>CAVWWV010000020.1:0-33107 GCA_963758825.1 uncultured Actinomycetota bacterium | reverse complement strand
GGTTCATCGCCGGTGAACTGGCCGCCGACGAATCAGGGCGCAGGTTCGCGTTCTTGACCATCTTCAACAAGAACCGGCCCGGCGGCTCAATCGTCGCCGACTTTCACACGATGGCTCTCTTCGACCTCGATAACGGCACGTACGGCACCTTCACCGATTACGACATGCCGCCGACGAACATGGAGCCCGACGTGGCGCCGAAGCTGACGGTGGGCAACGGTCACTCGACATGACCTACGACGGCAGTGCGGGTACCGCGGTGTGGCGCAGCCTGCCGGGACGAGGCCGGCGACCTGCTGCCCTATACCTATAACGTGACCTTCTGCGGCACCGACCAGCACGGCGCTCAGGTGCAACTGGACCTGCATGTGACGCCGTCGCGCGGGCCCGGTGCCACCTTCGGTACAGCTTGCCTACAACGGCACCATCGAGTGTTTCGGGCAGGCGACCACGTATTCGTACTTCCAGACCGGCATGACGATGGCCGGAACGCTGTCATGGGGTTCAGTACCGGAGAAGGTGAAAGGAACCACCGGGCACGTCGACCGGCAGTACGTATCATTTGGTGGCCAACGACGGTGGCGGGACCGGCGACATCCGCGCCCGCGCCCACGAATGGCGCACGATCAATCTGGACAACGATGTCGACCTGAGCATATGGCGGCAGTTCGACCAAACCAACGGCAATGCGCTGCAGCCGTTCTCGGGTGCCACCACGAGCTCGCCGGACGCCGACCCCGTCTCAGCGGACAACATCGAGGTCACCGTCACCAGCTACGTGCGCTGGCCCGACTCGATCCGCACGTTGAGTACCCCCGCCCGCTAAGGCGCGGTACATGCCCGACCGCCACCGATTGACGTCGCAGAAACTCGACCTGGACCTGACGGGGGAGCCGCTGGTGCCCGCCCCCGCGCACGGCCTACCGCTGGAATACATGGAGGGCCCGTACCGTTATCGGGGCACCTTTCGCGGCGAACCGGTCAGCGGCTTCGCGTTCTATGAGCGATCACTGGCGCTGTATCGGGACTGGGAACTGGCCGCCGTGCTCGAGGCGGCTTTAGCCAGGGGAGCGCGATGAAGTGGCGCGCCTGATCGAGAGCAGCGCTGACGGCGTTCGTCCACGTCTCATGCCGATGTTGCAGACCCGGCTCGTTGCGGCCGAACACGAGGTGTTCCCGCACGCCCGATGCGAGGTTGACCTGTAGCTTCTCGACCAGTGCGTAGTCCTCGTCGCGGACGGTGCCGTGGGCGTAATCGAACACGGCCTGCGCACCGGCGGCCGTCGACTCATCCGCTAGGTCCAGCGGCGTCGAGTTCTGGTGCACCGTAATCGACCGGCCGGCCACGTCGCTGGGGTAGACCCGGAAGAGCTCGCCGTTAGCGATCGTCGCCGACAGCACGATGTTGGGGAACAGCGCGTAGATGACGACCATGTTCTGCAGCGGCTCCCACTGCTCGACGTTGCCGTCGTCGAGGTCGAGGATTCCATTGAGGGGGAACACCAATCGGTGATGCCGGCCGAACGAGTCGAAGACGGTGCAGTTGCTCCGCGCGATGGTCGCGAAGGTGGTCTTGTGCACGGTCGCGAAATGGTAGTTCTCCGCGAACGTGTCGATTGCGAGCTTCCAATTGATCGGCTTGTCCAGCACCTTCTCGCCAAGGGGTGACCAACGCCCGATGCCCCACGCGTCGAGCTCGTCGGCCAGCGGCCCCAGGAAGGCGGGGATGTCGAGGGTGGCGTCGGGGTCGAGCGCAACCCAGAGGAAGCCAGCGCATTCAGCGGCCGGAAGTTCCGCCAACTTCTGCCTGCCCGTTGAACTTTCGGGGAATCCTTCTTTACCCGGAACGCCGACCAGGTTTCCGTCGAGGTCGTAGTTCCATGCGTGGTACGGACACACGAGTCGGCGCGCCGAACCGCATCCTTCGGTGATCTGTGACTGCCTGTGCAGGCACACGTTCTCGAACGCCTTCACCGAACCGCTTGGTGTGCGGGTCAGCAGGATCGACCGTCCCATCACCGTCTTCGTACAGAACGAGCCGGGCTTCGGCAGTTCGGAGACGTAGCCGACCAATTGAGGGCTGGTGCGCACCATCTCCACGTCACGTGCGTGTCGCTCGGCTGATGTGTAGGTATCGGCACGCACGGTGTACTCGGCGGCGGCCAGGTCGGTCGTCTTGTCCCGCGCCAATTTCAGCGCGCGACCGGTCAGGTCGACGAGCAGTTCGCGATCCACGGGCGTATTTTACTATCTTTATAAAGATGGAGACAAGGGCGTGGTAAAGAGCCTGGTCAGCCGCGGTCGCCGGTGCTGTAACTGCCCTGCTCCTTGTAGGTCCGGTTGCTCGCATATGCCATCAGGCGCACCGCGGTTCGCCGTCCCATCAGATGGCGAAAAGCAAAGTGCGTGAAACGCAGCACGCGCGCCGGGAACACAGTCGGCTTCTTCCCCAAAGCGTTCAGCGTTTCGGTGGCGACCTGCTCGGGTTCCTGGATCGGAACATTCGCGTCCTCCGGCTCCGACGCCACGTAGTTGGGCGTTCGTGTCGCTCCTGCGCAGCTCACGACGACGTCGACCCCGTCGTCGCGTAGCTCGGCCCAGAGTCCCTCGGCCAGAACGAGGTTGTACGCCTTGGTGGCGGAGTAATTCGCGACCCGCACCATTCCTTGCAGTGCGCCCATTGACGACATCAGGATGATTCCGCCGCGACCTCGCGCACGGAACCGCTCGCCGAAGCCGTGTGCGAGCACGAGCGGCCCACGCACATTCACGTCGATCTCCTTGAGGTGCGTGTCGATGTCGAAGTTCCAGAACGGTCCGACGACGGAGAACGCCGCGTTGTAGATGAGGAGGCCGACGTCGAGGTCGGCGAGGTCATTGAGGACGCGGTCGAGGTCATTGCGGTCGGCAAGGTCCGCGCGTAGTGCGCGTGTCTGCACACCGGTCGTGGCGGCGATGTCGTCGGCGATCTGCTGTGCAAGCTCGGCGCGCCGTGCGATGAGCACGACGTTGAGTCCGCGGCTCGCGCACCCTCGGGCGAGCGCTTCGCCGAGCCCTTCCGATGCCCCCGCGACGACGGCCCACGCACCGTACCGTTGCGCGAATGTTGCCACGGCTAGCTCTCTTTCGCGATGACGGACCGGGTGAAGGGGTGCTCCCGCCACATCCGGATCAGCACCCATATGGGAACGATCAGCCAACCGGCGTTCGTTGCCAGCACCAGCGGGAGGTGATCGCTCGCGAACGGCCCGGCGATCTCCTCACCGAGAATGACCGTGACCGTGGCCAGCATCACGGACGCCCAGATGATCGACCAGTTTCGGATCCACTCCTTGCCCTTCCAGAACGCGTACAGCGCAGCGATGTAGAACGGGCCGTAGACGACCTGGTCGATGACGACGATCGTGGTGTACCACACGGGTCGTTCGTAGAGCAGCGGGTCGTATCTCTCGAAATACCAGTGCAGGAAGTCGATCATGTATGCAGGCGGCCAGATCGGATAGGTGAAGTTGTCCGGGTCGCGGATGACAAGTTGCTCGATGTCCGCCTGGTAGGTCACGAAAATGACGTTGACCAGAAAGAACATCCACAAGACGATGTCCTGCTTGCGCTCGCGGAACGGAATGACCTCGCGTGCAGCCGTAGTAGGCGCAGCCTCGGAAATGTTGGCCATCAGTCGAACTCCATCGTCAGACTCGTCGGTCCGCTCAGGCCGAGCAGCGGCTTCCACGGCACCGCTCCCGTGCGGCGGGGATTGGGGAATCGGCGGGCGAGGATCTTCAGCGCTTCGGCGAGCTCCAACCGCGCCAGGTTGGCGCCGAGGCAGTAGTGCACTCCTCCGCCGAAGGTCAGAATGGGCGGCGGTTCGTCCCGGTTGATGTCGAAGCGCGTCGGATCGTCGTAGATGGCGCCGTCGCGGTTGGCTGCATACGTGTTGACGAGGATGAATGTGCCTGCTGGAAATGTGTATTCGCCGACCGTGACATCGTCGATAGCGCTGCGCACCGTGCTGCACATCGACGGCGAGTGACGCATGGTCTCCTCAACCGCGTGCATCGCCAGGTCGGGCTTGTCGCGAAGCAGCGCCCACTGCTCGGGGTGATCGCACAGCACCTGCATCGAAGCGGCCAACTGACTTCGGGTGGTGTCGGTCCCGGCCACCAGAATACTGAACGCCAACATGCGCAATTCGGCGGCGTCAAGCCGCTCGCCGCCGTCTTCGATGCGGATGAGCTCCGAGAGCAGATCATCGGTCAGGTGCTGTCGACGTTGGGTGACCATTCCATCGATGTAATCGTCGAACTCGCCCCATGCCTTGAGCACGGCGGGCTCCTCGTCGGCGAGGTTGATGTCGAAGCTGACGATCTTGAAAATGTCCTCGGCCCACCGGGAGAACTGTTGCCAGTCGGCGCGAGGAGCGCCCAGCAGCGCGCAGATCACCGGTATCGGGTACGGGCGCGCGATGTCGGCCACGAATTCGCAACGGCCGGTGTCGATGACAGCATCGATGAGCTCGTTGATGACGGCGTGGATGGTGTCGTGCATGCGTGCCGTCGCCCGCGGCGTGAAGGCCCTCGACACCAGGCTGCGCAGCCTGCGGTGCTCCTCACCCTCCATGTTCAAAATGCTGCGCGTCACCCTGTCCCATAGCGGACCCGATGTGATGCCGTGCGCGGATAGATGTATGCCGGCCGGGACCACGAACCGCGGGTCGCGGAGGACCGTCCGCGCAAGGTCGTAGGAGAGCACCTCCGGACCGATGGGTCCCAGCGCGATCGGCGCAACCTGCTGTGCCGCTCGGAACTGCGGATATATCTCCTGCGGAGTGTCCGTGACGGCATAGGTCAGCGTCGGGAGTCCGGCGTCGAAGACGCTCGGCTTGGCGGTGTTCACAGTCATGAGCCCTCCGGTGCGGCCGAACGGTTCCCGATCCGCAGCGGCAGCGACGGCAATGTGGATGTGGCTGACGGCCAGGTGATCTCGGGTTTGTATCCGGGCGCGAGTACGAATTGCGGCACCCGCTGCAGCCATTCGGAGACGACGATCTTCAACTCCATGCGGGCCAGGTGCGAACCCAGACAACGGTGCGGGCCCCCGCCGAAGCCCCAGTGCTTGTGCAGCTTGCCGTCCATCACCAGATCGTCGCCGGACACCGCATCGCTGCCGTCACGGTTGATCGCGCCGAGGCACAATCGGACCTCCGCGCCCTCGGGGAGCGTGACTCCCGAGACCGTCACCTCACGTGTGGTGACACGCCCCACCACTGGTGCCGCCGGGTCCAGCCGAATCATTTCCTCGACGAATACGGCTACCCGGTCGGGATGTCGGCGTAGGTCTTCGCGCAGCTCGGGGCGACGGGCCAACTCCAGCATCGTCGCACCGATCGCCGAGGTGACGGTGTCCAGTCCAGCAAGGATGAACACGAAGGACAGCCCCAATGCCTCGGCGTCGGTGAGGGTTTCCTCGCCGTGAAGGAGTTGCGACAGGATGCCGTCACCAGGTTGACGCCGTTGTGTGTCAACGGCTTCAGCGAGATATTCGAACAGCTGCGCCGCCGGAACCAGATCGATCTTGTCGGGATCGCGTTCCAGGCCGAGATCGATGATGGCGTCCTTCCATGCGATCAGCCTGTCGCGGTCCTCGAGTGGCAGGCCGAACAACGTGAGGAAGACCTGTGACGGATATGGCGTGGCGAGGTCAGCCATCACCTCGCACTCGTCTCGCTCGGCGATCTCGGCGATGATCTCCGACGCTTGGGTCTGCAACGACGGCAGAACGTCGCTGAGCGCCTGCAGGCTGAAGAACGGGTGCAGAATCCTGCGATACCGGGTGTGCTCGGGTGGATCGAACGCCAGCGGAACCAGCGGCACCGCGCTGACCATCTCATCGAAAGCCCGGGTGGACGAGAAGACCTCCGGATTGCGCAGCGCGGCAAGCACATCGTCGCGGTTGGTGAGGTAGTACCAGCCATCGCCCTGCAGCACAGGACCAAGGCCGCGCAATTTGGCCCAGCCGGCTCCGCGGTCAGCCGCCATCGGCAGGTCCTCATACAGAATGTGCGGAATGGTCTGCGGGTCAGTCATCATCGGTCACGGAATATTCGTGTCGAGCAGCGTCAGTGGCAGACCGTAAACCGACAGGTCGATCTCCTCGAGATGAGTGCCGTCGCCCTCGAGCTTCTGCCGGAACCGGATGGAGGCGCCGTAACGGTCGGTAACGGCTTCCGCCGCTGAGGCTTCGGGCACCTGGATGACGACGGTGTAGACGCCGTCACCCTTGCTGTCCAGAAACGCGCTGACCAATGCGGAGACCCGCGCAGGTGATCCCGGGACGGGGCTGATGACTTCTATTCCGTGGTCCCAGTCGAGGCTTATCCGCAGACCGAGCTCGGTCAGCTCGGCCGGCGCAAGGGTGAAGCCGAGCTCGGTGAACATCTGCGCCACTGCGTCATGACGTTCGAGCGCGACCGCGAAGACCACGTGATGCAGCGATGAGGACGCGGTCATGTGCGCACAAGTCCCCGAGGTCGAATCAAGCCCAGGTCGAGATGTGTCAGCCAGCCCGGCGCGGCATCGCACACATCGGGGATGGCATTGATGGCGCCCATCGCCGTCCAGTTGTAACCGGGGTGTGCCATCGTGCCGTCCGGTTGCTTGACGCCTTGGAGGATGAGCTCGGTCGGCGGGTCTCCCTCGATTGATATGCGGTAACGCGTTGTGCCGAAATCCCATGCCGGGTCGAGCTTGTCGGTAGTGGTAGTCGTGTAGAGCGCTTCGAAGACGATGAGCGGCCTTCCGTCGACCCACGCCGTCCATTCGTGGTGTTGGGCGGCGACCGTGCCGCGGGGTATCGCCCCCAACTCGTGCGGGATGTCCTCAGTGGCCACAGCCGCCCTCACGTCCGCGGCGGTCACCTCGTCGATGCTGACCCCGAGGCCGTCGGCGATCATGTACATCGACTGAGCGAAGAACGGCACGCCGAGACCCAGAATCGTCGGCTCGGAGACGAACTTGTCCTTGTCCTTGCCGAAACCCATCCAGTCGATGTGGTCCGTCGGCGCGTCAGTGAGGACATTGACGACCTCGTGGACGCGGATCTGGTCGATCCTGCTGATGACGCGGGCGAGCGTGAGCGGCAGGATGTCGCCTGCGTAACCCGGATGGATGCCGCCGGCATGAAACGAGGTTCCGCCGTCCTCACATGCGTCGCGGATCTTTGCGCCGTCGGCGGCGAAGTCCGCTGTCGGGTAGAAGAATCCGCTCGTCGTGACGACGTTCTTGCCGGAACGCAGTAGCCGGCAGACGGTCTCGGTGTCCATGATGATCGGCGTGAAGAACACGCAGTCGGCGTCCATGTCGACGATGGCCTCGATGTCGTCGGTCGCGGCGACGCCGATCGGCGCGATGCCCGCTATCTCGCCTGCATCTTTGTCCGACCTTGTCCTTGCTGTGCACCAGCACGCCGACCAGGTCGAACACCGGGCTGTCGGCGAAGTGCCGTACGCCCACCTGTCCGACGTCACCTGTCATCCACTGAATGACTCGATAGGTCATGCGACGGAAGGGGTCACGGGATTGAAGAGCCTTGTTCGGCGGCTTTACGCGCCTCGCGCTCTTCGTGGATCCGCACCAGTTCGCGGAATCCGATCCGGTTGTACTTCGGGTACCGGCTGGATACCCCATTCGTCCTGAGCGGTGTCCTTGCCGTCGGCACCTTCGGGTGGTCCGAACGCCGGGTAGGGGACCTTGCACTCCAACGTGTCGTCGGAGTAGCGGACTTTGAGTAGCTCACTGCAGATCTCGGTGAGGCTGAGCGTCGGGTACCCGTAGTACACCGCCATGAACGGCAGCGTGAACGCGCCCTCGATGACCAGGGCGACCAGGCATACGAGAACCGCACGCTTGATCCACTTGTGCATCCGCGCGTAGTACGGCGTGGTGCCAGGCGGGAGGTCCTCGGCCTGATCCTTCTCGTCGGCTCTTGAAGAGTGTCGTCATTGTCGTGCTCCTTGAAGCCAATTCAGTCGGTGAAGATTTCGCGATTGACCGTGTGCAGGTACGGGATCGCGAGGAACGGCGTGATGTAGAAGATGTCGTAGAGCCACCAGCCGATGACGGGGAAGACCACGCCGGCGTATCGGACGTCGGCGTACATCGTCATGTTGAATACGTAGAGGCACCAGATGAGCACGCCCATCCAGCAGGTGATGATCATCCACTGGTGGCCCCAGCGCTTCATCTGCAGGAACCCGATCGCGGCGGCGCACACGCATCGCGAACACCGTCAGGATCAACCCGAACACCATTGACTTCTCGCCCGGCCCGGCTGCGCCGCCGACCCAGGCTCGTTGTAGTGCCAGAAGTAGCCGGCGTCGAACATGTCGCCCCAGCCGACCATCAGCACGCGGTTGATCAGGGTGTGGTTGGCGACCAGTCCAGTGCCCAGCCCAGGCTGTATGAGCATCCCGTCGATCAGCACGAGGTATCCGATCAGAGTGACGATCATCGGCCGCATCGACAGGCCGGCTCGGGCGGCCTGGCGCTGCAGCCATACCCCGCGCATGAAGATCGGAAGCCCGAAGATCCCGGGCGCCCACATGCCCATCAGCGCCGGCGCCGACGATCATCCACTTGTCGGCTCGGCGCTGCGCCAGCCGGGATTCTTCGTCGTGCTCCTCGAGCCCGACCGTTCCGTCGGCGCGGGCAGACCATCGGGTGCGGCGACCTCGATCCCGAAAAGCGGTCAACAGAGGAATGTTCACAATTCCCACCATCCGCGGGCGAAGGACATGTAGAGCTGGATTCCGAACATCGTCAGTAGGTAGCCGTAGATCACGATCTGCAGGACGATGAGCGCCCTCTTGCGCTTCTTCTCTTCTGATCAACCATCCGTTGCTCCTTCCTAATGTGATGGGCTCGAGCTGTCGGCATCAGCCAGGCTGGCGACAGCTACTTCGCGTAAACCTTCGGAGATCGCACCGTCGCTGGACAGTGGGGCCAGGATGCAGGCCTCCGCGGCCTCCAATTCGCGTTGCGCCCGCGGCGATCAGTTGCGCTGCGGTGACCAGTACGCGGGTAGAGGGCGGCTCGAAGTGGAAAGCTTCGTCTGCGGTCCTGATCGCCGTCGCGCACTGGACCAGCCGTTGCGGCGATGGCCGGCTCGATGCCCGCCTCGGCGACGATCACCTCGGCCTCCCGCTCGGCGGCAGGTAACGCATCGAGAGCGTGACGAAGCGCTGACGGAACGACGGCTTGAGCTCCTTTAACGAACTGCGGTAGGCCGGGTTGTAGCTGCACACGAGCATGAATCTCTCCGGTGCGGCGACGACCTCGCCTGCACGGTCGAGGTAGAGAGCGCGACGGTGATCGGTCAGCGAATGCAGAATGGCCAACGAATCATGGCGCGCCTCGACGACCTCGTCCAGGTAGCAGATCGCCCCGGCTTTGACGGCTCTGGTCAGGGGTCCGTCGGTCCAGACCACGTCGCCTCCGGTCACCATGAATCGCCCGACGAGGTCGGAGCTGGTCAGATCGTCGTGGCAGCTGATGGTCACGACCGGACGGCGCAGCAGCAGGCCCATGTGCTCGACCAGTCGTGTCTTGCCGCATCCGGTCGGGCCGGTAGCATCACCGGCAGCCGCCGGTGAGTAAGCCTGCTCGAACAACTGAACTTCGGTGCCGTTCGAGTAATAGATTTCCGGGTCATTTCTTCCTCTCGCAGTTAGCCGGTCATCCGGCGACCATTCTCGGTGGACGTGGGCCAGCACGCGGGGAAGTTCCTCGACACGCCGAATGCGCTGGGAGCGACGAGGTCCGAAGACTTCGGGCAGGGGATCGACGCGGGTCGGCCCAACGCCGACGTAGTAGATGCACACCCCGGCGTCATTGGCCTCCTCGACGGCGTGTGCGGCGTCGGCCCATGCGTACCGTCCTTCATAGCCCTCGTCGGAGATCAAGCCGTCACCGATCATGATGAGGAGCCGTCTCTCCGACGGTTGGGTCGAGCAGTCGGCTCGTCAAATGGCGGAGAGGCGCACCGAGCCTGGTGTATCCGCCGGCCGCGAGGCCGAGGCCGCCAGGGGGCACGAACCGGCGGTCTTCGAAATCCTTGAGGCACGTCACCTCGACGCGATGCCGGGTGTTGCCGGTGAACACGAAGATGCCGTGGCGCTCGTGTGCAAGTGTCATCGCTTGGAAAGAGCGTCGGCACAGGCCAGTTCGAGCTTGAAGATCCTTCCGCCGTGCACTCCCAGCGACGAACTGCCGTCGAGCAGCAACGCCGTGGTGACGTCGCGGCTGCTGGGCAGCAGATCACGAAAGATGCGCGGTTCGATCGCCTCGCCGGTCGTCAGGTCCACGTAATGGCTGACGTACTGCTCGACGTCGAGATCGGAGCCGTCTTCCAAGCAGTTCTTCATGGCGCGGTGGGTGTGTTCGGAGAACCACTTCCGCAGATCGGTGGATGTCCCCGCCGGATGGCGCTGAGGGCTTGTATGTGCGCGTTCGAGAACAGCGACGTGGTCGGCCATGAAGCTCTTCGTCCACGAGTTCCACTCCGGATACGGAATACCGGGACGGTGTTCGGGCGTCACGTCGAGGTCGTTGTCCTGCGGACGGCTCGGCGGCGGCAGGTTCGGGTTGCGCACGCCACCGTCGCCGCCGACGGGGATCGAGTATGGCCGCGGCAGTCGCCTCTGCGAAGTGGTCCACGGCATCCTGCCGAAAGTCCGGCGCAGTTTATCGGCGAGGCTCTGCGGGTCGGTGTATGTCCTCGGCAACGTGCCGAGCAGTGGGTCGACGATCAGCTGTTGCGATGTTCGCGCCACTGCGACTGCTCGATTGAGCATCTCTTCGGCGTCGAGGTCGCAGGCAGTCACCTCGAGGTCGGGCAGCAGGCGCCGAATTTCGGGCAGCAGCCCGGGCCAGTTCTCCGCGATCCAGCCCATCGCGACATTCGCCTCGACGAGTGTCAGCGCACTCAGCTCGCGGGCAGACAGCTCGTTCAACCGGTATTCGACGAGTAGATCCTTCGACGGTGAACATTGCAGGGCGACACCGCATGTCAGGGTGCGTCGAGTCCAGTTATGCGCCGGCAGGGGATACGGCACATGAACGAAGTCGAGGCGCGAGCTCAGACCGAAGCTACGCCTGGCCCCGCTGATCAGGCGCACGCCCTGGCGACGCTGTCCACTCAAGGCGACGGCCGTCACGGCACAACTGCGCTCGACAGCAAGGCGTGCGCATCGGAAGTCATCGGAGCCTGGTTTCTCTGGCGATGTCGCCTCAGAAGGTGCCGATATTCGAGAACATCCAGTACCAGAACCAGATGATCAGACCAGTGCCGCCCCATGCGGCGACGTAGCGCAGGATTTCCCATACCCAGTCCACTTCAGGCCTCCTTGCCGGTGGGGTGTTGCATGCGGCATGCCGTCATCGGAATTCCAGGCCGCGCACGGCGGTGGCGACCAACTTGGCCAGCATCGTTTCGCGGGTGTCGAAGGTGCTCATGGTGGTCAGCACGCCGTAGATGCCGAGAAGGAAGAACGCTGCGCTGTAGAACGCATCCACTCCGGATGAACTTCGCCATCGCCTCTCGCCCGCTCGATCTCCTGGACCAAAAGCACGATGATCGGATGGTCGACCCACTCGTCCTTGTTGGGTCGTGTCGGTGAGAAATGCAGCGCAAGTAGCTCTTTGAAGAGCAGCGGGCCGAGCGTTCGGTCAAGGCCCGCGACCAGATGCACGACTTCGGTCAGTGCGGTCGCCAAGTCGTGCCGCTCATCGAGGAACCGACCGAACTCGGCGGCCATCCGCGCCTCCTCGCGGCTCTCCAACTCCAGCAGCACATGCTCCTTGCTGGGGAAGTGGAAGAAGAAGGTCCCGTGCGCCACGCCTGCGGCGGCGACGATCGCATGAACGTCGGCGCCCGACATTCCTGCGCGCTTGAACTCCACGATCGCCGCGCCGAGTATGCGTTCCCGTGTCTGCAACCGGCGGGCATCACGCGACGAGTACTTGACCTGAGGCGTCATGGTCCGCCCTTTTTAACCTGATAACTGACCAAAGTCAATGAGTGCAGTCATCCAAATCAGTCGGAGAAGATCTCGCGGTTGACCGAGTGCAGGTACGGGATTGCGAGAAACGGGGTGATGTAGAAGATGTCGTACAGCCACCATCCGATGACCGGCAGTACGACTCCGGCGTAGCGCACGTCGGCGTACATGGTCATGTTGAAGACGTAGAGGCACCAGATGAGCACGCCCATCCAGCAGGTGATGATCATCCATTGGTGGCCCCAGCGCTTCATCTGCAAGAAACCGATCGCCGCGGCGATCCGCATGGTGAAGACGGTGAGGATCATGCCGACTTCCATGGCCTTCTCGCCAGGACCCGCGGCACCCCCCAGCCACAACTCGTTGTAGTGCCAGAAGTATCCGGCGTCGAACATGGCGCCCCAGCCGTTCAACAGGATGCGGGCCAGGATGGTGTGGTTGGCGACAAGGTCGAGCGCCCAGCCCACGGTGTTGATGGCCGCGTCGATGATGACGAGGTAGCCGAGCAGAGTGACCAACATGGGCCGGACTGTCAGGCCCTCTCGCTGCGCTTTGCGCATCAGCCATACGCCACGAAGGAAGAGCGGAAGGCCGAAGACGCCCAGCGCCGCGGTGCCAATCAGGAGGCTGCCCGAGATGAGCCACTTGTCGGCCTGTCGCTGCGCGAGTCGCGACGTCTCCATGTGCTCATCGAGACCACTGGTGAGCACGGTCTTCGGTGTCTCCGTGCGGCCTCCGCCGCGGCCGAGCCTCAACGTCGGCAGATTCACAGTGACTGACTATAGTCAATCACTTAGAGTAGTCAATCGGCTACTTTGGCGCCGATGCTCCGCAGGGTCCTGGCCACATAGTCGTCGAGCATCGCGCCCTGGGCCGGCCAGTTGTGGGTTGTCGTCAGCAGTGCGTACAGGCCGAGGAGAAAGAACACCGCGCTGTTCATCGCGGTCACGTCGGCGTCCACCCGGCCACGCTCCCGGGCCTGTTCGATCTCGGTGGCGACGGTGACGATGACGGGGTGTTCGGTGCTTTCGTCCGCCGGCCGTGTCTGTGAGAAATGCAGTGCCAGGAAGTCTTTGAACAGTGCGGCACCCAGTCGGCGCTCCAACCCGACGATGAGGCGGACCGTCTCATCGAATATCGAGGAGAGGTCGCGTTCGGAAGCGACGAAGCGACCGAGTTGCTTGGCGATGCGCTCCTCTTCGCGCCGCTCCAACTCCAGCAGGACGTGTTCCTTGGTGGGGAAGTGAAAGAAGAAGGTGCCGTGCGCGACGCCGGCGGCTGCCACGATGGCGCCGACGTCAGCCGCGGCGAGCCCGGATCGCTTGAACTCGGCGATCGCAGCGCCCATCAGCCGTTCGCGAGTTTGAAGACGTTTCGCTTCGCGCGCTGAGGGCTTGTCTACCACGGCCATACGCCCACAATATCGCCAAGTGGACAATCCAGGCGGCGTAGTCCGTTGACTTCAGTCAGTGCGGTCCGTTTAGATGATGGCCACTATCTGCGACCACTGAGGATGATGATGCGCCGAGTCGTTCAATTCTCCACCGGCAATGTCGGTCAACATTCACTCAAGGCGATCATCGGACGGCCGGATCTCGAGTTGGTCGGGGTGCACGCCGCCAGCCCGAACAAGATCGGGCGAGACGCGTCCGAGCTGTGTGGGCTCAAGGAGCCGACCGGCATCATCGCGACCGACGACATCGACGCACTCATCGCGCTGAAGCCCGATTGCGTCGTCTACACCGCGCAGGGCGAAACACGGCCGATGGAAGCTCTCGAACAGATGTCGAAGTTTCTCGCCGCAGGCATCAACGTCGCGGCCACGTCGATGGTGTGGTTGGTGACGCCCCGTCAGGCCGACGACTGGCTGCGGGAACCACTGGACACGGCCTGTCAGGCGGGCAACGCGTCGCTATATGTGAACGGCATCGACCCCGGCTACTCCGGTGACACCGAGGTACACAGCGCGCTGAGCCTCGTCACTCGCGCTACGTCGGTCACCGTCCAGGAGATCTTTGACTACGCCAACTATGACGACTATGAATTCACGGGCGTCTCAATGGGATTCGGGATGGCCGCCGACGCCGACCCGCCGATGCTTTTCCTGCCCGGCGTTCTCACCGCGATGTGGGGCGGTCCGGTCCGAAACCTTGCAGAACAGCTCGGCGTGGAGCTCGACGAGCTCCGTCAGCGCATAGAGCCCTGGTATACCGACAAGCGGATCGAATGCAAGATGGCAACCATCGAGCCCGGCCAGATGGCGGCTGTCAGGTTCGCGGTCGAAGGGATACGAGATGGGGTGCCGGTGATCACGATGGAACACATCACCCGACTGACCGCGGCGTCGGCTCCTGACTGGGAGTATCCGCCCGACGGCAAGGCCGGTGTACACCGCGTGGTGGTGGAAGGCGAGCCCCGGGTCGAACTCAACACACATGTATCCGACCCGATACTCGACGTCACCGAAGCGGGATGCGTGTCCACGGCGGCCCGGGTGGTCAACGTGATCGACTGGCTCTGCAGCGCGCCCGCGGGACTGATCGCTGTGGAGGACGTCCCGCAGGCGGCGGTCATCCGCGGTCTTATGTGGGCTGCTCCGTAACCAGCTTGCGCAACGGACGCCCCGACGTCTCACGCATCGTCAACACCGTTGCGAGCGAGACGATCGCCGCGACGATCACGTAGTACGCGGGCGCAAGCGGATTGCCGGTGCGGTCGGTCAGCCAGGTCGCCACGTACGGTGCGGTGCCGCCGAAGATCGCGACCGACATGTTGTAGCCGATGGAGTAGGCGCCGGAGCGCACCCTGGTGGCGAACAATTCCGCCGCTGCGGCCAGCGACGCCGACACGAACACCGCCTCGACGGCCGCCAGCCCCGCGTGACCGGCGATCGCCGCGGCCAAGCGAACCCGAATTCAGCAGCAGGAACAAGGGGATAGGCGAAGACGATGAAGCCGGCCGACCCAGCAATGAGTATGGGCTTACGTCCGATCCTGTCGGACAGGGCGCCCAACGGCGGGATGAGAACGAGCGCTACGACGCTGGCGACGGTGATCGAAATGAACGCATCCATCTTGGTGAACTCGAGCGTCTTGGTGAAGTAGCTCGGCAGGAAGGTGAAGACCGTGTAGAAGCCGACGTTGTGGATGACGACCAACCCGAAGATCTGCAGGATGGGCCGCCATGACGTCGTGATGGCCTCCTTCAGCGGCGACTCGGAAACCTCACCGTCGTCGCGAAGCTCCTCGAACTCCGGGGTGTCGCGCAACCGCAGCCGGATGTACAGCCCGACAGCGCCGAGCAGGCCCGCAAGCAGGAACGGGATCCGCCAGCCGTAGGAAGCCATCGCTGCCTCGGGAAGCACCGCCTGCAGCACGGTGACGGTGATGGATCCGAGCAGGAACCCGACGACCACCGACCACACCAGGAACGAGACGATGAAGCCGCGGTGTTTGTCGGGGGCATACTCCGCGAGGTAGCACGCGCCGCTGCCGTACTCACCGCCTGCCGAGAAACCTTGCAGGCAACGCAGAAGCAGAAGAAGCAAGGGGGCGCCGACACCGATGGTGTCATAGCTCGGCACCAGACCGATCGCGAATGTCGAGCCTGACATCAACAGGATCACGATCGCCAGCACGCGCTGACGGCCGATCCGATCGGCCAGCGGCCCGAAGAAGAAGCCGCCGAGAGGTCGCATGAAGAAGGCCGCCGCGAAGATCGCAAAAGTGTTCAGCAGCGCGACGGTGTCGTCGCCGGACGGGAAGAACTTGTCGGCGATGTAGGTGGCGAGAACGCTGTAGATCGCGAAGTCGAACCATTCGACGGTGTTGCCGATCGCCGCGCCGCGCACTGCTTTTCGCACAGCCGATGCGTCGGGATGCCGCGCAGAGACCTGCTCGTCATGGACGGTCATGGCTGTCCTCCTACAGAGTCGTATTGAGCGTGTGGTCGATCGGTGATGAACATGTGGCCCGGCGCGTGGAAAATGGCAAGCGACGGTTTGGCCGCGATCACAACCGCCTGAGGTGTCACACCGCACGCCCAGAAGACCGGCACTTCATCCGGTGCGACTGTGACGGCTTCGCCGTAGTCGGGCGCGTCGAGGTCGGTGATGCCGAGCGCGCCGGGGTCGCCGACATGGACCGGTCCGCCGTGCATGGCAGGGAAGCGCGAGGAGATCGCGATCGCGCGTGCGACGTCCTCTGGCGCGAAGGGCCTCATCGACACGACCAGCGGACCCTCGAACGGTCCGGCGCCGACACAGGGGCGATCCGTGACGTACATCGGGACGTTGACGCCTTGGCGTTGATGAGCCAGCGGGAGGCCGGCGGCGGCAAGCGCGAACTCGAACGTGAACGAGCAGCCGAGCAGGAAGCTCACCAGATCGTCGCGCCAGTAGCGAGTCACATCCGTCGGCTCGTCGACAAGGGCGCCATCGGAGAACACCCGGTAGCGCGGCAGGTCGGTGCGCAGATCGGCGTCGGGGGAAAGCGCGGTGGGAGTCGGTGAGCCGGTGTCGGCGACGTCCAGCACTGGACACGGCTTGAGGTTCCGAACGCAGAACCGTGCGAAGTCGAGCGCGTCGTCGGCGGGCAGGACAACGAGGTTGGCCTGCGCATATCCCGGCGCTAGCCCGCTGGTCGGGCCGGTGTATTCGGCGCTACGGATGCGGGCACGCGCACCAGCCAACTCGGACTCTCCGACGTGCGTCACCGGACTGGGCCCGCCCATGCGGCGGGGGTTCCCTATCGGCCGAGATAAATAACGTCAAACGACTAACTACTCGACCGCCGCGAGCGCCTCGGCCGGCGTCAGCTCAATCGCTGGCGGGAAGTGGCTTGGCTTCCTTGACGGTCAGCGCCGTTGTCCCAACCGACAGTGTGCCTTTGCCGGCCTTGGTGACGAGCACCTCGGCCCCGTTCTCGTCGACGTAGCGCTTACCCATCAGGTTTCCGTCGGACAACGCCTCGTCCAGCGCGAGATCGGAGGAGACCTCTTGGTCGATCGGCACCATCGGCGCGCCACCCGCGCGCAGGTCGTCAAGGCTGTCTGCCGATCTGACCACGATCACCTGGGTGTCGCACACCTGGCTCTGTAAGCGAGTGCCATTTTTGATCATGCTGTGCTCCTTGTGAATTCGGCGACAAGCTCGCGCCGCAGCACCTTGCCGGTCGGGGTGGTGGGCAACTCTTCACGGAAGACCACCCGGTCGGGTGTTCTGGATCCGCGCAGACTCTTTCGGACATGCTCGCGCAAGTCGTCGGGATCGGGGTTCGCGCCCTCGGCGGGCACCACGACGGCGACGATGATCTGACCCCATTCGGGGTCCTCTGGCCCGACGACGGCGCACAGGTGTACATCGGGATGCTCGACGAGAACATCCTCGATCTCGGCGGGCGCGATGTTCTCACCGCCGCGGATGATGGTGTCATCGGATCTGCCACCGATGAACAGGTATCCGCTCTCGTCGAGCATGGCAACGTCTTTGGTGGGGAACCAACCCTCGGTGTCGAGCACCGAGCCGATCTCGGCGTAGCGCCCCGACACCTGTTCGCCGCGGACGAACAGCTCGCCGGTTTCTCCGGCGTCGAGCACTCTTCCGTCGTCCGCCCGGATCTGCACCTCGACGCCGGGTACCGGTTGGCCGACTGAACCGAGGCGCCGGGCGATGGCATCGTCCGACGCGCCGAACGCCTCGCGGTGATCGTCGGGCGTGAGCACCGCGATCGACGAGCTTGTCTCGGTGAGGCCGTAGGCGTTGACGAAGCCCACGCCGGGCAGCAGTCCCAGCGCCTTGCGGACAAGGGGAAGCGCGACCTTCGATCCGCCGTACGCGAGATTCCGCAGCGTCGGAAGATCCGTCGGTGTGCGTTCGAGCGTTGTGACGATGCGGTCGAGCATCGTCGGCACCACGGTTGCGGTGGTGATGCCTTCGTCAGCCACCAACCGGACCCACTCGGTCGGGTCGAACTTGGTGAGATACACCATCTTCCGGCCCGCATAGAGGTTCGACAGCGCCGCACTGACACCCGCGATGTGGTAGGGCGGCACACAGATCAACGCCGCATCATCGGGCGACGCAGAACCGAACTCCACCGTGCCGGTCACGTAGCTCGTCAGATTGTTGTGTGTCAGCTCGACGGCCTTGGGCCGCGAAGTCGTGCCGGAGGTGAACAGCACAACGGCGATGTCGTCGGGGTCGGCGAATTCGGAAACCGGTTCGGCGGCCCCCGCGGATTCGACGAACTCAGCCGAGGAGATCACCAGCTTTCCCGCGCCCGCGACGACGTCGGAGTATTCCGCGTCGGCGACGACAACAGGGGTGGGCAGCCGGTCGATCAGTTCGCGGAGCCCATCGCCGCTGAGCCGGTAGTTCAGCGGTGTCACCGCGACCGCGGCGCGTGCTGCGGAGAACAGCACCAGGGGCAGCATCGCCCCGCCGGTTCCGACGTAGGCGACGTGCTGCGCCCCGGACGCCGCGATGACCCCGGCTCCGCCGTCGGCAAGCGCGCTGAGTTGCGCTGTGGTCAACCGGATATCGCCGGAGACCACGGCAGTCCGGTCCGGATCGCTCGAGGAGGCCATCTCGAGCAGCAAAGAGATGCTCATGATTTGTCGACGAAGATATCAAGAATGGGGTCGTCGCCGCCGCCATAGCGGGACAGGTCGGTGACGCCTGACTCGACGAGGATCTCCGAATCGATGTAGCACTTGCCATTCACCGCGGCCGCGGGCCGGGAGAAGATCTCGACCGCGGCGTCTCCCATGATCTGCGGATCCCGTGAGCGCGTCAGCATCGATTCGAAGTTCGGCGAATTCGCCACCGCTGCGGTGGCGATATACGTCTCCGGCCACAGGCAGGCGAATCCGATGCCCGCATCGGCGTACTCCGATGCCCAACCCAGCGACAGCAGGGTCATGCCGTACTTCGACAGCGTGTACGTCGGGTGTGCGCCCAGCCAGTGCGCGCTCATGTTCATCGGCGGCGCCAGGGTCACCACGTGTGCGTCGGCGGATCCGCGCAGGTGTGGCAGACAGGCCTTGGTCAACAGGAATGTGCCCCTGATGTTGATGTCCATCATCAGGTCGAACTTCTTGGCCGCGAGTTGCTCGGTCGGGTCGGTTGCGATGGCGCTGGCGTTGTTCACGCAGATGTCGACGCCGCCGAAGTGCGCAACCGCGGTGTCGACGGTGCGCGCGACGTCGTCTTCGTTGCGCACGTCACCGACCACCGCCACGCCCTTGCCGCCTGCGGCCTCGATCTGGGCGACGGCGGTGTGCACGGTGCCCGGAAGCTTCGGGTGCGGTTCGGCCGTCTTGGCCAGCAGCACGACGTTTGCGCCGCGCCGTGCGGCCGCGAGCGCGATCGCGAGCCCGATGCCCCGGCTTGCGCCGGAGACGACGAGGGTGCGGTCGGCAAGCGACCGGTTGGACTGACCGGACATCACGCCTCCTGTCGACGAGTACTCACCCTAACAAACCGGTATTGGCATTCTCATTTTACGCAAGTGCCATAATCACTGAATACCGGGTTTTCGACCCGCGGAGGCCCGCTCGCGCACACCCTCTTCGGTGCGCGTTTCCGGCAGACGGTATTGGCATTCTCATTTTTTGCAAGTACGTTATCCATTGATGAGCGAGCCAGTTCAGACCCCCTCCGGCATCCCGCTGCAGCCGGTCTACGGGCCCGGCGACCGGGCCGGTGAACCGCCTTCGCCGGGTGCGTATCCGTTCACCCGCGGCAACTTCGCGAGCGGATACCGCGGCAAGCTGTGGACGTTTCGCCAGTATTCGGGCTTTGGAACCGCCGAGGAGTCCAACCGTCGCTACCGGTACCTGCTCGACCAGGGCGGAACGGGCCTGTCGGTCGCGCTCGACCTGCCGACGCAATGCGGTTTCGATTCCGACGACCCGGAGGTGAGCGAGGAGGTCGGCCGGGTCGGTGTCGCGGTCGACACCCTGGCCGACGCCGAGGTTCTGTTCGACGGCATCCCGCTGGACAAGATCAGCACCAGCTTCACGATCAACGGCACGGCGGCGATCCTGCTGGCGTTCTACGTCGCGGCCGCCGAGAAGAAGGGCGTGCCGCGCGAGAAGCTGACGGGCACCATCCAGAACGACATTCTCAAGGAGTACGCCTCGCGCGGCACCTGGATCTGGCCGCCGGAGCCGTCGCTGCGACTGATCGCCGACACCATCGAATTCTGCGCGGCCGAAGTGCCGAGGTTCAACGCGATCTCGGTGGCCGGCGCCCACTTCCGCGACGCCGGGGCGAACGCCGTTCAGGAGATGGCGTTCACGCTCGCCGACGGGGTCACCTACTGCGACACGGTTGTCGAGCGCGGTCGGATGACGATCGACAAGTTCGCGCCGCAGATCTCCTTCTTCTTCTACACCCATGGCGACTTCTTCGAAGAGATCGCCAAGTACCGCGCGGGCAGGCGGCGCTGGGCCACCATCGTGCGCGAACGCTACGGCGCCACCAGCGACAAGGCGTCGATGTTTCGGTTCGGCTGCGTATCCGGCGGCGCGTCGCTCTACGGGCCCCAGGCGCAGAACAACATCGTGCGCGTCGCCTACGAGGCGATGGCGTCGGTGCTCGGCGGGGTCCAGTCGATGTTCACCGCAGCCTGGGACGAGCCGTTTGCACTGCCGACCGAGGAGTCCGCCACCCTTGCACTGCGCACGCAGCAGATCCTCGCGTACGAAACCGGCGTGGCAGCCGTCGCCGACCCGCTCGGCGGCTCATATTTCGTCGAGGCGCTGACCGACGCGACCGAGGAGAAGATCATTGAGATCATGGGTGATCTGGAGGCGCACGGCGGCATGGTGCGCGCGATCGAGGACGGCTATCTGCAGGGCTTGATCGCCGACGAGGCGTTCAAGATCCACAAGGAGGTCGAGTCCGGGATCCGACCGGTCGTCGGCGTGAACAGGTTCGTCTCCGACGAGTCCGCGCCGGACGTGTCGATGTACGAACTCGATGCCGAGGGCCGCGACACCCAACTGAAGCGCCTGTCGAAGGTGAAGTCCGACCGTGACTCCGCAGCGGTGGCCGCCAGTCTGGCCGCGTTGTCGCGAGCGGCCGAAGGTGACGACAACCTGATGCATCACCTCATCGACTGCGCCAACAATTACTGCACCGTGGGGGAGATGGTGAACGCGCTGAAAACGGTCTGGGGCGAGTTCCAGCAGCCGGTGGTGTTCTAGTGGCGACCCGGGTACTCGTCGCAAAACCCGGTCTGGACGGCCATGACCGCGGCGCCAAGATCGTCGCCCGCACGCTGCGCGACGCGGGCTTCGAGGTCATCTACACCGGGATCCGTCAGCGCATCGAGGACATCGTGTCGATCGCGCTGCAGGAGGACGTCGCGCTGGTCGGTTTGAGCATCCTGTCGGGCGCGCACGTTGCGCTGACGACGCGCACCGTCGAGGCGCTGCGCGCCGCCGACGCGGGCGATATCGCCGTGGTGGTCGGCGGCACCATCCCCGAGGCCGATGTGCCCAAACTGATGTCTGCCGGTGCGGCGGCCGTATTCCCTACTGGCACACCGCTGGACACCCTCGTCCGCGACGTGCGCGCGCTCACCGAGAAGGCAGGAGAGCCCGCATGAGGTTAGGCGTGATGGTCGGGGCCGAACGCGGCGACATGGCGCGCAAGGTATCCAAGTTGGTGGCCGATATCGAATGGGCCGAGGCGGCGGGCCTGGACACGGCGTGGATGCCGCAGGTACCCGACGATTTCGACGCGCTGACGATGGTGGCGTTGATGGCCGCGCACACCTCGCGCATCGAGCTCGGCACCGCGGTCGTGCCGCTTCAGGCTCAGCATCCGATTGCCCTTGCCCGGCAAGCACTTTCAGTGCATGCGGTGGCTTCCGGGCGGTTGGCGCTCGGTGTCGGCCCGTCGCACCACTGGATCGTGCGGGACATGTTGGGCATCCCCTACGAGAAGCCGGCCGCCTACACCCGCGACTATCTGCAGGTGCTCAACGCCGCGATCAGCGGACCGGGTCCGGTAGACGTCGAGAACGACTCGTTCACCGTGCACAATCCGACGGTGCTGGCCGCCGACCCGCCGATGCCCGTGCTGGTTGCCGCGCTCGGGCCGGTGATGTTGCAGATCGCAGGCGAGCACGCCGACGGCACCGTGCTGTGGATGGCCGACGAAAAGGCCATCGGTGAACACATCGCGCCGAAGATCACCAAAGCGGCCGCTGAAGCGGGCCGTCCCGCGCCTCGCATCGTCGCGGGTATTCCGGTCTGTCTGTGCGCCAACTCGGAGATCGATGCGGCCAAGGAACGCGCGAATCGTATTCTCGCCGAGGCGGAGACGTCCCCCAACTATCAGCGGCTGCTGGACCGTGGCGAAGCGCGCGACGTCGGAGATCTCTGCGCCGCAGGCGATGAGGGCGCGATCCTGGCCCGCTTCAAGCAGTTCGCCGACGCGGGTGTCACCGATTTGTCGGTGCGGCTGCTGCCGATCGGTGACAACCGCGAGGAGCTGATCGCGTCGAAGTACCGGACGCGCGAGGTGATCGCCGACCTCGCCAAGGCGGTGCGGTGAGCAGCCCGGGCCCGCTGGCGGGCATCCGAATCCTCGAAGTCGGCGTCATGCTCGCAGGCCCGTACGCCACGATGCTGCTCGCCGACCTCGGCGCCGAAGTGATCAAGATCGAGCCGCCCGACGGTGAGATCTCCCGTCAGGTCAGCGACAGCTATTTCGCCAGCCTGAACCGCAACAAGCAGAGCGTCTGTGTCGATCTGCGATCGGAGGCGGGCCGCAAGCAGCTGGGCCAGCTCGTCGTGAATTCGCATGCGCTTCTGGTCAATATGAAGCCGTCAGCGATCCGCAGGCTCGGGCTCACCTATGAGTCGCTGCGTCGGTACAACGAGAACATCGTCTGCGTCGCCTTGACCGGATTCGGAATGGACGGCGGCGACGACCCCGCGTTCGACTACGTCATCCAGGCGGGGACCGGGGTGGCGGCGATGACCGGCGATCCCGACGGCCCGCCGACACTGCCTGGCTACTCGGCGGCCGACAACTCGACCGGGTTGACCGCCGCGCTCGGCCTGTTGGCCCAGATCGTGTCGGGCCGCGGCGGGCAGGTCGAGGTGTCGCTGCGCGATGTGGTGATGTCGCAGCTGAACTACCGCGCCTCGGCGTATCTGAACGACGGCATCGAGCCGCAGCGACATCCGAATGGCGCGCACTCGTATTACGTTCCCGCGCAACTGTTCCCGACGGCCGACGGCTATCTCGCGCTATTCATCACCCACGATGCCTTCTGGCGGCTGTTCTCCGCAGAGGCAGGCATATCTGGCTTTCCGACGATGGCGGAACGCGCGGCGCAGCGCGACGAGGTGCTCGCCGTCGCCACCGCGGCGCTGTCCACCGACAGCGCGAAGAACTGGGAGGCCCGGCTACGTCCGCTCGGTATTCCGGCGGCCGCGGTGCGTTCGCTGCCCGACGCGCTGGAGGCGACGCCTGAGATCGTCGTGACGGCAGGCGAGTTCCGGTTGGTCGGCAGCCCGATACATATCTCGGGGTATGAGCCTGAGTACCGACCGGCGCCGCGTCTGGACGAGCACGCGGACGTGAGGAGCACAACAACGTGAGTCAGTCGTACTCGACGGTCACCGACTCCGTGTCCGGCACACCCTGACAGGTGAGGATGTACCCCTCGGCCACCTCATCGTCATCGAGCGCGTCGTTGACGCGCATGGTCGCCTTGCCCTCGATGATCTTCGCCATGCACGTGCCGCAGTTACCCGCCTCGCAACTGAACGGCGGCGACAGCCCCGCGCGCCTTGCGCTGTCCAGCAGGGTCTCGTTCTCGACGCGTTTCACCGACGCCTTCTGCCGATCGAGCAGGATCGTTACGGTCCCCTCGACGGTCATCCAGCGTCTCCTTGCGCCATTGAGATTCTACTCTCGCGAGAATAGTATTCTCGCCCAAGGATAATATGTTCTCCATATGTTTCGCAACGCTCTGCAGCCGTCGGGGAAGGTGGGTGAGGTGACGTTGAAAGCTCCGGCGGCCCTTGCCTTCAATGAGCGGCAGTTCACGCTGGCAGAGCTCGACGCGCTGGCCAACGGAATGGCCACCACGCTCGAGCACAGGGGCGTGCGAGCAGGCGATCGGGTGGCGCTGATGTCGTCGAACCGGCCCGAGTTCGTCGTCGCCCTGCGGGCCATCTGGCGGCTCGGCGCCGCGGCGGTGCTGCTCAGCCCGGCCTGGCGGGAGACGGAAGTCGGGCACGCGCTCGCAGTGACGAAGCCGTCGCACGCTGTCGGCGACCACCCGGTGCTCGCAGGCCTGATGCCGATGCTGTCGCTGGACGATCCCGTGACACCTGGACGACGCGTGTTCGAATCGCCGCCGGTGGATGCGGATGCGCTGCTGGTGTTCAGTTCCGGCACCACCGGTATGCCCAAGGCGGTCCGGCACACCCATGGCGCGTTCGCGGTGGCCGTGCGGCACTGGCGCGACGCTCTGGGCCTGACGTCGGCCGACCGCATGCAGATCGTCACACCGCCGTCGCACATCCTGGGACTGCTCAACATCGTGATGGCACTGGACACCGGTGCCTGGATTCGGCTGCACCCCCGCTTCGACATCGACCAGATGCTGCACCACATCGAAACCGACCGGATCACGGTCGAGATGGCGGTAGCGCCGATCGCGCTCGCGTTGGCCGCTCATCCGAAGCTGGACTCCTACGACCTGTCCTCGCTGCGCTATGTGATGTGGTGCGCGACGCCGGTGACCCAGAGCGTCGCCGAGACCGTCACGGACAGGGCCGGGGTCAATTGGGTGACGGCCTACGGCACCAGTGAGTTGCCGGTCATCGCCTGCAACGTGCTGGAAGGGGCGAAGCTGGACACGGTCGGGCGCCCGGTGCCCGGTGTCGACGTTCGAATCGTCTCGCTGGAAGACGGCAAGCCCGTAGGACCAGGCGAGGTGGGCGAGATTGCGGCTCGGTCGGATTCGGTGATGGCCGGTTATCTGCCCGATAATGCGACGGCGCAGGCATTTTTGAACGGCTGGTATCTCACGGGAGATGTCGGCTACCTCGATGCCGACGGTTGGTTGCGCATCACCGACCGGGCCAAGGAGATGATCAAGGTCCGCGGATTCCAGGTGGCGCCCGCTGAGATCGAGGCGGTATTGCATGGCCATGCCGGGGTCGACGACTGCGCGGTGTTCGGGGTCGACGACGAGGTCAACGGCGAAGCGGTCGTCGCTGCGGTCGCCACGCATGGTTTCGTCGATCCCGACGAACTCGTCGCGCTGGTCTCCGAGCGGTTGGCGTCGTACAAACAACTGAGCCGTGTGGTGATGGTTCCCGAGATTCCGCGATTGCCTTCGGGAAAGGTATTGCGCCGAGTTCTGAAGGAGCGGCATGGATGTCCGTCTGACCGCTGAGCAACGGCAGCTGCGTGAGGCCGCCGCCGAGTTGGCCGACGATCTCGGGCCCGGGTCGGTCGCCGACCTGGACGACGCCACCCGCGTCACACGGCTGGAGAAGGCCGTCGACGGGACGGGGTTCCGCACCCTGCGCAGCGACGGCGCCTCCGGCGTCGAGGTGGCCATCGTCGCCGAGGAGTTCGGCAGGGGACTGGTCGACGTGCCGTTTCTCGGCCCGGTACTGGCCGACGACCTGGCGCGCCGGATTGGAGCGCCGCTTTCGCAGGCTCCCGAGACGTCGTCCGTCGACTTCACGGGAAGCCTTGCCGGAGTAGCCGAGTCGCCGCCCGAGCTCGGTCGGTTGTCGGAGGAGGATGCCGGTCGTTGGCACGCGCTTGCGCTCACCGCGACGACGGCCGACATCGTCGGCGCAGCCCGCGGCACCCTGACGCTGGCCGTCGAGTATGCCAAGATGCGCGAACAGTACGGCGCGACGATCGGGTCCTATCAGGCGGTCGGTCACCTGCTGGCCGAGAGTCTCGCGTTGATCGAGGGGTGCGTCAGCGTCCTGCGGCACGCCGCGTGGGCGGTCGACGAACTGCCCGTCATCGAGGCGGTGGAGGCGGGCCGGGTGGCCAAGATCTATTGCGCACGTTCGGCGTTGACAATATGTGAGACGTCCATCCAGGTGCACGGCGGTATCGGCAACACCTGGGAATGTCTTGCGCATGTGTTTCTGCGCCGGGTGCTCGCCGCCACCGAGGCGTGGCCGGTGAAGCTGGAGGAGGTGACCATTGGACTTTCGTGATTCGCCGGAAGAGGCCGCATTCCGCGATCGGTTGCGCGGCTGGCTGACCGAGCAGAAGGGCAGATTTCCGACCTCGGGAGACGAGTACTGGGCCAAGGCGGGTGAATGGCACGTCGCGTTGTATGAGGCCGGTTTCTTCGGAACGTCGTGGCCCAAAGCCTATGGGGGTCAAGACCTGCCGCCGGTGTACGACGTCATCGTCGACGAAGAGATCGCGAAGGTAGGAGCACCGGCGCGGCCCAGCCTGGGCTATCTCGTCGTCGGCCTGAGCCACCACGGGAACGAGGACCTGCGGCAGCGGTTCCTACCCGGAATGATCAACGGGACCGAGCGCTGGTGCCAGGGTTTCAGTGAGCCGGGTGCGGGTTCGGACCTGGCGTCGTTGACGACGACGGCGGTCCGCGACGGTGACGAGTACGTGATCGCAGGCCACAAGATCTGGACCAGTTACTCCGATGTCGCCGACTGGTGCCTGGTGCTGGCCCGTACCGACAAGGACGTGCCGAAGCACAAGGGCATTTCGGCGTTCATCGTCTCGATGCATCAGACCGGGATCGTGCAGCGTCCGTTGAAGATGATCAGCGGTGTCACCAAGGAGTTCGGCCAGGTCGAGTTCGACGGCGCCAGGGTGCCTGCGGGCAACATGGTCGGCGCGCCAGGTGACGGATGGAAGCTGGCGATGACGGTCGTCAGCCACGAGCGCGAGCCCTCGACGCTCGGCTTCTCCGCGCGCTACGGGAAGACGGTGCGCCAGTTGGCAGGCCGCGTGGACGGGCCGGTGCCCGAGGAGCTGTCCTGGGCGTGGGTCCAGACCGAGATGCTGCGGTTGCACGTGCGGCGCCGGCTGTCCGAGCAACTCGACGGGCTGACCCACGGTCCGCAGGGGTCGCTCGACAAGCTGTTGATGACGTGGGTCGAGCAGTCGGTCGGTCACGCGGCGCTGGCGACGGTCGGATCGGGCGACGAGGAGATGTTCGGCGCCTACATGTACAGCCGCGCCCAGAGCGTGATGGGCGGCACCAGCCAGATTCAGAAGAACATCATCGCGCAACGCATCCTTGGATTGGGCAGCTGATGAGCGCCCGCGCGAATAGCGAAGGGAACTGAAATGTACGACATGCCAGACGAAATCGACGTCAAGGCGGACGGTGCCCTGCGCATCATCACGCTCAATCGTCCCGACGACCTGAACGCGGTCAACGACAACCTGCACGTGGGGCTGGCGAAGATCTGGGAGGCGCTCAACGAGGACACTGGCGCACGGGCGGCCGTCATCACCGGTGCCGGCCGGGCGTTCTCGGCCGGTGGCGACTTCAACTACCTCGACGAGCTTCGCAATGACGAGGCGTTGCGGCAGAAGACGATCAAGCACGGTCGCGACCTCGTCATCGGCATGCTGCGCTGCCGCATACCGGTCGTCGCGGCGGTGAACGGTCCGGCCGTCGGGCTGGGCTGCAGCCTTGCCGCACTGTCCGACATCGTCTACATCGCCGAGACGGCGTTTTTTGCCGACCCGCACGTGCAGATCGGACTTGTTGCCGCTGACGGCGGCCCGCTGGTGTGGGGTTCGCAGATCAGCCTGTTGCAGGCCAAGGAATTCGCGCTGACCGGTGTGCGGATCAAGGCCCAACGTGCCGTCGAGCTGGGGTTGGCCAACCACGTCGTCGAGGACCCGCTGGCAGAGGCGATCGCCTGCGCGAAGAAGCTGCTCGAGCTGCCGCAGCAGGCCGTCGAGGCCACCAAGCGGTTGATGAACATCCAACTGGAGAAGGCAGTGATGGCGTCGCTGGACTATGCCAATCTCGCCGAGTACGTCTCTTTCGGCACCGCCGACTTCAACAAGATCGTCGACGGCCTGATCGCCAAGAACACGTAAGTCCTACGATACGCAGGTGACGTTGCCGGACGTCTCGAAGATGTCCTGGCTTCCCGCGAGCCGCTGTCCACAGACCGCTACCACGGTGTTGGGCACGATGATGGGAAAGGTAGCCAACGGGCCACTGTAAACGAAGTTCTGGCCGCCACCCGGGTAGGTTTCGCCGGTGGACCTGTTGGATATCTTGCTGCCGACGGCGAGCGCGTTGGTCCACTCACCGTGCACCATCGCGGTGCCGTTGATCGCCATCACCTGATTGTTATGGTCGTCGGGAGCCGAGTTCGTAGCCTGGTCGAGGAACCCTGCCGTGCCGTCGAGTGCGAAGACCGTATTCCCAGTCCTGTTCTGGCCGACCGCCGTAGCCCTGGCCGGCCGGAAGATGCTGATCGCCAACGCCTTGTTGTCGTTGGACGCATTGGCCTGCGCACCGTTGGCCGAGTTGTCGCCGATTCCTATCGGGTCACCGGGGCCACCGTCGTAGGAGATACCCGGCAATGCACTGGCCGCGCCCGCTCCGATCATCCCCGCGACACCAACTCCGGCGGCCAGCGTCGAGCCGACCACAATCCTGCGAATAGACACTTCCTTGAACACGAGATACCCCTTCTCGACGATGCGGGCGGACCCGCTGACATCACCGATGCTCGCGGCCAGCCGCAAAAGCGTGTTCAGTAGTGCACTACTGCACTTTGGCGCGCGCGACGGCTGACGGTGCGCTACTTCTCGCCGTACAGGAGCCGTTTCGCCTTTTGGGAATCCGCGTCGGTCAACGCCATATCGGCCGGATCCGGGTGCACGAAGAACTCGAGCTGCACATTGTCGGGGTCGCGGAATACGACGGTGGATCCGTAGCCGACGTCGATGACGCCCGAATGCGAAACCCCGTTCGCATCCAAATGGCTGACCCAGCGCTTGAGCTCCTCGACATCGGTCACCTGAAACGCCAAATGGTCCAAGCCGACTCGTCGTTCATCGAAAGCTCCGAAGTCCGCGGTCGCGCTGTGGGTCATCAGCGTCACCGCGACACCGGAAGGATGGATCAGCGATCTGCACTCGAAGGTGGGTTCGTGCACCGAGTTGACGAGTGTGAAGCCCACGACATCGTGCCACCATTGCGCGGAACGGTCGCAGTCTGAGACCGTCAGGTCGACGTGCGAAATCCCCAACAGTCGTGGCATGCCGCCCACACTGCGCCGAAATAGCACTCAGGGTCGTGAAATCACGGAATCAACAGCCCTGGATGCACTCTCGCGGTTAGAAGGTGAGGGCTTCGGACCGCTGGACGGTGCCGGTGACGCCGCTACCATCCTGACGGGCCAGGCGGATTGCGGCGTCGGCCATCGCCTCCGGCGGTTCCACCATCTCGGGCGGAATCTCCATGCCCGCGCCGCCTGCCTGCCAGCCCTCGGTGAGTACCACCCGCGACGGGCTCAGGCAGTTGACGGCGATGTTGTCGGGCTGCAGGTCGGCGGCAAGGCCCAGGTACAGCCGCTCGACAGCGGACTTGGATACCCAGTATGCGTTGGCCCCGGCCATGTCTACGCCGGTCGTGGTGACGGCGATCAACGAGCCGCCGCCGCGCGCCCGTACATGCGGAATCACGGCCTTGGTCACCAGGAAGACGCCGGTGAGGTTCACGTCGAGGCACAGCTGCCACCGTTTGAGCGGGGTGGACTCGATCGGGCCCAGCCACAACACGCCCGCGTTGGCGACAAGGATGTCGATGCCTCCAAACGCGGCCACGGTGGCGGCCACTGCAGCCTGCACGGAATCTTCGTCGGTGACATCGCACGGCACGGCCAGCGCTCGGCCACCCGATGACGAAATACGTTCGGCCACAGAGTAAATGGTGCCGGGAATCCCGCCCTCCTGCTCGGAGCGCGCCGCGACCGCGACCGCCGCACCCTCCCGAGCGAGCGCCGCTGCCACCGTCGCCCCGATGCCGCGACTGGCACCGGCCACGAAGGCCGTCTTCCCTCGAAGCGTCACTTCGGCGGAAAGCGAAGCGCCCCGTCGAGGCGAATGATCTCGCCGTTGAGGTAGTCGTTCTCGATGATGCTCTGGGCAAGCTGGGCGTACTCGGTCGAACGTCCCATCCGCTTCGGGAACGGCACCTGTGGACCCCAGTACTGCTCGAGCTGGTCTGCGGCCTTGCCATAGGCGGGCGTGTTGATTGTCCCGGGGGCGATGGTGTTGACGCGGATGCCCAGCGGCGACAGGTCGCGGGCGGCAACCAGCGTCATGCCAAGCACTCCACCCTTGGCCGCCGAGTAGGGAAGCTGACCTATCTGGCCTTCGTACCCTGCGATCGATGCGGTATTGACGATCGCCCCACGAGCGCCCCCCTCCAACGGTTCGGACTTCGCGATGGCCGCCGCCGCCAGCCGCATCACGTTGAACACCGCCGTCAGATAGAACTCGATCGTCTTCTTGAAGCCCTCGAGGTCAAGCGGTGAGCCGTCCTTGCCGATGAGCCGACCGCCGCTGGCAGGCCCGCCGTGGGTGTCAACGGAAATCCGGAGCGGGGCCAGCGACGCCGCCTCGGCGATCGCCGCATTGACCGACTCTTCGGAGGTGGCGTCGGTGGGCACGTAGCGCACCCCGAGCTCGCTCTCCAAGGCCTTGCCCTTGTCGTCGGCAAGGTCGGCGACGACCACTTTGGCGCCTGCGGCGTGCAGCCTGCGCACGGTCGCTTCGCCAAGGCCACCTGCGCCACCGACGACGATCGCGGAGCTACCGGCGATTTGCATATGGTTCCCCTTCTTGCAACTGACACTCTCGATCAGAGAGAATAACATTCTCACATCGACCGAAACGGAGCGCCCGATGCCAGAACCCGTCGTCGAGTCCGCGCCGTAGTCCACTATTCGAAGATGACGATCGACGAGCTCATCGCCGCGGCGCGCAGCGGATCGGCCAGGGCGACCGGACGGTTGTTGAGCCTGGTCGAGAGCGCTCGACGCGACGATGTGCTCGACGCGCTCGGCGCGACAAACCCTGTCCGCGTCATCGGCCTGACGGGGCCGCCCGGCGCGGGCAAGTCCACCACGGTCGCCGCGCTGGTCACTGCGTACCGGGCTCGCGAGTTGAGGGTCGCGGTGCTCGCCGTCGATCCGTCGTCGCCGTACAGCGGTGGAGCGCTGCTCGGTGACCGGATCCGGATGGCCGCCCATATCAACGACCCCGACGTGCTGATCCGTTCGGTCGCCGCCCGAGGCCATCTCGGCGGTCTGGCCGCTGCCGTGCCCGCGGCCACCCGGCTACTTGCGGCCCTGTCCTATGACCTGATCGTGGCCGAGACGGTCGGCGTCGGCCAGTCCGAAATCGAGATCGCCGCGATTGCCGACCCGACCATTGTCGTCCTCGATCCCGGTGCGGGAGACGCCGTTCAGGCCGCCAAGGCCGGCCTGCTCGAGGTCGCAGACATCGTCGTGGTGAACAAGGCCGACCGCGAAGGCGCCGACCAGACCGTGCGCGATCTTCGCGCCGAGACCAAGGCGCCGATCTTGAAACTCATCGCTGCACAAGGCGAGGGCATCGCCGAGCTGGTGGAAGCCATCGAGGCGCATGCCCGCGCCGATAGCCCGCAACGCCGCAAGGCGCGTGCGCGCGCACAGATTCTGTCGCTGGCGCAGACCCGACTGGGGGCTCATGCCGACCTGGACCGGTTGGCGGCGTCGGTGGCCGACGGGCAATCGGACCCCTACACCGCGGCAGAACAGCTGTTCGCCATCCCCGTAGAGCCATGAGCTGATACAAATTTGCGGCAACTGAACGGAGCTGTGCAATGAGCGTGACTGTTTCCGGTGATCCCGTCGTCTTCGATCCGTACTCAGACGATTACTTCGACTCGCCGTTCGAAACGTACCGCCGCATGCGCGATGAAGCGCCGCTGTACTACAGCGAGAAGTACGACTTCTGGGCGCTGACCCGATATGAGGATGTCTCGGCGGCCATCAGGGATCACGAGACCTTCTCGTCGGCCAAGGGTGTCACGCTGGACATGGTCAAGGCGGCGGCCAAGGGTGAGTCGCCCATCGGGAAGATCATCATCAGCCTGGACCCGCCCGAACACGAACGGATGCGCAAGCTGGTCAACCGGGTCTTCACGCCGCGGGCGGTCGCCTCACTGGAATCACTCGTGCGCGAGACCATCGATCGCTATGCGGGCCGACTCGATCCGTCGTCGTTCGATGCCGTCGAAGACTTCGCGGCGCTGTTCCCGGTCGAGGTGATCACCTCCATGCTCGGCGTGCCCGCTGACGACAGGCAGCAACTGCGGCACTGGCTCGACAAGGGACTGGAGCGTAACGAAGGCATCGGCATGTCGGCCGACAGCATGGACGCGGTGATGAAATCCGGTGCCTACTACTACGAATTGATCCAGGAACGCCGAAAGACGCCGCGGGACGACATGATCAGCCGGCTCATCGAGGCGGAGATCGTCGAGGACGGCGAGACGCGGCGACTCGACGACATCGAGATCACCGGCTTCTGCACCATGCTCGGCGGCGCGGGCGCCGAGACCGTGACAAAGCTGGTTGGCAATGCCGTCGTCGTCTTCGCCGACAACCCCGAGCAATGGCAGAAGCTGCAGGACGACCGCTCCAAGATCCCGGCGGCCTTGAGGAGTTACTGCGTTACGAAGGCCCTTCGCAGTATCAGATTCGCACTCCGACAAGGGATGTGACGATGCACGGCGGGACGATCCCGACGGGTGATCCAGTTCTGCTCATCAACGGCGCCGCCAGCCGCGACGAACGGTTCTTCCCCGACGCAGACCACTTCGACATCGATCGGCAGCGCACAGTCGGCTACAACCTGAACTTCGGCTACGGCATAAGTTGCCTCGGCGCGGCACTGGCCCGGATGGAGGGCCGGATGGCGCTGGACACGCTGCTCGACCTGATTCCGCGCTACGACATCGACCGATCCGGCCTGCGACGGGTGCACATG
>CAVWWV010000019.1:0-553412 GCA_963758825.1 uncultured Actinomycetota bacterium | reverse complement strand
GATCACGATGTATCGGTATCGGTACACCGTTCGACCCCACCAGGCGAACACGTAAGCTCCTAACTAAAGTCTGCTGTATGCGACCCGCGCATGTTCAATTGTTCTAGACGCGCGAGGTCAGCAGCGAGGACAGCGGCCGGAACGGCTGCAGCCACGCGCCCTGCTCTGGCAGCGAATCTAGGCCGATTCGCGGTAGTGGTTCCCGGAAGACACCAGGAATGTCCTCCAGGTCGACGAACTCCAAGGTATCCGACGCTAGCGCCCAGCTGGCATGTTCGCGAAATCCGAGCACCTGGACCGGGACCCCGTCGCGCGGCGATCTCCTCGAGCGGCTCGCGGAACGCCTGGCCGTCGGCGGAGGCGACCATCACCCCGGCCAGTCCCTCGCTCGCGGCGCAGCGCGATGTGGGCGAGCATGTCGGCGTCGACGTCGCTGTCGTCGTCGATCTTCGGCTTGGCGAAGACCGCGAAACCGACGTTACGCAGCGCCTCGACCCACGGGCGCACGACGTCGGCGCTGCCGGGGGCGATGTTGGTGAAGACGGTTGCCTCGGGCTCGAGCGGACGTCCGGTCGGCCGTGCGGGAAGTTCGGCGGTGCGGCACAGCAGCCAGCGGCCGAGCGCGTCGAAGCGGGGCCGGTGTGCGGCGGTCGGACGGCCACCGAGGATCGAGCCGAGTCCCATGTCGAGGTTGGGTGCGTCCCAGACCAGCAGCACGCGGCGGCTGCGCGCTGGCATCGGCGCGGGGCCGCAGCTCGCGCTCTGCCGAAGATCTCCTCGGTGATGCTCATGGTCAGTCTTCTCCCAGATCAACTCGGCGACCGCGCTGCCTGCGTGCTGTGCCTTTCGTCTCGTACTTGGTCGATCGGCCGGTCGACCGAGATCGGGCAGGGCCGTCGCCGGGGTACGCGGCGCAGGCGCGGCTCGGCGTCGCCGACCTCGGCGATCTGCTCGGCGTAACCGGCGTGGTCGGTGGCGACGTGCAGGACGCCGCCGGGCCGCAGCCTGTCGGCGATCAGCGCGACGGTGTCGGTCTGCAGCAGCCGGCGCTTGTGGTGGCGGGCCTTTGGCCACGGGTCGGGGAAGAACACCCGCACACCGGTCAGCGACTCGGGTCCAAACATGTGCTCGAGCACTTCGACGCCGTCGCCGCGGATCAGCCGGATGTTGGTGACGCCTCGCGGTCGATGTGCGCGAAGCAGCTGAGCCAGTCCGCGGCGGTAGACCTCGACGGCCACCACATCGATCTCGGGCTCGGCCTTGGCCATCGCCGCGTCGAGGTGCCGGTTCCGCAGCCGATCTCGAGGACCACGGGCGCCGAACGGCCGAACCAGGCGTCGGTGTCCAGCAGCGGTGCGGGGCCGTCGGCCTCGCGGGCGTGCGTGCCCAGCTCGGGCCACAGCCGGTCCCACGTCGCCTGCTGGCCGCTGGTGAGGGTGGATGCGCCGGGACCGGAAGCTGGTGACCCGGGGATGCAGATGCGACGCGGGTCGGGTCATCGGGCTCGGCGGACGAGCTGCAGCTACCCCAGCGCTGCGCATGCATCCGTCCATGGTCGCTCATGGACGCCGATGTACCCGCATCGTGGTGCAGATTGATACCCAACAGTTGCCTTGAGCTGCGCACTGGTCTCGGTGAAACAAGCGCTCGCACGCGGGGTCGCAGGAGATGCCACCATTGTGCGGTGGGGGGCAGAATGCGCGAGACAGTGACCAGGGAAGGCCATCAGATTTTCATCGATGCGCTGACGCGGTTCGCTGAGCGAGCAGGTGATCCGCGGATGTCGCGCGATCAGCCGACGAGCTCGGCCGCACCGCTCGGGTTGCGGTTCGGGGGCGCGACGGCGTGGGCCGCGCGACGGTGGCGGCGGCGCTGGCCGCCGCCGGGCTGTCGTCGTCGCCGAGCGCCGACGGCGGCCGAGGTGGACGTCGTGGTGGTCGCCGAGGCGCTCAAACCCGAGGACCGGGCGATGCTCGAGCGGAGGTCCGACGCTTGTGGTGCTGAACAAGGCGGACCTGGCCGGTTTCGGCGCGGGCGGGCCGATGGCCGTGCGCCGACCGCCGGGCCGCCGGGATCCAGCGCGCTGACCGGCGTGCCGACCGTGCCGATGGTGGGCCTGCTGGCCGTCGCCGCGCTCGACGACGACCTCGTCGCCGCGCTGCGCATGCTTGTCCGCCGAGCCCGCCGACCTGACGTCCACCGACGGATTCGCTGGCGGCCGGGCACCGCCTGCCGCACGAGCGTCCGCAACGGCTGCTGGACGCGCTCGACCTGTTCGGCATCGCCCACGGCGTCCTCGCGCTGCAGCAGGGCGCCGAGGCCGCCGCGCTGCCTGCGGTGCTGCGCACGGCTCAGCGGCTCGACCGCGTGCTGGCACGGCTGGCCGCGGTCGGCGCGGCGGCGCGGTACCGGCGGCTGCGCGCGGCGCTGGCCGATTGCATGCGATGGCGGCGATCGGCGACGCCAGGCCTGGCCGAGTTCCTGGCCGACGACGACACCGTGCTCGCCGTGATGGCCGCCGCCGTCGACGTGGTCGAAGCCGCAGGGCATGACCGTCGACGACCGACGACGATCCGGCCGCACATCTGCGCCGGGCGTGCACTGGCAGCGCTACAGCCGCGGGCCGGTCAACGACCTGCACCGGCACTGCGGGGCCGACATCTGCCGCGGCTCGCTGCGGCTGCTGCGGCGCGCGGAGGCCAGGTGACCGACGTCGACCATGCGGGACGACCCGGTCGCCGCGGTGGACGCACTGGTGGCCGGTGTCGATCCGGGGCTGAGCTCACCCGGCGTGGAGAGCCGCGACGTCGTGCTGGTCACCGGGCCCTGGCTGGCGGGCGCGACCAGTCTGATCGCGGCGTTGCGGGACCGGACTGCCCGAGCACGACGTTCGTCGAGGCCGACGATCTGCGAGCCGGCGAGGCGCCGGCGGCGGTGGTGTTCGTGGTGTCCGCCGTCGCCCCGATCGACCGAATCCGACTGTGCGCTGCTCGATCTCGCGGCCAACCACACCGACCTGGTGATCGGGGTGGTGTCCAAGATCGATGTTCACCGCAATTGGCGCGACGTGCTCGCCGCCGACCGTGCGGCGGCTCGCCGCGCACGCCGAGCGCTACCAGCATGTGCCGTGGGTCGGCGTGGCGGCCGCGCCCGATATGGGCGAGCCGCAGCTCGACGAGCTCGTCGACGTTGCTGCGCGCAGCGCCTGGCCGATGCCGACGTGAAGCGGCGAAACCGGTTGCGCGCGTGGGAATCCCGCTGCAAACGCGATATCGCGCTATCGACGAGGACGGCGCGGGCGCGGACCGGCAGGCGCGGGTGACCGCTCTGCGCAAGAACGCGCGACGACGTCCTGCGCGAGCGCAGGGTGGCCAAGTCCGAGCGCACCATCGCACTGCGCAGCCAGATCCAGCAGGCCCGGGTGCAGCTGGCGTACTTCGCGCGCAACCGCTGCACTTCGGTGCGCGCCGAGCTGCAGGAGGACGCGTCGAAGCATGACGCGGCGTCGGCTGCCGGAGTTCGAGGCGCTACGTCGCGCACCAGGATCGGCGAAGTCGTCGACGAGGTGGACGCGGGCATCACCGCACATCTCGGCGACGTCGCGACCGAACTCGATCTGACCGCACCGGACCGCCGCCGCCACTGCCTCCGCCCGCGGTCGCGCCGCCGCCGCTGAAGTCCCGGCGGCTGGAGACCCGGCTGATGATGGTGCTCGGTGCGGGTTTCGGGCTCGGCGTCGCGCTGGCGTCAGCCGGCTGTTCGCCGGCCTGGCGCCGGGCCTGACCATCGCCGGCCTGGTCGCGGGCGGCGTGGTCGGCCTGCTGTGACGGTGTGGGTGGTCGGCATGCGCGGCGCTGCTGACGACCGCGCGGTGCTGGACCGCTGGGTCACCGATGTCACCGCCGCGCTGCAGTCCACGGTCGAGGAGCGGGTCGCCACCCGGGTGCTGGCCGCAGAAGCGGCGCTGACCGTCCGAGCTGGCCCGATCGCGACGAGGCCGACAGCCGACACGGCTGCCGGTCGACGTCGCGCGAAATCGACGCCGAACTGCGCGAGCACGCCGTCGCCACGGCGAGGGCCGCGGCTCTGCGGGACCGCCGGCTGCCTCCGCTGCAGAAGGCCGCTCGACGACGGTGCGCGCCGAGCTGGACGCGGTCGGACAACCGCCGCTAATCAGGCGTTTCTGAATCGTTCCTGTGAGTGATCGGACATAGCTCCGGATTTACCGCGGGTATGTCACCCGCGTTAACCTCTGTTAGGGACGACCGGGCGCTGCACCGGTGACGCGATTCGGCCTGCGTCCTGGCGGAAAAACCTACGCAGGAGATTTTGATGACCGCAGCGACCATTCCCGGTCTGGACACCGCACCGACCAAGCACAAGGGACTTCTTGCCTGGGTTCAGGAGGTCGCGGAGCTCACGCAGCCCGATCGGGTGGTGTTCGCCGACGGCTCCGACGAAGAGAACGCCCGCCTCTGCGAGCAGCTCGTGGCGGCAGGCACCTTCAAGAAGCTCGACGAGAAGAAGAAGCCGAACTCCTACCTGGCGCTGTCCGACCCGTCCGACGTGGCGCGCGTGGAGTCGCGCACCTACATCTGTTCGGAGCGCGAGATCGACGCCGGTCCCACCAACAACTGGATGGACCCGGCCGAGATGCGCGGCATCATGACCGACCTGTACCGCGGCTGCATGCGCGGTCGCACCATGTACGTGGTGCCGTTCTGCATGGGCCCGCTCGGCGCCGAGGACCCGAAGCTCGGTGTCGAGATCACCGACTCCGAGTACGTCGTCGTGTCGATGCGCACGATGACCCGGATGGGCAAGGCGGCGCTGGACAAGATGGGCGACGACGGCTTCTTCGTCAAGGCGCTGCACTCGATCGGCGCCCCGCTGGAGCCGGGCCAGAAGGACGTGCCGTGGCCGTGCAACGACACCAAGTACATCAGCCACTTCCCCGAGACCCGCGAGATCTGGAGCTTCGGCTCGGGCTACGGCGGCAACGCGCTGCTCGGCAAGAAGTGCTACTCGCTGCGCATCGCCTCGGCGATGGCGCACGACGAGGGCTGGCTCGCCGAGCACATGCTGATCCTCAAGCTGATCTCGCCGGAGAACAAGTCGTACTTCGTCGCCGCGGCGTTCCCGTCGGCGTGCGGCAAGACCAACCTCGCGATGCTGCAGCCGACCATCCCGGGTTGGCGCGCCGAGACCGTCGGCGACGACATCGCGTGGATGCGGTTCGGCAAGGACGGCCGGCTCTACGCGGTCAACCCGGAGTTCGGCTTCTTCGGCGTCGCGCCGGGCACCAACTGGAAGTCCAACCCGAACGCGATGAAGACCATCGCGGCGGGCAACACCGTCTTCACCAACGTCGCGCTGACCGACGACAACGACGTCTGGTGGGAGGGCCTGGAGGGCGAACCCGACCACCTCATCGACTGGAAGGGCAACGACTGGATCCTGCGCGAGACGGAAAGCAAGGCCGCGCACCCGAATTCGCGCTACTGCACCCCGATGTCGCAGTGCCCGACGCTGGCCTCCGGAATGGGACGACCCGCAGGGCGTGCCGATCTCGGCGATCCTGTTCGGCGGCCGCCGCAAGACCACGGTGCCGCTGGTGACCCAGGCCCGCGACTGGCAGCACGGCGTCTTCATCGGCGCCACGCTGGGTTCCGAGCAGACCGCGGCCGCCGAGGGCAAGGTCGGCACCGTGCGGCGCGACCCGATGGCGATGCTGCCGTTCCTCGGCTACAACGTCGGCGACTACTTCGAGCACTGGATCGACATCGGCAAGAACGCCGACGAGTCCAAGATGCCGAAGATCTTCTTCGTCAACTGGTTCCGCCGCGGCGACGACGGCCGCTTCCTGTGGCCGGGCTTCGGTGAGAACAGCCGCGTGATGAAGTGGATCATCGAGCGCATCGAGCAGAAGGCCGACGGCAAGACCACGCCGATCGGCATCGTGCCGTCCGCCGACGACCTGGACCTCGTCGGCCTCGATGTCGACGCCGCCGACGTCGACGTGGCGCTCGCCGTCAACGCCGACGAGTGGCGCGAGGAACTGCCGCTGATCGAGGAGTGGTTCGAGTTCGTCGGCGAGAAGCTGCCGACCGGTATCAAGGACGAGTTCGACGCCCTCAAGCACCGCCTGGCCGAAGCCGACTAGCTCTTTCTAGCGCGAGCAGACTAAAAGCGCCCATTTCCCTGAAATTGGGCGCTTTTGCGTCTGCTCGTCCAGACTGAAGCACGTGATCTCGGTTCCCGAGACGCGGTATGCGAAGTCGGGCAACGTCAATATCGCCTACCAAGTCGTGGGCGATGGCCCCTTCGACCTCATTCACGTTCCGCCCTTCGTCTCGAACCTCGAGCTGCAGTGGGAAGATCCCACCGAGCGCAGATACTTCGAGCGTCTCGCGTCGTTCTCCCGTCTGATCATGTTCGACAAGCGGGGCACCGGTCTGTCCGATCGAGTCGCCGTGGCGACGCTCGAAGAACGGATGGACGACCTTCGCGCCGTCATGGATGCCGCCGGCTCGGAGCGAGCCGCCATCTACGGCGGCTCGGAGGGCGGTGCGCTCTCCATCCTCTTCGCCGCAACATACCCGGAGCGCGTATCCGCACTCGTCCTGTATGGCGCATATGCGCGTCTCGCCTGGGCGCCCGACTACCCGGATGGCGTGCCCGAGATGCGTGGACCGATGGTCTGCCGCTGGTAGAGGCAGCCTGGGGCCGAGGAACCGGTGAGGGACCTTTCGTCAACGCCCTTGCGCCGAAGCTGGCCAACGATCCTGTCTTTCAGAAAACGTACGGGCGATGGGAGCGGCTGTCGGCAAGCCCGGGAGCGGTCGTTGCGATTCTGAAGATGATTCACGACATCGACGTGCGCCATCTCCTGACGGCGATGCATGTACCGACACTCGTTATGCATAGAACCGCGGACCCCTCTCACGCTGCGGGTAGCCGCTACCTGGGTGCGCACATCAACGGTGCCAGAGTTGTCGAATTACCCGGCGATCAATACTTTCCGCACCTCGGCGACCAGGACGCAATCCTCGACGAGATCGAAGAGTTCCTCACCGGCGTCCGTCCCGTGCATGTGCCGGATCGTGCTCTCGCGACCGTGCTCTTCACCGACATCGTGTCGTCGACGACGCGCGCCGCCGCGCTTGGTGACGACGAGTGGACGCGCATGCTGGACCAACACGACTCGCTGGCCGCTCGCGAGGTCGATCGCCATCGTGGCCGCAGAATCAAGACGACGGGCGACGGCATGTTCGCGACCTTCGACGGTCCCGCGCGCGCCGTGCGATGCGCACAAGCGATCTGCGAGGCGGTCCGACCGCTAGGCATCGAAGTGCGGGCGGGACTTCACACCGGCGAGATCGAGCTGCGCGGGACGACATCGGTGGGATCGCCGTCCACATCGGCCAACGCGTTTCAGCGCTCGCCGGACCGGGCGAGGTTCTCGTGTCCTCCACGGTCAAGGACCTGGTGGCGGGCTCGGGTATCACGTTCGCCGAGCGTGGATCTCACGTGCTCAAGGGTGTTCCGGACGAATGGCGAGTTGGAAAGGCAACGACTGGATCCTGCGCGAGACGGAAAGCAAAGCCGCGCATCCGAACTCGCGCTACTGCACCCCGATGTCGCAGTGCCCGACGCTGGCCCCGGAGTGGGACGACCCGCAGGGCGTGCCGATCTCGGCGATCCTGTTCGGCGGCCGCCGCAAGACCACGGTGCCGCTCGTGACGCAGGCCCGCGACTGGCAGCACGGCGTGTTCATCGGCGCCACGCTGGGATCCGAGCAGACCGCTGCCGCCGAAGGCAAGGTCGGCACGGTCCGGCGTGACCCGATGGCGATGCTGCCGTTCCTGGGCTACAACGTCGGCGACTACCTGGGCCACTGGATCGACGTCGGCAAGAACTCCGACGAGTCCAAGATGCCGAAGATCTTCTTCGTCAACTGGTTCCGGCGCGGCGGCGACGGCCGCTTCCTGTGGCCGGGCTTCGGCGAGAACAGCCGCGTGATGAAGTGGATCGTCGACCGCATCGAGCAGAAGGCCGGCGGCAAGACGACACCGATCGGCATCGTGCCCACCGCCGAGGACCTTGACCTGTCCGGCCTGGATGTCGACGCGGCCGACGTCAACGAGGCGCTGGCGGTCAACCCCGCCGAGTGGCGCGAGGAACTCCCGTTGATCGAAGAGTGGTTCGAGTTCGTCGGCGAGAAGCTGCCGACCGGCATCAAGGACGAGTTCGACGCCCTCAAGCACCGGCTGGCCGAAGCCGACTAGCTCTTTTACGCGACACGTAAAAGCGCCCATTTCCTACTGAAATTGGGCGCTTTTCGTCTGCTCGTCCAGACTGAAGCACGTGATCTCGGTTCCCGAGACGCGATATGCGAAGTCGGGCAGCGTCAATATCGCCTACCAAGTCGTGGGCGACGGCCCCTTCGACCTCATTCACGTTCCGCCCTTCGTCTCGAACCTCGAACTGCAGTGGGAAGCTCCAACCGAGCGGAGATACTTCGAGCGCCTCGCGTCGTTCAGTCGTCTGATCATGTTCGACAAGCGGGGCACCGGTCTATCCGATCGAGTCGCGGTGGCGACGCTCGAAGAACGAATGGATGACCTTCGCGCCGTCATGGATGCCGCCGGCTCGGAACGAGCTGCCGTCTACGGCGGCTCGGAGGGCGGGGCGCTCGCCATCCTATTCGCCGCAACATATCCGGAGCGGGTATCCGCACTCGTCCTGTATGGCTCGTATGCGCGTCTCGCCTGGGCGCCCGATTACCCGGATGGAGTACCCGACGATGCTTGGACCGATGGTCTGCCGCTGGTAGAGGCAGCCTGGGGTCGCGGAACTGGTGAGGGGCCTTTCGTCAACGCCCTTGCGCCGAAACTGGCCAACGATCCCGTGTTTCAGAAAACGTACGGCCGATGGGAGCGACTGTCGGCAAGCCCGGGAGCGGTCGTCGCGATTCTGAAGATGATTCACGACATCGACGTGCGCCATCTGCTGACGGCGATGCATGTACCGACACTCGTTATGCATAGAACCGCGGACCCCTCTCACGCTGCGGGTAGCCGCTACTTGGGTGCGCATATCAAGGGTGCCAGAGTGGTCGAACTACCCGGCGATCAATACTTTCCGCACCTCGGAGACCAGGACGCAATTCTCGACGAGATCGAAGAGTTCATCACGGGCGTTCGTCCCGCACACATGCCGGATCGCGCTCTCGCGACCGTGTTGTTCACCGACATCGTGTCGTCGACGACGCGCGCCGCTGCACTTGGTGACGCCGAATGGACGCGCTTGCTGGACCAACACGATTCGCTGGCAGCTCGCGAAGTCGATCGTCATCGTGGCCGCAGAATCAAGACGACGGGCGACGGCATATTGGCGACCTTCGACGGTCCCGCGCGCGCCGTGCGATGCGCACAGGCGATCTGCGAGTCGGTCCGACCGCTAGGCATTGAGGTGCGCGCGGGACTTCATACCGGCGAGATCGAACTCCGCGACGACGACGTCGGTGGCATCGCGGTTCACATCGGTCAGCGCGTGTCGGGGCTCGCCGGACCGGGTGAGGTTTTGGTGTCATCGACGGTCAAAGATCTGGTTGCCGGCTCGGGAATCACATTCGCAGAACGTGGTTCTCACGTGTTGAAGGGTGTTCCGGACGAATGGCGAGTATTCGTCGCCAATTAGTGTCGGCGGGCGCTCAGCCCGTCACGATGAAGTAGATGCCGAGCGCGATGACAAGCGCTCCGATGCCGACGCCGACGACCAGTCGACTGCGGCCGCCTGGTTCATCGACGGTCACCTGTGTCGGGTCGGCGGGGTCATACCAGACGTCGACGAGTTCCCTGTGCACCGGCTTGGAGTGGCCTTGGATCGAAACATGCTCGTGCCATTGACCATTGGGGCCAGGGAAGCGCACCTTGGTGTGGTAGAAGCGCGAGCCCTTCGTGCCGACCTCGACCTCCTGGCCGATCACCTGCGCGGAAGACCCGTAACGCCGGTGTGCTTGGCGTTTTTGACGCTTCGGTCGCCGAAGATCACCAGCGCGACCATCGCGAGCCCGAAGCCGATGCAGAACACGCCCGCCGAACATCGGCACAGCCTAGCGCCGGGGTACTCTTGACACATGTCAAGTTCTGGCATCGTAAAGTCTCAGCCATGCAGATTCGCGAGCATGCGCAAGCGCACCCTCTCAAGCCCGCCGTCGTCATGCATCCCTCGGGTATGACGGTGACATTCGGCGAGTTGGAGACTCGCGCCAACCGGCTCGCGCACTTCTTCCGTGAGCACGGCCTGCGCGAGGGCGACGCGGTCGCGATCCTGATGGAGAACAACGAGCACTACCACGCGGTGATGTGGGCGGCGCGGCGCAGCGGCCTCTACTACGTCCCGATCAACACGCATCTGACCGCTGCCGAGGCGGCCTACATCATCGACAACAGCAGCGCCAAGGCCATCGTCGGATCGGCGGCACTTCGCAAGACCCTCGAGGGTCTGGATGCCGAGCTGCCCGGTGGGCTGCCGCAGCTGTTGGTCATCGCGGGCGATGATCTCGACGGTTGGCACCGCTACCCGGAATGCGTTGCTGACGAACCGGATACGCCGATCGACGACGAGATCGAAGGCGACCTGCTCCAGTACTCGTCGGGCACCACGGGCCGACCGAAAGGCATCAAGCGCGAACTCACCCATCTGCCGCCCGCCGAGGTGCCGGGCATGATGAGTGGCCTGGTCGGATTCTGGCTCGACCCCGACGCGATCTATCTCAGCCCCGCGCCGCTCTATCACACCGCGCCCTCGGTGTGGTCGATGACGATCCAGGGTGCGGGCATCACGACGGTGGTGATGGAGAAGTTCGACGCCGAAGGGTGCCTTGACGCGATCCAGCGCCACCGCGTCACGCACGGCCAGTTCGTCCCGGTGATGTTCTCCCGCATGCTGAAACTGCCTGCGTCCGTGCGGGATTCGTACGATCTGTCCAGCCTCAAGCGCGTGATGCATGCCGCGGCACCATGTCCGGTCGAGATCAAGAAGCAGTTGATCGACTGGTGGGGACCGATCGTCGACGAGTACTACGCCTCGTCCGAGGCGATCGGCTCGACACTGATCACCGCCGACGAATGGCTGGCTCACCCAGGATCGGTGGGCAGATCGATGATGTCCCCGCTGCACATCCTCGACGAGGACGGCAACGAGCTGCCTCCTGGCCAGGCAGGCGAGATCTACTTCGAGGGCGGCTTCGACTTCGAGTACCTCAACGACCCCGAGAAGACGGCGAAGTCACGCGATGAGCACGGCTGGAAGACCGTCGGCGACATCGGGTATCTCGACGAGGAGGGCTACCTGTACCTGACCGACCGCCGACACCACATGATCATCTCGGGTGGCGTGAACATCTACCCGCAGGAGGCGGAGAACATGTTGGTCAGCCATCCCAAGGTGATGGACGCGGCGGTCTTCGGCATCCCCGACGACGACATGGGCCAGAGCGTCAAGGGCGTGGTGCAGACCGTCGATCCCGCCGACGCCACCGACGAGTTCGCCGACGAACTGCTGCACTGGCTGCGGGATCGCCTGGCGCACTACAAGTGTCCGCGCTCGATCTCGTTCGAGGCACAGCTGCCGCGCACCGACACCGGCAAGCTGTACAAGCAGGAACTGATCGCCAGGTACTCGTAGGGCAAGCTGTGACAATGCACGGTCACGAGCCCGGCGGCCCCTACTTCGACGACCTGGTGATCGGCCAGGTCTTCGACTGGGCGCCGTCGATGACGCTGACCGCCGGCGTCGCTGCGGTGCATCAGTCGATCATCGGTGACCGGCTGCGCCTTTCGCTCGACGCAGATCTGGCGATGGCGGTGACCGGGTCGACGACCGCGCTCGCGCATCCGGCGCTGGTCTGCGACGTCGCCATCGGGCAGACCACGGTGGTCACCCAGCGAGTCAAGGCCAACCTGTTCTACCGCGGACTGTCCTTCCACCGGTTCCCCGTCATCGGGGACAGCCTCTTCACCCGCACCGAGGTTGTCGCCCTCAAACAGAACGCGGCAAGCCCGGACGCGGCCGCCCACCGGCCTCGCGGCACTGCGGATGACCACCATCGACCAGGTCGGCCGCCTGGTCCTGGACTTCCACCGCTGCGCGATGCTGCCGCTCCGCGATCCGACCGCCGACACCGGCCATGCCGACGACATGTCGGCGATCGGGGCGGATTCCGCGGCTGCGCCCGACCCGACCGCGGACTGGGACGCCGATGCATTCCGGACCAGGGTCCCGGGCACGCATTTCGACTCCGGCATCGCGGGCGCGGTGCTGCACAGCACGGCCGACGTCGTGAGCAGCGCACCGGAACTGGCCCGGCTGACGTTGAATATTGCGGCGACGCATCATGATTCACGCGCAGGCGGCCGTCGCCTGGTCTACGGCGGCCACACCATCGGGCTGGCGCTCGCGCAGGCCACGCGACTGCTGCCCAACCTCGCGACGGTGTTGGGCTGGGAGTCGTGCGACCACACCGGGCCGGTGCACGAGGGCGACACGCTCTACAGCGAGTTGCACGTCGACGGCGCGGTGCCGCTGCCCGACCATCGCGGCGGTGTGCTGAAACTGAGGTCGCTGGTGTACGCCGTCGGCGCCGACGCGGAGGACCGCCAGGTACTCGACTGGCGTTTCACCGCCCTGCAGTTCTGACCGCGACCTCTGAGCGCCGAACGCCTCCAATTCGACAAGCGGCCACATACGGTTCCCCGTGGATCTGAGTAATCCCGAATAAACCCAGCCGTCCGACGGTTGACCGCGACATGCGACATTTCACCTTCGGCCGAAACAACGGCCTGCGCGTCTCCGCCCTCGCCCTCGGTGCGGGCACCTTCGGTACCCGGTGGGGCTACGGCGCCGCCCCCGACGACGTCCCGCGGATATTCGACACCTTCGCCGACGCGGGCGGCACGTTCATCGACACCGCCGCGAGCTATCAGGTCGGGGAGGCCGAGGAGAACCTCGGCCGGCTGCTCGACGGCAGGCGCGACGACTTCACCGTTGCGACGAAATTCGCCATCGGGGGACCCGACGGCAGCGGGGTACTGCAGACCGGCAACGGCCGCCGCGCGATGTTCCGGTCCGTGGAAGGCAGCCTGCGTCGGCTCGACACCGACTACATCGATCTGCTGTGGGTGCATTTTCCCGACTTCGTGACCCCGCTCGACGAGATCGTGCGCGGGCTCGACGATCTCGCACGCGCGGGCAAGATCCTGTATGCGGGGCTGTCGAACTTCCCGGCATGGATGACGGCGCGCGCCGCGACGCTCGCGGAGTTGCGTGGGGCGATACCGATTTCCGGCGTCCAGTTCGAGTACAGCCTGGTCAACGCAGCGCCGATCGAGAGAACCTGCCGATGGCCGAGTCGCTCGGCCTCGGCGCGGCGCTGTGGTCACCGTTGGGCGGTGGGCTGCTGAGCGGAAAATACCGGTCGAGTCCCGGACGGCAGGCTCACCGACTGGAATCGGCTCGTGCATACCGAGGACGAGCCGGCCAAGGCCGCGACCGTCGACGCGGTGCTCGCCGTCGCGGGCGAGTTGGGCGTTCCCGCGGCGCAGGTCGCGGTGGCCTGGCTGCTCGAACGCGCAAGGCGGTCGACGACGGCGCTGGTGCCGGTGATCGGCCCGCGAACCGTTGAACAGACCGACTCGTATATCGCCTCGCTCGATGTGCAAATGGACGACGAGCAGTATCAGCGCCTCGATCAGGTCAGCCGCATCGCGATGGGTGCGCCGTACGAACAACTCGCGTCCCAGGCGACCGCGCCGGTGGGCGGCGACGCCGCAGTTTTCGCGCCCGCTCGAATTCCGCGGGGGTAGTGCTTATTTCAGCAGCGGGTCTCGGGGGAGGCCCAGGATGCGCTCGGCGATGGTGTTGCGGGTGATCTCCGACGTACCGCCGGCGATCGTCATCGCCCTGCTGCCCAGGTAGCTGCGAATCAACTTCTGGTTGCCGCCGACGACGGCCGCCGTGCCCGCAAGCGCGATACCCAATTCGGTGAGGTGCTGGCCGGATTCGGCCACCAACAGCTTGGTGACGTTGCCCTCGGGACCCGGTTCTGCACCGGCGATGGCGCGGCTGGCGCGGCGCAGGTTGAGCAGCCGCAGCGTGTGCAACTCGGCGATCACCTCGCCCGCCCGCCGCACATGCTGGGCCGCCACGTCGGCGGGAACGCTGTCGAGGAGCTTGACGAGATCGTCTGCGTCGAAGCCGGTCTGGCCGCCGGAGCCGCCGCCGATCGAGATCCGCTCGTTGCCCAGCGTGGCCCGTGCCACCAGCCAGCCCTTGTTGACGTCGCCGACCACGTCGTCGTCGGGGACGAATACGTCGTCGAAGAACACCTCGTTGAAGTGGGCGTCACCGGTGATGCCGCGCAGCGGATTGACCGTCACGCCTTCGGCTTTCATGTCGATCGCCATCATGGACACCCCGGCGTGCTTGGGGGCGTCCGGGTCGGTGCGGACCGTGGCCAGCCCCCACTGGCAGTACTGGGCGAGGCTGGTCCACACCTTCTGTCCGGTGATCCGCCAACCGCCGTCGACCTTCTTGGCCGCCGTGCGCACCGCGGCCGCGTCGGACCCCGCACCGGGTTCTGAGAACAGCTGACACCACATCACCTGACCGCGCAGGACGGGTTCGACCCAGCGCTCACGCTGATCGTCGGTGCCTGCCTGCGCGATGGTCAGCGCCACCCATCCGGTGATGCCCATGTCCGCGCGCTCGACGTCGGCGAACTCCTCTTCGATGACCAATTGCTCGAGCACGTCCGCCGCGCGGCCCCATGGCTTCGGCCAGTGCGGCACCAGGTAGCCGGAGTCGACGAGGAAGTCGCGCTGCCTGTCGGTGGGCAGCGCCCTGACCTGCTCGACGGCTTGTGCCGCCTGACGCCGGTGCTCGTCGGCCTCGGCCGGCAGCGTGAACGATGCGCCATGCGCCTGACCGCTCCTGGCTCCCTCGACGACGTCAAGCAGTGGGTCGGCCCCGTCGCCGATCAACGCCGCCAGCGTGCGGGCCCGGCGCAGGTAGAGGTGTGCGTCATGCTCCCAGGTGAATCCGATCCCGCCGTGCAGCTGAATATTGTTCTGCGCGTTGAGAACCTGCGACCGAACGGCGTGTGACGCGGCGACCGCGGCGGGGAACCATGCGCTGTCCAAATCGTCTGCGCGGGCGGCATCCCAGACGGCGGCCGTGGTCTGCTCGGCGTCGACGAGCATGTTGGCGGCGTGATGCTTCACCGCCTGGAAGGTGCCGATCGTCCTGCCGAACTGCTCGCGGACCTTGGCGTACTCCACCGCCATCTCCAGGCTGGCCCAGGCCACGCCCGCCGCTTCGGCGGACGCCAGGATGCGAAACACCGTGCGGGCGCGCCGCGCCGCGCCGCGCAGCACCCGGTCCTCGCTCACCGTCACCCCGCGCAGCGCCACCGATCCGACACTTCGCGAGGTGTCGAGAGATTCCAGCGCCGTCACCGTGACGCCGTCGGCTGCGGAGTCGACGACCACCACGTCGTCACCGGCCACGAGAACCAGCACGTCGGCATCGGGTGCGCCGAGCACCGTTGGGACTTCGCCGGTGACGTCGAGATCCGACCCGACGACCACGCTTCCGGCCAATCCGAGCGCTGCCACCGTCGTGCCGTCCGCCAGTCCCGGAAGCAGTTCGGCGCGAAGAGAATCGGACGCACATCGGTCGATGACCAGCGAGGCCGCCACGGTCGGCAGAAACGGTCCGGGGGTCAACTCGCGGCCGTGGGCCTCCTGGACAACAGCCAACTCGGCGAGCCCGAAGCCTGAACCGCCGTGCTCCTCGGCGATCGCGAGCCCCAGCCAGCCCAACTCTGCCGCCGCCTTCCAGACGTTTTCGGGATTCGACGGCCCGCCCTCGAGGGTCGCACGGGCACCCGCCCTGGTCGACAACCGCGTCAACTGGCCGATCGCCGCATCCGCGAGATCCTGGTGTTCGTCGGTGATTGCCAACGCTGACTTGCTCATAGGGCATTCTTGCAGGCCACGCGCTGTGATCCAGATCACATCAGTGCCATCGGCGTGCGATATATAGACAACCTCCGGATGTTACTCGTTTGCCGCGGGGATACCGGGGTACATTCGGCCAATGACGGTTAGGCCGGATGCCCGGCACCCCGCGCCCTCTTTCGGTAAACGCGCCCGCTGGTTTCTGCGCGCAGGCCCGACCGACTACCTCCTGGCGATGAGCGTCGCGTCCACATCGCTGCCCATCATCGGGAAACACCTTGAGCCACTTGGTGCTGTGACCGCGATGGGCATCTGGGGATACAAGCATGTGCCGGACTTGTTCTCACATAGCGCACGCCCGCAGGACACCGCCGAGCAAGCGGCGATTCGCAAGCAGGACCGCGACTCCACCAACGCCGTGATCGATGCCGCGCTGCGCGGCACCGTGTCCGCAGCCGACCTCGCCGTCGGCTGGCCTGCGCCGGAGCGGTTCGCGCCCGTATTGAAGATGCGACAGCACCGGCGCAGCCTGCACCGGTCCTCGGTTCGCTACGGCGACCACCCCTCGCAGTTGCTGGATGTGTGGCGGCCCAAGGAACTGCCGGTCGAACCGGCGCCGGTGATGATCTTCGTTCCCGGCGGCGCGTGGATCCACGGCGGCAGGCAACTGCAGGGGTACGCCCTGATGTCGCATCTGGCGCAGCAGGGCTGGGTGTGTCTGTCGGTGAACTACCGGGTGTCGCCGCACAACCGCTGGCCACAGCACATCACCGATGTGAAGACGGCCATCGCGTGGGCGCGCGCCAACGTGGACCGGTTCGGCGGTGACCGCGATTTCGTCGCGATCGCAGGGTGTTCAGCGGGCGGCCATCTTTCGGCGCTGGCGGGTCTGACGCCCAACGACCCCGAGATGCAGACCGATCTGCCCGAGGGCTCCGATACCTCGGTGGACGCCGTCGTCGGCATCTACGGCCGCTACGACTGGGAGGACCGCTCCACCCCCGAGCGCGACCGGTTCGTCGACTTCCTCGAGCGCGTGGTGGTCAAGCGCAAGATGGACCGCCACCCCGAGGTCTTCCGCAAGGCTTCGCCGATCGCGCAGGTCCATCCCGACGCTCCGCCGTTCCTGGTCATCCATGGATCCGGCGACTCCGTCATTCCGGTCGCACAGGCGCGCGGCTTCGTCGAGCGGTTGCGCGCGGTGTCCCGTTCGGTGGTCAGCTACATCGAATTGCCGGGTGCGGGTCACGGTTTCGACATGACCGACGGCGCCCGCACGGGTTCGGTGGCCACCGCAATCGGCTTGTTCCTCAACCAGATTCACCGAAACCGGTCACTGTTGAAGGCCAAAGAGGTTATATAGACGCCTCCGGTAGGAGGTATCAGGGGTGAAGAGGCTCAGCGGCTGGGACGCGGTACTGCTGTATTCCGAGACGCCAACCGTGCACATGCACACCTTGAAGTTGGCGGTCATCGAGATCGGCGATCTCAAGGGCCGCAAGTTCGGCATCGACGAGTTCCGCGAAGTGATTCGCGCGCGGCTGCACAAGCTCGACCCGTTCCGGTATCAACTCGTCGACATCCCGCTGAAGATGCACCATCCGATGTGGCGGGAGAACTGCGAGGTCGATCTCGACTACCACGTTCGCCCCTTCCGCGTCGACAGTCCAGGTGGCCGCCGCCAACTCGATGAGGCGGTCGGCAGGATCGCCAGCACGCCGCTCGACAGGAGCAGGCCGCTGTGGGAGATGTATTTCATCGAGGGTCTGGCCAACGGCCGGATCGCGGTGCTCGGCAAGATCCACCATGCGCTCGCAGACGGTGTTGCGTCGGCCAACCTGCTGGCGCGGGGCATGGATCTACTGGACGGGCCGCAGTCCGATGACTCGTCCTACGCGACGGACCCGGCCCCGAGCACGGGCGAGCTCGTCCGCTCGGCGGTCGCCGATCACATGCGCCATATCGGCAGGCTGCCCGGTGTGATGCGCTACACCGCGCAGGGCATCGGCAGGGTGCGCAAGAGCAACAAGAAGTTGTCGTCCGAACTGACCCGGCCGTTCACCCCGCCACCGTCGTTCATGAACCACCGGGTGGACGCGCAACGCAGGTTCGCCACCGCGACACTGGCTCTCGCCGACGTCAAGGAGACGGCCAAACACCTCGGCGTCACGATCAACGACATGGTGCTCGCGATCTCGGCGGGCGCGCTGCGCAAGCTGTCACTGAAGTACGACGGGCACGCCGACCATCCGTTGTTGGCTTCCGTCCCGGTGAGTTTCGACTTCTCCCGGGATCGAATCTCGGGGAACTATTTCACCGGCGTGATGATGGTGGTGCCGATCGAGCTCGAGGATCCGTTGGAGCGGGTGAAGGCCGTCCACGACGCCGCCGTCGACGCCAAGGAAACCCATCACCTGATGGGGCCCGAACTGGTCAGCAGGTGGTCGGCCTACTTCCCGCCTGCGCCGGCCGAGAAGCTCTTCGCTTGGCTCGCCGACAAGGACGGCCAGAACAAGGTGCTCAACATCCCGATCTCCAACGTGCCGGGCCCTCGCGAGTACGGCAGGGTCGGCGGGGCGTTGGTGACCGAGATCTACTCGGTTGGTCCGCTGACGACGGGCAGCGGCCTGAACATCACCGTGTGGAGTTACGTCGACCAGCTGAACATCTCGGTGCTCTCCGATGGCGCCACCCTGTCGGACCCGCACGAGTTGACCGACGCGATGGTCGAGGCATTCGTCGAAATACGCCGCGCCGCTGGGCTTTCCGAGGAGTTGACGGTCATCGACAAGGCGATGGCGCAGTAACTACTTCTCGTTTCGGGTGGCGTGCACCCAGGACAGAAACTTCTCAACGGATTGCGCGGTGTAGTAGCCGCGTGGCGACCCGAAGAAGTCGAAGGCGTGCTGGGCGTGCGGGATCTCGGAGTAGACCACGGTGTCCTTCGAGACGTCCTGCATCGCTGCCACGAACTCGCGCGCCTCAGGCACCGGGATCAGCGAGTCGTCGGTTCCGTGCAGGATGAAGAACGGCGGCGCGTCGGGCCGCACCCGGGTGATCGGCGACGCGTCGCGGTAGACCTGCAGGTGCTTCGTCAGCCGTTTCTTCACGACCAGCCTCTGCAGCAGTATCAGCACGAACTCCCAGCGGCCGGGCCCCTTGGTGGTGAACCAGTCGTACCGGCCGTAGATCGGCACGGCCGCGGCGACCGTCGTGTCGGCGTCCTCGAAACCCGGCTGATACTGCGGGTCGTCGGGTGTCAGCGCGGCCAGCGCGCACAGATGCCCGCCCGCCGAACCGCCGGTGATCGCGACGAAGTCGGGGTCGCCGCCGTACTCGGCGATGTGCTCCTTGATCCACGCCAGCGCGCGCTTGACGTCGACGATGTGGTCCGGCCACGTGTTGCGGGGACTCACCCGGTAGTCGATCGACACGCAGATCCAGCCGCGTTCGGCCATCCGACTCATCAGCGGGTAGCCCTGCGGACGGCGCATGCCGATCGACCATGCCGCCGCCGGGCACCTGCAGCAGCACCGGCGCCTTGCCGTCGCGCGGCAGGTCGCGTCTGCGCCAGATGTCGGCGAGGTTGGCGCCGCCGTGCGGCCCGTACCGGACGATGTCGGTCTTCTCCACATACCGGCGACGAAGGAATTCGTTCGGCAGCACATGGCTGAGGCGTCGGCGCCTGATCGGCTGCGACTCTGCGGCGACGGCCTCGTAATCGTCGCCGAGGGTCTCCCGCAGCGGCCCGTCGAAATACGGCTCCGACGCCACATTGCGGCGATGGATGAGATACAGCAGGCCCCAGGTGATCGCCTTGAGCAGCAGGGAGATTCGGCCACCGCGGGTTGCATAGTCGCCGCGCAACCACCGCCAGGCCGCGCCGAGCATCGAACCCGCCATGTAGAGCGGCGCCATCTCGGTGGTCGGCCAGCCGAGGAAGAACGCGGGCACGGTGGGGTAGCCGTCGCGGCCGAACGGCCGTACGCCGTTGGCCGCGTTGGCGAGTTCCAGTCCCGCGCGCAGGAGCGGCCTGCGGTTACCCATTGTCGACCAGCGCCTGCAGGTCTTTGCGGACGATCTTGCCGGTGATGCTGCGCGGGAGTTCATCGAGCACCGTGATCTGCCGCGGCACTTTGTAGTTCGCCAGGCTTTCGCGTACGTGCTGCTTGAGCGTGTCGGATGTGGCGCTCGCGTCCGGATTCAGGACGACGAACGCGGCAAGCCGCTGACCGTACTGTTCGTCGTCCACCCCGATCACCGCGGCTTCGGCCACATCGGTGTGCGAGGCCAGCGTCTTCTCCACCTCGATGGGGTAGACGTTCTCGCCGCCGGAGACGATCATCTCGTCGTCGCGGCCGACGACGAACAGCCTGCCGTTCGCATCGACGTACCCCATGTCTCCCGACGCCATGAAGCCTTCGTGGAAGTCCTTGGTGTTGCCCGACGTGTAGCCGCCGAACAGCGTGCCGCTTCGGCAGTAGATCTGTCCGACCTCTCCGGTAGGTACCTCGCCGAAGTCCTTGTCCAGCACGCGGATGACCGTGCCGGGGGCAGGCTTGCCCGCGGTGTCAGGTGCCGCCCGCAGATCCTCGGGGGTGGCCGAGGCGATCAATCCGGCCTCCGTGGCGTTGTAGTTGTTGTAGATGACGTCACCGAACTGGTCCATGAAGGCCGTCACCACGTCCGGACGCATGCGCGATCCCGACGCGGCGGCGAACCGCAGGGACCGTCCGCTGTACCGACTTCGTACCCCGTCGGGAAGTTCCATAATCCGGTCGAACATCACCGGGACCACGGCGAGCCCCGTCGCCTTGTGGCGGTCGACCAACTCGAGCGTCGCCTCCGGGTCGAACTTGCGCCGGGTGACGATCGTGCACGCCATCGTCGCGGCGAAGATCAGCTGCGAGAAGCCCCACGCGTGAAACATCGGTGCCGCGACGACGATCGCTTCTTCCGCGTGCCACGGCGTGCGGTCCAGGATCGCCTTGAGCGCGCTGGGATCACCGCCGGTCAGCTTGGCGCCCTTGGGGGTTCCGGTGGTGCCCGATGTCAGCAGGATCGTCCGGGGCTTCTCCGCGGCACGTTTCGGTTCGCGTCCCGCGTGCTCGGCGATCATCTTCTCGACGGTCAGCGCGTCGTCGTGTGCCGACGGCTCATCGGTCCACGCGACGATGCGGGTGGCGTCCGGTCGTTCGGCGAGCGCCCGGTCCACGATCTCGGTGAACTCCTCGTCGTAGACCATCGCGTCGGCGCCTTCGCGGGCAACCACCTCGGCTAGCGCCGGGCCGGCGAACGACGTGTTCAGCAGCAGCAGGTCGGTACCGATGCGGTTCGCGGCGACCACGGCCTCGATGAAGCCGCGATGGTTGCGGCACATGATCCCGATCACCCGCGGCTGGCCCGCCGGGCAGCGCCTGCAACGCAGCGCCGAACGCATCGCAGCGTTGATCGATTTCGCGCCACGTCAGCGTCCCGATCTCGTCGACGAGTCCCGGCCGGTCCGGGCACCGCTGCGCGGCGGAGGCGAACCCCGACACGGCCGAGACGTTCTCGCGTCGCATGGCGGCGGCGATCCGCAGATATTTGTCGGGCCGCAGCGGCGCGATCATGCCTGATCGCGCCATGGTCGCGACGAGGCCGACGGTGTCGTTGAGTCGGTCCAGTAGAGCCATGGTCAGCCGAGGATCGGCAGCCGGCGTTCGGCCGCGAGTTCGTCGAGCGCCCGCTGCATGACGTGCCGGACATGCGCGTCCACCTCATCGATGTCGGGGTTCTCGCCGAACTCGGCGACGATGTCGATCGGCGGCAACACGGCCATGGTGATCTTGGCGGGCAGCGGAATGTTCGGCGGGACCACCAGGCTCAGGCCGAACGGGAAGCCGAACGAGATCGGCACGATCTTGGCGCGGGCCAACCGCGCGATCGGCCCGAGTCGCTTGGCCAGCCAGGTACCGCGGGTCAGGAAGATCTGTGTCTCCTGACCGCCGATGCCGACCGTGGGCACGATCGGCACGCCGGCGTTCAGTGCGGCCTTCACGTAGCCGGTGCGGCCGCCGAAGTCGATCTTGTTCTCCGACAGCGTCGGCCGGTACACGTCGTAGTCGCCGCCGGGGAACACCACGACCAGGCCGCCGGACCGCAGCGCCTCGTCGGCGTTCTCATGGTTGGCGCTGATGTAGCCGATCTTCTTGAAGAAGTCGCCGGTCGGCCCGACCGAGAGCATGTCGTGGCTCAGCGTGTACAGCGGCCGGTTGTAGCCGTGCTTCTCGTAGAAGTCCGCCGACAGGATCGGCACGTCCATCGGCAACATGCCGCCGGAGTGATTGGACACCAGCAGGGCCCCGCCGGGGGGCAGGTTCTCCAGCCCACGCACCTCCGAGCGGAAGTAGCGCTTGAGGAAGGGCCGCATGATGCCCATCACGCGCTCGGTCAGGCCCGGATCCCACTTGGTGAGTTCCGACGGCTCGATATCGGTCGTGGCCATGGGGCCCCCTCGTCGAATTAGAACGTGTTCTAGTTTTACATACTACCCAGTCTCTGTAGCGTGCCAAACCATGGTGGCTAGCATCACCCGCGTGAGCGAAGAAGCCAACAGCGAAGAAGTCATCCTGGTCGAACAGCGCGACCGCGTCCTGATCATCACCATCAACCGGCCCAAGGCCCGCAACGCGGTGAACGCCGCGGTCAGCCGGGGGTTGGCCGACGCCATGGACCGGTTGGATGCCGAGGACGGCCTGTCGGTCGGCATTCTGACCGGCGCGGGCGGCTCGTTCAGCGCCGGCATGGACCTCAAGGCGTTCGCCCGTGGCGAGAACGTCGTCGTGGAGGGCCGCGGAATGGGGTTCACCGAGCGCCCGCCCAGCAAGCCGCTCATCGCGGCCGTCGAGGGATACTGCCTGGCGGGAGGATGCGAGCTCGCCCTTGCCACCGATCTGATCGTGGCGTCGACGGAATCGGCGTTCGGCATACCCGAGGTCAAGCGCGGCCTGGTCGCCGGCGGCGGAGGCCTGCTGCGGCTCCCGCAGCGCATCCCGTACGCGGTCGCCATGGAGCTCGCCCTCACCGGTGAGAACCTCTCGGCCCAGCGGGCACACGAACTCGGACTGGTGAACCTGCTGGCCGAACCCGGATCGGCGCTGGACGCCGCGATCGGGCTGGCCGAACGCATCAGCGGTAACGGCCCGCTGGCCGTTGCGGCCACCAAGCGGATCATCGTCGAGTCGCGCGGTTGGAGCCCCGAGGAGATGTGGACCAAGCAGAACAAGATCCTGGCGCCGGTGTTCATGTCCAACGACGCACGGGAGGGCGCGGTGGCGTTCGCCGAGAAGCGCCAGCCGAACTGGACCGGCAGCTGATCGTTTCGGAACGGCGGCCGTGGGCAACCGATAGGGATGGCCCACAACGACGAGCTGCCGCTAGCTGACTACGACCAGCTGCCGCTGACGGAACTGCGCCACCGGGTCCGCGCCCTCGAAGAGGGCCCGTTGCGCCAGCTGTTCGATCACGAGACCGAGCATGGCAACCGGATACCGGTGCTGGAGATCCTGCACGCGCGGCTGAAGGAACTGCACGACGGCGCGGAGCCGTCGGGCGGCGACCCGTCGAACGCTCCCGGGGTGACGCCGACACCGGCCGGTTCGCCGGTGCAGGAGTCGACGGCTGCGGAGCCGAACACGCCGTTGCGGCACGGTGTCGCAAACCAGACGCCGTCGCGGGGTAAACCCTAGGCATGACCGCCGAGTACCTTCGCCGCGTCTCCTACAGCGGCCCGACCGAGCCGACGTTGGACGTGCTCACCGCGTTGGTCGCCGCCCACAACCGCTCGATCCCGTTCGAGAACCTCGACCCGCTGATGGGGACACCGGTGGTCGACCTGAGCCCGGAGGCACTCGTCGACAAACTGGTGCGACGCCAACGGGGCGGCTACTGCTTCGAGCAGAACGGTGTGATGGCACATGTTCTGTCGCAGTTGGGTTTTGGAGTCGACGTGCTCGGGGGGCGGGTGGTCTGGATGAGCGACGGCGACGAGCTCCCCGCGCAGACGCACCAGGCGCTCGCGGTCTCGGTGCCCGGAGAAGACGGCCGCTATCTCGTCGACGTCGGCTTCGGCGGTCAGACTCTGACCTCCCCGATCCGCCTCGAGCTCGACACCGTGCAGCAGACCCGCCACGAGCCGTACCGGATCCGCGAGCATGGCGACGGGCTGGCGCTGGAGAGCGAGATCCGTGGCAAGTGGGAGCCGCTCTATCTGTTCAGCACGCGGCCGTTTCCGATGATCGACCGCCAGGTCGGAAGTTGGTATGTGTCAACGTATCCGAAGTCGGGCTTCGTCACGGGCCTCTCCGTCGCGCTCATCACCGACGACGCGCGGTGGAACCTGCGCGGACGAAATCTCGCCATCCACGGCAAGGGCGGTAGCGAGCGGATCCGCTTCGAGACCGCGGCACGACGTCGTCGAGGCGCTGACCGACCGGTTCGGCATCGACCTCACCGGACTCGGCGACGTCGAGGCCCGCGTCAACGAGGTGCTGGACAGCTGACGACGAGATCCCACGGTTCGTCGGTCGCCAGCGCCATGCGTCCGAACCGCCGCGCCCAGTGCGCGGTGCTGCCGAAGTCGTCCACCCAGCTTCGCGCCCTCATGGTGGCCAGCCACAGCCGGTGCTCGCGCGTGACGCCGATTGCACCGTGCAGTTGGTGCGCGATGGTGGTCACCGGCTCGACGGCCCGGCCGACAGCCACCTTGGCAACGGACACCGCATAGTCGGTCTGGACGGTGTCGAATCCGTAGTCGGTCGCCGCGGCTATCGCCAACGCCGTTGCGGCACGGGCCCGTTCGATCTCCCCCGCCATCGCCGCCAACGAATGCTGCACGGCCTGGAATGCGGACAGTGGCCTGCCGAACTGCCGGCGCTCACGGGTATGGGAGACGGTGAGCTCCGCGGCGGCATCCAGCGCACCGACGATCTGCACGCAGCGGGCCCACGCGCCGCGGCGGACGAGTTCGTCTGCGGCGGAGAGGCGCACCGAAGCGAACCGATCGACCGGCAAATCGAACGCGAACGATCCGCGGGGTTCACCGGCGAGGTTGTGCCCGTCGACCACCTGTAGGTCGTCGACGACCGTGACGTGAAGCCCGTCGGCGGTGCGCGCGGCGAGGAGAACCGAGGCCGAATGCGGCCATGCCACGTCGGTCGCAGTCGCCGACGATCCGGCCGTCGACGGTCTGCGCGTCGGCCACTGCGACGGTCAGCGGCCCGCTGTCGGGAACATCGACAGCGGCCTCGCCCGCCAGCCACGCCGCGAGCAGATCCGTCTCGGCGATCGGAACCGCACCCGCGTGGCGGGCCAGGCCGGACAGCACGATCGCCGCCTCGGCGGGACCGGCAGCCTGACTGCTGGTCAACCTGGCCAGGCCGGTCTCCTCGAGATGGCGCCACAGCGCGGCGTCGAACTCGTCGGGCACGCCGCGATGACCCAGGCGTGCGTCGAACGATCGGCGGCCGATGTCGTCGACGAGCTGCGTCAGTTCGTTCACCGCGCCCCCATGCCCTTGGCGACCACTCCGCGCAGCACCTCGTTCGTACCGCCGCGCAGCGTGAACAACGGTGAGTGAAGCCGGGCGATGGCCAGCAGATCGCGCAACCGGCGGGTGTGCGGCGATGCCGGGTCGAGGCCGTCGACCAGATCGGCCACCAGTTCCACCGACTCCTGCTCGAAGCGGGTGCCGAGGTCCTTGACCAAAGCGGCCCGGTTGGCGGCGTCCTTGCCGTCGGCCAGGTCGCGCGCCACCGAAATCGACAGCTGGCGCAGCGAGATCATCCGGGCCATCAAATCGCCCACCTCGGCGGCCGTCCGCTCGTCGACATCCTGCTCGGCGAGTGCGCGGACGGCGGCGAACACCAGCGTCGCCGTCGACAGAATGCGTTCCGGGCCGCTGCGTTCGAAGCCCAGCTCGGCGGTGACCTGGTGCCAGCCGTCACCTACCTTGCCGAGCAGTTCGCCGTCGGCGACGAAGGTGTCGGCGAACGTCACCTCGTTGAAGTGGTGTTCGCCGTTCATCAGCACGATGGGGCTGATCGTGATGCCCGCGGAGTCGGTCGGCACGATGAACTGACTGAAGCCGGCGTGGCGATGCTGCGGATCGAGTGGGCTCGTCCGCGCCAACACCACGATCTGGTGCGCGACGTGCGCGCCGCTGGTCCACACCTTGGTGCCGTTGAGCAGCCAGCCGCCTTCGGTCGCGACTGCGCGGGTGGTCACCGCAGCGAGGTCGCTGCCCGCGCCGTGCTCGCTCATGCCGATCGCCGAGTACAACGTGCCCGCGGCGATGCGGGGGAGGAGTCGACGCCGCTGCTCCTCGCTTCCGTAGGCGAGAAGACCGGGTGCGACCTGGCGGTCGGCGATCCAGTGCGCGGCCACCGGCGCACCCTGGGCCAGCAGCTCCTCGGTCACCACATAGCGATGCAGGTGCCCCAGTCCGTGCCCGCCGTACTCGGCAGGGATGGTGAGGCCGACGAACCCGGCTTCGGCCAGCCGCGCGGAGAAGGCTGGGTCCCATTTCGCGAGCCAGGAATCGACCGCAGGTTCCCAGCCGTAGGCCGCGCGATCCGCGGTCACGAAGTCCCGGATCGACGCACGCAGCTCGCCCAACTCGCCGTCGTTGGCGCACAGGGCTTCGAATTCGCTCACTGAGCACCGGAGTCTAGTGAGGGCCTCGCAGCAGGAATTGTCATGTCCATCCCGGCGGCCGGCGACCATACTCGGTGAACGTGACCGATCCCGCCCGCCGCGACCGCCTGCGCGAACTGCTCGACGCCGTCGTCGACGCCGACAACGCGGGCGTCGGCGACATGGCGCGGAGCAGTTTTGCGTCGGAGTTCCACTTCACCCGGGAGGTGCGCAGGCTGACCGGGGAGCCGCCGGCGGCACTGCGGCGCCGGATCATGCTCGAACGCGCGGCGTGGCGATTGCGCGGCGGCGAATCGGTGTCGGCGGTTGCCGCCCGATGAGGGCTGGTCGTCGGCCGAGGTGTTCTCGCGGGCGTTCCGTCGCACATTCGGCGTGCCGCCGTCGAAGGCCGCCGACATCTCGTTCCGGCTGCCCGCACCAAACGGTCTGCATTTTCATCCGCCGCAGTCCCTGTGGCTGGACAGCGCGGGCGATACGAAGGAGCCAGACATTTCACAGCTGATGGTGGCGCACGACATCGCCGACACCGCGTACCTGATCGGCGAGGCGACAAAACTCTCGAAAGCGCAGTGGCTGGAGGAGATTTCGCCCGGACAGGTAGTTCTCGAATGGGACGGCGCGGAGCCAAGTGTGGGTGCGGTGCTCGGCGCGGTCGTCTGGGCGAAGGAGGTCTGGATGGCGACGATCGAGGGACACGACTTTCCGGGTCGCGAGTCCACCCGACCGGAGTCGACCACTCCCGCAGCGGCTGGCTGCACACCACGAAGAACTCGGGAACCGTTGGAGCGCAATGGTATCCGACTACACCGCGCAAGGGCGTCTCGGCGACACGATCATCGACGCGCTGTGCGATCCGCCGGAGTCATTTCAGCTCTACGGCATCGTCGCGCATGTACTGACCTATTCCGCACACCGTAGGCAGCTGGCCCGCACGATGCTGGCACATCACGGGGTCGACGCCCGCGCGGGTGACCCACTCGACTGGATGAGAGGCAACTGACATGGCGACGATCTATTACACGGCCTCCAGCATCGACGGCTATATCGTCGACGACCGGGAAAGCCTGGACTGGTTGATAACCCGCAACATCGACGCCGACGGCGCCTTCGGCTATCGCGCCTTCAGTAATTCGGTCGGGGCGCTCGTGATGGGGGCGACGACGTACGAGTGGATCCTGGCGAACGACCCCGACGAGTGGCAGTACAAGCAGCCCACCTGGGTGTTGACCCACCGACCGGATATCGTGCGAGCCGGCGACGGTGTGCGAGCCTTCCACGGTGCGGTGACCGAACTGCACCCACTGCTGGTGCAGGCGGCGGGTTATCAGGACGTCTGGGTCGTTGGCGGTGGCGATGCGGCCGCACAGTTCGCCCAAGCAGGTCTGATCGACGAGATGATCGTCAGCTACGCGCCGTGCACGCTCGGCACCGGAGGGCGGCTCATGCCGTCGCATACGGAGTGGACGCTGATCGAGTCGGGCGTCAACGGCGACTTCGTCTGCGCGAGGTGGCGGAAGGCTTAGTGGTCGCCGGTGGGCACGCCGTTACGGCGAACGAATTCCCTTGACTTGATGAGGAACTCCATCTGGGACGCGACTTGACGCAGTGGCTCGGCATTGCGGATCGAGCGGCACAGCACGACGGCGCCCTCCAGTGATGCGATGCACGTGACGGCAAGTGACTCGGCATCCGCGGCGTCGAAATCGTCGGCGACGAACGCGCGCGTCAACGCGTCGCGCCAGCGTCCGAAGATGTCGCTCGCGATGGTGGCCAACTCGGCTTCGTCGCTTGCGCAACCGATCGCGGCGGCGACGACGGGGCAGCCTGCTCCGAAGTCGCTCTCCTGCAGGGTCCGCTCCCAGAACTGGATGAAACCGCGAACGAGCGGCAGCGCACCTCGCTCGGCGGCGGCGTCGATGCTTTCGGCGATGGTGTCCCCGGCCCAGCGCAGCGCCTCGGCCAGGATCTGATTTCTGCCTTCTGGAAAGTGGTAGTAGACCGACCCCCGTGGCGCCCCGCTGCGGGCCAGCACCTCGTCGATCGTCACGCCTGCGGCGCCGCGCTCACGCATCACCTCGGCGGCGCTGATCAGCATGTTGCGCCGCGTGGAACCACGCTTGGTGCGCGTCTTGGTTGACGGCACGGTCTGAAGCGTTTTCACGCAGCCTGCTGGTTGCGCAACTGCGACGGCCGCCAACCCACGGTTCGCGTGGCGAACTGGTACAGCCGCTGACGACGATCAGGCACACGGTGGGTGAACTGCCTGCCGGCGAAGTTGAGCTCGATGACCCACATCGGGTGCCTCCTACAAATGAGCCGGCGCCGTTGCCGACCCGCGGATTATGGTTCCGATCATAGAACCGATCAGACGATGGCGCAATTCCCCGGTCCGGCAATTCGACCTTTTTCGCAGGTAAACACCGGGTAAACAGGTGTCAAGTCGCTGGTCCGGAGTTGGGCGCGGCCCGATCAAAATTATGGCATCTTGCATAATCTGCCGCGACGCGATTCACTCGGCTGATGACAGCACCGGAGCTTGAAGCTCGCCACCGTCACGCTGGAACGCGATGGCCACGTGCTTGCCATCGGACTCAACCGGCCCGATAAGCGCAACGCCTTCAACCTGGCGATACTCGCCGATTTGTCCCGCGCGTACGGGCTGTTGGAGTCCGACGACTCCCTGCGTGCGGGTGTCCTTTTCGCACACGGCGACCACTTCACGGCAGGCCTCGACCTGGTTGACGTCGGACCCAACATCATCGAGCGGGGAACTGCCGTTCCCCGACGAGGGTCGCGATCCGTGGCGACTGGACGGCACATGGACGAAACCGATCGTCGCCGCCGCGCACGGCTGGTGCATGACGCTGGGCATCGAGTTGCTGCTGGCCGCAGACATCCGGGTGGCCTCCGCCGATACCCGGTTCTGCCAGATGGAGGTGCGTCGCGGGATCTATCCGTTCGGCGGCGCCACCATCCGGCTGCCGCAGCAGACCGGGTGGGGCAACGCGATGCGGTGGCTGCTCACCGGCGACGAGTTCGACGCCGCCGAGGCGCTGCGCATCGGGCTGGTGCAAGAAGTCGCCGCCGACGCCGCCGAGGCGCAGGCCACCGCACGCGCCATCGCACACACCATCGCTGACCGTGCCGCTCCGCTCGGGGTCAGGGCGGTGTTGGCGTCGGCACACATGGCTCGCATCGAGGGCGACGGCGCCGCGATCGACCGGTTGCGACCGGAGATGACGAGGTTGTTCGGCACTGCCGACGCCGCCGAAGGTGTGCAGTCGTTCATCGAGCGGCGCGAAGCTCGGTTCGGCGGCTCCTAGATCGGGTTACGCTCGGCGCAGTCGCTGCAGAAGGGCTAGCCATGGGCCATTACAAGAGCAATGTCCGGGATCTCGAGTTCAATCTGTTCGAGGTGCTCGAGCTCGAGAAGGCATTGGCTACCGGTGACTTCGGGGACCTCGACGGCGAGTCCGTTCGCCAGATGCTCGCCGAGGCGTCCAAGCTCGCCGAGGGACCGCTGGCCGAGGCCTTCGCCGACGCCGACCGGAACCCGCCCACTTTCGACCCTGCGACGCACGCGGTGACGATCCCCGAGTCGTTCAAGAAGTCACTGCGGGCCTGGCAGCAGGGCGAGTGGTTCCGGGTGGGCCTGAACGAAGACATCGGCGGGGTGGCCGCACCCGCGATGGTCGCGTGGTCGATCAACGAGTTCGTGCTCGGCGCCCAGCCCGCTGCGTTCATCTATCTGGCCGGACCGATCATGGCCGACATCCTGTACCAGATCGGGAATGAGGACCAGCGGCGGCTGGCATCGCTTGCGATGGAACGTAATTGGGCCGCGACGATGGTGCTGACCGAGCCGGACGCAGGATCGGATGTGGGTGCGGGCCGCACGAAGGCGATCCAGGAGGCCGATGGCACCTGGCATATCGACGGCGTCAAGCGGTTCATCACCAACGGCGACACCGACGATCGTGTTCGAGAACATCCTGCATCTGGTGCTCGCCAGGCCCGAGGGCGCAGGCCCCGGCACCAAGGGACTGAGCCTGTTCGTGGTGCCGAAGTTCCTGCCGGATCTTGAGACTGGCGAACCGGGCGAGCGCAACGGCGTCTACGTCACCGGGCTCGAGCACAAGATGGGCTTGAAGGTGTCGGCGACGTGCGAGCTGACCTTCGGCCAACACGGGTGCCCGCCGTCGGGTGGCTGGTCGGGGACTCGCACAACGGCATCGCGCAGATGTTCAAGATCATCGAGTATGCCCGAATGATGGTCGGCACCAAGGCGATTGCAACCCTGTCGACCGGATATCTGAACGCCTTGGATTACGCGAAGACCCGGGTGCAGGGCGCCGACATGACGCAGATGACCGACAAGACCGCACCGCGGGTGACGATCCTGCATCATCCCGATGTGCGACGCGCGCTGATGACGCAGAAGGCCTACGCCGAGGGCCTGCGGGCGCTGTACCTGTTCACCGCCGCACATCAAGATCCATCGGTGGCCGAGATCGTGTCGGGGGCCGACGCCGGGCTTGCCGAACGGGTCAACGATCTGCTGCTGCCGATCGTCAAGGGCGTCGGCTCCGAGCGGGCCTACCAGTGCCTGACGGAGTCGTTGCAGACGTTCGGCGGATCGGGGTTCCTGCAGGACTATCCGATCGAGCAGTACATCCGCGACGCCAAGATCGACAGCCTCTACGAGGGCACGACCGCGATTCAGGCCCAGGACTTCTTCTTCCGCAAGATCGCGCGCGATCAGGGCGTCGCGCTGCAGCACGTCGTCACCCAGATCCAGAAGCTCATCGACAGCGACACCGCCAGGCCGGAACTGGCCGACGGTCGCGCGCTGCTCGCCGCGGCGCTCGCCGACGCGCAGGCGATGACCGCCACCCTGACCGGATACCTGTTGAGCGCGCAGGAGAACGCCTCGCGAGCTGTATCGACTCGGCCTTGGGTCGGTGATGTACCTGCTGGCGGTCGGGGATCTGTTCATCGGATGGCTACTGCTCGAGCACGCCGAGGTGGCCCTCAACGCACTCGACGCCAACCCGTCCGACGGCGACCGCGAGTTCTATGCCGGAAAGGTAGCCGCCGCAAACTTTTTCACGAAGAATGTGTTGCCGCGGCTGGCCGCCGACCGCAAGATCGTCGAAGACATTGACCTGACGGTCATGAACCTACGAGAGGAAGCATTCTGATGAAGGTGATCACGTCGATCGACGATGCCGTCGCTGCGGTGGGGGAGGAACTGGGCGTCAGCGAGTGGCAGGAGATCGACCAGGAGCGTATCAACGCCTTCGCCGATGCGACCGGGGATCACCAGTGGATTCACATCGACGCCGACCGCGCCAAGAACGAAAGTCCTTACGGCACAACGATTGCGCACGGATTTCTGACGCTGTCGATGATCCCGACGCTCACCAAGGAGAATTACCGCGTCGAGAACGCGAAGATGGCGATCAACTACGGGTCGAACAAGGTGCGGTTCATCGCCGCCGTGCCCTCGGGCGGTCGAATCCGCGCGCGTTCGGAACTCATCGACGCGGCCAAGGTGGACGACAGTACCGTCAACTTGACGGTGAAGAACACGATCGAACTCGACGGGTCTACAAAGCCTGCGGCCATCGCCGAGACGATCGTGCGGGTGTTGTTCTAGCCGGCTTCGTCCACTGCCACGAGGAGGATGACCGCCATGGGTAAGTCGAAGGGCCCGTTCGGCGGATCGTCGCACTGCTCGGCGAGTGCCGAGGCGGTATGGGCGGTGTGGACGAACCCCGCCGCCTGGTCGGGAGGTGTCATCGCGACGGCCAAGATCGACGGTCCGTTCGCTGTGGGGGCGAGGATCACGACGCGGGTCAAGGGCTATCCGCCGCTGACATCGACCGTTACTCGAATTGAGTCGCCGAGGGTGTGGACGGGAGTGGCGAAGGCGCCCGGATTGACGCAGACCATTGAGCACCTCGTCGAGCCAACCGACTCGGGAACATTTCTCACTGAACGGACGGTCTTCACCGGCCCGTTGGCTTCAATCGCCGCCCGCGTGCTCGGCGGAAGACTTCGGAAGACGTTCGAGGCCACGACGGAACACTGTGCGCGCCTGGCGGAGAGGCACGATTCCGGCTAGGCCGACCGGGCAGTTATCCACAGTTGTGATTTCATCCACAGGCTTGCCTGGACGTGCTGATTTTGTCGCCGCCGGCAATACATTCGAAAGTATGTTCGATTCGGAGTTCGCGGCGGCGTCTGACGAGGAACTTCTCGTCGCGATCGAGGACGGCGTGCGCCAAGAAGCGATCGCCGGTGCGCGGCGGTTGGCCGCGATCGCCGAGCTGACCCGCCGCCGCGTCGATGCACGATGACGAACGCGCGTGGTGGGCTTTCGACCCGTGGGATTCGGTCGCCGCTGAAGTGGCCGCGGCGATGGCGATCGGGGCCGCGGCGCGCCTCAGGACAGATGCGCATCGCCGAAGCGCTGCGCGAACACCTACCCCAGGTCGCCGCTCTGCACTGGAAGGGCGCGTTGAGTAGCCGGCTGGTGTCGACGATCACCTGGGGCACTCGGCTGGTGCAAGGCGACGAGGCGTGGGCGCGCATCGACGCCGCGATCGCCGAGCGTGCTACTCGTTGGGAACGTCTCTCGGAGGACAAGCTGCGCGCCGCCGTGGAAGCCCTGGTGGCCCGGTATGACCCCGACGCCCACCGCCGCACCGACACCAATCTGCGCGGGCGCGATTTCGTCATCGGCGCCTGCGACGACGACACCGAGACGGTGTCGGTGTACGGGCGGCTGATGGCCCCCGACGCCGCGGTGATGAAACAGCGCATAAGCGCGATGGTCGACGGGCTGTGCACCGCCGATCCGCGCAGCGCGGGGGAGCGCCGCTCTGATGCCGCCGCCGCGATCGCCAACGGCAACGACACCCTGGCCTGCCGGTGCGGCTCACCGCACTGCCCCGCCGCCGAATTCACACCGAAGTCCAACGTGGTGATCCGGGTGATCGCCGACCAAACCGCCATCAACGAAGCCACCGCACAACAGCGCGCTACCACCGAAGCACCCATACCCGAGGTCAAGCAACGGCCGCCGGCTCCGGCGTTGCTGCTGGGCCGCGGCGTGCTGCCGAACGCGCTGTTGGTCGAGGCGATCCGCAACGGCGCGACCATCACACCGATCCGCGCCCCGAGTGCGGAGCCCGAACCGCGGTATCGGCCCAGCGACGAGCTGGCCGAGTTCGTCCGGATGCGGGACCTGTTCTGCCGATTCCCCGGCTGCCCGGTGTCCGCGGACCGGTGCGACCTCGACCATGTCCGGCCGTGGCCGTGGGGGCCGACGCACGCATCGAATCTGAATTGCAAATGCCGCAAACACCACCTGATGAAAACGTTCTGGACGGGCATCGGTGGCTGGGCTGATCAACAGCTCCCCGATGGCACCGTGATCTGGACGGCCCCCAGCGGCGCGACGTACACCACCCATCCCGGTAGCCGGCTGTTCTACCCGAACTGGAACGTCACCACCGCCGAACTACCCTCCACCTCGCAAACCACCACCCGACGCCGAATATCGCGGCGTGATGATGCCGCGTCGAAAACGCACCCGAGCCGCCGATCTCGCCGCAGCCATCCAAGCCGAACGCGAACTCAACAAGCGTGACACCCCGCCCTTTTAGGCGCGTCTCCGAGAACATCTGCGGCCCAGCTACTTCCGCCACCGCACCACGAAGTAAACGGCAACCGCGGCGAACGGTGCAATCAGGAAGAGCAGGCCCACCCATGACGGTGCGGGTTCCCTCAGCGTGGGGAAGTAGCGCTCCAGCGTTGTCAGCGAATACCCGATCAGAGTGAGGACCGCGATGGCAACCGGCATCCAGTACGCCTTGACCGCACGCCTGATTACGCTCTCTTCGACGGGATCGCCGGGGTCGCCGACGGGATCCGGTGCCCGACCCTCCAGATCAGCGATGCGCTTGTCGAGGTTGTCCTCGTCCATCAGCGAATGATCCCACCTCGAAAGGCGGGCGTGGAGCGAGACTGCTACTCGGGCTTATAACCGAACGGCAGCAGCACGCTCTTGGCTTGGGTGTACTGCTCGATACCCTCCGGCCCGTTCTCGCGGCCGATGCCCGAGTTCTTGTAGCCACCGAACGGCGCGCCGGGGTCGAACGCGTACATGTTCACCGCGTAGGTGCCGGTCCGGATCTTCGACGCGATCTTCATCGCCTTCTCGTTGTCGGTGGTGAACACGCTGCCCGCGAGGCCGTACGGCGAGTCGTTGGCGATGCGCACCGCGTCATCCTCGGTGTCGTAGGGAATGACCGCAAGCACCGGGCCGAAGATCTCCTCCTGGGCGATTGTCATCGAGTTGTCGACATCGGCGAAAACCGTTGGCTGGACGAACCATCCGCTGTCCAGGCCCTCGGGTCGGCCGCCGCCTGCGACCAGCCGCGCACCCTCCTCGACACCCTTGCGAATGTAGCCCTCGACGCGCTCGCGCTGCTTCTCGGAGATCAGCGGGCCGATCATGGCACCGGCATCGTCGGGTAGTCCGACCGGCATTCCGGCCGCTGCAGCGCTGATCTTCTCGACGACCTCGTCGTAGCGTGACCGCGGCGCCAGGATTCGGGTCTGGGCTACGCAGGCCTGACCGGAGTTCATGAATCCGGAGAACGCCAGCATCGGCAGTGTCGAGTCCAGGTCGGCGTCCTCGAGGATGATCGCCGCCGACTTGCCGCCGAGCTCCAGCGAGCACGGCTTGAGCTTCTCGGCGGCGAGCTTGCCGATCTCCTTGCCCACCGCGCTCGAACCGGTGAACGTGAACTTGTCGATTTCCGGGTTGGCGGTCAGCGCGCGGCCGGTCTCCGGTCCGCCAGGCACGACGGACAGCACGCCTTCCGGCAGCCCGGCCTCGGCGAAGATGTCGGCCATCGCGAACAACGACAGCGGCGTCTCGGCGGCCGGCTTCACCACGATCGTGCAGCCCGCGACCAGTGCCGGGCCCAGCTTGTTGGCCGCAAGGAAGAACGGCACGTTCCACGCCGTGACTGCGGCGACGACGCCGATCGGCTCGCGCAGCACCATCGTCTCGCCGTAGACGCCCTCGCGGAAGTCGCGCCAGGTGAACTTGTCCGCGGCACCCGTGTAGTACTGGAACGCCGCCATCGCCGCGCCGTACTGCATCATGTCGACGATGGTCGGCGGCTGACCCGTCTCGGCGGCCAGCAGGAACTTCAGTTCGTCTGCGCGCTCCTCCATCAGCTTCACCGCGGCGCCGAGCACGGCGGCCCGCTCGTGAGGCGACATGTGTGGCCACGGACCCTCGTCGAAGGCTTTGCGGGCGGCCGCGCACGCTGCATCGACGTCGGCCTTGCTCGCGAGCGGAACCTTGCCGACGAGCTCGCCGGTGGCGGGCGAGTGCACCTCGATGACATCGGCCGTGGCGGGTTCGGTCCACTTGCCGCCGATGAACAGCTTGTCCCACTCGGTCTTGAAGGCAGTGCTCTGAGTCATGGCGCCACCCTACCCACGATCGGGCAAAACGAGAACATGTTTCAGTCGAGCGATCGCGGCGGACGAAGGACCAGCACCAGGTTGCTCACCAGAAACTCCCGCAGCAGCGGGACCTTGGTCATCCACCAGGCCCATCTGGGGTGGTAGCGGGGGAATGCGGCGACCAGAGCACCGGTGCCCTCGCCGAAGTCGATGCCGTCCGCCGCGGAGACGGCGAACAGTGACGAGCCGTAGTTGTTCTTCGCCGGATGGCCGTGTTTGCGGGTGTAACGGGCTGCGGCGCGGGCGCCGCCGAGGTAGTGGGTCAACCCCATCTCGTGCCCGCCGAACGGGCCGAGCCACACCGTGTAGGACAGCACGGCCAGCCCGCCCGGCTTGGTGACCCGAAGCATCTCCCTGGCCAGCCGCCACGGCTGCGGCACATGTTCGGCGACATTCGATGACAGGCAGATGTCCACGCTGGCGTCGGCGAACGGCAACGCCATGCCGGATGCGCGCACGTAGGTGGCGGCCCCGCCCGTCGCGGGCCCGCTGTGCATCTCCGCGGGGTCGGGTTCGACGCCGACGTAGACGAACCCCGCGTCCTCGAACGCCGTCGCGAAGTAGCCGGGCCCCCCGCCGACGTCGAGCAGGAGCCGGCCTTCGCCGGCGTCCCCCCGGTGAGTCGCCAGCCACAGGTCGCCGACCATCGCGGCGGTGTCCTCGGCGAGTGCGGTGTAGAACCGGGCCGGATCGCTGCGCTCGAAGCGGAACTGCGACAGCAGCCGCACCGAACGGGACAGCGTCGCCCGCCTGGCGAAGACGTCGGTGGCGGACATAACCCGACCCTATGCAGCGGTTACGCTGGCACGGATGTCTGGCCGCCCCGTACGCTCCGTGCTCCTGCTGTGCTGGCGGGATACCGGCCATCCGCAGGGCGGCGGCAGCGAGGCATATCTGCAGCGCATCGGCGCGCAGCTGGCCGCGTCGGGTGTCGATGTCACGCTGCGGACGGCGCGCTATCGAGGCTCGGCCCGCCGCGACGTCGTCGACGGTGTGCGTATCGACCGCGCAGGCGGCGCCTACTCCATCTACATCTGGGCCGGGCTGGCGATGGTGGCGGCCCGGTTCGGTCTCGGGCCGCTGCGACGGGTGCGCCCGGACGTGGTCATCGACACCCAGAACGGCCTGCCCTTCCTGGCGCGCCTGGCCTACGGCCGCCGAGTCGTCGTGCTCGTGCACCACTGCCACCGCGAGCTCTGGCCAGTGGCCGGCCGATGGAAGGGCCGCTTCGGCTGGTTCGTCGAGTCGCGGCTGTCGCCATGGCTGCACCGCCGAAACCAGTACGTCACCGTGTCCCTTCCGTCGGCGCGGGATCTCACCGACCTCGGCGTGGACGCCGCGCACATCGCAGTGGTTCGCAACGGGCTCGACGAGGCGCCGGCGCAGACGCTCGAGCTGCCACGTGCCGAACACCCGCGCGTCGCCGTGCTCAGCAGGCTGGTGCCGCACAAGCAGATCGAGCACGCGCTCGATGCGGTCGCCGAGCTACGGCCGAGGATGCCCGGTCTGCATCTCGACATCGTCGGTGGCGGCTGGTGGCGCGACCGCCTCGTCGACCACGCGCGGCTGCTCGGTGTCTCCGACGCGGTGACGTTCCACGGCCATGTCGATGATGACGCCAAACACGAAGTGCTGCAACGCAGCTGGGTGCACGTGCTGCCGTCGCGCAAGGAGGGCTGGGGTCTCGCTGTCACCGAAGCCGCACAGCACGGTGTGCCGACGATCGGCTACCGGTGCTCCGGCGGGCTGACCGACTCGATCGTCGACGGCGTGACCGGACTGCTGGTCGACGACCAGGACGAACTGGTGGCGGGCCTCGAGCGGCTGCTGACCGATCCGGTGCTGCGCGATCAGCTCGGCGGCAAGGCGCAGACCCGCAGCGGCGAGTTCTCCTGGCGGCAGAGTGCCGATGCGATGCGCACGGTGCTGGACTCGTTGCTCGTGGGCAAGCGGGTCAGCGGTCTGATCTCAACCGCAGGCTAAGCGGCGTCGAAGGCGACCGGAAGCGTTGTGGGACCGCTGATCCCGACCATCGGCTTCCATTCGGGGATTCCGTCGCGCCGCAGATTGTGCATGCGACTCGACATCACCCGCAGCGCCTCGGCCATCTCGCGCCTGGCGAGGTTGGCGCCGAGGCAGTAGTGCGCACCGGCGCCGAAGGTCTGCATCGGCGGCGCGTCCTCGCGGGTGATGTCGAAGCGCTCGGGCTCGCCGTAGACGTCGGCGTCGTGGTTGGCCGCGGCCGTGTTGCACATGACGAATGTGCCCGCGGGGATCATCACGCCCGCGATCTCGACGTCCTCCGTCGTCATCCGCAGGGCACCGAAAATGACTGGGCAGAAGCGCATTACCTCCTCCACCGTCTTCATCGCCAGCTCCGGACGCTGTGCCAGCAGCTCCCACTGCTCGGGATAGTCGCAGAACACGTCGACCGCCGCGGCGACCTGATTGCGCGTGGTGTCCGTGCCCGCCATCAGAATGCCTGCGGCGAGCATCCTCAGCTCACTGATCGTCAGCCGATCGCCGTCGTCCTCGGCACGGATCAGCTCCGAGATCAGGTCGTCGGTGCAGCGATGCGCGCCGGGTGGCGACCATGCCGTCGATGTAGTCGTCGAGTTGTCCCCACGCCGTGAGGATGTCGTTCTCGTACTCGGCGACGTGCCAGGTGAACAGCTTGAAGAAATCGTCGGCCCAGTCGGAGAACAGCCGCCAATCGTCACGGGGCGCGCCGAGAAGCGCGGAGATGATCGGTACCGGGTAGGGCCGCGCGACGTCCGCGACGATCTCGCATCGCCCACTCGCCGCCAGCGGCTCGATCAGCCCGGTGATGACGTCGACGATGATGCCGTCGAGGCGCGTGACCGACCGCGGGGTGAACGCCTTGGAAACCAGGCGGCGCAGCCGGGTGTGGTCGTCGCCGTTCATCGCCAGCAGGCTGGTCGTGGCGCGCTGCCACAGCGGGCCCGACGTGATGCCCTGCGTCTCGAGGCCCAGTCCCCTCGGCACCTGGAACCGCGGATCACGCAGCGTTGCGCGTACCAGCTCGTAGCTGAGGATCTCGGGACCGTGGGCGCCCATGGCGATCGGCGCCTGCTCCAGGGCCTTGCGGAGATTTCGGTGAGCCTCGTCGGGACTTGACGCCAGTTCGTAGTCGACGGTCGGCAAGCTCCGCTTCGAAAACGCTGGGAATGGTCATGACGACCATGCTTCTGCCCTGTGAAAAAGGTCACTAGCGTAGTCGGCTACCCCACCCGTCTACGCAACCGTCCGACCAGCACCAATGCCCCTCCGCCGACCAGCATCGCCAGCCACACCCCATGGGTCAGCAGCATCAGCCCGCGGTGCGACGCGGCGGGCAGGTCGCCGCCGATCCGGGTGACCGTGACATCGTCGCCGGTTTCGACAACCAGCCAGCCCACGCCCGCACGGGCGAGGGCATCGGGATCGGCGCCGGTCGCCAGCAGTCGTTCGACATCCCGGGCCTTGCCGCCCTCGCCGGGCACCAGCCGGCCCGAGATCATCAGGTCGCCGGTCGTGAACACGTCGGCGCGGACCCAGCGCGGCAGCGGATCGAGCACCGGCGCGTCGCCCGCCCAGGCGAACTGGCGCATGCTGGCCGCGGGCACCACGGCGACCGGACGCGGGTCGGCGTTGATCGCTGCCGCGGCCGCCGCCCACCCCGGTGGGTACCGGACCGCGACGACCTTGCCGCCCACCCCCCACGCCAGATCGGGCAGCGTCGCGATCAGCGCCAGCCCGCACACCGCCGCCGCGGCGAACCCGGGCATCCACCGTCGCAGCGTCAGCACCGAGCCCGCGGCGGCAAGCGTGTAGGCAGGCACGGCCAACGCCACCCACTTCTGCGCGTCGCGCACCAGGCCGAGACCCGGCAGGGCCCGGACCATCGACTCCACGGCCGCCAGGCCGGGACCCGTCGCCATCAGCGTCGGCACCACGACGGCGACGGCGGCAAGGACGAGCAGCGGAACCGCGGCGGGTATCCGGGCCACCACCGGCAGCCCGGCGACAACCACAGCCAGCAGAACGACGGCGGCGACCACCGCGAAAAGCGTTGTGCGGGAGGCGGGTACGGCCTCACTGTTCCAGATTCCGCCCAGGCTGGCCAGGCTGCCGATGGTGGCGAGGCCGGGCTCGGCCCGTGCGGCGAAGGCGCCGACGCCCTCGGCCTGTGACGACGACAGCGACCCCGAAACCGCCGCGGCCGTCAACCATGGCAGCGCCGCGAGCACCGCAGCGCCGACGGCGAGGATCGCGCACAGCTTGCGCGGCCACCCGGAGCCGGGGGTCAGCGAGCAGACCAACGCCACCGTCGCGGCCAGCAACAGGCCCGTCGGAGTCAGCCCGGCCAGCGCGGTGAAGAAGGCGAGCGCGGCGATCTCGAGCCACAGCGGCGTCGTACGCTCCGACCGCATCCGCAGCACCGTCGCCGCCACCCACGGCAGACACCCGTAGCCGACCAACAGGCTCCAGTGCCCCTGCAGAAGGCGTTCGGCGACATAGGGATTCCACACCGCCAGCGTCGCCGCGACGAACTGGCCCCCCGCCCCCGAGGCAGGCAGCACCGCAGCGGCGAGCCGGGCGCTGCCCCAGCCCGCGAGCCAGAGCCCGGCGATCAACAGCACCTTCACCACGACACCGCCGTCGAGCACGTGCGAAGCCAGCGCGACCGCGAAATCCTGCGGAAGGGCTCGCGGCGCAGCGTCCGAAAGGCCGAGCGCCGCATCGGACAGGTAGGACCGCGGGGTGGAGACGGCATCGCGGAGCAGCAGATAGCCGGGTGCCAGCAGCGGCGCGGTCACCACAAGGGAGAGCGCCAGCGCATAGGCCGGCGCCCAGAACCTGGCGAGATGACGAGCTTATCGGTCCGGTGGCTGTCTGGGCCGCTGCGTCGGGAGCTGCATCTTCTCGGTCTTCGCCTCGGCACCCGGCACCTTGATGCCCTGGGTGTCGAAGAAGCCGTGATCGGCCTCGTCGAGACCGGGGTCGATCAGCGCGGACTCGGCGCGCAGGCTGAACGAACCCAACAGCGCGCCGCCGATCAGCGAGACCAGTCCGATCGCGGTGAAGGTGATCGGCAGGATTCGTCCCCACAGCGCCACCCGGTCCCGCTCATCGCGGGCCGCGGCGATCTGGGACTCGACCGTCTCCTCGTTCGAGGTGACGGTGTAGTCGACGAACGTCACCTCGGGCCGCAGCGCCTCGCGCGCGTAGTACTGGTTGGCCCGTTCCTTCGTCTTGACGATGGTGCCCGACACCGGGTCGACCCAGAACGTGCGCTGGGCGGCGTAGAAGCGGGTCATCGTGATCGGTTCCTCGGGCTCACCGGGCACGCCCCACATCCCCGCCGGGGCGGTCACCTGGCTGTCCTCGTCGTCGTCATAGAGCGAGGCGTACTTCACCGGCTCGGCGAGCTTGCCGTCGGCGTCGTAGCCGACGTTCTGGGTGAACCGGTAGGTGGTGAGTCCGTTGACGTCTTCCTCGCCGTCGTAGTTGGCGTCGAACGCCTTCTGGGCGATCGGGTCGAAGAACGGGTACGTCTTCTTCTCGGTGTCGAACGGGAAGCGATACGCCAGCCCGTCGTGCGGCAGCGCGATGTTGGTCGGCGGCTGGTCGTCCTCGATCGTGCGCGGCTTCTGCACGGCGCCACCGGGATTGCTCTCGCTGGACACTGCCATCGCGGTCTTGCGGTCAAGGGTGACGGTGTCGACCAGAGCCAGCAACAGGCCGTTGTCCTGTTGCTTGTCGGTGCGCCGCAGCGTGGTTCCCACCTGAAGCGTCACGACGTCGGCGTTCGACGGCGCCTCGACGCTGATCTGCTGCTGCTGCGACACCGGCGAGTTCTTGCTCACCTCGAACTTCGGAGCGGACAACGACGCCGGGTCGAAGGCCGTCCCGGTTCCGTCGCTGACCAGCGTGGCGTCCAGGTCCAACGGAATCTTGGTGATCTTGCTCTTGGTGTATGTCATGAGCAGCAGCGCGGCGATCAACAGGGCAGCACCCAGCCCCAAGATCCCGCACGCCGCGATACGCAACGCCACTGCGCGGTTCAAACCGTTCCTCCCTGGGCTGATGTCGCCGGCCATCCGGCTCCGTCGGTTTGGGCGATCCCAATGGCTAGCGACCCTAACAGCACAGACTAAGCCCCTCACTTACTACGACGGCTTCCGCGCCCGGCAGACTGGTCGCTGTGGCGGCGTCGGAAGTGCGGGGTGCGGGTGTCGGAGGTACCCGCGGCTTCCTGCCCCCCGTCGAGGGCATGCGCGCCTGCGCTGCTGTCGGCGTCGTCATCACGCACGTCGCGTTCCAGACCGGCCACACCGGCGGGGTGGCGGGACGGCTGTTCGGCAGGTTCGACCTGGCCGTCGCGGTGTTCTTCGCGCTGTCGGGCTTCCTGCTGTGGCGGGGCCACGCCGCCGCGGCCCGCGGCCTGCGTGAGGTACCGCCCACCGGGCACTATCTGCGGTCCCGGCTGATCCGCATCATGCCCGCATACCTGGTGGCCGTCGTGGTGATCCTGACCCTGCTGCCCGACGCCAAGGCCGACCTGACCGTCTGGCTGGCGAACCTTTCACTGACCCAGATCTATGTGCCGTTGACGCTGACCGCCGGGCTGACCCAGATGTGGAGCCTGGCCGTCGAGGTGAGCTTCTACATCGCGCTACCCGTGTTCGCGCTGCTGGTGCGCCGGGTGCCGGTGCGGGCACGGATTCCAGTACTCGCCGCCGCAGGCGTGGTGAGCCTCGGCTGGGCGCTGATCCCGATCCACACGCCCGTCGGCGTCAGCTCGCTGAACTGGCCGCCCGCGTTCCTGTCCTGGTTCGTGGCGGGCATGCTCCTCGCCGAGCTGACCGTGACCCCGGTCGGCTGGCCGCACCGGTTGGCGAGGAGGCGACTTGTGATGGCGGCCGTCGCTGCTGTCGCATTCCTGGTCGCGGCGTCGCCGGTGGCCGGCCCCGAAGGGCTCACGCCGGGCACCGCCCACCAGTTCATCGTCAAGGTCGCGATGGGCGCGGTGCTGTCGGGTGCGCTGCTGGCGCCGCTGGTCCTCGATGCGCCCGACACCCCGCACCGGCTCCTGGGAAACACCACGATGGTGGCGCTCGGCCGATGGTCCTACGGGTTGTTCATCTGGCACCTGGCGGCGCTGTGGATGGTGTTCCCCATCATCGGCGAGTTCGCGTTCAACGGGCACATGCCCGTCGTGCTCCTGCTCACCGTGGTGATCGGCTTCGCGATCGCAGCGGTCAGCTATGCACTGATCGAGTCGCCGTGCCGGGTTGCCCTGCGGCGCTGGGAGTATCGCCGCAGCAGCCCCGACGACCCGGCCCCGCCGCTCGATAGCGCGATTAGCCGGGCCGCCACCGGGTAGACGTAGCTGATGCCGGGTTGGCTAGCTGCAGGATGGTGGGGGCTCGTCGCGGGCGGTGCGCTGGTGGTGGGCGCTGTCATCGCATGGGTGGTACGCGTGCCTACGCGAGTGGTCGCATCGGTGATGGCGTTCGGCGCGGGCGTGTTGATCTCCGCGCTGGCGTTCGACCTGATCGACGAAGCCGAACACACGGGAGGACTATTCGCCGTGGCGCTCGGTTTCCTCGGCGGGGCAGCCGTCTACGTGGCGGCCAATGCCGTCCTGGCCCACTACGGCGCGAAACATCGCAAGCGTTCGCACGGCCATCAACCCACCGAGGAGCAGCAGGACGGCAGCGGCGCGGCGATCGCCATCGGCGCGCTCCTTGACGGTGTACCGGAATCTGTCGTGCTCGGCGTATCGCTGCTCGGCGGACACGGTGTCGGCGTCCCCGTATTGGCTGCGATCTTCATCTCCAATCTGCCCGAAGGGCTTTCGAGCGCCGCAGGCATGAAGGAGGCCAACCGCAGCGCTCGCTATGTGTTCGCCGTCTGGATCGGGATAGCGGTGCTCAGCGGCTTGGCCGCGATGCTGGGCTACCTGCTGTTGGACGATGCGTCGCCGTTCCTGATCGCCGTGATCACGGCGATCGCCGCTGGCGCGATCCTGGCGATGATCGCCGACACGATGGTGCCCGAGGCGTATTCGGAGACCCACATCCTCACCGGGCTGATCACCACGATCGGGTTCCTCACCGCGTTCGCGGTCGAGCGACTCGGCTGAGCCGCGCGATGACGTCGTCGCGCACGGCCGACCGCCGTGCCTTGCCCGCGTCGTCGCGCAGCGGCGCATCGGTGAACTCGACCGTGCGGGGCACCTTGTAGCCGGCGATGCGCTCGGCGAGGAAGGCGATGACGGCGGCCTCGTCGAGTCCGTCGGCCTGGACGATCGCGTACGGCACCTGGCCCAGGTCATCGTCGGGTATGCCAACGACCAGACACGACAACACATCCGGGTGCTCGCACAGCGCTGATTCGATTTCCGCGGGATACACGTTGCGGCCGCCGACGGTGAACATGTCGACGCGTCGGTCGTTGAGATAGAGGAAGCCGTCGGCATCGAAGTAGCCGAGGTCGCCGAGCGAGTCCCAGCCGTTGCGGCTCCTCGCGGTCGAGCCGATGTAGCGGTAAGTCGGCGGGCTACCGGGCGCAGGCCGCATGTAGATCTCACCGCTGACGCCGGGCGGGCATTCGTTGCCGTCGTCGTCGAGCACCTTCATCTCACCGGCGACGACGACGCCCACCGAGCCGGGATGGCTCAGCCACTGATCTCCGGAGATGAACGTCAGCGCCTGAAGTTCGGTGCCGCCGTAGAGCTCCCAGACCTTTTCGGGCCCGACCAAGTCGATCCACGCCTGTTTGATCGCGGGCGGGCACGGCGCGGCGAGGTGCCAGAACCGCCGGATCGACGACAGGTCGTAGGCGTCGGGGTTCGCGCGGTACACGGGCAGCAGCCGCTGCATGATCGTCGGCACCGTCGCCAGGAACGTGACCCGGTGCCCGGTCACCAGCGACAGAAACTCGTGGGGATCGAAGCGCGGCATCAGCACGAGGTGGTGGCCCTGCACCAGCCCGACGGCGAACGTCGTGAAACCGGTGTTGTGCGACAACGGAACCGACACCAGGTTGACGTCGCCCTCCTGCGCGCCGAGCGGATACCCGGCCCTCGGCGGAAACCGGCTGTCCCCGCCCGCCTCGATCAGCTTGGGCCGACCGGTGCTGCCGCCCGAAGCCATCGACTTCCACACCGGCGAAACCACCTCGGGCAACTCGGCGTCCGACAGCGCCGGGTCCGGCGTGAAACCCGCAGGCACACTTGGCGTTTCCCCGCGAGGATCGGCGCGGCCGACGATGAGTGCCTGCGGGCGCAGATCCAGCAGCGCCTCCAGTTCGGCGTCGGGCAGCCGTGCCGACAGCGGCGTGGGCGTCGCGCCGAGCTTCCAGGCGGCCAGCACCGACTGCGCCCACTGGATCGAGTTGGGCAACACGATCGTCACGTAGTCGCCGACGCCCACACCTCGCTCGGCGAAGGCACGCGCCAGCCGGTTGCTCGACAATTCGAGGTCACGGCGGGTCAGTGTCTGTCCCGAGCAGGTGATCGCGGGAGCATCGGGATCGGCTGCCGCCAGCGCCGCTACCTGCGTGCCGATCGGCGGCGTCTCGTCGGCCACCTCAGTAGCCGCCCTGCGCGGAGAAGATCTTGCGCGGGTTGTCGACGAGCATCGTGGTGATCTGCTCGTCGGTCACCCCACGCTCTTTCAGCGCGGGCAACACGTCGTCGGAGATGTGCAGGTAGTGCCAGTTCGGCATCGCGATGGGCAGGATCTCCTCCGGCAGCCAGTCGTTGAAGCAGGCGGCGTCGTGGGACAGCACCATCTTGTCGGCGTGCCCCCGCTCGCACATCGTCGCCACGGTGTTCACCCGTTGCTCGGTGTTCAGGAAGGTGTCGAGGCCGAACCGGTCCATGCCGATATAGGAGCCGTTGCCGATCAACTCCTCCAGGTAGTCGATGTCGGTGGAGTCGCCGGAGTGCCCGATCACGACGCGGGACAGGTCGACGCCCTCTTCGGTGAAGATCCGCTGTTGCTCCAGCCCCCGCCTTGTTGCGGCATGGGTGTGCGTGGATATCGGCACGCCGGTCTGGCGGTGAGCCTGCGCGACCGCCCGCAGCACCCGCTCGACGCCGGGGGTGACGCCCGGTTCGTCGGTGGCGCACTTGAGGATTGCCGCCTTGATGCCGGTGCCCGCAATGCCCTCGGTGATGTCGCTGACGAACATGTCGGTCATGATCTCGGGGCCGTCCAGCAGCGTGCCGGGTCCGCGGAAGTGGAAGTACATCGGCACGTCGTTGTAGGTGTAGATGCCCGTGGCGACGACGATGTTGACGTCGGTGGCCGCGGCGATGCGGGCGATGCGCGGGATGTAGCGGCCGAGGCCGATCACCGTCAGGTCGACGATGCTGTCGACTCCGCGCGACTTGAGCTCGTTGAGGCGCTCGATCGCATCGGACTCCCGCTTGGCCTCGTCGCCGATGACTTCGGGGTGGTTGTCGTTGATCTCAGGGGACAGCACGAAGACGTGTTCGTGCATCAACGTCACTCCGAGGTCGGCGGTATCGATCTCTCCTCGAACGGTATTGAGTTGCGGCACCCCGCTGATGCTACCGACGCGGCAAGCGCCGCTATAGAGATCAGCGCAAGCAGTTGGACGCCCGCGGAGTGCCCGGCGTAGCCGTCCACCGAACGCCACGGGTTCTGCGACAGCACCGCGCCTGCCAGGATCAGCCCTCCCGCGCTTGTGCCGACGGTGACGGCGTCGTTGAGTCGGGGCCGATCGCGCAGCAGGTACTGGACTGCGATCGCCGTGCCGACCACCACGACCCCCGCGATGCCTGCGATGACGGCGCCGAGGACGAGGATCGCCGCACCCGTCGCGACACCACTGGGCCGCCATGGCTCCGCCGGGTCGGCGCGCGGCGGTGGGCGGCGCGCGGGCACCAGCGCCAACAGCGCGAGGATCGGCAGCAGCGCCAACCCGCCCCCGATGCCGGCGCGGTAGACGGTGTTGGAGCCGAACGACAAGGTGATGCTGCCCGACGGCGCCAGCAGGGACGACCCAGCCCTGCTGCCAGCCGTTGACCGTCACCGGGCTCAGCTCGGCGCCGTCGGCGGTACGGGCGGTCCAACCCGGGTTGATGCTCTCGGGCACCACCAGGATGCGCGACGCCTGCGACGCGGGCACATCCACCTCGCGGTGATCGGCACTCCATGTGCCCGTCCGAACGGGGTTCGTTGCGGCGCTTGGCAGTTGACGGCCGAGGGGACCGACGAGCGCCACGCCGTCGACGACGAACGCCGCGCCAGGACTGATCAGCAGTTCCTGCTGTCCCGACGGCAGCGCGATGGGGTCCGGCCGGCACGCCTTCGCCGGAATCGGGTCGCCGTCGAGCAGCGCGCCGACGGTGGTGTCGATCTCGGTCTGGATGAACTGGCCCGCGACCGCGATGATCGGCCCGCGGCCACACGGCAGCCTCACGAGACGTTCCCTGTTGCGCGCGGCGTCGGCGGCCGCGATGGGCCTGCCCCGCGCGTCCAGTGCCGTGATCTCGGCCAGGCCCGGCGGCTTGATCTGATCGAAACCCAGTGCCGTGCGGTCGATCACGTCGTCCCAGTCGAGAAGCGAAACCTTGACCGTGTCGGTGACCTTCGGCCGCAGCGACACGGTCTGTGCCTGGTCGCCGGTGAGGCGACGTACCTGCGGGCCGTCGCCGAGGTCGATCGCCACCAGCTTCGGATGCGCGGGCAGCGTCGACGTACTCGGCGTCAGCCGCAGGCCGCCAACCTCTTGGGCGGCAGGCAGTTTCACCGTCAGGTTGGGCGGCGTGCGGAACTGCGCGACGCGCTGGGGTGCGGTCCACGCGGTGTGCGGGTCCCCGTCGGTGGCCGCGTAGACGGAGCCGAGCACGTCGATCGGGTCGGAGTCACCTTCGGCCCTCGCCGTGCCGGGTTGTCTCATCAGGTCGGCGAGATTGGGCCCTTGCCGTGGGCGCACCCACACCGTCGGCGTCACCGATATGGGTTCCGGCACCGTCAGCGTGCGACTGAGGTTCACCGGCTCCTCCGGCGAGAGCGCCATGGTCGCCGCGCAGTGCACGCCGTCGGGTCCGTCGGCGCAACCGGACCGACCGAGCAACTCGGAACCCAGATCCCATTGTGCGACAGCGGAATTCGGCGGCGGCCCGGGGACCGAAACGGTATGGCGCAGTTCGATCGGCTGGGCGAAACCGGAGGCGTCGTACTGGGTGACGGTGAAGTCGGTGATGCCGAACTGCACGCCGGGTGACCCGTCGTCGGTGCCGACCGCGGTGATCCGCACCCACGGCGTCTCGCCGTACGGCAGCGCCGCGGTGATCGGCTTGCCCGGCTCGTCGAAGCGCAGCGTGCTCGTGCCGTTCTGCGTCGAGATCTCGATCCGGCGAACCTGCGCTCCGACCGCCGTCGCACTGGGTGTGACGGTGATCGTGGCGTTGGTGACGGGATGGTCGAAGTCGACCTGAAGCCACTGGCCGACTGCGGACTGCAGGCTGTTGGACACCCAGCTCGTCGACGAGTCGCTGTCGATGGCGGCGGTCGGTCCTGCCGCGGGCGCGACGTTGGGCAGCGCGGTGGAGTCCGCCGCCGAGCTCGACACCGAGATCCGGCCGCCGCCCCAGTCGCCGTGCACCAAGCTGGAATCGCCTGCGGGATAGTCGGGTACACGGTTGAAGGTATGTCGCGCATCGCCTTCCGCGCGGATCGCCGACGAGTGGTCGTCGACGCGCCCGTAGTCGGTCTCGCGGGCCAGCGGGGTGTCGGTGACCGTGACGACCGGTGTCGGAAGCCCTGCGCGTTGCGCGTCCGCGGTCAGCAGCATGGGCCCCAGCGGCGGCTGGTCGAGTCAGCCTGCGGCGCTCGTCGAGCCGCAGCAGCGCCTCGGGTCCGCCGTCGACGCGGGCCATCGCGTCGGTGTCGGTGAGGTACGGAGCACCCGGTTGGGTGGGAGCATCAACGGAAAAGATCTCGACCGCCGGGTACTTCGGCCGCAACCCGCTGTCGGAGATGAAGCCCGGCAGCGTGCCCGGCCCGACCTGTTCGCCGAACTCGGCGACCTTCGACAGTCCCTGTGAGCCGTCGATCGCCCTGTGCACCAGCACCGGCCTTGCCGACCGCGATGTCTGCGGGTCGAGGTCGTTTCGGACCACGACATACGAAATGCCTTGCCGGGCAAGGGTATCCGCCAGGCCGGCGGATGGTCGCCCCGCCGCGAAAAGCCGCTGCACAGAATCCAGCGCGCGGATCGTCTCCGGGGGTGTCAGCGGAATCGAGTCGCGCACACCCCACGGGCTGCTGCCGAGCACCTGCAGCGGCTCGTCGTGGCTGGATCCCCACACCTGCGTGGCGAACGGGGCGCCAGGCGCTACCAGCACCCTGCCCGGTGGTGAACCCGAGTTGTGCTCGTCGAGCCAGGCCGCCGTCTCGTGCCAGTACCGCGGGATCGCGTCGAACGCGCCAGGTGGGGTGAGCCGACCCGTCCACGCCAGCGACGTGCCGGTGGCCACCGCGACCAGCACCACGATCCCGACGGCGACCCGCTTGTCGTTCTCGGGGTGTGCGAAGGCGTGCACCCACTCCCGCCGCGGCGCGGACCCCGGCAGCGGCAGACCGCCGAGCAGGTGGGCGAGGCCCAGCACCAACGGCAACCGGATCAGCGGCTCCAGCTTGTGCACGTTGCGTAGCGGGGTTCCGCCCGCGTCCAGGAACGTCTGAACCGCATGGGCCAGAGGCGATCCGAGGCCACCTGCATATCCGGCGGCCAGCAGCGCGATACCGATCAGCAGGATCGTCACCAGTCGGCCGCGGGCAGGCATCGTGCGCATCGCCAACCCGGCAAGGCCCGCCGCGGCGACCAGCGTGGTGGCCAGCACCGCAACCGTGCCCGTGACAAGGGTCGCGCCTGCGGTGGCGTCGGGCGCGACGAACGGGGTCCAGCTGTCGGTGCCGCGAAGCATCTCCGTCAGCGACGTCCATTGTGTTGTGACACCGGAAGATTCGATGAAGTCGAGGAACGGCGGGCTGATCCGGCCGAGCATGATCAGCGCGACCACCCACCAGGTGACGGCCAGCACCGCACACAGCGCCCACCACGCGGTGAACCGCAGCCACAATCGGTTCGGCCGGTGGCAGGCCCACCAGATCAGCGCGGGCAGGCAGCCGGTGAGCGTGGCCACCGCGTTGACCGCGCCCATCAGGGCGAGCGCCAGCGCCGACCGCGCGGCGAGTACCCGCACCGTCCCCTGGCCTGCGGCCGTAGGCCCACCGCGCAGTGCAACGATCACAGGCAGCAGCACCCACGGCGCCAGCATCATCGGCAGTGTCTCCGACGAGATGGCGCCGATCGTGGTCAGTACGCGCGGCGACAGCGCGAACGCCGCGGCGGCGATCACCCGCGAGCCCGGCGAGCCGATGCCCAACGCCTCGGCCAGCCGCAGCAGCCCCCAGAATCCGACGGTCAGCAGCAGCGCCCACCACAGCCGCTGGGTCACCCAACCCGGCAGGCCCGCGATGTCGCCGATGAGGAAGAAGGCGCCGTGCGGGAACAGGTAGCCGTAGGCCTGGTTCTGCGCCTGGCCGAACGGCAGCTCGCTGTTCCACAGGTTGAGCGCGCGCGCCAGGAACCGCAGCGGGTTGGCGGTGAGATCGAGCTTGGTGTCCGGCGAGATCTTGCCCGGCGACTGCGCGAACGTCAGGGCCAGCGATATCGCCGCGACCAGCCAGAGCCAGCGGCGAGCAAGGGGCGGCGCGAACCTAGCTTCGGTCGCCGTACTCGACACGGTTCAGCACGGCCGACGCCGGATCGCCTGCCTGCACCGGCGGCTTGGTGTCCTGCTGCACCATCAGCGTGATCCCGAAGATGGCGGCGGCACCGAGCAATAGGCCGACGACGATGCTTGCCGCAGCGGGCACCAGAAACCGGTCCATGCGGCCCAAACTAACATGCGCACATGTCCCTTCCCCGTGTCCTGGGTGCCCTCGCGGCGCTGACCAGCCTGTTGGTGGGCTGCTCGGCCAGCCCCGAGAAGCCCTCCGCAGAGCCCAAACCGTCGAACACCTCGATGGGCCGGCCGCTGCCCGCCGCACCGGTGCCGCCCGCATGCGGCGACGTGCTTGCGGCGATGTCGACCCGCGACAAGCTGGCCCAGCTGCTTATGGTCGGAGTCACGGGGGCCGACGACGCGCGCGCCGTGGTCGACAACCAGCACGTCGGCGGCATCATGATCGGCAGCTGGACCGACCTGTCGATGATGGGCCCGCCGCTGGCCGACATCGCCGGCTCCGCGGGCCCGCTGCCGCTCGCGGTGAGCGTCGACGAGGAGGGCGGCCGGGTGTCCCGCCTGGCGAAGCTGATCGGCGTCCAGCCGTCGCCACGGGTGCTCGCGCAGACGATGACACCCGACGAGGTCCGCGGCATCGCGTTCCAGCGCGGTCAGGCCATGCGCAACCTCGGCGTCACGATCGACTTCGCGCCGGTCGTCGACGTCACAGAAGAATCCGATGACGAGGTCATCGGCGATCGCTCGTTCGGCTCGGATCCCGCTCAGGTCGTCGCGTTCGCAGGCGCCTATGCCCAAGGACTGCGCGACGCCGGCGTGCTGCCGGTGCTCAAGCACTTCCCCGGCCACGGTCACGCGTCGGGCGACTCCCACGAGGGTGGCGTCGTCACCCCGCCGTTGGACGAACTGAAAACCAGCGACCTCATCCCGTACCAGACGTTGACCACCCAGGCGCCGGTCGCCGTGATGGTCGGCCACATGCAGGTGCCCGGCCTCACCGGCAACGATCCCGCCAGCCTCAGTCCGGCCGCCTACGGGCTGCTCCGGTCGGGCGGCTACGGCGGCCCCGGCTTCGGCGGCCTTGTCTACAGCGACGACCTGTCCAGCATGGGCGCCATCAACCAGCGCTACGGCGTGGCCGACGCGGTGCTCAAGGCGTTGCAGGCGGGTGCCGATGTGGCGCTGTGGGTGACCACCGACGAGGTGCCCGCGGTGCTGGACGGGCTGGAGAAGGCCTTGGCGGCGGGAGAGCTCTCGCAGGGCCGCGTCGACGAGGCGGTGCTCAGGTGGCAGGCCAGAAGGGGCCCGAATCCGAAGTGCTGACGCCGTCTGAGCTACAGGCCGTAGACGCGGGCGGCGTTGTGCACGCCGATCATGTCCACGATCGCGATCGCATCCTGCTCGGCGCAGTCGCCGGTGCGCACCCACTCGCCAAGGATCAGGCCCATGGCGCGCCGCCACAGCACCGCCCCGAGCAGGTGGAGCTCCGGCGGGCCGAAGGCATCCGACGAGTAGAGCTGTTTGGCGAAGGGTGCGGTGTCGAGCGCCTCGCCGACAAGCGCGACCGATCGACTGCCGAGATAGTTGATGGCAAGGCCCACATCGAAGTTCACGTGATCGAACGCCTGCGCCAGGTAACCGGCCTGACGGTGGAACGGGTAGCAGTGCAACAGCAGCACAGGTACCGGCGTCATCGCGCGCAACAGCGGGAGCAGCAGCAGCGGATCGGTGCGATTGAGATCGAGGTCGCGGTCTCCGAAGCCGACGTGCACCTGCATCGGCAGCCCGTGGTCAGCGGCCTCGTGCACGCCGAAGGCGATCAGAACGGGGCTGTCGACCCGTAAGTCGTTGCCGTGCGCGGCCAACGAGCGGGCGTGTTCGATGACCGCGACGTCGGTCGGGCGCGACCAGTCGATGTCGAAGTTGGTGCGGTAGGCGGCAATCGTCTTGGTGCCGACGATGTCCGGTGAGTCCGTCGCCTCCTGCAGCGCAGCTCGGAACGCGGCGGGGAAGTCGTCGGGATCGGTCCCCGTCTCGAGCAGATCCTCGGTCAGTCGTTCCAGCCGCAGGATCTCCGATGCCGGCCTGCCGCTGAGCTCGGCGAGCTGTTCGGGCGTGGTGAGCAGGTCGCCCTTGAACCCGGTGTCGACGATCCAGCGGGATACGCCCGCCCCGGCCAGCATCGCTTCGGCCAGCTCTTCGGGGCCGAGCTCGCTGCGGCGGGCCCAATAGTCGTCGGCGGGTGCGTGCGCCGATAACCCCAGAACCGGTGCGCACCAACGCCGGATGGCGAGCCCGAGCGGGGAGTCGAACATCGTCATGAAATCGGGAACAGGGTCGGTCGACCCTTCGTTGATCGACGCCTCGAAGCCGGCCCGGTCGATCGGTTTGTTGAACGCGCCGTGCACGTGATGGTCGACCAACGCGATGGTGCGCAGACGATCGGCCAGTGCGTCGGGCACCCGATCCTCCACCCCGCTGAAAACGTCGGGCGCTTCACCACCCGGCATACCGCGCGACCTCCTCCGCGTCGACCTTCCCTGCGGCGACGTCCGCGATGGCGTCGCCGATAATGGCGGCTGCCCGTGCCGCCTCGTCCTCGGTCAACACCAGCGGCGGCGTGATCTCCAGGACGTTGCCGCCGACGTAGAAGACCACCGCACCCAACTCCCAGGCACGGTAGACGACCTGCGCGGCGAACCGCGGATCGCGGTCACCGGTCTGCGGGTCGACCAGTTCCAACCCGATCGCCAGGCCGCGACCGCGCACCTCGCCGATGCGGTCGGCGCCCGGCGACCCGGCCAGACCTCGTAGCGCGTCCGCAAGGGCCGCACCGACTTTCGCCGCGTGCTCGGCAAGCCGGTCGGCGACGATCGTCGCCAGCACCGCCCGGCCTGCCGCCGTGCACACCGGGTTACCCGCGGTGGTCAGCAGCGCCGCGGCGGGCGGTTCGTCGAGAATCTCCGCAGGGCCGACTGCAGCCGACAGCGGAAGACCGCCGCCGAGCACCTTGCCGAACGCCACGATGTCGGGCACCACGCCGTCGTGCTCGAACGCGTGCATGGTGCCCGGCCTGCCCAGACCCATCTTGACCTCGTCGCAGATCATCGGCACGCCGTGGGCACGGCAGCGTTCATGCAGGTGCGCAAGGAACCCGTCCGGCGGAACCACAAGGCCGCCGTCGGACAGGATCGGCTCGACGATCAAGCAGGCGATGGACCCCGTCGACAGGTGCGTCTCGGCGAGGTCAAGGCACGCGGCGACGTCAGCGTCGACATCGCCGCCCGCGGGCCGAAAAGGGTTGGGGTAGGGAAGGAAGACGACGTCGGCGTCCGGTGTCGCCCCTGCGTCGACGTGCACGCCCGAAACGCCCATTGCTACGCCGACGCCGCCGTGATAGCTGTGCTCGAACGCGATCACCGTGCGCTTGCCCGTCGCGTGCCTGCACGCGCGCAGTGCGACATCGCACGCGTCAGATCCCGCGTGTCCCAGATAGACCCGTCGTTCGCCGGTGCCAGGGACCAGTGCCAGCAGATCCTCTGCAAGGCCGACGGAATCGGGATGCACCGCTGAAAGTCCGCCCGCGCCAGGTGCCGTGCGCACTGCCCGGCTGACCGCTTCGACGACAGCGGGGTGGCCGTGGCCCAGCCCGCTTGCCGTCCAGGTGGCCGACAGGTCGAGCAGTTCGCGACCGTCGGGGGTGACCAGTGTCGAGCTGTGCCCGGACACCACCTCGAGCGGGAAGAACCGCAGCTTCTCGATGCCCGCGATCGAGGCTTCGTCCCGCTGGTAGAGCGTGCTCACGACGTCAAGTTCAATTCGGCCGACAGCGATTCGCCGACGCGCTTGGCGATACCCGAGGCCGCCAGCGCGATGACCAACCCGACGATGCACCAGTAGAGACCGAGAAGCGGTGCAGCGGACCATGTTTCGGCGTCCTTGACGTTGAACCACAGCACCACCACGATCACCAGCGCACCCAGTAACGGCAGCACCAGACCGAGCGCCTTGCCCTTGCCGCCGTGCACATCGAGGAACTTCGGCGCGCCGACGAACCACGCCGCGGCGATCTCGACCAGCAGGTAGCACACCATCAGGCAGACCGAACCCGCGACGGCGAACAGGAAGTAGGTGTCGATGGCGTCGTTTCCGGTGCCCATGTCCGGCCAGCCGAGCGCCGCACAGATGAGGTTGACCACCAGTGCGACGACGACGACCAGCCAGGTGGCGCGGCGCGGGCCACCGGTGGCGGCGTGGATGTGCGCCAGCACTTTCGGGCCGAAGCCGTCGCGGGCGAACGCATAGAGCATTCGGCCCGAGGTCGCCGACGTCGCGAGGTGGCAGCCGAACGCGGACACGATCGCGGTGAAGATGACGACAAGGCCGAACCACTGGCCGACGTAGGTATTGCCGAGGTCGCCCAACGTGTTTCCCGAACTCTGGAACGCGTCGAGCCCGGCCTGGTCGGTGCCGAATCCGTTGACCTGGGCGAACATCACGACGACGAACAGCACGCCGGTCAGCAGCAGCGTGCCCGCCAGCGCCCGCGGGATGTTGCGGCCGGGGTTGTCGGTCTCCTCACCCATGGATGCGCACGCCTCGAAACCCGCCCAGGACAGGAACGCCGCGACCACTCCCGCGAGCACCGCCGATGGCGTGACGCCGCCGCCGGAGAACGAGAACACCGAGAAGTCGATACCCGTCGACGGCGCACCTCCCTTGGCGAAGATCACGATGACGAGGATGACCATGGCCAGGATCCCGACGCCCTCGATCGCGAGAAGGATCTTGGCGAGCAGCCTGATGTCGCGGCCGGAGAGGAGGAACGAGACGACGGCGGCGATGACGACGACCAGCACCCACGGCGCCTGAGACGGGTTTTCGTTGTCGGGTTGCATGGCGGCGATGAACGCGTTGGTGAACGCCGCGGTCAATGCGAGCGTGCCGATCGAGAACGCCCAATAGGCGCCGAGCATCGCGAAGCCGGCGAAGAATCCCGCCCTCGGCCCGATGGTGCCGCCGACCAATCCGTACGACGAGCCGGCGTGGTTGAGGTGGCGGGTCAGCCGGACGAAGCTGTAGCCGACCAGCGACACGCCGACCAAGCCGATCAGGAACACCAACGGGATCGACTTCCCAACGGTGCCGATCAGGCCTTGACCGTTTCCCGACATCGCCAGGGTCGGCCCGACGAGGGCGACCGACAGCGCCAGCGCCACCCAGAACGGCAGCTGCCGCCGCGGGATCTGGTCGACCTCGTCCGACGGGCCTGCCGGTGTGCTCGTGGTCATCGATATCTCCTTCGTGCAGTAGGTTCGGTCAGCAACTCCAGGCCAGCCGCAGTGCCTTGGCCGTTTCGGCCAGTGGCCGGTCGCCGAACGTGGCGATCTCATAGCGGCGGACCGCGACCAGGCCCTCGATCACCGCGGGGGTCAGCAGTTGCGCGGCGACCGGCGACGTCTCGAGGGCCTTGATCACCGACTGCTGGTCGGTCTGCAGCATCGTCGGCGGCTGCGCGGCCTTCGACGGGTCCTTCGGCACTTCGGCGGCCAGGTCGAGTCCCCGCTCGATGCCGTGCAGTGCGCTACCGAGAAGCGGACACCGCCGCGAGGTAGGGGTTGGCGCTCGGATCGATCAGCTTGAGCTCGACGTTGGCGCCGTGCGGCGTTCCGGGGGTGGCCGCCACGAATCGCACCGCGGCTTCGCGGTTCTCCAGACCCCAGCACTGCGCCGCCCCTGCCCAGTTGCCGGGTTTCAGCCGCGCCGCCGACAGCACGGATCCCGCGTAGACGCCGAGAAGGTCGGGCAGCGTCTGCAGCACCCCGGCGATCGCCGACTCGCCTGCCGTGCGCATGCCGTGTGGCCCCTGGCCCCCGGAGAACAGCGGCCCGTCGTCGTCGGCCAGGGACATGTGCAGGTGCGCGCCGTTGCCCGCCTCGCCTTCGAACGGCACCGGGGAGAACGAGATTCGCAGGCCGTGCCGTGCGGCGACGCGGCCGATCACGATGCGGGTCGCCGCGACGGTGTCGACCGCGGCAACCGGAGTGTCCGGCGCCAGCGACACCTCGATTTGATCATGGCCGTACTCGGTGTGGATCTGCTCGACGGGTAGCTGTGCACGCTCGGCTGCCGCGGCGAGGTCGACGAGGAACGCCGACCGGTCCAACGAGGTGCGCACACCGTACGGTGACCACGGCTCATTCGTCGCGTGGCCTGCGTCCGGTGACAGCATCGTGGCTTCGAGCTCTGCTCCGACCAGCGCGGTCAATCCCTTTGCGCGCAAAGATGATTCGACGCCGGCCAGCAGCGATCGTGTGCACAGCGCGGCGGCGGTGCCGTCCTGGTTCGTGAGGTCGCCCGGGGCCCAGGCGATTCCGTCGTCGATCACGCGAAGGTCGGCGGGATCGATGCGGATCCGCAGGTCGCCGTCCACCCCGATGTTCTCGGTGAAGGCGATGCCGCTGTCGACGCAGAAGACGCTCCACGACGGCGAAACGCCCATGCCCGAGCGTTGGAAGGATTCCAGCCGACGCAGCGGCACGTACTTCGCGCGGGTCACCCCGGCGAGGTCGGTGATCGAACCCGCGACGAGCGCGACGCCCCCGGCGCGAAGTTCCTCGACGTCGGTGGACAGCGGCATTGAACCTCCTCGGACGCCACGAGTATGCGAGCCGTGTATGTCATAAATGTTTCATAATCTCTAAGATCTGCGCTAGAGGATTGATTCATTAAATTCCGGGTTGCGTTCCGTCGAAGGGGTGTCGCCATGTGCCGACTCTTGGGTGTCGTCTCCGCCACCCCGATCTCGGTGTCGCGGGCCGTCGGTGAGGACGTGCTGAAGGACTTCGTCGCGCTGACGAAGATCCACGGCGACGGATGGGGCGTCGCGCGTGTCCGACTGCCCGGCCACGACCCGAAGATCGAGGTGTCGGCGGGCAGCGCGTGCGACGACCCGCACTTCGCCGCCGCGATACATGATCAGCGGTCGGCCGCGAGCCTGGTCCATCTGCGCTGGGCGACCACCGGCATCGCCGTTCGGCCGGAGAACTCACACCCGTTTGTGGCGCAGCGGATCGCCATGGCACACAACGGTTCCATCAAGCCGATCGGGATGCTCGACGAGCTGCTCACACCCGAGACCGCCGCGACCATCCGCGGTGGCACCGACAGCGAGCGCTATTTCGGCCTGATCCGCCAGCATCGTGCCTCGTCACCGGATCTCGCGGAGGCGGTCAGGCGGGCGGTATCTGCGCTGCGTGAGCGGTTTCCCGACGCCAGCCTGAATGCGCTGATCCTGGGCGAGGACCAGCTGATCGCCGTGCATGCACACGCGCGCAGTCGGCTGCCGGATGAAGACATCGCGGAGATCACTGCTGCCGACCTGCCCGCCGAGCACCTCGAGGATTACTTCGGAATGCGGTGGGCACGGACCGACGGGGACAGGGTGGTGATCGCTTCGACGGGGTTCGGTGACGTCGACTGGCGCCCGCTGGAGTCGGAGAGCGTCACCTCGATCTCGATGTATGACCTGTCGATGGCGACGCTGCCGCTCATGACCCCCTCGACGCGGTGACGCAGGAGACGGTCGCCGTGCGGACGAGTTCCGCATTGCCGACGCTGAGCAAGGCCGAACGCAGGGTCGGTCGGACCCTGCTCGCCGATTATCCGAGCGCCGGGCTGGCCAGCGCCGCCCGGTTGGCCGAGCGCGCCGAGGTCAGTCCGCCGACGGTGCTCCGGTTCGCGCAGTCGCTCGGCTACGACGGGTTCACCGATCTGCAGGTCGCGTTGCGGGCCGAGCTGTCGGCCCTGTCGAACGGCCCGATCAATCGGCTGCCGGATGCGCCGCCCGCAGGAGGTCCTCTCGACCGGTTGCTGCAGCAGGCCCGCGCCCAGAACGAGCGAGCCGTCGAAACCCTTGCGGCGCTGCCCACCTCGGCGCTCGATGCCGCAGTCGCGTTGTTGTCGGATGCAGGGCGGACGGTTTACCTGCACGGCGGACGCTTCTCGCATCTGCTGGCCCTGCACCTGGCCGCCCACCTCGAACAGCTGCGGCCGGGGGTGCGGCTGCTCGCCGATCCTGATGGCGGCGACATGGGCGCGATGCTCGAACTGTCGCGCGCCGACGTCGTCGTGCTGTTCGACTACCACCGCTACCAGCGCAGCGCCGCGGACCTCGCGCTGCGGGTGCACCGCGCGGGTGCGACGGTCCTGCTGATCACCGACGACCTGGCGTGTCCGGTGGCACCCGACGCCGAGGTGGTGCTCGCGGCGTCGAGCACGGTCGGAACGACCTTCCAGAGCATGGCCGCGGGGTTCCTGCTCACCGAGTTGCTGATCCCGCTGGTGATGGACGCACTCGGCGAACCGGCGCGCACCCGGATGGCGCTGTGGGAGGAGCAGCGCCGGACCGAGCTTCTCCCCTGACCAGCTATTCTCGAGTCATGGCAGGTGGTACGAAACGACTTCCGCGTGCCGTCCGTGAGCAGCAGATGCTGGACGCTGCGGTGCAGATGTTCTCCATCAACGGCTATCACGAGACATCGATGGACGCGATCGCCGCACAGGCCGAGATCTCCAAGCCGATGCTCTATCTGTACTACGGCTCCAAGGAAGAACTGTTCGGCGCGTGCCTGGACCGCGAGCTGGGCCGGTTCGTGGAAACCGTGCGCGGCGAGATCGACTTCAGCCAGAGCCCCAAGGATCTGTTGCGCAACGCCGTGCTGTCGTTTTTGAACTACATCGACACCAACCGCGCATCGTGGATCGTGCTGTACACGCAGGCGACCAGTTCGCAGGCGTTCGCGCACACGGTGCGCGAGGGTCGCGAGCGGATCGTCGACCTGGTGGCCCGGCTGCTGCAGTCGGGTACCCGACACCCCGAACCCGACGCCGACTTCAACATGATGGCGGTCGCCCTCGTGGGTGCGGGCGAGGCGGTCGCCAACCAAGTCAGCATCGGCGACGCCGACGTCGACGAGGCCGCCGAGCTGATGATCAACCTGTTCTGGCGAGGGCTGAGGGCCACGCCGAGCGAAAAGGATGCCACCGCCGCGACGGCCGCAGGCGGCTAGACCGCCTTCCCCTCCACCAGGCTGACCGGACCGGCCGTCGGCACCACGCGCGTCATCTGGAAACCGGCCTGCTGGTAGAGCTTTCGGTAATCGTCGGCAGTCCGTTCGCGCGCGGCGAGCTGGACGAGCATTTCCATGTCCGCCCACTTGCCGATGAACGGGCGGTCGTGGTCGGGGATGACGAACTCGACAAGCAACAGCGTGGCGCCGGTGCGCGCCGCCTTCCTGACATTGCCCAGGATCGTTACGGCGTCCGCGTCGGCCCAGTCGTGGATGACGTTCTTCAGCACGTAGGCATCGCCGCCCTCGGGCACCGCGTCAAGGAACGACCCTCCCTCGACCCGCACACGTTCTGCCACTCCGTGATTCGCGAGCAGTGCCGGTGCGCCCTCGACGACTTGAGGGAGATCGTAGAGCACACCCTGTGCGCCCGGCGTCGCGGCGACGATCGCCGAAAGCAGCCTGCCGTACCCGCCGCCGACGTCGACGATGGTTCGGTAGGGTGCGAAGTCATAGGCGGCGACGACCGGGTCGATGGCCAACTCCGACACACTCGTCATCGCATTGTTGAAAACCGCTGCGAAGTCCGGATTCTCGACCAGGTAGTCCCACGCACTCATGCCACGCAGCTTGGGCGGTGCTGCCTCGCCGGTCCTGACGGCCTCGAGCAGGCCGCTCCAGTGCTCGCGATATGCCGGGTGGCCGACCATGTGAGCCATACCCGCCATGGAGAGCGCAGCGTCCGACCGCAGGGTTTCACCGAGTGCATTGAGTGCGAACCGGCCATCGCCGCGCCTGACGAATATGCCCTCGCCGACCAGCGCGCGCATCAGTCGGGCGAGAGCGTCCGGGTCGGCACCGACGTGACGGGCCAGTTCGTCGGCGGTCAGCGGGCCGTCGGCCAGCGCGTCGGCCACCTTCAGTTCGGCGGCGACGGCGATGCCCTGTGCGCGCCAGGCCCCGATGATCATCTCCATCATCGCGGCCACAGGCGGCACGCTGCGCTGATGGACACGGCCGAGGACGTGGCGGGCGCGTTCCAGGACACTGACGACTTTGGCGGGCGGCATCTTCTGCGCGGTCACGGCTCGACTCTAGGACAAAGCGCCGACCGTCCCGCATTCTGTACACGTGACGTCCCGCAGGCTGGTGTGGCGCAGTCTTGGCATGCTGCGGTCGGTGCGCGGTCTGATCGGTGTGTCGCTGCTGCTCGGCGTGATCGCCTCGGCGCTGCCGTATGTCTCGGCTGCCGCCTTCGGACCGATGGTGCAGGTCATCGCGGAGGCGGGCGAAAATGGAAACCTCAGCGGGGTATGGGATTTGCGCGGTCCGCTCGTCGCAAGGGATAACGGCCTGCTCCGGTCGGTGGCGGGCTCGGTCCCGTTCGGGGTGCTTCTTGCGACGTGGGCAGGCGCGCTTCTGCTGACGCAGTTGATGTACTTCGTCAACACGTGGGTCGGTACGAAGGTCGACCGGATCCTTCTGGTGGACATCCGGCAGCGCGTCCACGATCACATGCAAACGCTGTCGCTGGACTTCTTCAACTCCTCGCGCAGCGGCGAACTGATGCAGCGGGTGACGGTCGAACCGGCTGGTGTGCAACGACTTTTGACTGACTGTCTGCTGCCGCCGCTGATCGACATCGTGGTGCTGATCGTCGCCATCGGTTATCTGGTGGCCATCTCATGGCAGATGACGGTCGCCGCCCTTGTGCTCACACCGCTGGCGCTGATCACCCTGAGGGTCGCGGGCCGCGGTGTCCAGGCGGCCATGCGGCGGGTGATGAACGCCGACCGTGCGATGGCCGCCGAGCTGGAACAGACGATCAACGGAATGGCCGAGATCCAGACATTCAACGCCGAGCCGTTGCGCAGCAGCCGGTTTCGCGAGGTTTCGGAGCGCTCGGCAACGAGTACCGCAACCTCGGTGGTGTGGATGCAGGCCATGGCGAACGGGTCTCAGGTGTTCGTCGCGCTGAGTACCGTCGTGGTGTTGCTCGTCGGCATCGCGTTCAGCGCGAGTTTCGGTCTGACGCTGGCAGGCCTGATCGTGTTCACCGGGATGGTCCCGACCATGTTCGGCGCCGCGCAGCGGGTGATGGGGGCCTACACCACGTATCAGTCGGTGGCTCCGAATGCGGCGTCGACCTACGAGCTGCTCGACACCCGACCTTCGGTGCGGGACGCCGCAGGCGCGGTCGCACTCGGCGAGGTTCATGGCAACGTGGTGTTCGAGGATGTGACGTTCGGCTATTCAGCCGGCCAAACCGTTCTCGACAGGTTGTCTTTCTCGGTCGCCGAAGGCGAGACGGTCGCCCTGGTCGGCGGCATCGGGTCGGGAAAGTCGACGGTGTTCAACCTCCTGCTGCGGTTCCTGAACCCGCAGCAGGGTCGAATCCTGCTCGACGGCCACGACGTCGTGGGGGTGACCATCGCGTCGCTGCGCGATCAGGTTTCCAAACTCGCCCAGTTTCCGTTCTTCACCAGGGACACGATCCGGGAGAACATTTTGCTGGCGCGGCCGGGTGCCGACGACGCCGACGTCGAGGAAGCCTGCAGAAAAGCCCACGTGCACTCCGTCATCGTCGACCCGACGAAGATGCATGACGGCTACGAGACGGTGATGGACGTGCAGGTCCCATCGGGCGGCCAGAAGCGGCTGATCGCGGTGGCGCGCTGCCTGTTGCGCGCGCCGGAGGTTCTTCTGCTCGACGAGCCGACCGAGAACCTCGACGCCGACGAGCGGGCAAGGCTGACCGGCGTGATCCGCGACTATGCGCGCGACCGCACCTGCATGGTCATCAGTCACGACATGGATTTCATTGCCGCGGTTGCGGATCGGATCCTGGTGCTGGAGCACGGCCGCATCGCCCAAGTCGGCGACCACCGTACCTTGATCGCCGAGGGCGGCCTGTACAAGAGGCTTTACGAGGCGCAGAACGCCGCTCGCTAGAGCGCGCTGACGCTTCCCATCAGGTGCGGTTCGCCCTTCTTGATGTCGCGCAGGTTCAGCTCCCAGCCGTCGGAGACACGGTCGACGTACAGGCCGGCGCTTGCCGGCAGCACCACCGGCTTGGCGAACCGCACCGAGTACTTCACCGCGTCCGGGAGTGAACCTTCGATGTTGGCCAAGACCGCTGCGGCGGTGAACATTCCGTGTGCGATGACGGTGGGGAAGCCGAACAGCTTGGCCGCGATCGGGTTGGTGTGGATCGGGTTGTGGTCCCCGCCGATCGAGGCGTAGTGACGGATCTGCCCGGGCGTGATTCGCAGCACGGCGTTCGGCGGCCCGAGCTTGCTCTGCTTCTCCTGCGGTGGCTTCGGCTCATCCGACAGGCTCGTCTTCTGCTGATGCAGGAACGTCGTCACCTGATGCCATGCGGTGTCGTTGCCGACTTTGATGTCGGTGACGATGTCGACCAGCAGGCCCTTGCGGTGCTCGCGAAGGTTCTCCGCATGCACCGTGACACCGACCGTGTCGGTGACGGCGATCGGGCGGTACTGCGTGATGTGGTTCTCGATGTGCACCGAACCCATTGCGGCGAAGGGAAAGTCGAAGCCGGTCACCAGCGCCATCACGGTCGGGAACGTCAACGCGAACGGATACGTGAGCGGGACGGCGTCCCCGAACCGCAGCCCTGTGACGTTGGCGTACGCGGCGACGTTGGCCCGGTCGATCTCGAGGTCCTCGACGGTGAGCGTGCGGTCGGGAAGCGTGTCGCTGCGAGGGACGAACGGCAGGGCTCCCGCCGCGGCGCGCAGCAGATTCTTCAGGCCGGAGGGCTGAGTCACGGTGCTCAGCCTAGGCGCCCAGCCAGGCCTGGCCGCAGACCCGGATCGTGTTGCCGGTGACGGCGACCGAAGCGGGGCTCGCGAAGTAGGCGATGGCCTCGGCGACATCGACGGGCTTGCCGCCCTGGTACAGCGAGTTCAACCGGCGGCCGACCTCCCGGGTGGCCAGCGGAATAGCCTCGGTCATCTTCGTCTCGATGAAGCCGGGTGCGACGGCGTTGATGGTGACGCCCTTCTCGCCGAGCTTGGGGGCCAGCGCATCGGTGAGGCCGATCATGCCGGCCTTGGTGGCGGCGTAGTTGGTCTGACCGCGGTTGCCCGCGATCCCCGCCATCGACGAAAGACCGACGACGCGTCCGTTCTCGGCCAGGGTGCCGTTGTCGAACAGCCCCTCGGTGAGCCTCAGCGGCGCGAGGAGATTCACCGCGACGACTGAATCCCAGCGGCCTTCGTCCATGTTGGCCAGCAGCTTGTCCCGGGTGATGCCCGCGTTGTTGACCAGGATGTCCAGCGGCGAGCCGTGGTAATGCTCACGCAGGTGTTCGGCGATGCGGTCCACGGCGTCGTCTGCGGTCACGTCGAGCGTCAACGCCGTCGCGCCGACTTTCTCGGCGGTCGCCTGGAGCGCTTCGGCGGCCCCCTCCACATCGACGACCACCACGCTGGCGCCGTCACGTGCGAAGACCTCGGCGATGGTGGCGCCGATGCCGCGCGCCGCGCCGGTCACCAGCGCGATTTTTCCGTCCAACGGCCGGTCCCAGTCGGCGGGCGGCGCCGCGTCGGCCGCGCCGACCCGGAACACCTGGCCGTCGACGTAGGCCGACTTGCCGGACAGGATGAACCGCAACGTCGACTCCAGCCCGGTGGCGGCAGGCTTTGCGTCAGGGGAGAGGTACACCAGCGACACCGTGGCGCCGCGTCGCATCTCCTTGGCCAGTGAGCGGGTGAATCCCTCCAGCGCCCGCTGCGCGATCTGCTCGTGGGGGCTGCCCGCGTCCTCGGGCGTCGTGCCGATGACGACGACGCGGCCCGACGGCCCGATGTTGCGCAGCAGCGGCGTGAAGAACTCGTAGAGGCCCCTCAACCCGGCGGGCTCGGTGATGCCGGTGGCGTCGAACACCAGGCCGCCGAAGGAGTCGGCCCAGCGCCCGCCGAGGTTGTTGGACACCACGTCGTAGTCCTCCGCCAGCGCAACGCGAAGCGGTTCCACGACGCGGCCCTCACCGCCGATGAGCAGGGATCCCGCCAGTGGCGGGTCGCCCGCCCGGTACCGGCGCAGCGTCTCGGGCTGGGGGATGCCGAGCTGCTTGGCGAGGAGGTTTCCGGGCGCCGAGTGGACGATTTGCGAGTACAGGTCGGTAGCCATGGGGACGAACTTACTCCAGAGTAAGAAGGGTGGGTACTATGGGTGCATGGCTAGTGATACCCACCGGCGGGTCGCAATCCTCGGCGGCAACCGGATTCCCTTCGCACGCTCCGACGGCGCCTATGCAAGCGCCTCCAACCAGGACATGTTCACCGCCGCGCTCGGCGGCCTGATCGACCGCTTCGACCTGGCGGGCGACAAGCTCGGCGCCGTGATCGGTGGCGCGGTGCTCAAACACAGCCGCGACTTCAACCTGATGCGCGAGTGTGTTCTCGGCAGCTCGCTGTCGTCCTATACGCCCGCATTCGACATCCAGCAGGCGTGCGGCACCGGTCTGCAGGCCACCATCGCCGCTGCCGACGGCATCGCCGCCGGGAGATACGACGCGGCGGCCGCGGGCGGCGTCGACACCGCCTCCGACGCGCCGATCGCCTTCGGTGACGACCTGCGCCGGGTCCTGCTCGGGCTGCGCCGGTCCAAGTCCAACGTCGACCGGCTCAAACTGGTCGGCAAGCTGCCCGCGGCGCTCGGCGTGGAGATTCCGGTGAACAGCGAGCCGCGTACCGGCATGTCGATGGGCGAGCACGCCGCGGTGACGGCCAAGGAGATGGGCATCAAGCGCGTCGACCAGGACGAGTTGGCCGCGGCCAGCCATCAGAACATGGCGGCCGCCTATGACCGCGGCTTCTTCGACGACCTGGTCACCCCGTTCCTCGGGGTGTACAGGGACAACAACCTGCGCGCCGATTCGTCGGCCGAGAAGCTGGCCAAGCTCAAGCCGGTGTTCGGAGTGCGCTCCGGCGACGCGACGATGACGGCGGGCAACTCGACGCCGCTGACCGACGGTGCGTCGGTGTCGCTGCTGGCCAGCGACGAGTGGGCCGAGGCGCACGGGCACCAGGTTCTGGCCTACTTCGTCGACGGTGAGACGGCGGCGGTGGACTATGTGAACGGCAAGGACGGCCTGCTGATGGCGCCGACGTACGCGGTGCCGCGACTTCTGGCACGAAATGGTCTGAGCCTGCAGGACTTCGACTTCTACGAGATTCACGAGGCGTTCGCGTCGGTGGTGTTGGCGCACCTGCAGGCGTGGGAGTCCGAGGAGTACTGCAAGGAACGGCTCGGCCTCGACGCCGCACTCGGTTCGATCGACCGGTCGAAGCTGAACGTCAATGGTTCGTCGCTGGCGGCGGGCCACCCGTTCGCCGCGACCGGCGGCCGGATCGTCGCGCAGCTGGCCAAGCAGCTCGCCGAAAAGAAGAAGGAGACCGGCAAGCCGGTCCGCGGACTGATCTCGATCTGCGCGGCGGGCGGACAGGGCGTCGCAGCTATTCTCGAGGCCTGACCAGCCGGTTTGACGGGCGTGTAACGCGTCCGGAACGGCAGTCGATACACGGGATAGCTCCGTGTTGTCGTCTGACCCCCCGACCCGACGGCAACACGGGGCGACTACTTGGGCGGGTCCTTGACCGCCTTGATCGGTCCCGCCGCCTGCAGCGGTGCGAACAGGTTTCCCCGCAGACTGCCGCGCGCCGTGCGCACGGCGACAAGGCCCCACGTGAACAGCAGGCCGGCGTACGTGATCGCCGCGGCGACGCGGAACGCGGGTAGCCCCGTGTGATTGGCCAGCTGCGTGGTACCGGTGACAAACGTTCCGACGGGGAACGTCAGACTCCACCACGTCAGCGCGAACGCCATGCCGCGGCGCAGGGTGCGGATGGTCAGCTGGGTGGCCAGCGCGATCCACAGCACCGCGAATCCCCATACCGGCACGCCGAACAGCACAGCGAAGACGTTCATCCCGTCGGCCAGTTCGTCGGGCACCGCCAACGCGGCGTTCGCACCGAGCAGGCCCGCCGCAGTGATGCCCTGCCCGAGGGGCCCGAGCACTATCCACAGGGTGGGCACCCTCGTCGTCCCTGATGTTCCGTACAGCGCGAGCCTGCTCCAGATCATCGCGATGATGATCAGCGCCGCCACGAGCGACAGTCCGAACATCGCGTAGCAGCCGTAAAGCATCGTGGTGCGGCCCGTGCCCGGCGCCATGTGAGGTATCAGCAACGCGCCCGCCGCCGCGGACACCATCGGCGGCACAACCGGCATCAGCCAACCGCCGAACGCCGCATCGGGTTCGACGTTGAGCTGCGTGAACATGAGGTACGGAATGGTCGCGGCGGTGAACAGACCGCCGAAGGTGCCTGTCGTCCACAACACCCAGGCGAGGTCGACCGCGATCCGGCCGCCGATGATGTCCTTGCCGATCAGCAGCGCACCGGCGCCCACGGTCATCAGTGCCATCGGCGCGGCGCCGTAGAAGTGCGTCATCTGTGGATTGCGCGCGTGGCTGCGCGCCACCGTCGGATGGCGGGCCCACTGAACGGACACCGCGACGATGAGCACCACCAACAGCACGGCGGCGACCACCCACACGACATGGGAGAAACCGCGCAACCCCGGCACGTGCACCGGCAGCGTCACACCTGCCGTCGCGACGATGCCGGTACCCATCACCGAGGCGAACCAATTGGGCCCGAAGTTCTGCAACCGCACCAGTTCGGTGGTCATCGCTGCACATCGTTTCACGCGCGTGCTTCGATGAAGACCATGCGGATCAGCCTCAACCTTGTCAGCGCCGTCGGCGCAGCGTCGATCGACTCCACAGTGGAAGCACTCGCGAAAATGCGCGACGAGGGTTTCCGGCGGGTGTGGATGGCCCAGATGCCTTTCGACGGCGACTTGTTGACCGCATTGGCGGTGGCGCTGCGCGAAGTCGACAGCATCGAGGTGGGCTCCGCGGTGCTGCCGATCCAGAACCAGCACCCGATGCTGCTCGCCCAGCGGGCACTGACGCTGAACAGGATCGCCGGCGGCCGGTTCCTACTCGGCCTCGGCATGACGCACCAGGCGGTTACCGAGGGGATGTGGGGAATCCCGTACGACAAGCCGGTGCGCCGCATGCGCGAATACCTCGACGCCCTGCAGCCGCTGCTGGCAGGCGAGGCGGTCAACGTGGTCGGTGAAACCGTGACGGCGCGCGGGGCACTGCAGATCGCCGACGCGGCGACGCCCGACGTGTATCTCGCCGCGCTGGGGCCGCAGATGCTCAAGCTCTGCGGCAGGCGCACAGCAGGCACGCTGACGTGGATGTGCGGGCCCAAGACGTTGGGCGACCATATCGGGCCTGCCCTGCGCGAGGCCGCCGCCGAGGCCGGTCGTCCCGACGGCGCGGTCCGCGTGGTGGCGGGCCTGCCGATCAGCGTCACCGACGACGTCGACGGCGCTCGAGCCCAAGCCGCCGAACAGTTCGGGAACTACGGCTTCCTGCCGTCGTATCGCGCGATGCTCGACCGGGAGGGCTACGCGAACCCCGAGGACGCCGCCATCATCGGCGACGAGAAAGCGGTGTCCGACCGGCTCGGCGAGCTGGCCGGGCTCGGCGTCGACGAGATCTCCGCGGTGGTCTTCGACGCATCGCCTGACGTGCGCGAACGCACCCGCGCGCTGCTGCTGTCCTTGGACTCCTGACGGCCCGAAATTCAGCCCTGGTGTGACTGCGGTCACAGGCGTACAGTCGATCGCACGACGGGTTCGGGAGTGACCATTCCGAAGAGTCGGCCCAGAGGTGAAAGCCGACCGCGCGAGACTAATGTGACGCACCTCGGTGTCCTCCCGAACCCGCCCTTTTATGTCTGGGTCAGGAACGCGACGACGCCTGCGGTGATGGCGTCGGCGTAGTGCTGGCGGCCGTCGGCCGTTTCCATCAGCGCCGCCTCGCCGCCGTTGCGCATGTTGCCCGTCTCGACGAGGACGGCGGGATACTCGGCGAGGTTGAGACCCGCGAGGTCGGCGCGACCGTACAGGCCGTCCGAACCGATGTAGGTGGACGGCTGCATTCCGTCGGCGACCATGGAGTCGCGCATGGCGGTGGCCAGCACAATGGCACGCCCGCTTTGTACAGCGTTGAGCGGTGGCGCCGAGTAGTTGACGTGGAAGCCGTGCCCGGAGGCCGGTCCGCCGTCGGCATGGATGCTCACGTCGGCGTCTGGCCGCATGCGGTTCGCCGCCGCCGCCCGCTGATCGACGCAGGGCCCCACGGACGCGTCGTCGGGTCGTGACATCTCGACGGTCACGCCCATCTGCTCCAGCGCGGCACGCACGCGGGTGGCGACGTCCCAGTTGAAGCTGTGCTCGGGGTAGCCGTCATTCGTTGCCGCGCCTGTCGTCTGGCATTCCTTGGTGCCGCCGCGGCCGTTGGGCACCTGGTTGTCGATCGACGCGTCGTTGGCGCCGCTGTGGCCCGGGTCGAGGAAGACCGACTTTCCTTCGATCGACGACGCCGCGACGGTCGCGGGCGCGAAGAAGGTCAGGACCGACGCCAGCGCGAAGATCGTCGCTGCAATTGTTCGTCGCATCACCACAAGTAAACCCGGGCGCTCTGGCCGCCTGTGCAGGTGATCCAGTTGTCGCCGGTGTACTGCTGGCACTTCATCAGGAAGTCGGAGCCATCGCATTCGGCGCCGAGCACCATCGCGCAGTCGACGGCGCCCGGCGCCGACACCGAGCGCGGCAGCGGGCTCGCGTTGCCGTACTGGTCCCAGTACGCACGCAGCACGCTGTCGGTGAAGAAACAGGACGTTTCGGGTGTGCCCCTTCCTGCATGTGTCCCGAAGCCGTCCCGGGCGGGCAGCTCGAACCCCTGGTCGCATGCCTGGTGAAGCTTGCTCTGATCAGGGCCGGTCACTATCGGTGCACTGTTGCTCGGATCCTTTTCGGCACTCGAATCACGGTGCAGCAGAAAGATAGTCAGTGCTCCGGCGCCTGCACAGCATCAGCGCAGCAATGGCGGCGATGGCGACAGGCCGCCCCCACTTCCTCTGTTGGGCAACCGGTTCCGCGGTCGCGGCCGTCGTCATGGCGGCGGTGACGGTTGCCTGGCCGCTGTTCAGCGCCCGCTGCGCGGCCCGGCCGAGTCCGCCCGCCGTACCGTAGCGGTCGTCGGGATCCTTGGCCATGCCGCGCGCGATGACGTCGTCGAACGCCGCGGGAACACGCGGGTTCGCTTCGCTGGGCCGGGGCGGCGGCAAGGTGATGTGTGCGGCGAGTAGATGCTCCAAACTGTCCCCGGCGAAGGGCATCTCGCCGGTCAGCGCCTCGTACAGCACACCGGCAAGTGCGTAGACATCGACCGCGGAGGTGGCGGGCTTGTCGGTGAACCGTTCGGGCGCCATGTAGTTCAACGTGCCGATCTTCGTGCCCGCCCCGGTGAGCCGGGTGTCACCGGTGGTCTCGGCGATACCGAAGTCGACGAGGTAGGCGAAGTCGGCAGGCGTGACGATGATGTTCTGCGGCTTGATGTCTCGATGTACGAGGCCTGCAGCGTGCGCGGCATCGAGTGCTGCCGCGACCTGACCGATGATGTCGACCGCGCGCGCCGGTGCCAGCGGGCCGGCTGCGAGCAATTCGGTGAGTGTCTGTCCCGCCACCAGTCGCATGTCGATGTAGAGATGACCGTCGATCTCACCCCAGTCGTGGATGGGGATCACATGCGGTTCCGCCAGGATCGCCGCCGCACGGGATTCGCGCTGGAACCGGGTCCGAAAGTTTTCGTCGTGGGAGTACTCGTCGGCCAGGATTTTCAGCGCCACAGTGCGCCCCTTCTCGGCGTCGTAGGCCTCGTACACCTCACCCATCCCGCCCATGCCGAGCATGCGCGAGATGGTGTACTTGCCGAACGTCGTACCGACGCGCGAATTCACCCAGGCAGTATCTCGCGTCAGGCAAGCAGCGGTGCCAATTCGCTGCGCGGCACCGTAGATCTGGCGCGGACCCGTGTTGTCCGCAGCCATCAACTGGCCCTCGGCGAAGAAGAAGATGACGGCGTCATCGGTGAGCGCGAAATTGCGGAAATCCGACGGCGACAGCTTGGCCGGCCGGTTGATCGGGCGGTCGTACAGACTTGGCCACCTTCGGCCCGAGCACCGACACCACATCCGCGTCCGGGCTTGAACAGCGTCTCGTACGTGATCGGACGCTGCTTCGCCAGGTCGTAGGTGAACGACTCGAACACCGTTTCGGGATGCCCCTCGTGGGCGGCGCCGGTGTCGTGGTCGAGCGTCAGCACCAGGCTCGTGGTGGCCGGCTGCGTCGACGGTACGTCTTCCCGCTGACGTCGTACATGTACTGCCTGGCGGGCCCGTCATGGCCGAACCGGGCGACCCAGTCCAGGAAATAGCCGCGGTCGGCGTTCACGAAGTCCGACACCGACTTCATGTCCGGATAGTCCAGTCGGGTAGGTGATATCGATTGTGTACTCGGCGGTTTCGGTGTGCTCGTGGTAGCTGCTGTCGGCGGCTGCCGAGCCCACCGGATGGACCTGCAGCTGGCATGTGTCGATGTCCACGGGGACAGTGGCGGCGGTCGTCGTGTCCGGCGCAGTCACCAGAAGCTGGGTGTATTTCGGGCACGCGCGGTTGGCATCGGTCTTGTCGACGGCGACACCTTCGACGACGGCGCGAGCGGGTGCGGTGGCGGTGACCGGGACCGTGGGCGGCACCTCGGTGTCGCGCAGTCCGCCCATGAAGCCCGCCATGGTGCGGGTCGCGTGGATGACGCGGACCACCGGCACCGGAGTCGACGCCGGGGTAGCCGGTCAGCGAGCACTCCTGTGCGCCGGGCGCCAGGCTGAACACCAGGACGAGCTCGCGGTGCCCGGATGCGGCCTGCTGGCCGCCGTTGCTCACCTGCACCTGACCGTCGGAACACGGAGGTAGCGAGTCGGCGTGTGCGGTCACCGGCGCAGCGATCGTGGCCGCGGCGAGCGCCGCGAGCATGGCCATCAGTGTCGACATCTTCATGGCGCCAACTCTGGTCCGATCGCCTTGGCGAAATCTTGGCGAGCAGCGATACAAAAGACCCCCGGGGAAGAGTCCCGGGGGTCTTTTGGTCGAAGCGGCTGGGCTTTAGAAGGCCGCCTCGTCCAGCTCCATGATCTCGTTGTCGATGGTGTCGATCACCTGACGCGTGCTGGTGAGCAGCGGCAGCATGTTCTTGGCGAAGAACGACGCCACCGCGACCTTGCCCTCGTAGAAGGCGCGGTCGTCACCGCTGGCACCCGCATCGAGCGCCTGGATCGCCACCGCGGCCTGCCGCGCAAGCAGCCAGCCGATGACCAGGTCGCCGACGCTCATCAGGAAGCGCACCGAACCCAGGCCGACCTTGTAGAGGTTCTCGGGGCTCTCCTGCGCCGACATCAGGTAGCCGGTCAGCGTGGCGGCCATCGCCTGCACGTCTTCCAGCGCGGTCGCCAGCAGCACCCGCTCGGCCTTCAGCCGGCCGTTGCCCGACTCGCTCTTGACGAACTCCTCGATCTGGCCTGCGACGTGCGCCAGCGCCACACCCTTGTCGCGGACGATCTTGCGGAAGAAGAAGTCCTGGGCCTGAATCGCCGTGGTGCCCTCGTACAGCGAGTCGATCTTGGCGTCGCGGATGTACTGCTCGATCGGGTAGTCCTGCAGGAAGCCCGAACCACCGAAGGTCTGCAGGCTCTCGGTCAGCTTGGCGTAGGCCTGCTCCGAACCGACACCCTTGACGATCGGCAGCATCAGGTCGTTGACCTTGACCGCCAACTCGGCGTCGACACCCTGCACCGCCTGGGCCACCGCGGCGTCCTGGTAGGTGCTGGTGAACAGGTACAGCGCCCGCAGGCCCTCGGCGTACGCCTTCTGGGTCATCAGGCTGCGACGCACGTCCGGGTGATGGGTGATCGTCACGCGCGGCGCGGTCTTGTCGGTCATCTGCGTCATGTCGGCGCCCTGCACGCGGTTCTTCGCATAGTCCAGAGCGTTCAGGTATCCGGTCGACAGCGTCGCGATGGCCTTGGTGCCGACCATCATTCGGGCCTGCTCGATGACGTCGAACATCTGCGCGATGCCCTCGTGGGTCTCGCCGACCAGCCAGCCCTTGGCGGGCTTGTCGTGCTGGCCGAGCGACAGCTCGCACGTCGCCGACACCTTGAGGCCCATCTTGTGCTCGACGTTGGTGACGTAAACGCCGTTGCGCTCGCCGAGCTCGCCGGTCTCGAAGTCGAACAGGAACTTCGGCACGAAGAACAGCGACAGACCCTTGGTGCCAGGACCTGCGCCCTCGGGGCGGGCCAGCACCAGGTGGAAGATGTTCTCGAACAGGTCGCCGGAGTCACCCGAAGTGATGAAGCGCTTCACACCGTCGATGTGCCAGGAGCCGTCGTCCTGCTTGACGGCCTTGGTGCGGCCGGCGCCGACGTCGGAACCGGCGTCAGGCTCGGTGAGCACCATGGTGGAGCCCCAGCCGCGCTCCGCGGCGATCGTGGCCCACTTCTTCTGCTCCTCGGTGCCGAGGTGGTACATGATGTTGGCGAAACCTGCGCCGCCGCCGTACATCCACACGGCCGGGTTGGCGCCGAGGATGTGCTCGTGCAGCGCCCACATCAGCGCCTTGGGCGCGGGCACGCCGCCGAGTTCCTCGTCGAGGCCGACGCGGTCCCAGCCGCCGTCGAGCATGGCTCGAACAGACTTCTTGAACGGCTCGGGCAGCGTGACCGTGAACGTCTTGGGGTCAAAAGTCGGCGGGTTGCGGTCGCTGTCGGCGAACGATTCGGCGATCGGTCCCTCCGCCAGCCTGGCGATCTCGCCGAGCATCTCCTTGGCGGTTTCGACATCCAGATCGGCGTATTCGCCCTCACCGAGTGCCTTCTCGAGGCCGAACACCTCGAACAGGTTGAATACCTGGTCACGAACATTGCTCTTGTAGTGGCTCACGTTTCCTCCTCGTCGAGAACGCCACAATGGTTGGGTACTTTTGGCTAAGTTACCCACCAGTAACTGCGGCCTAATATACCGCCCGGTAACTTCAACGCAAAGCCTCCACGAGCAATTTCCATCGACTAAGTAACCGAGCGGTTGATTGGCCGCCTTTTCACCGGCCGAAACGGCGCCTGAATGGGCCTTCGCCTACTTGTGATACCTGCCACAGCCAAGTCACACGCACCACTATGGTGAACGTATGCAACAGCGGGTAGCGGTCTGGGGAACAGGCAATATGGGGTCGACGGCCATCAGGTCGGCGCTGGCTTTTCCCGGCCTTGCGCTCTCGGCGATCATCACGTCGTCCGAATCCAAAGCGGGCATGGACGCGGCCGAGTTCGTCGGCCTGGACAGCCCGACCGGCGTAGTGGCGACGACGGACGTCGACGCCGCACTGGCCGAGTGTGATGCCGTTGCCTACATGGCGTCGGGCGACATCCGTCCCGAAGAGGCCGTCGACGACATCGAGCGGTGCCTGCGTGCGGGCAGCCATGTCGTCACGCCGTCGCTGTACTCGCTCTACGACCCCCGCTCGGCGCCGCCGGAATGGATCGAGCGGCTCACCTCCGCCGCCGAAGCGGGCGGGTCGACCCTCCTGGTCAGTGGGGTCGACCCGGGCTGGGGCAACGATGCGCTCGCGGTGATCGCGGCGGGCCTGTGCACCCGGATCCGCTCGATCCACTGCCAGGAGATCTTCGACTACTCGACCTACAACCAGCCGCACGCGGTGAAGGTGCTGTGTGGTTTCGGCGGCTCGATGGACGACGTCCCGATGATGCTGTTGCCGTCCATCCCGACCATGGTGTGGGGCGGCAACCTGCGGCTGATCGGTCGCGGACTCGGCATGGAGATCGACGAGATCACCGAAGAGGTGGAGCGCGTTGCGCTCGAATCGTCCGTCGACACCGTGATGGGGCCGTTCGACAAGGGCACCCAGGGCGCCTTCTGGCTGAAGGTGATCGGAAAGGTGAAGGGGCGCGAGCGCATCGTCATCGACCACATCACCCGGATCCATCCGTCATGTGCGCCCGACTGGCCGCAGCCCGATCAGGGTGCAGGCGACCACCGCGTGATCATCGACGGCGATCCGCAGCTCACACTGGTCAGCCGCGCCGACGTGCCGGGAGGCACCCGGGCCGACGGCGGAAACACCACGGCGGCCAACCGTCTACTCGGCGCCATCGGATGGCTCGCGACGCAGAAGCCGGGCATCTACGACGGCCTCGACGTGCCCCTGCACCCGCCGCTGCCGCCCGAAGTCGAAGCGCAGCGATGGGCGAACGACTAGCGCTCGCTCGCGGTCGGCTCCGACTCGGGCAGCTGGGCAACGAGGTACTCGGCGAGCCCGCCGATGGTCGGGTAGTCGAACACCGCGGTCGCGTTGATCGTGAACGCGCCGCCGAACTGGCTGTGCAACCGGTTGCGGAGTTCGATCGCCATCAGTGAATCCGTACCGAGGTCGAGGAACCGACTGGTTGCGGCGGGTGGCTGCGCGAGCCGCAGGAAGTTCTGCACCTCGCGCTGCAGGAACTCGGTCACGAAGCCGGCGCGCTGTGGCACCGGTATCTCCTGCAGCTGCCGGAGCAGCTCACTGTCACCGGTCACCTCGCCGGCCGCACTCGGCAGCACCTGGTCGAGGATCGGTGGCCGAGACGCGCCCAACAACTTCGCCGCCCGCTGCCAGTTGGCCTTGATGACAGTTGCCTGCCCGGTGCCGTTCGCGACGACCTCGGCGAGTGCGCTCAGCGCTGCCGAGGGGTCCAACGGAATCAGCCCCTGCGCAGCGAGATTGGCGGTCGCGGCCTCGGAAGAAGCCATGCCGCCCTGGGCCCACGGCCCGAAGTTGATGCCCGTGGCAGGCAAGCCCTTCGCCCTGCGCTGCGCGACGAGGCCGTCGAGCATGGCGTTGGCCGTCGCGTAGTTGGCCTGCCCGGGCGAGCCGAACAAGCTGGACACCGATGAGGACACGATGAAGAAATCCAGATCGTCGTCCTTCGTCAGACGGTCAAGGTGCCAGGCGCCGTACGCCTTGGGAGCCAACGTCGTTCGGAAGCGCTGCAGGCTCTGCTGCGACAGCAGCGCGTCGTCGAGCACACCGGCAAGATGCGCCACTCCGGCGAGCGGCGGCAACTCGGCACGAATCCGGTCCAGCAGTCTTGCCACCTCGGCCTCGTCGCTGACGTCGGCGGAAAAGACGTGGATTCGCGCCCTTGAGCGTTCGGTGATCCCATCGATTGCCCGTTGCGCGTCCTCATCGGGGGCCCGCCGGCTGGTCAGCACGATGTCACCGGCGCCGAGCTGCGCGAGATACGACGCCGTGTGCAGACCGATCGCCCCGAGGCCGCCGGTGATCAGATAGCTCCGATCAGGTTGCGGTGCAAGCGGATTTGGGATCTGGCACACGATTTTGCCGATGTGCCGCGCCTGCTGCATGCGCCGGAAGGCCGCCCTCGCCTCCGTCAGCGGGTATACCTCCGCAGGCAGCGGTGTCCACTCACCCGTGGCCAATCCCGCCGATACCTCGGTGAGCAAGGTGCGAATGCGGTCGGGCTCGGAGAACATCACCGTGTCCAACGCGACGATCTCGTAGGCGATATCGGGACGGGCCGCCGCCATCTGCTCCGGAGTCCAGATGTCGCGCTTGGCGATCTCGGCGAACCGACCGTTCCTGGCGGTGGCCCGCACGGTCGCCTCGACGAACCCCTCGCCTGTCAGGCTGTTCAGCACCACGTCGACGCCTGCACCGTCGGTGTCGGCGAGGATCTGGTCGGCGAAATCCATTGTGCGCGAGTCGTATACGTGCTTAACGCCAAGCTTGCGCAGCGTCGCGCGCTTGAAGGTGCTCGCCGTCGCGTACACCTCCGCACCGCACTGCTGCGCCATCTGGATCGCCGCGAGCCCGACACCGCCGCTGGCCGCGTGGATGAGCACCTTGTCGCCAACGTTCAGCCTCGCCCAGTCGAACGAGAGCCGAACTGTGAGCGCCGCGGCCGGAATGGTCGCGGCCTCAACCGCGCTCACGCCGTCCGGGATCGGCGCAAGGAACTGTGCAGGCGCGTTGAACCGGCTGGCGAACGCGCCCTGCATGGAGCCGTAGACCCGCTGCCCGACCTCCAGTCCGGTGACGCCATCACCCAACTGCGTTACGGTGCCTGCGAAGTCGCCGCCGACCGGCCCAGGGTCGCCCGGGTAAAGGCCGAGCACGTTGAGCACGTCGCGGAAGTTCAGGCCCGCGGCCTCGACGCGCACCTGCACGTAGCCCTCGTCGGGTGCAGTCACCTCTTTCTCGGTGATCCGCAGGTTGTCGATCGCGCCGCGTTCGGTGGGCGCCAGCACGTAGTCACTTCCGCGCGGAACCGCCAGATTGCCGCTGCGGGCCCAATGCAGCAGGCGCGATGCCAGCAGCTTCCCTTGGCGCAGTGCGATTTCCGGCTCGTCGACCGGCGTGATGAGCAGGTCGGTCAGTAGCTGTACCGCCTGGTCTGAACCATCGGAGTCGACCAGTTTGCAACGCAGGGCCGGTTCCTCGTTGATCGCGGTGCGCCCGAATCCCCAGAGCGCGGCCTGCACCGGGTCGACCGGCTCGCCCGATTCGGTCGCGACCGCCCGCTCGGTAACGATCCACAGCCCGTCGGGAACTTCACGCCCCTCGCGAGCCGCCCGCCACCGTGTGCACGGCGCTGAGCAGGTCGGCGATCTCGGCCTCCAATCGGGCGGCGGCATCGGCGCTCGACTCATTCGCGCCGGCTGCATTCGCGCGCCACACGACGCCGGCGAAGGGCAGACCACGCTCCTGCGCCTGCGCCAACACCTGCCCCAACGGCTCCGAATCGGTCGTCCGGTCGAACGGGATGCAGCCGGTGACATTGGCTGCCAGCTCGTCGAACCCGGCGATCAGCCAGGTGCCGTCGGCGCTACCGGTGACCTCGGTCGCGGCAGGAGCCGGAACCTCTTGCCAGCCAAGGGTGTACAGCAGCCTGGTGGCGTCGCCGCCGAGCCCGCGCAGCAGCGCTTCCCTCGGCGCACGTTTGACCGTGAACTCGCGAATGCCGCCCAGCCTGCGGCCATCCCGGTCGACGAAATCGAGATCGAAGACCTGCGTTTCGCTGTCCAGGCCGCTGGTGTGCCACTTCGCGCGGCAGTAGAACCGTCGAGGCATCTTCTCGCTCAGGCTCACCTGTCCGTACCTCAGCGGTAGGAACAGATCGTTGACGCCCTGCTCGGCAGCGAGGAGTGCGGGAAACGCCGGGAAGGCGACACCGGTGCAGAGGTCCATCAGCACCGGGTGCATCGGCTCGGACCCGACATGCTCGGCGAGCTCCTCGCCGACGGTGATGTCGCCGATCGCCTCACCCTCGCCAAGCCACAGCGATTTGAGTGAACCGGACCAGTTGGGGCCCCATGCCAGTTCCATGTCCGCGAAGGTCTCGAACAGCTCCTGCGGACGCATCCGGTCCAACCGCTCGATCATCGTCTCGACGGGTTCCACGGACTCAGCTGCCGGCTCGTCGTCCAGGCCGGCGGTGACGGTTCCTTGCGCGTTCAACGACCACTCGGCGCCGGGTTCACCGTAGGGTCGGCTGTGCACCGTGAAGGATGAACCGCTGCCGCCATCCTGGGCGGATATCGTCAGCTGTACCTCGCGAGAACTCTTCTCGGGCAGAATGATCGGCTCGTAGAAGAAAACGTCTTCGACCCGCGCCGGAGCACCCACCGCGGCAAGGGCCATCGCTGCGTAGGTCGCCCCGGGCACGACGACGGTGCCGTAGATGACGTGATCGGACAGCCAGGGCGCAGACTTGACCGACAACCTGCTGGTGTAGACGGAGTCTCCCGATGCGAGGTCTTTCGCACTACCCAGGATTCCGGACACCGCGGGGCCGTCGACGGCGATGCCGGAGGTCTTCGGCCAGAAGCGACGACGCTGGAACGGGTAGGTAGGCAATTCGAGTTTGCGACGCGATGCAGGGTGCAGTGCGGCGAAATCGGGTCGGTGACCGCCGACGTAGGCCGCGGCGAGCGCATCGGCGATCTGCCGCCTGTCGCCTACGCCCTTGCGCATCGAGACGATCGCCCGCGGTGCGGCCAGGTGCTCCGGCCAGACCTGAACCGCGGCCCCGGTCAGCACCGGTTGCGGACCGATCTCCATCAACACCGAACATCCCAGTGCCGCAACGGTGCGCACGCTTTCGGCGAACTGCACCGGCTGGCGGGAATGCCGCCGCCAGTACGGTGCGTCGAGCGGGGTTTGAGCCGTCAGCACCGCGCCGGTGCGGTTGCATACCAGCGGCAGCGTCGGCACGGCGAACTCCAACTGCGCCGCGTACGACTCGAATTCATCGAGCACCGGGTCGAGCAATTCCGAGTGGAAGGCATGGCTGGTCTGCAGCCAGGTGCAGCGGATCCCCTCGTCGCCGAACCCGGCGACAATCTGCTCCAGGTCAGCCGCGGGACCCGCGAGCACGGTGTTCGGTCCGTTGTAGGCGGCGACCGAGACGCGCGGGAATTCGACTGCGCTGGATTCGACATGCTTGGCGTCGGCGAACACCGCCACCATTCGGCCACCTTCGGGCAGGCTGCCGAACAGCCTGCCCCGCTCGGCCATCAGGCGTGCGCCGTCGGAGATGCTGAAAACTCCGGCCACGCATGCCGCTGCGTACTGCCCGACGCTGTGCCCAAGCACCACGTCGGGCTCGATTCCCCACGACTGCCACAGCCGGGCGAGGCCCATCTCGACGGCGAAAAGCGCAGGCTGGGCAAACGACGTGTGCCGCAACGTTTCCCCGGTGCCGCCGCCGGTTTCGCGATCGGTGGCGAAGAGCACGTCGAGCAGGGGACGCGGCAGGATGTCATCGACCGCTTCGGCGCAACGTGTCACGGTTTCGGCGAAAACCGGTTCGGCATCGAACAACTCGCGGGCCATCCCCGGATACTGGCTGCCTTGGCCGGTGAAGAGCCACGCCGTCGTCGGGCGGTTGGTGTGCTCGCCGCGTACGACGCCGGGGCGCATGCGATTGTCGGCCAACTCGGCCAGGCCGTCGCGCGCGCCTTCGACCGAGTCCACGACGAGAGCGGCACGATGCTCGAAGTGCGAACGACCCGTCCCTGCGGTGAGGCATACCTCGGCGAGGTCGGCGTCCGGGTGGGCGGTCAGGAAGGACTCATACCGCTTCGCCAACGCCACGAGTGCTTCTGGTGTGCGCCCCGACAGCGCCAGCACGTTCACTGGCCGCCCGTCGGTGACGGGTTCCGGGGTAGCCGGTTGTGGCGCCTCTTCGACCAGCACGTGGGCGTTCGTGCCAGTGAAGCCGAACGAACTCACGCCTGCCCGCCGCGGCCTGCCGTTGGCCTGCCACGGAATTGCCCTGTCCACCACCCGCACCGGCAGCGAGTCCCACGGGATGTGCGGTGACGGTGTGTCGAAGTGCAGGCTTTCGGGCAGCACTTCGTTCTGCAGCGACAGCACGACCTTGATCAGACCGGCCGCACCCGATGCGGACTCGAGGTGACCGATGTTCGTCTTGACCGAACCCATCAGCAGCGGGCGGTCGGCATCCCGCGAGCCACCGTAGGCGGCAGCGGCAGCCTGTACCTCGATCGGATCGCCGAGCGGGGTGCCCGTCCCGTGCGCCTCGAGGTAGTCGACGTCGCCGCCCGCCAGCCCGGCGCGATCCAGCACAGTTCTGATGAGCCGTTGTTGTGCGCCGCCGTTGGGCACCGTCAAACCACTGGATGCGCCGTCCTGGTTGACCGCGCTGCCGGGAATGACCGCGCATACCCGGTCGCCGTCGCGGACCGCGTCGCTCAGACGCTTGAGCACGAGGATCCCGCAGCCTTCGCTGCGCACGTAGCCGTCGGCGGACGCGTCGAACGTCTTGCACCGTCCGACCGGCGACAGCATCCTGGCTCGGGATGCGGCGATGACCGTCACAGGACTCAGCAGGACGTTCACCCCACCTGCCAACGCCATGTCGCAGTCGCCGCTGTGCAGAGCCTGGCAGGCCTGATGGACGGCCACCAGCGCCGAACTGCACGCCGTGTCGACGGCCACCGCGGGCCCTTCGAGTCCCAGCGCGAACGCGACCCGGCCGGAGATCGCATTGAGCGCGTTGCCGGTGATGAAGTAGGGCTCGATCTTGTCGATTGACTCGGCCGACAGCAGATGGGCGTACTCGTTGGCACCCACGCCGACGAAGATGCCGGTTCGGCTGCCGCGCAGAGCGGACGGCGCGTACCCGGCCCGTTCGATACCCTCCCATGCCATTTCGAGCATCAGCCGCTGCTGCGGCTCGATCCAGACCGCCTCGCGCGGGGAGATGCCGAAGAATTCGGGATCGAATCCGTCGATGCCGTCGAGGAATCCGCCGAACCGCGTGTACGTCTTGCCGGGAATTTCGGGATCCGGGTCGTAGAACTCGTCGATGTCGAAGCGGTCCTCGGGGACCTCCCGGATCGCATCGACGCCGCCGGACAGCAACTCCCAGAACGCTTCCGGGTCGGGTGCGCCGGGGAAACGGCACGACACCGCGACGACGGCGATCGGTTCGTCGGTACGCGTGGTGGCCACCGCATACCGGTTTCGGCGCCGATTCGCCGGCCTGCTCGCCGAGCCCGAGCACGTCGTCGAGCAGGTAGTCGGCCGCATCGGAGAGCCGGGGGTGGTCCATCACCAGGGTGACCGGAATCTCGCGGCCCACTCCTTGCTCGATGCGCCGCCGCAACTCGACGGCCATCAGCGAGTCCATGCCGAGGTCGAAGAACCCCGCGTCCTCGCGGATTTCCGCGGCATCGACGCGCGTCACCTCTGCGACCGCGTCGCGCAGATAATCCGTCAGAAGCTTCTTGCGCTGCTGTACCGGCGCCCCAGAAAGCCGCTCGACGAACTCGGTCTTCCCGGCCGCCGTCGGCGCAGGCGCCGTATCGGGCACCTCACGAGCCATCTCCGACAGGAATGCCCGCCGCCCCGCCTGCTGGTACAGCGGCAGGAATCGGGCCCAGTCGATGCGGGCCACCACGCCCTGCGCGGAACCCGGTGCCGAAGACGCCGCGATGACGTCGTCCAGGCCGGCAAGCGCGTCGGCGGGCGACAACGTCTTCACGCCTCGTTTGTCGAGTCGCGCACGCGACTCCGCGTCGGCCATCCCCGCCGACCACGGACCGAAATTGACACTGATCCCGCCGATGCCCCGCTCGCGCAGGCGCCAGGCCAAGCCGTCGAGGAAGGCGTTGGCGGCGCTGTAGGCGGTCTGGCCGAATCCGCCCCACACCGAGGCGACCGATGAGGTGCTGAGGAAGAAGTCCAGCTGCAGATCGGCGGCCGCCTCGCTCAAATGCCAAGCACCCCAGACCTTTCCGGCGAACACTCGATCCACCTCGGCGTCGTCGAGTGTGCTCAGCGCGGTGGTACCGATTTCCCCTGCGGCGTGGACGATGCCTGCCAACGGCGGTAGCTGGTCGGCCACGGTGGCCAACAGCTGCGAGACGTCATGCGCGTCTGCGACATCGGCAGCCACGACCCGGATCTCGCAGCCGTGCTGTTCACCAATCGCGTCGATGCTGCGTTGCGCGGCATCGCTTGGCTGACGACGACTGGTCAACACCAGGTGCCGGGCACCGTGGGCGGCAAGGTATCCCGCGATCTCCAGCCCGACCGAACCAAGCCCACCGGTCACCAGATACGTGGCGTCGTCGCGAAGTTGCACCGGCGTGGCGCTCGGGTGTGCCTCTCGTCGAACCAGACGAGGCACGTAGAGGGCCTGCCCGCGCAGTGCGATCTGGTCTTCGCCCCGCCCGGCCACCACCTCGCTGACGAAGCGGGACCATTCGTCGGCTGAGCCGACGCTGATATCCGCTAGTCCGCCCCACACCTGCGGAAGCTCCAGCGAGGCGGCACGGCCGAACCCCCACAGGCAACTCTGATCCGGCGACACGGTGTCTGTGTCGGTGACATGCTGCGCGCCACGGGTGACCATCCAGATCGGCCTGCGCAGTCCGGCCGCGATCGCGGCACGGAAGAGCCGCCGTGTTCCACCCAGGATGTGGTGCTGCATCCGCAACAGGGACCGCACCGACGGCGCACTGTCGGCGTCCAGGGCCGCGACATGCACGATGCGTAGCGTCGGATCGTCGGCCGCCGCAGCGCGCAACGCGACCGCCAGTTGTTCCTCGTCCGCGTCGGATGTAGGCAACGCGAGGATCCGATGCTGTTGCCCGCGCGCGGTCAGCGCGTCGACCAACGGTGCAATTGCAGGCGAGTCATCGCCGAGCAGGAGCCACGTCGAGGCCTCGCCGGTTTGGGCGGCCGAGACGGCGGTCGGTGGTTTCTCCCAGCTGACCTCGTAGCGGTCATCGGCGATGGATTGACTGCTGCGTTGCTGATTGTGTTGTGCCGCAAGCTTGGTCAGCACATCGACGGTGTGCCGGTCTTCGCTCGCACCGTCGAGCAGCGCCGCGAGTTCTTCGATCCCGCCGTCCTCGAGAAGGCGCACGGCCTGGGTACGCGGTCCGCCGACGTGCGGCGCCTGGTTGCCGCCCTCCCGATTGTCGGTGTACCAGTACTCGCGATGCTCGAACGGATACGTGGGCAGGTCGAGCTTGCGCGCGTCGGGCCGCGGAATGCCCCGAAGTCGGGCAGGTGGCCCAGGACGTACGCGTCGGCGACGGCTTCGGTGATCTGTCGCTGGTCGGCGGTATTGCGGCGCAGGGACGCGATCGCCCGGGGCGCGCTCGCCGGATCCGGCCATGCCCGAAGGGCTGCGGCGGTGAGCACCGGCGCAGGGCCGATCTCGAGCAACACTTTGCAGTTCAGGTCGGCAAGGGTGCGCACGCTCTTGGCGAACTCCACCGGTTGACGCGCGTGACGGCGCCAGTAGGCGCCGTCGAGCTTCACGCTCCTGCCCAGCGCGCTACCGGTCCGGTTGTCGATCAGAATCCGTTGCGGTGCACTGAAATCGAATCGCTGCGCATACGACTCGAAATCGTCGAGGATCGGGTCAAGCAGCGCCGAGTGGAACGCGTGGCTGGTGTCCAGCCAGTCGCACCGGACCGCGTCGGCGGCCAGCCCCGCCACCGCCTTCTCCAGATCCTGCGCCGGCCCCGACAACACGGTGTTGGCACCGTTGAAGGCGGCGACCGACAGGCTCGGGAAGTCGTCGGTCAGGCCCTCGACACGTTCGGCGTCGGCGAACACCGCAACCATGCGACCGCCCGAGGGCAGGCTTCCGAAGAGGCGCCCGCGCTCGGCCATCAGCAGCGCGCCGTCGTCGATGCCCAAGATCCCCGCCACGCAGGCCGCCGAATACTGGCCCACGCTGTGACCGAGCACCACGTCGGGTTCGAAGCCCCAGGACTGCCAGAGGCGAGCCAGGCCCATCTCGACGGCGAACAAGGCGGGCTGCGCGTAGGCGGTCTGCCGAAGCGCTTCTTCGCAATCCGGGCCGTCCGTATCGAAAATGACGTCCAGCAAGGGCCTTTCGAGAATGTCGGCAACGACTGCCGCACAATGCTTCAGCGTCTCGGCGAACACCGGCTCGGAGTCGAACAGCTCTTTTGCCATGCCGGGATACTGGCTGCCCTGGCCGGTGAACAGCCACGCCGTCTTCGGTTTGTCGTGGGATTCGCCACGAACCAGCCCGGGCACAGGGCGGTCGTCGGCGACCGCGCCGAGCAGCTCGGCGGCGGATTCTCGCGAATCGACCACCAGCGCGGCCCGATGCTCCAGGTGCGCTCGTGCCGCCCCGGCGGTGTAGCAGACGTCGGCCAGGGTGGCTTGCGGGTGTGCGCTCAGCCAGCTGCGGTATTGATCGGCGACCGCCACCAGCGCGGCGGGCGTCCGCGCCGAGAGCGGGAGAATGCGCAATGTGCTTTTGCCGGGTTGCTCGACCGGACCCGGAGCCGTTTCCTGCGGAGCTTCGGACAGGATGACGTGGGCGTTGGTGCCGGCGAACCCGAACGAGCTGACGCCCGCGATGCGCGGCTGATCGTTGCGTTCCCAGGGGTCGCCTCCGTGACGACCTGCACCGCGAGCCGGTCCCAGGGGATGTGCGGCGATGGGTTCTCAAAGTTCAAGTGAGCGGGCAGCAACTCGTTCTCGAGCGACAGGACGACCTTGATGACACCCGCGATTCCCGCTGCCGCCTCCAGGTGTCCGATGTTCGTCTTCGCCGAGCCGATCAACAGCGGCTGGCCGGCATCACGCCCGACACCGAGCACCGCGCCTGCGGCCTGAGCCTCGATCGGGTCGCCGAGTGATGTCCCGGTGCCGTGCGCTTCCAGGTATCCGACGTCGCGCGGTGCCAGATCGGAGCGCTTCAGTGCATCAGCGATAACCCGCTGCTGCGCAACGCCATTGGGCACAGTCAAGCCGCCAGATGCGCCGTCCTGGTTGATCGCACTGCCGCGGATCACGGCGCGGATGCGGTCACCGTCTTCGATCGCGTCCGCCAGGCGCTTGATGACGATCACGCCGCAGCCCTCGCCCCGCACGTAGCCGTCGGCGGCCGCGTCGAATGTCTTGCAGCGGCCGTCGGGCGCGAGCATGTGTGCGTGGGAGAACGTGATCATGGTCGCCGGTGTGAGCAGCACGTTCGCGCCGCCAGCCAGGGCAAGGTCGCATTCGCCCAGGCGCAGCGCCTGGCAGGCCTGGTGGATCGCCACCAGCGACGAGCTGCACGCCGTGTCGACGGCGACCGATGGACCCCGCAGCCCCAGTCGATGGCTGATCCGTCCCGCGGCTGCGGCGTTCGAGGTACCGATGGCCATGTAGGCCTCGATTTCGGGGTACGTCAGCTCGTCGGACGCCATTCCCAGATAGTCATGGGTGGACAGCCCGACGAACACACCGGTGTTGGTGTCCGCTAATTCCGTTGGCGCGGTGCCTGAATGCTCAATCGCGGTCCATGCCATCTCCAGCAACAGCCGGTGCTGCGGGTCCAACAACCTGACCTCGCGCGTTGACATACCGAAGAACGGTGCGTCGAACCCGGTCACGTCGTCGACGAAACCAGCACGACGGGTGACGACCTTGCCGGGCACACCGGGCTCCGGGTCGAAGAATTCGTCGGCATCCCAGCGGTCCTTGGGCACCTCCGATATCGCGTCGCGGCCCTCGCGCAGCACGGTCCAGTACTCGCCGGCGTCTTTGGCGCCCGGGAAACGTGCTGCGTAACCGACGATTGCGAAACGATGGTCCGGCTCGGTCGGACGGTCGGCGGATGCCATACGTCCACCCTCCTCGTTTATTGTCGCGACAGTCAATTCTGATCTTGAAAGACCTTGTCGCGCTTAATCAACGCCGACGCAAACTATTGCACGGCTTCGCGTGCATCGCGAGGCGTCCGATCCGTTGCTCAGTCGGCTCAACGGTGACGGCGGACGAACTTTCGGTATGTTGATCCCGCGATGAGTTGGCCGGCTTGCAGCCGGCTTCAGCAGGGGGTACACGAGAGGACCGAGCTTTGCGCATCGGGAAAATAACTGTTGGCGCACTTGATGAATGGACGCTGAGCCCCGGCTCAGTTACCTCGTGGCAGCCGAGCGCCGCTGCTGCGGTGAAAGCCCGTCAAGCGCCGATCAGTTCGGTACCGATCAGCTACATGCAAGGACAGCACCTTCGTAACTACTGTGACCGAACGGCCTCGGATTTGACCTTCTCCCGGCAGATCATCGCGAGCTGCGACGTGCCAGGCCGATGTGACATCGCCGCCATGGATCACGCCGTCAACGCATACCTGCGTCGGCACGACACTTTTCGCAGCTGGTTCGAACAAGCCGGTGATGGAGAGTTCATCCGGCATGCCATTTCCGATCCGGCCGACATCGAATTCGTACCGGTTGCTCACGGGCACCTGACAATCGACGAGATACACGCCCGTGTCGTGGACATACCGAGTCCGCTGGAGTGGGGTTGTTTCACGTTCGGCGTCATTCAGAACGAAAGCCACTTCACCTTTTTTGCCGCGATGGACCATGTGCACGGGGACGCGACGTTGATCGGCACGACGATGCTGGAAGCCAACGGAATGTATTCGGCGTTGAGCGGCGGCGGTGACGCCCTGCGGCTTCCCGACGCCGGTAGCTTCGACGACTTCTGTATCCGCGAGCGCGAGCACACGTCGGAGTTGACCCTGGACTCGCCCGGAGTGCAGGCGTGGATCGACTTCGCAGAGGAGAACAGCGGCGGCTTTCCCGAATTCCCTCTCCCACTGGGTAATCCGCTTCATTCGACCAGAAGTGATATGGCGTCGCTGGTGCTGATGGACCCGGCGCAGACGGAACGCTTCGAATCGGCCTGCACGGCGGCGGGCGCGCGTTTCGTCGGCGGCGTGTTTGCCTGCCTCGCTCAGGTGGAGCACGAGTTGACGGGTGCTCTCACGTATTACGGGCTTACCCCGAGGGACTCCCGCGCCGCAGGCGACAACTTCATGACGCAGGGTTGGTTCACCGGCTTGATCCCGATCACGGTCCCGATAGGTGCGGCCGCATTCAGTGATGCCGCGGGGGCAGCGCAGGCCTCTTTCGACTCGGGTCTGAACATGGCGAAAGTGCCGTATTACCGCGTGATGGAATTAGCGCCATGGTTAAAATGGCCGCAGCCGAACTTCCCGGTGTCGAACTTCCTGCATGGCGGCGCTGCACCGCTGAACGCCATTCTTGCGGCAGCCGACATGGGCCTTGCGAACAATATCGGTATCTACCCCGACGGCCGGTTCTCCTATCAACTCACTATCTATATCTTTCGGTACGGCGAAGGCACGGTGATGGCGATCATGCATCCCGACAATCCGGTTGCCAAGAAATCAGTCGGCCGCTACATGTCCGCGATGAAGACGGTTTCCGCACAGGTCGCTGACAGCGGGCACTGGGGACGTGTCGCATAGCGTGGAGCAAATCCGGGCGAGGGTGAGGACGACATGCGACGGCTAGCCGAGCTCGTGGCGAAGTGGCCCTGGGCGGTGATCGGCGCATGGGCGGCGATCGCGGTGGCACTTCTTCTGACGTTTCCGAGCCTGAACGACATGGCACAGCGGCATCCGCCCGCCATCCTGCCCAGCGACGCCCCGTCGAGCGTCGCCGCCCGCCAGATGACCGAGGCGTTTCAGGAATCGGGCAGCGACAACCTTCTCGTCGTGGCATTCATCAACGAAACCGGGCTCAAACCCGCCGACGAAGACGCCTACCGCAAGGTGGTGGACGCTCTTCGGGACGACGTGACCGACGTCGTGATGGTTCAGGACTTCTTCACCACACCGCAACTGCGCCCGTTTCTGACCAGCAAGGACAAGACCACGTGGGTGCTGCCGGTCGGCCTTGCGGGCGAGTTGGGCACGCCGCGGGCCTATGAGTCCTACAACCGGGTCGCCGATCTCGTCAAACACAACGCGCCCGACGGCCCACTCACCGTGCATGTCACCGGACCCGCGGCGACGGTCGCCGACCTGACGGTGGCCGGTGAACACGACCGCCTGCCCATCGAGATCGCGATCGGCGTCCTTGTGCTCCTCGTCCTACTGCTGGTGTACCGCAATCCGGTCACCATGCTGCTGCCTCTGGCGGCGATCGGGACGTCGCTGGTCGTCGCACAGTCCGTGGTGGCCGGGGTCTCTGAACTCTTCGGGCTGGGTGTGTCGAACCAGTCGTCCATCCTTTTGAGCGCGATCATCGCGGGCGCCGGAACGGACTACGCCGTCTTCCTGATCAGCCGCTACCACGACTATCTGCGGCAAGGCGCAGATCTCGACGACGCAGTCCGGCGGGCGTTGATCTCGATCGGCAAGGTGATCACCGCATCCGCCGCCACGGTCGGAATCACCTTCCTCGGCATCAGCTTCGCCCGGATGGGCGTGTTCTCCACGGCCGGCGTGGCGTGCGCGATCGGGGTCGGGGTGGCCTACCTCGCCGCGATGACGTTGCTGCCGGCCATCCTTGTCCTTGCCGGGCCACGCGGCTGGGTCAAGCCGCGACGCGAACTGACCGCCCGGTTCTGGCGGCGTTCCGGAATTCGCATCGTGCGGCGGCCGAAGGCCCATCTGGTTGCCAGCCTGCTCGTTCTCGTTATCCTCGCCGGCTGCGCGACTTTGGTGCGCTACAACTACGACGACCGCAAGTCCGTGGGGCCGTCGGCCCCGAGTTCGGTCGGGTATGCCGCGATGGAACGCCATTTCCCCGTCAGCCAGGCCGTACCCGAATACATCCTCATCTCGTCGCCGCGCGACCTCCGCACGCCGCAGGCGCTGGCCGACCTGGAGCAGATGGCGCAGCGGGTCAGCCAGCTGCCGAACATCGGCCTCGTCAGCGGCCTCACCCGGCCCACCGGAGTAGTGCCGCAGGAATTCAGGGCCACCTATCAGGCGGGCGTCGTCGGCGATCGGATGGCCGCAGGCTCGGCCGTCATCAGCGACAACACCAAAGACCTCAACCGACTGCAGAACGGCGCCGGAACGCTGGCCTCCAGCCTCGGTGATGTGCGCGCCCAGATCAATCGGATCGCGCCGAGCATGCAGCGCCTGATCGATGCGTTGAACTCGGCCCGAAGCCAGTTCGGCGGAGACAAGCTGGTCAAGCAGGTCGAAACCGCCGCCCAGCTCGTGGCGAGCGTCAATGCGCTCGGTAATGAGATGGGCCTGAACTTCTCCACCGTCAAGGACATGTCCGCGTGGGTGGGTCCGGTGCTGGCGGCGCTGAACGGCAACGCGATCTGCGATGCCAACCCGTCGTGCAGCGATACCCGCATCCAGTTTCAGAAGTTGATGGACGCACGCGAAGACGGACGTCTGAACCAGATCAACACTCTTGCCGGGCAGCTACAGAGCTTTGGGGGCAAAGACAGTCTCAACGCAACGGTCAAGCAGCTCAACGACACGCTCTCGCAGTTCAGTTCGGCGGTGCGCTCCATGGGGCTCGACAAGCCCGGCGGACTGCAGGCGGGCCTGAAGGAGGTCAGGCAGGGCGCGAACCGGCTGGCAGACGGCAGCAAGCAGGTGGCAGGCGGGGTGGACCAACTCGTCGGCCAGGTCAAGCAGATGGGGGCCGGGCTCGACGAGGCGGCCGCGTTCCTGTTGGCGATGCGCAACAACGCGGCCGATCCGTCGATGGCGGGGTTCAACCTGCCCGCCCAAATATTGCAACTCGACGAGTTCAAGGCGGCGGCGAAGATTTTCATCTCGCCGGATGGCCACACCGCCCGGTACCTGGTGCAAACCACACTCAACCCGTTCAGTGCCGAGGCGATGGATCAGGTGAACGCGATCAGCGACGCCGCGAAAAGCGCGCAACCGAACACCCAACTGGCGGACGCCACGATCTCGATGGGCGGATTCCCCGCCGCGCTACGGGATACCCGCGACTACTACGGGCACGACATCCGTTTCATCATCATCGTGACCCTCGTCGTCGTGCTCCTGATCCTGATGGCGCTGCTGCGTGCGATCGTCGCGCCGCTCTACCTGATCGGCTCGGTGATCCTCTCCTACTTCGCCGCGCTCGGTATCAGCGTCCTGACGTTTCAATACCTACTGGGCCAGCAATTGCATTGGAGCGTGCCGCCATTGGCCTTCGTGGTGTTGGTGGCGGTCGGCGCCGACTACAACCTGCTGTTCGTCTCGCGGATGCGTGACGAGTCTCCGCACGGCATGCGGTACGGCGTCATTCGCACGCTGACGTCGACCGGCGGGGTGATCACCGCGGCCGGCCTGATCTTTGCGGCCTCGATGTGCGGTCTGCTGTTCTCCAGCATCACCACCGTGGTCCAGGGCGGATTCGTCATCGGTGTTGGCGTGCTGTTGGACACCTTCCTGGTGCGCACCCTCACGGTGCCCGCCATGGCGACCCTGGTGGGACGGGCGAACTGGTGGCCGTCCAAGCTGAGCGCACCCCGATCCGCGTCACCGGCGGGTGCCGGGAAGGCGGAGTAATGTCACGATCGATGCCGACGCGCAGCAGGCAGGCGGGAGTAGGAATGCGCAGACTGGTCGCAGTGCTCATTGCACTGGTAACCGTCGGCGCCACAGCGTGTTTCGGGTCGGGGACCGCGGCAGCCGACGACACGCAGGCCGGCTGGACACCGGACCACGGAGCACCGAGCGACGGGCCGCCGCCGCTGGGCACGCCGGGCAGAGGGTACGCGCTCGGCGGCGCCCACGTGCTCGGCATTCCCTACGACGAATACATCAAGCGCACCGGCGCAGAATGGTTCCCCGGTCTGAATCGCCAAATCGTCGACTATCCCGCGGGCCAGGTTCAAGGCCACACCCTGGAACGGTTGTTTCCCGGCATCGGCAGGCTCGACGACGGCTTTCCGGGTCTCGGCATCGACGGCCCAAGCATCGGCGAATCGGTCGACGAGGGTCAGGGCAACCTGGAGTCGGCGGTCCGCAACGGCGGTCCCGGCACTGCGATCGGCTTGTCCGAGGGAGCGATGGTGCTCGACGCCGTGCAGGCGAAGCTCGCCAACGATCCGACGGCGCCGCCGCCGAACACGTTGAGCTTCGCCACCTATGGTGACCCGCTTGCCAAGCACGCGTTCGGCGAGAGCTTCCTGACCCAGATGTTCCCCGTCGGCAGCGTCGTCCCCTCACTCGACTTCCGCATGCCTGCGCCGGTGGAAAGCCAGTACGACACATATCAGTTCGTCTCCGCCTACGACAGCATCGCCGACTGGCCGGACAGGCCGGACAACTGGATGTCGCTCGCCAACGCGGTCGTCGGCCTTGCCACCGGCCACACCGCGGTGGCGTTCACCAACCCGAAAAACGTTCCCGCGCAGAACATCAGGACGACCGTCAACTCCAGGGGCGCGAAGACCACCACCTACATGATCCCCGAACAGCACCTCCCCCTTGTGCTTCCGTTCAAGTACCTCGGCGTGGACGAAGGCACACTCAATCAGCTCGACGGAGTGCTCAAGCCGATGGTGGATGCCGGTTACTCGCGAAACGACGATCCACTCACCGCTCCGATCACAGTGGATCCGGTGCGCGGCTACGACCCGGCCGCCGTCACTGCCCCTGCCACCCAAGCCGCCTTCGGCGGCGGCTCGGATCCCGTGTCACAGCTGCTCGCCGGTTTCCAGTACGTGCTCAACCACAGCGGCGGCTGACGTGACGCCCACTCACCAGTCGTCGGTCCTCTCCATGCTGCACGGACGCGCCAGCCTGCGCCCCGACGACGTCGCATTCACCTTCACCGACTACGAAAAGGACCGGGCGGGCGTTTCCGAGAGCATCACGTGGTCGCAGTTGTCCCGCCGAACCATCAACATGGCGCGCCAGATTCGTCTGCACGGGTCTGTCGGAGACAGGGCGGCGATCCTGGCTCCGCAGAGCCTCGACTACATTCTGGCGTTCCTGGGGTCCATGCAGGCCGGGCTGGTCGCCGTTCCGCTCCCGTTGCCGCATCGCGGCTCGAACCACGATCGGGTCGGCTCGGTCTTCACCGATACGTCGCCGTCGGTCGTCCTGACCACGTCGGCGGCCGCAGCAGATGTCGGCGACCACGTCGATCAGTCCCGCCTGGACGTCGTTCCCAAGATCGTCGCGGTCGACTCGCTGAACCTGGATGTCGAAGGCGGGCCGGACGGCGCAGCGGGCATCGAGACGGCTGACCTGCCCGACATCGCGTATCTGCAGTACAGCTCGGGTTCGACCCGAACGCCCACCGGAGTCATGCTGTCGCACCGCAACCTCGCGGTGAATTTCGAGCAGTTGATGCGTAGCTTCTTCGCCGACTCCAACGTCAAAGTCCCACCGGATACCGCGATCGTGTCGTGGCTGCCCTTCTACCACGACATGGGTCTGGTGCTGGGAATCTGCGCCCCGATCCTCGGCGGCTTCCACGCCGACCTGACCAGTCCGGTGGCGTTCCTGGAGAGGCCGGCCAGATGGATGCAGGCGCTCGCCCGGCATCCGCATACGTTCTCCTCCGCACCGAATTTCGCGTTCGACATGGCCGCCCGCAAAACCACCGACAACGATCTGGACGGGCTCGACCTTGGCGGGGTGCTCGGCGTCATCAGCGGTGCCGAACGTGTCGAGCCCGCTACGCTGCGACGCTTCGTCGACCGGTTCGCGCACTTCAACTTTCGCGACCACATGATGCGTCCCTCCTATGGTCTGGCCGAGGCGACCGTGTTCGTGGCATGCGGCACCTGGAGTGAATCGTCGCCCGCGGCGCACTTCGACGTCGACGAGCTGGCGGTGGGTCGCGTCAAGCGCTGCGCGGCGGGTGCCGGCACCGCTTTGGTGCCCTACGCCGTGCCGCAATCGCCCACGCTGCGCATCGTCGACGGCGACACCCGTCGCGAGTGCGCGCCCGACCTGGTCGGCGAGATCTGGGTGCACGGCGAGAACATCGCCGAGGGCTACTGGCGTAAACCGCCGGAGGAGCAGAAGTGCTTCGGCGCAACGATGGTGGACCCGTCGCCCGGCACCCCCGACGGCCCGTGGCTGAGAACCGGTGACCTGGGCTTCGTCTCCGACGGGCACCTGTTCATCGTCGGCCGCATCAAGGACCTGCTGATCATCCGCGGGCGCAATCACTATCCCGAGGACATCGAGGCGACGGTGCAGCAGATCACCCGCGGTCGGGTGGCGGCGATATCGGTGCCGCTGGACAGCACCGAGAAGCTGGTCACCGTCATCGAGGTGAAAAAGCGTGCGGGCTCCAACGTCGAGGTGTCGGGATGGCTGCGCGGGGTCAAGAGCGACGTCACCGCCGCGATCTCCAATACGCACGGCTTGAACGTCGAGGACCTTGTTCTGGTGTCGCCAGGGTCGATTCCCACGACCACGAGCGGCAAGATCCGCCGCGCCGCGTGCGTCGAGCAGTACCGGCAGGACCAGTTCGCCCGATTGGACGCCTGAGCGGTTACAGACCGGCAAGCCCCGCGCCGAGCAGCACGCAGCCGACTGCGGCCAACAGAACGGTGACGGCGCTGCGGCGCCGCGTACGTAGCCAGTCCTGCAGCGCCGACAGCGTCGCGCGGGTGCGGTCGGGGGCCACCAGGTAGGCGATCAGCGGGATCTCCACGAAGCCGAAGGCCACCACGTTGAACAACAGCAGGCCGGCCAGTTGGACCGATGCCGCAGCACCCGAGGCGACGATGAGGGCCAGCACGGCAAGGTAGTCGACCGAGGGCAGCGCGATGCCGAGGCCCGCGATACCGGCCGTCCACAGTGAACGGCCGGTGAGCAGAGCCCGGGTGCGCGTCGCGAGCGGTTCGAATCGTCGGGATCCTAAATTCGCGGCGCGCTCGCCGCGCTTGTGGAGGACGCCCGTCGCCACCACCGCGGCGTTGATCAGGAGCAGCGCGCCGACGACGATCTGCACTCTCGGAAGGGTGAAGTGGGCAGACCCGAGGGCGGGTCGCAGGACGAACAGCACGACTATGCCCACCGTGATGCCCATCGCGAAGCCACCCGCCAGGAAGGTGAGGAGCGCAAGCAGCGGTCGGGGCCGGTTCATCATCACGATCGTCATGCCGATCCGGAACGGCTCCAGGCTGACGGCAACAGCCATTGCCAGGAGCGTGATCCACATGACGAGCGTCAGGCTACCGGCAGCCGCACGTGGCCACAGCGCGTGACCACGTGTGAAAATGGACTGCATATGAGCGCTACCGATCTGAGCCCGACGTCGCTACGCGAGGCGTTCGGCCATTTCCCGTCCGGCGTCATCGCCATCGCCGCGGAGGTGGACGGCATCCGCATCGGGCTGGCCGCCAGCACCTTCGTCCCGGTGTCGCTGGATCCGCCGCTTGTCTCGTTCGCGGTGCAGAACACGTCGGAGACCTGGCCCAAGCTCAAGGACCTGCCCCGGCTCGGTATCAGCGTGCTCGGCGAGGCGCACGACGAGGCGGCCAGGGCTCTGGCGGCCAAGACCGGCGACCGGTTCGCCGGCCTGTCAACGGTGTCGCGCGAGAGCGGTGCGGTGTTCATCGAGGGCACCAGCGTATGGGTGGAGAGCGCCATCGAGCAGTTGGTGCCCGCGGGCGATCACACGATCGTGATCCTGCGCGTCGCCGACATCACGGTGCACTCCGCCGTGCCGCCGATCGTGTTCCACCGCAGCACGTTTCGCCGGCTGGGTGGTTAGGGCCGCGAAGCGAGCTCTTCCCGATAGCCCTGAACCCGGCGGTCGAGCTCGGCGGCGTCATCGGGCCTGCCCTCTTTGCGGGCGAGGTCGGCGCGCGCTGACAGCTCGCGAATAGCGGTGCGAATGTTGTTGACGCTGTGCGTTTCCGTCACGGTGGCTGCCTTTCGTCGTTCCTTGGCCGCAACCGTCAGGCTACCCGCGCTCAACTCCTCCTGAACAACTTGTTGCCCAGCCAGACCACCGGGTCGTACTTGCGGTCGGCAGCGCGTTCCTTCATCGGGATCAGCGCGTTGTCGGTGATCTTGATGTGCTCGGGGCACACCTCGGTGCAGCACTTGGTGATGTTGCAGTAGTCCGAGGCCGTTTCCTCCTGCGCCTGCTCGGGGCGCCGCTCCAGCGTGTCGAGCGGGTGCATGTCCAGCTCGGCCTGACGCATCAAGTACCGCGGGCCGGAGAACGCCTCTTGTTCTCCTCGTGGTCACGCACCACGTGGCAGATGTTCTGGCACAGGAAGCACTCGATGCACTTGCGGAACTCCTGGCTGCGGTTCACGTCCTCCTGGGCCATCCGGTACTCGCCGGGCTGCAGATCCTTCGGCGGCGTGAATGACGGTATTTCCCTGGCCTTTTCGTAGTTGAACGAAACGTCGGTGACCAGGTCGCGGATGACCGGGAACGTGCGCAGCGGCGTCACCGTGATGGTCTCGTCCTCGCCGAAGGTGGACATCCGGGTCATACACATCAGCCGCGGGCGGCCGTTGACCTCAGCGGAGCAGGACCCGCACTTTCCCGCCTTGCAGTTCCACCGCACGGCCAGGTCGGGGGTCTGGGTCTGCTGCAGGCGATGGATGATGTCGAGCACCACCTCGCCCTCGTTGACCTCGACCTCGTAGTCCTCGAGCGCGCCACCGGCCAGGTCGCCGCGCCACACCCGCATGTTCGCCGCGTAAGCCATCAGTTGCTCCGTTCTGGGTGCTGGGCGACTTCTTCGTCGGTGAAGTATTTCTCCAGTTCGGAGAGCTCGAACAGGTCGAGGAGATCCTGGCGCACCGGGATCTGGTCCTGCTTGGTGACGCTGACCTCGGGCACGAGGGCCTCGGGATCACCGTCCGTGCGGCAGACCAGGAGGATCTTGCGCCAGTCCGACTCCATCGACGGGTGGTCGTCACGGGTGTGGCCGCCGCGGCTCTCCGTGCGCTCGAGTGCGGCCTTGGCGATGCACTCACTGACCAGCATCATGTTGCGCAGGTCGATCGCGAGATGCCATCCGGGGTTGAACGGCCTGCCGCCGTCGATCCGAACTCTCTTGTAGCGCTCACGGAGCTCGGTCAGCTTGTCCAGCGCCTCGGTGACTTCCTCCTCCTTGCGGATGATGCCGACGAGGCTGTTCATCGTGTCCTGAAGATCCAGCTGCAGCGTGTACGGGTTCTCCGGCGAGTCCCCGTTCGTTGCGGTCTCGAACGGCAGCAGCGCGCGTTTGATGGCGTCGTCCACCGCTTCCTCGGTGACAGCGGGACGCTGCGGGAGTGCACGCACATAGTCGGAGGCGCCCAGCCCGGCGCGGCGGCCGAACACCAGCAGATCGGACAGCGAGTTGCCGCCCAGCCGGTTGGAGCCGTGCATGCCGCCCGCACACTCACCGGCCGCGAACAGCCCAGGGGTCGTCGAGGACGCGGTGTCCGGGTCCACCTCGACGCCGCCCATCACGTAGTGACAGGTCGGTCCGACCTCCATCGGCTCCTTGGTGATGTCCACCTCGGCCAGCTCCATGAACTGGTGGTACATCGACGGAAGCCTGCGCTTGATCTCTTCTGCGGGCAGCCGCGACGCGATGTCGAGGAACACACCGCCGTGCGGCGAGTTACGCCCGGCTTTCACCTCGGAGTTGATCGCGCGCGCCACCTCGTCGCGCGGCAGCAGGTCCGGCGTGCGCCTGGCGGAGTCGTTGTCCTTCAGCCACTGGTCGGCCTCGTCGATGCTCTCGGCGTACTGGCCTTTGAACACCGGCGGAATGTAGTCGAACATGAACCGCGTGCCCTCGGCGTTCTTCAGCACGCCGCCGTCGCCGCGCACGCCCTCGGTGACGAGGATGCCCTTCACGCTCGGCGGCCAGACCATGCCGGTGGGGTGGAACTGGACGAACTCCATGTTGATCAGGGTGGCGCCCGCGCGCAGCGCCAGCGCGTGCCCGTCGCCGGTGTACTCCCACGAGTTCGACGTCACCTTGTAGGACTTGCCGATGCCCCCGGTCGCCAGCACCACTGCGGGCGTCTCGAACACGATGAACTTGCCGGTCTCGCGCCAGTAGCCGAACGCGCCTGCGATCTTGTCGCCGTCCTTGATCAGGTCGGTGATGGTGCACTCGTGGAAGACCCTGATGCGAGCCTCGTAGTCGCCGTACTCGGCCTTGTCCTCCTGCTGCAGCGAGACGATCTTCTGTTGCAGCGTGCGGATGATCTCCAGGCCGGTGCGGTCACCGACGTGGGCCAGCCGCGGGTAGGTGTGCCCGCCGAAGTTTCGCTGGCTGATGCGGCCGTCCTTGGTGCGGTCGAACAGCGCGCCGTAGGTCTCCAGCTCCCACACCCGGTCGGGTGCCTCCTTGGCGTGCAGCTCGGCCATCCGCCAGTTGTTCAGGAACTTCCCTCCGCGCATGGTGTCGCGGAAGTGGACCTGCCAGTTGTCCTTCGAGTTGGCGTTGCCCATCGAGGCGGCGCAGCCGCCCTCGGCCATCACCGTGTGCGCTTTGCCGAACAACGACTTGGTGATGACCGCGACCTTCTGGCCCCGCTCCCTCGCCTCGATCACCGCGCGCAGGCCGGCGCCACCGGCACCGATGACGACGACGTCGTATGGGTGCCTTTCGACGTCCGAAGAAGCGCTCGGCTGACGAGCCTCGCTAGATGTCATGAATCCTCACTTGCTTGGGCTGTGGTGAAAAGGGCTGTCAGCCAACTGAATCAGCCGATGAACCGGAGATCGGAGATGGTGCCGCTGGCCACCAGCATGACGTAGAAGTCGGTCAGCATCAGCGTCCCGAGCGTGACCCACGCGTACAGCTTGTGGCGGGTGTTCAGTCGGCTCACCTGTGTCCACATCCAGTACCGGACCGGGTGTTTGGAGAAGTGCTTGAGGCGGCCGCCGACGACGTGGCGGCAGGAGTGGCAGGACAGCGTGTACACCCAGAGCATCACGACGTTGACGACGAGAATCACGTTGCCCAAGCCGAATCCGAAGCCCGACGGCGAATGGAAGGCCACGATCGCGTCGTAGGTGTTGATCACCGAGATGATTCCCGCGATGTAGAAGAAGTATCGATGGGTGTTCTGGATGATCAGCGGGAAACGGGTCTCACCGGTGTATGTCGCGTGTGGTTCGGCCACCGCACACGCCGTCGGGGACTGCCACACCGACCGGTAGTAGGCGCCGCGGTAGTAGTAGCAGGTCAGCCGGAACAGAAGAAGGAAGGGTAGCGACGCGGCGGCGAAGGGCAGCCACCACACGTCGGGCAGGATCTGGGGCCAGAAGTGGCTGGCCTCAGGCACACAACCCTTGCTGATGCACGGCGAATAGAACGGCGTCAGGTAGTGGTACTGGGCGACGTAATAGTTGTTCTGCAGGAACGCCCGCACCGTCGCGTAGATGACGAACGCGGCGAAGCCCAGGTCGACGATCAGCGGCGATTGCCACCACCGGTCGGTGCGCAGCGTGCGCTGCGGAATCTCTGCTCGGGTCGGTGAGAAGACGCCGGTGCCCTCGCGGTCGGCGGTGGGTGCGCTCACAGTCGTTTCAAGCCTCTCGGTGTTAAATCGCTCCGCAGTGCGATCGAGCCTAATTCAGCCCCTGCTGTGACCCCCGACACCCTCGTCATCGACGTCCCGCCAGAAGTCCCTCTCGTACTCGGTGTCGGGGATCGCGATCTTCTCCGCCGAGTGCTGATGCCTGGTTACCCCGCGGGTGAGTTCCAACTCCTCGGCGTCGATATCGAGTCGGTCGATGTCGATGAGGATGCGCTCGACGTCGTTGACGATGCGGCGCATCGCAGGGGTGTCTCCGTACCGCGACGCCAGCGATGTCACGCACCGGCGAAGGCCGCCGCTCAACTCGTGAAGTTCGGCAAATTCTGCGGTGCCCGACATCAGACCTCCTTGGGCTGAAGGGTGTCTCGAATCACAGTACGACAACCGATGCTAGCTACATCATGGAGATCGGACGTGAGACCGGTCACCTCGGACAAGGATGGAGACATGGCGGATCACCAGGCTCTTCAACATCGCGCGGCGGCGCTGCTGGAACTGCACCAGCCCGGCAACCCGGTGGTGCTGCCGACGGTGTGGGACGCGTGGTCGGCGAAGCTCGCCGTCGACGCCGGCTTCTCGGCGCTGACCGTCGGCAGCCATCCGGTCGCCGACTCGATCGGCAGGCCCGACAACGAGGGCATGACGTTCGACGAGCTCCTCACCCGCGTCGTCCAGATCACCGATGCGGTGGATGTTCCGGTATCCGTCGACATCGAGTCCGGCTACGGGGAGGCGCCGACGCGCCTCATCGACGGTCTGCTCGGCGCCGGGGCGGTCGGGCTGAACATCGAGGACACCGTGCACGGCGAGGGGGGCCGGCTCCGGTCGTCCACCGAGCACGCCGAGCTCGTCGGAGCCCTTCGGGACGCAGCGGCCGCTGCGGGCGTTCATGTGGTGCTCAACGCGCGCACCGATCTCTTCCTGCGTCAGGACGGTGACGAGTCCGACCGCATCGACCGAGCAGTGGCGCGGCTGACGGAGGCCGCCGACGCGGGCGCCGACGTCCTCTATCCCGTCGGCCGCCACGACCCGGACACCGTGCGCCGCTTGACCTCCGAGCTGCCTTTGCCGGTGAACGTCATCGGCCTGCCGGATCGAGACGACCCGGCGTCGTTCGGCCCGCTCGGCGTCGCGCGGATCAGCTTCGGCCCCTTCCTGCAGGGGGCCCTGACGGAGCGCGCGAAAGAGATCCTGGCCCGCTGGGGATAGCGCAGCGCGGCTAGCATTCCCGCGTGTCTCACGACCACGATCCCGCGCACATGGTCCAACCGGCCCGGCACCGTATTCGCCGCAGGCGCTGCGGCGGTGCTGCTGGTCGGGGTGCTGATCTTCGCGGTGATGCGGACATCGGACGACTCGTCGGATCCGCCCGCGACGTTGATCACGCCGCCGAGCAGCGCGACGTCGAGCACGTTCACGACGTCATCCACGACGACGACCACGTACAGCACGCCGAGTGCACAGACCAGCGACCAGGACCTGCCGCCTTCGGGTTCGTCGTCATCCTCGGCGACCGGGTCCCCGCCGCCGACCTCGCAGGACACGCCTGATCCCGGCACCGTCACCGAGACTGCGACATTGTTGCCACCGCCGCCGTAAACGCGCCTGAAATCGGCACGGCGGTCGCCTAGGCTGGCGGCAATGAATACTTCGACGCGCTTCATAACAGTCGTTATGGTCGTGCTGGGGTTGCTCGGGTTGGGGTCTGGATCGGCGTCCGCCGAGTCTGCCAACGGCGGCTCGGTTCCGCTCGGCGAGAACTATCGGTCCTGTGACTACACCAAGCTCGACTACGTCAGCGCGACTGGTTTCGGATCCGGCACATCGACCATCAGCTCTGACGGCTCCACTGTGACCGCCGATGTCTTCCTCATGGTCGGCCGCCCGAACACCCCGTACCAGGTCAGGCTGATTCAAGGCCCCCGGCCGGGTGCGCAGAGATGCAACGCAGGCGACCCCGGCGTGGCCGGCGCCGTGCTGAACACCGACGGCAACGGGGTCGGCACGGTGACACTGCACGGCGCACTTCAATCCGGTGCCACCAACGCATGGGTGTTCATCGACGGACCGCCGGATGTCGGCCAGATCCGCGGCGAGTTCTACACGTCGGACATCCTCACCAGCCTGAAATAGCTGCGGTGAGAACACCGTGATGGACGCGTCACACGAGGCGACATCGCGGCAATATCGGCTGCTTAGCCTCGCGTCATGCCCTCGGATTGGACAGCTGCTGCCAGGCACGTCGTGGTGGTCGGGCACGGAATGGTCGGACACCGGTTCGTCGAAGCCGTGCGCGCCCGCGACACGGAGGGTCGGTGGCGGATCACCGTGCTGGCCGAGGAGTCCGACGCCGCATACGACCGGGTAGGTCTCACCGGATACACCGAGCACTGGGACCGCGCCCGCCTCGCACTGCCCGGCAATGACTACGCGAGCGACAGTCGGGTGTCGCTGCGGCTCGGCGCCCAGGTCACCGCGATCGACCGCCAGGCCAAGGCCGTCATGTGCGCGGATGGCGAGCGAGTTGAATACGACGCGCTGGTGCTGGCCACCGGTTCCTACGCCTTCGTGCCGCCGGTGCCCGGCCGCGACCTGCCGGGGTGCCACGTCTATCGCACGCTCGACGACCTCGACGCGATCCGTGCCGACGCGCTGGCCGCGATGGCGGCGAGCCATGTCGCCCGTGGGTGTCGTCATCGGCGGAGGTCTGCTCGGGCTGGAGGCCGCCAATGCGTTGCGCACCTTCGGACTTCGCGCCCACGTGGTCGAGATGGCTCCGCGGCTGATGGCCCAACAGCTCGACGAGGCCGGCGGTGCGCTGTTGAGCCGGATGGTCACCGAGTTGGGCATCGATGTGCACACCGGCGTGGGCACCAAAGCCATTGCGCCTGCCCAACGCAATCGGCCGCTCCGGCGGTCAGAGGACTCGGACGCACTGCGGGTGACGCTCAGCGACGGGACGGTCATCGAAGCCGGCGTCGTGATATTCGCGGCAGGCGTACGCCCGAGAGACGAATTGGGCCGCCAGGCCGGTCTGAGAATCGCCGAGCGCGGCGGCATCCTCACCGATCTGTCTTGTGGCACAGAGGATCCCAGCATCTATGCGGTTGGCGAGGTGGCGGCGATCGAGGGCCGCTGCTACGGGCTTGTCGGGCCCGGCTACACCAGCGCCGAGGTGGTCGCGGACCGGCTCCTCGGCGGCGCCGCGGAGTTCCCCGAGGCCGACATGTCCACGAAGCTCAAGCTCCTCGGTGTCGACGTGGCGAGTTTCGGCGACGCCATGGGTGTCACGCCGGACTGCCTCGAGGTGGCGGTCAACGACGCCGTCAACCAGACGTACGCCAAGCTCGTGCTCTCCGACGACGCGAAAACCCTGCTGGGTGGAGTCCTGGTCGGAGACGCGTCGGCGTACGGGATCCTGCGTCCGATGGTCGGCGAACCGCTGCCCGGCGATCCCCTCGCGTTGATCGCGCCTGCCGGATCCGACGGCGGCGGTGCCGGATTGGGGGTAGCCGCGCTGCCGGCCGGCGCGCAGGTCTGCTCGTGCAACAACGTCACCAAGGGCGATCTGACCGACGCCATCTCCGGCGGCTGCTGCGATGTGCCTGCGCTGAAGCGGTGCACGCAGGCGGGCACCTCCTGCGGGTCGTGTGTGCCGCTGCTCAAGCAGTTACTCGAAGCCCAAGGAGTCCAGCAGTCCAAGGCGCTCTGCGAGCATTTCAGCCAGAGCAGGGCGGAGTTGTACGAGATCGTCGCCGCAGGCCCCGCGGAATCGGTACGCACCTTCTCCGGGCTCATCGAGCGCTTCGGTACCGGAAAGGGTTGCGACATATGCAAACCCGTGGTCGCATCGATCCTGGCCTCGACCAGCTGCGAGCACATTCTCGACGGCGAGCAGGCCTCGCTGCAGGACAGCAACGACCACTTCCTGGCCAACATCCAGCGCAACGGCAGCTACTCGATCGTGCCGCGGGTGCCAGGCGGCGACATCACGCCCGAACAGCTGATCCTGATCGGGGAGATCGCAAGGGATTTCAGCCTGTACACCAAGATCACCGGCGGACAGCGCATCGACATGTTCGGCGCCAGGGTGGACCAGCTGCCCGAGATCTGGCGACGCCTCGTCGACGGTGGGATGGAATCCGGCCATGCCTACGGCAAGGCGCTGCGGACCGTGAAGAGCTGCGTGGGCAGCGACTGGTGCCGCTACGGGCAGCAGGACTCGGTGCAGATGGCGATCAACCTCGAACTTCGCTACCGCGGCCTGCGAGCGCCACACAAGATCAAGATGGGTGTCTCGGGTTGCGCCCGCGAGTGCGCGGAGGCCCGCGGCAAGGACGTCGGCGTCATCGCCACGGAGAACGGATGGAACCTCTACGTGGGCGGCAACGGCGGCATGACCCCAAGGCACGCAGAGCTGCTCGCCGGGGATCTGGACGACGAGACGCTGGTCCGCTACATCGACCGCTTCCTGATGTTCTATATCCGCACGGCCGACCGGTTGCAGCGCACCGCACCGTGGGTCGAACAGCTCGGCACGCCGGACCAGGACGGCATCGAGCACCTGCGTGACGTGGTGTGCGCGGACTCCCTCGGACTTGCCGAGGAGTTCGAGGCGGCGATGGCACGCCACGTGGCGGGCTACGCGTGCGAATGGAAGGGCGTGCTGGAGGACCCCGAGAAGCTGTCGCGGTTCGTCTCGTTCGTCAACGCGCCCGATGCACCCGACCCGACCGTCACCTTCACCAGGCGCGAAGGCCGCATCGTGCCGATGGGCATGCCGACGATCCGAAAGGTTGCCGAAAAGTGACCCTGCTCAACGACATTGCGGTCTGGACTCCAGCATGTGCGTACGACCGGCTGATCCCGTGCCGCGGTGTGGGCGTCCTGCTTCCCGGCGGCGACCAGGCCGCGCTCTTCCGGCTCGACGACGGCAGCGTGCACGCGATAGGAAACGTCGACCCGTTCTCGGGCGCGGCGGTGATGTCCCGAGGCATCGTCGGCGACCGGGGTGGCCGCGCCACAGTGCAGTCACCGATCAAAAAGCAGGCGTTCGCCCTCGATGACGGCGCCTGCCTGGACGATCCGAGCCGCGTCCTGCCGGTCTATGAAACCCGGATCACCTCTGAGGGCTTCGTCGAAATCCGGGCCCAAACGGCGTGAACGGTTTGTTCCCGCGTCCTGGTGGTACTCGTTACCGATGTACCACAATCGCATCGCGGCGCGACATGGGCGTTTCGGCCGCAGGTACGGGCGGACGGACGTCATTCACGACGCGACGACGCTGCTCATGGACCGGTTCGACCTCGACGCCGGACAGGCTGTCGCACATCTGGTGAAAGTGTCCAAGCGGCACTGCGACTCCATCGAGGCGGCCGCCCGCATGTGCGTCGACGCGGAGTTGCGCGGCGACCGCCTGCTCGCCGCGTAACCGAATCAAGCGGCGGACCGAGCACGCTCGGCGAGTTCGAGATGCCCGATCGCGCGCGCGGTTTGCCAGCGATACATCCCGGCGCCCTGCGCGTACGACAAGTGCCCGCCTAGGGCGCCGCCGACGCCGATGGTGAGCAATCCCATCACGCTCAGCCACGTCGCGGTGCGGTGCCGTTCACGCCGCCGAGCCCGATATGACAACGCGAACAACGCCACCCCCGCCGCGTTGCTTGCCGCGTGCACGATGCCGACCCGCCGTTGGCGCTTCGTCAAAAGTGCGTAGTCGGCCCAGCCGGCGATGATGGTCGGCGGCGTCGCGGCCAGCCCGAGCCCGACCAGTCGCCGGGCGGCGGTCCGGTCGCCGAAGCCGAGATCAAAGACGGCCGAGCTGATCCAGGCGCCGAGCGGAAGCATGACAAGCAGCGGATGGACCGGGTGCCCGAGCCACGAGCCGCGGACCAGCGATGCGAACCGGCCGCTTCCGACCAGTCGGTCCGCGACGGCGGCGCTACGATCCGCGGGGCCGTCGAGCGCCTCGAGCGCCTCCACACTCTGCAAGATCCGGTGAACGTTCATGGCAGCGAGGTACCCGCCATGGGCACCGTCAATCAGCCAGTTCGGCGGAATCTGCTGGCGATCAATCTCGCCATGCCGGGGTGGGTGCCAAGCGGCTCGGTGACCACGTCGGCGCCACTGAGCCGCAGACGATCCTGAAACAGTCCTTCGGACAGCAGGTATGACGCCACGACGACGCGGCCCGAACCGCGCAGGCGCAACCCGGCCACACAGTCGGCCACGCGCGGTGCCCCGGTGGCCACGAATGCCAGCTCGACGCGCGAACCGATCATTGCCGAAAGCCACGCCGCGGTGGTGTGCAGATCGCGCTGCGCGGTCACATCCGAGGTCCCTGCCGCTGCCAGGACAACCGAATCACTCTGTCGCCAGCCGCTTTCGACGAGCCGATCGGTCAGCGTCCGGACAATCTGGTGGCTCGGGCCCAGCGGCGGCGTGATCACCGCGTCGGTGTGGCCGCTGGCTGCGACATGGGCAGGGATGTCGACATTGACGTGATAGCCGCGGGAGAGGAAGGCGGGAACCACGATGGTCGACGCGCTGAGCGCTTCGCGCGGCGTCGGCCCGATGACGTCGACGAACGCCACCTTCACCTCGCGATCGAGCAGCCCGGACACACGTTCGGCCAGATCTTCTATCATCGCGACGCCCGCCGGTTTGCGGGTGCCGTGGGCGACCAGCAGAAGGCTCACTGCGCTTGGGCGAGGGGTTCGTCGACGGCAAGACGGTAGCCGCGCTTCACCACCGTCGAGACGATGTTTTTGTCGCCCAACGCGGTTCGTAGCCGTAGCACCGCCGTCTCCACCGCATGGGTGTCGGTGCCCGTGCCTGGCAGCGCGCGCAGCAGATCGGCCCTGCACACAACCGTGCCCGGACGGTGGGCGAGCGCGCGGATCGTCGCCATTGCCGCCGGGGACAGCGCTTTGACCACGCCGTCGACCATGACGCACGTGCCGCGGATCTCGAGCCGGTGGCCTGCGACCGTCATGGTGCGCGACTGCAGCGTCGGCAGCTCGTCGGTGATGTGGCGGGCCAGGGCGCCCAGCCGCATCCGCTCGGGCGCGGACGTCGGCACGCCCAACCGCACCAGCGGGCGGGCCGTGACCGGTCCGACGCACATTGCGTGCACATTGGTGCGCAACGCGCCGAGAACCCGGTCCTCGATGCCCATTTCGCCCGCCCGCATCAGCACCGCGGCGACAGCGGGGGCCGACGTGAAGCTCACCGCGTCGAACTTCTCGTCGGCGATTCCGGCGATCAGTTGGTCAAGATCGCCGTTGCGGGGGGCCGGATGCCAGCGATACACCCGGATCGGGACCACATCGGCGCCTGCGGCGCGCAGCTCGTCGAGAAACTCGGGGAACGGGTCCCATTCCGCGGTCGCGCCGTGCAGCTGCACCGCGATGCGCTGACCGGAGATGCCGCCCTCGACAAGGTAGTGCAGCAGTTCCCGCGACGACTCCGACTCCGGCGACCATTCCTCCGGCAGGCCCGCGGCCCGCAGCGCGCCTGTCGCCTTCGGCCCGCGGGAGACGATGCGGCCCTTGCCGAGCGATGTGATCAAGTCGTTGGCCAAATTCCAGCCGTCGGCAGCGGCGACCCAGCCGCGGAAGCCGATCCCCGTCGTCGCGATCACGATGTCGGGGTGCACGTCGATCAGCGCCTCGGTGTGCAACCGCAACTCCTGGTCGTCGGGCAACGGCACCATCTCGATCGCCGCGGCAGCCGTGACGCTGGCCCCTCGCTTACGCAGCAGCGCGCTCAGCTCGTCGGCGCGTCGGGCTGACGTCACCGCCACCCGAAACCCGGTGAGCGGCGCCCAGTCGGGCTCCTCACTCATGTGCCCAGTGTTTGCAGCGCGTGTTTCGAGACGATTAACCGGTCATTGCCCCTGGATGTCGCCGCCCGTCGCGGCGTGAATTTCGGCTCACCGCGGCTGGTGGGCGGCTGTGAGGTGGCTCAGTCGACGCGGTGTGCGTGCACGACGGTGAACGGCAGGTGGAGCCGGTCGCCATCGAGCAGGTCGGCAATCGTGCTGAAGCGGGCCTTGACGTCCTTCATCTGCTCGAGCGCCTCGGGCGGCAGCTGTTCTGTCATCTGCGGCGGTAGATTTTCGCCGAGGTTGCCGAACCCCGCGGTGGTAGCCAGATATGTTGTCGGGCCGAGGAAGTCGATGCGCCACCCGTTCGCGGTCAACGTGTCTCGGAGGTTCGACTCGGGCACCGACCCCATCGGCGCGACGATGCCGTTGATGTTGCCGTCGGAAAAACAGTAGAGATGCCATCTGGCACCTGGACGTGTCGCGCGGTACAGGCTGGCGGCGTAGGCCTGACGGCCGTCGTCGTCCAGGCAGTGGTAAAGGGCGCTGTCGACAACGGTGTCGAATCGGCCGTCGTAACCGGTCAGGTCGGTGGCGTCGGCGACGTCGAACATCACGCCTGCCGAGGCGGCGGGTGACTTCAGGACGCCGGCCTCGGCAGCGCGCCCGCGGGCCAGCTCGATCGCGGCGGGTGAACCGTCCAGCCCGGTAACCGAGTGTCCGCGCGACGCAAGGAAGATCGCGTTGTCACCGAGGCCGCAGCCGATGTCGAGCACTTCGCCGCTGATACCGCCGAGCGCCTCGAGTTCCATCAGCCTTGGCTGGGCTGCCCTGATGTCCCACGGCACTCCTACCGGCCGGGGTGCGCCGTCGGTGGCCGGCTCACCGCGGTACAGCTTGTCGAACGATTCAGGTGTCGGTTGAAAGGCTTTCGGCGTCGTCACCACATCCAAAATACGCGCGGGTCACCACACGTCGCCGTCGCGCCAGTCGCAGGTGATCGCTTCGCCGGTGTCCAGCTCGACGGAGACGGGCAGCACGAATATCGACGCGTCATCGTCGGGAGTCCGCCGCACCCCGGTCGGCGCCAGCACCGACGTCGGCCCGCGCCACGGCAGCCAGCCACGCGCGGTGTACATGGGCCGCCCCGCCTCCGAAGCGCTCAGCGCGCCGAGCTGATATCCGCCGCGGATCACCTGTTCGACGGCGTCCATCAGGGCACTGGCCAAACCCTGACCGCGCCAGTCCTTGTGCACCGCGACGCCTTCGACATAACCGCAACGCAGCGCCGTGTCCCGGTACAGCAGGCGGCGCGCAACCACGGCGGCGTGCGCGATCAGCGCACCGTGGTGCGCAGATCAGTGCGTGCATGCCGCCGAGGGCGTGCTCCCAGTCGGCGTCGGTGAACTCGATCTCGCCCCCGTCGAAGGCGTCGACCACCATGCGACGGGCGTCGTCGCGGGTGTCGTTGTCGAGGTCGGCGGTGTGGATCAGGCGAGCGGTGTGTACCCCGCGCACGCGAGGAGCGGCAGAATCCGCAGTGGGCACACCATGTGTCTACCCGCTCAAGAACCGTTGTGGAAGGGTATGCGCGGGCGTGACCAGTGCAGCCGGACGGTCTGCCCAGGACGGACCTGCGCGATCCTGTCGATGTCCTCGTCGATGACCACGCCGATCACCGGATACCCGCCGGTGACCGGATGGTCGGGACCGAGAATGACCGGAAAACCGTTCGGCGGCACCTGAATCGCACCTCGGGTAGCGCCTTCGCTCGGCAACTGACGGTCGCCGTAGCGGTACTCAAGCGGCATGCCGACCAAGCGGATACCAACCCGGTCGCTGCGGTTGGTGACCTGCCAGTTCGTGTGGACGAGGACATCAGGGTCGGTGAACCAGTCGTCGCGCGGTCCCGGCACGACCGACACTTCGACGACGTCCTCTTCGATCGCGGCCACCGGCGCCAGATCCAGCTCGGGAAATTCCTCGGTGTGCTCGCCGACCGGCAAAAGGTCGCCCGCCTTCAACGGCACCGGTCCGATCGCCGACATCACGTCGTAGCTGCGGGAGCCGAGCACCGGGTCGACGGCGATCCCCCCGCGAATCGCCAGATATGAGCGCAGGCCGGAATGCGGCGCGCCGAGCGAGATCACCTCGCCGTCATGCGCATAGTGAATGCTGTTGGTGCCGAAGGGAACTCCGTCGACCGCGGGATTTGTGTCGGCGCCCGTCACCGCAATGGCCACGTCCCCTCCGCGGACCCGCGCGCTGAACCCGCCGAACGTCACCTCGACGGTGGCGCGGTCCCCTGGGTTGGCCACCAGACGATTGGCCAGCTTGTGGGACCGACGATCGGCTGCACCGGACCGCGTCACGCCGAGCTGCGCCTTGCCTGGCCTGCCGAGGTCCTCGATCAGCGCCAGCGGACCCGTGCGCAACACCTCCAGTGTGGTCGTCCTCGTCACGACGACACCTCCCTGAACTGAACCCACAGACCCGGCGTCAGCAGCGCGGGCTGCTCGCGGTCGACGTCCCAGAGGTCGGCGTCCGTCCGGCCGATCAACTGCCAGCCGCCGGGGGATTCGCGTGGGTAGACGCCGCTGAACTCACCTGCCAGGCCGACGGAGCCGACGGGCACCTTGGTGCGCGGCTCCGAGCGCCGCGGTACGTTGAGCCGTTCGTCACCGCCGACCAGGTAGGCGAAACCCGGTGCGAAACCGGCGAAACCGACCCGCCATGGGGTCGTGGTGTGCGCGGCGATGACGTCGCGGCGACTCAGTCCGGTCAGCTTCGCGACGTCGTCGAGGTCGGCTCCGTCGTACACCACGTCGATCACCACATCGACCTGCCCCTCGACCGGCGCGCCGGCATCGAGGACCGCATCCGGCGCCAGTCTCAACTTGCTGAGCTGCTGGCGGGCCGCCACCTGATAGCGCGGGCCGTCCAGCTTGATGAGCACCGTCCTCGAGGCCGGAACGATGTCAACGGCGCCGGGCAGATCCGCGTCGCGAAGAACGTCGTTCCAGGCCAATACCTCCGCGGTGCTGTCGAACTCGAGCAACAGCGCCTGATCGCCGTAGTCGGTGACCGTGCCGATCACCATCGCATCTGCCGTCACGCTCATGTGGTAAAGCTACCCGCGAGTAAGTCTGCGAAATCTCCAATGTCGGGGTTGCCAGAGCTGCCTTAGCGAAGGCTCACGATTGCATTAATTGCCGGGCGCGTACGTGGGCTCGTGCCGCTTGATGTACGCGATGACGCGGTAGGTCACCGGCAGCATCACCACCTCGACAGCCGTCTTGTACAGCCATCCCTGCACCGTGTAGGTGGCGAAGGTGCCGAAGGTCGTGATCCCGATGGCGCTTGCTGCGATGCTGCAGAACACGAGCGTGTCACCGAGCTGTCCCGCGAACGTCGACCCGACGAGCCGTGCCCACAGGTGTTTCTCCTTGGTGCGCTCCTTGATGAGCACCACCACCCATGCGTTGATGGTCTGGCCGACGATGAAGCCTGCCAGCCCGGCGACGATGAGCTGGGTGTAGGCGCCCACGACGTTCTCGAAGTGCTCCTGGTTGGCGTAGAAGTCCGCGGCCGGGAGATAGATGGTGACCCAGAAGGCAAGTGCGGCAACGATATTCATCGCGAAACCCAGATAGATGACGCGCCGGGCCGCCTTGAACCCGTACACCTCCGACAGGACGTCGCCGATCACATAGGTCAATGGAAAGACGATGAAACCGCCGTCGGTGATGATCGGGCCGAATGCGACACCCTTGGTGGCGGTCACGTTGGAGATGATCACCAGCGCGGTGAAAACTGCGGCGAGCGCGGGGTAGTAGGCCGACCCGATCGCAGCGAATGAGGCGGGCCGCTCGTCGGTGGAGGTCTCCTCGGTCACCGGGTTATCAAACTACTCAGCCGAGCGCCTTGGCCAATGCGGGTGTCAAACGGTCGGCGACCACCGGGTAGGACAACGGCGACGCGAACGCGATCGCGCCCGCCAGGTCCTTGCCGGTGAAGACGTTTCGGTTGCCGGTGGTGGCCCTCAGCTTGGCGACCGTCGGGTCGGCCAGCAGCGCGGCCTGCTGGTCGTCGCTTTCGGTGCTCCAGATCAGCACGTCGGCCGAATCGAGCATCGGCGCCATCTGGTCCCGGGTGATCGTGCCGCCGATGTCGGGGATGGCCAGGCCCATCTGGGTGAGGAAATCGCTGCGCCAGCGAGGGGCGAGCACGTTGACCGCGTCACCGACGATGGCGCCCTCCAACAGCAGCGCCTTCTTGCCGGAGAACTGGGGGTTGTTCTTCGCGATCTCGGTGAACCTGTCTTCCACCGCCTTGACGAGCGCCGCCATCTCGTCGAACTTGAACGCGGCCCGAGCGATGGCGGCGGCCTGGGTCTTCCACGGCTCGAAGAAGGCGTCCTGGCCGGACTGCGGAATGGTCGGCGCGATCTGGGACAGCTTCTTGTAGGTGTCCTCGTCGACGCCGGCGTTGGTGGCGACGATGAGGTCGGGTTTCAGTGCGGCGATCCTGTCGACCTGGATCCCGTTGCTGAGATCGAGGACCTCGGGCTGCGCGCCGCCGAGCTTGGGCTGCGCCCACGGCCACACCCCGAACGGCTGGTCGCCCCACCAGTTGGTGACGGCAATCGGTACCACCCCGACGGCGAGCAGATCGTCCTGTTCGGTGTAGCCGGCGCTCACCACCCGCTTGGGTGCGGCGGGGACCTTCGTCTCGCCGAACATGTGCGTGACCGTGACCGAACCGTCCTGGGCCACCGCGCCTGGCTTCTGCGGGCTGCACGCGGCTACTGCTGCAGCGGTTGCGGTCATCGCCAGGAAACCTCGCCGCGACCAATTCTTCGGCACACCGCGAGCGTAACCCGCAACCAGCTAACTAGGGTGAAGCGAAACAAGGGACGAAAGCGATTCGTCGGTAGGAGTGCAATGATCACGCTCACGGCCTGCGCGCCAGAATCGTTGTCGCGCACCAGCGCGTCGGACCGTCCACCGCTGCGTGTCGGCCTGGTGCAGCACCGGTGGCGCCCCGATGCCAAGGAGCTGGCGACGGTTCTGCGCGGTGCCATCGACCAGGCGGCCGCCGAAGGCGCCCGAGTCGTCTTCCTTCCGGAGATCACCCTGCTGCGGTACCCGGCCGACACCCCGGCCGGCCCCGATCCGGGGGCCACGGCCGAGGATCTGGCCGACGGGCCGACCTTCGCGCTGGCCGCCGAGGCCGCCGAGGGCAATGGCATCTACGTGCACGCCTCGTTGTACGAGAAGGCGCCCGCCGACGACGGTCTCGGGTTCAACACCGCGATCCTGGTCTCGCCGAAAGGCGAGTTGGTCGGCCGCACCCGCAAGCTGCACATTCCGATTTCCGCCGGCTACTACGAGGACACCTACTTCCGAGCCGGCCCCGGCCCGGACTCGGGGGAGTCGAACCCGTACCCGGTGTATGCGCCCGACGGCCTCGACGCTCGCATCGGCATGCCGACCTGCTGGGACCAATGGTTTCCCGAAGTCGCGCGTAACTACTCGCTCGGCGGCGCCGAAATCGTCGTCTACCCAACAGCAATCGGTTCGGAGCCCAAGTTTCCCGCGTTCGACACCCAACCGCTGTGGCAGCAGGTGATCGTGGCCAACGGCATCAACAGCGGCCTGTTCATGGTGGTGCCGAACCGCACCGGTGACGAAGGCGCCCTGTCCTTCTACGGCTCGTCGTTCATCTCCGACCCCTACGGTCGCGTTCTGGTCGCCGCACCGCGCGACGAGGAGGCGGTGCTGGTCGCCGATCTCGATCTTGATCAGCGGCGGGACTGGCTCGAGCTGTTTCCGTTCCTGTTGACCCGCAGGCCCGACAGCTACCGGGCGCTGACCGCCCCGGTCGACGCGGGGCGGCCCTTCGGGGCGGGCCATGCCCCGACAGCCGTCATCAAATGACTCCGCTGAGAACATCTCTGGGCGTAGGGTCCCGCTGGTGACAGCGACGATCTTCACCGGCGGCGTCATCTGGACGGGTTCGGGGCAGACCGATGCGCTGCTCGTCACCGACGGGGTGGTGCAGGCTCTCGGCGATGAGGCCACGGCGTCGGCAGCAGGTGCCGAAGTCGTCGACTTGGACGGCGGCTTCCTGATGCCGTCTTTCGGTGACGGCCACGCGCACCCGCTCTACGGCGGCCTCGAATATGCCGGGCCGCCGGTGCGTCCCTGCGGATCGGTCGACGAAATCGTCTCGGCGGTAAAGAAATTCGCCGAGGATCACCCTGACGACGAGTGGATCGTCGGCGCGTCCTATGACAGCAGCCTCGCCCCCGACGGGCTGTTCGACGCTCGCTGGCTGGACTCCGCCGTCCCCGACCGTCCGGTGGCGCTGCGCGCGTGGGACTACCACACCATGTGGGTCAACTCCGTGGCGCTGGAGCGGGCAGGCATCACCGCGGACACCCCTGACCCGGTGCTCGGCGAGATCCCGCACCGCGAGGACGGGTCGGTGCTCGGCACGCTGCGCGAGTGGGGCGCGGTCGACCTGGTGACCGCGGTGATGCCCAAGCGCGACGAACGCGTGCGGTTGGCGGCACTGGGCACCGCCGCCGATTACTACCTGGCCCGCGGGGTGACGTGGGTGCAGGATGCCTGGGTCGAACCCGACGACGTCGACACGTACATCGCGGCGGCCCGCAGCGACCTGCTCCGGATGCGGTTCAACCTCGCCCTGTATGCCGACCCGCGCCACTTCGATACGCAGGTGAAGAATTTCGCCGACGCCCGCCGCCGCGTCGATGAGGTCGGCTCGCCGCTGCTGACGGCCCAGACCGTGAAGTTCTTCGCCGACGGTGTGATCGAGAACGAGACGGGTGCGTTGCTCGCGCCGTACTGTTCGGCGCTGCACAACCACGGGCAGAGCAACTGGGAGGGCGACGCGCTTGCCCGGGCCGCGCGTCAGGTCGACGATCTCGGCTTGCAGATCCACATTCATGCCATCGGCGACGCGGCCGTGCGCCAGGCGCTGGATGCGATCGAGGATGTGGTGCGGCACAACGGGCCTCGGGACCGGCGGCCGGTGATCGCGCATGCGCAACTCGTCGACGACGCCGATGTCGACCGGTTCGCCGAGCTCGGGGTCATCCCGAACATGCAGCCGCTGTGGGCACAGCTGGACGCCCTGATGACGGTGTTGACGGTGCCCCGCCTCGGCACCGAACGCGCGGACAAGCAGTACCGGATCCGCAGCATTGCGGATTCAGGCGCGCCGTTGGCATTCGGTTCCGATTGGCCGGTGTCATCCGGCAAGCCGTTCGACGGCATCGCCGTCGCCGTGTCCCGGCAGACGACCGACGGCGAACCCGAAGGCGGCTGGATCCCCGATGAGATCCTGCCGATCGAGCGGGCGCTCTCCGCCTACACGGCGGGGGTGGCCTATCAGGCGTTCGCCGAGGACGGCTGGGGCCAACTGGTTCCCGGCGCAAGCGCGGACTTGCTCTGGCTCACCGGCGACCCCAGATCGACGGCGGCAGCACAACTTCCAGCACTAGACGTTCGTGCCACGTACCTGCGCGGCAGGCCGGCTTACTCGGCCACGGATTAGGAAAGAGATCCATATGTCCACTGCACCAGCGGATTCGACCGTTCCGCCGAAGTCCTCGGAGGAGGAGGGTCACCTCCGGCGCGCCCTCGGCACGCCCTCCCTCGTGCTGTTCGGCATGGTCTACATGGTGCCGCTCACGGTGTTCACCACCTACGGCATCGTGACCCAGCTGACCGGCGGCCGGCTGTCGGTCGCGTACCTGGTGACGCTGGCGGCCATGGTGTTCACCGCCAGGTCGTATGCGCGGATGTCGGCGGCCATTCCGGTGGCCGGCTCCGCATATGCGTACACGCAGAAGTCGTTCGGGGCGCCCGTCGGCTTCCTGGCCGGCTGGTCGCTGCTGCTGGACTATCTCTTCCTGCCGATGCTGAACTACCTCGTCATCGGCATCTACATGAGCGCCGCGGTCCCGTCCGTGCCGCCGTGGGTGTGGATCCTGATCGCGATCGCCGTGGTGACCGTGCTGAACATCGTCGGCATCGTGTCGGTGGCGCGGGCCAACTTCCTGCTTCTCGCGCTGCAGATCATCTTCATCGTCGTGCTGGTGGTGATGGCCTTCGTGACGATCTCCGGATACGGAAGTGTGAACCTGGTGGCGCCGTTCAGCGGTGACGGCACGGTCGGCGGCGTGACGCCGATCTTCGCGGGCGCGGCCATTCTCTGCCTGTCCTTCCTCGGGTTCGACGCGGTGTCGACCCTGTCGGAGGAGGCGAAGGATCCCACCCGCACCGTGCCGAGGGCCATCATGATCGCCACGGTGGTATGTGGACTCATCTTCTTCGGGTTGTCCTACGTCTCCCAGCTGGCGTTCCCGTCGAACGAGTTCGCCGACGTCGACGCGGGTTCGACGGACGTGATGCTGGCGGCGGGCGGTCAGTTCCTCAACATCTTCTTCACCGCCGCGTACGTCGCAGGCTGCATCGGATCGGCGCTCACCTCGCAGGCCTCGGTCGCGCGCATCCTCTTCGCGATGGGCCGCGACGGCATCATGCCGCGCAAGGTCTTCGGTCACGTCTCGGTGCGATTCGCCACCCCGACGTTCGCCATCCTGGTGGTCTCGGTGATCTCGCTCGCCGCCCTCTGGATCGAACTGGGATTCCTCGCCTCGATCGTGAGTTTCGGTGCGCTGGTGGCTTTCTCGGCTGTCAACCTCACCGTCATCAAGCACTACTACATCGACAGCGGTGAGAGGAACGTGTTCAACAACGTCATCCTGCCGCTCATCGGCTTTGCGCTGACGGTGTGGTTGTGGTTCAACCTTTCGGCTCTCACCCTGTGGGTCGGGCTGATCTGGCTGGCAATCGGATTCGTGTGGCTACTGGCGGTGACCCGGGGCTTCCAGCGCCCGACGCCGGTGCTGGATATGGAGGAGTAGCCGCTAAAGACCTGCCAGCCTCTTGTTCAGCAGCCGTTGCAGCCAAGCGGGAGAGAAGCGCGACAGCACGACTGACGCCCGGGTCTGGGTGCCGACAGCGAAGTGCACCTGGTGGATTCGACGCTGCAGCCATGAGGGTTCGACCGCCGCCACGATGGTGTCGGCGACGTCCTGAGCCGTCAGGTTGATGCCGAGCGATTCGGTCGTGCCGGTCTTGATGCTCTCGGTCATCGCGGTCTTCACGTACAGCGGCCAGATCGCGACGACGCGGATGCCGTAAGCACTCCATTCGATGTCGAGCGCCTCGGTGATGCCGCGGACGAAGAACTTGGTCGCGCTGTAGGTGGCGAGCTCGGCCTGACCGTAGATGGCCGACGCCGATGCGAGGTTGACGACGACGGAGTTCGGTGTGGTCCGTAGATAGGGAAACGCGGCGTGCAGACCGTTGACGACACCCTTGGTGTTGATGTCGATCTCCTTGAGCTGCGCGGAGACGTCGATGTCCTCGAACCGCCCGGCCCGCAGGATGCCGGCGTTGTTGATCATCACGTCGAGGCGGTCACCGGCCGCCTTCGCGAACTCGCCGACCCGCTCGGCCATCTCGTCGGGATCGGTGACGTCGAGGTGTCCGGTGATCACCGAAGCCGGTCGGTCGAGAGCCCCGATCTCGCCGGCCAGCGATTTGAGGCCCACTTCGTCGATGTCGTATCCGCCGACCGTGTAGCCGTTGCGGGCGAAGGTCAGCGCGGTAGCGCGGCCGATACCCGCGGCGGCGCCGGTGATGAACACGGCTCTGGTGATGCCCACACGTCATGCCTACTTCATCGTGGCGAGGTTGTGCCAGAGGTTCCTCAGGCTGTCGGTGCCCCCGAACAGGGTGGTGAAGTGGGTGGAGTCGATGAGCACGATGTCGCCCGAGCGCTGGCCGTTGGGTGGCATCCAGATCAGCGCGTTGAATTCGGTGTTGCCTTCTGCGGTGAAGGGATGCGGCCGGTTGGGGTCGACGCGCTGTTTCCCCAGCACCCGCAGGGTGTCGCTTTCCGGCGCGGTGAGCTCGTAGTGCGGCAGGTGTGGGTGGAAATTGAATGTGGTGACGTTGTCGAGCAGTCGGGCGTTGTCGAGATCGCGGACCGCGGTCAGCGGCGCGATATCTTTGGTGCCCTCGACGACGGCGGGACGTAGCCCCCAGATGTTGTGCACGGGCACGTCGAGGGCCCGCATCAGGGAGCGGGTGTACTGGCTGAAGCGTTGCTGTCGCGGAACCAGCCGGTCGCCGTGGTGCAGGTACTCGACCTGGCGCTGGTCGTAGTCGTCGGTGAACCCCACGTCATGGTGGGGGGCCAGCAGCAGACAGGTGCCCTCGCGCTTGAGCCACTCGGTGATCGCCGCGATCTCCTCTGGTGCGGCTTCCTGTTCGCCGAGCAGATGGTCGAGCCCGAACACCATCAGGGTGTCTGTGTCGGCCAGAATCCGTTCGTCGATCGGCAGCTTGTAGCCGGCTTGGTCGATGCGCTGGTAGACCGCGACCGGGTGTCCGGTGGCCTCTCCGGCGAGCTCCTGAAATGCCAGGGCCGAGCGGTGAAACAGCTCCAGTGTGCCTGCGACGCCCTGTAAGAAGTTGGCGGCGTTGTATTCCTCGCGTCTCATAGGCGGGCCACAGGACATTGCGCACCTCGGTCATCGTGGAGAACCGGTTCTCGATGATCGACGGATCGCGTTGGGCCTCCCAGGGGTAGCTCCACGTCCAGTAAATGCTGATGCGTCGCCCGCCGGTGTGGGCGCGGGGGATGTGATTCTGGTTGTAGGTTCGTGGCGGCAGAGGCTGTGTGCTCATGGTCGATCCTTCAGTTGCCGAGCGAGGCCAGGTAACGCATGGCGTTCATCCCTGGGAGGAAGAAGTAAGCTCCGCCGGTCAAAGTGGTGAAGGCCGGAAGTCCTTTGTGCACTTTGCGGATCGGCCGCTTCGGGACGGTGAAGTCCATGGTGCCGTCCTGTGTTCCGACGATCGGGTCGTGTTCGTTGCCGAGTTCGTGGAATCTCTTGTCGTTGATCCACACGTTCTGCGCGAACTCGAACTGGCGAATGAGGTCGGCGCAGATGATGAATGCGGCGATGCCGCGGTCCACCCCGTCATCGGGCGCACCCTCCGGCAGCGCGGGCCCGTACGTCGCGCCCCTGCGGATCATCCGCCGACGGTTCATGTAGTGCGCGGTGTCACGCGGATTCAACCGACGGGCGTGAGAGCCGAGTGGACACGCATACCCCAGCGGGTCCATCTCCTTGTAGTTGAAGTCGTTGTTGCGCATCGGATCCGCGCCGAGCTCGGGATCATCCTTGTCCGGCGCCAACACCAGTGGCGCACCGCTGCGCCAGCGTCCCATGAACTTCGCCGCGAGCAGTTCCTGCTCTTCCGGTGTTTCCGCATTCTCGAGCAGATAGTCCCGGAACGCCCCGACGTGCTCCTGCAGCCTGCGGTACGCCATGTAGCTGCCGTTGCGTGACAACACCTCGGGCGCAGGCAGATTCGCGACCGGCCCGTTCTCGTCCGGGTACCCCAGGATGAACTCGCCCGGTTCCAGAGGATCGCCCGAACCCGGTGTCGGCTCTTCTCCGGAGCCCTTCATCACTGGCTGCGACAACCGGTCCCGAAAGCCGAAGTGGTCGTGGGCGTAGTTGAACGGTGGCGTCGCGTTCAGGTCGAGGTACGACAGACTGCGCACTCCATCGGTGCGGGCGAGCAACTTGTCGTGCTCCTCGATGGAACGTCGACACTGTTCGTCGGTGCGTGAGAACAGGATCGCGATCGCGTGCAGGTCGTCGCCGGCCAGGCCGCCGACCCAGTGTTCCGGTGCGTTGGCGCCGGTGTCCCCGAGGATGTCGGCGCGGGCCGCCATGCCGGTGCGGAACTCCTCGGGAAAGGTCTGCAGCGAATCGTCGGGTACGCCGAGCGCGCGCAGGCCGGTCCACGTGAACGCCAATGTGACCCAGCGGTCGGACTCGTCCATGGTGGCTGTCGCGTCGGCCGCGGATTGGGTCTTGTCCAAGAGTTCGGACAGCCATGCCCGGCCGCCCTCGGGGGTATCAAAGGTCAGGAACTCGTAGCGCCCTGTGATGGCCGGAGTTCGGGTCAGCAAGATGTGCTGGATGTCGTCGAATTCAAGCACCGTCAGGATTCACTGCATCTGGTCGAGCATGTTCGAAAAGGCCGCTTTCAGCTTCAGCGCCTTCTTGATCTCGTCGGCGGTCACATAGGGATATTCGCCGTATTCGAGGAAGCTTGGGCACCTGGTGGTCGCGGACGAATTTGATGAACGCGTCCGGGTTCTCCTTCCAATCCTCCGGGAACCCTTCGAGCTGGGTGAAGATGGTGGTGATGCCGGTTGCGCTGAAAAGCTGCACCGCGTCCTCGGTGTATTTATCGAAGTCGGTGTCGAAGATGCCCATGTACTGGAAGTGCAAGCCGGAACCGACGTCGAAGAGATTCCAGCGCAGGTAGTGCAACTTCAACGGCGCCAAGGCCTCCGGACTGGCTGCGATGGTCTCCTCGATGGTCTTCCCATACGCGCGGACCACGTCCTCGCGGCCCTCCTTCACCTTCGCGATGATGGAGAATCCGTGGCAGGCGGGCGTCCTCGGAAAGACGGGTCCGTAACGGCCGCGCTCCTCCGTGAAATAGCCCTCCGGTGGGATCGCCATGGCCGATGGCTTCGTCCAGTCATGGTCAGTCGTCGTCATTTTCCGCCCTCTGTTTTGGAGACCCAACGTAACGACCGTACTCCGGACGCATGACGTGCAAAGAGTCTTTTGGACATCGAGGAAACGCTCGCGTAAATATCCCCACCCGAATTTGCAAATTCGCGAAATCTGCGACGACCGCAGGCTTAAGCTCCGCACATGGGCCACCCGGCCTTGACCAAATTGCAGAGAGGGAGCAGCCGTGAGATCGACACAGCGCTACCTGATAGTGGGGCTCGCCCTGGCGGCAATTCCCGTCGGCGTGACCGCCGCTTCGCCGGCCTTGGCCGATTGCACTAGCGCCGGGGCATCCACCGTGTGCGCCCAGGGCACCGTGCGCGGCGGTGGCCCGACCGCCCCTGTCGCGGGTCCGGCCTACCCCAGTTACTGCGCCGACCCCTGGTATTGCGACGACGGCTGGGACATGGATGTGATCTGGCGCCCAGGCCGTCCCGGCGGCGGAGGTGGTATCGGCGGCGGAGGTGGTATCGGCCCGCGTTGAGCATTGCCATGTTTTGTAACCCACCCAGTCAAGGAGCCACCATGTTGTTTCGAAGCGTGATCAGCGCCGGCATGATCGCCGGCTCGATGCTCGTCGGCACCGCCGCAACCGCGGCCGCCGATCCGCCGGGCTGCACCGCCGCCGACCTCGCAGGCGTCATGTCCGGCGTCAACGCAGCAACGCAGACAGTATCTGTTCAGCCATCCCGACGTCAATGCCTTCTTCACCGGCCTCAAGGGCAAGCCCCGAGACGAGATGAGCACGGAAATCGCCGCGTACGGCGACGCGAACCCGCAAGTGCGAGACGAATTGCGGGCCGTCAGGCAGCCCGCCGCCGACTTCCGTGACCGCTGCGACGCGCCTGTCCCCGACGGGGGGCCGATGGGCTAGGCCCTTCGACTACATCGCGACCATCGCGATGGCGAGGCCGATCATCATCACTGCGATCAGCCCGTCGAGGATGCGCCACGTCATGGGCTTGGCGAACAGCCCTGCCAGGCGCCGAGCCCCGAGGCCGAGACTGACGAACCAGACCGCGCTGGCGGTGACGGCCCCGACGCCGAACAGCCAGCGACCGTCGCGGTGTTCGTTGGCCAGCGCACCCAGCAGCACCACCGTGTCGAGATAGACATGCGGGTTGAGGAACGTCAGGGCCGCCGCAGTCAGCAGGACCTCGGCCAACCGGGCAGGCGTGGCCTCCGACGGTGTCAGCGTCGACGGCCGCCATGCGCGCCGCGCGGCCAGCAGCCCGTAGCAGAACAGGAAGAGCGCGCCGCCGAACTTGGCGACGTTGACTGCGGCCGGGTGCGCGTTGATCAACGCACCGACGCCCGCGATGCCCGCGGCGATCAAGCGCGATATCGGAGACGGTGCACAGCGCCACCACGGGCAACACGTGCTCCCGCCGAATGCCCTGCCGCAGCACGAATGCGTTCTGCGCCCCGATCGCGGCGATCAGGGTGAACGAGGCCAGGAAGCCGACGATCAGGGGCGAGTTCATCAGTTCGACGGTAGGCAACCAGCTAGGATCAGTACAGCTAATGATTCTTCATATGCATTAGCATTACTAATGTGCACCTCGACGGCCAGCAGCTTGCCGCGTTCGCAGCAGTGATCGAACGCGGCAGCTTCGACGCCGCCGCCGAACATCTGCACGTCACGCCGTCGGCGGTGAGCCAACGGATCAAGGCGCTGGAACAGCGCGTCGGCCAGGTGCTGATCCGGCGCGAGAAGCCAACTGCGGCAACGCCTGCCGGAGTCCCACTGCTTCGGCTCGCCGCCCAGACCGCGCTGCTCGAGTCGGAGGCGTTGGCCGATATGGGCGGCGGTTCGACGGACCGAACCCGTGTCGCGATCGCCGTCAACGCCGACTCGATGTCGACATGGTTCACCGCCGTGTTCGACCGGTTGCCGGAGATCCTGTTCGACCTTCGGATCGAGGACCAGGACCATTCGGCCCGGTTGTTGCGCGAAGGCGCGGTGATGGGGGCGGTCACCACCGAGCACGCCCCGGTGCCCGGATGCCGCGTGATGTCCCTCGGGGTGATGCGCTATGTGCCGGTGGCCAACGCCGCCTTTCGGCTGCGCCACCTGTCCGAGGGGTTCACGGCCGACGCAGTGGCCCGCGCGCCGTCGCTGGCCTGGAACCGTGACGACGCCCTGCAGGACATGTTGATAAGCAAGGCATTTCGCCGCAGCGTCACTCGGCCGGTGCACTACGTGCCCACCGCAGAGGGGTTCGCTTGCGCGGTCCTGGCCGGCCTTGGCTGGGGTATGTTCCCGACAGGTGCTGCCGCCCCGTACTTGGCGGACGGCTCGTTCGTTCGGATATCCGATGTGCACCTCGATGTGCCGCTGTTCTGGCAGTGCTGGAAGTTGGACAGTCCGCTGATCGACACCGTCACCGACGCGGTCCGCGCCGCGGCTTCAGGGCCACTTCTGCGCGGCTGATCCGGTTCTTCTTTAGGAATCGAGACGCGGGGACTGCACAATGAGACCATCGTCGCAGAACGGCATTGCGGCGAGCTCTCCCGACGGGCGGCAGGAGATCACGATAAGTACACGTACGCGCTTGGCGGCGAGTCTCTGCGCGCTCTCAGTCGCCCTGCTCTTCGGAGGATTCGGTGGGCCGGTCGCGACCGCAGACGCCGAGACCGGTGACGCCGTCAGCGACACTCCGGCCGTCGGTGACCAGGGCCAAGAGCCCGGCACGACGGGGGCCGAGCCGACGCCGAGCGCAGGTGGGCCGAACGTCGTAGACACGATTCCCGAGCTGCTCGGAGCGCTCGGCGCCGACCCGCACACCCCGTCCCAGGACGGGGAGACGCATGAGGGCGGGGAAACCCAGGAGGCTCCCGGCGGGCTGACTGGGCCGATGGCCCTTGGCGCGTTCGACCGACGACCAGCCGGCCGCCGCGGCAGTGACCACCGACAACACGGGTAGCGGCTCAAGCCCGGCGGCCACCAGCCAAGAGTCGAGTCAACCGGAGACCGTCGTCTCGCACACACCGGAGTCCTCGTCGGACTCGCAGACAACGAACGTCGATGCGGCGTCGCTGACCAATGCCGAAGTGAATTCGCTGACCAGTGGTGAAGTGAATTCGTCGACCGACAACCAAGTGAATCCGCCCGCCGGCGATCCACCAGCCGAGGAACCCGCGGTGGTCCAACCGGTCACGAACGCAGTTGAATCGGTCGAGTCTCCGGCTTCGTCGCCCCCGCCTCCGCCCCCGGCCGCGCCGACCCGTCGTCGGTGCCGCTGCGGCCAACGACGTCATCAAGGCACTGGCGTACTTCTTCATCGCGCTTACCCCCGACGGTGTCCCATACATCAAGATTCCGAACAACCTTCTCTCACTGCTCGGCATCCCGGCGATGGGCGAAGCGGCGACCGCCTCGCTGACCGCCGGTGGAATCGGCGGAAGTCTGTTGGCGGGTGGCCTGTACACGGCTGCGCGTATACAGCTGGCGTCATCGCTGGCCGTGCCGACAGGCTGGCCCGGAATGCTCATCGCGCCCGGCGATCCGGCCGCGCTGGCATCTGCCCGCGCCACCGCACATCCGACTCCGCAGGGTGTCGGCGCCAGCGGTGCGGTCGAACAGCATCCGGTCGGGATCAAGGCGGTGCTGGCGGACGGAATTCTCCCGGAGCAGCTGCGGTCGGCTTCTGCAACACACGGTCGACGCCGTTTTGGCCCCGTTCTCCATGCTGGCGCTCGCCGCATTGGCCTCACCCGGCGTCGCCGGCCTGCTGCTTCTCAGCCTCGCGGGAATGTTCGTCGGGTATCGCCAGGCAAGGGCGGCGTCGATGCTGCGGGCAGTGGGGATAGCGCGGTTCGTGAAGGCGGGCCCGCTGGGCGTCGTCAGATCAGGTGGGCTCGTCGCCCTGCACGCCCGCTCGTCGACTGCGCCCCGGCCGGAGACCCGCCGGGCCAGAGGTTTTCTCGAGACGGTCGCCTGACCGGGGAGCTCCAACCAAACATTTGTGCCGCCGAGGGCATTGATTAAACAGCCTGCGTAAATTAGGTTCGCTTCGTTGGAGAATCACGTTCTATCGGCGGAGGACAGATGGCGGGACGGCTCGAGGGCAAGGTCGCTTTCATCACGGGTGGGGCCCGAGGCCAGGGACGTGCGCACGCGCTCGCGATGGCCAGGGAGGGCGCCGACATCATCGTGATCGACATCTGCCGGAACATCGACTCGAACCCGTACCCCCTGGCAACGCCCGATGACCTGTCCGAGGTCGAGCGGTCGGTCAAGGAACTGGGCCGCCGCGTGTTCGCCAGGGTCGCCGACGTTCGCGAGCGCCACGAGCTCCGTGACGCCGTCGAGGCGGGTGTCGCCGATATGGGCAGGCTCGACATCGTCGTCGCCAACGCGGGCATCCTGCCGATGGCCTTCGGCAAGGGGTTCGACCCGATGCATTTCGTCGACGCCACCGACGTCGACCTGCTGGGTGTGATGAATGCCGTCGCGGTCACGTTGCCCCACCTGCCCGACGGCGCCTCGGTCATCATCACCGGTTCGACCGCGGGCATGATCAAGGGCACCAGCGACAACCCGGAGATGGGTCCCGGCGGTGCCGGTTACGCCTGGAGCAAGCGGACACTGATCGACTACGTCGACACCCTCTGTCTTCAGCTGGCGCCCAGAATGATTCGGGTCAACGCCATGCATCCCACCAACGTCAACACCCACCTCCTGCACAACCAAGGCATCTACAGCGTGTTCCGTCCCGACATGACGGCAGAAGGCAAGAAGCCGACCCGCGAGGACGCCGAACCCGCCTTCACCTACTTCAACGCCATGCCGATCCCCTACGTCGAACCCGAGGACATCGCGAACCTGGGCGTGTTCCTCGCCAGCGAGGAGAGCCGCTACATCACCGGGCAACACATCCGGGTCGACGCGGGTTCGATGCTCAAGTGGCCGAACGGACCTGGCGCCTGATCAACGTTTCGCCGCCCTCGTAGTCATCGTCGGCGTTCATCGTCAGCACGCCGACGGTCGCGCCGTCGCGTTCGTACCAGGCGGTGAAACCGTCTGCGTGGTCGATCAGCCGGGTGCTGTCGTAGCCGTCGCCCCAGGCGTGGTACTTGACCGTGGCATCGCCGATCGTCGTCCAGAATCCGGGCACGCCGTCCCACTGCGCCTCTTCGCCTGCGGCCACCGCGCCTGCAATCTGACCGTGGTCGACGGCGTCCTGCCAGTGTTCGACCGCGATGTGGCGCCCCGCGGTGGCGTTGAATGCCGAGGCGATGTCACCCGCCGCGTAAACATCCGGAGCCGAGGTTCGCATGCTCGAGTCGACGACGATCCGTGAGTCGGAAATCTGCAACCCCGCTTCCTCGGCGAGTGCGCTCTGCGGATGCACGCCCGTCGCGGCGAGTACGAGTTCGCAGTCGATGGTGACACCGTTGTCCAGCTGTACCGCACCGTCGTGCACGGCCTCGACAGAAACGCCACCCACGTAGCGGGCACCGGCTGAGGTGACCAAGGCGCGGAGTCGCTTTCCGGCTTCGACACCCAGCCGCTTGTCCTGCGGCACCTCGTTCGGTGCAACCAACGTGACCGAGATGCCGCGCTGGGCAAGGGAGGCGGCGGCCTCACAGCCGATGAACCCGGCACCGATGACCACCGCGGAATCCACGTCGGCAGTCCCGGCCCGGAGGCGTTGCGCGTCGGCCAGCGACCGAAGCAGGTAGGCGCGCTCACCGCCGGGAACCGGAAGGGGGGTGGGTGCCGAACCGCACGCCAGTATCAACGCGGAGTACGGGATGCGCTCGTCGTCGACGACGACGGACCGTGCCGCGGGATCGATGTGCGCGACGCGTGCGCACGTCAGCTCGATGCTGTTCTCGGCGTACCAGGACGATGGGTGCAGCGCGACGTCGTCTGTCTCGCCCCGCAAGAATTCCTTGCTCAGCGGTGGCCTTGCGTACGGCAGATCGGTGTCGGCGGTCAGAATGCGGACCGCCGTGTCGGCGTCGTGTTGCCGGAAAGCCTCTGCGGCACTGACGCCGGCAGGCCCGCTTCCGACGACGATCATTGCGGGTCGAGTCATGAGGAAACCGATCGACTGCCCGGAATGAACTCCTGCATCTTTGGTTTTCGCGCCCTGATACATCAGATGCCAGGCATTGGGATCGCCTCGGAGCACGGCGGTGGTCAGTTCCTTCATCTGCTCGTAGGTGGCGTGCGGCGGTATGGGCGGAACCTCCGGATCACAGGCGACGTCCATCAGGACCGGACCATCGGCGGCCAAGGCCTCGTCCCACGCACCCGCGACGGCGTCATCGGAGTCCACCGAGATGGCCTGCAGCCCCATCGACCGTGCAACGTCGGCATAGGACAGATCCGGAAGCGACTGTGACTCTTCGAATTTCGGTGAGCCGCCCATCGCGCGCAGTTCCCACGTCACCTGGTTGAGGTCGTTGTTGTGGAACACGCACACGACCATGCGCTGGTCGGGCCAGCGGTCGCGGTACCGGCTGATGGTCAGTAACTCGGCGAGGCCGTTCATCTGCATCGCACCGTCGCCGACCAGCGCGACAACCGGGCGCGACGGGTGCGCGAACTTGGCGCCGATGGCGTACGGGACCGCGCAACCCATGGTGGCCAGCGTGCCCGACACCGATGCGCGCATACCCGAGCGCAGCCGGACGCAGCGGGCATACCAATTCGTCGAGGAACCGGAATCAGCGGTCAGAATCGCGTTGTCCGGCAGGCGTTCGGAGAGCTCCCAGGCGACCCGCATGGGGTTGACCGGCTTGGCAGTCAGCATGCTCTGTCGCTGCACGACATCCCACCAGCGGCTCGACGTTCTTCTCCACGCCGGTACGCCATGACCGGTCGGCCTTGGGTCGTAACTGCGGGATCAGCGCGCCCAACGCGGCCCTGGCGTCGGCGACGATGTTGACCTCGGTCGGATACCGCATACCGATGGCGCTGCCGTCCACGTCGATCTGCACCGCGCGGGCCGCACCGTACTCGGGGAGGAACTGGCTGTAGGGAAAGTTGGATCCCACGATGAGCAGGGTGTCGCAGTCGCGCATGAGCTCATAGCTGGGGCGCGTGCCGAGCAGGCCGATAGCACCGGTGACGAACGGCAGGTCGTCGGGCAGAACATCCTTGCCGAGCAACGCTTTTGCCACCCCGGCACCGGTCAGTTCGGCGACAGCGGCGACCTCGTCGGCCGCGCCTCTGGCGCCCTGTCCGATCAGGATCGCGACCCTTTCTCCCGCGTTCAGGATCTCTGCTGCCGCGCGCACCTGTTCGTCGGTCGGGTCCAGCCTGCCCACCGCGTCGCCGGGGTCGCTGGACGGCACCTGCTTGAACGCGTGCGCCGGTGCGCTGTACTTCTCCTCCTGCAGGTCCGACGGAATGATCACCGCGGTGGGACACCGCCGCGTCCGTGCTGTGCGGATGGCGCGGTCGAGCGCCATCGGAAGTTGTTCGGCCACGTTGACTTCGACCAGGTAGTCACTTGCGACATCGCGGAACAACGCCTGCAGGTCGACCTCCTGCTGATAGCTGCCACCCATGGCGCTGCGTGCCGTCTGTCCGACGATCGCCACCACTGGGACGTGGTCGAGCTTGGCGTCGTAGAGGCCGTTGAGCAGATGGATCGCGCCTGGGCCGGACGTCGCCATGCAGACGCCGACGTCGCCGGAGAACTTCGCGTAGCCCGTCGCGGCGAAGGCGGCCATTTCTTCGTGCCGCGTCTGAATGAACCGCGGTCGGTCGTCCGCCCGTCCGAACGCGGCGATCAGGCCGTTGATGCCGTCGCCCGGATATCCGAACACCTGATCGACCCCCCACTGCCGCAGGCGGTCCAGCACGAAGTCGGCAACCTCTTGGCTCATGCCGTCAGCCATACCCCGCTGCGGCCGCGGTTACGCCGCCGTGAAGTAATGCCCCGCGTTCAGGTCGTCGAGCAGCCCGGCCTGGGTGGGCTGCCAACCGAGAAGCCGACGTGTCGCAGTGCTCGTCGCGGGGGCGTCGACCGAGAAGAGGGGACCGATCCAGCCGAAGTGGCCGTAGGCGGCGTCGGGTTCGACGGATTTCACCGGCAGGCGGAGGCGCGCGCCGATGGTTTCGGCGATCGCACGCACCGGCACTCCGTCGTCGTCGGTCGCGTGCAGGACCGACCCGGCAGGCGCGGACTCCACCGCAAGCCGGAATGCCCGCGCCGCGTCGAGTCGGTGCACGGCGGGCCAGCGGTTCGCACCGTCGCCCGGGTATGCCGAAACGCCCGTCTCACGGGCGACCTCGATCAGACGTGGAACGAAGCCGTGGTCGCCCTCGCCGTGCACGCTCGGCGGCAACCGGAGCGCGACCGCGCGCACGCCGCGGCCGGCGAACGCCAGCGTGGCGCCTTCCGAGAAGCGCGGAAGATCCGGCGGGGCGGCATGCGCCTCGGTGAGGGTCTGCCCCGGCGACAACCACAGAATTCCGCCTGCCACGACCAGCGGCCGGTCTGAGCCCGCGAGGGTGTCGCCGAGCACCTCGATCGCCTGCCGGTCCATTTCGGCGCCTTTTCCGAAATCGTTGAAGTCATGGTGGTACGCCAGATGGATGACGCCATCCGATTTTTCGGCGGCATGGCGCAGGCTGTCGGGATCGTCGAGGCTGCCGACGGTACACCTCGGCGCCGGCTTCCGCCACCGCCTCGCGCCGAAGAGTCGGACCGAGCGAGCCCGACGACCTGATGGCCTGCCCCGATGAGCTCGGCAACGACCGCCGAGCCGATGAATCCCGTCGCGCCTGTCACGAATATCCGCATGTCCCGATCTCCTGATAGTGATGTCAGTTGCTGTCGTCACAGTAACGTCTGATGACAGTCGCTGTCATTCCCCTACGATTCATTCATGAGCCGCTGGCAGCCCAACGCTCGAGGTCGCCTGGAGGAGGCGGCGCTCGATCTCTACACCGAACGCGGATTCGACGAGACGACGGTCGCCGAGATCGCCGAGCGCGCCGGCCTGACCGAGCGGACGTTCTTCCGCCACTTCGCCGACAAACGCGAAGTGCTGTTCGGCGGCCAGGACGCCCTGCTGGAACTCTTCGTCGGCGGGGTCGTCGACGCCCCGCAGTCGATGCCCCCGATAGAAGCGGTCGGCGCCGCCCTGATGGCCGTCGGCCCGCTCTTCGAGGGCCGCCACAAGCACGCACGCAGGCGTCAGGCCGTGATCGCGGCCAATCCTCGGCTGCAGGAGAGGGAGCTGATCAAGCTCTCGGCGATCGCTTCGGCGCTCGCCGAGGCGCTGGGCCGCAGGGGCGTCGCCGAGTCGGCGGCGAAGTTGACCGCCGAGGCAGGTGTCGCGGTGTTCAAGGTCGCATTCGAGCGGTGGATCGGCGATGGCAGGCGCGATCAGCTGCCACACTTCATTCGAGAGTCGTTCGACGAACTGAAGGGGATGGCCGCAGGAGGCTGATCATGTCGATCCGTAAGCCAGCTGTGCTCGCGGTCGCTTCGCTGTTCGCGGGAGTGGCTGCCGTCGCGCTGCCGTCGGCGTTGGCGGCACCCGCGACAGACGGCGCGGGCTATGTGAGCTCGACGGCGCGCTGCGAAGCACCCGCTACGGTCGTCGTCTTCGGCAGTACGGACACCTCACGTGTGGCGATCTGTCGGACGGCCGGTGGCACGTACGAGTATCGCGGAGTGCGCATCAGTGACGGCGCCAAGCTGGTCGTCCCCGCCGAGGCATCCACCGATGGCGCCTTCGTCGCGGACAGCGGTGGGGTCGGCTACATGGTGACCGCGAAGTCACTCGTCGTCAGCGAGGGCAACAAGGTGATCCGCGAGGAACCGATGGTGGAGTTTCACGGCCCGGCGGCGCCGGCCCAGCAGGCGGCAACGCCGACGTCCACGACGCCACTGCCCGCGCCGCTGCCCGCCGAGCGGGGTCACGAAGGCTGACCAGCGAGCCACCCCTGCGGCGGCCGGCCGGACAGCGCCGAGGTCAACTGCTGAGCCGCTGTCTGAACCGCACGCACCAATTCCGTTGCGGGCAAATGGGATCCGTGCTGGCGCAGTGTCACGCTGAACGCCGCAGCCGGGTGGCCGGTGTGGTCGAAGGCGCATGCCGCCACCGACTGCAGGCCTGGCGTGATGAGGCCGACCTCGTCGGCCCACCCTTGGCGCCGCGCGTGCTGCAACACCCGTCGCAACTCGGGCAGAGAGGTGGGGCCCTGGCCCGTTCGGTTGACGAACGCGCTGTCGGACGGAAACAACGCGCGCACCTGGGCGGCAGGCAGATGCGCAAGCATGGCCCGCCCGCTTGCGGTCAGGTGCGCGGGCATGCGCACGCCGATCCCGGTCAGTGTGACGGCCATGTGTGCCGCGGTCGGGTGCTCACGGAGGAGATAGAGGGTCTCGGCACCGTGCAGGATCCCCAGGTGGGCGGTCTCGTGTACGTGGGCGACGAGCTGCTTGAGCACCGGGCGAGCCCACATCTCCAGTGGCCCGTGCCGCAGGTAGGCCGATCCCACCTCGAACGCGGACACCCCGAGCCCGTAGGTGCGCTGGTCCGGTAGGTGTACGACGAAGCCGCGCTCGGTGAGCACCTCGAGCAGGTGGTAGGCGGACGAGCGGGGCATGCCGAGATCGCGCATGATCGCCGCACCGGAGACCGGACCGGATCGGCGGGCCAGATACAGCAGGACGTCGAGCGCGCGTCCCACCGCAGGCGATGTGCTCGACATGGCTCACCTTCCAGGTCTCGGATACGAGACATTAGTGGGTTCCGCGGTCTGGAAGCAATGGCCGGTGATCGGGTGTGCTGAAGCCATGACTTCTGTAACCGAGCCGCACCCGGTCCGCGCCCCGCGCGGCACGACGCTGTCCTGCAAGGGGTGGCAGCAGGAAGCTGCACTGCGCATGCTGATGAACAACCTCGATCCCGAGGTCGCCGAGCACCCCGAGGATCTCGTCGTCTACGGCGGCACCGGCCGGGCGGCGCGCAGCTGGCCCGCGTTCGACGCGATCGTGCGCACGCTGCGGGATCTCGAGGACGACGAGACCCTGCTGATCCAGTCCGGAAAGCCGGTCGGCGTCTTCCGGACACACGTCTGGTCACCGCGCGTACTGCTGGCCAACTCGAATCTCGTTGGTGACTGGGCGAATTGGGAGAAGTTCCGCGAGCTGGAGGCGGCTGGGCTGACGATGTACGGACAGATGACCGCAGGCTCCTGGATCTACATCGGCACGCAGGGCATCCTGCAGGGCACATACGAGACCTTCGGCGCGGTTGCGAAGAAGAAGTTCGACGGAACCCTGGCCGGGACGATCACGCTCACCGCAGGCGTCGGCGGCATGGGTGGCGCCCAACCGCTCGCGGTGACCATGAACGAGGGCGTTGCGATCTGTGTCGACTGCGACGAGAGCCGCATCGACCGGCGAATCGCCCATCGGTACCTCGACACCAAGGCCGCCGACATCGATGAGGCGCTCGCGTTGGCGGTCGAGGCGCGAGATGCCAAGCGGCCGTTGTCGATCGGCCTTGTCGGCAATGCCGCGGACATCTTCCCGGCGCTGCTCGACCGCGATGCGCCGATCGACATCGTGACCGACCAGACGTCGGCGCACGACCCGCTGTCCTACCTGCCGATCGGCATGCTGTTCGAGGACATGAAGAAGATGGCCGACAAGGACCCGGTGTACTTCACCGAGCAGGCGCGGGAGTCGATGGCCACACAGGTGAAGGCGATGGTCGGCTTCATGGACAAGGGCGTCGAGGTGTTCGACTACGGCAACTCGATACGTGACGAGGCGCGCAAGGCAGGCTACGACCGGGCCTTCGACTTCCCCGGTTTCGTTCCCGCCTACATCCGCCCGCAGTTCGAGGAGGGGCTCGGTCCGTTCCGGTGGGCGGCGCTGTCGGGTGACCCGAAGGACATCGAGGCCACCGACCGCGCGATCCTCGACCTGTTCCCCGACAACGACCATCTCCGGCGCTGGATCACCATGGCCGAGGAACGGGTCGCCTACCAGGGCCTGCCCGCCCGGATCTGCTGGCTCGGCTACGGCGAGCGGCACCGGGCAGGCCTGAAGTTCAACGAGATGGTCGCTTCCGGCGAGCTTTCGGCGCCGATCGTCATCGGCCGCGATCACCTTGACTCCGGATCGGTCGCGTCCCCGTATCGGGAGACCGAAGCCATGGCCGACGGCTCCGACGCCATCGCCGACTGGCCTCTGCTGAACGCCTTGGTGAACACGGCGTCCGGCGCATCGTGGGTGTCGATCCATCACGGTGGCGGCGTCGGCATGGGCCGCTCCATCCACGCGGGCCAGGTATGTGTGGCCGACGGGACGGATCTGGCGGCCCAGAAGCTCGAGCGGGTGCTCATCAACGACCCGGGCATGGGCGTCATCCGGCACGCCGATGCAGGCTATGAGCACGCCATCTCGGTCGCAGCCGAGCGGGGAGTGCGAATTCCCATGCAAGAGAAGTGAACATGGCCTTCGATCCGCAGTTCGACTCGCTATGGGAGTCCATCCTCGACGTCGGACGCGAACCCACTACCGGCGGCTATCGCAGATTCGCGTGGAGCACGGCCGATCTCACCCTGCGTGAATGGTTCACCGGCGAAGCGGAGCGTCGCGGCATGACCGTGGAGGAGGACCGTAACGGGAACATGTGGGCGTGGTGGATGCCCGCCGGGTGGAGTGGCGACCCAAGGGGCGCCTTCGTCACCGGCTCTCACCTCGACTCGGTGCCCGACGGTGGCGCGTTCGACGGGCCACTCGGGGTGGTGTCGTCGTTTCACGCGGTCGATCTCCTCCGCGCCCGCGGTGTGGCGCCCGTCATCCCGATCGCCGTGGTCGCATTCGCCGATGAGGAGGGTGCCCGGTTCGGTGTGGCATGCGTCGGGTCGCAGCTGAGCACGGGGGCACTGACGGCCGACCGGGCGCTGGCGCTTCGCGACAACGAAGGAACCACGTTGGCCGACGCGCTCCGCGACGCGGGCCGGCGCCCGGACCTACTCGGCGTCGACGACACGCTCACCGAACGGGTCGGTGTCTACGTCGAGCTTCACGTCGAACAGGGCCGGGCGTTACAAGACCTGGGCCGTCCGGTCGCCGTGGCCTCGTCGATCTGGCCGCACGGCAGATGGCGCCTCACCTTCGGGGGTGAGGCCAACCATGCCGGCACGACTCGGCTGGTGGACCGGCGTGATCCGATGCTGCCCTTCGCATCCGCGGTGCATGCCGCGCGAATCGAGGCGGGCAGGCACGGCGCCGTCGCCACGTTCGGAAAGGTCAGGGTGAGCCCGAACGGCGCGAACGCCATTCCGTCCCGCGTCGACGCGTGGCTGGACGCCCGCGCCGCCGACGAGGCCACTCTCGCGACGGTCGTCGAATCGATCCGGGACTCGGCCGCGCACTATGCCAAGGACGGCCACGTCACCGTCGACTTCGAAGCCGAGTCGATCACCCCGATCGTCGATTTCCCGGACCGCGCCGCGCCAGCGGGTGCAGGCTGCGCTGTCGCGGTTCGGCGAGGTTCCCGTCCTTCCCACCGCAGCGGGCCACGACGCCGGAATCCTCTCGGCAAAGGTGCCGACAGCGATGTTGTTCGTGCGCAACCCCACCGGGGTTTCCCATTCCCCCGAGGAGTACGCGGAGATCGCCGACTGCCGCACCGGCGCGGAAGCGCTGGCCGACGTGATGGCCGATTGGGTGTCGCGGTGACCGACGGGAACTTCTGGTGTGAGAACGCGTGGCTGGACGGCGAGGTCGTGGCCTCCGTTGCGGTCGTCGTCGACGCAGGGCGGATCACCGCGATCGACAAGGACGTGCCGCCGACGTCGTCGTCCCGGCGGCTTCGCGGTCTGGTGATCCCCGGCCTGGCCAATGCGCACTCGCACGCCTTTCACCGGGCACTGCGATCGCGAACGCAGCGTGATCGCGGCAGCTTCTGGACGTGGCGAAAGCTGATGTATGACACCGCAGGACAACTGACGCCGGAGCGCTACCAAGCCTTGGCGACGGCCACCTACGCCGAGATGGCACTGGCGGGAATCACCGCGGTGGGCGAATTCCATTACCTGCACCACGATGCCGGCGGAAGGCGCTACGCGGACCCGAACGAAATGGGCAAGGCACTGATCGCCGCCGCGGCCACCGCAGGGGTACGCCTGACGCTGCTGGACACCTGCTACCTGCGCTCCGGACTCGACGGCGCCCCGCTGGCCGACGGTCCGCAACGACGATTCGGCGACGGCACCGCGACCGCATGGGCCGAGCGGGTGGACGGGTTGAGAACCGACGTCGAATCACACGAGCAGGTGATCGTCGGTGCTGCAATACATTCCGTGCGGGCGGTACCACCGGCCGAGATGACCGCGGTGGTCGAGTGGGCCGACACCCATCGCGCACCACTGCACGTGCACTCGTCCGAGCAGACGGCCGAGGTCGACGAGTGCATCGCGGTGCACAACTGCACCCCGACCGCGCTCCTGCGCGACAACGGAGTCCTCGGTTCCCGCACCACCGCAGTGCACGCCACACACGTGACCGGACAGGACATCGCGGACATGGACCGCACGGCGACCGGCGTCTGCTTCTGCCCGACGACCGAACGTGACCTGGGTGATGGGATCGGACCCGCGCCCGCGCTGCTGGCAGCGCAGGGACCGTTCAGCCTCGGTTCTGACAGCCACGCGATGATCGACCTGTTCGAGGAGGCCCGCGCCGTCGAACTCGACGAGCGCCTGGCCCGCCGCGAGCGCGGAATCATCTCCGCGGCAACGCTACTGGACTCCGCAACGGCCGCCGGTCAACGTGCCCTCGGTTGGACGGACGCGGGCAACTTGCGGGTCGGTGCGCACGCTGACCTCGTCGCGGTCGATACTCGGTCGATCCGTACCGCGGGTGGCGGAGCCACGGCGGAGAACGTCGTGTTCGCCGCATCGGCCGCTGACGTCACCGACGTGATCGTCGACGGTCGACATGTGGTGACCGAGGGGCGACACGTCGCGCTTGCCGACGTCGGCGAGGCTCTTGCACAGGCGATCGGGTGGCAGGGATGACCGTTCTCTACGACAACATCGGCGAGCTGGTCACCAACGACCCGGCGCAGGGTGACGGTTCTCTGCTTGGGCTCGTCCGGGACGCCGCGATGGTCGTCGACGACGACCGCATCGCCTGGGTCGGCCCGACAGGCAAGGCGCCGGCCGCAGAGCAGCGGGTCGACTGTGGAAATGCAAGCGTGATACCGGGATTCGTCGACAGCCACGCGCACCTCGTCTTCGCCGGCGACAGAGCCGCCGAGTTCGCCGCGCGGATGAGCGGCGCCGCCTACGACGGCGGCGGCATCGCGACAACGGTTTCGGCGACCCGCGCCGCCTCGGAGCGCGAGCTGTCGGACAACGTCGACCGGCTGGTCGGCGAGCTCTTGCGCAGTGGCGTCACCACTTTCGAAACCAAGAGCGGCTACGGCCTGACCGTGGCCGACGAAGTCCGTGCGCTGGACATCGCCGGTCGCACCACAGCCGAAACCACGTTCCTCGGTGCCCATGTCGTTCCCGCCGAGTACCGCGACCGTCGGGACGACTACGTCGGCCTGGTCGCGGGGGACATGCTCACGGCATGCGCACCGCGAGCGAGGTGGATCGACGTGTTCTGCGATCGCGGCGCGTTCGACGTCGACGAGGCGAGGACGATCCTGCTGGCGGGGGCCGACGCCGGCCTCGGTCTGCGCATGCATGCCTCCCAGCTCGCTGCCGGACCGGGTATCAAGCTCGCCGTCGAGTTGGGAGCGGCGTCGGTGGACCACTGCACGTATGCCGACGACGGTGACCTCGAGGCACTCGCCGCAAGCAACACCGTCGCCACGCTGCTGCCTGGCGCCGAATTCTCCACCCGCGCACCGTGGCCCGACGGCCGACGCTTCGTCGAAGCGGGCGTGTCGATCGCCCTGGCTACGGACTGCAATCCCGGCACGTCGTACACCACCAGCATGCCTTTCTGCATTGCGATGGCGGTCCGCGATATGCATCTGACGCCCGCAGAGGCGTTGCGAGCGGCCACCAAGGGCGGGGCGTCCGCCTTGCGCCGCGACGACGTCGGAGTGCTCGCGCCCGGCATGCGGGCGGACTTCGTCAGGCTCGATGCACCCTCATACGTTCACCTGGCCTACCGGCCCGGAGTGCCCATCGTCGACGACGTGGTGCAATCCGGCGCTCCGACGCAACGAAAGCAGATCGAACAGTGATGAATGATTCCAAGGTCGTTGTCGGGGTCGGCCCCGTCACCTTCGCCGATGTCGTCGCCGTGGCGCGCCAGGATGCCCGGGTGAGCATCGCCCCCGATGCGCTCGACGCCGTCGCGGCCAGCCGGGTCCACATCGAGGCGCTCGCCGGCCAACCCACGCCGGTCTACGGTGTGTCCACCGGCTTCGGCGCACTCGCCACCCGACACATACCCCTAGAGCGACGAACGCAGTTGCAACGCAGCCTCATTCGGTCGCACGCTGCGGGTACCGGCGCGGAGGTCGAGCGCGAGGTCATTCGCGCGATGATGCTGCTGCGGTTGTCGACACTGACGACCGGCCGAACCGGAGTCCGTACGGAGACGGCGCAGGCCTATGCCGATCTGCTGTCCGCCGGGCTGACGCCCGTGGTGTACGAGTACGGCAGCCTCGGCTGCTCCGGTGACCTCGCGCCGCTGGCGCACGTCGCCCTCGCAGTGATGGGTGAAGGCCACGTCCGCACCGCCGACGGTGTTCTGACGCCGTCAGCAGAAGCAATGGCCGAGCACGGGCTAGAGCCGGTGACGTTCGCCGAGAAGGAGGGCCTCGCGCTGATCAACGGCACCGACGGAATGCTGGGCCAACTCGTCCTCGCCCTCACCGACCTGGACAGCCTGTTCCGGCTCGCCGACATCGCCGCGGCGATGAGTGTCGAGGGTCTGCTCGGCACAGACCGGGTGTTCGCCGACGATCTCCAGCGGCTGCGACCACAACCGGGTCAGGCGGTGTCCGCGGCGAACATCACCCGACTGCTGGCGGGGTCGGCGATCGTCGCCAGCCACCGGGGCGACGACTGCACCCGGGTGCAGGACGCCTACTCGCTTCGATGCTCACCTCAAGTCGCAGGTGCCGCGCGCGATACCGCCGACCACGCACGCGCGGTCGCCGAGCGCGAATTGGCAAGCGTCATCGACAATCCCGTGATCACACTGGACGGGCGGGTCGAGTCGAACGGCAATTTCCACGGCGCGCCGGTCGGCTATGTGCTGGATTTCCTGTCGATCGTGGTGGCCGACCTGGCCAGTATCAGCGAACGGCGCACCGACCGGTTCCTGGACGCCGCGCGCAGTCACGGGCTGAACCCGTTCCTTGCCGACGACCCGGGTGTCGACAGCGGGCACATGATCACGCAGTACACCCAGGCCGCGATCGTCTCGGAGCTCAAACGGCTGGCCGCCCCCGCGAGCGTGGACTCGATCCCGTCGTCGGCGATGCAGGAGGACCACGTGTCGATGGGCTGGTCGGCGGCTCGCAAGCTGCGCCGTGGCATCGACGGTCTGACGCAGGTGCTCGCGATCGAGGTGCTCAACGCGGCGCGCGGCATCGAGCTACGCCGGCCGCTGACGCCCGCACCGGGAACCGCGGCGGTCATTGCGGCGCTGCGCGAGCATGTTCAAGGCCCCGGCGGGGACCGATATCTGGCGCCAGAGATCGCCGCCGCTGTCGAGCTCGCGCGCACGGGAGCGTTGGTCGAGGCGGCGCAACGCGCCGTCGGCACCCTGTCCTGACCGAACGCGCCGATAGTCTGCGACCTATGGGACTTCGCGGGTTGGCGGGCAAGGTCGTCGTCGTCGCGGGCGGTGCGTCCGGGATCGGTGCTGCCACCAGTCGCAGGCTTGCCGACGAGGGTTGTGCGGTGGTCGTCGGCGACGTCGCGGCCGACGGGGCACGCCGAACGGCCGACGAGATCACCGAGGCGGGCGGCACCGCAACCGGCGTCCCGTTCGACCTCGCCGAGCCGGATTCGGTGGCGGCCCTGTTCGACACCGCCGCGGCTGTCTACGGCGGCGTGGACGCGTCGTTCAACGTCGGCGCCGACATGGCTGCGCTGATGGGCGACTCCGACGTCGTCGACATCGAGCTGGACCTGTGGGACCGGGTGATGGCGGTGAACCTTCGCGGGTACGTGGTGGCGCTGAAATCGGCCATCCCGTTGATGCTGGCGCGCGGCGGAGGAGCCATCGTCAACATGTCGTCGGCGGCGGCGTTCCAGGGCGAGCCGACCCGTCCGGCCTATGCCACCGCGAAGGCCGGGATCGGTGCGCTGACCCGCCACGTCGCCGCCCGATGGGGCAAGCAAGGGATCCGCTGCAACGCCGTGGCGCCGGGTTTCACTGCGACACAAGCGATTCGATCGGTGCCGCAATGGCCGGAGCTGGAGGCGGCCGCCCTCAAACGGATGCGCGGAAACCGGGTCGGCGATACCGAGGACATCGCATCGCTGGTGGCATTCCTGATCTCGTTGGAGGGCGAGTGGATCAACGGTCAGGTCATCAACATCGACGGAGGTACGGTTCTGCGATGACCACAGCCTCCCGTGAACGCGCCGAATTGGTGACGACGATGCGTGACACAGGTCCCGATGCGCCGACACTGTGTGGCGAATGGACCGTCCGTGACCTGGCGGCACACCTGGTGATTCGCGAACGCCGCCTCGACGCGGCGCCGGGCATCATGATTCCCGCGCTCGCCGGTTACACCGCCCGCAGGCAGCAGCACCTCACCGACACCACGCAGTGGCCCGAGCTACTGGACATGGTCGCGTCGGGGCCGCCGCTGTATTCACCGTTCAAGCTGCTCGATCCGCTGGTGAACACCACCGAGATGTTCATCCACCACGAGGACGTCCGTCGCGCCGTGCTCGGATGGCAACCGCGCAGCCTCGACGGTGACCTCGAGTCCGCGCTGCGCAGGCAGGTGCGGTTGGGGGCCCGGCTGTCGCTGAGCCGCGCGCAGGCAACCGTGACGCTGCAGGACTCCGACGGCTCGACGCTGGCGTCCGTCGGCAAAGGCCCTCAGTGCACGATCACCGGGTCAGCGCCCGAACTGCTGCTTTTCCTGTCCGGCCGCGACGCGGTGCTGATCGAATTCGGAGCCGACGACGACATCGCTGAGCAGGTGCGAGTGGCCCGCCGGGCGCTGTAGATCACAGTCGGCGATTTCGAACTACACAGCTGCGCTCGGTATCGTGGTTCGGTCATCTGGATCAGGAGCAACGCTGTGACCCTCAACACGATCGCACTGGAGCTGGTGCCTCCCAATGTGGAGCGCGGGCCCGAGTATGCGAAAGAAGAGGCGCGCAAGGTCGCGAAGATCTCCGCGGAGTCCGGCCTCGCGGGCCGGCTCAAACACGTGATGATCCCCGGGATGATCGAGGAGGACGACGACCGCCCCGTCCCGATGAAGCCGAAGCTCGACGTCCTCGAATACTGGTCGTTGATCAAGCCGGAGTTGCCGGACCTCCGCGGGCTGTGCACACAGGTCACCCCGTTCATGGACGAGGCGGCCCTGGGCGAGCGGCTGACGTCGCTGCGTGGCGCCGGGTTCGAGGGCATCGTCTTCGTCGGCGTGCCCCGCACCATGAGCGACGGCGAAGGCACCGGCGTCGCCCCGACGGATGCGCTGTCGATCTACCGCGACGTGATCGACAACCGCGGTGCGATCCTCATCCCGACCCGTGAAGGCGAGCAGGGCCGGTTCGAGTTCAAGTGCAACCAGGGCGCCAACTACGGCATGACCCAGCTGCTGTACTCCGATGCGATCGTGGGGTTCCTCACCGATTTCGCCGAGAACTCCGACCACCGGCCCGAGATTCTGCTGTCCTTCGGCTTCGTGCCCAAGGTCGAGACCCGGGTGGGTCTGATCGACTGGCTGATCCAGGACCCCGGCAATGCGGCCGTCGCCGGCGAGCAGGAGTTCGTCCGATCACTGGCGAGCCGCGATCCCGCCGACAAGCGTGCGCTGATGGTCGACCTGTACAAGCGGGTGATCGACGGCGTCGCCGATCTCGGTTTCCCGCTGAGCATCCACTTCGAGGCGACCTACGGCGTATCCGGCGCCGCCTTCGAGACGTTCAACGAGATGCTTGCGTACTGGTCTCCGGACCGCTAAACGCTAGAGCGCGCGAATCCCGGTGTAGGCCAACAGAATTCCGACGACGACAAGAATGGCCGCCGTCACGGTGGCATGTTCGCGCTGCATCCAGTCCCTCACCCGTTCGAGCTGCCCGTCGACGCGCTCGCCGGCCACCAGGTAGGCGAGAACCGGGGCGATCACCGTCGATCCGGCCAGGGCGGTGTAGAACGCCACGGCGAGCCATACGCCGACGCCGGTCGCGGCGGTGCCGATGATCAGACCTGCGGCGGCATTCATCACGACGACCTTCGGATTGGCGACTACCAGGCCGAATCCGATGAGCCCGGCGCCGACGGGCCTGATCCGTCCCAGCCGGTTGAGGAAGGCAGGCGGCCGGGTCTCGCGTTTGCGTGTCACCCACCGCCCGGCGCCGAGCGCGATGAGCAGGACACCGACCGCAATCCGCAACACGGGTGCCCACGTCGGGGACTCTCGACCGAGCCCGTCGATCAGATGGGGCACCTGGACGAAGACGGCGGTCAACACCGCGAGCCCAACGAGCCAGCCGGTCATGAAGGCCAGCCCGGTGGGCTTGGGGTGGTCGGTGTGCAGAACAAGCACGACCGCCGGAATTATCGATACCGGCGACAGTGCGACGACGAGCGCGAGAGGTACCAGCTCGCCGAGCAACGCTCCGGCGGACTAGCGCGCGGGCGTGGGTGTAGCGGTGTGCCTGCCGAGCAGGTAGGTCAACCAGCGGAGATCGATGAGCACGTGATCGCCCTTTCTGTTAGGCGGTCTTGGTGAGCAGAGGGAGAAGGCGGCGACGTTCGCCGATGCGGTCGGCGATGTCGTGAAGCGCCTCGGCGACGGAGCCGACGGTCGGGAACGTTTCACCTTCGCCGAACAACCGCAGTGTCCGGTGAACGTGTTGGCTGGGAACGACCGACCAATCAACGCCGGCGTGTTGGCAATCCTCGTCGACGGAGTAGAGCAGTGAAATGCATTCCGGCGAAAACGAAGTCACGCCGGTCATATCCAATACGAAGGGCTTCTCCGTCAAGACGAAGCGCCGCGCATAGGCGGTGATGACATCGAGGTTCGACTCGTTGACTTCGCCGCTGACCGTCACCACGGTGGCCAGCTGACGACACAGCGCACGCATCTGTGCGCCGCTGCAGTCGAGTGCTGGGTTTCCGTACATGAGGTCAAAGCTAGGCCGCTGATCTAAGGCATTGGGGAGCGTCCGGTAATACTTTGCTAAGAACCGTTTTTCGAGCGCTGGGATTCTAAGGACGGCGGAATTGCGCGCCGGAATAGTTCTCCCATGGGCTGTAGTCCGCGATCAGCTCTTCCTGCGGTGGTCGCAGGTCTTCTGGTACGTGCTGCAGGTTGATTCGGATGCGGTACCAGATCGAACTGGGGCCGCGCATACCGTCGAGTAACACGTCCACGGGCTTAAGTTTCTTAGCTACTTCCTCATATTTGTCCCGCCAGGTTTCGAGCGCGGCCATCGCCTCGTCCTTGGTCTTGGTGCGGGCGATCTCGATCAGCGGCATCGTCGATTCGCGACGGCCGGTGCCCTTCTTCGCGCCCCTCGGTGCTTTCTCGGCGGGGCCGAGCCGGTCGGCGAGGTCGAGTAGTCGGTCCAGGCTGCCCGTCGCGTCGTCCATGCCTTCCCACGGATCGCCGCGCTCGGCGAATCGCTTGGGCACGGTGGAGATGGTGAAGTTCTCGGCGCGGCAGTCGACGACCTCGTCCCACAGCAGCGGTGTGGACACCCTGGCGTCGGGCGTGGCCCGCACCGAATATGCCGAAGCCACCGTCCGGTCGAATGCGTTCTGGTTGAAGTCGACGAACACGCCCTCGCGTTCCTCCTTCCACCATCGAGCGGTGGCCATATCGGGCGCGCGTCGCTCGACTTCGCGGGCCACCGCCTGCGCGGCCAACCGGACGAACTTGAACGGCCACCGCCGCTCGATGCGGGCATAGATGTGGAAGCCGCGCGATCCCGATGTCTTGGGCCAGGCGGTCAGGCCGTGGTCTTCGAGAACCTCGCGCGCGACGAGTGCGACGTGGATGATCTGCCGCCAGTCCACCCCCGGCATCGGATCGAGGTCGACCCGCAGCTCGTCGGGATGGGCAAGGTCGTCGGCGCGGACCGGGTGCGGGTTGAGATCGACGCAGCCGAGGTTGACCGCCCACACCAGACCGGCGGCGTCGTGAAGGACCGCCTCCTTCGCCGATGTGCCCGACGCGTAGCGCAGCTCGGCGACGTCGACGTAGTCGGGCCGGTTCTTTTCGGGCGCCCTCTTCTGGAAGACCGCCTCTTCGGTGATGCCCTTGACGAACCGCTTGAGGATCATCGGGCGCTCGGCCACCCCGCGCAGCGCTCCGGGAGCGACGGCTAAGTAGTAGTGGATCAGGTCGAGCTTCGTGACGCCGAGCGCGGGAAACACCACCTTGTCGGGATGCGAGATGAGCACCGCCTCGCCGTCGACCTCGAGGTGCTCACCCTTCGAGGACGCAGCAGCCATACCGCCATGGTAGTTACGCAGCACTTTCCACACCGCGCTGCGACGGTCGTCACATATTGTGGTGCCATGCCGAAGCTAACCGAACTTCCCTTTCAGGCAGCGGCCCTCATCCAGCAGTACGCCGAACGCGGCGCAGCCGAGCTGCACTATGCCCGCAAGATGTTCGAAGCGGGCGCGCTGAAGCTGGAGCCGCCGCAGAACATCGCCGCCTTCGTGGCCGATATCCGGCGCTGGGGTGAGTTCGGCATGATTCCCGCGCTGAACGCCCGACGCACCCCTGACGGCACGGCGGTCGTCGACGACGACGGCGAAATCACCTTCAAAGAACTCGACGAGGCCGCCCACGCCGTGGCGAACGGCCTGCTGGCAATGGGAGTCAAGGGCGGCGACGGGGTGGCGATTCTGGCCCGCAACCATCGCTGGTTCCTGATCGCCCTCTACGGCGCCGCCCGCGTCGGCGCCCGCATCATCCTGCTCAACAGCGAATTCTCCGGCCCGCAGATCAAGGAGGTGTCCGAGCGCGAGAACGCCCATGTGATCATCTACGACGACGAGTACACCAAGGCGGTCGCCCAGGCCGAACCGCCGCAGGGCAAGCTGCGCGCGCTCGGCACCAACCCCGACAAGGACGAGCCGTCGGGCAGCACGGACGAGACGCTGGCCGAACTCATCGAGCGAAGCAGCGCCAAGCCGGCACCCAAGGCGGCGAAGCACTCGTCGATCATCATCCTCACCAGCGGCACCACCGGGACGCCGAAGGGCGCCAACAGGAGTACCCCGCCGTCACTGGCGCCGATCGGCGGCGTGCTCTCCCACGTGCCGTTCAAGGCCAACGAGGTGACATCGCTGCCCGCGCCGATGTTCCATGCACTGGGTTTTCTGCACGCCACGATCGCGATGTTCCTCGGCTCGACGTTGGTGCTGCGGCGACGGTTCAAGCCCGCAACCGTGCTCGCCGACATCGAGAAGAACAAGGCGACGGCCATGGTCGTCGTTCCGGTGATGTTGTCCCGGCTCCTCGACGAGCTCGAGAAGACGGAGAAAAAACCCGACCTGTCGTCGCTGCGCATCGTGTTCGTGTCCGGCTCGCAGCTGGGCGCCGAGCTGGCCAACCGCGCGCTCAAGGACCTCGGCCCGGTGATCTACAACCTGTATGGCTCGACGGAGATCGCATTCGCGACCATCGCTCGCCCGCAGGACCTGTCGATCAATCCGGCGACCGTCGGGCCGGTCGTCAAGGGCGTGAAGATCAGAATTCTCGACGACAACGGAAACGATCTACCGCAGGGCGAGGTGGGCCGGATCTTCGTCGGCAACACCTTCCCGTTCGAGGGCTATACGGGCGGTGGCCACAAGCAGATCATCGACGGGCTGATGTCTTCGGGCGACGTCGGCTACTTCGATGAGCACAACCTGCTCTATGTCAGCGGCCGCGACGACGAGATGATCGTGTCGGGCGGCGAGAACGTCTTCCCCGCGGAGGTGGAAGACCTCATCAGTGGTCATCCCGAGGTCGTCGAGGCCACCGCGCTGGGCGTCGAGGACAAGGACTGGGGGCACCGGCTCCGCGCGTTCGTGGTGAAGACCGACGGCGCCAGTGTCGACGAGGACGCGATCAAGAACTACGTGAAAGAGAATCTCGCCCGCTACAAGGTGCCACGGGAAGTCGTCTTCCTCGACGAGCTGCCCCGCAACCCGACGGGCAAGATCCTCAAGCGCGAACTCCGCGAAATGGCCGTCGGCGGAGACGACGAGAAAGCCGAAGCGGAGTAACGCTTTTCGCGGTTACTGGCCGGGCGGTGGCTGCTGCTGGTCCTGTGGCGGCGTTGCGGCGCCGACGATTCCTTGAGCGGCGTCCGAACCCTGTTGGACGGCGTCGACTCCCGACGAACGTGTCCTTGGCGGTGCAGTTGCCGGCGTGGACAGGACCGGAGGGAACCTCACCCGGTTGTAGCTCGCGGCCGCCGGGTGGAATGTAGACCGGCCAGCCGTTTATGCGGGAACACACGCCTCCGGGCGGACCTGACGTCGGATAAGGGCTTGCGGCGGGAGCCTGGTTGAGCGCCTGGTTGGCCTGATCGGTGGCGGAACCGACGATGGCGGCCGGATCGGGCTGCTTCTGCTGCTGTTGGCACTGCACGTCGTCCGGATTGCAGGGAGTCGGCTCGGCACTGGCGATCGGCGCCAGAGCCATGACCGCGCCCGCGGCGGCTCCCAGCACAAGGGTTGCGGCGGTGGTGATGCGCTTGGGCATGTAGTTCGTCCTTCGTGGCAATGTGAGCGCCCGACGTGGGCGCTTGCTGCTCACCTTGGCAACCCAACAAGATCACCGCAATCTAGTTTGCTGACTTTGAATCCATTTAGTTGCGATGGCAACCAAATCTAGTTGACGCCGCTCGAGAACATCGCCGCTGACCAGGGGATTGACAGGCACACCAGCATCAGGGTCAGCAAAAACCACCCGGCGCCCTGCCAGATCGGCCACGTGCCGCCCGCGCGCCAGACGCGATAGGCCTTGACCAGTGCACCGACGCCGCCGAGGAAGAGAATCGCAGGCACCGTTGAGGCGAGCACCACCGAGCCCTTGTCGACCACGGCGAAAACGGCGAATGCGACACCGGCGACCACGATGACACCGGCCCCGTACCGAACCGCCTGGCGCAGCGCTTCCGGGTCACGCCAACGCTTTTCGACGTCTCGGGTGTCACTCACTACCAGGGACCGTTGACATACCAGGACAGGCAACCGGGATGGTCCCGACACGCGATGATCGCGCCCGCGTCGGGTGCTGCGCCGCGAACCCTTGGCGCCCGAGGCGGAAGGTTGCAGTTCACCACGTACGGGTTCCACGGAATCACACCGTCCACACACGGTTGAGCACTTGTGTGGGTATCGGTTTCGCTCACGACGGCGGGGACGGCAACCAGGAACGACACCGCCGCCGACCCGGTCACGATGAGGCGCGTTATGCGCTGCTGAAATTGGTTCATCACTACCGCCAACCGCTACGGGTCCCTACCTATTTCGATGGTAGACCTCGGGCGGTCGGCGAACTATCAAGCAGCTGCAATCAATACTCGATCGCCTCGATCAGCGGAGAGGGCTCGTCCATCAACGCCCAGAACCGGTCGCGGATGGCGGTTGTCATCTTGCCTGGCGTGCCATCGCCGAGCGCCTCGCCATCGAGCGAAATGATCGGCGTGACGCCGCCTGCCGTCGTGACGGCCATCAGCTCGTCCGCCTCGTACAGCTCGTAACTCGTCACGTCGCGCAGCGTCGCTTCGATTCCCATCGCGTAGGCGATCTCGAACACCGTCTTGCGGGTGATGCCCGGCAACGCATTTCGCGACGGCGACGCCAGCTTGCCGTCCTTGACGATGCAGACGTTGAAGCCGGGTCCCTCGGCGACGCAATTGTCGGAGTCCATCAGGATCGCCGTGCGCGCGCCGCGGTCCTTCGCCTCGAAGCTGGCCGCGGTCAGATCGCCCCACTGGTAGTTCTTGATGGTCGGGTCGACGGTGTTGCGTCCCGCGCGCCGGACATGTCGCGGCACGATCGCTGTGGTCCCGAAGATCTGCTCGGCGGGCGGGAACGCCCACAGGTAGGGGATCGCGTAGATGTAGACCTGGTGGGTGAGCTTGGATAAATCCTTCTCGCCCTTCTTCTTTCCGTATCCGCGGGTGACGGTGAGGTTGACGAACGACTCGCGCAGCTGGGACATGCTCACACACCGCTTGGTGATGTCGGCCAGCTCCTCCTTGGTCATGCCCGCGTCCAGCCGCAGCTTGCGCGCACCGTCCAGCAGTCGGTCGAGGTGATCACCGAGCCGGAAGATGTTGCCGTGCCACACATGTGCGACCGTGTAGGTCAGGTCGGAGTGCCCGAAGCCGGTGTCGAAGATCGAGATCCTGGCATCCTCGGCGGGTAGGTACTCGCCTTCGATCCAGGCGACACCGCCTGCGTACGGGCTCGAGGTGTCCAGCTCGTAGTCGCTGTACTGGATCACCGATCCGGGTGGGGTGTCCTCCCGGATGGCGCCGGGCTCCACGGCGACGAGGTTGCTCGACATACTGGTGGTGAGCGTCATGTCAGTTGATTCCTTTTCTAGCCGGGCGAGTTTCAGGCTTTGTGGGTCTTGGCGTAGTCCGGTCCGGCCTCGCCGGTGGCCAGCCGCTTGCGCAACCCGGTGAAGGCCCAGAGTGTGGTGAGTACGAGCAGGCCTGCGAACACGTAGCCGTTGCCCACGAACTGCGGGAGGAAGATCAGTGCGGCGCACACCAGCGTGAAGGCGATGGCCGCGACCACGGCCACCGGCACGCGCGCCTTGCCGAGGTCGAACGTTCCGGGCTCGGGCGCCGGGATGGTGCCGCGACGGGTGGCGATCATCACGGCGATGGTCTGCAGGAGGTACATCGAGCAGACCGCCAAGCGAGGAGAGGCCGAGGATGAGGAAGAACGCCTTCTCGCTGACCAGTGCCGAGAGCAGCAGGATCGTCGAGAACCCGAAGATTCCGAGCACGGCGTAGGTTGGCGTGCGGTTCGACGGGGACACGTGCCGCCAGATGTGGGAGAACGGAAGCATGTTGTCGCGGGCCATCGAGTAGGTCAGCCGGGTGGCGACCAGGATGTTGGCCAGGATGCAGGCCAGCACGTTGGTCAGTGCCACGGCGACGACGATCTCTGCTGATGACCGGGCCGACCTGCTGGGTGATGATCTCCTCGATCGGGGCAGCCGATGCCGCCTCGACGGCGCCCGCATCCTTGATCGCGAGCACGTAGACGACGTACATGCCGAACTCGATGATGATCGAGGCCGTCAGCGCGTAGAACATCGTGCGCGGGATGACGTGCCGGGCGTTGACGGTCTCCTCGGCGATGTCCGCGCTGGCCTCCACTCCGATCAGCCCGAAGAAGGGACCGAGCGAGGCGGCCAGCCAAGCCAGCACGTACGGGGTACTGCCGTCAGACGTGCCGCCGGTGAAGAGCACCGAAACCGATTGGTGGTTGTCCGGCGAGGAGAAGGCGACGATGGCGACGAGAATCGTTGCGCCGACGGTGATGACGAACTCGAGGCTCACGCCGATGTTGTTGACCATCGTCGCGAACCGCACGCCGTAGAGGTTGATGAGCATGCAGACGGCCATCACGCCGATGGCGACAAGGATCTGCGCGGTCTGGCTCATGTTCCAGCCGAACAGGCTGCCGAGGTATCCGGACAGAATGAAGCCGACACCGGTCATGCCGCAGATCCAGCCCGCGAGGGCGAGCACGCCGGTGAACAGCGCCATCGTCGAGCCGACGAGGCGACTGGTCCACTGGTACGAATAGCCGGCCAAGGGGATCTTGGCGGTCAGGTCGGCCGCGATCAGCGTCCAGATCACGAACACCGCGGCGGCGAGCAACAGGGTCCACACGAACGGTCCGCCAGCGGTGAAATAGCCCGCGCCGAAGCCGGTGAACACCGCCGTGGTGGCGCTGATCGTCGCGAAACCGATTGCGAAAGAGGCCAATCGGCCCACCGAGCGGTCGAGCTTCTGGGTGTAGCCGAACTGCTCGAGCTTGGCATCCTCGCTGTTGGCGGGTTCCGGAGCTTTCGCTTCGGCGGGTGCGATATCGGTCATGTCTTCTCCAGGCAGGCGGGTCGAACAGTCATCACAGAAAACTCCCTTGACCTGCCGCGCGGAAGTTCCAATAACTGATCTACTGATAACTCCACGCTTATCAATCGACTCAGTAATAAGTCGCGGGGCGTTCCACCGGCTTGCCTTCACCGAAGCTCCACTCCTCACGGACGTGCGCCACCAGCTCAGCGGCTTCGCGGCTGAGGCCGGCCGGATGCCACGCCAGCGCGGTGTAGTTGCGCGGTCGATCCGTGATGGGCACGTAGACGATGCCCTGACGGTTGTAGAGGCGCGCGCTCGCCTCGCTGGTGAAGCTGATCCCGAGCCCGCGCGCGATGGTCGTCGTCTCCTCCTCGTAGGTGGCGGCGACGGCGGCGATCTTCGGCGGGGTGCCGTCCCGCGCGTCCATCGCCATCCAGTAGTCCCGCCAGGTTCCTGCGGTGGCAGGTGCCACCACGATCGGCTCGTCGAGCAATTCGGCGATCGTCAACTCCGACCGCGCAGCCAGCCGATGATCCCTCGGCAGGCACGCGACCCAGTCCTCGGCGTCGAGGATGAACATCCGATGCTCGGGCAGGTCGACCGGCGGCCGGATGATGGCCACCTCTGTGGTTCCGTCGGCAAGACCGGCCGTGGGATCGGAGAAGTCGAATTCCCTTGGCTCGACGGTGATTTCGGGGTGCACCACCTCGAAATGACGGACCAGCCGGAACAGCAGGTCCGCACCGGTTCCGATCAGGTAGCCCAGCCGGATCCGGCGGTAGTGAGCCGAGATCGCGATCAGGTCGTCGACGGCCGAGTCGATGCCCGCCAGCGCGTCGCGCACTTTGGGCAGCCAGGCCGCAGCCAGCTCGGTCAGCGCGACTTCGCGGGTGCTGCGGGTGAACAGCATGACGCCGAGTTGATGCTCGAGCTGTTTGATCGCCGTCGACAAGGCGGGCTGGGTGATGAACAACCGCTCGGCGGAGCGCCGGTAGTTGAGTTCCTCGCCGAGCACGGCGAAGTAACGCAACTGTCGAAGCGTGACGTCTCCGGTCGTGGGCCGACCTTCCTACTACCTCTACGGGTCCCGCGGCAGACCCAGCAGCCGTTCGGCGATGATGTTGAGCTGCACCTCCGTCGTGCCACCGTAAATCGTGGTGGCCCGGCTGTACAGCAGGTACTCGGCCCATTTCCCTGGCAGCTGTCCGGGATCGCCGATCGCGGCGTCGGTGCCGAACGACGACACGGCGAACTCGGAGTAGCCCTGTCCGGTACGCATCGACAGCAGTTTGGAGATCGCCGCGGCGGGCATCGGATCGCCACCGGCGAGCGTCAGCAGCGTCGAGCGCATGTTGAGCACCTTGGCCGCATGCCCCTCGGCGATCAGCCTGCCTGCGTGGTTCTGGCCGATCTGGTCGAACTGTCCATCCCTGATGAACTCGACGAACCCCTCCAGGCTGGCCATGCCCAGTGGCTCGCTGCTGCCGATGGACACGCGCTCGGCGGTCAGGGTGTTGCGGCTGACCTCCCATCCGCGGTCCACCTCGCCGAGCACGTACTCGTCGGGAACGAATACGTCGTCGATGAACACGGTGTTGAACATCGCGTTGCCGGTGAGCTCGCGGAGCGGCCGCACGTCGACGCCCTCGCTTTTCATGTCGAGCAGGAAGTAGGTGATGCCGTTGTGCTTGGGCGCGCTCGGGTCCGTTCGTGCCAGCAGCGCACCCCACTGCGAGAACTGCGCCGCGGTGGTCCAGATCTTCTGGCCGGTGATCCGCCAGCCGCCGTCGACCTTGGTGGCCTTGGTCGACAGGCTGGCCAGATCCGAACCGGCGCCCGGCTCGGAAAACAGTTGGCACCAGATCATTTCGCCACGGAAGGTCGGCGGCAGGAACCTCTGCTGTTGTTCGTCGGTGCCGAACGCGACGATCGACGGAATGATCCACGCGGCGATGCCCATCTGCGGGCGCTTGACCTCGCCGGACGAAAACTCCTGGGCGATGATGATCTGCTCGACGGGATCCGACGCCCGCCCCCACGGCTTGGGCAGGTGCGGCTGCACCCAGCCGCCTTCGGCGATGGCGGTGTTGCGTTCCGTGCCTTTCCCGAGCTTCTTCAGCGCGGCGACCTCTGCGCGGATCTCCTCGCGCAGCTTCTCGGTATCGGGATCCAGGTCGATGTCGAGCTTGCGCATGCCGGTGCTGGTCGCGATGTCGACAACCTGCTGCGTGTAGTCGGCTGCGCGGCCGAAGCAGGCGGCCAGCACGAGGGCCCGGCGGTAGTAGACGTTCGTGTCGTGCTCCCAGGTGAACCCGATCCCGCCGTGCACCTGGATGCAGTCCTGGGTGCAGCGCTGTGCGGCGGCAGGAGCCAGCGTCGCGGCCACCGCGGCGGCGAACTCGAAGGCGCTGTCTTCCGAAGTCGCCCTCGCTTGCCTCGTCGATGGCGCGGGCGGCGTCCCACACCGCCGCGGTCGCGCGCTCGGTGTCCGCGATCATCTCCGCACACTTGTGCTTGATTGCCTGGAACTGCCCGATCGGCCTGCCGAACTGTTCGCGGATCTTGGCGTATGCCGAGGCGGTGTCGGTCGCCCACCGGGCCACGCCGATCGACTCGGCAGACAGCAGGGTCGACATCAGTGCACGCGCGAGGACCCGGCTCAAGTTGGTCAGCACGCGGTCGTCTTCGACTTCCACGGCGTTGGCCCGGACATGAGCCACCGGCCGCAGAGGGTCGACGCTTCGCACGGGCTCGATCTCCAGCTGCTCGGCGTCGATCACCACCCACTCTTCGCCGCTGTCGATCGCCACCGGAAGCACAAGCACCGACGCCTGGGCGGCGGCGGGCACCGCCCGCACCTCGCCCCGGATGACCAGGCCGTCGCCGTGCCGGGTGGCGGTCAGACCCGAGTCGATCGCGTACGCGGCGATCACCTCGCCGGACGCCAGGTCATTCAGCAGCTTGGCCTCGGGGTCGTGCGCGGCGATCAGCGCGCTGGCGATGGCCGACGGTACGAACGGCCCTGGCACCGCACCGTAGCCGAACTCGGCGAGCACGATCGCGAGCTCGAGGATGCCGAACCCTTGTCCACCAACGGCTTCGGACAGGTGCACACCCTGCAGTCCCTGCTCGGCGGCGGACTTCCAGTACGGCGGCGGATTGGAGATCGGAGTCTCGAGCGCCTCATGCAGAACGTCCGACGGCGCTACCCGCGCCACCAGGGACCGAACCGAATCGGCCAGGTCGTTGTGCTCGGGATTGACTGCAATGGGCATGCGGCGTTGCCTTCCCTAATAACCGGTGGGTTGGGAACGACACTACCCGCGGGAATTGACCACGTTCCGCAGGTCCCGGCCGTCACGGATCCGCAGGCAGTTGTCGACGGCCTCGGTGAGGTAGCGGCGCATCGTGTCGGCCGTGTACCAGCTGACATGCGGTGTCAGCACGACGTTGTCGAGGCTCAGCAGCGGGTTGTCGGCGGCGACGGGCTCGACAGCGAAGACGTCGAGGCCGGCGGCCGCCAGCCGGCCGCCCCTCAGTGCGTCGACCAGCGCCTTCTCGTCGATGATCGGTCCGCGAGAGGTGTTGACGATGACGGCACTCGGCCGCATCAGCGCAAGCGCCGCGGCGTCCAGCAGATTCGAGGTCTGCGCGGTCAGCGGCAGGTGCAACGAGACGATGTCGCTTGCGGCAAGCAGGTCCGGCAGCGATCGCCATCCGGGGTGGCCGTCATCGCCGGTGCTGGTGTGCACCACGTCGGCTCCCATCGCGGCAACGATGGTCTCCACGCGTTTGGCGATGTTGCCGTAGCCGATCAGCCCCACCGTGGCACCTCCGATGTCACGGACGGTCTCACCGAGGCTGGGATCCGACGGCCAGCCTCGGCCCGCCCTGGTGGCGCGGTCGAGTTCGGGGAGTCGGCGCAGGGCTGCCAGCATCAGCAGCAGGGCGCCCTCGGCCACCGATGCGGCGTTGGCGCCGGGCATGTTGGCCACTGCGATGCCGCGCCGTGATGCGGTTTCGACGTCGATGGTGTTGACGCCCGCACCAAGCTTGTGCACCAGCCTGCACCTGGTCGCCTGCTCGAGATCGGCGCCCGACAACGGTCGCAGCACGTGCCAGATCACCTTGGCCTGGGGCAGTTCGCGATAGAACGTGTCGTCGTCGTCTTCGGCGCAGTAGTGGACTTCGAGCCAATCCGCTTCCGGTGCAACGAATTCCAGAACCTTGGCGCCGGGCGTGAAATGGGCCAGGACCCTTACCGCCACCGTTTCGCGATCCACCTGGCGATCGTATCGGCCTTCTCGCTGCGCGCTCCGGGAGTGGTGAAGTAATGGTCGGTGTCGATGGCGCACTGTGTCTTGTCGGTACTCGCGAGTGCGTCGAAGATGCGCTGGGCGTCGGACGGATAGACGCCGGTGTCCTGCTCGGCGTTGATCACCAGGGCGGGGCAGTCGATGCGCGCCAGATGCGGTTCGGCGCGTGTCTGCGAGTGCCGCAGGCTCCACATGCCGAGCCAGCTGCGCAGCGTGGACGCAGCGGCGATGCCGTGCGCCGACCGGTTCGCCTTGACCGGCTCACCGACATAACACGTATTGGGTGGTCGCTTGGTCGGTTCCAGCGTGGGGTCGACCATTCGGGGGTCGGCCCAGGTTCTCAGGACCGTGAACGGCCGATCGGAGAACCCCGCGGCGCGCACGCGTTTGAGTTCACGTTCGGCCCAGTCCGTGATCGCGTTGTTGCGGGCCACCTGGGCCGAGCGGTACCGGGTGAGGAAATCCTGGCAGTATGGCGGTCCGTTCTCCGAGTTGAAGAGATCGAGACTGGAATCGGTTGCGATCGGGTCGTTTTCGTCGACGACCGAGGCGTCCATCCAGGCGGTCAGTACGTCCGGTCGACCTGGGTGCGCCGCGCTGGCCACATAACCGTCGGCGACGGGTAGCTCGGTCAGCCCGGCTGCGGGGCGCATGCCCTCCAGCGGCGTCACGTGGGCGTCGACCGCCTGTGCCTGGTAGGCGGCCATCAGCGAGCCGCCACCGGAGTTTCCCAGCAGCACAATCGATTCGACACCCTGGACCTCCCGCAACCACCGGACGCCAACCCCGATGTCAACCAGCGCGTGGTCGAGCAGGAAGCTGCTCTCATATCCGCGAAAGCGGGTGTTCCAGCCGAGAAAACCGATGCCGCGGGTGGCCATGTAGTCGGCGAGATAATGCTCCGAGAAGTCGATCTGATAGTGAGCGGCGATCATCGCCACCTTCGGCTTGCGCCCCACCCCACGGTGATACAACCCCTGGCAGGGATGGCCGCCAGATCCCGCCCGCCGCGCGGTGGGGGAGTCCAATCCGACGAACTCGCGCGTCACGCCAGGTGTGCCGGATGACGGTGTCCTCGTCATGTGGGTACCGCCCCATCGTCGACGGTTTCCCCGCTGCCGTCACCGGTTAATTGGCAGTAACAGAACCGGTTGAGCATCGAAACCGGCACTAAGGCAGTCGTTCGGATCCCTCGGGCAATAGCCGTGCTGCAGCGCCTGCTCAATGGTCCCGGTGATCACTGCGGTGCGACGATCTTGGTCAGCCTGCTGCGACAGACTCGCGGACCATCGACTCCTTGGAGTCGTAATAGTTGTAGAACGACGCCGCCGACTTGCCGGCCTCGGCAGCGATGTCGACGATCGTGGTCGCCAGAAACCCCTTGCGCGCGACGACCGCTCGCGCCGCAGCATCGATCGCCGCCTGAGTCTGCCGTCCCCGCACAGTCGGCAATCGTTCGCGCGGACTGACCGTCACGGTTCTCCTCCGCCCCAAGAGTCGCCGGTCGTTGAACGCACCTGAACCTGATGTTAGATTCAGAAACAGAATCTGGTAGGAGTTTTCCGACATGATCAAGCCCGACAATTCCAATTCCGAATTCCAGCTCGGCGGCATCAACCATGTGGCGCTGGTGTGCTCGGATATGCGCAAGACCGTCGACTTCTATTCGGGCGTCCTGGGAATGCCGTTGATCAAGTCGCTCGACCTGCCGGGCGGGATGGGCCAGCACTTCTTCTTCGACGCAGGAAACGGCGACTGCGTGGCCTTCTTCTGGTTCACCGAAGCCGCCGATCGTGTGCCCGGCATCTCCTCACCCGCCGCGATCCCGGGAATCGGCGAGATCACCAGCTCGGTCAGCTCGATGAACCATCTGGCGTTCCACGTACCCGCCGAGAAATTCGACGAATACCGGCAGCGGCTGAAGGACAAAGGGGTGCGTGTCGGTCCGGTACTCAACCACGACGAAAGCGCGGCACAGGTGTCGCCGACCGTTCATCCGGGCGTCTACGTGCGGTCCTTCTACTTCCACGACCCCGACGGCATCACGCTCGAGTTCGCCTGTTGGGTCAAAGAATTCACCGATGCCGATACGCAGACAGAGCCGAAGACATCGGCCGATCGCAGGCGTCCGGTAACGGCAGGCTAGTCGAAGTAGAGGCCGGGATCGTCCAACGCGCCGAGAATCGCGGCCAGCTGGTCGACCAGTTGCTCCTGGGGCAGATCGACCTCGCCGGCCAGCCACGCGCTGATGGTCTGGCCCACGCCGCCGACGACGAAGTGGACGGCCGCCTTGCTCCTGCCCGTCTGATCGCGGCGCAGTGAGGTCGCGATGTGCTGTGCCAGAAGAAAGGCGAAGATTCCGCCGAGGTCTGAGCGCTTGCGCAGGATCACCGGGTTCGACATTCGGACGTCGAACAACACCCGGCCGATTCGGGAGTCCGAACTGATGATGCGTACCAGGTTGGCGATGCCCGCCCGGCCCTGCTCGGCGGGCGGGGATGCGGCCACCGCCGCCTGGGTGGTGGCCGCGACGTCGGCGACGGCGGCGTCGAAGACCGCGACGACGAACTCGTCTTTGTCGGCGAAGCTCTCGTAGAAATAGCGTGCGGTCAGGCCGGCCCGGCTGCAGACGGCCCGCACGGTGAAGTCGGTTTCGGCGCTGTCGCCGCCCAGCAGGTCAAGGCCGGCGTCCAGGAGCCGGCGTCGGCGCTGCGTGAGGCGGTCGGCCGCCCCGATCCCGCGGTACGGGCGGACCTGTGCCATGTCGGCCATCGTGCCACCTTGACAGCTGTCAGCGGGGTCGGGCAATATCTGACAACAAACGTTCTCACATTTGGGCAGGTACGTAATGACGATTCGTGAGGCTCGCAGACCGCTGATTCGGCGCCGCACGCCCGACGCCGTCGGCGGCATGTTGGGCGTCGGCCTGCTGGCCGGACCGGCGAACGTGATCATGCAGCTGTCGCGACCGGGCGTCGGCTACGGCGTGATGGAGAGCCGCGTCGAGAGCGGCCGGATCGACCGCCACCCGATCAAGCGGGCGCGCACCACGTTCACCTACCTCGCGGTCTCGGTGAACGGAACCCCCGAACAGCAGGCGGCATACCGGCGGGCGGTGAACGGCGCACACGCACAGGTGTATTCGACCGACGAGAGCCCGGTGTCCTACAACGCGTTCGACCCCGAGCTGCAGATGTGGGTGGGCGCCTGCATGTACAAGGGCGTCGTCGACATCTACAAGATCTTCGTCGGCGAGATCGACGACCAGACCGCCGAGCAACTTTTCGATGAGGGCATCGCACTCGGGACGATGTTGCAGGTGCCGCGCGAAATGTGGCCGGCGAACCAGGCGGCGTTCGATCGCTACTGGGATGAGTCGATGGCCCAAGTGCACATCGACGACGACGTCCGTGACTTCCTCTGGCCGATCGCCGCGGGGCGGGTGCGTGGGGTCAAGCTGCCTGCAGCTGTGCAGCGCAGGCTGGACGACTTCAACCTGTTGATCACGGGCGGCTTTCTACCGCAGCGGTTTCGCGACGAGATGGCGCTGGACTGGGACGCCGAGAAACAGCGCCGGTTCGACCGGTTGATGAAACGCATCCGGTTCGTCAACGACCTGCTGCCGACCGTGGTCCGGCAGTTTCCGTTCAACTGGATGCTGAAGGACCTGGACTGGCGGATGCGGACCGGCCGGTCGCTCGTCTAGTCAGCACGCGCGGGGCTCGTTGCTGCTCAGCGAGTTGTCGGAATTACGGCGTACAACCGAAGTATGCGTACCGATAACGACACCTGGGACATCACCTCGAGCGTCGGTGCGACGGCTCTGTTCGTCGCCGCCTCCCGAGCGCTGGAGGCGAACAAGCCGAACCCGCTGGTCGTCGACCCGTACGCGGAGACTTTCTGCCGAGCCGTCGGCGGCGAATGGGCCGACGTTCTCGACGGCAAGGCGCCGGAGAACAAGCTGATGTCCGAGTTCGGCGGGCATTTCGTCAACTACCAGGCGGCGCGCACCAAGTACTTCGACGACTATTTTTATGCGGCGGCCGACGCGGGCGCGCGCCAGATCGTGATCCCCGCGGCAGGCCTCGACTCACGTGCCTACCGGCTGGCCTGGCCGGAGGGGACAGTCGTCTTCGAGCTCGATCAGCCGCAGGTGCTGGAATTCAAGAAAGAGGTGCTCACCGGCAGCGGTGACGCGTCGACCGCAGAGCGCCGCGAGATAGCGGTCGATCTGCGCGACGACTGGCCTGCGGCCCTTCGGCGGAGTGGATTCGATCCGTCGCGGCCGTCGGCCTGGCTGCTCGAAGGCCTGCTGGTCTATCTGCCCGCCGCCGCGCAAGCCGAGCTCTTCGCAGGCATCCATGAGCTGGCGGCAGCGGGCAGCCACGTCGCGGTCGACGACGGCAAGCCGTTCAGCGACGAAGCCTTTGAACAGGCACGCGAAGCAGAGCAGCAATCGCAGGACGGCTCACAATTCTTTTCGCTGATCTACAACGAGCAGCACGCGCCGGCAATCGACTGGTTCACCGATCACGGATGGAAGGGCACCGAAATCGACCTGCCCGAGTACTGCAGGCAGATCGACCGGCCCGTGCCGGGACCGGATTCCGAGGCCGGCCCGATGTACGCAAGCATTTCTCTGGTCAGCGTCACAAAGGGATGATCCGGCCTAGTCGAACATGAAGTCGCGCATGAAACGGGTCATCCTGCGCAGGTAATCCGGCTGGCTGACGTGCAGGATGTGATTGCCGGGGAACCAGTGGAACGCGCAGCGGTCCCAGTGCTCCCACAGGGCTTCTGCCTGCTGGGGCGGGGCGAGGCGGTCGCCGAGACCGGCGATGATCAGCCGCCGGTCCTTCGGCACCAAAGCGGGATAGTTCAACGGTGAGTGGAACATCGCCGCGGCCGTCGACATCTGGTCGTCGGTCCCGCTGATCCTGTCGCCAAGCGCGACCAGCATATTGGCCGGCCACCACTCGTCGACCAGCTTATCCGGCATGACGACCGGAACGTTGGGGATCACCGCCTGGATGCGGTCGTCGGCGCATGCGATCAACGCAGAGGTGTACCCGCCCAACGACATTCCGGTCAGCGCTATCCGGTCGACACCGGTGTACTCCAGGTAGTCCAGCAGTGAGCGGAAGTCGAACACGGCCTGAGCCATCGCTTCGGCAAAACCCGCGATCCCGTTCGCGAACAACCCGTAACCACTGTAGGGCGAATACTTTTCGGCGCGACGGCCGTGGAACGGCATTGTGTAGAGCAGGATGTCGTAGCCGGACCGGTAGAACCACGGCAGCGAGAAGAACAATCCGTTGAACATGTATGCCGAGCCCATGAAACCGTGGATGACGCACAGTGTCGGGTGGGGTCCGTCGTCGTGACGCCAGTGCTGGGCATGCACGACGTTGTTGCGCTCATAGGATCCACACCGGTCGCGCAACGCCGGGTTGACGGCCTCGAAGCTGCTGTTGAACCGGATGTTGTGCACCCGGCCGTTGGCCATCCACTCCGCGACGGGGTTGGCGGGGCGCGACGAGATCCGTGGCACCTCCGTCGGCGCGGGAAACGAAAGTTCCCTGTCCTTCTTCGCGGCGAGTTCGGCGTAGAACTCGCAGTGCATCGCGCTGCTGCATTGCGCCCGAACGGTTCAGTGCGGCCAGGGCCACCTGCGGCAGCATCGCCGCACCGACAACCGACGCCAGTGCGGTGCGCAGGCCGAGATCGGCGATCGCCGAGGAATCGACGATCAACCGCTGGCGGAGCGTGAGATCCACCCGCCGCGGCAGGCCACGCGATCCTGCGTCGGCGCCGGGAACATCGGGGACCGGAATGGGGGGATCGACCGGCGCGGCACCGGGCGGCTGGGAACTGGGCACGGCCAGATCGTATCCAGCGGCCTACGTAAGCCGGTAGACCGTCGATTCGCCGATGACGCTTGCCTGGTAGTGGTCGGCCACCCATTCGGCGATCTCGCGCGTGTGCGCGGCGCTGTGGCTGCGCCCGTAGACGACCTCGCCGTGGTCCGGGAACTGGGCGGCCCCTCCTCGCCCCGCCTCGACGTAGTAGGCGATCTTGCCTGCCTGCACGTCGTCGATGAACGATTCCAAGGTGGGCACCGGGATCGCCGCTCCACCCGCCGATCGCCATCACCGCGGTGCCCGACGAGACCTCGAGCGCAGCAGCCGATTGAGAGCCGTTGGTCGCGGCCGACCATTGGGTGTGCGTAGCGGCCAACAGGCCGGCGAGGTCTGCATTTTGGCCTTCGTCACCCGTCCAGTTGCCCAGCTGGATGACGCCCTTCTTCAGTGCCGTCGGGATGGAGCCCTGGTGTGGTGTGGCCGCGGTGGCGATCGAGAAGGCGCTCGGCCCACCTATCGCGGCCAGCATCCCGACGACGACTGCCATCGCCGACAACCGGTGTGCGGCGACGGCGACAGCGCACACCGCCGCAACGGCCGCTACGGTAATGATCACCCATGGCAACCAGGATGGACCAAACATGTTGCGGCGCAGTAGGACTCCCGACCAGATCGCGGTGAGAAGGATCAGGGCGGCCATCGCGGTGCGGCCGTCCCAGCCGGCGCGCTCCCGCCACGCCCACGTCGTGCCGATGCCGACGAGGCCCGCGACCGCGGGTGCCATCGCGACCGCGTAATAGGGATGCACCATGCCGCTCATGTAGCTGAACACCAGCCCACTCACCAGAAGCCACCCGGCGAACATCGTCAGCGCGGCCTTTTCGGCGCGGTCGAGTCTGCCGCGTATGAGCAGGTACACGCCGAGCGCGGTGGCCAGCAGTGCCGCGGGCAGCAGCCAGGAGATCTCATTGGCCATCTCGGCGGAGAAGAGCCGGCGCGGCCCCGCCGCTGCGCCCATTTTCGACCAGCCGTGTCCGAAACCGGGCGACCCGGTATCCGCCGACTGGTCCCTGGCCCGGCCCAGGATGCGGGTCATGCCGTTGTAACCAAGGGCCAGCTGCAGCACGGTGTTGTCTGTCGACCCGCCGACGTAGGGCCGCGCGGTGGCCGGGACGAGCTGGACAGTCAACACCCACCAGCCTGCGGAGGCGACCAGCGCGGCAGCGGCCCCGAGCAGATGCAGCAATCGCCTGCGCCAGGTCGTCGGCGCCAACAACAGGTAGGTGACGGCGAAGGCCGGCAACGGAAGGAAGCCCGCCAGCATCTTGGTGAGAAATGCCGCGCCCATTGCGAAGCCGACCAGCGCGAGCCAGCGCCACGACGCCGACTCGACGGCACGGATCACGCAGTAACCGCCGATCGTCAGCACCAGGACCAGCAGCGCGTCGGGGTTGTTGAAGCGGAAGATGAGCGCCGCTCCCGGCGTGCATGCCAGCGCGGCGCCTGCAAGCAGACCGGCCATCGATCCCTCGCCTGCATCGGCGAACGCCCGGCGAACCGTTGAATACAGCACCGCGACCGACGCCGCACCCATCAGCGCCTGGGGGGCCAGTACCGACCAGCTGTTCATGCCGAACAACCGGACGGACAACCCGGTGATCCACAGCGAGGCAGGCGGCTTGTCGACGCTGATGAAGTTGTTCGCGTCGAGCGATCCGAAGAACCACGCCGACCAACTGTGCGAACCCGCCTCCGCCGCCGCGGCGTAGAACAGGTTGCCGTAGCCCGTCGCCGACAAGTTCAGCAGGTACAGCGCCGCGGTCACTGCGCTCAGCGCGGCAAGCACCGTGCGCGTGCGCCTGTCGGCAGCGGCGGTCATGGTGCAACACCGTGCCGTGCTTTGCTGGCGGTGCGGCTGGTCGCCCGCTGCCAACCGGCTGTGAACGGCGGAGTGCGACACTGTCAGCCATGTGGAATCCCGACGTCTACCTCGCGTTCGCCGACCACCGCGGCAGGCCCTTCTTCGATCTGACGTCGCGGATCGACGCCGAGAATCCCCGCCGGGTCGTCGACCTCGGTTGCGGTCCAGGCAATCTCACCGCCACCTTGGCGCAGCGCTGGCCCGACGCGGTCATCGAGGCGTGGGACAGCTCGCCGGAAATGGTCGAGTCCGCCAGGGAGCGTGGGGTGGACGCGCAGGTCGGTGATGTCCGGTCGTGGGAACCCAAGCCCGACACCGACGTGGTGGTAAGCAACGCGACGCTGCACTGGGTGCCCGAGCACCTCGAGCTGCTGGTGCGCTGGGTAGGCGAGCTGCCGAGCGGTTCGTGGATCGCGGTGCAGATGCCGGGCAGCTTCAACACACCGTCACATGAGGCAATTCGGACCGTGGCACGTCGCGAGCCGTTTGCAAACAGGTTGCGGGACATGCCCTTTCCGGAGCGGGACAGGGTCAGCCCAGCCGCCGAGTACGCCGGCATACTGACCGATGCGGGCTGCCGGGTGGATGCCTGGGAGACTGTCTACATCCACGAGTTGACCGGCGAACATGCAGTGCTGGAATGGATGTCGGGCACGGCGCTGCGGCCGGTGATCGAGCGGTTGTCGGAGGAATCCTGGCACCAGTTCCGCCAGCAGCTGATCCCGATACTGGACGAGACCTATCCACGTCGGCCCGACGGTCGGACGTTCTACCCGTTCCGCCGGATCTTCGTGGTGGCGCAGGTCGGCTAACGGCGCTGGTTGAGCAGCTCGATCACCTGCGCCGCGAGGTCGTCGATGTCGGCGCCGGTGGTGTCGAGCACCAGATCGGCGTTCTCGGGTGCCTCATAAGGCGCGTCGACTCCGGTCAACCCCGTGAGCTCACCGGACCTCGCCCGCGCGTAGAGGCGCTTGGGATCGCGGCGCTCACACTCGGCCAACGATGTGGATACGTACACCTCGATGAACGGAAGCTTCGCCGCGTCGTTGAGGGCTCGGGCGATCTCCCTGTCGGATTTCAGCGGTGACACCAGCGAAGCCAATGCGACGACGCCGGCGTCGGCGAACAAGCGGGTGAGATGGCCCACGCGACGGATGTTTTCGGCGCGATCACCCGGCGAGAAGCCGAGGTCGTCGGACAGCCCGTGACGAATGTTGTCACCGTCCAGAAGATAGGCGACATCGCCCGCCTCGACGAGCGCGCGCTCGACGGCGACCGCGAGTGTCGACTTGCCGGAGGCGGGCAGTCCGGTGAACCAGATCGTTGCGCCGCGTTGACCCGTGGCGTTCCACCGATGGTCACGGTCAAGCGACGAGGGATGCCAGCGGATGTCGTTCCTGGTCTGCACACCCGGCTTCACCTCGCGGGGTTCGGTGATGGTGCCCGCACCGACCGTGTCGTTGGAGGTCTCGTCGATGAGGATGAACGCCCCGCTGTCGCGGTCGTTGATGTAGGGGTCCGCCACCACCACAGAACTCGTCCGCAACGTCACCGAGCCGATGTCGTTGAGCACCAACTCAACTGGATTGTCCAGGTCGTCGAGCGTCTCGGGATCGATCCGCGAGTGCAGCGCCTGCACGGTGGCCCGCACGGTGCGGGTGCCCTGCTTGAGCGCGACCCGGTCGCCCGCACGCAACGGGCTGTCGGCGAACCAGCAGACGGTTGCGTCCAGCTCGCGGGCCTGGACGGGAAGGATCGCGCCTTCATCGGCGCTGACGAACACGTCGCCGCGACCCACGTCGATGTCGTCGGCCAGCTCGATCGAAACCGAAAGCGGCGCAACGGCCGTCGTGCGGGAATCGTCGAGGGTGTCGATGGCGGTGACGGTCGACCTGGTGCCCGCAGGAAGGCTGATGACGGCGTCGCCGACCTGTAGGGTCCCGCCGGATAACCTGCCGGTGTAGCGGCGGCGCTGCTCTGCGGACGGTCGGGACACCCACTGCACCGGCAGCCGCAGCCTGGCCGGTTCCGGTTGCGGTGCAGTCAACTCGACGTTTTCCAGGTACTCGAGCAGGGTCGGTCCCTCGTACCACGGCGTGCGGTCAGACCGGTGCACCACGTTGTCGCCGTGTTTGGCCGCGATCGGAATCACCGTCACGTCGATGCCACCGAGTCGGGCCGCGACCTGATGCAGTTCGTCCTCCACCTCGGTGTACCGCTCGCGATCGAAATCGACCAGGTCGAACTTGTTGACCGCGGCAACGAAGTGCTTGATGCCCAACAGTTTTGCGATCCTGGCGTGGCGGCGGGTCTGGCGCAACACACCTGCGCTGGCATCGACGAGGAGAACCGCGACGTGAGCGTTCGATGCTCCGGTGAACATGTTGCGGGTGTAGCGCTCATGGCCAGGGGTGTCGGCGAGAATGTAGCTGCGCGCTTCGGTCGAGAAGAACCGGTACGCCACGTCGATCGTGATGCCCTGCTCGCGCTCGGCGCGCAGGCCGTCCGACAGCGCGGCGAGGTCCGCGACACCCTCGGAGTCGGTGACGGCTTCCAGATGGTCGGTCGGCAGGCTGTCGGTGTCGTGCAGCAGGCGGCCGATCAGCGTGCTCTTGCCGTCATCGACAGAGCCGGCGGTGGTGATGCGCAACAACTGGCGGGTCATCAGAAGTACCCCTCGCGCTTGCGGTCCTCCATGGCGGCGGCCGAGGTGCGGTCGTCGGCGCGGGTCTCCCCGCGTTCGGAAACGGTTGCCGCGGAGATCTCCTGGATCACCCGCTCGATGTCGGTGGCTCTCGAGCGCACGGCGCCGGTGATGGTCAGGTCGCCGACCGTGCGGTAGCGGACCCATTCCACCGATGCGGTCTCACCGTCGGACGGGCCGGCATACTCGGACACCGCGAGCAGAATGCCGTCGCGTTCGAACACCTCCCGCTGGTGGGCGAAGTAGATCGGCGGCAGCTCGAGGTTCTCCAGCTCGATGTAGCGCCAGACGTCCAGCTCGGTCCAGTTGCTCAGCGGGAACACCCTGACCTGTTCGCCCTTCTTGATCCGGCCGTTGTACAGAGACCACGGCTCGGGGCGCTGGGCGCGTGGGTCCCATTGGCCGAATTCGTCACGGAAGCTGAGGATGCGTTCCTTGGCGCGGGCGCGTTCCTCGTCGCGGCGGGCGCCGCCGAATGCCGCGTCGAATCCGCCTGCCTCCAACGCATCCAACAGCGTGCGGGTCTGTTGCCGGTTTCGCGACGCCCCTGGACCGGGATCGGGCACCCGGCCGTTGTCGATGGACTCCTGGACCGATGCGACGATCAGCTTGTGCCCCTCTCCGGTGACCCTGCGGTCCCGGAACTGGATCACCTCATCGAAATTGTGCCCGGTGTCGACGTGCATCACCGGGAAGGGCAGCGGGCTGGGCCGAAAGGCCTTCTCCGCCAAGCGCAGAAGCACAATGGAATCCTTGCCTGCGGAGAACAGCAGCACTGGCCGCTCCAGTTCGGCGACCACCTCGCGGATGATGTGCACCGCTTCGGCTTCCAGCAGCCGCAGTTCGTCGACGTGCAGGGTGTCGTAGTCGGTGGCGGCGGTTGCGGTCATGTAGGCAGACCCTCCTTCTCGGCATCTGATCGGTATCGATCTACCCATTCGTCGGAGCGTTGATCGGCCTGCCGCTCCAACACCGGCGACGGGGCCAGCTGCGGGTCCTGCCCCAGCGCTTCGAGGACGGTGCCGACGATCTGGGTGAGGTTGCGCCACAGCACGGGATACGGCACGTCCAACGGCGAGATGTTCTCTTCGGCGAACCAGGTCCGCCAGCCGTCCTCCTGTGCCCGCAGCATGCCGACGACGTGGGCGATGGCGCCTGCGTGGTACTCGGCCGCGGAGTCCCGTCTCGGATCCGGCCGGCCGCGCCAGACCCGCGTCTGCACCGCCCGCCAGAACGACACCGCCTGCGACACGACGTCGGGACGGTGCACGTGAATCAGGTACGGGTCGGTGCCGATGACGTCCCGGATCGCCGACAACAAGCCGCCGCCTGACCGGTCCGGCAGCCCGTCCGCGCGCTCGAGCAGCAACGGCGTCTGGTTCCACATCAGCTTGCCGCCCCAGATCCCGTTCGGCGTGCGTCCCACCGTGCGGATGTAGTCACGCCAGATCTCCGGCGTGGCGAGGTCGGGCTTGCCTTCGTCGAGAGGGTCGAGCAGGCTCAGGATCGATTCGTCTTCGACGCCCTCGAACCACTGCCTCGGCTGTGGCGACTGGCTGGTGGTCGGCAGGTACTGGAAGAACTCACCCGGCTCGCCGGCAACGCCTGTGCTCCGCAGAGATTCGACGAGCAGGGTGCTGCCGCTGCGTTGCGACGCCAGTACCAGATACGCCGAAAATGTCATTGCGCGAAACCTAACTGTGTTCGTCTTCGATGCCGCGCTCCGCGGCGATGGCCGACCGGCTGGTCAACGCCCGGCCGTGGATGCGTTGATAGGTCTCGGTGTAGCGTTCCGAGATTCGAGTACCCGCGAACTCCGACGGGATGACGTCGTTGGTCTTCAGTCGCCAGTCGTTCAGCAGCAACGCGAGCTCGTTCGAGATCGCCTCCGCTTTGTCCGTCGCGTCCGGGCCGAGCAGATTTCGCGATTCGGTCGGGTCGTCGAGCAGGTCGTAGAGTTCGCGCTCCGGGCGCGGACCACCGACCGAATCCGCGACGGCCATGCCGGATGCACTGTCGGCGATGTCCCACGGCAGGTCCAGCAGTGGCCGGGACGCGTAGTTCTCGATGTAGCTGTATTCCTTCGTCCGGATCGCCCGGATCGGGTCGAAGGAATCGTGGTACGTCTTCGTCGTGTAGACCTCCGACCGTGCCGGCGTGCCGTTGTCGGGAGTCGGAACGCAGCGTAGCCGCGTGGGAGATCCCGTCGACCTCGGCAGGCCCCTGCACCCCGAGCAGCTCGAGCAGCGTCGGGACCAGGTCCACCCCGCTGAAGAGGTCGTCATAGACGTACGGCGACCGGCCGGCCCGCAGCGGCGGCCGGACGATGACCGCTATGCCGGTACCCGCGTCGTACAGCGTCGACTTCGCGCGCGGCAGCGCCGGGCCGTGGTCGGTCACGAAGACCACCCAGGTGGACTGGTCGAGGCCGGTCACTGCCAGCGCGTCCAGTAACTGCCCGACGGCGGCATCGGCCACCGTGATCGAGCCGTAGAACCCGGCCAGGTCCTGACGAACCTCCTCGGTCTCCGGCAGATAGTCGGGTACGGCCACCGTGGTCCGGTCGGCCGGCTGATACCGGTCAGCCGGATACGGGCGGTGGGTCTCGAAGAAGCCGGCAGTCAACAGGAACGGCGCGCTCGGCGGATTGGCGAGCCACTCGACAGAGCGCTCCACCACATACTCGCAGAACGAGTTGGACACGTCGTATTCGTCGAAGCCAAGCCGAGCCGGATACGAAGTCTCGTGCTGCATACCGAAAAGCGCTGTATGCCAACCGTTCTCGGACAATATCTGCGGTAGCGTTCGGACGTCAGCCCGGTACTCCCAGCCGTGATGAGCCAACCCCACCAGCCCGTTGTTCTGCGGGTAACGGCCGGTGAACAGCGAACCCCGCGATGGGGAGCAGAGCGGCGCCGTGGCGTGCGCACGGGTGAAGAGGATGCCCTCGGCGGCGAGTTGGTCGAGGCGGGGGCTGTCGACGTCGGGATGGCCGTAGACACCGAGGTATCGCCCGAGGTCGTGCCAATGAACGATCAGCACGTTGTCCTTGTTCGGGTCGGTCACTGCGCATCCTTTCCCATGCCGTCGCTACACCGAACAGGTCGACGGGCAATTCGGCAACCGTTTGGCTCAGTGAGAGCTAGTTATCCACAGTTGCGCGTTCATACACAGGCGAGGCGTTGACAAGGGCCGACCTGAATCGGCGGCCCGCGTCAGGTTACGGAAGCCATCGAGCACAGACATGCCTTCTGCCGGCCCTGTCGCTCGGCTTCGCTTCCGCTCGGTTCATCCTCGAATGTGTAGCGAATGTTGAACGGCTTGTTCGTGATGAAAAGCATGAGGCAGTCACTGTCATCGGTTGCACCGTGGTACATCGTCATGCCCTCGGGAAACCAGACAAAACTCCCCGACCCGAAATCCCCTTTGTTGGTTCGCAAGGTCCCGCTCAACACGAACATGCCGTGCGCGCAGTCGTGGGTATGCCACGGGTTGATGAACCCGGCGTCGTAACGCAAAAGCATGCAGGACATCCCGGTGTCTGGGTCGAACGTGAATGGCTTGAGCGACAGACTCCTGCCGATCTGTTCAATCGGGAGCTCTAGCCAGTCCATCGAATTCGAGTCGAAGACATCAACGTCGAACTGTTCGGGCTGGCTGGTCATGATGTCTCTCTCTCATGTGGGTGTAGAGCCAGTATGAATCGCCAGATTGAGCGCTGGGGCAGTACGCGCGTCCCCGACGACTGACGTCGCAGCTGGCCAACGGCCCCTCCGGTGACAGGTCGGCGCAGCCATCGGACGCCGCTGGCAACACAGAGCCGACGATGCCTCGGCAGAGGCGCACCCGCAGTCAATGCCGTGCGGGGCATGCTCGGCTCGCCAACGCGACAAGCCGCCACCTGGTAGGTCAGCCTCTTGCGGGGACGCCGACCGCGCGAAGGACGTACTCGGGCGGCACCGCGAACGCGAGCGACCTGCGGGGCAGGCGCATCAGGACGTCCTCGGGGATCGGGGTCTTGTAGTTCAGCGAGAGATGGCCGTCGAACTTCGGGTCGACCTCGCCGATGTCCACCTCGATGTGCACCCCGGTGTCCGAGATGTCGGCCTTCACCGGTCCGCTCTGCGCGGCGTCCCACCGTTGGTCGATGGTGCGGCCGGCGAGTTTGGGCACCGACGACAGCGTGCCGAGGACACGCTGCGAGCTGATCACCAGCGAGCCGACATAGCTCGAGATATTGGTTTTGGCCTTCTTACCGGGCACGGATCCGCTGAATCGCCGGGTCACGGGGAGGTATTCGGCCAGGTAGATGATGCCTTCGGCGTCGACTTGGGTGCGCAGCTCCTGCGGGTAGTCCGCCGACGCGCAACAGTTTGCGCAGAAACACAGCCATAGATGCACCGTAGCGGCAGCGTGGTAGTCGTTAGAGGGTGACACAGCGCAAAGCGTGGCTCGTCGGCTCTGCCGCGGTAGCGCTTGCGCTGTACGTGCTGCTGTGGGTCGGCATCGTGGCGCAGTGGCAGTGGATCGACGCGATGGACCGGTTCGCGCTCGATCCCCTGCACGAATTCGGCGATCGTCCACCCCGGCTGGGTCGCGTTCTGGGATCTGCTCTGCACCGTCCTCGGGCCGACGGCTTTCCGACTCGTCGGCCCTGGTCGTCATTGTCGTCGCCCTCGCCCGGCGCAACGTGCGGGCGGCGATGTTCCTGGTGATCAGCGTCGAGCTCAGCGGGCTGCTCACCGAAGCCGCCAAGCTCGCCGCGAACCGCGAGCGACCTGCCGGGGCCCTGGTGAGCGCGCAGTCGACGTCGTTCCCGTCGGGTCATGCCCTCGGCGTGATGGTCGGCGTGCTGGCGTTTCTGACGCTCGTGCTGCCGATTGCGCGCCGGTCGCTGCGATTCTGGCTGATCGTCGTCGGTGCGGTTGTCGTGCTCGCGATCGGGGTCGGCGCGCGTGGTGCTCTGCGTGCATCACCCGTCCGACGTGTTGGCCGGCTGGGCGCTCGGTTACGCCTGGTTCGTCGTATGCCTGTTGGTGGTGCCGCCCGCCGTGCCGATCACGGCAGCGGACGAAAAACCGGAAGCGCCCGGTAGTTCACTCTGAACCTGGCCTCATCGCATTCGGTGCCGATCTCGCCGTCATGCGCGAGCTCGGTGCACCCGTCCACGGCGGTGAAGGCGAACTCAGGCACGCGCATCTCGTGGTAGAGCGGGCTGCGGGTCAGCCGGCCAAGCGCCAGCGAGCTGACGATCCGCAGCCTGCTGAACTTGCGGCCGGTTTCGAGAATGCGAACGTCCATCAGGCCGTCGTCCATCCTCGTGCGTCGTGACGGCGCGAAGCCCGACGGCAGATACGTCGAATTGCCCAGAAAGAACAGCGATGTCTGCAATGTCTTGTTGTCGTAGGAGATCCTCACCGGCTCGTCGCGGCGCAGGGTGTGGAACATCGCGTACAGGCCTGCGAGGGGCTTGCCGATCTTGTGTTCCAGCTTTTCGCGTGTCTGCACGAACCGGGGATAGGCGCCGATGCTGGCGGTGTTGACGACGATGTGTTCGTCGTTGAGGCAGACGAGATCGACGCAGGAAATGTCGCCGCGTTGAATCGCCCCGACCGTCTTGGCCACACTGTCGCAGCCGATGTCCTTGGCGAAGTGGTTGAAGGTGCCGCCGGGGAAGACGGCGAGCGGAATGTCGTGCTCGACGGCGATGCCCGCCGCGCAGGAAACGGTGCCGTCGCCGCCGCCGACGGCGAGGACCTCGGTGCGCTTGGCCGCATCGCGCAACGCCTCCTCGATGTCGTCGTCGTCGCCGAGCTCGACGATTTCGGCTTTGGGCAGCGCTTGGCGCACCTCGTCGACGACGCGCGCGCCCGTCCCGCTTCCCGAGGCCGGGTTGATCACCAGCACGACGCCCGCGCCGTCGGGTCGTGGCAGCGTGGGGACGCGCAGCGGGTCGGCGGTGGGGATCTTCGTCGGCGTGATCGGCGGCACGATCCGTCCGCCGAGCACTGCGATTCCCGCCCCGATCCCGAAGCCCGCGAACACGTCACCCGGATAGTGCGCTCCGACGGCGACGCGCGACAGGCCGACCAGACCGGCGAGCAGGGCCAGGCCCAAACCGACGGGCGGGTTCTCGAGCCCGACCCCGACCGCGAACGCCGCCGCGCTGGCCGAGTGCCCGGACGGCAGCGAGTTCGACGTCGGGAAGCGCCGGCTCTGTCGGGCCAGGGGCACCAAGGTGCGGTTGGGCCGTGCCCGCTTCCACACGCGCTTGGCGAACTGGTTGGTAAAGGCGCTGGTGATCGCCAGGCTCACGACTCCGCGCATGGCACCTCGGGCCGACGCCTTGTGTCGCGTCGCGATCAGCCCGGCGGCGATGACGAACCACAGTTTGGAATGATCGGCGGCCCAGCTCAACCGCGGCATGGTGGTGTCGAGAAGCGGGCTCGGCGATTCCGCGACCGCCTCGAAGACCTCGCGATCAAGGGTGCCCAGACCCTGACCGATCTCGGTCAGACCGCGCAGACCCTGTGGCTTTCGACGGAATCGCATGACGCAAACTTACCCAGCGGGCGAGCCGCCCAACCGGGGCCTGATCCTGTGCGACCATGAGCGCGTGCGCCGATGGCTGGTTCTGCTGCTGCCATTCGTGCTGGCCATGATTGCTGCGCCGGTGGGTCAGGCCGATTACACGCCGTGGTTCGCCCCGAAGGTCGGCAACGCCACCCAGGTCATTTCCGTTGTGGGAGCGGGTGGTTCGTCGGCGAAAATCGACGTCTTCCAGCGCACCACGGCCGGCTGGCAGGCGGTCAGGACCGGCATCCCCGCGTTCGTCGGCGAGAACGGGATGGCCCCGGAAACCCATGACGGCCAAGCCAAAACGCCGATGGGAGTCTTCAGCCTCGACTTCGCCTTCGGCACGGCCCCCAACCCCGGCGGCGGACTGCAATACGTGCAGGTCGGCCCCGACCACTGGTGGGACGGCGACATGAAGAGCCCGACCTACAACACCATGCAGGTGTGTGAGAAGTCGAAGTGCCCGTTTCGCACCGATCCGGCCAGCGGCACTGAGAACCTCGAGATTCCTCAGTACGTGCATGCGGTGGTGATGGGCGTCAACAAGCAACGGGTGCCCGGTAACGGCGGTGCGTTCTTCCTGCACGCCACCGACGGCGGACCGACCGCCGGCTGCGTCGCCCTCGATGACGGCACCCTTGTCGAGATCATCCGCTGGCTGCAGCCGGGCGCGCTGATCGCCGTCACCCAGTAACTCAAATATTCAGCGCCTCACCGGGTTTCACCTTGAAGTTGGTGATCGCCTCGGTGGACATGTTGACCTCATAGGTGCGCTGGTATCCGGTCGCGGAGATGCGCCAACCGTCGGGGGTGCGTCGGTAGCGGTCGTGGTAGAACGCGGCGCCGTAGAGCATGAAGTTGAAGTCCGCAACGATCACACGGTCCTGCAGGTACCACGTGCCGGTGGCCTCGTCGCCGTCGACGTCGATCTCGGGATGGGTGACCCGGTGCTCGGTGATCACGTTTGCGGGCATGGATGTGCGCATGAACTCGACGAGCGTGTCGCGGTCGGTGAAACGGTGTTCCTCACCGAGCGAGCTGCCGTAGTCACCGGCGATGTCCTCGGTCAGCGTGTCCGCGAAGTCGTCCCAGTGCTTGGTGTCCAGCGCCCGCAGGTACCGGTACTTGACCCGCTTGATGTCATCGATATCGCCCATGCGGGGGGATACTACTGAGCCGCGGTGAGATCCCTGGTCGCAGGACCTTCCAGCAGCTTGCCGTCTGGTGCAAACCTCGAACCGTGCAATGGGCACTCCCACGATTCGTCGGCGTCGTTCCAGTTCACGATGCCGCCGAGGTGCGGGCATACCGGCGATACGCGGCGCTCCACGCCGTCCACCACGCTGCGGCCCTCGAGTTGCCATGGCGGGCCGCTGACGACGCCGCCGTCGTCGGGCGTGCGATCGCCGATCCTTGTCACCGGGGTGATCCAACCCCGTGCGAGATACAGACCGACTTCGGCGTTGAGCTGCATGGCTTTCGGGATCCCTGACAGCTCGTGGGGACTCCAACTGGCGAACGACTCGGCCCAATCCATTCGGCCGCCGAGGATTCGGCTGGCCAACGCCAACGCCGCAGCCGTCCCGTTCGTCATGCCCCACTTGTCGAAACCCGTCGCGACGAAGATCTTGTCGTTCCCGGGCAGTATCGGTCCGACATAGGGCAGTTCGTCGATCGGCGAATAGTCCTGCGCCGACCAGTAATGCGTCTGCATCGCACCGGGGTAGTGCAACTTCGCCCATGCGTCGAGTTCCTGCACCGACGACGCCGGATGTTTCGCATGTCCCACCGGATGTCCGGCGCCGCCGACGATCAGGCGCTGGCCGTCCTCGGTCGGCGCATAGCGCACGGACCGGGTCGGGGAATCCGTCGAGATGTACATGCCGCTGGTGATGTTACCGGGCACCCGGTACGCCATGCAGTAGGACCGCTGCGGCTTGAGGCGCGCGAAGAACCCGCCGCGGTCGAGGATCGGAATACCGGTGGCGAGCACACACTGCTTCGCCTTGACGGTGAACTCGTCGGCATCGGTCGTGCGCACGTGCAGCGCCAACTCGTCGCCTTCGCCCGAAACCTTCTGCACGCGAACGCCTTGCGCGAGGCGGCCACCGCGCTCTTCGAGCTCCACGATGAGGCTGTCCAAGAACGGCATCGGATCGAACTGCGCCTGCCCGGCGAGGCGAACGCCGCCGTGGAACGGGAACGGGACGTCGGCGTCGTCGACCCACTCCGCCTCGAGCCCGGCTGCTTTGCACGCCTCGAGCTCACCCTTGCGCCGACGGAACACCCTCTTCGGACTGCGCGTAGGTGAAGGCGTCCTCGCGCTGCACCGAGATGCCGTGCGCCTCGCAGTGCCCGATCAGCCACTCCTGGCCCTCGCGATTGCCTTCGACATACTGCTGGGCGCGTTTGGGGCCGTGCTTGCCGATGATCTTCGACAGCTTGGTGCCCTGCAGCAGGCTGATCTTCGCGGTGGTGTTGCCCGTGGTGCCCGCGCCGGCCGAATGCGCTTCGAGCACGATCACGTTTTTGCCCGCCCTGGCCAACAGCACGGCCGTCACCAGGCCGGTGATTCCGGCCCCGACCACCGCCACGTCGGCGTGGCGGTCGGTCTCCAGCATCGGATTGGGGGGTGATGGTCGATTTGCTCGGTTGGCCAGCCACAACGAAGTCATGAAGCTCGCATTACCCGGCGAGGGGGCGACGAAACGCGACGGCTCAAAAGCATGCTGGCGGAACACCGTTCAAACGGGCTGCTCGCGGAGTGTCTGATCGGTATCCGCACTCAACGCAGCTATCGTGTGGGCCGTTATGAGCGACCCCCTGGGGTTGTCGGTCGGGACAACAAACCTGGTCGCGGCGCGTGTCGGCAATCAACCTGTGACGCGCCGCTCGATGCTGACCCTCGGGCAATCCGGCGGCACGATCACCGGCTTCGTCGAGCGGGTCGGGGACCGGGTGCCGCTGGTGACGCCCGACGGCAAGAGCTACCTGGCCGAACAACTGCTGGTCGAAGCGCTCGACGCGATGGTCGAACTGGGCGGTGGGCCGTCGTCCGACGTCGCGATCGCGGTGCCCGCGCACTGGAACGCGACGACGATCTGGGCATTCCGCGGCGCGCTGGCCAACAGCAAGACGTTGTCGCAGACCAGCCAGCCGGTTCGGGTGGTCTCCGACGCCGTCGCCGCACTGACCGCGCTGCAGGCCAACCCGGGGATCGCCGCGGACGGCATGGTCGCTCTGCTGGACTTCGGCGGCAGCGGCACCAGCATCACACTCGCCGACGCCACGGCCGGGTTCGAACCCTTCGGCGAAACCGTTCGCTACCCGGACTTCTCCGGCGACCTGATCGACCAGGCGTTGCTGGCCCACGTCCTGGAGAACCTCGCCGACAAGGTCGACCCCGCCGGAACCACGGCGGTCGAGTCGCTGACCAAGCTGCGCGAGGAGTGCAGGCGGGCCAAGGAGCGGCTCTCGGCCGATACGGCGACCCAACTCGTCCTCGATATCCAGGGCTACCGAGCCGATATCCGGATCACCCGGGACGAACTGCAGGATCTGATCCGGCGGCCGCTGGACGGCGTCGTTGCCGCACTCGACGAGCTGACCGAGCGCAGCGGCACCTCACCGACCGGCCTGGCCGCGCTTGCGATCGTCGGTGGCGGAGCGGGCATTCCCCTTGTCGCTCAGCGGCTTTCCGAGCACACCCGGCTTCCGGTGGTGACCACGCCGCAGCCCGCCCTCAACGGCGGCCGTCGGCGCGGCGCTGTTCGCCGCCTTCGGGGCCGATGCCGAAGCCCCGACCGGAGCCAATGCGGCGACCGCGATCGACGCGGACGCCCCGACGGGTGCCGCCGCTGCCGCCACCGATGCGACGGCGGCCGAGCCCGTCTATGACGGACCCGGGCCCCGACTCACCTGGTTCGGCGACGTTCCGCGCGCTTGCCTGGTCGCAGGAGGAGATCGGCGACGATCTCGTTCCGTATACCGGTGAAAACCCTTATGAGACAACACAATCCGATGTCAGACCGGTGCTGGAGTATGTACCGACGACGGGCAGGATCTACCAGGAGCCGCGGCGACCGTGGCACCGGATGACGGCCCTGGCGATCGGCATCGCCGCTGTCATTGCGATCATCACCGTCGGCGGAGTGGCCTACGCGCTGACCAGTGCGACGGAAAGCACCAAGGCGAGCGAGGCGCCGAAGCCGCAACCGCCCAAGCAGCCAGAACCCGAGCCGCCGTCGCCGCCGAAGCAGGAGAGCCCGCCCACCGCCGGAGCCGCCGCCCCCACCGCCGGCACCGCCGTCCGAGGTGACGATCACCAGCGAGGCACCTCCGCCGCCCCCACCGCCGACACCCACGTGGACGCCGACGACGGAGCAGGTCACCACCACGAGAACGACCACGACGTCGCCGACCACGACGACGACGTCACCGACCACCACCACGACGTCGCCGACCACCACGACCACGACGACAACCACCACGACCACGAGCACAACCCCGTCGATGACGACGAGCTACATCACGGTCCCGTTCGTTCCGGTGCCGGTGCCGATCCAGGTCCCCAACCAGGGGCCCCCTCCGCAGGCGCCGTACCAGCCGCCGGTGTACCAGCAGAGCCCCTGGGGCTAGTAGTGGCACACTGGATGGATGAGCAGCAATGGTCCGTTCGGCTTCGACCCGGACGACTTTGATCGAGTGATTCGTGAGGCCGGAGAGGGACTGCGCGACGCGGTCGGGAAACTCTTCGACATGACCGGCGAACGGGCCGGGTTGGGTGTCATCTTCGACGAGTTCTCCCGCCGCCAGCGCCACGAGCCGGAAACGACCGGCGAGACCGGCGACGGGGTGTGGTCCATCTACACCGTCGACGACGAGGGCAAGGCGCATGTCGAAGAGGTGTACGCCTCCGAACTCGACGCGTTACGGGCGAACAAGAACAACACCGACGCCACGCGGAAGGTGCGTTTCCTCCCGTACGGCATCGCCGTCAGTGTGCTGGACGCGTCGCCTGACGTCTCCGGCGATTCCGGCGATTCCGCGGGCGACACCGAATAGCCGGCGGCTACGAGCCGCACTTCGTAGCATTTGCGCATGCTGAAGTACGCGCGCATGGTCACTGTCGCGGGCGCGATCAGCTGCCGCACTGCTCCTCGCCGGCTCCGCGTCGGCCACCCCGGCCGAAGGCGACGTCCAACGCACCGATCTGGCCAAGGGCACAACCGATACGCCGATCTCGATCGTCACCAACGGCGAGGAGACCGCGTTCTACGTACAGAGCCTGGTTCTCAAACCCGGCGCGAGCAGCGGCTGGCACGCCCACCCCGGACCCGAACAGTCGGTGATCACCGAAGGCACCGTGTTCGTCCAGACCGCCGCCAACTGCGTTCCGACCGCCTACTCCGCCGGCCAGACGGTGTTCCTGCCTGCCGGGACGCCCCACGTCGTCGCGAACAGGGGGCCCGCCGATGCCGATGTGGTGGTCACCTACACGCTGCCGGCCGACGGCACCGTCCGAGACGACATCGCCCGCCGCGTGCCCCTAGACGTTCTGCGGATGGTGGCAGGCGGCAAGGTGTTTTGGACGATGGTCGAGGAGTGCAGGCTCGTCTGACGTGCAGACCTCGGTCGCACCACGGGCACCGCGTGTGGAAGCGGCAACCCGGCGGGCGGATCGATCGGGCTCGGCACGTCGCCCTCGAGCACCAGGCGTTCGCGCGCGGAGTTGCGCCTGGGATCGGGAATCGGCACCGCCGACAACAGCGCGTTGGTGTACGGGTGAATCGGTTTGTCGTAGAGCTCGTCTGCGCCCGAGTCTTCGACGATCTTGCCCAGGTACATGACCGCGATTCGATCGGACACGTGACGGACGACGCCGAGATCGTGGGCGACGAACAGGTAGGAGAGGCCGAACTCGTCCTGCACGTCCTCGAGCAGGTTGATGATCTGCGCCTGGACCGAGACGTCGAGGGCGGACACCGGCTCGTCGGCGACGATCAGCTTGGGCCGCAACGCAAGTGCGCGGGCGATGCCGATGCGTTGGCGCTGTCCTCCGGAGAACTCGTGCGGAAACCGGTTGTAGTGCTCGGCCTGCAGGCCGACGCGGTCCAGCAGGTCCTGCACGCGCCGTTTCAGCTCGGCTCCGCTGGCCAGTCCGTGCAGCTCGAGTGGATCGCCGATGATCTGGCCCACCCGCTTGCGCGGATTGAGCGAGGCGAACGGGTCCTGGAAGATCATCTGCATTTGGCGGCGCATCGGGCGCAGTTCGCGGCGCGAGCGGCCGACCAGCTCCTGGCCTGCGAATCGGACCGACCCGGATGTCGGGGTGGTCAGCTGCAGGATCGCGCGGCACAACGTCGACTTGCCGCATCCCGATTCGCCCACCAGGCCGAGTGTTTCGCCTTCGCGCAGGGTGAAGCTGACGCCGTCGACGGCCCGCACCCTGTGCGACCTCGCGGTCGATGACCACGCCCGACCTGATCGGGAAGTGCTTGACGAGGTCGGTCACCTCCAGAAGCAGGTCGCCCTCAGCCATGGTGCGCCACGCGTTCACTGCCACGGTGCGCCTTGATATCGGGGTCGAGCCAGCACCGGTCGAGGTGCGTTCCGCCGGTGCGCGCCTCGAGCGGCGGCAGTTCGGTGCACTTGTCGAATACGTGTGAACAGCGCGGTGCGAACCGGCAGCCCGACGGAGGCGCCAGCAGGGACGGAGGCGCTCCGGGGATCTGCGTCAGCCTGGTCGTCCGTGGCTGGTCGAGCCGCGCGAGCGAACCGAGCAGTCCCCACGTGTAGGGATGCTTTGGCTCGTAGAAGATTTCGTCGAGCGTGGCGTCCTCGACGACCTGGCCCGCGTACATCACCAGAACCCGGTCGGCGATCTCGGCGACGACGCCGAGGTCGTGGGTGATGATGATGACCGCGAGGTCGCGCTCACGGTTGAGCCGGTCGATCAGCTGCAGGATCTGCGCCTGGATCGTCACGTCGAGCGCGGTGGTCGGCTCGTCGGCGATCAGCACGTCGGGTTCGAGCGCCAGTGCCATGGCGATCATCACCCGCTGGCGCATACCGCCGGAGAACTCGTGCGGGTAGAGCCTTACTCGCCGGTCCGCGTTGGGGATGCCGACCGATCGCAGCAGCTCGATCGCCTTGGCCTTGGCTTCCTTCTTGGAGACGTCGCGGTGTGCGCGGATCATCTCGGTGATCTGGTCGCCGACGCGATAGACGGGGTTCAGCGCGCACATCGGGTCCTGGAAGACCATCGCGATCTGCTCACCCCGCACGTCCCGCAACTGATTGTCGGTGAGCCCGTTGATCTCTCGGCCGCGATAGTTGACCGAGCCGGTGATCCTCGCGTTCGATGGCCCGGGTCAGACCCGTCAACGTCTGGGCGGTAACGCTTTTGCCGCAACCGGATTCGCCGACGATCGCCAGCACCTCGCCCGCTGCCAGCTCGAAGGAGACGCCGTCGACGGCCTTGACCACACCGTCTTCGGTGGCGAAGCTGACCCGAAGGTCCTCGACTGTCAGGATCGCGCTCATGCCGGCGCCGCCTCTCCGAGTCGGATGCGGGGATCGAGCACCGCGTAGAGGATGTCGACGATCGTGTTGAAGAACACGATGAAGAAGGCGCCGAACATCACCACCGCCATCAGCGGTGGCAGGTCCAACGACCGGATTGCCTCTCCCGCATACAGACCCACACCGTCGAGGTTGTACACCGTCTCGGTGAGAATCGCGCCGCCGCCCACCACCATGCCGAAGTCGAGTCCGAACAGGGTGATGACCGGGATCATCGAGTTGCGAAGCACGTGGCGGATCCGCACCTGGCGTTCGGACAGCCCCTTGGCCCGTGCGGTGCGCACGTAGTCCTCGTTCATCGCATCGAGCATGTTGGATCGCAGCACGCGGCTGTAGATGCCGACGAACAGCACAGCCAGCGTGAACCACGGCAGTATCAGGTGATACGCCCAGTCACCCGGACTCTCCGTCAGCGGCACATAACTGCCCGTCGGAAAAAGCTCCACCTTGAAGCTCAGGAAGTACAGCAGCATCGCCGCCAGCCAGAAGACCGGCATCGAAATGCCGACGAGGGAAAGGATCGTCAGCGCGCGGTCGGCGAACCTGCCCGCATGCACCGCGCTGAGATAGCCGAACAGAATCGCCAGCGACATCCACAGCACCGCCGCACCGATGCACAGCGAGAACGTGGCGGGAACACCCTCCCAGATCTGCTGGACGACGTTGCGGTCCTTGGCATACGACGTGAGCTGGCCGGTGAAGATCTGCTTCATCATCGTCAGGTACTGCACCGGCAGCGGCTTGTCGAGACCGAGGTCGGCGTTGACGCGGGCGATCAACGCCGGGTCGGCGTTCTTGCCCGCGATCCTGGCGGCGGGGTCCGAGTTGGGGATCACGTTGAAGATCAAGAACACGATCACCGAGATGGCGAACAGCACCGCGGTCATTCCCAGCAGTCGCCTGGCGACGAAACGTGCCATCTCCTCAGTGCTCCAGCCGGATCTTTGCGCGCGGATCCATGGCGTCGCGCAGGCCGTCTCCGAACACGTTGAGCGACAGCACCGTTGCGACGATCATCAAGCCGGGCACGACGGTGAGGTGGGGCGCCGTGAAGATCACCTGATAGCCGTCGGAGATCATGGTGCCCCACGATGCGTTGGGTGGCCGCACGCCGGCACCCAGGAACGACAGCGCCGACTCCAGCAGCATGTTGTTGGCGATGTTCAGCGTGAAGAAGACGACGACGGTGGACACGATGTTGGGCATCAGCTCGGAGAACATGATCCGCAGCGGCCCCTTGCCCTGAGCGACGGCAGCCTCGATGAACTCCTTTTCGCGTAGCGCCAGGATTTCGCCGCGGATGGGCCTGGCCACGTAGGGGACGTAGACAAGGCCGATGATCAGGATCGGTATCCAGAGCGAGTCGCCCGCAATCTGGATCGGGCCGGCCTTGAGGCCGCCGATGGACAGCGTGGTGCCCAGTGCGATGCCGAGCAGCAGCACGGGAAAGGCCCAGATGATGTCCATGGTCCGCGACAGCACCGCGTCGATCCAGCCGCGATAGTAGCCGGCCAGCAAGGCGACGATGACGGCCAGGATCGTCGTCACCAGTGCCGCCGCGAGGCCGACATAGATCGAAGTCCGGCCGCCATACATCAACCGCACCATGACGTCTCGGCCGTTCTGGTCGGCGCCGAGCAGAAACTTGCCGTGCAGTCCCGGCCCCAGGGGTGTGCCGTCGGGCGCGACGACGTCGGTCTCCTGCCCGTCGATCATCACCGTATCGGTGATGTGGTTCTCGTTCGGCCCGGTGTGCGCCACATGCTCGGCCCACAGCGGCGCCGCAAGGCAGAACAAGACGATCAGGACGAACACTGCGGCGCACACCAACGCAACCTTGTTGCGCCGCAACCGCAGCCACGCGAGATACCAGGGGCTACGCCCCTGGATCTGCGCGACCGGCACACCTGTCGGGATCGGTGGCTCGCCTGGTGCCTCAAGCGAGTCGATCGGCGAAACCATGGCCCGCTACTTGATGGCGAACGAGGTGTAGTCCTGGTTGAAGAGCAGATGGTGATAGGACTTGTCGAAGTCCATGCGCTCCGACAGGAATGTCGTGAACTGCTCGTTTCCGTACGGTGCCCACACGGCCTGCTCCATGTACGCCTTGTCCAGCGCGGCGTACTGGTCCTCGACGCCGCCGTCGCCGATCAGCTTCGTCAACAACTCGTCCTGCTTGGCATTGTTGGCGGGGATGTTGACCCGCGAATAGTTGTTGCCGTTAGTCGGCAGGATGCTGTCGCCGTGCAGCAGCGGGCGGAAGAAGTCGTCCGGGTGCGGGAAGTCCTGGAACCAGTCGGCGAAGCCGGTGTCGACATCGGGTGTCGACTGGTTGCCGATGGTCGTCCAGTAGACATCTCCTGCAATCACTTTCAGTGTGGCGTTGAAGCCCAGCTGGGTGAGCAGGTCGTGATAGTACTCACCGATCCGCTTGCGGTCGGGCTCGTCGTCCGTCCAGACGGTGATGTCCTTGTCGGCCGGATTCGCCTCGGCGATCAGCTGTTTGGCCTTGTTCATGTCCGGTCCGGGGTAGAGCTTGTACTCCTGGTAGCCGGGCATGCCGGGAGGCAGAATCTGCTGCGACGGGTGCAGTCGGCCACCGAAGATCCTGTTGAGTGCTTCGGGGTCGATGGCGTAGTTGACGGCCTGACGCACCTTGATGTCGTTGAACGGCGCCTTCTCCATGTTCATGAAGAAGTAGTAGGTGTTGATCGAGTCCTCCATCCGGAACCGATCGCTGTACTTGGCCTTGACCTCGGCCAGGCGGTCGGCGACCGGCGGATCGAGCATGAAGTCGACCTTGTTCTGCTCGATGTCGGTCACCTGCGCGCTGTTGTTCTTGTTCTCGTTGACGATGATCTTGTCGACGTTTGCGTCGGGTACCTCGCTGGCGCCGGCGTCCTTGACCGTGTGGAAGTTGGGGTTGCGCTCCATCGTCAGCGTGCGCGGCGCGTTGACCGAGCTGATCATGAACGGACCGCTGGCCGGTGGCGGCTTGTTGGTCGAGTCCTTGTCCAGACGGCGTGCTGGGCGGCACGGGTGCGGCGAACATCAGCCCGAGCACGTTCTCGAAGGTGCCGTTCGGCTCGTTCAGCGTGATGGTGATGTCGCCGGTGTTGTCGTCGGTCTTGATGCCGCTGATGTTCTGCGCCTTGCCGTCGGCGTAGTCGGTGGCGCCGACGATGTCGTCGAAGAACACCGAGCCGCCGGAGTCGGCCTTGAACAGCCGCTGGATGGCGTACGCGAAGTCGGACGCCTTGATCGGGGTGCCGTCCGAGTACTTCATGTTCGGCCGCAGCTTGAGCTTGTAGGTCTTTCCGTCCGGAGAGATGTCGGGCATGTTTTCGGCCAGGGCGGGAACCAACTGGGTGCCGTCCTTGCCCTTGGCGTGCTTGTAGGTGAGCAGCGGCGTGTAGACGTTCCAGAGAACTTCCCAGCCCTCGACCGTGTAGGAGAGCTGCGGGTCGACGTAGTCCGGAAACGAGGTCAGCGCGACGTTGATCTCACCGCCGCCACCGCCCCCGGCCGCCGCCGCTTTCGCTCTTCTTGCCGCACGCACGCGGCCCCGAACGCCGCGAGGGCGATGACGCAGGCGATGACCAGGATCTTGCGCAGTGCTTTCATGGTGCTCCCTCTGGCAGGCAATCCGGACACTCCCGATATACCTACGCCACTCGGTGGACTTGGTTGGTCCTTTCGGGGATCTCGGTTATTGCACCTTCTGCCACAGGCAGTAGCCCCGCAACTCGACGGTGAACAGCATCGGCAGCAGCGCAACCCTCAACGGTTGCCCGCCGCCGCCCGCGGCGACTTGCGGTGGAGTTCGCTCCCCCTCTGCGGCGTTGTCCAGTTGCGCGGCCTCGCAGCGGCTGTCGTCGGCTTGCGGGTAACCGGCCCACTCGCCGGAATCGATCTCGCGATTACGCTGTCCCTCTCCGTGCAGTGTTAGCGCAGGGCCGTAGCTGAGCCAACGATCGCTGTGCGGGTACGGGGAATCGGGGCTTTGCCAACGGAATTCGCCGTCCTCTAGACCGCGGCACTGCAGGAACGTCATCAAATCGGGCAGCTGAGTCATCGCACTCGCCACGGCTTGTGAGCACGAGGCACCGGGCTGCGGGACGGGCGCTGCGCCGGCGAACGGCGCCGCGGCTACGGCAATGGCGATGGCTACCACCGCCGCGCCGACGGACATCCGTTTCATGCTGTTGCGCTACACCAGGCTGAGATCGGTGCGCATGGTCGTGACCTCATAATTGTTCCAGGTCGACACGTTCCAGTAGAGATACTGCCGATCGGATTCCGGAACGTTCTGGGTCGAGGACCACGGGTGGATCATCGGCGCGTACGCGCCGGGCATCTTCGTGCCCGACACCAAGGTGATCGGCGCCGACCACGGACCCTGCGGCTGGTTCGCCTTGCGCATCACCACGTTGCCCGCCGGGTCAGTGGTGAGCATGATGTATTGCTTCTCGTATTCGTTGTATTGCACCGATATCTCGCCGACGCTGGGGTACGTCGTGGTCCTGCCGAAGCCGAAGAACCCACTGCTGGTCGTTCCCGGCAGAATGGGTTTGGCGGCCGACGGAGTGCCCGGGGTCCACGAGGTCCCGTTCCAGTACTGATACTTGCTCGCGTCGAGGATGTCGTTCTGATTCACCCGCGAGAGGTAGACGGTCCCGTTTCGTCCCGACGGAGTGCCGTAGGCGTAGACCCAGCCGGCTTGGGCGTCCGCAGACCCTGCCGGCGGTTTGACTAGGGCGAACTGCTGGAAGTTCTGATTGCCCGGACACGTACTGCACAGTCGAATAACCGGGCGCGGAGGCGCGGATGCTCTCCTTCGCGACATGCCATGTCACGCCGTTGTCGTCAGAGAAGGCGACACCCGAGTAATTGGTGGTCCACCGGCCCGCCGAGTCCCATGACCTGACGTCCATGAACGTGGCGTACTGCCTCGCATTGCCGTTGGCGTCGGTAACCGAGATTGCAGAGGTCGGGATGATCGTCACGTCATTGCCCACCGCATAGCGTTCGTTGGCGATGACCTGCTTGAAGATGTTCTGGTTCAGTTCCGAGTTGTACACCAGTGGAGCGCCGGAGAAGTCATCCGCGGTGGTGCCGTCGATGGGAACACTGCCGTTCTGCACATAGATGCCGTTGGACAGCATGTTGTCGGAGCTGCGGAACAGGAAGTTGTTACGCCACACTCCGGTGCGGACAGGGCTGCTGTTGGAGAACGTGTCTCCGAAAAGCATCAACACCTGATGTTCGTTCACGGCGGTAGCGGTGTTGTCCGATATGCCGTTGTCCCACATGATTCCGAGGTCCGTGCCTCCGACGCCGAAGCGGGATTGCGTGTTGTTGAGGCCACCAGGCCCGGTGAGCTGCGTGATCTTCCACGTGTTGCCGCTGACGGCGACCGGGGTGACGACATAGGACGTCGACGGATCCGACGGGGCGGCCAGTGCGGCCGTCGGCGCACCCGTCAATGCCAGTGTGGCCACAGGTGCGTTGCCGACGGCCGCGGTCTTGGACAGCGTGGTCACCGACTCCGACTCGCGGCGGGTGCCCAGAGCGAGCAAGGCCATGACGATCGGCGTCCCGACAGGTGCACCGGGCGTGTTGCCGGCCAGCGCACCGAGCCCCAAGACCGACACTAGGTTGGTCAAAAGCCTTGGCACAGAAGTCTTTTCTACCGGCGTTTCGACCGCTGCAGCCATGACGGGTATAGAGGCCTCATCGATCTTCACAGCGGACAACGTCCGGAAAGTGTGCTGCGTCAACGTGTCCGCAGCGTGTTGCACCGGCGGCCGCCGCGGGCTGCGCCGCGTCGACGAGGTTGGCGGCCGCGTGTTGCGTGGCGGGCGCATCGATGTGAGGCGTCACTGTCGGCAGACGGCGGGCGAACCGCGCGACGGGGTTGTCGGCGGGCCCGGACGACTTCTTCGCGGCGGGCTTGGCCTTCGTCGGCTCGACGGACTCTTTTTCCTCCTGCTTCGGTCTCCTCGGGTGGTGCCTGGTCGACACCCGAGGACTGAGCGGGTTTCTGGCCGGTGGCTTTTCCGACTGGTGCGCGCTCCGCCGGTGGTCACGGCTATTCCGCGTTCCGCGGCACGCGTCAGCGACGACACCACCTCGTTCGCTCGCGATGCCAGCGCCGTCAGCGAAGGGGTCTGGTCGGCTGTCGACTTCGCCGGCGTCGAGGGGACCGTCGGTGTGTCGGCGCCAGGTGGATCCGGTTTCGTCTCCGGATTGCTGTTCCCGTCGGTGTCGGTGGTCGTCGACCCTTCGGTGCCCGTTGAATCGGGCCCCGTCGGGCCTGCCCAGGCCACGCCCTGGCCCGTCGCGACGGCTACTCCGATGCCGAGCGCGACAGCTAATCCGCCGACGCGGCCAATATAGGCAGATGCACCCATTATTTCCCCTCTTTGATGCATCCCCGACCCGCGAGAAGTGTCGCATTAGTAGCAACATATGTCTCAGTTTTCACAAACGTAAATACTGATTTTCCCGGCGTGTCATCAGGTCTACGATCGGTCTTGAAGGTCGGGGTTCGACTCGAGGGAGGCCTTCGATGCTGAATATGGCTCGTCGTCTGGCAACCGTCGGCGCGGCCACGCTTATGCCGGTCGCGTTCGCCACAATCGTCACACCGGGGGTCAGTACCGCGGTCGAATGCGGATGGGGAACCGTGTTCGATCCGCCGTCGAACACCTGCGTCGCGGCACCGGCCCCCCCGCCGCCGCCCCCGCCACCACCTGCGTGGAATGGTGATATCACGCCATACTTTTCAATTGGGGTGTGTGCGCCCATCCCGTTCGTCTCGATATGTACCGGGATCTAGTAGCTCTTCACCGGCGTCAAATTTTGCTGCGAAGGCTGGCGGACATTCGCTGTGTATGGCACCATGGTCGGTAATTCCTGCCGCTTGTCGGTGCAGGTACACAGATAGGACAATTAAATGAGGACACAGAGTCGTTTGCCCCACCGGCTTGGAGTAGTTGCCGGATTGAGCGCGATCGCCGCCATGGGCATGATCATGGCCGGGTGCGCCAAGGAAGAAGAAAAGGCCCCCGAGACCTCGACGACCACCACAACGACGACCACGACGTCCCCGGCGGCGCCGCCTTCGCCCACGGAGAAGGCCCCGCGGATCGACCCGAACGCACCGAACCAGTTCACCCCGCCCGTTGTTGCTCCGCCGGCCTCGCAGGTCCAGCCCGGTGAGCATGGTCGTCACGTGACCAACGGTTCCTAGAAGCATCACCGATATGCGGCGGCGTTTGCCGGCGCTCATCGCGACGTCGGCGATCATCGTCGCGTCGGGGCTGAGTGCCGGCTGCGCGCCGACCGATTCGGCGATTATCACAGGACCGTTCGCATCACTGCTCGCCAGCTCGACAGATCTCGGGCCCTCGCGCGCCGGTGATGCACAACTGACCGTGTCGCTGCCCGATGCGTCGCGCCCCGAGGCGCTGATGGCATGGGCGGACGCGCGGGAGTTGTGGGTGCGATGGCGGCCAGGCAACGCCTGGGCCGTCGTCGAGGGCTCCGCCGATCACGTCGCGCGTGCGTTCGAAGTACCGGTGAACGACTACCGGGGCCAAAAAGGCCAGGTGTTCTACGCATCGCCGGAACAGCCGTCGGTGCCTGTGGCGCTGCACGATGCGGTCAGCGGGCTCGGCCGGATCATGAGCTACACCCCCCATCGCACGAAACGACCCGACAACCTTGCCCTCGATGTGCCGAAGGGCGGGCTGACGCCTGGCGGGCTTTTGGACGCATACAACGCCGCCCCGCTGGCGAAGGAAGGTCACACCGGCAAGGGCGAGACCATCGTGTTCTTCGCTTTCGATGGCTTCGACCAGCGCGACCTCGACACGTTCGCCGATACCTCGGGCCTGCCGAGGTTCACGCCCGAGGTGATCGGTGGGATACCGGACGAAGCTCACGGCGAGACCACGATGGATCTCGAAGTGGCGCACGCCATTGCGCCCGATGCGCACCTCGTCGTCGTCAATGCCCTGCCGACCTTGGTGGCCGACGGCGCATACGAGAAGATCGGCCAGATGTTCTCCGACGCGGACCGGCAGTTCCCCGGTGCGGTGTGGAGCCTGTCGATCGGGTGGTCGTGCGACTCGTTCGTCAACGCCACCGACCTCGCGCCCGTCGAGTCCGCATTGGCCACGGCGCAAAAGCACGGCACATCGGCATTCGATGCAACAGGCGACAACGCCAGCTTGGAGTGCAAGGGCGCCGACGAATGGTCATCACCGCCTGGTCCGAATGACGTTGGGCTGGACGCCATCTCGTCGCTCCCGGCGATGACGGCGGTCGGCGCGACCACCCTGTCGACGGGACCGCGGGGACAGTGGCTGGCGGAGTATGCGTGGTTCGATTCGCCGCTGTCGCAGGGCACGAGCGGCGGTGTGTCGCAGCTGTTCGCGCGGCCGAAATGGCAGGAGAAGCTGACCGCCGATCGCGACACGGATCGGCGCAGACTGTCGCCCGACGTGGCCGCGGTCGGCGATCCGCTCACCGGGGTGAGGTTCATCTACAGCCAGAACGAATATGTCGGAGCCGGTACATCGCAGGCGGCACCCATCTGGGCCGCGCTGACCGTACTGATGAATCAGTACCTGAAGGCCAACGGCGGCAGGCAGCTGGGAAACATCAACCCCCTGTTGTATAAGGTGGCGGCCGGCGCCGACCTGCCGGGCTTTCGAGATGTCTCGTTGGGCGGCAACGCCGTCGACCTGTCCCGGCCCGGCTACGATCTGGTCACCGGACTCGGCACTCCGAACACCTACAACCTCGCGCAGAACCTTCTCGAGATCCAGTCGCAGGTAGCGCCCGAATGACACAGACGCCCGTCGACGAGGGTGGCGTGGCCACCATGTCGTGCGGAGCGTGCGGCACCGAAGTCCCGGCCGGGGCGTACTGCGGCGCGTGCGGTGCGCGATTGACAGAGCCACCGACAGGGCGACGTGACCGACTTCGGATGGGCGCGTATGCGGCAGCCCCCGGTGAGCACGTGGTGCGCCTGTCTGTGGCGAGTTCTTTGTTCCCACACCTTCCGCACCGGTCCCGCACGGCATTTCGTGCGGGCCTCGCCGTTCTCGTTCTGTTGTTGATCGCCTTTGCTCTGCTGCACTGGCAGGCGGCCATGATCGCGATCATCGCGCTCGGCCTTCCCCTGGTGTTCGTGCTCTATCTGTACGAAGCAGACGTCGACCGGGACTTCGCCCTTCGCTCGTTGGTGCCCACCGCATTGCTCGGTATCGGACTCGGTGTCGGATGGGCGGTGGCGACCGGCTCTGTGGTCTCGAGCTTCTACGACGTATCGCTGGCCGACGCAGACTCCAGAAAGCTGGCGATGGTGGTGGGTATCGCGGTGCCCGTCGGCGGAGCGATAGTCATGCTGGTACCCGCGGTGGTGATGCGATTCGCGCGCCCGACCCGGGAGTCGCTGGACGGCTTCGTCATCGGGTCGCTGGGCGCCATCAGCTTCACCGCCGCCGCCACGCTTGTCCGGCTGGCATCGCAGTTCGCCACGGGGATGACCGCCGATGACCGGCCCGCTGGAGTGCTGTTGGTTCAGGCCGGCGTGCAAGGCGTCGCGAGTGCCCTTGACGGCGGCGTCGATGGGCGGGTTGGTCGGCGCGGCGTTGTGGTTCGCCCGCCGGAACCTCGCCCTGGTGAGTGTGCTTGCGACAGTGGTGATTTACGCCCTTTTGGGCGTCGCGGAAGCCAGTCCTGTGCTGGACGGTCTGCACCTCGGTGCCCACCTCATGATCGCCGTCATCGCCGTGCTGACGCTCCGAATCGGGCTGCAGTACTGCTTGCTCAACGAGGAACACGATGCGCCGAATCCGGACGCGCATGTGCTCTGCCCTCACTGCGATCATGTGGTCCCCGACATGGCGTTCTGCCCGAACTGTGGGGTCGCCGCGGCGGCCGCGTCGCGGGCGTCGCGAACCGCGCGGAGGGCAGCCGTCAGCAGCGGATCAGAAGTACCCCGTCCGGGTTACGCCACTGCGTCCAGCATGTATGAGGTTGCGCCGGTGCGACCTACCCGTCATGGCTGGCTGTTGACGACGCTCGCCGCAGGCGTCGCTGTCGTAGTCGCTGCTGGGATCACTGCGTCGGTTCTGGCGACTCCCGCACGGCCGCGGTACACCTGCCCGCCCGACTGCGGGCGTCCGCCGATCGGACAGCCGATCGACATCAACCCGCGCTTCGTTTCCGCGGACGGAGAGTTCTCGGTTCAGTACCCGGGCCCCGGCACCTTCTACAAAGCCACGCTGTACTCGGATTGGGTCGCGCTGGAGTACACCGGGGGCGACACCGGCACGCTGGATCTGTGGGGAGAACCCGCCGAGAAGCGCTCACCGAAACAGATCGTCGACAACATGATCGCCGAGTACTACCCCGACGCCACTCTCGATTACGAAATCCCCAATGCGATGGTCGGTTACGAGCCGGGCTACGGCGCCGTGTTCGACCAGTACCCGCAGGATTCCAGCGGTGAGTTCACCCGGCTTCGGCTTGTGGTCCTCGCCGCGGTCAAGAACGACTACGCGCTGGTCGTTTCCGCCGTCGGTCCGTTCCACGAGTTCACCCCGGACTACGGCACCGGTCATCCGTCGGGCGCCAACCTCGCACTCGCCCTGGATATGGGTAAGTACGTCAACAGCTTTCGCTGGCGCAGCGGCGCGTCAGCCTGACGTGGCAGTGAACGTGACGGGCATCGAATGGATGCCGTTCATCAGGTTGGACCGCACGCGCTCGACCGGCCCGGCGAGCTCGAGGTCCTTCATCCGCGACAGCACCTCCGGAATGATCGCGGTGGCTTCCACACGTGCGAGGTTCGCGCCGAGGCAGAAATGCGTGCCGCCGCCGCCGAAGGCTAGGTGCGGATTCGGAGCGCGGCCGATGTCGAAGCGCTCGGGATCTGCAAAGCGCGATTCGTCGCGATTGGCCGACGGGTAGAACATCGCCGCCCGGTCGCCCGCCTTGACGGGGATGCCGCGCAACTCGGTGTCCGTCGTCGCCGTGCGCACGAACACCGTGACCGGGCTGGTGTAGCGCAGCATCTCCTCGATCGCGGTCGGCAGCAGCGACGGGTCGGCCGCGAGGCGGGCTTGCTGATCCGGGTGCTCCATCATCGCGAGGATGCCCGCCGCGACCAGGTTGCGGGTCGTGTCTCCGCCCGCGTTGATGAGTAGAAGGAAGAACATGTTGAACTCGAGGTCGCTGAGGCGCTCGCCGTCCACTTCGGCCTCGAGCAGCGACGTCGCGATGTCGTCGCCCGGCGTCTGACGCTTGCGGGCCGCGAGCTCCGTGCCGTACTGGAACATCTGCAGCTGCGCATCGATGACGGGCGAGACGCCACCCTGGTGGGTGTCGCCGACTGCGCCGCTGTTCATGACCTCGGTCAGTTCGTAGAGCCGGCGACCGTCTTCCAACGGGATGCCGAGCAGTTCCGCGATCACGTACGACGGGAGCGCGCCTGCGATGTCGTCGACGAAGTCGCACTCGCCCCGCCCCGCGACGTCGTCGACGATCTGGCGCGCCATGTCCGCGACGTGATCGTTCAGCTTGGCGACCTGGCGGGGCGTGAAGCCCTTGCTGACGAGCGAGCGGAGCTTCGTGTGGCGGGGCGGGTCCATCGTCAGCATCATCAGCTCGAGCTGGAACTTGTCCTCGGGGCGTGGCACGTCGAAGAACACTCCTGCGGACTGCGACGACCAGGTGGCGCTGTCGCGCGAGACGGCGAGGACTTCGTCGTATCCGGTGAGAGCCAGGAATCCGGGTCCGTCGCCGTAGGGGTGCCAGGCGACAGGCGCACGGTGCCGAAGCTCGCGAAAGGCGTCGAACGGCATGCTCGAGGGCGTAGGTGTCAGGATCGGCGAGGTCGACTCCGCCGATGGCGATGGCATCTTGAGCCACGCCAGACAGTGTGACGGACGACATCGACCGAGGGACATACATCGAACCGGTCGAGCGAAAAACTGCCGGCTCGGTCAATGCGCCCGACCGATTCGATGGTTCTTCCACGGTAAGGCTCCAACCGGTGAAATCGACACCCGGCACGCTGATGAGCTGCGCAAACGTTACCTTCCCGTGACTATTAGCTGTTCGGGGCGGTATAGCGCTCCTTAAGGGATCACTGAGGGAAGTGAAAATCGGCGGGTTTGCTCGTATGGTGCTACGTGATGGGGAGACATAGTGTCGCTCGGCGCCGACGGATACCGTCGGCCGTTCCAGCGGCTGCCGTGATCGCCCCCTACGCTCTCCTGCTCGCCACCAGCGGCGACGTTTCGGTTCCCGCACCCGTCAGCGAAGCGACTGCACCCGACCACATCGTCGACGACGCCGCGATGCGTAGCGCGGAGATTGTCGCGTCGGCGCCGACCGACTTCTCGGCCGGCGGCCAGCGTCGAGGCGGCCGCCAGTACGGCGCCGGTTCAGTTCGCGGCGGCGTCGAGGTACCGGGTGTACAACCGCGAGGCCGAGCGGGTGCTGCCCGTGGGCATCGCGCCGGAGCGTGGACTTCAGGTCAAGACGATCTTGGTCGCGCGAAGCGTCAGCGTGTTGTTCCCGGAGATCCAGACCATCGGTGGTGTTCGGCCCGACGCGCTGCGGTGGCATCCCGATGGCCTCGCCTTGGACGTGATGATTCCGAACCCATCCTCAGCCGAAGGCATCGCACTCGGAAACCGGATCGTCGAGTTCGCGCTGGAGAACGCCGACCGATTCGACCTGCAGGACTGCATCTGGCGCGGCATGTACTACACGCCCAGCGGTGCCAAGGCCGGCGGCTACGGCCACTACGACCACGTCCACATCACGACGCACGGTGGCGGATACCCCACCGGCGGCGAGGTCTACATCCGCTGAGCCTGCCACGCACGTGCGGCGATCAGCTCCGGAACCAACACCTCCGTCAACAGCCGCACCGTGTCATTCCCGTCGCCGGGGTAGCGGAGGTTGTACTGCGTCCCCGGCACAACCCCACCCACGCCGACCACCGTGCTACCGCGTTCAGTGGTCCATTCCGCCAGCTGCGCCTCCCACTCCGACCCCGCGAACACCAACAGCCGATAGTCGAGCGTCTTCGTGAGATAGACGTCGACATGGCTCCAGTCGCCCGTCTCGCACCCCACTGCCTGCAGTCGCGGCCCTTCGCGCAACATCAACGCACCCTGCTGCGCATTGCAGAACCGTTCCGCCGGCGCCGCCAGATAGATCCCCGATGGGCCAAGCAGCGGCTCGGAAACCTCCAGGCGCCAATCGCTCTCGGTATCCAGCAGGTAAGCGCTCGCGTCCGCCGACAAAGCGACGGCACGCGCCAGCTCACCTGTGTCGGTACCCGTGAGGTGGCACTCGAGCGCAAGCAGTAGCGCAAGCGTGTGCTGGTAACTGCGACACGCGACACCGCCCACCTCGGACTCCGCCGCCAGATCCACCACGGACGTACACCGCTTCGTGATCGCCGAGCCTGCCGTGTTCGTCAGCGCAACCGTATGCACACCCTGAGGCAGCCGCTCGAGAGCATCCAATGTTTCTTTCGAGCCTCCGCTCGCCGATGTCGCGACGACGAGCGTTCCGCTTCCCCAGCTCGGGAGTAATTGGGACGACGCCAGTTCCGACGAAGCGACGAGCCCGTGTGTCCGCATCCGTGCCGCCGCCACACCTCCCGCGTACGCCGACGATCCCATCCCGAGCAGGACCACTCTCTCTGTATCCGGCGGCACCACATCCGCCCACGGATTTTCGTCGGCGAGCATCGCCGAGAGCCGGCCGAGCACCTCCGGCTTCCTGTACAGGTCCGCGGCGAAACCATCCGGCTTCACGCTGGCACCCCCTCGTCGAGAAGAGCGGGCAGCGCCGCGTCGGGCACATACATCCATCTGGGCAGATGCCTTGCCGCGTAGATGATCTCGCGCAACACCTGTTGCATGCGGAAAGCCCGCACCGGCTCGGGATCGTAGAGGCCGCCCGGTACACGCACCTCGTAGGCGCCCAAGAATGCCTCCTGATTCGCGGTGTCGACTTCGGCCACCGCAGCGGAGGCGAGGTTGGTGTGCTTGCGCGCGACGATCGCCGCATGTGCCAGCGACTGCACCATGCCTGCCACATCCTGCGCGGCAGGAATCGGCAGAGTGCGTTGTGCGGCAGGCAGTATCGGATTGCCATCGAAGTCGGTGACGAAGAACTTCCCGTCACTGAGCAACACCTGGCCGACATGGAGGTCCCCGTGACCGTCGATCACGGGACTGTCCGCGAGCGATCCGAGGCCGTCCAAAACATGTGCGATCTCGCTGCGACGTTCCCTCGCGACGTCATGCATCGCGCACGCATCGTCGAGAAGATGAAAGGCCGCGTCTCGCCACCGCTGCGCGTCCTGCGCTGAGGCGACCGTCGCAGTCGTGCGCAGCGCCGCATGCATTTCCGCCACAACCGTGCCGACTCGAGCGGCCGCATCCGCGACGGGGGCGACGTCGCCGTCAATCGCCGCCGCAGTGATCAGGTCGACCGCCCATGTCCAGCCGTCCACCGCGCCGGGAAGGTACGCGTCGACACTCGCCGCCATGGTCTCCACGCCGTCTGCGGATCGCCACGTGACGAATCCCCACGGGGTGGGCATGCCGTCGAAACCGGCATCGCGCAGCACCGCTATCCGTCGCGGCGCGGGATGCGGGCCCTCCTGCAGATGCGTCGCCCACTTCACCACCGCGGCATCGCCGACGATCACCGACTCGTTGGTCTGGTCGACGTCGATCGCCCTCTCGCCCAATGCTGTTCGGCCCGTCCACGACTGAAGGGCGAAATGACCTCGCGTCGTGAGACCCGACCCTCGCGCCAGCACATCCAGAAGTGCTTCGGCAACGCCGTCGCCCGCCGCCGCGCGCCGCCATCGGCCATCCGCGTCGCACACCATCGGCAGGGCCGACAGCCCGGCGTCGTCGGCGACAATGGCCAGGCGCTTGCCGTCGGTGAGGTCGAGCGCGTCGAGCAGCTCAGGCAACCGAAGGCTCGATGTTGCACGCCCACCTTCTCGATGACGTCGGCACCCACCCGCAACCCGTCGCGGCCGCGAATCGCTGCGCCGATCTCGGCAAGCCGGGATCGCAACTCGTTGTCGGACAGCAGCCGGTCCACCGCGCCCGTCAGCTCCTCGTCGGCGAACCCATACGTGTCCAATCGGATGCCGAACCCGAGTTCGTCTATGCGCTGGGCGTTTTCGTACTGGTCCCAGAACAGCGGAAGCACGATCAGCGGCTTGCCGAAGTGCAACGTCTCGGTGACCGTGTTGTTGCCGCCGTGGGAGATCACCAGGTCGACGTGGGGGATCACCTTGGTCTGCGGCAGCATCTGTGCGCCGACCATGTTGTCCGGCAGGGTGATCCGATCAGCCTGCGGCCCCTTGCTGACGATGTAGCGGTGCCTGGTGGTGCCGAGCACGTCGACAACCCGCTGCATCAGCGCGACGTCGGCGCCGCCGAGCGAACCCAACGAGAAGTAAACGAGCGCACTGTCTTCGGGCCGGTCGGCGATCTCGGCGGGCAGCTGGTATTCCTCATCGGTCTCGCGCACGCTGGAGTCCATCCGGGCCCAGCTGTCGTCCAGTGGGCGGGCGTCGAGATAATCGGCCTCCGCCGGATAGACATACAGGTTCGCCGCCGTCCTGTGCGGCATGAACTCCAACTCGCGCAGCGGATCGGCGCCTTGTGCCTGCACCCAGTCGTTGAAGTCGGACCACATCGCGCGGTGCGTGCTGTCGAACTCGGCGCGGTAGGCGTCCCACTGACTGCGGTCGGCACTCGGCAGGCCGGAGAACGGCGGCGGCACGTCGGGTCCGGTCACCTCGAGCGGGCTACACGACACGATCCGCACGAACGGCGCACCGGACGTCACCAGTGCGGGGAACAGCACGACGTTGTCCTCGACGATGACATCCGGCCGGTGCTTGGCGACGATCTCGCGAAGTCGCGGCTCGCAATACTTCGCACCGTCGATGAGTGCCTGATAGGTGGGCTGGATGAATGAGCCGAGCTGTTCGATCGTCGGCTTGCGAAACTCCGGCGCCGTCTCCGCGATGAACTCGGTCCAGAACGCCCCGGCGTCCTCGTCGCCCGCACCCTCGGCCGGTTCAGCCAAGTCGACGAGTTCTTCGATGAACCCGAACGGGGCGAGCTTGCCCGCCCACGAGCTTTCGGCAGCGAACACGATCGTGTGCCCGCGGTCCCGGAGAATGGCGGCGAGGCCGATGCACTGGTTCGTCGGCCCGTAGGCCGACTCCGGCCAGAACATGATGGTCAGTGGCGTCGGCTCTGGAGACATGATCGGACGATACTTCCCGGTCGACGGCTGCGTCATGGGCGGAACGTCACTCCGCCGTCGACGCTGATGGTCTGGGCGGTGATGAAGCTGCCGTCGTCGGAGAGCAACAGCGCGCCCATCGCGGCGATGTCGTCGGGCGTGCCGAACCGGGACTTGATCATCTGCCGGGCCCGCGTCTGGTCGACGATCCCGTCCGGCATCGGGTTCTCGTCGAACTTGTAGTGCCAAATCAGCCCTGGCGCAATGGCATTGGCGCGGATGCCCTTCGGTCCGTACTTGCGGGCGATGTGCCGCATCAGCGCCAGCTCGGCGGCCTTGCTCATCTGGTAGGACACCCGGGTGCTCGCGCCGTTGTAGGCGTCGATCGACGCGGTGAAGACGATCGACCCGCCGCCGCTGGCGATCATCGGCGGAATCGTGTGCTTGGCGCAGATCACGAAGCCGCGGGTGTTGACGCGCATCACCTCGTCGAACGCTTCGAGCGGCAGATCGACGACCCCGCCGGGCAGGTAGGCGTCGGCGGCATTGGTGAAGTTCAGGTGGACACCGTCGAGCCGGCCGAAGCGTGCCGACGGCGAGATCGACCGCCCCGATGACCGAGTCCTCGTCGGCGCCGTCGAGCGCGACCCCGCGCACCCGCTGGGCTGACGGATCCAATTCCGCGGCCACGCGCGACGCCAGTTCCGCATCGAGGTCGCCGATCACGAGCAGCGCGCCCTCGTCCGCGTAGCGCCGCGCAAGGCCGTTTCCGATACCGCCGAGCCCGGCAACGATGACAACCTTGTTCGCGAGCAGACCCGGCACACGTCAGATACTGCCCGATGCGATGAATTCCGAGTGCTGGTCGTGTCTACATAGCGAAGAGGACACCGAAGAAGGAGATCCACATGGCCGAGAACGCGGCGAAACCACCGGTCGTCGACCAGGACACCTGGCGCAAGGAGCTCGACGAGCTACGCCGCCGCGAGAAGGCGGCGACCCGCGAGCTGGACGCGATCGCTGCGCAGCGACGGCGACTCCCGATGGTCGAGATGGATGACTACACCCTCATTGGTGAGGACGGCCCCGTGCGCCTCGCCGACATGTTCGACGGACGCTCGCAGCTCATCGTCTACAACCACATGTGGGAGGACGGCGCGGAGTGGCAGTGTCCCGGCTGCACGGGCTTCACGTCCCAGTTCACCCGGCTGGAATTCTTGGACAGCTACGACGCCAGGTTCGTCATCGTCACCAACGGACCCATCGACGAGGCGCTGGCCTACCGCGACAAGGTCGGCAACAAAATGACGTGGTACTCGTCGTCGGAGAGCTCGTTCGGCGCCGATGTGGACGCGCCGCCGGGAGCCGGTTTCGGCGTCAACGTGTTCCTGCGCGACGGCGACAAGGTCTACCGCACCTGGCACACCAACGGCCGCGGCACCGAACAGCTCAGCCACTCGTTCGCGCTCATCGATCTGCTGCCGTGGGGACGTCAGGAGGAGTGGCAGGATTCGCCCGAGGGCTGGCCGCAGTCGCCGACGTACTCGAGGTGGCTCGACTCGCCCGATATCGCGAAGGCCTACGGCACTACCTGACGCAGGTGTCGACTTCACGCAGATGTCGCCAGGAGTGCGTTCCCACTCGGCTGCGGGCAGGCTGGGTCGCACCTTCTTGGGCGCGGGACCGACGGGATCGGGCACTTGCTGGGGCGCGGGGCCGACGGGGTCGGGCACCTGCTTCGGTCGGGCGACGGGGTCGGGCACCTGCTTTGGCGCGGGGTCCACGGGGTCGGGGACCTGCGCAGGTACTTGTGCGGGCAGTTGCGCCGGCACCTGAGCAGGGTTCTGCGCCGGCAGTTTGGCCGGAACTTGGGCGGGCAGTTGCGCCGGAAGCCGAGCGGGGTACTGGGCGACGGGAGGCACCCCGGGAATGATCGGCGGAAGAGAGCCGATCGGTAGTTGAGGAATCTGGGCAGGCGGCGGTGCCTGCACAGGAGGCGGTGCCGGGGCGGGCGCCTGCGGGGTCGGAATCGGTGCCAGCGGTTGCGGCGTCGGAATCTTCGCCTGCGGCGTGGGCAGCGGGGCGGCGGGACGCGGGGACTGCAGCGGGCCGCGGAGCCGGGGTGGCCTTCGGCGGCTGGGCGGTGGGCATAACCGCAGCGGGGGTCGGCGCCGGACCTGTCGGAGTCGGCGACGGTGACGGTGCGTCCTGCACGACACCACTCGGCGACAGCGCCGTGCTCGGTAGGTACACCCAGGCCAGCGTTGCGCCCAGGATCACCAGCGGGATGAAGATCAGCAGCGCCATGAACGGCACGACACGACGCTTCGAGTCGTCGTCGGTCGGCCCGCCCACCAGCGCCGCGGGCTCGTCGTAGGCCGCATACGACTCTTGAGGCGGGATCGGCGGGCGGCTGGATCGCGGGCCGTGGAGCTGTGTTGGCGGCGTGGAAGTTTGACTGACCGCCGGTCGACGCCCCCTGCGACGAAGTGCCCATGCCGTGCGACGCCGACGTCAACTCGAAGTCCCGCTGGACGCTGTTCTTCAGCCAAGCCGGCGCCGGGATGAACACCGGGGCGCCGAGCAGGGCAGCCGGGCTCACCGACCGCGAACGCAGATCCTCGCACGCGCCGCACGATTCGATATGCCGCGCAATGCGTTTGCGCATCAGGATGTTGAATTTTCCGTCCCAGCCGTGCAGCACCGCGGCCAGCTCCGGGCAGCTGCCCGGATCCGACTGGACACGACGCGCCACCAGCAGGGCGCCGAGTGACCGCTCGATGGTTTCGCGCAGCCGGCCGACCATCGTGTTGGCGTTCGTCTGCGTGACGCCGAGGGCCATCGCGAGCTCGGGCCCGTCCAGCCCCTGGCGGTAAGCCAACTCGAGGACAGCCTGATCGCGGTCCGAAAGTCCGCCTGCCGCTTCGGAAATGAGGTTCGCCAACTCCATACGGTGCGCCAGCGTGTCCGGCCCCGCATCGTGGGAGACGACGTCGGGCATCTCGTCGGACGGCCGTTCGCGGCGAAGCTGGCGAAGTCGCTTGTGGGCTTCGTTGCGGACGATGGCGTAGAGCCAGGGGCGCAGCTTGTCGGGCTCGCGGAGGCCGCTGAGCGTGGTCGACGCGATGCAGAACGCATCCTGAACGCAGTCCGCCGCCGAATCGCGGTCGCGCAGCATCCCGATGGCGAAGTCGTGGAGCCGGTCGGCGTAGCGGTCGTAGATCTCGGCGAACGCGCGACGGTCACCGTCGGCTGCGGCCAGGGCCAGATCGGCGTCGTTGCTGCCGGGCCCTATCCCACCCCAGTTTCTCAGCGCGGCGGTCATGGCGGTTTACTCCAAATTGGTCGTGTGCGTTAGCTGTCAGGGTAATTGCTGAAACTCGTCGTGGCGCGACATTCGGTCGATGGGCGATGCTCGGCCCAGGCCTTGTGACCTGGGCCGAGCCGGCTGCCGTGGCGCTATTTCATGTTGGCGATGATGTCGCCGGCCGCGTCGCCGACCTTCTTGGCGGCATCGCCGTCTGCGGATCGGTGTTCATGCCCCGAGTGTCGGCACCGGTCTCTGGATCCTTCGTGGTGTCTGTGGTCGCTTCCTTCTTGGTCTCCTCGGTTTTGGTCTCGTCGGTCTTGGTCTCCTGCTTCTCGACGGGGGTCTGGCCGCCGCCGAGGCCGATCTCGACGTTGCCGCCCTGGCCCTGACCGGGGACGCCGACCTGTACGCCGGGCGTCTTGACGGCGACGCCGCCCTGGCCGTCGGCGCCGACCTCGACACCTGGCGCCTTGATCGTCACGCCATTGGGGCCGGGAGCGGGCGCAGGAACAGGGGCCGGTGCCGGGGCAGGAACTGCGGCTGGAGCCGGCGCCAGTTTGGGCGCAGGTGCGCTCGCCAGCTTGGGGGCCGGTGCGACGATCGGCTTGGAGACGGTTGGGCCGGTCACCCGGACGACCGGTGCCTGGTTGTTGACGATGACCGGGGCCGGCGCGTTCTGCGCCGGGGCCAGCGCCGGAATGTCGATCGCCGAGGGGAGATTGACGACCGGGGATACCGGCGGGGTCCGTGGCCGAAGCCGCGCTGGTGGATGCCGTCTCGGTTGTGCGGGCGTCGTTCGAGTTCATCAGCAGCACGCCGCCGAACGCTGCGGCGCCGATGACGGCCAGGCCCGCGACGAACAACAGGCCCTTGCTGCCGGACGAGGATGGTGCGACCGGCGCCTGAACCGGGATCGGCTGCTGCGGGACGGCGGCGTAGTCGCCGTAGTAGGAGGCGTTCTGCGGCTCTGGCGAGTATCCGTAGTTCGGCTGCTGCGCGTAGCCGTAGTCCGGCTCGGGCAGGCACTGGGAGTAGGCCTGCGAGAGGTTGTTGCGGACGGTCGGCTCCGAGTAGCGGATGTAGGTGGTGGTGTTCATGATCTCTCCTTGGTCTGAAGCCGCCTTTGCGGCTGCTTTCACGGGTAGGAGCGATCGGCGCCGGTCAGTCGCACACTTTTTCCGAGATTTTTCGGAAGAATTTTTTTGAGCGGCATCGGTGCTGGTCAGGGCGGCCGTATGCGGTTCCTACGACCCTGGTGCGACAGCGCGTTTCGCGGGTCGTTGGTATCGGCTCTGTCTGTTCGAGATCACCTTTGAGAAACGATGCCGTGTGGCGCTTCGCGTGCCCCGCATCGAGTGCTGCAATTAACGCCGTCGTCTAAATACCACCGTTGTTATTTGTAAGCGCACATGAAGGAGTCGACATCGATGGCGATTTTTGATCGGTCCAACATCAGGCTCGTTGCGGCCGGAGCGTGGTTGTGCGTAATCGCCATTGCGCTGAGCCCAGAGGTCGCCGCCGCCCCACCCGGCGGCAACGAATGCTTCGAGGGGAAGGGCGAGGTGTGCACGGCCAGCGCACCGCTGGCCGGCATGGCTGGCATCCCAATGGCTTTGCCTGGGCCGGTGCCCGCGGCCCCGGCTGTGCCGGTGGTTCCCGCGGCGCCCCCGATCCCGGTGGTTCCCGCGGCGCCTCCGATCCCGGTGGTTCCCATGGCTCCCCCCGTGCCGGTGGTGCCCGCCGCGCCCGTGCCAGCGGCCGCGCCGTTGGCTGGCGGCGCTGGATTCACTGACGTCCCTGCCCGCGGGGGTAAGGGTGCGCCCACGGGTCCGCCGCCGGCTGGCGCGCCGGTGCCGGGTCAACCGTTAATCCCCGGCCCTTCGGCCGCAGGCGCGAGCTGAGGCCGGCTCGCGGTAGCCGGACCACGACGAAGCATCCAACGGGAGTAGGACCCATGCGGGCGGTTGTTCGGTGTGTTCTCACGGTGATCGTTGTCGCTGCGAGCGTGGTTGCGGTGCCTGCAGGCTCGAGCCTGGCGGCGGCGAACCAATCGCCCGAATTCGCCATCGCGTCGGTTCTGCCGACACCGGGCCAGGTGGTGGGTGTCGCGCACCCCGTGGTGGTGACGTTCACTGCTCCCGTCGCGAACCGGCTTGCGGCCGAGCGCGCCATCGACATCACGTCGGCGCCCGAGATGAGCGGCAAGTACGAGTGGCTGAAAAACGATGTCGTGCAGTGGGTGCCCGACCGATTCTGGCCGGCACACAGCACGGTAGCCCTTTCGGTCAGCAGCCTTGCGACGAACTTCGCAACGGGTCCCGCCGTCGTCGGGGTCGCCGACATCTCGGCCCACACATTCACCGTGACCGTCGACGGTGTCGAAGCGGGACCGCCGTCGACGCTGCCGTCGCCGCACCACCGCCCGCACTGGGGAGAGCCCGGAGTGTTCCCGGCCTCGATGGGTAGGCCCGATTACCCGACGCCGGTCGACACCTACACGGTGTTGTCCAAGGAACGTTCGGTGGTGATGGATTCGTCCAGCGTCGGCATTCCCGTCGATGCTCCCGACGGCTACCACCTGACGGTGGATTACGCCGTCCGGATCACGAGCAGAGGCCTGTTCGTGCATTCAGCGCCGTGGGCAGTCAATTCTCTCGGCTACGAGAACGTCAGCCACGGCTGCATCAGCCTGAGCCCCGAGGACGCCGAGTGGTACTTCGACACGGTCAATGTCGGTGACCCCGTGATAGTGCGGGAGAACAACCTCGAGGTTCCGCGGACGGTGTCGGCGGAAAGTCGAATGCGATGACGCAACGTCGTTTGGCTCAGCATCTTTCCGCCGTTTGATTCGCGAGATCGACGGCGCAAGACAGCGTCTCACGGTCGACGACGTCAGCAGTCGCTCTTAAGCATCTTCATTGCGCGCAGCGCGATCAGGTGCGTCCACCGATGTATCGGTGGCTGGCGGGCCACGCGCAGGAAGCGATCAGGGCCGTAACCTGTTCTGCCAGTTCGATCTGCGGGAAGTGGCTGTACCCGTGCAGCATCTCGATGCTGGCCGATGGCACGTGCGCGCTGACCAGTTCGAGCCACGGTGAGCTCAGGCCCGGTTCAAGCGAAACGCGCCGGCGTGCGGTGTCCAGCGTCGTGCTCTGAATGGCGAGCAGGGGGACATCGACCGAATCGAGAGCGCTCTCCATCTCCCGGGCGTCCCAGCCGGCCAAGTCCGTCATCAGGGTCCTGCCCAACCCCGTGGGAAAGCGCAGGCCGCGCTCGATGATCGCCTTCGCGAGAGCGGGGTTGCTCGAAGGAAAGAACATCGATTCGAAGAACTTTCGTATGAAATCCCGGTAGCCGTCTCCTGCGAGTTCATCCGCCATAGCTTGCTCCGCCGCCGTGGGATCGCCGCTGCCCATTCGGCTGCCGTCTACGACTACCAACCCGGACACGGAGTCGGACTGCAACCGATTAGCCTCAAGGACCACACGGCATCCCATGCTGTGGCCCACGAGTATTGCCGATCGCGACGGCAGCTCCCTCGCAATTTCCGCCACCGCAGCGCCGTATGCCTCGATGGTGCATTCGAGGCAGCGGTTCCCGGGCTAGATCCATGCCCGGGCAACTCGCACACGATGACGGTGGTCCTCTTCTCGAGCGACTCGCGCTGAGCCCGCCAATCCGTGCCATCGCAGGCGAATCCGTGCACGAAGATCAAGGGAGGGTCTCCGATACCGGTCGTCGTTATTCGCATCATCGGAGTCCTCTGGGCTGGGCCGCGAACACACGATCGTCCGGCCGGATCGCGGTGGGTGGAAATCGTGTCACGGGTGCAACCCAAGCGGAGGCGAATGCCGATGTTGTTCAAGTATTTGCCAGGAGCTTGGGACTCTGCGGTCTTCTTTCGCGGAGAGGATGGTCGGTCTTGATAGACATTCGGCACGACTCGAGCCCAGCGCGAATCCATCTCGACAGCATGCGGATTCGACCCTTGATGCCGAGCGCCGATACCTTCAATCGCCGTAAGCACGGACTCGTCGCAGAAGTCCACAGTGGCGAGCGGTCCGAACTCGTCTCTCGTCCGATGCTGTTGTTGCGACAAAGGTGACCCGGGCGCGATCGGCGGGACCAACGCGAACGGATTGCCTGGCAGAAAAGGCGGCTCAGGGGCGGCCGCCAGGGATCGGCCCGTTTTTAGGGTCGGGTCTTCCTATGTCTTGAAAAATCCCATTGGAGCCGATGACGGTAATCGAACCCGCGTGTTCAGCTTGGCAAGCCTGTGCGGACCCAGCTGTGCGACAGAAACCGAGGCTGAGGAATTAGCGGGCATCCGTCGTCGACAGCGGTTGGCGTTCCACGGAGCGCCCCAGGACGACCTTCGCCGTGATGACGCCCAACTTGACCATGCCCAAGTACGTAGACGGGTTGAATAATGTCGGCCACACCGTGCGTGTTTTGTGCTCGTCGACCGGCCGGTCCGTGAATCGATCGCGCAGCCACCTCAGCGTCATGGGCGCCGACAGTGGATGCAACAGCAGGTGACCACAGAACCGGTCGCGGTGATAGGTGACCGCTGCACCAATGCGTTCATACTCGGCCACCAGTGCATCGATATCGTCGACGCTGATGATTCCGTCGTGAACCGCCTGTACGACCAGGACGGGAGGTTTGGGCCTCGACTTGCCGAGCTTGGTCTCATCGAAGATATGGCGCACTTCGGGTAGGTCCCACAGCTCGTCGGCCGTCATGTCGACGTAGGACCCGATGTCGACGTTGCGCAACTGCCATACAGCCTGGGCCGTCGTCATTGTCTGCAACTCGTCGAGCAGCGCCTTGCCCTCATCAGTCGCGTGCTCGTCGACGACGTTCTGCGCGCCGGGGAAGACTTGCGTCAATGCGGAGATCATCAGCGCGGCGAGACCGGCGAAGAAGCTGCCGTTGAGGCGGCGCGCCACACTCCCCGGGTCGCCGACGGGCGAACCCAGCACGGCGCCAACGATATTGAGCTCCGGTGCATATCGATCACACAGTTCGGCCGCCCACGCCGACGCCAAGCCTCCCCCGGAATATCCCCACAGGCCCACCGGTGCAGCCAGCGACAATTTCAAGCGCTCGCACCGTATCGCTGCCCGCAGCCCGTCCAGAATACGATAACCAGGCTCAACGGGAGCGCCCCACATGCCGTGGCAGCCTTCGTGATCCGGCACGCACACCGCCCAGCCTTCGGCCAGCGCGGCGGTCACGAGCAAGTACTCGGCTTGCACGAACGCACCGACCGGTCGCGCGCCACGCCGCATGGCGAACGAGGGGAAACAGTGCGACGCCACGGCGTCGATCGCGCATTGATAAGAGAGCACCGGACAGGCGACGTTTGACTCGCGCTGCGCCGGGACAAGGACAGTCGTCACAGCGACTTCCGGTTCTTCGTGCAGATTCGTGGTGCGATACAGCAACTGAGTGGCTTTCACACGTTGGCCGATAAGACCGAGAAATCCGATCTCCACGTCGCGCGAGCGCAATACCGTGCCCGGTTCGGCGTGCTCGTAGCCCTGTGGCGCCCGGTAGAACGGGTCGTCGTCGGGCGACATCGGACGTTCGCCGCTTCGCAGCTCGTCGTGCGGCACGCCTGCAAGTCCTACCGGCGTGGCGGAATAGTTATCCATTGGTGTGCGACCCCTCGGCGTATTGCTGACGGCGCGCGCCCCACGCCGCTCGAGGCATCCATTACCCGCGGTACCGGGCTGTCAACCCTCGGCTATCCGAAACCACCACCGAACATCAGGCCGAGTACGTACGTGATGGCGGCCGCGCCATAGCCGATCAGCAATTGGCGCAGCGCGCGTAGCAGGGGTGGTCCTCCTGAAAGCAGCCCGACGATAACCCCGGTGGCCAGCAACGTCACGCCGACCAGTCCTGCCGACAAGCCGATTGCCACAGCTCCGTGCAGTCCGAACAGGAACGGCAAGACCGGAATCAACGCTCCTGAGGCGAAGCAGCAGAAGCTCGACAGTCCGGCAGTCAGCCCGCTGCCGACAGCCTCGTGGGGGTCATCACGTGCCGCCTCGTCGATCGAACCGGTGTCGCCGCTGTCCAGAGTCCTCAAGACCTCTTCTGCCTTGGCGCCAGCCTCGGCCTCACTCATTCCACGCGCGCGGTACACCAACGCGAGCTCGTTGGCTTCGACATCCAGCTGGGGAAGCGCAGCACCGGTATGCGGGTTCGGTGTCGAGGCGTCGAGCAGTTCGCGCTGCGATTGCACCGAGACGTATTCGCCCGCACCCATGGACAACGCTCCAGCCAGCAGTCCCGCCATCCCGGTAGCCAGCAAGATGTGGGTGCTCACACCGGTGGCACTGACGCCAAGCACCAGCGCCAGGTTGCTGACCAAGCCATCGTTGGCGCCGAACACCGCGGCACGAAATGCACCGGAGAGCCGACTGCGTCCTCGGGCGGCCAGTGCGCGCACAACCTCCTCGTGGACACGCTCGTCGGCGGCCATCCTGGGCGTCGCGTCGGCATCGCTCTCATACGTCGACCGTGCTTCTGCGCGCTGCGCCAACGCGAGGACGAACACGGACCCGAAGTGGCGCGCCAAGAAGCCAAGCGCTCGCGTCCGCAGCAACGGTCGGTTCGGCGTGCCGACATCCGTACCCAGAAGATCGAGCCAATGCTGCTCATGACGGGCTTCGGCATCAGCAAGCGCCAGCAGGATTTCGCGATCGGCACCGGTGCGCCGCTGCGCGAGATCACGGTAGATCGCTGCCTCAGCGCGTTCGTCTGCCAGATGTTGTCTCCATCGGCGCAGATCCGAACGCGAGGGAGCTAATCGCTCCGCACTCACCAGCCCTCCCTCCGATGACAGCCCCTATTTCACTCGAGGAATAACCCACTGTGTCACCGGACGACGGCTAATGATCGCGGTAGAGCGGGCCGACGCTCGCTTTTTGTCGACTGCCCTGCTCCATTGCGTCAATGCCGATCGTTGCGGCAGCTTGATGCTGTCGTGCCCGCCAGAGTGTGTACACGCTGCAGACGAGCACGATAGTAAGCGCGAAAAGGTACGCCGCGGGTAGAAGCTGATTCCAGGTCCCGGGGTGGCGCAAGGACATCAGACCTGCTTGTGGAGGCGAGCTTCGTGATGAGACGAACCACCCGCCGAAGATCGCCGCAAGTGTCCACATAGCGAGCGCCGCGACGCGCGAGCGGTGTACGAACCCGAGAAACCCAAGGTGGACGAGAAGCGGTGCGAACCACACCCAGTGGTGGCTCCAGCTGAAGGGTGACGCGGCGGCCGAGGTCATCCCCACGATGGCGACGCCTAGGAGCAAATGACCGCGACGCCACGCCACCGCGGCGATTGCGATGGCGACGACCGCGAATACGACGGCGACCGCGGTCTCCCACCGGGTCGACCAGTCAAGGCGCGCCAGGAGTCCAGTCAGGCTGGTGTTCGCCAGCGGGTCGCTGGAGATCCGTCGTACGTCCTGAAACCGCCCACGCAGCCAGAACTCGTTCGAATCAGCCGGCAGCAGAACGAAACCGACTGCGATGGTGGAGATGAACGTCAATCCGGCGATGACTGCCTCACGACGTCGCCCGGTTGCGACGAGAAAGACAATGAAGAGCGCGGGAGTCAGTTTGATACCGGCGGCGATCCCGATACCGATCCCAGTCCACCTGCGGGACGGTTGCGACAGCACGTCAGCGAGGACGATCGTCATCATGAGCAAATTGATCTGGCCGAGCTGCAGCGAAAGCCGGACAGGTTCGAGCCAGATGATCGGAGCCATCAGAAGCGCCGTCAACCCCCACACACCGGTTGCGGTCCTTATTCCTGCCGCGGTGAGCATCCGGCGGACGATGTAACCCGCGCAGACAATGTTCACCAGAAACGCAAGGGTGAGAATGGCAGGCTGGCTCAAGCCGATCAGCGGAAGAAAGCACAGCGCAGCGAATGGCGGGTAGTCGAACAGCATCGTGTGTGAATTTCCGGTCATCCCCGCTGAGTACAGGTCTTGGCCATCCCAGACGCGCACTGCTCCGAACCGGTACACCAGCACGTCGACCTGGCTGGCCAGGCTGGGCCACCGCAGATATGCGGCCAAGTACAACGCCAAGGCAATGAATAAGACGACCGGCCCCCACACACGGACCGATCGAGGGATGGCGCGGGGTGGGAGATGTTCCTGCACGGTAAGGCGACTCCTTCAATCGGTGGCCGGCCGACAACTAAACAACGAAGCGCGGGAGACGTACGACACCTGCTACCCGGCGCAGCGCCCAACAAACGGTTTGGATTGTGGTTGTGTCCCCGCGCCACGGTCAAAAGACCATTTTTGACGGGCGTTGGCAGTAGCGGAATATGCCGCCGAACCGCAGGAAGACGTGGAGCCGATGACGGGAATCGAACCCGCGTATTCAGCTTGGGAAGCTGATGTTCTGCCATTGAACTACATCGGCAACCCCGGCCAAGCCGGTGAAAACGAAGGCTAACACCCCAGCGGCTACGCTCGTCGGGTGCTGCTCTCAGATCGCGACATCCGTGGCGAGATCGCCGCCGGACGTCTTGGCATCGACCCCTACGACGAGAGCCTGGTGCAGCCGTCGAGCGTCGATGTTCGGCTCGACAACCTGTTCCGGGTGTTCAACAACACCCGCTACACCCACATCGACCCGTCGACGCGTCAAGACGATCTGACCACCCTCGTCGAGCCCAAAGAAGGCGAGCCGTTCGTCCTGCATCCGGGTGAGTTCGTACTGGGTTCGACGCTGGAGCGATGCTCGCTTCCCATCGACCTCGCGGGCCGCCTCGAAGGGAAGTCATCGCTCGGCCGGCTCGGTCTGCTGACGCACTCGACGGCCGGCTTCATCGACCCGGGCTTCACCGGACACATCACGCTCGAGCTGTCCAACGTCGCCAACCTGCCGATCACGCTGTGGCCGGGCATGAAGATCGGGCAGCTCTGCCTGCTGCGATTGACCAGTCCGGCGGAAAACCCGTACGGCAGCGCCAAGGTCGGGTCCAAGTATCAGGGCCAGCGAGGGCCGACGCCGTCGAAGTCGTATCAGAATTTCATCAAGTCGACTTAAGGGACACCGGAGGCCGACGTTCGCGGAGCCGCCGAGGACCACGTCGACACGCTGGCGCAGCGGCTGACGGAGATGAAACTCTGGCGGGAAGTTGAATCGAGGCATTCGCGTTTCCGTTGACGCGAGTAGGGTTTACCTACGGCGCAGACGAGCATTCGTGCCGTCGCGAGCCGGCCAGGTATTCACCGCCATCAGCAAACGCGGTTGGTTGTAACGCCCGCCCTGGCAGTGGCGATGAATTAACTAGTTGTCGGCCCGCGTGGTACGAGCGCGCGTTAACAACCTAGACAGCGTAGCAAACATTTTGGAGGAGTCAGTGGACATCGTACTAGGTGTGTCGATGACACCTACGACGGTCCGCATGGTGCTGGTCGAGGGCGAAAAGGCAGACGGTGTCACCGTCGACCACGATGCCTTCGACATCAGGCCAGGCGACGGCTCAGCAACGTCGAATGCGGCCGATCAGGTCGCTGCGGCAGTGCTCGGCACCCAGGAAAGCGCCGCCGTCAGCGGCCATCATCTGAAGTCGATCGGCGTCACGTGGACGAACCATTCCGACGCCGCCGCGCTGCGCGACACGCTGACCGCTCGCGGCATCGAAGACGTCATGCTGGTATCCGTCACGCACGCCGCGTCGTCGCTCGCCCAGGCGGTCGGCCGCGCGATCGGCTACGACACCACCGCACTGCTGTTCATCGAGAAGGACACCGCCACCCTGTCGGTCGTGCAGACCGAGGACGGGTCGGTGGTCAAGGTGCTCAGCCGCGATCTGCACGACTCCGACGCGATGGCCGTCTTCACCGAGATGGCCAAGTCCGTCGAATCCGCGGAATCGCCGCCGCAGGGCCTGTTCATCGTCGGATCCGGTGTCGACGCGGCAGCTGTGAAGGCTCACCTGGAGAATCTGGTGGCCCTGCCCGTCAGCGCCCCCGACGAGCCTGAACTCGCGCTCGCCCGCGGTGCGGCGCTCGCGTCGGCGCACGCGCCGGAGCTGGAGGCGTCCACCGCAGGTCTCGCCTACTCGCAGGATCGGGACGGGCACCACCGCGGGCAGCGCTTATCCGGAGCTGGCGGCAGGTGCGGTCACGCAGATGGCGGGCATCGCCACCCAGATGGCGCCCGTCAATGCAGCGGACGCGGAGGCGTACTCGGACGCGCTGGCGTATTCCGACGAAGTCGAGGTGCCCGAGCCCGACGCGTTCTTCGAGGACGAGAGCCGCAAGCCGTTCCTGCTCGTCGGTAGCGCGTTGACCTCGATCTTCGTCGTCGGCGTTGTCGCGCTGGTGATCTCGCTGGCGGTGAGCATTCGCCCGACGGTCGACCAGCGGCCCAGCCCCGGCGAGACGCCGGTGATCCCGAGCCAGGTCGCGCAGGCCCCGGTGCCGGAGTTGGCACCTGCCGTTCCTGCGCCCGCTCCGGCTCCTGCCGCTCCGCCGCCGGAAATCATCAAGGCGCCCGTGCCCGTCGTTCAGCAGGCGCCCGCGCAGGCGCCCAGGACGGTCTTCGTCGAGCAGCCCGCACCCGCAGCTGCACTCCCGCCCGCGCCTGCGGCCGCGCCGCCGGCGCCCCTGCCTGCCGCACCGGTGCCGGTGCCCGCGGCCCCGGTGGTGCCCCCGGTTCTGGCGCCGCCGATCTACAACCCGCCGGTGTACAACCCACAGCCGCCGGTCTACATCCCGCAGCGGCCCCCGGTGTGGGTGCCGCCGTGGCAGCGGCCGTCGCAGCAGTCGCCGTGGCAGCCGTGGAATCCACCTCAGCAGATCCCTGACGATCCGCCCCAGCAGGCGCCGCAGTATCCCGGCTCGAGCGGTTACCCCGGTTCGGGTGGATACCCGGGCTCGAGTGGTGGCTACCCCGATCCGGGCTCCGGCCGCTCGGGTTCTGGTGACTACGGCGACGGGGGTTCTCGTTCGCGGGGTGGTAGCGGTGGCGGTGGCCCGAGCATCTGTGTGCTGGGCATCTGCACCGGCGGCCACTAGCCGGCCATCTGGTGTTGGCCTCCCGCTAAGTGTCGCTTAGCGGTTAGCTCATCGCGGCCGCCTATACCGGCCTTATGCGATGCACTGTGTTCGGCACGGGCTATCTCGGCGCGACGCACGCCGCCGGCATGGCCGAACTGGGTCACGAAGTACTCGGCGTCGACATCGACCCCGGCAAGGTCGCGAAACTCGCGGGCGGTGAGATCCCCTTCTACGAGCCCGGCCTGCGAAAGATGTTGAGCGACAACCTCGCCGCGGGTCGGCTGCACTTCACGACGGACTACGACGCCGCCGTCGAATTCGCCGATGTGCACTTCCTCGGCGTCGGGACGCCGCAGAAGAAGGGCGAGTACGGCGCGGATCTGCGCCACGTGCACGCCGTCATCGACACCTTGGTGCCGAAGCTGCAGCGTTCGGCGGTGATCGTCGGCAAGTCGACCGTGCCCGTCGGCACCGCGTCCGAACTCGGTGCACGGGCGCGCAGTCTGGCCGCCGACGGCGTCGACGTCGAGATCGCCTGGAACCCCGAGTTTCTCCGTGAGGGCTTCGCTGTTCACGACACCCTGCATCCCGATCGCCTGGTGCTCGGCGTGCAGCCGGACTCGATTACCGCCGAGGCGGCCATGCGCGAGTTGTACGCGCCCCTACTCGACGAGGGCGTGCCGTTCCTGCTGACCGACCTGCAGACCGCCGAGTTGGTGAAGGTTTCGGCGAATGCCTTTCTCGCGACGAAGATCTCGTTCATCAATGCGATCTCCGAAGTGTGCGAGGCCGTCGACGCCGACGTGACGCTTCTCGCCGACGCACTCGGTTACGACCCGCGCATCGGCCGCCGGTTCCTCAACGCGGGCCTCGGCTTCGGCGGCGGATGCCTGCCCAAGGACATCCGCGCATTCATGGCACGCGCGGGTGAGCTCGGCGCCAACCACGCGCTGACGTTCCTGCGCGAGGTCGACAGCATCAACATGCGCAGGCGCACGCGGATGGTTGAGCTGGCGACGAAGGCGTGCGGCTCGCTACTGGGCGCGAACGTCGCGGTCCTCGGCGCCGCCTTCAAACCCGAGTCCGACGACGTCCGGGATTCACCCGCGCTCAATGTGGCAGGCATGCTGCAGCTCAACGGCGCCACGGTGAACGTCTACGACCCGAAGGCGATGGAGAACAGCCAGCGACTGTTCCCGACGCTGAACTACTCCACGTCGGTGGTCGAGGCGTGTGATCGCGCCGACGCCGTGCTGGTGCTCACCGAGTGGCGGGAGTTCGTCGACCTCGACCCGCGTGATCTGGCCGACACCGTGCGCGCGAAAGTCATTGTGGACGGCCGCAATTGCCTGGACTCGGCCAAGTGGACCGACGCCGGTTGGCGGGTGTTCGCGTTGGGCAGAAGCAGCACTGTTTGACACTTGTAGAACAACACCGACGGTCGTAAGCTCGCGTCATGAGGCAACGAATTCGTTGGTTCGCTCTACACGGCGTCGTCCGAGGCCTCTCCAGGCTGGGCCTGCGCAACGGCGATCCACAGGCGCGGCTCATCGCCGATCCCGCGGTGCGGGAGAACCCGGGCGCCTTCGCTGACGAACTGCGCGACAAGGGCCCGCTGATCCGATGCCGCGCCGTGCTGATGACCGTCGACCACGGCGTCGCGCATGAACTGCTGCGCTCGGACGATTTCCGGGTGACCGAGCTGGGCGGCAACCTGCCCAAGCCGCTGCGCTGGGTTGCCAAGAAGACCGATCCAGGACTGCTTCACCCGTTGCGTCCGCCTTCGCTGTTGTCTGTCGAGCCGCCCGAGCACACCCGGTACCGCAAGCTGGTGTCGTCGGTGTTCACGCCCAGAGCCGTTGCGACGCTGCGGGAGCGGGTCGAAGAGACCGCGACGACGCTGCTCGACCAGCTCGAAGGCGACACCGATGTCGTCGACATCGTCGACCGCTATTGCTCACAGCTCCCGGTCGCGATAATCGGTGACATCCTGGGCGTCCCCGACGAGGACCGGCCGCGCATCCTGCATTACGGCGAGATGGGGGCGCCGAGCCTCGACATCGGGCTGTCCTGGCAGCAGTTCCAGCAGGTGAATGCGGGCATCGTCGGCTTCAACGGCTGGCTCGAGCGCCATCTGAAGCGAGTTGCGCAGCAATCCCGGCGACGATCTGATGAGCCAGATCATCAAGGCTTCCGACGAGGGTCCGAAGCTGGCAGGCGATGAGCTGCAGGCCCTCGCCGGCCTGGTGCTCGCCGCAGGCTTCGAAACCACAGTCAACCTGCTGGGCAACGGGATTCGGATGCTTCTCGACGCACCGGAGCATCTCGAGACGCTCGCCGCCCGACCGCAGCTGTGGCCGAATGCCGTCGAGGAGATCCTCCGGCTGGAGTCTCCGGTGCAGATGAGTGCGCGCATCGCATGCAAGGACACCGATGTGGCGGGCACCCGGGTGAGCGAAGAGGAACTCGTGGTCCTGCATCTTGCCGGCGCCAACCGCGACCCGAATGTCTTCCCCGATCCGCATCGGTTCGACATCGAACGCGAGAACGCGGGCAGGCATCTGTCTTTCTCCGGAGGCAGGCACTTCTGCCTGGGTGCGGCGCTGGCCCGCGCCGAAGGGGAGGTCGGTCTGCGCACGTTCTTCGACCGGTTCCCCGACGCCCGGCTGGCGGGCAGCGGCAGTCGCCGCGACACCAGGGTGCTGCGCGGCTGGTCGTCGCTTCCGGTCACACTCGGAACGGCGCGCGCGATGAGTTCACCGGCCTGATCCGGTCGTAACTCACATGCCGATAAAACATGTGCTGGCGGTTGTGCCCGTATCCGATATCGACAGAAGTGAGCAGTGGTACGCGTCGCTGTTCGGGCGGCCCGCCGACAACAATCCGATGCCCACGCTCGTCGAATGGCAGGTGCTTCCCGGCGCCTGGGTGCAGGTGTTCAGCGACCCGGAGCGCGCGGGCAGGGGCCTGCTCAATTTCGCCGTCGACGACCTGGAGAAACATCTGGCCGAGATCGGTGCGCGCGGCATCGCATCAGAAGCAGATCGTCGACGCCAGCAAGGGCGTGCAGACGTCGACGGTGACCGACCCGGACGGAAACACGATCGCGTTCATCGGGGGATTCCGCGTCGACTATTGAGTTAGGTTCGTCAGGTGGATGTCCGTGCTGCGCTCATCGAGGAGACCGCGAGCATTCGGCGAACTGATTCGCACCGCCGATCCGACCACTCCCGTTCCGACGTGTCCCGATTGGACGGTCCGGCAGCTGTTCCGCCACGTCGGCCGCGGCAACCGGTGGGCGGCACAGATCGTCGCCGACCGGCGCGACGAGGCGCTGGATCCGCGGGAAGTACCCGACGGCAAGCCGCCCGACGATATCGACGCGGCAATCGACTGGCTGAATGCGGGCGTCCGACTCCTCCTCGACTCGGTCGACGCGGCGGGCGCCCACACTGCTGTCTGGACGTTCATCGGCCCACGCCCTGCCCCCTGGTGGGTGCGGCGCAGGCTGCACGAGGCGACCGTGCACCGGGCCGATGCGGCCATCGCGGTCGGCGCCGACTATCGGCTAGCGCCCGAACTTGGCGGCCGACGGCATCGACGAATGGCTGGAACGCGTCGCGGTCGAGGTGAGCGCCGAATCGTCGCCGCTGGACGCGGGAAAGACATTGCATCTGCATGCCACCGACGACGACCTCGGATCCGCAGGGGAGTGGACGATCACCGGCACGGACGACGGCATCGCGTGGTCGCACGAGCACGGCAAGGGTGACGCTGCGCTGCGCGGAAGCGCGAAGGATCTGCTGCTGGCCGTGGTGCGCCGTCAGACGGCAACCGAGGGCGGCCTCGAGGTATTCGGCGACACCGCCGTCTGGGACGGGTGGCTGGGTCGTACCCCGTTCTGAGTTTGGCGTACGTTTCGATCATGACGACTTCGGAGATCGCAACCGTCCTCGCCTGGCACGACGCGCTGAACGCGGGGGACTTCGACACGCTGCTGCAGGTGTCCAGCGACGACATCGAGTTCGGCGATGTGAACGGGGCGGGCCAAGGCCACGAGGCCCTTCGCGAATGGGCGGGCTCGCTGGGCGTCACCGCCGCCGACCCGGGCCGGATGTATGTCCGTGACGGCGTGGTGGTCGCCGAGGAACAGGACGGCGACGCGGTGGCGTTCCGGGTGGTGCGTGACCATGTCACCTCGGTATTCAGGCATGCCGACCTGCGCTCCGCATTGGCGGCGACCGAGCTGACCGAAGAGGACCTCGCGGGCTGATGCGGGGGATCATCCTGGCGGGCGGGTCGGGCACGCGCCTGTACCCGATCACGATGGGTGTCAGCAAGCAGCTGATGCCCGTCTACGACAAGCCGTTGATCTACTACCCGCTCTCCACGCTGATCATGGCGGGGATCCGCGACATCCAGGTGATCACCACCGCGCAGGACGCAGAGAACTTCCGCAGGCTGCTCGATGATGGTTCGGCGTTCGGTATCAACCTGACCTATTCGGTGCAGGAGCAACCCGACGGCCTGGCGCAGGCTTTCGTCATCGGCGCCGACCACATCGGCGGGGAATCCGTTGCGCTGGTGTTGGGCGACAACATCTTCTACGGCCCCGGCCTGGGAACAAGCCTGCGTCGCTTTCAAAACATCAGTGGCGGAGCGATTTTCGCCTATCGGGTGGCCGACCCGTCCGCCTACGGTGTCATCGAGTTCGCCGCCGACGGCACCGCGCTGTCGATCGAGGAGAAGCCCGCAACACCGAAGTCGCACTACGCGGTGCCCGGCTTGTACTTCTACGACAACGACGTCGTCGAGATCGCACGCTCGCTGGACAAGTCGACCCGGGGCGAATACGAGATCACCGAGGTCAACCAGGTCTATCTGAACCAGGGCAGGCTTTCGGTCGAGGTCCTCGACCGGGGCACGGCGTGGCTCGACACCGGAACGTTCGACTCGCTGCTGGACGCCAGCGACTACGTCCGAACCATCGAGCGCAGGCAGGGGCTGAAGATCAGCGTGCCCGAGGAGGTGGCGTGGCGCGTCGGCTTCATCGACGACGACCAACTCGCCGACCGCGCGCACGCGTTGCTCAAGTCGGGATACGGCGCCTACCTGCTGGAGCTGCTGGAACGCCATAGCGGCGCCCGGCGTGGCCAGCACGGCCGCAATCGCAGTTGTCAGTGGCACCGAAAGCGCCAGTGCGATACCGCCGACGGCCGAGCGGGCGATCTCGATGGCGACGGTCTCGCTGGTCAGTACGTCGCCGAGCGACCGGTTGGCGACACTGAACAACAGCAGCAGCGGCAATGCACTACCGGCGTACGCGAGCACCAGCGTGTAGACAGTGCTGGCGATGTGGTCGCGGCCCACCCGCATGGCGCCCACGAAGATGCCCCTGCGTGAGCTGCCGTCGCCGACTTGAGCCAGCTCGAACACCGTCGACGCCTGGGTGACGGTGACGTCGTTGAGCACGCCGAGCGAGCCGACGATGAAGCCTGCCAGCAGCAGCCCGGTGATCGACACGTTGCCGAGGTAGGTCGCGACCGCGTTGTTCTCTTCCTGGGATAAACCGGTCAGATGGGCCAATTCGATTGCGGCCCAAGATAACCCCGCGGCAAGCAGAAGCGCTGTCAACGTGCCGAGGAGTGCCGCACTCGTGCGCAGACTGACACCGTGCGCGAGATAGATCACCGCATACAGGATGGTGGCCGACGCGACCAGCGCCACAGGGATCGCGGCGCCTCCGTCGCGCAGCGCAGGCAACATGAACACGACCAACACCGCGAACGCAACGACGATGCCGACGAGCGCGCGCAGTCCGCGCCACCTGGCGACCGCGACGACCACCACCGCGAACGCGGCGGCCATCGCGATCAACGGCCAGTTTCCGCTCGTAGTCGTAGAAGGAGTAGGTCGTCGTCCCGGTGGGGTCGACCACGCGGGTGATCCGGATGTTCTCACCGACCGCCAATTGCGGCTGGCCCGGCCCGCCGCTGAACTCCAGCAGTGTGTTGGCGCCCTCGTTCGGTCCGGAGTCGATCGCTATCAGCGACTGCACACAATGTGCGTCGGCGCCCTCGGCGGGTACCGGTGCCGTGGTCAGCACCGCTCCCACCGACTGGTCGCCGCAGGTTGCGGCGCTGCTGGACAGCACATGGCCGGCCTCGGTGGTGACCGCGCCGCCCGCGGAGTTCTGGAAGGGCAGAGGGATGTCGACCTTCTGCTGGCTGGGCCACAGCCATACTGGCCCCGGCCACAACGACGAACGCGATGGCGATCAGCAGACCGACGACGATCCTTGCGGCCAGCGGTCCCAGCGGCGAAGGGCCAGCCAGGCTGTGCGAGTGGGCATGCGAGTGCGTCACCCGGACGAGGGTAGAGGCAGCACCTGAAAACGCAGTTACTGCCGGTAGCTTGCCAGGAAGTTGCCGAGTCGATCGATGGCGTTGGCGAGGTCGCGGGCCCACGGCAGGGTGACGATGCGCAGATGATCTGGTGTTGGCCAGTTGAACCCGGTGCCCTGGGTGATCAGGATCTTCTCCTGCAGCAGCAGATCCAGGACGAGCTGCTCGTCGTCGGCGATGTCGTAGACCTCGGGATCCAGCCGAGGGAAGACATACAGCGCGCCTTGCGGTTCGACGCACGACACACCTGGGATCTCGTTGAGTTTGGCCACCGCCACGTCGCGCTGCTCGAGCAGCCGGCCGCCGGGCAGCACCAGATCCTCGATGCTCTGATGGCCGCCGAGAGCGACCTGAATCGCGTACTGCGCAGGGACATTAGGACACAGCCGCATGTTCGCCAACAGGCTGATGCCCTCGATGAAACTCTCGGCGTGCTCCTTGGGGCCGGTGATCACCAGCCAACCCGACCGGTAGCCGGCCACCCGGTAGGCCTTCGACAGACCGTTGAAGGTCAAGGTCAGCACGTCCGGTGCCACCGATGCCGTCGCGATGTGCTTCGCGTCGTCGTAGAGGATCTTGTCGTAGATCTCGTCGGACAACAGCAGCAGCTGGTGTTTGCGCGCGAGATCGGCTATCGCCGTGAGCACTTCCCGGCTGTAGACGGCACCGGTGGGGTTGTTCGGGTTGATCACCACGATCGCCTTGGTGCGGTCGGTGATCTTCGACTCCATGTCGGCGATGTCGGGCTGCCAACCCGCCGTCTCGTCGCACAGGTAATGGACCGGGGTGCCACCGGCCAGCGAGGTGCACGCGGTCCACAGCGGATAGTCCGGGGCAGGAATCAACACCTGGTCGCCGTTGTCCAGCAGTGCCTGCAACGTCATCTGGATCAGTTCTGAGGCGCCGTTGCCGAGATAGACGTCGTCGACGTCGAACCGGGGAAAGCCGTCCACCAGTTCATAGCGTGTGAAGACGGCCCGGCGCGCGGCCTGGATGCCCTTGGAGTCCGAGTAACCCTGCGCATACGGCAGCGCCTGGATCATGTCGCGCATGATCACGTCGGGCGCCTCGAACCCGAACGGCGCGGGGTTGCCGATGTTGAGCTTCAGGATCCGGTGGCCTTCGGCCTCCAACCGCGCCGCATGCTCGTGCACCGGCCCGCGAATCTCGTACAGGACGTCCTGCAACTTCGACGACTGCGTGAACGTGCGCTGCCGCGGGTGCTGGCCGGTCGAGTGCCACGGCACCTGATGGGTAGTCACGTCGTTCATCGTCTCATTGATGGCAAATCGAATTTGCCGATCGATACCGGGCTGTGATCTTTCGCCGACGTCAGCGCTTCCCCGGCGGTCGCGCGCCCTTTGCGATACCCAGCCCTTTCACCGGTGTTGCAGGCGTTTCACCGTTGCCCTCGTTGGAAGGCTCAGGCGCAGGCGCGGATTCGCCGTCGGCTTCCGGTTCCGGCTGCGGCGCAGCGGGTTTGGCGGCAGGCGCCGTAGGTGTCTTCTTCGCGCCCGGCCTGCGCGCACCGGCGGCGATACCGAGGCCCTTGACCTCCGGTTCAGGCTTGGCCACGCCAAGATCGGAGTCGGCGGTGTCGGTCTTGGCACCCGGCTCAGCCTTGTCCGGATCAACGTTCGGGGGCTGCGTGACGGTGGCTTCGCCCTCGTTCGGCGCAACCTTCGCCGGTGCCTTCTTGGCGCCGGGTCGCTTGGCACCCGCGGCCAAGCCGAGCCCCTTGACCTCGGCCTTTGCCTCCGCAGGTGCCTCGGCCTTCGCCTCCGCTTCCGCAGGTGCGTCGGCCGCCTTCGGCCTCGGCGGGTGCGGCCGCTGTCTTCTTGGCACCCGGGCGCTTCGCGCCGCCCGCGATGCCGAGCCCCTTGGCGGGCGCCTGCGGCCTTCGGCCTCCGGCGGGTGCGGCCGCTGTCTTCTTGGCACCTGGGCGCTTCGCGCCGCCCGCGATGCCGAGGCCGGTCACCGGCTTGGATTCCGCCTCGGTCGCCTCGGCTGCCTTCGGTTCCGGCTCGGCTTCCGGTTCCGCCTCGACGGTCGCGGTTTGCGCCTTGGCCGGCGCTTCTGCGGGCTTCTTTGCCGCGCGCTCCTCGGCTTCCCTTGCGGCGGTTCCCTTTTCGGGCAGTGTGACCGAGCTCGTGTCGAGCGAGGCGAGCAGCAGCTGTGCCACGTCGAGCACCTCGGCCTTGGGCAGGTCATTGGCCGCGGCGACGTCGTCGACGCCGTCGGTCATCATCACGCGGCAGAACGGGCAGCCGGTGGCGATCTTCGACGCGCCGGTGTCCAACGCCTCCTCGACGCGTTCGTGGTTCACCCGCTTGCCGATGTGCTCTTCCATCCACATGCGGGCACCGCCTGCGCCGCAGCACAATCCGCGGTCGGCGTGGCGAGGCATCTCGGTGAGCTTGGCGCCGGACGCGCCGATGAGTTCACGTGGCGCGTCGTAGACCTTGTTGTGCCTGCCGAGGTAGCACGGGTCGTGGTAGGTGATGTCGGAGCCCTCACCGTCCACCGGCTTCACCGGCACCAGCTTCTTGTCCCGGAGCAGTCGGTTCAGCAGCTGGGTGTGGTGCAGCACGGTGTAGTTGCCGCCGACTTGCGGATATTCGCGGCCCAGCGTGTTGAAGCAGTGCGGGCAGGTGACGACGACCTTGCGATCGACCCGCTCGACGCCTTCGAACAGGTCGTTGAGCGTTTCGACGTTCTGCGCGGCCAGCTGCTGGAACAGGAACTCGTTGCCCGACCGGCGGGCCGAGTCGCCGTTGCAGGTCTCACCCTCGCCGAGCACCAGGTACTTCACTCCGGCGGCGGCGAGCAGTTCGGCGACGGCCTTGGTCGTCTTCTTGGCGCGGTCCTCGTAGGCGCCCGCGCAGCCGACCCAGAACAGGTATTCGTAGCCCTCGAACGAGTCGACGTCCTTGCCGAACACCGGCACATCGAATTCGACCTCGTCGATCCAGTTGGTGCGGTCCTTGGCGTTCTGACCCCACGGATTGCCCTTGGTCTCAAGGTTTTTGAACAGCACGCCGAGCTCGGCGGGAAACTCCGACTCCATCATCACCTGGTAGCGGCGCATGTCGACGATGTGGTCGATGTGCTCGATGTCGACCGGGCACTGCTCGACGCACGCGCCGCAGGTGGTGCACGACCACAGCACGTCGGGGTCGATGACGCCGCCCTGTTCGGCGGTGCCGACCAGCGGGCGGGTGGCCTGTTCGGGGCCGGAGCCCAAGATGCGCTCGAAGCCCGACTCCGGCACGTGCTCGTGCGAATGCTCCTCACTGCGCTTCTCGCCGCGCAGCTCCTCGCCGAGGCCACCCTCAGGGGTGTTCTCCAGCGGAGTTTCCTTGTCGTCGAGGATGTATGGCGCCTTGGCGAACAGATGGTCGCGCAGGTTCATGATGACGAGCTTGGGAGACAGCGGCTTTCCGGTGTTCCACGCCGGGCACTGGGACTGACAGCGCCCGCACTCGGTGCAGGTGGTGAAGTCGAGGTAGCCCTTCCAGGTGAAGTCCTCGATCTTGCCGCGGCCCAGCACCGCGTCCTCGGCGGGATCCTCGAAGTCGATCGGCTCGCCCTTGTACTCCACCGGCAACAGCGGGCCCAGCGCGTTGGGCAGGCGCTTGAAAGTGACGTTGAGCGGTGCCAGGCCGATGTGCAGGTGCTTGGAGTGCAGAACGATCAGCAGGAACACCAGCATCACGCCGATGTGCAGCAGCAGCGCGACCGTTTCGATCCACTCGTTGGCGGTATGGCCGAGCGGGCTCAGCACCCAGCCCATGAACTGAGAGAAGAAAGCGCCGTCGCCGTAGGGCAGATTGCCGGTGTTCACCGCCGAGCCGCGCACGAGCGCGTAGGTCCACACGACGTTGAAGATCATGAACAGGATCAGCCAGGCGCCGCCGGTGTGCGACCCGTAGAAGCGGGAGTCGCGGCCGTGTTCCTTGGGCTCGGTCCGCAGCCGGATGATCGCGAAGGTCGTGATGCCGGCCAGAACGGCCAGCGCGATGAAGTCCTGCAGGAAGCCCAGCGCGTCCCACCGTCCGACAAGCGGGATGTGGAAGTCGTGGACGAACAACAGACCGTACGCCTCGAGGTAGACCGAGGCGAGGATGAAGAAGCCCCACATCGTGAAGAAGTGCGCGAGGCCGGGGATCGACCATTTCAACAGCCGGGTTTGCCCGAACACTTCCTTGATCTGGGTTGCGATGCGAGTGCCGAGTTCGTTCTTGCGGCCGCGCTCGTCGCTGGTTTTCTGACCGGACCGGATCAGGTTCGTTAGCCAAAGGACCCGGCGGGCGGCGAAGACCAGAACAACTGCGGTCATCCCGAGCCCGACGACGAGCCTGATCAGCGTATGGGTGTCCACCCGCGTGCCTCCCGGTATCTAAGTTACCCAAGAGTAACTTATCTAAAGTTACTCGCCAGTAACTTATGCTCGATGCCTGCTCATAGTTGCATCTCGCCGGGAAAGACCGCTACGAAGGCTCCCCTTACTAGGGCGAAGGGGTCAGCACGGGCTCCAATATCGGCGCCAACAGACGGGCTTTGCCGGGCCTTCTGCCGCACCGGTCAGCTGGGCGTGGCCAGCATCGCCCTCAGCATCGACAGCATCTCCGAGCGGGACTCTGCTCCCAACCGGCGGCGGATGCGCGCCACGTGGTGCTCGACGGTCTTGGCCGAGATGAACAACTGGCTGCCGATGTCGCGGTAGGGCATCCCCAGAAGCAGCAGCTCGGCGACCTCGCGCTCCCGGTCGGACAGCCGCGACGACTGCTGACGGGTCGATCCCGTCGGCGTCGCGGTCGCGGGCGCCGACTCGACGCCCGGACCGTCATCGGCAGCGGTCGCCAACTTCAGGTCGCGAGCCAACTGCAACATGGCGCCCGACACCCGCCCGTCGGGGGTCTGCAACGCGGCCTGGCCCGCCAGCCGGGTGGCGTCCGAGGTGAGCCCGAATTGGGAGAGCGACCGAGCAGCAGCTGTCACCTCGTCGACGTCGACGTGGTTGGCCAGCACCCGCAGCCACGTCCGGCCCGCACCCGAGAGTGCCCTCGCGAACGCGCTGCTGCCCGCGGCAGCCGTCAGCGCATGGCCGTGGGGCGCGACGGCCTCTGGCGAGTTGGCCAGGATGCCCGCGTGGACGCCGGCCCAGTGCAGCGGCACCGACCACAGCACCGGATTGCCGAGCGCGGTGAGCAGAGCGAACGCCTCGTCAAGGGTGTGCTGGAGCCGGTCCACCTGGCGCAGTCGCGCCGCGGCTACCCACAGTTCGCCGAGCGGAAGCAACGAGAAGAGGTCGACCGAGTACTCGGCCAGCACTTCGATGGCGGCATACCAGTGCTTCTGGACTGCACCGCCGTCACCGCTGCGCCGGGCGATGGCCGTGTTGAGGGCCGCCGCCCACAGGGCGTCGCGGCGATGCAGTGTCGCGTCGGCGACGGAGGCGGCGTCGGCCGTCGCCGTGCCCAACTGACCGTCCTGCATACGCACCCAGCCGAGCAGAAGCCGGTGTCGATGAACCGAGAAGGCGTCGTCCTCTCCGCCGGAGCGCACCGCACGCCCGATGACGCTGCGGGCACGGATCGGGTCGCCCCCATGCAGCGCGGCCAGTGTGACAAGCGCAGCCGCGCTGTCCGGTGCAACACCGGGCTGTTGTTGTTCGGTCGTGATGGCCTGCCCGAGGCGGGCGACGGCGACGGGGAACGGTTGGTCAAGGGATAACAGCAACCCCTCGGCAAGGCTGTGCGCTGCGCGAGCGGTTGACGTTGGCGGACCGGCACTTTCGGTGCTCAGCGCCTGCCGGGCGGTCTTCGCATCACCGGCTGCGACCGACACGACGGTGTTCGCCGCGCTGACGAAGGCGTCGGGATAGGGGCCCAGCCAGCGGAACAGGTCAGCCGCCTGGGCGGCACTGCCGTCATGCATCGCGATGCTCGCCGCGATGCGGACCGCGGCGGCTCGCTCGGCAGCATCGTCGGAAGCGAGCATCTCGTCGGTCAGCCGGCCCGCGGTCGCGCAGTCACCCGTCATCGCCAGCGCGTCGGCGAGTCGGGTGCTGACCTCGGTTGCGCCCGCTTCGGCGGCCGCCCGGTAGAGCTGTGCCGCCTTGGCCGGTTGGCTGCGGTGATGGGAAGCCAGGTCCGCCAACGCATAGGCAAGGCGATCGTCCCGCAGCCCGTGGTCGGCCATTCTCAACGCGAGATCCGTTGACAGCGTATCCAATTCAATCTGTGACGCCAGCAGGGCGAGCTCGATGTCGTGATGCCGTGCGGCGCCGATGATCGCGGCAACGGCAAGATGGACCGACCGCAGAAACACCTGGCTGTGCGACGGCTCGATCAGCCCACTTGCGCGGGCACGGTCGACGAGTCGTTGTGCCTCATCGGAGTGCAGGCGTAGCGCCGCGGCAACGTCGTCGGGACCCAGACCTGGGCTCAGGGACGACACCAGCAGGGTGTCGAGGACCGGCTCGTCGACTCGGCGCAACCTCTCGATGAGCGCGAATCTGGCCGCCTCCACAATGGCGTTCACCACAGGCTCGCCGTTGGGTGACACCGCGGCGGCGATCGCAGGCCGGAGCAGGAACGGCAAACCGGCGGTCGAAAGCGTCAGTGCCCGAACGAATTCCGTCGCGGGAAGGCCGGCGGCAGCCGATCCGGCCGCTTCGCCGACGTCGGCTGGGGCCAATGCGCCAAGCGTTATGACGGGGTTCTCGCGTTCCAGCGCGGTGGCCAGCTTCCGCAGGGCCTGCCGCTGGATGAGCGGTTCGGCGGCGACAACCATCGTCGAGGCCGGGTCGGACACCCGCTCGGCGAGCTGTTCGAGTTCCTCGTCGGCGAGCAGGTGCGCGTCATCGATGACGATTGCCGCCTGCGGATCGTCACCCGCACGCGGCGCCCGTGTCATGACCTGGACAGTCGGCAGCGCGCAACGCATTTCGCATCATCGCGAGCACAGAGCTCTTGCCGGTACCGATGCCGCCCGACACCAGGACCTTGATCGGCTCGCGTGGGCGCCGCGATCAGCGCCGAGACGGCATGTCGGGCCGCAGGCGGTATGTCGGTCAGTGCTTCAGGCGCAGGCCCGGCCATCGCACATTCTCCGCTAAGCCCCGCCGGCGGGTGTGTTGGGCTCCGGCGGCGGTTCCGGCTTGGGCTGTGGTTTGGGTGCCGGAGGAGACGTCGTCGTCGTGGTCGTCGTCGTCGTGGTGGTGGTGGTGGTGGTGGTGGTCGTCGTCGTGGTGGTTGTCGTCGTGCTCGACGTGGTGGTCGGCGACGTGGTTGTCGTGGTGGTGCTCGACGACGGCGGAGGTGGCGGCGGCGTGACGATGGTGGTGGTCGGCTGGCCGTCGGAGCCTGTCACCGTGACGGTCGTCGGCTCGGCGGGCGGCGGCTGTCCCGATGTCGGTTCGAGTGGAGAACGTTGTGCTTGTTTCGGTTACCGGACCGAGCACACCGCTGTTGCCCGTCAGCGTGATCGCCAGACCGCCGATGGCCAGCAAGGCCGCCGCTGCCGCCGCTCCGAACAGGATTGGTGGCCGTTTGTACCACGGCAGTGGTGGCGGCTCGGTCTCGTACTGCGGTTCATCGCCGGGGGCGAACGCCATGGGGGGCCGGGCATCGGTCGGTCCGGTGTAGACATCGGTGCTGTAATCCGCGCCGGTGTAGGGCACCGGCTCACCCCCGGCGGGGTCGTCCTGCGACCACGCCAGGGCGCGGTACGTCGCCGAAGGGGCACCGTCGGCCGCGGACTCGCTTGCGGCCAGACCGGCGGCGCCGGCAGCCCATGCCGCGGGCGCGATACCCGTCGGCACATCGGCGGCCGGTGACAACCCCGTCGGCGCATCGGCCGCCAGGTCCCCGTCGGCGAGCAGCGCGGCGCCCGCGGCCACGTTCAACTGCGACTGGGGCGTGGTGATGACCGGGACGCGGAATTGTTCGGACAGTCGCTGGGTGACCAGCGGGATGCCCGCGCCGCCGCCGACCGTTGCCAGCGCGGCGAGACTGGCGGGCGCGATGTTGTTGCGCTGCAACGTCTCTTCGATCGCGGCGAGCAGGCCCGCAAGCGACCCGGCGATGAGGTCGTCGAGCTCGGTGCGGGTCAGCCGGACATCGGAACGGAACCCGGGCAGGTCGACGGGCACCGCGGTTGCGGTCTCCGCCGACAGGCGTTCCTTGGCCTGCCTGCTCTCGTCACGCAGTCGGGTCAACGAGCCGACCGCCGCGGTGCCTGCCGGGTCGGCGTTGTTGGCATCGGCGACACCGGCGAGAACGTGATTGAGGATCGCCTGGTCGATCCCGTCGCCGGAAAACTCGCCGTACCGTACGGTTTCGCCGATCGGCGCGAGGTTCGCGGTCGCGTCGGCAAGCGTGATGCTGGTTCCGCTGCCGCCCAGGTCGACGAGCGCGACGACACCGGCGGGCAGGCCCGGTGCGGTCTGCAGCGCGGCGAGCGCGGCCAGCGAGTCGGGTATCAGCGCCGCAGGCACCCCGCCCGGTGACAGGTTCGGCTTGTCCCGCAGCGCCCCGCGTAATGCGCCGACCGTCGCGGGTCCCCAGTGCGCGGGCACCGCGATGGCGACGGGCTGGCCGCCACCCACCGTGTTCGCAAGCGCGTCGAGGGCTTCGACGAGCACGCGTTCGCCGATGTGGGAGCTGCCGTCCTCGGCGACCAGCGGGACCGGATCGCCGACCCGCTCGACGAAGCCGGTCAGCACGAGGCCGGGCTGGTTGAGCGCCGGGTTCTCGGCGGCGACGCCGACCTCGGGGGCGCGGTCGGGGAACAGCGTCAGCACGGCGCGGCGCATCACGGGCGGCCTGCCGACGCGCGCGGCGACCAGGTTGGTCGCCCCGATGGACAACCCGAGAGCTGTGCTGCTCATGCAGACTCCTCTGCTCGGCCGCCCATCACGATAGCGGCCGACGACGTGCCGAACACGCAGATCCCCCTAATGGCGCAAAACCCCTAACGTCGTGTCCCCTAACGTTGCGGCGGCAGGGGAGGGTTTCGCACCGATCACGCCAGAGCAGGCCCTGGATAGCATCGTGTCTAACGAACGGGCGCTCGCCCGAAGTTATTCCAACAGGAGAGAAGGTGTGTCATGGCAAACCCGCTACTCGACTTTGTCATGTCGTTGGTGCGGGACCCTGACGCTGCCGCCCAGTATGCCGCTGACCCGGCGCAAGCCATTCACGCCGCCAATCTGCCCGATGTGACCAGCGCAGACGTCAATGCGCTGATCCCGGTTGTCTCGGAATCGCTGTCGTCGGCGGTGCCGAGCACAGGCGCGGATCTACTCGGCGGAGATGCCGGGGGCAACGTATGGAGCAGCGGGGCAGCTACCGCGGCTTTCGACGCATTCGATGACCATTCCTCGGTCCCGGTGATCGACGACGGACACAGCCTTCGCGACGAACGTCATCGAGCAACCCGACGACTCGTTGCACGCGGGTCTGGACGCCCTTCACGATGCCGATGTTCCGGCCGTCGCGACCTTCGACGATCCGTCCGCGCAGCTCACAGACGGGATCATCGACGACGCACCGCTCGTCGGCGACGGCGCCGACACCGACTGGCAGTCAGTCGTCGACGACGCCCAGCACCACCTGGACATCGGCGACACCGGATTCGACGTCTTCGACTAGCGCGCATCAGCACGTCCACAACGGCGCGGCCACTCACGGCCGCGCCGTTTTGGTGTGCTGATGCCGTCGCTGACCTGGCCTGATGCCGTCATCCCCGGCTATCCCCTAATCCCCTAATGGGGGACCCCCAAGGATCCCTGCATGGGGTCCCGCAGGGATAGGTGTGGACCCCGTTTCCGCGGGGTTGCCGGGTCCATAACGTAGTCCCCAGATCGCCGGACAGCCGGTGACGACCACAACAGAACCACCACACCGAAAGGCACTTCGATGACGAACCCCATCTCCTTCCTGTTCGACTGGCTCCTCGGTCTGACCCGCCCCGGCGCCGATCCCACCGATGTCCGCGCCTTCGTCGCCAACCCGACTCAGGCGGCTTCGCAGGCGATGGGCACCGCGGTGACCCAGGCCCAGCTGACCCAGGCCGCGTCGGCGATCGTCGCGCCTGCCGCGGTCTATGGCGCGCGACCCGATCCAGGCACTGCAGCACACGGTCGCCGACAACAGCGGCCTGACCTTCGCGCCGCAGCGGACGTTCGCCCCCGAGACGGACTTCGCCAGCCACAACGACACCGCGCTCGCCAGCGGCAACGACATCGGCAGCCCGCGGGCAGGCGAGGACGTGCAGCAGGGCGTCGGCAACTTCGACCTGGACTTCGACTTCAGCTCGTGACATCAACGCCAGCGACGGCAGCACCGTCAACACCGGCACGATCAACGGCGATGTCGACAGCACCAGCGTCAAGGGCAACGGCAACGTGGTCGGCGACGACAACGACGGCAACAACACCGGCTCCGTGCACGCGGGGCAGGGCTCCAACGTCAACGCAGGCGGCATCAACAACGACCTCGATGACCACAGCCACGACGTGAACACCCAGGCGGGTGGCGACGTCGCCACCAACACGGGTAGCGGACAGAACACCCAGGTCGGTGACATCGACTCCAGCGGCGGCGGTGCGGCCGGTGGTAACGCTGGCCACGGCGGCGGCGGCCTCATCAATGTCGGCAGCGACGGCGGCGACGGTGGCGGTGCGGCCGGTGGCTCCGGCGGCGGCGTGATCATCGCCCCGACGCAGAGCAGCCACAGCAACAACCAGGCCGCGGGCGACGATCTCAACAACGTCGACGCTTCGCATTCGTCACGCCCCGGTGTCTGTCGGCAACGAGGATGACCACTCGGCCAGCTCGTTCGGCGGTGACGCGACCCAGTTGGACCACACGCAGGGGACCGTCGATGCCAGCCACGACGACAACTCCTCGCACCACCAGGTCGACACGCACGTCGACACCCACGTCGACAACCACGTGTTCTGATCGACAACCTCAACCGCACAACGCAACTGGCGGGGATCGTTCTTCGATCCCCGCCAGTTGGCGCGTCTACCGTAGGGGCACCATGACGCAACCGAATGACCCTCGCAAGGTGAACGTCATCCTCGAGCTGATCGACCACACCCGCAAGATCGCCGAGTCCAACGAGCGCGGGGATCTGGCCGAGCGGCTCGACAAGGCGCGGGTGCGCATCTCCGATCCCCAGATCCGCGTCGTCATCGCCGGCCAACTGAAGCAGGGCAAAAGCCAGCTGCTCAACTCGTTGCTGAACGTGCCGGTGGCCCGGGTCGGCGACGACGAGACGACAGTGGTCGCCACGGTGGTGTCGTATTCGGAGCAGGTGTCGGCACGGCTGATCGTCGCCTCACCCGACGGCGCCGAGCCCTCGGTGATCCCGATTCCACCTGCCAGCCTCCGCAACGATCTGCGGCGCGCGCCGGAAGCCGGTGGCCGCGAGGTGCTGCGGGTTGAGGTCACCGCCAGCAGCCCCCTGCTCAAGAAGGGCCTGGCGTTCATCGACACTCCCGGCGTCGGCGGCCACGGCCAGCCGCACCTGTCGGCCACCCTTGGCCTGCTGCCCGATGCCGACGCGATGCTGATGATCAGCGACACCAGCCAGGAGTTCACCGAGCCCGAGATGCGGTTCATCCGGCAGGCCCAGGAGATCTGCCCGGTGGCGGCGATCGTCGCGACGAAGACCGACCTCTATCCGTATTGGCGCGAGATCGTGGCGGCCAACCAGGCTCATCTGCAACGGGCGGGTTTGTCGCTGCCGGTGATCCCCGCATCGGCGCTGCTGCGCAGCCATGCCCTTCAGCTCAGCGACAAGGAGCTCAACGAGGAATCCAACTTCCCCGCCATCATCAAGTTTCTCAGCGACAAGGTGCTGTCCAGGGAGGACGACCGGATCCGCGATCAGGTGCTCGCCGAGGTTCGTTCGGCTGCAGAGCATTTGACGCTGAGGGTGGAGTCCGAGTTGTCCGCGTTCAACGATCCCGAGGCACAGGGCCGATTGAAGGGCGAGCTGGAGCGTCGCAAGGAGGAAGCCCAAGATGCGCTGCAGCAGACGGCGCTTTGGCAGCAGGTGCTCAACGACGGGATCGCCGACCTGACATCGGATGTCGACCATGACCTGCGCGCCCGGTTCCGCGCGATCACCCAGCACACGGAGAAGGTCATCGACGACTGTGACCCGACCAATCACTGGGCGGAGATCGGCACCGAACTCGAGGATGCGATCGCGACGGCCGTCGGCGACAACTTCGTCTGGGCCTATCAGCGCGCCGAGGCGCTCGCCGAAGAAGTGGGCCGCACATTCGTCGAGGCCGGGCTGGACGCGGTCAAGATGCCACAGATCGATGCCAGGGAGATGGGCGCCGGTTTCGGCGAGCTCAAGTCGCTCGGCCGGTTGGAGGCCAAGCCGATCAAGGCCGGCCACAAGGTGGTCACCGGCATGCGCGGCTCCTACGGCGGTGTGCTGATGTTCGGCATGCTGACGTCGTTCGCCGGGCTCGGCATGTTCAACCCGCTGTCGCTGGGCGCCGGACTCCTGTTGGGCCGCAAGGCATACAAGGAGGACATGGAGAACCGGATGCTGCGGGTCCGCAACGAGGCGAAGATGAACATGCGTCGGTTCGTCGACGACGTCGCCTTCGTCGTCGGCAAGGAGTCGCGCGACCGGCTCAAGGGAGTTCAGCGCCAGATCCGTGATCACTACCGGGGCATCGCGAACCAGGCCACCCGCTCGCTCAACGAATCACTGCAGGCGACGCTCACGGCAGCCAAGCTCGAGGAGAACGAGCGCAACAACCGGGTCGCCGAGCTGGAACGGCAGCTCAACATCCTGGGGCAGGTGACCGACCACGCGAACAGGCTGGCGGTTGCCGCACCGCAGTCGTCGCCGCAGCCCGCGGGCAGGTCGTAGCCCGACCAACCCCGTCAGCGGTGCTGCGGCCCGATGCATAAGCTGATTGACCGGATATGAGCACGAGCGATCAGGTGCGCGCCATCCTGGGCGGCACCGTTGGGGCCTACAGGGCCGATCCGGCGTACCGTCAGCGTCCCGACGTGCACAACGAGCTGGATCGGATCGGCCGCCGGCTCAACCAGCCGATCCGGATCGCGCTGGCCGGGACGCTGAAGGCCGGTAAATCGACTCTGGTGAATGCGCTTGTCGGCGAAGACATTGCACCCACCGACGCCACCGAGGCCACCCGCATCGTGACGTGGTTTCGCAACGGCCCGACGCCCGAAGGTCACCGCGAATCACCGTGGCGGCAGACGGTCCAACGTGCCGATTGCCCGAAACGGCGGTCTCACCTTCGACTTCGCCACCCTCGATCCGGAGGACGTCCTCGACCTGGACGTCGAGTGGCCCGCCGCCGAACTGATCGACACCACGATCATCGACACCCCCGGCACCTCGTCGTTGTCGCGCGATGTCTCGCAGCGCACGTTGCAATTACTGGTCCCCGAGGACGGCGTTCCGCGCGTCGATGCGGTGGTGTTCCTGCTGCGCACCCTCAACGCGGCCGATATCGCGCTGCTGAAGCAGATCGGCGAACTCGTCGGCGGCTCGGCGGGGGCGCTCGGCGTCATCGGGGTGGCGTCCCGTGCCGACGAGATCGGCGCCGGCCGCATCGACGCGATGCTGTCGGCGAGGGACGTCGCCAAGCGGTTCACCTCGGAGATGGACAAGACCGGCATCTGCCAGGCCGTCGTCCCGGTGTCAGGGCTGCTGGCGCTGACCGCGCGCACCTTGCGTCAGAGCGAGTTCGTGGCGCTGGAGAAGCTCGCCGCGGTCGACGCCGCCGAACTGGCCAAGGCGATGCTCTCGGTCGACCGCTTCGTTCGCGAGGACAGCGGGCTGCCGGTCGACGCGGCGACCCGTACGGCGCTGCTGCACCGGTTCGGCATGTTCGGCCTGCGGATCTCCATCGCGGTATTGCGCACCGGCGTCACCGACTCGGTCGGGCTGGCCGACGAGCTGCTCGAGCGCAGCGGCCTCGTCGCCCTGCGCGACGTCATCGACCAGCAGTTCGCGCAGCGCTCCGATCTACTCAAGGCGCACACGGCCCTGCTGTCGCTGCGCCAGTTCGTCCAGAGCAACCCGATCTACGCAACGCCATACATTCTCGCCGACATCGATCCGTTGCTCGCCGACACCCATGCCTTCGAGGAGTTGCGTCTGTTGAGCCAACTACGCTCGCGCGCAACAACATTGAACGAAGACGAGATGGTGTCGCTGCGCCGCATCATCGGCGGCTCCGGCACCGACGCCGCAAGCAGGCTCGGCCTGCAACCCGGTGATCCCTACGACGGGCCGCGCGCGGCATTCGCCGCTGCGCAGCGGTGGCGGCGGCGTGCGGACCACCCGCTCAACGACCCGTTCACCACCCGAGCATGCCGCGCCGCGGTGCGCAGCGCCGAGGCGATGGTCGCCGAATACGCCGCGAAGGGGCCGCTAGCCGCCTGCGCCGGGAATCGGGATCTGCGGGATCTGTGGAATCTGGGGCACCTGCGGATTGCTCGCCGGCGGCGAGACCGTGACGGTGCTCGTGCTGGTGCTGATCGAGGTGCTGATGCTCGGTTCGGTCGTCGTCGTTGTCTCGCTCGACGGGGCCGTCGTCTCCGTGCTGGTGGACGGCGCCGTCGTCTCGGTGACGGTCTCGGTCGGCGCGACCTCCGGCGCGGAGGACGTCGACGTGGTCGTCGTGGTGGTCGTCGACTCCGTGCCGTCCGACGAGTCATCCGACAGCAGGCTCACCGCCAGCCACACGATGAGCGCGACCAGCAGCGCGATCAGCGCGCCGAAGCCGATGAGCGCCGCGGGCTTGCGGTACCAGGGCGTCGGCGGCTCGGGCGGTTGGCCCGGCTGCTGCTGATAACCGCCGTAGTCGCCGTAGTTGGCGGCGTAGGCGGTGGGCTCACTGTCCGAGTAGTAGTTCGGGTCATCAGGTCCATTTCCAGCCACGGGCACCGATAGTAGGCGCTCAGCCCAATCGGTCCCGGACCCAGTGTGCGGGTGATGTTGAAGCGCGGCCGTCGGGAAGTGGGGCCACCGGGGTTTTCGTCGAATTCGCGCGTGGCGCGGCCGTGTGAACGTCGGGCTGCTGCTGCTTTCGCTACTGCTGCTGCTGGTGTCCGATGATCCCGAGGTTGTCGACGGTCCCGGCGGTCCGTTGATCTCGGTGGTGGAGACCTGCGGGGTGCTGGTGATGGTCGGTGTCGTGGTGGTCGCCGACGATGCCGATTCCGCCGCCGTCTCGCGAGAAGGACGGGTCGACGAAGTTGCAGCGGCGCGTCGACGGGCTCGTCGCCTCCGCTCATGAACATCACCGCGCCGACGAGAACACCGATGACGGCGATGCCTGCTGCGCTGGCCCCCACCACGGCAAGCGTCGAGTTGTGCCATGGCGTTGGACGGCTCGTCGCCGCCGAACTCATCGACGAATTCGGCCTCGTCGAATTCGTCGTCGAGGTCGGCGCCTGCCACGGCCATCCGATATTAATCCGCCGACCTGCGGTAACGCCGGGTCAACTCAGTTGAGGAATCACCTCGGAGGCGAACAGGTCCAGGTGATCGAGGTCCGACATATCCAGAAGTTGCAGGTAGACCCGTTGCACGCCGATCTCGGCGAACGCGCCGAGCTTGTCGACGATCTCGTTCGGGCGTCCCCGACCAGCGGTGAATTGCCGCGCAGTTCGTCGCACCTCGCGTCCGATCGCCGCCGCCCGCGTGGCCACCTGGCTGTCGTCGCGTCCCGCGCACACCACGAACGCCGCCGAATACGTCAGCGAGTCCGGCGGGGCGCCCGGCCGTCGGCGACGGCGGCGCGTACCCGGTCGTAGGTGGCTTTGAGCGTGTCCGCGGGCATGAACGGAGCGTTGAACTCGGCGGCGAACTTCGCGGCGAGCGCGGGCGTGCGCTTGGGACCACCGCCGCCGATGATGATCGGCGGATGGGGCCGCTGAACGGGCTTGGGCAGCGCAGGCGAATCAACCACCGACTGGTGCTTGCCGGTGTAGGTGAACGTCTCGTTCTGCCGGGGTCGTCCACAGCCCCGTGATGATGTCCAGCTGCTCCCGCAATCGCTCGAACCGTTCGCCGAGCGGCGGGAACGGAATCGCGTACGCCTTGTGTTCGGCCTCGAACCAGCCTGCGCCGAGACCCAACTCGACGCGGCCTGCGCTCATCTCGTCGACCTGCGCCACGGAGATGGCCAGCGGGCCGGGGTAGCGGAAGGTGGCCGACGTGACCATGGTGCCGAGCCGGATCGACGTCGTCTCGCGCGCTATGCCGGCCAGCGTGACCCACGAATCGGTGGGTCCGGGCAGGCCGTCGCCGCTCATCGCCACGTAGTGGTCGGATCGGAAGAACGCCGAGTAGCCAAGCGCCTCAGCGGCTTTGGCGACGGCAAGCTGGTCGGCGTAGGTGGCGCCCTGCTGGGGTTCGACGAATGCGCGAAAGTCCACGGGTGCCAGCCTAGAGGGCCAGGCTGTCTAGAAGCTTTCGACTTTCTCGATGCTGACGAACCCGCCGTGCTTGGTCTGCTGATTGGTGAACCGGGTGCCGTCGGCGGTGGCCACGATCGTCCAGCCGACCGCGCTGTACGTGCGGTAGTCGATGGTGACGACGGGGATGTCGCCGAGGTTGCCGACGATCCACGACACGCTCCCATCGGCGGACAGGTTCACCCCGTTGGCCCGCACACCGTCCTGCAGCGGCGCGTTGGTGAACAGCGCCTCGCACGCCACCGACTGCTCGTCGATTTGGCAGCGGGTCTTACCCGATTTCGTCTCGATGAAGACATAACCGGACTCCTGCGGTCGGAGCACCTCTGCTGCGGGCGGCGACACCGGCGAGGACGGCGAGGACGGGGGTCTTTCGTCGGTGCCGCGGCGGTCGGCCTGCTCGTGCTGGGCCGCGAGGTGGGGAAACTCGGCTCGGTGGGCGACCCCGGGCTCGTGATCGGCGTGCCCTGAGTCCCAACATGGCACCCCGCCAGCAGCGCACCCGCCGCGAGCGCGCATGCAAAGACCTCACTCCGTCGCATGTCAAAAGGCTACTTAGCGCAGGTCGGGGGCCCGCCTGTGACGCGCCGGAGGCCGCTGGGAACAAACTTCGAACACCCGCCGTTGTCCATTTCGACAAGTTGAGTCGCCCAAGCTCAAGTCTGGCTTGACACGGAAGTGTCGGCAGTAGCAGTCTTGAGCGCGGTCCACTCAGACCCCAACAAAGCTATTTCAGGAGGAACACCATGGCTCGTGCGGTCGGAATCGACCTCGGGACCACCAACTCCGTCGTCGCGGTACTGGAAGGTGGCGACCCTGTCGTCGTCGCCAACTCCGAGGGCTCCCGTACCACCCCGTCCGTCGTCGCGTTCGCGCGCAACGGCGAGGTGCTCGTCGGCCAGCCCGCCAAGAACCAGGCGGTGACCAACGTCGACCGGACCATCCGTTCGGTCAAGCGCGAAATCGGCACCGACTGGTCTGTCGAGATCGACGGCAAGCAGTACACCCCGCAGGAGATCAGCGCACGCATCCTGCAGAAGCTGAAGCGGGATGCGGAAGGCTACCTGGGCGAGGACATCACCGATGCGGTGATCACCGTCCCCGCCTACTTCAACGACGCACAGCGCCAAGCCACCAAGGATGCCGGCCAGATCGCCGGCCTCAACGTGCTGCGCATCGTCAACGAACCGACCGCGGCCGCGCTGGCCTACGGTCTGGACAAGGGCCAGAAGGAACAGACCATCCTGGTCTTCGACCTCGGCGGCGGCACCTTCGACGTCTCGCTGCTGGAAATCGGCGAAGGCGTCGTGGAAGTCCGTGCCACCTCGGGTGACAACCACCTCGGTGGCGACGACTGGGACGACCGGATCGTCGAGTGGCTGGTCGACAAGTTCAAGGCGAGCGCAGGCATCGACCTGACCAAGGACAAGATGGCCATGCAGCGGCTTCGTGAAGCCGCCGAGAAGGCCAAGATCGAGCTGTCCAGCTCGCAGAGCACCTCGATCAACCTGCCCTACATCACCGTCGACGCGGACAAGAACCCGCTGTTCCTCGACGAGCAGCTGACCCGCGCCGAGTTCCAGCGGATCACCCAAGACCTGCTCGACCGCACCCGCCAGCCGTTCAAGTCGGTGATCGCCGACGCGGGCATCTCGGTGTCCGATATCGACCACGTGGTGCTGGTGGGTGGTTCCACCCGCATGCCCGCGGTGGCCGATCTGGTCAAGGAACTGACCGGCGGCAAGGAGCCCAACAAGGGCGTCAACCCCGACGAGGTCGTCGCGGTCGGCGCTGCGCTGCAGGCCGGCGTGCTGAAGGGTGAGGTGAAAGACGTTCTGCTGCTTGACGTCACCCCGCTGAGCCTTGGTATCGAGACCAAGGGCGGCGTGATGACCAAGCTGATCGAGCGCAACACCACGATCCCGACCAAGCGGTCGGAGACCTTCACCACGGCCGACGACAACCAGCCGTCGGTGCAGATCCAGGTCTATCAGGGTGAGCGCGAAATCGCTTCGCACAACAAGCTGCTCGGCAGCTTCGAGCTGACCGGTATTCCGCCGGCCCCGCGCGGCGTGCCCCAGATCGAGGTCACGTTCGACATCGACGCCAACGGCATCGTGCACGTCACCGCCAAGGACAAGGGCACCGGCAAGGAGAACACGATCAAGATCCAGGAAGGCTCCGGCCTGTCCAAGGAGGAGATCGACCGGATGATCAAGGATGCCGAGGCGCACGCCGACGAGGACCGCAAGCGTCGCGAGGAAGCCGATGTCCGCAACCAGGCCGAGTCGCTGGTCTACCAGACGGAGAAGTTCGTCTCCGAGCAGCGTGAAGCCGAGGGCGGATCGAAGGTTCCCGAGGACACCTTGACCAAGGTGGACGCCGCGATCGCGGAGGCGAAGACGGCGCTGAACGGAACCGACATCTCCGCGATCAAGTCCGCGATGGAGAAGCTGGGGCAGGAGTCCCAGGCTCTCGGCCAGGCGATCTACGAGGCCACGCAGGCCGATCAGGGCGCCGACGCGGGCGCATCCGGCGGCAGCGGTCCGTCGGGCACGTCTGACGACGACGTCGTCGACGCAGAGGTTGTCGAGGATGACGACCAGGAGAACAAGTGAGCTCCAACGATCCGCACGAGCCGGTGACCGTCACCGACAAACGGCGTATCGATCCCGAGACCGGTGAGATTCGCGAGCAGGCAGCCGGGCCGGCCCCCAGTGGGCCGGCGCCGGCGGCCGCCGCCGTCGGGCAGCCCCGACAAGGTCGCCGAACTGACCGCAGATCTGCAACGGGTGCAGGCCGATTTCGCGAACTACCGCAAGCGGGCCCTGCGCGACCAGCAGCTCATCGCCGATCGCGCCAAGGCAGGCGTCATCGCGCAGTTGCTTGGCGTGCTGGACGATCTCGACCGCGCCCGCAGCCACGGCGACCTGGAATCGGGTCCGTTGAAGTCGGTCGCCGACAAACTGGTGACCGCCCTTGAGGGGCTGGGCCTTTCGGGGTTCGGCGACGCAGGGCGACGAGTTCGACCCGGCGCTGCACGAAGCCGTGCAGCACGAGGGCGACGGGACCCATCCCATCGTCGGCACCGTGATGCGGCGCGGCTACAAGGTCGGCGATCAGGTGGTGCGGCACGCGATGGTCGGCGTGGTGGACACCGTGCCCGACGCCGGTGAAACGGCCGACAAACCCGACGCTGCGCCCGCGCAGGACGCAGAATCAATCGAGCAGGACAACTAGACAGGTAAGGAGGTGACGCGAAATGGCCCAGCGTGAATGGGTCGAAAAGGACTTCTACAAAGAACTCGGCGTCTCCTCTGACGCCACCGCCAAAGACATCAAGGGCGCCTACCGCAAGCTCGCCTCCGAGCTGCACCCGGACAAGAATCCGGACGGCGCCGAGCGGTTCAAGGCCGTGTCCGAGGCGTACAGCGTGTTGTCCGACGACGCCAAGCGCAAGGAGTACGACGAAACCCGACGGCTGTTCGCAGGCGGTGGCTTCGGTCGCGGCCGGTACACCGGCGGCGGCGGCAGCGGCAACTTCGGCGGATTCGGCTCCGACGGTGCCGAATTCAACCTGAACGACCTGTTCGATGCGGCAGGCCAGACCGGCGGCGCCAACATCGGCGACCTGTTCGGTGGGCTGTTCGGTCGTGGCGCACAGCAGCCTCGACCCAGCAGGCCGCGGCGCGGCAACGATCTGGAGACCGAGACCGAGCTGTCGTTCATGGAGGCCACCAGAGGTGTGGCGATGCCTCTGCGGTTGACCAGCCCGGCGCCGTGTACGAATTGCCATGGCAGCGGGGCACGTCCGGGCACCAGCCCGAAGGTGTGCCCGAACTGCAACGGCGCGGGCGTCATCAACCGCAACCAGGGCGCGTTCGGCTTCTCCGAACCGTGCACCGAATGCCGTGGCAGCGGCTCGATCATCGAGCAGCCCTGCGACGAGTGCAACGGCACCGGCGTCACGACACGTACCCGCACCATCAACGTGCGGATCCCGCCCGGCGTCGAGGACGGACAGCGGATCCGGCTCGCCGGTCAGGGTGAAGCCGGGCTGCGCGGTGCGCCGTCGGGCGACCTGTATGTGACCGTGCATGTGAAACCGGACAAGGTCTTCGGACGTGACGGCAACGATCTCACCGTCACGGTGCCGGTCAGCTTCAGCGAACTCGCCCTGGGCACAACGCTTTCGGTGCCGACGCTGGAGGGCAAGGTCGGTGTGCGGGTGCCGAAGGGCACATCGGACGGCCGCATCCTCCGGGTGCGTGGCCGAGGTGTTCCCAAGCGGTCCGGTGGACACGGCGACCTGTTGGTCACCGTCAAGGTCGCGGTGCCACCGAAGCTCGAGGGCGAGGCGGCAGAAGCGCTGGAGGCCTACGCGAAAGCCGAGCGGGCAAGCGGTTTCGATCCGCGGGCCGGATGGGCCGGTGCGTGATGGCAGGCAAGCGCTCAGACGACCGAGAAGCCGCCAGGACCTTCCTGATCTCGGTCGCCGCTGAGCTTGCGGGCATGCACGCGCAGACGCTGCGCACCTACGACCGGCTCGGTCTGGTCAGCCCGCAACGCAGCTCGGGCGGCGGCCGACGCTACTCGCAGCGCGACGTCGACCTGCTCCGCGAGGTACAGCGGCTGTCGCAGGACGAGGGTGTCAACCTCGCGGGCATCAAGCGGATCATCGAGCTGACCAACCAGGTCGAGGCGCTGCAGTCCCGGTTGGCCGAGATGGCTGAAGAGCTGAACCGCTTGAGCGCCAAGAGAAGTCGCGATATCGCGGTGGTGCCGAAGAGCACTGCGCTTGTGGTCTGGCAGCCGCGCTCCAAGCGTTAGGTCACTGCCGGTACCAGTCTTAGTTGGTTGTTGGTGGTGGTTGTGGTTGGAAGGGTTGGTACCACCACCAGTCGGCGCGTTCGCCGCTGGGTCCGGGGCTGGGTGCTACCGCGGGTGGGGGTGTGGTTGGTGGGCGGGCCAGGGAGGCGTTGCTGAGTGTGCGGCCGGCGCTGTCGGTGACGACGAGGTGGTCGGCGGGGCCGGTGATGGTGATGACGCCGCGGTGGTGCAGCCGGTGGTGATACGGGCACACCAGCACCAGGTTGGTCAGCTCGGTGTGGCCGCCGTCTTCCCAGTGCTCGATGTGGTGGGCATGCAGACCGCGGGTGGCCCCGCAGCCGGGCACCACGCAGCAGCGGTCGCGGTGCTCCAGCGCGCGGCGCAGCCGCCGGTTGATCAGCCGGGTCTCGCGGCCGGCGCCGATCACCTGACCGTGCCGCTCAAACCAGACTTCGCAGGTGGCGTCGCAGGTCAGGTAGCGGCGTTCGTCATCGCCGAGTAGCGGACCCAGATGCAGGGCGGCGATGCGCGCCGCCACGTCGAGGTGCACCACGACGGTGGTGCGCTGCCCGTGCGGGCGGGCGGCGACGTCGCAATCCCAGCCGGCCTCGATCACACTCATGAACGCGTCCAGGGTGTTGGGCAGCGGCGGCGCCTGACCGGATGCCGCTCGGGCCGTCGGCGTCGTCGGGGTGGTCGCGTTTCCAGGCGGCGATCAACGCGTCGTGGTGGCTCTGCAGCGCCGCGTCGAACGTGGCGGCGGCGGGCCCGGCGAGCTTGATCCGCCAGCAGGTCAACGGGCCGTCGGTGGTCTTGGTGATCGAGGACCGCGGTTCGGGCTGCGGGCCGGCGTCGGGGTCTGGGCGGGGTTCGAGCTTGACCGCGGTGCGCAGCTGGTTGACCGAGGCGCTGCGCGCCAACTCCGCGTAATGGGCATCGGAGCCCTGCCCGGCGCCGGCGGCGATGACGCCGACCTGATCGAGTGACAGCCGGCCCTCCCGCATGCCCGGCCGCACAGTGGGGGAACTCCTGCAGCCGGCCCGCGACGGTGGTGATGGTGTGCGCCGTGGTCGATGACGAACCCAGCTTCCAGGCCACCAACGCCGCCACCGACCGCGCACCCGTGGACCCGCACAGCTCGTCATGCTCCATCTCCGCGGCGATCTCCACGATCCGCGCATCGATCGCGTTGCGCTGCCCGGCCAACTCCGCCAACTCCTCGAACAACACCTCAAGCCGCTCAGAGACAACGTTTCCCGTGCAACTGGGGTACGTCGTCGACGCCATGAACCCATCAAAGCAGCCGGGACCGACAAGCCTTGGCCGCGTCTGCGGGGGTCCTCACACCACCGTGATCGAGAAGCGGCTCGTCGCCGAATCCCCCGCGGACGCGCAGCGGTAGTCTCCGCGACTCAGCGCATCCGTTGGTGCCGCCATCGGCTCGATGGCGATGAGGTCCTGGCCCGGCGGGGCGAACAACTGTGCTGCGGGATAACCCTTTTCGAACGTCACCTCGATGCGGCGGTCGCCGCCAGCCAATGCGAACGTGGTGCCGTCGCCCACCTCGTCGAAGCCGTCGTCGTAGGTGACGTCGCCCAGCGGTCCGCTGGTTGCGTTCCAGTCCTCGGTCTGGCCGGTCGGGATACCTCGGCCGTCCACGGGGAGACGCCGCATGTCCGGCGTCGTGAGCGTCCATTCCTCGCGCGGCACATCCGGAATGACGAAGTAGGGGTGGTACCCGAAGCACAGCGGTACCGACGCACCGGTTGTCGGGGTCACTGTCGTCTCGACGGTGAGGGTTCGATCCGCCAACGTGATCTTCTGGGTCAGGATGTGCGGAAACGGGAACGACGCCAGCAGACGCGGGTCGGCGCCGTAATCCAGGTCGGCGGTCAATCTGTTCTCTGACCTGGCGGTGACCACCCAGTCGGGGTAGGCCGCGAGGACACCGTGGATGGGCAGGCCGTTCGGGTCAGCACGTACGCCGTTGGAGGCGGTCAGCGAGACGACAGTGCCGTCGACCTGATAGCTGTTGCCACTCAACCGATTCGCCCACGGATAGAGCAGCGGTATACCCATGGTCTTGCCGTCGGTCACATATGCTTCGAGCCCCCGCCGCTGGCCGAGCAGCTCGACGCCGTCGTCGGCGAGCGAGGTGCCGATCATCCCTGCGGTTGGAACGTACGTCGCGGTCAGCGACGACGACGGGTCGCGCAGAGTTACCGACTCGAACTCACCCATGGCCGCGATCCTGCCACGGCTGAGGTCACCCGGCCAACGGATCGTGCTGGATACGTTCTGCCGGAGCGCCTTTGGCGATCAGCGCTTCCTTCGTCGCGGTCACCATGTCGGGGCCGCCACAGATCAGGATCTGTCTGTCGCCCCAGTTTCCGTACTTCGTCACCACCTCCGGCAGCCTGCCGGTCTGGTGCACATGAAGTCCGCGGGGCGGTTGCACGTCGGGGTAGTCGGCGGCCCACGGCGGGTTCTTGCGGAACTCCGAAACCGGCGACACCGACAGCCACGGGTTTTGCGAGGCGATCTGCCACAGCGTCGGCAGGTCGTACAGCTCGCACGGGTAGCGGCCGCCGAAGAACAGATGCACCCTCGGGTTCACCCCCCACCGGGTGAGGTCCATGATGAGCGCCCGCAGCGGGGCCAGCCCCGTGCTGCCCGCAACCATCAGCACGTCCCCGCCATCCCGGTCGATCTTCATGCCGCCGTGCGGATTCGACAACCGCCAGCGGTCACCGGGCTGGGTCTCGCCGACGACTGTGGGACTGATCATTCCGCCAGCGACCGAGCGGACGTGGAATTCGATGGCGCCGTCGGGGTCGGGGGGCATGGCCGGGCTGAGGTAGCGCCAGCGCCGCGGCCACTGTGGCACCTGCACGGTGACGTACTGGCCCGCGAAGTAGGCCAGCGGTTGGTCCAGCGCAAGCCGCACCACCGAAATGTCTCGGGAGACCCGATTCAGCTCTACGACGGTTCCATCGCAGAACGGCGGCCCCTGCTCTGCGTCCGCGGCACCGCGCATGACGCCGATGAACAACTCGAGGGCGGCACGTGCGGTGTCGTCGAGCTTGTCGTCCCAGTTGTCGCTCAGCTTGGCGCGCAGTGTCGTGTAGAGCGCCTCGTGCATGCTGAAGTAGTGGCTCTGCACCACACCGTATTTGCGATGATCGCGGCCAAGCTGCGCCAGAAAGGCGACGGGCTCCTCGGCCCGCTGGTCGATGAGCTCACCGAACAGCCACGTCAAGGCCTGACTGAACACCGTGAACTGGCCGCCCAGATCGGGCGGGAAAAGGTCACGCACCGCCAAGTCGATGGCGAACCACTTGGTATAGAAGTCGCGGATCAGGCCTTCGCCGCCGAGGCGTGGGTCGACCGCGTCGCGCAGCATCCGCAGCCCGTCGCGGTCGTCGAGTCCCACGCCGTTTGAGTGTAGGTATCAGCCGGGCAACCGCCCACCCTTGCCGGTACGGACCGCGGCAATCACGATCAACGCGGCTCCCGCGATCGCCCATCCGGCCAGTACGACGATCGCCATCGTGGCCCCCGAGCCGCCGAAGAACGCCGTCGAGCGCAACAGCGTGGCATTGGCGCCCTGCGGCAACCACTGACCGAGGGCACCCCATCCGCTGGGCAGTAATTCGGGCGCACTCGTCAGCCCCGACAACGGGTTGCCCAGCAACAGCGCGAGCAGAGCACCGACGGCCAGCCCGGCACGGCCGAACAGCGAGCCGAGGCCCAGCATCGACAGCCCGGAAGCAAGCGCGCCGAGAGCCAGGCCGCCGGCAACCCCCCAGAAATTCGCGTCGATCGAGCCGAGCACGAACCGCAGCAGCGCGGCGATGGTCGCGCCGGCAAGCCCGGCGAACACCACCGCGGCCGCGAACCGGGTCCACACCTCACGGCGAAGCACGAGCACGAGCGCGACCGCGGGCAGCAGACCCGCCAACGTGATCGGCAGCGCGGACGCCGCAAGCCCGGCGCCACGCGGGTCGTCGGCGGTCGGCGGAGCCATGTCCTCGGTCCGAAGCGCGACGCCGGCGTGCTGGGCGATGCCCGTGCCGACCTGGCTCAGCAGCTGCGCGACGGTCGGGCTCGCGCCGTTCGCGATCAGCAGGGTGCGGCCGTCCGGACCAAACGAGATGCCGCCGTATACGTCGCGATTGCGGATGGCGTCGCGCAGCGCCGCCTCGCCGGGGTAATAGGTGATGTCGAACGCACCAGGCGCGTTGTGTTCGAGGATGTCGGCAACTTGACCGCTGGCCGCCTGCGGGCCCGCCGCGCCGATCGGGACGTCGTGCGGCTTCGAGCGCGCGGCGGGCAGGGCGAAGGCGATCGCGACGATCGCGATCACGACGGCCAGCACCCCGACTACACCGGTCGCGCGCAGGGCGGCAGGGGGTTGATGGGCCGGGGCGGCGTGATGGCTGGGACTCGAGAGCGACTGCGTTGTCATTGCTCACTCGCTTTTCATCCGACGGTGAATTTCCTGGTGGCGCGAGCGTATAATCGGTGGCGGTCAGATTTCAACAGCGATTGAAATGATATCGTCGGAGCATGTCCCCACCAGCGAAGACGACGAGCCGCCGCCGCGGAAGGCGGCAAGGCGAGCCGGTGTCGCGCGAGGCGGTGCTGCGCGCGGCTAAGCAGCGGTTCGCGGTGGAGGGTTACGAGAAGACGACGCTGCGCGCGATCGCCAACGATGCGCGTGTCGACCCGTCGATGGTGCTCTACCTGTTCGGGTCGAAGGCCGAACTCTTCAGAGAGTCGCTCCGTTTGATCATCGACCCGAAGGTGCTCGTCGCGGCACTCACCGAGGGCGACGACGACATCGGCACCCGAATGGTGCGCACCTACCTGGGGATCTGGGAGCACCAGGACACCGGCGCCAGCATGGTTGCGATGTTGCAGTCGGCGACCTCGAACCCCGACGCGCACGACGCGTTCCGAGCTTTCATGCAGAGCTACGTGCTGACCGCGGTGTCCGATGCGCTCGGCGGTGGCGAGCAGGCCCGGCTTCGGGCCATGCTGGCCGCGACCAACCTGGTCGGAACGGCGATCCTGCGCTATGTCATGCGCGTGCCGCCGCTGGCCACGCTGCCAGCCGACGACGTCGTCAAACTGATTGGTCCGTCGGTGACCCGCTACCTGACGGCGTCGGCCCAGGAGCTGGGCCTGCCAGCGCTATAGGCCGTGAATTCCCTTGTACAACACCAGAAGACCGACGACGACCAGAATTACGGCGACGAGTGTGGCGTGCTGGCGTTCCATCCAGTCCTTGAGCCGGGTCAGAGGTTCGTCCAGGCGGTCGCCGGACACCGCGTAGGCCAGAATCGGGATCGCTACCGTCGAGGCGGCCATGATGACGTACCAGATCTCGGCGATCCACACGCGATGGCTGTCGAGGCCAGCGGTACCGATCGCCAAACCCGCTGCCGCACAGATGAACAACACCTTGGGGTTGGCCACCGTCAGGATCGCGGCCATGCCTGCCGCCTTGGGCGGGGTCAGCTTGCTCATGCTCTGCATCCAACGCGGGGTGTGCGACGATTGGTTGCGTCTCAGCCAACGGTAGACACCGAAAACGACCAACGCCGCGCCGATGACGACGCGTAGCCAGGAAGCCCATCCCGGCGGTTTGTCGCGCACGCCGCCCATGAGGTTGGACACCTCGACGAAGATCGCCGTCAGCGCCGCAAGGCCGACGAGCCAGCCGGCCAGAAACGCCAGACCTGTGGGCCTGGGTCGCGGCGTGTGCAACACCAGTACGGCCGGGATGATCGATAGCGGCGACAGCGCGACCACCAGCGCCAGCGGAATGAGTTCGGTCAACACCGAGCCCCAATTGCCCGACATCAATGGCCCTTTCGTCGCAACATCACAGGAGAACGTAGCAAGTCAGAGACTCACGCATGTGCCTATGCCCAGACCTACGGTCCATTGACGTTGTGGGCGGGCAGGTGCGGCGCCGGTTGCTCGCTGCATCTCATTTGCCGCTCCCCGGGTGAACATGACGGCTCACTCGATCGTCGATTTGCCGTCCTACATGCTGGCCGGCTGACATACTCGCCTGCCATGACGCGATCCGCTTTGGTGAAGTGCGCGGGGGTTCTCGCGCTGACTGCCGCCTCATTCACTGCGCAACCGCAGGCCATTGCGCTGGCCGACAGCTGCTCGGACGGCGCGTCCAACGCTGCGGTGGCGATCGACAGCGGTCCGTGTGCCGACGTGCTCGCACAGGAGCGACGCTGGCTGACGGCGATCACCGATGGCGACCGGACAACGGTGGAATCGATTCTGGCGCCGGGCTTCAAGCACATCAACTCCGACGGCCTGCTGCTCGATCGCGATCAGGAAATCGCCGGCCTCGAAAACGTGTCGTTCACGATGAACCCGTCCGATCAGCTCGTTGACATCGCGGCAGACACGGCGGTGATACACGGAGTGAACACCCTCGTCGACGGCGGCGAAGTTCTGGCGCGCGAGAGGTTCACAGACGTCTTCCAGCTTCAGAACGGAACGTGGATGGCGCTTTCCGCCCAGGAGACCACGCTCGGCTAGCCCTTTCGAGCAAATTTGCCGCGGGCGTCAGCCGCCCTGAGTACCTTCTTTGCTATGCGACGACTTCGCGGCAAGTCAATCCCGATAATCGCGCTCGCCATCGTCATCTCGATGACCGCGATGATGACGGCCTGCAGCAAGCAGAACACCGCACCGGCGCCGCAGGCAGGCGTCAACGCCGGTCCGGACGGGGCGCCTGCGCCGTTCCGGGAACCGGTCCGGCTGTCGAGCAAGGACGGCGTGCTGGAAGTGCGACTGTCGGCACATCAAGGCACCGTCAACCTGGACACGGTGAAAGAGCCCGTCACCAACTTCCTGGTCTTCGGCTATGAGCTGATCAAGGGCACCAGCTCGGACGGATCGACCAAGGGCGACAACGTATATCCCGCGCCGACGCTGCGCGTGGACCCCGGCGAACGTTTGATCGTCCACTACGACAACGACCTTCAAGGTCTGACGATCGACGACTTCAACGCGCAGACATACATCGCCGCAGGCAAAGACATCCCGATCTATCCGACGGTGCTGCGGGACGCGCCGCTGAACCTGCACACCCACGGACTCCACGTCAGCCCGGCGGGCAATGCCGACAATGTGCTGCTGTCGATTCCGGCGGGCATGGGCAACACGTACGACTACGCGGTGCCGTCGAACATGCCCAACGGGCTGTACTGGTATCACAGCCACCGGCACACCGTCACCGCCCAGCAGACCTACATGGGCCTGGCGGGATTGTTGGAGATCGGCCGCCCCGACGGCAACCTGCCACTGGTCACGAAGAACAACATCCCGGTCCGCAACATGGCCCTGCAGTACAACTTCGTCTTCGACCGGAAAAACGGCGGGCACCAACTGAACAACCCGTACTGGGAGCAGTGGGTCAGCACGCTGAAGCCACCCGAGGGCAACCAGCTCGCCGACGGGACGTACCGGCCGAGCCTGGCGCCGGTGAACTTCGCGAAGAGTTCGAAGGGTGCCGAGTTCTTCACCAACTGGTATGCCGGGCCGCTGTCGATCCACAACCACCGCGGGCAGAACCAGTTCATCCCGCAGAACCTGCAGACGTTCACCAGCCCGACGAAGACCATCCCGGCCAACCCGGAGCTGCCGGAGAACGAACGCGACGTGCAGTTCACCATCAACGGACAATTCCAGCCGGAGATGAAAGTGAAGCCTGGCCAGACCGAGATCTGGGTGTTCGCCAACATGAGCGACATCGCCTTCGTGCCATTGCGATTCACCGAGACGGCGACGGGCAACCACCCGAAATTCGCCGTCGTCGGGCAGGACGGCAACCCCTACACCCAAGTGCAGCGGCCCGTCGACGGCGACGGAACGTACCTCGAGATCCCACCGGGCTCGCGCTATGCCGTGGCAGTGACGATGCCCAAAACGGGTGACCTCGTCGTCGACATGCCGCCGGGCCCCGGCGTCAAGGGCATCGACGAACCCGGCGTGCTCTACACGAACAACGGCACCGAGAACTCACCCGCCGTATTGGGCAAGGTGACGATCGACCCCAAGTACATCGCAGCCAGGGACGGGTTCTTCACGTTCCCGACGCAGACGCTGTTGAAGGTCACCCCCGACAGCGGTGAGGGTCAGACGACCTCGTTCGAGCCGGGCCAGAACCTGAATGCCTACACGTCGTTCGTCGACACCTCGGTGATGGATCCGGACGTCAAACGCGGGTTCGAGATCGGCGGCGGCTTCGATGACAAATACGCCAAGAACGACCCCAAGGCCTTCACCTACCAGTTCCAGGACAACATCTTCCCGAACGTGCCCCTGATCCAACCTCGACTGAACTCCGTCGAGGAATGGGGCTTCACCAACTTCAACAACGACAGCCATCCGATCCACATCCACGTCAACGACTTTCAGGTCCAACAGGTGGTCAGTCCACTCATCGGCACCACCACCGGAGTTCAGCCGTTCGGTATCGACAACGCGAACGTCCCACCACCGGAGATCGACGAGAACGACACCGCGACCAAGACCTCGTCGCTGACGTTGCGGTCGGATTTCATCGAGTACGCGGGCACGTATGTGGTGCACTGCCACCGGCTCAACCACGAGGACAACGGGCTGATGATGACGATCAACGTCATTCCCGAGGTGTCGACGTACGCGGTCGCTGTGCCGGGCGCAGCCGGGAAGCCGGCGTCGGTGCAGATTCATGACGGCAACGGGGACAAGGTGATCGCCTATGTCACTCCCTTCCCGGGTTTCGAGGGCACCCCGTCCGTCGCGATGGCCGACGTCAACGGCGACATGATTCTGGACCTGGTCGTCGGCACCGGGCCTGGTACCGAATCGCAGGTCGTCGCCTATGACGGCAACGACTCGTCGCAGGGGCGTTTCACCGCTGAGTTGGCCCGCTTCAACCCGTTCGACGCCGGATTCACCGGGGGCGTCGCCGTCGCGGGCGCCGACATCGACGGAAACGCGTTGTCCGCCAACATCATCGTCGGTACGGGAGCCGGGGTCGAGTCGCAGGTTAAGGTGTTCGATTCAAAACTGGCCGACGACAAAGGCACCGCGCCCGGGGTGTTCTCCACCTTCACCCCGTATCCGGGTTCGAAGTCCGGTGTCACACTTGCCACCGGGATGGTGGAGCTCGGCTCGGGCCGCGAAAGCATCGTCACCGCACCGGGCGCCGGAGATGCGCCGCAGATCAAAACCTTCCGGTACGACCTCTACAAGCCCACCGCGCGGGCTCAGGCCAACGGCACGGTACCCGAGCATCTCGGTAAGCCGAATGAGCCGACCATGACGTCGAACTTCCTGGCCTACGACGAGGGCTACCGGGACGGGGTGTCGCTTTCGACCGGGTGGGTCGCGGGCGCGGAGGGCGGCGCCAAGAGCATCGTCACCGGGCAGCTGGGCGACCGCGGTACGGTCCGGGTGTGGTCGAACGGGTCCCGGCTCGACGGGTTTCCGATCATGTACACCGACAACCCCAACCATCACGACGCCGACATCAAATACCGCCAGATCGCGTCGTTCGAGCCGTTCGCCGCGGGCGGTGGGGTGACCGTCGGGACCACGAGCACCACCAGTGGTGCGGATCTGCTGGTCAGCGGGAGCGGCCCTGATCGCGCAGAGCTGCAGAAGCTTGCGCTCGCCAGGCCGGATCCGGCCGCGACGACCGTCACCCCGAAGGTGATCGCGGTGCTACCGCCGCTCGCCGGGCTGCGGGATCCGGCGCCGCTTGGCGGTCAGTAACGCGTCAAGGCAGATGCCAGAAGACCCTGGTGACGAGGTAGAACACCACAGTCCAGAAGGCAAGGGCGGCAACGGAAATGCCGATGCCGCGCCAGTTGGTGCGTGACTTCGGCACGTTGGCTGGAGGTCGAAGCCAGTGTTTCAGCAGGGGATTGACGTAATACGGCATCGTCACGAACGTCATTGCGAAGCTGGAGAACAGGTTGCCGACGAGCAGATTCAGCCACAGCGGCATCTTCAGCGGCCACAACAGCAGCGACAGCAACACCACCGTCGGATATAGGCCGACCCACACCGCGATGGAGGTCTTGACCTCCGACGGCGGGGGCGAGTCGGGCCCGTGCTCGTCGAACGCGAACCAGCTGCCGAACGAGTTGTCGATGGTGCGGGATTTGAAGTCGGCGAACTTCTCGCCCTCGGCCAGCAGCTGCTTGCGTTCGTCGGAGACAAGCCACCGGTCCAGGTCGGCGGCACTGTCGTAACGGTAGAGAGCGGTCCACTCCTCCTGCACGCCGGGAACCGGGCGGAACAGCTCGGTGCCGCGGAAACCGGGAAAGCCGCTCTCCGCCAACTTGAAGCCGGTCCTGCCAGTCGAGGAACTCGTCCACGTCCTCCGGGCTGCACGCGGTGGCTGACCGCCACCGTCACCAGCGGATCCGCCTGTCGTGTACCGCCGCCGAGCACCTGCTGGGTGCCCGGGCCCGTCGAAGAACTGCTGCCCGACGGCGAGCCGCTCCTGACGGGTCGCGCTGTTGAGCCACGCCATGACATGGGGGATGGAGTCGAAGCGGTAGACGACCACCCATTCCGGCTGCACCGCCGTTGGCGGATTGATTTCGGCGGCCAAGGAAACCCGGGTACTTGGACGCCTCCCGGTTCAGATCCTTCTGCCATTCCTGATAGGACTGCTTCGGTGCCGGCGCGGACCTTCTGCCCGATGATGATCGTGGCCGCGGTGGCGGTCGGGTCCCTTGGTGTCCATCAGTTGTAGCGGGAATCAGTCTGCTGCCGACGAGCCTGCGGTAGATCCGCTCGGGGGTCAGCGGCAACTCACGGTAGCGGACACCGGTGGCGTCCTGCAGCGCGTTGGCAAGTGCCGGGGCCACCGGGTTGACGTTCGACTCCGCGATTCCCTTGGCGCCCATCGGTCCGACCGAATCGGCCGACTCCACGATGATCACCTCGGTGCGGGGGATGTCGGCGTAGGTCGGGATGCGGTAGTTGCGCAGGTTCGGGTTGACCATCACCCCGTTCTCGTCGACGAGGAAGTTCTCGGTCAGCGCGAAGCCGATGGCCTGTGCCACCCCGCCCTCGATCTGCCCGCGCACCTGAGCCGGGTTGATCACCACGCCCGCGTCCGCGGCGTGAACGCTGTAGAGGATCCGGATCTCGCCGGTGATCCGGTGCACCGCGATGCGGAAGCCGTGCGCGTTGGACGTCACGCTGCGGGGAGACCCGTATGCCTTGCGGGACACCGTGAACCGAATCCGGCGTGCCCTGGCCGCCGCCAACAAGTCGGTCAGCGGCACCGTGGCATCGCCACACTTCACGGCGTCATGCTGCAGCGAGCATGCTGCCAGGTCGACACCGGCGTGCGCGGCGGCGAAGCGCAGGATGGCATCGCGAAGCGCTGTCGAGGCTTTCTGCACGGCATTGCCCGCGACAAACAGACCGGCGCTGGCGAAGGCGCCGGTGTCAAAGCCGGTCCGGTCGGTGTCGGACTGCACGAGGTGTACGCGCGACGGTGTGGTGCCGAGTACGCTGGCCGCGATCTGCACGTGCGCGGTCGAGGTGCCTTCACCGAATTCGACAGTACCGACGGCGATCTCGTACACGCCGTCGTCACGCAGCGTCGCCCACGCGTCGGAGATGTGCTCGGTCGGAGGTGCGGTTTCGTGGATCGAACTCGCGGTGCCGGTACCGATCAGCCAGTCCTTGCCAAGAGCATGCCCGTTGCTGCTGCGTTGCAATGCGGCGTCGACCCTGTCGATGCACGCGGTCAGGCTGTCTTCGGCGAACATCACGTCGTCGGGATGCTCGCCGATGGCCAGCAGCGCGTCGCCGGGCCGGATCACGTTGCGTCGCCGCAGCTCCATCGGGTCGAGATCCAGCGCCAGCGCCAGCTCGGTGATGGCCGATTCGACGGCGAAGCTCGGCTGGGTCATGCCGTATCCGCGCAGTGCACCGCTGGGCACCGTGTTGGTGTAGACCGAGAAGCCGTCGAATTTCTTGTTGGGACAGCGGTATTGCATCACGGCGGCGCCGCCGGCGAACAGTGTCTCGCCGCCGTGGTTGCCGTATGCGCCTGTATTCGACACATTCCGAAAGTGGAAGGCCGTCAACGTGCCGTCGGCCTTCGCGCCGAGCTTGACGGTGATCGTCATCGGATGTCGCGGCGAGGCGGTGGTGAACTCCTCCTCGCGGGTGTACTCCCAGCACACCGGCTGCCCCGTGTCGAGGGTGGCCAACGCGGGCAGATCCTCGGAGATCAGTTCCTGCTTGCCACCGAATCCGCCACCGACCCGCTTGCAGAACACCCGGAGCTGATCGGGCCGCAGATCGAAAAGGTGCGACAGCTTGAGCTTGCATACCGACGGGGACTGCGAACTGGTTCGCACGTTGAGCCTGCCGTCCTCCATCCAGGCGATCGAGCCGTGTGTCTCCAGATGTGCGTGCTGAACGCGGGGCGAGAAGTAGGTGCCCTCGTGGACGACGTCTGCTTCGGCGAAACCGGCTGCCACATCGCCGATCTCACCATGCAGCTCGAGCAGGATGTTGCGGTCCTTGTCGTGCGCGAACGGGTCGTCATAGCTGTGCAGTTGGGGGGCGCCTTCCCTCATTGCCTCTTCTGCGTCGAACACCGCGGGGAGCACCTCGTAGGTGACGTCGACCTTTCGGCAACCCTCTTCGGCGGCGCCCACGGTGTCGGCGAGCACAGCCGCCACCCGTTGGCCCGCGAAGCGAACGACGTTGTCGAGGATGTAGGTGTCGTCGGGATCCACCAGATGGTCGGTATGAATCGCGGTGCTGTAGCGCTTGCGGGGGACGTCCTCCCAGGTGTACACGCGGTGCACGCCGGGTACCGCAAGTGCCGCGGTCTTGTCGATCGACACGATGCGGGCGTGCGCGTGCGGTGAGTGCAGCACCTTCAGATGCAGCATGCCGTCCATTTCGGTGTCCATCGTGTACTCGGCGCGACCGGTGACCACGTCGGTCGCCGCCGGGGCTCCCACGCTGGTGCCGACGGCCCCGCCCGGGGCCGCCTCCTCGATGTCGACGACGCCGTTGACGGCATCCTCGATCGCGCGGTATCCCGTGCAGCGGCAGAGGTTTCCCTTCAGCGCTCGCGGCAGGTCCTGCTTCTGCTCGTCGGTGAACGTCGCCGAGGTCATGATCATGCCCGCGGTGCAGAACCCGCACTGGAAGCCGGGGGCGTCGCGGAACTGTCGTTGCAGCGGGTGCAGGTTCTCGGGTGTGCCGAGCCCCTCGATCGTGGTGACCTCACGACCCTCGGCGCGGAACGCGGGCGTGATGCAACTGTGTACCGGGTCGCCGTCCAGCCAGACTGTGCATGCGCCGCAATCGCCTGCGTCGCAACCTTTCTTGACGCCATGCCAGCCCAGGGAGCGGACGAATGTGCGCAGGCACTGCCCCGGTCGCGGCTCCTCGTTGAAGGTCGCGCCGTTGACGGTGTACGTCATGCCAGCTCCTCCCGCAGCTCTTCGGCGAAGTGTGTGGCCAGGTGCTTGCGGTGGTCGGGCGTCCCGTTCGGGTCGTCGAACCACACGTCGTGCGGGATCGCGTCGATGCTGTCCTGAAGGTCGTCGGCATCGGGCACCGAATCGAACGACAGCCGTATCGGCCGGGTCGTGCCTGCGGTGATCGTCATGAGGAAGTCGCCGCGTTCGCCCTGAGTCGCGATCATGAAGATGGTGGACCGGCCGAGGTGCGTCAGGCTGAATCGCCGGTTGGCGTGGCGCTTGCGCAACGCCTCGGCAGGGATGTCGATCTTCCGCAGCAGTTCGCCCGGCGCGAGGACGTTCTCGTGGTCCCCGGTGACGAACTCGGCGGCGTCGACGGTGCGTTCGGACCCGTCCGTCGCCTGCAGCGTGTAGGTGGCCTCGAGAGCGACGGTCATGGTGATCATCGGCCCCGCGGGCAGTGACATGCAGATGTTGCCGCCGATGGTGGCGGCGTTCCACACCTTGAACGATGCGAGAAACGCCTCGCAGCTGGTGGTGAACAGCGGCGCGGCGCGCCAGTCGGCCGGTGCCTCGAACGCGTAGAGGTCGCGGACCGTGCACATCGCGCCGATCTCCAGTCCTGCTTCGCTGGTGGTCAGCCCGTCCCAGCCGAGCGGCACCAGGTCGATGAGCCGACGCAGGTCGGGTTGCTGGTCGGAGAACAGCCAGGTGCCGCCCGCCAACCACGCATCGCCGTCGCGCCAGTCGCTGCCAGGACGTTCGGAAGGTCGCCTGACGACCTCGGTGATGGTGTTGATGTCCACGTCAATGACCCTTCGAAGAATGGGAACGCGCAGGGCTGAGGGTGCACCGCCGCGTAGCCGCGTAGCTGACTGTAGACACCCGAACCCAAGATCGAAGGCGATCGACGGGCCAGTCAGCCATTTGCCAGTGGTTCGCCATCCGGAAAAAAAGTTAAAGTTGAGCGGAACAGACTCAACCTTGACTGCGTTGAGCAATACGACCAGCATTTTCTCTAGAAACGATCGGAGGTGTCGTGGACTCGTTCAACCCGACGACCAAGACCCAGGCTGCGCTGACCGCGGCGTTGCAGGCGGCGACCACCGCAGGCAACCCGCAGATCATGCCTGCCCACTTATTGATGGCACTGCTCACTCAGAACGATGGCATTGCCGCCCCTCTACTGGAGGCCGTCGGCGTCGAACCCGCGACTGTTCGCACCGAGACGCAACGGCTACTCGACCGGCTGCCCAGCGCCAGTGGCGCAAGCTCGCAGCCGCAGCTGTCCCGCGAATCGATCGCGGCGATCACCACGGCGCAGAACCTGGCCACCGAGATGGACGACGAGTACGTCTCGACCGAGCACCTGATGGTCGGTCTGGCCACCGGGGACTCCGATGTCGCGAAGCTGCTCACCGGTCACGGTGCGTCCCCGCAGGCGCTGCGTGAGGCGTTCGTGAAGGTGCGCGGCAGCGCGCGCGTCACAAGTGCCGACCCCGAGGGCAGCTATCAGGCGCTGGAGAAGTACTCCACCGACCTGACCGCACGCGCCCGCGAAGGCAAACTCGACCCGGTCATCGGGCGTGACAACGAAATTCGTCGCGTCGTACAGGTGTTGAGCAGGCGCACCAAGAACAACCCGGTGCTCATCGGTGAGCCCGGCGTCGGCAAGACCGCCATCGTCGAGGGCCTGGCCCAGCGCATCATCGACGGCGACGTGCCGGAGAGCCTGCGTGACAAGACCGTGGTCTCGCTGGATCTGGGCTCGATGGTCGCGGGCGCCAAGTACCGCGGCGAATTCGAGGAGCGCCTGAAGGCCGTCCTCGACGAGATCAAAAGCTCGGCGGGACAGATCATCACGTTCATCGACGAGCTGCACACCATCGTCGGCGCCGGAGCGACCGGCGAAGGCGCGATGGACGCCGGCAACATGATCAAGCCGATGCTGGCCCGCGGCGAACTGCGGATGGTCGGCGCCACCACGCTCGACGAATACCGCAAGTACATCGAGAAGGACGCCGCGCTGGAGCGTCGCTTCCAGCAGGTGCTGGTCGGGGAGCCGTCGGTCGACGACACCGTCGGCATCCTGCGCGGCCTCAAGGACCGCTACGAGGTGCACCACGGCGTGCGCATCACCGACTCCGCTCTCGTCGCGGCGGCCACATTGAGTGACCGGTACATCACGTCACGCTTCCTGCCGGACAAGGCGATTGACCTTGTCGACGAGGCCGCATCGCGTCTGCGCATGGAGATCGACTCCCGGCCCGTCGAGATCGACGAGGTCGAACGGCTCGTCCGTCGTCTCGAGATCGAGGAGATGGCGCTGGCCAAGGAGGAAGACGCCGCCTCGAAGGACCGGCTGGAGAAGCTGCGCGCCGAGCTGGCCGACTACAAGGAGAAGCTCGCGGAGCTGACCACCCGTTGGCAGAACGAGAAGAGCGCCATCGACGTGGTCCGCGAACTCAAGGAACAGCTGGACACGCTGCGCGGTGAGGCCGACAGGGCCGAGCGCGACGGCGATCTGGCCAAGGCTTCCGAACTGCGGTACGGGCGCATCCCCGAGCTCGAGAAGAAGCTCGATGCGGCCATACCTCAGGCCGAGGCTCGCGAGAACGTCATGCTCAAAGAGGAGGTCGGTCCCGACGACATCGCCGACGTCGTCTCCGCGTGGACCGGCATTCCGGCGGGGCGCATGCTCGAGGGCGAAACCGCCAAGCTGCTGCGCATGGAGGACGAGCTCGGCAAGCGCGTCGTCGGGCAGACCAAGGCCGTGCAGGCCGTGTCCGACGCGGTCCGCCGCAGCCGGGCAGGCGTTGCCGACCCGAACCGTCCGACGGGCTCGTTCATGTTCCTCGGGCCGACGGGTGTCGGTAAGACGGAGCTGGCAAAAGCGTTGGCGGAGTTCCTCTTCGACGACGAGCGCGCGATGGTCCGCATCGACATGAGCGAGTACGGCGAGAAGCACTCGGTGGCCCGACTCGTCGGTGCGCCACCCGGCTATATCGGTTACGACCAGGGCGGTCAGCTGACCGAGGCAGTACGACGGCGTCCGTACACGGTGATCCTGTTCGACGAGATCGAGAAGGCCCACCCGGACGTGTTCGACGTGCTGCTGCAAGTGCTCGACGAGGGTCGGTTGACCGACGGCCAGGGCCGCACGGTCGACTTCCGCAACACGATCCTGATCCTGACGAGCAATCTCGGCGCAGGCGGCACCGAGGAGCAGGTGATGGCCGCGGTGCGGTCGGCGTTCAAGCCCGAGTTCATCAACCGGCTCGATGACGTGATCATCTTCGACGCGCTCAACCCCGAGGAACTGGTTTCGATCGTCGACATCCAGCTGCAACAGCTGGCGAAGCGGCTGGCCGCCCGCCGGCTCACGCTCGAGGTGTCGCTTCCCGCCAAGAAGTGGCTGGCCGAACGCGGCTTCGATCCGCTCTATGGCGCGCGTCCGCTGCGCAGGCTGATCCAGCAGGCCATCGGCGACCAGCTCGCGAAGCTGCTGCTTGCGGGCGACGTGCACGACGGCGACGTCGTGCCGGTCAACGTCACTCCGGACGGCGACGGGCTCGTGCTCGGCTGAGCTACGGCCGGATCTCGCCGAGTTCGAACTCGCGGGTCTGGGCTCCGGCGTCGAGGATCGCTTGCAGCCGTTGGCGTGCCACCGGCTGGGCCAGGGCATCCCGGAACAGCTGATCCTCGGCGCGCAGCCCCGCGGTCACATCGCCGATCGCGGCGTCGACCGCGCGCTTGGCGCGCGAGATGGCCTCGAGCGGCGACGACGCGATGCGGGCGGCCAGCTTGTCGACGAAGTGGCGCAGCTCGTCTGCGGGCAGCGCGCGGTCGACATAGCCCCACGCTGCGGCTGTCGCCGCGTCGACGTCCATGCACCCGAGGATGACCTCGAGCGCGCGCCCACGGCCGACCAGGCGGGGGAGCCGTTGCGTGCCGCCGCCGCCAGGGATGATTCCGACCGCCACCTCCGGTTGGCCGAAGCGAGCTTTGTTCAGCGCGGCGTAGCGCATGTCGAAGGCCATCGCCAGTTCACTTCCGCCACCGCGGCAGACGCCCTCGATCACCGCGATGGTGGCCTGCGGCAAAGTTCGCAACTGTTCTGTGAAGGCGTGGAACATCGACAGTTCGTCGTGCAGCGAGGTGTCGTCCGTCGAAAGGCCCTGTATCAGTTCGACGTCTGCGTGTGCGATGAAGAATTCCGGATCGGCGGAGTCGACGATCAGCACCCGCACGTCGTCGTCAGCTCCGACCTCCTGCGTCAGGCGGCCGATCTCCCCGATCAGCGGCACATCGAGCAGGTTGATGGGCGGATGGTCGATGGTCGCCCGGCAGACAGCGCGGTCGACGGTGACGTGCAGGAGTTCGTATTCGTCGTAGGCCATACCGAGACGCTATGCGACGCGGATCACAAATTGACGTTTCCGTCGGACCGCTTCGGGGCACTCCTCGGCTTGACGAGGAGGTCAATCAAATGTCTGAGATGGTGTGGGTTCTCATCGCAGTCTTGGTCGTCGCGGCAGTGATCATCATCGGGTGGTCGCTGAGTAAGCGCAGACGGTCAACACGGCTGCAGCAGCACTTCGGCCCGGAATACGAACGCACGGTCGGCGAACTCGGCGAGCAGCGTGCCGCAGAAGCCGAGCTGGTCGCACGCGAGAAGAAGCGCAAGAAGCTGGACATCGTCGAGCTGACACCGGCGGCTCGGGCAGAGCACGCAGCAACCTGGCGGACGGTGCAGACCGAATTCGTCGACGCCCCGACCGACGCCGTCGGGCGGGCCGAGCGCCTGGTGACGCGGGTGATGCGCGAGCGCGGCTATCCGATCGACGACTTCGATCAGCGGGCCGCCGACATCTCTGTCGATCATCCGGACATCGTCGAGAACTACCGCGGCGCCCACGCGATCTACCTGTCGCAGCGCGGCGGCGAGATCAACACCGAGGACGCACGGCAGGCATTCGTGCACTACCGCGCACTTTTCGACCGGTTGCTCGGGTCCGATCCCGAGCCGCAGCACGTCAACGACGAACAACGGAGGCAATCACATGACCACGCATGACATGCAGCCCGAAACGGCGAACCAGACAGTGCGCACCGATCGGCCCGAAGAGGCGCAACACATGGAACCTCCCGTGGAAAGCGCCGACACCACAGGCGGTTTCGCGAATCCCACGGAGACGGAGACGCGCGAGGCGCCCGCCGAGACCTATGAGTCACCTGCCGAGACGCACCAGCCACCTGTCGAGACCGGTCACGCGCCCGACGACACCAGCCATGCGCGCGAAGACACCAGCCACGTTCGCGCCGACACAGCCGACTCGTCTGATGCGATGCTGTTCGCCGACGGCGAGCTGACGGACATGCGCGCCCGCTGGGTCGAGGTGCAGTCGGCCTTCGTCGACGATCCCCGCGACTGCGTGCAGAAGGCCGACGGACTGGTCGCCGATGTCGTCGACAAGCTCACGACGTCCTTCTCCGGCGCCCGTGCGCACCTCGAGGAGCAGTGGAGTCGGGGCGAAGAGGTCTCGACCGAGGACCTGCGAATCGCGCTCAAGCGCTACCGGGAATTCTTCGAACGCCTGCTCGCGGTCTAGTAGTGGGCGGATGTGACGCATGGGGGCACGCGTAATTGGGTTGTGACCTGCTCGAGTTCTGGCTATATACCCCTGAGCAGATAGGCTAGGGGTAATGGTCCCCCTCTGGTTCACGCTGTCTGCACTCTGTTTCGTGGGTGCGGCCGTGTTGCTCTACGTCGACATCGATCGTCGGCGCGGTTTGGGACGGCGTCGTAAGTCGTGGGCCAAGTCGCACGGCTTCGACTACGAGCACGAGTCGGACGACCTGATCCGGCGCTGGAAGCGCGGCGTCATGTCGACCGTCGGCGACATCAGCGCCAAGAACGTGGTGCTCGGACAGATCCGTGGCGAGGCGGTATTCATCTTCGACCTCGAGGATGTCGCGACGGTCATCGCCCTTCACCGCAAGGTCGGCACCAACGTCGTGGTCGATCTGCGGCTCAAGGGCATCAAGGAACCGCGCGAGAACGACATCTGGCTGCTCGGCGCGATCGGCCCGCGGATGGTGTATTCCACCAACCTCGACGCCGCGCGGCGCGCCTGCGATCGCCGCATGGTGACGTTCGCCCACACCGCGCCCGACTGCGCCGAGATCATGTGGAACGAGCAGCACTGGACGCTGGTCAGCATGCCGGTCACCAGCACACGCGCCCAGTGGGACGAGGGCCTGCGGACCGTGCGCCAATTCAACGACCTGCTGCGGGTGTTGCCGCCGATACCGCAGACCGGCGCTGCGGCGGGCCAACCCGCCCGTCGGGCCGCCGCACCCGGCCGCCCGGCCAAGCCGGCGCCCAGCGAGGCGCGGTATGCCCAGCCACCCGCCGACGCCGACCGCTCGGACCCGGCCCTGCGCCGTCAGCCACCGCGAAACGGCCGCCAGTCACCGCACTATCAGCGGTAAGTAACCTGTCTGCATGCCGCGTCCCGTCGCTTTGATCACCGGACCGACATCCGGTCTTGGAGCGGGTTTTGCGCGGCGCTACGCCATCGACGGATACGACCTGGTTCTGGTCGCCCGTGACGTCGAGCGGCTGGAGCTGCTCGCCGCCGAGCTGCACGACGAGGCAGGCGCCACCGTCGAGGTGTTGCCCGCCGACCTGGCGGAAGCGGCTGACCGCGCCAAGGTCGCCGACCGGCTCTCCGCCGGGGTTCGGGTGCTGGTCAACAACGCCGGCTTCGGCACCTCCGGCGAGTTCTGGACCGCGAGCCTGTCGGTGCTGCAGTCACAGCTGGACGTCAACGTCACCGCGGTCATGCAGCTGACGCACGCCGCGCTGCCGCCGATGCTGGACGCGGACGGAGGGCACCGTCATCAACGTCGCCAGCGTCGCGGGGCTGCTGCCCGGACGTGGATCGACCTATTCCGCGTCGAAGGCATGGGTGGTGTCGTTCACCGAAGGTCTGGCCAACGGCCTCGGCGGCACGGGCGTCGGCGTGCACGCGTTGTGCCCCGGCTTCGTGCGCACCGAGTTCCACGAGCGGGCGGGCATCGAGATGGACGGCACCCCGTCATTCCTGTGGCTGGAGGTGGAAGACGTCGTGCGGGACTGTCTCGCCGACGCCGCGAAGGGCAACGTCGTCATCGTCCCCGGCGTGCAGTACAAGGCACTCACCACCGCCGGTCGGTTGGTACCGCGAAACCTGGTGCGCCGCATCAACAAAACGGTGGCCAAGGGCCGTGGCCGTACCTGAGTCTCGGTGCGCGCACTAGTCGCGCTGCTGTCGGCGGTCGTGCTGTTCGTGACGTCGGCATGCTCGGGCGATGACGGCGGCGGTGCGCACCCCTACGGCGTGCAGTCAGCCGCGGTCGGCGAATCGCTCGCGGTGCTCGGCTGGAACATGTCGTTGTCCAACCTCCGGTTCGACGGCGACTACGTCCTCTTCGACATCGACGCATCACCGACGAAGGCCGATGCGCCGCATGCCAACCCGTCAGACATCCGGTTCGGCCTGTACGGCGCGCTTGCGCATCCGTTGGAGGCCAACGCGATCGGCGGCTGCCGCGACGTCACCAACCTGGCGGTCCAGCCCGCCGCGGCGCCGACGCCCGACCGGCTGTCCGGCACGGTGTGCATCGGCCCGATGCGTGACCAGTCCCAGGTACGCGGCGCCTACGTGTATTCGCCGAAGGACCGGATGGCGGGCACCACGGTCTCCTACGGCGCCGCCTACCCGGTCGGGCTGCCGCAGACCAACGAGAACGACGCGGGCCTCTCGATCAGCACGACGAGCGTCGACGCGTTCCATGCCGACGGCGCACAGATCGATGTCGGCGCGCTGGGCGACCCGGCCGCGTTCAACGGCAAGGGCTACATGCTGCTGGGCCTCGAAATCACCGGTCTGGCAGCGCGATACCGCGACGAGTCGGCGACCCGCGGCGGTCCGATGATGGTGCTGGTCGCGCCGACGATGCCGGCCCCCGGCCTGTCCCACGCGTGCGACATCTACGGCGCATCGCTGCTGGTGCTGCCCGACGCCTCGCTGGACGCCGTCTCGGTACGCGCGTCGTTGTGCACGCAGGGCGAGATGGAGGCTGCAGCGCTCTACGCGTCGGTGTCCCTCGTCGGCACGCACGCCGGCTTGTGGACCACCGATGACTGAACTTCCGCCGGATGTCGCCGGCCAAGCGGTTCCGGGGCCTAATGTCGCCGGCCAAGCGGCTCCGGGGCCGACGGAGTGGGGTGAGGGCCCCGGTGTCGGCCCGTGGCGGGGCCCGTTGCCGACCGATGCCCGGTACGACCAGGCGCTGCTGCGCGACGGCGACACCAGAAACGTCGTCGACGCCTACCGGTACTGGACCCGCGAGGCGATCGTCGCCGATATCGACACCCGCCGCCACCGACTGCACGTGGCGATCGAGAACTTCGGCAACGACGCCAACATCGGCTCGGTGGTGCGGACCGCCAACGCATTCGCCGTCGACACCGTGCACATCGTCGGACGGCGGCGCTGGAACCGCCGCGGCGCCATGGTGACCGACCGCTATCAGCGGCTGCGCCACCACGACACGACCGCTGACCTGCTGGCATTCGCGGCGGACGGCGGGCTGACCGTCGTCGCCGTCGACAACGTCCCCGGTGCGCGGCGCCTCGAGGAGACCGGACTGCCCGCGGCATGCCTGCTGGTCTTCGGGCAGGAGGGCCCCGGCATCACCGCGGAGGCCAGCGCGGGTGCCGCGATGACGGTGTCGATCGCCCAGTTCGGGTCGACCCGCAGCATCAACGCGGGCGTCGCGGCAGGCATCGCGATGCACACCTGGATCAGGGAACACGGCGACATATCCCGGGCCTGGTAGGGCAGGATCTACGACATGGATCAGGTATGGGCAAATCGGGCGTCGAGCGCAGAAGCCGCCGTCGCCAAGCGCCATCTGAAACGGCTCTGGGCGCTGCCCGGCACCCAGCTCGGAATGGTCGGATTTCCGCCCACGCGCAAGGATCTCACCTTCGGCACCTGGCACTACTGGTGGCAGGCGCATCTGCTGGACAACCTCGTCGACGCGCAGCTGCGCGACCCGCAACCCGAACGAGAAACCAAGATCAAGCGGCAGATCCGGTCACATCGACTGCGTAACAACGGGTCCTGGGTCAACGACTACTACGACGACATGGCGTGGCTGGCGCTCGCACTGGAGCGGGCAGGCAGGCTCGCAGGCGTCGAGAAGCCCCGTGCGCTGAAGAAGCTCTGCGACCAGTTCGTCAACGCATGGGTGCCCGAGGACGGCGGCGGCATCCCGTGGCGCAAGCAGGACCAGTTCTTCAACGCCCCGGCCAACGGGCCTGCCGGCATTTTCCTGGCCCGCTATGACGACCGGCTGCGGCGTGCCCAGCAGATGGCGGACTGGATCGACGAGACCCTGATCGACCCGGAGACCCACCTGGTGTTCGACGGCATCAAGGCCGGCTCGATGGTGCGCGCCCAGTACACCTACTGCCAGGGCGTCGTGCTCGGGCTGGAGACGGAGCTCGCCGCGCGCACCGAGGACCCCGAGCATGCGCAGCGCGTGCACCGCCTCGTCGCCGCGATCGACAAGGAGATGGCCCCCGACGGTGTGATCAAGGGAGCGGGCGGCGGCGACGGCGGGCTGTTCAACGGGGTGACCGCCCGCTACTTGGCGCTGGTCGTCACCACGCTGCCCAACAATTCACCGGAAGACACAGCCGCGATAGCCACCGCGCAGAATATCGTGATCTCCTCCGCTCAGTCGGCGTGGGACTACCGCCAGACCCTTGACGGCCTGCCGCTGTTCGGACCGTTCTGGGACCGCAACTGCCGAGCTGCCGGTGGCGGGTGGCCAGGACGCCCAGTTCGTCGAGGGCGCCGTCAACTCGTCCTCGATCCCCGAGCGCGATCTGTCGGTGCAGCTGTCGGGCTGGATGTTGATGGAGGCGGCGCACGCCATCTCTGCGAACGGAGAGAGCGATCCAGCGCCCGCGAACGGAGAGAGCAATCCAGACACGGAGGAGGGCACCTCGGAATGACCGAACCCGGCGGCTGGATTCCGGACGAAGAAACCGTCGAGCGCGCCAACGTCACCCGCTTCATGGCATGGCTCGCCGAGACCGGCCGCGGCGAGTTCGACGACTACCACCAGCTGTTGGCGAAGTCGCTGGACGACATCGCGTGGTTCTGGGACGCCGTGTGGCACTTCTTCGACATCCGCGCGAGCACGCCGGCCGACACCGTGCTCGCCGATCGGGAAATGCCTGGGGCGCAATGGTTTCCGGGCGCAACGCTGAACTACGCGATCGAGGCGTTCCGGCACGAGACCGACGAGTACCCGGCGCTTGTGGTGGCAGGGGAGGACGGCTCGACGGAGTGGTCGTGGGCACGGCTGCGCCAGGAGACCGCCGCGTTCGCGAACTATCTGCGCAGGCTCGGCGTCAAGCCGGGCGACCGGGTCGTCGGATACCTGCCGAACATCGGCGAAGCGGTCGCGGCGTTCCTCGGGGCGGCCAGCGTCGGCGCGACGTGGGCGGTGTGCAACCAGGACCTCGCCGTCGACGGTGTGGTGGCCCGGCTCGGCCAGCTCGAGCCCGCGGTTCTGGTGGCCAGCGACGGTTCGGTCTACGCCGGGAAGCGTCACGACCGCAGCTCCGAACTCGCCGAGATCCGTTCCAAGCTGCCGACATTGAAGGCGACCGTCCTGGTGCCGCGGCTGGGCACCACTGCGTCCGACGACGTCACGCCGTGGTCGAAGGTCCTCGATCTCGACGCGCCGCTGGAGATCACCCCGGTGCCGTTCGGTCACCCGCTGTGGGTGCTGTTCTCCTCCGGCACCACCGGCACGCCGAAGGGCATTGTGCACGGCCACGGCGGGGTGACGCTCGAGCACCTCAAGTACCTGAGCCTGCACGCCGACCTCAAACCCGGCGAGCGCTTCTGTTGGTACTCGACCACCAGCTGGATGATGTGGAACCTTCTGGTCTCCGGGCTGCTCGTCGGCGCGACGGTGGTGCTCTACGACGGCAGCCCGACCTATCCGCGGACCGACAGCATGTGGAAGGTCGTCGCGGACCACGATGTCGCCCTGTTCGGTGCGGGCGCAGGCTATTTCCTCGGCTGCGCCAAGGAGGAGTGCCGCCCCGGCGAGGAGTATGGGCTCGACGCGTTGCGCGGTGTCGGCTCGACGGGATCGCCGCTACCGGCTTCGGGTTTCCGGTGGATCCAGGAGGGCGTCGGTCGCCCGGTGCCCGTGATGTCGATGAGCGGCGGAACCGATGTGGTGACCGCGTTCATCGGCGGCTGCCCGACCGTTCCGATCGTCGCGGGCGAGCTGAACGTCATCTGCCTCGGCGCCGATGTGCAGGCGTGGACGGACGCGGACACGCCGGTGGTGGGCGAGGCCGGCGAGCTCGTGATCACCCAGCCGATGCCGTCGATGCCGGTGTTCTTCTGGAACGACGCCGACGGCAGCCGCTACCGCAAGGCCTATTTCGACAAGTATCCCGGCGTCTGGTGTCACGGTGACTGGATCACCATCACCGACCGCGAATCAGTTGTGGTGCACGGTCGTTCGGATGCCACCCTGAACCGTCAGGGTGTCCGGATGGGCAGCGCCGAGATCTACAACGCGGTCGAATCGCTCTCCGAGGTCCAGGACTGTCTTGTGGTCGGCGTCGAACAGGACGACGGCGGCTACTGGATGCCGTTGTTCGTGCACCTGGCCGGTGACGCCGAGCTGGACGACGAGTTGCGCAACAAGATCACCGCCGCCATCCGCAACGGCGCATCACCGCGCCACGTGCCCGACGACATCCTCGGCGTGCCCGGTATTCCCCGCACCATGACCGGCAAGCGGCTGGAGATTCCGATCAAACGAATCCTGCTCGGCGCCGAACCCGCCGATGTGGTGTCGGCAAGCGCCGTCGACAAACCCGACCTGCTCGGCGTCTTTGCGGAGCACGCCCGGGCGTGAGCGTCGAAGCGGGAGATTCGAGCGCAGGCGGCGTCCCGCGCATCGTCCGGATGCTGCCCAGTCGCTTCAGCCGCGACCCGAAGGTCAAGACCTCAACCGAGAACAGCGCCGCGGGCCTGCTGCTGGCGGCCACAGTGGTTGCGATCCTGTGGGCGAATTCGCCTTGGTCGCAGAGCTATTGGGCATTGCTGGACACACACGTCGGGTTCAGCTTCGGCGACATGCACTTCGAGATGACGGTCAAGCACCTCATCAACGACGGCTTGATGACCTTCTTCTTCTTCGTCGTCGGCCTCGAGGTGATGGCCGAGTTCACCATCGGTCAGCTGACCGACCGCGCACGCGCGGCGGTTCCGGTGCTCGCGGCCGTCGCAGGTCTTGCCGTGCCCGCGCTGATCTTCCTGATGATCAATTCGTCGGGCGACAATGCCAACGCGTGGGGTGTGGTGATCTCCACCGACACCGCGTTCCTGATCGGCGCGCTGGCCATCATCAACCCGAAATTCCCTGCACGGCTGCGGCTTTTCCTGCTCACGCTCGCTGTCGTCGACGACATCGGCGCTCTTTCGGTGATCGCGCTGTTCTACTCCGACGACATCCGGCTCGGGCCGCTGCTCGTCGCAGTACTCCTGATCGCTGCGATCGCACTGGTGCGTTACCTTCCCGCCGGCCGCGGTCCCGCCTACGCGGTGATCGGCTTCGCGCTGTGGGTGGCGCTGTACGCGGGCGGTGTCCACCCGACGCTGGCGGGCGTCGCGATCGCGCTGCTGATCCCGGTGTTCACACCCGAGCGCAGGCAGGTCGAGGAGACCGTCGACCTGATTCGCGCCTTCCGGCAGTCGCCGAACTCCGACTATGCGCGCGCCGCGAGTCGCGGCCTGCGGGACTCGATTTCGATCAACGAGCGGTTGCAGACCCAGTTCGGCCCCTATGTGTCGTTCCTCGTCCTGCCGCTCTTCGCATTGGTCAACGCAGGCGTCCGGCTGACCGCAGAGACGATGTCCGCGGCGATGCGGTCACCGCTGACGTGGGGCATCGTCGCGGGCCTTGTGCTCGGCAAGTTGATCGGCATCACCACTGCGACGTGGCTGGTTGCCCGGCTTCGCTGGGGCCAGCTCGCACCGGGCCTGACATTGCGCCGGATCGCGGGCGGGGCGGCGCTGTCCGGAATCGGCTTCACCATCTCGCTTTTCATCATCGACATCGCGATCAGCGATCCGCTGCGACAGGACGAGGCCAGGGTCGGCGTGCTGCTGGCGTCGCTGCTGGCATTCCTGCTGGGCTGGGCGATCTTCCGGATCACCGACTGGATCAGCCCGCCGCAGGCGGTCGGCATGAAGCTGGTTCGGCCTGTCGACCCCGAACGCGACCATATCCGCGGCGAAGCCGATGGGCCGCTGACCCTTGTCGAGTACGGCGATTTCGAGTGCCCGTTCTGCAGCCGCGCCACCGGATCGATAGACCAGGTGCGCGAACATTTCGGCGGCGAACTGCGCTACGTGTGGCGACACCTACCACTGGAACGTGTGCACCCGCGCGCGTTCGACGCGGCACGGGCCAGTGAGGCGGCTGCGTCGCAGGGCAGGTTCTGGGAGATGGCACGCGAGTTGTTCAGCCATCAGGACGATCTCGAGTGGTCGGACATCTACCGTTACGCCGTCACCGCGGGCTGCGACATCGAACGGTTCGACAAGGACGTCCGCGTCCATGCATCGAGGGTGGTGCACCGGGTGCAGGACGACGCGCAGGACGCCGAGGTGATGGACCTCAACTCGACGCCGACCTTTTTCGTCAACGGCGGGCGGCACAAGGGACCCTGGGATGCCGCCAGCCTGATTCGTGCCCTGGAGGAGAGCCGAGATGCGTGACGTGCTGGCGGAGCTGCTGGACGTCTGGGAGTCGGGCGGCACCGCGGGGGTCGGCACAGTCGTCCGTACGTTCCAGTCGGCCCCACGACCGCCCGGCGCGTCGATGGTGGTGGCGCCCGATGGCTCCGTCAGTGGTTCGGTATCCGGCGGATGCGTCGAGGGAGCCGTATACGAGGCCGCCAATGAAGTTGTGCGCGAAGGCACTTCGCGACTCGTGCGCTACGGGATATCCGACGACGACGCGTTCTCCGTCGGGCTGACCTGCGGCGGCGTCATCGACGTCTTCGTCGAACCTGTTTCGGTGACCACCTTTCCCGAGCTCAAGACGGTGGCCGATGACATCGCCGCCCATCGGCCGGTCGCGGTCGCCACGGTCATCGCCCATTCCGATCCCGACTGGGTGGGACGCAGGCTCGTCGTCGGCGCCGACTCGACTCACGGCACCTTGGGCAGCGAGCGTGCCGACGGGGCCGTCATCGATGACGCCGCAGGACTGCTGGCCTCGGGGCGCAGCGAGGTGCTCACCTACGGCCCCGACGGTCAGCGCCGTGGTGCGGGCATGGAGGTGTTCGTGGCCGGCTATGCGCCACGGCCACGGATGCTCATCTTCGGCGCGATCGACTTCGCCGCCGCGCTTGCCCGGCAGGGATCGCTGCTCGGCTACCGGGTCACCGTCTGCGACGCCCGGCCGGTGTTCGCGACGGCTGCGCGATTTCCCACCGCCGACGAGGTCGTCGCCGAGTGGCCCAACCGCTATCTGGCCGCACAGCACGACGCAGGCGAGATTGACGCGCGCACCGTCATCTGCGTGCTCACCCACGACCCGAAGTTCGACGTTCCCCTGCTCGAGGTGGCGTTACGCCTCCCCGAAGTCGGCTACCTGGGCGCGATGGGTTCACGGCGTACCCACGATGACCGGCTGGCCCGATTGCGGGAGGCGGGCCTGACCGAGTCCGAGCTGGCCAGGCTGGCCAGTCCGATCGGGCTGGATCTCGGCGCGAGGACGCCCGAGGAGACGGCGGTGTCGATCGCCGCGGAGATCATCGCAAGGCGGTGGGGTGGCGGGGGTCGCCCGCTGGCCGACGTCGACGGCCGCATCCATCACGAGGGCGGCAGATGGCCGCAGTAGCGGTCAGGAGGGCTGCTCAGCCGAAGGTCCGGTGGTCGAACTCCCGGCCGCCTTGGCGGCTTTTCGCCGCTTGTACCACTCGATGATCATCGGGGTGATCGAGGCCACGGCGATGAAGATGAAGATCGGCTCGAGCAGCTTCTGGATGATCTCGAACTGACCCAGCCCGTATCCGAGGAGCGTCAGGCCCACGCCCCACACGACGGCGCCGATGACATTGAAGAGCGTGAAGACGCCGTAGCTCATCTTGGCGGCCCCCGCGGTGATCGGCGCCAGCGTCCGCACGATCGGCACGAATCGGGCGATCACGATCGCGAACGGCCCGCGCTGTTCGAAGAAGGCGTGCGCCTCGTCCAGGTAGCGCTGTTTGAGGATGCGGGCGTTGGGCTTGAACATCGTGGTGCCCAGGTACCGGCCGATGAAGTAGCCGACCTGCCCACCGAGGACGGCGGCGATCGGGATGAAGACCAGCAGCTGCCACAGCGCGAAGTTGGCCTGGCCCGCGGCCGCGGTGCCTGCGGCCAGCATTCCCGCCACGAAGAGCAGGGTGTCGCCGGGCAGGACGGGAAAGAGCACGCCCGACTCGACGAAGATGACCACCAGCAGCCCGACCAGGGCCCACGCGCCGAAGTAGCCGATGAGCTTGATCGGGTCGAGGAAATCCGGCATCAACATCACCGTGGTGCTGGTCATGGCTCACCAAGATACCGGCGTGTCGGGTAGGGGCTGCTCAGCGCGCCTCGCCTTGACATACTGCGGGTGCACAGTTGAACCAGCGAGAGGACGGCCCATGCCCATCGCCACCCCCGAGGTCTATGCCGAGATGCTGGCCCGCGCCAAGGAGCACTCGTATGCGTTTCCCGCGATCAACTGCACCTCATCGGAGTCGATCAACGCCGCGCTGAAGGGGTTCGCCGATGCGGGCAGCGACGGCATCATCCAGTTCTCGACCGGCGGCGCGGAGTTCGGCTCCGGGCTGGGGATCAAGGACATGGTCACCGGGGCGGTGGCGCTCGCCGAGTTCGCGCACATCGTCGCCGAGAAATACCCCATCACGGTCGCGCTGCACACCGACCACTGCCCGAAGGACAAGCTCGACACCTATGTCCGACCGCTGCTGGCGATCTCGCAGAAGCGGGTGTCCGACGGCGGCAACCCGCTCATCCAGTCGCATATGTGGGACGGCTCGGCGGTGCCGATCGACGAGAACCTGACGATCGCCAAGGAACTGCTCAAGCAGGCGGCCGCCGCCAAGATCGTCCTCGAGATCGAGATCGGCGTCGTCGGCGGCGAGGAGGACGGCGTCGAGGCCGAGATCAACGAGAAGCTCTACACCACCCCGGAGGACTTCGAGAAGACGATCGAGGCCCTCGGCGCGGGCGAGCACGGGCACTATCTGCTGGCCGCGACGTTCGGCAACGTGCACGGCGTGTACAAGCCCGGCAATGTCAAACTGCGCCCCGACATTCTGCAGCAAGGTCAGAAGGTGGCCGCCGCCAAGCTCGGATTGGCTGACGACGCAATGCCTTTCGACTTCGTGTTCCACGGCGGGTCCGGCTCGCTGAAGTCGGAGATCGAGGAGTCGCTGCGCTACGGCGTGGTCAAGATGAACGTCGACACCGACACCCAGTACGCGTTCACCCGTCCCGTCGCAGGGCCACATGTTCGCCAACTACGACGGCGTGCTGAAGATCGACGGCGAAGTCGGCAACAAGAAGGTCTACGACCCGCGCAGCTACATGAAGAAGGCCGAGGCCTCCATGTCGGAGCGGGTCGTCGAGGCGTGCAACGACCTGCACAGCGCGGGCCGGAGCGTGTCGGTCGGCTAGTTGTTGGGCGCCTGGCAGATCTTCCACTGGTCGTCGCGGAACTGCAGGTCGAAACTGCGGGTGGACCGGGTTTGCGGCGCGTACGCCATGAACGTCGTCACGTTGGCCTCTGCGTGGTCGTCGTTGACGACGACCTGGTCGATGCTGGCGACGACCGGATACTGCTTGGCCGCGGCGACGCGGGCATGGGTGTCGGTCCATGCGCGGTCGTCGTAGTTGACGTAGCTGTCGCGGGTGGCGCCGCAGGTGATGCTGCGCAGGGTGGCCAGATCACCTTTCTGGACCGCCACGTCGAAGTTCTTGATGGTGGTGCGGACCATCTCCTCCTGCGACGCCTTCGCATCGGAATCGCGGGTCAGCAGCAGGGTGCCCAGTATCGCGACGGCGGCCAGCGCGGCGATCACCAGGATCAGCGCCACCACCCAGCCCCAGCTGCGATTGCGGCCGGGAGGCTTGGGTGCGTCGTCACGTCCCGGAATCATCAGCGGCGCAACAGGTTTGTCGGACGACAGCGGCCCGTTGGGCGTCGAGATGATCTCGGTGGCGGGCTCAGGATTGGTTTCGATGAACTTGGTCGCCGACGAGTCCATTGCCGACGGTGCGGTGTACCTCCGCTCGGCGGGCTGCTCCTCGGTCGCGGGCTCCGAGTCCACCGCACCGGTGTCCTCCACCGCCATCACTTCGGTGGGGTGCTCCTCGACGATCGGCGCCGCTTCGGTCGGGGCGCTGTCCTCGGACGGCGACTCTTGCCCTGGTGTCGATATGTCGACGGCCGGTTTCTCCGCCGATTCCTCGGCCGTACCGTTCCCCTGGTCGGGCCCTGATGGGTTTGACATCCCTGCAGCAGTCCTCCCGTACCATCGGCGTCTGTCGGCTCGGCCGACGGTCTCTGCACGAGCTTAGTTGCCCCACGGCACAATAGGGCCCATGACGCGGATGGGTGATCTCCTGGGACCGGATCCAGTCCTTCTTCCCGGCGACAGTGCGGCCGAGGCGGAGCTCGAAGCCGGCGAGAAGCCGGCGATCGTGGCTGCGGCCCACCCCACCGCTTCGGTGGCGTGGGCGGAGCTCGCCGAGCGTGCGCTGGCCGACGACAAGGCCATCACCGCGTACGCGTACGCCAGGACCGGCTACCACCGCGGCCTGGACCAGTTGCGGCGCAACGGCTGGAAGGGATTTGGTCCCGTCCCCTACTCGCATGTGCCGAACCGGGGCTTCCTGCGGTGCGTGGCCGTTCTGGCGAAGGCGGCGGATGCGATCGGCGAGTCCGATGAGCACGCCCGCTGCCTCGATCTGCTCGACGACTGCGATCCGGCCGCACGCGGCGAACTGGGGCTCTAGCTACCAGCTGGCTTCGCAGTTGCAGTCGCCTGCGGCGTCGGGCGGCTCGACCTGCACCGTCGCATGTTCGAGGCCTCGTGCCGTCAGTACGGCCTTGGCCTCGTCGAGCACTTTCGCCGAGTCTGCGGTCGACGTCAGATGCGCGGTGACCATGTCCTTGCCGGGCACCAGCGTCCACACGTGCAGGTCATGCACCTCGGTCACGCCGTCGACCGCGCAGAGCGCGGTGCGCAGCTCCTCGACGTCGATGTGAGTGGGGGAGGACTCCGACAGGATCCGCAGCGCCGCCCGCGCCAGCGCGATCGCGCGCGGCAGCACCCACAATGCGACGAACACCGCGACCACGACGTCGGCATACGGCCAGCTGGTGGTGACCGTGACGATGCCTGCGATGAGCACACCGACGCTGCCGACGGTGTCGGCGACGACCTCCATGTACGCGCCCTTGACGGCGAGGCTGGACTCCGAGTGCGAGCGAAGGAGCATCACGACGATGGCGTTGGCGATCAGACCCGCCAACGCGACGACGATCATCGGCACACCGGGGATGTCTGGGGCGTCTCCGAGCCGCTCGAACGCCTCGAAGAGGATGAAGCCCGCGACGAACAACAGCAGCACGGCATTGGCGACGGCGGTGAACACCTCCGCGCGGTGCCAGCCGTAGGTCCGTTTGGGCGACGCACTGCCGTGCCGGGCGAGCAGCACCGCCGTCAAGCCCATGAACATGGCGACCAGATCGGTGAGCATGTGCCCCGCGTCGGCCAGCAGCGCGATCGAGTTGATCAGGAGTGCGGTCGTCAGCTCGATGACGAAGAAGACCGACAGGATTCCGGCGGCGATGAGCATCCGGCTGATACGGGTGTCGGCGTCTCCGTGACTGTGGCCCGCACCCATGCACCCAATCTATGCGTAATGACGCATATGTCGCAAGGCGCTGGTTGCTAGAGCCAGGCCGACCAGAACTGGGTGAGCCGAAGGCCGGACCCGACCAGGAACCTCTCCACGCCCGAGAGGTCGACGAACCAGGTGATGACGGCGAAGAAGTACTGGCTCAGCGGCGTCGCGATGAACAGGATCAGAAGGATGAACAGTCCCCACTGCTTGGCGGGCGCAAGGGCGCGCTGGGTCTCTTCGCTCAGGTGCGGTTCCAGCGCGCTGTAGCCGTCGAGGCCCGGCACCGGCAGCAGGTTGAGGACAGCGGCGGTGACCTGAAGGAAGCCCGAGAACGCCATGCCCGCCCAGAACACATTGTGGTCGGGGTCGTAGAACAGCGCCGTGACGGCGAGCAGGATCACCGCGAACGCGACGTTGGTCAGCGGCCCTGAAAGGCTGACGATCGTCTTCTGCCTGTTGGTCATGAACGACGTCCGGACGTACACCGCGCCGCCGGGCACACCGATACCGCCGAGCGCGATGAACACGATCGGCAGCACCAGCGACAGCACCGGGTGCGTGTACCTCAACGGGTTCAACGTCAGGTAGCCGCGCATCGCGACCCCGTGGTCGCCGAACCGCCATGCGGTGAAGGCGTGCGCGAACTCGTGCACACACAGCGAGACGACCCAGCCGGCGATGACGAGCGTGAAGACCCCGACGTAGGCCAGCGGCTTGACCTCGTTTGCGGCCATCCATGCCACCACACCGCCTGCGACGGTGATCGCGACGATGGCCAGGAAGACCGGGCTGGGTCGAACCGATCCCCGCACGACTGGAACGCTCACCTCACGAAACTACCGTGTGCTTGCTGCTTGCTCCTCACGTCCGCGCCGGCCAGTCGCATTCGGTCAGCTCGGCCGACAGCTTCCACAGCCGGTTTGCGGTTTGTGCGTCGGCGGCCTTCTTCAACGGCTTGGTCACCCTGGGCTTGCCGAATTGCTTGAACACGCGGCGCCAGATACGTTCCCGGCGGCAGATCGCTTGTCGCGCCCATGATGCTCGACCGGGCGGCGGTCTTCGCGCTCTGCGGGAAGTCGCGCAAGCAAGCTCAGGCCCGACGACCAGCGGAGGAACCCGGTGCTGTAGCGGACGATGTTGGTGTCGGCGCCGCCGGGATCCACGACGATCGCGCGGACGCCCCTCCTGGCGAGTTCGTCGGTGAACAACATGACCGCCAGCTTGGACTGCCCGTAGGCGGCCCATTTCGAATACCGGCGGGTGTGCCAGTTCAGGTCGTCCAGGTGCAACCGGCTGAACATGTGGTTCATGCTCGTCACCGATACGACCCGGTCTGTGATCCGGTCGCCGAGAAGGCACGTCAACGCGAAATGGCCGAGGTAGTTCGTGCCCATGTGCGTTTCGAAGCCGTCCGCGGTGCGAGTCAGCGGTAAGCCGAGGACGCCTGCGTTGTTGACCAGGACGTCGACGGCGTCCACCGAGTCGGCGAACTTCCGCACGCTGGTCAGGTCGGCCAGATCGAGGTGAGCCACCTCCACGTCGCCCGGAATCTCGGCGGCCACCCGCTCCGACTTCGGGATGTCCCGCGCCGCGATCAACACGCGGTGGCCCGCGGCCGCCAGCGCCGTCGCCGTTTCCCTGCCAACACCGCTGTTGCCGCCGGTGACGATGATTCGCACGGGCCTATCTCACCAGCAGCCAGCCCTGTGTGTGGCGATAAAACGTAGATCGGCGAACGATTTTCGAGGCGTCGGTGCCGTCGCGCACCACCGTCGCGCCCGTGGTGCCGAGCTGGGCCGCCCGGCCGGCCACCCAGCGGCGCCTGCCAGGGCGAATAACGCACGCCCGCAGCCCGGGCATGGCCTGCGTCGGCTCCACGCGAACACCCGCGACGTCGCCGTCGAACAGCTGGGTGTCGTCGACAACCGCCTCACCGTGCAGCGGTGCGCCGTCCTCGCCGCGCCATTCGGCCGACCCGACGATGACGTGGCCGGTCTCGTCGCGGATCAACGGCACTCGGCGCGCGGTGCCGCGGCGTGCCCTCCCTGGCCGCCCACCATCCGTTCCCGTGGCCGACCTCGATATCGAGCCGGTCGGCCCGCAGCAGCCGGGCCAGCACCGCGGCCACATCGGCATCGCGAGCCCACCACGATCAACCGTCCGCAGCGGCCGATTGCGTCGTCGATGTCGTCCGGCCCAGCCGCCGTCTGGGTCGCCAGGCCGGCCAGCGGCCGGGGCGGGCGCCTGCCGCCGAACAGCAACACCACGACATCAGCGGTGATCAAGGCGGCTCCTCACGTCTGCTGGGATAGGGTGGCTCACCGGCTGGATCACAATAAGCGGGAGAAACGCCATGCCGGCAATCGTGCTCATCGGCGCTCAGTGGGGCGACGAGGGCAAAGGTAAGGCCACCGATCTTCTCGGTGGACGCGTGCAATGGGTCGTGCGGTATCAGGGCGGCAACAACGCAGGCCACACTGTGGTGCTGCCGACGGGCGAGAACTTCGCGCTGCACCTGATTCCGTCGGGCATCCTGACGCCAGGCGTCACCAACGTGATCGGCAACGGCGTGGTGGTCGACCCGGGCGTGCTGCTCGACGAGCTGAAGGGCCTCGAGGATCGCGGGGTCGACACCGAGCGCCTGCTGATCTCCGCCGATGCGCATCTGCTGATGCCCTATCACGTGGCCATGGACAAGGTGGTCGAGCGGTACGCAGGCAGTAAGAAGATCGGCACCACCGGCCGCGGCATCGGCCCGTGCTACCAGGACAAGATCGCCCGTATCGGAATACGTGTCGCCGATGTTCTCGACGAGGCGCAGCTGGCCCAAAAGGTCGAGGCGGCACTGGAATTCAAGAACCAGGTGCTGGTCAAGATCTACAACCGCAAGGCGCTGGTGCCCGAAGAGGTGACCGAGAACCTGCTCGCGACGGCGGAGGGCTTCAAGCACCGGATCGCCGACGCCCGCCTGCTGCTCAACGTCGCCCTGGACAACGGCGAGACCGTGCTTCTCGAGGGTTCGCAGGGCACGCTGCTCGACGTCGACCACGGCACGTATCCCTTTGTCACGTCGTCGAACCCGACCGCAGGCGGCGCCGCCGTCGGTTCCGGCATCGGCCCGACCCGCATCACCACGGTGCTGGGAATCCTGAAGGCCTACACCACCAGGGTCGGCTCGGGCCCGTTCCCGACCGAGTTGTTCGACGAGATGGGCGAATACCTGTCCAAGACGGGCGGAGAGTTCGGGGTGACGACGGGCAGGCGTCGTCGCTGCGGCTGGTTCGACTCGGTGATCGCGCGCTACGCCACCCGGGTCAACGGCATCACCGACTACTTCCTGACCAAGCTCGACGTGCTGTCCAGCCTCGAGACCGTGCCGATCTGCGTCGGCTACACGGTGAACGGCAAGCGCACCGACGAGATGCCGATGACGCAGAGTGACATCCACGCCGCGGAGCCGATCTACGAAGAGATGCCGGGCTGGTGGGAGGACATCTCCGAGGCGCGCGAATTCGACGACCTGCCCGCCAAGGCGCGCGACTACGTGTTGCGGCTGGAAGAGCTTGCCGGCGCCCATATTTCGTGTATCGGCGTGGGGCCGGGCCGGGAGCAGACGATCGTGCGCCGCGACATTCTGGCCGGCCCGTGACCGATCCCCGGCTCGTCGACCCCGACTACGACAGCCACGGCGGCTTCCCGAATTTCGAAGCGGCACAGCCAGGGCCGGGGTTCGGGCGGTTCCTATCGGCGATGCGTCGGACGCAGGACCTTGCGGTGTCGGCCGACCCCGACAGCGACACCTGGAACGAAGCGGCCGATCTGGCCGAAAAGCTGGTGAAGCTGCTCGACCCGTTCGAGGCCGCAGAGGGTGTCGGCCCCGCCAACCGGGTGCCCGCGCTTCCCGGCTCGGGCAGCCTGTTGATGCCGCCGTATGCGGTGACGAAGTTCGAGTCCGACGGGGTCGAGTTGACCGTGCAGTTCAGCAGATATCACGTCGGTGGCAATTACGCCGTGCACGGGGGTGTTTTACCGCTAATGTTCGACTCGATGTTCGGCATGGTGATTCACGCCTCCGGACGGCCCATCAGCCGGACCGGCTTTCTGCACGTCGACTACCGGAAAGTGACGCCCATCGATACGCCGCTGACCATGCGTGGCTGGGTCGATAGGACGGAAGGCCGAAAGGCGTTCGTCAACGCCGAACTGCGCGACCCCGACGGCAACCTGCTCGCCGAGGCCAACGGGCTGATGATCCGCCTGCTGGCGGGCCAGCCGTGACCCAGCCGAAGCCGCACCCCCTGACGACCCCTCGCGCGGCGGCTTTAGCCGGTGTGTTGTTCGGCCTGCTGTTCGGCACCGCGCTGATCCTGATCCGGACTGCGTTACCCGAAGGCGCCGAGGAGGGCGCGCAGTGGCTGGACGCGGGCAGCCAGCGAATGAAGGTGTCGGCCATCTTGATGCCGTTCGCGGGCATCGCATTCCTGTGGTTCATCGGCGTGGTGCGAGAAAACTTCGGCCGTGCCGAGGACAAATTCTTCTCGTCGGTGTTCATCGGTGCAGGGCTCACGTTTCTGGCGATGGTCTTCACGGCATCGGCCATCGGTGCCGGATTGGTGGCGACAAGCAGGGAAGTCGTGGACACGGCCGCGCACGCGGAGGTGGCCACCTTCGGGCAGATGGTGCTGATCGCGCTGACCAAGACCTATGCGCTGCGGATGGGCGCGGTGTTCATGATCTCGCTGGCCACCATGTGGCTGAAGACCGGTGTGATGCCACGCTGGCTGGTCATCGTGACTTACGTTCTGGCACTGGGGATTCTGCTCGCCACCGACATCAGTATGTGGATCACGTTGGCGTTTCCCGCATGGGTTCTCGTCGTCAGCGTGCTGCTGTTGATGCGTGCCGGCGTGATCGACCTGGACCGCGACGACTAAACAATTTCCCGGGGGTTGGTCAAATGTCTGATGACTTCGATGTAATCGTGGTCGGTTCGGGGCCGGCGGGCTGTACCGCGGCGATAATGTTGGGCCGCAGTGGATTACGGGTAGGACTGCTAGAGGCGCACCGCGATGTGAACCATTACAAGCGGTTGTGCACACACAGCATCCGATCTAGTGCGCTGCCGACTATCCGCCGGCTCGGCCTCGACACCACCTTCGACGAGCTCGGTGGCGTGCACCAGCACGAGAAGGCATGGACGAGGTTCGGGTGGGCTCACGAACGGGTCAAGGAACAAGAGCACGGATACAACATTCGACGGGTGACGCTCGATCCCTTTATGCGTGCGACGGCCGCGGCGACGCCGGGCGTGGAGTTGATGCTGGGTGCCCGGGTTCGGGAACTGACCCGCAGCGGCGGACGGATCAACGGCGTCGTCGCCGATGTCGAGGGCACGCAACGGCGGATCGGGGCCACGCTGGTGGTCGGCGCCGACGGCTATTCATCGAAAATCGCCGACCTGGCCGCGTTGAATGGAACCGCCTCGCCGAACAGCCGGTTCGCATATCAGGCCACCTACCGCAACGTGAAGTGCTCCGACGGCTGGTCAGGTGGGGTGTGGTACCGGGAGCCCAACGTGAACTTCTTCTTCAACAATGACTCCGGTGTCACCATCCTCGCTGTCTTTCCCGGCAAGGACCAGCTGCCGCATTTCCGCACCGATCGGGAGGAGGCGCTATTGGCGAGTTTTGCCGGATTGCCCAACGTCCCAGACCTGTCCGCGGCGGAGCGGGTGTCGTCTGTGATCGGAACGACCGATTATCCGAGCATTACCCGCAGGCGCATCGTCGCCCCCGGGGTTGTCCTGATCGGTGACGCGGCCATGGTTGGTGACCCCGTTTGGGGTACCGGTTGCGGTTGGGCGTTCCAGTCAGCGGAATGGCTCGCCGACGCGGTTTCCGGAGCGCTGCATTCCAAGTCGACGCAAGATGTCGACAGGGCGGCGCGCCGCTATCAGCGCAAGCACCGTCGCCTGCTGTTACCCCATCAACTCGTCAACATCGACTTCAGCCGCAGATCGACGTTCAATCCGTTGGAGCGGTTGGCCTACGGGGGAGCGTCGCGTGACCAGCGCGTGGCAGATCGGGTTTTCGCGGTGGGTACGCGCAACTCGTCGCCCTTGACTCTTCTCGACCCGGTGCTCCTTACCCGAGCCGCGATCGCGCGACGGAAGTCAGTCACTCCTGCGCGATCGTCAGCGCCTGCGACGGACATAGCTTGACCGCTTCTCGCGCCTTGTCCTGTTCTTCGGCGGGGATGTCGTCGACGAGCACCACCACGATGCCGTCGTCGTCCTGGTCGAACAGGCTGTCCGCGACCATCACACAGTTGCCGGCCTGAATGCAGACGTCGCGATCGGCATGCACCTTCACCAGCTCACCTCCAATGACTTCAACCCGTAGATGAAGTTCCAGGTGCGGAACGCCACATCGGTGAAGTCCTCGGCCAGCGCCAGGTTCGGGAACCGGCGCAGCAGTGCGGGGAATGCGATGCGCATCTCCATCCGGGCCAACGGCGCGCCGAGGCAGTGATGCACGCCGTGCCCGAACGCAAGATGGCCGGGCGCCCCGCGACGGATGTCGAGAAGTTCGGGTGAGTCGATGAAGTCCGCGTCCCGGTTACCCGACGGCATGGACGGGAAGACCAGATTGCCCGCGGGGATCGTCACGCCCGCCACCTCGACGTCGGTGGTGGTGATGCGCGGGATCGCGGACTGCACGATGGAAAGCCAGCGCAACAGCTCTTCGATCGCGGGGCCGACGGCGTCGGGGTCGTCGCGCACGAGGTCGAGCTGTTCGGGATGACGCAACAGCGCCAGCGTGCCGAGGCCAAGCATGTTCGACGTGGTCTCGTGGCCGGCGAGCAACAGCAGGCTCGCCACGCCGACGAGCTCGTCGTCGGTGAGCTCGTCGCCGTGCTCGCGCACCAGCATCCCGAGGATGTCCTCGCCCGGTTGGCGCCGCGCACGCGCGACCAGCGTGGTCATGTACGCGCGACCCTGCCGCTGCAGCTCCAACCGCTCCGGTATCGGAACGGAGAAGTCGAGCTGTCGGACGCTGCGCCGCTGGAAGTCCTCGCGGTCGTCGTACGGCACGCCGAGAAGTTCGCAGATGACCAGCGACGGAATCGGCAGCGCGAAGTTCTCCACCAAATCGACTGGCGGGCCTGCACTTTCCATCGCGTCCAGCTGCGCGTCGACGATCTCGACGATGCGCGGTTCGAGGCGCTTCATCCGCCTGATGGTGAACTCGGGTGTCAGCATGCGACGCAGCCGCGAATGTTCGGGCGGGTCGAGGCCGAGCAGGTTACCGGCCCGCGCGGTGGCCTGCTCCTCCTCGGTCGCCTGCGGCACGCCCTGCACGGCGAAGCCGGGCGGACGCTCGTTGGAGAACCGCTCGTGGTCTGACAGCACGGCCTTGATGTCTTCGTGCCGGGTGACCAGATACACCTGCATCCCGAACGCGTTGGTGAATTCGCGGACGCCCTCGGTCTCGCGGATCTTGCGAAGTTCCGCGGTGGGGCTGAACGCATCGCGCCGCATGTGCAGCGGCGGAAGTTCGGTCGCTTCGGTCATGATTCGACGCTACTCGCGAAAAACGAACTCCTCGATGAGCGCGTTGACCAGCGGCGGGTTCTCCAGCCCGGCCAGATGGGCGACGCCGTCGAGCACCGCGACAGCGGCACCGGGTATCGCCTCGGCCATTGCGATGGTCTCGGGCAGCGGGAACGTCGCGTCCTCGGCTCCCGCGACGACCAGTACGGGTGTCGTGATGTTCGCGAACAGCGAACGCTGGTCCGGGCGGCCCGGCACCACGCTCTTGACCGCCCATGACGCGGAACCGATGTCGACCGCGGTCACCGTGTCCCGGACGAATGCGACGACGTCGGGCCGAGTGGCGAAGGTCGTCGGCCCGAGGAATGCCTTGAGCACCGATCGGGTCAGCGGCGGCCGGACACCGCCGAACAGCTTCGCCATCCGCAGCAGGATTCCGTACTCGATCTTCTGCCGCGTGCCCGCAGGAGATGCGGTGCAGTTCATCAAGACGGCGCTGGCGATGCGGTCGGGGTAGGTCGCGGCGAAGGTGCCGCCGATCATGCCGCCCCACGAGTTGCCGACGAAGTGGGCCCGATCCTCGCCGAGCGCGTCGAGGATGTCGACGATGCAGCGGGCGCAGTCGGCGAAATCGAATGTCTGCTTGAGCTTCTCGCTCTTCCCGTGCCCAGGCGGGTCGACCAGGATGACGCGGTTGCGATCGCCGAAGTGGTCAGCTTGGGCGGACCACATGTCGCCGGTCATCAGCAGGCTCGGCCAGAACATCATCGCGTCGCCGCTACCGCGGACCTGTACCCCTAGCCGCCCCAGCGCGGTGTCGACCATGTGTCTTTCCACTTTTCGAACCGTAGCCCTCGTCCCGCAGCGCGGGCCACCAGATCCGCGGCCCGATGAGGGTGAAGAGGGCGGGAATGATCACGGTGCGCACGACGAACGTGTCCAGCAGGATGCCGAGGCCGACGATGATGCCGACCTGGGTGAGCACGATCAGGGGCAGCACACCCAGCACGCAGAACACCGCGGCCAGCACGATGCCCGCGCTGGTGATGACCGCGCCGGTGGCGGACACCGCCCGCACGATGCCGTCCCGGGTGCCGTGGCCGGGCGTCTCCTCGCGAGCACGGGTGACGAGGAAGATCGTGTAGTCGACGCCCAGCGCCACCAGGAACAGGAACGCGAACAGCGGCGCGGTGTTGTCGAGTGCCGGAAAGCCGAAGACGTGCACGCTCGCCCAGCCGCCGAGTCCGAGAGCGGCCAGCGCGCTGAGCACCGTGACGGCGACCAGGATCAGCGGCGCAAGCGCCGATCGCAACAAAACGTAGAGCACGACCAGCACCACGGCGAGGATGGCGGGAATGATCACGAGCCGGTCGCGATCCGCTGCCGCGCTCGCGTCCCTGGCCTGCGCGTCCGGTCCGCCGACCAGCGCACCCGGATCCACGTCGTGGACCGAATCACGCAGCGCGTCAATGGTTGTGAAGGCATCGTCGGACGCCGGTTCGGCGCTCAGCACCACCGACCACTGGCTGAGTCCGTCTTGTGAAGCACCTGCGGGGTTGGCCGAGACGACGCCCGGGGTGGACGTGATCGCCTTCTCGACCTCCGGCTGCCTTGCCCGTCGCGGCGATGACGCGGGTGGGGTTGGTCAACCCGCTGGGAAAGTGGGCCGCGAGTGTGTCGTATCCGCTGACGGACTCCGCCTGCACCCGGAACTGTTCGGTCTGCGAAAGGCCGATCGGTGTGGCCAGGATTCCGAGGCAGAGCAGCGCAAGGCCGGCGACGGCGACGACGGTGACGCGGGCCGGTCTGCGTGCCACCGCGTCTGCGATACGGTGCCAAACACCGCCCTCGGTAAGGGGTTTCGCGCCGAGCTTCGGGACGAACGGCCAGAACAGCCCGCGCCCGAACAGGGCCAGCATGGGTGGCAGCACGAGCAGCACGAACACCGCGGCCACGACGAGACCCGCGGCGGCCTGCACGCCGAGGCTCCTGGTGCTGGGCGACGAGGCGAGCACCAGGGTCAGCAGCGCCAGCACGACGGTGGCATTGCTGGCAAGGATGGCAGGGCCGGCCTGGCGGACAGCCACCCGAAGCGCATCGCGGTGGTTTTCGGTGCGGCCCAGCTCTTCTCGGTAGCGCGAGATCAACAAAAGGGCGTAGTTGGTGCCTGCGCCGAATACCAGCACGCTGGTGATGCCGCCTGTCGAGCCGTCCGGCGTCATCCCGACGGATTGCGGCGACCGCAGTGCCGACAACGGCGGCGACGCGATCGGCGAAGCCGATCACGCCGAGCGGGACCAGCCACAGCACCGGTGATCGGTAGGTCGCGATCAGCAGCAGCGCCACCACGAGTGCGGTGACGGCGAGCAGCGTGATGTTGGCTCCGGAGAACGAGTCTGCGATGTCGGCGCCGAACGCGGGTCCGCCGGTGACCTCGACTCGCAGGTCGTCGGGCAGCCCGTCTCGCGCGGAATCTCGCAGTTCCTTGACGACATCACGCAGTGCGAAGCCGGACAGCCCGGCGTCCAACGGCACGGTGGCCACCGCCGCCTTGCCGTCCTCGGACACCATGACGGGCTGCTGCTTGATCGCGCCAAGGTCGGCCGGGGTCAGCGCCTCGCCGTCGTTGCGGCTGAACACCACGATGACGGGGACCTGGTCACCGCCGGGCAGCTGTGCCCGCACGGCGTCGGCCCGCGTGGACTCGGCGCTGGTGGGCACGGGAACCGGCGACTGCTCAGCGGAGTCGTCGCTGCCGATGAGACCCATCAGCGCACCGGAGACGATCAGCACCGCAAGTGCCAGCGCCCATGAGAACCGCCCGGTCATGACACCCAATATTTCAGATACTTAATTATTAATCAAATGAACCTATCGCCGGTATGCTATGTGGGTGCCGAAGACCGACCGTGCCGCAATGGAGTCGATCATCGCGGCCGACGTGCGGGCGATGACCGCAGAATCCGACCAGATCGGCAGGCACTTCGCCGGCCAACATGATGTGGCGGCCAATGACTTTCGCGCTCTGTTACACGTCATGGTCGCCGAGACGGCGGGTTCGCCGCTCACCGCGGGCGAACTCAGAACACGGATGGGCATGTCCGGAGCGGCCATCACGTATCTCGTCGAGCGGATGATCACCTCCGGGCACTTCCGCCGCGAGTCCGACCCAACCGATCGGCGCAAGGTCATTCTGCGGATCGCCGACGACGGAATAGCCGTCGCCCGAGGCTTTTTCGGGCCCCTGGCCGAACACAACCGGCGCGCGATGGCGGGGCTGCCCGCCGACGACCTCGCCGCCGCGCACCGGACGTTCACCGCGATCATCGACGCGATGCGGGCATTTCGTTCCGAGCTCGACCCGCCGTGATCTCCTCGACGAGCCGCTGTGCGGCCACCGATGCGCCGTCGGTGCGAATCTTGCCTGCCATCTCAGCCGCGCGGTCGCGGATCTCGGGGCTCGTCGCCGTCTGAAGTGCCGCCGCGAGCGACTCGAGCGTCGGGGCGGGTCCGTCGTGGGCAACCCCGATGCCGAGAGCAGCCACCCGGCCCGCCCAGTAGGGCTGGTCGGCAATCTGCGGAACGACGACCTGGGGCACGCCCGCCCTCGCGGCGGTGGCCGTCGTGCCCGCGCCGCCGTGGTGCACGACCGCCGCAACCCGCGTGAACAGAGCCTGGTGGTTGACCTCGCCGACGGCGAGGCAATCGTCCTCGTCGTCGATCAGCGCCAGGTCGGCCCAGCCGCGTGAGACGACGGCGCGGCGGCCCTGTCCGCGGATGGCCCCGATGGCGATCCTGGCGACGTCCTCGGGGGCGCGCACACTGCTGAATCCGACGTATACCGGCGGTGTGCCCGCATCGAGGAACGCCGTCAGGTCGGCAGGAAGCGGCCGGTCATCGGGAAGGATCCACGCGCCGGTCTGCACCACCTCGTGATCCGGCGAACCCGGCCACGGGCCGAGGATCGGATCGACTGCAAGCCATGGCCGGTCGGTGTGCACGTGATCGCGGACGTTGTCCACCGGCGGCAACCCGATGGCGGCGCGATGCGCGTTGAGCGGGTCGCGGTACAGCGCATTCACCCGCTCGGCATCCACCTCCCAGAGCACCCGATTGTCGGTCTCGCCCGGCGGGAACGGCCGGCCGGGCCGCTGCATCGGCACCTGGTGTGGGGACGGGATGGTGCCGGGCAGGAACGCGACGCACACGTAGTGGATGCCCAACTTCTCTGCTATCGATCGCACACCCGCGGGCATCAAACCCGTCGCGACCACCGCATCACATCCCTGCGCGGCGGCGGCGACCGTGTCGAACTGCATCGCAACAAGATTGGCCGCCGTCTGCGGCGCGTCGGCCGGGGTCAGCGGCCTCTCGCCGTGCAGCATCTCGCGCAACGACTTGCCCATGGGAATCAACGGCACGTCGACCCTGGCGGCAAGATCGGCGAAGTCGGGTGGTGCGCATACCCGAACCTCAACGCCGAGCTGCTTGAGCGCCAGCGCGAATCCCATCAACGGCTCGACATCCCCGCGTGAACCCCACGACGACAACAAAACACGCAATTGCCCAACCCCCACATTCCTCGACTTCTGGCTCAGCGGGACGATTCTGGGTGATCACCGGGGTCTTGCCGCAAGCCCCCCTGTGCGCTATATGTTGAAGAGGGAAGGAAAACTGCTCCGGCCTAAGTGCGGTTGAGCGTCGCTTCCTCGAGATCCAGCCCGTGTAGCACCGACCGCAGCACCTCGTCGTCGATGTGTCCGCTGTCCCGCTCGGCGATGAACGCCTTGCGTTCGGCGGCCAGCATCTCCAGCCGTAGTCGCCGAAACGCCGACGTCGGGCTCTCGCCGATCTCCTCCGCGGTGCGGCCGAGCCGCTCCCAAGCCGAGTTGCGTCGGCGAGTGTTCCACGCGCGCAACACATCTGCGGCCCGCTCGTGAACTTCCGCGGTTTTCGGGTCGGCCAGCAGTTCGTCGAGCCGGTCGGCCGCCGCGATCGCTGCCTTCTCCTGCGCGGCCGCCGCGGCGATCGCATCGGTGCGCGCCTCGTCGCCCTGGATGCCGAGCGTGCGGATCAGCAACGGCAGTGTCAGCCCGTGCAGCAGAAGCGTGCCGATGACGACCACGAAGGTCAGGAACACGATGTGCGAACGACCGGGGAACGGAGCCCCCGACAGCGTCGTCATGGGCACCGCGAACGCAGCTGCCAACGAAACCACGCCGCGCATCCCCGCCCACGCCACGACGAACACCTGCGCGACGGTCGGTGCTGTCTCGAGCTCCCTGATGCGCTTCGACAGCATCCTGGGCAGGTAGGCGAACGTGTACACCCACACAATGCGCACCACGATGACGGTCGCGAGGACGGCGACCGACGAGGCGATGATCACCGACGCGGAGATGCCCGCCAGTGCGCCGATCACCGTCGGCAGCTGCAGGCCGATCATCAGGAACGCGAACGATTCGAGCAGCAGCTGAACGGCCTTCCACACCGCCTGGTCCTGCAGCCGGGTCTCGTAGCCGGCATGCGGGGACAGCTGGCCGAGCATGAGCGCGGCGACCACGACCGCGAGCACGCCGGATCCGTGCGCCTCCTCGGCGGTGAGATAGATGACGAACGGAGCGACGAGGCCGAGCGCGCTTTCCACCAGCGGATCCTTCAGCCGGTGCCGGATCAGGGCGATGACGGCACCGAGGGCGATGCCGATCACGACGCCGCCGCCGGCCGCCAACGCGAACGTGCCGAGGCCCTTGCTCCAGGTCGCCGCACTGCCGATGGCCGCGGCGAGCGCGACCTTGTAGGCGGTCAGCGCGGTCGCATCGTTGAGCAGGCTCTCACCGCCGAGCAGCGTCATCACCCGGCGCGGCAGGCCGAGCCTGCGGCCGACCGCGGTCGCCGAGACCGCATCGGGTGGCGCCACGATGGCGCCGAGCGTCAGCGCGGCCGCGACCGTCAGCTCCGGCACCGTCTTGAAGGCGACGAAGCCGACCGCGAACGTCGTCGCCAGCGGGAGTCCGATGGCGAGGAGCCCGATGGGCCGGATGTTTCGTTTCAGGTTGAGGTAGCTGCTCTCGAGGCCCGCCGACCACAGCAACGGAGGAAGCAGCACATAGAGCACGAGCTCCGGGTCGAGCTCGATGTCCTTGAAGCCGGGGATCGCGCTCACCGCCAGGCCCGCCACCACCAGGGCCAGTGGAGCGGACGCGTTGACGCGGCGCGCAAGGGCGGCCAGCAGCACCGACAGCACCAACACCGCAAGCAGGGAGCCTTGCACCTGATCAACCTCCTAGGCCGAACCTCGACGGGCCGATGTCCCTATCCTTGGACAGCATGCTCAAGAGATCGCGCGGACGCGAGACGACTGCATCGGCTGCACCAACCACATGCACGCATCTCTTGGCTGCAACCTCAGAACCCGAGCCGCTTACTCCCGGACGGTGCCAGTCCTGCGCCGAGCTGGGCGAGAACACCTGGGCGCATTTGCGGATGTGCACGACCTGCGGTCGTGTCGGCTGCTGCGACTCGAGCCCGCATCAGCACGCGAGCGAACACTTCCACGACACCGGGCACCCCGTGATGCGGTCAGCGGAACCGGGGGAGGACTGGCGATGGTGCTACATCGACGTCCGGCTCGGGTGAAGATCTGGCAGGCTTGACCCCCGATGAGTGAAACCACGCAGACCCCCGAACCACCGGACACGTCGGACGACGAGTCAACCGACGCCGAGCCGGCTGCGCAGCGCGACGACCGCAGCGCGGTGATGCTGCTGGGCTCGGGCGAGTTGAGCCGTGAGTTGACGCTCGCCTTCCAGCGGCTTGGCCGGGAGGTGGTGGCCGTCGACCGGCACGCGAACGCGCCCGCGCACGGCGTTGCCGACCGGGCCGCCGTGGTGAGGATGAACGACGCAGAGGCGCTCACCGCGATCATCGAGCGGGCCAATCCGATGTACGTGGTCGCCGAGTCCGGCGTCATCGCAGTCGACGCGCTGGTCGCCGCCGCAGAACGCGGTCTCGAGGTGTATCCGACCCCCCGCAGTGTGCGGATGAGCCAGGATCGCGAGGGCATGCGGAAGCTGGCCGCCGACGAGCTGGGCCTGCCGACCGTGCCCTTCTGGTTCGCCGGGTCGGTCGACGAGTTGACCGCGGTGGCCGAGCACGCCGGCTTCCCGCTGGTGGTCAAGCCGATTGCGGGCGTGCCAGGCGAGGGCGAATCGGTGTTGTTGCGCACCGAGGATGTCGAGGCGGCGTGGCAGCGTGCCGTTTCCGCGGGCCGGATGCCGCACAGCAGGGTGCTTGCCGAGACCGTCGTCGAGGTCGATCACGAAATCACCCTCATCACGGTCCGGACGACCGGACCGACGGGGCCTGCGCTGCACTTCTGCGAACCGATCGGTCACCGCGCGGCGGACAGCGACCTGCTCGAGGCGTGGCAGCCGCAGGCGCTGTCCGCCCCGGCGTTGGATGCGGCGAAGTCGATTGCCGCGCGCATCGTCAACGCGCTCGGCGGTCGCGGCGTCTTCGGAGTCGAACTTCTGGTCAGCGGCGACGACGTGTACTTCGCCGACATCCGCACCCGACCGCATGACAGTGGGCTGGTAACCCTTCGGTCGCAACGGCTTTCGGAGTTCGAACTGCACGCCCGGGCAATCCTGGGGCTGCACGTGGACACCATCATGATCTCGCCGGGTGCCGCCGAGGTGACGTACGCGGGCGCCGAGTCGGCGCCGGTCGACATCGCGCCGGAGAACGTCAACCCGGTGCTCGGCGACGCTCTGGCGGTGGCGGAGAGCGATGCCCGGCTGTTCATCCGGCCCGACGAGGGAGAACCCCGCCGTCGGCTCGGGCTTGCGCTGGCGACTGCGCCGGACGTGACGACCGCCAGGGACAGGGTGCGTCGAGTCACCGGCGTGCTGCGCAAACTCTGGTAGCCGTGCCGTCCGACGAGGCCAACGACCGGCCGACCATGGCCCCGTTTCTGGGTGCGCTGGCAATCATTGTCGTCGTCGTGATCGCAATCTGGTTGTTCAGCGTTTTCGAGGGCGACCGCACTCCGGAAGATCAACGGGTCGGCCGGGCCGCTGTCGGTCAGAACGACGCGCTCCAGCGGGACAACTTCGCCGACTTCAGCGCCTACACCTGTGAAAAATCGCGTGGTTCTCAGACCGATATGGTTGCGCACCAACGGGATTCAGCGACCAAGCGCGGAGCCCGGTTCGTCGACGACGTCACCGACGTCAAGATCGACGGGGACCGCGCGACGGCGACCGTCACCTACCATTTCGACAAGGCGCCCGACGAGAAAAAGCCTGTTCCGATGACCTTCGTACGCGAGGATGGAGCATGGAAGGTCTGTTCGACCGGCCCCAGTTAGGTATGGGACACTCGCGATCGTGAGCTACGCAGGAGACATCACCCCTGAAGAGGCCTGGAAGATTCTCAACGATGACCCCCGGGCCGTGCTCGTAGACTGCCGCACCGACGCCGAATGGCGCTTCGTCGGCGTGCCCGACCTGACGGCTCTCGATCGCGATGTCGTGTACATCGAATGGAACCGCACCGACGGCAGCCGGAACGACGGTTTCGTCGACGACCTCGTCGCGGCGGGCGTCGAACCCGGCGACCGGCCGGTGGTTTTCCTGTGCCGCTCGGGCAACCGGTCGATCGGCGCCGCGGAGGCCGCGACAGAAGCGGGGATCGCGCCGTCCTACAACGTCCTCGACGGATTCGAGGGCGACCTCGACGAGGAGAAGCACCGAGGGGCCACCGGCTGGAAGGCTGTCGGGCTGCCCTGGAGGCAGTCATGAGTTCGGATCAGGACAACCAGGTGCCGTCGGTACGCATCCCGGCCGCACTGCCTGACGGCGTCAGCCAGGCCACCATCGGAGTTCGCGGCGGTCTGCTGAGGTCCGGCTTCGAAGAGACCTCCGAAGCGATCTACCCGACATCCGGGTACGTGTACGCAAGCGCGGCCGAAGCAGAGAAGGCGTTCACCGGGGAGATCGACCGGTACGTGTACTCGCGATACGGCAACCCGACGATCACCATGTTCGAGGAGCGGCTGCGGCTCATCGAAGGCGCGCCCGCGGCATTCGCGACGGCGACCGGGATGGCCGCGGTGTTCACTTCGCTTGGCGCGCTGCTGGCCAGCGGTGACCGACTCGTCGCGGCGCGCAGCCTGTTCGGCTCGTGCTTCGTGGTGTGCAACGAGATCCTGCCGCGGTGGGGCATTGAGACGGTGTTCGTCGACGGCGAGGACCTGTCGCAGTGGGAGGAAGCGCTGTCGAAGCCCACGCAGGCGGTGTTCTTCGAGACGCCGTCCAATCCGATGCAGTCGCTGGTGGACATCGCGGCGGTGTCGGAGATGGCGCACAGCGCAGGGGCAAAAGTGGTGTTGGACAACGTGTTCGCCACGCCGATTCTGCAGCAGGGTTTCCCACTCGGTGTTGACGTGGTGGTGTATTCGGGCACCAAGCACATCGATGGACAGGGCCGCGTGCTCGGCGGCGCGATCCTCGGCGACAAGACCTACATCGACGAGCCGGTGCAGAAGCTGATGCGGCACACCGGTCCTGCGCTGAGCCCCTTCAACGCGTGGGTGCTGTTGAAAGGCCTTGAGACGCTGGCTGTTCGGGTGCAGTACGGCACCGATTCCGCGATGCGCGTCGCGCAGTTCCTCGAGGACCATCCCGCCGTGAGTTGGGTGCGGTACCCGTTCCTCGAGTCGCATCCGCAGTACGACCTGGCCAAGCGGCAGATGACCGGCGGGGGCACCGTCGTCACCTTCGAGCTCAAGGGCGGCACCAAGGAGCGGGCGTTCGAGGTGCTGGACAAGTTGCAGATCGTCGACATCTCCAACAACCTCGGCGACTCGAAGTCGCTCATCACACATCCGGCCACCACCACCCATCGAGCGATGGGTCCCGAGGGCCGCGCGGCGATCGGGCTCGGTGACGGAGTGGTGCGGATCTCGGTCGGGCTGGAAGGGACCGAGGATCTGATCAACGATCTGGACCAGGCGCTCGGCTAGTTGTCCAGAAGGTCAGAAGCCAAGCGTGCGCGTCGCGACAAGCGACGGGCCACCCGAGACGTGAACTGGATTCCCGACGCGGTGCTGGAGGAGATGGTCGACGGCGTTGAGCTCGTCGAAGACCTGGAGACCTTCGACGCGCGAATTACCCAGCGCGGCTGGACTTTCGATGAGGACCAGTCCGACGAGGAGTTCGTCATCTGGTTCTATCCGCCGTCGGGAGCCGACCGTCGGCAAGGGCGCCGAGCCGGTGACGACGATCTGGATGCACGTCACGGAGAACGCCGAAATCGTGCACGTGATCCTGGTCGGGACCGCGGACGACCAGCAGATGACGCCTGACGGCTTCTTCGAGAAGATAGACGCGATCGAGGCCTACCGCTCCGGCGACTCCACGACGCCCTGAGCGGCCTGCGCGCGCTGTTCGTAGTTCTGCCTCGCCTTCGCGTCGAAGTTAAGGAACACGCTGTCCAGTTTCCCATCTTGTGCGACATCCAGCGCCGAGCCCGCGCGGACCGAGCATTGGCGTGATGGCCTGATGAACCGGCCCGCACGGCGGAACCGACACCATGCGTGGTCGGCTTGTCCAGCACCTTGACCACGGCCGCCGCGATGTCCTCGGGCTCGACCGGCTTGATGGTTGCAGAGGTCGTGGGTGCCGGTGATCAGTTCGGTGTTGGTGAACGTCGGCATGATGACAGCTCACCTCGACACCGTGCGGTAGCGAACTCGTCGGACAGATCGGCCGTCAGGCCCACCACCGCGAACTTGGTTCGCCGCGTAGACGACCTGGCCGGGCACCGGCATGCATGCCGGCAGCGAGGCGATGTTGATGATGTGGCCGCTGCGGCGGGCGACCATGTCGGGCAGGACGAGCTGGCAGCCGCTGATCACGCCGTAGAAGTTCACCTCGATGGACGACCGGATCGTCTGCTCGGACTGTTCGAGGAAGGGGCCGATCGGCATCACGCCCGCGTTGTTGATCAACACGTCGATGTGGCCGCCGCCGTCGGTGCGGGCCTTGTCGAGAAACGTCGCGAACGACTCGCGATCGGTGACATCGAGCGGGTAGCCCGACACCGGGCCGAGCTTGGTCAGGCCGGCGACGGCAGACTCCTGCAGTGCCACATCGCGGTCGCCGATGACCACCCGCGCACCGCGGGCCAGCAGCGCCTTGGCGGTCGCGAAGCCGATGCCGCGGGCGGCGCCGGTGATGGCGATGGTCTTGCCCCTGATGTTGTCCATGCGACCAAACTTTACAGGTGTCAAGTTTCGATGGGAAGGCGCCGCTGGAAGTGGTTATCCACAGTTGCGAGTTCATCCACAGGTCAGGTTGAGCTGGTGGTTTTGGTCGGTGGCGCTGGGTAGGTTCGAAAACATGTTCGAGTGATGTTGTTGCCGGATGTCGCCGACCTGCCGGGTCTGAGTGACGCCGCGGGTGGTTGATGCGGTCGGGGCAGTTGACGCGCGCGGAGAACGCGCTCTGCGCCCGCAAGCTGGCCGCGATGGCCGAGCTGTTCGGTCGGCGCACCGGATGCGCCGACGCCGCCGACCGGGAGAGCCTGGTGGCTGGATCCCGACGCGGCGGTGGCCGCCGAGGTCGGCGCCGCCGCCGGGATCAGTCAGGGGTTGGCGATGTCGCAGACCCATCGCGGGGTGGCGCTGCGCGACCGGCTGCCCAAGATCGCGGCGTTGTTCGCCGCCGGGGTGATCAGTGATCTGCTGGTGCGCACCATCGTGTGGCGCACCGCGCTGGTCGAGTCCCCCGCGGCGATGGCCGCGCTGGATCGGCGGCTGGCGCAGCGGGTCGCCCGCTGGGGCGCGTTGTCGGCGAAGAAAACCGAGGCGGCCATCGACGAGCTGGTCGATCAGATCGACCCCGGCGCGCTGCGCCGCAGCCGCACCGGGGCCACCCGTGATGTGCAGTTCGGTTCCCCCTCCGATGAAGCCGGCTTCATGACCATGTGGGCGCGGGTGTACGCCACCGACGGCGCGGCGATCCAACAGCGGGTCGAGCAGATGGCCCACAGCGTGTGTGAGGCCGACCCGCGCACCGCCGACGAACGCCGCGCTGACGCGCTCGCCCCGGCCATCACCCACACCGACTTCGCCTGCCAATGCGGCCAACCCGACTGTGACGGCGCCACCGGCGAGCCGCCCGCCAAGAACGCCGTCGTCTACGTCGTGGCCGACGAGAAATCCGTCGACGCCGCCACCGACACCGCCAGCCGCTCGGGTCGAGTCAGCGCACCGCCGAGCGCGCCACCCTCGGCCGCCGCCGGCGTTCGTGTTCGGCGCCGGGATCCTGCCCACCGCGCTGCTGGCCGGCATCCTGGAACGCGCCGTCGTCCGCGAGGTCCGCCACCCCGGCGCCGACACCCCTGCCGAGCCCGCGCTACGCCCCGTCACGGGCCACTGGCGATTTCGTTCGCTGCCGGGATTTGACGTGTCGGTTCCCCGGCTGCGACAAACCGGCCCAGGTCTGCGACCTCGACCACACCGTCGCCTACCCGGTCGGCCCGACCCACCCGTCAAACCTCAAGTGCCTGTGTCGTTTTCACCACTTGCTGAAAACGTTCTGGAACGGCGCGACCGGCTGGCGGGACCGACAACTACCCGACGGGACCATCGTGTGGACCGCACCAACCGGGCACACCTATGTCACATATCCGGGCAGCAAGCACCTGTTCCCACAACTGTGCCAACCCACCGCCACCCTGTGGGCCGACGAACCACCCGTCGCCGAATCCACCGGCGACCGCGGCGCGATGATGCCCAAACGCCGGCACACCCGCGCGGCCAACAAAGCCAAAGCCATTACCGCCGAACGCAAACTCAACGACACCTACGCCGCCGAAGCCTATCGCCGAACGCAACAAACCCCCACCGTTCTGACTGCTAGCTACGTAGAGGCGACGGCGAAAAGATGCCACTCGCCGGGCACGCCCTTCAGCTCGTGGGCACCGCGGTCCTCGAATTCGAGCCCCGACCCGATCACCAGGTCGCGCAGCGTGCTGGACACCAGCACGTCGTTCGGCCGCTGCCAATGCGCTCACCCGCGCGCCGATGTGCACGGCGATCCCGCCGATGTCGTCGCCGCGGACCTCGCATTCGCCGGTGTGCAACCCGGCGCGCACCTCGATGCCGAGCGACTGCACGGCGTCACGAATTGCCATGGCGCAGCGGATCGCTCGCTGAGGGCCGTCGAACATCGCGAGGAAACCATCACCCGACGTGTTCACCTCACGACCCCGAAAGCGAGACGAGCTGCGACCGCACGACGGCGTCATGCGCATCGAGCAGCGCATGCCAGTCGCGGTCGCCGATCTCGGCGGCCCGGCGCGTCGAGTCCACGATGTCGGTGAACAGCACGGTGGCAAGAACCCGATCGTCGGCCACATCCGCCTGGCTGACCGGTGAGGAACTCGGCGATCTCCTGAAACGACGACCGCCACGGCTCCACGATGTGGAAGAGGTTGCGACCCGGGCAGCTCAACGTACTTCGCGCCCGGGATGTGATCGGCGACGTACTTGCCTTGCGCGCGCGGTGATGAGCGGATCATCGGTGTACTGGACGATGAGAGTTGGCACGCGGACGGTCGGAAGCAGCGTCGGGATCTCCAATTCGGACACCACCGGCATCATGAGCGCAACGGTTCGTGGGCTCGCCGACAGGCGTTCATATCGCGCCCACGTTGCCCGAATCTCCTCATTCCACGGCATGTCCGGATTCCAGACGTGCTGCGAACTCCCCCGTGCCCCACGCGGCGACCATGGCACCGAAGAACTCCTCCGGAGTGGGCTGCCCATCGCTGCGATCAGCGGTCGGGCTCGCATAGACCTCAAGCCCGACCAGCGCCGTGGTGCGAGACGGATAGCTGGCCGCGAACAGCGCCGCGGGCGCGAACGCGGCGTTCTGCGCGACGAGAACCGCTTGGCGAATCCCGAGATCGTCGAGCACCGCGGTGATGCTGTCGGCCCACTGCTCCAACGTCGGCAACGCGCCCGGCTCCACGGGATCGGATGCGCCCGTACCCGGCTGGTCGAAAGAGATCAACCGGCCCAGCGATGTCATCGCCTCGACCCACCCCTGAATCGCCGGAAGCTCGGACAGAGTTTCGCAACAGTTGAACCAGTTCGGGACCAACACGATGTCGCGCTCACCCTCAGGCGACGCCCTATAGGCGACGCGCAAATCGCCGTTCATCGCATAGCGCGTCTCGGAGAACACGGCGGAAGTCTAAGCCGAGAAACGGATCCAGTTTCGGTGTCAGGCGGGACCGCCAAACTCCCAACGCATCACCGAACGAAACAAGCCACCACCGTTCTGACGGCCTGCAACAATCTTGATCCTTGGGATCGGTAGCTCCATGTGCACTGTTTGCTTGCCGCGAGGCCGACGACGGTCCGACGGAAGGACGGGAAAGGATATGAATCGAGTGAGGCGAGCCATCGTGGGATTGGTGGGAGCCGCTGCGCTGGTGTCTGTCGGTTCAGGCGTCGGCGCGGGAATCGCTGCGGCCGACGACGGCGGTTGGGGCCCCCCACAACACTGGTGCCCGGGAGAGCAACCCGTGCCCGCGACCGGAAACCACGTCACCGACCCACTGAACTGGGACTGGAACGTCTGCCACACCTACTACTTCCTCTGGCCGGGAATGGGCAACGTCTCCAGCCTCATCTGGGATGGCGACAACCCTCCGCCGAAGCCGGCACCGCCGATGGGCGTCTACTGCGACCCGGGAACGTTCTTCCAGAACTGTCGCATCGACAACCACCCGTGATCTACTCCTCGTGACCTGGCGATATTTTCGCGCAGCCTGACCCGAATCGGGCCGTACGGAATGTGCCTCGGTGAAGTGCGTTAAACACTTAAGTGATGTCCACGCACGCCGTCGAACAACTCCGCTTCGTCGCGGTCGGCCAGGATGACCCGCTGGCCGAACCGCTGCTTGCCGAGTTGGCGCTGGAGTACGCGCATCGGTACCGCGGCACCGTCGAAGGCGTGTCCAAGTGGCTGCGCAGCTATCCGGCCGACGAGTTCGCCCCGCCCGGCGGTGGCCATGCTGATCGGGCTGAACGACGGACAGCCGGTGACCGGCGGCGCATTCCGCCGGTTCGACGCTGACACCGCCGAGCTGAAGCGCATCTGGACCGACAGCCGATACCGTCGGCGCGGATATGCCAAGGCCCTGCTGGTCGAGCTGGAGAAGGAGATCGTCGCCCGCGGCTACACCCGCATCTATCTGACGACGGGCGACCGCCAACCCGAGGCCGAGGAGTTGTACCTCACCACCGGCTACCGTCGGCTCGACGAGCCGCTGCCCGCCGAGGGCGAGGTCTATCCGCGAGCATTCCTGAAGACGCTGGTGTCATGACCGAGCCCTTGCACCTGGCTGTCGCACTCGACGGATACGGCTGGCATCCCGAGGCCTGGCGGCGAAGCCAAGACGCCGAGCCCGTCACCAGCGGACGCTACTGGTCTGATCTCGTCGTCACCGCCGAGGGCGGGCTGCTGGACTTCGTGACCTTCGACGACGCGCTCACCCCGCAGCGGCGCCGCCGAGCCGAGATCGAGCCGCGCTGGCTGGCAGGCAGGCCCGACGCGGTTCTGGTTGCCTCGCGGGTCGCGCCGGTGACCCGACACATCGGCCTCATTCCGGTCGCCACCGTCACCCATACGGAGCCGTTCCACATCTCCAAAGCCATTGCCACGCTTGACTTCGTCTCGCACGGCCGGGCCGGCTGGCAGGTGAGGATCAGCAGTTCTGAACACGAGGCCCAGCTGTTCGGCCGCCGGGACGTCTCCGGGGCGGACCTGTTCGACGAGGCCGGCGACGTCGTCGAGGTCGTCCGCAGACTGTGGGACAGCTGGGAGGACGACGCGGTGATCCGCGACGTCGCGACCGGTCGTTTCGTCGACCGCGACAAGCTGCACTACATCGACTTCACCGGCAAGTATTTCTCGGTCAAGGGGCCGTCCATCACCCCGCGGCCGCCGCAGGGACAACCCGTCGTCGCTGCTCTCGCACATCAGCTGCCGGTCTACGAATTCGCCTCGCGCAGTGTCGATCTGGTCTTCATCACCCCGCAGGACGACGACGACGTGACGTCGATCCTCGGCCAGGTCCGGCAGGCCGGCGGCACCGACCTCAAGGTCTACGCCGACGTCTTCGTCATCCTTCTCCGGCACCGTCGACTCCCGTTCCGACGCAGTGGTGTTCGACGGCACACCCGCCGAACTGGTGGACCTGCTGGCCCGCTGGCAGCGGTTGGGTCTCGACGGCTTCCGGCTGCGGCCCGCCGTCAACGCCACCGACCTTCCGGTGATCGTCGACGAGGTGGTGCCACTGCTGCAGCGAGCCGGCCTTTTCCGCACCGCCTACCGCGACGGCGAGCGTCTGCGCGAGCGCCTCGGCCTTCCGGTCGCCGACAACCGCTATGCCAGGAAGCCGACATGACCGTTCCGCTGTCGATCCTCGACCTGTCGCCGATCAGCGAAGGAAGCGACGCCGCGACCGCGCTGCGCAACACCATTGATCTCGCTGCGCATGCCGAGCAGTGGGGGTACAAGCGCTTCTGGATCGCCGAACACCACTTCGTCGCCGTGGCCAGCTCGTCACCGGCGGTGCTGATCGGCCAGATCGCCGCCGCCACCGAACGCATCCACGTCGGCGCCGGGGCTGTGCAGTTGGGGCACACCACGGCCCCGTCCGTCGTCGAAAGCTTCGGCATACTCGACGCGTTCTATCCCGGCCGCATCGACCTCGGGGTGGGCCGGTCCGGACAACGGCGCCGCGAGGCGGCCAAGAAGCCGTCGGAGGCGCCCACGCCGACGCGCGAGCTGCCGACGGAATGGCGCGACGTCGACGGAGTGGTCGTGCCGCCGCCGTTCGACGTGCGGACGATCATCACCGATCAACTGCGCGCGCAGATGTCGATCCTGCAGCAGCCAGAGGCGGTTTCGCCCGACTTCGGCGACCAGGTCGACGACATCCTTGGCCATGCTGAACGGCTGCTACCGGGTGCAGGGATACGACGTGCACGCTGTGCCCGGCGAGCGAACGGGGCTGACGCCCTTCATATTCGGCAGCAGCAAGGGGCAGAGCGCGCAGGTGGCGGGCGCCAACGGGCTGCCGTTCGTGGCCAGCTACCACATCACCCCCGCCACCGCCCTCGACGCGGTCGACGCGTACCGAAAAGCATTCACCCCCTCACCGACGCTGTCCGAGCCGTACGTCGTCGTCTCAGCCGATGTGGTGGTGGCCGACGACACCGCAACCGCCCGGCATCTCGCGTCCACATACGGCCACTGGGTGTACTCCATCCGGAAGGGCGGCGGTGCCACCCCCTATCCCGACCCCGACACCGCCGAACCGCTCACCGACGAGCAGTTGGAGGTGGTCAAGGACCGCACCGCAACGCAATTCGTCGGTGACGCCGACGAGGTCGCCGAACGGCTGGAAACGCTGCAGCGCGTCACCGGCGCCGACGAACTCGTCATCACCTCCGTCACGCACCGGCACGCCGACCGGCTCCGGTCCCACGAGCTCATCGCCAAACGCTGGGGGATCTGATGACAGCCGTCCGAGAAGGAAAGCACCGCAAGCCTATTCACCTCGCCGCCCACTTCCCCGGCGTCAACAACACCACGGTGTGGTCGGACCCGGAGTCGGGCAGCCAGATCGAGTTCGACTCGTTCGTGCACATGGCCCGCACCGCAGAGCGGGGCCTGTTCGACTTCTTCTTCCTCGCCGAAGGTCTGCGGCTGCGCGAGCACCGCGGCCGCATCCACGACCTCGACGTCGTCGGCAGGCCCGACACCTTCACTGTGCTGGCGGCGCTCGCCGCGGTGACCGACTATCTCGGCCTGACAGGCACCATCAACACCACGTTCAACGAACCCTTCGAGGTGGCAAGGCAATTCGCCACGCTCGACCATCTGTCCGACGGTCGGGCCGGCTGGAACATCGTCACGTCGTCGGACGCGTTCACCGGCGAGAACTTCCGTCGCGGTGGGTTTCTCAACCACGCGGACCGCTACAAGCGGGCCGAGGAGTTCGTCACCGTGGCCCGTGAATTCTGGGACAGCTGGGCGCCCGACGCCGTGCTCGCCGACCGGGACAGCGGTGTTTACGTCGACCCCAACCGGGTGCGTACGGTCGAGCATCGCGGTCCGCAGTTCGACGTTCGCGGGGTGAGCACGCTGCCGCGTGCGCCGCAGGGCCATCCCGTCCTGCTGCAGGCAGGTGACTCCGCCGACGGCCGGGCGTTCCTGGCCAGGTACGCCGATGCGGCGTTCACCATGCACTCGACCCTGGAGGCCGGACAGGCCTACTACGCGGACGTCAAACAGCAGGCGGCCTCGTACGGCCGAGATCCCGACCGGCTCAAGGTGTTTCCGGCCGCCACGTTCGTGCTGGGCGAGACCCAGGCCGATGCGACCGAGAAGGCCCGCCATATCCGTCGCCAGCAGGTCGGTCCGCAGACCGCGATCGCGATGCTCGAACAGGTATGGCAGCGCGACCTTTCCGGCTACGACCCCGACGGGCCGCTGCCCGACGTCGAACCGGCCGACGACCCGACCATCACCCAGGGCCGGGTGCGGCACGGCGACCCGAAGGCCGTCGCCGCCAGCTGGCGGGAGCGCGCGCAGGCCGAGAACCTCAGCATCCGTGAGCTGGTGATCGCGGTGACCAGCCGTCAACAGTTCGTCGGCACACCCGCCCAGGTCGCCGACGAGATCGACCTGCACGTTCAGGCCGACGCCTGCGACGGCTTCATCCTCGTCCCGCATCTGACCCCGCACGGGCTCGACGAGTTCGTCGACCGGGTGGTGCCGTTGCTGCAGGAACGCGGCGCATTCCGTACCGAATACGCCGGCCACACCCTGCGCGACCACCTTTGCCTATAGGCTTGGTCGAGGCTGTCGCACAGAGCGGCGGGGGTGTGGTGGGGTGCAGATTTCGCAGACGACCGTGGGGTGGCTGCTCTTTGCCGCCGCCGGCTTGACTCTGGCCGCCGGGCTCGTGCTGCGGTCGTTGGTCGGCCGTCGGCGCGGAGCAGCGGACGACGCCGATCTCGACGACAAGATCCTGATGCCGACCTTCGTGCTGTGCTGCGGGCTCTGCCTGACCGCGATCTTCCTGCTGGGCTACGAGGCGCTCGCCTGACCCGGCGTGGCTAGCGCCACCGCCTCGCGGACAGGTCCGCGCCACACCGGGCCGTGGCCGGGCACGAGCACGTCGGTTTCCAGCATCGCCAGGGCGGCCAGGCTGCGCACACAGCCGTCCTGGTCGTGGTTGAAGATTTTGTGCAGCAGCTGGGGCCCGCCGCGGGCGGCGACCGGGTGCCCCGTCACCAGCGCATCGCCGCTGACCAGCACACCGTCCACGACGAACGAGCAGTGCCCGCCCGTGTGTCCCGGGCTGGGGATCGCCATCGGAGCGCCGGGCAGGCCCGCGGCGACGTCGTCGGTCAGTGCCTGCGCGGTCGGGATGCCATCGCGGGTGAATGCCCCCTTGCGGCTGATCGCCACCGACCACTTCAGCCAGCGCGGTTGCCAAGCATGCGCGGCGACGTCGACGGGCGATGCCTGCTCCAGGTACTCGCGTTTGGCGTGACCCACCTCGTCTGCATGGCAATACACCGGTGTGCCATGGGTTTTCGCGAACCAGATCGCCGAGCCGAAGTGATCGATGTGGGCGTGCGTCAACAGGATCGCGCGGACGTCGTCGACGCCGAAGCCGAGGTGGCGCAGCGACGCCAGCACGTCGTCGCGGCTGCCGGGAAAGCCCGCGTCGATCAGGACCACGCCGGTGTCGTCGGCGACGAGTGTCCAGTTGACCAGGTCGGTCTGCGCGAAATGCACGGTGTCGGTGATGGCGCTCATGGCCGGTGCCATCTGCTGAGTGTATGAGGGTGGAGTAGAAACAAAGCGTGGACTTGAAACTTGGATACAAGGCGTCGGCGGAGCAGTTCGGCCCGCGTGAACTCGTCGAACTGGCCGTCGAGGCCGAAGCGCACGGCATGGACAGTGCGACCGTCAGCGACCACTTCCAGCCGTGGCGGCACGAGGGCGGTCACGCGCCGTTCTCGCTGGCCTGGATGACCGCGGTGGGCGAGCGCACCAAGCGTCTGGTCCTCGGCACGTCGGTGCTGACCCCGACGTTCCGGTACAACCCCGCCGTCATCGCGCAGGCGTTCGCGACGATGGGTTGCCTGTATCCGGACCGCATCTTCCTCGGCGTCGGCACCGGCGAGTCGCTCAACGAGATCGCCACCGGATACGAGGGCGAGTGGCCCGAGTTCAAGGAGCGCTACGCGCGGCTGCGCGAGTCGGTGCGAGCTGATGCGGGAGCTGTGGCTGGGCGACCGCGTCGACTTCGACGGCGAGTACTACAAGACCAAGGGCGCGTCGATCTACGACGTGCCCGAGGGTGGCATCCCCATCTACATCGCCGCGGGCGGCCCGCAGGTGGCCAAGTACGCGGGCCGCGCAGGCGACGGCTTCATCTGCACGTCGGGCAAGGGGGAGGAGCTCTACAAGGACAAGCTCATCCCCGCCATGCGCGAGGGTGCGGAGGCGGCGGGCAAGAACCCCGACGACGTCGACCGGATGATCGAGATCAAGATCTCCTACGACACCGATCCGGACGCGGCGCTGGAGAACACCCGGTTCTGGGCGCCGCTGTCGCTGACCGCCGAGCAGAAGACCAACATCCACGATCCGCTCGAGATGGAGAAGGCCGCCGACGAGCTGCCGATCGAACAGGTCGCCAAGCGGTGGATCGTGGCGTCGGATCCCGACGAAGCCGTGGAGAAGGTCGGCCAGTACGTCGAGTGGGGGCTGAACCACCTGGTTTTCCACGCCCCGGGCCACGACCAGCGCCGTTTCCTCGAGCTGTTTCAGAAAGATCTGGAGCCCCGGCTGCGCCGCCTCGGCTGATACGTTTGCCGCGTGCCGACCGCGATTTATGTGGCTTCGCCCGAGGGCGATACCGGCAAGTCGACGATCGCGCTCGGCATCCTGCACCGGCTCGCGGCAACCGTCGCCAAGGTCGGGGTGTTCCGGCCGATCACCCGCCTCGGCGAGGACCGCGACTACATCCTGGATCTGCTGCTCGCGCACACCACCGTCGGCCTGCCCTACGAGCAGTGCGTCGGCGTCAGTTACCAACAGCTGCACGATGATCCCGACGCCGCCATCGCCGACATCGTCGACCGCTATCACGACGTGGCCGACCGCTGCGACGCCGTGGTGATCGTCGGCAGCGACTACACCGACGTCACCACCCCGAGCGAGCTGGACACCAACGCCCGCATCGCCGCCAACCTCGGCGCGCCGGTCGTGCTGGCGGTCAAGGCCAAGGACCGCACTCCCGACGAGGTCGCCCAGGTCGTCGAGCTGTGCCTCGATCGAGATCGCGGGCCAGCACGCGCACACCGCGGCGGTGGTGGCCAACCGATGCGACCCGTCGCAGATGGCCGCCGTGGCCGAAGCGCTGAAGGCGCTTCACGCCGAAGGCGTACGTGTTGCCCGAAGAGCCGCTGCTGGTCGCACCCGCGGTGGGCGACCTGCAGCGCGCCGTCGACGGCGACCATCGTCAGCGGTGACCCGGAGCTGCTCAACCGCGAGGCGATGGACGTGCTGGTCGCGGGCATGACCGCCGAGCACGTGCTGGAACGGCTGACCGACGGCGTCGCGGTGATCACCCCCGGCGACCGCTCGGACGTGGTGCTCGCGGTGGTGAGCGCCCATGCCGCGGAGGGCTTTCCGTCGTTGTCATGCATCATTCTCAACGGCGGGCTCGAGCTGCACCCGTCGATCGCCGCGCTGGTGTCGGGGTTGAACCAGCGACTGCCCATCATCGCCACCACCCTGGGCACGTTCGAGACGGCCAGCAGGGTTGCCGCGACGCGCGGCCGGGTCACCGCATCGTCGCAACGCAAGATCGACACCGCGATCGAGCTGATGGAAACCCACGTCGACACCGCGGATCTGCTGGCGCAGCTGGCAATTCCGATCCCGACGGTGGTCACTCCGCAGATGTTCACCCATCAGCTGCTCGAGCGCGCGCGAGCCGACCGCAAGCGCATCGTGCTGCCCGAGGGTGAAGACGACCGCATCCTCAAGGCTGCGGGCCGGCTGCTGCAGCGCAACGTCGCCGAGTTGACGATCCTCGGTGACGAGCAGCGGATCCGCGCCCGCTCGGCCGAACTCGGCGTCGACCTGTCTGACGCGAAGGTGCTGAACCCACAGACCAGTGAGCTGTGCGACCAGTTCGCCGAGCAGTACGCCGAACTTCGCAGGCACAAGGGCGTCACCGTCGAGCAGGCCCGCGAGACCATCCACGACGTCTCCTATTTCGGCACCATGCTGGTGCACAACGACATGGTCGACGGCATGGTGTCGGGCGCGACGCACACCACCGCCCACACCGTTCGGCCCGCGTTCGAGATCATCAAGACACTGCCCGGCATCACGACGGTGTCCAGCATCTTCCTGATGTGCCTCGCCGACAGGGTGCTCGCCTACGGCGACTGCGCGATCGTGCCGGACCCGACCTCCGAGGAGCTGGCCGACATCGCGATCTCGTCGGCGCGCACCGCCGCGCAGTTCAGCATCGAGCCGCGGGTCGCCATGCTGTCGTACTCGACCGGAACATCGGGAACGGGTGCCGACGTCGACAAGGTCAGGGCGGCAACGGATCTGGTGCGGCAACGCGAACCCGATCTGCTTGTCGACGGCCCCATCCAGTACGACGCAGCCGTCGATCCGACGACGGCAGCCAGCAAGATGCCCGACTCGAAGGTCGCAGGCAGGGCGACGGTGCTGATCTTCCCGGACCTCAACACCGGCAACAACACCTACAAGGCCGTGCAGCGAAGCGCGGGCGCGATCGCGATCGGCCCGGTGCTGCAGGGATTGAAGAAACCGGTCAATGACCTGTCGCGCGGTGCGCTGATCGAGGACATCGTCAACACCGTCGCGATCACCGCGATCCAGGCGCAAGGCTCGTGATGCCCGCCTCACCCGCGGTGCTCGTCATCAACTCCGGTTCCTCATCCTTGAAATACGCAGTTGTCGAACCGGACTCGGGGGATCTGGTCGCCGACGGGATCATCGAGCGGATCGGCGACGGGCCGGTGGCCGACCACGGCGCGGCGCTGCAGGAGGCGTTCAATCAGCTTGCCGAATCCGGTCGGCCGCTGGAGACCCTCGGGCTGGTCGCCGTGGGCCATCGCGTGGTGCATGGCGGGCCCGACCTGTACAGGCCGACGCTGATCGACGACGCCTTGACATCCGAGCTCGAGGAGCTGGCCCCGCTGGCCCCTCTGCACAATCCGCCCGCCGTGCTGGGCATCCGTGTCGCACTCGAGGCGCTGCCCGACCTACCGCACATCGCGGTGTTCGACACCGCGTTCTTCCACGATCTGCCGCCGGCCGCGGCGACCTACGCGATCGACCGAGACATTGCGGCGCAGTGGCACATCCGCCGCTACGGATTTCACGGCACGTCGCATCAGTACGTCAGCGAACAGGCGGCGGCATACCTCGACAGACCGCTGGAGTCGCTCAACCAGATCGTGCTTCACCTGGGCAACGGCGCTTCTGCCTCGGCGATCGCCCGCGGTAAGCCCGTCGACACGTCGATGGGTCTGACACCGTTGGAGGGCCTGGTGATGGGTACGCGGTCCGGCGACATCGATCCGGGCATCATCAGCTATCTGTCGCGTACCGCAGGCATGAGCGTCGAGGACATCGAGACGATGCTCAACAAGCGCTCCGGCATGCTCGGCCTCGGCGGCGAAATCGACTTTCGGGTGATTCACCAACGCATCGAATCCGGCGATGCGGCAGCACGATTGGCCTACGACGTCTACATCCACCGGCTGCGTAGGTACGTCGGCGGCTACATGGCACTGCTCGGCCGGACGGACGTCATCACCTTCACCGCCGGCGTTGGCGAGAACGACGCGGCCGTGCGCCACGACGCGCTCTCGGGTCTGACCAGTTTGGGCATCGACATCGACGGCCGGCTCAACGAGAACTCCGACAGGAGCGCACGGCGGATCTCGTCGCCGACGTCTGCGACGACGGTGCTAGTTATTCCGACCGACGAGGAACTGGCGATCGCGCGGGCGTGCCTGCATGTCATCGAGGACTGACTGCGACTCCTCGAGCGGCAGGCTGCCGTCCGGGTCGCATATCGCCAGCAGGCGGCGCAGCTGCCGGCCCGCCCGCAGAGCCCAGCTCGCCTCGTACCGGCAGCAGACCACGTTGACGTTGTGCAACGCTGCGAAGCCCGCGGTACCGAAGAAGTCGACGAGCCGAAGGTCGAGCACGAGGCGGTCAGACCCGCCGATCCGGCGCTCGACGTAGCGTGCCAGTGCGCGGCTGTTGGTTGCGTCGACATCGCCCTCGACGGTGACGAGCAGGGTGGACAACGGTCTATGGCATGCGGAGAAGACCGCGCGGCCGCTTTCCTCGCGGAGATCGAGTGCCGTTGGATCGGTCCGGAACACTCGGCCGGTGCCCATATCGGTCATGTGACCTCCCTCAGCCGGACCTGGCGTCGCTGTGGGTGGCTGTTGACTCAACCTGACCAGCAGATTACTACGGAATCCGTCGGTCGGCGATGGTCAATTCTTCGTCACGACGGATTTCGCATCACTGGCCTTCGCGAGTCTCAATGCGATCAACACATCGGCGAACGTGATGACCAAACCCCACCAGTACATCCACTTCAGGGCGGGGTCCGGCTGGGCCAAGAAGTAGACGATCAGGAAGATCGGCCCGACGATGCCGAAGACGAACATCATTCCCTGAATCATCAGGTAGCGCTTGAACGTCTGCACTCGGCGAGTCTAGAAGGTGCTCGTCGGTCGCACGCTGTTCGCGAGGTCGATCAGCGCGTACCGATGTGCCTGCGTCGGTGCCACCCGGGCCAGGCCCCGTAGTGCGGCTTCCACGCCGAGCTGCAGGCCGTGCTCGGTGAACGGGAAACCCAGAATGTGGTTGGTGCTGGCGGTGTTGTCGGCCAGCCAGTCCATCGCGGTGCCGAGAACAAGGGCCCGGATCTGCAGCACCCGCGGTTCGGAATCGGGCAGCGCCTCTACCCGGCGCGCCGCGTCGCGGATGTGCTGCTCGGTGATCTCGGTCATCGAGCGACCGGACAGCAACGTCACCGCACTGGTCAGCCGTGCCGTCGTGAAATGCCTTGAGGTGGCGGGGCACTTGGTCCAGAGTCCGCACCGCGGCATCGCGGTCGCCGCTCGCCGACTGTGCGCGGGCGAGGCCGAAGCCGGCGGAGATGATGCCGTTGTCGCTGCACCACACCGTGTGATAGAACTTGCGCTCGTCGGCGCTTCCGGCCAGTTCGGCCGTCGCCGCCAGCGCCAGCTTGGGCGCCAGCTCGCCGGGCAAGGTGTTGAGCACCTCGGTGAAATGCTTTGTCGCCGAGTCGTAGTCGGCAGTCAGCAGCTCGGAGACCGCGCGGAACCAGGTCAGTCGCCACTGCTGAGAAACGTCACGGCTGGACGCTTTCCAGCCAACCCGGCCTGCGAGATCGTCGAGCTTTCGGGTGGCCTTGGCGACATCCCCGAGATCGAGCAGGGCGCGCACCTCCATCAACGGCAGCTCGACCGACTCCGACAGGTCGATGCCCTCGGAGTCCAGCGCACCGTGGCGGGCCGCGCGCAACTGGTCGAGCGTCTGCACCGGCTGGCTCAGCACGCTCGCCGACAGCACAGGTGCGCCGACATCGGTCGGGTCGACCAGCGGCACCTGTAAGGCCCTCACGATTTCCTGCGCCGTCAGTTTTTCGGAGTGCACCTGCCCGTCGAGATAGACGTCGGTGTGCGCGACGAGCAGGTCGATGCCGAAGGTCGACCGGGTCGGGCTGAAGACCGTCGACAGACCGGACCGGGGCGTCCCGGTGTCCTGCGCGACCACCTCGCGCAACACCCCGAGCAGCTGGCTCGTCATCACCTCGGAGCTGCCGAACCGACGTCGCGGATCGGGGTCGATCGCCCTGCGCAGCAGCCTGCCGAACGAGTCGTAATCCGTCAGCACCGGATCGTCTTCCGGCAGGCCCTCGACGTAGCGGCCCTTTCGGGTGCGCAGGTTGAGTGTCAGCGACGCCAGAGTGCGGCCGACGGTGTAGACGTCGGTGGCAATCGTCGGACCCGTCCGCACGATCTCGGGCGCCTGGTAACCCGGTGTGCCGTAAAGGTATCCGAACGAATTGAGCCGCGATACCGCACCGAGGTCGATCAGCTTGAGCTGATCCTCGGTGATCATGATGTTCTCCGGCTTGAGGTCGTTGTACGCCAGCCCGATGGAGTGCAGATAGCCGAGCGCGGGCAGAATCTCGAGCATGTAGCCGATGCCCTCTGCGACCGGCAGCTTGTCACCCCTGGCCTGCTTCAGCGACTTTCCGCCGACGTACTCCATCACGATGTAGCCGACCGGATTGCCGTGCTGGTCGGGGTGTTCGACGAAGTTGTAGATCTTGACGATTCCGGGGTGCGTGACCTCGGCGAGGAACTGCCGCTCGGCCATCGCGATCTTCTGCGCCTCCGCGTCGCCGGAGTGCACGAGGCCCTTGAGCACGACGGGCCGCTCGTTGACGTTGTGGTCGAAGGCCAGATACACCCAGCCAAGGCCGCCGTGTGCGATGCAGCCCTTGATCTCGTACTGGTCGGCGACCATATCGCCGGGCACCAGCTGCGGCAGGAACGAGTACGCGCTACCGCAGTGCGGACACCAGCCCTCTGAAAGCGCCCTACCGTCGGCCGACGACCTGCCGACCGGCTTGCCGCAGTTCCAGCAGAACCGTTTCGACTCCGCGACAACGGGATTGGTCATCAGCGCGGACAACGGATCGATCTCGCGCACGCGCGGGATCTCTACAAGGCCGCCGCCGAGCCGGCGGGTAGGGGACAGCGCCCGCGTCATCGCGGTCACCTGGTCCTCGGGTTCGGTGTCGGCAGTGCCGACCGAGGCGCCGTCCGAGTCGTCGAAGTGTGGACGGAACACGGCCTGGGTCGCCATCGGCCGCACCGTCGACGCCGAATCCACGTCGAGTTCTTCGAGATCCTCAAGACTCGCCGGCTGGGTACCCGGGCCTTCGAATTCCTCTGCTGTCGACATCAGTCCGAATACCTCGGTACCGGGGGCGCGGGCGGCGGACCGAGCACCGTCAACCACTTGCGGTACAACGTGCTCCACGTGCCGTCACGGCGGATGCGGTCCAGCGTGCCGTTCACGAACCGGACGAGCCCGGTGTTCTGCAGGTTGATGCCGATGCCGTAGGGCTCCTCGTTCATGCTCGGTCCGACGATATGCAGATACGGGTCCTGCGCCACCAGCCCGGCCAGGATCGAGTCGTCGGTGCTGACCGCGTCGACCTGGCGCTGCTGCAGTGCCACCAGACAGTCCGCCCACGTCACCACCTCCATGACGATCGGCGACGGGTTGATCTCCTGGATCCGTTGCAGCGAGGTGGTGCCCTTGACCGCGCACACCCGCTTGCCCGAGAGGTCGGTCGCCTGGGTGATCGGTGAGTCGCGTGGTGCCAGGATCCGTTGATTGGCAACCAGATACACCGTCGAGAAGTTGACCAGCTTCTTGCGCTCACACGTGATGCTCATCGTCTTGACGACGATGTCGACCTGGTTGTTCTGCAAGGCGGTGACGCGATCGGCGGACGACAGGATGCGGTATTCGACCTGCGACGGGGTGCCGAAGATGTCGCGGGCCACCTCGCCTGCGATGTCGACGTCGAATCCGGTGATCTCCCCGGTGATCGGGTCGCGGAAGCTGAACAGATTGCTGCCGATGTCGAGTCCGACGATGAGCCGCCCCCGGGCCTTGATCGTGGAAACGGCGTCGTCGGCCTCCGAACGGTCACTGAAGGGCCGCAGGCTCGCGGTCAGGTTGCAGTCGTCGTCGGTGTCCTCCTGCGGGAGCACCAACTCGGGCTCCAGCTCCTCCATGCCCGCGGGCGTCGGCGGGGCCAGCGTCAGGGTGGGCGTCGGCGCCACCCCGTCCGCGCGCCCGCAACCCGCCAACGCGGTCACCATGGCGATCGCGACGCAGAACATCCTGGCGCTCATCAGCGGTCTCTTCTTCGCGCAAGCGCTCATCAGCGGTACTCACTCAGCCTCGGCCACAGGCCAAGCGCCACCGCGATCGCCGCAACCACGGAAAGCACCGCCGCCCCCACGGTCGCCCCGGACAGCACCCGCCTCGCGTTGAGGATGTCGCTGCGCAGCTGCTCGCGGCTCTCGGCGATGCCCTTGTTCAGCGCCTCGTCCAGCCGGTCGAAGGCAGGCGTCGAGTCGTCCTCGCTGCGGCCGAGCGCGACCTGCGTCGCCGCCTGATAGTTGCCGACCGCGATGTAGGAGCTGATCCGGTCGTCGGCCGCGCGCCAGCGCCGCAACAACTGCTCGGCGTCGGACAGATCCCCCTTGTCGATCGCATCATCGCGACCCAGGTACTCCGAAAGCTCTTGCTGCATCGTGTCGATGCGCTGGTAGTAGGACTGCTTGCGGACACTCTCGTCGCCGCGCCGGATCAGCGACAGGGTCTCGTCGGCTCGCGCCTGCTGCGCGGTGATCGCCAAAGTGGTTACGGTCTTGAGCGACTCCGCTGCGGTGTTCTTGGCGCTGCGGCTGTCGATGGTCGAGATCACCAACGCGGTGAACACCCAGATCAACATGATCAGCACGGCCATCCCGCCAGCGACGAATCCGATGTTGACGCGGCGACGGGTCCTGCGGGCCAGCCAGCGGTTCGCGAACGCGCCGAACAGCAGCGTCGCCAGCACGACAAGGATGACCGGCGCGGGGATGCGGGTCGACGCGGTCGTCTCCTTGTCCACCCGGGCAGAGGTCTCCTCGTAGAGCTTCTGCGCGTCGGGCAGGATGGTCTGCTGCATCAGCGACGACGCCTCGGACAGGTACGACGAGCCGACGGGGTTGCCCGCCCGGTTGTTGGTGCGCGCGGTCTCGACAAGACCGGTGTAAACCGCGAGGTTGGCGTTGATCCGGCCGAGCAGTTGAACCAGCGGCTCGTCGGTCAGCCCGCTCGACGCCCTGGTGACGGCGCTGGCTGCGTCGGTGATCGCCTGTTCGTAGCGCTGCCGGACGTCGCGCGGCTCGGCGCCTGCGATGAAGGCCGTCGCTGCGGCGGCGTCGGCGACCGAGAGCGTGGTGTAGAGCTGGCCGGCCGCGAACGCCAGCGGTTCGGTGTGTTCGAGGACGGTGGTCAACGCCTGCTGACGGTCGTTGACGGTGGTCGAGGTGGCGAACGCGCTGGCGATCACCAGCCCCGAGAGCACGACGCCGATGGTCAGGATTCGGCCGGGAGTCGTCCAGAAAAACCACCAGCGCGGATGCGCGGGTGTTGTCGGCGACCGCGACGCGAGTGGTTCGGTCGACGGATGCGCCAGCTCCACAGTCACGGGTGCCCGGACCTCATCTTTTTCTGCTCTTTCCGGCTTCTGTTCTGACCTGCTTCCAAATCTATAAAAGAATTCTAAGAGTTATTCGAGTGACGTGTGGGCATTCGAGGCGCACTGGTTTTCGGTGTGTTCCCTAAGCTGAACGGGTGCGTGGCGACGGCGACGGCTGGGTGATGACCGACAGCGGGGCGGCGTACTGGGGTCTGCATGGCGCGGCGGGTCTGTTTCTTCGCGCGCCACGTCCCGACGGTTCGCCTGCCGTGCTTCTGCAACACCGCGCGCCGTGGAGTCATCAGGGCGGCACCTGGGGACTACCCGGCGGTGCGCGTGACAGCCACGAAAGCGCGGAGGAGGCCGCCGTCCGCGAGGCGCATGAGGAGGCCGGCCTGGAAGCAGGCAGGCTGGTCGTGCGGAAGACCGTGGTCACCGCCGCCGCGACGGCGAGCGGACGGCAATGGACCTACACCACCGTGATCGCCGACGCCCCCGAAGAACTCGAGACCGTGCCGAACCGGGAGAGTGCCGAATTGCGCTGGGTGGCCGAGGACGACGTCGCGGCGTTGCCGCTGCATCCGGGGTTCGCGGCGAGTTGGGCCGAGCTTCGCGCCGTCGCGGCGACTATCCCGCTGCTGCAAGCCGAGCTTTGAGCCTGCTCGCCGCGGCGCGCGGATCGTCTGCCGACGTGATGGCCCGCACCACGACGATGCGGCGCGCGCCCGCGTCGAGCACCTCCGGCAGACGCTCTTCGTCGATGCCGCCGATCGCGAACCACGGCTTGTCCGTCCCTGCCGATGCGGTCGTTCTGACGAGGTCGAGACCGGCTGCATGCCTGCCGGGCTTCGTCGGCGTCGGCCAACACGGCCCGACGCAGTAGTAGTCCACCGGTTCGGCGTCCGCGGCGGCGGCCTGAACGCGGTCGTGGGTGGAGCGGCCGATCAGCGTCTGCGGCCCGACGATGTCGCGGGCGATCGGCAGCGGTAGGTCGTCCTGCCCGAGATGCAGCACGTCGGCGCGGGCGGCACGGGCGATATCGGCCCGGTCGTTGACCGCCAGCAATGCGTCGTGGCGGCGGGCGGCGTCGGCGAGCACCTCGAGCGCAGCGAGCTCGTCGGCCGCCTCCAACGGTCCGAACTGCTTCTCACCTGACGAGCCCTTGTCGCGCAGCTGGATGATGTCGACCCCGCCCGCCAGCGCCGCATCGGCGAAGGCGGCCAGATCACCGCGTTCCCGTCGGGCGTCGGTGCACAGATACAGCGTCGCGGACGCCAGCCGGGTGAGCCGGTCGGAGGGGTGATGCACACCCGCGAGAGTAATGTGGGGCGTCGACACGGGAGTCCCGGGAACCGGGGACTGAGAGTGGGCACGCGCAACCTGCCCTTACCGTCGAACCTGATCCGGGTCATGCCGGCGAAGGGAGGGAAATGCACTCGATCGGATCGGTTGCCGTCATCGGCGGCGGCGTCATCGGCCTGTCGGTCGCACGCCGCGCAGCCCTCGACGGCTGGACCGTGCGCGTGCATCGGACCAACGATCCAGGTGCTGGGTGGGTGGCGGCGGGCATGCTTGCGCCACACAGCGAAGGCTGGCCCGGCGAGGAGAGACTGCTGGCGTTGGGTCTGGCCTCGCTGAAGTTGTGGCACGGCGGTTTTCTCGAGGGCCTGCCCGACAGCGTGATCGCCGCCCACGGTTCGCTGGTGGTCGCCTTCGACCGCGCCGACGCCGCCGACCTGAGGACCATCGGGGAATGGTTGTCCGAGCAGGGGCACCCCGTGGCATTCACGTCAACCGCACGCGATATCGAACCGGCTCTCGCCCAGGGGATTCGGCACGGCTTTCTGGCTGAGACGGAGCTTGCCGTCGACAATAGGGCGTTGGTCGGTGCGCTGGCGGACCATTGTGAGCGGCTCGGTGTGCAGTGGGCGCCACCGGTCAGCGATCTCGACACGTTGGACGCAGACGTGCGGGTGATCGCCAACGGCATCGACGCGCCTGCGTTGTGGCCGGACCTGCCGATTCGCCCTGTGAAGGGCGAGGTGTTGCGGCTGCGATGGCGGCCTGGCTGTATGCCTGTGCCGCAGAGGGCGATTCGCGCTCGCATACACGGCCGACAGATCTATCTGGTGCCGCGCCCCGATGGCGTCGTGGTCGGGGCGACCCAGTACGAACACGGCCGGGACACCGCACCGGCGGTGTGGGGGGTACGCGAGCTGCTCGACTATGCCTGCACGATCATGCCTGCGCTCGGTGAGTACGAATTCGGTGAATGCGCGGCGGGCCTGCGGCCGATGACGCCGGACAACCTGCCGATCGTCGGGCGACTCGACGACCGGACGCTGGTGGCCGCGGGACACGGGCGGTCCGGCTTCCTACTGGCACCGTGGACCGCGGAAGCGATCGCGGGGGAACTCAGCGGCGCGCCGATGCCCGATGCCGACTTAGTGAGGGTGCGATGAAGATCATCGTCAACGACAAACCCGTCGAGGTGGACGACCAGACCACTGTCGCGGGCCTGATCGAGCGACTCGGCTTCCCGGAGAAGGGCATTGCGGTCGCGGTGGACTGGACGGTGTTGCCGCGATCGGATTGGCAGACGACGCTCACCGACGGTGCGCGGCTGGAAGTGGTGACGGCGGTGCAGGGTGGCTGACAACAAGCTCACGATCGCGGGCCGCGAGTTCGGCTCGAGGCTGATCCTCGGCACCGGTGGAGCCACCAACCTGGCCGTGCTGGAAGAGGCGCTCCTCGCGTCCGGAACCGAGTTGACGACCGTTGCGATGCGCCGGGTGGACGCCGACGGCGGCACCGGCGTGCTCGGCCTGCTCAACCGGCTGAACATCACGCCGCTACCCAACACTGCGGGGTGCCGAGGTGCCGCAGAGGCCGTGATGACCGCACAGCTTGCCCGTGAGGCGTTGCAGACCGACTGGGTCAAACTCGAGGTGATCGCCGATGAGCGCACGCTGCTGCCCGATGCCATCGAGTTGGTCCGAGCGGCAGAACAATTGGTGGACGACGGTTTCGTCGTTCTGCCGTACACCAACGATGATCCGGTGCTGGCCCGCCGGCTGGAGGACACCGGCTGTGCTGCCGTGATGCCGCTGGGTTCGCCGATCGGCACCGGCCTCGGCATTGCCAACCCGCACAACATCGAGATGATCGTCGAGCAGGCGGGCGTTCCGGTGATCCTCGACGCGGGGATCGGGACCGCCAGCGACGCGGCGCTGGCGATGGAATTAGGCTGTGCCGCCGTGCTTCTGGCCACCGCGGTGACCAGGGCCGCCGATCCGCCCCTGATGGCCGCCGCGATGGCCGCCGCAGTCAGCGCCGGCTACCTCGCGCGTCAGGCAGGCCGGATCCCGAAGCGGTTCTGGGCGCAGCCGTCCAGTCCGTCCCTATGACGAAAAGATATGTCGCACTCGGCAGTTCGATGGCCGCCGGGCCTGGCATCGCACCCCGCGCCAAGGATGCGCCGGTGCGGGCAGCGCGATCGGCGGCCAACTACCCGCACCTGGTCGCGCAGCGGCTCGGCCTCGACCTGGTCGATGTGACCTACTCCGGCGCCACCACCGCCGACGTGCTGACCGACCGGCAGAACGGCGAGCCGCCGCAGGTCGACGCGCTCGACGGCTCCGAGGAGCTCGTCACGATCACGATCGGCGGCAACGACGTCGGATACATACCGCTGCTGACGGCGGCGGGCCTGCCTCGGGCGGCGCGTTCGGTTCCCGTCCTCGGTGGTCGGCTTCGGGAGCTGCTCGACCCGACGGCCCGTGACCATGCCTTGGTCGAGGTCGCCGATTCACTACACGCCGTCGGACAGACGGTGCGCGAAAGGGCGCCCGCGGCGCGCGTTCTGTTCGTCGACTACCTGACCGTATTGCCGCCCGCCGGAGAAGACGCCTCGCCGGTGTCGGGCGTGGATGCCGCACTCGGCCGTCGAGTCGCGGCCACCCTCGAGCGGCTCACCCTCGAAGCCGCCGCGGAGACCGGATGCGAGCTGGTCCGGGCATCCGACGCCAGCCGCTCGCATCACGCGTGGTCGACGGACCCGTGGACGACGAAGCCGACACGATACGGCCTGCCCCTCCCCGGCCGTCCCTTCCCCGCGCACCCGAATGCGGCGGGCATGCGCGCCGTGGCCGGCCTGATCGTCGAGCAGGTGGGCTGAGAAGATGGGCGCGATGATCGAATTGGCCGGGCTCACCAAGGTATTCGGCGACACCCGCGCAGTCGACGACCTGACCTGCACCATCGAGCCAGGGGTGGTGACGGGGTTTCTCGGCCCCAACGGCGCCGGCAAGACCACGACCATGCGGATGATCCTCGGACTGGATCATCCGACGGCGGGCACCGCCACCATCGACGGTAAGCCGTACCGGGAGTTGACCGATCCGCTGCGGCACGTCGGTGCGCTGCTTGAGGCCAGGCAGACCCACCCCAACCGGTCGGTGCGCGCCCACCTGCGCTGGATCGCCGCCACGCACCGGCTGCCGGCGAACCGCGTCGACGAGGTGCTCGACATGGTCGGGCTGGCCACGGTCGCGGCCAAGAAGGCGGGCACGCTGTCGCTCGGCATGAGCCAGCGTCTGGGCATCGCGGCCGCACTGCTCGGCGACCCGCCGGTGCTCCTGTTCGACGAGCCGGTCAACGGACTGGACCCCGAAGGCATCCGGTGGGTGCGCACGCTGATGCGCACACTCGCAGGCGAAGGCCGCACGGTCTTCGTGTCCAGCCACCTGCTGGCCGAGATGTCCAACACCGCAGACCGGCTGGTGGTCATCGGCCGCGGCAAGCTGATCGCGTCGACGACGGTCAGCGAGTTCGTCGGCCGCGCCGACACCGTCCGGGTGCGAAGCCCGCAGCTGGACCGGCTGCGCGAAGTGCTCTCCGATGCCGATATCGGGGTCGACGACGATGCGGAGGCGTCGGCACTGCTGGTGCGGGGGGTGGCAAGCGAGGTGGTCGGCGAGCTCGCCGCGCGCAACGGAATCACCCTGCACGAGTTGACCTCACAGCAGGTATCGCTCGAGGACGCGTACATGAAGCTCACCGACGAGGCCGTGCAGTACCGGGCGGCGACATGAGCGCGGTAGCGGTGCTGAACGCCGAACGTGTCAAGCTCGACCACCACCCGTTCGCCGCTGTGGTCGGCGATCGCGGTGGCCGTGCTGAGCCTCGGGCTCGCCGCCATCCAGGCCTCCACCGTCTACGGCCCCGGCCGCGCTCGAGCCGGAGAAGGCCGCCATGGGTGTGGCCGTGTTCGGTGTACCGGTGCTGATGATCCTTTCGGCGCTGACCGTCACCAACGAGTACCGCAGCGGCCTGATCCGCACCACCTTCATGGCGGTCCCGAACCGGACCCTGGTGCTGGCCGCCAAAGCGACTGTGGCGGCGGCTTTTTCCAGCTTCTACGCCGCGGTGATGGTGGCCGCCTCGATCGTGGTGGCGCATTCGCACCTCGAATGGCGGCTGGTCGGTGGGATCGCGCTCTACGCGGCGCTGGCCGCCGTTGTCGGTGTTGCCGTCGGCGCACTCCTTCGGGCCTCGGCGGGCGCCGTTGCGGTGCTCCTGCTATGGCCGCTGGTGGCCGAACCCCTGCTCGGCAACATGCCCAACATCAGCACCCGGGTCGGCCCGTACCTTCCCTTCGGCAACGCCTTCAGGTTCATCGACGTGACGTGGCTCTACCCGTACTACGCGATGCCGTGGGGCCCTCTCGGGTCGATCGTCTATTTCGCGGGCGTGGCGGCGGCCCTGTTCGTCGCGGCATTGGTCACCGTCAACCGACGGGACGCATGACATGTCCGGCACCGGCTAACGTGGGAGCAATGGGGCATAAATCGCGTGCGATGTCCGCTGCGCTGGCGACCGTGGTGGTGGTGGCTGCGCTCGGCGGCTGCGGCGACAAGCCCGCGAAGGAGGCCGCCAACCCACCTGCTTCGACGCGCGGCCTCCGGCGCGGCGGCCGAATTCGCTTCGACGCTGCGCGACCGGATCAAGGCCGACGCGATGATGGCGCACCTGGAGAAGCTTCAGCAGATCGCCGATGCGCACGACGGAAACCGCGCGCTCGGTACCGCCGGCTACGACGCCAGCGTCGATTATGTGGCGAACACGTTGCGCGACAAAGGGTTCGATGTCCAGACACCCGAGTTCGAGGTGCGCCTGCCCTTCGCCGAGGATCCGCAGCTGAGCGTCGGCGGCGCGTCCATCGAGGCCAAGCCGCTGCAGTTCACCATCGGCACGCCGCAGCAGGGCGTCTCCGGACCGCTGGTCGCGGCCCGCGTCGACGACTCACCCGGCTGCACGGCGTCCGACTACGACGGCCTGCCCGTGAGGGGCGCGTTGGTGCTGGTTGATCGCGGCTCCTGTCAGTTCTCACAGAAGCAGGCGGTCGCAGCCGAGCGTGGCGCGGTCGCGCTGATCGTCGCCAACAACGACGAAGCCGACGAGATGGGCGGCACGCTCGGCGAGGATTCGAACCCGAAGATCCCGGTCATCAGCATCACCAAGGCGTCCGGTGAGCGACTGCGTGCCGCGCCGGGTGAGGCCACGCTGCGGCTCGACGCGGGGGTTCGCGTCGAGAAGACCCGCAATGTGATCGCCCAGACGAAGACCGGCTCCACCGCCGACGTGGTGATGGCCGGCGCCCACCTGGACAGCGTGCCGGAGGGCCCCGGTATCAACGACAACGGTTCCGGCGTGGCCGCGGTGCTGGAGACCGCGCTGCAGCTGGGACCGTCCCCTGCTGTGCAGAACGCCGTGCGGTTCGGTTTCTGGGGCGGAGAGGAACTCGGGCTGAAGGGTTCCAACAACTACGTCCAGTCGCTGAATGTGGACCAGCTCAAGGACATCGCGCTGTACCTGAACTTCGACATGCTGGGCTCGCCGAACCCCGGCTATCTCACCTACGACGGCGACCAGTCGGTACCGCCGAACCCAAGAGACCCCACTCCGCGGGTGCCGGAGGGCTCGGCAGGCATCGAACGCGACTTCGTCGCGTACCTGAAGGATGAGGGAAAGACGGCGCAGGACACCGGCTTCGACGGCCGCTCGGACTACGAGGGGTTCACCCTGGCGGGAGTTCCCGCGGGCGGCTTGTTCTCCGGCGCCGAGGAGAAGATGACCCCGCAACAGGCAGAGCTGTGGAACGGAAAGGCCAACGAGCCGTTCGACCCGAACTACCACAAGAAAACCGACACCGTGGACCACATCGATCGGGACGCGCTCGGCATCAACGGCGCCGGGGTCGGCTACGTCGTCGGCATCTACGCGCAGGATCAACGCGGCCGCAACGGAGTGCCGGTCCGCGACGACCGCACCCGGCACGTACTCGCGAAGTCGTGACGGTGCGGGGTCAGAGCCGCGCCGGCGGCGACATCGGGCGGCATCGGCAATCGTCGTCGCAGCGCTGATGCTCGGCGGTTGTTCATCGGCGCCGGAACCGGCCCGGGACCTCGGCCGTGATCTGGCCGACCGGGTCGGTGTCGACGCCATGTTCGTCCACCTGCGCAAGCTGCAGGAGATCGCCGACGCCAACAACGGATCCCGTGCGGACGGCACGCCCGGCTACGACGCCAGCGTCGACTACGTCGCGAAGACGCTGCGCGACAAGGGGTTCGACGTTGAGACGCCGGAATTCGAGCGGCTCGCGGTGGCGAACCCCGGTAGGCCGAGGCTGACCGCGTCCGGTCGCGACTACGCCATCGACCAGGCGTCGCTGCTGACGCCGACCAGGACGGGCGGGTTGAGGGCACCCACCCAGCGTCCGCAGAAACCCGCGGGTTGTGCCGCCGCCGACTACGGCACGAAGCGCATGACCAACGCCATTGCCGTCGTCGACGACACGGGATGCTCGATCGTCGACAAGCAGAACGTCGCTGTCGCAGAGGGCGCGCTCGGACTTCTCGTCGTCAGTGACCCCGGCACATCCGGCAGCCCGAGAGGCCTGTTCACACCGGGCTACTACCAGGCGCTCGAGGTGCCGGTCGGGGTGATAGGCGCCGACGCCGACGCCGCGCTGCGCCGCACCGACGCAGCCGTGCTGCTCACGCTGGACGCCACGGCCGCCATGGTGAAGTCACGAAACGTGGTGGCCCAGACGAAGACCGGCGACACCCGCAACGTGGTGATGGCGGGGGCGCACCTGGACACCGTGGCCAAGAGCCCCGGCATCAACGACGACGGGACCGGGGTGGCGGCGCTGCTGGAAACCGCGGCCGCGCTGGGATCGCAGCCGCAGATCACCAACGCCGTGCGGTTCGGGTTCTGGGGTTCGCAGGAAGCCGTGCTGGCCGGGTCGACGAAGTATGTCGCAGGCCTGAACGGCGACCAGCGCGACGACATCGCGCTCTACCTCGACTTCGACGCGCTGGGTTCGCCCAACGCGGGGTTCTTCACCTACGACGGCGACCAGTCCGGTCAGCCGAACCCGGCCGTCGCGGCGGACACCGTGCCCGTCGGCTCGGCGGGCATCGAGCGCACCCTCGCCGGCTATCTGAACCTGGCAGGCGTCCGGCCTGCCGACATGCCGCTCGGCAAGGCCGGCGACTACAGCCCGTTCCTGGACGCGGGCATCCCGATCGGCGGCGCGACAACCGGTGCGGCACAGCGGAAAACGCAGGTGCAGGCCCGGCTGTGGGGCGGCACCGCAGGGGTCGCGTTCGACCGCAACTACCACCTCGCAAGCGACACCGTCGACAACGTCGACCGCGACGCGCTCGCCATCACCGGTCCGGGTGTGGCGTTCGTCGTCGGTACCTACGCCGAGTCGATCGATGGCGTCAACGGGGTTCCTGGCCGCGAGGCACGCCGCCGGCATACGCCTTAGCGACCCGGCTGACGAACTGGTACACGCCGTCCTCGTCGGGAGCGAGTGGTCCCGGCCGCGCATGCGGTGATGTCAGGCCGCGCTGCACCGACTCGCAGGCGGCCCAGTCCTGACGGTTGGTCAGATCCCAGAAATCGACCGCGTAAGACGGGTCGAAGTCCGGCTTCTCGGCCACCTCCTTCGGGAACGCCCATGCGCACTCGACGTGGGTGCGGTCGACGGCCAACGGCGTCATGAGGTGGGTCATCACGTAGTCGGGATGCAGGCTGACCAACAGGTTGGGATAGCCGACGACGTACATCACGGTGCGGAGTTCGTGCTCGGAGAGCCCCTTGATCGCAACCCCGCCGCTGGCCCCGGTCAGCGACATCGTCTCGGCCTCGTCGATGAGCGACATCCAGCCGCCGATCCATGAGCCCTCGGTGTCCAGGTTCTCGCCGCTGGTCGGCGGGCTGATCCGGGACAGCTCGGGGTGGATCGTCGAGCAGTGGTAGCACTCCTGGTAGTTCTCGGCGATCACCTTCCAGTTGGTGGCCAGCTCGTAGGAATGCCGGTCGACGACCGTCAGATCCTCCGGCCGGTACGGCGCGACGATGTCCTCCCACCCCGCGACATGGTCGGCGAAGTCGGCGTCCTCGCCGCTGGGGTCGACGAACAGCCAGCCGTGCCAGTTCACCAGCTTCAGCTCGGCGAGCCCGAACTGGTCGGCGTCGAAACCCTCGACTTTCGAGAAATGCGGCGCGTTGCGCAGGCTGCCGTCCAGTCGGTAGGACCACGAGTGATACGGGCACACGATGCTGCGACCCTTGGTGGTCGCGTTGCAGGCCAACAACTCGTGGCCGCGGTGGCGGCAGGTGTTGGCGAACGCGCGAACCGTGTCGTCGTCGCCGCGCACAAGCAGTACCGCGTTGGCGCCGGTGCCCACCGCTTTTTGTGCGCCGACCGCGGCCAGGTCGGCGGCGTGGCCGACGCAGGTCCATCCGGAGAAGATGTGCTGCTGCTCCCAGTCGAAGACGGCCTGGTCGACATAGGCTTCCCGCGGCAGCATCCGGGACTGGCCGAACGGTGCCATTGCCGCGGCGACGCCGTCGGCGGGAAGAGGAGCCGGTGGATGCTGTTTGAACATACAGTCAGCTTAGTCCATCAAGCCTCTCCGGTGAAGCCACCGAGGCCGCGATCGGCGGTGCTGTCCCCGCGCGTCATGCGCCGGTAAACGAGGAATCCGATGACGACGGCGGCCAACGCGGCGAACAGCAGAAGGGTGGCGAGCGCGTTGAGCGCAGGCGTCGGCGCGGCGCGGGCGGTGTTGTAGATCTTCACCGAGACCGGTTCGGTGGAGGCGTCGCCGGAGAGATAGCGCACCAGGACGAAGTCGTCGATGACGTCGGCGAACACCAGCACAGTGCTCGCGAAGATCGCGGGCATCAGCATCGGCATGATGATCCGGCGCAGCGCGGCGAGTGGTGATGCGCCGAGATCCATTGCGGCTTCTTCGTATTGGGGTCCGATGGTGGCCAGCCTGGCCCGCACCAGCACCGCCGGGTAGGACACCTGGAAGGTGACGAGGCCGATCACCTGCGCGGTGGTGCCCAGTTGGACAGGGACCGCGACGGTGGTGATCACGAACAGCAAGCGCGACGGCGAGCAGCACTTCAGGGAGCACGAACGACAGCAGCATGAGGAAGTTCGCGCCGTTGGGCAGCCTGCCGCGCCACCGGTCGATGCCGATCGCGAACAGAGTCCCCAGTGGAACGGTGATCAGTGTCGCGATCACGCCCAGCTTCAGGGTTTGCAGCAGTGCGGTGTGCAGCGCGTCGTTGTGCCACACCGAGAGTGTCTGGTCACCCCAGTACCAACGGGTGGAAAAGCCCTGCCAGGTTGTTCGCGATCGGCCGGAGTTGAACGAGTAGAGCACCGCGATGAGAACCGGCAACAGTGACCACAGGAGGTAGCCGATGGTGATGGCTATCAGGAAGCGTGGCGGACGCCACGGGTTGTTCCACCATGACACCGGCCCTCTCACGAGGCCACCTCGCTGCCCCGCGTCACCGAACGAAGGTAGTAGAGCATCGGCAACAGCGCGATGAGGAATACCAGCATGACGAACGCGCCGGCCTGGCCGGTCTGTCCCGGGGCCTGCACGCCGTCGTTGATCAGGTTTCCGACCATGGTGGTCTTCGGGGACGCGGACAACATGTCGTTGGTGAAGTAGTCGCCGAGCATCGGCAGGCAGGTCAGCAGCAGCGCCGCCACGATCGTCGGTCGGCACAGCGGCAGTGTCACCCGCCAGAACGACGAAAGCCGGTCGGCGCCAAGGTCTCGCGATGCCTCGAGCATCGGCGTCGACAGCCGGTCGAGACCGGCGTAGAGCGGCAGGATCATGTACGGCACATAGCCGTACACCAGCCCGAGGATCACCACTACCGGCTGGCCGGTAAGCCACTTCACGTCGGGGGTGAACAGACCGCCGAGGCTCAGCATCTTGTTGAACAGGCCGTCATCCTGTAACAGGTTGACCCATGCGAACATTCGCATCATGTAGCTGATCCAGAACGGCGCGATCAGCAGCGCCAGCAGCAGGCCCCTGCGCTTGCCGGACAGCCGGGCCACGTAGTACGAGACCGGGAAGGCGATGAGTAGGCAGAGCGCGCTGGCCACCATCACGTAGATGAAGGTGCGGAGGATTGCCTGGCCGTAGACACCGTTCTCGCCGACGATGTGGGTGAGCACATAGGTGAACTGGGTGGGGTCCCACTGCAGCGGGTTCCACACCGGGATCGGTGTACGGAACAGTGGATCGATCTGGCCGAAGACGATGCACAGCACGACGTAGAGCGGGAAGAGGAAAAACGCAGCCAGCCAGACGATTCCGGGTGCGGCCAGCACCGACCACAGCCGGGTGCGTCGCCGGCGGTCCGGCGGAGCCTGCCGCGGCGGCGCGGTGACTACCGGAACCGCCACTGGTATCTACGATCCGCCGGCGTTGAAGGCCTGCCACACGTTGCGCCATGCGGTTTCGTTCGCCGCATCGAGCTCGAGCAGCCGGTAGCCGGTGTCGAAGTACTCCGGTTTCACGATCGCCGAGCGCAGATTCTCGGGGATGAACTCTTCTGCCACAAGCGAATCCGGGGTGATGGTGTTCTGTGGCGGCTGGTAACCGATGGCGGAGAAGTTCTCCTTCGCCACGTCGGGATTGAGCATGTGGTTGATGAACAGGTGTGCGAGCACCGGGTTCTTGCCGCCGCGAAGTGTCACCAGCATGTCGTTGTCGACCATGCCCTTGCCGTCCGCAGGGAACCAGTACCGGAGGATTTCCGGGCCCGGTGCCCTCGGGCAGGTAGGACTGCGCATTGATGATGTCGCCCGACCACATCTGTGCGAGACCCATTTGGCCGGCGGGAAGATCGTTGTACATCGTGATGGTGACCTTCGGCGAGGTGGCCTTCACCAGCGCCTGAAGTTGCTCACCGACCATCTTCAGGTCGGCCTGCCGAGGAGGTGTTGATATCCGTGATGCCTTGCTTCAGTAGCACCATGGCCATCGCCGTGTGGAAGTCGTCGATAACGGCCGTCTTGCCCTTGTACTGCGGATCCCACAGCGACTCGTACGGATTCTTCAGCGCGCCGATATCGGCGGGCACCTGGTCGGTCCGCCAACCGATTCCGGTGGTGTAGATGGTGTACGGGACGGAGTAGCGCCACTCCTGGTCGTACCACGGGTTGGTGAAGCTCGGCCAGACGTTCTTGATGTCGGGGATGTAGGAGTGGTTCAGTGGCCGGACCAACTTGCCACCCACCAGACGGCTGATTTCGGTGTAGTTGGCGTTGTAGATGTCGAAGTCGACTCCACTGCGCAGCTTGGTGATAGCTTCGTCGCCGTCGTTGAAGGTCGAGACCTCGATCTTGATGCCGTACTTATCCTCGAAGCTCTTCATGGCCTGAGGGCTGAGGTAGTCGGCGTAGTTGTAGATCTTGAGCGTCGCACCCTTCTCCGGGGCGAGCCCATCGGCGATGGGTTTGTTGTCGTCGGCGATGTCCCACTTGACCGGGTGATCCGGCGAGGCGAGCGTCATGGTCGGGGTCCCCGACGACTGCCCCGGCTTCGAGCAGGCCGCAAGGAATGCGCCGAGTGTGGGTGCCGACGGCAGCGAGAATCGCCGCTCGGGTGAGGAACTGTCGTCGAGTCGGACCGTGGCCGTGCGGTCCGTTGGGTACGGGCATCTGGGGCCTCCCCGTTGCTTTTGTGGCTTGTCGCTGGTAGGACTCTCGCATAGACTGAATGCTCAGTCAACCGTTCTGTACTGGAGGTTTCCCGTGTCTTCGTCGGTAGTGTCGGGCGAAATATCAAGCACCGCGGCCGACACCGTAGACCAGCTGATCGCCGACGAGGAGCAGGTATTCCTGCGCCGTCAGCCGCGCAGCTCCGAGCTCATCGACGAGGCCCGCGTGCACCTCGCCGGAGGCGCCACGTCGAACTGGCAGATCGCCGAGCCGCAGGCGGTCTGGATGAGCCATGGCCTCGGCTCGAAGGTGTATGACGTCGACGGCACCGAATACGTCGACATGCACGGCGGCTACGGCGCCGCCATCGCCGGACATGCCCACCCGGCCATCGTTGCCGCGGTCAGCGACCGGGTAAGGCGCGGAACGCATTTCGCGCAGCCGACCGAGGACGCCATCTGGATCGCAGGCGAGCTGTCGCGCCGCTTCGAGCTGCCGTTGTGGCGGTTCGCCAACTCCGGCACCGAAGCCACCATGGACGCCGTCCACCTGGCTCGTGCACTGACCGGGCGCGACAGGATCATCAAGGTCGAAGGCTGCTACCACGGCCACCACGACTCGGTGCAGGTCTCGGTGCTGCCCGAGGCCGACGAAGTCGGACCGCGGGACAGGCCGATCGCGGTACCCGGCAACTCCGGGATCCCTGCCGCGATCCGTGATCTGGTCATCGTGGTTCCGTTCAACGACACCGGCGCGGTGGCCCGCGCGCTCGCCGAGCACCGCGGGGAGGTGGCCGCGATGATCCTCGAGCCGGTGATGATGAACGCAGGCATCATCCCGCCGGACGACGGATATCTGGCCGTCATCCGCGACCTGTTGCACGCTGAAGGCGCATTCCTGATCTACGACGAGGTGAAGACCGGGTTCACAACGGGGCCAGGCGGTATCACCGCCCGCAGCGGCGTGGTGCCCGACATGGTGTGTCTGGCCAAGGCACTCGGCGGCGGCATCTCGGTCGCAGCGATCGGCGGCACCGAGACCGTGATGTCGGCGATCGCCGACGGCCGCTACGAGCAGGTGGGCACGTTCAACGGAAACCCGCTGGCGATGGCGGCCACCAGGGCAACACTCACCGATGTGCTCACGCCGAAGGCCTATGCACACCTCGACGAGCTGTCGAACCGCCTGCGCACCTCGCTGGAAGCCACCATCGCCAAGCACGGATTCGGCTGGCATGTCGTCACCGCAGGCGCCAAGGGGTGCGTGACGTTCCGCAGCGAACCGGTGCGCGAATTCCGCGACTTCCTTCACATCGACGCCAGACTTGGCCACCTGCACTGGCTGATGCAGCACAATGGCGGGGTGTTTCTCCCGCCATGGGGGAAGGTGGAGCAATGGCTGCTTTCGGTTCAGCACGACCGCGACGATGTCGATCGGTTCGCGGCCAACTTCGCCCGGTTCGCCGACAACATTTCCCGGGTCGCCCCGGTGGCGGTCGCTCCTTGATCGGCCGGCAGGGATGAAGGGCGGCGCGATCCGGCTCGAGCAGCTGGTCAAGTCGTTCGACGGGGTGCCGGCGGTAACCGGTATCGACCTCGACATCCCGGCCGGTCAATTCTATTCGCTGCTCGGGGCTTCCGGCTGTGGCAAGACCACCACACTGCGCATGATCGCCGGCTTCGAGAAGCCCGACTCCGGTCGCATCGAACTCGACGGCCGAGACGTCGCGGGCGATCCGCCGCACAAGCGACCCGTCAACACCGTCTTCCAGACCTATGCGCTGTTTCCGTTCATGACGGTGTGGGACAACGTCGCGTTCGGGCTGAAGTACCAGAAGGCCTCCAAGGACGAGACCAGGAAGCGCGTCGGAGAGGCGCTCGAGTTGGCACGGATGGGCGACTTCGCCAAGCGGCGTCCCGCCCAGCTGTCCGGCGGGCAGCAGCAGCGCGTGGCACTCGCGCGGGCACTCGTCCTGCGCCCGAAGGTGCTGCTGCTCGACGAGCCGCTCGGTGCGCTGGACGCCAAGCTACGCAAGCAGTTGCAGCTGGAGTTGCGCGCGGTACAGCGCGAGGTCGGCATCACGTTCGTCTATGTCACCCACGACCAAGAGGAAGCGCTCACGATGAGCGACCAGATCGCGGTCCTGGCCGAGGGGCGCATCGAACAGGTGGGGCCGCCGCAGGAGATCTACTCCGCGCCCGCCACCACGTTCGTGGCCGGATTCCTTGGCGCTGCCAACATTTTCGACGCCGAAGTGCTCGAGACGGCGAACGGTTCGGCAGTGTGCTCCGCACTCGACACCCGGCTGGGGGCTGCCGTCGAGGATGGTGCGGCCAAGCCCGGTGAGGCGGCCATCGTCATCCGGCCCGAACGCATCACGGTGCAGGGCGCCGACGAGCCGGTCGGGCATGGGCACAACGCCATCGCCGGCGTGGTCTCGCAGGTGGTCTACCTCGGCCACTGCACACAGGTGCACGTGGACGTCGGAGCGCCCATGGCGCTGATCGTCGAGGTGCCCAACCATTCCGGCCCCGGATCGGTCAGCCACCAACCGGGGGAGCGGGTGAACTGCGTCTGCACGCACGACGCGGTGCGCGTCCTGCACCGGAGTTCGGCGCCAGTCATCGCCGACCCCGTCGCGGATGACTTCCGCGTACTCAGCCCTTCTTGACCGACGACGTTTTCTCGGCGGGCAGGTTCAATTCCCGTTCGGCGAACCGCATCGCGACGTCGTAGGCCACAGCGGAGTCGACTTCGGGGTCCTCCAGCGCCACCTGGATGGACAACCCGTCGAGGAGCGCGGAGAACTCGAGCGCGAACGTACGGACGTCAACGTCGATGTCCGGGGCGGCGGACTTCACCGCATCGGCGATCATCGCGCGCCAGCGCGCGTCGAGCTCGACCCGGCCTGCCTTGACCTCGTCGTGTCGAAATGCCTGCGCCCACAGGTCAAACCACAGACCCCAGGCACCCGGGATCTCGTTGTCGGCCTCCGGCACGCACGTCCACTTGATCAGCAGAGACAGCCGTTCACGCAGAGACGAGATCTCGGCGAGCTTCTGCTCCATCGCTTCGTAGCCCGACTCCTCGGAGTGGCGCAGCGCGTCGACCAGGAGCCGGTCCCTGGTACCGAAGTAGTAGATGACGAGAGCCGAGCTGACCCCGGCGCGCTTGGCGACGTCGGCGATGCGGGTGTCCCCGAAGCCCCGCTCGCAGATGAGCTCGGCAGCCGCACGGAGCATTTCGATGCGACGGGGTTCGTTGTTCTCCGTCGCGGGTGCAGGTTCAGCCATGGCGTGGTGCTCCCCCTCGTAGTCGCAGCGTTGCCACTTGTTTCCAGCCTAACACTTGATTAGATTGAACAGTCAGTCAAGGCGCTGTCCGAGGCGTGGAAGTAGGGCTCTACATGACGAACACATACGACGCGCTGGTAATCGGCGGCGGCCACAACGGGTTGGTCTCCGCGGCGTATCTCGCCCGATCAGGCGCCAAGACATTGGTGGTGGAATCCCGCGGCACGCTCGGCGGAGCGGCGACCACCGAGTCTCCCTGGGAGGACGCACCGCATCTTCGGGTGACCCGGCTGTCCTACGTGATGAGCCTGATGCCGCCGACCATCATCAAGGACCTCGAGCTCGAGCGGCACGGCTACAAGGTGCACCCGATGGGGCCCTACTACCAGGCGTTTCCCGAGGGCGGATCGCTGACGATCTTCGACGACGACCCGGCCCGCACCCACGAACAGATTGCGAAATGGTCGAAGAAGGACGCCGACACCTGGCCGAAGTGGAACGCGTGGCTCGAGGGCATCGCCGATGTGATGGGGCCGCTGCTGACGCAGGTGCCACCCAACATCGGTTCCCGCAGGCCGAGCGATCTGCTCGACCTCGCAAAGCTGGGTTGGAGCCAGCGCGGAATGACCACCCGGATGATGGGCGACGTCACCAGGTTGCTCACCATGAGCATCTCCGACCTGCTCGACGACTGGTTTGAATCACCGCAAATCAAAGGCGCTCTGGCGGTCAACGGGGTGATCGGAACATGGGCAGGCCCGTGCGAGCCCGGCACTGCCTACGTGATGGCGCACCATTCGATCGGCGACGTCGGCGACGGCCAGCTGGGCAGCTGGGGCTACCCCGAGGGAGGCATGGGCGGCGTGTCCGCGGCGATCGCCAAATCCGCCCGCAGCTTCGGCGCCGAGATCCGCACCAATGCACGGGTTTCGAAGATGCTGGTGCGCAACGGCCGCATCGACGGCGCGGTGCTGGAGAACGGCGACGAGATCCACGCGCCGTTGGTGGTCACCACGCTGCATCCGAAGACCGCGTTCCTCGACCAGCTCTCCGCCGACGAGTTGCCCGCGGACTTCGTCGCCGACATCGAGCACTACAAGACCCGCAGCGGCGTCGTGAAGATCAACCTGGCGCTCGGCGAGCTGCCCAACTTCACCGCCGACCCCAGCAACGGTCAGGCCGAGCACCACACCGGCTCTGTCGAGATGGCACCGAGCGTCGAGTTCATCGAGACGGCGTTCCAGGAGGCCCGCGCGGGCAAGCCGGCACTGCTGCCGTTCAGCGACGGGGTCATCCCCACCACTCTCGACAAGACGCTCAATCCCGATGGCACGCATATCATGTCGCTGTTCACCCAGTGGGTGCCCGCCGACTGGGCCGATGCGCCGCACACCGAGGAGCTCGACGCGTACGCCGACCGGCTCATCGACCTCTACGACCAGGTGGCGCCCGGCTTCAAGTCGTCGATCCTGCACCGCGACATCGTCGGACCGCACGAAATGGAGCAGGAGTACGGCCTGATCGGCGGCAACATCTTCCACGGCGAGCTGTCGCTGGAGCAGCTGTTCCACATGCGACCGGCGCCGGGCTACGCCGACTACCGCACCCCGATCGCGGGCCTGTACAACGGCAGTTCCGGCACGCACGCCGGCGGCGGCGTCTGCGGCATCCCCGGCTGGCAGGCGGCCAGGGCGGCCCTTGCCGACAAGAAGAAGGGATCGCGGCGGTTCCGCCGTTCTCGATGAGCTCAGCCCGAGGCCGTCGCCGCGATGCTTGGCGCGCGGTCGATGGCGTTGGTCGGCGCCAGCCCGCGCCCGGACAGCTTCGGCTCGCGGATGATCATCGAGGCGCAACGGGGTTCGGCGCGGTTCCATCTCGTGAATCCGAGGTATGACCGGATCGGCGAATTACGCTGCGTGCCAACGATCGCCGATGTGGACGAACCCGTCGACGTGGTTTTGCTCGGCGTCCCCGACGCTGCCGTGACCGATCAGTTGGCCGCGGCTGCAGCGGCAGGCGCCAAGTCCGCCGTGCTGTTCGGGTCTGCACACGGACGCACGGATGAGATCGCGGGCATCGCGGCCGACGCGGGAATGGCGGTATGCGGGGCTGGCTGCATGGGCTTCGTGAACAACGCGCTCGGCGTGCGAGCGCTGGGCTACCTCGAGCCGGATCCGCTGGCCGACGGCGGCGTCAGCCTCGTCACCCATTCCGGCTCGGCGTTCTCCACGCTGCTGCGTGCCCGCCGCGGGTTCGGTTTCCGGCTTGCGGTGTCGTCGGGGCAGGAGATCGTCACCGACACCGCCGCCTACGTCGACTATGCGCTGGATGATCCCGAAACCCGCATCATCGCACTGCTTCTGGAAACGCCGCGCTCTGTTCCCCGGCTGCGGGAGGCCCTCCTGCGCGCCGCCGAGCAGGACGTGCCGGTGGTGATCCTCACCGTCGGTGGCTCGCCGCGGGGCCGCGCGATGGTGGCCGCGCACTCGGGCGCGCTCGCAGGCGAGCAGGCGGCGTGGGACGCCTTCTGCGCGGCCACCGGTGCGGTGCACGTCGGCGATCTCGCCGAGTTCAGCGATACCATCGAGCTGTTCTCGGCAGGGCGTAGGGCAAGGCCGGGAGGCATTGCGACCGTGCATGATTCGGGCGCCGAACGTGCTCTGGTTGCCGACCTCGCGCACGAAATCGGTGTCGAATTCGCCGACCTCGCGCCTGACACGCTGGCCACCATCGGCGGCATGCTCGACGACGGGCTTGCGGCCACCAACCCGCTGGACGTGTGGGGCACCGGTGCCGACACCCGAAACCTCTTCGGCGCCTGCCTGCGCGCGATGGTGGACGACCCGGCAGTCGCCGTCACCGCGCTCGCCGTCGATCTGGTCACCGAGTTCGACGGCGACACCGCCTACGCCGATGCCGTCACCGACGTCGCCAAGCACACCGATGCGCCCATCGCGGTGATGGCCTCGGTTGCGTCGGCGATCGACCCGACCACCGCGCAACGATTGCGGGGCAGCGGGATTCCGGTGCTGGAAAGCGCCCGCAGCGGGCTGGCGGCGCTGGACCACCTCGCGCGCTGGCCGTTGCCCGTCGACCGCGCCGAGCCCGAAACGGATCCCGCCCGGCGGGCGCGCTGGGTCAGTCGACTGGCTACCGGAATGGCACCGTTCGAGCTGCTGGCCGATTACGGCGTGCCTGTGGTGGACGTCCGAGCGGCCGACTCGGTCGGCTCCGTGCTCGAGGCCGCAGCCGCCGTCGGGTATCCCGTCGCCCTGAAAACGGTTGCCGCGCTGCACAAGAGCGACGTCGGCGGCGTGGCGCTCGACCTGCGAGACGAGTCCGCGCTGCGGAAGGCGTATGCGGACATGGCCGACCGGCTCGGGCGCGCGGTGACCGTCGAGCCGATGGTCACCGCAGGTGTCGAGGTGTCGGTGGGCATGGTCTGCGACCCGGCCTTCGGACCGCTGCTGGTCGTCGCGGCGGGAGGCCTCCTGGTCGAACTGCTCGCCGACCGGGTGGTGGCGTGCCCGCCGATATCGCACGAAGGCGCCAGAAGATTGCTCGACGGCCTGCGCATCGGTCCGCTCTTGGCCGGTTGGCGTGGCCAACCGGCGGTCGACATCGACGCGCTGGCGCGGGTGATCGTGGCGTTCTCGCAGATGGCAGTCGAAATCGGCGACGTTGTGGATGCCGTCGAGGCCAACCCGGTGATCGCGTCGAGCCGCGGTGTTGTCGCAGTCGATGCACTTGTTCAGGTCAGTGGGGCAGAATCGTGAAGCGTGGCGTGGGACTTCTCGACCGATCCGGATTTCCAGAAGAAACTCGACTGGGTCGAGGAGTTCTGCAAGGAGGAGGTCGAGCCGCTCGAGTTCGTCTTCCCCTACGCGGTGCGCTCACCCGATCCCAAGGTGAAGGCCTATGTCCGGGGCCTTCAGCAGCAGATCAAGGATCAGGGGCTGTGGGCGCTCTTCCTTGACGAGGAGCTCGGCGGCCCGGGCTACGGTCAGCTCAAGCTGGGGCTGCTGAACGAGGTGATCGGCCGCTACCCCGGTGCTCCGCAGATGTTCGGCGCCGCCGCCCCGGACACCGGCAACATCGAGATGCTCGCCGCCTTCGGCACCGACGAGCAGAAGAAGCGGTGGCTGGAGCCGCTGCTGAACCAGGACATGTTCTCGGCGTACTCGATGACCGAGCCCCAGGGCGGCTCCGACCCCAACCTGTTCACCACCACGGCCGTGCGCGACGGTGACGAGTGGGTGATCAACGGCGAGAAGTGGTTCACGTCGGCGGGCCGCGTCGCCGACATCCTCTTCGTCATGTGTACGAACGGAATGTTCGTCGTGCCGCGCACGACTCCCGGTGTGGAGATCCAGCCGGAGCCGCGTAACCACAACCACATCATCTACCGCGACGTCCGCGTTCCGCTCGACCACCTGCTCGGCCCCGAGGACGGCGCCAAGACGCTGGCGCAGCGACGGCTGGGCGGCGGCCGCATCCACCACGCCATGCGCACCATCGCGCAATGCAAGCTCGCCTTCGACATGATGTGTGAGCGGGCGCTGTCGCGCGAGTCGCACGGGAAGGTGATCGCCGAGCACCAGATGGTGGCCGAGAAGATCGCCGACTCCTATGCCGCTATTCGGATGCTGCGGCTGCTGGTCCTCGAAACCGCTTGGAAGATCGACAATTCCAGCACCAAGGATGCCAGGACCGACATCGCGACGGTCAAGTTCACCATGGCCAAGGTACTGCGGGAGGTGTCGTTCAACGCCCTGCACATCCTCGGGTCGCTCGGCACGACGGACCTGACCCCGCTGCAGGCGATGTACGCGAGTGCGCCGACGATGGGGTTGGCCGACGGCGCCGACGAGGTGCACAAGGCCACGGTCGCGCGCCGCGTGCTGCGTGACTATTCACCGCAGACGCATCCGTACTGGCCGACGGAGTACATCCCCGCCAAGCGCGAGGCGGCGTGGGCGAAGTTCGAGCCCAAGTTCGAAGCCGACCCCGAACTGCGTGCCTCGGCCGAGGCTTACAAGAAGTACTTCCGTAATCGGCGTTAAGGCTTCATCCCGCGAGCAGACGCAAAAGGTCCCGTTTCACGGCGTGCCCGGGGTACTTATGCGTCTGCTTGCGCGGAGGGCGAGAGCAGGTATGTCGACGAACGAGTACTCGGCTGTCGACCTAGCCTGTCAATCGGAATGCACTGCAACGTCTTTCGGCGAATCCGACCTGGATCACCAGGAGTCGGACAGGCGCTAGAACAGTTTCCGCTGCGTCCATGAACGAGCGCGGACTGCTGATGACCTAGTTGCTGCTGGGTGGTGGTTGGGGTTGGAAGGGTTCGTACCACCACCAGTCGGCGCGTTCGCCGGTAGGTCCCCGGTACGGCGGCACGGACGGCGGGGGTTTCGTGGGTGGACGGGCGAGCGATCCGGCGCTGAGGTGTCGTCCCTCGCTGTCGGTGACGGTCAGGGTGTGCGCGGGTCCGGTGATGGTGATGACCCCTCGATGGTGCAGTCGGTGGTGATACGGACACACCAGGACGAGGTTGTCCAACTCGGTGGGGCCGCCGTCTTCCCAATGCCGGATGTGGTGGGCGTGCAAACCACGAGTCGCGCCGCAACCGGGCACCGCACACGTGGGGTCGCGGTGCTCCAGGGCACGACGAAGTCGCCGGTTGATCACCCGCGTCGCCCGACCCGATCCGATGACCTGCCCGTCGCGTTCGAACCACACCTCGCAGACGGCGTCGCAGGTCAAATACTGGCGCTCGGACTCGGTGAGCAGCGGCCCCAGATGCAGCGCGGCGACCCGGTCTTTCACGTCCAGATGCATCACCACCGTGGTGTGCTGCCCATGGGGGCGGCGGGCGGCGTCGGCGTCCCACCCGGCCTCGACCAGCCGCATGAACGCCTCGCCGGCGCCAGGCAGCGGTGGCCGATTCGGGGAGCGCCGGTCGTCGTCGTGATCGCGCTTCCACTCGGCGATCAACGCATCCTGATGAGACTGCAGCGCCGCATCGAATTTCGCCGCGTCGAGCTTGGGCAATGTGATCCGCCAGGTAGTGGATTGCCCGTCACTGGTTTTGGTGATCGACCGCTGCGCTTCGGGTCGCGGGTCGGCCTGCGGTCGCGGTTCGAGCTTGACGGCGGTGCGCAGCTGGCTGACCGACGCGACCTCGGCCAGCGCCGCATAATGCTCATCGGACCCGTCGGAAGCCCGCTCGGCGATCACTCCGACCTGATCCAGCGATAGGCGGCCCTCCCGCAAGCCCTGGACGCAGCGGGGAAACTCCGCCGACCGGTTCGCGATAGCATGATGGTGTGCGCGTTCGCCGAAGACGCCCCGGTCTTCCATGCCACCAACGCCGCCACCGACCGCGCACCCGTGGAGCCCCATAGGCCGTCGTGCTCGATCTCCGCCGCAATCTCCACGATGCGCCCGTCAATCGCGTTGCGCTGACCGGCCAACTCCGACAACTCCCCGAACAACACCGCGAGCCGCTCAGAGGCAACGTTTCCCGTACAGGTGGGGTACGTCGTCGAGGACATGAACCCATCATGACAGGAGGGTCCGACAAGACCGGACCGCTCAAGCCGGCGCTAGAAGTTCAGGCCCGGAACATGTAGGTCTACTTCAACCGACAACACCGACCCGAACCAGTGACTTGATTGGCGGAGGGCTGTTTTGACAGCTTCTGCACTGGGTGCGTAATGAGCCGTCGCGGCGGCGCCCGGCGATCCGCATCGTCACAAGCCGACCATCGCCATGCCGGCGGGGTTGTACCGGTCGCCCTGCACGCCGACACGTGCGGCCAGCAGCGTTGAGATCTGCTACCTCGTCGGCCGAGAGCGCGACCTGGGTGGCACCGGCGTTCTCGTCGATCCGGTTGCGGCGGCGGGTGCCCGGGATGGGCACGATCCACAGCTGCTGAGCAAGCAGCCACGCCAGCGCGATTTGACCTGGGCTGCAGTCCTTGGCCTCGGCGAGGCTGCGGACCTGGCTCACCAGCGCCTCGTTGGCGCCGATGTTGTCGGCGGCGAACCGCGGGATGGTGGTCCGGACGTCGCCGGCAGCGAATTGGGTTGTCCCCGTGACCGTTCCGGTCAGGAAGCCCTTGCCAAGGGGACTGAACGGGACGAACCCGATGCCGAGCTCGCCGCAGGTGGGCAGGACCTCGGATTCAGGGTCGCGAGTCCACAGCGAGTACTCGCTCTGCACCGCGGTGACGGGATGCACGGCATGGGCGCGCCGGATGGTCGCTGCGCCGGCCTCCGAGAGCCCGAAGTGCCGGACCTTTCCGGCTTGCACGAGTTCGGCGACCGTTCCGGCGACGTCCTCGATCGGCACATTCGGGTCGACCCGATGCTGATAGAAGAGATCGATGACGTCAGTCTGCAGCCGCTGCAGCGACGCGTCGGCGACTCGCTTGATCTGCTCGGGGCGTGAATCGGTGCCCACCATCTTGCCGTCGACGATGTTCCACCCGAACTTGGTGGCGATCACCACCTGGTCGCGCAGCGGCGCCAACGCCTCGCCGACGAGTTCCTCGTTGACATACGGTCCGTAGACCTCGGCGGTGTCGAAGAACGTGACCCCGGCCTCTTCCACCGCGTAACGCAGAACGCCGATCATGTCGTCGCGATCTCCGGGATTGGGGCCGTAGCTCTGCGACATCCCCATAGCGCCGAGACCGACTGCCGAAACGCGCAGTCCTTGGCCGAGCGTGCGTGTGTGCATGAATCCTCCTCAGGCTTCCGGGATTTCAATCCGGAAGTTCTCGCGGGTGATGGCTTCGGGCTCCGGACCCCCGCGGACTCCGGTATCCAGCGCGTCGATGGCGGCCAATTGCTCGGCGCTCAGGTCGAAGTCGAAGACGTCGAAGTTCTCGGCGATCCGGGACGGCGTCACCGACTTCGGGATCACCTGGCGGCCCTGTTGCAGGTGCCACCGCAACATCACCTGAGCAGGCGTCTTCTTGTGCGCGGCAGCGATCTCACCGATCACCGGGTTCTCGAGAGTCGAGGTGTGCGGGCCCTCGCGGTAGAACGTGATACCGCCGATCGGTGCCCACGCCTGGTTGAGGATGCCGTGCTCGTCGTCGAAGGCGAGCAACTCCGACTGGCGGAAGTAGGGGTGCACCTCGATCTGGTTGACCGCAGGCACCACCTCGGTCTCGGCCAGCAGCTTCTCGAGATGGTCAGGCATGAAGTTGGAGACGCCGATCGCGCGAACCCTGCCGTCGGCGTACAGCTTTTCCAGCGCCGTGTACGCGGCGACGGTCAACTCGAACTCCCCTGGAAGTGCCTGGTGCAGGATCAGCAGGTCGAGCTGCTCGACGGCCAGCTTGCCGATGGCCTTGTCGAAAGCGTGCAGCGTTGCCTCGTAGCCGAAGTCGGTGATCCATACCTTGGTCTCGATGAAGACATCGTCGCGGCTCAGCCCGGACCGGCGGATCGCTTCGCCGACCTCGCGCTCGTTGCCGTACGCCGCCGCAGTGTCGATGTGCCGGTAACCAGTCTTCAGCGCCGTCTCGACGGCGGCGATGGTCTCCGCCGGTGCGGTCTGGAAGACGCCGAAGCCCAGCACGGGTATCTCGACGCCGTTGTTGAGTGTGAAGGTGGGGATGCTCATGTCATCGACGCTAGGCTTCGCCGACGGCACCTGGGAGTGCCTGATCAGCGGGGTACCGGCAGTACCTCCCAACCGTCTTCAAGCGTGCCTACGGTGTAGGCATGACTGCGATCGACGTGCGCAGCGAAGTCCGCGAGTTCTTGAGCTCGCGGCGTGCGCGCATCACCCCTGAGCAGGCGGGGCTCCCGGCGTACGGCGGTAACCGTCGAGTCAAGGGTCTGCGGCGCGAAGAGGTCGCGATGCTCGCCGGGGTGTCGGTCGACTACTACGTCCGCATGGAGCGCGGCAACCTCGCAGGGGCGTCCGAGAGCGTGCTGGACGCTCTGGCGTCAGCGCTGCAACTCGACGAGGCAGAGCGCGAGCACCTCTATGCGCTCGCCAGGGAGTCTGCTGCAGGGGGCAGCCGGCGTCAGCGCAGAACACCGCGGACTGTTCGACCGGCGCTACACCAGGTACTCGATGCCATCACCGACGCGCCCGCCTGGATCCGCAATGGCCGCCACGACGTGCTCGCAATGAATCAGATGGCGCGTGCGCTCTACGCGCCGGTGCTTGCCGACCCGCGCCGGCCCGCGAACACCGCGCGGTTCGTGTACCTGAATCGCGAGGCCGCCGAGCAGTTCTTCGTCGACTACGACAAGATCGCTCGCGATGCGGCCGCGATGCTTCGCCTCGAGGCCGGTCAGAACCCACACGACGAGGACTTGATTGCCTTGGTCGGTGAGTTATCAACGCGCAGTGAGCTTTTCCGGAAGCAGTGGGCATCCCAGGATGTCCGCTTCCACCGGTCCGGCCAGAAGCGGCTGCGGCACCCCGCAGTCGGTCAGCTCGACCTGAACTTCGAGGCGATGCAGCTGCCCTCCGATCCCGGCCTTCAGCTCAACATCTACACCGCGCCCGCGAACACGCCGACCGCCGATGGCCTCAAGCTGTTGGCTTCGTGGGCAGCCAGCCAAGACAACCTCGCCACCGAACGGGCCGCAGCCAGGGGCTAAGACGCTCCCGCTGGTGCCTCGCCGCGAGACCTGACGCGGCGCCCGAGTAGATCGAAAGCCCAGCAGAACAGGCAGCCGACGACGAACGTACCGACGAAGGCCGTCCACGGTTCCCACCAGTAGCTTCTGCCGGGGTGCTGGTACAGGCCGAACTGGGCCGCCCAGGAAACGGCAGCCGCGAACGGAAGTCCGAACATCCAGCTCTTGCTCTGTCGACGAGCGACTCCCCACACTGCGACATAGCCAACGGTGATGGCGACGTACACAATGTTCACGACAGTCTCGGCGACCTGAACGTTGGGCAGCGATGTGTAGCAGGACACCGCTGTGTCGACGAGGACGGTCAGGATCGCGGCAGCCTGCACCGATTCTCGACGCCGCGGGTCTCTGTTCACCAGCCGAAGGATCCCGACCAAGTACGCGCCGTAGAGAAGGCAGAACACCGCCAACTCGGCGACGAACAGGTATGGGTTCTCGGGCTCGGGTATCAGCCACCATCCGACGTACAACACGATGGTGGGAATGATCGCGGCGGCAACGATGCCGATCTGGCGCGCCGGCGAATACCGGTTCACGCGTCCGGCGGTTGTCTCGCTGGGCCTGTCGGTGCCGTCGAGTTCGCCACCGAGTGGAGCCGCGGCATTACTGGTCATGATGGATCCCCTCCGTCGCGCCCCCGGCCAGCCGTCGTTCATCTGGCGTTGCTGAGCAGTATCACAACGTTTGGTCAGCGATGTCGCAGATTCAGCAAACTAAGATTCTGCCGATCAAGAGGACTTTCGCGCAACGCGGCTAAAAGTCCAGACCGGAGAACATCACCCGGCCGGGATCGTACTTCTGCCGGACAGCGCTCAGCTTGGCCACGTTGGGGCCGAAGTATCGCGCGGGCGGCTGGTTTGCCTCGACGTAGTTCACATAGCCACCGACTGAATATGGTTGCACCGCTTGATGTGCCGTGTTGAGCCAGTTGATGGCCGCCGACGGCGAGCCGGCCGGTTCGATGTACCACTGCACCAGTGCCGAGTGCCTGCGCCACGGAAATGCCGTGGCCCCAGGCGCCACCGTGGCCAGAGCGCCGTCAAGGGCGTGCATGATGGCCAGCATGCGGCCCGCCTCGGGAGGGAAGGCGTTGACCGCCGCGGCGATGCCTTTGGCCGCGCCCGCGTCGACGATCGGGAAAACGTCGGACCCACCGACGTATCCGAGCGGCGCCGGGTTGAGGTTGTTGCCTGCCAGATACTTCACCAGGTCCATGTAGTTGAACGTCTGGATGTCGGTCCCGGACGGTTGCATTCCGACGGCTGAGGTGACGGCCTTCGCGACGCTGTCACCCGAGCCGACAGGGCAGGTCGCCATGATCCGACAGTGCGTACCCGTCGCGTCGGTGGTGCTGTCCGCCAGGGCCCAGTTGCTCCGGTCTGCGGTGCGCAGCCAGGTCTGCCAACCGACGAGGACCTGGGCGAAGGACTCGGGCGGAAAGTGGACATTCACCACGTCGACGTCCGCGATAGGGAAGGTGGCGAAGGTCAAAGATGTTGTCACCCCGAAGTTTCCGCCGCCGCCACCGCGCAACGCCCAGAACAGGTCGGGGTTCTCGGCGGCGGACGCCGTCACCGCCTGGCCCCCCGGCAGTATCACCGTTGCCGACGTCAGCGCGTCGCAGAGCAGACCTGCGTGCCGGGACTGGGCGCCCAGTCCGCCGCCGAGGGCGTGCCCCGCGGCACCGACCGACGGGCAGATACCGGTCGGAATGCCCCGTCCCGCTGCGGCAAGCGTTTGGTGCAAGTCGTACAGACTGGTCGCAGGCGGCGTCGTGACCCGGCCACTGGCGGCGTCGTAATTGATTCCGCCGGCAAGCTGACGCAGGTCGAACACCATCGCGCCGTTCGCCGTTGACGCGCCCGTGTACGAATGCCCACCGCTGCGCGGCGCGACCTTGAGCTTGTTGGCCGCAGCGAATGTCATCGCCTTCTGCACATCCTCAGCGGTTTTCGGCGTGACGATGGCGGCCGGGTTCGACCCGTTGTAGATCGTGTTGAAAACCTGCTTCGCCGTGGCGAATTGGCCGTTATCAGGCAGTAGGACCGGGTTGCCGATGGTGGCCGACAAAGCATCCCAGCCGGTGGCGATCGGCTCGGCGGCAGCCCGTACCGAGCCGAAGACCGTGCCTGCGGCTAACGCCCCCGCGGCACCCCGCAGGAACGTCTGGCGGGATATCTCACGAGCCAACGTCGGGCTCCCGCGGTTGCGTCACATCCCGGATTCTCAATCACCGAACGACGAAACCCGGTTTGCCCCACCACCCGTTGCACGACCTTGATCAAATAGAGATCAGAAGATGGAGTAGACCTTTCGCACGGTCTCGTGGATGTCCCACGTGCCCTTCCAGCCGGTGGGGAACACCGCGATGTCGCCGGTGCCGACTTCGGAAGGCTCGCCGCCGTCCGGGGTCACGGTCATCCGGCCGGACAAGAGGTAGATGACCTCGTTCTCTTCCTGAACCCAGTACGACGGCCCCGGCGTGCACTGCCAGATGCCTGCCGATTTGCCGCCGTCGACCCACATCTCGACGCCGTGAGTCGCCATCGGATCGCCGGTCGCCTCTTCGAGGGTCCCCCAGTCTTCCAACTCGGCATCGGCGGCCTGGGCAAGGATTGCGGTGGAAATCGTGTTCACATTGGTGCTTTCTCTGGGAAGGGAAGTGAAATCGGTTCGGGGGCAACGCGACTGTTGCCGTCGGCGTCGAATCGGTCGAGCCCGAGGTCGGTGAGGTCCAGCCAGTCGCATCGGCCGGTCATCGTCAGGTCGACGGCCACCTCGGCAACCGCCGGGCCCCACATCATGCCGTGGCCCGCCGGGCTCGCGACCACGGTGCCCTGGACCGGGCCGTCGTCGGTGAGCAGTGGTCCGAGGATCGGCAGATGGTCGGGGGTGTAGTCGATCGTCGCCGCCCATGTCCTGCGTAGCCCGAGCCCCTTCAGGCCGGGCAGCAGTTCTTCGATCCGGCCGCGGACCTTCTGGTAGTAGATCTCGTCGAAGTCGGCCGCAACTCCAGGCGCTTCTTCGGGATTGCTCATACCCCACAGCAGTCCGCCGGCTTCGCCTGGCCGCCAGTAGATTCCAGACGGCAAGTCGAAGACCATCGGCACGTCGTGCACATTGAACGCCGTCACCGGCGCGGTGACCACCACCTGGTGTCGCGCTCCGCCCGCAGGCACCCTCGAACCTGCCGTGGCGCCGACTTCGGCAAGCTTCGGCCCGCCGGTGAGCACGACATGCTCGGTGTCGATCGGCCCGTCGGAGGTGTCGACACCGACCACCCGGCCACCCTTGAGGCGCAGACCCGTGAAGCGGCAGCGCTCCCGCACGTCGACATGCAGCGCCGTCAGCGCCGCGGTGTAGGCCAGCACATTTCGCGGTGCGTCGATGTAGCCGTCTCCCGGCGCGTACGACGAGCCGAGCGTGGCGCCCTGCGCGATGCCGGTGTGCATGTTGTCGACGTCGGTGCCCGACAGCCACTCGACATCGAGGCCGAGCTTGCGCTGCAGCGCGATGCGGTCATGAGCCTGCGCCACCTCGGGTTCGCTGAAGCAGGGCATCAGATAACCCTGCGCAACGAAGCCGCAGTCGAGCGGGAACCGGTCGCCGCTGGCTGCGTAGAAGTCCTGGGTGCGCATGCCGAGCACGATGGCGGTTCCGGTGCCGCCCTGCGCGCGCACCATGCCCGCGGCACGGCTGCTCGCCCCGTCGCCCAGCGTCGCCTTCTCGAGCAGAACCACCCGTTTGACGCCGCGTTCCGCTAGTTGGACGGCCGTCCATGCGCCGACCGTTCCGCCGCCTACCACCACAACGTCAGCACTGGTCATACCTGGGAACGCTGACATAGACTGAACGCTCAGTCAAGAGCGAGGAGCGTGGTTTCCCGATGTACGGACTCACGGAGGAGGATCTGCGGATCCGCAATACGGCGCGGACCTTCGTGGAGTCGTTGATGCCGCATGAGGTGGAGGCCGAGTTGGCAGGCGGCCTGCTGCCCAAGGAGGTGACGGCCGAGCATTCCAGGCGGGCGTTCGACCTCGGTCTGTACGCCACCAACATGCCGACGTCGGTGGGCGGTCGCGGCTGCACGGCCCTGCAGCAGGTGCTGGTGCAGGAACAGTGCGGGCGGGTGACCAACGGCCTGGCATGGGTGATGGCGACGCCGCCGCAGTGGTGGCCCGAGGTGGCCACCGATTACCAGCTGGAGCGCTGGCTGTTGCCGTCGGTGCGCGGCGAGAAGCACGAGGCGTACGCGATCACCGAGGAGTTCGCCGGGTCCGACGTTTCGGCGCTGCAGACCACCGCTCGCCGCGACGGCGACGAGTATGTGATCAACGGGGTCAAGTGGCATGTCACGTCGTACAACCTCGCCGACTACGTCTTCGTCGAGGCCGTGCTGACGACCGGCGAGCATGCCGGTGACCACGTGCTGCTCGTGGTCGATCTGCCGTGGCCGGGAATGGAAGTCGTTCGCACACCGCACTATTCGCATAACATCGCCGACGAGCACCCGATCGTCGCGTTCAACGACGTCCGAGTTCCGGCTTCCCACCTGGTCGGTGCCGAGGGCGAACCGATGACGTTCACCCAGGACTGGTTCCGGTTCGAACGGATGATGGTCGCCGCGCGTTGCGTGGGTGCCGCAGGGCGACTCGTCGACGAGATGACCGCGTTCGCACAGACCCGCGAGATCGGCGGAAAGCCGTTGGGCGAGCATCAGCTGGTGGCGGGAATGCTGGCCGACAGCGCGACCGAACTGTTCGCCGCGCGCACCATGCTCTACGAGGTGGCCCGGTCAATCGACGCCGGACTCGACCGCAAGACGCTGCACGGGCAGGCCTCGATGGCCAAGCTGTACTGCTCCGAGATGGCCGGACGCGTCGCGGATCGTGCCGTGCAGGTGTTCGGTGGACGCGGCTACATGCGCGAGAACGTCGCCGAGCGGATGTTCCGCGAGTTGCGCGTCGAACGCATCTGGGAGGGAGCCAGCGAGATCCAGCGGATCATCGTGGCGCGTCAGATGATGACCCGCGGACCGTCCGCGGTGCTGGACGGCCGCTAGGACGTCGGCCGGCCGCGAAGACGGACCGACAGGCAGGTCACACACCCCTCGAGCTTCTCGAACTCGGAGATGTCGACACCGATCACCCGGTAGCCGCGCTCTTCGAAGAGTTGCGCCGTGCGCGGGGCGGCCGACGACATCAGCAGTCTGTCGTCGTCCAGCAGCACGACATGTGACCCAGGCTCCTCGGGGACGCCGAGGAACCGCTCACCCCAGATGCCGGGGTCGTCGACGACGGGTTCGAAGCCGACCACGGTGCCGTCGGGAAGTGCGGTCGCCGCGGACTTGAGGTGCAGTGCCTTCGTCAACGGCACGCTCACCACGTCGACGCCGAACGGCTGAAGATGGGCGGCCAACTGCGCGATGCCTTCGGCGTTCGTGCGGCCGCCGACGCCGACCCAGGCGGTGCCGTCGTGCTTGAGCACATCGCCGCCGTCGAGGGTGCCCGGCGCTTCGATCCGCACGACGCGGTATCCCTGCGCGCTGACAGCGGCCTCGGCCGCGGAGATCTCGGGCCATCGCTCGTCGGCTCCCAGTCGACAGATGACCGCGAGGTCGCCGTAGACGACCATGGTGTCTTCGACGAACACCGGAGTCGGGACAGTCAGGCGCGGCGGGCACCTCGTGTGTGGTCCACCCGGCGTTCTGGAGTGCCGCGACGTAGCCCTCCCATTGACGTTGCGCCAGTTCGGCATCCACGTGTTCGCTTCGGTCGATGTGCGTGATGAGCCCTTCGGCGAGCCGAGGCGACGGCCGCCTGACCAGGGCGTGGCGGGTGAACATCAGTTCGCCGTCCTGTATCCCAAGCTTCGCATGCCGTGGTAGACGACGAGCGCGGCGATCGAACCGAGGGCGATACCGGTGAACGTCAAATCGCCCAATTGCCAGGTGAAGTCGGCGATGCCGATGATCAACGGGATGGCCGCGGTCATCTGGTTCAACGGCTTTCCGAAGTCGACGTCGTTGGTCAGCCAGATCCGCACCCCGAGCACACCGACAAGCCCGTACAGAACGATGGTGGCGCCGCCGAGGACGCCGGGCGGTATGGCCGAGATCACCGCTCCCACCTTGGGGCACAACGACAATGCGATGGCCACGGCGGCAGCCACCCAGTACGCGGCGGTCGAGTAGATGCGCGTCGCGGCCATCACGCCGATGTTCTCGGCGTAGGTGGTGGTCGCCGATCCGCCACCGAAGCCGGCGAGCGTGGTGGCGATGCCGTCGGCGGCCAGCGCACGGCCCATCACCGCGTCGACATCGGTGTCGGTCATCTGACCGACAGACTTCACGTGCCCGATGTTCTCGGCGATCAGTGCGATCACCGCAGGCAGAAACATCGGCAGCACCGCAGAGCGTGAAGGTCGGCGTCTGGAACTCCGGCAGCCCGATCCACGGGGCGGCGGCGATTCCGGACGTGTCGACGTCACCGAGGATCAGCGCCAGCAGATATCCCGCGACGACGGCGAGGAAGATCGCCAGCCTGCCGATGATGCCGCGGAAGAAGGCGAGCGTGGCGACCAGCAGCACCAGGGTGACGATGCCGACCAGCGGGCCCTTCTCGAAGTTGGATTTGGCTGCGGGCGCGAGGTTGAAACCGATCAGCGCGACGATCGCCCCGGTGACCACGGGCGGCAGCGTCACGTCGATCCAGTGCGTACCGATGACATGCACGACGAGGCCGATGACAATCAGCGCGAGGCCGACGGCGACCAGCCCGCCCAGCGCGCTGCCTGTGCCGTGCGAGGCGACCGCAGCCGTGACTGGCGCGATCACCGAGAAGCTCGAGCCCAGATAGCTGGGCAGTCGGTTGCCGGTGATGATCAGGAACAGCACCGTGCCGACGCCGGAGAACAGCAGCGTCGTCGCGGGCGGAAAGCCGGTGAGCACCGGCACCAGGAAGGTGGCGCCGAACATCGCCACCACATGCTGGGCGCCGATGCCAAGGGTGCGCGCCCAGTCCAGCCGTTCGTCGGGCGCGACGACGAAGTCAGGGTCGGAGCGCGCGTCGACTCGCGTCCAGGTCATCGGGATCACGACGAGTATTGTCGCCGCAACCAGTAGCCGAGCGCACCGATAAGCACCACACCGGCGCCGACCAGCACCGAGCCGATCGGCAGCAGGACGGCCAGCAGTATGCAGCCCGCCAGGCCGGCCGCTGGAATCAACGTGCGGCCCAAGGTGAGAGCCGACGCGTTGGCGATCGCGTAGTAGATCAGCACGGCGAACGCCGAGAATCCGATCGCCCCCCGCACATCGGCGAACGCGGCGAGCACCGCGACAACGGCACCCACGACCAGCTCGGCGCGGTGCGGGACCGCGAACCGCGGGTGGACCGCGGCGAGGCTGTGTGGCAGGTGGCCGTCGCGCGCCATCGCCAGCGTCGTCCTCGACACGCCGAGGATCAACGACAACAACGAACCGAGCGCGGCGACGGCAGCCCCGGCACGGATCACCGGCTCGATACCGGGGTGGCCCGCCGCCCGGACGGCGTCGGCGAGCGGCGCACTCGACGTCGCAAGGCCCTCGCCGCCCAACTGCAGCCCGACCGCCACGGTGACGATCGCGTAGACGGCCAACGTGATGCCGAGCGCGATCGGGATGGCCCGCGGGATCGTGCGGGCCGGATCGCGCACCTCCTCACCAAGGGTGGCGATGCGGGCGTAACCCGCGAACGCGAAGAACAACAGGCCCGCCGCCTGCAGCACGCCGCCGACGCTGCCGCCGTCGAAACTCGTTGCAGACAACCGCCGCGTCACCGGATCCGAACAGCGTCACCACGACCGTGGCCAGCACCACCAGCACGATCGTCACGATGACCCGGTTCAACACGGCCGACTTCTGGATGCCTGCGTAGTTGACCGCGGTGAGCACGACGACCGCTGCCACGGCGACCGCGTGCGCGTACGCGGGCCACGCGTAGATGCCGACCGTGAGCGCCATCGCCGCGCACGAGGCCGTCTTGCCGACGACGAAGCTCCAGCCGGCTGTGTAACCCCAGAACGCGCCGAGTCGCTCGCGGCCGTAGACGTAGGTTCCGCCCGACTGCGGGTAGAGCGCCGCAAGCCGCGCCGACGACGTCGCGTTGCAGTAGGCGACGATGGCCGCGACGCCGAGGCCGATGAGCAGGCCCGAACCCGCCGCGGCCGCCGCGGGGGCCAGAACGACGAAGATGCCGGCGCCGATCATCGAGCCGAGCCCGATCGTCACGGCGTCCGCGAGACCGAGGCGCCGTTGCAGCGCGGGCTCCTCCGGCGTGCTCACCGAAGGTGATACTAGGCCGCGGCGTCCTCTCCGAACACCGACTCACGCCCCCACACCGTGGCGGCCACCGCCACGATGACGGCCAGCAGGATCGAGCCGATCGCCACCAGCGGGATCGTCCACAGACGGCGCAGCATCACCGCCGTCTCGCACTGGCCGACGTAGTCGCCACCGCTGGCCTCGGACGCCTGCGTCAGGTTGGCGAAGTATCCGGTACCGCACTTGATCTGGAAGCCGAACTGGTCGTACACGTCGATGTAGACGGGGAAGTTCAGCGCGAGCAGCCCGGTGGCGACCAGCGCGACGCTGAGCATGCCGAGGTAGAAGGCGCGGTGGTGGTAGTGATGCAACAAAGCCTCCCCGGTCACGTCGTCCAGACGCCTACATCCACACGGTTATGTTAATGATCATTCTGCTTCGAGCCGAGATTTTGTCAATATTTTGCAACCGAAGTCGGCCGATAAGTGTGGGCGAACTCCATTAGGGTGTCGCCATGGCGAGCAGCCGGCCGACCCCCGATGCCGGCATCCGGCGACGACCCAAGGATCGCAAGGCGCAGATCGCTCGGGCGTCGGCCGAGGCGTTCAGCCGGTTCGGCTATCACGCGGTGAGCATGGAGGCGATCGCGTCGCGTGTCGGGATTTCGGCGACCGCGCTGTATCGGCATTATCCGAGCAAATACGACCTGTTTCGGGACGCGGTGCTGGCGTTGGGTGAGCAGTTGGTCGGCTGCACGGCGTTCGCCGACGAGGCGCAGCCCGGTGCGGAAACACTGCAGCGGCTGACCTCCGCGATCACCGACACCGCGCTGGCCAATCGCGAGTCGGGCGGACTCTACCGCTGGGAAGCGCGCTTTCTGCGCGGCGACGACCAGGCCACCCTCAACGGCCAGATGCGAACGGTGAACCGCCGAATTCAATTGTCGCTGTTGGCACTTCGGCCCGAGCTTTCCTCGCGACAGCTCTGGATGCTGTCCTCGTCGATGCTGAGCGTGATCGGCAGCATCGTCGATCATCACGCGAAGTTACCCGCCGCCCACATCCGCGTCGTACTCAACGAAATCGCCGCCGCCATCTCGGCTGCCGACGTGCCCGACCTGTCCACCGGGTCTGCCACCGAGAGGCAGCGTAGGGGACCGGCGGGGGTCGATCCGTCGAAATACGAAGCGCTGCTGACGGAGTCGGTGCGGCTGTTCAACCGCAAGGGATACCGCGACACCACGATGGAGGAGATCGCGGCAGCGGTCGGCATGCCGACGTCCGGCATCTACCGATACATCACCGGCAAGAACGACATACTCGCCGCGATATACCGGCGGGCGGCCGATCGGCTGTCCTCGGAAGCCTCGTCGATCCTCGGTGCGGTCCGCGATCCGGAGGAGGCGCTGACCGGATTGATCGACGCCTATGTGAAGAGGTCGTTCGACCATCCGGAACTCGCCTACGTCTACTACACGGAGCGGGTGAACATGGCGCCCGCCGACCAGAAGATCCTGCGCAACCTGCAACGGGCGACCGTCGAATCGTGGGTACGGTTGTTGACCGAGATCCGAACGGACTGGACCGTCGGGTCAGGCGCGGTTCGCGGTGCACGCCGCCATGGCGCTGGTGATCGACGTGGGCAGGCTGGTGCACTACGACAACAGCGTCGAATCCCGTGTCGCGGTGAGTAGGTTGCTCGACCTCACGCTGCTCGGCCGCTACCGATTGCGGGCAACGTTGCCCGCGAGGTAGGCGCCGTACCCGATCAGCCCAATGATGGCCATTCGCCTGGTCTTTCGCGTGATGAGCCCCAGTCCGATCGCGGTTTCGATGCCGCCGTCGATGTAGACGTGCGTGCGGGTGTCGCGCGGGAACGCGCGTCCGGTGATGTCGTCGAACACCTCGGGGCGCACGAAGTGCGCTAGCCCGGCTCCGGCTAGCGCTACGCCGGAGATGGCCGCTATCGGCGAACCTCCCGATTTCTGTCCTGTCATGGCTGATCCTTTCTTCCTCGAGAGCTCAGTTCTTCAGGGTCCCGGTGCGCGGCTTGTCCGTGGTCGCGATGCAGGTGACGATGCGGTCGCCCTGACCCCATGAGTCCTCACTCGGGTAGAGCACGAACAGCCCGACGTCCGGATCCGCTGCGGCATCGGGTGAGTACTTGGCGAGCTCGGGCGCGCACTTGTTCTGGTACTCCTCGATGGCGAACTGGCCCGGGAAGTCTCCGTCGGGCATCGTCATCACCGAGAAGATCTCGCCGGTGTGCGGTTCGCCGCACGGCGCGGTGTCGACGGTGATCACCAGTCCGGAGGCGGGCAGTTCCTTGAGACAGTCGCCCGCCTTCACCTCGGTGGCGCTCACGGTGCCCTTGTCGACGACCACCAGGAAGACCACCAGGGCCACGATCCCCACTATCCACAGCCCGGACAGCACCAGACCCGCGATCGCCATCCCGCGCCCGCCCTGCCCCTTCTTGGCCCGGTTCAGCCCGACGATGCCGCAGACCACGCTGATCAGGACCCCGCCGAGGACGCCGAACACCAACGAGATGACCGCCCACCAGTTGGTGCCGGGAGTAGGGGGCGCGTACGGGCCTGGCGGCGGGTAGTACGGCGGCGGCCGGGATAACCCCCCTGCGGTGGTGGCGGCGGATAAGGCATAAGCCCCTGCGGTGGTGGGGTAGCCGCCCGGTGGTGGATAGGCGCCCTGGGGCGGGGGCGGATACGGTCTGAGCGGTGGCGGCTGGTCGGGCGGTGGAGGATAACCCGGCGGCGTGGTCACGAGAGCAACCGTAGCGCCGCGTCCACCGCGAGCACCGGGACATCGAGTGTCCTGGAACCGAGGTCGTGTCTGGCGCCGGTGATCTCGACTATTTCGGTGGCGGCGGGTATCAGCGCCGCGGCGGCGGCCAGCTCGCCGATGGAGCCGAACGGATCGGAGGTGCCGTGGGTGAACACCGTCGGTGCCTCGATTCGCGGCAGGTGTTCGGTGCGGGGCTTCTCGGGCTTGCCCGGTGGGTGCAGCGGGTAGGAGAACAGTGTCAGCGCGTCGACCCGCGTCGCGCCGTCGGCGACCACCATCGACGTCATCCGGCCGCCATAGGAATGACCGCCCGCGATGACGGGACCCGGTGCCAACGCGGCGACCAGCTCGATCGCTTCGACGACGCCTGCCTGATCGGTGGCCGCGGACCCTGACGGCGGACCCTTGGGCCTGCGCCTGCGGTAGGGCAGGTTGTAGCGCACCGCCAGCCACCCGCGCCGAGCCCATTCGTCGCAGATCTTCTTCAGCAGCGCCGACTCCCGACTGCCCCCCGCGCCGTGAGTGAGCACGACCGCACCCTTCGGCTTGCCGTCGGGCTGGTGCGCGATGGCCGCAATGTCGTCGAGGGTCACGGTGACTCCGACAGCCGCCACAGCGGCGAAACCGGACCGTGACCGTGCCCCAACGGGTAAGCGGCGCGCAGACATTCGGTCACCCAGGACTTCGCGAACGTCACCGCGTCGACCACGGTGTAGCCGTGCGCCAGCGCACTGGCCGCCGCGGCACCGAGCGTGTCGCCTGCGCCGTGATCGTCTGCGGTGTCGATGCGGTGCGCGCCGAACTCGTAGAAGTCAGTTCCGTCATACAACAGGTCGGGGCTCTCTGTGGAGGACCGCAGATGCCCACCCTTGACCAGAGCCCACTGCGGGCCGAGCGCATGCAGAGCACGGGCCGCATCCCGCTGGGACGCATCGTCGACCACCTCGATGTCGACCAGCAGCGCCACCTCGTCGAGGTTGGGCGTCACCAGGGTTGCGAGCGGAAACAGTTCGGTGCGAAGCGAATCCAGCGCGCTCGGGTGCAGCAGCGGGTCGCCGTGCATCGACGCGCAGACCGGATCGACGATCAGCGGCACCACGCCGGCCAGGCCCTGCGAACGCCAGGTTTCGGCGATCGTCGCGATGATGGCCGACGACGCCAGCATGCCGGTCTTGGCGGCCTGTATCCCGATGTCGCTCGCGACCGCCTCGATCTGTCCCGCGATGACCTCGACGGGGATCTCGTGGAAACCCCTGACGCCCATCGAGTTCTGCACGGTCACCGCGGTCACCGCGACGCAGGCGTGCACGCCGAGCAATGCGAACGTGCGCATATCCGCCTGGATGCCTGCGCCGCCGCCGGAATCGGAGCCGGCGATCGTCATCACCCGCGGCGGGGTCTGACCGCCGGGAGTCAAAGGTAGGAAACTCAACGACAACTCCCTACGCCGGCATTACCCGGTCAGGTTCATACGGTCGACGGCGGTTACAGCCGTCCTCTCAGCTCGCTCGGTGCGCGCTCCCGCGTGGTGGTACAGGCCGTGCTCACGCTATCGCATGGAACACAAATTGCTCCCCATTGGTTTGTATAGCTAACATATGTGTTTTGACCGGAAACGATACGTAAGCGATTTGATGACGACCGAGATAGAGATGACGAAACCTCCAGTCGTGGCCGATGCCGATGTGGCCGTCGTCGAGACGGCGCGCCGCCGCAAGCGAATGGACCACGACCATCCCCTCTACAAGTGGGTGGTGCTGTCCAACACCACCCTGGGCACGCTGCTGGCCACCATCAACGCATCGATCGTCCTCATCTCGCTTCCCGCCATCTTCCGCGGCATCGGGCTGAACCCACTGGCCCCGGGCAACGTCAGTTACCTGCTGTGGATGTTGATGGGCTATCTGGTGGTCACCGCCGTGCTGGTGGTTCCGTTCGGCCGTCTCGGCGACATGCTCGGCCGGGTCCGCATCTACAACCTCGGCTTCGTGGTGTTCACGTTCGCGGCCGTCGCGCTGTCCTTCGACCCTTTCCACCTCGGCGGCGGTGCGCTGTGGCTGATCGGCTGGCGGGTCGTGCAGGGCGTGGGCGGCGCGATGCTGATGGCGTCGTCATCGGCGATCCTGACCGACGCGTTCCCGTCGAACCAGCGCGGCATGGCACTCGGGGTGAACATGGTGGCCGCCGTCGCCGGATCGTTCCTCGGTCTGCTCATCGGCGGCTTCCTCTCCGAGTGGCACTGGAAGGCGATCTTCTGGGTCGGCGTGCCCATCGGCATCCTCGGCACCATCTGGAGCATCCGGTCGCTGAAGGAACTCGGCGTCCGCACACCGGGGCGCCTCGACTGGGCGGGCATCCTGTCCTTCGGCGTCGGGCTGACGGTGCTGTTGACCGGAATCACCTATGGCATTCAGCCCTATGGTGACTCGACGACCGGATGGACAAGCCCGGTCGTCCTCGGCGCAATCGGATTCGGCCTGCTGTCGCTGGTGGCCTTCTGCTTCATCGAGTTGCGGGTCGCCGAACCCATGGTCGATATCAGGCTCTTCCGCTCCGCGTCGTTCGGCATGGGTAACCTCGCCGGGCTGATGTCATCGATGGGCCGCGGCGGTCTGCAGTTCATGCTCATCATCTGGCTGCAGGGCATCTGGCTTCCGTTGCACGGCTTCAGCTTTGAGTCGACCCCGCTTTGGGCAGGCATCTACATGCTGCCCATGACGGCAGGCTTCCTGGTGGCCGGGCCCGTTGCCGGCTCGCTGTCGGACCGCTTCGGCGCGCGTCCCTTCACGGTCGGCGGAATGCTGTTGATGGCGGCGACCTTCATCGCTCTGGTGATGATCCCGGTGAACTTCAACTACTGGGTCTTCGCGGTGCTGGTGTTCCTGAACGGCCTCGGTGGCGGCATCTTCACCGCACCGAACACCGCGGCGATCATGTCCAGCGTCCCGGCCGCTCAGCGTGGGGCCGCATCCGGCGTGCGGGCGACGTTCTTCAACGCGGGCTCGTCGCTGTCGATCGGCGTCTTCTTCTCGCTGATGATCATCGGGCTGGCACACACCCTTCCGTCGGCCATGAGCAGCGGGCTGCAGGCGCAGGGCGTGTCCGCATCCGTCGCGCAGGATGTAGCCAACCTGCCCCCGGTCGGCAGCCTGTTCGCGGCATTCCTCGGCTACAACCCGATCGCCGAACTGCTGGCGCCATCGGGCGCGCTGCAGGACCCCGGCGTCAACGCCGACGTGCTGACGGGCAAGACGTTCTTCCCGCAACTGATCACCGAGCCTTTCCACAGCGGGCTGGTGGTGGTGTTCGTCGCGGCAGCGGTGATGATGCTCATCGGCGCGGTGGCGTCGATGTTCAACCCGGGCCGGTACGGCGGCGCCGACGACTGAAAATTGGGTACCCGGTGCGCATGGCAAGCACCGATCACCGGCCCCCGGACCTTCGAGCGCAGGCGCAGCGCAACGCACAAGAGGCACGCGCGAAAATGGCCGATCGGCGCGGTGAGCAGGACGGCGGGCTGGGCGGCTGGCTGGCCGAGCGCGCGGGCGAGTGGGATCTGCGGGGTCAGGACGAGACGACGATGCAGCGCCAGAAATACCTGTGGAACTTCCTCGTCGACTACTGGTTCCGCATGGAGATGGACGGTTGGGACAACCTTCCGGAGCCGCCGGTGCTGCTGGTCGGCATCCACTCGGGCGCACCGTTCGTCTGGGACGCGTGGACGGTCGGTGTCCAGTGGTGGCGACGCTTCGGCCAGGACCGGCCCCTGCACGGCACCGCGCACGACGCTCTGATGGCGATACCCGCGATTGGCAGGTACTTCCGCGCAATGGGCGTGCTGCCCGCCGCCCCGGACTCGATGGCAACCGCACTCGCGGAGGGGCGTGACGTCGCGGTGTGGCCCGGCGGTGAGGTCGATTCACTGCGGCCGTGGGTCGAACGCGACAAAGCCAATCTGGCAGGACGCAGTGGATTCGTGAAGATGGCCATCCGCGCCGGGGTTCCGATCGTGCCGATCGCGACCGTCGGGGGTGCCGACGCCATGCCGGTACTGATCCGCGGCGACCGGCTCTCGCAGACGCTTCGGCTGGACAAGCTGTTGCGGTTGAAAGTCTTTCCTGTCGCGGTGTCGCTGCCGTGGGGGATCGCGCCCGCGGCGCTACCGCAGTTCCCGCTGCCTGCCAAGATCAGGACGCGGCTCATGCCCGCGATCGAACTCGACCACGATCCGCAACGTGCCGACGATGACGACTACATCGATGCCAAGTACCGCGAGGTGCAATCCAGCATCCAGTGCGGAATGGACGCGTTGGCACGAAAGCGGGCTCTGCCGCTGTTCGGCTGACCTCCACGTGGCGTGAACCCGCAAATCATAGGGAAACACCCGATTTCTCGGCAGGCTCCGACTCCCTAGCGTGAGGACTGTTACGTCCGCAGTCAGGGAGGTGTGTTGACCATGAAGTTCAGCCGCGCGACTCGCAGCCTTGCCGTTGCGGCTGCCGCAACGCTCACGGCGACCGTCTTGGCCCCGAGCGCCACGGCAGACATCCCGACCCCGACGCTGAAGACGGCGACGGTCAAGGGGTCCACCCTCACGTACACGTTCCAGCTGGCGAGCAACGAAGACGTCGGCGGCATCTATCTGACTGTGCGGGAACGCGACAACCCGGACAACGTCATCATCGACGGCCAGAACGTCGACATCAAGCCGCTGCCGCCCGCGTTCCGCGACATCACCGAGACGATCGGCGGCATTCCCGAGGACACCGCGGTGTGCGTCTCCTTCGCCGTGTGGACCTATGTCCACATCGGCTTCAACGACGATCCGGCGCCCTCGAACCAGGTCTGCACGGACCCCGCCAAAACCGCGAAGCAGGCGGATGTCGCGTTGCAGGAGATCCGGGGCAGGGACGACCCCGTCTCCGGCCAGTCGCTCGCGTATCTGGTGCTGCTGGCCAATCCCAGCGCCAATGAAGCCACGGACGTCACGGTCGACCTGTCCACCTCTGGTGTTGCCAAGTTCGGCGACCAGGGCATCGTGGCGGCCGGCTGGGTGAACAACGGCTTCGCCTGCGCGCCAAGGCCTCCGGTGGGGGGCGAGTCGTCGGCGATGACGTGCACCGGCGGCAGGCTGAAGGCGAAGGACAACACCGACCCCGCCGTGATCGTGGACTTCCCGACCGCGGGTATCGGAGCGATTCACGGCCAGATCAGCGGGGCCGGCGACGTAACGCCGGGCAACAACGGCACAGCCCATCCCGTGCAGGTGCAGCAGAAGGTCGGTTGAGAAGGGTTCGAAATGAAAATTTTCAGATCTAGCCGAGTTCGACGAGCACCGGCGCATGATCGCTGGGCGCCTTGCCTTTTCGTTCCTCACGGACGATCTCGGCGTGGGACACGCGCTGTGCCAGCGCCGGTGAGCCGAGGATGAAGTCGATGCGCATGCCCCGGTTCTTCGGGAACCGCAGCTGGGTGTAGTCCCAGTAGGTGTAGACCGCGGGCCCGGGTGTGAAAGGTCTTACCACGTCGGTGAACTGGGCGTTGACGATCGCGTTGAACGCGGCACGCTCAGGACCCGTCACGTGCGTGCTGCCGCGGTAGGCCTCGACACTCCACACATCTTCGTCGGTGGGCGCGATGTTCCAGTCACCGGTGAGCGCGATCTGTGCCCGGGGGTTCTCGGCCAGCCATTTCTGCGCCGTGACCTTCAGCGCGGCAAGCCATTCGCAGTTTGTAGCCGTAGTGCGGGTGAATCCACCGTGCGGCCGTTGGGTATGTACAGGCTCCACACCCGGACACCGTCACACGTGGCGCCGAGTGCACGTGCCTCCGCGACCGCTTCCACGTCCGGCTTGTCGCCCCACGTCGGCTGGCCGTCGAAGCCGACCTGGACGTCGTCGATACCGACACGCGACGCGATCGCCACGCCGTTCCACTGGTTGAAGCCGCAATGCACGACCTCGTATCCGAGGGCGGCGAACGGCATGGTGGGGAACTGGTCGTCGGAGCACTTGGTCTCCTGCATGGCCAGCACGTCGACGTCGGCACGTTCCAGCCAGTCGGTGACGCGGTCGACACGGGCCCGGATCGAGTTCACGTTCCAGGTGGCCAGCCGCATGGCTACAGGCTACGGGCGCTCTGCGTCGACGAAAGCATAGGGAAACACCCCATTTCTCGCTGGCCGCCGTCCTCCTAAAGTCAGGGCAGTAAGCCCACAGCAACAGATGGGGTGTGTCACGGCGCGCTCACAGGACTGAGAGGAGCTGGTGGTGCACCAAGTCAGGGAGTTTGCTGCCGTTGCGGTGATTGTCGCAGGCAGTGGAATACTCGCGGTCGGGCTCGCCGGCCCGGCATCGGCGGTTGTACTGGCCAATCAGCCGATCGCGGTGGACCATTGCCAGCCCAACACCAGCCAGGACTGTCCGCAGGCTCCGGAGGTTCACTTCACGGTGCCCGACGGTGACGCGGTCACGGCGTTTTTCACCGCGAACCCCGGTCACTGCTCCGATATCAACGTGCGGTTCGGCAACGACGGGAATCCGGCGGGCGGTTTTCAGCGTGTCGGTCCCGGACAGACAGTAAGTGCTCCGATCAGCGTGGGATCGGGACCGCATACCGTCCAGGTGTTCGCCCAGGGCATCGCCGGTGGGTGCAACCCCGGCTATCTCGAGTCGTGGGGCGGAACGGTCCGCGTGGTGAGCGCGCCGGGGCAGCCACTGAATCCAAGCCAGCCGGCGCCGCCAGGGCAGGGTGGTCAAGCGGGTCCGCCGGTGGGAATGGACGGTCCCCCAGGGGTTCCTCCAGGCGATCAGCACGCCATTCAGGCCCCGTTCGACCCTCCTGGGTCCGACGATCTACACGTGCATTGCGGTTCATGTGCGCACCGTCGATGTAGCGCGCGCGGTGCTGCGTGGTGAAGCCGAGTTGTTCGTACAGCGCGACCGCGGGTGCGTTGTCGACGAGAACCTGCACGTAGCAGCGACGCGCGCCGCGTTCGGTCGCCCAGGCCATCAGCGCAAGGCACAGGGCGCGGGCATGGCCTTCTCGGCGCCGCGTGTCGGCAACACGCACGGCCGACATACCCGCCCAACGAGTTCCGTCCGGTGCGGCAGTGATCGCCGCGCGGCCGACGGCGGCGTCGCTGCGATCGCGAACACCACGTCGCCATCGGTGACCGCGGTGAGCACCTCGACGGACATCTGGCGCTCGTAGAGCGCCAACCATGTCGCGTCGGGCCGCGGTGCCAGGGCCACCGTCGCATCGGGCTCACCCATCGGCAGGTCGCGGACCATCACGACGGTTTCCAGATGCGGCGGAACTTCTCGCGGGAGGGTCAGCAGCCTGTCGGGCACCGACAGCCACGGCGTCTGACCCCGTTGCGTGTACCAGTCGACGATCGCGGACACCGAATGTGTTCCCGCCTCGATGCCCAGCGGCACAGCGGAATTCGCCCGGTGGGAATGTCCGCCCGCGGCCCGCAGCAGCCAGCCGTCAAGCCAATGCTGCTCGATCGCGGGTCGCGAACACGACGTCGCCGTCGACAACGGCGGTGAGCACGTCGACGGGGACCCGGCGCTCGTAGAGCGCCAACCACGTCGCGTCGGGCCGCGGTGCCAGCGCCACCATCGCATCGGGTTGACCCATCGGCAGGTCGCGGACCATCACGACGGTTTCCAGATGCGGCGGAACGTTTCGCGGAAGGGTCACCAGCCGGTCTGGCACCGAAAGCCACGGCGTCAGACCGCGTTGCGTGTACCAGTCGACAATCGCGGGCACCGAATTCGTTCCCGCCTCAACGCCGAGCGGCACAGCGGAATTCGCCCGGTGAGTGTGTCCTCCCGCGGCACGCAGCAGCCAGCCGTCGAGCCACTGCCGCTCGGTGCCCGGCCACGCCAGCGCGGCGGCGTGCTCCGTCGCCCGGATCTGCGACGTCCGCACCGGCGCTGCGGATCAGCGCCCGCACCGCAACAACGTCGTCGGCCGAGATCTCCACCACCGCACCCGTTTTCGTCTGGACGCGGATGAGGGACCCGGCTTGGAGCAGGTGACCGATCACATCGGTCAGCGGTGGCACCGAACCCTCCTCGCGCCGGTAACGCAGGCTGACCCGGGTGCCTATCGCGGGAAGATCGGTCACGTCAGTGGCCGAACGGGTCGGGATCCTCACCGGGCATCCACGTCAGGCCCGGCACGCCCCAACCGTGCGACTTCACCGCCCGCTTGGCACTGCGCGCATGCCTGCCGACCAACCGGTCGAGGTACAAGAACCCGTCCAGGTGCCCGGTCTCGTGCTGCAGCATCCGCGCGAACAACCCGGTGCCCTCCAACGTGATCGGCGTGCCGTCGGCGTCCAGCCCGGTCACCCGCGCCCAGTCGGCGCGCCCGGTGGGGAACGACTCACCCGGCACCGACAGACAGCCTTCGTCGTCGTTCTCGGGGTCGGGCATCGTCTCGGGGACATCGGAGGTTTCCAGCACGGGGTTGACGATCACGCCGCGCCTGCGGGCCGTCTTGCCGCGGTCCTCTGCGCAGTCGTAGACGAACACCCTTGCCGACACCCCGATCTGGTTGGCCGCAAGACCGACGCCGTATGCGGCGTCCATCGTCTCGAAGAGATTCGTGATCAGCTCGCCGACTTCGGGCGGCAGCGAACCATCGTCGGCCACCGGCACCGGAGTGGTCGCGGTGCGCAGGACGGGATCTCCGACGATTCGGATAGGTACGACTGCCACGGTTGGCAAGCTTAAGTGAGCCGACTCGCCCGGTCGGCTGACGGCCCAACAAGCAACGCCGTGGTTCAATATTCGCCGTATCGCTAGCGAGATCGAGTGTGGGAGAGGTCCAGGAGCAACATGGACGGCGCCATGGCGCGGACTGAGCAATCCGGGGACGATGCCGAACTCGCTGATGGGCTGACCCGCCGCGAACACGACATTCTGGCCTTCGAACGGCAGTGGTGGAAATACGCGGGCGCCAAGGAAGACGCCATCAAAGAACTGTTCTCGATGTCGGCGACCCGCTACTACCAGGTGCTGAACGCGCTGGTGGACCGGCCGGAGGCGCTGGCGGCCGATCCGATGCTGGTCAAGCGGCTGCGGCGGCTGCGGGCGAGCAGGCAGAAGGCCAGGGCGGCTCGCCGTCTCGGCTTCGAGGTGACCTGAGCCTTTCGTGGGTTCGCGCACCACGCCGATACAGTGGGCCAAATGAACGAGCGCCATTCCGACTCTTCCGGGCTGCCCCTGCGCGCCATGGTGATGGTGCTGCTGTTCCTGGGAGTGGTGTTTCTGCTGGTCGGATTCCAGGCGATGGGCTCGGGAGACGACTCGGGTGCCGAGGATTCGCCGGTGGCCACGGTCAGCACCACCTCGACACCGTCGCCGACATCCGCGGAGCCGGCGCCCGCCGCCAAGGCCGACGTTCGCGTCTACAACATCTCGGAGACCGCCGGAGCCGCCGAGAGCACCGCCAATCAGCTGCGTGAGGCGGGCTGGAACGTCACCGAGACCGGCAACCTCACCCTCGAGGGAGTCACCGCGACCACCGTCTACTTCAGCGACGCACCGGGCGAGCGGGCGTCCGCCGACGAGGTGGGCCAGCTGCTCGCCGCTCCGGTCGAGCCGAGGTCTCCTGAGCTGACTGAGCAACCACCGGGCGTCATCGTGGCGGTCACGGGATAGGCTCACGGCATGTTCAGGACCGTCACAGTCGCTGCCCTATTCGCGTTCCCCGCCCTGGCACTGAGCGCCTGCAGCGCACCCGAGACGCCGAGTTCGACGACGGGCACCACTCCGTCGGTCTGGACGGGCTCGCCGTCGCCGTCGGCTTCGCCCGCCGAGAGCCAGGGCGCGGCCGCACCTGCGGGTGACAAGCTGACCGCCCAACTCAAGAATGCAGGCGGAACCACGGTGGCCACCGCCGACTTCGCATTCTCCAGCGGCTACGTGACCGTGACGGTGAAGACCACCGCTCCCGGTCAGCTCACACCGGGTTTCCATGGGATGCACATCCATTCGGTCGGCAAGTGCGAGGCGAGCTCGGTGGCCCCGACCGGTGGCGAGCCGGGCGACTTCAACTCCGCGGGCGGGCATTTCCAGGCGCCCGGCCACAGCGAGCATCCCGCCAGCGGCGACCTCACGTCGCTGCAAGTGCGCGAGGACGGCACCGCCGAGTTGGTGACCACCACCGACGCCTTCACCGCGGAGGACCTGCAGGCGGGGGCGAAGACGTCGATCATCATCCACGAGAAGGCCGACAACTTCGCCAACATCCCGCCGGAGCGCTACCAGCAGACCAACGGCACCCCGCCGCCAGACCAGACCACCATGGCTACTGGCGACGCCGGGAAGCGGGTCGCGTGCGGTGTTATCGGCACCGGATAGCAGGCGGATAGATTTCGCCGGCTCGGCCCGGCCGACCGTCGGCGTCGAATGGGAGTTCGCGCTCGTCGACGCCGAGACCCGCGACCTGAGCAACGAGGCGGCGGCGGTGATCGCCGAGATCGGTGAAAATCCGCGCGTCCACAAGGAATTGCTGCGCAACACCGTCGAGGTCGTCACCGGAATCTGCGACAACGCCGGGCAGGCGATGGAGGACCTGCGGTCCAGTCTGCTGCCCGCCCGCCGCATCGTGCGTGACCGCGGCATGGAACTCTTCTGTGCGGGCACCCACCCGTTCGCGAAGTGGTCCGCCCAGAAGCTGACCGACGCGCCCCGGTATGCCGAACTGATCAAACGCACCCAGTGGTGGGGCCGGCAGATGCTGATCTGGGGTGTTCATGTGCACGTCGGCATCTCGTCGGAGCACAAGGTCATGCCGATCGTCACGTCGTTGCTCAACCACTATCCGCATCTGCTGGCGCTGTCCTCGTCGTCGCCCTTCTGGGACGGCGGCGACACCGGTTACGCGAGCAACCGGGCGATGATGTTTCAGCAGCTGCCGACCGCCGGTCTGCCGTTCCACTTCCAGACGTGGGCGCAGTGGGAAGGGTTCGTGCACGACCAGAAGAAGACCGGCATCATCGATCACATGAACGAGATCCGTTGGGACATCAGGCCTTCCCCGCATCTGGGCACGGTGGAGGTGCGCGTTTTCGACGGCGTCTCCAACCTTCGCGAGCTCGGTGCGTTGACCGCGCTGACGCACTGCCTGATCGTCGATCTCGACCGGCGGCTGGACGCAGGTGAGGAGCTGCCGACCATGCCGCCGTGGCATGTGCAGGAAAACAAGTGGCGCGCGGCGCGGTACGGCCTCGACGCGGTGATCATCCTGGACGCCGACAGCAACGAGCGATTGGTCACCGAGGACCTCGACGAGCTGTGCAATCGGCTCGAGCCGGTGGCGAAATCCCTTGGCTGCGCAGACGAGTTGGCCGGGGTGGCCGACATCTATCGGCTGGGCGGGTCCTATCAGCGTCAACGGCGGGTCGCCGAGGACAACGACGGAGACCTCCGCGCGGTGGTCGACGCGTTGGTCGGGGAACTGGATATCTAGCCGTGCCGACCGTCCCGATGTTTCCGCTCGAGCGGGCGATGCTGCCCGGCGAAGAACTGCCGCTGCGAATCTTCGAACCCCGGTACTCCGCTCTGGTCTCCGACTGTCTGGCGATGGATGACCCCGCGTTCGGCGTGGTGATGATCGAGGCGGGTCGCGAAGTCGGCGGCGGCGATGCCCGCAGCGATGTCGGCACGATGGCCCATATCGCCGAGGTCGCCGACTTCGGCGACGGGCGCTACCGGCTGAACTGTGTGCTGGCCGAACGGATCCGGGTAGTGGAATGGCAACCGGATCACCCATACCCGAGGGCCGCGATCGAATTGTGGCCCGACGAACCCGGTGACCCGGTCGGCGCCGACGCCATCCGCGAGATCGAGGACAGGATGGTCGCGCTGTTCGAGCGGATCGCCGGTGCCCGCGGTGCCGACATCAACGCACGCGACATCCTCGCCGGAGCGGATGCCGCGCCCGATGCGGCGATGTGGTTGTACGAGTTGACGACCAGACTGCCGATGGGACAGGCCGACCGCTATTCGGTGCTGGCCGCGCCGACGGTCGCGGCACGGTTGGCGGCGCTGAGCGAAGCCGTCGAGACCGTCAGCGCGCTCGTCGAATTTCAGTTGTCCGGCGAGTAGCCGCTGAATCTCGCCTCGACGAAAGTCGTTCGCGGCGTGGTGTCGTCGTCGGTCGCCCGGTTGAATCTCGTCATCAGATCCGCGGCGTCGACCGCCGACACCTCCCATCCGTGACTCGAGAACCAGTCAGTGACTTCGGTGCGTTCCTCGATGAACCAGAGGTCCGCCACGTCGGGGGCGTCGTCGGGCACGCCGGCCTGCTCGCGCAGCTGCCGTACCCGCTCGCGGCGGCTGGCGAGGTACTCGGGATCGAAGAACCCGGCACCGAATGCCTCCACGGCGACCCGGCTGCCCTGGGCGCTGAGATCCGTGATCCGCTCGAACAGCAGATCTTGACCGTCGGCGGGCAGGTACGGCAACAGCCCCTCGGCCGCCCATGCGGTTGGCTCACTCGCATCGAACCCCGCCTCCCGCAACGCATTCGGCCAGTCGTGCCGGAGGTCGACGGGAACCGGCACGTAACGGGCGGCAGGCTGCGCACCGTGTGCGCGCAACGTGTCGGTCTTGAACGCGAGCACCTTCGGCTGGTCGATCTCGTACACCACGCTGCCGTCGTTCCACGGCAGCCGCCATGCCCTGGCGTCGAGCCCTGCGGCGAGGATCACCGCCTGCTCGATGCCACCCGCGCCCGCCGCGATGAAGAATTCGTCGAACCATTTGGTGCGGGATGCGGCGTATCCCGAGATCGAGCGGATGCGCTCGGCCAAGTGCCGCTGCGGCAGCTCCCAGCCGCGCGCGATGGCCTCATCGATGAACACCTGTGCATAAGGGTCGGTGTACAACGGGCACTCGCGACGTCGATTCCTGAGACCGCGCCCACGCGATTCCCAGCGCCGTGGCGCCGACGCTCTCGGTGATGTCCCAGGAGTCGTTGTCAGTTCTGGCCATTCGTGCCGCCTTGGGTGTAATCGTCCAGTTCGTCTGTGGTGAGTGTGTCGTGAAGGTTCTGCTCGCGGTAGGCCAGCTGTCCCACCCGATTGGCCACGACAGGCGCTGTGATGACGGTGAATATTCCCGTCAGGATCAGCATGCCGACATCCACATTGCCACGCAGCCGGATCGCCGCGCCCGCCAGTACCAGCAACAGCCCCAGCACCTGCGGCTTGCTCGCCGCGTGCATGCGCGACAGGGTGTCGGGGAACCGGACGACGCCGATCGCTGCGGTCAGCGCGAGCGCCGAGCCGCCGAGCACCAGCACCGCGGCGACGGTGTCGGCAACGTTCATCGTCGGTACCTGCTCTCGCGATTGCTCCGTTGTATTTCTCCTCGCGTCGCACGGACATCGGGTACCCGGAACCGCGCGACGCTCACCGAGCCGACGAAGCTGATCAGCGCGAGCGCCGTCAGGCTGTAGGTGACGGTGGTGTCCAGGCTGAATGCCGCCCAGGTGCCGATCGCGCACATCGTCACGGCCACCAGGGTATCCAGCGCGACGATACGGTCCAGCGTGCTCGGCCCGGCCAGGATCCGGAACATCACGGTCACCGCTGCCGCGGTCAACATCACCGCTGCGATGATCCACACGGTGCTCATGGGCTCTCCTCCTTGGCTGCCGCAGACGGCTGCCAGTCCGCGTCCCGCTCGAACGCTGCCACCAGCAGTCGCTGCGTCTGCTCGACCTGACTGTAGAACCGGGCAACCGTCTTCTCGTTGCCGACGTCGAGGACGTGCATGTAGAGCAGGCGGCGCTCCTGGTCGATCTCCAACACGATCGATCCGGGAACCAGGTTGAAGATGTTGACGGCCAGCGCAAGAACCAGATCCGATTTGATCGCCAGCCGGGCGCGCAACACCGCGTTGAGCGGTGGCGGTGCCGGTTTGACGGCCAGCCAGGCCACCTGCAGGGAGGACTGCACCAACCGGTAGGCGACGACAACGATGAGCTTCGCCAGCGACAGCGGATGGACCCTGCCCTCGACGGGCACGGCGGGCAGCGGCAGCAACAGTGTGACCACCAGTGCCACCGCGAAGCCACCGATGATGTTGGCAGGTGTTGCCTTGCCCCACAACAACACCCAGACCAGCATCAGCCAGCAGAGCACCCATACCCGCAGCAGGCGGCTTCTCATCGCGGCGCCTCCCCCAGCACGGCCGTGATATAGCGATCACGGTCGAGCACCTCGGCGGCCGCGCGATCGCTGTAGCCGATGATCGGGCCTGCCAACACTGTCAGCGTCAGCCCGACGGCGATGAGCGCCCCGGTCGGCACCAGCATGCCCACCGGCATCCGCCCGACGTCGGTGCGTTCGGCGAGCAGGATGTCTTCGGTGTCGTCGAGCAGAGCCGAGGGAGCCGCCGCCGCGACATCACCTTCCGGCGCGTCGGTGCGGGTTCGCCAGAACGCCAACGTCCAGACGCGCGACACCACATACAGCGTCAGCAGGCTGGTCACCACGCCGCCACCGACGAGCAGCCACGCCAGCACCGAACCGTCCTGCGCACCCGCCTCCAGCAGAGCGACCTTGCCGACGAATCCGGAAAACGGTGGAATACCACCGAGATTGAGTGCGGGAATCACGAAGACGAACGCCAGCAGCGGGCTGGCGGCCGCCAACCCGCCGAGCCGTTGCAGCGTGGAGGCACCCGCTTGCCGCTCGATCAAACCGACGACCAGGAACAGCGCCGTCTGCACCAGGATATGGTGCGCCACATAGTAGATCGCGCCGGAGAGGCCGAGCTCACTCGACAGCGCGACGCCGAACACCATGTAGCCGATGTGGCTGACCAGGGTGAAGGACAACAGCCGCTTGATGTCGCTCTGCGCGATGGCGCCGAAGATGCCGACGAGCATGGTGAGCAACGCCGCCACCATCAACATCTGATCCAACCCCCCGCTGGGGAACAGCAGTGTGTGCGCCCGGATGATCGCGTAGACACCCACTTTCGTCAGCAGGCCGGCGAACACCGCGGTGACGGGGGCCGGAGCCGTCGGGTAGGAGTCGGGCAGCCACGAGGACAGCGGGAACACCGCCGCCTTGATGCCGAACGCGACGAGCAGCACCGCGAACAGGGCGCTGCGCGTGCCTGCCGCGACTCCGTCCATCCGGGCGGCGACCTCGGCCATGTTCAGGGTGCCGGTCGCCGCGTAGATCAGCGCGATGCCGATCAGGAAGATCACCGACGACACCATCGACACCATGACGTAGGAGATGCCTACCCGGACGCGCTCGGTGCTCGCGCCGATGGTCAACAGCACGAAGCTCGCCGCCAGCAGCACCTCGAATCCGACGAACAGGTTGAACAGGTCGCCGGCCAGGAACGCGTTGCACACACCTGCCGACAGCACGAGGTAGGTGGGTAGGAATATCGACACGGGTTGACGGTCGTCCCCGTCGCGGATGCCCTGCCCGATGGCGTAGAACACGACTGCGAGCAGGACTATCGACGAGACGACAAGCATCAGCGCCGAAAGCCGGTCCACCACAAGGGTGACGCCGAGCGGACCCATTCCGGCCACGCTCTCTCCCCAGCCGCCGACGTGCAGGGCGATCGTGCCCTCGTGATCGGCGAGGTAGAGCAGTGCCGCACACACCGCGACCACCGCCGACAGCGCGATCAGTGTGATCGTCCGCTGAAGTCGTGGCCGGCGACCGGCCACCAGCGTCGCGGCCGAGGCGATCAACGGGATCAACACGGGCAGTGGGGTCAACACCGCTGCCGTTGAGCTCATCGCGACCCCTCCAGCCCCGGCAACGCGTCCAGCTCGTCGGGTTCCTCGGTGTCGCGGGCTTGGTCGGGAGTCGGTCGGGCCTCGTCGAGCGCCGCGGTCTCCTCGTCTGTCAGCTTGGCCACCCGGGTGTCCTCGGGATCGTTGGCCACCTCTTCGTCGGTGGTGAGCTGGTAGGTCCGGTAGATCAACGACAACACGAACGCCGCGATGCCCATGCTGATGACGATCGCGGTGAGGATCATCCCCTGCGCCAACGGGTCTGCAGTCGACGTCTGGCCGTCGCTGACGCGGCCGCGCACCGGCGGGTTCCCCGACGGGCCTCCCACGAGGAGGATCAGCAGATTGACGGCGTTACCGATCAGCAACAGGCCCAACAACATTCGCGTCAAGCCGCGTTCCAGCAGAAGATACACCCCGACGCTGGTCAGTCCGCCGATCAACGCGAGCGGAACGATGAAGGTCGTCATCGCGCCGTCGCCTCCGCCGGTCGCCGGGTCATTTCGACGTCCACCCGCGCGCCGAGGCTGCGCAGCACGTCGAGCACCAGGCCGACGACGATCAGGTACACGCCGAGGTCGAAGAACAGGGCGGTGACGAGCTTGATGTGGCCCAGCACCGGAACGTCGAACTCCAGCACCGCCGAAGACAGCACCGGTGCGCCGAGCAGCAGCGAGGCCACCGCGGTGCCCGCGGACAGCGCGAGGCCGGTGCCGAGAATCTTGCCCGCGTCCAACGGAAGTGTCTCGCCGAGTTCGTAACGGCCGCCCGCCAGATACCGCAGCACCAGCGCGAGCCCTGCGGTCAAACCGCCCGCGAAGCCGCCGCCGGGGGTGTTGTGGCCGGCGAAGAAGAAGTAGGCCGAGAGAACCATGATGAGCGGGAAGATCATCCGCGTCGCGACCTCCAACACCAGCGACCGGTTCCGCGGGTCGCGCAGCCCGCTGCCGCGCAGCCAGGTGGTGTCGCCCGCTGCCGGGCTGGTGGCGATCGCCTGCACCGGACCGATGTCGGGTTGCCCGGCGTCGGCCACCCGCGGCGCCGCGCCGAAACGCCTGTGCCGGAACACCATTGACGCCACACCGGTCGCGGCGACCAGCAGTACCGAGATCTCGCCAAGGGTGTCCCACGCCCGGATATCGACCAGCAGCACGTTGACGGTGTTGGCGCCGTTTCCGCGGTAGTACGCGGCGTCGGGCAGCAGGGCTGCAATCGGTACATCGGTGCGGGCTGCCATTGCGAACGCTGCCAGCGTGGTCACGCCTGCCCCGACGGCCACAGCCAAACACGCCCGCGGCAGCCGGTGCCTCGCGATGTTGGTGCGGTCGGACTCGGCGGGCAGCGTGCGCAGCACGAGCACGAAGATGACCAATGTCAGCGTCTCCACAAGGAACTGGGTCAGCGCGAGATCGGGCGCACCGTGGAAGGCGAAGATGGTGCCGCAGCCGTAGCCGGTCACTCCGACGAGCAACACTGCCGCAAGGCGGTTACGCATCATCGCGGCGCCGACCGCGGCGGCCAGTATCAGCACGCCGACGATCACCTGCAGCGGCGAACCCCACAGCGCGAACTCGGGCCGGTCGCGGGCCCCCAAGGCCAGCACCACAGCCGGGACGATCGCGAGCGTGGCCAGGATCACCGACTGCGTCGCGGGAATCGAACCGCGCTGCGTGATGCCCGTCAGCCGGACGGAGAGCACGTCGGCGCCGCGGATCACCGTGTCGTAGATGCGGTCCGCGTTGCCCAGCGGTAGGTACATCAGCCGCGCGCGCGGGAACCGCGACCGGCCGAAGAACGCCGCGGTGCCGATAGCCAGCACCAGCACCGACAGCAGCAGCGGCAGGTTGAAGCCGTGCCAGAGCGCGAGCTTGTAATCGCCTTCGCCGGGCACCGTGTCGGCGTAGGTGTCCAGGGCGGTGTCGAGCGGAGACGGCCACAGGCCGAACACCAGACCGGCGGCCGCGAGAATGGCTGGGGCAGCCAGGAACGTCACCGGCGCCACGTGCATCGCCGCGACGCGCTTGCTGGGTTCCTTTCTGCCCTTCTTCGCGAAGGCACCCCACAGGAAACGCAGGCTGTACATCGTGGTGAACACCGAGCCTGCGACGATCGCACCGAGCACGAACGGCGCGAAGTGTCCCAATGCCTCACTGTGCAAGAGGGTTTCATAGTCGGCTTCCTTTGCGACGAAGCCGAGGAACGGCGGCAGCGCCGCCATGCTCGCCGTGGCGCCGACCGCGATGACGAGCAGCGGCGTGCTGGCGTGGCCCAGCCAGGCCAGCCTGCGGATGTCCCGGGTGCCGGTGGTGTGGTCGATGATGCCGACCACCATGAACAGCGCGGCCTTGAACATCGCGTGCGCGCACAGCAGCGCCAGCCCCGCCAGCATCAGGTCGCTGCCGCCTGCGCCGACCATCACCGTGATGAACCCGAGTTGGCTCACCGTGCCGAACGCCAGGATCAGTTTCAGGTCGTATTCGCGGATAGCGCGCCAGCCGGCCAGCAGCACCGTCATCACGCCGAGCGTGATCACCATCGGCCGCCACGGCGGCGAGTCGGCGAATCCCGGGTTCATCCGGGCCACCAGGTAGACGCCCGCCTTGACCATGGCGGCGGCGTGCAGGTAGGCGCTCACCGGGGTCGGCGCCGCCATCGCGCCGGGTAGCCAGAAGTGCAGCGGCACGATTGCCGACTTCGCCAGTGCGCCAACAAGAATCAGTGCGATGGCGACCGACGCCGCCAGCCCGCTCGGCGGTGCCGCGATCACCTCGGACAACAGGTAGGTGCCCGAGATGGTGCCGAGCACGATGATGCCGACGAGCATCGCCAGCCCGCCTGCCGTCGTCACCAGCAGCGCCTGCACCGCGGCCTTGCGGCTGCTGGCGCGTTCGGCGTAGTGACCGACCAACAAAAAGGACAGCACGGTGGTGAGCTCCCAGAACACGTAGAGCACCAACATGTTGTCGCTGACCACCAGGCCGAACATGGCGCCGGAGAACGCGACCAACTCGGCGGCGAAGCTGGGCAGCCGTTTCTCGGTGTGGCCGTCGTGGTGGTGGAAGTAGTCCGCGCAGTAGACGAGCACGAGTGCGCCGATGCCGAGCACCAGGACGCTCATGATCGCCGCGAGCGAGTCGAACCGCAGCGTGATGTCCATCGACAGCTTCGGCACCCAGGACACGTCGACGCTGCGGACCGGCCCCTGTCCCGGCCAGTTCTGAGCGACCCAGATCAGTGAGGCGAGTGGGACGAGCGCCAGCGGATAGAACGCCTTTCGCCCCCACCGGTACACCAGGAGCGGAGCCAATGCGGTCGCGACCGCGTGGGCGAACAGGACGGCGAGCATGGCTGAACCCCAGTCTACGTGGGCGGATGCCGCTAGCATCCGGCCCGTGGACACGTCCGATGTGGTGGTGGTCGGTGCCGGCCCGACCGGCCTGATGATGGCCGCTGAACTGGCGCTCGGCGGCGCCAAGGTGCAGCTGCTCGAAGAGCGCATCGACAAGCCGAACATCACACGAGCGTTCGCCGTGCATGCGCGCACGCTCGAGCTCCTCGACGCGCGCGGGATGGCGGATGAGCTTCTGACGCGCGGGGCTCCGGTCTACGAGATCGCGCCGCCGGGTGGCGCGACGATCAACCTGCGGGAGCTGCCGTCCAGATTCGGCATGCTGTTGATCGTCCCGCAGAGCGGCACCGAGCAGGTATTGCAGGCGCGGGTGGACGACCTCGGTGTGCAGGTCGTGCGCGGCGCGGAAGTCGTCGGGCTGACCCAGGACGATGACGGCGTCACGCTGCAGTGCGCAGACGGCACGTCGATCGCGACGCGCTACGTCGTCGGCTGCGACGGTGCGCACAGCACCGTGCGGAAGTTGGTCGGCATCGAGTTCACCGGCAAGCAGTACGAGACGCACATCCTGCTCGCCGACGTGCGCCTGACGCGGGCACCGCAGGAGACGTTGACCGGGGTGACCAACGAGCGCGGTGCGGTGCTGATGATCCCGTTCGGCGACGGCTGGTTTCGCGCCATCGCCTGGGACCGGCTGCGGGAACAGGCGCCGCTGAATGAGCCGGTCACCATCGACGAGATCCGGGACTCCTTCCACCGCATCGCGACGAGGACTACGGCATGACCGAGATGCGCTGGAGCTCGCGGTTCCTGTCCGAACGCAAGCAGGCCGAGCGCTACCGGGCCGGCCGGGTGTTCATCGCAGGCGACGCCGCGCACGTCCATTCGCCGCTCGGCGGCCAGGGCATGAACACCGGGATCGCCGATGCGATGAATCTGGGCTGGAAGCTCGCCGAGGCGGTGAGCGGGACGGCGCCGGGGTGGCTGCTGGACAGCTATCAGAGCGAGCGCCTTCCCGTCGGCGCGGCGGTGCTCCGGCTGACCGACGCGTTCAACCAGCTGGTGCTCGGCCGGTCCAAGGCGCAGCGACTGGTGCAGTCCCTCGCTGTCGGGACCATCACGCGGCTGCCCGCGGGCAGGCGGTTCATGGCGGGCCGCCTCAGCCAGATCGGCATCGACTATCCGCGCGTCGTCCCGTGGCGATCACCGCTTGATCGGCAAGCGCATGCCCGACGTGGACTGTGGCGGAACCCGGCTCTACGAGCTGTTGCGCGAGGGTCGGTTCGTGATGGTGACGAACGGAGAAGTTGACGTCGATCGCCCCGACGTCGTCACCGCTGTGCACCGCGACGGCGATCTGCCCGCCGCCGTGCTGGTGCGTCCGGACTGCTTTGTCGCGTGGGCCGATGACCGGTTGCCGACCGAGGCGCACGTCGCCGCCGCGATCGCCCACTGGAAACTGCGGCCTGCTCAGAGTTAGCGCGTTCGCGCACCGCAACCCGTGGTGAACCGATATGGAAGTGCATGGCCGAGCACGCCGATGCCTGCGCCGAGGATGGGCCAGACGGGCCAGAAGTACCAGGCGCCGGCGGTGAGGCCGACGGCGAGCCACACCGTGAGCACGATGACGACCATCGCGAGGTAACCGGCCAGATGGATCTGGACGCCGCGGCGTGCCGCTGCTCGGCGTGCCTCTCGCCGCCGCGGGTCGTTGCGGCGCATCTGGGCCAGCGGCAGGTCGGCGACGAGCTGACCCAGTTCGGCGGTGGTGTGGGCGGAGAACGCGGCCTGTAGCCGGGTCTCGTATTCGCCCATCGCGAGATACCCCTGGGCGAGCGCCGAGCCGAGTTGGTTCGCGGTCTGCTCCCTCTCGCGGTCGCCTGCCCGAATGGCCGGTGCGGTTGGGGCGGTCATGGCGTGCCTCCCGTCTCGATCTTGACAATGACTAGTTCGCGTGTTCGACTATGCCGCGCCAACTTGTCACTGTCAAGATCTAGATGGCGAATGTCGTCCGGCCGGGCCTTGCTGGCCGCACTATGAGGGCAATACACCCCGACAACTGAAATGAGGTAGCCATGGCTGTCGACGAAACCAAGTTGAACGAATTCCTCGGCAAGGCGGTCGGCGATCTCGGCGCCGCGATGAGCGCGACGCTGATCCTGGTCGGTGACCGGCTCGGGCTGTACCGCGAGCTGGCCAAAGGTGCCGTGACTTCGGCCGAACTGGCGCAGCGCACCGGCACCAACGAGCGTTACGTCCGCGAGTGGCTCGGCAATCAAGGTGCGGGCGGATATGTCGAGTACGACGCGGCCAGCGACGCGTGGTCGCTCAGCCCAGAGCAGGCGCTGTGCCTGACCGATCCGAACGGCCCGGTCGACATGCCGGGTGCCTACAACATCGTCGAGGCGACGTTCCACGCGCTTGCGCACACGCTCGACAACTTCAAGTCCGGGGCGGGGATGGAATGGGGTGAGCACCATCCCTGCCTGTTCGAGGGAACCGAACGGTTTTTCCGCGCCGGCTACAACACGAACCTGATCGGCGCGTGGCTGCCTGCGCTGGACGGCGTCGTCGACAAGCTGGCGCGCGGCGCCAAGGTGGCCGATGTCGGGTGCGGGCACGGCGCCAGCACCATCCTGATGGCGCTGACATATCCGGATTCGGAGTTCGTCGGCTACGACTATCACGACGAATCGATCAGTGTCGCAACCGAGAAGGCGGCGGCGGCGGGCGCTTCGAATGCCCGGTTCGAGACCGCCGATGCGGTCGGCTACAAGGACAAGAATTTCGATCTGATCGCGTTCTTCGACTGCCTGCACGACATGGCAGATCCGGTCAGTGTGTCCCGGCACGCTCGCGAGGCGATCAGCGACGACGGCACCGCGATGATCGTGGAGCCGTTCGCCAACGACCGGGTGGCCGACAACCTGAACCCGGTTGGCCGGGTCATGTACGGCGCGTCCACGCAGATCTGCGTGCCGGTTTCGTTGGCGCGCAACGGCCCGGCTCTTGGCGCTCAGGCTGGTGAAGCCCGGCTGCGCGAAGTCGTCGTCGACGGCGGCGGGTTCACGCGATTCCGGCGCGCCACCGAGACACCCTTCAACCTCGTGCTCGAGGCGCGGCCCTAGTCGGTCAGTGAGCGGCCGAGAAGTTCCGCAGCGCCTCGACCTGAACCGGATCCAGCGATGGACGCACGTTCTCGCGGGCCTTCGCGACGTCGGCGGCCGTCACGTCCGCGGCGTCGATCGACCGCCGCATCGCCGTCAGCGCGGCCTCGCGAAGCAGTGCGACGCAATCGGCGGCGCTGTAGCCCTCCAGGTCGTCGGCAAGCGCGTTGAGGTCGACGTCGTCGCTGAGCGGTACGGATTTGCCTGCGGTGCGCAAGATGTCGCGGCGGGCGTCGGCGTCGGGCGGCTCGACGAACACCAGCTTCTCCAGCCGGCCGGGCCGAAGCAGCGCCGGGTCGATCAGGTCGGGCCGGTTGGTCGCGCCGAGCACCACGACGTTGCGCAGGGGCTCGATGCCGTCGAGCTCGGTCAGCAGTGCGGCCACCACGCGATCGGTGACCCCGGAGTCGAAACTCTGCCCGCGCCGTGGCGCAAGCGCGTCGAGCTCGTCGAGGAACACCAGCGACGGCGCGGAGTCGCGGGCCCTGCGGAACAGGTCGCGCACGGCCTTCTCGGATGAGCCGACCCATTTGTCCATCAGCTCCGCGCCCTTGACGGCATGCACCGACAGCCGCCCCGAGCTGGCCAGCGCACGCACGATGAAGGTCTTGCCGCAGCCGGGCGGCCCGTAGAGCAGCACGCCGCGCGGCGGGTCGACGCCGAGTCGCTCGAATGTCTCCGGATGCTGCAGCGGCCACAACACCGCTTCGGTGAGCGCCTGCTTCGTCTCGACCATGTCGCCGACGTCGTCGAGCGTGATCGAACCGACAGCCACCTCTTCGGAGGCGGACCGCGACAGCGGCCGGATGACGCTGAGCGCACCCGTCAGGTCGGCCTGTGTCAGCGTTGGCGGCTTCTCGTCCTCGCTGGCCCTCGCCGCCGCCCGCAGCGCCGCCTCGCGCACCAGCGCGGCCAGATCGGCGACCACGAAACCCGGTGTGCGCTCGCTGATTTCGTCGAGGTTCAGCTCTTCGGCGGGGACGTCGCGCAGCAGAACCTCGAGCAGCTGCTTGCGGACCGCCCCGTCGGGCAGGCTCAGGCCCAGCTCGCGGTCGCAGAGGTCGGGAGCCCGCAGTCGAGGGTCGAGATCGTCGGGCCGCTGCGAGGTGGCGACGAAGGCGACACCGGGGGTCGCGACGGCGTTGCGCAGTTCGGTGAGTATCAGGGTTGATACGGGCTCGGCGGGCCTGTCCTGGCTGGCTGGCAGCAGCGCGTCGATGTCGGTGATCAGCAGCACGCCGCCGCCGTCGCGCACCGAGGCGACCGCCGCCGACACACTCTTGAGGCGGTCCTCGGCGCGCAGCGCACCGACCTCGGGCCCGTCGAGTTCGACAAGTCGCCGGTCCGCGCACACCGCCCGCACCAGCGCGGCCTTGCCGACGCCCGCAGGCCCGGACACCAGCACGCCGAGATTGGGCTTGGCGCCCAGTGTTTGGAGTAGATCCGGCTGGTCGAGTGCGAGCTTCAGCCATTCGGTCAGCCGGCCGGCCTGAGCATGCTGGCCCTTGAGGTCGTCGATGTTCACCGTGGCGGACTTTGCCGGGGTGGACACGGTGTACTGACCTGATTCGGGTTGCTCAGAGGTCGCGACACCGTCGCCCCAGCTGACCACCGAATTGGGTTGCACGCTAACAGGTCCCGCGGGGTCAACCCCCGTCACCGTGAGCAGCTCCGACGTCCAGGTGATGCCGACGGCCGACGCCAACGCACTGCTTGCCGCCGAGGTGGGGATGTCGGGTCCGAGTTCGCGCGGCAACAGCGACACGGTGTCACCGACGGTCATCACCTTGCCGAGCAGCGCCTGGCGCAGGGTCGCCGACGGGATCGACCGGGTGGCCAGATTCGATCCGCGCACCGTCACCGACCGGGCGCCGTAGACCGTCACCGGTGCGACGAGCACCGTCGTGTTCTCGCGCAGTCCGGCGTTGGACAGCGTCACGTCGTCGAGCAGAGCGGTGCCGGCAGGGGTGCCGTCCGGGGCCACCCCCGCCACCACTGCGGTGGTCCGCGACCCCGTCAGCGATACCGCATCCCATTCCCGAATGCCCAGCGCCGCAATGGCTTCGGGATGAAGTCGGACGACACCGCGACGCGAGTCCATAGCCGAGGTGTTCAGTCGCGCCGTGAGTGCGAGCTGCTGTCGTGGCCTCGGGCGGTCCGCGACGTCGAACCCGGTCATATCACGGGCCCGGCGGTCTGCGGAGCCCGAGTCGGGCCATCGAACGACGGTGCGTGCGCGGCTGGGCGCGGCGAACACGACGAACCGCACGCCGCGCCTGACGTTGCTCCTTCGGCTTGTTGCCCCACACCTCGGGGTGGTTCGAAAGCCAAGCCTCCGTCCGTATCGCGAACGGAATGTGGACCACATAGCCGAGGATGATCAGCAGAATCACGACGTAGCCGTAGAGGATCGACGCGGCGACGAGCACGGCCAGCAGCGCCAGCAGCGGAACCACCATGTTCTGCGATATGGCGAACGTGTGCACCTTGCGCATCGGGATGGTGCTGACCGCAAGCAGCGAGACACCGATCATCCAGATCACCACGGCGGGTTCGGACGTCCACCAGCCGTCGCCGAACTGCATCTTGGCGGCCAGCGGTCCGATCGCGCCGATCGCGCCGGCGGGTGCGGGCATGCCGACGAAGAACTGGTCCATGTACGCGGGCTTGTTCTCGACCAGCATCGTGTTGTACCGGGCCAGCCGCAGCACGATGCACACCGCGTAGAGCAGCACGACGATCCAGCCGATGCGCGAATGCGACAGCAGCGTGCCGTAGACGATGAATGCCGGTGCGACACCGAAGTTCACCGCATCGGCAAGCGAGTCGATCTCCTCGCCCATCTTCGAGGTGGCCTTGAGCAGCCGGGCGATGCGACCGTCGAGCGCGTCAAGGATCGCGGCGACGGCCAGGAACGCCATCGCCTCGGTCGGCCTGTCGTCGAGCGCGAACTTCACCGCCGAAAGGCCGAGGCAGATCGCGGCGACGGTCATCGCGCTCGGCAGCATGCGCATGCTGACGGCAGGCCTCTTGACGCGGGGCTTCATCGCGCCAGCTCCGCAAGGATGGTTTCGCCGCCGACGGCTCGTTGGCCGGGCAGCACCAGCGGCTCGGTGCCCTCCGGCAGGTAGGTGTCCAGCCGTGACCCGTAGCGGATCAGCCCGTAGGTGTCGCCGATCGCCACCTTGTCGCCCGGCCCGATGTCGCAGACGATGCGGCGGGCCACCAGGCCGGCGATCTGGACGGCCACCACCTCGTGCCCGTCCGGCGTGCGGATCAGCACGCTGTTGCGTTCGTTGTCCTGGCTGGCGGCGGCGAGCTCGGCGGACTTGTACAGCCCGGGACGGTGCACGACCGACACCACCTCACCGCTGATCGGGATGCGCTGGACGTGGGCGTCGAAGATCGACAGGAAGATGCTGATTCGGGGCAGCGGCCGGTCGGGCAGGTTGAGTTCGGCGGGCGGCACCGCGTCCTCGACCAGACAGATCAACCCGTCGGCGGGAGCGACGACCAGGCCGGGACGGGTGGGCGGCACGCGCGGCGGGTGGCGGAAGAACGCCGCGTTGACGCCCGCGGCCAGCAGGCCGGCGTTGCGCAGCCACCGGTTGCGGCGGCCCGCCGCGGCGACCGCTATGCCCGCGCCGACAAAGGGCAGGCCGGCGGGGTGCATCGGGGGGATCGTGGTTCTCGCCAGGGCCACCAGTCGCGCGGGGCCTGATCTGAGGTCGGGGCGTCTGGCCATCGTGTCGCGATTCTACGGGTGGCTACCCGCTGGACAGGTCCCATACCCGCACAGCGGATCCCGCCGCCAGTTCGACGACGTCCTCGTCGATCTCCAGCAGACAGTTCGCCGACGCCAGCCAGCGCAGATGATGCGAGGCCGGGGGCCCGTAGCTGCTGACCGCACCCCTGTCGGCGTCCAGCACGCCACGCCGGAACTGCCGCTTGCCGCGCGGTGAGCTTCAGATCCTCGGAGAGCTCGGCCGTCAGCCGCGGTCGCTGCGGCTGCGGAAACCCCATCGCCGCGCGCAGCGGTGCTCGGATGAAGACCTCGAACGACACCAGGGCGCTGACCGGATTGCCCGGCAGCGTGATGATCGGGGTGTCGTCTATGCGGCCTGCGCCCTGTGGCATACCCGGCTGCATCGCCACCTTGACGAACTCGACGCCGGCCGCCGAGAGCGCGTCCTTCACGACCTCGTAGGCGCCTGCGCTCACGCCGCCGGTGGTGATGATGAGGTCGGCCTCACCCGCGTGTCGGTTCAGCACCGTTCGGAACTCGTCGACGTCGTCACTGCTCATCGGGGCCGTTGTCACCTGCGCGCCCGCGTCTTTCGCGGCCGCGGCAAGCATGACCGCATTCGACTCGTAGATCTGACCGGGTTGCAGCGGAGTGCCCGGCGCCACCAGCTCCGATCCGGTCGACATCACCACCACCCGTTGCCGTGGAACGACTTTCAACTCGCCGAGGCCGAGCGCAGCCGTGAGGCCGAGCACCGCGGGCGTCACGACCTGGCCGGCCCGCAGCACGGTGGTGCCAGCTTCGACATCCTCGCCTGCGCGTCGGATGTGCTGCCCGGCGCGCGCGGTCGCTCGGATCGCCACGGTGTCCGTCGCGCCGTCGGTGACCTCGACTGGCACCACGGCGGTGGCGCCGGACGGAAGGGGTGCGCCGGTCATGATCCGGTGTGCCGTACCGGGCTCCAGTGTCAGCGGATCCGTCCGGCCCGCGGGAATGTCTTCGGCGACCGGCAGCATCACCGGCTGCTGTTCGCTGGCGCCCGAGATATCCTCGGCGACAACGGCATAACCGTCCATGGCCGAGTTGTCGAAGCCGGGTAGTGACAGCGGCGCAACGACGTCCTCGGCTAAGCACAAGCCCGAGCGCGTCGGCGAGCGGTACTGCTGCCGGAGGGCGGGGCCCGATCAGCGCGGCGACGATGTCGCTGGTGCTCGCCGACGGAACGCATCAGACGGGGTAGGTGACGCCGGTCAGCTGTTCGGACACTGTCCACAGCCGCCGCTGCATGTCCTCGTTGTGCGATTTCGCATTGGAGGCAACAACTTTCGGGTCACCCTTGATCTCCCCGATGCCGTCGGGTCCGTAATACTGACCACCTTGGGCGCCGGGGTCGGTCGCGGCTCGCAGTGTCGGCAGCGCGCCCTTGTCGGCCGGCTGGGTGACTGGCCTCCACAGGAAGGACGGGATGACGTCGGGCAGATTGCGCATCAGTTCGGTGTCGGCGAAACCGGGATGCGCGGCGAGTGCGACGGTGGGGAGCTCCCTTGAGTTTCAGGCGGCGCTGCAGGTCGTATGTGAACAACAGGTTGGCCAGCTTGGACTGACCGTAGGCCTTGATCCGGTGATAGCCGCGTTCGAACTGTAAGTCGTCGAAATAGATATCGGCCAGGAGCGGAAACTTGTGTCCGTTGCTGCTGACCGTGACCACCCGCGACCCGTCGACGGACAGCATGTTGTCGAGCAACAGACCCGTCAGCGCGAAGTGGCCGAGGTGGTTGGTGCCGAACTGCATTTCGAAGCCGTCTTTGGTCGTCTCCCGCTTCGGCACGTACATCACGCCCGCGTTGTTGATCAACAGGTCGATCCGCGGGTGCGCGGCGCGCAGTTCGTCGGCGGCCGTGCGGATGCTGTCCAGCGATGACAGATCCAACTGCTGCAGCGCGACGACGGCGTTCGGGCTCGCGGCCTTGATCCTGTCGGCAGCCTGCCTGCCTTTGTCGAGGTTGCGTACGGCGAGCACGACGTGCGCGCCTTTGTCCGCCAGAACTGCGGCGGTGTCGTAGCCGAGGCCGGAGTTCGCGCCGGTGATGACGGCGATGCGGCCGGACTGGTCGGGTACATCGGCGGAGGTCCACTTCCTGGTCATGACCAGCACACTACCCACGGGCGGCTACCGTCGTTCCCATGTCACAACGCGCAGCGGTGACTTTGGTTGATCCCGCCAATCCGCCGAGCCGCAAAGCGCCGCTGGTGTGGGCGATCGGCGCGGCGATCCCGTGGCTGGTGCTCGCGGTGGGCCAGGTGGTGTGGTTCGCCGTCGTCGACGACAGGCTGGCCTGGGCGCACGTCGCCGCGGCCGCCGTCACCGCGGTCGGTATGGCGGTGTTCGTCATCGTCGTGCCGCTGTGGCGGTACCGGGTGCACCGATGGGACATCAGCCCGCAGGCCGTCTATACCCGATCGGGCTGGCTGGTGCAGGAGCGGCGGATCGCGCCGATCTCCCGTGTGCAGACCGTCGACACGTATCGCGGCCCGCTGGACCGGCTGTTCGGGCTGGCCAACGTCACGGTGACGACGGCGTCGTCGGCGGGCGCGGTGCGCATCGTGGCGCTCGACTCGGCGGTCGCCGACCGGGTCGTCGGTCAGCTCACCGACATCGCCGCGATCGGAGCGGAGGACGCCACGTGACAGAGCGGGTCTGGCATCGGCTCAGCCCGCGAATGTTGTTGGTGCACCCCGTACATGAGGTGCTGCGGCAGATTCCGTTGCTGGTCGGTGCGGTCGTGGTTGGTTCGGCGACGGGCAACTCGTGGTGGACGGTGGCCATTGTCGCGCTGACGATCGCCTTCGGTGTGCTGCGGTGGTTCACCACCACGTACCGCATCGAAACCGATGAGGTGCAGCTGCGCACCGGCGTCCTGCAGCGCAAAGTGGTTTCGTTGCCGCGCAACCGGATTCGTTCGGTTCAGACCGACGCCAGGCTGCTGCACCAGCTGCTCGGCTTGACGGTGCTGCGGGTGAGCACCGGGCAGCAGGCCAGGGGCGACACCGAGTTCGCGCTCGATGCGGTGCGCGTCGAGGAAGTGCCACGGCTGCGCTCGATCCTGCTGGCCGACTCGTTGGCCGCCGCCGACGAGGCCGAAGCGCAGGCACCGGGTCGGCAGCTGGCGCGCTGGCAGCTGTCCTGGCTGCGGTACAGCCCGCTCAGTTTCACCGGCCTGGCCATGATCCTTGCCGCTGTCGGCGTGACCTACCAGGCGGGTCTTGGTGCGATACTTGAACATTCGCGACTGGCCGAGTCCGGCCGCGACGCGGCGCAGCGGTTCGGCATCGTCGCCAGTGTCGCCGTCTTCGTCGTGGTCGTCGTGCTCGCGTCGGTCGGTCTTTCGGTGCTCAGGTCGCTGGTGACGTTCGGGAACTTGACGCTGCGCCGCGACGCGGAGGTGTTACATCTGCAGCACGGTCTGCTGCGCAAGCGTGAGCACACCTTCGACATGCGCAGGCTGCGGGGCGGCACGCTGCGCCAGCCGCTGCTGGTCCGGCTGCTCGGCGGCGCTCGGCTGGATGCGGTGATGACGGGTGTCGCGGGCGCGGGGGAGGCGTCGCTGCTGCTGCCGCCGTGCCCCGTGCGCACGGCTGAGTCGGTGTTGACCGACCTGATCGCTGACGTCGAACACGGTGTCCGGTCCGGTGCGCGGGCACGGACCCGCCGCGACGCGCAGGCGCTGGACGCGCGGGCTCGTGTTTCCGGTCGTCGTCGCGGCCGGCCTGGCGCTCGCCGCGGCATTCGTGGCGGTTCCGCCGTGGGCCTGGATCGCCGTTGCCGCGCTGGCGCTGACGTGCGCACTGCTGGCCGCCGACCGGGTACGTGCGCTCGGGCATCGGGTCGACGATCGCTGGCTGGTCGCACGGGCGGGCAGCCTGGAACGCCGTCGGGACTGCATCGCCGCCGAAGGCATCATCGGATGGACCGTGCGCCAGACGTTCTTCCAGCGGCGGGCGGGGGTGGCCACGCTGATCGCGGCCACCGCGGCCGGGGTCAAGCACTATCAGGTGATCGACGTTCCGGCAGAACTCAGTTGGTCCATCGCGGGTACCGCGTCGCCGTGGGTGGCCGACAGTGAGTGGGCGCGGTCCTAGAAAGCCAATTACTGTCGCAGGATGGCGGTCGGTGGCGTGTTGTTCGACATCGATGGCGTCTTGGTGACCTCGTGGCAGCCCATCGAGGGTGCGGCCGAGACGCTTCGGGTGCTGGCGGACAACCAGATTGCCCGGTCGTATCTGACCAACACCACGACACGCACCCGCAGGCAGATCGCTCGCCTGCTCACCGACGCGGGGATGGACGTGGCGGCCGACGAGGTGATCACCGCCGCTGCGCTGACGGCCGAGTACGTCCGCGGCCAGTACCCCGATGCGCGGTGCTTCCTGGTGAACAACGGACAGATCGCCGAGGACATGCCCGGTATCGACATCGCCTACGCAAGCGACCACGGCCCCGAGGACCACACACCGGAGACCCCGGATGTGATCCTGCTCGGCGGTGCGGGCCCGGAGTACAACCACGTGACGCTCAGCCGCGTCTACGACTGGATGGCCCAAGGCGTTCCGGTGGTCGCCATGCACCGCAGCACCTCGTGGAACACCGCCGAGGGCCTGCGCATCGACACCGGCATGTACCTGATCGGGATGGAGGAGACGTCCGGCCGCAAGGCCAGCGCCGTCGGCAAGCCGGCGCCCGCCGGATTCCTCGCCGCGGCTTCACGTCTCGGCGTCGACCCCGACGAGATGTACATGATCGGTGACGACCTCAACAACGACGTGCTGGCCGCTCAGGTGGTCGGGATGACCGGTGTCCTGGTGCGCACGGGCAAGTTCCGTCAGGACACCCTCGACCGGTGGGCTGCAGACGAGTTCGCGATGCAGCCCAACCACGTCATCGAATCGGTCGCTCATCTGCCCGAGGTGCTCGGTCTGTAACGATGAGTTTCCGCGGCCGGTGCGGGTCTGTACTGATATGACCGAAGAAACCGTACGTGTCACCACGACCGTCAATGCGCCGGCGGAAATCGGTTTCGGTGTGCTGGCCGACCCGACGACGCACCAGGCGATCGACGGCACCGGCTGGGTCCGTGAGTCGCTGGACGGCAAACCCGTCACCGAAGTCGGTCAGATTTTCCGGATGGGAATGCATCACGACAACCATCCCGAGAAGTACTACGAGATGGCCAATCGGGTCGAGGTGTTCGACCCGCCCCATGCGATCGCGTGGCAGCCCGGTCAGGGACCCGACGAACGCGGCAACCTGAGCGGCAACTCCGAGCTCATCTTCGGTGGCTGGATCTGGCGCTACGACCTGCGGCCCCTCGGTGACGACCGCACCGAGATCACGCTGAGCTACGACTGGTCGGGTGTGCCGCCGCACCTTCGCGATATCCCGTTCCCGCCCTTTGACGTGTCGCATCTGGACAACTCGTTGAAGCATCTGGCCGAGTTGGCGGAGACGCGTTAGGTCCGCAGCTCCCGAACCGCCTCGATGCGGGCCTTCAACTGGTCCGACGTCGCTGCCGCCATCGGTGGCCCGCCGCAGATTCGTCGCAGCTCCTTGTGGATCCAGCCGTGCGGCTTGCCCGTCCGGTGGTGTGCCACCGAGACCAGCGTGTTGAGCTGGCTGCGCAGTTCGCGCAGCTGCCCGTGCGTCGACAACCGGCGGCACCTCGCCCGTCGCTGTGCGCTTCGTGATCTGCGCTTCCTGCCTGCGCCGCAACAGGTCTCGCATCGCATCGGCGTCGAGCAGGCCGGGGATGCCGAGGTAGTCGGCTTCCTCGTCGCTGCCCGCCGGTGTCGCCGTGCCGAACGACGAGCCGTCGAAGATGACCTGATCGAGTTCGGCGTCCGCGCCGAGCGACTCGAAGCCCTTGTCCTCGTCGGCCTCGGTCTTCTTCTGTGCCGCGTCCGCGAGCGCCTCGTCGTCGAAGCCCTGTTCCTCGCGGTGCGGCTTGCCGAGCACGTGGTCGCGCTGTGCCTCCATCTGGCTGGCGAGGTCGAGCAGCGCCGGAACCGACGGCAGGAAGATGCTCGCGGTCTCGCCGGGCTGCCGCGACCGCACGTAACGGCCGATCGCCTGCGCGAAGAACAGCGGTGTCGATGCACTGGTGGCGTAGACGCCGACAGCAAGCCGGGGCACGTCGACCCCCTCGGACACCATCCGGACCGCGACGAGCCAGCGGCCGGTGCCCGCGCCGAATTCCGCGATGCGTGCCGACGATCCGGGTCGTCGGACAGCACGACGGTCGGCGTCTCGCCGGTCAACTTGGTCAGCACGGCGGCATAGGCGCGTGCGGCCTTCTGGTCGGACGCGATGACCATCGCGCCCGCATCGGGCACGCCGCCGTTGCGCTTCTGCGTCAGCCGGGTGTCGGCGGCCTGCAGGACCGCCGGTATCCATTCGCCTTTCGCGTCGAGCACGGTGCGCCACGCCCGTGCCGTCTGCTCGGCGTTCAGCGGCTCACCGAGCCGGGCCGCATGCTCCTCGCCCGCGCTGGTGCGCCACCGCGCCTCGCCGGAGTAGGCGAGGAACACCACCGGCCGGACCACGCCGTCGGCCAGCGCCTCGGCATAGCCGTAGGTGTGGTCCGCCGTCGAGCGCATCAGCCCGTCGGCGTCAGGCGCGTAGGTGACGAACGGGATGGCGGAGTCGTCGCTGCGAAACGGTGTGCCCGTGAGCGCCAGCCGCCGCGTCGCATCGTCGAACGCTTCGCGGATGGCGTCGCCCCAGCTTTTCGCGTCGCCGCCGTGGTGGATCTCGTCGAACACCACGAGCGTCCGCCGGTTCTCGGTGCGCACCCTGTGCCGCGTCGGGTGGCTGGCCACTTGGGCGTAGGTGACGACGACGCCGTGGTACTCCGACGATGTGTGCGCGGCGGAGTTGCTGAACTTCGGGTCGAGCGCGATACCCACCCGGGCCGCCGCCAGCGCCCACTGTGTCTTGAGGTGTTCGGTCGGCACCACAACGGTGATCTGCTCGACGGCGCCGTCGGCCAGCAGCTCCCCGGCGACACGCAGGGCAAACGCCGTCTTACCCGAGCCCGGGGTCGCCACGGCCAGAAAATCTCGTGGCTGCGCGGCAAGATACCGCACCAATGCCCGACGCTGCCAGCTCCGCAGAGCCTGGGTGTCGGGCGCGCCGTTAGCCCGCACCCAAGACTCCTCAACTGATCGGACAGCAGCCTAACGCAACGGATTACGGGTTTGCATCTAAGCGCGGCGCGTCGCCGAACAGGCGGTGTGTCGCGGTTGGTCGACGCTTGTCAGGTCGTCGCAAACATGCTGCTTGCCGGCGGCCCGGCGCGGGTACTCTGCTGCCCAGCATGCCAGCAACCTCTGATCCGCGAAGCGACGAGATCGACCCGTGCGTTCGGGTCTTCGGTAGCCGGGTGCACAACTTGAGGGGAGTCGACGTCGAGGCCCCGCGCGACGCGCTGGTGGCCTTCACCGGGATTTCCGGGTCGGGCAAATCGTCGCTCGCCTTCGGGACCATTTACGCCGAGGCGCAGCGCAGGTACTTCGAGTCCGTCGCGCCGTACGCCCGACGCCTGCTGCTGCCGACCGGCGCGCCGAAGGTGGACGACATCACGGGTCTGCCACCCGCCGTCGCACTCCAGCAGCGGAGAGGGTCGGCGACCTCGCGGTCGACGGTGGGCACCGTCACGACCCTGTCCAACCTGCTGAGGATGTTGTTCTCGCGGGCCGGGACGTATCCGGCCGGGGCCACCGAACGACTCGACTCCGATGCGTTCTCGCCGAACACCGCGGTCGGCGCCTGCCCGCAGTGCCACGGACTGGGCCGGATCCATCAGGTGACGGAGCAGACGCTTGGTTCCCGACCCGTCGTTGACCATCCGCGAGGGCGCCGTCGCCGCATGGCCCGGCGCCTGGCAGGGGCAGAACCTGCGCGACATTCTCATCACCCTCGGCTACGACATCGACAAGCCGTGGCGGAAACTGCCCAAGCGCCATCGTGACTGGATCCTGTTCACAGACGAGCAGCCGACCGTCGAGATCGATCCGAGCCAGCATCCGGTCACCGCGGACTACTACTACAACGGGACGTTCTCCAGCGCCGAACGCCACGTCCGGCACACGCTGGCCAACTCGCACAGCGCGATGATGCGGCGTCGCGTCCTGCAGTACGTCGACAGCGTCGAATGCGGGCTCTGCCACGGCTCGGGGCTGCGGCCCGAGGCGCTGAAGGTGACCTTCGCGGGCCGCACCATCGCCGACTACGTGGCGATGCCGTTGGCAGAACTCGCCGACGTGCTGCGGCCCACCGCGGCGCGAAAGGATGCCGCGGCGGCCTTCGAGTCGACGGCAGTCCGGTGAACTGACCGAGGTCGCCACGATGATCGCCGCGGACCTCGTCGCGCGCATCCAGGTGCTCATCGATCTCGGCCTTGGGTATCTGACGCTGAACCGACGCACGCCTACCGTCTCACCGGGTGAACTGCAGCGGCTGCGGTTGGCCACGCAGCTGCGCGCGGGGCTGTTCGGGGTGCTCTATGTGCTGGACGAGCCATCTGCGGGCCTACATCCCGCCGACGCAGAACCGCTGCTGGATGTGCTGGATCGGCTGCGGCGAGCGGGCAATTCGCTGTTCGTGGTCGAGCACGACATGGACGTGGTTCGCCGCGCCGACTGGCTCGTCGACGTCGGTCCCGGCGCGGGCGAGCATGGCGGACAAGTCCTCTACAGTGGGCCCGTTCCGGGGCTTTCCGACATCGATGAGTCGATCACCCGTAGGTACCTTTTCGACGACGATGCAACCGTGCGGCGCACTCCGCGCAAGCCGTCGGACTGGCTGCGGCTGCAGGGCATCTGCTTTCACAACCTGCGCGACATGGATGTCGACCTGCCGCTGGGCATCTACACCGCGGTCACGGGTGTGTCCGGCTCAGGCAAGTCGACGCTCGTCGTCAAGGTGCTCGGCGATGTGGTGAACCGCCATCTGGGCCGCGTGGTGGGACCAGATCGAAAGCGACGGCGACGCAGACGATTCCGACACAGAGATCGTCGACCTCGATCACGACGCCAGCATCGGGGTGACGGCGGTGGGCGCGGAGGCGATCGCCCGACTGGTCGCCGTTGACCAGCGCCCGATCGGGCGGACCCCGCGCTCGACGCTGGCCACCTACACGGGACTTTTCGACGCCGTTCGGCGGGAATTCGCCGCGACGCCTGCGGCGCGGCGCCGTGGCTGGTCGGCAGGCCGGTTCTCGTTCAACGTCGCCGAAGGCCGTTGCGAGACCTGCCAGGGCGAGGGCTTCGTATCGGTCGAATTGTTGTTCCTGCCAGGCACTTACGCTACCTGCCCGGCGTGCAACGGCGCGCGCTACAACGAGGCCACATTGCGTGTGCGGTACCGGGACCGAACCATCGCCGACGTCCTGGCCATGACCGTCGACGAGGCGTCGGAGTTTTTTGCCGATGTTTCGGCGGCGGCGCGCAGCCTGACGACACTGCACGACGTCGGGTTGGGCTATCTACGTCTCGGGCAGCCCGCGACCGAGCTCTCCGGAGGGGAGGCGCAGCGGATCAAGCTCGCCTCGGAATTGCAGCGGCCCCGCCGCGGCCACACGCTCTACGTGCTCGACGAACCCACCACCGGGTTGCATCCGGCCGATGTGGACGCACTCGATGCGCAGCTGCATCGTCTTGTCGACTCGGGCAACACCGTGGTGGTGGCCGAACACGACATGCGGATGGTCGCCGGGTCGGACTGGGTGATCGATCTCGGACCGGGCGCGGGCGATGACGGCGGCCGCGTCGTCGCGGCGGGCACACCGCGAAAAGTGAGTCAGGCCAAGGGCAGCCGCACCGCGCCGTACCTGGCGGCGCGGTTCGATCACTCCACGAAGTAGTTGTCGTTGCGGATGAACCACTCCCGGCGCTCGTCGTCGGTCATGTCGCCGAGGTGGGCGAAGCCCTCGAAGTAGTGCTCCCGCGGGGCGCCGGGAGAAAACAGCATCAGCAGCGACGTCGGCGCGTCTGCTTCGTTCCGGAAGCCGTGGATGCCGCCCGGCGGGACGTAGAGGAAGTCGTTGGGCTGCCCGTCGACCCAGTCCGTGCCGTCGTACAGCTTGACTGTTCCCGAGAGCACGAAGAACGCCTCGGACATCGTGCGGTGAAAATGCGGGCCGGGTCCGCCGCCGTTCGGGGCGATCTCGACGCGATACAGGCCGTAGTCGCCGTCGGTGGCCTTCTGGTTGGCCAGATAGTGGTACTGCACAAGTCCGAACGAGTCGTAGTCCGGCGGTTCGGTGCCCCGCCGCAGCCACGCACTGACCTCGGGTTCGTCCTTGGTGTATCGCTGCGGCGGATAGGGCGGCACCGCCCGCGGGTTCACGAGTGACATCAACGCTTCCTTCGCGGTCAAAGCATCGGCCGAGTGGGTGACGACGAGGGTTCCCGTACCGAGATGGTCCTCGACGCCCAGAATAAGGCGGCCGAGTGAGCAAATCCCGCTCAGCTTTTCGTCGTCTGCGACAATTATTGCCAACGCGCCGGGCGGTGAGCGATCTGTGTGCGACGCTCTCGCGATGATCAACTGGAGCAAACGGTTGGCAGCCAGCGTCGCCGCGACGTCTCTGCTGCTGGCGTCCGGCGCCATCGCGAACGTCGTCAGCCACGCCGAGGTGGCGATTCTGATACCGGGGGCCATGCCCTTCAAGCAGATCAACCCGGTGTATCCGAGCGTCGCAGAGTCGTATCCGAGTATCGGAATGCACTTTCACACCGTCGGTGCCACGGCGCGTTTGATCGACTACTCGCAGGATCCGCTTGCCGCTGACTGGGCGCTCCGAGACGGCGTCGAGCAAGCTGCCGAGGACTTTCCCGACGGCGAAGTTGTGATCATCGGCGAATCGATGGGTTCCATGGTCGCCTGGCGACTCGCCAAGGAGCTGGCCGATGGTCCACAACCGCCTGATCCGGGAAGAGTCAGCGTCGTCTTGATCGCTCCGCCGGAGGTGGGCGTCGCGGAGTACTTCAAGGAGGGCACCTTCATCCCCATCTTGAATTACCGGATCACGCGTATCGCGGAGTCTCCATACGACACGACGATCGTGATCGGCGAGTACGACGGCTGGTCCGACCCGCCTGATCGTCCGTGGAACTTGGTATCGTCCGCCAACGCATTGGCCGGTATTTCCTACGTTCACGGCCCGCCGAGTTTCACCGCTGATGTGGGTGGCTTGACGCCCGAGAGCGAGATCCCCGGTGACGATGAGCACGGTTCCATCACGACGTATCTCGTCCCGACCAAGAACCTTCCCCTGACGCAGGTGTTCCGAGACGTCGGCGTGCCAGATGCGTTGGTGGACAAGGCCGATCAGGTTCTTCGCCCCGTCATCGATGCCGGATACGTCCGACACGACCAACCCGGTGACAGCCGTCCGTATCTGTACGACGGTGAGATCCACCGCAATGTCCAGAGTCAGCAGCAGGCCCGGGAACCGTCGGGCGTGCAGAACAACGGATCCGACATCGGCGAGCAGCGCCCTGCGCACCGCGGCGAGTTGCGTCAAGCCATTCAGGCCGTGGGCAGCGATCTGCGGGATCGGGTGGCGGCCGGCTTCAGGCGACTGAAGGAACGGGTCACAGGCGGCCAGGATGACCGGGCGTCCAGCACCGAAACGGTCACACCGTAGCCGGGACCCGGAACGTCACGCCGGTCAGCTGCTCGGAGACCGTCCACAACCGCTTCTGCGCCGCGATGTCGTGCGATACCCGGGTGGAGGCCACCACGACCGGGTAGCCGCGCTGTTCACCGAATCCGTCGGGACCGAAGTACTGGCCGCCGATCACGCCGGGGTCGGTGGCGGCGCGCAACTGGGGAAGCGCACCCATTTCGGCGGGCTGGAAGAGCGGCTCGGCCAGTTTCGTCACGGCCCCGAGCAGCGGCGGCAGGTTGCGTGTGAGTTCGGTCCGCGAACCACCCGGATGCGCGGCAGCCGCGATGGTGCCGGTGCCCCGCAGGCGGCGTTGGAGCTCGTAGGTGAACATCAGGTTGGCCAGCTTGGCCTGCCCGTACGCGCCGACGCGGCTGTAGTCCTTCTCCCACTGCAGGTCGTCGAAGCGGATGCCGTTGCGCGCAAAGCGATGTCCGACGCTGCTGACGGTGACGACACGAGAGCCCGGCGCTGCCACGATGTGATCGAGCAGCAGTCCGGTGAAGGCGAAGTGGCCCAGATGGTTTGTGCCGAACTGCAATTCGAAGCCGTCCTTCGTCGTCGACCTCGGTGTGAACATGACGCCGGCGTTGTTGATCAGCAGGTCGATGGAGTCATGGGCGGCCCGCAGCTGTTCGGCTGCCGCGCGGATGGACTCCAGCGAGGTGAGGTCGAGTTCCTGCACGGCGACGCTGGCGCCGGGACTGCGCCTGGAGATCAGGTCGGCGGCGGCCTGGCCCTTGTCGGTGTTGCGCACGGCGAGCACCACGTGTGCGCCCTTGGCGGCCAGCGCTGCGGCGGTCTCGTAGCCGAGGCCGGTGTTGGCGCCGGTGATGACCGCGGTGCGACCGGTTTGGTCGGGTATGTCGTTGGTCGTCCAGTTCGTCACGATGATCTCCTAGAATCGAGGCTAAACGGGGCGGACGCTCCGTTTGATCCGACTATACGGAACGCGCGCCCCGCTTAGTCAATTCCCGGGAGGTGTGACGTGGCTCAACCCGATCGGCCGTTGCGCGCGGATGCTGCGCGTAACCGGGCCAGGGTGCTCGAGGTCGCCTACGACACCTTCGCCGCCGAGGGGTTGGCGGTGCCGATCGACGAGATCGCGCGGCGGGCAGGCGTCGGGGCGGGCACCGTGTATCGGCATTTCCCGACGAAAGAGGACCTGTACCGGGCCGTCGTGGAGAACCGGCTACGCCACATCGTGAACAGCGGCCACGCCCTGCTGACCTCGGCCGGGCCGGGTCGGGCGCTGTTCGACTTCCTGCGCTCGATGGTGCTGGACTGGGGTGCGACGGACCAGGGTTTGGTGGACGCGCTCGCGGGAGTCGGCGTCGACATCAACGCCGCGGCGCCGGACGCCGAGGAGGCGTTCCTCGGCCTGCTCGGCGATCTGTTGCGGGCGGCGCAGAAGGCGGGAGCGGTGCGCGGCGACCTCGACGTCCCGGACGTCAAGGCACTCATGGTCGGGGCCCAGGCGATGCAGGGCTACCGCCGGGACGCGGCAGAGCGCCTGACAGAGGTCTTTCTGGACGGCCTACGCCCGCGGTGAACTACCTTGCACTCTCCATGGTCGAGTGCTAGAAATGCAGTTGGCACTCGCGACCAGTGAGTGCTAGGTCGGGCCGGTGAGGCACGGGGCCGCATAAGCGGAGCACACCCACAGCCGTCCGTCGCGGGCACTGAACCCGACCACATACGTGTGCCATCCCCAAATCCGGAGGAATCACTTCGCAATGGCTAAGACAATTGCGTACGACGAAGAGGCCCGTCGCGGCCTCGAGCGGGGCCTCAACAGCCTCGCCGACGCGGTAAAGGTGACGTTGGGTCCCAAGGGCCGCAACGTCGTCCTGGAGAAGAAGTGGGGCGCCCCCACGATCACCAACGATGGTGTGTCCATCGCCAAGGAGATCGAGCTGGAGGACCCCTACGAGAAGATCGGCGCTGAGCTGGTCAAGGAAGTCGCCAAGAAGACCGACGACGTCGCGGGCGACGGCACCACCACCGCCACCGTGCTGGCCCAGGCGCTGGTGCGCGAGGGTCTGCGCAACGTGGCGGCGGGCGCCAACCCGCTCGGCCTCAAGCGCGGCATCGAGAAGGCGGTCGAGAAGATCACCGAGACGCTGCTGAAGTCGGCCAAGGAGGTCGAGACCAAGGAGCAGATCGCGGCCACCGCGGGCATCTCCGCCGGTGACCCCTCGATCGGCGATCTGATCGCCGAGGCCATGGACAAGGTCGGCAACGAGGGCGTCATCACCGTCGAGGAGAGCAACACCTTCGGCCTGCAGCTCGAGCTCACCGAGGGCATGCGCTTCGACAAGGGCTACATCTCGGGTTACTTCGTGACCGACGCCGAGCGTCAGGAAGCGGTTCTCGAGGATCCCTACATCCTGCTGGTCAGCTCGAAGGTGTCGACCGTCAAGGACCTGCTTCCCTTGCTGGAGAAGGTCATTCAGTCGGGCAAGCCGTTGCTGATCATCGCCGAGGACGTCGAGGGTGAAGCCCTGTCGACCCTGGTGGTCAACAAGATCCGTGGCACGTTCAAGTCCGTCGCCGTCAAGGCGCCGGGCTTCGGCGACCGCCGCAAGGCGATGCTGCAGGACATGGCGATCCTCACCGGTGGCCAGGTCATCAGCGAAGAGGTCGGCCTGTCCCTGGAGACCGCGGGCGTCGAGTTGCTCGGCAAGGCCCGCAAGGTCGTCGTCACCAAGGACGAGACCACCATCGTCGAGGGTGCCGGTGACAGCGAGGCCATCGCAGGCCGCGTTGCCCAGATCCGCGCCGAGATCGAGAACAGCGACTCCGACTACGACCGCGAGAAGCTGCAGGAGCGCCTGGCCAAGCTGGCAGGTGGTGTTGCGGTGATCAAGGCGGGCGCCGCCACCGAGGTGGAGCTCAAGGAGCGCAAGCACCGCATCGAGGACGCCGTTCGCAACGCGAAGGCGGCCGTCGAGGAGGGCATCGTCGCCGGCGGTGGCGTGGCCCTGCTGCAGTCGGCTCCTGCGCTCGACGAGCTGAAGCTCTCGGGTGACGAGGCGACCGGCGCCAACATCGTCCGCGTGGCGTTGTCGGCTCCGCTGAAGCAGATCGCCTTCAACGGCGGGCTCGAGCCCGGCGTTGTCGCCGAGAAGGTCACCAACTCCCCGGCGGGCACCGGCCTCAACGCCGCCACCGGCGAGTACGAGGACCTGCTCAAGGCGGGCGTTGCCGACCCGGTCAAGGTGACCCGTTCGGCGCTGCAGAACGCGGCGTCCATCGCGGCACTGTTCCTGACGACCGAGGCGGTCGTCGCAGACAAGCCGGAGAAGGCGGCCGCACCTGCGGGCGACCCGACCGGTGGCATGGGCGGCATGGACTTCTAAGCCAGTCCTGGTCGCCAAGAAAAGGCCCGGCTCCCACAAGGAGTCGGGCTTTTTCGTGTCTTGGCCGCGACTGTATGGGCTAGGTACATCAACAGTCCGCTTTCCATCCACAGGCCATACATTCGCGTGGCGCGTGTGGGTCGAATATCTCGTCGGCAGCCGAGCCAACGTGCATGCCATGGACATACCTTTCCTCGGAAGCGCGGCGTTGCGCCGTCGGCGAGCTCACCCGCAATGACTTGCGCACAAGGTTTCGGCCGATCTTCCGAGACGTCTACATCGACTCGCGATGCCGACGTGACGGCAGCCGTCAAGGCGCGGGCGGCTTGGCTGTCGACCGGAGCCACGCTGTGCGGGGTGTCCGCTGCCGCGGTGCATGGCACCAAATGGCTCGACCCGCACGCGCCCGCCGAGATCGTCCGCGCGAACCCCTATCCGCAGAAGGACATGATCGTGCGCCGCTACCAGCTCACCGACGGCGATATCTGCTTCGCCAGAAGGATGCGTGTCACCACACCGGCACGGACCGCGTTCGACCTCGGTCGCCGGCTCGCGCTAGAAGACGGGGTGCGCCACCTCGACGCGTTGATGAACGCCAGCCTGTTCGACGTTGCCGACGTCGAGCTCATCGCAGCGCGTCACCCGGGTGCGCGCGGACTGCGACAGTTACGTCAGACCTTGAAGCTCGTCTGACGGCGGAGCGGAGTCACCGTATGAATCGTTCACACGACTGCTGTTGATTCAGTATGGATTTCCGCGGCCACAGACGCAGAGTGCCGGTGTACGACGAGCGTGGCCGGCTGTTCGCCCGCATCGATATCGGCTGGCCCGAGTACCAGGTAGGCGTCGACTTCGAGGGCAAGCACCATTGGACCGAACCACGGCAGCGCGACTGGGATGTCGAACGGTACGCGAAGTTGCCGGAACTGGGCTGGCTTGATACCCGGGTTACCGCCAGGATTCTGCACAACCGCCGGCAGGCTTTCTTCGATCGTGTCGAGGCCGCGTTGGTCTCGCGGGGATGCCCGAAAACCTGGTGATCATCGGCACGTAACGCTCAGCCGCCTTCCAGCGGCCGGCAGTCGTCCTTGCAGCCGGGCCTGCCTGCGACGTCGGGGGTCGCCTTGCGGTGCAGCACCGCGCGGTCGGGCACGAGGTGTTGCGAATCGGCGTGGCCGTCGACGATGAGCGTGTAGCCCGCCGGTTCGCTCGGCGGCCAGACGAGCGTGGCGCTGTCGTGAGACGCGAGGTTCCTGCTCGTGGTGCCGCCGACGGGGCCGACGTGGAAAACGCCGTCGGCGAAGATGGGTTCGACGGCGACGGTGTGTGCGTGGAAGTCGTCGCCGACGGTTACCAGATAGGCGAACGTGTAGTTGGCCAGCTCGTCGGCCAGCCGGTCCAGATCCACCTTGACGCTCATGGCATGAGGGTACGAGCGCGCAGGTGCATCGGCAGCGCCAGGCCGAGCGCCATCCCCACGATGATGACCGTCGCGACCATCAGATCCGCCGAAGCGGAGGTGAGCAGCTGCGCCGACGGGTGGCCTGCGAACTCGACGAAGCCCGCGAGCGTACGGAACACCAGGACACCGGGAACCAGCGCGACGACCGACGCGAACCCGATGCCCGCGAACGGGATTCGCATGCGGTGGGACACCGGCACCAGCAGCGCCCCGACCAGCAGGCAGGATACGAACGCCGCGAGCGCCAGGTTGGCTCCGGCATGGAGGGCCAGCCAGTGCGCGGCGTGCGCCAGCATGCCCGCGGCGACCGGCCAGCCGATCATCCGCCACGGCATCGAGAAGTAGACCGGGTAGGACGCCGCGGCCACCCCGGCGGCGAGCACGTCGACGACGAAGGGCGCACTGCTCGACGGTGCCGTCACCGCCAGTGTCTGACCGCCGGTGTGTAAGCCCAGAATCAGACCCGCGCTGATCGCGGTGAGCACCAGCAGCCCGTAGGCCAGCCGCGCCGATCCGAGCGTCACGCGTAGGTCGAGCAGATCGAGTGCACCGTTGAGGATGTGCGGACCGGGCACCAGCACCATTGCCGGGCATATGGCGACCACCGCCGCGGATGCGCCGAGATGCAGGTGAGTGGCCGCCGCACCGACCGCTCCTGCGATCAGCGCCGCCCCGAACACCTGCACCAGCGGGCCCGCGCCAAGCGCCCCCGACCACCGCCGCAGCAGTCCGCCCGCCGCCGCGGCCAGCGCCACCAGCAGGATCGCCAACGGTTGGTTGGCACCGTAGATGACGGACAGCGCTGCGGCACCCGTGGCACAAGCAAGCACGAAAACCGCTGTGCCAGAGACTGGACTGAGCCTCGGCCTCGGCTATCCCTGCGGTCACGTGCTCGAGTTCCAGCGGGCCGTCCTGTGCCCGGTCGACGACGCCCATCATGGTCGCGACCCGACGCATGTTGATGGCCGTCGGCGATACGGCGGCGGTCAGCACGGTGGCGCGGGAACCTGCCGCGGTCAGCGTCAGCATCGACCAGGACGGGACCACCACGGCGTCCAGATCCAGTCCGCGGTTGAGCCGCTCGACCGCGGTGCGGGTCATCTCGGTGGACTGGCCGTTGGCGTAGAGCAGCGCGGTCGCCGCCAGCAGGGTGTCGTAGCGTTCGGCGCTGTCGTTGTGGCCCATCAGCAGTGAGGATAGGTGGCGCCCGTGGACCTGGTGCGCCTGACGCCGGTTCCTGTGCTCGGCACCTACACTTCGGGGCCATGAGGCGTTGGCCTTACGTTGCCGCGGCCGTGCTCGCACTGGTCGGCCTCGTTCCGATGCCCGCCGCAAGTGCTGGGTCTGCGCTTCCGGCCCCGGCGCATATCGTGATCGTCCTCGAAGAGAACAAACCCGGCAGCGCCGTCGTCGGCAGCAAGGCCGCGCCGTACATCAATGCGCTTGCCAACAGCGGTGCGAACATGACGCAGTCGTTCGCCGAGACGCATCCGAGTGAGCCGAACTATCTTGCTCTGTTCTCCGGCAACACATTCGGCTTGACGTCGGATGCCTGCCCCGTCAACGCGGGCGCCGCCCCGAACCTGGCCTCAGAGCTGTTGGCGGCTGGCTACACATTCGGTGGCTTCTCGGAGGACCTTCCCGCGGTCGGCTCTCCCGTGTGCAGCGCGGGCAAATATGCCAGGAAGCACGTGCCGTGGGTCAACTTCACCAACGTGCCCGCCGCCACGTCCGTACCGTTCTCGGCTTTCAACAACAGGACCGATTACGCAAGCCTGCCCACGGTGTCGTTCGTGATCCCCAACCTCGACAACGACATGCATGACGGAACGATCACCCAGGCCGACACGTGGCTCTTCGACAATCTGTCGCACTACGCGAACTGGGCGGTGGCCAACAACAGCCTGCTGATCATCACCTTCGACGAGGACGACGGCGGATCCAAGAACCAGATCCCCACTGTCATCTACGGCGGCCATGTCAAACCGGGCAGCTACAGCGAGCCGATCAGCCACTACAACGTGTTGGCCACCATCGAGGAGATGTACGGCCTGCCGAAGACCGGGCTCGCCGCGAACGCCCCTGCGATATCGGACATCTGGGCGTAGCACCGAGCCGATCAGGCGGGCGCGGGGCGGCGGCCGCGCACCAGCCTGCCCGGGCGGGCGGAGGTGGGCACGCCGTTCTCGGCGATCACCTCGCCGGACACGATGGTCGCGACGTAACCGTCGGCGGTCTGGTCGAGCCGACGCCCTCCCGCAGGCAGGTCGTACCGCACGATCGGCCTGTGCAGTCGCATCGCATCATGGTCGATGAGGTTGAGATCGGCTTTGTATCCCACCGCGATTCGGCCGCGGTCGGCGAGGCCCGCGACGCGGGCGGGTGCCGACGTCAGTTCGCGGACCGCCTCGGCGACCGTCAACCGGCCCGACGCCCGGTCGCGCACCCAGTGGGTGAGCATGTATGTGGGAAAGCTTGCGTCGCAGATCATTCCGTAGTGCGCGCCGCCGTCGCCGAGGCCGAGAACGACGTCTTCGCGGCGGACCAGTTCGGCGACGGTGTCCAGCGAGGCGTCGCGGAAGTTGGCCAGCGTCACGAGCAGCATCGCATGGCCGTCGTCGTCGAGGAGTCGGTCATAGGCCTCTTCGAGTGGGCTGACGCCGCGGGCCTTCGCTCTGGCGGCGATGCTGTCGGCGGGATCGGGCTCGTAGTCGGGCGGATCGCCGAGCGGGAAGATCCAGTCGAATGCCTGCACCGCGAACATCAGCGGATGGCCGTCCGACGCAGGCTTGTCATTCAGAATGCGCTCGCGCACTTCGGGTTTGCGCATCTCGGCGACCCGCTCGGCGAGCGGCAGATCGGCGATCTCCCGATAGCTGGGATACATCACGAACGGGTTGCCCGACAGTTCGAGCCCGATCACAAGGCCGATCGGCCGCGGGAAGATCTGCGCTGTGACGTCACCGCCGTTGGCGTTGGCCTTCTCCACCATCGTCAACGCGCCCTCGAAGAACGCCGGGCCCGCGTTGCCGATCGCGAGCGTGAACGTGACCGGCAGCCCGACGTCGGCGGCGACGTCGAACACCGTCTGCAGCGCGGGTTCGTAGTCTCCCGCGACGAGGTCGGGGACGAACTGGATGAGCCCGCCGCCTGCGTCATCCACGCCGCGTGCGATGGCCTCGATCTCGTCGTGGCCGGCGTCGTAGCTCGGGATCGCGTGCCCGCTTTCGGTTTTGTGGATCGTCAGTCGAGACGACGCGAACCCCAGTGCCCCGGCGTCTACCGCCTCGGCGGCCAGCTTGCGCATCTGCGACAGGTCCTCGGGTGTTGCGGGTTCGCGGTCCACGCCTCGCCCACCCATCACGTACACCCGCAGCGGTGAATGCGGCAGGAACGCGGCCACGTCGATGTCGCGCCTGCCGGCGTCGAGTGCAGTCATGAACTCCGGGAACGTCTCCCACGTCCAGGGCAGCCCGTCGACCATCACGACGCCGGGGATGTCCTCCACACCGGCCATCACGTCGACGAGTACCTCGTGATCGCTGGGTCGGCACGGTGCGAAGCCCACCCCGCAGTTGCCCATCACCGCAGTCGTCACGCCGTGCGCCGACGACGGCGTCATGCGGTCCGACCAGATCGCCTGCCCGTCATAGTGAGTGTGCAGATCGACGAAGCCCGGGGTTACCAGCAGCCCAGTGGCGTCGATCTCGCGGACGGCTTCGCCGTCGACGGACCCCACCGCCGCGATCACACCGTCCGATATCGCGACGTCGCCGACGAACGGCTCCCCGCCGAGGCCGTCGACGATGGTGCCGTTTCGAACGCACAGGTCGAATGTCGTCGCCTGGGCGACTCCGGAGTCGTGGGACATCAGCTGAATGTACGACTGTGTCATGGGGCCATGCCAGGATGGGGCCGTGATCGACCACCTGGGAATCAACTGTGCGGACTGGGAGAAATCGAAGGCTTTCTACGACGAGGTCCTCGGCGTGCTGGGCTACACCCGGCAGTTGGATTACCACGTGGCCATCGGATACGGCCACGACGGCAAGCCCGACTTCTGGATCGCCGATATGAATGCCGGTCAGGCGGGTGGGCCCAACCGCGAGGTGCACGTCGCGTTCCACGCCAAGAATCGCGACGCCGTGCAGACCTTCTACGACACCGCGCTGAAACTCGGCGCGGAGTCGCTGCACCAACCTCGGCTATGGCCCGAATACCACCCCGGCTACTACGGCGCCTTCGTCCGCGACCCGGACGGCAACAATGTCGAAGCGGTCTTCCATGACGCACCGCCGGAGTGATTCCGCCCCGGGTAGCGTCGGGCGCATGGCTGATACCGATGTCCAGGCGGTGCGCGAACTGCTCCGCGACGCCTTCACCCGGCAGATCGAGCACGTCGACGACCTCACCGACGACCTGACCGACGAGGTGTCGTTCTTCCGACCGACCGCGACGGCCAACAGCATCGCGTGGCTGATCTGGCACAGCGCGCGCCAGCAGGACCTCCAGCTCTGCAACCTCGCGGGCGTCGACCAGGTGTGGACCCGCGACGGCTGGGAAGCCCGGTTCGGCCTCGACCTGGAAGGCAACGACCACGGCTACGGACACAGCGCCGACGATGTGGGGAAGGTCCGCGTGCCCGCCGACCTGCTGGCCAGCTACTACCACGGCGTGCACAAGGTGACGCTCGAATACATCGCGTCGGTGACGGCCGAGGAGTTGGGCCGAGTGGTCGACACCCACTGGACACCGCCGGTCACTGCCAGCGCGAGGCTGGTCAGCATCGTCGACGACGCGGCACAGCACCTCGGGCAGGCCGCCTACATTCGCGGCATCGCCGCGTGACGTGACGGGACTACTCAACCGCAGGCTGTTGCTGTTGTGGCCGGGGATCGCCCTGCCGGCGATGGTCGCGCTCGGCTGGGCGGTCGGGAAGCGCTCCACGCCGTTGGACGACTGGTTTCACCATCTTCGGCGAACCCCCGCGCGGTGGCTTCTCTTCTTCACCGACCCGTGGGTGCTGGCGGTCGCGCTGATGTTCGGCGTCGCCGTCGCGCTCTATCTGGGCCGGCGGCGGCTTGCGGCGGTCATGGTGTTCGCGCCACTCGTCGGGATCGGGCTCGTGCAGGTGCTCAAGCACATGTTCGACAGGCGCAGCGGGGGAGAGCTGGCGTATCCGAGCGGACACACCACGACGGTCGTCATCGTGACGGGCATGCTCGTGCTGCTGGCCGGTGGCGCCATGTGGGCTGTGCTGGCGGCGGTCATGTTCAGCGTGCTCGGAGCGATCGGTCAGGGCGTGACGTACCACTACTTCACCGACACCGTCGGGGCGTTGCTTCTTGGCAGTGCAGTGGTGTGCGTGGCGGCCCTGGTGGCCGAACTTGACAGGCGTCAACCCGGGTGCGACGCAGATCACACCGATGGTTAACATTGCTGCATGACCGCGACGCCCGAAGTTGATTCGCACTCGGCTGCGACCAGCATCCGGAACCCGGCCACCGGAGCCGTCGCCGGCCAGGTGCGTTGGACCGACCCCGCCGACGTGCCGCGCATCGCGGCCGGTCTGCGAGAGGCGCAGAAGGAGTGGGAGGTGCGCGGCGCCAAGGGCCGCGCCAAGGTGCTCGCCCGCTACGCCGTCTGGCTCGGCGAGCACCGCGACGAGATCGAGTCGCTGCTGATCAGGGAGACGGGCAAGTCGGCCGTCGATGCGGCCCAAGAGGTTCCGCTGCTGATCATGATCTTGTCGTACTACATCAAGACGATGGAGAAGGCGCTCGCGCCGGAGGCGCGGCCCGCGTCGTTGCCGTTCCTGGCGATCAAGAAGGTCACCGTGTACTACCGCCCGCGCCACGTCGTGGGCATCATCGCGCCGTGGAACTACCCGGTGGCCAACGCCCTGATGGACGCCATCGGCGCGTTGGCGGCGGGCTGCTCGGTGCTGCTGAAGCCGTCCGAGCGCACACCGCTGACCGCGGAGGTGTTGCTACGCGGGTGGCAGGACTCGGGTGCGCCCGAGGTGTTGGCGCTGGCGCAGGGTGCGCGTGAGGTGTCCGAAGCCGTCATCGACAACTCCGACTTCATCCAGTTCACCGGGTCGTGCGCCACCGGCGCCAAGGTGATGGAGCGCGCCGCCCGCACGCTGACACCGGTCAGCCTCGAACTCGGCGGCAAGGACCCGATGATCGTGCTGGAGGACGCCGACGTCGACCTCGCCGCGCACGCAGCGGTGTGGGGCGCGATGTTCAACGCGGGCCAGACGTGTGTGTCGGTCGAGCGGGTCTACGTCCTCGAATCGGTTTATGACCAGTTCGTCAGCGCGGTCGTACGCAACGTCGAGAAGTTGAAGATGGGCGCGGGTCAGGGCTACGACTTCGGCGCGCTCATCGACGACGACCAGGTCGCCGTCACCGAACGGCACGTGCGCGAGGCGGTGGCGGCGGGCGCGAGGGCGCTCACCGGTGGGGAGCGCACGCCGGGTCAGGGCAGCTTCTACCCGCCGACGGTGCTTGTCGACGTCGACCACTCGATGACCTGCATGACCGAGGAGACCTTCGGCCCGACACTGCCGATCATGAAGGTGTCGACGGTCTCCGAGGCGGTTCGCCTCGCCAACGACAGCCCGTACGGCCTGTCGGCCTCGGTCTTCTCGAAGGACGTCGAGCGCGCCAAAGAGGTTGCGGTGCAGCTTGATTGCGGTGCGGTCAACGTCAACGACGTGATCTCGAACCTGATGTGCACCACCGCGCCGATGGGCGGCTGGAAGACCTCGGGAATGGGCGCGCGATTCGGCGGGGCCGAGGGGCTGCGCAAGTACTGCAGGCAGGAAGCCGTCGTCGCGCCGCGCACGAGTGTCGGAGCGGGCGGCAACTACTACAACAATTCGCACAAGGCACTGACGCGGATGAACAAGCTGATGACCCGGCTGGCGCTGCGGCGTCCGCGCCGAATCGCGAAATAGCGCTTCAACACCCGCCGTTCACCGGCGCGTCACCGCCACGTTCGTCGCGGTCGATACCTTTTGCCGCGTGGTCATCGCAAATGAAACCGCTACCTACACCGTGCGTGACGACGATGATGACGACCCGGAGTTGTTGACCCATCCCGGCGGCGAGGTCGTCGACACCTGGCGCGAGAACTACCCGTACGACGAGCGCATGAGGCGCGAGGACTACGAAGAGCAGAAGCGACTGCTGCAGATCGAACTGCTCAAGCTGCAGAAGTGGAGCCAGGCGCACGGTCACCGGCACGTGATCGTGTTCGAGGGCCGCGACGCGGCGGGCAAGGGCGGCACCATCAAGCGCTTCATGGAACATCTCAATCCGCGCGGGGCGCGGGTGGTCGCGCTGGAGAAGCCGACCGACCGCGAGCGCACCCAGTGGTATTTCCAGCGCTACATCAAGCACTTTCCCGCCGCAGGCGAGATGGTTCTGTTCGACCGGTCCTGGTACAACCGCGCGGGCGTCGAGCGGGTGATGGAGTTCTGCACCCCCAAGCAGCATGCCGAGTTCATCCGGCAGGTCCCGTTGTTCGAGCAGATGCTCGTCAACGACGGCATCAGCCTCACCAAGCTGTGGTTCTCGGTGACGCAGACCGAGCAGCGCACCCGCTTCACCATCCGCCAGGTCGATCCCGTTCGGCAGTGGAAGCTGTCGCCGACGGACCTCGCCTCGTTGGACAAATGGGACGACTACACCGCGGCCAAGGAGGACATGTTCGCCTGGACCGACACCGAGACGGCGCCGTGGACGGTGGTCAAGAGCAACGACAAGAAGCGCGCCCGCATCAACGCCATGCGACACGTGCTGAGTAAGTTCGACTACGACAACAAGGACCATGAGGTGATCGGTCGGCCGGATCCCCTCATCGTGGGGCGCGCGCTGGCCGACTGACACCGCGCCCTGGCTTCCCGGCAGGAGGACAGCGTGCGGTTTCTGGCGGCGCTGCTGTTCTGGCTCGTCACGACGGCGGCGCTGGCGGTGGCGGTGCCGGCGACCTGGGCGCAGCACAACGTCGTCGACGAAGCCGGGTACGTGTCGCTGGCCCGGCAGGCGGCCACCGAGCGACCGCTGCAGGACGCGATGGCATCGGTACTGACGAATCAGCTGGTCGATCTCGGCGCCAACTCCGGCTACGACATCAGCCCCAACCTGCTGCGAGGCGCGGCCACCGGCTACACCCGCAGTTCGGCGTTCCCCGATCAGTACGGGACGGCCAATCGGATCCTGCACCGCTGGATGTTCACCGACACCGTCGCGCAGACGGACGAGTCCGGACGCGCCGACGTCGACCTCTCACCGATGCTGGCCGACACCTCGTTCCAGCAGACGCTGCAGGAATTCGGCATCCAGCCGCCGTCGACGCTGAGCGTGCCGTTGACGGAGAACGCGTCAGATTCGTTGCGGCCAGGCCGATTACGCCAACTGGCGACGTGGGGGCCGTGGGTGAGCCTCGGCTCTGCCGTTGTGGCGGGTGTCTTCGCGCTGCTCACCATCGCTGTTGCCAAAAAGCGCGGAAAAGCGCTTGCGGCGCTGGGTGTTTCGGCATTGCTGGTCGGTGCAACCGGGTGGGCCGCCATCGAGGTGTTGCGCGCCAGGATCAACCAGGCCCTGGACGCCACCACCGGTGACATCAGGCAGCTCGCCGACGCAATGGTCGGCCACGCGATCGGCAGCCTGCACCAGTGGCTGAATTTCACGCTGGCGGCGGGCGGCGTGCTGGTGATCTTGGGCATCGTGGTCTCGATGCTCGGCGGTCTGCGCCGTAGCGATTAGAGTCTCGCCATGCCATTCGTCACGGACATCGCAGGCCCGCAGCGGCCGGTCCAGACATGGCCGCCGCTGGCCGTCGGCGTCGTGCGACGCACCAGCACCATCGACACCCACCCGGCCGGGACCGGGCACTCCGACGTCGACTTGCGGGCACGAGACGCCGTCGGCCGCGGGCCACGTGGGGTAGACGTCCTCGGCCTGGCCGGCGTGCGCGCGCACTTGGCCGACCGCGTCATCGACGACATCGTCGCCGATCCACCCGATGACCGGGTGGCCCAGCTCGCGGGCAGCCGGGTCGGGCCGGGTTTCCGCGCGACGGTCGGCAAGCTGCTACCCGACGAGGTGGCCAGGGCTGGCCTGCTGCACCTGCTGCTCGACGACTGGGTCGGCGCGGCATTGGTGTCCGGCTACGCGGTGCAGCACACGGCGATCACGCTGGGCGTCGAGGAGAAACTGCCCGCAGGCACCGCCGACCACATGGCCGGTATCTGCGCGGGCTTCGCGCAGGACGCCTCGCTCGTCCCGTACGCCAAACGCAACGGCACCATCCCCTCGGTACACGGACCGGTTGCGCCGCCGCTGGACGTCGACGGTGTGCACAGCGTCGAACCGCTTCGCCCGCACGGGATGCGGCGGTTCCGCAGATTGGACCTCGCCGAGAACGGTGTCTTCGACGCGCACTTCCGCGACTCGCACGTCGACGGTGACGGTGTCGAGACGATCGTTCACGAGTACACCGTCGAAGGCTCGATCGACGCATCGACGAGAACCATCGCCTCGGTTGCCGCGCATGTGCGGGTGCTGCCGTGGCAGGAGTGTCCCGGCGCCATCGGTAGCGCAGCGCGGATCCGGGGGATGACGTTGTCGCAGATGCGCGACCGGATCCGTGGCGAGTTCGTCGGCACCACGACGTGCACGCACCTCAACGACACGTTGCGGGCGGTCGCCGATCTCGACGCGCTGCTCGACCTGCGGGCTGGACTCTAGGGCTCGATGACGTGTGACGGGTCGGGCCGCCGGTCGGGCGGGGCCTGGCTGTAGTCGCCCCACGGGCCGTCGCGGCGCTCCACCGCGGCCCGCACCCCTTCGGTCGACGCCGTCTCGATGAACCGCAGTGCGTCCGGTGTGTTGCGCATCAACCCGTCCAGGATGCCGCCGAGGGTCTGTGTCGACGCCAGTCCCATGTTCTCGTAGGCCTGGTTGACGATCAGCTTCTGTGCCTGCAACTGCGACAACGGAATTCGGCACAACATCTCGGCAACCTCGGCGACGCGAGCCTCCAGCCGCTCGAACGGGACGGATTCGTTGATGAGTTCGACGTCAGCGGCTTCCCGGCCGGTCAGTGGCTCACCGGTCAGCGAGTGCCATTTAGCCTTCGCCAAACCCAGCCGGTACAACCACATTCCGGTCAGGTAGGCGCCCCACATCCTGGCGTACGGCGTGCCGATGACGGCGTCGTCGCTGGCGATCACGATGTCCGCGCACAGCGCGTAATCGCTTGCACCGCCGACACACCAGCCGTGAACCTGGGCAATCACGGGTTTGGACGCACGCCAGATCGCCATGAACTTCTGTGTCGGCCCCGTCGCCCTGGCGCTGACCATCGCGAAGTCCTTGCCCGGATCCCAGCGGCCGTCGGTCGACATCGCGTCACCCCAGTGCTGAAAGCCGCCGCCGAAGTCGTAGCCACCCGAGAATGCCCGGCCCGCTCCGCGAAGCACGATGACCTTGACCGCGGGATCGCGTTCGGCGAGCCCGATGGCCGCCTCGATCTCGTCCGGCATCGGCGGGACAATGGTGTTCAGCTCGTCCGGCCGGTTCAGCGTGATGGTCGCGACGGGTGGCTCCGTCGTGTAGAGCAGTGTCTCGAACGAGGACGTCGTCGGCATGTCTGCAGTATCGCCGTCAGCGGGCGAGCGCGGCCACGGCTTCGGCGATAGGTGTCTCACCCGAGATCAGGTCGAAGCTTTGCCCCCCGGTGCCCGGCTCGTCGAGCACGGCGACGAGCACCGCCGCGACGTCGGCGCGGGGAATGGCACCGCGGCCGGTGGATTCGGCGATCGCCACGCGGCCGGTGCCCGCGTCATCGGTGAGATGCCCCGGACGCACGATCGTCGATGTCAACGCTGTGCGGCTCCGGATCGCCTCGTCGGCAATCCCTTTCGCACGCAGATAGATCTGGAATACCTCGTCGTCGGCGGTGGCGTGTGGGTCGGCGGCCATCGCTGAGACCATCACGTACCTGTCGACGCCGGCAACCTGCGCCGCATCGGCCAGCAGGATGGCAGCGTCGCGGTCGACCGTCTCCTTGCGCGCCGCACCGCTGCCGGGACCCGCCCCCGCGGCGAACACGACGGCGTCGGCGCCGCGCAGATGTCCGGCCACCTCGTCGACCGTCGCCTTCTCCAGATCGACGACCAAGGCGTCCGCGCCCGCCGCCTCCAGGTCGGCTGCCTGTGCCGGGTTCCTGATCAACCCGGCCACCGAGTCGCCTCGCGCTGAGAGAAGTCCCTCGAGGATCAACGCGATCTTGCCGTGTCCGCCCGCGATGACTACATGCATTCACACAGGCTCGCCGATGTCGGGGAGCAGCGCAATGTCCTGCGGCTTCCCCCAGTCTCGAAAATTCGTCGCCAGCTCCCGCACCAGCCTCTTGCCCCATTCAGGGTTGTAGTGGCGCAGCACCTGGTACTCGAACAGAAAGCGGTCCTTGCGGTCCTCGAAGCGGGCGGCGCTGCTGACAACGCCTTCGCAGTACCAGTAGAGAACGTCGTCGAGGCTGCCTGCCCGGTCGAAGCCCAGCTGTCCGCGTTCGTGGTACGTGTAGTGGTAGGTCCCGTCGTCGTCGACGAAGATATTGAGGTCGTCGTCCTTGCGCGTCGGCTTCCCGACCGTCATCGGCTCCACTCCGAGCCCCGCCGCCAAACGGTTGATCTCGCTTTGGAGTTCAGCGGCCGGGGTCATAGCGGTTCGCCGATATCGGGCAACAAGGCGATGTCCTGCGGCTGACCGTCGCGGAACATCGCGGCCAGTTCGCGTACCCGTCGTTTCGCCCACTCCGGGTTGTAGTGGCTCAGCACCTGGTATTCGAACAGGAAGCGCTCCTTGCGGTCCTCGATCGACTTGGCGCCTTGGCCCCGCACAATGCCTTTGCAATACCAATACAGAACATCGTCGAGGCTGCCTGCGTCGTCCCAGACGAGTTTTCCGCGCTCGTAGGTCGTGTAGTGGTAAGTGCCGTCGTCGTCGACGAAGATGTTCAGCCCGTCGTTGGTCCGCAATCCGACAGCCATCGGGGCGACGTCGAGACTTTCCGCCAGCCGGTTGATCTCGGTTTGCAGTTCACTTCTGTTCGTATCCGAGGACGGGTCCATGTTCGGTGAGAATCCCCCTGTCGACCAGTTCTTCCACACTGACCCTGACGCCTTGCGGGCCCACGATCATATATTGGACGGTGCCCGGCGACGGCGTCTGGCCGTACCACGGTTCCACCGGGCCTTCGACGATCTGCCAGCCGTCAGGCAGCGGCTGACCGGTGACCGAGTACCGGTGGTATTCGGAGACAACCGTTTCCGGTGTCAACGCGCGATCAGCGAACGGCGTGCCGTCCGGTGCGAGGTAGCGGCCGCCTTCATGGCCGAACCGGTCGATGATGGTCCCGGGAGGCAGTTGGGTGGGTTGCGGCTCATATCCCGGGGGAAACCCGTTGTTGTCAGGCCAGATTCGCGAGTCGGGGGTACCGAACCGCGGCCCGAACTCGTCCCACGGCATGCCGCCCGTCGGGTCCCAGCCCCGCACGAGAGCTTCTGGTGCACCGCCCTCGGCGATCGTTCTCACCGGAAGACCGCCACGGATCGCCGCACCTTCGCCGCCCCAGGGGAGGGTGACCGCGGCAGCACCTGCGTCGACGGTTTTCTCCCCCAGGTAATAGGCGGCGGACGGTGAATTGACGGCATTCTGGATCTCCCCGACGGCCGTACCGACCGGGTTGGTGACGGTTTCGGCGGTGTTCTGCAGCAGCCCGCCCCAGGATTCGAGGACACCGGGTGCTCCCGGGCCGCCCTGGCCGACCAGGTTTTTGATGGCCTGCTCGGTGGAGAACCAGCGGTCGGCGAATCCGTCGCCGAAGCCGGGCGGCGGTTGACGCGGTGGATCCGGCGCCCGATAACTCGGCCGGCCCAAACCCTGCTGGGCCTGTGCGACCATCGCGGTCAGCCGCGATTCGATCTGGTCGGCGGGAATGCCTTGCGCTTCGAGCACCTTTCGCGCCATCGCCTTGAAGGTCTCGACATTTTTCGGTTCCATGGCGCGGGTGTTTGCTCAGGGACCGCGGCGGGTACAGGGGCGCCGGCGATCTGGTCGAGCGCATCATCAAGACTGCGTGGCTGGCCGGGTCTTCCATGTGGTTGTGGCGCAGAGGCATTCGGCACGGCGCCGCCGACCGTACTGGTGTCGTAGCCGTCGGCGGCCATCTCCATCTGGGCCGCGTTGAGCTTGGCGCCGTACGCGTCGCGCAGCGCGTTCATCTCACCCAGTGACTGCCTGGTGGCGTCGACAGCGGCTCTCTTGAGCTCCGACCAGTCCAGCTGCTGGCCTGCCGCCGCGGCGGCCCGCAGCTCCGATTCGATCAGGTCGTCGATCTGCTTGAGCCGGGCTTGCAGGTTGCCGATCGAGATCTGCCCGCTGCGCTGCGCCTGGGCGAGGTCTGCGGCGATGTCCTGCAGGTCGACGGCGACGCGGCCCATCTGCTCGCTGCTCAGGTGCAACGACTCGGTTGCGCGCCGAACCTCCTCGGCGTCGTTGATGGGATGCGCCGGGTCATCACGATCCCACGCTTGTGCGAAGCGCTTCTTGGCCTGCGCGAACTCCTCACCGGTCTGCGTGGTGCATACGGCGGCATTGTGGAAAGCCGTTGCGAGCTCGCTGATCTCGCCCGGTGCCCCTGCCTGAATCGTGTCGTCGATCTGCCACGGGTCACCGCCGGCCGCACTGATCAGTTCGGGAACACTCAGGTGGACGAGTTGCGGATAGCTAGGCATCCGTGATGTGCGAGACGTCTTCGGTGTTCTGGTGCTCGGTTCGGGTGAACCAGCCCGACGCGGTCTGCGCCTTCTGCCCGACGTCGGTCAGCGTTGCGTGGTTGCCCTTCATGGCCTCGACGCGGTTGGCGCGGTGTTCGCTCAGGCGCTGATGGAACGACCGCGCCGCGTCGAAGTCACCGAAGATGCTCGACCCGATCGGAGCGGCCGACAGCTTCTGCGCGCCGCCGAGGACCCGCTTGCCTGCGCCGCGCGCCACGTCACCGCCTGAGTGAAGCAGTTCCGGCTCAACCCACATCCGAAAACCTCCGAACCATGTTTGCTGTCAGCTTACCGGCGGTTCGAAACAAACCCTCACATCAGTCTCTCAGCGTGCGGTGCAGGAACTCGTAGATCAGCGCGGATCGGAATGCGGTCTGCGCGTTGTCGGCCGCCCCGGCGTGCCCACCTTCGATGTTCTCGTAGTACTGCACGTGGTGACCGGCCGCCTCCAGCGCGGCGGTCATCTTCCGCGCGTGCCCGGGGTGAACGCGGTCGTCGCGGGTGGACGTGGTCATCAGCAGCGGCGGATAGCGCCGATCCCGCGAAATGTTCTGATACGGCGAGTACTCGGAGATGAATGCCCAGTCGTCCGGGTCGTCGGGGTCGCCGTACTCGGCCACCCATGACGCACCGGCCAGCAGTAGGTGGAACCGGCGCATGTCCAAAAGCGGCACGCTGCACACGAGCGCGCCGAACAACTCCGGGTACCGGGTCAGCATGACGCCCATCAACAGGCCGCCGTTGCTGCCGCCCTGTGCGCCCAGCTGGTTGACCGTCGTGATCCCGCGGCGCATCAGATCCTCTGCAACCGCGGCGAAGTCCTCCGCGACCAGGTGGCGGCCTTCCCGCATCGCCTGGGTGTGCCAGCCGGGCCCGTACTCGCCACCGCCGCGGATGTTGGCCAACACATAGGTGCCGCCGCGCGCCAGCCAGAGACGTCCCATCACGCCTTCGTAACCCGGGGTCCGCGAGACCTCGAACCCTCCGTAGCCGCCGAGCAGGGTCGGGCCGGGCCCGGCGCTGTCGCGGTGACCGACGACGAAGTAGGGGATCGCGGTGCCGTCGGCTGACGTTGCGAAATGCTGTGTGACGGTGAGGTCTTCGGCATCGAAGAACGAGGGCGCCGACTTGACCAGCTCGAGTGGGCCTTTGATCGGTCCGTGCAGGAGCCGCGACGGCGTGGTGAATCCGCTGAGATCGAGGAAGAGCTCGTCGCCCAGGTCGTCGGTGTCGACGATGACTGCGTTGGTGTTGTCCGGTATGCCCGGCACCGGCTCGGTGGCCCAGCTGCCCGGTGTCACCGTCTGCACCCGGCTGACCACATCGGCAAGCGTGACGATGACGAGCCTGTCCTTCGTCCATGCGTACTGGTTGAGGCTGGTGTGCTCGTCGGGTTCGAAGACGACATGGAGATCGGCTGTACCCGAGAGGAATTCGTCGTAGTTCGCGGCGAGCAGCGACCCCGCCCGATACCGGCCGGTCGCGGTGTGCCAGTCGGTACGCAGCTCGATCAACAGCCAGTCGCGATGACTCGACACGGTCGCGTCGGTTGGCGCGTCGATTCGGATGAATTCGTCGTCGCGCAGCTCGTAGACCTCGTCGTTGAAGAAGTCGACGGCGCGGCTCAGGACGGTTCGCTCGAACCCGGGTGTGCGGTCTCTCGATGCCGCGACGATCACATCGGAATGTGCACCGCTGAAGAGTGTTTCGGCGTCTTCGAGCGGGGTGCCCCTTCGCCAGCGTTTCACCAGCCGCGGATAGCCCGACTCGGTCAGCGAGTCCTCGCCCCAGTCCGTGCCGATCAGCACGGTTTTCTCGTCTTCCCAGCTGATCTGGGTCTTGGCCTCGGGCACCTCGAAACCGTCGACCACGAATTCGCCTGTGTGCATGTCGAACTCGCGCACCACTGCGGCGTCAGACCCACCGCGCGACAGGGTGATCAAGGCAAGAGAGTGATCTGGCTCGATCACGTTGGCGCCTGCCCACACCCAGTTCTCATCCTCCTCGGCGGCCAGCGCGTCGAGGTCGATCACCACCTCCCAGTCCGGTGAGTCGGTGCGGTAGCTCTCCAGCGTGGTGCGACGCCACAGGCCCCTGGGGTTCGCCGCGTCGCGCCAGAAGTTGTACAGCCAATCGCCGCGGCGCCGCACGTAGGGGATGCGCGCGTCGGTGTCGAGAACCTCGAGGGCCTCGGTGCGCATCTGCTCGAAGCGTTCGCCGCGCAACTCGGCGAGCGTCGGCTCGTTGTGGCGGCGGACCCAGTCCAGCGCATCGTCGCCGGTGATGTCCTCGAGCCAGAGGAAGGGGTCCGCGATGTCGTCCACGCCTGCCATTCTGACCGGTCATCGGTCAGCTCAGGTGATGGACCTCCGCAAGGCCGTACACGGGCGTCGGGATGCCTGCGTGGCGCGCCTTGATCTGCAGCGCCAGGTATAGCGAGTAGTGCCGCGACTGGTGAAGGTTGCCGCCGTGGAACCAGAGGTTCTCCTGCTGGGTCGGCTTCCACATGTTGCGTTGCTCGCCCTCCCACGGCCCGGGGTCTTTGGTCGTGTCGCTGCCCAACCCCCAGACCTTGCCGACCTTGTCGGCGACGTCCTGGCCGATGAGGTCGGCGGCCCAGCCGTTCATCGAGCCGTAACCGGTTGCGTAGACGACGACGTCGGCGGGCAACGTCGTGCCGTCGGCCAGCACCACCGAATCCTCGGTCAGCCGCTCGACCTGACCGTGGGCCAGCTTGATACTGCCGTCGGCCACCAGGTCGCATGCGCCCACGTCGATGTAGTAGCCGGATCCACGGCGCAGGTACTTCATGAACAGTCCCGGAGTCGTCGTCTCCCCAGTCCAGTTCGAAGCCGGCCGCCGCCAGCCTGTCGTAGAAATCCTTGTCCCGCTCGCGGATCTCGTTGTACACCGGGATCTGGAACTCGTGCATGATCCGGTACGGCAGCGAAGCGAACGTCAGATCGGCCTTCTCCGTCGTCATTCCGCGCTGCCACCGCGCGCTCCGAGTAGAGATCGCCGAGCCCGACGTCCATCAATGAGTCCGACCTGACGATGTGTGTCGAGCGAGCGCTGCACCATCGTCACGTCGACACCGTTCTCGTACAACGCCTTTGCGATGTCGTGGGCGGAGTTGTTGGAGCCGATGATGACCGCCTGCTTGCCGACGTAGGCGTCGGGGCCGGGATGCGCGCTGGAGTGGTGCTGGTCGCCGGGAACACGTCCTGGCCTGGCAGGGTCGGCATGCTCGGCTTGCCCGACATACCGGTGGCCAGGATGAGTTGCGTCGGCCGCAGAGTGACCCGCTCGCCGTCGCGGTCCACCTCGACGGTCCACGTTTTGGTCGTCTCGTCGAACGACGCCGACAGGCACGTCGGTCTTCGACCAGTACGGCACCTCCATCACCCGGGTGTAGAACTCGAGCCAGTCGCCGATCTTGTCCTTCGGCGCGAACACCGGCCAGTTCGGCGGGAACGGCAGATAGGGCAGGTGGTCGTACCAGACCGGGTCGTGCAGGCACAGCGACTTGTAGCGGTTGCGCCACTGGTCACCCGGCCGCTCGTGCTTGTCGACGACGATCGCCGGCACCCCCAGCTGCCGCAGCCGCGCGCCGAGGGCGATGCCGCCCTGGCCGCCGCCGACGACCAACGCGTACGGCTGTGTGGTGTAGCCCAGCGACTCCTCCTCGGCCCGACGCTTCTCCGCCCATGACCGCGGGTCGGGGTCGGAGCCGTGCACCGCACCGAGCACCCGCGACGTGCCCTTGGGTTCCTCGTGGCCCTTCAGTTCCGCAAGCGCCGTCAGCAGCGTCCACGCCTGGTCGTCCTTGAGGCGCAGGTGGCCGACGCCGCGGCCGACGGCCGTATCGAACTCGATGAACGCCGAGACCACGCCGCCGTCCTCGGTCGCTTCCTCGCGGGTGCGGAACCCCGACGGTTCGGTGCCTGCCAGGCGTTCGCCGAGCATGTCCTGCAATCTGGTCCCGCCCCTCGACGGTCTTGATGTTCCAGGTGAACGCGACGAGGTCGCGCCAGAAGCTGTCGGTGGCGAACTTCGCGACCGCGCGATCGATGTCGCGCGCGGCCAGCGCCGCCTCGAAATCGGCGAGCCAGGTGGTGACCCGGTCCTGCGGAGTGAGGCCGGTGGCACGGCCAAGCGTCTGCGTCATGTGACCCACCACACACCCAGCCGCCGCCCGCCGCAAGGGTTGCAGCGGGGGCGGTTGGCGGGAAAGTGTGATGGAGAGCACAATCGGCACTGATGCAAGGTCTGTTGCCGTCGTCGCGGCACCTGCCAACCGCTTCATCCAAAAGGAGTCAGTCATGACCGTGTTCTCCCGCCCCGGATCAGCAGACGCACTGATGGCCTACGAGTCGCGCTACGGCAATTTCATTGGGGGCGAATGGGTCCCGCCGTCGGGTGGCGAGTACTTCGAGAACCCGACTCCGGTGACGGGCCAGGCGTTCTGCGAGATCCCGAGGTCCACCGAGGCCGACATCGACAAGGCGCTCGACGCCGCGCACGGCGCGGCCACCGGTTGGGGCAAGACCGCCCCCGGCGAGCGGGCGGCCGTTCTGAACAAGATCGCCGACCGCATCGAGGCGAACCTGGAATCGCTCGCACTCGCCGAGGCGTGGGACAACGGCAAGCCGATCCGCGAGACGCTGGCCGCCGACCTGCCGCTGGCCGTCGACCACTTCCGCTATTTCGCGGGCGCCATTCGCGCACAAGAAGGTTCGCTCTCGCAGATCGACGAGGACACCGTCGCCTACCACTTCCACGAGCCGCTGGGCGTCGTCGGGCAGATCATCCCGTGGAACTTCCCGATCCTGATGGCCACCTGGAAGCTGGCGCCGGCGCTTGCCGCTGGAAATGCGGTGGTGCTCAAGCCCGCCGAGCAGACACCGGCCTCGATTCTCTACCTGATGAGTCTGATCGGCGATCTGCTTCCCGCCGGAGTGCTCAACGTGGTCAACGGGTTCGGCGTCGAAGCGGGCAAGCCGCTGGCTTCGAGCAACCGGATCGCCAAGATCGCATTCACCGGCGAGACCACGACGGGCAGGCTCATCATGCAGTACGCGAGCCAGAACCTCATCCCGGTCACGCTCGAACTCGGCGGCAAGAGCCCCAACATCTTCTTCTCCGATGTGATGGCCGCGGGTGACGACTTCCAGGACAAGGCGCTCGAGGGGTTCACGATGTTCGCTCTCAACCAGGGCGAGGTGTGCACCTGCCCGTCGCGCAGCCTCATCCAGAGCGACATCTACGACGAGTTCCTCGAGCTCGCCGCGATCCGCACCAAGGCCGTCCGTCAGGGCGACCCGCTGGACACCGAGACCATGATCGGCTCGCAGGCCTCCAACGACCAGCTGGAGAAGGTGTTGTCCTACATCGAGATCGGCAAGGACGAGGGTGCGCGCGTCGTCACCGGCGGCGAGCGCGCAGAACTCGGCGGCGACCTCAACGGTGGCTACTACGTGCAGCCGACGATCTTCGAGGGCAACAACAAGATGCGGATCTTCCAGGAGGAGATCTTCGGGCCGGTGGTGGCGGTGACGTCGTTCAAGGATTACGACGACGCGATCTCGATCGCCAACGACACCCTCTACGGCCTCGGTGCCGGGGTGTGGAGCCGCGACGGCAACACCGCCTACCGCGCCGGTCGGGACATCAAAGCAGGCAGGGTGTGGACGAACTGCTACCACGCCTACCCCGCGCACGCCGCGTTCGGCGGATACAAGCAGTCGGGTATCGGCCGCGAGAACCACAAGGTGATGCTCGACCACTACCAGCAGACCAAGAACCTGCTCGTCAGCTACAGCAACAAGGCCCAGGGCTTCTTCTGATGGGAATTGGGCGCGCAAACGCACCCTCAGCGTCGCAAAGCGCGCCGAATTCGCAGGGGGCCGTGCCGAGGGCGCTCGTCACCCGCTCGGCCGCCGACCTGTTGGAGAAGCTGCAGGGCAGGCATGGGGCGTTGATGTTCCACCAGTCCGGCGGCTGCTGCGACGGGTCATCGCCGATGTGCTACCCGGTCGGGGACTTCATCGTCGGTGACCGCGACATCCTGCTGGCCGTGCTCGACGTCGGAGACGCCGGGGTACCGGTGTGGATATCCGGCCCGCAGTTCGAGGCGTGGAAACACACCCAGCTGGTGATCGACGTCGTGCCCGGACGCGGCGGTGGGTTCAGCCTCGAGGCCCCGGAGGGTATGCGGTTCCTGTCACGTGGCCGGGCGTTCACCGACGACGAGAATCGGGCGCTGGCAGAAAGCCCGCCGGTGACGGGCGCCGGCTACGAAGGCGGCGCGCGGCCCGTCTCCGGCGGCACACACGTCGTCGCCGAGGCAATTGATGCCTGTCCGATACCTGGCACGCCGCGCCGTTGAGCGGTTTCGGCTGCCGACGGCGTTATCGTCGAAGACGTGATCCCGGTACCGCGGGCGTGGATGTTGGCCAGTGCGATGCTGGTCGGAACGGCAGTCGGGCTGTTCGGCGGGATTGCGGCCACGAAGCTGGTTGACGCGACCGTCCGGCCCGATTTCGTCATCGCACTCATCGTCGGCGTGCCGAGCGCGTTCGGTTTGGTGCTGATCCTGGCATCGCACCGGCGCTGGATGACGGCGCTCGGCGCATTCGTCCTCGCGATCGCGCCCGCGTGGTTCGGCGCCCTGGCCACGATCCAGGTGGTGCACGGTGCCTGAGCAGACCTACCGGGGCACCCACCGCCACCGCGCGCCGCTTGGCTGGCATCCGCCTCGGATGCACCCTGAGTCGCCCAACGGCGACGCCGATCTCGACCCGCAGACGGAACCGACGGCGCCGTTCACCCCTGCGTTCACCGGCGCCATGCCTGCGCTCGCCGACGAGGCGCCGTCCGAACCGCAGCCTGCCCTTGCCGAGGAACCGGTCGCGCGCAGCGCTGATCTGTACCTCAGACGCTGGACGTTCGTGTTCGTCGTTGCGGCGGTCTGGGTGGTCTCCGCGGCCGTCGGGCTTGGCCTCTTCTACTGGTGGTTCCACTCGATCAGCAAGACGCCCGCCGTATTCATCGTGCTGGTCTATGTGGTGATGTGCACCGTTGCCGCCCTGATCGCGGCGATGGCGCCTGCCAAGCCGTGGATGTCGGCGGTGGCCGTCGCGCTGATGTCGGCGCCCTTCGCGTCGACGGCCGCCGCGGCCGTGCTGTACGGCGTCTACTTCTGCGAACACGCAAGCCGCTGTTTCGCCGGCGTCCTCCCCTATTAGTGTTGGCGGGGTGAGCCACTATGACGTCGTTGTTCTCGGAGCAGGCCCCGGCGGGTACGTCGCAGCGATCCGCGCCGCCCAGTTAGGGCTGAGCACCGCGGTCGTCGAACCCAAGTACTGGGGCGGGGTGTGCCTCAACGTCGGCTGCATCCCGTCGAAGGCGTTGCTGCGCAACGCCGAACTCGCGCACATCTTCACCAAGGAAGCCAAGCAGTTCGGCATCAGCGGAGACGCGACCTTCGACTACGGGGTCGCCTTCGACCGCAGCCGCAAGGTCGCCGAGGGCCGCGTCGCCGGTGTGCACTTCCTGATGAAGAAGAACAAGATCACCGAGATCCACGGCTACGGCACGTTCAAAGACGACCACACTTTGGAGGTCGACCTCAACGAGGGCGACACCGAGACGGTCACCTTCGACAACATCATCATCGCCACCGGAAGCAGCACCAAGCTGGTCCCCGGCACGTCGCTGTCGGACAACGTCGTCACCTACGAGAAGCTGATCATGACGCGCGACCTGCCGTCCTCGATCGTGATCGCCGGTGCGGGCGCGATCGGCATGGAGTTCGGCTACGTGATGAAGAACTACGGCGTCGACGTCACCATCGTCGAGTTCCTGCCCCGGGCGCTGCCCAACGAGGACGCCGAGGTGTCCAAGGAGATCGAGAAGCAGTTCAAGAAGCTCGGCGTCAAGATGCTGACCGGCACCAAGGTCGAGTCGATCAAAGACGGCGGCGACGACGTCACCGTCACCGTCAGCAAGGACGGCAAGTCCGAGGAACTCAAGACCGAGAAGGTGCTGCAGGCGATCGGCTTCGCCCCCAACATCGAGGGTTACGGGCTGGACAAGGCGGGCGTATCGGTCACCGAGCGTAAAGCCATCGGCATCGACGACTACATGCGCACCAACGTCCCGCACATCTATGCGATCGGCGACGTCACCGGGATGCTGCAGCTCGCGCACGTGGCGGAGGCGCAGGGCGTTGTCGCGGCCGAAACCATCGGCGGCGCAGACACTTTGCCGCTCGGCGACTACCGGATGCTTCCCCGTGCGACGTTCTGCCAGCCGCAGGTGGCCAGCTTCGGCCTCACCGAGGAGCAGGCCCGCGACGAAGGCTACGACGTGAAGGTCGCCAAGTTCCCGTTCACCGCGAACGCCAAGGCGCACGGCGTCGGGGACCCCAGCGGATTCGTGAAGCTGATCGCCGACGGCAAGTACGGCGAGCTGATCGGCGGCCACCTCATCGGCCACGACGTGTCCGAGCTGCTGCCCGAGCTGACGCTGGCGCAGAAGTGGGATCTGACCGCCACCGAGTTGGCCCGCAACGTCCACACCCACCCGACGATGTCCGAAGCGCTGCAGGAGTGCTTCCACGGGCTCATCGGCCACATGATCAATTTCTGAAACGTGGTTCAGACGGTCGGCACAGCGAGAGCGATCTGGGTCGCCGGTATCGGCGGATTGATCATCGGCCACATGCTGTGGCTGGCCGGTATCTCCGTCGCCATTGCGACGCGCACGGTCAGCGACTGGGTGCTGGTGGTGGCCGCGGCGTCGTTGGTCGTCGGCATCGTGGCCGGGCTGCTGGGCTGGCGCGCGTACCGGCGTAGGTCGGAGGTGTGGGCGGCGTTCCTGTGTGCCCTGCCGATATCGCCGGTGCTGCTGTCGCTGGTCGTCCTCGGGGTCACCTACCTTTAGGCGGAATCACCGGCCGGGTAGCCGCTCGGTGATCTCCTGCAGCACCCACCGGTTGCCGTCGGGGTCGTTGAAGGACGCGAACGACGAGTAACTGGTCCGGTTGGGATCCGGCCCCGGCAGCCGATGCCCGGTGCCCGCGTGCTCGAAAACGCCACCGGCGTCGTGGTACACCTCCGACACGTCGACACCACGGGCGACCAGGTCCTCACGGGCGGCCTCGATGTCGTCGACGACGAGGTAGAGGCCCTGGGTCGAACCCGGCGCGGCGGCGGTGACGTCGCTGCCGAAGATGATCGATGCCGGCGAACCCGGCGGTGTCAGTTGCACCACCCGGAATCCGCCGTCGCCCGGGACGTCGGCGTCCAGCCGCCACCCGAGTGACTCGTAGAACGCCTTGGCCCGGTCCACGTCGGCGACGGGCAGCACGATCACCTCGAGTGTGAAATTCATGATCAAACTCTCGCGGTTTCAGTCCGGGAAGTCCAGAGGCACATTCAGCGTCGTGATGGTGGCCGCCAGCCCGTCGTATTGCGCTGCCAGCATGCAGAATTCGATCAGCTGCGCCTTGTTCAGGTGGCTTGCCAACGTCGCCCACGTCTCCGGCGACACGCCACGCGTGACGACGAACTCGTCGGTGGCAGTGATCAATGCCCGCTGCCGGTCGGTCAGCCCGTCGGCGTCGGGTCCCTCGAAGATCTTGGCCTGCACGTCTGCGTCCGATGCCGCGCGACCTGGCCAGCCTGCGGTGCTGCTGCAGTTCGTACTCGCAGTCGCGCAGATGGCCGACGCGCAGGATGACGACCTCGGCGTCGCGCGACCGGCAGCTTGCTCAGCAGGCCGAGCAACATCGCGCTGTAGGGCAGCCACGCCAGGAACAGCAGCTTGTGCTGACCCAGCACGTTGAACAGGCTGAACCGCGGTGCCCGGATGGCCCGCGCGCCAAGCTTGGCGATCGACCCAGTCGATCGGGCCCAGTTCGCGGAAGCCGCCCGGTTCGATCCGGGCCGGCGTGCTCACGACTGCCTCACCAGGTAGGGCGACACGGTGCTGCGGTGCTCGTCGATGTCCAGCGCGCGGCCGAGCGCGGGGAACGCCCGCTGCGGGCAGTTGTCCCGCTCGCACACCCGGCAGCCAGCTCCGATCGGTGTGGCGACTATCGACTCGCTCGACAAGTCCAGTCCCTCCGAGTAGACGAGTCGGTGTGCGTGCCGAAGTTCGCAGCCGAGCCCGATGGCAAATGTCTTGCCCGGCTGACCATATCGCGACGCGCGGCGTTCGACAGTGCGCGCCACCCACATGTAGTTGCGCCCGTCGGGCATCTGCGCAATCTGGACGAGAATTTTGCCGGGGTTGGCGAAGGTCTCGTAGACGTTCCACAGGGGACAGGTGCCGCCACTGGACGAGAAGTGAAAACCGGTGGCGGACTGCCGCTTTGACATGTTGCCCGCCCTGTCGACGCGGACGAACGAGAACGGCACGCCTCGCATCGACGGCCTTTGCAGCGTCGACAGCCGGTGCGCGACCGTCTCGTAGCTGGCCGAATAGAACGCCGAGAGCCGCTCGACGTCGTAGCGGAACTTCTCGGCGACTTCGTGAAACTGCCCGTACGGCAGCACCGTCGCCGCGGCGAAGTAGTTGGCAAGGCCAAGGCGGGCCAGCGTGGTCGACTCCTCGCTGGTGAACTTGCCGTCTGCGACGAGCTTGTCGATCAGGCCGCCGAACTCGAGGTAGGCCAGTTCGGCCGCCATCTTGAACACCTGCTGGCCCGACGACAGGTGGCTGCCGATCTCGAGCCTGCGAGTCGCGGGGTCGTAGCGGTGCAGAACGGTGTCGCCGAGGTCGGTGCGCGCCACGATGTGCACTCCGTGCACGGCTTTGAGCCGATCGGAGAGATCGCGGGCAAGGTCGCCGCGGTGCATGCGCAGGTCGATGGTGAGATCCTCGGCTGCGGTGTCGAGCTCATGCAGGTAGTTCTGCCGCTGGTAGAAGTAGTCGCGAACTTCCTCGTGCGGCATCGTGATGGCGCCGCTGCCGCTGCCGTCGGAGAACCGGTCCTCGGTGGCGGCGGCCAGTTGCGTGGTGGTGATCTGATAGCGCCGATGCAGGTTGACCATCGCCCGGGCCAGCGTCGGGATGGGCGTTGACGATGTCGGCGATCTCCGCGGGGTCGACGTCGATGTCCAGGTCGCGGTCCATGGTCACCTCGCGCAGCTCGGCGAGCAACCGGGTGTCGTCCTGCGACGAGAAGAACGTGGCGTCGACGCCGAACATCTCGGAGATCCGCAACAGCACCGCCACGGTCAACGGGCGGACGTCGTGCTCGATCTGGTTCAAGTAGCTCGGTGAGATCTCCAGCATCTGCGCCAGCGCGGCCTGGCTGAAACCGCGCTCACTGCGCAACTGCCGCACCCGTGAGCCGACGAAGGTTTTTGCCACGTCAGAAAGCATAACGAGAATGTGAAGGGCACCTTCGCAGAGTTGGCATCCGATGGGCTTATGGCAGTATTTGCACCGATGAGTACCTCCGACGGAACGGCGAGCGGCCTGGCGAAGGTGATGATGCCTGTGCCGGACCCGCACCCCGACGTCTTCGACATCGAATGGCCGTTGCGGGTCGCCGACGTCGACCGCGAGGGCAGGCTGAAGTTCGACGCCGCCACCCGCCATATCCAGGACATCGGCTCGGATCAGCTCCGCGAGATGGGTTTCGAGGAGACGCACCCGCTGTGGATCGTGCGTCGCACCATGGTCGATTTGATCGAGCCCATCGAGTTCAAGGACATGTTGCGGCTTCGTCGCTGGTGTTCGGGGACGTCCAACCGCTGGTGTGAGATGCGGGTCCGCATCGACGGACGCAGGGGCGGGCTCATCGAGTCCGAGGCGTTCTGGATCAACATCAACCGCGAGACCCAGGGCCCCGCCCGCATCTCCGATGACTTCCTCGAGGGCCTGCAGCGCACCACCGACGTCAACCGGTTGAGATGGAAGGCCTACCTGAAGGCAGGCGCACGCGAGGACGCGGCCGAGATCCGCGAGTACCCGGTGCGGGTCAGCGACATCGACATCTTCGACCACATGAACAACTCGGTGTACTGGAGCGTCATCGAGGACTATCTCGCAGGCACGCCGGAACTCCTCAAGGCGCCGTTGCGGGTGACCATTGAACACGACGCGGCGGTGGCGCTCGGCGACAAGCTGGAGATCATCGCGCACGTTCATCCGCCCGGCTCGACCGAACAATTCGGCGCCGAACTGTCGGATCGCGCTGTTACAACGCTCACATACGCCGTCGGCGACGAGACAAAGGCGATCGCGGCCATCTTCGCGCTCTGACCCCCGGCGTTTAACAGTACGGGCGTACTGACCAGCGAAAATTGGCTACTGGCCAGTAGAACTGAACCGTTTCAGCTGATAGCTGTCTTTGCAAACTTTGCAAGATGCACGGAAATCGGTTAGCGAAAGTTTGCAATCGAAACGGGTGGACCAGCGCATATGTCGACGTGCATTATCGGGTTAGCACAACAGCGACTTTGTTTGGGCGTTAACAAGCCGGGAAATACCGCGTCGCCCTCACGATTGCCCAGAACACAGAAGGAGCAGCCCGATGTCCACCGTTGGCACCCCGAAATCACCCGAACAGATCCAGCACGACTGGGACACCAACCCCCGGTGGAAGGGCATCGAGCGCACCTACACCCCCGCCGACGTGGTGGCCCTGCAGGGTTCGGTCGTCGAGGAGGCCACCCTGGCCCGCCGCGGCGCCGAGGTGCTGTGGAACCAGCTGCACGACATGGAGTTCGTCAACTCGCTCGGTGCGCTCACCGGCAACATGGCCGTCCAGCAGGTGCGCGCCGGGCTGAAGGCCATCTACCTGTCCGGTTGGCAGGTCGCAGGCGACGCGAACCTCTCCGGCCACACCTACCCGGACCAGAGCCTCTACCCGGCCAACTCGGTGCCGCAGGTGATCCGCCGCATCAACAACGCGCTGCTGCGCGCCGACCAGATCGCCAAGGTCGAGGGCGACACGTCCGTCGAGAACTGGCTCGCCCCGATCGTCGCCGACGGTGAGGCAGGCTTCGGCGGCGCGCTCAACGTCTACGAGCTGCAGAAGGCCATGATCGCGGCCGGTGTCGCTGGCTCGCACTGGGAGGACCAGCTGGCGTCGGAGAAGAAGTGCGGCCACCTCGGTGGCAAGGTGCTGATCCCGACCCAGCAGCACATCCGCACCCTGACCTCGGCACGCCTCGCCGCCGACGTCGCCGACGTGTCGACCCTGGTGATCGCCCGAACCGATGCCGAGGCCGCCACGCTGATCACGTCCGACGTCGACGAGCGTGACCAGCCGTTCATCACCGGTGAGCGGACCAAGGAAGGCTTCTACCGGGTGCGCAACGGCCTCGAGCCGTGCATCGCCCGCGCCAAGGCCTACGCGCCGTACTCCGACCTGATCTGGATGGAGACCGGCACCCCGGACCTGGAGCTGGCGGCGAAGTTCGCCGAGGGCGTCAAGAGCGAGTTCCCCGACCAGATGCTGGCCTACAACTGCTCGCCGTCGTTCAACTGGAAGAAGCACCTCGACGACGCGACCATCGCCAAGTTCCAGAAGGAGCTCGGCGCAATGGGATTCAAGTTCCAGTTCATCACGCTGGCCGGCTTCCACGCCCTGAACTACTCGATGTTCGACCTGGCCTACGGCTACGCCCGCAACCAGATGTCGGCCTACGTCGAGCTGCAGGAGCGCGAGTTCGACGCCGAGGAGCGGGGTTACACCGCGACGAAGCACCAGCGCGAGGTCGGCGCGGGCTACTTCGACCGGATCGCCACCACGGTTGACCCGACGTCGTCGACGACCGCGCTGACCGGCTCCACCGAAGAGGGCCAGTTCCACTAGGCCGTTCTGCGCGAGCAGACGTAAATGTGCCCGGCCCTCGGTGTGTCGGGCACAGTTGCGTCTGCTCGGCAATGTGAGGAGAGATGTCAGCGTGAGCATTGAACGGGTAGGCGTCGTCGGCGGCGGCCAGATGGGATCGGGCATCGCGGAGGTATCGGCGAAGGCCGGCGCGAACGTCATCGTCTTTGAGCCGACCGAGGAGCTGGCCGACGCGAGTCGCAAGCGCCTCACCGGATCGCTTGAGCGCGCCACCAGCAAGGGCAAGCTGTCTGAAGCCGATCGCGACGCCGCGCTGTCGAGGCTGACGTTCACCACCGATCTCGCCGACCTGGCAGACCGCCAACTCGTGATCGAGGCGGTCGTGGAGGACGAGGCCGTCAAGGGCAAGATCTTCGCCCAGCTCGACGAGCTCATCACCGATCCCGATGCTGTGCTCGCGTCCAACACGTCCAGCATTCCCATCATGAAAATCGCTGCGGCAACGAAGAACCCGAGCCGTGTGCTCGGCCTGCATTTCTTCAATCCCGTTCCGGTACTGCCGCTGGTCGAACTGATCAGCACACTGGTCACCTCTGACGACGCCCTGTCGCGCACCGAGGAGTTCGCGAGCGGGGTGCTCGGCAAGAAAGTGGTGCGCTGCGGCGACCGGTCCGGGTTCATCGTCAATGCGCTGCTGGTGCCCTACCTTCTCTCGGCCATCCGGATGGCCGAAGCAGGCGTCGCCACCGTCGAGGACATCGATACGGCCGTGGTCGCCGGGCTTTCGCACCCGATGGGCCCGCTGCGGCTGTCGGATCTCATCGGCCTCGACACCATGAAGCTCATCGCGGACTCGATGTACGACGAATACAAGGACCCGAACTTCGCGCCGCCGCCGCTGCTGCTGCGGATGGTCGAGGCAGGCCAACTCGGCAAGAAGTCCGGCAAAGGCTTCTACGCGTACTGAACGCCGTAGGGACTCTAGGCGTCGGCGAGCCGCTTCTTTTCGGCCGCGACGTCGAAATCGGCTGGCGGCCAAGACAAATTGAGCCCCTCGAGCGCCTCGATGAGCAGCTCGAGGATCGCCAGCCGGCCGTACCATTTGCGGTCGCACGGGATGATGTGCCACGGCGCATAGTCCGTCGACGTGCGTTCGAGCATCGCCTGGTAGGCCTCCAGATACTTCGGCCACACCAGCCGCTCGTCGATATCCTTCGGGTTGTACTTCCAGTACTTGTCGGGCCGTCGCAGCCGCTTGGCCAACCGCTTCTTCTGCTCTTCCAGCGAGACGAACATCGCCACCTTGATGATGGTGGTGCCGGATTCGACGACTTGCTTCTCGAACTTGTTGATCTCGTCGTAGCGCTTGCCCCACACATCGGGCGGCACCAGATCGTGAACCCGCACCACCAGGACGTCCTCGTAATGTGACCGGTCGAACACGCCGATGTCGCCCGCCGCAGGCAGCGCCCGCCGGATCCGCCACAGGTAGTTGTGCTTGCGCTCTTCCTCGCGTCGGCACACCGAACGCGTGGTATCGGATGCCCTGCGGGTTGGCCGCTCCGACAACGTGTTTGACGATCCCGCCCTTGCCCGCGGTGTCCATGCCCTGCAACACCAGAAGCAACGACTTGTCGTCGCCTGCGCCCTTGCTGTTGGCGTAGAGCATTTCCTGCAACTCTGCGAACCGTTCGTTGCGCTCGGGCTGCAGGTCGGCGGCGTCGGACTTGTTGCCCTTGAACCCAGGCGTCGCCCTGGTGTCGACGTCCTCGATGTTGTCGCCCTCGCGGTACACCAAGAACTCGTGTGGCTCATGCGTCCACGGGTCGGGCAGCTCGTCGGATTTGCTCATCGTTTGAGCAATTGTGGCGGCAGGAGCGGCGACGGGTGTGCCATTTCCCTGAACTTCTCCAGAGAGCCGCCCACCTCGACGATGCCGCACAGCGCATTCCAGGACAGCATCGTCAGGTAGTCGATCAGCTCGTCGGAACTCATCCGCGGATGCGACATCCACGAGTGCGTCGCCAACTGCACGCCGCCCACCGTGTGATACGCCCACGGCTCCACGCCTCCGGTGTCCATGCCGACGCCCACCATCTGCCTGCGCAGCATGACCGCGAGCATGCGGGCGATGATCTCCTCGCTGTTGGCGATCACCTTGTTCTTGCTCGCCGAGTTGTTCGCCATCACGAACCGGTACGGCTCGGGTTCGGCGGCCACCGTCTCGACATAGACCTTGATGACCTCTCGGGTCAGTTCGTAGCCCTGCAGGTTCGACGACAGCGCGGCGGCCATGTTCGGGATCAAGGTGGTCTGCGCGAACCGCATCATCACCGCGGTGGTCAGGTCGTTCTTGTCGACGAAGTAGCGGTAGAGGACGGTCTTCGAAACCCCGATCTCGGCGGCGATCTCGTCCATGCTGACATTGCTGCCGCGTTGCCGGATGGCCACGAGTGTGCCGTCTACCAGCTCGTTGCGACGCTCCACCTTGTGTTGGTGCCAGCGACGCTTGCGACCATCGGTCTTGACCGCCCCCGGCGGTGTCTGCTGAGCCACTATCGCGCTAGTCCGTTCCCTAGATCTACTCGATACTACGGCCGACGGGCGCTGTCAGCCGCCTTGGCACGGGCGAACTACCGATGTTGTAGCGGATGATGGAGGAGTGGCACACAGACCAGACTCAGGAAGCATCGGATTGAAGGCCCTGCCAGCGCCACCGGCCGAGCGGACGAGTTTCGCCGAATCGCTGGCCGGCGCCGACACCGCCGCCGACGCCGAACGGCGCCGTGGCCTGCGTCGCATGAAGGCCGTCGCGCTGGGATTCCTGGTCGGAGCCACCGTCTTGTTCCTGTTCTGCCAGTGGGCCGAGGCGAACGGCGCCGGTGCGTGGGCCGGCTATGTCGCTGCCGCGTCAGAAGCCGGCATGGTCGGCGCGCTGGCCGACTGGTTCGCGGTGACGGCGCTCTTCAAGCACCCGCTGGGCATACCGATCCCGCACACCGCGATCATCAAGCGCAAAAAGGACCAGCTGGGCGAGGGCCTTGGGGCGTTCGTCCGGGAGAACTTCATGTCGCCGGAGGTGGTCGAGACCAAGCTGCGCGACGCCGAAGTCGCCGGGCGTCTCGGGAAGTGGCTTTCGGATCCCGCGCACGCCGAGCGAGTTGCCGCCGAGGCCTCCACGGTGCTGCGGGTGATGGTCGAGATGTTGCGTGACGAGGACGTCCAGGCGGTATTGGACCGGATGATCGTCAAGCGGATCGCCGAGCCGCAGTGGGGGCCGCCGATCGGGCGGGTGCTGTCCACGCTGTTGCAGGAGGGCCGTCAGGAAGCCCTGCTGCAGCTGCTGGCCGATCGGGCGTTTCAGTGGTCGTTGAATGCGGGCGAGGTGATCGAGCGGGTGATCGAGCGCGATTCGCCGACGTGGTCGCCGCGCTGGGTGGACCATCTCGTCGGCGACCGCATCCACCGCGAGTTGATGGACTTCACCGACAAGGTGCGGCGCAACCCCGACCACGAGTTGCGCCGGTCGGCCACCCGGTTCCTGTTCGAGTTCGCCGAGGACCTGCAGCACGACGAGGACACGATCGGCAAGGCCGAGAACGTGAAGAACCAGATCATGGCCCGCGAAGAAGTCGCCCGCGCAGCGGAAACGGCGTGGAACACGGCCAAGCGGATCTTTCTCGAGTCCGTCGACGACCCGTCGTCGGCGCTGCGCACCCGCATCGCGGACTCCGCGGTGCACATCGGCGAATCGCTACGCGACGACGCCGACCTGCGCGACAAGGTGGACAACTGGATCACCAGGGCGGCCCAACACCTGGTCTCCCAATATGGGGCGGAAATCACAACGATCATCACCGACACGATCGAGCGGTGGGACGCCGAAGAGGCCAGCAGCCGCATCGAACTTCACGTTGGCCGTGACCTGCAGTTCATCCGGATCAACGGCACGGTGGTGGGCGCCCTCGCCGGTCTGGCCATCTATTCGATAGCCCAACTACTCTTCTGACCTGCGCTAACTAGTGCTTGCAAAAGTTAGCACCCCGTCGTACCGTTGGGTCGTCACACCGATTTCCCGACGTACCGAGGGGGTAACCCATGTCGCAGGACGAGAAGCTCGTCGATGTGGTCTCCAACGCTGCAGTGGACATCGGGAGCTTCATCCGGTCGCAGCGCGAGGCGGCGCAGGTGTCGGTGCGGCAGCTGGCCGAGAAGGCCGGCGTCAGTAATCCCTACTTGAGCCAGATCGAGCGGGGACTGCGGAAACCCTCAGCCGACGTGCTGAGCCAGATCGCCAAGGCACTGCGGGTCTCTGCGGAAGTGCTCTACATCAGGGCGGGAATCCTGGAACCCAGCGAGTCCAACGAAGTTCGTGACGTCATCATCACCGACACGGCGATCACCGAGCGGCAGAAGCAGGTGCTGCTCGACATCTACACATCGTTCTGTGAACAGAACGAAGCCGCCCTCGTCCAGGAAGGCAGGCAGACGGACGAGGAGCCGACTACTGACTGAACTCCCGACGAATCGCTGAACAGAGACCACCGAGTGAAAACACCAGAAAGGAACCATTGACATGGCGAAGAAGACCCAGAAGAACACCCAGCCGACCGTTGACGACCTCAAGGCTCCGCTGCTCGCCGCAGTGGGCGCCGCCGACCTCGCCCTCGAGCGGGTCAACGAGATCGTCGCCACCCTGCTCGAGCGTGCAGGCGAGGCCCGCACCGACGCCGAGACGCGCGTCGAGGAGAGCCGCGCCCGGCTGACCAGGCTGCAGGAGGACCTGCCGTCGCAGTTCGGTGACCTCCGCGACCGGCTGAGCTCCGAGGAGCTCCGCAAGTTCGCCGAGACCTATGCCGAGACCGCGCAGAGCACGTACAACAAGCTCGTCGAGCGTGGCGAGGTCGCCATCGAGAAGCTGCGCAGCCAGCCTGCTCTCGAAGAGGCCGCAGGACGCGTGCAGACCCGCACCGACCAGGCCGTCGAGCTGACCCAGGAGGCGCTGGGCAACGTCGCTTCGCAGACCCGCGCGGTCGGCGAGCGCGCCGCCAAGCTGGTTGGCGTCGAGCTGCCCAAGAAGGCGCAGAAGACCGCCGCCCCGGTGAAGTCGACCGCCAAGAAGGCGCCGGCCAAGAAGGCCCCCGCCAAGAAGGCTCCGGCCAAGAAGGCTCCGGCCAAGAAGGTCACTCAGAAGTAGATTCGACGCCGACGGTGGCGCCCGCTTAGGCTGGTGAGGTGATCCTTGCCGACCTAGCGGGCGTCATCGTTTTGGTGCTCGTCGTCCTCGCATTCGCCGTGGCCGCGTATGCCTTCGTGCACGCCGCCATGCAGCGCCCCGACGCCTATACCGCCGCGGGCAAGCTCACCAAGCCGGTCTGGCTGCTCATCATCGGCGTCAGCGTCCTGCTGCTGCTGGTGTTCAGGGACCCCTTCGGCGCGGCCATCGCAGCCGTGGCATCGGGCATTTACCTCGTCGACGTCCGGCCCAAGATCCTCGATATCCAGGGAAAGTCGCGGTAGTCGAGTGCGCAGGATCTTTGCCGCCGCGGCGGCTGCCATGACTGCTGCCCTCATGCTGGCGGGCACCGCGTCGGCCGATGTGCCCGGCCCCCCGTACGTCGCCTCCGCCGAGTGGGCGAAGTGGGGCGACCTGTCCAGCCTGCGCGTCTATCCGACGGAATCCGCCCGCGTCGCGGCCGCTCAGATCGGCACCACCGGGCAATCCGACGAGGCATGGACCGAAGTGCTGGCGCTGTCGCCGGACGCCGACATTCCCGGTATGCGCGAACAATTCATGTGCCACTGGCAGTACGCGGAATTCGCCGAACCCGGGAAAACGAGCTGGAACCTCGAGCCGTGGCGACCGGAGGTCTCACCCGATGAGATGGTGGCCGCGCACTGCAATCCCGGCGGCACAGAAGAACCGTTCTAGTGGCGCGCGGTCGCGCTGAAGTGGCCGGTGTCGTCGACCACACGTTGCTCAAACCCGAAGCAACACAAAGCGATATCACGGCGTTGGTGGCGGAGGCCGTCGAGCTCGGCGTGTATGCGGTGTGCGTATCTCCTTCGATGGTGGCCGTCGCCAGATCGTCGGCAGCGGAGGGTTTGCACATCGCGTCTGTCGCGGGATTCCCGTCAGGCAAACACCTTTCGGCGATCAAAGCCGCCGAGGCGCGTGCAGGCCGTGGATGCGGGCGCCGACGAGATCGACATGGTCATCGATGTCGGCGCCGCTGTATCGGGTGAATTCGATTCGGTACGGGCCGATGTCGCCGCCGTCCGCACCGCCGTGCCCGACGCGGTCCTCAAGGTGATCGTCGAGTCGGCGGCGCTGCTGAGTCTGGCCGGTGAAGACGCGCTGACCTCGGCATGCCGGGCGGCCGCAGACGCAGGTGCGGACTTCGTCAAGACCTCCACCGGGTTTCATCCCAGCGGCGGCGCCTCGCTGCACGCGGTCGAGCTGATGGCGGCCGCCGTCGGCGCGGAGCTCGGGGTCAAGGCCAGCGGCGGCATTCGCACCGCCGACGATGCCCTGGCGATGCTGGACTCGGGTGCCACCCGTCTTGGGCTGTCGGGAACCCGCGCCGTGTTGGACGGTCTGGTCTAAAGGCCACGCCGGCCGAGCCGGCTCACAGTCCAGCGAAGCAGGGATCGTCGTTGCCCGCTGGGATCTGCGCGTCCTTGGTCGAAAAGCGCGCTGTCACACCGGTATCGGTGACTTTGACGTCGTCGGCTTTGATGCCGAGCGGATAGTTCTTCGTCAGCTGGGTGGAGAACGCATCCAGCGCTGGCTGCACCGTCTCGCGCGGCAGCGTGAAGCCGAGCCCGCTGAGGTTGACCACCTGTAGCGCCAGGCCACCGTCCTGCACTGTCGGCTTGGTGGTGATGCTGCTGCCCAATGCCGCCTCGAGCTCGATGGTGCCGTCGGACGGGTTGGTCTTGACGCCGGTGACGAACCCGCCGACCACCGGGATGGAATCCTGCACGGTCTGCTTGATGCCGTCAGCCGTCCAGGTGATCGTCGCGTTCAGTGCGCCGATCGTGCCCTTCGAATTCCCGGAGTCGTGCAGCCGCACGTCGTCGATGTTCACCTGGGCCTTCATGCCCTTGGCGTCGCGGATCTGGTTACCCGCCGTCTCGATCGAGATGTTGCCGTAGTGCCCGGTCATGTGCTGGATCAGAAACGGCGACGCGCCGAACGAGACGGTGACGTCGTCCTGCACCACGCATTCGGTGGCCGCGGCCACCACGTCGTCGGCCCGGCTGCGCGCGTACAGTTCCGCGGCCAGTACGCCCGCGGCGACCAGTGCGACCACGATGACGACCACCAGTACGATGGTCAGCGGGTCGCGGAAGAGCCGCTTGAGCTTTCCGCCCGGCCCGCCCGGCCCGCCCGGCCCGCCGGCGCTGGTCCAGTTGGCCCGCCTGGTGGCGGGGGACCGGGTTGCCCGGATGCGCCCGGTGGGAACTGCGGAGGAGGCGGCCCCTGCGGGACCTGACCTGGCGGGGGCTGGTCGGCCGGGCGAGCCCAGGGTTCAGTCACCCCCGCGATTCTGCCTTATGAAGTTCGGCGAGGTCTGTGCGGTTGCGGAGCACCGCGATCGTGTCCCGCACCGATTGCACGGCTTCGGGGTCGATATCGGTGACGAGCAGCGTCGGGTCTGCGCCCGCCGCGTCGAGGACCTCACCGAGCGGAGATGCGATGACGCTGCCGCCCACGCCCGTCGGTCCGAGCGCGGCGACCTCGTCGCCCGGATACGCCTGACCGACGGCGCCGACGAAACTGCCGGTGTCCAATGCCCTGGCACGGGCCAGCAGCGTCCACTGTTCGAGCTTGCCTGGCCCCGTGCCCCACGAGGCGTGCACGGTGATGAGCTGCGCACCGCGCCTCGCCAGCTCGACGTAGAGCTCCGGGAAGCGGATGTCGTAGCAGAGGCTCAGCCCGACGCGCACCCCGTCGACGGTGATGACCACGGGCTCGCGGCCCGGCGCGACGGTGCGCGACTCGGTGAACCCGAACGCGTCGTAGAGGTAGATCTTGTCGTAGTGGGCGTCGACGCCCGGCCCGGACGCGATCAACGTGTTGGTGACCCTGCCGTCGTCGGCTGGCACGAACATGCCTGCGATGACGGTGATGCCCGCGCTCGACGCGATGCGGCGCACCCCGTCGGCCCACGGCCCGTCCAGCGGCTCGGCGAGTTCGGACAACGGCACCCCGAATCGGCACATCGTCGCCTCAGGGAACAGCACCAGGCTCGCGCCTGCGTCGGCCGCCCGGCGCGTGTAGTCCTCGACCACCTTCAGATTGGCCTCGGGTTCGGTGCCGCTCCGGATCTGCGCCAACGCGATTCGCATGACTCCAGAGTAGAGCCGCCGTCACGGCCCCCAGGCGACTCGGTCCTGCGCGGCGGCCTTGTTGCCCAGTTTCCCGGAGCGCACTTGCGCGGCAAGGCTGTCCAGAATCACCCGCGAGCTCAACAGCGCGGTCTGCTCGGCCCAGTCGTACGGAGGCGAGCACTCGACGACCTCGATGCCTGCCAGGCCTGGCTCCGACACCATCTTGATGAGGTTGAGTGCCTCGCGCGGCAACAGCCCACCGGGTTCCGGCCATCCCGTGCCGGGGACGAAGCCGGCGTCGATGACATCGATATCGAAGGACAGGTATACGGCCTTGGCGTCCTTCCAGGCGATCTCGAGTGCCATCTCGGCGATCTTTTCGACGCCGACCCGTTCCACGTCGCCGACGGTGATGACCGTCGACTGGCGCTCGCGGCCGACCTTCACCCCCGCGCGTGGCGCCTGCCAGCCGCCGATACCGATCTGCACCAGGTTGGTCGCCGGAGCGTTCTTGATGTTGGTGGCGTGGAACCACGGTGTGGTGTGCATCCGCTCGTCGAGGTCGGATTCCTGGGTGTCCACGTGGCGGTCGAAATGGATGATGCCGACGTTGCCGTCCAGATACGGGGTCAACCCGCGGATGGTCGGGAAGCCGATGGAGTGATCGCCGCCGAGCACGACGGGCATCACACCCTTGGACACCACATGCGCCATGGCCTGGCTGATCTGGTCGAAGGACTTCTCCAGGTTGCCCGGGATGGTGAACACGTCGCCGATGTCGACCATGTTGAGCTGCTCACGCAGGTCGACGCCCGACTCGTAGTTGTAGGTGCCAAAAAGGTTGGTGGAGCGCCGAATTCCCTGCGGACCGAAGCGGGTACCTGGCCGGTAGGTGGCGCCGGCGTCGAGCGGCACACCGAAGATCGCCACCTCGGCGTCGTCGACCTTGTTGACGTCCTCGACGAACGGGCATTTCAGGAACGTTCCCCGCTCGCCCGCGAAGTGCGGCAGTTCGCCGCGGACAAACGTGGAGATTCGGCGATCGTTGATCGTCGGCGCGGCTTCCAGCCCGTAGGTGAGGCCGCGTTCGATCTCCTCACGCTCGCGGCGATCCGGAAGGCGCGCCTCGGCTTGTTGCGCCCATGCGCCTTCGGCGTTGAGGGGTTGGTCGTCGTCGGCCACGGTGGACTCCTTAGCGCCGTCTTGTCGCTTGCCGGGTACGACGCACCTCGTCCGGGGAACCGGTTGCGCGGCTCCTGCTTCCTTATCTTGGCAGCGATCGGAAAACCCGCCACTCGAAAATGCAACGAGCCGTTAACACGGCCCGCAATCCGCCGTAACCGTTCGGGGCTTTTCTGACCCACGACCCACATTCAGTTGTGGGGCGCGTCTAGGGTTCCGCCGGTTTCTACGGGTCTGGTCCGAGAGATGCAGGCGGTTGGGCGACGAGGCCCCGCCGCTCCACGGCGGGACAAAAACCCGGGAGGCTCCGCAGCTCGCAAGGAGGCTCCCTCATGATTCTTCTCGGCGTAGGAATCAGCATCGCCGTCGTCGTTCTCGTCGGCTTCCTGGTTTCGAAACGCATCGCAGGCGACAGCGCCAATTTCCTCGTCGCCGGCCGCTCACTGCCCCTGATCCTCGTCGGCGGCGCGCTGATGGGCTCGGCGGTCGACACCAACGCCACGCTGGGCAATACCGACCTGGCGTCCGAATTCGGCTTCTGGGCGGGCGCGTGCCTTCCGCTCGGCCTCGCGCTGTGTTTGTTCCTGACGGGTGTGTTCTTCGCCAAGCCGATGAACCGGATGGGGCTCACGTCATTCCCCGACTACTACCGGCTGCGGTTCGGCCGGCCCGTCGAGGCCGTCGCATCCCTGTTGCTCATCATCGGCTTCTGTCTTCTGGTGGCGGGCAACCTGGTGGCGGGCGGCTTTCTGTTCAACTACTTCGTCGGGATTCCGTACTGGCTCGGCGCAGTCATCATCGCGATCCTCGCCGTGGCCTACACGGGAACGGGCGGCCTGATCGCCGACGCGTACACCGCGATCATCCAGATGGTCCTGGTGCTTGTCGGTGCCGTCGGTCTGCTGATCTGGATGGCCGTCACGCACGGCATCGACGATCGCCGACGGCATGGGCCCGCTCGACCTCGGCCAGATGACCGACCCGGCCCAGGGCGCGACCATCAACTGGGCGACGCTGATCGCGCTGGGCATCGGCGACATCGTCGCGATCGACTTCATGCAGCGGGTGTTCGCCGCGAAGTCCCCTGAGACGGCTCGACGGGCATGCTTTGGCGCCGCGACCGGTGTCGTCGCGATCTGTATTCCGTTCGGGCTCGTCGTGCTCTCGGCGAAGGCGTTCCTGCCCGAGAAGCTCGACGGCCCGATCCTGTTCGTGCTGCTGGACAACTACGCTCCGGTGTTCCTGACGGTCATCGTGTTGTGCGGCCTTGTCGGCGCGTCGATGAGCACGGCCAACGGGGCGATCCTGGCCATCTCGAATGTGTCGGTGCGCAACCTCGGCGGGATTCGGCGCGTGCATGTGCCGGGGCAGCGTGACCCGCTGCTGTGGTCGACGCGCATCGCGATGGTCCCGGTGACGGTGCTCGCAATCCTCATCGCGATCTATGTGAAGCAGACCGGAATCCTGCTGACGCTGGCGTTCGATCTGCTGCTGGCGTGTCTGGTGGTGCCGTTCATCCTCGGGCTGGTGTGGCGCAGGGGTACCGCGGTGGCGGCACTGGCGTCGATCGTCGTCGGCCTGACCGTGCGACTCGTGTTGTTCGTGATGACGCCGACGATGTACGGCCTGGACAACACGATCCTCTACATCCCCAACGGCGTCATCGACCCATCCTTCGACGGCTGGCCGACCTTCATTGCCTTCGCCTCATCGTTGATCACTTATGTGGCAATAGCTTTGGTGACGCCGCAGGCACCGATTCGCGGACTCGACATCCAGGTCGCCCAGGATGTCGACGATGCACTCGACGAGGTGGCTGCCGGGGAGCCGGAGTCGGATCTGGTCAAGGCCGAAGCGGCGGGGCAACAGTAGCCCGCGCGACTCACGGAGCCCCGACGGGGGCGACATCGGACTACGGAGCCCCGACGGGGGCGACATCGGACCAAGGCACCGTGAGCACGCCGTCGCGTATGCGGCGGCGGGGAGGTTCGACCGGCCAGTCGTTGTCGCGCAACATGTTCAGCATGGCGCGCCACCGTTCCCGCGGTCCGAAGACGCCGTGGCCGGCGACGCTCGCCCATGCGTGATCGGCGGCGGCGAGCAGGCTGTTGACCGGCTGACCCGAGACATTGTGGTGGATAAGGACTTTCGGCAGCCGCTCGGCGAGGTCTGACGGGCGCTCGATGGCGAACGGGTCGCAGGCCAGGGTCAGGCTGACCGGTCCGTCGCCGTCGAGCAGCACCCAGCCGCACCGCCTGCCGATCTCGTCGCAGGTGCCGTCGACGACCAGGCCGCCGGGCGCCAGCCGTCGTCCTCATCAACGACCACGCCTCGTCGACGGCGTCCTCCGGGTACTGCCTCAGCACGTTGAACGCCCGCACCAGCACCGGGCGGTGGCCCGCCAACTCGAAACCGCCGAGCCCGAACTCGACGGAGTCGTTTTGGGCGGCCCGCGCCGCATTGACGCGCTCCGGGTCGATCTCCAGCCCGATCACCCGCACATCGGTGCGTACGGTGCGCAACCTGCTCGCGAGTTCCAGAGTGGTCACCGGAAGGGCGCCGTAGCCGAGATCGATCACCAGAGGGTCGGCCGCCGACTGCAATGCGGTGCGGACCCGCGGCGAGTGCACAAGCCACCGATCGCAGCGGCGAAGCCGGTTGTGGCCGGTCGTGCCCCGCGTCAGCTGACCAACGGGGCTAGTGGTGCTTGGTGATCCAGTCAGCGGTGAACGCCTCCTCGGCATCGAAGAGTTGCTTGATGTGGTGAAGGATCAGGTCCTCCAGCGCACCGCCGATCAGCGGGATGTACACCTTGCAGACGCTGACCAGACGTAGCTCGCTGCCCGATTCGGTCTCGGTGAGGAACGTATTTGCCGCCGAAGTGTCCCGGCCCGTGCGGGATGCTCGCCCGGTAGGTGCCCTTGCCCTGTTTGTTGGCGTGGTCGTACGGGTCGAAATGCTGCTCGCGGGTGACGATCATGTCGACGGGCACCACGCTGCGCGCGATCGGCGGCAGGTATGCGCGCGGCAGGTTCTGCTTGAAGACGACGTCGGTGCCCGACCCGTCCGACGTGAACCTGGTGATCTCGGACTGCGGGGTCAGGAAGCGGTAGGCGTCCATCAGGGTTTCCCAGTAGGCGCGGCTGGTGAAGTCCTGATAGATCTTCTCGGCAGGCGCGCCGTAGTCGATCCGTGTAATCCATCCGGCGCGCCATAACACCACGTTACCGGCCCAGTTACGGGTTCTCTTTGATCCACGCCGTGGTGAATCGCTGCTCTCCGATAAGTAACTCGACGAGTTGGCTGCCGATGAAGTTCTCGATCTTGCCGCCCACGAGCGGGATCCGCACCTCGACGCTGGCGGTGAACTGCAGCCGCGAGCCCCGTCGTCGGTCGGCTCGAGCACAGCGGTGCCCGTCAGCGAAACCGGCGCGCCGGGGATGGTGCCGGTCACGGTTGCCGTCGCGCTGCCGTCGGCGACCGGGCTCCACACCTCTTCGCGCACGATCGCCAGATCGCCGGGATGGAACTGCGTCACCACGCCGGGCAGCCGGTCGCGGCGAAGCACCTGCGTGGTGACCACGTCGACGCCGCCCGTGCCGTCGACCTGCATGGAGTCCAGGTCGTCTTGTCGGCGCCGGAATCAGCCAGCCGCGCCAGCCAGTAGGACCGATCGCGCAATGCCCGATGGACTTGTTCGACGTTGCCCTCGTACTCGGCGGCCATGTCGAATGAGCGCGGCATAGCTGGCCAGGCTACCGTTACGGCCCGTGGTCACTTCGCGCCTACGGGGTGTACCTGTCGCCGAGCAGGTACCGCTCGCCCCGCTGACCACGCTGCGCGTCGGCCCGGTCGCCCGCCGCCTGATCACCTGCGAGACCACCGATGCGGTCATCGCGGTCATCGGCGCTCTTGACGGAGCAGCGGACTCCGGAGAACGGACGCTGGTGCTGGCGGGCGGTTCGAATGTCGTGCTGCCCGACGAGATGGCGGATCTGACGGTCGTTCGGCTGGCCAATGCGGGCATCCAGGTCGACGGCGACGTGCTGCGGGCGGAGGCGGGCGCGGTGTGGGACGACGTCGTCGTCACCGCGATCGAGCACGGCCTCGGCGGTCTCGAATGTCTGTCGGGCATCCCCGGCTCGACGGGCGCGACTCCCGTCCAGAACGTCGGTGCGTACGGGGCGGAGGTGTCCGACACGATCCGGCGTGTCCGGCTGCTGGACCGCGCCACCGGCGAGGATCGCTGGGTCAGTGGCGCAGAGCTCGGATTCGGTTATCGGACAAGCATTCTCAAACACTCCGATGCCGCCATCGTGCTGGAGGTCGAGTTCGGCCTTGACGCCGACGGCCGCAGTGCGCCGCTGCGCTACGGCGAGCTGACGGCGGCGCTCGGCGCCGAGCCGGGCGCCCGCACCGACCCGGCCGCAGTGCGTGACGCCGTGCTGGCGTTGCGCAGACGCAAGGGCATGGTGCTCGACGAAGCCGACCACGACACCTGGAGCGTCGGCTCGTTCTTCACCAACCCGGTCGTCACGCGCGCGGTCTTCGACCGGATCCAGGGCCGCTTTCAGGCGCCGGTACCGAACTACCCGGCGCCGAACGGGGTCAAGCTGGCCGCGGGCTGGCTGGTCGAGCAAGCAGGCTTCTATAAGGGCTATCCGGCCGACGACGCGCCTGTCCGGCTGTCCACCAAGCACGCGCTGGCCCTGACCAACCGCGGAAATGCCACCGCGTCCGACGTGATTGCCCTGGCCAGACGGGTGCGCGACGGGGTGAAGGCCGATTTCGGGATCGAACTCACACCCGAGCCGATTCTGGTTGGAGGCTCTCTCTAGGTATCTTTGGAACACGTGACCCCCGCTAATCCGTTGCCGCCGATTTCTCGGCGCAGGGCCCTGACCGCTCTGGCGGTCGGGGTGGTCGCTCCGGGTGTCCTCGCCGCCTGTTCCAGCAAGCCGAAGGCACCGTCGGAGGCTGCCGAGGCGCCGTCCGCGCCGTCGCTGACCTACACCCCGGCCAACGCCGCCGCCGACGTGGTGCCCACTTCGCCGGTCCGCGTCGATGTCCGCGACGGCTGGTTCCAGCGCGTCGCGCTGAACAATGCCGACGGCAAGGCCGTCGCAGGCGTGATCAACCGTGAGCGCACCGCCTTCACCGTCACCGAGCCGCTCGGCTACGGCGTGGACTACAGCTGGACGGGCTCGGTGGTCGGTCGCGACGGGAAGGCCGTTCCGGTGGAGGGCAAGTTCACCACCGTGAACCCGACGACTCGGGTCAATGGTCAGTTCCAGCTCGCCGACGGTCAGGTCGTCGGCGTCGCAGTGCCGGTGATTCTCCAGTTCGACGCCTCGATCGACGACGAGGACAAGGCCACCGTGGAGAAGGCGCTGAAGGTGACCACCGAGCCGCCGGTCGAGGGCAGCTGGGCGTGGCTGCCCGACGAGGCCGCCGGTTCGCGGGTGCACTACCGCACCAAGGACTACTACCCCGCGGGCGCCACGGTGAACGTGGAGGCAAGAATCTACGGGGTGAAGTTCGGCGACGATGCCTTTGGCGCAGCAGGACATCTCGCTGAACTTCGCGATCGGGCGCCGCCAGGTCGTCAAGGCCGAAGCCAGCTCGCACCGCATCCAGGTGATCACCGACGAGGGCGTCATCATGGACTTCCCGTGCAGCTACGGTGAAGGTGACCTGCCGCGCAACATCACCCGCAGCGGCGTCCACGTGGTCAGCGAGAAGTACGAAGACTTCTACATGAGCAACCCGGCTGCCGGCTACAGCAATGTGCACGAGCGCTTCGCCGTGCGTATCTCCAACAACGGCGAGTTCATCCATTGCAACCCCAACAGCATTGGGGCGCAAGGCAATACCAATGTCACCAACGGCTGCATCAACCTCAACCTGGAAAACGCCCAGCAGTACTTCGGCAGCGCGATCTACGGCGACCCGGTCGAGGTGACAGGAACCTCGATCGACCTTTCCTACGCCGACGGGGACATCTGGGACTGGGCGGTGCCATGGGACGAGTGGGTGACGATGTCGGCGCTGTCATCGCAGCCGCCCCCGACCGGGATCCCGAGCACCGCGCCCGCCACCCCGACCGATGCGCCGCAGCCGGTCAACGGCCGCCCGCCGGGCGGCTAATCGCTACTGCTGGTTGACCTTCGGGGTCAACCCGTCGGCCACCTTCTTGATGGTGTCGCTGACCTTTTTGACGACGTCCCGCACCGGCCTGTTCGGTTTTTCGGCCGTCGACCGGTTGGCGCTGGGATTGGCGACCGGATTTCCGTCGTCGTCCTGGTAGTGGGTGGTGGTCGCGCCCACATGGCGGGTCCCGCCGGGCTCACCGCCGTCGTAGCCGGCGTCCACGATCGGCCGCAACACGTTGTCGAGCTGATCCACGAGCTTGTTGACGGCGACGTCGCCCGTGTCGTCGGCGACCGCCGTGCCGAATTCGCGAATCGGTCGGGTGATCGGCAGGTTCTTCTGCTTGATCAAGTTGTGTTGGTAGGACGCTTCCGCGTGGTCGGCGACCTGTCCGTCATCGGAAACGTCGACCCACTCCTCGGTGTTGCTCACGACTCGGCCTTCGGCGGCCGCCTGCTCGAGGAGTGCCTTGGAATAGCTCGGATGGTCGTACACCGCGCCCATCGCCGCGTTGGCCCACGACACCGGGTTCAGGTTGTCGGGCGAGTCGGCGATCAGGTCGTACTCGATGGCGACCGTCTGATATGCCCCCTGACCGGGGATGTGGGTCACCGGCGTGTATCCGGGGATGGCGATGTTCCACCGATCCAGCTTGGCCAGGAAGCCGCCGTCGGGGTTGGTGGGATCACCGAAGGTGAGAACGGTGATCTTGGCCGGGTCGAAGCCATCGTCGATCAGGGCCTGCTTGGTCTCGGCCATCACGACGGCGCCCTGGCTGACGCCGACGAGTGTGATGCCCTGCCCGTCGTCGTGCTCGTCGATCAACGCCAGCGCGTTGGCCATTCCGTCGGCGACGGAGTCGTCAAGGGTCTTGTCGCCGATCAGCGGCGCGAGGTCACGCGGGTACTGAACGGTGTACGCAGGGGGTACGTGATCCTGGCCCAGGAAAGCCTGCCACTCGGTCGCGGAGGTCTGCGACGGCTGTCCGGACTGCCGCGTTCCGCCTGCGTAGTAGTACGTGGCGGCGTCGGCCTGCATCACCGCTCCGAGCGCCAAGGCTCCGGTTGCGCTCGCGGCCATCGCGGCGGCAAGGGTTCGTCTCACCTGGTGATCTTGACGCAGGCGGGCCGTCGCGGTCTGAGTATTCGGTTACTCCGTGTCGCGTCGGTTGAAGCGGGACCCGGTTGCTCCGGTGACCTGATCGCGCGGCCTGACCACGATCAGGTCGAGGTCGACGTGCGACGGCCTGCTGGCGACGAAGCCGATCACCTCGGCGATGTCCTCGGCCAGCAACGGGGTGACGCCCTTGTAGACGGCGTCGGCGCGCTCCTCGTCGCCGTCGAAGCGGCGCAGCGAGAAGTCCGTCTTGACCATGCCGGGCGCTACCTCGCTGAGCCGAACGGGCTTTCCGATCAACTCGCTGCGCAGCGTGCGGTGCAACACGCCCTGCGCGTGTTTGGCCGCGGTGTAGCCGGACCCGCCGTCGTAGATCTCCAGCGCCGCAATCGACGTCACGGTGATGATCAGCCCGTCGCCGGATTCGATGAGCTTGGGCAGCAGAGCGCGCGTCACGTGCAACGTGCCGAGCACGTTGGACTCCCACATCCACCGCCAGTGCTCGACGTTCGCGTCGGCCACCGGCTCGAGGCCTCGGGCGCCGCCTGCGTTGTTCACCACGACGTCGACGCGGTCCAGCCCGTCGGCAAGCGCCGCCACCGCACGTTCGTCGGTGACGTCGGTGACGACGGCGCTGCCGCCGATCTCCGCGGCGAGCTTTTGATCGGTTCCTCGCGGCGGGCCACGCACACCACGTGAAAGCCCTGGGCGGCAAGCGTTCTGGCGGTCGCTTCACCGATGCCGGCACTGGCACCGGTGACCACCGCGACCCGGCGGTCGGAATCGGGCGTTGACATGGCACCAACTCTACGAAATCGAGTAGTCGCCTACTCGTGTGCCGTGGCACGCTGCCGGCGAAGGCTTTGGGCCGTCCCCCAGCACTTCGAAAGGAACCGAGATGAAGAACTACACCGTCGCGCCCGGCGACACCCTGTTCGGCATCGCCGCACGCGAGTACGGCGACGGCGAGCTGTATCCGGTGATCGCCAGAATGAACAACCTCGCCAACCCCGACCTGATCCTCGTCGGCCAGGAACTGCTGGTTCCCTTTGTGACGTACCGGCATCTGTGGACCACCGACGACACCCCGGCCGCCCGCGCACAGGTCACCCAGCACTACTACGGCACCCAGGACACCAAGATCCAACTGATCTGGGAGGTCGCCAGCGGCGTGGCCCAGCAGCCGATCGAGCGTGGCGCATGGCTGCTGATCCCCGATCTGAGCGACGTCGGGCACCACACCGTGGTGGACGGCGAGAGCTTCGCCGGGCTGGCGGGCCGGTGGTACGGCGACGACGGTCTCGCGATCGTGATCGCATTCGCGAACGAAATGGACCCTGCCACCGAGCCCGCACCGGGCACCGTGCTGATTCAGCCGGGCCTCAATTTCCGCCTGCACCTCGCGGGTCAGACCCTCGAATCGGCATGCCGGTTCGTGTACGGCGACTCCGACCTCATCCCGACATGGATGGGCGTAGTGGAGGCCGCCAACTTCATCAGCAGGCCGCACAAGCTGTTCTCCACGCAGACGGTGCACTTCCCTCGATAGTGGCCGACGTCACTGGGCAGAGAGCTAGTTGGCTGTGCTAAGTTCACGGCGTGACCCGCAGTAGTCAGGCAATCGGCGCACGCCGCGCGTGTTGTTGTTGTCGCCGCGCAATCCGCCGCGCCTGACCCGAGTCGAGACATTCGCACTGTCCTACTGAGTCGCCAGGTGTGGCACCGCCCCACCAGCCGACTACTGACGAGGACATCCCGTGCGCACCACCGCTCTCCGCCAAGCTCCCGCCGCCCACACCAAGCGTGCCCTGCTGTCACGGCATCACATCGTTGCGCCGTCGCTGTGCGTGGCCGACGCCGCGGCGGCCTCGGTCTTCAACGCCGCCAGGTCGCGTGGCCCCATCGCCCGTGACGTCATCGCCAAGGTCACCGGGCTGTCGATCGCGACGGTGAACCGTCAGGTGACCGCGCTGCTCGATGCGGGTGTGCTCAGGGAACGCGCCGACCTCGCGGTGTCCGGCGCCATCGGCAGGCCCCGGGTACCGGTCGAGGTCAACCACGAGCCGTTCCTGACGCTCGGCATCCACATCGGCGCGCGGACCACGAGCATCGTGGCCACCGACCTGTTCGGCCGCACGCTCGACGTCGTCGAGACGCCGACGCCGCGCGGCGCGCAGACGGCCGCCCTCGCGTCGCTGGCCGGCAGCGCGCGTCGCTACCTGAGTCGCTGGCACCGGCGCCGCGCGCTGTGGGTCGGCGTCACCGCGGGCGGCGTCATCGACAGCACGACCGGCTACCTCGACCACCCGCGGCTGGGTTGGTCGGACGCGCCCGTCGGGCCCGTCATCGCCGAAACCCTCGGCCTTCCGGTGTCGGTCGCGTCGCACGTCGACGCCATGGCGGGCGCCGAACTGCTGCTGGGTACGCGCCGGCCGTCGCATCCGGCGACGAGCCTGTACGTGTACGCCCGCGAAACCGTCGGCTACGCGCTGTCGATCGGCGGCAAGGTGCATTCGCCTGCCAGCGGCCCGGGAACCATCGCCGGCTTGCCCGCCCAATCGGACCTGCTCGGCGGAACGGGGCAGCTGGAGTCGACGGTCAGCGACGAGGCGGTTCTCATCGCCGCACGCAAGCACCGGGTGATCCCCGCAGAGGGCCCGGCGTCGACGATGGCGGCCGTACTGCGGGCGGCCAGGCAGGGTGACGAGCACGCCCGCGCCTTATTGGCCGAGCGGGCAAGGGTGCTCGGACAGGCGGTTGCGCTGCTGCGCGACATGCTCAACCCCGACGACCTGGTGGTGGGCGGTCAGGCGTTCACCGAGTATCCCGAGGGCATGAGCCTGGTCGAGGACGCATACCGGCAGCGCTCGGTGCTGCCCGCCCGCGATATCCGGGTGACGTCGTTCGGCAACCGGGTGCAGGAGGCGGGTGCGGGCGTGGTGTCGCTTGGCGGCATCTACGCCGATCCGATCGGCGCGATGCGGCGTGCGCTTGCCCGCAGCGCCTGAGGCGCCGCCCTGACTCCGCCTCCTTTCTGCCGGAGCGGCGATCGTCGGGACACACGCCGAGCTGCCCGGCTCCGAGCGACAATGTCGTTCGAACTGAGACCGCAGCTGAACGGCTGACGACTTTGTCATGCGCGAAGGCGCTGCGCGGCTACGAACTGCGCTGTGTGCTCACTCTCACCTGTTTCAGCACGGCAGCGGCCGTCGCCGACCTGTCGACATGCTCGATTCGACGGATTCGAGGTGACGGCCGACGTCGAAGACGGTGTCGACGCGCTGCGATGAGATCGCCCACGGCAGAGTCGACGGTCGAGGCGGGTCATAGACCGGCGTCGATGCCGCGCGCCACCGAGTACCGGATCCACCAGCGGGCCTTGGCGCTGCGAGAGCAGGCGGCGGCTCTGCAGTATCCGTCGGACGACGCATTCTGGGATGTGTTGTTCGGACTGGAACTCGGCGAGGACCGTCGCTGAGCACGGTGTAGACATGTCTGTGTGCGCCCAGCGACGGATCAGCCCCGCAGAGTCGCCGTTCTTTCCGTGCACACCTCCCCGTTGGCGCAGCCCGGCACTGGCGATGCCGGCGGCATGAACGTCTACGTGCTGCAGAGCGCCCTGCAGATGGCCCGCCGCGGCGTCGAGGTGGAGATCTTCACCAGGGCGACGTCATCGGCCGATCAGCCGACGGTGCGGGTGGCGCCGGGGGTGCTGGTGCGCAATGTGGTCGCCGGTCCGTTCGAGGGCCTGGACAAGTACGACCTGCCGACCCAACTGTGCGCGTTCACCGCGGGCGTGCTGCGCGCCGAAGCCACCCACGAGCCCGGCTACTACGACGTCGTGCACTCGCACTACTGGCTGTCGGGTCAGGTGGGCTGGCTGGCACGCGATCGGTGGGCGGTGCCGCTCGTGCACACCGCGCACACCCTCGCGGCGGTCAAGAACGCCGCGCTGGCCAACGGTGACGCACCGGAGCCGCCGCTGCGCGCGATCGGTGAACAACAGGTCGTCGACGAAGCAGACCGGTTGATCGTGAACACCGAACACGAAGCGCAGCAACTGGTTTCGCTCCACCATGCCGATCCTGATCGCATCGACGTCGTGCACCCCGGAGTGGATCTGCAGACCTTCACACCCGGCGACAAGCTGGCGGCGCGCGACGTTCTCGGACTCGAGCACGACGAGCTCATCCTGGCCTTCGTCGGCCGCATCCAGCCGCTCAAGGCGCCCGACGTGCTGCTGCGGGCGGCCGCCCGGCTCACCGAACAGTTTCCCCGGCTGCGCGTGCTGGTGGCAGGCGGTCCGTCCGGAACGGGCCTTGCCGCCCCCGACACACTGGTTCGACTGGCCGACGAACTGGGTATCGCGGACCGGGTGACGTTCCTGCCTCCGCAATCACGAGAACAACTCGTCAATGTGTACCGCGCCGCCGACCTGGTCGCGGTGCCGAGCTACTCGGAGTCATTCGGCCTCGTCGCCGTCGAAGCGCAGGCCTGTGGCACGCCGGTGGTGGCCGCGGCCGTCGGTGGCCTTCCCGTGGCGGTGCGCGACGGCGTCACCGGCACGCTGGTGGCAAGCCACGATGTCGGCGACTGGGCACAGGCGATCGGCGACCTGGTGCAGCGCGGGCCAGACACGATGCGCACTGCAGCCGTCGAGCACGCTGCGACCTTCTCCTGGGCGCATACCGTCGACGGCCTGCTCGCGAGCTACGGAAGGGCAATGAGCGACTACCGCGCACGCCATCGACCCCCAGGACGTCAGCGCGCGCCGCACGGGCCGCCGATTCTCGATGCGCCGGGGTGTGCGGGCATGACGAAGACGAACGCGCAGCAGGTCATCGAGGATGCCTGCACCGAGAGCGGCCTGGTCTACACGCCGCACGAAGGCGCACACGGCGGGCTGCCGGGCATCATCGTCGAACTGCCCGGTGAGCGGCGGCTGAAGACGAACACGATCCTGTCCATCGGCGAGCATTCGGTGCGGGTCGAGGCATTCGTCTGCCGCAAGCCCGACGAGAACCACGAAGGCGTGTACCGCTTCCTGCTCAAGCGCAACCGCAGGCTCTATGGCGTCGCCTACACCCTCGACAACGTCGGAGACATCTATCTGGTCGGTCGGATGGCATTGCACTCGGTCACCCCCGACGAGATCGACCGCGTGCTCGGTCAGGTGCTCGAGGCCGTCGACAGTGACTTCAACACGTTGCTGGAGTTGGGTTTTCGGACCTCCATCCAGAAAGAGTGGGAATGGCGGGTGTCGCGCGGTGAATCGCTGAAGAACCTTCAGGCCTTCGAGCACCTGATCGACGACGACGGCGACAACGGAGCCGACGCGGCGGCCTCGGGATAGTCTCTCAGCCATGGGAGATTCCACGCTGATCCTGCTGCGCCACGGCGAAAGCGAATGGAACGCGCTGAACCTGTTCACCGGTTGGGTTGACGTCGACCTCACCGAGAAGGGCAGAGCCGAAGCCGTCCGGGCCGGCGAGCTGATCAAGGAACTGGAAACCCAGCCCGACGTGCTGTACACGTCCCTGCTGCGGCGGGCGATCACCACCGCGAACCTGGCGCTGGACAGGGCCGACCGGCACTGGATACCCGTACACCGCGACTGGCGGCTCAACGAGCGCCACTACGGTGCACTGCAGGGCCTGAACAAAGCCGAGACCAAGGAGAAGTACGGCGAGGAGCAGTTCATGGCCTGGCGGCGCAGCTATGACACGCCGCCGCCGCCGATCGAGCTCCGGCAGCGAGTACAGCCAGGACGACCGATCCGCGCTACGCAGACATCGCGGGCGGTCCGCCGAAGACCGAGTGCCTCAAAGACGTGGTCGTCCGGTTCGTGCCGTACTTCACCGAGACGATCGTCCCCGACCTGCAGGCCGGCAAGACCGTGCTGATCGCCGCGCATGGAAATTCGCTTCGTGCGCTGGTCAAGTACCTCGACAAGATGTCCGACGACGACGTCGTCGGGCTGAACATCCCGACCGGAATCCCGCTGCGCTACGACCTCGACGGAGATCTGCGGCCGAAGGTCGCAGGCGGCACCTACCTGGACCCCGAGGCCGCCGCCGCGGGCGCGGCCGCAGTGGCGAGCCAGGGAGCGAAGTAGCCAAGGCGACCGGCCGATTGGGCAAACACCGGATGAACGCCAACCGAACACATGAGCCTGGCGGTGTGACATGTCCCGTTTTGGCCGCACGCTGCTGGGATGACGTTCACCAGTTTCGTACCATTTGCTCGTGAGTGTGGTGACCGCACTGCTGCTGACGGCAGTCGTGGCCCTGCTCGCTCTGGTGACCGGTGTCGCGGTCGGAGCGGGTCTGGCCCCGAGGATCGTCGAACGCAGGCAGCGGCGAGCGACCGAGGAGTCGGGGATCACCGTCTCGGAAATGCTTGCCCACATCGTGTCGCTGTCACCGGTGGGCATCGTCGTGGTCGACACCTACCGTGACGTCGTCTACACCAACGACCGGGCCCGCGAACTCGGCCTGGTCCATGACCGCCTCCTCGACGACCGCGCGTGGCTGGCGGCGCAGCGCACCCTGGCCACCGGTGACGACGTCGAGGTCGATCTCTCTCCGCGCAGGCGGGCCTCGCCCGGCCGGTCCGGGCTGTCCGTGCGGGGCCACGTCCGGTTGCTGACCGAGGACGACCGCCGATTCGCCGTCGTCTACGTCGACGACCAGTCCGAGCACGCGCGGATGGAAGCCACCCGACGCGACTTCGTCGCCAACGTCAGCCACGAGCTCAAGACGCCGGTCGGGGCGATGGGCGTGCTGGCCGAGGCGCTGCTGGCCTCCGCCGACGACCCGGAGAACGTGCAGCGGTTCTCCGAGAAGATGGTGGTGGAGTCGAAGCGGCTGGCCAACATGGTCGGTGAGCTCATCGAACTGTCCCGGTTGCAAGGAGCCGAACCGCTGCCCGACCTCGAGGCTGTCGACGTCGACACCGTTGTCGCAGAAGCGCTTTCGAGGTACAAGGTGGTCGCCGAAAACGCCGACATCGCCATCACCACCGACGCGCCGACCGGCTACAAAGTGCTCGGCGACCAACCCCTTCTGGTAACCGCGATGGCCAACCTGGTGTCCAACGCGATCGCATACTCATCCAACGGATCCCCGGTGTCCATCAGCCGCAGGCGCAGGGGCGACAACATCGAGATCGCCGTGACCGATCGCGGAATCGGCATCGCCGCCGCGGATCAGGAGCGGGTGTTCGAGCGGTTCTTCCGCGTCGACAAGGCCAGATCACGAGCAACGGGAGGTACCGGTCTGGGTCTTGCGATCGTCAAACATGTTGCGGCCAATCACAACGGAACCATCCGGCTGTGGAGCCAGCCGGGCACCGGGTCGACATTTACGTTGTCGATTCCCGCTTATCCGGACCGCGTGGGCGAGTCGGACGAACGATCAGACCAATGAGAGGAACAGAGCGTCCATGACCAACGTGCTGATCGTCGAGGACGAGGAGTCCCTGGCAGATCCCCTGGCGTTCCTACTGCGTAAGGAGGGCTTCGAGGCCACCGTCGTATCCGACGGGCCTTCGGCCCTCGCTGAATTCGAGCGGGCAGGAGCCGACATCGTGCTGCTCGACCTGATGCTGCCCGGCATGAGTGGGACCGACGTGTGCAAACAGCTGCGGTCGCGCTCGAGCGTGCCGGTCATCATGGTGACCGCGCGCGACAGCGAGATCGACAAGGTGGTCGGCCTGGAACTTGGCGCGGACGACTACGTCACCAAGCCGTACTCGGCGCGTGAGCTGATCGCGCGGATCAGGGCGGTGCTGCGCCGCGGCGCAGATCCCGACGACCCGACCATCGGTGACGGCGTGCTGGAGGCGGGCCCGGTGCGGATGGACGTCGAACGCCATGTCGTCTCGGTCAACGGTGAGCTGATCACCTTGCCGCTCAAGGAATTCGACCTGCTCGAGTACCTGATGCGCAACAGCGGACGTGTGCTCACCCGCGGACAGCTCATCGACCGGGTGTGGGGCGCCGACTACGTCGGCGACACCAAGACCCTCGATGTCCATGTGAAGCGGCTGCGCAGCAAGATCGAGGCGGACCCGGCGAACCCGGTGCACCTGGTGACGGTCCGCGGTCTCGGCTACAAGCTGGAAGGCTGAGTACGGGCAGAGCCGGTCACTCGGCGGCCCGGGTGGCGGGATGCACGGCGATCAGCCCTAAGCTGCTGCGCCGCTTGCACATCGCCGCCAACTCGGCGTACGCCTTCTCGCCGAGAAGTTCGGTCAGTTCGGGGCCGTAGGTCTGCCAGACCTGCTTCGCGCCGACATGTGCGTTCGGGTCGCCGGTGCAGTACCAGTGCAGGTCGGCACCACCCTCGCCCCAGCCGCGGCGGTCGTACTCGGTGATCCACGTCTTGAGGATTTCTGTTCCGTCCGCCAGCGTCACCCACTCCTGGGTGCGACGGATCGGCAGCTGCCAGCAGACGTCGGGCTTCATCGTCAGCGGTTCGACACCCAACTTCAGCGCCTTGCTGTGCAGCGCGCAGCCGATACCGCCGTCGAAACCGGGACGGTTGAGGAAGATGCACGCGCCCTTGTACTTTCGGGTGCGCAGGTTGGGCTTGTCGTCGTAGGAATCCATCTCGAGATAACCCTTGCGACCCAGACCCTTTTCTCGGAACTGCCAATCCTCGTCGGTGAGCATCTTCACCGCTGCGTCGAGGCGCTTGTGGTCGTCCTTGTCGGACAGGAAGGCGCCATGCGAGCAACACCCGTCATCGGGGCGGCCTTCGACGGTGCCCTTGCACGCAGGTGTGCCGAACACACACGTCCACCGCGACAGGAGCCAGGTCATGTCTGCGGCGATCAGATGTTCGGTGTTGTCCGGGTCGTAGAACTCCACCCATTCGCGCGCGAAGTCCAGCTCGACCTCGCCGGGATGCTCTGATGTCACAAGAATCAACGCTACCCCGAGTGAGCGGCGAAACGATGTACGGCGCCACGCGGCGGTGCGGACGCGTTGATCACTGCGACACCCGTTAGGTTGAGTGCGTGCGACTTGGTGTGCTCGACGTGGGCAGCAACACCGTCCATCTGTTGGTGGTGGACGCTCGCCGTGGCGGCCATCCGACACCGATGAGTTCGACCAAGGCGTCGCTTCGGCTGGCCGAGGCCATCGATTCGTCGGGCAAGTTGACCCGCAAGGGCGCCGACAAGCTGATCGACACCATCGACGAGTTCGCCAAGATCGCCGCGAGTTCGGGCTGCGTGGAGCTGATGGCGTTCGCCACCTCGGCCGTGCGCGACGCCAAGAACTCCGAGGATGTGCTCGCCCGGGTGCTTGCCGAGACCGGCGTGGCGTTGCAGGTGCTGAGCGGTGTCGACGAATCGCGGCTCACGTTTCTCGCGGTACGCCGCTGGTATGGCTGGAGCGCGGGCCGCATCATCAACATCGACATCGGCGGCGGCTCGCTCGAGCTGTCCAACGGGGTCGACGAGGTGCCGGAAGTGGCGTTGTCGCTGCCGTTCGGAGCGGGCCGGCTGACCAGGGAATGGTTGCCCGACGATCCGCCGGGCCGCAGGCGGGTGGGGATGCTGCGCGACTGGCTGGCCACCGAGCTGGCCGACGCGGGCGCCGAGATGCTCAAGGCGGGCGCCCCCGACCTCGCGGTCGCCACGTCGAAGACCTTCCGATCGCTTGCGCGACTCACCGGGGCGGCGCCTTCCGGTGAGGGACCGCGCGTGAAGAGGACACTGACAGCTACCGGCCTTAGGCAGCTCATAGCTTTCATCTCTAGGATGACCGCTGCTGACCGAGCAGAGTTGGAAGGGGTGAGTGCCGAACGGGCTCCACAGATCGTGGCCGGCGCGTTGGTCGCGGAGGCGAGCATGCGAGCGTTGGCGATCGATACCGTGGACATCTGCCCGTGGGCGTTGCGAGAAGGTCTTATTCTGCGGAAACTCGATAGCGAAGCCGACGGAACCGCGCTGTTCGAGACTTCCGTACGCGATGCCGACCGAGCCGCCGCCAAGCCCAAAGGCAACACACGATGACAGGACCAGAAGACAGCCACAGCAGCACACGACCGATATCGGTCGCGGAGCTGCTGGCAAAGAACGGAACGATCGGAGCGCCGCCGGTCGGCGGTCGGCGCCGCCGTCGGCGCGGCAACTCGGACTCCGTCTCAGTCGCCGAGCTGACCGGCGAGATCCCGATCATCACCCCAGACACCCACGCCGACATCCGCCACACCGCCGCTGATCCGGCCACCGACGAACTCGAAGAGGTTCGTGACGACGTTCGTGACGACTTCACCGGGCCGGTGCCCAGCAACGGCGTCGCCCCACACGTCGAGGAGAGCGACCGGGTCCACGAAGTTCTTGACGAGGCACCTCTGACCCATGAGGAAGCCGACTACGCGGCGCATCTGGAGGAACGCGAAGCCGAGCCGACGTACTTCGAGCCGCCGCAACGGCGGCCGCTGTGGGGCCAGACCGCGCGGCGGTATCCCGGCGGGTCGGGCGTCGGCGCGGAGGAGATGAGCCCTGATCCGGTCGACGTCGACGACGCGAACGATGCCGCCTCCGATCTGACCCGACCGGCGATGGTCGCCGCGACGGCGCCCGACACCGAGGACGACGCCGACGCGCTGCCGTCATACCTGCGCTCGTCGGCCGGGCCGCTGTTCGGCGGCGACACGGTCGCCGACGACATCGCCCGACGAGGGGGCGGCGCACGCGTCGACGACTTCGAGTTCGGCGACGTCGACCTCGAGCACGAGGAACTCGACGAACACGACGAACACGACGACGATCTCGAGTACGACGACGAGTCGACGATGTCGTCGTTCGCGCGCGGCGCGCTCGTCGTCGGCCAGTGCATCCTGGCGGTGCTGTTCGGTGCGGGCCTGTTCATCGCGTTCGACCAGCTGTGGAAGTGGAACAACATCGTCGCGCTCGTGCTGTCCGTTCTGGTCATCCTGGGTCTGGTGGTCGGCGTTCGGGTGGTGCGCAAGACCGAGGACATCGGCAGCACGCTGATCGCGGTCGCGGTCGGTGCGTTGGTCACGCTGGGGCCGCTGGCGCTCCTGCAATCGGGATAGCCGCCTAAGCAGCACCGTGCGCCCCGCCATCCAGGTCGGTCTGTCGACGGCCTCGGTCTATCCGTTGAGGACCGAGGCCGCTTTCGAGTACGCGGCCAGGCTCGGCTACGACGGTGTGGAACTGATGGTCTGGGCCGAAACCGTCAGCCAGGACGTCGACGCCATCGAGAAGATGTCGGCGAAGTATTCGATGCCGGTGCTGTCGGTGCACGCGCCGTGCCTGCTGATCTCACAGCGGGTGTGGGGAGCCAACCCGATCGACAAGCTGGAGCGCAGCGTGCGCGCCGCCGAACAGCTGGGCGCCCAGACGGTTGTGGTTCATCCGCCGTTTCGCTGGCAGCGCCGCTACGCGGAAGGATTCTCCGAACAGGTCGCCGAGCTGGAAGCGGACAGCGACGTGATGGTGGCGGTGGAGAACATGTTTCCGTTCCGGGCCGACCGATTCTTCGGCGCGGGCCAGACATCGATCGAGCGGATGCGTAAGCGGGGCGGCCGGCCAGGTCCCGGCATCTCCGCCTTTGCGCCGTCCTACGATCCGCTGGACGGCAATCACGCGCACTACACGCTCGATCTGTCACATACCGCGACAGCGGGCACCGACGCCGTCGACATGGCTGCGCGGATGGGTGACGGGCTGGTGCATCTGCACCTGTGCGACGGCAGCGGGGCGTCCACCGACGAGCACCTGGTGCCGGGCCACGGCACGCAGCCCACCGTCGAGGTCTGCGAGATGCTGGCGGGCGGCGACTTCGCAGGCCATGTGATCCTGGAGGTCACCACATCCGGCGCCAGGACGGCCGCCGAGCGCGAAGCGCTTCTCAACGAATCGCTCCAGTTCGCCCGCAAGCATCTGCTGCGCTGACTCGCGGCGGACGAAAGGACACCCGTGCCCGGATCCACTCTGTTCACCGATGCGATGGCGCTGACGCCTGCGGGCGACGGCCGTTACGACGGTGAACTGAACGAGCACTGGACGATCGGCCCGAGGGGGTCGGGCCCGAAGGTGCACGGCGGCGCGATGCTGGCGCTGTGCGCGAACGCCGCCCGCATCGAGCACGGCGAGGAGCACGGTGTGGCCGGTCGCGATCTCCGGAAACTACTTGTGGGCACCGGATCCCGGCCCGATGCGGGTTTCGACGACCGTGCGCAAGCGTGGCAGGCGGGTGAGCCTGATCGATGTCGAGCTGACCCAGGGCGACCGCACCGCGGTGCGCGCGGCGGTGACGATGGGTGAGCCAGAACATCACGTGCCGCCGCTGCTTTCGGTCAACCCGGTGGTGCCGCTGATGCCGCCCGAGCCGCCGCCCGGACTGGAACCGATCGGTCCGGGCCACCCGATGGCTCCCGTCGTCAACCTGGCCCACGGCTGCGACATCCGGCCGTCGCTGACGACGTTGCAGCCGCGCACCGACGGTGGTCCGCCGGTGATCGAGTACTGGGTGCGCCCGAAGGGCGTGGCGCCCGACCCCCTGTTCGCGCTGCTGTGCGGGGACGTGTCGGCTCCGGTGACGTTCGGCGTCAACCGATTCGGCTGGGCGCCCACGGTGCAGTTGACGGCCTTTCTGCGCACGCTGCCCGCCGACGGCTGGCTTCGGATCGTCTGCACGACGGTGCAGATCGGCCAGGACTGGTTCGACGAGGACCACATCGTCGTCGACTGTGAGGGCCACATCGTCGTGCAGAGCAGGCAACTCGCGATGGTGCCGCCCCCGCAGTAATCGCTGGCGGCGTCTGCAATGCTTTGACCGTGGCAAGAATCGCGATCATCGGCGGCGGAAGTATCGGCGAAGCGCTGCTGGCTGGGCTCATCCGCGCGGGCAGGCAGCACAAGGACCTGGTGGTCGCCGAGAAGGACCCGCAGCGGGCGACGTACCTGTCCGAGACGTACTCGGTGTTGGTCACCTCGGTGGCCGATGCGGCCGAGAACGCCTCGTTCGTCATCGTGGCCGTCAAGCCCACCGATGTGTCGTTGGTCATCGACGAGATCGCCGACGCGGCCGCGCATGCCGAGAGTGAGAGCGCCGAGCAGGTCTTCGTGACCGTGGCAGCCGGTGTCACCACCGAGTTCTACGAGTCGAAGCTGCCTGCGGGCGCGCCCGTGATCCGGGTGATGCCCAACGCCCCGGTCGTCGTCGGCGGTGGCGTGAGTGCGCTGGCGCCCGGCCGGTTCGCCACCACCGAGCAGCTCAAGGAGGCGTCGGGAATCTTCGACGCGGTCGGTGGCGTGCTGACCGTCGCGGAATCGCAGATGGACGCCGTGACGGCGGTGTCGGGATCGGGCCCCGCGTACTTCTTCCTCGTCGTCGAGGCCTTGGTGGACGCGGCCGTCGCGGCGGGTCTGACGCGGCCGGTGGCCACCGATCTGGTCGCCCAGACGATGGCCGGGTCGGCCGCGATGTTGCTCGAACGTCTCGATACCGCGCAATCCGCCAGTGACTCGGCGACGGGCACCGGGATGGACACCACGGCGGCCGCGCTGCGGGCCACGGTCACCTCTCCGGGCGGCACAACGGCCGCTGGGCTGCGGGAACTCGAAAAGGGCGGCGTGCGGGCCGCGATGGCAGCGGCCGTCGAGGCCGCGAAAGCCCGATCTTCCCAGCTAGGAATCACATCCAGGTAATTCAACGAATTTCAATCGATTAGCCCACACCCGTCGCAATAACCCCAATAACCCCGCTATTCTCCTCGTGTAAGCGCGGGGTCGTACCCAGCGGTGGGGAAGCCGCTGGAACAGCCCGTGCCTGAAGGATTGGGTTGCGATGACGTCTATGAACGGGCCATCGGGGCGGGATTCGGCGAGCGGGAAGCATGCACGAGGTGACGCGGTTCCCGACCAGCCGCCGCGTGCTCAATTTCTTACCGTCGCGGAAGTGGCCAGCCTGATGCGGGTCAGCAAGATGACGGTCTACCGCCTGGTGCACAACGGTGAGCTGCCCGCAGTGCGGGTCGGCCGGTCGTTCCGAGTGCACGCCAAAGCCGTCCACGATCTGCTGGAGACGTCCTACTTCGACGCCGGCTAGCCGTTGTCGGTTTTTTCTCAGCAACACCCGCCCGGTAAAGTGTGCGGGTCGCGCCAAGTGGCGCGTAAGCACGTCCAAAACATCTAGGTAGCGGAGTTCATGGGTTCAGTCATCAAGAAGCGGCGTAAGCGCATGTCGAAGAAGAAGCATCGCAAGCTGCTTCGTCGCACCCGGGTGCAGCGCAGAAAACTCGGCAAGTAGTTTCGGCGCTCCGTCGATAGGCTGAACCGGATGGATTCCCAAGATCGCTCCGGGGGCCGCAACCCGGGGCAGGACGATGACTCCCTGCACCACCCCAAGGTCGTGCTTGTCACCGGTGCCTGCCGTTTTCTTGGCGGTTACCTGATTGCTCGGCTGGCGCAGAACCCGATGATCGACCACGTCATCGCCGTCGACGCGATCGCGCCGAGCAAGGATCTGTTGCGCCGGATGGGCCGCGCGGAGTTCGTCCGCGCCGACATTCGCAACCCTTTCATCGCGAAGGTCATCCGTAACGGCGACGTCGACACCGTGGTGCATGCCGCCGCGGCGTCCTACACGCCACGCTCCGGCGGCAAGGCGGCGCTCAAGGAACTCAACGTGATGGGCGCCATCCAGCTCTTCGCGGCCTGCCAGAAGGCGCCGTCGGTGCGCCGGGTCATCCTCAAGTCGACGTCCGAGGTGTACGGGTCGAGCGCGTTCGATCCCGTGCTGTTCACCGAGGACTCCAGCAGCAGGCGACCGCCCAGCGAGGGCTTCGCCCGCGACAGCAGCGACATCGAGGGCTACGCCCGCGGTCTTGCGCGACGCAGGCCCGACATCACGCTGACGATCCTGCGGCTGGCCAACATGATCGGCCCGGCGATGGACACCGCGCTGTCGCGCTTTCTGGCAGGTCCTGTGGTGCCTACCATCGTCGGCCACGACGCCCGCCTGCAGCTACTGCACGAGCAGGACGCGCTCGGTGCACTGGAGCGCGCGACCATGGCGGGCAAATCGGGCACGTTCAACGTGGGGGCGTCCGGAATCATCATGATGTCTCAGGCCATTCGGCGCGCCGGCCGCGTCGCGCTGCCGCTTCCACGGTTTGCCCTGTCTGCTGCGGATTCGCTGAGACGCGCGACTCGCTACACTGAGCTTGATCGCGAACAGTTGGACTACATGAGCTATGGCCGGGTCATGGACACCACGCGCATGCGTAATGAATTAGGCTATAACCCAAAGTGGTCCACGACCGAAGCTTTTGACGATTACGTGCGTGGTCGTGGATTGACTCCAATCATCGACCCGCGATGGGTACGCTCAATGGAGAGTCGCGCCGTATCGGCGGCGCAGCGTTGGGGACGTTGAACAATGGCTCGAAATCGGGTGGGGAGAAGGTAGCGAAGTGGCGGGTGAATCAAAAGCGAAAGTGATTCCGCTGCATTCCAATACGGGTAGGCAGGCCGCCCAGCGGCGGGCCGCCGCCCGTGGCGAGGCCGCGCGCCGACATCCCTCCCTGCTGAGCGATCCGGCCGGCCGCGCGTCGGCCGAGCAGATCGCCGCCGTCGTCCGCGAGATCGACGACCGCCGCTCGGCCGCTGCGGGTGCCCCGCCTGTCGACGAGTCGCCGAACGAACTCGCCAGCAGGATCGCCGGAGTTGCTGAATTCGTCCGCAAGCGAATGATGGGCGATTACACAGTCGACGAGTTCGGGTTCGATCAGCACCTCAACGATTCGGTCTTCTTGCCTTTGCTGAGAGTTTTTTTCAACTCATGGTTCCGCGTCGAGGTCAGCGGCATCGAGAACCTGCCGGAGACGGGCGCGGCGTTGATCGTCGCCAACCACGCCGGCGTCCTGCCGTTCGACGGGCTGATGGCGTCGGTCGCCGTACACGACAAGCACCCCGCGCACAGGGACCTGCGCCTGCTGGCCGCCGACATGGTGTTCAACATGCCCGTGATGGGGCAGGCGGCGCGCAAGGCGGGCCACACGATGGCCTGCACCTCCGACGCGCACCGACTGCTCGCAGCAGGCGAGCTGACCGCGGTGTTCCCCGAGGGCTACAAGGGTCTGGGCAAGCACTTCAAGGATCGGTACAAGCTGCAGCGATTCGGTCGTGGCGGCTTCGTCTCAGCGGCGCTGCGGGCCAAGGCGCCGATCGTGCCCTGCTCGATCGTGGGCTCCGAGGAGATCTACCCGATGATCGCCGACGTGAAGCTGCTGGCCCGGCTGTTCGGGCTGCCCTACTTCCCGATCACGCCACTGTTCCCGCTCGCCGGGCCCGCGGGCCTGGTGCCGCTGCCGTCGAAGTGGCACATCCAGTTCGGCGAAGCGATCGACACGACCGACTACGACGACTCGGCAGCCGACGATCCGATGGTCACATTCGAATTGACCGACCAGGTTCGCGAAACCATCCAGCAGACGCTGTATCAGTTGCTGGCCAACCGCAGGAACATGTTCCTCGGCTGACGAATGGGCGAGCCTTCGGGCTTGCCGCGGTCAGCTCTTAGAGCTTTGCCCGGCAATCATTTTCGCGACCGCGGCGTCCCGTCGCGCTTTGATCGTCGCGCTCACCTCGTCGGCTTCGTCATCGTGGGCGGCTTCACCGATGACGGTGACGACGCTCGTGATGACCGCCTCGCCGTTGGCGTCGCTGGCCTCGCCACGGATCTCGGCGACCACGGTGCCGTGCGCCTCGATCACGTTGTCGAGATAGGAGTCGAAGAACAGCTTGTCGCCTGCGACGATCGGCCGGTGGAAGGTGATCTTCTGGTCGCGGTGCAGAACCCGCTCCATGTTGATCGGGATGGCGAACTGGCTGAAGATCTCCAGTTGCACCTTGCGGCCCGCCACGGCCAGGAACGTCAGTGACGCCACCACGGAGTCGTAGCCGACCTCCTTGGCGGCGTCCTCGCTGAAATGCGCGGGATGTTCGTCCTTGACCGCGGCCGCGAACTCGCGGACCTTCTCCCGGTCGACCTTGAAGTAGTCGGGATACCGGTAGTGGGTTCCGATGATGTCTTCAGCAATGGCCATCGCGGCGCGAGCCTATCAGCGCAGACGACGCTATCTGTCGTGGCGTCGCGATGCGATGGCGGCCAGCGCACCGCCCGCCGCACCGAGCGCCAGCGCCGACGGCACCCCGATCCTCGCTGCCTTTCGCGCGGTCCGGTAGTCGCGGATCTCCCAGCCGCGCTCGCGGGCGAGGTCACGCAGGTCGGCATCCGGGTTGATGGCCACCGCCGTGCCGACCAGCGAGAGCATCGGCACGTCGTTGAAGCTGTCCGAATACGCGGTGCACCGGCGCAGGTTCAGTCCCTCGCGGATGGCCAGTGACCGCACCGCATGGGCCTTGCCGCTGCCGTGCAGGATGTCGCCGACCAGACGACCGGTGAAGATTCCGTCGACCGACTCGGCGACGGTGCCGAGCGCGCCGGTCAGCCCGAGCCGCGTGGCGATGGTTGCCGCCAGCTCGTAGGGCGTCGCGGTGACCAGCCATACCTGCTGGCCCGCGTCCAGATGCATCTGCGCCAGCGCGCGGGTACCGGGCCAGATCTTGTCCGCGATGATCTCGTCGAAGATCTCCTCGCCGACGGCACGCAGCTCGGAAGTGGACCGGCCCTCGATGAACGCCAGCGCCTTGCGCCTTGCCCTCGGCCACGTCGTCGCTGTTCTCCCGGCCGGTGAGCTGAAACTTGGCCTGCGCGTAGCCGAATCGCAGCAGATCGCCGTAGGTGAAGTACTTGCGCGCCGCCAGGCCGCGGGCGAAGTGCACCAGCGACGACCCCTGTACCAGGGTGTTGTCGACATCGAAGAACGCGGCCGCGGTCAGATCGGGTGGCGGCGCCGCGGGACCGGCATCCTCGTCGTCGACGAGATGTGCCACGGCGGTCTGAGCGCTGGCATCGCCTGCCAACGCCTGCACGGCGGCTTCGTCACCATCGCGAATGGGCACCCATCAACCCTAAGTCACCCGCGGTTGCCGATACTGAATGCCGTGAGCCGTTCGCAGGTGGTGTTGCTGACCAGACAGGGGTGCTCGCTGTGCGAGCGGACCGCGGCACGGCTCGTCGAGCTGGCGGCCGAGCTCGGGTTCGACTTCACCACCACCGACGTCGACGCGGCAGCCGCAGCGGGCGATTCCGGGCTGCGCATCGAGTTCGGTGACCGGCTTCCGGTGGTGCTCCTCGACGGCCGCGAGCACAGCTACTGGGAGCTCGACGAGCCCAGGCTGCGAGCAGATGTTGCGAAGTCGGAAAAGGGTTAACCGCGTCACGAATTTGGTGACCTGAGCAACTAGCGATTACCGTGGTCAACGTGGTGATGAGGCCATGAGCGTATTGCTTTTCGGCGTGTCGCACCGCAGCGCGCCGGTGTCCGTGCTCGAGCAGTTGAGCACCGACGAGTCCGATCAGGCCAAGATCGTCGACCAGGTGCTGCAATCCTCTCTGGTGACCGAGGCGATGGTGCTGTCGACCTGCAACCGCGTCGAGGTCTACGCGGTGGTGGAGGCCTTCCACGGCGGCCTTTCGGTGATCGGACAGGTGCTTTCCGAACACTCCGGGATGGGGCTCGGCGACCTCACCAAATACGCCTACGTCCGGTATGCCGAGGCGGCCGTCGAGCATCTGTTCGCCGTCGCCAGCGGCCTGGACTCGGCCGTGATCGGCGAACAGCAGGTGCTCGGACAGGTACGTCGGGCCTACGGCGCGGCCGAGGCGAACCACACCGTCGGGCGCACCCTGCACGAGCTGGCTCAGCGCGCGTTGTCGGTCGGCAAGCGGGTGCACAACGAGACGGGCATCGACGAAGCAGGCGCGTCGGTGGTGTCGGTGGCGCTCGGGATGGCCGACGGCAAGCTGGACGGCCTGGCCGGGCGCAGCGCTGTCGTCATCGGCGCCGGCGCGATGGGGGCCCTTTCCGCCAAGCATCTCGTGCGGGCCGGCGTCGAGCGGGTGCACATCGTGAACAGGACGCTGCCCCGCGCCAAGAAGTTGGCCGACAAGATCCGCGAACTCGGTGTCGTCGCCGATGCGTTCCCGTTCGACCACCTGACCCCGGTGCTCACCGATGCGGACGTCGTCGTGAGCTGCACCGGCGCCGTGCGCCCGGTGGTCTCGCTGGCCGACGTGCATCGCGGACTCGCGCACGGGCTGGAGCCCAAGCAGTTGGTGATCTGCGACCTCGGCATGCCCCGCAACGTCGATCCGGCGGTTGCGGGCCTTCCCGGCGTCTACGTCGTCGACATGGACCGGATCCAACGCGATCCGGCGGCGCGAGCGGCCTCTTCCGACACCGAGGCGGCCCGGGCGATCGTCGCCGCGGAAGTGGCCAACTACCTGGCCGGGCAGCGGATGGCCGAGGTCACCCCGACCGTGACGGCGCTGCGCCAGCGGGCCGCCGATGTCGTCGAAGCCGAGTTGCTGCGGCTCGACAACCGGCTGCCCAGCCTGGAGGCCGCGCATCGCGACGAGGTCGCCCGGACCGTGCGGCGCGTGGTCGACAAGCTGCTGCACGCGCCGACTGTGCGGGTCAAGCAGCTGGCCAGCTCGCCGGGCGGCGACAGCTACGCAGAGGCCCTTCGCGAGCTGTTCGAGTTGGACCCGCAGGCCGTCGAAGCTGTCGCTGGTCCTGAAATGCCCTTCGTGACAACCGATTTCGAAAATCCCGAGTAACACTTGGCAGATCTCATCCGGATAGGCACCCGGGGCAGCCTCTTGGCGAAGACCCAGGCAAGTGCCATCAAAGACGCCCTGGTGGCCAAGGGACACAACGCCGAACTGGTCATCATCGTCACCGACGGCGACGATCGGGCAGACGATCCGATCGCCGCGATCGGCGTCGGCGTCTTCACCGCGGCACTGCGCGAGGCCGTGCACGACGGCCGGTGCGATGTCGCCGTGCACTCGTACAAGGATTTGCCGACCGCTGCGGACCCCCGGTTCACGATCGCGGCGATACCGCGGCGCGAGGACGCCAGGGACGCACTGGTGGCCCGCGACGGGCTCGTTCTCGGGGAATTGCCGGTGGGTTCGGTCATCGGTACCTCGAGCCCGCGGCGGACCGCGCAGCTTAGAGCATTGGGTCTCGGTTTGGAAATCCGCCCCCTACGAGGCAACCTTGACACCAGGTTGAACAGGGTAAGCAACGGTGATCTCGACGGCGTCGTCGTTGCCCGAGCGGGACTGGCCCGCATCGGGCGTTTGGACGATGTCACCGAGACTCTCGAGCCGGTGCAGATGTTGCCAGCGCCGGCTCAAGGTGCGCTCGCGGTCGAGTGCCGCGCAGGCGACACCGGGCTCGTCGCGCTGCTGGCGGAGATGGATGACGCCGACACGCGTGTCGCAGTCACCGCTGAACGGGTCCTGCTCGCCGAACTGGAGGCGGGTTGCTCCGCACCGGTGGGTGCGATCGCGGAAGTGGTCGAGTCCATCGATGAGGACGGTCGCGTCTTCGAAGAGGTGTCGTTGCGCGGTTGCGTGGCGGCGCTGGACGGATCCGATGTGATCCGTGCGTCCGGCGTCGGGACTCCCGAGCGGGCACGAGAGCTTGGCCTCTCGGTCGCCGCGGAGTTGTTCGAACTGGGAGCACGCGATCTGTTGGCAGACGCTGGGAGAGATAGATGACGACCCGAGGGCGTAAGCAGAGGCCCGGCCGCATCACGTTCGTCGGCTCCGGGCCCGGCGATCCGGGCCTGCTCACGACGCGGGCGCGCACGGTGCTCGCCAATGCTGCGCTGATCTTCACCGACCCCGACGTGCCCGAAGCGGTGCTGGCCCTGTGCGGGTCCGAGCTGCCGCCGCCGTCAGGGCCGGAGCCGGCCTGGGTCCACACGCCAGTAGGACCTGCGACCGACACCGACGGTGATGGTGAGACGACGACCACGGCGGCGATCCCCGGGGGCCCCGACATCCGGCCCGCGCTCGGCGATCCCGCCGAGGTGGCCAAAACCCTTGCCACCGAGTCCCGCACCGGAGTCGACGTCGTTCGGCTCGTGGCGGGCGATCCGCTGTCGGTGGACTCGGTGATCACCGAGGTGAACACGTTGACGCGTTCGCATCTGCAGTTCGAGATCGTGCCGGGCCTGCCCGCCACGACGGCCGTGCCGACCTACGCGGGTCTTCCGCTCGGGTCGTCGCACACCGAGGCCGACGTTCGCGGCGACGTGGACTGGGCGGCGCTGGCCGCCGCGCCGGGTCCGCTGATCCTGCAGGCCACCGCGTCGCACCTGGCCGATGCCGCGAGCACCCTGATCGAGTACGGATTGGCCGACACCACCCCGTGTGTCGTCACCGCGCAGGGCACCACGTGCCAGCAGCGCTCGGTGGAGACCACGCTCGGCGGCCTCAACGACAAGGCGCCCATCGGCGCCAACGAGCCCGCGGGCCCGCTGACCGGTCCGCTGGTCGTGACGATCGGCAAGACGGTGGCCAACCGGGCGAAGCTGAACTGGTGGGAGAGCCGGGCACTGTACGGCTGGACCGTGCTGGTGCCGCGGACCAAGGACCAGGCAGGCGAGATGAGCGAAAAGCTGGTGTCGCACGGCGCATCGCCGATCGAGGTGCCGACCATCGCCGTCGAGCCGCCGCGCAGCCCGGCGCAGATGGAACGCGCGGTCAAGGGTTTGGTCGACGGCCGCTACCAGTGGGTCGTGTTCACCTCGACCAACGCGGTGCGGGCGGTGTGGGAGAAGTTCAACGAGTTCGGCCTCGACGCCCGCGCGTTCTCCGGTGTGAAGATCGCGTGCGTCGGCCAGTCCACCGCCGACCGGGTGCGTGCATTCGGCATCGAGCCGGAACTGGTGCCCTCGGGTGAGCAGTCCTCGCTCGGGCTGCTCGACGAATTCCCGCCCTACGACGACATTTTCGACCCGGTGAACCGCGTACTGCTGCCGCGCGCCGACATCGCCACCGAGACGCTGGCCGAGGGTCTGCGCGACCGTGGCTGGGAGATCGAGGACGTCACCGCCTACCGCACGGTGCGTGCCGCGCCGCCGCCCGCGCACACCCGCGAAATGATCAAGACGGGTGGCTTCGACGCGGTGTGCTTCACATCGAGCTCGACGGTGCGCAACCTGGTCGGCATCGCAGGCAAGCCACATGCGCGCACGATCGTGGCGTGCATCGGCCCCAAGACTGCGGAGACGGCAGCGGAATTCGGCCTTCGCGTCGATGTGCAGCCCGAGGTCGCGGCGGTGGGTCCGTTGGTCGAGGCGCTGGCCGAGCACGCCGCCCGGTTGCGGGCCGAGGGTGCGCTACCGCCGCCGCGCAAGAAGAGTCGCCGGCGGTAATCGTGGCGTACCCACGCCACCGTCCGCGCAGACTCCGGTCGACACCGGCGCTTCGGCGACTGGTAGCGCAGACCTCTTTGGAGCCAAGGCATTTGGTGCTGCCGATGTTCGTCGCCGATGGCATCGATGAGCCGAACCCGATCGAGTCGATGCCGGGCGTGGTGCAGCACACAAGGGACTCGCTGCGCAAGGCGGCCGCAGCCGCGGTCAGCGCGGGCGTCGGCGGGCTGATGCTGTTCGGGGTGCCCCGTGCCGAGGACAAGGACGCAGGCGGGACCGCCGGTGTGGCCGAGGACGGCATCCTCAACGTCGCGCTGCGCGACCTCGCCAAGGACCTCGGTGATGAGACGGTGCTGATGGCCGACACCTGCCTCGACGAGTTCACCGACCACGGCCACTGTGGGGTGCTCGACGCGTCGGGCCGCGTCGACAATGACGCGACCAACGCCCGATACGTGGAACTGGCTGTCGCGCAGGCGGATTCCGGTGCGCGCGTGGTCGGCCCCAGCGGAATGATGGACGGGCAGGTCGCGGCGATCCGCGACGGGCTCGACGCGGCGGGACACACCGACGTGGTGATCATGGCCTACGCCGCGAAATTCGCGTCGGCGTTCTACGGCCCGTTCCGTGAAGCGGTGTCCTCCAGCCTGAGCGGGGATCGCCGGACATATCAACAGGATCCGGCCAACGCCCGTGAGGCCATCCACGAGATCGAGCTCGACATCGCAGAGGGCGCCGACATCGTGATGGTCAAGCCCGCGATGGGCTACCTCGACGTGGTGGCCGCCGCGGCCGACATCTCACCGGTGCCCGTGGCCGCCTACCAGATCTCCGGCGAGTACTCGATGATCAGTGCCGCGGCCGCCAACGGCTGGATCGACGGCCGGGCCGCCGCACTGGAGTCGCTCACCGGCATCCGGCGTGCGGGCGCCGACATCGTGCTCACGTACTGGGCGGCCGACGCGGCCGACTGGCTGGCGTGAGCGAGGGCGTGAGCGAAGGTAGGCCAGCAGACGTCGACACGGGCTTCTGGCTGTGGCTGGTGGCGGTGCCGTTGATGGTGGTGGGCTACCTGGTGGACATGGTGAGCACACAGCATCCGCGCCCGCCGGCCGTCATCTTCGTCCTCTCCGGAATGTTCATTTTCGTGGTCGGCGCGGTCGTCGTCACGTTCCTGTTCCTGATGCGGCAGGGCTACCGGTGGGCGCGCACGGTGCTCACCGGCGGCGGGGTCGCCTCCGTGGTGTACGCCGGAACCAGCCTGTTCTCCATCGACCGTCCGACCACCGCTGCGCTGCTCTACGCGATCTGCGTCATCTTCGGCTCTGTCCTGATCGCGGGGGGCGTGTTCCTGCTGCACCGCAAGGACGCCCACGCCTTCTTCGTTCGTTAGCGAACGTTAGGCTTGCCCGGATGTCAGCTCCTTTGCAGCGCCCGCGAATCGTTGACGCCGCGTTCTGGTGTTGGCTGGCGGCCGCGATTCTGCTGGCCGCACTCGGCCTGCTCCTGGCGCTGAACACGGCGAACATACCGGTCTTCCTGCGTGGTGCGGCCACCCTGTTCGTGGTCGCCGGTTTGGCGTTGGGTTACCTCGCGGGGCGAACACGGGCGGGGCAAAGCCGCTACCGTCGTGCCGCAGTGGCCCTCGCGCTGGCCCTTGTGGTGCTGTTGGCGATGTTCATCCTGGTCGGCGGTGGCGGCATCCTGTGGGTGCTGCCGATGATCCTGACGTTGGTTGGCGCGATTCTGGTGATGCGGCCGACGGCGCAGGAGTGGTTCGCCGTCGGAGGCCAAACCATGACGCAGACCGGCGAGCAGGCCGACGTCTTGTTCTACGAGCCGGGCGCCAGCTGGTGGTGGGTGGCGGCCGGGCCGGTGTCGGGCATCGCGATGGTGCTGATCCAGATGTCGGCCGGGTTGGGCTTTCAGTGGTTGGTGCCGACGGTCTTCTTCGTGTTGGTGACGAGCTTCGTCTCCGTCCAGGTCAAGGCTGCTCGGATCCACACGTCGGTGGAGCTGACGCCGACCACGCTGCGCGAGGGCGCCGAGCGCGTCCCCATCGATGACATCGTGCGGATCTACCCGGAGCCCAAGGGCAACGAGGAACACATGTGGATGTCGGCCCGTGCGCTGGGCGAGCTCACCGGCGTGCCGAAGGGCCGGACCGGCATCGGCGTCAAGCTGAGCAACGATCGCACCGCGCAGGCGTGGGCACGCAAGCACCGGCAGCTGCGGTCGCAGCTGGTCCATCTGATCGACGAGCGAATCCCGCCGGAGTCCAAGGCATGAGGCGCCCGGTCATCGAGCTGGTGGCGGCCGTCGTCGCAGCGGCCGCCGCAGTGTGGTGCTGGTTCGGTGCGCAGACGACCGTTACGGTCGCCCCGATACTGCCGGGCGAGCCGCAGACGACGTCGATTGCCTACAGCCCGCCGATGTTGGTGCTGATGCTGCTGCTGGCCACCGTCGCGGGTGTGCTGGCTGTCGTCGGCCTCACGGGTCTGATCGCCGGCGGTCGAGTCGATAGTCCGTCCTGAGCACACCGTGAGGCCGATCACAGACGGCTTGGTACAAAGTTCGAAATTTGTAACACTGTTGCACGTGACGGAGTTGGCAAAACCCGACCAGCAGCTCGACGCGCTGCCCTTGGGCCCGCAGTCGCTGGTCTGGCGCTATTTCGGCGACAACCGGATGTACCTGATCGGCCCGCGGCCCGCGGTGCTGCAGAACATGCTCGCCGAACTCGGGCAGGGCGTCCTCGACCATTCGGTGTTCTTCGACGACACCGCGGCGCGGGTGAAGCGGTCGCTGCCGCCGATCTTCACGACGGTGTACGGCAGCGACGACGACAACCCGGGCCTACAGGTCCGCGACTTCCACACCGAGATCAAGGGCACGATGCCCAGCAAGGACGGCAGGGTCGAGCGCTACCACGCGCTGAACCCGGAGACGTATTTCTGGGCGCACGCCACGTTCGTCGAGCAGGTGCTGTACTTCGCCGACACCTTCGTCAAGCGGCTCAGTCGCGAAGAGAAGGAGCAGATCTACCTGGAATCGAAGACCTGGTATCGCCGCTACGGCGTCAGTGAGCAGGCGATGCCCGCCGACTACACCGAGTTCGAGCGGTATTGGAACCGGATGATCGACGAGGTCGTCGTCGCCCACCCGACCGCGAAATACGGCGTCGGTTACGTCACGAAGGGCTATCCCTGCCCGAAGGGCGTGCCGCCGGCGCTGTGGCGGGCGATCTCCACGGTGTTCAACCCTGTTGCGGCGTTCCTGACCACTGGCGGCATGCCGCCGCGCACCCGGGAGCTGCTCGGTTTGCCGTGGACCGAGCGCCAGGAGAGGCGCTACCAACGCTTCGCGGCGCTGTGCCGGTCGCGTCCGGTCAACTGGGTGTGGGATCATCTGCCGATGCGGCTGCGCTACAACAAATTCGCTCAAACAGGTTATGCGCGGGGCTGATCCGAGCACCGAAGCCATCCTCGACGCCGCTGTCGTCGAGTTCGAGAGGCATGGCCTGCGACGCGTCGCGCTCGAGGACGTCGCCCGGCGCGCAGGAGTCAGCCGCACGACCATCTACCGTCGGTTCGCCGGCAAGGACGAGTTGATCGCCGCCGTCGTCGAGCGTGAGAACGTCTCGCTGTTCGCCGATATCGCCGACGAGCTGAAACAAGCCGGGCCGCAATCGAATTACTACGTCGAGGCGTTCACCCTCTCGATCCTGCGGTTCCGCCGGCACCGCGTGCTGAACCGGATGATGACCGACGAACCCGCGCTGGTGCTCGAGCTGGCAGGCAGACACTATGGCGCCGCGATCGAGCGGATGGCCGACGCGTTGCGAGAGATTTTTCCCGAGGGGTTCGCTGAGCGCATCGGCGAGCCCGCGGTCAACGAACTGGCCGACACGATTCTGCGCTACGCGGCGATGGCGCTGCTGCTGCCCGGCGCCCGCCCGCTGCACACCGCCGACGACATCCGCGCCTTCGCCACCCAGCACTTCCTGCCCAGCCTGCCGACCGCGCTGCGGGCGGTGCCCGCATGACAACACTCGATCGGATCGCGCCTGCCTTCATCGAGATGGCGCACTCGATCGTGTGGGCCTCGGTGGCCACCGTCGACGCGGACAGCCGCCCGCGCAGCCGGATCCTGCATCCGATCTGGGAGTGGGACGGCACCGACCTGTTCGGCTGGATCGCCACCGTGCCCACCCGCGTGAAGCGGGAGCACCTGGCCGTACACCCCGAGATGTCGGTGAACTATTGGGCGCCCAGCCATGACACCTGCAGCGCGGAATGTCTCGTTGAGTGGTACTCCGACGACGACACCCGAAAAGCGGTGTGGGACAAGTTCGCCAACGGACCAGAGCCGGTGGGTTATGACCCGACGATCATCCCGATGTGGAAGGACGGCCCCACATCCGGCGCATTCGCCGCGCTGCGGCTAACCCCGTACCGGCTGAGGGTGATGCCCGGCACCGTGATGACGCGGGGCGAAGGCGAGGTGCTGCTCTGGCACTCGTGAGCGACGTCAGCGCGTTGCCGTTGGCACCCAAGAACCCGCTGTCAATTCGGCAATTGTTGAGGGCGGTGCGAAACCTCGACGCCGGACAAGAGGTACTGCGCGATGCGGGCGGCACCGTCACCCGCATCCAGTTCGGCCCGAAGTGGTTGGCGCCGCCGGTGGTCGCGGTGTTTTCACCCGGCGGTATCCGCGACGTGCTGGGCCGCAACGACGCGTCCGCCGAGCGATGCGTCGTGCACGAGGAAGTGCAGCATCTGGCGGGCGACAGCCTGTTCGTCCTGCGCAACGAGCCGTGGCTGCCCCGAAAGCGGGCACTGCAACCGGTCTTCACCAAGCCGAACGTCCGCAACTTCGGTGGTCACATGTCGCGGGCCGCGCAGGCGTTGTGCGACAGCTGGCCGCAGAGTGGGGAAGTCGACCTCGACGTCGACTGTCGACGGGTGACCATGCGGTCGCTTGGCCGCTCGGTTCTGGGGCTCGACCTGAATGATCGCGACGATGTCATCGCCGAGCACATGCACGTCGCGTCGTCCTACACCGCCGACCGTGCGCTGCGTCCGGTGCGCGCGCCGCGGTGGTTGCCGACGCCGGCACGGGCCCGCGCGCGTGCGGCGGTGGCGGCGTTGCGCAGCGTCACCGACGACATGCTGCAGGCGTGCCGCGCAGACCCGACGTTGGATGCGCCGCTCGTGCACGCGTTGCTCGCGGCAACCGATCCCGAAACAGGGCAGTCCATTGCCGATGACGACATCGTCAACGACCTGCTGATCTTCATGCTGGCGGGCCACGACACCACGGCGACCGCCCTCACCTACGCGCTGTGGGTGCTGGGACACCATCCCGAGGTGCAGGACCGGGTGGCCGCCGAGGTGCGCGCGCTCGGCGACCGCGAGATCACACCCGACGACGTATCCCGGCTCGGCTACACCGTGCAGGTGCTGCATGAGGCACTGCGGCTCTGCCCGCCCGCCGCGGGGGTCGGCCGGATGGCCGTGCGCGATTTCGCGGTGGACGGATACCGGGTCGCAGGCGGGCACCCTCGTGCTGGTGGGAATCTATGCGCGTGCAACGGGATCCGGACTTCTGGCCGAAACCGCTCGAGTTCGATCCGGACCGGTTCAGCCCCGAGGCCGCCAAGGCCCGCGACCGATGGCAGTTCATTCCGTTCGCAGGTGGTTCGCGGTCATGCATCGGCGAACACTTCGCCCGGTTGGAGACCACCCTGGCGTTGGCCACGATCATCAGGTCGATGGAGATTCGATCGGTCGACGACGACTTCCCCGTCGAGGTGCCGTTCACGACGGTGGCCAAGGGGCCGATCCGCGCGCACGTCAAAGCGCGAACGTGAGCAGCGCCGCGTCAGCAGCACGGCAAAATCGGCGGCACCCATTGCGGACCTGCACACCGCCCATCAAACTCGGGGCTATGGCATACCTGAAGCCTCCATGGTTCGTACGCAAGATCTTCAACAGGGTCGCGATGGCGACCGGAGTCGGCAACAGCCAGACGCTGACCGTCACCAAGCGCGTGAGCAAGCAACCGCAACAGATCCCGGTGGTCGTGCCCGAGGTCGGCGGGGTCAAGTACCTGGTGTCCACCCGCGGCGAAGCCGAGTGGGTGAGAAACGTCCGCGCCGACCCGAACGTCAAGCTCGGCGACACGAAGTACGTCGCCACCGAGGTGCCCGTCGGGGAACGGGCGCCGGTCATCGCCGCCTACCGGCCGCTGGCGGGCAAGGTCGTCGAGAGCTATTGGAAAGAGCTGCCGTCGGACGCCGACCACCCGACCTTCGCCCTCACCCCGGCCTAGGCTCGCCGATTTCTGCGTGATGGCTGCTATCGGACCGCGATCACGACCCTCATGCCGATCTCGGCACCTGGCTGCGGCGATGGTGTTGAGCACGATCGTGGCACCGACAACGCCCGTGGTGAACGCCGAGCCGGTCACGGCGACCGCAACGGTCCTCAAGGTGGTGGATGGCGACACCATCGACATTCGCGACGACGTTCGCGGCCGGCTTCGCATCCGGGTGCTGGGGATAGACACGCCTGAGACCAAGAAACCCGGCTACTCGGTCGGATGCTGGGGACCAGAGGCCACGGACTTCGCCCGGTCCACCCTGGTGGGCCAGCGGGTCGCGATGGAGACCGACCCGACGCAGGACAGGACCGACCGGTACGGCCGCACGCTGGCCTACCTCGTGCGGGCGGACGGCTGGGACTACTCGGTTGAAGCTGCTCGCGCAGGCACGGCGAAGTCGTACGTCTACGCAGGCGTGCCGGTCAGCCACTACGACGCCATCGAAGGCGCGCAAACCGAAGCGCAGGCTGCACAACGAGGGCTGTGGGGGCCGCCCTGCTGGGGTGACACGACGTCGTTTCCGAATTGAATCGGCCGCGCACCGGCCCGACCACTACACCCTGTAGTTGACGCATTCGACCCTGCTGGAACACTGGTGGCATGTCCAGCACTGACGTCTCCGCGAAACTCTTCGCCGACGCGTGCGCCCTCATCCCTGGCGGCGTGAACTCGCCGGTCCGGGCGTTCACCGCGGTAGGCGGCACCCCGCGCTTCATCACCTCCGCCGAGGGCTACTGGCTGACCGACGCCGACGGCAACCGATACGTGGACCTGGTGTGTTCCTGGGGCCCGATGATCCTTGGCCACGCCCATCCTGCGGTCGTCGAAGCCGTCCAGCGGGCAGCGGCCGGCGGCCTGTCCTTCGGGGCGCCGACGCCCACCGAGACCGAGTTGGCCGCAGAGATCATCGGCCGTGTCGATGCCGTCGAGCGGCTGCGGCTGGTCAACTCGGGCACCGAGGCGACGATGAGCGCGATCCGGCTGGCCCGCGGCTTCACCGGCCGCGCCAAGATCATCAAGTTCTCCGGCTGCTACCACGGCCACAGCGATGCGCTCCTCGCCGACGCGGGCTCGGGCGTCGCGACGCTCGGACTGCCGTCCTCTCCCGGTGTCACCGGCGCTGCGGCCGCCGACACCATCGTGTTGCCCTACAACAACGTCCCTGCGCTCGAGGACGTGTTCGCCCGGTTCGGCGATGAGATCGCCTGTGTCATCAGCGAAGCCAGCCCGGGGAACATGGGTACCGTCCCGCCGTCGCCCGGCTACAACGCCGAGCTGCGCCGCATCACCGCCGCGCACGGCGCGTTGTTGATCCTTGACGAGGTGATGACCGGCTTCCGGGTCAGCCGATCCGGTTGGTACGGGGTGGATCCCGTCGACGCCGACCTGTTCACCTACGGCAAGGTGATGAGTGGTGGGCTGCCCGCCGCAGCCTTCGGTGGACGGGCCGAGGTGATGGAGCGGCTGGCCCCGCTCGGGCCGGTGTATCAGGCGGGCACGCTGTCGGGTAACCCGGTCGCGATGGCGGCCGGGCTCGCGACGCTGCGCGCTGCCGACGACGACGTTTACGAGCGGCTGGACGCCAACGCCGACCGGCTGACCGACATGCTGTCGCGGGATTTGGCCGACGCCGGTGTCGCCCATGGGATTTCCCGCGCAGGCAACATGTTCAGCGTGTTCTTCACCGACGCGCCGGTGACCGACTTCGCATCGGCGAAGGCCAGCGACACCTGGCGCTACCCGGCGTTCTTCCATGCGCTGCTCGACGCGGGGGTCTACCCGCCGTGCAGCGCATTCGAGACCTGGTTCGTCTCGGCGGCGCTCGACGACGCGGCGTTCGACCGGATCGCCGCCGCCCTACCCGGCGCCGCGCGCGCCGCAGCGGAGGCCAAACCGGCATGACTCACCGAAGACGACCGCGAGTGAGGATCGCAGCGAGGGACGAGCGAGGACCGGAGCGACCGGGAGTCGAGTCATGAGTGAAGCGACGATCGTGCACGTGATGCGGCATGGCGAGGTGTACAACCCGGACAAGGTCCTCTACGGCCGCCTGCCCGACTACCACCTGTCGGAAAGGGGTCGGGCGCAGGCGCAGAGGGTCGCCGACTGGCTGGCGGCTCGCGACATCGTCTACGTCGTCGCCTCGCCGCTGGAGCGTGCGCAGGAGACCGCGGGCCCGATCGCGGAGCACCACGGACTGGCGATCGACACCGACGACGACCTGATCGAGTCGGCCAATATCTTTCAGGGTCAGAGGGTCTCACCCGGCGACGGCGCGTTGCGCGACCCACGTAACTGGTGGCATCTGCGCAACCCGCGTACGCCGTCGTGGGGGGAGCCCTACGAGGAGATCGCAGAGCGGATGACGGCCGCGCTGCATCGCGCCAGGAACAAGGCTGCCGGCCATGAAGCGGTGTGTGTCAGCCATCAGCTTCCGGTGGAGACGTTGCGAAGGGCCGTGACCGGAAAGCCGCTGCACCACTTCCCGACTCGTCGACTGTGCAACCTCGCGTCGCTGACCTCCTTCTACTTCCACGGTGACTCCTATGTCGGGTGGGGCTATGCGGAGCTGGCCGGGCAGTGAAGTGGTGGGTGGTCATCGCGAGCGCGGCGCTGGTCGTGCTCGCCGGCTGCTCCACCGGTGACGATGCCGTCGCCCAGGGCGGCACCTTCGAGTTCGTCGCACCCGGCGGCAAGACGGACATCTTCTACGATCCGCCCGAAAGCCGCGGCAAACCCGGCAGATTGACCGGACCCAGTCTGACGGACCCCGCCAAGGCGGTCTCGCTCGACGACTTCGCGGGCAAGGTCGTCGTGATCAACGTGTGGGGACAGTGGTGTGGGCCGTGCCGCACCGAGATCGGCCAACTGCAGAAGGTCTACGACGCCACCAAGGCCGACGGTGTCGCCTTCCTCGGCATCGATGTGCGTGACAACAACCGCGACGCCGCTCGCGACTTCGTGACCGATCGCAAGATCACCTTTCCCTCCATCTACGACCCGTCGATGCGCACGATGATCGCGTTCGGCGGCAGGTACCCGACCACTGTCATCCCGTCGACGATCGTGTTGGACCGCGAGCACCGAGTGGCGGCGGTGTTCCTGCGGGAACTGCTGGCCGGGGACCTGCAGCCGGTCGTGCAGCGGCTGGCCGCCGAACCCGTTGCGCAGACATGACTCTGGGCCGGATCGACGAGTTGATGGCCGGCGGGCCGGTGGTGCTCGCCGCGCTCGTCGCTGTGCTGGCCGGCCTGGTCTCCTTCGCCTCGCCGTGCGTGGTGCCCCTGGTGCCCGGCTATCTGTCCTACCTGGCCGCGGTCGTCGGCGTCGAGGACGGTGTGGAGCCGTCGGGCGCGGTGACGGTCGCACGCAAGGCCCGGATCCGGGTGGCGGGCGCGGCACTGCTGTTCGTGGCGGGCTTCACCGCGGTGTTCGTCCTGGGCACCGTCGCGGTGCTCGGCATGGCGGGCACGTTGATCACCAATCAGCTACTGCTGCAACGCATCGGCGGTGTTGTCACGATCCTGATGGGTCTGGTGTTCGTCGGCTTCGTCCCGCTGCTGCAACGGGATACCCGGTTCGCGCCGCTTCAGCTGTCGACGGTCGCCGGTGCGCCACTGCTCGGGGCGGTTTTCGCGCTCGGCTGGACGCCGTGTCTGGGGCCCACGCTCACCGGGGTTATCGCGGTCGCGTCCGCCACCGACGGCGCCAACGTGGCCCGCGGCGTGCTGCTGGTCATCGGCTACTGCCTGGGTCTGGGAATCCCGTTCGTGCTCTTGGCCTTTGGCTCCGCGCGGGCCGTGCAGGGCCTGGGCTGGCTGCGTCGGCACACCCGTCAGATCCAGATCTTCGGCGGCGTGCTGCTGATCCTCGTGGGTACCGCGTTGGTCACCGGCGTATGGAACGACTTTGTCTCATGGGTGCGTGACGCTTTCGTCAGTGACGTCAGGCTGCCGATATGAGAAGGGCTTTCGCGCTGGCACGCAACACATGGCGCACGCTGACCTCGATGGGCACTGCGCTGGTGCTGCTGTTCCTGCTGGCGCTGGCCGCGATTCCGGGTGCGTTGTTGCCCCAGCGCAGCCTCAATGAGGTCAAGGTCGAGCAGTACATCGCCGACCATCCGACGATCGGGCCGTGGCTGGACCGACTGCAGGCGTTCGAGGTGTTCTCCAGCTTCTGGTTCACCGCCATCTACGCTCTGCTGTTCATCTCGCTCGTGGGCTGTCTGACCCCGCGACTGCTCGAACACATCCGCAGCCTGCGCGCCACACCCGTTGCGGCGCCGCGCAATCTGGGTCGGTTGCCCAAGCACCACACCGCCGAGGTAGCGGGCGAACCCGACGCGGTCGCGGCCGCGGTGTCGGAGCGGCTGACCGGATGGCGGCGCGTCACGCGCAACGAGGACGGCGTCGTCGAGATCTCTGCGGAGAAGGGTTATCTGCGCGAGTTCGGCAACATCGTCTTCCACTTCGCCCTGCTGGGCCTGCTCATCTCGGTCGCGGTCGGCAAGCTGTTCGGCTACGAGGGCAACGTCATCGTCATCGCCGACGGCGGGCCGGGCTTCTGCTCGGCGTCGCCTGCCGCATTCGACTCGTTTCGGGCGGGCAACACCGTCGACGGCACCTCGTTGAACCCGATCTGTCTGCGCGTCAACGACTTCGACGCGCACTACCTGCCGTCCGGCCAGGCGCTGTCCTTCGCCGCCAACATCGACTACCAGGAGGGCGCCGACCTCGACACGGACACATGGCGGCCCTATCGCCTGAAGGTCAACGAACCGCTGCGGATCGGCGGCGACCGGGTGTACCTGCAGGGCCACGGCTACGCGCCGACGTTCACCGTCACGTTCCCCGACGGTCAGACCCGCACGCAGACCGTGCAGTGGCGGCCCGACGATGCGATCACGCTGCTGTCCTCGGGGGTGATGCGGTTCGACCCTCCCGGCGGCACATATCCCGACGCCGCCGAGCGTCGCAAGCACCAGATCGCCATCCAGGGCCTGTTCGCGCCGACCGAGCAACTGCACGGCACCCTGCTGTCGTCGAGCTTCCCCGCGCTGAACGATCCAGCGGTCGCCGTGGACATCTACCGCGGCGATACCGGGCTGGACACCGGCCGGCCGCAGTCGTTGTTCACCCTCGATCCGCGCCTCATCGAACAGAAGCGGCTGACCAAGGCGGCGCGGGTGAACCTGCGCGTCGGGCAGGACACGCGACTCGATGACGGCACGAAGGTGCGCTTCGACGGCGCTGTGCCGTTCATCAACGTGCAGGTGTCCCATGATCCGGCGCAGGTGTGGGTGCTGGTCTCCGCGCTGACGATGATGGCCGGCCTGGTCGTCTCGCTGATCGTGCGCCGGCGACGGGTCTGGGTGCGAATCGCACCAGGTGATGCAGGTACCGTGAGCGTTGAGCTGGGCGGACTCGCCCGCACCGACAACTCGGGTTGGGGCGACGAGTTCGAGCGGTTGACGCACCGGCTGCTCGACGGGCTGGACACCGCTGAGCCGTCACGAGAGAAGGTCTGATGAACACCGAGCACGAACGCGAGTGAGGATCGCAGCGAGGTACGAGCGAGGACCGGTGGGCCCACGCCCGGAGGGCAGGGGACGAGCGAGAGGCGAGGCATGAACACCGAGCACATCGACATCGGGTTGGCCCGTTATTCGGACTGGGCCTTCACGTCGTCGGTCGTCTTGCTGGTGATCGCGCTCGTGTTCCTGGCGGTCGAGCTCGCCGCGGTCGGTAGCAGGAAGGTCGCCGATCGCGAACTCGTCGCGGCAGGCACGGTCAGCGCCGACAGCGCGACTCCCGGCATGGTCGTCGACGCGCCGCGGCGACCGTTCGACGAGCGCATCGGGCGGGCCGGACTGATCCTGGTCTACGCGGGCATCGCGCTGCTGCTGGTGTGCATTGTGCTTCGTGGCCTGGCGACCGCGCGGGTGCCCTGGGGCAACATGTACGAGTTCATCAACCTGACGTGCTTCTCCGGGCTGGTTGCAGGGGCGATCGTGCTGCGACGCGCGCAGTACCGCGCGCTGTGGGTGTTCGTTCTGGTGCCGGTGCTGATCCTGCTGACGGTGTCGGGTCGCTGGCTCTACACCAACGCCGCACCGGTGATGCCCGCGCTGCAGTCCTACTGGCTGCCCATCCACGTGTCGGTGGTCAGCCTCGGCTCAGGTGTGTTCCTGGTCGCGGGCGTGTCCAGCATCCTGTTCCTGGTCAAGATGTCGCGCCTTGGTGCCCCATCGGATAGCGCAGCGCAAGGCACCGCCGCCCGGATCGTGGCGCGGCTGCCCGATGCGCAAATCCTGGACCGAATCGCTTATCGCACAACAATCTTCGCGTTCCCGGTGTTCGGGTTCGGGGTCATCTTCGGCGCGATATGGGCCGAGGAGGCATGGGGCCGGTACTGGGGTTGGGATCCCAAGGAGACGGTGTCGTTCATCGCGTGGGTGATCTATGCCGCGTACCTGCACGCCCGCTCGACTGCGGGCTGGCGCGACAAGAAAGCGGCCTGGATCAATGTCGCAGGATTCGTCGCGATGGTGTTCAATCTGTTTTTCATCAACCTCGTCACCGTCGGGCTGCATTCGTATGCCGGCGTCGGCTGAGCCGACAATGGAGCCAGCGTCGGCTGAGCCGACAACGGAGCAGCGTCGGCTGAACCGATAATGAGAAAGGGCTAGCTGTTGTCTGACGATCCCTCGCCTGGCTTTCGGTCACAACAGCGGTTCAGCGATCCGGCGACCGACGAGTCGACGCCTCCGGAGTGGACCGATCCGACGCCGCCGACCGGGATCCCGGTCAGCCAGCCGGAACCCGCACCCGCGCCGTATCCGGAGCTGTCCACCGCCTCGCTGCTGCGGCAGAACAAGCGGCCGCCGTCTTCTGGGTGGCGCCGCGCGTTGTTCCTGGCCTCCGGCAAGCTGATCAATCTCGGCGAGGGCCCGAAGGCGATTCACCGCAACAACCTGCTCGGACAGGTGAACCGGCCGCTGCAAGGCTGCTACCGGATCGCGTTGCTGTCGCTGAAGGGCGGCGTAGGCAAGACGACCATCACCGCGACGCTCGGTGCGACGTTCGCGTCCATCCGCGGTGATCGGGTGGTCGCGGTCGACGCCAACCCCGACCGCGGCACGTTGAGCCAGAAGGTGCCGCTGGAAACGCCCGCCACGGTGCGCCATCTGCTGCGCGACGCCGAGGGCATCGACCGCTACAGCGACGTGCGCAGCTACACATCGCAGGGGCCGAGCCGGCTGGAGGTGCTGGCGTCGGAAAGCGACCCGGCGGTGTCCGAGGCCTTCAGTGCCGACGACTACTCCAGAACGGTGGACGTGCTGGAACGCTTCTACAGCCTGGTGCTCACCGACTGCGGCACCGGACTGATGCATTCAGCGATGTCGGCCGTACTGGCCAAGGCCGACGTCCTCATCGTCATCAGTTCCGGTTCGGTCGACGGTGCTCGCAGCGCATCGGCGACGCTCGACTGGCTCGACGCGCACGGCCACGAGAAGATGGTCAAGAACTCGATTGCGGTGATCAACGCGGTGCGTCCGCGGTCAGGCAAGGTCGATATGCAGAAGGTCGTCGACCATTTCTCCCGCCGCTGCCGGGCGGTGCGGCTGGTGCCGTTCGACCCGCACCTCGAGGAGGGCGCGGAGATCAGCCTGGAACGCCTGCGGCGAGAGACGCGCGAGGCGTTGATCGAGTTGGCGGCGGTGGTGGCCGAGGATTTCCCGGGCACGCAACGGCCCAACGACCTGTTCTAACGGCGCGGGGCTACTTGGGGCGAGGGTTGTCCCCGTGCCCGAGTCGGCGCAGGAAGTCGGGGTCGTCGTCGGGGCCGATCGTGCGCGGCTTTGGACGGCTGGCCGTGGCGCGCGTCAGCCGCCAGCCGATGTAGATCAGTCCGGCCAAGACGAGAACGAAGAGCAGATAAGCCACGCAAAACCTCCTTGATCTGAATATACGCGCCGTCGGTAGGCTCAGGCCGTGTCTGCGCCCCGCCCCGGATCCCGCCTCGTCGTTGATGTGCTGGCCTATACGCTGGCCCGAATGTTGCTCGTCGTCATTCTGACGGCGGCCATCTTCGGAGGCGCTCATGTGCTCGGCCTGCGCGACTTTCCGCTCGTCGTCGCCCTGCTGTTCGCGATCGTGATCGCGTTGCCGCTTGGTATTTGGATCTTTGCTCCGCTGCGTAAGCGCGCCACGGAGGGCATCGCGGCGATCGACGAGCGGCGGCGTCAGGACCGAGAGCAACTGCAGGCCCGGCTGCGCGGCGAAGAGCCGCCCACCCAGTGACGGCGACCATGACGCGCGAGGCATTCGGAGCCGATTTCATTGGCGCCGAAGGATTTCTGAATTCGCCGACCTACGGGTTGCCGCCGCAGTTCATGTTCGACGCGCTACAGGACGCCCTGCGTGTCTGGCAGGCGGGCACCATGGACGTGCCGTCCTTCGACGCCTCCGTCGACGCCGGCCGGGCCGGCTACGCCGCGTTGGTGGGTGTGCCCGTCGGCTCGGTGACGATGGCGGGCACGGTGTCATCTGCGCTGGGACTGGTCGCCGCCGCGATACCGGACGGCAGCCGGGTGGCGACTCTGCCCGGCGAATTCACCAGCACCAGTTTTCCGTTCGCCGCTCAGGCGGCGCGCGGCGTCACGGTCACCGAAGTCGATTCTGACGAATTGGTGACAACCGCGAGTGACTACGACGTGGTGACTGTCAGCCTGGTGCAGTCGGCCAACGGCGCGGTGCTGGACGCCGAGGCCCTGCGGGCGAACGTGGCCGGAACCGACACACTGACCGTCATCGACGTCACCCAGGCGCTGGGGTGGAAGAACATCGAACTGCCGTGGGCCGACGTCACCGTGGCCGCCGTCTACAAGTGGCTGATGGCGCCGCGCGGCACGGCGTGGATGTCGCTGAGCGACCGCGTCTCGCGCTCGATGGTCCCGCACGCCGCCAACTGGTACGCGGGCCAACAGCCGTGGTCGACGATCTACGGGTTGCCGCTGCGGCTGGCCGAGGATGCGCGGCGGTTCGACGTGTCACCGACGTGGTTCAGCGCACTGGGCTCCGGGCTGACGTTGCCGTGGCTGGCATCGTTGAACCGTGCCGAAGTCGAGTCGCATGCGCTGGGCTTGGCGGCCCGGGCGCGCACCGAACTTCAACTGCCCCAGCAGCCTTCGGCGATCGTCTCGATTCCGACCGCGGCCGCCGAGAAGCTCAGAGACGCGGGGATCCGGGCGTCCATACGCGCAGGCGCCGTCCGCGTCGGCTTCCACCTCTACAACACCGAGGACGACCTGGATCGCTTGCTCGACGTCCTGCGGTAGCGCCCAAGCGCGCTCGCCGGCTGCTCAGTCGAAGAGGTCGGGCTGCTCGCGGGTGATGCGCGCGAACAACGGCTGGAAGCTGAACCAGCCCGCGAAGTGTGTGCCGACCTGTCCCGCAGTGTGTTTGGCCATCGCAGGCTCGATGAGCACCGGCTTGCCGACGGCCTCGGCCAGCAGCTGCGCCTGGCAGGACCGCTCCATCGTGATGAACCACCACGCCGCCTCCTCGACCGAATGGCCGACGGTGAGCAGACCGTGGTTCCGCAGGATCGCAGCCTTGCAGTCGCCGAGCGAATGGGCGATGCGCTTGCCCTCCTCGAGGTCCAGCACCACGCCCGAGTACTGGTCGAACAGCGCATGGTCGTCGTAGAAGGCGCATGCGTCCTGCGTGATCGGGTCCAGCAGCCGGGCGAGTGTGGACCACGTCTTGCCGTACACCGAATGCGAGTGCGCGGCGCCGATCACGTCGGGACGCGCGGCGTGCACCTGCGAATGGATGGCGAACGCGGCCTGGTTCAGCGGACGGTCACCCTCGACGACCGTGCCGTCGTGGCGGACCAGCATCAGGTCGCTGACGCGGATGTGGCCGAAGTGCATGCCGAACGGATTGACCCAGAAGTGGTCGGTCATCTCGGGATCGCGGGCGGTGATGTGGCCCGCGACGCCCTCGTCGAATCCGAAGCGGCTGAACAGACGGAACGCGGCCGCCAGGTTCTGTTTGCGGTGCAGGCGTTCTTCTTCGACGGTGCGACCCTCGTCGGGGAGGAGCGCCGCGACGTTGCCGCTCGCGAGTCGGCCTGCCTGTTCGACGTCGTCGTCAGTCATGTGGTGAGGCTACGCGCCGAAATCGGTCAGCCAGCGGCGTCTTGCAGTATTTGGCGAAGCTTGTCGGTCGGGTCTCCTGTCCCCGGGTTCAGCCTCAGCTCACCCCGTTCGCCCTCGGGATCGCTCGCGCCGGCCACCGGCGGGGGCGCCGACGGTGGCGGTGGGGCCGCAGGCGGCGGCGCGGGCGGGGGCGGCGGCGGGGCGTTGTCGACCCCGGCGAGTTTGGCCTCCAGACGGGCGGCTGAGTCGTTCCTGACCGCACGTCGCTGTGGGTCGGGATCGTTGTTGTTCGCGAAGCAGCCCTTCGGCGCACCCTCCACGACGGCGAGTGCGTCGCGGTAACGCGCGCGAGCATCGTCTGGCCGGCCCTCCCACCCGTCGATGTCGCCTTGGCGTTCGCGCACCAGCTCGAGGTTCACCAGGACTGGGCAGGCCTCTTCTGTCGGGGTACGCGACAACGCCTCGGAGAAGTGTCGGTCCGCCTCGTCGAGCCGCCCCTGCAGGACGGCCAGCGTGCCTGCCGCGAACGGTGCCTTCGCCGGCTGCAGCACGTTGAGCACGCTGAGCGTCGACGTGTCCCGGCCCAGCGCTTCTGTGTCGCGGTCGGTGAAGTTCGTGACCGCCGAATTGCCTGCGGCGACAACAGAAATCATCTTGACCGCGGCGAGCAGCATGATCAGCATCACTGGCGCGGAAAACAGCACCAGCCGGCGACGCAACGACAACCGCGACGGTCTGTGTGCGCCCGTCACGGCGTCACGTCCCGTCTGGCCGATCGCGTGCGGCGCAGATCGCGGATGCCTGCGAACAACTCGAACAGGATCAGCACCGCCGCAGGCAGGGTGAACACCCAGTACAGTTCCGTGCGGTCGGCGACGCCTGATGACGAAGTCTCGTTCGAGGCGGACTGTGCTGTTCCGCTGTCGGGAGCCGACTCCGAGAGGGGTCGGCCGTCGTCGCGGTCCACATAGGGCAGGCTCGAGCTGCTCGGCGATCCGGCGCAGACCGGCTTCGTTTCGCGCTGCGCCGTACCCGAACACCGCGCCGCCGTCGATGGCACCGGCCGTCGGTTCGAACTCGCCCTGCGGTGCGCGCGAGCCGGGGGCACCGGAACCGAAGTAGAACACCAGGCTCGTGGAGTCGGGGTACTGCTGCCCGGCCGCAATCAGTTGGTAGCGCAGCACATTCGCGGCGGCCGCCGCGTTCACATCCTCGGTCGAGTCGTTGGTGGGGTAGGGCGAAAGGCGCGCCACCTCGGGCCTCAGGCTCCACGCGTCCTCCGACAGCGGCCAGTCCAGCGACGCCCGGGACGCGAAGGCGATGACGGCGAACCGGGCCGCCGGGTACTGGTCGATCAGGGCCTCGATGTCATTGCGAATCGCAGACATTCGTGGTTGCCGGTCACCGTGGTCCTCGATGGCCGAATCCGCCGACCGGTCGACGAGGAAGAACACGTTGGTGTTCTCGGCGGACTGCTTTGCGGCGGCGGATCCGCGTTCGCCATGCTCGATGCCAGGCCGGGCCGCGGCGATCAAAATCAGCAGGATGGCGAGTGTCAACCCGGCCCAGCGCCCGACAGTCGTCCATCGCGCCCCTGCGGTGGCGTGCAATCGGCGCATGGTGAGCAGTCGCAGCGCGACGACCACGACCGCGATGACGAGCAGCACCACGAGCGGCAGTACCGGAGCGAATGTCATCGTCGCAGCACCACCAGCGACAGGCACAGCAGTGTCGAGGCGATGACGGCGATCGCCAGCGGAACCGCAGGCGCATCGCCGAACCAGGAAGTGACCGTCTCGTCGGGCGCGATACCCGCCGATGGTGGGTTGCTGCGAATGGCGTCCAGATCGCTTGGCAGCCGGTCCTCACGGTTCTCGAGCGAGAAGTATTGTCCGCCCGAAGATTTCGCGATCGGCGGAAGGATACCGGCGGCGCGGTTCGACGGGCTCAGCGCGTTGATCTGAATGCCCGCATCGCCCGCCATCTTGCTGACCTGATCCGCGGTCAGCAGTGACCGCCTGGCTTCGTCGGGCTCGCGCGTCTGCCCTGGACCCAGGTAGATCAACGTTCGACGGTGTGTGCTCTTCGAGTCGAAGGACGGGAACCCGGTCATGCACAACGCCAGCACGTCCTCGACACTCGACGCGTAGTCCACATACGAGACGGTGGGGGAGAAGGACGCGGTGTCGACCGGGCTGTCTGTCGGCTGGGTCTTGCGAAAGCGTGGCGAGGTCGCCGAGCTTGGCCCCCGCGAACTGGTAGTCCCGGGTCATCGGAATCAGCCGCCGATTCGGCGATGTGAGCCCGATGCGCTGAGTGCCGTACGTTCGCGCCTTGTCGGCGAAATAGGTGAGGAAGGCCCCGGTCGTCTTGTCCGTCACCGGCTGACCGACGCACAGCATGATGTCCTGCTGCGGATCGGCCGCCGCGCTCGACCACCACCAGCCGGTCGGACGAGCGCTGGCCAGTACGGCGGCGCCGAACAACAGCCCGAGCAAAATGACCGTGACGAGCATCGACACCAGCCTGGCCCGCGCCACCCTCGCATATTCGGGTAGCCGTGTGAGCCGCGACGAGTTCGCCATCCGGCGCAGCTGTCGGCGGACCTGCTCCATCGGCAACAACATCGCAAGCGCGACAGCCACTGCCAGACAGGCCATTCCAGCGATCGCGACAGGCCACCAGGTCAGGCCCACGAACGGATCAACTCCTCGGCCGTCGAACCTATTTCGCTCACATCCACCGGCGAGGCGGAGTTGAACTGGGCGTCGTTGAGGGCGGCCAACAGTGGGGCCGCCTCGGCCAGCTCGCTCGAGCTCATGCGGTCGACATGCATGTACTGCGCGCGGGTGCCCGTGGCCTGGTGCAGAAAGCTGCGCAGCGTCCTGCTCATCTGACGACCCGCCTGAGCCGCCGTCAACTCGCCGGCCCGGTATTGTTCATCGATAGCGTGGATGGCACGAGAAAACCTACGACGCAACAACTTCGAGTGCACAGAGCGGATCCACGGTATCGACCGCAGCCGCTCGGCGGGAAGTGTCCAGGTGAACACTCCGACGTACCAGATGACGACGACTGCCAGCAGTGCCAGCCCGACCCACAGCCACGACGCCGCATACGGCGACGGGCCGATCACGAACTGAAGTACGTCATCCGGCACGGGCGAACACCTCGGTCATCCCGACCAATCGCGTGCGGATCTGCGTGCTGCCACCGACGGTTGTGTGGGGAATCGAGTAACCGGTCATGAAGTCTTCGAGTTCACTCCTTCGGTTCTGCTCGGCGCGGCGGTAGGCCGCCACCACGCGAGGACCGAGGTTGGCGCCGCCGATGACGAAGCGCCCCGACGCGACGTCGTATCCGTCTCCATCGGCGTCGGGCGTGCCGACGGCGGGGATGTCGGAGACCATCGCCCACATCACGTCGTGGCGTCCCGACAGCCGACTGACCGCGTCCTCGAGACGGCTGTTCGGCTCGGGCTCGTCGGAGACCACCACGATCAGCATCCGATGGCGGTAATGCGTTGCCACATAATCCAATTGACACGATATGTCGCTTGCGCCGGGGTTGGCCAGCGTGTGCCCGTAGTAACGGTGCAGCATGCTCTCGATGTGGGTTTCGCCGCGTCCTTGGCGGATGTTCACGCAGCCGCGGTCGTCGCCGTAGACCATGCCGATCTGATCGGCGCGCTTGAGCGTGATCAGCCCGATGGCGCCGAGGATGTTGGTGGCGACATCGACTTTCGCCTCACCGCTCGGTGACGCAGCGGTCATGTTGCGGCCTGCATCGGCGACGAGCAGGATCTTGTGGTGCTTCTCGTCGACGAAGCGCTTGATCAGCACGCTTCCCGAACGTGCGGAGGCCTTCCAGTCGATGTCGCGGACATCGTCGCCGCGCACGTAGGGCCGCAGGTCGTCGAACTCCAGGCTGCGGCTGTGCAGTAGCGCGTAGCGGCCACCCTCGAGCAGGCCGCGGGTGTCGGTGCCGAAATGCGACCTCGCCCGGTTGAGATGCTTTCCCACGGCGGCCTCTAGGGCACCCGGACCGCTTGCAGCACGGCGTCGATGACGACCTCGGGGGTGATGCCGTTACTGGCGGCTTCGAAACCGAGGATGAGCCGGTGCCGCAGCACGCGGTTGGCGAGCTTTTCGATGTCGTCGGGTATGACGTGCGCCCGGCCGGACAGGACGGCCAACGCGCGCGCCGATTTACAGAACGCGATGGTCGCGCGTGGACTGGCGCCGTATTCGATCAGTCGGGCGAGCTGGCGGGGCAGGTGCTCGTCGGGTGTGCGGGTCACGGCCGACGAGTTCGCTCGCGTAGAGCATCAGCGCCCGGTCCATGAAGACGTGCCGCACGATGTCCTGCAGCCGTCGCACATCGTCGAGGTTCACCACCGGCCTGCTGCGGTGGCTCTTGTCGTACAGCCCGGCATCCATTCGATCCATCACCTCGACCTCTTCGGCGGGCGTGGGATATGACACGACATCCTTCAGCAGGAATCGGTCGGTCTGCGCCTCGGAGAGGGGATAGGTGCCTTCCTGATCGACCGGGTTCTGGGTGGCGATCACGAGGAACGGCTCCGGAATCGGGTAGACGCGGCCCGGCGATGGTGGTCTGACGTTCCTCCATCGCCTCCAGCATCGCGCTCTGCGTCTTGGCGCTGGACCGGTTGATCTCGTCGAGCAGCACGATGTTGGTGTGCACCGGGCCCAACTCGGTGGCGAACGAGTTCGTCGCCGAGTCGTAGATCTGCGTGCCGATGATGTCGCTCGGCAGCAGGTCCGGGGTGCACTGGATGCGCTGGAAGCCGCCGTGGATGGATTCGGCGATGACGCGGGCGGCCGTCGTCTTGGCCAGTCCGGGCACGCTCTCGATCAGGATGTGCCCGCCGGTGAGCAGACCGATCAGCAGCGACTCGCGCAGATTCTCCTGCCCGACGACCTTCGCCGAGAATGCATCGCTGACCGCGCCGACGATGCGCTGCGCGTCGGCGATATCGCGTTGGCTGAGTTGGACGGGCGCTGCCGTCATCGATGCCTTTCTGAGCTGGGATTTCACGAGAAATGCGGGGCTCGGATACCCGGGCTACCAGCGCAGCACACCTGCGCCCCGGTTACATGATGCGCCTGCCCGGGTAAGAGCGGTCAGGCCTTCAGCGAGTGCTTTGTCGGTTGCCCGGGCCGTTCTTGGTCTATGCGCCCAGCCACAGTGCCAGCGCCACCGCAACCGACCACACCAGCATCGTCAAGCCGGTGTCGCGGAGGACGGGGATCAGGTCTCTGCCGAGGCCGCCGGTGCGCACCGGTCGTGCCGCCCGCCACCCCAGTGGCGCAGCGATCAGGCCGACCGCGCACCAGGGCGTTGCGATCACCAGCAGCAGCGTCATCAGCAACGGGACGGCCAGCAGGCCTTGATACAGCAGCCGGGTGCGAGCGTCCCCGAGCCGCACCGCCAGGGTGATCTTCTGGGCTTCCCTGTCGGTCGGGATGTCGCGCAGGTTGTTGGCGACGAGCACCGCCGACGACAGTGAACCGATTCCCGCCGCGAGGGCCAGCCCGACCCAGTCGACCCGGCCGCGCCTGGGTGTACTGCGTGCCGAGCACGGCGACCAGACCGAAGAACACGAACACCGCGACCTCGCCCAGACCCAGGTATCCGTACGGTTTCGAGCCGCCGGTGTAGAGCCAGGCGCCTGCGATGCACACCCCGCCGACGGCGATCAGCCACGGCTGGCTCACGATCGCCAGCGCCAGCCCGGCCGCTGCCGCCACCCCGAAGCTCACCATCGCGGCGGTGAGCACCGAACGCGGTGTGGCCAAACGGGATCCGACCAACCGCAGCGGCCCGGCGCGGACGTCGTCGGTGCCGCGGATACCGTCGGAGTAGTCGTTGGCGTAGTTGACCCCGATGATCATCGCGACCGCGACAACCAACGCAAGTAAGCGCTCTCCACCACACTGCGCCGTCCAGCCAGGCCGCTGCACCGGTTCCGGCGATGACGGGGGCGATGGCGTTCGGCAGGGTGCGTGGGCGGGCGCCCTCGACCCATTGCGCGACACTGGCCACGCCGCCATCGTTTCACGTCCGGCGCACCGCGCGCTGCCACGTGGAACACTGAGTGCCATGGACGACCGACTCAGCAAGAACGAGATTCGCAAGGACGCCCTTCAGGAGACCGCGCAGTCGGTGGCGGAGACGGTGGGCGAAGTGACCACGATCATCACCACCGCCGTCAAGGATGTGGCCGGTGCGATCGGCGGTCTGGCCACCGACGTGTTCGAGATCCGGGACGGGGTCAGGCGCGCCGGGCAGCGCACCGACGACACAGTGGACTGAGGTCGCCGTTCAGCGCTCGGGGCGCTGCCCGCGCGTTGCACCTGCGCCCGGCACGATCGTGCGACTGATGGTCCGCTGATAGCTGTCGCGGGCCGCGGTGTCGCGTGAGACCCACACCGATCCCCAGTCGACATCGGGATGATCCCTCAGTCTGCTGGGAACTTCGTGCAGCTTGCCGAACATGTTCAGTTCGGCGAACGTGCCACCGATGTCGCGCAGACGATCCTCGGTCGCCCTCGGACGCGGCGATTCGATGACGGTGCGCGGCGTCTCTGCCACGCCGCCGGAGACTTCGGCGATGTTGTGGACACAGGGAAACACATAACCCATCGGCCATGCGGTGAGGACCGGGCCGTTGTCGGCGAGGAACGCGGTCAAGCCGACGACGGACCGCAGGCGCGGGCCGGTGAAGGCCAGCCATCCGAATGTGTCTGTGCTGCCGTCGACCGCGCGGATCCGAACCCGGTCGGCACCTGCCGGGACGTCGGAAGCGTCGACGCCCGTCGTGCGCCATGTGGGCTTGGCGGGATCATCGCCTGACAAGCCGCGGCCGTTCGGCGTGCGCTGTCCCAGTGCTGCGACGCCGGCACCGCTGGCATGCCCGAATTCGAAGGTCAGCAGGTTGGCGCCCGTCGTATCCCCCGAGACGGACACGGTCACACCGTCATTCGGTGCGAGAGCGGGCAGCACGAACCACCGTGTCGAGACGGAGCCGGTTGTCTGCGCACCACCGGCGTCACTTCCCCACAAGAACTTCGATGCGCCGGTGCCGACGCTGTCAGGCGGCGGCGCGGCGGGGTGGTATCCACCCTGAGCGGTGAATCCGGCCATTACTCCGTCGGGTTCAGCTGGTGCCAGAACGTTCCCGTCCGGCATCACTTCGATGTCGTCGGCCAGGCCGCAGACTTTGTCGCCGGTTATCCGCTTCAGGTTCGCCAGTGCAATCGAGCCTGCGGGCCGTCGCACGGGCGCGTCGATGAACGATCCGAAGAGCAACACCAGCGCTGTGCCGCTGGCGATCACGGCGACCAAGGCGGGACCGGCGGCGCCGGCCCGTCTGGCCATCCGGCTGAACTTCTGCGGGCGGCTGAGGGCCGCCACCACGATCGCCGCGGCCACCACTGCGATCCACAACAGCGGATTGTCAAAGGGCACGCCGAGCGGCCGGAATGAGACCGTTGCCAGTGGGACGTCGTAGAGGGTGCCCAGCCACCATTCGTTCGGCCCGTCGAACGCGAGGGCAGCGCTCGCGGCCAGCAGTATCGATCCCGCGACACCGACGAGGACGACCGCCCGACCGGGGGCCCTGGCCCGGCGGAACAACAGGACGGCGGCAGATGTGAGGAATGCCGCGAAAACCCCTGCCGCGGCGCCGAAATGGTATGACCACTTCGACGGCGTCAGCGCCAACAACATCAAGGAGACGATCACCACGGCGCCGAGTCGCAGCACCTTCCCGCCGAGGCCGTCTGGATCCGGACGTCGGATGGTCAGCAGTCCGATGACCGGTAGCAGTGCGACCGACAGCAGCACCGGTAACCGCTTGACCGAGGTGCCCTGCTGGCTGTGCTCGAGGAGATAGGCGTAGCGATCAGCCTCGTGGTACCACGGTATCGTCGGTCCGAAGTAGGCGTGCCAGTCAGTCGCGGTGGCCACGCCGTCCCAGGTCTGGTCGGCGAAGACGACGGTAAGGCCAACGGCTGCAACGCAACACAGCAACGCCACGTCGGCGCTCACCTGAAGTCGTGTCCGTCCGGCCGCGCCGAGCGCGGCCAGCAGCCGTGGCGCACACACCAGTATCGGGGCGACGACCAACAGGCCGTTCGGGCTGATCGGGATGGTCAATCCGACGACGAGCGCCAGCAGGCCAAGCCCGACGCGACTCGTCACCCGCAGAGCCAACGCCAGCGCAGCGGTAACACCAAGCGCCACATAGGCTTCCGGGCGTGTGCCGAGATTGAAGGGCAGCCACGCGGCGAGCAGGAACACCGCGGCGAGAATCCGCACCCGTGCTGTCGCCGGCCCCGGTACCACGTTGCCGAGCACTCCACGTGAGAGCACGAACCATGTCGCCGCCGCGAGCACAGTGCTCGGCAGCCTCAGCCACAACGGCGCGATGCTGATCTCGGTCAGCGGCGCGAGCAGCTGCTGGCTGAACGCGAACGGCGATTCCGCTGCGTCCCACCAGCGGTAGTAGTTTCCGGCGTTGCCGGTAGCGGCCACGTTGCGGGCGATGGTGGTCGCCCAGCCGTCGTCCACCGACAGCGGTCCGATGACGGCCCACCCGCACAGCGCCGCCAGCACCGCGCCGTCGATCCACCACAATCGCGACCATCTGAATCGCGGCAATCGCGGTCGGGCGCTGAGCAAGAGAACCAGCGCGAGCCCGACTGCGAGCAGCTGCGCCGCGATGAGGACGATCTTCAGCGGTGCAGGCGTGGTCGCGAACGGTGAGGTGACGCGGGCGGTTGCCGTCATGCCTTGCGCCTGCGCGGAGCCGAGGTCGGTGCGGAATCCGAAGACCTCGGGCACCGGCTGGTCCGCCAATTCGACAACCCGCCCGTCGGGTGTGCTGACGGTGACGCCCGCAGCATCCGAATCGATGGCGAGACTGCAGTCGATGCGGCCGCCGGGAATGGCCAGGTCGAGGCGCCGGTCGTCGAACTGCAGCACGGCTTGCTCGGCCCGCGCCGTCAGTACCAGCCCGTCACCCGCAGTCCCAGTCGCCAGCACCGTGACCGGTCCACCATTGCCGGCGGCGCGAAGCGCCGTGCAGGGCACGGATGCCGAGAACGTGGTGGGCCGGTACGGAGCGAAGATGGCGGTGCTCGACTCGACCGGCTTACCCGCCGCCGGCCAGGTGACCGTCGTGACCGTGACGAAGACGGGTGCGAAAGGAAGCGTGAGGGCGGCCAACAGTCCGGTCAGGCCGACCGCCAAGGCGACCCACGTGCGGCTGCGGGATGTCGGGGAAGGCATGAGCTCTTTGCCAGGGTGCCTGTACCGATCGGCCGACGGAACGGGGCGCACCGGGGACGTCACAACAGCGTCATGAATCGGTCGGCAACTCGATGCATAAGAATGGACCGATGCTTGGAGTCATCGGCGGCAGCGGCTTCTACTCGTTCTTCGGGGCCGACGCGCGCAGCGTCAACCTCGACACCCCCTACGGCGAGCCGAGCGCGCCGATCACGGTCGGCACCGTCGGAGTGCACGAGGTCGCCTTTCTGCCGCGTCACGGCGTCAATCATGAGTTCTCGCCGCACACCGTTCCGTACCGGGCCAACATGTGGGCGCTGCGGGCGCTGGGCGTGCGCCGGATCTTCGGGCCCTGCGCCGTCGGCAGCCTGACACCTGAACTCGGCCCGGGAGCGATGGTGGTGCCCGATCAGCTGGTGGATCGGACCCGCAGCCGCGCGGACACCTACTTCGACTCCGGCGGCATCCACGTCGGGTTCGCCGATCCCTACTGCCCGTCGCTTCGAGCCGCCGCCACCGACCTGCCCGGGGTGATCGACGGCGGCACTATGGTCGTGGTTCAAGGCCCGCGCTTTTCGACGCGCGCCGAGAGCCAATGGTTCGCAGCGCAGGGCTTCACGCTGGTGAACATGACGGGCTATCCCGAGGCGGTGCTCGCCCGCGAACTGGAAATGTGTTACGCGGCAATCGCTTTGGTGACCGATGTGGACGCCGGCGTCGCGGTGGGCGCAGGGGTGCGAGCCGTGGATGTGTTCGCCGAGTTCGAACGCAACCTTGTCCCGTTCAAAAAGCTGGTGCACGAGGCGATCGATCAGGTGACCAAGGAGCGGCTGTGCACCGACTGCCTCCCGCACGAAGGTGTCACGCTGCCGTTCGAGCTGCCATGAGGGTGCTGCTGACCGGTGCCGCCGGGTTCATCGGAACACGGGTGGCCGCCGCGCTGGCCGATGCCGGACATGACGTGGTCGGGGTCGACGCGATGTTGCCCGCCGCGCACGGTGACGGCGTCGAGCCGCCGGAAGGGGTGCAGCGGGTCGACGTCCGAGACGCCGGTGCCGTCGCATCGCTGCTCGACGGGGTCGACGTGGTGTGTCATCAGGCCGCGGTCGTCGGGGCCGGGGTGAACGCAGCGGATGCACCGTCCTACGGCAGCCACAACGATTACGCCACTGCTGTTCTGCTCGCAGAGATGTTCGCGGCGGGCTGTCGGCGGTTGGTACTGGCGTCGTCGATGGTGGTGTACGGGCAGGGGCGGTTCAGCTGTGCCGAACACGGCGTGGTCGAGCCGCTGCCGCGCACGCGCGCGGACCTCGACGCCGGGGTCTTCGAGCACCGCTGCCCGCTCGGCGGCGAAGAGTTGCAGTGGCAGCTCGTCGACGAGGATGCGCCGCTGCGGCCGCGGAGTCTGTACGCGGCCAGCAAGGTCGCGCAGGAGAATTACGCGCTGGCTTGGGCGGAGTCCACCGGCGGGTCGGTGGTCGCGCTGCGCTATCACAACGTGTACGGGCCGAACATGCCGCGCGACACTCCGTACTCGGGGGTGGCGGCGATCTTCCGGTCGGCAATCGAAGCGGGCGATGTGCCGAGGGTCTTCGAGGACGGCGGGCAGATGCGCGACTTCGTCCACGTCGACGACATCGCTGCGGCCAACGTCGCGGCGATCCAGGCGAACCGCGAGGGCTTCACGCCTGCGAACGTGTGCTCGGGCAAGCCGATCTCGATCCTCGAGGTGGCGAACGAGTTATGCGAGGCCCGCGGTGACGTTCCGCCGCTGGTGACCGGGCAGTACCGCAGCGGCGACGTCCGCCACATCGTCGCCAGTCCGGCGGGTGCGGCGGAGTTGCTGGGCTTCCACGCCGTTATTGACCCGCGCGACGGTCTTGCGCGAGTTCGCATACGCGCCCTTGCGGGGCTAACCAGCGCGCTTAAGAATGTTGCGTTAGATGGATGGTTCACAGGCCATTCTCCGTGTTAACGTTTGCTCGTCTGGGGGACTCGCAGTACGTGCGACCACCGCGTCGGCATAAGTAGGGGAGGCTCCCATGCCTGGTAAGCACCGCAAAACTTCTCGACCTGCGGCAGTCGTCGCCATGGTCGTGGCGCCCGCAGGCCTGGCGGCCGCAGCCATGGCTCTCACCAGCGTGCCCGCCCCCGTCCCGCCGGACACGACAGTCGCCGCGCCGATCGGTGGATCTGCAGGCGCTGATCACGCCTGCCAACTCGACGTCCCAGTTTTTCGCGGGCACGACGTATTACGGCACGGACTGGACGAACGGTCTACGGCCCGCAGCAGGTCGTTCCGTTCCTGTCCGGGACCGCAGGGCATCGCCGATGCCATCGCGCAGCATTCAGAGCGACCAAAGCCCAACCGGCGTCACAGCGTCCGGGTGGGGTGCGGGTCAGACCGGCACTGCGCTCGGAATACTCGCTGACAACGCCGACCCGAACGACCTTAAGAATGTCGACCTGGTCATCCTTGACAACAACACCAACCGCGCCGGCGGTGGCTTCTGGACGACGTATGCGCCGTTCGCTCCGCTGCTGCTAACCTCGGCAGAGCCGACGCCCAGCAATTTAGGGCGTGCCTGGTGCTGGATGTCGCCTACGAGTACAACATCAACTCGGACGCCCCCGTCGACCCGCTTAATCCGTTCGCCCTCGGCAACAGCCTGGCTGCGTATGCCTACGGCTACGGTGCAAGAATCGACAGCGGTGATTCCGCCGAACGTAATAGACGAGGCGCAGAACCCGGCTGCCAAGTCGCTGACGACCCGTCACGCTCCGATACTAATGAAGCCGTTGCAGTGCATCACCACTACGTGCTAGATACCAAGGGCAACGTTGTCAGCACGACATACGACCTGCCACCAGGCACAACCACCACCTACGTGACGATTCGAGTCCGACGATCTGCCGCTGACCCGGCCGCTGCGGCTGATCCCCGGCGGCGACATCCTGGCCGATGCCATCGACCCGACGCTGACCGCAGCTGGTGAACGCGGGCTATAAGGACGGCACAGACCGGCGATACCGACTGATCCGACCAAGACCCGGCCGATGACAGCCGGGTTCGTCGATCAGCACCTTGGCGGCGTGCCGGGCTCGGTCCCGATCGGCCTGAGCAAGGGCGCGAACACCGCGCACAAAGGACATCTCGGACCCGACCAGCTTGTGACCAAGCCGCTTGACGCAGCTGGCAACCTGCCGGGCATCTCGTCGCTGCCTTCCGTCGCCGTCGACGCTGACGAATCCGTCGGTCCTGCCGAACACTGCCTAAAGCGTCTGAGCCCGAACTCGTCGGGAACCGGTTCGGTCCCCGGCACGGGCACTAACAACAAGCCGAGTAGTTCAGCGGGGACTGGCACCAACGCCGTGAAGAACTTCACCGACAGGTCAAGGACGCGGTCAACAAGGTGACGGGCGGCCTCACAGGCGCGAAGCCCAAGCCGGCCGCGGACAACGGGTCGTAGAAGGCGGCGGATTCTCGGCGCGGCGCTTATCGTCACGCTGGTGGCTTCCGCATTGATCGTCGCAATCCAGACGCAGCAGCGACGGCTGATCTACTTCCCGACGCGGGACCCTGTGCCGTCTGCGTCGACGTATCTTCCCGGCGGTCGCGACGTCGTCCTGGACACCGAGGACGGAAAGCGCTTGGGCGCTTGGTATCTCCCCGCTGCTGGTGGCGAAGGCGGGCCAGGTGTCGTCGTCTTCAACGGTAACGGGGGAGACCGAGCCGGGCGTGCGCTGCTCGCCGAAGGCCTGTCCCGTCTCGGCTTGTCGGTGTTGCTCTTCGACTACCGCGGATACGGCGGCAACCCCGGCAGCCCATCGGAGAAGGGCCTGGCCGCCGACGCGCGGGCGGCCCAGGCCTGGCTTGCGAAGCAGCCCGAGGTTGACCCTGACCGGATCGTCTACTTCGGCGAGTCACTCGGCGCCGCGGTCGCCATCGGCCTCGCCGCCGAGCGGCCGCCCGCCGCGCTGGTGCTCCGCTCGCCGTTCACGTCGCTGGCCGACGTCGCCAAGGTGCACTACCCGTGGCTGCCGGTGGGGCGCCTGCTCGTCGACCGCTTCCCGTCGATCGACCGGATCGGGTCGTTGTCGATGCCGGTCATGGTGATCGCCGGTGACCGCGACGACGTCGTCCCCGAGTCGCTGAGCAAGAAGCTGTACGACGCCGCGCCGGATCCGAAGCGCTATCTGCTGGTGCCTGGCACCGGCCACAATGACCCCGAACTCATCGGCGGTGACCGCCTGCTCGACGAGGTCGGCAGGTTCTTGTCAGACGCCGGAGTGCGGTAGTGATACTGAACGGGTGAAGCCCGCGATCTGTGAACAGTTCGGCATCGATTTCCCGCTCTTCGCCTTCAGCCACTGCCGCGACGTGGTCGCCGCGGTGACCAACGCCGGCGGATTCGGCGTGCTCGGCGGAACGGCGTTCACCCCCGAACAGCTCGACCAGGAGCTGACGTGGATCGACGGCCAGGTCGGCGGCAAGCCGTACGGCCTCGACTTGATCGTGCCCGCCAAGTTCGAGGGCAAGGGCGAGACGGTCAGTTCGTCAGATCTCGCCGCTCGGATTCCCGACGAGGTGCGTGGCTTCGTCGCCGACCTGCTGGCGAAGCACGACATCGAGTCCGACCCCAAGCCTTTCATCGGTGGCTCGTCGCTGGCCGGCACGACGGGGCGTGAACTGCTCGAGGCGGCGATGAGCCATCCGATCAAGCTGATCGCCAACGCGTTGGGCGTGCCGCCGGACTACATGATCGACGCGGGCAAGGAACGCGGCATCCCCGTCGCAGCGCTCGTCGGCGCCAAGGAGCATGCGGTCAAACAGGTCGCGGCAGGCGTGGATCTCATTGTCGCGCAAGGCACTGAGGCCGGCGGCCACTGCGGCGAGGTCACGACGATGGTGCTGATCCCCGAGGTGATCGAGGCCATCGACGCGGCGGTGCCCGTGCTGGCTGCAGGCGGGATCGTCACCGGCAGGCAGATGGCCGCGGCCGTTGCGATGGGCGCCGACGGCGCATGGACGGGATCGGTGTGGTTGACCACCGAGGAGGCCGAGACCGCCCCGCACACCAAGGACAAGTTCCTGGCTGCCACGTCGCGCGACACGATCCGTTCGACGGGTCGGACGGGAAAGCCTGCGCGCCAACTGAAGTCGGAATGGACAGACGCCTGGAAGCCGAACGACGGCGGCCACGAGACGCTGCCGCTTCCGCTGCAGTCGATGCTCTGCGAGCCGATCATCCGGCGGGTGGATGTGCTTGCCTCGCAGGGACATCCGGGCGCGCAGGCGCTGGCGACCTACTTCGTCGGGCAGGGCGTCGGGTTGATGAACAAGGTCAAGCCAGCCCGCGAAGTCGTCCGCGAGTTCATCGAGGACTATCTCGCCGCAACCGAGCGGCTGAGCAACTCGCTACCCGACTGACCAGTCGATGAGCGGTGGCCGCACGGACGCGCACTGTGGCTGACCCTTGGCGTCGGTGAGCCCGAGTCGGCCGATGAGAAGTCCCGTCTTGGCGGCCTGTGCGAGCACCTTGGCGGGCACGCCGTCGAGCATCAGCTTGGCCCGTCGGAACATGTCCATCCGGCCGTCGCCGTCGACGCTGCCCCAGTTGAGGTAGATGAACCGATCGCCGGGCCGGCCCTGAATGTGCGGTCCGCGCACATCGGAGCCGGTCACCTCGCAGTCGATGGTCCAGGTCACCTCGGATGCGTCGCCCGGCTGTAGGTCCAGCAGTTCGGGCGGCCGCATCTTGCTCTGTACCGCGACGTGCACGTTCGAGTAGCCGGGAAAGTTGTGGCCCGGCGGGCAGTCACGGCCAGGAAGGTCGGTGCCGACGATGCGAATCTGCACGCACCCATTGCCATCGCGATCAGTCGAACGTGATGCGCACCGAGATGGGGTCGCTCTGCAGGGCGCGCATTCCGAGCAGCGTCGCAGACTGGCTGACCTTGCTCTTACCGCCGAAGCTGCGGGCTCTCGCCACGACATCGTCGTCGGGCACGAATGCCGCTGTGCCATTGCGCCATTCGTTGTCGACGCGGACGCGAACCTTCGGGTTCGCGGTGATGTTGTGCGCCCAGCCGGCCCGCTTTCCGTGCTGGGAGATCACCCAGACGCCGCCGTCGTCGGCACGACCGGTGAGCGGCACGCGGCGCGGCTGGCCGGTCTTGGCGCCGGTGGTCTCCAACTCGACGGTCGACGACGCGCGGATGCCGATCTTGTCCAGCGCGCCGACCAGCGGATTGACGATCGTGCGACCGACCTGTCGTTCGAACTTGAACTTGCGCAGCGCCTTGCGGGAATCGGCAGCAGTCATTGAGAACCTCCATCAGGCTGAACTCGAAGATAGTTGAATGATCTCTCAAATACAATAGTCAGGCGGGAAGCCGCCGGCCAGACGTCATACGTTTCAGTGATCGCTGACCGCATCCGGTTTTGTCGGTGCCTCGAACTAATGTTCGATGTATGAGTTCTTGCCGTGAGGACATCGAGGCGGCGTTCGCCGGCCTCGACGCGGCGTTCGAGGCGGTTACCGAGTTGTCCTTCGACGTCCTCACGACCTGCGAAAGGCAGAGGCTCCTTGCTCGACTAGAGACTCACCGTCGTCGCCTGCCCACTGTCGAACATCCGCTGATCAACCAGCTGGCCGCCGAGCCTGCCCCCGAAGCGCTCGGCGCGGCCAGCCTCGCCGAGGCGCTGGCCACAGGGTTGCGGATCAGCAAAAGCGTGGCAAAGCAACGCATCTGCGAAGCGCAGGAGTTGGGTCGGCGCACCGCGCTGTCGGGTGATCTCCTCGACCCGGTGCTACCGACAGTCGCGACCGCTCAGGCGGCCGGGCTGCTGGGAGCCGAGCACATCCAAGTGATCCGCAAGTTCTTCTCAAAGTTGCCCGATGCTATCGACTATCAGACCCGCGAAGAAGCCGAAAAAGATCTGGGTCGGCTCGCCACCGAATTCGGTCCCGCCGAACTAGGCAGGGCCGCCGATCGACTGGCTTACGTGCTCGACCAGGACGGCCCCGCTCCCACCGACGCCGACCGGGCGCGGCGCCGCTATTTCACCATCGGCAAGCAGCGAGCCGACGGAATGAGCCCATTCCACGGACTGCTCAACCCCGAGGGCCGCGCGACGATGGAGGCCGTCCTGGCCAAAACGGCGGCCCCCGGGATGTGCAATCCTGACGACATCAAGCCCTGTGTTGATGAGCAACCACCAGACGCTGCCTCGCGAACCGATCTGCGCACCCAGCCTCAACGCAATCACGATGCACTCACGGCAATGGGCCGTGCAATGTTGGCGTCTGGGCAACTGGGCCAGCACAACGGATTGCCCGCCACCATCGTCGTCTCGACGACGCTCAAGGAGCTCGAATCGGGTGCGGGACATGGTGTTACCGCCAGCGGATCTCTACTCCCGATGTCGGATGTCATCCGGATGGCGAGCCACGCATACCACTATTTGGTGATCTTCGATGAGCACAAGCGTGAGCCGCTCTACCTCGGCCGCTCCAAACGGCTCGCCTCGCGCGGCCAACGCATCGTCCTGCATGCGCGCGACCGCGGTTGCACCTTTCCCGGTTGCACAGTGCCCGGCTATGGCTGCCAAGTCCATCACGCCAAGCGAGGCTGGGCGCGCGGTGGCCTAACCAATGTCGACGAAGAAGTCCTCGCTTGCCCTCCCCATAATCGCCTTGTCGAAAAGGCCGGCTGGGTCACTCGAATACGGGCAGACGGTCGCGTCGAATGGATACCACCGCCGCAACTTGATTCCGGGCAAGCGCGCGTCAATGACTACCACCACCCGGAGAACTATCTGCTGTGCGACGACTAACGGCCGACGAGCGCAACTAGGTCAGTCGACGGCCAGCGGCAGCCGCACCTCGAACCGCGCGCCGGTATCCAGATTGCGCGCCGACAGCGTGCCGCGGTGTGCCTGCACGAGCCCGGCGGCGATGGCAAGGCCGAGCCCCGAGCCGCTTGGCAACGACGCGTCGGTTCGTGGCACCCGGTCGTTCGACCCCCGGTAGGCCACGTCGAACACCCTGGGCAGGTCGGCCTCATCGATACCGACCCCGGTGTCGTCGACGCGCGCCCACGCGCCGTTCTCGTCGCACCCCAGTGCCAGCTCGACCTTGCCACCCTCTGGCGTGTGCGCGATCGCATTGGCCACCAGATTGGACAGCACCCGCACCAGGGCGCGGTCGCTGCCGACCACCCGAACCGGTTCGGTGGGCAGGTCAGCGGTCAACACGACCCCGGCGCGTTCCGCCGCGATGCGGTGCGCGGCCATGACGTCGTCGACCACCTCGTCGAGGGCCACCTTGTCGAAAGCGGGCTGAATCGCGCCCGCGTTGATCTTCGACATCTCGAACAGGTCGTCGACCATGTCGGAAAGCCGGATCGATTCCTGTTCGATGTGTTTGGCGTGGGTGCGGACTTCCTCGTCGGGCACCACACCGTCGGAGATGGCCTCGGAGATCGCGCGGATCCCGGCAAGCGGGGTGCGCAGGTCGTGGCTGACGAAGGCGACCAGCCGTCGCCGCGATACCTCGGCGGCGCGCTCCGAGTCGCGGATCTCCTGCTCCCACACGGTCCTGCGGGCCTGGTAGCGGGCCATCATGATCGCAGCGGGGATTGTCACGATCGACACGATGACCAGCACGACGGCGGTGCTCTCGAACGTCTCGGTGATCATGAACCCGCTGGCGCCAAGCACCCCGGTGAACGTCGCGATGGTCGGGATCAATACCAGTGCGACCATGCTGACAGCCAGCGACCAGGACCGGGCCAACCGGATGATGAGCGCACCTGCCAGCACTACCGGGACCGAACAGGCCAAAGCCCACCCGACGATTTCCCAGAAGTCAGTCGCCGGCACTACTGCTCCACAGGTAGCCGCGACCCCACACCGTCTGCACGCGGTGTTGGTCGCCGAGCTTCGACCGCAGCCGCTTGACGTGCACGGTCACCGTGGAGAGGTCGCCGAAGTCCCATCGCCACACCTGCTTGAGGAGCTCCTCGCGCGAGAACACCGTGTCGACGTGGGTCATGAAGAACAGCAGCAGCTCGAACTCGCGGTTGGTCAGGCTGACCGGCTCGCCCCTGACGGTCGCCGAACGCGATGCGGTCGAGACGGTCAGTTCACCGGCTGTCAGATCGACAGCCGATGCCCCGATCGGCGCCGGGGCCCTTCGCAGCAGTGAGCGCACCCGAAGCGCGAGTTCACGCGGGCTGAAGGGCTTTGTCAGATAGTCGTCGGCACCCGCCTCCAGCCCCGCGATCCGGTCGTCCTCCTCGCCGAGTGCGGTCAGCAGGATCACCGGCAGCGTGTAGTCGCCGCGCTGGCGGAGGCTGCGACACAGCGCCAGGCCGTCGGGGCCGGGCATCATCACATCGAGGACCGCAACGTCGATTCGCTGCGTGCCAAGCAGCCGCAGCGCCTCGTTGCCGTCGCGCGCGATTGCGACTTCAAGGCCGTCGCGTTCCAGGTATCGGCGCACGACATCGCGGACGACGTTGTCGTCGTCGGCAATCATCACCCGTGTCATTACCTCTGAGGTTAGCTGTGTAGTCGCTGCTACCAGCACCGATGTCACGCTTTTGTCACCGTTGGCATTGGTGCCCGCGCTGGACCTGGCCTAGCGTCGGTACCTATGGCCGACGGACCTGTGACAGTGGTGCTGCCCTGTCTCAACGAGTCCGCCTCTTTGCCGGGGGTGCTCGCGGCCCTGCCAACTGGGTACAGGGCGCTTGTGGTCGACAACAACAGCACCGACGACACCGCCGAGGTGGCCCGCCGCCTCGGCGCCGACGTGGTCACCGAACGACGCCCCGGGTACGGATCGGCTGTGCACGCCGGCGTGGAGGCGGCGTCGACGCCGATCGTGGCGGTCGTCGACGCCGACGGCTCACTGGACCCCGCCGAGCTCCCTGCTTTGGTGGGCGAGCTCGACCGCGGCGCCGACATGGCGATCGGCCGCCGACGCCCCGTGCCCGGGCTGCGCTGGCCGTGGCATGCGCGGCTGGGCACAGCGGCGGTGTGTTGGCGCCTACGGACCCGATACGGACTGCCGGTGCACGACATCGCCCCGATGCGGGTCGCGCGCCGCGACCCATTGCTCGCGCTCGGCATCACCGATCGCAGAACCGGCTACCCGGTTGAGCTGATGGTCCGGGCGGCGGAGGCGGGCTGGACGGTCGTCGAACGCGATGTGCTCTACGGTCCGCGCACCGGCGGAAAGTCCAAGGTCAGCGGATCGCTGCGCGGCAGTATCCATGCAGGACTGGACTTTTGGCGGGCGATTTCGTGATACCTGTGACCCTGGCCGTGATCGCGAAGGCGCCGGTCGCCGGCCAGGCGAAAACCCGACTGGCCGTCAGTGTCGGCGATCAGGCAGCCGCGGACATCGCCGCGGCTGCGTTGCTGGACACCCTCGACGCCGTCGACGCGACGCCCGTGGAGAATAAGGTCGTGGCGCTGACCGGCGATCTCGGGAAGGCCAGCGGCAGCCGCCAAATCCGTTCTCGCTTAGCTGATTTGACCGTTGTGGAGCAGCGCGGCGACGACTTCTCGGCGCGATTGGCCAATGCGATCGCGGACGCCGCGGCGGCGATGGGTGACCGACCCGTGCTGTTGATCGCCTCCGACACGCCGCAGGTGAACGCGAGCCTGCTTGCCGATTGCGCGCAAGCATTGCTGCAGACCGATGTCGTGTTCGGCCTGGCCCGCGACGGTGGTTGGTGGGTGCTCGGGGTGACGGACCCGGCCATGGCCCAGTGCCTGAACACCATTCCGACGTCGCGCTCGGACACTGGACCCGCCACGCTGGAAGCGCTGCGCGACAAGGGCTTAAGTGTGACACTGGTGGCCGAGCTGTCGGACGTCGACACCGTCGACGACGTGGCGATCGTTCGAGCCGAGTGCGCACCGGATAGCCGGTTCATTCACGCGATCAAGGCTGCGGGGCTGTAGATGCTCGGGAATCTCTACGACAGGGCTCTGGGCGGTGAGCGGTGTTGGGTCCGCCATGACGACGGTGAAGTTCGACACCTCCCGGTGCGGAAATGGCTCGGTGGCAGGCATGCCGACAGCGATTTCGACCGGGCCGTATTGACGTTGTGCAAGGGTCCGACCATCGACTTGGGTTGCGGTCCAGGACGTTTGGTGACTGAGCTCGTTCGACGGGGTGTTCCGGCGCTGGGGGTCGATCAGTCGGCGACGGCCGTCGGGATGGCGCGCCGCAGTGGGGCGCCGGTGCTTCGTCGAGACGTTTTCGAACCCCTGCCCGGTACCGGCCGCTGGCAGACGGTGCTGCTTGCCGACGGCAATGTCGGGCTGGGCGGTGACCCGCTTCGCGTCCTTCGACGGTCCGCCGAGTTGCTCAAGCGTGGCGGGCATTGCGTCGTCGAGTTCGAATCCGTGGTGACCGGTATCCGCACCGGTTGGGTGCGGCTCGAATCGTCGCGAACAATCGGTCCGTGGTTCCGCTGGGCCTCGGTGGGTATCGACTGCGCGGCCCAACTCGCCGAAGAAGCGGGCTTGTCTCTGACCGGAATTCACCCCATCCACGGACGCGTCGTCGCTAGTCTGACGTTGACTTGACCCGGCGCGCTGCGGCCAACCTGACCCCGTACAGCACGGCGCTCACGGCGAACATCACCGCGGTCAACATCAGCCAACGGCCCAGGAACGGCTCCTGAGTCTGTCCGGTGGCTGCGGTATACGCCGGCGCCCCCTGCTGGATGATTCCCGGCAGGAAAACCAGCAGCGTCAACCCTGCTCCCATCGCGGGTATCCGAACGTAGTTCAGAGCCGAGACAGACGCCTTCGCGCGCGGCCGTAATCGACTGCCTGCCACCAAGAGCCGATCGATCAGCGAGTAGATGGGGAACAGCACGAGGTCGTGAGCGATGATGGCCGCCGCGAACCAGACCAGTATCGACTGCCACCAGGTGTTGGTGTTCCACAGCGTCGTCGGCTTGATGGTGGCCACGACGTAACCGAACAGCGCGAAACCCGCGACGAGGGTCAGCAGGTGAAGCGGATGCGAACCGTACACCGTGCGGAATCGGTCCAGTACCGGGCGCATGTGTCAGCCCGTCCTGAAGTCGATGGAGGCGACCCACTTGGTGTTGTGAACGCCAGGCAGGCCGGGGACGATGATCCGCGCCGGATAGCCGTGATCGGGTGACAGGTCAGCGTCGTTGACGCGCAGCGCCAGAAGGGAATCCGGGTGGATCACCTGATTCGCCTGCAGGGTCGCGCGGTTGAACCCGCCGCGGCGTTCAACCGATCGCACGAACGCCGACGTCGGGTTCGCTACACCGGCACGTCGCGCCAACTCGGCCAGCTGTACGCCGGACCAGGTCTCGGTGGTCGACCAACCTTCCACGCAGGCGATCGGCAGCCGGGCCGTGTGCTGCGGCATCCCGGTCAAGGCCGCGCGGTCGATCACCACCTTCGTCGGCCCGCCGGTGAGGGTGAGACGCCACTGTTCACCGGTGGCGTCCGGCGTGATTCCCGCCGCCCACGCCGTCCGGTTGACCTGGAAGCCGTTGGGTCCCTCGCCGCGCGTCCGGCCGCGCGGAAGCAGCAGTGCCGCGTGCCGGGTGAATCCGCCGAGCGTCTGTCCCGCGGTGATCACCGCCATGAAGACCGCCCCGCCGCCGACCAGGGCGAGCGCTGCCCGCCTGCTCATCGTGGCGGGATCAGGGTTCTCGGCCGCCAGCCCGTCTGGCTCGTAGGGCTCGGCCACGGTCTCTGCTCGGTTGGTGCGCAACACGTCCCGCATCGACATCGACCGCAGGCCGGTCCACATCCGCGGGATCTTGATCGTGATGTGAACCACGAAGCCGGCGATGAACACCCAGGCGCCGTAGTAGTGGGCGGTGTAGAAACTGAACCCGAAGATGTAGTCGTACTGGATGTTGAGGACGCCGGTGATGATCTCGAACAGAATTCCGCCGACCAGCATCAGCAGTGAAATGCGTTCCAGCAGTTGCGCGATCGAGCGTGCCGGGGGGAAGGCGAAGAGCCGCGGGATGACCGACCACAGCTTCGCGAGCACGACGGGTATCAGGATCAGGCCGAGTCCGACGTGCAAGCCCTGGTTGAGTCGGTAGATCCACGCCGGCTCGGCCGGCCAGTCGAAGGTGGGTAGCTTCAGCCATCCCACATCGCCGGGGATGGCCTGTCCGAACTGCGGTCCGTAGGCGATATAGGACAGCAGGCCGGTGATGATCACGATGGGCAGAACGACCAGGAGCACCGAGCCGAACATCGATGTCAGCCAGAGCCCGCGCAGCGGGCTGCGCCAACGGGGAAGTTCGTGGCGGGAGTCCGCCGACGGCTGCCGGCTGGGTTCGTCGTCCACCGTCATCACTCCATTCCACATCGGTTACTCGTGGTGAGTGTTCGATATGGGCCAGAGCGTTACCAGTTCGTCAGAATGAAGCTGTTCACGGCGAGGGCACCGATCACGTTGAGGGACAGCCAGAAGCGGTGTGACTGCGGGGGGAGCAGGGCGGCCGCCGCGGTCAGCCACATCGTGAACGGCAGCCAGATGCGTTCGGTTTCGGCCTTGCTCAGCATGCTCAAGTCGGCGCAGACGATCGCCAGCAGCGCGCCGAGAACCAGCACGTGCAGACCCGGATTTCTACGGATGGCCGCGATGTTGAATGCCCGGCCGATGCCTGCCACGCTGCCGAGCCCGATCGCACACACCACCGACGCGAAGTTGGCCCACGACCAATACTGGAAGGGCCGGTCGAGGGCGATGCCCTGCCAATAGCGTTCCTGCACAAGGTGGTAGCCGTCGAACCACCAGAAGCCGAAGGCGAAGAACACCCCGACGACGAACCCCGCCATCACGGCGGCGGGCACGAGTGTGCGTAATGCCGATTGCCAGTCGACGGCGGTGATCAGCACTGCTAACGCCAGGAACGCGATGAGCGCGAGGCCGTAGTTGAGGAAGATCGCCCAGCCCAACAACACTCCGGCGCCGCCTGCGACGAGCAGCGGTACTCGCACCTTCTGTCTGGCGGCCAGCGCCAACAGGGCGATGCCCCACGCGGCCACGCCCGCGAAATACCCGTCGGCCGAGACCGCGACCCAGACGGCCGTCGGCGCCACCGCGACAAACGGTGCAGCGAGCCGCGCCGCCTCTTCGTCGGCCACCGCGCGGACCGCAACGATGATCGCGGTCGCCGCGCTGGACCCGACCAGCAGGCACAGCAACCCGGCCCACGCACCGCCACCAAGGCCGATACGGTCCAGCCAGACGAACGTCAGCAGCGCGCCCGGCGGATGGCCGGACACGTGCGTGATCCACGAATCGGGTTGGTAGTCGAGGATTCTGCGGGAGAAGCTGCTGAGCGCGGCGGGGATGTCGGTGATGGTCGGCACCTGGCGCAGATACTCGTGGCGCGCGGTGAGCCGGCCCGCGAAGCCGCGCTGCCAGCCGTCGATCATCGCCAGCGAGAAGGCCCACAAGCAGGACGTCGCCCACGCCGTTAGCGTCACGGCGCGCCACGGCAGCCGCTGCGCGAGGCTCGGCCCCCACAGCACCGCGGCGACACCGATCAGGATCGCCGGACCCGTGCCCCACCCGACGTGGGCCTTCCACCACCCGAAGATCGGAGCGGTTCCCGCGAAATCGCGGAAGCGTTCGGGGGTGGCGTTGATCAGCGGTGTGACGACGCCCAGGTGTAGGTGCGGGACGACGAAAGCCGCCGCCAGCAGGAGCACGGCGGCGACGACCGCCACCGACTCCTTGCGACCTATCTGCAGCTGGGGCACGACCGCCAGGGTAGGGGGTGGGTAACTGCCACGGTGTTTCATGGGTGTCGTGACCGAACCCCTCTTCTGCGACACCGAACTCGCCGCGCGCATCGAGTCGGCTGAGGCGCAGCTGATCGCCGCGGGCACGGATGCGGCGCTTCGACGCCGCCCCGACCTCGCTTTCATCACACCTGTCGCCGGTGGGTTCGCGTGCTTTGGCGAGGACGGCGCACCGTTCAACAAGGTCGTCGGCCTCGGCTTCGGCGGGTTGCCGAGCGAAGACCTCATCGGGGAGATCGAAGGGGCATACGCAACCCGTGGCGCCTCGACCCAGGTGGAGCTGACCAATCTGGCCGATCCCGAGCTCGGCGCGATGCTGACCGGCCGGGGCTACCGGCTCGTCGCGTTCGAGAACGTGCTCGGCAGGTCGCTGAACGCCTCCGCGAAGCCGCCCGTACTCGATGCGATCGACATCCGCACGAGCGGAGAGGATGAGCTCGACGATTGGCTCGAGGTGGTGGTCGCGGGCTTCGCCCACCCCGACGAGCAAGGAGTCGCCACCCACGAGGAGTTTCCTCGCGAAATCGTCGAGCGGGCCGAACGTGACCTCGTCGCGGCAGGCGCGCGGACATATCTCGCCTTGCGGGACGGAGTCGTTGCAGGCGGTGGCGGCCTGCGCATTACCAACGGGGTAGCGCAACTGGTCGGCGCCGCAACGGCACCGGAGTTTCGCAGGCAGGGCGTGCAGACCGCGCTGCTGTCGACCCGCCTCGCCGACGCCGCCGCGGCCGGCTGTGACATCGCCGTCGTCACCACGGCGCCGGGGTCGAAATCTCAGCAGAACGTGCAACGGCAGGGTTTCCACCTGCTCTACACGCGGGCGGTGCTCGTCAAGTGATTCGGAATATTCGTTCCAGAACGGACGTATTGTATTGGTGTGGCGCGTCCCCGGACATTCGATGAGCACGAGGTCGTCGCGGCAGCCCGCGATGAGTTCTGGGAGCGCGGCTATGCGGCGACGTCGGTTGACGACCTGACTGCCGCCACCGGGCTGGGCAAAGGCAGCCTCTACGGCGCGTTCGGCGACAAGCACACGCTCTACCTGCGGGCGCTCGACGACTACATCTCGTCGTCACTCGGAGAGGTCCGCGCCAGCCTGCGCGACCCGAAACGGAGCGCCTACGAACGGCTTGCCGGTCATATCCGGGGGCAGGCCAAAGCGCTTGTCGCAGACAAGGACAGGCGCGGCTGCCTGATGGCCAAGAGCGCCGCCGAACTCGGCGCCACCGACGACGCCGTCGAGAAGAAGGTCGAGCTCGCGTATACGACGTGGCGCGCCGAACTCGTCGCGTGCATCAAGGAAGCGCAGCGCGACGGAACCGTTGACGCCAAGCAGAACCCTCAGGCGCTGGCGGGCACGCTTCTCGCCTTCATGCGCGGCCAGGAGGCGCTGCACAAGGGCGGCGCCAAGCCCGCACAGCTGAAGGCCGCCGCCGACGAGATGGTGTCCCTCATACCGACCGGCTAGGTTCATCACCGGCGCCGAGATCCCGGTCGGCGGCATCAACCAGAACTGAGTCTTCGGCTCAGATGAGACGCCTCGTTGACCGAGATCGCAGCGAGGTACTCGCCGATGCGTTCGCGTTGCCACCAGATGTGTTGTGACCTGAGTTGCCATGCACTGCTGTAGCGATACCGATACAGCACTGCACGGATATGGACCGGCGGGGAGTCGGGGAAAGGGTTGATTCGCAAGAGCCGGGTGATAGACGGTTCGTTGGTCAACAGGCCATGACACATCTGGATGAACCATGGCTGGGCGTATACCGGCGACAACGGAAGGAACCACATCATCCAGTCAAGCCGTAGGTGATATGGGCTCCACTGTCGCGGCATCCGCTTGACGTCGCCGGGCTTGCCCTTGAATTCGTATTCGGCCCATACTGTTTCATCGGAAACGTCGGACTCCGTCGTGCCCTCCAGAATGACCTCTTGTCGGATCCGGCTGATACTGCCGAATGCGCCGTAGGTGTTGACCAGGCGCAGCGGGTCATACGAGCTGTTCATGCGCTGTCGACGCGACACCAGGTTTCGGGCCGGATACCAGCTGCGAACGATTACCAGCGCCGCGAACGCGATCACCAGGACCATATACCAGATCGGCTGTGTCGCAGCCGTATCGGCGGGTGTCGATATTCCGAACACCGCTGCGGCAGTCGAGGTGTCGATCACGCTGAGGGCAAGCACGATCGTCAGCCAGTTCAACCAGGAGAAGTTGCCCGAGAGGACGAGCCAGAACTGCGTCACGGCGATGATGGCCGCGGCGACACTGGCGACCGGCTGTGGAGCGAACAACCCGAACGGAACGATCAGTTGCGCGACGTGGTTGCCTGCGACTTCCATGCGGTGAAACGGGCGCGGCAGGTGATGGAAGAACCAGCTGAGCGGGCCAGGCATCGGTTGCGTCTCGTGGTGAAAGTCAAGGCACGTCAGATCACGCCAGCAGCGGTCGCCACGCAGTTTGATCAGGCCAGCGCCGAACTCGACACGGAAGAGCAGCCATCGGGTCAACCACATCACCAGTACGGGAGGCGCAACTTCCTCGTTTCCGACGAAGACAACGAGCAGCCCCGCTTCCAGAAGCAGCGATTCCCAGCCGAACGAGTACCAGATCTGACCGACGTTGACGATGGACAGGTAGCTCACCCACAGCAGCAGCCACAGCAGAATCGCCACCCACGGCGGAACGACGTCGGCGAGCCCCGCCACCATCGCGGCCGAAATTGCAACGCCGGACCAGCAGACTGCGGCGACGAACCCGTCGGAGTAGTGCAGATGAAACAGGCTCGGTGACGTTCGGAATGACCGCTTAGCCAGGTATTGCGGCACCGGCAGCATCCCTCTGCTGCCGATAAGACCGCGAAATTGGCGAGCCGCGCCGAGGAACGCCAGGACGTACACCGCGGCTATGCCGCGTTCCAATATCAACCTGCCCCAGTGCCATTCGGGCGCAATCAACCAATCCACAGTCCACGCTCCTTCGTGGAGCTCATACCCGGCGGCTACCCGCAGGCCCGACATCGAACCAATCGGGCTGGCGCCGCAGTCAGTACAGCATCGTGCGGTAGTTCTCCTCGGCGTAGTACTTCTCCAGCTCGTCGAGGCTGATGTCGGTCTTGAACGACTGGGCCAGCCGCGCGGCACTGGGCACAGCGGTCGGATTCCAGCTCTCCGGTTTCCAGGTGTCGGACCGCAGAAATGCCTTGGCGCAGTGGAAGAACACTTCCTCGACGTCGATCTCCAACGCCAGGATCGGCCTCTTACCCTGCACCACCATCGCGTCGAAGTAGTCCGCGTCGGCGAGAATGCGCGCAGATCCGTTGACTCGCAGGGTGTCCCCACGACCCGGAATCGAAAACAGCGTGCCCACGCGCGGACGCTGCAGCACATTGAGGTAGCCGTCCACGCGCTTGTTGCCCGGCCGCTCCGGAATCGCGATCGTCGTGTCGTCGATGACATGCACGAAGCCCGGCGGATCGCCCTTCGGTGACACGTCGACGCGGCCGTCCGCGTCGGTCGTCGCCACGAAGCACAGCGGCGAGTGCGCGAGCCAGTCCTGCTGCGCGGTGGAGAGGCGCGTGCCGACCTTGTTCGCGACATAGTGGTTGGGCTGCCCGACGATCTCCCGCAGGTCGTCGACGGTGGTGACTTCACGGCGCATGGCTACATCATGCTCGCCGGAAGTTCATTTGTGCGACCTCCTTTTCTGCCACACTGCGCCGATGACCGACGTCGTCCGACCGCCCGCCACCACCCTCGACGACACGCCCGAAAGCGGCCGTAGCGGGTTGTCCGCCGATGCATTGCGGCGGGGCATCGTCGACCATTTGCGCTACTCGATCGGCCGTCCGGCGGCCGTGTTGACGCCGGAGCATTTCTACCGGGCAACCGCGCTCGCCGTCCGCGATCGCATGCAGGACAACTGGGCGGCAACCGTGCGCACCTCGCTCGACCTGGGCCGTAAAGCCACCTGCTATCTGTCGGCCGAGTTCCTGATGGGCCCCCAACTCGGCGCCAACATTCTCAACCTGGGTATCGAGGAGGCGGCCCGCACGGCTCTCGAGCTCATCGGGCTCGACATCGACGAGGTGCTGGCGTGCGAGGAGGAACCGGGATTGGGCAATGGCGGCCTCGGCCGGCTCGCCGCGTGCTATCTCGACTCACTGGCCACCCTCGAGCGCCCCGCCATCGGCTTCGGCATTCGCTACGAGTTCGGCATATTCGACCAGGAGATCCACGACGGCTGGCAGGTCGAGAAGACCGACAACTGGCTGGCGAACGGTAACCCGTGGGAGATCGCGAAGCCCGACATCAATTATCTCGTGAACTGGGGCGGCCACAGCGAGCACTATGTCGACGATGGCGGCCGCGACCGGGTCCGCTGGATACCGGGACGCGTCATCAAGGGAGTCGCCTACGACACCCCCATCCAGGGGTATGGCGTGAACACGTGCAACATGTTGACGCTGTGGAGTGCGCGGGCCGTGGAGTCGTTCGCGCTTGGACGCCTTCAACACCGGCGACTACTACAAGGCCGTCGAGGAGGAGGTCAGTTCGGAGACTGTGACGAAGGTGCTGTATCCCAACGACGAGCCTGATGTGGGCAAGCGGCTTCGGTTGTTGCAGCAGTACTTCTTTGTATCCTGTTCACTGCAGCATGTCCTGCACATCATGGACGACCTCGCCGAAGCGCGGATTCGCGAACTCCCCGAGCGGTTCGCGTTGCAGCTCAACGACACTCATCCGTCGATCGGCGTTGCCGAGCTGATGCGGCTGCTGGTCGACGAGCGCCAACTGGACTGGGACGAAGCGTGGGACATCACCGTCGCCACCTTCGGCTACACCAATCACACGCTGCTGCCCGAAGCGCTGGAGACCTGGCCGCTGGCGATGTTCGGCGAATCGCTGCCTCGCCACCTGGAGATCATCTACGAGATCAACCGCCGCTTCCTCGACGAGGTGCGCGCAAAGTTCCCCGGCGACAACGACCGGCTGCGACGGATGTCGCTCATCGGTGAGGACGGCGGAAAGTGCGTCCGGATGGCACATCTGGCGACCGTTGGCAGCCATGCGATCAACGGCGTCGCCGCGCTGCACTCCCAACTGCTCAAAGAAAGCGTCCTGGCGGACTTCTACGAGTTGTGGCCCGAGCGGTTCAGCAACAAGACCAACGGTGTCACGCCGCGCCGGTTCCTGGCGCTGGCGAACCCGGGGTTGCGCGAACTGCTCGACGACACGGTCGGCGACGGCTGGCTGACCGACTTGAACCGACTGAGGCGCATCGAATCCCACGTCGACGACGCGGCGTTCAGCCGCCGGTGGCGTGCCGTCAAGCGCGCGAACAAGGCGCGGCTGGCCGACTACGTGAAGGCCACGACGGGCGTCGAACTCAACCCCGATTGGATGTTCGACATCCAGGTCAAGCGCATCCATGAGTACAAGCGCCAGCACCTCAACGTGCTGCACATCGTCACGCTGTATCACCGGATCAAGAACAATCCCGGCCTTGAGATCCCGCCGCGCGCCTTCATCTTCGGTGGCAAGGCGGCCCCCGGATACTTCGTCGCCAAGCGCATCATCAAGCTGATCAACGCCGTCGCCGCCACGGTCAACAGCGACCCCGACGTCAATCGCGTCATGAAGGTCGCGTTCATTCCGAACTTCAATGTGCAGAACGCCCACCTGATCTATCCGGCGGCAGACCTGTCCGAGCAGATCTCGACGGCGGGCAAGGAAGCGTCGGGCACCGGAAACATGAAGTTCATGATCAACGGCGCGCTGACGATCGGCACCCTGGACGGCGCCAACGTCGAAATGCGTGACGAGGCCGGTGCCGAGAACTTCTTTCTGTTCGGGCTGACCGAGGACCAGGTGCAACAGGTCAAGCGCGACGGCTACCGGCCGATGGACTACGTCGACCACAACGAGGAACTCAAAGCCGTACTGCAACTCATTGGCAGCGGCCACTTTTCGGGCGGTGACGCCGACGTCTTCCGCCCCCTGGTCGACAATCTGCGGTATGACGACCCGTTCCTGGTGCTCGCCGACTACGCGGCCTACGTCGAATGCCAGGGCCGGGTCAGCGCTGCGTGGCGGGACACCGACGCGTGGACGCGGATGTCGATCCTGAACACGGCGCGCAGCGGTAAATTCTCCTCGGACCGCGCCATCGCGGAATACTGCGACGAGATCTGGAACGTGCATCCGGTGACCGTCAAGGTGGACCGGTAACGCCCTCAGGCGGTGATTAACCCGTCGCGCATGCGGGTAGCCGAGCGACGTCTGGAGGTGAGTGTGATGGCCAAGCATGTCGAGGTCGATCCGGGGCTGTGGGAGGAATTCCACCGCGTGGTGAATATGACGTCGCGGGAATTGATGGACTGGCTGCGTACTCGGTCGGCCGGCGAGGACTCCGAGCAGTTCGCCGACCAGGCGGGTTCGCAAACCGGTCGCCACGTCGTCGAGATACTGCGGAAGCGGCGCGTCGATCTGACCGCCGACGACGAACGCATCATGCGCAAGGTCGTCGACAGAGTTCACGCCGAACGCAGCGCGGACATGGAACCGACGGCCGGTGACGAGGCCTGGCGGCACCGCATGATGACGATCGGGCACGACCCGCTGAAGCCGGTTCCGTCCTGAGAGCGCTCAGCGCCTCACAGGGTCTCGCAGGTCGGCGTCAAGCCGGAGAAATGCACCGCGGGCATCCCGTCGACGGTGACGAAATCGGTTCCGGGAGACCATGTTGTGCCCGGCTGATCCACGGCGGCACACCGTGGGGTAGGCGATCGTCATGTCGCAGTAGAACTCGATGTCCGGTGGGCAAGCGGCACTGGCGACGGCACCGGTTCCACGCGTGCACGACGATGGGATTGACCAGCGTGGCGCCCTGTGCGCAGTTGGGCTGGCACTCGACCGAACTGTCCGTACCGGTTCCCTGCGCACCGTCGGACTCCCCATGCGCTCCACGTCATGTCCTGCATGACGCCGGTGTTGTCGCAGTTGTACTCGAACGATTCGGGGCGTCCCATCGGCGGGCCGGCCCGGGTCATAGCACTTGCCGATCGCATAGGTCGTGGCGTCCTGCTCCGCGGGATCCGCGGACGCGGTTGGCGCCGTGCGCGAGAACGGCGACGCGGCTGGCGGCCACCGCAATGTGCGAATCATCTGCGGATGCTAGCTCAGTCGGCGAAGATTCGGCGATCGCCTGCGTCGGTCCACTTTGCCGATGCCGCGTCGGGGAAGCTCATCGACGATGTGCACCTCGCGCGGTGCGGCCGTCGGGTCCAGCGTCGTCTTGACGTGGGTTCGCAGCTCGGACAATGTCGGCGGCGCGTAACCGTCGGCCGCCACCACGGCGGCGACCACCCGCTGACCCAGGGTCGCGTCGGGAACGCCGAAAACCGCGCAGTCGGCCACCCGCGGATGTGATGCCAACGCCGTTTCGACCAGGTGCGGGAAGACGGTGAGGCCACCGGTGCTGATCGCGTCGTCGGTCCTGCCGAGTACCCGCAGACCACCCGAACTATCAAGAGCGCCAACGTCATCGGTGACGAACCAGCCTGGTTCGGCGAACGGATCCGGTTCCGGCGGATTTCGGTACCCCTTGGCCAGGGTGGCGCCGCCGAGGGCGATCCGGCCATCGGGATCGATACGTATCAGCACTCCGTCCAGCGCAACGCCGTCGTACACGCAGCCGCCCGCCGTCTCGCTCATGCCGTACGTCCGGTGCACCGAAAGCTTTGCTGCGGCAGCCTTTTCCGCGATGCGCGGGGGCATCGGGCCGCCTCCGATCAAGATGGCGTCCAGTTCGGCGAGCGCAGCGCATGCCGGCGGATCCGCCAGCGCCTTGTCCAGTTGCGCAGCCACCAGCGACGCGTAGCGGGGGCCGGGACCCATCGCCGCAACCGCCGCGGGCAGTTCAGACACGTCGAACCGGGGCGAAACGACGACCGGCGCGCGACCCGCAATCACGCTGCGCACCAATACCTGCAATCCCGCGATGTGATGGGCGGGCAACGCGAGCAGCCACCGGCCGGGACCGCCGAGGCGGCGGTGCGTGGCATCCGCGCTGGCTGTCAGCGCGGCGCCGGTGAGCATCGCCCCCTTCGGACGGCCCGTGGTTCCCGACGTCGAGACGACGACCGCAACATCGTCGTCGATGTCTTCGCCGGCCCTCAATGACGTTGTCAACAAACGGGTTTGGCGGTCATCGTCGGCCGGAACAGGCAGCATCGCGGACTCGCCGGCCAGCACTGCCTCCACGATGGGCAGCACCGACAATGCCGCCGGTCCAGGCGGCACGGGGACGGGGCGGAGGACGGCTATTCCGTCTCCTCGGCATCCCGGGGATCGTCGAGCGGCCAGCCCTTGGCGGCCAGCCGGGCACGGACCCGTTCGACGTCCGCGGGTGTGGGCAGTTCGTCGGTGAGCTGGGTGATCAAAACCCCGATGTCGACATGATCGAACTCGCCGCGATTCGTCAATTCCTTTGTGACCGCCTTGACCTCGTCCTCGGTCAGGCGCTGCCTCATCAGAGCGAACAGGGGGACGCGGTCCGGGCCCGGAACACCGTCGGGATATCCCGCGGTGATCCACGCGACGATCTTGGTGAGAAATTTGTTCACCGTTTTGCACTCCCGACGGCGTGGCTGACCGAAACTGACACTACGAAAGCACGATAGTGGAAACGCCGCTCCGGCGGCCCGGGTCGTCGCCGCAGGCAAACATGCCCGAGACGGAAGGTGAACAGTGAATGAACACCTACCGGGCTGCGGCAAAGTGCCTGTTCGGAAGGGGCCTTTAGGGTGACTAGCGGCTGGTCAAATCCATTGAGAATCCATCAGAATTGGCAATCATGAGCGCAGAGATGATCATCCTGGTGCTGCTGATCGTTACAGCACTGGCCTTCGACTTCACCAACGGCTTCCACGACACCGGAAACGCGATGGCGACGTCGATCGCCACCGGCGCATTGAAGCCCAAGACAGCCGTTCTGCTGGCAGGCGTTCTCAACCTGGTCGGTGCGTTCCTGTCGGTTGAGGTCGCCGTCACCGTGACCACGTCGGTGTTGAAGGTCCAGGACAGCAAGACCGGCGCACTCATCCCCAATATCGACGCGTCGATGGGCCTGACGATCATCTTCGCCGGCCTGATCGGCGGAATCCTCTGGAACCTGCTCACCTGGCTGTTCGGCATTCCGTCCAGCTCGTCGCACGCGCTGTTCGGCGGGTTGATCGGCGCCGGCCTTGCCGCACTCGGTATGGCGGGCGTGAACTGGAGCGGCGTCACCTCGAAGGTGCTGATTCCGGCGATCGCCGCGCCGGTGATCGCGTGCCTGGTCGCCGCATGCGGCACCTGGCTGGTGTACCGGATCACCCGCAACGTGGTGCAGAAGCGGCGCGAACAGGGCTTCCGATGGGGCCAGATCGCCACCGCCTCGCTGGTCGCGCTGTCGCACGGCACCAACGACGCGCAGAAGACGATGGGCGTCATTGCGCTCGCGCTCATCACCACCGGCCACCTCACCGGCGATGTGAAGAAAGACGGCCTGCCGTTCTGGATCATCTTCAGCTGCGCGTTGGCCATCGGCCTTGGCACCTACATCGGAGGCTGGCGGGTGATCCGCACCCTCGGAAAGGGTCTTGTCGAAATCGAGTCGCCGCAAGGCTTCGCCGCCGAAGCCTCCTCGGCCGCAATCATTTTGAGCTCCAGTGCCGCCGGTATGGCGCTGTCGACCACGCACGTCGCGACGGGCTCGATCCTGGGCAGCGGCGTCGGCAAGCCCGGCGCGGAGGTGCGTTGGGCGGTTGCAGGCCGGATGGCCATCGCATGGCTGATCACGCTGCCCGCCGCAGGCATCATGGGCGCCCTGTCCTACTGGCTCTCCCACGGCGTCAAGTCGCTCACCGGCTCCGACCTCGCCGGTGACGGGCTGATCTTCGTCATCCTGTGCGCGCTGTCCTTCTACATCTGGTGGCGCGCCCAGAAGCAGAAGGTCGACAGCAGCAACGTCAATGCCGATTGGGACGCCACGACCAACTCGGTCGTTCCGGCCGAAGTGCGCGAAGCCACCAAGCCCAAGCCAAGACACGGCCGCGGTCTGACCGCGCTCATCCCTGAAACAAAGGAAGACGATGACCTACTTCGAAAGCATCTTCAAGGTGCTGATCATCGGGCTCGTTCTCGGCGCCGGTCTGCCCGCAGTCTTCGCCGGAGGACTGGTGGCCTACTCCAACGGGGCAGGCGTCACGGAGGCCGACGGCACCACCCATTCGTCCAACCCGGCGATGAAGTACTTCGGTATAGCGCTGTTCGTGTTTGTCGCGTGGGTGATCATCACCGCTGTCGTCTGGATCACCAGGGCGACGATCATCCACCATTTCGGTTTCGATCCGTTCCCGTTCATGCCCAAGAAGTGACTGGAGATCACATGACCGAGACAAACCAGGGCGTACTGAGCAACGTCCTCGGATGGCTGCACCAGGGATATCCCGAGGGTGTGCCGCAGAAGGACTACTTTGCGCTGCTTGCTCTCTTGAAGCGGTCATTGACCGAGGACGAGGTCGTCCAGGCCGCGCAGGCGGTCCTGAAGAAATCGGCCGCGACCGACTCGGTGAGCGAGGACGAGATCCGCTCGGCCGTGCACAATCTGATCGCCAAGGAGCCGAACCCGGAGGAGATCCACCAGGTCGCGGCTCGGCTGGCCTCCGTGGGTTGGCCACTGGCGGACTGCTCGCACTGAACTGGTTGACGCGCCTGCGGCTTATGAGCTGGGGGCCTCCAGTTTCTGGTGTCGCGGCGCAGCGGATGCGTCTCGGGCACCTGCACGAAGATCAGCGTGACGCCGTCGGGATCGGCCACATGCATCTCGTGCAGCCCCCAGGGTTCCTGCCGGGCTTCGCGCGCGATGGGAACGCCGCGGTCGGTCAGTTCCTTCTCGGTGGCGTAGACGTCGCGGACCTGCAGCCAGAGCGCGCCGCTCGCGTTCGGTTCCCCGTGGCCGGCCAGCTCGATCAGTGATTGGCCCGCATAGAAGACCGTGCCCCCGCCGTAGTCGCGGGCGATCGCGAGGCCGAGTTCGTCGCGGTAGAACCGCAGCGAGCGGTCATAGTCGGCGGGCCGCAGGAGCATCCGGCTCGCCAGGATCTCCATGACTCTGGTTTATCACGTCCCGTGCGCGATCCGGCACAGGCGCGTCAGGCGCCCGGCTGTAACCGCTGCCGCTTGATCAGCGCGTTGAGCCAGCCGGGCGCGACGGTGTCCAGTGCTCTGGCGGTGACGGCCATCCGCGGGGCGATGCGCACCGGCCGGACTCGGGCGGCGGTCACCATCCAGTCGGCGGCCTCGGCGGGCGTCAGTGCGGGCAGCCCGGTGTACGCCTTCGTCGGCGCGATCATCGGGGTCGCCACCAGTGGGTAGTACAGCGTCGTCGAATGGACGCCGCTGTGCGCCCATTCGGTTTCGATGACCCTGCTCACCGCCGACAGCGCCGCCTTCGATGCGTTGTAAACCGCGAACAGCGGGGTGGATTCGCTCAGCACCCCCCAGCTCGCGACGTTGATGACGTGGCCGTCGCCGCGTTCGAGCATGCCCGGCGCGAGGGCGCGGATCAGCCGCAGAGGCGAGTAGTAGTTGAGGCTCATCGTGCGCTCGACGTCGTGCCAGCGCTCCAGCGACTCGGCCAGCGGGCGACGGATCGACCGGCCCGCGTTGTTGACCAGAATGTCCACGCCGCCGATCTTCTTCTCCACGCGGGCGGCGAGTGCGTCGACGGCGTCCAGATCGGCGAGGTCGCAGTCGATGGCGAGCGCGTCGCCGCCGTCGGCGAGGATCCGGTCGGCGACGTCGTCCAACAGGTCCCTACGGCGGGCGACGACGACGACGGTGGCGCCGAGGCGGGCGAACTTGATGGCTGCCGCCTCACCGATGCCCGACGATGCCCCGGTGATCAGGATGCGCTTGCCGTCGAGGTCGATGTCGCTCTGGCCGGGCCGGTGGGACATCAACTGCGGAGCGATCGGTGGTCGCATGCTGGCCAGCACCAGTCCGTCGGTCAGCCGCCGCAGTGGGCTTCTACTCACCCGCAGAGTCTATGGAATTCCGTTTTCGCGATGAATCGGGCGCCTGCGCAGGGTCGGTATGGGTATGGCGATCAAGGGAAAGCTCGATACCCGGTTCAGTGAAGCCTCAGAAGCCGTCGGCTGGCAGCAGGTCAGCGACGCGCTCGCGGCCGCCGAGCTTTACTGGCTGACCACCGTGCGCGCCGACGCGCGCCCGCACATCACCCCGCTCGTCGGGGCATGGGTGGACGGCGCGTTCGTGTTCTGCACCGGCCCCGAAGAGCAGAAGGCGCAGAACCTCAACCACAACACGGCGGTGGCCGTCACGACGGGTGTCAACACGTGGAACGACGGGCTCGACGTGGTCGTCGAGGGCGACGCGCACCGGGTCACCGGCATCGACAGGTTGACGAAGCTCGCCGACACCATCCGCGAAAAGTACGACGGCGATTGGGATTTCACCCCGACCGACGACGGCTTCAGCCACTCCGGCGATGGCGGCGACAGTCACATCGCGCATGTCTTCCGCGTGCCACCCGGCAAAGTGCTTGCGTTCGCGAAGTCACCGCACGGGCAGACGACGTTCCGCTTCTAGGGCGCCCACGTTCGCGACAGGTTCTGGAACGTGGACTATAGTTCTGCTTGTTCGTGAAGGGGAGTATTCCTCCGCGGCACTCGTCGTCATCACGGAAGGCCCTATGGCCGACCCGGCGGTGCCGGTCTCTGGCCAGTGCCAGCGACGGAAGAGACCTTCGGGCCGTTGCGTCATGCCGTCCGGAGGTCGACCGTGATTTCAGCCGTATCCCCGTTGATTTGGATTATCACCGTCGTGGTGCTGGTCGCGATCATGGTTATCGACCTGGCGGTCATCGGCAGGCGACAGCGCACGGTCACCACCAAGGACGCCGTCCGTTGGGTCCTCGTGTACATCGGCCTCGCGGCGGTGTTCGCCGTCGGGCTCTTCGTCTTCGCGCCGGGCTCCAGTGGGCAGGAGTTCGTCGCTGGTTACATCACTGAGTACAGCCTGAGCGTGGACAACCTGTTCGTGTTCATGATCATCATGGCCCGGTTCTCGGTGCCAGACCTGGCCCAGGACAAGGTGCTCTACATCGGCATCGTCCTGTCGCTGGTCCTACGCGCCGTCTTCATCTTCGCGGGGGCCGCGGCGATCGCCGCCTGGAGCTGGGTGTTCTACATCCTCGGCGGCTTCCTGGTCTATACGGCGATCCAGTTGGCGCTCGAGGATCCCGACGACGAGCCGGACTTCCACAAGAACCCCGTCTTGCGGTTCCTGCATCGCATCCTCCCGCTCAGCGACGACTACGACGGGCGCAACCTCGTCACCCGTGTCGACAAGCGGCGCATGTTCACCCCGCTGGTCATCGTCATCGCCGCGATCGGCATCGCCAACGTCGTGTTCGCGCTCGACTCGATACCGGCGATCTTTGGGCTGACGAACGACGCGTACATCATCTTCACCGCCAACGCGCTGGCGCTGATGGGTCTGCGGCAGTTGTACTTCCTGATCGGCGGGCTCCTCGAGAAGGTCGTCTACCTGAGCAAGGGACTGGCCGTCGTCCTTGGCTTCATCGGCATCAAACTCATCATCGAGGCGCTGCACCACTCCCGCCTCGACCACCTCGGCTCATTCCGTTTACCCGAGATCGGCATCGTGACGTCTCTGCTGTTCATCGTCGCCACGCTGACCATCACGACAGTGGTCAGCCTGCTCAAGACGAGCCGCGATGCCCGCCGCGCCGCCGCCGCCCGCCACCGAGTGATTTCGGCGTGAAAACCTGCGCCCAGCGCAGGAAATCACGCCGAAATCGCTAGAAGTAGCGCGGGAACGGGCTCCAGTCGGGGTCGCGCTTCTCCAGGAACGCGTCGCGGCCCTCGACGGCCTCGTCTGTCATGTACGCCAATCGCGTTGCCTCACCGGCGAATAGCTGTTGGCCCACCAGACCCGTCGTCGCTCAAGTTGAACGCGTACTTGAGCATCCGGACGGCCTGCGGCGACTTGCCGTTGATGGTCATCGCCCAGTCGAGCGCCACCGTCTCGAGATCGGCATGGTCGACGACTTCGTTGACCGCGCCCATTGCATGCATCTGCTCGGCGTCATACGGGCGGCCGAGGAAGAAGATCTCGCGGGCGAACTTCTGGCCGACCTGTTTGGCGAGATACGCGCTGCCGTAACCACCGTCGAAGCTGCCGACGTCGGCGTCGGTCTGCTTGAACCGGGCGTGCTCACGGCTGGCCAGCGTGAGGTCGCAGACCACGTGCAGGCTGTGCCCGCCGCCGGCGGCCCACCCGTTGACGAGGCAGATGACCACCTTGGGCATGAACCGGATCAGCCGCTGCACCTCCAGGATGTGCAGCCGCCCGGCACGCGCGACGTCGACGGTGTCGGCGGTCTCGCCTTCTGCGTACTGGTAGCCGGTACGGCCGCGGATGCGTTGGTCGCCACCGGAACAGAACGCCCAGCCGCCGTCCTTCGGCGAAGGCCCGTTGCCGGTCAAGAGCACGACGCCGACATCGGGCGACATCCTGGCGTGGTCGAGAACGCGATAGAGCTCGTCGACGGTGTGCGGCCGGAACGCGTTGCGAACCTCGGGCCGGTCGAACGCCACCCGAACGGTCGGCTGCGGTGCGCCGTCGACGATGTGGCGGTGATACGTGATGTCGGTCAGGTCGAAGCCGTCGACCGGTCGCCACGAGTCGGGCTTGAACGGATTGTCGGCATTCATCCGCTCGACTCTAGGCGCAGGCTTCGATTCCTCAGACCGCTACCACCGCAATCCCTAGTGGTGGCCCTGCAGATGGATCCCGGTACTGGGTGACGTACATGTGTTTTCCGTCGGCGCTGAAGCACATGTTGCCGGGGGCGGTGAAACCGTCGATCGTATCGATGAGGACTGGGCTTCCCGTCACGTCAACGACGGACACCGTGTTGTCGTCGAAATTCGACACGTACGCACGGGTTTCCGCAGCGTTGAGCAAGACATCGACCGATGTCTTGCCGGTATAGAGCCACGCGCCCTGCATCGTCGTGGTGTCGAGAACGGTCAGCGAGCCGGTGCCGAGAGAGGTTGGCGGATGGTCCTCGATACCGCTCTGCGCGACGAACAGTCGTTTACCGTCGGCGCTCAGCGCTAATCCCCAGGGACTGTTGACAACTGGCACGGTCGTGATCGACGGAGGAAATGTATTGGTATCAATCACCGAGACGGTGTCGTCGATCTCGTGGGAGGCGTAGATGAAGCGGTCGTCTGGGCTGACGACCATGTCGAACGCGACGCTGTCGAACCGGATCGTGCCGACGACGTGGGGGTCGGGGCGGTCCAGGTCGACTATGCCGATCGCGTGGCGGGTCCAGTCGTTGAAGTACAGATACTTTCCGCGGTTGGTACCGGCCATGCTGCTGATGACCGAACTCTCGATAGACGTGTCGAGTCGCACGTCAAACGACGAGAATTTGTTCAGCAGTGCCGGGATGATTTCGCCGATTTTTTCCTGTCCGGCAGGCGTATAAAGCCGCCGATCGGGCACACCTGACCCGGCTACATCAGGCGGGAGGTTGAAGGCTCGGTGGAAGTCCACGAGTGCAAGACATCCCGTCGCCACGCCCCCTGCCAGAACCCCGCTCGCTTTGGTTCTGAGATCAACGACGGTCAGCTGATTTCCGGAGCAGTAAAGCCAGTCGCCGACCACGTGGATCCAGTACGCACTGGCGGGTATGGGGATTTCGTCAACGATCGTGTTGACCGGATCAGCCATGGATAAAGGCTAGGACGCCCAATCCTCAGGCGGGATCGAAACGGAAGACCGGGCAACGGCCGGCCAGTGCCTCGTACTCGTCGGGGTTCGGCCCCGTCACCAGTCCCGCGTTCTTCAGGAAGCCGACACCGGTCGGCACCTCGACGGGAAACAGCCGCAGCAGGGGCCGTGCTTCCTCGGGCGGCAGCTCCACCATCGCAACGCGTTCGGTGTTGCGTCCCTGACGCAGCTCGACCTCACCGGCGGCGCGCACGTTGGCTGCCCAGTCACCACCGGGCAGACCGCCGAGTACATACCGCTTGCCGTCCACCGTCATTGGCGTGATCGGCGTCGAGCGCAGCTTGCCCGTCTTGCGGCCGCGAACGGTCAGGATCACCGGCCCCTTGCCGCCGAACCCGAAACCGAGCCGCTGAACGCCGATCATCACCTTGTTGACGTACTTCAGCCACCACGGCGGCCGGATGCGCTCGCTGTTGGACACGGATTCGACGCTACGTGACGGGGTCGATGCGGAACACCGGGCAGCGGCCCGCCAACTTCTCCACCTCGGCGGGCGTGCCCTCGGTGAGCAGGCCGACGCGCTTCATCAATTCGACGCCGGTCGGCACCGCCGCGGGAAACGCCCGCAGCACAGGACGCGCGCCGTCCGGCGACAGCTCCACCATTCGAACCCGCTCGCTGCGTCTGCCCTGCGTGAGCGTGACCTCGCCTGCGGCGCGGACGTTGTCGACCCAGTCCGCGCCGGGATAGCCGTTCACGACGTAGCGGTTGCCATCGACGGTCATCGGCGTGACGGGCGTCGAGCGCGGCCGCCCGGTCTTGCGGCCGGGCGCGGTCAGCACCACCGGTGACTCGACGCGGGAAATCGGCACGCCGAGCCGCAGCATGACCATGAATACCTTGTTGACCGGCTTGAGCCACCGCGGTGGCCGGACGCGCTCGCCGTCGGGCATGGCCCGACGCTACTGCTTGTTCAGGCTGATGCCGTAGCCGGTCAGCGCGCTGCGCAGGCCGTGGGGCCGCTGGGCGGTGGGCAGCGGGTCGACCAGCACGAACCCGCAGCCGAGAGCCCGCGCACCGCCGTCGGCTTCCTCGCTGTCACCGACCATCACCGTGTACTCGGGCATTTCGCCCAGCCGTGTCAGCGCGGTCTGGAAGATCGCAGCGGACGGCTTGACCGCGCCGACCTCGAACGACAGCACGAAGTCGTCGACGTGCTCGGCCGCGCCGATCGCCTCGAACGCGGGTCGGACGTCGAAGGCGATGTTGGAGACCACCGCGGTCTTGATGCCCTGGCGATGAAGGCTTTCGAGCACCTCTGCGGTATCGGGATACGCGGTCCACGAGCCGGGGTTGATCACCCGCTCGTACAGGGCGACGGCATGCTCGTCGGGAAGTCCCGATTTGCGCAGCACATGCAGATACGCCTCGCGGTGCAGATGTGGTGCCAGGTCGCGATTGACCCACGCCTCATACGCCTGCGGGGTCATGTCGACCGAGCGACCGGTCGGGGCGGTGAGCCTGCGCATCAACTCGGCCTGCACGTGCCCGTCGACCTCGCGCTCGTCGACGGTCATGCCCGCAAACCAGCTGTCGTCCTCTTCGAGGCGGAACAGGGTGCCCGAATAGTCGAACATCACGGCACGTACCTGCATGCCGGAATCCTGTCACGGGCCAGGCGTGTGGAATTCGCGGCACCGGCTACTCCACTCTCCATGACCGAGCCGACCAGCAACAGCGCGCGGCTGGCGGCGCGACCCATCGACGAGGGAGGGACACCTGTCGAGGCATGGTTGCGGTGGCAGCGCGACTTTCCGGCCCTTGATGTGGACGATTGTCACACGCTGCTGCTCGTCGCCGCGCATCCCGACGACGAGACCTTGGGCCTCGGCGCCACCGCCGCGATGCTCAGCGGTCGGGGCGTCACTGTGCAGCTGGTCGCGGTGACGGACGGCGAGGCGGCCTACCCGGACGACAGCGGCTGTCGAAAGGAATTAGCGAAGGTGCGCCGGGATGAACTCGCTGCCGCGGCAGAAGCCCTGGGTCTGCCGACGCCGATATTCCTGCGTATGCCTGACGGTGAGGTCCGGCGGCAAGAACGCAGGCTGAGCGCTCGGCTCGGCATGATGCTGGCCGGCTTCGACCGCGGAACATGGTGCGCGGCGACGTGGCGCGGCGACGGCCACCCCGACCATGAGTCGACAGGACGTGCCGCAGCAGACGCCGCGAAGCGTGCAGGCGCGCCATTCATCGAATACCCGATATGGATGTGGCACTGGGCAAGTCCGAACGACCCGGCCGTGCCGTGGCATCGGTGCAGGCGCATCGAGCTGACGCAGGACGACCTGGCGACCAAGGCCGAGGCGATGCGGTGCTTCGCCAGCCAACTGGATCGCGGCGACGGGCCGCCGCTGCTGAGTCGCGGATGTCGTCGATCGGCAGATGGCGCTCGGAGAGGTCGTCTTCGTCTGAGCCGGTTTCAAGATCTGGAATCTAGGCTATCTACCTGGGATGGAACTCGCGAAGGCCGTCGTCGTCGTGCCCGCCCACAACGAGGCCGCGCACCTGCCGCGGTGTCTGCGAGCCCTCGCGACGGCTACGGTTTGTCTGCCGGTGCCGACGTTGGTCGTGGTGGTGCTCGACGCCACCGACGACGGCAGCGAGCGCTTGGTCGGACAGTTCGGTCCCGACGTGCACTTCGTCACCGTCGAAGCGGGCAATGTCGGTGCGGCCAGGGCGGCGGGCTTCGACTACGGCCGGCAATTGTCCGACGGCGTGGAACCCGCCCGCATCTGGTACGCGACCACCGATGCCGACAGCGTGGTGCCCGCCGACTGGTTGCTGCAGATGACCGCTGCCGACGCCGACATGGTGCTCGGGGTCGTGCGGGTGCCTGCGTGGCGGCACTACCCGGCCGAGGTCGCGCGCCGGTACATGCGGGCCTATCAGTCGAAAGGTCCGGGCCACAATCACGTTCACGGCGCAAACATGGGCTTCAGGGCCGATGCCTACTGGGCGGTGGGCGGCTTCCGGGCACTGCCGACGGGCGAAGACGTCGAACTCGTCGACCGGTTCGAGGCGGAGAACATGCGCATCCACCGCGACGCGAAGTTGTCCGTGGCGACGTCGGATCGTCAGAACGGCCGTGCGCCTGGCGGATTCGCCAAGCACCTGCGCGAGTTGTCGGGGTCAGTGCGCAAGAAGACGGCAGGCGCGTGATTGCCCGAAGGCGAGCGCGAGTGAGGATCGCAGCGCAGCGAGGACCGGAGCGAGCGGGAGCCGAGGCATGATCGAGAGTCTGGTCGGGCGCTGGCTTGCGGCGGGGGAGTTGGAACTTCCGCTTCCGGGGTCGGGCCGAACCGCGCAGCGGTGGCGTCGGTTGGCGGAACTGACGGAAGCTCGACGTCGTCGCCGGACGGCTGGCCGAAGCGCACACCGACGCCGTGGCGATCCTCGCCGAGCTTCACGGGCCAGACCCGAAACCTGATCAGTTATGGGGTGTTTGGGCCGCCGAGTCCAGCGACGCGGTTGTGCGTGCGCACGGTGACGGGACGACGTAACGCTGGAAGGCACCAAGGTGTGGTGTTCGGGCGCGGGCATCTGCACGCATGCGTTGGTGACCGCGCAAGTCGATTCCGAACGTCGCGGCCTGTTCGCCGTCGACCTCGGTGATCGTCATGTGCAGCCGCTGACCAGCAACTGGCGCAATGCCGGAATGGCGGACTCCGACACCCGATCGGTGGAATTCACGGGTGCACCCGCGACAGCGGTCGGCGCTCCCGGCGAGTATCTCGAGCGGCCGGGCTTCTGGTACGGCGCCATCGCGGTGAGCGCATGCTGGCTCGGAGGGGCGCGCGCCGTGGCGGCTCCGATGTACGCCAAGGCGTCTCGCGAATCCGTCGATCCGCACACGCTTGCGCACCTCGGTGCGGTGGACGCCGCGATCACCGCCGCCGAGGCGACGCTGCTGTCCGCGGCGGGCCAGGTCGACGCCGATCCGTTGAACCTCGGCGGCCGAGCAGAGTTGATCGCGCGGCGGACCCGGGCGGTGGTGGAGACGGCCGTCGACGAAACGATCACCCGAACCGGACGCGCGCTGGGGCCGGGTCCGCTCGCGCAGGATGCCGAGCATGCGCGTCGGGTCGCTGATCTGACGATGTACGTGCGGCAGAGCCACGCCGAACGCGACCTGGCGGAGCTCGGCCGGTTGGCGGGCCGGCTGCGATGACACGGCGACTGCCCGACACCTACTTCGACCGGATGTACGAGGCGTCGGCCGACCCGTGGCAGCTGCAGGACCGGTGGTACGAGCAACGCAAGTTCGCGATCACGCTTGCGCTGCTGCCACACCCACAGTTCCGGCATGCATTCGAGCCCGGCTGTTCGGTGGGTGTGCTGACCGAGCAGCTGGCCGGTCGGTGTGACCGCGTCACTGCCACCGACCTCGTGCCGGCCGCTCTCGAGGCCACCGGCAGACGGCTGACAGAATGCGGCGTCAACGAGAAGGTCACCTTGTTGCGCCGCTCTCTCGACGAGGATTGGCCGGCAACGGATTTCGACCTGGTCGTGCTTTCGGAGGTGGGCTACTACCTGCAGCCTGCAACGCTGAGAGGAATCCTCGACCGCGAGGTGCCGCGGCTGACGAACGCGGCCACGATCGTCGCCGCGCACTGGCGGCATCCCGTCGCGGACTATCCGATGACAGGCGACGAGACCAACGACGTCGTCGCCGCCACTCCCGGCCTGCATCGCATCGGCGGGTACCGCGACGACGATGTCGTCGTCGACGTCTTCGACACCGCGTCGTCCGCGTCGGTTGCAACACGCACCGGCGTGCCCGGAGCTAGCCCGTCTTCGCCCGAATAGCTTTGTCCGTCAACACTTCCCGCTCACGCTGGTTGTCGGTCAGTTCGGCGGCCCTGGCGAACTCGGCTGCGGCTTCGTCCTTGCGGCCGGCGCGCACCAGCAGCTCGCCGCGCACGCTGGGCAGCAGATAGGAGCCGTCGAGCCCGGTCAGCCCGTCGACGATCTCCAGCGCCGCACCGGGCCCATCGGTGGGGTCGGCCATCGCGACCGCGACGGCCCGGTTCAGCTCGACGATCGGCGACGGTGCGATCTGCACCAACCCGTCGTACAGCGTGACGATCCGGTCCCAGTCGGTGTCGCGAGCCGTCGGCGCGCTTGCGTGGCATTCGGCCAGCGCGGCCTGCAACGCATACGGCCCCCAGCCGGTGCCTTTCTTCTCGACGGCTTGCGCGGCGCGCTCCAGCGCAGCGACCCCTCGGCCGATCTGCGCACGGTCCCACTTCGTGCGGTTCTGGTCCTCCAGCAGGATGGGTTTTCCGTCGGCGTCGGTGCGCGCCCCGAACCGCGACGACTGAAACTCCATCAACGACACCAGCCCGTGCACCTCGGGCTCATCGGGCACCAGAGCGGCGAGCACCCGGCCGAGGCGCAGCGCCTCGGTGCACAACTCGTCGCGAACCCAGCGTTGACCGAACGACGCCGAGTAGCCCTCGTTGTAGATCAGGTAGATCACCGACAGCACGGCCGACAGCCGCTGCGGAAACTCCGATCGGTCGGGCACCTCGAACGGCACGTCGGCCGCCGCGAGCGTCTTCTTGGCCCTGGTGATCCGCGCCGCGACGGTCGGCGTCGACGTCAGGAACGCCCTGGCGATCTCGTCGGTGCTGAGGCCGCCGACCACGCGCAGCGTCAGCGCGATCTGACCTTCCCGCGACAGAACCGGGTGAGACGAGATGAAGATCAGCCGCAGCACGTCGTCGTCGATCCGGTCGGGATCCCAGGCGGGCTCCTCGATTCGGGTCTCCAGATCGCGGGCCAGCGTTGCGTATTTGGCGTCCAGGTTGTCCTGCCGTCGCCAGGTGTCGATCGCCTTGCGCTTGGCAACGGTGGTGAGCCACGCGCCCGCGTTGCGCGGCACGCCGGCGTCCGGCCACTGCGTCAGCGCGTCGACCAGCGCTTCCTGCGCCAGATCCTCGGCGAGGCCGACGTCGCCGACAACCCGCGTCAGGGTGGCCACGATCTTGGCGGCTTCCATTCGCCATACCGCGTCGACGGTCTGGCGGATATCAGTCGACGACACGTGCCCATTGTGCCGAGGGGCGTCACCTTGCACCGCGAGCGTGCTGGGGGCACCTCCCCGCGTGCAAGGGGTGTTTGCACACGACACGCCGCGTTGCGGTGACATTCTGCGCACGCTCGCGGAGAGAAATCAGCCGACGGCGCGGCCCGCACCCTCCCAGAACTGTGCGCGCACGGCCTTCTTGTCCGGCTTGCCCAATGCGGTCACCGGCACGGAGTCGACGACGATCACCTGCTTCGGCGCCTGCACCGAACCCTTGCGGTCCTTGACGGCGGACTGGATCTCGGCGGTCACCTTCGCGACCGCCTCGTCATCAGTCGGCGCATCGGGCCGCAACACGATGACGGCGGTCACCGCCTCACCCCACTTCTCGTCGGGCGTGCCGATGACACAGACCTGTGCGACCGAAGGATGTTCGGCGACAACGTCTTCCACTTCCCGCGGGAACACGTTGAAGCCGCCGGTGACGATCATGTCCTTGGTGCGGTCGACGATGTACCAGAAGCCGTCCTCGTCTTCGCGGGCCAGATCGCCGGTGTGCATCCAGCCGTCGCGGAATGTCTCGGCCGTCGCCTCGGGCTTGTTCAAATACCCGCCCGAAAGCAGGGGACCGGAGACGCAGATCTCGCCCACCTCGCCTTGGGCCACCGGCTGGCCGTCCTCGCCGAGCAGTGCCGTGCGGGCGAACAATGTCGGGCGCCCGCATGACGTCAGCCGCTTCTCGTCGTGGTCGGCCTTGGCCAGATAGGTGATCACCATCGGTGCCTCGGACTGGCCGTAGTACTGCGCGAAGATCGGCCCGAACCGCGCGATCGCCTCCTTGAGGCGGACCGGGTTCATCGCCGACGCCCCGTAGTACACCGTCTCGAGCGACGACAGGTCGCGGGTATGCGAATCCGGGTGATCCATCAGCGCGTAGATCATCGACGGCACCAGCATCGTCGCGGTGATCTTCTGTTCCTCAATGGTTTTGAGCACCTCGGCCGGATCGAACTTGGCCAGCACGACCATCTCGCCGCCCTTGACGATCGTCGGCACGAAGAATGCCGCGCCGGCATGCGACAGCGGGGTGCACATCAGGAACTTCGGGTTCTCCGGCCACTCCCATTCGGCGAGCTGGATCGTCGTCATCGTGCTGGTGGCCTGTGCGGTCATCATGACGCCCTTGGGCTTACCGGTCGTGCCGCCCGTGAAGGCGAGCCCCGTCACGGTGTCCGGCGCCAGCTCCGCGGCGACCAACGGCTGCGGGGCGTACTTCGCCGCCTCGGCGTTGAGATCCACCGCCACATCGGAGAGCTCCGACGGCACCGGACCGATGGTCAGGATCTGCTTGAGACCCGGCACCTTCTCCAGCAGACCCAGCGCCCGTTCCACGAACATCGGGTTGGGGTCGATGATCAGCGACGTGACCCCGGCGTCGTTCAGCACGTACGCATGGTCATCCAGCGACCCGAGTGGGTGCAGCGCGGTTCGCCGGATAACCCTGCGTCTGGCCGGCGCCGACGATCATCAGCACCTCGGGCCGGTTCAGCGCCAGCAGGCCGACGGCCGCGCCTGTACCCGCACCGAGCGCCTCGAACGCCTGGATGTACTGGCTGATGCGGTCGGCTAGCTGACCACCGGTCAGCGTGGTGTCGCCGAGGAACAGCACCGGCTTGTTCTTGTTGCGCTTGAGGGCGTCAACCGTGAGGTGGCCGGAGTGCAGGGGATGGCGCAGCAGGTCGCTCATGACTTCAGATTAGAACGTGTTACAGAAATGGTTTCAAGGGCCGGGCATATCGGCTTGACTGAACAGCGTGAATCAGCAGCTGCGCGCGGCGATCCTCGACCTCGCCCGCGAGCGCGGTCCGGCCAAGACGATCTGTCCGTCCGACGCGGCCCGCCATGTCGGCGGCGATGACTGGCGCGACCTGATGGACGACGCCCGCGACATCGCACGCCAGCTCGCCCGCTCGGGCGACGTGGAGATCTCCCAGAAGGGCGAGGTGCTCGACCCTGACGCTGCCTGGCGCGGACCCATCCGGATCCGCGCCAGGTAAGCGAAGGCGTCCGCATCACTCAGTGCGTCACCCAGTTGTGGATCGCAGAATTCAGTTTCGCAGCTGCAGCAGGGTGTTCGGCCTGAAGATGTGCGGAATATGCACTGCCGACACGTGACGAGAATACGTCGTGGACGATCCTCGACTTGATGGCCGTTTCCCGCGCCTGGACCGCCGGGCTGTGGAAATGGAACGGGCCGGATGCCGGGGTGGCGGCCGCGATGCCGGCGGGTGCGCCGACGCCGAGCAGGGCGCCCGACACGAGAACGCCGCCAACCAACGTGCGCGTCCGCAACGAGTGTCCACTGATCGCCTGATGTTTAGCCATGACATTCCTTTCTCGTTGACGCCGGGGAACCGCCGCCTGTCATGTTTGCTGCCAATCAACAGCAATGGAAATAATCACTCGCTTTCAGGCGGATGAGCGCAGTAGTGCGCTACTTAACTTTTGTTCCGGGACTACGCAACTGGGCGATCGATGATGTGGTTTGCCAGATCGGAATGAATGCAACCGGGCGCGGCCATCCGTATTCGCGCGACATAGCGATTTCGGCGCGAAACGGAATTCCAGCACGGTGTTACTCGCACTTCCGGTGCTGGAATTCCGTTTCGGCGAGAATCAGCGCGCCAGCTTGTCGGCGTCCGCGCGCGCCTGAGCGGCGATCTTCTCGGCCAGGTCGGCCCGCCACTGGATCTCCTTCTTGATCCACGGGTTGTCCCCCGGAAACTCCTCGGTGTCGTGCACCCGACGTACCTCGAGCTTCACGCCCTTGCCCAGCGGCACCTTCTGCGCCCACTGCTTGGCCTCCTCCTTCGAGGACACGTCGAGGATCCAGAACCCGTTGAACAGCTCCTTGGCCTCGGTGTAGGGGCCGTCGGTGACGACCGGCGGATCGGCGTTGAAGTCGACGACGAAGCCCTCCTCGGGTCCGGTCAGACCCTCACCGGCCAGCATCACACCGGCCTTGATGAGCTCCTCGTTGAAGCGGCCCATCGACTCGATGACCTCGCTGAAGTCGATGTTGGCCTCTTGCATCGCGACCTCGGCCTCGGGGGTGGACCGCATGATCAGCATGTAACGCGACATTTGTCTGTCTCCTTCGATCTGTGGTGAAGGGGCGCGTCCATCGTGCCCTCGTTGACACGTCGAACGGCAACCCCGCTCGATCGACACGGCCCGAAAAAAACTTTCAAAAAGTTTTCCAGAAAAGTGTGCGAGTCCGATACGCCCAGCGCTCCTACCCGTGAGAGCAGCCCAAACCGGGAAGCGACAGCACCAACGGGAGAGATCATGAACAGCTACTACGGCCCCCAGAACAGCTACTACGGCCAGCCCAATACCTACTACGCGCCCGCCCCGCAGCCGCAGTACGCTCCGATGCCGGTTGCGCCGCAGAACTCCGGTTCGGGCATGAAGATGGCCGCAGGCGCGCTGGCCCTGCTGGCCATCGGCATCGGCGCCTTCGCGCTCATGCTCGGCATGAAGAACTCGAATGTCGAGACCACCAGCGCGCAGAGCGCACCGTCGACGGTCTTCAACATCCCCTCGGAAATCAACATCCCGTCGCTGGACACCACCGCGGCGCCGAGCGCCCCGGTCGTCGTCAACAACCCGGCTCCGCGCGTCATCACGATCCCCGGCCAGGCCCCGGTCCAGCAGGCGCCCGTGCAGCAAGCGCCGGTGCAGCAGGCCCCGGTCACCGGCAACGGCGATCAGGCCAAGGAAGATGCGCAGGCCGCGGCGGATGCGCAGGCCAAAGCCGACGCGGAAGCGAAGGCGAAAGCAGACGCAGAGACGAAGGCTGCGAACCAGAAGAAGGCCGCCGCGCTCAATGCTGAAGCCGCCAGCTTGCGGGAACAGGCCAACCAGGCGCGTCTCGACGCCTCGTTGCTGAGCCCGGACAAGGATGCGGTCGCCAAGGGCATGGCCGCGGCGCAAGCCCTCGAAGACCAGGCGACGGCGAAGGATGCCGAGGCAGCCGCGCTCGGTGGTTGATCAACCACGTACTACCCAGCCCAGGCGCCCTCTCCCGCCTGGGCTGGGTTCATTTCTGCCGTCAACCAACCGTCGTCCAGCAAGATGACCGTGTGCCCAACGCCGAACTTGTCATCCACGGAACAGTTCTGACCGTCGACGACGCACAACCCACCGCCGAGGCGATGGCAGTGGCCGACGGTCGAATAACAGCCGTTGGCAGCCGGGCCGACATCGAACCGCTCATCGGGCCCGACACCGACGTCATCGACATCGGCGATGGCTGCGCGCTGCCGGGCCTGATCGAGGCGCATGGGCACCCGCTGATGGAGGCGATCGCGTTGTCGGACCGGCTGGTCGACATCCGGCCGGTGACGATCGCCGACGCCGACGCCGTCGTCGCTGCGGTCAAGGCCGAGGTGACCAAGCGCGGAGACGACGGGGCGTATCTCAACGGCTGGGACCCGCTCCTGCAGAACGGGCTTCCCGAGCCGACGCTCGACTGGCTCGACGGCATCGCGCCCGAGACCCCCCTGGTCATCATTCACAACTCCGGCCATAAGGCGTACTTCAACTCGGCGGCGGCGGCTCGAACCGGGCTGACCCGCGACACCCCGGACCCGAAGGGCGCCCAATATGGTCACGACGCCTCGGGCGAATTGGACGGCACCGCCGAGGAAACCGGGGCGGTGTTTCCCTTGCTGGCCGGCGCCATTGCGCCCAGCGACTATCCGGCGATGCTGCTGGCCGAATGCGCGCGGCTGAACCGGGCCGGGCTGACAACGTGTTCGGAGATGGCCTTCGACCCGATGTTCCGACCCATGCTCGACCAACTGCGCGACCACCTGACGGTCCGGTTGCGGACCTACGAGATGTCGACCGCCGAGATGAGCACCGACGAGTCTGTGGAAAACGGCAACGACACGGTGCGTCAGGTGGGCATCAAGATCTGGGTCGACGGCTCGCCGTGGATCGGCAATATCGACCTGTCCTTCCCGTACCTGGACACCGCCGCGACGCGTGTTATCGGCGTGGTGCCGGGGTCGTGCGGGCACGCGAACTACACCCGTGAACAGCTCACCGAGATAGTCGAGGCCTACTTCCCGCTGGGATGGCAGATGGCCTGTCACGTCCAGGGCGACAAGGGCGTCGACACGATCCTCGACGTCTACGACGAGGCACTCAAGAAGCACCCGCGCACCGACCACCGGCTGCGGCTCGAGCACGTCGGCGCGATCAGTGACGAACAACTCCAGCGCGCAGCCGATCTCGGCGTCACGTGCAGCATCTTCGTCGACCAGATCCACTACTGGGGCGACATCATCGTCGACGGGCTGTTCGGGGTCCGAACACGGATCACGGTGGATGCCATGCGGTTCCGCGGTTGCCACGGGTATGCGCATTTCGTTGCACAACGACCCGCCCGTGACGCCCGAAGAGCCGCTGCGCAACATCAGCGTCGCGGCCACCAGGACCGCACCGAGTGGTCGGGTGCTCGGACCCGAACAGTTGCTCACCGTCGAACAGGCCATCCGGGCCCAGACGATCGATGCGGCATGGCAGCTGTTCAGCGACGACGTGATCGGCTCGCTGCAAGTCGGCAAGTACGCGGATTTCGTTGTGCTGTCCGCGGATCCGCGGACCATACCCGCAGAGGACATCGCCGACCTGGAGGTCCACGCCACCTATCTCGCGGGACGGAAGGTCTACGGCTCGGGCTGATTGAGTATCCGCTCCAGCCGCTCGCGCATTTCCGGCTGTCAGCCCGACGTCCTTGGTGTCCGGCCATTCGTCCATTTCGGCGATCGTCCGTTCGCACCACGTGATGAGCAAGCGGTAGAAGTCGTTCATGAACAGGCCCATCGGTTCGACGAGGTGAAGCCGATGCGGGAACGGCCCACCGGTGTCGAGCACGTCCCGGACGACCGCGTAGCCCTTGACGTAGAACTCGCGCGCCTGCCGCGCGGTGGCTTCCAGCGATTCGCGCAGACTGTCTTTGGTGGTCTGGTCCCCGAGGAACATGCGGAGAAACCCCTCGACCTCGACGATAGGTGGGGCAGGCTCGGTGCCGAACCACTCCTGCAGTGCGGCAAGGCCTTCCGGCGTGATCGTGTAGCGCGTGCGCTGGCGACGCGGCCCGTCGACCACCTCCGCGGTGGCGTGCCCGCGCTCGACGAGCCGCTTGAGTTCCGCATAGAGGTGGGCATCAGAGCGTGGCCAGAAAAGGTAGAGGCCACGGCGTATCTGGGCGACGATCTCGTATGCGGTCCACGGCTGCAGGGCCAGCAAGCCGAGCAGCGCGAACGAGGTGGTCGTCGGCTTCGAAGGCATCCCTTGACAATACTCCAATGTGGAGTAACTTTATGCTCCACATTGGAGTATGGGGGTGTGGCGTGAATCAAACGGACTACGACGCGATCGTGGACACCGACCGCGACGAGTTGAGGGACCGCATCGAGGTCATGCGCCAGCGGTTCTATGAACTCGCGCTGACCGCAGACCCGAGTGCTCGTTGCCCGGACTCGGCCTGGAATGTCCAGCAGATCGTGGCCCACGTCGTGTCGGTCGCCCAGCGTTACCGTGCGGTCGCCGAGAGCGGCGATTTTCGGCGCGCCCGCACACCTCGCGAGCTGGATCAAATCAACCAGGAGGAGATGGAAGCGCTGCTCGCGCCCGTCCCTGTCCTTCGTCGACCAACTCAAGGCGCTCGATCCACTGATGGATGAACTTTTCGACAGCCTCGCCGAGGACTACTCCGTCGAATTCCACTTCGGCATGGAGGTTTCCGGGATCGTTGCGCAGATCAACTGGCTGTTGGAGTTGGTCTTCCACGGCGAGGACATCGCGCGAGCTGTCGGGGTGCCGTGGGAGATTCGTGAACGCGACATGCTGCTGATGCTTCGCGAAGGTGCAGAGGTGTCACCCGCGTACGTGCGCTCAGACCTCGATCCCGCCATGGAAATCTGTGTGGCACTTCAGGTTCCGGGTGCCCGACCGTATGTGATTCACGTGCATGACGGGACTGCCGAGATGCGCGCTCGTCAGCCGACCGACAGACCCGACGCCGTCCTGAAAGCGCCCGCGTCGACGATGATGAGGATGCTCATGGGCCGTATCGGGCCTGTCACCGCGACGCGGCGAGGGCTCCGCGTCGTCGGCGGGCGGCGGCCATGGAAGGTGATGAAGCTGCAGTCCTGCTACGAGACAGCCTGATTCGGCGTCAGCCCGCTACGGGGATGGCAATTTCGTTGCGGCGCCGGAACGGCAGAGTCCAAGGCGGATCGTAGAACCATGCAACGGGTTCGCCTGCTGTGTCGATTCCCTTGTCGCGCAGGCTCCTCTGCAGCTCCTCGGTTTTGGCCGTGACGGCGGTCGAGCTGCGGTCGCCGCTGAATCGCAGTACCGCCACCGTCTCTCCCGGAACGGTCACCAATGCGACTTCGTCATCGTCCGGCGTTGGCAGCGTGTCCATCGTCCACTTGGACGGCATGAAGAAGCGAATCGTCCAACGGTCGTCGGACATCCGCGACTGGCCGACCGGAGCCGTCATCGCGATGTCGTCGCCGCCCCGATCGGACTGCTGGGCGACCGGTGCCGTCATGGCGATCGTTTGGTCGCGGTGGTTGCCGCCGAAGATGTATCTGGCGAGGCGTCTGAACCCGATACTGCGGGCGCGATCCTCGTCGTCGGCGACGACCGTCGTCTCCGCGGCGATGCGGGGACCGTACTTGCGGAGCTCGACATGGTCGGTCAGCGGCGTGCTGATGTGGTGGGGCTCTTCGGTGCCGATCCGAATGCCGACGATCGACAATACGGACTCCGCAACCTGGCCGGGCAGCTTGGTGATGTTCATCGGTTTCGGTTGAGCTTCCAGATGTGGGTGGATAGGACGGTGGCGAACGCGCACCACAGCGGGTAGAGGGCAAGCGGTGCGGCCCGGGTACCGCGGACAGTCGCGGCGCGCCGAGTCAGATCGGCGCTGCTGACTGTCAGCACACCGGCCGCGATCGCCGATGTTCCGAGCAGTCGCTTGGTGAAGAAACAGCCAGGACCAGCCGGCGTTGAGCACAAGGTTGGCGGCCAGCGCCGTGGTGTAGGCCCGCTTGTTGTCGTTCTCATGACGCGCATCGAGGTCGTCGATGGTGGACGCCGACACGGCGGCGATATCCGCGTACAGGATGGGCCAGACAATCGGAAACGCTTGTCGCGGAGGCTGATACGCAGGCTTCTTCAAGCTCGCATACCACGCCGATTGCGCAGGCCGGCTCGCCAGTCCGCCGAGAACACCGGTTGCGGTGACGGCCAGCGCGTTGAGAGACAAAGTCCGGAGCTGCATGCGAGCCCTTCCCTGTTTGGATTCAATACTTAAGTATCTTAAGTATATCCCAACAGGTGCCGAACTAAACCTGACGCTGTGGGACGGACCAGTGGTTAGTCGTCTTGGTCTTCTTCGCTCCGGCGGTCGCGTTGGTCTGCTTGGCCGCGCCCTGGCTGCCAACCGCGCTGGTTGCCGCCGGCCCCAACGGGTTACGGATGCCGATGTTGGCGACACCGATCTTGTTGTTGCCTGAGTTGAAGGCGCCGATGTTGCCGCTGCCCTGGTTGAAGAAGCCGACATTGGCGACGCCTCGGTTACCAACTCCGACGTTGCCAGCACCGCTGTTGTTGATACCGCCATTCAACGCACCCTCGTTGCCGGAGCCGAAGTTCAGCGCGCCGATGTTGTTGTTCCCGAAGTTGCGGGAGCCGGTGTTGTTGAGGCCGACGTTGAAGTCGCCGTTGTTGCCGATGCCGATATTCGCGACGGCTTCGTTGTCGAGGTCTGAACCTTGAAGTGGCCCGGCTTCGTCGACATTGTTGAACCCGATGTTGAAGCTGCCCTCGTTGTCGGTGCCGATGTTGAAGTTTCCGGTGTTGTTGCTGCCGATGTTGAAGTTGCCGTCGTTGACCACGCCGATGTTGAAGTTGCCGTTGTTACCGGCACCCAGGTTGGGCGTGCCGGTCAGCAGGCTCAGCTGCACGTTAGGCGGAACGAGCGGCAACGGCGGCAGTGCCCCGCGCACAGCCACGGCGGGCGCGACGGCGACGCCGGCTCCGAAGGCGATTGCATCCCCGATTGCCGGCAGCGCTTGCGATCCGACGCTCGGCGGCGGCAGAAGGTCAGCGAGCGCACCCAGTGCAACATCGGGTGATGCGGTTTGCGGTACGGCCACCGGTGCGGGGGTGGAAGTGGCACCGGCGGCGATGACACCGGCGCCCAGGGCGGCGACGCCTGCGGCTAGAGAGGAACGGAGAGTAAGTTGCATGTGATACCTCGTGGCTCGGCGGGTAGTTAAGCAACCGAAAGTTATCCCGATCACATCGCCATCAAACTCTGGAAATCCTTACCGATTTCTGACCGAGGCATGGTGCCAGAAAGCGTTGAAATCGTGCCGTCGGTAACCGACATCATCGATCGTCTGCATGTGGTCGCCCTGCCGATGAGGGTGACGTTTCGCGGCATCACCGTCCGCGAGTTGGCGCTATTCGACGGACCTGCGGGCTGGGGCGAGTTCGGCGCCTTTCTCGAATACGACCCGCCCGAAGCGGCGGCATGGTTGGCGGCGGCGATCGAGGCCGCATACACACCGCCCCCGCCGACGCACCGCGACCGCATCGCAATCAACGCGACCGTGCCCGCCGTCGCCGCCGGGCAGGTGCCCGAGGTGCTGGCCCGCTTCCCCGGAGCGCGCACCGCCAAGGTGAAGGTCGCCGAGCCGGGCCAGACGCTCGCCGATGACGTGGCCCGCGTCAACGCCGTGCGTGAACAGGGACTCGCGGTGCGCGTCGACGCCAACGGCGGCTGGACTGTCGTCGAGGCCGTCGAGGCCGCGCGGGCGCTGACCGCCGACGGACCGCTGGAGTACCTCGAACAACCCTGCGCAACGGTGCCAGAACTGGCCGAACTGCGCACCCTGGTCGACGTGCCGATCGCCGCCGACGAAAGTATCCGCAAGGCCGACGACCCGTTGCATGTCGTACGGTCGGGCGCCGCAGACATCGCCGTGCTGAAGGTCGCGCCATTGGGCGGGGTAGCCAAGATGCTCGACATCGCCCGGCAGATCGACATTCCCGTTGTGGTCTCCAGCGCGCTCGACTCTGCGGTCGGTATCAGCCGGGGGCTTCTGGCCGCAGGCGCCCTACCGGAACTGCGGCACGCATGCGGGTTGGGGACGGGCGGACTGTTCGTCGAAGACGTCGCCGAGCCGCTGACGCCTGTCGACGGCTATCTGCCCGTCGCGACGGTGACACCGGACCCGGCCCGGCTGCAGGGTTTGGCCGCGTCACCGCAGCGGCGGCAGTGGTGGATCGACCGGATCACGGCGTGCTACGCCTCAGGGCGCACAGATCTCGTGGCCGAATAGCAGAAGCGGCCACAGCGCGGTCGTCGTGCCGAACGCGACCAGTTCAGAGCCGGCGGGAAGGCGCGTCTCCAAATGGCTTTCGACCCGAGCGGCGTCGTCGGCGTTGACGAACGTCCACGCGATTCCGATGACCAGGTACGGGATCGCCATCCACAGTGCGAACTCGAGCATCGCTTCAATGCTGATCTTGCGGCTGAGCAGCCGACGCAGACCGGTCATCGTCATATCAGGCTGCTGTTCGCTCGGACCCGTCTGCGCACGTCGGCCAGCACGATGTGGCTGCCGCCCTGACGGATGAATACCGGCAGGAATCGGTTGACGAATGCCACCAGCAGAAAAAGCCATTCGAATAGGCGCTGCTTGCCGCTGCTCCACCGCACACCCAACGCGTCCCTGAACACCGGCGCGAGGAATCCGATGGTCAAAAACTTCAGCAGCGGCCGGAACGGTAGTCCCAGAACCGGGTTGATCATCCGAAGGTTGATCAGATCGGAGAGATATTCGCGGACCGGCTCGTCGATGGCCACCCGCGAGCATGCGTCATCCCAGTACGCGTCGAACCCGGCCCGGGTTGCCGGCCATTGATCGGCGGTGACCTGCAGGGTGGTTCCCAGTGTCCACGAGGAGCGATAGAACTGCTCGGCCTGTTCGGGTGTCATTTCACCGCGCAGCAGCTTATAGGTGTCCTCAAGGCCGACGAAAAGGCAAGCCGCCACCCACATCTGAAGTTCGCGGTCGAAGGCGTTGTACTTCACCGGGCTTTCGGGGGTCGAGATCACCTGGCGGTGTGCCCCGTCGACGGCTGCACGGAACGCAGCGCGGTCCTCCTCGGAACCGAACACCGCGACGGCGAGGTACTGGGACGTCGTCCGGAGTCGCTTCCACGGGTGCTTGAGAATGCTGCCCGCGTCGACCTTGCTCTCGACGACGCCGTATCCGACCCCTGGCGACGCCAGTTGCATGACGACGTTGGCCGCGGCGGCGGCGAACGACCAGAAGTCCATCGCCTCCTTCACCGACACCTCGGCTTCGGGATCCCATCGCGCGGTCTGTCTCGTCACCGAGATCCGGGTGCCGGTCATGCCACGCACACGTCTGAGAACAGCAGCACCGGCCAGCTGATGACCGAAACCACAAGTGACGCCACTTGGTCGACGCGGCCAAGCCCGTTGAGGTGGTCGATGTGCGTGAGCGTCCAAAGCATGCCGATCACCAGGTAGGGGATGGCGGCCAGGACGGCGGTCCCGATCCACTCGGCGAGCGTCATCTCGACGCCGAGAAGCTTTCGCAGCGCGGTCAGCATAGCGACTATGTTAATGATCATTCCGCTCTGTACAGCGCTTTCGGCGACATAGCGGCACGATGGCCTGATTTGTGGGGTACAGGGCGTAGACGCCATCGCTTGGGTGGCCGACACTGAAGACCGTGACGCGATCGGTCGTGATCCTCGGCTATCCCGGCGTTCAGGCGCTGGACATAGTGGGGCCGTTCGACGTGTTCACCGGCGCGACGCAGAACCTGGCCGCACAGAATCGCGCCGACGAGGGCTACGACGTGACGATCGCCTCCGTCGACGGGGCGCAGATCGCCACCGGCACCGGCCTGGTCCTTGTCGCCCAACCGCTGCCTGATCCACACGGGCCGATCGACACCGTCGTGCTTCCCGGCGGATGGGGTCTCGACGAGGCGCGAAAGAATCCCGGCGTCGTCGACTGGGTCAAGGCGGTTTCGGGAACCGCGCGCCGCATCGTCAGCGTGTGTACGGGTGCGTTCCTCGCTGCGCAGGTGGGTCTGCTCGACGGCTGCAGGGCGACCACGCACTGGGCGTTCGCCGATGAGTTGGCCCGCCAGTTCCCCGCCGTCACAGTCGATCCCGATGCCATCTTCGTGCAGAGCTCGCCCACGGTCTGGACGGCGGCCGGTGTGACGGCTGGAATCGACCTTGCGCTGTCGCTGGTCGAGCAGGACCACGGCACCGAGGTGGCGCAGACGGTGGCCCGCTATCTGGTGCTTTATCTGCGTCGGCCGGGCGGGCAGAGCCAGTTCGCCGCACCCGTGTGGATGCCTCGTGCCAAGCGGGCGCCGATCCGAGAGGTGCAGGAGACGATCGAGGCGCAACCCGGTGCTGCACACAGCATCTCCGATCTGGCAGGCAGGGCCGCGATGAGCCCTCGGCATTTCACCCGGGTGTTCACCGACGAGGTGGGTGAGGCGCCCGGTGCGTACGTCGAGCGCATTCGGACCGAGGCCGCACGCCGACAGCTCGAGGAGACCGACGACACCGTCACGGTGATCGCAGCCCGCTGTGGTTTCGGCACCTCAGAGACGTTGCGCCGCAATTTCGTTCGAAGAATGGGAATTTCGCCCGACCAGTACCGCAAGACATTCGCCTAGAGGAGGAATCATGCAGATCGCCATCGTGCTGTACCCCGGCTTCACCGCACTGGATTTCATCGGACCGTACGAAAGCCTGCGTATGCTGCCCGACGCGGACGTGCGCTTCGTGTGGCATCAGCCGGGACCGATCACCGCCGACTCCGGCGTGCTCGTGGTCGGTGCGACGCACTCCTTCGACGAGACTCCCTCCCCTGACGTCATTCTCGTGCCCGGCGGGTTCTCCACGATGGAGCATGCCCGAGACGAGAAGGTGCTCGACTGGCTGCGCAGAACGCATGAGACCGCGACGTGGACGGCATCGGTGTGCTCGGGTTCGATCATGCTCGCGGCAGCGGGTCTGCTGGAGGGCAAGCGCGCCACGTCGCACTGGGCGGCGCTGTCGGCGCTGAAGGCGTTGGGCGTCAAACCTGTCGGCGATGAGCGCATCGTTCGGCATGAGGACCGAAAACAGGATCGTGACCTGTGCAGGTGTGTCGGCAGGGATCGACCTCGGGCTGTGGCTCGCGGGCCAGATCGGCGGTGAAGGCCGGGCCAAGGTCATCCAGCTGTCGATGGAGTACGACCCGCAGCCGCCGTTCGACTCCGGCCACATGTCGAAGGCGTCGGCGACGACCAAGGCGGGGGCCACCGCGCTGATGGGCAAGGATCTGGTCAAACCCAAGCAACTGAAAGCCGCGACCGGACTGTTGTGGGACCACGCGATCGAGCGGGCCAGGACGAAGCGCCGCAAGGGCCGCTCACGACGCGTCGTCGGACAGCCTTCGGTGGGTGACGGTGAACGCCTCGGTGCCCCGGACCAGCGCGGAGCGGTCGGCCTCAGTCATGTGCCGGACGACTTCACCGAAAGCCTGAATCCGTAGCTCGATCAGTTCGTCTAGTACGGCCCGGCCGGCGTCGGTCATCTCGAGCAACGTGGCGCGCCGATTCGTAGGAGATACGCGGCGGGTGATGTAACCCGCATCGGCGAGCCGGTCGCTGAGTCGGCTGGCCGTCGACGGCAGCAGCTCTAGGTCAGCGCCAAGTTCGGTGACGAGGCTTGGACCAAGCCGATCCAGCGATTGCAGAGCTCGAAGCGGTGCCAAGCCGATCCGCTTCTCCATCCGCTCGAGTACCGAGACGTTCAACGCCAACAATCCTCGAGTGGTCTGCTCGAGGCGTTCGAGGTAGTCGACGGCCACTTCTCCCGATGGGGCGGCGGTACCGACTCTTTTCGTGTCGGGCATCTACCTTCCTTCTTTCGGCATTCCGGCGGAGACTACCGCGCGCGTGGGTGCCATCGCCGCGTCGGCCAACCTGTCATTGAGCTGCAGGGTGCGGCCTTGCTGGCAACGCAACCAACTCACCCAAATTGCGGCACGCGTGACAAGAATCCGGCTGAAAGGGTTTGGTCCCGAAGCAAGTACAGGGTTCACAGCGGGTAGTCGGGAAGCTCGATGTCATCGCGTAAAGCGCGCGAAAGGACGAGATCGCCGACGAACGGAATGTTCATCGATCTCATCACGGCGTTACGCAACCAGATACCCAGCTTGGTACGGGCGGCGAAGACGGGTATCAATTTCGTTGCGCCGTCCTGTTTTTCTTCGATGAATCGGTGCAGCCGTGACTCGTAGGCAGCGAACGCCCGCGGCAGATCGCCTTCGGCGCGGGCTAGTTCACCTGCCAATACATACGCCTCGACCAAGGCCAGCCCTGTCCCTTCTCCGGCGAGCAGGGACACGCATGCGGCGGCGTCACCGATGAGCGCCACGCGCCCGGTGGACCACCGGCCCATTCGGATCTGGCTAACCACATCCAGGTACACGTCGTCCACATCGTCCAAGGCGGCAAGAATCTGCGGAGCCTCCCACCCGGCATCGGCGAAATGGCTTCGTAGGAGCGACTTCTTCTCCTCGAGAGTGGCGGGTAGTTGGGGCTCAGGCGATCGGAAGATGAACAGAACCAGCGTGCGATCTCCATCCATGGTGAACCGGCCGATCTGGCGACCGGCCAGATTATGGGTGATGTAGACGAGTTCATCGCGTGGCCGGTAGCCGGGGATGACGCACGCCGCGACCTGGCAGCCGAGGTAGTGGGCGTAGTTCGATTCCGGCCCGAAAGCCATCCTGCGGACGGTCGAGTGCAGGCCATCGGCGCCGATGACCATGTCGAAGTCCCGAGCGGGTGCGCGCTCGAACGTCAGTGATACGCCGTCGGGCCGATTGTGAACGGAGGTGATGGTTTCCGAGTAGAGGGTTTCGACGTCGTTTTCGATCGTGCGGTAAATCGCCGCCGCGAGATCGCCGCGCGCGACACTCGTGTAGCGACCGACGGTCATACGCCGAATGGCGTCAACACCGAGGTTCGCCAGCACGCGGCCATCGGCGCCGACCGCACGGAGCTTCTCGACCTGATAGCCGACCTTCTGGATCTCTTCTACGACTCCCATCTTCTCGGCGATGTCGTAGCCAAGGCCCCAGAAGTCGATGACGTAGCCGCCGGTGCGAAAGCCCGGTGCCGCCTCGATGAGGGTCACCTCGTGGCCGGCCCTTCGCATCCAATAGGCGAACGCGGGCCCGGCGACGCCTGCGCCGCTGATCGCAATTCTCATGTCGCTTGCTCCGTCCTGGCGATGCCCCTATCAGCTCCCTTCGACGCTACCCCTTGGTTCGTGCACAATGCACGTTATGCAGAAAGGTCAACATGCGCGACTCGCGATGCGCAGCAGATGGACTGTGTTGATCGCGCTGGCCATCGGGGCGCTGAGCGGGTGCGGGCAGCCGGCACCCGCAGTTAGCGACGCGGGGTCCGTCGAGGTGCCTGCGCCGCTCAACGGTCTGAGCGCTGCGCAGGTCATCGACGACTTCAGGAAAGCCGGTCTTCCGGCACAGAACCCGCAGGAAACCAAATCGGTCAAGTGTGCGAAAGTGCCCTGCCGGGAGGCGATCAGCACCGACACCGTTTCGGTCTTCAAGTTTCGAGCCACCGGGCTCGCGCAGCGCTATATCGAGTCGCGATCCAACGCCTTCCAGATCGAAGATCTGGTGCTAGCGTTCGCGCCGAACGTCACCGACGATGCGAAACAACGCTACGAGCGGGGGGTGGCAGGCGCCATCTGAGATCTGGCCCCTCGCGTAGCCTCTGCTGGGTGAATCTGGCCTACGACGAACGCGGCTCCGGCGAACCGGTGCTGTTCATCGCCGGTCGAGGCGGTGCCGGCCGCACCTGGCAGCTGTACCAGGTTCCCGATTTCGTCCGGGCCGGCTACCGGGCGATCACCTTCGACAACCGGGGATCGGCGCCACCGAGCAGGCCGACGGGTTCGGCATCGAGCAGATGGTCGCCGACACCGCTGCGCTGATCGAGAACCTGGACGCCGCACCCGTGCGAATCGTGTCGGTCTCGATGGGCTCCTTCATCGCGCAGGAACTGATGCTGGCCCGTCCCGAACTGGTCCGCTCGGCGGTATTGATGGCCACCAGAGGCCGCCACGACCGGGCCCGCGAGTTCTTCCGCGCGGCCGAAGCCGAGCTGGCCGACTCCGGCGTCGAGCTGCCCGCCGCCTACGACGCGAAGCTGCGGCTGCTGGAGAGCTTCTCGCCCGCGACGCTCAACGACGACCTCGCGGTCCGCGACTGGATCGACATGTTCACCATGTGGCCGAGCAAGCCGACGCCCGGCATCCGGGCCCAACTCGACGTCGGCCCGCGCGACAACCGGCTGCCCGCTTACCGAAGTATTACGGCGCCGGTCCTCGTCATCGGGTTCGGCGACGACATTGTGCTGCCCCCGCACCTCGGCCGCGAGGTCGCCGACGCCCTGCCGAACGGCCGTTACCTGGAGATTCCCGACACCGGACACCTCGGGTTCATCGAGAAACCGCAGGTGGTGAACGCGGCGGCGCTGAAATTCTTCGGCGAATAGGCTGTAGTGGTGAACCCATCTACGGCACAGGCGCGTGTCGTCGTCGACGAACTCATTCGCGGCGGCGTGCGCGACATCGTGCTGTGCCCCGGTTCGCGTAATGCTCCGCTGGCATTCGCACTGCACGACGCCGACCGCGCAGGCCGGGTTCGGCTGCACGTTCGCATCGACGAGCGCACCGCGGGCTACCTGGCGATCGGGCTGGCGGTCGCCGAGGGCGCCCCCGTCTGCGTGGCGATGACGTCGGGAACCGCGGTCGCCAACCTGGGCCCCGCAGTGGTGGAGGCCAACTACGCGCGGGTGCCGCTCATCGTGCTGTCAGCCAACCGGCCCTACGAACTGCTGGGCACCGGCTCGAACCAGACGATGGAACAGCTCGGCTATTTCGGCACGCAGGTGAGGGAGAACATCAGCCTCGGGCTGGCCGAAGCCTCACCGGAGCGGATGGACGAATTCAATGCGCAGTGGCGCTCGGCGACGTGTCGAGTGTTGGTGGCCGCCACCGGTTCTCGGACGGCGAACGCCGGGCCGGTGCAGTTCGACATTCCGCTGCGCGAGCCGCTGGTGCCCGACCGCGACCAGGATGCCTCGACGTCGTACGCGCCGCAGGGCCGACCGGGCGGAAAGCCGTGGACCTACACCCCGCCGGTGACGTTCGACCAGCCCCTGGACATCGACCTGACCCCGGACACGGTCGTCATCGCCGGGCACGGCGCAGGCGTGCACCCGAACCTTGCTGCGCTTCCGACGGTCGCCGAACCGACCGCCCCGCCCGCCGAGAACCCGCTGCATCCGATGGCGCTGGCGCTGCTGCGTCCGCAACAGGTGATCATGGCTGGGCCGGCCCACGCTGCACCGGCCTGTCTCTGCGCTGCTGGCCGACTCGTCGGTGCCGGTGTTCGCCCTGACGACCGGGCCGCGGTGGCCAGACGTCTCGGGAAACTCGCAGGCCACCGGCACCAGGGCGAGTACCACCGGTGCCCCGAACCCGGCCTGGCTGCGTCGCTGCGCCGCCGTCCACCGCCAGGCCTGCGAGGCGGTCCGCGACCAACTCGAGGCGCACCCGTTGACCACCGGGCTGCATGTCGCCGCGGAGGTGGCCGACGCGCTGCGTGCGGGTGATCAGCTGGTGCTCGGTGCGTCCAACCCGGTGCGCGACGTCGCGCTGGTCGGCCTGCACCCGCGTGGCATCACGGTGCGGTCCAATCGCGGCGTCGCCGGTATCGACGGCACCGTGTCGACGGCGATCGGCGCCGCTCTGGCACACGACCGCACCGGCGGCCGAACCATCGCGCTGATCGGTGACCTGACCTTTGTGCACGACAGCTCGGGGCTGCTGATCGGGCCGACCGAGCCGACGCCGCGGCATTTGACGATCGTGGTGTCCAACGACAACGGCGGCGGCATCTTCGAATTGCTCGAGCAGGGTGATCCGCGGTTCTCCGATGTGTCGTCGCGAATTTTCGGCACACCGCACGACGTGGATGTCGGCGCGTTGTGCCGGGCGTACCACGTCGATAGCCGGCAGATGGAGATCGGCGATCTGGCCGCCGCCCTGGACGAACCGTTCGACGGTATGCGGGTACTGGAGGTGAAGGCCGACCGGTCGTCGCTGCGGGCGCTGCACGCGTCGATCAAGGCGGCGTTGTGATCGAACCGGTGAAGCGGTTGGTGCGCATCGTCAATCCGCACCTGTACGGCGAACCCGGTGAGACCCGCACCGCACGGAACTTCCGGCGGATGAGGATCGCCATCGTCATCGTGGCGTGCCTGGTGACACTGCAGTCCCTGCTGCTGGTGCTCGGCGCATGGCGCAACGACCGGCAGATCGCGGGCAACATGGGGGTGGCCGAGGCCGAGGTGCTGAGCGCGGGACCGCGGCGCTCGACGATCGAGTTCGTCACACCCGACCGCGTCACCTATCGGCCCGAGCTCGGTGTGCTGTATCCGTCCGAATTGGACACGGGCATGCGAATTTACGTCGAGTACGACAAGGACAATCCCGATCTGGTTCGAGTGCAGCATCGCAACGCCGCGCTGGCGATCATTCCGGCCGGATCGATCGCCGTGGTCGGCTGGCTCATCGCAGGGGCGGCGTTGATGGGGTTATCGCTGTTCGAGCGACGGCTCGCGGGTCAGGTTGACGAACCCATCAAGTTGTCCAGCCAGTCGTCGTCGTGAACGTCGACCTTCTCCTGCGTGTTGAGGTCGTAAACCGTTGGGGTTCCGGTGGTTATCGGATCGATGCCGATCAACGCGCCGTAGTTGTAGGCGGACATCTCGTCGATGTCGATGTTGTCGGGGGCGGCACCGTCGCGAATCTTGTTCGCGACACCGTCGGGGATGCCGGACTCCTGGGCCATCCTCGCCATCGCCTCGTCGCTGGGTCCGGGGCCGCCGGGCTGCTGATGGGCCCATAGGTCTTCGACGAAACGCTGAAACTCCGGCCCCGACGACCTGTCGGCCTCGTCGGTTGACCCGGGCGCCTCGACGGCGAGGAACAACGCATTGGCAACCCGCGCCGAATGGCGGTCCGTGGTCGGCGTGTCCAGGAACGTCAGCGGGCGGTAGGTCACCGCAAGCTCGCCGAGGTTGATGTAGTGCTCGATGTCGTTGCCGAAGGACGACTGCAGTTCTTCGCAGTGGCTGCACTGCGGTTCGGTGTACAACTCGATCTGCACCGGGGCGTCGGGATCGCCCGCGACGATGCCGTATCCGTCGTCGCTGAGGGCCAGCGGAGGCTGGGTCGGATCCTGTGTCGCGGTGCCGGTGATCTGGTTGGTGCAACCGACGGCGCACATCAGCACGGCCGCCGCCATTACCGCCGTCGTGCGAGGAATTCGCATGTCAACCGCCCTCCTTGTGCGCACACTACCCGCCCGCGGACGCCCGATGTTCTGACCTGTCGGCACGGAAACTTTGCGTGTCGTATCCCGAGAGGCAACCTTGCCGACAGCCGACGATGTCACCATCTTGGTGTGCGCGTTGCGATCGTCGCAGAGTCCTTCCTCCCGAATGTCAACGGCGTCACCAACTCGGTGCTTCGGGTCATCGAGCACCTCCGCCGCCACGGTCACGAAGTCCTCGTGATCGCGCCCGACGCACCGCGCGGCGAGCCGCCGGCGGATCGGCTCCACGACGGCGTGCGTATTCACCGTGTGCCGTCACGAATGTTTCCGAAAGTCACCTCGCTGCCCTTAGGTGTGCCGCGGCCGCGAATGGTGAGGGTGCTCAGGGGATTCGACCCAGACGTCGTACACCTCGCGTCGCCTGCTCTGCTCGGTTACGGCGGCCTGCACGCCGCGCGCCATCTCGGCGTGCCGACCGTCGCGGTGTTTCAAACCGACGTAGCGGGTTTCGCGCAGAGCTACGGCATGGGCATCGCCGCCCGAGCCGCCTGGGCCTGGACGCGTCACCTGCACAGCCGCGCCGACATGACGCTCGCGCCGTCGGTATCGGCGATGGAAAACCTTGCCGCCCATGGCATTCCTCGAGTTCACAAATGGGCGCGAGGGGTCGACATCGCGGGATACGCGCCATCGGCCCGTGATGAGCAGCTGCGGAAAACCTGGTCACGCGACGGCAAGCCCATCGTCGGCTTCGTGGGCCGCCTCGCGCCGGAGAAGCACGTCGAGCGCCTCGCCGTGCTGGGCCGACGCGACGACCTGCAACTCGTCATCGTCGGCGACGGCGTGGACCGGGCCAAGCTCGAACATGCGCTGCCGACCGCCCAATTCACCGGTGCGCTCTACGGCGCGGAACTTGCCGCCGCGTACGCCAGCATGGATGTCTTCGTCCATCCGGGCGAGCACGAGACCTTCTGCCAGGCGGTGCAGGAAGCGATGGCATCGGGATTGCCGGTCGTCGCGCCCGATGCGGGTGGACCCCGAGATCTGGTGGCGCCCATGCACACCGGGTTGCTGCTGCCGGTCGTCGAGTTCGAGGCACGGCTGACGACGGCCGTCGATCACCTACTCGCCGAGAGGCAGCGCTATTCGGTGGCTGCCCGCCGCAGCGTGCTCGGCCGCACCTGGCCCGCGATTTGCGACGAGTTGATCGGCCATTACGAAGTCGTCCTCGGCACTCGCGGCGTCAAGGCCGCCTGAACTCACGCCCTGTCACCCGCGAACGTTCCGTACCAGTCGAGAACGTCGATCGGTACGGAACGTTCGGACCCCTCGAGAGGTCAGGCGCCCAGCGTGCGCTGGATGTCGGGCTTCATCGCGGTCAGCTGGGCGTTCCAGTACCCCCAGCTGTGCGTGCCGTTCGGCGGGAAGTTGAACGTGGCGCTGCTTCCGCCTGCCGACGTGTAGGCCTTCTGGAAGGCCACGTTGCTGTCCTTGGTCAGGCCCTCGAGGACCGTCGCCGGCAGGTCTGCTCCGCCCAGCTCGGACGGGGTGCCGTTACCCGTGTAGACCCACAGCCGAGTGCCGTTGGCCGCAAGCTTGCCTGCCTGCAGTGTCGGGTCGTTGCGCTGCCACGCAGGACCGCCGCCGGGACCCCACATCGCGGTCGCGTCGAAGCCACCCGCGTCGCGCATCGCAAAGCCGATCAGAGTCGGCCAGACCCCTTGGGAGGGGTTCAGGAAACCGGACAGCGAGCCGGCGTAGCGGAACTGATTGGGGTGGTAGGCGGCCAGGATCAGCGCCGAGTTGCCCGACATCGACAGACCGACCACCGCGTTGCCGCTCTGCGAGATGCCCTTGTTGGCTGCCAGGTAGGCGGGCAGCTCCGACGTCAGGAACGTCTCCCACTGGTAGTTGTAGGTCTGGCCGTTGCCGACGGCCGGTGACTGCCAGTTGGTGTAGAAGCTCGACATGCCGCCAACGGGCATCACGACGGAAACACCCGACTGGAAGAAGGTCTCGAACGCAGGCGTCTCGATGTCCCAGCCGCTGTTGTCGTCGCGGGCACGCAGGCCGTCGAGCAGGTAGACGGCCCTGGATCCGCCGCCCTGGAACCTCACCGGGATGTCACGGCCCATCGCGGCCGAGGGAACCATCAGCGTCTCGACCGGAAGACCCGGCCGCGACGTCGCCGACGCGGTCGCGGAACCACCCGCGACGGTGATCATGCCCGGCAGCAGGAGCGCTGCCAGGATTCCCGCCGTCAAACGGCGGAACCAGTTACGAGAAATCATCGTTTGTTGCCCATCCTTTGTCGGGGGACCGAACGGCCCGCCGATCTGTGTCGTCTATTGGCATCGCCAGCGCGTGGCTTGGCTACCGGGGACTGGACGCAGCTTCTTCGCGCCCACTGCTTTTGTCGTACGCCGGGGTGTTCCCGTTAGCAAACGGGCCAATCATTACGGATTGGTCATAATTCAACAGCGGTCAGCCCTGCGCCTCGATGGAGACCGGCTGCCACTCTTCCCACGTCGCCAGCCGGCTCTCGTAATCGGCCTTGGCCAGCGACAACGGCAACTCTCCGAAGAACACCCGCAGCGGCGGCTTCGGTGCGTCGACGATCTTGAGGACGGCGGCCGCCGATGCGGCGGGATCGCCGGGCTTCGACGTCCGCTGTGCACGCATCTTCTCGGCGGCCTCGTGCACCTCTTTGTAGTCAGGCAGCGGCGTCGAGCGCTTGGCGGACGGGCCGGCCCAGTCCGTGGAGAATCCGCCGGGCTCGATCAGCGTGACGTGGATCCCGAACGGCTCCACTTCCTGCGCCAGCGACTGGGAGAACCCCTCGAGCGCCCACTTCGACGCGTGGTAGATGCCGACGTTCTGGAATGCGGTGATGCCGCCGATCGACGACACCTGCAAGATGTGCCCGCTGCGCTGTGCCCGCAGGTACGGCAGGGCGGCCTGGGTGACCCACAGCGCGCCGAAAACGTTTGTTTCGATCTGGGCCCGCGCCTCCTGCTCGGACAGCTCCTCGATGAAGCCGAAGTGCCCGTAGCCCGCGTTGTTGACGACGACGTCGAGCCGGCCGAAGTGGTCGTGAGCCTGTTTGACCGCGGCGAAGTCCGCGTCGCGGTCGGTCACGTCCAGCTGGATCGGCAGTAGGGCGTCGCCGTATTTTTCGGCCAGGTCGGTCAGGGTCGCGGTGTCGCGCGCGGTCGCGGCCACCTTGTCGCCGCGGTCGAGGGCAGCGATCGCCCATTCTCTGCCGAAGCCACGCGACGTCCCGGTGATGAACCACACTTTTTCAGCCATGCCTCTACCAATGCCCGCTATCGCGGTGGGCATTCCCGCTCTACGGAACTTGACAGGTAGCGTCGCGGACGTGAGCAGGGCATCGCTGGACAAGGACCCACGCGAAGTGGCGTCGATGTTCGATGCCGTGGCGCAGCGCTACGACCTGACCAACACCGTCCTGTCGCTGGGGCAGGACCGGTTCTGGCGGCGCGCGACACGGTCGGCGCTGCGCATCGGTTCCGGCGACAAGGTGCTCGACCTGGCGGCGGGCACCGCGGTGTCGACGGTCGAGCTGGCGCGGTCGGGCGCATGGTGTGTGGCGGCCGACTTCTCGGTCGGGATGCTCGCCGCCGGTGGAGGTCGCGACGTGCCCAAGGTCGCGGGCGATGCGACGCGGCTGCCGTTCGCCGACGGCGTGTTCGACGCGGTGACCATCAGCTTCGGGCTGCGCAATGTCGTCGACCACGCGGCGGGGCTACGTGAGATGGCCCGGGTGACGCGACCGGGCGGGCGGCTGGTGGTGTGCGAGTTCTCGACGCCGACGAACACGCTGTTCGCTACCGCCTACAAGGAGTACTTGATGCAGGCGCTGCCGCGGATCGCGCGAAAGGTGTCGTCGAATCCAGACGCCTATGTGTATCTGGCCGAGTCGATTCGGGCGTGGCCGGACCAGGCGCAACTGGCGCACCGGATCGCAGAGGCCGGTTGGTCGACGGTGCGCTGGCGCAACCTGAGCGGCGGCATCGTCGCCCTGCACGCCGCCGTGAAACCCTCGCGCTAGAGTCGCGAGATGCCCGGTCGGCTCACGGATCCCGGTTGCACCATCGGCACGGATCCGCGGGCCGATCCGCGGATGGTGAAGGCGCTGGCGCAGTTCGGGCTCGACGGGCACATGCCGCTGCCGTCGGCGACGCCCGATGCGCCGATGGCGGAGCGGCTGGCCGCGGTTGCGGCGACGGAGAAGCGGATGGGCCGGGTGCTCGAACAGCTGGCGCAGACGCTGCCGAGTCCGACCGGCATCGCCACCATGACAACGACGATCACCGGCGTCGACGGCAACGAGATCGCGTTGTACATCACCCACCCGATCCCCGCCGCAGGCGAGTTGCCCGGGGTCGTGCACTTCCACGGCGGCGGGATGGCCATCAACGGCGTGACCGACCTGAGCTACACCCGGGCCCGCGAAAACCTCGCTGCCACAGGGCTTGTCGTCATCGGCGTGGAGTTCCGCAACGCGGGTGGCAGGCTCGGCCCGCACCCGTACCCTGCGGGGCTCAACGACTGCGCGTCGGCGATCCGATGGGCCTATGCCAACCGCGCGGATCTCGGCATCAGCCATCTGATCACGTGCGGTGAATCCGGCGGCGGGAACCTGACGCTGACCACCTTGCACAAGGCGAAGCGCGAGGGCTGGCTGAACGAGATCGCGGGCGCCTACGCCCAGTGCCCGTTCTTGTCCGGACGCTGGTACGAGCAGCCCGACGAGTTGCCGTCGCTGAAGGAGTGCGACGGGTACTTCCTCACCCGCGAGATCATGGGACTCGCCGCTGCCGTCTACGACCCGACCGGTGAGAACTCACAGGACGGTGCCTGTTATGCGGGCTGGGCCACCGATGACGAGTTGAGCGGCCTTCCGCCGCATGTGATTTCGGTTAACGAGATCGATCCGCTGCGCGACGAGGGCCTGCTCTACTACCGCAGGCTGGTCCGCGCGGGCGTGCCCGCGGTCGGCCGCGTTGTGGTCGGCACGGGGCACGGCTGCGACCTGCTGCTTGGCGGTTATCTGCCCGACGTTTTCGCCGCCACCATCCGCGACGTCAGCGGCTTCGCAAAGTCCCTCGCCTAGCCTGCGCGGCTCACCGGCTCACCGGCTCACCTGGCACCGCGAGCGTGCTGGGGGCACCTCCCCGCGTGCAAGGGGGAGTTTGCACACGACACGCCGCGAAATAGATGTGCAAACGTGCACGCTCGCGGCTAGCTCAACTCGTCCCACAACCGTTGACTTTCGGCGCCGACGGTCGCGTCGTGGGTCTGCTGGAAGTTGCGACCGCCTCGGCCGAAGGTGGCGATGACGGCTGCGGGCACGGCCGGCTCGAGCAACGGCTCTGGCAGCCAACGGCATTCACGTACATGGACGAGATCGACGGCGGCCGCATCGTCGCTGGCGTCGTAGAAGTACGGGCCGACGATGCGGCCAAGCCAATAGAGCCCGTCGGTGTCGCGGGTCCAGACGAAGGAGCCGTCGTCGACTTCGGCGAAGCGCTCGACCCGTCGGGCGGAGCGGCCGTCGTCAGCGGCCTCACCGAACCCGCACAGCCCGAGCGTCAGTGCCCGCTCGATCGTCGCCGCGATGTCGACGTCGTCACGACGCGACCGCATCGGCGCTCGGTATACGGCGACGGCCATGCCTGTCATCCTTCGCGAGCGTGCGCGATATGCCGTTAATTCGCGGCGTGTCGCGTGCAAACTCCCCCTTGCACGCGGGGAGGTGCCCCCAGCACGCTCGCGGTGCAAGTCAGCTGAACGGCGGCCTGCGGTCCAGGCGCCGGGAGCCCCCGCCCGCACGCCGCCACAGCCGGGCCACCCAGTCCGCGTCCTCGTCGGTGACGAGGTTGGCCATCACCCGCACCGCGATGTTCATCAGAAATGTGGACCGCATCGCGAGCGGACCCGTCGCGGGCAGGAAGCGCGGATAGGTCAACAGCAGGGCGAGCCGGCGCGCGACCGAGAACCCGCGCGCATAGTGCTGCTGCAGGAGCGCAGGCCACGCCGACGTCAGATCACCCGTATCGAGCATTTCCACGGCCAGCCTGCCGGTCTCGAGGCCGTAGTCGATGCCCTCGCCGTTGAGCGGGTTGACGCACGCCGCGGCGTCGCCGATCAGCATCCAGTTCGGCCCGGCCACTCCGGACACCGCGCCGCCCATGGGTAGCAGCGCCGACAACCCGAGCCGCGGCTCGCCCTCGAAGCCCCATTCATGACGTCTGAGTGACGCGTAGTAGGACATCAGTGGCCGCAGCGCCGCATCCGCTGGCCGTTTCGACGTCGCCAGGGCGCCCACGCCGATGTTCACCTCGCCGTTGCCGAGCGGGAAGATCCATCCGTAGCCCGGCAGTAACTCGCCATCGGGCGACCGGAGCTCCAGGTGCGACGTGATCCACGGCTCGCTGGCGCGCGGTGTCGCGATGTACCCGCGAATCGCCACGCCGTACACCGTCTGCTTATGCCATTGGCGACCCAGCACGCGCCCGAGCGTCGACCGCGCTCCGTCCGCGACGATCAGGTGCCCGCAACCGACCTCGGCGCCGCTGTCCAGCAACACCGAAGAAACGCGGCCTCCCGAATCATGGCGCACCTCAACGGCTTTCACGCCCAGCATCATCTTCGCGCCGTCGTCGACGGCGACCATCCGGATGCGGTCGTCGAGCTCGGTGCGGGGCACCGCGCTACTGATCTTCGGAAACGACGCGCCGGGCCACGGGATCTCGACCTCGGCGCCGAAGCCCGACATCCGCAGCCCGTGGTGGGCGATGCGGCCGTCGAGCCACGGCCCGAGGCCGAGCTGTTGCATCTCGGCGATCGCCCGCGGGGTCAGGCCGTCGCCGCACGCCTTGTCGCGGGGGAACTGGGCGGAGTCGATCACCAGCACGTCGCGACCGCTGCGGGCGGCCCAGGCAGCGGCGGCTGATCCGGCGGGGCCGGCACCGACCACGACCACGTCAGCCCTGATGTTCATGTATCCCAGTATGTTGGCAGGGTGAGGACACCGGCGAGCGTGGTCGCGGGCGTGGACTTCGGGGACCCCGCCTTTGCGCAGGAAGTCCGCGAAGGCGTCGCCCGCATCGAGGACCTGATGTCCACTGAGCTGGGCAAAGCCGACGAGCTGATGGCCGAGGCCGTCCAGCACCTGTTCCAGGCAGGCGGCAAGCGCTTCCGCCCGCTGTTCACCGTGCTGTCCGCGCAGCTGGGCCCCGACCCGGACAACTGGCAGGTCACCGTCGCGGGCGCCGTCATCGAGCTGGTCCACCTGGCCACGCTGTACCACGACGACGTGATGGATGAGGCCCAGGTGCGGCGCGGCGCCCCGAGCGCGAACGCCAGGTGGAGCAACAACATCGCGATCCTGGCGGGCGACTACCTGTTCGCGACGGCCTCGCGGCTGGTCTCGCGGCTCGGCCCGGACGCTGTGCGGGTCATCGCCGAGACGTTCGCCCAGCTCGTGACCGGCCAGATGCGCGAGACCCGCGGCGCCGCCGACCACGTCGACTCCGTCGAGCACTACCTCAAGGTGGTGTACGAGAAGACCGCATGCCTTATCGCGGCGTCCGGCCGGTTCGGCGGCACATTCTCCGGCGCCGACGAGGAGCAGATCGAACGGCTGAGCAGGCTCGGCGGCATCGTCGGCACGGTGTTCCAGATCTCCGACGACATCATCGACATCGACAGCGACCCCGACGAATCCGGCAAGGTGCCCGGCACCGACCTGCGCGAAGGGGTGCACACCCTGCCGGTGCTCTACGCGCTGCGCGAAACGGGTGACGACGCCGACCGGCTGCGCGAACTGCTGGCAGGCCCGGTCGAGGACGACGACGAACTGGCCGAGGCGCTGAACCTGCTGCGCAGGTCGCACGGCATGGTGCAGGCCAAGGAGACCGTCGTGCGGTACGCCAGGCAGGCCCGCGACGAACTGGACAATCTGCCGGAGGGGCCGGGTCGGCAGGCGCTGGCATCGCTGGTCGACTACACCGTCAACCGACACGGCTGAGGAACCCGCGACGGCCGTCGAAGCGTTGGAGAAGCGAAGACCTTCGCGCGGACGCGAGGAGGGAGAGCGGAAAGTTCCAGGAGGACGCTGATGAGCTGGCATTCGGGTGCCAACACGGCCAAGACATTCCTCCTGCTGGCATTGTTCTCGGGGCTGATCGTCGCCGTCGGGTGCAATGTTCGGCAGGAACATCATGTTCCTGGCGGTGTTGTTCGCGATCGGCATGAACGTCTACGTCTACTTCAACAGCGACAAGCTGGCGTTGCGCGCGATGCACGCCCAGCCGGTCACCGAGGTTCAGGCGCCGTTCATGTACAAGGTGGTCCGCGAGCTGGCCACCACCGCACATCAGCCGATGCCGCGGCTGTACATCAGCGACACGGCCAACCCCAACGCGTTCGCGACGGGCCGCAACCCCCGCAATGCGGCGGTCTGCTGCACGACCGGGATCCTGCAGATACTCGACGAGCGGGAACTGCGAGCGGTGCTCGGCCATGAGTTGTCCCATGTCTACAACCGCGACATCCTGATCTCGTGTGTGGCCGGCGCGATGGCGTCGGTGATCACCGCGATCGCCAACCTGGCCTTCTTCGCCAGCATGTTCGGCGGAAACCGCGAGGGTGGCGCGAATCCCTTTGCCATCCTTCTAGTTTCGCTGCTGGGACCGATCGCCGCGACGGTGATTCGGCTCGCGGTGTCCCGGTCGCGCGAGTACCAGGCCGACCAGTCCGGCGCCGAACTGACCGGCGACCCGCTGTCCCTCGCGTCGGCGCTTCGCAAGATCAGCGGCGGGGTGCAGCAGGCGCCGTTGCCGCCGGAGCCGCAGCTGGCCGACCAGGCGCACCTGATGATCGCCAGCCCGTTCCGCGCAGGCGAGAAGGTCGGCAAGCTGTTCTCCACCCACCCGCCGATCGAGGAGCGGATCCGTCGGCTGGAGGAGATGGCGGGCCGCGGCCCCGGCCAGTACTGAGCCGCCGGTAAATGCGCTTCTCGCGTCCGCACCACTTAAGCTGTGCCGATGTTGCGCAGAACGATCCTTGCGGGCGCTGCGGCAGCGGCCCTGGCCGGTGCACCGGGTGTCGCCGCGGCCGATCCGAACGAGCCGCCCGCCCCGCCGCCGCCGCCCAACGTGAACGGCTACGCGCCGGTGAAGCCGTCGGAGTTCTCGGTGCTGGGTGACTCGGCCTACGCGTTCAGCACGCCCGACGGGCTGACGTGCATGGTGCAGCGCTCCGGGGGATACGGCTGCAGCGGCCCGATTCCCGGCGCCCCGGAAGGCGCGAACATGGTCAGCGGGGCGATGGGCGGCGTGCCGGTCTTCTCCAACGTGGCGGCCAACCCGTTCGCCAGTGCGGGTGAGGTCAAACCGCTTCCGGCCAACTCGCGCATCAGCTTCCAGACCTTGAGCTGTGGCACCGACGGCGCCTTGACCACATGTGTCGACAGCAAGAACCAGGCGGGCTTCGTGATCGCTCCCGCGGGCAGTTGGATCGTCGGTGAGGTCAACCCGCTGGTGGATCGGCCCGAGGGAACGAACCCCTACTTCAACTAACTAGCTCAGAACCCCGAGCCGTACACCTCGTGCCCGGGCTTCTCGGCGGCCAGGCCGCGGTAGGCCTCCTCGACGGTCGAACCGTGGTTGACGACGCCGTCGACCTCGCGCGCGATCGGCATGGACAGGCCGTATTCGTTGGCGAACTCCATGATCACGCTCGCGGCCTTGACGCCCTCGGCGACCTGGTTCATCGACTCGATGATCTCCTCGATCGTCTTGCCCGAGCCGAGTTGCTCGCCGACGTGGCGGTTGCGGCTGCGCTGCGACTGTGCACGTGACGATCAGATCGCCCATGCCCGCGAGGCCGGCGAAGGTGTCGCGGTGCCCGCCCATCGCCTCGCCCAGCTTCGACATCTCCCGCAGCGCACGGGCGATCACCATCGCGCGGGTGTTCTCGCCGATGCCCAGCGAGTAGCCCATCCCGACGGCGATCGCGTAGACGTTCTTCAACGCGCCCGCCATCTCGACGCCGACGACGTCGTCGGTGGTGTACGTGCGGAATCTCTGGGTGCGGAACAGGTTTGCGAGGTTGGCCGCCAGATGCTGGTCCGGCATCGCGAGCACGGCCGCCGCGGCGTATCCCTCGGCGACCTCGCGGGCGATGTTCGGTCCGGCCAGGATGCCGGCGGGGTGCCCCGGCAGTACCTCGTCGACGATCTGGCTCATCCGGTAGTTCGTGCCCTGCTCGAGGCCCTTCACCAGGGACACCACCGGCACCCACGGCCGCAGTTCCTTGGCCAGCTCGGTCAGCACGCCGCGGAAGCCGTGCGACGGCACACCCATCACGATCACGTCGGCACACTCGGCCGCCTCGGAGAAGTCGGTGGTGGCCTGCAGCGTCAACGCCAACTCGACTTCGTCGCCGAGGTATTTGGTGTTGCGGTGCTTCTCGTTGATGTCGTTGGCGGTCTCCTCGGAGCGCACCCATTGCAATGTCGGCCCGCGCCTCGCGCAGATGGAAGCGACGGTGGTGCCCCAGGAGCCTCCACCGAGTACGACGACTTTGGGTTCGCGTTGAGCAGGTGCCATGGGTTGAAGCGTATTGCCGACGCGTGCCGTTTCACTGGCAGTTGACGAACTGCGTCGCCCACTTCGCCGAAGTTAGCTGGTGCGGCCAAGTTGGTGCGGAAGGACCCTGTGCACCGCTGGTAGCGTCGATTGCCAGTTGGCAGAAAGGCTCCCCGTGCCCGAACCGATCAGGGTCGACCCGCAGGACTTGGCGCACGCCGCCGAGCGTGTCCGCGGACACGCAGACCAACTTCGGGTCGGCCACGCGTCGTCTGTGGCGGCGGCCGACGGCGCGCAGCCCGGTCTGGTCGGGCAGTCGGCGCGGGCGATCGACTCCAAAACTCAACGCTGGCAGACCGCGACGGCCGAGCTGTATCGAGTACTGACCTCGCAGGCCGCCGCGTTGTCGAGTGCCGCAGCGGCTTACGCCAGGACCGAGGACGACAACCGCGACATGATCGCTTCTGTGGACCCCACAACCCTGTAGGCCGCTGTGTCGCTGACGATCGAAGATGTCGCGCGCTGGGATCCCGGTGCGGTCCGCGAGGTCGGCGACGCCGCCCGCACTCGCGCGCAGACGTCGATCGACACCGCCAACGAGCTGCCGACGTTTCCGGACTGGACGGGTCCCGGCTCCCAGGAAGCCAAGCAGGCGCTCGAGAAGACCCGTCAAGCGTTGATGAGGGACGCCGACGCAGCGCTGGCGGCGGCGCGCTCGGCCGATGCGGCGGCGGCCAACGTCCAGGTGGTCAAGGACAACCTGCAACAGGTGCTGAACATGGCCCGTGACTGCGGCATGGTGGTCGATCCGGTGTCAGGCGCGGTACGGCCCGTGCCGGGAAGCATGGCCACGGCGAACGATTGGCACAACGCGCAGGTGCTGCAGCAGGCGATCCAACAGGTGCTCGCGCAAGCGAATACGGTCGATCAGCAGCTGGCAGCTGCAATGGACCGGGCGGACGACGTCGTCGACGTCCCGCCCGAGGCGCGACCGATACCGCTGCCACCGCCGGGCGCCACCACCGAGGATGTAAAGCAATGGTGGAAGTCGTTGACCCAGAAGGACCGCGAGCGGCTGTCGCCGAACATCCGGCAGAGTTGGGCAACCTCAACGGGATTCCCGCGGCGGCGCGCGACACGATCAACCAGCAGGTGCACGCTGACGACCTGAACCGGATCTCGGATACCGCGGCGCAGCACGGTGTTTCGAAAGAGCAGGTGTTGGCGAACCCTGGCTTCTACGGCCTCTCGGCGGACGATGTCACGCGCTACAACAACGCGATCAAGGTCCAGCAGGGCATGAACCATCAGCGCGGCGACGACCCCGACCCGTCCCGTCAGCGGCCCGTCATGCTGTGGAAGTACGAACCGCTCGCCGACGGCGGTCAGGGCCGCGCCGCCATCGCGATCGGCAATCCGGACTACGCCGACAACACGACGGTCATCGTCCCGGGCACCAGCAGCAGCGTAAAAGGCGGCTGGCTCAGCGACGGCCACAACGACGCCATGAACCTCTGGGACCAGGCCAACGCGGCCGACCCGAACCGCACCCACTCGGTGATCTCGTGGATGGGCTACGACGCGCCGGACGGTTTCAGCGACACGCGCGTCGCCAACCCCGACCTTGCGCGCGCGGGCGGCAAGGTATTGGCGGCCGACGTCAACGGGCTGTGGAGCACCCATCAGGACCCGCAACAGCATATGACGGTGATCGGGCATTCCTACGGGTCGACGACGGTGGCCGACGCCTTCGCCGACTCTGGGATGCACGCCAACGACGCTGTCCTCATTGGTTGTCCGGGAACGGATTTGGCTCGCAGTGCCGCGGACTTCCACCTCGACGGCGGAAACGTCTACGTCGGCTCGGCGTCGACGGACCCGGTCAGCTACATCGGAACGGCGCCGGAGTATCTCCACGACTATCTGAACCGCGAACTGCACTATCCGGTCGGGCTGAACGCGGGCCTCGGGCTGGATCCCGCAGGCGACCAGTTCGGCTCGATCCGCTTCGACGCGGAGGTCGCCGGTCGCGACGGCATCAACACGAACGACCATTCGCATTACTACGACATGGGCAGCGAATCCCTGCGCGCCATGACCTACATCGCCACCGGCGAGAGCGGCGAGCTGGGGGCGGAGGGGCTGCTGGCCGAGGGCCGCCGCCAGCCGCACGTCGACCTGCCGACCGAGATCGACCTGCCGTTCGGCGGAAAGATCGAGCTGCCGCCCGTAGGCTTCGACATACCGGGATCGCCCGCATATATCGATCCCGAAACCGGTCGTCCATCGGAGTCAGTGACCAAAGACCATGCGTTCTAAGCGATTTCAGATGAGTGCGGTGTTGCTCGGGCTCGCCGTGGTGTTAGGAGGCTGCTCGATGTTTCCCCATGACGACAAGCCGTCGACGCCACCGCCGGAGCCGGTGCAGTCGCAGTCCGACGAGGACACGATCAAGCAGGTGGTCGACCCCGCCAAGACCATCGTCGCTGTGGCCGCGCTTCAGGACGTGAGTGGTGGCGTCGGCTTCGAGGCGTGCAACGACCAGGGCGAGCCGCCGTACCGGGGCAGGCTCGAGATGGGCTTCCGCATTCCGGACGACATCGAGCCGAAGAAGTACTTCGAGCAGATCGCCAAGACGATGGTGCAGCAGGGCACCGGCTGGTACGACGGACCACCGCCGGGCAAAAACCCGTTCGGCACCGTCATCCACACCGACACCGTGTTCGCGGTCATCGGCCAGAACCCGGTCGCGCGCGAAGACGGCTATGTGCACGTGTTCGGTGAGTGCCGCAACATGGACGACCACAAAGACGGCGCCAGCGTGAACGTCACCGACCGGCTGGTGAACTAGCGGTAGTTGACGAACTGCAGCGCGACGTCGAGGTCGGCCTTCTTCAGCAAGGCTTGCACCGCCTGAAGGTCGTCGCGCTTCTTGGAGCTGACCCGGACCTCGTCGCCCTGGATCTGCGCCTTGACGCCCTTGGGGCCGTCGTCGCGAATGAGCTTGGTGATTTTCTTGGCGTCCTCGCTGGAGATGCCCTGCTTGATGGTGCCGCTGACCTTGTAGGTCTTGCCGCTCGCCTGCGGGTCACCGACGTCGAAGGCCTTCATCGAGATGTCGCGCCGGATCAACTTCTCCTTGAACACGTCGATGGCGGCCTTTGTGCGCTCCTCGGTGGAGGAGGTGATGGTGATGGCCTCCTCGCCCTGCCATTCGATGTGGGTGTCGGTGCCGCGGAAGTCGAATCGGGTGGACAGTTCCTTGGCGGCCTGGTTGAGGGCGTTGTCGACCTCTTGGCGGTCGACCTTGCTGACGACATCGAAGCTTGAATCCGCCATTGCGTTGGCCTCCTCTCGTTGTGCTCGTAAGTACTATCCCACGACGCCGAAACCGACATTTCGCAGGGAAAGTGCGAGTGGACCTCTGCAAAACGTCGATCTCGGCGCACGGGCCGACTGGCTGTTTTCGTCCAGAGCGCGTCCTCGTTGTACCCTGCTAGTCGCACAATGGCAGGTTGCCCGAGCGGCCAATGGGAGCGGACTGTAAATCCGTCGGCTTACGCCTACGCAGGTTCGAATCCTGCACCTGCCACCATTGTGATGTCTCGGGACATCGTTGGCGGGTGTCCCGAGACATTGTTTACATCTGGAGCCTGTTTTCGGGGCTGTTTCCGCATTTGACGCCGCGTGGTTGGTAGTCGCGTGTGGGGTCGAGGACCAGTTTGCGGACGAGTGTGCCGGTGTCGTGGTGCAGGACGCGGATGTCGAGGTCGTCGATGAGGACGGTGACTTTGGTGCCGCGGCGTCGCTTGCTTAGGCCGATGTGGTGTAGGCGGCTGTTGTGTCGGATGGCGATGACGCCGGCGGCGTCGATGGTGTCGTGGCGCACGCGGTAGGTCCTGACTTCGGCGGCGATCACGGCGTGATCCACTGCGCCCTCCAGGTCGCCGACGCGGTCGGGTCCGAACGCATCGGCATCCGGCTCACACCGGGGCCACGCTGATCGGAACTGACGAACCGAGACCGTGGCTTGGCCCTGATTGCGTCATGCGCCGCTCGCAGTTCGATGAAATGCAGAACGTGCTCGAGGAGCTCAAGGTCTGAGATTCAGAACAGCCTGGCCATGCTCGAGGTCTGCCGGGACTGACACGTGGTCGTGTACAACCAGCCATACGCCATCGATTCGCCGGAAGCAGGCTGTCCAACGCAACCAGAAGTCGCTGATCTGACCGCTAGCCAGGGTGCCGCTCACATGGTTGAGGCTATGAACGAAGGCGAGCTCGCCGTGCGTCGTGACGTTCAACGCGTGGACCTCGTACACGATGGGGCCAGCATATGCAGCGAAGACTTCTTGCCAGGCTCGACGTTTATGGTCAGCTCCGCTGTATCGCAAGGGCGGACCGATATCGAATGAAACGATGTTAGATGCATAGAGGGCCATGACGGCGTCGATGTCCCGTGCGCGAACCGCCTCCACCCCGTCTGCTACGCGCTGTCGAATGGCGGCTTCAGCCATGGCGTCCTCCATCTCACCCGGGGCATCATGAGTCGACTGGCCCCTTACACAGTCTCCGTGATCACCGGAGCGATGAAGGCTCGGCGCAGCGCGGTTCGCAGGTGACTTGACGAACTTCGACTACGTCGTGTGCCTCGCCAATTTCGCTGCGGCGGTGTGTTTTCGATGATGATCGAGGCCTTTGATACGGCGACGGCAGGGCGCTTGCCCCGACGCCCCATGATGCCCCCAGTGCGACGCGGTGCGGCTGTGCCCAATTCACGATTCCTCCAGCGGCGTTGGTTCGGTCCTGATGAGAGCCGTTGCGGTGCCTGCGCCTTGGGCCCTTCTGGCGCCGGGTGGTGCTGGCGTGATGGCCGCTGCCACAAAGGTGATGAACGCGCACAGGGCGGTGGTGGTGCGCGCGAGATGAGCGATCTGCCAGCGGTCGCGCACGCGGGCCCAGTCGCTGGGCGGTGCGAGGACGGACCAGCCTTGTTGGTCGGTGTTAATGGGAACGCTGACCAGCATGCTGATGATGAACGTTGCGAGGAGCAGGACGAGTGCGGTCAGGGCCAGCCAGCGGGTGCGCCCCGGCCGTGCGATCGTGACGACGACAAGGGTTGCGGTGGCGAGCAGTGCCGCCGGCAGCAGGACAGTGGCTAGGTCGTCGAGGTGCGCCAGCTCTACCTGCCGGACCTGGGTGTAGACGGAGGCCGGAAATCTTCGCAGGCTGGCTTCGAGGATCAGGACCGCGAGAAGGAAGCCAGCGAACAGGCCGCTGAATAGCAACCCGGCGAACAGTGCCATTCGCCGGATGGTTTCGGATGTCCGCCGCGACGGTGGGTTGCCCGCGCTCCTTGTGGATTCGGCACGCGCGGAGTGGATTTCGGGCGGCGTGGTCATGGCATCTCTCTGGGGGGTGGGGTCGGGCTGCCCGCTCGGTTCATGCGGCGGGGGAGCTCTGAAACGCGCTGGTGTGATCCACAACCCATTCGGCGTAGCTGCGCGCGGGGCGGCCGAGAGTCTTCTTGACCCCGTCGGTGACCGGATACGGATTCTCCAGTTCCCGTGAATAGCGGGCCATCATCGCGTCAGCGAAGGACGGTGGCAGCCCGAGGGCGATAATGCCCTCCGCCGCTTGCGAGGGCGAGATCTCCTCGTAGCGCAGCGGCCTGCCGATCACCTCACCAATGGTGCTGACCATCTCCGCGTGGGTAACCAACTGCGGGCCGGTGATCGAAAACTTTTGTCCGACCAGGCTGTCGTCGAGCAGCGCCCGGGCGAGCACCGAGGCCACGTCGACTTCGTGAATGAACGGGTCGGCGAACCCCGGGTATGGACCGCGCACGACGTCGCCGTTTCGGATCTGAGCGGCCCACATGCCTGTTGCGCTGACCGCGAATGACGAGGGCCGCACGCTCACCCACGGCAGGCCGCTGGTGATGACAGCGTCCTCGACCTCCTTGTTGCGGTCACCGTTGAACCGCGACGGCTGCCATGTCAGATCGTCATCGACGTTGATGGCCGATAGCCCGGCGACCTGCCGAACTCCATGTTCGGCGGCCAGCGCCAGCAGCGCGGGGGCGGCGGCCGCTCCGACAGCGCGGGGATGAACGAACAACGCCGTGACGCCGTGCAGCGCCGCAACGATCGTCTCGGGTCGCGACACGTCGCCGCTGACCATCTCGACACCGGCCGGAAGGCCGTCGGCGGGTATGCCGGTGTGGCGCGCGAGGGCGCGGACCTGCTCGCCCGCCGCCGCAAGCACGTTGACAAGGGGCCAGCCGATGGTGCCGGTTGCGCCGGTTACAAGTATCACGGTTGATCCTTTCGCAGGGGTGCCGCGATATCTCGCGGTAGTCGTCGTGGGAAGGGTTGTGCACGATTTGCTTTGGTACCGGAGCCCGTGCTCCGCTACGGCGCAGGAGCGGCCGGTTTCGGGGCGTCGGCGGGCTTTGACCGCGCCTCCCGGCGGATCATCTTCCACACAGTGGGTGTGTGTTCCGTGGTCGACACAACGACGGTTTTGCCGACCGTTGCCGGCTCATCGGCCAACGTCAGCAGGTAGTGGGCCAGATCGATGCGCGCGGTGAAACCACCGATCGGATCAACCTCTCCGGCGTGGTAGTCGGTGGGTGCCGGCAGATCAAACAGTCCCGATGGCCGCACGATCGTCCAGTCCAGGGCGCTGCCGCGCACGATCTTTTCCATCTCGCGCATGTCGTCATAGACCGTCTTGCCGATCGTTCGCGTGATGATTGGCTCAAATACCCTCAGGGCCAACGGAAACTCGCTGCGCCGGGTTGGATAGGCACCGGTTGAGCTCACCACCGCGAGCCGGCGCACGCCAGAGGATTGCATCGCGGCGACGATATTTGCCGTGCCGACCGAATAGGTGTTGACAGGCTCGCGCGTGAAGGAAACCCCCAGCGTGGAGAGCACGGCGTCGACGCCCGCTACAACTTCGGTGACTGCGGCTGGGTCGCGTACGTCCGCCGCGGCCACGGTCAACTTCGGGTCTGACAGCGGAAAGTTGTCGGGTCGGCGGGTCGCCGCGACGACGCGGTGCCCGGCCGCTAGTGCTTGTCCGGTGAGCAGACGGCCGGTTTGGCCGTTGGCGCCGAAAATAGCGATGTCCATGATTACCTCCAAATGATCACTAAATATGATCATCATTGGTTGAGATAGTCATGTCAAGTGCGATTCGTAGCCGCACATTATGGCTTCCGTCACATAGTTTGTGGCGCAGTCGTCATGATTTATGACAGTCCAGATCAGTGCTAATCTGTGAGTTGTGGATGATGGTCAGCGCGGCATTGCGGCACTCGATGAGCGAATTCCCTTTCTGCTCGCCCAGTTAGGCTCGTATGTCGGCGACGATTTCCAACACCGGCTGGCTCCAATCGGGGTGGAGCCGCGGACCTATGGGGTACTGGCGGCACTCGCCACTGACGACGGACAATCGCAACGCCAGCTTTCGGAGCGACTCGGCATTCATCGCAACGCGATGGTCACCGCGGTCGATAGCCTGGAGCGGCAGGGACTGGCCAAACGGTTGCCCCATCCCGATGACCGTCGCGCAGTCGCAGTCACCTTGACTCCGAAGGCCCGCCGCCTGCTCCCGGCGCTTGATAAGCAGGCATCCGCGTTGGAAGACCAGATCTCGGCACCGCTGTCTTCCCGTGAACGCGACACGCTGAGGCGTCTGCTGCAACGCGTCGCCGCCGAGGCTGGACTTATCCCGGGCGTTCACCCTCAGTTGGCGTGAAACCGGCCGTTGCCCGGGTCATTACCCGGACACCTCTACGCGGTTTGCGATCGCCGGCCAACCTCGAAGCGGCGTAAGCGGTGGTCCAGTCGTCGGCACATATCGTTAGCGCGAGGTCGCGCGGTAGGCCGCGTCGAATTCGAAGTCTTGTGGTGTTGTCACGGTGCTCCTCAGGTTGTTGTGACGGGGTCAGCTCGGTGGGATGGCAACTGCGCTGAGGCTATTGGCTTGCAGCGCGACGGCAAGGACGGCGACGTTGAGCGCGAGGAACCCGTTGGCGAGGTAGAACTGCGGGCTGTAGTCGCTGGCACGGATGTGTGTGTAGATCGCGCACACGAAGAACAGGACCAGGCCGATCGCGGCGGCCACACCGAGTGGGCGAAAAGCCAGACCGGCTGCAAGGCCTAGTGCGCCAGCTGTCTTCAGCGTCCCGATCGGGAACGTGAGCCACGAGATGGGTACGCCCACCTTGGCCATGCCCGGAAGGATGGGCTTGAGGTGAAGCAACGCCGCGATTCCCGAGAATCCGTTCGCCGCGATGGCGATCAGCGTCACGGTGGTATATGCGGTAGTCATGGTCTGCGTGTCCCCTTCGTTCTGATGTCGCTCTGCACGTCACAAAGTGGCGCGTCGCATTCTGTTGCCGCGCATGGATGCTTCAATGCGCGGTGCCGTGTACCCTTCGCCGGTCGCTTGGCACGGTGGTCTCACTGACCTAGTTAGCCATATCACTAGACTATCACTAATAGTGATAATCATCGAGTAGTATATAATTGGTTCAGGCGTCAATCAAGGCGGCGAGGTTAGGAGCACGGCCATGGCGACGATCAGCGAAGGTGCCGATGTGCATACCCTCATCGTGATGTTCACCGTCGACCCGACCCAGCAAGCGGCCCTCGTGGAACATCTACGCGGAATGGCAGCGGAACACTGCAAGTTCGAGGGCTTCGTCTCGTGCTCCATTCACCGCAGCGAGGACGGTACACGGGTCGCGGAGTACATCCAGTGGCGCTCGGCGGCGCATATGGAAGCTGTCCTGAACACCCCGGAGGGACAAGCTCAACTCGCGGAATCGTCGCGAATCGCAGATAGGCACGGTGCCCAAGCCCATGTCTACCAAGTGGTGTCGGTAACGCAGGCCGGCCAGCCTGCCTGACAAAGACGCGCCGAGATCCGAGGCATACTCGTAACCGTCTGCGGCCGTTGGGATCATCGTGCACCAACGCATTGGGCACGCGACGACGTACGGCCGACGATGTCTTCGTAGGCCACCGATTACACCGTTGAGGCCTCCAGCGCGGTCTCGACGGTCAGGTGTGCGAGATTTGCGTCGATCGGCCCGGTTGGCAAGAGGGCGCGCATCAGGAGTGGCCCTGTCAGCAGATCACAGATCCAGTCGGTGTCGACGCCCGGGCGTGTTTCGCCCCGCTCGACCGCCCGCTGCAGCGCGCGGGCCGTCGACCGCCGCCG
>CAVWWV010000018.1:0-568172 GCA_963758825.1 uncultured Actinomycetota bacterium | reverse complement strand
GATGCATAGGTGTGAATTCGCGCGGACGCGGGTACTGAGTTTACATATGTTCACCGAACGCAAATCCGACGCGAGGAGTAGCCGAGTATGGCATCGACGCTGCGTGACCTGATGCGGTGGAGCGTGAAGCCGGCCGAGAACGTCGACACCGCCACCACGCCGAGAATCAACGTCCTGCGCGGCCTGGCGGCCAGGGCTACGACACCGCTGTTGCCCGATGACTACCTCAAGTTGCTCAACCCGCTGTGGACGGCGCGAGAGCTTCGTGGCGAAATCGTCGACGTCCGCAACGAGACGGCGGACTCCGCGACGGTCACGATCAAACCGGGGTGGGGGTTCTCTGCCGACTACCAGCCCGGCCAGTACGTCGGCATCGGCCTGCGCGTCGAGGGCCGCTGGCACTGGCGGTCGTATTCCCTGACCTCAGTGCCGGTGCGCGATAAGAAACGGATCACGATCACCGTCAAGGCAACGCCGGAGGGCTTCCTGTCCTCGCACCTGGTCAACGGCGTCACACCGGGAACCATTGTTCGGCTCGCAGCCCCCAAGGGCGATTTCGCGCTTCCCGACCCGCCGCCTCCAAAAATTCTCTTCGTCAGCGCCGGCAGCGGCATCACTCCGCTGATGGCGATGCTGCGCTCTCTGACCGCGCGCGGTCATAGTCCGGACATCGTTCACCTGCACTCGGCGCCCACCGCGGAAGACGTCATCTTCCACGATGAACTGCGGAACCTGGAGGTCAGCCAGCCGGGCTATCGGCTGCATCTCCAGCTCACCAAGCAGGACGGCAAGCTCGACTTTGACAGCCTCGACGACCTCGTACCGGACTGGCGAGAACGACCGACATGGGCGTGCGGGCCCACACCCATGCTCGACACGGTCGAAACGCTGTGGGATTCTGCGGGACTTTCCGACGACCTGCACATGGAGCGGTTCACCATCGCCCGCACCGATAAGGGTGGCGAGGGAGGCACCGTCACGTTCGCGATCTCGGACAAGACGATCGAAATCGACGGCGCCACTTCGCTTTTGGAGGCAGGGGAAAAGGTCGGGATCCAGATGCCGTTCGGCTGCCGGATGGGCATCTGCCAGACGTGCGTCCTCCCGCTGGAAGACGGCAACGTCAGGGATTTTCGGTCCGGAAACGAACACGGACCGGGGGACCGAATCAACACCTGCGTGTCCACCGCGTCCGGCGACTGCACGCTCAAAATCTGAGGAGGAACATCATGGCCATCACTGACATCAAGGAGTACGCGCACCTCACGCCCGAGGACGTCGATTCACTCGCGCGGGAGTTGGACGCGATCAGGACCGACATCGAGGAGTCACGAGGTGAGCGTGACGCCCGCTACATCCGCCGCGCAATTCAATTGCAGCGCGCGCTGGCGGTCGGCGGACGAGCTGTCCTGTTCGCGAGCCGCAACAAGGTGGCGTGGAGCGTCGGCACGGCGATGCTCGGCACCGCCAAGATCATCGAGAACATGGAGTTGGGCCACAACATCATTCACGGGCAGTGGGACTGGATGAACGACCCCGAGATCCACTCCACCGAGTGGGAGTGGGACACCACCTCACCGAGCGAGCACTGGAAGAAGTCGCACAACTTCATCCACCACAAGTACACAAACGTCGTCGGGCTCGACGACGACATCGGTTACGGCATCATGCGCCTCACCCGCGACCAGCGCTGGGAGAAGTGGATGATCTTCAACCCCGTCATCAATCTGACACTCGGGACGCTGTTCGAATGGGGAGTCGCGGCCCACGGTCTGGAGACGACGAAGTTTCGCAAGGGCGAGAAGTCCAAGGGTGAGGTGCTCAAAGACCTGAAGATCATCGGAAAGAAGGTCGGCAAGCAGGTCGGCAAGGACTACGTCGTGTTCCCCGCGTTGGCGGGACGCAATTGGAAACACACGATGGGCGCCAATGCGGTCGCCAACCTGATCCGCAATTACTGGTCCTACATGGTGATCTTCTGCGGACATTTCCCCGACGGAGCGGAGAAGTTCACCAAGGAAGAGTTCGACAACGAAACCCAGGCCGAGTGGTATCTGCGGCAGATGTTGGGATCGGCCAACTTTCACGCAGGCCCGGTGATGGCGTTCATGAGCGGCAACCTCTGCTACCAGATCGAACACCACCTGTTTCCGGACCTGCCGAGCAACCGCTACGCCGAAATCAGCGAGCGGGTCCAGGCTCTGTGCGACAAGTACGACCTGCCATATACGACGGGTTCGTTGGGCCGCCAGTACATGCAGTCCTTCTTGACCATCGCCAAACTGGCCCTGCCCAACAAGCTGCTCAAGGCCACCTCGGACAACGCCCCCGAGACGAACTCGGAGCTGAAGTTCCGGATCCGCGACGGGGTGCGGGAGAGCTTCGGTACCGATCCCGCCACCGGCAGACGTCGCGGACTGCGCACCGCGATCCGTGAGGTCAAGACCGGGGCGATTGCCGCCTCGTGATCCCGGCGACTCCGTCGCTCACCCTACCTCCTGCAGCTGCAGTAGATCATCTATGTGATCCGGCATAGATTTCGATATAGCACCACCGATAGGTTTGGCAAGAAAACTTCAGGGGAATTTTCTTGCCATGGAGGAATGCAGTTGTGAGCCAGGAGTCCACTGAACGATCCGGGCGCGGGGTGTATGGCATCTCGGTGGCAGCCGAGCTGTCCGGCGTCGGTCCGCAGACCTTGCGGCTCTATGAGGAGCGCGGGCTCCTCTCGCCCGACGCGATCGGCCGGCGGCACTCGCCGGTACAGCGATGACGATCTGATGCGACTGCAACGAATCACCGCGCTGCTGGCCAAGGGGGTGAACGTGGCCGGCATCGGCCACATCCTGGAGCTGCAAGACCGCAACACCGAACTCGAGTCTCACAACCTGCAGCTGATATCCGACAACTCGCAGTTGAAGTCCGACAACGCCCGACTGGCCTCCCTCCGCGACTCGCGGCCAGACCGTCGGGCAGGCGGGAAGTAGGGGCGAAGGCTTGTGACGTTGTGCTAGCGACTTTTCAGAATTTAATTCAGTGAAATAAAATGGGAACCTGTTGCAGGAAGGAGAGTTTCGATGAGCAGTGAGCGGCCAGACGTGCTGGATCGCCTGAACGCGGCGGCGGCAGCTATCGAATCCTTGAATGCACTGGTGGTGGCCGACAAGTCTCTGGACGACGTGCTGCGCGGCGTAGCAACTTATGCGGTGAAAGCTCTGCCGGCGCCGACGCCGTGTCGATCACCGTGCTTGACCCGCCGTTGCGAACCGTTGCGCACACCGATGACGACGTTTTGGCGTTGGATCGCGAGCAGTATGCCTCAAAACAGGGACCGTGCCTGGAGGCCGCGCAGACGCGCAGGCCGGTGCGCGTCGCGATACGGTCCGCCGAGGACCGGTGGCCGCAGTTCGCCACGGCCGCCCGCGAGGCCGGTGTGCACGCCACCCTGTCGATTCCGCTGATCGTCGCCCCGCTCGCGCCGGGCGGTGACGACGAACTGGTCGGCTCGTTGAACGTGTACAGCCGATCGACGGCGGACTTCGATGTGTTCGACGAGAGCCTGATGAGTCTCTACAGCGGTGCGGCGGGCCGAGCCGTCATGGACGCGCGACGGTGGCGAAGGCTGCAGGACACCGTGGGTCAACTCGAGCAGGCGCTCGTGTCTCGTTCGGATATCGACCAGGCGAAAGGTGTTCTGCGTTCGCGGCACGGCGGCACCGCCGACGAGGCATTCGCCTTGCTGGTGCAGAGATCTCAGCGGGAGAACATCAAACTCAGAGACATCGCAAGTCGCATCCTTCGAGAACTTCCGCGACTCAAAGGCGACTGACAATTACGCCTATCCTGTTCACGGATCTAAACGGGATCCGATTTGGCGACGACTCGGTGAGTGAGTACTTTCTCACCATGGCAGTTTCCGGTCGCGACCGTCTCCTGGCCGAGGCACTCAAGCTCTTCGCTGCCCGCGGTTACGCCGGGACGTCTGTCGCCGACATCCAGACCGCGGCCGGATTGGCCCCCGGATCGGGCGCCCTCTACAAGCACTTCGCATCGAAACGCGCGCTACTGGAGGCCGCCGTCGCGCATCGGAGTGAAAGCATCGTGGCCGCTCGCGAGGAGTACGACGCGGAATCACCCGTCGGCGTCGAGAGAGCCGTGCGAAGAGCCGGCCAACTCATCCGGGACAATCTCGCGGCGAGCGAAGACGTGCTTCGTGTGATGCTGCGCGAATCAGAAGAGCTCGGCGATCTGAACGATCAGACGTGGAAGGTCATCACCGACAACGCTTATCAACGTTTCACCGACGAACTCGTCGCGTCCAACCGCGCAGGCATCACGAACGTACCCGACCCGCAGGCTTTCGCCGCCGTCGCGATCTCGTCATTGACTTACGCCGCCACCCTTCGGGCGTTGACTGGCCATTCCCCGGGCGACGTCGACGACGATCGGTTCTTCGAGGCGTGGGTATTCCAGACCGTCAGCGCGCTCGCTGCGCCATAACAATCCCAGTCCCATTCGACGAGACACCGCAAAAGGAGCTCGACATGACTTTCTCCCTGGAACCAAGCGACGATGTGATCGAGGTGCGCGACTGGGTCCACCAATTCGCCGCCGAGGTCGTCCGCCCGGCCGCCGCGGAATGGGACGAGCGGGAGGAGACGCCGTGGCCCGTCATCCAGGAGGCCGCCAAAGTCGGCCTCTACTCCCCGGAGTTGTTCGCCGCGCAGGCCGCAGAACCGAGCGGGCTCGGCATGCTGACGGTGTTCGAGGAGCTGTTCTGGGGCGACGCCGGTATCGCGTTGTCGATCCTGGGCACCGGCCTCGCCGCGGCGGCGCTGGCGGGCAACGGCACTCCCGAACAAGTCGGCCGGTGGCTGCCCGAGATGTTCGGCACGGCAGGCGATCCGAAACTCGGCGCTTTCTGTTCGTCGGAGCCCGACGCCGGTTCCGACGTCGGCGCGATCCGCACGCGGGCGCGCTACGACGAGGCCTCCCGCGAATGGGTTCTCAACGGGACGAAGACGTGGGCGACCAACGGCGGCATCGCCAATGTGCATGTCGTCGTGGCCTCGGTATATCCCGACCTCGGCTCGCGTGGTCAGGCGACATTCATCATTCCGTCTGACACCGCGGGACTGTCGCAGGGCCAGAAGTTCAAGAAGCACGGCATTCGCGCGTCGCACACCGCCGAAGTGGTACTCGACAACGTTCGCCTGGCTGAGGACATGATTCTGGGTGGGCGGGAGAAGTTCGAGGAGCGCATCGGCCGCGCCAGGTCTGGGGTCTCGACCGGTGGACAGGCTGCGATGAAGACCTTCGAGCGGACTCGCCCCTCCGTCGGTGCGATGGCGGTCGGTGTTGCCCGCGCCGCATACGAGTACGCACTCGACTACGCCTGCCAGCGTGAACAATTCGGCCGCCGGATCGGGGAGTTCCAGGCGGTCGCGTTCAAACTCGCCGATATGAAGAGCCGCATCGACGCAGCCCGCATGCTGGTATGGCGGGCAGGGTGGATGGCCCGAAACAACAAGAGTTTCGATTCAGCGGAGGGCTCGATGGCCAAACTCGTGGCCAGCGAAACCGCTGTGTACGTCACCGACGAGGCCATCCAGATTCTCGGCGGCAACGGTTACACGCGCGACTACCCCGTCGAGCGAATGCACCGCGATGCGAAGATCTTCACCATTTTCGAAGGCACCAGCGAGATACAGCGTCTGGTGATCGCACGCGCTGTCACCGGCCTGCCGATCCGGTAGCGACCGGTCGCCGGCTATCGACTACGCGATGTAGTAGTGGTTCACTGGTCGCATGGACAACGGCGCTTCGCGCGATGGCGGACGCCGAGGGCTGCAGGTGACTCTCGGTATCCTCTCGGCTATTCCGTTTCTGTCCGGTTTGGCCGGGATGCTGGTCGGTCCCAAGACCCTGCCTGGTGACACGAGTCAGCTGGGTGCCACCGCCGACAGCGAATATCGGTTTGTCAATGCATTCTGGTTTGCGACCGCGCCGGTGATCTGGTCGGCCATCCCGCAGGTCGAACAGCGCACCGGCCCCCTTCGGCGTCTGACAGCCGTTGTTTTCGTCGGCGGCTTGGCGCGCCTCGTCTCCTGGCGAACGACTGGCAGGCCGCACACCGTCTTCATCGCGGCGACCGTCCTGGAGCTCGTCGGCGTTCCGGCTGTGATGGCTTGGCAGTCGCGCGTCGCGCGCCTCGCGAGCGGAGCGCCGCACCGACCCTGACGCTCCGTCGCCGGGGTGAGGCTTGGCCCGCGGCGGTCGCCCTCAGTTCTGCAACTCGCAGATCACCACCGGAATGTCACGATCCGTCCGTTGCTGATAGCCGGCGTAACCCTTGTATGCCGCAACGATCTTCGGCCATAGCTCCGCCTTTTCCTCTGCGCCGGCGGTACGCGCATGGACTGCGTGTCGTTGGCCGTCGATCACCAGGAACGCGTCGGGGTGCGCCTGCAGATTGCGGTACCAGTCAGGGTTGCGGTCATCGCCACCCTTCGAAGCGATGAGCACCACCCGGTTGGAGTCGTGAATAGGCGTGGTCAGGTAACAGGACCGGGGCAGCCCCGACTTGCGTCCCGTGGTGTGCAGCTCGACCAACGGCATCCCGAACGGTTTGGCCAAAAGCCTGTTGCCGCTCGCCTTTAGAACCAGCCGGTGCGCCAAGTTCATCAACTTCGCGCCGTTGTCCTTCACCGAGTTCCAGTTCATTGCAAATCCTTTCGGTAGTGTGTCACTCGCCCTCAACCGCGATGCGCAGCTCTTCGGCCCACTCGCTGTACGGCCGGATCGGGTAGGCGCGCGTTTCAACCGAGCCGCCGAGCTTCTGGATAATCGGCAGCGACTCGAGCGCCTGGTCGAGCGATGTGTGGTCGGGTACATCGAGCACGGCGAAGACGCTGCGCTGGCCGACGACTTTCCACAGGTTGGTTACCGCCCCGGCATCGACCGCGCCCTGCGCCGCGCGGGCTTCCTCGAGCCAGATCGCAAACAACTCTTCGCGGCTCATGTCGACCGGCTGGTGGACGTCAAACTGGACGAAATACTGCACCGTCTTCTCCCTAAGCCTCGCCGTCAGATGGGAGTAGCTTGCCACGACCTGCAATGCGTTAACGTCGGCGCGGTGGTCGACGTCCAGGTTCGCCGGGCAGCCCTATCCGACGTGGCGGCCATCGAGAGCATCGTGCACGCAGCTTTCGGCAAGTACGTCGCCCGGATCGGAAGACCACCGGCGCCGATGGGTGCCGATTACCGTGCCGCAGTCATGTCGTCGCGGGTGTGGGTGATCCAAGCCGACCGCGAGATTGCCGGAGTCGTCGTCAACGAGGTGCACGACGACCATCTGCTGCTCGACACCGTCGCCGTGGCCCCCGGCGCGCAGGGGCGCGGCTATGGCGCGCTTCTGCTCGCCCGTTCCGAGGACGACGCCCGCGAGCTCGGTCTGTCGGAGGTCCGGCTCGTCACGAACCAGGCGATGACCGAGAACCAAATGTTCTATCCGCGTCATGGATATACCGAGACCGCCCGCCGCCGCCAGGACGGATATGACCGCGTGTTCTACGCCAAAAAGCTTGCCGCGCATCAGCGGAAGTAGTTCCGACGCCCGGCTGGGCCGGTAGGACGATGATGACGGGCGCGTGTCCAGGTCTAGGGATGTGCGCTTGACGGCGCTACCGACGCCGCGGGCGAGTGCGCAACGCTCGGCCATTTTGCCGGCACGGGTCGGGAACGCACGATCTGCGGCCACCAGAACCATTTGCCCAGAAGCGCGGCGATGGAGGGCGTCATGAATGCCCGGATCACCAAGGTGTCGAACAACAGGCCCATTCCGATGGTGGTGCCCATCTGGGCAACCACCACCATGGCGCTGACCGACATCGACATCATGGTGAACGCGAACACCAGACCTGCCGCGGTCACAACGGATCCGCTGCCGCCCATGGCGCGGATGATGCCGGTGTTGATGCCGGCCGGTATCTCCTCTTTCATCCGCGCCACCAACAGCAAGTTGTAGTCCGCGCCGACTGCAAGCAGGATGATGACCGCCATCGCCATCACCATGAACTCGAGGTCCAACCCCATCAGGTGCTGCCAGAACAGAACCGACAGGCCGAAAGACGCGCCGAGAGACAGCACCACGGTGCCGACGATGACGGCTGCTGCGACGACGCTGCGCGTGATGAGGAGCATGACGATGAAGATCAGTGCGAGCGCGGCGACGCCGGCGATCAGCAGGTCGTAGTTGTTGCCGTCCCGCATGTCCTTGAAGGTGGACGCGGTGCCGCCGAGGTATACCCGCGATCCCTCCAACGGCGTGCCTTTGATGGCGTCGAATGCAGCGTTCTTGATGGCGTCGATGCGCTCGATGCCATCGGCTCCGAGCGGATCGTTTTCGTGGGAGATGATGAACCGGACCGCGTGGCCGTCGGGGGAGATGAAGTTCTTCATGCCGCGCTTGAAGTCTGCGTTGTTGAAGATCTCCGGCGGCAGGTAGAAGGTGTCGTCGTTGTGGGAGTCGTTGAACGCTTGACCCATGGCGCTTTGGTTCTCGCTCATGACGTGCTGCTGATCCTGCTGGCTCGACTGAGTCGAGTGCATCTCCAGCATCATCCTTTGCATCTTCTTCATCGTCTCGATCTGCGGCGGCAACATCTCTTGCAGCTGCGGCAGCAGGGTGTCGAGTCGCTCCAGGTCAGGAAGCAGAGACTGGATGTCATCGGTCAGGGCGTCGGTGCCGTCGAGCGCGTCGAAGATGGCCCGCAACGTGTGGCAGACCGGGATGTCATAACAGTGCGGTTCCCAGTACAGGTAGTTACGAAGGGGACGGAAGAAGTCGTCGAAATCGGCGATGTTGTCCCGTAGTTCGATGGTGTCGACCGTCGTGTCCCGAATGCTCTGCACCATGGAATGGGTAGTGGCGGTCATCTGACCCATCAACGAGCTCATCCTGGTCATCGCGTCGATGGTCGTCTGCATCTCGTCGGCCTGCACCAACATGTTGTCCATGGTTTTCTGCGCGTATGAGCGGTTCATCTCCTGGTTGGTGCTGCCCATGCTCATTTGCGACGGAATCGTGCTGAACTTCAACGGTTTACCCTCGGGGCGGGTGATCGATTGCACCCTCCCGATGCCGGGCACCTTCGTCACGGATTTGGTGATCCGCTCGATCACGAGGAAGTCGGCCGAGTTGCGGAGGTCGTGATCGGTTTCGACGAGCAACATTTCGGGGTTCATCCGGGAGACGGGGAAATGTCGTTCGGCCGCTGCGAATCCCTCGCTGCGAAGGCAGGTCGGCGGGCAGGTACTTGCGGTCGTTGTAGCTCGGCTGGTAGCCCGGCAGCGTGAGCAGACCGACCAGGGCGAGGAGGATGGTCATGGTCAGGATCGCGCCGGGCCACCGGACGATGGCGGCACCGAGGCGCCGCCAGAAGCGAATCCGCATGGCACGCCTGGGCTCTAACACTCTGCCGAAGCGGCTCGCGACGCTGATGATGGCGGGACCGAGAGTCAGCGCGACGAGCACCGCGACCACCATTCCGACGAACAGCGGGATGCCGAGTGTCTGGAAGTAGGGCAATCGGGTGAATGAAAGGCAGAAGGTCGCGCCTGCGATCGTCATCCCCGACCCGAGAACGACGTGGGCTGTGCCGCGAAACATCGTGTAGTAGGCGGACTCCCGGTCTTCCCCGATCGAGCGGGCCTCTTGGTATCGCCCGATCAGGAAGATCGCGTAGTCGGTTGTTGCGGCGATCGCGAGGGTCACCAAGAGCTGAGTCGCGAACGTCGACAGCCCGATGAGGTTGTGGTAACCGAGGAACGCCACCACACCACGAGTCGCCGACAGGCTGAGGATCATGATCGTCAACACCAGCAGGACCGTGACGATCGAGCGGTAGAAGAACAGCAGCATGAAGATGATGACGCCGACGGTCACGAACTCGATGATTCTGATGCTCGCGTTGCCTGCGTTTTCCTGGTCGGCCTGCAGCGCGGGGCCGCCGGTGACATAGACCTTGACCCCGGGCGGGGGAGTCAACCCGTCCACGAGTTTCTGAGCCGCGATGACCGACTCGTTGCCGAGCGCTTCCCCCATGTTGCCCGCGAGATACACCTGCACATAAGCGGCCTTGCCGTCCTCGCTCTGTGCCCCGACTCTGGTCAGCGGGTCACCCCAGAAGTCCTGGATGTGCTGGACGTGTTTGGTGTCGGCGCGAAGCTTGGCGACCATGTCGTCGTAGAACCGGTGGGCGTCCTCGCCGAGGGGTGCGTCACCCTCGAGGACGATCATGGCCGAGCTGTCGGAGTCGAACTCCTGGAAGTCCTTGCCGATTCGCATCATCGCGGCGACCGACGGCGCTTCCTTGGGCGACATCGAAACCGCCTGCATCTTGCCGACTTCTTCGAGCTGCGGCACCGATGTGTTCAGGACGGCGATCAGCGCTATCCAGCCGAGGATGATCGGAATCGCCAGCCGCCGGATCCACCGGGCTATGCCGCTTTTGCGCGGCTGCTCGGCACGGACGACGTGGTCGCTTGTCGGCGCGCTCACCAGGCCATCATCCGCTGGAGCCGATGATTGGTCATTGGAGAATGTTAGACCCTCTTCATAGGAGCGCACGGCGGACGGCAAAGGCAACACCGGCCCCCCTCGCAGTGTTTGACTTGCGCTTTTGCGGCTAATACTTCCTCCATGGCGGACATCATCGACCTCATCTACGCCGACCATGACTGGCTGCGCCGTCAGTTCTTCCGGCTCGACGACGCCAAGTCCAAGGACGAACTCGCGGCGGTCTGGAATGTGCTGAGCATGCGCCTGGACGCACATGCCGACGCCGAGGAGACAGTTTTCTATCCCGCGTTGCTCAAACACGGGGGCCGGGACGACCCCGGTAATCCCGAGGGCGACCCGGAAGACGAGACCGAGGACGCGATCACCGATCACAATGCGATCCGAGATGCGGTGCGTACGTCGCGTCGGCACGAACCGGGCACCGACAAGTGGTTCGAAGCGGTGATGGCTGCGCGCAAGGAGAACGGTGAGCATCTCGACGAGGAAGAGCGCGAAGCCATGCCGGACTTCATCAAGAGCGCGTCGCTCGAACTGCGTCACGAATTGGGCATGCAGTGGCTGCGGTTCTACGCCGAACACGAGGCGAGCGAAGGGATCGACAGCCGAGACAAGGACGCTGACACCTACATCGAACAAAACTCCTGACACACGCCCCTGCGGTAGTGAACATTGAGCGATATGGATGGCGTCGCTGCCGGCAGCGTGCACACCGTGCTCGCCGATGCCGACGGCACCGCGTATCGGTCGTTGCGACAGCGACCGGTCACCCGGGCCGAGCGCTATGCCCTTGGCAAAAGCCTGCGCAAGCGGGTGCCGCGCAAGTCGCTAGCCGACTGGACCGCGCCCCCCGACCGTCCCGACCCTGTGGACCTCATCAACCTCAGTCACCAGGGCAGGGTGGACCGGCTGGTGCCCATCCGGGTCGGTCGCATGATCGAGTCGCCGTACGGATTTCTGCGCGGAACCGCGGTGGTGATGGCCGAGGACGTCGCCCATCTGCCTGCAACGGGGATCACGCCGGTGGTGTGCGGCGATTCGCACTTCGGCAACTTCGGGTTCTACGCATCCCCCGAGCGGGACCTGGTGATCGACCTCAATGATTTCGACGAGGCCCACCCGGGTGGCTGGGAGTGGGACCTGCGGCGGTTGGCCGCAAGTATCTGGGTCGCCGGGCGGCACAACGGGACGTCGGAAGACCACTGCGGCAACGCGGTGCGGTCCTGCGTGGCGTCGTATCGTCAGGAATTGCGGCGCCTCGCCGACCTGCCGTTGTTTACAAGGTCTTTCGTTCGGCTCGACGTCGACAGGCTCGCCGCCGAGACGGCGGGCCCACTCAGCGATCAGGTGGTGCGGTCGGCCAAGCGCGCGCGTCACCGCACCGGCGACCGCGCGCTACCGCGCTTCACCCATGAGGTGGACGGCGAGCGCAGGATTGTCGAGGAACCACCGCTGATCACGCGACTACCTGCACGTGAGGCGGAGTTGCTGGCGGCGGCACTCGACGACTACCTCGAAACCCTGCCGTCCTACTGGCGACGTGTTCTCGGCGGCTACACGCTGGTCGACGTGGCGCACAAAGTCGTCGGCGTGGGCAGTGTCGGCCTGCGCGCCTACGTGGCGCTGCTGGAGGGATCGTCGGAGTCCGACGTTGTCTTCCTTCAGCTCAAGCAGGCTCGCCGATCGGTGCTTGGGCGCTACGTGCACGGCGAGTCGGCATGGCACGCGCACCAGGGACAGCGGGTCGTGGAATACCAACAGTCATTACAGACGGTGAGCGACCCGCTGCTGGGGTGGACCACCATGGACGGCCTGCAATACTACGTACGACAGTTCCGAAACATGAAGGGGCGCATACCTTTAGACGCAATCGATGCGGCCGCGCTGGCTGACTACGCCGGAGTCGTGGGTCAGCTTCTCGCCAAGGGGCACGCCAGGACCAGCGGCGCCTCGATGATCGCCGGCTACATGGGCAGTTCCGACCGGGTCGACAAGGCATTCTGCAAGTTCGCGCGACGCTACGCCGATCAGACCGAAGCTGACCACGCGGCGCTGGTCCGTGCGGTCGACCGCGGACTTGCTGCCGGTCGAGCGCGGGGTTTAGCAGGGTAACTCCGGTGAAGTCACTCGATGAACCGGCTACGAAGCGACGACCTGTTTTGGTAAAGCGCCCCGCGGTCGCACAGAACTGGCTCCATCAATTAGATCGATCAGTGTCGAGTCGTCGGGATCGACAATGACGGCGATAGAAAATCGCTGACTTTCAAGCCATCGCGTTCAAGCTGGCTGACATGAAATGTCGCCTCGGTTATACGCATGAATACCCGGTCGAACGCATGCACAGGGACGCAAAGATCTTCACCATCTTCGAGTGAGATTCAGCGGCTCGTCATGGGTAGGGCGATCACCGGTCTGCCGACCAGATAGGACTCGCGCCTCGCGGACTGACAGCGACTCGTCCGCTCCAAAGGGCGCGATCACGGGCGCCGAGCGGTCCCAGCTGCATGAGTCGTCCTTGACGGCCTCGTTTATCCGCCCGATTGGCGGGTAACTCGGTAACGCTCTGGGCCTCTGGGTTCGATTCGAGGCTCCCTTGGACTGCGAGAATGGACCGCCAATGAACCTGACGCGCACAAAGACCATCGAGCAGTCCATCGCGGACACCGAGGAGTCCGAGCATCAGCTACGCAAAGAGCTGGGTCCGCTGCAGCTGACGGTGTTCGGTGTCGGCGTGATCATCGGCACCGGCATCTTCGTGCTGACGGGGGAGGCCGCCGGGGAGAAGGCAGGACCCGCGGTCGCGCTCAGTTTCCTGTTCTCGGGCATCGCATGCGCGCTGGCTGCGCTCTGCTACGCGGAGTTCGCGAGTACCGTGCCGGTGGCGGGCTCGGCGTACACGTTCTCCTACGCGAGCCTGGGTGAGCTAGTCGCCTGGATCATCGGTTGGGACCTGATTCTGGAGCTGGCGCTAGGAGCCGCCACGGTCTCCGTGGGGTGGTCGAACTATTTCGCCGACGTGATGAAGGAGGCCGGGATCACTATCCCGGACTTTGCCTACGGGGACGGCCACAACTTGGTTGCGGCCGCAATCGTGCTGATCCTCACCGCCGTCATCTGTGTGGGGATCAAGGTCTCCTCGCAGGTCAACTTCGTCTTCGTGGTCATCAAGGTCAGCATCGTGCTGCTGGTGATCGTGGCCGGTGCGTTCTTCATCAAGTTGAGTAACTGGTCGCCTTTCATCCCGCCGTCCGGCTCGCCGGCCGCCGCGGGCGCCGAGGCCACCCCGTCGCTGTTGCAGGACCTGGGGTTCGCGCCCGGCGCGTTCGGAATCAGTGGGATCTTCGCCGGAGCGGCGTTGGTGTTCTTCGCGTACATCGGTTTCGACATCGTCGCGACCGCAGCCGAGGAGACCAAGAAGCCTCAGCGGGACATGCCCATCGGCATTTTCGCGTCGCTGGGAATCTGCACGGTGCTCTACGTCGCAGTGTCGCTCGTGGTGACGGGGATGGTGAAGTACACCGACATCAAGGTCGAAGCGCCGTTGGCGGAGGCGTTCCGATCGGTTGGTCACCCCGTCTTCGCCACCATCATCTCGATCGGGGCTCTGATCGGCCTGACCACGGTCATGATGATTTTGATGCTCGGCCAGAGCCGGGTGTTCTTCGCGATGAGCCGGGACCGGTTGCTTCCGCCGGCCTTCGCGAAAGTCAGTCCCCGGTTCGGCACACCGCTGCGCACGACGATCCTGACCGGCGTCGTCGTCGCCGTGATTGCGACGTTCGTGCCGTTGACCGAGCTCGCCGAACTGGTCAACATCGGAACGCTTTTCGCCTTTGTGCTCGTTGCTGTCGGGGTCGTGGTGCTGCGCCGTAGCCGGCCTGATCTCAAACGCGCATTCCGTTGCCCTGGCGTCCCGGTCGTACCGGTGTTAGCCATGCTCACCTCGGTTTACCTGATGCTGAATCTTCCAAGCGCGACGTGGGTCCGGTTCTTCGTGTGGATGGCCATTGGCTTGGTGGTCTACTTCGCGCACGGCGCACGGCGCAGCCGCCTCGCGACAGATCCGAATTACTCCCGCGAGGCCGATACGGCAGCTGCGCAGAAGAGAGACGATGCCGAGCCGGCAACAAAATCCGCCGCGCCTCCCGCCGATAACTAAAGGCCTCCTTCAGCGCCGGAGAGGTTTGTGAACAGCCGGTGAAGGGAACGCCCGTTGTGCTCATTCGCGAGGAGGCGACCATGGCGACACCCGCTGAGACCGAGGGCGTGATCCGGAGTCTCATTCCCGCCCGAATCGACCGACTGCCGTGGTCGTCATTCCACACTCGGATGGTCATTGCACTCGGGGTGGCATGGATTCTCGATGGTTTGGAGATCACCATCGCGAGCGCGGTGGCCGACACGCTGACCCAGCCCGAGACGCTCGGCCTGTCGTCGGCTGCTGTCGGGCTCCTCGCCACCGTGTACCTGGCAGGCGAGGTGGTCGGAGCGCTGTTCTTCGGGCGTCTGTCCGACAAGCTCGGCCGACGGAACCTGTTCATGATCACGCTGGGTGTGTACCTGGTGGGAAGCGGTCTCACCGCGTTCACTCTGGGTAACAGCGGGGGCTGGATTGCCTTCCTCTATGTCACCCGGTTCATCGCAGGCATGGGCATCGGCGGGGAGTACGCCGCCATCAATTCGGCGATCGACGAACTGATCCCGGCGCGATACCGCGGCAGGGTCGATATCGCGGTCAACGGTACGTACTGGGCCGGCGCGATACTCGGCACGCTCGGCACCTTCATCTTCCTGAAGCAGATGGACCTGAGCCTGGGTTGGCGGCTCGCGTTCCTGATCGGCCCGGTCCTTGGCCTGGTGATCCTGCTGGTGCGGCGGAACTTGCCGGAAAGCCCGCGCTGGCAGGTCATGAACGGCCGCGTGGAGGCCGCCGAGGACTCGATCTCGCGCATCGAACACGAGGTGGAGGCCACCGGCGTCGAGTTGCCGCCGATCGACGAAAGCAAAGCCATCGAGTTGAAGCCCACCGAGAAGATCGGGTATCTCGCGCTGACCCGGGTGCTTTTCCGCGACTACCCGAGCCGATCGATCCTCGGCGCAACGCTGATGATCAGTCAGTCGTTCCTGTACAACGCGATCTTCTTCACCTACACGCTGGTGCTCGGCAAGTTCTACGGGGTGGCCTCCGAGGCGACGCCGCTGTACCTGATCGCATTCGCCGTTGGAAACCTGTTGGGACCGTTGACCATCGGGCACTTTTTCGACACCATTGGCCGCAGGAAGATGATTGCGGGCACCTACCTGTTGTCAGGTGTGCTGTTGGCCGTGAGCGCGGTCTTGTTCAACGCAGGGCTTCTCAACGCGATCACCCAGACCATCGCCTGGTGCGTGATCTTTTTCTTCGCGTCGGCCGGGGCCAGCGCCGCCTACCTCACCGTGAGCGAGATCTTCCCGCTCGAAGTCCGGGCGAAGGCGATCGCGGTGTTCTTCGCGATCGCCCAATGCTTTGGGGCTCTGGGCCCGGTCATCTACGGCGCGCTCATCGGCGATGGTTCCCAGGCCTTCCCCCTGTTCCTCGGCTACCTGCTCGGAGCGGGAATAATGATGGCCGGGGGACTGGTGGCCTGGTTCCTCGCCGTCGATGCCGAAGGTAAATCGCTGGAAGACATCGCGACCCCATTGGCAGCCGCCGGCGCTCGCCGCCGCACGGGTTCAGTCCGTGCCGAAGGGGCGAGCCGGCCCAACTTCCCCTGAGGCGACGCCATATTTCGCTGAGCGGAAGGCGGATTTCGCCGTTTCGATTCGACGCCGCAACCATGCGGGGGTAGCTTCCGGTTGCCGTCTGCCCACCGATCGAAAGGGGCATCTGCGTATGTCCAATCACTTCACCGGCTTGAGCCTCGGGCCGCCTCTCGGGGACCAGCGACTCGATCTGTGCGACCTCTATGCATTCGTTTCGCCGTCGGACCCGTCACGGACGGTCATCATTCTCAACGCCAACCCGCTCGCCGAAGCCCTCCACCCCGATGCGATCTACCGTGTCGGGATCGACAACGACGGGGACCTGCTGAACGACATCGCTTTCAGCTATGTCTTCTCGGAACCTGTTGACGGTAGGCAGACCGTCGATGTGTACCTGGCGACGGGCGATGACGCGGAATCGCCCGAAGCGGTGGGCGAGAGAATCTTTTCAGCGGTTCCAGTCTCTTTCGTGGGAGATGAACCCCATATCGCGACGTCCGGAGGCTTCTCGTTCTTCGCGGGCGCGCGCAGCGACGCGTTCTTCTTCGACTTCGACGGAGTCAAGGAACTCTTCGACACCTCGGGCAAGCGCAACTTCACCGAGCTCACTCTGCCCGGCGAATCACCTTGGACGGGCGTGGATTCCAATACGGCCGCCAATGTATTCTCCACCGCTATCGAGATGCCCACCGACTTCCTCGGCGCTGACCCCGACATCAGGATCTGGGGGCGATGCAGCCTTCGGCGCGACAGCGAGCTGGTCCATGTCGACCGCGCGGGGCACCCCTCGGTCAGCAGCTTCTTCAACACCGACGACACCAAGGAGGAGTACAACGCCAGCGAGCCCGTGCACGACCGGGAACGGTGGATCGACATGTTCATCCATCAGTTGGGGCACACCGGCGGGTACTCGCGGGAAGAAGCGATCGAGGCGATCGACAACGAAGGCACCCTGCCCGACATGTTGACCTTCGATCCGTCGAAGCCGGCGGTCTATCCGAACGGGCGGGTCTTCACCGACGACGTCATCGACTACCGGCTGGCGTTCCTGACCAAGGGTGAGTGTCCGCCGTCGGGTCTGAGCCCGCACACCGACACGCTCACCGAATTTCCGTATCTGGGGCCGCCGCACCAGTAGGCGCCAGCACCGTTCAGAGCGGAATCCATCGGGGCCACCACGACGAACATTCTCGTCGCAGACCGGCGATCGACACCGCGCGGCTCCTCCGTGACGTCAACAGATGGCGACGCCTGGGGCGGCCGGCTCTTATGGTCGACGGGACCGTCAAGAAGGTCTTCCCGCCGAAAAGGGGGTCGATCAGGCGATCAAGGCGATGTCAGCATCATCGACGAAAGCCAAGGTGCCGTCGGCCAGCTGGACCGCCCACCGTCGAGCGGCGTCGACGATGTGATGTTCGCCGACATCGACGGCCTGACCAGAGATGTCACCGAAGTCCTCGATGACAATTCCGGTGACCTCGCGAGGTGTGTCTGGGTAGACGCGTACCGCCGCGTCGACCGTCACTTCTCGCTCCGCGTCCTGGGCAGCTGTCTTACGCTTGGACTGCGCCATTCGTCACCACTCCTCCCCGAGTGTTTACCCGAGCGTCAACTATTGCATGTCTCCACAGGTCGGGTTGTTCTTTGACGGTAGGAGTACCACCTTTCCCGTTGAGCACAATGCGCAAAAGGTGAGTTTTCCCTCGATATAGCGTTTGTGCGTACAAGCGTGGCTTTCCGCCCGCGCGTCCGTAGTTTTCGGGATGAAAGTTCCGAACGAGACGGCGCACGAAAGCGAAAGTGTTGATCATGGAATCCATCTCCCTCAGCCGCGAGCAACCCTGGGCTGGCCACAGCCGGGGATCCGCCGAATACCGCCGCCTGCTAGCGGCGTTGTTCTGCGCGGGGATAGCCACGTTTGCCCAGCTCTACTCGCCACAGGGCGTTCTGCCGCAGATTTCGACCGACCTGGGTATCACGGCGGCCAGTGCGGCGCTGATGGTGTCGGCCTCCACGATCGGCCTGGCCATCGGGGTCATTCCCTGGTCGATGATTGCCGACCGCATCGGCCGGGTGAAGGCGATGTCGGTGTCGGTCATCACGGCAACGGTGTTCGGTCTGCTCACGCCGTTGGCGCCGAGCTTTCACCTGTTGCTTGCCGGACGGCTGCTGGAGGGGCTGGTGATCGGCGGCGTACCCGCCATCGCGATCGCATACCTCACTGAGGAAATTGCCCCCGAGCACGCGGCTCGCGCTGCGGGCACCTTCGTCGCCGGGACCAGCGTCGGTGGCCTCCTCGGCCGGGTGGTCGCCGGACCGGTCACCGACATTGCGACGTGGCGTGTCGGCGTGTTCGCAGTCGCCGTGCTGTGCGCCGTCGCAGCGGTGGGCTTCGTCAAACTCGCGCCGCGGTCACGGGGCTTCACGCCGTCGAAGGGGCGCAGCGCCAACCCTGAGGGCAGCCTTGCCCACCGCCTCCTGGTCAACCTGAGGTCACCGCGCCAGCTGACGCTGTTCGCCCAAGGCTTCCTGCTGATGGGTGGCTTTGTGGCGATCTACAACTACCTGGCGTTCCGGCTGACGGCCGCGCCCTATCACCTGCCGGTGACGGTGGTCAGCCTGATCTTCTTCGCCTATCTCGCAGGTACTCTCGCAGCGCCGCGCGCAGGCGCTCTGGCCACCCGGTTCGGCCGCAAAGCGGTGCTCCTGACATCGATCGCAATCATGATCGCTGGAGTATTGATTACATTGTGCGCCAACATCTTTCTGGTTTTGGTCGGCTTGGTGATAGCCACCGTCGGCTTCTTCGGTGCCCACGCGATCGCCACCGGATGGGCCGGCCGGGCCGCCCCCGTCGGCAAGGCACAGGCCTCGTCGCTCTACAACCTGTTCTACTACGCCGGATCGAGCATCATCGGCTGGTTCGGTGGCATCGCACTCGCACACGCAGGTTGGAATGGCGTGGCGCTGACAGTCCTCATCCTCGCCGGTGTTGCAGCGGCAGCCGCAGCACTTGTCCTGCCCCGCAACTGACGTTTACCGCTATATAGTCCGTGCCAAGCCATAAGGGAGCCACCACGATGAGCCTTGCGTCGAAGCCTGGCCTCTCGGCTCGAGCCGTCGCCCACGGGGCAGGATGGGCCCGCCGACGGGTTCAGCCGCGAGTTGATGGCCGCCTACGAGAACTGGGATTACTCGAGCCTGCCCATGTCGGTGGTCGAGCGCATCAAGCTCTTCGTGCTCGACACCCTTGGCGTGATAGCCGCCGCCGCCGACGCTCCCGGCATCCCGGAGATGAACCGTCTCCTTCTCGGCTGGGAAGGCGCCGGCCCCTCGACGATGCTCATCGGAAAGGGACGGGTGGCGCCGCCGACAGCCGCGCTCGCCAACGGCGCAGCGGCGCACGCCCTTGACTTCGATGACAACCATGATCCCGGTCGCGTGCACGCCTACGCCGTGATCCTGCCCGCGGCGTTGGCCGCAGCGGAGGCGCGGGGCGGCGTCAGCGGCCGCGAACTCATCGCGGCGGTCGCGACCGGGGTCGAGTTGCAGGCCCGCCTCGGGCTCGCCGCACCCAACAGCATGTCCCGAGGCTGGCACCCGACGACCGTCATGGGCACGCTCGGCGCCGCGGCTGCGGCTGCCCGGGTGCTGGGCCTGCGCGGCGGGCAATTCTCGGACGCCGTCGCCCTTGCCTTTCATCAGGCCGCGGGCACGCGTCAGGCGCTTAACGACGGCGTTCTCGCCAAACGGCTGGGGGCGGGCTTTGCCTCACGGAGCGGCACGACGGCTGCGTTCCTCGCCGAGGCGGGGCTGACCGGGCCGACGCGGTTTCTCGAGGGCGATGCCGGGCTGTTCCAACTCTACGAGCGTGGCGAGGTCCTGCCCGACGCACTCGTGCGCGACCTCGGTCAGACCTGGGAGATCATGACGCACAGCATGAAGCCCTATCCATGCTGTCGATGCACGCACAACGCGATTGCCATCGGTCGCGCGTTAAACCGAGAAGGGTTGAGCGCGCGTGAGATTGAAAGCGTTGTCATCGGCATGAGCGAGGTGAACAACAAGATCGTCGGCGAGCCTTATGACCTCGCTCGTGACTCGACGATCCACGCCCAGTTCAATGCCGGATATTGCTTTGCGACGGCACTCATCCACGGCAACGTCGATGTGGCGACCTTCCAGCGGCCGCAGATCTCGGATCCCGCTGTCAGCGCCCTCGCGGCGCGTACGAGCGTGGTGACAGACGACACGATCGCCGCAGGCGCCATGTCGCCGACACGGGTGACCATCCTCTGCCACGACGGTCGGCGAATCGAACGCTTCCTCGAGTTCATGGAGGGCAGCCCCGAACAGCCGATGAGCGACGACGAGGCGATCACCAAGTTCTCGACCTGCCTCGAGATGGGACTCGGCGCCGCGCCGGCGGTGATCACCACCCTCGCGGACCAGATTCTCGATCTGGACAACTGCGCGGATGTCGCCGACATCGTCGCCGATTTCCCCGCCTCGTCACAATCCTGACCGACGGTCGCGCCTTGAGGCGCTTCACACGCATCTGCTGAGGGCTCGAAAGCAGTCCCCGGCGTATTCCCTGACGCACCGAGCGTGCCGGTGAGCGCAATGCGCAAAAGTCGGAAATCGCGCGGTATAAAGCTTGTGCGCACAAGCGAGCCACAGCGACGGCAGACCCGTAATTTCGGTCTGTGCAAGTTCAAGCCAATACCAAACACTCACTCACACAGGAGAACTCGAAATGACCATCACAATCGATCAGATCAAGACCGAAGTCCAGAATGCCCCGGCGTTGTACGGGCGGCCGATCGCGGTTCTGCACCAGGCGGTTACGCCGCCATCGCTGAACGGAGCGGTCAAGCCGTCGAATCCATTCGGTTACCGGGATTCGTCCGCCGACATCGCGAACGCTTTGGCGCAAGCCGGCTGTGATGTGCTGACCCCAGCGCTCAGCCCGCGCCCCGATGTCGACGCGGACTGGACGTATCCGGATACCTTCGAGGGCATCGCTGCGGCCATTTCCGATGGCGCAGAGATCCTCTGGGCCAACACCAGCTTGTTCGACGAGCATCCGATGGCCGAATTCGCCTCGCAGAACGGGCTGTACGTCGTGGGTCAGCCGCTGGACATCGTGGAGAAGTTCGAAGACAAGGACGTCTGCCAGGCTGCCATCGAGGCAATCGGCGTCCCGGTGCCCGTACAGGCCCTCGTCAATGTGGAGATCGGACCGGCGAAAAGTCAGATCGAGAAGGCAGTTTCGCAGAACGGTCTGACCTTTCCCGTCATCGTGAAGCCCGTTCGTGGCCGCGGTAGCGCCGGTGTGAAGGTCGTCGACTCAGTCGAGGAAGCCGCCGAGCACATCGAGTCCCATGTCGGACCGAAGTTCGGCAGCAAGTTCCTCATCGAGGAGTACCTGGCCGGCAGGGAACTCGCCGTGACCGTGATGCCGCCGGGAACGTACGAGACGGCCGACGGCGTGCGCAACGAGGCCACCCATTGGACGCTTCCAGCGATCGAGCGGACTGGCCATCACGGCGGCGTCATGCCCTTCAGCGGAGTGGTGCCGATCCAGTCGAACAGCAAGCCGGCGGGCGACGATGATCAACTTCGCGAGTTCGGCAAGCACGCGGTGAAGGTCGCGCAGTTCCTGAATGCAACGGCTCCGATTCGGATCGACTGCCGGGAAGGCGCCGACGGTGTCATCAAGGCGATCGACATCAACATGAAGCCCAGCATGACCGGCCCGGGCCGTCCCGGCCGGGAACAGATGATCAACCTGTCAGCCATGTCCGCAGGAGAGATCGGCTGGAGCTATACCGAAATGCTGGCAGCGATTGCGGGCAATGCGGCCCCGATCCAGGAGATCGCGGCGTCGGCGCTGCGCGGGCAGGCGGTTCCTCTTGCCGCATGACGGAGCACTGATGGAGGGTCTGATGGAGGGGACGCGCTCGGCGCGTCCCCTCCATCAACGTATGGGCCGGGCCGGTGGCTTCTCGACGGCCACGAACTCCTGTTCCGGCCGACCGGTCGTGCCATACCGCAGCTGGATCTTGACCTCGCCGGCATTTGCCAGCGTTGACAGATACCGTTGCGCGGTCGCCCTGGACACGCCGATCTCGGAAGACACCTCGGCCGACGACATCGGTTGGCCCGATGCGCGAAGTGCTTCCAGCACAAGATCCTTGGTAGGTGAGGTCACCGCGGTGGGCGACTGGGTGGGCGCGATGCGCGGGCGGAGGGCGTCGAGCGCAGCGTCCACCTCCTTGCCGCCGAGGTTGGTTCCCGACAGTATCTTGCGATAGCGCGCGTAACCGCCCAATTTGGCCGCGAGATCTGCGGGGGCGAACGGTTTCACGATGTAGCTCAGTGCCCCCGCGGCCAGCGCGGCACGAATCGTCGGCGCATCGGTTGCTGCACTCAAGACCATGCTGTCGCAACGTATCTCGCGGACAAAGTCGACTCCCGACCCATCGGGCAGATAGACGTCGACCAGGGCGAGGTCGACGGGTTCGGCCTTCCGGGCCGCGGCCAGTGTTGTCGCCGTCGTCGTCACCGTGAAGCCCGGCAGCGCGTTGACAATGCCCGCGTGCATGTTGGCAACGCGGAAGTCGTCGTCGACCACGAGCACCTTCAGTTCTGAGCCGCCCATTGGGCCTCCTCCTCCACCATCACGCCCGGCAGCCGGGCGATGAATTCTGCGCCGCACAACTTCGCGCCGGGGTTGCCCGGGCTGGACAGCCGGATGTCGCCGCTGAGGGCGCGGGTGATCTGCCGCGACAACGCCATGCCGATGCCCCGCCCTCCCGGTATCCCGGAGTCCGGTTTCGTCGACTTGCCTTCGGTGAACACGTGCTCGACGAACTCGGGTGCCACTCCGTCTCCGGTGTCGGCAACCGTGATGTGCAGTGTCGAATCATCTTGTAGAAGCTCGACTTCCACCACTTTGTCTTCGTTCGCTCCGGTGCGTGCGGCGTATATCGCGTTGTCGAGCAGGTTGCCGAGCACGGTCGTCACGTCGACGGGCAAGGCGAGTCGGCCCGGCACCCAGGTGTTCGCTCCGATCGTCAGCGTCACCCCGGCTTCCCGGGCGGACGCGGACTTCGCCGCCAGGAACGCCTGCAGGAACGCGTCGCGGATGGCGTCGATGCCCGGGATCGCCGACCCCAGCGGACCCGACCCCAACAGCTCCTCGACATATTGAGCGGCCTCTTCGGCGTGCCCGCTTTGCAGAAGACCGTTGAGCAGATGCAGCCGATTGGCGAACTCGTGGCGCTGGGCGCGAAGGACGGTACTCATCAACTGCACCGCGTCGAGTTGGCGGGTCAGCGATTCGACGTCGGTGCGATCACGCACGACGAGAACGGTTCCGAGATCGCGCCCCTCGCGCGACACGTGTCGCGCCGACACCACGACGATCCGGTCACCGACGGTGGCGAGCGTCGGCGTCGAGTCCGCGGATCTGAACACGTCGAGCACGCGCGGAGTCAAACCGATCTCCTCCACCGGCTTCCCCGGCTCGCTGCCGACCTCGAGGAGCCGACTAGCCTCGTCGTTGACGAACGTGACGTTCCACTCGGTGTCGACGGCGAGGACGCCCTCGTCGATGCCGTGCAGCACCGCTGCCTGACCGCGGATCAACTCGGCCATCTCGGAGGGCTGCAGCCCCATCGTCAGTCCTCGCCATCGCCTTGCCAGAAGCACAGACCCCACGATGCCGATGATCAACGCGAGGCCGACAAGAAGAGCCGCCTTCCGAACGTCTGACCACAACTGATGGTGGACCTCGGCGGTGGAGATGCCGACGCTGACCTCTCCCACGACCCGATTCGAATTCGGCGCGTAGACAGGTACTTTCGCTCGCACCGATCTGCCGAGGGTGCCCTCCTCGCGGTCCACCACTTCGTGGCCGGCCAATGCCTCGGAGGGATCGGTGCTGACGTGCTTACCGAGTTCGTCGCGGTCGGGATGGGACAGCCTGATGCCCTGGTCGTTCGCGATCACCACGAACAGCAGGTCCGCGCGCTTCTGGACCTCGGTGGCCAGCAGCTGCAACTGGCCGTTGGCCAGTTCGTCGGTGAGCGCCGGGCTCGGCGTCAACGGGGCGGCGTCGTAGCGGGTCGACGTCGGCGCGGACGGCGGGGGCGAAGGCGATCGCGCGGGCGACGTCCAGCGACTGGTCCTCGTATTGGGCAGCGAGGCGGTCGTGGCTGAAGAAGGCGAGCATCCCGCCCGCGATGCCCAGCGTGAGCGTCACCACGGCGACCTGCAGCACCAACACCTGGGTGGCAAGCCGCACATCCACGCGCCGGATCCGCGCCATGCAAAGAGCGTACAAGGCGTGTCTGAGCACAATGCGCAAAAGCTCGAGATCGCTCGTTGCGCGTGTTGTGCGCACAAGCGAGCCACCGCGGTCGGCGGGTCCGTAGCTTCGGTTCAAACCGGAGGCAGCAGCCGCTTGGGACCAAGATTTCAAGGAGACCGCCATGCTGATGCGACTCGACGATGACGCCGCGCGGTTGCGTGAGCTCGGATACGAACCCGAACTCGCACGGACGCTGTCCGTGCGCGACTTGGTGATCCACGGACTCATCTACATGGTGCCGCTGGCGCCGATCGGCGTGTTCGGGATCCTCTACAACATGTCGGCCGGGGCGGTAGCCGCCGTCTATGTGATCGCCGCGATCGCGATGTTGTTCAGCGCCATCAGCTACAAGGAAATGGCCCAGGTGTTTCCGGTCTCGGGCTCGACCTACAGCTACGTCAGCCTCGGCACGAACCGCTTCCTCGGATTCGTGTCGGGCTGGGCGATCCTGCTGGACTACCTACTCCTGCCCGCCCTGCTGTGCGTGCTGTCCGCGAGCGCGCTGACCACCATCGTGCCCGCGGTGCCCGCCTGGATGTGGGTGGTGCTCTTCGTCGCCATCACCGCGGTGACGAACCTGCTCGGCATGAACGTCACCGCGAAGATGAACAAGTACTCCCTGTACATTCAGCTCGCCATCCTGGCCGTATTCCTTTCCTGGGCAGCAGTTCTGGTGCTCCAGGGCCACGCGCACCTGACGTTGGACCCGTTCCATCCGCACGGCGGCGCATCGTGGGCTGTCGTGGCAGGGGCGATCCCGGTCGCGGCGTTCAGCTTCCTGGGCTTCGACGCCGTCTCGACCCTCAACGAGGAGGCGAAGGGCGGAGGCAAGGCGGTGTCGAAGGCGACGATGCTCGTCATGTACCTCTCGACGGCGTTGTTCGTCGTGCAGGTCTACTTCGCATGCATCCTGGTGCCGAACGGTACCCACTACGCCGACGGGACGGCGGCCAACAACGCCTTCTACGACCTGGTCGGCGACATCATGGACAACAAGTTCAAGTTGTTCATCGTGCTGAACTCGGCGCTGTTCGCGGCGCTGGGCAACATCACCGCGGCCAACGCCACGGCGTCGCGGCTGGTGTACAGCATGGCGCGCGACGGCCATCTGCCGAAGTTGTTCGCCCGGCTGACCGGCAAGCACAAAGTGCCGATGAACGCGATGGTGATGATCTCCGCGCTGGCGCTGGCGATCGGCATCTTCGGAGTCAGCCAGGCGAGCCTGCTCACCACCCTGGTGACCTTCGGAGCCCTGCTGTCCTACATCCTGATGCACTTCAGCGTCATCACTCACTTCTTCAAGCGCAACAAGAGCCGCCAGTGGTTTACCCATCTGGTTTCCCCGCTACTCGGCGCGGCGATCCTGATCGTCGCCTTGTGGGACGCCGACACGAACGCCAAGATCGTCGGAATCATCTGGCTCGCAATCGGTGTCGGTGTTGCCACCTACCTCCGGCTGTCCGGACGCGACCTGAAGAACTAATGCCGTTGCCTCAGCCATGCAAACTGGGCCGGTAGATCAGCTCTTGGATATTGCGGTCGAGGGTTCGGGTCTCGATCAGCTCGAGGTCGAAGTCGGCCGCATCCGCGAAGATCGGGTCATCACCCGTCTGACCAGTGATGACGGGGAAGAGCGTCACCTGGACGCGGTCGACCAGGCCTGCGGCCATCAGCGCCCGGTTCATCGACAGGCTGCCGTGCGAGCGCAGCGGCACCTCGGACTCCTCCTTGAGCCGGGCGACGAGATCGACGGCGTCGCCGCTCACAACCGTCGCGTCAGGCCAGTCGAGAGGTGCGTTCAGGCTCGTCGACACCACCGTCGCCGGCAGCTGTCTCATCCTGGTGACCCACGGGTCGCGCACCTCGGACTCCTCGGTGCTCTCCGCTCAGCATTTGCGCGAATGCGCGATATGTGTTGGCGCCAAGGACCATCCGCTGCGTCCTCGTCGTACAGCGCGAGGCGGTGGTCGAGCAGCTCCGGGCCTTGCTTACCCCAGTAGCCGCCCCAGTCACCGCCGCTGACACCGCCGAAGCCGTCGAGGCTGGAGAATACGTCGAACGTGTAGGTAGCGGTCATGGATGCTCTCCTCGGATCGCGGTTGATGACGTGTTGGAGATACAGACTGGAAGCCACGGTCGAAACTCATCGAACCTGTGACATGACTCGTGCCGGCCTCCCATTGGGGAAGACCGGCACGAGGCAGGGTGTCGATAGAGGTGATCATGTCGGGTTGATTTCGTCCAGGCTCCTTCCTGTGGTGCGCGGCCCGAACGGAACGAGAACGGCGATCGTGGCAGCCAGTGCCACAATCACGACGGCGAACATCGTTGGGGCACCGTAGTGGTTGAGCACCGGGATGAGGATGAATGGAAGCGCAGCACTCGAGAGCCGCGACACCGAGTAAGTCCATCCAACCGCGGTCGCCCGCACATCGTTGGGGAAGATCTCCGCCTGGTACACGTGGTAGGTGTTCGAGAACGTGTTGCTCGCCGCCGTGGTCAGCAGTCCGAACACGACGATCATCGCGGGCGCAGTCGCCGTCGCGAACAGCATGCCGCACACCGCCATCACGACGACGGTCGCCATGATCACGTATTTGCGTTCGAACCTCTTCATCAACGGAATCGAAATGAGGGACCCGAGCGGGTAGCCGATGAACGACACCGCGGTGAAAAGCAGCGACGATGTGACGTCGAACCCGCGGCTGACCAACACCAGTGCCGCCAGCGTGCCGAATCCGTAGTAGCCGAAGGGCTGGAACAGATGAAACACGACGAGCATGACCAAACGCTGCCGATAGGGTGAAAGGCGCAGCCGCTCAATCGCACTGACCGTCTCGGCAGGCTGCGACGCCGGCCTGACCTCGTCCTCTGCGTAGTCGTCCTCTGCGTCCTCGTCCGCTGTGTCGTCCGTTGCCGGACCCGCACCTGATTCGAAGGCCAGCATTTCGGCTTCCGCCTCGTCGGTCCGACCCACACCCTGCCAGCCACCGCGGCGACTCCGGCAGGCCACGGCGCAGCGCGATGACGAACAGCGCGCCGACCGCACCGACCACCAGCAGGACTCGCCAACTGTCGAAGCCGAACACGCTGTGACCGTTCAGCGACAGCGTCAGGAATCCCAGCGCAGGCACTGCAAGGAAGGAGCAGGTGTAGGCCCAGGCGGCCAAGCGTCCGCGGTCAGCCTTCGGCAGCACGTCGGACAGGTAGGAGTCGGCGACCGGGTATTCCGCGCCAACGCCTATTCCCGCCATGAATCGTGCTCCGACGAGCAGCATCGGACTGGGCGCGAAGGCGCCGATGATGCTCCACACGGAGAACCACACCAGGTTGAGAAGGAATGCCCGCCTGCGTCCGATCTTGTCGGCGATCCGGCCGAAAGCTGCTGCGCCGATGAACATCCCGACGAACGACGACGCCATCAAAAGTTGCAGTGCCGTGCCGCCGAAGCCGTACTCGGTCTTGAGTGCGGTCGCGATGGTGCTGGACAGAAAGATCTCGTACACCTCGAAGAAGAGGCCCAGCCCTATCGCGACGACGATCTTGCGGTGGACGCGCCCGACCGGAAGCCGATCAAGGCGTCGCCCGATGTCGATGCAGCCCGACCTTGCGGTCGGGCTGCACCAGCGTTGTTGTCACTTCGAGTCTCCGCTCTCGTTCGATCCGGACGAGTGGCTGTCGTTGCTTTGACCGTTCGACGACCCGCTGTTGTCGTGGGAAGACGACCCGCTGTTGTCATGATTGGACGACCCGCTGTTGTCGTTGGAAGACGACCCGCTGTTGTCTTGTGAAGACGATCCGCTGTTGTCGTGATCAGACGACCTGCGGCTGTTGTCGCTGTCGTGGTCACCGGCTGAAGAAGTTCCAGCGGCTGTCGTGATCGCGGTGCGTCCAGTAGTTGCCGCTGTTGTTCCACTGCGAGGGATCCGATCCGCTGTCGTGATACGACTGCCCGGACTGATCTCCGCTGGGCTGTCCCTGCGGGGCCGGCGGAGTCTGCGGCGGTGCCTGATGGCTTGCCGGGGCGGTGTATCCGCCGTTCGACCCCGTCGAGTGCGACGTCCGGTAGCTGGGCGCCGGCTGGGCGGCAGGCGCCGGTGCCGGTGCTGGAGCGGGGGCAGGTGCCGGTGCGGTCTGGGCCGCGGTGTTCACCGGCGTGCTCGACGAGCCGTGCAGTGCACCGAAGAGTCCGGCGGCAGCGGCGGCGACAATTCCTGCGCCCGCTAACGCCGCCACGCTGCGACGGGCGTACCACGGCTGCTGTCTGCGTGGGGTACGGCGCAGGTGCCGAGTTGAACTCCGGCTGCTCGGCTGACCACGCCATCTGCGCCTGACCGAACGCTGGGCTGTATGCCTGACGCGCGGCCGTCGGCGGGTAGTAGGCGCCCATTGTGGCCGCGTCGGGGGAAGGGGTCCGCCAGGGAGCCGCCTGCGTCGCAGTCCAGTCCTGGTTCTGGTTCGATCCGAAGGTGGTCATTTCGTGCTCCTTAGTTCGTGTGTCCGGTGCACTTGTTGCACCTATGCACATGAAGTTAGGGAGCTGCGCGCGCTGTGACTCTCTTGTGCGCACAAGGGGCGCTAACAGGCGATTTGCACCTTTTGCGCGTTGTGCTCGGGCTGGCGGCTATTCGGGCGCGACTAGTACGGTCAGCTGCTCTGAACCGTCTCCCGGGTGATCGCTGCGGCTGGGCGAGCGAGAACCCGGGGAGCTGAGCCGCCTAACACCGCTGATCAACTCGCATGACCGTCTGGCCGCGGTCCGCGACCTGAGGCGGCACGGCGTTGGTGAATGTTTGGCACTGAATGCCTAGTACGTAGCGGTTTCCTTGGCGGAATGCCAGCGGAGGGCGGGTATATCCGATTTCGAGTTGATAGGCAGCGCGGCAAGTTCCACGCCATCGGGTTCCCAATACCCCTCCCGTGCCGCGAGGAGCACCGCCACGGCCGCGAGATCACGACTCGCGATGACGAGATCCCTTCGTCCAACAGAAACTGGCGTGAGGCGGAAGCTTTTCGATCGCGAGACCCGTGACTGGGACGCCGCTATCGACCATCCGAGACAGAAACGCCGACCAGCAGTCTTTGGGCGACATCTCCGGCAGTCCGTTCCGCAGTGCAGGCTTCCAACATCAGCAATCTCGCCATGACGCGCCCCTCGGTTCACGATGACAGTAGGACAATCAGACCACGTTGTGGTGCGTGGACTCCTTATTGGCCCACGTCCGGCGATTCCGCGTGTCGGGGTGGCGATGCATTCTGGCGACAGGCCCCTGGGGGCTAGACACGTCGAACCGCCCACGCACACATTGGGAGGTGCTGAAATGGAGTCGGCACCAATCTCAGGAACGCGGTTGGAGAAACACCAGATGAGATATGCGAAGGGATATGGCCACGGACTACGTCAAGCATTCACACCACAACAGATGCCGGAAGGCGAAGCTACGCGCAGCGGCAGGCAGTGACGAGATGAGAGACCGAAAGGGTCAGGGCCAACAAAGCTGAGGTGGAGCCGGTAAAAATGGTGGCCCGGCTTTTATTGCCCGTATGCGGGAGGGGCCTGCAGGTTCGGCGCGGCCGCGGCGAGTAACGCCGCACGGTCGCCGGTGAGCGGGGGATAGATGCGTTCGCCGTTGATCACCCGTTTGGTCGCCTTGGCCACATCGCCGCGACTGACGACCTTGCGGTCCCAGCCCTCCGTGTACACCGCGCCGGCCGGGCCGAGATCGAGAACCGTGACATACCAAGGGATGCGCAACGACAGCATGGGAGCGCCCAGCAGGTCGCTGACCACGTTGTATCCGGCGTAGCGGCCCATCGGTCTGCCGTGCTGACACGACATCACCGAAAGGTGTTCGTCGTCCATCCGCGCCGCTGCGACATCCCCTGCCGCGAAGACACCGTCGGCGCCCTCTACTCGCAAATAGTCGTCAACCGCGAGTCGGCCGAGCCGGTCGAGCGGCACACCGAACTGGGCAGTCAACGGGTTGGCCCGCATTCCGGCGCACCACACCAGCGTCGCCGCCGGTATCACCTCACCGGACGACAACGTGACGCTTCGCTCATCGACGGCGACGACGCCTTCTCCGGTCATGGTGTCAACCTTGTTGTTGGCCAACGCCTCCTCGATCACCGGCCGAGCCGAATCACCCATGTCCGACCCGACGAGCGGATTGTGGTCGACGAGAACCACCCGCGGTGTCACCCCGGCGCCGCCCAGCGTTTCGGCCAGCATCTGCGGTAGCTCGCAGGCCGTTTCGATGCCGGTCAACCCGGCGCCCACCACAACAGCGGTCGCTGACGCCGGATCAGTGGCATCGAGGCTGCGAATATGCGCCTGCAGCTTCATCGCGCCGTCGTAGGTGTCGACGTCGTATCCGAACTCGGCCAGCCCGGGAAGGTTCGGTTTGGCCACCCTGCTGCCCACCGCGAGCACCAAGCGGTCGTAGTCCTGGATTGCACCGTCAGACGTAGTGACGGCGGCGCACGAAGCGTCGATTCCGGTCACGTCGGCGGTGATGTGGCCGATGCCCGCCGGATCGAGCAGCTCCTGCAACGGGATTCGGCATGGGCTCAGGTCGGCCTCGTAGTTGCGGACCCGGATGTCGTGATACGGCTGCGAGCTGATGACGGTGATATCGACCTCGCCTTGAGCGGCACCCAGTTCGTCCAGCCGCCTGGCAGCGCCGAGGGCGGCCCACAGCCCGGCGAAACCGGACCCGAGAACGAGGACGCGCTTCGACGGCGGCATCGCCACATCGTCACGCGCCGCCGATCCAGAGACAAGTGCGGGCGCGGCTACATCGAACTCAGGTAACGCCCTTCACCAGAATGGGCCCGCGAAAATCGTGCTCGATCCGTGCCGCCTCTTTCAGTGCGGCATCGCGTCCACGATCGACTTCTATCAGGCGAAGCGCGAGGTCAATACCCGACGTGACGCCTCCGCTGGTGAGCACGTCACCGTCGTCGACGACGCGCGCTTCTGGCCGAACGTTCACCCCGAAGTCGGCGAGGTCGCTCAGTGCCGATCGGTGGGTGACGGCAGGCCTGCCGCGCAGGATGCCGCTCGCGGCGATCAGCATGCCCCCGGTGCAGACACCCGCAATGCGGCTGCCCCTTGCGTGCCGGTCGGCGATCGCCGCCGGGATGACGCCTCGACTGACTTCGCCCCACGCGCTGTCGGGCGCCTTGGAGGCCCACCCACCGCCGGGGACGATGAGCAGGTCAGGGCGGGGTCCGAGGACGCCGCCCGGCGTCAGCCGCATCCCGTGCCTGCCCGTGACGGATTGACAGGACTCCATGGTGACGAGCGTGACCGGGTACCCCGCCGACACCAGTATTTCGAACGGCGCGACGACGTCGAGTTCGTCGAATCCGTCGAATATGACGATTTCCGTCGTGCTCATGATCGCCCCTTCGCGGCTAGGACAGGTAGTCGGGGCCGCCGACGTAGACCGTGTCACCGGTCGGGTGGGGCTCGTTGATGGCGCGGACGATGGCGGCGGCGAACTCCGCCGTGCTCGGCAGTCCGTCGCCCGCAGTGCGGCGCGCCGTCACCGCCTCGGGATCGCGCCGCTCGAACAGACGCACCATGGTGCTTCCCTCGATCATGTCGCCGGACACCACGATGAACGTGATGCCTGCCGCCTCGAACTCTTGCCGCATGCCGCGCAACGCCGTCTCGCCCGCCTGCTTGCTGGTGGCGATCGGGAGGTAGTCGGTGGGAACCGGTTTGCGACCGTGAAAGTGCGCCAGATGGCTGGTGACGAAGATGATTCGGCCGCCGGTGCCCATCAAGGGAAGCGCCAGCCGAGCCAGCCGCACCTGCGCGTCGCGGTTGAGCCGCATCGGATAGCCCGCGTCAGCGCCTGGCTCCAATCCGCCGGATGCATTGAGCACCAGCACATCCAGCCCGCCGAGCCGCTCATCGATTTCATCGAGCATGGCGACGACGGCCTGCTCGTCGGAGATGTCGGTTCGGATGGCGCTGGCGTCACCGCCCGCCGATCGAACCGCGGCGACGACGGCGTCCGCCCGGTTGGCCTTCTCCCGGAAGTTCACCACAACGTGGTGGTGTGGATCTGCGAGCTGTGTGGCGACCTCGGCTCCGACGCCGCGAGATGCCCCGGTTACCAGGACGACCTTGGTCACGATCCGCGGCGGGCGATGGCGTCGGCGAGGTCGTAGTCGACCGATACTCCGCCCCACGCCTCACCGGCGCCGTACGCGACCAGCGTCATCCGACCGGTCGCCGGTATCGACTGCTTGGCGACACAGGTACCCAGCGCCAACGGTATCGAGGCCGCAGAAGTGTTGCCGAACTCCTCGACGGAGTCGACGAATTCCACGTCGCCCAGGTCAACCTCGGCGCGAATCTTCTGCAGGATCCGTGAGTTGGCCTGGTGTCCGATGACGACCGTCGGCTCAACATCGTTGTCGTGCAGTCGATTCACGGTGTCGGTCATCGTCCGCACCGCCCGGTCGTACACCTGCATGCCATCGAGCTGTATGCCGCCGCCGATCTCGCCCCGCATGAGATCGACCCGGTCGCCGCCGCTGCCTGCGTGCCATCGGTGCTCACGAAACTCCGGGCGCGACTCGATCAGCACTGCGCCCGCGCCGTCGCCGAACAGGGGGCCGGTGTTGCGGTCGGTTTTGTCGATCAGTCGGGACATCGCCTCGACCGCACACACGATGACCGCGCCTCCTGGGGAGCAGAGTGACAGGCCGGAGATCACGCCGTAGACGAACCCGCTGCAGGCCGCATTCACGTCGAAAGCCAAGACCTCGGTCGCCAGACCCGACTGCTGTGCGACCCGCTGCGCGATACCGGGAACCTTGCCGCCGGTGGAGCAGCTGACGACGATCAGCGCGGTGATGTTCACGCGATCGCGGTGGCGAGCGACCAACGGCGCGCACACCAGCGCACCGACATCTTCGAGCGGCTCGTCGGGGTCCATCCACCACCGCGCGCCCACTCCCGTGCGTCGCCGAATCCACTCGTCGGTCAGGCCGATCGAATCGAAATAGCTGTTGTCAATGTGCTCTCCGGGGGTCGCCGTGGCGATATCGACGATTCCCCCGGTCACGGCGAGCCGATCAGTTCTTGGAAGTAGGAACCGATTTCCGAGGGCGTCAGGCAGTCGGCGACTCGCTCCAGGTCGGCCTCGACGCCGAACTCCTTCTCGAGCGCCTGGCTGAGGTCCACGACATCGAGGGAGTCCATGTCGAGGTCGTAGATCTGCTTGTCGAAGTCGGCGACATCCGCCGAGGGAGTTCGCCGCCGGATGATCGTCAGCATCACCGAGTTCATCCGCTCGTCTGTGGACGCCATTGCGTTTCGCCTTTCATCGTCTCTCGTCGAGCTTGTACAGGACGGCACCCGAAGTGGTGATCGACCGTGTGGGAGCAACGATCTCCATGATGGTGCCCGGCCTCTCGGCCAGCAGATCGACACTGCTCTTGTCGGTTTCCAACACCGCGATCACATCACCGCGTTCGACGGTGTCCCCGACCGACACCAGCCATTCGATGACAAGGGCCTCCGTCAGCCCGTGTCCGAACTCCGGGACCAGGATGTCGATGGAGTCGCTCACGCGCACATCTCCTCGATCGTGCTGGCAATCTCGGGAACGCCTGTCAGGTAATGCTTTTCGTAGTCAGCGGGCGGGTAAATCCGGCGCGGCGCAGCCAGCCGCCGCATCGGCCCTTTCAAATGATGGAAGCCGTGTTCGGCCACGGTCGCGACCACTTCGGCCCCGACGCCGGAGAACCCGATCGCTTCGTGCACCACCAGCAGACGACCGGTTCGGGCAACCGAGTCCAGCACCGTGTCCACGTCCATCGGGGCAACCCAGCGCAGATCCACCACCTCGACATCGGTTGTGGACGCAACCCGATCCGCTGCCGCGAGGACATCTTCGAGGATGGCGCCGAAGCCCACGACGGTGATATCGGACCCGCGTCGGACGATGCGTGCGCTCAGGGGCGTAGCCGGCTCGAGGAGCTCACGCGGTTGTTGTCTTCGCTTCCAGTACAGACGTTTCGGCTCGAAGAAGATGACCGGCGAGCCCGCGGAGGTCGAGTACTTGAGCATCGCGGCGGCGTCGGTCGGAGACGACGGAAAGGCGACCTTCAGACCCGGTGTGTGCGCGAAGTAGGCCTCGTTCGATTCGCTGTGATGCTCGACGGCGCGGATGCCTCCTCCGACGGGCACCCGGATGACGAGGTTGAGCGCGATGTCGTCATTCCAGCGGGTCGTCATCTTCGCTGCCTGGGTGATGATCTGGTTCATCCCCGGATAGATGAACCCCTCGAACTGAATCTCGCAGACCGGCTTGAGTCCGCTGAGCGACATGCCGATCGCCTGCCCGACGATGGAGGACTCCGCCAGGATCGCGTCGCGGACTCGACCGGCCCCGAAGCGTTCCTGAAGACCCTTGGTCACCCGGAAGACGCCGCCGAGACGGCCGATGTCCTGACCGACGAGGACGATGGACTCGTCGCCGTCCATCAGTTCACGCAGCGCGCCGTTGAGCGATTCGGCCAGGCACATCGGCTTGGAATCGATCACGAGGCGAAGGCCTCTATCAGTCCCTGTCGTGCCGCGGCGACCTCGGCGTCGACAGCGTCGAGCCATTCGTCGTCGACGACGTCGAGGGTAACCAAGGTGTCGCGGTACTTCACGACAGGATCGTTTGCGATCGCCGCGGCGAGTTCGTCGGGTTCGCGATAGCTGGCATGGGGATCGGTCGTGGTGTGCCCCCCGATGCGGGTGGTCCGCAGCTCGATGAGGCCGGGCGACGCCGACGTCTCGACGTAGCGCCTCGCTTCGAGGCATGCGAGGTACGTGCTATCGGGGTCGTCGGCCGAGATCGACCAGGCCCGTACGCCGAATCCGTTGGCGCGCTCGGCAATCGAGGTCCGCATCTGCTCGTGGCTCGGCTTGGAGATCGCCCACCCGTTGTTCTGGCAGATGAACAACACCGGAGCCGACTCGACCGCAGCGAGGTTCAGCGCCTCGGACATGTCGCCTTCGCTGGTGGCTCCGTCGCCGACGTAGACGACCACATTCTCGGTGATGTTCTGCAGTCGCTGTCCGATGGCGTATCCGACGGCGTGCAGAGTCTGCGCCGCCAAGACCAACGTGTAGGGAAAGAACCGGTGCACGCGGGGATTCCAGCCGCAGAACGTGCGGCCTGCCCACTGCGCCGCCAACGAGACCGCGTCGATGCCGCGTACGACGGCCACCGCGTGTTCCCGATAGCTGGGGAAGATCACCGCTTCGTCGCCGATCGCCATCGCCGAACCGACCTGCGCCGCCTCCTGGCCTCGGCACGACAGCCAGAGGTCGAGCGCGCCCTGATTCTCCAGCAGGCCCGCCTCCTCGTCGATGCCCCTGGCGATCAGCATGTGACGCAGCATCGCGCGCTGTGTTTCCGCGTCGACGGGTGTGTGGACATCGAGAAGGCGCGAACCATCGTGCCCGGTGATCTCCACATAACCACGCTAATGCAAGCGAGCGGTTCTGCCAGTATTAGCCCTGGCGATGCCGGTTACCTGGCGACATGCTCGTCGCACTGCGGATCCGGTAGCGGTTCGTCCGGCCGATGCGTTGCCAGCACGCAGCCGGCGAGAATCAACACCAGGGCGGCCACGTTCCACGCGGTGAGCGGTTCGTTCAGCACGACCACCCCGGCCAGCAGGGCGACCGCGGGGTTCACGTACGTGAAGACCAGTGCGCGTGCGGCGCCGATTTCGCGGATGAGGGCGAAGAAAACGATGAAGGCGAGGGCTGTGCAGATGACCGCCAATCCGCCGAGCGCCAAAAGGACTCGCGACGACGGCATTTCGGTCGGCCAGGTGGCCGCGGCAGGGGCGGCGTACACCAGAGCGGCGAACCCCAGGCAGGTGGCGGTCATCGGCAGCGCAGGCACATCGGCGAGATGTCGCGCGGCGATCAGCGGGGCGATGGCATAGCAGGTGGCCACCATGAGCACCTCGATGACCGGCCAGGCGGTTCCGCCGGTGAGGTGTGGCCCCGCGAGCACCGCCACGCCGGCCAGCCCGGTACCCAGACCCACTACCCGCCTGATTCCGAGCCGCTGCTCGCCGCCGGTGAAGCGGTCGAGGATCGCCGCGATGATCGGTGATGCGGCGATCAGCAGCCCGGTCATCGAACTCGTCAGATGGCGTTCGGCGTCCGAAAGCAGAAACCAGGCGGCGATGATCTCGAAGAACGAGAAGCCGAGCAACGCCTTCCAGTGTTGGCGAACCATCGCCGGAATGCCGCTCGACAGCGCGAGCGGAAGCAGTACCGCCGCACCGACAGCCGTCCTCGCGAACACGAGGACCGGAACCGACACGCCCTCGACAGCGACCTTGATCATCAGGTAGGGAATGCCCCAGATGATGCTCATCGCGATGAACAGCAGCCATCCGCGCGAGCTCATTTCGAACACATTACGAGGCAGCTCCGACGGCCCCTGGCGGGGCGGCGACAATGATCGGCGTGAAGCCACGAAACGCCCGGGTTGCGGCCGCGCTGTCGGCGATCGGCATCGAGCCGGACATAAAAATCCTCGACGCCGATGCGAAGACGGCCGCCGCCGCGGCAGAACAGCTGGGGTGTGAGGTCGGCGCGATCGCCAACAGTCTCGTGTTCGAGTGCGACGGCCAGCCGTTACTGGTGATGGCCAGCGGCGCACATCGCGTGGACACCGTTCTGTTGGCGCGCCTCCTCGACGTCGCACTCATCAAGAAGGCGAGTCCCCAGTTCGTGCGGAACGCCACCGACCAAGCCATCGGGGGTGTTGCTCCTACCGGACATCCGGAAAGGTTGCGCACCGTCGTCGATGAGACGTTGGCCCGCTACCCGGTGGTGTGGACCGCGGCAGGCACACCGGATTCGGTGATGCCGCTGAGTTACGAACAGCTGTTGGCAGTCACCGAAGGCATTGCCTTGCAGGTGCGTTGACCTACCCCTTCGGAGCCGACAACGCGGCGTACCGGCCGATGTGGTGATCGGTGGTGCCGTATTCGTACTGCATCGCCGTCAGTCGCTTGAAGTAGTGGCCGATCGCCAGTTCCTCGGTCATGCCCATCCCGCCGTGCAATTGCACTGCCTGCTGGCCGATGAAGCGAGCTGCGCGGCCGACCGTCGCCTTCGCGGCCGACACCGACCGTGCCCGTACGACAGCGTCGTCGGTGAGGTGCAGCACGGCGAGTAGCACAGCGGCGCTGGCCTGTTCCAGCTCGATGTGCATGTCGACCATCCGGTGCGCCAACACCTGGAAACTGCCGATCGGTACGCCGAACTGCTGGCGCTGCTTGCTGTACTCGACGGTGTCCGCCAACACCTTTCGCATACACCCGACGGCTTCCGAACAGATCGCGGTCGCACCTTCGTCGCGCGCCGTGTCCAGTGACGGCCATGCCTGCCCGTCCTCTCCGAGCAGCGCTCCGGCGGGTAACCGGAGACCGTCGAGGACCATGTCCGCGGCGCGGCGATCGTCGATCGTGCGATAGCCGGTCAGAGACAGGCCGCTTCCCGCCGATTCGAGGTCGACGAGAAACAAAGAAAGGCCCGCCGGTGTCTTCGCGGTGATCAACAGGTGGGTGGCCAACGGGGCTGACATCGCGACGGTCTTGCAGCCGTTGAGTATCCAGCCGTCGTCCGCGCGCTCCGCGGTGGTCGCGACGTCCTGCCAGCGGTCACCGGACTCGGCCTCGCCTGCGGCCAGCGCCACGAGAGCGGTACCGGACACGACCTTCTCCAGCAGCGACGCGGCCTGCTCGCCGCCCGCCCGTTCCAGCAGCCCACCGGCGACCACCACGGTGTCGACGTAGGGTTCGACGACCAGCGCATGACCGAGCGCTTCGGTGATCACCATGAGTTCGACTGGGCCGCCGCCGATTCCGCCTACAGTCTCGGGCAGGGTGGCGCCGAGTATTCCCAGCTCGTCGGCGAAGGCCCGCCAGATGTCGGGCTGCCAGCCGGCACCGGTTTTGGCCGCGGCCCGGCTCTTCTCGAGGTCGTAACGGGTCGACAGGAACTTGGTCAGGCCGTCACGGAGCAACTCTTGTTCCTTGCTCAGTTTGAAGTCCATCTACAGCCCCAGTTCTGCCTTGGCGAGGATATTTCGCTGAATCTCGTTGCTGCCGGCGTAGATCGAGCCTGCGCGATCGTTGAAGTAGCGCAGTGGCGCGACCGCCTGCCACGGCTCGCCGGTGACGTACCCGTCCTGCGGCGGTTCGAACTCGGTGACCGGGCCGCCTGGGCGGGTCGCGTGCGGCTGATACGCGCGGCCGCGTGGACCCGCCGCTTCCATCGCCAACTCGGTCAGCGTCTGACTGAGCTCGGTGGCCACCACTTTGAGCATCGAGGACGCCGTGCCGGGGTTCCTGCCCTCGGACACCGCCGCGAGCACCCGGTACTCGAGGATCTCGAGTACTTCCGTACGGATCCGCGCGTCGGCCAGTTTGCGCGAGAACGCCGGATCGTCGATCAGCCGTCCGCCGTCGGGGCCGGGCATGTCCGCGGCTGCAGTCGAGATCTCCTCGGCCATCACCTGCAGAGCGGGCGAGGACGCACCGCCGCCACGCTCGAACTCCAGCAGGTACTTGGCGACCGTCCAGCCGTCATCGACCTTGCCGAGGACATTGGCCTTGGGCACCCGAACCTCGTCGAAGAAGACCTGGTTCTGCACCTCCTCGCCCGAGGTCATCACCAGCGGGCGGATCTGGATGCCCGGCGAGTTCATGTCAATCAGGACGAACGTGATGCCCTGTTGCTTCTTGCCACCACGCGATGTCCGAACCAGGCCGAACATCCAGTTGGCCTCGCGGGCGTGCGTTGTCCAGATCTTGCTACCCGTGCACACCAGATCGTCGCCGTCGTCGACTGCCGCCATCGACAGCGATGCCAGATCTGATCCGGCCTCGGGCTCGGAGTAGCCCTGACAGAAGAACACCTCGCCGGTCAGAATCCGGGGCAGGAAGAAGTCCTTCTGCTCGTCGGTGCCGAAGGCGATGATGGCGTGCGCCACCATGCGAATTCCCATGGGAGACAGAGAGGGTGCGCCGGCAAGTGTCGATTCCCTGCTGAAGATGTAGTGCTGGGTGAGGCTCCAGTCGCAGCCGCCGTATTCGGTGGGCCATGCCGGGGCGGCCCAGCCGTGTTCGTGCAGGATGCGTTGCCACTGGGTGCTCGCGTCGTGGTCGGCATAGACGCTTGTCATGAGCCGGCCCGCCGTGCGCAGATCCGGTGTCAGCTTCTCGTCGAGGAAGCTGCGTACCTCGTCGCGAAACGCGGAGTCGGCCTCCGACCACTGCAGGTCCATGGGTTCCCCTCTGCTCGGTAGCCACATAGTAAACCTAGTTACTCAACTGCGGGTAATGGCGCAGGGCGGCATCGCGCCGTTGCGGGTCTATTCTGAATCCGGCGAGGGATGGCTGTGAACTATCGGATCACACCCCAGGACCGGACACGGTTCAAGCGCTGCCGCAGGCAGTGGGACTTCTCCTCGCCCAACCGCGGCGACCTCGAGCCCGTGCAGCCGCACGATGCGTCGACGCTGGCATCGGCATTCACCGACGCGCTGGCCGTCTACTACTACCCGGGCACGTGGGACTGGCAACACGAGCTCAAACAATCGCTCGTGCACAAGGCGATTCGGCGGTCGTTGGGGGATGTGTCGGCCGGGGAACTCGAACGTGCGACGACACTGCTCGACCTTTATGACGCCTGCGCGAGGAGCATCGACGACATCGCTCCTGTCAAGATCCAGCACGACGTGACGGCCCTGGTTCGTGATCCGAGCGATCGCGAAACGGGCCTGCTGACAGCCGACCGATCGGGAGTCACGTACGTGTGTCGGGTTGACCTGCTGGCCGTGGATGCGGCCGACGAGTACTGGGTGCTGCGGCACCAGATCGTCGACGAGTGGCGGTCCGTCGACGAGATGCTGCTCGACGAACACGCCGTCGCCGCCTGCTGGGCGTGGGAACAGGACTACGTCGGCATGCAGATCGCGGGCACCATCCACAACGAGATCCGTCTTGACGGCTTCCCGGAACCCGTCGGAGACGCGCAGACCGGCAGCATCAGCAGGGTGGCCCAGCATGAACCCAGCGGTGGCGGCCGGTCGATCCCGCAGCACGTGCGGACAGCGGTCCGCGACTCTCGGTTGGCCGGCGGGCGCGTCCAGCAGCGCACCGCGGGGATGGTTCGCCGTACTCAGGTTCGGCGCAGCCGCGATGAGATCGCCGCCATCGGCAGATTGATCGCGACCGAGGCGATCGAGATGACCAGCGCACCGACGATCTATCCAAGCACCGGCCCGCACTGCCTGGACTGCGAATACCGGTCACCGTGCCTGAGTCTCTTCGAAGGTGTCGACCCGGCACCTCTGCTGGCGCTGCACTTCCGCCGTCGCGAAGGCCGGGCGGAGGAAGGTCCGAGGCTTGGCCAGGCGACGTGGGGGTTCGGTAGGGGAGCGGCACCGCCGGATTGGTGATTGTCGGGCGACGACGGGATTCGTCGGCAAAGGGTTCGCACTCCGGTGGCGGATTACCGATTTGTTGCCGGAATCGCATTAGCAATTTATTGCCGACGCAATTACCGATTTAGGATGGGTTTTTGCCATCACAATGCAGGCTGGGCTATTGAATGAGGAATTGCTGAATGCGCATATGGTGGGACACGTCGTTTGCACGGCTAAGGTTCGAAACGGCGATCAGCGCACTGGCGCTGCGGAAAACGGCAGCGGGATCCGACGCTGGGCGAGGAGCGCTTCCATCGCATCGCCTGCCACGGGGCGCGACAGCAGGAAGCCCTGGGCCCGGTGGCAGCCGTGCCGTAGCAGCGTCAGCGCTGCCTCCTCGGTCTCGACACCTTCGGCCACCAGTTCCAGGCCGAATGACTCGGCCAGCGCGATGACGGCACGGACGATGGCGAGGTCGCCGGGGTTCGTGCCCAGTTCGCGTACGAAGCTCTTGTCGATCTTGAGGGTGTCGACCGGCAGCGACTTGAGGTGTGACAGCACGCTGTAGCCGGTGCCGAAGTCGTCGATAGCGATCTGCACGCCGACCTCTTTGAGACCGGCAAGAGTGATCCGGGTGGTTTCGATGTCCTGCACGACCACGCTTTCGGTGATCTCCAGGCACACCGAGCCGCCGTCGAGACCGAACTCGTCGATGATGCCCGCAACCGTTTCGACGAAGCCCTCCGTCACCAACTGCACCGGTGAGACGTTGAGGCGCAGCACGGCGTCTTGGCCGATGCCCTTCGACCGCCACTTACGGAACTCCGCGCAGCCGGCACGCATCACCCATCGGCCCAGCTCGCCTGCGAAGTTGATGGATTCGGCCACTCCGATGAAGGCGTTGGGCGAGAGCAGCCCGCGAGTCGGGTGCTGCCAGCGCACCAGCGCCTCGAACGCGAGAATCTCGCCGGTGCGCATGTCGACTTCCGGAAGATAGTGCAGGACGAGCGCGCCGTTCTCGATCGCACTCGCAAGATGCAGCTCGATGTCGTTGCGAAACTCGCCTTTGAGCGACATGTCGTCGGAGAACACCGCGATCTTGTTTCCGCCGCCGCTCTTGGCGGCCAGGAGCGCCTGGTCGGCGCGACGCAGCAGGTCCGATGTGGTGTCGCGGCCGGGCACGCCGAGCGCGACGCCGATGCTGACCGTGCGGGTGAGCATCTCGCCGTCGATGGACACCCGCTCGCGCAGCGTCGCCTGCAGCTGGCTGGCCAGAGCTTCGGCATCGGCGGCGCTCATCGGCGCCACCGGGACGACGACGAACTCGTCGCCGCCGAGGCGGGCGATCAGGTTGGGTCCCTCGGCACCTTCCCTGAGCCGTTTGGAGAAGACCCGGATGAACCAGTCGCCCGCCGTGTGGCCGAGGTAGTCGTTGATGGCCTTGAGCCGGTCCAGGTCGAGGAACAGGGCCGAGACGGGGCCGGGCTCGCCGGGAGCCAATCGCTGGTCGAGGTGAGCAAGCAGGGCGCGACGGTTGTTGAGGCCCGTCAGGTCGTCATGTTCGGCGAGAAATCGCAGCTGGTCCTCGGCGGCGATGCGGGCCTGCAACTGCGCGAACAGCGACGCGATCGCCTTGAGGGCGTTCAGCTCCGCCGGCGTCCATTCGCGGTCGCCGATCTTGACGAATCCGAGGCAGCCGGTCGTCACCTCGCCGGACAGCATCGGTACTACCGCCATCGACGTCATGGGGATGTTTCGACCTTCTTCGATGGTCTTCTGGTAATCGTCGGTCGCGGGCTCAGGGCGGAAGACGAGGATCTCTTTCGCGGTCTCGGCGGCGGCGAAGACAGGGTCGGCTTCGGCGAAGAACACCAGGCCGATGGGATCGGGGTCGGGAATCTCGGGTCGAACCGGCCACTCGGCGATGAGCCTTGTCGCGCGGAGGTCGTGGTCGTTGTGTCGCAAGAAGCTGAAGTCGACCCCGAAGTGGCCGACGAGGTCAGCGAGCACGCGCTCACTCACCGCGGCCGAAGTAGCCGCGTTGACCGCCATCAGTTCGGTTGCGACGGCGGTTACGACTTCGTCAAGGGTACGAGCCACGTTTGCTCCGGTGTCGATTGCTATGCCAAGAGACTACTGCCAACGGCGGTTCGACGCTGGCTCCTGACCGACGTGGCGGGCGCACGGGCGAACCTGAGCACCAAGGCAAGTGTTTCGTCGGGCTCAATAGCTGACAGCTCGCGGAAATCGCTTCTGGACCGTGCCAGTGAGGACGCGTGCGTCGGGGAAAGCTTCTCGAGATCGCCGTCGTCGTGAGCGTAGAGAAACACCGGCGAGATGGGTTGGACCGCGAGCCCGTGCTGCTGGGCGACGATCCAGACCGCTTCGACGGCAGAACCGCCGCGCGCGTAATCCGTCAACGTCTGACCGGTCATGTACACCACGGCGAGACAGGAACTGGTCACGACGCGTTCCCTGGTATCGGAGCCCAACGCCGTGCCCACGTTCCATTCATCGAGGTAGGCCATCACGTCGGGGCGACGCAGAACATCCAGCTTGACCAGGTCGGCTGGGACCAGTTCCAAACTGCGAACGTCGATGCCGGAGTCCTGCGACGGATCTCCGGGGAAACGGACTTCGGAGATCATCTCGGAGTGCAGCCGCTGGGTGAGGTACCGGATGCGATCGGATTCGGCCAGGATGTCCGCCGCCGCTGCGATGTCGGCGGGTGCGGTCAGCAGGCGTAGTCGGGCACCTTCTCGCTGGGCCACGGCGTGGAGCCGCTCGACGACGTCCTCGGGCGGCGACACCTGTTTGCCGTGATGGCGGTTGGTCTCTCTGGCGAGCATCGGCTCGTACAGCGCCGCGAGGTCGGGGTCGGAGCCATCGGCGAGGCTCAGAACCGCCCGCAACGGACATGAATCGTCGCCCGGTTCGATACTCACAGGTCCGAGGATGCCGTCCGCGGCGGCCGCCACCCTGGCGTTGAAAAGCGCCGCTCCCACCGCCACAGCGCTGCCGCGGAAAGCGACGTCCATGGTCGACGTGTACTCGGGGGCGAGCGCGATGGTGATGGCGGCATCGCGGGTGGATATGTGCCAGGGCTGGGCGTTCCCGCCCGACGGTGCGCGAACGGCCGCCGCCACCACCCGCTCGACGGCGTCCTTCGGCGTGAGGTCGCTGTGCTGGTCGGTGGCAGGCTCGTGCGCCGGGTCGGATACCGGGGCGTCATGGATTCCGTCGAGGTGGCGTGCCAGATCGATGCGCACCCTGCCGGATGACAATTCTTCGCCGAGACCGATCCTCCTGACCGCTTCGGCGACAAGCGCGGCACTCTGGGCGACTTCGGCGACCACCTGCGGCCACGTGGACAAGCTGGTTCCGACCTCGACCAGAGAGGCGGCCATCCGCGGTGACAGCGCCGCGCCGTCCATCATGCGCAGGGCGTAGGGAACCTTGTCCTGGCTGGGCAAGTCGGCAAGCTCCGCGAAATCCACATCGCCGAGGAGGCCGTGCAGGACCCGCCTCTGCGGCTCCAGATCGAACCGTTCCACGTCCAAGGTGCCGCGGTCACCGGTGGCCATCAGAACCGGGATGCGCCGTGCCCGCGCCGCCTGGCGGACCAGAACCTTGGTGTCGAGCGAGTCGCACTCCTCCACCAGGATGTCGACATCATCGAGGAATGCTTCGACGGAGTCCGCGGCGATGCCTCGGTCGAAAACCTCCACCGGCAGGTAGGGATCGAGCTCGGCAATGCGCCTTGCGGCCAGTTGCGCCTTGTTGAATCCCAGGTCGAACACCGTGGCGGGCACGCGGTTGAGGTTGGACAATTCCAGCTCGTCGAAGTCCGCGAGGCGCAGCTGACCGCACAATCCCTGCTGGGCCACGATGTGGGCGATGGCGTGGCCGACGCTGAGGCCGACGACGCCCACTCTGAGTTGAGCAAGCCGCGATTGTTCTTCGACGGTGATCAGATTCCGGTTGCGGTTGAGCCGCACGGCGCGAAATCCGCGTGGTCCCAGCACGCCGGCGACGGTCCGCCGCCAGGGAAAGTAGGCCCAGCGCTTGGCTTCGGCGACGACGTCGGGGTCGGGCGGCGGGCGAAGCCTGCGTAGTTCCTCGTGCTGCTCGTCCCACGTGTCGATGAAATCGATTCGGGAGTCAGTCCTCAGCTCTGACAGCAGTCGATCGTCTTGCGATTGCGCCTCGACTAGGAGCGTTGCACGGAACTGATCGTTGAAAGCAGAGGTCACAGGCCGCTTCCGAGTGCCCGAGCACCCGTGAGGTCGCACTGACGCGCGACGACGGCCAGTTCGTTGAAGATCTTCGACACCTGCTCAGCGTCGGCGTTGTTGGCGAACGTGCTGCGATCCCACCACATCATCTTCGTACGGTATCGGTCGTCGGGATACGGCGTCGCCGGAATCTTCGCGACGACGCCGCCTGACGTGCGCCAGCGGTTCAGGACGTGTGAGCCGGCGGTGGCGACCACGAACTGAGCGTCCAGCAGCGCCATGGTGGTGAACGGCGAGCGTGCCAGCGTGTTGCTGATGCCGCGGCTCCGGTTGGGATCGTCGGACATCCAGGCGGTTTTCATCTCCACCACGCCGAACGGCAGCCGGTCGGCCAACATCTTGCGAACGGAGCGCAGACCGGCCTGGTCCTCCCATTCGACGATGGCATGTGATTCCTCCGGCGAGTCCAACGGTCCCTTGGCTCGGATTCCGCCCATGATCGCGCCGGCGTCATTGACCACCGCGTGAAACAGCTGGGTGTGCGCCTCGTCGGTGAGGGAATTCATGTCCAGCGCTTGTTCGATCCCGTGCCTGCGGTAGCTGCGCGCTGCCCCGTCGATGAAATCGGCCCATAGGGCGGGGTCGGCGGAGGGCGTCGAGACGATGACCGTGCAGCCGGTGTCGGAGTCGAACCAACTGATTCCCTCGTCGAGCGGAGTGTCATAAACCTGGCGGTCGATGCTCAGCTGAGGAACGGTCATTTTTGTCCAATCCTTTGGGCAGCGGCGATCAGAAACGTCGAATAATCGCAGTTACCGGGAAGGCATTCACATGCGGTCTATATGAATGCCTAAGTAACGAGTATTGCCCTTTTGTTGACCGTTATTCCAGCTAGCGAGCCGATCTTGTCCGGCAAAGATTTCCTTGGTCAGCTACGTTGTTTGCGGACTTTAGAAACCGGAATTGCTGGGCTACTATCAGCGACGTCAATAACCCCAGATAAATACATATCGGTCTGAAGACGTGGCGAACGGGAGAGCGAAACTGACGCGGGCTCTTTACGTTGCCGTAAATCTAGGCCTCGTCCGTAGCCGGTTGCCTCCCTATCGAGGCAGCGAGCGTGTCTCATCGATCATGCCGCCATCCGGCGAGCTTTTCCGCCGCAGGAGACCGCCGACAGATGGCCGAAATGAGACGCTGAAGTCGGTCCGGCGCAGATGGACCCGACTAGGGAGGGTTGAGGGGATGGCCACGACCACGGATGTCGGCCGGCTCTTGCTGCGATGTGCGGACCGCCCCGGCTTGGTCGCGGCAGTCAGCAGCTTTTTGGCCCAGTCCGGTGCCAACATCGTTTCGCTGGACCAGCATGCGACCGAACAGTCCGGCGGCACCTTCATGCAGCGCACGATCTTTCACCTGCCGGGACTGACGGCTGCCCGCGACGGTCTGGAAAGCGCATTCGCCGATCAGGTTGCCAAGCCGTTCGAGATGGATTTCCGGCTGACCGAGGCGGCCAAACCGAAGCGTGTCGCGATTCTGGCGTCCAAGGAGGATCACTGCCTGTTGGACCTGCTGTGGCGCAACCGCCGCGGTGAGCTGGACATGTCGGTGTCGATGGTGATCTCCAACCATCCAGACCTGGCCGACGCCGTTCGGCCCTTCGGGGTGCCATTCCTTCATGTCCCTGCGACGAAGGACAATCGCGCGGAGGCCGAATTGCGGCTACTCGATCTGCTCCGCGGCAACGCCGACCTGGTGGTGCTGGCGCGCTACATGCAGATCCTCACCCCGGGTTTCCTGTCGCACGTGGGCTGCCCGTTGATCAACATCCACCACTCGTTCCTTCCCGCGTTCATCGGGGCGGCGCCCTACCGGCGGGCCAAAGAGCGCGGGGTGAAGCTGGTGGGCGCGACCGCGCACTATGTCACCGAAGAACTTGACGACGGCCCGATCATCGAGCAGGACGTGGTCCGGGTCGATCATCGGCACTCCGTCGATGACCTGACGCTGCTGGGCGCGGACGTCGAGCGCGTGGTCTTGTCAAGGGCCGTGATGTGGCACTGCCAGGACCGAGTAATCTCCTTCGGCAACCAGACTGTGGTGTTCTAGCCGGTCGGCGTCAGTACTGCGACGATCCTTGGTCGATCGAGATCGCCTGCGCTGTAACAAGTTTGGATTCATCGCTGGCCAACCAGCAGACGGCATCAGCGATGTCCTCGGGTTGCGCCACCCAGGTGGGAAGGAATGGCGTGAGCACATTCAACAAAGCCTGATTGCCGTCGGCGTCGGCAGCCTTGGCCATCGCCTCGACCATCTCGGCGGAACCCATGGGGGTGACGACGGGACCGGGATGGACGCTGTTGACGCGAATCGAATGCTTGCCGAGTTCGGCGGCGAAGGCCCGGGCCATCCCGGTGACGGCGTGCTTGCTGGCGGTGTAGTGGATCATGAACGGCTGCATCTTGACTCCGGCAGCCGAGCTGATCAGGATGATCGACCCACCGCGGCCGCCGTCGATGACGTGTTGCGCGCCGGCCATCACCGAGTTCCAGGTGCCGGTCACATTGACGTCCATGACGTCTCGAAATTCCTCGGGCGTGATCGCGTTCCAGGCTCGAGGGGAGGTGATGCCTGCGTTCGCGACAATGATGTCGAGCCGACCCAGAACTCCGACGGCATCGTCGACCGCGCTCTTCAGCCCGTCATGGTCACGGGTGTCCACCGCGGTCGTGAGGATCTGGCGCCCTGTCGCCTCCACCAGCCGTGCGGTTTCCTTGAGATCCTCTGGCGTCGCCGGCGGGTAGGGCACAGCCGGCGGCAACGCGCCTGCTACGTCGATCGCGATGATGTCGGCACCCTCGGTGGCGAGTCGCACGGCGTGCGCACGCCCCTGGCCTCGGGCGGCTCCGGTGACGAACGCCACCTTGCCGGTGAGCCGCTGAGAAATCATGCCTGTGCCGACTTCACGAGATTGCCTCCGATGATCAGCCGCTGTATCTCGCTGGTGCCCTCGTACAACCGCAGCAGCCGGACGTCGCGATAGATGCGCTCCACCGGAACCTCCCGCATGTAGCCGCTACCGCCGTGCACCTGAACCGCGAGATCGGCGACCTTGTCTGCCATTTCGGTGCAGAACAGTTTCGCCGCTGACGGCGCGATCCTGCGGTCCTCGCCGGATAGCCAGCGTTGCGCGGTGTCGCGGACGAGTGCACGCCCGGCCAGCACGCCGGTCTGCTGGTCGGCGAGCATGGCCTGGACAAGCTGGAAGCTGCCGATCGGCTTGCCGCCCTGTGTCGCGGTGGCGGCATACGTGACGGATTCGTCAAGGGCGCGCTGGGCGATGCCGACGGCCAGTGCGGCAATGTGGACACGACCACGCGCGAGCGACGTCATCGCCGCGCGGTAACCGATGTCCTCGCTGCCGCCGATCAGCGCTCCCGCGGGAACACGGACGTCGGTGAAGCTGACGTCAGACGTCCAGGCGCCCTCCTGGCCCATCTTGGCATCCTTGACGCCGACCTGGACGCCTGCCGTGTCCGCAGGCACCAGAAAGACCGCGATGCCGGAGCCGTTGTCGTCGGCGGGCCGGGTACGTGCGAAGACGATGAACAGGTCGGCGATGGGGGCGTTGGTGATGAAACGCTTGTCTCCGTTGATGATCCAGTTGTCGCCATCGCGAATCGCCTTGGTGCGCAAACCCGATGGATTCGATCCGGCGCCGGGCTCGGTCAACGCGAACGAGGCCACTTCGCCGGTAGCCAACCGCTCGAGCCACTGCGCCTTCTGCTCGTCGGTGCCGAACCCCACGAGCACCTGGCCCGCGATGCCGTTGTTCGTGCCGAACATCGACCGCAGCGCCAGCGAGGTGTAGCCCAGCTCCATTGCCATCTCGACATCCTGGGCAAGGTTCAAGCCCAGACCGCCGAACTCCTGGGGGATCGCGTAGCCGAACAGCCCCATCTTCGCGGCCTGCTCACGCAGATCGTCAGGCACCCGGTCGTCGGCGAGAATCTCCTGTTCTCGCGGAACGACCGCGCTGCGAACGAAAAGACGGGTCTGGGCCAGGATTTCCCGGAAATCCTCGTCGCTGACTTCAGCGGTGGTCATGACAGAGCTGCTCCTGTTTCGGCGATCCCGTGTGGCGGTGAAAACATATATGAAAATACGGCATCATCAGAGGTCAGAGGCTTGCAGCGGCTTCAGTATGATCTCCCGCCGCCCCCGAAAATCTGTCACGAGCAGTTGTGACAGATTCTCTTTGGCTCTCCTGCAGGCAAGCTAGATGGACGGGTCTAAGAAGGCGGGAGAGTAATCGGTCAGCATGGATACGTGGCGCCCGGAGGTTCACATTCGACGTAGGCGCACGCGCCGCCCGACTGGTACTCAGTGCAGATCTGCACGGGCGGGACGCCCCCATCTTTGTCGAACTGAACTTCGCTGCTCGTCAATTTGAGGAGCACCGAGTCGATCGAATCAGCGTCGATGTTCATATACGGGGACAGAATGCGATTTGACTCCACCAGCGCGTCGCGGGCAATTTGATGCAACTCCCGGACACGCTCAAGATCTTCGTCGGAGACCTTGACCCCTTCATGTTCGTTTCCCTCGTACATTGTCCTGACCCCTCTCTGCGCGACCCACGCGGCTGCGCGTCGTCGGTGCAATCCTCGGGCAAGAAGTGACGCGGGTCAATGAATAACGCGATGAAGCGCGAGAGCCCCTTACCGCTAACTGGCCGTGGATTATCCGACACGACTGGCGAGAATCGTTGCCCGAGTTACTTAATGAGGCAGCGCAAGCCTTGTTAGCAGCCGCCCCCGGCTAGGTGTCGCGCCGACCGCATGCAGACCTGCTGGTCAAGTCCGCAGCGTCGCCCCTGTTTTGTATGGCCTTGCCTGCTACGCAGGTGACACGACCGAAGCACCGAAGTCCTAGCCAGTTGACTCAGCACGGTTGCCTTGACTAAACCCAGCTACTAGGTCGTGCGACCCCAGTTCGTATATGAAATATGATGTCCACCTGCCAGTGGTCCGAGAACGAGTGTGAGGATGGGTGATCAGGTGTCATTGCTGACAGATCGGACGGCGGTCGTCACCGGGGGTGCGCAGGGCTTGGGTTATGCGATCGCCGAGCTCTTCATCGCCGAGGGCGCCCGCGTGGTGCTCGGTGATCTCGACCTCGCCGCGACGGAAGCCGCCGCCAAGCAGCTGGGCTCCGATGCCGCATTGGCTGTCCGCTGCGACGTGACAAAGGCCGACGAGGTCGACGGGTTGGTCAGCGCGGCGGTCGAACACTTCGGCGGCATCGACATCATGGTCAACAACGCCGGGATCACCCGCGACGCGACGATTCGCAAGATGACCGAAGAACAATTCGATCAGGTCATCGCAGTGCACCTGAAAGGCACCTGGAACGGGACGAAGTCCGCCGCCGCGATCATGCGCGAGAACAAGCGCGGAGCGATCGTGAACATGTCGTCGATCTCGGGCAAGGTCGGTTTGATCGGCCAGACGAACTACTCGGCGGCCAAGGCGGGCATCGTCGGCTTGACGAAGGCCGCCGCCAAGGAGTTGGCCCACCTCGGGGTGCGGGTCAACGCGATACAGCCGGGCCTGATCCGATCAGCGATGACCGAGGCCATGCCGCAACACATTTGGGACCAGAAGCTGGCCGAGGTGCCGATGGGCCGGGCAGGCGAACCCTCCGAGGTCGCCAAGGTCGCCCTGTTTCTGGCGAGCGATCTGTCGTCGTACATGACGGGGACCGTCCTGGAGGTCACCGGAGGTCGACACATATGACGACCCGCGAGGCGGTGATCTGTGAGCCGGTACGCACACCGATCGGCCGCTACGGCGGCATGTTCGCATCGCTGACAGCGGTCGACCTCGGGGTGACGGCCTTGACGGGCCTGCTGGACCGGACCGGCATCGCGCCCGACGCGGTCGACGATGTGATTCTCGGCCACTGCTATCCGAACAGCGAGGCGCCCGCGATCGGACGCGTGGTCGCGCTGGACGCCGGCCTGCCGGTGACCGTGCCCGGTATGCAGGTCGACCGGCGCTGTGGTTCGGGTCTGCAGGCGGTCATCCAGGCCTGCATGCAGGTCAGCACCGGAAGCGACGACCTCGTCGTGGCGGGCGGCGCGGAAAGCATGACCAACGTCGCCTTCTACTCGACGGACATGCGTTGGGGTGCAGCGAGATCCGGTGTCAAGGTGCACGACGGGCTGGCGCGTGGGCGAACCACCGCGGGCGGAGCGCACTACCCGGTGCCCGGCGGCATGCTCGAGACCGCCGAGAACCTGCGCCGCCAGTACGACATCACGCGCCGTGAACAGGACGAGCTGGCGGTCGCATCGCATCAGCGAGCGGTCGCCGCGCAGAAGGACGGCATCCTCGCCGAGGAGATCATCCCGGTCACCGTGCGCACCCGCCAGGGCGAGCAGGTCATCGATACCGACGAGCATCCCCGCGCCGACACTTCTGTCGAATCGCTGGCCAAGCTGAAACCCGTTCTCGGCAAGAATGATCCGGACGCCACCGTCACGGCGGGCAACGCCAGCGGCCAGAACGATGCCGCATCGATGTGCATCGTGACCACACCCGAGAAAGCGGCCGAGCTCGGGTTGACTCCACTTGTGCGGCTGGTCTCGTGGGCGTCGGCCGGGGTTGGGCCCGACATCATGGGCATCGGGCCGGTGCCTGCCACCGAAGTCGCGCTCGACAGGGCGGCCCTGCAACTGAGCGACATCGACCTCATCGAACTGAACGAGGCGTTCGCAGCCCAAGCGCTCGCGGTGATGCGGGAGTGGGGGTTCACCGACGCCGACCGCGAGCGGACGAACGTGCACGGGTCGGGGATTTCGCTCGGCCATCCGGTTGGCGCCACCGGCGGGCGGATGCTCGCCACACTGGCCCGCGAATTGAATCGGCGCGGGGCCCGGTATGGGCTGGAAACGATGTGTATCGGTGGTGGGCAGGGCCTGGCCGCCGTCTTCGAAAGGGTTGGCGCATGAGCGAAGCTTGCGAGCGAATATTCGGCACAGCATGGGTCACGGAGCCTGCGAGGTGGCCGCATGAGCAGAATCGCTCAAACGCTGGGGTTGACGGAGTTCCAGACCGAGATCGTCGCGAACGTGCGGCGCTTCGTCGACAAGGAGGTCATTCCCAACGCCCAGGAGCTCGAGCACGCCGACTCCTACCCGCAGGACATCGTCGACCAGATGCGCGAGATGGGGCTGTTCGGCTTGATGATCCCGGAGGAGTACGGGGGTCTCGGCGAGTCGCTGTTGACCTACGCGCTGTGCGTCGAGGAGCTGGCGCGCGGCTGGATGAGCGTCTCCGGGGTGATCAACACCCACTTCATCGTGGCCTACATGCTGCGTCAACATGGAACAGAGGAACAGAAGCAGCGGTTCCTGCCCAGAATGGCCACAGGGGAGACTCGTGGCGCGTTTTCGATGTCCGAGCCCGAACTCGGGTCCGATGTCGCAGCGATCCGAACCCGCGCCAGGAACAACGACGACGGCACCTACACCATCGACGGCCAGAAGATGTGGCTCACCAACGGTGGCAGTTCGACGCTGGTGGCGGTGCTGGTGCGTACCGACGAAGGCGCCGAGAAGCCGCATCGCAATCTGACGGCCTTCCTCGTCGAAAAGCCAACCGGCTTCGGGGAAGTGGCGCCGGGCCTGCTGATCCCCGGAAAGATCGACAAGCTTGGGTACAAGGGCATCGACACCACGGAGTTGATCTTCGACGGCTACGTTGCCAAGGCCGGCGACATCCTCGGTGAAGCGCCCGGCCAGGGTTTCTTCCAGATGATGGACGGCATCGAGGTCGGCAGGGTGAACGTGTCGGCGCGGGCGTGCGGCGTCGGCATCCGCGCATTCGAGCTGGCCGTCAGGTACGCCCAGCAGCGTCAGACCTTCGGCAAGCCGATCGCCGAGCACCAGGCCATTGCGTTCCAGCTGGCCGAGATGGCAACGAAAGTCGAAGCGGCTCATCTGATGATGGTCAATGCCGCCAGACTCAAGGATTCCGGCGAACGCAACGACGTCGCCGCGGGCATGGCGAAGTATCTGGCCAGCGAGTTCTGCTCGGAGGTCACCCAGCAGAGCTTCCGCATCCACGGCGGCTACGGATACTCCAAGGAATACGAGATCGAGCGGCTGATGCGCGACGCCCCGTTCCTGTTGATCGGGGAGGGCACCAGCGAGATCCAGAAGAACATCATCAGCAAGCGACTGCTCGCCGACTACCGGATCTGACGTGACTGTTCCCGAGTTCGCCACGCGGCCACAGCTTTCCGAAGCGGTTGCGCGGTACGTCCGCAATCGAGTCTTCGACGGGACTTACGCGGCGGGTGAGTATGTACGGCTGGACCAGTTGGCGGCCGAGCTGGGAATCAGTGTGACGCCGGTGCGTGAGGCGCTTTTCCAACTGCGCGCCGAAGGCCTGCTCGACCAGAAGCTGCACCGCGGGTTCGTGGTGCTGCCGGTGACGCGCCGAGACATCACCGACGTGTCCGATGTGCAGGCCCACATCGGGGGAGAGCTTGCCGCCAGAGCCGCCGCGAACATCACCGACGACCAGGTTCACGAGCTCGAATCGATTCAGGCACAGCTCGAGTCTGCGTACGCCGTCGATGACCACGAGCGGGCGGTTCGACTCAACCACGAGTTTCACCGCGCCATCAACGTCGCCGCAGACTCGCCGAAGCTCTCGCAGCTGATGTCCCAGATCACCCGCTACGCACCCGAATCGCTTTTTCCGGTCGTCGGCGGCTGGCCGAAGCGATCGATGAGGGATCACCGGCGGGTGGTCGCCGCGCTGGCCAAACGCGATGCCGAGCAGGCCCGCGCCGCGATGTCCGAACACCTCTCGGCGGGCGCCACGCCGCTGATCAATCATCTACGACAACGAGGTGTGGTCAGCTGATCATGTCGTTTCAGCGCCGCGATGTCAACCTTGCCGGTGGCGCCCCGCGGTATCGCGTCATCGGAGTCGACGAGCAGCCATACTGTCGGAACCTTGAAGGAGCTCAGTAGCTTTCGCGCTTCCGCTCGGAGCTGATCGACCGGCGCGTCGGCAATCACGACGGCGCCGACCGCGCCCGACACGTCGGTGACGAACGCGTTCCGGACGCCGTCGATGCCGCGCAGAGCCTGCTCGACCTCGCTCGGGTAGACGGTGGCGCCGCTGACCTTGAACATGTCATCGGATCTACCGTGGTAGAACATGAAGCCGTCGTCGTCGAGGTGTCCGAGGTCGCCCGTGGGGTAGAAGCCGTCGGCGGTGAACACTTCTTCTCGACTGCGACGGCAGATGCCGCGCAGTGTGTTCGGCCCGCGGATCTGGATCATGCCGACGGTCCCCGCAGGCACGGGTTCGCCGGTGTCGGGATCCACGATGCGGACTTCGGTGCCCGCGAATGGTTTACCGCAACTGCCCCATGCCGATCGTGGCATGTCGGTATCGGCGGGGTAGCCGCAGTAGGGGCCGAACGCCTCCGTCATGCCGAACAACGTGGCCCGCGCGCCCGGCGCAGCTCGCTGATCGAGCGGCAGCAGCGCCTCCAGGCTGCCCGGCCGTAGTGCGGAGAGGTCGGCGTCGACCGACTCCGACTGGCGGGCAAGGGCTTGCGCTTGGTCGGGCCAGCCGCGGAACAGCGTCACTTTCTCCCGTTCGAGGAGGCGGAGGGTGGTCTCCGGACTCGGAATCTCCTCGGTGACCAGTGTCGCTCCCGCCAGCAGCACCGACAGGATGCCACTTCCGAAGCCGCCGACCCAGAAGAACGGCATGGGCAGATACAGCCGGGTATCGGCGCCGATGCACCGCGCCTCGAGTCCCGACCGCACGGCGCCCAGCGCGTTGCCGTGCGAGTGGATGACACCTTTGGGCGGTCCGCTGCTGCCCGAAGTGAACATGATGACGAGGGTGTCGGCTGCGGTGACGGTTGCCGCGACGGCGTCGACGGTCGCAGTGGTCGCTTCACTGGGCCTCGGAAGCTTGTCGAGCGTCCAAACACCGCGGAGCGCAGGCAGATCCGTCGGGGACTGAGATTCGGACTTCAGCTCGTCGAGGTAGCGGTGCCCGCGGAACTCCTCGACGGCAACCAGATATTGCACAGACGCGACCCGTAGCTGTGCGACGAGTTCCGGTGGCGCCAGCAGTGTGCTGAGCGGGACGAGCACCGCGCCGATACGGGTGAGCGCGATTGCGGTCCGTACCCAGGCGGTGCCGTTGGGCATGATCAGCCCGACGCGGGTGCCCTTCGTCACCCCCGCTTCCAGGAAGGCGGCGGCCGTCGCGTGCGTGTGCTGGTCGAGTTCGGCGAAGGTGATGCGGTTGACCGGGTCGATGACCACCGGCTTCGCCGGGTATTGGGCGGCGCGGTGCCGGACCAGTTCGTCGATGGTCGAGGGTGACTCAGTCATCGAACACCGTCGCGAGCCGGCTCATGTCCACCTTGCCGCTGGACAGCACGGGTATCTGTGCAGGTGCCACGGCGACGATCCGCCTCGGGATCTTGTAGGCGGAGATCTCCCGTTTGAGTTCGTGTCGAAGCGCCGGGAGGTCGACGTCGCCGTCGGTGGCTATCACGGCCACCACCTGTTGCCCGCGCTCCGCGTCGGGGATACCGAGAACGTAGGCGGTCTGGCCGGTTGCCTTGGCGATCGCACGTTCGACCTCGGCGGGCGCGACATTGGCGCCTGCGGTCTTGATCATCGATCCGAGGCGACCGACGAAGTACACGAAACCATCCCGGTCAACCCGCACCAGATCGCCGGTGTGGAACCAGCCGTCGGCGTCGAAGCACTCCTCGCGGCTGCGCTTGTAGTAGCACTGCATCACGAACGGCCCGCGGATGCACAGCTCGCCGTTGTCGTCGACCTTGGTCTCGAAACCGGGTGCGGGCTTGCCGAACGACCCACGTCGATGCTCGGGTTGGTCGGACTCGTCGGCGCTGATCGTGATGACACTGCCCGCCTCGGTCATACCGAGCATCGTGTGCCTGCGCTCTGGATCGGCAGGCCGCACTTCGGCGGCCATGATGGGATACAGATTGCCGCGGCGCATGGACGACAGATCGCGTCGTGGAAGGCTGCGATCACGCGCGAGATGCGCGATTCCTGCGACGAAACCATTTGTCATGGTCGGCTTTTCGGCCTCCAGCAGATCGAGCGTTTCGCTCGAGTCGACAGCGTTGGAGCAGATGAGGGTGGCGCCGGCGAGCAGGTTTGCCAGGACCGCGAACGCGATACCGCCGATCCAGTAGAACGGCGAATTGCAGAACAGCCGGTCGTCGGCGGTGAGGCCACGAATCTCGTTGAGGACCCTCTGGTGTTCGAGCAGCGACGAATGGGTGTGCACAACCCCTTTGGGAGCGGCAGTGGAGCCCGATGTGTACACGATTGCCAGAGTGTCGGATGGGTCGACGTCGTCCTCCATCGCCTCGAGCGATGCGTCGTCTGCCATGTCGTGCAACTCGGCGTCGATGAGGACATGACGCAGCAGCGGGACGGCTGAGCGCTCGACGGCCGCCAGCCGTTCGCGGTAGTCGTGATTGCGGTAGGACGCCGTCGCGAGCAGGATCTCGATGTCGGCGTGGGCGAGTTGGGTCGTCATCTCGGACGAGGTGGCAAACGTCGAGAAGGGCACCACCACGGCGCCGATGCGTGCCGCCGCCAGCATCGCGATCACCCACTCCGTCCCGTTCGGGTAGAGCAGACCGACGTGACTGCCTTTCCCCGCGCCGAGGGCCGTCAGGCCGCGGGCAAGCTCGGCCGACCGGCGTTCGGCATCGGCGTAGCTGATGCGGTCGGAGTCGCAGATCAGCAGCGGATGCGTGCCCCGCAAGGCTGCCTGCCGTCGAAGTAGCTTTCCGACGGTCTGCGTTTCAGCCACCACGGATGGCGCTCAGATCCGGCTTGCCGGACGGTGTCCGGGGGATGGCGTCGACGATCGCGATCTCGGTGGGAACCTCGTAGCGGGCCAGCCGGCTTCGCAGGAACTCCATCAACTCGTCGGCGTCGGCGGTCCCGCATTCCCTCAGCTCCACGACTGCGACAGGCGTCTCCCCGAGACGGTCGTCGGGCCTGCCGACCACGGCCGCACCCTGCACCGCGGGATGGCTCTCCAGTGCGGCGCGCACGTCGTCGGGCATCACCTTGAAGCCGCCGCGGATGATCGCCTGGTCGGCGCGACCCAGGATCCACAGGAAACCGTCTTCGTCGATTCGGGCCATGTCGGTGGTCCGCATCCAATCCGTCGACGGGCCCAGCTGTCCCGGTTTCACCTCGAGCAGCCCCGGCTGGCCCGCGGCCCAGCGGGTTGCCGTCGTCGTCGACCACCCGCAGGTGCGCGCCCGGGTTGGCGCGTCCCACGCTGCCCCGTTTGGCCCGCCAGTACTTCTGGTGATCGGACAGTGTCCAGCCCGCGACACCACCGCCGAATTCGGTTGCGGCATAGGATGTCAGGACCGGGATGCCGAACTTCTCGAAGAACGCGTCGGCGTCCTCCGCTGAAAGCGGCGCGGTGCCCGACGTGACGACGCGAACGCCGTCGAGGTCCTCGCGGCGCAGTGCGGAGTGCAGCACCATCCGGAGTGCGGTAGGCACCAGAGACACCGCACGGGGCCGGTGCCTACGCACCGCGGCCGCCCACTCGTCGAGGTCGAACCGGTCCAGCAGCGCGAACGGCCTTGCCTCTGCGACGCATTGCAGCACCCGGAACACGCCGCCGATGTGCACCAGCGGTGCGTTGACGATCGCGACACCGCTTCGGATTTCTTTCGGTGTCTGTGCGAGTTCCGGTGCCGGACCCATCACGCTGTGCGCCAGCATGTCGTAGGTGAGATCGATCCGTTTCGGCGGACCGGTGGTGCCGCTGGTCAGCATCCGCACCGCTACGCCGGGTCTCGGCGCAGCGCGATCCGCGCCGACCGCCAGCGGCTCCGGCTCGGCGTCGACCGTGGATATGGATATCACCGTCGAACCGCAGTCCGGCACCACCAGTGCCGTCAGATCCTCGGCGCCGCCGATGATCACGGGCAGTTCCAGCGCGGCGATGTCGGCCCTCGTTCGTTCGTCACCACGGGACGGGTTGATCACGACCACCGTGCCGCCTGCCAGCAGCACGCCGAGGAAGGCGGCGACATGGGCGGGTCGGTTGCGCAGCAACATGCCGACCTGGCCGCGGCCGTCCACCAGCGACGCGATATGGCGAGCCAGTGCGCCGACCTGACCATAAGTGGACCACTGCCCGTCGTACTCGATCGCCGATGCGTCCGGTGCGATGTCGAGCACCGTCGGCGATACGCTGCCGCAACGGGTGGTCGGTCATCACCGGATCCGTGGCTTGGACTTCACCGGCCCGCCCCGTTGCGTGAGCTCGGCGGCACCGATCGGGTTTCCCAGCCGCGTGTAGATCAGATTCTGCTCGAGCGCGGCCCGGTAGGGCTTGTCCAACGACTCCCAGATCGCCTTCACCGTGCCCTGCGTCGCCGCGGGTGGCTTGGCGGCGATCGTCTCCGCGATGGCGTGCGCGCGGGCCCAGAGCGCCTCGCGCGGGACCACCTCGGACACCAGCCCGATCCGAAGGGCGGTGTCGGCGCCAACCCGTTCGTCGTTGCCCATCAAAGCTATTCGCAGGGTCTCGGCCAGACCGATGCGGCGCATCAGTCCGATCGGCTCCAGGGCGCAGACCAGGCCTGCCGAAACGTGCGAGTCGAAGAACGTGGCATCCTGCGAACAGATCACGACATCGGACTCGTTGACGAAGTAGAACGCGCCTGCGGTGCAGATCCCGTGAACGGCGCAGACGACCGGCTTCCACACCTTCTGCCATTTGGGGCTCAGCGGCTCGCCGGGATCCTCGTGATTCCACACGTTGTCGGGCTGTCCGTAGGACGCCTTGATGTCGAGGCCCGCGCTGAACGCCCGATCGCCGGCCGCACGCAGAACCACGGCGTGCACCGCGTCGTCGAGCTTGACGATGCGCCAGGCGCGCGACATCTCCTCGCACATGGTGCGGTTGAACGCGTTGAGCGCGTCGGGCCGGTTCAACGTGATGGTGGCGACGTGGTCGTCGACATCGATGTCGAGAAGGATGGTTTGGAAGCTCTCGGTCATCGGCACTGCCAGATTGGTGCGCGCTTCTCCACGAACGCCCTCGGGCCTTCGAGCGAATCCTCGGTGTGCAGATTGCGCTCCCTGAAGGCTTCGGCAAGGATCTCGCCGTCGTGCAGCGGCAGGTCCAGCGTCTTGTGGATGGCCAGCCGGGTGCCCCGAACCGCAAGCGGCGCATTCGAGTTCACCATGTCGGCGATTTCGTGTGCCCGCTCGAGAAGGCTGTCATGGGCGACGACTTCGCTGATCATTCCCAGTTCGTATGCGCGGTGCGCGTCCATCCGCTCGTGCTTGCCGGTCAACGCCATTCGCAGTGCGACATTGCGGGGCAGGACGCGCGCCAGCCTGACCATCTCCCGGCCGGCGACCAGGCCGATGCTGACGTGCGGATCGAAGAACGTGGCCGCCTCGGATGCGATGACGATGTCGCCGGTGGTGACCCAGTCGAGGCCCGCGCCGCAGCAGATTCCGTTGATCGCCGCCAAGCACCGGTTTGGCCATCCGGCGAAACGGAGGGGTGCCTTCCTGGGGCGCCTCCCACTGGTCGTAGGTGGACAGATAGGCACGCTCGTTGATGACCTTGCCGTCCTCGGGGATCTGCTTCGCGTCCGCACCGGTGCAGAACGCGCGGCCAGCGCCGGTGACGATGAGAAGCCAGACGGCGTCGTCGTTTTCGGCCTCGTCGTAAGCATCGCGCAGCTCGGTGATCATGAAGGGGCTGAGCGCGTTCAGGGCGTCGGGGCGGTTCAAGGTGATGGTGGCCTTATGCCCGTCGACCTCGTATCTGATGGTGTCGTAGGACTTAGTGGCCATCGGTGGTCCCTTCGTCGAGTCGCTCATCGGTCATCGGCCGTGGAACTCCGGTGTGCGTCGTTCCCGGAACGCGGCCAAGCCTTCCTTGAAATCCGTTGTCCGGCAGGACAGCTCAAGATTGAACAGCTCCTGGTTCATCGCCTGGGGCAATGTCGCGTGCTGACCGTAGTGAACTGCCTGCTTGGCCAGCCCGACCGCGACCGTCGGGGACGCGGCGAGCCGGGCCAGCAATTCCTCGGCGGCCTCGTCGAGACCTGCTGCGTCGACGGCGTCGTGGATCAGTCCCCAGTCTGCGGCGTCGACTGCCGTCACCTTCTCGCCGAGCAGCAGCATCCGCCTCGCGCGCGCCAGACCCACCAGTCGCGGCAGCAGCCATGTCGCGCCGGAGTCCGGGCTGAAACCCCTTGTCACGAACGGCTCCCAGAACACCGCGTCGGCTGCGGCCACCGTGAAGTCGGCGGCGAGCGCGAGGTTGCAGCCGAGCCCGACTGCCCAGCCGCGTACGACACACACCACGGGAAGGTGGATGGTGGCAATCAGCTCGACGAGTCGGTGCGACGTGTGGGGGATGCGACGGACCAGGTCGCCGGTGCGTGGCCGCTGGCCGCCGGAATTTGTGGCGACCCAGTCGGCGCCCGCGCAGAAGTCGCCGCCCTCGCCGCGAAGGAGAATGGCTCGCAACGAATCGTCGGCTGCGGCATCGGTCAATGCCTCGACGAGTTCGTCGACCATCGAATGGCTCAACGAGTTGCGTCGGGCCGGACGATCGAGCGTGAGCCGCAGGATCGCCCCGTCCCGTTGTGCAGTCACCACACCGTCAGCGGAACCGACCTCTTGACTCACTGCCGGGTCCCTTCCCGAGCCATATACGGATGCCCATACAGTATGGTAAACCATTACTATCCTATACAAGATAGAAAGGAAAGCCCGGATGGCTGACGGCGCTGGCGGTCGGTTCGGTGAACAGCCGCTCGCTCAGACGGTCGCAGCCGCGGGTGCGCTGCGGCGCCTCGCGGGCCAGATGCTGTCGCTCGAACATCCCCACCCCGTGATCGACGCCGTGATCGACCAGATCGGCGAATGGGAGAGCGAACTGGCGGGCGCGGTGGCTGCGGACGCCACCCCGCGGATCGGTGAGGAGGGCACAGACAGCCAGCGGGTCTACCTCGCGCATGCGTTTGACATCGGCGCGTTCAACCCGTGCTTTCCGGAATACGAATTCGATCGCATCGACGCCGACACGGCGGAAGGCCGTGTCACGTTCCCCGTCGTCTACGAAGGGCCGCCCGGCCTGGTGCACGGCGGTTTCCTCGCCGTGTTCTTCGACTGCGTCATCCAGCACCAGAACTGCGCCACCGAGCTGTCGGGCAAGACCCGCTCGTTGACCGTGACGTTCCGCAGGCCGACGCCCATCCTCACCGAGCTGAGCTTCGACATAGTGCGCGAACAGGCCGAAAGGGGTGTGACGTCGACGGCGCGGCTGTCGCTGGACGGCGAGGTGCTGTGCATCGGAGAAGCCACGACGCTGGCCCTTTCGCCGGACAAGCTCACCGCGTTCAACTTCGGCAAGCGACGGACCTGATCTCGTGGAGCTGCAGGGTATCCGCCAGCCGCGCGTCGCCGAAATCGTGGCGTCGCGGCTTCGCGACGAGATTCTCTCCGGCCGCCTGAAGACCGATACTGCCGTCACAGGAAAGCCTTTTCCAGCAGTTCGGCGTCAGCCCGCCCGCCCTGCGCGAGGCGATCCACATCCTGGAGACCGACGGTCTGATCTCGGTGCGGCGCGGCAACGTCGGGGGAGCGGTGGTCCACCTGCCCTCGGCGGTGCGGACCGCGCAGATGATCAGCATGGTGCTGCAGACGCGAGGCTCGACACCTGCGGATGTCAGTGAGGCGCTGCTGCACCTCGAACCGATCTGCGCGGGAATGTGTGCGACGCGCAAGGATCGAATGACCGAGGTCGTGCCGTATCTGCAGGCCGAAATCGACCTTCAGACAGAGCAATTCGACGAGGTATCGGCGTACGTGCCGAACGCCAGACGGTTCCACGAAGCACTGGTGTCCCGCTGCGGCAACGAACCGATGATTCTGTTGATCGGTTCGCTCGAGGTGGTCTGGTCGGCCCATGAGTCATCGGTCTGGAGCGATGACGACGTGAACCACAAGACGATGCGAGCCGCACTGCGCGACCATCAGCGGCTGCTGGACGCCATCCGTGACGGCAATGCGTCACGCGCGGTACGACTGGCCCAAGATCATCTCGCCGCGGCCCGGCGCAACACACTTGCCGTCGGCACCGACAAAACCATTGAGGCCAAACTGATCTCGAGGAGCCCGGGATGACGACTACTTCTCATGACGACCGCGTTCTGTTCGACGTCGATGCGGACAACCGCATCGCGACGATCACCCTGAACAATCCCGAGCGGCGCAATTCCTACGACGCTGCGATGCGCGAGGCCGTTGCCCGCTGCCTCGATCACGTCGCCGAAGACGACGACATCACCGTCGTGCTGTTGCGGGGAGTCGACGGAGTGTTCAGCACCGGGGCGGACATGAACAACGCCTACGGCTGGTACGGCGAGAAAGACGACGGTAAGAAGAGTCGGCCGAGCCAGCGTCGACGGCTCACGGTCGACCGCAAGTCATTCGGCTTCTACCACAATCTGATGGGCTTTCCGAAGGTCACCGTCGGCGAGATCAGCGGCTACGCGCTGGGTGGTGGTTTCGAGATGGCGTTGATGACCGATATCTCCGTCATCGCCCGCGACACCAAGATCGGTATGCCCGCCACCCGCTTTCTCGGGCCCGCGCTGGGCAGCCTGCACATGTTCTTCCACCGCCTCGGCCCTGTGCTGGCCCGTCGGATGCTGTTGACGGGCGACATCATCGAGGCCGGCGACATCGAGCATCTGGGTGTCTTCACCGACACGTGCGAGCCGTCCAAGGTCACGGCACGGGCCAGGTACTGGGCGGAGAAGGCGGCCAAAATGCCCGCCGACGGCGTCGTCATCGCCAAGGAGGCGTTCCGCCTGGTCGAACAGGGCCAGGCGTATCAAGGCGAGGAGGTGGCGAGCTACCTGTTCCACGCGTACGGGACGAACCTGCAGTTCGCGCCCGGTGAGTTCAACTTCGTCAAGACGAGGGCGGAACACGGCACCAAGGAGGCGTTCCGCCTGCGTGACGAGCATTTCCACGTGCCCGAGCCGCAGTGAGCGCGGTCACATACGGATGGCAATACAGTATCTGCTATTTTTGTAAAGTCGTTACCGCCAAAAGCTGAGGTCAAAGAACATGGGCACTCCCGTCATCGTCGGCGCCGCCAGAACAGCGATCGGCCGGTCCTTCAAGGGCACGCTGGTCAACACGCCTCCGGAAACCCTGATCACCACGGTGCTTCCCGAGGTCGTCCGCCGGTCCGGTGTCGACCCGGCCGCGTTCGACGACATCATCATCGCCGAATCGCATTACGGCGGCGGCGATCTCGCCCGCTATGCGGCCACCGCGACCGGTATGGACACCGTTCCCGGTCAGTCGGTGAACCGGCACTGCGCGGGCAGCCTGACCGCCATCGGCAATGCGGCCGCGCAGATCGGCTCCGGTATGGAGCGTGCACTGGTCGCGGGCGGGGTGCAATCGCTGTCGATGACGCCGCTGACGAACTGGCGCATCCCCGGCCCGGAGCTGAAGTTCGAGGAGCGCTGGATGCCGCCGACGCACGTCGAGACGCCGGACGCGCCCGCCAAGGACATGTCGATCACGGTCGGCTGGAACACCGCGCAGTCGGTCGGCATCACCCGCGAGGAGATGGACGCATGGGCCGCGCGGTCGCATCAGCGTGCGATCGCCGCGATCGACGCAGGCAAGTTCGCAGACGAGATCATCCCGCTGAAGGTGCAACAGTTCGATGGATCGGTCGTCGACTTCAGCGTCGACGAGCACCCGCGTCGCGACACCACCGTCGAGAAGCTGGCCGGATTGAAGGTGCTTCACCCCGAGATCGAGGGCTTCTCGATCACCGCGGGCAACAGCAGCGGAACCAACGACGCCGCGGCCGCGGTCGCCCTCGTCGACAGTGATTACGCCGCCGCGGAAAACCTGACCAAGATGGGCACCGTGAAGGCGTGGGCGGCAGCCGGTGTCGCGCCGCGTGACTGCGGACTCGGCGCCGTGAAGGTGATCGGCAAGGTGCTCGACCGGGCCGGCCTCAAGCCGTCGGACGTCGCGCTGTGGGAGATCAACGAGGCCTTCGCCTCTGTGCCGATCGCGGCATGCCGCGAATACGGGCTGGACGAGGAGCTGGTCAACTTCTTCGGAAGCGGCTGCAGCCTCGGCCATCCCATCGCGGCATCGGGTGCACGGATGGTCACCACACTCGTCTACGAACTGCAGCGGCGCGGCGGTGGCATCGGTGTCGCCGCGATGTGCGCAGGCGGCGGCCAGGGCGGCGCCGTCGTCATCGAGGTCTAGCGATTTCGGCGTGATTTCCTGCGCTGAGCGATGGAAATCACGCCGAAATCACTGTTTGCGGGCGGCTTTCTTTGCGGGCTTGGCTGACTTCTTTGTCGTCTCGATCAGTCGCTCGGCATGCTCGAGGATGCACTCGAGGCCGTAGTCGAAGTTGAAATCGTCTGCGGCGCCGATGCGATGGCCTTTCGCCGTCGCCTGCGCCAGCAGCGGCGCCGTCGCGGGGTCCACGACCATCGTCTCCTCGAAGTCGCCGGGCCGGTCGTCTGCCGATCGGTTCTTGTCGTAGAGCCGCTGCAGCACAACCGATCCACGCACATGCACCGACACCGCCGAGTAGGTCTCGAAGGCGTCCTCCGGTGACAAACCGGCCTCGGCGAGGCTTTCGATCGCCTTCTCGACGGCGGCGACGCCGAGTTTGGCCGCGCGTGGGCTGAGCGCCGACCGAATGAGAATCAGGTCGCAGAGAATCGGGTTGCCGAGGAACGTCTTTCGCATCGTGCGTGCGTGGTTGGCCAGTGTCTCGCGCCAATCCTTGGCCTCGACATAGGGTGTCGCGAACACGTACTGCTTGAGTGCGCGGTCCGTCATCGCGTTGAGCAGGTCGTCCTTCTTGCGGAAGTACCAGTAGATGCTGGTCACCCCGACGCCGAGGTGCTTGCCCAACAACGGCATGCTGAGATTGTCGATGCCGACGTCCTCCGCGAGCTCGAATGCACCCTTGATGATGTCGTCGGGATTGATGGAACCGCGTTCGCGCCGCTGACGCTTCTCCGCTGTTGCCTGCTTGGCCACGAAGGGGCACCTCCATCTTGTTCCGCCCGACTACTGTAAGACCTATAGTAAGCTTTTCCACCAGAATTTGGTGCGCAGGCGAATCGTGACATGTCTGAAGTGGTTCTGCGAAAGCGCCGCTAGGACCAAGAGGGAGGCGGCATGGCGACAGCTCACGACGCGCGCGACTGGGCACGCTCGGGTCTGCACGGAATCGGCAATAGCCTCTACACGCCGTTCAGTGGTAGGGACGGTGACGATATCGACTGGGATGCCTACCGCACACTGGTGCGCTACTGCGTCGGCGAACTCAAGCACCCGATGCTGTGGTGTACAAGCGGAATCGCGGAGTTCTGGTCTCTGACGCTCGGTGAGCGAAAGCTGTTGCTGGAGATCGCGATCGAGGAAGGCCGCAGGGCCGATCCCGATGTCGTGATCCAGGCGTGCACCGCCGCGATGTCCGCCAAGGACTGCCTCGAGTTGACGCAGCACGCGCAACAGGCCGGTGCCGACATCGTCTATATCCAGACGCCGATGATGGAAGCACACGGCGGCGAAGGCGTGCTGAACTTCTTCCGCTACATCGCCGATCGCACCGACATCGCGCTGGGGATGTTCAACTCGCCGTCGTCGGGCTACGTGTTGACTCCTGCCGAGAGTGCGCGAATATATTCCGAGATTCCGGCCGTCTGTGCGACGAAAGAGGGCGCATTCCGGCCCGCGAGCAGCCGTCTGCTGCACGACCTCGCGCCCGATCTGACGATCTGGGAGTGTGACCTCACCGTCTACCGGGCGGGCTGGCTGCGCGCTGGGATCGTCGGCCCCGCGCAACTCGGCACCGCCGGCTATCTCTACGAGACTCCGGGCCAGCCGATCATTTCCGAGTACTGGGATCTCGTCTGGAACGACAGATTGATCGAGGCGATGGATTACGCGGAGAAATCCGGGCTGGACCAATTCGGCAGCGATATGGCGTCGTGGTTCACCTGCTATCCCGGCCGACCGGATTACTTCACCCACTGGGGCGGGGCGTTCAAGTACGCGGCGTCGGTGCTCGGTCTGCCCATCGGCGACTACCCCCATTCGCGGCCGCCGCAAGCCAGCTTCCCTGCCGAGGGTCGAACGCAGATCGACGCTGCGTATCGGCGGTACGGACTGGTCTCCGGCTGACCACGCAAGTGGTTGCGGAAGGCGCTACCGAAAGGTGTACAGTAAGTGCCGTGAGTGCTGACGACCCGGTCCTCTATGAGCTGCGTGACAGCGGGGTTGCGGTACTGACGTTCAACCGTCCCGAGAGGATGAACGGTTGGGGCGGCGGCCTCGCGGCGAAGTTCTACGCACTCCTGGACCGGGCCGAGGCCGATGCCGACGTGCGGGCGATCGTCGTCACCGGCGCAGGCCGGGCGTTCTGCGCGGGCGCCGACATGGGTGATCTGTCGTCGATCGAGAAGGCCAACACCAACGGCGAGGCCGACATCTCCACGCTGGTCGGTGAACGCCATCCGCATTTCGTTGCGACGCTGCGCAAGCCGGTCATCGCCGCGATCAACGGCGCGTGCGCGGGCATCGGGCTGACCCAGGCGCTGATGTGCGACGTCCGATTCGCGGCCGCGGGCGCCAAGTTCACCACCTCGTTCGCGCGGCGCGGTCTGATCGCGGAATACGGCATCAGCTGGATACTTCCGCGAGTCGTCGGATGGGGGGTGGCGATGGACCTGCTGCTTTCCGGCCGCGTGTTCCTTGCCGAAGAGGCAGCGGCACTCGGTCTCGTCAAAGAGGTCGTGCCGCCCGACGAGCTGCTGCCCCTGGCGATCGGCTACGCGGAGGACATCGCGGCGAACTGCGCGCCGAGTTCTCTGGCGGTGATCAAGCAACAGGTGTACGCAGACACCATGCGCGATGTGTTCGAGGCCAGCGACCACGCCGAGAAGCTGATGGGGGAATCCATGCAACGTCCCGACTTCATCGAGGGCATCACGGCATTCTTCGAAAAGCGCACACCGAACTTCCCGCCGCTGGAGGTGGCCCCATGACAGCCGAGCGAGTAGCGGAGCGGATCGCGCATCCAAAACTGGATTACCGCGCGATCGACGTCGACAACCACTACTACGAGCCGATCGACTCGTGCACCCGCCACCTGCCCAAGGAGTTCAAGCGCCGCGGTGTGCAGATGCTGACGGAAGGCAAGCGCACGTTCGCCGTGATGGGTGGCGTCGTCAACCACTTCATCCCGAACCCGACGTTCGATCCGATCATCGAGCCGGGCTGTCTCGATCTCCTGTTCCGCGGTGAGATTCCTGAAGGTGTCGACCCCGCGTCGCTGATGAAAGTCGATCGGCTGGCTGACCATCCCGAGTACCAGAACCGCGAAGCCCGGGTGAAGATCCTGGACAAGCAGAACCTGGAAACCGTGTTCATGTTGCCGACGTTCGCCTGCGGTGTCGAGGAAGCGCTCAAGCACGACATCGACGCGACCATGGCGACGGTGCATGCCTTCAACCAGTGGCTGGACGAGGACTGGGGCTTCGATCGTCCCGACCACCGATTCCTGTCTGCACCGATCATCTCTCTGGCTGACCCCGAAAAGGCCGTCGAGGAAGTCGAATTCGTGTTGGGCCGAGGAGCGAAGATCGTCTGCGTACGGCCCGCACCGGTGCCCGGCGTCGTCAAGCCCCGCTCGCTCGGCGACCCGCTACACGACCCGGTATGGGCCCGGCTGGCCGAAGCGGGCGTTCCGGTCGTCTTCCACCTCTCCGACAGCGGTTACCTCGCGATCGCCGCGCTGTGGGGTGGCAAGGCGACGTTCGAGGGATTCGGCAAGAAAGACCCGCTCGACCAGGTGCTGCTCGACGACCGCGCCATCCACGACGCGATGGCGTCGATGATCGTCCACCAGGTCTTCACCCGGCACCCGAAGCTGAAGGTCGCCAGCATCGAGAACGGCTCCTACTTCGTGTACCGCCTGATCAAGCGGTTGAAGAAGGCCGCAAACACCGCGCCGTATCACTTCAAGGAGGACCCGGTCGAGCAGCTTCAGAACAACGTCTGGATCGCGCCGTACTACGAGGACGACGTGAAGCTGCTTGCCGCGACCATCGGTGTGGACAAGATCCTGTTCGGCTCGGACTGGCCACACGGGGAAGGGCTCGCCGACCCGATGTCGTTCACCGCCGACATTCCGCAGTTCCCGGAGTTCAGCGACGAAGACACCCGGAAAGTCATGCGGGACAACGCCCTCGGGCTGCTTGGCGTGAACGTTCCGGCATGACACGGCGGACGTGAGGAGCACCGAGCGTGCCTGAGTGGACCATCGGCGATGTCGTCGACGCCATCGCCGACGTCATTGGCGACCGCACGATGACGGTCTGCGGCGATCGCCGGACCACCTACGGTCAGATGGCGCAACGCACGCGCCGGCTGGCGAACTTCCTCTCGGACAACGGATTCGGCGTCCACCGCGAGCGCGACGACCTGAACAACTGGGAGTGCGGCCAGGACCGGGTTGCGTTGATCATGTACAACGACCGCTATCCCGAGATGGTTGTCGGTTGCCTGAAGGCCCGCACGACACCGGTCAACGTCAACCACCACTACACGCCGCGCGAAGTCGCCGACCTACTGGACTACGTCAAACCACGGGCCGTCATCTTTCACCGCGCCCTCGGCGCGAAGTTCGCCGACGTGCTCGGCAGCACTGGGCGCCGACCTTCTGATCACGGTCGACGACGGCAGCGACGGCCCGGAAATCCCTGGGTCCATTCGATTGGACGATGCTGTGGCGCAGGGTGATCCGGAACGCCGCATCGTGGCGTCGCCGGACGACGTCATCATGTACTGCACAGGCGGCACGACCGGCAGGCCGAAGGGTGTGCTGTGGCGACAAAGCGACACCTATGTGTCGTCGATGGTGGGCGCCGACCACGATTCGCCGACCGAGATCCACGACAAGGTGCGCCGCAACGACGGCGCGCCATGGTTCGCGGTATCTCCGCTGATGCACGCGGCCGGCCTGTGGACGGTGTTCTCCGGGACGCTGGCCGGACTGCCGGTGGTTCTCTACGACGACCGGACCAAGTTCGACCCGTCCCTTGTATGGCGGACCGCAGAGCGCGAAAAGGTCGGCATGATGACGATGGTGGGAGACGCTTATGCGGCCCCACTCGTCGAAGAACTCAACCGCACCGGTTACGAGTTGTCGTCGCTTTATGCCATCGGAACGGGCGGTGCCGCAACCAATCCCAAGCACGTGAGCGCACTCCTGGAGAAATTGCCCCAGCTGACGATCATCAACGGCTACGGCTCCTCGGAGACCGGCAACATGGGGTTCGGGCACAACCGGCGGGGATCGCACCGAGAGACCTTCGACCTGCGTGAGGGTGGTGCCGTCGTGTCGGACGACATGACGCGGTTCGTCGAGCCCGGCGAGCCGGAGGTGGGCTGGGTGGTGCGCACGGGCCGGATACCTCTGGGCTACTTCGACGATGCCGATGCGACCCGCAAGACGTTCCCCGTCGTGGACGGCAAGCGCGTCGTGGTGTCGGGCGATCGTGCATCGCTGGAGGCAGACGGAACGCTACGCCTGTACGGGCGCGACTCACTGGTGATCAACACCGGAGGGGAGAAGGTCTTCGTCGAGGAGGTCGAGGCGATACTGCGGGCGTGCGCCGGAGTCGTCGACGCACTTGTGGTCGGGCGCGAAAGCGACAGATGGGGACAGGAGATCGTGGCACTCGTGGAAACCCGTTCAGATGCGACGGTCGACGCGGAGTCACTGCACGCGGCGTGCGTCGAGAACCTCGCCCGGTTCAAGGCGCCCAAGGAGTTCGTCTTCGTCGACAAGGTGCGCCGACTCGGTAACGGGAAGGCCGACTACAGGTGGGCCAAGTACCGAGCGACACAGCGGGCGCTGACATGACGCACAGAGCAATCGATTGCCTTGTCAACGTGCACTTCGGCGAAACCGAACAGCAACCGACCTGGATGCTGAAGGTGCGCGACGACTATTTCAAGGGCCCGGACGCGATGTTCGCCCCGGTCGATCTGTCCGAACTGCTCGACGAAATGGACGAGCAGGGGGTGGCCAAGGCGATCCTGATGGACAACCTCGCCAAGCCGTCGGTCACCGCACGCAAGTTCGTCGAATCACGCCCCGACCGGTTCAGCCTTGGCGATGGGCGGCGTCAATCTGCTCAAGCCGATGCCCTCGCTACGGGAGCTGACCGCCGTCGTCAGCGACCTTCCGGTGGCGTATGCCGTTGTCGGGCCGAGCTTCTGGGGTGACGGCCAGTACCCGCCCAGCGACGCGGTCTACTACCCGCTCTACACCAAGTGTGCCGAGATCGAGTTGCCGTTGTGCATCAACACCGGCCTGCCGGGGCCGCCGATCCCCGGTGAGGCACAGAACCCGATCCACCTCGACCGGGTGTGCGTCCGGTTTCCCGAGCTGAAGCTGTGCATGATCCACGGTGCGGATCCGTGGTGGGACATCGCGATCCGGCTGTTGATCAAATACGAGAACCTGCGGTTGATGACGTCGGCCTGGTCGCCCAAGCGGCTGCCCGAAACCCTTCTGCACTTCATGCGCACCCGGGGCAAGGACAAAGTGATCTACGCGTCCGACTGGCCGGTGTTGCGGATGCGGCGCGTCGTGCCCGAAGCGGCCGCGCTGGATCTGCCCCCAGACGTGCTGGACAACTATCTCTACAACAACGCACAGGAATTCTTCTTCTCCGGAGAACAGGAAAACTGACGATGGACCGGTACGAGTTGCGCAGGCTGGACTACAGCCTGTCCGAGGACCACCTCGCGATCCAGGAGGCATACAAACAGTTCTTCAAGACACACTGTCCGATCGAGACCGTGCGCGCCGCGCAGGAATCCGGCTTCGACAAGAGTCTGTGGGAGCGGCTGTGCGCGATGGGTGCGACGACGATGGCGTTGCCCGAGTCGGCCGGCGGCGACGGTGCGACGCTGGTCGACCTGACGCTGGTCGCCGAGGAGATCGGCCGGTCGCTGGCTCCGGTCCCGTGGATCGACCATGTGTGTGCTTCGCGCCTGCTGTCACGGCTGGGCGCAATGGACTCCGATCTCGTCACCGGTAAGCAACTCGCCGCGTTCGATCCGCAGCACGAGAGCGTGTCGGGGGTCCGGCTGATCCCGACCGGCTCGATCGCCGACCGGATTCTGGTACGCGACGGCGACGACATCGTCGCGCTGACGTTCGGCACCCGGCCGGTCAAGGTCGACAACATCGGCAAGCTGCCGATGGCCTGGGTCGACCCCGCGACGGCCGATTCCAGCACGGTCATCGCAAGCGGAGTCGAGGCGTTGGCGGAATACCAACGGGCGCTGGACGAGTGGCGCGTGCTGTCGGCGGCAGCGCTGGTCGGCCTCGTCGAGGAGACGATGACGATCGCGGCCGAGTTCGCCAAGAACCGGTATACGCTCGGGGTCCCGATCTCCACGCTGCAGGCGATCTCGCATCCGCTCGCCAACATCGCGATCACCGTTGCAGGCGGACGCAACCTGGCGCGTCGCGCGGCATGGTTCCTCGACAACGAACCCGACGAACGGCGAGAGCTCGCCCCGTCGGCGTTCGTGTTCATGGCCGAGGAGGCGTCGAAGGCCGCGACCATGGCCGTGCAGGTGCAGGGCGGGCTGGGCGTGAGTGCGGAGGCGGCCGCGACCGCGTACCTGGTTCGAGCCCGTGGATGGGCGTTGGCGGGCGGCGATCCCGGCGCGAGTGCGAAGTACATCGCCGAGATCGTCGCGGCGCGCGAGAGCGGGGGAGCCTGATGGATTTCTCCCGCGTCGAGCTGTCCGACGGGGACGAGGCCTTCCTGCACGAGTCCCGCGCCTTTCTGCGCGAGCTTGTCACCGACGAGGTTCTTCGCCGTGACCGCGAAACCGGCGATAACTTCGATGAGGGCGTGCACCTGGCGCTCGGCGAAGCCGGATACCTCACCCGCGAGTGGAAGCCGGAAGGCGAAGGCGGATTCAGCCGTGTTCGCAACCGCATCTGGCAACTGGAGAAGCGCAGGGCGCATGTGCCGTGGGTGACTTTCGGCACCACCGCGATGATCGCCCGGTCGGTGGAGAAGTTCGGCTCGCCGGAACTCAAGGCCGAGGTGATGCCGAGGGTCTTCAACGGCCAGGTGCGGCTGTGTCTCGGCTACACCGAACCCGAGGGCGGCTCCGACGTCGCCACGTGCAAGACCCGCGCGGTGCGCGACGGCGACTCCTGGGTCATCAACGGGTCCAAGATGTTCACCACCGGCGCCCACAACTGTCAGTACGTCTTCCTCATCACCAACACCGACCCTGATGCGCCGAAACACAAGAGCCTCACCATGTTCCTGGTCCCGCTGGACTCGCCGGGAATCGAGATTCAGGGCATCCGGACCGTCGACGGCGACCGGACGAATATCGTGTATTACAGCGATGTGCGCGTCGACGACAAATACCGGCTCGGCGAGGTGAACGACGGCTGGACGGTGGTTCGTGAACCCCTCAACGTCGAGCACGGAGCGGTCGAAGCGGCCGCCGACGGTCTTGCGGACGTGTCGATCATGATGCACCAGGCCGGGTTCATGGCCACCGCCGTGGACAAGGCGGGCGCAAAGGTCGCCGAGGAAGGCCGCGACGGCCGCAGGCTCATCGACGACGGCTCGGTGGCATACCGCTTGGGCCGCAGCATCGCTCGGATGGAGGCGTCGCTTTCGGCGACGAGCATCTTCGGGCGGGTGGCGCTCGCGCAGACGATGCGCGACATCTCACCGGACCTGATGGACATCCTCGGCACCGCCGCGTCGTTGCCGGTCGGAACCGATGGTGCCGCCGACGACGGTGCTGCCGAATACGTCTACAGATTCGCACCGCTCGTCGGCATTTACGGCGGGACACTCGAAGTGTTCCGCAACATGATCGCGCAGTATGTGCTCGGCCTCGGCAAGCCCAACTATTCGCCGCCGGTGCAGAAGAAATTCGTGACCCCGCAACCGGCGCGGCGGCGAGTCCTCGTGATGGGCGCCAGCGGCTTCGTCGGCTCACACGTCACTCGCAAGCTGGTCGAGCGCGGTGACGACGTGCGGGTGTATCTGCGCAAGTCCAGCAGCACGGTGGCCATCGACGACCTCGACGTCGAATGCGCCTATGGCGACCTCCGCGACGACGTGGCGTTGCGCGCGGCCATGGCCGATCGGGACGTGGTGTTCTACTGCATCGTCGACACCCGCTTCTACCTGCGCGATCCGGCGCCGTTGTTCGAGACGAACGTCGAGAGCCTGCGTCGCGTGCTGGACATCGCGGTCGAGGTGAACCTGGACAAGTTCGTCTTCTGCAGCACGATCGGTACGATCGCTATCGCCGAGGACGGCGAATCCGCAACGGAGGACATGCCTTTCAACTGGGAGGGTGTTGGCGGCGCCTATATCGAGTCGCGCCGGCAGGCCGAAGATCTGGTGCTGGAGTACGCCCGCACCAGGGGGCTGCCCGCCGTTGCGATGTGCGTGTCCAATCCGTACGGACCACTCGATTGGCAGCCTCATCAAGGCTTGATGGTCAAGGCGGCGGCGCTGGGAAAGATGCCGGTATACGTCAAGGACGTGCTGCACCGAAGTCGTCGGTATCGAAGACGTGGCGGAGGCATTCCTGCTCGCCGCGGAGCGCGGACGCAACGGTGAGCGGTACATCATCTCCGAAAGCTTCATGCCCATGCGGCAGATGCTCACGACGGCGGCGTCGGCGGTCGGCTCGAGGCCGCCGCGGTTCGGTGTGCCGCTGGCGATGCTCTATGCCATCGGCTGGATCATGGGCACGGCGAGCCGGGTTCTGCGACGCGATCTTTCGATGAACGTGACCGGCGTCAAGCTGCTGCACATGATGTCGGCCGCCGATCACAGCAAGGCGACACGCGAACTCGGATGGCAACCCCGGCCGACGACGGAGTCGATCAAGCGGGCGGCGCAGTTCTACGTCGAGACGGCTTCGCGGCGTTAGAGGGTCACGATCGTGGCAGCGGCGGTGCCAGGCGCACCGTAGAGCTGTGCGAACCCGACCCTGGGTTCCCCGGCCACCTGGCGGTCGCCTGCCTCGCCGCGCAACTGCCGCACCAGTTCGTGGATCTGGCGCAGGCCGGACGCGCCGATCGGCTCACCGTTGGCGATCAGGCCGCCGTCGGTGTTCACCGGCATCGATCCGTGGATCTCGGTTGCGCCGTCGGCCAGCAGCTTCTCCTGGTCGCCGTGATCACAGAACCCGCATTCGGCCATGTGGATGATCTCGGCGCCCGCATCGGTGTCCTGCAGCTGGATGACATCGACGTCATCGGGTGCCACGCCTGCCTTTTCGAATGCGGCCTTGGCGGCGTACACCGTCGGCGCCACGTCCTCGGTGATCGGTGCGAATGTCGTGTTCACCTCATACGCACCGTATTTGCGGGTGCGGACCTCGACGGCACGCAGATACACCGGCTTCGACGTGTAGCGGTGAGCGATGTCGGCGCGGCACATGACGACCGCTGCGGCCCCTTCATCGGGTGCGCAGAACATGTACTGGGTCAGGGGATAGTTGAGCATTGGCGAGTTGAGGATGTCTTCTTCGGCAATGGGCTTGCGCCGAAACGCGTTCGGGTTCAGCGCGCCGTTGCGGAAGTTCTTGGCGGCCACCTTCGCCAGCGTCGCCTGCGAGATGCCGTGGTCGTGCAGATAGCGATTGGCCTTCATGCCGAAGAACTGGGTGGTGAGGTACTGGCCGTTCTCCGCGTACCAGGCCGGCATCCCGACGAGTGCGGGGTCTTCGGTGAACGCGCCGCGGGGATGCTTGTCAAGGCCGACTGCGATGCCGATGTCGTAGTCGCCGAGCCGGATGCCGTCCGCGCATGCCTTGGCCGCGCTCGCCGCAGTGGCGCAGGCGTTGAAGACGTTGGTGAACGGGATGCCCGAAAGCCCGACCATGCCGACGATCGCGTCGGGGTTGGCCACCGTCCAGCTTCCGCCGGTGGCGAACTGGACGTCCTTCCACTCGACGCCGGCGTCGGCGACTGCGGCGAAAATGGCGTCGACGCCCATCTCCATCGCCGACTTGCCGTCGAACCGGCCGAACGGGTGCAGCCCCACGCCGATGATCGCAACGTCATTCATCGGCCGAGTGTATCGCAACTGTAACTCTTACAGTATCGTTAGTCCAGGTGGCATCGGTGACCGAACACAAGACGACGTTCTGCCGGATCTGCGAGCCGTTGTGCGGCATGATCGCGACCGTCGAGGACGGCCGGCTGGTGGCGCTGCGCGCGGACAAGGACCACCCGCTCTCGTCGGGCTTCGCCTGCCAGAAGGGGATCGCGTTCACCGAGGTCCACAACGACCCCGACCGCGTCACCTCACCGTTGCGGCGAGGACCGAACGGCTTCGAACCGGTCAGCTGGGACGAAGCGCTGACTCGGATATCGCGGACCGACTGTCAGCGATCCTGCGCAGAGACGGGTCCGGGCGCCGTCGGGTGGTACATGGGCAACCCCGGCGCCTTCAGTTACGCGCACACCTTCGCCGCGCTGATGTTCATCAAGGGCACCGGACGCCGCAGTCACTACTTCACCGCCTCGTCTCAGGACACCAACAGCAGGCTGATCGCGAGCCAGTTGCTCTACGGCGTGCCGACGTCAGTGCCGATACCCGATCTGACGCGCACCGACCTGCTCGTGATGATGGGCGCGAACCCTGTTGTCTCACATGGAAGTTTCCTCACCGCTCCGCGGATCAAGGATCGTATGCACGACATAGTCAAGCGTGGCGGGCGAGTCGTGGTCGTCGATCCGCGCCGCACGGAGACGGCGTCGGCATTCGAGTGGCTCGGCATCGTCCCCGACACCGATGCCTTCCTGCTGCTGTCGCTGCTACAGGTGATGTTCGCCGACGGCCTCGTCGACGGTGTCGCGGTACGCGCCAAGGCCGACGGGATCGAGTGGCTTCAGGCGCTGTGTGAGCCGTTCGCCCCCGAGGCGACCGCCGAGCAGACCGGTATCGACGCGGCGAGCGTCCGCTCGCTTGCCCGCGACCTGGTCCGAACGCCGCGCGCGGCCGTCTACGGCAGGCTCGGTACGTGCGTCGGCCGATACGGCACGCTGGTTGCGTATCTGATCGACGCGGTCAACCTCGCGGCGGGAAACCTCGACGAACCCGGCGGCTCGGTATTCGGGCTGATGCACACGGTGGGCCAGCGATGGCAGAACACCATCATGGGTGTCGCGCTGCGGCGCATGTATCGCCGCCGCACGCGCATCGGCGGCATCCCGAACGCCATCGGCTCTGAGCCGGCGGCCCTGATGGCCAAGGAGATCACCACCCCGGGCGACCGCCAGATCAAAGCGATGTTCGTCTCGGCGGGCAACCCCGTCCTTTCGGTACCCAACGGCGAAGAGCTCGAGTCCGCGTTCGAGCAGCTGGAGCTGTCGGTGGCGCTCGACTTCTACGTCACCGAGACGACCGGCCGATGCGATTACATCCTTCCGGTCACCACGATGTACGAGCGTGACGACTTCCCGTTCACGTTCCAAGCGTTTCAGGCGACGCCGTTTCGCCAGGCCACCGAGGCCGTCGTCGCGCCGGCAGGTGAAGCAAGGACGGAATGGGACATCATCGATGACTTGGCCGGTCGGCTGGCAGGTAGTACACCTGTGTTCGGTGCACTCGGCGCCGTTCGAAAAGCGCTCGGCGCCTTCGGGTTGAGCCTCAACCCGCGCGCGATGATCGATGCGCTGATTCGGATGTCGCAGGGCGGTGACCGGTTCGGTCTGCGCCGTGGCGGGCTGTCGCTTCGCCGACTTCTCGATGAGCATCCGCACGGAGTCGTCGTCGCACCGCACATCCGCACCGGTGTGCTGCGCGACGCGGTGGCCTATCTGTCGCGCCGCATCCGGTTGGTGCACCCCGACATCGCGGCGGAGATCGAAAAGCTCAGCCACGCCGAGCATTTCGACCGCTATCCCTTGCGGATGATCGGAATGCGCGAGGCCCGTTCGGAGAACTCGTGGATGCACAACTCGCCGCTGCTGATGCGCGGTGAGCGGGTGCAGCGCGCGCTCATCCACGTCGACGATGCGGCTGAGCTACAAATCGCCGACGGTGACCTCGTGCGGGTGTCGTCGCCCTTCGGAGAGATCACCGTCGGGGTGACCGCCACCAAGGATCTGATGGCCGGCGTGATCGCGGTGCCACACGGCTGGGGCCACAAGGGCACGGGGACATGGCGGCTCGCCAACAAGGCAGGGGGTGCGAACGTCAACCAGTTGACGTCAAGCGAGCCCAGGGATGTCGAGTCCTTGTCGGGGATGGCGTGGCTGACCGGTGTCCCCGTGCGCGTCGAACCCGTCTAGGCGATCGCGCCGGAGTTTTTGAGCTCTTCGATGCGGTCCCAATCCATCCCCAGCTCCATCAGCACGATCTCGGTGTGCTCGGATGCCTGCGGCGCACGCGTCGTCTCCAGCGGCTCGTGGTTGAACTGAATCGGGCCGCGCACCACCTTGAACGGTGCCCCGCCGCCGGCCGCCTCGACCTCGACGATCATGTCGTTGGCGATCGCCTGCTCGTCGCTCGCGAGGTCCATGAAGCTCTGGAACGGCGCCCACTGGCCTCGCATCGTCTTGAGGTGCTGACGCCAGTACTCGAAGGGCTTGCTGCGGATTGACTCAGCGATGAGTTCGGCTGCCGCCGCGGCGTTCTCGATCAGCGGCATGACGTCGGAGAAGCGTGGATCATCGGCCAATTCCGGGAGACCCAGATGCTCGAACGCGTCGCGGATGTAGCCCGTCGGGCTGACGATGCAGAGGTTGATCGTGCCGCCATCGGAGGTCAGGTAGTTCGCCATGAAGGGATTGACGCTGGGCCCGTGGCATTCGGCATCATCGACCGCATCGTCTCGCCGGTCTCCATGCCCTGGGTCATGCTGGCGCCCCCGGCCCACCACGCCGTACTCAGAAGCGAGACATCGATCTCGACGGCCTCACCGGTTCGCTCGCGGTGAAAAAGGGCAGCCGAGATTCCGCCCGCGATGTTCATGCCGCCAATCGAGTCGCCGAACGCCGGGATACCCTGCGCCAGTGCGCCGCCCAACTCCTCGGGGGTCAACGCATGGCCGACGCCGCTACGCGTCCAGAACGCCGTGCCGTCGAAGCCGCCGGTGTCACGCTCGAAACCCTTGTCGCCGTATGCGCTTCCGCGGGCGTAGATGATGTTGGGGTTGGCCGCGCGGATGTGCTCGACGTCGAACTTGTTCTTCTGCCGCTGTGCAGGCATGTAGTTGGTCAAGAAGACATCGGAGGTCTTGGCGATCTCGTACAGCACTTCCTGCCCGCCCGCGGTCGAGACGTCGATCCCGACGCTGCGCTTTCCACGGTTCGGATGCTCGATCAGCGGATGTCGGTCCGGATCCAGCTCGAAGCCGCCCATGTTGATGAACCCGCGCTGGGTATCGCCCCGCACGGGGTGTTCCACCTTGATGACGTCGGCGCCCCAGTCGGCGAGGATCGCTCCTGCCGCGGGAACGAAGGTGAACTGCGCAACCTCGAGGACGCGTACGCCGTCCATCACCTTGATCATGGGTTAAACGTAACCGGAAGCGCTGTGGGCGAGCGGAACGGCTGCCCGTAGATGTGCGGGTCGTCGCGGGTAACGAGCTCGATGTCGGTCAGCCGGTCGAGCAGACACTCGAGGGCCACCCGGGTCTCCATCCTGGCCAGGTGCAGCCCCAGGCAGGTGTGCTCACCTGCGGCAAAAGATATGTGCGGCAGCCGCTTCCGGAAGATATCGAATTCTTCGGAGCGCTCCCACCGGTTTCCGTCGCGGTTCGCCGACCCGATGCAGACGTCGATCACCGCGCCCTTCGGCAGCGTGACGCCTTCGATCTCGGTCTCCTCCGCGGCGTAGCGCTGCACCGTCGTCAACGGTGTCTCGAACCGCAAACCTTCCTCGATCGCAGGGCCGATGAGCTCGCGATCGGCCTGCACCGCGCGGAACTGCTCGGGGTGCGTCAGCAGGTGGAACAGCAGGTTCCCCGATGACCGGTACGTCGTCTCCAGCCCGGCGGGCAGCAGGAGTCGCAGGAACGAGTAGATGGCTTCGTCGCTGAGTCTCTCGCCGTCGATCTCTGCGGAGACCAGGTCGCCGATGATGTCCTCGGTCGGATGCGACCGGCGCTTCTCGATGTGGGTGAGGAAGTAATCCTTGAGCGCGGCCGACGCCTCGAACGCCCGCTTGTACTTGACGTGGTAGCTGATGAGGTCGACTGCGTGCCTGCGGAACGACGCCAGGTCCTCTTCGGGCAGGCCGAGCAATTTCGCGATCACCCTGGTCGGGAACTCCAGCGTGAAGTCGCGGACCAGATCCGCTTCGCCTGCGTCGACGAACTCGTCGATCAACGCGTTCACCACCGGCCGGACGACCTCGGGCTCCCACCGCAGCAGCGAGCGCGACTTGAACGCCGACGACACGAGATTTCGGTGCTCCCAGTGCGTCTTGCCCTCCATCGCCAGAATCGTCGGACCCATGAACAGGCCGATGGTGGAGTCGTAGATGTGCGAATTGAACACTTTGCCGTCGCGGAAGATCCGATTCACCGCATCGAATGACACTGCGGCGTAGAGGTTCTCGGGCCGAAACTCGGCGGGCGTCTTCGTCCAGTCCATGACGCTGCCACAAAACACGCCGCTGGTCTGGGCCCGCCTGCGCTCGAAGAGAGGATAGGGATCACGAAGGAGATCGGCCGCTTCGTCGGCGGTGACGTCCAGCACTGCGGTGTCCACGTCTGATCTCCAGCATCCTCGAACGGACAGACATCCTGCTATGGGTACTGTAAAGATTACAGTATAGGAGTATCGAGTGGTGCGTCGCGGGCCGTCTCACCCCTGCATCGGACTTATGCGCCCTCGCTGAGCGCCTGTTCGCGCGCCCACCGGTAGTCAGCCTTGCCCGCCGGGCTTCGTTCGATGACGGGCCGGAACACAACAGCCTTCGGCAGCTTGTAGCGGGCGATGACGCCCGCCGCGTGCTCGATGAGCTCCTGCGCGTCGGCGCTGGCGCCGTCGATGAGGGCGACGATCGCGACGACCTCCTGACCCCACCGCTCGCTCGGCCGCCCGGACACCACGACGTCGGCCACCGCGGGGTGCGACAGCAGGGCGCTCTCGACCTCCTCGGCGAAGATCTTCTCCCCGCCGGAATTGATGGTCACCGAGTCGCGGCCGAGCAGTTCGATTCCGCCTTCGGCGAGATGACGCGCGCGGTCGCCGGGTATCGAGTAACGCACGCCGTCGATGACCGGGAACGTCTTGGCCGTCTTGGCGGCATCGCCCTTGTAGCCGAGCGGAACGTAGCCCCGCTGCGCGAGCCAGCCCATGCCATCGTGGCCGGGTTCCAGTATCGAGTCGAGTTCTTCTGCCGCGACGCTGGTATCGGGTCCCGCGTTGAACGTGCCGGTCGACACCGCGCCCGGCATGGACATGTGGCTCATCTGGATTCCGGTCTCCGACGATCCCACGCCGTCCATCACAATCAGGCCTGGCTTGATGTCGATGAGGCGCTGCTTGGCGGTCGGGGTGAGAAGAGCCCCGCCGTTGGCGACGACCGCGAGCGACGACACGTCGGCGGTACCACGCTCGATGGCATCGGCGATCGGCCGTGCCATCGCGTCGCCGACGACCTGAACCGTCATGATCTTTTCCCGCTCGATCGTGAGGACGACTTCGTCGGCGTCGAAATTGCCTTGCGTGGTTGGGAATACAACCGTCTGGCCGGTGGTCAGCGCGGTCATGACGGCCCATTGCGCGGCGCCGTGCATGAGTGGCGGCAGGGTGAAGATCTTGGTGCCCGGATTCTCGGCCACCCGCTTGGCGATCTCGTCGTAGGAGGCGGTGACCTCGCCGGTGTACATGTTCCTGCCACCGAACGACGTCATGAAGATGTCGTGCTGGCGCCACAGCACGCCCTTGGGCATTCCGGTGGTGCCACCGGTGTAGAGAACGTAGAGGTCGTCGGGCGACGGCTCGACCGGCGGCGGCTGCGTCGGTCCCGAGGCGACAATCGATTCGTAGTCGACGGCTCCGTGCACGAGGTCGTGGCCGGAGTCGTCGGCGATCTGGATCAACACCCGCAGCTTCGGCAGGTGGGGAAGCACCTCGCCGACGCGGGGTGCGAACGTCGCGTGGTAGAGCAAGGCGGTGGCACCCGAGTCCGCGAGCAGGTACTCCAACTCGTTCTTCACATAGCGGTAGTTGACGTTGAACGGGGCAACCCTTGCCCGCCATGCGCCGAGCATCCCCTCGACGTACTCGGGGCCGTTGTAGGCGTAGAGCCCCAGCAGGTCCTGGCCGACTTCATGTCCCGCCAGCTCGGACCGTTCCGTCTTGCAACCCAGCCCGCGGGCGTGCAGGTAGGCCGCCAGGCGGTTCGACCGCTCGACGATCTGGGCGTAGGTGTATCGACGATCGCCCTGGATGATGTACTCCCGATCGCCGATCGCGCCTGCTACGGCGGTGGCGATAGCGGGGACGGTGAACTGTGGAGAGGGGGCGGTCATCGAATCCTCGGGGTTGTTGCGGCACCAGCCTGATCATCAGGCGGTTCACTTCGGATAGTACGGTGCGGCGGCTTCGGTCACTCCCACGCCGCCAGCAGATCTGCGGTGGTGGTGACCGTCGCCAACAGCGAGATGGTGTTGTCGACGATCGCGTCGGCGTAGTCGGTGGGGATGCCTGCGACCGCGTCACGCGGGACGACGACGCGGTAGGCGGCGTTCACCGCGTCCATGACGAGGTTGGTGATCGCGATGTTGACCGAGACGCCGACGGCGACGATCGTCGTCACACCGAGGTTGCGCAGGACCGCGTCGAGATCGGTGCCTCCCATCGGGCCCACGCCATGCCATCGGTACAGCACGACATCGGTTGGCGCAGGACCGAACTCGGGAAGAAGTGCGGCTCCCTCGCTGCCGGGGCCGATGTCGACCTGCTTTCGTCCCATCATGAAGATCGGCGCGTTGTGGTTTGCGCCGAGCCCGTCAGGTCGCCGCTGCACAAGGCAGTGCACGATGCGCACACCGGCGCCGCGCGCCGCGGGCAGCAGCCGTTCGATGTTGGGCAGCGCCTGCTTGCGCGCCTCCTTGGCAAGCGCCCCGAGGCCGGCGTTGGGCCCGACGACCGCGCCCTGGAGCTCCTGCGTGACGAGAGCGGTATGTCCCGGTGCCGCGATCTCGGCGAGGTCGGCGCTCATATCGATGCGGGAACGTCGCCGGGTGGGGTGGCGGGAACTTCGTAGAACTGTGTGGCCCATTTGCGCATGGCCATATAGGGTTTCGCATCCACTTTGGACAGCGCGGGTTGCTCGACGTACTCCTGGTACCGCCAGATGTTCAGGTCGTCCCACACGGTGCCGAGGAACTGGCGCTCAACCTTTTCGCGCACCGATTCCGGCGGCACGTCGGAGGCGTCACCGGGAAGCCGCGGCCACCAGATCGAATAGAACATGTCGGAGTACCCGTCCTCGACGGGGGTGCAGGCGAAGATCAGCCGGTGGTTTGACGATCCCTCGAACGCGCTGATCGCAAAGCCGAGCCCGGAGAAGTGGCTGTGGATGTAGAGCGCCATCTGTTTCGGGTCGTCGCTGCGGGCGTCGGGCCAGCCGGTGAGGAAGCGCCATTCCTCACCGGCGACCTCCCAGTTCAGGCACACCGGCGTCACCGTCGCGCCGTGCACGTAGTGGAAGTGTGCGCTGTCGGGCCCATTCTCCGCGACGATCTGCGGATGTACCGGTTCACGTTCGGTCCGACTCGAGAACTCCGGGTACGGACGGTAATACGCATCCGGATCGGTCGGGAACTGCGGGAACTTACCGAAGAGGTCCGGCATCTCCCACTGCGGATCCTTGCCGTCGGGTTGGTGCCACACGAACACGCAGCCGTACTGTTCGCGCACGGGGTACACGCGCAGCCGCAGCGCCTTGTTCGGCCGGTCCGGCTGGTAGGGGATGTAGCGGTTGGTGCCGTCCGGACCCCATCGCCAGCCGTGAAACGGGCATTCGACGCAGTCGCCGACCACCTTGCCGCCGTGGCCGATGTGAGCGCCGAGGTGGCGGCAGTGTCCTGACAGCACGTGCAGTTCACCGGCCTCGTCGCGGTAGGCGACCAGATCCTCACCGAAGTACCGCAGCGGTCGCGTCTCGCCTGCCGCGTATTCGGCCGACCAGCCGACCATGAACCAGCCGGTGACCTTCCAGGTGAAGGGGACTTTCACATGGGCCTCCCTGGACGCCAAGCCTAGTCAACGGAAGATATTACAGTATAGTTTTCGGCAGCCCGGGGTCCAGCGGCAGGGCAAGGAGGCGCGGTGGTTGTTCAAGGTCGCTTCGACGCGATCGTCGTCGGCGCCGGATTCTCGGGCCTGTACGCCTTGCATCGACTCCGAGAGCTCGGGCTGCGCGCCATCGTCATCGAGCGGGCCGACGAGGTCGGCGGGACATGGTTGTTCAACCGGTATCCCGGTGCGCGGTGCGACATCGAAAGCATCGAGTACTCCTACAGCTTCTCCGACGAGATCCAGCAGGAGTGGGTGTGGACCGAGACGATGCCGGCCCAACCCGAGATCGAGGCCTATCTCAACTTTGTTGCCGACCGGCTGGATCTGCGCCGCGACATCCTGTTCAACACCGACGTCGTCTCGATGACGTTCGACGAACACGCGGCGGTCTGGACGGCGAAAACGCAAGCGGGAGAGCATTTCACGGCGCCGTTCGTCGTCGCCGCCGCAGGTATTCTGTCCGCACCGATTGAGCCCGACATCCCCGGCATGGACACATTCGCGGGCACTTCGCTGTTCACCAGTCGGTGGCCACGGCGCGATGTCGACCTCAGCGGTGAGCGCGTCGGTGTCATCGGCACCGGCTCGACCGGGGTGCAGCTGATCCCCGTGGTGGCCAAGGACGCCGAGCACCTCACTGTGTTCCAACGATCGCCCGCGTACACGCTGCCGTGGAAGGTCCGCGCCTTCGAGCCGGGCGAATTGGACGAGATGAAAGCCGGCTACGGCCAAATCCGGGCCGCGCAGCGCGAGCATCCCATCGGGGCGGCGCGGCTGTCGGCGTTCTCGGTGATGTTCGAGATGATGGCCAACCCGCCGCTGAAGACGGCATCGCGAGACGACCAGATGCGAGCCGTCGAACAGAACGGGGTCATGGGCGCGCTCAGTTGGGGCGACGTGTTCTTCGACATCGAATCCAGCCAGATGGCGGCCAGGCTTTACGGGGAGGCGGTGGGCCGGATCGTCGACGATGCCGACACCGCGGCATCGCTGACGCCGACACATCCGTTCGGATGCAAGCGCCCGATCATCGATCAGGGGTACTACGAGACGTTCAACCGTGACAACGTCACGCTCGTCGACCTCCGCAAGGGTTCTATCCGCGCGGTCACGCCGTCGGGCATCGACACCGACCAGGGCTCCTACGACCTCGACGTGATCATCTACGCCACCGGCTTCGACGCAATGACCGGGGCGCTCAGCCGCATCGACATCCGGGGCCGTGACGGCCTGTCGCTCAAGGACTTCTGGTCAGACGAAGGCCCGCTGTGTTACCTCGGGCTGGCGGTCTCGGGCTTCCCGAACCTGTTCATCGTCCAGGCACCGGGAAGCCCTGCGCCCGCGAGCAATTTCGTCGCCGCGCTGGAGCAGCATGTTGAGTGGATCGGCGATTGCATCAGCTATCTCCGGATCAACGGCTACCAGACAATTGAGGCGCTGCCCGACGCGCAGCAGGATTGGATCGAGCACATCACGTCCCTCGTCGCGCCGACGGTGCTCGTGCATCCCTCCTGCAACTCCTGGTACAACGGCGGAAACGTGCCAGGCAAGCAACGGATGTACATGGGCTACACCGGCGGAATCCCGGAGTATCGCCGACGGTGCGACGAGGTCGCCGAGGCCGGCTACACAGGCTTCAAGCTCGCGTGATGAAGACATCGGAACGCGCGTACCGCATCGGTCGAGATTTCGCCGGTGTGCTGCCGCGTGCGCATGCCGCGTTGAGGAACTCCGGGGACTGGGATCCGTTGTCGCCGATCGGCGCCCGACAGCTCGGCGAGGTCGTCCTCGACGAACTGGCGCTGTCCGGTATGACACTGACGGCGCCGCCGCCGAAGCTCGAACGCACACTGCAATCCTGTGAAGCCGCGGCAGCAGAACTTTCGGCGCTCGGTGTCGAACGCGCCCACCGCGACCCGGAACCTCTTGCGGTGAGCTCGATTCGCCGCCATCGCCTCGGGCGGCTGACCTTTGAAAAGCTGAAGTTCGAGCACGATCCCGTGCTGCCGCACTCACTGGCCGCAGCCGGCCTCGGTGGTCCCGCTACCGCTGTCGCGCACTTGTGCCGAACCGGCGACGACCGCAAGCCGTGGCTGGTCTGGGTGCACGGCGCAGGTCAGGGCCAGCCGATAGACCTGCTGTTCTCCCGGGCCCGGCGGATCCGCGACGAACTCGGCTTCAACATCGCGCTGCCCATCCAGCCGGGCCACGGTTCGCGGCGCACCGCGTGGCCGCCGTATCCGAACATGGACCCGCTGACCAACGTGGCCGGCATGATGCGTGTCGTCTCGGAGGTCCGCGCCCTGGTGCGCTGGCTGCGACCTCAGTCCACCGTGTTGGCGGTTTCCGGCGTCTCCATGGGAAGCCCGGTGGCGGCGCTGGTTTCGCACTTCGAGGACGTCGACGGTGTCGCGGTGTACACGCCGATTCTCGGGCTGAACGCGATGATCTCCCAGCATCTCGGTCGGTGGGGACCGTCGGTGACCGAAACCATCGAGCTGCTGGGCTCGGACACGGTGGCCGCCATCGCGTCCGCGGTCGATCACACCGCCGTGGAACCGACGGCGCCGCCGCAGGCACGCCTCATCGTGGGCGCATGGCACGACCGGATGGCGATGCGCGAGCCCGCCCAACAGCTCCACGAGCGGTGGGGAGGAGAGCTGTTCTGGCATAAGGGAAGCCATGTGGGCCATCTCTTCGCCGGGGGTGTACAGGGTGCATCGGAGAGATTCCTCGGTGCGCTGGCGGCGGGACGATCATGACGGCTGCCGAGGCCGCCGTACCGGCAGATGTCGATGGTCTGACCGCCCAGTGGCTGACCGCCGAGCTTGGCGCGCCGGTTGTGGCAGTGGAGATCGAACGGATCGCACAGGACAGCGGATTCTCGTCGCTGCTGTACCGGCTTCATCTGACCGGCGACGGCGTACCGCCCACACTGATCGCCAAGCTGCCCGCGCAATCCGAGGCGCGCAGTGCGATGGAGATGCTCGGCGGCTACCGACGCGAGCTGGCGTTCTACCAACTGGTCGCGGGGCGCTCGCCGATGCAGACACCGCGCGTCTACGCCGCGCGGATCGTCGACGGCACGGCCGACTTCGTTCTGTTGATGGAAGACCTCGCACATTGGGACAACGCCGATCACCTCGCAGGCCTTTCGATGGATCGGGCCCGCACGTGTATCGACGCGCTGGCGGGCCTCCACGCGTGGTCGATAAGCAATGCCGATGTGCTGGAAGCATTCCCGAGCATCGACACCCCGATCGCGCGCGACCTGCTCGTGCCCGCGTTCGGGCCGGGGTGGCAGGTATATCGGGAGAAGTCATCGGCCCCGGTTCCTGCCGAAATTGCCGCATTCGCCGAGCGGTTCGCCGACCATGCCGATGACGCTCTGGCCGCGCTGACCGAGCGGTCGATGCTCCTGCACGGAGACATCAGGGCAGACAACCTCTTCTTCGACGGTGACGACATCAAGGTGGTGGACTTCCAATTCGCGTCGCGCGGTGTAGGTGCCGTTGATGTCGGCTACCTGGTCAGCCAGGGACTCCCGGCAGCGGTGCGTCGTGGCCATGACGAGGCGCTGGTGCGGGAGTATCTCGAACAGTTGGCCGAGCGCGGCGTCAGCGACTACTCCTTCGAGGAGGCGTGGCGGCACTACCGTTTCGCCGTCGCCTACTTGATGTTGCTACCGGTGATCACCCTCAACGGCTGGGACGCCTTGCCGGAACGGTCACGCGCGCTCTGCTTGACGCTGACCGATCGGGCGGTGGCTACCATCGACGAAATCGGCGCGCTGGAGGTGTTTTCGTGAGCCGGTCCGCTCGTGAGGTCGTGGAGTTGTACAACCTGGTCGTCTGGAACGAGCGCGATTTTGCCCTCGCCGAGGAGTTGATGGGCGACACCGTGATCCGTCATGAGGTCGGTCAGGCGCAGATCCTGAGCCACGAGCAGGCGGTACAACGAATCGTCGATCACTGGGACATGTTCGAAACTGTCCGGTTCGACCTGAACCTCGTGGTGGCAGGCGACGACGGTGAGCACGTCGCGATCGTGTACCAGTCGCCGATGGAACTGAAGGACGGCACCAAGACCGATGTCGGCAGCATGGAGATCTTTCGCGTCATCGACGGCAGAATCACCGAAGTCTGGAATTGCGGCTACAAGCAGGGGATTTGGCAATGAGTGAACGCGTTCTCGACGAGCTCGGCTACTACCTGCTGGCCGGTGCCGGTGGAGAGGGGCCGTCGACGCTCACGGCGGAGGCCCGACGTGGTGAGGCGATGGGATTTGGTACCGCGTTCATCTCCGAGCGATGGAACGTGAAGGAGGCCTCATCGCTGGTCGGGGCGGCGTGCGCGGTGACCGATCGCATGCAGATTGCCACGGCCGCAACGAATCACAACACCCGCCACCCGCTGATCACCGCATCGTGGGCGACCACCATGCATCGCCTCTCCGGTGGGCGGTTCACGCTCGGTCTCGGCCGCGGGGTCGCGGCGATGTATGCCGCGTTCGGTATCCCGCCGGTGACCACCGCCCAAATGGAGGACTTCGCGCAGGTCATGCGTCGACTCTGGAACGGCGAAGTCATCTTCAACCACGACGGGCCGATCGGTAAGTATCAGGTGCTGTTCCTGGACCCGGACTTCAAGGAGGACATCAGACTGGCGGTCGTCGCCTTCGGTCCGCAGACCCTCGCCCTCGGCGGTCGGGTGTTCGACGACGTCATTCTGCACACCTACTTCACGCCCGAAACCCTGCAACGTTGCGTGAAGACCGTGAAGGACGCCGCAGAGAAGGCCGGCCGAGATCCCGATAGCGTCCGGGTGTGGTCGTGCTTCGCGACCGTCGGCGACCACCTCCCCGAGGAGTTGCGGCTGAAGAAGACGGTCGCCCGGTTGGCCACCTACCTGCAGGGCTACGGCGATCTGTTGGTCACCACGAACAACTGGGATCCCGCTGTGCTGCAGCGGTTCCGCGAGGACGCCGTCGTCACCTCGATACCTGGCGGCATCGACCACAAGGCCACCGCCGAGCAGATCGCACACATCGCCACACTGATCCCGGACGAGTGGCTCGAGCCGTCGGCCACCGGATCGGCGCAGCAGTGCGTCGACCGCATCCGCAAGGAGTTCGACTACGGCGCCGACGCGCTGATCATGCACGGTGCGACGCCCGACGAACTCGAGCCGATCGTCGACGCCTACCGCGGCAAGTAGCGATTTCGGCGTGATTTCCTGCGCGTAGCGCAGGTTTTCACGCCGAAATCACCAGGAGGTCAGGGCGTGATGACGGTGCGGCTCACCGGTTCTGCGGCCGCCTGCCTGCTGTAAACACCTCGCTGCAGTGCCGACAGCAGCGCGTCGCGGGTCTCCTCCGGATGGATGAGGTCGTCGAACCCGAGGGTGCCCGCCGACCGGAAGGATGCCTCCACCTCCGCCTTGCGGAGTTTGGCCTCGACGTCCTCGGCGGCGTTCGACGCGCGGCTGAGCGCGGCCGCGCTCATCGCTCCCATCGTGGCGCCGGGATAGGCGAACGTGGCACTCTGGCTGTCGAATCCCAACAGTGACATCACCATTGAGCCGAATCCGTAGGCCTTGCGCAGCGTCACGTGCAGCTTGATCGTTGTCGCGGCCGTCTGTGCGGCGAACATCCGGGCGCCGCTGCGGAGCACGCCGCTCTTCTCCGACCGGCTGCCCGGCAGCATGCCGGGGTTGTCCGCGAGGAACACGATCGGCAGGTGGAACGAGTCGGCGACCGTGATGAAATGTGCTGCCTTGTCGGCGGCGTCGGCGTCGATCGAGCCGGCCATGACCTTCGGCTGGTTCGCCACGACAGCGACGGGGTGGCCGCCGAGGTGAGCGAGCGCGCAGATGATCGCGGGCCCGAATTTCGGCTGCACCTCGAACCAGTCGGGCCGATCGAAGACGACATCGAGCACCGTCTTCATGTCGTATACCCGACGGTTGGTGCGGGGCACGATGTCGAGCAGCTCCGGCGTGATCCTCGGCGCGCTCATTTCGTCGGCGGGGAGCGAGGTCGGATACGACCATGCGCTGGACGGGAAGTACGACAGGTAGCGGCGTATGTCGTCGAGCACGGCCTCGTCGTCTTCGGCGAGGTTGTGGATCACCCCGCTGGCGAGCGCGACGGCGGGTCCGCCGAGGTCCTCCTTCGAGATCTCTTCGCCCGTGGACTCTTTGACGACCGGCGGGCCCGCGGTGAATATCGCGCCCTGGCGGCTCATGATGGTGAAATCGCAGACCGGCGCAACCAGCGCGCCGTGCCCGGCCGACGGACCGAGCAGCCCCGCCACGGTCGGAACCTTTCCGGAGCACTTCGCCTGGGCGAGCAAATCGGTGGGGGTGCGGCCGTAATGCTCTCCGCTGGGTCGGAATCCAGCGCCCTCGAGCAGCATCACGAGCGGAACCTTGTCGCGCAACGCCAGTTCGGCCAGTCGGTAGCGCTTCGCGTTGCCGCCGGGACCGATGCTGCCCGCCAGTGTGGTGAAGTCCTCCGCCCCGACCATCACCGGTGACCCGTCGATCATTCCGGAGCCTGCCACGATTCCGTCGGCCGCGATGTCGCCGCCGACGAGGGTGCCGAACTCTCGGAACGTGCCCTTGTCGAGAAGGTGCTCCAGCCGTGCGCGGGCGTCGAGCTTGCCCTTGCCCCGGTGCTTGGCCAACCGTTCGTCGCCGCCCATCGACCGCGAGCGTTGACGCCGAAGACCGAGATCCTCGAGCGTCTCCTCCCAGCCCTGCTCATTCGTCATGCGCAATTCCCGTCGTAAAAGGCGATCGTCGCACCGGCGTGCTCACGTTGACCATACTGAATTGCTTACTGTAGCGTCCACGTGTATGCGTGACCACGGCGGTCTCAAGGTTGACGGGGCCGTCTCGAGCCAACTCGCGAACGTCGCGGACGCGGCGAATCGGCTGGAAAACCGGGGCTACGACTGCTGCTGGACCGCCGAGATCAACCACGATCCATTCCTGCCGCTGGTGCTGGCCGCCGAACACACCGCGACCATCGAGTTGGGCACCAGCATCGCGGTGGCGTTCGCGCGCAATCCGATGACGGTCGCCAATGTCGGCTGGGATCTGCAGGCGTACTCCGAAGGCCGTTTCATCCTCGGTCTCGGCTCGCAGATCAAGCCGCACATCGAGAACCGGTTCAGCATGCCGTGGAGCCGGCCGGTCCAACGGATGCGGGAGTTCGTTCTGGCGATGCGCGAAATCTGGTCGTGCTGGCAGTCGGGATCGAGGCTGGCTTTCGAAGGCGACTTCTACACCCACAAGCTGATGACGCCGATGTTCACACCCGAACCGCTCACGCACGACTTCCCGAAGGTGTTCGTCGCCGCGGTCGGTGAGGCGATGACCGAGATGTGCGGCGAGGTCGCCGACGGCCTTCTCGCACACGCATTCACGACGAAGCGGTACTTCGAAGAGGTGACGACGCCTGCCCTGCTCCGTGGCATGGAGCGGTCCGGACGCAAGCGCAGTGAATTCCAACTGTCCTGCCCGCTGTTCGTGGTGACCGGAAACGACGAAGCCGAATTGGCGACCAACGCAATCGGCACACGCAAGCAGATCGCCTTCTACGCGTCCACGCCCGCCTACCGCAAGGTGCTCGAACTGCACGGCTGGGGAGACCTGCAAACCGACCTGCACCGGATGTCGAAGGAAGGGCGCTGGGACGCGATGGGTTCGCTCATCGACGACGAGATCCTCAACGAATTCGCGGTGGTGGCGCCCTTGAACGAGGTCGCACGTGCGGTTCGTGATCGCTGCGACGGCGTCATCGACCGGGTCATGGTGGGCTTTCCAGCCTCGGTCGAGGACGCCACCGTCACCGCCGTACTGGATGAGATGAGGAGTGGCGATTGAGTACGCCGATCATGGACGATGCAGCCAGGGTGTTCGCCACGCCGAAGGCGTACGCCGATGAGCCGAAACTGCATGCCGCGCTGACCCATCTGCGGGCCAACGCGCCGGTGTCATGGGTCGAAGTGCCGTCCTACGAACCGTTCTGGGCGATCACGAAGCACGCCGACATCATGGACGTCGAACGAGCGAACGACGTGTTCACCAACTATCCCCGTCCGGTCCTCGTCACTGCCGAAGACGACGCGCGACAGGCCGCCGTGGGCGTCCGCACCCTGATCCACATGGACGACCCGCAGCACCGCGGCGTGCGGGCGATCGGCGCCGACTGGTTCCGGCCGAAGGCCATGCGGGCGTTGAGAAACCGCGCGGATGAGCTCGCCAAGGTCTACGTGGACAAGATGGCGACGATCGGACCCGAATGCGACTTCGCCCAGCAGGTCGCCGTGAACTACCCGCTGTACATGATCATGTCGCTTCTCGGCGTGCCCGAGTCGGACTTCGGACTGATGCTCAAGCTGACCCAGGAGCTGTTCGGCAGCGACGACGACGAGTTCAAGCGCGGCGCCGACGGGGGAGACCAGATGTCGGCGCTGTTGGAGATGTTCGAGTACTTCACCGCGTTGATTGCGTCGCGTCGGGAAAACCCAACGGAGGACCTGGCTTCGGCGATTGCCAATGCCACAATCGATGGCGAGCCGCTGTCCGATATCGACACGATCTCCTACTACGCGATCATCGCCGCGGCGGGGCACGACACCACCAGCGCGACCATCTCGGGCGGCATGCTCGCACTCGTCGAGAATCCCGATCAGCATCGACGGCTGTCCGCCGATCTGGACCTGATGCCGCTTGCGACCGAGGAGATGATCCGCTGGGTCACCCCCGTCAAGGCGTTCATGCGGACCGCCACCCGGGACTCCATTGTTCGCGGTGTGCCGATCTGCGCAGGCGAATCGGTTCTGCTGTCCTATGTCTCCGGAAACCGCGACGAGGACGTCTTCGACGACCCGTTCCGCTTCGACGTCACCCGAGATCCCAACAGGCACATCGCCTTCGGCTACGGTGTGCACTTCTGTCTCGGCGCCGCGCTGGCCCGCATGGAGGTGAACAGCTTCTTCTCCGAGCTTCTACCGCGCCTCGAGTCCGTGGAACTTGCAGGCGACCCGCAGCATGTCGCGACCACGTTCGTCGGTGGCCTCAAGCACCTGCCGATCCGCTATTCGCTGCGCTGAAGCGTTGACGACCGCCCCGGGAATTATCCGAGGCGGCCGTCTCGCCGGATGGTCTGTCAGACCGGTAGCGGAATCCAGATCCCGAAGAAATAGAAACCCCACTGGTTGTAGCCGGGGTCCCACACCGGTTGCTCGTTGAAGCCGAAGTAGTTGATCGGCGGCGGCGGCGGTCCCCATGCCTCGGGCAACGGCCCGTCCCAAATCGGCGGAGGCGGCGCGCCCCAGCCCCACGGCGGCAGTCCGTCGCCCCACGGGGCGCCGTGGAAACGTCCGCGCCAGTCGTTGTCCCGAGGACTGAACGGCGGTCGCCAATCGTGACCGCCGGGGCGATTGAAGTCGCCGGGCGGTGGGCCGCCTGGACCACCGCCGGGTCCGCGGAAGTCACCGGGCGGACCGCCAGGAGGGCCGCCCCGGAGTCGCCGGGCGGACCACCGGCGGACCGCCCCGGTCGCCGGGAGGGCCGCCCCGGTCGCCAGGGGGAGGCCCGTCAGGACCCCGATCGCCAGGCGGCCCGCCGCCGGGTCCGCCACCCCCACCCGGGCACTGCACCCCCGGAGGACATTGCGGCGCGGCGTTGGCGACGCCCGACCCCACACTGATGCCTGCCGAGCCGAGCACGCAGCCGATGGCCGCTCCCGCTAAAAGCTGATTGAATTTCATTGCCAGGCCTTTCCACGTCGATAGACGCCCCAACCCGATTGCGACGGTAGGAAGGCTTCGTAAGAGCGAGCTATGTCGCCGCTTTGAAAGCGTTAGCAGGCCGAAAAGGCCGATCGCCGTTGCCGGTTTGCGGCAAGGCGATCGGCAGTGTTCACGCAGGCGTCAGCAGCAGCGGGGGTTGGGGCTGCTCTCCGTTGCGGCGTGGCGCATCCGCCAGTACTCGCGTTCGGAAACGACCGGTTCGTCGGGGTGCATGCGCCCGCGATGCTCGACGTAGCGCCGATAGTGGTTGTCGCCCATCAATGTGCCCCAGTACCAACGGATTTGGCGTGCGAATTCGGTAACGCGTCCCATTGCTTCTGCACCTCCCGTTCCGCCTTGGTGGTGATGAGCCCGGACGGGGCGAATAGCCGCGACGGCACGGGCTCGTCCTCGGAGAGAGGCGACCCCGCACCGCGTATCGCTCTGAGCGCCACGATCACTCCAGCCGCGAAGACGATGATGGTCAGAACCGCGAAGACGATCGACAGCGTGCCCTGAATGAAGGTGTTGCGGATGACGGCATCGAGCTGACCGGCGTTCTTGGCGGCCTGGAACGCCGTCTTGCCGGCTTCCTTGGCGGCCACGTACTGCGAGTGCTGGCTCCAGTAACCCACCTTGGGGTCGCCCGAGAAGATCTTCTGCCACGACGCCGTCATCGTCACCGTGAGATCCCACAACAACGGAGCAGCTGGAATCCAGGCCCATTTCACCAGCCCGCGTTTGATCACCACGACCGTGACGACTGTCAGCGCGATGGCGGCGAGCAGCTGGTTGGCGATTCCGAACAGTGGGAACAGCGTGTTGATGCCGCCGAGCGGGTCGGTGACACCCATCAGCAGAATGCTGCCCCAGGCGGCGACGACGATGACGCTGCAGATCCACGCGCCGACACGCCAACTCGGGTCCTTCAGCTTGCGCAGCGGACCGCCGAGGTTGCTCAGCCCGTCCGACAGCATGAAGCGTGCCACCCGGGTTCCGGCATCGACCGTCGTCAGGATGAACAGCGCCTCGAACATGATCGCGAAGTGGTACCAGAAGGCTTTCAGGCTCTCGCCTCCGAATACCTGATGCAGCACCTCCGAGATACCGATCGCCAGGGTCGGTGCGCCGCCGGTGCGGGACACGATGGATTCCTCGCCGACATCCTCTGCGGCCTTGGTGATCTGCTCCGGTGTGATCGGCGCGCCAGACAGCCCAAGCCCGTTGACGTACTCCGCCGCCGTCTGCGCCGTGCCCCCGGTTTGAGCGGTCGGCGCATTGAGGGTGAAGTACAGGTGTTGATTGAGGATCGCGGCGGTGATCAGCGCCATGATGCCCACGAACGACTCGGTCAGCATGCCGCCGTAGCCGATCAGCCGCATCTGGCTTTCCTTCTCCAGCAGCTTGGGGGTGGTCCCCGATGAGATCAGCGCGTGAAAGCCCGACAGCGCGCCGCAGGCGATCGTGATGAACAGGAACGGGAACAGCGAGCCTGCGAAGACCGGACCCGTGCCGCTGCTGGCGAAGGAGGAGATGGCAGGCGCCTCCATGATCGGCCGGGCCAGCAGGATGCCGAGCGCGAGCAGGGCAATGGTGCCGACCTTCATGAAGGTCGACAGGTAGTCGCGAGGGGCGAGCAACAACCAGACTGGCAACACCGACGCCGCGAAGCCGTAGACGATGATGCACCACGACAGCGTCACTTTCGACAGGGTGAACCAGTCAGTGCCCCATGCGGTTTCGGCTACCCAGCCGCCCGATATCACGGCGAGCAACAGCAAAGCGACGCCGATCAGCGACACCTCCGACACGCGCCCGGGTCGCAGGAACCGCAGATACAGACCCATGAAGATGGCGATCGGGATCGTCATCGCGATCGAGAAGACGCCCCACGGGCTTTCGGCGAGCGCGCCAACCACGACCAGCGCCAACACCGCCAACAGGATCACCATGATGACGAGGACACCGACGATCGCGGCCACGCCGCCGATCGCGCCGAGTTCGTCGCGGGCCATCTGCCCCAGGGAGCGCCCGCGTCGCCGAGTAGAGATCGACAGGACCAGATAGTCCTGCACGCAGCCGGCGAAAACCGCGCCGACGATGATCCAGATGGTCCCTGGCAGGTAACCCATCTGCATCGCCAGCACCGGGCCGACCAGCGGCCCGGCGCCCGCGATCGCCGCGAAGTGGTGCCCGAACAACACTCGCCGGTCGGTCGGCATGTAGTCGGTGGCGTTCTCGAAAAGTTCGGCGGGCGTGGCGTTGTCGTCACGCGGTCGGACGATTTTCATCTCGATGAGCCGGGCGTAGAACCGGTACCCGATCACGTAGGTGCAGACGGCGGCAATGACGAACCAGACCGCGTTGATCGTCTCTCCGCGGAAGAACGCGATGATCGCCCATGCGACCGCGCCGAGCACCGCGATGATCCCGAAGACGATCTTGTGGCGGGTGGTGATCGGCGATCGATCGATGATCGCGACAGGCGGCAGATCCTTTTCGGTACGGATGTAGGTGATGTCGCCGTCGTGCTCTTCGAAGCGGTCCGTCGACTCTGCGGTGGGTGAAGCCACTGGTTCCTCCCTCGGTCGCGTGGAGTTCTCGTGCCTGAGACGATCCTGTCAAAGGCGGTGCCGGGCCTGAAGTGGATTGCCGAAGATGGCGGATTTACCTGCTATTCGCGCTCGTAGAACGCCCGGACAGTGTCGACGGTGTCGGCTTCGGCGGGGCTTTTGTCATCCCGATAGCGCAACACCCGCGCGAATCGCAGCGCCATCCCGCCTGGATAGCGCGACGACGTCTGCACCCCGTCGAACGCGATTTCCACCACCTGTTCAGGCCGGACCCTGACCACCCAGCCGTCGGTCGGCCCGTCGGCCAACTCGGTGAACCGGGCGGTCTGCCAGTCGAGCATCGCGTCGGTCATGCCCTTGAACGTCTTGCCCAGCATGACGAAATTTCCCGATTCGGGGTCGCGGGCGCCGAGGTGGATGTTGGACAGCTTGCCCGTGCGCCTGCCAGAGCCCCACTCGACGGCCAGCACGACCAGGTCGAGGGTGTGTACCGGCTTGACCTTGAGCCAGCCAGCTCCGCGGCGGCCCGCCTCGTACGGCGCGGATGGTGATTTCGCCATCAGGCCTTCGTGCCCGGCGGTCAATGTGGCGTCCAGGAACTGTTGTGCCGCTTGGGTGTCCGAGGTGACCAATCTATCGACGCGCTGATCGGACGGCACGATCGCGTCGAGCGCCGACAACCTCTCTCGCGTGGGTTCGTCGAGCAGATCGACACCGTCCAGATGCAGGATGTCGAAGAAGAACACGGACAGCGGCTGCGCGGCGCGGGCGGCGGCGATGTCGACGCTGCGGTCCTTGACGCCCCGACCGCCGCCGCGACCGAATCGCGACGCGGTGACCTGAAATCGGTGCGGGCGCCCGTCGGGTCGCAGCGCGATCGCCTCACCGTCGGCGATCAGACTCGTCACCGGTAGCGCAAGCGTCGCCTCGACGACCTCGGGAAGCCGGGCGGTGACGTCGTCGAGGCTACGGGTGTAGATCGACACGTCGTTGCCCGCACGGTGGATCTGGACGCGGGCTCCGTCGAGCTTGGCTTCGAAAACCGCCTCGCCGCCGAGTCGTTCGAGAGCCTCACCGACGCCGGTCGCGGTCTGGGCCAGCATCGGCCCGACGGGCTGACCGACGCGCAGCGTGAACTCCGACAACGCCGTCTCGCCGCCGGTCAGCGCGGCGGCTGCGACCGCAGGCAGATCACCGCCCAGCATTGCGGCCCTGCGGACGGTCGGCGCGGGCACACCGGCGGCCTTCGCGACGGCGTCGGCCATCACCCCGGCCAGCGCGCCCTGCCGCAGCTCGCCGCCGAGGAGGCGGCGCAGGAACGTCTGTTCGGCGTCCGTCGCCGCGGAGAACAGATCGGCGACGAGTCCTGCCCTGATCGACTGTGATCCCTTGCCGGCAACGGCGCCGATCTCGGTGAACGCGGCATCGACCGCGTCGACTGCCAGCGTCGGCTCCTCTGCGGGCGGCGGGAGTGAGCGCAACGCCGCCCACCCGACGCCGATCTGGCGCTGCGGCAGGTCGCCCGACAACCACGAAACGATGACGGCGACCTGCCGGGCGTCGCCGTCCTCACCCGCGCTGGTCAGCAGGTCGGCGATGCGGGCGATCTTCACCAGGCGCGCAGACGACGCGCCCACCTCGGCCGATGCGGTTGCGACGTCGATCAGCTGCACACCCCCACCCTGGCACGGGAGTCAGACATCTCCCAGCAGGTCGGTGAGGATGGCCGCCTCCACCGCTTCTGCCGCAATAGTTTCCGCCAAAACTCCAATCAGATTGGGGCCGGATGGTTGCCTGAGAATGTGAGCACGGCGACCACGCCGGACACCGGCCCAATGGGCGTGGATACGCCGTTGGTCGCCGTGATGGCTCCTCGGGAGGATCATGATGTCGCAGGGTGAGCCGATGGACGTCCTTTCGGAGAGTGAATGCTGGAGTCTGCTGTCAGGGATGGCTCTTGGGCGACTTGTCACCAGCGTCGAGGGCCAGCCCGAGATCTTCCCCGTCAACTTCGTCGTGCAACGCAGGACCGTGCTGTTCCGTACCGCAGAGGGCGCCAAGCTGTTCACCGTCGTCATGAATAGCGCGGTGGCGTTCGAGGCCGACGAGCACAACATGTCGGAAGGCTGGAGCGTCATCGTCAAGGGCAGGGCGCTGGTGCTCAATACCTACGCCGAGATCCAAGAAGCGGAACGAGCACAGCTGCTGTCCTGGACGGCAACGTCGAAGCGCCGCTACGTTCGCGTGATTCCATCGGTGATCACCGGCCGCCGCTTCCGGTTCGGTCCCGAACCCGACTGCGACTGACCGCTCGCACCGACCTCGTGTTCGGCGTAATCGGCGATCACGACTCCGCTCCCGATGTCGACGAACTTGCGAACGGCATCGAGCGGGCAGTCATACTCTTGACTTCCATCAGCGCGAGCCGCTGGCGCTCCAACCCCGATGGGGACCCTCGCCCTGGTGCAGGGAGGTTGATCACCATGTCGAAGCGCCAAGAACTTGAGATCCTCAACCGCAGGCAGTGTCTGGACCGATTGGACACGGTGCGGGTGGGTCGCCTGGTTTTCACAGAGGACGAGCTGCCCGCGGTACAGCCGGTGAACTTCCGACTTTGGCGCGACGACGTGGTGATACGGGTGGCCGGGGGGGCCAAATTGGCCGCCGCCGCCGACAATCTCGTCGTGGCGTTCGAGGCTGATGAGTTGGACCCAGACCTACGTCAAGGATGGAGTGTGACCGTTGTCGGGCACGCGCAGCGGATCACGGACGTCGACGAGTTGGTGGAGCTGTCGGGAACGTTCCTGCAGCCATGGGTTGACGGTCGGCGGGATCATTTTGTGCGGATTCGGATTGAGAAGATGACTGGGCGCAGTTTCCGCGAACCCGGCCTACCCGAATACCGGAGTGCCGCCGGAGCGCAACCTCAGGGTGGACATCCCAGCGCCGATACCGAGACGATCGCATCGGGGGGTCTCGGAGATCCACCGCTAGGCCCCGGAAACCTGTAATACGGCGACCGACCGCCGCGGCCTTTCGACCCGCTCGCGTCGGCGTGCGAACCTACCTGACGAGGGTCGGACATCTCCCAGCAGGCCGGTGAGAACAACCATCTCTTCTTGCGGGCGGCCAGGAGCGATGCAAAGTACGCGCGAGCGTGCGCTCTTGCACATGATTTTGCGGCGTGTCGTGTGCAGACACGCACGCTCGCGGGGCTAATGGACGGCGAAGTCGACCGAGTGCCAGCCCGACGCCCCGTCGGGCACCGGATCGGCCCGACTGCTCGGTCTGCATCGCGCCGGTGTTGTCGGTGGCCCGCACCGAAATCGTATGCGAGCCAACGTCTTCAGCCTGCCAGGGGAAGCTCCACAGCCGCCATGCGTCGTTGGAGTAGCCCGCACCCAGCTGCGCCTGCTGCCAGGTGCCCTGCTTATTCGGGCTGTCGATGCGCACCTCGACGGCCTTCACGCCACGGTTCTGTGCCCACGCGACCCCACCGAACGTCACCGGTCCGCGGGCGACCTCCTGGCCGCTGCGCGGCACATCGATGCGCGATTCGGTCTTGATGGGCCCGCGCGGCGACCAACCCAGCCGCGTCCAGTACGCCTCCGCCTTGTCGAACCGCGTGATCTCCAGGTCCACAACCCATTTGGTGGCCGACACATAGCCGTACAGGCCGGGCACGACGAGGCGTGCGGGGTAGCCGTGCTTGGTGGGCAGCGGCTGGCCGTTCATCCCGACGGCCAGCAGCGCGTCCCGGCGATCGGTGAGCGCCTCGACGGGAGTCCCCGCGGTGAACCCGTCGCTCGACGTGGACAACACCATGTCGGCGTCGGCGTGCACGCCGGAGTCGGCCAGCAGGTCCCGCACTCGGTAGCCCGTCCACCTCGCATTCGAGATGAGGTTCCCGCCAACGGGATTGGACACACACGTCAGCGTCACGACCTTCTCGACGACCTCGAACCGGTCCAGATCCTCGAACCGGTAGGTGATCTCGTGGTCGACCATGCCGTGGATCTTCAGCCGCCACTCGGCGCGGCTCAGCTGTGGGACGGTCAACGCGGTGTCGATCCGGTAGAAGTCGTCGTTGCTTGTGATGAACGAAGGCAGCGCAACACCTTTGGGCTGCACCGTCGGCGGGATCGGCGGTGCGGCGACATCCACCGCGGGCAATGCGAACGCATCGCGATCACCGGCCACCGATGTCCTCGCCCGCGACAGCACCACGCCCACCACACCGCTGACCGCACCCGCGGTCGAGCAGTCCCAGGGTTATCAGCGACAGCCGCCGACCGTGGTCGGGCTCGTCGGACGCATCGGACGCGTCGGGCTCGGCCGGCGTGTCGGTGAAACGTCCCGAGGTCAGCAACCGCAGCACGACGACCCCGCACACGGTGCCGACGACGGTCGGGACGACGTCCATCGGCAGTTCGCCGCCGCGGGACAGCACCGCCGCGCAGCCTGCCACCCCGGCGGCGACGATCACGGCGCTGCCGATCGGGAACCGCGGTCGCTCCATCGAACCGGCGACCGCGGCGATGACGGCGATGACCGCGAGCACGAGAATCGACAGCGCGAGCTTGTCGGCGGTGCCGAACGTCGTGATCGCCCATTCCTTCACCGGGCCGGGCGTCAGGTCGATGACCGACGACCCGACCGCGGTGCGGGAATCCGATTGCGGGCCGACGAACGCGGCCACCAGCTGGGTGATGCCGAGCGACACCGCGGCAGCAGCGATGCCTGCCATCGCCCGTGACCCGCTCGACGCCATGCAGGCCAAGGTACCGATCTGCCCACCCGAACGCCTTACCGATAAGTGACGTCAGTTAGGTTGCTTTACGAATCGAGCACTTTTTGGAAAGGGAGCCAGATGGAGATCGCTGGGAAAAAGGCCGTCGTCGTCGGCGGGGCGTCGGGGTTCGGCAAGGCGACCGCCGAGGCGCTGGCCAAGCGAGGCGCGAGCGTAGCGATCCTGGATCGGCCACAGTCGAAGGGCAAGGACGTGGCAGACGCCGTCGGCGGAACCTTCCACGAAGTGGACGTCACCGACTTCGAGGGCACGGAGAAAGCCCTGAATGAGGCCATCGAAGCACTCGGCGGCCTGCACATCGTCGTGACAACAGCCGGCGGCGGCATCGGCCAGCGCACTATCACCAAGGAGGGCCCGCACAGCCTCGACGACTTCCGTCGCTCCGTGGACCTGAACCTCATCGGCACCTTCAACATCAGCCGGTTGGCCGCATGGCAGATGAGCAAGAACGATCCGGTCGACGACGAGGCCGAGGAGCGCGGCGTCATCATCAACACCGCGTCGATCGCTGCATTCGAGGGCCAGATCGGGCAGGTGGCTTACACGGCGTCCAAGGCCGCCATCGCGGGGATGTGCCTGACGATGGCCCGCGATTTGGGCAGCATGGGAATCCGGGTGCTCGCGATCGCGCCGAGCCTGTTCGCGACGGGGCTGACCGAAGGCATCCCCGACGAGTTCGCCAAGGTGCTCACCAAGGATGCCGCCTTCCCCAAGCGCCTTGGCCGTCCCGAGGAGTACGCGAAGCTGGCGGTCGCGATCGTGGAGAACGCGATGCTCAACGGGCAGTGCCTGCGACTGGACGGCGGCCAGCGTTTCGCACCCAAGTAACAGCCAACACGCCATAGGGTGACCGGGTGGCGACCGTTGCCGATCATGTCATCTCCGCACTTGCGCGCAGCGGTGTCTCCCGCGTCTACGGGTTGCCCGGCGACAGCCTCAACGGCTTCACCGACGCGATCCGGCGTGCTCCCGAAATGTCCTGGGAGCACGTGCGTCACGAGGAGACCGCCGCCTTCGCAGCGGCCGCCGACGCTGCGCTGAGCGGGCAGCTCGCCGTCTGCGCGGGCAGCTGCGGGCCCGGCAACCTGCATCTGATCAACGGGCTCTTCGACGCGCAGCGCAGCCGCGTACCTGTGCTGGCGATCGCAGCGCACATCCCGCGGTCCGAGATCGGCTCCGACTACTTCCAGGAGACACATCCGCAGGACTTGTTCCGGGAGTGCAGCGTCTACTGCGAACTCGTCAGCACCCCGGAGATGACGCCGCGGATCCTCGAGATGGCGATGCGTGCCGCCGTCGAAGAGCGCGGCGTCGCCGTCGTGGTGATTCCCGGTGAGGTGTTCCTGCAGCGCGCCGACGACTCCGCGTGGACGAGCAGGCCGATCGTCGCTGCCCGTTCGGTGGTGCGTCCCGACGACGAGTCGCTGCAGCGGGCGGCGGCGATCCTCAACGACGCCTCGGCGGTCACGATCCTTGCGGGTGCCGGTGTCGAGGGCAGTCATGACGCGGTGATCACCGCGGCGGCGACGCTTGAACGCTCCTATCGTGCATGCGTTGCGCGGCAAGGAGTTCATCGAATACGACAACCCGCACGACGTCGGGATGACCGGGCTGCTCGGCTTCGCCTCCGGCTACAAGGCCATCAAGGAAGCCGACGCGCTGCTGATGCTGGGCACCGACTTTCCCTACCAGCAGTTCTATCCCGAGAACGCGAAGATCATCCAGGTCGACATCCGCGGCCGAAACCTCGGCCGCCGCACGCCGATCGACCTGGGTCTTGTCGGCAGCGTGGGCGACACATTGGCCGCCTTGGCGCCCTCGCTTCGCCAGAAGCAGCAGCGCGACCATCTCGACAGGTCGCTCAACCACTACCGCAAGACCCGTAAGCGGCTCAACGAGTTGGCGGTCAACGACCGCGACCGCACCCCCATTCGACCCGAATACGTTGCGGGGCTTGTGAACCGGTTGGCTGCCGACGACGCGGTGTTCACCGTCGACGTCGGATCGCCGGTTGTCTGGGCGGCCCGCTACGTGGGCATGAACGGCAGGCGTCGGCTGGTCGGATCGTTCAACCACGGCACCATGGCGTGTGCGCTGCCGCATGCGATCGGCGCGCAAACCGCCCACCGCGACCGGCAGGTGGTCGCGCTGGCCGGCGACGGCGGCTTGACGATGCTCTTCGGCGAGCTGATCACGCTGACCCAGAATCGGTTGCCGGTCAAGGTGATTGTGTTCAACAACTCGTCGCTGAACTTCGTCGAGTTGGAGATGAAGGCCGCGGGCATCGTCAATTTCGGCACCGACCTGCACAACCCCAACTTCGCGGACGTCGCCAAGGCGATGGGCATCTTCGGCCGCCGCGTCGAGCATCCCGCCGAGTTGGAGCAGGGCATCGTCGACGCGTTCGCCTACGACGGCCCGGCCCTCCTCGACGTGGTGACGGCCCGCCAGGAGCTTTCCATCCCGCCCGCCATCACCGTCGAGCAGGCGAAAGGCTTTTCGCTGTACGCGATCCGGACCATCCTCGCCGGCCGCGGCGAGGAACTGCTCGACCTCGTCACCACCAACGTCGCGCGCCGGATCCTGGACTGAGAGCAATTCCGCATGGCTGATGACGGGTATCTGCTCCCGACTCTGAGTGAGGCCGACCAAGCCGCCCTGCAGGTATGGGTACGGCAGCAGGGTCTCGGCTCGACCGTCACCGACGTGGCGCCGCTGACCGGCGGTACCCAGAACATCGTGGTGCGCGTGCACATCGACGGGCGGCCGATGGTGCTGCGGCGTCCACCTCTGCACCCTCGGCCGACCAGCGACAAGACGATGCTGCGTGAGATCGCGGCGTTACGCACGCTGGCGGGCACGACCGTTCCGCACCCGGGCTTCATCGCCGGTTGCGAAGACCTCGACGTGCTCGGCGTGGTCTTCTACCTGATGGAGGAGATCGACGGCTTCAACCCTGGCAGCGACATGTCCGAGGCGTATGTCCGCGATGCGGGGATGCGGCACGACGTGGGGCTGTCCTATGCCGCGAGCCTCGCTCAGCTGGGCAACGTCGAATGGGAGGGCAAACCGCTCGCGGCGCTCAAACGGCCGGGATCCTTTCTGGAGCGCCAGGTTCCGCAGTTCCTCCGACTTCTCGAGAGCTATCGGCACGAGCACTACGATCCCGAGTCGCTTGCGGTCACCGACCTCGCGGAGTGGTTGCAGACCAACCGTCCGCCCGACGGTGAGCCGGGAATCCTGCACGGCGACCCCCATTTGAGCAATGTGCTGCTCCGCCGGGACAGGCCCGAGCTGGCGGCGTTCGTCGACTGGGAGATGTGCACGATCGGTGACCCGCTGCTCGATCTCGGGTGGATGCTGATCTGCTGGCCGCTGGACACCAACGCCATCACCGCGGGCGCGGTCCTTGGCGCGCTCGGCGGACTGGCGACGCGGCGCGAACTGCTCGACGCGTACTGGGCGGCGGGCGGCCGCAGGACCTCGCGGCTGGACTGGTACATGGCGATGGCCTGCTTCAAGCTCGGCGTCGTCATCGAGGGCACCTGGTCGCGATATCTGATGGGCATGGCGAGCCGGGACGCGGGTGAGGCGCTGCATTTCAACGCCCAGAATCTGATCGACATGGGTACCCGGGTCGCCAAGGGCGACAATCCGTTTCAACTGGACTAGGTGTACGCGTCGATCCCGAGCTTGATCGCCAAGGCGATGCCCGCGACGCTGATCAAGACCTTCAGCGGGCCTGCAGGCGCGTGCCGTACCACGATGGGGCCCAGCCTGGATCCGATCAGGCAGCCGAGCCCGAGCGCGAACACGGCGGGCCAGTGCACCGGGGCGCTGAACGAAAATATCAGGGCCGCAACGGTGTTCGAGACGCCGGTGATCACGTTCTTGGAAGCGTTGGCGTGCGCCAGGGTGGCATGGCCGAGATGGAGCAGCAGCGCGATCAGCAGTACGCCCGCCGCGGCGCCGAAATAACCGCCGTAGATGCAGATCACGAAGATCGCCGCCGACTCGAGCAGAATCGTGGCGGTGTGCCGTCGGTGGCTTGCCACCCTCGCCTCCCCGTTGCCTCGACGGGGGATGGCGATGGCGAGCGAGGCGCCGCCGAGCAGGATCGGCACGATCTTCTCGAAGCCCTCCGCCGGTGTGGACAGCAGCAGCACCGCACCTATCGCGCCTGCGACGGCAGCGACCGGCAGAATCCGCTTCAGCCAGGGGCGTTGGCCCTTCAGCTCGGGCCGGGAGCCCCACACGGAGCCGATCGCGTTGAACACCATCGCCACCGTGTTCGTCACGTTCGCCGTCACCGGCGGTAAACCCACCACCAGCAGGGCGGGATAGGTGGCAATCGATGCCAGGCCTGCGATGCTGCCGGTCAGCCCTCCTATGACACCGGCCGCGGCGAGGAGGGCGGCGTCCCACCAAGACATTGACCGCAATGGTGCCTGCTCGCACAATCAACGCCGTGCCCGCCCCCGATCGACTGCCGCAGCCGCTGCGCCACTGCGTCGACCAGACGATCGCCGCAGAAGCACTGGAGGGCTGGCGGCCGACCGATGAGCAGGTTGACGCGTTGGTGGCACTGGTCAGCGGCGAGGTCGCCTTCGCCGACTATCTGGCGTCTTACCGATCCCGCTATCCGGTGACGGCGACGCGGGATGCGCCTCACCGGACCCGTCGTCGCAGTCCGCCCTATTTCGTGCCGGGAACAACGTTGCTGCGCAACAACTTCGGCGCCAACGACCAGGCAGTGCTGACCGATCTCGAATACGTCGCCACCGCGGGTCGCATCGCGGGCTGGCATTGTCGGCTCGCGAACGGCGACGTCGGTGCCGATGATCTCGACATCCGGGCGATTCATCGGCATCTGTTCGCCGACGTCTACGGGTGGGCCGGCGACTTCCGAGTCACGGAACTGCGGCTCGGCGACGACGTTTTCGCCAGACGAGCGTCGGTGCAGCGGCAAGCGGCCCGCATCGTGGCGACCGCGCGCGCATTGGCGGCCGAGACTGCCTCAATTGCCGACGACGCGCTGGCCTCTCAACTCGCCCGGCTCTACGCGGACTACAACTACCTTCACCCCTTCCGGGAGGGTAACGGGCGAACGGGCACGTTGCTGCTGCACACGGTGACCACGCTGCGCGGGCGCAGGCTCGACCTCAGCGCGATTTCGCGCAGGCAGTGGTACGCGGCGTCGCACGACAGCATGCCGCTGCGCAGGGGCGAAACCCCCGACCACGTGCCGTTCGTCGCGTTGTTGGTCCGTGCGCTCGACTAGGGGCGGAAATCTTCGAAAGTGTTTGCACCCGCTCGTCGGGCAGGACTACCATTCCTGACGTGCCGAGACGACTCGTAGCAATCCCCAGCGGGGTCTGATTCTGACCGACCCCCCGCTGTGGGTCGTTGCTACGTCGTCGGTCAAACCTTCTAGCCAAAGAAGACCGGCACATGACTTCTCCACCACAATCCGCAACCAGCGCAGCGCCGCGCGCGGCCGACACATTTACCGCACGGGTGCCAAGCGGCCTGCGCAAGGAGGCCGATCGAATGGACTGGAACCTGTTCCGCAGCACGTATGCGCCAACCACCGGCCCGCTCCGGCTTGGGCAATGGACCTGCACTGACGAGGAGTGCCCGGCCACCAGGCTCGGGCCGCAGCCGCGCAACTACCAGGCCACCCTGGCGATCGGCGACAGGATCAGCGTCGCCTCGGCAGCCGCTTCCGGACCGGTCGGGGCGCTGACGGAGATGCTGTACGCGCAGGGCATCCCCGTCGAGATGACCGCGTTCCATCAGCTCCCGAGCGGCGACGAAACGGCGACGTTCATCCGGGCCAGCGACGGCGCACACGCCGAGTGGGCCATGGGCCTGGACGCCGACGCGACGCAATCGGCGCTGAGCGCCGTCATCGCCGCTGTGCGAACTCGGCCTGCTGGTGCCGTTCGTCGGTTAGCGCAAGGGGCGCAACACGATCGGCATGCCGTCCATCGGCACCGGCATGCCGCCGTAGTCATAGCGCGGCTCGTAGCCCGGCCGGGCGAGTTCGAGCCGATAGCGGCGCAGCAGCCGGTGCATGATCGTCTTGATCTCCAGTTGGCCGAACACCATGCCGATGCACTTGTGCGCACCGCCGCCGAACGGCGTGAAGCCGTAGCGATGTTTCTTGTGCTCGTTGCGGGGCTCGGCGAAGCGGTCCGGATCGAACTTGTACGGGTCGGGGTAGATCTCCTCGAGCCGGTGCGTCATTCCCGGGTAGGCGATGACGTTCGTCCCCTCGGGCAGATAGTGACCGAGCAGTTCGGTGTCGCGCACGGTGCGGCGCATCGCCCACTGCACCGGTGACACCAGCCGGATCGACTCGTTCATCACCAGGTCGCAGCGATTCGAGCTTCTCCAGCGCATCGATGTCGAGTGGTCCGTCGCCGAGCCGGTCGGACTCGTCGCGGCAGCGCTCCTGCCACTCGGGGTTGGCGGCCAGGTAGTGCGACATCGTCGTCGCGGTGGACGTCGATGTGTCGTGCGCGGCCATCATCAGGAAGATCATGTGGTTGACGATGTCCTCGTCGGAGAACGTGTTGCCCTCCTCGTCCTCGGAGTGGCACAGCACGGTCAGCAGGTCATTGCCGTCCTTGCCGCGACGCTCCTTGACGCGCGCATCGAAGTAGTTCTCCAGGTACTCGCGCGCTTTCAGGCCGCGCCACCACGTGAACGGCGGCACGCTGGTGCGGATGATCGCGTTGCCCGCGCGGGTGGTGACGGTGAAGGCCCTGTTCACCTTGGTGACGAGTTCCTTGTCGGTGCCTGGCTCGTGGCCCATGAACACCATCGAGGCGATGTCGAGGGTGAGCTCCTTCATCGCCGGATACAGCAGGAAGCGCGCGTCGTTGGCGACCCAGTCGCTGGCGATGACCTGCGAGACGACCTTGTCCACCTGCTCGGTGTAGCCGGCCAACCGGGTGCGGACGAAGGCCTCCTGCATGATCCGCCGGTGATACATGTGCTCGTCGAAGTCCAACAGCATCAGCCCGCGATTGAAGAACGCCCCGATCATCGGGGTCCACCCCTGCTGCGAGTAGTCCTTGTTGCGGTTGGAGTAAATGACCTGCGCCGCATCGGGGCCCAGCGCGGCGACCGTCGGAATGATCGGCGAATCCAGCAGCATGACCGGGCCGCGCTTGCGGTACCAGTGCAGCCAGAAATCGGGACCGCCGCGGAACATCTCGACCATGTGGCCGACGATCGGTAGTCCGGAATCACCCATCACCGGCTTGAGGTCGCTGCCCGCGGGCGGCTCGGCCATCGCGTGCTGGGGCCACTCGCGGGCCAGCAGCCGCTTCTCCAGCAGACCCATACCTGGAACGGTCAGGATCGGCGACGTGGTGATCCGTCGCTTGGCCTTGTCGAGCACATAATCCGTGGTGCTGATCGTCGGCATTCAATTGCTCCTGAGGCAGAAAGACTGTGGCCGTTGTCACTCCCATGCTCATCCTGAATGGCAGACTTGACGCATGTCAAGTTTTGACGTGGCGGACAGTAATGCAAAGGTCTACTGCGATGACCGCTGAATCGGCTCCGCAGGAGGCTCGCCGCAGCCGCGGTGATCGTCAGCGCGACGCCATCGTCGCCGCGGTCCGCGAGCTACTCCACGAGCGCTCATTCGCCGACCTGTCCGTCAGCACCATCAGCGAGCGGGCCGGCGTCGCGCGATCGGGCTTCTACTTCTACTTCGACTCGAAGTACGCAGTGCTCGCGGTGATCCTGGCCGACGCCAGCGAGCTGCTCGACAGCCTCACCCACCATTTCGCACCGCGGGAACCGGGGGAGACGCCCGCGGCGTTCGCCAAACGGATGGTCGGCAGCGCTGCGGCCGTGTACGCCAACGACGACCCGGTCCTGACGGCCTGCGCGGTCGCCCGCAACACCGACGCCCAGATCCGCGAGATGATGGACGACTTCTACGACGGGATCATCGACAAGTTGATCGCGCTGCTCGAGCAGGATTCCGAGGCGAGACCGATCTCCGACGACCTACCCGCGCTGGTGCGCACGCTGGCGGCGACGACCACGATGACGCTCACGCAGGACAGCGCGTTCGTCGGTCGCGGCGGCGACCCCAAACGCGCCATCGACGTCGCTCGAAAAGCTGTGGGTGGCCGGTATCTGGGGTGGCAGCCAACCTCCGCAAGGCCTAGGTCAGTAAGGTCACCGCAATGGCGCAGAACGGCTTTGACGGCAAACGCTGCTTCTTGACGGGCGCCGCCAGCGGCATCGGCCGTGCGACGGCGCTGAAGCTGGCCGCACAGGGCGCCGAGCTGTACCTGACCGACCGCGACGCCGAGGGCTTGGCGACGACGGTCGCCGACGCCCTCGCGCTTGGCGCGAAGGTGCCCGAGCACCGCGCGCTCGACATCTCCGACTACGACGCCGTGACCCAGTTCGCCGCCGACATCCACGCCAGCCATCCCGCGATGGACGTGGTGATGAACATCGCGGGCGTCTCGGCGTGGGGCACGGTCGACCGGCTCACCCACGACCACTGGAAGTCGATGATCGACATCAACCTGATGGGGCCCGATCCACGTCATCGAGGCGTTCGTGCCGCCGATGATCGAGGCGCGCCGCGGCGGCCATCTGGTCAACGTGTCCTCGGCCGCCGGCCTGGTGGCACTGCCGTGGCATGCCGCCTACAGCGCAAGCAAGTACGGCCTGCGCGGGCTCTCCGAGGTGCTGCGATTCGACCTGGCGCGCCACCGCATCGGGGTGTCCGTTGTGGTGCCCGGTGCGGTGAAAACCCCGCTGGTGGAGACGGTTCACATCGCAGGCGTCGACCGTGACCATCCGAACGTGCAGCAAGTGGATGGACCGGTTCGCCGACCACGCGGTTTCGCCGGAGCACGTCGCCGACAAAATCCTGCGTGGGCGTCGCCAGGAACCGGTTCCTCATCTACACCTCACCCGACATCCGCGCGCTGTACATGTTCAAGCGCGCCGCGTGGTGGCCGTACAGCGTCGCGATGCGGCAGGCCAACGTGGTGTTCACCCGCGCGCTGCGGCCCGGCCTGAAGTGATCGCGACCCGCGTCAGCGCTTGACGCCGAGAGCGTCGGTGATCGTGAAGAACAGGTCGGTCTGGTCGGTGAGGCCGACGACGTTCGCCGCCCGCGGGCCGTAGGCCCCGACGCGCACCTGGGTGCCGGTGTGCGTCTGGTCCTCGACGTCGACGTCCTCGGAGGTCCCGTAGCTGACCGTCATGTCGGCGTTGTCGGCGGTGGTCAGCTTCACCGTCAGCCCCGGGTACATGATGTCGCGGACACGTTCGATCGGCAGCTTCATGTCCTCGGCGACACCGCGCAGGTCGTCCTCGCTGACAGGCTCGACGATCTGGCTCGAGTGGCCGTGGTCGGCGGTGGCGATGACGAGCGTGTTGCCGTCCTTCTTGGCGAAGTCGATCGCTTTCTTCACCGCGTCGTCGAACACGACCGTCTCGCCGATCTGACCGCACACATCGGCGGCGTGATCGCGTTTGTCGATGGACGCGCTCTCCACCTGAAGGAAAAATCCCTTGTCCTTCCCCTTTTCGCTGCCGGACAGCAGATCGATCGCCTTCTGCGTCATATCGGCCAATTTCGGTACGTCCGAGCCGTGTTCGGGGTTGTCGGTGCACTTCGCGGCGGGCTTGAGGTAGCCCTGCCGGACCGCGGGCGGTCCCTGCCCAGATGACCGGCATGTTGCCGTCGGCGAAGAGGCCGAGCACCGGAGCGTCCTGGTCGGCCTTGGTGACGCCTGCCAATTCGTCTGCGGTGCGGACGATTTGGTAGCCACGCTCCTTGGCCTGCACCTCCAATGGCTTGCCCTTGTACTCGCCACCGGTCGCGGTCTGTGCGAACGTCTCGGCGCCGCCGCCCATCGTGATGTCGGGCCGACCGGCCAGCAGCTGCTCGGTGACCGAGCCGGGGCCGCCCTTCTCGAGGGTCTGGTCGGCGCAGTCCTTGGCCATCTCTTCGGGTCCGTAGCAGTCCCGCTCGGTGATGTGCGCGAACTGAGCCGCAGGTGTGGCGTCCTGAATCTCTGATGTGGTGATGTCGCCGGTCGCGAAGCCCTGGGCCTTGGCCAGCTCCAGAATCGTCTTCTGCGGTTCGTCTTTGATGTTGATGCCGAGCGAGCCGTTGTAGGTCTTGGTGCCCGTCGACCAGGCGGTGCCGCTGGCCGCCGAGTCGGTGACGTAGTCGGGCTTGCCGTCCTTCTTCAGCGCGTATGTCGTGTACGAACCGGTCAGTGGCAGCGCGTCGATCCCGTCGAAGAAGCCGCCAGCTCCCTTCTCGTAGTTGCGGGCGAGCGTGATCTCCGAGTCGCCCATGCCGTCTCCGATCAGAAGGATGACGTTGTGGGCGCCCGACCCGCTGATGGCGTTGCGGATCGTGTCGGTCTGGTCTGCGCCGAGTCGGGCGGCCCCGCCCTCGGCCGCCACGTCTCCCTTCGAGGCGCGGCCGAGGGGATCGCCGATCGACTCCTTCTTGTCGCCGCCGTTGCAGCCCGCAAGAACGACAACGGCGACGGCGCCGAGCACACAGGCGGCTTTGGACGTGTGGTTCACCGACATCAATGCTCCTACCTCGCAGATTGGCCCAGCGAATTGAACGGCACCGTGGTGAACAGCAGTTGACCGTAGGGCGAAATCGGTGCGCCTGTCAGCGGCGTCTCTCAGCGCTTGCCCCAGTCCCACGGCGGCGCCGTGAGCATGCCCAGGCCTTCGATGCGCGTTTCGCCGAGCTCCTTGTACAGCGGGATTTCCACCACCGCAGTGTCGTCGTCCGCATCGGCCACGGGGATGCTGCCAAGGGATGCCAGCATCGCCTTCGAGTGAGTGACGACGACGACCTGTGTCAGGTTCGCCGCCGCATTGATCAGAGATGCCAAGGGCGGCAGCAGGTCTGGGTGCAGCGAGGTCTCCGGCTCGTTGAGCACCATCAATGATGGCGGCTGCGGACTCAGCAGCGCCGCTGCCCACAGCAGGAAACGAAGGGTGCCGTCGGACAGCTCGGCGGCACGCAGCGGCCGCAGCATTCCGCGCTGGTGCAGCTGAAGGTCGAAGAGCCCGTCGTGCACGGCCACCGACACCGACGCACCGTCGAACGCCTCCGCGACGGCCCGTGGGAGGTCGTCGAACCCTGCCTCGATGACCGTCTGGACCGCCGCCGCAACGTCGCGGCCGTCGTCCGACAACACAGGTGTGCGGGTGCCTACCTGGGGCAGCCTTGACGGTGCTGTCGCGTCGACGCGGAATCCGTCGTAGAACCGCCAGGTGCGAAGCCGGTGACGAACCGCCGCCAGCTCCGGATGCGCACCGGGGTGGGCGTATTCGGCGAGCACGCTGCGGTACGGAGGCAACGACCGCGACACCTGCTCGAAGCCGTGCCCGGAGTCCGCGGCCACCTCTACGTAGTCCCGGGTGCGACGCATCAACGTCGAGCCGGTGCGCATCACCGCGCCCGCGAACACCACCTCGCGTTTGATCTCGGGATCGAGGGCGAACAACGATCCGTGACCGGCCATCTGCGGCAGTCCGAGGTCGACAAGATAGCCGAAATCGTCTGAGGCAAAACCGAGTTCGAGCGCGACAGGCCCGGTGCGGGTGGTGCCCTCGACGCGCCCCGTCCTGCGCGCTCCGCCCAGCTGCTCGGGACCGGCCCACAGCACCGACTCCAGCCCGCCCTCGCGTGCGAGCGACCCGATCACCTCGCCACGCCCGCAGTCGGCCAGCAGTCGCATCGCTCGATACAGAGAGGACTTGCCGGTGCCGTTGGCGCCGGTGACCACGGTGAGGCGACGTAGCGGCAGCACGATCTCGCGCAGCGAGCGGTATCCGCGGATGGCGATCGTGTGCAACATGTGCCGAGGGTATTGCCCGGGTCTGACTCAGTAGCCACCCGGCGGCGGTGCAAGCTCGAGCCGCACACCGAGCAGTCTGACCGGTCGGTCGAGCTCGAACTGGTCGAGCAGCTGCAGCGCCGTCTCGGTGATGAGGTCGCCATCGGTGCCTGCCGTGGGGAGCTTGCGGATCTTCGTCCTGGTGAAGAACGTCTTGGTGCGCACGGTCACAGCCACCCGGCTGACGACACGACCCTGGGTCACGATCTCGGCCAGGGTCTGCCGGGCCAGATCGACCACCGCCGCGTCGATTTCGGCGCGCTCGGTCAGGTCCTCGGGGAAGGTGACGACGTGGCTTCGCGAGCGGGCCACCCACGGTTCGGCGCTGACGTTCGTGTCGCCGCCGCCTTTGGCCAGCAAGAGGATCCACAGGCCGGTGGTCGGCCCGAACGTCGACGTCAGCAGCGTCGCATCGGTTGCCGCCAGGTCGGCGACGGTGGTAATGCCCAGCCCGGCAAGCTTTTTGGCGGTCTTCGGCCCGACCCCCCACAATGCGTCGACCGTCGCGGTCGCCCATCACCGCCATCCAGTTGGAATCGGTCAGCGCATAGATGCCTGGAGCTTCATCTGTTCCCCGCGTACGCCCCGGCTTGCCGAACCCGGTGGCGACCTTGGCGCGTTGCTTGTTGTCGCTGATGCCGACCGAACACGACAGGCCGGTTCCGGCCGCCACCACCTCGCGGATCTGTTGCGCCAGCTTGATCGGGTCGTCGGAATCGTTGAGTTCGGCGCCGACGTAGGCCTCGTCCCAGCCCCAGACCTCGACCGGGTGGCCGAAATCGCGCAGCAGGCTCATCACCTCTTCTGAGGCCTCGTCGTATGCCTGCGTATCGAGCGGCAGGAATACCGCATCGGGGCATTTGCGCGCCGCCGTGCGCAGCGGCATCCCGGCGTGCACCCCGAATTCGCGTGCCGGATACGACGCGCAGGTGACGACCTTCCGCGGCTCCGTCGGATCACCGTTGCCGCCGACGATCACTGGCAGGCCCGCGAGTTCGGGGTTGCGGCGTACTTCGACCGCGGCCTGGAACTGGTCGAGGTCGACGTGCAGGATCCAGCTGGCTCACTTGCCGCAGAGCTTGCGCGCCAAGCTCTCCCACTTGTCACCCAGGGACTCCAGCGTCTCGCCCCGGTCGCTGAGTTGGTGATGGACGTAGTCGGCGTCCAGCAGTGCCAGCAGCGCATCGCTCTGCGCGTCGAGGTCGCCCGTGCTGCCTGCGGTCTCGAGCAGCAGGCGGACGTGCGTGTGCTGCAGCAGCGCCGGAGCGCCGAAGCGGCTCTGCGGATCCCGGTTGGCCGCCGAGAGCAGTGCGCGATGGGTGTCGGCGAAGCACAGCCGCGCACGGCCGAACGCGAGCAAGCGCTCCAGCGGCGGCGCGTCGGGCCCGAGCGGCGGGGGACCGAACAGGAATGCCTCCTGGATGGCCCGCTCGTCCTCGTCGAGCAACACCAGCATCAGCCCGGCCCGGCTGCCGAAGCGGCGGAACACCGTGCCCTTGCCGACTCCTGCCGCCGCGGCGATATCGTCCATCGAAACCGCATCCGCGCCATGCTCGGCAATGAGCCGACGGGCCGCGTCGAGCAGCAGTGCGCGGTTGCGCGCGGCATCGCCCCGCTCCTGCGGAGCGGATACCTGCAGGCCGCCGAGCGGTTGGGCGCTCATGTCTGCACTTTAACGCAACCGGAACAAAACGGACCATAGTCCGGTTGATGCATGCGAGGATGGCAACGAACACGTCGAAGGGATTCGCGAACATGGCGGACGTCAAGATCTTGGCATTGGTAGGTAGCCTGCGGGCCGCATCGATCAACCGGCAGCTGGCCGAGCTGGCTGCGGAGACGGCGCCGGAAGGCGTCGCGGTGACGGTCTTCCAGGGGCTGGGCGACCTGCCGTTCTACAACGAGGACATCGACAACGAGAACGTTCCTGCGTCCGTTGTGGCGCTGCGCGAAGCGGCAGGCGAGGCGGACGCCGCGCTCGTCGTCACGCCGGAATACAACGGCAGCATCCCAGGTGTGCTGAAGAACGCGATCGACTGGCTGTCACGGCCGTTCGGCAACAGCGCGCTGAAGGGCAAGCCGGCCGCTGTCATCGGTGGGTCGTTCGGCCAGTACGGCGGTGTGTGGGCGCATGACGAGACCCGCAAGTCGTTCGGGATCGCGGGGCCGCGCGTCGTCGAGGACCTCACTTTGTCGGTCCCCTTCAAATCCCTGGACGGGAAGCACCCGCGGGAGAACGCCGAGGTCGTCGCGAGCCTGCGCGACATCGTCGGAAAGCTGGCCGCCGAAGTCGGCTGACCTCAGCCGGTCGCTGAGCCGTCGGAAGGGTTTACATAACCCTCCGGCGGCTTTGCTGTTACGTCACCGTGACGATCCGGCCCCGGTGTGCTTGTCGGTGCCTGATGGTAAACCGATGGCGACAGGCGACACACCCCATATGTGACGTGCGACACGCCGGGAGTCCTGCCGCCGACGGGCTTACGACCAGGGAATTCCATAAATGTTGTTTAGAAGATGTGGTATCCCTTCGGATTGTCTGACACTAGGTGTAGTGTTTGGCGAACCGACAGACCCCCACGGTTCGGAGGCCGGCCGGAGTGCAGAACCCGGCGGAATCGGTCTCCCGACGAGTCGGCTGAGCAGCTCGGACGACCGGAATTTTGAGGGCCCGCGGATCGCTGAACTTCAGCGAGAGGCTTTACCCGATCAGTTGCCAGTCAGTGTCTAGTTCCGTCCGCAGAGGAGTCGTACCGCAGATGACCATCACCGTCTACACCAAGCCGGCATGCGTGCAGTGCAACGCCACCTACAAGGCGCTGGAGAAGCAGGGCATCGCGTTCGAGAAGGTGGACATCACCGTCGACTCCGAGGCCCGCGACTACGTCATGGCGCTCGGCTACCTGCAGGCACCCGTCGTGGTGGCGGGCAACGAGCACTGGTCGGGCTTCCGCCCCGATCGCATCAAGGCATTGAACGGTGCCGGGGTACTCACCGCATAGATCGCAATCCGACATCGAGGGAGGGAGGGCCGCCGAAATGGCAGGATGCCGCGTCGTCTACTTCTCCAGCGTGTCGGAAAACACCCACCGATTCGTCGGCAAGCTCGGTGTGCCCGCCGTCCGGATCCCGCTGCACGGGCGCATCGAGGTCGACGAGCCCTACGTGCTGGTGCTGCCCACCTACGGCGGTGGACACGCCACACCGGACATCAACGACGGGGGATACGTCCCGAAGCAGGTCATCGCCTTCCTCAACAACGAGCACAACCGCTCGCTCATCCGCGGCGTCATCGCGGCAGGCAACAACAACTTCGGTGCGGAGTTCGCCTATGCGGGAGACGTGGTCTCCGGCAAGTGCGGCGTGCCGTACCTGTACCGATTCGAACTGATGGGAACCCCGGACGACGTGCAAGCCGTCCGCGCGGGTTTGGAAGAATTCTGGAAGGACCAGACGTGTCACCAACCGTCACAGCTGCAGAGCCTGTAACCACTTCGCCGGGTGCGTTACCCGGTGAGACGGACTATCACGCGCTCAACGCGATGCTGAATCTGTATGACGCCGACGGCAAGATTCAGTTCGAGAAGGACCGCGAGGCCGCGCACCAGTACTTCCGCGAGCACGTCAACCAGAACACCGTGTTCTTCCACGACGTCGACGAGAAGCTCGACTACCTGATCAAAGAGGACTACTACGAGCGCGAGGTGCTCGACCAGTACTCGCGCAACTTCGTCAAGACGCTGCTGGACCGCGCCTATGCCAAGAAGTTCCGGTTCCCGACGTTCCTCGGCGCGTTCAAGTACTACACGTCCTACACGCTGAAGACGTTCGACGGGAAGCGCTATCTGGAGCGGTTCGAGGACCGTGTCGTCATGGTGTCGCTGACGCTGGCCGCCGGCGACACGATGCTGGCCGAGAAGCTGGTCGACGAGATCATCGACGGCCGCTTCCAGCCGGCCACCCCGACGTTTCTGAACTCGGGCAAGAAGCAACGCGGCGAACCCGTGTGCTGCTTCCTGCTGCGCATCGAGGACAACATGGAGTCCATCGGGCGCTCCATCAACTCGGCGCTGCAGCTGTCCAAGCGTGGCGGCGGAGTCGCGTTGCTGCTCAGCAACATCCGTGAGCACGGCGCACCGATCAAGAACATCGAGAACCAGAGCTCGGGTGTCATCCCGATCATGAAGCTGCTCGAGGACTCGTTCTCCTACGCCAACCAGCTGGGGGCGCGTCAGGGCGCGGGAGCGGTGTACCTGCACGCACACCATCCCGACATCTACCGGTTCCTCGACACCAAGCGCGAGAACGCCGATGAGAAGATCCGCATCAAGACGCTGTCGCTCGGCGTGGTGATCCCGGACATCACCTTCGAGCTGGCGAAGCGCAACGACGACATGTACCTCTTCTCGCCGTACGACGTCGAACGCGTCTACGGTCTGCCGTTCGCCGACATCTCGGTGACCGAGAAGTACTACGAGATGGTCGACGACGCGCGGATCCGCAAGACCAAGATCAAGGCGCGGGAGTTTTTCCAGACGCTGGCCGAGCTGCAGTTCGAGTCGGGCTACCCGTACGTCATGTTCGAGGACACGGTGAACCGGGCCAACCCGATCGAGGGCAAGATCACCCACAGCAACCTGTGCTCGGAGATCCTGCAGGTGTCGACGCCGTCGGTGTTCAACGACGATCTGTCCTATGCCAAGGTCGGCAAGGACATCTCGTGCAACCTGGGCTCGATGAACATCGCCAAGACCATGGACTCGCCCGACTTCGCGCAGTCCATCGAGGTGGCGATCCGGGGCCTGACCGCGGTGAGCGACCAGACCCACATCTGGTCGGTCCCGTCGATCGAGCAGGGCAACAACGACTCCCACGCGATCGGCCTTGGGCAGATGAACCTGCACGGTTACCTGGCGAGGGAACGGATCTTCTACGGCTCGCAAGAGGGCATCGACTTCACCAACATCTATTTCTATACGGTGCTGTATCACGCGATTCGGGCATCGAACCGCATCGCGATTGAGCGCGGCACGACCTTCAAGGGCTTCGAGAACTCGAAGTACGCATCGGGTGAGTTCTTCGACAAATACACCGAGCAGGCGTGGGAGCCCAAGACCGACAAGGTGCGGGAGCTGTTCGCCGAGGCGGACATTCGCATTCCGACGCAGGAGGATTGGGTCAAGCTCAAGGAGTCGGTGCAAAAGCACGGCATCTACAACCAGAACCTGCAGGCCGTGCCGCCGACAGGGTCGATCTCCTACATCAACCACTCGACGTCGTCGATCCACCCGATCGCGTCGAAGGTGGAGATCCGCAAGGAAGGCAAGATCGGTCGGGTGTACTACCCGGCGCCGTACATGACCAACGAGAACCTCGAGTACTACGAGGACGCCTACGAGATCGGCTACGAGAAGGTCATCGACACGTACGCCGCGGCCACCCAGCACGTGGATCAGGGCCTCTCGCTGACGCTGTTCTTCAAGGACACCGCCTCAACGCGCGACGTGAACAAGGCGCAGATCTACGCGTGGCGCAAGGGAATCAAGACCCTGTACTACATCCGGCTGCGTCAGATGGCGCTGGAAGGAACCGAGGTCGAGGGCTGCGTCTCCTGCATGCTGTAGGAATCAGTCGTCGAGCCCGGGCACGAACAGAAGTCGACGGTCCAGTGCTGTCTTGCTGATCGCGAGCGCCTCCGCGTAGTCGTCGGAGGTGTGCCACTCCTTCAGCTTCGCCATGGTGGGGAATTCCACGATGACGACACGCCTGCCGTCATCCCAATCGCCTTCGGGCACATCCGGGACCGCAGCGCGGGCCACATACCGGCCACCGTGTCGTGCGATGGATGCTTCCGCCAGGGCCATATAGCGCTTGGCCGCCTGCGTATCGACGATGCGTACTTCCGAGATCACGAATGCACTCATTGCGACAAGGTACCCAGCGGCGCGACGACGGCGACCTACTTGTACTTGTGCTGCGGGCCTTGTTCCTTCTTGTACAGCGACTTGAGCATCCGGTCCCGGAAGAACGCGTTGTCGATGAGCTTGATGCCGGTGTTCGCAACAGCCGGAATCCCAGCCAGCTTGTGAAAATAGCGGCCGCGCTTGTACTCCCGGCCCCAGGCCGCTTCCATTCGCTGCGCGTAGTTGGTGAAGTCGTCAGGTCCGCCGTTCTGCAGCGCGGCAATCGCGCACTCGCCCGCGGCAAGGCCTGACTCCAGCGCCTTCGAGATACCCGCGCCCGACGCCGGCTTTCCTGCGCCGAGCGAGTCGCCCGTGAACAGCACGCCCGGCCGCCACGGCGGCCACGCGGTGAAGCCCATCGGCAACCGCCACGCTCGCACGCTCTTGTTCTTCTTCAGCTCCTCGATCGGCGGCAGCTCCCAGTCGCCGGGCAGCGTCCGGAGAAAATCGCCGAGGAACTGGGTCGCGTTGATCGACTGCCAGTTCTTGTAGCTGTTCACGTAGCCGAGCCCGATGTTGAACACGCCGTTGCCCATCGGGAACACCCAGCCGTAGCCGGGAAGCTGATCGCCCTGGAACGCCAGCTTGAGATAGATGTCCAACGAATCGGTGTCGGGACGGTTGGCGTGCATCTCCGAGCGGATCGCGATCGCCGAGTAGCCGTTGTACTCCGAGTCGATCTTCAAAGCCCGCTTGATGGGGGAGTAGGCGCCGTCGGCCGCGATGACCGCGTCGCCGAAGACCTTCTCGCCGCCCTTCAGCGTCACACCGATGACGCGGCCGTTGGCGTCCAGCTCGGGCCCGGTCACCTCTGCGGACTGTCGCACCTCAGCGCCTGCCGATTCAGCATGTTTGAGCAGCACCGTGTCCAGGTGGGTGCGGCTGACGGTGTGACCGTGGTCGGGCATGCCGGGCCGTTTCGGGAACGACAGCTCCCACTGGCTCGGGCTGAACACCGTCACCCGGTTGACCCGGTGAAATGTCGCCACCTCGTCGGCCAGGCCCATCTTCTGCAGGTAGCTGACCGCGCGGGCGGTCAGGCCGTCGCCGCACGGTTTGTCGCGCGGAAAGTCGGCCTTGTCCAGGACGACAACCTTGGCGCCGGTCTGTGCGGCCTGCCACGCGGCAGCCGAGCCCGACGGCCCGCCGCCCGCGATGACCAGGTCGTATCGCTGAGTCATAACTCTCGTCTCATTGTCTTGACTGTCGCAGAGATAGTACCCAAGTCCGTGCAGGTCATCCTCCTGGCCAAAGCACCCCGTTGGACCCCACTACGGCGTGTTCGGCAACGGTCTGAGCAGGTCAGAGACCTCCGGGCGGGTACAGTGATCGGAATGCGCGGAAGGTCGAGGTCACGCTCTGGTCATGAACCGGGCGTCAAGGTCGACGCCCGCAGTGAACGCTGGCGTGAACACCGCAAGAAGGTGCGGGCCGAAATCGTCGACGCCGCCTTCCGCGCCATCGACCGTCTCGGGCCGGAGTTGTCGCTGCGGGAGATCGCCGAAGAGGCGGGCACGGCCAAGCCGAAGATCTATCGGCACTTCACCGACAAGTCGGACCTGTTCGGGGCGATCGGCGAGCGGATGAGGGACGAGTTGTGGGCCGCGATCATCCCGTCGGTCAATGTGGAAAAGGACTCCACCCGCGAAATCGTCGGTCAAGGCGTCGAGCACTACGTCGACTTGGTCGATCAGCACCCCAATGTCGTGCGATTCCTCCTGCAAGGCCGGTTCGCCGATCAATCCGCGGCCGCGATGACGACGGTGAACAAGGGTCGCGACATCACGCTCGCAATCGCCGACATGGTGAGCAGCGAGCTGGAGGACATGGAGCTCGACCCGGCCGCGTTCGAACTGGCGGCGTTCGCGATCTTCGGCACCGCGGCGTCGGCGACCGACTGGTGGTTGGGTGCCAACGACGAAAGCCCACGCCGGATGGCCGCCGATCGATTCGTGGCGCACCTGACGACGATCATGGTGGGCGCCATCTACGGCACAGGTGAGCTTCTCGGCATCAAGATCGATGCCGACCAGCCGATCCACACCGCGGTGCGCAGGCAACAACCCGTCGCCTGACGCGCCATCATGTTCCGAGCACGAAGGCGTCGACGGGGCGTTCGTGCCCGCGCAGTGTCAACGTGCGCCGCGGTGCGTTCGCCATCAGCTCATCGGCGACTCCCGCTGCGACGAGCAACTCTCCACCGGTCGCGTGTTGTTGCATCCGTGCGGTGATGTTGACCGGATCACCAAGGGCGGTGAAGTCCACGACAGGGCCGCCAACGTTGCCGACGTATGCGACGCCTGCGTTGACCGCAACGCCCAACTCGAGCCAGGGTTCCTCGGCCCTGCCGTAGCCGACTGCGGTGAGCAAGTCCATCCCTGCCTGCACAGCACGGCACCGGTACTGGGGACCGCTGATGCCCCGGACGAAGAAGGCCATCACCTCGTCGCCAATGAGTTTGTCGATGACTGCGTCGTGCAGCAGAAGGGTCTGTGTCGCAGCGGTGTAGAAGCGGTTGAGCAGTGAGGCGAAGTCCGTCGCGGCGGTGCCGGTGCTCAGCGCGGTTGAGCCGCGGACGTCGGCGAACAAGACCGCAACGTCGACCTCAGCACCACCGGTGGGTAATACGTCGCAACAGCGACTGCAAAGATTGGGGTTCTTGCGCGAGGGTGTGAAGCCGGCAGCGGCGAGTACACGTCCGGCTGGGCCGCCAAACGGGTTGCTGCACATTTTGCATCGTGGCGCCGACGGCAGATACCGAAACAGCCGTCGTGCCCTCACTAACGGCGCGTGACCCTGTGTGAGCACCTTCTGCCACGGGTTATCCGGGTTCGCCGAAGGGGTCTGAGGTGCGGTGTTGATGGTAACCATGCGGGAATGATGACCGGGCAGCCGTAACCCGCGCATGAGGCATCGGCCTCAAAGTCATCGCTGCTCGAGAGAAGGGTGACGGGAAACGACGCGTTTGTTCGTGCCGGAATCGTGGTGATCAGTTGCAGAATGAGGTCGTGCATCCCACCCGGACTCCGCCGGACCCCGGCAAGGGCCTGCGCAGAGCCGAGTTGCTGGCTGCCATATCGCTGGCGATCGATCTCGGTCTGGGTCAGCCAATGGAACACATGCTGCGATCGTCATTGATCGCGACCCGCATCGCCGAGCGGATGGGACTCGACCCGCAACAGAGGGCGACGGTGTACTACGCCAATCTGGTCGGTTGGATCGGTTGTCATGCGGACTCCCATGAGCTTTCAGCGCTCTTCGGCGACGACATCGCCTTCCGAGCCGACACCTACGGCGTGGACATGGCCGGTCTGCCTTTTCTGCGGTTGATGCTCAATCACGTGGGACGTGGAATGCCGACGTGGGAACGAGGTGTCCGATCGGCCGCCTTCATGCTCAGCGCCCGCAATCAGGTCGCCAAGCTCATCAACTCGCATTGCTCCTCGGCAGGAGTGCTCTCCGACAGAATGGGGTTGGACCCGCAGGTCAGTGAGGCGCTCTCGTACATCTTCGAGCGCTGGGACGGCAGAGGTATGCCCAACGGCGTTCGTGGGGAGGACATCCCGCTCGAAATCAGGATCGTCCGGCTGGCCGATGTCGTCGAAGTTCACCTGCGAACGGGCGGTCTCGAACGGGCGGTCGACGTCGTGCGCTCACGGCGCGGCACCCAGTTCAGCCCCGAGGTGGCCGATGCCTTCGAGCAGAATCTCACAGCGATCGTCGACGGATTGCTCGAAATCGACGTCTGGACGGCCACGTTGGAACAGGCGCCGGATCGCGGCCGCACGCTGATCGGCGACGAGATCGATGAATTACTCAGAGCGATGGCTGATTTCGTCGATCTCAAGTGTCCCAGTTCGCCGGGATATTCTCGCGGAGTCGCCGACCTGGCCGCTGCTGCCGCCCGCATCCGACGGATGCCCGAGGCTGACGCCACCCGGCTTTACCGGGCAGGTCTGGTGCACGGTTTGGGCAAACTTGGTGTGTCAAACCACATCTGGGAGAAGACGGCGACGCTCACTACCGCTGAAACAGAGCGGATGCGCATGTACCCGTATCTGACCGGGCGGATACTGAGCCGGGTCGAGGGGCTGGAGTCCGTGGTATCCCTTGCGACCAAGCACGAGGAACGGATCGACGGATCGGGGTTCCCCAGAGGCCTTGCCGGTGCGGAGTTGACCGCGCAGGACCGGGTGCTCGCCGCGGCGGTGGCTTACCAGCAGCTCAGGGAAACGCGAGGTGGCCGCGCTGCTCTCGACCCCGGTGATGCCGCAAGCGAACTGCGCCGGGAAGCGCGCGCCGGACACCACGATGGCGAGTCTGTGGAGGCTGTGTTGGCGGCGGCCGGTCATCGGTCTGTGAAGCGGGCACCATTTTCTGCGGGCCTCACCGCCCGGGAGGTCGAGGTGTTGCGTCTGGTCGCGCAAGGCAGGTCGAATCGTGAAATTGCCGACGAGCTGTTCATTGCGCAGAAGACGGCGCGCAACCACGTCGAGCGCGTCTACACCAAGCTCGGGGTCAACAACCGCACGCAGGCGACGCTAGCCGCAATCGACCGCGGTCTGGCGGGGTCCTCGATCGACTGACGCCCGAGGAAGGCACTTTTGAGGCAGACGCCTCATGCGGCTGGAGAAGCCGCCCGCCGATGATCGGGTCGACAGAGCAATTCAGCGATCACGGAGGCCACCGATCATGACCGAAACGGCAATCAAGCCGCCGACCACAGAGCGGTCGGAAGCACCCCATCAGGCGGCGCCAGAAGCGCAGCGCGGCGGGCGAATCGACGCGATCAACGTGAGCCGGCATGCCGGCGCGCGACAACTACTGCAAGACCTGTCGCTGACGGTGAAGCCGGGCGAGTTGGTCGCCATCGCGGGCGGGAGTGGTGCGGGAAAGACCACGTTGTTGGAGACACTCGCAGGACTTCAGCCGCCGTCCGCAGGGCAGGTTTGGCACGACGGCGTCATTCGCGGTGCCCGACCGAGCATGGATGCCCGCATCGGTTACGTGCCGCAGGACGACATCATCCATCTGGAGATGCCCCTTCGCCGCACGCTGCGCTACGCGGCCCGGTTGAGGATGCCCGGGGGCACTTCGGCGGCCGAGGCGGACCGGGTGGTCGAGGAAACCATGCGAGACCTCGACCTGGCGGATCGGGCTGACGTGCCGATCCGAGCGCTCTCGGGTGGGCAGCGCAAACGGGCCAGCATCGCGGTGGAGCTACTGACTCGGCCGAGTCTGTTCTTCCTCGACGAACCCACCTCCGGGCTCGATCCGTCGACGGCGGCCGACGTGATGCGGCTGCTGCGCACGCTCAGCAGGCGAGGAGTCACCGTCGTGCTCACGACTCACGAGCCGGCGGGTATCGACAAATGTGATCGGGTGATATTCCTGGCCCGCGACGGCCACCTCGCTTTCAGCGGCAGTCCCACCGATGCTCGGAGCTACTTCGGAGTGCGGGATCTCGCAGAGGTATACGAACGACTCGCGCAGCAAGACACCCCGGAAGTCTGGGCGGAGCGCTTCGCGCAGAGGGTCGGCACGACCGAACCCCAATGCGGCGAGGACTTAGCGCCCATTCCTGCCCGTCGTTCGCCGGCTCGGCACACGGGCGCCGTCCGACAGTGGTGGCTTCTGACGCGGCGCAATGTCGACGTCCTGTTCCGCAACCGGCTGACTCTCGCGATCCTGCTCGGTTCGCCGGTGCTCGTCACGGTGATGATGGCGACGCTCTTCAAGCGTGGTGCATTCGACCCCGGCAGCGCAGCCGATGTCGGGCCTGCCCAGATCGTGTTCTGGATCGCGTTCGACGGCTTCTTCTTCGGCCTGACGTACGGCCTTCTCCAGATCGTCGGCGAGATGCCGGTGTTCAGACGGGAACGGTTGGCTGGGCTCAGCGTCGGGGCCTACGTCGCATCCAAAATCACGGCCCTGCTTCCGGTGCTGGCGGGAGTGAGCGCAGTGCTCCTCGGTGTGCTGCGGTTGCTCGGCCGCCTTCCCGCTATGAGCTGGCACGTCTACGTTCTGCTGTTCGTGACGATTGTGATCGAGGCGACGTCAGCGCTTGCGCTGGGACTGCTGGCGTCGGCCGCGGTCTCCAACGCGGCGCAGGCTGCCCTTGCGCTGCCGATGCTGTGCTTCCCGCAGGTTCTGTTCGGTGGCGCCATCGTCCCGGTCGACGACATGGCAGCTCCTGGGCGTTGGATGAGCTTTGGCTTGGCCAACCGCCACGCTTTCGAGGCTCTTGGCCGAGACCTCGGCCTCGATCGGTTCACCACCACGCTGCCCGCGATGTCCGCCTACCGCGCCACCTTCAGCGGAGGCACGACAGGCAGCCTCATCGCGCTCGGAGGGTTTGCCGTGGCCCTGACGGTGGCGACCGTGTGGGTGCTGCGCCGCAGGTCCACCCCTGGCGCCTCCTGGCGGTGACGGCGTAGCGAGGTCTTGCCCGCGGGATGACTACACGTCGTCTCGCGGGCATAGGCATAAGTACGCACTGGCAGGTGGGACGGTGCGCGGTACCCTGGTCGGCGAGTTACCCGGTACCGCTGATCCCAGGAAGGTCCATCATGACCGTTGCCGAACAGGCGCCCGAGGGTACGACTCAAAAGGCCGTCCGCACCCGCGCCCTCATCATCGGAACCGGCTTCTCCGGACTCGGCATGGCCATCGCACTGCAGAAGCAGGGTGTCGACTTCCTGATCCTGGAGAAGGCAGGCGATGTCGGCGGCACATGGCGGGACAATTCCTATCCAGGATGCGCGTGTGACGTCCCGTCGCATCTGTACTCCTTTTCCTTCGAGCCGAAGGCGACGTGGAGCAAGCTGTTCTCGCCGCAGCCCGAGATTTGGGATTACCTCAAGGGCGTGACCGAGAAGTACGGACTACGGCGCCACATCAGATTCGACTCGCTTGTCGACCGCGCGCACTGGGACGACTCCGAGTACCGCTGGCATGTGTTCACCACAGACGGGCAGGAGTACGTCACCCAGTTTTTGATCTCAGGAGCGGGCGCGCTGCACATTCCGCTGATCCCCGACATCGAGGGTAAGGACGAATTTCGCGGCGCCTCTTTCCATTCCGCTGAATGGGACCACGGGGTCGACCTCACCGGCAAGCGGGTGGCGGTCATCGGAACCGGCGCAAGCGCCATTCAGATCGTGCCGTCAATCGTCAACGAAGTCGGCGAACTACAGCTCTACCAGCGCACGCCGCCGTGGGTTGTGCCGCGGCCCAACAAGCCGTTCCCTGACGCCGTCAAGAACGCGTTCGCCCACGTTCCCGGTCTGCGTCTCGCAGTGCGCAGCGGCATCTACTGGTTCCTCGAGGGACTCGGTTTCGCCATGACGCGTCGGCCCGCGCTGCTGCGTGGTGTGGAACTCGTCGGCAAGCTCAACATCAGGCGCTCGGTGAAGGACAAGGAACTACGGCGCAGGCTGACGCCGACCTACACGGCCGGCTGTAAGCGAATCCTCTACTCGCCCAACTACTATCAGGGCGTTGCGAATGCGAAGTGCCGGCTCATCACTGACCGCATCACCCGCATCACCCCCGACGCGATCGTCACCGACGACGGCGTCGAGCACAAGGTGGACGTCATCGTCTTCGCCACCGGATTCCACGTCACGGACTCTTATACCTACGTCGACATCAAGGGCGCGGGTGGGGAGGACCTGGTGGACCGGTGGAACCGCGAAGGCGTGGCGGCGCACCGCGGCGTCGCCGTCGCTGACATGCCCAACCTGTTCTTTTTGCTTGGCCCCAACACCGGGCTGGGGCACACGTCCGTCGTCTTCATGATCGAGGCTCAGGTCCGCTATGTGGCCCAGGCGATCGCCGAAGTGGACCGCTACGACGCGCAGGCACTTGCCCCGACGCGCAGCGCGCAGGACCGGGACAACGCCGAACTGCAGGCCGAGCTCGGCCACACCGTATGGAACACCGGCGGTTGCCGTAGCTGGTACATGGACGAGCACGGCGTCAACCGGGCGCTGTGGAGCGGCATGACCTGGGAGTACTGGCGCGACATGCGCAAGCTCAAGCCGTCCGAGTACCAGTTCTTCGGGGTCGGCCGGCAAGCGGCGGTCGCTTCGCGGGGATAGCCCGCGACACGCCAACACACGATGTTGTGTTGCCGATGGTTGTCGCACCCCAGGGGTAGTGTCTGTGTCGGGCTATAGAACCGCTATAGGCGTACCAAAGATCCTGGTGAAGTGGGGTTCCAGTGGGCGACATGAAACTTATCGACCGCGTCTCGGCGATCAACTGGAACCGCGTTCAGGATGAGAAGGACGCCGAGGTATGGGATCGGCTGACCGGCAATTTCTGGTTGCCGGAGAAGGTCCCGGTGTCCAATGACATCCCGTCGTGGGGGACGCTGACCGCCCACGAGAAGGAAATGACGATGCGGGTCTTCACCGGCCTGACGCTGCTGGACACCATTCAGGGCACGGTCGGCGCCGTCAGCCTGATCCCCGATGCGCTGACCCCGCATGAGGAAGCCGTCTACACCAACATCGCCTTCATGGAGTCGGTGCACGCCCGCAGCTACAGCAACATCTTCTCCACACTGTGCTCGACGGCCGACATCGACGACGCGTTCCGCTGGTCGGAGGAGAACCCGAACCTTCAGCGCAAGGCCGAGATCGTCATGCAGTACTACAAGGGCGACGAGCCGCTGAAGCGCAAGGTCGCCTCCACGCTGCTGGAGAGCTTCCTGTTCTATTCCGGCTTCTATCTTCCGATGTACTGGTCGAGCCGGGCCAAGCTGACCAACACCGCCGACATGATCCGGCTGATCATCCGCGACGAGGCCGTGCACGGCTATTACATCGGCTACAAGTACCAACGCGGGCTGGCCATGCAGGACGCCGCCACGCAGCAGGAGCTCAAGGACTACACCTACGAGCTGCTGTTCGAGCTGTACGACAACGAAGTTGAGTACACCCAGGATCTTTACGACGAGGTCGGACTCACCGAGGATGTCAAGAAGTTCCTGCGCTACAACGCGAACAAGGCGTTGATGAACCTCGGCTACGAGGCGTTGTTCCCGCGCGACGAAACGGACGTGAACCCGGCGATCCTGTCGGCGCTGAGCCCCAACGCCGACGAGAACCACGACTTCTTCTCCGGCTCGGGTAGCTCGTATGTGATCGGCAAGGCCGTCAACACCGAAGACGAGGACTGGGACTTCTAGTCTCTACGCCGCCGGTCGGGTCTCAGATGGCATCGTTCACCCGCATTTTTGCTATGTTCACGCGGCATACACCGGCCGGATCCACCGCGCGGTCGGCGTTCACGGGAGTAGTCGCTTGCAGGTCGGGTTGGTCATCGCCATCGGCTTCGCAGTGGCCTTCGCTCTGACCAATGGCTTCCACGATGCCGCCAACGCCATCGCCACCCTAGTGGCGACGCGGGCAGCGACCCCGGGCCAGGCCGTCGTCCTCTCTGCGGTGTTCAACATGGGCGGTGCGGTCCTGCTCGGCACCGCCGTGGCCGACACCATCGGCAAGATCGTCACCGTGCCGCAGGTCCAGATGATTCCGGTGGTCGGAGCGGGCCTCGCCGGCGCGACCGCCTGGAACGCCATCACCTGGTGGCGGGGCCTGCCGTCGTCGTCGGGGCACGCTCTGGTCGGGGGTCTGGTCGGCGCGGCCGTCGTCGACGGCATTATCTCGGGCTCCGGCGGACTCGGCTCCGTCCAGTGGGGCGGCTTCGACGGCTGGCACCCCACCGGCGTCATCGGTGTTCTGGTCGCCCTGCTGATTTCGCCGCTCCTCGGCTTAGCCGTCGCATTCCTGCTCCTGCGCCTCCTGCGTCTGACGGGACGACGCTGGACGACGCGGTGGATCGGGCCGGTGCGCGGCGGCGGATGGGTTGCGGCAGCAGGACTTTCGTTCAGCCATGGCGGCAACGATGCCCAGAAGTCGATGGGCGTCATCGCGGTCCTGCTGCTGGCCTCCGGGCAGACCACCACGATGTCGGTGCCGCTGTGGGCGAAAGTGGTTACGGGCGTGGCCCTTACCGCGGGCACAGCGTTGGGCGGATGGCGCATCGTCAAGACGATCGGCCGTCGCATCTTCAGCCTGACGCCCATCGACTCCTTCGCCAGTCAGGCATCGTCCACGGCAGTCATCCTCGGCGCCTCCCTCATCGGAGCTCCGGTGAGCACCACCCAGGTGGTGGCCTCCTCGGTCGTCGGTGTCGGCGGCGCGCGGCGGCGGTGGAAGCACGTGCGCTGGCAGATCGTCCGCGAGATGGGCATCGCGTGGCTGACCACGATTCCCGCGGCCGCCCTGATGGCGGTCGCCGTACTACTCGTCTGGAGAGCGTTATGAGCCGCAGAGGCATCCGCTGGTTTCTCCCCGAAAGTCCCGACGTCGTCGGAATGCTTCAGGAACAGGCAGCGATCACGGTTAACGGAATGGAGGCCTTCACTGCGTGGGCTGGCGGGGACTCAGCCCGCGGCGACGACGTCCGCGTCGCCGAGCACGACTGCGACGAGGTGCGGCGAAAACTCGTCGACGCCGTCAGCGAAGCCTTCACCACGCCGCTACAGCCCGAGGACCTGTTCCAGTTGTCGCGCGATCTCGACAAAGTGATCAATGGCGCCAAGAACATCGTGCGCGAATCCGAGGCAATGGCCTTCCCGCCCGATCGGGCGACCGCCGACATGGCCGTCCTGCTCGGCGAAGGCGCCCAGCACATCCGGACGGCTTTCGCGTCACTGGACGAGCGGCGCAGCAAGCATGCCCCGCCCGCGACTGAGGCCGCCGACGCCGCGGTTAAGTCGCAGCGCAATCTGGAGCGCATCTATCGCCAGGCCGCCGGTGACCTACTCGGAGTCACCGATATCAGCGTCGTCACCGCCCGACGAGAGTTTTATCGGCGGATCTCGGCGATTTCCGATGACATCGTCGATGTCGCAGACCGGATCTGGTACTCGCACGTGAAGGAGTCGTGAGGCGGGGGCATGCTAGTGCCCGCCAGCGGCGCTTGGCGATGCCCTCAGCGGGCTCTGTCCGCCGCGCGCACCGCACGCTCTCGGCGGCGGCGGCAGGCGCGGCCATCGACGCCTACGATCGCGAAGGGCTCATCGACGATCAAGAAGGTGGTTCCCGTCGACCCGCGGACCAGTCTTTCCGCCGAGACATTGCTCGTGGCTCCTCTCGCGATGGGTTTCTTGGCGTTCTCCTACACCGTCGATCATCACGGTCAATTTTCCCTGACGACAGCGCAATTCGTCCTACTCGTCTCGTCCGGGCTGTTGACAGCAGCGCCGCTGCTGCTCTTCGGTGCCGCAGCCAAGCGACTCCCTGTCGTCACCATGGGGCTGTTGCAGTACATCACGCCAATCCTGCATCTTGTCTGGGCGGTGCTCGTTCGGCACGAAGTGCTCACCGTCACGACATGGGTCGGGTTCGGGATGGTGTGGTGCGCTCTGATGTTGTTCTACGCCGACGCCATCCGGAATAAGCGCAAAGCACTACGCCTGAAAGTTAGGGAGATTCCAACGTGATACCAGAACCGTCGAACGTCAGCGTGGGCTGCGTATTTCGACCGCAGTTCGCTCCCGAACGTCTAGCCGACGCCGCGAAGGCGGCAGACGCGGCCGGGCTTGATGAGTTGTGGCTATGGGAGGACTGCTTTCTCGCAGGCGGTATCTCGGCAGCCGCCATCGCGCTTGCCAACAGCCAACGGTTGACGGTCGGCGTCGGTGTCCTTCCCGTGCCGATGCGCAACGTCGCGGTGACCGCGATGGAGATCGCCACCTTGGCCCGCGCGTACCCCGGCCGCATCCGGATTGGCCTCGGTCACGGCGTGCAGGACTGGATGGCGCAGATCGGGGAGAAAGTCGCCTCGCCGATGACGCTCCTTCGCGAGTACGTGACGGCACTGACGGGCTTGCTGCGTGGCGAACGCGTCACCGTCGATGGGCGATATGTGAAGCTCACCGACGTGGGTCTCGACTGGCCGCCCGACGCGACGATCGACGTTCTGATCGGAGCCGAGAAGCCGCGGACGCTCGCCCTCAGCGGCGAACTCGCCTCGGGAACCGTGATCACCGGAGGTACCACTCCCGACGGTCTCCGCGACGCGCTGCGGCATATTTCTGCGGGCTGCGCCAACGACGTTGCGATCGAACGACATTCGACCGTCGTGTACATCGTCTGCGCCACCGAGCCCGATGCGGCTCGCAAGGCGCGCGATGAGCTTGTCTTCTGGAAGTACAACCCCTCCGACGACCTCGCCGCCTACGGCACTCCAGAGGAGATCGCGTCGGCAGCGATCCGGTGGATCGACGCAGGAGCCGACACGATCGTGTTTCAGCCGGCGGCCGACGCCGATATCGAAGCGTTCGTCGGCGTCATCGGAAACCAGGTGCAGCCGCTGATCGCAGCGCGAACCGACTGAACGACGCGGGCCTAGGCCGGGGGAGCGCTCGGCGCCTCCTCGGCCCGCTCGTGTGCCTCTTCAAGCACCGTGCGGCCGATAGCCGTGAACTCCTCGGGCTTGGCCGACCGCAGCCACAGCGCGTACACGATGCCGACGGCGAATATCGCCAAGATCAGGTACGGGCCGACTTTGAAGACGTCCGAGTTCGCCGCGTAGCCCGCAGCGAAGGCACGGTTGTCCCACAGCAGCCAGACGACGTAGAACATGGCGAGCCCGCCGATCAACGGACAGATCAGCGTGGTGATCACGTTGCCCTTGTGCGTCTTCTTGCGCCAGAAGTACCAGATCACCGCTATCGAACAGATCGCCTGCACCAACAGGATCGCCGCCGTGCCGATCAGCGCCAACAGGCCGTAGATGTTGACGAAGGGCACGAGCGTCGGGGTATCGACGGGGGTGCCGTTGGCGTCTGGCACCTGTACCGCGGTGAAGAAGGTGAACAACAGCACCAGCACGAGCGTGATGATGCTCTGCACCGCCGACGCGATATAGGGCGAGCCGTGCGTCGGATGTGCCGCACCGATGGTCTTCCGCACTGCGGTGGAGGGGATTTCGCGACCGAGCGCGAAGATGTAGCGCGAGGCGGCGTTGTGGAACGCCATCGCGCAGGCGAAGGATCCGATGACGAGCAGGATCTTGTAGATGTCCAGCAGCACCCCGCCCAGGTTGGCGTCCACCAGCTTGAACAGCAGGTCGGGCGGATTCGCGCTGATCGAGGACTCGACGGATGCCTTCCTGCCGTTGCCCGCGATCACCATCGCCGAGATGAACGTGTAGAACAGGCCCAAGCTGATCACCGCGATGAGCGTGGCCCGAGGGACGATCTTCTTCGGGTTGCGCGACTCCTCGCCGTAGACCGCGGTGGTCTCGAAGCCCACCCACGACCAGAACGCGAAGAACAGGCCGATCGCCGCGGAACCGGCCGCTGCGGCGGTGCCGAACGCACCTCCGGGCAGGCTCTCGAACGCGTTCTGCGGCAGCACCGTCTCGTTGAGCAGGAAGCCGTCGGGTCCGCCGCCCTTGGCGATCACCGAGAACGCGAGCGCCAGCAGGACGATCACCTCGCACGTCAGCGTCACGCTGAGGATCGCCGCCGTCAGGCTGATGTGGAAGTGGCACAGCGCCGCGATGACCAGGATCCCGCCGATGGCGAACCACAACCATGGGATGTTCACTCCCACAATGGTATTCAGGGCGTCGTTGGCGAAATACGCGAAGCCGCCGATCAGCGAGCCCTCGAATACGACGTAGGCGAAGGTGGCCAGCGCGCCGCTGGCCATCCCCCACACCTGACCGAGTCCGTGGGAGATGAAGCCGTAGAAGGCGCCTGCCGTGGTGATGTACCTGGCCATCGCGACGTACCCGATCGCGAACAGCGTCAGGATGATCGTCGCGAAGAGAAAGCCTGCGGGTGCGCCGAGACCGTTGCCGAAACCCACCGCTATCGGGGTGTTGCTCGTCATCGCCGTGATCGGCGCCGCGTTGGCGACGGCCATGAAGAGGACGGCGACGATACCGATCGCGCCCTTCTTCAGACCGGCAGGCGCCGGAGCATCCTTTATCTCTGCGGATTCAGTCGTCATCGCGGCTCTCCCGTTCGGATCGCAGTGCACGGGAGCCGCGACGTTGCAGTTCCCGCAGTGAGCGTGGCACTACACGGGCTGTCTGACAACTCGAACGGGAAACTTTCCTCCAGACGGCGGGCAGATCGAGATTTCGAGGTGCGGGGCGACCTGTGTGCAGACTCGGCGATGGGTCGTCGACTAATCCTTCGCGGGCGCGTCGTCGGCGTCGGCCTCGTCGGCTTCCCCGTCCAGGTCCTCGGCTGGCTCGTCGACGTCCTCAACGGGTTCATCGATGACGTCGGAGGACTCATCCGCCGCGGCGGGGGACTCGTCGTCTCCGGCGCCGTCGCGTTGGGCGTCCTCGATATCGCCGATCGTCAGTTCCTCCGCGAGCAAGGCCTCCTCGGATGCCGCCTCGCCGTCGCCCGGCGGGCGTTCGGCCAACGCGACCCCGGTGGCTGCCCCGGCGGGAGCGAGTGCCGCCGCGGCCGGGCGCGACGGATCATGCACCGGCTTCTGCCACGCGGGCGCACCCAAAACCGTTCCGAAGGCCAGCGATTCGTCCAGCTGCTCGGGCACCTTCTCCGATGGTTTGCGCTCGTCTTGGAGGGTGATCTCGCCGAGACCGATGCGCTCCTGCACCCGCTTCATCCACTGCGGCGCCCACCAGCAGTCGTTGCCCAGTAGCTTCATCACCGCCGGCACCAGGAACATGCGCACAACGGTCGCGTCGAGCAACAGGGCGGTGATCAGGCCGATCGCCAGGTACTGCATCATCACCAGATCGGAGAAGGCGAACGCCCCGCCGACCACGACGAGAACCAGGGCCGCCGCGCTGATGAGACGGCCGGTACTTGCCGTGCCGGTGCGGATGGCCTCCTCGGTGGTCATGCCGCGCGCGCGGGCCTCGACCATTCGGGACACCAGGAAGACCTCGTAATCCGTTGACAGGCCGAAGATCACCGCAATGATCAGCCCGATGACGGGAGCCGTCAAAGGCGTCGGTGTGAAGTTGAGCAAGCCCGATAGATGGCCGTCGATGAATATCCACGTCAGCACACCTAGCGTCGAGCACAGCGTCAGCGCGTTCATCAGTGCGGCCTTGATCGGCAATACCAGCGACCCGAACGCCAGGAACATCAGGATCGTGGTCATGGATACCGCGATGAGAACCATCTGCGGCAGCTTCTCCGAAATCGTTGCGACACTGTCCTGTTCAAGTGCGGGCGTGCCCCCCACCAACAGGTTCAGATCGTGTGGTATCGGGATCGCCCTCAGCGCATCGACCTTCGCCTTGGCGTCCAGTCGGTTCTCCAACCCGTTCTGAATGACCCGCACGGACGGATCTTTGGACGCCCCGTCGAGGAACGGTCGTTCCCTCCACATGTTGGCGGGGTCGTTGTTCGGCTCCGCGAATCCCGGGATGCCGAGCGCCTCGCTGCGGACCTGGGCGACCTCGGCGTCGGTGACCGGCCTGCCGTCGGTGCTCTGCATCACCAGCGTGATCGGTTCGACGCGGAATCCAGGGAAGGTGCGGTCGAACTCCTCCTGGGCCTGGCGCACCGAGTTCGTCGGCGGCAGGTACTTCTCGCTGATGCCGCCGAGGGCCAGACGGCCCAGCGGAAGAATCAACACGATCAGCCCGATGATGATCGGCACCGCGAAGAGCAGCGGTCGTTTCATCACGCGATCGGCCAGCCTGCCCCAGAACCCGTTCTCGACCTCTGCGCTGGTCTTGGTCTTCTCTAGCTTGGCGCCCAGCCAGGTGATGATCCGATTGCTGAACCGCCAGTCCCGCAGGAACGGCACCTTGAGCAAAGTGGTCACGCTGAGCGCGTCGACCTTGGGACCCAGCATCCCGAGGATGGCGGGCAGCACCGTGATCGACAGCAGGGCGGCCAACGTGACCGAGGCGATCATGGCGTAGGTGAGAGATTTGAGGAAGCCCTGCGGGAAGAGCAACAGGCCGCCGACGGACGCCGAGATGAGCACCGACGAGAACGCGATGGTGCGTCCGGCCGTCACCACGGTGCGGCGCACCGCGGTTTCGGTGTCGTAGCCCTCGGCGATCTCCTCACGGAACCGGCTGACCACGAACAATCCATAGTCGATCGCGATACCGAGACCGATCAGCGTGACCACTGGCTGCGCGAAGTAATGCACCGGCACCGACAGCGCCGTCAACCGCATGATGCCGAGCGCGCCTGCAATGGTCAGCCCGCCGATGATGCCGGGCAGAAACGCGGCGACCACGCCGCCGAACACGAAGAACAGCAAGACCACCACCAACGGCATGGCGAGCACCTCGGCCCGCTGCTGGTCAGTCGCGATGGTCCCGGTCAGTTCGTTGGCCAACGGCAGCAGTCCGGCCAACTGCACGTCGACACCCGGATCTGACAGATCCGCCTGAACCGCTTTGAAGTTCTTCAGGATGAGGTCGTCGTTGTCGCCCTTGAGCTGGATGGACATGAACGCGCGTTGCCGCGACGGGTCGGCCATGTTCTTCAGCAGGTCGGGGGTTTTGAAATAGCCGATGGACCGGATGATCTGATCCGGGTGGTCCTTTTCTACCTGTGCGAGGTTGTCCAGAACCTTCTTGCGGAATGCCGGATCGTCGACGGTCTTGCCGTCCGGGGCGGTGTAGATCGCAACAATGTGGCCGGAGGTGTCCCTGCCGTAGTGCTCGTCACCGAGGCGTGACGCCTGGGCCGACTCGCTGTTGTCGTCGAAGAAGCCACTCTGGGTCACATGCTCGCCCAGGCTGCTGCCGTAGATACCGCTGCCGAGACACAGCGCCACCATCACAGCGACCACGGCAAATCGGTAGCGGTATACCGTTCGACCCCACCAGGCGAAAACGATTAGCCCCTAACTCGTATGGCTCCGTGGCCGGCGCATCAACCCGAGCACTCAGCTCGCAAGGGTGAGATTACAAGCAGACCACCGGTAGGCGTCCGTCGATCCGATGTGGAACCAGCAGATCGTGGAGTGAACGGTCGGTGAATGCGCCCGAAACTGTACAGACCGACGGTGGCGTCGGCGCCCCACAGGCAGGAAACTTCACGTCATGATCACCACGTCGCTGTTCGCGTCGATCCTGCGATGGCTGCGGGCCGGTTATCCCGAGGGCGTTCCCGGCCCTGACCGGGTACCGCTCCTCGCGCTGCTGCGCGCCACCCCTTTGACCGAAGATCAGCTCAAGGAAGTGGTGCGGAACCTGACCGACTCGGGCGCCGGGGCGTCGGTCGACGGCGAGATCACCCGCGACGAGATCGCCGAGTTCATCTCCGATGTCACCCAGCACGACGCCGGACCGGAGAACGTCGCGCGCGTCGCGGCCAAACTCGCGGCGGCCGGCTGGCCACTCGCGGGCATGCACGACGGTAGCGCGCTCTAACGCAGCGACGCGGTATCGATGACGAAGCGGTAGCGCACGTCGCTGGCGATCGTCCGCTCGTAGGCCTCGTTGATGTATGTCGGCTCGATGACCTCGATCTCGGGCGCGACATCGTGCTCGGCGCAGAAGTCCAGCATCTCCTGGGTCTCTGCGATACCGCCGATCAACGAACCGGCGATGCTGCGGCGACCGAGGATCAGGGCGCCCGCTGGGACTGCCATCGGATTCTCGGGCATGCCGAGTTCCACCAGCGTGCCGTCGAGCGTGAGCAAGCCGAGGTAGTCGGCCATATCGAGGTTCGCCGAGACGGTGTTGAGGATCAGGTCGAACGTGCCCGACAGCTTCTTGAAGGTGTCGCGGTCGCTGGTCGCGTAGTACTCGGTGGCGCCGAGCCGAAGGCCGTCCTCCATCTTCTTGAGCGTCTGGCTGAGCACCGTGACCTCGGCGCCGAGCGCAACCGCCAGCTTCACGGCAAGGTGGCCGAGACCGCCGAGGCCGATGACCGCCACCTTGGTGCCCTCGCCTGCGCCCCAGTGCCGCAGCGGTGAGTACGTGGTGATGCCCGCGCACAGAAGCGGTGCGGCGGCCTGCAGCGAGATCGCGTCGGGAATGCGCAGCACGTAGTTCTCGTCGACGACGATCGAGCCGCTGTAGCCACCCTGCGTCGGCTGCCCGTCGCGCCCTACGCCGTTGTACGTGCCGACCATCCCCGGGTTGTCGCAGTACTGCTCTTCACCCGCGAGGCAGAACTCGCATTCCCGGCAGGAGTCGACGAAACATCCGACGCCGACGCGGTCGCCGACCTTGTACCTGGTGACGTCAGAGCCGACCTCGCTGACGATCCCGGCGATCTCGTGGCCGGGGACCATGGGGTACGCCACGTCACCCCACTCGCCCCGAACGGTGTGGATGTCGGAGTGACAGATGCCCGCGAAGTGAATGTCGATCGCCACGTCGCCCGGTCCGACGTCGCGGCGGTTGATCGTGGTCGGAGCCAACGGCTCGGTGGCAGATGTCGCGGCGTAGGCGGACACGGCGGTTGTCATGTAATCCCTCTTCAATGCATGCGAGAACACGCTCGGCGATGATCAGCTGAGAAGGCCGCGACAGTGCGGCTCTTTCCGTGTAACCCGTTGGGGCGCGGCCGTAATCCCCGGCGTTGCTGTGAGGTATCTCCTAGAGCCCTGCGGCTCGGAAGGCGCCGTTGAACGTGGTTCGCTCGTAGTTCGCGACGCCCGCGCCCGTGTAGGGATCGCGCGCGACGAGGTCCTGCGCGTCTTCGGTGCTGATGTCGCCGGTCACGAGTACCCCTCCGGAGCCGTCTTCCTGCCTACCCGCGAGCAGGAGGCGGCCCGCCGCGATCTCGGCGTTCAGGAATTCGAGATGGGCTGGGCGGGTCTTCTCGACGACGTCGGGCGGTTGCGTGTACGTCGACTTCAGGACGTGGATCACGACGACGACGTTAGTTGATCGGCGCGTTGACCAAGCGCAGATCGGTCAGCATCGCGCGGGCGGCGACGATGCCCTCTCCGGTCTGCCACACCTCGTTGTTGACGACGAAGACGCGGTTGTCCTTGTTGGCGGACAACTTCTTCCAGGCATCGCTGCCCATCACGTCGCCCGCACGGTCCTTGGCCTCCGGGGAGGCGAATGAGACGTACACGATGTCACCGTCGGCGATCGATAAGTCGGGGGAGTTACCAAGATCCTCGTCGGTGATGCCCACCTCGTCATACGGCTTATCCGTGAAACGTTGCGCCGCAGGGCGATCCACGCCGACGTCTGCCAGCACACTGCCGGGGAAGCTGTCCGGTCCGAAGACGCGCATCGTGGTGTCGGTGAGCTGAACGACCGATGCCTGAAAGTGCGGCGCGTCGTTGTCGGCACCCTCCTTGTCGGCGGCCGCGTTGAACTCGTCGATCAACCCGTTAGCGGCGCCGGCCCGCCACGTCGCGGCTCCGACCGTCCGGAGGTTGTCCTGCCACGCGGCACCCGGTGCACCCGTGAACACCGTCGGGGCGATGGCCGACAGCTGGGAATGCGCATCCGGAGTCAGCGCCTGCGAGCCCAGGATCAGGTCGGGCTGCGCAGCGCGGATCGCCGCCAGATCCGGCGAACTGCGGGTGCCCACCGAAGGCAGATCGTGCACGACGGCGCCGAGGTAGGACGGCTGGTTCTTCGAGCCATCGGGCAAGGCGGCGGCGGCGATGCGGGACTGCAGGCCCAGCGCACACAACGCATCCAGCTGGTCGCCGGAGAGCACGACGATCTTCTGCGGTTCCGCCCGCACCACCGTGCTGCCCGCGGCGTGGCGGACCTCCCGGTCACCCTCGCCGGGATCGATCGGTGCCGGGCTGGGTGCGCAGGACTCGTCTGGCCTGCGCTGATTTCCCAAGACACCGGCTCCCGCGATCCGGGTGGTGCTGGTCACGACCGACGGCTCATCGGCAGGGGAGGCCTCGCCGCCGCCCAATTGGCCGCAGCCGCCGAGCGCGGTCACCACGACGGCGGTCAGCACGGCCGCCGCGGCCGCGATCAGACCGGGCGCCCGAGCCGCTCGGCCTTCGAGATCGCAGCACGGACGGCGGATCAGCACGTCGCCGACGGTAACAGCTAACCGGGTTCGTCCCAGTTCATGACGTCACCAAATCAATTACGACCGTTTGTAGGACCCATGCCGACATCGGCAGCTTCGGGAGATAGGATTTGGTAGAACATCGCGGGCTTGCCCGCAGAGACGTTTGGAGGACGTGTTGGTTGCCGAAGCGCCCCCGGTCGGAGAACTCGAGGCCCGTCGTCCCTTCCCGGCGCGGCTCGGCCCCAAGGGCAGCCTGATCTACAAGCTGATCACCACCACCGATCACAAGCTGATCGGCATCATGTACTGCGTCGCCTGCTTCGTCTTCTTCTTCATCGGCGGGCTGATGGCGCTGTTCATGCGCACCGAGCTCGCCCTGCCCGGCCTGCAGTTCCTGTCCAACGAGCAGTACAACCAGCTGTTCACCATGCACGGCACGGTGATGTTGCTGTTCTACGCGACACCGATCGTGTTCGGATTCGCCAACCTGGTGCTTCCGCTTCAAATCGGCGCGCCCGACGTGGCGTTTCCGCGGCTGAACGCCTTCTCTTTCTGGCTGTTCCTCTTCGGCGCGACGATCGCGATCGCCGGCTTCATCACCCCGGGCGGCGCCGCCGATTTCGGCTGGACCGCCTACACCCCGTTGACCGACGCCATCCACTCCCCGGGAGCCGGTGGCGACCTGTGGATCATGGGCCTGGCCGTCGGTGGTCTCGGCACCATCCTCGGCGGCGTCAACATGATCACCACGGTGGTCTGCATGCGCGCTCCGGGCATGACCATGTTCCGGATGCCGATCTTCACGTGGAACATCCTGGTGACGTCCATCCTGGTGCTGCTGGCCTTCCCGCTGCTGACCGCGGCGCTGTTCGGGCTGGCCGCCGACCGCCACCTCGGCGCGCACGTCTACGACCCCGCCAACGGCGGCGTGCTGCTGTGGCAGCACCTGTTCTGGTTCTTCGGCCACCCCGAGGTGTACATCATCGCGCTGCCGTTCTTCGGCATCGTCAGCGAGATCTTCCCGGTGTTCTCCCGCAAGCCGATCTTCGGCTACACCACGCTGATCTACGCGACGCTGTCCATCGCGGCACTCTCGGTCGCGGTGTGGGCGCACCACATGTACGCCACCGGCGCGGTGCTGCTGCCGTTCTTCAGCTTCATGACATTCCTGATCGCGGTGCCCACCGGTATCAAGTTCTTCAACTGGATAGGCACGATGTGGAAAGGCCAGTTGACGTTCGAGACGCCGATGTTGTTCTCGGTGGGCTTCCTGGTCACGTTCCTGCTCGGCGGCCTGTCCGGCGTGCTGCTGGCCAGCCCGCCGATCGACTTCCACGTCACCGACAGCTATTTCGTGGTGGCGCACTTCCACTACGTCTTGTTCGGCACGATCGTGTTCGCGACCTACGCGGGCATCTACTTCTGGTTCCCGAAGATGACGGGGCGGCTACTCGACGAGCGTCTGGGCAAGCTGCACTTCTGGTTGACGTTCATCGGCTTCCACACCACATTCCTGGTGCAGCACTGGGTCGGCGACGAGGGCATGCCCCGCCGGTACGCCGACTACCTGAGCACCGACGGGTTCACCACGCTGAACGTCATCTCGACGATCGGCGCGTTCATTCTCGGCATCTCGACGATTCCGTTCGCGTGGAACGTATTCAAGAGCTGGCGCTACGGCGAGCCCGTCACCGTCGACGACCCATGGGGTTACGGCAACTCGCTGGAGTGGGCCACCAGCTGCCCTCCGCCGCGGCACAACTTCACCGAACTGCCCCGCATCCGTTCGGAGCGACCGGCGTTCGAGCTCCACTACCCACACATGGTGGATCGAATGCGCGCCGAGGCGCACATCGGGCGTAGTCACGGACCGGAGGACGGGGACGTCACCCGTCTAGAAGGCGAGAACGTCCGAACCTGATGTCGGCGCCGGGGGGCCAGCAAGGCGTGAACAGTCGCAAGGTGGCTCCACCTGTCGGGTCTTCGCGCGAGCGCTCATCGCTGCTGATCACCGTTACCGGAGTCGATCAACCAGGGGTGACTTCCGCGCTGTTCGAAGTGCTTTCGCGGCACAAGGTGGAACTGCTCAACGTCGAACAGGTCGTCATCCGCGGGCGTCTGACGCTCGGTGTGCTGGTGTCGGGCACGGCCCAGGCGCTTGGCGGTCCCGAGTTGCGGGACGAAGTCGAGAACGCCATCCACGACGTCGGACTCGACGTGACGATCGAGCGCAGCGACGAGATGCCGGTGATGCGGCAGCCCTCCACCCACACCATCGTCGTGCTTGGCAGGCCGATCACCGCCGAGGCGTTCGGCGTGGTGGCCCGTGAAGTGGCCGCGCTCGGCGTCAACATCGACTTCATCCGCGGGGTATCCGACTACCCGGTAACGGGATTGGAGCTGCGGGTCTCGGTGCCCCCGGGCGGCGTCTACACCCAACTGCAGACCGCGATGGCCCGGGTCGCCGGCGACGAGGGTGTGGACATCGCGCTGGAGGACTACAGCCTGGCCCGACGGGGCAAGCGGCTCATCGTATTCGACGTCGACTCCACACTGATCCAGGGTGAGGTCATCGAGATGCTGGCCGACAAGGTCGGTGCGCACGCGGCCGTTGCCGAGATCACCGAGGCCGCCATGCGCGGCGAACTGGACTTCGCCGAGTCGCTGAACCGCCGCGTCGCGACGCTCGCGGGCCTTCCGGCCGAAGTGCTCGAGGAGGTCGGCGAGCAGATCGAGCTGACGCCGGGGGCACGCACCACAATCAGGACGTTGCGGCGCTTGGGGTTTCACTGCGGAATCGTCTCCGGCGGTTTTCGTCAGGTCATCGAACCGCTGGCCCACGAGCTCGAGATGGACTTCGTTGCCGCCAATCAGCTCGAGATCGTCGACGGCAAGCTGACGGGTCGAGTCGTCGGGCAGATCATCGACCGGCCGGGAAAAGCCAAGGCGCTCAGGGATTTCGCGCAGCAGGCGGGCGTCCCGATGGATCAGACGGTCGCCGTCGGCGACGGTGCCAACGACATCGACATGCTGGCCGCGGCAGGCCTTGGAGTGGCATTCAACGCCAAACCCGCGCTGCGCGAGGTGGCCGACGCATCGCTGAGCAATCCCTACCTGGACACCGTGCTGTTCATCCTCGGGATCACCCGCGGCGAGATCGAGGCGGCCGACTCCATCGACGGCACGTTCCGCAGGGTCGAGATCCCCGACGACTAGACGACGACCGCGGTCGGCTCCGGTGCGGTGGAACCGGTGACGCTGTGCCACGCGCGCGCCAGCAGCTCGACGGCCGCCGACAGCTCGTCCTCGGGCAGCGCATAGGGCACGCGCACGAAGCGTTCGAGCGTTCCGTCGACGCCGAATCGCGGCCCGGCAGGCAGTTCCAGCCCCATCCGGGATGCGGCCGCCGACAGCGCTGTGCTCATCGGCGCAGGCAACCGGACCCACAGCGACATGCCGCCGTAACCGCCACCGGGTTCCCAGTCGGGCAGATGCTGATCGAGCAGTGACAGCAGGAGTGCCCGCCGGGTCCGCAGAATTTCGCGCCGCTCGGGGAGGAGGTCGTCGCGCTGCGCGAGAAGCCTTGCGGCGGCGAACTGTTCGAGCACCGGGGTGCCCATGTCGATCGAGGGACGCAGCGCGGCGATGGTGGCGACGGTGGAGCGCTCGGCGCGGATCCAGCCGACCCGCAGGCCGCCCCAGAACGATTTCGACATCGAGCCGACGGTCAGCACAAGGTCGCGTCGCGTCGTCATCGCGGCGGCCATCGGCTCCGGCACCGCTTCGTCGAGCCACATGTCCAGGATCGTTTCGTCGATGAGGGTGCGCGTTCTGGTCTCGGCGATGATCTCCGCCAACCGTTTTCGGTCGTGTGCAGGCATGGTCAGGCCGGTGGGATTCTGGTTGTCCGGGATCAGATACGCCAGGCTCGGCGACAACTGCTGCACCGCCGCCTGAATGGCGTCCAGCTCCCAGCCGCTCTCGGTCATCGCCACGGGGACGGGCCGCGCCCCTGCGGTGGCGATGGACGTCAGCGCGCCGTGATAGGTGGGCTGTTCCACCAGGACGCGGTCGCCCGGCTGTACATACGTGGTCAGCACGAGGTTGATGGCATGCAGCGCGCCAGTGGTCACTAGGACCTCGTCCGGTTCGGTGGGAAGGCCTCGCTCGCAATATCTTTCGGCAATGGCTTCCCGCAGCACGTCGACGCCGACGAGCTCGTGACCCACCCTGTGCAGATAAGGCGTGACGTCGTGGATGGCCTCGACGAACGCCTCGCTCACCGCGGCGGCGGGAGCGGACAGCGCGGCGGCGGCCAGGCTCATCGCCGGGGTGGCGATCTGCACGCGGGCGGCGGGGGCCGGCGCAACCGGGAGCGCCGTGGTGCTGCGGGCGCCCCGGCGGGCGTTGAGGTAGCCGTCCTCACGGAGCTGGGCGTACGCCGCGGTCACGGTGGTACGGGAAACCCGGAGCGTATCGGCCATCGCGCGCTCGCTCGGCAATCGCGCCCCGACGGGGATGCGCCCGTCGACGATCAGCAGCCGGATGGCATCGGCCAGCCCGTAGTAGGCGGGACCGCTGCGACTGGATGTGCGCCAGTTGCCGAGCTCGCGGGCCAAAAGGTCCACATCGAGCGCTCTGGCGTGTAATTCGACCGTCATCGCGAGCCAGTATGCGCCAACTGGCTATGGAATAACAAGCCAGTTGACCGCATTATGTGGACATGAGCATGAATTGGACATCAAAACTGGCCCGCCCGTTGGGCAGGATGTTTCGGCCGGCGCAACGCATCCCGGCCGAATTTCTCGACCGCGACGCCGAACGGGTGCGCAACGAGATTGATCTGATACGGATCCGATTCCCCCACCATGCGTAGCGCTGCAGTCCGCGGCAGCGCACTGCTGCTCGGGCTGATCGGCTACGGCTTCTCGATGGCGATGATGGTGCGCGCCGAACTCGGACTCGACCCGTGGGACGTGTTCCATCAGGGGCTGGCGTTGCGCACACCGATGTCTATTGGTGTCGCGTCGGCCGTCGTCGGGGTCGCGGTGCTGCTGGCATGGATCCCGCTTCGCAACCGCCCCGGCGTCGGCACTGTCGCCAACGTCATCGTCATCGCCGTGACGGTGGATGCCGGCATGGCCATATTGCATGTGCCGACGGCGCTTCCGGCCCGAATCGCGATGATGGTCGGCGCGATCGTGCTCAACGCGATCAGCACCGTGCTCTACATCGGCGCCGGCCTCGGCCCAGGCCCGCGCGACGGGTTGATGACCGGGCTGGTCGTCCGCACCGGCCTGTCGGTGCGGCTGGTCCGCACCTCGATCGAGGCCACGGTGCTGACCGTCGGGTGGCTGCTCGGCGGCACCGTCGGCGTCGGCACCGTCTTGTACGCGTTCGGGATCGGACCACTCGTCCAGCTCTTCGTCCGGATCACCCCCAACAGCGTTCTGGCACGCAGTGGCTGGGCCTCTGCCGCCGACGCCAGCGATTTGGGCGTGAAAACCATCGCTGAGCGAAAGAAATCACGCCGAAATCGCGTGGGTGAGCCCCGCGTCGATACGGCGGCATGATCAGCTGGCAGCGTGGCTGCCGAATCGGACGTCCTTGACCGACTGGCCGACGAGGCCATCGGTCTGGCTGAAGACCGCCGTGCCGTCCTCGGCATAGCCGGTAGCCCGGGCGCGGGCAAGTCCACGTTGGTCGAGCGGCTCATCGCCCGCATCGGCGAGCGCAAGGGTTGCGGCTGGGTCGCGCACGTCCCGATGGACGGCTTCCACCTCGCCGACGAGCAACTGCGCCGCATCGGCGCCCTCGGCCGCAAGGGCGCACCCGACACCTTTGATGCAGTCGGTTACGCGCATCTGCTGCGAGCGGGTCGCGGCGGAAACCGACGCGCCGGTCTACGCACCGGGATTCGACCGCACACTCGAGCAACCGCTGGCCGCAGCACTGGTAGTCCTGCCGACTGCGCGGCTGGTGATCACCGAAGGCAACTATCTGCTGCTCGAGCACCCGGCGTGGCTGCAGGCACGCCGCGCCATGGACCGGGTGTGGTTCGTCGATAGCGAAGAGGCGCTGCGGGTCGAGCGGCTGGTGGCCCGCCACGTCGAGTTCGGCAAGAGCCCCGATGCTGCGCACTCCTGGGTCGCCGACACCGACCAGCCCAACGCCGATCTGGTGTCGCGGACGGCGGGCACCGCCGACCTGGTGATCATGAACGGCACAGACGGCTGGCACATTTCGCCGTGATGCCCGCGATTCGGGCGTGATTCGTCGCGCGAGGCGCAACCGAACACGCCGAAATCGCCACACTACGATGGGTAAGTGCCCGACTCCGAAAGCGACAGCGTCGAGGAAGACCTGCTGATCGACTTCGCCAGGGTCACGCTGCGACGCGGCGGCCAAAATCTCGTCGGGCCGATCACCTGGTCTGTCGAGCTCGACGAACGCTGGGTGGTCATCGGGCCGAACGGCGCGGGCAAGACGTCGCTGCTGCGCATCTCGGCCGCCCTGGAGCATCCGTCGGCAGGCACGGCATACGTGCTCGGCGAACGCCTCGGCCGCACCGACATGTCCGAGCTGCGCTCGCGCGTCGGGCTGAGCAGTTCAGCGCTCTCGCAACGGGTGCCCGAGGGGGAGTTGGTCCGCGATCTCGTCGTGTCGGCCGGATACGCCGTGCTCGGCCGCTGGCGCGAGAAATACGACGACGTCGACTACGAGCAGGCGATCGACATGCTGGAAAGCGTCGGCGCCGAACACCTGGCCGAACGCACCTACGAGACGCTGTCGGAAGGGGAGCGCAAGCGGGTGCTGATCGCCCGTTCCCTGATGACCGACCCGGAGCTGCTGCTGCTCGACGAGCCTGCGGCCGGACTGGATCTCGGCGGCCGCGAAGAACTGGTGGCGCGGCTCGAAGACCTGGCCGCCGACCCGGACGCCCCGGCGATCGTGCTCGTCACCCACCACGTCGAGGAGATTCCGCGCGGGTTCAGCCACGCCTTGATCCTGTCGGAGGGACGGGCCGTCGACGCCGGGCTGCTGACGGACGTGCTGACCCCGGAGAATCTGTCGAAGGCGTTCGGCCAGTCCATCGCACTCGACATCATCGACGGCCGCTATTTCGCCAGGCGCACCAGAAGCCGGGCAGCGCACAGGAGGCGTTGATGGAAGATCCCCTGGTTCCGCGGCCCGCCGCAACCGTGATGCTGATCCGGGACACCTCCGATGGCATCAAGGTCTTCCTGATGCGGCGCCACCGCGGGATGGACTTCGTCGGCGGCGTGATGGTGTTTCCCGGCGGCGGGGTCGACGACCGCGACCGCAACGCCGACATCGCGTGGCACGGACCGGACAAGTTCTGGTGGGGCGAGCGGCTGGGGACCGACGCCGACCTCGCCGAGGCCCTCGTCTGCGCTGCGGCGCGGGAGACGTTCGAGGAGTGCGGTGTGCTGTTCGCCGGCGCCGCAGACGATCCGGACCTGCTCGTCGACGATGCGTCGAGCTACCGCGACTCCCGGGCCGCGCTGGTGAGCAAGGAGCTGTCCTTCGCCGAGTTCCTGCGCGGCGAGAAGCTGATGCTGCGCGCCGACCTGTTGCGGCCGTGGGCGAACTGGGTGACGCCCAAGGAGGAGCGCACCCGCCGCTACGACACCTACTTCTTCGTCGGTGCGCTTCCCGACGGCCAACGCGCCGACGGCGACAACACCGAATCCGATCAGGCCGACTGGATCACGCCGGAATCCGCGCTGGAGGACTTCTCAGCGCAGCGCAGCTTCCTGCTGCCCCCGACATGGACACAGCTCGACGCGCTGGCCGGCCGCACAGTGGCCGAGGTGCTCGCCGTCGAACGCCGGATCGTCCCCATCTCGCCGAACATGAGCATGATCGACGGCAATTTGGAGTTCGAGTTCTTCGACGGGCAGCGCTACAACCAGGCGCTGGGGGGCCGCACCCCGTGAGGGAGTTCGTCAGCGTTCACACCCTCGACGAGCATCCCGGCATCGCCACCCTGCTGCTGTCCAGGCCGCCGACCAATGCGCTGACACGCCAGGTGTGCCGTGAAATCATCTCCGCCGCAGCCGAATTGGGTGCGCGCGACGATATCGCGGCGGCGATCCTGTTCGGTGGGCACGAGATCTTCTGCGCAGGCGACGATGTGACGGTGCGTCAGACCCTCAACGCGGAGGAGGCCGCAGGCGCCGCCGAGGCCGGTCGGCAGGCCGTCGACGCCCTCGCCGCGATTCCCAAGCCGACGGTCGCCGCGATCACCGGTTACGCGCTCGGCAGCGGGCTGACGCTGGCCCTTGCCGCGGACTGGCGGGTGGCCGGCGACAATGTCAAGGTCGGTGCCACCGAAATCCTGTCGGGTTTTCCGCCTGGCGAGACGCAGCCGGTTGGCCCGCACCATCGGCGAGAGCAAGGCCAAGGACCTGGTGTTCACCGGTCGGTTCGTCGACGCCAAGGAGGCCATGGCGCTCGGCTTGGTCGACGAGTTGGTGGCCCCGGACGCCGTCTACGACTCGGCGATGGCCTGGGCGAAGCGCCTGGTCGACCATCCGCCTCAGTTGCTTGCCGCCGCCAAGGCCCGATTTGGCGAGGGCCGTTAGGCTGCCCTGCATGACGTATGAGGAATCCAACGCTGGACTCGATGTCGCCGGCGGGCCGGCTCCCAACCCCCATGCCACGGCCGAGGAAGTGGAGGCCGCCCGGCACGACAGCAAGCTCGCGCAGGTGCTGTACCACGACTGGGAGGCGGAGTCCTACGACGAGAAGTGGTCGATCTCCTACGACAAGCGCTGCATCGACTACGCGCGCGGCCGCTTCGACGCCATCGTTCCCGCCGACGAGCAACGCAAGCTGCCCTACGACCGCGCCCTGGAACTGGGCTGCGGCAGCGGGTTCTTCCTGCTCAACCTGATTCAGTCCGGTGTTGCCCGACGCGGCTCGGTGACCGACCTGTCGCCGGGGATGGTCAAGGTGGCGACCCGCAACGGCCAGAACCTCGGTCTCGACGTCGACGGACGGGTCGCCGATGCGGAGGGCATCCCGTACGACGACGACACCTTCGACCTGGTGGTGGGGCACGCCGTGCTGCACCACATTCCCGATGTCGAGCTGTCGCTGCGAGAAGTGGTGCGGGTGCTCAAGCCGGGCGGCCGGTTCGTGTTCGCCGGTGAGCCGACCACCGTGGGCAACCGCTATGCGCGGACGCTGGCGAACTTGACCTGGAACGTCACCATCCGCGCCATGAAGCTGCCCGGGCTCGGCAGCTGGCGGCGCCCTCAGGCCGAGCTCGACGAGAACTCGCGGGCCGCGGCGCTGGAGTGGATCGTGGACCTGCACACCTTCGATCCGGCCGACCTCGAGAAGATGGCAAGCCGCGCGGGCGCAGTGCAGGTCAGCACCGGCACCGACGAATTCACCGCGGCGATGCTGGGATGGCCGGTACGCACCTTCGAGTCGACGGTGCCGCCCGGCAAGCTCGGCTGGGGCTGGGCCAAGTTCGCGTTCGGCAGTTGGACGACGTTGTCGTGGGTGGACGAGAACGTCTGGCGCCACGTCGTGCCCAAGGGCTGGTTCTACAACGTCATGGTGACCGGGGTTAAGCCGTCGTAGAGTTCGACCTCGACGCGGTCGCCTATCTGGGTAGCGAGACCGGGGCGCACAGCGCTCCGCGATGTTGCGGGTCATGAACTGACGGATGCGACGCGCATCGCCGACATTTCCTCTCTACGAACGCGATTCGGTGACCGGGCAGCGGTGCTCGTCGAGACCACGCTCCTGCGCCGGCGCGCGGCCGCGAAATTCGAGGACCCGTCGCGACTGGTTGTTCACCGATGACGCGCTGCAACAGGCCACCGCGCAGCGCCGTCGCCGCCCATCGGGCGCGGCGGCTGGCGGGCGCGACCGTGCACGACGTCACGTGTTCGGTCGGCACCGAACTCGCGTCGCTGCGCACGACGGCCGGTTTCGTGGTGGGCAGCGACATCGACGAGGTCCGGCTGGCGATGGCGCGGCACAACGTCGGCGATGTGTCACTGTGTCGCGCCGACGCGTTGCGTCCCGTCACCCGCGACGCCGTCGTGCTCGCCGACCCGGCACGCAGGGGATCCGGTCGGCGACGGTTCGATCCGCACGACTACATCCCACCGCTCGACTCGCTGCTCGACGTCTACTCGGCGGCCGCGATTTCGTCGTAAAGTCTGCTCCCGGAATCGATTTCGCCGAGATCAAGCGACTCGGCTTCACCGGTGAAATCGAGATCACCTCGCTGGACGGCAGCGTCCGCGAGGCGTGTCTGTGGTCGTCGGGCCTTGCCGAGGCCGGCGTACACCGTCGCGCCACCATGCTGAGCGGTTCCGAGCAGATCACCGACGCCGAATCCGACGACTGCCCGGTGGCGCCTGCGGGCCGATGGATTGTGGACCCGGACGGTGCGGTCGTCCGCGCCGGGCTGGTCCGGCACTATGCAGCCAGACACGGGCTGTGGCAGCTCGATCCCGACATCGCCTACCTGTCTGGCGAACGGCTACCCGAAGGCGTCCGCGGCTTCGAGGTGCTCGACGAGCTCGGCTTCAGCGAAAAGCGGCTACGGCAGGCGCTGGCGGTGCACGATGCGGGCGCCGTCGAGATCCTGGTGCGCGGCGTCGACATCGACCCCGACGCACTGCGTAAGCGGCTCAAGCTGCGTGGGTCCGCCGCGGTGTCGGTGGTCCTCACCCGCATCGGGTCCGGCACGGCAAGTCGGGCAACGGCATTCATCTGTCGACCCTCACGCTGAACGACCGGTTTGCTGCCGCCTGTATATTGTGGCGTCGGCGGCGACCGTGCCGCTCTCGGTCGAAGAGGATTTCATCGATGCGCATTCCCACGTCGGTTCTCGCTGCCACAGCAGCCGTCTTGGTCGGTTTTTCCAGCGTTGTCACCGCGGTACCGGCTTCAGCCGCACCGCCGAAGTGCTCGGATCTCAAGGGCGGCCTCGTCGGGCAGAACTGCGTGATCCAAGAAGCCGATGCCGGATACAACCTGAGCATCACCTACCCGGCCAACTATCCCGACGTGCAGGCCGTGTTCGACTGGGTCAAACAGACCAGGGACGGATTCGTCAATGTGGCGAAGTCGCCCGACGCGCGCACCATGCCCTACCAGCTCGAGGTCACCCCCACCGAGTACAACTCGGCGGTCCCGCCCCGCGGCACGCAGTCGGTGGTGTTCAAGGTCTACCAGGACGTCGGCGGAACCAAGCCGCAGACCTTCTACAAGGCGTTCAACTGGGATCAGACCCTTCGCTGGCCCATCCTGCTCGACACCGGCGGTCAGGAGAAGACGCAGCCGCTGTTCCAGCCGGGCGCCAACCCGTGGCCGACCATCTTCCCGCTGGTGGAAGCGGACCTGGAGAAGCAGATGGGCACCAAGCCGGCGATCGCGCCGCAGGTGGGCCTGAACCCGGCCACCTACGAGAACTTCGCGATCCAGAACGACACGTTGATGTTCTTCTTCGGCCAGGGCACGCTGCTGCCCGAGTCGGCAGGCGCCCTTTCGGTGACGATCCCGCGGGCACCGGTCGACAGGATGATCGCCTAACTCGGCGCGAAGCCGTACACCTGGCCTGCGCTGGTCGAGACGACGACGCGGCGGTCGTGGCCGATCGACACCCCGACCGGCCAGCCCGCCGCATCGGGCAGCGGATAGCTGTTGACGGTATGCCCGTCGGCGGGATCGAACACGAGCAGCGCCTGGCCGTTGTCGCCGTCTGCGACCACGGTGTAGGCGACGTGCTCGCCTGCCCGGCTCGACGTCGTCAAGGGGGACACGTCATCGCGGGTCCAGATCACGTCGGCGTGGTCGCCGCGGTCCCTGATCGCGACCAGCCGGGTGTCGGGGCCACCGCCCGCGATGACGTCTTCGCTCGGCGCCACCGAGGGCGGAGTCTGTGGCAGGAACTTCAGCGGTGTCGACCATTTCGGCTTGCCGTTGTCGGCGTTGATGGCCCACAGCTTGTTGTCCCGGCCGTTGACGTAAGATCGTCGACCCGTCGGCGGAGGCCACCGGGCTGGCCAGCGTGCCCGCCTTGACGGCATCGCTGGTCCAGGCCACTGCCAACCGGGGATTTCGGTCCGGGTTGTACTTCAGCCCGACGAGCACCGAGGCGGGAGCGTCGGGCTGCCACACCGGCACCACCACCATTCCCGCCTTGGCGGCATAGGCCGGCGCGGCGGCGACCGGGCAACGCGGCCGAGCAGGCGGGCAGTCGGTCAGACCGCGTTGGGCATCAGTCGGGTTGACGCCTTCCACCAAGTCCAGCGGGTTGCCCATCACCGTGCCGCGATGAGCGTCGAACAGAAGCACCTGGCCCAGATGGGTCACCACCAGAAGCTGCCCCGACGCCAAAATCCTTGCCGTCGTTGGCATTCCGATCACGGGCTGCCGCCACCGGATCCACTGCGTCGGCGGGAACGACAGCATGGCGCCCGGCTGGCCGACATAGAGGTTGTCGAATCCGTCCCATAACGGGCTCGAGGACTCGCCGCCCTGCCACAGCCGCGTGCACCAGCGTTGGCGCGCGTTGTTGTCGGCTTCCCACACCATCAGCGAGCAGCCGGCCGGGGTTTGCGCGTTGACCGACAGATACTGTCCGGATCCCATCGCCGCCCCGGCGCCGAGGTCGCCCTTGACCGAGCGGCTCCACTCCAATTCGAGTTCCCCGGCCCCCGCGACATCGGCATAGCTGCTGTTGGCGGCGTCGGCGTACTGGGCGGCCCAGCCGTCGGCGGCGTGCGCGTCGACCCAGGAGTCGGTGTTACCGCATCCGGCCAGAGCACCGGTGATCAGCGCCGTTGACGTCAGCGCGATGAGTCGCCGGAACACGGTTTCCTTTCCTTGGGGACCACGTGAGGGTAACCGTTCGGGATGCGAGTGCTCGCGTAGGCTTTCCGGCCATGACGACGATGTGGGGAGCGCCGCTGCACAAGCGCTGGCGGGGCTCCAGGCTCCGCGACCCGCGCCAGGCCCGATTTCTCACGGTGGCGTCCCTGAGATGGGTGATCTCCAACCGCGCGTACACACCGTGGTACCTCGTGCGCTACTTCCGGCTGCTCAAGTTCAAGCTCGCCAACCCGCACATCATCACCAGGGGCATGGTTTTCCTCGGGAAGGGTGTGGAGATCCAGGCCACCCCCGAACTGTCGACGATGGAGATCGGCCGCTGGGTCCACATCGGCGACAAGAACACGATCCGCTGCCACGAGGGATCGCTGCGCTTCGGCGACAAGGTGGTGCTCGGTCGCGACAACGTCATCAACACCTACATCGACATCGAACTGGGCGACTCGGTGCTGATGGCGGACTGGGTCTACGTCTGCGACTTCGACCACCGGATGGACGACATCAACCTCCCGATCAAGGATCAGGGCATTCTCAAGGGCCCGGTTCGGATCGGTCCCGATACCTGGATCGCGACCAAGGTCACCATTCTGCGCAACACCACCATCGGCAAGGGCTGCGTGCTCGGCTCACACGCGGTGGTCAAGGGCGACATCCCGGACTATTCGATCGCGGTCGGGGCGCCGGCCAAGGTCGTGAAGAACCGCAAGCTGGCGTGGGATACGTCGGCGGCCGAACGCGCCAAGCTGGCGGCCGCTCTCGCCGACATCGAGCGCAAGAAAGCCTCCCGCTGACTTCTTGTGTTGACTTTGCTTTTACGGCGAAGACGTGCGAGTGGCGGTCGCCGTGGCCGCAGAACGAACATGCCCCGTCTCTACGTCTCCACGGTGATGGGGTGATACGAGCCGCCGCCGAGACGCGGTCCCTTCCATCGGATCGTCGGGGTCGGTCAGTGTCACGCCGATCGAGGTTTCGCCATCGGTGACGGTCATGTCCTGTTCGGCGTCGACCGCCATTTCGAGTCGATACGTAACGGTCTGGCCGTGGCTCAGCGGAAACGGCGGCACCAGGTTCTCGGTGATGTAGTCCATGCCTGTTCCCTCGCGGACGTAGGGCACGTCCACCCACTCGTTGGTTTGCGGGTCGAGCATCCGCATCGACCCTTTCGCCATCATGCTGGCTCCCGGTGGGCCGCATGAGCAATGGCCCAGCGACACGACCATCCCCACCTTGGCGATGTCGGCGCCGTTGTTGACGAGCGTCACCCGGAATCGTATCGGCGGACCGCCGGGCCGGACCGTGGTCTCGCCCTCCGGTACGACGGTGACGTCGACGGGCTTGGCGGTCGCCGGGGAGGCGGTCGACTGCGCCGCAGACGAGGTGGCCAGCGGCTGAACCGACGTGCTGGTCGGCCCCTCTGTGGTCATGCCGGAACCAGTTCGGAGCGGCCGCGCTCGAGCAACCGACAACGGCTGCGATCGCTGCCGCCGCCGATCGCGGCGGCGACTGCTGAACGACTGTTACGCATCATCTTCGGTCCCTTCTCGTCAGCCGAGGTCGTATGACTCGGGCGAAACACGGAAGAAGTGGCCTGTGCCGGTGTCGGTGCATGTCACACCCGCCTCTTCGCTGTCGCAGGTGATGGCGCCGACCGAGCGCGTCTGACCGAAGTCGAGCATGAACTCGGCCGGAGCGTCGGAGGCAACGACGCACGACACTTCTGGCCTACCGCCCTGTGTGAGCCCGATCTGCGGATTCATCGAACCGGCGGAATCGCATTCCGGGGTGAGAACCGCGAAGCCGGCATGGCGGGCAACGCAGTTTGCATATGGGTCGCCCTTGTAGCTGATGGTCATCTCGCACTTGATGTTCCCCGACGGTGATGTGAACTGCTGGTAGTCGGGTTCGGCGTGCGCCGGCGCGGCTAGGCCGACGATCGCAGCGACCGCGCCAGCGGTCAGCGAGAGGGTCGTGGTGGCGACAACGGCCATGATGCGTCGCGAAGTTGTGTTCATGGGCCAAGGGTGCGCCTGCGGGCTTGGAGCATTCTTGGTTCCGGCTTCGCGCAGGAAGACCTCGTGATCGTCAGCGTGCCCAGTCGATTCCGAACTTGTCCGCCAACGCTGCCCGGCCGTCATCGGTGACCGTCACCGCGCGTCCCCGAGGTACCCGCTTGGCCCAGCCGGCTGACAGGAAACGGTCCAGCACCGCCCGGCCCAGCGCACCGGACAAGTGGTGGCGCTGCTCGGTCCAGTCGACGCAGTAGCGTACGAGAGGCCTTTTGCCGAAGGGCATTTCGACACCAACCTCGGCGAGGAAGTCGCGGCCGGTGTCGGTGAGCTCATAGTGGACATCGTGCCCGGGGCTGCTCAGCGCATCGCGGCCGTCGCGGATCGGGTCGAAACAGCCGTCACCGCCGACGAGCACCTCGCGGTCCAGCAGGCTGCCCATGATCTGCACACCGAGACGACCCGCGAGATGGTCGTAACACGTTCGCGCCGAACGTAGCCGGGCGGCGCGGGTGCCTTCCCGCAAGGAGCGCACCGGGCGTGACGGCGCCAGTCGCACGAGGTGCTCGAGTAACGCGCCTACCTCGGGACCGGCCAGCCGGTAATAGCGGTGCCTGCCGTGCGTTTCGACCACCAGCAGGCCGGCGTCGGTCAGCTTGCGAAGATGGCTGCTTGCCGTCGGCCTGCTGATGCCCGCCTCATCGGCGAGCACGCTGGCGGGAAGCGCGCGACCGTCGTCGAGGGCCAGGAGCACTGTGCACCGGGCCGGGTCGGCGAGCAGCGACGCCACCGCGGCGATATCGGCGTCCCCGCCCGTCCGCAGTTCTGCGACGTCATGCATGGCACACCGCCGCGTCGCTCGAAGCGATCTTTGCTTCTCGTCCCCAGCGCAGCGCCACCACTGCACCTAGCAACTGGACGACGCCGCCGATCAGCAGCGCCGCCTGGGCGCCGACGGAAGCCATGGCACTACCCAACACCGCCACACCGACAGTGATACCCACCAGTCGGGCCAGATTCACCACGCCGGATGCCAGCCCGGCGCGCCGCACGGGGACGGCCGACATCGCCAGACCTACGGCGGGACCCGTGTTGAGCGCGAGTCCCGCGCCTGCCAGCACGAACGACACCTCCAGAACCCAGATGTCGCCGTGCGGTCCGATGCCCGCGTACAGCAGCAGGCCGGCGGCCATCAGGCACAGGCCCCCGGTCATCGGCGGTCGCGGGCCCGTGCGATGCGCCATCGCGTTGACGACGGGAATGAGCACCAGGTAGGTGACCGGCATCGGCAGGAACAGCAAGGCTGTCGTCAGGGCGCTATGGCCCCGTTGTTGTTGGAACACAAAGCTGTTCACCAGCAGCAGGCCGTAGATGCCGAAGGTCATGGTGAACGTGGCGAGCAGGGCCGCGCTCAGCCTGCGGCTACCGAACAGGTCCAACGGCAACATCGGCGCAGCGGCCGCGCCTCTGGCTGATCACAAATCCCGCCAGTCCCGCGGCGGCGACGACGGCCAGCGCGACGAGCCATGCGGCAGGCAGCGTGCGTCCCTCGACCAGGACGATGCGTCAGCGTGGCCAGGCTGAGCACTGCCAGCATCTGACCACCGGTGTCGACCGTCGCCGCCTGGTCGTCCCGTGACTCGGGCAGATAGAGGCGCGTCATCAGCAGCGCCAGCAGCCCGACCGGCACGTTCAACCAGAAGATGTAGCGCCAGCCGACGGTGTCGGTCAGCACGCCGCCGAGGATGGGTCCGATTGCGGTGCTCATCGCGGCGGCCATCGCCCACGCGGCGGTGGCACGGGCACGTTCGATCGGACCGGGGAACGCTGCGGCGGTGATCGCGAGACCCTGCGGCAACATCAGCGCGGCGCCGACGCCCTGGGTCGCCCGCGCTGCCAGCAGCAGCGGTAGCGACGGTGCGGCCGCGCAGGCCAGCGAGGCGACGACGAAGACGGTCAGGCCGAAGCGCAGCAGCCTGCGTCTTCCGAACCGGTCGCCGAGCGATCCGGCGGACAGCAGCAGCGCAGCGAATGTGATGTTGTAGGCATCGATGGTCCATTGCGCTCCGGAGATGCCGCCGCCGAGGTCGTCGCGGACGGCGGGCAGAGCCAAGTTGACGGCGTTGGCGTCGACCAGCCCGACGAAAAGGCCGAGGTAAGCCGCGATCAGCGTGAGGATTGACCGGTGCGGGATGCCGATGGTGTCCATACCCGCACGCTAGGTGCGAATTGATTCGATGACGGTCGAATCCTCAGCGGTCGGGCAGCGCGTGCTCGACGATCAGCCGACGTGGATGCGATTGGCGTTCCCCGCGTTTGGCGGCCAGATATACCTGTGCCGTTTCGCCCGCGACCGTGTGCCAGTCGAAGTCGGACGTCAACCGTTCCCGCGCCGCGATCGCACGCTGTTGCGCCGCCGCAGGATCGTCGAGCACCGCGCGCACCGCCGCGGCGAGTGCCGCGATGTCGCGCGGCGGGAAGGACATGCCGGTGTGCCCATCGATCACCGCCTCGCCGAGACCGCCGACGTTCGACGTGACCAGCGGCGCCCCCGTTGCCGCCGCTTCAAGAGCGACGATGCCGAACGGCTCGTAGTGGCTGGGAAGCACTGCGGCGTCGGCGCTGTGCAGTAACTGAACCAGACCCGTGTGGTCCACCCGCCCGACGAACGTTACCGCCTTGAGCACCTTGTGTTTACGCGCCTGCTCGACAAGCCATTCGTATTGGGTGCCGTCGCCGGCGACGGTCAGGGTGGTCCCCGGATGTGTCCGCCTGATGCGCGGCAACGCGGCGATCGCGTCGTGAACGCCCTTCTCGTACTCCAGCCTGCCGAGATAGAGCAGATGCGCGGGCCCCTTGCGCGACCGCCGCTGCGCGAACGGCCACAGGCCCGCGTCGATTCCGTTGCGGATCACCCTGATCTCGGCGAGGCCGGGACCGAACAGTTCGGTGATCTCGTCGCTCATCGATCTCGAACACGTGATGAGCGAATCGGATTCGCGCACCAGCCACGACTCCACGGCGTGTACCTGTCTGCTGATCGGGCCCGACACCCAGCCCGAGTGCCTGCCCGCCTCGGTGGCATGGATCGTGGAAACCAATGGCACGTCGTAATATTCGGCCAATGCGATAGCCGGATGGCCGACCAGCCAGTCGTGTGCGTGCACGACGTCGGGGCGCCAGGGTTTGGATCGTCTGCCCGAGGTCGTGATAGCCAGCCCGGCACGCGTCATCGAGTGCCCCATGGCCAGCGTCCACGCCATCATGTCCTTGCCGAAATCGAATTCGTGCGGATCGTGGGCGGCCGCGACGACCCGGACACCTTCGCTCACCTCGTCGGTCGACGGATGCGTGCTGGGATCGGTGTTCGACGGGCGGCGGCTGAGCACCACGACTTCGTGCCCGTCGGCCGCGAGCGCCGTCGCCAACTGGTAGACGTGCCTGCCCAGCCCTCCGATCACCACCGGCGGGTACTCCCACGACACCATCAGTATTTTCACGAGTCGCTCCGCGAGCGTGCGCAGAATGCCACCAGTTCGCGGCGTGTCGCAGTGCAAACACGCACGCTCGCGGTGCGGGGTGCCCCCACATAACGGTGCGAGGCGAGGTCATGCGCGGGGGAGCCGTCGTGCGTCGAGTGCACCGAACAGGCCGTCGGCCCGGTTCCAGCCTGCTGCCAACCGCTCGGCCTGCTCGCGTCGGCCCGTCGCGAGCGCGCCCGCGATCTCGCGGGTGGCGTGTGCGTGCAGATGCGCCCGGTACCGGGCGTAGTCGGCCGCCGAGTCCTTGCTGACCATGAACGGCCAGTCGCTCGACACCGTGAGAAGTGTCTCCCTCAGGATCTGGTCGGCGACGATGTCGCGGGCCACCGGTTCGCCTACCGACGAGTTCTGCTCGAACGCCTTGTCCACCGTGCTCAAGCGCGGTATCGACGACCTCGGTATTCAGCTGGACGAGATCGGCGACCTTCTCGCCCGACCACACCGACCAGTCTTTGCCGGAACCCCAAGAGCTGGGCGGCAATTCGACCGGTCTGCCGGTGAAGCCATCGGCGACGGCGTCGGACAGCGTGCCCACCCGGATGCCGGCGGCCGGCAGCGCGCGAAGCACCTTCTCCAGCCACACCGGCCCCTCGTACCACCAGTGGCCGAACAGTTCGGTGTCGAATGCCGCGATCACGTGTGCCGGTCGGCCGATCCGGCCGCTCTCCGCGACGAGGCGGCGGCGGACCACATCGACGAAATCGGCGACATGGCCGTCGACCGCGTGCTCGGCGCGCACCGGATCGTAGGGCGCCTTGGCATCCGAGGGCACATTGCGGCCGGTGACGCGGGCGGGTTTGAGGCCTGTCACGTGGTCGTAGGTGTGGAAGTCACGGTAGGCGGCATGACCGGGATACCCGGACTTCGGCGACCACACCCGGTAGCTGACCTGCAGGTCACGGCCGAAGGCGATGACATCGGAATCGCCGACCGGACGGCCGAGCGCCGTGTCTCCGTGCAGCGAAGGCCCGTCCACCATGAAATGCCCCACACCGGCTGCGGCGTAGTCGAATTCCATGCCGGGGGCGTACGCGCATTCCGGCGCCCAGATGCCTGAAGGCGTGTGCGCGAGTCGCTGGTTGGCGTCGGCCAGGCCCTCGCGCAGCGCGAACTCGCGCAGTCGCGGATTCATCAACGGCTGGAACGGATGTGACAGCGGTCCGCCGAGCAACTCGATGGTGTCGGCGTCGATGAGCTCGCGAAGCAGTGGACTGCCGCCGTGCCGCCACAGGGCGGTGAACTCGTCGAGCTCCCGGTCTGCCTCGGCTACCTCACGAACACCGAACTCCCGCAAGGGTTCTTGAAGTGTGGTCGCCTCGTGTGCGCGCAGCCGCCAGTTGGCCAGCCAGTGGTGCATGCCCGTCAGGCTGTAGGGGTCGTCCAGTTGCGCGGTGACCACCGGTGTCATGCCGAGTGTCACCAGATGATGACGGTCTTCGGCGGCAAGTGTTCGCAGCACCCGCATCAACGGCAGGTAGGCCGCCGACCACGACTGGTAGAGCCATTCCTCGCCGACCGGCCATCGACCGTGATGGGCCAGCCACGGCAGGTGGGTGTGCAGAACCAGGGTGAAGAGTCCGGGGACCGGGTCCGTCACGGCCGCACCGCGATCGCGACCAGGTCCAGGCTGTCATCGATATCGCGGTCGCCCGCGTCGGTCAGGTCGAAGTCGTCGGTGCCCACCGACGCGACGTCGCTCAGCAGGTCGTCGGGCCACGGCGCGTCGGCAAGGGCCCGGACGATCTGGGCGTCGATGATCGAACCGCCGTGCTTGCTGTCCAACTTGGCCAGCGTAGGACCGTGGAACACACCCGCCATTGCCTCGAGTGTGAAGCCTGCCGACTCCAACAGCTCGGTCAGCTCGCGGGCATTGAGCTCACGGGTGTGGAACGGGTTGATCGGTGTATCGCTGCCCGGGGTGAAGGTGACCCGGTTGGGCGTCGACATGAGCAGCAGCCCCGACGGCCGCAGCACCCGCAGGCATTCGGCGACGAACTGTGGCTGATCCCACAGATGCTCGATGACCTGGAAGTTCACCACGACGTCAACCGACCCGTCGGGCAGCGGCAGCTGTGCCAGGTTGCCGTGCCGTACGTCCACCCGCGGGTAGCGGGCGCGCACATGGGCCACGGTGGTCTCGTCATAATCCAGCGCGACCACCCGGCGCGCTACGTCGGCGATCAAGTCGGCGCCGTACCCCTCGCCGCACCCGGCCTCCAGCACGTCGAGACCTGCGCACCGGTCGCTTAACCGCTGGTAGACCACCTCGTGTCGGCGGAACCAGTAATTCTCCTCGGCCAAGCCGGGAATCGTGCGCTCCCCGGTCAGGGGCAGCGCACCCTCCGGCCCGGCCGGACCGTCGGTGACGAATGAGCTCATTGCAAAAGGCAGGCTAACCCAGGAGAACGGTCGGCGGCCGGTTCGCGAACGGTTGGGCTGATTCGAGGCAGGTAAGGGGACGTCAGAGCACAACCTCCGACCAGCTATGGTGATCGTGGAACTACCTTAAGTTACCGACGGGTAACATGGTGGTGAATGCTTCATACGTGGTAGTGGGGTCCGACCGCCGGTCCCCTTCGAGGAGGACGAACCAGACTCATGACGAACATCGTGGTCCTGATCAAGCAGGTCCCTGACACGTGGTCGGAACGGAAGCTGTCCGACGGCGACTTCACCCTTGACCGCGAGGCCGCCGACGCCGTGCTCGACGAGATCAACGAGCGCGCCGTCGAAGAGGCGCTGCTGATCAAGGAGAGGGAAGGCGGCGATTCGACGGTGACCGTGCTGACCGCCGGACCCCAACGCGCCACCGAGGCGATCCGCAAGGCGCTGTCGATGGGCGCCGACAAGGCCGTACACGTGCTCGACGACGGTCTGCACGGGTCCGACATGGTGCAGACCGGTTGGACGCTGGCCCGCGCGCTCGGCACTGTCGAGGGCACCGAGTTGGTCATCGCAGGCAATGAGGCCACCGACGGCGTCGGCGGTGCGGTTCCTGCCATCATCGCCGAGTACCTGGGCCTGCCCCAGCTCACGCACCTGCGCAAGGTGACCGTCGAGGGCGGCAAGGTGACCGGCGAGCGCGAGACCGACGACGGCGTGTTCACCGTCGAGGCCCCGCTGCCCGCGGTGGTGAGCGTCACCGAGAAGATCAACGAGCCGCGCTTCCCGTCCTTCAAGGGCATCATGGCCGCCAAGAAGAAGGAAGTGACCACCCTGACGCTGGCCGAGATCGGCGTCGAGGGTGACGAGGTCGGTGTCGCCAACGCGGGTACGAAGGTCATCTCGTCCACCCCGAAGCCGCCGAAGACGGCAGGCGAGAAGGTCACCGACGAGGGCGAAGGCGGCACGAAGGTCGCCGAGTACCTGGTGGCCCAGAAAATCATCTAGCTAGACCTCCCACACCCGAAACTCACGAAAGACCCAGAGGCAGAACTCATGGCTGAAGTACTTGTGCTTGTCGAGCACGCTGACGGTGCCCCGAAGAAGGTCACCGCTGAACTCATCACCGCCGCCCGCGCTTTGGGCGAGCCGTCGGCCGTCGTCGTCGGCAAGCCGGGCTTGTCCGACGGGCTCGTCGACAGCCTGAAGGCCGCCGGTGCGGCCAAGATCTACGTCGCCGAGTCCGACGACGCGGACAACTACCTGATCACCCCGTTCGTGGACGTGCTGGCGTCGCTGGTGGAGTCCGCTTCGCCCGCCGGCGTGGTGCTGGCCGCATCGGCGGACGGCAAGGAGATCGGCGGCCGGCTGGCCGCGCGCATCGGCTCCGGTGTGCTCACCGATGTCGTCGAGGTCAAAGAAGGGGGCACGGCCGTGCACTCCATCTTCGGCGGCGCCTACACCGTGGACGCGCAGTCCACCGGTGAGATCCCGGTGATCACCGTCCGCCCAGGTGCTATCGAGGCCGAGGCCGCCGACGGCGCCGGTGAGGTCGTCACCGTCGAGGTGCCCGCACAGGCCGAGAACGCCACCAAGATCATCAAACGCGAGCCCGCCGTGGCAGGCGATCGCCCGGAGCTCACGGAGGCCACGGTCGTGGTCTCCGGTGGCCGCGGCGTCGGAAGCGCCGAGAACTTCAGCGTCGTCGAGAATTTGGCGGACTCGCTGGGTGCGGCCGTCGGCGCGTCGCGTGCTGCGGTCGACTCCGGCTACTACCCGGGCCAGTTCCAGGTCGGCCAGACCGGCAAGACCGTGTCGCCGCAGCTGTACATCGCACTGGGTATCTCCGGTGCGATCCAGCACCGCGCGGGCATGCAGACGTCCAAGACGATCATCGCGGTCAACAAGGACGAGGAGGCGCCGATCTTCGAAATCGCCGACCTCGGCATCGTCGGCGACCTGTTCAAGGTCGCCCCGCAACTGGCCGACGCGGTGAAGGCCCGCAAGGGCTAGCCCGCCCGGCTGTTCGACAGCCCTGATGTGAGACCCCGGTGTGCATTTCGCACCGGGGTCTTGCTCGTTGGGCGCCCGACGTAGGGTGGCGACGTGGACGTGCTGCTCGGCATCGATATCGGCACGGGGAGCACCAAGGGCGTGTTGGTGGACATCTCCGGCAATGTTCTTGGCTCTGAGACGATCGCGCATTCGATGGACCTGCCACGGCCCGGCTGGGCCGAGATGGACGCCGAAGCGACGTGGTGGGCAGAGGTCTGCGCGGTCGCGGGGCGGCTCACCGGACAAATTCCTTCGGGAGCACGACTTGCTGCTGCCTGCGTCAGCGGTGTCGGACCCTGCCTGGTGTTGTGCGACGACGCTCTGCGGCCGCTACGCCCCGCCATCCTGTACGGGGTCGACACCAGGGCAACAGCCGAAATCGATTCGCTGACCGCGGAATTCGGGGCCGACGCGATTCTGGATCAGGCGGGAACCGCATTGTCCAGCCAAGCGGTGGGCCCGAAGCTGGAGTGGGTGCGCAGGCATGAACCTGAGGTGTTCGAGAAGGCTGCGGGGTGGTACGGATCCAACTCGTATATCGCGGCGAAGTTGACCGGCGAATATGTGATGGATCACCACACCGCCAGCCAGTGCGATCCGCTCTACACGACGCGCGCCTTCGAGTGGAATCAGGGTTGGGCGCAACGCATCTGCGGTCATCTACCGCTGCCCCGGTTGGTCTGGCCCGCTGAGGTGGTCGGCAGCGTCCACGCAGAGGCGGCCGATGCCACCGGGATACCGGTCGGCACCCCGATCGCGGCGGGTACGGTCGACGCGTACGCCGAGGCGTTCTCGGTCGGCGTTCGCCACCCCGGCGATCAGATGCTGATGTACGGATCGACGATGTTTCTGGTGCAGATCATCGACAGCTATTACAGCGACCCTGTGCTGTGGACGACGGCAGGCGTCGAGCGGGAGTCGCTCGCGCTGGCGGCGGGCACTTCGACGGCGGGCAGTCTCATCGGATGGCTCCAGTCCGTCACCGGCGGTGCGGATTTCGACACGCTGATGGCAGAGGCACAGGCTGTCCCACCCGGCAGCGAAGGTCTGTTGGCGCTGCCATACCTTGCCGGAGAGCGCACGCCCGTGTTCGACCCACAGGCCCGCGGAGTGTTCGCAGGGCTGACGTTGCGCCACGGCCGTGGTCATCTGTTCCGCGCCGCCTACGAGGGGATCGCGTTCGGTATCCGCCAGATTCTCGAGCGCTTCGACGACGCCCACGCGGGGCGGCGCACGGTGGCAGTGGGCGGTGGACTACGCAGCCCGGTCTGGGCGCAGGCCGTCAGCGACGTCACCGGCCGCACGCAGATGGTTCCCGAGCAGGCGATCGGCGCCAGCTACGGCGATGCGCTGCTGGCCGCGATAGGGGCCGGGCTGGTGCCGGCCGATACCGACTGGGCGAAGATCGCTCGTGAGGTCAGCCCGGATCCAGGCGTGCGCGACCTGTACGACGACCTGTACACGACGTGGCTGCAGCTGTATCCCAGCACCCGTGAGGTCGTGCACCGGTTGGCCGATCAGCCCATCGTGTAGCCGCCGTCGACGGGGACGTCCACGCCCGAAATCATGCTCGCGGCGTCGGAGGCCAGCCAGAGCACGGTGTCGGATACCTCGCGCGGAACAGCGAAGCGGCCCAGGGCAATACGAGCAATCATCGGGGCAGCTTTCGCCTCGTCGCCCCACACCCGCTGGCCCATTTCGGTGAGTACCACCGTCGGGCACACCGAGTTGGCCCTGATGCCGTGGCTGCCGAGCTCCCGCGCCAGCACCTTGGTGGCCATCACGAGGCCGGCCTTGGATGCGCAGTACGCATAGTGGTCGGACAACGGCGCAAGAGCGGCCGCCGAGGCAACGGTGATGATCGAGCCCCCTGAGCCCTGCTCGACCATGGCCTTGCCGACCGCCGAGGCCAGCAGCGCCGGGGCGCGCAGGTTGACCGCCATCGTGGCGTCGAAGAGCGCCGGATCGGTGTCGACGGCCGGTTGCGGATGCGAGATCCCGGCGTTGTTGACCAGGATGTCCAAGCCGCCGAACGCGCCGACGGCGAGGTCAGCCAGTCGCGCTGGCCCGTCTGGCTGCGCGAGGTCGACTGCCGCCGTTGTGATTTCGACACCGAACTCGTCGGTGAGCGCGTCGCGCGCCGCGGACAATTCAGATTCATCGCGACCGCTGAGCACCAGCGCGGCGCCTGCGGCGGCGAACGTCTTCGCGATGTCGGCGCCGATTCCCTTTGTGGCGCCGGTGATCAATGCCCTCTTGCCGTCCAGGCGGATGCCGGTCATCTCAGGAGGCCCTTTCTGCGATGGTCGGACTGGAGAGGATGTCCATCGCTGTCGCGGGGTCGGTGACGAGGTGGTTGAAGTAGCCGCCGCGCGTGGCCGCGATGATGGACTCCACCTTGTCCTTACCGACCGCCACCCCCACGGTCACCGGAATGTGGCGAAGGGCCTCGAGTTCCAGGGCGATCAGCCGGTCGCTTCCCTCGAAGCCGACCGGCTCGCCGTCTCGGTCGAAGAACCGCGAGCACACGTCGCCGACGGCGGACCGTAGTGACGTAGACCCGGTCGGGACGAACTGAGGAATGTCCGACCGGATCAACGGCGGAGCGCCGACGCCCATCAGGGCACAGCGCGCATGCGGCCAGAGGTCAAGTACTCGTTGGATACTGGGGTCGTTGAGCAGAGAACGGTAGAGCTCGGGACCCGGCAGTGCCGGTGCGAAAAGGTAGTTCGCGCGCCCGCCCACCCGGTTGGCCACCAATCGGGTGATCTCGTTGGTCTGATACCACTCCTCGGGCTGATCGTTGCCGCCGACCGTGGGGGCCACGATGACACCGGGCAGCGGCGTCAGGTCGTGTTGGGCGACCTCGTAAACCGTGCGGCCCGACGACACCAGAAGGACGTCTCCGGGAAGTAAACCGGCTTCGCTGAGTGCACGACCGACAGCCGATGCCAGGGGCCTGCCCATGACGTCGACGATGGTCCGCCCCGCGCCAGGCGTTGGCAACGGAGTTGCGAGATAGACGTTCGCCAGGTTGAGCGCCCTTGCCAGCTGGTCGGCGAGATCGCCGGGGCGGGCCTCCGCAGGCGGCACCACTTCGATCCGCACGATGCCCTGCCGTTTGGCTTCCGACAGCAGCCGGCTGACGGTTGCTCGGCTGGTGCCCAGCTGGGCGGCGACCTCGGCCTGAGTGGCGTCTTCCTCGTAGTAGAGCCGCGCAGCCGTATACAGCAGCGTGGCCGGAAAGTGGCTGCCTTCTGGTTCGGACGAACCCGTGTCGGGGGGCTGCTCGCTCGCTGCCGACGGTGCCGATCGGGGCATGGGCACGAGTATGGCACTGAACATCTGTTCTGGAAAGAATTTTGCTGAACATCCGTTCTGGACAAATGTGCAAAATCTTCGATAGTGTGACTCCAACCACAGTCAAAGGAGCTGCTGATGACCGATCAGATCCCCGAGAAGATGCAGGCCGTGGTCTGTCACGGGCCGAAGGACTACCGACTCGAAGAGGTCGCGGTCCCCGTCCGCAGGCCGGGCGAGGCGCTGATCAGAGTCGAAGCCGTCGGCATCTGCGCCAGCGATCTGAAGTGTTACCACGGGGCCGCGAAGTTCTGGGGCGACGAGAACCGGCCGGCTTGGGCTGAGACCATGGTGATCCCCGGCCACGAATTCGCTGGGCGCGTTGTCGAACTCGACGACGCGGCCGCGTCCCGGTGGGGGATCGCGGTGGGCGACCGGGTGGTATCGGAGCAAATCGTGCCGTGCTGGGAATGCCGATATTGCAAGCGCGGTCAGTACCACATGTGCCAGCCGCATGATCTCTACGGATTCAAGCGGCGCACCCCCGGCGCGATGGCCAGCTACATGACCTATCCGGCGGAATCACTGGTGCACAAGGTATCCGGCGACATCCCTGCTCATCACGCCGCGTTCACCGAACCGCTGTCGTGCTCGCTGCACGCCGTGGAGCGCGCGGGCATCACGTTCGAGGACACGGTGGTGGTCGCGGGTTGCGGGCCGATCGGCCTTGGCATGATCGCCGGCGCGCGGGCGAAGAGTCCGATGCGGGTGGTCGCTCTCGATATGGCACCGGAGAAGCTCGAGCTGGCCAAGGGGTGTGGCGCCGACATCACCATCAACATCGCCGAACAGGACGCCGTCGCGATCATCAAGGATCTCACGGACGGCTACGGCGCGGACGTATATCTGGAGGGGACCGGCCATCCCTCCGCGGTTCCGCAGGGCCTCAACGCATTACGCAAGCTCGGCCGGTATGTCGAATACGGCGTCTTCGGCAGTGACGTGTCCGTTGACTGGAGCATCATCAGCGACGACAAGGAACTCGACGTGCTCGGCGCGCATCTCGGGCCCTATTGCTGGCCAGCGGCGATCAGGATGATCGAGTCCGGCGTGCTGCCGATGGACAAGATCTGCACGCACCAACTGCCGTTGTCCGAATTCCAGAAGGGTCTGGACCTCGTCGCCAGCGGCGCGGAATCCGTCAAAGTCTCCCTGATCCCCGCCTGATGCGAAGGGCAACTGACACATGAACCGAAACACCGGGCCGCAGATGTCGCGGCGAAACATGCTCGCCGCGTTGGGACTGGCCGGTGCCGCTGCGGCCAGCGTCCCGATCCTCAGTTCCTGCGGGGTCGGCGGCAAAGCCAGTCTGCCGAACGGTTCGGATTCAGTGACAGGCGGATTCGACTGGAAGAAGGCCTCGGGCTCGACGATCAACATTCTGCAGACCCCACACCCCTACCAGCTGTCGTATCAGCCTCTGCTCAAAGAGTTCACCGAACTCACCGGCATCACGGTCAACGTCGACCTTGTTCCGGAGGCGGACTACTTCACCAAGCTCAACACCGAACTCGCCGGCGGTTCGGGCAAGCACGACGCGTTCATGCTCGGCGCCTATTTCATCTGGCAGTACGGGCCACCGGGCTGGATCGAGAACCTCGACCCATGGCTGAAAAACTCGTCGGCCACCAATGCGGACTACGACTTCGACGACATCTTCGACGGTCTGCGCACGTCAACCCGATGGGACTTCACCTTGGGCAATCCGCTGGGCACCGGTGGGCAGTGGGCGATCCCATGGGGTTTCGAGAACAACGTGGTCGCCTACAACAAGGCCTACTTCGACCAACGTGGCATCAAGAAGTTGCCTGACAGGCTCGACGACTTCATCCAGCTGGCGGTCGACCTCACCGACCGGTCCGAGAATCGCTACGGCATCTCGACCCGAGGGTCGAAATCGTGGGCGACCATCCACCCCGGCTTCATGACGCAGTACACGCGCGAGGGCGCGGTGGACTACACGTTCAACGGGTCGGACCTCATCGCGGAGATGGACAGCGACAAGGCGATCGCGTTCACCGAGAAGTGGATCGAGATGCAGCACAAGGCCGGGCCGACGTCGTGGACGACCTACGACTATCCCAATGCCACGGGCGATCTCGGTGACGGCAAGGCGATGATGGTCTTCGATGCCGACAGCGCCACCTACCCGAAGAACAAGCCGGGCGCGAGCAAGGAAGCAGGCAACCTCGCGTGGTACCCCGGACCCGCAGGGCCCGATGGCAACTACAAGACCAACCTGTGGACGTGGAGCTGGGCGATGAGTGCGAACTCGCGCAACAAGCTGCCTGCCTGGCTGTTCATCCAGTGGGCCACCGGCAAGGACTCGATGAACAAGGCCGTACAGGGCGGTAAGTATGCCGACCCGGTACGCAAGTCGGTGTTCGACACCACCTTCAAGAAGGTCGCGGCCGACCAGTTCGGCTACCTCGAGACCTTCGAGACCATCATCGGCCAGTCGAGGATCCAGTTCACGCCACAGAAGAAGTTCTTCGACACCACCCAGAACTGGGCCGTCGCACTGCAGGACATCTACGGCGGAGATGATGCCGCCTCGCGTCTGCGCAGCCTCGCGAAGACCAACACCTCCAAGGTCAACCTCTAGGAGCCCTGGCACACATGACGACTCAGACAGACAAGGCGACCGCGACGTCGCCGGACCAGCAGCCAAGCGCGCCGCGTCGCGCGCTACCCGAGGTGCCGAGCTGGCGACGCAAGCTGCGGCCATACCTACTGTCCATCCCGGCGTTGGTGATCGTGATCGGGATCCTCTATCCCTTCTTCGTCGGCGCCTACTACGCGTTCCTGAACTACGCAGCGGTGAACCCGGACCCGCATTTCATCTGGTTCAACAACTTCAAATCGGTTCTCGGTGACCAGGTGTTCTGGCAGAGCGTCAAGGTCACCGCGATCTTCGCGGTGGTGGCAACGACCGTGGAGACGGTTCTCGGCGTCGGTCTCGCGTTGCTGCTGAACAGGTCGTCGATCATCGGCAAGATCTTCGAGAAGGTGCTGATCCTGCCGCTGATGATCGCCCCGGTGATCGCCGGCGTGATCTGGAAGCTGATGTTCAATCCGCAGTTCGGCATCCTCAATCATGTTCTGGGACTGGGCAACACGTTTGACTGGCTGTCGGGCAGCCACGCGTTGTGGTCAGTGATTCTCGTCGATCTCTGGATCTTTACCCCGTTCGTGGCGATTCTGGTCCTCGCCGGGATGCGGTCGCTGCCCAAGGAGCCCTTCGAGGCGTCCGAGGTCGACGGCGCGAACTGGTTCTACATGTTCCGCAAGCTGATGCTGCCCATGCTGTGGCCTTACATCCTGGTGGCGGTGATCTTCCGGTTCATGGACAACCTCAAGGTGTTCGACCACATCTATGTGCTGACCGCAGGCGGCCCCGGGGTGGCCACCCGGACATTGCAGATCGGCGCCTTCGAGGACTCGATCATCAACCTGGACTACTCCCGCGGCAGTACATACATGTTGCTGCTCTGGATCATCGTGTTCATCACCGCGCGCTACCTGGTGAGCGTGCTCGGCAAGGCGCAGCGTCGAGCTGCCGGAGCGGAGTCATAGATCATGGCATTCACACTGCGCAGAAACGAACTGCTCCCGGGACAGAAGCGGATGGGCATCGGGCCCGTCGTCGCCGACATCGGGCTGATCGGCTGGTTCATCTTCTCGTTGTTCCCGATCGTCTGGATGGTGATCCTGGCGCTCAAGAACGCCGAGGAGCAGACCACCACGTACTTCCAGTTCAGTCCGACCTGGTCGAACTTCGCGACGGTGGTGTCCGACAAGGGCACTCAGATGACCAGCGTCGACTTCAAGACCTCCTTGCTGACGAGCCTGATCAACTGCGGCGGAGCGGTGATCGTCTCGCTGCTGATCGGCATCCCTGCCGCGTACGCCGCGGGTCGGTGGAAGTACAAGGGCAGTAACGACCTGATGTTCCAGATGCTGTCCTTCCGGTTCGCCCCGGAGCTGATGGTGATCGTGCCGCTGTTCGTGATCTACAACCAGATCGGGCTGTTCGACACGAAGGTCGGAATGATCTGGGTCCTGCAGCTGGTCACCATGCCGCTGGTGGTCTGGATCCTGCGCTCGTACTTCGAGGACCTGCCCGAGGATCTCGAGCAGGCCGCGTTACTCGACGGCTACACCCGCAGAAAGGCTTTCGTCATGGTCGCGCTGCCCATCGTCCGTCCCGGTATCGCCGCCGCGGCACTGCTCGCGTTCATCTTCGCCTGGAACAACTATGTGTTCCCGCTGATTCTGGCCGACAGCAACGCGGGCACGGTCACCGTCGCGATCACGAAGTTCCTCGGCGGTGGCGGCCAGGCGTACTACAACCTGACCGCCGCGGCGGCGATCATCGCGGCCCTGCCGCCGCTGATACTGGCGCTGACCATTCAGCGGTATCTGGTTCGGGGCCTTTCCTTCGGGGCGGTGAAAGCCTGATGGCGACGGTATCCCTTGCCAACCTGCGCAAGACATTCGGCAAAGTCACGGCGGTCGACGATCTGTCCGTCGACATCGCCGACGGCGAGTTCTTCGTCATCCTTGGCCCCAGCGGCGCGGGTAAGACCACCACGCTGAAGTCGGTGGCCGGTCTGGTGGACATCGATGCCGGATCGGTGCACATCGGCGGTGTCGACATGACACTCGTCGAGCCTTACCACCGCAACGTCGCGATGGCGTTCGAGAGTTACGCGCTCTATCCGCAGAAGACGGTCAGCGAGAACCTGGCGTCGCCGCTGAAGTCCGGAAGGACCGGCAAGTACACGGAGGCTCAACGCACCGAGCGCATCAACCAGGTGACCACCACGCTGGGAATCAACCACCTGCTCAAGCGCTTTCCGCGTGAGCTGTCCAACGGGCAGAGGCAGCGGGTGGCGCTGGGCAGGGTGCTGGTCCGGCCTGCCGACATCTACCTGCTCGACGAACCGCTGAGCCACCTGGACGCCAAGCTCCGTGCCGCGATGCGCGCCGAACTCAAACAGCTCAGCGCGATGTCGAACACCACGACCATCTATGTCACGCACGACTACCAGGAGGCCCTGGCGCTCGGTGACCGCATCGCGGTGCTCCGCGAAGGACGGCTGGTCCAGATCGGCACTCCGGACGAGATCTGGCGGCGCCCCGCCGACACATTCGTGGCGCGCTCGCTCGGCCAGCCCGAGATCAACATCCTCGACGGTGTGGTCGACGACGGCCGTATCCGCCTCGGGGACGGATCGCTCGACGTACCGATTCCCGCGGGAGCGCCGTGCGATCGCGGCGACAGGGTACGGGTCGGATTGCGGCCCTGCGACATTCATGTGGGGTCCGGAGCGGGCTCGGCGAACTTGGCGGGAACCGTGATGCTCGCAGAGCGTCTCGGCCGCAACGTCGAGCTGACCGTGAAGGCCGGCGACGAACAGGTGATCGTGCTGGCATCCGGTCGCGAAGGCGTCGAAGAAGGCAGTGACATCACCATGACCATCGCCGATTCCGATGTACACGTCTTCACCGCGGGCGACGGCGACACTGCCAGGCTCGGCGCGACCGACAAGACCATGGAGGCGGCACAGTGAGTGTGACGACAGATGCTCTGCGCAAACCCGCGTCGGCCGATGGGACGGCGCAGAGCCTGACCCTTGCCGACCTGGTGAAAACCTATGCGTCGAGCGGCCGTGAGCGGGTGACGGCGGTCAAGGGCATCGACCTTGAGATCGAGCCCGGGGAGCTGGTCGCGCTGCTCGGTCCGTCCGGCTGCGGCAAGACCACGACACTGCGGATGATCGCCGGACTGGAAACGGTGACAAGCGGCTCGATCAAGATCGGTGACCGCGAGATCTCGCAGCTGCCCGCGTCCAAGCGCGGTATCGGGGTCGGCTTCGAGAGCTACGCGCTGTACCCGCCGATGTCGGTCCGCGACAACCTGCTGTACGGCCTCAAGGCCCGCAAAGTGAAGGGCGCCGAGCAGATGGTCGCCTCGATCTGCGACCGACTCGAGATGAACGATCTGCTCGAGCTGCGGCCGGCCGGGCTGTCCAGCGGACAGAAGCAACGCGTCGCGCTGGCCCGCGCGCTGGTCCGCAACCCACCGGTACTGCTGCTCGACGAGCCGCTGAGCCACCTCGACGCCTCCGCGCGCCAACGGGTGCGACGCGAACTGAAGGTGCTGCAACGTGAATTCGGCTACACCACGATCGTCGTCACCCATGACCAGGTCGAAGCGCTGTCGCTGGCCGACCGACTCGCGGTGATGGATGCCGGTGTGGTGCAGCAGTTCGGCACGCCCGACGAGGTGTTCGACGATCCGGCCAACCTCTTCGTCGCCGAGTTCGTCGGCGAGCCGCAGATCAACGTGCTCCGCGGCGTCGCCAGGGTCTCCGACGGCCGGACCCGCATCGAGATCGGGTCCAACGCAGGCCATCTGGACAGCACCGTGACGTCGCTGGCCGACGGCACCCGGGTCACCGTGGGGATCCGACCCCAGGACTGCGGCTTGAGTACCGCCGCCGGTGACGGTATCTCGACCACCGTGGCGTACTTCGAGCATCTGCTCGAGTTCGGGCTCGCGACAACTACAGTCGCAGGGATGGAGGAGGGCATCGTCGTCCAGACTCCGGCCCAGGAGAGCTATGAGCCCGAACAGAAGGTCGTGGTGACGGCCCCAGCCGAACGCGTCTACCTGTTCGACGCCGAAACGGGGGAGCGGTTGCGGTGACGAAACTCTTCAACGATCCGGCCCGGTTCACCGAGGACATGCTGGCCGGCTTCCTCGATGCCAACTCTCGCTACGTCGCGGGCGTTCCCGGTGGTGTGGTGCGCGCGCACCAGACGGCGCCCGGCAAGGTCGCCGTCGTCATCGGTGGTGGCTCGGGGCACTACCCGGCATTCTGCGGAACGGTCGGCCCCGGGTTCGCGGATGGAGCCGTCGTCGGAAACATCTTCACCTCGCCGTCTGCCGAGGAGGCGGCGTCGGTTGCCCGCGCCGCGCACGGTGACGCCGGCGTCCTGCTGACGACTGGCAACTACGCAGGCGACGTGATGAACTTCGGTCTGGCCGTCACCCAGCTGCGCAGCGAGGGCATCGACGCGCAGTACTTCGCCGTCACCGACGACATCGCCAGCGCCCCCAAGGGCGAAGAGACGAAACGCCGTGGCATCGCAGGCGATTTCACCGTCTTCAAGTGTGCCAGCGCCGCGGCTGAGGACGGCCTCGACCTGGCCGGCGTGGTCCGGGTCGCCGAAGCCGCCAACGCCGCCACCCGAACGCTGGGCGTCGCATTCGACGGGTGCACGCTGCCTGGCGCGGACGAACCGCTTTTCACGGTGCCCGAGGGGAAGATGGGTGTCGGCCTCGGCATCCACGGGGAGCCCGGTGTATCCGACGAGACGATGCCGACGGCAGCGAGTCTGGCGGCGACACTCGTCGACGGGGTCATAGGCGACAAGCCGCATACCGAGAGCACGCGGATCGCGGTGATACTCAACGGACTCGGGCGCACCAAGTACGAAGAGCTCTTCGTGGTCTGGGGCACCGCGGCACGGCTGCTCCGTGAACGCGGATACGAGATCATCGAGCCCGAAGTGGGCGAGCTTGTGACGAGCCTTGATATGGCGGGCTGCTCGTTGACCGTGATGTGGCTCGATGACGAACTCGAAAAGTATTGGCGGGCACCGGCAGACACGCCGGCCTACCGCAAGGGCGCGACGGCCGCGGCATCCGAAGGGGCCCGTCGCACCGATGCCGCTGCGGAGGCCGCCGCGCCACGAGTTGACGTCGCCGAACTGGCCGACGAGGACGGCCGTCGGGGCGGCGCGCTGGTCGCACGCGCGCTCGAGGCGATGGCCGGGATGCTGGCGAATGTCGAGGACGAGCTGGGCCGCATCGACGCCGTTGCGGGCGACGGCGACCACGGACGCGGCATGGTCAAGGGCTCCGCGGCCGCCCGCGACGCCGCCTCCGATGCGGTCAACGAGGGCGCCGGAACGGGATCGGTGCTCGCGGCCGCGGGCAAGGAGTGGGCCGCCAAGGCCGGCGGCACGTCCGGCGTGCTGTGGGGGGCGATGCTCTCGGCGATCGGCGCCAGGCTCGGCGACACCGGAAGACCCGACGCAAACACCATCGCGGCGGGCATGCGCGATGGCTACGACGCGCTCATCCAGCTCGGCGGTGCGTCACCGGGTGACAAGACGATGCTGGACGCGCTGTTGCCGTTCATCGACGAGCTGCAGAAGCGGGTCGACGAGGGCGAGCAGTGGCAGCAGGCGTGGCGGGCCGCAGCCGACGTCGCCACGGACGCCGCGAAGGCGACCGCCGAGCTGCGACCCAAGGTGGGTCGGGCCCGTCCGCTGGCCGAGCGCAGCGTCGGCACACCGGATGCCGGCGCCACCTCCCTTGCCATGTGCGCACACACGGTTGCCGACTGTTTCACCTTGACGACGAAAGGCGAATGACCGATGGGCTCAGGACTGCGGATTGTCGTCGGCTCCGATGACGCCGGCTACGAATACAAGGAAGCCTTGAAAGGGGACCTTCGCAGCGACTCCCGGGTGGCCGAGGTGACCGATGTCGGCGTCGGAACCGACGAAAACACCGCCTACCCGCATGTGGCGGTCGCGGCGGCGAGGTTGGTCGCCGAGGGCAAGGCCGACCGTGCATTGTTGGTCTGTGGCACCGGACTTGGCGTCGCGATCAGCGCGAACAAAGTGCCCGGCATCCGGGCCGTCACCGCCCACGACAGCTTTTCGGTCGAACGATCGGTGTTGTCGAACGACGCGCAGGTGCTGTGCTTCGGGCAACGGGTCATCGGGCTGGAACTGGCCCGCAGGCTCGCACGGGAGTGGTTGAGCTACGAATTCGACCCGGAGAGCAAGTCGGCTGACAAGGTCGAGGCCATCCGCGGCTACGAATCCGCCACCGACCAGCGGCCAATCGTCACCTAACGTCCACGGACACGTCACGCCGCGGATGCCGTCTGGCTGAACGGCTCGGCGACGGTGCTGGCTATGAGCACCGCTTCAGTACTCATACCCGCCGAAGAGACCCACCGCGCGTCAACACCGCGCTACACCCTGCTGCTTTCCACCGACCCCGCGCTGATCGACGCCGCTCAGCGCCTTCGCCACGACGTGTTCACCACCGAACCGGGTTTCGCGCTCGCAGGCGCGAGCGACGGCAGGGACGCCGACCGGTTCGACGAGTTCTGCGATCACCTATTGGTCCGCGAGGACAACACCGGCGAGCTGGTCGGCTGCTACCGGATGCTTCCGCCGCCGGGAGCCATTGCGGCAGGCGGGCTGTACACCGCAACCGAATTCGACGTCACAGGGCTGGACGCGTTGCGGCCGTCGCTGGTCGAGATGGGCCGCGCCGTGGTCCGCGACGACCACCGCAACGGCGGCGTGGTGCTGCTCATGTGGGCGGGCATCCTGGCCTATCTCGACCGGTGCGGCTACGACTACGTCACGGGTTGCGTCTCGGTGCCCGTCGAGGATTCCGACATCCCGGGGCGTCAGATCCGCGGTGTCAGGGATTTCGTGCTGCGCAGACACGCCGCCCCGTCGGAGTACACCGTGCATCCTTATCGGCCGGTGACGGTCGACGGCAAGGGTCTGGACGCCATCGAACCGCCCGCACGGGTGACCGTCCCGCCGCTGATGCGCGGCTATCTGCGCCTCGGCGCCCAGGTGTGCGGTGAACCCGCGCACGACCTGACTTCGGTGTCGGCGACTTCCCCGCGCTGCTCGACAAGCGCAGGGCAGACACGAGATACCTGACGCGGCTGCGGTCGGTCGCCGCGGCGAGCGACATGGCCGACGGGATCGCGTCGTGAGCGCCGACGAGCGGGTCGGCAGCGGAAGGGACGCCAGCCCATGGGTGCCGCGCGCGACGTGCGACGCCAGCTGTGTGGCAGCGGGTGGCGCGCCTGGCGGCAGTCCGGTCGTCGTGGCGGCACGGGTCGCGGTTCGGGCCACCCTCGCGGTCATTCTGCTTCGGCCGTGCCGCTGCTGGCGATTCCGATGCCCGGCCGGTCACACGTCCAGCGCGGCTACTGCCGCATGATGCTGCGCGCGCTCGGCGTGCGAATCACCGTGTCCGGCGGACCCATTCGCAACCTGCGCGGCGTGCTCGTCGTCAGCGGCCATGTGTCATGGGTCGACATCTTCTCGATCGGCGCCGTGATGCCCGGTTCGTTCGTCGCCAAGGCCGAGATGATCAACTGGCCCGGCCTCGGTATCGCCGCCCGCTTGATGAAGGTCATCCCGATCGAACGGGCCAGCCTGCGGCGGTTACCCGACGTCGTCAAGACGGTGGCGGCCCGCCTGAGCGCAGGCCAGACCGTGGTGGCGTTCCCCGAGGGCACCACCTGGTGCGGTCTGGCCTACGGGTCGTTCCGGCCCGCGATGTTCCAGGCCGCCGTCGACGCGGGCAGGCCGGTTCAGCCACTGCGCCTGGGCTATCACCACCGCGACGGCACGCCGTCCACCGTCGCCGCCTTCGTGGGCGACGACACCCTGATGGCGTCGATCCGGCGCCTGGTCACCGCCCGCCGCACGATCGTGGGCGTGCATGTCGAGTCGCTGCAGCTACCGGGAACCGACCGGCGTGACCTGGCCGCCCGCTGCGAAGCGGCGGTGCGCGGCGACAAGGGGCGACGGACGAACGGGCACGCGCTGGTTGCCTGACCGGGTATTCAGGGCGGCCGTCGGGCGGCGGTTAGCATGGAACGGTTATGACCATTGAGTCGGTCTACCTGGATCACGCCGCCACCACCCCGATGCATCCCGCTGCCATCGAGGCGATGACGGCCGTGCTGGCGACGGTCGGCAACGCCTCGTCGCTGCACGGCACTGGGCGGGCGGCGCGGCGCCGCATGGAGGAGTCGCGCGAGACGTTGGCCAAACTGCTCGGCGCGCGGCCGTCGGAGGTCGTGTTCACCGCGGGCGGCACCGAGAGCGACAACCTGGCGGTCAAGGGCATCTACTGGGCGCGGCGCGACGCCGAACCCCGCCGTCGCCGGATCATCACCACCGCCGTCGAACACCATGCGGTGCTCGACTCGGTCGAATGGCTGGCCGAACACGAAGGCGCCGAGGTGACCTGGCTGCCGACCGCATCCGACGGATCGGTCACGCCCGGCGCACTCCGGGCCGCCCTGCAGGAGCACGACGATGTGGCCCTGGTGTCGGTGATGTGGGCCAACAACGAGGTCGGCACCATCATGCCGTTGCCGGAACTGGCCTCGGTGGCCGCAGAATTCGATGTTCCGATGCACAGCGACGCGGTGCAGGCGGTGGGCCAGATACCGGTCGACTTCACGGCCAGCGGGCTGTCGGCGATGAGCATCGCGGCACACAAATTCGGTGGCCCGACCGGTGTCGGCGCGCTGCTGCTGCGACGTGACACCGCATGCGTGCCACTTCTGCACGGTGGCGGACAGGAACGCGACGTACGTTCGGGCACACCGGATGTCGCGGGCGCGGTGGCGATGGCCAAGGCCGCCGAGGTGGCGATCGATGGCATGGAGTCCACCAGTGCCCGCGTGCAGGCGCTGCGCGACCGCCTGGTCGACGGCGTGCTGTCGAGCATCGACGATGTCGCGCTCAACGGCGCGACGGGCGCTCGACGGCTTCCCGGCAACGCGCACTTCACGTTCCGCGGCTGCGAGGGTGATTCGTTGCTGATGCTGATGGACGCCAAAGGGATCGAGTGCTCGACGGGTTCGGCGTGCACGGCCGGTGTGGCGCAGCCCTCGCATGTGCTCATCGCGATGGGCGCCGACCCGGCAAGCGCCCGCGGATCACTGCGGCTTTCGCTGGGCCACACCAGCGTCGAGGCCGACGTCGACGCCGCACTCGATGTGCTGCCCGGGGCGGTGGACCGTGCGCGGCAGGCCGCGCTGGCCAGCTCGGGGCGGTCGAGTAGTGCGGGTTCTTGTCGCGATGAGCGGGGGCGTGGACTCGTCGGTGGCCGCCGCCCGCATGGTCGACGCGGGCCACGACGTGGTCGGCGTGCACCTGGCGCTGTCGGCGGCACCGGGAACATTGCGCACCGGCTCGCGGGGATGCTGTTCGAAGGAAGACGCAGGCGATGCGCGCCGGGTCGCCGACATCCTTGACATTCCCTTCTATGTATGGGATTTCGCCGACAGATTCAAATCCGACGTCATCGACGACTTCGTGTCGTCCTATGCCCGCGGCGAGACTCCGAACCCGTGCGTGCGGTGCAACGAGCGGATCAAGTTCTCCGCGCTGTCGGCCCGCGCGCTCGCGCTCGGGTTCGACGCCGTCGCGACCGGCCACTACGCGCGGTTGTCGGACGGCCGGCTGCGGCGCGCAGTCGACAGCGACAAGGACCAGTCGTATGTGCTCGGTGTGCTGACCGCGCAGCAGCTGCGCCACGCATTGTTCCCGATCGGTGACACACCCAAGCCGCAGATTCGCGAGGAGGCGGCACGTCGCGGTCTGGCCGTCGCCGAGAAGCCCGACAGCCACGACATCTGCTTCATCCCGTCCGGCGACACCAGGGCGTTTCTCGGAAGCCGAATCGGCGTGCGCCGCGGTGCCGTGGTGGACGCGGGCGGAACGGTGCTCGCCGAACACGACGGCGTGCACGGATTCACCATCGGCCAGCGCAAGGGTCTCGGTATCGCGGGGCCAGGCCCCGACGGTCGCCCCCGTTATGTGACGGCCATCGACGCCGACACCGCGACGGTGCACGTCGGCGCGGCCACCGACCTCGAGGTGTCGTCGCTGACCGGGAAGAATCCCGTGTTCACCTCCGGGGCCGCGCCGCGCGGTCCTGTGGAGTGTTCGGTGCAGGTGCGGGCGCACGGCGGTATCGCCGACGCCGTCGCCGAGGTGCGCGGCGGTGACCTGGTCGTCGATCTGCGTGCGCCGCTCGTCGGTGTAGCCGCAGGCCAGACGATGGTGCTCTACCGCGTCGATGCCGAGGGCGACGAAGTGATCGGCAGTGCCACGATCGCGCGCAGCGCCTAGTTGGGCACCTTGTCCATGATGTTCGTCATGATGATGCCCGGTATCGACTCGGGGAACGAGCAGAAGGAAACCTCCGCCAGCACCACGTTCTTGATTCGGTAGTCGCGACCGCACGTACCCGTGGATCGCATCCGTAACGTGTCGGCGTCGGCTGTCCACTCACCGATGAATGTGGAGCCGAGTTCGGTTGAGCCGCAGTCGTATACACGGCCGACCAGATCGGCGAACGCGTGCCGTGCGGTCTCCGGATCGCGGTATGCCGCGGCGCCTTCCGAGATGAGCCCGCCGTCGGGCGGATTCTGGAAGGTCGTCTTGTGAAACTCTTCGACCTCCGGCCCGAACGTCTGCGTCTCGGCGAAGTACCACTGGCACTCCTTGGGCGTGCCGTTCATCAGGTCGCTGACGTCGACCGGAACCTTGCCGTCCATGCTCGGCACGACCGTCAGGCTTTCGCCCGCACCCGTGATCGCCCGCATCTGAGACTGGTCGAGCATCACCGACTCGACGTCCACCGGTGAATGCGATTCGTCGTCGATGCCGGGAGCGGCCCGCGTTGCCGAGCCCTGAACGGTGTGCGCGCAGCCCACGGCCAGCAGCGCGACGGCACTCAATGCCGCCAGTCGGGCTGCCGCAGAGGACATCGAGTCGGCTCCTTCCCGTTTCGCAGACTAACGCGTGTGGCTCCTGTGGCGAATAGTGTTGGTCAAGTGACGAAAGATCGTGATCTCGCCCTCCCCGAATCCCCCTTCGCCGCGGGTACCGGCATCGGATCCTGGCCCGGCACGTCGGCGCGGGAGGCGGCCGAGATTGTGGTCGGTGAGTTGCATCGACTTCCGCACCTGGTGGAGTTGCCGGCTCGCGGACTCGGCGCCGATCTGATCGGCCGGGCTGGTGCGCTACTCGTCGACATCACCATCGACACCGTGCCAAGGGGCTACCGCATCGCCGCAGGGCGCAGCGCCGTGTCCCGGCGCGCGGCCAGCCTGCTCGCCGAGGACATCGACGCGCTCGAGGAGGCATGGGAGAAGGCCGGCCTGCGTGGGGCGGAGCGGACCGTCAAGGTGCAGGCGCCGGGCCCGGTCACCCTCGCCGCGCAGCTGGAACTCAGCGGGGGCCACCGGGCGATCACCGATCCTGGAGCCCTTCGCGACCTGGCGCGGTCGCTGGCCGAAGGCGTGGCGGCACACCGCGCGGAGGTCGCCCGCCGACTGGAATGTCCGGTGGTCGTCCAGTTCGACGAGCCGTCGCTGCCCGCTGCGTTGGCGGGCAGGCTCACCGGTGTGTCCAGCCTCTCGCCGGTACACCCCGTCGACGAACCCGTGGCGGCAGCGCTGATCGACGAATGTGCGTCGGTGGTCGGCGGCGAGGTGGCGCTGCACTGCTGTGCCGGCGGGCTGCCCTGGCCGATGCTCCAACGCAGTGGTGTGCGGGCGGTGTCGTTCGACCTGTCGACCCTCACGGCGGTCGACCTCGACGGCGTTGGCGAGTTCGTCGAATCGGGCCGCACGGTTCTGCTCGGCGTGGTGCCCGCCACAGCGCCCGAGAACCGCCCGTCGGCCGAGGAGGTGGCCGGGTCGGTGGTGGACTTCACCGATCGACTCGGCTTCCCTCGTGCGGTGCTGCCGGACCGGATCGGGATCACGCCGGTGTGCGGGGTGGCGGGCGCGACCCCGCAGTGGGCCCGCACCGCGATCGAACTCGCTCAGAACGCGGCCGACGCCATCGCCGACGACCCCGCTGCGATCTTGAAATAGTGTTTGCCGGGCAACGGTTTATGCAACAATGCAAGCGCGGGACCCTGGGTTCGGCAAACCCAGTTGGTCAGGGAAGGGATCGTGGCGCACTCGACTGTTCGCTTCGCGGCGGGAGCCGGCGTGGTCGCGGCGTCTCTGTTGATCGTCGGTCCGAACCCGGCGCAGGCCGTCGCCGACAAGCACGGTCCGGGCTCGCAAGTCCGATAACGACTCCCGCAAGAACGTCTCGAGCGGCAAGGGCGCCAACGCCCAACGCCCCGTATCGAATTGGGTCAACGACGTCATCGGCGGTGTTGGCATCGCCGGTCAGGACGCGACAGCCAGATCTCGATCCACCGCTGATGAATCTCGGTACCGGCGGAGGTGATCTCGAGGATGTTGCGGTCGTGAACAGCTTCGCTCCGCAAGCCCAGACCGCCATGCGGTCGGCGGCCGTGGCCGAGGCGCCCGCAGGCGACAACGTGACGGCCGCCGTGCCGCGGTCCGGCGGCGGCTATTCGGGCAGACCCGTGACGTCGTTCCAGGCACCGCGGGTCACCATCGGCAACGGTCGGACACCCGGAACGAACGTCTCGCACCCCGGCCCCGGGCCCGAGGCGACCCTCCTGCACGACACCCTGGTGTCGCCCGCGGCGGTGCCGCCCATGCCCGCCGTGCCCGCGGCGATCGAGATCAACATTGCGCCGCTGCCGCCGCCGCTGCCGCCGGTCGAACGCATCCGGGCCGCCGAACTGGTCCCCGGACAGTTCGGTACCTCGACAACCGACACCGTTACCGACCCGCTGGCCGGGCTCGCCGGTTTGATCCTGATCCCCGCCATCGGAGCCGTGCTCGGCTATCGGCAGGCGAGGGCCGCCCAGTCGCTGCGGGACTCACTTCGTACCTGAGTCCCGGCGCAGATCCTTGCGCAGGATCTTGCCCGCGGTCGACTTCGGTATCGCGTCGATGAACGCCACCTGACGGACCTTCTTGTACGGCGCAACCTCGGCGGCCACGAATTCCATCACCTCGGCCTCGGTCAGCTCGGCTCCGGACTGCTTGACCACGAACGCCTTTGGCACCTCTTCACCCGACTCGGTGTCGCGCACTCCGATGACAGCGGCGTCGGCGATCCCGGGATGGGTCAGCAGCAGCGCCTCCAGTTCGGCGGGCGGCACCTGATAACCCTTGTACTTGATGAGTTCCTTGAGCCGGTCGACGATGTAGACGCAGCCGGAGGAATCGACGCGCGCCATGTCGCCGGTGCGCAGCCAACCGTCGTCGTCGATGGTTTCGGCGGTTGCCTTGTCGTTGCCGAGATAACCGGCCATCACGTTCGGACCCTTGAACCACAGTTCGCCGGTCTCACTGAGACCCTTTGCCGGGATGTCGATTTCGGCGCCCGAGTCGGGGTCGACCAGCTTGGAGACCGAGTTCGCCGCGGTCCAGCCCGCAGCGCCGATGGGTGCGACGGACCCGACGAGGCGCTTACCGCCGTCCAGCGGAGTGCAGTGGCTGACGGGGCTGAGCTCGGTCATGCCGTAGCCCTGCACCACGCGACAACCGATGCGGTCGGCGACGGCGTGGCCGAGATCCTCGTCCAGCGGTGCGGCGCCGGACAGCACCGCACGCAGCGATGACACGTCGTAGTTGTTCACCAACGGATGCTTGGCGAGCGCAACCGCCACCGGCGGCGCGATGTAGGCAACCGTCACCTTGTGGTTCGCGATGTTGGCGAGGAACTCTTCGAGGTCGAAGCTCGGCATCATCACCAGGCGCGCCCGCGCGTGCAGAACGGCGTTGAGCAACACCGTCATTCCGTAGATGTGGAAGAACGGCATGATCGCGATCACGACGTCGTCGGCGGCGACCTCCTGCACCGGCCGGGTCTGTGCGACGTTGGCGACCAGGTTGCGGTGTGTGAGCATCACGCCCTTGGGATTGCCTGTCGTGCCCGAGCTGTAGGGCAGCACAGCGAGGTGGGTCGCGGGGTCGAAGCTGACCTCCGGCGCAGCCGCCCCCGCGGCGAGAAGGTCCGCGGCGCTGGGGTGGCCGTCCGCGCCGTCGAGCACCACCAGCTGGTCGTCGGACATGCCCAACGCGGCCGCCGCCTCCTTGGCCTGAGGGAGCAGCGCGCTGACGACGATGAGCATCGTGGCCTTCGAGTCCGTCAGCTGCTTGACGATGTCCTTGGCGGTGAACAACACGTTGATCGTGGTGGCCGTCGCACCGGCGCGCAGGATGCCGTGGAACGCGACCGCGAACGCTGTGCTGTTGGGTGCCAACAATCCGACGACGTCGCCGACACCGATGCCGCGATCGGCCAATGCACCGGCGAAAGAATCTATTTTGCCGACCGCATCGCGATAACTGGTTTGCTCGCCGGTCTTCGCATCCACCAGCGCGATGCGGTCGGCGTCGGCGTCGTCGATGTTGCCGAACAGGTAGTCATAGACGCTGGCCGCCGGAATCTCGACGTCGGGGAATGGGCTCGCGAAGCTCATGGCCTCGATAGAACCATGTCGGCACGCGCGGGGTCAGGCTTCGTCGAGTCGCCGGACGACCTTCTTCGGCGCGACCATTCGGAACGACGCGTCGATCAGCTCGCGCACCTCGGCCCAGTCGATCTTCTTCGTCGCGCTGAAATCCAGCCCGAGCCAGCCCGCCGGGCCGAGGTACGCGGGATAGAAGAACCGGTCGATCCGCCTGGAGTGCCCTGCGGTCGCTTTCGTCGACCTTGACCATGATGGAGCGCGGGTACTGGAGGTAGTCGCCGCCCTTCGTTTCGGGTTTGACGCTGCCGCCGTACATGGCGAACATCTTCGACACGAAGAACGCGGGTCTGCCGTGGGAGACCTTCTCGAACGCGTCGGGAAAGCCCAAGGCGATCGCGCGCACCTTCGCGAGGACGGGTCGTCATCCGCGAACATGATCGGGTGCGGCATGCCGCCAAGCTACCCGTTGCGCGACATCTGTTCGTCCCGCAATTCGGTGTCCATCTCCCACGGCGACTGCGGCAACACCTGCCCGGTTTCCAGTAGCGACTTGAGATTGGAGAGCACGGCGGGCCAGCCCGTTGAAACGGCGCGGTAGTCCGACGGATCGTCAAGCCCCTCGTGGGTCACGGTGACGCGGACGATGTCTCGATGCGGTTCGACGTCGAACGTCACGACGGTCGGCTGACCCGTCTGGTCGGTGCCGCCGAAGGTGATGACGAGGCGACGCGGTGGTGTCGCTTCAAGCACTTCGCCCGCGACGTCGACGACACCCGATCCGTCGGTGCGGACGTGCTCCCACCGTGACCCCTTCTGCCAGTCCGACACATTGCTGTGTCCCCAGTACGCGGCGGTCAGCTCGGCGCTGGTCAACGCTTCCCACACCTTCTCCGGGGTGCTGTGGATGTATGTGACGTAGACGAACGTCGGCTTTTCGGTTGTCCCAGTCATGTGTGTCTCCTCTGCTTGGAGCTTCACTTCGTGCAGTGCGTGAAGCCGATAATTTTCGAACGGTTGAATCCAGCGGTCGGCAATCTCGTGCAGCGGAACGGGATTCAGGTAGTGCAACTTGAGCCGTCCACGCCGCACGCTGCTGATCAGGTTGGCCGACTCGAGCACCGCGAGGTGTTGGCTCACCGACTGGCGCGCCATTTCGAGGTACTCGCACAGCTGGCCGAGCGTCTGGCCGTTGTCCTGGCGCAGCCGATCCAGCAGCAGCCGGCGGCCGGGATCCGCCAGTGCTCGAAAGACCTGATCCATCTGATCGTCCGACACCAGGACCATTATGCAGGTATTTACCTGCATATAGTCAAACGCCCAGGTGGAGCCCCCTGGTCTGCGCGACTTTCGTGTCGCAGCCCTCCGATAGCCTGCGAGGGTGAGCCCGAAGGCAACCGATGCGCGCAAGGCACTGGCCGAGCAATCCGAAGACGCCCCCGACGCCGATCTGCGCCGCCGATGGCAGGAACTCGCCGACGAGGTGCGCGACCACCAGTTCCGCTATTACGTCAGGGACTCGCCGATCGTCTCCGACGCGGAGTTCGACAAGCTGTTGCGCGAACTGCAGGCGCTCGAGGACGACCACCCCGAACTGCGCACACCCGATTCGCCGACCCAGCTGGTCGGCGGCGCGGGCTTTGCGACCGAATTCACCTCCGCCGACCACCTCGAGCGGATGCTGAGCCTGGACAACGTCTTCACCCCCGAGGAACTGGCGGCGTGGGCGGCGCGCACCAAGGGTGAGATCGGAGACGACGCCCATTACCTGTGCGAGCTGAAGATCGACGGTGTCGCGCTCGCGCTGGTGTACCGCAACGGAAAGCTGGAGCGCGCAGCGACCCGAGGGGATGGGCGCACCGGTGAGGACGTCACGCTCAACGCCCGCACGATCGAAGACATACCCGAGAAGCTCTCCGCCGCAAAGGAATTCCCGGTGCCGCGAGTGCTCGAGGTGCGCGGCGAGGTGTTCTTCCGCGTCGCCGACTTCGAGGATCTCAACGCCGGTCTGGTTGCCGAGGGCAAGCCGCCGTTCGCCAACCCGCGCAACAGTGCCGCCGGGTCCCTGCGACAGAAGAATCCGGCGGTCACCGCCCGCCGCAAGCTCCGGATGATCTGCCACGGCCTCGGTCGTACCGAGGGCTTCAGCCCCAAGACGCTGCACGACGCGTATCTGGCACTCAAGGCGTGGGGCCTGCCCGTGTCGGATCACACCACCAAGGTCAAGGGCATCGACGCGGTCACCGAGCGCATCGCCTACTGGGGCGAACACCGCCATGACGTCGAACACGAAATCGACGGCCTGGTGGTCAAAGTCGACGAGGTGTCACTGCAGCGGCGGCTGGGCGCGACATCCAGGGCGCCGCGATGGGCCATCGCCTACAAGTACCCGCCCGAGGAGGCGACCACCAAGCTGCTCGACATCAAGGTCAACGTTGGGCGTACCGGCAGGGTCACGCCGTTCGCCTTCATGGAACCCGTCAAGGTCGCCGGGTCGACGGTCAGCCAGGCCACCTTGCACAACGCGTCAGAGGTCAGGCGCAAAGGGGTCCTCATCGGCGACACGGTCGTCATCCGCAAGGCGGGCGACGTGATCCCGGAAGTGTTGGGGCCCGTCGTCGACCTGCGTGACGGCTCCGAACGCGAATTCGTCATGCCGACAACGTGTCCCGAGTGCGGAACCACGCTCGCCCCGGCCAAGGAGGGCGACGCCGACATCCGGTGCCCGAACACCCGGTCGTGTCCGGCGCAGCTGCGTGAGCGGGTTTTCCACGTCGCCGGGCGCGGCGCGTTCGACATCGAGGGCCTGGGCTATGAAGCCGCCGTCGCGCTACTTGCGGCCGGTGTCATCACCGACGAAGGTGACCTGTTCACTCTCGGCAGCCCGGATCTGTTGCGCACCGAGCTCTTCACGACCAAAGACGGCAACCTGTCGGCCAACGGTAAGCGCCTGCTGGTGAACCTGCACGAAGCCAAGGCGCAACCGTTGTGGCGGGTGCTGGTCGCGCTGTCGATTCGGCACGTCGGCCCGACGGCCGCCCGCGCGCTGGCAACCGAGTACGGCAGCCTCGACGCCGTCATGGCGGCCTCCGAGGAGGAGTTGTCGGTGGTCGAGGGCGTCGGTCCGACCATCGCGGCGGCGGTCACCGAGTGGTTCACCGTCGACTGGCACCGAGCCATCATCGACAAGTGGAAGGCCGCGGGCGTGCGGATGGCCGACGAACGCGACGCGAGCATCGAACGCACGCTAGAGGGCATGTCGATCGTGGTGACCGGCTCGCTGACCGCGTTCTCCCGCGACGACGCCAAGGAGGCGATCGTCGCGCGCGGGGGAAAGGCGGCGGGTTCGGTGTCGAAGAAGACGGCGTACGTGGTGGCCGGTGACGCGCCCGGCTCGAAGTACGACAAGGCCGTCGAGCTCGGCGTGCCGATCCTCGACGAGGACGGCTTCGTCCGGCTACTGGACAGCGGGCCAGACGCGGTCTGAGCGGATGCCGGAGTTTGCCGCGCTCGTCTGCTGGGAATGCGTCCGCAGAGTCGAGACGAAGGAGTGGACACGATGGCCATCTGCGCGACGTGCGGCAACGACTACGACAAAGCCTTCACGGTGACCTGGCCGGACGGCCGCAGCGAGAACTTCGACAGTGTCGAGTGCGCGGCCGTACAGCTGGCGCCCGAATGCGCGCACTGCGGATGTCGCATCCTCGGCCACGGCATCGAAACCGAGGAAGCCATCTTCTGTTGCGCACACTGCGCCAGGAAAGACAGCAACGCCGACGTGAACGACCGCTGGCCGGTGCCCGCGGGCGCGTAGCCGACGGGCTCAGCGCAGGATCGTCGCGACGATCCCGGCAAGGTAGCCCAGGCGGGCGACCTCCGACGGTCGGAACTCCGGGCCGCCGGGCCTGCCGAGCACAACGGCGGTACGCGCATCGCCCAACGGCGCAGCGGCCAGCGTGGTGTTCATGTCCCGCCACACCTGCGGCATCCAATCAGCCTCGCCGTCAAGCGCTTTCGCGGTGTCCAGCGGCAGCCAGGGCACCTCGTTGATGTGGGTTTCCGGCGCTCCGTGGCTGCCCACCATGCGGTCGATGCCCGATTCGGTCAGCCGCACCACGGTGCACCAACCGACACGAAGCACCCGCGGTGCTTCGTCGGCCAGTACTTGAAGCTTTGCCGGCTTGCCCGGCGCGGCGGCGATGTGGTCGACCAACTCCAGTTCCCGATGCGCCTCCAACAGACCGGTGTGCGGTCGGATGCTGTCCACCCGCACCCCTCTGAGGTTCTCCGCAGCGGTGATCAACATGTCGGGCATCGCACCCGGCGGCAGATCGACGATCAGGTCGTCGATCGCGTAGCCCGTGCCGCGCTCGACCACGTCGAGGGACAGGATGTCGGCGCCCACGGAGCCCAGCGCGACCGCCAAGGAGCCGAGGCTGCCTGGCCTGTCTTCCAGCTGGACCCGCAGCATGAACGAAGGCACGCGCAACACTGTTTCACAGGGCAGCGGGGTCGGCATGCCGGTGCGACGACCGCTTGCGGGAGGAGCCGACGGGCCGGGGTGACGCCTGACTAGGCTTGGGAGTCGTGCAGATCTCCCGAGACGAGGTAGCCCACCTCGCCCGCCTGGCTCGACTCGCCCTGACCGACGACGAGCTGGAAGGCTTCGCAGGCCAACTCGGCGCCATCCTCGAGCACGTCGGTCAGATCCAGGCCGTCGACGTGACCGACGTCGAGGCCACCGACAACCCGTTGACGTCGGTCAACGTCACCCGGCCCGACGTCGTCGAGCCGGGGTTGTCGCAGGAGCAGGCGCTGTCGCAGGCGCCGAAGTCGGCCGAGGGCCGCTTCGCGGTCCCGCGGATTCTGGGGGAGGCCGAATGAGCATCCGAAGGAGCGCGCGAGTGAGGATCGCAGCGGAGCGAGGACCGGAGCGAGCGGAAGCCGAGGCATGAGCACAGACGACGCCGTGACCAGGCTGGACGCTGCGACGCTCGGCGCCAAGATCGCCGCCAAGGAGCTGTCGTCGGTGGAGGTCACCAGGGCATGCCTGGACCGGATCGCCGAAACCGACGGCCAATATCGGGCGTTCCTGCACGTCGCCGAGGAGAACGCGCTGGCCGCGGCCGCCGACGTCGACGCCGCCGTTGCGGCCGGCGATGCGCTGCCGTCACCGCTTGCCGGTGTCCCGCTGGCGCTCAAGGACGTCTTCACCACCACGGACATGCCGACGACCTGCGGGTCGAAGATCCTCGAGGGGTGGACGTCGCCCTACGACTCGACGGTCGTGACCCGGCTGCGCGCCGCGGGCATCCCGATCCTGGGCAAGACGAACATGGACGAGTTCGCGATGGGCTCGTCCACCGAGAACTCGGCGTTCGGGCCGACGCGCAACCCCTGGGACGTCGACCGGGTACCCGGCGGGTCCGGCGGCGGCAGTGCCGCGGCGCTGGCCGCGTTCCAGGCGCCGCTGGCGATCGGGTCGGATACCGGCGGCTCGATCCGGCAACCCGCCGCGCTGACCGCAACGGTCGGCGTCAAACCCACCTACGGCACGGTGTCGCGCTACGGCCTGATCGCGTGCGCGTCATCGCTGGATCAGGGCGGCCCGTGCGCCCGAACGGTGCTCGACACCGCGCTGCTGCACCAGGTGATCGCCGGTCACGACGCGAGGGACTCCACCTCGATCGACGCCGAGGTGCCCGACATCGTCGCCGCGGCGAAGGCGGGCGCCGGTGGCGACCTGCGCGGTGTCAAGGTCGGCGTGGTTCGTCAGCTGCGCGGCGACGGCTACCAGGAGGGCGTGCTGGCGTCGTTCAACGCCGCGGTCGACAAGCTCACCGAGCTGGGCGCCGAGGTCTCCGAGGTGGACTGTCCGCACTTCGACTTCTCGCTGCCCGCCTACTACCTGATCCTGCCGTCGGAGGTGTCGTCGAACCTGGCCCGGTTCGACGGCATGCGGTACGGCCTGCGGGTCGGCGACGACGGGACGCACAGCGCCGAGGAGGTGATGGCGTTGACCCGCGCGGCCGGCTTCGGTCCGGAAGTCAAGCGCCGCATCATGATCGGCACCTACGCGCTGTCGGCGGGCTACTACGACGCCTACTACAACCAGGCGCAGAAGGTGCGCACGCTGATCGCCCGCGACCTCGACGAGGCCTACCGCAAGGTCGACGTGCTGGTGTCACCCGCGACGCCGACGACAGCGTTCCCGCTTGGCGAGAAGGTCGACGATCCGCTCGCGATGTACCTGTTCGACCTCTGCACGCTGCCGCTGAACCTGGCCGGGCACTGCGGGATGTCGGTGCCGTCGGGTCTGTCGCCCGACGACAATCTGCCGGTCGGGCTGCAGATCATGGCCCCCGCGCTCGCCGACGACCGGCTCTACCGCGTCGGCGCCGCCTATGAGGCCGCCCGCGGGCCGCTGCCAACGGCCGTGTGAAGCGGCCGGTTACCGGGCAAGATAGGCACCATGCGCATCGGAATCCTGACCGGCGGCGGCGATTGTCCTGGCCTGAACGCGGTGATACGGGCGGTGGTCCGCACGTGCGACGTGCGGTACGGCTCCTCGGTGGTGGGCTTTCTCGACGGTTGGCGGGGTCTGCTCGAGGACCGTCGCATCCAGCTTCGCAACGACGACCGCAACGACCGGCTGCTCGCCAAGGGTGGCACGATGCTCGGCACGGCGCGGGTGCACCCCGACAAGCTGAGGGCGGGCCTCGAGCAGATCCAGCAGACGCTGGACGACAACGGGATCGACGTGCTGATCCCGATCGGCGGCGAGGGCACCCTGACGGCGGCGCACTGGCTGTCCGAGGAAAACGTTCCCGTCGTCGGTGTGCCCAAGACCATCGACAACGACATCGACTGCACCGATGTCACGTTCGGCCACGACACCGCGTTGGGTGTCGCCAGTGAGGCCATCGATCGGCTGCACAGCACGGCCGAGTCGCATCAGCGGGTGATGCTCGTCGAGGTGATGGGTCGGCACGCAGGCTGGATCGCGCTGAATGCGGGCCTGGCTTCCGGTGCGCACATGACGTTGATTCCCGAGCAGCCGTTCGACGTCGAGGAAGTGTGCCGGCTGATCAAGCAGCGCTTCGTGCGCGGCGACGCGCATTTCATCTGTGTGGTCGCCGAGGGCGCCAAACCGGCTGAAGGCTCGATGAAGTTGCGGGAAGGCGGTATTGACGAGTTCGGGCACGAGAAGTTCACCGGCGTCGCCCAGCAGCTGGCCTACGAGGTCGAGAAGCGGATCAACAAAGAGGTGCGCGTCACCGTTCTGGGGCACGTGCAGCGCGGCGGCACACCGACCCCGTATGACCGTGTGCTCGCCACCCGCTTCGGTGTCAACGCCGCCGACGCGGCCCACGCGGGCGAATACGGCACGATGGTGTCGCTGCGCGGACAGGAGATCGGCCGCGTCCCGCTCGCCGATGCCGTCCGCCAGCTGAAACTGGTGCCGCAGAGCCGGTACGACGACGCCGCGGAATTCTTCGGGTAGTCAAGCGGCCGTCACGCGGTGCTGAAGGCCTCGCGACGGATCATCTGCCACATCGTCGGGGTGTCTTTCGTGGTGGACACGACGACGATCTTGCCCACGCAGGAACTGTCTGCAGCGAGTGTCACCAGGTAGTCCGCCAGGTCGATCCGAGCGGTGTAGCCGCCAACCGGATCGACATCGCCAGCAACGTAATTCGTTGGTTGCGGTAGGTCGAACAGTCCAGACGGCCGCACGATCGTCCAGTTCAGGCCGCTTCCGCGGACGACGTCCTCCATCCGGCGCTGGTCGTCGTAGGTGCTCTTGCCGATCGTGCGGGTGATGACGGGTTCGACGAATCGCAGAGCCGCTGGCGGATCGATGCGGTTCGGATAGGGATAGGCGCCCGTCGAGCTGACGACGGCCACGCGCTGCACGTCTGTATCACGCATTGCCCCGATGATGTTGGCCGCACCCACCGAGTAGGTGTCGAGACGGCGAAGGCTGAACGGTACGCCCAGGCTCGACAACACCGCGTCGGCGCCGGCAAGGATGCCGGTCAGAGACGAGGGATCTCGCACATCGCCGCCTACCACCGTCAGCCGATGGTCGGTGAACGGGAACTCATTCGGACGCCGCGTCACGGCGACGGCGTGATGACCGTGTTCGAGAGCCAGCCGCGTCACCAGTCGGCCGGTGCGCCCGTTGGCGCCGAAGATCACTATCCGCATCAGATACTCCTCATTAGTCCAAGTAAATGATTATCACACTATATGACTATCATTGATGGTGCTAGAGTTCGCGGATGGCCGAACGCCCGACCGGCATCGCCGAGCTGCACCAGCGGATCCCCTTTCTGCTGTCTCAACTGGGCGTCTATCTCGCTGACGATTTTGTCCGCCGGCTGGCGCCGTTCGGCGTCGAACCCCGCACATATGCGGTTCTCAAGGCGTTGATCGAGGACGACGGGCAGTCGCAGCGTCAGCTGTCCACCCAGCTCAGCATTCATCGCAACGTGATGGTCGCGATCATCGACAAGTTGGAAGGCCAGGGACTGGCGAAGCGGATGCCGCACCCGGGGGACCGGCGCGCGTTTGCGGTGACCTTGACCGACAAGGCCCGTAAGCTGCTGCCCGATCTCGATGCGGAGGGGCGCGCGCAGGAGGACGAGATCACCGCGTCTCTCACCGCCGCAGAGCGCAAGACCGTGCTGCACGACCTGCAGCGGATGTCCGCGGCGGCAGGCCTGATCCCGGGTGTACACCCCAAACTCGTCTAGGCCGTCCCACTAAGCTCGCCTCCATGACCGCTACATCAACGGCCGAACTGGTCGACTACGACGACGTCGTCGCACGTTTCGACCCGGTCCTCGGCCTCGAGGTGCACGTCGAGCTGTCGACGGCGACCAAGATGTTCTGCGGCTGCGCCAACAGCTTCGGCGCCGAGCCCAACACCCAGGTATGTCCGGTATGCCTCGGCCTGCCCGGCTCGCTGCCGGTGCTCAACCAGGTCGCCGTCGAGTCGGCGATGCGAATCGGGCTCGCGCTGAACTGCGAGATCGTGTCGTGGTGCCGGTTCGCCAGGAAGAACTACTTCTACCCCGACATGCCGAAGAACTACCAGATCTCGCAGTACGACGAGCCGATCGCGATCAACGGCTATCTCGACGTTCCTCTCGATGACGGCACCACCTGGCGGGTTGCCATCGAGCGCGCGCACATGGAGGAGGACACCGGCAAGCTCACCCACCTCGGCAGTGATACCGGCCGGATCGAGGGCGCGACCACATCGCTCATCGACTACAACCGGGCCGGGGTGCCGCTGATCGAGATCGTCACCAAGCCCATCGAGGGCACCGGTGAACGCGCACCCGAGATCGCCCGCGCCTATGTCACCGCACTGCGGGATATGTTGCGCGCCTTGGGTGTTTCCGATGTACGGATGGACCAGGGTTCGATGCGCTGCGACTCGAACGTGTCTCTCAAGCCGAAAGGTGCCACCGAGTTCGGCACCCGCACGGAGACCAAGAACGTGAACTCGCTGAAGAGCGTCGAGGTCGCCGTCCGCTACGAGATGCGCAGGCAGGCAGCCGTGCTGGACTCCGGCGCCAAGGTTCACCAGGAGACCAGGCACTTCCACGAGGACGGCTACACATCACCGGGCCGCAGCAAGGAGACCGCGGAGGACTACCGCTACTTTCCCGAACCGGACCTGGAGCCGATCGCACCCGACGCCGACTTCGTCGAGACGTTGCGGGAGAGCATTCCGGAGTATCCCTGGTTGCAGCGCAATCGCATTCAGCAGGAATGGGGCATCTCCGACGAGGTGATGCGTGACCTGGTGAACGCAGGCGCCATCGACCTGGTGGCCGCGACCGTCGAACAGGGCGCATCCAGCGAGGCGGCCAGGGCCTGGTGGGGAAACTTCCTGGTGCAGAAGGCGAACGAGGCGGGCGTCGAGCTCGACGGGCTCAACATCACGCCCGCGCAGGTGGCCGCGGTTGTCGTGCTCGTCGACGAGGGCAAGCTGTCCAACAAGCTGGCCCGCGGGGTCATCGAGGGCGTACTCGCAGGCGAGGGCGAGCCCGACGAGGTGATGAAGGCGCGCGGCCTGGAGCTGGTCCGTGACGACTCGCTGATCCAGTCGGCAGTAGACGACGCGTTGGCCGCCAATCCCGATGTGGCCGAAAAGATTCGCGGCGGCAAGATCGCTGCCGCGGGCGCCATCGTCGGCGCCGTGATGAAGGCGACGAAGGGTCAGGCCGACGCGGCGCGCGTGCGCGAGCTGGTGCTGGCAGCCTGCACCTAGTGGCAGCGGCCGACGCTGAACTCATTGCGGCGGTGGAGCGCTCGCCCGCGGCAACCGATGCACACGATCGCTTCGGCTGGGTCGGGATATTCACTGCCGATGCGCGCGTCGAGGACCCGTACGGATCGCAACCCCATGTGGGGCACGATGAGATCGGCCGGTTCTACGACACGTTCATCGCTCCGCGCCAGGTCATCTTTCATCGCGATGTCGACGTGACAGTCGGCGCCGCGGTGGTGCGCGACCTGAAGCTGGAAATCGTGATGGCTCCCGAAGTCGTTCTGCACGTGCCGATGCATCTGCGTTATGACCTTCGGGAGTCCGACGGGGAGTGGGCCGTCGCGCGACTGCGCGCACATTGGGAGCTGCCGGCGATGGTGTTCTCGATGCTGGCGCACGGGGTGAAGTCGCTGCCGCCGTCGCTGCGGCTGGTCCGCGAGCTGCTTCGCAACCAGGGGATCGGTGGCAGCGTCGGGTATCTGAAGGGTTTTCGGCGGCCCGGCAGGCGTGCCAGGCGACAGGTCGCGACGCTGCTCGACGCTGCGGTCGCGGGTGACCAGCTCTCCGCGAGGCGGGCGCTGTCCGACGGTGCCGTCGTGAGCCTCGGTGAAGACGCGCCACTGGCGCTCGGCCAGTTCGTCGACAGCGTTCGAGGCGGCCGGTGGTACAAGATGATCGCCACGGGAGACACGGTCAGCGCATCGGTCCACACCCCGTCCGCACGCGGTGTGGCTTTTTGTGAAATCGACCGCGCGACAGGCAAAGTCATTCGAATCCGCTATTTCGGTTCCGTCTGACCTTCGTCAGCCCGCAGCGACAGCGCCGTGCGGGCGAACGCCTCGAGCCGTTCCCGCGGATACGTGTCGGGGTCGTTGACCGCCAACCGGCCAAGCATCTCGGCGAAGGACAGCATGGTGTGGCCCAGGAGCACGGGATCGAGTGCCGCCAGTGCAGGCGTCATCGCGATGCCCGCCTTGGCCAGTTCCTCGGCCTGAGCCAGGATCGAAGATCGCGATGTTCGCAATGCGTCGCGGTACTCGCGCGGAGCGCTGTCGGGCATGGTCAGGATCAGCCGCCAGCGGGCCGGGTTCTCGAGGACCACGTGCAGGAATGCCGAAACCGTTGCGGCGTAGGCGCCGGTGGGTCCTTGCCGCGTGAGATCGTCTGGCATGGCGGAGCGCACCTGTTCGATACCGCTGCGGTGCTCGCGACGTAGTAGCGCGGTGACCAGTTCGCCCCTTGTGCGAAACACGGTGTACAGCACCGGTTTTCCGACGCCCGCGGCCTCGGCGACCGCCTCCATGCTCAACTCGTGAAGTTGGCAGCCGCCGAGCACGGTCATCGCCGCATCCAGCAGTTGCTCACGGCGTTGCTCGCGAGGAAGCCGGGGAGCGTACTTGCGGGGCATGGTGACCAATGTTACGACACCGTTGTATTCGACGCATGCAATTGCTACGGTGGCGTTGTATTCAGCGATCGGGAGGTAGACACTATGGCCGTTCAGAAATCCATTCGGCGCGACGACTATGGGTTTTTCGGCCCTGGCTCACCCAGTTGGAAGGTGTGGACCGCGCCAACCGCCCTGATCGGCTTCCAGCGAGCCGTCGTGCTCGAACACTTCGACCCGCACCTGGCCGCCGCGGTCGCCGACAGCGCAGGCATCTACACCGACCCGTCGGGCCGGTTCGACCGCACGCTTGCGTACTTCCTGACCGTCGCGGTTGCCGACGGACGGACCGCGATCGAGGTTTCCGATGCATTGATGCGCGTGCACGCCAAGGCCAAGGGCGTCGAACCGATCAGCGGGTCGCGGTACAGCGCCAACAACCCCGAGGCCCAGCTGTGGATCCACATCACCGGCTGGCACTCGGTGCTGAAGTGCTACGAGCGCTACGGTCCCGGACCGTTGTCGAAGGCCGACGAAACCCGGTTCTGGGCGGAGTCCCGGATCGCCGCAGAGTTGCAGACCTGCAAGCCCGCCGACGTTCCCGGCGTCACGGGACGAGGTTCGTGCCGTACTTCGCGGACGTCCGCGGCAAGCTCTGCACGTCCGAGCACGCCGACCGGGCGATGAGCTATCTGCTCTGGACGCCGCGCGACCGGGGCGTGCGGCTGTGGGCGGGCAGTCGGGTGCTGGCGCCCGCGGCCATCGCCACCCTGCCGACGTGGATGCGCCGGATGGGCAACTTCGACCAACCCGCGGCGGTGGACGCGGCCGTGACGCCCGTCGCCCAGGCGATGGTGCGAGCCCTTTCGGCCAGAAATTCCCGGCCGATGGTGGCCATGGCGCGCAGGCTGGCCCCGCAGACCGCCGAAATCCTGGCGCAGCACCTGGCGGCGGGACCACCGGCGTCCCCGCAGACGATCACGTCCGGCACAGGCGCGCGAACGGCTGGCTGTGCACGCCTGACTCAGGCAGGCGGGTGGCTAGGTGTTGTCGGCGTTGCTGCGCGGGAAGCCGCCGCCCGACGGGAACACCGGGAACACGACGTCGTCGAGTTTCTCCGGGTCGCCTGTCGTCTTGTTGACCGTCGCGCCCCACACGTTTCCGTCCGGTGAGGTCTGCAGGGCCCACGCGTGGCCGTGCACGTCCTGGCGGACCACCTCCGGTTCGCCGGTCACCGAGCCGGTGTCGGGCGCCAGCCGCACCGCCACCGTCTGCTTGGTGTTGATGAGGTTGACCAGCACCGTGCCGTCCAGCGCGGCGCAGCCCGCCACGCCGGGCTTATCGGGCCAGGTCCACACGGTCGAGACCTTCGAGTCCTTGGTGATGCGCTGCAGCCGGTCGGCAGTCGGCGTGCGATCGGTGATGTAGAGCGAGCCGTCCGACGGATCGACGCACAGGCCCCCGCCTGAGCCCAACCCGCTCAGCGCCGTGGTCTGAGGCGCCTGGTTGACCGTGGTGGGCTGCTCGATCCGCAGCACCTTTCCCGCCGGTGAGGCCGGGTCGGCCGCCAATGCGGGGTCGCCGGCATCGCCGGTGAGAACGGCCAGGGTGGTGGGGCTGGTGAACTGGAGAGCGCCCATGTTGCCGGTCGCACCCTTGGGGATGCCGGTGAATATCGGCTTGGGGATGTCGTCGTCGGCGATGCGGACCACACGGTTGTCGGTGGGCGTGCTGACGTAGGCGTACATCAGCCGGTCCTGCGAGTACGTCGGCGACAGCACGATGTCCATCAGCCCGCCGTCACCGCTGCCGTCGACCGGAATCGTGGTCTTGAGCTTCGGTTCCGCCTTGACGGAGACCTCTTTGACGGCGCCGGTCACGCGCTCGGCGACCAGCGCCGACTGGCTGTCGGGCAGCATGATCAGCCCGCTGGTGCTTTCCAGGCAGCCCTGCATGACCCCGGGCGCCGGGCACTCCTTGGGGAACGGCTTCGGCGGCAGCGGAGGGGGTGGCGGCGGAGTCGAACTGGGCCCCGCCTGCGCCTCGGGCTTCGTGGTGAACGGCTGCGACTGGGCGCTGTCGAATCGCGCACACCCCGACACCGCGAGCAACGTCGCACACGACAACGCGACGACGCATCGCAGCGGCCCGCGCAGTCTCATGCCCGCCAGGTTACGGATTGTTCCGCGGTACGCGCCACGCCGGTGCTCTCGTGCGGGCCCGCGGGAGCCGCGAACACGGGGCGCGAAGCGCCGCGCCAATCCGCGATTCACCGATCATCAGCACTTACCCTGAGCTGGTGACCAGTAATCCCAATTGGCAGCGGCCCGACGACCTGGGCCGACCCGCGTCGGCAAGCCTGGTCGACCCCGAGGACGACCTGCCCTCGTCCAATTACGCCGGAGATTTCGAAACCACCGCCATCCCGAACTACAAGACCGGCTCCCAGCCCGGGTACGGCCTGATCGGCGAGCCGGAGCCGTTGCCGTACGCGCAGGCAGGCGACAGCCACCCGATGGGGACTTACGCCCAACCCGCCGACATCACCCCGGGCTACGACGACCCTCGGTCAGACGGCAGGCGCGGCACCCAGGATCTCGGTCTGATGCTGCTCCGCTGGGCCGTCGGCGCGTTGTTGGTCGCCCATGGGCTGCAGAAGGCCTTCGGCTGGTGGGGCGGACCCGGGCTGAACGGCTTCGAGGACTCGCTGACCTCGATGGGCTTCAAGTACGCCGACATGCTGACCTATATCGCCACCGGCGCCCAGATTCTGGCTGGTGTTCTCCTGATCCTGGGTCTCTTCACGCCGCTGGCCGCCGCTGGCGCGCTGGCATACCTGCTCAACGGCCTGCTGGTGGAAGCGACCGCGGCCCACCAAGAGGCCCGGCTGTCGGATTTCCTGACCGACGGACACGAGTACAAGGTGATTCTGGTCGCCGCGGTCGTCGCGATCATCCTCGCCGGGCCGGGCCGGTACGGGCTCGACGCGGGCCGTGGCTGGGCTCGTCGACCGTTCGTCGGCTCCTTCGCCGCGCTGCTGATCGGTATCGGCGGCGGCATCGCATTGTGGGTGTTCCTCAACGGAGCCAACCCGCTGGGCTGAGATGCTCAGTCGTACGGATTGGGTACTCGGCCCGCGCTGACCTCGGTCAGCTGCGGCAACGTCGCGAAGGTCACCGCGGGAAGTCGCAGCTCGCCGCCCTCCCTCAGTTGCGCCCGCGCCCAGGAACCCTTGTCGAAGCGCAGGCCCTCGATGTCCTGCCAGCGCACGGTTCGGCTGCCGAGCAGGCTGCGCGCGGTCACGGTGTCGCGGTCGGCGACGGTGCGCAGACGGACGATCATGGCCGACAGAACCACGGGAATGATCAGCAGCGGAGCGGTCCAGGTCGCGCCCATCACCACCGCCAGCATGCCCAGACCAGCAGGAAAACGACCGCAAGGTGCGCCATCGGGGAGATCCGGAGCACGACCGGCTCGACAGGTACCGACGGGGGTTGCGAAGTCACCCCGCCATCGTCCCATTGCGCCGCACGCAACAAGGAATTTGACGGCTGACCAGTGCGGAGACTACGGTCATCTGTTGTGCAGAAGCTTGGCTTGCTCGTAGTAATTGGGTTGCGCGTTGATACCGCGCTAGCCCCCACTCGGGCATAGTCACAAGTATCAACGCGCAACCCTCGTACAGCGGCCACGCTGACGGGGGTTTTTTGTTGCCCCGGCAGTGATTTGAGAGTCCACAACAAAATCGAAGACAAATGAGGACATCGTGAGCGCACCAACCACACGACCCCCGGACCGGTCGGCGAACCCGCCGTACGGGGATTTGGTCGAAGCCAACGCTGCGCAATCCGCGGCGAAGGTGGCCGGCCCCGGCCCGTCAAGCCAGCCCAAGAAGGTTGCCCCGCAACAACTCACCGGAGCCCAGTCGGTGATCCGGTCGTTGGAGGAGCTCGACGTCGAGATCATCTTCGGCATCCCCGGCGGAGCCGTGTTGCCGGTCTACGACCCGCTTTTCGACTCGCAGAAGCTCCGTCACGTCCTCGTCCGCCACGAGCAGGGCGCGGGACATGCGGCCAGTGGATACGCTCACGCGACCGGCAAGGTCGGTGTGTGCATGGCGACGTCGGGCCCCGGCGCCACAAACCTGGTGACGCCGCTCGCCGACGCGCACATGGACTCGATCCCGGTGGTCGCGGTGACGGGCCAGGTCGGGCGCGCCCTGATCGGCACCGACGCCTTCCAGGAAGCCGACATCTCGGGCATCACGATGCCGATCACGAAGCACAACTTCCTGGTGCGCAGCGGTGACGACATCCCACGGGTGATGGCCGAGGCGTTCCACATCGCCCGCTCGGGACGTCCCGGTCCCGTGCTGGTCGACATTCCCAAGGACGTGCTGCAGGGGCAGTGCACGTTCAGTTGGCCGCCGAAGTTCGAGCTGCCGGGATACAAGCCGAACACCAAGCCGCACAACCGGCAGATCCGCGAGGCCGCCAAGCTCATCGCCGCGTCCCGCAAGCCGGTCCTCTATGTCGGCGGTGGCGTGATCCGTGGTGAAGCGACCGACCAGCTGATGGATCTGGCGGAGCTGACCGGCATCCCGGTGGTCACCACGCTGATGGCGCGTGGAGCATTCCCCGACAGCCACCCGCAGAACCTGGGCATGCCGGGCATGCACGGCACGGTCGCCGCGGTGGCCGCGCTGCAGCGCAGCGATCTCCTGATCGCGCTGGGCACCCGGTTCGACGACCGGGTAACGGGCAAGCTGGACTCGTTCGCGCCGGAGGCCAAGGTCATCCACGCCGATATCGACCCCGCCGAGATCGGCAAGAACCGCAACGCCGACGTCCCCATCGTCGGTGACGTCAAGGCCGTCATCACCGATCTGATCGAGGCGTTGCGCCGCGACGGCACGGCCGCCGGGAACATCACGATGGACAACTGGTGGGAGTACCTGCGCGGGGTGCAATCGACGTACCCGCTGAGCTATGGGCCGCAGAGTGACGGCAGCCTGTCGCCGGAGTACGTGATCGAACAGCTGGGCAAGATCGCCGGCCCCGACGCGGTGTACGTCGCAGGCGTTGGGCAGCACCAGATGTGGGCTGCGCAGTTCATCAAGTACGAGAACCCGCGCACGTGGCTGAACTCGGGCGGCCTTGGCACCATGGGCTACGCGGTTCCCGCCGCGATGGGCGCGAAGTTCGCGCGTCCGGATGCCGAGGTGTGGGCGATCGACGGCGACGGCTGCTTCCAGATGACCAACCAGGAGTTGGCCACCTGCGCAGTCGAGGGCGCCCCGATCAAGGTCGCCATCATCAACAACGGCAACCTGGGCATGGTGCGTCAGTGGCAGACACTCTTCTACGGCGAGCGGTACAGCCAGACGGACCTGTCCACGCACAGCCATCGCATTCCCGATTTCGTCAAGCTGGCGGAGGCTCTTGGCTGCGTCGGATTGCGTTGTGAGCGTGCCGAAGACGTCGTGGACGTGATCAACCAGGCGCGCGCAATCAACGACCGGCCGGTGGTGATCGACTTCGTCGTCGGCGCCGACGCACAGGTGTGGCCGATGGTGGCCGCGGGCACGAGCAACGACGAGATTCAGGCCGCGCGCGGAATCCGGCCGCTGTTCGACGATCCGGAAGAAGGGCACGCGTGATGAGCACGGCCCCCACGCACACCTTGTCGGTGCTCGTCGAGGACAAGCCCGGTGTGCTCGCCCGCGTGGCGTCGCTGTTCTCGCGGCGCGGCTACAACATTCAGTCGCTCGCGGTCGGTGCCACCGAGCAGAAGGACATGTCGCGGATGACCATCGTGGTCAGCGTCGACGAGTCGCCGCTCGAGCAGATCACCAAACAGCTCAACAAGCTGATCAACGTGATCAAGATCGTGGAGCAGGACGAGGACAACAATGTGTCGCGCGAACTGGCGCTGGTCAAGGTTCGCGCCGACGCCACTACCCGCGGCCAGGTGATCGAAGCGGTGAACCTGTTCCGCGCCAAGGTCGTCGACGTGTCGACGGAGTCGTTGACGATCGAGGCGACCGGCACGCCCGCAAAGCTGGAAGCATTTCTGCGAGTGCTGGAGCCGTACGGCATCCGCGAACTCGCGCAGTCCGGAGTGGTGTCGCTGTCGCGCGGTCCGCGCGGCATCGGCACCGTCAAGTAGCCCGAATCAGTTCACAGAGAAGGAAATACAGTGGCAGTAGAGATGTTCTATGACGACGATGCGGACCTGTCGATCATCCAGGGGCGAAAAGTCGGCGTCATCGGCTATGGCAGCCAGGGCCACGCGCATTCGCTGAGCCTGCGCGATTCGGGCGTCGAGGTGAAGGTCGGGCTGAAGGAAGGCTCGAAATCCCGGGCGAAGGTCACCGACCAGGGCCTCGAGGTGGACACCCCCGCCGAGGTCGCCAAGTGGGCCGACGTCATCATGCTGCTGGCACCCGACACCGCGCAGGCCGACATCTTCAAAAACGACATCGAGCCGAACCTCGAGGACGGCAATGCGCTGTTCTTCGGGCACGGCCTCAACATCCATTTCGACCTGATCAAGCCGCCCGCCAACATCACCATCGGAATGGTCGCGCCGAAGGGGCCGGGCCACCTGGTGCGCAGGCAGTTCGTCGACGGCAAGGGCGTGCCGTGTCTCGTCGCCGTCGAGCAGGATCCCAAGGGCGAGGGTCAGGCGCTCACGCTGTCCTACGCCAAGGGCATCGGCGGCACCCGTGCCGGCGTCATCAAGACCACCTTCAAGGACGAGACCGAGACCGACCTGTTCGGCGAGCAGGCCGTGCTGTGCGGTGGCACCGAGGAACTGGTGAAGACCGGCTTCGACGTGATGGTGGAAGCCGGATATGCGCCCGAGTTGGCGTATTTCGAGGTGCTGCACGAGCTGAAGCTGATCGTCGACCTGATGTACGAGGGTGGCATCGCGAGGATGAACTACTCGGTGTCCGACACCGCCGAGTTCGGCGGCTATCTCTCGGGTCCCCGAATCATCGACGCCGACACCAAAAAGCGGATGGAGCAGATCCTCTCCGAAATCCAGGACGGCACCTTCGTCAAGAAGCTGGTGGCCAACGTGGAGGGCGGCAACAAGCAACTCGAGGATCTGCGTAAGCAGAACGCCGAGCACCCGATCGAGGTGACCGGCAAGAAGCTGCGCGACCTGATGAGCTGGGTCGACCGCCCCATCACCGAGACGGCCTAGCGCGGACGTCGTTAGCGATTTCGGCGTGATAACCGGCGCTGGGCGCAGGTAATCACGCCGAAATCGCTGTCAGTCCGGGGCCGACCACGGGAAGTCGATCCAGCGGTCGGTGTGGCGCCAGACGTACTCGCAGTCCACGCTGGACTGCGGCTTCTGGTACAGCACCGCGCACCGGGCGTCGGCGACATGGTCGGCGCAGAAGTCGCGCACCAGACGCAACGTCTCGCCGGTGTCGGCGACGTCGTCGGCGATCAACACCCGTGCGCCGGCCAGGTCGACGGTGTTGGGTACGGGCGGAAGCACGACCGGCACGTCAAGACGCTGATCCACCCCGGTGTAGAACTCCACGTTCATCACGGCGACGTTCTTCACGCTCAGCGCGTAGCCGAGCGCACCCGCGACGAACAGCCCACCGCGTGCGACGGCGAGGATGAGATCGGGCGCGAAGCCGTCTGCTGCCACACCGGCCGCCAATTCGTCTGCGGCCGAACCGAACAGCGCCCACGGCAGCACTTCGCGGTCGGCGGTCACGGCGCCAGCTTCGGCAGTTGCCTGATACCGAACTCTTGACGCAACACCGTGCGCGCGGCGTAATAGCCGGCCATGCCGTGCACGCCGCCACCCGGCGGAGTCGCCGATGAGCACAGGTACACCTGGGGAAGCGGGGTGGTCCACGGGTCGAGCCGCGGTGTCGGGCCTGCCAGTGCGTGATAGAGCGTGTTGCCGCCAACGCCGATGTCGCCACCGATGTAGTTGGCGTTGTGGTCGGCGAGTCGAGCGGCAGGCACGCTGCGCGCCGCGACCACGATGTCGCGGAACCCTGGCGCGAAGCGCTCGAAAGCGGCTGTCACGGCTTCGGTTTGATCGACCGTTGAACCCGAAGGCACATGCGCGTAGGTCCACAGCGGACGTCGGCCCGCCGCGTCGACGCGGTTTGGGTCCGCGAGGTGCGGCAGGGCGGCGAGGATCATCGGCCATTCAGCGTGCCTGCCCGCGGCCGCCTCGCGCTCGGCGTGCGCCATCTGTGCCCGTGTGCCGCCCATGTGCAACGTCGTCGCGTGCGCCAGCCTGTCGTCCTGCCAGGGGATCTCATCCGACAGTACGAAGTCGACCTTCGCCACGCCCGGGCCGAAGCGGTAGCGCCGCAACGCTTTCGCGTATCGGGCGGGAATAGCGTCGCGGTAGATCGACAGCAGCGCGGTCGGTGCCGTGTCGTACAGCACGACTCCGCCCGGCGGCTCGGTGATCTCGTGGTCTGTGGTGACTGTGCCGCCATGCGCGCGCAGGTCGGCCAACAGTGCGTCGGGGATGGCCTGGCTGCCGCCGACGGGAATCGGCCAGCCCACGGTGTGGGCCAGGGTGGCCAGCATCAGGCCCGCTCCCGCCGAGACGAACGACGGCATCGTCGAGATGGTGTGCGCGGCAACGCCGGTGAAGAGCGCACGCGCGTCCTCGCCACGAAGTAGACCCCACGCCGGGCTGCCCTGGGCCAGCACACGCAGACCGGCTCGCACTGTGGTCGCCAGATCCGGCGGCAGCGACCGCTTGTCGCCGAGGAAGAACCCCAGTGCACCGTCGCTGTGGCTTGCCAGCGGGCCCAAGAGACGCTGCCACGACGAGCCGACCTCGAGCTCCGCGCAGGTGCGCGCCAGGTCGTGGTAGCCGATCGCGGCCGGCCGGTCCGGGAGTGGGTTTCCGTAGGAGATTTCGGGGACGGGCAGTTGCACGCCGCGGGCGGGCAGGTCGAACTCCGCCAGAAAGGGTGACGCCAGCGCCAGCGGGTGCACGGCCGAGCAGATGTCGTGAACCACGCCGGAGTATTCCGGGTCGGGCAGGGTGCGCGCGCCGCCGCCCAGCGTCGGCTGGGCCTCGAACACCTGCACCGACAATCCGGCTCTTGCGCAGATGACAGCGGCAGCCAAGCCGTTGGGCCCACTACCGACGACGGTCACGTCCACCCCGCAATTGAAGCCCATTAGGCTGGCCGGGTGAGTCTTCCCGTCGTACTAATTGCCGACAAACTGGCCGAATCCACCGTGGCAGCGCTCGGTGACCAGGTAGAGGTCCGCTGGGTGGACGGTCCCGATCGCGAAAAGCTGCTGGCCGCCGTGCCTGAGGCCGACGCGCTGCTGGTCCGCTCCGCAACGACCGTCGACGCCGAGGTGCTGGCCGCCGCGCCCAAACTCAAGATCGTCGCGCGGGCCGGTGTCGGCCTGGACAACGTGGACGTCGACGCCGCCACCGCACGCGGCGTCCTGGTGGTCAACGCGCCGACGTCGAACATTCACAGCGCCGCAGAGCACGCGCTCGCGCTGATGCTGGCCGCTGCGCGCCAGATCGCGCCCGCCGACGCCTCGCTGCGCGAACACACCTGGAAGCGGTCGTCGTTTTCGGGCACCGAGATCTTCGGCAAGACGGTCGGCGTGGTGGGGCTCGGCCGAATCGGGCAACTCGTCGCCCAGCGCATCGCCGCGTTCGGCACGCACATCCTGGCCTACGACCCGTATGTGTCGTCCGCCCGCGCCGCGCAACTCGGCATCGAACTCGTGACGCTCGACGAGCTGCTGTCGCGGTCGGACTTCATCTCCGTGCACCTGCCGAAGACGCCGGAGACCGCGGGCCTCATCGGCAAGGAGGCGTTGGCCAAGACCAAGCCTGGGGTCATCATCGTCAACGCCGCGCGCGGCGGGCTCGTCGACGAGGAGGCGCTTGCCGAAGCGGTCTCCAGCGGCCATGTCCGCGGCGCAGGCCTGGATGTGTTCGCCAGCGAGCCGACGACCGACAGCCCACTGTTCGACCTTCCGCAGGTCGTCGTCACCCCGCACCTCGGCGCATCGACCGCCGAGGCGCAGGACCGTGCCGGCACGGATGTCGCCGAAAGCGTGAAGCTCGCGCTGGCCGGTGAGTTCGTGCCCGACGCCGTGAACGTCGGCGGCGGCGTCGTCGGCGAGGAGGTGGCGCCGTGGCTGGATCTGGTGCGCAAGCTCGGGCTGCTGATCGGCGTGCTCTCGGCCGAGCTGCCGGTGTCGATCTCGGTTCAGGTGCGCGGCGAACTCGCCGCAGAAGACGTTGAGGTGCTTCGACTTTCGGCGTTGCGCGGGCTGTTCTCCTCGGTGATCGAGGATCCGGTGACATTCGTCAACGCACCCGCGTTGGCCGCCGAGCGCGGCGTCGAGGCGAGCATCAGCACCGCGACCGAGAGCCCCAATCACCGCAGCGTCGTCGACGTGCGTGCCGTCTGCTCAGACGGACAGGTCGCCAATGTGGCCGGTACGTTGTCGGGTCCTCAGCTGGTCGAGAAGGTCGTCGCGATCAATGGCCGCAACTTCGACCTGCGCGCCGAGGGCATCAACCTGATCATCAACTACGACGACCAACCGGGAACGCTCGGCAAGATCGGCACGCTGCTCGGCTCGGCGGGGGTCAACATCCACGCGGCACAGCTCAGCGAGGACGCCGAGGGTGAAAGCGCGACCATCCTGATGCGGATCGACAGGGACGTTCCTGCGGACGTGCGTGCGGCGATCGCCGACGCCGTCGACGCCAACCTGCTGGAAGTGGTGGACCTGTCGTGAGATTGGCGGTGATTGCCGGCGACGGTATCGGACCTGAGGTCGTCGGCGAGGCGCTCAAGGTGCTCGACGTGGTCCTGCCCGGTGTCGAGAAGACGGAGTACGACCTCGGCGCCCGGCGCTACCACGCGACGGGAGAGACGCTGCCCGATGGTGTCGTCGACGAACTGAAGGGCCATGACGCGATTCTGTTGGGTGCCATCGGTGATCCCTCCGTGCCCAGCGGTGTGCTCGAGCGCGGATTGCTGCTGACGTTGCGTTTCCAACTCGACCACCACGTGAATCATCGTCCGTCCCGGCTGTATCCGGGTGTCGACAGCCCGCTGGCCGGTAATCCGTCGATCGACTTCGTCGTTGTGCGGGAGGGTACCGAGGGGCCCTACACCGGCACCGGTGGTGTCATCCGCGTCGGCACACCGCACGAGGTGGCCACCGAGGTCAGCCTGAACACCGCGTTCGGCGTCGAGCGCGTGGTCCGCTACGCGTTCGCGCTGGCCGCCACGCGACGCAAGCACCTGACGCTGGTGCATAAGACGAACGTGCTGACCTACGCGGGACAGCTGTGGTCGCGTGTGGTCGACGAAGTGGCCTCGGACTACCCCGACATCGAGGTCGCTTATCAGCACATCGACGCGGCCACCATCCATATGGTGACCGACCCGGGCCGGTTCGACGTCATCGTGACCGACAATCTGTTCGGCGACATCATCACCGATCTGGCCGCCGCGGTGTCCGGCGGTATCGGGCTGGCGGCCAGCGGCAATATCGATGCCACGCGCACGAATCCGTCGATGTTCGAGCCGGTGCACGGCAGCGCACCAGACATCGCGGGTCAAGGCATCGCCGACCCGACCGCCGCGATCACATCCGTGGCCCTGCTTCTGTCGCATGTCGGTGAGGCCGACGCGGCGGCACGTATCGACAAGGCTGTCCAGCAACACCTGGCCACCCGTGGCGATGCGACGCTGTCGACGACGGAGGTCAGCGAGCGGATCATCGCCGGGCTTTAGGCACCAAGCGCCGAGCGTGGGGGATACGGAAATAGGTCGGATCCCGTACATAAGGCCCACGCCTTCTGTGCTGTCGATACGATCGCGGCCTCGTCGTAGTCACCAGTCGGGAGGGCCGATGCCGAGCGACGCCGTGGACATGCTGGTCGTTCACCGTGTCTTTCGCCGCGAGTTTCACGACATGCCCAGGTTGATCTCGGCTGTTCTCACCCGTGATACCGCCCGCGCGAAGATCGTCGCGGATCACGTGACGTTCATGGTCGCCGCACTGCACCACCATCACGCGGCCGAGGACGACATGGTCTGGCCCAAGCTGAGATCGAGAGCGCCTGCCCACCAGGCGGATGTCGAGCGGATGGAAGAGGAGCACACGGAGATCGCAGCCGCCGTCGACCATGTCAGGTCTCTTCTACCGACGTGGACGAAATCAGCCGAAGCAGCACTGACCGAACAGCTCTCGGCTGCCTCAGGGAGCTGTCGGCGTGTGTCGACCGGCACCTCGATGACGAGGAACGCAACGCCGTGCCCCTCATCGAGGAGCACCTGACGCAGCAGGAGTGGGCAGCGGCCGTCAAGCAGGCCGCCTCGTTCATCTCCGTCCGCAATCTCCGGCTGGGAATCGTGCTCGGCGGCCTTGTTCTCGACGGCGCATCCGACGACGAGCGGCGAATGATCCTGTCGGGCGCGCCGATTCCGCAGCGGCTCGTCGTCCAATTGTTCGCGCGACGCAGCCTTGCGGTCTATCGTCGTCGGTTGCACGGAGTGTCGGGCTAGCGCTTCGGACCGTGCACGTGGCCTACTGCGGCTTGTCGTCGACCTTGAGATCGAACTTCACATCGGTGCCGTCGACCTTCGTCACGTTGACACCCACGCCGTAGGTCTCGCCGCCGTCGCTGAGGGTGCAGCGCGTCGTGGCACCGACCTCGCCCTTGAGGTCATCGGGGCACTCGACGGATTCCGGCGCGCGCCCGACCTGCTTCGTGAGCTGGGCCGAGATCTCCTTCGCGAGATCCTTCTTGTCCACCGACACGCTGCTACCCGCGGAGAAGGAGCAGGCTGCAGCCGTTGCCACCGCCGCAGCGGCCCACAGCACCGAACCGAAAAGTCGCCGCATCGCGGGTACCTCCTTGTTGCGAATGTTTGCGGAGCACTCTGCCACACGGTGTCCGCGGCTCGGGCGGCTTAGCCGTGATCGTCGATCAGCGGATCGGCATCGACGGGAACGAGCGGTATCGCGATCAGCGGGAAGAGTGCACACACCGCGAAGGCCGCCGCATAACCTGCGACCCCGATCAACGCGCCGAACAATGGCGGTGCGACACCGGCGGTCAGCAGCTGGCTGGTGTTCTGGGTGCCGAGTGCCCGCCCGCTCCAGAACGGGCCTGCGATCTCGGCGATCGCGGTGAACGCTAATCCGTTGTCGGACACGGTGATCACCGATGCGACGATCACCATCGCGACGCTGATCGGCGAGCCCAGCCAGTCGGTCAACGCCAACAGGCCCATCGCGGCGGCGGCCGACAGCGCGATGACGCGGATCGGCTTCAGCCGCGAGCCCGCGACGTCCGACCACCGGCCTGCGGCGATCCGGCCTGCGGCGCCGAGCACCTGCGCAAGCGTCACCAGCAGGCCTGCCGAGCCCGCCGACCAGCCGCGCTCAGCCATCAACCAGACCAGCGTGAACGTCCACACCACCACCTGCGGCGCAACCAGTAGAACCGACACCGCATGGATACGCCACAGTGTCGACGAGCCCCGGTACGGGTTGGCGAGCTCATGCTCGGTGGCTTCCGCACGCGGAGGCCGTGGCGGATCCTTCACGGCGAACGCGCACACCACGGCCGAAAGTGCGCACACCACGGCGGGAAACAGCAGTGCGGCCGAAACGCCGTAGTTCTCCGCCAGCCGCGGAATCACCAAGGCGCCCAATCCCACTCCCAGCGGCTGGGCCGTCTGCCGGATTCCCATGACCAGGCCGCGCTGTTGCGGTGGGAACCAACCCACCACCAACCGGCCACTTGCGCTGTTGCTGCTTGCCGCCGCCATTCCACCGAGAAGCAGAAACGCTCCCACCGCGACCAACGAGTGCGCAGATGCCGCCGCGAACGCCGCGGCCGCAGTCAGCGCGGAGCCGACCGCCAGCACGATGCGTTCGCCGATCCGGTCGACGACATAGCCCCATGCGATCAGGGTGAACACCATGCCGAAACTCGGCATCGACGACAGCAGGCCCGCCTTGGCCAGGTCGAGTCCGCGTTCGATGTGCAGCGTCGGAATCAGGAATGCCGCACCGTTGATGAACACATTCGCGAACAACGTCGTCGTCAACGCGATCGCGAGCATCGACCAGCGCCGCACGGTGCCGATGGTCTCCACCGTCATGCAAAATATCGTCGCACAGTCGTCTCAGCATATTGAACCGCAATCTCAAAATATGGAACGGCCCGGGATAGGAGTGGCTGCCGACGGCCGCAGTGCCGCCCACTAGGCTGGGCTGATGCGTCTAGGCCGAATCGCCAGCCCCGACGGGGTCGCCTTCGTCAGCGTCGAAGGATCGTCCGATGACCCCGCCGCCGTCGTCAAGGAGATAGCCGAGCATCCGTTCGGCAACCCGACCTTCACCGGGCGGCAGTGGCCGCTGGCCGACGTCCGCCTGCTCGCGCCGATCCTGGCCAGCAAGGTGGTCTGCATCGGCAAGAACTACGCGGCGCACATCGCGGAGATGGGCGGTGCGGACGCCAGGAGCAATGGTGGGATCGGCGAGTTCGCCGATCCCATCATCTTCATGAAGCCGAACACCGCGATCGTCGGGCCGAATGTGCCGATCCAGCTGCCCGCCGACGCCGATCCGGTGCACTTCGAGGGAGAGTTGGCGGCCGTCATCGGCAGGCCGTGCAAAGACGTGCCCGCGGCCCAAGTGGCCCAGAACATCCTCGGTTACACCATCGCCAACGATGTCTCGGCGCGCGATCAGCAGAAGAAGGATGGCCAGTGGACCCGCGCGAAGGGCCATGACACGTTCTGTCCCGTCGGGCCGTGGATTTCGACCGATGTCGATCCGACGGACCTCGCGATCCGCACCGAGGTCAACGGCGAAGTCAAGCAGGACAGCCGGACGTCGAACATGATCCACGACATCGGCGCGATCGTGGAATGGATCTCGGCGGTGATGACGCTGCTGCCCGGTGACCTCATCCTGACGGGGACGCCTGAAGGGGTCGGACCGATCGAAAACGGCGACACCGTGAGCATCACGATCGAGGGCATCGGGACGCTGACCAATCCCGTTGTGCGCAAAGGAAAATCATGACGCAACGGGTCCGGGTGAGGTTCTGCCCGTCGCCGACCGGCACGCCGCACGTCGGCCTGATCCGCACCGCGTTGTTCAACTGGGCGTACGCGCGGCACACGGGTGGCGACTTCGTCTTTCGGCTCGAAGACACCGACGCCGAACGCGACAGTGAGGAAAGCTATCTCGCACTTCTGGACGCGCTGAACTGGCTTGGCCTGAACTACGACGAGGGCCCCGAGGTCGGCGGACCGTACGGTCCCTACCGCCAGTCCGAACGCCGCGACATCTACCGCGACGTGGTGGAGCGACTGGTGGCCGCGGGGGAGGTGTACGAGGCGTACTCGACCCCCGACGAGGTGGAGGCCCGCCATCTCGCTGCGGGGCGCAACCCGAAACTCGGCTACGACAACTTCGATCGCGACCTCACCGAAGAGCAGCGTGCCGCCCTCCGCAAGGAGGGTCGCAGACCGGTACTGCGGCTGCGGATGCCCGATGATGCCATCACCTGGAATGACCTCGTCCGCGGCGAAACGACATTCGCGCCGGGCACCGTGCCCGACTACGCGCTGACCCGCGGGAGCGGCGACCCGCTGTACACGTTGGTCAATCCGGTCGACGACGCGCTGATGAAGATCACCCATGTGTTGCGCGGCGACGACTTGTTGTCGTCCACGCCGCGTCAGATCGCGCTGTACCGGGCGCTGATGCGCATCGGTGTGGCCGAACGCGTTCCGGAGTTCGGGCATATGCCCGCCGTGCTCGGCGAGGGCACCAAGAAACTGTCCAAGCGCGACCCGCAATCGAATCTGTTCCTGCACCGCGACCGCGGCTTCATCCCTGAGGGTCTGCTGAATTACCTGGCGCTGCTTGGTTGGTCGATCGCCGACGACCGCGACGTGTTCAGTCTCGACGAGATGGTCGCGGCATTCGATGTGACCGACGTCAACTCGAACCCCGCCCGCTTCGACCAGAAGAAGGCCGATGCGCTCAACGCCGACCATATTCGGCTGCTGACCGCTGACGACTTCACCGCACGGCTGCGGACGTACTTCGACGCGCATGCGTATGACACCGCGCTCGACGACGAGCAGTTCGCCGAGGCGGCGAGGTTGGTGCAGACCCGCATCGTCGTGCTCGCCGACGCGTGGGAGCTGTTGAAGTTCCTCAACGACGACGAGTTCGCGCTCGACGAGAAGGCGGCGGCGAAGGAACTGCGCGCAGAGGCCGGCAGATACTCGACGCCGCGCTGAGCGCGCTCGAGGGCGTCGACGAATGGAAGACCGACAAGATAGAAGAGGCTCTCAAGGTCGCACTGCTGGAGAACATGGCGGTCAAGCCGCGCAAAGCCTTCGGCCCGATCCGGGTCGCCGCGACCGGGGCATCGATCAGCCCGCCGCTGTTCGAGTCGCTGGAGTTGCTCGGCCGCGACCGCAGTTTGCAACGGCTCACCGCCGGTCGCGACCGTGCGGCAGCGGCAGTAGTCCCAGACGCGTGAAAAAGCGACGCGAAATCTTTGGTAATCTGCACGTCGGCCCGGCATCACAGCCACGTTGCCCGTCAACTGTCTGCGGAGTCGGAATATAGCTTGTGACCAGCGGTTACAGGTGGCCGATGGGGTATGGTGTAATTGGCAACACAGCGGTTTCTGGTACCGCCATTCTAGGTTCGAGTCCTGGTACCCCAGCGCAGCGAACGAATTGGGTGGGCATTGGCTCCTGAGCTATGCTGGCCCAGCGAAAAGTTCTAGCCCCCGTCGTCTAGCGGCCTAGGACGCCGCCCTCTCACGGCGGTAGCGTGGGTTCGAATCCCATCGGGGGTACAAGCGAGTGAGCTTGTTTCTACAGGCGGCGGGTCAGCGCATCAGCGGCGGCCACCAGGTCAGCTGCCCATCGCGCACCTGGCCTGCGTCCGATCCGGTCGATCGGCCCTGACACCGATACCGCCGCGATCACCTGACCGCGCCCGTCGCGCACGGGCGCCGAGACACTCGCCACACCCGGTTCGCGCTCGGCAACGCTCTGCGCCCAGCCGCGCTTGCGCACCTCCGCCAGAGCGCGGTCGGTGAACTTGGCCGTCGGCAGTACCGCTTGTTGCGTTGCCGCATCGCTGTAGGCGAGCAGGATCTTGGCTCCCGATCCTGCCGTCATCGGAAGGCGCGTACCCACGGGCACCGTATCCCGCAGTCCCGCAGGCGGTTCCAAGGCGACGACGCAAATTCGTGATGTGCCCTCGCGGCGGTAGAGCTGCACGCTCTCGCCGGTGATCTCGCGCAGCCTCGGCAACACGGCGGCACCCGCAGCCAACAGGGGGTCGTTTACCTGACCGGCCAACTCGACGAGTGCGGGCCCGAGCCGCCAGCGCCCCTCGTCGTCGCGGGCGAGCAGCCGGTGAACCTCCAGGCCGGCGGCGAGTCGGTGCGCGGTCGCCCTCGGCAGGCCTGTCCGCTCGCACAAGTCCGCAAGTCCGCACGGCTTTTCGGCGATCGCGTGCAGCACACCCACCGCTTTGTCGAGCACGCCGATTCCGCTATCCTGTCTCACAAGGAGATACTACCGTCCCAGATTGTGAGATAGTCAAGTATGACGAGCGATGCGCGGCCCCGCACGATGGCAGAGAAGGTATGGGACGACCACGTCGTCGCCCTCGGCGCAGGCACCGGCGACGCCCGCGAACCCGATCTGATCTACATCGACCTACACCTCGTGCATGAGGTGACCAGCCCGCAGGCATTCGACGGGCTCCGGCTCGCCGGCCGCGGCGTTCGGCGACCGGATCTGACGATCGCCACCGAGGATCACAACGTCCCGACGATCGACATCGACAAGCCGATCGCCGATCCCGTGTCGCGCACTCAAGTCGAAACGCTGCGGCGCAACTGCGAAGAGTTCGGCGTCCGGTTGTATCCGATGGGCGACATCGAACAGGGCATCGTGCACATCATCGGACCACAACTCGGTCTCACCCAGCCCGGTATGACGATCGTCTGCGGTGACAGTCACACATCCACCCACGGCGCATTCGGTTCCATCGCGATGGGCATCGGCACCTCAGAGGTCGAGCACGTGCTCGCGACGCAGACGCTGCCGCTGAGTCCGTTCAAGACGATGGCGGTCAACGTCGACGGCACGCTGCCCGCGGGAGTCAGCGCGAAGGACATCATTCTCGCCGTGATCGCGAAGATCGGCACCGGCGGCGGGCAAGGTCACGTCATCGAATACCGGGGCAGTGCCATCGAGGCGCTGTCGATGGAAGGCCGGATGACGATCTGCAATATGAGCATCGAGGCCGGCGCGCGGGCAGGCATGGTCGCACCCGACGAGACGACGTATGAATTTTTGCGCGGACGCCCGCACGCTCCGACGGGTGCGGACTGGGATGCGGCGATCGCGGCGTGGGACCGGTTGCGCACCGACGACGGTGCCGAATTCGACACCGAGGTGTACATCGACGCCGCGACGTTGAGCCCGTTCGTCACGTGGGGCACCAACCCCGGGCAGGGCGTGCCGCTGTCCGAAGCGGTGCCCGACCCCGAGTTGATGCTCTCCGACGACGAACGCCAGTCCGCCGAAAAGGCGTTGACGTACATGGATCTGCAACCCGGCACTGCCATGCGCGATATCCCCGTTGACGTTGTCTTCGTGGGTTCGTGCACCAACGGGCGGATCGAAGATCTGCGGGTAGTGGCCGAGGTGCTGCGCGGACGCAAAGTCGCCGACGGCGTGCGGATGCTCGTGGTGCCCGGTTCCATGCGGGTGCGCGCACAGGCCGAATCGGAGGGTCTGGGCGAGGTATTCACCGCTGCCGGCGCGGAGTGGCGACAGGCGGGTTGCTCGATGTGTCTCGGCATGAACCCCGACCAGTTGTCGCCCGGACAGCGGTGCGCCGCGACGTCCAACCGAAACTTCGAAGGCAGGCAAGGTAAGGGTGGCCGAACACATCTGGTGTCGCCCGCCGTCGCCGCCGCGACCGCTGTGCGCGGAACGTTGTCCTCGCCCGCAGACCTGAACACGTAAGAGGAGACCCATTCATGGAACCGTTCCGCACGCATACAGGCATCGGCGTTCCGTTGCGCCGGTCCAATGTCGACACCGATCAGATCATCCCAGCGGTCTACCTGAAGCGGGTGACCCGAACGGGTTTCGAGGACGGACTGTTCGCGTCGTGGCGTAACGATCCGTCGTTTGTCTTGAATCTGAGCCCGTTCGACAAGGGTTCGGTATTGGTCGCCGGACCCGATTTCGGCACCGGTTCATCGCGCGAACACGCGGTGTGGGCGCTCATGGACTACGGCTTCCGCGTCGTGATCTCATCTCGATTCGCTGACATTTTTCGCGGGAATGCGGGCAAGTCGGGGTTGTTGGCGGCAGAAGTTTCTCAAGATGATGTCGAACTGTTGTGGAAGCTGATCGAGCAGCAGCCGGGTTTGGAAATCACTGTGAATCTTCAAGATCGGAATGTGGCTGCAGGAACGGTCATGCTGCCGTTCAAGATTGACGACTACACGGCGTGGCGGTTGTTCGAAGGACTTGACGATATAGGTCTTAGCCTGCGGAAACTCGATGAAATCGAGTTGTATGAATCCAAGCGGCCGCAGTGGAAACCACACACCCTGCCCGCATCGGGATAGCGGCGAAAGCAACCGGAATTCGGGGTCGCCATACGGCTCCGCCGACCCCCTCGCCAGCAGTCAAGCGCGCCAAGCGGATTGCGGAAATTTGTGCCAGCAACGCCTGAAATTGCGCGTGGCTCTTGGAAATCAGTGGTAAGTCGTATTACCGTGTCCTTCTAGTTGGTCCAGGGTGGATCACTGGTGTGGAGGTTTTGCATGAATAAAGCAGAGCTGATCGACGTACTCACGAAGAAGCTCGACACGGATCGGAAGACGGCAACCGATGCCGTCGAAAACGTTGTCGACACAATCGTGCGTGCGGTGCATAAGGGTGACAGTGTCACCATTACCGGTTTCGGCGTCTTCGAACAGCGGCGCCGTGCAGCTCGGGTCGCGCGTAATCCGCGCACCGGCGAGACAGTGAAAGTGAAGCCAACGTCCGTGCCGGCATTCCGGCCCGGTGCTCAGTTCAAAGCGGTTGTCTCTGGCGCTCAGCGCCTCTCGGCGGAAGGACCTGCAGTGAAGCGTGGAAGTGGTGCTGGTGGAGCCCGTAAGGCCGTCAGGAAGGCGGCCGCGAAGAAGGCTGTGAAGCGCAGCGTGGCCAAGAAGGCTGTGAAGCGTGCGCAGCCAAGAAGGCTGTGAAGCGCAGCGCTGCCAAGAAGGCTGTGAAGCGCAGCGCAGCCAAGAAGGCTGTGAAGCGCAGCGCAGCCAAGAAGGCAGTGAAGCGCAGCGCAGCCAAGAAGACGGTGAAGCGTGCAGCCGCCAAGAAGGCAGTGAAGCGCACCGCCGCCAAGAAGGCAGTGAAGCGCAGTGCAGCCAAGAAGGCCGTGCGTCGCGCACCGGCCAAGAAGGGCCGTCGCTAGTTTTCAATCAGATGCGCCGTGGGTCATCGCGACCCACGGCGTCTCTGCGCGTTCGGCCGATCGGCTAAACCGCGACCGCTTCGACGATCGATGCCGGCCCGACAGTCCCGACCGTTCGGGTGTGTCGGAAGCCGCTCTGGCTCAATAGCTTGGCGTATTGGGATTCCGTGCGCTCCCTACCGGTGGCGGCGACGAGCATCTCCAGGTCGAGCAGTTTCGACAGGTGCTCACGGTCGTCGTCGGGCACCACCGCTTCGACGATCAGCACTTTCCCGTTGGGATTGATCGCGGCGCGCACGTTGCGCAGGATCTGCAACGAGTTCTCGTCGTCCCAGTCATGAATGATGTGCTTGAGCACATAGGCGTCGCCGCCGCAGGGCACGGATTCGAAAAAGGATCCTCCGACGGTGGTGCATCGATCCGATACACCTGCGGCCTCGAAAACTGCGGGCGCGCCCGCCACGACCGATTCGGCATCGAACAGAATTCCGCGAGTATTCGGTGATCCGCGGATCCCGAAGCAACAGCCCGTGGCCGCCGCCCACGTCAACGATCGTGCCGAACGGGAAGTCGTACGCGGCATAAGCATTTCCATCTTTGAGATGCTCGTCATCCCATCGTTGAACACCGCCGCCAGCTCGGGGGCGTCCTCGAACCATTCGAATGTCGGCTTGCCCCGCAGTTCCTCGACTGCGCATCGGCCCGTGCGCACCGAATGCGACAGCTGGCCCCAGTGTTCCCAGTGCAGTGGGTCGCCGGCGAACAACACATAGCCCCGCATTGAATCGGATGCGTCGGCGCGCAAGGCCTCACCCATCGGTGCGAGTGCGAACCGTCGGTCGCGTTGTTGAGTGAAGATGCTCGCGGCTGGCGAGTAGTCGCATGAGTCGATACACGGCGTCTGGATTCGCGTCGACCGCCGCGGCGACCTCATCGGCGGACTGCGGACCGTCGCGCAGCGCTTCGATGATGCCGAGCTTGGTCGCGGTATAAACACCCTGCGCAACCCAGGCCGTCGAAATCAGGTCGAGGACCGAGGGACCCGGCGGCTGGAGCCTGCGCTCGACCCGGCGCAGTTGGCGTCGCAACGAGTCGACTGCACGGGCAACGGCTCGGCCGGCGCGTGCCGGCTACTTCTTGGTAGCGAGCGGACTACCGATGTGGTCGGCCGCCACCAAATGGCCCTGCCATGATGACAGCACCCATGTGCTGCCCTTGCGGTTGCGTGACTTGTCGGGTCGCACGCCCTCGCGGTCACACCACCACGCGATCAGATCCGGTATGACCTTGCCCTGCGTGCAGATGACGGGCGTGCCGCCAGAGCCCGCGATCTCGAGGATGCGGCGGCGGGCCGGTTTGCGATCGTCTGCGTAGGCCTCCTCGGTCAGCAGCGGTTCCTTGTGAATCGCGACGCCGAGTTCTTCGGCCAACGGTTCAAGGGTCTGCTCGCATCGGACGCGATCGGCCGCATAGAGCGTGTCGGCGCCGAACGCCAACAACTGTCCGACCAATGATTCGGCCTGCGCGCGGCCGCGCTTGTCCAGCGGGCGTAACCGGTCGTCGCCCTTGTAACGGGACTTGCTTCCGGCGGTGCCGTGCCGAACGATCAGAGATGGTCTTGGTGTCCGCGGGCAGCTTGGCGAACCGGCGCAATACCTTACGGTCGTGCGGATACTGGACCTGCTTGATCGCCGCCGAAACGGGCAGCCACTTCAACTCGTCGACTTCGTCGTTCGGTGTGAAGTCACCGTCGACTGTGCGGGCCGCCCAGTACTGCACCTTCTTGATGCCTTGCGTTTCGACGCGATAGCTCACCGATGTCAGCCGCCTGCCGAGGTGCGCCCTGTAACCCGTCTCCTCGGCCACTTCGCGTACCGCGGTGATCGGCTCGCTCTCGCCGGCATCGACCTTGCCCTTGGGCAGTGACCAGTCGTCGTAGCGCGGCCGGTGAATGACCGCGACTTCTGCCTCGGCGCCGTCGTCGCTGGGACGCCACAGAACCGCGCCCGCCGCGAGCACGGTCTTGTTCGCCGGCGCAGCGTCCTTGGCGGAGGAATCCTTCGGCATCTCAACTCCTGCAGGTCATCGAAACCGCGGGAACCCTCAATGATGCCGGTGGCGTTCCATCAGCCACACCTGGTGATCGCGCACGGTCTGGCCCTCCTGTGGTGAAGCGGTCCAATTTCCGTCGGCTCCCAGTTCCCAACACCGGGTGGCCGGATTCATCGTCGAGTCGAACACCTCGTCCAATTGCGTCTTCAGCCTCGGATCCTTCACTTGCGCCATCACTTCGACTCGGCGGTCCAGATTACGATGCATCATGTCGGCACTTCCGATCCAGAACTCGTCGATGGCGCGGAAGTGAATAACGCGTGAGTGTTCGAGAAACCGGCCCAGGATCGAGCGCACGACGATGTTCTCGGAGAAGCCGGTGACCCCCGGCCGCAGCGCGCAGATACCGCGCACCACCACCTCTACCCGCACACCGGACTGCGAGGCCCGATAGAGCGCGTCGATGACTTGTTCGTCGACCAACGCGTTCGCTTTGACGCGGATTCTGCCCTCGGCGCCGTCGCGGGTGGCTGCGACTTCGCGCTCGATGCGTTCGATGATGCCTCTGCGAACTCCGTTCGGGGCGACGAGAAGATTGCGGTAGGAGTCCTTGCGCGAATAGCCGGTCAGCGAATTGAAGAGGTCGGTGAGGTCCGCGCCGATGTCGGGAGCGGCCGTCAACAGGCCGACATCCTCATACAGCCGAGCGGTTTTCGGATTGTAGTTTCCGGTGCCGATATGGCAGTAGCGCCGGATCGTCGAGCCTTCCCGTCGCACCACCAGTGCCGTCTTGCAGTGCGTCTTGAGCCCGATGAGTCCGTACGCCACGTGCACGCCCGCCTGCTCGAGTGCGCGTGCCCACTTGATGTTGGCCTGCTCGTCGAACCGTGCCTTGATCTCCACAAGTGCGACGACCTGCTTGCCGGCCTCGGCGGCGTCGATGAGCGCGTTGATGATCGGGGAGTCGCCCGATGTGCGGTACAGCGTCTGCTTGATCGCCAGCACATTCGGGTCGGCGGCGGCCTGTTCGATGAACCGCTGAACGGTGGTGGAGAACGAGTCGTAGGGGTGATGAACGAGGACATCGCCGTCGCGCAACGTGGCGAAGATGCTCTTCGGTGTCTCCCGTTCACCGAACGCGGGCGGGGTGGCGGGCACGAACGGCGGGTCCTTCAACTGCGGCCGGTCGACGCCGTAGATCTGCCACAGCGACGACAGGTCCAGCAGCCCTGGCACCTCGATGACGTCGCCGGGATTCACGTCGAGCTCGCGCAACAGCAGCTCCAACATGTTCTCGGTCATGTCGTCGGCGACCTCGAGACGCACTGGCGAGCCGAAACGCCTGCGGGCCAATTCGCGCTCGAGCGCCTGCAGGAGGTCTTCGTCGCGGTCTTCCTCGACATCGAAATCCGCGTTGCGGGTGATGCGGAACGCGTGGTGCTCGACGATCTCCAGGCCGGGGAACAGCACCGGCAAAAACGCCGCGATCAATTCCTCCATCGGCAGGAAGCGCAACGCACCTTCCCTGCTGTCCAGTTCCACGAACCGGTCGACGTTGTCGGGCACCTTGACTCGGGCGAAGTGCTGGCCGCCGTCGTCGGGAAGCTTCACGGTGATGGCCAGGTTCAGGCTGAGCCCGCTCACGAACGGGAACGGATGGGAGGGGTCGACGGCCAGCGGCGTCAGTACGGGGAACACCTGCTCGTGGAAGTAGGTCGACAGCCTGCCGCGCTCGTCGTCGTCGAGCTCCAGCCACGTGACGATCAGGATTCCCTCGTCTGCGAGCGCCGGGCGCACCGAGTCGAGGAACACATGCGCGCATCTGTTGGCGATCTGCTGCGTGCGTTCACTGATTCGTCGCAATTGTTCGCGAGGGGACAGGCCATCCGCCGAGCGCACCGACAGACCCATCTCGTCGCGACGTTTCAGGCCCGCGACCCGAACCATGTAGAACTCGTCGAGGTTCGAGGAGAAGATCGCAAGGAACTTCGCCCGCTCGAGTAGCGGAAGTGAGGTGTCGGCGGCCAGCGCCAGCACGCGGGCGTTGAAGTCCAGCCAGCTCAGCTCGCGGTTGAGGTAGCGCTCCTCGGGCAGCGCGTTGTCGACGGTCGGCGCCGTCGCCGCAGGTGGAGCTTCGGGCGCCGCATCGCCCGGCACCGCATCGGTGTCGCTGGGTCGAACTTGGGCCTCGGCTTCGGTCATTGCATCGATCATTCCTCATCGGCTGGCGGAACTGCTACCGACGGCCAAATCCTCAAGCGCTGTTTACCTTGGTCGTCCGATGGCCTGCACCGTCGCCGAACCCACGCCCAGTCGTCGGGCCACCATCAGGTCGTCGGGCGTATCGATATCGCAGCGCAAACCCGGCCAGGCCCCTGTCAGCTCGATGGCTCCGGAGTGCTGATGCCTGCGAGCCGAGTCGGGCCCGAACCGAGGTTCCAACGGAACGTCGAAGGCAAACAGCGCCGACGTGCCGGTGCCGTGCCGGTCACCGACGAAACTGCGGGGGTAGCTGCGGGCAGCGGCGATCGCCTCTGCGAGTTCCTGCGGTTGAAGTGCGGGTAAATCACCTTGTAACGCAATGATATTCGGCGTCGACTCGCGAACGACCGCCTCCGCAGCGGCGATCGCGTTGTTCAACGGATCGCCGTGACCGTCTGGTGTCGGGTCGGTGAGTGCCTGTGCCCCCATCTGCCGTGCGGTATCGGCAGCAACCTGGTCTGGGGTGACGACGGTGACCGACTGCAGCGCGGGTACCGCGAGCGCTGCCCTGATGGTGTCGACCATCATCGCCAGCACCACGGCCTCCCTGGTCGCTGCGGAGAACACCGGGGCGAGTCTCGTCTTGGCGGCGGCGAGCCGCTTGACCGCTATGACCAGTCCGATGTCGGCCGGCGCGGCTGTCTGCGTGCCGCTCATAACAACTCATCCTGCCAGCCCCCGGGCCTTCCGCGCAGCCGGGGCGTGGTGGCGGCACGCCAGGCTAGGGTGAAACCGTGGTGAAGGCGGCGGTGATGGGTGCCGGTGCGTGGGGGACGGCGCTGGCGAAGGTGTTGGCGGACGCGGGCAATGACGTCACGCTGTGGGCCCGCCGCCAGGAACTGGCCGACGAAATCAACGACACTCATCGCAACCCCGGATACCTCGGCGACGTCGCACTGCCGGAGTCGATCCGCGCCACCGGCGACCCGGCTGTGGCACTGGACGGCGCGTGCACCGTGCTGCTTGCGGTGCCGTCGCAGACGCTTCGGCCCAATCTCGCCGACTGGGCCGCGCTTCTCGGCGACGACGTGACGTTGGTCAGCCTGGCCAAGGGCATCGAGCTGGACACACTGATGCGGATGAGCCAGGTCGTGCTGCAGGTGACCGGCGCCGACCCGTCGCGGGTCGCTGTGGTCACCGGACCGAACCTGGCCAGCGAGATCGCCGAAGAGCAGCCGGCGGCGACCGTTGTCGCGTGCGCCGACTCCGGGCGTGCGGTGACCCTGCAGCGAGCGCTTTCCACCAAGTACTTCCGCCCGTACACCAATGCCGACGTCATCGGGGCCGAGGTCGGCGGCGCGTGCAAGAACGTCATCGCTTTGGCCTGCGGCATGGCGGCAGGCGTTGGGATGGGCGAGAACTCGGTCGCGGCGATCATCACCCGTGGGCTCGCCGAAATCATGCGGCTGGGAATCGCGCTGGGCGCCAAACCCGCCACGTTGGCCGGCCTGGCCGGCGTTGGTGACCTCGTCGCGACGTGCACGTCACCGCATTCGCGCAATCGCACGTTCGGTTCCCGGCTCGGCACGGGGGATTCGGTGGAAGAGGCCAAGCTGGCGGGCGGCGGGCACGTCGCAGAGGGTGTCACCTCGTGCGACTCGGTGTTGGCGCTTGCGGCGAGCTATGACGTGGAGATGCCGTTGACCGACGCGGTTCATCGGGTGTGCCACAAAGGATTGTCCGTGCCCGAGGCGGTCGCGCTGTTACTCGGCCGCAGCACCAAGCCGGAGTAGGACGTGACCGCCCCGTACGGAGACTCCACGAGGAGCGTCAAAGCCGTTGGAGCCGAAGCGGTCCCGGGAGCACCGGTGACACCGCCTCCTGTTCCCGCGGCCGCCTACCACATCCCGCCGAGCGAAGACGATTCACTCGACAGCTACGGGCGGTATCACAATCCGACCTGGCGTCAACTGGAATCGGCCCTGGCCGAGCTGGAAGGTGCCACAGCGGCACTGACATTCGGCTCCGGAATGGCGGCGATAACGTCGGTGCTGCGGGCGCTCACCAAGCCGGGCGCCACACTCGTAGTGCCCGCCGACGGCTACTACCAGGTGCGCCGCTATGCGGTTGAATACCTTGCTCCGCAGGGCATCACCGTGATCGAGGCGAAGTGCGCCGACATGATCGACGCCGCGTCGGGTGCCGACGTGGTACTCGCCGAGACACCGTCGAACCCCGGCCTGGATGTGGTCGACCTGCACGCCTTGGCGATGACGTGCCGGAACCGCGGGGCGACCCTCATCGTCGACAACACCACCGCGACACCCCTGGGGCAGCAACCGTTGTCGCTCGGCGCCGACCTCGTCGTCGCCAGCGCCACCAAGGCACTGTCGGGTCACCACGACCTGCTCGCGGGGTACGTGGCCGGATCGCACGTCGACCAGATGGCGGCGATCGAGCAGGAGCGTCGAATCGCGGGCCCCATCCTCGGTGCATTCGAAGCCTGGTTGATCTTGCGCAGCATCGCCACCGTGGGTCTTCGGTTCGAGCGCCAGTGCCAGAACGCGCTCGCGTTGGCGCTGACGCTGCGTTCGCATCCGGCCGTGCGATCCGTGCGGTACCCGGGCCTGACCGACGACCCTTCGCACGAGGTCGCCAATCGGCAGATGAAGCGCTTCGGCGGGATCGTGTCGATCGAACTCGACAACGCAGAAGCAGTCCATCGTCTGGCGCGCAACAGCGACCTGCTCGTCTCGTCGACCAGTTTCGGCGGCATCCACAGCTCGGTGGATCGCCGGGCGCGTTGGGGCGACCCGGTCAGCGAGGGCTTCGCCCGCATCTCCGCGGGCATCGAGGACACAGACGACCTGATCGCCGACGTCGGCCGCGCGTTGGGGTGAAAGTGCAGGTCGCGGCGGTAGATCGTGCGACTTCGCGACGGGACGGTAGCCTCTCTAGGTTGTGACTGCCCGCCACCGAGCCGGCTCCGCCGGTCGCGTCCGTGTTGCCGTTGTCTACGGCGGACGCAGCTCCGAGCACGCGATCTCCTGTGTTTCCGCAGGTAGCATCCTGCGCCACCTCGATCCAGAGCGCTTCGAGGTGGTCGCGGTCGGCATCACGCCGGGCGGCTCGTGGGTGCTGACCAACGCCGACCCGGACACCCTGGCCATCGCCGATGGACGGCTACCGGAAGTCAGCGCAGAGTCGGGAACCGCACTGGCTCTGCCTGCTGACCCCGGTCGCGGCGGCCAGCTGCTGTCGCTCGGTCAGGGCGCCGCCGGGGAGCTACTGGCCTCGGTCGACGTGGTGTTTCCGGTGTTGCACGGACCCTACGGCGAGGACGGCACCATCCAGGGCCTGCTCGAACTGGCAGGGCGTGCCGTACGTCGGGGCGGGCGTACTGGCCAGTGCGGCAGGTATGGACAAGGAGTTCACCAAGAAGCTGCTCGTCGCCGACGGCCTGCCCATCGGCGACCATGTGGTGCTTCGACCTCACCAGGCGACACTCGAGCTATCGGAGCGCAACCGGCTCGGCCTTCCGGTGTTCGTCAAACCGGCGCGCGGCGGCTCGTCGATCGGCGTCAACCGGGTCACGGCGTGGGATCAGCTGAGCGCCGCCATCGAAGACGCGCGTAAACACGACCCCAAGGTGATCGTCGAAGCGGCGGTGCCGGGGCGCGAACTCGAGTGCGGCGTCCTGGAGTTCCCCGACGGCAGGGTCGAGGCGAGCACTGTCGGTGAGATCCGGGTGGCAGGAGTGCGCGGCCGGGAGGACGCGTTCTACGACTTCGCCACCAAGTACCTCGAGGACGCCGCCGAACTGGACGTGCCCGCCAAGGTCGACGACGAGGTCGCCGACGAGGTCCGCAGGCTGGCCATCCGGGCGTTCCGTGCGATCGACTGCCAGGGTCTGGCGCGTGTCGACTTCTTCCTGACCGACGACGGCCCGGTCGTCAACGAGATCAACACCATGCCCGGGTTCACCACGATCTCGATGTACCCGAGGATGTGGGCGGCCAGCGGCGTGGACTACCCGACCCTGCTTGCCGCGATGGTGGACACCGCGCTGGCCCGGGGAACCGGGCTGCGCTAGCGAGGCGCCCCGGGGTCGAGCGGCGTGGCGGGCATCGCCTTCGCTATCGCCTCCGAGATCTCCTGGATCGGTGTCGGGCCCGACCCGCTGGGCAGCGTCAGGGCTATATATACCGGGCGATCCACCGCGAACCAGGTGCTCCTGTCCGCCTCGGTCAGCTCGAACCATTGCACGGCGTCGACGACCTGGAGCGGCGCGCCGACGACGAATTCGGCGGGCCGGTCCAGCCCGCAGCGCAGGATGACCGGTTCGGCATCGGGTGAGGTCTGCCACGCCGCGACGCCCGTGTTCGTGGTGTCCACCACGGCGCGCCGGTAGTCACCCAGCTGATCGGGCAGCGCGGTCAACAACGCGCTGCATTCGGGGCTTGCCGATTTCGGGGCGGGCACTGTCGCGATGGGGACCGGCTGCAACTGCTCAGGCAGTTGCCGGACCGCCGCTATCGCCAGCACCGTGACGATCGCGGCGACGGCCAGCCCGACCGCGGCGATGAGCAGGGAGCGCGGCGGTCCGTCGCGGCCGCCGCTCGGTCGTGGATGCCACGGGGCCAACTCTAGGGGCGGGCTCCGTCGGCGATGGGGCAAGTCAGCGTGCGGGTGATGCCCGCGACCTGCTGGACGTTCGGCACGACCGTGCCCTGCAGGTCGCTCATCGTGTCGGCTCCGATGCGCGCCACGACGTCGTACGGTCCGGTGACGTACTCGGCGGAGACGCACACCAGCGAGCTCGGCCAGCTGTTTGGCGACGACCTCGGCGCGGCCGACATCGGTCTGGATCAGCATGAAAGCCTCAACCACCCGGTGTCTCCTCCGTTCCGCTGCATAGACTCCACGCCGCAGGGTCCAAAAGTACCGCAGGATTGCCAAGGGTTCAGCGCACGAATTAGCCGGCGGGAGGGTGCCATGGCCAGCGACGAGCCGGCCGACAGCCTGGCCGGGCTGGGGGAGTTCGCCGTCATCGACCGGCTGATCGCCGACCGGGATCAGCCAGCCTTCGTCGTCGTGGGTCCCGGCGACGACGCCGCCGTGGTGATCGCGAGCGACGGCAGGACGGTGGTGTCCACCGACATGCTGGTGGAGGGCAGTCACTTCCGGCGGGACTGGTCGACGCCGCGCGACGTGGGCCGCAAGGCGATCGCCCAGAATGCCGCCGACATCGAGGCGATGGGGGCCGCGGCAACCGCATTCGTCGTGGCGTTCGGCGCACCGGGGGACACGTCGGCCGCCCAGGCGCTGGAACTCGCCGACGGTATGTGGCAGGAGGCGCGCAGGTTCGGCGCCGGGGTCGTCGGCGGCGATCTGGTCAGCGCTCCGCAGTGGGTGATCTCGGTAACGGTGCTCGGTGACCTGGCCGGACGCGCACCGGTGCTGCGCTCAGGAGCTCGGGTGGGTGACACACTGGCACTCGCGGGCAGTCTCGGTCGGTCAGCTGCCGGATATCACTTGTGGCACAACGACATCGACGGCTTCGCCGCTCTGCGGGCCGCGCATCTCGTTCCGGAACCGCCGTACGGCGAGGGTCGCGTCGCCGCCGACGGTGGCGCGACGGCGATGACCGATGTCTCCGACGGGCTGTTGGCCGATCTCGGCCACATCGCGGATGCGTCCGGAGTCGCAGTCAACGTGTCGACCGCCGAGCTGGCCGTCGATCGTGATGCTCTGGCCGAAACCGCCGCGGTCGCAGGTGTCGACGCGTGGACCTGGGTGCTCGGCGGCGGGGAAGACCACGCGCTGGTCGCGACGTTTTCCGGCACACCGCCGCGGGGGTGGCGAGCGATCGGAACGGTGCTCGACGGGCCGCCGCGAGTGTTGGTCGACGGCGACGAGTGGCACGGAAGTCCGGGCTGGCAGTCATTTGAATAAGCCGAGCCGCTAGGTTCATCTCTCGTGACGGCACGCCCCCTGAATGAGTTGGTCGACGAGGGCTGGGCGCGCGCGCTGGAACCGGTCGCCGCTGCGGTCGCGCAGATGGGGGAATTCCTCCGTGCGGAGATCGCGGCTGGCCAGCACTACCTGCCCGCTGGGCCGAATGTGTTGCGCGCCTTCACCTTTCCGTTCGACCAGGTGCGGGTGCTGATCGTGGGGCAGGACCCCTATCCGACGCCGGGGCACGCGGTAGGACTGAGCTTCTCGGTCGCCCCGGACGTGCGGCCGCTGCCGCGCAGCCTGGAGAACATCTACAAGGAGTACGGCACCGATCTCGGTTATCCCGCACCAGCCACCGGCGATCTCACGCCGTGGGCCGAGCGCGGCGTGATGCTGCTCAACAGGGTGCTGACCGTTCGGCCGGGCACCCCGGCGTCTCATCGCGGAAAGGGCTGGGAGGCCGTCACCGAATGTGCGATCCGGGCGCTGGTGGCGCGGTCGCAGCCGATGGTCGCGGTGCTGTGGGGTCGCGACGCGTCCACGCTGAAGCCGATGCTCGAAGGGAGCGACTGCGTGGCGATCGAGTCGGCGCATCCCTCGCCGCTGTCGGCGTCGCGGGGATTCTTCGGCTCCCGGCCGTTCAGCCGCGCCAATGAACTACTCGAACAGATGGGCGCCGAGCCGGTCGACTGGCGGCTGCCCTGATTCGCGGGTCTAGCCGCGGGTGACCTTGCCCGCCTTGATGCAGGACGTGCAGACGTTGATGCGCTTCTTGTTACCGCCGGGACGGGTCACGGCGTGCACACTCTGGATGTTCGGGTTCCAACGACGGCTTGTCCGGCGATGGGAGTGCGAGACCGACTTGCCGAAGCCGGGGCCTTTCCCGCAGATATCGCAGACGGCAGCCATATCGAGAACTCCTTGACTCAGTGCTTCGGGGCCTTATCAATTCTGATGAACCGACCACGGTTCGACCCGACAACCTGACCAGGATACCGGGCCGCAAACCGAACGCCAAAACGCTGTCCACCGGCTGCCGACCAGCCGGTCGATGTGACGGGCGATGTCGCGCTCAATGGATAGGCTGGCGCCCACCTGGGGGTTCCATTATCGCGTGGAGGGCGGGTGAGGGATGGCCGGTTCTGGTCGGCGGCTGGACGCATCTGCCCTGCGTGACTGGGCCCACACCGCGGTAGGTGACCTGATCACGCACACCGACGAGATCAACCGGCTGAACGTCTTCCCGGTCGCCGATGCCGACACGGGCACGAACATGCTCTTCACCATGCGCTCCGCCTGGGCAAAGGCGGACGCCGGGACCGGCGGCGACGTCGCCGCCGTGGCCGCGGCCCTGGCCGACGGTGCGTTGCACGGTGCCAGGGGCAATTCCGGGGTGATCCTTTCGCAGATCCTGCGCGGCCTGGCCGACGTGGCTGCCGAAGCCTCCGCCGAGCGAGGCGGCGAATTGACCGACGTCGACGGCGCTGTCCTTGCGGCGACGCTGCGGCATGCGGTCGGCCTGGTCGTGGTGTCCATGGGCGAATCGGTGCCGGGAACCATCGTGTCGGTTCTGCAGGCGGCGGCCGAAGCGGCCGAGGGCGCCGTCACCGAGAACACCGAACTCGGCGGGGTGCTGACGGCCGCTGCGGAGGCGGCGGCGACAGCGCTGGACAAGACCCCCTCGCAGCTCGACGTGCTCGCCGACGCGGGCGTCGTCGACGCGGGCGGCAGGGGCCTGCTGGTGTTGCTCGACGCCCTCGCCAAAACCGTGTCCGGTCAAGCGCCTGTCCGCAAGGAGTATGTGGCGGCACCGCCCGACATCAGCGCTACCGTCGCCGCGCCAGGCCCGCGCTTCGAGGTGATGTATCTGCTGACCGGCTGCAGGGCCGACGGTGTCGAGCACCTCCGTCAACGTCTCGACGAACTCGGCGACTCGGTCGCCATCGCGGCAGCGACGTCCGGCGGCGGCGGTTGTTACTCGGTGCATGTGCATTCCGACGACGCGGGCGGCGCCATCGAGGCGGCGCTGCCGTTCGGGACACCGAGCCGGATCCAGGTGACGTCGCTCGCAGGGGGCGCAGCGCACGCACCCGGCGGCTGGACGCGCGAACGCGCCGTGCTGGCTGTCGTCGACGGAGACGGAGCCGCCGAGCTGTTCGCAGGCGAGGGTGCCGATGTCCTGCGGCCCGACCCCATTGCGACCGACCCGACGTCCGCGGTGACCGCCAAACAGCTGCTGCGGGGCCTCGTCGACGCGGGCGCCGCCCAGATCATGGTGTTGCCCAACGGCTTCGTCGCGGCCGAGGAGTTGGTTGCCGGGTGCACCGCGGCGATCGGCTGGGGCATCGACGTTGTTCCGGTGCCCGCGGGTTCGATGGTGCAGGGGCTGGCGGCACTGGCGGTTCACGATGCCGAGCGCGAGGCAGTCGACGACGGCTACACCATGGCGCGCGCGGCGGCGGGTGCTCGGCACGGTTCGGTTCGGCGAGCGACCGAGGAGGCATTGACGTGGGCGGGCGCCTGTCAGCCCGGCGACGGCCTCGGCATCGCCGGTGACGAAGTGCTGATCGTCGCCGAGGACATCACCGCCGCAGGAGCGGGGCTGATCGACCTGCTTCTCGTCGCGGGCGGCGAGCTGGTCACCGTGCTCAGCGGCGCCGACGTGGATCCCGGTGTCGGCGAAGCGCTTTCCGAACATGTGCACCGCGAGCATCTGGGCGCCGAGTTGGTGACCTACCACACCGGCCATCGAGGAGACGCGCTGTTGATTGGGGTCGAGTAGGTGGTTGCGCTTACCGACCGGCTCGACTTCGTCATCGGTGAGAAGGCGGCCGGTCCCCTCGAGCAGCACTTCAACATACGTACGGTCAACGACCTGCTTCGGCACTACCCGCGGAAGTACAGCACGGGCACAACCGTGCTCGGCGAGGACAGCGAACCGCCTGAGGAAGGTGAGCACATCACCTTCGTCGACACCATTACCAAGGCCGAAGTGCGCTGGACTAACCGGAAGCCCAAGCGTGAGTACCTTGTCATCACCCTCGGGGATCGCCGACCCAAGGTGACCGCGACCTTCTTCAATGCGAAATACATCAAGAAAGGGCTGACCACGGGCATCCGGGTCATGCTGTCGGGCGAGGTCGGATACTTCAGGGGAACGATGCAACTGACGCATCCTGCTTTTCTGATTCTCAATTCCGGCAAGGGATCTCGGTCTCTGGCGAAGATCGCGGAAACATCCAGAACCAGCGACGGCGACTTGGAACTCTCAGGTTTTGAGCGAGACTTCTTCCCGATCTACCCCGCCAGCGCAAAGGTGCAGAGCTGGGACATCTACGCCTGCGTCCGCCAGGTGCTCGACGTGCTCGATCCCATTCCGGAGATGCTTCCGGAACACTTTGTCCGCGAACATAATCTGATTTCCGAGGACCGTGCGCTTCGCGATATTCACATGGCCGAGAGCGCAACCGACCGTGAACGCGCGCAACAGCGCCTGACGTACGACGAGGCGCTCGGGCTGCAGTGGGCGCTGGCGGCGCGCAGGAACAGCCAGCTCGGCGCGTCGGGTCCGGAGGCGCCGAGGATGGACGGCGGGCTGCTCGCGGCGTTCATGGAGCGGTTGCCGTTCGAGCTGACAGCCGGTCAACGAGAAGTGCTCGAGACGCTTAGTGCCGAGCTCGCCACCACCCGCCCGATGAACCGGATGTTGCAGGGCGAGGTCGGTTCCGGAAAGACAATCGTCTCAGTGTTGGCCATGCTGCAGATGGTCGATGCGGGCTACCAGTGCGCGCTACTCGCACCGACGGAAGTGCTTGCCGCCCAACATGCCCGCTCGGTGCGCGATGTCCTCGGTCCGTTGGCGATGGCCGGTCAGCTCGGCGGTGTCGAGAACGCGACGCGGGTGGCACTGCTGACCGGATCGATGTCGGCGCCGCAGAAGAAGCGGGTGCGCGAGGAGGTCGCCTCCGGTGAGGCGGGGATCGTCATCGGCACGCATGCGCTGCTCCAGGACGCCGTCGATTTCCAGAACCTCGGCATGGTCGTGGTCGACGAGCAGCATCGGTTCGGTGTCGAACAGCGAGATCGACTGCGCGCCAAGGCGCCCGAAGGTCTGACACCGCACCTGCTGGTGATGACCGCCACCCCGATTCCGCGCACCGTGGCGCTGACCGTCTACGGCGATCTCGAGACGTCGACACTGCGTGAACTGCCGCGCGGCCGCCAGCCGATCGCGACCAATGCGATCTTCATCTCCGAGAAGCGCTCGTGGCTGGACCGGGCGTGGGCGCGCATCACCGAGGAGGTGCACGCGGGCCGGCAGGCTTACGTCGTCGCTTCGCGCATCGATGAGAGCGACAAGGCCGACGGCAAGGACGCCGGACCACCGGCAACCACCGTCGTCGAGTTGCTCGAGCATCTTCGTCACGGGCCGCTGTCCGGACTGCGGCTCGGCCTGATGCACGGTCGGCTGCCAGCCGACGAAAAGGACGCCGTGATGGCGGCGTTCCGCGCCGGTGAGGTCGATGTTCTGGTGTGTACCACCGTGATCGAGGTCGGTGTGGACGTACCCAATGCGACGGTGATGTTCGTGATGGACGCCGACCGATTCGGCATCAGCCAGCTGCACCAGTTGCGTGGCCGGATCGGCCGCGGCGAGCACGCCAGCCTGTGTCTGCTCGCGACCCGGCTGCCGGAGGGCTCCAAGGCCGGCGAACGGCTCAAGGCGGTGGCAGGCACGCTGGACGGATTCGAACTGGCAGACCTCGACCTCAAGGAGCGCCGCGAGGGAGACGTGCTGGGATACAGCCAATCCGGTCGACCCATCACGCTGCGATTCCTGTCGCTGTTCGACCACCGCGAGATCATCGAGACCGCCCGCGACTTCTGCCAGGCGCGCTATCAGAACGAGCCCGCCGACCCTGGATTGGCGCTTCTGGCAGCCGAATTCACCGATACCGAACGCGTCGAATACCTGGACAAGACATGAGCCGCAAGCGGCTGGCGATGCTCGCTGTGGCGGTGACACTGGCCATCGTCGTCGCCTGTCAGACGGTCGCGTCGGCGCAGCGAGCGGCGTCACTCGCCGCTCAGGCACATGCCCCCGCCGTCGCGCGCGGGTGTCGACGTCCTCGCCGGGATAGCGCAGATCCCGCTGCGCGTCCGCGGATCCGACTACCGCCGTGAGGCGTTCGGCGACTCGTGGACCGACGACAACCCCGCGCCAGGCGGGCACAACGGCTGCGACACCCGCAACGACATTCTCGATCGCGACTTGGTGGACAAGACGTACGTGTCGATCACACGATGCCCGGATGCGATCGGCACGGGCACACTGCACGACCCGTACACCAACGCCACCGTAATGTTCGTTCGCGGTAACCAGACCGGTGCGTCCGTACAGATCGACCACATCGTCCCGTTGGCGCTGGCGTGGGACCTCGGTGCCCGCAACTGGCGCGACGACGTGCGGCTACGTTTCGCCAACGACCCGGCGAATCTGATCGCGGTCGAGGGAAAGGCAAACCAGGACAAGGGAGATTCCGAACCCGCCCTGTGGATGCCGCCGAACGCGGCGTTCCGCTGTCAGTACGCAGTCCAGTTCAGCGCGGTGCTGCGCGGTTACGGTCTGGCCGTCGATGCGCCGTCGGCAGCGGTTCTTCGTGAAGCAGCCGCAACGTGCCCGACGGATTGACGATCTGGACGCCGACGGGATGCGGGCGCGTCGTGCCGGGAATCGTATTGTCAGCGTGACACTCTGGTTCGTGTGTTGAGCGTGTTATCGCCCGGCCCGGCGCTCTGGGTCAAGTCGACTTGGATACCGCTGAGGCGTTGGTCCGCGCCGCATTCGGCGAGAGCTTCCGCACCCACGACTGGCTGCACGGCGTCGAGGGCGTGCACGTGTTGATCACCGAGGAAGACGAGGTGGTTGCTCATGCGTCGGTCGTTACCCGCACCTTGCGCTACGGCAGTGACGCGTTCGCCACCGGTTACGTCGAGAGCGTCGCCGTTCATCCCGATCAGCAGGGTCGCGGTCTTGGAGGTCTGGTGATGAATCACGCGGAAGCGATCATCCGCGATCATCACGAGCTCGGCGCACTCAACGCGGTCGAGAGCGCCGCGCCGTTTTACGCCGCTCGTGGCTGGCACCCCTGGACCGGTCCCACCCGCGCAGATACGCCCGACGGGTTGGTCGACACCTACGACCCGGCCGATCGGATCTTCGTCTTCCCGAACACCGGCGCCAGCCGCCGGTTCCTGGATTCTGCGCCCTTGATATGCGACTGGCGCGACGGCGACCTCTGGTAGCCGAGCAGACCGTACGGATTCCGCCTACCTGGAAACCTAAGTGCCGGTGTAGGTTTCGGGGTCCGGCCGGAACCGCGTCCCGTCGTCCAATCCGTTGAGGGTGGCCATCTCGTCGTCGGTCAGCTCGAAGTCGAACACCTCGAGGTTCGACTTCACCCGCTCCGGCGACGACGACCGAGGAATGACCACGTTGCCGAGCTGGATGCTCCACCGGATCAACACCTGCGCAGGCGTCTTACCGTGTGCCTCGGCGACCGAGACGATCGTGGGGTTGTCGAGGAGCCGGCCGACGCCCAGCGGGCCGTAGGCCTCGGTGACGACATCGCGGGCGGTGTTCACGGCGCGCAGTGCGGCCTGGTTGAGCAGCGGGTGCAACTCGATCTGGTTGACGACAGGCGGCACGAAGGACAGGTCGACGATGTTCGAAAGGTGCTCCTCGTGGAAATTGGCCACGCCGATAGACCGGGTTTGGCCCACGCCCCGGCAGGCCAGCAGCCCGCCCCAGCTGTCGATGTATTTGCCCTGCTCGCCGGCGGGCCAGTGGATCAGATAGAGATCGACGTAGTCGAGGCCGAGGCGTTCCAGGCTGGCCGCCAGCGCATCCTGTGACGACTGGAACCCCTGGTCCTTGGTGGCCAGCTTGGTGGTGACGAACAGCTCCTCGCGCGGCACGCCCGACGAGGCGATGGCACGTCCGACCGCGGCCTCGTTGCCGTACGCCGCCGCGGTGTCGATCAATCGGTAACCCGCCTCGAGCGCCGCCGACACCGCCGACTCTGTCTCGGCGTCTGAGAGCTCACCGACCCCGAGGCCGATCACCGGCATGGTGTGGTCGTCGTTGAGAGTGACGGAAGGAATTGCGGCCGCCGACGTCATGTCACCTATCCCTGCTTTGTTGAAGGTTAGTTGAAGGTCCGTGGGTCGGGACCGAGCCGAGTTCCGTCGCCGAGCGACGAGATGGACGACATGTCCTGCTCGGTCAGCTCGAAATCGAACACGTCGAAGTTGCTCACAATCCGCTCGGGGGTCACCGACTTCGGGATGACTATATTGCCGAGCTGGATATGCCACCTAATCAGTACCTGTGCAGGCGTTTTTCCGTGCGCGTCGGCGACCGCGGTCACGGTCGGGTCGTCCAGCAGTGCTCCCTGGCCCAATGGAGCCCACGCCTCGGTGGCCACGCCGAGTTGAGCATGGACTTCGCGCAGCTCCTGCTGCTGCAGCCGGGGATTCAACTCCACCTGGTTGACGGCGGGAACGATCCCGGTTGCGTCGATCAGAATTCGCAGGTGCTCCGGCTCGAAGTTGCTCACCCCGATCGACGAGACCCGCCCCTGGTCGTGCAGATGGGCGAACGCCTTGAAGGTGTCGACGTAGGTGTTCTTGGCCGGTGTCGGCCAGTGGATGAGATACAGGTCGAGACGGTCGATGCCGAGGCGTTCGAGGCTGGCGTCGAACGCGGCCAGTGTGCTCTCGTATCCCTGGTCGGCATTCCAGAGCTTCGTCGTGATGAAGACCTCGTCGCGGTCGATTCCGGATTCGGCGATCGCCTGGCCGACCTCGGCCTCGTTGCCATAGATGGAGGCGGTGTCGACATGCCGGTAGCCCGCGTCGAGCGCGGTCGCCACGGCTCGTACCGTCTCCTGCGGAGGCGTCTGGAAAACGCCGAGTCCGACCGCAGGGATCGCGTTACCGTCGTTCAGCTTTATCAAGGGAGAAGCCATGACTGGAAGTCTGCCAGGGCGACCTGAGACCTCCTCCGGCGCGAAAACCGCGCCGTTGCCGCCCGACGTTCGGGACAGGCTGCAGAAGGTCTTGGGCGCGCCGACACTGCACGCCATCTCCCGGGCGCCCGATCGGATCAAGCGCCTTTTACTGGGCGGCCATTCGATCACCATCGACGGCAACACCCTGGATACGACGTTGCAACTGATGCTGGCGACTTCGCGCGTGTCGGGCCGTGAAGGGCTCATTCTCAGCGAGGACGTGGCGACCGCGCGCAGGCGCCTCAATGAGCTGGCGGCGCGGTTCCCCCGGGTGAAAGCCGACGTGACATTGACCGAGGTCTCGGTGCCAGGGCCCGGCGGTGACATCCCGGCGATACACATCCGGTCGGCGGGCGATGACGGGGCGCCGCTGCTCGTCTACTACCACGGCGGTGGCTTCGTCGAAGGCGGCTACGAAACGCACGGCAACCTGTGCGAGGTCATCTGCCAGCGGGCAGGCGTCCAGGTGCTCTTCGTCGACTATCGGCTTGCTCCGGAGCACAAGGCGCCCGCGGCCGTCGACGATGCGTACGCGGCGTATCTGTGGGCGCGCGAGCATGCCGCCGAACTCGGCGCCGATCCGGCCAGGGTGGCCGTCGGCGGGGACAGCGCAGGCGGCAACCTCGCTGCGGTGGTGGCGCTGCGTGCTCGCGACGAAGGCGTGCCGTCGCCCCTACTGCAGCTCTTGCTGTATCCGATCACCAACTTCGCTGGCCGGACCCGGTCAATGGGCCTGTTCGCCGACGGATTCTTCCTCCGTCGCTGGGACATGGAATTCGCTCAGGACAAGTACGTCGGGGACTCGGGCGTCGACCCGACCGATCCCCGGGTGTCACCGCTGCTGGCCGACGACCTGTCCGGGCTGCCGCCCAGCATCCTCGTCACCGCGGGCTTCGACCCGCTGCGCGATGAAGGCCGCCAATATGCCGAGGCACTGCGCGCAGCGGGTAACACCGTGGACGCGCGGGAGTTCGGCTCTCTGATCCACGCCTTCCCCAATTTCTTCGGCCTGGGTGGCGGCGCTGCGGCGGCGACCTACGAGATCATTTCGGCCCTGCGCGCGCATCTGAGCCGCAGCTGACAAACCGGGAGACCCTCGCCGGTACCCTTGACCGCGTGGCCACGAATTCCAAGAAGAACGCCCGCTACGACCTCAACGCCGCCGATCGCAGGCGCAACCTGTTCATTCAGGTTGGTTTGACCGCGATCGTGGTGCTGCTCGGCGTCGGATTGGTGCTCTACATCGTGATGGGCTCGGACAAGAAACCGGAGGCCGGCGAAACCAAGTCGATCCAGGTGTCGTCGAGCAAGCTCATCACCAAGGAGGGCAGCACCGAACCCAAGGCTGTGGTCTCGCTTTACGAAGATTTCCTGTGCCCGCACTGCGGCGAATTCGAGCAGAAGTTCGGACCGACGATCAACCAGCTCATCGACAGCGGAGCCATCCGGGCGGACTACAACATGGTCGCCATCCTCGATTCGCCGAGCAACGCGAACTACTCGTCGCGCTCGGGCGCTGCCGCCTACTGTGTCGCCGACGAGTCGAAGGACGCGTTCCGTCGCTTCCACGCCGCGCTGTACGCGCAGCAGCCGGGAGAAACCGGCGCCAGCTTCCCCGATGACGCGCGGCTGATCGAGATCGCCAGGCAGGCAGGTGCCGGCGGCACCGTGCCGGACTGCATCAACAAGGGCAAGTACGTCTCGATGGTCGAGGGCCTTGCGAGCGCTTCCAAAATCCAGTCCACCCCGACGGTCAAGATCAACGGTCAGGAGTTCGACGTCAGCACGTCGACGGCCGAGGATCTGGTTGCGCAGATCAAGACGATCGTCGGTGACGTGCCCGGCCTGATGTCCAAGCCGAAAGCCCCGACTCCGACCGCGCCGCCGGGCGCGCCATGACAGTTACCGACAGCCCGGCCGAGCCCGCGACCGGCGAGGCGCGCCGGGGCGTCGAGGTGCGCACCCCGAGCGCGGTGTGGGTGTTGATCGCCGGCGCCGTCGGCCTGGCCGCCGCCCTGACGCTGACGGTCGAGAAGATCGAGATTCTGATCAACCCCGATTACGTGCCGTCATGCAGCATCAACCCGGTGCTGTCCTGCGGTTCGGTGATGATCACGCCACAGGCGTCCGCGTTCGGCTTCCCGAACCCGCTCATCGGCATCGTTTCCTTCACCATCGTGGTCGTCACCGGCGTGCTGGCGGTCGCCAAAGTCCGCCTGCCGCGCTGGTATTGGGGTGGGCTGGCGCTCGGCACGCTGCTCGGGGTCGGGTTCATCCACTGGCTGATCTTCCAGAGCCTGTACCGCATCGGCGCGCTGTGCCCGTACTGCATGGTGGTCTGGGCGGTCACCGTCCCGCTCCTCGTCGTGGTGGCGTCCATCGCATTGGCGCCACAACTGGAAAGCGGGGTGGCGCGGGTTCTTCACCAGTGGCGCTGGTCGCTGGTCACGCTGTGGTTCACCGCGCTGATCCTGATGATCCTGGTGCGGTTCTGGAACTACTGGTCGACGCTGATCTAACCGCCGCCCAGTGAGTCGGCGTTAGGGTACGCGGGTGATCTCGAAAATCCTGGTCGCCAACCGCGGCGAGATTGCGATCCGCGCTTTTCGCGCCGCCTATGAGATGGGGATCACCACCGTCGCGGTCTATCCCTACGAGGACCGCAACTCCCAGCACCGGCTGAAGGCCGACGAGTCGTACCAGATCGGGGAGACCGGCCACCCGGTTCGCGCATACCTGTCGGTCGACGAGATCATCCGGGTCGCGCAACAGGCCGGCTGCGACGCGGTCTACCCGGGATACGGGTTCCTCTCGGAGAATCCCGATCTGGCTGCAGCCTGCGCGCAGGCGGGCATCACCTTCGTCGGGCCCGGTGCCGATGTGCTGGAGCTGGCCGGCAACAAGGCACGCGCCATCGCCGCCGCGAGGTCTGCGGGGCTGCCGGTGCTGACGTCATCGGCGCCGTCGGCGTCGGTCGACGAACTGGTCAGCGCCGCCGCCGAGATGGAGTTCCCGCTGTTTGTGAAGGCGGTGTCGGGAGGTGGCGGCCGCGGAATGCGCCGGGTGACCGAAGCCGCCGCCCTGCCCGAGGCGATCGAGGCGGCCAGCCGGGAGGCCGAGTCGGCATTCGGCGACCCGATGGTCTACCTCGAGCAGGCGGTGCTCAACCCGCGACACATCGAAGTTCAGATCCTCGCGGACCGGCACGGCAATGTGATGCATCTGTTCGAACGCGACTGCAGTGTGCAGCGCCGACATCAGAAGGTCGTCGAGCTGGCGCCCGCGCCGAATCTGCCCGAGGAGCTGCGGGACAGGATGTGCGCCGACGCCGTCGCGTTCTCCCGTCAGATCAACTACTCGTATGCGGGTACCGTCGAGTTTCTTCTCGACGAGCGTGGCCACCATGTGTTCATCGAGATGAACCCGCGGATACAGGTGGAACACACCGTTACCGAGGAAATCACGGACGTCGACCTGGTCGCCAGCCAGATGCGTATCGCCGACGGCGAAACGCTCGAGGAGCTCGGGCTGTCCCAGGAGACGCTGACCGTCCACGGCGCAGCGATGCAGTGCCGGATCACCACCGAGGACCCGGCCAACGGCTTCCGTCCCGACACCGGCCGCATCACCGGCTACCGCAGCCCCGGCGGTGCGGGAATCCGGCTGGACGGCGGCACCAACCTCGGCGCGGAGATCAGCGCGCACTTCGACTCGATGCTGGTCAAGCTCACTTGTCGTGGACGCGATTTCTCCGCGGCGATCGCCCGTGCCCGGCGCGCGCTTGCCGAGTTCCGGATCAGGGGTGTGTCGACGAACATCCCGTTCCTGATGGCGGTGGTCAACGATCCCGACTTCCGGGCGGGCCGGGTCACCACGTCGTTCATCGATCAGCGGCCCTACCTGCTGACCGCGCGCACACCCGCCGACCGCGGCACCAAGATCCTGAACTACCTGGCCGATGTGACGGTGAACCAGCCGCACGGCCCGCGTCCGTCCACGGTGTATCCGCACGACAAGTTGCCGGATATCGATCTGACGACGCCGCCGCCGCCCGGCAGTAAGCAGAAGCTGACCGAGGCGGGTCCGGAGGGGTTCGCGCGGTGGATGCGCGATTCGGCGGCCGTCGGTGTCACCGACACAACGTTCCGCGACGCGCATCAGTCGCTGCTGGCGACGCGGGTGCGCACCAACGGGCTGCTGATGGTGGCGCCCTACATCGCCAGGATGACGCCGCAGCTGCTGTCGATCGAATGCTGGGGCGGCGCGACTTATGATGTGGCGCTGAGGTTCTTGAAGGAAGACCCGTGGGAGCGGCTGGCCGCCCTGCGGGAGGCGGTACCCAACATCTGCCTGCAGATGCTGCTGCGCGGACGAAACACCGTCGGCTACACCCCGTACCCAGAACTGGTCACCACCGCGTTCGTCGAGGAAGCGACGGCCACCGGCATCGATATCTACCGCATCTTCGACGCGCTGAACAACGTCGAGTCGATGCGTCCCGCGATCGACGCCGTACGCGAAACAGGCACGGCGATAGCCGAAGTCGCGATGAGCTACACGGGTGACCTGTCGGATCCCGGCGAGAACCTGTACACACTGGACTACTACCTCAAGCTCGCAGAGCAGATCGTCGACGCCGGCGCGCATGTGCTGGCGATCAAGGACATGGCCGGGCTGCTGCGCCCGCAGGCTGCCTCGGCGTTGGTCGGCGCGCTGCGCAGCCGGTTCGACCTTCCGGTGCATGTGCACACGCATGACACTCCCGGCGGTCAGCTGGCCACCTACCTGTCGGCGTGGCAGGCCGGGGCCAGCGCCGTCGACGGCGCCGCCGCACCACTGGCAGGCACCACCAGTCAGCCCGCGCTGTCCTCGATAGTGGCCGCCGCCGCACACACCGAATATGACACCGGCCTTTCGCTCACCGCGGTATGCGAACTGGAGCCGTACTGGGAGGCGCTGCGAAAGGTGTACGCGCCGTTCGAATCCGGGCTGCCGGCACCGACGGGACGTGTGTATCGCCATGAGATCCCCGGCGGTCAGCTGAGCAACCTGCGCCAGCAGGCCATCGCGCTGGGATTGGGGGACCGGTTCGAGCAGATCGAGGAGAACTATGCCGCCGCCGACCGCATCCTCGGCCGGTTGGTGAAGGTGACGCCGTCATCGAAGGTCGTCGGCGACCTTGCTCTGTCGTTGGTCGGCGCCGGTGTGACCGCCGACGAGTTCGCCGCCGACCCAGCTCGATTCGACATTCCCGACTCGGTCATCGAGTTCCTGCGCGGCGAGTTGGGTGACCCGCCAGGTGGCTGGCCCGAGCCGCTGCGAACCAAAGCGCTGGCGGGTCGGCCGGCTGCCAAGCCCACCCAGGAACTCACGCCCGACGATGAGGCGGCGCTCTCGGACGCGGGCCCCAAGCGTCAGGCAGAGTTGAACCGTCTGTTGTTTCCGGGTCCCACAAAGGAATTCGACGCCCACCGCGATCTGTACGGCGACACGTCGAGCCTGTCGGCCAACCAGTTCTTCTACGGTCTGCGGCCTGGCGACGAGCACCGCGTCAAGCTCGAGCGCGGCGTCGAGCTGCTGATCGGGCTCGAGGCGATCTCCGAACCCGACGAGCGGGGTATGCGCACGGTGATGTGCATCCTCAACGGGCAGCTGCGTCCAGTTCTGGTGCGTGACCGCAGCATCGCCAGCGAGGTCCCCGCCACGGAGAAGGCCGACCGGTCCAACCCCGACCATGTCGCCGCGCCGTTCGCCGGTGTGGTCACCGTTGCGGTCGCATCCGGCGACAAGGTCGACGCCGGACAGACCATCGCCACCATCGAGGCGATGAAGATGGAAGCGGCCATCACCGCCCCGAAGGCAGGGACCGTCAGCCGCATCGCCGTGTCCGAGACTGCGCAGGTCGAGGGCGGCGATCTACTGGTGGTGGTGAGCTGACCCGCATCGTCGCAGGCGTCCACGGCGGGCGGCGCATCGTGGTGCCCCCGCGCGGCACCCGCCCGACGACCGACCGGGTGCGGGAGTCGCTGTTCAATGTGCTGGTCGCCCGCATGGACCTGCACGGCGCATCGGTGCTCGATCTGTATGCCGGCTCGGGTGCGCTCGGGCTCGAGGCGCTGTCCCGTGGGGCAGCCAGTGCGGTGTTCGTCGAATCCGACCAGCGGGCAGCGGCGGTGATCGACAAGAACATCAAGATCCCTCGGGGTCACCGGAGCCACGCTGCGTCGCGGCACGGTCTCGTCGGTGCTCGCGGCGGGCGCCGAGGCACCCGTCGATCTGGTTCTCGCCGACCCGCCCTACGAGATGAGCGAGGCCGAGGTGAACGAGATGCTGACGGCGCTGAACGGATGCGGCTGGACCGCCGAGGGCAGCGTCGTCGTCGTCGAGCGCGCCGCATCCGGGCCGGAGCTGACTTGGCCGGACGGCTGGCAGCAGTGGCAGGCCCGCCGCTACGGCGACACCCGCCTCGAGATGGGAGTTCTCGACGTCGCCCCAGCGCGGCGCAAGAAAGGACCTGAGCAGCCCTGATACCGTCGTCAGCCATGAGCGGCGCGGTATGCCCGGGATCCTTCGACCCGGTGACCCTCGGCCATATCGACATCTTCGAGCGCGCGGCCGCCCAGTTCGACGAGGTCGTGGTCGCCGTCCTGGTCAACCCGAACAAGAAGGGCATGTTCGACCTCGCCGAGCGCATCGCGATGATCGAGGAGTCGACGGCACATCTGCCGAATCTCCGGGTGGAGTCGGGCCAGGGGCTGGTCGTCGACTTCGTCAAGACCCACGGGCTGACCGCGATCGTCAAGGGGCTGCGCACCGGCACCGACTTCGAATACGAGTTGCAGATGGCTCAGATGAACAAGCACGTCGCCGGGGTGGACACATTCTTCGTGGCCACCACGCCGAAGTACTCGTTCGTGTCGTCGTCGCTGGCCAAAGAGGTGGCGTCGATGGGCGGGGACGTATCTGAGCTGCTGCCCGAACCGGTGAATATGCGGCTGCAGGGCAAGCTCAAGGGTTAGTGACGCGCGCGTCGGGTAACCACTGCAGTAGGCGCGCAGCCCATTGCGCCGACCAAACCAACCGAATTACTCGGGAGAGATTGCTGTGGTTGAAACATTTGTTCAGTCGACCGATGACGTCGTCAAATTCCTCAAAGACCAGCACAACCTGATCAAGGACATGTTCGAAGAGGTGTTCTCGGCGTCGACTGATGACGCGCGCCGCAAGGCCTTCACCGAACTGCGCCAACTCCTCGCGGTGCACGAGACCGCCGAGGAAATGGTCGTTCACCCCAGGGTCCGCCAGCAGGTCGACGGTGGCGACATCATCGTCGACGCCCGTCTCCTCGAGGAGCACGACGCCAAGGAACACCTGTCGGCGCTCGAGGCGATGGACATCAGCTCCAAGGAGTTCATCGATGAGTTGACGCTGTTCCGGGGCTCGGTGCTCGACCACGCTGAGCGCGAGGAACTCGAGGAGTTCACCCGGTTGGAGCGCGAGCTGGATGCCGACGACCTCAACCGGATGGCGAAGGCCGTGCTGGCCGCAGAGGCGATTGCGCCGACGCGTCCGCATCCCGGTGTCGAGTCGGCCAAGCTGAACTTCGCCGTCGGCCCATTCGCCTCGATGCTCGACCGCGCTCGCGACGCGATAAAGAGCGCCCTCGGCTAAGCGAATTCAATGATCCGGCAAAGACCGTCCGCGGAGCTGACTCCGCCGGGCGGTGTTTGTTCTGCCCGATATGCCAAACACGGCGGTATTGACATAATGTGACCCCTTGTACGGGGCGGGCCTGGGTGTGCCGCTGAAAGCCGGCCGGCGACACACCGGCGGCGTTAGCGTAGTCACAGGGGTAACACCAGGCACACTAGTAACAACAACTACGCCTGGAGGGTGTGCCGTGTACCGAGTATTTGAGGCTCTCGACGAGCTTGGCGCGATCGTCGAAGAAGCGCGCGGTGTTCCGATGACGGCGGGCTGTGTGGTGCCACGTGGCGACGTGCTCGAGCTGATCGACGACATCAAGGACGCCATCCCCGGCGAACTCGACGACGCGCAGGACGTGCTCGATGCGCGTGACCAGCTCCTGAACGAGGCCAGGGAGCACTCGGGATCGATGGTGGCGACGGCCAGCGCGGAGGCCGACTCGATGCTGAACCACTCCCGTGCCGAAGCCGACCGGTTGCTGTCCGACGCCAAGGCGCAGGCAGATCGCATGGTCGCCGAGGCGCGGCAACACAGCGAGCGAATGGTTGGCGAAGCTCGCGAGGAAGCCGCTCGCATCAGCGCGACGGCAAAGCGCGAGTACGAAGCCAGCGCAGGTCGGGCGAAGGCTGAGGCGGATCGCCTGATCGAGAGCGGCAACCTGTCCTATGAGAAGGCGGTCCAGGAGGGCATCAAGGAGCAGCAGCGTCTGGTGTCGCAGACCGAGACGGTGCAGTCCGCGAACGCCGAGGCCACCCGGCTCATCGACGCGGCCCATGCCGAGGCGGACCGACTGCGTGGCGAATGCGACATCTACGTCGACAGCAAGCTCGCGGAGTTCGAGGAGTTCTTGAACGGAACGATCCGTTCGGTCGGCCGTGGCCGCCATCAGTTGCGCACCGCCGCCGGTACGCACGACTACGCCACCCGCTGACCACCGCGCCGTGCGGGCCTGGCCCGCTCTGATACGGGTCGTAGGATCGTCGTATGGCGACGCACAGAAATTCCCGCTCGCCGCTCGTGATCAACATCGCCCGGCTGGGCCGACGGCCGGGTTCGATGATGACCTTCAACGAAACGGTGCCTGCCCCGGCGCGCATCGGTCTGGAGCTGGCGGCCATCCCCGAGGGCGCACCGCTGCAGCTCGACCTGCGCATCGAGTCGGTGTCGGAAGGCGCGCTGGTCACAGGAACGATGTCGGCGCCAACGACGGGGGAGTGCGCACGCTGCCTTAAGCCCGTTACCGGGAACGTCGAGATCGACCTCACCGAGCTGTTCGCCTACCCCGACAGCGCGACCGAGGCGACCACCGACGCCGACGAGGTCGGACACGTCGTCAACGACTCCGTCGACCTGGAACAGCCGATCATCGACGCCGTCGGTCTTGCGCTGCCGTTCTCCCCGCTGTGCGGCCCGGACTGCCAAGGACTGTGCCCGGATTGCGGCATCCCGATGGCGACGGCCGAACCGGGCCATGGTCACGAGAAGATCGATCCGCGCTGGGCGAAGCTCTCGTCAATGCTGGAGACCGACGACAAGTGACGGGTGATCGGGCCGCTCTGGTCAAGGCGCTCGGTATCGAGTTGCCCGACGAGCTGCTCACCATGGCGCTGACGCACCGCAGCTACTCCTACGAGAACGGCGGCCTGCCGACCAACGAGCGACTGGAATTCCTCGGTGACGCGGTGCTCGGGCTGACCATCACCGAGGAGCTCTATCACCGGCATCCCGATCGCTCAGAGGGCGATCTGGCCAAACTGCGCGCCAGCATCGTCAACACCCAGGCGCTGGCCGACGTCGGCCGCGCGCTGTCCGACGGCGGGCTGGGCGCCCATCTGCTGCTCGGCAAGGGCGAGGAGCACTCGGGCGGCGCCGACAAGTCGAGCATCCTGGCGGACGGCGTCGAATCCCTGCTCGGCGCAATCTATCTCGAGCACGGCCTGTCGGGCTCCCGCGAGGTGATCCTGCGACTGTTCCGTTCGCTGATCGAGACCGCGCCGACGCTCGGTGCGGGTCTTGACTGGAAGAGCAGCCTGCAGGAGCTGACCGCGGCGCGCAGCATGGGCTCACCGTCCTACCTGGTGACCGCGACCGGACCCGATCACGACAAGGAGTTCACCGCGACCGTCGTCGTGATGGACACCGAGTACGGCAGGGGCGTCGGCCGGACCAAGAAGGAAGCCGAGTTGAAGGCCGCGGCCGCGGCGTGGACGGCGCTGTCGGCCAGCAACGTCGATGCCTGAACTTCCCGAGGTCGAAGTCGTACGGCGGGGGCTCGAGGCACACGTGGCGGGCAAGACCATCACCGCCGTGCGGGTGAACCATCCCCGCGCCGTGCGCCGTCACGAGGCGGGACCGGCCGATCTGACGGCGCGGCTGCTGAACATGCGCATCACCGGCACCGGCCGCCGCGGCAAGTATCTGTGGCTCACCCTGAGCGATGACTCTGCTCTGGTCGTCCATCTCGGGATGAGCGGGCAGATGCTGCTGGGCCCCGTCCAGAACGAGGGCCACCTGCGCATCGCGACGCTGCTCGACGACGGCACCGCGCTGAGCTTCGTCGACCAGCGCACGTTCGGCGGGTGGATGCTGACCGACGTGGTCACGGTCGACGGCACCGACGTTCCAGCGCCCGTCGCGCACATCGCCCGCGATCCGTTGGATCCCAGGTTCGACCGCGATGGCGTCATTAACGTGTTGCGGCGCAAGCATTCCGAGATCAAGCGGCAACTGCTGGATCAGACCGTGGTGTCGGGCATCGGGAACATCTATGCCGACGAGGCACTGTGGCGCGTCAAGATCAACGGAGCCCGGCTGGCGTCGTCGCTGAGCCGCAAGCGGCTCGGCGAGCTGCTGGATGCGGCGACGGAGGTGATGACCGACTCGCTGGGCGAGGGCGGCACGTCGTTCGACTCGCTCTATGTCAATGTCAACGGCGAATCCGGGTACTTCGAGCGATCGCTGGACGCCTACGGACGCGAGGGCGAGCCGTGCAGGCGCTGCGGCGCGGTGATGCGACGGGAGAAGTTCATGAACCGGTCGTCGTTCTACTGCCCACGGTGTCAGCCAAAACCGCGCCAGCCCGCGCCCGCCGCGCAACCCCCGCCAAACGGGGGGCAACTTCCGCGAAACGGAATTCCAGCACGTGATTACTCGCACTTTCGGTGCTGGAATTCCGTTTCGCGGCTGGTTGTAGAAATAAGACATGACGGAACTCTGGGTCGAGCGCACCGGTGTGCGCCGCTACACCGGCCGCAGCACGCGGGGCGCGCAGGTGCTTGTCGGCAACGAGGACGTCGAGGGGGTGTTCACCCCCGGCGAGCTGATGAAGATCGCGCTCGCGGCCTGCAGCGGCATGGCCAGCGACGCGCCGCTGCAGCGCAGGCTGGGCGAGGACTACCAGGTGAGGATCTCGGTGTCCGGTGCGGCAGACCGCGAGCAGGAGCGCTATCCGCAGCTCGACGAACAGATGACGCTTGACCTGTCCGGTCTGTCGGAAGACGAGGTGGCCCGGGTACTCACCGTCGTGGAGCGGGCGATCGACCAAGTGTGCACGGTCGGGCGCACGCTGAAGTCCGGGACCAAAGTGACGTTTGGGGTTAGTGGTGCAGGAGTTAGCTGAGGCTCGGCTGACGGCGTGGGTGCATGGCCACGTGCAGGGGGTCGGGTTCCGGTGGTGGACCCGCTCGCGAGCCCTGGAACTGGGGCTGACGGGATACGCGTCGAACCGGCCGGACGGGCGTGTCCAGGTCGTCGCGCAGGGGCCTCGAGACGACTGCCAGCGCCTGCTTGACCTGCTGGAAAGCGGCGATGCGCCGGGCCGCGTCGAGAAAGTCGTCGCGGATTGGTCAGAAGTCGGCGACGCGATAGCGGGCTTCACCGAGCGATAGCCTTTGCGGCTGTAGTGTGGCCCATCGTGCACCTCAAGAGTCTGACGCTGAAGGGCTTCAAGTCCTTTGCTTCGCCGACGACTCTTCGCTTCGAACCCGGTATCACCTGCGTCGTCGGACCCAACGGCTCCGGCAAGTCCAACGTGGTCGACGCGTTGACGTGGGTGATGGGCGAGCAGGGCGCCAAGACCCTGCGCGGCGGCAAGATGGAAGACGTCATCTTTGCAGGCACGTCGTCGCGACCGCCGCTGGGCCGGGCTGAGGTCACCGTCACGATCGACAACTCGGACAACTCGTTGCCGATCGAGTACTCCGAGGTGTCGATCACCCGCCGGATGTTCCGCGACGGCGGCAGCGAGTACGAAATCAACGGCAGCAGTTGCCGTTTGATGGATGTGCAAGAACTTCTCAGCGACTCCGGCATCGGCCGCGAGATGCACGTCATCGTCGGCCAGGGCAAGCTCTCCGAAATCCTCGAGTCCCGCCCGGAGGACCGGCGGGCGTTCATCGAGGAGGCCGCGGGCGTCCTCAAGCACCGCAAGCGCAAAGAGAAGGCGGTCCGCAAGCTCGACTCGATGTCGGCCAACCTGGCCCGGCTGACCGACCTCACCACCGAGTTGCGCCGCCAGCTCAAGCCACTGGGCAGGCAGGCCGAGATGGCGCGCCGCGCACAGACCATCCAGGCCGACCTCCGCGACGCGCGGCTGCGGCTGGCAGCCGACGACCTGGTCACCCGCAAAGGCGAGTTCGACGACACCAACCAGGCCGAGACATCGCTGCGGCGCGAGCACGACGAGATGACCAGCCGGCTGGAAGCCGCTACCGCCCAGCTCGACACCCACGAATCGGCGGTCGCCGGCCTGAGCGAGCGCGCAGAAGCCGCCCAGCAGAGGTGGTTCCGGTTGTCGGCGCTGGCCGAACGCGTCAGCGCGACCGTCCGGATCGCCAGCGAGCGGGCCCAGCACCTCGACACCGAGCAGGAGACGTCCAGTGGGGCCGACCCTGACGCGCTGGAGGCCGAGGCCGACGAGATCGCCGCGCACGAGCGAGCGCTGTTGGCCGAACTGGGCGAGTCCCGCGAGCGCCTGACCGCGGCACGCGACGAGCTGACCGAACGCGAGCGCATCGCCGCCGAGGCGGAACGCGCACACCTCGCGGCGGTGCGCGCCGAGGCCGACCGCCGCGAAGGGTTGGCCCGGCTGGCAGGCCAGGTCGACACCATGCGCACCCGCGTGGAGTCCATCGACGAGACCGTCGCGCGGCTCACCGACAACATCGAAGAGGCGGGCATCCGCGCGCAGCAGGCCAAGGCCGAGTTCGAGACGGTGCAGAGCCGCGTTGGTGAGCTCGACGCGGGTGAGGTCGGGCTCGACGAGCAACACGACCGCAGCGTGACAGCGCTGCGCCTCGCCGACGAACGCGTCGCCGAGCTTCAGGCCGGGGAGCGCAGCGCCGAGCGTCACGTCGCGTCGCTGCTCGCCCGCATCGATGCCCTCGCGGTCGGTCTCGACCGCAAGGACGGTGCCGCCTGGCTGCAGCGAAACCTTTCCGGCGCAGGACTTTTCGGCTCGGTGGCGAGTCTGGTCAAGGTACGGCCGGGCTACGAACCGGCGATCGCGGCTGTGCTGGGCGCGGCAGCCGACGCCGTCGCCGCGGAGAGCTTCGGTGCCGCCCGCTCGGCCGTCGCCGCACTCAAGGCGTCCGACGGTGGCCGCGCGGCGATCGTGCTGGGCGACTGGCCGGTCGAGGCGACGGCACAGTCCGGGCCGCCGCCCGAAGGCGCGCAGTGGGCGACCGACCTGGTGGACATGCCGTCGCGGTTGCGTGGCGCGCTGCGCGCAATGTTGTCCGGCGTTGCGGTGGTCGGCGACCTGGCCGCGGCGCTGGATCTGGTGGCGGCGCGTCCGCAGCTGCGTGCGGTCACCGCCGACGGCGATCTCGTCGGCGCAGGTTGGCTCAGCGGCGGGTCGGACCGCAAGCCCTCCACCCTGGAGCTCACCTCGGAGGTGGAGAAGGCCCGCGGCGAGCTGGCGGCCGCGGAGAAGCAGGTCGGCGAGTTGAGCGCCGCGTTGTCCGGCGCGCTGGCCGAGCAGAAGGCCCGCCAGGATGCCGCCGAGCAGGCGATGGCAGCGCTCAACGAGTCCGACGCCGCGATCTCGGCGATCTACGAGCAGTTGGGCAGGCTCGGCCAGGACGCGCGCACCGCAGACGACGAATGGCAACGGCTGATTCGCCAGCGCGACGAGCTGGAAACCGGGCGGGTGCAGACCGTCGAGGAGCTGGCCGCACTCGAGCAGCGGCTGCACAACGCGGAGCAGGCGCCCCTGTTCGACGCCGCGCCCACCGACCGGCAGGTCACCGTCGCGGCCGCCGAGGCGGCCCGCTCCGCCGAAGTCGAGGCGCGTCTCACGGTTCGCACTGCCGAAGAGCGGGCGAATGCCGTTCGCGGACGGGCCGATTCACTGCGGCGCGCCGCGGCAGCCGAGCGGGAGGCCCGGCTGCGGGCGAAGCGCGCGCGGGAGGCCCGCGAACACGCCGCCGCCGTCGCGGCGGCGGTCGCCGAATCGGGTCGCGGCCTTGCGCAGCGGCTGCACGCGACGGTCGGGGTCGCGTCCCGCCGTCGCGACGCGCTGGCCGCCGAACGCCACCAACGGATCGAGGCGTTGGCCAAGGTGCGCGAGCAGGTCACCGAGTTCAGCTCGAAGATCGCCGCGGTGACCGAGGCGCTGCACCGCGACGAGGTCGCCAAAGCCCAAGCGGCACTGCGGATCGAGCAGCTCGAACAGCAGGTGCTCGATCAGTTCGGGATGGCGACCGCCGACCTGGTCGCCGAATACGGTCCCGACGTGCCGCTGCCGCCATCGGAACTGGAGATGGCCGAATACGAGCAGGCCCGCGAACGGGGCGAGCAGGTCACCGCGCCCGCCCCGATGCCGTTCGACCGCTCGACGCAGGAACGCCGGGCGAAGAAGGCCGAACGCGAACTCAACGAGCTCGGGCGGGTCAACCCGTTGGCACTGGAGGAGTTCGCCGCGCTCGAGGAGCGCTACAACTTCCTGTCCACGCAGCTCGAGGACGTCAAAGGCGCCCGAAAGGATCTGCTCGACGTCATCACCGACGTCGACACCCGCATCCTGCAGGTCTTCACCGAGGCCTTCATCGACGTGGAACGTGAGTTCACGCAAGTGTTCTCGGCGTTGTTCCCCGGCGGTGAGGGCAGGCTGCTTCTCACCGATCCCAACGACATGCTGACCACCGGCATCGAGGTCGAGGCACGCCCTCCCGGCAAGAAGATCAAGCGGCTCTCGCTGCTGTCCGGCGGCGAGAAGTCACTCACCGCGGTCGCGATGCTGGTGGCGATCTTCCGGGCGCGGCCGTCGCCCTTCTACGTCATGGACGAGGTGGAAGCGGCGCTCGACGACGTCAACCTGCGCCGGTTGATCGGTCTGTTCGAGCAGCTGCGGGAACGGTCGCAATTGATCGTCATCACCCACCAGAAGCCGACGATGGAGGTCGCCGACGCGCTGTACGGCGTCACCATGCGCGACGACGGCATCACCGCGGTGATCTCCCAGCGCATGCGCGGCCAAGAGCTGGTCACCGCGGGCTCTGTGCGCTAGTTCGCCTGCGTGACACCATGACGACGTAGCGCCGCCAGGTCGGCCGCACCGCTGCCGTGCAGGCAGATCTGCAACTCGGCGATGAAGTTGGCAAGCCAATCCAGCACGGCCGCAGTCGATTCGATGGCGGGCGCGAGCAGCGGACGCGCCACCGCGACGACGTCGGCGCCCATCGCGAGCGCCTTTGCGGCGTCCATGCCGGTGCGGATGCCTCCCGAGGCGACCAGCGATACGTCGGGCAGCGTCTGACGCACCTCCTGCAAGGCCTGCGCGGTGGGGATGCCCCATTCGGCGAGTGCCGGGTAGCGGATCTCGCCGTAGCGGACGTACTGCTCGACACGCGCCCACGACGTGCCGCCCGCGCCTGCCACGTCGACGGCCGCGATCGGGCAGTCCACCAGTTCGGCGGCTGCCGCCGCCCCGATACCGTGGCCGACCTCCTTGAGCATCACCGGGTATTTGATGGACTCGGCGATCTCCCGAAGCCGATCGATCGAGCCGGAGAAGTCGGTATCGCCCTCGTGCTGCATGGCCTCCTGCAGCGGATTGGTATGTACCGCAAGCGCATTCGCGCCAACGCGATCAAGTGCGTCGACCAGATCCCCGACCACTTCGTCGGAGAGCTGCGCAAGTCCGATGTTGCCGATCAGCAGAGCATCGGGCGCGACGTCACGCACCGCGAAGCTCGCCGCAGCGACATCGTCGCCCAACATGATGCGCTGGCTGCCGAGCATCATGCCGATGCCGAGCTTCTGGGCGGCGGCGGCGAGGTTGCGGTTGATGACACCGGAAAGCTCGGCGCCGCCCGTCATCGCCCCGATCAGCACCGGCGCCTCGAGTCGGACGCCGAGGAAGTCGGTGTGGGTGTCGATGGCGCCGAGATTGGTCTGGGTCAGTGCGTTGTAGGGCAGCGCGATGCGCTCGAAGCCGGTCGTCACGCTCTGGTAGTCCACCGCTTCGGTCAGACATACGTCGATGTGCCTGGCCTTGCGGGACTCCATGCCGTTAGCCAATGCCGGTTGGCTCCTCTCGTGCGCGGTGGGCTGCATGCTCACCGGTTACCCACCTTGGGACAATGGCACGGTGTCCGAGGGTCTCTGGATCGCAATCGCGGTCATCGCCGTTCTGCTCGTCGCTGCTGCCGTTGTGTTCGGCCTGGTCCGATCGCGCCGCGGCAAGATCCGCCTCGACTCGTCCACCAGCACAGACACTGCCACACCTATCGATAAGTCCGGCGGGTACACAGCGTCTTCCGGCATCTCGTTCACACAATCGTCAGCACCTGCTCCCGCTCCGCCGCGGACAGAGGTCGTACCCGAGCGCATCGACACCAGCGGCTTGCCCGCCGTCGGTGACGACGCCAGCATTCCGCGCGACGCGCCCAAGCGACCGATCGCCGACGTGGCAGCTGCCCGAGCCGGCCGCCGAACCAGCCCCGCCCGAGCTGGACACCATCGCGCCGAGTGAAGGCCGTCTCGAGCGGCTTCGCGGGCGGCTCGCCAAATCGCAGAACGCGCTGGGCAAGAGCATGCTCGGGCTGCTCGGCGGCGGCGACCTCGACGAGGATTCGTGGGAGGCCGTCGAGGACACGCTGCTGGTCGCCGACCTGGGCTCCGTCGTCACCGATTCGGTGGTCACCGCGTTGCGTGAGCGGCTCGCCAGCGGCCGGGTCCGCACAGAAGCCGATGCCCGCGCGGTGCTGCGTGAGGTGCTGGTCGCCGAGCTGCACCCGGAGCTGGATCGCTCCGTGCGGGCGCTGCCGCACGCCGATCACCCGGCGGTGATGCTGGTCGTCGGGGTCAACGGCACCGGCAAGACGACCACGGTCGGCAAGCTGGCCCGGGTGCTGGTCGCCGATGGCCGCAGGGTGGTTCTCGGCGCCGCCGACACCTTCCGCGCGGCCGCCGCCGACCAGCTGCAGGCCTGGGCATCCCGCGTCGGGGCCGAGGTGGTCCGTGGCGCCGAGGGCGCCGATCCCGCGTCGGTGGCGTTCGACGCCGTCGACAAGGGCATCGAGGCGGGCGCCGACGTCGTCCTCATCGACACCGCAGGGCGGTTGCACACCAAGACCGGGTTGATGGACGAGCTGGGCAAGGTCAAGCGCGTGGTGAGCAAGCGAGCGGCGGTCGACGAGGTGCTCCTTGTGCTCGATGCGACCATCGGCCAGAACGGGTTGGCTCAGGCGCGCGTGTTCGCCGACGTCGTCGACATCACCGGTGTGGCGCTGACCAAACTCGACGGCACAGCGAAGGGCGGAATCGTGTTCCGCGTGCAGCAGGAATTGGGTGTGCCGGTCAAACTCGTCGGCCTCGGCGAAGGCCCCGACGATCTCGCGCCGTTCGAACCGGAAGCCTTCGTCGACGCACTGCTCGGTTAACGAAACGCGCGTCACAATCGCGTGATGTAACACCGGCGAAACGTAACCGGCGTATCCGTTCACACGAGCGAAACGCCAAGGCGTCTTAAACGAAACAACCACTCAGCAAAGTCTTGGACCAGGTCAACGGTCGTAAAACCTTTGCGGCCCTGCCTTGTCGAAGGAGGAAACAGCGAGTGGATGGCTTCCCGTTAATGGGTATCCCCGACACAGGGGATACGGCATGGATGCTGGCGAGCTCAGCACTCGTGCTGCTGATGACGCCAGGCCTGGCGTTCTTCTACGGCGGCATGGTGCGCGCCAAAGGCGTGCTCAACATGCTCATGATGAGCATCAGCGCGATGGGCGTCGTCACGGTGCTATGGGTGCTGTACGGCTACTCGCTGGCGTTCGGCAACGACGTCGGCAACCTGTTCGGTGATCCCGCGCAGTACTTCGGTCTGAAGGGCCTCATCGGCGGAAACGCCGCAGAGGCGGTTGTTGCTGATCCGTCGGCGGGAATCGAGGCGGCCGACGCCGTCAACATCCCGCTGGCCGGCACCATCCCGCAGCTGGTTTTCGTGATGTTCCAGCTGATGTTCGCGATCATCACCGTCGCGCTGATCTCCGGCGCGGTCGCCGATCGCCTCAAGTTCGGCTCGTGGCTGGTCTTCGCGGGCCTGTGGGCGACGTTCGTCTACTTCCCGGTTGCGCACTGGGTGTTCGCCTTCGACGGATTCACGGGTGAGACCGGTGGCTGGATTGCCAACAAGCTGAAGGCGATCGACTTCGCCGGTGGTACGGCGGTCCACATCAACTCGGGCGCAGCAGGTCTGGCGTTGTGCCTCGTGCTCGGTCGGCGCAAGGGTTGGCCGACCACTCCGATGCGGCCGCACAACCTGCCGTTCGTGATGCTCGGTGCCGGTCTGCTGTGGTTCGGCTGGTACGGATTCAACGCGGGTTCGGCCCTGAGCTCGGACGGCATCGCGGCGTCGACGTTCGTGACCACCACCGTGGCCACCGCCACCGCGATGCTCGCCTGGCTGCTCGTGGAGAAGATCCGTGACGGACACGCCACCACGCTGGGTGCGGCGTCAGGCGTCGTCGCAGGCCTTGTCGCGATCACGCCGTCCTGTTCGTCGGTCAACGTGCTCGGCGCGCTCGTCGTCGGATTCCTCGGCGGCGCGATCTGTGCACTGGCCGTCGGATTGAAGTTCAAGTTCGGCTACGACGACGCCCTCGACGTGGTCGGAGTCCACATGGTCGGTGGTCTGACCGGCACCCTGCTGATCGGCTTCCTCGCGGCCCCCGAGGCGCCCGCCGCCGTCACGGGTCTGTTCTACGGCGGTGGCTTCGATCAGCTGTGGCGCCAGGCGGTGGGTGCGTTCGCGGTTCTCGCCTACTCGTTCATCGTTACGACTATCTTGGCGTACATCCTGAAATTCACCATCGGCCTGCGCCTGGGTGAAGAAGACGAGGCCGACGGCATCGACGAGGCCGAGCACGCGGAAACCGGCTACGACTTCGCTACGGTCGGGAGCAGGCTCGGTTCTCGGTCGTCACCGGCGCGGAGGAATGAGGGAAATGAAGCTGATTACTGCGATCGTCAAACCGTTCACGCTCGAAGACGTCAAGACCGGCCTCGAACAGTCGGGAATTCTCGGAATGACCGTCAGCGAGGTGCAGGGCTACGGACGGCAGAAGGGGCACACCGAGGTGTACCGCGGCGCGGAGTACTCCGTGGACTTCGTGCCCAAGGTGCGCATCGAGGTGCTTGTCGACGACTCGGCCGTCGACAAGGTGGTGGACGTGATCGTGCAGGCCGCCAGGACCGGAAAGATCGGCGACGGCAAGGTGTGGGTGAGCCCGGTGGACACCGTGGTTCGGGTCCGAACGGGCGAGCGGGGGTCCGACGCCCTTTGATCCACAGCTGAATTGAGACGTCGCCTCCCGGCCGTGCACCGTGAGCGTTAAAGTAAAAGCCGGGGAGAACATCGAAATGACAGAGCAGAAACGAGATTCCGCCGCCGGCGCCTCCTATCGGAGACGCCGGCGGCGGTCTCGTCGAAGGCCGCCACCGACTTGCGGACGGCGTGCGAGAAGCTGGTCTCCGGCTCCCATCACCTGGATGCCGCCGAACTCCGCGACGCACTGCTCGACCTGCACGAATTCTGGCTCTCGTCGAAGGCTGCCGAGATCGGGATCACCGAGACCAGTGGCTTCGCGATCGTCGCGACCGGAGGCCTGGGCCGCGCGCGAACTGCTGCCGTACTCCGACCTCGACCTGATGCTGTTGCACGACAACCTGCCCAAGAAGGTCGTCAGCGAGGTCGCCGAGAAGCTCTGGTACCCGTTGTGGGACGCCAATATTCGGCTCGACCACAGCGTCCGGACGGTAGCCGAGGCGATGAAGGTTGCCGGAGAGGACATCTCGGCCGGGCTGGCCATGCTGGAGGTGCGCCATATCGCTGGCGACGCCGACTTGTCGACGCTGCTGGTCGGCGGTGCGCGTCGGCAGTGGCGGACCGGAATCGCCTCGCGCTTCGACGAACTCGTCGAACACACCAAGCAGCGGTGGCAACGCAGCGGGGAGATCGCCCACCGCGCCGAGCCGGATCTGAAGACCGGCCGCGGTGGTCTGCGCGACGTACAACTGCTCAATGCGCTGGCGATAGCGCAGCTGGCCGACGTCTACCCGAGCAGGTCGTTGGCATCGCCGACCGAAACGCTCGGCGAGGCGCACCTCGCGCTGCTCAACGTTCGCACCGAGCTGCACCGGGTATCCGGCCGCGGCCGGGAGCTGGTGCTGGCCCAGCACGCCGACGAGATCGGCGCCGCCCTGCGCATCGGTGACCGTTTCGATCTGGCGCGCATGCTCTCCGACGCTGCACGCACCATCAGCTTCTACGTCGACGCCGGCGTGCGCACCGCAGGCAATGCGCTGCCGCGCCGGGGATTCGCGGCGTTTCGTCGACCGGTGCGCCGGCCGCTGGACGAAGGCGTCATCGAGTTCGGGGGCGAGGTGATCCTTGCCCGCGACGCGCGCCCCGAGCGCGACCCCGGCCTGATCCTGCGTGTCGCCGCAGCCTCGGCGACCACCGGCCTGCCGATGGCGGCGTCCACGCTGGCCCGGCTCGGCCAGTCCGCGCCCGAACTGCGCACCCCGTGGCCGCGGCAGGCGCTCAAGGATCTGCTGGTGATGCTGGCCGCAGGGCCCACGGCGGTGGCCACGATAGAGGCGCTCGACCGCACCGGGCTGTGGGGCAGGCTCTTCCCGGAGTGGGGAGCCGTGCGTGATCTGCCACCCCGCGACGTTGTGCACATCTGGACCGTCGACCGCCATCTTGTCGAGACCGTTTCGCGGGCAAGCGCTTTCACCACTCGCGTGTCGCGTCCCGACCTGTTGCTGCTCGGCGCGCTGTGTCACGACATCGGCAAGGGCAGGGGCGGTGACCACAGCGTCATCGGTGCCGAGCTGGCGACCCAGATCGGCACCAGGCTCGGTCTGTGGCCGTCGGATGTCGAGGTGCTCTCCAGGGTCGTGCGGCATCACCTCCTGCTCCCGCACACCGCCACCCGCCGTGACCTGCAGGACGCCAAGACCATCGCAGCCGTCGTCGAGGCGTTGGACGGCGATACGGTGCTGCTCGAGCTGTTGGCCGCGCTGGCCGAGGCCGACTCGCTGGCGACCGGCCCCGGCGTGTGGGGTGACTGGAAGGCGTCGCTGATCGGTGACCTGGTGCGCCGCTGCCGGCTGGTGATGGCCGGCGAGGAGCTGCCGCATCCCGATCCCGTTGACCCGCGCCATCTTTCGCTTGCGTCGACAGTCGGCGTGCATGTGGAGCTGACGCCGGGGGACAGCCCGCACATCTACAACGTGACGATGATCGCGCCCGACCGGCGCGGGCTGCTGTCGAAGGCGGCCGGCGTGCTGGCGCTGAACTCGCTTCGGGTGCACTCGGCGTCGGTCAACGGTCACGAGGGCTCGGCGATCAACACCTTCGTCGTGTCGCCGCATTTCGGCTCGCCGCCCGCCGCCGAGCTGCTGCGACAGCAGTTCATCCTCGCCCTCGACGGCGAGCTCGACGTGCTCGCATCGCTGGATCGCCGCGACCGCGAAGCCGCGCAGCACGGCACGACGCGGGCGGGCGAGGCGCCCAACGCGGTGCCCATCAACCACGCCACCGCGCCGCCACGGATCCTGTGGTCCGAAGGTGCGGAACCCGGCGAGCTGGTGGTGCAGATCCGGGCAGGCGACCGTGCGGGCCTGCTGGCACGGCTGACCGCGGTGTTCGAGCGGGACGGCGTGGACATCGCGTGGGCGAAGGTGACCACGCTGGGCTCATCGGTGGTCGACCTCTTCGGGATCGTGATCCCGGCCGAGGGCGAGGGTGACGGCGTCCACGGTCCGTGACGAGCTGCAGCACGACCTGTACGAGGTGCTGCCCACCCCTGCGCCCGCGAAGCCGGTGTCCGAGGCCAGCTAGGCTTGTCGTCGTGTTTGAATCCCTTTCCGACCGGTTGACCGGTGTCCTGTCGGGCCTGCGCGGCAAGGGGCGGTTGACCGACGCCGACATCGATGCGACCACCCGCGAGATCCGGCTTGCGTTGTTGGAGGCAGACGTCTCGCTGCCCGTGGTGCGCGAATTCGTCGCGCGCATCAAGGAGCGCGCACGCGGTGCGGAGGTGTCGGCCGCCCTCAACCCGGCCCAACAGGTCGTCAAGATCGTCAACGAGGAGCTCGTCGGGATCCTCGGCGGCCAGACCCGCCAGCTGGCGTTCGCCAAGACACCGCCGACGGTGGTCATGCTCGCGGGCCTGCAGGGTTCGGGTAAGACGACGCTGGCCGGCAAGCTCGCGAAATGGCTTAAGGGGCAAGGGCATACGCCGCTGCTGGTGGCTTGCGACCTGCAGCGCCCCGGTGCGGTCAACCAGCTTCAGGTGGTCGGCGGCCAGGCAGGCGTCGAGGTGTTCGCGCCGCATCCCGGCGCATCGGCCGACGGCTCCGTCGACACCGATGCCAGCGCGCCGGTCAAGGTCGCCTCCGACGGTCTCGCCGAGGCCAGGGCACGGCACTTCGACGTCGTCATCGTCGACACCGCGGGCCGGCTCGGCATCGACGACGCAGCTGATGGCGCAGGCCGCCTCGATCCGCGACGCCGTCGATCCCGACGAGGTGCTGTTCGTCGTCGACGCGATGATCGGCCAGGACGCCGTCACCACCGCGGAGGCGTTCCGCGAGGGCGTCGGGTTCACCGGCGTGGTGCTCACCAAGCTGGACGGCGACGCCCGCGGTGGCGCCGCGCTGTCGGTGCGCGAGGTCATCGGCGTGCCGATCCTGTTCGCGTCCGCAGGCGAGAAACTCGACGACTTCGACGTCTTCCACCCCGACCGGATGGCCGGCCGCATCCTCGGCATGGGCGACGTGCTGACCCTCATCGAGCAGGCCGAGCAGGTCTTCGACGCGCAGCAGGCCGAGGACGCCGCCGCCAAGATCGGCTCGGGCGAGCTGACGCTCGAGGACTTCCTCGAGCAGATGATGGCCATCCGCAAGATGGGGCCGATCGGCAACCTGCTGGGCATGCTGCCCGGCGCCGGTCAGATGAAGGATGCGCTGGCCGCCGTCGACGACAGCCAGCTCGACCGGGTGCAGGCGATCATCCGCGGTATGACGCCGCAGGAGCGCGCCGAACCGAAGATCATCAACGCATCGCGGCGGCTGCGCATCGCCAACGGCTCCGGTGTGACGGTGTCGGAGGTCAACCAGCTCGTCGACCGGTTCTTCGAGGCCCGCAAGATGATGTCGCAGATGGCCGGTCAGATGGGAATGCCGTTCGGCCGCAAGGGTTCTTCGCGCAAAGCCGGCAAGGGCAAGAACAAGCAGGCCGGAAAGAAGAAGGGCGGCCGGGGTCCGACGCCACCGAAGGTGCGCAGCCCGTTCGGCGCGGGTGTGCCCGAGGGCTTCCCCGATCTGTCCAACATGCCCAAGGGCCTCGACGAGCTGCCGCCGGGGCTGGCCGACATCGACCTGTCGAAGCTGAAGTTCCCCAAGAACTGATGCGACTGCATGTCCGCGGCCGGGGCTTGCCCGACGAGCAGCCGGTGGACTGGTGGATCGTCGACGGCGTACTGAGCGCCGAACCGGTCGCCGACGCGCGAGACCGTCTTCGACGGCGGGTGGATCGTGCCCGGGCTCGTCGACGCGCACTGCCACGTCGGCCTCGGTGCACACGGCCCGGTCGACACCCTCGACGAGTGCGTCGAGCAGGCCGAGACCGAACGCGGGGTCGGCGCACTGCTGCTGCGCGACTGCGGGTCGCCGATCGACACCCGCGCCCTCGACGACCGCGACGACCTGCCCCGAATCATCCGGCACGGTCGCCATCTGGCGCGGCCGAAGCGCTATCAGCGCGACTTCGCCATCGAGTTGGAAGACGAGTCGCAGCTGCCGGACGCGGTCGCCGAGCAGGCGCGGTGGGGCGACGGCTGGGTCAAGCTGGTCGGCGACTGGATCGACAGGGAGGTCGGCGACCTGGCGCCGCTCTGGTCCGACGATGTGCTCACCGCGGCGATGGAGGCGGCCCACGCCGAGGGGGCGCGGGTCACCGCCCACGTGTTCAGCGAGGAGGCGTTGCCCGGCCTGATCAGGGCGGGCATCGACTGCATCGAGCACGGCACCGGCCTCACGGACGACACGCTGGCGCTGATGGTCGAGCACGGAACGGCGTTGGTGCCGACGCTGATCAACATCGAGAACTTTCCCGGCATCGCCGACGGCGCCTCGAAGTACCCGAGCTACGCCAGTCACATGCGCGACCTCTACCGCCGAAGCGGCCCGCGCTTCGCCGCCGCGCGCGAAGCGGGTGTGCCGATATTCGCGGGCACCGATGCGGGCAGCATGGTCGCGCACGGTCGCATCGGCGATGAGGTCGACGCGCTGAAGCGGATCGGGATGACGCCGACCGAGGCGCTCGGGGCGGCGAGCTGGACCGCGCGCGACTGGCTGGGCAGACCGTCGCTCGAGCACGGCGCGTCCGCGGATCTGGTCTGTTACGCCGAGGATCCCCGTACGGGAGCGGCCGTCATCAACCATCCGGACCTGGTCGTGCTGCGCGGCCGTGCGTACTAAGGCGCGGCTGCGAGGGGTCGCGGGCGCGCTCCTGCTTCTCGCGACGGCCGCCTGCGCGCCGCAGGCGGTTGCCGACCCAAATGCGTTGTGGGCCATCGTGAACGGCCAATGCGTACCCGGTCAGCAGAACAACGGTGACCCTGCCCCATGCGCGCTGGTCGACCTCGACGGCGGCGAACAGCGCGGCTATGCGGTGCTCAAGGATCTGGTCGGTGCCACCCAGTTCCTGCTGATCCCGACCGCGCGTGTGCCGGGAATCGAGAGCCCGCAGATCCTGGCCGCCGATGCGCCGAACTATTTCGCCGACGCGTGGCGGGCCCGTTCCTTCGTCGAACAGCGCGCAGGGCGCGAACTGCCCGGCGACTGGCTGAGCCTTGCCATCAACTCCGCAGACGCGCGGTCCCAGGACCAGCTGCATATTCACGTCGACTGTGTCCGGGCCGACGTGCGCCAGGCGTTGTCGACCCACGCCGACGACATCGGCGCGACGTGGCGGCCGTTCCCCGAAACGCTTGCCGGTCAGCAGTACCGGGCGATGTCGATCCGGGCGCAGGAACTGGACGGCGTCAACCCGTTTCAGCTTCTCGCCGACGACCTGCCCGCAGGGGACTCCATGGGTGCGCAGTCGTTGGTGGTCGTTGGTGACAATGATGCCGACGGGCGACCGGGCTTCGTTCTGCTCGCGGGTCGAGCCGACGTCACCAGGCCGGGCAGCGGGCACGGCGAGGATCTCCAGGACCATGTCGCATGCCCGCCGCCTGCCGAGGTGATGGGCAAGTAGCCGTCACGGTTGCCCGAAGCCCCAGTCGAACAATGCGGTGGCCTGGCCGTACAGGTCGCCGTCGCCGTACATCTCCACCACGATCAGCCGCCGGTTGCCCCGCTGCGCTGCGGCGACGAAGGTGTCGTGGGCGAGGTTCGTGTAGCCCGTCTTGCCGGCGATCGTGCCCGGATAGCTGGCCAGCAGCTTGTTCTGGGCGGTGATCGTCTTGCCGGGGAACGGTGCCGACCTGGCCTGGAAGATCTGCGCTATCAGCGGATAGGTCAGGGCGGCGCGGTAGATCACCGCGAGGTCGTGCGGCGTCGTGACCGACTCCCAGCCCGGTCCGTCGAGCCCCGAGGGCGACGATGCCCGTGTGCTCGTGGCCCCGACGCTCGCGGCCTTGCGGTTCATCGCGGCGACGGCGACCTGCTGTCCGCCCAGCATGTCGGCCAACATGTTGGCCGCGTCGTTTCCCGACACCATCAGCAGGGCCGACAGCAGCTGTTGGGTGGTGTACGCCTGGCCCGGCTCCAGCCCGACACACGAGCATTCGACCTCGGTGTGGGACTTGTTGGCTCGCGCGAAGTTGTCGGGACGCAGGTTGTCGAGCACCACCATCGCGAGCAACGGCTTGATCGTGCTGGCTGGCGCGTGCTGCCCGTTCGGATCCTGGGAGGCGAGAACGCGACCGGAGTCGAGGTCGGCAAGCAGCCACGCCTGCGCGGGGCCGTCGGGAAGTGCGACCGCGCCTGGCGGCTGGATGCCGGGCTCAGCCGTCGCGGTCGGTGCGACCACCGCTGAGCTCGCCAACGCGAGCGCGGTTATCAACGCAGCCAACATCTTTCGCACGGAGGCTGAGCGTATCCTGTGCGAACACTGGTTTTAGCCGCGCGGAGGTCTCGGATCCATTGCGGATCAACAACTTTTGATGATGTCGCGTCTACAGCGACGAGACGCTCATCTGCCGGTCCTGGGCGAAGCCCCAGTCGAACAGGCCGATGGCCTGATCCCAGTATGTCGGGCCGCCCTCTTTGATCAGCCCGTACATCATGGCGACCACCAGCCGGCGGCCGCCGCGGTCGGCGGCCGCGACGAACGTCTTCTTCGCGGCGTCGGTGAACCCGGTCTTGCCGCCGAGGGTGCCCGGATAGCGGTGCAGCAGCTCGTCGTCGTTCACGATCGGCTTGTCGCCCCCGGCCGTCGGGAACGTGGCCGCCGGCTGCGCGATCGTCGCCGCGAAGACCGGATTGGCCATCGCGGCGCGGAAGATGACCGCCAGGTCCCGTGGGGTGGTGGCTCCGGCGCCGCCGGCCCCGTCCAGCCCGGACGGTGTGGCCGCATGCGTGGCCAGCGCGCCGATCGACGCGGCCTTGGCATTCATCTTGGCCACCGCGGTGTCGTAGCCACCGATCATGTCGGCCAGCGCGTTGGCCGCGTCATTTCCCGACATCAGCAGGATCGCGCCCAGAAGCTGGCGGGCGGTGTAGGTGCGGCCCGGCTCGATCCCGGCGCAGGTGCACTCGACGTGGGTGTCGGCCTCGGTGCCGACGACCGTCGCGTCCAGGTTGGTCACCTCGTCGAGCGCGGTCAGCACCAGCAGGGTCTTGATCGTGCTCGCGGGTGGATGGGGGATGTCCATCTCCCGCTCGGCGAGCACCTGGCCGGTGTCCATGTCGGCGACGATCCACGCCGGCGCGGGCCCGTCGGGAGGCGCCACGTTGCCGATGGGCGCAATGTCGGGTTCTGCGTCGGCCAACGGAACCACGGACAGGAAAACCAGGCTCAGGCACGCGGCGATGACTGTGAAAAACCTCCCCATGGGTTCAGCAGCGTAACCCTGATCGCTTTATGACGGTGCCCGGAGTGTTCAATCGAGAAGATGCTGAGCCTCGAAGAGATCTCTGACCGCCTCGAACTCCAACACCTGCTGATCAGCTACTCCGAGGCCATCGATCGCCGTGAGTTCGACGAGTCTGGACGAGATCTTCGTCGACGACGCCTACATCGACTACCGCGACACCGGCGGCATCGACGGCAGGTACCCACAGATCAAGGTGTGGCTGGCCGAGACACTGCCCGCCTATTTCGAGCGAAACGCCCACATGCTGGGGCTGCCCGCCATCAAGCTCGCCGGCGACACCGCGACCGCGCGCACCTTCTGTTTCAACCCGATGGTGCTCAAGGGCGACAAACCCAAGGTCATGCAGGTCGGCGTCTGGTACGACGACGAATTCGTCCGCACTGCCGACGGCTGGCGGCTGTCCCGCCGCGTGGAGATCAAGTGCTACGACAAGATCCTGTGACCCTGACCGGGCGCGATTTCTCCCGGTAGCTGCTGTTCTGGCACAATGGGCGGCTGTCTGCCGCGGGACTACGGCCCCGCGGTGGTCACACACGTAAGGCAAAACCGGATCCGGGCATCTCCGCCCGCGGTCGCTGAATTGCAGCGTGGCAATCATCAGGAGAATTCGCTTTCACATGGCTGTAAAGATCAAGCTCACCCGGTTCGGCAAGATCCGCAATCCCCAGTACCGCATCGCCGTCGCCGACGCGCGCACGCGCCGCGACGGACGGTCCATCGAGGTCATCGGTCGGTATCACCCGAAGGAAGACCCGAGCCTCATCGAGATCGACTCGGAGCGCGCGCAGTACTGGCTCGGCGTCGGCGCCCAGCCCACCGAACCGGTGCTGGCACTGCTGAAGATCACCGGCGACTGGCAGAAGTTCAAGGGGCTGCCCGGCACCGAGGGCACGCTGAAGGTCAAGGAGCCCAAGCCGAGCAAGCTGGATCTGTTCAACGCCGCGCTCGCAGACGCCGACGGCGGCCCGAGCACCGAGGCCACCACCGCCAAGAAGAAGAAGGCGCCGGCCAAGAAGGCTGCCAAAGCCGCGGGAGCCGATGCGTCGGCGCCCTCAGAGAACGCGGAGCCCGCCGAGGCTGATGTCGCCCCGGTCAAGGACGAGTCCGAGCCTGCAGCAGAAGGTGCCGACGCGTCCGCCGCGGCGCCCGCCGCGCAGGCCGACGAATCGTGAGCTCGGTCGTCGTCGACGCCGTCGAACATCTGGTTCGCGGCATCGTGGACAACCCCGACGATGTCCGGGTCGACATGGTGACGTCCCGGCGTGGCCGCACCGTGGAGGTGCACGTGAACCCCGAAGACCTCGGCAAGGTCATCGGCCGCGGCGGCCGCACCGCGACTGCTCTGCGCACTCTCGTCGCGGGCATCGGCGGTCGGGGCATCCGCGTCGACGTGGTGGACACCGACCAGTAGCGGATCTGATGGACCTGGTAGTCGGGCGGGTCGTCAGGGCACACGGCATCACCGGTGAGCTCGTCGTCGACGTCCGCACGGATGACCCCGAGACGCGTTTCGCGCCGGGCGCCCGACTGCGGGCGCGGCCCAAGAGCGGCCAGGAGCGCACCTATGTCGTCGAGTCTGCGCGCGAGCACAGCGGACGGCTGCTGCTGCGATTGACCGGTGTCGCCGACCGCAACTCAGCAGATGCGTTGCGCGGCAACCTGTTCATCGTCGATTCGCAAGAGCTGCCCCCTATCGACGACCCCGACGAGTTCTACGACCACCAGCTCGAGGGGCTGCGGGTGGTGACGACCGACGGGCGTCTGGTCGGCAACGTCAAAGAGGTTCTGCACACCGCGGCGGGGGAGCTGTTGTCGGTGACGTCGGAGACGGGTGCCGAAGTGCTTGTGCCGTTCGTCAGCGCGATCGTCACCGAGGTGTCGCTGTCGGATCAGACCATCGAGGTCGATCCGCCCGAGGGTCTGCTGGAGCTTTAGTGAGGACTCGCAACTGTGCTCATTGACGTGCTGACCATCTTCCCCGGATATCTGGAACCGTTGCGACAGTCGTTGCCCGGCAAGGCGATTGAGTCGGGCATCGTCGACCTGCGGGTGCATGATCTGCGCCGGTGGACACACGACGTGCACCGTTCCGTCGACGACTCACCGTACGGCGGGGGCCCCGGCATGGTGATGAAGGCGCCGGTGTGGGGAGAGGCGCTCGACGAAATATGCTCGCGGGAAACGCTTCTCGTCGTTCCGACGCCGGCAGGCCGGTTGTTCACGCAGGCGACGGCGCAACGCTGGGGCAGCGAATCACACCTGGTTTTCGGCTGTGGGCGCTACGAGGGTATCGACCAACGCGTCATCGACGACGCCGCGAAACGGATGCGCGTCGAAGAGGTGTCGATCGGTGACTACGTGCTGCCCGGCGGCGAGTCGGCTGCGCTGGTGATGATCGAAGCCGTCATACGACTGCTTCCCGACGTATTGGGCAATCCCGCTTCGCACCAATCGGATTCGCATTCAGACGGGCTGCTCGAGGGACCCAGCTTCACCCGGCCGCCGAGCTGGCGCGGCCTGGACGTGCCGGACGTGCTGTTATCGGGCGACCACGCGAAGGTGGCTGCGTGGCGACGGCAACAGGCGTTGGAGCGCACCAGGGCACGCCGTCCCGACCTGCTCGGCGACTAGATCTTTCCGCCGGGGAACATCGTCTTGACGAGCTGGGTCATCCTGTCGCGCGCCGCCGCAGCACCGGTTGGGTCCAGCGATCCCATCGCCATCACATAGCGTCGGTCGGCTCCGACCGCACCGGTGGAGACGTGCAACTGGTTGCCGCCGTTCCAGCAGCAGAACCAGCCCTGCTTGACCGCAACAGGCTCGGCGTAGAGCCCTTCTGGGATACCGAAACGCTGTGGGTAGCCGTCGATTCCGGTCGGCGTCGACTGCGCGAGGTTGCCCACGATGACGTTGGCCTGCTCGGGTGGCAGCCCGCCGCTGCCGTCCAGCAGCATGTCGTAGTAGCGGACGAGATCGCTTGCAGTACTGGTGGTGACGTCCCAATGCCCGTTCCACGGCGCCGTCGTGCCTGACAGACCGTACCGCGCCTTGACTCGGGCGATGACGGCGTTTCCACCGCTGCGGTCCCAGAAGTTCTGGGCCGCGCTGTCGTCAGAGGACCGCAGCATGGAATCGAGGGCCTTGCGGTCGGCAGGGGAGAGCGTCGTCTGGCCCTTGGACTCCTGCAACAGCAGATCGTCGGCAATGAACAGCTTCACCACCGAGGCGATCGGGAACGATGAGCCGTCCCCGCCCGAGACGGTCTGGCCGGTGTCGCGGTCCAGCACGACGACCGAGATGTCTGCGCCCGACTTCGCCGCATCGGCCACTGCCTGTTTGGTCCTGGCGTCGAGGCCGTCGAACCCGTTGGACGGCGCCTGCGGCGGAGCTTCCGGCATCGGCACGGTGTTGTTCTGCGGTGCGACGACGGTCAACTGCGGCGTATCGGAATCCGGCGGCGTGCCGTAGCCCCTCGCCTCACAACCGGCAACGGCCAGCGCCGCAATCACGATGGCTGCGGTCGCCGTCGCTCGACTCGACGGCCGCCAACGCATAGCTCTCCTCCGACAGACAAACGAACCAGACCCGGGCCGGAGGAGCGGGGCGTTGTGAGATTGCAGCCACCTGCCACCCGCGGCGGTCCCCACCCTAATACGAGCCGGGCTAGATTCGCCCGCCAGGGAACATCGTCTTGACCGCCTGGGTGATGGTGGCCCTCGCGGCGTCCGAGCCTGCAGGCTGGTTGGATGCGATCGCCATGACGTAGCGGTGGTCGGCCCCGATGATGCCGGTGGACAGGTGCATCCAGTCGCTGCCGACGCAGCACATCCAGCCCTGTTTGACGGCAACCGGTTCGGCGTAGAGACCCTCGGGGATGCCGAAACGCTGCGGGTAGACGCCGCCCGGCATCATTCCGTCGATGCCGGTCGGGCTGGATTGGGCCAGGTTGTCGACGATCATGTCGGCCTTGTCCATCGGCAGGCCGCCCGCACCGGACAGCATCATGTCGTAGTAGCGCACCAAATCGGCCGCCGTGCTGATGGTGTTGAACCACAGGCCGTTCGCCCGGGTGCCGCCGAGGCCATAGCGGCCTGCGACGCGGGCGACGATCGCGCTGCCGCCGTTTCGGTCCCAGAACACCTGAGCGGCGCTGTCGTCGGAGGAACGCAGCATCGACTCGAACAGTCTTCTTGTCCTCCGGCGACAGCGGCGGTCCGCGCAGCAGCATGTCGTCGGCGATGAACAGCTTGACGACCGACGCGATCGCGATGGCCCTGTCATTGCCGTTGGTCACCCGCCTGCGGGTCGAGCGGTCCAGCACCACGGTCGTGATGTCGGCGCCCTTGGCGGCGGCCTCGGAGGTGGCCGCCATGGTGCGGCTCTCCAGACCGACGAAGGACGCGGCGGGCTCGTCGGGCGGAGCCTCCGGCAGGGGGGCCAGCGGACCCTTCGGCGCGACGACGATCAGCTGCGGGGCATCGGGGTCGACCGGCGGCGGCGTGCCGTACACCCGCGCCTCGCAGCCGGTCAGGGCAAGCACCGCAGCGGTCACCGCGACCAGCCTCGACGGCCGCCGACGCATACGTCTCCTCCAGAAAGCTCTTCGAACGGGGAACAGGCGCTGCTGACCGCCCGCCCGTGTCTGTGAGCCTAACGGGTCGGCATCGGTCGTGCGGCCCCGACTTCGGCTCGCGATTTCACTGCATGCGGGCACGTCTGGCACAATTGACCAGTTGTCTGGGCGAGACGTGGGGATGGCAGACCCGTCCGTCACAGGATGCACCAGATACGCCCGAGCCCATCGGCACGGCGACGCGTAACCACCGCCGGTTCGCCGACGCGAACAGCAAGAACAGGAAGAGTCACCGATGAACACGCTGGACTTCGTCGATCAGTCGTCGTTGCGCGACGACATTCCGGACTTCAGCGCCGGGGACACCGTCAACGTGCACGTCAAGGTCATCGAGGGCGCCAAAGAGCGTATCCAGGTGTTCAAGGGCGTCGTGCTGCGTCGCCAGGGCGGCGGCGTCCGCGAGACCTTCACCGTGCGCAAGGAAAGCTACGGCGTCGGCGTTGAGCGCACCTTCCCCGTGCATTCGCCGAACATCGACCACATCGACGTCGTCACCCGTGGTGACGTGCGCCGGGCCAAGCTCTATTACCTGCGCGAACTGCGGGGCAAGAAGGCGAAGATCAAGGAAAAGCGCTGACGTCGCATGCGACCCGGTGCCGCGGGCGGGGCGTCGTCCGACCCGTCGTCGCTACGCTGATCCCGTGACCGGAACCACGGACTCCCCAGACTCCTCATCCGAGCGCACGCTCGACGACGACGCCGAAGAGGCGGTCGACGAGCAGGCCGACGAGGCCGCAGACAAATCGAAGCGCAGGCGCGGCGCGTTGCGCGAGGGCGTCATTCTCGTGGTGATCGCGGTGGGGTTGTACTACCTGATGCTGACGTTCATCGCCCGTCCCTACCTGATCCCGTCGGAGTCGATGGAGCCCACGCTGCACGGCTGTGCCGGCTGCGTCGGCGACCGAATCATGGTCGACAAGCTGAGTTACCGGTTCACCGAGCCGCGGCCGGGCGATGTGGTCGTGTTCAAGGGCCCGCCGAACTGGAACGCCGGGTACAAGTCGATTCGCTCCCCGAACCCCGCGGTGCGGGCGGTGCAGAATGCTCTCTCGTTCGTCGGTTTCGTGCCGCCGGACGAAAATGACCTGGTCAAGAGGGTGATCGCGACGGGCGGACAGACCGTCGAGTGCCGCCAGAGCACCGGGCTGACCGTCGATGGGAAGCCGCTGAACGAGCCCTACCTGAACCTTCAGACGATGGATGTGCCCGATCCCGACAAGTACAAGTGCTTCGGCTTCGAGTTCGGACCGGTCAAGGTCCCCGAGAACCGGGTCTGGGTGATGGGCGACAACCGCACGCATTCGGCGGATTCGCGGGTGCACTGCGCCGACAATGCGGCCGATTTCCAGAGCGGGATCAAGTGCACCGGCGACCCCGACGCGGGCACCGTTCCGCTGGATAATGTCATCGGAAAGGCGCGGTTCATCGCCTGGCCGCCATCTCGGTGGGGTGGGGTTAGCTCGGTGGATCCGCAAACCGATTAGGAGCTTGTGTGCCGGCGACCTGGCCGCCCCGAACGGTGATTCGCAAGTCCTCCGGGCTGCGCACTCTGGAGTCGGCGCTGTACCGCTCCGGTCTCGGGCCGGTAGCCGGGGTCGACGAGGTCGGCCGCGGCGCCTGTGCCGGACCTCTGGTGGTGGCGGCCTGCGTGCTCGGGCCCAACCGGTTGGAGAGCCTGTCGGCGCTCGACGACTCCAAGAAGCTCACCGAGAAGGAACGAGAACGGCTGTTTCCCCTGATCCGGCGGTACGCACTGGCGTATCACGTGGTCTTCATCCCGTCCGTGGAGGTCGATCGCCGCGGGGTGCATGTGGCCAACATCGAGGGGATGCGCAGGGCGATCGCGGGCCTGTCGCTGCGGCCGGGGTACGTGCTGAGCGACGGGTTCCGGGTCCCCGGCCTGCCCGCGCCGTCGCTGCCGGTGGTGGGCGGTGACGCGGCGGCGGCCTGCATTGCCGCGGCGAGCGTGCTGGCCAAGGTCAGTCGCGATCGATTGATGGTGAAGATGGAGGCCGAACACCCTGGCTACGGCTTCGCCGAGCACAAGGGCTACAGCACGCCCGCGCACGGGGCCGCGCTGGCCCGGCTCGGGCCGTGCAGCCAGCATCGATACTCGTTCATCAATGTCCGCCGGGTGGCAACGGCGACCGGCACCAAGGTGGTGACGGAGCTCGTGGGCGACTGCGTACCGGAGCAGCGCGACGAAGTTGGGTAAGGGAAGATGGACACAGACCGAAACGAAGGACTGCTGAAGCGATGAGTGCCGAAGATCTCGAGAAGTACGAAACCGAGATGGAGCTCTCGCTGTACCGCGAATACAAGGACATCGTGGGCCAGTTCAGCTACGTGGTGGAAACCGAGCGGCGGTTCTATCTGGCAAACAGCGTGGAGCTGGTGCCCCGCAATGCCGACGGTGAGGTGTACTTCGAGCTGAGGCTGGCCGACGCCTGGGTGTGGGACATGTACCGACCGGCCCGGTTCGTCAAACAGGTGCGGGTGATCACGTTCAAGGACGTGAACATCGAAGAGGTCGAGAAGCCCGAACTGCGGCTGCCCGAGTAGCCGCTAGCGCGTCGGCGCCACCAGGTGCTCGCGGAAGAAGGCGAAGACCCGCGACCAGGCGTCCGCTTCGGCGGCCTCGTTGTAGCCGAACCCGGTGATACGGATCAACGGCTGTGCCGGAAGCTTGTTGGCGAAGCTGTGACCGGCGCCGGGGTAGGCCTTGATATCCGCGGGGATGTTCTTCTCGTCGACGACCCTCTCCAGCTTGGCCGCCGCGCCGATGCCGATGGGGTCGCGACGGCCGAAGCTGGCGACGATGGGACACGCGCCGTCAAGCGTTTCGCTGAGATCGCGAGGCAGCGGGGTGCCGTAGAACGGCGCCGATGCGCCAAACCCCTTGGGCGACAAGACCAGTGCGAACTGGCCGCCCATGCAGAAGCCGGCAATGCCGACCGCGCCGGACGCCTGCGGCAACGCGAGCAGGTGGTCGCGCGCGGCGAGGATGTCGTCGAGCGCGCGGCCGCGTTTGGTCAGAAGCTCGCGCATGACACGGGTGACGCAGCGGGCCATGCCGCCGCGGGCGAACATGTTCGGCGTGATGGCGATGTATCCCGCCGCCGCTACCTTGCGTGAGATTCGTTCGTTGTCCGGCCCGTAGCCGAACGCGTCGTGGACAAGCACCACACCCGGCCATGGCCCCGTGCCCTCGGGAATGCTCAGCAGCGCGTCGATCGGTCCGCCTGGGGCATTGATCGTGATGGTCTGCACGCGTTTCTCCTAGTGTGGCTGCGATCTCATCGGTGGTCTACAGGTTGGCGGCGATCTCGTCGAATGCGGCGATGGTCGGGAACAGCATCGTGGCGTCCTGCGGAAGCGGCCAGCTCGACAGCTTCGCGGCGACCATATCGGCCGCCCTGTTGACGTAGATCATCTGGCCGTGGATTCCCAGACACAGCAGCACGTTGTTGCCCGACCGCGGAAACCAGCACTGGTTCCGGTACATCCCGCCGGGCATGCGGTTGTCGCCGGGGCTCGCGGCGAAGGCCGAACGCGAGTCGAGCCCACCGGCGAAGGTGTCGGCGATCCACGACAGCGACACCACCCGCTCACCGGTCAGCGACGTACCGCCGTTGAGAAACAGCGAGCCGAACCTGACCAGATCCGACAGGCATGCGTTGATGCCGCCGTCGAACATGCCGGTGCCCACCGAGTCGACACCGATGGTCGCGTCGGTCCGCGCACCGAGTTTGGCCCACAGCACCGAAGACATCAGATCGGGCATCCGCAGTCCGCTGGCCGCCTCACAGATCCAGCCGAGGACGTCGGTCTCACAGGACCGGTACTCGAACGGACCGCCGTGCGGGGACTTCTGCCGCAGCGTCGCCAGGAAGTCGTACATCGTCGACGGAAGACCGGGCACCGTGCGTGGTGCCCAGCCGATGGCCTGCTCGATCAATCGCACTTCGGCAAGCGGGTCGAGGTAGTCCTCGGAAAACTTGATCCCCGAACGCATATCGAGCAGGTTGCGCACGGTCGCACCCGCGTATCCGGAGTTGGCCAGGGCGGGCACGTAGTGCGTGACCTCAGCGTCCGGGCTGACCGTGCCGTTGCTCACGAGCGCGCCGACCACCATGGCGATCAGCGACTTGCTCACCGACATCAGCAGGTGCGACGTGTCGGCGTGCATGCCCCCGTAGTAGAACTCGGTGAGCACCTTGCCGTGCTGGGTGACCATCCAGCCGTCGGTGACGGTGGCGGCCATCACGTCGCCGACGGTGGTGCGCCGTCCGTTCGTCCGGTCATAGAGCGGGATGTCGGTCAGCTCGACGGGATTCGGCGGCAACTCGGCGACTGGTCCGGTGCCGCGGGAGATCGCAGCGGTCGGGAGGAATTCGGCGATGTGCTGAAACGTCCAATGCAGCTGGGCCGCGGACTGCCAATTGTCCAGATTCACGTCCGACGGCACGCGCCCGGTGTCGCCTCCGAGAGTCATGGCGACGACTGTAATAGCCCCCGCGGCGCGGGCAGACGCTCAGCCTGACTTGACCGCCACATTGGTGGCAGGCGCGGCGGGTTTGGCGATCGGCGTACCCGCGTACTGGGCGCGGATCGAGTCGATGAGATGGCGGGCGCGAATCGTCAGCGCCGATTTGCCGGTGGCCGAGTCGACCTGCAGCCGGCCCTTGGTGACCAGCACGCCGAGGTCGGCGCCCTTCCACCGATAGTCACCGGGGGCGTAGATCCGCAGGAAGAACGCCTCCGCCTCGTTCTGCAGTTGATGCCAGTCCAGCGCGGCCCGCCGGAACACCAGGGCGCCGCTGCTGTCCAGCGAGTACTGCCCCGTGCTGGGGGTGGCCGTCAGCCGCTGCACGATGTCGTCGGTCTCCTTCATCACCATCTGGCTCCACAGGTCACCCGACGCCAACTCCTCCCACCTCTCGTTGATCTCGTCGATGTCCAGATCGAAGTCGACGTTCATGTACTCGAGGATGTGGAACAAAAACAGCGGCACGTCGGCGTAGGCGCCCGCGGTGACGTTGGTGATCGAGGATGCCCCGCTGATGCGCGGGTTGAGCTCGCCGAGGTAGATCTCGCCGGTGTCGGTGTCGACGAGCACGTCGACCTCGAAGAAACCGCGGTACCCTTCCTTGGCCAGCCGGTCGCCGAGGCGTCGCACCAATTCTGTTGCGATCCGCCTGCTTTCGCCGGTCAGCACCCCCGGGAACATTTCGTTGCCGCACCAGCCGCCGCGCGCCGGGGTGAGCCGCTTGTAGCCGATCAGCTCCGACATGAACGGCCCGACGACGGTGCCGCATCGGGTGAGCACCGCCTCGACCGCGACGGGACGGTTGTTGATTCGCCGCATCACCTTGATCTCTTCGCCGACGATGTCTGCGCTGTGCTTGCGCCAGTCCGCCTCCGACGAGATGAAGAACGTGGTCTTGCCGGAGTCGCCGTAGGGCGTCTGAACGACGAGTTCGTCACCGAGCCCGGCCTTTTCGGCCGCCTTCTGCAACCCGGCCCAGTCGTCGACCCGGGTCAGCACGTTCGGCACGCTCGGCGCTCCCGCCTCGTTGCCGAGCTGCGTTGTGACGATCTTCGAGTCGAGGCGCTCACGCAGGCTTGCCGCGGGCAGAATCAGGTCGTAGCCGAGATCTTTGCAGATGTCCTCGGTCTCGCTGTTGAAGAAGACCATCACGACCTTGGGCCGGATCCCGCGCGGGGTCACCGAGTCGATGTGTGCCCGCACCTCGGGATTGGTCAGCAGCCAGTTGTTGATCTCCTCGCCGCTTTCGAACTCTTCGTACGGCTTGTCGATCGGCGTGAACACGCGCGGGTGCGCGCCGTCCCATGCGTCGTAGTACGTGATGTAGGTGAAGTTGCGGATCCAGCGGTCCAGGCCCAGGAGGTTGAACGGGGTGGCGCCGAAGAACAGGATCGGCACGTCGTTGGTCCGGAAGAAGTGCCGCACCTCGGAGATGTTCTTCAACCGGCGCCGAGTCTGCCCGGTCCCCGGGGCGAAGGCCGCATCGGTGCCGACGCTGATCTCCGTCGGCTTGGCGGAAGCGGTCGTCGGGCGTTTGGTCGGCGGGGCCGCTGCGGCGACGGTCTTGGCCGGGCGCTTCACCTGCTTGGCGGGCGCCTTCTTGGCGCCGGCCTTCCTGGCGGTGGTCTTTTTGACAGTGGCCTTCGTCGCCCGTCGTGATCGAACCGGTCGGTCAGTCATGGTGTGCACCTCGCTGCTCGCCTCGGAGAGCCCACACTAATTCCCGGCGGCGCCCAGCATGGCGGGTTCAGCGCAGCCGCAGACCCTCCAGCACGTGGTTCAGCTCGGTGAGCGCCGCACGGTGGGCGGTCTTCTGGTTGCCTGCGCGCGCAACGCTCATCGACGTCTCGCAGAGCGCGCCGTAGAGGAAGACGGCGAGGGGACCGGCCGGTCGCGGCGCTATTCGTCCGGCCTGCACCGCCGCCGCGATGGCGATCTCCATCAGTTCCATCATCGGCGCCTCCGCGCGGCGCACGCCATCCCATCCCAGCGCAGGCAGCGCGTCGAGAAGCATGATTCGCTGCAGTCCGGGCTCCAGACACTCCTCGAGGAAGGCGCGACAGCAGGCCTCGAACGCATTCCACGGATCACTCTTGGATGCGTAGACGGCGGGCAGCACCGCGCAGAGCCGCTCGACCTCGCGCGCGAACACCGCTTCGAACAGCTGCTGCTTACCCTGGAAGTGGTGGTATACCGCGCCTTTGGTGACGCGCGCCTTTGCCGCCACCGCGTCCAGCGACGTCGCCGCGTAGCCGTCCTTGGCGAAGAGTTCGCGGGCCGCGTCGACGAGAGCGCCCGTCGTCGCCTCGGTGCGCTCCGCTTGCGTTCGTCTCGCCTGCCTGGCCGGCACGAACCCACGATAACGGCTGCCTGCCCATGCATGGCTGTCGTGCGACACCGCTACAGCAGGCGGTAGACGCGGTAGTCGATGTGGTCCGGCGACAGGACGTTGTAGCCGACGGCGACGATCTCGTTGAGCCAGCTGTAGCGGTCGTCTGCGGTCTCGAATGTCGGCGTCGTGCGGACGTATGTCTCGTCGAACGGAAGCGCTTCTCCTGCGGCCAGCCGCTCGAGGCCGTCGGCGGGAACCTTGATGACGCCTCTGGCCTCGTAGTGAATCAGCGCGTCGTCGTGTGTGCGCAGGGTGGCGCGGACGTCGATTCGACCGATCTGATCGTTGCCGACCAGCAACCAGTCGCCGCCGCCGGGCAGTAGCTCGCCCCGCAGTCGTGGGCCGTCGATCACACCACCGTCGGTGATGAACGTCAGGCGGGTGCCCATGGCGGTGGAGATCAGTTGTGCCGGCTGGAGTTCGACGTGCATGTCGAAGAGGTGTTCGGCGGGCAGCCGGTCGAACGTCGGCAGCTGATCTGCGGGCGCGGCGACGGCGGTCATCGGGTCACCGTGCCCATCGCGGCCTGCAGCTGGGCGGCGTCGACGAATGTGTCCTTGCGTGCGACCAGCCCTTCGTGCGACACCACGACGACGTCGAGGCAGTCGAACCGGATATCGCCGGATATCAGCGCCCAGTCCAGAACCCAGTGATCCTCTCCGTAGAGCACGCGGTACGTCTCGAATGAGAAGTCCGGGAAGGTGGTGAAGAGCTCGGCGAAGGTGGCGCGGGCGGCGTCGCGGCCGACGACCGCCTCGTCGCCGACATGGATCCAGAACCGCGTGTCGTCGGTGTGCAGGGCGACGATCGCGTCCGGGTCGCGCTCCGCCCAGGCGGCGAAGTAGCGCTCCGAGATCGCTTTCAGGTCGACGGCGGTAGTGGCGGTGGGGGACATGGCTGCTCCGATCCGGCTATGAAACATACTTGCAGTAGGTATTAACCTACCATGAGTATGCAACATGTCCAGCCGGAGGCGGTTTTCAGTGCTTGAGGCCGTACACCATCGATGTCGGGCCGATCAGGTGTCGCACCTTGACTCGGCTGAATCCGTTCGCGCGCAACAGGTCCGAACAATCGGTGGTGGTGGACTCATAGCCGTCGCGCGTCTCGAGCATGATGTTGAGGCTCGAAAGCAGGCTGTGGTAGCGATTCGCCGATCGCCCCGACGTGGTCATGGCGTCGTAGACGATCAGCGCGCCCCCGGCGGGCAGCGCCTCGCGTGCCTTCGCGACCAGTTCGCGCCGCTGTTCGTGGCTCTGGCCGTGGAACACGTGGCCGAAGGAGATCACGTCGGCGCTGGGCAGGTCGCCTGTGAAGAAGTCGCCCGCGACGAAGTCCAGCCTGTCGTCGAGTCCGAACGACTTCACGTAGTCGGTGAAGATCGGCTCGACGACAGGGAGGTCGAAGCCCGTGCCCCGCAGGTGGGGATTGGTGAGCGCAACCCGCACCGGAAGTGCGCCCTGTGCACAGCCCACGTCGGCGAAGGTGGTGAAGCGCTTCCACGGGAAGCGGGCGGCCAGCAAGGTGACTTCTCCGGTGGAGATGCCCGTCATTCCGGACAGGAAGGTTTTCAAGGCGACCGGATCGCGGTAGAGAACGTCGAAGAACTCGTTCTCCCCGCGTTCCTCCTCGGCCACCGGAAGTCCCGTCCGCAGAAGGTCGTCCAGCCCGGACCAGAGGTCATAGAGCCGTGTGCTGGAGAGCTCCATCAAGCCACCGATATAGCTCGACTTCTCCCGGTCGAGAAACATCGAGGCGCGAAGGGTGTTCGCATACCGGCCCGCCCTGTCGCGGCGGAGCAGTCCGCCCGAGACCAGGGCATCCAGCGCCGTCGTGGCGGCCCGCGGATGCCATCCGAGGCGGTCGACCAGCTCATGTGCCGACAGAGGTCCCTGCGCCAGCATCGTGAAGACGCCTCGTTCGACAGCGGTCAGGATGAGGCGGGATGACCAGAACGCCATCCCGTCGGTGATGATGTCCTGCGGGCTGGCGACCCTCCGCAGCAGCGGACCGACCAGCCGGTTCTGAAAGGCGCGCATCATCAGCCGCTCGCGCCGAAGGTCGACCGTTGGCCGTTCAGCAGACATGTCGTTCCACCTTTACTTGGGGCGGCGGGTAACCAGCATTGTCGTGAAGTCGAGAACCGGCCGGACGGAATTGGCAGACTGGGCCCGTGGGAACCGCGCGCCAATGCTGGCTGACAGATATGGACGGCGTCCTGGTGCACGAGGAGCGTGCCTTGCCGGGAGCCGCCGAGTTCTTGCAACGCCTGGTCGAGCGGAAGCGGCCGTTCCTGGTCCTGACCAACAACTCGATCTTCACCCCGCGCGACCTGTCGGCGCGGCTGGCCCGCTCGGGTCTGTCGGTACCGGAGGCGGCGATCTGGACGTCGGCGCTGGCGACCGCCGACTTCCTCGGAGCCCAGTTGCCCGGCGGGTCGGCATACGTCATCGGCGAGGCGGGCCTGACAACGGCGCTGCACGAGGTCGGCTACACGCTGACCGATGTGGCCCCGGACTTCGTCGTGCTCGGCGAAACCCGCACCTACTCGTTCGAGGCGATCACCAAGGCGATCCGGCTCATCCTGGCAGGCGCCCGCTTCATCGCGACCAACCCCGACGTCACCGGACCGTCCGCGGAAGGACCGACACCCGCGACGGGATCGGTCGCGGCGATGATCACCAAGGCGACCGGGCGCGAGCCGTACTTCGTCGGCAAGCCGAACCCGATGATGTTCCGCAGCGCGCTCAACCGCATCGAAGCGCATTCCGAGAACACCTACATGGTCGGAGACCGGATGGACACCGACGTCGTCGCGGGCATCGAGGCGGGGCTGGAGACCATCCTGGTGCTGACGGGGTCGACCGCCCGGGATGAGGTCGAGCGCTACCCGTTCCGGCCCAGCCGGATACTGCCGAGCATCGCCGAAGCCATCGAGCTCGTGTGATCTCAGAGCGCGCTACGACCGATGTTCGGGGAGTGAGCCGATGGCCGAGATCGAGCTGATCGGGGTTCCGTTCGACGGCTACGGAAGACCCGGCAACCAGGCGCGGGCGGCGGGCGCTCTGCTCGATGCCGGGCTGCTCGACGCCTTCGAGCATCACCACGTCGCCGGCCAATGCGATCTCGATCTGCCAGTGGGAGACCCGTCGCGCGGGCCGACCAGCCTGGTCAACGAGCGGGCGCTGCTGGCGATGACGCGCGCGCTCAACGAGCGGGTCGGGACCGCGGTGAGCACGGGCAGGCTGCCGATCGTCTACGGCGGCGACTGCTCGACGCTGCTCGGCATCGTGACCGGGCTGCGCGATCACGTCGGCGAGGTGGGGCTGGTCTTCATCGACGGCCACGAGGACACCATGCCCCTTGACGTGTCAGAGGACGGGGAGGCGGCCAACACCGAACTCGGCCTGCTGCTCGGGCTGACAGGACGCACGCTCGGCGGCGAGCTGGGCGATCGGCTGCCTGCCTTGCGTCGCGACCGTCTCGTCGTGCTCGGGCCTCGCGACGACGCATGGCGCAGCCGGTTCAATGTCGGCACCCTCGCCGACAACGGAGTGTGGGTGGCGCCGCTTGCCGAAGTCGCCGACGACCCGAACGGCGCGGGGCGCCGCGCCATCGAGCAGTTGGCGGCGCAGGTCGACCGGTGGTGGCTGCACATCGACCTCGACGTGCTGGACCCCGTCGAGTTTCCGGCCCAGGGGCTACCCGACTTTCCCGACGAGCCCGGCGGCCTGACCTGGGATCAGCTCACCGACCTGGTGATGGCGCTGTTCACCACGACGGCGGCGTGCATCGGCGGAAGCATCGCGATCTACGATCCGGACCAGGACCCGAACAGAACCGGAGCGGCGCAGATCGTGGCATTCATCCGTAACGTCGTGGCCCGCCCGACGATCAGTCGCTGACACAGGAGACCCGTGGCCGAACCGATCGACGAGTACTTCACCGCCACCATCGCGGCGATGAGCTCCTCGACGCGCCGACGTGCCGACGACGAGCCGGTGCGCGACGGCTCATCGATGACGACGCGAGTGTGCTTGGCGCTGTTCGATGTTCAGCTCGGCAGCCGCCATCTCGACCTCGTCGCCCGATGGCTGCGGGCACAGGGCAGGGGCTACTACACCATCGGATCATCGGGTCACGAGGGCAACGCCGCCGTCGCGGCCGCACTGCGGCCCACCGACCCGGCGCTTCTGCATTACCGGTCCGGTGCCTTCTTCCTGGCCCGTGGCGTCCTCGTCGACGGGCGGGAGCCACTGCGCGATGTGCTGCTCGGCATGGTCGCGGCGACAGACGAGCCGATCTCGGGCGGAAGGCACAAGGTGTTCGGCCGCCACGACCTGCACATCATCCCCCAGACGTCGACGATCGCATCGCATCTGCCGCGGGCCCTCGGCGTCGCGTTCTCGATCGCCCGCGCCCGCAAGCTCGGGGTGACCTGCGCATGGCCCGACGACGCGGTGACGGTGTGCAGCTTCGGTGACGCGTCGGCGAACCACTCCACCGCGGTGGGAGCGATCAACGCCGCGCTGCACTCCGCGTATCAGGGCGTGCCGATGCCGCTGCTGTTCGTCTGCGAGGACAACGGAATCGGCATCAGCGTGAAGACCCCGCGCGGCTGGATCGAGCAGAGCTACCGAAACCGGGACGGGTTGGCGTATTTCGGCGCCGACGGGTGCGATCTGCCCGCGACGTTCGACGCCGCTACGGCGGCCGCCGACTGGGTGCGCACCCGCCGACGTCCTGCGTTCCTGCACCTGCGGACCGTCCGGCTGATGGCCCATGCCGGGTCCGACTACGAGCCGTCCTATCGGCGGCCCGACGAGATCGCCGCCGACTACGAACGAGACCCGTTGGTGCGCACCGCGACACTGTTGGTGAGCGAGGGCGTGTTGACACCGTCGGAGGTGCTGGACCGCTACGAGGCCAAGCGCGCCGCGGTGATGGAGTTTGGCCGAAGAAGTCATGGACGCAGCGCAACTCGACAGCGCCAGGGCGGTGATGGCGCCCCTTGCGCTCGGCCTCGACGACGCGATCGCCGCCGCGCCCGCCTCACTGGCCGCATCGGTTCGAGCAGGCGACCCCGACGCGCCGATGACCGTGGCGATCGGGATCAACCGCGCACTCGCCGACATCCTCGACCGCTACCCGGAGGCCATCGTCTTCGGCGAGGACGTCGCGCGCAAAGGCGGCGTGTACGGGGTCACCCGCGGACTGCTCAACCGGACGAGTTCGGCGCGGGTGTTCGACACGCTGCTCGACGAACAATCGATCCTCGGGCTGGCGCTGGGCGCCGGGGTGTCCGGGCTGCTTCCCATCCCCGAGATCCAGTACCTGGCCTATCTGCACAACGCCGCGGACCAGATCCGCGGTGAAGGCGCGACGCTGCAGTTCTTCTCGAATCGGCAGTACCGCAACCCCATGGTCGTGCGGGTCGCGGGCTATGGCTATCAGAAGGGCTTCGGCGGACACTTCCACAACGACAACTCGATCGCTGCGATCCGGGACATCCCCGGAGTGGTCATCGCATCGCCCGCGCGTCCAGACGACGCCGCGGCGATGCTGCACACCTGCGCGGCCGCGGCGCGGACAGCGGGTGCGGTATGCGTCTTCCTCGAACCCATTGCGCTGTATCACACCCGCGACCTGCACGAGGATGGCGACGAACAATGGCTCGCCGCTTATCCGGAAAAGAGCGTTCCGATCGGTCGGGCCCGAACCTACGGCGACGGAACGGATTTGACGATCCTCACGTTCGCCAACGGTCTGCGAATGAGCCTGCGCGTCGCCCGCAGGCTCGAGTCCCGCGGGATCGCGCGCCCGCGTGGTGGACCTGCGCTGGCTGGCGCCCCTTCCGGTCGAGGACATGCTGCGCGAGGCCGCAGCCAGCGGTAAGACGCTGATCGTCGACGAAACCCGGCAGACCGGGGGAGTCGGCGAGGGCATCCTGGCCGCCCTGCTCGAGCACGGCTACACCGGCGCCGTCGACCGGGTCGCCAGCGCCGACAGCTTCATCCCGCTCGGCGACGCCGCGCTCGAGGTGCTGCTGTCGGAGGAGACGATCGAGGCCGCAGCCGTCAAGTTGGCGGGTTAGCGCCGCCGGGTCTCGCAGACGTCGAGGTCGCGCTTGATAGCTTGAGCCGGTGACTTCTGCCCCGAATCCCTCGCGACCGCTGGCCGGGGTCCGGATCGTCGAGATCTCCAGCTTCGTCGCGGTGCCGCTGGCGGGCATGACGCTCGGCCAGCTCGGCGCCGAGGTGGTGCGGGTGGATCCGATCGGCGGCGCCGCCGACTACCACCGCTGGCCCGTCACCGACACCGGGACGAGCATCTACTGGGCGGGGCTGAACAAGGGCAAGCGGTCGGTGGCGGCCGACGTCCGCTCAGTCGAGGGCCGTGACCTCGTGGCGCGCCTGATCGCCGACAGCGGTGTTCTGATCACGAATGTGGCCGGGCGCGAATGGCTTTCCTACGACACCTTGACCCAGCTGCGGCCCGACCTGATCCATGTCGAGGTGTCCGGCCGCGCCGACGGCGGTACTGGCGTCGACTACACGGTCAACGCCGGACTCGGGTTCCCGATGGTGACCGGCCCGGCCGAGCTCGCCTCACCGGTCAATCACGTGCTGCCTGCGTGGGACGTCTCATGCGGCCTCTACGCCGCGCTGTCCGTCGTCACCGCGCTGCGCCACCGCGACGCCACCGGGCAGGGCCAGCGGATCTCCATCCCGCTGGAGAATGTCGCGCTGGCGACGGCGGGCAATCTCAGCTTCCTCACCGAGGTGATGGTGAACGGGGCGAGCAGAGAGCGGATCGGCAACTCGATCTACGGCCAGTACGGTCAGGAGTTCACCAGCAGCGACGGGGCGTCGTTCATGGTCGTCGCACTGACCAACCGGCACTTTCGCGACCTGACGGAGCTGACGGGAACAGCCGAAGCCGTTGCCGCGCTTGCCAACACACTCGATGCCGACTTCACCGACGAGGGCGAGCGCTACCGACACCGCGACGCGCTCACCGGACTTTTCGCCGGCTGGTTCGCCGCGCACACGGCCTCCGAGGTGACCGAGGCGCTGTCGGCATCGTCTGTGCTGTGGGAGCGCTACCGCACCTTCGCCGACGTGGTCGACGACGGACGGTTGGCGGCCAACCCGATGTTCACCCCCATGCACCAGCCTCGAATCGGCGAGTACCTGGCGCCGGGTCTACCCGTCTCGATCAACGGCGACTACCCCAAGGCGGTCCCCGCACCCGCACTCGGCGACGACACCGGCGGCGTACTCGCCGAGTGGTTGGGGCTCAGCGAGTCGGATATCGACCGGCTGACCGATTCGCGGCACCGTCCGATGAGCCGGTTGCTGACCCTGCTCGAACTCGCCCCCGGTGGCGACGACAACAGCTGGATCGGCCCGGCCAGCGGCCCAGAGGGCAAGCGCGCGTTCGGCGGTCAGTTCGTCGCGCAGAGCCTCGGCGCGGCATGCCGCACCGTCGACTCGGACCGGATGCCGACCAACATGCATCTGCAGTTCCTGCGCGGTGGCCAGGCCGGCGACCCCGTCGACTACTCGGTGACGCCGGTGTTCGACGGGCGGACCTCGGCGGCCCGCCGAGTCGATGCCCGCCAGGGCGACCGGCTGTTGACGACGTCGACGGTGTCTTTCGCGGTTGACCTGCCTGGGCCCGAACACGGGCACCGGGACGGCGTTCCCGGCGACCCGGAGACGCTGCCGGAGACCGGGCCTGCCGGGCCTGCTCCGTCGATGCCTTTGGACGAGCTGGACATTCGGATCGCCGATGCGAGCACCGGCGGCGAGTTCGTGCGGCGGTTCTGGTGGCGGGCGACGGTTCCGATACCCGACGACCCGCTGATTCACACGCTGGTGGCCGCATACGTGACCGATGTGTACATGATCGATCCCGCCCTTGTTGTGCACGGGCATTCGATGAAGGCCCGCACTCACCGCAGCGGGACGACCGACTCGTCGATCTGGTTTCACCAGCAGGTCCGCGCGAACGAGTGGAACCTGCTGGAAACCAGGTCGCCCGCCGCCGCCCGCGGGCGCGGCGTCGTCACCGGAACCCTGGTTCGTGCGGACGGCGCTGTCGCGGCGACCCTGGTGCAGGAAGGACTTATCGCAGAACGGGAACCGAGTCCGAAGTAGCCGCGCCCTCGCTTCGCCCGCGCAGCCAGGTGCGCGTCGCGTCCAGCACCCTGGTCAGCGCCACGCCGAGCACGATGGCCGCGATCACGCCAAGCAGTGGATGCGCGTCGAACAACGGATACACCTGGTAGTGCGTCAGGTAGGTGTACAGCGAGGCCTCTGCGACCGTGCCCGCGACAACGGTCAACCAGGCCGGGCAGCGAATCGCGGGCAGCCAGATCAGCAGCAGGAAGCCGGCGAGTACCAACACTTCTCGCTCGGTGTTGTCGAAGTAGCCGTGCAGGCTCACGACCAGAACCAGTGTCACCGCCAGGCGCTGCCACACCGTCGACGACTTGGCCGCCGCCCACCCGACGGCGAAGAACCAGAAGGCCAGGATGGTGAACCACGCCTCGCGGCCGAAGTGCAGGCCGAACAGGTCGTACCGCAGCGCCAGCCCGATGACCAGGAAGCCCGCCGCGAACGCGAAGGGCCGCCGCCGCTCCAGTCGGTCGGCGACCGGTAACCAGCACACGAAGGTGAGCGCGAGCAGGATCCAGACCAGCACCTCGACGAACCACAGCCGCCCGGCGGTCATGCTGTCGTCGGGACCGAAGAGTTTCTCGACGAGCAGCAGGTTGGTCCAGTGATAGTCGTTGGTGATCAGCAGCGCGACCGCGATCCATGTCACCGACGGCACGACGATCCACGCAATTGTCTTGCGCAGGTGCGCAACCCGGTCGGCGCGCGGGACGGGGGTCAGACAGAATCGGCCGAAGTTGTACCCCGCGATTCCGAGCAGCAGGTGCGCGCCGCCCCACATCTCGTACAGCGTGGCGTGCGAACCGACGATCAACACGATGGCCGCCGCGCGCAGGGCCACGCTTGTTTCCAGCGTGGCGCCCAGCCACGGCCAGGGCCGGCGCTCCGGGGGCTCGATGTGCTCCAACTCGGCCAGCGACCGCCGCTGCCAGTCGCAGGGGAGTCGGCCCAGCGCCCGCTCCAGCCGAACCGACATGGCCACATAGGACAGCGAATTGCCCCCGAGGTCGACGAAGCTCTGGTCGGGCCGGATCGTGTGCGGGTCGATCTGCAGCACATCGGCGAACAGTGCACGCAGGCTGCCGGAAGAATTCGCCGGTTGGCCCGCGGGCTGTCCGAGGTCGCGGATGGTCTGATAGTCGGGCTTACCCGACGGCAGCAGAGGCAGTTCGGTCATGCATATCACTCGAACGGCGCCCGCCGGAAGACCGGAGGCCGCCGCCGTGATGCGTTGCACTGCATGGTCATTCGAGTTCACCGCGGCGACCACCAGCCTGTCGTCGTCGTCGATGCAGAAGGCCGTCACACCCTGGGCGCTCAGCGCGGCCTCGACTCGCTGCAGATCGATGCGAAGGCCATACAGCTTGACGAAGCGGCTGCTGCGGCCGATCACCTCGTACAGCCCGTCGGGGTCTCGGCGCGCGACGTCACCGGTGTGCAGTGTGTCGACGGTCTTGCCGAGCACCAGGTCCGCCGGACCGTGCGCGTAGCCCATCATCACGTTCGGCCCGTGGTAGACCAGCTCACCCACGTCGGGATCGGACCATCCCTCCAGCGGCTCGAGAGAGAAGGAGCCGCCGGGGATCGGCCTGCCGATCGAGCCGGGGTGCGTCTGCGCGAGCTCCGGTGGCAGGTATGACATTCGGGCCGTGGCTTCGGTGGCGCCGTACATGACGAACAGCTGCCAGCCCTTGCGCGCGCCGAGGTCGGCAAAGCTGCGCACGCGTTCCGGCGATATCCGGCCACCGGCCTGGGTGACATAGCGCAGGTCGGGAAGGTCAGTGCGCGGGAAGCCGATTCTTTCGAGCATCTCGAACGTGTAGGGGACTCCGGCGAACGATGTGCCACGGCACCGATGGAACAGGGCCCAGAACTCGTCGTCGACGACCGAACGATCGGTGACGATGAGCCCGGCGCCACGAAGCAGGTGACTGTGCACAACCGAAAGGCCGTAAGAATACGCCATGGGCAGAGTTGTTGCTGCCCTGTCATTTTCGTCGATTTGCAGGTAATCGGCGATCGCGGTGGCATTGGCGAGCAGGTTGCCGCGCGACAGGCGGACAAGCTTCGGCGAACCGGTGCTGCCCGACGTCGACATCAGCAGCGCGAGGTCCGGGTGCAGACGATGGGCGCTGCCTGGCCTGCGTTCGACGATGCCGTCGTCGCCGATGACGACGTCGGGGTCATAGCACCGCTGGACTGCCGACTGGTTACGCGCCGGCGGACATCGGCAGCACCACGTGACCGCCTGCCAGCGCACCGAGATAGTGCACCAACGACGAGAGGTCGTTGCGCGTCTCGAGCAGTACGAGCCTGCGCGTCACGCCGAGTTGCGTGGCGACGGCGGAGACCAGCTCGGCGAGTTCGCGATAGCTCAGCGACGTGGTCTCGGTCAGCACAGCGGCCCGGTCGCCGTAGTCGTGCAGACGGTTGACGAGTTCGTTCACCTCAGGGCGACCCCGTTGCCGATCACCTTGATGCGGACCTTGGCGTCGATGGACGGCGGGTCAAGGCTGTGCTGTCGCACGATGATCGGGGCGATGTCGTTTGCGGGGTCGATGGTCAGCAGCACGTCGTGTCCCAGGAACTCGGTGCCGATGACTGTTCCGATGCCGTCAGCGCTTTCGCTGTCCGAGATCACCGTCGCAACAAGCTGTTCGGGCCGCAGCGCCAACACCGCGGGTCCATCGCCGGTGGAGGTCTGCACAGGTATGCGACCGAGGGCGCATTCGGCGACGCCGGCCGTCACCGTGCACGGCAGTGAGATGCAGTCGCCGAGGAATTCGGCCGTGAAGCGGTCGTTGGGCCGACGGTAGACGTCCTGCGGAGCGCCGACCTGGGTGAAGCGTCCGTCGCGCATGACCGCAATCTGGTCGGCGATCGACAGCGCCTCCTCCTGGTCATGCGTCACCAGCAGCGTCGTCACTCCGGCGTCGGTGAGCAACTGGGCAACCGCCTTTCGGGTGGACGCCCGCAGCCCGGTGTCCAGAGCACTGAACGGTTCGTCGAGCAGCATCAGCACCGGCTCGCGCGCCAGTGCGCGGGCGAGCGCGACGCGTTGTTGCTGACCGCCGGAGAGCTGGTGAGGTCGGCGCGATGCGAATGAAGCTTCCAGAGCTACGGTTTCGAGTAGTTCGGCCACCCGGTTGCGGACTTCGCGGCTGCGGGCGCCACCCGACAACCCGTACGCGATGTTCTGTCCGACGGTCAGGTGTGGGAACAGTGCCCCGTCCTGGGCGACGTAGCCGACGCTGCGGCGATGGGGCGCAACCGAACGTTCCGCGCTGGCGACCTGGCGCTCGGAAATGAACACCGTTCCCGCATCGGGGGTTTCGAATCCGGCGACGAGTCGCAGCAGCGTCGTCTTGCCGCAGCCGGACGATCCGACGACGGCGGTGGTGCTGCCTGCGGCCACGTCGAGGTCGATGTGGTCGAGGACGACGTGGCCGTTGAAGGACTTGGCCAGTCCGCGGATGCCGAGCATGGTGGTCACAGCGCGGCCACCTTCGTCGACTGCCGGAACAGGATCAGCGTGACAGGAATGGCGAGCACCACCAGCGTCAGGGCGTATGGCGCGGCGGACGCGTAGTCCAGCTCGCTGCTGAACGACCAGAACAGCATCGACAACGTCCTGGTGCCGGTGGGTGCCAGCAGCAGGGTCGCCGTCAGTTCCGTTGCCACCGCGACGAACACCAGGGATGCGGCGGCGGCGGCGGCAGGGGCGGTGAGTCGGAGGGTGACGCGCAGGAAGGTGGCGCTTGGCGAACTGCCGAGTGACCGCGACGCCTCCTCGAGGCCAACCGGGACCTGGGCCAGGCCCGCGCGGACGTTGACCAGAGCGCGGGGCATGAACAACAGCACGTACGCGAACACGATCAGCGGCGCGGACTGGTAGAGCGGGCGGACGAAGTGAATGGCCACGGTGACCAACGCCAGCGCGGTGACGATCCCGGGAAGCGAACTCGTGACGTAATTGGCGCCTTCGACGGCGCGCGCCAGCACCCCGTTCGACCGGACGGCCACCCACGCGACGGGGAAGGCCAGCACCGTCGTCAGCGCGGCCGCCAGTGCGGCCAGCGCGATGGTCTGTCCCAGCGCATTGGCGATCTCGCCGAAGTGCCAGACACTCGTGCCGCCGATCCACAGCCACCGCATGATCGTCCATACCGGCACGGCGATCGCCAGGAGCGCGAGTATCGTGAGGCCGGCCGTCGCGGGAATCACGTTGCGGCGCAGATGAACCGGAACCGCGGTGCGTGGTGCGCCGGCACCGATCCTGGCATACCGTGCCTTGCCGCGGGCGCCCGCCTCGGCCAACAGCAGCACCAGACACAGCAGGACGAGTACGCCTGCCAGCATGCTTCCCGCCGCCCCGTCGAAGGTGACCTGGAACTGCTGGAAGATCGCGACGGTGAAGGTGTCGAACCGGACCATGGCGAAGGCGCCGTACTCGGCGAGCAGATGGACACCGATCAACAGGCCACCGCCCAGGATCGCCAGCCGCAGTTGCGGCAGCACCACGCGGAAGAACACACCCGCCGAGTCGGATCCGAGGGCGCGGGCCGATTCCTCGACGGCCGGATCGAGCCGGCGCAGCGTCGCGGCCACGGGCAGATACATGAACGGGAAGTACGACAGCGTGGTGATCAACACGCCTGCCCACAGTCCATGAAGGGACGGAATCACCCCGACCCAGGCATAGCTGTTCACGAAGGCCGGAATCGCCAGCGGCGCAACGAACAACGGACGCCAGACTGCGCGGCCGGGCAGGTCGGTCCGCTCCACCAGCCAGGCGACCGCGACCCCGATGATCACGCACAGCGGCACCGTGACGACGACCAGCGCGACGGTGTTGACCAACAGCTCGCCGACCCGTGGCCGGACCACCAATTCGAACGCCCTGTTCCACCCGACCGACACCGCCCCCCACACCACGTACCCGAGCGGAATGGCCGTGGCGGCGACAAGAATCGCGACCGTTGCCGAAACCAGCGGGCCGGGACGGGCCGCCGACTCAGACCGCGAAACCGATGCCGCGGGCAGTGAGACGGGGGGAGCGGGAGCGATCACCTACAACAAGCCCGCCTTCGTCATCAGATCGGACACCTTCTGCGCGTCCAGCGTCGACGGGTCGACCTTGGGCGCCTGCAGCGAGTCGAGCGGGGGCAGCGCCGGGTTCGCGGGGACGTCGCTGGCGACCGGGTACTCGAAGGAGGCGCCCTTCTCCAGCACTTCCTGCCCTGCCTTGCCGGTGATGAACGTGATGAACCGCTGCGCCTGTTCGGCTTTCTTGCTGGACTTCAGCACGCCGCCGCCGGACAGGCTGACGAACGCACCCGGGTCTTCGTTCTTGAAGTAGTGCAACGCCGTATTGCCGCTGCCCTCTTTGGTGTTGGCCTGGTCGCGGAACCAGTAATAGTGGTAGATGATGCCGCCGTCGACCTCGCCGGCGTTGACGGCCTTCATGGTCGCGATGTTGTCGTTGTAGATCTTCGCGTTGGCCTTCATCCCCGCCAGCCACTGCGCGGTCGCCGCTTCGCCCTTGAGCTGAAGATAGGCGGACACAATGGCCTGGAAGTCGGCCTTCGCCGGGGCCCCGCCCCAGCGGCCCTTCCATGCGGGCTGCTGCAGGTCGGTCATGGACTTCGGCAGCTGGTCGGGCGTCAGCCTGGTCTTGTTGTAGACGAACACCGTGCTGCGCGCCGCCACGCCCGTCCACTTGCCGGTGGCCGGACGATACTGCGCAGGCACCTGAGCGAGGGTGTCGGCGTTGAGGTCGGCGAACAGCCCGGCCTTCTCGACGGCGGCCATTGCGGGGGAGTTCTCGGTCAGGAAGACATCGGCCGGTGAGGAATCGCCCTCGGCGACGAGTTGGTTGCCCAGTTCGGTGTCGCCGCCCTGACGATAGGTGACCTTGATGCCGGTCTCCTTGGTGAAGGCGTCGATCCACTCCTTCGTCAGCGATTCGTGCTGCGCGTTGTAAACCAGAAGTTCATCGCTGTCACCCGAACCCGAGCAGGCTGTCATTCCGAGTAAGACGGTGACCGCCGACACGACGGCGGCGATCCGGCTCCAACGGCTTCGCATTCAGGCGGTCCTTCCCGCGCCCGCAGGACGCTTTTAGCTGAGGTTTACCTAACGAAGATACCCTTAGTTGTCCGCAGAAACAGCGGCCGCCCCGTCAGCTCGTATCGGCGGCCGGTCATCTGGTTGCGAACTCGCCGCCAGCGTCGACGTGCAAGACTTTCCGCATGAAAAGCCCTGCATTTATGGCGCGCCGCGGCGTCGTCGGCGTGGTCGTCGCACTCGCGCTCGGCGGCGTCGCTGCCAGCACCGTCGCGCTGCCGACGGCCAGCGCCGCGCCCTGCACTGCGAGCGGTCTTTCCAGCACGGCCAGCGGCGTGATGGCCGATGCCGGCGGCTACCTGGCCGCCCATCCAGGTGCCGACGATGTGCTGACGGCGGCGGGCACGCAGTCGACAGCCGATGCGAAGTCGAGCGTGCAGTCGTATTTCATGGCCCACCCGGGTGAGTTCCTGGATTTGAAGCGCATCGCTCAGCCGCTGACGGACCTCCGTGCCCAGTGCGGTGTTGCGGTGTCGCCGGGTCAGCTGGCGGCGCTCGTCGAGTCGTTCCAGTAGCGCACCGCTACATTCGGCCATACCGGCTGCGGACGAAGCTGTAGGCGCCGAACGCCGCGAGTCCGAGCGCAGCCAGGATCAGCAAGATCTTGCCGAACGGCGCCGTGCCAACCGTCTTGATCGCCGCGTCCAACCCGGTCGATTTCGACGGGTCGGATTGCAGCGACGCCATGATCACGAGGACGCCGATTCCGGCCAGCGCCAGACCTTTGGCGACGTAGCCGGTGACGCCGACGGCAGTGATGCCGGTGCCGCCGGAGACGCGCAGGTCTTTGAGAAACTTCTTCGACGCACCCTTGTAGATGTGGTAGCCGCCGACCGCGGCGATGCCCAACCCCACCGCGATCAGCAGGGTCTTGCCCCAACCCGATTGCATCAGCTCCGCGGACATCCCCGCGTTCTGCTGGCCGCTGGACTGTCCGCTACCCATCGCGAATTTCGCCGCCGAGAAGGCGATCGCGAAGTTGACGATGGCCAGCCCGATCGATTTGGCGCGTTTCCACGCCGGCGATTCGTCTTTCTGCTGTCCGGAGCGCTCTCCGGGCTTGGATCCGACCACCGCCTCGGCGATGCGCCACAGGCCAAGGGCAGCCAGTCCCACGGCGGCAACCCAGAGCATGAGCGTGCCGCCGGGTTGCTTGGCGAGGGTGCCGAGTGCGCCGGACTGGTCGGCGTTGCCGCCGCCGGATCCGAACGCGAGACGCAAGATGATGAACGCCACGAGCAAGTGCAGAACTCCGCTGGCTGCGAAGCCGACCCGCGCGGTGTACTCGAACGCCTTGCTATCGGTTGCCTTGTCGACCGCACCGTGGACTGACGTGTTGCTCATGGCGACCTCCTTTGGGGAGCGGAGTACCGCTTTTTGACGGTGGCGAAACCTGTCGGCGACCCGCTGGGTGGGTCACGCTCCGTCTGAGGGCAGCGCCGCAATGTGGTCGAGCAACTCGGCGACCTTTCGGGGCTCGGTGATCATCAAGTCGTGGCCGGTGTCGATATCCCACAGTCGTCCGTTCGACAGCCGGCGCAATTTGTCGGCGTTTCGCAACGACATGAACGCCGTCGTGCTGATGTGCGACTGCGGAATCGACTGCAGCGCAGGTTCATTCACAAGTTGTAGCGGTTGCTCGAAACATCTCCACGGGTGCGGCGTGAGCCGTGCGCGCATCCACTCCAACGTCGGCGGATCGATGACACCGTAGAACGTCGTCGTCTCGTCGGTGGGAAACAGGCACATCTCGACGCCGTCGACGATCTGGCTGTCCGATCTGGCCGCCGCCATGAACGGCCCCGCGACATCGACCAACGACTGCCCGTCCTTGGGTGGCTTTGCGTCCAGGTAGACGAGATGGCCGACTCGATCGGGCGCGCGGTCGGCGGCACCCGTGATCACCATGCCGCCGTAGCTGTGTCCGACCAGGACGGCGTCGCGCACGTCTTCGTAGTGCAGGAGCGCAATGACGTCCTCGATGTGGCAGTCGAGATCGACATCGGCCCGAAACAGGTGTGCACGCTCGCCGAGCCCCGTCAATGTCGGAGCGTGAACGTCGTACCCCATGCCCCGCAAAACCCGGGCAAGGGGCGCAAAACACCATCCGCCGTGGCCGCCGCCGTGCACCAGAACGATCGACCGCTTCGATGTGGCCTCGGGCATGGTCGCTGACCCTACCGCCGTCGGACCCGCCGCTCCGGCGAATGACGGCGGCTACGTAGGGTCTCAGCCAAGGAGCTGACTGGGTGAGTTTGTCGATCGTCTTCGCCGTGCTCTTCTCGGCGTTGCTGCACGCGACCTGGAACTCGTTGGCGCACGCAATTTCTGACCGCCTGGTGGGCTTTGCCCTCATCGGTGTGGCCTGCGCGGTCGGTGGCGGCCTGATGGTGGCGTTCGCAGGCATGCCGCCGGCGGGAGCGTGGCCGTTCATCATCGCCTCCGCGGCGCTGCACGTCGTGTACAACCTCCTGCTGCTGGCCAGTTATGAGCTGGGGGAGTTCAGCCAGATGTATCCGCTCGCCAGGGGGACGTCGCCGTGGGTGGTCGCGCTGGTCTCGGTCGTGGTGCTAGGCCGCGAACTGCCGATCACCGAACTGCTGGGGGTCCTGGCGGTTTCGGCGGGTCTGATCGCGCTGGTCTTCATCGGCGGCCGGCCGGGACGCAAGGATCTGCCTGCGCTCATCGCGGCCATGCTCACCGGCTTGGCGATCGCGTCGTACACCGTGGTCGACGGTCTCGGGGTGATGCACGCACCCCTGTTCGCGTACACGGGATGGCTGTTCCTGCTTCAGGGCCCGCCGATTGCCGTGCTGGCCGCGATCCGCCGCGGCCGCCTGCTGCCTGCGGCGGTTCGCGCATCGGCGGTGTCGGGCCTTGCGGGCGGGGCCATCTCGATTGTCGCGTACACCATCGTCTTGTGGGCCCAGACCAGCGGCGCGTTGGCGCCCATCGCGGCACTGCGCGAGACGAGCATCGTGTTCGGCGCGTTGATCGGTGCGCTGTTTCTCGGTGAGCGGCTCGGCGCGCGTCGTGCGATAGCCGCGGGCGTGGTGCTCGCGGGGGTGGTGCTGATCAGCCTGCCGTGACCATCCCGGTGGATGGAGTGCGGACTGTGGATAACTCTGCTCTGCGCGGTGCCGGGTTGTCCGCCTCGCGCTGCACAGTCATCGCATGACCACATGGACCCGTGCCGAGATCGGTGCGCTTGGTGAGCAACTCGCGGTCGAGCATCTGGCCTCGCTGGGGCTGCGCGTGCTGGACCGCAACTGGCGCTGCCGCTACGGCGAACTGGATGTCATCGCGGCCGACGACGCAACGCGCACCGCGGTTTTCGTCGAGGTGAAGACGCGAACCAGCGACCACTTCGGCGGAGTGGAGTATGCGGTGACACCGGACAAGGTCCGGCGACTGCGCCGGTTCGCCGGGCTGTGGCTTGGCGGGTCAGGCCAATCGTTGGGCCGCGGTGCGCATCGACGTCGTCGGTGTCCGCATCGGCAGGCAGCGCACCCCCGAGATCAGCCATCTGCAGGCGGTCGGCTGATGGCGCTGGGCAGAGCGTTCTCGGTGGCGGTGCGTGGGTTGGAGGGCGAGATCGTCGAGATCGAGGCAGACATCTCCTCGGGCCTGCCCGGTGTGCATCATCGTCGGGCTGCCCGACACCGCACTGCAGGAATCGCGCGACCGCGTCCGGGCCGCTATCACCAACTGCGGCAACGACTGGCCGCAGTCGCGGCTGACGCTGGCGTTGTCGCCTGCGACGCTGCCGAAGATGGGATCGGTATACGACATTGCCCTGGCGGCGGCGGTGATGTCGGCACACGGCAAGAAGGAATGGGAGCGGCTCGAAAAGACCTTGCTGCTCGGCGAATTGGCTCTCGATGGGCGGGTCCGTGCGGTCAAGGGTGTGCTACCGGCGGTGCTGACCGCGAAGCGGGAAGGATGGCCGGCCGTCGTGGTTCCCGTCGACAACCTCCGCGAAGCCAGCCTCGTCGACGGTGTCGAGGTGTTGGGCGCACGGACGCTGGGGGAGCTGCATGCCTGGTTGTCGGGCAAGGCGCAGTTGGCAGGCAGGGTCGCGGCGTCGACCACCGAACCGGAGCCCGATGCGGACCTTGCCGACGTCGTCGGGCAGATCCACGCCAGGTACGCCGTCGAGGTGGCGGCCGCCGGTGCACATCATCTGACGCTCACGGGTCCGCCCGGCGTCGGCAAAACGATGCTGGCGCAACGGCTTCCCGGCCTACTGCCGGAGTTGTCGCACAGCGAGTCGCTCGAGGTCACCGCCATCCATTCGGTCGCGGGTCTGCTGTCGGGCGACACCCCGTTGATCACCAGGGCGCCCTTCGTGGCGCCCCACCACACGTCCACTGTTGCGGCACTCGTCGGAGGTGGAACAGGCATGGCGCGACCGGGTGCAGTCAGCCGCGCACATCGCGGCGTGCTCTTTCTCGACGAGTACGCCGAGGTGGGAAACAGTGCGCTCGAGGCATTGCGAACGCCTCTGGAGGACGGCGAGATTCGGCTGGCGCGCCGCGACGGTGTGGCCCGATATCCGGCCCGCTTCCAATTGGTGCTCGCGGCCAACCCGTGCCCGTGCGCGTCACCCGACCCGCACGACTGCGTGTGCACCTCCGCCGAGAAGCGCCGCTATATGGGCAAGCTGTCGGGCCCCTTGCTTGATCGCGTCGACCTACGGGTGTTCATGCACCGGGAGAAGGCGGGGGCCTTCGCAGCCGAAGCAGGGGAGTCGACCGCGACGGTGCGCGACCGGGTGAAGGCCGCGCGCGACGCGGCGGCGGAACGATGGCGCAAGCACGGCGTCCGCACCAACGCCGAAGTCAGTGGTGTTCTGCTGCGGCGCCGATTCCGGCTGGACGCCGACGTGATGGCTCCGCTGAGAACGGCGCTCGATCGCGGAGTGCTCAGCATCCGCGGAGTGGATCGCACATCTGCGCGTCGCGTGGACGCTCGCTGATTTGCGCGGTCGAACGGCACCAGGAGTCGACGAAGTGAAAACTGCGCTGAGTTTCCGGCAACCCGACGGTGTGCAATGAGTGACGAAACGACGACTCGCGCTGGCGTACCTGTCCCGGGTGGCCGAGCCGCCCTGTCCGGAACTGACGACCTTGGTCGGACGTGTCGGGCCGGTCGAAGCGGCGGATCGGATCAAGGCAGGCGACGTCACCGACGAACTTGGCCCGCCGCACTGAAGCCCGCCGCGGGATCGATTGCACGGCAGAAGATCTCGAGGTGCTTGATCGCCATGGCGGCCGCCTGGTCGCGGCCGGCGATGATGAGTGGCCCTTGCTGTCGTTCTCGGCGTTCGCAGGCGTGGACCGTCAACTGCGGCCGCAGGCTCATCCGCCGTTGGCCCTGTGGGTTGTCGGCTCGGCTCGCCTCGACGACATGGCCGAACGTGCCGCCGCGATCGTCGGAACCAGAGCGTGCACGACCTACGGCGAACACGTGGCGGCCGAATTGGCCGCAGGCCTCGTCGAGCGCGATGTGTCGGTGGTGTCGGGCGGCGCGTATGGCATCGACGGCGCCGCGCACCGTGCGGCGCTCGCCGCCGACGGTTTCACCGTCGCGGTGCTCGCCGGAGGCATCGACGTTCCCTACCCTGCCGGCCACGCCGGCCTGCTGCGTCGGATCGGGCAGCAGGGCCTGGTCGTCACCGAGTATCCGCCGGGGATGCGGCCGGCGCGATCATCGATTTCTGACCCGCAACCGACTTGTCGCCGCGCTGTCGGGCGCGACGGTGGTCGTCGAAGCGGGCGCCAGGAGTGGCGCCGCGAACACCGCGGCGTGGGCGCGGGCGCTGGGCCGTCCCGTGTGCGCGGTGCCCGGCCCCGTCACATCGGCGGCGTCAGTCGGATGTCACGCGCTGTTGCGCAATGGTGCCAACCTGGTCACCCGCGCCGCCGACGTCGTCGAGCTCATCGGTCACATGGGCGAGCTCGCCCCGGATCTTCAGCGGCCCGGCTCGGCGCTCGACGGTCTCGGGGATGCCGAGCAGCGGGTCTATGAGGCGCTGCCCGCACGGGGTCGTCGCACGACGAGTCAGATCGCCATCGCGTCGGGCCTTCCGCCGACGCAAGTGCTCGGACCGCTGTCGATGCTGGAAGTGTGCGGTTTGGTGGTTCGGGACGAGGGTCACTGGAAGCTCAGAAGGTAGGAGACCGAGGAATAGCCGCCGCTCGTATCATTGTTGAGACTGGCTAACGAACCGGTCATACGTTTGGAGGAGCAGTGGCAGGACGTCCCGTGCACACCTTCGAGGTGTTGCGCACCGAGAATCTCACCCCGCACATCGTCCGCGTGGTGCTCGGCGGCAGCGGATTCGACACCTTCACGCCCAACGACTACACCGACGCCTACGTCAAGATCGTCTTCGTCCGCGACGACGTCGACGTCGCCGCGTTGCCGCAGCCGCTCACGCTCGACAGCTTCAACGAGTTGCCCGTCGAGCACCGGCCGACCGTTCGCACCTATACCGTGCGCAACGTCGACACCGAGCGCCGCGAACTCACCATCGACTTCGTCGTGCACGGTGAGCACGGCGTGGCAGGCCCGTGGGCCTCGGCGGCGACGCCGGGACAGCGCGCGTTCCTGATGGGGCCGAGCGGCGCCTACGCACCCGACCCGGCCGCCGACTGGCACCTGATCGCCGGTGACGAAGCGGCGCTTCCCGCGATCGGCGCCGCGTTGGAGGCGTTGCCCGACAACGCGGTCGGAAAAGTCTTCATCGAGGTTGCCGGGCCGGAGGACGAGATCCCGCTTACGGCACCCGACGGCGTCGGCGTGAACTGGATCTATCGCGGCGGGCGGGCCGACCTGGTGCCCGAGGATCGGGCGGGCGACTTTTCACCGCTGATCGCTGCGGTCAAGGAAGCCAACTGGTTGCCCGGTCAGGTTCAGGTCTTCATCCACGGTGAAGCCCAGGCGGTGATGCACAACCTGCGGCCGTACATCCGCAAGGACCGCGGTGTCGAAGCGAAGTGGGCGAACTCGATCTCGGGGTACTGGCGGCGCGGCCGCACCGAGGAGACGTTCCGGCAGTGGAAGCGCGAACTCGCCCAAGCCGAGGAAGGCGCCAACGCCTGAGCCTCGACCTGGCACGCTGGGCGCTATGCCGTTCGCTGATTACCAACTCGAGATCTACCTACAGGGCCTGTCCGGCGTACTGCCTCCGCTGCCCATGGCTTTCGCGGAGCTGGAGGCAAAGGCCGAAGCCGCGATGTCGCCGGGAATGTGGTCCTACGTAGCGGGCGGATCGGGTGACGAACGGACCCAGCAGGCCAACGTGACCGCCTTCGACCACTGGGGGCTGATGCCGCGGATGTTCGTCGGCGCCAACGACCGGGACATGTCGGTAGATCTGTTGGGTCTGACGTTGCCGTCGCCGGCGATGATGGCACCGGTCGGCGTGATCGCGTTGTGCGCGCAGGACGGACACGGCGACCTGGCGACAGCGCGCGCGGCCGCCCGCACCGGTGTGCCGATGATCGCGTCGACGATGTCGGCCGACCCCATGGAGCAGGTCGCCGCCGAATTAGGCGACACCCCAGGCTTTTTCCAGCTCTACACACCCACCGACCGCGACGTCGCGGCCAGCTTCGTGCACCGTGCCGAGGCGGCGGGCTTCAAGGGCATCGTCGTGACGCTGGACACCTGGATTCCCGGCTGGCGTCCGCGCGACCTTTCCACGTCGAACTTCCCGTTCCTTCGCGGCCACTGCCTCGCCAACTACACCAGCGACCCGGTGTTCCGCGACAGCCTGCAACAGTCACCCGAGGAGAACCCGCAGGCGGCGATCATGCGCTGGATCCAGATCTTCGGCAATCCATTGACGTGGGACGACCTGCCCTGGCTGCGATCGCTGACCACACTTCCGTTGATCGCCAAGGGCATCTGCCACCCCGACGACGCGCGGCGCGCGATCGACGGCGGCATCGATGCGATCTACTGCTCCAACCACGGCGGCCGACAGGCCAACGGCGGTATACCGGCCATCGACTGCCTGCCCGGCGTCGTCGAGGCGGCGGCCGGAGTTCCGGTGCTTTTCGACTCGGGCATCCGCAGCGGCGTCGACATCGTCAAGGCCATTGCGTTGGGCGCCAACGCCGTTGCCATCGGAAGGCCCTACGCCTACGGGTTGGCCCTTGGCGGTGTGGACGGCATCGTGCACGTGCTTCGGTCACTGTTGGCCGAGGCAGACGTGACGCTGGCCGTCGACGGATATCGATCGCTGAAAGATCTCACTCCGGACACGCTTCGGCGCGTCACCTGAGTGCCCGCACAGGGGTCTGCCACGGTGAGCGGGTGGAGGCGATCCTCGAGGAGTTCGACGAGCACCTCGCACTCGAGCGCGGCCGATCAGACCACACACGCCGCGCGTATCTGGGTGACCTGCGCTCACTGTTCGAGTTCCTCACCCAGCGGACCGCCGACAGCCAGCTGAGCAGCCTGAGCCTGCCGGTGCTGCGGTCCTGGCTGGCGGCTCAGGCCACGGCAGGCGTCGCTCGCACCACTCTGGCTCGCCGCACGTCCGCGGTGAAGACGTTCACCGCATGGGCGACGCGACGCGGACTGCTGATGACCGATCCGGCAGTACGCCTGCAGGTGCCGAAGTCGCGGCGGACGCTGCCCGCGGTGTTGCGTCAGGACCAGGCATTGGATGCCATGGCGGCCGCCAATTCCGGTGCCGAACAAGGTGATCCGATGGCGCTGCGAGATCGCCTCATCGTCGAGATGCTCTACGCCACCGGCATCCGGGTCAGCGAGCTGTGCGGCCTCGACGTCGACGACATCGACATGTCGCGGCGCCTTGCTGCGTGTTCTTGGCAAGGGCAACAAACAGCGCACCGTCCCGTTCGGCGAGCCGGCGCAGACCGCGTTGACGGCATGGCTGACCGACGGGCGGCCTGCGCTGGCCACCGCCGATTCGGGACCTGCGCTACTGCTCGGTGCCCGCGGCCGTCGACTCGATCAACGGCAGGCCCGCACCGTGGTGCACCAGACCGTCGCCGCCGTCGACGGAGCGCCCGATATCGGTCCGCACGGTCTTCGGCACAGCGCAGCCACCCATCTCCTCGAGGGCGGCGCGGATTTGCGCATCGTGCAGGAACTGCTCGGCCACTCGACGTTGGCCACCACGCAGCTCTACACCCATGTCACGGTTGCGCGGCTACGGGCCGTCCACGACCAGGCGCATCCTCGCGCCTGAGGCGCGATCGTCAAGTGCCGCAGAAGGTTCGGTAGCAGCCGAAGTCATCCGGGGCGGGTTCGGCGTAACGCTCGAATCCCGGCCGCTCCTTGTAGGGGGTGGTGATCGCGACCAGCAGTCGTTCGACGGGATCCATGTCGCCGGCCGATGCGGCGGCGAGGGCCTCCTCGACGAGGTGGTTGCGCGGGATGTAGACGGGGTTGACGTCATCCATTGCGTCGGCGTCCGGCCGCAGGGCGAGCCAGCGGGCCACCCACTCGTCGTCGACTCCCGGTGCCGTATCGCCACGGGCCGCCGCGCTCAGCCTGCGAAAGAACGACGTGTAGTCGACGTGGTCGCGCTCGAGGTACGCCAGCAGATCGTCGGCGACCTGCGCGACGACGGTGTCGTCGACACCGTCGGGCAGTCCGAGCTTGTGCCGCATGCCTGCCGTCCATGCGGTCGCGTACTGCGGCGCGAAATTCTGAAGCGACTCGGTCGCCAGCGCGATCCCACGCTCCTGTTCGTCGGCGATCAGCGGCAGCAGCGCCTCTGCGAAGCGGGCGAGATTCCAGCCGGCAACCGTCGGCTGATTGCCGTAGGCGTAGCGGCCCCACGAGTCGATCGAACTGAACACCGTCTTGGGATCGAACGCATCCATGAATGCACACGGCCCGTAGTCGATGGTCTCGCCCGAGATCGTCATGTTGTCGGTGTTCATCACGCCGTGGACGAACCCGACAAGCATCCACTTGGCGATGAGCCCTGCCTGGCCGGCGATGACGGCGTCGAGCAGCGCGAGATACGGGTTGTCGGCGTCGGCGGCGGCGGGATAGTGCTTGGCGATGGCATGATCGGCGAGCCGACGCAGAACGTCGAGTTCGCCTGCGGCAGAGACGTATTCGAAGCTGCCGACACGCAGGTGGCTTGCGGCGACCCTGGCAAGCACGGCGCCGTCGAGCACTGTCTCGCGCTGCACCTGGCGGCCGGTGGCGACGACCGAAAGGGCGCGGGTGGTCGGAATCCGCAGGGCGTGCATTGCTTCGCTGATCACGTATTCGCGCACCATCGGGCCGACGGCGGCCAAGCCGTCACCCCCGCGGGCGAACGGTGTGCGACCTGACCCCTTGAGGTGCAGATCCCGCAGCCTGCCACGGGTGTCGACGAGCTCGCCGAGCAGCAGCGCCCGTCCGTCGCCCAGGCGGGGCACCCATCCGCCGAACTGGTGACCCGCGTAGGCCTGGGCGACCGGTTCGGCGCCTTCGGGCACCCCGGTCCCTGTCAGCAGACCGATCCCGTCGCTGCTTCGTAGCCACGCCGCATCGAGTCCCAACTCGGCCGCAAGAGGCTCGTTGAGGACCAGCAGCCGCGGCGCGGGGGTGGATTCGGCCTGCCAGCGCACCGCCAGCTCGGGCAGCTCGGTGGCGAATCGGTTGCCCAGGACAACCGTGCTCTCGGGGGCAATACTCATCGCCTTCCAGCCTACGGACGTAGCGGCTTGAGGCGAATGGGCGTCGTCACGAGCAGCCCGAGCGGATCGACATAGTCGGCGTTGGCGGCGGGCCCCCACATCGCACCCCAGTGCAGGCAGGCCGGCGCCGGGCAGCCCTGGTGTCCCGCCGCCAGCTCGCCGAGCACCGCGCCGGACGCCACCAGTTGCCCGGGCCGCACGGCAGCCACAACCGGTTCGTAGCTGGTGCGCAGGCCGCCGGGGTGGGCCACCGACACCACGGGCCGACCGGCGAGCTCCGCGGCGAACACCACCGTCCCCGGCCCCGCGGCATACACCGGCTGGCCCGGCACTGCGGCCAGGTCGACGCCGCGATGCCCGCGCTGCCAGTTCGGCGATGGCGCGTCGAACGTCCGCATCACCGCAGGTCGGGGGCGCAAAGGCCAGTCCAGCCTGCCGCCGTCGGCCCGCGCGGGCGCCGCGCACGCCACCGCGAAAACCAGGATGACCGCCGCAGTGCGCATCTGCCCAGCTCAGCGCATCGACACCTCGGGATGAAGGGCCGAACGGCCCACCTGGGGATGAGAGTCGCGGTGTGGACAAAGCACCTGTTGGCACGGTGTAAACTCACATCTGCAATTCGCGCGAGCGGATTGACTTCGCGCGCCTGCGGCGCAACCCACGCCTGTTGTTCAACGACACAGTCAGGGTTGCATCCGCGTGCCGGGCGGTCCCGATCGAGAACGGGTCCGGCACGCAGCAGACGCTAGGGCCCGGCATCACCCGACGCCGGGCGGCAACCGACAACGACAAGGACAAAGCCGATCATGGCTGTTGTAACCATGAAGCAGCTGCTTGACAGCGGCACTCACTTCGGGCATCAGACCCGACGCTGGAATCCCAAGATGAAGCGGTTCATCTTCACCGACCGCAACGGCATCTACATCATCGACCTGCAGCAGACGCTGACCTACATCGACAAGGCGTACGAGTTCGTCAAGGAGACGGTCGCGCACGGCGGGTCGATCATGTTCGTCGGCACCAAGAAGCAGGCGCAGGAATCCATCGCCGAGGAGGCGACCCGCGTCGGCATGCCGTATGTGAACCAGCGCTGGCTGGGCGGCATGCTCACCAACTTCTCCACCGTGCACAAGCGCCTCCAGCGCCTCAAGGAGCTGGAGACCATGGAGCAGACCGGTGGCTTCGAGGGTCGCACCAAGAAGGAAATCCTGATGCTGACCCGCGAGAAGAACAAGCTGGAGCGCAGCCTCGGTGGTATCCGCGACATGGTCAAGGTGCCGTCGGCGATCTGGGTCGTCGACACCAACAAGGAGCACCTTGCCGTCGCGGAGGCGCGCAAGCTGAACATCCCGATCATCGCGATCCTCGACACCAACTGCGATCCCGATCTGGTCGACTACCCGATCCCGGGCAACGACGACGCGATCCGCTCGGCCGCGTTGCTCACCAGGGTGGTCGCTTCCGCGGTCGCCGAGGGTCTGCAGGCTCGCGCAGGCGCGGGCGGTAACGGCGACAAGCCGGAGGCCGCAGGCGCCGAGCCGCTGGCTGAGTGGGAGCAGGAGCTGCTGGCCAGCGCAACCGCGACCGCAAGCCCGACCGCCGCAGGCGCCGAGCCGGGCACCCCCGAGGCCGAGGTTCAGACCGAACCGAAGCCCCCGACGAACCCCTAGGAAACAAAGAAATGGCGAACTACACCGCTGCCGACGTCAAGCGCCTTCGGGACTTGACCGGCGCCGGCATGCTCGACAGCAAGAACGCGCTCGTGGAGGCCGACGGCGATTTCGACAAAGCCGTCGAGCTTCTGCGCATCAAGGGCGCCAAGGACGTCGGCAAGCGCGCCGAGCGGGCCACCGCCGAGGGACTGGTGGCGGCCAAGGACGGCGCGCTGATCGAGCTGAACTCCGAGACCGACTTCGTCGCGAAGAACGCCGAATTCCAGGCGGTCGCAGACCAGATCGTCGGCGCCGCTGCATCATCGAAGGCGGCCGACGTCGACGCTCTGAAGGCCGCCAAGATCGGTGACACCACGGTCGAGCAGACCATTGCCGACCTGTCGGCGAAGATCGGCGAGAAGCTGGAACTGCGTCGCGCCACGTACTTCGACGGAACGGTTGAGACGTACCTGCACAAGCGGGCCGCCGATCTGCCGCCTGCGGTGGGTGTGCTCGTCGAGTACACGGGCTCCGACAAGGAGGCCGCGCACGCCGTCGCGTTGCAGATCGCCGCGCTGAAGGCGAAGTACCTGACGCGTGACGAGGTGCCAGAAGACATCGTCGCCAATGAAAGGCGCATCGCCGAGGAGACGGCCATCCAGGAGGGCAAGCCCGAGCAGGCGCTGCCCAAGATCGTCGAGGGTCGCCTCAACGGCTTCTTCAAGGACAGTGTGCTGCTCGATCAACCGTCGGTCTCCGACAACAAGAAGACGGTCAAGGCGCTGCTCGACGAGGCGGGCGTGACGGTCACGCGGTTCGCGCGGTTCGAGGTCGGTCAGGCCTGACAGCACCGGCGGTACGACTTGGTACCGTCACTGGATGGCCCGAATCCACGCCTTCGGCGACGATGCTCTCGGCGACCATGACGCGGTCGGGCTCGTCGACGCCCTGCGTGCGGGCGACGTCTCGGCCGCAGAGCTCGTCGAGGCCGCGATCGCCCGCACCGAAGCGGTCAACCCGACGCTGAACGGTCTCGCGTACGAGGCGTTCGACCGTGCGCGTGGACGCGCGAACGCGGCGCGTCCGTATGGCGGCTACTTCGACGGCGTCCCGACCTTCTTCAAGGACAACGTCGCCGTCGCAGGCATGCCGACGATGGAGGGCACCGACGCGTGGCAGCCGCGGCCGATGCGTGCCGACGGCGCATTCGCGCGGGTTTTTCTGTCCACCGGCCTTGTGCCGCTTGGCAAGACCCAGATGTCGGAGTTCGGCTTCAGCGCATCGGCTGAACATCCGCGGATCGGGCCGGTTCGAAATCCGTGGGACACCGAGCGCACCGCCGGCGCGTCCTCGTCGGGATCTGCTGCGTTCGTCGCAGCTGGCGTGGTGCCCATCGCACACGCCAATGACGGCGCTGGGTCCATCCGAATACCGGCGGCGTGCAACGGGCTAGTCGGCCTGAAGCCGACAAGGGGTCGGCTGCCGCTCGACAAGGCAACCGCCCAGATGCCGCTGCACATCGTCGCCAACGGTGTGGTCAGTCGGTCCGTCCGCGACACCGCGGCGTTCTTGCGCGAGGCAGAGCGCGCCCACAGCAATCCGAAGCTGCCTCTCGTCGGCGATGTCACCCATCCAGGAAAGCAACGCCTCCGTATCGCCTTCTGCACGAAATCGATTGTGAGAGATGCGAGTCCGGAGGTTCGGGAGCTGACCCTGAAGACGGCGTCGCTGTTGGAGGAGCTCGGCCACAAGGTCACCGAGATCGACAACCCGATTCCGTCCCGAATGAAAGACGACTTCCTTTTCTACTGGCAGTTTCTCGCGTTCGCGATCGTGCGTGGCGGACGCCGGACGTTCGGGCCGAGCTTCGACCGGACCAGGCTGGACAACCTCACGCTTGGCCTCGATCGCAATGCCGCAAGAAATCTGTACAAGCTGCCGCTGGCCATCAGGCGGCTGTCGGCATCACGCAGGATCACCGCTCGCCTGTCGGAAACGTTTGATGCCGTGCTCATGCCCACGCTCGCACACGAGACCCCGCCCATCGGATATCTCGATCCGACCGCGCCCTACGAGCAGGTCATGGACCGGCTGATGGACTGGGTGACGTTCACGCCGCTGCAGAACGCGACCGGCGATCCGGCGATCTCGCTTCCGCTCGCAGAATCGGCAGCCGGCCTTCCTGTCGGCATGATGCTGTCGACGGTGTGGGGACAGGAGGCTCGGCTGCTGGAGCTGGCCTACGAGCTGGAACAGGCCCGGCCCTGGCCGCGCATCAACACATAAGACAACGAAATCCGTTGTGCGCTCGACACAACGCCGTAACCCGAACCTGGCCGAGTTAACAACACCGACATTCGGTGTGGAAGTCGGCGAAACGTTGCGGGCTGACCATCCTTGCTGTGGAGACCTCTGCTCCCGCCCAACTTCGGTCACCGACGATCGCCACCGCTTCCGGCAACACATTCATGTGTCTTGTCCGGTTCGCGATGGCCAACATCCGCAGGCGGCCCGAACGCTTCCTGCTGTCGGTTCTCGGGATCGCGCTCGCGATCGCCTGTGTGACGGTTGTGCGCACCATCTCCTCGAGTTTCGCGATCACCGGAGCGGATTCGGTGACCGACGTTCTCGGCGGGGCGCAACTGTGGGCGGTTCCGGCCGCAGGCGTGACGTACGACGCCGACGCCCAGGCCTTGGTGGCGAATGGTTCCGCTCCCGCATTCGCTGCGCCGCAAGGATGGACGGTCACCCGCACCCTGTCGGGCACCGCGCAGATCAACGGGCAGAAGGTTTCTCTGCGCGGCAACGATGAAACGCCAAACGGACAAGCGGTATTGGGATCTCCACTCGCCGAACGACTCGACGTGAAATCGGGCGACAGAGTCGTGGTCGGGGGCCGGAGCCTGGTCGTCGACGTATCCGGCAGCGGTCAATCGCTGACCGTCGCCTCGTCGCTCGCACAGACCGTTGTCGGCAGTAACGGCTGGTGGTTGATCTTCGCGCCGCCGGGCGATGAGCGCAAACGTGATCTCGGCCGAACGTTCGCAGCCGAGACCGGCCTCGCGTCGACACCGGACCCGTCGGTCATGCCGGACCTCGCAGGACGCGGCCTGATCTACGACACAGTAGGCGGATCGGGCCCGCTGACATTCGAGCAGAGTTACTCTGCACTGTTCTCCGGCAAGGTCACCGGCTCCACGCTCGGTCTGATTTCAATGATCGGCCTCGGTCTCGGATTTGTGATAGCGGTGTCGTCCTTCCTGGCCGCAGTGCAGGAGCGCAGGCGCGAGTTCGGCATCATGTCGAGCATCGGCCTGGCCGACGAGGTGCTGTACTTCTTCCTTGTCGAATCGGCGATCGTCTTCATCGCCGCCTATCTGGTCGGCATTCTGGGTGGGGGGATCGCTGTGGCACTGGTGATTCCGGGGATTGCGACACCAACAGCGTGGCTACAGGCCTCTGCCATGGTCGCCGCCTTTCTACCTGCCATGGCGATCGTCGGGGCGCTCGTTCCCGTGCACCGGCTTCTTCAACAACGACCCGTCGACCTCCTGGGGGACCGCTAGATGATCCGTAACGGCTCTGTCCTACGGCTGGGTGTCCGCGCGACGACGGACAGCCGAGATGGTGCTGCCCGTCGTCACCACGGCCACCGGCGCATTCCTCGTGGTGATCGTCTTCGGCATGTCCGAAGGAATCCGCGCACAGTCGGTATCTCTGGGGCACGCAGACGAGATCGGCCGTGCCGTCGTGCTGATTGCGGTCACAGTGCTTCTCGTCGGTGTGGTGGAGGTCGCGGTCATCACGACAAGAACCGTCGCCCACCGGACCCGCGAGCTCGGCGTGCTCAGCGCCAACGGCGTTCCCCGCAAGCCGGTCGTCGCGGCCCTGCTCGTCGAACCCGTGATCTCCTCAGTTCTGGGGGCTTTCGTGGGAGCTGCCCTGGCGGCGCTGACCGGACTCGGGCTCGCCACGACGGGGGTCGTGGCGACCGGGGTGTCGACATCGGGCCTTGGCCTCGGCGTTGCGGTTGCGCTGGGGGTCAGCATTGTCGCGGCCGCCATCACCAGCATCGTGCCCACATGGAACGCGGCGTCGCGGCCGCCGATCCGATCTCTGACCGCAGGAGGCTGATATGACCGCCATCGAAGACAGAACACGACACGACGGCCGTACCCCCTCGAGGACCAAGAGCGGCCGCCCGTCATCGAGATATCGAATGTGTGGAAGCTGCACAAGCTCGGCGACGAGGTGGTCAAGGCGCTCGTTGCCGCCGACTTGACGGTGATGCCAGGTGAATTCGTCTGCCTGATGGGTCCGAGCGGCAGCGGCAAGTCGACTCTGCTGAATATGATCGGGGGCCTCGACCGGCCCACCAAGGGCACCATCAAGATCGCAGGCCGCGACACGTCGGCCCTGACCGAGAGCCAGTTCGCCGCGCTTCGTCACGACACCATCGGGTTCATCTTTCAGAGCTACAACTTGATTCCGTTCCTCTCGGCCGTTGAGAACGTCGAGCTGCCACTGATGTTCGAGCCCTACGACCGGAAATCGTTGCGGAAGAGAGCGTCTGGAGCTGCTCGAACTGGTCGGCCTCGAGTCACCGTGTCGACCACCAGCCGACCAAGATGTCCGGCGGCGAACAGCAGCGCACTGCGATCGCACGTTCCCTGATCAGCAACCCGACGCTCGTCCTCGCCGACGAGCCGACGGCCAACCTCGACCACCGCACGGGGGAGACGGTGGTGCGCATGCTGCGCGACCTGTGTTCGACGCTCGGCGTCACGGTCGTCGCCAGCACCCATGACCCCACGGTGGCCGACGAAGCGAGCCGTGTCGTCCGGATGAAAGACGGACAAATCCTCCAGTGACCCAATGACTTTGGGAGAACAGCAATGACACAAGAGCTCGAGGACGCCGCCCCCGTCCGCCGACAGGGCGGGAAGTCGGCACCGCCGACCGTGACAAACTCATGACCACAGAGTTGGTCCCCGAACAGATCCTGCCCAAGGTGATGAGCACGTTCGGCCTGACGGCCGCCTACGTGTTCATCATCTGCTGGATCACCGGATCGTCGGTGATGGCCACCGGCGGATGGACCGCCATACCCATGTGGGTGCTCGGCATCCTCACGTTCCTGGTGCCCGCGGGCATGGCCGTTGTCGAACTCGGAAACCTGTGGCCCGGTCAGGGTGGTGTGTACATCTGGGCCACCAGGACGATGGGGGAGACCTGGGGCTTCATCGGCGGATATCTGTCCTGGGTGCCGGTGATTCTCAATGCCGCGTCCTCGGCCGCAGTGGTGCTGTCGTTCCTCCTGCTGGCCTTTCATGCCGAGCTGGGCGTGATGACGAGCGTCATCCTGCAACTGGTGATCCTATGGACGGTGGTCGGGCTGGCACTGGCGAAACTGGCCGCCAACCAGCGGATCATGAACGTGGTCTTCGTCATCTTCGGGTTGCTCGCCTTGACGATCTTCATCGCCGGGCTCTCTGTTCGCCGTGAAGAACGGATCGGCGACGCCGTTCAGCTGGTACGGAAGCGACTATCCCCAACTTCGCGGTGTCGGGTTTCCTTTACGGCACGGTGCTGCTGTACCTGCTCGGCGTCGAGACCCCCTACAACATGGGTGCGGAGTTCCTGTCTGTGCGCAAGAGTGGCCCCCGCATGATTCTCTGGGGTTCGACGGCTCTGGTGGTCATCTACCTGCTGACGACGCTCGGCACCATGATGGCGCTGCCCGCCGACGAAATCGACGCCGTTACAGGCGTCATCGGCATGCTGGACGTTGCCGGGCTTCCCCGGGCTGATGGAGATCTGCGCCATCGTGTTGGCCTTGATCATCATTGTGGCCCTGATGACCTATCAGGTGGCGTACTCCCGGCTGATCTTCGTCTCGGGGTTGGAACGCCACCTGCCGAGGATCTTCACCCACTTGAACCCTCGGACGCGTAACCCGGTGTCCGCCATCTTGATCCAAGGTGTGATCTCGTCTCTCATCCTGATCGCGCTGTACTCGCAGAGCAGCCTGGTCAACTACGACGATCTTCCTGCAGGGCGGGCTTTCGCACCGTGTGGCTGATCTCGGGCTTCTTCTTCCTGTTCCCGGTGGTCATCGCCCGAAAGAAGTACGCGGATCGCTACGCCAACGAGACGTTCTGGCGGATCCCGGGCGGCATGGTCGGTGTTTGGATCACCGTCATTGTCGGCACGATCGGCACCATCGGCGGCGTCTACTACTCGTTCGCGAAGTCCGTGGCTCGACCAGTGCAGGCGTCGGCGACGCCGATGGATGATGTGGGTCGGCAGCATCAGCCTCGGCATGGTCGTACTTGGCGTCCTCGTCTACGTCTTCGGGCGCCGCTCAGCGCACAAGGTCAGCCAGGAGGACGCCCTGGCCCATCTGGCCGTTCTCGAGTTGAAGGAAACGAGATCAACATGACGAGTGGACAATGACACTGAACTGCACGAGGCTGTACGACGGGCGACCGGGACCGACCGTATCCGCTCGACCCGTTGACCGGATGCCGAGATCGAGTCCGCAGCCGCGATCATCACCGACTCCGAATACTGCACGCCGACAACGAAATTCGTGATGATCCAGCTCGCCGAGCCGGCCAAGAACGCCGAGCTCACGCTTCGAACGACTGCCGACGTGCCTCGGCGGGCGTTCGTCACGATGTACGACGCCGCGGCGAAGATGATCTACGAGGCCGTCGTCGACCTCGACGGCCAGGGTCATCGACTCGTGGAAGCCGATCCCCGGCCGGTTCCCGTCCTACCTCGTCGAGCACATGATCGGGGTCGAGGAGAAGGTCAGGGAGGATCCGCGGTGGCAGGAGGCCATGCGTAAGCGTGGCGTCACCGACTTCAGCCTCGCGATGATCGACCCCTGGCCCGCAGGCTATTACGGCGCGCAAGATCATTACGACAACTCGCGCGCTGGTCTGTCGTCCGCTGACGTTCATGCGGGCCGCGCCGTCGGAGCACGGCTACGCGCGCCCCGTCGAGGGTCTGATCGTGACGTTCGATCTGGACAACGATGGAGGTCATCGACATCGAGGACCACGGGGTGGTCCCGCTGCCTCCGACGGCAGGTAACTACGCCGAGAAGTTCATGTTCGAACCGGACAATCGGCCGGCGTTCACGGCGTTTCGTGACGACGTCAAACCGATCGAGATCACCCAGCCCGACGGACCGAGCTTCACGGTCGACGGCTGGAAGGTGCAGTGGCAGAAGTGGTCGATGCGGATCGGTTTCAACCCGCGCGAAGGCATCGTGCTGAACGAGATCACCTACACCGATCGCGGCGAGAAGCGACCGATCGTGTACCGCGCGTCCCTATCGGAAATGGTTGTTCCCTACGGAGATTCAGAGCCGACGCATTGGAACAAGAACGTCTTCGACATGGGTGAGGTCGGGATGGGGTTCTCTGCGAATCCTCTGACTCTCGGCTGTGACTGCCTTGGCGAGATCCACTACTTCGATGCCACGCTCAACGATTCCTCCGGCAACGCGGTGACCATTCCCAATGCGATCTGCATGCACGAGGAGGACTTCGGTATCTCCTGGAAGCACACCGACTTCCGAACCGAGGAAGTCGAGGTGCGTCGTTCCCGGCGGCTGGTGATCTCCATGATCTGCACCGTCGGTAACTACGAGTACGGGTTCTTCTGGTACTTCTACAACGACGCGTCGATGGAGGTCGAAGTCAAACTCTCCGGTGTGCTCACCACCGGCGCGGTGCCCGACGGCAAGGAACCGCGATGGGGAAAGATGGTCGCCCCCAACATCTACGGCCCGAATCATCAGCACTTCTTCAACTTCCGGCTCGACATGAGCGTCGACGGAGCGGCGAACAGTGTCTATGAAGTCGACTCGGTCCCGGAGCCGGACCCGGCGCTCAATCCGCACCGCAATGCGTGGATCACCCAGGACACGTTGGTGGCGTCGGAGGCCGAGGGTGCGCGTGACTGGAACTGGTCGACCGGGCGCTACTGGAAGGTGACCAACCCGTCGAAGCGCAACGAACTCGGCGGTGCGGTCGCCTACAAGCTGGTGCCGCGCGACATCGTGCCTGTGATGGTGCAGGAGGGTTCCTACATCTATGACCGGGCGCGGTTCGTCCAGCACAACATGTGGGTGACGAAGTACGACCCGGCCGAGAAGTTCGCCGCGGGCGACTACATGTACCAGTCCGACGGATGCCCAGGGGTTGCCCGAGTTCGTCGCCGACGACGCGCCGCTGGAGAACACCGACGTCGTGCTCTGGTACACGCTGGGCGCACACCACGTGGTGCGGCCGGAGGACTGGCCTGTGATGCCGTGCGCGTACACCGGCTTTCACCTCAAGCCGCTCGGCTTCTTCGACGGCAATCCCGCGCTTGACCTGCCGCCGTCACCGCCGAAGGCGTGCCACCACCACTAGAACGGGTCGGAGCCGAGCGAGGCCAGGATCTGCATGAACTCGGCGCGCTGACGGGGCGACAGGTTCGCCATCAGCCGGTCCTCGGCTTCGCGGACACCGGCGTCGGTCTTCTCGAGCAGCTCTTCACCCTCGCGGGTCAGCGTGGCGGGGAGCGACCGCCCCGACGACACGCTGGCCGGCCTCGTCACGAGCCCGCGTTCCTCGAGCCCCCGCAGCACCATGTTCATCGCCTGCGGCGAGACATTGGCACCGCGCGCCAGTTCGGCGTTCGACCGGTCCGGGAATTGGGAGAGAATCCGCATGCAGATGTATTGCGGGAACGCCAAACCGAGTGGTTCCAGCACCGTCGGCGTCACCTCTGCGCGCAGCGCATTGTGCACCCGGTATAGCTGATAACCGAGCGGCGGGTCCTCCCTGAATCCCCTCATACATGCCAGCCTATATCAAGGAGGTTGACATGTATCAACTAAGTTGATAGACCGGGGACATGACGACACAACCAGAGCAGGAAATGTTCGATGCCGCCTACCGCGGCGAGGCCGAGGAATTCAAGGGTGTCCGACCGCCGTGGAGCATCGGCGAGCCACAACCGGAGATCCAGGCGATCATCGAAGCGGGCAGGGTGCACGGCGACGTGCTCGATGCCGGCTGCGGCGAGGCCGCCACAGCCCTACACCTTGCCGAAAAGGGCTTCACCACCGTCGGGCTCGATTCGTCGGCAACCGCCATCAAGCTCGCCAAGGAGGAGGCCGCCAAGCGCGGTCTGACCAACGCGACCTTCGACGTCGCCGACATCAGCGACTTCACCGGGTACGACGGCCGCTTCGGCACCATCATCGACTCGACTCTGTTCCACTCGATGCCGGTCGAACTCCGAGAGGGCTACCAGCAGTCGATCGTGCGTGCGGCCGCTCCTGGCGCGGCGTACTTCGTCCTGGTCTTCGACGCGGCAGGGATGCCCGCCGACTCGCCCGTCAACGCCGTCACCCAGGACGAACTGCGCGACGTCGTGTCCAAGTACTGGGAGATCGACGACATCAGGCCTGCCCGCATCCACGCCTATGTGCCAGAAGCGGTCGCCGCGTTCCTGACAGGCTTCGGCGGCACCGGCGTCCGCGACGAGCCGAACGGTCGCAAGTCGATGAGCGCCTGGCTACTGGAGGCACACCTCCGCTGACGCCGGCGTCAGGCCCACCCCATAGCGGCTGCGAGGCCGCTATGAGGCAGGATTAGGGGCGAGCTCAGGCGAGGACCCCCGAAGGAGTCGGATGGCGGAGGCAACCACCACCAACGGCGCCCAAGCATCCCCAATCCGGCCCATGTACTCGCGGGTGCTTCTGAAACTCGGCGGTGAGATGTTCGGCGGCGGTCAGGTCGGGCTCGATCCCGACGTCGTGGCCCTGGTGGCCCGCCAGATCGCCGAAGTGGTCCGCAGCGGCGTCCAAGTAGCCGTCGTCATCGGCGGCGGCAACTTCTTCCGCGGCGCCCAGTTACAGCAGCGCGGTATGGAGCGGACCCGCTCGGACTACATGGGCATGCTCGGCACGGTGATGAACAGCCTTGCGCTGCAAGACTTCCTGGAAAAAGAAGGCATCGCCACCCGGGTCCAGACCGCGATCACGATGGGGCAGGTCGCCGAGCCGTACATTCCGCTTCGCGCCCAGCGGCACCTGGAAAAGGGCCGCGTGGTCATCTTCGGCGCCGGCATGGGCCTGCCGTACTTCTCCACTGACACCACCGCCGCTCAACGCGCACTGGAGATCCGCGCAGAGGTGGTGTTGATGGCCAAGGCCGTCGACGGGGTCTTCACCGCCGACCCACGATCGCATCCCGACGCCGAGATGATCACCGCGATCACCCACCGCGAGGTCATCGAGCGGGGCCTGGCCGTCGCCGACGCCACCGCGTTCAGCCTCTGCATGGACAACGGCATGCCCATTCTGGTGTTCAACCTTCTCATCGACGGCAATATCGCGCGGGCGGTCGCAGGTGAGAAGATCGGAACACTGGTCACCACCGACTGACCCGAAATGGAGAAGCCGTGATCGAGGAAACCCTCTTCGATGCTGAAGAGAAGATGGAGAAGGCGGTGTCCGTCGCGCGTGACGACCTGTCGTCCATCCGCACGGGCCGCGCCAACCCGGGCATGTTCTCGCGGCTCTCGATCGACTACTACGGCTCGTCGACGCCGATCACCCAGCTGTCCAGCATCAACGTTCCCGAAGCCCGGCTGGTCGTCATCAAGCCCTACGAGCAGTCGCAGCTGAAGCCGATCGAGGACGCCATTCGCAATTCCGACCTCGGCGTCAACCCCGGCAACGACGGCAACGTCATCCGCGTCGCCATCCCGCAGCTCACCGAGGAGCGCCGCCGCGAGCTCGTGAAGCAGGCCAAGTCCAAGGGAGAGGACGCCCGGGTGTCCGTGCGCAATATCCGTCGCAAGGCGATGGAGGAGCTGCACCGGATCAAGAAGGACGGCGAGGCGGGCGAGGACGAGGTCAAACACGCCGAGAAGGAACTCGACAAGTCCACCCATACCTACACCAGTCAGATCGATGACTTGGTGAAGCACAAAGAGGGCGAACTGCTGGAGGTCTGATGGCCGAACAGCAAGCAGATCCCGTGGCCGACACGTCGGAACCACCCAAGAAGGCATCCCGGGCCGGACGCAACCTGCCTGCGGCGATCGGCGTCGGTGTCGTGCTCGGCGGGCTGGCGATCGCCACCTTGCTGTTCTTCCCGATCGGTTGGCTCGTCATGCTGGCGATCTTCATCCCGGTCGCCACCTACGAGGTCGTTCGCCGGCTGCGCGAGGCCGGTTACGCGCTTCCGCTCATTCCGCTGCTCCTCGGCGGCCAGGCCATCATCTGGCTGTCGTTCTACGGTCCGGCGGGGCCCCTGGGTGCCTACGGCGGGACGATCGTCGTCTGCATGGTCTGGCGTCTGGTCGGGCAGGGCATCCGCGAGGCGCCGGTCAACTACCTGCGAGACATCTCCGCCACGGTGCTCCTTGCGACGTGGGTGCCGCTGTTCGCGAGCTTCAGCGCGCTGTTGATCTTCCAGGACCATGGCGGCATCCGGACGTTCACGGTGATCTGCACCGTCGTGTTCGCCGACATCGGCGGCTACATCGCCGGGGTGCTGTTCGGCAAGCATCTGATGGTGCCTGCGATCAGCCCGAAGAAATCGTGGGAGGGGCTGGGCGGCTCGCTGCTGTTCGGCGTCACGGCAGCCGTACTGATCGTGACGTTCCTGCTGGACAAACCCGCGTGGGTCGGGGTGCCGCTCGGGCTGTTCCTCGTCATCACCGGCGTGCTGGGCGACCTGGTCGAGTCTCAGGTCAAACGTGACATCGGCATCAAGGACATGGGCACGCTGCTTCCCGGCCACGGCGGCGTCATGGACCGCATCGACGCGATGCTGCCGTCGGCCGTCGCCGGCTGGATCGTGCTGACGCTGCTGGCGTAGGCACGCGTAATGACGCTAGGCGGCTTGGTTGTCGTGGTGGTTCGGGCCCGCCGGGTGTTTCGGTGGGGTCGAGTCCTGGTGACTTGACTTGGGTTGCGTTGTCCCACTTGCGTTCCAGCGGTGTCGGTTCCGCTGATTTCGGATCGGGGAGCGCCTGGTCTTCGGGTGGTCTGAGGAGTGCTTCGGGGCGGTGGTAGTGGTTGATTCGGGTTTGGCCGTGGTCGAGGGCGGGTGGTGGTGTCCATTCGCATTCGCCGCGGGTGTTGATGGTGGTCTGCCAGCCGCCGTCATCGACGGCGCGGTTGTCGGGGCCACACGCCAGGGTCAGGTCGTCGACGTTGGTGTTGCCGCCTTGGGCCCAGTCCTTCGAGGCGTGGTGGGCCTGGCAGCCGTAGGCGCCCACGGTGCAGCAGGGTTTGGTGCAGCCGCCGTCGCGGGCGATCAGCATGATCCGCTGGGCGGCTGAGGCCACGCGTTTGGTGCGGTACAGCGCCAGCGCCTGCCCGGTGGCCTTGTCGAACACGGCGAGGTGGTGGTGGGCGTGCGCGCCCATCCGGATGACGTCGGCGATCGGCAGTTTGGTGCCGCCGCCGGTGACGCCGATGCCGGCGCGGCTTTCCAGGTCTTGCAGGGTGGTGCGGATGATGACGCTGACCGGCAGCCCGTTGAGGTGGCCGAGTTCACCGCTCATCAACGCGATGCGGCCGACCACCAGCATGGCGTCGTGCTGGCGTTGGGCCAGGGTGCGATCGTCGTTGTCGATCTGGGCTTGGCTGGGGGTGCCCGAGGTGCATGGCTCGGCGTCGGCGGGGTTGCACATGCCCGGGGCGGCGTATTTGGCGAAGATCACTTCCCACACCGCCCACGCTTCGGGGGTGAAGTTCGCGCTGGCCGCGGTCATCGCGTCGCGGCCCTGGGCGGTGGTGGTGAAGTGGCGTTTGCGGGCGCGTTCGGCGTCGTCGGGTTCGGGGCCGTCCTGATCCAGCAGGAACAACCGCAGGGCGGCGGTCTCGCGCAGCTCTTTGGGTCCCGACACCGGCCGCGACGCGCACCAGGTCGACCTCGAACTGGGCGGCGGTGATGATGTCCACCCAGGGCGGTAGGTGCTTGATGGCGTCGCGGATCGCGGTGACGTGCTCGCCGGTGATCACTCCGGCTGCCTGCGCGGCGGCCACGGCGGGCAGCACCGGCTCCAACGGTTGGCCGGTCAGGCTGGTGCGGGCGGCCAGCTCGGCGGCCTCGTGCAGTCGCCGCGACGCTTCGGCCGTCGACAGCCGCCAGCGGATCCGCAGGACTTCGTTCCAGGATTTGGCGCCCATCTGGGCGGGTGTCGTCTCGGCCTGCAGCCGGGTCAGCAGCCGATGCCACTGGGTCGGCATCCGGCATGCCAGCCTCTGGTAGTCGTCGATCATCGACACCACCTCCGAGCCGGTCAACGAATCGACGTCGCAGGCAGCCAAGGCGTCGTAGGCGGCGCACAGATTCGCCATCGCCTCCCGCACCGCAACCCCTGACATGACTCGAACATACATTCGAACACCGACAAAAAGGCTGCAGTCAGTTGACGGTAGCGTTTCGCGCATGAAGCTTTCGTGCGCGCTTGTGACCAACGTCGACTCGCCGGAACTCATCGCCGAGGCCGAACGCCTTGGCTACCACCGGGCCTGGCTGTACGACTCGCCCGCGATCACATCCGACGTGTGGGTCGCGCTCGCGCTGGCCGCCGAACGCACCTCGACGATCGGCCTCGGCCCCGGCGTGCTCGTGCCGAGCCTGCGCCACCCGATGACCAACGCGGCAGCCATCGCCACGCTCGCGGCGATCGCGCCCGGTCGGGTGGCGGTGGCCATCGGGTCGGGGTTCACCGGCCGCTACACGCTCGGGAAGCGGCCGCTGCGATGGGCGGTCGTCGAGGAATACGTGGTGGCGCTGCGGGCCCTGCTGCGCGGTGAGACCGTGGTGTGGGACGGCGCCCCGATCCGCATGCTGCACACCGAAGGGTTCGTCGCGGACCGGCCCGTCGAGGTCGAGGTGCTCATCGGAGCCGACGGGCCGAAGGGCACCGCCGTCGCCGAACGGGTCGGCGACGGGGTGTTCGCCGCAGGCGTTCCCAACCCCGCGGCCGCGGGCAGGCCGTACTCACTGCTTCAGTTCGGCACGGTCCTGGACGAAGGCGAGGATCTGCACAGCGAACGCGTCCTGGAACGAGCCGGACACGGGCTTGCCGTGGTGTTCCACGCGTTGTACGAGCGCAACGGTCCCGACGCCGTGCGCGGGTTGCCGGGCGGGGAGCAGTGGGTGACGGCGATCGAGGCCATCCCGCCCGCCGAGCGTCACCTCGTCACCCATGAAGGGCATCTCGTGCGGCTCACGGCCGTGGATGAGGAGGCGGTGGCACTGGCGGCCGACCTGCTCCCGCAGTTCACGTTCAGCGGCACCGCGGAGCAGTTGCGTACGCGTGTGGCCGAATACGAGGCGGGCGGAGTCACCGAACTCGTATATCAGCCCGCGGGTCCCGACCTCACCGGTGAGTTGGAGCGGGTGATGGACGCCGTCGGATCTGCTTCGTCCTGACGTTGTCTGCGAGACACGCGCGCATTGAGCCAACAGGCTCCTGCGCCGACCACCAGGCCGACCGCAATGCCGATGTCGGGTCGCTGACCCAGCATGAGCCAGGACAGCAGCCCGGCGACGGCCGGGATCACCGCGAAAAGCATGGCGACTGCCGCTGCGCCGTAGTTGTTGATCGCGCGTACGTAGAACGTCATGGCGGTCGTCGCATTGAACAGCACGACTGCCGCCACCGCCCCGACCGCTTTCCACGGATCCGTCACCGACCACGGCGACACGAAGAGCAGCGCCGCCACCGGAACCACGGACACCAGATTTTGCAGGGCGGCCATCGCGCGAAAGTCGACGCCGGAACAGAACCGCTGCTGGTAGACACCGCCACCGGCAACCGCCACCAGGGCCACCACCAGCAGTAGCACCACGGCGTCGACACCGCCGACGGTGACCAGTCGGCCTGCGCATGCGGCAAGGACGGCAGCCACGCCGAGCACGAGTGCCACTGTCCGACCCCAGGTGAGGCGCTCTCCGAGGAACACTGCGGCAAGCACCGTGGTGACCACCGGATTCATCGAGATGACCACTGCTCCCAGCACCGCGGGAGCACCGTGTAGAAGTGCCACGTACAGGCAGATGAACTGCAGCGCCTGGCCGAGCAGCCCACTCACCAGGACGTGTACCAGCGTGCGGCCCGTTGGCCAGCTCACGCGTGCGGCCAACACCCACCCAGAAAGAATGCCGCCCGCCAATCCGAACCGGAACACAAGCACTGCCATGGGTGACATGGCCGAAACGGCAAGGGCGCCAATCGGGTAGCCCATCGCGTAGAAGAACGTCAGGATGGAGGCTGTCCGGGCAGGCATCGTCGGCAGACTCATGCGCTCCATGGTTGCGACCAACGCCCTACATTGCGAATGAATTTCCGCCTGCCATCAATGGGATACTGGCAAAAGCCCATGCCGACATCCCTGCCCCTGGTTTTCGACCCCCCGCGACGTGCGATGCCGCCGCGGCATCTTGCCGACCTCGACGAGGCGGGCCGCGCGGACGCCGTCGCGGAGTTGGGGCTACCCACTTTTCGCGGTAAGCAGCTGGCCAACCAGTATTACGGCCGCTTGATCGCCGACCCTCACGAGATGACCGACCTGCCCGCTGCGGTGCGCGAACAGGTGGCCGACGCGCTGTTTCCGCGACTGCTCGACGCCGTCGCGGAGATCGAGTGCGACGCGGGCGAGACCCGCAAGATGCTGTGGCGTGCGGTCGACGGGACGACGTTCGAGTCGGTGCTGATGCGCTATCCGCAGCGCAACACCGTGTGTATCTCGTCACAGGCCGGCTGCGGAATGGCGTGCCCGTTCTGCGCGACGGGCCAGGGCGGCCTGAAGCGCAACCTGTCCACCGCCGAGATTCTGGAGCAGGTGCGTGCGGCCGCAGTCGAACTGCGCGACCGCGATCACGGGAGATTGTCGAACGTCGTCTTCATGGGGATGGGCGAACCGCTGGCCAACTACAACCGCGTTCTGGCCGCGGTTCGACGCATCACAGCACCACCGCCGAACGGGTTCGGCATCTCGGCGCGTTCGGTGACCGTGTCGACGGTCGGGCTCGCCCCTGCGATCCGCAAGCTGGCCGACGAGGGGCTCGGGGTCACGCTCGCCCTGTCACTGCACGCTCCCGACGACGAGCTTCGCGACACCCTCGTCCCGGTGAACAGCCGCTGGAAGGTGTCCGAAGCTCTTGAGGCAGCGCGCTACTACGCCGACACCACGGGCAGGCGGGTATCGATCGAGTACGCGTTGATCCGCGACATCAACGACCAGCCGTGGCGCGCAGACCTACTCGGCAAGCGCCTGCACGGCGCACTGGGCCCGCTCGTGCACGTCAACCTCATTCCGCTGAACCCGACGCCGGGCAGCAAGTGGGACGCCAGCCCCAAGGCGGCAGAACGGGAGTTCGTCAGGCGGGTGCGCGAGCGTGGCGTGTCATGCACGGTGCGTGACACGCGGGGCCGCGAAATCGCCGCTGCCTGTGGGCAATTGGCGGCTCAGGCCTGACCGACGCGCGGGGAGTTAGCGGTCCACACCATCTCTTCGCGCAGATGCCTGCTGCGCCACCCGCCCGGGGTGCGCACCAGTTCGTGGTGGTAATAGCCGCCGAACATGCACAGTTCCGCGACCCCCTTTATCTGTGTCGGGTTGTAGAACATCGCGCGCACCGCAGCGGTGTCACCGTCGATCTCGGCTTCGATGTTGGTGATGTAGTGCATGCTCATCGTCACCAACGCCGAGAAATCCCCGTCGAAGAACTCGATCGCACCATCGAGCGAGCCGGTGAAGACGTCGGCCGAGTAGTCGATGTGGGCGTCATCAGTGAAGACCGACCGGTACAGCTGCCAATCCTTGGTGTCGACGGCCCGCGCGTAGGCGCTCAGCAGCGCGGCGATCTCGAGTTCGTCGCTGACCCGCTGGGAATCCATCAATCGGCCGGTTTGATGCCGACGGCGTGCCGCAGCTGCGCCAGGAACTGGTCGTCGTCGTCACTGCGAACGATGTAGTGCGACACCGCGACCCGAATCGCCGTTGCGGCCTTGACGCCGCTGTTGGCTCCGGTCAGCATCTTCAGCAACCCGGCCCGCATCACCGGAATGATCCACGAGAGCTGGGTGATGACGACCTCGGGCTCGATGTCGACCAGCCGCACACCGGAGTACGAATGCTGATACTCGACGATGAAACGCAGTGCCGCATCGAGCTTCTCGGTGCCTCGCAGCCCTGCGGTCGCTCTGCCGATGCCGTTGTCGAACATCTCGCGTTCGTGAACGCCGAACGCCTCGAGCAGTTCCTTCTTGTCGGCGAACCAGCGGTAGAGCGTCGGGCGGGATACGCCCGCCTGCAGCGCCACCTCCGAGAGGCTGAGTTTCGTCTGCCCGCTGCGGCCGAGGACCTCCGCGGTGGCGACGAGGATCCGGTGCCGCGTCGAGGTGTCCTCGGCGCTCTCGGATGCGTCCCGTCGGGCGGATAGCGGTTCGTTCACGTCAGGGCCTCAATCGTCGGTCTCGGTGATGGTAGTTCCTTCGTCACAGCGTCTTCTCCGATAGAGCCACCGTGTCGAGGTCCTACTCTTGCTCTGTAGCCCACGCAAGCGTTACAGGGATGTCTGGCCTTGTAAAGCCCGGGCACGGAAGGGGTTAGCGCATGGCCGGTCCGTTGGAGGGCATCAGGGTCGTAGAGTTGGGCGTCTGGGTGGCCGGCCCGGCCGCTGGCGGAATCCTGGCGGACTGGGGCGCCGACGTCGTGAAGATCGAATCGCAGGCCGGTGACCCCGCACGGACGTTCGGCCGCATGCTCGGCCTCGAGGGAGACGAGAGCCCGCCCTTCGAAATGGACAACCGCGGCAAGCGCAGCATCGCACTCGATGTCACGGCGGACGACGGTCGGTCCATTGCGCTCGAATTACTCAGCAGCGCCGATGTTTTCATCACCAACGTGCGGCCAGGCGCGCTTCGGCGCATCGGCCTGGACTTCGAAACGGCTGCCGCCGCCAATCCGCGTCTGGTGTACGGCCTGATCACCGGTTACGGCAATGCCGGGCCCGACGCCGACCGAGCCGCCTACGACGTCGCCGCGTACTGGGCGCGAGCGGGCTTGGCCCATCTGCTGACCCGGCCTGGCGACAGCCCGCCGTTTCAGCGGGGCGGCATGGGCGACCATGCGGCGGGTATGACCCTGGCCGCCGCGGTCTGCGCCGCCTTGATAGCCAGGTCGCGCACCGGCGTCGGCCAGCTGGTGTCCACGTCGTTGTACCGGCAGGGCGCCTACACCGTCAGTTTCGACCTGAACACGTTCCTTCTCACCGGCCACGAGATCGCGATCGGGGAGCGGGAATCCATGGGCAACCCGTGCATGAACAACTACACGGCAGGTGATGGCCGGCGGTTCTGGATCGTGGGTCTGCAGGTCGACCGGCACTGGGGTCCGCTCTGTCGCGTCGTCGGTCGTCCGGAATGGATGACGGACTATCCGAGGCCGCGCGACCGGGCGGCCAACTCCCGGCACCTGATCGCCGAGCTCGACGAGATCTTTGCGACCAAGTCACTTGACGAGTGGGCGAACCTGTTTGGCACCGAACCGGACTTCTTCTGGTCGCCGATCAACTCCATCGAGGATGTCGTGGCCGACGAACAGTTCCATGCCGCAGGCGGCATCGTCTATGTGCCGGACGGCGACACGAGCGTGCCGATGGTCGCCACGCCGGTCGACTTCCACGGCACCCCGTGGACGCCGCGTGCCAAGGCACCCGGCATCGGCGAGCACTCCGAGGAGATTCTCGGCGAACTCACTTCCGTCGAGCGCTGAATTCGCGGTGTCACGGCTTCTTGACGCCCGCGGCATGCCGAAGCTGGGCCAGGAACTGATCGTCGTCGTCGCTGCGCACGAGGTAATGCGAAACCGCAACGCGCACAGCGGTCGCGACCGACAGCGCGGCGTCCGGACCCTGCGCGAGGCGTTCCAGCCGCGACCGCATCAGCGGGATGACCCGAGACAGTCGCCTGATGACCTGCGCGGGCTCGATGTCGATCATCCGCAGTCCCGGATAGGACTGCTGATATTCGACGATCACGCGGAGGGCGGCGTCGAGTCTCTCGGCGGCGGGCAGGCCCGCGGTGGCGTCGGTGACTGCCCGTTCGTAGAACTGGCGCTCCCAGACGACGAAGCCGTCGAGCAGATCGCGCTTGGAGGCGAACCAGCGGTAGAGCGTGGGCCGCGACACCCGGGCCTGCAGTGCGACCTCCGAGAGGCTGAGCTTGGTCATGCCGTTTCGCCCCAGCACTTCGGCGGTCGCGGCCAGGATGCGGTGACGCGTCGAGTTGTCGTCATCGGCGGCCACGTCCTCCATCGACATAGCTTTACAAATTCGGGCCGAAATGTCACGCTCAGTGCCATGCGGGTGGAAGTCGATCTCGACAAGTGCACCGGGCACGGCATCTGCGAGTCGATCGCCGACGACGTGTTCGAAGTGCAGGACGACGGCACCGTGCACATCGATGAGAACGATCGCCCGGCCGCCGACCGCGGACGCATGCAGCAGGCGGTAACTCAGTGCCCCGCAGCGGCTTTGCGGCTCATTGAATGACTAGCGGCCGGGCATCGGGCGGACAAGCACCGATTGCTGGATCGCGCCGACTGCTCCGGACTCGTCGAACAGCGTGCCGACCGTCGTCCCGACGCCGTCGGGTCCGTAGTTGGTCTCGGCGCGGATGCCGATCCACTCGCCCTGTGGAATCCGGTGCACGTGCACGACAAGGTCGGTGTTCATGAACGTCCACTTGCCGATATCGAGTTTCGAGCCGATGCCGTTGGCGTCGTCGGCCACCGCGAAGAGCCGCTCGAGTTGCGTCATGCTCTCGCCCTTGACCAGGTCGACCTCGGGTTTGATCCACGACTCGCCCGGGCCGTCGTCGAGCGGTGTGGTCAGCCACCGCCAGTCCAGGCTGTGCACGTAGTTTCGGTCCCAGTCCTTCTTCATGTCACGGCTCCACGCGTCGGCGACCGGGCGCAGCGGAGGCGCGGGCGCATGCACGACGGCCGAGGTGTCGATCGTCTGCAACCGCCACCCGCTTGCCCGCGCGACGGGACGGGGATTGCCGTCAGGTCCGAGGGCGAGCATCTCGGCGCCGATCAACTCGATCTGCTTGCCGGATCGCTCCCGTTTCGCACGTACCCAGAAGTCGCCCTCGGCGGGTACGGGCCCGAGCAGGTCGACGAGGACGCGACTCAGCCGGGTGTCGTCTCGGGCCTCGCAGCGCTCCAGCGCGCGCACCAGCAGCGCCGACACCGGAGCGCCGTGCTGGATCGCGGCCGACCATGTGCTGCGAACCAAGTCGGTCGCGAGGAATCTCTCGCCCTGCGGATCGCCGTCGTCGACGAGCTCGTAATACGAATCGCTCATGGAAGGCCTGCGCCGGGGATGTCGACGGTGACCGTGTCCACCCGAGACAGTTTCGTCCCGACCAGACGTTGGGGATAGGCGTCCGTACTCGAAAGCAGGAACAGGGTACGGCGCTGCGGTCCGCCGAGCGTGCACGCGATTGCGGTCCTGTCGCCGATGTCGATGCGGTCGGTGACGTTGCCGCCCAGTTCAATTCGCTCGAACTGATGGGCCAGCGTCATCGCCGCCCATACCCCTCCGGCTGCGTCCAGCGTGATGCCGTCGGGCGGGCCGTCGAGTCCTTCGGCGAAGACTCGCCGGTCGGACAGCGCGCCGTCAGAGCCAACGGTGAACGCTGTCAACCGCCTGGCGACCGACTCGGCGACGATGAGCGTCGCTCCGTCGGGCGTGATGACCATCCCGTTGGGGAAGTCGAGATCCTCGGCGACGACGGTGATGGTGCCGTCGGGGTCGACCCGCGCGATGACGCCACCCTGGAACGCCTGCGAACCGACGTACGCGCGGCCGCAGTCGTCGACGACCATGTCGCCGATGCTCGCGGGGACGATGTGGGAGAGGTCGGCGAGCGCTTCGACGGTCTCGCCGTCGTAGCTCAGCAGCGCGCGACGTTCGGTGGAGGCGATCAGCAGCGATCCGTCGGGACGAAAACCGAGTCCCGAAGGGGCGTGGCCGGTCAGAGCCAGCGTGGTGACGTCACCCGCCAGGTTGACCGTGTGCACGGCCTCGCCGAGCATGTCGGACCACCACAGCAGGCCCTCGAACCAGCGCGGGCCCTCCCCGAAACAGAACCCATTGGCCAGCCGCGTCAGGCTCATTCGGCACCTTTACAAAACACGCCACAAGTGTCACGCTCGCTACGTGCCAATGTCAAACAGGTGCGGTCTTCCGGCATGAACATGAAGAAGTACCACGGCCATACGCTTCTCTACCTGCACGAGACGATCGACCTGGGCTCCGGACGCAGCGATCGCTTCACCGAGGTCTTCGACGAGGTCTACCGGCCGATGATGGAAGAGCTCGGCGCGCGGTTGTTCGCGATCTGGGAGACGACACCGTTCAACGGGCACTGGCCGCAGGTCACCGTCATCTGGGAGATCGACGCCTTCGCCGACTATGCACGCATCGGCAGGGCGCAGGCCCGCGGGGGCAGCCATCAGTCCGCGTTCGCGACGTGGGCGGCGTTCCTGTCAGAGATCGGCGCATCCGGCGAGGGACGCATCATGTACGCGGGCAGGAGCAACAGGACACTCGCACAGCTTCGCGACGAGAAGTTCTCAGCGGGCCTGGTCATCCAGGAGATCATGCAGAGCAAGCCCGGCCGCCAGGACGACTACATTCGCGAGCTGGAGCGGCTGTACGTGCCATGGTCGGAGAGCACCGGAAAGCGTTGGCTCGGCTCGTTCATCACCACCTTTCGGTTCAACGAGGTGATCCACTACTGGGCGCTCGAAGGCGACTGGGCCTGCTTCGAAAACCACTACCCGTCATGGAAAGAGAGTCCGCCTGCCGAGATCGTCACCTGGATGAGCGTCGCGCCCGCACTGCGCGACGGCTGGGAGGATTCGATACTGCAGGCGCTCCCACCGTCGCCGCTGCAATGAACACCCCTGTGCTGGCGGACTTCTCATACGATCCGTTCGATCCGGCCGTGATGGCCGATCCGTTGCCGTACTACCGTGTGCTGCGCGACGAGTACCCGGTTTACTACGTCGAGAAATGGGACACCTACGCGCTGTCCCGGTTCTCGGACATCTGGCAGGTGCTGGAGATCAACGACGGCACGTTCGTGGCTTCGGAGGGAACGCTGCCCGCCGCAGCGGTCTTGGCGAGACGCAACGACGGTCCCGTGCCGGATCCGCCGTTGCACCCCACGCCGTTTCACGCCAACTTCGACACCCCGATCTATGACGGAGTCCGGCGCTGCACCTCGGGACAGTTCCGGCCGAAATCCGTCGCCACGCTCGCCGACCGGATTCGTGAGCTTGCCAACGAGCGGCTCGACGAACTGCTGCCGCTCGGCAGTTTCGACCTCACCCAGGATTACGGCGGTATCGTCGCCGCATCGGTCGTCTGCGAACTGCTCGGTTTACCAGTCGATCTGGCGTCCGAGGTACTGGGGACCGTCAACGCCGGAAGCCTTGCCCAGCCGGGAAGCGGGGTGGAAGTGGCCAATGCCCGGCCCGGATATCTCGAGTACCTGGTGCCGATCGTGGCGCGACGCCGCGCCGAGGGCGCCGATGGTGAACTGCCCGTCGCGGACAACCTCATCAACTACCGGCTCCCGGACGGCTCCGGCATTCACCGACATCGAGGCGGCCACCCAGATGCTCGGCGTCTTCATCGGCGGCACCGAAACCGTGCCGAAGATCGTCGCGCACGGGCTATGGGAACTGAACCGGCGACCGGAACAACTGGCCGCCGTGCGTGCCGATCTCGACGCGAACGTACCGAAGGCGCGCGAGGAGATGATCCGGTACTGCGCACCCGCTCAATGGTTCGCTCGCACTGTGCGCAAGCCATTCACCATCGGTGACACCACAATTCGGCCGGGGCAGCGAATCATCACACTGCTCGCGTCGGCCAGCCGTGACGAGCGCGAGTACCACGACCCCGACGAGTTCATCTGGGACCGTTCCATCGAGCGACTGCTCGCGTTCGGCCGCGGACAGCATTTCTGCCTCGGCGTACACCTGGCCCGACTCGAGATCGCGATCATGGTGTCCGAGTGGCTCAAGCGGGTGCCCGACTACCGGATCCTCGGCGAGGCGGCGTCGCGACCGCCGTCGAGTTTTCAGTGGGGCTGGAGCAGCGTTCCGGTCGAGGTCCAAATGGAGGGCGGCTGACGTGTGGTCCTACCGGCTGGTGGCGCCCTATACCTTTGAGCGGGTGGATATTCCGGAGAAGACACCGGAGTCGCTCGGGGACCGCCAGGTGCTGCTGCGGTTCCTCGCCGCGGGCGTGTGTGGCAGCGACCTGCCGGGCTTCCGCGGATCGAAGGGCCGGCTTCCCGGCGATACGGGGACGAGCGCCGCAGAGATGGATGGGTTTCCGATCCACGAAGTGGTCGGCGAAGTGGTGGCGAGCAGACACCGGAGCATCGGAATCGGTGAGCGTGTCGTCGGCTGGGCTTCTGGCTTCGACGGAATGATGGAGTACGTGGCCGCCGACGGCGACGGGCTGTCCACCTACGACAGCGCGCTCGAGCCACAGCATGCCGTCGCGCTGCAGCCGCTGGCGTGCGTGCTGTACGCCATCGAACAGCTTCCGAAGCTGAAGGGGTTGCACGTCGCCGTGATCGGTCAAGGCTCGATCGGGCTGCTCTTCTCCTATGCGGCAAAGGCTTCGGGTGCACGCCGCGTCACCGGTATCGATCCGATCGACCGGGATGCCGTCGCCACGCAGTTCGGCGTCGACACAGTCGTGCGTGCGACGAGCGACCGGTGGGTGAGCCATCTGGAAACGCACAACAAGCCCGACGTCGTCATCGAGGCGGTCGGTCATCAGGTGGCCACGCTCGGGCACGCGATCGAGGCGGCCGCGTTCGGCGGCACTGTCTTTTACTTCGGAGTCGCCGACGACGACAGTTATCCGATCAGCATGCGGACCATGCTGCGCAACAACCTGACGCTGAAGTCCGGCGTGACAATGGACCGCCGCCGGATGCTCAGCGCTGCAAACGACTTCGCACGCGAACACCCTGACCTGCTGCCCATGTACGTCACCCATACTTTCGGCGTCGACGACGTGCAGGCCGCGTTCGAACTGGCTGCCAGGCCTGTGCGCGAACGGATAAAGATTGCGATCGCCTCATGACGCTCAGCAGACTTCAGGAGGCACTCGCCGCAAAGGAGCGGATCTTCGGCGGATGGGTGGTCGGGCCAACCGTCATCGGGCCCGAGACCTTCGCCGCGGCCGGCTACGACTACGTCGGGTTCGACATCCAGCACGGCTATCTCGACGATGCCGACGTCGCCCTGCTGCTGCGCGGACTGGAGCACGTGCCCGTGGCCACTGCGGTGCGACTTCCCACGGCTGACGCCGCGCCCATCGGCCGCGTGCTCGACGCCGGTGCAGACGCGGTGATCGTCGCGATGGTCGAATCACCCGAACAGGCTGCCGCCGCGGTGGCCGCCACCCGCTATGCGCCTTCCGGGGTGCGAAGCTTCGGGCCGCTGCGGGCCGACCTCGGTTTCGACCCGGCCGCGCACGAGGCGAGGACGAGTGTGTACGCGATGATCGAGACGGCACGGGGGCTCGCCGCGCTCGACGAGATCTGCGCCGTGCCGGGACTGTCCGGTGTCTATGTCGGCCCCGCGGACCTGGCGATCTCGCTGGGGCATCCGCCGCTGGAAGCCCTGACCACACCGGCGGTTCTCGACGCGGTGGCCCGCATTCAGGCCGCAGCATCGGAAGCCGGCCTGGTCCCCGCCATTCACGCCAACGCGGGCAAGCCGGGAAAGGCGATGGCCGAGATGGGCTTTCGAATGATCACCCTGGCGTCCGAATCGCAGGCGCTGCGGCGCGGCGCGGCGGAGCACCTGAAGGAGGCGCAGTGACGGACCGGATAGCGCTGGTCACCGGTGCCGCACGCGGACAGGGCGCGGCGATCGTCCGGCGACTTCTCGACGACGGGTTCCGCGTCGCCGCATGCGACGTGCGGGACGACGAACTCACTGCCTCCGTCGAAGACCTGGACGACGGCACAGTTCTCGCTGTCCACCTCGATGTCACGTCCGAGGAGAGTTGGGTTACGGCAGTTGGTGAGATCGTGGCGCGTTTCGGGGGGCTCACGACACTCGTCAACAACGCGGGAGTTCTGCACCGCACGCCGCTCGCCGACGAGACACCCGAAGGCTTCGAGAGCAGTTGGCGGTTCAACTGCTTTGGTCCGTTCCTCGGAATTCGTGCGACGCTGGACCATCTGCGCGCGGCCGACGGCGCTGCCGTCGTCAACACCTGCAGCACCGGCGCGATGCGGGCGTTCCCCAACCATGCTGCGTACGGATCGTCCAAATGGGCGCTGAGGGGGCTGACCCAGGTCGCCGCCGCCGAGCTTGCGCCGTCGGGCATCAGGGTGAACGCCGTGTTTCCCGGACCGATCGCGACGCCCATGCTCGACGAGGCGACGCAGACCCGGCTGGCGCAGCGCGCGCCGTTCGGACGTATCGGCAAGCCGAAGGAGGTCGCCGACGCGGTCGCGTTCCTGGTATCCGAGCACGCGTCGTTCATCACCGGCTCGGAACTGGTCATCGACGGCGGGCAAATCCTGCAGATCGGGTGATGGCCGAGTCGGGCAAATGGTCGACTGGCAGCCGAATTCACCTGCACATTTTGTCGATGCCGTCAAAATTCGCCTTTCATGATCAATTCGCCGCGCCAATCATGATCAGATCGGTCAGCCATTCATGATCGGACCCGCGGCAGACGGGGCCGACGAAAGGTGTTGGGCGGGCGCATGGTCGGAGATTTATGACATTCGCGGCAATTTGCTATGCAAACTTCGATTCATGTGCAAAGCTATGCGCTAACCGGGGGGTTAGTTCGTTCTCAATGGCCAAATGGAGGGGATCTGTCATGGGAAAGCACAACAAAGCACGGCGAAGCGATCGTTGCGGCAAAATTGTCGTTGCGGCCGCGGCCGCAACGGTAATCGGGGGATGGGCAGCACCGGTTGCCTATGCCGATGAGGCCTGATACCGCCACGCCCGCCAAGCCGTCCAATCCGATCAGCAAGACGGCCGACGCGGTCAAGAGCACCGTCGACGGTGTGCGGAAGGCCGTGACCGATGTCGGTTCGTCACTGCAGGGCGCTGCGCAGGAGCGCGATTCAGACCGGCGCCGGCGGCGACGGCAGCTTCTGACGTCCCTGATTCCGAACGGCCCGAAGTCGATCTTCAACCCTCAGACAAACTGTCACCGGCGGTCCGCAGTCGTGCCAGCGCCATCGCCTGCGTTCGTCGTCCACCCACGCCGACCCACTCCGGCCTCGAACGATAACGCCACGGGTTCGGTGACCATTCCGATCGTGGACGTCACGCTGCCGTACCTGCCTGATGCGCCGCGGTTCGCGTTCCCAACCCCAGGTGCTGGGCTGCCGCCGAGCTTCGGCTCCCAGGGCACCAACAACCGCTTCCCTCTGGGCCCTGCCGCTGCGCCGACCAACGGCAACAACCTGTTCGGCCTCAACTTCTTCGACATCGGCAACAACAACCTGCTCACCGCCAATAACGTCGGCACGGGTCTGCAGGGCATCATCGCGGGGAACGGCAACACGTTGGCCGGCAATCAGGTCATCACGCCGACGAGCTTCGGCACCAACTTCGGGTGGATGGGTAACAACAACGGCTCGCTGAGCCTGCTCCAGAACCCGGCTGACTTGCTGAACCTGACCCCGGCGCAAGCCGCTGTTTCGGGGATCTGGCAACAACATTGTCGGCAGCCCGTTCAGCTACGGCAACAACACCTTCATCATGGGCAACGACAACCAGGGCACGGGCAACAACATCATGTTGGGCGCGGGCAACTTCGGTAACAACATGCACTGGATCGGAGACAACGCCGACGGCTCCGGGAACAACACCGTCGTCGGTATCGGCAGCATCGGCAACAACATGTCGATCATCGGAGACAACAGCCAAGGGTCCGGAAACAACAGCAACCTCGGCGCGTTCGGCTTCGCCAACAACATCGGCTTGATCGGCAGCGCCGCGTCGGATTCCGGCAACAACACCAACGGGTCACCGCTGTTCGGGTTCGCGCAGAACTTCGTGGTGGTCGGCGATGGCGCCGACGTTCGGGCAACAACTCGAACCTTGGGCGCCCTTCGGGTTCGCGCAGAACATCGCGCTGATCGGTGCGGCGCCGACGGCTCCGGCAATAACACGCACGGCGGGTTCAACTTCGCGCTGGTCGGGCCCGGAGTCGACGGCGCGGGCAACAACAATGGCGGTGGGTTCAACGTCGCGATCCTTCCCCGGCCGGGCCAGAACTGCACCGGACCGGCCTGCTTCAACTTCTTAGGGGCACAGTTCGGGAACTGATCCGGCTTTACAGCTCAGCGCGGGAGTGCCACCCTGGCCGGGATGGATTTCTCCCGCGTTGTGCTGTCTGAGGAAGACGAATCGTTCAGGGACGACCTCCGGTCGTTCCTGAACGAACTCGTCACCGACGAGGTCATCGAACGCGACCGCGAGACCGGCGAGAACTTCGACGAGGGCGTGCACATGGCCCTCGGCGCGGCCGGTTACCTGGCCGCCGATTTCACATCCGAAGCCGACGGCGGCTTCAGCCGGGTGCGTAAGCGCATCTGGGACTTGGAGATCGGTCGCGCCCACACGCCGTGGTTTCACTGGGGCACGACGGCGATGGTCGCGCGAGCCGTCCAGCAGTTCGGCTCGGCCGAGCTCAAGGATGAGGTGCTCGACAAAACCCTGTCCGGCCACTTCCGGCTGTGCCTCGGCTACACCGAGCCCGACGGCGGCTCCGACGTCGCCACCTGCAAGACGCGCGCGGTGCGCGACGGCGACGGCTGGATCATCAACGGCTCGAAGATGTTCACGTCGAATGCGCAGAACGCGTCCTATGTCTTCCTCATCACGAACACCGATCCCGACGCGCCGAAACACCAGAGCCTCACCATGTTCCTGGTGCCGTTGGATTCGCCCGGCGTCGAGATCCAGGCCCTTCGTACGGTCGACGGTGACCGCACCAACATCACCTACTACAGCGACGTTCGCATCGACGATCGATACCGGATCGGCGAGGTGAACGGCGGCTGGGCGGTGCTGCGCGAAGCGCTCAACGACGAACACGGCACGGTCGAGCGCCTCGACGACGGGCTGCAGAAGGTTGCGGCGATGTCCGAACACGTTCTGCTGCTCGCCGAGGCCGCGGACAAGGTCGCCGCGCTGTCGGCCGACGAGGACTCGGTGAAATACCGGTTGGGCCGCGGCATCGCCCGCATGGAGGCGGCCTTGAGCACGCCCGACATGTTCGGCCGCGTCGCGAATGCCCAAGCCATGCGCGAAGTCTCACTCGACCTGATGGACATCATGGGAGCTGCTTCCACCCTGCCCGTCGGCGAGAAGGGCGCAGTCGGTGACGGCGGAGCCGAATACGTCTTCCGGTTGGCGGGGCCGACCGGGATCTACGGAGGAACGCTCGAGGTGTTCCGCAACATGATCGCCCAGCATGCACTCGGCCTCGGCAGGCCGAACTACTCGCCACCGAAGGCCAAGTCCTGAATCGAGGATCAGCCGGCGTTGTAGAGGGAAACCGGGGGTAGCGGTCGCAGACCTCCGCCGCTGTTGCGGGCCGCGAATCGAATGTCCGCGTCATCGCGTGGCGTTCCGAGGTGCAGCACGCCGATCCGCCGGAACCGTCCGATGACGTCGCTGAGCAGGAATTCGTATTCGTCGTCGACACCGGTGTTTCTGGCGCCGAACAGGACGGGACGTACTCCTGCGAGGTATATCCACAGCGACGAGTAGAGCCGCGAGTCGACCCGCGTCGCAGGAATGGTCAGATGGTGGAACGGAACTCCGTCGGCGGAAGAGGCCAGCAGCAGATCTTGGTCACGCCCGCTGCCGTAAGCGTCGGGAACCTTGATGCAGAGAGTTCGGACAGTGGCTTCGTCGGAGGCGGGCGTTATTTGCACCAGGGCGTCGTGGTGCTGCCCGTGTCGAAGTAGTTTCGCGCCACTGGGCAGATTGCGCGTCGGCGTCGATGGTCAGCTGAGCCGCCCGCACCGGTCCTGAACCCTCAAACGGCCCGCCTGACATTCCGAGTACCCCGGCGAGAGTCGATCGCACCGCTGCAACTGTTGAGTCGAGTGTCACCATCGTTCCCTCCTACCCAACGTCGCGTTCGCTAACCATCGGCTCAGAGCCGGGCGATCACCTCGGACGCCAGAAGGCCGAGGGTTTCGTCGGATCCGCGATCATGGGTGAACAAGACGATCTGGCCGAAGCCCATGTCCTGCAGTTCATGCAGGCGTGCGACGACGGCGGGAGGTGTCCCGATCAGGCCGCCTTCGCGCAGCCCGAACGCCGGAATCCCGAAGCGCTTCTCGGCGAGCTGTTGCACGGCAGGCAGCGATGCGTCATCGGGTGCGAGCGCCATCACCGCTTCAATGGACATCACGATGGTGGCGGGGTCGCGGCCGATGTCGTCGCAATACTTGCGGAGCACAGAGATCTTGTGATCCAGCTCGCCGAGCGCGTAGGTGGGCACGTTCCAGACATCGGCATACTTCGCCACCAGGGGCAGCGTGTATTTCTCGCCCACCCCACCTACGACGATCGGTGGCCGCGGCTGCCGAACCGGCCCCGGCTTGATCGGCATGTCCCGCACGGCGAAATGCTTGCCCGCGAAATCGATTCGCTCGTCGGAAAATGCCTGATGCAGTATCTCCAGCGTCTCGCCGAGCCGTTCGGACCGCTGTGCGAACGTGCCCCAGTCCAGGCCGACGCGCGCGTGCTCGTCCTCGATGGAGCCGCTGCCGATACCGAGCTGAAGGCGTCCGGCCGAGATCTGGTCGAGGGTGGTGGCCATCTTCGCGAGCACCGCGGGATGGCGAAACTGGTTGCACAGCACCATGTGCCCGACCTGAATGCGGTCGGTGCTGCTGAGCAACGCGGTCGCCAGCGTCCATGCCTCCAACGACGGGTATTCGGGCGCGCCGGGCCCGTACAGGTGGTCGTAGAGCCACAGCGAGTCGATGCCCAGTTCCTCGCAGCGCTGCGCGCGATGCAGCACGTCGGAGTAGCTGAAGCCCATCTGAGGCAGGTACACGCCGATTTCGGCCCTGGTCATGTGCGTAGTTCCAGCCTTCCCGGGGTTGACCGTCGTGTCAGTGGCATGGTAACGACATTCTCACGTTTGGAGAAGGTAATTCTGGAAGGCGGCCGTTTGATGCGGTTCACGTTCACCCACCCGATGCACAGCCATCCCTATAACCCGGAGCTGGTGAACGGGGCGGGTATCGCGACGGTCGCCGCCGCGGCCGAGGCGGCGGGGTTTCACGGCTTCGGTTTCACCGACCACCCGGCGCCGTCACAGCGCTGGCTGGAGGCCGGCGGACACGACGCCGTGGATCCATTCGTGGCCATGGCGTTCGCGGCGGCGCGGACCACGACACTGCGGCTGATCCCCAACATCGTGGTGCTGCCGTACCGCAACCCGTTCGTGGTCGCGAAATCCGGCGCGACGCTGGACTTTCTCTCCGATGGCCGGTTCACCCTCGCCGTCGGTGTCGGCTACCTGAAACGCGAATTCGCCGCACTCGGAGTCGATTTCGACGAGCGCGCGGCGCTCTTCGAGGAGGCGCTGGAGGTCATCCGGGGCATCTGGACCACCGACGACTACTCCTTTGAGGGCCGTCACTTCTCCGCCAAGGGCATCACCGCCCACCCGCGTCCGGTGAGCAAGCCGCATCCACCGATCTGGATCGGCGGCAACACGGCCGCCGCGCGGCAACGGGTCGCACGATTCGGTGACGGTTGGTGCCCGTTCCCCGCGCCCGCCGTCCTTGCTCAGACGGCCCGCACCGCGGCGCTCGACTCGATCGATGCGCTCGCCGAGGGCATCGCCGACCTTCAGCGGCGCTGCGATGCGGCGGACAGGGATTGGACCGGTATCGACATCACCTTCAGCAATCTCGGAGGGGGATCGCCCGGCGACGACGACTTCAACGCCGACGCGTACCTGTCCGCGTTGGAAAAGCTTGCGGCGGTTGGCGTCACGTGGGTCCAGGTTCAGGTGCCGGGCGACAGCCTGCAGCGTGCGGTGGACGCGATCGGGCTGTTCGGCAGCTCCGTCATCGCCTCCGCGTGATGCTCAGGCGTACGCGGTGACGCGGCCTACGAGTGCGACCTCACCGTCGGCGCCAATTGCTTGTGCCTCGGCGACGCCGCTGCGCCTGCCGACGCGTAAAGCGGTGGCGACGTAGCGGGCCTCGCCGCCGCTGAACAGCGGGCGCAGATAGTTCACCCGTAACGACGCCGAGTGCAGCAGGTCCGTCGTCCGCTCGGCGTTGAGCACCGCCGAGGCGGCCAGTTCGAGTCCGGCCGCCGAGACCCCGCCATGGACGATGCCGAGCGTGTTGTTCAACGCGGAGTTCTTCCGCTGACGGAAGACATCCGCATCGTCGACGTCGAGCGCCATGATGTCGGCCAATCCGGTCGGCCGCGCAGCGTCGTCGGCAGGAGGCCATTCGGTGGGATGTTCGCCCGCGCGCTTGATGTACACGGACCGAACCGTGCCCGTGCCGATCACCGCGTCGCCGACGGTGATCTCGCAGCAGCCGAGCGCGGTCGCCGAGCCGCGACCGCCCGTAGGCCGCGCGGTCGCGACCGCCGCGACATCCGGATGGTCTGCGACGACGGCTAGGGCGTCGGGGGTGAGTTCAAGCGTCAGCTCGCTTGTCAGCGTCCACTCGTCGGCGGTTTTGCGGTAGTGATTGACCAGGCCGGCAGCATGGTCGACCAGCACGGCCAAGGGGCCGATGGTCGGCGCGCCGGTCACCGGATTGACCAGTCCGGCCAGCGGCATCGAGCTGACGAATGGATCGGGACTGTCCACGATCGGCGCGATCCCGAATCGGCCGAGTGCGGTGTTCGTCGGATAGGCGACGGGTGCTTCGGTCATTTCATCACCCGCCGCGACACTCGGCCGATGACTCGTCGCATTCGGTCCGAGATATACACCGCGACAAGGCCGTTGAACACGTCTTCGCGCAGCCGGGTGAGCTTCGAGCTGGTGAAGATCCACCGGCCGTCGACCTTCTCGTAGGTTTCGGTGTAGTGACCGTAACCGCGCAGATTCACTCCGGGCCCGAAGCGGACAACATCTTCGAGTGCCCACACACCGCGCGCGGTGGTGGCGGACGTCAGCTCGATCTCGGGTGCGTGAACCTGGTGGACCGTCGCCTGGTTGCGCAGACCCTTGCGGGTGAAGGCGACGAATTCGTCGGCGCCGCGGATGACCTTGCCGCCCGCGGACGACGTGTCGCTGAGGAAGTCGTCGGCGAACAGGCCGCGCCATGCCTGCCAGTCCTTGGTATCGAGCAGCCTGCAGTAGCGGGCCTTGAGCTGCTTGATCGCCTCGATCTCGAGCAGGGTGGCGCTGTCGTCCATGGCGATGAGGGTGACAGTTTCGCGAGAAGTTGTAAAGTTCACGCGCTAGGGGATGAGCTTGAGCGGCAGGTGTTCGTGCCGCCGGATGATGTTGTTGATCGCCCATGTCGGCTCGGCCGTCGGCTCGATCCGGTCGACGCGGTCCACCAGTGCGCGCAGCATCGCCGAGGTCTCCAGCCGCGCCAGGCTCTGGCCTGCGCACGCATGCGCGCCCTGGCCAAAACCGAGATGGCGGTTGGCGTCGCGGCGGATGTCGAACGTGTCGGGGTTCTCCCATTCGCGTTCGTCGCGGTTGGCCGACGCGTAGATGACCAGCACACGCGCGCCTTCGGGGATCGCGACACCGGCCACATCGGTCTCGACGCGGGTGTGGCGGGCGAAGGCGCGCAGTGGTGATTCGAACCGGATGACCTCGTTGACCGCGTTGGGGATCAGCGACGGGTCGCTCTTGAGGATCTGCCACTGCTCCTGGTGCGTCGCGAACAGGTGCAGCGCACTGGAGATGGCGCTGATGGTGGTGTCGAGCGACGGCGCGATGTAGTCGATCATCAGCGGCGCACACTCGGCGTGAGACAGCTTGCCCGCGTCCGCCGCGGCCAGCAGCTCGTGGGTCATGCTGCCCTCGATGACGCTCCGATTGCGCACCACCCGTCGGGCGAACCTCAGCATCTGCAGCGACGCGGGAGCCGACCTGACGCACTGCTTGTTGAGTGGGCCGAGGACGTCGAAGGTCGCTGCGCCCCAAGCGAGTAGCCTGCCGCGGTCGTCGCGCGGCCAGCCGACGAGGTCGGGCACCACCGCGTGTGGCAACGCCGAGGCCAGATCGCCGACGCCGTCGACCTCACCTCGCTTCAGCGCAGCCTCGACCACGTCGACCGCCAGCCGGTCGACGTTGTCGCTGACCGCCCGCAGAGCCCGGGGGAGCATTCGGTGGGCGACCAACTTTCTGCGCTGGTCGTGTTCGGCGCCGTCGCTGGTGAGCGTGGTGCCGCGGGAAAGGCGGTTGGTGAAGGGGTTGAGCGCGACTCCCTTGCCGGAGACAAAGGTTTTGTCGTCTCGCAACACGGCCTTGCACTCGGCGTATCGGGGAAGCGCATACAGCCGGTGCCGCGACAGCCACACCACGGGGCCCTGTTCGCGCAGCCGCGCATAGTGCGGATACGGATCGATGATCGCGCCGGTGGTGTAGATGTCCGCCGCGTACGCTGGGGACATCGCGGGATACCTTGCTGCGCATTACTTGTCCCCTCCGTCGGCGCGAAACGGTGGTACCGCGGCGCACAGCTCGTCGACCTGGCTGCCCGCCCTCATCACCGTTCGGTCCGGGCGAACCACCGCCGCGGCCGCGCGCCCGTGCCGCAGCCACTCGGCGAGATCGCGTGCCGGCCCCGGCGATATGGACGGCTGCACCGCGCTGCTCGAGGCGGGCTCGTTGCTCGGCGCTGACGGGCACCGCCGAAACGAGTGCGAACCCGATTCCGAGGGTCTCGTCCAGGCGTCGGCCGTCGGCGAGAACAGGGTTCGGGCACAGCGTTCCCGTCAGCCGCCGCTGTCTGCGCGACCGGTGCACCAGCTCGGAGTGGCGCAGGGCAGGCGTGGTGCTGTCGACGACCTTGGCCCGCAGGCCGGGGATGTGGTGCATCTGCGGAACGATGATGCGGCGAGCCAGGTTTCCCAGCTCGCCGCCCGACGTCATCGACCGTCCGACGGCGAGCGCGAGCCGGATCAGGGCGCGGGTGTGTGGTTTGCGCTCCTGCTCGTAGCTGTCAAGAACGGCGTGCGGGAGGTCACCGGCCAGGACCGCGGCCAGCTTCCACGACAGGTTCACCGCATCCCGTATCCCTGCACCCATGCCCTGCCCGATGAACGGAGGGGTGAGATGGGCGGCGTCGCCGAGCAGAAAGACGTTGCCGCGCCGCCACCTGTCGGCGATCTGCGCCCGAAATGTGTACTCCGTGACGCGGATCAGCTCCAGCTCGTCGGCTGCGGCGTGCGCGGTCCACGGTGCGATGAGAGGTTCGAGCGCCGCCAGGCTCGCGTAGTCCTCGGCGGTCTCACCGGGCAACAACCGAAACTCCCAGCGGTAGCGGGCATCACCGATCCGCATGTACGTGCCCGCGCGTTGCGGATCGCACACCTGGTGCACGCCTTCCCACTGGTCGAGGTCGACGGTCGGTGGCGACATCGACAACCAGCCAGCGCTGCTCGAAATTCAGATCACGCATCGTGGAGCCGATCGCGGCGCGCACGACGCTGTTGGCGCCGTCGCAGCCGAGCACATAGTCGGCCTCCACGGCGTGCTCGCGGCCGTCGGTACGGTCGGTGAACGCGACACGGACGTGGCCATCACCTTGGTCGGTGATGCCGACGACCTCGGTGTCGCCGCGAAGCGTCGCATGGCGGTAACGCTTGAGGTTGTTGCGCAACAGCACCTCGAACTCGGGCTGGTCGAACATGTTGGCCTGCGGGAACCCGTTGACGCCGCACGCGGTGTCGCGCCGGAACTCGGCCAGCACGCGCATCCTGTTGTCCAGCAGCCGAAGTCCGTGCGCGGGTCGCGAGATCGCGGCGAACTCGTCGGCGATGCCCAGCCGGGCGATGATCCGGTAGATCTCGTCGTCGAGATGGACGGCGCGGGGCTGCGGGTACACGTCGGGCCACCGGTCGAGCACGAGGCTGTCGATTCCATACTGTGCCAGCAGTGTGGCGGCGGTGACGCCCGTCGGCCCGGCACCGACGATCACGACCGGCACCCGGGAGACGTCGTGCGTCACTCGTACCTCACGACCGTGCGTTGGGATCCGAGATCGATCGCACCGTCGTCGGTGGCGACGCCGAGTTCCACGACATCACCGTCTCGAAGGTACTTGGTGTTGCCGGCCTGCCGCTTGAAGAAGGCCTTCCATTTCACGGCGGGCGGAAGCAGGTTGCCGATCATCTCGATCGGCTTCGGCGGGGCGCTGAGCGCGGTGCCTGCGGGGGTGCCGGTCATCACCAGGTCGCCCGCGTCCAGCCGCTGAAAGCGCGAAAGTGCCTGCAGTGCTTTCAGCGGGCCGTAGATCATGTCGCCCTCGACGACCATGTTCTGCCGGACCTCACCGTTGACCCTCAGTTGCAGTCTCAGATCACCGAATCGCTTGAGTTCGTCGGCGTCAAGCAGCACCAGGGCGGGACCGACGGGTGTGAAGGTGGGGTAGGACTTGGCCTCGTAGAACTGGGTCTGGGGGAGCTGAATGTCGCGGGCGGAGACGTCGTTGGTGACGACGAGACCGGCGATGTAGTCGGCCAGGTTGTCCTCTGTGATGGTGGTGCCGACCGCGATGTCGCGTCCGATGACCAGACCGATCTCCACTTCGTAGTCCAAGAAGCGGACGTGAGCGGGCTTGACGATGTCGTCGACGGGTCCGCTGATCGATCCGGATGTCTTGCGGAAGAACGTCAACGGGATCGACGCCGGGTTCATCCCGGCATCGCTGACATGCGACGCGTAGTTGGTCATCTGCGCGACGACGCGGCACGGCGCCGTGACGGGCGCCACCAGCGTCAGGCCTTCGACGGGCACGGTATCGCTGCCGTGTGCGGCGGCGTCGACGGCGGCGCGGTCGGCGAGCAGCTCGCCGGTTGTCGTCGCGGTGGTCGCGACTTTGGCTGCACCAGTTGGGGTTTGGACCCACCACGCGTCGGCGGTGCGGAGGACGGACGTGGTCATGAATTGGCTACTTTCAGAAGGCCGCGCAGGCGGGGGAGGGTGAATTCGTTCCGATGGCGAAGTGCATTGACGACCGACAGCGCTTCGTGCGGCAGCGCACCCGGATTGATGCCGAGGAAGTCCTTGGTGACCGGAGGGCCCCACTGGGCCAGACCGGACGCCGTGAACTGCGCCCACCCCGGTTCCAGGGTGTTGTCGAACATGTCCCCGTCGGCGAAGTGCTCGACGAGGAAGCCGTCCGGATCCCGCCAGTAGTCGAAGATCTGGCTGCCCTGAATGTGACGGCCGATGCCCCAGGACCGGAAATAGCCCTGCTCGCTGAGGTATTCACCGCCCGCCGCGAGCGCATCCAGATCGCACACCTGATACGCGGAGTGCACATAGCGGCTGGACGGTCCCAGGGCCAACGCGAGACTGTGGTGGTCGGCAGGCACCGAGCCGCGGTCACAGCGGATGAAACTCATCACCGGCCCGCGGGCGCGCTGGCCCGGGTAGAAGAGGAAATCGCTGACGATCATCCCGAGGTTGTCGAGGTAGAAATTCAGCGCCTCGGTGTACCTGGTGGTCTGCAGCACGACGTGCCCGAGCCGTTGGACGACCGCCGCCACCCGGGGCGGGCGTTGCGCAGCGTTGGTGCGGTTGAGTTCGTGGCCGACATTGAAGATGTGCGGCTGCTGATGCACGAGCTCGGGCAGCTCATGCATGCCTGCGACGACGCGGACGGGCAGGCCGCTCGGATCGGCGAGCTCGACGCAGATTCCTCCCACGGATTCCGGCAGCGGCTTCGTCGGTGCGCCGGTGGCATCGGCCAGCCGGAGCACGTCGACCTCGTCGACGGCCCGAAACGCGGTGCCGACGAACCGCGACCGGTCGCCGCGGCGCAGCAACACGCACGGCGCTCCGGCGTCGGCACCGCGTAGGTGAAGTTCGTCGGGTGTGCGCGTGACCGTCGTGAAGCCGAAGGCGCGGGCGAACGCCTCGGCCCGGTCCAGATCCGGCTTCTCGAACTCGAGCCACGCGATATCGGCCACCTTGATGACCGGGTTGCGCGCCCGTCCGGAGTGCTCCCCGGGCAGTGCGCCCTGCTCGCTGTGCAGTTCGTTATGGGCGCCGACCGTGTTGCTCATCAGGACCTCCTCTTAGTTGACGAAATCGTCACATACGACGACACGATCAGTCAATACTTCTGACGAAATCCTCAAAACTGAGACTTTCTGCTACCGTGAGGACGTGACCGATCTGTCAGGCGCCCCTGTCAACCGGCTGGAACGGCGCAAACAGCGCACCCGCGCCGCGCTGATCAGGGCGGCACAGGCGTTCATCGCCGAGGGCAAGGTCAACGTGCCGGTGCTGGAGATCACCCAGGCGGCCGACGTCGGGATGGGCTCGTTCTACAACCACTTCGAGAGCAAGGAGCAGCTTTTCGAGGCTGCCGTCGCCGAGGTGCTGGATTCCCACGGCGCCTTGCTGGACCACTTGACGTCGTCGATCGACGATCCGGCCGAAACGTTCGCATGCAGCTTCCGGCTCACCGGCCGGCTGTTCCGCAGGCGCCCGCAGGAGAGCCGGATCCTGCTCGCCAACGGTATGGCGCTGCTGTCCTCGGATCTGGGGCTCGCGCCGCGCGCACTTCGCGATATCGAGGCGGCCGTGCGCGCAGGTCGCTTCACGGTCGACGACCCCGAACTCGCCCTTGCGGTGGCCGGCGGCGCGCTGCTCGGCCTTGGCAACCTTCTGCGCAGTCAACCCGATCGCGACGACGCCGCCGCCGCGGACACCGTCACCGAGGACGTTCTGCGGCTGTTCGGGCTCCCCGCTGACGAGGCCCGGGAAATTTGCCGGCGACCGCTGCCTGACCTGGGCAGTTCCCAGGTTCCCGACTCCGCGGCCTGAGTGGGAGGCGGCCGCTCAATTTGCATAGCGTCCGACATTGCGGCTTTCATGTCTATCTGTGCCTGAATTAGATCGTCGCAGCATGATGGTGATGAGTGGGATCGGACTGCTTTCAGCGGTGATGCCACTCCCGAAAGCCGGGGCAGCGCCCTCCTACGTCTTCGAGGACAACTTCGACGGCCCTGCGGGTTCGGCGCCCGATTCGTCGAAGTGGATGATTTCCAAGGCCCGCGAGTCGATGAAGGACCCGACGTTCTGGGAGTTGCCCGAGAACGTCGGCCAGTATCGCGACGACCGTCGCAACGTGTTCCTCGACGGCAAGTCCAACCTGGTGATCAAGGCGTTCAAGGACGGCGACACCTATTACGGCGGCAAGATCAACACTCGGTGGGAGGGCGGCATCGGGTACACCTGGGAAGCCCGGATGAAGTTCGACTGCCTGACGCCAGGAGCGTGGCCCGCCTTCTGGCTGTCCAGCGACGCCAACGGTGAGATCGACGTCATCGAGTGGTACGGCAATGGCAAATGGGCGTCGGGAACCACCGTGCACGCCCTGGCCAATGGTTCGGAGTTCGCGACCCAGAACGTCGCGGTGGACAGCGCGTGGCACACCTGGCGCGTCAAGTGGGACGACTCGGGCATGAGCTTCTGGCAGGACTACGCGGACGGGGCGGCGCCGTACTTGACCGTTCCGGCCAACTCGCTGGCGGATTGGCCGTTCAACAATCCCGGCTACAAGGTGTATCCGATCTTCAACCTCGCGGTGGCCGGTTCCGGCGGCGGTGATCCGAGCGGGGGAACCTATCCCGTGCAGTTGCTCGTCGACTGGATTCGCGTCTGGTAGTCGATTTCGGCGTGATTTCCATCGCTGAGCGCAGGTTTTCACGCCGAAATCGCTAAGAGCGGGGCAGCTCGGCGACGACGTCCGCGCGGGCCGCGTCGAAGCTGAAACATCCCGTGATGGGCGAGGTTTCGGGCAACGGGTCGTTGTAGCTCCACGCCACGTCATCGACGACGGTGTCGCCGATGACCGCCGACCAGTACGTGGCGTAGCCCTTGTAGTTGCAATAGCTGGTCGTGTCCGAACGACGCAGCAGGTCGATGCGCACGTGCGCCGGGTCGACGTAGAGCACGGGGGCCAGCGCGGTTTCGAAAACCACGATGGTGTCGGAGGTGTCGACCAGAGTGGCGCCTGCCACGACGACCCGGAGTGCACGGTGTGTCGGGCGGCAGTCGACCCGGTGGTACGGGTTCGGCGGGTAGTGGACGAGCCTTCGGCCCTCCTCGATCCACGTATCCACCGCGTCCCACGGCACCTGGACGTAGCCCGGCGCCTCCGCTACCGGGTCGTGTGGCAGCTCGCCCACCTCGGCGGCGGGAAATGCGAAGTTCAGAGGCCGACCCGCGCGATGCACAAGCAGCGCCTGCTCGGTGTCGATGACCACGACACCGTCGCGCAATGCCTGGACACGTCGCGGGTGCGGTTCGACCAACACCACGCCGTCGGGCAACGGGGGCGAGAACCAGCCCGCTGGGTCCTTTCCGAGTGGACCGCGTCCGGTCACGAGGCTCATCGTCACAGCTTGACAAAGCCGGAGCCGACCGTCCCGCCCCGGGTGGACTTTCCCCGAAGTCGCCTGCCGCGACGACAGAAGGAGTGCAATGGCGGGTACTCAAGTCGGGTCGTCGACGAAGTGGGGTGGGCGTGAAGCGACTCAATGGTGTGGACGCGTTGATGCTGTACACGGAGACGCCGGAAATACACATGCACACGCTGAAGATCGGCGTGCTGGATGTGTCCGATGTCGGCGGGTACGACTTCGACCTGTTTCGTGCCGTGGCGTTCCCGCGGCTGCAGGCGATGGCGCCGCTTCGCTACCAGCTCGTCGACATCCCGATGAAGCTGCATCACCCGATGTGGGTGCTCAACGACCACATCGACTTCGACTACCACGTGCGTCAGGCTCATGTGCCCGCGCCGGGTGGCCGCCGCGAGCTGGACCAGCTGATCGGCGAGATCGCCAGCACCCCGCTTGACCGCAGTCGTCCCCTCTGGGAGATGTACGTCGCCGAGGGGCTGGCCGACAACCGAATCGCGATCATCCACAAGGTGCACCACGTGCTGGCCGACGGCGTCGCGTCGGCCAATCAGATGGCGATGGCGATGGCGACCGACGGACCGACCGGGGTGGTCGGAATGTTCGAGGAGCCCGACATCGCGCGGACCGGGCCTGCTCTGCTGAAGGCGGCCGCACGCGACCATGTCGGGTTGGTCCGCAAGCTGCCGCGGCTGGTGAATGAAACCGCGACCGGGGTGTCCCGGGTGCGGCGACGGTCCAAGGAGCGCGGCGCGCATCCCGACCTCGCCCGCAACTTCGCGCCGCCGGACTGCTTCATCAACCACAAGGTCACCGCGGGCCGCAGGTTCGCGACGGCGCCGCTGTCACTGACCGACGTCAGGGAGACCGGCAAGCAGCTCGGCGTCACCATCAACGACATGGTGCTGGCGATGGCGGCCGGAGCGCTGCGCACGCTGCTGCTGCGGTACGACGGCGCCGCCGACGCGCCGCTGATCGCCGGCGTGCCGGTCAGCACCAACCCGTCGCGGGACCGACTGGCGGGCAACGAGTTCACCTACATGACGCCTTCGCTTGCCGTCCACATCGACGACCCGCTGGAGCGGGTCAGGCTGGCCTCGGCGGCGTCCGGTATCGCCAAAGAGAACAACCAGCTGCTCGGGCCGGCGGTGCTGCCCGCGTGGATGTCCTATCTTCCGCCGTCGCTTGCGCCGTCTTTCTTCCGCGCGCAGGCCAGGCTGCTCCAGTCGGCGAGCGTCTTCAACCTGACCATTTCCAACGTCCCCGGACCGCGCGAGCGCGGCAACATCGAAGGCGCGACGGTCAGCGAGATCTATTCGGTCGGGCCGGTGGTCAGTGGCAGCGGGATGAACATCACCGTCTGGAGCTATGTCGACCAGTTGGCCATCTCGGTGCTCACCGACGACCGCACGCTCGACGATCCGCACGAGGCGACCGACGCAATGCTGGAGGCGTTCAACGAGATCCGGACGGCAGCAGGCATCACCGGCGATCTGAGACCGGTCGGGTCGGCGCTGCCGGTGGCCGCGGCGATCTGAGCTAGCGGGTCCAGCCGCGGCGGCGCAGCCACCAGTCGCGTGCGACGACGCCGAGGATCACGAGCGCGAAGCCGACCAGGAAGATGTCTTCGACCTTGCCGACGTGGTTGCCGCGCAGCATCGCCAGCATGAACAGGGCGGACAGGATGCCGCCGATCTGGATCCACTTGTGGTTCTCTTTCGACCAGCCCCATGCCGCCGATGGCACATCTTCGACGTCGACACCGTCTGTCTTGTCCAACTCGGTGCTCACCACGGCTGCTCCTCACGGTCGGGCCTAGCGCTCCCGACATTCTGACACAGGGCCTACTACGCGCCACCGTAGTGTGGTGCGGCATGGCAGGACAGTTCGAGGGCAAGGTCGCCTTCATCACGGGCGCGGCGCGCGGCCAGGGCCGCAGCCACGCGGTTCGGTTCGCCGAGGAGGGCGCCGACATCATCGCGCTCGATCTGTGCGAACAGATCGACAGCGTCGCCTATCCGATGTCGAGCCGCGAAGAACTGGACGAGACGGTCAACCTGGTCGAGAAGACGGGCAGGCGCATCGTCGCCGAGCAGGCCGATGTCCGAGACTTCGAACGGGTGAAGGAGGTCGTTGCCGACGGCGTCGCCGAACTCGGCAGGCTCGACTTCGTCATCGCCAACGCAGGCATCTTCCCGGCGGCGGGTCAGCAGCGACTGGATATCGCGTCGTTCGTCGACGCCGTCGATGTGAACCTGAAGGGCGTCTACTACTCGATCGAGGCGGCGCTTCCCGAACTGCTGCGCCACGGCGACGGTGGCGCCGTCATCATCACGAGTTCCGCGGCGGGATTCAAGTCCGTCAGCACGACATTCGACACCATGAGTCACGGCGCCGCGGGATACACCGCCTCCAAGCACGGGGCCATCGGCGTGATGCGCCACTACGCGACGTCGTTGGCGGAGAAGAACATTCGCGTCAACTCGGTACATCCGGGTGGTGTCGCGACGCCGATGATCATCAACGAGGCGATGGGGCTGCTGATCGGCGACCAACCCGAGTTCGGCAAGGCGCAGCAGCCGAAACTGTCCATGCCGCCGATGGATCCGGCTGAGGTCACCGACGCGATCGTCTACTTCTGCAGCCACTCCGGTCGACACCTCACCGGTGTCGCCCTGCCGCTGGACGGCGGCCTCACGCTCAAGTGATCGCGCTGTAGCGGCGTAACGCCTCGGCCCGCTCGGCCTTGTGGTCGACGATCGGGTCGGGATAGTCCTCGGTGCCCAACTCGGGAATCCAGCGCCGCACGTATTCGCCGTCGGGATCGAACTTTTCGCCCTGCGTCGTCGGGTTGAACACCCGAAAGTACGGGGCGGCATCGGTGCCCGTGCCCGCCGCCCACTGCCAGCCGTGCTGGTTGTTGGCCATGTCGCCGTCGACCAACTGCTCGAGGAACCAGCGCGCGCCCCACTGCCACGGCAGGTGCAGATCCTTGACCAGAAACGACGCCACGATCATCCGCACCCGGTTGTGCATCCAGCCGGTCTCGGAGAGTTGGCGCATGCCCGCGTCGACGATGGGATAGCCCGTCCTGCCCGCTTTCCACGCCTCGAAGGCCTTTTTCGCCTTGGCGTCTTCGTTGACTTTCATCGTGTCGAAATTCTTGTTCCAGTTCCACCACACGCTGTCGGGCCATTCGTTGACCACCGCGGCGTAGAAATCGCGAAAAGCCAACTCGCGCAGGTACGCTTGCGCGCCCTTGCCGCTGCCGAGGTCGGTGACCATGGTGCGGGGGTGAATGGTGCCGAACTTCAGATGTGCCGACATCCGGCTGGTGGCCGACAGATCGGGCCGATTGCGGTCGTCGGCATAGCCCGCGAGATCGTCGCTCACGAACGACTTCCACTGCTGCAGTGCGGCCTTCTCACCCGCGGGCAGATCGAGTTGGACTCCCAGGTCCGGTATTTCGACGCAGCCCTTGAGGCCGGCCGGATCGATCCACTTCGCCGATGTCGGGCCCGACTTCGCGGGCGCCCGCCAGCCGTGTTTGCGCCATGCGTCGAAGAATGGGGTGAACACCTTGTACGGTTCGCCGTTGTCCTTGACGACCCGGCCCGGCGAGACCAGATATGGCGACCCCGACGCTTCCAGCGGTATGCCGCCGAGCGCGTCGCGAACGGCGTCGTCGCGTCGGCGGCCGAACGGAGTGAAGTCGGCCGACACATGCACGGCTGTCGCGCCGACGGATTTGGCAAGCGCGGGAATTCGCGTGTCCGGCTGACCCCGAGTCACCATCAGCCTGCCGTCCAGTCCATCGCGCAGTTCACGCAGCGCGTCGTAGAGGTATTGCAGCCGCCGAGGCCCTGATGACGCCTTCAGCCGTGGGTCCAGCACGTAGCAGGCCAGCACCTCGCCGTCCGCCTCCGCCGCGTCCAGCAGGGCAGGCAGGTCGCGCAGCCGCAAATCCCGCCTGAACCACAACAAAGTGGGCATGCCATTGATGCTGCCCGAATTTCCGGCTAAAGAAACAGGGGGCGTCGCTGACGGAAGGATGACGTATGCAGTTTTGGTCGGGGACCGCGTTCATGGACCCGCTGGAGGCGGTGCCGGTTGCCAGGATGCTCGACGAAGCCGGATACGACGGCATCCTGTGTTCCGACCACATGATCTATCCGCGTGAGCTGTCGTCGCCCTACCCCGACTCCGCGGACGGCAAGCCGGGATGGGAACCCGACACCGCGTGGCCCGATCCTTGGGTTCTCATCGGCGCGATGGCCGCGGTGACGAATCGGCTCCGGTTCTCCAACGCGATCTATGTCGCTCCCGCCCGACCGCTGCTCGAAGTGGCCAAGCTGGTGGCGACCGCCTCCGTGCTGTCGCATGGGCGGGTTTCCCTTGCGGCGGGCATCGGTTGGATGCGCGAGGAGTACGAGCAGATGGGCCAGGACTTCGCCAACCGCGGCAAGCGGCTCGACGAGATGATCCCCGCCTTGCGGGAGCTGTGGCGAGGCGGCTGGGTGTCCTGGCAGGGCGAGTACTACCAAGTGCCCGAGATGATGGTCGAACCGCATCCGCCGTCGCGCGTGCCGATTCTGTGCGGCGGGGAATCCGAAGTGGCACTGCGTCGTGCGGCACGGCTCTGCGACGGCTGGGTCGGTTACGCCTACGGGTGGGACGAGTCCGTCGGGTACGCGACGCGGTTGACCGAGCTGCGCCGGGAGTACGGACGTGAGCAGGAGCCGTTCGAGATCGTATTGGCACTCCTGGAGCCTCCTTCGGTCGACATGTACCGACGCGCCGAAGAGGCAGGCATCACCGCGGTGATGTGCAGGCCGTGGCTGGGCCTTCAGCCCGGTGCGGGTGTCGAAAGCTACCGCGAGCCCATCGAACGGTTCGCCGAGGACGTCATCGAAAAGTGCAGGTAGGGGATCCGCGCACCGATATGACACTTGCGATGACACCATCATGGTGTCACCATGGTGTCATGGATTTGCAGCCGTACGTCGACCGGGTTCGTCATGAACTCGAGGTAGCGGCCGCAGCGGGCGGCCCGGACGCGGAATCACTCGCAGACAGACTGACCGCGCCGCTGGACTCAGCCATCCGCCTCGCGTTACTCGAGGCGCTGTCCGATGCGGCGCAGGAGATCACCCGCGAAATGGCGCCCGGGTCGGTCGATGTCCGATTGCGTGGCCGCGACCCCGAGTTCACCGTCAGCCCGGCAGTTCGGGACGAGCCCGAACCGGTCGCGCCGGTACCTGAAGCCGACGACGACGGCGGTACCTGGCGCGTGACGCTGCGGGTGCCCGAGAGCTTGAGGTCGCCCGTCGATGCGGCGGCGCGCGCCGAAGGGCTGTCGGTGAACGCGTGGCTGGTCCGCGCCGTCGCGTCCGCACTGGGTGGCAGACGGCATCCGCGAGCCAACACCGACAAACACTTCAGCGGCTGGGTCCGCTGACCACACAACGAAAAGGAGAAGACGATGCCGACATTCGCGACACCGAACCCGATCACCGCCTCGGTTGAGATCGTCAGCGGCGCAGTCCATGTCGTCGCCACAGATCGCGACGACACCGTGGTCACCGTCAGCCCGCAGGACCCGAACCGGGCATCGGATGTCCGGATCGCCGACGCCGCGCGCGTCGACTTCGCGAACGGCATCCTCACGGTGTCGGCGGGTAAGCGGTTCATTGCACTGGGCCGCGGCGGCTCCGTTGTCGTCGATATCGAACTGCCGTCGCGCTCACGCCTCGAGGTGTCGTCGGTGTCCGCGCGGGTGCGCGCCGACGGCGTCTTCGGCGATTGCCGGTTCTCCACCGTGAGCGGGGATGCCAATGTGGAGTCGATTACGGGAAACATCAAGGCGGACAGCGCTTCCGGCGGAGTCGCGATCGAGACGGTGGTCGGTGCGGCGGTCATGTCGACGGCGTCGGGCAACGGATCGGTGGGCGATCTCACCGGCGACGTCAAGTTCCGGGCCGCCAGCGGATCGCTTTCGGTCAGGCGGCTGCACGGCACGGTCAATGCGCAGACGGCGTCCGGCGACGTTGCGGTGGCCGCCGCCGTCACCGGTGGGGTATCGGTGCAGACCGGCAGCGGCGACATCGAAGTCGGGGTCGAGGAGGGCACCGCCGCCCGGCTCGACCTGAGAACGCATTCGGGCAGCGTGCGCAACGAGCTGCGGCAGGCAGACGGGCCTGCCGACGGTGACGAAACGCTGACCGTGCACGTGAGGACCGGCTCCGGTGACATTTCCGTGCAACGCGCGACGGCAGTCGTCGCCGGTTAGCCCGCCGGGTCGAACCGGAATACCGCCAATTGGCCTGCGAGCGCCTCGAACTCGTCCGACGTCCCTTCACGTACCAGCCCCGAGCGCTTGGCGAAACCAACGCCCACGGGAACCTGGCGCGGGAACTCGCGCAGTACCGGCCGTGACTCGTCGGCGTTGAGTTCCACGATCCTGATCTCCTGCGACTTGCGCCCTCGGGTCAGCGTGCCCGCACCCGCGGCCCGAGCGTTCGCCGCCCAGTCCGCTCCGGGATATCCGGCGACGGTGTACATGTCGCCGCGGTAGGTGAACGGTGTCATCGGTGTGCTGCGGGGCTTGCCCGGTCTTTCTGCCGGGAACGGTCAGGATCATCGCAGGCCCGGTGCGGACGCCCAGCCGTTGCATCGCCTTGACGACGCGGTTCATCGATTTGAGGTACCGAGGTGGCCGAAGCTCTGACATGTGTTGTCTCCTTTACTCTTTGCCGAACTGTGCGCGGTGAGGCCGGATTGCGTCGCCGAAGGTCTGTGCCGGCCTGCCGAGGATCTTCTCCACCTCGTTGGTCACCAGCGCGGGCGTGGACACCGTCGTTTCGAGCAGTGCCATATACGCGTCGGCGAATTCCGCCGGGAACCCGATGTCGATGAAGCGCCTGCGCACGAGGTCGGGTGGCACCTCCTGATAGCGCAGCGGCCGATCGAGGACATCGCCGATCACGCCGACGAGCTCGGTGTTGGTGAGGGCCTGCGGACCGGTCAGCGCGACCTTGCGCCCCAGCAGATCGTCGCGCAGCAGTGCGTGCGCGGCCACCGCCGAGATGTCGGCGTCGACGATGGGCGCCGTCGAGGCGGACGCATAAGGGCCGCTGACCGTGTCGCCTGCCCTGATCTGCGGTGCCCACATGCCGATGAAATTGCTGGCGAACACGGTCGGCCGCAGGCTCACCCACTCCAGCCCCGAGTCGACGGCCTGCTGCTCGACTTCCTTGTTGCGGTCGCCGCGGAAGCGTGACGGCTGCCGCGAGAAGTCGTCGTCGGCATTGATGGCCGACAGTGCGACAAGTCGTCTGACTCCTGCGCGGCGGGCGAGGTCGACGACCGTCGGGAGCTGGTCGCCGAGCGCCCGAGAATTGAGAAACACTGCGGCGGCGCCGTCGACGCCCGCGGCGGCCGATCCGACCACCTCGACGCCGGCGGGAAACCGCGCGGAATCGGGCTCACGGGTGACCGCGCGCACCTGCACTCCCGCGTCGGCCAGTTGTTCGACGAGAGGGCGGCCGACGTTGCCGGTTGCGCCCGTGACAAGAATTGCGTTCATGCAATCAAGGACGGTGCGACGATCGAGAAAGTTACGCGGCAGTTTCCTAATTTCGGTAACTTTTCGCGCGGCTGCTTCGTCGTATCTACATGAGCGGATCAGCCGCGGTGGAAGCGGCATGGCGCAGCCATCGCGCGTACCTGGTGAACCTCGCCTACCAGATGCTCGGCGACGTGGGCGAGGCGGAGGACATCGCGCAGGAGGCGTTCCTGCGGCTCTCGCGAACAGACCTCGAGGACATCGACGACGTCCGCGGCTGGCTCACCGTGGTGGCCGGGAGGCTGTGCCTCGACCAGCTGCGGTCCGCCCGCGCCCGCCACGAAAGCCCCGAGAACGTCGAGTCGGGCGACGGCATTGCTCCAACGGGACCGGACCCTGCCGACCGGGTCACGCTCGACGACGAAGTCCGTGAAGCGATGCTCGACCTGTTGCGGCGGCTGTCACCGGGTGAGCGCGTGTCGTTCGTGCTGCATGATGTGTTCGGAATTCCGTTCGACGAGATCGCCGAAACCGTTGGCAGGCCGGTCGGCACCTGCCGTCAACTCGCCCGACGCGCACGCGGCAAGTTCACCGCCGCTGGGCCCAAGCTCACCGACGTCGCCGATGCCGAACATCAGCTCGTCACAGAGAAGTTCATCACCGCGTGCGCCAACGGAGATCTCGAGGGGTTGACCGCCGTGCTGGATCCCTCGGTGTGGGGGGTGGGCACCGTGGTCGGCGATGGGGCTCCGCCGCCGCAGGTCAATCACGGTCCGGATGCCGTCGGCCGCAACCTGCTTCGCTATCTCGGGAATGGCGCAACGCTTGTCGGCGGACCGGTCGGCGAGCCGGTTCTGCTGGCATTCGCCGGCCGGCGGCTGTTCGCCGTCATCGTGCTCACCATGCACGACAACCGGGTGTTCAAGATCGAGGCAAGTGTCGACCCAACGGCAGCAGCCCGACCGTGATCGGTCGGGCTGCTCCGGCGTATTCTGTTGTGATTCAGACTAATTCATTGGCGGCATCAGCACGGTGTCGATCATGTACACCTGTGCGTTGGCGGTCGAGACGCCACCGCACACCACCGACGCGTCGTTGACTTTGAGGTTGCCGCCCATACCGCTGACCGTCACATCGGCGCCCTGAACGGTCTTGTGTGTGCCGACGATCTGCGCCGGGCTGGTCTGGCCCGAAACCACGTGGTAGGTCAGGATGCTCGTGAGCAGATCGGAGTCGGTCTTCAACTTCTCGATCGTCGCGGGGTCGAGCTTGGCGAATGCGTCATCGGTCGGTGCGAAGACGGTGAACTCGCCGCCGTTGAGGGTGTCGACCAGGTTGACGTTGGGGTTCAGTTGCCCCGAAACGGCCTTGGTCAGCGTGGTCAGCATCGGGTTGTTCGATGCCGCAACCGCGACCGGATCCATCGCCATCCCCGCCACCGAACCGGGGCCTGTCGGTACCTTCTCCGCGTACGCCGTGCATGCGGGTCCAACCAGTTCGGCCGACGCCGTGCTCGCGGTGGTCAGTGACATACCCATCGCCGCTGCAGCGGCCAAGCCTGCCACCGCAACCGTCGTCTTGATGTTCTTCATCTGTTCTCCACTTCTCTGGACGAAAAGACAGCTGTAGCCGCCTCACCTCTTTGTGCGTTCACCAGTCATTCGGAGCCGGCGTGCCCCGCGGATGGGTGACGGAAGACAAAACCTCAGCCATAGGTAAACGAAAATGCCTGCAGTCCCTTGCTCAACCGCACTTCGAGCTCTCCGCGCGCGACAGCGTCACCGGCCACCAGCTGGTGTGACGTCGGCGCGCCGCTGATGGGCACTGTCGTGGTCCTGCCGTTGCTCGTCACGGTCACATTGCCCACGCCGCCGGCGACGATGTAGACGTTTTTCGCGTTGTATTTCAGCGCAATCCGCGAGTCGTCCGACTCGGCGGTCGCGCCCTGGAAGTCCAGCTTCCACCGGCCGCGGTAGGCGAACCGGTCGTCGGCGAGCCTCATCGGGTAGGTGAAATCAGCGGTGCCCTCGCTGTAGGTGTCGGGACCGCCGTAGTTGACCATCTTGCCGACACCGAGGTACGTCTCGGGCGTCTGCCCGGCAGCAGGTGTCTGGTCGGCGGAATCGCTCGGCGCGGGCAACTGCGCATCGGGATTGGCGTCCATGAGCAGTTGCCTGATCAGGCTTTCGGTGACGGCGTAGTCGCCCTCACCGAACTTGATGTGGCGCACAGTGCCGGTCGCGTCGATCAGGTACTCGGCGGGCCAGTAGCGGTTGCGGTAGTTGGTCCACGTCGACAGCGTGTTGTCGAGGGCAACCGGGTACGTGATGCCCAGCTCGCCGGCGCCACTGGCGACGTTGGCGGCATCCTTCTCGAATGCGTATTCGGGGCTGTGCACACCGATGACCTCGAGGCCCATGCTCCGGTAGTTGTCGTACCAGTCGACCACGTGGGGGATGGCGCGCTGACAGTTGATGCACGAGTACGCCCAGAAATCGATCAAGACGACCTTGCCGCGCAACGACTTCAGGTCGACCGGAGCGCCACCGGGGGTGTTCAGCCAGCCGGCAATGCCCTTGATGTCGGGTGCCATGCCACAACTTTCGAGCGCAGGCGCACCGTTGCTGCAGTTCGACAGCTCGCGGTTCTGATCGTTGACAAGGCCACCGAGGTTGAGCTTCTCCTGAACCTCATCGGAGGCGACGACCTTGTCCTGCAGACCGCTCGTGTAGTCGGGGATGGCCCGCTGCAGTTTGGCGGGCACGTTGAAGACCAGCGCGACCGCGAACACCAGCATGACGATGCCGCCGGCGACGCGAATGCGCCGCTGATGGCGGCGGAATGTGCCGACGCGCTCGGCGACTCGTTGCCCCGCCAGCGCGAAGAACAGCAGAGGGAGGGCGGCGCCGACGGCGAAGGAGATCGTCAACGCAACGGTGCCCAGCCCGATGGATCCCGTCGCACCGGCGACCACGATCGCGGCGAGCACCGGTCCGGCACACGGCACGTACAGCACACCCAGCGCAAGCCCCAGCCCGAAACCGCTTCTACCTTCGCTCATTTGGAGCGCTGGAAGGCGGCTGAAGGGCTTTTCGAGGATCTCCTCGAACCGGGGGAAGATCAACCCGAGGCCGATGACGGTCAGCGCGACCAGACCGGCCCACCTGATCGCGTCCTGCGGAAGATGCAGCAGCGACAGCAGGGACGTCCCGATCAGGGTGACCAGGCTGAAGCTGAGCACCAGACCGCCGATCACCCGATACGGCCGCAGCCTCTCCGAAAGCGTGGGGGCGGTTCTGACGGCGACGGCTGTACCGCCGTCTGACCCGGCGACCGGCTCCGAGCGAGTGCTCTGCGCGCCGGAGAAGAAGATGACCGGCAGCACCGGCAGAATGCACGGCGAGACACCCGTTATCAGGCCTCCGAGAAAGCCGATCAGCACAAGTGTGAACATGTCAGTCATTCGGAGTCACAAGGCATTTGGATGGGTGAACCGCCGAATACGAAAGCCCCCGAACACGCGCGGTGTCAGGGGCTTTCGCATCATTGGGCTAGCTGGCAGGCGGCATCAGCACCGTGTCGATCATGTACACCTGTGCGTTGGCGGTCGAAACGCCGCCGCACACCAGACCGGCGTCATTCACCTTGAGTGCGTTGCCCTCTCCGGTGACGGTGACGTCGGCACCCTGCACTGTCTTGTGCGTGCCGACCACCTTTGCGGGGCTCGCCTGACCGGACACGACGTGGTAGGTGAGGATGCTCGTCAGCAGATCGGAGTCCGTCTTGAGCTTCTCGATCGTCGCGGGGTCGATCTTGGCGAATGCGTCATCGGTCGGGGCGAACACAGTGAATTCGCCGCTGTTGAAGGTGTCGATCAGGTTGACGTTCGGGTTGAGCTTGCCCGACAGCGCCTGGGTCAGCGTCTTCAGCATCGGGTTGTTGGACGCCGCCACCGTCACCGGATCCTGCGCCATACCCGCCACCGAGCCCGGGCCCTCCGGCACCTGCTTGGCGTAGGCCGCACAGCCCGTGCCGATCAAATTGGCCGCCGGATCGGCTGCCGCGGGAGTCATGGCAGGAGCCGAGGAGGTCGCTTCTGCAGACGTCGTCGCCTCCGATGAGCTTGAAGCGCTGGTCGAGCTGTCGTTGGAACACGCCGACAGGCCGAGGACGGCCATCGCCGCGATGGTGGCCGCCGTCAGTGTGCTGCGGTGAACATTTCTCATTGGTGCTTCGACTCCTTGATGACGGACGGGCAGTTGCCGCCCATTGGCATGACATCCGACATTCGGCGTGACGGCGGTCACGGATGGCGTCGCGGCGCCGACGTCAGATTCGGGTCACATTTCGCCGTCGCGATGGGATCTGGCCATCGGCGCGGCACAATAGGACGGTGAGTAACAGGCTGCGGGTGCTGATCCTGGGTAGTACCGGGTCGATCGGCACTCAGGCGCTCGATGTCATTGCGGCCAACCCCGACCGTTTCGAAGTGGTCGGCCTGGCCGCGGGCGGCGGGAACCCCGACCTGCTGGCCCGGCAGCGCTCGCAGACCGGCGTCACCAACATCGCGGTGGCCGACCCCGACGCCGCCGAGAAGGTCGGTGACGTCACCTACGCCGGCTCCGAGGCGGCCACTTCGCTCGTGGAGAACACCGACGCCGACGTCGTCCTCAATGCCCTCGTCGGCGCGCTGGGCCTGAAGCCGACGCTCGCCGCGCTGGCCAGCGGCGCACGACTGGCACTTGCCAACAAGGAATCCCTGATCGCCGGCGGACCACTGGTGCTCAAGGCCGCCGAACCGGGGCAGATCGTGCCCGTCGACTCCGAGCACTCGGCGATTGCCCAGTGCCTGAGGAGCGGAACAGCCGATGAGGTGGCCAAGATCGTGCTGACCGCCTCAGGCGGCCCATTTCGCGGCTGGACCGCCGAGCGTCTCGAGGACGTCACCCCCGAGCAGGCAGGCGCGCATCCGACGTGGTCGATGGGTCCGATGAACACGCTGAACTCGGCATCGCTGGTCAACAAGGGCCTGGAACTGATCGAGACCCACCTGCTGTTCGGCGTCCCGTACGAGGCGATCGAGGTGGTGGTCCACCCGCAGTCGATCGTGCACTCGATGGTCACGTTCGTCGACGGCTCGACGATCGCTCAGGCCAGCCCGCCGGACATGAAGCTGCCGATCGCACTGGCGCTCGGCTGGCCGTCGCGCGTGCCCGACGCCGCGCTGGCCTGCGACTTCAGCACAGCGTCGACCTGGGACTTCGAGCCGCTGGACGCATCGGTCTTCCCGGCGGTCGAGCTGGCCCGGGAGGCCGGCCGGCGTGGCGGCTGCCTGACCGCGGTGTACAACGCCGCGAACGAAGAGGCCGCGGCCGCGTTCCTCGACGGCCGGATCCGGTTCCCGACGATCGTGCGAACCATCGCCGACGTGCTGCATGCCGCAGACCAGTGGGCCGCCGAACCAGCTACCGTGGAAGAAGTACTCGACGCGCAACGCTGGGCCAGGGACAGGGCAAGGGGCGCGGTATCCCGGGAGGTAGTCAGCACCAAATGATGTGGGTCATCGGTGTGGCGCTGTTCGCGCTGGCCATTCTGGTGTCGGTGGCGCTGCACGAATGCGGGCACATGTGGGTGGCGCGCGCCACCGGGATGAAGGTGCGCCGCTACTTCGTCGGTTTCGGCCCGACGCTGTGGTCGACGCGCCGACCCAACAAACTCGGCCACACCGAGTACGGCGTCAAGGCGGTCCCGCTCGGCGGGTTCTGCGACATCGCGGGCATGACGTCGATCGACGAGATCGCGCCTGAAGACCGCCAGTACGCCATGTACAAGCAGAAGACGTGGAAGCGCGCGGCGGTCCTGTTGGCGGGACCGGGCATGAACTTCATCGTCGGTCTCGTCATCCTCTACGGCATCGCGCTGCACTGGGGCTTTCCGAATCTGAAACCCGAGCCTGCCGCATACGTCAGCCAAACCTCTTGTGTCGCACCGGCGATCAGCAAGGACAAGTACGCCCCATGCACGGGTGAAGGCCCTGCGGCCGCCGCAGGCATCAAGTCGGGCGACGTCATCGTCAAGGTGGGCAACACCGACGTGTCCAACCCCGACGAGATGGTCGCCGCGGTTCGCGAGGCCAGCGGCCCGACGCCGTTCGTCATACAGCGGAAAGAGGGCGCGACGACGAAAGAAGTGACCGCGGTCATCGACGTGGTGAAGACCCAGCGCTACACGTCAGACACCGCCACGGCCCCATCGACAGTCGGCGCGGTCGGCGTCTCGGCCGCCGAGTTCGGGCCGGTCGAGTACACGCACTACAACCCGGTCACCGCGATCCCCGGCACGGTGGCGTTCACCGGCGACCTGGCGGTGGAACTGGGCAAGTCGCTGGCGAAGATCCCGACGAAGATCGGTGCGCTGGTGCACTCGATCGGCGGCGGCGAACGAGATCCCGAGACGCCGATCAGCGTCGTCGGTGCCTCGATCATCGGCGGCGACGCCTTCGAGCGCGGGCTGTACCTCGCCTTCTGGTTCTTCCTGGCGCAGCTGAACTTCGTGCTCGGGGCGATCAACCTGGTCCCTCTGCTGCCGTTCGACGGCGGTCACATCGCGGTGGCCTTCTTCGAAAAGATCCGCAACCTGATCCGACGCTCCCGTGGTCTGGTGGCCGCGGCGCCGGTGAACTATCTCAAGCTGATGCCCGCCACCTACGTGATCCTGGTCTTCGTCGTCGGCTACATGGCGCTGACCGTCACCGCGGACTTCGTCAACCCCATTCATCCGTTCGAGTAGGAGAGCCCATGTCCGTCGGCTTAGGGATGCCGGCGCCGCCGGCACCCACCTTGGCGCCGCGGCGAAAAACTCGTCAGCTGATGGTCGGCGACGTCGGTGTCGGCAGCGACTACCCCGTCGCAGTGCAGTCCATGTGCACCACCAAGACGCACGACGTGAATTCCACGCTGCAGCAGATCGCCGAGCTGACCGCATCCGGCTGCGACATCGTCCGGGTCGCGTGTCCCGCGTCAGGAGGACGCCGACGCACTGCCCGCGATCGCGAAGAAGGCGAACATCCCGGTGATCGCCGACATCCACTTCCAGCCGAAGTACATCTTCGCCGCGATCGACGCGGGCTGTGCCGCCGTGCGCGTCAACCCGGGCAACATCAAGGAGTTCGACGGCCGGGTCAAGGAGGTCGCCAAGGCCGCCGGTGCGGCGGGCATCCCGATACGCATCGGCGTCAACGCCGGCTCGCTCGACAAGCGCTTCATGGAGAAGTACGGCAAGGCCACGCCGGAGGCGCTGGTCGAGTCCGCGCTGTGGGAGGCGTCGCTGTTCGAGGAGCACGGCTTCGGCGACATCAAGATCAGTGTCAAGCACAACGACCCGGTCGTCATGGTGGCCGCGTACGAATTGCTCGCCGAGCGGTGCGACTACCCGCTGCACCTCGGCGTCACCGAGGCCGGACCGGCCTTCCAGGGCACGATCAAGTCCGCCGTCGCGTTCGGCGCGCTGCTCTCCAAGGGCATCGGTGACACCATCCGGGTGTCGCTGTCCGCGCCGCCGATCGAAGAGGTCAAGGTCGGCAACCAGATCCTGGAGTCGTTGAACCTGCGTCCTCGTGGGCTGGAGATCGTGTCGTGTCCGTCGTGCGGGCGCGCTCAGGTCGACGTGTACACGCTGGCCAACGAGGTCACCGCCGGCCTCGAGGGGATGGAGATTCCACTGCGCGTCGCCGTGATGGGATGCGTCGTCAACGGTCCCGGGGAAGCCCGCGAAGCCGACCTGGGCGTCGCGTCGGGCAACGGAAAGGGCCAGATCTTCGTCAAGGGTGAGGTCATCAAGACGGTCCCCGAGCACCTGATCGTCGAAACGCTCATCGAAGAGGCGATGCGAATCGCCAGCGAAACGGAAACGCAGCGAGGATCCGATGATCCCAGCGGTTCGCCGGTCGTCACCGTAAGCTGAACGTGTTTCCTGTGACTGGAATCACCTCGACCTGAGGCCGCAGAAAGAGTCCCGATGTCGGCTCCACCCCTTTTCCGCTTCGTCGACGAGCGACGGGTCTCGGTGGTGCGTGACGCCGCCGCGGTCCGCCAGGTGCTCGACGCCGATCCGGTCGGAAGCTGCATGGTGGCCTCCCGGGTGGCCGAGCATGGCGTCGACCCGGGTGCGATCGGCGGGGAACTGTGGTCGCGGGGCAGCGCCACCGAGTCGCTGTGTTACGCCGGTGCCAACCTGATCCCGTTGCGGGGTGAGCCAACCGACCTGTACGCCTTCGCCGACAAGGCGGTCAGCGGGGCCAGGCGCTGCTCGTCGCTTGTCGGTCACGCCGAGTTGGTGCTGCCGATGTGGCGCCGCCTGGAACACACCTGGGGCCCCGCCCGCGACGTCCGCGACCGGCAACCCCTGATGGCTCTGGCCAACGCCCCGCAGTGCCCGGTCGACCCGACGGTGCGTCCGGTGCGGATGGAGGAACTCGACGCGTACCTGGTGGCCGCTGTCGACATGTTCATCGGCGAGGTGGGTATCGATCCGCGTCTCGGCGACGGTGGCCGAGGGTATCGGCGGAGGGTCGCGGGCCTGATCGCCGCGGGGCGCGCATGGGCACGCTTCGAGCGGGGGCGAGTGGTGTTCAAGGCCGAGGTCGGATCGCAGTCGCCTGCCGTCGGGCAGATCCAGGGCGTGTGGGTGCATCCGGAATGCCGCGGCCGCGGGCTCGGCACGGCCGGTACCGCCACCCTCGCCGCGGCCGTGGTGCGCAGTGGACGCATCGCGAGCCTGTACGTCAACGACTTCAACGCCGTCGCCCGCGCGACCTACCACCGCATCGGCTTCGCCGAAGTCGGCACCTTCGCCACCGTCCTATTGGACTAGAGCGCGCGCACACCGCGGTTGGTTAGGCTTCACGCCATGACCGACGACGCGCAGAAGGCCGAACGCAGAGAGATCGCCGACACGCTGGTTCGTGCGCTCGAACGACGCCATGAACTCCTCGACGTGATCGTGGAGTCGGAGGACTACGACGCGGCCGTCGAGGCGATCGCCTCGATGTTGGAGACGACGCCCGCGGGTGGCGAAGCGGTGCTCCGACTGTCGTTCGACCGGCTGACGAAAGTCTCGCGACGGCGTATTCGCGACGAACTCACCGACCTCAACCAGGAGCTGAGCTTCATGGGGGAGCGGCAGGCAGTTCCCGGGGAGAGCCTGGCGCTTCGCCCGTTCTCCGCGAAGGCCGACCGGGACATCTTCGCCGCCCGCACCGACGACGTGCGCGCGGCCGGCGACGGATCGGGCGCTCCGGCGGGCGATCTGGACGACGAGATCCGAGCCGCCGTGGGACGAGTGCATGCCGAAGAGGCGGTGTGGCTGGTGGCGCTCGACGGCCCCGACAAGGTCGGCATGGTGTTCGGCGAGCTGGCCAACGGAGAGGTCAACGTTCGCATCTGGATCCATCCGACGTACCGCAAACACGGCTACGGCACTGCCGCCCTGCGCAAGTCACGCTCGGAGATGGCGGCGTACTTCCCCGCAGTGCCACTGGTGGTACGCGCACCAGCCGCGGGCGGCTGACGGACCCGAATTTGCGCGAAATCGACGTTTTGGCGCGCTTCTCTCGCGCTTTTTCTGCGAAACGTCGATTTGGGCGTCGCGCCTCCGCCGTTTTCTGGTCTCAGGTTCGTAACATTTGCCCCAATGGCAACTTTGTTCTCATCTGCAACACGGCTGACGAGCCTGCTGGCTGTCCTGGCAATGTCGGCGACCCTCAACGCGTGCACCCCGAAACCCAACGGGCCCCAACCGGCGGCCGACGAGTTCTTCGCAGCGCTGGCCAAGGGCGACACCGGCGGTGCGTCCCAGCTGACCGACCGGCCCGAGGACGCCAGAGCCGCGCTCAACGAGGCGTGGGCCGGTCTGCAGGCAACCTCGCTGGACGCTCAGGTGCTCGGCTCCAAGTTCGCCGAGGACACCGGCACCGTCGCCTACCGCTACACCTGGCACCTGCCGAAGAATCGCACCTGGTCCTATGACGGTCAGCTGAGCATGGTGCGCAACGAGGGGAACTGGGAGGTGCGCTGGACCGCGACCGGCCTGCACCCGAAACTCGGTGAGCACCAGACGTTTGCGCTGCGGGCAGACGCGCCGCGGCGCGCATCGGTCAACGAGCGCGGCGGCACCGACGTGCTGGTGCCGGGCAACCTGTACCAGTTCGCGCTGGACGCAAAAGCGGCGGGCGCCTATTTGATGCAGACCGCGACGGCTGTCGTCGGTGCGCTGCAGCCCTTTGACAACACGCTGGATCCGCAGCGGCTCGCCGAAGAGGCCAGTTCGTCTGCCGGACCGATGAATTTGATCACCCTGCGCCAGTCCGACCGCGACCAGGTGGCCGCCGTCCTCGGCGAGCGCCCCGGCGTGGTCATCACGCCGCAAGCCGAATTGCTGCCCACAGACGATCATTTCGCGCCTGCCATCATCGGTGAGGTCAAGAAGGCGGTGGTGAACGATCTCGACGGGCAGGCAGGTTGGCGCGTGGTGAGCGTCAACCAGAACGGCGCGGACGTCGACGTCCTCAACGAAGTGCCGGGGGCGCCCGCGCCGTCCGTCACGATCAGCCTGGATCGCGCCGTTCAGGATGCCGCGCAGAACGCAGTCAACGGGATCGCAGGGAAGAAGGCGATGATCGTCGCGATCAAGCCCTCGACCGGTGAGATCCTCGCCGTCGCGCAGAACCCCGACGCAGACGTCGACGGGCCCACCGCGACGACGGGTCTGTACCCGCCGGGGTCGACGTTCAAGATCATCACGGCGGGCGCAGCCATCGAGCGCGACATGGCAACGCCGAACACACTTCTCGGCTGCCCCGGCACGGTCGACATCGGCCACCGCACCGTTCCGAACTACGGCGGTTTCGATCTCGGCACGGTTCCGATGTCGCGTGCCTTCGCCAGTTCGTGCAACACCACCTTCGCCGAACTCGCCAGCCAGATGCCACCGCGCGGCCTCACCCAAGCTGCCGCGCAATACGGCATCGGTCCCGACTACCAGATCGAAGGCATCAACACGGTGACCGGTTCGGTGCCGCCGACGGTCAACCTTGCCGAACGCACGGAGGACGGCTTCGGGCAGGGCAAGGTCCTGGTCAGCCCGTTCGGTATGGCGATGGCTGCGGCGACGGTCGCTGCGGGCAAAACCCCTGTGCCGCAACTGATCGAGGGCCGTCAAACCGCCGTCACCGGCGACCAGAGCCCGATCAGCCCGAAGATGCTCGACGGGCTGCGGCCGATGATGCAGTTGGTGGTCACCAACGGCACCGCCAAGGACATCAACGGGATGGGCGACGTGCGGGGCAAGACCGGTGAGGCCGAATTCGAGGGCGGCTCGCACTCCTGGTTCGCCGGCTACCGCGGCGACATGGCGTTCGCCGCGTTGATCGTCGGGGGCGGCAGCTCGGAATACGCGGTGCGGATGACGCGGTGGATGCTCGAAAACCTGCCGCCGGATTACCTGGCCTGACGCCTAATTCAGCGACTCGGTCGGAACGGCGTAGCGCTGCTGGTAGGCGCCGACCTGCTCGCGCAGCTGCTCGGCGTCAAGGCCGGTGTCGGCCCAGCTGTACCGCCCGCCGCCGCCGTCGCCGGGGTGGGCGGCAAGATGCTCGCGCATCCGGCGTTCGGCGGCGGGTGTCAGCTCGCGGTCCAGCCGGCCGTACAGCGACCTGATCGTGGCGAAGGGGTCGCGCATGAAATCGGTGAACTGCACGTCGATCACCTGTCCGGGCGGCAGCGAGTCACGCAGCGTCATACCGCGCTGCAAACCGACCACGATCTCCTCGCACGACTGCACTGCGCAGTCGGCGATGCTGGTCTGGTCGGACGCCATCCGACGCAGGTGATTCGTCAGTGCACTGACCGACGCGATCACCTTCAAGGGGTCGCGGTGGGTCTGCACGATCACCGCATCGGGGTACGTCTCCAGCAGGGTGTCGAGTGTCCACAGATGGGCGGGTGACTTCAACAGCCATTGCCCGCTGACGCCGGATTGCAGGTGCTGCAGGAAGATCCGGTGAAAACGGTACGCCTGGCGATGGTCCGCCTCGTACAGCAGCCACTTGTAGTAGCTCGGCAGCCGGTACTGAACCGAGAAGATCATGCTGCAGAACTGCGACGCGGTGATCCGGACACACTCCTGTCCGACCTGCGCACCCATCGGATGCCAACTCATGAACCCGGGGATGATGTGCTCGCTCATCTCGAGGCTGGCCTGGGTTTCGGCGATCCGCGGGTCGGTCTCATACGTGTCGGGCCGCGGCACCGGCAGCGGGGCGTCGACCTCCCATGTCAGCGGCGGCCGCAGCGACGGATCCTGGGCGAGCAGGTCGAACAGGATCGTGGTGCCGGTGCGCGGCTGCCCGACGATGAAGATCGGCCGCTCGATCTTCTCCTCGGCGATCTCGGGATGAGACTTTCGCCAATCCACTACCTGGAGCCGATTCTTCAATGCGCGCACCACATCCAGCGCGGCGATCTCCACCCCGAGGTCGTTGAGCCGCGCGTCTGCGACGAACCCGTCGCACAGCCGGCCCAACCCGTCGCGCCACGTCTCGTTCTCGTCGAGGTCCGTTCCGAAGTCGTCACTGCCCGCCCATTGGCGGGCTTGGTCGATCAGCGCTGCGGGGTCGAACCGGTCGGCGGCGCTCATGGTTTCGCCTGACCGCTGCGTACCTCGACCGATACCTTCGGCGGGTCGGGGTTGTCCAGCCAGCGGAACACCACGAAGCCACGGTGCCGGCCGCCGGTGTCCAGCCAGTGGCCGTGGCCGGAGTCGTTGGCGCCGATAGCGATTCGAACCACTCCGTCGGCATCGGGCGCCACGCCCTTGTTGGTGACCGAACTGTGCCTGCGGCGCGGCTCGAGGCATTCGTGCCAGATGTTCTCCAGCGTGACGTTCCAGTAGCGGGTGTCGGGAGGTTCGAACTCCAGCACCAGCGACTCGTCGGTGGTCAGCCGGAATGTGCCGAGCATGTACAGGTTGTCGGGGGTGGTGTCGGCTGCCCCGAGATCGGCGGCCTCCGAGGTGACGAGGGTGTTCGGCTGCTCCATCAGCTCGGGCTTGATGGTGCGGTGCAGCGTCGTCAGCTTCATGATGGTCCACGCCATCGCGGTGAACTGTTCTGCCGCGTCGTCATCGGTGATCGATTGCGGGGGTTGGGTGGTCAGCGGGTCGATGTGCAGCGTTGCGCAATGCTCGGCGTCGGCGTCGGCGATGTACTCGCGGACGACGATCGACGTCGCATCCTCCGGTATCTGCACCCACTGCGCTCCGTCGAGCTCGGCCGCTGAGGGCTCCTTCGCCGAGAACACCAGCGCGAAACCGCCGTCATTCAGCGTCAGGTCGGTATCACTGACGTAGGCGGCCATCCGGCGCGGCGTCATGCCGGTGCCCGCCAGAACCTGCACGCCGAGGTAGGCGGTGGTGCCACGCGTTCCGGTGACCCGATAGGAGCGGTCGCCGCGGATCATGGCCAGCAGGTACCGGCCGTCGGGGTTGGGCCCGCCGACCAGCCGGGTGGGGGAGCACATATCGAAGAACCACGGCAGGTCCGGGTCGGCCTCGACGGTCAGCTCCGAGCACAGCGCGGTGACGCGGGAGACGACACCCAATCCCTCGATCAGCTCGCGTTCGTTCTCGGCGTCGGCGGCCACGATGTTGGTGATGTCGCCGATCATCTTCTGCACGAAGGCCCACGCTTCGACGGTCTTGGGAGCATGCGGGCTGACGTTCGTCACGTTGAGACAACTATCAGTACAGAGCCCATCTGTTATGGCGAATCAGCTATTTGTCGCCGGCGAGCGGCGGGTGGCCTCCTGAGCGAGTTGCACGCGAGAGGTCAGCCCCAGCTTCGTGTAGACCCGGGTGAGGTGGGATTGCACGGTCCGCGGTGACACGAAGAGCCGCGTCGCGATGTCCTTGTTGCCCAGCCCTTCGCTGACGAGCCGTACCACGTCGAGCTCCGCCGGGGTCAGCGAGCCCCAACCGCTCGACGGTCGCTTGCGTTCGCCTCGACCGCGCTGCGCGTAGGCGATCGCCTCGTCTCGTGACAGTGCCGCGCCTTCCGCCCACGCGGCTTCAAAGTCCTTATCGCCCATCGTATTTCGAAGTGCATCCACCGATGCCTGATATCCAGGTTGGTAGATCGCAAAGCGCACGTCGCCCGTGCGTTGCCGGATCGCTTCGGTTGCGCCGAAGAGTCGGGCGGCTTCGTGGTGGCTGCCGGCTTCGGCGGACAGACTCGCAAGAATCTCCAGAATGTCCGAAACGCATCCGTACGCCCCGACGGCGACGGTGCGGGTGAGCGCTTCATGACCGTCGCGCTCGGCTTGCTCCGGCTCGTCGTCCGCTATGGCAATGCGGGCACGCGCGATCAGCGCCGCGACCTGATACCACCCGGCCGTTTTCGAAACGGAAACATCCGCCCAGCGTCGAGCTGCGTCGAGATCGCCGTTGGCGAGCGCAACGTGGGCAATGTATGCGCTGTTGATCGATGCCGTCCCATACAGGTCGCCCAGATGGGACCAGCCGGCGTCCGCCGCCTCCATCGCCTTTGCGCCGTCGCCTGCGGCCAGATGCGCGACCATCAAGCCGACGTAGCTCGCACCCAGGTACACGTCGCCGAGTTCTTCGGCTGACGCGATGCCCGCCTCGGCGATCGTCCGCGCCTCGGCTACGTCGCCCTGATAGGCGAGTCCCCAAGGAAGCATCAGCAGCGCGTTCGCTCGCAGCAGCAAGTCGTGATCGGCCTCGGCTTCGGTCATCAGCTCGCGCAGCTCGGCGATTGCTGCGGTCGTATTGCCCTCCATCATCTTCGCGCCGGCGAGCCGCCACCGGCACTGCCGAGATCCGAAGCGATCCCCGATGGCGTCGGCTATATCGCGTCCTTCTTGGCCTGCCGCTCGAACCGCAATGGGATTCCCGGCCACAAACCCCGCATGCGCCTGCTGACCGAGAATGTGGTTCAGCCTCCACCGGTCTCCGACTGCCCTGGCGAGGCCGGTCGCCTCTTCGAAGTAACGCTGCGCCACATCGGCGTCATAGACGGCTGCTGTGCCGCAGGCGTGGAGCGCCCGAACGATCAGCACAGGATCGTCGAGTTCGCGTGCGATTGAGAGGGCTTCCTCGGCGTCCTCCAAGTGGTAGATGGCGATCCACGCATAGAGCACCGCTCGGTCGGCCAATGCGCGCGCGCGTACCGCGGGAGTCACGTCCTCGGGAAGTGCGTTGCGTTCGGTGAAGGCGGCGTCGAACCACGCCAGCCCTTCCTGGATACGCCCGCGGGACAGCCACAGCGGCTGAAGGGACGACGCCAGCTCCAATGCGCTTCCGATGTCACCAGTTTCGACGCTCCACCCGAAAGCGTTTCGTAGGTTGTCCATCTCGTCGTCGGCCTGCGCGACGCGCTTGTCGTGGCCAACGCCGGCCGGCGCGTCGAGCAATGCCGCCATCGCGGTGTAGTGGTCGCGGTGACGCGACCGAACGGCCTCGGCCTCTCCTGATTCGCTCGAGCTTCTCCTGCGCATATTGGCGCACGGTCTCGAGCAGCCGGTATCGCGTTCGGCCACTGGTGTTTTCGGCCGTCACTAACGACTTGTCGACGAGCAGGGCAAGCTGGTCGAGGACCTGATAGCGCTCCACCTCGGCGTCACCGGCGACGGCCTGGGCCGCGTCAAGGTCGAACCCGCCGAGGAACACCGCCAGCCGGCGGAACAGGATTCGCTCCGTCTCGGTCAGCAGGGCATGTGACCAGTCCACCGATGCACGCAGGGTCTGCTGCCGACGTACCGCTGTCCGCGCGCCGCCGGTCAAGAGGCGAAAGCGGTCATGAAGGCTGCCGACGATCTCTTCGACCGACAATGCGCGGACACGGGCTGCGGCCAGCTCAATCGCCAGCGGCATGCCGTCGAGCCTCGTACAGATTTGGGTGACGGAGGCGGCGTTGTCGTCGTCGACGGTGAAGTCGGGCCTGACCCGGCGGGCTCGGTCGACGAAGAGCTCGATGGCCTCGTCGGCCAGCGAGAGCGACGGCACCGTGAACGTCACTTCGCCAGGCACGCCGGTGGGTTCACGGCTTGTCGCCAGTATTTGCAGTGCCGGGCAGACGGCGAGCAGCTTCGCGGCCAGCGATGCGGAGGCGTCGAGCAGGTGCTCACAATTGTCCAACACCATCAATGTCTGCCGGTCGCCAACGAACTTCTTCAGCGTCTCGATCGTCGAGCGGCCCGGTTGGTCGGGCAGGCCGAGTGCACGGGCGACGGCCACCGGCACCACCGCCTCATGAGTGACCGGTGCCAGGTCGACGTAAGAGACGCCGTCGCGATACTCGGGTGCGACCCCCGCCGCGATCTGAATCGCCAGCCGCGTCTTGCCTGCACCGCCTGCACCCGTCAACGTGACCAGCCTGTTGTCGGCCAGTAGCGCGCGGATCTCGGCCATCTGCGTCACCCGGCCGACGAAGCTCGTCAACTGCGCCGGAAGGCTGTGATTATCAATGGTTTTCGTCAGCCGCAGCGGCGGGAACTCGTTGCGCAGGTCTGGATGACACAGCTGGGAAACCCGTTCGGGCCTTGGCAGATCGCGAAGCTCGTGGCATCCCAGATCAGTCAGCCAAGCATCGTCGGTCAACCAGTCAGCCACCAGTTGCTCGGTCGCACCCGACAACACCGTCTGGCCACCATGCGCCAGATCGCGCAGACGGGCAGTGCGATTGATGGTTGGTCCGATGTAGTTGCCTTCATCCCGCAACTGCACCTGCCCGGTGTGCACACCGATGCGTAGCCGGATCGGCGCAAGCGGCGCCCGCTGAAGATCCAGCGCGCACGCCACGGCGTCACTGGCACGCGCGAATGCCGCGACGAAGCTGTCGCCTTCGCCCTGTTCCACGGGCCGCACGCCTCCGTGGGCGGCGAGCAGATCGGCCAGAGCGGTATCAAGGCGCGCGACGGCGGCCGTCATCTGGTCCGGCTGGGTCTGCCACAGCCGGGTGGAGCCTTCGACGTCGGCCAGCAGCAACGTCACCGTTCCGGTCGGTAGCTCGCCCATGACCTCGCCTAATACCAGGTCGGTCCACTCGGTTTCGCTCATGCTAGCCAGCATGAAGCGCTCGCATCCGCGAATCATCAGCGCAAACGCGCAAACATCCACCAAGCGGCATGCTGATTCATGCGGAGGGCCGCGGCGGTATTTTGGAATGGCCATGACCGGGATCAACGAGCAATCAGCAGCGATGCGCATATCGGACGCAGACCGCAACGGCACGCTGCGTCGCCTTCACAATGCCGTCGCCCTCGGCCTGATCGACATCGACGAGTTCGAGGAGCGCTCGGTGCTGGTGTCGCAGGCCCGGCTGCGCACGGATCTCGACACCCTGGTCGGAGACCTGCCGGGGCCCGGCGCCATCGTCACCTCGGCCACCGACCGGGTGGAGCTGCGAGGCGTGATGGGCTCGCTGAAGCGTCAGGGGGAGTGGACCGTGCCGACCCGGCTGGCGTTGTACCGCCGGATGGGATCGGTCGAACTCGACCTCACCGGGGCCCGCTTCGCGGGTCCGATGGTCATCATCGAGCTCGATATGAAGTTCGGTGGGCTCGACCTGCGGCTGCCGGACGGGGCGAGCGCGTCCATCGACGATGTCGAGGTCGTCGTCGGCAGCGCTGACGACCACCGCAAGGACGCACCGGCGGACGGAACGCCGCACGTCATCCTGACCGGCAAGGTGGTCTGCGGTTCGGTCGACATCCGCGGACCGCGCAAATCGTGGTTCGGCCGCGACCGGCACTGACACGTATCCTGGCTTCATGCCTGTTCGCACCGCACTTCGCCCCGGCGTGGTGTCGCCGACCCTTCCGGTGCCCAATTCGATCGACCGGCCCGAGTACGCATGGAAGCCGACTGCCAAGGAGGGCACCGAGCCCTGGGTGCAGACGCCCGAGGTGATCGAGAAGATGCGGGTGGCGGGCCGGATCGCGGCGGGCGCACTCGCCGAGGCCGGTAAGGCCGTCGCACCGGGAATCACGACCGACGAACTCGACCGGATCGCACACGAGTTCATGATCGACCACGGCGCCTACCCGTCGACGCTGGGCTACAAGGGCTATCCGAAATCCTGCTGCACGTCGCTCAACGAGGTCATCTGCCACGGAATCCCGGATTCCACCGTCGTCGAGGACGGCGACATCGTCAACATCGACGTCACCGCCTACATCGACGGCGTGCACGGCGACACCAACGCGACGTTTCTGGCGGGCGACGTGTCCGAGGAACACCGGCTGCTCGTCGAGCGCACGCACGAGGCGACGATGCGTGCGATCAAGGCCGTTCGGCCCGGCCGCGCGCTGTCGGTTGTCGGACGGGTCATCGAATCGTATGCAAACCGATTCGGCTACAACGTCGTTCGCGACTTCACCGGGCACGGCATCGGCACCACGTTCCACAACGGTCTTGTGGTGCTGCACTACGACCAGCCCGCTGTCGAGACCATCATCGAGCCCGGCATGACGTTCACCATCGAGCCGATGATCAACCTCGGCGCGCTGGACTACGAGATCTGGGACGACGACTGGACCGTCGTCAACACCGACGGCAAGTGGACCGCGCAGTTCGAGCACACGCTGGTGGTCACCGACGACGGCGCCGAGATCCTGACCCAGCTGTAGCGCCGTGGCCGGGGCGCTGCTGATCGCAGGAACCATCTTCGGACGCCGGTAAATCCATGGTGGTCGCCGGGCTGTGCCGGCTGTTGGCGCGCAAAGGCATCGCGGTTGCGCCGTTCAAGGCGCAGAACATGTCCAACAACTCGGTGGTCACCGTCGAGGGCGGCGAGATCGGCCGGGCGCAGGCGATGCAGGCGCGCGCGGCGGGTCTTTCGCCGAGCGTCCGGTTCAACCCGATCCTGCTTGAAGCCGGGAAGCGACCGCACATCGCAGTTGGTGGTGCGCGGTCAGGTCGCGGGCTCTGTCGCGGCCGGAGACTACTTCACGCATCGCGACGCACTCGCCGAGGTGGTGGCCGACGAATTGACCGCACTGCGAGCCGATTTCGACGCGGTCATCTGCGAGGGTGCTGGGTCACCTGCCGAGATCAACCTGCGGGCAACCGATCTGGCCAACATGGGGCTGGCGCGTGCGGCAGACCTGCCCGTCATCGTCGTCGGCGACATCGACCGGGGTGGGCTGCTTGCCCACCTGTTCGGCACGGTGGCGATCCTCGCGCCCGAGGATCAGGCTCTCATCGCGGGTTTCTGGTCAACAAGTTTCGCGGCGATCCGGCGCTGCTGGCACCCGGCCTGACCCAGCTGGAAGAACTCACCGGACGGCCCACCTACGGCGTCGTGCCCTTCGACGACGGCTTGTGGCTCGACACGGAGGATTCGGTGTCGGTGGTGGCACATCGGGTCGTGGGCCAGCCGCAGCAGCCGATCGGCGAGCAGTGGCTGCGGGTGGCCGCGATCCGGCTGCCCCGCATCTCGAACTCCACCGACGTCGAGGCGCTGGCCTGCGAGCCCGGGGTGCTGGTGCGCTGGGTGACCGACCCCGCCGACCTGGCCGACGCCGACGTCGTCGTCATTCCCGGCAGCAAGTCGACCGTCGCCGACCTGGCCTGGCTGCGCGACCGCGGCCTGGCCGACGGCATCGCCGAGCACGCCCGGTCCGGGCGGCCCGTGCTGGGCATCTGCGGTGGCTTCCAGATGTTGTGCCGGCGCATCGACGACCGTGTCGAGTCGGGTGCGGGCGGGGTCGACGGCCTCGGTCTGCTCGACGCCGACATCGTGTTCGCGCCGGACAAGACGCTGCGCAGGCACGAGGCCCCGCTGCACGGCTACGAGATCCACCACGGCCAGGTGTCTCGCGTCCGTCGATGACGACTGGCTCGGCGTCGGACTGCGCCGCGGCGCGGTCTACGGCACGCACTGGCACGGCCTGTTCGACAACGACGCGGTCCGGCGTCGCTGGCTCGCCGACGCCGCCGCGGCCGCGGGGCGGCACGGATTCGCCGGTCGCCGATGACGTCGACGTGTCGGCGCGGCGCGACGCCCAACTGGACCTGATGGCCGACCTGCTGGCCGCCCACACCGATGTCGACGCGATCCTCGGGCTGCTGGAGGCCGGGCCGCCGCGCAGGCCGACGATCGTCAGCATGCGGCGTGGGTAGCCTTGGCCCCATGACCCGACGGCGCGGGCGCAGCGGTGTCTGCGTTGGCTGCTCTCGTGCTCGCCGCGCTCACCGGTTGCGCGAACACGATCGCGGGACCGCGACGTGGCCGGGCGCCAAGCTGGAGCGCGACGTCCTGACCGCCGCGGATTTCCCGCCGGGTGTGCAATACGACCGCATCATCGAGAAACCCGGACAACCCGACGGCGAAGGCGGGCCGCCGGCGATGCTGTCGCAACCGGAAGGTTGCGCCGACGGGTTGACCCGCGTCATCGCCGCCGCGGCCGAACGGGGTCCGGGCAGCGCGGCCAAATACGTCGTCGCCTACGACGGTGCACGCATCGTGATGACCGTGCTGACGTGGAATCTGGATCTGGACAAGCTCGCCGCCACGGCCGACCGCTGCGCCCACTACCAGACCTTCTTCGACCCGTCGTCGGAAGGCATTCCGATGACCACCACCAGGCTGACGACCGCCCGCCCCGACGCGCTGGTGTACCAGCAGACCATGGATCTCAGCGGAGCGAAAAGCAGCGTGTTCTTCTCGTTCGAAAACGTCGGCCAGATGGCGGTTTTCGGAATCGCTTTTCCCACACCGAACCCGACCATCACCGTCAAAGCCACGCTGCCGCAGACGTTTCTGGAGATCAGCGGCAAACAAGCCGAGCGGCTGCGTGACGGCTGACTGCCAGGTTAACGACCAGCGCAAAAACCGCCCGCCGACGTGCTGACTGGCTGTAGCGTGACCAAATGCCTTCGACGATGGTCACCGTCGACGGTTTCCCTGTTCCCGTCGATGTCGCAGGCCCGGACAAGGGGTCCGTCGTGGTGCTGCTCGGCGCCGCGCAGCAGGCGGCCGTCGGCGTACGACGCCGTCTGCCAGCGTCTGCACACCGCGTCGCTGCGGACCATCGTCGTCGGCCCGGATCCGCGGCTGACCGCCAAGTCCGTGGTCGGCATCCTCGACGCGCTCGACGTGCAGTGGGCGCTGCTGGTCGGCGACCGGATCGGCGGCGAGCTGGCGTGGGAGCTGGCCGCCACCCGGCTGGACCGCTTCATCGGCCTGGTGGTGATCGACCGCGGCCACCCGCGCGTCGCCGACCAGACCGGCGTGATCCGCGACGAGCACTGCCCGCCGGTCGAGATGAACACCACCGCGCTGGTCAGCACGCCCGCCGCCCGCGCGGTCGCCAAGGCCAGCCAGCGCTACGTGTACGGCGACTTCCGGCTGGTCGACCTGCTCGGCCGGCGCAACGCGCAGGAGTCCACCGCGCAGCTGGCCGCCGAGATCGTGATGCGCACCAGCACCTGGTGACGGTTCTCAGTGCAGGCGCCTCGGTCCGGCGTCCACGCCTGCGGCAGGCCGGGGCTGCCGGGAAACAGGAAGTCGACGAACGCCTTCGCCGTCGGCTGCGGCTCGTGGTTGGCCAGCCCGGGGCGCTCGTTGGCCTCGATGAACACATACTCGGCCGCGGTGACGTCGGGCACCAGCAGGTCGATGCCGGTCACCGGGATGCCGATCGCTTCGGCGGCCGCGACCGCCACCGCGCACAGCTCGGGTTCACCTCGGCGGTGACGTCGTGGATGGTGCCGCCCTGGTGCAGGTTCGCGGTGCGGCGCACCCGCAGCCGCTCACCCTCGGGCAGCACGTCGTCGAACGACCAGCCCGCCTCCTTGACGGTCGCCTCGGTGACGTCGTCGACGGGAATGCGGGATTCGCCGCCGGTCGCCGCGGCCGCGCCGCCGGCTCTGCGCCTCGATCAGCTCCCGCACGGTGTGGTGCCCGGTGCCGATGACCTCGGCGGGCATGCGCAGCGCGGCGGCGACGACCTTGCCGTCGATCACCACCAGCCGCAGGTCGTCGCCCGGCGCGCGCTGCTCGATCAGCACCTCGGGGTGCTGCTCGCGGGCCCGGGCCAGCGCCGCGTCGAGTTCGTCGGGACCGTCGACGCCGACCGTGATGCCCTTGCCCTGCTCGCCGCGCGTCGGCTTGACCACGACGTCGCCGACCTCGGCGAGGAACGCGTGGTCGTCGCTCGTCGAAGGTGGCCAGCCGGCCCTTCGGCACGACGATTCCGGCCTCGGCGACGAGGCGGCGGGTCAGTCGCTTGTCGTCGCACCGGCTCATCGCCACCGCGGAGGTGTACTCCGACAACGACTCTCGGGTGACGACGCTGCGGCCGCCGTGCGACAGCCGCATCTCACCGGCTTCGGCGTCGAGCACCTCGACCCAGATCCCGCGGCGCATCGCTTCGTCGGCGATGATCCGCGCATACGGGTTGAGATCGTCGACCGTCTCGGGCGGGTGGGTGAACAGCGGCTCGTTGATCGCGTTCTTGCGCTTGACCGCCATCACCGGAACCCGCTGCGAAGCCCAGCTTCTCGTACAGCGCGATCGCGGCGGCGTTGTCGTGCGCCACCGACAGATCCATGTAGGCGCGGCCGCGTGTCGCGGAAGATCGTCGGCGAGCGCGCGGGTCAGCGCGGCGCCGACACCGGGCAGGCTCGACGTCGGGTCGACGGCCAGTGTCCACAGGCTCGAGCCGTCCTCCGGGTCGGCGAACAGCCGCTCGTGGTCGACGCCGGTCACCGTGCCGACGACGGTGCCGTCGTCGTCGCGCACGGCGACCAGGTAGGTCGACCGCATCGTTGTGCTGCTGGTTGTCCCAGATGACGTCGACGGGCGCGGGCACCATCCCGCAGCGCACGTAGACCCGGTTGATCGCGTCGGCGTCCTCCGGGCTGCTCCAGCGTGCGCACGCGTGAACCCGGACGGCGCAGGCGCGGGTTCGTCGTCGCTCGGTGAACCGCAGCCGGTAGGTGTGGCTGGGATCGATGAACAGTTCGGCGGGGGCCAGGCGACACCAGGACGTGTGGCTCGCGGGCGTAGATGCAGATGTCGCGGCGGCCGTGGCCTCTCTCTGCCGCAACACCTCGGCGAGCTGGCCGGGTCGGCGAAGGTCTGGCCGAAAATCAGTCGGCCCCAGCCGAGTTCGAGCACCACGTCGTCGGCCATCGCGTCGACCATGTGTTGGGGCGACGCGTCGTGCAGCCCGAGGGTGATGGCCTCTGGTCTGGCCGTTCCGCGGCGCTGGGCGTGCTCATGCCGCCGGCCCCGAGATGCCGTGCCTCTGCAGCCACAGTTCCAGCAGCGCGATCTGCCACAGCTCGTTGCCGCGCAGCGGAGTCAGCCTGCCGTTGGGGTCGGCGAGCAGCCGCGTCGACCGCCTCGGGCCGGAACAGTCCGCGCTCCTTGGCGGCCGGCGCGTAGAGCGCGTCGCGCACCATGTCGAGGTAGGGGCCTTCGAGATGGGTGAGCGCAGGCACCGGGAAGTAGCCCTTGGGGCGGTCGATCACCTCCGACGGGATCACCTGGCGCGCGGCCTGCTTGAGCACGCCCTTGCCGTCATGTGCGGTCTTCAGCTCGGGCGGGCAGGTGGCGGCCAGCTCGACGAGCTCGTGGTCGAGGAACGGCACCCGGCCCTCCAGACCCCACGCCATCGTCATGTTGTCGACCCGCTTGACCGGGTCGTCCACCAGCATCACGGTGGTGTCGAGGCGCAGTGCGCGGTCGACGCCGGTCTGCGCGCCGGCGCGGGCGAAGTGCTCGGCGACGAACCGACCGCTCGGGTCGTCGTCGGCGACGTAGCCGGGCGCGGCAAGTGCCTGCGTACGCCGGCGGTGTCGCGGTCGAAGAACGCGGCGCGGTAGGCTGGCCACCGAACCGTCGAGCGAGGCGGCATCGGGTTCGCCCATCGGGGGATACCAGTGGTATCCGGCGAACACCTCGTCGGCGCCCTGGCCCGGACTGCACCACCTTGACGTGCTTGGCGACCTCCTGGCTGAGCAGGTAGAACGCGACGCAGTCGTGGCTGACCATCGGCTCGCTCATGGCGCCGATCGCGCCGTCGAGGGCGGGCAGCATCCGGTCGGTGCCGATGCGGATCTGGTGGTGGTCGGTGCCGAACCGGTCGGCGATGATGTCGGACTACTCTGAACTCGTCGCCTTCGACGTCGCCGACCGACTCGAAGCCGATGGAGAACGTCTGCAGCCCGTGTCTGGCCCGCCTCGGCGAGCAGCCCGACGATCAGGCTGGAGTCGACACCGCCCGACAGCAGGCAGCCCACCGGCACATCGGCCACCAGGCGGCGCTCGACCGCGACGCCGCAGCGAGGCGAGAACCGCGTCCTCCCAGTCCTTTTCGGACCAGTCCGCGCGGTCATCGTGACGGCTGAAGTCGGGTGCCCAGTACGTGGTGGTGGTGCGACGGCCGTCCGGCTCGATCGCGACGAGCGTCGCGGGCGGCACCTTGGAGACGCCGCGCAGGATCGTCCGCGGCGGCGGCACGACGGAGTGGAACGTCAGGTAGTGGTGCAGCGCAACCGGATCGATGCGGGTGTCGACGCCGCCGCCCGCCAGCAGCGCGGGCAGCGACGAGGCGAACCGCACCCGGTCGGCGTCCTCGGTGATGTAGAGCGGCTTGATGCCGAGGCGGTCACGGCCGAGCAGCACCCGACCGCTGTCGCGCTCGACGATCGCGAACGCGAACATGCCGTACATGCGCTCGACGAAGCGGTCGCCCCAGTGGTGGTAGGCCTTCAGCAGCACCTCGGTGTCGCTGGTGCGAGAAGAACCGGTAGCCGTGCCCGGTCAGTTCGCGGCGCAGGTCCTTGTAGTTGTAGATGCAGCCGTTCCACGCGATGGCCAGGCCGAGGTCGCTGTCGACCATCGGCTGCGCGCCCGCCTCGGACAGGTCGATGATCTTCAGGCGTCGATGGCCGAGTGCGACCCGGCCCTGCGACCACGACGCCCGCCCCGTCGGGACCGCGCGGCGCCATCGCCTCGGCCATGGCCGAGACCGCCGCGAGATCGGGCGTTCGGCCGTCGAGTCGCACCTCTCCGGTGGCTCCACACATCAGTTCGACCCTACCGCGTGGTGCGCCATTCGGCGTGTCGGGGCGAGACTGTCAGGAAACGCCCTCCAGTTGTCCACCGGTCTCATCTACCTGCTTGATCGGGCCGGTGAACCAGTTCTTCACCGACGCGTGCCAGTAGATGTAGAGCAGGATCAGCACGCCGCCCACCAGCAGCGGGGTGTAGTTGACGAACTTCCACTCGAAGCTCGGATCCCACGGCATGCCGCCCAGCGAGGTGGGGAACATCGCGATGATCGACGTGATGATGATCTCGATGATCGCGACGGGCGCCATCCACTTGTGGTGCCCGCGCAGATTCCACCTGCCCGACCGGGAACTCGTCGCCGGCCTTCCATCGGTAGTAGATCGGCACGGCGAAGCACAGGTAGAGGCCGACGACGCCGATGGAGACCACCGCGAAGAACGCGATCGGCACCGGTGCGCCGTTGATGTCGACCTCGACAAGGGCGGGCAGGGTGATGATCGCCGCGAGCGTCGCGGTGATCATGACGCCGTTGGCGGGAATCTTCTTCGAGCTCAACGACGACCACAGCTGGTGACCCGGCACGGCACGGTCGCGGCTGAACGCGAACAGCATGCGCGACGCGCTGGTCTGGCAGGCCGTGGTGCAGAAGAACTGACCCGCGGTGGAGATGAACAGGACGATCGCGACCCACTTGGAGTCCATCGCCTGGTTGAAGATGGTCACCACCGCGCCGCCGCCCGCCGACACCTCATCGGAGTCCTGCACGGCGAACAGGAACGCCAGCAGCAGGATCCAGCCGCCGATCGCGGAGTAGAAGATCGATCGCCAGATGCCCTTGGCCGCGCCGTCGGCCGCGCTCTTGGTCTCCTCGGACAGGTGCGCCGAGGCGTCGTAGCCGGTGATCGTGTACTGGGTCAGGATCGCGGCGATCGGCAAGCAGAAGAACAGGAAGCCGAAGCCCGACGTCGAGCCGCCGAACATGCCGCTGTTGTTGATGGTCTTGGCGAAGACGTCGCTGAAGCTGGCGTGCTGCTCGGGGACCAGGAACAGGATCAGGATCACAATCGCCGCGCCCGCCACGTGCCACCACACCGAGATGTTGTTGATGACCGCCAGCAGATGGCTGGAGAAGATGTTGATGATCGCCGAGGCCACCAGGATGATCGACGAACAGGATGAACGTCCGCGTCAGGCTGTAGCCGTTGAGCCAGCTCTCGCTGAACGTGCCGAGTGTCAGATCAAGGAATGTCGCGCAGCCGTATGCCACCGATGCCAGGATGGCGATCAGCCCGATCAGGTTCAGCCAGCCGGTGTAGAACCCCGCCTTCGGGCCGCCCAGTTTGCTTGCCCACCAGTAGATTCCGCCCGATGTCGGAAACGCAGAAACCAGCTCGGACATGCACAGCCCGATGACCAGGATGAAGACGCGAGACAAGGGGCCAGCCCCACGCGATCGCCGCGGGGCCGCCGTTGTTCCAGCCGAGGCCGAACGACGTGAAGCAGCCCGCCAGGATCGAGATGATCGAGAACGAGATCGCGAAGTTGGAAAAGCCCGACCAGGAGCGCGACAGCTCCTGGACGTAGCCGAGGCTGGCGAGATGTTTTTCGTCGTCGTCGAACTGTTCGTGGCCCTCGGGCACGGCGATTCTCCTTCGCGGGGTGGGGACAGAACTCGCATAGGCACAATAAAGCGCCAAAGGTCTGGTGTCCTACCTTTGGCCGTGTCGGCTGCGTAAATCTTCGCGACAGGGCGTTGACCTACCTATCCGCCCAGGTTTATTGTCAAAGTTGTCTGACAACTTTCGCTTGGACGCCGATGCAAGCTCAGGAGGAGCGATGGCGGAGAACACACGGGCAGTCGGATCGGTCACCTACACGGAAGCCGGCGAAGGCTATTTCGAAAAGCGGAAACTGCGCCGTCATGCCGCCTTCTGGTCGCTCTGGGCACTCGGCGTCGGAGCGGTGATCTCCGGCGACTTCTACGGTTGGAACCTGGGCCTGGACGCGGGCGGCTTCGGCGGCCTGCTGATCGCCGGCGTCGTCATCACGATCATGTATTACGGGCTGTGCTTCTCCATCGCGGAGATGTCGCCCGCGCTGCCGCACACCGGCGGCGCCTACTCGTTCTCGCGCTCGGCGATGGGCCCATGGGGCGGCTTCATCACCGGCCTGGCCGAAAACATGGAGTACGTCATCACGCCTGCGGTGGTCGTCGGCGCAATGGGCTTCCTGTCACACGACATCGTCTTCGACCTGACAGGCGCCGACGGTTGGTGGAACAGCCCGGTGCTCTGGTGGGCCGTCTACTACATCATCTTCGTCGGCATCAACATCCTCGGCATCGAGATCACCATGCGGTTCACCGTGATCATCACCGTGGCGGCTCTCGCCGTCCTCGCGTTCTTCTTCGTCGCCGTTCTCGTCAGCGGGAAATTCGACACCAGCCTGCTCACCAACATCCCGCCGGACGAGGGCCAGACCAGCTTCCTACCGCACGGCGTCGCCGGTATCTTCCCCGCGCTACCGTTCGCGATCTGGTTCTACCTCGCGATCGAGGAACTGCCGTTGGCCGCCGAGGAATCTCACGACCCGAAGAAAGACATCCCGCGCGCGACGATCTGGGGACTCACCACGCTGATGTTCTTCGCGATCGGAATCCTGTTCCTGAACACCGGCATCGGCGGTGGCGCCGCGGCGATCGGGACGTCGGCGACACCGTTCTTCGACGGGTTCAAGGCGGTCTTCGGCGAGGGCGTCGGGGCGTCTCTGCTCGGCCTGCTCGCGTTGATCGGATTGATTGCCAGCTTCTTCACGATCATCTACGCGTACGGGCGCAACACGTATTCGCTTTCGCGCGCAGGCTATTTCCCGCAGAGCCTGTCGATCACCCACCCGACCCGCAATACGCCGTATGTCGCGCTCATCGCGGGCGCGGTGATCGGATACATCTTGTCGCTGGTCATCTATTTCGCCAGCCAGAGCGAAAGCGCCGTGGCAGGCAAGATCGTCGGCGCGCTGCTCTACATGGCCGTGTTCGGCGCGGTGATCTCGTACTTCATGCAGACCCTGGCGTTCATCGTGCTGCGTCGCAAGCTACCGAACATCGAGCGTCCGTACCGCAGCCCGGTGGGCATCTGGGGCGCGGCGATCGCGGGCGCGATAGCGCTTGTGGCACTGGTATCGCTGTTCCTGAACGAGGATTACCGGCCCGGTGTTTACGGGACGCTGGTCTACTTCGTGATCGGCATCGTCTACTTCGGAGTTCGTGGCCGGCACAAGCTGGTGCTGTCACCTGAGGAAGAGTTCGCGATGTCGCACGGCCGGCACGGCGCGAACCTGCAGGAAGAGGGTTACGGTAGGGTCTCCGTCACCGAGATTGCCGGTAACGACTCGGCATCCGCGACGCCGGGATCAGAACCGCCGACTCGGTCACCATAGACGTGACCGGCGGGGAGGATTACCGCCCAATCCTCCCCGCATACCGTGACTTTCACGGCCCTTCGGGCGCCGATTCAACGTCAACCGTGAGGGGAAGTCGTGTCTCTGGTCCTGGGAGTCGACGTCGGCTCGCAGAGCATCAAGGCGGTGATCGTCGACGAGGGTGGGGATGTGGTGTCCTCCGGGTCGGCGCCGCTGGCGATGGTGCACGAGCACGACGGTTGGGCCGACCAGGACCCGGTCGCCTTCTGCACCGCTCTGCGCGACGCCGTACGGGCAGCCGTTGAGGGCGTGCAGGCGGATCGGATCGTCGCGATGGGCCTCGGCAGTCAGGTCGACGGGGTGGTGGCCTGCGACGCCGACGGCACGCCGCTGCGCTCGGCGATCGTCTGGCTGGACAAGCGGGCCACCAAAGAATGCGACCAACTGGTCTCGGCGGTCGGTTCCGATCTGCTCGCCGATCGCACCGGTCTGGTGGCCGACGCGTCGCACAGCGCCCCGAAGATGATGTGGATCAGGGACAACGAGCCGGAGGTCTGGCAACGCACGGCAATGCTGGCTCCGGTGGGTTCGTATGTTCTGCATTACCTTTCGGGATCGCACGCTCAGGATGCTGCCAACGCGTCGTCGACGATGGTGTATGACGTGGCCAAGGGCGACTTCGACGACGAGCTGTGTGAGGCGGCGGGGCTCGACCCGGCGATGTTGCCCGTCGTGCGGCCCTCGACGGATGTGGTCGGCGCGCTGCGACACGATGTGGCCGCCGATCTCGGGCTGCCGTCGACGTGTGCGGTCGTCGTCGGTACCGGAGACGAGCACGCCGCGTCCGTCGGCGCGGGCGCCATCGAGTCAGGAGTCATCGTCGACGTCACCGGCACGGCGGAACCGGTGACCACGGTCGCCGCGGAACCCGTCCGCGATCCTCTCGGCGTGGTGGAGACACACGGCCACGCGGTACCGGGCTGCTGGCTGATCGAGAACCCGGGCTTCGTCAGCGGCGGCAGCACGCTGTGGCTCGCCAACCTGCTCGGGGTGCCGCAGGGCGAGATCTTCACGCGCGCAACGCAAGCGCCGCCCACCAGTGACGGCGTGCTGTTCCTTCCCGAATTGTCCGGCTCGACCGCGCCGCGGTGGAACGATGCGATGCGCGGCGCCTTCCTCGGGCTTGCGATGAATCACACCTCGGCACACGCCGCACGCGCCGTGCTCGAAGGGTGCGCATATGCGCTGCGCGACATCGTCGACCGGCTCGATGCGCTGGGCCTCGGCCACGGTGAGATACGCATCGTCGGCGGCGGTGCGCGCGACGACCTGTGGGCCTCGATCAAGGCCGACGTGCTCGGCAGGCCGGTACGCCGGGTGCTCACCCAGGAGGCCACCGCGGTCGGCGCGGCGATGATCGCAGGCGTCGGTGCAGGGATGTTCACGGACTTCGCATCGGCATTGGTTGCGGTGCAACTGGATCCGCATTCCATCGATCCCGACCCCGCGGCGCAACGGCAGTATGCCGACGCCTACGGTCGCTACCTGGCCGCGTTCGACGCGGTCGAGAAGGCGTTGGCGCCGTGACCATCCTCGAACCGAACGCCATCCTGGCCGACCTGCGCGAGCGAGGTCATCACGACCTGCCCGACGTGGACATCCGCGTGGGCGCCTCGGTGCTGGACGGCGCGATAGCGGATGCCTGCGCGACGCCCGGTATGCCTGCGCCGTTGCTCATCAGCGACGGCGGGCCGTATGCCACGCCCGCAGGACCGGTCGTCGACCGGCTGGCCGAACGGCTCGACTGCCCGGTGATCCAGCTCGGCACCGGGACTGTGCGCGCCGACGAGGACACCGTCGAGCGCGCGGTGACCGAGGTCGAAGCGCAATGTCGCCGGCCGAGCGGCTCCGGGCGGCTGCTGATCTCCGTGGGCGCAGGGACGCTGACCGACATCGCGAAGGTCACCGCGCAACGCACCGGCAGCCGCCACGTGGCAGTCCAAACCGCCTGCAGCATCAACGGTTTCATCGCCGACCGCAGCGTGCTGGTCATCGCGGGGGCGAAACGCACGGTGGTGTCGCGATGGCCCGACATGCTGATCGCCGACTCCGACATCCTCACCGCGGCGCCGGTCGGGCTGAACCTCGCCGGGGTGGGCGACCTGTCCACGGTTCCCAACGCGGTGGCCGAATGGCAGCTCGCGGCCGGCCTTGGCCACGGCCCGGAGTATGACGCCGCTGTCGTCGAACAGGTTCTCGCCGCGATGCCCGCGCTTCCGGCACTCGCTGCAGCCGCACGCAATTCCGAGCCCGCAGGCCTTGCCGACCTGGCCAGGTTGCTGGCGGGCAGTGGGCTGTCGATGGGAATCGTCGGGTCGACCGCACCCGCGTCGGGCAGCGAGCATGCGGTGTCACACCTGCTGGAGATGGCGCTGTCCCAGCGGGAGGGACCTGCGGCACCACACGGCATGCAGGTGACGGTCGCGACGCGGCTCGCGCTGCGGGTGTGGCAGCTCGTGGACAGCTCCATCTCCTCTGGCGCCCAGATCCGGATACCCGACGAGTCTTCGCGACGGCAGGCGACGGAGGCGGCCTTCGCCGATCTCGGTGCGAAGACCGTCGAGGAGTGCTGGACGGGTTACTCCGCCAAGCGCGACTGGCTGCTCGCCCATCAGGCCGTCGTCGAGGCGATGGTCGCCGATTGGGACGGGTTCAAACGCAGCGTGACGCTTCCGACGTCGGAGCAGTTCGACGAAGTGAGCCACGCGAGCGGGCTTCCAACGCGGGCCGCCGAGCTCGGCACCGGATACGACGACGGCCTGCTGTTCTGGGCACTGCGCAATTCCTACTTGCTGCGGGAACGAATTTCGATCGTAGATTTCGCCGATCTGCTCGGCGTCTGGTCAGACGACACGGCGCGGTCCATCGTGGCCGACGCCGAAAAAGGATGAAGGAGAACTGGTGGCCCATTTTGTTTTCATGCTCACCCACGACGACAGGACCGTCGACAACGCGGCCGAGATCATGCCCACGCTGGCCGACACCGGGCTGCGCTACGTCGGATTCAAGGACGTCGGAGCCGACCTTGCCAAGCAGCGTGAGCTGGTCTCGCTGGCTCACGACGCAGGCTTCGAGGTGATGCTCGAGGTGGTGTCCACCAGCAAAGAGGCCGAGATGTCGTCGCTTCGGTCGGCGGCACAGGCGGGATTCGACTGGGTGCTCGGCGGCACGCACGGTGCCGAGACGGCGGGCATGCTTCCCGACGGCGTGAAGTACTGCCCGTTCCCCGGCAGGGTCGTCGACCACCCGAGCGTGCTGCTCGGCTCGATCGACGAGATCGCCGCGGACGCCGAGCGGTTGACGGCGCTCGACCACGTCAGCGGACTGGACCTGCTGGCCTACCGGCACCCGACGGCCGACGTTCTCGATCTCATCCGCAAGGTGACGGCGAGTTCGAGTGGGCCGGTGATCGTCGCGGGATCCATCGCCAGCATCGATCGGGCGGTCGCCGTCGGTGAGGCGGGCGCGTGGGGCTACACGATCGGGAGCGCGATCTTCGACGGGCTGCTGCCAGGGGCTCCGTCGATCTCAGACCAGGTCCGACGGGTCGTCGAGCAGACCGCGTCGGCGGCCGATGCAGCGCCCGGAACAACGTAGGCTCATGAAATGCCCGGGCGGACTTTGCTTGCCGACCGGCTGCGCGACGAGCTGCTGGAGGAGATAACCAGTTCGCAGTTGCAGCCGGGGACCAAGCTGCCCACCGAAGGCGAACTGTCGAAGCGATTCGGGGTGTCGCGGGCGACGGTGCGCGAAGCGGTGGGCGGCCTCGTCGAGGCGGGCTACGTCACCCGACGCCGCGGGTCGGGCAGCTATGTCGCCGAGCGCAGGCGGATGCCGCACGGGCTGGACTCGACGCTGAGCTATCTCGCGATGATCGAGAGCGCCGGGGCACAAGCCGGCATGCGGGTACTGGACGCGGTGTTCGAGCAGAGCGGCAAGATCGACGGGCCGTTGCAGCTGAACAGGGGCGAGAAGGTGCTGGCGGTCGAGCGCGTGCGAACCGCCGACGAGCAGCCGGTGATCTACTCGCGCGACCGCATCCCCGCGCGGCTCCTGCGGCCCGACCTCGATCTGTTGAGCCTCGACCCCTCGCTGTTCGCGCTACTGCGATCGTCCGGGCACGCCGCCGACCATGCGACCGCGACGCTGCACGCCGTCGCCAGCACCAGCTTCACGGCGAAGGTGCTGGGGGTTCGGCGCGGCAAGCCGCTGCTCTACATCGAGGAGACCGACTACGACCGCGACGGAACGCCGGTCATGCTGTCGCGGGAGTGGCATGTCTCCGAGGCATTCGACATGCGGATCAACCGGCAGGCCCAGCCGGCTCCGATCTCCACGATGCGGTAGCGGGCTAATGGTCTGATGACCTACCTTTAGGGTGTGGCTGACATGCTGTCCCAAAAAGAGTTGGAGAAGTTGATCGCCGCTGGCGACATCGACACTGTGATCGTCGGGTTCTGCGATATGCAGGGCCGGCTGACCGGCAAACGAGTCGCGGCGCGGCTGTTCGTCGAGGACATCGCCGCCCACGGGGCCGAATGCTGCAACTACCTGCTCGCCGTCGACGTCGACATGAACACCGTCGAGGGCTACGCGATGTCGAGCTGGGAGACCGGCTACGGCGACATGGTGATGACACCGGATTTCTCCACGCTGCGCCTGCTGCCGTGGCTGCCGGGGACCGCGTTGGTCATGGCGGACCTGTCCTGGACCGACGGCAACCCGGTGACCCAGGCGCCGCGCAGCATCCTCAACAAGCAGATCGCCCGGTTGGCCGACAAGGGGCTGGTGCCCTACGTGGGCACCGAACTCGAGTTCATCGTCTTCGACGACTCCTTCCGGGAGGCGTGGGCCGCCGGCTACCGCGGCCTGACACCGGCCACCGACTACAACGTCGACTACGCGATGCTGGCGTCGACCCGGATGGAGCCGCTGCTGCGCGACATCCGGCTCGGCATGGACGGTGCGGGCATGTACTGCGAGGGCGTCAAGGGCGAGTGCAACTTCGGGCAGCAGGAGATCGCCTTCCGCTATGACCACGCCCGGGTGACGTGTGACAACCACACGATCTACAAGAACGGCGCCAAGGAGATCGCCGACCAACACGGCAAGAGCCTGACGTTCATGGCGAAATTCGATGAGCGCGAAGGAAACAGCTGCCACATCCACATATCGCTGCGTGGCGATGACGGCAGTGCGGTGTTCGCCGATTCGGACGCACCGGACGGCATGTCGGCGATGTTCCGCAGCTTCATCGCGGGCCAGCTCGCGACGCTTCGCGAGTTGACGCTGTTCTATGCGCCGAACATCAACTCCTACAAGCGATTCGTCGAAGGCAGCTTCGCGCCGACCGCGGTCGCATGGGGCATGGACAACCGCACCTGCGCGATGCGGGTGGTCGGACACGGCCACGGTATGCGGGTTGAATGTCGCGCTCCGGGTGGAGATGTCAACCAGTATCTCGCGGTGTCGGCGTTGATCGCCGGCGGCCTGCACGGCATCGAGCAGGGCCTCGAACTACCGGATGCGATGGTGGGCAACGCCTACACCAGCGGCGCGGATTTCCTGCCGACAACGCTGACCGAGGCCGCCGAGCTGTTCGGCAAGTCGCAGGTGGCCCGCGAGGCGTTCGGTGACGAGGTCGTCGAGCACTATCTCAACAACGCGGCCATCGAGCTGAAGGCATTCAATTCCGCGGTCACCGACTGGGAAAGGGTGCGCGGCTTTGAGCGGCTTTGACCCGAGAAGCGCAGGCGGATCGGGCAGACCCAGACCGGTGCTCGGCCTGACCACCTATCTGCAACAAGCGCAGTCAGGAATCTGGGATGTGCACGCCACGTTTCTGCCCGCCATCTACACCGACGGCGTCAACCTCGCCGGCGGGACCGCTGTGCTGCTTCCGCCGCAGCCCGTCGACTCGCCCGACCGGGTACTCGACGGGCTGGACGGCCTGATCATCACCGGCGGTCGGGACCTGGATCCGGCCGGCTACGGTCAGCAGCGCCATCCGGAGACCGACGAACCCATACCGGCCAATCAGCAGCGCGATGCGTGGGAGATCGCGCTGGTGCGCGGGGCGATCCTGCGCGGAATGCCGGTACTGGGCATCTGCCGCGGCGCGCAGGTGATCAACGTCGCGCTCGGCGGGACGCTGCATCAGCACCTGCCCGACGTGATCGGGCACACCCGACACCAGCTGGGTAACGCGGTGTTCTCCACCTCGTCGGTGCACACGGTGCCCAACAGCCGGCTCGCCGGGCTGATCGGCGAATCGTCGGATGCCCAGTGCTACCACCACCAGGCCATCGATCGACTTGGTGAAGGGCTTGTCATCAGTGCGCAGGACTCCGACGGCGTGATCGAGGCGGTCGAGATCCCTGGGGAGAACTTCGTTCTGGCGGTGCAGTGGCATCCGGAAGAACGCCTCGATGACATTCGTCTGTTCATCGCTGTGGTGCAGGCCGCGGCCGAGTATGCGACAGGAAAGGTGACCGCGTGACTGCGGACGCGAGGAGCACTACAGCAAAAGCCTCGACTCTGATCAACCCCGCTACGGAGCAGGAGTTGCGAACCGTTGAACGGGTTGACGAGACCGGCGTCGACGACGCCGTGGCACGCGCCGCCGCCGCGCAACGGAAGTGGGCGGCGCTGCCACCCGCCGACCGCGCCGCCGCCTTGCGGTCGTTCGCCTCTGTCGTGGATTCGCATGTCGACGAACTCGCGGCGCTCGAGGTGGCCAACTCCGGCCACCCCATCGGCAACGCGGAGTGGGAGGCAGGGCACGTCCGCGACGTTCTGCAGTTCTACTCCGCAACCCCGGAACGCATGTCGGGCAAGCAGATTCCGGTGGCGGGCGGACTCAACGTCACCTTCAACGAGCCGCTGGGCGTCATCGGTGTGATCACCCCGTGGAACTTCCCGATGCCGATCGCATCGTGGGGTTTCGCGCCCGCACTCGCCGCGGGAAACGCGGTGCTCATCAAACCCGCCGAGTGGACGCCGCTGACCACGATCCGGCTCGGCGAGCTCGCGCTCGAGGCCGGGCTGCCAGAAGACGTGTTCCAGGTGTTGCCCGGCAAGGGTTCGGTGATCGGCGAGCGGTTCGTCACCCATCCGGGTATCCGCAAGATCGTGTTCACCGGTTCCACCGAAGTCGGAATCGGCGTGATGGCCGGTGCCGCCAAGCAGATCAAACGGGTGACGCTGGAGCTCGGCGGCAAGAGCGCCAACATCGTGTTCGACGACTGCGATCTGGAACGCGCAGCGGCCACCGCGCCGTACGGCGTGTTCGACAATGCAGGCCAGGACTGCTGCGCACGCAGCCGTATCCTGGTGCAGCGCAACGTCTATGACAAGTTCATGGAGATGCTCGAGCCTGCGGTGAAGGGCGTTGTCGTCGGAGACCCGTCGTCGAAGGACACCGAGATGGGACCGTTGGTGTCGGCATCGCACCGCGATTCGGTGGCCGCCTATGTGCCCGACGACGCGCCGGTGGCGTTCCGCGGCAGCGCGCCGAACGGACCCGGATACTGGTTCCCGCCAACGGTGTTGACCCCGCAACGCACCGACCGCACCGTGACCGAGGAGATCTTCGGACCGGTCGTCACGGTGCTGCCGTTCGAGGATGAGGCCGACGCCATCGCGCTGGCCAACGACACCCAGTACGGCCTGTCCGGCTCGATCTGGACCGATAACCTGTCGCGGGCGGTACGGGTGTCCCGGGCCGTCGAGGCGGGCAACCTGTCGGTCAACTCGCACTCATCGGTGCGCTTCAACACTCCGTTCGGCGGATTCAAACAGTCCGGCCTCGGCCGTGAGCTCGGTCCCGATGCGCCGTTGCACTTCACCGAAACCAAGAACGTCTTCTTCGCGATCGGAGAGAGCTGATGGATCTGACCCAGCGACTGAAGGACAAGGTCGCCGTCATCACCGGAGGAGCCAGCGGTATCGGGTTGGCGACCGCCAAGCGGATGCGGGCCGAGGGCGCCACAATCGTCATCGGCGACATCGACCCGGCCACCGGCAAGACCGTCGCGGACGACCTGAATGGCACCTTCGTCCAGGTTGACGTCTCCGACCAGGTCGCTGTGGACGCGTTGTTCGACACTGCCGCCCAAACTCACGGGTCGGTCGACATCGCATTCAACAACGCGGGCATCAGCCCGCCAGAGGATGACTTGATCGAGAACACCGGCGTCGACGCCTGGGACCGGGTGCAGGACATCAACCTCAAGTCGGTTTTCTTCTGCTGCAAGGCTGCGCTGAGGCACATGGTTCCGCAGCAGAAGGGCTCCATCATCAACACCGCGTCGTTCGTTGCGGTGATGGGATCGGCGACGTCGCAGATCAGTTACACCGCGTCGAAGGGCGGAGTGCTGGCGATGTCGCGCGAGCTCGGCGTGCAGTTCGCGCGGCAGGGCATCCGGGTCAACGCGCTGTGCCCCGGCCCGGTGAACACACCGCTGCTGCAAGAGCTTTTCGCCAAGGATCCCGAGCGGGCCGCGCGCAGGCTCGTGCACGTCCCGATGGGCAGGTTCGCCGATCCAGACGAACTGGCCGCCGCGGTGGCGTTCCTCGCCAGCGACGACGCATCGTTCATCACCGGTTCCACTTTCCTGGTGGACGGCGGCATCAGCTCGGCCTACGTGACCCCGCTCTAGTCATGTCGGTCGACCCGGACGTTCCGCTCGCAGGCGAAGCATTGCTTCGCCCGGTGCGGCCGGGGAATGCCTTCGAGGACACCGTCGGTCGGCTGTTGCAGACGATCCGGCTCGGAGTCCTGCAACCCGGTGAGTCGTTGCCGCCCGAGCGGGAATTGGCGACGCGGCTCGGCGTCAGCCGCGACACCGTGCGTGAAGCGATCAAGTCGCTGTCGGAGGCCGGTTATCTGGTATCGCGGCGCGGCCGTTACGGCGGCACGTTTCTGGCCGAACCCCTTCCGGCGCATACCGGTGACACCTCCGGCGTGACCCGTGCCGACATCGACGACGCGTTGCGGCTGCGCGAGGTGCTCGAGGTGGGCGCCGCGAGGATGGCGGCGAGTCAAACGCTGACCGCGGCCGAGCGTGAGGTGCTGTGGGGTCGGATGACGGACGTGCGCGGGGCGCCCGCAGCCGACTACCGGCGGTTGGACTCCCGGTTTCATCTCGCCATCGCCGAAGCCGCCGGGTCGCCGTCGCTGGTGACCCTGGTGGCCGAGAACCGGATGCGCGTCAACGGGCTGCTCGACCAGATCCCGCTGCTGGCGCGAAACATTGCGCACTCCGACGATCAGCACGAGGCGATCGTGATGGCGATCCTGGCGGGGGACTGCGACGGTGCCGCCGCCGCGATGCTTGCTCACGTCGCAGGCTCGGAAGCCCTTCTGCACGGCTTCCTGGACTAGGTATCGGAGATAGGATGTGAAGGAGCAACGGAGATGACCACTGCCGACGCAGACCGTGAACTCAAAGCCAAGCACCGCGCGCTGTGGGCCTCCGGGGACTATCCGGCAGTCGCGGCCGAGCTGATCCCCGGCTTCGGCCCCGAGATCGTCCGGGCATGCGAAATCCAGGCAGGCGACCGTGTCCTCGACATTGCAGCCGGGTCCGGCAACGCCGCCATCCCGGCCGCCGAGGCGGGCGCCGTCGTCACCGCAAGCGACCTCACACCCGAGCTCTTCGACGCGGGCCGCCGCATCGCCTCGGCGCGCGGCGTCGAGCTGGAATGGGTGGAAGCCGACGCGGAGGCCCTGCCCGTTCGCGGACGACAGCTACGACGTCGTGATGTCCACCGTGGGTGTGATGTTCGCGCCGCATCATCAGGCGGCAGCAGACGAGTTGATCCGGGTGTGCCGTCCGGGCGGACGAATCGGCCTCATCAACTGGACGCCGCAGGGCTTCATCGGCAACCTGTTCAAGACGATGAAGCCGTACGCACCGCCGCCACCCCCCGGCGCCGGCCCACCGCCGCTCTGGGGCGACGAGGACCATGTGCGCGAGCTGTTCGGCGACCGGGTTGCCGATCTCGAGATGCGCCGCCAAGAGGTCACCATCGACCACAGCCCCAGTCCGCTGGAGTTCCGGGAGTACTGGAAGCGCAACTACGGGCCGACGGTTTCGGCGTACAAGTACAACGCTGAGAATCCAGAACGGGTGGCGGAACTGGACCGCGATTTCCTGGCATTCCTCACCGAGTGGAACACAGCGGCAGAGCCGGGAAGAACTGCTTACCACGCGGAATATCTGCTCGTCACCGGCACGAAACGCGGCAGGTAGCCCGAGGGAGCGTTGCGATCCAGCCGCTGATCGTCGGCGGCTGGATTACATTGTCAGCAGTGGAGAAGCCCGTGAAGCAGCTGGTGGAGCGTGCGTCATCGGCGCTGGCCGACGTCGACACCGCGGGCTGGACCTTGCGCTTCGACCTGTTGTCGGATCCCAACCGGCTGGAGATCCTGCTGTGCCTGCACCGGGCACCGGGGATCTGCGTCGGCGACTTGGCCGCCGCGCTCGGACGGTCCGAAAATGCGGTCTCGCAAGCACTTCGGGTGCTTCGGCAACAGGGCTGGGTGAGCTCCACCCGTGTCGGCCGCGAGGTCAGCTACCGGCTCGAAGACGAGATCGTGCACGAGCTGCTGCACCGAATCGGTGCCCGGCACGCAGAACACGTCCACGACTGACATATGAACATCTGTTCACCTAGACAGATGTTGGAATCGGCCATAGGCTCGACCCGGTGAGCGTCGTCACGGACTCCGAAGCGCCCGTCGCCAACCGATTCGACCGAACCGATTGGGCGACGATCGCCGCAATGGGCGCCGTCATCCTCGCCCTTCATGTCTTCGGCTGGGGTGTTCTCATCTTCGGCGTTGCGCCGCAACACATCACGCTGGGATCCGCAGGAGTGTTCGGGGTCGGAATCGGCGTGACGGCCTACCTGCTGGGCGTCCGGCACGCGTTCGACGCCGACCACATCGCCGTCATCGACAACACCACCCGCAAGCTGGTCGGGGAGGGAACCCGATCGACGTCCGCAGGCTTCTGGTTCTCGCTCGGCCATTCCAGCGTGGTGTTCGGGCTGGCGTTCCTGCTCGCGATCGGCGTGCGCGCCATCGTCGGACCGGTGCAGGACGCGGGCTCACCGCTGCTGCAGACGCTGGGCCTGGTCGGGTCCCTCGTCGCAGGCACGTTCCTCATCCTGATCGGGCTGTCGAACCTGTTCGCGGCGGTGGGCATCGCCAAGGTCTTCCGCCGGATGCGTAGCGGTGACTTCGACGAAGCCGAGCTGGAACGCCAGCTCGAACAGCGAGGATTCCTCGCGCGTCTGTTCGCCAGGGTCATGCGTCGGGTGAGCAAGCCGTGGCACCTGTATCCGGTCGGGCTTCTCATGGGACTCGGCTTCGACACGGCCACCCAGGTGGCGCTGCTTGTGCTGGCCGCGGGGACGGCGGCGTTCACGCTGCCCTGGTACGCGATCCTTGTTCTGCCCGTGCTGTTCGCCGCCGGGATGAGCCTCTTCGACGCGGTCGACGGGGTGCTGATGTCGCGGGCGTACGGATGGGCGTTCCTCCAGCCGATCCGCAAGGTCTACTACAACCTGACGGTGACCGTGCTGTCGGTGGTCGTCGCGCTGGTCATCGGCGTCATCGTGCTGGCAGGACTCGTTGCCGACCGACTCGGCGTCCAATCGGGTCCGCTGGCGGCAATCGGATCGGTGAATCTCGAGTTCGTCGGGTTCCTGATCGTCGGGACTCTTCGTCGCCGCATGGGTTATCGCCCTTGCGGTTTGGCGGTTCGGGCAGGTCGAGAAGCGCTGGACGCCCGCGGTCGAATGAGGCCTAGTGCCTGCGGGCCGGCGGCCACGGCGGCTCGCCGCAGAGTGCCAACAAGGGCGTTCTCGATGAGCTCGGGCAGCGCCGGATGGATCCAGTACTGGCCGCGCGCCATGTCCTGACCCGCCAGGCCGAACGTCATCGCCTGGATGAGTGGCTGAATCAGTGACGACGCCTGATGCCCCATGATGTGCGCGCCGAGGATCTTTCCTGTATCGGCTTCGACGATGATCTTCGCGATGCCGGTGGTGTCCTCCATCGCCCATCCGTAGGCGACGTCGCCATAGTCCTGCACCTTCGATCTGACGTCGTATCCCTGTGCGCGGGCCTGGTTTTCGGTGAGTCCGACCATCGCGATCTGTGGATCGGTGAAGACGGCCGACGGCACGAAGCGGTGGTCGGACTGCTTGAGCTTGCTCGTGTCGTCCCAGTCGAGCAGCAGGTTCTCCTTGACCACCCGCATTTCGTGATTGGCGACGTGCTTGAGCTGATAATCGGAGCTGACATCCCCGAGCGCGTAAATGCCTCGCGCAGTGGTGCGTTGGTACTCGTCGACGACGACGCTGCCGTTGCGGACCTCGACGCCGGCCAACTCCGCATCGAGCAGGTCGCCGTTGGGGATTCGGCCGGTCGCCACCAGGAGCGCGTCGGCCTGCAACGTCGCGTCGTTGTCCATCATCAGGGTGATACCCGAGCCGTTCTTGCCCGCACCGACCACGTTGCAATGGTTGTGGATCTCCCATTTCTTGGCCGCGATGTCGGTGAACCGCTCGCACACGGTGTCGTCACAATGCTTCAGAAGCGTGCCGCCACGGATGACCATCGACACGCGTGTGCCGAGCGCCGAGAAGGTGTGCGCGAACTCGGCGGCGACGAAGCCGCCACCGACGATGACGAGATGGGACGGTAAGTCGCCGATCCGCATGATGGTGTCGCTGGTGTAGTAGTCGACGCCGCAGTTTCTGATGGCGTCGGGTACCGCGACGCGCGAGCCCGCCGCGATCACCACCTGATCCGCGCTGAACTGCTCGCCGGCGTCGGTGCGCAACGTGTAGCGACCGTCAGACGTGGGCTCGCCGAAGCGGGTGTGGGTGTCGTACACCGTGATGTTGGGAGTCGAACGGCGATAGTTCTCACCGCCCATCGCGATCGGGTCGATGCGGCCGAAAACGCGCGACACGATGTCGCTCCAGCGGACGCCGTCGAGCGTCGCATCGACACCGAACCGCCCGGCCTCCCGAATGGTCTGCGCCACCTCGGCGGCATACACGAACATCTTGGTCGGGATGCAGCCCACGTTGAGGCACGTTCCGCCGAAAGTGCCCTGTTCGCATATCGCTACGCGTTTCTCGGCGTAGCGCTCGTCGAGAACCGAGTTGCCCGAGCCGGTACCGATGATCGCGATGTCGAAATGTTCCATCAGGCTCATCCTTGTTCGGATTGTGTTGACGCGCCCGCCGACTGCGACCATCCGGCGTACCAGTCCAGCCAGTTGCCCAGCTCGCCGAACGCGGCCGCGCGCGGCTCGGCCAACGACAGGAAGACGTCGTGTTTCGCATCGACGATGGGCACGACCGTGGTCCGGTTGCCGATGCAGCCCGCCCACCGCGCGATCTGCTCGACATCGAGGACGGCGTCGCCGCGCTGGATGAGCTCGGGATCGGGCACCTCGCGCACGCTGTGGTCCGAACGCAGGATCAGGTTCGGCACCCCGACGTCGAGCCCGCGGTGCAGCCGTGCGTGTCCGCGCCTGATCGCGTTGATCCAACCGAATGTCACCGGAAACCCGCCGACCGGCTTCCAGTCCAGGTCGTAATCGAACTCGCCGTGATAATCGCGGTGCAGTGAGGTGCCGTAGCCGCCTGCGGTCGGCGAGCGTGCCACCAGCTTCTTGCGGAAGCGCGATACCGCGCCGATGGCTGCCGTGCCGACGGTGCGCAGAACCGCCGGGCCCTGCAGGTCCAGCCACGGGCTGTTCAGGACAAGGCCGTTGGCGTGCTTGGCGGCGGTGGCGCCGCGACGCCGCAACCGGTCCAGCCACAGCGACACGATGAGACCGCCTGCCGAGTGCCCGTACAGCAGCACCTTCGCGCCGCCGGTGGCCGAGACGACGATGTCTATCGCCCGCTCCAACTCGACGTCGTAACGGGCCAGATCGGTGGTGAAGTGCGGAGTCTGGCCCTCCCGCCGGGACCGGCCGCACTTGTGCAGGTCGAGCGCGAAGAACGCAAAGCCACGCCTGATGAAGTAGTCGGCCACCTCGGTGTGGAAGAAGTAGTCGGTGAACCCGTGCACCAGCAGTACGGCGTGGCCGGCGGCGGTGTCCTGATCGCCTGCGCGAATCAGGGTGGCCACCAGTTCGCCCTCGCCGTCCGGGTCGGGGCCGAGCGCCAGCGTCTGTTGCCAGTACCCCGGCAGCACGTCGGGCTCCCAGGCAGTCACGTCAGCTACCTTAACCGCGACCAGGCAGCCCGGTTGGGGCCGACGCCGCCGGGATAACCTGGGCATCGTGTCCACGACGGTGCCTCATCCATGAGCAGTCCATGAGCAATCCATGAGCATTGCGCTGCGCCGCGCCTGGGCCAAGGATCTGGACACCGCCACGCTCTACGAACTGCTCAAGCTGCGGGTCGAGGTGTTCGTCGTCGAGCAGGCGACGCCCTATCCGGAACTCGACGGCCGCGACCTGTTGGCCGAGACCCGGCACTTCTGGCTGGAGGGCGCCGACGGCGAGGTGATCTGCACCCTGCGGCTGATGGAGGAACACTTCGGCGGCGGGAACGGGTTCCGCATCGGGCGGGTCTGCACTAAACGCACGGCGCGCGGCCACGGCCACGCGAATCGACTGCTGCAGGCGGCGCTGGCCGAGGTGGGCGACGACCCCTGCCGCATCGACGCCCAGACATACCTCGAAGACATGTACAAACAGCTCGGCTTCGTCCGCGACGGCGACGAGTTTCTCGACGACGGGATTCCGCACGTGCCGATGCTGCGTAGCCACACAGAGACCGAGCAGTCGTGACACCGATCTATCCATTCAGCGCCATCGTCGGTCACGACCGGCTGCGGCTGGCGCTGGTGCTGTGCGCCGTGCGGCCCGAGATCGGCGGCGTGTTGATCCGGGGCGAGAAGGGCACGGCGAAGTCGACCGCGGTCCGGGGTCTCGCGGCCGTGCTTTCTGCGGTTGATCAGGATTCGGCGCTCGTCGAGCTGCCCATCGGCGCCACCGAAGACCGGGTAGTCGGCTCGCTGGACCTGCAACGCGTGCTCCGCGACGGCGAACACGCCTTCTCACCGGGCCTGCTTGCCCGCGCGCACGGCGGTGTTCTGTACGTCGACGAGGTCAACCTCCTGCATGACCACCTCGTCGACGTGCTGCTCGACGCCGCGGCGATGGGCCGGGTGCACATCGAACGCGACGGTGTGTCGCACAGCCATGAGGCCCGGTTCGTGTTGATCGGCACGATGAATCCCGAAGAGGGCGAGCTTCGACCGCAGCTGCTGGACCGGTTCGGGTTGACGGTGGACGTGCGGGCGTCGCGCGACGTCGACGTGCGGGCCGACGTGATCCGCACCCGGCTGGCGTTCGAAGCCGACCCGGCGGCCTTCGTCGCCTCATACGCCGAGCAGGATGCCGACCTTGCCCGCCGCATCGCCGCGGCCCGCGAATCCGTCGGCGGTGTGGTGCTGCCGGACGACGAATTGCGCCGCATCGCCGCTCTGTGCGCGGCATTCGACGTCGACGGGATGCGCGCGGACCTGGTGGTGGCCCGCACCGCGGTCGCGCACGCAGCGTGGCGCGGATCCGACACCGTCGGCGAAGAGGACATCCGGGTGGCCGCCGAGCTGGCGCTGCCTCACCGGCGCAGGCGCGACCCGTTCGACGATCCCGGCTCTGGATCCCCAACAGCTCGACGACGCGATGGCGCAGACGCAGCAGCAGCCCGACGATGACGGTCCCGAACCGGAGCCGGAGCCGCCAAACGGCGGAGGCGCGTCGCAAAGCTGATTCGGAACAGCCTGCACCGCAGGCGTAATTCGGCATCGAAGTCACGCCCCAGCGCGGCCCCCTCCGGCGTCTTCCGGACCCGGACGCTGATGGTGCCCGGCGTGGGGGAGGGCGCACCTGGCCGACGGTCGCGTGCGCGCAATCGCACCGGAACGACCGTCTCCTCGACAACGGAGCCCGAAGTGGGTCACGGGGTGCACATCTTCGCGACACTGCTGGCGGCGGCGCGTCGACAGCAGCGACCGGGTCGTCCCCGTCCGGGACCCGATGACGTCCGCCGCGCGATTCGGGAAGGCCGCGAAGGCAATCTGGTGATCTTCGTCGTCGACGCGTCGGGCTCGATGGCGGCGCGTGATCGGATGGCGGCGGTCAGCGGCGCGGCGCTGTCGCTGTTGCGCGATGCCTATCAGCGTCGCGACAAGGTCGCGGTGATCACGTTCCGCGCGCAGCAGGCCTCGGTCTTGCTGCCGCCGACGTCGTCGGTTCACATCGCAGGCCGCAGGCTGGCGCGGTTCGACACGGGCGGGAAAACGCCTCTGGCGCAGGGGCTGTTGGCGGCTCGCGACGTGGTGGTGCGGGAGAAGGCGCGCGATCGCGCGCGGCGCAGCCTTGTGGTGGTCCTCACCGACGGACGGGCCACCGGTGGACCCGACCCGCTGGGCCGGGCGCGGGTCGCCGCAGCGCGGCTGGTCGCCGAGGGTGCCGCCGCCGTGGTCGTCGACTGCGAAACATCCTATGTACGACTAGGTTTGGCCGAAGAGCTGGCGATGCAGCTCGGCGCGCCCTCGGTGCGGCTCTCGCAGCTACGGGCCGACGCATTGACGCAGATCGTCCGGACGCAGTCCAGCGCCGCATAAGAGAGGACCCAACAGATGCCGCAGGGCCGTCCGCTCGCCGTCCCCGACGACGGCCTGTCCACCCGCGCGCGCCGCAATGCGCCGCTGCTGGCCGTGCACACCGGCGCGGGCAAGGGAAAGTCGACAGCCGCGTTCGGGATGGCGCTGCGGGCCTGGAACCAGGGTTTCGACGTCGCGGTGTTCCAGTTCGTCAAGAGCGCCAAATGGAAAGTCGGCGAGGAGGCGGCTTTTCGTGAGCTCGGCCGGCTGCACGACGAGCACGGCGTCGGCGGAGCCGTCGAATGGCACAAGATGGGGTCCGGCTGGTCGTGGTCGCGCAAGGCGGGCACCGAAGTCGACCATGCGGCGGCCGCGGCCGAAGGTTGGGCCGAGATCGCCGCGCGGCTGGCGGCGCAGCGGCACGATTTCTATGTGCTCGACGAGTTCACCTACCCGATCAAATGGGGCTGGGTCGCTGTCGACGACGTGATCGCCACCCTCACATCGCGACCGGGCACTCAGCATGTCGTGATCACCGGTCGCGACGCGCCGCAGCCCCTACTGGACGCCGCGGACCTTGTCACCGAGATGACCAAGGTGAAACACCCGATGGACGCGGGCCGCAAGGGCCAGAGGGGCATCGAATGGTGACCCCGGCCGTGGTGATCGCCGCGCCCGCGTCGGGCAGCGGAAAGACCACGGTGGCAACGGGTTTGATCGGTGCCCTGCGGCAGGCGGGACATCTGGTCGCGCCGTTCAAGGTCGGTCCCGACTACATCGACCCCGGCTATCACGCGTTGGCGGCGGAGCGGCCCGGTCGCAACCTCGACTCGGTGTTGGTCGGTGACGAACTGATCGGACCGCTGTATCGGCACGGGAGCGACGGCTGCGACATCGCCGTGATCGAAGGCGTCATGGGCCTGTTCGACGGCCGCATCGACGACGCCATGACCGGCCCCGCAGCCGGGTCGACCGCCCAGGTGGCCGCGCTGCTCGGCGCGCCGGTGATTCTCGTCGTCGACGCCAGAGGCCAGAGCCACAGCTTGGCCGCGCTGCTGCAGGGCTTCTCGACGTTTCATGACTCCACCCGAATCGCCGGGGTGATCCTCAACCGCGTCGGCTCATCGCGCCATGTGGAGGTGTTGCGTCAAGCGTGCGAGCACGCGGGCGTACCGGTACTCGGAGCACTGCCGCGAATCGCTGAATTGTCGATTCCCTCACGGCATCTGGGCCTGGTGACAGCGGTGGAGCACGGACGAGACGCCCGCGCCGCGGTCGATGCGATGACGTCGCTGGTGGCCGCGCACGTCGACCTGCCGAGCGTTGTCGCAGCGGCGGGCGGGCACGTTGCGGCGCAACCGTGGAGTCCCGAGAACGCCGTCGGCGGCCGCACGGCCGATGGGGTCACCGTTGCCCTCGCGGCGGGCAAAGCGTTCAGCTTCAGCTACGCCGAGCACTCCGAACTGCTCAGCGCGGCAGGCGCCGACGTCGTCGAGTTCGACCCGCTGACCGAACAGTTGCCGCCTGGCACCGCCGCGCTGGTGCTGCCCGGCGGATTTCCCGAGGAGTTCAGCACGGAACTGTCCGCCAATGACCGTGTTCGGCGTCAGATCGCAGCGCTGGCGGCAGCCGGTGCGCCCGTGCACGCCGAGTGCGCGGGCCTGACGTATCTGGTGGACGAGCTCGACGGCTATCCGATGTGCGGTGTGCTCGCGGGCACGGCACGGTTCACCGACAGGCTGACACTGGCCTACCGAAACGCCGCCGCGGCAGCGGACTCGTCGCTGTACGGGGCGGGGGAGCGCGTCGTCGGCCATGAATTCCACCGCACCACAGTGACGTTCGCCGACGGCTACCAACCGGCCTGGGTCTACCGAGGCCACGACGTCGCCGCGATACGCGACGGCGCGGTGCGCGGCGGCGTGCACGCGAGCTATCTGCACACCCACCCGGCCGGTCGGCCACATGCGACAACTCGCTTCGTCGCCGCGGCGGCAACCTCTAGGCTCGCCGGGTGACCGATAACCCGTACCTCGTCGGCCTGCGCCTTGCAGGCAAGAAGGTCCTCGTTGTCGGCGGTGGCAGCGTCGCCCAGCGCCGCATACCGCTACTGATAGCCACCGGCGCGGACGTGCACGTCATCTCCAGGTCGGCCACGCCGGCCGTCGAGGCGATGAGCGGAATCACGTTGACGCTGAGGCCCTTTGAGGAGGGCGACCTGGACGGCGCGTGGTACGTCATCGCAGCCACCGACGATCCGGACGTCAACGCCGCCGTTGTGGACGAGGCCGAACGCCTACGGATCTTCTGCGTCCGCGCCGATGCAGGCCGGGAGGGCACCGCGGTCACGCCTGCGACATTCGACTACGAGGGCCTTGCGGTCGGTGTGTTGGCAGGCGGTGATCACCGTCGCTCGGCGGCGATCCGGTCGGCGATTCACGAGGCGTTCCAGCAGGGCCTGATCACCGGCGAAGCGCCCGGCGTCGTGCACGGCGGAGTGGCCTTGGTCGGCGGCGGTCCCGGCGACCCCGAACTGATCACCGTCCGGGGCCGGCGGCTGCTCGCCAACGCCGACGTGGTGGTCGCCGACCGGCTCGCGCCACCGGAACTGCTGGCAGAACTGCCCCCGCACGTCGAGGTGATCGACGCGGCCAAGATCCCCTACGGCCGGGCGATGGCGCAGGACGCGATCAACGCGGTACTCATCGAGCGGGCGAAAGAGGGCAAGTTCGTCGTCCGGCTCAAAGGCGGCGATCCGTTCGTCTTCGCGCGCGGCTACGAAGAGGTGATCGCCTGCACCGACGCCGGCATTCCGGTCACCGTTGTGCCGGGTGTGACAAGTGCCATAGCGGTTCCTGCGTTGGCAGGCGTTCCGGTCACCCATCGAGCCATCACGCACGAGTTTGTGGTGGTCAGCGGTCATGTTGCGCCGGGGCACCCCGAATCGTTAGTGAATTGGGATGCACTGGCCGCGATGTCCGGCACGATCGTGTTGCTGATGGCCGTCGAGCGCATCGAACAATTCGCCGAAGTTCTGCTGAATGGCGGCCGACCTGCGGATACACCCGTGCTGGTGGTCCAGCACGGCACCACGGCGGCCCAACGAACGCTGCGTACGACCCTGGGCGACGCGCCAGAGGACATCCGATCCGAGGGCGTCAGACCCCCCGCAATCATCGTTATCGGGCCCGTGGCGGCCTTCGGCGGTTAAAGGGATCTTAAGATTACTGTAAGGTAACCACCTATGACGGCTCTCAATGATGCAGAGCGCGCCGCCATCCGCCGTGACGCTCAAGGCGGCACTGATCGGGCGCTCCCGGAGCAGGCAAAGCCCTCCGCAGTAGCGAGAACCAGCAGGTCCCCCGAGTGGCTGCCCTCTCGCCGATTCATCGCCGCGGTCATCGCGATCGGCGGCATGCAGCTGCTGGCAACCATGGACAGCACGGTCGCGATCGTTGCGCTTCCTAAGATCCAAGACGAGCTGAGCCTCTCCGACGCGGGCCGCAGCTGGGTCATCACCGCCTATGTCCTGACCTTCGGCGGTCTGATGCTTCTCGGTGGCCGCCTCGGCGACACCATCGGCCGCAAACGCACCTTCATCGTCGGCGTCGCGCTGTTCACCATCGCATCGATCCTGTGCGGTGTCGCGTGGGACGAGACCACGCTGGTCATCGCCCGCCTGCTGCAGGGCGTCGGCGCAGCGATCGCGTCGCCGACGGGTCTGGCACTGATCGCCACCACCTTCCCCAAGGGTCCGGCCCGCAATGCGGCCACCGCTGTGTTCGCCGCCATGACGGGCGTCGGGTCCGTCATGGGCCTGATCCTCGGTGGAGCGTTGACCGAGGTGTCGTGGCGGTTCGCGTTCCTGGTCAACGTGCCGGTCGGCCTGGTGATGATCTACCTGGCCCGCACCACGCTGCGCGAGACGCACAAGGAGCGGTTGAAGCTGGACGCCACCGGGGCGATCCTCGCGACGCTGGGCTGTACCGCGGCGGTCTTCGGGTTCACCCAGGGCCCCGAGAACGGCTGGCTGGAGCCGATCACCATCGGTTCGCTGGTCGCCGCCGCGGTGTTCCTCATCGCATTCCTGATCGTCGAGCGCACCGCGGAAAACCCCGTCGTCCCGTTCGACCTGTTCAAGGACCGCAACCGGGTGGCCACCTTCGCCGCGGTCTTCCTGGCCGGCGGCGTGATGTTCACCCTGACGGTGCTGATCGGGCTCTACGTTCAGGACATCCTGGGCTACAGCGCATTGCGTGCCGGGATCGGCTTCATCCCGTTCGTCATCGCGCTCGGCATCGGCCTGGCGGTGTCCTCACAGCTGGTGTCGATGTTCAGCCCCCGGGTGCTGACCATCGCGGGTGGCGTCCTGGTGCTCGGCGCCATGATCTACGGGTCGACGCTGCACCTCGGGATCCCGTACTTCCCCGATCTGGTGCTACCGATCACCATTGGCGGTTTCGGTATCGGCATGATCGTCGTGCCGCTGACCGTCTCGGCCATCGCGGGCGTCGGCTTCGACCAGATCGGTCCGGTCTCGGCGATCGCGCTGATGCTGCAGAACCTCGGCGGCCCGATCGTGCTCGCGGTCGTCCAGGCCGTCATCACGTCGCGGACCCTGTACCTGGGCGGCACCACCGGCCCGGTGAAGAACATGGACTCGGTGCAACTGCACGCCCTCGACCAGGGCTACACCTACGGTCTGCTCTGGGTCGCCGCCGTCGCGGTGATCGTCGGCGTCGTTGCGTTGTTCATCGGCTACACCGCGGATCAGGTGGCGCACGCGCAGGAAGTCAAGGACGCGATCGACCACGGAGAGCTGTAGAGCTCGACATCAGGCCGGAGAGCTGTAGAGCTCGACATTCAGGCCGGAGAGCTGTAGAGCTCGACATTCAGGCCGGAGAGCTGTAGTCGCGATTTCGGCGCGCTCGCGTGCGCTCAGCGTCGATGAGCGCGCCCAAATCGCCTCTCTGTAGGCTGGCAATCCATGTCTGCGGCCGGTGGTTCCAACGAGTCCACAGATCCCTCCCGGCAGCGTCTGACAACGCACGTTCTCGGTATCGCGATCTTCGCGATCACCGGCATGCAGTTGATGGCGACGCTCGACGGCACCATCGTCATCGTCGCGCTGCCGCGGCTGCAGGCCGATCTCGACCTCTCCGACGCGGCCAAGAGCTGGGTCATCACCGCCTACGTGCTGACCTTCGGCGGCCTGCTGCTGATCGGCGGTCGCGTCGGCGATGCCATCGGGCACAAACGGGCGTTCCTGTCGGGCGTCGGCGTGTTCACGATCGCCTCGCTGGTGTGCGGCCTGGCCACCGACGGCGTCACGCTGATCGTCGCCCGAGCGGTACAGGGCACCGGCGCGGCCATCGCGGCGCCGACCGGTCTGGCCTTGATCGCCACCACCTACGCCGTCGGCCATGCCCGCAACCGCGCCTTCGCGGTATCGGCCGCCATGCAGGCTTCGGGCTCCGTGCTGGGCCTGGTGCTCGGCGGCGCGCTGACGGTCGTCTCGTGGCGGCTGGCGTTCCTGATCAACATCCCGATCGGCATCCTGATCATCTGGATCGCCGTCACCCGGCTCGCCGAGACACACCATGAGCGGCTGAAACTGGACGTCGCGGGGGCCGCGTTGGCGACGCTGGCCTGCACGTCGGCGGTGCTGGTGTTCACCCAGGGACCGGCCCGTGGCTGGATCGACCCGTGGGTGATCGGTGCAGGTGTCGCGGCCGTGGTCTTCCTCGCCGCGTTCCTGCTCGTCGAACGGACCGCCGAGCATCCCATCGTGCCGTTCTCGGTGTTCGACAACCGCAGCCGCGTCATGACGTTCGCTTCGCTGTTCATGGCGGGCGGGGTGATGCTGACCGCAACCGTGATCATCGGGCTCTACGTCCAGGACGTGATGGGTTATTCGGCGTTGCGCGCCGGGGTGGCCTTCCTGCCGTTCGCGGGGGCGTTCGGGTTGGGCACCCTGCTGGCGACGCACGCCGCACCGCGCATCGCGCCGCGGTGGCTGATCATCGGCTGCGGGACGCTGGTGCTCGCGGCCATGCTGTACGGCTCGACGCTGGACCGATCGATTTCGTACTTTCCCGACTTCGTCGTGCTGATCGTGGTGGGGGGCTTCGGAATCGGCGTCATCTCCGTGGTCCTGCCGCTGTGCGCGGTGGCCGACGTCGGCCCGCGGGAGATCGGGCCGGTTTCGGCCATCCAGCTGATGGTCTACAACCTCGGCGGACCCTTGGTGCTGGTGGTGATCCAGGCCGTCATCACGTCGCGGACGCTGTACCTGGGCGGCACTACGGGACCGGTCGCCGACATGACACCAAGCCAGCTCGACGCGCTGGACGCCGGCTACACCTACTCACTTCTGTGGGTCGCCGGAATCGCGATCGTTGTCGGCGCCGCGGCGCTCGGCATCGGTTTCAGCGCACGGCAGATCGCGGCCGCACAACACACGCGCGAGGCGTTCGAGGCCGGCGAGCTGGAAGAAGACCTCGAAGAAGACGCGGTGTAGAAGCCCGATCTCGTCGCTGCGCGCATGTCACACTTTGCGGCGTGAGCGTCGGTCGCGTCAGATACGCGCGCAACGGGGACATCCGGCTCGCCTATCGGGTGATGGGCGAGGGAGACATCCCATCGTGTTGGTGCCCGGGCTGGGTCAGCAATGTCGATCTCTACGACGACCCGATCCACGCTGTACGCAGGCATCGCCGAGCGGCTCAGTCGATATGTGCGGCTGATCGTCTGGGACAAGCGCGGCACCGGACTGTCCGATCCGGTGACCCACGTGCCGCCGATCGACGAGCGAATGGACGATCTGCGGGCTGTCCTCGACGCCGCCGAGGTCGAGTTCCCGGCACTGTTCGGCGTTTCGGAGGGCGGTCCGATGAGCCTGGTGTTCGCCGCGACCTATCCCGGAGCGGGTGCGCTCGCTGGTGCTCGCGGGCTCGACGGCGAGGTTTTCCCAGGACCTACCGGATCGCCCGTGGGGACTCACCCCGGAACGATTCGCCGCGGGTCTCGAAGATCTCGAAAACCACTGGGGCGAAGGAGCTTTGGCGAGCTTCTTCTTCGGGCCGATCGCCGACGTGCCGGGTGTTCGCGAGATGTGGGGCAGGGAACAGCGGGCGTCCGCCAGCCCGATGATGGCGCGCATGATGTGGCAGGCGGTGGCGAGATCGATGTTCGTGGCGTGCTCGACAGCGTGCGCACACCGACTCTGGTGCTCGACGCAGGGGGGACCGCATCGCGCCGTTCGAGTCCGCCGCAGAGCTCGCAGCGCGAATCCCGAACGCCGAACTACGGGAGTTGCCGCCGGGCGAACACTACGCCATCGACCTGGTCGAGTTGCTTCCGCGAGGCCGTGCTGGAATTCGTTGGGCAGCAGGCGGATGCGGAGCCTGCCGAGCGGGTGCTGAGCACGGTCCTGTTCACCGACATCGTCGGCTCGACGGAACTGCTTGCCGCCCGCGGTGACGAGCATTGGCGTCGAGCGCTCGACGATCACGACCGGCTGGTGGACAACGTGCTGTCGAGGTACGGCGGCCGCCGCGCCAAGCACACCGGCGACGGGGTGTTCGCGTTGTTCGACGGGCCCACGAAGGCCGCCCGCTGCGGCCTGGACCTGGTGCCCGCGCTCGCCACCCACGGCATCCCGATCCGCGCAGGGGTGCACATCGGCGAGTGCGAGAAGCGCGGCGACGAGTGGAGCGGGATGGCCGTGCATGTCGGTGCCCGGATCGGCGCGATGGCCGGTGCGGGCGAGGTGCTGACCAGCCGCACTGTGCGCGACCTCTCCGCAGGATCGGGCCTGGTGTTCGAGGGTCTCGGACTGCACCGTCTGAAGGGACTGCCCGAGGACACCGAGGTTTTCCGCGTCAAGGTCGCCTGAATCGTCGCCGACAAAGGCGCTCACTAAGCTTGCGGGCTGTGATCACCCGCATGTCCGAGCTGTTCCTGCGCACGCTGCGCGACGACCCAGCCGACGCCGAAGTCCCCAGCCACAAGCTGCTGATCCGCGCGGGCTACGTCCGTCCGGTCGGTCCCGGGCTCTACAGCTGGCTGCCGCTGGGGCTGCGGGTGCTGCGCAACGTCGAGCGCGTCGTGCGCGACGAGATGAATGCGATTGGCGGGCAGGAGATCCTGTTTCCCGCACTTCTCCCGCGCGGCCCGTACGAGACGACGAACAGGTGGACGGAGTACGGCGACGGCGTGTTCCGGCTGAAGGACCGCCGCGACAACGACTATCTGCTCGGGCCCACCCACGAGGAACTCTTCACGCTGACGTTGAAGGGGGAGTACAGCAGCTACAAGGACTTCCCGGTGCTGCTGTACCAGATCCAGACGAAATACCGGGACGAGGCGCGGCCTCGCGCGGGCATCCTGCGCGGGCGAGAGTTCGTCATGAAGGACTCGTACTCGTTTGACGTCGACGACGACGGGCTTCGGGCGGTCTACCACCGCCACCGCGACGCCTACCAGCGCATCTTCAATACGCTCGACATCCGCTACGTCATCGTCTCGGCGGTGTCGGGCGCGATGGGCGGCAGCGCGTCGGAGGAGTTCCTCGCCGAAAGCGAGGTCGGCGAGGACACGTTCGTGCGCTGCCTGGAGTCCGGTTATGCCGCCAACGTCGAGGCCGTCGTGACCGCGGCACCCGAGGCGCCGGCCATCGACGGGCTGCCCGAGGCGAAAGTGCACGACACACCCGACACTCCGACCATCGCGACCCTGGTCGACTGGGCCAACACCGTGGACCTGGGACGGCAGATCACCGCAGCCGACACCCTGAAGAACGTCCTGCTCAAGACCCGTGCGCCCGGCGGCGAATGGGAACTGCTGGCCGTCGGTGTGCCGGGTGACCGTGAGGTCGACGAGAAGAGGCTCGGCGCCGCGCTCGACCCCGCCGAGTACGCCCTGCTCGACGATGCGGACTTCGCAAGAAACCCGTTTCTGGTGAAGGGTTATGTCGGCCCGAAAGCGCTGCGGGACAACGGTGTTCGATATCTGGTCGATCCCCGGATCGTGACGGGTACGTCGTGGATAACCGGCGCCGACGCACCCAACAGACATGTCGTCGGCCTGGTCATGGGCCGCGACTTCACGGCCGACGGCACCATCGAGGCGGCCGAGGTGCGTGATGGCGACCCGTCGCCGGACGGGGCGGGTCCGCTGGTGTCCGCCCGCGGCATCGAGATCGGCCACATCTTCCAGCTCGGCCGCAAGTACACCGACGCCTTCACCGTCGACGTCCTCGGTGAGGACGGAAAACCCATCCGGCCGACCATGGGCTCATACGGCATCGGGGTGTCGCGGCTTGTCGCGGTGATCGCCGAGCAGCATCACGACGACCTCGGGCTGAGTTGGCCGTCGTCGGTGTCGCCGTTCGACGCCCACGTCGTGATCGCCAACAAGGACGAGGCCGCCCGCGCGGGCGCGGGCGAGCTGGCCGCCGAACTGGACCGGCTCGGGGTCGAGGTGTTGCTCGACGATCGCAAGGCGTCGCCCGGAGTGAAGTTCAAGGACGCCGAACTGCTTGGCATGCCATGGATCGTGGTGGTCGGCCGCGGCTGGGCCGAGGGTGTGGTGGAGCTGCGCAACCGGCGCAGCGGTGAGGCGCGCGAAATCGCCGTCGACGGCGCGGCCGCCGAGATCGCCGCGGCACTCGCGGGCTAGCGCTACTCAGATCCGCCAGGGAAGGCGACGGTGATCGGCGCCACGCCGAGCACCTTGTTCCAGCGCGCAGCCGTGACGGCCGTCTGCGTCAACGCCTGCACCGCGAAGCCGCGCTCCTGCGTCGAGGTCGCCTGTTCGAGCACCGCCCGCCACGCCACCGAGGCGTCCTCTTCCATGCGCACCGCGAGGTTTGCCGCATCGGTCGGGTTGTCCAGCTGGGTCGGCACCTGATAGCCGGCGGCGGGCAGCGGCGCGTCAACGCCGCGGCCCGTGAGCATCCCGATCGCGGCCTCGCGGCGTTCGCGATGCTCCGACATCGAGGCCGCCACCAAGTCGTTTTCCTCAGGAGTGGAGTGCGCCGACACCAGCCCGTAGCCGTAGATGACCGAGTGCTCGGTTGCCACGGCATCGAAAAGGGCTGCGACGTCGGCGTCGGGTGGCCGAGACGGGCCGGTCGGCTCAACTGAGGTCACGCGAGCGCCACCGTGTAGGCCGCCGTGCAGGACGCGGCGATCGAGCCGAGCAACCCTGCCCGGTAGCCGGACAGCTGCGCAGCCGTCTTGGCTGCACTGTCCGCTGACGTTCGCAACGCCGCGATGACGTCCTTTGCCGTCGGCGTTGTCGCCTGCTCGACGCTGGTCGTCGTCGGGGTCGGCGACGACGTCGTCGGCTCACCGGTCATCCGGGCGATCTCGTCGGACAGCGCTTCGGCGTGTTTGGACCGCTCGGACGAGACGGCGGCCAGCGCCGGCCGCATCGCGGGATTGGCTGTGGTAGCGGCGTCACTGGCCAGCCGGCTGTCGCTGCGCGCCATATCGAGCTGTGCCATGAGGTCGTCGAGGTCGGGCGGCGGCGGTGGCTTGCCGCACGCGGCGGCGGTTGCTCCGAGCGCCGCCAGTGCCGCCGTTCCGAGCAGCATGCGCCGCCTGCTGACGGCGGGAAGGGCACTCGACACGACGCCATCCTGCCATTGCCGAAACCGGCCCTGTGTATTCGCTGGGCACGGCTGGCCGATTGCGGTTCGCCAGATGTTCACTGGCGTATCGTGGCCCCGTCGGGACAATTCAACATGAGGAGCTCGCCGTGGCATCGGATCCGCAGCTGCGGTCTGCGAGATTGCCCTCGCAGCAGCAGGTGATCGAGCTACTCGACGGCGAGTTCGCGCGCGCAGGATACGAAATCGAAGACGTCGTCATCGACGCACGCGCGCGTCCGCCCCGCATCACCGTGATTGCCGACGGCGACGACGGCCTCGACCTGAATTCGATCGCCGCGCTTTCCCGGTCCGCATCCGAATTGCTGGACACCGTGGACGCTTCGACATCCGGCTCGGAGTATGTGCTCGAGGTGACCTCACCGGGTGTGGACCGGCCGCTCACCGCGGAGAAGCACTACCGGCGGGCCCGCGGCCGCAAGGTCGAGGTGACGCTGTCGGACGGTTCTCTGCTGACCGGCAGGCTCGGCGAGACCCGCGACGGCGCTGTGCACCTGGTGGTGCCGCAAGGGACGAGGGGGGACTACTCCGTCCGCGAGCTGCCGCTGGATGGGATCACCAAAGCCGTTGTCCAGGTGGAGTTTTCAACCCCGAGCCAGCGGGAACTCGACCTTGCCGGCAATACGGGGAAGGGGGCTGGAGCATGAATATCGACATGGCCGCACTGCACGCCATCGAGGCCGACAAGGGCATCACGGTCGATGTCGTCGTCGACACCATCAAGTCCGCGTTGCTCACCGCCTACCGCCACACCGAGGGCCACGAGGCCGACGCGCGCATCGAGATCGACCGCAAGACCGGCATGGTCCAGGTGCTGGCGCGCGAGACAGACGAAGACGGCAACGTGCTCAGCGAATGGGACGACACCCCAGAGGGTTTCGGCCGTATAGCGGCTACCACCGCGCGACAGGTCATCCTGCAGCGGCTGCGCGACGCCGAGAACGAGAAGAACTACGGCGAGTTCTCCACCCGCGAAGGCGAGATCGTCGGCGGTGTCATCCAGCGCGACAGCCGCGCCAACGCCCGTGGCCTCGTCGTGGTCAGGATGGGTAGCGAGACGAAGGGCTCCGAGGGCGTCATTCCGGCAGCCGAGCAGGTCCCCGGTGAGAGCTACGAACACGGCGACCGGCTCCGTTGCTACGTCGTCGGCGTCAGTCGCGGTGCCCGTGAACCCCTGATCACCCTGTCGCGGACGCACCCCAACCTGGTCCGCAAACTGTTCTCGCTCGAGGTGCCCGAGATCGCAGACGGTTCGGTCGAGATCGTCGCGGTGGCCCGTGAGGCAGGCCATCGCTCCAAGATCGCGGTCACCTCGCGGGTGCCCGGGCTCAACGCCAAGGGTGCCTGCATCGGGCCGATGGGCCAGCGGGTGCGCAACGTGATGAGCGAACTGTCCGGCGAGAAGATCGACATCATCGACTACGACGAGGATCCGGCCAAGTTCGTCGCCAACGCCCTGTCACCGGCCAAGGTGGTGTCGGTGCAGGTCATGGACGAGGCCGCCCGCGCGGCTCGGGTCGTGGTACCCGATTTCCAGCTGTCGCTGGCCATCGGCAAGGAAGGCCAGAACGCCCGGCTCGCGGCCCGGTTGACCGGCTGGCGCATCGATATCCGCAGCGACGCACCGGCCGAACAGGACAGTCCGCCGACTCGGGACGCGACACACGGCGCTGTGCACGACCGATAGCCGTCTGCAGCCGGTTCGGTCCGCAGGAGCTCAGACGGTAGACTCAGGCGTGATCCAGCGCGAGACTTCGGCTTCGCCGCATCGAAATACGGATGGACCCGTACGGACGTGCGTCGGCTGCCGGAAGCGAGAGCTGGCCGTCGAACTGCTTCGGGTAGTTGCTCGCAACATCGGGAATGGCGATTGCGCCGTGACCGTTGACGCAGCAGGTAACCTGCCTGGGCGGGGTGCTTGGTTGCATCCTGACCAGCAGTGTTTGCACGCAGCAATACGGCGGCGAGCATTCGCTCGAGCGTTGCGCATCACCGGCTCACCGGATACATCCGCGGTGCTGGCGTACTTCGAAGCACTCGAAGTGCCCCAGCTCCCGGCAAGAGAACAGGTAGCGAAGAACATGAGCACACCGTGAAGTTCAGACGATGACCATGCGTCATAGCTAAACCCGAGGCGCGGCCCTACCACCGCTGTCGCCTCTAAGACAGGAGAGAAGTGGCAGGCAAGGCCCGCGTACACGAGTTGGCTAAAGAACTCGGTGTGACCAGCAAGGAAGTACTCGCCCGACTGAGTGAACAGGGCGAATTCGTCAAATCCGCATCCTCCACCGTGGAGGCCCCCGTCGCGCGCAGGCTGCGCGAATCCCTCGGCGGAGCAAAACCCGCCGCCAAAGCGACGGCCGACGGTAACGGCGCGCCCGCCAAGAAGGCGGCCGCCAAGGCACCCGCGCCGGAGAAGGCGCCTGCGCCCAAGCCTGCCGCTCCGGTAGAGCAGCCACCCGCACCCGCAGAGCCCGAGGCACCTGCCGCAGTGGTGGCACCGGTGGCCGAGTCGGCACCCGCAGCCGCACCCTCACGCCCCGGCCCCACTCCGGGTCCCCGGCCCGCAACTCCTGGTCCCAAGCCGGCGCCGCGCACACCGCGCGTCGGCAACAACCCGTTCTCCTCGGCGCAGCCGGTCGAACGGGCGATTCCACGGCCCCAGGCACCCCGACCGGGCGCACCGCGTCCCGGCGGCGGTCCCCGACCCGGCGCATCGCCGGGCAACATGCCCCCTCGTCCTCCCGGTGGAGCACCAGGCCGTCCGCGTCCGGGCGGCGGCCCGCGTCCGGCTGCCGGTGGTCGCGGCCCAGGCGGCGGTGCCGGTGGCGCCGGTCGTCCCGGTGGTGGTGGCGGCGGTAACTACCGCACCGGCGGACCCGGTAGCGGCGGACCCGGTGGCGGTGGCGCACCCGCAGGAGGCGGCGGCTATCGCGGTCGTCCCGGCGGCGGCGGTCGTCCCGGGCAGCGTGGCGGCGCGGCGGGGGCGTTCGGTCGTCCCGGCGGCGCACCCAAGCGCGGGCGTAAGTCGAAGCGCGCGAAACGCGCCGAGTACGAGAACATGCAGGCGCCGGTCGTCGGCGGCGTGCGGTTGCCGCACGGCAACGGCGAGACCGTCCGGCTGGCACGCGGCGCGTCGCTGTCCGACTTCGCCGAGAAGATCGACGCCAACCCCGCCGCTTTGGTGCAGGCGCTGTTCAACCTCGGCGAAATGGTCACGGCCACCCAGTCGGTCGGCGACGACACTCTGGAGCTGCTCGGCAGCGAGATGAACTACAAGATCCAGGTCGTGTCCCCCGAGGACGAGGACCGCGAGCTGCTGGAGTCCTTCGACCTGAGCTACGGCGAGGACGAGGGCGACGAATCCGATCTGGAGAGTCGTCCGCCGGTGGTCACCGTCATGGGTCACGTCGACCACGGCAAGACCCGACTGCTGGACACCATCCGCCAGGCCAACGTCCGCGAGGAAGAGGCGGGCGGCATCACCCAGCACATCGGCGCCTACCAGGTCGCCGTCGCCTTCGACGGTGGCGAGCGGCTCATCACCTTCATCGACACCCCGGGCCACGAGGCGTTCACCGCCATGCGTGCCCGCGGCGCCAAGGCCACCGATATCGCGATCCTGGTGGTCGCGGCCGACGACGGCGTCATGCCGCAGACGGTGGAGGCCATCAACCACGCGCAGGCGGCCGATGTGCCGATCGTGGTCGCGGTCAACAAGATCGACAAGGAGGGTGCCGACCCGTCGAAGATCCGCGGGCAGCTGACCGAATACGGTTTGGTGCCAGAGGAATTCGGTGGCGACACCATGTTCGTCGACATCTCGGCGAAGCAGGGCACCAACATCGCGGCGCTGGAAGAGGCGGTGCTGCTTACCGCCGACGCCTCGCTCGACCTGCGGGCCAACCCGGACATGGAGGCCCAGGGTGTGGCCATCGAGGCGCACCTGGACCGCGGTCGCGGACCGGTGGCGACGGTGCTCATCTCGCGCGGCACACTGCGGGTCGGCGACTCGATCGTCGCCGGCGATGCCTATGGGCGCGTCCGCCGCATGGTCGACGAGCACGGCGAGGACGTCGAGGAGGCGTCGCCGTCGCGTCCCGTCCAGGTCATCGGCTTCACGTCGGTGCCGGGTGCCGGTGACAACCTTCTGGTCGTCGACGAGGACCGGATCGCGCGGCAGATCGCCGACCGTCGCAGCGCGCGCAAGCGCAACGCACTGGCGGCGCGCACGCGCAAGCGCATCAGCCTCGACGATCTGGACGCCGCGCTGAAGGAAACCAGCCAGCTCAACTTGATCCTCAAAGGCGACAACGCAGGCACGGTCGAGGCGTTGGAGCAGGCTCTGCTGGGCATCGAGATCGACGACGAGGTGGAACTGCGGGTCATCGATCGCGGTGTCGGCGGCGTCACCGAGACGAACGTCAACCTGGCGTCGGCCTCGGACGCGGTGATCATCGGCTTCAACGTTCGCGCCGAAGGCAAGGCCACCGAGCTGGCCAACCGCGACGGCGTCGACATTCGCTACTACTCGGTGATCTACCAGGCCATCGACGAGATCGAGAGCGCGCTCAAGGGCATGCTCAAGCCGGTCTACGAGGAGAAGGAACTGGGCCGGGCGGAGATCCGGGCGATCTTCCGGTCGTCCAAGGTCGGCAACATCGCCGGCTGCCTGGTCACCTCCGGCATCATCCGACGCAACTCGAAGGCACGGCTGCTGCGCGACAGCGCCGTGGTCGCCGAGACCATGACGGTGTCCTCGCTGCGCCGCGAGAAGGATGACGTCACCGAGGTGCGCGAGGGCTACGAATGCGGTTTGACGCTGACGTACTCCGATATCAAGGAGGGCGACGTCATCGAAACGTACGAGCTCGTGGAGAAGGAGCGCACCTAGTGCCTGATGTGGGCCGGGCCCGTCGGCTCTCCAAACGCATCGGCACCATCGTCGCCTCGGCGATCGAGTTCGAAATCAAGGATCCCCCGTTGGCCTTCGTGACCGTCACGGACACGAAGGTGACGGGTGACCTGCACGACGCCACTGTGTACTACACGGTGCGCGGCGCGACGTTGCAGGACGAACCCGATTACGCCGCAGCGGCGGCGGCTCTGGAGCGGGCCAAAGGCACGCTGCGCAGCAGGGTCGGAGCTGCGACAGGCGTGCGATTCACCCCGACGCTCGCGTTCGTTCTCGACAAGGTGCCAGAAACCTCCGCACACATGGAGGAGCTGCTCGCCAAGGCGCGCGCCGCAGATGAGGATTTGGCGAGAGTTCGGCAGGGTGCCAAGCATGCAGGCGATGCCGACCCGTATCGTCAGGATCGGGTGGAGGGGCCCGGCGGGGAGCTGGATGACGAGCAAGACGCTGAGGAAACCGTTGACCGCGATTGATCCGAAGACCGACGCAGACTTGGTGGGTCAGCGCGTCGACGCCAACGGTGCGGTTGAGCTCCTGAGTTCAGCGGGTTCCGTCAGCGTTGTCTGCCATGTCTATCCCGACGCCGATACCGTCGGCGCGGGTCTGGCGCTGGCGCTCGTACTCGACCACGCGGGCAAGGACGTCGAGGTGAGCTTCGCGGAGCCGGCAGGCCTGCCGGAATCCCTTCAGTCCCTGCCCGGCGGTCATCTGCTGATTCCCCCGACCGACATGCGTCGCGACGCCGACCTGGTGGTCACCGTCGACATCCCGAGCATCAACCGGCTCGGATCGCTGCGGGAGCTGGCCGAACCGGGTCGCGAGGTGCTGGTGATCGATCATCACGCCTCCAATCAACTGTTCGGCACCGCCAACTTCGTCGACCCCTTCGCCGATTCGACCACGATGCTGGTCGCGGAGTTGCTCGACGCGTGGGGCAAACCGATCGAAGTCGGCGTCGCGCACTGTCTGTACGCCGGGCTGACCACCGACACCGGCTCGTTCCGCTGGGCCAGCGCGCGTGCCCACAAGCTGGCCGCGCGGCTGGTGGAGTTGGGTGTCGACAACGCGGCGATCAGCCGCACCCTGCTCGACACGCATCCGTTCGCGTGGCTGCCGATGCTGTCGCGCGTGCTTGCCTCCGCCCAGCTGCTGCCCGACGCAGCCGAAGGCCGCGGTCTCGTGTATGCCGTTGTGCGACACGAGGAATGGGTCGATGCGCGACCCGAGGAAGTCGAGAGCATCGTCGACATCGTGCGCACCACCCAGCAGGCCGAGGTGGCCGCGGTGTTCAAGGAGATCGAACCCGGGCACTGGTCGGTGTCGATGCGGGCCAAGTCGATGGATCTCGCCACGATCGCCAGTGCGTTCGGCGGCGGCGGGCACCCTCACGCCGCCGGATATTCGACGTCCGGATCGGCCGACGACGTCGTCCAGGCGCTCTACGTAGCCCTTGGCTGAGCCCGACCTCACGCCCGATATTCCGATTGCGCCCGCGACCGGTCGGCGTATCGCCGGGCTGGCACTGCCCGCGCTCGGAGTACTGGCCGCCGAGCCCATCTACCTGCTGTTCGACCTTGCCGTCGTCGGTCGGCTCGGCGCGATCAGCCTGGCCGGTCTCGCGATTGGCGGCCTGATCCTGAGCACGCTGAGCTCGCAGATGACGTTCCTGTCCTATGGCACCACGGCGCGCTCGGCACGCTTCTTCGGCGCGGGCGACCGAGAGACGGCGGTCGGCGAGGGCGTGCAGGCCACGTGGCTCGCGGTCGGGTTGGGCACGCTGATCGTGGCCGTGGTCCAGGTCGCCGCAGTGCCGTTGGTATCGGCGCTGTCGGCCGGCGGTGAAATCGCGGACGCGGCGCTGCCGTGGGTACGGATCGCGATCTTCGGTGTGCCCGCGATCCTGATCTCGGCGGCAGGCAACGGCTGGATGCGCGGCGTGCAGGACACCGCACGGCCGCTGCGCTACGTCGTCACAGGTTTCGCGGTGTCGGCCGTGCTGTGCCCGCTGCTGGTGTACGGCTGGCTGGGCATGCCGCGCATGGAGCTGGAAGGGTCGGCGGTCGCCAACCTGATCGGCCAGTGGCTGGCCGCGTTGATGTTCTGTCGCGCGCTTCTGGTGGAACGGGTACCGCTGCGGGTCCAGCCGACGGTGCTTCGCGCGCAGGTGGTGATGGGCCGCGATCTGTTGCTGCGGACGTTGGCCTTTCAGGCGTGCTTCGTCTCGGCGGGAGCCGTCGCCGCCCGGTTCGGTGCAGCCGCCGTCGCCGCGCATCAGGTGGTGCTGCAGCTGTGGAGTTTCCTTGCGCTGGTTCTGGATTCGCTGGCGATCGCGGCGCAGTCGCTGGTGGGTGCGGCGCTCGGTGCCGGTGAGTTGGCGCACGCGAAGTCGGTGGCGTGGCGGGTGACCATCTTCTCCGCCGTCGCCTCCGCGGTGCTGGCCGGTGTCTTCGCCGCCGGTGCGTCCGTCTTCCCGAGCGTATTCACCGCCGACCGCTCGGTGCTGGACGCGATCGGAGTGCCGTGGTGGTTCATGGTCGCTCAATTGCCCGTCGCCGGAATCGTTTTCGCACTCGACGGCGTGCTGCTCGGCGCCGGTGACGCGAAGTTCATGCGCAACGCCACCCTGATCAGCGCGCTCGTCGGGTTCCTTCCGCTGATCTGGCTGTCGCTGATCTTCGGCTGGGGCCTGGTCGGCATCTGGTCGGGCCTGAGCACCTTCATGGTGCTACGGCTGATCTTCGTCGGGTGGCGTGCCTTCTCCGGCCGCTGGCTGGTGCCCGGCACGGGTTAGACGTCGTTGTTCCCTGTCGTCACCGGGATCCCCGTCGGAGCCACTGCTGCTGCCGGAGCCGCCGTCACCGCCGGTGCCGCCCGTGTTGTTCTCGCCGCCGACTGCGTCGCCGCCGTTTCCTCCGCGGCCGCCGTCGCCGGTCGACGGGCCGGCATCGCCGCCGTTTCCGCCGTTGCCGCCGACAGGTTGCCAGGGTCCGCGGACGGTACCGCAGCAGCAGATGGTTGTGCGTCGCCGCCGTTTCCGCCGCGTCCGCCGTTTCCTGCCGCCTGCGCCACCGTTGCCACCGTTGCCGCCGGTGGCATCATCCTCCTACGCGGCCGCAGGACCACCGTCACCGCCACGGCCGCCTGCTGCGGAACTGCTCGCGCCGCCATTGCCGCCGTGACCGCCGGTGCGCTGGTGTCTGCAGTCCCTGCGCCTCCGAATCCGGCTGCGCCGCCGCCATTTCCGCCGTGTCCCGCCAGCGCCCGAGCTGCCCGCACCGCCGTCACCACCGGAGCCGCCGGTGGCATTTCCTGCCGTGGCCTGCCGCGCCACCACCGCCACCGTCGCCGCCCGCCGGTCCATCGCCGCCATCGCCGCCGTCGCCACCGAAGCTGCGACCGACGGGCCGCCAGCGAGGCCGCCGTTGAGGGCCCAGCCGCCGAACCCGCCGTCACCTGCGGTGCCGGCCGATGAGTTGCCACCGTCACCGCCGTCGCCACCGGTTGCGGTGGCACCCTGCGCCCCGCTCATCGCCATGGCTCCATGGCCGCCGTCACCCGCGGCACCCGTCGCCGCGTTGCCGCCGTTGCCACCATCGCCGGCCGTGGCATTTGAACTCGCCGAGCAGGCTTCACCGCCGTTGCCGCCGTTTCCGCCGTTGCCGATCAATAGCCCGCCATGGCCGCCGTTGCCGCCGTCCCCGGCGTTCGCGTCCGCACCGGCACCCCGCTCGAGAACTCGCTCCGTTGTATGCGTTGCCGCCCGCGCCGCCGTCACCGCCGTTGCCGAAGAGCCCACCGGGGTTGCCGCCGTTGCCGCCTGCTGTCGCCGGGGAAATCAGCGCACCCGTCGTCGATGTCGAATACGGCGTCGGCGCCGTTGCCGCCCGTCGCCGCCGTTGCTGAAGAAGAATCCGCTGTTTCCTCCGTTGCCACCGGGCTTCTGGGAGCCGCCATGGCCGCCGTTGCCGCCGTTGCCGTAGAAGATTCCGCCGTCGCCGCCGTCCTGGCCCTCTGCGCCGTCGGCGCCGTTGCCGATCAGCAGGCCACCGTCTTGCCCGGGCAGCACGCCGTCACCGATCAGCAGTCCGCCGGGCCCGACCAAGCCGAGGAAGGCTCCGGTCGGCGAGAACAATCCCAAACTCGTTGCGGGAGACGGCGTCCGGCGTCAACACCGAACCGACGACTCGCGTCGGTTGACCACTGTGATCCGTCGTTGAGCCCGGGAGGATGCTCGGAGCGAACGACAGGCTGGGGTTCGACACGCGTGTGGTGCCGTCCGGCCCGTCTGTCGCGGAGAAGGTGTCGGGACCGCCAAGACCCGATCGGGGGCGACGTAGTACCCCGCGGGGAGCGATCGGATGCTATTCCCGTACAGGCTGTTTGGGGTGGCAATGGCGGCCGACGCGTATGCCGATGCCGCAATGTCCACCTGCGGCGCGTGCCTTGCAACATACGCCGATGATGGCGTCTCGGCGTGCACCGTCGTACCTGCCGCGGTGACGACGGCTGCACAGACTGTGCCGGTGATGAGCAACGCGGCGGTGCGGGTGGAATTCATGATGGGCTCCCTTGGCTGTTGTCCCGGCGTCGATTCCGCCGGGCGTACAGGTAGGAGCACCCGCACCGCGCATTCCGGACACTTTTATGCCAACGGCACCGGTTCCGGCTCGCGTGCAACGGGTTCGGGCCGGCTGGCAACCGACTCGCGCAAGCCGACGCGTCGGTGCACGGCGCGCAACGGTGCGGGCGCCCACCAGTTGTACCGGCCGAGCAGATGCATCAGCGCAGGCAACAACAACATCCGCACCAGGGTGGCGTCGGCGAGCACCGCGAGCGTGACGCCGAGACCGAACATCACCATCACCGACACCTGCGCGGCCATCAGCGTCGCGAACGACAGGGCCATCAACAGCGCCGCCGCCGTCACCACCCGGCCTGTGCGGGCGATCCCCAGAGCAACGGCTTCGTCGTTGTCCACGCCCCCCGATTCGAGCCAGTATTCGCGGATGCGGGAGATCAGGAACACCTCGTAGTCCATCGAGAGTCCGAACGCCAGGCAGAACAGCAGTGCAGGCACGTGCGCGATCATCGTGCCGGTCGCTGTCGTGCCGAACGCCCCCAGATGGCCCTCCTGGAACACCCACACCAGGGCACCGAATGACGCCGTCAGCGAAAGCATGTTCAGCACAAGCGCTTTCAGCGGCAGTACCACACTCCCGGTGAGCAGGAAGAGCAGCACGAAGGTGATCACCGCAATGACCACCAGAACCTTGGGCATCGTGTCGGCCACGCCTGCCGCGCTGTCGCGGTTGATCTGCGCCCGCCCGGTCAGCATCACGTCCCGGCCTGCAGGCGCGGGAACGGCGTGCAGCATATCCAGCTGGCGCTCGGACGCTGCCGAGTACAGCGGCGCGTCGGTGGCCACTGTGAAGAACGCGCTGCCGTCCTTGACGAGCGCGGGGGCGGTCGAAGCACCGACGCGAACACCGGAACTGAACGTCCCGCCGGGTGCCGACACCGCGGCGACGTCGGGAACCCGTGACAGGTCCGCGGCGTAACGGTCGAGATCGCGGGGGGTCACGCCGGTGACGTCCGGGATCACCACGGCGAGGTCGGTGAGCGAATTGACCCCGAAGCCCGCGCGCATGTCGTCGCCGATCTGACGTGACGACGCCGACTCGGGAAGGACGCGGTCGTCGGGATATCCCCACTTGACGCCCAGGAACGGCGCGCCGAGCAGCAGAAGCAACACCACGACGGCGGTGGTGACCCGAATGGACCGCCGCAGAATCGCTTTCGTCCACCGGTACCAGAACGTCTGCTCGACGGTTCGGGGGAGCGGCTCGGGCACACCGAGGATCCGGCGGCCGAAGCGCCGCGCATCCAGCGAGTCGATCCGCGGACCCAGGAACGCGATCGCGGCGGGTGCGACGATGATCGCCGCTGTCGCGGCCAGCGCGACGACGGCGACGCCCGCATAACCGAGCGATTTCAGGAAGTACATCGGGAACATCGTCATCGTCGCCATCGCGAGCGACACCGTCAGCGCCGAGAACAGCACCGTGCGACCCGCGGTGGCCATGGTGCGCCGCAGCGCCTCGTCGCGGCCCGCGCCGTCGGCTATCTCATCGCGGAACCGGCTGACGATGAGCAGCGTGTAGTCGATGGCCAGCGCCAGGCCCATGGCGATGATCAGGTTCAGCGCGAAGATCGACACCTCGGTGAACGAAGCGAGTGCCCGCATCATCGCGATCGAGCCGACGATCGCAAACCCGCCGACCGCGAGCGGGACCGCGGCGGCGAGCACCCCGCCGAACACCCAGATCAGGACAAGGAAGCTGAGCGGCAGCGCGATCGCCTCCATGGTCAGCAGGTCGCGCTTGCTCTGGTCGTTGGCCTCGATGTAGGTGACGACCTCGCCGCCCGCTCTCACCGCGACTCCGTCGCGGTCGTGCAGCAGGGGCAATAGCGTGCGTCCGTTCCTCTGCGCGCCGTTCTCGCCGCCGGATACGCCCGCAACGATCAGGCCGGTCTGTCCGTCCTCGCTGATCATCGAGCGCGCCATCTCCGCCGGTGCTGTCCATGCGGAGTGCACCTGGGTGATGAACGGGAACCCATTGAGTTGGGTCGCAAGGTCGTGCGCGACAGCACGGGCCGTTTCGCTCTGCACGCCCGCGTCGGAGGTGATCGAAACGATCAGGTTCATATCGCCCTGCTCGAATGTGTGGGCGAGCATCTGCGTCGCGTCCCACGACTCCGACGCGGGATTGCGGAATCCGCCCGCCGAGAGGCTGTCCATGACAGGCGCGCCGTACACCCCGGCGCCGGCCATCAGCAGCAGTGCGAGGATCAGGATTCTTCGTGGCGCCGCGATCGCGAAACGCGTTATATGGCAGAGCATTTCAATGTCCTGCCCAGGCGACCACGACGTCGCGGGGCAGCGACGCCGTTGCCGAGATCTTGTGGGGACGCGGTGACGGCTTCATTGAAGGAAACGTAAATTCCCGGCAACGATCGGTCGCGCGTAGTCGACTACTCCACCGCTATGGCAGGGCCGACGTTCGGTCAGGGCTTGGCCAGGGTCGCGCGGCTGCTGGTGCCGGTATTCACCTTGCGTGTATTCGGCTTGTTGTCCGGCAACTTCGTTGTCCACCGGCTGGCGCTGTTGTCGATGGGCTTCGGATACAGGTCCTCGTTGACCTGCAGGTTCGGCTGCTCCGGCTTCTCCGCGATGGGACCGTTGGGCATCGCCTGAACCACGTCGATGTTCGGCGGATCGAAGACAGGCGGCTGTGGCTTTGGTGGTTCGACAGCGGGCGGTTCCGGATTGTCGCCGAGCGGCGGGAGATGGACATCGATGAGGACGGGCGGGGACGAGACTGGCGGCACACCCGGATCGGTCGCCATGGCCGGCGCCGCAGCGACTTCTTCGTTCGTTTCCGACTCGGCGGCAACGGGATTCGGTGCCGCAGCCTGCTGCACTGGCTTCGGCGTATGAGCCGGCGCCGCGGCCGGCGTGAGCCGGGCGCCAGAGTCCGGCATGGTCGGCGTCGCGGGCAGCTGTTCGGTGGAAACCCCGAATCCGGGCACGACGACGGTCGGCGGAGCCACCGGTCGGTAACCGAACAGCACGGCACCGAGGGTGGCGCCACCGATGATGCCGGCCGTCAGCGCGGCGAACAGCTTCGCGCGTGAGCCTGCGGGGTCGCGATCGTCGGCGGCATCGGCCGCCGCGAAGACGTGCTCGCCACCCATGTCGTCCAGCGGGCTGGATGCCCAGGCTTCGGCAACCGTGTAGGTATCCGGGTCGTCGTATTGCGCGGCCGCGATCGTCTCAGTGCCGAACTCGGCGTCGTATGTGATGGTCATGATGTCCTCCGGTGAGGTCTCGCGGCCCGGGTCGAACCGCTGTCACAGGTAGGAGCGCCATCCGCCCGCGCAGCGGACAGTTTTCGAGAGCCCAGTTGTGGTTGTCGACGATGCACGCGAGGATCGACGCGATGAAACGGCCACAGGCACTGGTGTCGCTCGGCGCCGCGTGGGCGTTGGCCGGCGCGGTCTCGATGGCGCCGTCGGCGGCCGAGCCGGGAACCGTCGGCACCGCCGTGAATGTGGTGATCAGACAAATCGTTCGACCAGACCGCGGATGCCGACCAGTGTGTCGGGGCGTCGACCCTTGCGGCTGTTCGCCGGGGATCCTCGGTGATCCTGTCGGAGGAATCGGCTTCGCCCGATGCCCCCAAGGTCGCCGTCGGCCAGTTCTTCCGTTCCAGGCTGAAGGACGGCGTGTGCCAGGTGCTCTACATCACGAGCGCGCCCGTCATGGCCGGCTTCAACGTTCAGTTCGTCGGCCCCGACGGCGGTCTCAGTTCAGTGTTCGGCCCGAACCCGGCCGAGCCCGTCACCGACCAGCCAGGCATCCAGCAGGTCGTTCACATCGACATCGGGATCGAACCGCCGACAGCCGCCTAGCCAGCGACGCGCGCGACGACTCCCCAACCGAAATCGTTGACGCGCACGTTCACGTCGGCGAACCCGGCGGCGGCCAACCGGCCGGGCAAGGTGTCCGGGTCGACGGGGTTGTAGGTGTCGTCCTCGTGGTGGGCCTTGAGCTCGTCGCTGCCCAGGCTGTCGCTGGCGACCAGCGGGGCGCCGGGCCGCAGCACACGGGCGACCTCGGCGAAAAGCCGATCCTGCAATGCGATCGTCGGAACATGGTGCAGCATCGTGAAACACGCGGCACCGGAGAACCTGTTGTCGGCGTAGGGCAGGGACGTCGCGTCGCCGTTGACGATCTCGACCGACGGAACGTCGGCGAATCGGTCGGTCAGCATCGCGGCCAGCTCGTCATCGATCTCAACCGAAGTGAGCCGCGGCACCGCCTGGCTGAGCACGTCGGTGGTGGCGCCGTAGCCGGGCCCGACCTCGAGCACGTCATCGCCGAGGTCGGTGCCGTCGAGTGCCCACGGCAGGATGACCTCGCGCATCGCCTTTCGCCACTCGTCGCTGCCGCACATCTCGTGCGCTTTGTTCATTCTCGGCAGCCTAGGCGCGGTCAGCGCACTTGTGTACGGCCCCTCTGGATCACAGCGTCGCGGTTGGCGGCGATGTCGTCGCCGCTGGCGCTGCTCATCCATTGCCGCGCGGACGTCGCCTCGATCCAGAGCCCTTCGCCGGTCTGGGCGTCGTCGATGCGGTGATAGGACGCCAGCAGCGCACGCACGGCCTTCTGGTTGTTGCCGACGATCGCTGCGGCCGTCCGCCGCGCCGTCGGCATCAGCTGGTCGTGCGCCACCACTTCGGTGACCAGCCCGGCCCTCAGCGCATCCTCGGCCGAGAGGTAGTCACCGGTCAGGCTCATCCGGCGAGCCATGCCCACACCGACCTTCTGCGGAAGTCGCACCGACAGCCCCCACGTCGGCAGCAGCCCCACTCTGGCGTGGGTGTCGGCGAACCGGGCCTGTTCGGAAGCGATCAGGATGTCGCAGTACAGCGCCAGCTCGAGCCCGCCGGTGACGGCTGCGCCGTTGATGGCGCCGATCACCGGCTTGTTCATCGGAGGCCACTTCGGCGAGATGTCGGGCAGCTCGGTGGTGTCTCCCAGCTCCTTGAGGTCGAGCCCGGCGCAGAACACCGGGTCGGCGCCGGTCAGAATGATGACGTCGACGGCGTCGTCGGCCTCGGCATCGCGCAGCGCGGCGAAGAACTGCCTACGCAGCGCAGACGACAGCGCGTTGCGGGATTGCGGGCGGTTCAGCGTCAGGGTGCGGATCCGGTCCGTGGTGTCGATCAGCAGCACATCGTCGGAAGTCATGGCCTGAACCTATCCTGGACGAATGTGCCGAAACATCACCGAGCTCCGCGGTCTGGAACCGGCCGCGACCGCCGAGGAGATCGAGGCCGCCGCGCGACAGTACATCCGCAAGGTGAGCGGCGTGACGCGGCCGACGGCAGCCAACGCCGAGGCGTTCGAGATCGCCGTCGCCGAGGTCACCGCGACCACGACACGGCTGCTGGCCTCGCTGCCGCCTCGTAAGCAGCCGCCGAAGACCGTACCGCCGTTGCGGCGCCCCGAGGTTCGGGCCCGCATCGCGGCCAGGGCCGCAGGCGCCGGGTGACCGCGGAAGCCCTCACTCAACCGGCGCTGAAGGAATGGAGCGCGGCAGTACATGCGATGCTCGATGGCCGCCAGACCGTGTTGCTGCGCAAGGGTGGCATTCACGAGAAGAGGTTCACCCTCGACTCACCCCATTTCGTGTTCTTCCCGACGGTCGCCCACAGCCACGCGCATCGGGTACGCCCTGAGCATCGCGACCTGCTTGCGGCCGCAGCCGCTGACAGCACAGAGACCGAGATCGTCTTGCGGGCAGGCGCGAAAGTCGTTGCCGCCGTGGAGGTCAATCGTCCCGAGCGGCTCGAGGACATCGCGCCGATGCATATCTGGACCGCCGAATCGGTGCGTGCCGAACGGCTGGATTTCCGGCCCAGGCACAAGCTGACGGCGTTGGTGGTCCAGGTCAGCCCGCTCGCCGAACCGGAACGGGTGGCCCGCGTGCCGGCATATGCCGGGTGTACGAGCTGGGTGCCGCTGCCGGTCAATCCGATGTGGTCGACGCCGGTCCACGACGACGCGACGCTGCGCGATATCGCTGCGCGCGTTCGCGATTCAGTGGGGTGACGGCCGGGCGCCCGCAGGCAGCCGCAGCCGCGACGCGCCGTCCCCGACATGCACGGTGTGGGTGGCCGGCCGCATCTGTCTGCCGCTGAGCAGCGGCTCGCCGGTGCCGAGATTACGGGCGAACCTCGGATGCGATCCGCCGGCAATCAACACCCGGATGCGTGACCCCGCGCGGAACTTGTGCGCGACGGCGTCCAGTTCGATGGTGATGGTGCCGGAATCGCTTGTGCCGCGGCGGTATCCGTCGCTGACGTTGCGGGACCTGCCCTTCGCGTCGACCTCGCTGACCCGGACGAAGAGGTCATTGTGCGGATTGTCGCAGGAGTGCGCCAGGTCGAGCACCGGGTTTCCGACCACGTAGACGTCCTGTGACAGCGCGTCACCGGTGAACGTCAGCACGTCTGAGCGGTCGGCGAGTCTGGTGTCGTTTCGGTAGCCGCCCGCGGGGGAGAGCAGCCGACCGCCGAGGGTCGGTGTCGGGTCCGCGGGGTCATAGGTGAAGGTCGACGTCGGCGCGGTGTCAGGCGGCACCGCAACACCCAGACGACCACCTGGCTGCAGATACCGCACCTGCTCGGGCATCGCGGGCGGCCAATCGTCGAGTCCGAGCCAGCCGTCATGGTTGACGTGAATGCGTACCGGGATGCGCGCAGTGCCGCCGTCGCCCACCAGGTGCGCGTCCAGCCAGCGCAGCGACTCGCGCAACAGGGTCGGGGCACCCTTGGTCAACATGTGCCCGTGGGTCCACGAGCCGATGGTGACCGCGACCGGCACATTTCGCCGGCGCAGTTGTGCGTACTGCTCCAACGTCTGGTCGATGAACACGTCCTGCCAGCCGGTGAGCAAGAGCACGGGAACCTCGGCGTGCTCCAGCGCGGTGTGCAATTGAGTCCCCGCCCAGAACGGGTCGTCGTGCTCGGGGTGTTCGAGCCACGACTCGTACCACGGCGCGCCCTCGCCGAGCAGTGCTCGGCCTGCCTCGCCGACAGGCAGGGCCGCCGTCGCTCGTGCCAGCAACCGCCTGGACCGGACCATCCGCACGACGCCTCGTATCCGGCCCGGATCTTCCTGGTGGGTGATGGCGTCGTTCCATCCGAGGAAGTCGTTGAGCCCGAATGAACCCGTGCCCCAGCGCGGTCCGCTGAGGTCGTGCGGTCCCACGGTGATGACGGCGGCCGCCATTTCCGGTGGCGGGTCGGTCAGCAGCGCCCACTGCGTGAAACCGAGATAGGACGCACCCATGGTGGCGAACGAACCGGTGAACCACGGCTGGTCGCGTAGCCATGCCGCGGTGTCGGCGCCGTCATCGATTTCGTGGGTGAAAGGGCTGAAGTCGCCACCGGACCCGAAGGTGCCGCGGACACTCTGCACGATGACGTGGTAACCACGGGCGGCGTAGACGCTGCCGAACAGCGCCGAGACCGGATACCCGCGGCTGTAAGGGGTGCGAACCAGAAGTGTGCCCGCCGGATTCGGCGTCAGCGGACGGTAGTGGTCGGCGAGCAGCGAGATGTCGTCGCGCATGGGTATCCGAACGCGATGGACGACTTCGTAATCGGTGGTGTGCGGCGGAAGGCCCAGAAGGCGGCCGAGGGTCCGGCCGAGGAGGTTCTTGACTGGTGGCACGCCAACCGAGGCTACGCAGGTGTGCGCTACCGGTGGATCACTCGCTGGCGTCGCGCTTCTTGTACTGGAAGTACGGCGCAAGCTCATGGGCGCGCTGCAGGTTGGTCTGCATGCAGTCGACGTCGTCGGCCGTGTACGTCGGCGCGTAGAACAGCGACTGCTGAATCACGCCCCAGTCGGTTTTGAAGTCGATCGCGCAGGTGATCCACCACCGGTTGTTCCAGTCGGTCGGCTTCATCACCCAGAACTGCGCCGCGCGGTGCCCCTCGATGTCCAGTTCGACCGCGTCCGGCGGCAGGCTCTGCTCATAGGTGCGCCAGACGAACGACTCGACCGCCATCTGGTAGTTCCCGGCGTCGTAGTGACAGCGCAGGCCGTCCTCCAGATCGGGCGGCGTGAACGCGAGGCCGATGCGCTGGATCACGTCGAGTGGGATGTCGCGGCATGCGTCGAACGGATCGGGATCGACGGTTTCGATCACCGGCCACTTGATCGTCGTCGTCGCCATCGGCAGCGGTGCAGATGTCGACCGCAGTTGCACCGGATCTGGCGTCTGCACGGTCAGCGGTCCGCCCTGCAGGACCAGAATCACCGCCGTCACCAGCGCACCGAACGCCGCGAACAGACGGATCCTGGTGGCCATAACACCCCCTCGCGAATCGCCGGCCCCTGCGGGGACTATACAAGTCGCCTCGAAGCCGCCGGACCGGAAACGAGAACATGTTCTAGTTGCAGGTCGGAGCGGACGGCCGACGCGCAAGTACGCTTGACATTCGTGGCGACACTCTGGGCGGTCAGCGACCTGCATACCGGTCACACCGGCAACAAGCCGGTCACCGAATCGCTGCATCCATCGTCGCCGGACGACTGGCTGATCGTCGCAGGCGACGTCGCCGAGCGCACCGACGAGATCAGGTGGGCACTCGACCTGCTTCGGAAGCGGTTCGCCAAGGTCATCTGGGTGCCGGGCAACCACGAGCTGTGGACCACCTCCAAAGATCCGATGCAGGTGTTCGGCCGAGCCCGCTACGACTACCTGGTCAACATGTGCGACGAGATGGGCGTGGTCACCCCCGAGCATCCCTTTCCGGTGTGGACCGATGCAGGCGGCCCCGCAACGATCGTGCCGATGTTTCTGCTCTACGACTACACGTTCCTGCCCGAGGGGGCGGCGACGAAGTCCGAGGGGCTGGCCATCGCCAGGGAACGCAACGTGGTGGCCACCGACGAGTTCGTGCTCTCCAACGAGCCGTACGCGACGAAGGATGCGTGGTGCCGCGACCGGGTGGCGGCCACCCGCAAGCGGCTCGAGGACCTCGATTGGGTGACGCCGACGGTTCTGGTGAACCACTTCCCGTTGGTGCGGGAGCCCTGCGACGCGCTGTTCTATCCGGAGTTCTCACTCTGGTGCGGTACCACGGCGACCGCTGACTGGCACACCCGCTACAACGCGATCTGCTCGGTGTACGGACACCTGCACATTCCCAGAACGACGTGGTATGACGGCGTGCGCTTCGAAGAGGTGTCGGTCGGCTACCCGCGAGAGTGGCGGCGGCGCAAGCCGTATCGGTGGCTGCGCCAGGTGCTCCCCGACCCGGACTACCCCGCCGGATATCTCAACGAGTTCGGCGGCCATTTCGAGATCACCGATGAGATGCGGACAAGCGCGCAGAAAATCCAGGAGCGGATCGCCAACCGGCAGGCGACGCGGGCCAGATGATTGTCGCGACACTCCTTTCCGACGTTCTGCCCGACAAGGTGGCCGCGGCCGAAATGTACGACGACCCACCGGATTTGGCGCCGCTCCCCGAGGAGGAGCCGCTGATCGCCAAGTCGGTGGCCAAACGCCGCAACGAGTTCATCACCGTGCGCTACTGCGCGCGACAGGCGCTTGGAGAACTAGGCGTGCCGCCGGTGCCGATCCTGAAGGGCGAGAAGGGCGAACCGTGCTGGCCCGACGGAGTGGTCGGCAGCCTCACGCACTGCGACGGCTACCGCGGCGCCGCGGTCGGCAGGCACGAATCCGTGCGGTCGGTCGGCATCGACGCCGAGCCTCACGGTGTGCTGCCCAACGGCGTGCTCGATGCGATCAGCCTGCCTGTCGAGCGCACCGAGATCAGCGCGCTGCCCGGCGGACTGCACTGGGATCGAATCCTGTTCTGCGCCAAGGAGGCCACCTACAAGGCCTGGTACCCGGTCACCCGGCGCTGGCTGGGTTTCGAGGACGCCCACATCGTGTTCGACGTCGACGAGGGCGGCGCCGCAGGCGGATTCGAATCCAGCATCCTCATCGACCCGGCCGCCCTGTCGGGTCCGCCGCTGACCACGCTGCGGGGCCGGTGGTCGGTGCGGGACGGTCTGGCGCTGACGGCGATCGTGTTGTGAGTTTCGGAGCCGGCCTGGTGGTGGTCGACAAACCCGCCCGGATGACGAGCCACGATGTGGTTTCCCGGTGCAGGCGCATCTTCTCCACCCGCAAGGTCGGGCATGCGGGCACGTTGGACCCGATGGCCACGGGTGTCCTGGTGGTCGGCATCGAGCGGGCCACCAAGATCCTCGGGTTGCTGACCGCGACCGACAAGTCGTATGCCGCGACCATTCGGCTGGGCCAGACGACCAGCACCGAAGACGCCGACGGCGAAGTGCTGCAAAAGGTTTCGGCCGCGGACGTCGCTGATGACGACATCGAAGCAGCGATTGCGGCGCTTCGCGGCGACATCTCGCAGGTGCCGTCGGCGGTCAGCGCCGTCAAGGTCGGCGGCAAACGCGCCTACCAACTCGTGCGGGAAGGCCACACCGTCGAGTTGGCCGCGCGGGCGGTACACGTCGGCCGCTTCGAGGTGCTCGACGTTCGGCGGACGGCTGATCTGGTCGACGTCGACGTCGAGGTGGACTGTTCGAGCGGCACCTACATCCGGGCGCTGGCCCGCGACGTCGGCGCCACCCTCGGCGTCGGCGGACATCTGACCGCGCTGCGACGCACTCGCGTGGGCATGTTCGGGCTCGACGAGGCACGCACGCTCGACGCCCTGGCCGATCGAACCGGCCCTGAGCTATTCGCTCGACGAGGCCTGCCTGCTGGCCTTCCCGCGTCGCGACCTGACCGCCGACGAGGCCGAGTCCGCGCGACACGGCCGGGCGTTGGACCCGGCGGGCATCGACGGCGTGTACGCCGCGGTGGCGCCGGACGAGAAGGTCATTTCACTGCTTCGCGACCAGGGCGACCGGGCACGATCGGTAGTGGTCATTCGTCCCGCGACGCTGTAACGGCAACCCGCAGCGCTAGCCGACGACCCAGATCGCTTCTGCGGCCGGGCTGCCGAGATCGACGGTGGTGCCCGGGTCGTTCTCCCTGGCGTCGGAAGGCTTGATCGCCACGGAGATCATGCCCGCGAAGTCGCGGCGGGCCAGCACCATCAACCGCGAATCCAGAGTGATGCCCACGCTGTCGAAGTACCGCAGCATTTCCGGGTCGGCGTCGGAGATGCGGGCCACCGTGCCCGTCTCGCCGTCTTCGCACACCGAGAGCTGCCGCGCATCCGGCGTCGGCACGTGGCCGTCGGCGGCAGGGATCGGGTCGCCGTGCGGGTCGCGCGTGGGATGACCCAACTTGGCGTCGATGCGGTCCAGCATCCGGTCCGAGACGGCGTGCTCGAGCACTTCGGCCTCGTCGTGCACCTCGTCCCAGCTGTAGCCCAGCATCCGGACCAGGAAGGTCTCCATCAACCGGTGCCTGCGAACCATCGCCAGCGCCGCTCGGCGGCCCGCGTCGGTCAGCGTCACCGCGCCGTACTTCTCGTGGTCCACCAGGCCCTGATCGGCCAGCTTGCGGATGGATTCCGACGCCGTGCTGGCCGACACCCCGATCCGCTCGGCGAGCATCTTTGTGGACACCTTTTCCCGTGACCACTCCTGGGCGGTCCAGATGACCTTGAGGTAATCCTGGGCGACCGTGGTCAGGTCGCGCTGATCACCGTTCGGACTCACAGTGAAGAAGTTTAGGCAATGGTCATCTGATCTGGGGATGTGACGCAGCCGGGACGGCGTGCGCGTCGTAGGCTTGCCACCGTGCAGCGCTGGCGGGGGCAGGACGAGATCCCCACCGACTGGGGTAGATGCGTCGTGACGATCGGCGTGTTCGACGGGGTGCACCGCGGACACGCCGAGCTGATCAACCACGCCGTCAAGGCGGGTAGGTCCCGCGGTGTGCCCACCGTGCTGATGACGTTCGACCCGCACCCGATGGAGGTCGTCTTCCCCGGCAGCCATCCCGCCCAGCTGACCACCCTGACCCGGCGCGCCGAGCTGGTCGAGGAAATGGGCATCGACGTCTTCCTCGTGATGCCGTTCACCTCCGACTTCATGAAGCTCACACCCGAGCGCTACATCCACGAACTGCTGGTGGAGAACCTGCACGTCGTCGAGGTGGTGGTGGGCGAGAACTTCACCTTCGGCAAGAAGGCGGCAGGCAACGTCGACCTGCTGCGCAGGGCGGGGGAGCGATTCGGTTTCGCGGTCGAGGGCATGTCGCTGGTTTCCGAGCACGAAGGAGACCAAACGGTCACCTTCTCGTCGACCTACATCCGGTCCTGCGTGGACGCGGGCGACGTCGTGGCCGCCGCCGAGGCGCTGGGCCGGCCGCACCGCGTCGAGGGTGTGGTGGTTCGCGGCGACGGCCGCGGCAAAGTGCTGGGCTATCCGACCGCCAACGTCGCGCCGCCGATGTACTCGGCCATCCCGGCCGACGGCGTGTACGCCGCGTGGTTCACCGTGCTCGGCCACGGCCCGGTGGTGGGAACCGTCGTGCCTGGTGAGCGGTATCAGGCGGCGGTCTCCGTCGGAACCAATCCGACGTTCTCGGGGCGGACACGCACGGTCGAGGCGTTCGTCCTCGATAACGAAGCCGACCTGTACGGCCAGCACGTCGGGGTGGATTTCGTCGCCCGCATCCGCGGCCAGGAGCGCTTCGGCTCGGTCGACGACCTGGTCACCGCCATGGGCGGCGACACGGAGCGCGCCCGCACCATCCTTGCCGCCCAGTAGCCGCCTTGCGCGGCTCGGTCGCGGGAGCGATTTCGCTGCTCAGCCTGGGCGCTGCTAAACTTCACGCCGACCAAGCGTGTGCTGCAGTTCGCGGTGGCTGCGCTACTTCGGGCCCCAGCAGGGCTCGATCCTCACCCTCGCGGACCTATTGATGGAGAGATTGTTTCGTGGCGCTCACTGCCGAACAGAAAAAAGACATCCTGGGCTCCTACGGCCTGCATGACACCGATACCGGTTCGCCGGAGGCACAGGTCGCGCTGCTGACCAAGCGCATCTCTGACCTGACCGAGCACCTCAAGGTGCACAAGCACGACCATCACTCGCGGCGCGGACTGCTGCTGCTGGTCGGTCGGCGCCGCCGCCTGCTCAAGTACGTCGCCCAGGTCGACGTGACGCGCTACCGCACCCTGATCGACCGCCTCGGCCTGCGTCGCTGACGTCTCTCGCGAATACGTTCTGGGAAGCGACGACGCCGAAATCGCGCGTCTGCGTACAGGCGCAGAAATGCCGAACGAACTCTGCTCTCGAGCGGCGGAGTGCGCGCAGGGATGCGGGTCCTCGACCTCGGCTCCGGTCTCTCGGCGACGTGGCGTTCCAGGTGGCGCACATCGTCGGACCCGACGGACACGTCGTCGGCATTGAGCAGGATCCTGCCGTCGCCAGGAGTCGTGTCGTCCGAGCGGCGTCGACGCGCGGTCGCAAACGTACTCGCCGACTGCTCGTTCGGACGTCGTCACGTATCTACTCGACTGCGATGTTCGCTTCAGCGAGTCTTGGCTCTAGGCATCTGCATGGACGCGTCTGGTAGTCGGCGGCGGCACGAGCGTCGCTCCGGAGGACGGCGCGCGCCCGCGTCCGGGTGCGACTGCTCCGAGCGCGCGGCGCTTCGAACACGCTCACGTGACCACCGTGGATCATGCGCGAGGTCGCCAAAGCCGACCAGTGCGCTGACCGGCTTCGGGATACGCATCGACCGTGCCGCTCGAGCAGCGGCTTTGTGACGCGACAGCGCGGCGGACGCGGTATGGACCGCCGAGCCGTGGTCGGCGGCTGATTCGACCCCCGGGCTCGGTCCTGTACCTGCTGCAATGTACGATGGATTAGTTCGATAGCCGGTTCGGCTCGAACGCTTGGGTACGGCCTTCGCAACTCCGTGAGCGCCGTTCCTGCCCGTCATATCGGGATCCGCCTGATCGCGCGGTCTTCGGTAGTGGCTGCCGGGGTTCTGACCCCCGACAGCTTCGATCGACGGCCGCTTCCAGGGCCAGGGTCCAGACGCTGTGACGACGCAAAACAGTTGAACAGTGATCCAGAGAGGCCATACGGACGTCTATGTCTGTAGTTGAAATTGAAGAAGGCGTGTTCGAATCGACCGCCGTTATCGACAACGGGAGCTTCGGCACCCGCACCATCCGTTTCGAGACCGGCCGGCTGGCCAAGCAGGCCGCCGGCGCCGTCGTCGCCTACCTCGACGACGAGACCATGCTGCTGTCGGCCACGACGGCCAGCAAGACCCCCAAAGACCATTTCGACTTCTTCCCGCTGACGATCGACGTCGAAGAGCGCATGTATGCGGCGGGACGCATCCCCGGCTCGTTCTTCCGGCGTGAGGGTCGCCCCTCCACCGACGCGATCCTGACCTGCCGACTGATCGACAGGCCGCTGCGGCCCACCTTCATCTCGGGTCTGCGTAACGAGATCCAGGTCGTCGTCACCATCCTGAGCCTCGACCCCAAGGATCTGTACGACGTGCTGGCGATCAACGCCGCGTCGGCGTCCACGCAGATCTCGGGGATTCCGTTCTCCGGCCCCGTCGGTGGCGTCCGCGTGGCGCTCATCGAGGGCACCTGGGTGGCGTTCCCCACCGTCGAGCAGCTCGAGAACGCAGTCTTCGACATGGTCGTCGCGGGCCGCAAGACGGCTGACGACGTGGCCATCATGATGGTCGAGGCCGAAGCCACCGACAACGTCATCGACCTGATCGCAGGCGGGGCAGGCGCCCCGACCGAGTCGGTGGTGGCCGAGGGCCTTGAAGCGGCCAAACCGTTCATCGCCGCGTTGTGTGCCGCTCAGCAGGAGCTGGCCGACAAGGCCGCCAAGCCGACCGCCGAATACCCGGTGTTCCCGGACTACCAGGACGACGTGTTCTACGCGGTGTCCTCGGTGGCAACCGACGAGCTCTCCAAGGCGCTCACCATCGCAGGCAAGGAAGAGCGCAACGACCGCACCGACGAGATCAAGGCCGAGGTGTTGGCGCGGCTCGCCGACACCTACGCGGGTCGCGAGAAGGAGGTCGGCGCCGCGTTCCGGTCGCTGACCAAGAAGCTTGTGCGCCAACGTATTCTGACCGACCACTTCCGCATCGACGGCCGCGGCATCACCGATATCCGCGCGCTTTCCGCCGAGGTCGCCGTGATCCCGCGGGCGCACGGCAGCGCACTGTTCGAGCGTGGCGAGACCCAGATCATGGGTGTGACGACGCTCGACATGGTCAAGATGGCCCAGCAGATCGACTCGCTGGGGCCGGAGAAGTCCAAGCGCTACATGCATCACTACAACTTCCCGCCGTACTCGACCGGTGAGACCGGTCGCGTCGGCTCGCCCAAGCGGCGTGAAATCGGGCACGGCGCACTGGCCGAGCGGGCACTCATGCCCGTGCTGCCGAGCGTCGAGGAGTTCCCGTATGCGATCCGCCAGGTGTCGGAGGCGTTGAGCTCCAACGGCTCGACGTCGATGGGCTCGGTCTGTGCCTCCACCCTGTCGCTGCTGAACGCAGGCGTGCCACTCAAGGCGCCGGTCGCGGGCATCGCGATGGGTCTGGTGTCCGATGACGTCGAACTGGATGACGGCAGCACCGAACGCCGCTTCGTCACCCTGACCGACATCCTCGGCGCCGAGGATGCCTTCGGCGACATGGACTTCAAGTGCGCGGGCACCAAGGACTTCGTCACCGCGCTGCAGCTGGACACCAAGCTCGACGGCATTCCGTCGAAGGTGCTGGCCGGCGCGCTTTCGCAGGCCAAGGACGCTCGCATCACCATCCTCGAGGTGATGGCCGAGGCGATCGACGAGCCCGACGAGATGAGCCCGTACGCGCCGCGTGTGACCGCGATCAAGGTCCCGGTCGACAAGATCGGCGAGGTGATCGGGCCGAAGGGCAAGATGATCAACTCGATCACCGAGCAGACCGGTGCGTCCATCTCCATCGAGGATGACGGCACGGTGTTCGTCGGTGCGACCGACGGATTGTCGGCACAGGCCGCGATCGACATGATCAACGCGATCGCCAACCCGCAGCTGCCCAAGACCGGCGAGCGGTTCCTCGGAACCGTGGTCAAGACAACCGATTTCGGTGCTTTCGTGTCGCTGTTGCCGGGCCGCGACGGGCTGGTGCACATCTCCAAGCTCGGCCGTGGCAAGCGCATCGCCAAGGTCGAAGACGTGGTGAAGGTCGGCGACAAGCTGCGTGTGGAGATCGCCGATATCGACAACCGCGGCAAGATCTCGCTCGTCCTGGTCTCGGAGGACGAAGAAGACGACTCAGCCGCGTCGCCCGAGTCGACGCCTGTCGATGCCACGACAGGTAGCTAGCGGGAAGGCGGGCCTGCGACGGGTCCGCGGCGGTAACGAGGGCGCGACGGAGTCCACAGTGCGGCGCACCACCCTGCCCGGTGGACTGCGCGTCGTCACCGAATACATCCCGTCGGTGCGATCGGCGTCGGTCGGTGTGTGGGTGGGCGTCGGTTCGCGCGATGAAGGATCCAGCGTTGCCGGTGCCGCGCACTTTCTCGAGCACCTGTTGTTCAAGTCCACCCCGACGCGCAGCGCGGTGGAGATCGCCCAGGCGGTGGACGCGGTCGGCGGTGAGCTGAACGCGTTCACGGCACGCGAACACACCTGCTACTACGCGCATGTCCTCGACAGCGACGTGGACCTGGCCATCGACCTGGTCGCCGACGTCGTGCTGCGGGGTTCGTGTGCGGTCGAGGACGTCGAACTCGAACGCGCTGTGGTGCTCGAGGAGATCGCCATGCGTGACGACGATCCGGAGGACACTCTCGGCGACGTTTTCCTGTCGGCTGTGTTCGGTGCGCACCCGGTCGGTCGGCCCGTGATCGGCAGTGTCGCATCGGTTTCCGCGATGACCCGATCGCAGCTGCATTCGTTCCATGTTCGCCGCTACACCCCTGAGCGAATGGTGGTTGCGGTCGCGGGCAACATCGACCATGACGAGGTGGTCGGGCTGGTGCGCGAGCACTTCGGTGCACACCTGACCCGTGGTCGCACCGCGATTCCGCCACGCAAAGGCACGGGTCGGGTCACCGGTCAACCCTCCGTCGAGGTGGTCAACCGGGACGCCGAGCAGACGCACCTGTCGCTGGGCGTGCGGGTGCCGGGACGGCACTGGAAGCATCGGTGGGCGTTGTCGGTCCTGAACACCGCGCTTGGCGGGGGCCTGAGTTCGCGCTTGTTCCAGCAGATCCGAGAGACCCGCGGCCTTGCCTACTCGGTGTATTCGACGGTCGACACGTTCTCCGACACCGGCGCGCTGTCGGTCTATGCCGCATGCCTGCCCGAGCGCTTCGGCGAAGTCGCCCGGGTGACAACCGATGTGCTGGAGACGGTGGCCCGGGACGGGATCACCGAAGGCGAGTGCCGGATCGCCAAGGGGTCGTTGTCCGGTGGGTTGGTGCTCGGGCTGGAGGATTCCGGCTCGCGGATGAACCGCATCGGTCGCAGTGAGTTGAACTTCGGCGAGCACCGCAGCATCGACAAGACCTTGGAGCTGATCAACGAGGTCACTCTCGAAGAGGTCAACGCCGTCGCGCGTAAGCTGCTGACCAGGCAGTACGGCGCGGCGATCCTGGGGCCGTACCGGACCAAAAAGTCACTGCCGCAGCCGCTTCGGGCCATCGCGGGCTGATCGCCTACCGTGGGAGCAGTGAATCACTTCTCCCGACGGAGCATGCTGGTGGGTGGGTTGGCAGTGGCCGGCCTCGCCGCTCTCCCGCAAAAGCCTGTCCTTGCCGATCCCGCCGATCCCGCCGACCCGGTGCCGCCGGTCCACGACCGCATCGAGGCGCTGCAGCGACAGCACAACGTGAAGATCGGTGTGTATGCCGTCGACCTGGAGTCCGGCCGCACGGTCTCTCACCTCGACGGCGAATCGTTCGCCATGTGTTCGACGTTCAAGGGCTACGCCGCCGCCAGGGTTCTGCAGATGGTCCAGAACGGCGAGCTGACGCTGGACCGGCAGGTCTTCGTCGATCCCGAGCAGGCCGCGCTGCCCAACTCTCCGAGGACCGCTCCCAACGCCGGTGGTCAGATGACGTTGGCCGATCTGTGCGCGGCCGCGGTACAGGTCAGCGACAACGCCGCGGGCAATCTTCTTCTTCAGACGATCGGCGGGCCCTCTGCCATCACTGATTTCGCGCGCAGCATCGGCGATGACCGCACGCGCTTGGACCGCTGGGAGATCGAGCTGAACACCGCGATCCCGGGCGACCCACGCGACACCAGCACTCCACGCGCGCTCGGCGGGGGCTACCGCAGCCTGCTCAGCGGCGACGTGCTGGCCCCGCCGCAGCGCCAGCAGCTCGAGGATTGGATGCGGGCCAACGAGACATCGAGCATGCGGACAGGCCTGCCCGACGGCTGGACCACCGCGGACAAGACGGGCAACGGTGACTACGGCAGCACCAACGACGTCGGTATGGCGTACGGGCCGCAGGGTCAACGGCTGCTGCTTGCCATCATGACGCGCTCGCAGGCAAACGATCCGAAAGCGGCGAACAATCGACCGCTGATCGGCGAACTCACCAAGCTCCTCACGCCATGGCTGCTTGGATGACGCGATGACCCAACCGAACCCGACCTGCTATCGGCACCAGGACCGCCCGACGTATGTCCAGTGCACGCGGTGTCACCGGTACATCTGCCCGGAGTGCATGCGCGATGCCGCGGTCGGCCACCAATGCGTGGAATGCGTCGGCGAGGGGGCGAAGACGGTTCGGCAGCCACGAACGCAGTTCGGCGGTCGAATGGGTTCGGCCACACCGTTTCTCACCTACGCCCTGATCGCGCTCAACGTGGTGCTGTTCATCGCCCAGATGGCGTCGCGCAAGTTCGAGGCGGCGCTGACGATGTGGTCGCCCGCTGTCGCCGACGGTGAGCTGTACCGGATGATCACGTCGGCGTTCCTGCACAACGGGATCACCCACATCGCTGTTCAACATGTTCGCGCTGTTCGTGGTCGGTCCGCCGCTGGAGATCTGGCTTGGCCGGCTGCGTTTCATTGCGCTGTATCTGCTCAGTGCGCTGGGTGGTTCAGTGGTGATCTATCTGTTCTCGCCGCTGAATGCGGCGACGGTTGGTGCGTCGGGAGCGGTATTCGGCTTGTTCGCAGCCACTTTCGTGGTCGCCAAGAAGGTCAACGTCGACATCCGCTGGGTCGTCATCATGATCGTGATCAACCTGGTGATCACGTTCACGGTGCCCTCCATCAGCTGGCAGGGCCATCTCGGCGGGCTGGTCACGGGCGGACTGGTGGCGTTCGCCTACGCATATGCGCCACGCGAGAGGCGCACCCTTGTACAGGCGGGTGCGACGGTGGGCATCCTCGTGCTGTTCGTCGCGCTGATCTGGTGGCGGACGACCGAACTGGTGACGATGTTCGGCGGTTGACTCAGCGCACCTTCAGCGCGTCGTCGCGTGTGAGCACGAAGAAGTAGGGCTTCTTCGATCCGCGCAGATCCATTGCTCCGATCACGCTCTGGTCGTCCAACTTGCGGAACACATCGTTGATGGGCAACTGGTCGTAGATCATCGTTGCGGTGTCGACCCCGCGATAGCGCGTTGTGCGCAACCTCGCCTTGGAACGCCGCGTTCGCAGCAGTGGGCTCGCAGAGTTGATGACGCCGGCATATTTGTGGTGGCGCAGCGCCGGAAATCTCGTGACAATTCCGAGGCCGCCGAAGGCCAGGGTCGGGTTGACCGCCCACAGCGCTCGGCGATCGCTGGTGGGGAACAGCAGCGGGTGCACGGTCTCGCTGTCGACGAACTGCTTGCCCCACCATCCGCTGGCTTCCAGAAGGCCGTCCAACCGATGGCCGGTCGGAAGTTCAGCGCCGTGCCACGTGCCGATCATGAACCCGGGTTCGACGGCGGAGCTGGCGTCGAACAGTGCAAGCGCATCGTCGGACGTTGTCGGTGCGTTGGGCAGTACGTCGGCCAGAGCCATGACCCGACCATACTTGACAGGTGTCAAGGATGGAATCGACCAGACTGGATTCGTGTCGGTAACCGATGACTGCCCCTGCGGCAGCGGCGAAGAGTTCGCCCTCTGCTGCCGCCCCCTTCACGCCGGACAGCGGATGGCGGCGACCGCCGAGGAGTTGATGCGATCGCGGTACAGCGCCTACGCGGTGGGGGACATGGACTACGTCTGGCGGACCTGGCATCCGCGCACCCGCCCGGAGGCGCTGTCGCCGTCAGGCGAGACGTGGACGGGACTGGAGATCCTCGACACGGTGGCGGGACAGCCCGGCGACGAGGCGGGAGAGGTGGAGTTCCGGGCGCACTACACCCGAAACCGACGAAGTGGAGACGGCGCACGCGAGGAGCAAAAGGGCTTCCTGCATGAGCGGTCCCACTTCGCCGTCAGAGCCCGTCGTTGGCTATATGTGGACGGGGAGTTGTTCGGTTGAGCGATCAGGCCAGAACGGTGGCCGGATCGGTGAACGGCAGGTCGAGGTCGGACGCCACCTGCTCGGAGAGCAGCGCACCCTCGTGCGTCGAAAGACCCTTGGCCAGAGAGGAATCGGCCTGGCAGGCACTCTTCCAGCCGCGCTCGGCGAGCTTGACCACATACGGCATGGTCGCGTTGGTCAAGGCGTAGGTCGACGTGCGCGGCACGGCACCGGGCATGTTGGCCACGCAGTAGAACACCGTGTCGTGCACCGCGAAGGTCGGGTCGTCGTGAGTGGTCGGACGCGAGTCCTCGAAGCAGCCGCCCTGGTCGATCGCGATGTCGACCAGTACGGAGCCCGACTTCATATGTGCGACAGTCGAATTGGTGACGAGCTTGGGCGCCTTCGCGCCGGGAACCAGGACGGCGCCGATGACGAGGTCGGCCTCCTTGACCGCGTCATCGAGATCGAGGCGCGACGAGTAGCGGGTCTCGATGCTGCCGCCGTATTCGGCGTCGATCTTGCGCAGTGTGTTGATGTTCAGGTCGAAGACGGTGACGCGGGCGCCCATGCCCTTGGCGACGGCGGCGGCGTTGTCGCCTGCCATTCCGCCGCCGATGACGACAACGTTGGCAGGCGCGACACCGGGAACGCCGCCCATCAGGACGCCGCGTCCGCCGTGGGTGCGCATCAGGTGGTACGCGCCGACCTGTGATGCGAGGCGACCCGCGACCTCACTCATCGGGGCCAGAAGGGGCAGTGCGCCGTCGGCGGTCTGCACGGTTTCGTAGGCGATCGACGTGGTGCCCGAGGCGAGCAGCGCATCCGTGCACGGCTTGGAGGCGGCAAGGTGCAGGTAGGTGAACAGGGTCTGGCCCTCGCGCAGACGGCTGTACTCGGGCTCGATCGGCTCCTTGACCTTCAGCAGCAGATCGGCCTCGGCCCACACCTCGTCGACGCTGTTGATCATCTGAGCACCCGCGCGCTTGAAGTCGGCGTCGGATATCGCAGAGCCTTCGCCCGCGCCGGCCTCGATGAGCACCTCGTGGCCGCGATGCACCAGCTCGGCCACGCCGGCGGGGGTGATGGCGACTCGGAATTCGTTGTTCTTGATCTCGGTCGGGATGCCGACACGCATGATCGCTCCTGTTTGGTCGATGGACTACCTAGAATTGTGAAGAACCTTCGGCTGACAAGCAATAGTTCCGATGATCATTCGATATGATTGCGTCGGTGCCAGAAGAATCATCAATATCGGCGGTGAGTCGCGCGCGTTCGCCGAAGGATGTTCAGAACCCCGAGCTCGACGACGTCGACCGCCGGATTCTTGCTCACCCTGCACCGCGATGCCCGCATGCCCAACAGTGCGCTCGCCGACGCTGTCGGCATCGCGCCGTCGACGTGTCACGGGCGGGTTCGACGGCTGCACGATCTCGGTGTCATCCGCGGCTATTACGCCGATATCGATCCCGCCGCCATCGGGCTGTCGCTGCAGGCGATGATCTCGGTCAGCCTGCAGGCCAACGCCAGGGCCAAGATCCGCAACTTCATCCAGCAGATCCGGCGCAAGCCGCAGGTGATGGACGTCTACTTTCTTGCCGGCGCCGACGACTTTCTTCTGCACGTGGCCGCCCGCGACACCGACGACCTCCGGTCCTTCGTCGTGGAGAACCTGAACTCCGATTCCGACGTCGCAGGCACGCAGACATCGCTGATCTTCGAGCACCTACGGGGCGCCTCGCCTCTGTAACCCGTACTCCTATCTCTTGGTGATTCAACGAAGATGGGAAGTTCAATGAAGTACATGATTGCCACGGGTGCAATGGCTTTGGCCGCCCTCGGTATGGCCGGTGTCGCAAACGCGGCGCCATCGGGTCCGGTGACGGCATCCGAAACCGTTAGTTCCTTGCAGGCGGACGGTTTTCACGTGATCCTCAACAAGGTCGGCACGGCGCCGCTCGATGGCGTGTTCTGTCACCTCGGTGCGCCCCGGTCAGACCTTCGCGCGGGTGGATTCGGGGGCGCCAGGTGCAGGGAGCAGCCTCGTCACGACGGTCACATCGAAGACCGTGTACGTCGACGTCGCCTGCTAGGTGAGCGGCACTACAGAAATCTCATGACCTTCGCGCCATGATCGTCATCGGCTTCCAGTCCGCGCGGCACGGGCTCTTGCTGGAGCCGATATCGGTCCGGAACGCTCAGTCGGGATCTACGGTCGGGTTCATCCCACAGATCGAATGTCTGGACCACCCAGTACACGCAGAATTCCACGGTTATCGCGGCTTCGAGGATGGTGCCTCCCACTTCCCTCATGAATTTCGGAGGGCAGATGAGCATTAGGACTATCCCAATCAACGTCAACAACATAAAGATGGCCCACCACAAGTAAAACCACCTGTAGGCGCAATGAACACAGGGTCTGCGGCCTGGTGGGCACTCCTCTCGGCCAGCGATGAACGCGGTGGCGAACGCCGTGGCGATGAAGGACGAGAGCAGCAGTAGCCCAGCCACGCCATGCACAAGTTGAAGGCGCGCGTTGGGGATGCAGATCGCGACCAGGCCGAGAACGACAACCGTTCGGAGAAGACGACGCGCCCAGTTCCCGCCCGAGCTTTTCTTCGGGCGGATCTCGTTGCCGTGTGCATCGTCCCTGTTGTGCTTGTGCTGAAGCAGAGTGATTAACCACGCCACTACGAGGGCCACGACAACTGCCACCAAATTGATTCTGATGACGGTCGATACATTGACGTCTCCGGAATATAGACTGGCGTTGCACTTTTCTCTGAGGTATTTCTTGTCCTCCGGCACGAGCGCTGCCGTCAACGCTGCGACACCGGCAATCTGCAACAGGGCATTCTCGGTGTCTGTGGTGCTCGATAGACGAAGAATAGTGCTGCGAGTATCAAGAGCGAGCCGATGAAGATGCTGTGGGCGGTGGTGTAAAAGTACTCGCTGAGCTGTGATTGGAAGCAGATCTTTTGTGCGGGGATCTTGCACATGCGGCACGTGAATGCTTTGTATCAAGATTGACGCCGTGAGCATGACCGCTGTCAGGCCCAAGCCGATACGCAAGTTGCGGTATACCGCAAGCGTGGTGGGCACCACCGCTCAACGGGACCGTGCCTGGGTCTGGGTCTGGCTTGATTGCAGTCTCCGGAGTGCTCACAACGTCGCCTGAGTTGTCTGCAGTGTTCGGTTCCATGCGCAAACCCCCTTTGCTGCCGTCTTGGCTGACATCAGTCATCCCCGCAAATTGCGCAATTGATTGTGCGTCATCTAGGTCGTCGTGGTTCGACGCCACGCGAGCGGATGGTTTTCACGTGATCAAGACCGTGTACGTCGACGTCGCCTGCTGGGTGAATGGCGCTAGAGGAAAGTCATGACCTTCGCGCCATAGGAAGTGCCCTCCTCGGGTTCCAGTTCGGCAGGCACGCTCGCTTGCTTGAGCCGATATTGGTCCGCTTCGCTCAGGCGGTACCTACGGTCAGGGTCATCCCACAGGTCGAAGGTCTGGACCGCCCAGTACACACAGAATTCCAGGGTCACCGAGGCTTCCAAGATGGTGCCCCATAGGCCCCCGAAAAACTCGTGCCAAATTAATTGCACTGCGAGTATTCCGAGAAACGTCAACAGCATCACCCAGCGCCACCACCGGTAGAAGCATCTGTAGAACCGCGCAAGTCCGTCCGCGCGCGGCGACATTTCCTCTCGATTGGCGAGGTGTGCGGTAACGAACACGGTGGCGATGAAAGACGACAGCAGCAGAAACCCGGCTATGCCGTGCGCAACATCTCGCGAGTTGACCGTCGGTAAGCAGAGGGCAATCAACCCAGCCGCCACGACCAGCCAGAGAATGCAGCGTGCCGCAATTCCCCCGGGGCTCTTCTTCTGCCGGATTCTGATGCCGGCCTGGTCCCTCCTGTCGTAATGGCGCTGAAACAGCGTGATTACCCACGCCAGACCGAGAGCCGCGACGATTGCCACCAGGTTGGGCCGAATCACGTCCGCTACCTTGACGTCGTCCGGGATGAAGAGCGGTGTGCATTGTTTGATGTAGTCCTTCCCCTGCGGCACCAGCGCTGCGGTCACCGCGGCGACACCAGCCAGTGTCAGCAGAGCATTCTCCGTGTCGCTGCTGCCTCGGTAGACGAAGAACAGCGTGGCGAGTCCCAGAAGCGAGGCGATGAAGATGCTGTGCGCGGAGGTGTAGAAGTATTCGCTGAGGGCTCCTTGCCAGCAATGTTTGTCTGTCGGCTGGCGCGTATATGTGCTTTGGATGAGGATCGATGCCAGGAGCAGGACCGCCGTCATGCCCAAGCCAATACGCAAGTTGCGGTATACGGCAAGCGTATTGGGCACCACAGGCGTATTGGGCACCTCAGGGTCGCCCTGATTGGCTATGAAAGTTGGTTGGCTCACGCGCAAACCCCTTTACCCCCGTCACGGCTCACGTCAGTCATATCCGCAAACTGATTGTGAGGCATCAGGGGCGTCTTAGCCCGGCACCACGCGAGAAGGTCGCGAACCGATCCGAGCGGCGTCAGAACGGTGGGTCGTCGGGCTGCGGATGTGGATCGGGAGGGGGCCGCCAGTCCGGCGGCAGCTCTTCGGGCTCGAAGTCGTCGTTGATCCATGTGCAGTAGGGGCTGGTGCTGGGTCGGCCCTTCAGGATGAACAGCATTTTGCGCATGCGATTGCGGTCTTTGCGATGGGCGATCTCGTGGTTGCGTGCTTGTTGCAGTCGGCGGTGCGCCTCGTTGATGGGCCGCTGAACCTTGTTGCGGCAGCGGATGCGCGCGATGCGGGCTGCCCGCTCCCGGGAGCGGTTGCGACGAACGGGTTTTGGTTCGCGACATGCAGTTGACGAAGCCATGTCGGGGAACAGGTCGACGCCGCCGGGAGTGGTCTCGGTAGATCTGGCCGGTCGGCGACGTCCACACCACTGTTCCGTCAGGCAGCTGTTCGTCGCGCCAGCCCTCATCGAAGGTTTTGTCGCGATGATGTTGGCGGCACAGGCATTTGAGATTCCACGGGACCGTCAGTCCGCCGTTGCGCGGATCGGCATGGTTGAACGGGATGGTGTGGTCAACGTCGCACATCACGGCGCTGCGGTCGCAACCGGGGAAGCGGCACGTCATGTCGCGCATCCGTACCCATCGCTCGACTGCGGCGCTGGGTTGGTAGCGCAGCGCCTCGGCCGGGCTGACCGCCGGCTCGTCGAGTATCCGCACGCTGGCCTTCTCGGCCAGTGAACGGACCTGCTCGGCGTCGATCACCCCGTAGCCCTCGATGTAGCCGGGTTGCGCGCCGCCGCACCAATAACCGTCTCCGATCCCGCGATGACGTTGACCACGATCCTGACGGTTGGGGTGGTGTCATCGGATTTGTTCGGGCAGTCCGCGGCGCCGCATAGACAGCCGAGCTTCCGTCCCTCGGCCATCGCTTCCATGGCATCGGAGCGTCGCTGATCAACGGTGCGGGGATCGTCGCGACAGACGGCACTGGCCAACTGGGTCAGGCGCGTGTCGAAGGCCGCGCCCGCTTCGGCGGCGACAATGCCGTCGACTTTGGCGGTGCCGTCACCGAGTGCGATCACATTGCAGTGACGCCTGTCTTCGCGCCGCTTTCGCTCGCGAGCGGCGTCGGGATCGATCCGGCGTACGGCCGCGTCGACGGTGTTGATAACTCTCTTGCGGGACCAGCAGCGCCACTGCGATATTCGTTCGGCGAGATCAGCGTCCAACGCGTTCATCAACGAGTCTTTGACGAACTCGGTGCGGCTGATGACGATCTGCACGGTGCGCCAATCGGTATCGCCGATCGCGAGAAGTGCCGCCACCTCGGGTAGGCGTTGTACCAACGCGTCGGCGTGCGACACCATCACGCTGGCGGCCGCAGGGGAGAGGTTGCACGCGGCAGCGACCTCGGCGGTGGTGCGCTGAAATCCCGTCACGATCATGAAGCCGGGATCAGGATCCTCCATTTCGACCTCGTTGGTGCGCTGGGCCAGCAACTCGGCGATATCGGCCAGCCGTCGCGCCACGAGCATCGACTCCTGGCGCTGGGAGTCGGCGATCGCCAGCACCAACTCGGTTGGGGCCAACTCGGCGACAGCGGTATCGAACATGTGTTCGAAGTTACCCCACTCCACTGACAAGTTCGGCAGTGGCGAACTCCAAGTGATGCCGCATGATGAGGGAATGGGTACCTTCGGGATAGCCGGTCTGTGGCTGGTCTTGGCGCTGGTGTTGGCCGTGTCGATTTTGGTCGGGGCCGGCGCCATTTGGCTGGCCCACCGCACACTTCCGGAAGAGGTCGACGCAGGGCACAACGGCGCGCTGTCACCGTTTTTGACCTGCGTCGGGCTGGTTTATGGCGCTCTGCTCGGATTCACCATCGTCGTGGCATGGGAGCAGTTCTCCTCTGCTGAGGCCAACGTCTCGAATGAGGCGTCCACGCTGACAACGATGTACCGGCAGACCGTCGGCATGCCCGGTCCGGAGCAGACACGGATGCGACAACTGCTCCGGAATTACACGACGGCGGTCGCAGGCCCCGAGTGGGAAAAAGCAGTACGTGCCGGCGGTGGAATCGAAGGCGCGCGAGATGCGCTCAACGAGATGTACCGGGTGCTGGGCATTGAACAGTCCAACGTCGAGTCGAACCCGATCAGTCAGCGGTTTCTCGACAAGGTGGACACCTTGGCGTCCGAACGGAATCAGCGAATCCTGGATGCCAAACCGCGAATACCCGGACTGCTGTGGACGGGCCTTCTCTTCGGCGGCGTCGTCCTGGTGGCACTCGGCGGCTTCATCCATCTGGGAAGCAAACGTGCGCATCTACTTCTGCTGAGCGCGGTCGCGGTCCTGCTCGGCCTGCTCCTGTTCGTGGTTTTTTGGCTCGACCATCCGTTCGGGAACCAGTTGGGCGTCACGTCCGAACCTTTCGAGCAGACGCTCAATGTCTTCGATTCAATCGACCGCGGAACGTGATTGGCCTCTTTGAGCATCCGTCCGTCGAGAAAGCGTCAACCAGTAGGCCTGCATCACCGCGAAGATGAATGCGGTGCTGATGCCGAACAGAAGCACCCCGTTGACGGCCTCGAGCGCGCCGAGCATTCGCCATCGGGTCGGCAGCATCAACCCGGGCACCTCGAATGTCGTCATGGTGCCGAGCGAATAGAGCGACGCGTCAGTGAACGAAGGGAACGCGCCGAGCCACCGATACGCCGACGCCCAGAGCGTGCTTCCCAGCCCGTGCAGAGCGGCCAATATGAGCGCGACCGCGCCGATGTGGCCGATGACGACCGGCATCGCCCGCCGCGGATCGTGCAGGTGTTCCCCGGCGCCGCCCCGAATCCTCCTTTCGAGGATGAATGCCAGCATCACGACGCCAGTCGTGTGGATCGCGATGGTCAGCACGATGAGCGAAAGGCCCAAGGCCCAACTGGACAGATCCATGCTTCCAGAAGCTACGCCGCGGCAAAGGGTCCGAGCGGGATTTGAACAGCACCGACAAACTAGGGTGAAGCGCATGCGAGTGGCAGTGCTGGGCAGCAAGGGCAAGGTCGGGGCGACCATGGTGCAGGCGGTTCGCGAAGCCGACGACCTGACCCTGTCGGCCGAGGTCGACGCCGGTGATCCACTCACCCTGCTCACCGACAGCGACACCGAGGTCGTCATCGACTTCACCCACCCCGACGTGGTGATGGACAACCTGAAGTTCCTCATCGAGAACGGCATCCACACCGTCGTCGGCACCACCGGGTTCGACGACAAACGGATCGGACAGGTACGCAGCTGGCTGACCGCCAAACCTGAGGTCGCCATTCTGATTGCGCCGAACTTTGCGATCGGCGCCGTCCTCTCGATGCATTTCGCCCAACAAGCGGCGAGATTCTTCGAGTCCGTGGAGGTCATCGAGCTGCACCACCCGAACAAGGCCGACGCGCCGTCGGGCACCGCAGCACGCACGGCGCGGCTCATCGCCGAAGCGCGAAAGGACATGCCGCCCAACCCCGATGCCACCAGCACGGGGTTGGAAGGGGCCAGGGGAGCGGACGTCGACGGCATACCCGTGCACTCCATCCGGCTGGCCGGGCTCGTCGCGCATCAGGAGGTGCTCTTCGGTACTGCGGGTGAGACGCTGACGATCCGTCACGACAGCCTGGACCGCAAGTCGTTCGTGCCAGGCGTGCTGCTGGCGGTCCGGAAGGTGAAGGAACGCCCCGGGCTCACCGTTGGCATAGAGCCGCTACTCGACCTGACCTGACATGACATCCGAGGGTGGGCGTGCGCTGCGCATCCAGCTGCTCATCGGCTTCATGTGCGTCGCGATGGTCGTCTACTTCCTTCTCCTCGGCCGAATCGCGTGGGCCTTCATCACGTCCGGCAGCGGAGCGGCGATCGGCCTCGGCGTGGCAATCCTGGTCATGCCGCTGATCGGCATCTGGGTGATGGTCAGCACGCTGCAGGCCGGCCTCGCACACCAACGGCTCGCCCGACTCGCCCGCGAGCGGGGCATGGACCTCGACGTCAGTGACCTCCCGACGATGCCGTCGGGCCGGGTCCAGCGCGAGGCGGCCGACGCGTTGTTCGAGGCCGTCCGTGACGAACTGGATCAAGACCGTGACAACTGGCTGCGCTGGTACCGGCTCGCACGGGCGTACGACTATGCGGGCGACCGCAGCCGTGCGCGAGAGGCGATGAAGAAGGCCGTCGAATTGCAGGAGGCGGAATGACCAAGAGGCTGTTGATCGTTCACCACACACCGTCGCCTCACACGCACGAGATGCTCCAAGCCGTGATTTCCGGCGCGACCGACCCTGAGATCGAGGGTGTCGAGGTCGTTCGGCGACCGGCGTTGACGGTGTCGGCGACCGACATGCTCGAGGCCGACGGTTATCTGCTGGGTACCCCTGCCAACCTCGGATACATGAGCGGCGCGATGAAGCATGCGTTCGATGTCTGCTACTACCCGTGCCTCGACACCACCGGTGGGCGACCGTTCGGCGTCTTCCTGCACGGCAACGAGGGCACCGAAGGCGCCGAGCGGGGAATCGACTCCATCACGACCGGACTGGGCTGGACGAAAGCCGCCGACACCGTCGTGGTGTCGGGCAAGCCGAGCAAGGACGATCTCGAGGCATGCTGGAATCTCGGTGCGACGCTGGCGGCTCAACTGATGGGATGACCCAATGGCGGAGCGTCGATAACCGCACCGTGAACCCATGAACCCGGTAGAAAGTACTAATGCCGGGTATCGCCGAACTCGCCTTGGGCGCAGCGCCAATCGCGGGCGGAGCGTTGCTGGGCGCCGCCGCCGGAAGTTTCAAAGGACCTGACGTTCGCGCGATGATCGCCAAGGACATGGACCTGCTCGAGCGGCTCCCGGATGATCAGCCCGAGTTGAAGGCCCGCCTGAAGGCCAGCATCGACGAACGCATCTGCGACCTGGTCGCCGCGACGGAGAAGAGTCGGGCCCTGCGTGAGGCCGCAGTCTCCTACGGCGGCAACTGGCGCGACATCGTGGTCTTCATCTGCGCCATCCTGTTCACGATCGTGTGGTGGAACGTCAGCCACAGCCGGAGCAACTGGCTGATCATGTTCATCGCGATGATCGTTCTTTCGGTCGTCGCCGCCATCTATGCGGGGCGCGGTATAGCGCGGGCGATATCCAACTTCATGCACAGAAACGATGACGAGGAAACGCCGCAGGCTCAGTAGTGGTAGGTGTCCGACGGCGCCGGGATGTGGGCCGGGTCGTCGACGTCGTCGAACTCGGACGGTTCGATCCCGTAGGAACGGGCCAGGTCGAGGATCTTGTTGGCGCGGGCGATACGCGGCAGGTCCGAGCCGTTGCGGATCTCGCCGCCGTCGCGCTCGAACTCGAGGAAAAATTCTTTGGCCCAGTTGATTTCGTCCAGGGACGGCGACAGCCCCTCGTTCACCGTTGCGCACTGATCCGGCGTCAGGCAGATCTTGCCGGTCATGCCGAACTCGGCGGAAACGGCGGTGGCCTCGCTCAGCTTCAACGCGCTTGACCCGACGGTGGGGCCGTCGATGGCGCCCGGTAGATGTGCAGCCTTCGCCGCGATCGTGAACCGCGAGCGCGCATAGGCCAGAGTGGTCGGGTTGTCGCCGAAGCCGGTGTCGCGACGGAAGTCACCGATACCGAAGGCGAGCCGGAACGTGCCCTTCGCCGCAGCGATCTCCGTGATCCGCTCCAGCCCGCGGGCCGTCTCGACCAGCGCCACGATGGGAACGCCAGCCAGTCGCTTGGCAGTCTCGGTGACGTGATCGACGGACTCGACCATCGCCAGCATCACGCCGCCGATCGACGTGCCCGACAGCATTTCGAGGTCGTCCTGCCACCACTGCGTCCCGAAGCCGTTGACGCGGACCCAGTCGCCGTTGCCCTCGCCGAGCCACTTGGTCACGTTGCCGCGGGCCGCGGCCTTGTCCTTCGGGGCGACCGCATCCTCGATGTCGAGGACCACGATGTCGGCGCGGGACCTGACGGCGGGCGCGAACCTTTCGTATTGCGCGCCGTTGACCAGCAGCCAACTCCGGGCGAGAACGGGGTTGATCCGCGAGCCGATATCCGCGTCGTCCTGAGTGGTGCTGACCTCGTTGTCCACCCGAATATCGTCGCGCACCGCCCCCGTCAGGCCAAGAGCGGGGGTCTGTCCAGGTCAGGGAAGCGCGGCGAAGAGCTTCTCGAGCGCAGCCCAATGCCGGTCGGCCGCGGACTTGTCGTAAGGCGGGTTGTCCGGGACGGCGAACCCGTGCCCGGCCGGATAGATCTCGACCATGTGCTCGACACCGGCCGCTGTCAGTGCCTTGTCCAGAGTTTCGGCATGCTCGGCGGTGAAGCTTCCGTCGTTCTCCGCGCCGGCCACATAGACGGTCGCGTTCATCTTGTCGGCGAGCAGATGCGGGCTGTTCGGATCGTCGGTGACCAGGCCGCCGCCGTGGAACGAGCCGGCGGCGCCGACGCGCTCGGGGTGTCGTCCGGCGACGATCACCGAGGTCCGGCCGCCCATGCAGTAGCCGAAAACCCCGAACCGCGAGCCCTTGACTTCGGGGCGCGCCTCGAGGAAGTCGAAGAACGCGCCGGCGTCGCTGGCGATCATGTCGGGCGTCACCGAGCCGACCATTGTCATCAGCCGGGTCCGTTGCTTGGGGTCGCTGAACACGGTCCCCATATCGAACGGCTGCCAGTCACCGTGCCGGTAGTAGACGTCGGGCAGCAGCACGGCGTAGCCGTAGTCGGCCATTCTCTGGGCCATCTCCTGCATGGTGTCGCGAACACTTCCCGCGTCGGGGTACATGACAAGCCCCGGCCACGGGCCGGAGCCCTCGGGAATGTGCAGGGTGGCGGGGCATGTGCCGTCCGGCGTGGTGACGGCGGCAGAAACACTCGGCATGCTTCCGTTCTACGCCACTGCTCTGGACGTAAGCTGGGCGGCGTGCCGATCGCCACCCCCTACGAGGATCTGCTGCGCGTGGTGCTCGACCGTGGCACACCCAAGGCGGACCGCACCGGCACCGGTACCCGCAGCCTCTTCGGCCACCAGTTGCGCTACGACCTGGCGGCCGGTTTCCCGCTCATCACCACAAAGAAGGTGCATCTGAAGTCGGTGATCTACGAGCTGCTGTGGTTCCTGCGCGGCGACTCGAACGTGCGCTGGCTGCAGGACCACGGCGTCACTATCTGGGACGAATGGGCCAGTGACACAGGCGATCTCGGGCCTGTCTATGGCGTCCAGTGGCGGTCTTGGCCGACGCCGTCCGGCGAGCACGTCGACCAGATCAGTGCCGCGTTGGAACTGCTGAAATCCGATCCCGATTCGCGGCGCAACATCGTCTCGGCGTGGAATGTCGGCGAGATCCCGCAGATGGCGCTGCCGCCCTGCCACGCGTTCTTCCAGTTCTATGTCGCCGAGGGCAGGTTGAGCTGCCAGCTCTACCAGCGCAGCGCCGACCTGTTCCTCGGCGTTCCGTTCAACATCGCCAGCTATGCGCTGCTCACGCACATGATGGCTGCGCAGGCGGGCCTCGACGTCGGTGAGTTCGTGTGGACCGGCGGCGACTGCCACATCTACGACAACCACGTCGAGCAGGTCACCGAGCAGTTGAGCCGCGAGCCTCGGCCATATCCGGAACTTGTTCTGGCGCCCCGGGATTCGATTTTCGACTACACCTACGACGACATCGTCATCAAGAACTACGACCCACACCCGGCGATCAAGGCACCCGTAGCCGTATGACGGTGGGCCTGATCTGGGCCCAGTCGCCCTCCGGTGTGATCGGACGCGCCGGCGCCATCCCGTGGCGGCTGCCCGAGGACCTGGCCCGCTTCAAAGAGCTCACCATGGGCCACACCGTGGTCATGGGCCGGCTGACATGGGAGTCGCTGCCAGGCAAGGTGCGGCCGTTGCCCGGCCGGAGAAATGTCGTAGTGACCCGGCAAGCTGACTACATGGCCGATGGCGCGACGGTGGTGGGCGGCCTCGATGAGGCGCCCGCCGATGACGAGATGTGGGTGATCGGCGGCGGCCAGATATACACACTGGCGCTTCCGATCGCGACCAGGTGCGAGGTCACCGAGGTGGAGGTCGACCTGCCGCGTGAGGACGACGACGTCGTCGCGCCGGTGCTCGACGAGGCGTGGGTGGGCGTCGCGGGCGACTGGATGGCCAGCACGTCGGGCCTGCGATACCGGTTCACCAGCTATCAGCGCGCATGAAGCTCACCGCGGGGCAGGCTCGTCGGGTTGCGGTCGCGGCCCAAGGGTTCCACGAGCCCAAACCCCGCGGGCCGGTGAACCGCGCGCATCTACGACGGCTGATCTCGCGAATCCAAGTGCTGCAGCTCGATTCGGTGTCGGTCGCGGTGCGGGCGCACTACGCGCCGGTGTTCAGCCGTCTGGGCCCCTACGACAGAGACGTGGTGGACCGCGCGGCCTGGAGTCACAGCGCACGGTCGCCTCGGCTGCTTGTCGAATACTGGGCACACGAGGCCGCCCTGATGTTCGTCGACGACTGGCCCCTGATGCGCTGGCGGATGCGGGAGTACACCGACGGCCGGTGGGGCAAGGAGATCGTCAAGAAGAATCCGCGGCTGGCCGACGACATCGTCGCCGCCGTCGCTGACCTCGGACCGTCGACAGCCGGTCAGATCGAGGCCCATCTCGAATCGGAGCCACGTGGCAGGAAGGGTCCGTGGTGGGACCGTAGCGAAACCAAGTGGGTGGCCGAGGCGCTGTGGTCGGCAGGTGTGCTGACGACCGCCACCCGGGTCGGCTTCGCCCGGCACTACGAACTGACAGAGAAGGTACTTCCGCCCGAGGTGCTGGCGCGCGAGGTCGACGACGACGAAGCGATCCGCGAGCTGACACTGCGGGCGGCTTCCGCGCTTGGCGTCGGCACCGAGGCGGACATTCGCGACTACTTCCGGCTGGGGGCAGGCCAGATCAAGCCGGCGCTGGCCTCGTTGGTCGACGATGGTGAGCTCGAACAGGTCGAGATCGACGGGTGGAAGGCGCCGGCGTATCTGCGCGCCGGGCAAGTCATTCCGCGCCAGGATCGGGGGACTGCGCTGCTGTGCCCGTTCGACCCGCTGATCTTCTTCCGGCCGCGCGTCGAACGGCTGTTCGGTTTCCGCTATCGCATCGAGATCTATACACCTGCGCCGAAGCGTGAATTCGGTTACTACGTATGGCCTTTCCTGCTCGACGGGCAGCTCGTCGGCCGCGTCGACCTGAAGGCCGAACGCGCATCCGGTGCGCTCAACGTGGTCGGTGCGTTCACCGAGCCGGGCCAGGACTCAGCGCGGGTGGCAGCGGCGCTGGCGGGCGAGTTGCGGTCGATGGCAGGCTGGTTGGGGCTCGCCGACGTCACTGTTGGGGATCGGGGCGATCTGACGGCGACGCTGCAGCGGGTTCTGCGCTGACACCCTCGCCTTCGACCGGCCCTTCGTCACGGAACTCCGGTACGCCGCGGCCGGTGACCCGGTTGACGATGAACACCACTGCGCCGATCGCGAGCCACACGATGCCGCCGATCTTGGCGAGCGGGTCGGCGTTGAACAGCACGTAGCCGATGATCAGGAATCCGAGCGTGGGCACAACCAGGTGCAGCAGATAGTTTTTCGACTTCTTATGGCCGATGTAGTACCAGACGACCGAGACGTGCAGCAGGCAGAAGGCGAACAGCGCGCCGAAGTTCACCAGCGACGAGATGAGCCCGATCTGGCCGACGAAGAACAGCACGAGCACGACGCTGATCGCGCTGACCACGAGGATCGCGTTTATCGGAACCTGGCGGGCACTGATCTTCGACAAGAAGCCAGGCAGTTGCCGATCCCGGCTCATCGAGTACAGCAGCCGGCTGGTCGCCGCCTGGGCGGCCATGGCGTTGGCGAATCCGACCGCGAGCACGTTGACGACGAAGAAGGCATTCATCCATCCGGTGTTCGACGCCGCCTCGACCAGTTTGAAGAACGCGTTGCCCGCCTCGTCATCGCTGAACGATTCCCGTCCGCCGGCGAGCAGGCTGGCGAGCCACGTCTGGATGATGAACAGGAACGCCACGATGAACAGCGATCCGACCATCGCGCGGCCCGCAGGGTTGCGCTTACCCGTCGACTCCTCTGCGAGCGTGGAAATACCATCAAAGCCAAGGAAACTCAGCACCGCGATCGACAGCGCCGACGCGATCAACGGCGCGCTGACGAGTTCCGAGTTCCAGATCGGCGTGGTGCTCCAGCCGACGTCGGGCAGCGACCCGCCGCTGATCGCGCGGAACGCGATGTAGACGAAGATGACGACGAAGACCAACTCGATGGCCAGGAACACGCGGTTGGCCATCTTCAACGAGTCGATGCCGAGCAGGTTGATCACGGTGTTGACGATGACGAACACGATCGCCCACAGCCATCGCGGCGTCGAGGGGAACAGTCCGATCATCGACTCGGCGGCGAAGACGTAGAGAAGCGTCGGCACCAACAGGTAGTCGAGCAGGATTGCCCAGCCTGCGAAAAAGCCTGCACCCGGATGGATTCCACGGCCGACGTAGGAGAACACCGAGCCCGCCAGCGGGAACGACCGCGCCATCTGTGCATACGCCATCGCGGTGAACACCATGGCTATCAGGCCGATGAGGTACACCAGCGGAACCATGCCCGAAGCGCTGTTGTAAACGGTGCCGAAGATCGCCCACGGTGCGATGGGCACCATGAACACCAGTCCATAGATGAGCAGATCGACTGTGGCGACCGAGCGATGCAATTCCTGCTCGTAGCCGAAGGATTCGAGGGAGCGTTGACCTTCCATGACTGTCCTGTCGGGTCGATGGGCTAGACGCGGGCTGTCGCGTCGTGGCGGGCGAGGAACGCGGCGACGACGGCGCGAACGTCTTCTGGCTTCTCCAGGTGCGAACAGTGGCTGGTGTCGGGAAAAACGTGGCTCTCCGCGCCGGCGATCTGGTCGACATACGGCTGCCAGGCCTCCGGAGTGGCCTCGTCGAACTCGCCTGCGATGACGAGTGTGGGTGCGATGACCTGGGGCAGCCGGTCGATGATGCTCCACCCGCGCAGCGTTCCGAGCACGTGAAACTCGTTGGGGCCGTTCATGGTGTGGTAGACCGTGGGCTCGGCCTCCATCTGCTCGATCGTCTCGACGAGGTCCTGCGGCATGGGTACCACCCGGCACAGATGGCGCCGGTAGAACTCGTCGGTCGCCGCCAGGTACTCCGGATCGGTGACGGTGCCCGCCTCCTCATGCCGAATCAGTGCATCCCGCACATCCGCAGGCAGCGCGGCCACCAGTTCGGCGCAGCCTGCCATCCACAGCTCCATCGATGCAGGCGAGTTGCAGATCGCTACCGACTTCAAACCGGGCGGTTGCAGGACCGCGATCTCGGCGCTGAGCATGCCGCCCCAGGACTGGCCGAGCACGTGGTACTCGTCGATGCCCAGCGCTTCGCGGACGGTGTGGAACTCCTCGACGAACAGGGCGGGCGTCCAGAAGTCGGCGGGTGCATCGGGTAGGTGAGTGCTGTTGCCGCAGCCGATCTGGTCGTAGTGGACGACGGTGCGACCGGTTTCTGATGCCAGCTCGGCGAAATTGCGGACGTAGTTGTGCGCCATACCCGGTCCGCCGTGCAGAACGAACAGCGGCAGCGCGCCCGGCTGCGGGTCGTTCGGTGCGGTGATCTGGACCCAGGTCTCGTGGCCGCGAAACGGAATCATCTGGGTGGTACGAGGCATGAAGCTCAGCATGAACCCGTAAAGGTCTCATGACAAGACCATTGATCGGGATTTAACATTTGTGCTGACGACAAGGAAATGACTCATGGCGCACAACGGCGCACCGGGAGGGTTGCTACCTCAGCAGCGTGATACGCCGACCCGCGTCGACGAGATCACCGATCGGCTGATCACCGCGATAGCGATCGGTGAGTACCTGCCCGGCGTGCGGTTGCCGGTTGAGCGGGACCTCGCCGCGTCGCTGGGCGCGGGCCGCATGACGGTGCGCGCGGCGCTGGCACGCCTTGTCGATCGCGGGTTGATCGAAACACGTCGTGGCCGCGGCGGCGGGTCGTACGTGCTCCATCAATGGCCGGAATCGTCCACCGAGGCGGTCGGCCGCACGTTGCGCATGCGACTCGACGAACTGAGGAACCGCTGTGACGCGATCTGTCGGGTGCAGGGCACCGTTTCGCGGGCTGCCGCGGAGTCGCGCACCGACCATGACATAGCGGTGATCCACGCCAGATTCGACGACTACCGATCCGCGGAGAGCGGCCTGGCCGCCCAGCAGGCGGACAGTCGGCTTCATCTGGCGATCATGGACGCGGCCCACAACGACGTGCTCAAACAGGTGCTGCTCGACTTGTTGGCGACGGTGAGTATCGCCGCCCCGGCTCATCCATGGGGAGAGCCGACCACGATGCGCGCCATGGAATTACGCGCTCTGCAGGAACATGAACAGCTGATCGGCGCCATCGCCGACGGCCGTGCCGACGACGCCGATCATCTTGCCCGCCATCACGGGCTCATCGACATCGAGCTCATCACGTCGGCGATGGAGCGCGCCGGCGTGCTCACCGACTGACCTGAGCCGGGCGGGGACTAGTCAGTTGAACGGAATGTCGTTATCGGCCTTGGAACGCTGATACTGCTCGGACAGCCGTGCGTAGACGTCGCGAATCCGCTTGTCCTGCTCGCGCAGTTTGGTGCGTTGCGGCTCTGGCTCCGTCTCGACCAGCGCGCCGATCGAATACGCGGTCCAGAACGCGTTTGAGCGACGGTACTGGCCGTCTTCCACACCGAAGACCTCCTTGAGGATCTTCAAGTCGTGCGGGATTCCGAAGGCGTCGCGCGAATCCTCGTAGGTGTAGAAGTAGTAGAAGTTGTCGAACCCGCACCAGGTGATCGCCGAAAGGCACAGCGGGCACGGTTCGTGGGTGGACAGGAACACCAAGTCGCGGGTCGACGGTCGTCCGGTCATCTCGTAGAACTGGTTCAGCGTGCTGATCTCGCCGTGCAGCAGGGGATTGGCGGTTTCGCTGTTGGTGCCCGCGATGACCACCGAGAAATCGGATTTGCGCAACAGGGCGGCGCCGAAGATCTTGTTGCCGGCGGCGACGCCACGCTCTGTCATCGGCAGGATGTCGTGCTCCATGACATTGAGGAGGCGCGACGCGACGGTGTTGTCGCCCATCGCTGCAGCTTAGCGACGCAAGGCAGCAGTTCCGGTATGCAAGCCGCAACGCTTTAGTAACGGTGCCCGCGTTAGGGTGAGCCGTGGCCGAGACCGCGCCGTTGCGCGTGCAGTTGATCGCCAAGACGGAGTTCTTGGCCCCACCCGACGTCCCGTGGAGCACCGACGCGGACGGCGGACCTGCGCTGGTGGAGTTCGCTGGTCGGGCCTGCTATCAGAGCTGGTCCAAGCCGAACCCCCGAACGGCGACCAATGCCGATTATCTGCGGCACATCATTGATGTCGGACACTTCTCGGTTCTCGAGCACGCGACGGTGTCGTTCTACATCACCGGGGTCTCGCGGTCGTGCACCCACGAGCTGATCCGGCACCGCCACTTCTCGTATTCGCAGTTGTCCCAGCGGTACGTGCCCGAACAGGACTCGCAGGTCGTTCTGCCTCCCGGCATGGAGGACGACCCGGAATTGCAGGACCTGTTCACCGCCGCCGCCGACGCCAGCCGCGCGACCTACACCGAACTGCTGGCCAGGTTGGAGGCCAAGTTCGCCGACCAGCCCAACGCCGCGATCCGTCGCAAACAGGCCCGTCAGGCCGCCCGCGCGGTTCTGCCGAACGCCACAGAGACCCGCATTGTCGTCACCGGCAACTACCGGGCCTGGCGGCACTTCATCGCCATGCGGGCCAGCGAACAGGCCGACCTGGAAATCCGCAGGCTGGCGATCGCGTGCCTGCGCCAACTCGTCGGGGTCGCGCCGCAGGCCTTCGCCGACTTCGAGATCGCAACGCTGGCGGACGGCACCGAGGTCGCCACGTCCCCGTTGGCCACAGAGGCGTGACCTTCACCGGGTAATCTTGGTGGCCGTGAGCACCAGCGGATTCGACGTGCAGGCCCGCCTGGGCACCGTGCTGACCGCGATGGCGACGCCGTTCAAGCCCGACGGCTCGCTGGACACCGCCACCGCAGCGCGCCTGGCCACCCATCTGGTGGATGCCGGCTGCGACGGCCTGGTGCTGTCCGGTACCACCGGCGAATCGCCGACGACGACCGATGACGAGAAGATCGCGCTGCTGAGGGCGGTGCTGGACGCCGTCGGTGATCGCGCCAGGATCATCGCGGGCGCCGGGACCTACGACACCGCGCACAGCGTGCACCTCGCGAAGGCATCCGAGGCCGAGGGCGCACACGGACTTCTCGTCGTCACCCCGTACTACTCGCGGCCGTCCCAAACCGGGCTCGCAGCCCACTTCACCGCGATCGCCGACGCCGTGTCGGCGCCGATCCTGCTTTACGACATTCCCATTCGATCGGGTGTCCCCATCGAATGGGACACCATCCGGGCGGTCGCCGAACACCCGAACATCGTCGGAATCAAGGACGCCAAGGGCGACTTGAACGGCGGTGGCCGAATCATCGCCGAGACCGGTTTGGCCTACTACTCGGGTGACGACGCGCTCAACCTGCCCTGGCTGGCGATGGGCGCGGTCGGATTCGTCAGCGTCTGGGGACACGTCGCGGCGAGCCAGCTCCGAGAGATGTTGTCGGCATTCAACTCTGGCGATGTCGCAACCGCCCGCAAGATCAACGTGACGCTCGCACCGTTGGCCGATGCGCAGTCCCGCCTCGGCGGCGTCACGATGGCCAAGGAAGGGCTGCGGCTGCAGGGCATCGATGTCGGTGAGCCGCGACTGCCGCAGGTGCCTGCCACGCCGGACCAGATCGAGGCGCTCGCCGCTGACATGCGCGCCGCCACGGTACTTCGCTAGTGGATACAGATATCAAACCGCCGGGACCGCTGGTCCCCGGAGGCTTGCGGGTCACCGCACTGGGCGGCATCAGCGAAATCGGCCGCAACATGACGGTTTTCGAGCATCTCGGTCGACTGCTGATCGTTGACTGCGGGGTGCTGTTCCCCGGCCATGACGAGCCGGGTGTCGACCTGATCCTGCCCGACCTGCGGCTGATCCAGGACCGCCTCGACGATGTCGAGGCGCTTGTGCTGACCCACGCGCACGAAGACCACATCGGCGCCATCCCGTTCCTGCTCAAGCTACGTCCCGACATCCCGCTTGTCGGTTCGAAGTTCACCTTGGCGCTGGTGGCGGAGAAGTGCCGCGAACACCGCATCAAACCGGTATTCGAGGAAGTCGCCGAGGGCCAGAGCTCGATTCACGGCGTGTTCGAGTGCGAGTATTTCGCGGTCAATCACTCGATTCCGGGCTGCCTGGCGATCGCGATTCACACCGGTGCAGGCACCGTGCTGCACACCGGGGACATCAAGCTCGACCAGTCGCCGCCCGACGGCAGGCCCACCGACCTTCCTGGCATGTCGCGGCTCGGCGACTCGGGCGTCGACCTGTTCCTGTGCGACTCGACGAACTCCGAGATTCCCGGCGTGGGCCCGTCGGAAAGCGAGATCGGTCCGAACATGCACCGGCTGATCCGCGGCGCAGAAGGCCGGGTCATCGTCGCGTGCTTCGCCTCCAATGTCGGTCGGGTGCAGCAGATCATCGACGCATCGGTGGCGCTTGGCCGCAAGGTGTCGTTCGTCGGCCGCTCGATGGTGCGCAACATGGGAATCGCCAAGGAGCTGGGCTACCTCACCGTCGACGACGACGACGTCATCGACATCGGCGCAGCGGAGATGATGGCGCCCGGGCGTGTCGTGCTCGTCACCACCGGAACGCAGGGCGAGCCGATGGCTGCGCTGTCGCGGATGTCGCGAGGTGAACATCGCAGCATCACGCTGACGTCGGGTGATCTCATCGTCATGTCGTCGTCTCAGATCCCGGGCAACGAGGAAGCGATCTTCGGCGTTCTGGACGCCCTGGCCAAGATCGGCGTCCGCGTCGTCACGAACGCCCAGGTGCGCATACATGTCTCGGGTCACGCGTACGCGGGCGAGCTCCTTTTTCTCTACAACGGGGTGCGGCCGCGCAACGTGATGCCGGTGCATGGAACCTGGCGGATGCTGCGGGCCAATGCGGCGCTGGCCGCCCGCACTGGGGTGCCGGAGGAGAACGTGGTGCTGGCGGAGAACGGCGTCAGCGTCGACCTGGTCGCGGGCAAGGCATCGATTTCCGGTGCGGTATCCACCGGCAAGATGTTCGTCGACGGGTTGATCACCGGTGACGTCGGCGATGCCGTCGTCGGCGAACGGCTCACGCTGTCATCGGGATTCATCGGGATAACGATCGTGCTGCGCCGCGGAACCGGGCGGGTGGCCGCGCCGGCGCGGCTGCACTCGCGCGGCTTCTCCGAGGACCCCAAGGCGCTGGAGCCGGTGACGTCCAAGGTGGAGGAGGAGCTGGAATCACTTGCCGCCGACAACATCACCGACGTTGCCAGGATCGCCCAGGCGGTGCGTCGCACCGTCGGTAAATGGGTGGGGGAGACCTACCGTCGCCAGCCGATGATCGTGCCGACGATCATCGAGATCTAGCCGACCGCGTCCGTCACGGCGCAGGGGTGATGATTCCGGGCGGTAAATCCACAATTGGCGTCAGCGTTCCGCCGGGCAGACCCCCGGGCGGGCGCCACACCTCGGCCTGGTCCTTCGGCGGCGATTCGCACCCGCCGTTTCCGGAGTACTTGTAGACACCGCCGGACTTGTCGCAGCACATCTTCATGTGGTCTTCCCAGCGCTTGTAGTCAGCGGACGAAGTGGCGGGATTGCCATCGAACGAACCAACGCACTGGTCGTAGACGCCGATGTCCCATTCTTTCGGCTCGGCCGTCGCGACAGCGGGAGAGGTGAGCGCGACGGCGGCGGCGGCAATGGCGAGCGTAGCGGTGCGGATCGGACCGGTCATTTCTTGGTTCCCTTCGGTCGACGGTGATGTCGTGGGAACGAGTGTGTGGAGCGTATGAGTCGACAGAAAGGGGCAAATGCCCCATATACGACGAAGTCAGAGGCTCAGCGTCTGGTGCAGTAGGCCGTCCATTCGAGGTCGGAGGCGGCGAGGTCGCGGCCTGACGGTCCGATGTAGTGCTCCTGGTAGTAAGTCGGGGCCGGCGTTCTCGACGAGCCGCCAGCCGTATTCGCCGACGAATGCCTCGATCGCGCCAGGGTCGAGGCCGAACTTCCACACCTGTTGTCGTTGCCTGAAGCGCTTGTACAAGATCTTCGCGCCGTACATGTTTCGCCCGTCGATGAAGTCCGCACGGACATAGGTGAACACCAGCCGGCTCCCCGCAGCCGCGGCCCGCAACGCCGCGAGCGTCGTACGCACCGCGTCCTCGCTCAGGTACTGCGTCACTCCTTCCCAGACGAAGAATGTGCGGGCGTCGTTGGGGTAGCCGTGTTCGGTCAGCGCGCCGAAGAGGTCGTCGTGCTCGAAGTCCAACGGCACCAGGTGAACCGAGGCGGGCATCGCGTCGATCGCGCGACTCACGGCGGCCTTTTTCCGCCCGATGTTGATCGGAAGGTCGACCTCGAAGACGGGGACGTCGGAGCGGCGTGCGAGGCGGATGCCCCTGGTGTCCATGCCCGCACCGAGGATGACGACGGCGTCGACGTCATGCAGTACGCTCGTCGAGCTTGTCGTCGATGAAGCGTTTCCGACAGCAGACCAGCGCCCAGGACCCGCGCACTGCCTTCTCGCCTGCTGATATCGTCAGCCGGCGCAACGGTGGCCACCGCATCGCACGAACAACCGCGCGTTGGCCGGCGGGCAGGATCGAGGCGGCGAGGTCATCGTCGACGAGACGGCGATCGGGTGGCTCGTATTGCTCTATCGCCGCCTCCACCATCGGGCCGAAGGCTGTCTGGGCGGCGGGATTTCGCGTCATCAGTGTTTGACTACCGCGCCCGCATCCACTGGCAGTGTCACGCCTGTGACATAGCGGGCAGCATCGGATACCAGCCATGCCACCGCGTTGGCGATGTCTTCTGCCTCTACCGCCGGCACTGGCATCGCGTTGCCTCCGGCGCCCCCGCCCATGCGCTGTAGCCAGCTTCGGACGTAATCGTTGTCGATCATCGGGGTGTTGACACCGGTTGGATGAACGGTGTTCACCCGGATGCTGTGTTGAGCAAGGATGTTCGCGTATTGCCGCATCAGACCCACCATGCCGTGTTTGGCGGCGGTGTATCCGAGTCCGCCCGGATCAGAGCTGTTCATCGGCACCAGCCCGGCGACGGAACTGATCAGCACGATCGCTCCACCGTCGCCCTGCTTCACCATCGTCGGTGTCGCCACTTCCACAGTGTGGAAAGCCCCGGTCAGGTTCACGTCGAGTACGTCACGCCACGCGTCTTCGCCGGCCTCCATCGGGGCGATGCCCGCGTTGGCGATGACGATGTCGAGCCTGCCGAACTCGTCCAGACCGGCCTGTAACGCGGTGCTCAGCCCGTCGCGATCGCGGACGTCGGCCTCGCGGGCCACGATCCGCGCGCCGGTGTCCTCGACGAGCTTGACGGTCTGCGCGAGATCGTCGGCCGTGGCCATCGGGTAGGGCACCGATGCGATCTGGTCGCAGATGTCGACCGCGATGATGGCGGCGCCGTCGGACGCCAACCGCACGGCCTCGGCTCTACCCTGGCCTCGAGCGGCACCGGTGATGAACGCAACCTTGCCCTCGAGCGACCCCATCAAGACCGCAGCTGGCCCTTGGCCGGATCGCCCGCGACGACCGGCTGGAGCATCTTGATGTCCGGTGCTCCGTCGAGGTGCTCGCCGATGGTGCCGAACAGGTTCCCCACAGCCGGTGCGGTGCTGTGCGCCTTCAGGGCGTCGGCGTCGGCCCACTGCTCGACGAACACGAACGTGCCGTCGGCCTCATGCAGGGCATACAGCTCGCAGCCGGGCTCCTCGTGCACCGCCTCGATCGCCTGTGTGCATGCGTCCCGCACGGCGTCGACGGACTCGGGTTTGGCCTTCATGGTGGCGACGACGACAACGGGCATGGGGTAGGTACTCCTCGATGAGTGGGATTCGGACAACTGATCACCCTACTCAGCGAACCTAACTAAATTTCGACATCCAACTGTGACCCGTGTGGCTGATGGTGAATATGGGGCAGCTGCGACTAGGCTTGAGCCCATGCCTAGTAAGACCGCCGCGCGCTCTGGTGCCCGTTCGAGCAGGTCAAAAGCCGGCTCACGGTCAGGGTCCCGCGCGGCCCGACCGGCGCCGCGCCGCAAGCCGGCCAAGAAGCGCTCCGCCTCACCCATCCCGACGGCCGGGCTGGCCATCGGGCGGGGTGCCCGTGCGGGCTGGTTCATGCTGGCCAGGGGCGCAGGCTCGACGGCCCGGTCAGTGGGCCGCGCCCGCGATATCGATCCCGGCCACGCCCGTGACGGAATCGCCCTTGCGATGCTTGGCGCCGCCGTCATCGTCATCGCGAGTTCGTGGTTCGACTCCGCGCGCCCGGTCGGCGGGTGGATCGACAATTTCCTGCGGGTGCTGATCGGCTCGGCCGTGCTGGTATTGCCGGTCGCGCTCATCGCGATCGCGGTGCTGCTGATGCGCACCGAGCCCGATCCCGACGCCCGGCCGCGGCTGATCCTGGGCGCGTCGATGATCACCCTGCCGGTGCTGGGCCTGTGGCACCTATGGGCCGGCTCGCCGGACAATCCGGCGGGACGTCAGACCGCCGCCGGCTTCATCGGCTTCGCTATCGGCGGGCCGCTGTCGGAGGGCTTGACCCAGTGGATCGCCGCCCCGCTGTTGTTCATCGGTGCGCTGTTCGGGCTGCTGTTGGTAACCGGAACGACGATCCGCGAGGTACCGGACACGTTGCGGACGATGTTCGGCACCGGGTTGTTGCGCGACGACGAAGAGTTCTACGACGACGACGACGAGCCAGCGCAGCACCGCGACGCACAGCCCGAGGACTTCTCCGACGGCTATTACGACGATCCGGCGGCCTACAGCGACCAGGAGGCGCAGGCCTGGCCGAGCGGTACGCCGATGGAGAACTACCCGCTCGACGATGAGGCGCCGACGGTTCCCGAGCCCACCCGTGCGGCCAAGCGCAAGAAGGCGGCCAAGCCGGCAAAGCTCGTGTCAGACCGCGTCGTGGACGGTCCGTACACGCTGCCGTCGCTGGATCTGCTCAAGAAGGGCGATCCGCCGAAGAGGCGCAGCGCGTCGAATGACCGCATGGCAGAGGCGATCTCCGAAGTGCTGCAGCAGTTCAAGGTCAACGCGTCGGTCACCGGATGCACGCGTGGTCCGACCGTCACGCGATACGAGGTCGAGCTGGGACCCGGCGTCAAGGTCGAGAAGATCACCCAGCTGCAGAAGAACATCGCCTATGCGGTTGCCACCGAGAGCGTTCGGATGCTCGCCCCGATTCCGGGCAAGTCCGCCGTCGGCATCGAGGTGCCGAACACCGACCGCGAGATGGTGCGCCTCGCCGACGTGCTGACCGATCCGTCGACCCGCAGCGACCATCACCCGCTGGTGATCGCACTGGGCAAAGACATTGAGGGCGAATACATCTCGTGGAACCTGGCGAAGATGCCGCACCTGCTTGTCGCGGGGTCCACCGGCTCGGGTAAGTCCAGCTTCGTCAACTCGATGCTGGTGTCGCTGCTGTCGCGCGCCACCCCCGAAGAGGTCAGGATGATCCTGATCGACCCGAAGATGGTGGAACTGACGCCGTATGAAGGTATTCCGCACCTGATCACCCCGATCGTCACCCAGCCGAAGAAGGCGGCCGCGGCTCTGGCGTGGCTGGTCGAGGAAATGGAACAGCGCTATCAGGACATGCAGGCATCGCGGGTCCGGCACATCGACGACTTCAACGCCAAGGTGCGGTCGGGAGAGATCACCACACCGCTGGGGAGTCAGCGCGAATACCGTCCCTATCCGTATGTGGTCGCGATCGTCGACGAGTTGGCCGACCTGATGATGACGGCGCCGCGCGATGTCGAGGATGCGGTCGTGCGGATCACCCAGAAGGCACGTGCGGCGGGTATCCACCTGGTGCTGGCCACTCAGCGGCCGTCGGTCGACGTGGTGACGGGGTTGATCAAGTCCAACGTGCCGTCCCGGTTGGCATTCGCCACGTCGTCGCTGACCGACAGCCGGGTCATTCTCGACCAGCAGGGGGCCGAGAAGCTCATCGGCATGGGCGACGGTCTGTTCATTCCGATGGGTGCCAACAAGCCGATCCGGCTGCAGGGGGCGTTCATCACCGATGAGGAGATCCAGGCGGTCGTCGCGGCGTGCAAGGAGCAGGCGGAGCCCGAATACACCGAGGGCGTGACCAACGCGAAGCCGACCGGCGAGCGTACCGACGTCGACCCGGACATCGGCGACGACATGGACGTCCTCCTGCAGGCCGTCGAGCTGGTGGTGTCCAGCCAGTTCGGCTCCACGTCCATGCTGCAGCGCAAGCTGCGGGTGGGCTTCGCCAAGGCGGGCAGGCTGATGGACCTGATGGAGACCCGCGGAATCGTCGGCCCCAGCGAGGGTTCCAAGGCGCGCGAGGTGATGGTGAAGCCCGACGAGCTGGCGGCGACCATCGCGTCCATCCGAGGCACCACGTCTGGAGACGACGACGCTATTTGAGCATCAACAGCATTCGTGAATTGCCCAGGATGTTCGGTTTGACGTAGGACAGGTCGAGGAACTCGGCGACACCCGTGTCGTACGAGCGGCACATCTCCTCGTAGACCTCAGCGGTGACGGGTGTGCCCTCGATCTCGGCGAACCCGTGCCTGCTGAAGAACTCGGTCTCGAAGGTGAGCACGAAGATCCGCCCCAGGTGCAGTTCGCGAGCCACGTCGAGCAGCCGGTCGACGATGAGGTGCCCGACCCCCTGGCCCTTGACCCGCGGATGCACGGCCACCGTGCGCACCTCGCCGAGGTCGGCCCACAGCACGTGCAGGGCCCCGCATCCGATGAGCTCGCCTTCACGCTCGGCGACCCAGAACTCCTGGACTCCCTCATACAGGGTGACCAGGTTCTTCTCCAGCAGGATGCGGCCCGAGTAGAAGTCCACGAGCGCCTTGATCGCAGGCACATCCGACGTGTTGGCGCGACGGACCACAAGCCCGTCCACCCGCGAACCATGCCCTTCGCTCACAGGTGCGAGGGTATCGGTTTGGGCAACGGATATTCTTTAGCGGTGTCGGGCCAACCTCACACCGATCCGGTGATACCTCAGGCGAAGGTCGCAAACATCGCCAACGTCCTCACCGGTCTGCGGCTGGTCCTCGTCCCGGTGTTCCTGATCGCGTTGTTCGCCGGTGACGGCCACGAAACACCCTGGCGGGTAACCGCTTTCGTTATCTTCGCCGTCGCCGTGATCACCGATCGGTTCGACGGGGCGCTGGCCCGCAGCTACGGGATCGAGACCGACTTCGGCAGGTTGGCCGATCCGATCGCCGACAAGACCCTGATCGGCGCCGCGCTGATCGGCCTCTCGATGCTCGGCGAGCTGCCGTGGTGGGTGACCGTTCTGATCCTCGTCCGCGAAATCGGGGTGACGGGGCTGCGGTTCGCGGTGCTGCGGCACGGGGTCATCCCGGCCAGTCGCGGCGGCAAGCTCAAGACGCTCGTGCAGGCCGTGGCGATCGGGCTGTTCGTGCTTCCGCTGTCGGGTCCGTGGCTGACCGGAGCCTGGGTGGTGATGGCGGCCGCCGTCGTGCTGACCGTGCTCACCGGCGTCGACTACGTGGTGTCGGCGATCCGCGATTCTCGAGGACGAGTCGCAGGTCAGTGACCGTTGCGGCGACGAATTACGCCGGAGTCGCCGAACCGGGAACCATCCCGGCAGTACCTGGCGTTGCTCTATTACCACCCAAGTGAAGGAGAGCACGATGGGGACATTGCTGCGCGAGGTGATCGGCGACGTGCTGCGTCGTGCCCGCATTGACCAAGGCCGCACTCTGCGCGAGGTATCCGATTCCGCGCGAGTGAGCCTGGGCTACCTGTCTGAGGTCGAACGCGGCCGCAAAGAGGCGTCCAGCGAACTGCTCAGCGCGATCTGCGGGGCGCTCGAGGTCCCGCTGTCGCGGGTGTTGTCCGACGCCGGTGACGAGATGGCGCAGGAGGAGATCAAGGCGTTCGCCCGTGCCTCGGCGACCGCGACCAACATCGACGCCACCACCAAGGTCGTCATCCCGCAGGTCGTGTCCATGGCTGTGGCCTAGCTGTTCTGATCTGCGCGAAACCGATAAGTTGGCAGTAGCACACCCAAGCTGTTTCTGACACGAAGGCGGAATGAACCCATGGCCAATCCGTTCTCCAAGGCGTGGCGCTACCTGATGGCGCTGTTCAGCTCGAAGGTCGACGAGTACGCCGACCCGAAGGTGCAGATTCAGCAGGCCATCGAGGAGGCCCAGCGCCAGCATCAGGGTCTGACGCAGCAGGCGGCCCAGGTCATCGGCAACCAGCGCCAGCTGGAGATGCGGCTCAACCGTCAGCTGGCCGATATCGAGAAGCTGCAGGTCAATGTCCGTCAGGCGCTGACGCTGGCCGACCAGGCCACCTCCGCGGGCGATGCGGCCAAGACCACCGAGTACACCAACGCCGCCGAGGCGTTCGCCGCGCAGCTGGTGACGGCCGAGCAGAGCGTCGAGGACCTCAAGTCGCTGCACGACCAGGCGCTGCAGGCCGCCGGACAGGCGAAGAAGGCCGTCGAGCAGAACGCGATGATGCTTCAGCAGAAGATCGCCGAGCGCACCAAGCTGCTCAGCCAGCTCGAGCAGGCCAAGATGCAGGAGCGGGTGAGCGACTCGCTGCGGTCGATGAGCGAACTCGCCGCACCGGGCAACACCCCGAGCCTCGAAGAGGTGCGCGACAAGATCGAACCCCGCTACGCCAACGCCATGGGGGCCGCGGAGCTCGCGCAGAACTCGGTTCAGGGTCGGATGATGGAAGTTCAGCAGGCCACCGTCCAGATGGCCGGGCATTCGCGTCTGGAGCAGATCCGCGCCTCGATGCGCGGAGACGCACTGCCGTCGGGCGGCGCTTCGGGGGCACACGGCACGGCAGCGCCTGCCAGCCCGGCGTCGACGCCCGAGGCCACGCCCGAGAAGCCGATCGGCCAGTAGTCGGAGCCTGGGTTGGCAGCCAAACAGCGCTCGACGACCAGTAGGCCGGAGGCCTGGCGGTCGCTGGTGCAGCGGGGAATCGACACCGCCGCAGAGATGTCCGACGTGCTGGCGCAGAAGCTCAGCTCGGCGGCCGATCCGCGGGCAAAGCAACTGCGCAAGCGTAAATGGGCGCTGTGGCTGGGGTTGTTCTTCGCGGTGTCCAGCCTGATCTGGGTGGGCGTGACGGTGCTGCTCGCGACCTGGAGCACGCCGGCGTGGGCATTGTTCATCCCAGCGCCGATCGCGGTCGGAGCGGCCTTCCTCGCGACGCTGTGTTTCCTGCGCTATCGCTGGCTTCGCGGCGAGCCGCTGCCCCCGCAACGGTCGCGGGCCACCCGCAGGCTGCCACCGTGGGGATCGGCGGCCCGGCAGCCGATGGCAGCGCTGGCAGCATCCGAGCGCGGACTCTTCTCGTTGATCAGCGTGCTGGAGCGGGGCAAGATGCTGCCCGCGGGCGAGCTGCGTGAAGTGGTCGCGGTCGCCAACCAGTCCGCCGCCACCATGGCCGCTACCGCCGACGAAGTGGTGTCCATGGAGCGGGCGGTCGCCAACGCCCCCGGGTCGCGCACGCACCTTGCGCCGACGATCGCCGCGTTCACCTCGCAGCTCGAGCGCGGCGCGCGCCAGTACAACGACATGGTCACCGCCGCAGCGCAATTGGTGTCGGCCACCAGCCAGCCGGACGGCGCGATGTCGGGCTCGCCGATGTCGCAGCAGCGTTACCGGAATGAACTGGTCAACGCCACCGACCGGTTGACGGGCTGGGCCCAGGCATTCGACGAGCTCGGTCAGCTCAGGCGCGCGTAAGTCACATCTTCGGGCGCAGCGACGGGACGAAGATTCCCGCAAGGCCGCGCAGCGGCGCCTTGACGAAGAAATCGAAGGCGTCGAAATAGTCCCGCCACAGCGTGATCTTGCCGCCGTGCACCTCGAACACGCCGCACACCCAGAACTGCAGTCGGAACGCGCCGATGATGATCGCGTCGGTTCGCTCCGTCAGAACCGCATTGCCGTCCGCGGCGACCCGGTGGAATTTCACCTCGAAGCGGCCGCGGCCCTCCGCCATCCGTAGCAGCTTGATGACTCGCTGCCGTCCACGCATCGTCGTGTAACCGACGTTCTGGTACAGGATGTTGTCGGCCAGAGTCGCGTCCGCCGCGGCGTAGTCCTCGTCCTGCAATGCATACAGGAACGTCTCCACCGTGCGTGCGTTGGCCGTGGTGTCCAGTGCTGGTGAGGTCATGGCGTCCAGAGTAGTTGCGCGACGCTGTGGCAGGGTAGCCGCATGCGCGTCGCCGTAGTCGCAGGTCCGGACCCAGGACACGCATTTCCCGCGCTCGCGCTGTGCCGCCGCTTTCTAGCCGCCGGTGACTCACCGACTCTGCTGACCGGCACCGAGTGGCTGGACACCGCCGGGTCAGTCGGGGTCGACGCGGTCGAACTCGTCGGGCTCGACCCCACCGAACTCGACGACGACGCAGACGCAGGCGCGAAGATTCACCAGCGCGCGGCGCGCATGGCGGTGCTGAATGTGCCGGTGCTGCGCGAGCTCGAACCTGACCTGGTGGTCTCCGATGTCATCACCGCGTGCGGCGGCCTGGCGGCAGAGCTGATCGGGATCCCATGGATCGAGCTCAACCCGGCGCCGCTGTACCGGCCGTCGAAGGGGCTTCCCCCGATCGGCAGCGGGCTGGCACCCGGCGTCGGGGTCCGTGGCAGGCTGCGGGATGCCGTCCTGCGGACACTGACTGCACGGGCCTGGCGCGCGGGCCTGAAACAGCGCTCGGCGGCGAGGGTCGAAATCGGTTTGCCTGCAGACGATCCCGGCCCGTTGCGCAGGCTCGTCGCCACCCTTCCCGCGCTCGAGGTGCCACGCCCCGACTGGCCAGACGAGGCCGTCGTCGTAGGGCCGCTGCATTTCGAACCGACGGACACCGTGCTGGCGATACCGCCGGGAGACGGTCCGGTCATCGTGGTGGCGCCGTCGACGGCCAAGTCGGGCGCGCTCGGACTGGCCGAGGTAGCGCTCGAGTCGCTGCGGCCGGGGGACGTGCTGCCGCCGGGGTCTCGAGTCGTGGTGTCGCGCCTGCGCGGTGACGACGTCGACATCCCGACGTGGGCGGTGGTGGGGCTGGGTCGCCAGGACGAACTGCTGGCGGCCGCTGATCTGGTGATCTGCGGGGGCGGCCACGGCATGGTGTCCAAGACGTTGATGGCCGGGCGTGCCGATGGTGGTGGTGCCTGGCGGCGGTGATCAATGGGAGATTGCGAATCGACTTGTGCGACAAGGTAGTGCGCAGCTGATCCGGCCGCTGGAACCCAATGCGCTGGCGATGGCGGTCACCGAGGTGCTGTCCTCGCCGACATACGCCGAGGCGGCCAGGGCGGCGGGCGCAACCGCGGCGGACGTCGAAGATCCGGTACGGGTGTGCCATGACGCGTTGGCACCGTCAGCGTAAGTTGGGCGGGTGCGGTTGACCGAATTCAACGAGCTCGTCGACGGCCAGTTCGGCCCGGTGCGAGGGCGATCGCTGCTCATCGACCATGTGCTCACCGTCTTCGGCGGGCGCACCGCGGCGCAGGCCATCGAAGACGGTGTCGACCCGCGTGACGTCTGGCGGGCGCTGTGCGCCGACTTCGACGTCCCGCGGGATCAGTGGTGAGCGCTACCGGTCAGCGCCTGTCCTCGGCGCGATGTGTTCCGCCGGTGTCCTGGTCTGCCGGAGATGCGGTGGCACCTTTGTGTGCGTTGACGCGCTCAGCGCTCCCGAACGCACACAAATCGCTAGTTAGCCGCGCTGGCCGAGCAGCAGAGCTGTCTCGCGGTGCAGCCTGCCGAAGTTGTAGTACGCCGCGCATGCGCCCTCGGGGGAGACCATGCATGTGCCGATCGGCGTCTCCGGCGTGCACGCCGTGCCGAACACCTTGCACTCCCACGGCTTTATGACGCCCTTGAGCACCTCGCCGCACTGGCACGCCTTCGGGTCGGCGACCCGGATGCCGGGCATGTCGAACTTCAGCTCGGCGTCGAACTCGGCGTAGTCGCGGTGCACCTTCAGTGCGCTCTGGCGAGATGAATCCCAGCCCACGCCATTCGAAATGCGGCCGCAGTTCGAACGTCTCAGACATCAACTTCAACGCCTGAGTGTTGCCCTCGGGCACGCACAACGCGGGTGTACTGGTTTTCGACCTCGCAGCGTCCTTCGCGGATCTGCTGCAGCAGCATGTGCACCGACGCCAGGATGTCCAGCGGCTCGAATCCCGCCACCACCATTGGCTTTCCGTATACCTCGGGGACGAACCGGTACGGCCGAATCCCGACCACCGTCGAGACGTGGCCGGGCCCGAGGAACCCCGACAGCCGCAGGTCGGGCGACTCCAGGATCGCCTTGATCGGCGGAACGATCGTGACGTGGTTGCAGAACACGCTGAAGTTCTTCACGCCGAGCGCGCGCGCCCGGACCAGCGTCACCGCGGTGGACGGCGCCGTGGTTTCGAAGCCGACCGCGAAGAACACGACCTGGCGGTCGGGGTTGTCGATGGCCACCTTGAGCGCGTCGAGCGGCGAGTACACGAATCGCACGTCGGCGCCGCGGGCCTTGGCCTCGATCAGATTGCCCTTCGACCCCGGGCACCCGCATCATGTCGCCGAACGTCGTGAAGATGACGCCGGGCTGCTCCGCCAGCCACATCGCGTCGTCCACGCGGCCCATCGGGATCACGCAGACCGGGCAGCCGGGCCCGTGCACCAGCTCGACCGTCTCCGGCAGCAGATGCTCGATGCCGTGCCGGTAGATGGTGTGCGTGTGACCGCCGCACACCTCCATGAACTTGAAATGGTCGCCGGTCGCAAGCTCGGTGATTGATTTGACCAGGGCGCGCGCGGCTGCGGGGTCCCGGAATTCGTCGACGAACTTCATGTGCATCCTCCTCTGCTCAGGCGATCTCGGACGAGTTGAAGGCTTCGATCTCGTTGACGTAGTCGGCGCCCATCTTCTGCACCTGATCGAGCGTCAGCGCGCCTCGCGCTCGTCGATCTTCGCCATCGCGAAACCGACGTGCACCAGCACCCAGTCACCGATCTGTAGGTTGTCGTCCGCCAGCAGGCGCACGCTGATGTTCCGGCGACGCCGTTGACGTCGACCTTGGCCAGGGACTGTTCGGCATCGACGATGTCGACCACCTGACCGGGGATTCCCAGACACATCGTCACTCTCCTTTCAAAGCTCATCAGCAGATTCGCGGCAGCGGATCGCCGACGAGCATGTCGACGATCCGGCTGCCGCCGAACGAAGTCCGCAGTGCCACAATGCCTTGCGGCTCAGGCACGATCTCGCCGACGACCGTCGCGTCGGCGCCCTGCGGATGCGCGCGCAGCGCGGCGACTGCCGCGTCGGCTTCGTCGGGCGCGACGATCGCGACGAACTTGCCCTCGTTCGCGACGTACAGCGGGTCGATGCCGAGCATGTCGCACGCGCCGAGGACCTGCGGCTGACCGGAAGGCTTGCCTCGTCGAGGATCAGCGCGAACGGCGAGTCCTTGACCAGTTCGTTGGCCACCGTGCCGACGCCACCGCGCGTCGCGTCGCGCATCCACCGTGTCGACGGCGCGGCCTCGCAGCAGTAGCTCCACCAGTTCGTGCACCGGAGCGGTGTCGGATGCGATGTCGGCCTCGATGGCCAGGTCGCCGCGGGCCAGCATCACGGCCATCCCGTGCTCGCCGATCGTGCCGGACAGCAGCACCTTGTCGCCGGGCTGGACGAGGTCGCGCCCCAGACGCCTGCCCTCGGGGATCACGCCGACGCCGGCGGTCGAGATGTATACGCCGTCGGCGGCGCCCTTGCCGACGACCTTGGTGTCGCCGGTGACGATCTGTACGCCCGCCCGGGCCGCGGCTTCGCTCATGTCGGCGACGATCTCGCGGAGTTCGGCGATCGGGAAACCCTCCTCGATGACGAACGCCGCCGACAGCCATTGCGGGCGAGCGCCGGACACCGCGAGGTCGTTGACGGTTCCGTGCACCGCGACGTGACCGATGGATCCGCCGGGAACCGCCGCGGCGAAACGACGATACGAGTCGGTGGAGAACGCCAGCCGCTCACCTGACGGGGTGCGAAGCGCCGCGGCGTCGCCGAGTTGTTCGAGTTCGTCGTTGCGGAACGCCTCGAGGAACACCGCGTCGACGAGCGCGGCCGACGACTTGCCGCCCGCACCGTGCGCGAGCGTCACCACGTCCTCGAGCAGCCGCGGACGTCGCTGCCGGAACTTGTCGATCCGTTCCAGCACGCGGTCTTCGCGCTGCGGCGGCCGTCATCGGCTGTCTGTCGGTCATGAGTCGTGCGCTCCGTTCAGTGGACGCGACATGTGTTCCTGCGCGACCGACCACAGCCGGTAGCCGAGCATGGCGTGGCTCTCCTGGATGCGGTGGATGCTCTGGCGTGCACCGTGAAGCAGTGGTCGAGATCGTCGGCGACCGCCATCCGGCCGCCGTCGTGGCCGGAGAACCCGATCGTCAGCAGCCCGCGGTGCTTGGCCTCGGTGATCGCCGTCATCAGGTCCTCGGAGTTGCCGCGACGTCGACAACGCGATCGCGATGTCGCGGTCGCGGGCGTGGGCGATGATCTGCCGCTTGAAGATCAGCTCGAAGCCGACGTCGTTGCCGAGCGCGGTCACCACCGCCTCGTCGGCGGCCAGCGACCAGCCGCCACCGGGCGGCCCCGCGCGGGTGCGGCTGAACAGCGACGGCGAGTGTCGCGGCGTCGGTGGAGCTGCCGCCGTTGCCGAAGGTGTACAGCCGGCCGCCGCGGCGGAACCGGTCGGCCATCTCGGTTCCCGCGGCGGTCACACAGTCGCTCGTACTCGTCAAGCGACGCCTGTTGCAGTCGGGCGCTTTCGCGCGCCTTGCCCCGTGGCCGAGGCGGCGAGGTCGCCGAGCAGGCTGGTGGCGTCGGTCTCCTCTGCGTCGATGAACGGATACAGGAAGCCGGTGCTTCTCGGCCGATCGCGTCATCGGCCACCTCGCTCGCCGATCTCGGGTGATCGCCGCTCCCGCGTGCACCAGCACGAGGTCGTTCGGCGCGACGTCGCCCAGCATCGTGACGTCCACGCATTCCTCGCCATTGGCGGTGCGGACGAGCGCGGCGCCGACGGTCCGTCGGCCGGCTCGAGATCACTTCACCGAGGCGTCCCTCGTCGCTGCATGTCACACAGACTTCATCGGTGCATTCGTCGGCCGCGGCTTGCAACAGCCCGGGATGTTCGAAGCAGACGTGGGTGAGTTCCCACAGCAGGTGATACATCAGCACGAAGCGTCCGGTGGCCGGCGACCATCGGGTCGGCGGAGTCGATCCACAGGATGTGGTCGGCCGCGCCGGCCGGCGGGCGCGGCCCGAACCGATCCACAAGGTCAGCGCACCCCACGCCGAGCGCGGCGCATCGCGTCGACCACCGCGGGTTCGTCGGCCGACGCCACCGCGAGCAACAGGTCACCCGGCTGGACCGCGACGCGCGCCTGCGCCACCGGATCGGGGTCGACGAGCGCCACCGACGGCAGTGCCCGCTTGCCCATGATCACGGGATGGACGAACTCGACCGCGACGTGATGGGCGTGCGGCTCCCATTGCGGCGAGATCACCCACAGCGTGGCGCCGTCATGGAATCTGCGGGCGAGGTCCAGCGCTGCGGCCGCCAAGTCGGCGGAGAGGTCGGCGTCGACGAAGACCCGCCGCGCTTTCGCGGTGACGGTCATCTTCGACCTCCCCTCAGCAATCCTCCTCTACCCGCTCGCAGCGGGCGGTGTTGACCAGTTCGAGCGTGGTCTGGGTTGCGCCGCCAAGCGGCTAGCTCGTCGTCGGTGAGAGTCGCCGCACACCCAGTCCCAGTGCGCTGAGACGACGTCGCACCGGGTAGGTCGGTGCCGATGCGAGGGACACGCCGTCCTTGCTCCACCGGACCCGTTCGGGTCTCGGGTCGCCGAGCGCCAGCACGCCGGCGTCGAATGTCAACGGACGTGACGTGATCACTACTTGCTCGCCTTCGACGGATTCCACCGTTCCCCAGCGGATCCGGCAGTCCTGCATCACCCGCAGCGCGGTGGCCGCGTCGCGGTCGAGGAACCCCACCCAGGGGTAGACGACGAAGACGTGAAAGCTGTGGTGCGCCAGCACCCATCCGGCTCGGCCAGGTCGGAGAGCAGCCCGGTGACCTGGCCGTGGAATGCGCGGCGCAGTCTCCAGCAGCGCGGCCGGATCGACCTTGTCCAGGTGCGGGCCGCCGACCCAGTAACTACGGACGATATCCGCGTCCAGCGCATCTGACGTGCCAGTGGCTTCTGCGATGGCCCGAAGGTACGGCCACGCGCCGTCGAACTCCTTGGCGTGGGCGGCGACTTCGGCAGGGTCGTCGCCGCGCAGCAGCACGTCGGCATCGGCTGGACCGCAGTAGCCGAGTTCGTTGGGCGGGAATGCATAGCGGGCGAACAACGCGTATCCCGCCGGGAGTTTCTGCTCGTGCAGCGCGGTCATCGTTATCCCGCCGTTCCCACCAGCAGCTGACCAAGCGCGATACCGCCGTCGTTGGGCGGAACCTGGCGATGGGTGATGACCCGAAAACCCTTGGTGCGAAGGCCGCTTAGTACCAGCCGCAGCAGCAGCGTGTTCTGGAACACGCCGCCGGACAGTGCGACCGTTTGGCTGCCCGAGTCGTCCATCGCGGCAAGCTCGACGACCAGGTCGGCGACGGCACGGTGGAACCGCGCGCCGATCACACCCGGCGCCAGCCGGCACGGTGGTCGGCGATGACCGCGGCAAGCACCGGGAGCGGGATCGACCACCGCCGGCAGATGGCCGGCGTCGACGCCGAACGCGTAGCACGGGTGCCGCCGCTGTCCGCGTTGCGCGACAGACCCTCCAGCTCGATCGCCGCCTGAGCCTCGTAGGCGACGACTTGCCGGACGCCGGCCAGCGCACGACACCGCGTCGAACAGCCGGCCCATGCTGGATGTCGGCGCGCATCCGAGCCCAGTCTCGAGCTGATGCAGCAGTACCCGGCGCTCGTCTGGCGGGCAGGCCGCGCACCGGCGGCAGATCGTCGTCCCAGGGCAGGCCGGCTGCCCACAGATGGGCCAGCGCCATTCGGTACGGACGCAGCACGCTGACGTCGCCACCCGCCAACGGCACGTACTTCAAGTGCGCAAGGCGCGCAAACCCCTTGTAGTCCGCGAGCATGACCTCGCCACCCCAGATCGCCCCGTCGGGACCGTAGCCGGTTCCGTCGAATGCGAAGCCGAGCACGCGGCTGGCCCCCGTCCAGCCCGTGTTCGGCCATCACCGCGGCGATGTGGGCGTGGTGGTGCTGGACCGACCGGACCGGTCGCCCGCAGGCATTGCGGTGCGCCCACGCGGTGGAACGGTAGCCTGGATGTGAGTCCGCGACAACGATTTCCGGGGTGACGCCGGTCAGCGACTCGAGGTGCTTCTCGGCGGAGTCGAAGGCCGACAACGTGGCGAGGTCGTCCATGTCGCCGATGTGCTGGCTCAGCCAGGCGTACTTGCTGCTCGGCGACCGCAAACGTGTTCTTGAGATCACCGCCGACGGCCAGCGTCGGCGGCACCGGCACGGGAAGCGCCACCGGCAGCGGCGCGTAGCCGCGGGATCGCCGGATGGGCAGCTCCACCCCGTCCACCACACGAACGACGGAGTCGTCGCACGGCACCAGGATCGCACGGTCGTGCATCAGCCAGCCGTCAGCCAGGTGCGAAAGCCGTTGACACGCATCGTCGTCGGTATAGCAGATGGGTTCTCCGCCGAGATTCCCCGACGTCATCACCAGCGCGGACGGTCCCGGCTCGTCGCCGGGCAGCCCGAAGAGCAGTGTGTGCAGCGGCGTGTACGCCAGCATCACGCCGATATCCGGGTTCTGCGGCGCCACCGATGCGGCGATGGGTGCGCCGGCCAGACGCGGCATCAGCACGATGGGTCGCTGCGCACCCGAAAGCAAGCGCTCTGATCCCGTGTCGATCGCCGCGACGGCATGCGCTGCCGTCAGATCGGCCACCATGACGGCGAACGGCTTGTCCCCGCGGCGCTTACGGTGTCGCAGCTCGGCGACCGCGTGCTCGTTGCCTGCATCGCAGGCCAGGTGGTAGCCGCCGATGCCCTTGACGGCCACCACACCGCCGTCGCGTAGCAACTGCCGGGCGCGCATCAGTGCCGATTCGCCGTCCGCGACGGCGCCGTCGGCGGACCGGTAGCGCAGCGTCGGCCCGCAGTTCGGACAGCAGACCGGCTGCGCGTGGAATCGCCGGTCGGCCGGATCGTGGTATTCGCGCGCGCAGTCGGCGCACATGTCGAACGGAGCCATCGTGGTGGCGGCGCGGTCGTAGGGCAGCGAGGCGATGATGGTGAACCGCGGACCGCAATTGGTGCAGTTGACGAACGCATGTCGATAGCGCCGGTCGGCCTTGTCGCGCTGTTCTGCCGCACACTGCGCACAGATGGCGACGTCGGGGGAGGCCAGGGTGCGGCCGCCGTCGGACCGTGACGTATCGGCGATCACGAAACCGGTTCCGCCGACCACAGGAATTTCCTGCGTCTCGATCGATTCGATGGCGGCCAGCGGCGGGGCGTCCCGGGTGAGCCCCGCCACGAAGTCGTCGAGATCCGTTGCGTCGCCCTCGACCTCGATGATCGCACCTGCGCTGTCGTTGCGCACAGAGCCGGTCAATGCATGCGCGGCGGCGCTGGTGTAGACGAACGGCCGGAAGCCGACGCCCTGCACGACGCCACGCACGCACACCCGAAAACGGCGCCGCCCGATCACGGGAACGCCTCGAAATCCCCGCCGCTGCCCATCATCTTGAGACCGGCCATCGCGGCGTCGGCGCCCGCCTCGTCGGTCTTCTCGACGACGAAGCCCATGTGGATGATCACCCAGTCTCCCGGTGCGAACGTCTCTTCGGGCATCATGCCGATGTTGACCTTGCGGTTCTCACCCGCAACGTCGACGAGGGCCAGCTGGCCGCCATAGCCGTCCAACATCTGCACGACCCGGCCGGGAATTCCTAGGCACATGGCTCAGCCGACCTTCGCGTCGGTGACAAGGCGCTCGACGACTTCCTCGATCGCCTTGACGGCGTCGGCGACGGCGGCGGAGACGGCGGCGGACAGTCCCATCCGCTCGTCGACATCGTCGACCTCGCAACCGATCACGACCGTGTACGGTGCGGTGCCGCCGAGAGCAGCGAGGCTAGCGAACACGGCGGCCGGATCCATGGCGTGGGCGTCCAAACCGATTCCCGCCGAAAGCGTTTCATGATCGGCCTCGAAGACGTGCAGGGTGCCCGGTGCTCCGCGATCGGGCAGGGCGTCCACGAGCACCAACGCGTCGTACCCGTCGAGCAGGTCGTAGGCAAGGTGCATGCCGCGGATGCCGTAGTCGACGACCCGCACACGCGGACCCGCGATGTGTTCGGGGACATGGCGCATCACCTCGGGGCCGAAACCGTCGTCGCCGAGGAAGATGTTGCCGATACCGGCTACCAGAATCTTGGACGTGATGCCACCTCGCAAAGGGCCTACATCCGCCGCATCTTCAAATACCGCTGAAGATCTGGCAGGGAGCGGACGCCCATCACGACCGCGCCGAGCACGACGACGCCGGCTATGACGGTGGCCGTTACACCTACTGCTTGCATGACGGATTCCTTTCACTCAACGGTTCGACCTCATCTGGTGCGAAGTACAGGTAGCGGCCGTACCACTCGTGCAGGTCGGCCGCCGGATCGTCCTCGATGACGACGCCGACGTGCTGGTCGCCGTCGACGGTTTCGTGCACCGAGGTGACCCGCGCGATCTTGTCCGCGAAGAACAGATCCTGCGCGTCGGCCCGGCGGGACGGATGCAGCCGCACGCGAGTACCGCGGCTCACCCGGACACCATTCACCAGCACGGCGTCGAGATCAGGCGCTACAGCGTTGTCGGCCAACGGGTCCCACCAGTCCACGCCATCGGGAATTTCAGGGATCAATCCCGGGTCAGCCTGCAGGGCATGCGGATTGCGCAGCACGCCGTGCAGGTTCAGCATCGCCTCCGGCGACATCGAGTCGCAACGATCGATGATCTGGGCGGCCCGCGGGTCCGTGGCGCGCGCTTGCGCCTTCTCCTCGTCGGTCATTGTCATCACCCGCAAGGTGAGAATCTCGTCTATCTCGGTCGAGTCGTACAGCGCGCCCTCGCTCTGCTCGGCGATCTCGGGGTGGTCGTACAGGATGATCGGCGACACCAGCATCAGGGCGTGGTCGCCGGTCGGTCCGGCCAGCACCGGGAAGCAGCGGTGGTGCCGGCATCGGGCGACGGCGTTGTCGGCCGATGCCGGTGGTTCGAGGAGCGACACGAAGTCGCCGTCGTTGATCTCGGCGACCAGGTGGGTACCGATGAGCGACACGGCAATCGCCTCGTCTTTGTCCTCGGCGGGCGTAGCGCAGTTGCGCACCGCCATCGTCAGGCGCACGTACCCGTCGTCATGTTCGGCCGCGATCGTCAGTTCTGCCCGTAACGCACGACGGGTGCGGACCAGCCGCCCGCCGTCGACCATCTCGATGTCGGTGCCTGCGTCGATCTCGATCGGAAGTGTCTGCGGCAAGCCTGATTCGATGTCGATCGGCCCGAACGGAGATCTCGCGTTCGACGGCTTCGTCCCAGCGCAGCCAGGATTGCGAGCCCGACGACAGCTCGTCTGCCGGCTCGAAAGCGCCGCCGCCGATGTCCTTCTCGACGCCTCGGTGTTGCAGCTGCAGGAAGCGCACCACGATGGACACCGTCGGATTGCCCTGAGGCGCCACCAGCACCTGCGCGGACAGCGAGTCGTCCTCACCGATCCCGGCATCGGCGGCGCCTGCTGGACCGAGCACCCCGAACTGCCAGCGCGTCTGATTCTTGGCCGAGTTGGCGCGGTACGGATAGAGCAGGTAGCCCTCGTAGAGCACCGCATCGGCGATGGTGCGGGCGCGGTCCCAGCCGCCGGTCATCGGATCTCCTGCGCGGTGTGCCCAGCCAATAGGGAAGTGATGGCGTCGTCGTACCCGAGCAGTCCCCGGGCTGACTTGAACGCCGACAGCGCGTCAAGGGTGTCGCGGTTCAGGCGCAGCCAGCCGGCGTTCGGGTAGTGCAGCGCCATGAGGTGGCGCCACGCCGAAACCGGCAGGTCGTAGTGGTCCTCGCGGTCCCACGGCACCTGCTGCACCGAGAAGTTTCGCTCGCCCTTGGTGAAAACCGTTCCGCTGAAGAGGAATTGCAGTGGGATCGTCCCGTCGCGGAGCGCATGGAAATACTTGGACGCTGTCACCTCGAAGTCATACGTGCATTCCAGGGGCAGGTCGACCTGAGTGGTGCCGGTGAAACCCTGCACCATCGCGCTGGTGTGCAGCCAGACGAAATTGTGTTGGGTCGTGGCCCAACGTTCGCGAGGTCCGAACAGATCGAGGAGTCCGGCGGCTTCCTCGTCGGTGTAACCGCGGCGCAGCGGTTCGATACGCACCTGGCACCGGAGCGCGATGGCGTGCACCGGGTCATCGCCGTCCGTCGCGACACCGACCCGCGCGGTCAGCACCGGCGTCACCGCGTATGGTTCCGGCGAAACCTCGAGGACCGCAAACGTCACCTCGTCGGTCACAGGTGCACCGCCTTGCCGCGGGATGCCACGTGATCGAAGAACTCGTCGACGAACTCACGCACATGCTGGCCGCCGTCGAAGCCGTGCCAGAGCATTCGAAGTCGTCCGACGAACTCATAGCAGGCGTCGATCGGTACCAAATGGCACACGGGCGGTTGCTGCTCGTCTTCTGGCACCCGCACGATCAGCGCTTCGGTGTCGTCAGCCAGCAAGTCCACCCGAGCGTCGGCCGCCCGAATACCATCCCAGGCGGCCAGATCCAGTTCGGACTCCGTTGCGCCCGCCGGGCCCGGATAGAACGCGACCGTGCGGTCCAGCGACGAGTTGCGGAAAAAGAACGCCAACCCCACCGGAATCTGCAGGAGCTGCCACTCGCGGCGGCCGAGCGCGAACTCCGGGAAGGACAGGTACCGGTCCGGCACCGCCCGGAACCGCAGTGAGGCGTTGGTGTCGGTGAACAGCAGATAGCAGCCGCGGCATACGCACATCAGCTGGCGGCCTTCGATGTTCACGACATGCGAGTGCTCGTCGAAGATCTGCTCCGAGCACATCTCGCACCGCTCGCCTTCCGGCTGCGGAGAATCGCGAGCGGCGCGAATACGCGCCAGTACGTCATATGCACCGGTCATGCCATGCCCGCTCCCGTCTGCTCCATCACGATGGCGAGTGAGAGCACACCGTCACGGATCAGCAGCGGTATCGGGTCGAGATGCGCAGGCGTGTCGATGTTTTCGTCGACACTGGCGCCCCCGTGCACGACGTCGAAATGTGCGCGGCACTGCGGACAGCGCAACACTGCGTCGCCCACTGCCGACCCCATCCGGCGATGCAACGCGGCGCCGGCCAGCGACTCACCGCAGTTACCGCACCGGTCCCGGTAGGTGAACACCTCGTCGCCGACCCGGCACGCGAGCACCGTCGTGTCCGCCACCCGGAACCCGCCGACTTCTCCGGCCGCGAGGTCGGCGAGTTCGGGAACGGGATGCCAGCTGACCGGGCCACGGTCGTCCTGGTGGATGCGGCGCAGAAGCGACTCCGCCGGAATCACCTTGGCACTCGGTGCCGCTTCGGGGGTCACCACCTCGATCGTGACGATCTCTGGAGCCGCCGCCCGCACCGCATCCTCGACCGTCAGCTCAAGGGTGACCGCCGACGACGGGCAGCTCTTGCAACTGCCTGCGAACTCCAGGCGGACGACATCGTCGACGACCCCGAGCAGCTTGACGTCACCGCCGTGCGATCCCATATACGGCCTGACGCTGTCGAGGGCGTCTTCGATGCGCCGTTCTACGTCGTGCGGATGCAACCCGTGCACCAACAACAAGCTGGCCACCAGGTCGTCGGCGACGAACGAATTCACCAAGGCCGGGTCGGCGGCTGACCGCGATTCGCAACATGCGTTCCAGACCGGCACCGTATAGGTCGGTTACCTCACCGACCAGTCGTTCGGCGCGCTCGCGCGCGACGGTCGCCGCCGACGGCGCTGGCGTCGAGCAACGTCTGTATCCGATCGCCCGCCGTGCGCCACTGCGCGTCATCTCCAGGTTCCTCCGGGCGAGCGGCCATAGGCTATTCCCCGGTCACGGACTGGGTCGGGGAGTGCAACCGCTCCAAGGTTTTTCCCTTACCCAGGTACATGTGCACTCCGCATGGCAGACATGGGTCGAAACTGCGCACGGTACGCATGATGTCGATGCCCTTGAAGTGCTCTCGGTCGTTTTCCTCGAAGATCGGCTGACCTTGCACGGCGTCCTCGTACGGCCCCGGTGTGCCATAGCTGTCGCGTGGATTAGCGTTCCACGGGGTCGGCGGGTACGGATGGTAGTTCGCAATCTTGCCGTCGCGGATGACCATGTGGTGACTGAGCACCCCGCGCACCGCCTCGGTGAACCCGCAGCCGATGCCCTCGTCTGGGACCGTGAACTTCTCCCAGGTCTTGGTGCGGCCCGCGCGGATCTCGACAAGCGCCTTCTCGGCGAAATGCAGCGCGCACGCCGCGGCGTAGGCCTGGAAGTACGTGCGGGCGCGGTTGCGCTCGATCGTGTTGCTGCCGTACTGCGGCACCTTCCACTCCAACGAAACCGGGCCCTTGAGCGCGGTCTTCGGCAGATTGATCTGCACGCTGTTGCCGGTGGCCTTGACGTAGCCGATGTCGACAAGGCCGGCCAGCGCCGTTGACCACAGACGGGCGAGGGGCCCGCCGCCGGTGTCCAGCGCCAAGTGGTCCTTGCCGTCGAACCACCGCGGCGACATGACCCAGCTGTAGTTCGAATCGAAGTCCCGCTTCTGCGGACGCGGGTTGGTGTGCTGGTTCCACGGATGTCTGCGGTCCACCGGATTGCCGAGCGGATCGTTCTTGACGAACATCTCCTGGTCGGTCCAGTCGTCGTAATAGCTGTGCCCCAACAGGATCCGGATCCCCAGGTTGATGTCCACCAGGGAATGGGTGTGCAGCTTGCCGTCGATCACCACGCCGGGCGTGACGAACATGGCGTTGCCCCACTTCTCCATGTCCTTGTACTCGAAGTTGCAGACCTCGGGGTCCTGGAAGGAGCCCCAACACCCGAGCAGCGTGCGGCGCAGGCCGACCTGGTCGTAGCCGGGCAGCGCCTCGTAGAAGAAGTCGAACAGGTCGTCGTGCATCGGCACGACCGCCTTCATGAACTCCACGTAGCGCATCAGCCGGGTCATGTAGTCGGTCATCAGCTGGATGGTGGCCGTGGTGCCGACGCCGCCCGGATACAGCGTGGAGGGGTGCACGTGGCGACCCTCCATCAGGCAGAACATTTCCCGCGTCCAACGGCTGACCTGCAGCGCCTCCCGGTAGAACTCACCGGTGAACGGATTGAGCGCCCGCATGATGTCGGCGATGGTGCGATATCCGTGCGCCTCCGCGTTGGGCGACGCAGTGTTCTCCGCCTTGGCCAGGACACTGGGATTGGTTTCAGCGACCATCTTCTCGCAGTAGTCCACACCCACCAGGTTTTCCTGAAAGATGTTGTGGTCGAACATGTATTCCGCGGCTTCGCCGAGATTGACGATCCACTCGCCGAGGTGTGGCGGCTTCACGCCGTACGCCATGTTCTGCGCATAGCAGGAGCAGGTGGCGTGGTTGTCGCCGCAGATACCGCAGATGCGGCTGGTGATGAAGTGGGCGTCGCGTGGATCCTTGCCCTTCATGAAGATCGAGTAGCCGCGGAAGATCGACGACGTGCTGTGACACTCAACGACTTCGCGGTTCTCGAAGTCGATCTTGGTGTAGATGCCGAGGCTGCCGACGATGCGGGTGATGGGATCCCACGCCATCTCGACGAGCTGGCCGGGGTCGCGCTTGACGTGTGACGGCTCGGGGATGGTCGTTGTCATCGCAAATTCTCTCTCTATCTAGGGTCCACTGCGCCACAGGGCATTCCGCCAACCGGGCCACCGCCCGCCGTGTGCGCCGAAGGAACCCGCACCTACCAGGTGCGAGTTGCTCCGGTTTCGAGTTTCTTACCCGGGTGGCGCCACTTGGGCTCTTTGTCGAGCGTGCGCCCGGTGACTGCACGCAGGGGCGGATCAACGATCCGTACAGTCCCGACGCGGTCGACGACAGCGTGCCGCCCGGCGGCTCATCCATGAAGGGCATGAACTTGTCCGGGAAGCCGGGCATCGTGCAGCCGATGCAGATGCCACCGACGTTCGGGCACCCGCCGATGCCGTTGATCCATCCGCGTTTGGGCACGTTGCACTTCACAACCGGTCCCCAACAGCCAAGCTTCACAATGCATTTCGGCGAACCGTATTCGGTCGCGAAATCGCCCTGCTCGTAGTAGCCGGCCCGGTCACACCCTTCGTGCACGGTCGCACCGAACAACCACTTGGGCCGCAGCGCGTCGTCAAGTGGGATCATCGGTGCCTGCCCGGTGGCCATGTACAGGAGATACGTGAGGGTCTCGGCCATGTTGTCCGGATGGGCCGGGCAGCCGGGCACGCAGACGATCGGGATGCCTGCCTTGCTCTTCCAGTCCCACCCCAGATAGTCGGGCACACCCATTGCGCCGGTTGGATTTCCAGCCATCGCGTGGATACCGCCGTACGTCGCGCAGGTTCCGACGGCTACGATAGCGGTGGCCTTGGGCGCCAGCCGGTCGAGCCACTCGCTGGTGGTCATCGGCTGTCCGGTCGCGGGATCGTTGCCGAACCCGCACCAGTAACCCTCGTCGTGCAACTGCTCGTTCGGGATGGATCCCTCGACGACCAGCACGAAGGGTTCAAGTTCGCCCCGGTCTGCCTTGAAGAACCATTCGAGGAAGTCGTCCGCACCCCCGTTTGGTCCGCACTCGAAATCGATCAGAGGCCAGTGCACGGCGATCTTCGGTAGCCCGGGAAGAGCGCCAAGCGCGATCTCCTCGATGCTGGGTTGCGTGGCGGCAGTCAGCGCCACAGAATCTCCGTCACAACTCAGGCCCGCGTTGATCCATAGAACATGAATCAAGGTTTCTTCCGCTTTGACCGCTGCCTCAGTTGGCATATGTCACAGCTTTCCCGGGACCCGGGCTGGGGATCCCAATCGTCACACCGGACGTTTGACGCCCGCTTTTCGAGCGCTGGTTCTCGGTTTACTCCGGAGGGTATGTCTTGTCAACGGAAACTTGTGACATGTCGGCGTTTGCCGATGGGTGCGCTTGCGAAGTGATCCACTCGTACCATGCCTGCACACCTTCACCGGTGGTGGCGGACAACGGCAATATATTGACGCCGGGGTTAACCGAGCGGGCGTAGCCGGCGCACTTCTCCAAATCGAAGTCCACATAGGGCATCAGATCGATCTTGTTGATGATGACGAGTCCGGCGGCGGCAAACATGTGCGGATATTTGAGCGGCTTGTCCGCACCTTCGGTCACCGAGATGACCACCACTTTGCTGTGCTCGCCGAGATCGAACAGCGCGGGGCAGACCAGATTGCCGACGTTCTCGATGAACAGGAGCGACCCGGATTCCGGTTCGAGTGCGTGCAGGGCGCGGTGCACCATGTCGGCGTCGAGGTGGCAGCCCGCTCCGGTGTTGACCTGAACGGCGCGCGCGCCCGCGGCGCGGATTCGCTCGGCGTCGAGCAACGTCTCCTGATCGCCTTCGATGACAGCGACGGACCGGTCGGCCGTCAACTCACGGATCGTGCGCTCCAGAAGCGTTGTCTTGCCGGCGCCCGGTGAGCTGGTGACGTTGAGCGCGAGGATCCCGCGTCCGGCAAGCCACTGCCGGTTCCGCTCGGCGAGCAGATCATTCTTCTCGAGGACCTTCTGCTCCAGCGAAATGGTCTCGGTGTGGGTGTGGTCGTGGGCGTGGTCGTGATCGGTCGTGGTCGTGATCGTGGTGGTGTTCGTGCTCGTGGCCTGCAACGGTGATGACGGCGCCGTCGCCGCCGCAGCCGCATGTCGCGCACATGGTCAGCTCACTTCCATCGAGAGGATTCGCAGGTCGCGGCCGGCCAGCACGTCGACGTCGGCACTCCCGCACGGGCACAACAGGATCAGGTCATGTAACTCGAACGTCTGTTGACAGGTGCGGCAGCGGGCCGCGCCGGGTTGCATGTCGAGATCGAGTAGGGCGCCGTCGGCCACCGTGCCCTGGGTGGCCAGTTCGAAGCAGAACAGCATGGAGTCGGGGACCACCGCGCACAGCTCACCGACCTCGAGCTTCACGCTGTGCACGCGGCGACCCGCGGCATGCTCACACACCGCGTCGACAACACTCTGCGTGATCGCCATTTCGTGCATGTATGTCCGCTCTGTCGAGCCCGTGGCCCCACGATAGGCCGATTCTCCGTCGGCTCGTCAGCGATCGGCGTGTCAGCTTGAATCGAACAGGTGTTCGTCTACTGTGGGCGGCAGCGGAAACGACGACTTGTCGGCACCTACCTCTAACGTCACGGCCAACCCGATCGAAAACGATCACCACGAGGACGGAGACCAACCCATGTCACAGGCCCCTGATCGCGAGAAAGCCCTCGAGCTGGCTCTCGCGCAGATTGAGAAGAACCACGGTAAAGGCTCGGTGATGCGGCTCGGTGACGAGGTGCGCCAGCCGATCTCCGTCATCCCCACCGGTTCGATCGCGCTGGATGTGGCGCTCGGCATCGGCGGTCTGCCAAGGGGCAGGGTGGTCGAGATCTACGGTCCGGAATCCTCGGGTAAGACCACCGTCGCACTGCACGCGGTGGCCAACGCCCAGGCGGCGGGCGGCATCGCGGCGTTCATCGACGCCGAGCACGCGCTGGATCCGGAGTACGCCAAGAACCTCGGCGTCGACACCGACTCGCTTCTCGTGTCCCAGCCCGACACGGGTGAGCAGGCGTTGGAGATCGCCGACATGCTGATCCGGTCCGGCGCGCTGGACATCCTGGTCATCGACTCGGTGGCCGCGCTGGTACCGCGTGCGGAGATCGAGGGCGAGATGGGCGACAGCCACGTCGGCCTTCAGGCCCGGCTGATGAGCCAGGCGCTACGCAAGATCACTGGCGCGCTGAGCAATTCGGGTACCACTGCCATCTTCATCAACCAGCTCAGGGAGAAGATCGGCGTGATGTTCGGTTCGCCCGAAACGACAACGGGCGGAAAGGCGTTGAAGTTCTACGCCTCGGTTCGCCTGGATGTCAGGCGAATCGAGACCCTGAAGGACGGCACCGACGCGGTGGGTAACCGCACCCGCTGCAAGGTCGTCAAGAACAAGGTGTCGCCGCCGTTCAAGCAGGCCGAGTTCGACATTCTCTACGGCAAGGGCATCAGCAAGGAAGGGTCGCTCATCGACATGGGTGTCGAGCAGGGCTTCATCCGCAAGTCCGGTTCCTGGTTCACCTACGAGGGCGAGCAGTTGGGTCAGGGCAAGGAGAACGCCCGCACCTTCCTGATCGAAAACGTCGATATCGCCAACGAGATCGAAAAGAAGATCAAGGAAAAGCTCGGTATTGGCGCCGTGGTGACCGATGACGAAGTCCTGCCAGCCCCCGTTGACTTCTAAGTCAGCTGAACTCTCCCGCGAGGAGCAGGCGCGGGCGCTCTGCCTGCGCCTGCTCACCGCGAGGGCACGCACCCGTGCCGAGCTGGCCGGCCAGTTGACCAAGCGCGGCTATCCCGACGATGTCGCCACCCTGGTGCTCGACCGGTTGGCAGGTGTCGGCCTGATCGACGACACCGACTTCGCCGAGCAGTGGGTGCGGTCGCGTCGGATGAACGCCGGAAAAGGCAAGCGCGCCTTGGCCGCCGAGCTCCGCACCAAGGGCGTCGACAACGAGGTGATCACCGCCGCACTTGCCGACATCGACGCGGGCGCCGAACGTGAGCGCGCCGAACAACTGGTGCGCGACAAACTGCGCCGTGAACGGCTCGACGGTGACGATGACCAGAAGGTGATGCGCAGGCTGGTTGGCATGCTGGGGCGCCGGGGCTACCACCAGTCGATGGCACTGGACGTCGTCACGGTGGAACTCGCCAACGAGCGGGAGCGCAGGGCCGTCTAGCTCTTGCCCGCTCTATAGGGAAACACCCCATATTTTTCCTCACAGCAAGCGGATACGGTCTTCCCAGCACGTCAACAGCAACGAGGGGAAGCCCCATGCATCTGCTCAGTGATCGAAAGCTGCCGATGGTCGCCACAGCTGTCGGGGCGCTGGCCGCCGCACTGCTCCAGGCATCACCATTGGCCAACGCGCTACCGCCGTTCCCACTGGCGCCGCTCAACTGCAGCGACTACATCTATCCGAGCTCGGCGTTCGAGTTCACGCAGGACAACAACATCCTGACCGCGTTCAACAACAACGGCAATCGGTTCGACGGCGGCGGCGCCAGCTACGTCCAAACCAATGGCGCGGGCGGTGACACCAGGGGAACCTCGACCGGGGTGCGTAATGGACGCGACATCACCATCGACGTCCAGTGGGCCAACGGCTTCAGCAGCCACGTCGTAGGAAGAATCGACGATGACCTCATCGCCCGCGGCACCATCACGAACAACCAAGGCGTGACCAACTCGTGGACCGGGCTAGACAAATTCAAGTGTGTCCCACCTGCGGCGGCTGCCCCGAAGCCTGCCGACAATCCGAAGGAAGAACCGAAACAGGAGGACCCCAAGCCGGAGGCTCCGCTGGATCCTGACGGCGATGCCGATGGGGACGGCCTCAAGAACGGTGACGAAGTGGGCGCGTCGTCGAACTACGCGAACTACGGGACCAACCCGAAGGTTGCTGACACCGACGGTGACGGATTCGACGACGGCCAGGAAGTCTTCGACGGCACTAATCCGAACGACAAGAACGACCACAACTGATAAATCGGCCGCCGCGCTCGCGCGTAGCGGCTTCGTAACGGTGCTGCAGTCGGGCGGTAGGTTGGCGGCCATGCTGCTGTCGGCCAAACTTGCCCCCACCGTCGACTACCCGGTGCTGGAAGGGTTCTGGCGGGCCGCCGACGAGCTCGGCTTTCATTCGGTCGCCAACTACGACCACTTCTACGGGCTGATCGACAACGCCGCTCCGACGTTGGAGGCGTGGACGTCGCTTGCCGCGATGGCCGCGGTGGTGCGTAGGGCGCGGGTGAGCTGCCTGGTCTCCGGTGTCACCTATCGCAACCCGGCAGTGCTGGCGAAGATGGCGGTCACGGTCGACCACATCAGCGGCGGACGGCTCGACTTCGGGCTCGGCGCCGGTTGGCACGAGGCCGAGCACCGCGGCTATGGAATCGAGTTCCCCGCTGCCGGAACACGAGTGGCAATGCTGGACGAGGCGCTGACGATCATCAGGCGACTGTGGACCGAGGATTCGGTGTCCCTCGACGGTCGGTTCTACACCGTTCGCGACGCTCTGTGTGAACCCAAACCGGTTCAGCGACCGCACCCACCGATCGTGATCGGCGGAGAGAAACCCAAGATGCTGCGGGTCATCGCACGCCATGCCGACGAATGGAACGTGCCGAGCCACGGCGACGTGGACGAGTGGGCGCGAGATCAGCGCCGATCTTGACGATGCATGCGCCGAGATCGGTCGGAATCCAGCCGAGATCCGGCGCTCGATACAGCTTTTCGTCCAACCCGCTGTGGACGGGCACGTGGACGATCAACTGTCGAAGCTTGCCGCGCTGCAAGCCGTCGGATGCCAGCACGTGGTGCTGTCGTTCTACCAACCGCCGACGCCGCAACAACTGGCGCGCTGCGCGCAGCACATTCAGTAGGTGTGCGACTGGTCACCCAGCGCGGCGAGTTTCACCTTCGAGCCCGGCGCGCCTTCCTGCTCGATCGCCTGGGGATCCAATGGTGTCGGCGCCCGCCGCGACCGCCGCATTCGCCGTTCCAGCCAGACGGCGAACCACGACAGGGCGAAGTTCACCGCGATCATCAGCGCCGCGACCACGATCAGGGCGGGGATGTAATTGCTGTACGCCGCACCGATGTTGGTGCCCTGCCTGACCGTTTCCAGGAACGTGATCTGGTAGCCGATCGCGGTGTCCTTGAGCACCACCACCATCTGGGAGATGAGCACCGGCAGCATCGACGTTATCGCCTGGGGCAGCAGGATCGTTCGCATCGTCTGACCCCAGGTCAGGCCGAGCGCGAACGACGCCTCCGACTGGCCGCGGGGCAGCGCGTTGACACCGGCCCGGACTATCTCGGCGATGACGGCGCCGTTGTAGAACGTGAGCCCGGCGATCACCCCGGCGAGTGCGAGTTGCTTGCCGGGGAAGACGTCGTACAGCGCGAACAGGCCGAACGCGAACAACATCATCACCAGGACCGGTACGGCGCGGAAGAACTCGACGAAGACGGCGCACGGCCAGCGGATCGCAGCCGTGCGACGACATCCTGCCGATGCCCAACACGAAGCCGAGAAGCAGCGCGAGCACGATCGACACCGCTGCAGCGGTCAGGGTGCCCTGGATGCCGGGCAGGATGTACGTCTTCCAGAGGTTCGCGGTCAGGAACGGTTCCCACTTCGCGGCGGTGAGCTGACCTTTCGCGTTCAGTTTCGAGTACACCACCCAGGCCATCAGGAGCAGCACCAGAAGGACGATGGCGTTGGTGAGCCGGTTGCGGGTGCGCGCCCTGGGTCCCGGCGCGTCGAAGAGAACCGACGACCCGGTCATCTCGCCACCGCCAATCGCTTACCCAGCCACCCGAACAACAGGCCGAGGGGGAGCGTGAGCACGACGAAGCCCAAGGCGAAGATGGCGCCGATGGTCAGCAGTGCCGCGGTGTTCTCGATCATCTCCTTCATCAACAGCGCCGCCTCGGCGACGCCGATCGCCGACGCGATCGTGGTGTTCTTCGTCAACGCGATCAGCACGGAGCCGAGCGGAATGAGGACCGCGCGAAAAGCCTGTGGCAGCAGAATCATTCGCAGGTTCTGGCCGAATGTCAGCCCGAGCGAGCGGGCCGCCTCGGCCTGCCCGAGCGGGATCGTGTTGACCCCCGAGCGCACGGTTTCGCAGACGAATGATGCCGTGTAGACGGTCAACCCCAGCACAGCCAGCCGGAAGTTGCTGTCCTCGATGGACGTGGGGGAGTTCGAATCCACGAACGTGATGCCGAGCGTCTGGGACAAGCCGAACGAGCAGAACAAGATGATCAACGTCAGCGGCGTGTTGCGTACCACGTTGACGTAGGTCGTCCCCAGCCAGTTGAGCACCGGCACCGGTGCCAGCCGCATCGCGGCCAGCGCCGTGCCGAGCACCAGCGCACCGACCGCCGAGAAGATCGTCAGCTGGACCGTCGTCCAGAACGCCTCGAGGATCTGGCCGACGGTGTATCCGGGAAGGACCTCCACGTGTGGCTTGTCAGCTGCTCGGGATCAGCAGGCGGCGGGCGTCGGCGGCGCCGGTGCGGCCAGACCGGCGGGACCAAGGTTCTTGTCCCACGCGGCCTTCCAAGCGCCGTCGGACTCCATCTTCTTGAGCGCGTCGGTGACCTTGGTGCACAACTCGGTGTCGTCCTTCTTCAGGCCGATGCCGTAGTTCTCCTCCGAGAACGGCTTGCCGACGATCTTGAACACGCCCGGGCTCTGCGCCGCGTATCCGGCGAGGATCACCTCGTCGGTGGTCACCGCATCGACAGCCCCGTTCTTCAGCGCCTCGACGCACGCCGAATAGGTGTCGTACTGCTGCAGCTGAACACCGGCGTACTTGTCCTTGATGCGTTGCGCAGGTGTCGAACCCGACACCGAGCAGAGCTTCTTGTTGTTGGCCAGCGACTCGGCGCCGGTGATGTCTGTGTTGTCCGCCTTCACCAGCAGGCTCTGCCCGGTGACCAGATACGGACCCGCGAAGCTGACCTTCTCCTTGCGGGCGTCGGTGATCGAGTACGTGGCGGCGATGAACTTCACCTGGTCGTTCTGGATCAGCGTCTCGCGCTGACCGGAAGGCGATTCCTTCCACTCGATCTTGTCGGCGGGGTAGCCGAGCTCCTTGGCGACGTAGGTGGCCACGTCGACGTCGAAGCCGCTCATCTTGCCGTCGGGATTCTTCAGGCCGAGACCGGGCTGGTCGAACTTCGTGCCGATGACGATGCTGTTCTCGTCACCGCCGCCACCGCCACCGCAGGCCGTGACCGCGAACGGCAGGGCGATCGCCAGCGCGACCGCACCTGCTACGCGCAATGAGAAGGACGACATGTTGGTGTTCCTTTCGCCGGGGCGTTAGTGCTCTTCAGTGCTTGAGAATCTTTCCGAGGAAGTCTTTGGCGCGGTCGGACCGGGGGTTTTCGAAGAACTCCTTGGGCTCTGCGGCCTCGACGACGGCGCCGTCGGACATGAACACCACCCGGTTGGCGGCGCCGCGCGCAAAGCCCATCTCGTGGGTCACCACGAGCATCGTCATCCCTTCCTTGGCCAGCGAGGTCATCACGTTGAGCACCTCGCTGATCATTTCCGGGTCCAGCGCGCTGGTGGGCTCGTCGAAGAGCATCACCTTCGGGTTCATCGCCAGCGATCGCGCGATCGCAACGCGTTGCTGCTGGCCGCCGGATAGCTGGGCGGGGTACTTGTCGGCCTGGTTGGCGATGCCGACCCGCTCGAGCAGCTCCATCGCCCGCTTGCGCGCATCCTCCTTGGAGACTCTGCGGACCTTCCTGGGCGCCAGCATGACGTTGTCCAGAATTGTCTTGTGCGCGAACAGGTTGAAGGACTGGAAAACCATGCCGACGTCGGAACGCAGCTGTGCCAGCTTGCGCCCCTCGTCGGGCAGCACCTCGCCGTCGATCTCGATCGTGCCCGATTCGATGGTTTCGAGCCGATTGATGGTGCGGCACAACGTCGATTTGCCCGAACCCGACGGCCCGAGCACCACGATCACCTCGCCGCGGTCGACGTCGAGGTTGATGTCTTTCAGCACGTGAAGGTCGCCGAAGTGTTTGTTGACGCCCTTGATCGAGACCATCGGCGTACCCATGGGTGCTGACCTTACCCAGGGAACGCGCAGCTTGTCTTCAACTCGTGAATCCGCCCAATTAACTCCGTATTGCCGCCCGTACCATGGGCCTGGTGACATCGACGGCAACCCAGGCGGCGCGCACCTACCAGGTGCGTACCTACGGCTGTCAGATGAACGTCCACGACTCCGAACGGTTGGCGGGCCTGCTGGAGGCGGCGGGCTACCGGCGCGCGGCCAAGGGCGCCGACGCCGACGTGGTGGTGTTCAACACCTGCGCGGTGCGGGAGAACGCCGACAACAAGCTCTACGGAAACCTCAGCCACCTGGTGCCGCGCAAACAGGCGGACCCGAACATGCAGATCGCCGTCGGCGGGTGCCTGGCCCAGAAGGATCGCGACGCGGTGCTGCGTCAGGCCCCGTGGGTGGACGTGGTCTTCGGCACCCACAACATCGGCTCGCTGCCCGCGTTGCTGGACCGGGCGCGGCACAACAACACGGCACAGGTCGAGATCCTGGAAGCCCTCAAGGAGTTCCCGTCCAATCTGCCGGTCGCGCGGGAATCCGCTTACGCCGGTTGGGTTTCCATCTCCGTTGGCTGCAACAACACCTGCACGTTCTGCATCGTGCCCGCGTTACGCGGCAAGGAGGTCGACCGCAGGCCCGGTGATGTGCTTGCCGAGGTCCAGGCACTGGTGGACCAAGGTGTTCTCGAGGTGACGCTTCTCGGTCAGAACGTCAACGCGTACGGCGTTTCGTTCGCCGACCCCGATCAGCCACGCGACCGTGGGGCGTTCGCGCAGCTGCTGCGCGCGTGCGGGCGGATCGACGGGCTGGAACGGGTGCGGTTCACCTCGCCGCACCCGGCCGAGTTCACCGACGACGTCATCGAGGCGATGGCACAGACGCCGAATGTCTGCCCCGCCCTTCACATGCCGATGCAATCGGGTTCGGATCGGGTGCTGCGCGCCATGCGCCGTTCGTATCGCTCCGACCGCTACCTGTCCATCCTGCGAGAAGGTGCGGACCGCGATCCCGCATGCCGCCATCACCACCGACCTGATCGTGGGGTTTCCCGGGGAGACCGAGCAGGACTTCCAGGACACGCTCGATGTGGTCGCCGCCGCCCGGTTCAGCGGGGCGTTCACCTTCCAGTATTCGAAGCGGCCGGGTACCCCCGCGGCCGAATTTGATGGTCAGCTGCCCAAAGCCGTTGTGCAGGAACGGTATCAACGTCTCATCGATTTGCAGGAGCGGATCTCGCTGGAAGAGAACGCGGCGCAGATCGGCCAACCGGTTGAGCTGCTGGTGGCCGTTGGGGGAGGGCCGCAAGGACACCCGCACCGCCAGGATGTCCGGCCGGGCACGCGACGGCAGGCTCGTGCACTTCACACCCATGGGCGCCGACATCCGGCCGGGCGACATCGTGACCACCGACCGTCACCGACGCCGCACCGCACCACCTGATCGCCGACGGCGCACTGCTGGCGCATCGACGTACCCGCGCGGGCGACGCGCACGAGGGCACCCGGCCGGGTGTCGGCCTTGGCATGCCCGGCGTCGGCGCGCCCGCGAGCCAACCGACCGCGTCCGGATGTGTCCGGTGAGCTCGGGTAAGGGTCAGGACGGGAACTTCGAGGACTTCAAGGGCGACATCGAGGCCGCCGAACGCCGCGTCGCGCGGGAAATCGATCCAGGCGCACGGGCGTTGGTCATCGCCATCGCCGTCTTCGTGCTGCTGGTGACGTTCATCCTCCCGCACACCGGCGGCGCAAGGGGCTGGGACGTGCTGGCGGGCAACGACGCCGCCGTCGGCGAGGGAGTGTCGCTGCCGTCGCGGGTGTTCATCTGGCTGGCGCTGGTGTTCAGCGTCGGCTTCTCGATGCTGGCCCTGCTGACGCGGCGGTGGGCGTTGGCCTGGATCGCGCTGGCCGGATCCACCGTGGCATCCTTCTCGGGTCTGCTGGCGGTGTGGTCACGTCAGACCGCCCCCGCACCGCATCCCGGGACCCGGCATCGGGCTGGTCGTCGCCTGGATCACCGTCATCGTGCTGACCTACAACTGGGCCAGGGCGGTGTGGGCGCGCACCGCGCTGCAGCTCGCCGCGGAAGAGGAGCGCAGGAGGGCCGTCGCCAAGCGTCAGACCAAGGGGTTGCTGGACAGCTTCGACGACGACACCGAGGGCGACGGCCAGGCGAAGAACTAGCTCCTCTTGCCGAGCGCCTCGGCCGCGGCCTCGGCCCACTGCCTCCACTGCGCGGCGCTGGCCCGCGCCTGATCGGCATCCTTTGTCCGGCCTGCCGCCGCCGCCTTCTCCGCCTGTCGCTCGAATTGTTCGGCGCGCTCGCGGAATTGGTCGGCGCGCGCCTGGGCTTCCGGATCGACGCGGTGGGACGGCGCGTCCCTGACCTTCTTCTCGACCGCACGTAGCCGCCGCTCAAGGTCGGCGCCGCGCTCGCGCGGCACCTTGCCGATCTTGTCCCACTTGTCGCCGATGGTGCGCATGGCAGCACGTGCGGCGTCGAGGTCGGAGGTGTCGAGACGTTCCGCCTCCGCCAGCAGCGCCTCCTTGGCGTCCGCGTTGGCGCGGAACTCGGCGTCACGTTCGGCGGAGATGGCATTGCGGGCAGAGAAGAAGGTGTCCTGTGCGGCCTTGAACCGCGCCCACAGCGCGTCGTCCACGTCCTTGCTGGCGCGGCCCGCCGCTTTCCATTCAGCCAGCAGATCGCGGAAGGCGGCAGCGGTCGGGCCCCAGTCGGTCGAGCCGGCCAGTTCCTCGGCCCGCTCGCACAGCGACTCCTTGGCTTGGCGTGCGCCTGCCCGCTCGCGGTCGAGATCGGCGAAATGGGACCCGCGGCGACGGTTGAAGGCCTCCCGCGCCGCGGAGTAACGCTTCCAGAGCGCATCATCGGTCTTGCGGTCGAGCCCGCTGATCGTGCGCCACTCCTCGAGGATCTCGCGCAGCCGGTCACCAGCGGACTTCCACTGGGTCGAATTGAGCGCTACGTCCTCGGCCTCGGCGGCCAGCGCCTCCTTGCGCGCGGTCTGAGCGGCCCGGTGTTCGTCGCGTTTGGCCTTGTCGGCGGCGGCTGCCGCGTCCGCATGCTCGATGATCGTCGTCAGCCTCGCCGCAAGCGCGTCGACGTCGCCGAGCACCGATGCGGTCGGCAGGCCTTCGGCCAAAGCCGCTGCGGCCGCCTTGATCTTGCGGGCATCGCCTGTACCCGACGTCAGGCGGCTCTCCATCAGCGCGACCTCGGTGTCGAGGTCGTCGAACCGCCGCCCGAAATGGGCGTAGGCGGCCTCGGTGTCGCCGGCCTGCCAGGATCCGATGACCCGTTCGCCGGCGCTGCTGATCAGCCACACCGTCCCGTCGGGATCGACGCGGCCGTGTCGATGTGGGTCGCTGGACAGCGCAGCGGGTGCGACGTGGGGGTGTGCGGACGGCGCCGGGCCGGGCCGGGGGCCTGGGCGCGGCGGTCCGGGACGGGGAGCAGGTTTAGGGGTGGTCATGCTGCCCGGCTCGCTGGTCGTCATCTTCGGTTCCTCGTACCCTCCGCGCGGACATCTCCGCGCACCTGCCGCGCGACGCGGCGCCATCTGCTTCGACCGCTATTCAAACAGGTCGACCGGCGCCCGTACGCCGATGCCACCATTTGCCTAGGCTCGTCACCGACGACGACGGGAGGTCGTAGATGGACAAGGCGGACATCGCCGCCCTGCTCGCGCTCGGCGCCGCCTTGTTCATCGCGATCGGCGACGTCATGCACCAACGCTCCGCCCATGAGGTCACCGACGAACCGGTCAGCCACCTCGAACTGTTCACCAGGCTGCTCCGCGATGGGCGGTGGTGGCTGGGCAGCCTCGTCGCGGCCGTCGGGTTCGCGCTTCAGGCGGCGGCGCTCGGCTTCGGCTCCGTGCTGCTGGTGCAGGCGATTATGGTGACATCGCTACTGTTCGCGCTGCCGATCAATGCCCGGCTCGGCCACCGGCGGGTGACCCGGTGGGAATGGCTGTGGGCGGTGCTGCTCGCCGCTGCGGTGGTGGTGATCGTGACCGTGGGCAACCCGACCGCAGGGCAGTCACACGCGTCCTGGAAGACCTGGGCGGTGGTGGTGGCTGTCCTCGGCCCCGCGTTGGTGGTCTGCGTGCTGGCCGCGGGGGTCGTCAAGGGTCCCGCCAGTGCAGTCCTCCTTGGGTTCGTGTCGGGCGCGCTGTGGGGTGTCTTCGCTGTGCTGACCAAGGGCGTGGTGGACCGGCTGGACGACGGGTTGTGGGCGTTGCTGCGCAACCCCGAGCTGTACGCGTGGGCGCTGGTCGCCATCGCAGGCACGGCGTACCAGCAGGCGTCGTTCCGCGCCGGTTCGTTGACGGCGTCTTTGCCGACCATGACGGTCTCCGAGCCGTTCGTGGGCTCGGTGCTCGGCGTCGTCGTGCTCGGCGAAGCGCTGCGCCCGGGCGACGCGGGGTGGTTCACCCTCATCGTCGCGGTGGTGGCGATGGTGGTCGCGACGGCTGCGCTGGCGCGCGGCGAAGCGGCAACGGTGTCTGCCAGTCAGACCGCCTGAGCCCGCCCGTTAGTTTGGTTGCGTGCTGAGCGCCATCGCGATCGTCCCATCGGCACCCGTCATGGTTCCTGAGCTTGCGGCCTCGGCCGCCACCGAGCTGGCCGATCTGCGCGAGGCCGTCTTCGCGGCAGCCGCGGCGCTGCCGCAGCGATGGATCGCGGTCGGCGTCGGTCCCGCCGAAGCGGTCGTCGGCCCGGATCAGTCGGGCACGTTCGCGGGCTACGGCGTCGACCTGCGGGTGGCGCTGTCCGACGACGCGGTGGACTCTCCTGGCGAACTGCCGCTGTGCGCGCTGATCACTGGATGGGTGCGTGGCCGGGTCAAGCCGCAGGCGCGCGCCGAGGTACGGGTGTACTCGGACAACCACAGTTCCGACGCGGCGATCGAGCTTGGCAAGCGGCTGCGCGCCGAGATCGACGACGCCGATGATCCGGTCGGCGTGCTGATCGTCGCCGACGGTGTCCACACCCTGACACCGCCCGCGCCGGGGGGCTACGACCCGGACTCTATTCCAGTGCAGGCCGCGCTCGACGACGTGTTGGCATGCGGCGACACCGCAGCGCTTGGCCAGGCTGCCGCGTTCGGTGGTGGGACGGGTGGCCTACCAGGTGCTGGCCGGGCTGGCGGGACGGCCCCCGCGGTCGGCGAAGGAGCTCTACCGCGGGGCGCCTTATGGCGTCGGGTATTTCGCGGGCGTCTGGCATCCATGAGGCCGCTGGCCATCATCGGCCCGACCGGGACCGGAAAGTCGGCCCTTGCCTTGGCGGTGGCCGAGCGGCTCGGCGCAGAGATCGTGAACGCCGACGCCATGCAGCTCTACCGGGGCATGGACATCGGGACCGCGAAGCTTCCCCTCGCAGAACGCCGCGGAATTCCCCATCACCAGCTCGACGTGCTGGACGTCGCCGAGACGGCGACCGTCGCGCGGTACCAGCGCGACGCCGCCGCGGATGTGGAGCGGATAACGGCAGCAGGAACCGTGCCGATCATCGTCGGGGGCTCGATGATGTACATCCAGTCGCTGCTCGACGAATGGGAGTTCCCCGCCACCGACCCGGTGGTCCGCGCCAAGTGGGAGCAGCGGCTGGCCGAGATCGGCGCGGCCGCGCTGCACGAGGAGCTGGTCCGTGTCGACTCGGCGGCGGCCTCCTCGATCCTGGCCACCGACGGCAGGCGCATCGTGCGGGCACTGGAGGTCATCGAGCTCACCGGAAGGCCGTTCGCGGCGTCGGCGCCGACCATCGGTGTGCCCCGCTGGGATACCGCCATCGTCGGGTTGGATTGGCAGACAGCCGTTCTCGATGGACGTCTTCAGAGGCGCACCGACACGATGTTCGCCGACGGTCTCGTCGACGAGGTGCGTTCGCTGCTGGGCCGGGGACTGCGTGACGGCGTGACCGCCTCGCGCGCACTGGGGTACGCCCAGGTGATCGAGGACCTCGACGGCGGCGGCGACGGTACGGCGGCACGCGAACCGACATTCATCGGAACCCGCCGCTACGTGCGCCGGCAGCGGTCCTGGTTCCGCCGCGACCACCGGATCACCTGGCTTGACGGTGCGGCTGCCGACAATGTCGACGACACGCTGCGCGTATGGCGGCACGTATCCTGATCTGGTGAAGTTCGCGAAGGGTCACGGCACGCAGAACGATTTCGTGCTGCTGCCCGACCTGGACGCCAGCCTGCCGCTGGAGCCCGCCGCGGTGACCGCCCTGTGCGACCGCCGACAGGGGATCGGAGCCGACGGCGTGCTGCGCGTGACCACCGCGGGCGCGGCAGCCGCCGCAGGGGTCTTCGACCGACTGCCAGAAGGGGTGGCGGCCGACGACTGGTACATGGACTATCGCAACGCCGACGGCTCGATCGCGCAGATGTGCGGCAACGGCGTTCGGGTTTTCGCCCACTACCTGCGCGCCACCGGCCTGGAAGCCCGTGACGAGTTCGTCGTCGGCTCGCTGGCTGGCCCGCGGCCGGTCGTTCTGCACGGCTGGGACGCAACCAACGCCGACGTCACCGTCGAGATGGGCAAGACCAACCAGCTCGGCACCGGCGAGGCCATCGTCGGCGGAAGGACATTCGCCGGCCTCGCCGTCGACGTCGGCAACCCGCACCTGGCATGCATGGACCCCGACCTGACCGTCGAAGGGCTGGCCGCGCTGGACGTGGCGGCTCCCGTGCGGTTCGACATCGCGCAGTTTCCGGACGGCGTCAACGTCGAAGTCCTGACCGCGCCGTCGAGTGGTTCGGTGTCGATGCGGGTACACGAGCGCGGTGTCGGCGAAACCCGTTCGTGCGGAACGGGAACCGTCGCCGCGGCCGTCGCCGCGCTGGCGTACCAGGGTGCGACGACAGGAACGCTTGCGGTCTGCATCCCCGGGGGCGAGGTGGAAGTCACCGTCACCGATGCCAGCAGCTACCTGCGTGGCCCGTCGGTCTTGGTGGCCGGCGGCGAGATCTCGGAGGAATGGTGGCGTGCTCAGCAGCGTTAATAGGGGTGCATGAATCAGTGATCTCCGTGCGAATCTTTATTCGCCTATGACGTATCCCGAATCCCGCATCAATCACACTCCGAGCGCCGGTGAGCTGGCGCTGGAAGACCGCACGGCGCTGCGCCGCGTGGCCGGTCTGTCGACCGAACTCACCGACGTCTCCGAGGTCGAGTACCGCCAGCTGCGGCTCGAACGCGTCGTGCTGGTCGGGGTGTGGACCGAGGGTAGTGCCGCCGATGCCGACGCGAGCCTCGCCGAGCTGGCCGCGCTCGCCGAGACGGCCGGGTCCGAGGTGCTCGAGGGCATGATCCAGCGACGTGACAAGCCCGACCCGTCCACCTACATCGGCTCGGGCAAGGCGCAGGAGCTCCGCGACGTCGTCGTGGCGACCGGAGCCGACACGGTCATCTGCGACGGCGAACTCAGCCCCGCTCAGCTCAACGCGTTGGAGAAGGCGGTGAAGGTCAAGGTCGTCGACCGCACCGCGCTGATCCTCGACATCTTCGCCCAGCACGCCACCAGCCGGGAAGGCAAGGCGCAGGTGGCGTACGCCCAGATGGAGTACATGCTGCCGCGGTTGCGTGGCTGGGGTGAGTCGATGTCGCGGCAGGGCGGTGGCGCAGGCGGCAGCGGCGGTGGCGTCGGCACGCGCGGTCCCGGTGAGACCAAGATCGAGACGGACCGCCGCCGCATCCGCGAACGGATGGCCAAGCTTCGTCGCGAGATCAAGGACATGAAGAAGATCCGCGACACCCAGCGCAGCCGCAGGCTCGGCAGCGACGTGGCATCCATCGCGATCGTCGGCTACACCAACGCGGGCAAGTCCAGCCTGCTCAATGCGCTCACCGGCGCGGGCGTGCTGGTGGAGAACGCGTTGTTCGCCACGCTCGAACCCACTACGCGCCGAGGCGAATTCACCGATGGCAGGCCGTTCGTCTTGACCGACACCGTTGGGTTCGTCCGGCATCTGCCCACCCAACTGGTGGAGGCATTCCGGTCCACGTTGGAGGAAGTCGTCGACGCCGACCTGCTTGTGCACGTGGTGGACGGATCGGACGTCAACCCGCTGGCGCAGATCAATGCCGTCCGCCAGGTGATCAACGAGGTCATCGCCGATCATGATGGCCATCCTGCACCAGAACTGTTGGTGATCAACAAGACTGATGCGGCAGAAGGCCTGACACTGGCCCAGTTACGGCGCGCGCTGCCAGGTGCGGTGTTCGTCTCCGCGCATACCGGCGACGGCCTGGAGCAGTTGCAGCAGCGGATGGCGCAATTGGTGACGCCGACCGACACCGTCATCGATGTGACGATTCCGTACGGCCGGGGTGATCTGGTGGCCCGCATACATTCCGACGGTCGGGTGGATGCGACAGAGCACAACCCGGAAGGCACGCGAATCAAGGCGCGTGTGCCGATTTCGTTGGCCGCCAGCCTTCGCGAGTTCGCGACGTTCTAGTCGCGGACACGAAAAATGGGGCACCCCTCGGCGCCCCATTTTCCTTCTACGGTCCGTCAGCCCTGCTGCTCGGTCTTCTGACGCTCCTCGGCGACCTTGGCGGCCGCGCGAGCGCTTTCGGCCTCGGCCTCCTTCTCGGCGGCGTTGCGCTGGGCATCTGCCTTGTCCTGCTGGGCCTGGCCCTCGCGGTAGAGATCATCGCGACCGGTCACGGCGCCCGCGACCTCCTTGGCCTTGCCCTTAACGCCCTCGACGACGCCCTTGATGGCCTCTTCGGGACCGCTGTTGTTGTCAGCCATTGCGCAATTCCTCCTAGCGAATCGAAATCGTATGGGGGTGATTCCCGATCGGGCTGTCCGCTAAACGCAAACCGATCTTCGGTGGCGCAGGTCACAGGGGTCGCGGGAGGTGCTACCCGTCGGCGACGTCGAAGACATCCGCTGCGGGTGTGGCAAGGATGCGTTGCGCCAGTTCGGCTTTCAATTCGCCGAGCCGCGCGTCCTGCTGGGCGGTTCGCTTCTCGGTGCGGGCCAAGTCGATGAACTCCTCGGTGACGAAGCCGTCGCGAAGGAGGAATGTCGCTGTCCGGCCTGCGACGGTGACCTCGAAGACGAAATCTTCGAGCAGGCGCCCGCGGTCGGAACGCAGCAGGGACCGGTCCACCGTGTACCGACCCTCGGTGACGCCGCGCGTGACCACTTCGAACCCGTCGCGCGCACCCGGCCCACGAAAAGCCGTTCGAACGGCGACGGAGCGCCGCGGCGGCGGCAGGCCTGCCGAGAGATGGCCGAACGCGCGCTGCATGACCTTGAATGCCATCGCCACACCCGCGGGAGAGTGCGGTCCGTGGTAGGCCATCATGTCCTCGAATGTGAACGCGATCGCGCGTCCCACCGTCGACGACCTGCAGCGACTCAGTCACGCCCATCTGGAAAGTCTATTTCCGTCCGCGTTCACCCGGTAACCAACCATCCGGTTGGGTGGTATATCGTCGGGGTCACACCCCACGCTGATCTCTGGAGGTCCTCCATGGGCAACGTCGTCAAGTACGAGCGCACCCTTTTCGAGCCCGAGCACGATCTGTTCCGCGAGTCCTACCGCGGCTTCCTCGATCGCCATGTGGCGCCGTTCCACGACCAGTGGGAAAAGGACAAGATCGTCGACCGCGGAGTCTGGCTGGAAGCCGGTAAGCAGGGCTTTCTCGGCATGGCGGTGCCCGAGGAGTACGGCGGCGGCGGTAACCCCGACTTCCGCTACAACGTGGTGCTGACCGAGGAGACCACCGCGGGCCGGTACAGCGGCCTGGGTTTCGGCCTGCACAACGACATCATCGCGCCGTATCTGCTCAACCTCACCGACGAGGAGCAGAAGCAGCGATGGCTGCCCAAGTTCTGCACCGGCGAGTATCATCACCGCGATCGCCATGACCGAGCCCGGCACGGGCAGTGACCTGCAGGGCATCAAGACCAGGGCGGTCAAAGAGGGTGACCACTATGTGCTCAACGGCGCCAAGACGTTCATCACCAACGGCATCAACGCCGACCTGGTGATCGTGGTCGCCTGCACCGATCCCGACAAGGGAGCGCAGGGCTTCTCACTGTTGGTCGTCGAGCGCGGTATGGAGGGTTTCGAGCGCGGCCGCCACCTGGAGAAGATCGGGCTGGACGCCCAGGACACCGCCGAGTTGTCGTTCACCGACGTCAAGGTGCCCGTCGAGAACCTGCTGGGCGAGGAGGGCATGGGCTTCATCTACCTGATGCAGAACCTGCCTCAGGAGCGACTCAACATCGCAGTGATGGCGGCCGCTGCCATGGAAGCCGTGCTGTCGGAGACACTGCAATACGCCAAGGAGCGCAAGGCCTTTGGCAGGCCGATCGGCAGCCAGCAGAACAGCCGGTTCCTGTTGGCCGAATTGTCCACGGAGGCAACGGCAGTGCGCATCATGGTCGATGAGTTCATCCGGCTGCACCTGGATGAGAAGCTGTCCGCGGAGCAGGCCGCGATGGCGAAGTGGTATTCGACCGAGAAGCAGGTGCACCTCGTCGACCGATGCCTGCAGTTGCACGGCGGCTACGGGTACATGAGGGAATACCCCGTTGCGCGGGCGTATCTGGACGCTCGGGTGCAGACCATCTACGGCGGCACGACGGAGATCATGAAGGAGATCATCGGACGCTCGCTGGGCGTCTGATCGCACGCATGGATCTCTGAAGAATTGCGGGTCCCCGGGCACCGCATATCCCTTTCGTTATCGTGTCTATCTGACGTACGGCTGACGAACGCGCTAGTTTCAGGGGGACTTTGCCGGAAGACGGGGAGGGTGGATGAGTGGGGAGCGTGCCCTGCTGAACTCTCTGTTCGGCCGTGCGGCGGCGGCTGTGCTGGCCGCAACCGTGGCCCTCGTGCTGGCTCCATCGGCGTTGGCGACCCCCGAATCCGATGCCACGGACGCGATCAACAGGGCGTACGACGCCGGCGGCGGCGCCACCGGCCCGCTGGGACCCGGTGACGGTGGCCTCTATCCGATCGGTGGCGGCTTCGGCCAGAACTACGCGGGCGGCAAGATCTTCTTCACCCCCGACACGGGTGCGCACATCATGGCGGGCGCGATCCTGGAAAAGTACGAGTCACTCGGTGGGCCCGGCGACGGCGACCTGGGCTTTCCCACGATCGACGAGGGCCCGGGCCGGGCCACCGACAGCCGCAACACCACGTTCAGCGCGGTCGACAAGCCCGTCATCTTCTGGACCCCCGACACCGGCGCCCACGTCGTACGCGGTGCGATCAACGCGGCGTGGGACAAGCTCGGCGGTTCGGCGGGTCCTGTGGGAGTGCCGACCGAGGACGAGGTCTTCAGGGGCGACCTCGTCTCGCAGAAATTCACCGGTGGTGAGCTCACCTGGAACAGGTCTTCGAAGGAATTCACCACCGTTCCGCCGGACCTGGCCGGCCAGCTTGCCGGGCTGACCATCCCAGAAGACGCCACATCGGCCATCAACGCGGCCAGGCGGGCGGCCGGTGGGCCGTTGGGGCCGCTCGGGGCCAAGCAGGGACCGCAGTATGCGATCGGGCAGGACGGCGCGGGCCAGGACTTCACCGGCGGCAAGATCTTCTACAGCCCGGCCACCGGCGCGAACGTGGTCAGCGGGCAGGTCCTCAAGAAATATGAGTCCGTGGGCGGCGCGCAGAGCGATCTGGGCCTGCCGACCAGCAACGAGACCGACGGCGGGCTGACGACGGGCAGCCGGGTCAGCACCTTCGCCGCAGAGGACAAGCCGGTCATCTTCTGGACACCTGACTACGGCGCGTTCATCGTTCGCGGGGCGATGAACGCTGCGTGGGACAAGCTCGGCGGCGCCGCCGGTTCGCTCGGACCGCCGGTGGCCGACCAGGCCGAGGACGGAAACGTCGTCTCGCAACGATTCACCGGCGGCGAGATCTCCTGGGACAAGCAGACCAACACGTTCAGCACCGAGCCGGCCAACCTGGCCTCCGGTCTGGCCGGCCTCCAGGTGCCCGGATACGAACCCCCGGATGCATCCGCCTCTGCCGGGTCGGACAAGGGTGGGCGCAACTGGTTCACGCCGTCGTGGTGGTGGCTGCTCGCCGGGATACCGCTGCTGGTTCTCGTCGGGCTCATTGTGGTTGCGGCGCTGCGGAACCGGGGCGGCGACGACCTGGATCGGACTGACGACGAGTTCGATGTCGATACCGCCCACGACGACGAGGCCGAGCCGGAGGCGCTGCGGCTGGCCGACCCCGAGGACCACGGCAGGGTGCAGCTGGCCGAGAGTTTCGGCAGGCAGTCGGCTTCCGCGCGATACGGATTGGGCGGCGCCAGGTCGCGATCCGTTCGAGGACACCGGCGACGACGGGGACGAGTTCTCTGAGCTCGAGCCCGAACCCGACGAGTCCGACACCGCGCCGACGCCCATCGCGTCCGAACCGGAGCCGGACTCCGGCCGCCACTCGGCGGTTGCGCTCGACGAACCGCAGACCGAATTGCACGAGCCCGAAGCCGTTCCGACACCCGCTGCGCACGTCAGCCCGAGTGACGCGGCGAGTGCACAGACTGCGATTCACCTACCGCTTGACGACCCGTATCTGGCCCCGACCGGCTACCCGATCAAGGCGGACACGAAGTCTGGGTTGTACTGGGCACCGGAAAGCGACCTCTACGACCACATTCCGGCCGAGATCTACTTCGTCAACGAGCAATTGGCCAGAGCCAACGGATTCGTCGAGGCGGACTAGGGCTCAGATCTTCCTGATCACGGTGACGACCTTGCCGAGCACCGCGGCATCATTGCCGGGAATCGGGTCGAAGGCCGGATTGTGCGGCATCAGCCATACCTGGCCGCGGGTGCGCTTGAACGTCTTCACGGTGGCCTCGCCGTCGATCATCGCCGCGACGATATCGCCGTTGTCGGCGACGTTCTGCTGCCGGATGACGACCCAGTCGCCGTCGCAGATCGCCGCGTCCACCATCGAGTCGCCGACCACCTTCAGCAGGAACAGCGAGCCTTCACCGACAAGCTCGCGGGGTAGCGGGAAGACGTCCTCGACCGCCTCTTCTGCCAGGATCGGTCCGCCCGCGGCGATGCGGCCCAGCACCGGCACGAACGTCGGTTCGGGCAGTGCGTCGGAGCCGGCCACGTCGGTGCTCACGATGGGCGTCACCATCTCGTCGGCGCCACGCACGTCGACGGCACGGGGCCGGTTCGGGTCGCGGCGCAGGTAGCCCTTACGCTCCAGCGTCCGCAGTTGATGTGCCACCGACGAGGTGGACGTCAGGCCCACCGCGTCGCCGATCTCCCTGATGCTCGGGGGATACCCGCGGCTGGTCACCGACGCCTTGATGACCTGCAGTATGGTGCGCTGCCGTTCGGTCAGGCTTTCAGGTGCTGCGGTGTTCTGCGTGCCGGTGCGGTCCTCGCTCATGGCGCCGAATGTAGTCGTCGCGGCCTCGATAATCAAACATGTGTTCGAGGCGTGTCGCGATTCGCAGGCATTCGACCAGCGGCCGCGAAGAACTTGTCGGTGCCCTGTTCTATCGTTTCGCAACAGTTCGATCACATGTTCTATTAATCGAACGCATGATCGACTATGGTTCGAACACACAGGCGAACCAGCGAAGCGGAAGGCGAGGCAGATGACAGTTCTGGACACCCGAGAAGTCCTGACAGCACCGGTTCCGCGGGGCTATCACCGCCCGTCCGCGGCCAGACGACCGTCTCGAGCGCCGCAGAGCAGACGGCGGCCCGGTGGCGCGCCGTTGCACTACCGCGGTCCCGGCGTGGTGATGTCGCGCGCCTCCCACCGCAGGCGTCCCATCACGCCTGCCACCACCGTGGGCCTCGCCCTGCTGGCCGCGCTGATCACGGTGTGGCTCGGTGTGGTGGCCCAGTTCGGCGGGGTCGTCGGTGCCACGGACTCGTCGACCCCGGTGCCCAACACGCTTGCCGTGGTTCAGGTGCAGTCAGGGGAGACGCTGGCGCAGGTCGCCCATCGCGTCGCACCCGATGCGCCGGTCGCGCACGTCGTCGATCGCATCCGCGAGCTCAACAAACTCGAGTCCGCCTCGCTCGATGCCGGGCAGACACTCATCGCGCCGATCGGCTGACCAGATCGTGCGCGGTGAAACGCGCTGCCGCACAACGGCCATGGCGAAGCGCAGGCGCGACAGACATCAATCGCCCGGACACTGGGTTCCGAGCGCTGCGCAAAGGTACGCTCGAAGGCGTTCGAGGTAGGAGTCTGTCGGCGCGGCGAAGGAGCAGTCATGCACTGTCCGTTCTGCCGCCACCCCGATTCGCGGGTCGTCGACTCCAGGGAAACCGATGAGGGTCAGGCGATCCGGCGCCGCAGGTCATGTCCGGAATGTGGACGCCGGTTCACCACTGTGGAGACCGCCGTACTCGCTGTCGTCAAGCGCAGCGGTGTCACCGAGCCGTTCAGCCGCGAGAAGGTCATCAAGGGCGTCCGTCGGGCCTGCCAGGGCAGGCAGGTCGACGACGACGCCCTCAACCTGCTGGCACAGCAGGTCGAGGACACCGTGCGCGCCACGGGCTCGCCGGAAGTGCCCAGCCACGAGGTCGGACTGGCGATACTCGGTCCGCTCCGGGATCTCGACGAGGTCGCCTACCTCCGGTTCGCGTCGGTGTACCGGTCGTTTTCGTCGGCCGACGACTTCGAGCGCGAGATCGAGGCGCTGCGGGCGCACCGCGAGGTTCCCGACCTCGGGCTGACTGTCGCCAGCGTCAGCTGATCTGCTTGGTCCCGTCGTTCACCACTCGTCCCGCCACCCGTACCCAACCGTCAGCGCTCCATCGCGTCGCAATGACCGAACCCTTGCCCTGCACGATGGTGAGGTCGCGGCTGAGGTAGTCGGTGATACGAACCGCCGCCGCGCCGGTCGCCTCGTCCTCGGGCACGCCGAGACCGGCGGCGAACATCCGGGAACGCAGCACGCCGTTGTCCCGGTCGGTCCACGTCCACAGGTAGTGCTCGACGTCGTCGGGATAGTCGTCCGGTTCGGCGGCGAAAAGCTCCTCGGCGGACCCGAGGTCATAGATCGCGAAATCCGGTGCCCACTCGGCACGCGCCCTGACGGCGACCATGTCGCCGTCGTAGTCGACCGCGACGACTCCGGCGGGCACCTGCAGGGTGTGGACCGGACGGCCGATGTCGCGCAGCCACCATGACGCGCCGACGGTCGGATGGCCCGCGAAGGGCAGTTCGGTAGCGGGGGTGAAGATCCGGGCGTGTGCAGTATTGGAACCGGGCTTCGGCACGTCGATGAATATTGTTTCGCTGTAACCCAATTCGGTGGCGATCCGCTGCCGGTCGCTGGGGTCCACGGTGCTCGCGTCGACGACGCCGAGTGGGTTACCGAACTGCCCGTCCGCGTCTGTGAAGACACGCAGCACTGTCACGTCGATGGCCATGAGCCCGATGCTACGACGTGGCGCAGCGGTTCAGATCAGGTGGCGCTGCGTTCATCGGTACCCATCGCGTCGAGCACCGCGACCCGGGTGTCGATCGATCCGGTGATCATGCCCTCGCCTATTCCGTCGCGAAGCAGACCGCGGAGCAGATCCTGGTCGTACGTGGCCGGTTCGGTGGAACCGATGAACCGCTCCACGACTTCGACGAAGCGGTCGGGGTCGTCGTGGAAAGGGAAGTGCCCGGACCCGTTGAAGATCTCCAGCTGCGAGCCGGGCATCGCAGCGTGCGCAAGTTGCGCGTGACTCACCGGGATCACTGAATCGTGGGATCCCCAAATCAATTGGACGGGAACCGATTCCGTCAAATAACATCGGTCCAGCATGGTGACCACCTGCCCGCGCCAGTCGACGACCGCGCGAAGCGTGCGGGCGAATGCCGACGAGGCGGTCGGCTCCGGCAGATCCCGCAGAATCCGCAGCATCTCGGGCAGATCGCGGCCCAGTGAGGTTCTACCGATCGCCAGTCCGGCCAGCCGTCCCGCCGCCTGCACCGCGGGCAGCACCAACGGCAGCCGCAGCACCGCGAGCGCCTCGGTGCCCATCGGAAGGGAGGCGATCCGAAGAGCGAAGTTGACGTCCTTGGTCACCCCGCCTGCGCCGACCAGGATCAGCCGGTCCACCAATTGCGGGAACTGGTAGGCGAATTGCATCGCGACGCCGCCACCGAGAGAATGCCCGACCACAGTGACCCGCTCGATGTCGAGCACGCTGAGCAGATCGCGCATCCCGTTCGCGTATGCCGCAACGGAGTAGTCGGCCCGCGGCTTGTCGGACTTCCCGTGGCCGAGCAGGTCGGGGGCGATAACGGTGAAGCGCTGCGCGAGCGTGGACTGCACGCTGCTCCAGGTGGTGGAGTTGTCGCCGATCCCATGGATCAGCAGTATCGCGGGACCCGATCCGGCGATCCGGTATGCGCGCCGGTAGCCGTGGATGGTGCGATATTGCAACGTGGGCGTCAGCTCACGCACGGGACGCAGATTGGGCTTTCCTGGCTTTCGCGCTGTCATGTCGCCAACCTCGTCGTCGGAGCGGGTGGCGGCCTAAACGCCGTCGTCCCCGTCTGGGAAGCCTTTTGGTCTCTTCTTGTCCTGCTGCGCGAGAAAGCGCTCGAACTCGGCGCCGAGCTCGTCACCGCTGGGCAGATCCTCATCGCGTGCCAGCAGTGATTTGTTCTCCTGGGCTGCGATGAAGGCATCGTACTGGCGCTCGAGGGCCTCCACCACTTGAGCAACCTCGCTGCTTCCGCCGACCTGTTCCTCGACCTTCGCCGCCACTTCGGCGGCCGCCTCCGACAGCGCGGCCAGCGGCAGCTGCAACGAGCCGGCCTTGGCGACCTGCACCAGCAGCGCCTCGGCGGCGGCCGGGTAGTCGGTCTGGGCGAGGTAGTGCGGCACGTGCACGGTGAACCCGACCACATCGTGTCCGTGCTGGGCCATCCGGAACTCCAGCAGGTTGGACACGCTGCCGGGCACCTGCACCTCGCCGACCCACGGCGTGTGGCCTGCGATCAGCTCCTTGTTGTTGGCGTGCGCCGTCAGCGTCATGGGACGGGTGTGCGGGACCGCCATCGGGATGGTGCCGAGCCCGATGGTCTGCCGGACGTCGAGCCGCTCGGCCAGCAGCCGTACCGCGGTGATGAAGCGCTCCCAGCGCAGGTCCGGCTCCATGCCGGCAAGCAGCAGGAACGGCGTCCCCACGCTGTCGCGCAGGGCGTACAGGCTCAGCTCGGGTTCCTCGTAGTGGGTGAAGTGGTCGGTCTTGAACGTCATCAACGGCCGCCGCGACCGGTAGTCCAGCAGTTCGTCGATGGCGAACGACGCCACCAACTCCGTATCCAGGGTGTTCTTCAGGTGTTGGGCGGACAGCCGGATCGCATGCCCGGCGTCCGAGAATCCCTCAAGGGCGTGGACCAACACCGGCCCGCGGCCGTCTGACGACGACAATTGCGGCGCCGGGAACTCCAGCTCGTACATGCCGCTGTGGTCGGGTTGGTAGCGCTGGTCCTGTTTGTCGTGCTCGTCGCTGATTGGGCTCACCTCCTAGAACACCGCGACCTCCAGTGTCTCACTCGCCGGAATCGGGCAAGATCAGGTGCCATGCGGGTGTCTGCGGTGGCGGTGGTCGGGCTGCTGGCGGTCACTGCCGGTTGCAGCAAGGCGGCCCTGCCGGAAACCCACGTACCGAGCCACACAACGACGACGACGAAGATGACCGCCGCCGCCGTGCCACCTGACGCCAGGATCGGTGCGCTGTTTCTCGGAGCGGGGGACCTGCATACATGCACCGCGGGCGTACTCGACTCGAAGGACGGCGACCTGATCCTCACCGCCGCACACTGCGTGGCCGGCGGTGTCGACACCACATTCGTCGCCGGCTTCTCCGGCGCCGCCGACCCGTCCGATGTCTGGCGAGTCGACTCCATCTACCTGGACCCCCGATGGGTGACGAACCAGGATCCGTTGGCCGACTTCGCAATCACTGCGAGTCGCCCACGATGGCGCAGGCACGCTCGAAGACACGGCAGGCGGAGGGCTGACGCATCGGTGCCGCACCGAAACCGGGCACGGTGGTCAACGTCACCGGATACGGGCTCGGCGTCGGTGGCGGCCCGGTCGGCTGCAAGTCGGCAACGGAACTGGCGCCAGGCGGCTTCCCGTCGCTGCCGTGCGGCGGGCTTGTCGACGGAACCAGTGGCGCACCGTGGATCACCGGGCCGACCATCACTGGACTGACCGGTGGGCTCGACGGCGGCGGGTGCGATGAAAGCGTCTCGTACTCCCCGCCGTTCGACGACGGCGTGGTTGCACTGTTGGCGCGCGCCGAAGCGGGAGGTCCCGGTGACGAAGCGCCCGCGGTATTCGACGACGACTGCTGAGGTCTAGGTGCGGAACTGGCTGAGCGCGCGCAGCTTGTTCATCACGTCCAGCGCCGCGACCTTGTAGGCCTCCGAGAACGTCGGGTAGTTGAATACCGCGTCGACGAGATAGTCGACGGTGCCGCCACAGCCCATCACCGCCTGCCCGATGTGAACCAGCTCGGTGGCACTCGTCCCGAAGATGTGGACTCCGAGCAGCTTCAGGTCCTCGGTCGAGACCAGGAGCTTGAGCATGCCGTACGAATCGCCCGCGATCTGGCCGCGCGCCAGCTCGCGATACCGCGACACCCCCACCTCGTACGGGATGGAGTCGCGCGTCAGATCGACCTCCGTGGCGCCGACGTAGGACACCTCGGGGATCGAGTAGATGCCGATCGGCTGCAGCTCCGTCATGCCCTTCGCCGGCTCGCCGAACGCGTGGTAGGCCGCCAGCCTGCCCTGGTCCATCGACGTGGCGGCCAGCGCCGGAAAGCCGATCACATCACCGACGGCGTAGATGTGGTCGACCTTGGTCTGGAACTGGTCATCGACGAATATCCTTCCGCGGCTGTCGATCTCCAGCCCGGCGTTCTCCGCGTCGAGGTGTTCGGTCTGGCCCTGGCGGCCCGCCGAGTACATCACCGTCTCGGCGGGGATCTGCTTACCGCTTGCCAGCGTCGTCACCGTGCCCGCGGCGCCGACGTCGACGGCCGTCACCTCCTCGCCGAAGCGGAACGTCACCGCGAGGTCGCGCAGGTGGAACTTCAGCGCCTCGACGACTTCGGGATCGCAGAAGTCCAGCATGTTGTCGCGCTTCTCGACGACGGTGACCTTCGTGCCGAGCGCGGCGAACATCGACGCGTACTCGATGCCGATCACACCCGCGCCGACGACCACCATCGACGACGGAAGCGACTTGAGGTCGAGGATGCCGTCGGAGTCGAGCACCCGGTCCTCGTCGAATTCGACGCCGGCCGGTCGCGCAGGCTTGGTGCCGGTGGCGATGACGATGTATTCGCCTCGGACAGTGGTCTTTTCACCGCGGGTCTGGTCGTCGACGCAGAGCGTGTGCTCGTCCAGGAACCGGCCGTGGCCGGTGAGTAGGTCGACCCGGTTGCGCATCAGCTGGCTGCGCACCACGTCCTGCTCCTTGGTGATGACGTGGGTGGTGCGGGCCAGCAGGTCGGCGGGCGTGATCTTCTCCTTGACCCGGTAGCTGGCGCCGTAGAGCTCGCGCTGGCTCATGCCGGTCAGGTAAACCACCGCTTCGCGAAGCGTCTTGGACGGGATGGTGCCGGTGTTCACGCAGACACCGCCGAGCATTCGACCGCGCTCGATGACCGCGACCGTCTTGCCGAGCTTCGCCGCCGCGATGGCCGCCTTCTGCCCGCCGGGACCCGAACCGATCACGACGAGGTCGTACTCCAGCACCGAAGCCATATCTGAAGGTGTACGCCGATTGCAGCGATCTCGCATGCCGACGGGGCCAATACCGGGTGAACTAAGTCTGCTGACCGGCGATGAGGTGAGCACGCTCCGCGCGCCTGGAAGCGGCGGGGGCCGGCCGGTGAGACGATGACGGCAATGGCGGGCATGGTTCTGCGCGGATCGAGGCTGCCCATCGCCTGTTGCGCTGCGCTGACGGTGGCGGTGGTGGTCGGTGGGTGCGCGAAGGTGGTGGCAGGCACCGCGCGCGCCGGTGACCCGCAGGTGGCGCCCGCCCGGCCGATTCCGGTGGCCGACTTGCTGATCGAACCGAGCCGCTTCCCCACGCAGTATCCGGCGGCCGCGCTACCACCGAAGGACGTCGACCGCGTGCTCGGCGAAATCGACGGCGTGCCGGCCGGATCCGAGGTGACGCCGCCCGAATGCGCGCCACTGCCGGTGCTGGCCCAACAGAGGGCTGCCGTCCAGGGAACCGACGATGAAAGCGGTAGCCGGCTCATCGTCACGGTCGCCCGGCCGGTGCCCTCGATACGGGCCAGGGTCACCCAGCTCACCGACTGCCCGACGTTCACCAGCACGGCGGCCGGAGATGCGGGCGAGGTGTCGGAGGTGACTGTCGACCTGCCGCCGGCACCGCCGGTGGACGCCGATGACAGCTACGCGGTCGACCAGACCGTCACCGCGGAGTCGGCGGCGGAGCCAAACACCAGGACACTGACCCTGGTCGCCCTCATCGACGACGTCCGGGTGACGGCGTCGTGGCAGCAGCACGGGTCATCGGACGACCCGGACACCGAGGCGCTTGACACTCTGTTCACCGAGGCGGTGCTCAAGGTGCGCAAGGAGATCCCGCGCTAGCCGGTTATACCCAGTCCGGAGTTCATCCACAGCGCCACGGCGGTCGCACCGTTCTGTCGCCCGCAGGTCGTCCATGGCGCCCATCGTCTGGGCATGACGACATCGCAATCCGACTTCCAACTCAACCGACCCGGCGCGCTGATCGCGGCGCTGCCCGCCGTCCTGGGCTTTGTACCCGAAAAATCTCTCGTCCTGGTGACCATCGACAGCGGCGCATTGGGTTGCGTTATGCGCGTTGACCTTTCGCTCGAACTGCTCGACTCTGTCGCCCATCTGGCCGAGGTCGCCGCGGCGGCGAGGCCGGACGGGGCGATCGCGGTCGTTGTCGACGCCGAGGGCGCCGGCTGCCGATTGTGCAACGACGATTACCGCGATCTTCAGCAGGCCTTGGACGATCGCCTTGCCGACCAGCAGATCGACCTGCTCGACTTCCACATCGTCGACACGGTCGGCCGCGACGGGCGATGGCATCGCCTCGACGGCAGCTGGGGCACGGTGGACGACCCGTCGGCGTCGCCGCTGGCGATGGCGGCGGTACTGGACGGCAGACGGCTCTACGCCCGCCGCGAAGAACTTGCGCGGGTCATCGCGCCCACCGATACGGCCGCGAGCGACGTCCTGGCCGACGTGATCGATGGCCACACCGACGCGGAGGTCGACCTGGCGAGCGCCATCGAGGAAGCCATGACGGCGGCGGCGCGGGCGGCAACGGGACGAGAGCTGTCGGAGGCCGTGATGGCCCGGCTGGCGCGCGCCTTGACCGAACCGCAGGTGCGCGACGTGCTCTATGCGCTGGCGGTGGGGAAGAAGGCCGCGCAGGCCGAGGGACTGTGGGCGGAACTCTCCCGCGCACTGCCCCCGCCGTGGCGGGTCGAGGCGTTGGTGTTGTTGGCATTCTCCGCCTACGCCCGCGGCGACGGGCCGTTGGCCGGGGTGTCGTTGGAGGCGGCGCTGCGCTGCGATCCCACCCACCGGATGGCAGGCATGCTCGACACGGCGCTGCAATCGGGGATGCGGCCTGAACAGATCCGTGAACTCGCCGCGACGGGGTACCAGATCGCGAAACGGCTCGGCCTGAGGTTGCCGAAGCCGACGGATTCTGGCCGGCAGGCGGGCTGATTACGTTGGGACTGTTGCCTTTTGGGTGGTCTAGACTTTTTCCACCTTGACGGCGTGCGCCATCTCGTGCGGCAGCTCGACCTGCTCGTGGCCGGGGATGACGATCATTACTCCGCCGTTCGGGCCAGTTTCCACGGTCACCCGAGCATTGGGAACCACACCGGCTTCCTTGAGCCGGGCGATCAAGTTGACGTCGCCCTGGACATGTTCGGTCAGCTGGCGCACCACGACGGCAACCGGGAAGCCTGCGGGCAGCTCGGTCAGCCGTACAAGGTTGCGGTCCTCGGAACCGATCCGGTCGCCGACGCCGAGCTCGGACAGGCCGGGGATGGGATTGCCGAACGGTGACACCGTCGGGTTGTCCAGCACCTGCACGAGGCGCCGTTCGACGTCCTCGCTCATCACGTGCTCCCAGCGGCACGCCTCGGCGTGCACTTCCTCCCACGGCAGCCCGATCACGTCGACCAGCAGCCGCTCGGCCAGCCGGTGCTTGCGCATCACGGCGACAGCCAGCCCGCGGCCCTTGTCGGTCAGCTCCAGGTGCCGGTCGCCGGCAACGTGCAGCAGGCCGTCGCGCTCCATCCGGGAGACGGTCTGGCTGACGGTGGGTCCACTCTGCTCGAGACGCTCGGCGATGCGCGCCCGCAGCGGCACTACGCCCTCTTCTTCGAGGTCGTAGATGGTCCGCAGGTACATCTCGGTGGTATCGACCAGATCGTTCATGAGCAACCCTTCGTCACGCCAGAGTCTACCGGCCTAGCTGCGCGAATAGGCCCTCTCCGCCGTCGGTGTGTAGCAGGAAAGGCCCGCCGGTTTTCACCGGCGGGCCAATCTGTGAACAGGGGGCTAGCTGGCGTAGGAGCGCAAGCGGTCGGCACGTTCGCCGTTGCGCAGCTTGGCCATCACCTCACGCTCGATCTGGCGCACTCGCTCACGGGAGAGCCCGAAGAGCTTGCCGATCTGGTCGAGGGTGCGGGGCTGGCCGTCGTCGAGGCCGAACCGCAGTCGGATCACCTGCTGCTCGCGCTCGTCGAGCGTGGCCAGCACGTGCCGAATGTCGGTGTGCAGCAATTCGGAGATCACGGCGTTCTCGGCCGACATCGCGTTTTCGTCCTCGATGAAGTCGCCCAGTGGGGCTTCCTCGTCGCTGCCGACAGGCATGTCGAGGCTCACCGGATCACGGCTGTGCTCGAGCAGGTCGGCGATCTTCTCGGCGGGTATACCGGATTCCTCGGCCAACTCCTCGTCGGTGGCCTCACGGCCGAGGTTCTGGTGCATCTCGCGCTTGATCCGAGCCAGCTTGTTGACCTGCTCGACGAGATGGACGGGCAGCCGGATCGTGCGGCTCTGGTCGGCCATGCCGCGGGTGATCGCCTGCCGGATCCACCACGTGGCGTAGGTGGAGAACTTGAAACCCTTGGCGTAGTCGAACTTCTCCATGGCGCGGATCAGGCCGAGGTTGCCTTCCTGAATGAGGTCCAGCAACGGCATGCCACGTCCGGTGTAGCGCTTCGCCAACGAGACCACGAGTCGAAGGTTGGCTTCGAGCAGATGGCTGCGGGCCGCCTGGCCGTCACGCACCACCGTCTCGAGATCGCGTTTGCGGTTCTCGCCCAGTCGCTTACGGGTCGCCAGCAGATGCTGCGCATACAGGCCGGCCTCGATCCGCTTCGCCAACTCGACCTCGTCTGCGGCGTTGAGCAAAGCCGTCTTGCCGATGCCGTTGAGATACACGCGCACCAGATCAGCGGCTGGACTCTGAGCGTCCAGATCGTGGTCGAAGCGGCTTAGTGTGGCATTAGCCATCGGGGCCTCCTGCTCGGCTCGGACTGTCAAGAACTTCAACGCTTTGTCGGTATGAAGAGTTCCCACGAATCGGCCGATTCACACGTTCTGATCAGCGGTTTTGGGCTGATGACCTGAGAATCGTCTGAGAATACGGCTAGACGCGGCTCAGGATGGAACGTCGCCGCCGTAATCGCCGCCGTCGGGTTGCGGCACCGATTGCGCCCGCTGATCGATTGCGGGCCGCTCGGCGGTCGGGAACAGCGGTATGCGGCGCGCCTCGTAGCGGCGTGGTTCCTCGGCACGGCGCGGCGGCCGGTCGTTGGCGACGAGAACCGCGATCCACGGCAGGGGGATCGATACCGCGATGATCGCGAGCGAAACCAGTCCGTTCGCCCATATGCCGTAGGCCACCGCCGCAAGGATCAGCGCAGGAATGCGGAACGCCATGATGGTCAGATATTTGCGCACCCGCGCGCGGTGCTGCTCCTCGTAAGCGGGGGCGGCACGGGTGATCAGAACAGGTCGACCATCGTCGTCGAAACCCAGCTCTTGGCCGTGTTTCATAACACCCACTGTTCCACAAGAAGGGGCCGATAAACGGATCGGTTTCTTACCGATGTATTGCCGGGCACAATGAACCCATGGAAACCCAGACCATCGAGCGCACCGACACCGACGAACGCGTCGACGACGGAACCGACAGCGACACCCCGAAGTTCTTCCATTACGTCAAGAAGGACAAGATCGCCGAGAGCGCGGTCATGGGTAGCCACGTTGTCGCGTTGTGCGGCGAGGTCTTTCCGGTGACCAAGGCGGCCAAGCCCGGCTCGCCGGTGTGCCCGGACTGCAAGCGGATCTACGAGCAGCTCAAGAAGTAGCGGCGTCGCCCTTGGCCGCCGCGGTCGGCGTCGGTGACGGTTCTGCGGCCGGTTCCGAGTTGCCGTTCAATGACTCGAGTCCCTCGGCCGCCTTTACCCCGAGCCATCCCCGCAACCGCTTCGCATGGGTGTCAGGCGCAGGCCACTCCTCCTGGATGGCCGCGTTCAGTTCGGCCCCGATCATGATCGCGAAGCCGAGGAAGAAGGCGAAGAGCAGGAACGCGATCGGCGTCGCGAGCGCGCCGTAGGTGTATCCCGTGCTGGTGATGTATGTCAGGTAGATCCGCAAGCCGACCGTCGTGATCAGGAAAACCGCGGTCGCCAGCACCGCGCCCATGACCAATCGGTGTGACGGCAGCGGTTTGGGCAGCGAGACCCGGTAGAGGAACGTCACCGACACCACCAGAGCGAGGATCAGGGCCGGGTAGTAGCCGAAGCGCAGAACGTTGTCCCAGCTTTCGGGAATGCGCTGACCGATCTTCAGTGGTCCCAGGGCGACAAGCGGCGCGGTCGCGATCGCCATCACCAGCATCACCACGTACAGCCCGAGCGCGAAGAAGCGTTGCCGCACAGGATGTCTCAGCGGCGTCTGGTCGTGAGCCTCGGTGATGGAGTCGACGAACGCGGAGACGGCCGACGAGCCGGCCCACAACGAGATGACGAACCCGATCGACACCACCTCCCCGCGGGCGCCCCTGACGATGTCGCGGACGGTCGGCTCGATGATCTCGGTCACCACGTTCTGAGAGAAGAAGTGACTGGCCGTGTTGATCAACTGCTCCTCGATCACCGGCAGGGTCTCGGGGCCGAACAGCGGCGCGATGTACGCCAGGCTTCCCAGCATCCCAAGCAGCAGTGGCGGCAGCGAGAGCGCACACCAGAACGCCGCCTGCGCAGACTTCCGAGAAGATCGAGTCATCCCAGCTCTTCGACAGCGTCCGCTTCGCGATCTGCCACACGTGGTGACGGGAAACCGGGGACTGGTCTGTCATGACCAGTCCAGCATTCCTGAAGAAGTGCCGTCCTGCCCAGATCGGCAGGCTGGTGGATTAGGCGTCGACGGGTTCGGCAGGGTTGACCTCGAGCACGGCGGCCAGCTCGACGAGCTTGGCCTCATGCTCATTGGCATGGTGCTGGCAGAACAACAGCTCGGCGCCCGACGGCAACGTTGCCCGTACGCGAGCAGCGGCGCCGCATCGGTCGCAGCGATCAGCCCGAGTGAGTTCGGGACTGGTCAGAGTTGCGTTCATGGCTCCTCCGTCTCTGCTCGTGGTGGAACCGGTTAATACCCGGTTTCACGCATGTCCACTCTCTCAGACGCTTGGACTTTCAGCGTTGTTCCCAAGCCGTACGCGGGTGTGTCGTTTTTCACCCTCGGCGAAGTTGCGGAGAAGGCAGGGTGAGGAGATGCTCGTGCACATCTGTGCCAAGACCGACTGGCAGCTTGCCCAGGGTCGCGGCGAACACCGTCCGGACAGCCTGGAAGCGGTCGGCTTCATCCATCTTTCGGCCCCTGAGCAGGTACATCTGCCGGCCAACCGGCTTTACGCGGGACGAGCGGACCTGATGCTGCTCCACATCGATGCGGACCGGCTGAGCGCACCGGTCCGCTGGGAGCCCGGTGTGCCGACGGACCCGGAGTCGATGTTGTTCCCGCATCTGTACGGCCCGCTGCCCGTCGACGCTGTGACGAGAGTCACGCCGTACCGTCCGCAACCCGACGGGTCGTTCTCGCCTCTGGCTGCGCCGTAGGCAACGTTACAAATTGGGTGCGGAGTGTTCTGCCCGCCGGGCCGACTACATACACTGACCCACCGTGAGCATTCTGGTGGGCTTCGCGCCGTGGATCGTCTATTGGGTGCTGGTCGGCAACGTCCCGTTCGAGGCCGCGGTGCTGGTGGCTCTCGGGGTCGCCGTTGCGTCTTTCGTGATCGGGCGGGTGAAGGGCACGCCGGGCCGCACGCTCGAAATCGGCGCCATCGGAACCTTTGTCGTGTTGGCGATCCTGACGTTCACGCTGAGCCAGTCGTTCATGGAGCAGTGGATGCAGCCGCTGAGCAACGCCGGCATTTTCCTGGTCGCGCTCGGCAGCGTGCTGGTCGGCAGACCGTTCGTCCGCGAGTTCGCCGCGGTCGACCAGCCCGATGAGGTGATCAAGGGAGAAGTGTTCAACCGGATCACCACGCTGCTGACGTGGATCTGGATCGGCGCGTTCGCCGGCATGACGGTGTCGTCGGCCATCCCGCCGATCGTGTACGGCAACGCCACGATCCTCGACACCAAGACGCCGCTGTCGTTCCTCTGCTACTGGGTCATACCGTTCACGCTGCTCGGGCTGGCCGCGCTCGCATCGCGGATGCTGCCCGAGAAGATGACGCCGGGAGACGACGAAATCCGCAAGACATCGTTCGTCACCTTCGCCGAAGCGGAGATCGACCAGTTGATGTATGCCGCGCAGGAACACGCCAACCGCGAAGTCGGAGCGGGCAAGGAGGCATTCGACGTCCGGATCGGGAGCAAGGGCATCCCGCTGTCTGGAGACGAGACCCGCGAATCATGGCCTGCGACATACAAAGTCCGCGCCAGGAAACACTAGCCGGGTAGGCGGACGCATTATCGTCGACGGCGTCGTGCTCGTACACGGCTCGAATCTGTCGGCTGCATGCTGGGATCGGGCATCGCGCGACGCACCTCGCGACGACGTCGGGGTACCTCGGCTGCTTGCAGACGAGATGATCAACAACCTCGGCAACGGGGTGGACCACCGGGTGCTGTCGGCGGGCCACCTCGTGATGGTGACGAAACCTCATGCGCTGGCAGCAATAATCAACGGCATCGTCAATTGTTGACTTGCGCGGAAGCCGGGAGTTGGCTAACACCCAGTTGTCGGTGAATGGGGAGGACGACGATGTCTTTTGGCGCGAAACTCCGCTGGCTGTGGCCCGCCTTGCTCTCTACGGTGCTGCTCTCCGCGACGGCGGTGATGCTCAGTCCGTCCGCAGTCGCCAAGTGGTCGGGAACCGAACCGTGTGTCTCGGCAAGCGGTATGACCCTGAAGCAGCAGTACGGCTACTCAGTGGCAGTCATCACCTCCAACTGCACTGAGGTGCCGGCCGGCCAGAGGTGGGCCGCGTCGGTCCCGTGGATCATGGACAGCCGATTCGAACAGAAGCCGTCGGGGTTCGCGACAAACTTCGGCACGCCGCTCGACGACTTCCGCGGCAACCTGGCGAGCATCGAGTACGTCGTCGACGCGGGGTCGGCATACCAGTCGAACCGCTCGTTCCCCGGCGACAACAACCTATGGGTCGGCCAGCTCCCGACGGCCCCGGGCTTGCCCGCCATCAACACCGTGAGCCTCGGTTCGCTGGACCCCTTGCCGGTCGGCACCCACACGGTCGACGTCTCGTGGAAGTTGTCAGCGCCGCATTGCGACGGGTTCACATCCGATCAGGGCTCCAGTTGCCTGCCTCAAGGCGACACGCTGGTGAAGCGGATCACATTCAAGGTCGTGGACCCGCAGGCGGTCAAGGGCACCTAGTCGAGGTAGTCGCGCAACACCTGAGAACGGCTGGGGTGGCGCAACTTCGACATCGTCTTGGACTCGATCTGGCGGATCCGCTCGCGGGTGACGCCGTAGACCTGACCGATCTCGTCGAGCGTGCGCGGCTGCCCGTCGGTCAGCCCGAACCGCAGCCTGACCACGCCTGCCTCGCGTTCGGACAGAGTCTCCAGCACCGACTGCAGTTGGTCCTGCAGCAGTGTGAACGACACCGCGTCGACGGCGACAACGGCTTCGCTGTCCTCGATGAAATCGCCGAGCTGCGAATCGCCTTCGTCGCCGATCGTCTGGTCGAGCGAGATCGGCTCACGCGCGTACTGCTGGATCTCCAGCACCTTTTCGGGCGTGATGTCCATTTCCTTGGCCAGCTCTTCCGGCGTGGGCTCGCGACCCAGATCCTGCAAGAGCTCGCGCTGGATGCGGCCGAGCTTGTTGATCACCTCGACCATGTGCACCGGGATGCGGATGGTGCGGGCCTGGTCGGCCATCGCGCGGGTGATCGCCTGCCGGATCCACCAGGTGGCATACGTGGAGAACTTGTAACCCTTTGTGTAGTCGAACTTCTCGACTGCACGGATCAGGCCGAGGTTGCCCTCCTGGATGAGATCGAGGAAGGCCATGCCGCGGCCGGTGTAGCGCTTGGCCAGCGATACGACCAGTCGCAGGTTCGCTTCCAGCAGATGGTTTTTGGCGCGATCGCCGTCACGGCAGATCCACGCCATATCGCGGCGCTGAGCGGCGGGCAGCTTCTCACCCTTGTCGGCGATCTCGCTCATCAGCTGGGTGGCGTACAGGCCCGCCTCGATCCGCTTCGCCAGCTCGACCTCTTCTTCGGCGTTGAGCAGCGCGACCTTGCCGATCTGCTTGAGATACGCGCGTACCGAGTCGGCCGATGCGGTGAGTTCGGCGTCCTTTCGGGCCTGCCGCAGCGCCTCGGACTCCTCCTCGTCCCAGACGAAGTCACCCGATGCCTTGTCCTTCTCGCTGGGCTCGGAGATCTCGTCGTCCTCGGCGACCGGCACTTCCTCGGCGGCGACGGCGGGTGCCTTGGCATTGCCGACAGCGGCCTTGGTCGCCTCGCCTCGGCGCTCATCGCCCGCGTCCTCGTCCTCGAGGTCCTCGAGCTCCACCTCCTCCTCGACGAGTACGTCGGGCTCACCGTCGAGTTCGTCGGTGGTCTCCAGCTCGTCGTCCTCGATGCCGTCGACCTTGGTGGTCGTCGGGTCGGGAGCGGTCGCCTTCTTGGCGCGGCTGCGCGGGGCGGCGTCGGTTTTGGCTTTCGCGGCGGGGGCCTTGGTCGCCGCGGCCTTGGCGGGCTTGGCCGCGCGCGTCTTGGCGACGGGTGTGTCCGTCTTCGTCGTGCGCGGGGCTGCCTTGGTGGCTCGCTTGGCGGGTTTGGCAGGCGCGGACCCGTTCGTGGTCTTGGTCTTGGCTGCCGTGGCCTTCTTCGCGGGAGTCTTGGTAGCGGTGCGCTTCACCGGCTTTGTGGCTGCCGGGCTTGCCTTTGTCGCTGCCACGTCACCCTTTCGGTCATGAGGATTTCGATGGTCTGGGGGCATGCACCATCGGAAAGCATCTGTTATGTCGAATGTGGCGTTGATTGTCTGCTGGGATTCTCGCCGCTTTCTCGTCGCGGCCGCCGTTGACCATTGTAACGACAGTGTCGGGTTACGCCGCGCGGAGCGGCAAATTTGACACCACCGGGCGTGGCTACTTGGCAGTAGCGGTGACGTCCACCTCCGACGCCATCGCCGCTCCGACGATGCCGGCCGTGTTCAGCAGGGTGGCGGCGACGACCGGGGTGCGGTTGGTCAGCAGCGGAATCCATTTGTCGGCCTTGCGGCTGATGCCGCCGCCCGCGATGAACAGATCGGGCCAGATCGCGTTCTCGATCGCGGTGAGGACCTTGGTGACTTCCTTGGTCCAGCGCTCATAGCTCCAGTCCTTGTTCTCCTTGACCGAAGACGCCGCCCGGTGCTCGGCTTCCTTGCCGCCGACCTCGAGGTGGCCGAACTCGGTGTTGGGCAGCAGCACGCCGTTGTGGATCACGGCCGACCCGATGCCGGTACCGAACGTCAGCAGGACGATGACGCCGGTGTTGTCCCGGCCGGCGCCGAACTTCTCCTCGGCCAGTCCGGCGGCGTCGGCGTCGTTGAGCACCGTCACCTGCTGGCCGTCGAGTTCCTTGCCGAAGAACTCGCTGGCGTTGCACCCGATCCAGCCCTTGTCGACGTTGGCGGCGGTGCGCACGATGCCGTCGACCACCACACCCGGGTAGGTCACGCCGACCCTTTCGGTCCAGCCGAACTCGCGCACCACGGCGGCGACGGTCTTGCTGACGGCATCCGGGGTGGCGGGCTGCGGGGTGGCGAGCTTGAAGCGCTCTCCGATCAGCAGGCCGGTGTCCAGATCGACGACGCCGCCCTTGACGCCGCTGCCGCCGACGTCGACGCCGAACCCTTTGCGTTGCGAGCCTCCGTTGGTGATGGGATCGGCTGCGGGCGTATCGGAGGCGGTCATGTGCTCACACATTAGTAGTTCCGCAATGCTTTGGTAGGGGTGCCGGACAACCGGTGGACGACAATTTGTGCTGCGATAAGTCGGTGGAAGGACTCGCACTCGATCCCACGGAACTACGGGCGGTTGCCGAGCGGTTGGCGGCCGAGGCGGCAGACTTCGTGCGTCGCCGCCGCGAAGAGGTCTTCAGCGCTGTACCCCAGCGCGAATCGACCGGTCCGGCGGTGCGCGCGAAGAGCACCCCGACCGATCCGGTCACCGTCGTCGACACCGAAACCGAACGGCTGCTGCGTGACCGGCTGGCGGAACTGCGCCCCGGCGAGCGAGTGCTCGGCGAGGAGGGCGGCGGCAGGTCCGACGATTCCGCCGGTCGTCCGACCTGGGTCGTCGACCCCATCGACGGCACGGTGAACTTCGTCTACGGACTGCCCGCCTACGGGGTGTCGGTGGCCGTCCAGGTCGACGGGAAGTCGGTGGCAGGTGCGGTCGCCGACGTCGTCGACGGCGCGCTGTACTCCGCGGCGCGGGGCCAGGGCGCACACGTGCGTCGAGGGACGAGCACGTCGCCGCTGCGGTGCAGTCAGGTCACCGACCTCTCGATGTCGTTGGTGGGCACCGGGTTCAGCTACGACCCACAGCTGCGCCAACGGCAGGCGCTGGTCCTGGCGACCTTGATGCCGCAGATCCGCGACGTTCGACGGTTCGGTTCGGCGGCGCTGGATCTCTGCATGGTCGCCGCGGGTCAGCTCGACGCGTACTACGAGGAGAACCTCAACGTGTGGGACTGGGCGGCAGGCGCCCTGATCGCCGCCGAGGCCGGTGCCCTCGTGCGGGTTCCGTCGGCGAGCGCGTCGGCGGCAGGGGGACTGATCGTCGCGGCCGCGCCGGGCGTCGACCAGGCTCTCTCCGATGCGCTGCGCGGATCAGAAGATCGGTGGATCGCGAAATGATATCCACCGCAACCGAATTCGGTCAGCACGCCCCGCTGTGGATCTTGGAGATCAATGTCGGATCGGCCGGCGCGGTGGCGTCCGGCCGCAGGCTGGACAGCACGGCTTCGACGTCGTCGCTGCGCACCAGCTCGGTGAAGTCGGTGCCGATCGCGAGGTCCACCGTGTTGTCCGGACGCTGGTCCTGATACAGCTCGACGCACGGGGCGACGAGCCAGACCGCCGCCGCGGCCGCGCGCCCAGCGGGTCCGAAACGAATCTGGCCCTGGCACGCCAACCGGTTGCTGCCATACACCGGGTCGTTTTCGGCCGTCGGATCGGCGAATCCGAGGTCGCGCAGTTGCCCGGCCACCTCGGCGGCCTGCCCACCCTGGCCGCTCGCGTTGAGCACCCGGATCTTGGTGTCGGCCAGGTTGGCGGGGCCGACCTCGGTCATGGAGGCGCGCGTCATCTGCTCACCCAGCTTGGACTGGGTGGGGTCGCTCGAGGCGTTGTCGACGGGCGGGTTGCACGCCGCCGCCTCGGTCACGTCGGGCGGGCGATTCAGCGCGAACACCCAGATGGTCAGCGTCACCACGGCCAGGACGGCGAACATCAGGATCCCGGGCATGAAGTTGCGCCTGCGGAACGGCCGCCCGTGTTTGTCGAAGGCCGTGCCCTCTGTGATTTGTGTGACCACACGTGCACTCTAGAACCCGCTTGGCCACCCGCTGGACCGGGACAACAGCGCACTGTGATGTAAATCACAGTTGATGTTAGGTGAATCTGGGCACGAATCGTTTGGTGGATGCGTTCGACGCTGGTACAAAGCTCTGTCGCATGGTTCACGGAGGGGACACGAGATGGCTACCGACTACGACGCCCCACGGCGCACCGAGACCGATGATGTCTCCGAGGATTCACTCGAGGAACTCAAGGCCCGGCGTAATGAAGCTCAGTCTGCCGTAGTGGACGTCGACGAATCAGATTCCGCCGAAAACTTCGAACTGCCCGGCGCCGATCTATCCGGCGAAGAGCTGTCTGTCCGGGTGATCCCCAAACAGGCAGACGAGTTCACCTGCTCGAGTTGTTTCCTCGTGCATCACCGCAGCCGCCTGGCCAGCGAGAAGAACGGCGTGATGATCTGCTCGGACTGCGCGGCCTGAGGCTCAGCTGCGCAGCGCGGACAGCACCCGATCCGGGTGACGACTGCTCACCAGCCAATACGGCGTCGGGTCGTCGGGATCGTCGAGCACTACCAGCAACATCGGGCCGACCCACGCCCTGTGCATGACATACGCCGCCGGGTCGAGCTGCCGCCCGAGGGCGGCCGACTTGGCTGACCTGGGCACCTCGACTGACCGGGAGATGACGCTGACAGGCAGGTGCGCGGCGCCGACCCACAGCTCGGTCTCCCCGGCGGGGCGGTCCGTGCCACCGCTGATCACCCGCACCTCGGTCTTGCTCAGCCACATCAGCACCGCGGCTGCGACGGGGAGCAGCACGGCGAACGGCACCCAATTGGGGAGGGCGCGCACGCCCTGATTGACTTCCAGCGCGATGAGACCGGCGAGTGCCAGGCCGGGCAGCCACCACCACCACGGCACCCACAGCCGTTCGGAATAGCGCACGACTTGTGGTGCTGCGCGCGTGTCGGACACGCCGCCAAGGGTAATCTCATGCCCCGTGTCCACCCCTTTGGCAGTCGTCCGCCTCGACCGCGACCTGCCGATGCCCAGCCGGGCTCACGACGGCGATGCGGGCATCGATCTGTTCAGCGCGGTCGACGTCGAACTGGCGCCCGGCCATCGCGCTCTCGTGCCGACGGGTATCGCGGTGGCCGTTCCTTACGGAATGGTAGGGCTGGTGCATCCGCGGTCGGGTTTGGCTGCGCGCGTGGGACTTTCGATCGTCAACAGCCCTGGCACGGTCGACGCGGGTTACCGCGGCGAGATCAAGGTGGCACTGATCAACCTTGACCCCGCCGCACCCATCGTCGTGCATCGTGGCGATCGAATCGCCCAGCTGCTGGTGCAGCGGGTGGAATTACCCGAACTGGTCGAGGTGACCTCGTTCGATGAGGCCGGTTTGGCCGACACTTCCCGTGGCGACGGCGGCCACGGTTCCTCCGGCGGACATGCGAGTTTGTGATGGCTTTTGGACGACACGCCAGACCCGACGACGACGCTTTCGACGACGACGTCGTGGGAGCGGATTCGGCGGCAGATGACGACGAGCTGGACGGTCCGTTCGATATCGACGACTTCGACGACCCGGCGGCCGCGGCGCAGGCCAGGCTGGATCTGGGCTCGGTTCTGGTCCCGATGCCCGAGGCCGGCCAGGTCCAGGTCGAGCTGACCGAGGGAGGCGTGCCGAGCGCGGTCTGGGTGGTGACAGCCAACGGCCGGTTCACCGTCGCGGCGTACGCAGCTCCGAAGAGTTCGCCGCTGTGGCGGGAGGTCGCCTCGGAGCTGGCCGACTCGCTGCGCAAGGACGCCGCGGAGGTACGGATCGAGGACGGCCCATGGGGCAGGGAAGTGGTCGGCGCGGCGCCTGCTGGTGTCGTCCGGTTCATCGGCGTCGACGGTTACCGGTGGATGATCCGCTGCGTCGTGAACGGGCCGCAGGAGACCATCGACGCGTTGAGCGATGAGGCGCGACAAGCCCTGTCGGACACCGTTGTTCGTCGCGGTGACACGCCGTTGCCGGTGCGGACCCCACTTCCGGTCCAATTGCCAGAACCGATGGCCGAGCAGCTGCGGGCCGCCGCAGAGCAGCAGGCGGCCGCCGCCCAACAGGCCGCGCAGCAACAACCGCAGCCGCCGCAGCCTCCGCAGCCGGCGGCCCGCCGCAGCGAGCACGGGTCGGCGATGCAGCAGCTGCGCACCATCACCGGGGGCTAGCGCCGCCTCACGCGTCGAGGAGGGCGGCAAGGCACGCCATCCCCAGCACCGACGGGTCGACTCCCATGTCGTCCAGCGTGACGGTGCGCAACGCCGCGCGCGGCGCAGCGGCAACCCATTCCAACCCGACCTCCAGCGGATGTACGGGATCGTCGCTGGCCGCCGCGACGCCCATCGGCACCGTCAACCGCCTCAGCTCCGCGCCGGTCGGTGAGACGTATCGGGACGCCGCCTCCATGGCGTCGGGCAGCGACGGCCACTGGCCGGCCCAGGACCGGGTCAGCTCGTCGGCAAGCCACGGCGGGCTCGACGCGCGCATCTGTGAGGTCGCCGACACCAGTCCGTCCCTGCGCAGCACGTCGGCTGAATACCTGGCGGCCTGCGCGGCCGGTGCGGCCTCCGGCGAGCCCGTCCACGGCGGCAGGGCGGCCAGCACCGCGAGCGCGCGAGCCGGGTTGGCCAGCGCCCAATTGACCGCCACCGCGGCGCCGATGGACACCCCGCCGACCGCGATCGCGCCCAGCCGCGCGGCGTTGTCGAGCTCGGCGATGTAGCCGTCGATCAACCGGTCCGGTTGCGGTGCGGGCGCCACCACGACTGCGCCCGCGTCGTGCAGGGCTACCGCGAACGCCCGGTAGACGTAGTCGTCGTCGGATCCGGTGCCTGGCAGCAGAACCGCCGTCACACCACGCAAATCGACCGTCATCGTCCGATCGTGCCGTGTGGCATAAATCACCGGCGTGGCGGGTAACCCCCAGCGTGGCAATGGGGAACTAACAGGTCTACCGTGGCGTTAGTTGGGGATCCACGGTGGATTCACAGATTGGCAGGAGACGCCATGGCTACGGCCGAAGGGTATCTGCGCCGGCTCACACGCCGGCTGACGGAGGACCCGGAGCAACTCGACGTCGAAGAGTTGAACGAGGAAGCCGCGAGCACCGGCGCCCAGAAGGCGGTCGACTGCCAACGCGGCCAGGAAGTGACGATGGTCGGCACCTTGCGCAGCGTCGAGGCGAACGCCAAGGGCTGCGCGGGAGGCATCAAGGCCGAGATGTTCGACGGCACCGAGGCGGTGATGCTGGTGTGGCTCGGACAACGACGCATTCCCGGCATCGAGTCCGGCCGCACTCTGCGGGTGCACGGCCGGATGGGCAAGCTCGAAAACGGCACCAAGGCGATCTACAACCCGCACTACGAAATTCAGAAGTAGTCGGCGGGCACGTACCGTCTAACTCGTGTCCGAAAAGCAATCCGGCGCTCAAGCCATCCTTGAGCAGATGGGCGGCATCAGCGGCCTGATCTACTCGTCGCTGCCCGTTCTGGTGTTCGTCCCCGTCTCCTCGCTCTTCGGGCTGGTCCCCGCGATCGTCGCGGCGCTGGCCGTCGCCGCGCTCATCCTGATCTGGCGGCTGGTCCGCAAGGAATCGGTGCAGCCGGCGATATCGGGGTTCATGGGCGTCGGGATCTGCGCGCTGATCGCCTACATCGTGGGCGAGTCCAAGGGCTACTTCCTGTACGGCATCTGGATGTCGCTCTTCTGGGCGGTGGTTTTCCTGGCCTCGGTGCTGATCCGCAGGCCCGTCGTCGGTTACATCTGGAGCTGGGTCAACGGCCACGACCGCGCCTGGCGCGGCGTGCGCAAGGCGGTGCTGGTGTTCGACATCGCGACCATCACCTGGGTGCTGGTGTTCGCGTCGCGGTTCGTCGTCCAGCGCCAGCTCTACGACGCCGACGAGACGGGCTGGCTGGCCACGGCGCGGATCGCGATGGGCTGGCCGCTGACCGCGGTGGCCGCCTTGGCCACCTATCTGGCGATCCGGTCGGCTCAGCGAGCGCTGCACGCGCACGCCCCCGCGGAGCCCGAAGACGTCGGCTCCGCCCCGGCGGAGCCCGAAGACGTCGGTTCCGACGCCGGGGACGCGGTGCGGGAAACCTAGTTGGCCGGCACGGGCGAGCGAACCGACCGACCGCTCATCGCGGTCGCCATCCTGGCCTCGTTCGTGGCGTTCCTCGACGGCTCGGTGGTCAACCTCGCGCTTCCCGCGATAAGCCGTGAATTCGGCGGCGGGCTGGCGTTGCAGCAGTGGGTGATCGACGGCTATCTGCTCAGCCTCGGCGCGCTCATCCTCGTGGCGGGTGCGATATCCGATGCCTTCGGGCGGCTGGTCGTGTTGAGGTTGGGGCTGGTCATCTTCGCGGTGTCGTCGCTGCTGTGTGCAGCCGCACCGAGCGGCTGGGTGCTGGTGGCCGCCCGCTGCCTGCAGGGTGTGGGCGCCGCCTTCCTGGTGCCGAGCTCGTTGGCGATGATCAACGCCCGGTTCTCGGGTCCCAGGCAGGCCGCTGCAATCGGCACCTGGACCGCTTGGACCGGAACGGCTTTCGTCGTCGGCCCGCTGCTCGGCGGAGTCCTCGTCGACGCGCTGAACTGGCGCTGGATCTTCGGGGTCAACGTGGTGCCGTTGATCGTCACGCTGTACTTGACCACCAAGCTCGCCGACGAGGAGTTCCGGTCCGACCGACAGGCGAGGGTCGATGTCGTCGGCGCGGTACTCACCGCGGTCGGCCTGACGGGCGCTGTATACGCGCTCATCGAGCAGCAGCGGATGGGCTTGTCCCATCCGGCGGTGCTCATCAGCCTGATCGTCGGGGTCGCCTGCCTGGTCGCGTTCCCGTGGTGGGAACGCAGGGCACCGAGTCCGATGATGCCGCCGCAGATCTTCTCCGCGCGCAACTTCGCGGTCGGGAACCTCGCCACGGTGTTCCTCTATGCGGCGGTGTCGCTGGGCATGCTGCTGGTGGCGTTGTTCCTGCAGGAGACCGCGGGCCTGTCGGCCACCGCGGCCGGCCTCGCCACACTGCCGATACCGGTGTTCTCATTCTTTTTCGCGCGCTGGTTCGGCAGCCTGGCGGGCAGGCACGGGCCGCGGCTCTACATGGCTGTCGGCCCGCTGGTTGCGGCGGCCGGTTATCTGCTGATGACGCGCGTGTCCGAGCCCGTCGAACTCTGGACTCAGCTGCTGCCCGGCCTGGTGGTGTTCGGGCTCGGGCTGTCGATGACGGTGTCGCCGTTGACGGCGGCGATTCTGGCGGCCGTGGATCCGGCACAGAGCGGGATCGGCTCCGCGATCAACAACGCGATCTCCCGAATCGCCGGACTGGTCGCGGTCGCCCTCACAGGTGTGATCGTCGGCGGGCGAATGGATTTCGGCGGGTTTCGCTTCGGCCTGGACACCGCGGCGGCCCTCCTCGTGGTGGCCGGGTTGATCTCGTTGGTAGGCATCCGCAACGGGGAAGGCGACTACAGCCGGGTGTCTGCGGAGGCTGCGGCGGTATGCCATGACCGGGTGACGCCGCCGCCTGCCTACTGACGGCGGCGGCGCTAGCGGATCTGCGGATGCAGCAGCAGCTCGCGCAGCTCGTCCTCGACCTCGGTGACGGCCACGAAGAGCAGCTCGTCGCCGCCCTCCAGTGGCTCGTCGCCCTCCGGCACGATGACCCGCGACCCGCGAAGGATGGTCACCAGGGCCGCGTCGCGGGGCAGCTGCAGCTTGCGCAGCGGCTTTCCGCCCCACGGTGTGTCGACCGGCAGGGTGATCTCGATCAGGTTGGCCTGGCCGGTGCGAAACGCCATCAGGTGCACCAGGTCGCCGACCGCAACGGCCTCTTCCACCAACGAGGCCAGCATCCGAGGGGTCGACACCGCGACGTCGACGCCCCACGCCTCGTCGAAGAGCCACTCGTTGCGGGGATCGTTGGCCCGGGCCACCACCCGCGGCACCGCGAACTCCGTCTTGGCGAGCAAGCTGACCACGACGTTGACCTTGTCGTCGCCCGTCGCGGCGATCACGACGTCGAACTCCTCCAAATGGATGGACTCGAGAAGGGTGAGCTCACACGCGTCGCCGAGGCGCCAGTGCGCGGCGGGGATGGCGTCGACGTCGATGTGGCCGGGATTGCGTTCGAGCAGCGTGACGTCGTGCCCGTTCTCGATGAGCTCCCGTGCGATGGAGCGGCCGACGGCACCCGCACCAGCGATCGCGACCTTCACTACGCGCCCTCGCTGTCTTCGCTCGGCGGCAGCGCGGCGATGGCCAGCGCCTCGGCGATGTGGCCTGCGATGGCGGCGACATACACCTGGTCGCTGGCCTGGATCACCGTCTTCTGGTCGGGAAGAAGTCCGGTGCCGAACCGGATGATGAACGCCACCCGGCCACCGGTGGCGGCCTCGAGGTCGGTCACCCGGCGGCCCACCCAGCCTTCGTGCAGCGCAAGTTCGGCCACGCCGACGTTGCCCGACGGGTCGCGCCACTTGGTGGTCTCGGTCTCCCTCGTCAGCACGTTGAGCAGCCGGTCGGTGGTCCAGGGCACGGTGGCCACCGTCGGGATGCCGAGCCGCTCGTAGACCTTGGCGCGCTTGGCGTCGTAGATGCGCGCGACGACCCGCTCCACGCCGAACGTCTCGCGGGCCACCCGCGCCGAGATGATGTTCGAGTTGTCGCCGGAGGACACGGCGGCGAACGCGGACGCCTCCTCGATACCCGCCCGCAGCAGCACGTCGCGGTCGAATCCCATCCCCAGCACGCGTTCGCCGGGGAACTCGGGGGAGAGCCGGTTGAACGCCGTGCTGTCACGGTCGATCACCGCGACGTCATGCCCGATCCGGGCCAGGCCGTCGGCCAGCGATGCGCCCACGCGGCCGCACCCCATCACCACTACTCGCACCTTTGCGGTCCTTTCGGCTGCAGCTTGAAATTGCCGTCTTCAAATCTGCGCACTCGGAACGCTACCGCCAAACCCGACTGGGCTTACTCTTGGCTCTCGTGTCCAAGCTTTCGACCGCCGCGCGCCGGCTGGTCCTCGGCAGGCCGTTCCGCAGTGACAGGCTCTCCCACACGTTGTTGCCCAAGCGGATCGCCCTGCCCGTCTTCGCTTCCGACGCGCTGTCGTCAGTCGCCTACGCGCCTGAGGAGATCTTCCTCGTGCTGTCGGTGGCGGGCCTCGCCGCGTTCTCGATGGCGCCGTGGATCGGTATCGCGGTCGGGGCGGTGATGCTCATCGTGATCGCGAGTTACCGGCAGAACGTGCACGCCTATCCCTCCGGCGGCGGCGACTACGAGGTGGTGACCACCAACCTGGGCTCGACGGCCGGCCTTACGGTGGCCAGCGCGCTGCTGGTGGACTACGTGCTCACCGTCGCGGTGTCGATGGCGTCGGCGATGTCCAACATCGGATCCGCGGTGCCGTTCATCAACGAGCACAAGGTATGGGTCGCCGTCATCGCGATCGTGGTGCTGGCTTCGGCGAACCTGCGAGGCCTGCGCGAGTCGGGCACCGCGTTCGCCATCCCGACCTACGCCTTCATGATCGGCATGTACATCATGCTCGGCTGGGGTCTGTTTCAGATCAACGTGCTCGGGACGCCGCTGCGCGCCGAGTCGGCGGGCTTCGAGTTGCACGCCGAGCACGGCGACATCCTCGGGTTCGCCATGGTGTTCCTCGTTGCCCGTGCGTTCTCGTCCGGCTGCGCTGCGCTGACGGGCGTGGAGGCGATCAGCAACGGCGTGCCCGCCTTTCAGAAACCCAAGTCCCGCAACGCCGCAACGACGTTGCTTCTGCTGGGCGGCATCGCGGTGTCCCTGTTCCTCGGCATCATCCTGCTGGCCAAGGAGACCGGCGTGAAGATCGCCGAGCGGCCGCACGAGCAGCTGATCGGCGCCCCGCCCGACTACCACCAGAAGACGCTGATCGCCCAGCTCGCCGACGCGGTATTCCACGATTTCCCGCTGGGGCTGTACCTGATCGCGGGCGTCACCGCGCTGATCCTGGTGCTGGCCGCCAACACGGCCTTCAACGGCTTCCCCGTGCTGGCCTCGATCCTGGCCCAGGACCGCTATCTGCCGCGTCAGCTGCACACCCGCGGCGACCGGCTGGCGTTCTCGAACGGCATCCTGTTCCTGGCCTTGGCGGCGATCGCGTTCATCGTCGCGTTCCAGGCTCAGGTCACCGCGTTGATCCAGCTCTACATCGTCGGCGTGTTCGTCTCGTTCACGCTGAGCCAGATCGGCATGGTTCGGCACTGGACGCGGTTGCTGGCGGTGGAGAACGACCCCGCGGTGCGCGCGAGAATGAAACGCTCGCGGGTGATCAACGCGATCGGGCTGATCTGCACGGGCACCGTGCTCGTCATCGTGGTGGTCACCAAATTCGTTGCGGGCGCGTGGATCGCGATCCTCGCGATGGGCGGGCTGTTCATGCTGATGAAAGCCATCCGCAAGCACTACGACACCGTCGCCCGCGAGTTGGAGGAGCAGCAGGCCGCCGAGGAAGGCGGGATCGTGCTGCCGAGCCGCAATCACGCCATCGTGCTGGTGTCCAAGCTGCACCTGCCGACCATGCGTGCGCTGGCCTACGCGCGGGCAACCCGGCCAGATGAACTGGAGGCCATCACCGTCAGTGTCGACGACGGGGAGACCCGCGCGCTGGTGCACCATTGGGAGGACAGCGATATCTCGGTGCCGCTCAAGGTGATTGCCTCGCCCTACCGCGAGATCACCCGCCCGGTGCTGGAATACGTCAGGCGGATCAGCAAGGAGTCACCGCGCACCGTCGTCACCGTCTTCATCCCTGAATACGTTGTCGGCCACTGGTGGGAGCAGGTCCTGCACAACCAGAGCGCTCTTCGACTGAAGGGCCGGCTGCTGTTCATGCCGAACGTGATGGTGACATCCGTTCCCTGGCAGCTGAATTCGTCGGAGCGGCTGAAGAGGCTGCAACCACATGCGGCGCCTGGTGACGCCCGTCGAGGCTTCCTGGATTGATCGACGAACTCACGCTGGCCACGGGGGCGCCGGCGAACGGCGGGAGTTGCGTCGCGCGGCATGACGGCCGCGTGGTGTTCGTCCGCTACGCACTGCCTGGCGAACAGGTCCGCGTCCGGGTGGTCGCCGACCACGGATCCTATTGGCACGCAGACGTTGTCGAGGTGCTCGAAGCTTCGCCCGACCGGATCGAGTCGTTGTGCCCGATCGCCGGCGTGGACGGTGCAGGCTGCTGCGATCTGGCGTTCGCTTCGCCGGAGGCCGTCCGCAGGCTGAAGGGTGCCGTGGTGGCCAACCAGCTGGCGAAGCTGGGCGGATATCACTGGTGCGACGAAGCCGACGCGTCTGCAGAACCGGTCGGCACCGGTGAACCGACCGGTTGGCGTACCAGGGTCCGGCTGGACACCTCCGACGACGGCCATGCGGGGTTCCACCGCTATCACAGCGCGGCATTGGTCACCGACCTGCGCTGCGGCCAGTTGCCCGACGGGGCGCTGGCCGGCCTGAGTGAGGGCGGCTGGCCGGCCGGGGCGCACCTGCACGTCGCACTCGACGACGACGGCGCACGCCATGTCGTGCAGTCAGGCCCGCGGATCGGCAGGCGCACGACCACGCGGGTCGTCGAGGGCGGATACGAGGCGACGCAACGGGTCGGCGAACGGGTGTGGCGGGTGCCGGTGACGGCATTCTGGCAGGCCCACCGTGACGCGGCGCGGGTGTACAGCGAGCTGGTGGGCCAGTGGGCGCAACTGGCCGACGGAATGGTGGCGTGGGATCTGTACGGCGGCGCCGGAATCTTCGCGGCGGTGCTTGGAGAGGCCGTCGGTGACAGCGGGCAGGTGTTGACCGTGGACACGTCGCGCGGCGCATCCCGTTCGGCGCGGGCCGCGCTGGCCGATCTGAGCAATGTGTCGGTGCTCACCGACTCGGTGCGACGCGCGATTTCTGCTCAGTCCCGGCGCGCCGACGTTGCGGTCCTCGACCCGCCGCGGTCGGGTGCGGGCCGTGATGTGATCGATCTGCTGGCGGCTGCCGCAGTGCCACGAATCATTCACATCGGTTGTGAGGCAGCCTCATTCGCCCGCGACGTGGGACTCTACCTGGCGCGCGGGTATCAGGTGGAGACCATGCGGGTGTTCGACTCGTTCCCGCTGACCCACCACATCGAGAGCATCGCGGTGCTGACGCGCTAGCGCGCACCGCGATGTCCCGGCTGTCAGTGCGTTGCCGCCGACTCGGCGGTGTGGGGCCCGAACTCGTTGGCGATGACCGAGATACTGTTGGCCGGAAATCCGCCGCGGCGAGCGTGCTCCCGGATGGCGTCTTCGTCGTCGGCCTCGTGCACGCAGTAGATCTTGTCGCCCGCGACGTAGCTGGTGATCCACCGGTACGGCACGCCGAGCGACTCGACGACGCCGTTGGACTTGCCGGCGATCGCGGCCAGCTCGTCCTGGCTGAGCTCACTGGCCCCGGGAATCTCCCGCTCGATGACATAGCGCTTCATGGGTTCTTGCTCCTGTGTGTTGTCAGCCGCGACGGTCTGTCGGGCAGGACCAACGTTGCTGTACCGGATCGCCGTGCACATGGGGAGAAGTTCCCCATCTTGTGGCGACGCGGTATTTCTGCTGCTCGCAGGGGCCGATCGCACTAATATCGGACTTCGTGATGCTCGCCGATCGGGATCATCAGCTCGGCGAGATCATCGCCAGGGCCGACGACGCGCGGGCGGGACGTGGCGGGCTGGTCTTCGTGTCGGGGGAGTCCGGCGCGGGCAAGACCTCGTTCGTCGAGGCGTTCGTCGACCGTTGGGTGAAAGACGAGCGCGTGTTGTGGGGCGCGTGCGACCCGTTGCCAACCCCTCGACCGCTCGGCCCGATACACGACCTCGCGAACCGCCTCGCACTCGCGACGCAGACGGTGCTGGCCGAAAGTGAAGTGCCCTACGACATTTTCGACGCCGTCTACGACGATCTGCGCACCGCGCCGTCGGTGCTCGTTCTCGACGATCTGCAGTGGGCCGACCAGGGCACCATCGACCTCCTTCGGTTCGTGCTGAGACGCGTCGCGCAGACGCGGTCGCTCGCCGTCGGCATCGTCCGCGACGACGAGGTCGGTGTCGGCCACCCGCTGCGCGTGCTGCTCGGTGATGCCGCGCGATCCACGCGAGCGTGCACGCTGCCGTTACCCCCGCTCAGCGTCGACGCGGTCGGGCAGTTGGTCGGCGAGGGCGCCGTCGACCCCGAATGGCTGCACCGGGTCACCGGTGGCAACGCGTTCTTCGTGTGCGAGATGCTCGAGCACCGGCATGGCCCGGATACGGATCTGCCGACGACGATCCGGGACGCGGTGCTGGCCCGTACGTCGGATCTCGACCCCGCCGCGTGGGATGCGCTGAACCTGCTGACGTGTTCGCCCGGCGCGGTACCTGACCGGCTGTTGACCGATCTGGGGGTCACGCTGCCCGCCTTGCGGGCGCTGTCGGACGCAGGCCTCACCCGCAGAATTGCACGCGGCGTGGCGTTCCGCCACGACCTGTGCCGGATGGCCGTCAGCAGCGTCATCCCGCCTGGCGCCGAGGCCGGCCTGCACCGGCGACTGCTGGACGCCTACGAGGCGACGTCGGGCGTCGATCCCGCCGTGCTGACGCATCACGCGCTCGGCGCGGGCGATGTCGAGCGCATCAGGCGGGCCGCCTACGACGCGGGTGCCGTGGCGGCGCGAACCGGCGCGCACACCCAGGCCGCCGAGTTCTTCACGATCGCGCTGGATCACGGCGGAGCGTCGACGGCCGACGACGAGGCCGACCTTCTCGAGCTGATGGCATGGGAGTTCTACCTGATCGACAAGCTGCCCGACGCGATCAGCGCCTGTCAGCGCGCAATGCGGATACGAGAGGAGCTGGGCCAGTCGGCGGCGGTGAGTGCGAACCACCACGCGTTGTCGGTCTACCAGTGGTACAGCGCGAACCGACAGCTGGCCGAACGCCATGCGGTCGAGGCGATGACGGTGCTCGACGACGACCCCGACGACGTGAAAGAGCTTGTGGCACTTGGGCACGCCTTTGCCATGCAGGCCTATCTCGCCGGTCATGCGAGCCGGCTGGACGTTGCGGCCACCTTGATCTCTCGCGCGCACGAGATTGCGGACAGGACGGGCGATTCCGAACTGACTGTGCGGGTGCGACTGATCGAGAACTACGGAGTCGTCCTGATGGGCGACGACTCTGGGCGAGAGGCGATCCTGTCAATTCTTCACGCCGGGCCGAAACACGTCGACGAGTTGCACTCGGGTGGGTGGAGCTGCATCACCTACTTCGACGTCGAACAACGGCGGCTGGACAGCGCGGCTGAATTGCTCGAGGTTTCCATCCCGTTGATGCTCGAACACGACCTGCCGATCTGCCGCGTGTGGCAGATGGGTTCGCGCGCGAGGATGCACCTCATGATGGGCGATTGGGACGACGCGAGCGCCGACGCCGGTCGTGTTCTTGACGCGCCGAGCGCGCCGCTGGCCAGGACATGGCCGTTGCTGATCCAGGCGTTGGTGGCACTGCGTAAGAGCGGGGACGGAACGGACTCGCTCGACGAGGCGTGGCAGCTGGCGTGCCGATTCGGCGAGCCGATCCGGATGCTGCCCGTTGCGGCGGGAATCGTCGAATGGAATTGGCTGACAGCTTCATGTGACGAGCGACTGACCCAATGCCGCAAGCTACTCGTGGACAGCCCGGTGGCGGGCCTGGAATGGTCGCGCGGCGAGTTGGCGGTCTGGCTGCGGCGGATCGGGGAAACCGTCGACGCCGCCGGGGTGGCCGAGCCGTACAGGTTGGTGCTCGACGGCGCATACGAGGCGGCGGCCGATGAGTTTCATCGGCTTTCGATGCCGTATGACGCGGCGCTCGCACTGCTCGACAGCGCCGATCCGGTGCTCGCGGTCCGCGCCCTGGACATTCTCGACCGGCTCGGTGCCGACGCCGTCGCGGCGAAGGTGCGCCGCGATCTACGGGCCGGGGGCCAGTCCGTCGTACCGGCGCGCAGACGCGCGGCGACACTAGCGAATCCGGCGGGGCTGACCGCACGCCAGGTCGACGTGCTGCGCCTGCTCGACGACGGCCTCACCAACGCCGAACTCGCGGATCGGCTGTTCCTTTCGGTGAAGACGGTCGACCATCATGTCTCCGCGATACTGGCCAAGCTCGAGGTCAACAAGCGGCGAGACGCGGTCCGCAGGGCGCGACAGCTTGGCATCCTGACGAATTCAGCGTCGGCCGAAGTGTCGCTGTAGTCGCCGCTGCCGGTGGCCGAACAACGCGCCGATTGCCGCAGCGACGACCGGCGTCAGCAGCCGCAGCGGCGGCCGCAGCTCGAACGTGAGCCGTTCGCGGACAATGGTTTTCGCGCCGACTTCGGGCTCCAGCGTGCGCTCGTGGCGCCAGAGCCGCATGGACAGCATCGTCGACTCTTCGTGAAAGCCGCGACCGGGCCACAGTTCGGCGATCATCAGATCGTCGTAGTCGAACGGGAGCACGCCGAACAGCCGCATCCAGCAGCGGCCCACCGGGGTGCCGACCGGAACGTTGTCGACAGTCAACGACTCCTTGCCGCGCGGCATCGACATCGTCATCCAGGCTCGCGTTCGTCGTTGATGCCGACAGGTGTCACAACGCGCGCCCACACCCGTTCCGGTGGAACGTCGACGATGCTGTGCCGTTCGACGACAGTCATGTACGGACGGTAACCGGATCGGGCGTGGCGTTGTCGCCTACCTACGCGAAAACGAAATAGCGCAGCCACAGGTACAAAGCCGACAGCACAGCCGACACCACGGTCACCGCGAAGCCCTTTCGGGTGAACTCCCAGAAGGAGATGGGATTGCCGGAGCGTTTGGCGATTCCGAGCATCACGACGTTGGCGCTCGCTCCGACAGCGGTGAGGTTGCCTCCGAAGTCGGCGCCCAGCGCCAGCGCCCACCACAGCACATTCGGAATCGGTGCCGTCGGGCAGGCTCGCGGCGAGTTCGCTGACGATCGGTGTCATCGTCGCGACGTAGGGGATGTTGTCGATGATGCCGGACACCGGCACAGATACCCCGAGGATCAACATCGTCGTCGACAGCGCGTCACCGCCGGTGATCTCGATCGCAGAATGCGCGATCGTCGCCGACGACACCCGTCTTCACCAGGGCGCCGACCATGACGAACAGACCCGCGAAGAACAGCAGCGTCTCCCATTCGACGCTGGCGAGGTAGTCCGACCGGTCCATCCGCGAGATCAGTATCAGAGCCCCGGCACCGACCAGCGCCACAACGGACGGCTCGATGTGCAGCACCGGATGAGCGATGAATGCGGCGAACACCACAACGAGAACGACTCCGCACTTGACCAGCAGTCCGGGATCGCGAATCGCCTCACGCTCCTCGAGCGACATGATGTCGGCGACCCGATCGGGATCGACACCGAACGAACCGCGGAAGAGCCACGGCAGCATCGCGATGAACACCGCGATGACGATGAGCACGATCGGCGTCATGTGCAACGAGAAAGTCGTTGAACGTCAGGCCGGCCCGGCTCGCGATGATGATGTTGGGCGGATCGCCGACCAGCGTCGCCGCGCCGCCGATGTTGGACGCGAACACCTCGGCGATGAGGAACGGCACGGGGTTGATCGACAGGCGGTCGCACACCAGCAGCGTGACCGGAGCGATCAACAACACCGTGGTGACATTGTCCAACATCGCCGACGCGAACGCGGTGATGAGCACCAGCAGGATCATGATCCGCAGCGGCGAACCCTTCGCCCGCTTCACCGACCAGATCGCGATGTACTCGAAGATGCCGGTCTGTCGGAGCACGCCGACGATGATCATCATTCCCAGCAGCAGAAAGATTACGTCCCAGTCGATTCCGGTTTCGTGGGAGTAGAAGGCGTCCGCTGACTCGACGACGCCGAGAACCACCACGGTTCCCGCGCCGATGAGCGCGACCAGTGTCTTGTTGACCCGGTCGCTGGCGATGAGTACGTACGCGACCACGAATACGGCGATCGCGATGACTGCCATGTTCGCTCAGCGCTTCACGGCTGCGGCCAGCAGGCGTGAAGCCGTGATCACCCCGAGCATGCGGCCGTCCTTGATCACGGCGATCAGTGGGCTCTTCAGCGTCGGCCATCAGCGCCGCGACTTCGATGATCGTGTCGTCCGCCTTGGCCGACGGGATGTCCTCCAAGTGCTCGGGCAACATATCGCGCACCGTCTTGTCGCCGAGTTTTTCGGCCAGCTTGTCAGCCCAGGACTCATTGATGACACCCGCGAGCGACGGATCGTCCTGGACATAGGACGGCACGATGAAACCGCACCACCTGGGAAGCGGGAAGGACGGCGTACGGCAGTCCCGACGAGTCGGTGACGACGATTCCTGGCAGCCGGTGTTCGGCCATCATGCGTGCTGCGTCAAGCGCATTGGAGTCGACGGATACGACCGGAAACTCTTCGACGATGTCTTCGGCGTGCATGTGCACCTTTCGGGGTCGGTCCGGCCAATCGCCGACCAGACTTCCCGGCACACCTGAAGTGAAACGTATCACCTCACTTAGGATCGGGCCAATGCCAACGGGTTTGCGGTTGCTCACGCGCGGCTCCTGGTCGGAGACACAGCGGTTCGCCGAGATTCTGCGTCGGGAGACGGTCGGTGGGGTGCTCCTGTTGATTGCCGCAGCCGCCGCGCTGACTTGGGCCAATTCGCCGTGGTCTGCGACCTACCAGCAAGTCTCGGAGTTCACGTTCGGACCCGAGCGGCTGCACTTGAACCTGAGCGTTTCAGCGTGGGCGGCCGACGGGCTGTTGGCGATCTTCTTCTTCGTCGTGGGGCTCGAGCTCAAGCGCGAGTTCGTCTCGGGAGACCTGCGTGACCCGGCCCGCGCCGCGCTGCCGATCGCGGCTGCAGTCGGAGGAATGATCGTTCCCGCCGCGGTTTACATCGCCATCAATCTGGCCGCAGGCCGTCCCGAGAACGTGGGCGGCTGGGCCGTGCCGATCGCAACCGATATCGCGTTCGCTCTCGCGGTCCTCGCGGTGTTGTCCACCCACCTGCCGACGGCGTTGAGAACCTTTTTACTCACCCTCGCGGTTGTCGATGACCTGATCGCCATCACGGTGATTGCGGTGTTCTTCACCGATCACCTGTCGCTGGCGCCGCTGGCACTGGCGCTGATCCCGATCGGCTTGTTCGCCCTGGCCGTTCAACGCGGTGCGCATCAGTGGTGGCTGCTGGTCCCGCTGGCGGTGATCGCCTGGGCGCTGGTGCACGCCAGCGGGGTGCACGCCACCGTCGCCGGCGTCCTCCTGGGGTTCACGGTCCCCGTCCTCGGCCGACGCGGCACGCCCGCCGCCGAGCGCTTCGAGCACTCCATGCGGCCGGTGTCCGCGGGTTTCGCGGTGCCGGTGTTCGCCTTCTTTGCTGCAGGCGTGACGGTTGGCGGTTGGTCAGGACTTGGCGCGTCGCTGTTGCACCCAGTTACCGACGGCGTGATCGCCGGCCTGGTCATTGGCAAACCCCTCGGAGTCTTCGCCACAGCCTTTCTGCTGGCCAGGTTCACCCACGCCAGCCTCGACGACGACCTGGCGTGGCGCGACGTATTCGGCGTCTCATTGCTGGCCGGGATCGGGTTCACAGTTTCGTTATTGATCGGTGAATTGGCCTTCGCCCACGGCACCGAGGCGGGCGTCGACGTCAAGATCGGTGTGCTGGTCGGATCGGTTGTCGCAGGTCTGCTGGCTGCGGTCGTATTGCTGAGCCGTAATGCCGCCTACCGCCGTATCCACGACATCGAGACAGCCGACGCCGACCACGACGGTGTGCCCGACGTCTACGACACTCGGCAGGACTGACCCAGGTATCGGTGCGTAGACTGGCGGAATGCTTGAACAGATCCGCGGTCCCGCCGATCTGCAGCACCTGACCCAGCCTCAGCTAACTGATCTTGCTGACGAGATCCGACAGTTCCTGATCCACAAGGTCGCTGCAACCGGCGGACATCTCGGCCCCAACCTCGGTGTCGTCGAGCTCACCCTCGCGCTGCACCGGGTGTTCGACTCGCCGCACGATCCGATCATCTTCGACACCGGCCATCAGGCCTATGTACACAAGATGCTGACCGGTCGGTGCCACGAGTTCGACACCCTGCGCAAGAAGGGCGGTCTGTCGGGCTACCCGTCGCGCGACGAGAGCGAGCACGACTGGGTCGAGTCCAGCCACGCCAGCTCCTCGCTGTCCTACGCCGACGGGCTCGCCAAGGCGTTCGAGCTGACCGGCCATCGCAACCGGCATGTCGTCGCGGTCGTCGGAGACGGCGCGCTCACCGGCGGCATGTGCTGGGAGGCGTTGAACAACATCGCCGCGTCCCGGCGTCCCGTCGTGATCGTGGTCAACGACAACGGTCGCAGCTACGCGCCCACCATCGGCGGGTTCGCCGATCACCTCGCGACGCTGCGGCTGCAGCCCGGTTACGAGAAGATTCTGGAGAAGGGCCGCAGCGCGGTGCGGGGCATGCCGGTCATCGGCGAACTCTGCTACCAGTGCATGCACAGCGTGAAGGCCGGCCTGAAGGACGCGCTTTCCCCGCAGGTGATGTTCACCGACCTCGGCGTCAAGTACGTCGGGCCGATCGACGGTCACGACGAGCACGCCGTCGAGGTGGCGCTGCGCAACGCCCGTGGCTACAACGCACCCGTGATCGTTCACGTCGTCACCCGCAAGGGCATGGGCTACGGGCCCGCCGAGAACGACGAAGCCGAGCAGATGCACTCGACCGGCGTCATCGACCCCCTTACCGGGCTGGCGACGAAGGTGGCCGGACCGGGGTGGACGTCCACCTTCGCCGACGCGCTGATCACCTACGCGGGCAAGCGCCGCGACATCGTCGCGATCACCGCCGCCATGCCCGGGCCGACGGGGCTGACCGCGTTCGGCAACAAGTTTCCCGACCGGTTGTTCGACGTCGGCATCGCCGAGCAGCACGCGATGACGTCGGCCGCCGGTCTGGCGATGGGCGGCCTGCATCCGGTGGTGGCCATCTATTCGACTTTCCTCAACCGGGCGTTCGACCAGATCATGATGGACGTCGCACTGCACAAGCTGCCGGTGACGCTGGTGCTCGACAGGTCCGGCGTAACCGGGCCGGACGGCGCCAGCCACAACGGCATGTGGGATCTGTCGATGCTCAACGTGGTGCCCGGTATGCGGGTGGCCGCACCGCGCGACGCCGCACGTCTCTACGAGGAACTCGGCGAGGCGCTGAATATCACCGACGGGCCGACCGCCCTGCGTTTCCCCAAAGGTGATGTCGGTGAAGACATTCCGGCGCTGGATCGCCGAGACGGGATCGATGTGCTCGCCGTCCCTGTCGACGGCCTGTCCGATGATGTGCTGTTGGTGGCGATCGGACCGTTCGCGTCGATGGCGAAATCGGTTGCCGAGCGGCTGCGCAACCAGGGCATCGGCGTGACCGTCATCGACCCGCGCTGGGTACTGCCGGTTCCCGAGGCCATCGGTGCGCTGGCCAAGGCGCACAAGCTGGTGGTCACGTTGGAGGACAACGGCGTTCACGGTGGTGTCGGCTCTGCTGTGTCGGCGGCGCTGCGTCGCGCCGAGATCGACGTGCCGTGTCGGGACGTCGGGCTGCCGCAGGAGTTCCAAGCGCACGCGTCACGCGGCGAGGTGCTCGCCGATGCCGGGATCACCGACCAGAACATCGCCCGTCAGGTGACCGGGTGGGTGGCCGCGCTGGGTAGCGCGGTCTCCGATCACGAGGTCAGCCGCCAACTCGACTGAGCGAAACCCGGCCCACCTCCTCCAAAGTCGTCGTCTTGCGCGGCTGCTCGAAGAACACCTCCGCGTCGCGGCCATTGACCGCCACGGTCGCGATCGTGTTGCCGAACAGCGGACCGCACACGTCACGCCACGTCAGCGGCGGTGATGGCACTCCACGCCTACGCACCCACCATCGGATGACGGCAGCCGCGGGTCTGGTCCAGCCGAGCATGAACACCGGCTTGATGAACAGCGGCACGTAGTTGTGTACCGGCGAACACACCAGCTGGTGGACGGTCGATCCGCCGGGTGACACACCGTCAAGTTCGGCGCGCGCTGCGTAGCTGTGGTGGACGTCGCCCGACAACACGCTGATGGTGGCCGGGCCGTCGGGCTGGTTGGCGATCCGCGCGATCATCTCGCCCATCCGCAGGAAGGATTTGTAGAACGCCGCCCAATGTTCGAAATCGCCTGCTTCGCGCAACTTTTCACCCAGTTTGCCCCGCCACCCGTCTCGCTCGGCTGCTCGCTCGTTGAGCGTCTCCAGATCGCCGATGGCAGGAGGCATCAACCACGGCACCGATGAGGCGAGCATCAGATGGTCCAGCGATTCCGGATGCTCCTCGGCCTTGGCCTCCAGCCACCGAAACTCGTTCTCGCCGATCATCATCCGCTCACCGGACTCCAGGATCCGGCCGTTGCGTGAGTCGACCATGATGAGCCGGCTGCGTCCGAGATCCCACCGATAGCTGAACCGGATGCCCTTGCTGCAGTCGACCTCGCGGTCGGCGCGCTCGGCCAGCTCGGCGAGGTGCGGCCAGGTGTCGCCCTCGGTTGCAACGAGTCGCTGGAAATCCTCGTTGTCCGCCAACTCGGCCGGGCTCAGATTGCCCAGGTGCTGATAAACCCAGTAGGACGCCAACCCGGCCCGGATGCGATCACGCCACCACGGCGTCGTCGCCATCTTCGCGCGCCACGATGCCGAGGTGTTCCAGTCGTCGCGAATGTCGTGGTCGTCGAAGATCATCGCCGTCGCGACGGTCGACATCAGCCACCGGATCTCCGGGTCGCCCCAGGAGTGCCGGTACAGCCGTTCGTATTCTGCGAAGCTGACGACCTCGTCCGGCGGACGGTCGCCGTGCCTGCTGTGCCGCCGCCGGTTCACGCGGCGCTGCTCGTCGGGCGGCAGCTCGTCGGCGTAGAGCTGGTCCCCGAGCAGGATGAGCGCATCGGGCCACTCGTCGATCGGGCAGCCGGCCATCCGGGTCGCGTACGAGTCCAGCGCGTCGTGCTTCAGCTTCTTCTCGATCTTCGTGACTTCGGTCTTCGGGTAGCGGCACGAACCGAAGATGGCGCGCAGCCGGTGCGCGCTTGCGGGTCCTCTTGTTCGGATCACGCTGGCCGGGAACTTCGAGAACGCCTCGTCGTCGATGGGCCAGTGGATCGTGCCGTCGAGTCTGACCTGGTACTCGGTCACGCTGTCGGGGGCCAGCCCCGTCACCAGGACGAGGGCGAAATGGTAGCCCTGCACCTCGAAGGTCCGGGCCGAGCAGCCGAGAATCTCGACGGTGCAGGCGTTTTCGGTTTGCACCCAGACCAGGGCGGTGGTGTCGGAAACGTGCCGCAGCGCCGGACCGAGGAGCAATACCATTGAACTGAGCCTAGGGGAGGGTTCACCCGTCGTGGAAGAGTGATGCCGATGGACCCCGAACTCGAGCGGTGGAAGGCAGCCGGCCGGTCATTCGACTACCTGGGCTTCGACGTGTTCTACCGGACCGCGGGCAGCGGGCCCAGCCTGCTGTTGATCCACGGATACCCGTTCAACTCCTGGGACTGGGCTCCGATATGGGACAGGCTGACCGAACGGTTCACCGTGATCGCCCCCGACATGCTCGGGATGGGTTTCTCGGACAAACCCGTCGCCTATGAATACTCGGTCGGTGACCACGCCGACATGCACGAGGCTCTGCTCGCCGAACTGGGCGTCCAGTCCGCGCACATCCTGGCCCACGACCTCGGTGACTCGGTCGGCCAGGAGATGCTGGCCCGCCACGAATTCTCCGAGCAGGTGTATGGATCGCTGCGGATCGAATCGGTCACCTGGCTCAACGGGGGACTGTTCAACGAGTCGTACACACCGCGGCTGCTGCAGAAGGTGATGTCACGAACGCCGCTGGGGGACATCATGAGTCCGCTGCAGGGCAGCCAGCTGTCCAGGCGGCTGATAGAGCCGACGATCAACGAGATGTTCGGGCCGAACACGAAGCCCACGCGTCGAATGCTCGACCTGTTCCACCAGATCCTCGAGTACAACGACGGCAAGCGGGTGACCCACAAGGTGGGCAGGTTCGTCAACGATCGATACGCCCATCGCAATCGGTGGGTCCGGGCGATGCGACAGACGGCTGTCCCGATGCGGTTGATCGACGGCCCGATCGACCCGAACTCCGGTCGGCACATGGCCGACCGCTACCTCGAGGTCATCCCCGATCCCGATGTCGTGATGCTCGACGACGGAATCGGCCATTGGCCTCAGATCGAGGCACCCGACGCGGTGTTGGCCCACTTCCTCGCCCACATCGACCGGGTCACGGCGCAGGGGTAGCCGAGAGCGCCGCGGCGAGCACGGGGACGACGAGCTCGCGCTGCCACTGGCGGGCCTGCGCGTCGCGCAGAAAGTCCTCGACCGCGGCCTCGGCGTCGTCGGCGGGTTGCCAATCCCAGCACAGCCGGCGTACCACCTCGGGCGTGACCAGGTTCTCGGTGGGCACCGACACCCGCTCGGACAGCTCGGTGAGGCCGGCACGGGCCGCCTCCAGCCGCGCGGCCGCCTCGGGTTTGCGACGACCCCACCGTGACGCAGGGGGCGGCCCGTTCTGCGGTTCGGAGACCTCGGGCTGGTCGTCGTTGTCGCGGGCGCGGCTCAGTGCATCCAGCCAGACCTGCGCGGAGCGCCGCTGCTTGGATCCGCCGAACACGGGCAGCGCGGTGAGCTCCTCGACGGTCTTGGGGTCCGCGGTGGCCGCGCTGATGATCGCGGAGTCGGGCAGGATGCGCCCCGGCGCGATGTCACGCCTGCGGGCGATGTGGTCGCGGGTCGTCCACAGCTCCCGCACGGCGGCCATGGCGCGGCGGTCACGCACCTTGTGGATGCCCGACGTGCGACGCCACCGGTCCCGCCGTGTCGGGGCGCCTTCGAAGGTGCGCAGAAATTCGAACTCCTGGGCGGCCCATTCGGACTTCCCCTGTTCGGCGAGCACCGCGGCGATGGCGTTCCGGAGTTCGACCAGCACCTCCACGTCGAGCGCGGCGTAGTTCAGCCACTCGGGCGGCAGGGGCCGCTTGGACCAGTCGGCGGCACCGTGCCCCTTCTTCAGGCCGAGGCCCAGCAGCCGCTCCACCATCGTCGCCAGGTTCACCCGGTCGTAGCCGGCCAGCCGGCCGGCCAACTCGGTGTCGTAAAGCGCGGTCGGCCGCATGCCGATCTCGGCGAGGCACGGCAGGTCCTGGTCGGCGGCGTGCAGCACCCACTCATCGGTGCGCAGCACTTCGGCGACCGGCGCGAGTGTGGTGAGCGTGTCGGCGCCGTGGTTGACCGGATCGATCAGCACAGTGCCCGCGCCCTCGCGCCGGATCTGCACCAGATACGCCCGGTTCGAATAGCGAAAACCCGATGCGCGTTCGGCGTCGACGGCGAACGGTCCGTGCCCAGCCGCCAAAAGTTCTGCGGCATCGCTGATGTCGTATTTCGTTACGGCCAGTGGCGGCACACCGTCGGCAGGCGACAGCAGCGGTGTGGCTTCGGGTTCTGCGGTGTCCGCTGGCTCGGCTCCGCCGGAGTCGGCGTCGGTCATCTCAGGCGCGGGTGCGTGACTTCAGATCGGTCACCCCGGCAGGCGGCAGTCCCGCGGCGTGCTCGAGCACTACGCAGAACGCGGCGACGTGCGGACCCAGCTCCAGCGTCGTCGCTGTCCAGGATGCGCGCAGCTCCAGCTGGTGGGCACGTGGCGGGCCGGAGATGTCGCCGTAGCGCACTGACGTGGTGGCGGTGACGGTTCCGCCGAGGGCGGTGATGTGCTCGGTGTTCGCCTCCAGTGCGTCGACCAGCCAGCTCCAGGCCACTTCGGGCAGCAGCGGATCGACCGCCTCGCTGGAGTCGAGGTCGGCCTGCACGTAGGCGACCAGTCGCATCGTGCCGTCCCATGCCTCGGCACCCTCGGGGTCGTGCAGCAGGATCAATCGACCGAATGCATCGCCCTCGGACTGCTCGGGCACGATGGTGGCCTCGGGATGGCGCACTTCGGCGCCGAGGGCATAGCTGAACGGCGCCAGACGCTGCGGCGGCCGGATCGGGCCCAGCTCGATCTCCGGTCGCACGGTGGTGGCGTTCATCGCAGCGACCGCTTCCCGGAACTGAGCCGGTTCGGCGGTGGTCACCGCCATGACGGTAGACCATCTGGCCAGGTCTGTGCGCAGGCGCGCCGTATCCGCCGCCGGTGGACGCCAAACCTGCCGCGCTCGGGCGCCATGGCAGCATTGAAGCCGATGAATAACCGTCGCGAGCTGCCGGAGTCGCCGTATCTGGCCGCCGCAGGAGGCCGTAAGCCGAGCCGGGTGCCTGTCTGGTTCATGCGGCAAGCGGGGCGTTCGCTGCCCGAGTACCGGGCGCTGCGCGCCAAGAACACGATGATGCAGGCCTGCTTCGACGCCGACCTGATCACCGAGATCACCTTGCAGCCGGTGCGCAGGCATGGCGTCGACGCCGCCATCCTGTTCTCGGACATCGTCGTGCCGCTGCGGGCATCGGGCATCGACCTCGACATCGTGCCCGACGTCGGGCCGGTGATCGAGCATCCGATCCGCACCGCGGCAGACGTTGCCGGGATGAAAGCCCTTGAGCCCGAACGTGTTGCGCCCGTGGCCGAAGCCGTAGCGAACCTGGTTGCCGCCCTGGGCGACGTCCCGCTCATCGGATTCGCCGGCGCCCCGTTCACGCTGGCCTCCTATCTGATCGAGGGCGGCCCGAGCCGTAACCACGAGCGCACCAAGTCGATGATGCTCGGCGAGACCGACACCTGGCATGCGCTGATGGCGGTCCTCGCCGACGTCACCACCGCCTTCCTGAAGGTCCAGGTCGACGCCGGCGTCGACGCCATCCAGATGTTCGACTCGTGGGCAGGCACGTTGTCGCTGGCCGACTACCGCACCTACGTGCTGCCGCACAGCACGCGGGTGTTCGAGGCGCTGGCAGTCGAAGGCGTGCCGATGACGCACTTCGGCGTCGGCACCGCGGAGTTGCTCGGGGCGATGTCCGAGGCCGTGTCGGCTGCGGGCTGCCCGGTCGTCGGCGTCGACTGGCGCACCTCGCTGACCGACGCCGCGGCCAGGGTGACGCCAGGCACCGCACTGCAGGGCAACCTCGACCCGGTGGTGCTCCTTGCGGGCATGCCGGTGGCCGGGCCGCGCGGCGCGCGCGGTCGTCGAGGACGGCCGTCGCGCGGTCGACGCCGGCGCGGCCGGCCACGTTTTCAACCTGGGTCACGGCGTGCTGCCACCGACGGATCCGGGTGTCATCACGGAGGTGGTAGCTCTGGTGCACTCACTGTGATGCGGCCGCGCACGCGAGGAGCGGAAAGACAGACGTATTGCGTTGTCGGCGGCGGCATTTCGGGCCTCGTCGCGGCATATCGGCTTCGGGTCACGCTTGGTGACGACGCCGACATCACCGTGTTCGAGCCTGCTGACCGGCTCGGCGGCGTGCTGCGTACCGAACAGCTCGGCGGCCAGCTGATCGACATCGGCGCCGAGGCGTTTGTCGCCCGGCGCCCCGAAATGCCTGCGCTGCTCGCCGAGCTGGGGCTGGCCGACAGGCAGATCGGCACGACGGGGGTCGCGGCCGCTGATCTACAGCGAGGGGCGGCTGCACGAGCTGCCACGCGACACACTCAACGGAATCCCGACCGACCCGTCGTCGATGACCGGGCTGGTCGACGACACCACGATTCGGCGGATGGTCGATGAAACCGCCCGTCCCTTCACCTGGCGGCCTGGCGCCGACCCGGCCGTCGCAGCGCTCGTCGGTGACCGCTTCGGCGATCAGGTGGTGACGCGATCCGTCGACCCGCTGCTGGCGGGGGTGTACGCGGGATCGGCGGCAACGATCGGGCTGAGGTCGGCCGTTCCGACGCTGGCCGCGGCGCTGGACCGCGGTGCCCGCAACCTGACCGAGGCCGTGCGCACGGCACTGCCGCCTGCCACGGGCGGATCGGTGTTCGGCGCGATCGACGGCGGCTACGCGGTGTTGCTCGACGAACTGATCCGGCGCGCCGACTTCCACTGGGCGCAGGTCGGCGTCGAACGGCTGGTGCGACAGGGCGGCGGATGGCAGTTGGTCGACGACGAGGGCGGAAACTGGCACGCCGACGCGGTGTTGCTGGCCGTCCCGGCACCGCGGCTGGCCACGATCGTGGCAGACGTCGCGCCTTCCGCCGCGGCGGCCGCGCGCCAGATCAAGGTGGCGTCGACGGCGTTGGTCGCGCTGGCGATGCCGGGCGGGACACCGGTGCCCGATCGTTCGGGAGTACTGGTGGCGGCGTCGGAACGCCTGCACGCCAAGGCGATCACGCTGTCGTCGCGCAAATGGGGTCCGCGCGGAAATGTCGAGCTTGTTCGGCTGTCGTTCGGCCGATACGGCGACGACCTCGCCCACCGGGTCGGCGACGACGACCTGCTGTCCTGGGCAGCCGATGACCTTGCGGCTGTTTTCGGTGTCACCGATGAGCCGTTCGACTGCCGGGTGCACCGGTGGATCGACGCGATGCCGCAATACGGGCCGGGGCACGGTGCCCTGGTCGCCGAGGTGCGCGCCGGGCTTCCGCCGTCGCTCGCGGTGGCGGGCGCCTACCTGGACGGCATCGGGGTGCCCGCCTGCATCGCGACGGCCACCAGAGCGGCCGCGTCGCTGGTCACACCGCGCGTGGCACGATAGGACACATGTCTCGTCTTGATTATGACGCCCTCAATTCGACGGTGCGCTACCTGATGTTCTCGGTTTTCGCGGTGCGCCAGGGCGCTCTCGGCGACGAGCGGGACTCGGTCATCGACGAGACCGCGACCTTTCTCAAGCAGCAGGAGGACAACGGGGTGGTGGTCCGCGGCCTCTACGACGTCGCGGGGATGCGCGCCGATGCCGACTTCATGATCTGGACCCACGCGGAACGGGTGGAGGCACTGCAGGCCACCTATTCGGACTTCCGCAGGACAACGACGCTGGGCCGGGCCAGCGCCCCGGTGTGGAGCACGGTCGCGCTGCACCGACCCGCGGAGTTCAACAAGAGCCACATCCCGGCCTTTCTTGCCGGCGAGGAGCCCGGCGCCTACATCTGCGTGTATCCGTTCGTCCGGTCGCTGGACTGGTATCTGCTGCCCGACGAGGAACGCCGCCGCATGCTCGCCGAGCACGGCATGGCCGCGCGCGACTACAAGGACGTCCGGGCCAATACCGTGCCCGCGTTCGCGCTGGGGGACTACGAGTGGATCCTGGCTTTCGAGGCCCCCGAACTGCATCGCATCGTCGACCTGATGCGCGACCTGCGTGCCACCGACGCGCGCAGGCATGTCCGGGAGGAGACGCCGTTCTTCACCGGCCCCCGCGTGGGGGTCGAGGAACTGGTCGGCAGACTTCCCTGATCCAGTCCGATATCGCGTTTGCTGGCCCGTCCAGGGCGGAGTCGAATCCAACAGTTACGTTAATTTTGGCAACAGCGCTGTAAGCGCCCGTCGCAGCTGCGACTGCGGAAAACTCCATGTAGCAAGAAGTCGGCAAATTCTGGCGAATCGTTTGCTGCACGGGTTTCGCCCGCGGCAATTTGTTGCTAGCGTGGACCTGTGTCGAGAACAGCGTGGGTGGGGGTCGGCGCTGTCACCGCGGGTGTTGCGTTCGCGGGGATTCTGATCGGTCAGTGGGGCGGCTATCCCGTCGCCAAAATCGTCGCCGATTACGGCCTGCTCGTGTTCGCCGTCTTCGCGGCTGGGTGCAGCGCGCTGGCCGCCGCTTCGGCCGAGGGGCGCCAGCGACGCGCCTGGATATGCCTGACCGTCGGACTCTCCGGCTGGGCCGGCGGCGAGGCGCTCTGGATGTTCTACGAGCGGGTGCTGCATCAGGCTCCGTTCCCGTCGCTAGCCGATGCCGGCTATCTGCTGTTCCCCGTCGGCGCCGGCTTGGCGATGGTGCTGTTCCCCATCGGGTATTCGGGTCATTCGCGGGTTCGGTTTTTGCTCGACGGGTTCATCGTGGCGGGGGCGCTGTTCGAAATCTCCTGGGTGATGGTGATGCGGGGTGTCTATGACGCGGGTGGAACAAACGCCTTCGCTCTGGCTCTTTCGCTGGCCTACCCGATCGCCGATATCGCGATCCTGACCGTTGCACTCCTTGTGCTGGCACGGGCCCGTAGCGGGCGGCGCACGACGCTGGCCATGCTCAGCGCGGGCGTCGTCATGATGGCGTTGTCGGACAGCGCGTTTGTGTATCTCACCGCCCACGATGCCTACTACAGCGGACATATCACCGATATCGGTTGGGCGATAGGACTTCTGCTCTTCGGCATGGCCGCGCTGATCAATCGTCGTGCCCGCGAGACCGAGGCCGTCGTTTCGCATGCGCCGTCGCGCGCGACGATGTGGCTGCCGTACGTGCCTGTGGCGTTGGCCGTTCTCATCTGCTTCCCCGCGTACTTCCCGACGCCTGGCCTCAGGCCCATCCTCGTGTCATCGACACTGCTGATGGGCGCGGTGATGGCAAGGCAGTACATGGTGGTGCGGCAGAACCAGCGACTGCTGAAGATGGTGGCGGACCAGGCGATGCGCGACACACTCACCGGCCTGGCCAATCGCGACCTGTTCAACGACCGGTTGATGCACGCGGTACAGCTGCACCTGAACGACAACCAGTCGGTGGCCGTGCTGTCGATGGACCTCGATGATTTCAAGCTGGTCAACGACAGCCTGGGACATCCCGCGGGGGACGCCCTGCTGGTCCAGGCGGCGGAGAGACTGCTCGGCTGTGTACGGACCTCCGACACCGTGGCCCGGGTGGGCGGCGACGAGTTCGCGGTGTTGATGGAGGGCCTGCCCGAGCTGTCGCGGCTGGTCGCACACCGGGTGGTCGCCGCATTCGAGGAGCCGTTCGTCATCGACGGGCAACAACTGTTGATGCGACCGAGCGTCGGGCTCGCGGTGGCGTCGTCGGCCAACCCGGATCTGTCCGCGGACATACTGCTCAAACAGGCGGACGTGGCGATGTATTCGGCCAAACGCTCGAAGGCGGGCGGCCTGCACACGTTCACCCCGGACATGGCGCTGGCCGACTCCAACGACATCGAGCTGTCGACCGCCGGCGAAAGCACGGAACGCGGTGCGGCAGTGCGGCTTCTCGGCGAACTCCGGCACGCGATCGACCACGGCGATCTGACCGTGTTCTACCAACCGAAGTTCGACCTGCGATCCGGCGATATCGTCGGAGTCGAAGCCCTGGTGCGGTGGCCGCATCCCAAACGCGGGCTGCTCGGTCCCGCCCATTTCCTGCCGCTGGTTCGCAAGCGCGGCCTGATGCGGGCGGTGACCGACCTCGTGCTCACCCAGGCCCTCGACGACGCCGCCGAATGGAATGCACTGGGCATCGGCGTACCGATTGCGGTCAACGTGTTCGCCCCCTCGCTCGGCGATCTTGACCTGCCCACGCACATCGCCTCCGCGCTGGCCATCCGCGAGCTGAACCCGAAAGACCTGACGATCGAGATCACCGAAGACTTCCTCCTCGACAACATCGAACGAACGCGGTCGGTGCTGGAGCGGTTGCGGCAGCGGGGAATTCGGATCGCCATCGACGATTTCGGCAGCGGCTACTCGGCCCTGTGGTATCTGCGGGAACTGGCCATCGACGAAGTGAAACTCGACAGGCACTTCATCGCACCGATCCGTGTCGACGCGCGCGCCGCCGCTGTCGTGCGCGGCGTCGTCGACCTGGCACACGTCCTCGGCGTGACGACGGTCGCCGAGGGTGTCGAGAACGCCGAGACCGCTGAGCGGCTCCGTGAGTTCGGATGCGAAGTGGCGCAAGGGTATTACTACAGCCCGCCGGTGAGCGCCGCCGCGATGATGAATCTGCTTGCTTCCGGCCGGCCGAAGCGCCTGGCGCGGGCCGAGTTCGAGAAGCTCGCGGCTACGAGCCTGCAGGGACCAGTCTCAGCGAAATTGAGTTGATGCAGTACCGCTGATCGGTTGGCGTCGGGTAGCCCTCGCCCTCGAAGACGTGGCCGAGATGGCTGTGGCAGTTGGCGCACACCACCTCGATGCGGGTCATGCCCATCGAGTCGTCGCGTCGCAGGATGACGGCGTCCGAATTCGCCGGGTCGAAGAACGACGGCCAGCCGCAGTGCGATTCGAACTTCTCGGTGCTGCGGAAAAGCTCAGCGCCGCAGGCTCGACACTCGTAGACGCCTTCGGTCTCGGTGTCGGTGTACTCGCCGACGAACGGCCGCTCGGTGCCTGCCTCGCGCAACACTGCGAATTCGGCCGGGGTGAGCTTCTGTCGCCACTCGTCGTCTGTGAGTTCGACCTTGGGCCGTGGAGAGGTCATGAGTCCACGCTAGCGCGCGGTTCCTTCTCGGTCATCCACGCCGGGTCGATACCGTCGTCCAGCCTGTCGTCGGCCTTGGCGTCGAGGTAGCGGAAGTACAGGACGCAGAAGACCACGATCAGCATCAGCGACCAGCCGTAAGTGATTTTCATGTACTCGAGGAAGCGACCGGTGGTTGGCCACCGCCACATCAGCCAGCGGTCCATCGTCAGAAACCCGTAAGTCGCCAGCCACGCCGGCCAGTTGCGCACCACCGAGTTGGGTAGTACCACCGTCATCAGGAAGGGGAACAGCATCATCGAGTAGTAGCCCTGCGCAAGCGACAGAACCAACCACGACGCGGTCAACAGGACCCCGGAGGACGTCAATATCCAGAACAGCGGGTCGCGCTGCCGGTAGTACTTGTACAGCAGCCAGATGCACACGACTGCAAGCACCGTGAAGACGATTCGCAGCAGCAGGATCAGCCAACCTGGCAGCCCGTAGTAGGTGCCGTTGCCCTGAATTGAACTGTTGAAGTAGTCGCGGGTGCCGAGAATGTAAGGCACCGTTCGCTTTACGAAATTCATCGGATCCGACACCAGCGGCCACGCGGCCGCGTTGAACACCACCGGCACGGCGATTGCGGTGACGAGGGTCCGCCATTGCCGGTTCAGCAGAGGCAGAAGTAGGAGCACCGCCAGCACGGGTTTGACGACCAGCGACAGACCGATCGCCACACCGGCCCACCATTCATCGTTGACCTTCCCCGACAGCAGCCATCGGAAGAACAGCACCTCAGCAAGCAGCACACAACCGTTGATGTTGGTGAACACGATCGTGTTGGTCACCGACTCGGTGCAGAACATGGCGAGCAACAGCGCAGGCAGTGCCACCGACGTCAGTGAGAAGCCGAACAGCCGCACCAACAGGCAGGCGGCGATGATCATCGCGACGGTGTTGATGGCGACGAACCAGTTGTGCGAGGCGAATACCGGCATGTACCCGAACGGGGCCATCAACAGCGTGCCGCCCGGCGGATACAGATAGTGCGGGTCGACGTAGTTGAAGTGCTCGTTGTAAATGTCCCAGCCGCGTCTGAAGTTGCTGACGGCCCGATACACAGGCCCGAAGTCGTCGGTGATGTAGCCGTTGCTGGAAAGGACGTAACTGCGGTGCGCGATCGACATGATGGCGATCGGCCACAGCGCCGACCGGAGCACCGCTGCCGCACTGGGAGGGGACGCGCGGGGTGCGAAGAGATTGAGAAGGCCGGTACGGATGGAGTCTGGTGCCGCCACCAGCGAACCGTACTACGACTGCAGTGCCGTTAGAACTAGGCGGGGCAGTAAGTGTCGGTCGGCGGCAGCTCCCCGCTGTCCAGGTAGCCGGCGACCGGCGCCAGCGCGCATTCGGAGTAGATGCTCGCGCCGTGCCCGATGCCCTGCCAGATCACCCGCTTGCTGGAAGCACCCGCATTGATGATGGTGGCGGCGACCTGCGCGACGCCGTCGTTGCCGACGATCGGGTCGTTCTGCACGCCGAGCAACAGCACCGGGACTTTGAGGTTCTTCGGGTCCTCCGGCGCCGATCCGCTGGGCCAGTTCAGGCACTTGACCATGCTGAGCGCGCCGACGGCGCCGAACTGCGGATAGAGCTTGGGCCACGCGACCACGAGTTCGCGGATCCGGTCTGGGGTCGGCCGGTTCAACGCGTCGCTGCACGAGTTGACGAATTGACCGTCTGTCTGGCGGAGGCTGTCGGCCTTGTTGATCAGGTTGTTCATCTGGTTCGCGTCGCCGGAGCCCGCCGCGGCCACCGCTTCGGCCAGGCTGGTGGTCGCTGTCGCGCGATCACCGCTCGGGTAGGCCAGTGCGGTGCTGATCGCGTCGGCGACCATGGCGACCGACGCCCCGTTGGGGCCGTCGCCGGCTCGCGCGGCCGCGAACAGCGCCTCGACGGCGCCCTTCGGGTCCGGGCCCAGCGGGCAGTTGGTGGCCGCGCACTGTGTCGCGAACGCGTCCAACGCGGTCTGTTCGCCCTTGACGCGCTGTTCGGTGGCGGCCTCGGCGGCGATGCCGAGCGGAAGCGGCGAGTCGAGCACCAGCCGCGCCACCTTGCCGGGGTGCGAACCCGCGTAGGCGAGCGCCACCTGGGCCCCGTTGCCGATGCCCAGCAGTGCGATCGACGGCACATCCCATGTGCTGCGCAGCCGTTCGATGTCCTCGGCGGCGTGCGCGTTGTCGTAGGCCGAGTCGCCGGGTGCGATGCTGTCGGTGCAACTCGTGGTGGCGGTCATGGTGATCGCGCCGAGGTTGGCGACGGGGTCGTCACCTGACTGGAACTGTGCCTGGTCGAGCATCTCCTGGCGGTCGAACAGGTCGCGGCAGTCGATGGCGCTCGACATGCCCATGCCGCGCCGGTCGACTGCGACGATCGGGTGGGTCTTGAGTACATCGGTTCCCGCGCGGGACAGCCAGACCGGCAGCTGCACCGAGGTCGGCAGGTCCGAACCGGTCGTCATGACCAGCGGTCCGGCGTCGTCCGGGGTCTGAACGGAGCGCGCGCGAACGACGCCGATGCTCACCGATCCGGTGGCGCCGTTGATCGAGTCGAGGTCGGCGTCGTAGCTCGCGCAGTCCAACGTGACGCCCGGCAAGGGCTGAATCGCGGAGTCGTTGAACACCTGCGACGTGCAGTTGCGCCACGACAGGTCATTCTTGGGGGCCTCGATCGCGGGCGGGCCGCCCGCCTTCTTCTGTGTGGTCGGCTGCCCCTGAGGGCGTGCCCCGGAGTCGGTGGCATACCGCGGATCGGCCGCCAAAAGGGGCGCACATCCGGCCAGCAAAGCCGACACAACCACCGTCGATGTGCTCAGGGCACGGACCAAGCGACGCCGACGCATGGAAACCACATTACTGATGAGCGCTTTGCGCCTATCGGATGTAGCGCGCGTACAGATAGCCCGCATCATCGGTGAGCAGGTGGCTGCGCCGAAGCGGGGTGCGTACCTGGCCGGGTCCGGTGGCGATGCGCCGGGCGGCGCCGCCGATCAGTAGCGGCGCGGTCGTCAGGCACAACTCGTCGAGCAGATCGTCTTCGATCAGCAAGCCGAGGATCTGCGGCCCGCCCTCGGCGAGCACCCGGAACAGGTCGCGTTCGGCCAGGATCTTCAGAGCGGTCGCCGCGTCGACCCGGTCGGCGTTCGACCCGGAGGCATCGATGACCTCGGCCACCGATCCGAGCCTGGCGTTCGCGTCGGCGACCGCGTTGGCCGAGGTGAGAATCAGGGGCGGCACCTCAGTCTGGGTGAAGATCCGTGCGTCGTGGTCGATCCTGCCGCGGTTGGTGACGACGGCGATGGGCGGCACCTCGGCCTGGCCGCGGTGCCTGCGGTCCTGGCGCTGGGCGGGGGAGCACTGTGCGCCGGAGTAGTTCTCGGTGCGGACGGTGCCCGCACCGACCAGGATGACGTCGGCCAGTTGGCGCAACTGCAGAAAGATCGCGCGGTCGCCGGAGCCGCCCAGACTTCCCGACTTACCGTCGGCGGTCGCGCCGCCGTCGAGGGTGGCAATCATGTTGCCGCGCACCCAGCATGCCCGCAGGTCGTCGGGATAGGCGTAGAGGTCCGTCAGCCCGGTCTCGTCGAGTGACTCCCCGCCTGGTGAGGGATCCAGCACGGTGAATCGCACCGCTGCGGCGTCGTCGGGCATGAGGATGATTGCAGCACGTCGCTACAGTTCGTGCATGCAGTCCGCCGCGCACGGGAGGAGCAGTTCAGCCCATGTCGGCCACCTCGTCGATCGGCATCCGAGCGTCACCCCGGAACGGTTGATCGCCCAGCTTCACCCGCCGCCGACGTTCGCCGACGTCAGCTTCGAGAGCTATCAGCCGGATCCGGCCGAGCCGTCGCAGTCCGCCGCCGTGCAGTCCTGCCAACAGTTCTGCGACGACGCGGTGGCGCGCCGGGCGGGCAGGAAGAAGATGTTCGGCAAGCGCGAGGCGTTACCCGGCGTCGGGCTCTATCTCGACGGCGGCTTCGGTGTCGGCAAGACGCACCTGCTGGCGTCGAGCTACTACCGGATTTCGGCATCGTCGCCGGCACCGACGGCGTTCGCGACGTTTGGTGAACTCACGCAGCTTGCCAGCGTTTTCGGCTTCGTCGAATGCATCGACCTGCTGGCCGACTACGCGGTGGTGTGCATCGACGAGTTCGAGCTCGACGACCCCGGCAACACCACGCTGATCTCGCGGCTGCTCTCGCAACTGGTCGAACGCGGCGTTTCCATCGCCGCCACCTCGAACACGCTGCCCGAGCAGTTGGGGGAAGGCCGGTTCGCCGCGCAGGATTTTCTGCGCGAAATCAACACGCTCGCAGCGATTTTCAACACCGTGCGCATCGAGGGCCCGGACTACCGCCACCGCGACCTGCCACCCGCCCCAGAACCGCTGTCCGACGACGAGGTCGGCGCGCGCGCCGCGCTTGCGCCCGGCGCCACCCTCGACGACTTCGACGCCCTGTGCGCGCACCTGGCGACGATGCATCCGTCGCGCTACCTGACCCTGATCGAGGGTGTGTCGGCGGTATTCATCACCGGCGTGCACCCGATCGACGACCAGAACGTTGCGCTGCGGCTGGTGTCGCTGACCGACCGTCTGTACGACGCGGGTGTTCCGGTTGTCGCGTCGGGGGCGAAGCTGGACACCGTCTTCAGCGAGGAGATGCTCGCGGGCGGGTTCCGCAAGAAGTATCTGCGGGCGACCTCGCGGCTGCTGGCGTTGACGGCTGCCGGTCAGACGGGCCGCACCATCACGTAGTCGTTCTCGATCCGGTGCCGAGCCGAAATGTCTTGGTGCCGTTGACAGTGAAGCCGTGCTTGGCGTAAAAGCGTTGCGCGCGTTCATTGTTCTGGTTCACCCCGAGCCATACGCACTTCGCGTCGAGATGCGGCGCATGGTTGAGCGCATCGGTCATCAGCGCCGCGGATCCGCCTGCGCCGTGGCTGTCGGGTAGCACGTACATCTTCGAGATCTCCACCGCCGGGCGCAAGGTGACCGCTTTCTGGACGTCGTCGTCTTCGGGAACACCGCGAATCAACATGGCGTAACCGATCATTCGACCGTCCTGGCGGGCGACGAGGACCAGTCGGCCGGGATCGTTCAGATAGCGGGCGAAATGTGCCTGCGTCAGGTTTGCGTCGATGAACGCCGCCACGTTCTCCTGCGACACCGACGGCGGGCACGCCAGGGGAAAGGTCTGCGCGGCGACGACGGCGAGTTCTGGCAGATCTGCTGCGGTGGCGGTGGTGACCGCTGGAGTCACACGTTCCACTGCGCGAGGTGGACGCCGGTCTTCTTGTCGACCAGCACCACGTTGGACACCAGGTCGCGGTAGCAGTCCCACCACACGCCACCGTTGGCGGTCGCACCTTCGACGGCAGGTTGAGGATGGCGTACTGCAGCGCGTCTGGAGCGTCGGAGTTGCGCGGTTCGTAGGCGTCGCCGGTCGGGGTGACGCCCTTGAACGAGAACGCCAGGCCGGCCGCGTACGGCGCGGGTGTCTCGACGACGTGGACGGTGATGTTGGCGCGGTACACCTGATAGCGCGGCGCGCGAGGCGGATAGCCGAACCCGGGAGGGACGTCGGAGGGCTGGATGTCGTGCACGGTCACGTCGGCGACCAGCCCCATGAGTTCGACCCGAAGCGGTTCACCGAGCCGCCCGATCGGAGCGTCCACCGCGGCGGCGGGCGCGGCCAGCACGGCACCGGAAATCGTCAATGCGGCGAACAGCAGCGCAAAAAGCCGGCCCATTTCCCCTCCTGGTTCGCCTCGCATGATGGCATACCGGGACGGCCGCGGACAGTGGGTTGGCCGTCAGGAGGTCCAGGGACCCATTCCGCCGACCTTGTCGACCCGGATGCGGGTGAGCAGGCCCGGGGGCGAGTTGGGCGGTGGGAAGTGCTCATCGGAGCCGAGCATGTCCGTCGCCAGCTTGCTTCAGCAGTTCGGGGGCGCCGCCCTCGACGATGCGTGCCGTCCCGGTGATCGCCAGATATGGCGCCTGCTGGCCCGGCGTGGGTTTCGTGATGGTCACCGCTACGCGCGGATCGCGGCGGACGTTGCGTGTCTTCTGGTATTCGGCGAGGTGCGCCGAGACGAGTTCGTCGCCGTCGGGCGTCGACTCCACGGCCACCCAGACGACTGTCGACCTGTGGGCTGCCGTCGGGATTCAGTGTCACGAGCGTCGCGTCGATGCCATCGCCGATGAATTCGCGGGCCGCGTCGTTGAGCTTCATGCGTTGTTCTACCGCCGCGGGCGCTGTTTCATTCCCCGACACGGCCTCCAAGTCGAGCAGCACCGACTTGGCCGCGGCGCCTCCGACGTACTGACCCGCAGAGCCGTCGGAGCGGACCACGCGGTGGCACGGGATCACCACGGGCAGCGGGTTGTGACCGCAGGCGGTGCCGACGGCGCGTACGGCGCGGGGGCTGCCGATGGCGGCGGCCACCTCGGCGTAGCTCTCCCGACGGCCGTAGCCGATGTCGCGAAGATGCTCGATGACGCTGCGACGGAAGCCGTCGGCGAGTCGGAGATCGACGGGCACCTCGAAGCCGGTGCGCCGCTTGGTGAAGTACTCGTCGAGCTGACGTGCGGCGGCGTCCAGCCGGGCGGGTGCGCGAAGCACCCGTGGGCTCACCGAGTCGGCGAGCTTCGCCAGCACGGCATCGTGGCCTTCGACGTCGTAGGCCACGCGGACCAGCCCGACCGTGGTGGCGGCCAGCAGCAGGGTGCCGACCGGGCTGTCGACGGTGCGGTAGGCGACGTCGAGCAGCTCACCGGTTGCCGCGTCGTGTTCCAGCCGACGATGCAGTCGGGCCAGGGTCTCGTCGTCGGCCTGCAACTCGTCGAAAAGGTTAGTGCTCATGGTGTTTGGTCCTCGGGATAGATTTTGCGGAGGGTCTTGATGCCATCGGCGGCGGCGCGCCGCGCGGCGTCGGTGGAATTGCCGAGCAGCGTCGGCGATCTCGGCGAACGGCAGCCCGACGATGTGGTGATAGGCCACCGCGAGCCGCTGCTTGTGGGGGAGGCGCTGCAGCGCTGACCACAGGTCCGGATGACGTTCTGCGGGGTCGGCGCGTGTCGACGGACGATCGGGCGGCGAGTCGACCGGGACCGCACGTCGGCTGCGAGCGCGGCCGACGTCGAGGGCGCGCCGATGTGCGATCGTCACCAGCCATGCCTCGACGTTGGCGTCGGAGGGAAGGTCGGGATAGGCCCGCAGCGCGGAAAGGAACGTCTCCGACCACGCATCCTCGGCGTCGACCGGCCCGACGACCGCGCGGCACACCCGCAGCACGGTCGCGCCGTGCTCGGCCACCACGTCTTCGAACGGTCGCACCCTCACATCATGTAGACGCCGAGGCGGGTTCGTCTGTGAGATCAGTTCTTGGTGAACGGCTCGAGGGCGGTGACGAGGTCGCTTTCGAATCGGTCACGGTCGACGCCGATCCGGTGCAGCGGGCCGTCGTCCTCTTCGGCCTCGAAAAGGGCGAGCGCGATGTGCTCGGTTCCGACGTAGTTGTGCCCCAACCGAAGCGCCTGCCGGAAGGTCAGTTCGAGCGCCTTCTTCGCGGGCCCGTTGAAGGGGATCAGGGTGGGCATCTCGCCGTCGGCGTGCGGCGGCAACGGGGCGGCATTCGCGACGGTGCCGCCGTCGATGCCTTGGCCGGCAAGGAGTTTGGCCGCTAGCCCGTCCGGATCGTCGACGAGCGCGAGCAGCAGATGGTTCGGGGTGATCTCGTGATTGCCGGCTTTCTGCGCCTTGTTCTGAGCGACGACCACGACGTTGCGCGCGCGGGGGGTGAACCGGCCGAATCCCGCGTTCGGATCGAGGGTGGCGGATTCGAAGTCGGGCACCTTGGGCACGAATCGCTTCTGCGCGGCCTGCTTGGTGACGCCCATGCATTTGCCGATATCGGTCCACGACGCGCCCGACCGTCGGGCTTGGTCGACGAAATGGCCGATCAGGTGATCGGCGATCTCGCCAAGGGACTCGGCCGCGAGCATCGCGTCGGTGAGTTGTTCGAGGGGTTCGGTGTGCACCGTCTTGATGACGTCGATCAGGTCGTCAAGGCGGACGGGATAGGAGATCTTGGCCGGTTCGGTCATGGCGTCAACTCTAGGTTGACGTTGGCGGATCGTCAACTAGTGGTTGACGTTATCCACGCGGATAGCCGCGACGCACCGTTCGATCGAGGATGCCCAGGGTGGCCCGCAGTGCGCTCTCCGGAATGACGGGGAAGATGTTCGCCTTGCGCCACTCCGGATCGATGCCGGACCAGTCGTAGAACGAGGTCACAATGGTTTTGCCGTCGTCGGACGGTTCGAGACGATAACCGTAGACGTGGCCGATCTGCGGCCGGATCTGGCCGAGGATCGTCCAGGCGATGAGGCGGTCCTTTTCGAATTCGCGGATCTCGACCGTAACGTCGTATTTGCCCATCGGGAAGTCGTTGAGGGCTTCGCGATCCATGTGGATGACAAAGCTGTCGCCTGCGCTTTTGGCCCGCTCACCGTCTGCGTCCTGCAGCATGCCCGTCGCATCGATGGCGACGTGGCCGTGCGGGTCACACAGGACGGCGAAGATGTCGGCGGCCTGGGCAGCGATGGTGCGCTGGACCTCCATGCGTTCGGTCATGGGTCGATCCTGTCAGGGCGGCGATCGTTGCTGAGGGTGTTTTGGCTGTTCTCAGGCGGGTATACGACGACAACGTTAGTTTGACCTACCGAACAGGGGAGTGTTCGAGCAGTGGGTGGTCACAATCTGGGGCGGAACATGCCGCCCATACTGCGGGATGCAGTCGCGTTCATTCAGGAGAACGCGGATGCCGACATCGGGCTGGAGGACATCGCGGCTGCGGTGAATGTTTCGCCGCGCTCGGTTCAGTACGCGTTTCGCCGCAACCTGGGGACCACACCGTTGGAGTACTTGCGGCGCGTTCGCCTCGACCGGGCGCACCGTGATCTCAAGGCCGCCGATCCGGCGAACGACACGGTGACCGCTATCGCCGGACGTTGGGGCTTCAGCCATGCGGGTCGCTTCAGCCTGGCCTATAAGGCGATGTTCGGCAACGCGCCGAGCGACACGCTACGGGCCTACCCGGCATAGCGATGGAAGCGTCGCTCCGCGAACGAGATTGACGTCTCCGAACAATTCGTGACCGCCTTGTCGAGCGGGAACGTCCGTGGTATGCGGTCACAGTGAACCTCTCAGCAAATCAGTACGTGTCACCCTAGCGCGGGCACGTCCTCGGCACGCCGGACTCAATACCGGAGGAGCGACGCCTAGGCGCATACGATCGAATGCCGCGTCCGGTATCGCCGGTGATTGGGGAGTAGTGAGACATCGCGACGTCAGTGCCATCGACCGACAACTGTCGCTCCTGGCCGCCGTGAGCGCTTCGATCAGGCGCCTCGGCGGAAAGCCGTCGACGGCGCTCATCGATGAGTTGCTCGATGAACGGATCGCGAGCCGGCCGGCGGGGTTATTGCTTGGGGCGTCGGGCGCCGGCACCGGCCATGGCAATGCCGATCAGCGCGATGATCGGACCGAGAACGGACCAGGTGGTGGTGTTGCTCATCGGGCTGCCCCCCACCACCCCGAATCCTTGTAGCGCGAACAGAACGCCGAAGGCGCTGACTGCGATGCCGACTATCAGCAGGATGATGCGTCCCATTCCTCGACACTAGCGGTGAAGGCCGGCGGGGCTCTGTTCGGGACCAGGTGTCGAGATCGATTGGGGTAGTCGCTTACTCGCGCTCTACCACCGCTGCGACGCGGATAGTCAATCCATCGGAACTCTTTCACGATGGGGGCACACAATGGCTGACGGAACGCGCGGCGTTGGCCGGATGGTGGCTGCGGTAGGCGCGATGTCGGTCTTGGGGCTCATCGCGCCGGGCGGTGTGCAAGCGGAGCCGCCACCGCCCCCGAATCCCCATGTACTGGCCGCTCAGGATCTGCTCGACCATGCGTCCACGTCGGCGGAGCGCGATGGTGGCAACGAGCTGGGCGTTTCGCTGATCGGAATCAGAGCATGGGTGGCGATCACCGATCAGAGCCGATAACGCCTCCGGCAACGCGGCGCCGGCTCGGTATTTTGCCACCTACCCGGCCATCGATGGGTTATTGATTCGTGCACACGGGGCACTGGTTCGCATCAGCTCACCGGCAGACTGTCGACGCGACAGAAGGACACGTATGCGCTGAATCGATCAGTGCGAGCCACTAGGGCGGTCTTGCCGCCTCGCGGGGCAGAAGCGGCAAGACCTCGGGCGCGCGAACGGCCGACCACATTCGCGCTCTCCCCCCCGCCAAATGCACTACCCGCGCCTCGAGCGAGCAAACGCCCGTCACTCGATGATGGAAGCGACCAGTCGCTGAGCGACCACCCGCACGGGCGTGTTGGTGTCCTGCGACAGTTTCACCAGCGTTGCGAACGCACGGCCGGCATCCAGTTTGTAGCGTTCCATCACAATGCCCTTGGCCTGCCCGATCACGTCGCGGCTGGCCAGCGCGGATTCGAACTGGGTCTGTCTGTCTGCCGCGATCAGAGTGATGGCTGCGTGCGTGGCCAGCATCGCCAGTGCCGCCTCGGCATGCACGTCGAAGGCGTGCGACCGCTTGCTCAGGACATTGAGCGACCCTGAACCATGGCGGTGTGTGAAGAGCTGGAATGACGCGACGCTGTGGACCCCGAATCTGGCTGCCGAAGCGGCGAATTCGGGCCACCGTGTGTCCTCGCCCAGGTCGGGCTGCGGACCACCGAGTTGTCGGTTGTCGCTTCCAGGCAGGGTCCTCGTTGATGGTCCATTTGCACGCGGTCCAGGTCGCCAACCAACGGATCCGTCGGCGCGACTGATCGGAATTTACCTTTGTCGATCAGCATCACATCGGCATAGTCTGCGCCGTCGACCAGATGGACGGCGGCGGCGGTGATGCGGGTCAGGGTCTGCTCTACGTCGATCGGCTCGGAGAATGCGGGTTGTCAACTCATCCATAGCTGATTCGAGAGCCTCGTCGAGGCTGCCATCTTCGCGCATGAACACCGGCTTCCTGATCGTCAATTGCACGTCGCCCTGACGATCAGTGGTGCATCGAACGCAGCGGCGGCAACTTCTCACGGCTGTTTCTCTGGCGATGCGTGTGACCACGCTCGTCAAAGAAATCGGTGAGACCAGGCAGGCGCTGTGTGTCCAACGCCGGGGACCGCGTCCTAGCTACCTAGCAACAGGAATCTTTCATGAAACCCGTAGACCCGTCACTGCCATCAAGTATCACCCAATTTTGGGCCGGGGGGATTATCTAGCCGCCTAGGCAGAATGACAATTTGGACATAACTTTGGCGGCCGCAAACTGCTCGGCGCCCGGCACTGCTAGGAATGACCTTCTGCTGCGGGCGGCGGCGCTGTCCCGAATTCTTCGGCGGGCGCGTTGCGGGGCACGCGACTCTGCTGGTCGTCATCAGCGGCCGCGTCGGGCAGATCGTCGCCGACATTTCCGGCGTGGTCGGGAGTCGTCATCGCGATAACCCCATTCTGTCGGTGATGAAGTGTAGAAGTATGGGCGAAGCCCCCCACCGCATGAAAAAAGCGCGCTTGTCTTGACGCTTGGAGTGTGGGGGGCTTCTTCGTGCTCGGGTGCCCAGGACGACGAACTCTCAACCGGGATCGAAGGGATTGTGTCCGGTTCGTGAACCGCGATGTCATCGCGGGCTCTTGCCCGATCGATGGCCGCGATCGCCGGCGATGATCCGTCACGGGCACGTTTACGGTGCCCGTATTCGACGAGGCGTGCACCCGGCAACCGCTTGCTTGCCTGGCGGATAGCCAAATCTTCCCTCGCAGGAGACAACTCTGGCTTCTGGGCGGTTACAGATGCACCGCCTGACCGTGGAGCATTATCTGCACCAGACCACGAGAGGAGTCCGCGGTGATCGAGCCAATCAGCCCCAGACTGAACCGCTCTAAGTACGCAGCGATGCTCGTCGGCGCCCTGGCAGTTGCGGCCTTCTCGTCCGTCGGATTTGCTGCTGTCGCAAGTGCCGAAAAGGTATGGGACATCGAGACCTACGACTACTGCATGGACCAGTCGAGGGCGCATTACCAAAGGGGCGAGATTACTCTGCAAGAGCTAACCGAGGCCGCAAGAACCTCCTCCACGGTGAGCCAAGGCAACGAGTTGGCGTCGTGAATTCTTTCGACGAAGCCACCTATTGGCACAACCACCCCGACTTGCCACGCCTCGCACAGAATATGCGCGAGCAGTTGGAACAACAAAGGATGACGGTGTTAGGGGCCACTCCGCTGATTGGATGCAGCGGCTGTGCCTGAGCCCCAGTGCATTACACCAGGAATTTATTGATTGGCATTGTGGCAACCCGGAGGATGACGGGCAGAGCGAGGATCGCAGGTCGTCAGGTGCGGGGCACGTAATCGCCCCACACCCAGCCGTTGGCTTGTTTGGTCATGATGAAGAACGAGACGTGAACCCAGTTGTCGGGTCGACGTTCAAGTACCTCGACCGAGGTACCGTTTTTCACCACGCCCACGGGACTTCCGACGCCGCCGGGCTCCGTGTATAGGTCAACGTCACCACCAGTAATTTTTGGCAAAGCCGATTGTTGGGGCCCCTGTTGTGGCGGGGCGGACCCGTTGTCGGCGGGCGTCTGCTGCTGCTGCGGCGGCGGGGCATCCTGGCACACCATCTTGTTCTTGCCCACGAACGGGGCGTTATTTCCGTTGGAGAAAGACGCTGTCCCGGCAAGATTGCCGTTACCGTCGACGGTGCCGTTGAACGTGGCTTGGTCCGCGGTGCTGTCAGACTTCCACGACAGATTCACTGTGCCGCCGTGAATGGAACCATTCAAGTAACTTGGCCAGCGCCTCGGCCGGAGTGGAGGCGGCGGAGCTCCGAAAAACACCAGAGACAGCCGTCCCCCCGTACGAGAACCGAAAACGAAACAGGCGCCGAGCGAAAACCGAGGTCGCGTACCCGTTCACAGCGAAGGGAAACTGCTCACCAACGGCAACGGGTGTAGATCCGCACCGATGCCGGGCGGATCTAGGTTTTCGGCCGGGGCAGCACACCGGCCGCGGTCAGGAGCCCGCCCCGCCATAGGGCGTCGCCTTGACCGGAGGCGCCGCGACGGACGTCTCGGGAGCCGCAGGCGGCGTCGTCGTAGTTGCGGTGTCTCCCAGAGTCATGCCGGGGCCCGCTTTGATGAAGGTTGCACCCGTAGCGACACCGCCGGATGCTCCCGGTGCCTGTTCCTCGTGGAGGGCCGTGCCCAGGGCCATCGCAGCGACCGCGCTGCCACCGATGACTGCTGCGATCATCTTGACTCGTCCTTGCCGGATCTGCTCATTCGCTTTCATGGCTGATCACTTCATTTCTGATTTCTGCTCGGCAATGATGTACCTCGGCCGACCTGCAGGGCTTGCCAGGTTGTAGAGGTGAGACGGGAATACCCCTACAAACTGTGATCAGCCTGGACAATTGATGCTATTTCGCTTGGGACGTCGGACACCATCCTGTTTCCGGAACTGCACGCCCGAACCCGGTTCGGCCCCGCCACCTGCTTGGGGAGGATGACGGGGCCGAACAAATAGGTCAGACGGTGGCTAGCCGGACTCGGTTCCCTCGACAAAGGCGACGACCGTTTCGCCCGTCTCCTACCCAGTCAGCTTCACAGACGGCGTTGCTCGTCCGACGCGGATGATGGCGTCGCCCGGGTGATGCTCGCGGTGCGTCTTCGCCGCGTCGGCAATGCTGCCTGCGATCACGACGCGCAAGGTGTCAAGCTCGCCTGCGTGGCTGATAACGGTGTAGTGATCGTGAATTGGGTTCGTGGCTGTCATTCTCATGTTTCTTTCGATTGATGAAGCGCTGATGAATACGGTTATGACGGTATTGGGGCTCGGCGCTTGGTGTGTCCGCTGATCGGCCCTTTCTGCGGGGGAGGAAAAGCTCCACCGATTGGGGGACAAGCTTCGGTGCCAAGGGTGTATCAGTCGTACATTCTTGGGCAGCGAAGACGAGCCGCCTTAATGGCGCCTAGTGGAGATCCGCACCAGTGCTGGTCCTACCAGTGCAGTAAAGTGGCCTCTAAGCGGTGGCCCGAACACACCGTCGCGTCGCGGGTTCGGCAGTGGCAGCTTGTGTGTCCTCCGCCGCCGTGGCCGAGGCAGGGCGAAATGCCCGGCGAAGACTTGATTTGCACCGAGCCGCTGCCTATTGGGGCAGCGGCTGGGTGCCTTGGTGATCCATTTGCCGTTGGTGGTTTGCACCAGCTCACCCTCGTGCACGAACTCACCCTCGTGCACGAACTTTGACATCTAGAACGCCTTACCGTCAGCCGAGGCAGGCCGATCCTCCTTTATTGGGATTAACCATTCCAGCAGGGTTCGAAATTCATTCCGTCGCTCCACCATGTGGCGGTCGGTCGGGCATTCTCGGGCGTTTTATCATCGAAAGTGCTGCCCTCGAAGTGACAACCCCAGGAATGTGGGTTGGCCGTCAAGTTGCCGTCATAGACACCCTCTGAAGTAGCCCCGCCGTTCCACGGAATTACCAGGTGAATATTCGACGCGTTGACCGTCCCGGTCACGTTATTCGCGCTTAAACCACGGGTCGACGCGCTGCCGGTCAAATTCCCGCTTGCGTCCTGTTGAAGATTGAGCAAAACGACGTATCCGTTGGATTGATGCATGTTCCACTGCTGCCCCGAAACACTGAGGTGTCGGCGTGAGCGGGAACAGCGGTCCCCGGGGCTAGCCCGGTTGTGGCCAGCCGCCGTGCGGGTCAAGGCCGCCGGAGTCGTCCCACCGTCAGCAAAATCTGGGAACATTCCGAAGTTGATTTCAAACGGCGGCGCAGTTTATACAGGATATTGACAGCTACGTCAGTCAAAGTGATATTTTCGCAGCTCTCAAGTGGATCCGGTTCCAGATCAACTGAATCGGTATTGTGGCCGAACTCACAATCGCTCTGCACGCGCCGTTGCTGATCGCCGTGATATTGCTTATCCAGCAAATCTGAAAGCTGACTTGGGGGTCGCTGTGGCGGGTGGGCATCGGGTGAAGAGCCAGGCGAATGGAGGCTCGGCGCACGAGGCGGCGGCACTGCGCCAAACCGCAAACACGGTGAGTCCCATGTGTGGCTCGGAGCTGTCGGAGCGTCGCCCATGCAGAGAGCGTCGGCTCCGAGGGTTCGTCATCGCCATCTCAACCGCGTGCGATCAGGTGTGTCCCTGATCGTCAGCAGTGAAAGGGAGCTGCTATGTCCATGAAGAAAATCCTCGTTACCACCCCCGCAGCAGTAGCCGTCGCCAGCGGATTGATGCTGACACCCACGGCGAACGCGGCTGAGGGCGGGAACGACACCCGTGGCGGGGGTGCCAACGCCCATTCCTGGGTGAAGATCAGTCGGGTCGAACTCCAGGGAAGTCCGTGGATTTCGTGGTCAACAACACCTGGTCCCTGCGAGGGGTCCCCGGCGGGGTCAGCAACCTGATCGTGATGGTGTCCAGGCAAAGGCAGCTGAATCCGAATGCCAACGGGTACTGGGCCGAGAACTACTACAACGCCATGGGGAGGAACCGCTCTGGGGTGTGGTGACGCTCTCAGGCGGCGGGGAGTCTCCGTCGGGGGTCCCGCCGGCGTTGGGGTGTCGAACCCGAAGGTCCGGGAAGTCCGCCTGAACTCCAACGATCTTGGGAGCCAGTTCCTGGGCTGGGCGTTCGCACGTTAAGCAGCGAGCCGGAGCATTTCCGCTACGGTTCGCACGACCGACTCGCATTTTGCGGCATCGAGTGATGGGTGTTATTGCATGCTTCGACGATTAGCACTGTGTTCGACGGTTCTTGCCGGATCTATTGCCATTGGGATTACGGGCTGCGACGGAACATCATCTGCGCCGCAAGGATCCGCCACGCGGACGCCAATTGAAAATACTTCACCGCCAGGGGGGTGGACAGACCGTTCGACACCACCAAGTGCGACTGGAGCACCCAATCGACCAGCCGCCGCGAAGGGCCTGATCGTCCTTACCTCGGATGGCACGAGTTGCTCGGTCCATGCCATCGACATCGAGTCCGGCACTATCGAATCCGTCGCATCGTTCGACACAAGCGTTGCTAGCAAAATCACTTGCCCCGGGTCACCACAGGAAAGTCCGTTTCAATTTTCTCCCGATTTTCAACGCGTAGCAGCCCTCGGACAGCAGGGCGGGCAAAGGTTCGCTGGTTGGGTAGATTCCACCGGAAAATTCACTTCGGTCAGCCCGCCGTCGCAGGAGAGGCCAGATTTTGGCCCTCCAACGGTAGTGACTGCGTACGGTTTCGATAAGAAGGGCAATTTCTACTACGGCGTGGGCGACCGTGACCAGCGCGAGGAGTACTTCAAAGTCGAGGCGGGATCATCGGGTCCGGGCAAGTCGCTAGCACTGACGGTCGGGGAGGACGTGCGCAACTTGGGGCTGGGACTTGTGCCCGGAGGCGAACTTGGCCTCACCCCAGAAGCAAGTCGGAGTGCAACGATCACCGGCGCAAGTGACCGACTGTGCAGCTCTGGCGCAGATGGCGTCCTCGACCCGGACCGATCGACGTATTTCTTCACCAGCGATGGACAGGTTTACAAGGCACCGAGGTACTGCGCCAGCGGGAACCCCGGCGATGGAACGCCGATCACGCCGCCATCTCAGAACACGTTAGGGGAAGTCCTTTCCAGTCCAGATGGCACCCAGGTCGTCTTCCAGATGAAAGGCGCTGTGGGCGTGGAAGATAAGGTCTTCGTGGTTGACGGCAACGGTGCTTCCCCACCTCGCCAAATCACTAATTCAGCGGCTGATATCCTTGCGAATTCGTCGTTTTTCCGTTGGCAGTGAGGATAGGGCGCTCTAGTCGATAGCACCCGAGCCATCCGGACCGACCGGATTCGCTGTTACAACTGGGCCGTATCCGCATCTGGAGAGCATCGTGAAGCGCCGCTCCATCACCATTGGCGAGGCTGCCGAGTACGCACAGGTGAGTCCGTCCACGATGCGGCGGTTGATCGCCGACGGCGAGCTGACCGGCTGGGTCCACGGCACATCTCGCAACGCGGACCCAGGCCGGGATGGCCGACAGAACAAGTTTGGCAGTTGGGGCTTCGCTAGAACCACAGAGACCTATCTGATTCAGGCGTTTCGAAAGAGAGCACCTCTGCGACAGTCGTCGATCCCCTTGCGGGCGGGTGATTCCGCACGTCGCGATGTCTCAAAAGTTCGTCTCACAGCGACATGTCTCATCTTCTGTCCCTAAGCACTAATGAGACGCCTGCCCAGATCAAAACGAGGGTGGCAGAAGGGCCGGCGTCAAATTGACGAGGCGTTGCTTGCGTTCGCAACGAGTTAGCTGAGCCAATTTGGCATCGCGTTAAGTAAATACGCTGATGGGGGCATTGAGAGGTGCCGACGCACAGGCACCTCCCAGGCAACTTGGCAGACATCAACAGATGGTGGGGTGCTTCGGTCATCCATAGACTCGGCCGGCCCGCCACCTGTCGGGAGGATGGCCGGCCGATCAAGATCCACCGCGTGCGATTCCGCGGATTCCAAGAATCCGCCGAGCCCCCCGGCGCATGGTTAGAACACCACGAAACCTCAAGCGAGGAGGGAATCCATGAGCCACAACGCGAAGACGATCGCCGCCCGGGTGGTGCTCTCTGCCGGTGTCGCGACGGCCGGGTGGGTCTTGGGCGCGGGTACCGCCCACGCGGACCCCGGCTTTATCGAGCCTGTTGGGCCGTACCAGTGGTGCCCGGGGGGACGGCCCACAACCCTCGATTGGGACCTCAGCATCTGCCACACGTACTGGATAGTCGCCCGCGGGCACGGCAACGTCGACGGTACTGCCGTTGTCAGTGACGGTGCGCCCCTTGACAACGTCTGGGAGGGGCCCAATCCGCCGCGGGTACCGGAAGGTCCGTGCTATGCCATGTTTATTCCGGCCCCTTGTCCCAACGGCTGACGGAATAAGGTTCGGCCCGCCACCCAGGGGAGCAGATGGCGCGCCGAAACGGTGGAGACATTAGATCAGACCCTTACGACAGGTATTCGGTTCCCTCCACAGTGCGGGCGACCGCAACGAGCGACTCAGCGAGGAGCCGGGCCTGCCCGGGGGTGAGGTAAACGTCGACGTCGACATCCCGGACGTAGACGTTGAGACACACATTCGGATACCCGTCGCCGCCGCAGCGGTGCGCCATCACGGTCAGGATGTCGTGGGGGTTGTTGATAGACACGGGCGTGATGTGATCTTGTCAGTAGCACGTCTGATCCGACCCGAAGACTTCGCCGGGGTGGCCGTCGCCGTGCTTGCACCACGGAGTGCATTCGATGGTCGGCAGCGGGTGGGGTTCGGTGGTGGTCATCGGGACACCCACCCGTCGATCTGAGCCGCAGCAGCTAGGAGCGCCGCAGCGAGCTCGCGCGCCTGGTCGCTGTTGAGCGGCCCTGGGCCGGGTCGCTCGCCGTCAGCGATCTGGACGGCGACATCGTAGAGAACTCCGTCGATGTTCTGGGAGGCCGTCGTGTAGACGCGGATCGCGTGGTCGGTGACGGTGCGGTCGGCGCCGAAGACGTCTCGGTATCCCTCGATATCCCAGTCGCCAACCAGTTCGGCGCCCGGCGGTACTGGCAACGCGGCGGTGCGGTCGGGGAGTGTTTGCGTCATTGTGCGTCCTCTCGATGGAGTGCTCCTCCACCGGCCGCTATTGCGCGTTTGTTGCGCGGATACAGCGAAGGCCCGGTAAAAACCGGGCCTGAACTGCGGTAATGCTGGTGCGCGATACTGGGATTGAACCAGTGACCTCTTCCGTGTCAGGGAAGCGCTCTCCCGCTGAGCTAATCGCGCCTGAAACCTTGGAGGTGGAGACGGGAATCGAACCCGTGTGCACGGCTTTGCAGGCCGTTGCCTCACCACTCGGCCACTCCACCGCTGGGGTTGATGCGACTGCACCCTCGAGCGGATGACGGGATTCGAACCCGCGACCCTCACCTTGGCAAGGTGATGCGCTACCAACTGCGCTACATCCGCACGCCACGGGCGAGATCGTCGCCCGTCGCGAAGGACGACGATAGTCCACCGCAGCGGAGGCGCACAAATCCCTTCCGCCACCGGTGAGCGCCACCTCAGACGATTCGACGCTACGTTGTTCCCGCGCGTTTGCTGAGTGATTCCTGGACATCGACTGCGTTCCGGGGGTCGTACCGTTGCGTGCTAATCTTCGACGTCGTCCCCGGTCTCGTAGCTCAGGGGGAGAGCGTCCGCCTCACACGCGGAAGGTCACTGGTTCGATCCCAGTCGGGACCACTCAAAACCCACATTCCGGATGCAATGATGGGGTCTCCAAGGCGGGTTACGGTTTCGACCGTGTTGCAGACAATTCTCAATTTCGCCGGAATTGCGGTGTTCTCGGCTTCAGGGGCAGTGGTCGGAGTGCGCAAAGGCTTCGACCTGTTCGGGATAGCGGTCATGGGTGTGCTGACCGGCGTCGGCGGAGGAATCCTTCGCGACCTGCTCCTCGACATCAGCCCGCCGTACTCCATTCAGCATTGGGGCAACATGACCGTCGCTCTTGGTGCCGTCGCACTCGGGACCCTATTCGCCAACGTCGTCATTCGCCTGAACACCAGCATCCTTGTGCTCGACGCGTTCGGCATGGGCTTCTTCGCGACCTCCGGTGCGGCCCTGGCGGTCGACAACGGCGCGAGCTGGTTCGCCGCGTGCCTTCTGGGCATGCTCTCAGCGATCGCGGGCAGCATCATCCGCGATGTTCTGGCCCGCGACATTCCGATGGTGATGGGGCCCGACGATCTGTACGCCATCCCGGCGATGCTCGGAGCGATCACCTACGTCGGCGTCGACTACATCGCCGAGCAGTGGATCGCGCTGGTTGTGGGCACCGTGCTGGCCACCGCGCTACGGCTGGCGGCCATGATCTTTCACTGGCGGCTGCCGACCGGGCCACGCGAACTGATCAACTGATTACAGCCGCGCGGTCAGCGCGTGCGCCGCGAAATCGGCTGCCTGGTCGGCCATTCCGTTGCTCTTGTAGGCGCTGTGGGCGGAGCGGTCACTGCCACCGGGGAAGCAGATGGGGTCTCCGGTATTGCACAGCTCGAGGGTCTTGGCCGTATACAGATGACCGATGGTGATCGGCGGAGCGTCGTGCGCGACCAGATTCAGGAACCAGTCCGAGGGAGTGCCGAACAACACGACGGCCGCGACGTGCGAGGCGACCGCGGGCGGCAGCGTGCCCGCGACGCCGTCGGGCAGGGCAATCCCGGCCGGAACTGTGTCAGTGGTGGTGTAGCCGGCCACGGCCGCGCCCTGCGAGTAGCCACCCAGCACGATTTGGGTGTTCGCGCAGTTGGCTGCGATCGCCTCGACCTTGTTGGCGGCGTCGGCAATGCCACTCGCGGCGGCCTGGAAGTCCAGCGACGCCGGGTAGTTGACGCCGTAGGCCTCGACGGTCTTCCCGCCGAGGCGCGCGTTCAGCGAGTCGACGAACGCCTGCCCGGTCGCTCCGACGCCGGGCGCCTCGAACGTGCCGCGGGCAAAGACGACCTCGACGTCCGAACACGTGGAGTCTCCGGCAGCCGACGCGAGCCCGCTGGCCTGCGGCCCGATGAGTGCCGCGACGGAAACGACGGCGGCTGCCAGCCAGCGCAGCGTGCGGGGCGTTGGTGTGACAAATCTGCGGCTGCGCATCGTCGGCTCTTTTCGGTTGGTCAAGATCGCTCAATGCATGAGAACCCGCAGACGGCGCGAATTCATCCCTCGCGGTTAATGTGATCGCCGTGACAGAACAAAGAGACCGAGCCCATTCGCGCACCTTTGTCGTCACCGGCGCGGCATCGGGAATCGGCCTTGCCAGCGCACAACGCCTACTCGCCGAAGGCGGCACCGTCATCGGCGCCGACGTGAA
>CAVWWV010000017.1:0-99019 GCA_963758825.1 uncultured Actinomycetota bacterium | reverse complement strand
AGGCGTACCCCCACACTCGACGACGTCGTCAGTGAGTCCGTCAGAGGATGTAGAGCATCTCCTGATATGTCGGCAGCGGCCAAAGATCGTCGGCCACAACACCTTCCAGCGTGTCGGCGGCAGCGCGGACCGCATCCATCTTCGGCAGCAGGCTCTGCGCGTGAGCGGCCTCGTCGGCGGCGGAGTCGCCACCGTGTTCGGCCAGCCCGGCCTTCAATTCGGCCAGTGCAGCGGTCAGCTCCGAGATCGGCGTGCTGACGGCCTCCAGCAGCGTCATGTCCGGCTCCATTCCCGCCTTCTTGAGCGCCGCGACGTTCTGCGCCAACTCGGTCTGGTAGCGGATCGCCGCGGGCAGGATCACCGTCGACCCCAGTTCCAGCGCCAGTTTGGCCTCGACCCCGATGGTCAGCGCGTACATCTCGAGACGCACCTCGTAGCGGCTGTGCAGTTCACGCTCGCTGAACACGCTGTACTTCTCGAACAGCTCGATCGACTCGGGCTTGATCAGCTCGGGCAGCGCGTCCAACGTGGTCTTCAGATTCGGCAGGCCGCGGTCGGCCGCTTCGATCTGCCAGTTGTCCGAGTAGCCGTCGCCGTTGAAGACCACCGCGCCGTGCTCGGTGATGATGTCGGTCAACAGTTTCTGGACGGCCTCATCGAAGTCCTGGCCGTCTTCCACAGCCTTCTCCAGGACGGTCGCCATGTAGTCGAGGGAGTCGGCCATGATCGTGTTCAACATCATCATCGGCACGGCCACCGTCTGACCCGAGCCCGGTGCACGGAACTCGAACCGGTTGCCGGTGAAGGCGAACGGGCTGGTGCGGTTGCGATCGCCCGGGTCGGTCGGCAGCACCGGAAGGGTGTCGACGCCGATGATCATGGTGCCCTTGCCCTTTGACGACGTAGCCGCGCCCTTCGCGATCTGCTCGAAGACATCGGCCAACTGATCGCCGAGGAAGATCGAGATGATGGCGGGGGGCGCCTCGTTGGCGCCGAGGCGGTGGTCGTTGGTGGCCGAGGCGACCGAAACGCGCAGCAGGCCCGCGTATTTGTGGACAGCGCGGATCACCGCGGCGCAGAACACCAGGAACTGCGCGTTCTCGTGCGGCGTGTCGCCGGGTACCAACAGAGATCCCAGATCGGCGTTGCCCAGCGAGAAGTTGACGTGCTTGCCCGACCCGTTGACACCGGCGAACGGCTTCTCGTGAAACAGGCACTCCATGCCGTGCTTCTTGGCGATCGTCTTGAAGACGGTCATCAGCAGCTGCTGATGATCAGAGGCGATGTTGCCGCGCTCGAACATCGGGGCGATCTCGAACTGCCCCGGCGCGACCTCGTTGTGCCGGGTCTTGGCGGGGATGCCGAGCTTGAACAGCTCGCGCTCGGTGTCCATCATGAAACCCAGCACCCGCTCGGGCACCGCTCCGAAGTAGTGGTCGTCGAACTCCTGTCCCTTCGGCGGCTTTGCGCCGAACAGCGTGCGACCCGCATTCACCAGATCCGGACGCGCCAGGAAGAAATGGCGGTCGACGAGGAAGTACTCCTGCTCTGGTCCGCAGAAGGCGACGATCTTCGCGACGTTGTCGTGGCCGAACAGCTTCAGGATCCGCTCGGCGTGCGTGCCCATCGCCTGCTGGCTGCGCAGCAGCGGGGTCTTGTAGTCCAGCGCCTCGCCCGTCATCGACACGAACACCGTCGGGATGCACAGCGTGTTGCCGTTCGGGTTCTCCAAGATGTAGGCCGGGCTGGTGACGTCCCATCCGGTGTAACCGCGGGCCTCGAAGGTGCTGCGCAGTCCGCCGGACGGAAAGCTTGATGCGTCCGGCTCGCCCTGGATCAGCGTCTTGCCCGCGAACTCGGCGAGTGTCTCGCCGTCGGAAACCGGCTCCAGGAAGCTGTCGTGCTTCTCCGCGGTCAGCCCGGTCATCGGGTAGAAGACGTGCGCGTAGTGGGTGGCACCCTTTGACAGCGCCCAGTCCTTCATCGCCGAGGCGACGGAGTCGGCAACCGCCGGGTCGAGCTTGGCGCCCTTCTCGATGGTCGCGACGACGGACTTGTACACCGACTTCGGCAGCCTCAGCCGCATCTCGGCCAGGGTGAAGACATTCGCGCCGAAGATTTCGCCCGGCGCCTCGGCCGGATCGAAGCTGATTGCCGGTGGCACGTACGCCTCGACGTTGTTGATGGCCGCAAGGCGCACCGCGTTTCCACTCACAGATTGGTTCCTTATCGCTCGTCGCCCGCTTCGGCGTTCACGGACGGTTGACCGGCCAACCCTAGGGACGCTCGATGGCGAACTTGTTACGGCGCCGTCAACGGCGTAATTCGCCGAGGACTGTGAGGTGTCGTGCTAGCTGGCGGCTGCGCCCAGCACCGCGACGCCTGCGGCCGCGGTCAGGCCGTGAGCCAGTTCGAGCACGCGGGCGGCCTCTTGTGCGGTCGTGCCCTCCTGTGGCGCTCCGCGGGCGTGCCGAGCGAATGCCTCCGCCTGAAGCTTCAGCGCATGCAGCTGCGGTCCCTCGCCGGTTTCCGGCGACACCACGTCGAAGCGGGTGTGGTCCTTCGAACCGAACAGCGCCACGGAGACGATGTCGCCGCCCCGGTAGAACCGGCCCAGCGATACCACCGCGGAGGTGCCGCCGGACAGCATCACCAGGGCCTCGGTGCTGTCCGGGTCGTTTTGCACGCCGGGATCTTCGATCGTCGGGAACGACTGCGTCGTGTACGTCGTGACGTCCTGGCCGAGCAGCCACATGGTCTGGTCGATTTCATGCACACCCATGTCGATGTAGATGCCGCCGCTGTCGTTGCGGAAGGACAGCGGCGGCGGCGCCTCGTCCCATTGCGAGCACACCAGGAAATGCACGTTGCCGTATTTGCCATCGGCCAGATCGCTACGCAGTGCCGACAGCTGCGGCACGAAGCGACGCCAATAGGCGACCTGCAGGGCCAGGCCCTTTTCGGTTGCCAGCTCTCCCGCCGCCCTGGCGTTGTCGGGCACGAGCCCGAACGGCTTCTCGCACAACACCGGAAGGCCGGCTTCGAGCGCTTTGCGGGTGGTGTCGATGTGCTGCGGCGTCGGCACGGCGATCAGGACGCCGTCGAGTTCCGATTCGGCGAACATCTGCTCGGCGGTCGCGAACACCGACAAGCCCTTGCTCGCCAAGCGAGGCCGCCGCGCTGTCGACGGGCTCGGTGACGGCGACGATCTCGACCTCGGTCGAGTCTTCCAGCCCTCGCAGGTGTGTACGGCCCATCCGGCCGCCGCCGATCAGGCCGAACCGGAAGGGTGCGCTCACAGGCCGCGCTCCCGCAGGAATTCGCGGTTGGCGCGCTGGTCGGCGGCAGCTTGGGCGAAACGTTGCGCGGTCGTCGGGAAGATGTCCTGCTCGACGACAAGCCAACCGGCGTAGTCGATTTCGCGCAGGGCGGCCAAGAAGGCGTCGACATCGAGCGCGCCCTCGCCCAGCTTCGGGAACACCTCACGCTCCCAGATGGCGTTGGTGGGCAGCCCCTCATCGATGACCTGCTGGAAGCGGGGCAGATCCGCGGTTTTGATGTGGACGTGGTCGATCCGGTTGGCCCACTTCTTCACGTACTCGACGGGATCGCCGCCACCGAGCAGGAAATGGCCCGCATCCATGCACAGCCCGATCTCCGAAACCTCCAGCATCCTGCCGACCTCTTCGGGCGCCTCGACGAATGTGCCGGTCTCGTTGTGGAACACCGGTTGGTAGCCACGTGAGCGGCACCGATCGACTACGACGGCCATCCCCCGCGCGAACTCAGCCCATTGCTCTTCGGAGTATCCGCTGGCGGGGCGGCGCACACCTGAGCCTGGGTTGTTACGACGGAAATCGGCGCCGTCACCCACACCGAGGTCCGCCAGCGTAGGACGAGGGTCTGGACCGAGCCCGAGGGGTCTGATCGCATCGAAGATGTCCAGCATCGCATCGAGTTCGGGAATCGTCTTCTCCAACATTTCCGGATCCGCGTAAGGCAATTCGAGATACGCGCCCGCGAGACCCAGCCCGCGCTTGGCGAGTTTTGCGCCGAGATTGTCGGTGCTACCGAGGTAGCCGACCGGTCCGAGGTCGATGCCCGCATAGCCGGCGGCACTGACCTGGTCGAGAATGTCGTCGCCGTCGGGAACGTTCGGGTCGATTCCGATCGTCACCTCGAAGGCGCCGTAGCTCACTGGTGCGTTCGCGACGATGATTCCGCTGTTGCTCATGGGATTGTGTTCCTTCTAGTTGGCAGACGCCAGCGCGCTGATCGCGCTCGGATCTGTGATTGGGCGCGGGTCTTGGACAAAGCGGATGATCGCCTCGCACAGCGCGAGGTCGTGAATGGCGTCTTCGGCGCTGGTGGCGGGCGCGTCCCCGGTCACCACGCAGTGGTGGAAGGCCTCCAACTCGAGCTTGAAAGCGCTTTCATACGAGGTGATTTCGCAGGTACTGCGGGACTTGATGGTGCCCGTCTCCCCTTCGACGATATCGACGGTCGCTGGTGCGCTGCGCAAGAAGGGCGACGGGAAGCTCAGGGTCACCCGCTGCTCGGGGCCGTAAAGTGCGAACTCCATTCCGTATCGGGTGATTCCGGGCAGGTCCATCCAGTTGATCGGCACCGACAACTCACCGAACTTCAGGATTACGGTCAGCTGGCCAGGCTGCATGTCGACGTATTCCAAGCTCGTCGGCTCGCCGAGTACGCCGCGCACCGTGTTGAGCTCGTGAACCAGTGTGTCCAGCAGTACCAGGTGGTACTCCTCGCGCAGGAACGGATTCGCTTCACCGATCGCACGCGTGATGCTCGCTTGGGTTTCCGCAGTGAAGGTCGCGATCGCATCCTTCGGTATCGGCGCGACAGGCGCCAGCGCGTAGTGGCTGATGTACGGGAGGAACGGCGACTCGAACGTGGTGACCCGCATCAGCCGTGGCTCAGCGACGTTCACGGCGACATCGCGGAAACGCTCGAAAGCCGGGTCATAGCGCTTCGGGTACGCGACCATCAGCGTCACCCCTGCCGCGTCGGCTGCCGACTTCATCTCCAGACCCTCTGCGACGGAGAAGCACATCGGCTTCTCGACCAGGACATGCTTGCCTGCATTCGCCGCGGCGATGGCGATGGGTGCGTGACTACCCGAGGTCAGGATGAAGACCGCGTCGATGTCGGCGTCCGTCAGCATCTCCCGCCAGTCGGTGTACCTCTTCGGAATGTCGTACCTGTCGGCGTTGTTGGTCACGTTTTCGTCCGAGATATCGCACAGCGCAACGGTTTCGAAGCGGTCGGACAGTTCGCGCAAGTAGTTCAGATGCATGACTTGCGCGATCACTCCGGCGCCGATGACGCCTACCTTGAGACGTTCTGCCATTGGGTTATTCCTCCTGTATCGGTTGCCCGGCGAGTTCAGCGAGATCCGGCCAGCGCGGACTTGATCAGAACCGCGCTTTCCTTGACGCCGGTTTTCGAGTCGACGAACGGGTCCTCGTGTTCGATGGAAATCGCCTTCACCGCAGAGCCCTCGAAGCGGGCGATGAACTGATGCCACCATGCTTGGTCCTTGCCGTGGCCGGGGACCGAGAAGTTCCACGGCATTTCCTCCGGCGCCGCAGGCCATCGGTGGTCCAGCAATCCGTTGAGGCCCATGGCGTCTTCGTTGAAGGTCACATCCTTGGCGTGCACATGGCCGATTCGCGGCATGATGCGCTCGACGACCCGGTCGGCATCCATCTGCATCCAGAAGAAGTGGCTGGGATCCAGGTTGGCGTAGAGGTTTTCACCGAGACCGATGAACTTTTCGAAGGTCTCCACGTTGTAGACCGTCGTGCCGGGATGTAGCTCGATGCAGATCTTGACGTCAGGGTTCTCCTTGGCGGCGAATTCCGACAGCTCCGTCCAGTACGGAACGACGGACTCCTCCCACTGGCGCTCGTGCACGCCCTCCAGATACGGCAGCCACCCGCCTGCGCCGAACACTGCCGCATGGTCGCCCGCGACGCCCGCGGCCGCACCCGACATCGCCACGATCGTGTCGGTGCCGAGTTCACCGGCCAACCGCACGGCGCGGCGCAACGCGGCGTCGTGGTCATCGGCGATCGACTTGTCGGGGTGCAGTGGATTGCCCCACACGTTCAACGCGTCGAGCTTGATGCCGTGCTGCGCCAGCGTGTCCAGCCACGTCTGTCGCGCCGACCCGTCGGCGAGCACCGCATCGGGATCCAGGTGCGGGTGCGGGGCGTAACCACCTGCGCCGACCTCGACAGCGGTGACCTCGGGAACTTCGGTGCTCAGCCAGGTCAGTACCTCGTCGAGCGAGACATCCAGGAACGCCTCGAGCACTACCGACACATCGCGCTCATGCACTAGCGGGTTCTCCCAATCGTGTGGTGTTCTTGTTGGCCGAGGCGAGCACCTTCACCAGGCGAAGCGCCCCGAAAGTCAGGCCTGCGACGGCCAGCGTGCCGAGCAGCATCAACGTCGCCAGCGCGTTGACCTCCGGTGTGATGCCGAATTTGAGCTGGTTGTAGATGTAGATGGGCAGTGTCTGGTCTGCGCCGATGATGAAGTTGGTGACAATGAACTCGTCCAACGAAAGCGTGAGTGCGATCAGGGCTCCGGCGATGATGCCCGGATAGATGAGCGGCAGCACGACGAACACGATTCGCTGCGGTCCGCTGGCACCGAGATCGGCGGCGGCGCGCTCGAGGTTGCGGTCCAACGCCTCCAACCTCGACGACACCACCAGGATGACGAACGGCGTTGCCAGCACCGTCTGCCCGATGATGGCGGTATAGAGCGACGGCTGGATGTGCAGCACGTTGGTCGCCAGCACGAGGATGGCCACGCCGATGAGCAGACCGGGCATCATGATTGGCAGGGTGATGAAAACCCGTACCCCGCCGCGGTTCTTGATATTGGCGCGCACCAGCGGAAACGCCGCCATGGTGCCGATCACCGTGGAGAGCACCGTGACCCAGAACGCGACGAACAAGGACTTCTCGAGTGCGTTGAGAATCACGGTGTCGTGCGAAAGCCTGCTGTACCAGTCGGTGGTGAAGCCCGCCATCGGAAAGCCGACGACCCGAGAAGAGTTGAAGGACAACAGGATCATCACCGCTATCGGCGCGAAGAGGAAAATGTAGATCCCGACGCCGTAGAACGACAGGATGACCCGGAACAGCCGGGCCCGCGGGTTCACCGCCTGCAGATCGTCAGACATAGATTTCCTTGGTGTCCAGGCTGCGCCGGAACACGATGAGCACGATCATGATCACCAACGCGATCAACACGCTGGCCGCCGCTCCCAGCGGAAGCAGATACCCGGAGAAGAAGTTGGCGACCAGATTTCCCATCATCACGCCGCTGGTGCCGCCGATCGCCGAAGGCGCCAGGTATTCGCCGAGAATCGGGATGAACACGAAGATGCCGGCCGTCACCAACGCCAGCCGCATCTGCGGAAGCAGCGTGTTGGCAATCGCGCGCATCGGGGTGGCGCCGAGGTCGACCGCCGCGTGCAACAGGCGCCAGTCGAATCTCTCCAACGACGCATACAGCGTGAGCGCCGCGAACGGGAAGTACAGGTACACCAAGACGATGAACACGCCGGGGTTGTCGTACAGGAACAACCGGATCGGAGCGTCGGTCAGGCCAAGCGCCCTGAGCATCGAGTTGATCGCACCGTTGTCGCCGAGGATCGCCACCCACGCATAGACCCGCAGCAGATAGCTGGTCCAGAACGGCAGAACCACCAGAAGCAACCCAACCCGCTGCAGCCTCTTCGGGACGTAGCGAACCAGCCAGTAGCAGAACGGAAACGCCAGGGCCAATGCGGTGAGCGTGGCCAGGAACGCCATCAGCACGGTCTTGCCGAACGTCCTGACGTAGGTGCCCGTCGTCAGGATCGACTTGTAGTTGGCCGTGGTGAAGTCCGGGACCAACTCGTAGTTCTTGCTGATCCAGAACGAGTAGACGACGATCAGGCACAACGGGGCGATGAAGAACACTCCGAAAAGAATTGCGGCCGGTGCGAACCCGACGAACTGACGCCAATCTCGGCGTTCCTTCTTGACGTCAGCGCGTCGTGGTTCCGTCTCACCCGGCCCCCCGCCCGCTTCGCGGGCAGGGGAGGCGACGGTCATCTCACGCCCCGAAGACCTTGTTGAACGCCTCGGTGTAGGCCTGCTGATCCTGGGCCGGGCCCTTGAGGGTCATCTGCAACGCCTTCTCCGGATTGGTCATGAAAAGCCGTTTGGCGTTGTCGGCCGTCTTCGGATCGGCCGTCAGCGCCTCGGCGGCCTTCTGGTTGAACAGTGGACGCCAGTTGGTGGTGAAGTTCGCGACGATCCACTCGGACTGCTGCATCGCCTCGAGGAACGGCTTGACCTGAGCCTTGTTCGCACCCTTGGCGACGATCATCTCCGAATCGATGAAGCCGATCGTGCCCTCGGGCGGGTACGCGGACTTGAGCTCCGGGCCGCCGGCATCCTTGACACGCACGTCGGTGCCGAGATTCGAGATACCGATGGCCGCTTCACCGCTGGCCATCATCGTCACGATCTCGTTGTTCTGAGAGGCGAGCTTCACCACGTTCGGCTTCAGCGCGGACAGGAAGTTGGAGGACGACGAGATCTGGTCGGGCGTCTGCGCATAGGGCGACCCCTTGGAACCGGTCGCGATGCCGGCGATCGCCATCAGGTCGGTCGGGATGTTCTCGGCAACGATCAGACCCTTGTACATCGGGTCGGTGAGCGACTCCCAGGACGTCGGCGGAGTCTTGACCTTGTCGGGGTTGTAGTAGATCTGCACCGTCGACCACGAGAAGGGGTATCCCAGTGCGCCCTTCGGATCGTTGAGGAACTCGAACTTGGTGGCCATCGGGTACAGCTGGGAACTCGACGAGATCGACGACAGGTCGAACGGCTCGATGAGACCCTCTTCCATGTACTTCTTCACCCACAGCGCGTCGCCAGAGACCATGTCGAACTGCGATCCGGTCTGCTTGACCTGAAGCAAGGCATCGGCGTTGTCGGAGAACAGCTTTGGCTGACCGGTGATCTTGGTCGTTTCGGCGACCTTGGCGAGCTGGTCCTGGGAGTAGTGGTCCGACCATGTCAGCCAGTTGACGTTGCCGCCACCGCCGGACCCGCCGCCGCCTCCGGAGTCCTCCGCCTTCGAACACGCGGACAACAACATCGGGCTGGCCGCACCCAACATCAGCGCTCCCCCGACGAACGAGCGGCGGCTCAGTTTTACTTCAGTGATTCGGGACATGCGATTTCCTGACTCTCAGCGGGCTTCCAGCGGATGGGCTGCTTCCGTCGACCAGGACAACTTCACGAAGTCACCTGCTTCGAGGCCGATTTCAGCGAGATGTTCAATGTCGCCGTCGTTCAACGACGACACGACCTGCATTTCGGAATTCTCCAGCTGAAGCACAATGCGAGTAATCGACCCCAGATATCCACGCGACAACACTTGTGCACCGATGAACCCGTCCTTGCCGATCCGCAGGGCTTCCGGCCGGACCACCAGCGAGGTGCAGGTTTCCGGCGCGTGTCCTGAGATCGGCACCCTCGCACCGTTTTCCAGTACGAAAGCGCTCCCCTCCTTCTTGCCGTGCAAGATATTCGATTCCCCGATGAAGTCGGCGGCGAACAGGCTGGCAGGCCGTCGGTAGATCTCCTCCGGCGTTCCGATCTGCTCGATGCGTCCTTCGTTCAGAATGACGATGCGGTCCGCGAGCGCCATCGCCTCTTCCTGGTCATGGGTGACGAAGACGAACGTCGTGCCGACATGGCGCTGTATCAGTGAAAGCTCCGTCTGCAGCCGCTTGCGTAGCTTGAGATCCAGCGCTCCGAGGGGTTCGTCGAGCAGCAGAACGCTGGGCTTGTTGACGAGCGCACGAGCAATGGCCACGCGTTGCGCCTGGCCCCCGGAGAGCTGGCTGACCGGACGTTGCGCGAACGTCCCGAGGCCGACCAGGTCGAGGGCTTCTCTTGCCCGCGTGCGCTGTTCGCTTTTCGGCACCCGAGCCATCCTCATGCCGAACGAGACATTCTCCAGGACGTTGAGGTGTGGGAACAACGCGTACGACTGAAAGACCGTGTTGACCGGACGCCTGTTGGGCGGGCGTTTGGTGATGTCTTCGCCGGCAATGCGCACCACACCAGAGGATGGCGCGGTGAAGCCTCCGATGATGTTCAACGTCGTCGTCTTGCCGCATCCTGAAGGTCCGAGCAGGCAGAAGAACTCGCCATCCCGGATATCGAGATCGAGGGGGTGCAATGCCACCATGTCGGCGAAGCTCTTGGTCACGCCGCGCAGTTCGATTGCGTTGCCCCGCTTGCTCGTCTCGGCCGCGGCCGCGGGCGTGGAGAGGAGTTCCTCCACCGGGAAACTAGTCAATGCTCACCGCCCTTCGAGCGCGAGCGCTCGCCTGGATCGCCTCGACAAGCGAAACCATGCGATAGCCGTCGGCAAGAGTTGGAAAAGAGACGTCGGCACCGCCGATCGCCGAGTAGACATCGCGGAACAGATTGCGGAACGCATCGCCGAAGCCCTCGGCGTGGCCGGCGGGCGCGAACGACAAGCGTGCGGCGGCCGGAGCCAGTGCGTCGGGATTCCGGGTGATGGTGGCCACTGATCCGTCGGCGAGCCGATGCACTATTTCGTTCGGCCGATCGACCTTCCAGCTGAAGGCGCCCTCGGTGCCGTCGACGTTTATCGAGCAGCCGTTCGGCTCGCCTGCCGTGACGCCGGAGAACGTCGCGGACCCGACCACACCGCCGGTGAGTTCGATGAAGACACGCACGTAGTCCTCGGCATCGACGTGGACCGGTTGACCATCGCGGTACCGGGTGGGCCGAAGAGTGGAGAACCGCGCATCGACCTCGGTGATCCGCCTGCCGGTGACATATTCGGCCAAATCAAGCCAATGCACACCCAAATCTGCTGTGGCATAAGAGGCTCCTGCGATCGCCGGATCGAATCCCCATCCCCAGTCGTCGTGATTGGAGTCCCAGGACCAGAACCCGCCGCCGACGGCGTTGACGTCACCTAGGTCACCCGCCCGGATCCTCGCCTGCATTTCGGCGACCATGGGGTATGACCGCTTGGTCAGACACACCGTCGCCACTACGTTCGCGGCCTCGGCAGCCGCGATCAGCTTTTGCGCATCGGCCGAGGCGGTCGCCATCGGCTTTTCGATGATCACGTTGATTCCGCGGTTGACGGCCTCGAGCGCGTGTGCCGCGTGCAGTCCATGCGGGCTGCAGACATGCAGGACGTCAGGCTCGGTCGCGTCGAGCATCGCAACGAGGTCGTCGAAAGCCGCCGCCGGTGAGTCGACTTCTCCGGGAGGGCGAAATTCGTCGGCAATCGCGCGGGCCTTGGCGATGTCCCGCCCGCAAACACCGACGACAGTCGAACCGAGATCCTGCAGCCGCCAGCCGTGGATACGGGAAATCCCGCCGGTCCCGACAATCGCCGCGCGCAGCCGAGGAGCGTAGTAACTGCGTCCGCAAGCCATCCCCGCGCCGGACTCGACCGGAGGATTGTTTGCTGTGGCGACTGCCAAGTGTCTTCTCCGTCGAGTGCAACCACACCGTTCGATGTGCCAGACGTTCGGCGTTCAGCGGCCCCGGCGTGTCGTGTGACTGAAGTCTGGACATGCGTTGACCGATTGTCAATACATCACTACACATTCGTGAAGCCCGGGTTCACCGCCGCGAAACCCTGGCCCCGCAGATACGGATTCCGAGCAAACCCGGGCCTGCCCTCGAATCTCGTTGCGCCGCAAGAACCGCATGCCTTCAGCACCGCACGCTCACAGCCAACACTCAGCTTCTACGCAGGCAGTCCGTGAACCGGGACTGCGTCGGAGACGTAATTTGAGGTATGCGGTTGCTTGCTGCATCAATGGCATTGATGCTCATCGTTGGAGGTTGTTCGCAACAACCCCCGGATACCGATGCGTCCTCTCCCCCTGCGGCGGCGAGCCTGCCACCGGCCGTCATGCCCAGCCTGGTTCCGACCGAGGGGAACCGGCCACCCGTCGACGACCTACCGCCTGCGGCCGAGCCGCAGTCGGCGCCACCCCAGACCGCGCCCATCCCCGGTCGCATCGTGCCGGTCGGCAAGGCGCCAGAAGGCGTCGTCGTCGACGCCGCCACCCGCATGGTCGCCGTCGCCAAGCGCGATCCCAACGAGCTCGTCCTGCTGAACGCCGACACCGGCGACATCGCGAAGAGGGTGCCACTGCCCGGATTCGTCCGGCATCTCCAGCTGGCCAGCCCCGGCGGTCCCGTCCTCGTCCCGGTAGAAAGCGCCAACGCACTGGTCCGCGTCGAGCTGCCGAGCGGGCGGGCGCTGTCGCAGGTCGTCACCGGCGTTGTCCCCCATGACGCCTCGGAGGCCGCGAACGGAACCGTGTTCGTCGCGAACGAGCACGGCGGCACCGTCAGCGTGCTGCGCGGCGAGGAAGTGGTGAAGGTCTTCGCCGACAGTGTGCAGCCCGCCGGTCTGGCGTCGGTCGGCCGATCCATGGGCCTCATCGACGTCCGCAAGAACGATCTGACCATCTATGACACCGAAGACCTCAACATCGTCGGATCGGTACCGGCGGGCGACGGGCCGACGCATCTGCTGGCGGACAAGCACGGCCGCCTGATCGCCGCCGACACCAGGGGCGACGCGATCCGTGTCTTCGAGCCGCTGCCGACGCCGCATCAGGTCGGCGAGGTCGCCCAGCCGGGTGGGCCGTACGGGATCGCCTACGACCCCACCCGTGACCTGCTGTGGGTCGCCTCGTCGGGAACCAACGAGGTCGTCGGCTACGACATGAGCCAACCGACGCCGCGCGAGGTGCGACGCCTGCCGACCGTGCAGAACCCCTACACGCTGGGCGTCGATGCGAATACCGGCAAGCTGTTCATCGCAGGCGTGACGGACGGCGCGGTTCAGGTGGTGGACACGCAGTCGTAGATTGGAGTCATGGCAGTTCGACGCGAGATCACCAGCGACTGGAATGCCGACTACGACGAGCATGCAGTGATTTCGACCGGCGCCGAGCGGGAGGCCGCGGGCGTCAAGGCCGTGATGGTGTCGCTGAAACGCGGCCTGGAGTCGATGGGCGTCTTCCGCACCGCGGCGTCGCTGATCCGGCTGAACCAGCGGAAGGGTTTCGACTGCCCGGGCTGCGCGTGGCCCGAGGAGCACGGCGGCCGAAAGTTCGCGGAGTTCTGCGAGAACGGCGCGAAGGCTGTCGCCGAGGAGGCCACCAAACGCGTCGTCACCCCGGAGTTCTTCGCCAGGCACTCGGTGGCCGAACTCGAAGCCAAACCCGAATACTGGCTGTCGCAGCAGGGCCGGCTCACCCACCCGATGGTTCTGCGGCCCGGCGCCGACCACTACCAGCCCATCGATTGGGCGGACGCCTACCGATTGATCGCCGACGAGCTGCGCGCACTGGACAGCCCGAACGAGGCGGTGTTCTACACCTCGGGGCGCACCAGCAACGAGGCCGCGTTCGTGTACCAATTGTTGGTTCGCAGCTTCGGCACCAACAACCTGCCGGACTGCTCGAACATGTGCCACGAGTCGTCGGGCGCGGCGCTGACCGACTCGATCGGCATCGCCAAGGGTTCGGTGACCGTCGAGGACATCGCCGAGGCCGACGTGATCGTCATCGCCGGCCAGAACCCGGGCACCAACCATCCCCGCATGCTCTCGGTGCTGGAGAAGGCAAAGGCCAACGGCGCCAAGATCATCGCGGTCAACCCGTTGCCCGAAGCGGGCCTGATCCGGTTCAAGGACCCGCAGAAGGTGCACGGCGTGGTCGGACACGGCATACCGATCGCCGACGAGTTCGTCCAGATCCGGCTCGGCGGCGACATGGCGCTGTTCGCCGGCCTTGGTCGCCTGCTTCTCGAGGCCGACGACCGTGCGCCGGGCAGCGTCATCGACCGCGACTTCGTCGACGCGCACTGCTCGAACTTCGCGGAGTACGAGCAGCGCACCCGCCAGATCGATCTGGACACCGTTGTCGAGGCGACCGGCATTTCGCGGACGCAACTCGAGCGGGTGGCGAAGATGCTGGCCGAATCCGAACGGACGGTGGCGTGTTGGGCGATGGGCCTGACGCAGCACCGGCACGCGGTGTCGATGATCGCCGAGATCTCCAACGTTCTGCTGATGCGCGGAATGATCGGCAAGCCCGGGGCGGGCCTGTGTCCGGTCCGCGGGCACTCCAATGTTCAGGGCGACCGCACCATGGGCATCTGGGAGAAGATGCCGGAGGAGTTCCTTGCCGCGCTTGACGATCGGTTCGGCATCGTCAGCCCGCGTGAAGTCGGTGTCGACACCGTGGACGCGATCCGGGCGATGCGTGACCGCCGCGCGAAGGTGTTCATGGCGATGGGCGGCAACTTCGCCTCGGCCACCCCGGACACCGCCGTCACCGAGGCCGCCTTGCGCAGTTGCTCGCTGACGGTGCAGGTTTCGACGAAGCTGAACCGCAGCCATCTTGGCGCACGGCTCGACCGCGCTGATCCTTCCGTCGCTCGGCCGCACCGACAAGGACGTCCAGGCCGGCACCAAGCAGATGGTGTCGGTCGAGGATTCGATGTCGATGGTTCATCTGTCGCGCGGCAGCCTCAAGCCGCCGAGTGACGAGGTGCGCAGCGAGGTGGCGATCGTGTGCCAGCTCGCCAGGACGTTGCTCGGCGCTGACCATCCGGTGCCGTGGGAGAAGTTCAACGACGACTACGACCAGATCCGGGATGCGATCGCCGCCGTGGTGCCGGGCTGCGCCGACTACAACACCAAGGTCAGGCAGCCCGACGGCTTCCAGCTGCCGCACCCGCCGCGGGACTCACGTGAATTCCCCACCAGCACAGGGAAAGCCAACTTCGCATTGAACCCGCTCGAGTGGGTGCCGGTGCCGCAGGGTCGACTGGTTCTGCAGACGTTGCGCAGCCACGACCAGTACAACACCACCATCTACGGGCTCGACGACCGCTACCGGGGCGTCAAGGGCGGCAGGCGTGTCGTCTTCGTCAACCCTGCCGACATCGAGGCGTTCGGCCTGTCCGAAGGTGACCGGGTGGACCTGGTGTCGGAGTTCAGCGACGGCGACGGTCAGCTTCAGGAACGAACGGCCAAGGACTTCATGGTGGTGCCCTATTCGACACCGGTCGGCAACGCCGCGGCCTACTATCCTGAGACCAATTCGCTTGTGCCGCTTGACCACACGGCGGCACGGTCCAATACACCGGTGTCCAAGGCGATCGTCGTCCGATTGGAAAAAGCATGGGCCGGGTGACCTCGCGCCGACGTGCCAGCCATGTCACGGCCGACGATGCGGTGACGCGGCCCGAGACCTTGGTCGTCGAAGAGCCGCTGGAGATCCGCGTCAACGGCAATCGCGGTCACCGTGACCATGCGGACACCGGGCTCGGATGTCGAACTCGCGCAAGGTTTCCTGCTGACCGAGGGGGTCATCGGGCACCGCGACGACCTCCTCACGGTGCGCTACTGCAAGGGCACCGGGTCCGACAACATGAACACCTACAACGTGCTGGACGCGACGCTCGCGCCCGGCGTGCAGATGCCTGCGGTGGACATCACGCGCAACTTCTACACGACGTCCTCGTGCGGGGTCTGCGGCAAGGCATCCCTCGACGCGGTCCGCACCGTCAGCCGCTACTCCCCCGGCGACGACGCCTCGCGCGTCAAGGCCGAGACGCTGTCTGCGATGCCCGAACAACTGCGCGCCCAACAGAAGGTGTTCGCCAGCACCGGCGGTCTGCACGGCGCCGCACTCTTCGACGCTGACGGCGCCGTGCTCACAGTGCGGGAGGACATCGGCAGGCACAACGCCGTGGACAAGGTGATCGGCTGGGCCGTCGAGCAGGACAGGATCCCGCTGACCGGCACCGTGCTCCTGGTCAGCGGCCGCGCGTCCTTCGAACTCACGCAGAAGGCGGTGATGGCGGGCATCCCCGTGCTTGCCGCGGTGTCGGCCCCGTCGTCGCTCGCGGTCGACCTCGCCAGCCAGTCCGGCCTGACGCTTGTCGCCTTCCTGCGCGGCGAATCGATGAACGTCTACACCCGGCCCGACCGCATCAAACGGTAGGACCACAACCCTTCTACCTGCGATCTCCCTCAAATCTCCACAAAACCTCCAAGCTCGCGCAGCGGGATTGACCGAGCATCGGTCGCATGTCAGAAATTCTCATCGCAGCACTGTCACCCGTCGGGCACATCGGCCCGCTGCTCAACGTCGCGCGAGGACTGGTGGACCGCGGGGATCGCGTCACCGTGCTGTCCGGCGCCGGTCGCGCCGACGACATCCGGGCGACGGGCGCCACACCTACGACGCTGGCGGCCAAGGGCGACCTCGACCTGGCCCTGCTGGAAACCGACAGCGGACGCGAGGAAACCAGCGGCATCAAGCGGCTCAACTTCGACATCATCCGGCTGTTCGTCGCCCCGATGCCGCACCAGACCAAGGCGCTTTCCGACCTCATGTCGCAGACCCGGTTCGACGCGATCCTCGCCGACTACGGCTTCTTCGGTGTGCTCCCGTTCGTCCTGGGAGACCAGTCCGCCCGTCCGCCGATACTGCTCTACGGCACCACCCCGCTGATGTTCAGCAGCCGCGACACCGCCCCCAGCGGACTGGGGCTGCCTGCCGTCGACGAGCTCACTGGGCCGGTTGCGCAACCGCACCCTGAACCTGTTGTCGCACAGAGTGTTGCTGCGCCAGTCGCAGAAGGCCGCGAACTATCAACTGCACCGGCTGAACTCCCGCGAGCTGCCGATGTTCCTGCTGGATTCCGGCGCACTCGCCGACCGCTTCATCGCGCCGACCGTTCCCGAATTCGACTATCCGCGAACCGATCTGCCTGCCAATGTCCGCTACGTCGGCATGGTGCACCCGGCACCGGCGACGAACGTTCCGCTCCCCGGTGTGGTGGCCGAAGCTCGACGGCGACCGTCCGGTCGTGCACGTCACCCAGGGCACCATCGACAACGCCGACTTCAGCCGGCTGTTGCGGCCGACGATCGAGGCACTGGCGGACGAGAACGTCATGGTGGTCGCCACCACCGGCGGACCGCACGTCTCGACGCTGGACTTCCCGATCCCACCCAATACGTATGTCGCCGAGCATATTCCGCACGACGTGCTGTTGCCGAAGGTCGACGTGATGGTCACCAACGGCGGCTACGGCGCCGTGCAGCGCGCGCTGGCGACCGGTGTGCCGTTGGTGGTCGCAGGCAATACCGAGGACAAGCCCGAAGTCGCGGCGCGCGTCGCGTGGTCCGGGGCGGGTATCGACCTGAGGACCGGCACACCCACGGCGAAGGCCGTTCGCAACGCGGTGCGCGACGTGCTCGGCGACGGCCGGTACCTGAGCCGGGCCCGCGAGTTGGAGGTGGCATACGCCCAGCGCGTGGCGTCGCAGAGATCGCGGCGTTGATCGACGAGGTGGTCGGCGAACGCCGTGCGGCGGTGACGTCGTGAACTGTGCCGACCCGTTCTGCCTGCCGCCAGACTCGAGTAGCCCACTACGCGTGCCAACCCCGCAACGTCCGGAGAGAGTGGAGCCATGGTTAGCAACTTGCAGTTTGCCGCCGTGGCGGCCTACCTGCTGTGGTGCTTGTTCAGCGCCCTGACCGGCACAGTCGGGTCCGACGAGCAAGACGCCACATCATCTATTGACGAAAACGAGAAAACTGCGACTTTCGGGGGCGGGGGGCAGCCATGTCGTTGGTCTCGAGGGCTACGCGCTCTTCTCGCGCCGTTCGGGTCGGGCAGGCTTGCGCGGCACGATCGTCGGGAGCACGTTGTCCTCCACGGTCTCCTTGGTCACAACGACCTTGGCGACGTCGTCGCGGCTCGGGATGTCATACATCACCGGCAGCAGCACTTCCTCCATGATCGCGCGCAGGCCGCGGGCACCGGTGCCACGGTGGATGGCCTGATCGGCGATGGACTCGAGTGCGTCCTCGTCGAACTCCAACTCCACGCCATCCATCTCGAACAGCCGCGTGTACTGCTTCACCAACGCGTTCTTGGGCTCGGAGAGGATCTTGACGAGTGATTCCTTGTCGAGGTTCGTCACCGACGCCACGACGGGCAGCCGGCCGATGAACTCGGGGATCAGCCCGAACTTGATCAGGTCCTCGGGCATGACCTCGGCGAAGTGATCCTGGGTGTCGATCTCGGCCTTGGAGTGCACCTCGGCGCCGAAGCCCAGCCCGCGCTTGCCGACGCGGTCGGAGACGATCTTCTCCAGACCGGCGAACGCCCCCGCCACGATGAACAACACGTTGGTGGTGTCGATCTGGATGAACTCCTGGTGCGGATGCTTGCGACCGCCCTGCGGCGGCACCGACGCCTGGGTGCCTTCGAGGATCTTCAGCAGCGCCTGCTGCACGCCCTCACCGGACACGTCGCGGGTGATCGACGGGTTCTCGCTCTTACGGGCGATCTTGTCGACCTCGTCGATGTAGATGATGCCGGTCTCGGCGCGCTTGACGTCGTAGTCGGCCGCCTGGATCAGCTTGAGCAGAATGTTCTCGACGTCTTCACCGACGTAGCCGGCTTCGGTCAACGCGGTGGCGTCGGCGATCGCGAACGGGACGTTGAGCATCTTGGCCAACGTCTGCGCGAGGTAGGTCTTGCCGCAGCCGGTGGGGCCGAGCATCAAGATGTTGGACTTGGCCAGTTCGACGGGCTCGGCGCGCGAGTCGCGCATCTTCTCCTGCGCCTGGATGCGCTTGTAGTGGTTGTAGACGGCGACGGCCAGTGTCCGCTTGGCTGTGTCCTGCCCGATGACGTAGCCCTCGAGGAAGTCGCGGATCTCCACCGGTTTTGGTAGCTCGTCGAGTTTTACGTCGTCGGCGTCGGCGAGTTCTTCTTCGATGATCTCGTTGCAGAGATCAATGCATTCGTCACAGATATATACGCCGGGGCCCGCAATGAGCTTTTTGACTTGCTTCTGACTCTTTCCGCAGAACGAGCACTTCAGCAGGTCACCGCCGTCTCCAATGCGCGCCATGGTGGTGGGGTCCTACTTTCCTGTTCGCCGTCGAATTGGTCAGGTGGTTGAGTCGCCTCCGGGCGATTACCCGACGCTACCCGCTCATTCCGGCGCGGTGCGACCGATAAAGCCGAATCGCGTCGGTGGTATTTAGCTGTGTTTGCAGAACATATCGCCTCATGCGTCCCACAACCCCCATGGACGCGCCGCCGTGTCCCTGGCGTGTCGCCGCCGTTACCGGACTGAGAGGCCGTCGTCGTGCAGATCGTAGAGTTGCGAAGTGGCGTTCGCAGTCTCCAACAATACCGTTTTGATCAGCGATGGTGGCTTGGCCACCGAACTGGAAGCGCGCGGCCACGACCTGTCCGACGACCTGTGGTCGGCGCGGCTGCTGTTCGACGAGCCCGAGGCGATTGTTGCAGCTCACCGGGCTTTCTTCGCGGCCGGTGCGGCGCTTGCTACGACGGCCAGCTACCAGGCTTCCTTCGACGGTTTCGCGGCGGGCGGAATCTCTCCGAGTGACGCCGAGCGGCTGATGCGGCCGCAGCGTGGAACTGGCCGCTGAGGCCCGTGATGAAGCCGGACGCGACGGCCGCTGGGTGGCGGCGTCGGTAGGCCCGTACGGCGCGGCGCTGGCCAACGGTGAGGAGTACGTCGGGCGGTACGGACTTTCTGTTGCGGAGTTGAGCGAGTGGCATCTGCCGCGGCTGGAGATCCTCGCCGACGCGGGAGCCGACGTGTTGGCCATCGAAACGGTGCCCGATATCGACGAGGCCGAGGCGTTGGTGGCCCTGATTCGCCAGCTCGGTGTTCACGCGTGGTTGAGCTACACGATCGATGGCCTGCATACGCGCGCGGGCCAGCCGCTGGCGGAGGCGTTCGCTGTTGCGGCGGGAGTGCCGGAGATCGTCGCGGTCGGGGTGAACTGCTGCGCGCCTAGCGATGTCCTGCCGGCCATTCAGATCGCGCGCGAGGTGACCGACAAGCCCGTCATCGTCTACCCGAACAGCGGCGAATCGTGGGACGGCGCCCGGCGAACGTGGATCGGTGAGGCGCGCTGGTCGTCGGACCTGCCTGCGCAGTGGGTGGCCGCGGGCGCGCGCATCGTCGGCGGCTGCTGCCGCGTCATGCCCGACGACATCGCCGAGCTCGCGGCGACGTTAACTCCGCAGTGAGGGCGTCGCCCTCTCGCACTTTTGCGCCCGGTGCGCAGAGTGATTGAGCGCTAGGCGTTCTGGGCCGACAGCTTGCGGTACTCCAGCACGGTGTCGATCACGCCGTAATCCTTGGCCTCCTCGGCCGTGAGGATCTTGTCGCGATCGGTGTCCTTGCGGATCTGCGCGGCGTCCTTGCCGGTGTGGTGAGCCAGCGTCGTCTCCATCAGCGTGCGCATCCGCTCGATCTCCTTGGCCTGGATCTCCAAGTCGGAGAACTGGCCCTGGATGACGCCGGAGAGCGCGGGCTGGTGGATCAGGATGCGGGCGTTCGGCAGCGCCAACCGCTTGCCCGGGCTGCCCGCGGCGAGCAGCACCGCGGCGGCCGACGCGGCCTGGCCGAGGCACACGGTCTGGATGTCGGCGCGGACGTACTGCATGGTGTCGTAGATCGCCATCAGCGACGTGAACGAGCCGCCGGGCGAGTTGATGTACATGGTGATGTCGCGGTCGGGATCAAGCGACTCCAGCACCAGCAACTGCGCCATGATGTCGTTGGCCGACGCGTCGTCCACCTGCACGCCGAGGAAGATGATGCGCTCCTCGAACAGCTTGTTGTACGGGTTGGACTCCTTGACGCCGAAGCTCGAATGCTCGATGAACGACGGCAGGATGTAGCGGGCCTGCGGCTGCAGGCGGGGGTCAGTGTGATCGGTCATTTGTCTAGTCCTGCCGTCGGTCCTGAGCCGTTGAGATTGACGCTGGTGATGATGTGGTCGACGAACCCGTACTCGAGGGCTTCCGGCGCGGTGAACCAGCGGTCGCGGTCGGAGTCGGCCTCGATGCGCTCGAGGGTCTGTCCGGTGAACTCCGCGTTGAGACGGAACATCTCCTTCTTGATGACCGAGAACTGCTCGGCCTGAATGGCGATGTCCGCGGCACCGCCGGTGATGCCACCGAGCGGCTGATGCATCAGGATGCGGGCGTGCGGCAGCGCGTAGCGCTTGCCCTTGGTGCCCGCGGCGAGCAGAAACTCACCCATCGACGCGGCCATGCCCATGGCGTAGGTGGCGACGTCGCACGGCGCGAGCACCATGGTGTCGTAGATCGCCATGCCGGCGCTGATCGAGCCGCCGGGCGAGTTGATGTAGAGGTGGATGTCCTTGGTCGAGTCTTCGGCGGACAGCAGAAGGATCTGCGCGCACAGCCGATTGGCGATGTCGTCGTCGACCTGCGACCCAAGGAAGATGATTCGCTCGGCGAGCAAGCGCTCATAGACCGAGTCGACGAGGTTGAACCCTGCCCCGTTCGAACGCATGTCAGTCACGGCTGGATACCTGCTTTCTTCATTGCTACTCACCGAACACTAACCAACCTGAGCGACGGCGCACTCCCTGACATGGGCGCGTTCGCTCACAGCGTCACTTGGTTTCGGCTGGAGCCTCGTCTGTCTCGTCGTCGGCTTCCACGGCTTCCGCGTCGGAACTGCTGGCGGCTGCCGCTTCGACCTGCGCGGCGATCTGGGCCGCGGCCTCGGCAGGGTCAGTGGTCGCGGGCGGGCCGAAGAACTCGGCGGTGTCGATCACGTTGCCGTCGGTGTCGGTGACGGTGGCACCGTGCACGACGGCGGCGACGGCCAGGCCGCGACGCACGTCGGCGAACATCACGGGCAACTGGTTGTTCTCCTGGAGGTACTGCAGGAGCTGCTGCGGCTCGAGGCCGTACTGCCGCGACATCAGCACGAGGCGCTCGGTCAGGTCGTTCTGGCCGACCTGGACGTTCGAGCTGGTCGGCGATGGCGTCCATCACGAGCTGGGTCTTGACGGCGCGCTCGCGAGTTCTCCTTGTTGTCCTTGTCGAACTCTTCGCGGCTGCTGCCCTGCGACTCCAGCGCCTTGGCGAAGGCGTCCTCGTCGTGGTCGAGCTGGTGGATCGCGTTGTGGACGGTGTCGTCGATCTGCGCCTGCACGATCTTCTCGGGCAGCGGGACCTCGGTCTGGTCGAGCAGCACTTCGAGGGCCTTGTCGCGGATCTGCTCGGCCTGCTGGATGCGCTTGACCCGCTCGACCTGTTCCTTGAGGCTGTCCTTGAGCTCGTCGATGGTGTCGAATTCGCTTGCCAATTGGGCGAATTCGTCGTCGGGCTCGGGCAGCTCGCGTTCCTTGACGGACTTGACGGTGACGGTCACCTGGGCCTCTTCACCGGCATGCTCGCCAGCGGCCAGCGTCGTCGGGAAGACCTTGGTCTCCCCCTCCTTGAGGCCGACGAGAGCGTCGTCGAGACCGTCGATCAGCTGGCCGGAGCCGACCTCGTGGGACAGGCCCTCGGTCTTGGCGTCGGGCACGTCCTTGCCGTCGACCGAGGCAGACAAGTCGATGGAGACGAAGTCGCCTTCTTCGACGGGGCGCTCGACGCCGGTGAGGGTGCCGAAGCGGGCGCGCAGGTTCTGAAGCTCGGTGTCGACGTCCTCGTCGGTCACCTCGATGGGGTCGACCTCGATCTTGAGCGTCTCGAGATCGGGGATGTTGATGTCGGGACGGATATCGACCTCGGCGGTGAAGACGAGCTCGTCGTTGTCCTCGAGCTTGGTGATCTCGATATCGGGCTGGCCAAGGGGCCGGATCTCGGAGGTGGTGACGGCCTCGCTGTAGCGGCTGGGCAGGGCGTCGTTGACGACCTGCTCGAGCACGGCGCCGCGGCCGATGCGGGCCTCGAGCAGCTTGCGCGGGGCCTTGCCGGGGCGGAAGCCGGGCAGGCGGACCTGCTGGGCAAGCTGGGAAAAGGCCCGGTCGAAGTCGGGCTCCAGCTCGGTGAAGGGCACCTCCACATTGATGCGAACCCGGGTGGGGCTCAACTGCTCGACGGTGCTCTTCACGGACGCGCTCCTCGTGGCTCTCGTTGACGGCTTCGGTGGTGCTGCTGGTCGGGGTGACAGGATTTGAACCTGCGGCCTTCCGCTCCCAAAGCGGATGCGCTACCAAGCTGCGCTACACCCCGTCGGACCACCGCAGATACTACGGCCCAGGCACGCCGAACCCTTAATTGGATTTGGTTGGATTGCCGCCGGTACAGTGTGGTGCTGCACGCAAGCGGGCGTAGCTCAATGGTAGAGCCCTAGTCTTCCAAACTAGCTACGCGGGTTCGATTCCCGTCGCCCGCTCCACCAGGACCAGCGCAGAGGCCGTCGACCGGGCGTTCGGCGGCTCGCGCGGTCCCGTTTCGGTCCCGTTCGCGAGAGCAAGCAATGTTGGCGTCGGTGTACGCGAGGGCACTAACGTGCTCGTGGATTTTCATGCCTTATGGACAACTATTGCGGCCTGTTCAAGCGGTGATGACGCTCGGCTTCGGCGGCCCCCTCCAACGTCATCAGCCCGCCGCTAACGGACTTCATATCGCCGTCGGTCGCCGTCGTCGTCCGCCTCGGGCCTCGCATCTCGCTCTCGGGCTACTCAGCGGCGCGTTCGGGGTCGCTCTCGTCGGCGGGCTCGACTAGCTCGGCGTCGATCGCATCGGCCAGGGCGGACTGCTCTATGAGTGGTCGACCTTGCTGGGCGCGGTGCTCGGCGCGGAAATCGCTGCGACGCCAACGCTATCGTCCATCAGTTGCTCCCAAGGCTTAACCTCCACTGACACTTTGGTTTTCGCGCCAAGGCCACCGCGGTCGAGTGCGTCGCGAATAACGTTGAGCTTCACCGCTTCTGACTCCGCGCTGGTGGCGATTCCGAGCAGCTCGCGAGCCAACCGGTCCATAGCAAGCTCAATTCGCTCCCACGCCTTGCGCTTTACAGTGAATTGCTGGGCGCCCCGATGCTGTCCCTTCGAATCCCTTGGTATGTCACCGCTCTCGATCTCGGTCCGGCCGGCGCGGTGTACACGGAGGGCTGGGACCGCCAGGTCGTCAGCCGCGGCGCACCGGCCAAGGCGCCCATGCGGGTGATCAACGGCGAACGCATCTATCCCCCGCTCATCGGCGAGCGAGCCGCGCTGCTGGCCGCCGCCGCCCCCAACTTGCAAGCCCCGCCGGCATACGGGCATTGATCACGCCCCCCCAGACACGATTCGCGCTCGGTTGTGCTCAGCTGCATTAGCTGTCAGCGGGCCGTCTGCTCACCGCCGATCGATTGTGAGCAGACGGCTCGCCAGTGCGCTCAGAAGTGATGTGTTGCCTGAGTACTGGTGCCGTTGTCGCAGGTGATGGTCACGGGGTAATCCTTGTTTAACGGAACCGCCGGAACGACCTTGAGGTCGTAGGTGGCGTTGGCCTGCAGCGCGAAGCTGCGGTTGACGCGATCCGACGCGTACGTGCATTGCGATGTCACCGCGCTACGGTCCGTGATGTGGGCCACCCAACCGCCCGGGACCAGATCCCACGAAACCGTCGGTCCTTGCTTGGGGGCCGGGGGCTGGTTTGGTGGCTGTTGCTGCAGTGGGTCGGTGCAGCCCGACTGGACGATGTGGCCGCCCTGCAACTGGCTCAGGGCGGCGCTTTGGGCGTTGGCAAGGACTGGGTCGCTCGCCCCAGCAAACTGGCCGTAGTCGGTGGCCGCTGCTGCAGCGCACCCATTCTTGGCACTGGCCTCCCTGACGCACTGGTGCCCACCTCTGTTCACACAGTCGGTTTGTGCATTGATCCCGGCCTGATTCTCGTCCGTTCCGATCGCCATGCCTCCGATCGACACGACGGGCGGATTGTCGTTCGCGAGTCCGACCGCGATGACGACGTACTGGTCGGCGGCATTGGCCGTCGGCGTTGCGCCGAGCAGACCGGCGACGGTCGAGCCAGCGGCGATGAGTATGGCGGCCGCCGCAATGCGAGATCGTCGTCCCAGAATGTTGATAGCCATGATGTTGTCCTTTTCCATCGACGCAGCCCGGGTGGACCGCACTCACCTGTAGAGCGACCAGCCGGGGTGGAGCATCTATTCTTTTGTGGCGGAAACTTGGTGGGGCTGGTGTGGCCGCTGTGAGTGTCGTGAGTATCTGCCGAATCGCCACGCGGTACAGCAAAATGGACAAATAAGCCGCCGGACGCTGTGATCTCCTCGTCGGTGCTGGCGCGCTGACCTCGTCATCGATGCGAGCAAACTTGTGCGTGCGCAAGCATCTTGAAGCCGATGTGAAACCCGACCGGGTCCATCCCGCGTATCGGCGGTGAGCTTGCTGAGGGAGACCCGTCTGCTTCCCCGACGGCAGCGACCGCGCCGCCCACAGCGCCTACAAAGACAACGAAATGGCCGGTGTCTATCTGCGCGTGACCGAGGCCGTGAGGGCCATTAAATACACCCGCGCGATCACCGGACGGCACAGCCGAGGCAATGGTTCGCATGCAGGAGAGCACGTCGGCGACCGTGGTTGGGTTCAGATGCGCTCAGCGGGCACAAACGCGTCCACCAGTTACGGCGTTGGCGGCCGTAGCGTTTGGCGACCGGCTCTTCGTCGTGAGCCGCGGCCTCGACAACCGCGTCTACATCAACTCCGTAAAACAGAACCAGCTCGCTCGACGGGTGGACGGAAGTCCCAGGCGGCGGCACCACCGACGCCGCGCCGGCGACGGCAGCGTTCGGCAACCGGCTCTACATCGTGGCCAAAGGTATGGGCTGAAAGCCACGCCACCGCGTCGCCTGACCCCCTCCGCCAACTAGGCGGTCGCAACGGCGATTTCGGCGACGGCCTGATGCCCGATGCCTCTGGCGGCAGCCTTGATCGACGGGCCATCGGCAATGGGCCAAGCCGTCGTAACGCATACAGTTCGCTCGCGTGTTGCGGCGCGGTAGCTTAGTACCAATGGCCGCGGTCCTTGATCTGCGCAGTTTGGCGGTGCCCGTTGTTCAGGCCGGCATGGGTTTTGTCGCGGGACATGAACTTGCGGCCGCAGTTTCAGAGGCGGGTGGTCTCGGGACGATCGCTGGTGCGCGCGCGACGATCGCAGCCGAGATAGCCGCCGCTCGCCAACTCACCGGAGGGCCGATCGCCGTCAATTTGCTGCTGCCGTTCCTTCGAATCGGTGACGTGGAGGCGGCTGCCACCGCGGACGTGATCGTCACCTTCTGGGGGGCGCCTCGCCGGCTCGCCGCCACCACCTGGATTCATCAGTGCGGATCGGTCGAGGAGGCGAAGGCCGCAGCCCAGGCCGGCGCGGATGCAGTGATTGCCCAAGGGGTCGAGGCCGGCGGCCACGTCCGCGGAACGACCCCGGCTCTCGAGCTGCTCGAGCAGGTGCGCGCTGCTGTGAAGATCCCTGTTCTCGTCGCCGGTGGAATCGTCGACGCCGAGGGTGTGCAGGCCGCGCTCGATGCCGGCGCAGTCGCGGCGGTCGTCGGCACTCGCTTTCTGGTCAGCGAAGAGAGCCGCGCCCACGCCGAATACAAACGGCGCTGCGTCGACGCCGATAAAACCGTGCTCACGGAACTGTTCGGATTGGGCTGGCCTGATGCTCCACACCGGGTGATTCACAACACTGCAACCCGCCGCTGGTTAGGCCATGAAGACCGAGGTCCTGTTTGGATTCGCAGGACTAACCGAGCCATTACAAGCCTCGCTACGGTGATGCCGCTCGCAGCCCAGAATCGTGCGCTCAAGGCGCAACCGCCACGGCTACCATTCCTCGTGGCCCAACCGCCGACCGCAGACGGACCCGAGAACCTAGTTGACTGGCGCCCTCTTTATGCGGGTGCGAACGTCGGCCGCATCGCGGACATCCCTACCGCTGCGAAGCTCGTCAATATGCTCACCCCGTAGCCAATCTTTTTGTGCTGACGGCATTTCGCTGCCCCGATTCTGCTACAGCATCCGGTTACGATGAGCGCACTCTCAGATGCGATTGCTCAGTCCCAGACCCGGGGTGCCTGTGAAACTGCCCAAATACTCGCGACCGTCGCGGGGCAAGTTGGGTTGGCGCTCCTGAGCCTGCTGGTCACCGTGCCCGCGGCGGCGGACCCGGCGACTTGCCGCCACCAGGGCGAATCCGAACAAGCTTTCGGGCGCGTATAAAACTTCCAAACTAGCTACGCGCGTTCGATTCCCGTCGCCCGCTCCAACCAATCGCCAGTTGAGGGCGTTTTCCCAGGACGCTGTCTACCGGGCGGCGCCGGCACGCCGCCAGGGTGCACACCATCGCCGCCGTTTTCGGCAAGAGCCGGGGCGAAATTCCCAGGCTCGCTTGAGGCAGATTGCGGGCCCCTCGCTCAGCTGCCCGACCATGGCCGGAGTCTATGTCGATGACTAGTCCTGGCCCGCGGAACGTAGAAGGCGCGAAAAAGTTGCGGCCAGGCCAAGGCCGGCGCCGCTCGAGTATGCACTCGCTAACGTCAACCTCAGCCCGGCCGCAACCAGAGATGAGTTGTCGGGCAGACGGTATTCGTCGCCCGTGGCTCGTTACCTACGCGGGGGTCAGGGTGGCAGGAGCAGTGATCACGTTGTTCAGGCAATGGTTGGTGTTCACTTCTGTTCCTTGAAGCGTCGCTGCGTCAATGGAAGTCGTCACCGTGACGTCAGGCTGGCCGGGATTGCAGTTCATCAAGGTCATATCCTTCGACATTTCCCACCGCCCGTTGACCAATTTCAACTGACCACCACCGTTGGGGTTGTCCGGGATGGTCACGTTGGCGCAGCCCGGACCGCAGGACGTGACGACCCACTGGGTTGGTCTCAACCGTCCGGGTTCTGCATCGCAAACTGATTCGTGGTGGCTTGCGTCTCGTCGACGGTCAAGGTGTACGTCCCGTTCAATTCGGGATCGGCAAATGCCGTTCCTGCCGTTCCGACGGCGATACATGCGGCAGCGGCGGCGGCTGCGGACGCAGCCCCAAGGATTTTCTTCATAGTTTTGTCCCTCCCTTTTCGAGAATCTCCCGACTGAGTGAAAAGTACCCAGTTAGCTGGATTTCGTACCGCGAATTTTTAAATTCATAAAACTACGTCGATGGGATACGCAGACTCGGCCTGTTGGCCGCGCTGTTGCGGGTTGACCTCGGCTCTCAATGATCTTGGCTTTTGTCGTCTGGTCCGGCGATGAAGCGCATGCGCGGACCGCTCTCGCGTCCGTCACCGTTGCCGGAGATTGTCACGCAAACACCATGACTTCGCCGGGACGCTTCTTAATGCATGCCGTACGAAAGCGGCTTACCACTCGGCGTTGAGCGATCGGCTCCTACTAGACACGTGTCAAGGCCTTCCGGGCGATCGGCCTAGCTCGCAGCTTGTACTCATATTTGCCGACTCCCCGGGCTGGAGCCGGCCTTGGCTAAGTCCTTTACGTGGTCGGCCCCGCCGGGGTCGGCCGCGCGAAGTCCATTTCGGCATCGATCGCATGCGACGGTTGGATCGATGGAGAAATACCTGTGCCTCATCGAGTCATCCACGCCTCTGTCGCGCCCTTCTTCAGCACAGGCGCGACGAGGCAGGCGACACCGTCGAATAGCGTTCGGCGCCAATGCCGAATCGCAACCCAACCGCAACCGTCTCTCAGCCTTTGACGGTCAGTCTTAACAGGCTGCGCCCAACACGATCGGCGCTTCAGGCCAACAACGGCCGTCGCCGTCAGGAGGCTCGTGAACGACCGTCCGCGAGTCACCATCAGCGGAACCTGCGCACCCAATTTCGAGCGCGTAAGAGACGCCTTCGAAACCAATTTCCAAGAACGCAACGAGGTCGGCGCCGCCGTCGCCGTCTGGGTCGACGGCCAACTCGCCGTCAACCTCTGGGGCGGCACCGCCAAAGCAACCACCAGAAACCCCTGGCAGCAAGCACACCCTCGCCAGCATCTTCTCCGGCTCAAAAGCTCTGACTAGTACCTGCATTCACCTACTCGCTGATCGCGGCGAACTCGACCTCGACTCCCCCGTCGCCGAGTACTGGCCCGAATTCGCCCAAGCCGGAAAGCAAGACATCACCGTCGCCATGGTGCTGGGCCATCGCTCCGGCGTCATCGGCCCCCGCATAAGACTCACACCCGAACAGACTCTCGACTGGGACACCGTGTGCGAACACCTAGAAACCGCTGAACCCTGGTGGGAACCCGGCACCGCGCAGGGCTATCACATGTGCAGCTTCGGATTCCTTCTCGGCGAAATCGTCCGCCGCGTCAGCGGTCGCACGCTCGGCGAGTACCTCCGCAAAGAAATCGCCGAGCCCCTCGGCATCGACGTCCACATCGGCCTACCGCCAAGCGAGCACCACCGCTGCGCCGACATGGTCAACAAGCCCCACATCCGTGACGTCCTCCACAACGGCAACGCGCCCGGCTACCCAGCGACCATCGACGAGCACCCGATGGCCGCATTCTCTGTCGCGATCGGCTTCATCCCCGACGACGAGCTCGGCACAACCGACATCACCGCTTGGCGCACAGCAGAATTCCCATCCACCAACGCCCACGTCTCCGCGCTGGGTCTTGCGACGTTCTACAACGCGCTCGCTCACGGCAAGATCCTCAGCTACGAGCACATGGAGAAATGCCGAATCTCGCAGGGTGGCTTCGACACTGACCTCGTCCTCGGCCCGCGCGTCGCCGACCACGGCTGGGGCCTGGGCTACATGCTCAACCAGCGCGGATTGAACGCCCCCAACACAAAGATCTTCGGCCACGGCGGATCAGGCGGAAGTTTCGGCTTCGTCGACCTTGAACACCGCATCGGCTACGCCTACGTCATGAACCACTTCGACGCCACCAAATGCAACGCCGACCCGCGCAGCGTCGCGCTCTCCAACGAGGTGTACTCCGCTCTGGGCGTAACCCGCCCCTAGTTCGCGGGCCCGAATCCGCGCTTTCCTGTGAGTACGCTGGTCGCCATGGACGGCTTACTGCTGGTGCTCATCCTTGTCGTTGTCGGCGCGATCGGCCTGGTTGTCTGGAACGCGTCGCGCAACACGGCCAACCGAAACGCCACCTCCCTGGCTGACGCCAAGGCGGACGCCCGCAGAGTCATCGACCGCCTCGGCGGCCAAGTGCTCAACCTGTCCGGCACCGACGACGCGTCCAAGCAGGCCATCGCCGACGCGTCGGAGCGGTTCAACGCCGCCGGCGCACAGATCGACCAGGCCACCACCGCCAAGCAGGCGCTGCTCGCCAAGGAAAGCGCCATGGAGGGGCTCTACTACGTGCGCGCCGCCCGCACCGCGATGGGCATGGACCCCGGGCCCGAGCTGGAGTCGCTGTCCGGGCAGCAGTCCGCAGGCACGGTCACCGAGGACCGGCGCGTCGAGTTCGAGGGCCGCCAGATCGAGGCCTCACCCAACCCGACGGAGCGCACACCGAACTATTACCCCGGCGGTCGCGTCGCGGGCCGTCCGGTTCCGGCAGGCTGGTACTCCGAGCCGTGGTGGAAGCCTGCTCTTGTCGCCGGCGCCTGGGGCGTGGGCTCGGTGTTCCTGTTCAGCGCATTGTTCTCGGGCATGGGCGGCGTCGGCTATGACGCGCAGGGCTTTGAGAACGGGTACGGCGACGGTTATGCCGACGGCTTGGACGCCGGACAGGACGGTGGCGACTACGGCGACGGCGGCGGCGATATGGGGGTGGCGACGGCGGCGGCTGGGGCGGCGACAGCTGGGGCGGCGGCGACGGCGGCGGCTGGGGCGGCGGCGATTTCGGCGGCGGCGACTTCGGTGGAGATTTCGGCGGCTTCTAAACCGTCTATCGCAGTTGCGGCATAACCTCGGACGCGACCAGCTCGAGGTGATCGATGTCGTCCATGTCGCGGATCATGAAATACGTTCGTTCGGAACCGATTTCGGCATAGCGGCCAACGCTGTCGACAATCTCCGCGGGCGAACCCCCGCCACCGCGTTCCCGTAATTGCTCCACAGTGCGGTCGATCGCCGCGGCACGCTCGGCGATTTCGGCCTCGGTGCGGCCGCAGCACAGAGCCACAGCATGCGACATCTTGATGTCGCCGGGGTCGCGATCAATCGATCTGCACGCCTGTTTGACTCGCTCGAACTGTGCGCCGACCGTCGCGACAGCGGTGGGCTGGGCGTTGAACGGTTCGTCGACGTCCGTCCTGCCCGGCTGGTGATTGAATTCGTCGGCGTACTGGGCGGCCAGTGCGGGGGTACGCCTGGTTCCGGCACCGCCGATGATGATCGGCGGCCCGCCCGCTTGGACGGGCTTCGGCAATGCCGGGCAGTCCTCTAGGCGAAAATGCTTGCCGTCGTGGTTGAACAGGTCGCCGACCGGGGTCCGCCATAGACCGGTGATCACCGCCAACGACTCCTCGAACCGGTCGAATCGTTCTCCCCACGGCGGGAACGGGATGCCGTAGGCCCGGTGCTCGGGCTCATACCAGCCCGCACCCAGTCCGAAATCGACGCGTCCCCCGCTCATTTGGTCGACTTGGGCGACCTGTATGGCCAGCGACCCCGGGTGGCGAAACGTCGCCGGGGTCACCAATACACCGAGCCGGATGGTGGAGGTTTCGCGGACGAGTCCGGCCATGGTCACCCACGCATCGGTCGAGCCCGGCGCCACCTCACCCCAATAGTGGTCTCCGCGAACGAACCCGTCGTAGCCGAACGTCTCGGCTGCCTGCGCCAACCGCAAGTATTGGCCGTAATCAGCCGATCTCGACACCGGCGCAGCAAAGATCGTCAGCTCCATGTCGCAAGCATGCACGTTCAAGCAGTGACCACGCGCCGCTCATCAACAATTGGTCAGAGCCGGCTCTCCAGTCGCGCTGACACTCCGGCTTCCTGGAGGTCGAGCCGTTCCAGCATGGCGCGCACGGCTTCGTCCTCGATGCGACCCGAATCCCGCTCCTCGATCAACACTGCCCGTTGCGCCGCAAGCACATCGCGATACAGCGCCGAGAACACTTCGGACCGTTTCGTGTGCGCGTCCGGATCGGGCATCTCGTCGGCGTCCTGTGAGTGCCGAGCGACGACGGCACGGATCTCGGCCAGCACGCGTGGGTCCATCCCCTCTGGCGGATTCGCCCGGAACTCGGCCAGTACTGCGTCGGCGGCGTCGTGCACGAGCCGTTCGGCTTTCAATTCCTCCTCGCGGTCGGCGGCATGGTCGTCGGTGAACCGCGAAACACGCAGTCGTTTGATCAGCAGCGGCAACGTCCACCCCTGGATCAACAAGGTGCCGACGCTCACCACGAACGCGATCGCCTGAATCATCGACCGTTCGGGAAACGGCTCACCGCTGATTGTGGTCGCCGGAATCGCCGCTGCCGCAGCCAAAGTCACCACCCCGCGCATCCCGGTCCACGAGACGACGACGCTTTCCTGCCACGTCAACGGTCGACGGTCGATCCGCGATCGCCACTTGCCCTGCGGTTTGTCCCGCCGACGGGTACCCAGCGCCCCGCGACCACCACGCGACGGGACCGGCACACTGAGGCGGCTCTCCACGTGCGACGACAATTTGTTGCGGCCGAACATCGCAATCACCGACAGCGGCCGGATCACCAGGACGATCAGCAGCACGATCGCCGACGCGCCGGCCACCTGCGTCAGCGATTCATGCGTCTCGCGCAGGTCTTCCAGCACGAACCGCAAATGCAATCCGATGTAGGCGAACACGAACGCTTCCAGCAGCACATCGACCGAGTTCCACACATACCGTTCCTGCAGCCGGGTCTGGTATCCCGCGCCCAGCGTCCCGTTGCCGACGACGAAGCCGGCGACGACGACCGCCAGCACGCCCGACGCATGGATCTCCTCGGCGCAGATGAACGCCGCGAACGGCACGACCAACCCCTGCACCGTCTCGAGACCGGGGTTGGCCAGTCGCCGTCGAATCCACAACGTCACATACCCCAGCGCCGCCCCGACCAAGGGCCCGACGATGGCGCTGTAGCCGAACAGCAGTAACGGGTTTTCGATGAAGGTGTGCGTGCCGGCGACCTGGGCCACCGCAACGGAGAACAACGTCAGCGCCGCCGCGTCATTGATCAGGCTCTCGCCCGTCAGGATCGCCATCACCTTCTTCGGCAGGCCGAGTTTGCGGCCAACGGCCACGGCGGTGACAGCGTCGGGCGGCGCCACGATCGCGCCCAGCACCAGCGCGGCGCCGAACGTCAGCGGCACCACCACCAACCACGACGACACCAACGCGACAGAGAACGCCGTCACGACGACGAGGCCGACGCCCAGGCCGAGGATCGGGCGGATGTTGCGCAGGAACGTCGGGAACGAGAAGTCCAACGCAGCCGAGTACAGCAGCGGCGGCAAGACGACCGACAGCAGGATGTGCGAATCCAGCTCGGGCGCCTCGAATCCGGGCAGGAACGACACGGCGATGCCGATGACGACGATGATCAGGGCGGGTTCCAGCCCGCGCCGATGCGCCATGGCGGTGACGACGATGGCTCCGACGACGACGAGGATGAGTTCCACCCGCCGATTGTCTCTGAGCCGCGGGCCGATTTCTCAGCACGAGCTGGGCCCACACCGAAGGTCAGGGGAACGCAAATGCCCCCCGACACGCCGCAAATCGGGGCCATTTGCGTCTGACTCAACCGAAAACAGGGCCTACTTCTGGTCGGTCGGGCACCAGAACAGATTGCGGCCCTCGAGCACGGCGGTTCGGATCTCCGTCCCGCAGACTCGGCACGGCTCGCCGGCGCGGCGATAAACCCAGGTGCGCGGTCGCCCTGGCGCGTACGACGGCAGTCCGCGGTCGTCTTCGCGGTCGATCGTGATGATCTTGCCGCGGCGCAACCCGATCGCCATCAACGCGACGAGATCGGTCCACATGGCGTCGAACTCGCCGGCATCGATATTCACACCCGGCCGGTACGGGTCGATGCGATGACGGAACAGCAGCTCGTTGCGATACACGTTGCCGACGCCCGCGATCACCGTCTGGTCCATCAACAGCGCGCCGATCGGCCTGCGCGACTTGCTGATTCGCGCCCACGCCAGCGATCCGTCCGCGTCGCGCCGCAGCGGGTCCGGGCCGAGCCGCGCGATCACGTCGTCGACCTCGGCCTGGTCGATCAGTTCGCACACGGTCGGTCCGCGGAGGTCGCTGCCGAAGTCGGCACCGACCATCCGCATTCGCACCTGCCCGACCGGCAGTGGCATCGGCAGCTCGACCTCACTGAACTTTCCGTACAGGCCGAGGTGCACATGCACGACGCGGCCGCCCTCGTAGTGGTGGAACAGATGCTTGCCCCACGCGCTCGCCTTCTTCAGCACCCGGCCGTTGACGGCGGCCGCCCCGTCGGCGAAGCGGCCCTGCGGGCTGGAGACGATGACGGGCGCCCGGCCGAACTTGCGCTGATGCAGCCGAGCCAGCCGGTGAAGCGTGTGACCTTCAGGCATCCGCGGCCGGTGGTCCCGGGACTGGCGGCGGGACATGGGTCTCTTCGTACTTCTTCAAGATGTTGATACGGCGTTGATGGCGTTCAGCTTTCGACCACTCGGCACCCAGAAATGCGTCGACGATCTCCAGCGCCTCGGGCACGGTGTGCATGCGGGCACCGATTCCCATCACCTGCGCGTTGTTGTGCTGGCGCGCCAGCGAGGCCGTCTCGGTGCTCCAGGCCAGCGCACACCGGGCACCCGGCACCTTGTTCGCGGCGATCTGCTCGCCGTTGCCCGAGCCGCCGATGACGATGCCGAGGCTCTCGTTGTCCCCGACGGTCTTGAGCGCCGCGGCGATGCAGAACGCCGGGTAGTCGTCCTCGGCGTCGTAGGTGTAGGCGCCGCAGTCGATGGGCTCGTGCCCGGCCTTCTTGAGGTGCTCGATGATCTCGTTCTTGAGTTCGAAGCCCGCATGGTCAGAGCCCAGGTAGACGCGCATGGCGGTCATTCTGGCAGAGCATGCTCAACGCCCGTCGCCGAGTTCTGCATCAAGGTTGTGAATTCGGCCGGACAGCGACCATCATGCAGATCTCGGCGCCGCAGGCACGCTAGTCGAACTCGGGCGCCTCGGTGCGGGTGCGCTTGAGCTCCCAGAAGTGCGGGTACGACGCGAACGTCACCGACGCGTCCCACAGCTTGCCGGCCTCCTCGCCGCGCGGAATCCGCGACAGCACCGGGCCGAAGAACGCCACCCCGTTGATGTGGATCGTCGGCGTGCCGACGTCCTCGCCGACGGCGTCCATGCCCTCGTGGTGGCTCTTGCGCAATGCCTCGTCGTACTTGTCGGTGGTCGCGGCCTCCGCCAGTTCGGCAGGCAGCCCGACCTCCTCCAGCGATTCCCTGATGACCTTCTCGAAGGTCGGGTCGAACTCCCGATAGCCCTGGTTGTGAATGCGCGTGCCCATCGCGGTGTACAGCGGGGCGAGCACCTCGGAGCCCTTGGCCTGCTCGGCGGCGATGGCCACCCGCACCGGGCCCCATGCCGTCTTCATCATCTCGCGATATTCCTCGGGCAGATCGCGGCCCTCGTTGAGCACGGCGAGGCTCATCACGTGGAAGTCCACCTCGATGTCGCGGACCTTCTCCACCTCGAGAATCCATCGCGACGTGATCCAGCACCATGGGCACAGTGGGTCGAACCAGAAACCGGCGACGGACTTCTCGGGCATTGGATTGATCCTCTCGATCGGTGTCGTGGAACAGAGCTCAGTCAGCGCAACCACGCGCCGCGCGCAACTGTTCCAAACCTTTATACAAGCGTGTTGTCAATGTGACCTAGGTAAACCACTGTTACACAAGTGACACGAATCAATCGAGCCAACGCCACGGCCATCACTGCTGCCGTGATCGCAGCGGGCATCACGCTCGCCTCCCTCGGCCTCCGCCGACCCCGTCAACCCCAACGCCGACGCCTTCCTGAATGCGATCAACCGCGCCAACATCCCCTACGCCGACAACAACGCCGATCTCACCGCTCAGCTGGGCGAACGGGTGTGTCCGATGCTGGTCGAGCCGGGGAAGTCGTTCGCGCAGGTTGCGACCACCGTCGCCGACAACGGCATCAGTCCCGGTATGGCGTCCTTCTTCACCGGCATCGCGATCTCGATGTACTGCCCGCAGATGATGGGCTCGATCGGCAACGGCACGTTCCTGAATTCACTGCAGGGCATGCAAGGAATGCCGGGCGTTCCGCGGGTGCCGGGCTTCTAGCCAGACGCGGCCACCTCACCCGTCCACGACGGGGCCACTAGGTTGGACGTGTGGTACTTCCCAATCTGACTCGCGACCAGGCCGTTGAACGGGCCGCCCTCGTCACCGTCGACCGCTACCGCGTCGACCTCGACCTGACCGACGGCGCAGGCGCGCCCGGTGAGAAGACCTTCCGCTCCGTGGCGACAGTCGAGTTCGACGCGCTTCCCGGCGCCGACACCTACATCGACCTCGCCGCCGACACCGTGCAGCGCGCGACCCTCAACGGGATCGAGCTCGACGTCTCCGGCTATGACGAATCCACCGGCATCGCGCTGACCGGCCTGCGCCAGCGCAACACCCTCGTCGTCGACGCCCTGTGCAGCTACTCCAACACCGGTGAAGGTCTGCACCGCTTCGTCGACCCGGTCGACGACGAGGTCTACCTCTACTCGCAGTTCGAAACCGCTGACGCCAAGCGGATGTTCGCGTGTTTCGACCAGCCCGACCTGAAGGCGACCTTCGACATCACCGTGACGGCGCCCGCCCATTGGGAAGTGGTGTCCAACGGCGCCCCGGTCGGCGCGGACGTCACCGGCGACACCAAGACGGTGACGTTCACGACGACGCCGCGGATGAGCACCTACCTCGTCGCGCTGATCGCCGGGCCGTACGCCTTCTGGCGCGACACCTACACCGACGAGCACGGCGAGATTCCGCTCGGCTTGTTCTGCCGTAAGTCGCTGGCCGAGTTCATGGACGCCGACCGGCTGTTCACCGAAACCAAGCAGGGTTTCGACTTCTATCACCGCAACTTCGGCGAGCCGTACGCTTTCGGCAAGTACGACCAGCTGTTCGTGCCCGAATTCAATGCGGGCGCGATGGAGAACGCCGGAGCCGTAACGTTTCTGGAAGACTACGTCTTTCGCAGCAAGGTGACCCGCGCGTCCTATGAGCGGCGCGCCGAGACCGTGCTGCACGAGATGGCGCACATGTGGTTCGGCGACCTCGTCACCATGAAGTGGTGGGACGACCTGTGGCTCAACGAGTCGTTCGCGACGTTCGCATCGGTGCTGTGCCAGAGCGAAGCCACCGAATACACGGAGGCGTGGACGACGTTCGCCAACGCCGAGAAGTCGTGGGCCTACCGGCAGGACCAGTTGCCGTCGACGCACCCGGTGGCCGCCGACATCCCCGATCTGCACGCCGTCGAGGTCAACTTCGACGGCATCACCTACGCCAAGGGCGCCAGCGTGCTCAAGCAGCTGGTCGCGTACGTCGGCCTCGAGGCGTTCCTGGCCGGGCTGCGGGACTACTTCCGCGACCACGCCTTCGACAACGCCACTTTCGGTGACCTGCTCGGCGCGCTCGAAAAGTCCTCCGGCCGCGACCTTTCGCACTGGGGCCAGCAGTGGCTGAAGACCACCGGCCTCAACACTTTGCGTGCCGACTTCGACGTCGACGCCGACGGGAAGTTCAGCCGCTTCGCCGTCAGCCAGAGTGGCGCAGAGCCCGGCGCGGGTGAAACCCGCGTGCACCGGCTGGCCGTCGGCATCTATGACGACGACGGCTCCGGCAAGCTGGTTCGTGTCCACCGCGAGGAGCTCGACATCGAGGGTGAGCTCACCGAAGTTCCTGCGCTGCAAGGTGTGTCACGTGGCAAGCTGATCTTGGTCAACGATGACGACCTGACCTATTGCTCGCTGCGGCTCGACCCGGAGTCGTTGGAGACGGCGCTCACCCGTATCGCCGACATCGCCGAACCGCTCCCCCGCACGCTGGCCTGGTCGGCGGCATGGGAGATGACCCGCGAGGCGGAGTTGAAGGCACGCGACTTCGTCGCGCTGGTCGTCAACGGCATCGGCGCCGAAACCGAAGTCGGTGTGGCACAGCGGCTTCTGATGCAGGCGCAGACCGCGCTGCGCTCCTACGCCGATCCCGACTGGTCCTGCGCAGAGGGTTGGCCGTTGTTCGCCGACAAACTGTTGGAGGTGGCCCGCGCCGCCGAGCCGGGGTCAGACCACCAGCTGGCCTACGTCAACGCGCTGTGCACGTCGGTGCTCGCGCTTCGCCATGTCGCCGTGCTCGCCGCGCTACTGGACACCGACCCCGCCGAGCACGGGCTGACCGGTCTGGTCGTCGACACCGACCTGCGGTGGCGCATCGTCACCGCGCTGGCCGCCGCCGGCGACATCGACAATGACGGGCAGGCAACGCCTTTCATCGATGCCGAAGCAGAGCGCGATCCGACGGCGGCAGGTAAGCGCAACGCCGCACGCGCGGCGGCGGCCCGCCCGCAGATGGCCGTCAAGAACACGGCGTGGCAGCTCGTCATCGAGGACGACACCCTGCCCAACATCGTCGGGCGGGCGATCATCGACGGCTTCGTGCAGCCGGGTCAGCAGGCGCTGGTTGCGCCGTTCACGGCGAAGTACTTCGACGCCATCCCGCGGGTGTGGGAGCGACGGTCCAGCGAGGTTGCGCAGACGGTCGTCATCGGCCTGTACCCGTCGTGGGATATCAGCGACGACGCGCTGGCCGCCGCGGACCGGTTCCTGGCGGGCGAGTTGCCGCCGTCGCTGCGGAGGCTGGTCATCGAGGGCCGTGCCGGTGTCGAGCGCGCGCTACGCGCCCGGGCCTTCGACGTCAGCTAGGCCGGTGTGACGCCGGCGCTCATCACCTTGACCGCACTGATGAGCCCGGCCATTAGGTTGCCGTAGTTGAACGACGCCGCCGCGGCCTTCACGCCGAGCGGAGCCGACTCCTCGATGCCGCGGCCCTGAACGTCGGAGCCGTAGACGACCTCGATGGCCTTCTGATTCGGCGAAACAGCAAGCAGCACCGCATTGTTCGGCGTCGGCACCTTGGCCAGTATTTCTCGCGCCGTCGCAGCCGTGTCCGAGCCCAGGTCGCCGACGTACACCGCGAAGCGGGCCTGCGCCCTTCTCGATCCGAACTTCAGCGCGTCGTCGAGCCGCACCAGGTCCTTGACCGGGAACGGATAGGTGACCGACAGCTCACCGGGCTCGGTGACTCCGGATACTCGTCCGCTGGACGTGACGACGGAGCCGCGCGGCAGCTCCAGCTCCGACGACTGGCGCGTCGCGATTTCACCACTTGCCACTTGCGCCGCCTCCAATCGTCAACGGGTGCTCATGCCCATGGGATTCGGGCTCGTCGGCGGACCACAGGATCGGCCCGTGCGTCCACTCGGCGTCCGACATCTTGTAGGTCTCCGGATGCGGACCCTTGCGGTTCTTGCCCACGCCCCAGATCAGCGCGATCAACACCAACAGGAGCAGCAGGGGGACCCCGCCCAGTAGCGAATGTGCAAGTGCGGTGCTCACGACGCAAACCTTATCGTGGCGACGGGCTAGGCCGCGCCCTCACCCAGATATCGCATCCACGCCGGGTCGAGTTCCTTGACCGATGACAGCAGCCGCCAGTGCTGACCCTTGGGCCGCGTCGGCGTCGAGCGCAGCGTCCAGCCCAGCTCGGCCAGCATCCGGTCGGCCTTGCGGTGGTTACAGGTCGAGCAGGCGGCCACGCAGTTCTCCCATGTGTGGTCGCCGCCGCGGCTGCGGGGCACCACGTGGTCGACGGTGTCGGCCTTGCCGCCGCAGTAGGCGCAGCGGAACCGGTCGCGGTGCATCAACGCGGCCCGTGTCATCGGGATGCGGGCCCGGTACGGCACCCGCACGAAGGACCGCAGCCGGATCACCGACGGCACCGTGACCGTCCGGGTGGCCGAATGGATCACCGGCCCCGACGGGTCGGCGTGCACGACGTCGGCCTTGCCGCACATCAGCATGACGACCGCCCTGCGCATCGGCAGGGCGGTCAGGGGTTCATAGGTGGAGTTCAGGAGCAGTACTCGGCGACGGCCCCAGAGTGACCCTTCGCGGGTGACAGGACGAGTTTCGACGCTGTGCAGCAGCGTCGGTGTACGGCTCTTGTTGCGATGCGCCATTCGTCCTCCGCCCGACAGTCCACCATGGATTTGGGGAAATCGCATAGCAAATTCCTTTGTGTCCCCTGGTCAACCGGATGAACTTCCCATGACGTCACCGGACGACGGCCGGCTCGCGCGGTCAGGAACAATGGGTGGCGTGACTCAGCCGCAGCAGTCCTTCTACGACGAAGTGGGTGGCCACGACACCTTCAATGCCATCGTGTCGCGGTTCTACGAGCTCGTCCGCGAGGACGAGATCCTGCGGCCGCTGTATCCCGACGAGGATCTCGACGCCGCCGAGGTGCGGCTACGGATGTTCCTGGAGCAGTACTGGGGAGGCCCGCGCACCTACTCCGACCAGCGTGGCCACCCCCGGCTGCGGATGCGGCACAGCCCGTTCAAGATCGGCTTCATCGAGCGCGATGCGTGGCTGCGGTGCATGCACACCGCGGTGGCGTCGATCGACTCGCAGACCCTCGATGACGAGCATCGCGCGCAGCTGCTGGCCTACCTGGAGATGGCAGCGCAGTCGATGGTCAACTCGCCGTTCTGAACCAGACAACGGCCGCGGTGTAGGTTGCGGGCGTGCTTGATCCCAACGACAGGCCTTGGTGGTCGCATGCCGTGTTCTACCAGGTGTATCCGCGCTCGTTCAGCGACAGCAGCGGTGACGGCGTCGGCGACCTCGACGGCGTCGCCTCGCGGCTGGACTATCTCGAGACGCTGGGTGTCGACGCCATCTGGCTGAACCCGGTGATGGTGTCGCCGATGGCCGACCACGGCTACGACGTGTCCGATCCGCGCGACGTCGACCCCCTGTTCGGCGGGATGGATGCGCTGGACCGGCTGATCGAGGCGCGCCCATGCGCGGGGCATCAAGCTGACGATGGACCTGGTGCCCAACCACACCAGCTCGGCGCATCCGTGGTTTCAGGCCGCGCTGGCCGCAGGCCCGGGCACCGACGCGCGTGAGCGGTACATCTTCCGCGACGGAACCGGCCCAGGCGGGGTGCACCCACCCAACAATTGGGTGTCGATCTTCGGCGGCCCGGCGTGGACCCGCGTCGTCGAACCCGACGGCAATCCCGGGCAGTGGTATCTGCACCTGTTCGACGCCGAGCAGCCCGACCTGAACTGGGAGAACCGCGAGGTCTACGACGATCTCGAGAAGACGCTGCGGTTCTGGCTGGAGCGCGGCGTCGACGGCTTCCGCATCGATGTCGCACACGGCATGGCCAAGCGGCCCGGGCTGCCCGATATGGAGGTCACCGGGACCGACGTGCTGCTCGCCGACATGGACGACGACCCGAGGTTCAACGACGACGGTGTGCACGACATCCACCGTCACATCCGCACGGTGCTCAACGACTACCCGCACGCGGTGGCGATCGGCGAGGTGTGGGTGTACGACAACGAGCAGTTCTCCCGGTACCTGCGCGCCGACGAGCTGCATCTGGGCTTCAACTTCCGGCTGTTGCGCGCGGATTTCGACGCTGCAGACATCCGCGGTGCGATCGAGAACTCGTTGGCGGCCGCCGCGATCGAAAATGCCACGCCGACATGGACGCTGTCGAATCACGACGTCGACCGCGACGTCACCCGCTACGGCGACGGCGACGTCGGCCTGGCCCGCGCGTGGGCGATGGCGCTGGTGATGCTGGCGCTGCCGGGTGCGGTGTTCATCTACAACGGCGAAGAGCTCGGCCTTGCCAACGTCGACCTGCCCGACGAGGCGCTGCGCGACCCGGTGTGGGAGCGATCCGGACATACCCGGCGCGGTCGTGACGCGTCGCGGGTGCCGGTGCCGTGGGAGGGTGACGCTCCGCCGTTCGGCTTCTCGACGAATCCGGACACCTGGCTTCCGCTGCCGCAAGAGTGGTCGTCGCTGACGGTCGAGAAGCAGCTCGGTGACCCTGCTTCCACGCTGTCGTTCTACCGGCGAGGCGATCCGATTGCGTGGTGCGCGAACCGAATTCGACGGCAACGCGATCGAGTGGCTGGACGCTCCCGATGACGCGCTGGTGTACCGGGTCGTCGACGGTGGACTGGTGTGCGCGCTGAACGCAGGCGCCGAGCCCATGTCGACTGCCGGCCGGTGAGGTGCTGTTGGCCAGCGCTGACCTGGTGGACGGCAAGCTGCCCCCGAACGCCGCCGCCTGGCTGGTCTAGTTTCTTCCGCGATCAGTTAGCGCAGGACGACGGCGGGGTCGCCGCGGCGGCGGTACACCGAGCCGAACCTCGCATCTATCCGCAGCCATGCGGGCAACGCACGCACGCGCACGATCTCGTCGGCGGCCACCGTCCCCGGATCCAGCCCCTTGCCTTGTTCAGCCGCCACCGATGACTGCGGCAGGAAACCCATTGCGGTCAAGGCGAATACGCAGCGCATTGGGATGTCGACGTCGCCCTGCGGGGAACTGACGGCGAGCACCTCCTGATCCAGCAGCGACACCGGTGGCCCGTGAGTGCTGCCGTGCTCCTTCGCCAGCTCGACACCACGCTGCGCCAGCTCGAGCACCACCCGCGCGGGCACGTCGTCGATGTGGGCGAACCCAGTGTCGGGCGGCAGCACACCGCGCCACGCCGAGTCCATCGGAAAGCCGGGGTCGACGCGACCGCTGCGGTCCACCGACGCCAGGCTCTGGGCCAGCGCGTCGGCCCCTGCGCTCAGGTCGGCCGGACGCACCCGGCCTGCCACCACCCGGCTCGCCAGCACATCGAAACCGGTTGCGACCCAGGCCACCACGCGACCCTGCGATCGCTCCCGCAACCGGATGACTGCGGCATCGTCGAGCCGCACCGCCCGCTCGACGAACGTGGCGAGGTCTTCGCGGTGGGTCGCGTCATCCAGCCAGATGCCCCGCTCGGGACTGCTCATCGAGTCCAGCGCTGCAGATACTCTTGCTGGGCCGGCGAAAGCCGTTGCAGCCGCTGCTCTTTGATGTGCACGGTCGCCAGCTGCGTCTCGGCGATGACCGCAGGCCTTGAGTCGGCGGGTTTGTTCACCGACCGCACCTCGTAGCCGATGGTGAAGTCGACGGCGCGCACCCGCTTCGACCACATCGTCACCTGCAGCGGCGAATCCCTCAACCGCAATTGTCCCTTGTAGAGGATCTTGACCTCATGGATGAGCAGACCGATCTCATCGATGACGGCTTCGAACGGCTCACGCAGGAACGGGATTCGCGCCTCTTCGAGAATGGTGACCATGGTGGCGTGGTTGATGTGCTGATACATGTCGATATCCGACCAGCGCACAGCTGCACCGGCGCTGTAAAGCTCCCGTCACCCAGCATTCCCCGTTCCACTCGTCCGTGTCATGCTGCGGATCTGACGCGCCGCCACCGACAATGTCGCCAGGTCACGCTCGTCGGACTGATAGATCTCGTTCAACGTGCGCCGCGCCCGCTGCACCCGAGAGCCGTTGGTCAGCTCCCACTCGCCGATCTTCTCCTCGCCGCTCTCCTCGGGCTCGCCGACGGCGAGCACATCGAAGCACAGCGAGCGCAGAGAACCGTAGATGTCATCGCGAATCGCCAACCGCGCCAAAGAATGCCAGCGGTCGTCACGGGGCAGGCCTGATATCGCGGTCAGCAACCCATCCGTGCCGAGATAGTCCATCAGCGCGAAGTAGGTGTCGGCCACTTCCGCCGGCTCGCGGTCCTTGATATCGGCAATGTCGATGATGTCGAGCAGGCTGTACTGATACAGGCCGGAGGCGATGATGTACGCGAGGTCCTCTGGCACACCGTGCGCGGAGAACTGCCCGACCTCCTTCTCGACGATCGCACGGTCGTCGCCACGCAGCCACTCCCGCATGCGCGGTGTCAGCTCGGCCACCTTCTTGGCGAACCGGTTGATCTCGGCGCCGACGGCCAGCGGCTGCGGCCGGTAGTTGAGAAGCCAGCGGCCTGCACGATCGATCTGCCGACGCAGGTCCAACGTCAAGCGATCCGAAACGTGCACCGCCACATCGGCATCGCGGATGGCGCGCCACACTTCGTTGATCCGGAAGATCGCGTCGGTCGCGACGTACGACCGCACCGCGTCCACCGGCCCGACGCCGACATCCTCCATCACCCGGTACACATACGAGATGCCCGCCGTGTCGACGATGTCGTTCACCAGCATCGTGGTGATGATCTCCCGACGCAGCTGGTGCGACCGGATCTCGGTCCCGAATTGTTCCCGCAGCCGAGTCGGGAAGTAGCGCGGTAGCCGGGCGGCGAAGACCTCTTGATCTGGCAGCTCGGTGGCCAGCACCTTCTGCTTGAGGTCCAGCTTGACGTGTGCCATCAGCGTCGACAGTTCCGGTGAAGTGAGCCCGATCCCGGCTTCGGTGCGCCGCCGGATCTCCTTCTCCGACGGCAGCGCCTCGAGTTCCCGGTTCAGTCCGGCCTCGGACTCGAGGTCCTTGATCTGGCGGGAGTGCACGGGCAGCAGACTGGCCGCGTTGGCGCGGCTGGTGCCCATCAGGTCGTTCTGGTCCTTGTTGTCGATCAGCACCAGCTCGCCGACCTCGTCGGTCATCGACAGCAGCAGGTCCGTCCGGTCTTCCGGCTTCACCTTGCCCATGCTCACCAGCGCGTCGATCAGGATCTTGATGTTGACCTCGTGGTCGGAGCAGTCCACACCCGCAGAGTTGTCGAGGGCATCGGTGTTGATCCGACCGCCTGCGAGGTCGAACTCGACCCGGCCAAGCGACGTGACGCCGAGGTTGCCACCTTCGCCGATCACCTTGGCGCGCACCTGGTTTCCGTTCACCCTGATCATGTCGTTGGCGCGATCGCCGACGTCGGCGTCGGACTCGGTTTCGGCCTTGATGTAAGTGCCGATGCCGCCGTTCCACAACAAGTCCACCGGCGCCTTGAGGATCCTGCGCAGCAACTCAGGCGGCGGCAGCTCGTCGACGCCGTCTTCGATACCGAGGGCGGCACGGACCTGCGGGCTGATCGGGATCGATTTCTGCTCGCGGCTGTAGACGCCACCGCCTTCGCTGATCAGCGATTTGTCGTAGTCGTCCCATGTCGACCGCGGCAGGTCGAACATGCGCTTGCGTTCCTCCCATGACCTCGCCGCGTCGGGGTTCGGATCGAGGAACACGTGCAAATGGTTGAACGCGGCCACCAGCCGGATGTGCGGGGACAGCAGCATTCCGTTGCCGAAGACGTCGCCGCTCATGTCACCGATGCCGACGACGCTGAAGTCCTGGGACTGGGTGTCGGTACCCATCTCGCGGAAGTGCCGTTTGACGCTCTCCCACGCGCCCTTGGCGGTGATGCCCATCGCCTTGTGGTCGTAGCCGACCGAACCGCCGGAGGCGAAGGCGTCGCCGAGCCAGAAGCCGTAGGACTTCGCAACCTCGTTGGCGATGTCGGAGAACGTTGCCGTGCCCTTGTCGGCGGCCACCACGAGGTAGGCGTCGTCGCCGTCACGGCGCACGACATCCGTTGGGGTGACGACATTGCCGGTCGTCTGGTCGACGTTGTCGGTGAGGTCGAGCAGACCCGAGATGAACAGCTTGTAGCAGGCGACGCCTTCGGCGCGCTGAGCGTCGCGGTCGGCGGCCGCATCGCCGGTGAGCAGTGGGGGCTGCTTGAGGACGAATCCGCCCTTGGCACCGACCGGGACGATGACGGCGTTCTTGACGGCCTGCGCCTTGACCAGCCCGAGGATCTCGGTGCGGAAATCCTCCTTGCGGTCCGACCAGCGCAGCCCGCCGCGGGCGACGAAGCCGAAGCGCAGGTGCACACCCTCGACGCGTGGCGAGTAGACGAAGATCTCGAACATCGGCCGCGGCAGCGGGAGTTCGTCGACCAGCCGCGAGTTCAACTTGATCGCGAGCACGTTCTGCGCACGAGCCGAATCCTGCCTGCTGACAAAGTAATTGGTGCGCAGCGTGGCCTGAATCATCGATGCGAAGCCGCGCAGCACGCGGTCGGTGTCCAAACTGGTCAGCGCATCGATATCGGCGGCCACTGATGCGGCGGCGGCCTGCGCGGCCTTCCTTTCAGGATCGGCAGCCGGGTCGAACATCGCTTCGAACAGTTCGACCAGCGACCGTGCGGTGACCGGGTTCCCGTTCAGCACGCCCTCGATATGGGCCTGGCTGTACGGAAAACCGGCCTGCCGCAAGTACTTCGCATAGGTGCGCAGAATCACGACCTGCTGCCACGTCAGGTGTGCGCGCAGCACCAACTCGTTGAACCGGTCGATCTCGGCGCGGCCGTGCCAGATCGCGGTGACCGCGTCGGCGAACCGCACCGCGGTCGCGTCCCGTTCGGGTCCCTCGGGCTCATCGGGGATGTCGCTGAACACCGAGATCTTGAACTGGTAGATCCAGACCGAGAGCCCGTCGGGACGCGTCACGGTGAACGGCCGCTCTTCGAGCACGATCACGCCCATGGACTGCAGCATCGGCAGCAACTGACTCAGCGAGGCCGAGCGGCCGCCGAGGTACCAGATCAGCTGCGCCGAGCCGTCCCTGCCGTCCTCGGAGAACACCAGCTTGACCGAATTGTCCTGCAGCTCTTCGATGATCGCGATGTCGTTGATCGCGTCGGCGGGGCCGACAGCCTGCTTGTAGACCTCGGGGAAAGCGCTCGAGTAGTGCTCGGCCCTGACCTGGTCGATCGACCCGGTTTTGACGGCCCCGAGCAGCCGGTCACCCCAGGTTCGCGTCGCCTCGGTCAGCAGATCCTGAATGCGCGCTTCGTTGCGAAGTGATACATCCACGCTCCCGGGTCGGGACCCCTCGGGTAGGCGAACGGTGAAATGCACGACCGCCCAGGGCGATTCGCTGACCCGCGCGGTGTATTCGATGCTCTCGCCGCCGAGCTCGCGGACGAGGATGTCCTGCATTTCCAGGCGCACCCCCGTGGTGTACCGGTCACGCGGCAGGTACACCAGGCAGGAGACGAAGTGGGCCAGCTGATCGGCGCGCAGGAACAACAACGTGCGCCTGCGCGAGCCAAGATCGACGACGGCCATCGCCATGTCCAGCATCTCGCGCGAGCTGAGGGCGAAGAGCTCCGAGCGCGGAATGGTCTGGATGATGTCGAGCAGCAGCTGCGCCGGATGGCTCGGGTCGCGCTGCGCCATCGCGATCGCTTCGCCGACCCGCCGTGAGATCAGCGGAATCTCCATCACATTGGCGTTCATCGCCGCGACGGTGAACAACCCGACGAAGCGATGCTCGATCGCCCGATGTCCAGGGTGTTCGCGGACCACGACGATATAGGGGTATGCGCCGTAGCGAAGGAAGCTGGGGATCGTCGCCTGCGCGAGCACAAGCAGGTCGTCGCTGTCGGTCAGTTGGGGCAGGACCTCGTCGCGGAACCGCAGCACGCCCAGCCGGCTCGACGAGTCGACCGACGACTGCCCACCCTGCACCGGGCAGCGTTGATAGCCCAGCAGGACGAAATGCCCGTCGGCGAGCCATCGCAGCAGCTCCGCCACGTCCTTGCGATCAGCGCCGGGGAAGCGTCCCTCCGGATCGGTGTCGAGCTCGTTGGCCAGGCCGAGCAGTGTCCCTGACAGGGCCCGCGAGTCGAGCGCAACCTGGCGGGCATCCGCGAGGACGCCCGGCAACAGGCCCCTGGCCTCCTCGACGGCCTTGGGATCGGCGGAACTGGACAGCTGGATGTGGATCCATGCCTCGTCGACGGCCTCGCGGGAGTTGTCGACCTCCGAAGAAGGCTGGATGTCGAGCAGCTCACCGGTCGGGCCGCGCCGCACCCGCAGGATCGGGTTCATGATCGCCTTGTAGGCCACCCCTAACCGGTGCAGCAGCACGGTGACGGAGTCCATCAGCAGCGTCGCGTAGTCGGTGACGATCTGAATCGCGGGGCCGAAGCCGCCGGGGTCATCTGAGGGGTAGACCGAGACGAGCGTTTCGCCGACCTGCCGCCGCCTGCCAAGGTTGTAGTGGGCCGACAGCAGGTTCGGGGACATCAACCTGCCTGCGGCGCCCATATCGACCGGGCCGGTGGCCGCGTCGCTGATGGGCGCATCGCCGTGCGGCCCGTGGTAGGTCGCGATGTAGGCCCTGGCGAGTTTGTCCAGGCTGGCGGGAAGAACCGCCTTTTCAGTCGGCCCCTCGATCGCCCCCGCCCCCGGATTGATCGTCATGCCACTCGCTCCTGACTTACCGCCGCGTGCCGTCGTTGGCACGCAGAGGCGACATTAGTCGCGTGTGAGGCGGCGGTGGGTCACCCTGTGAGGACGGGCCGCATCGATACCAAGTCGTTCCACTTTGTTTTCTTCGTAGGCACCGAAGTTGCCCTCGAACCAGAACCACTTGGCCTCGTTGTCGTCGTCGCCTTCCCAGGCGAGGATGTGGGTGCAGGTGCGGTCGAGGAACCAGCGGTCGTGGCTGATCACGACTGCGCAGCCGGGGAACTTCTCCAGTGCGTTCTCCAGCGAGCTCAGCGTCTCGACGTCGAGGTCGTTGGTGGGTTCGTCGAGCAGAATGAGGTTTCCGCCGACCTTGAGCGTGAGCGCCAGGTTCAACCGGTTGCGCTCACCGCCGGACAGCACGCCCGCCGGCTTCTGCTGATCGGGTCCCTTGAACCCGAACGCCGACACGTAGGCGCGCGACGGGATCTCGGTCTGGCCGACCTCGATGTAGTCGAGCTTGTCGGAGACGACCTCCCACACCGTCTTCTTCGGGTCGATCCCCCCGCGGCTCTGGTCGACGTAGCTGAGCTTGACGGTGTCGCCGACTTTGACGGTGCCGCTGTCGGGTTGCTCGAGGCCGACGATCGTCTTGAACAGGGTCGTCTTGCCGACGCCGTTGGGGCCGATGACACCGACGATGCCGTTGCGCGGCAGCGTGAACGACAGGTCCTTGATCAGCTGCCTGCCGTCGTAGCCCTTGTCGAGGTGGTCGACCTCGACAACGACGTTGCCCAGCCGCGGGCCGACCGGAATCTGGATCTCCTCGAAGTCGAGCTTGCGCGTCTTCTCCGCCTCGGCGGCCATCTCCTCGTAGCGGCCGAGGCGAGCCTTGCTCTTGGCCTGCCGCGCCTTCGCCCCCGACCGCACCCACGCGAGTTCCTCGGTCAGCCGCTTGTGCAGCTTGGCGTCCTTGCGGCCCTGGATGGCGACGCGCTCGGCCTTCTTCTCCAGGTAGGTCGAGTAGTTGCCCTCGTACGGGAACGCCCGGCCGCGGTCGAGCTCGAGGATCCACTCGGCGACGTTGTCCAGGAAATACCGGTCGTGGGTGACGGCGAGGATGGCGCCCTTGTACTCGGCGAGGTGCTGTTCGAGCCACTGCACGCTCTCGGCGTCGAGGTGGTTGGTGGGCTCGTCGAGCAGCAGCAGGTCGGGCTTGGACAGCAGGAGCCTGCACAGAGCCACCCGGCGTCGCTCACCACCGGAGAGGTGGGTCACCGGCTCGTCGGGCGGCGGGCAGCGCAGCGCGTCCATCGCCTGCTCGAGCTGGGAATCGATGTCCCACGCGTCGGCCGCGTCGAGCTCCTCCTGGAGCTGGCCCATCTCCTCCATCAGCTCGTCGGTGTAGTCGGTGGCCATCAGCTCGGCGACCTCGTTGTACCGGTTGAGTTTGCCCTTGATGGCCACCCCGGCTTCGACGTTCTCGCGGACGGTCTTGTCCTCGTCGAGCTGGGGCTCCTGCTGAAGGATTCCGACCGTCGCGCCAGGCTGAATGAACGCGTCGCCGTTGTTGGGCTGGTCCAGGCCGGCCATGATCCGCAGGACGCTCGACTTTCCCGCGCCGTTGGGACCGACCACGCCGATCTTCGCGCCGGGCAGGAAATTCAGGGTGACGTCGTCAAGGATCACCTTGTCGCCGTGCGCCTTGCGGACCTTCCGCATCGTGTAGATGAAATCGGCCATGCCGTTGTAATGCCTCTCTGGTCTTGGTATTGCTCGCGGACCATCGTAGGCGTTGACCATGGCCGTCCCGACCGCGCGTCAGCGGCCCGGTCCGGCTATGCCGACACCGGGAGAACCTTCTCGCCGGCGGCCTCGTCGGACTCGGTCGTCTCGGCGTCTTCGCCCGGCTCGTCGTCCTTGGTATTCGCGAGCATCGTCGCTGGTCAAGCCATTGGCCTTCGGCCGGTCGATTCCCGCGACGCTTCGCGCAAGATCCGGCCCGACCGCGGTGGCCCGCACTTCCAGCGACGAACGTCGAACGCCTTCGCGGTCGTCGTACTCGCTGGTGTGTACATATCCAACAACGATGACCGGATCTCCCTTCCCGAGCGAACCCGCGACGCCCTTCACCAGACGCTTGCCCCAGCAGTTGACGGACACGTACAGCGAGTTGCCCGGCTCCCAGTTGCCGTCGGTGGTGCGCCGCCGCGAATTGCTGGCCACCCGGAATTTGTAGACCTCCTGATCGCCGACCCTGCGCAGGATCGGATCGGTGATGATGGTGCCGACCACAGTGAACGGTGTCTCGAACATTGCTCGTCCTTTCGATTGTTGGTTTCGCCGTGCCTCGCCATTGACCCGGCCGGGGCCGACGCAGCGCCTGGTCGCCGGCGTCCGTGGGGCGTGGCCTGTGGATGAATCGCGAACTGTGGATGGTCGCCGTAGGTTGGACGACCATGGCGGACGACCTCGAATTGGTGGTGTTCGGAGCGCATCTGCGCGGCGGACCGCTGTCGCACCAACTCACAGACCTCGGTGCCCAGTGGGCAGGCGAGATCTTCACGGCGCCCCGCTACCGGATGTCGGTGCTTGCGACGGAGCCGCCCAAGCCGGCGATCACGCGTGTGCCCGTCGGCGCAGAAGGCACCTCGATACTCGGCCACCGGTGGATGCTCTCCCCTGCCGCCTTGGGTCTGTTTCTCGATGCGCTGCCCGCGCCGATGCAGCTCGGCAAGGTCGAATTCGACGACGGCACATGGCGGACCGGCTTCGGTTGCGACGGCGCGGTCGAAGCCGACCGGCGACCGGACTTCCAGCATCGTAAGTGCAGTCGGCGCGCCGCGATTCCGTTCGGCAGGCGCGCTCTAGGCCGGCTTCTGCCACACCGAGACGTGCCGGGTGCTCTCGTGGGTGAACGGTGTGCCGTCCCAGTCCTGCCATCGCTCGACGAGAACGAGTCCGGCGATGCGGGCCATCAGGTCGAGTTCGGCAGGCCACACGTAGCGGAACGGAATGGACCGTAGCCGTGCGTTGCCGTCATCCTCGTCGACGTAGTTCGAGCTCATCGACTGCGTTGCGCAGTCGTAAAGGTCGTAGGCCCAGAACTTCTCGCCGACGTCGAACGGAACGGCGCGCTGCCCCGGCGGCAGCAGTCGCAGCGCGGGGACGCCGACCTCGACGACGAAGCTGCCGCCCCGCTGCAGATGCGCGGCGGCGTTGACGAAGCAGGCAACCTGGGCATCTTGAGTCGTGAGATTGTTGATCGTGTTGAAAACCAGGTAGGCCAACGAGAACTCGCCGGGGACACGCGCGTCGGCGAAGTCTCCGATCGTCACACCGATCGCCGCTCCGCCCGGCTTCTCGTACAACCGCGCGACCATCGCCTTCGACAGGTCGATGCCGTGAACGTCGACGCCCCGTCGCGCCAGCGGAATGGCGATACGACCCGTTCCGATACCGAATTCCAGCGCCCGCCCGTCACCGGCGAGGCCGGCGAGCACATCGACGACGGTGTCGATGACGCTCTGATCGTGCATGCCCGATGTGTCGGCATCGTAGCGAGCGGCTATCTCTTCGCCGAAGTACCCGTCGTCGGTCACGGCTAGCGCGGGTCCCGCTTCGACAGTTGGGCCAACATCGCGTTGTAGGCGGCGAGGTCCGCGTCGTCGTCGCGGTCGGCGGCGCGGTCGAGGCGCGTGGAGGTGCGCCGGTCGCTGCGAGTCCACTGCACCAGCAGCGCGATCATCACCACGACGAGCGGGATTTCACCTGCGGACCAAGCGATTCCACCGCCGAGCTTCTGATCGCCGAGCAGGTCGGTGTGCCAGTACAGCTGCAGCGACTTGTAGAAGCTCTCCCCCAGCACGCTGTTGGTGCTCATCAGCACGACGCCGAAGAAGGCGTGCAGTGGCAGCGACGCGAAGACCATTCCGACCTTGCCCAGCGGCGGTATCGGGCGTGGAGTGGGGTCGACGCCGATGACGACCCAGTAGAACAGGTATCCGGTCAGCAGGAAGTGCAGGTTCATCGCGAGATGCGCTGCATGAGTACCGACTGCGGCATCGAAGATCCCGCCGAAGTACAGGCCGTAGAACCCGGCGACGAACAGCACCGTCGCAATGATCGGGTTGGTGAGGAACCGCGACACGCGTGAATGCAGCGCGGCCAGAAGCCATTCGCGCGGTCCCGGTGGTTGCGCCTTTCCCGCGGTAGGCAGCGCGCGCAGCGCCAGCGTCACCGGCGCACCGAGCACGAGCAGGATCGGCGTCAGCATCGACAGCAACATGTGGGCGGCCATGTGCATGCTGAACATCGCCGGCATGTACCGACCGATACCCGACGACGTCGTGAACAACAACACCAGGCAGCCGAGTAGCCACGCGACGATCCGGCCCGTCGGCCACACGTCGCCACGCCGACGCAGTCGTATCACCCCGGCGATGTAGACCAGGGCCATCACGATGGCCGCGGTACCGAAGATGAGGTCGAAGCGCCAGTCGAACAGCACGCGGGCCACCGTCGGCGGCCCGGCGAAGTCGTAGCCGATCTCGATCGCGGGGATGGACGGGTTGAACACCGGCGGCGGCGGCGGCGGGGTCCTGCTCAACGCGACCGCGATGCCGAAGGTGAGACCGAAGACGACCGCCTCGGTCATCGCCAGCCGGATCAGCGGCCCGCGTGCCCCCGGGTCGGCTTGCAGTGCGGCGACACCACTGCGCCGCTGTCGCCAGCCGATGGCACCCAGCGTGCACAACGCGACGGCCTTGGCGATGACGAGCAAGCCGTAGCCGTCGTCGAACAGTTCACCGGGCCGGATTCGCACCAGGGCGTTGACGACGCCGCTGATCGCCATCGCGATGAAGCACCACAGCGCGACAGCCGAGAATCGGCGGGCGGCCAGATCGGCGTGCCCGCCGCCGCGCAAGGCATGCACGAGAAGCGCCAACAGCCCGCCCGCCCACAGCGCGGCGGCGATCAAATGGATGAGGAGGCTGTTGGTGGCCAGGTCGTGCGAGCCACCCGACGACGAGTGCCCGGTCAGCGCAAGCGGCAGCAGCGTCACCAGCGACCCCGCGAACAACATCGGCGTCGCCGACCACCGCAGCACCGGGATGCTCACGACCGTGACGATCGCCGCAAGGACCGCCGTCCAGCGCCATGCGCCTGCCGTTTCGACCAGGCCGGCCACCGCCCAGATGTCCGACGGGCTGAGCCGTGACGTCAGGGGCTGGCCGGTGACATCGGAAACGGTCAGCGGCACCAGCAGCGCCGAGCACACCGTCCATATCGCCGACGCGACGGTCCCGACGCGCAGCGCCCGATACCCGTCGGCGTCGAGGACCCCGTTCTGCTGCGGCGGCACCATGAACGCGGCGAACATGAACGACCCGACCGCGACGACGGCCGCGATCTCGCCCGCGGCCCGCACGAACGGCAGGCCGTAGGTCGTGACCGGACCCGGATCGGGCAGGCCCGTCGCGGTCAGCGCGTCGGCCAGCGTCATCGCGCCGAGGCCCGCCGCGGTCACGCCTGCCAGCAGAGCGACCCCGAGCAGCACAGGCCACACAGCGCTGGTGCGCACGTTCTGGGTGGCCGTGGTCATGCTCCAAGCGTATGGCCCCGCCCTGTGGGCTACTCGAACGCGTCGCGCAGACCGCGTCGGTTCATCTCGCGGGCGTAGAACTGCTCGCGAGAGATCTCCTCGACCCGGTCCATGTCGCGCAGCACGTCGCGCAATTCGTCGCGGAAGGCGGTCCGCCGCTCGACCAGATCCGCCGCCGGTTCCAGCAGATGCTGGTCGGCGACCACTTGTCGCGCGGTGGCGAACAGCAGCGCCGATACCGCCTCGGTGGTGCGCACCCGATTCTGTGCGACGTACTGGTTGCCGATGCCCATCGCCTTCTTCGTCAGTTCCTTCTCGTCGATCTCGGCGGGGGCGTCGCGCAACGCGTCGGCCACGATCTCGTACGCCTCGAAATACGGTCGCAGCACGGCCTGCGAGATCAACGGCCGCTTGGCCCGCAGCAATGGATCGATCTCCTCACCGCCGGCGGCGACATGGGCCTCCCAGTCGTCGTGCCAGGCCATCTCCTCGGCGAGGTGCTCACGGAAAGCCGTCGACTCCGCGAAGTAGAAGTCGAACTTCAACAGGACGCGCAGCCGCATCGCCTGAGTCCAGAACGCTTCCAAGCGATCTCCGTCGGCCCGCGCGGCGTAGGCCAGCGCAAGTTCGACGATGGCGGTTTCGAGGAAGGCATCGATGATCGTATTGCGGTAGAAAGCCGCCTCGTGCTCCTGCTCAGGTGCGATCCGCCACACTGGCTCGCGTCCGCCGTCGACCCGCGTGACCGGATGACCGTTCGACAGCGCGTCCAGGGCGGACCGTACGCCGTCGGCTGTCCGGAGTCGCAGCACGCTGTTGGTGACTGGAGTCTGCTTGCGCTCCAGATAGTCCAGCGAGTCCTGCAGCGTGTGGTGCAGTTGGTCCAGCGTCAACGCAGTGCCGCGGGTGGTCAGCAGAAGCGCGGCGACCAGACCCGTCGCGTTGACCGGTGTCGCGCGCAGGATCCGCCAGGACACCTCGATGGCCATCTTCTGCATGGCAAGGCGTTTGGCGGCCTCGTCTTCTCCGATCGGCCCGCCGGGTTCGCCCAGGTACTCCCGCATCGACACGGCTTCGGGGAATCGCACGTAGATCTTGCCGTAATTGCGTTCGCCCTGAGCCTTGATGAAGTTGTACAGCCAGGACACCCCCTCGGGCGTCTTCTCGCCGCCGCGGGCGTACGCCGCGTACTCGGCTGTCTCGTGCAGTTGGTCGAAGCTGATCGACACCGGTTGAAGGAGGATGTCGCCGCTGCGACCCTCGAGATAGGCGTCGGCGACGTAGCTCATCAGACCGAGCTTGGGAGGCAACATCTTTCCGGTTCTGGACCGGGTGCCCTCGATCGACCAGCTCAGGTTGAACCGCTTCTCGACGATGTAGCCGATGAACTGCCGGAGCACGTACTTGTAGAGCGGGTCGTCGAGTTTGCGCCGGATGAAGATGACGCCCGAGCGGCGCATCAGCGGTCCCATGAACCCGAACGACAGGTTGATGCCCGCAAAGGTGTGCACAGGCGGCAGCCGGTTTTCCTGCATCGCAACCGGCACGATCGCACCGTCGAGGTAGGACCGGTGCGAGAACAGCAGCACGGCGGGATGGGTTTCCAACGCGTGCCGCATGTTCTCGATCTCGGCGCGGTCGTAGTCGATGTTCGGGTCGAACCCCCGGCTGAAGATCGCCCGGCCCATCGACGGAATGAGATCGACGGAGAACCGGCTCCACCCGGTGCCCAGTTCGTCGATCATGTCGCCCGCTTTTTCGAGCGTCGCGCCGGGAATCTTCTCCAGCCCTTCCCTGAACCGCGACGACGCCAGCATCTCCGGCTTCACCAGCTGCGGTGACTTGTACTCGGGTCCGAGCAGCCGCAGCTCGACACGTTCGATGGCCAGGCTGGCGCGCCGGATCACGAAATGGGCCAAGTCGCGGGGATTTTCGCCGACAGTGGTGTCGCTCCACTGCTGGCGCAGCTCAGAAACCTTGGCGGGCTCCCCCGCCACCACCCGCGCGCGTGACGGGTCTCGCTTGAGGAAGCGTTTCTGCAGAATCTCGGGCGGCCGATAGGTGTCGCGACCCGAGATCAGCGCGACCACCTTGGAACGGGTGGGCAGCCCGCGAGGCATCCAGAAGACCCGCACGGGAACGACGCTGCGGTCTTCGTCGGCTTCGAGTTCCTCGACGAGGCGCGCCAGCACGCCCGGCGGCGGCTCGCCGTCGGGAAACTCCAGCACCGCGACGTTGGCCTCGGGGTGTTCGCGCTTCTGCTGTTGTAGCCAGTCGCTCAACAACTCTCGCTCAGCAGGCGACCCGACCGACGCCAGCACCAACGCATCGTCGGTGGTGGAGAAGGGAGCCATCGGGTCGGCGGCGGTCACGGCCGTCCCTTCTTGGCGGCCGCCTTTTTGGCCGGTGCCTTCTTGGCCGGTGTCTTCTTTGCCGTCGCCTTGGCGGTCTTCTTCGCGGCTGTCTTCTTGCTCGGCGCAGCCTTCTTCGCGGGTGCCGACTTCTTTACCGGCGCAGCCTTCTTCGCGGCTGTCTTCTTGGCCGTACTCCTGGTCCGGGCGTACGGCCCGATTTTCGGAACCGAGTCGTGCGGCCAGTCTCTCAGCGTGTCCAGGTAGAGCTGGCGCACCTCGGCGATCTTGTCCGACACGTTCTCCACGGTCCAGTCATCGGTGGATATCGGCGGGTACACGACCACGTCGACGGTGCCGGGATTGAAGGTCGTGGAATCGCGCGCCGAGATCACTTCGGCATTGCGAATGATGATGGGCACGATCGGGATTCCGGCAGACATCGCGATGCGGAACGGACCCTTCTTGAAGGGGCCCACCTCGGTGGTGTCGAGGCGGGTGCCCTCCGGCGCGATCAGGATGGAGAGGCCCTTCTTGGCGTTCTCCTCGACCTTCCTCAGCCCTTCGACCGCGGCCTTCGGGTTGTCCCGGTCGATGAATGCCGCGTCCATCACCTTGCCGATGGTGCCGACGATGGGGTCGTTCTCGAGTTCCTTCTTGCCGACCGAGGTGAAGTTGGTGTCGACGAGCCTGCCCGCGATGACGGGGTCGACTTGGTTGCGGTGGTTGAAGATGAACACCGCGGGCCGCTTCTTGGTCAGGTTTTCTTTTCCGAGCAGGTTGATGTTCACGCCGGTGGCCGTCAACAGTGACCGACCGAACGCCGACGTGAAGAAGTTGACGCCGGTGCGCTTGTTGCGCGTCAGCAGGCCGAGGCCGACTGCACCTGCCGCGATGGGCACCAATGACGCCACGCCGGCGGCCGTGCGCAGTTGGGATAGCGGGCTGCTGCCGCTGCGACTGCTGAAGCGCAGCACCGGCCAACCTCGTTTGGCCGCAACGGCGGCCAGCTTGCCCGCCGGATTGGTGGGCCGTGGGTTGCCGACCAGATACATCAGCGCGACGTCCTCGTCTCCGTCGGCATAAAAGTAGCTCTTGGACAGGTCGACGCCGTTTTCGGCGGCGAACGCCTGCACCGCCCTTGCCTTGCCGGGACCCCAGATGATCGGCGTCTTCACCTCACCGGTGATGAGCCCGTCGTCGTCGGTCTCGAACATGTTGCTCAGCACGTTCCTGATCCCGAGGAAGCGTGCCACCGGTTCCACCTGAACCGTCAGCGCGGATGAGCTGAGCACGACGGTGTGGCCCCGCTCCATGTGGGCGCGAACAAGGTCGCGCATCTCGGGATAGATGCGTCCGATGATCTTCTGCATGAAGAGCCGCTCGGCGAGTTCGTCGATGTCGCCGAGCGAGCTGCCACGCAGCATCCGGGCGCCCTTGCCGATGAGGTCCTCGAACTCCGACCGGCCGAGCTGATGGTTCAGGCCTGCCTGCACCATGCCGATGAACTCGCCGACGCCCATCTGACCGCGCCGCAAGCGATCCTGGGTCATGATGACGCCGGTGAAGCCGGCGACCAGGGTGCCGTCCAGGTCGAAGAACGCGCCCACCTTGGGACCCGCCGGGCTGGCCTGGATCTCGGCTACCGAGCCGGGCAACCGCATGGTCCGCCGGTTGGCACGCCGTGTCGTCTGGTCGTCTGCCGGTGTCATAGGGCGCTGTTTCCGTTCAGTGATGGAGGACTGGGCTCGTCGGCGATTGGTGTGAATGACGCTGGGACGGAACGTCCTTCGCCGCCGAGGACGAGAACTTCGTCGAATCCCTTTTGTAGGCACGTCGCGAAGAAGTTGCCGTCCGTCACGGCGGCGCGGTCGTAGCGGGCGGTGACGGTTATGTAACCCGCGCGCGACATCAGCACGACCATCATTGCCACCCCGGGCAGCGGACCAAGTCCGTACTGCCGCAGGATCTTTGCGCCCGCGATGAAGGTGTCCCCGGCGTAGACAGGCACATTGCTGGCCTGCACATCGGAATTGACGACCGAACCGGCCATCGACTCGAGCACCGTGTCCGGCAACAGGCTGAGCATCGGAGCAATGACGCCGACCATGTTCACGGCGCGCTCGTCTCGCTTTCGGGTCATCTGCGACCGGATGCTCTTGATCCGCTTCTCGGGGTCGACGATGCCGATCGGCGCCGCGAGATTGACCCCGGCGAATCGGTTGCCGCCCGCGGGATCGTTGTCGGACCGCATATTGACCGGAATTGCCATCGGCAACGTGTCGATCGGCACGCCCATGTGTTCGTGGTAAAGCCGCAGTGCGCCGCACAGTCCCGCCAGGTATGCGTCGTTGATCGAGCCTTCGGCCGCCTTGGCGGCCCTGTGCAGATCACCGAATACGATGTCGATCGCATCGCTGCGCGACGACAGGCTGCGCCGCTGCAGAACCGGCGATGGCGCGGCCGCGGGCCCCATCACCCGGGCGCCCGACATCGCGTAGTCCACGGCGCTGCCGACCGACGAGACAGGGTCGCGTATCACCTGTCCGACCGCCTGCACAGCGCCGAATATCGCATCGCGAACCCCGCCCGCTATCGCTCCGGGGAGCCGATTGAACCCTTGCCGCATAAGGTCGTTCGGCGACAGGTCCTGCGGAATGGGTAGCGGCGGAGCGCTTTGCGCAGGCGGGTCACGCTCGAGGTCGTAGATGTTGGCGAACATCTCGACACCACCGACGCCGTCGGTGACGGCGTGGCTGAGATGCACCATCAGGGCGGCCCGGCCGCCTGCGAGTCCGTCGATGAGCGTCGCCGTCCACAGCGGGCGCGAGATGTCGAGCGGCGACTGCAGCGCGACCTCGGCGAGATCCATGACCTCGCGCAGGGTGCCCGGTTCGGAGACACGGACGCGACGCACGTGGAAGTCGAGGTTGAAGTCCGGGTCGACGACCCAGCGCGCGGGTGCCGTCGGCAGCGTCGGCATCACCACCTTCTGCCGCAGCCGCAACACCTTCCGCGACGCGTTCTCGAACCTCGTCCGGAAGCGTTCCCAATCCGGGGAGCTGTCGAGAATTTCGAGCGTCATGATCCCCGACCGCGTGCGTGGGTTGGCCTCGCCGCGGTGCAATATCAGGTCGACGGGACTGAGTTCCTCGGGAGATCCGGCCGCATCCGGTTCCAGCGCGTCGCTCATGGCTGCGGCCACCCTGCCATCGTTTCTGCTCCTCCCGTTGGCTCGCATATCCTGTACCCACGCTAGTCCGCCGTAACTCGCTGTGACGTGCCTTTGGTGGCGATGTAGGAGCGACAGCACGACGGTCGGAGGGGACTCGCATGCTCGGTTAGGGTGAGTGCGCTGCCCCCGTAGCTCAGCGGATAGAGCAACCGCCTTCTAAGCGGTCGGTCGCAGGTTCGAGTCCTGCCGGGGGCGCTACGCGGGCCCCGACAGATTTCCCTGCCGCACGTCCTGACGGCACTTCACGCGGGTCTGCCCCGTCTGCTGCACGCAGACGCGAACCTGCTCCTCGATGCCGGGGGGATAGACCTCGTCGGTCGGCGCCGGTGTATCGCTGGGCTCCGGCACCTTTCCCGAGTAGATCGACCACATGATGTCGCCGGTGTCCGGCAATTTTGCGCAGTACGCCGTCTGCCCCGCCGCGGTCATCCCTTCCGCGCCCAGCGTGGCGCAGTCCGCGCCGATCAACACCACGGGAATCGTCGCCGTGGGCGGAGGCGGCGCAGCCGTGGTGGTGCGCTGCCGGTCAAGGAAGTGCAGTGCAATCGCGACGGCCGCGCAGGCGAGCACCACGAAAGCTGCCGCCACCACTGCCCACCGCTGCCAGCGGCGCCGAGTCCGTGGCGTCGTCGTGACGCGTGGCGCCTTCGGCGCCGGCAGCGTGGCGCCGTCAGCACCGTGATCGTGCGGTGTGCCAGCGAGGCATTTCCCCAGCACATCAGCGAAGGCCATGCACGTGGGGTACCGATCCTCTGGCTTCTTCGCAAGGGCCTTGGAAATCGCCGGGCCCAGTCGCGACAGCTCCGGAACCCTGTCGGCGATCGCGGGCGGCGGCGCCGTGAGGTGCTGGCTGATGACGACCGCCGGATTGGTGTGTTGGAACGGCTGCTGTCCGGTCAGCAGATGAAAGGCCGTCGCCGCGAGCGCGTACTGGTCGGCTCGGCCGTCGATCGCCTCACCCATGAGTTGCTCCGGCGCGGCGTACGCGACGGTTCCGACGGTCATGTCCGTCGCGGTCAACCCGCTCGAATCATTGACGCGCCTGGCGATTCCGAAGTCGGCCAACAGGATCCGTTGACGGCTCGAGTCATCCTCGGACAGCAAGATGTTCGACGGCTTGACGTCGCGGTGCAGCAGTTGGCGCTCATGGGCATAATCCAGCGCGTCCGCAACCGCGGAAACCACGAGCGCGACCTCTTCGGCAGGCAGCCCACGGCCGCCGTACCGCTGCAGAAGTTGCCCGGCGTCCGTGCCCTCGACGTAGTCCATCGTGATCCAGAACTGACCGCCGAACTCGCCGCGGTCGTGCACCCCCACGATGTGCGGATGCCAGAGGTTCGCAACGATGTCGGCTTCGCGGGTGAACCGTTCCCGATACTCGCGATCGGTCGTGAGTTCGAGGGGCAGCACCTTGAGGGCATCCCGACGCGGCAGCCTGGGGTGGTCGACGAGATACACCTCGCCCATGCCGCCTGACCCCAGCGCCCGGACGACCGTATAGCCGGCAAACACATCGCCGGGGGCTAGCGGCATCGACTCCGCCAATCGGGATCGCGCCACATATCGCCGTTATCGCCCGTTTGCCGCAGTTCGAAACCTTCCGTCGAAGGCATGACCCTAACGGGCGAACCTGGGCGGAAAGCCAGTGGGCGGGCTACCGGACGTGGCTGCCGGCCGACGATTTCGCAACTCCCAGGGTCAGCACCGATAATGACCCTGTGCGAATGACGCGAAAGTGGCTGCTAGCAGCGGAGACGGCAGCGGTCGTGGTGCTGGCCGGCTTCGGTGCCGCCGCTCCCGCGGCAGCCGATTCCGGGACAGGCCCATCGATGGACTTCAGCGCCGAGGGAGGGCTTCCCGACGGTCAGCGGCTCAGCCCGTTCGACCTCTCCAACCCCGCGGTGAACCGACTCGACCCCGCATTGCTCGACGCCATCGAGCGGGCTGCCGACGACGCCGCCGCCGAAGGCATCACCATCGGCCTGACGTCGGGATGGCGGTCACCCGAGTTCCAGCAGCAGCTGTTCGACGACGCCGTCGTCCAGTACGGCAGCGCCGAGATCGCGAGTCAGTACGTCGCGTCGCCACAGGTGTCGAAGCACGTGATCGGCAAGGCCGTCGACGTCGGTCCCGCAGGCGCCGACGACTGGCTGATCCGAAACGGCTCGACATACGGGCTGTGTCAGATCTATGCGAACGAGATCTGGCATTTCGAGCTCGCGAGCGACTACGGCGGCGCATGCCCACCGTTGCGGCCCAACGCCGCCGGCTGACGAACGCGCGCACACATGAATCCCCAACGTCATTGCCAGGAAGCGATGCCACGCTGACCCTGTGCGTCGGCTCCTGATCCTGGCGGTCTGCGCCACCGTCGTCACCGCCGGTTGCAGTGCGCCCAGTCGCGCACCGATGCTTCCTCCGATGGGCTGGAACTCGTGGAATTCGGGTGTGTCGCTGACCGAGCAGACGGTCATACAGACCATCGACGCGATGGTGTCATCGGGCCTGCGCGACGCGGGCTACCGGTACGTCAACCTCGACGCCGGCTGGGCGGCTTCGACCCGGGACCGGAACGGCAAGCTGCAGGCGGACCCCACGCGGTTCCCGCACGGGATAGCCGCGGTCGCCCGCTACGCCCACGATCGCCACATGTATCTGGGCATCTACCACAGTCCGTTCAACCAGGGCTGCGGCCAGGATCCGCGCATCGGCGGGGCGGGGCATGAGCGCATCGACGCGCAGACGTTCGCCGATTGGGGCGTCGACTACCTCAAGTACGACTGGTGTCGGCCGCAGGCCCCGCACGCCTTGCAGGTGCACTACTTCTCCGCGATGCGAGATGCCCTGCGCGCCACCGGCCGTCGCATCTTCTACAGCATCAACCCGAACAGTTCGGACGACGCGGCCGCCGGCACCCGATACGACTGGTCGAAGATCGCAGACATGAACCGCAACTCGGTCGATCTGGTTCCCGCATGGGGCGACGACGCGCTGTGGTCTCGAGGTCTGGTCGGTGTCGTGCAGGGCGCCGGTGTGGCGATCGCGCAGGCCGACAGGAGCGGTCCAACCCACATCAACGATCCCGACATGATGGTGGTCGGGCTCGGCTGGAACGAGTTCGTCCGCACGCACCCGACGATGTCTCTCGGACCGGCGCAGCCCGGTCTGAACGACACCGAGCAGCGCGCGCACTTCTCGCTGTGGGCGATGCTGGCGGCGCCGCTGTTGGCGGGCAACGACGTCCGCACGATGAGTCCGCAGACGCTGGCCATCCTGACTAATCGCGAGGTCATCGCTGTCGACCAGGATCCGCTTGTCGCACAGGGACATCCGCTGCAGGGCGACCCACGCGTCTGGGTCAAGCCGCTTGCCGACGGCGCATTTGCGGTGGCGTTGACCAACGCGGGCGCCACTGCCGGTGACGTCGGAACCACTGCGGCGGCAGTGGGTTTACCGGCCGGCGGCTGCTACCACGTGCGCGATCTGTGGACTCATACCGAAAGCGACAGCACCGGAGCGGTCGGTCCTGTCCTGGTCCCGTCGCACGGCGTGGCGATGTTCACGGTGAACGCCTGCGGGTGACGTATTCACAGGAACATGGCACCTCAGCCATAGCGGGGACATCAACTGCGATGCGCCAATGAAGCTATGACTTCGACGTTGGAGGCACCCCGCGCTGCTGACACGGCAGGCGAGATTCCCGTTCGCGTCCGGCGTCGCATCGGCGGCGTGGGCCGCCGTCGCATCGCGCTCGCCGTTCTGTTGGCCGCCACGGCGATCACCTACCTGTGGAACATCACGGTCAACGGCATGGGCAACCAGTTCTACGCGGGCGCCGCGCAGGCGGGTTCGAAGAACTGGGAGGCGCTGCTCTTCGGATCGGTGGATCCCGACAACTTCATCACCGTGGACAAGCCACCGGTGTCTCAGTGGGTGATGGGACTGTCCGGCCAGATCTTCGGCTTCAGCAGCGCAAGCATGCTCGTACCGGAAGCGCTGATGGCCGTGGCGAGCGTCGCGTTGCTCTACGGCGCAGTGCGTCGGACCGCTGGGGCGAACGCGGGCTTGCTCGCGGGCGCGTTGTTCGCCCTGACGCCGGTTGTGGCGCTGATGTTCCGATACAACAACCCCGACGCCGTCATGGTGCTGCTCATGACGGCAGCCGCCTACTGCACGGTGCGGGCGTTGGAGCGGGCCGGCGCGAAGTGGCTCGCGTTGGCCGGCGCGGCACTGCGGCTTCGCATTTCTGGCGAAGATGCTGGAGGGGCTGATGGTGGCGCCGGCGATCGGGCTGGCCTACCTGGTGGTCGCGCCGACGACGGTTCGGCGGCGACTCCTGCACCTGGCGTTGGCCGCCCTTGCATGCCTGGCTTCTGCGGGCTGGTTCGTATTGCTGACGCTGCTGTGGCCCGCCTCGTCGCGCCCCTATCTCGCCGGTTCGACCGACAACAACTTCATGAACCTGGTCCTTGGCTACAACGGCCTGGCGCGGGTGCTCGGCCGCGACCATGGCGGCGCGTTCATGTTCGGTCCGTCGATCGGATCTGCCCTGGGATCCACAGTCCGCGCATCGGCGGCGCGTCACGGCGGCTTCAGCCAGTTCGGCGGGGCAGACCCGGGCATCACGCGGCTGTTCTCCGGGGAGTTCGGCTTCGAGATCGGCTGGCTGCTCCCCGCCGCCCTGCTCGCGGCGGTGGTGGTCGTCGTCACGCGCCGACGGGCACGGCGCGCCGATCTCACCCGAGGCGGCGCCATCCTCTTCGGCGGCTGGCTGCTGATCGACGGACTGGTGCTCAGCTACATGAAGGGCATGGCGCATCCCTACTACTGCCTGTCGGTGGCGCCTGCGATAGCAGGGCTGATCGCCATCGGCGGCAGCGAAGCGTGGCGCGTCCGCCACACGGCATTCGGTCGAAGCGCCTTGGCCGCAATGATTCTCGGGACAGGCACGTGGAGCTGGTGGCTCCTCGGCCGCAACACTGACTGGATGCCTGCATTGCGATGGGTGATCCTGGCCGTGACCATCGCCGCCACCGTCGCACTGCTGGTGGCGCTCGGTTCGCCGAACCGTCGGCGGCTGGCCGAGGTCTGCCTCGCGGCCGCCGTCGTCGTCGCGGGCGCAGGATCTGCCTCGTATACGTTCGCCACCATCGGCCAGTCCCATGAAGGCGGAGGCGCGACGCGTCGGGCCATCGGTCGCAGACAAGCGGCGGCTTCGGGCGCGGCGGCTGGACCACCGACACGGACAACGCCCAACTGCACGATCTACTCGAGGGCACGCATACGCAGTGGTCGGCGGCGATCAACGGGTCATCGGCGGCGGCGGGCCTGGAGCTGGCCACCAACACCGCGGTGATGGCGATCGGCGGTTTCTCGGGTTCGGATCCGGTGCCCTCGCTGGGCCAGTTCCAGGACGACGTCACCAACCACCGAATCGGCTACTACATCGCACCCGACACCACCATGGGCCCGGGCCGTGGTCGTGCGCACACCGACATCACCCGATGGGTCGCAGCGAATTTCGTCCCGGTGAAAGCCGGCACCGCGACCGTGTATGACCTTTCCGCACCGAGTCACTGAAAGCGGCACGCGCTCGATTACCGCCAGCAAACACTGTCCCGAACGCCATCGCCGGCATCTACTACCTGCACGGCAAGACCCAGTCCGAGGTGACGCCAGAACAGCTGACCGCAGCGAAGGCAAGCGGAAACAGCATCTGCTACCAGAACGACACGAAGACCAACACCGAGTACTACCTCATTCCCACCGACCGACTGCCGCTGCTGATGCCGTTCACCGGGATTGTGCCCGAGCCGATACTCGACGCCGCTGATGCGCCGCTGCGGGCGGTCGTCGAACTCGGTTACGACCGCTCCGACTACGGCAAGCCGACGACGGCAGGCATAGCGCCGGCGGTGAACCCCGTCACCGTCGCCACCCAGCTCACCGACGCTACCATTCAGGGCGCCAAGACCGGACTCGGCGAAAGCGGCGTATCGACGCCTAACATGCTGTCGGCCAACACTTCTCGGGCTGAGTCCTCGGCGACGCTGACTAACGTGTCGGCTGGGCGTCACGCAGCATCGCTCGGCACCTCGCGAACACCCGAGCTGAAGCTTCCGACGTTTGCGGCGGACCCGACGAAGCCCGGCGCGGCGACCACACCGAGGACCGCCACCGCCAATTCCCTGTCGCCGAAGAGCTTGGCGGACAATGTCAGTCACGCACTCGGCGTCAAGAAAGACAAGCCGAAGGATGCGCCCGGCGCCGACAACGCGGGCTAGGGCACGATCGAATCGACGTATCCCCCGTCGACGCGCAGCGCTCCACCCGTCGTCGCGGATGCCAGCGGTGACGCCAGATACGTCACCATGTTCGCGATCTCCTCGGGCTCGATCAGCCGCTGGATCAACGATTGCGGACGGTGTTTGCGCATGAATTCGCGCTGCGCCTCGTCCCATGGCAGCGACTTGTCGACCAACTGGTAGACGAAGTCCTCGACGCCCGCGGTGTGCGTGGGCCCCGCGATCACTGAGTTGACCGTGACCCCGGAACCCGAGGCATCCTTGGCGAAACCGCGCGACACGGCGAGCAGCGCCGTCTTCGATACGCCGTAGTGAATCATCTCCGATGGCGTGACCAGCGCGGAGTCGCTGGCGATCTGTATCGCTCTGCCCCAGCCGCGCTCGGTCATGCCGGGCAGGTACATGCGGATAAGCCGAACCGCCGCAAGCACATTCACGTCGAAATAGGTGCGCCACTTCTCGTCGGTGATCTCGAGGGCCGGCACAGCCTCGAAGATGCCCAGATTGTTGACCAGTATGTCGACGTGCGGGAGTTCGCGAAGAAGCTGCGCTGCACCGTCCTCGGTTGTCACATCGACCGCGACGCCGACGACATCGCCACCTAACTTCGCGACGGCTTCATCGACCCGATCGGCGGTGCGTCCGTTGACCGCGACCTTCGCGCCGCTGCCGGCCAACCGTTCGGCGATCGCGAAGCCGATGCCCTGCGTCGAACCCGTGACAAGGGCGGTCTTTCCCTGCAGATCAATGTTCACGCGAAGGGACTACCACGAAAACAACCGGACTATTCCGACGCCTGCACCCACCTCGCGGAATAGCCGTAGCGTCGTCAGCGTCGGAACGTGGCAGTGAACGCACCAAGGAGGCGGCAGTGAAGTTTGGAATCTCAACGTTCGTCAACGACGACACCATCGACACGGTGACGTTGGCGCGCGCAATCGAAGAGCGGGGCTTCGAATCGCTGGCGATCGCCGAGCACACACACATTCCGGCGAGCCGCGAATCCGCCTACCCGATGGGGGGCGAGCTGCCGTCGATCTACTACCGCACGCTCGACCCGTTCGTCACGCTCGCGGCGGCCGCGGCTGTGACGTCGAGGATCGAACTGATCACCGGTATCGCGCTGTTGATCCAGCGCGACCCCATTATCACCGCGAAAGAGGCCGCGAGCATCGACCTGATCTCCGGTGGTCGTTTCGTATTCGGGGTGGGCGCAGGCTGGAACATCGAGGAGCTGGCCAATCACGGGACCGACCCGAAGACGCGCGGCGCCCTCCTCGACGAGCGCATCGAGGCCATCAAGGCGCTGTGGACCGACGAGCCTGCCGAATACCACGGGCGCTACGTCGACTTCGACGCGTCCTTCCTTCGGCCCAAGCCGGTGCAGACGCCGCACCCGCCGATCTTCATCGGCGGCGACTCGAACGCCACCGTCAAGCGAGTGATCAGGCACGACGCGGGATGGATATCGAACCCGAGCCCGATCGAGCATCTGAAGAAGCGCATCGATCAGATACGCGAGGGCGCGGGCCATGACGTGCCGTTGGCCACGTTCGGCACACCCGTCGACCCCGACTACTGGCACGGCCTGCAAGAACTCGGCTACGGACCTGTGGGACTTCTGCTGCCGACGAAACCGGAGGACGAGTCCCTGCGGCTGCTCGACGAGTACGCCGCCGCGGTCGAAAAGTACCGCGCGTAGGACATACGCTTCGTGCGGTGAGCGGAAAACGTTGTACGTCGCTGGCGCTTGCCGCGATCGGCCTCGCGCTCGCCGGCTGCACGCACAACACCCCAGCTCCGACGGCGTCGCCCGCACCGACCGCGGCCCTGAGCACGGCACCGTCCGCTCCTCCCACCATGGCACCGCTGGACGACGAGACGGCCAAACCTTCGGGCGCGCAGCCCGTACTTGCGTCGGATCCGGCACAGCTGGCCGACGACCTCGTCGCCGACGAACAGGCACTCCGTGACCCGTCAACACCCGAGGCGGCGCTTCAGGCAGCGGCGCGCCGACAGCAGGCGGCCTACCGCGCAATCGGGCGCGACAGCCAGTTGGACGCGATCGTCCGTCCGCGAATACCGGCCGCACTGCAGCAGGTCTACGACCTGAACGTCGACGCGCGCCGACAGCTCACCGCGATGGCGGAGACGAGGGACACGATCCCGGTCTGGCGCATCGAGGCACCGGCGCCACCCGACGAGTTGCTGGGGTACTACCGCGAGGCGGAAGCGGCCTCCGGCGTCGGTTGGAACTACCTGGCCGCGATCAACCTGGTCGAGACCCGGTTGGGCAGCGTCGTCGGGCCGAGCAGCGCAGGCGCCCAGGGCCCCATGCAGTTCCTGCCGTCGACATTCGCCGGCTACGGCGACGGCGGCGACATCTACTCGCCGCGGGACAGTATCTTGGCGGCTGGTCGTTACCTGGCGGCCAACGGCTTCGCCGGCAACCACGACCAGGCGATCTATCAGTACAACCACGCCGCCCAATACGTCCGCGCTGTCAACGATTACGCGGCGGTCCTTGCCGTCGATCCCGCAGCATTCACCGGCTTCTACCGCTGGGAGGTCTACGTCAAGACGACCGCCGGTGATCTGCTGCTGCCCATCGGCTACGCATCGTCGACACCGGTCCCGGCCCAGGAGTACCTCGCGACCCACCCTCAGTGACGCGCCGCAATTGACTCAGCGCCGCCAGAAGTCGAACCGGTCCCGCCCCGCTCTGAAGCCGGCGGCCTCCGCCACATCAACCGCGACGTCGAACCGCTCGCCCACCCGGGAAGGCTCGTGCGCGTCGCTGCCGAACGACACCGCATCGCCTCCCTCTTCCCACCACCACCGCAGCTGGGACACCGACGCCATCGGGCTGCGCGTGTTGATCTCCAGCGCACGGCCCGACGAAGCCAACGTCGTGAACACCGTCCGATACTCCTCTTCGAAGTCCGAGGCGTCGTACGCGCCAACACGTTCGGCGGGCCAGTAGCGCCGCGGGTAGTCGCAGTGCGCCAACACGTTGAAGACCGATGACCCGCCGACGAGGACGTCGAGTTCGGCGAAGTACCTTCGCATCAGCTCATGGGGATCGGTGGCCGCGAACAGCGTTCGGCCGATTGCGCTCAGCGTGCCGTCGACGTCGATTCCGTGCAGGCTGCCGAGCACACGCTCGAAGTTCCCGGCGGACAGCACAGCACCCACATCGCCGGGAAAGAGGTGCGGCTCGCCCGCTTCGATGCCGGCCAGGATCCGCAGTTCCGGAAACTCGTCCCGGCAGCGGGCGACGTCGGCCAGGTATCCCTCGACGTCGAGCGGCGCCACCCGTCGGCCGTCCGCGAGGATCCAGTCTGTGAAGTCCACGTGCTCGGTGAACGCCAGCCCCGGTAGGCCCAGCTCGACGGCGCGCGCGCAGGCAAGCCGCATCGTCGAGTTCGAGGGGGTGTCCCAGGACCACCGGGTGTGGACGTGATTGTCGGCGGGCGGCGTCGTGTCCACGCCCTCACGCTAGTTGGGACCGATCACTACCTTTTACTGTGGAGCGCATGACGCATCACGTCGATCGCCTCGCGACTCTTCGCCTGCGCGGCACTCGTGGCGGCCGCCGCCACGATGTCGGCCCCGAATGTGGCGGCGCAACCCACGGCGCCGCAGGATTTCGTCTCACTTGCCGACGTCGACCCGACGATCCTGCAGGAGATCCGGTACTTCACCCCGCACAACTTCACCGGCGACCCGGTCGACGGATACCTCGCGCCGATGTGCATCCTGACCCGGTCGGCGGCCGAGGCGCTGCGCCGCGCGCAGCAGGAGTTCCTGGAGGCCGGCCACACCCTCAAGGTCTACGACTGCTACCGGCCGCAGCGGGCGGTCAACGACTTCGTGGCCTGGGCGAAGGATCTCGCCGACCAACGGATGAAAGCCGAGTTCTACCCACGGGTGGACAAGACGGCGCTCTTCGCCGACGGTTATATCGCCGAGCAATCGGGTCATAGCCGCGGCAGCACCATGGACCTCACCCTGGTGCCGATGCCGGCGCAGGAGACGCGGCCGTATCAACCCGGCGAGCCGCTCGTCGACTGCACCGCGCCGCAGCCGCTCCGCTTCCCGGACAACTCGCTCGACATGGGCACCGGCTACGACTGCTTCGACACGCTGGCACACACCCTCGACCCGCGGGTGCAGGGCGACCAGCTCAAGAACCGGCTACTGCTCAAGGACGGCATGGAGAAGCAGGGCCTGATGAACTACGAGAAGGAGTGGTGGCACTACACCTTCAAGCCCGAGGCCTACCCGGAAACCTATTTCGACTTCCCCGTCGACCCGTCGTCGTTACCCGCTGCTTAGGCCCGCCGATTTCTGCAGGAGGGTCGTGCCCGCCCGGAAACCACAACCGTCCTGCAGAAGTCGACGTCTGAGGCGCCGCGCCTGATCTACCATCCAGAGATGATCCGGCTCGTCATGGCTATGTCGGCAACGTTGACCCTGGCGATGGCGGGCGTCATCGGCGCGACCGCCGCGCACGCCGAGCCCATGCCACCGCCGCCGTGCGGCTTCACCTTGTCGCCCCCGCAGGTCGTGCAGGTCGACGGCGTCAGCAAGGTGACGGCGACCATCACCTCGGTGGTGTGCGGCGTCGCGGCCAGTCCCTACCAGAGCGTGGCCTGTGTGGAGCTTGCCGGTCAGCAGGGTGGATCGTGCATGCAGGGCACCGACACCGCACAGGCCTTCTACTCCCAGCCCTACCAGCCCGGCGCCACCTACTCATCCAGGGGCCGCGGCTGCGGCATCATCGTCCCTACCCTGCCCGCGGACAACTGCCAGATCCTCGGGCCCATCACCGCGACCCTGTAGGCGATCACTAGCCTGAGCCGATGTCTGATCACGTCCTTGTGCAGGTCGAAAACCACGTCGCGCTGATCACCGTCAACGATCCAGAGCGCCGCAACGCCGTCACCGCCGAGATCTCGGCCGGGCTGCGTGCGGCCGTCGACGCGGCCGAGGCGAACACCGACGTGCACGCTCTCATCGTCACCGGGGCGGGCAAGGCGTTCTGCGCAGGCGCCGACCTGACCGCGCTCGGCGAGGCGACCGAGGACGGCCTGCGGACGATCTACGACGGCTTCCTCGCCGTGGCGAACTGCACGCTTCCCACGATCGCGGCCGTCAACGGTGCCGCCGTCGGAGCCGGGCTCAACCTCGCGCTCGCCGCCGATGTGCGGATCGCAGGGCCTGCGGCCATCTTCGATCCGCGCTTCCAGAAGCTCGGCATTCATCCCGGCGGCGGCGCGACGTGGATGTTGCAGCGTGCGGTCGGCGTGCAGGCGGCCCGGGCCTCGCTGCTGTTCGGGATGCGCTTCGACGCCGAGGCCGCCGTACGATACGGCCTTGCGCTCGACGTCGCCGACGATCCCGTCGCCGCGGCAAAAGAGTTGGCCGCCGGGCCCGCGGCAGCACCGCGCGAGGTAGTGCTCGCCACCAAGGCCTCCATGCGTGCGACCGCCAACCCGGGTTCGATCGACCTCGACCAGCACCGGATCGCCGTCGATACCGAGCTGAAACCACAAGCGGCGTCGATTCTTTCGCCGGAATTCGCCGAGCGGCTGGCCGCCGCCAAGCGCAGGTAGCGCTAACTGTCGAGCAGCGCCAGCTCCGGCGACTCGATCAATCGCTTCAGCTCGCCGAGCAACGACGCGACCTGCGCACCATCGGCGATACGGTGGTCGAAGGCGCACGTCAGCGTCATCGTCGGCCGAGCGACCACGGCATCGTCGACCACGACCGGCCGCGCCTTCAACGATCCCATGCCCAGGATGGCGGCCTCCGGATAGTTGATGACGGGCACGCCCTCGTCCAACCCGAGCGCGCCGAAGTTCGACACCGTGAACGTGGAGCCCTGCAGCTCAGCCGGTTTGACGGTGCCCGCGCGTGCCTGCTCGATGAGCCGCGACACCGTCGCCGCCAACTCCCGCGTCGACTTGTCCTGCGCGTCCTTGACCACCGGCACGAGCAGCCCACGCGGCGCCGCGACGCCGAATCCCAGGTGCACGGCCGAGTGGACGTGGATGTGCGGTCCACCGGCGGTGTCCACCCATGTCGAGTTGAACATCGGGTGACGGGTCAGCGCGATCGTCAACAGCCGAAGCGTCAGAACGAACGGCGTGATCGGCGGGCCGTCATCACCGACAGCGTCCCGCAGCCGGTCGCGTACCCGCAGAAGAGCCGAACAGTCGACCTGGACACTCGCATGCGCATCCGGAATCTCGCTTCGCGACAACGTCATTCGCTGCGCCATCATCGCCTGCACACCATGCACGTCGACGGTGTCTGAGTCGGGCCTCGATGTCCCTGCGGCCGCAAGAACATCCTCGCGGGTGACGATGCCGTCCTGACCGGAACCCGGCGTCAGCGAGGCCAGATCGACGTGCAGGTCCGCGGCAAGCTTGCGCACCGGGGGCTTGGCGCGCGGCCGCGCGCCGTCGGAGACAGGTGTCCGCCGACTGGCGTCCATCTCGTCGTCGGTGCCGTAGCCGACGAGTACGGGTTTGCGTTTCGGCCGCTCATCAGCCCTAGCGGGCGCGGGTGCATCGGTCGCGATGCGCGCCAACACCGCACCGACGGCGAGCGTTTCGCCGTCTGCACCACCGAGTTCGACGATGCGTCCCGCATAGGGGCTGGGTATCTCCACCTCGGCCTTGTTGGTCTCGACCGTGCACAGCGTCTGGTTGAGTTTGACGTCGTCGCCGACCGCGACACTCCAGCTGGTGATCGTCGCGTCCTCGAGACCCTCGCCGAGATCGGGAACAAGGAAGTCGCGTAAATGTTCTGGGCTTGTCATGCGCTCATCGCTTTCTCGACGCAGTCGATCAGTCGATCGACGCCGGGCAGCCAGATCTTCTCGAGACGCGCGGGCGGATACGGGGTGTCGAAACCGGTGGCGCGCAGGACCGGTGCCTCCAGGTCGTAGAACAGCTCCTCCTGGATACGCGCCGCCAACTCGGCGCCGAAGCCAAGGGTGCGGGCACCCTCATGGACGACGACGACGCGCCCGGTTTTGCGCACCGACTCCGCGATCGTGTCGAAGTCCAGCGGGTTGAGCGAGCGCAGATCCACGACCTCCAGGCTCCAGCCATAGTGATCCGCGGCCAGATCCGCTGCGGCAAGCGCAGTTTGGACCAGCCCGCCGTAGGTGAGCACGGTGACGTCATCGCCGACGCGGCGTACCGCGGCACGGCCGATGGGCAAGCCGGGCGTCACGGTGTCGATGTTCTCGCGCGCCCAGTAGCGCCGCTTGGGCTCGAGGAACACGACCGGATCCCGGCTGGCGATCGAATGCCGCAGCAGCCAGTAGGCGTCCGACGGAGTCGACGGCACCACCACCTTCAGGCCCGCGGTGTGCGCCCAATACGTTTCGGTGGACTCGGAATGGTGTTCGACCGCGCCGATTCCGCCGAACGACGGGATGCGGATCGTGACGGGCATGTCCACATCGCCGTGGGTGCGCACCCGGTACTTCGCCAGGTGACTGACCATCTGGTCGAACGCCGGGTACGAGAACCCGTCGAACTGAATCTCGGGGACCGGCACGAAGCCGCGGATCGCGAGGCCGACTGCGATGCCGATGATGGCCGACTCCGCCAGAGGGGTATCGAAACACCTTCCGTCGCCGAAGGTTTCGTTGAGGCCCTCGGTGACGCGGAAGACGCCGCCGAGCGTCGCCACATCCTGGCCGAAGACCAGAACCCGGTCGTCGGCGGCCATCGCGTCATGCAGCGCCCGGTTGATCGCCTGCACCATCGTCAGGCTCGTCGTCGTCGGTACCGGCGTGAACAGCGCGGGTTCGTGTGCGTCGTCCCCGTAGTCCGCGGGCCGCTCGATGATCTGAGTCATCATGCCTCCTTCGCCAGCTCGGCCATCAACTGGTCGCGCTGGGATTGCAGCGTCGGGGTGATCTCGGCGTACACCATGTCGAACAGTTCTCCGATATCCATGTCGGGCGTGTTGACGACGGCGTCGCGTAGTTCTGTGCACAACCGCGCGGCCCGGGTGTCGACGCGGTGTTCCAGCCGCTCGGTCCACACGTCGATGTTCTGTAAGTAGGTGCGGTAGCGCGGTATCGGATCCAACGCCGCCCACTTGTCGACCTCCTCCTGCGACCGGTAGCGGGTCGGGTCATCGGAAGTGGTGTGCGGCCCGAGCCGGTAGGTGACCGCTTCGATCAGCGTCGGGCCGCGCCCCTCGCGGGCGCGTTGAGCGGCTTCGGCCATCACCGCCTGGCAGGCGAGCACATCGTTTCCGTCGACGCGGATGCCGGGCATCCCGTAGCCGATCGCGCGGTGCGCGATCGATGGGCCGGCCTGCTGCTTGCTGACCGGAACGGAGATCGCCCACTGGTTGTTCTGCACGAAGAAGACGCACGGCGCCTTGAACACGGCGGCGAGGTTGAGCGCTTCGTGGGCGTCGCCCTCGCTCATCGCACCGTCGCCGAGGTAGGCAACGCTGACCGAGTCTTCGCCGAGCCGCTGCGCGGCCATCGCCGCCCCCACCGCGTGCAAACCGTGGGTGCCGATCGGGATCGCGATCGGGGCGACGCACTTCTCGGTGAACCCCAGCCCGCCGTGCCATCGGCCTCGCCACACCGCGCTCATCTGCGCCGGGGTGATGCCCCGCACCAGGAACGCGCCGATCTCGCGGTACTGCGGGAACAGCCAGTCGGTCTTGCGCAGGCACGCAGCCGAGCCGATCTGCGCGGCCTCCTGACCGCGGCACGACGCGAACAGCGCGAGTTCGCCCTGCCGCTGCAGGTTGACGAACTCCGCGTCGAGCGCGCGGGTGACGGCCATCAGCTCGTAGAGCCAGCCCAGCGTCTCAGGTGGAATCTCTCGGCGGTACCGGGTCTCGTCGGTCGGCGTCCCGTCGGGGGCGACCAGTTGAATCGGCTCCAGCTCGACGTCGAACGACGTCAGGGGTGCCTGAACAGGCCCTGCCATACCGCCTCCTAGGGTCACTGACGGCGGATCGCGCCGTCAGGCGACTGAGGTGCTCAGCACGGAGGCGGTCAGAGCAAAACCCCTGGTAAGAGGTTGCCGGCTAGGTGCCAGGGTGTGGCGCTAGCTGGACGATGCGCTCTGCTCGCCGCAGCACTGGGGCATCCACCATTATGCCTTCGAATTGGAAGACGCCTCGTTCCCCGCGCGCCGTGTCGAGCACTCGTCGCGCCCAATCCACCTGGTCATCGCTTGGTGCGTAGGCTTCCCGAATGACTGCGACCTGTGTCGGATGGATCGCCACCTTGGCGTCGAAACCGACCGCGACGGCGTCATCGGCTTCGGCCCGCAGCCCGTCGAGGTTCCTGATGTCGAGGTACACCGAGTCCAACGCCATCCGCCCGTAGGCCTTGGCTGCCAGCAACGCCTGCGACCGGACGTGCTTGGCGACATCGCGATAGCTGCCGTCGGGCCACCGGTTCGCGGTGCCGCCGGTCGCCGCGAACAAATCCTCGGCGCCCCACATGAGCGCGAATGCGTTGTCCATGCGCGCCAGTTCGTTCACCATCACCGCACCCAAGGGTGTCTCGATCAACACGACGACGTCCAGCGGCGCCAGGTCGCGGATCTGCTGCGGGTCCTCGGTCTTGGCCAGCATCACGGTCGTGTACGCCGTCTTGGCGAGCGCGTCCAGGTCCGGCGCGTGGTCGGTCGTGGCGGCGGGGTTGATCCTGACGACGGTGCGGTCCGGGTCCAACGGGTTGTCGATCAGCGCGGCGCGCGCCTCGTCCCGGTCTTTCGCCGCGACACCGTCTTCGAGGTCGAGGATCACCACATCGGCTGCGGCCGCAGCTTTCCCGAAGCGTTCCGGGCGGTCGGCCGGGCAGAACAACCAGCCAGGTCCGTTGTTGCCCAGTGCCACTATGCGTCTCCCTCAGGCCGCTTGCGCACCATCGTTTTTCTCGATGCGGTCGCCACGATGTCGCCGTGCTGGTTGCGCCCGGTGTGGGCGAAGGTGACGATGCCCTCGCCGGGACGACTCTTGGATTCGCGCTTGTCGGTCACCTCGGTCTCGGCGTAGAGCGTGTCGCCGTGAAAGAGCGGCTTCGGGAACGCGACCTCGCCGAAGCCGAGGTTGCCGACGATCGTGCCCTGGGTCAGTTGCGCCACCGACAGTCCGACGAGGGTCGACAGTGTGAACATCGAGTTCACCAGGCGCTGGTTGAACGGCGGCAGCGCATCGGAGAATGCGGCATCAAGGTGCAGCGCCTGGGTGTTCATCGTCAGCGTGGTGAACAGGACGTTGTCGGCTTCGGTGATGGTGCGCCCGGGCCGATGCTGATAGACCACGCCCGGCTCGAACTCCTCGAACCACAGACCTCGTTGGGTGACGACCTTCTTGTCGGTCACAGCCCAGCCTCGCGGGCGATCAACATCAGCTGCACTTCCGTTGTTCCTTCACCGATTTCGAGGATCTTGCTGTCGCGGTAGTGCCGTGCGACCGGGTATTCGTTCATGTAGCCGTATCCGCCGAACACCTGTGTCGCGTCGCGCGCATTGTCCATCGCGGCTTCACTGGCGACGAGCTTGGCGATCGCGGCGGCCTTCTTGAAGGGCTTGCCCGCCAGCATGAGTGCGGCGGCGTCGTAGTAGGCCGTCCGTGCCGCATATGCCCGCGCCTCCATCCGCGCAATCTTGAAGGAGATGGCCTGATACGTGCCGATCGCCGCGCCGAACGCCTCTCGTTCCTTCGCGTACTTCACGCATTCGTCGACGCAGCCTTGTGCGGCGCCGACAGACAAGGCGGCGATCGCGATGCGGCCCTCGTCGAGGATGCGCAGGAAGTTGGCATAGCCCCGCCCGCGCTCGCCCAACAGGTTCTCGGCGGGCACCCGAACGTCGTCGAAGCTCAAGGGGTGGGTGTCGGAGGCGTTCCAACCGACCTTGTTGTACGCAGGTTCGGCGGTGAACCCCTCGGAGGGCACCGGCACCAGAATCGACGAGATCTCTTTCCTGCCATCGGTTTCCCCGGTGACCGCGGTGACCGTCACCAATTTGGTGATATCGGTGCCGGAGTTGGTGATGAACTGCTTGCTGCCGTTGATGACCCAGTGCCCGTCATCGAGCTTCGCCGTCGTCTTGGTCGCGCCCGCGTCGGTTCCACCGCCCGCCTCGGTCAGTCCGAATGCGCCGAGCGCCTTGCCACTTGCCAACAGTGGCAACCACTCCTGCTTCTGCTCCTCGTTGCCGAACCGGTACACCGGCATCGCGCCGAGCGACACGCCGGCCTCCAGCGTGATGGCGACGCTCTGGTCGACCTTGCCGAGCTCTTCGAGTGCGAGGCACAGCGCGAAGTAGTCGCCGCCCATGCCGCCGTACTCCTCGGGGAACGGCAGCCCGAACAGCCCCATGTCGGCCATGCCCGACACGACTTCATATGGGAACGAGTGCTCCTCGTCGTGCTTGGCGGCGACGGGTGCCACGACGCTCTGCGCGAAGTCCCGCACCGTTTTGGCGAGCTGCTCGTAGTGGTCGGGCAGCATCCCGGTGGCCAGAAACTCACTCATGACTGCTTCGCTTCCTCATTCGCTGTTAATTCGGGCCAGCGGTTGGCCCACCTTGACCTGGTCGCCGACGGCGACGAGTAGTTCCACCACACCAGCGACCGGTGCGGTCAGCGCGTGCTCCATCTTCATCGCCTCGACCGCGACGACGACGGCGCCCGCGTCGACATCGGCGCCGTCCTCGACTCCCACTGCAACAACGGATCCCGGCATGGGGCTGACGAGTTCAGCGTCGCCGGTGTGCTCGTCGTCGGGTCGAACCGGCGCCTCGCGTACCTCGTCGACCATTGCGGTGAGCCCTGCCCGTGCCAGCCAGATCTGGCCGTCTGCCGCGGCGACGAGGTAGTCGGTACGCAACCCGTCGAGCGTCACCACCAGCCGGTCGCCGTCGAGACTCACTGTGAGGGTGCGCGCTTCACCGTCTTCGACCACAGCGGTCGCTGCCTTCGGCCTTCCGATCAGGTACACGTGATCGGTGCGCTCACCTGCGTGCAAACGGGCGACGGTCGGACCGTGCTGCCCAATACGCCAGCCCGACGGCACCTCCCACAGGTTGCCTTCCGGCACCGGCCAGCTGCGCGCCCACTTGTATGCTGCGGCGGCGATTAGCTCGTCGTCACCCGGCTGCAGCGGCGCAAAATCCGTTGTCCTGCGGTCCAACAGCCCGGTGTCGAGCCGCCCCGCCACGACATCGGGGTCGGCCAGCAGGAAGCGCAGGAACTCGACGTTCGTCGTCACCCCCAAGACGGCGGTGCCGGCCAGTGCACGGTCCAGCGCGCGCAGCGCGGCCGGTCGATCGGCAGCGTGCGCGACGATCTTGGCCAGCATCGGGTCGTAGTCGCTGCCGACGACCGTGCCCGCCCTGAGCCCGGAGTCGACGCGCACACCCGGGCCATGTGGCTCGGTGAGATCGAGCACCGTGCCACCGGTCGGCAGGAAGCCGCTCGCGGGATCCTCGGCGTAGACGCGGGCTTCGATGGCGTGCCCGGTCATCGTGATGTCGTCCTGCGCGATCGGCAGCTTCTCGCCCGCGGCGACGCGCACTTGCAATTCGACCAGGTCGATGCCGGTGACCATTTCGGTGACCGGATGCTCCACCTGCAGACGGGTGTTCATCTCCATGAAGAAGAACTCGTCGGGCCGGTCGGCAGACACGATGAACTCGACGGTGCCCGCGCCGGTGTAGTCAACGCTGCGCGCGGTATCGCAGGCAGCAGCGCCGATGCGCGCCCGCGTCGCGGCGTCCAACAGGGGCGACGGCGCCTCCTCGATCACCTTCTGGTGGCGTCGCTGAAGGCTGCATTCTCGTTCGCCGAGGTGGACGACGTTGCCGTAGCCGTCGGCGAGCACCTGCACCTCGATGTGGCGGGGGCTCAACACGAATCGCTCGAGGAACAGGGTGTCGTCGCCGAATGCCGCGCCGGCCTCGCGTCGCGCACTGACCAGAGCGGCCGCCAACTCCGACGGTTCATGCACGACGCGCATGCCCTTGCCGCCGCCGCCGGCCGACGGCTTCACCAGCACCGGATAGCCGATGTCGGCCGCCGCCGTGACCAGGTCTTCGTCGGTGAGGCCGGGCCGTGCGATGCCCGGCACGACCGGTACGCCGAACGCCGATACCGTCGTCTTGGCGGCGATCTTGTCACCCATCGTCTGAATCGCCTTCACAGGCGGTCCGATGAACACGATGCCCGCCGTCTCCAGCGCAGCGGCGAATTCGGCGTTCTCCGAAAGGAACCCGTAACCCGGATGGACCGCCTGGGCGCCGGTGCGGCGAGCGGCGTTGACGACCGCGTCGATGTTGAGGTAGCTCTGCCGCGCGGGAGCGGGCCCGATACCGACAGCGACGTCTGCCTCGGCGACATGGCGGGCGTCGGCGTCCGCGTCACTGAACACGGCGACCGAGCGGATGCCCATCTGGCGCAGCGTGCGGATCACCCGCACGGCGATCTCGCCGCGGTTGGCCACCAAGACAGTGTTGAAGGTCACCACGTCACATCCGGAAAACGCCGTAGGAGACCGGCTCGACCGGCGCCTGGCCCACCACTGAAAGTGCCAGCCCGAGAACGGTTCTGGTGTCAGCGGGATCGATGACGCCGTCGTCCCACAGGCGCGCGGTCGAATAGTAGGGGTTGCCCTGGCTTTCGTATTGCGCGCGGATCGGGGCCTTGAACTCCTCCTCCTGCTCGGGTGTCATCTCGCCGCGGACGGTGGCCAGCACCGACGCAGCCTGTTCACCACCCATCACCGAGATCCTGGCATTCGGCCACATCCACAGGAAGCGGGGCGAATACGCGCGCCCGCACATCGAGTAGTTACCCGCGCCGTAGGAACCGCCGATGACGACGGTGAGCTTCGGGACCCGCGCACACGCAACGGCGGTCACCATCTTGGCTCCGTGCTTGGCGATGCCGCCTGCCTCGTAGTCGCGGCCGACCATGAAGCCCGAGATGTTCTGCAGGAACAGAAGCGGCACCATCCGTTTGTCGCACAACTCGATGAAATGCGCACCCTTCAAGGCCGATTCGGAGAACAGCACACCGTTGTTGGCGATGATGCCGACCGGATGGCCGTGAATACGAGCGAACCCCGTGACCAGCGTCGACCCGTATTCGGCCTTGAACTCGGCGAATTCACCGCCGTCGACGACTCGTGTGATCACCTCGTGTACGTCGTAGGGCACCCGCGCGTCCACGGGAACGATGTCGTAGAGCTCACTCTGGTCGGCCACCGCGTCGACGGTCGGCGCGACGTTCCACGGCGGATCGAGTCGCGGCCCGAGCGTCGAGACGATGCGTCGCACGATCCGCAGCGCGTCGCGGTCGTCATGGGCCAGATGGTCGGTGACGCCGGAAGTCTTCGAGTGCAGGTCACCGCCGCCGAGGTCTTCGGCTGTCACCACTTCGCCGGTCGCCGCCTTCACCAGCGGCGGCCCACCCAAGAAAATCGTGCCCTGGTTGCGGACAATGACCGCTTCGTCGCTCATCGCGGGTACGTACGCGCCGCCCGCGGTGCACGAGCCGAGCACCGCGGCGATCTGCGGGATGCCGTCGGCGCTCATCGTCGCCTGGTTGTAGAAGATGCGGCCGAAATGGTCGCGGTCGGGGAAAACCTCATCCTGTCGGGGCAGGAACGCGCCGCCCGAGTCGACGAGATAGATGCAGGGCAGCCGGTTCTGGCGGGCGATTTCCTGGGCGCGCAAATGCTTCTTGACCGTAATCGGGTAGTAGGTGCCACCTTTGACGGTCGCGTCGTTGGCGACGATCATGCATTCGCGCCCAGACACCCGGCCGATCCCGACGATGATGCCTGCGCCGGGACACTCGTCGTCGTACATACCGTCGGCGGCAAGGGCCGACACTTCGAGCAGCGGGCTGCCGGGGTCGAGAAGTCCGTCCACCCGATCCCTCGGCAGCAGCTTGCCGCGGCTGACGTGGCGTTCGCGGGATTTGGCCGACCCGCCGAGCGCGGCAGCGGCCATTTTCTCCCGCAATTGCGCGACGAGCTGCAGATGTTGCTCGCGGCTGGACTGCAACGTCGCTGTCATCGGCACTGCCCGTCTCGGTTGAGTTAATGACGACTAACTCGTAGTATGTTAGTGACGATTAACCGAAATGTCCACCAGCGCGATGGGGGTAAGACCTTGTCCCTCCCTGCTTCCGGGTCAGATTCCGCGCCGTCTCGAACCAGCCGCAGCAAGGCGAAGTCCGATCGCCGCGACAAGCTGATCGCCGCGGCGGAACGGCTGATCGCCGAGCGAGGCTTTCTCGCTGTGCGACTCGAGGACATCGGTGCCGCCGCAGGTGTCAGCGGGCCCGCGATCTACCGGCACTTCCCCAACAAGGAAGCGCTTCTGGTCGAACTGCTGGTGGGTATCAGCACCCGACTGCTTGCAGGGGCGAACGCCGTTGTCGCCGAAGCACCCGATGCTGCGACCGCGCTGGACGGACTGATCGACTTCCACCTCGACTTCGCGCTCGGCGAGTCCGACCTGATCCGCATCCAGGACCGCGATCTGGAGTATCTGCCCGAGCGCGCGAAGCGTCAGGTCCGCAAGGCCCAGAGGCAGTACGTGGAGGTGTGGGTGGACGTTCTCCTCCGACTGAACCGCGCCGCTGATGATGTCGGCGCGCGACTGATGGCGCACGCCGTCTTCGGCCTGTTGAACTCAACGCCGCACAGCGTCCGGCCGGGCACAGCCAAATCGGCCGGCCAAGGAACAGTTTCCGGGTCGCGAGCGATCTTGAGAAAGATGACGATCGCGGCCCTGTCCTCGGCCGGCCGAAGCGGCGTCTAGGCGCTAGTCAGCGCTAATACCAGACTTTTCGACCACCAACAGCGCGGCCGGTGGCTCCGAGAATCCAGAACACGGCGCCGATAACGATCAGCACGACGCCGATGTAGGTCAGCACCGAGATACCGAAAAGGATCCCCAATATCAGGAGGATCACTCCAAGGACGATCATCGCTCACTCCATTCGATCAGATGACTTCTTAACAGCCCGTTGACTACTGGCTGGGCTCAGGCAGTTTGACGTTGCAATCCGCCACCTTTGGGTTCGCGCCCGCGTAGTTCAACGGCCCGGCTACGACCGTTAACGCGATGGTTCCCGCCGTAGCGCAATTGTTTGCGTCGGTCTTGAAGTAATCCCTCTGGTAGGCCGCCACTACACCGATCAGCAACCAAACCAAGACAATTACGCCGAGAATTCCGCCACCACGCATGCTGGCCTCCTCCTGTTGAGCGCCGCTTTGGCGCAGGAGAGTTTTACCCAAGGGACAATTCCAGTAAACGCGTCAATTTGATCTTGAATCGTTCAGGAGTTCGGGCGCGACGCAAACGCCGTGGTGAGCCACTCACCCATCGCCTTGACCAGTACGGTTCGATTCTCGCGCTTGTCGATCTCGTGACCGTCGTCGTCGAACAGCAGTTGCTCGACGGTGCGGCCCAATATCCGCAAAGCGTCGTACATCTGTTGCGACTCGCTCGGCGGGACGTTGGTGTCGTTGAGTCCGTGCACCAGCAGCAGCGGGGCGGTCAACGCGTGCGCGCGGAGCAAAGGGGACAGCTGGTCGAGCAGTTCCCGGTCGCTCACCGGGTGGCCGTACTTGGAATATGCTGCCGCTGCGATCCACGGCTCGGTGTTGCGGTACCACGTGTTCAGATCGCTCATCCCGCAGATGCTGATGCCTGCCGCGAACAGCTGCGGATGAAATGTCAGCGCCGCCTGGGTCAGGTATCCGCCGTAGGACCAGCCGCAGCAGGCTATGCGGTCGGCGGGCGCCAGGCCGCGGTGGGCCAGAAACAATGCCGCGTCGGCGACGTCGTCGATGGCCGCGAAGCGCCTTTCCCGGTCGTCGGCATGCATGAACGACCGACCGAATCCCCCTGATCCGCGGACATTTGGCAGAAAGACCGTGATGCCCGCTTCCAGAAGCGGCGGGAAGAACTCGTTGTACCCGGGCCTGCCCTGTCCCTCGGGCCCGCCGTGCAGAAACATCATCGCCCCGATCGGGTCGACCCCGTCCGGCGGACGGAACAGCCAGCCGGTGAAGGTCAACCCGTCGCGGGCGGTAATCGTCTCGAGCGTCGGCGGCGCTGACAGCGGCCCGCTGCTCGGCTCGCGGTCGATGCGCTCCCACTCCCTGGTACGCGGCTCGACGAGTTCCACGGTGCGCGGCTTGTCCGGGCTCTCGACCGTCATCGCCACCATGGAGCCGCCTGCGCTGATGGTCAGTTCGGAGGCCACCATGCCGGGTAGCGGGATCGGCTCGTGCAAGGTGTAGTCGGCGTATTCGAGTATCTGTAACTCACTGGCGCCGTTGATGTTCCATAGCAGTGCCACCGTCGACAGGTCGTCGCTGACGACGAATTCGTCGAGTTCATATCCGGGGCGTTCGGCAACGACCTGGTAGGAGACCCCGTCGGCGGTCGTCGTCACCTCGAGGAGGCGGGCGTGGTCCGCGCCGTTCTCACTACGGATCAGGGCACGCACGTAGCCTTGCGTGGTGTTCGGCCCGTAGACGTGAGCGGGCTGATACAGCTCGAACGTCTCCCCCTCCAGGCCGGACCGCAGACGCCGCGGGTGTCTATCGTCGAGGATGACGCCGGTGTCGGTCGTCGACCCCGGATCGTATGGCAGCAGCGCGATTTCAGTCAGCCCGCGCAGCATGATCAAATCTCGGTAGCCGCGCGGGCCGACGCGCACCAGTACGGCGCCCGCCCAGGCGTCGACGAGCCGGCCGCCCGACCGCCGATCGAGGATCGTCGTGGTGCCGTCGGCGGGGTCGATCAGACAGGAACTACCGACGCCGTCTTCGCCGGTGAGAATCGCGGCGACTTGTGTACCGTCCCAACCGATGAGCTCGGCGGTGCCCTCCGGCAAGCCTGGGAGCCACATATCGATTCGCCTGGCGGCGCGGTCATCAGGATCGGTGGTGACGACCCATATCTGGCTGCGGGTGCCGCCCTCAGGAGCGACTTCGCAAGCCAGCCAATGCCCGTCGGCAGAGTGGATGACGCGGTTGACCGGGCCCTCCACGGGCAACTCGACGTCTCGTGATGAACTCGCGCGCCAGCCGCGAAGGAAACGTTGAACCGCCCGCGGGTACCCGCCCTCGTCGACGAGGTGCGCGAACGCTGTCGCGTCCGGCGACAGCGACGCGCCGTAGTTCGTGCGCACCGTCTGCGTCATCGATATCAGCTTGCCACGGGCCGCGTTCTAAGCAACCTGCTTATCCGCTGGCCGAGGGCCACCGGTCGTCACGCAGGTACCCTTCAGCCATGAGGTGGGTATGACGAATACACCACGAGGCGAAGGCCCCGAGCCGATACAACCGTCGGGCTATACCTATCCCGCATATCCCGATCCGGCGTATTCAGGCCAGCCCCCGTATCCACCCGCCTACCAGGCACCGCAGGGGCCTGATCCCACCCGGCAACTGCCGCCGTACGGCTACGACCAGTACGCGACCGGCCAGTACGCGACCGGCCAGTACGGCTACGCCCCGTACCCGACGGGCCAATACGGCACCGGGCAGTATGGCCAGCCGTATCCTCCCGGCGAGCCGCCGGAGGGCCCGGACAAGCCCAGGTCGCCGCGGTGGCTGTGGGTGGCGGCCGCGGTCGCGGTGTTCCTCGTCGTCGGCCTGGTGATCGCGCTCGTCGTCGCCAACAGCTCGAAGCAGGACACGGTCGTTGCGCCGCCGCCGATGCCGGAGCCCTCGACCTCGCCCTCGACCTCGCCCTCTCGAACGCCTTCGCCGACGACGTCGCTGCGGCCGCTTCCCCCGGTCGTCCCGGTGCCGACGCCGAGCGCCACCCCGCCCAGCGAGTCGGCGAGCCCGGGCGCGACCGAGTCGGTGCTGTATGAAGTCACCGGAACCGGCAGGGCCATCAACATCACCTACGTCGACACCGGCAGCGTGCTGCAGACGGAGTTCAACGTCCTGTTGCCGTGGCGTCGACAAGCTGACTTGCCAACTCCTGCAGAGGATTCCGCGAGCCTGACGATCATCAACGCCGGCAGCCAGGTGTCCTGCTCGGTGACGGTCAACGGCCTCCAGGTTCAGTCGAACACCGGCAACGGCCTGACGATCTGCACCGCCGTCCGCTAGCGCGCCGGAACCCGGTGCGGCGCGTGAACCAGCGCCATCATCACCATTCCCGCGGCCAGTACCAGCACCAGACCACCGATCCCTGCCCGCACCGTGCCGAACCAGTCGATGCACACCGAGATCAGGAACGGCGCGAGGAAAGACACCGCACGCCCGGTCGTCGTGTAGAGACCGAACGTGACGCCTTCCTTTCCCTCGGTCGACATCCGCAGCATCAGGGTTCGCGCCGACGACTGTGTCGGCCCGACGAACAGGCACAGCAGTAGTCCGCAGACCCAGAAGCCGAGCGGGCCCGACAGCGACCAGAGCACCAGCGAGATCGCGATCATCGATGCCAACGAGCCCGAGGATCACCGGCTTGGATCCGAGCCGGTCGTCGACGAGACCGCCGACAAAGGCACCGAGGGCGGCGATGACGCTCGCGCTCACGCCGAACAACAGCACGTTCGCACTCGATATCCCGTAGGCGCTGACGCCGAGGACGGCGCCGAACGAAAACACTCCGGTCAGGCCGTCGCGAAACACCGCGCTGGCGAACAGGTAGTAGACGATGTTGTGGTCGCGGCGCCATTCGCCGACGATCTCGCGCCACAGTTTGCGGTAGGCGCCGACGAGGCCGACGCCCTCCCCCGCGTCGGCGGGCTCACGCGGCGGCGCGGGCACCGCGAAGAAGATGGGCAAAGCGAACAACGCGAACCACACGGCGGCGAGCAGCATGGCCGCCCGCACATTCTGGCCGTCGGCGGCGGGGATGCCGAGCAGTCCCCGGGTATCGCCGTCGCCCGCGATGACGCCGACATAGACGATCAGCAACAGCATGACACTGCCGGAATAGCCCATGCCGGAACCGAATCCGGAGATACGACCCGACGTCTCAGGCGTCGAGAGCTGGCGCATCATCGCGTTGTAGGGCACTGTCGAGAGCTCGGCGCACGCGGCGGTGCCGCCGAGCAGAATCAGGCCGAGCCACAGATAGTGGTAGTCGTCGCGGACCAAGCTCATCGATGCGGTGAGCACCATCACGGCCGCGCTCAGCAACGCGAGCACACCACGGCGCCGCCACGGCGCATCGACCCAGACGCCGGTGAGTGGTGCCAGCACCGCCACCACCAGACCGGCGGCGGCCAATGCCCGGAACAGCCAACTCTGCGGTGTCGTCCCTCCGGGCAGGTCATCGCCGACCGTGCTCGTCAGGTAGACCGAGAAGACGAAGGTGGTGACGATCGCGTTCACACCCGTCGCGCCGACGTCCCACAGTCCCCAAGCCAGGACCTGCGACCGCCGTGCGGGTTGCCCAGGCGGCCGCGTTTGCATCACGGTCGCCCACGATATAGTCCGGCCCATGCCTGTACCCGCACCCAGCCCGGATGCCCGCGCAGTCGTCACAGGTGCTTCGCAGAACATCGGCGAGGCGCTGGCCATCGAACTCGCCGCTCGAGGGCATCACCTGATCATCACCGCTAGACGCGAGGACGTACTGAGAACGCTGGCCGATCGGATCACCGAGAAGTACGGCGTCGTCGTCGAGGTGCGCCCCGTCGACCTCGCCGATCCGGCCGAGCGCACCAAGCTTGCGGAGGAGTTGGCCGGCCGTGACATCTCGATCCTGTGCGCCAACGCCGGAACTGCGACGTTCGGGCCCGTCGCCAAGTTGGACCCAGCCGACGAGAAGGCGCAGGTTCAACTGAATGTGCTCGGCGTGCACGACCTCGTCCTTGCCGTACTGCCCGGCATGGTCGAACGCGGAGCAGGCGGGATCCTCATTTCCGGTTCGGCGGCGGGCAATTCGCCGATTCCGAACAACGCGACGTATGCGGCAACGAAGGCGTTCGTCAACACATTCAGCGAGTCGCTGCGCGGCGAACTCAAGCGTGCCGGCGTGAATGTGACGGTTTTGGCGCCCGGCCCGGTCCGCGAGACCTTGCCCGTCGAGCACGAGCAGTCGTTGGTGGAGAAGCTGATTCCGGACTTCCTGTGGATCTCGACCGAATACACCGCGAAGCTGTCTCTGGATGCATTGGAGCGCAACAAGATGCGCGTCGTGCCCGGCGTCACGTCCAAGGCGATGTCGGTGGCAAGCGGCTACGCTCCCCGCGCGATCGTCAGCCCGATCGTCGGCGCGGTCTACAAGAAGCTCGGCGGCGACTAACTTCTCCATCGCGAAACGACATTCCAGCAGACGTTCACTCGCAATTTCTCTGCTGGAATGTCGTTTCGCGGGTGTTGACTAGCGGCGGCGGCGGCCGGTGCCGAAGATGCTGCGGGTGATCTCGCGACCGATGACCGTGCCCGCCGAACGCATCGCGCTCTTGAACGCCGGGCTACTCATCATCTTGTCGAACATGCCGGGCTCGACAGACTTCCTGGCCGTCACCGTGCCTTCGGCACTGGCCTCACCGCTCGGTTGCGGCGGCACATAGACCGGCGGCGGCAGCGACGGGTCGTTGGCTGTCTGCGGCTGCTGCTCTGGCGGTGCGAGTCGCGCGTTCAGTCGTTCGTAGGCCGAGTCGCCGTCGATCGTCTGGCCGTACTCGGCCTGCAGCGGGCTGGCCTGTGCGGCAGCCTTGATCGCGTCGGGACCGATGGTGTCCATCAGCGAACGCGGTGCGCGCATCCGCGTCCACGCCACCGGCGTCGGCGCACCCTTTTCCGAAAGCACCGTCACGATCGCCTCGCCGATACCCAGCGATGTCAATGCCGATTCGAGGTCGTAGACAGTGGTTTTCGGGTATGTGCGGACGGTCTTGGAGAGTGCCTTCTGGTCGTCGGGAGTGAACGCGCGCAGCGCGTGCTGGATACGGGCACCGAGCTGACTGAGCACGTTGTTGGGCACGTCGGTGGGCAGCTGTGTGCAGAAGAAGACACCCACGCCCTTGGACCGGATCAGCTTCACAGTCTGCTCGACCTGCTCGAGGAACGCCTTGGACGCGTCGGTGAACAGCAGATGCGCCTCGTCGAAGAAGAACACCAGCTTCGGCTTGTCGACATCGCCGATCTCGGGCAGCGTGGTGAAGAGATCGGCAAGCACCCACATCAGGAACGTCGAGAACATCACCGGCCTGGCGGCCTGGTCACCGAGCTCGAGCAGGCTGATGATTCCACGGCCCTGCGGGTCGAGGCGCAGCAGGTCCTTGGGCTCCAGTTCGGGCTCGCCGAAGAAGGTGTCCGCGCCCTCAGCCTCGAGGTTGACCAGTGCGCGCAGGATGACGCCCGCCGTCGTCGGCGACACCGCTCCGAGGTTCTTCAGCTCTGGCTTGCCCTCATCGCTGGTGAGAAATTGGATGACCGCACGCAAGTCCTTCAGGTCCAGCAGCGACAGCCCCTTCTGGTCGGCCCAGTGAAAGATCAGACCTAGCGTCGACTCCTGAGTAGCGTTGAGGTCCAACACCTTTGATAGCAAAATCGGCCCGAAGCTGGAGATGGTGGCGCGGACGGGCACACCGACCCCCGATGTTCCCAACGACAGGAATTCGACGGGGAAAGCGGTAGGCGTCCAGTCGTCGCCGGTGTCCTTGGCGCGCTGCGTTGTCTTGTCGCTTGTCTCGCCTTGTCGGGACAGCCCGGAGAGGTCGCCCTTGACGTCGGCCATCATCACCGGAACGCCTGCGGCGGAGAGCTGCTCGGCGAGCACCTGCAGCGTCTTCGTCTTGCCGGTGCCGGTCGCACCCGCGACGAGGCCGTGGCGGTTGACCGTGGCCAGTGGAATGCGCACTTGCGCAGTCGGATCTACGGTGCCGTCAACGACGACAGTGCCCAGTTCAAGCGCCTGACCCTCGACTGCGTATCCGGCGGCGATCTGCTGGGCAGGTGAAGCTGTCGACTCGGTCGTCATGGACCGAACAGTACTGTGCCAACACCACCGCGGTGGGTGTGGTGGGCCAGTCGGTGGGTGTGGGCCTACTGTTGATTGCTGTGCGTGACGAACTCGTGTGGATCGACTGTGAGATGACCGGCCTGGACCTGAAATCCGACCGGCTGATTGAAATCGCGGTCCTGGTGACCGATGCCGACCTCAACATCCTGGGCGAAGGACTCGACGTCGTCATCCACGCGCCCGACGAGGCGCTGTCGGGCATGATCGAGGTGGTCACCCAGATGCACGACCGATCGGGGCTCACCGAGGAGGTGCGGGCATCGACGGTCGACGTGCCTGCCGCGGAGCAGATGGTGCTGGACTACATCCGCGGCCACGTCAAACAGGCCAAGACGGCCCCCCTTGCCGGCAACTCGATCGCGACCGACCGCGGCTTCATCGCGCGCGACATGCCTGCGCTCGACGACTTCCTGCACTACCGGATGATCGACGTCAGCTCCATCAAGGAGCTGTGCAGGCGCTGGTTCCCGCGCATCTATTTCGGCCAGCCGGAAAAGGGGCTGGCGCATCGCGCGTTGGCCGATATCCACGAGTCGATCCGCGAGCTGCAGTACTACCGGCGGACCGCGTTCGTCACCCCGCCCGGGCCGTCGACCAGCGATATTGCTGCGATAGCGGCCGAACTGAGCCCGTCGGCGTCTGATGAGGACCAAATCGATTCGGCTGCCGAGCGCCCGAGCGGCTAATATCGACACGCCGCGGTACCCGTGGGGTCAGCGGCGATGGTGGCTGTAGTTCAGTTGGTAGAGCACCAGGTTGTGATCCTGGCTGTCGCGGGTTCGAGTCCCGTCAGCCACCCCGCAGAAGTCGGAGGGCTATTCAGCCCTCCGACTTTTTCGTTCGCGGTTCCCCACCAGGTCTGTCGACCTAGGCTCCGGTGAATGATCGGGGTCCGGCGAGGAGCATTCCCATGAGCATTGCCAAGGCCGCTGTGATGACGACGTGCGCCGCCATGGTGCTGGCCGCGTGCTCCCCGACGCCGTCGACGACGACGGATTCGGGTACGACGACGACTACAGGCGTCTCCGTCGGCGTCGTCGGCACTCAAGCCGATCGATCAGACGGCGCTTCAGGCCGTCGTGGAGAAGGCGACCAAGGAAATGCTCGTGCCCGGCGCGGTCGTCGCGATCCGCACGCCGCAGGGCAGCTACACCGCGGCGGTCGGCACGACCGAGCTTGGCAAGCAGACGCCGCCCGATGTGAACACGCACTTCCGGATCGCGTCGAACTCCAAGACCATGACCGCCGCACTCGTCGTACTGCTGGTCCAGGACGGCAAGCTCAAGTTCACCGACCCGGTGTCCGACTACGTACCCGACGTCCCCAACGGCGCGAACATCACTGTCGCCGAACTCCTGACGATGCGCAGCGGGCTCTACAACTACACGAACGCGCCGGAGTTCTCTGCCGAGCTAGACGCCAACCTCGCGAAAGCGTGGACCCCGCAGGAGGTACTGGCGATCGCGTTCGCGCATCCGCCCAACGACCCGCCGAACACGGCCTACGAGTACAACAACACCAACTACGCGCTGCTGGGGTTGATCGCGGAGAAGGCCGGCGGCCGTCCACTGCGAGATCAGCTGCGGGACCGGCTCTTCGGGCCGCTGGGCTTGCAGCAGACGTCACTTCCAGCCGTCGATGACGCGTCTATCCCGACTCCGTACTCGCACGGATACATGTATGGGGGTTCGGCCTACGCGATGGTCGACGACCCCTACCCTGCCGACATCAAGGCCGCCGCGAAGGCCGGGACGTTGAAGCCCATCGACTACACGAACGAGAACGCGTCCTATGCCCACGCGGCAGGCGGCGTCATCTCCACCGCCGACAATATCGCGACCTGGATTCGGGACCTGGTGTCGGGCAAGGTCTTCAACGCCGACTACCAGAAGCAGTGGCTTGACAGTGTGCAAGCCGAAGACCCGGAGAACCCCGACGGGCAGAAGTACGGGTACGGCATCTCGTACCAACGGTTCAGCCCGACCGCCTCGATGTACTACCACGGCGGCGAGATGCCCGGCTTCAACTCCTTCATGGGGTATGACCCGGATAACGATGTGTCACTGGTGATTTGGACGAACCTGACGATCTCGCCCGACGACAAGACGACAGCCCAGGCGCTGCTGCCGACCATGCTGGACGAGATCTACACCGGCCTGTCGCTGGCGCCGACACCCACTCCGACCACCACGAGGTAGTTAATGACGCGCCGGCGTCACTCGATGTTGGCGTTACCGGCCCGCCACTGATCCCACGGAATGTTCCAGTCGCCGAGGCCGTCCTCGCCAGGCAGGATCGACCCCACGGTGTTGGAGATCTCGACGATGTCGCCACGCTTGGTGTTGTTGTAGAACCACTGCGCATTGCTGGTGCTGACGTTCAGACAGCCGTGGCTGACATTGCTGTAGCCCTGGCTGCCGACCGACCACGGCGCGGCGTGCACGTAGATGCCGCTGTAGGAGATCTGTGTGGCGTAGTCCACCTCGGTGCGGTATCCGTTGGGCGAGTTCGACGGCACGCCGTAGGTCGACGAGTCCATCACCAGGTGCCCGAACCGGTCACCGACGATGTAGGTGCCGTTGTTGGTGGGCGTACTGTTCTTGCCCATCGAGATCGGCATCGTCTTTTCGACCTCGCCGTTGCGCCGGATGGTCAGCGTCTTGGTGTTGTCGTCGGCGGTCGCGATCACCTCGTCACCGATGGTGAAGTGCGTAGTCATGTTCTCCTGGCCGAACAGGCCGTCACCGAGGTCGACGCCATAGGTGTTGACGGCGACGTCCACCGTCGTGCCCGGCTTCCAGTATTGCGCTGGGCGCCAACGCACTTCGCGGTTGCTGAGCCAGTAGAAGGCACCTTCGACGGGCGGGTTCGTCGTGACGGTGATCGCCCGCTGCGCCGCCAGCCGGTTCGGGATGTTCTCGTCGAAGCGGACCGCGACGGGTTGGCCGATGCCGACGACCTCGCCGTCGTTCGGCAGCAGGTAGGGCATGGTCAGGTTCTCGGGCGAATGGGTTTGGAAGGTCATCTGCTGGTTCGCGGCACCGCCGAGGCCGAGCGACTGCGCCTGCAGCGTGTAGCGCGTGTTGTAGCCGAGGGGCTCGGTGGTGTGCCAGGTCAAGCCGTCAGGGCTCAGCTCGCCGGCGACCGGAGTGCCTTCGTCATCGTTGACCATCGAGACCGCCCCGAGGACGCCGTCCTCGGCACCGACCGTCACTGGTTGATCCACCGTCACACCGACGGCGCCGTCCTTGACCGACGCGGTGAGCTTGGGCACCAGAAGGTCGCCGAACGGCGTGCCCTTGTCGTTGATGACCTGCGGTTGCGGCGGAGCCGAGTTGCCGCCGCACGCGCTGAGGCCCAAGACCAGGGCCGGCACCATCGCGATGGCCATCAAACAGGCACGAAAACGGCGCGGACGCGCCATATCATTGACCTGCCTCATACTGTGCTCCAACTCGTAACGGGTCGTGCTCACCGAGATTCTTGGCAATAGTCTAAGGGCAACCTGGGACTCTGCGCGACTTCGCTGAGAGTCTGCTCAGGTGGGGGGCCGGAAAGGGATTTCACCCTCCGCCACGGGGCCTGTTATTGTCGCACTCGCGCGCCGTTAGCTCAGTTGGTAGAGCAGCTGACTCTTAATCAGCGGGTCCGGGGTTCGAAACCCTGACGGCGCACTTCAGAAGATATTTTTGGCGCTCGGCGTACGGCCTGATGGACGTTTTTGGACGCTTATGGCGTCGTCTAGCGCCTCCGCACCTGGGTATGGAGTTTGCCGCGCGCCATGTATCGGTCCTGTGTCATTGACGGCCTGGCGTGACCCAGCTGGTCAGCGCCGATGCGCGCCGATAGGCCACGGTCGTCGATTATGGTGGCCACGCTCTTGCGGAAGCTGTGCGTGGTCATATCTTGGAGCACGTTCGGCGCGGCGTACGCGGGCGCTGACATCGCGATTATCGGCACCAGGCACATCACGGCGACTGTTGCAGCAACATGTTCTTGCTCGAGTCATTTCACGGACCATGACATTCGACCTGCCATCTCCCGTTCATGCCTGACCAGTACGTCTCCCCCACGTTGTCGATGAGACGGAATGTCGTACTCACGCCAGACTCGGGCCAACGTCCTGCCACCGACCTGTGATTGCGACACGAGGAGTCGTGAGACCCCGTTGCGTCGTACCGTATTTCTTCGGTCGGGTGCACGGTCACCGCAATATGCCAGCCGGGTCCGGGATGCGGGCTTGGCGAGCGTGGTCCTCGTCGAACAGCTTTGTGAGGAAAGACAGTCGATAAGTGACGGCGGTCTCTTGGCGTCCGACTTGTCGGTACGCGGCGAAGCGATTCGGTGCATACACAGCGCTTCTCCCAGTCGGCATTCGGCTGCGGAGCCCGGGAAGCTGGAATTCGGTACGGCTTGAGCCGAAAGCCGTTGCGGCAGAATCACCCGGGTGAATCGGCGACACGGACGATGACAACTCACCCGGACTCATGGCCAGGATGTGCCCATGGCAACAACAGTTGACCACCCAGCAGACAGCGACTCACTGCTGGCTTCGCGCGACCCAGAGCTGACCGCGCGGTTCGTCAACGACGCGCTCCCGTATCTGAACCAACTCAACGACCGCGCCCGCCGACTGACCCGCAACGCCGTGGACGCCGAAGATCTCGTGCAGGAAACGATGCTAAGGGCTTACGCCGGCTTCAACACCTTCTCCGAGGGAACCAACCTTCGGGCGTGGCTGTTTCGCATCATGACCAACACCTACATCAACGGTCTGCGCCGCGCGCAACGCCGCCCAAGCGAGTACCTCACCGACCACATCACCGACCGGCAACTAGCCGCCCAGGATCGACACTCTTCGCAAGGGCCGCGATCGGCCGAACTCGATGCACTGGATGCGTTGCCCGACATCGAGCTCGCCGACGCGCTGGCGACATTGCCAGTGCAATTCCGGCTGGCTGTTTACTACCGCGATATCGACAGGACTCCGGTGCCGAGAGATCGCCGAGATCATGGCGTGCTGCGAAGGCACCGTCATGTCACGTCTGCACCGAGGGCGCCAACGATTACGCACCCTGTTGCGAACCACACACGAACGGGCATGAGTACCAGTACGACGACGACTACGCGGTCCCGGTGTCGATGCCGATTCATCCCTCTGGCGGTGGGTTTGGCCGTCGTCATCGTTGTTCTTCGCCCAGCCAGAGCTCGGCGACCTACGCTTATTGCCATGAGGCAAATCCTGCTGCGGGCAGTTGTGCTTCTGGCATCGTGGGCGATCGGACTGCTGGTTGCGGCGTGGATCGTTCCCGGAGTTTCGTTGTCGGTACCGGGGTTCATCGTCGCCGTAGTGGTGTTCGCGGTAACGCAGGCGATCCTGTCCCTGTCGATCTTGAAGTTGCCCCATCGGTATGCGTCGCTGCTCCTTGGTGGCACCGGCTTGGCATTGACGATCGTCGCGTTGACCCTCGCGTCGGTATTGACCCACGGGCTCACTATTGACGGCATGGCATCCTGGCTGGCTACGACGGTTGTGGTGTGGCTCGTGACGACGATTGGGGCGATTACGCTGCCCGAGCTGCTCATCCGCGACGGGGTCCGGCTCGACCTGACCCAAATCCACGCCGGCGCTAACGGGTGTCCGTCGGTCGTCCGCATCGAGATTCTGCATTTCGCCCGGGTCCGCGCAGTCAGTAGAATTTTGATATCTCGTCCGACGACGGAGGGAGCGGTGATGGGAGACACGCATGACGATCCGACGGATCACTCCCGGACCACGCAACCGCGAGCGGGTATCGCGATGAAGGACAACTTCTTCTGGCCAGGATTGATCCTGCTGGTCGTAGCGATGTTCGGGCTGATCAGCACGGCGGCAGCCGCCGCCTATCGACATTACGAATGGCTTTCCACCACGGTGCTCATCGCCGTTCTCGGCGCGGTCGCCGGAGCGCTGTGGCTCGTCATGGAGCAACGCCGCGTGACCCGCATCGAGGCTCAGTGGGACGCCGCGCACCCAGGTAGTCGGACGCGCCCGCGCGCTCGCTAATAATAGCCGAGACCCCGTCGACATGAAATCGGCACTTCCGCGGTTGTTTGCCGCATGATTCCCTTTCGGGGTGAAGCATCCTGAATTACGCCAACCGTTTTCGACCGCCTAGAAGCACCTTGTAGACGCTTCGGGCTCAGTGCGGCCCGTCGAGAGATGCGCCGAACACGGTATCGGCCTGCAGTCTCGGCCGGCGCGGGGAAAGCGGAAGCGACGCCGCCCCTGGCTATTGGTTGCTGCGAGCTATTTTTCGGCTAGACATACTGGCCGGCTTTGTACGGTTGTCTCCTTCGCTATGTGCTACATGTCGTGCTCAACTGCGGATAGCTCATAGGTGGTTCAGGATGAACTTAATCTCGCGGAATCCGGTTGGTTGAAGTGATGGTGTTTGCGATTCGCGTCGAGTATGCCGGTCTGTCGCCTCGTTGAGCACAAAAGGTCGAGGTCGATGTCGGCAACACAATGTTTCGGTTGGGTTGAGAAGCGTTGTGACTGGGCTAGGCACACGCCGTTTTCCCAGATCATGGTCTGGCCATCCCACGAGAGGTCGGTTGTCGATTCCCCTTCCCCCGCCGACACGTAGATGTACGCGGCGGCGCAGCGCAGCGACGCTGACTGAGCCAGCAGGCCTCGGTCTTCGGCTCGACCGATGGTGACGGGGCTTCCCGACAGATTGGTCAGCACGGTGGCGCCGGCCAGGGCGGCGTGGGCGCTGGGCGGGATGGGGATCCACATGTCTTCACAGATCTCAACGTGAAGTATGAAGCCGGTCAGGTCGGACGCGGTGAAGAGCAGATCGGGACCGAACGGCGCTTGCACGCGGGTTATCCTGCGGCCCAAGCAGATTTCATCGCAGATGTCATCGCCTGCAGCCATCTGGCGAAGTTCGTAGAACTCGCGGTAGGTCGGTAGATAGGACTTTGGCGCGACGCCCAGTACGCGGCCGCGGTGGATTACGACGGCGGTGTTGTAGATGCGGTGCAGATGGCGCAGCGGGGCGCCGATAACCAGAACCGGCATTAGCTCCACGGAAGCCTGTGTGATGCGTTGTAGTTCGTCTTCGACGGCGTCCAGGAGTGCGTCTTGCATCAGGATGTCGTCGAGCGAGTAACCGGTCAGTGCTAGTTCGGGGAAAACCGCCAGTGCGGCGCATTCGTCGTGGCATTCGCGCGCGATGTCAAGCACAGCATGCGCGTTGGCCGCCGGATCGCCCAGCGTGGTTCGCATGGTGCAGGCCGCGACGCGGACGGTGCGCGCTCGATGGTGGGAGTTGTAGCAATCCATGACTGAGTGTTCGAGGTGTTGGTGTGTCAGGCGATGTTGGGTGCGGGCGGGCAGTTGCGGTCAGGGGGCTTGTGGGTTTTCCAGAATCATAGCCACGCCCTGGCCTGAGCCGATGCATACGCCGATGGCGCCGTAGCGGAGATGTCGGTCGCGTAATTCGGTGGCTAGGGTCAGGGCATAACGTACGCCGGTGGCGCCGAACGGATGCCCGATGGCCACGGCACCCCCGTTGGGGGTGAGTCTGTCGTCGGGAACTTGGAATCCGTCGAGTTGGTTGGGTAGCTCTCGTAGTACACCCAGGGCTTGCGCGCTGAAGGCCTCGTGGATTTCCCATACGTCGATCTGTTCGGGGGCCAAGCCCGCGCGTCGCAGCGCCAGCGGTAGCGCCCAGGCCGGGGCGATGCCCATCAGCAGTGGATCGTTGCCGTAGACGGCCGAGGACACCACCCGGGCTAACGGGATGACGCCGAGGTCGTCGGCCCGTGCAGCGGAGGCCAGGATCAGCGCTGCGGCCCCGTCGGACAGCGGTGTGGAGTTGCCGGCGGTCATCTGGGTCGTCCCGGGCTGGGCGGGTAGCGCAGCCAGCAGCTCCAAGGTGGTGTCGTCGCGGATGAATTCGTCGTGACTTACGTTGCGCTGCGCGGCCTTTCGGGTCGCGGGGATGGTGACGGGCATTATCTCTTTGGCGAGCCTGCCCGAGTCGCGGGCGGCGCGGGCGTGCTGTTGGGAGCGCAGCGCGAACGCGTCGATCTCTTCGCGACTGAGTTGGTAACGATCGGCTACGTTCTGCGCGGTTTCGATCATGCCGATGTAAGCGTTGCGGCCCAGCAAGACGGGGTTGGGTGGGCCGCCGGCGCCGGACCACATGGTGTCGAGCAGTAGTTGGGGTCCACGCGGGCTGAACGGGGCCTCACCTTTCATGTATGCGAACCCCGAGCGCGACATCGACTCGGCGCCGCAGGCGATCCCGATACCGAGGTCGCCGGCTTTGATCGATCGCGATCATGGCCGTGGCGCTCAGTGATGATCCGCAGAATCTGTTGATGGTGGCTCCCGCTGCGCGGTCGGGAAGCCGGCGGCCAGCGCTGCCATCGGGCGAGATCTCCCATGCCTTCATGCGCGGGGTTCACACATCCGGCGATGATGTCTTCGATCTGGTCGCGTTCAACACCGACGCGTTCGCAGGCCCCGGCCAACGCCAACCCGAGCAGGTCGTCGAGCCGCAGGTGCGATAGGGATCCGCCGTAGCGGGCGAAAGGGTGCGCACACCGCCAAGAAGATAGGCCTCGGTCACCGTGTTCTCCTGTCGTGCAATAGTTCTGCAGCGGTCGGCGCCGCCGGTGTCTCACACTCGTCGCGGGCGGACGGTGCACCAGGGTGATCGCCCCGTCGAGGTCGATGGGGCCGGCCCGGTCAGCTCGAACCGTGGGTGGCCCCGGGGAAGGTTGGGGTGGTCTAGGTGTTGCCCGTTGCGGCTCGGACAGCGATTACTATCTGTCCGCATGGGGTGAGTTGTTCATCCGGCTGCGTGTTTCACCCGGGTGAGACGCCGAAGCGGAACAGATCCCCGCTGAGAGGTTTAGAGCTAACGCCTTCAGGCCGGTCAGGCGACCCGCCGCTGCGGTGATGTACGAGCCCCCGCCTACTCCACGATGGCGCGGAGGCTGATCGTCTTGTCACGGTCACCGCATGTTCGAGACGGTGAATAATCCGACCATGCCAACGCCGTACAGGATGACGACGGCCAGGGAGTCGACCCCCAGCCGGGCGATGCGCCGCCGGGGACGAAACAGTAGTCCGGCGGCGTAGATCAGGGTCAACACGATGGCCAGCGCGGTGAGATAGATGTCGGTCCGTTGCTGCTGGGGCAACACGGCGTTGCCGGAGAGCAGCGTCGCCATCAGGAACAGCACGGGCAGGAACGCGTTGCCGCCGAAGATGTCGGACATCGCGAGTTGGTAGTCGCCGTTGCGCACCGACGTCAGGCCGGTCGACAGTTCGGGCAGGGAGGTGGCCGCGGCGAGGATGGTGGCGCCGAACAGCACTCCGGACAGTCCGATGTGGTCGGCCAGGGCGTCGCCGCTGCGCTCGAGCACGACTCCGGCGATCAGCGTGACCGCGGCGGCGAAGCCGAAGTACCGCGGCCTTGGCGGTGCTGGTGCCCTCGGGTGGCCTGCTGCTCGGTGGTCGCGGCGCGGTGTCCGCGGGGCTGCTGCTGGCCGTCGGGGGGTTGCCCGATTCGTGCCAGGGCAGGGACCGTCCCGCGCGCCGCAACAGCAGCAGGCCGCCGCACCCACGCCAGCAGGATGAGCACGGGCCGCGGGCGTCACCGCGCCGGCGATCAACGTGCGGGGAGTTGGGTGCCGGCGATCACGATGGCCAACACCGCCACGACCAGCGCTGCTTCCAGCACCAACACCAGTGAGGCGGCGCGGTAGGTCAGGGGCCGTGGATCCGCGGACACCGAACGCGTCCAACGCCACCAGCACCACGGTCTGGATGGCGATGCCGCCCAGGATGTTGCCGACCGCCACCCCGAGGTTGCCCGACAGCGAGGCGCTGGCCACGATGGCGATCTCGGGCAGGTTGGTGGCGATCGCCAACAGGATCAACCCGCCCAGCGCCGACCCGAGGTGCAGCCGCGTGGACAGCACGTCGGTCTGATCCGACAGCGGAATGCCCGCCACCCAGATCGCCGCGGCACAGCAACGAACACCACCACCAGCAGCCACAACGGCAATTCGCCACGACGCAGTTTCCCGACCGCGGTTCGCAGGCAACCTCAGATCTAGCCCGTGGCCCCACTCGCCGAGCGACACGTCGTCATCCGCGATCACCATCGGCCCTGCCGTCATGGCGCTTCGGTCCTCCTGCGCACTAGCCGATTACCA
>CAVWWV010000016.1:0-99038 GCA_963758825.1 uncultured Actinomycetota bacterium | reverse complement strand
CAGTCAGCACCTCTTCGAGCCCACCGACGGGGTTCACGTCACCACGGGCGGTGGCGACCTCGCGCCAATGCTCGGAGCCGACCAGCCATTCGAAGGACTGGGTCTGAACCTCGAGCAGCCCCGGAACCTCGAGAGGCTCGCGGAGCTTGGCGAATGAAATTCGGTTGGGTGCTCCGGGTACGGAGCTAGAGGTTGTAGTAGCGGACTTGCTCTGGCGGGAGACTGCCAAGATGCATCCTTCCAGCACCTAATGCGACTGTCGGGAAGGTGGGTACCACCCCTACGCCGCGAACTCTGCGTTGGTTCGGCTGGCGATCTCCTGTGTCCAGACGGCCCTGAACAACGGGCACGCGACTAGATACTGAGCCTGAAATGGGGCTCAGCCTAGGACCACGGTGTCAGAGGCGGTAGATGGGCAGGAGGCAGCCAGCGCAACGTCCAACAATAGCGCAGGACGGCGTATTCCTCAACCACGGCATGCTGAATCAACTCGGGCGCTGGCTGGCGTCCTTGATCCCTTTACACATGCTGCCCAACAGAGTGACCCGCCGGAGCGTTTCCGTCAAGAGATAACGCCGTGTCGTTGTGGACTTTTACCCGTTGGTCACGCAGCGATCGCCGGGGAGCACGACGGAGACGAATCCGAGGGGGTCCCGACGCATGTGGTTGTCACCGCCTGCGTCGGTGCCGGGTCGACGTCGGTCGCGAAATTGATGTGCGCCAGCTGAGCCGGAAGAACGCCAGGATGGCTTCGCTCAAGACAGCTGTTGATCGGGCCGATCTTGGGTGCCACCAGTCCTACGGCAGGCCCGAAACTTGTCGGGATGATGAACGACGACCCGGGGTCGCCGTAGTAGCAGCTGGTGCCGGTGCACGTCTGGGGGTCTACTCCGTCGAACAAGTCGTTGATCCAACTTGCGGCCAGCACCTGGGTCCCCGCGACATTCGCAGGTCCGCCATAGCCGGTGAGCAGGTAAGCGCCGAGTTGAATCAGGGGTTGCCGCCCACCATGGCATCCGAATGCCAGCCGAAGAGCATCTGCGCGCCGTGGGATTCGGTGCCGCGCGTTCTGTGCCAGCGCTGCAGTCCATGGCGCCGAAGAGGTTCCAGGGATTGGGTGTCGAGGACAGGTTATAGACCGGGATTCGTCGAATTTCTGCGAGGTGTACCGCGATCGGTGAACGAGACACCGTCAAGCATCACCACGCCGGCGGCCGGTAGCTTGACGCGGCTCGTGCTCCTCTCGTCGGCCACCATGTATCGCGGCCATGTTAAGCACCAGCCCCGCCGCCGAGCGAATGCCCAACGAGGACGACCTGTTGCGGCAGCTGGCCTTGTTCATAACCTGCAGCTTGTGCGCTTTGCAGCAAGGCGGGATTGTCGTCGCGGAAAAGGTCCGCCATGGCCCGGTGCATCGGATCACCGCCGAGCCACATGCCGTCGGTGGCGAAGAGGTTCGACGTCACCGTGGGGGCGACGACGATGCTGTTGGTCTGTTGGGCGAGGTACGAGGCGGTGTAGTCATAAAACACGCCTCTGGCTCCGAAGCCGTGCTGCAGGTAGATGATGCGGTCTGGCGGTTTCTCGCTATCAGGTCGTACCCCTCCGGGAAGTACCAGTCCGCGGGAACTTCCTGATCGCCGATCTTCAGCGTCGAGCGCTTCACCGTGACGCCGCTGCCGGGCAGGGCCTTCGGCGGTCCCTCGAAGACGCTCTCGGCCAGTGAGATCAGCCCGAAGACGGCGGTGCCGATGGCGCTGATCACCGGTGGCACATCGATCTGGGGGGACGCGGCGGCGACGGCCTGTGGTTGCGCCAGCATCGGAGTGGCCAGCGTGAGGGCCGTCCGCTGCGGCGCGAACACCGTCTCGCGAACGTTCTTGATCAATCGCAAATCGGGCGACGTGTCCAGTGGTACGAAACGTTCGACGCGGTTGGCGAGCGTCGACTCGCTTTCGACCGGCTCGCCGGCGTCGACCGGAACAGCGGTTTCGACGGGTTCGGTGTGCCGCGTTCTCTCGACGACGACCTTGCGGTCGACTCCGGGTGTCACCGCGGCGATGACGTTGTTGACCAGCTTTGTGACGCGCTGGCCGGATTCCGGCCTGACGGCCGTCGCGACGTTCGACTGGGCGACCGTTGCCCGGTCGGTGACGCCCGTGGACTTGACGACCCTGGTGACTGCGTCGTCCACCGCGTCCCTGACCGCGTCGATCGCCTTGGCGGCGTCGCGACCGAACCTCGGCTTGGTGTCGGGCGTTGCGGAATCCGGCTTGCTCGAATCTTGCTTGTTGTCAGGGGGATTCGCCGACTGCGACGTCTTGGTACCGCCGTCGCCATCGGATTCGGTCTGGGCGGAGGCGGTACCCGCACCGAGCAGCATCCCGACCGTCACACCGGCGCACACCGCGCCCGCACCGAGCCAAAGCAAGAACCGGTCGCCCATGCCGTCTCCCGTCTGCGGACCGCCGGTAACGCTAACGGTCGACGCGAGCGTCAGGAGTGTGTTTACGAAGATTCCGCCGGGACGTCACACGTGAAACGCGAACTGCCGGCGGATTGTCGTCCGCCGGCAGTTCGTGAAAAGGGTTGACTCAGCGCTCTCCGCTGACCGGGATACGTCCGGTCGGCGCCTCGTCATCGCCGGTGCGATGCCGGGCGGTAGCACCGTCGTCCGGATTCTCGTGCGCGGCATACTTGTGCGTGCCCTCGAGGTCGTCGCGGATCGCTTCCTGAGCGTTCGGCGGCAGTGTGTGCATGATCTCGCGGACGCGCGCCTGGCGACGGCCGACCGCCGCCCGCTCCGGCATTCCCGGGGTCGCCTGGATCTGCGGCGGCACGCCCTCGATCTCCTCGACGCCGCCATCATGGTGACCGGCGTCGACCATGGCCTGCTCTTCGGCCATCTGCGTCTCGTCCTTCTCCTCGGACATGCCGATGGGGCCGAGGCGGCGGCCGTTGAGGAACTGCCGGACGACGGGCTCGTCGCTGGTCAGCAGGACCTCGCGCGGGCCGAACATCACCAGATGCTTGCGGAACAACATGCCGATGTTGTCGGGCACGGTGCGGGCGATGTTGATGTTGTGCGTCACGATCAGGATCGTCGCGTCGATCTGGGCGTTGATGTCGATCAGCAGCTGCGACAGGTAAGCGGTACGAACCGGATCAAGACCCGAGTCGGGCTCGTCGCAGAGGATGATCTGTGGGTCGAGCACCAGCGAGCGGGCCAAGCCTGCACGCTTGCGCATACCACCGGAGATCTCGCCGGGGAACTTGTTCTCGTCGCCCGCCAGGCCGACCAGTTCCATCTTCTCCATGACGATGTTGCGGATTTCGCTTTCCTTCTTCTTGGTGTGTTCACGCAAGGGGAAAGCGGTGTTGTCGTAGAGGCTCATCGAGCCGAACAAGGCGCCGTCCTGGAACATGACGCCGAACAAGCGTCCGGATCTCGTAGAGCTCTTTGGCCGTGCACTCGATGATGTTGGTGCCGTCGACGATGATCGAGCCGCGCTCGGGGCGCAGCAGACCGATCAGCGACTTGAGGAACACCGACTTACCGGTACCGGACGGGCCGAGCAGCACGCTGACCTCGCCCGCCGGGACATCGAATGTGACGTCTTCCCAGATTCGCTGGGGCCCGAAGGACTTGGTCAGTCCCTCGACCTGAATACCAATGCCCACGCGAGATCCTTCCGCCGGTGAGTTATGCCGCCACATGCCCTCCCGCCTGTGGCTTGAGTCACTGTAGCTTACGACGCCGCTTCGGGGACACTTGTCGGAGGTCACATCTCGGCTCCGACCAGCACCGACGGCAAAAATGACTGTGGGGCCGACCTGTTTGCCAGATCAGCCCCACAGTGTGTGGTCGAACTACTTGACGGTGACCGTCGCGCCCGCGGCCTCGAGCTTGGTCCTGGCCTCGTCGGCTGCGTCCTTGGCGACCTTCTCCAGGAGCGGCTTGGGAGCCCCGTCGACCAGATCCTTGGCTTCCTTCAGGCCCAGACCGGAGACGATCTCGCGAACAACCTTGATGACGCCGATCTTCTTGTCGCCGGCGGCCTCGAGGATGACGTCGAACTCCGACTGCTCCTCGGCGGCCTCGGCAGGCGCACCGGCAGCGGCACCGGGGGCGGCCGCAACGGCGACCGGAGCGGCGGCGGTGACGTCGAAGGTCTCCTCGAACGCCTTCACGAACTCGGAGAGCTCGAGCAGGGTCAGTTCCTTGAACGCGTCGAGCAGATCCTCAGTGGACAGCTTTGCCATGGTGGTGGTCCTTTCTTACTTCTTCTTCTGTCTTTGTGGTGGTGTGAACTGTACGCGGCTTTTACGCAGCAGCTTCCTCTGCTGGCCTTCTTCTCCTGCAGTGCGGCGGCCAATCGAGCGACCTGCGCTGCGGGCGCCTGGAACAGCGCGGCCGCTTGGCTGGTCTTGGCCTTCATCGCGCCGGCCAGCTTGGCCAGCAGCACCTCGCGCGACTCCAGATCGGCGATCTTGTCGATCTCCGTGACGGTCAGCGGTCGACCGTCCATGTAGCCGCCCTTGACGATCAGCGCCTTGTTGTCCTTGGCGAACTTCTTGATCGCCTTGGCCGCGTCGACTGCCTCACCCGTGACGAACGCGATCGCGGTGGGGCCGACGAAAAGCTCGTCGAGACCCTCGATACCGGCCTCCGCCGCGGCACGCTTGACCAGCGTGTTCTTGGCGACGGTGTAGGTAGCGGACTCACCGAGCGAGCGACGCAGGTCCTTGAGGTTGGCCACCGTCAGTCCGCGGTATTCGGTGACGAGCGTTGCCGTCGCCTCCTTGAACTGCTCGGCGATGTCGGCAACCGCGGTGGCCTTGTCAGCCTTGGCCATGCATGCCTCCTCGTAGTTGGTGACCGAGGTCGGATGTCAGAAGGCCCGAGAAACGACGAACGCCCCGACGCAGACGGTCGGGGCGCGCTGATCTACAACTGCCTCGTCCTCCTGCGTGGGCCGCCCGGACGATCCGGGACCTTCAACCGATTTCTCGGTGACCGACGGTCTTTGGTGGAACGGCTCAAGAGTAGCGGATAGCCCGTCGATCAGCCAAAACGGCGGTCACCGGTTACAGCGGCGGCGGCGGCGCCGACGAGGCCTGCGCGGCCACGCCGAGTGCGGTGTCCAGGATGGCGAGGCCGTCACGGGCCTCTTGGTCGCTCACCGTGCACGGCGGCACGATGTGAATCCGGTTGAAGTTCGCGAACGGAAGCATGCCGCCCTGCTTGCACGCTCCGACGACCGCATTCATCGCGGCGCTGGTTCCGCCGTAGGGGGCCAGTGGCTCCTTGGTCTGCTGGTCGGCCACCAGTTCCACCGCCCAGAACACGCCGAGACCGCGGACCTCGCCAACGCAGTCGTGACGTTCGGCGATATCGGCCAGGCCGGGTCCGAGGATTTCTTCACCGATGCGCGCCGCGTTGGCGACCATGCCCTCGTCTTCCATCGCGTTGATGGTGGCGACGGCGGCGGCGGTGGCCAGCGGGTGGCCCGAATATGTGAGGCCGCCGGGATAGGCGCGATGGGCGAACGTCTCCGCGATCGCCGGGCTGATGGCCACTCCGCCGAGCGGAACGTAACCGGACGTCACGCCTTTGGCGAAGGTGAGCAGGTCGGGTGTGACATCGAAATGGTCGATGGCGAACCACTTGCCGGTACGACCGAAGCCCGCCATCACCTCGTCGGCGATCAACATGATCCCGTACCGGTCGCAGAGATCTCGGACACCGGCCAGATAGCCGGCGGGCGGCACCATGATGCCCGCGGTCCCCGGCACCGACTCCAGCGCGATCGCCGCGATGGTCGCGGGCCCCTCCATCCGGATCACCTCGTCGAGGTGTGCCAGCGCGCGTTCGCTTTCTTCCTCCTCGGTCGTGGCGTTGAAGTGCGAGCGATAGAGGAACGGGCCGAAGAAGTGCACGGCGCCGCTGTTTCCGTAGTCGTTGGGCCAGCGTCGCGGATCACCGGTCATGTTGATCGCGGTGTCGGTGCCGCCGTGGTAGGAGCGGTACCGGGTGAGCACCTTGTAGCGGCCGGTGTGCAGTCGCGCCATCCGCACAGCGTGTTCGTTGGCGTCGGCGCCGCCGTTGGTGAAGAAGATCTTGTTCAGGTCGCCCGGAGTTCGCTCCGCGATGAGCCGTGCCGCCTCCGAGCGAGCGTCGTTGGCGTGCTGCGGAGCAATCGTGCACAGCTTGGCCGCCTGCTCCTGGATGGCCGCGACGACCTTGGGGTGCTGGTGGCCGATGTTGGTGAAAACCAGCTGAGATGCGAAGTCCAACAAGCGGTTTCCGTCGCCGTCCCAGATGTAGGAACCCTCCGAGGCCACGATGGTCATCGGAGTGATCTCCGCCTGAGCGGACCAGGAGTGGAATACGTGGGTGCGGTCGAGTTCGTACGTTCGGGCCGCCTGGGCACGGGCGTCGTCGAGGTTCAACCCGTTGGGCAGCACTGCGTTGTCGGTGCGCTCGTCGAGATTCGTCATGTCGGTGTCACCACTTACTTGTTTTGGGGGAAGCCGAGTTCGAGGCCGCCGTGGCTGGGGTCGAGCCAGCGTTGGGTGATGGCTTTGCTGCCGGGTGAAGAACTGCACGCCGTCGATGCCGTGGGCGTGGCTGTCGCCGAACAGCGAGGCTTTCCAGCCGCCGAAGCTGTAGTAGGCCATCGGTACCGGGATGGGGACATTGATGCCGATCATGCCCACTTCGACCTCGTTTTGGAAGCGCCGTGCAGCGCCGCCGTCGTTGGTGAAGATCGCGGTGCCGTTGCCGTAGGGGTTGTTGTTGATCAGCTTCAGCGCCTCGTCGTAGGTCTCCACCCGCACCACCGACAGGACGGGGCCGAAGATCTCGTCGGTGTAGACGCTCATCTCGGGGGTGACCTGGTCGATCAGCGTCGGGCCGAGCCAGAACCCGTTCTGGCCGCCGTCGGCCTGCACGCCGCGGCCGTCGACGACGATCTTGGCGCCGTCGGCCTCGCCGGCGTCGATGTAGGAGGCGACCTTGTCGCGGTGGGCCTTGGTGACCAGCGGGCCCATGTCGGCGTCGGTGGTGCCGTCACCGGTCTTGATGGTGGCCGCGCGTTCGGCGATCTTGGCGACCAGATCATCGGCGATCGGCCCGACCGCCACGCAGGCGCTGAGATGGCCATGCACCGCTCACCGGCGCTGCCGAACCCGGCGTTGACCATCGCGTCGGCGGCCAGATCCAGGTCGGCGTCGGGCAGGATCACCGCGTGGTTCTTCGCCCCGCCCAGGGCCTGCACCCGCTTGCCGGCAGCGGTGCCGGTGGCATAGACGTACTGCGCGATCGGGGTGGAGCCCACGAAGGACACCGACTTGACCTTCGGGTTGGTCAGCAGCTCGTCGACGGCGGTCTTGTCGCCCTGCAGCACGTTGAACACCCCGGCCGGCAGCCCCGCTTCCTTCCACAGATTCGCCATCCAGATCGACGCCGAGGGGTCCTTCTCCGACGGTTTGAGCACCACGGTGTTACCGGTCGCGATCGCGATGGGGAAAAACCACATCGGCACCATCGCCGGGAAGTTGAACGGCGAGATGACTGCCGACCGGGTCCGAGCGGCTGGCGGATCGAGTAGACGTCGACCTTGGTGGAGGCGTTCTCGGTGAACCCGCCCTTGAGGAGATGCGGGATGCCGCAGGCGAACTCGACGACCTCCTGGCCGCGGCTCACCTCGCCGAGCGCATCGGAGACCACCTTGCCGTGCTCGGAGGTGATGATCTCGGCGAGCTCACCCTTGCGCTCGTTGAGCAACTCACGAAACGCGAACAAGATCTGGGTGCGCTTGGCCAAGGAGGTGTCCCGCCACGCCGGGAATGCCCGGCCGCGGCGCATCGATCACCGCGCGCGCGTCCTGCACGCTGGCCAATGCCACCTGCCCGGTCACCTCACCGGTCGCCGGATTCGTCACCGGCGCAGTGGCGGTGCTGCTACCCGCGAACGGCTTGTTATCGGACCAATGCGAAATCGTGTGCGGCATGAAGCCAGTGTGGCTGTCCGAAACGCGACGCGAGCGCCGCTACATAGTGTCTCCGATATCGGCGCGCTGACTACACTGTGTAAATGACTCCGACCGTGGCGAGGTGATCGCGCTGCCCGCTATCGCTGCCGGTCAGCCAACGGTTCCTCAGTGCTCGGCGGTGGGACGAGCCGATCCGCTGGGTCCATGTCGGCGACATCGCTGATTGGTCGGCGCTCCTGCAGGGCGGAGAATTGGTGCTGACCACCGGTGCGGCGCTGCGCAAGTCACCCGCCAGGTACCTGCGCGGGCTCGCCGATGCGGGAGCGCTCGGTGTCGTCGTCGAACTGGGCGCCGCGGGACCACTGCCCAAGGCGGCCGCGACTCTCGCCGACGAGCTCAACCTGGCCTTGGTGGAACTGCACCGCGAGATCAAGTTCGTCGAGGTGACCGAAGAGGTGCACCGTCGGATCGTCGCCGAGCAGTTCGAGGAGGTGGCCTTCGACCGCCGAGTGCACCAGACCTTCACCGACCTCAGCATGAAGCGAGTATCGGCAGGCGGAATCGTCGCTGCCGCTGCCCGCATGGTCGGCGAGCCGGTGGTGTTGGAGGACCTGGCCCACCAGGCGCTCGCAGTGGCACCCGGGCCGGACAACACGGTCGATCTCCTCGAAGACTGGGAGCGACGTTCACGGCGCGCCTCGAGCGAGCGCGGCGAGGACGGCTGGCTGATGACGGCGGTGGGAACTCGCGGCGAGGAATGGGGGCGGCTGATCGTCCCGCGTGCCGCCGCCGATACCGCTCGTGCCACCAAAGTGCTCGAACGGGCGGCGGTCGCGCTCGCGATGGACCGGATGATCGAACGTGACCGGGCCGGCCTGCATCAGCAGGCGCAGAGCGGTCTGATCGACGAGGTACTCCGCGACCGGATGAGCGATGAACGCGAAATCGCAGTCCGCGCACATGCATTGGGGTTACGAAAGGCCTCGCGTTACTTTCCGGTGACGGTGCGGGTCCGCTATCACCCGACCGGGGCTGATCCGCTGGCGAGGCAGCGCCGCAATGTGGCTCTGCTCGACGCCGTCGCCCATGCCGTCAACGCGTCGGGCCACACCGGGCTGTTCGCCACTCGCAGCGACGGCGAGGTCGGTGCCGTTATCGCATTGAGTTCCAACCGCGCGGGAGGCGCGGACAGGGCATGGAATGCGCTCGGTGACGCGGTGAATCGCGAAGCCATGCGCATCGACGGGGTGCAGCATTCGGTGCTCGCGGTCGGGACACCTGCCGACCTCGTCACCGATGCCGACTCACGGACTGACCGACTCCGCTCACGTGGCGGAGGTGGCGCTGGCGATGGACACGCGGGACCGGCAGTTCTATCGGGCATCCGATGTGCGATTGCGCGGGTTGATTTCGTTGTTGCAGAACGATTCTCGCGTACAGGCCTTTGCCGAGACCGAACTGAAGGCGCTGCTGACGACCGACCGCGGCGGTCCGCATTCGGATCTCACCGTGCTGCGCGAATATCTGCGCCTGGCGGGCAACAAGGCAGCGTTGGCAGCGCGTCTGCACATCAGCAGACCGTCGCTCTACAAACGGCTCACCGCCATCGAGCGCACCCTCGGCGTGGACCTCTCCGACGCCGAATCGATGGTCTCGCTGCACGTTGCGATGCTGGTGCTGGAGGTCCGCAGAGGCACAGACAGCGCAGTCGCGGGCTGACCTACCGGTTATACGATCTTGGGTAACGTTGCGCCCGTTGCCAACTCGGCATACTGGCGCATCAGTCGCAGGGCCGTTTTCCTGCTCAGCTCGGGATCGCGTGCCACGATGCGGTAACCGAGGTAGTCCTCCATCGACATCAGCGTCATCGCCACATCGCGCGCAGGCGTTCGCAACGTGAACGTCCCGGCCTTGGCGCCGGCGTTGAGGATGCGTATGTACAGCTTGACCTGCCGGTGGTAGATCCCCTGCACGTCGCGGCGCTGGTCGAGTTCGAAGCCGGCCGCCAACACGGCTCGCCAGATGGCGCGCCACTCGGCGTCGTCCGGCCCGGTCGGCAATCCGGCGGCGATCGTCATCGCCAATTGCTCGCACACGTCGCGGGTGTGCGTCGCCGCAGCAAGGCGGTCGTCGTAAAAGCGGACATCGGAGCGCAGGGCGAGTTCCGAGAGCAGCTGGTGCATGTCCTTGAAGTAGTAGCGCACGGCATTGGCGGTGGTCCCGAGTTCGGCGGCGACGTCGGTGAGTCGCAGCGTCGCCAGGTCGTGGCGCTCGATCAAGCCAATGGTCGCGTCGAGGATCTCTTTGCGTCGTTGCGTCTGCCGGTTGGGACGTGCCACGCGTCCCATGATCCCAATTTCGGTCAACCACTTGCGCCAGCCCCACCGGAAGCGCATTATTTTCCTTCAAGGAAAAAAACTCTCAGGGGCCTGGCCTCCAGGTAGGGACACATGCGAGCCAGAGAACTCGATATCACCATCGGCAGGCATCCGACCGGTGCCGACAACGCGATCACCGACGTCCCCGGCGTGCGCGTCGGCCACGTCACCCTCGACGAAACCGGCCCCCCTGCCGTGCACACCGGCGTGACAGTCGTCGTCCCCCACCCAGACATCTGGAACGAACCGGTCTTCGCGGGCACTCACCGGCTCAACGGAAGCGGTGAACTCACCGGGCTGGAATGGATCCGCGAGTCAGGAGAACTCACCACAGCGATCGCCCTGACGAACACCCACAGCGTCGGCGTGGTGCGCGATGCCCTCGTCGAGGCACAGGTGCAGGCCAGGGGCGACGGGGTGTACTGGTCGTTGCCCGTCGTCGGCGAGACCTACGACGGGGTGCTCAGCGACATCAACGGCCACCACGTACGGGCCGACCACGTGCGCGAAGCGCTGGCGTCGGCAAGTGACGGGCCGGTCGCCGAGGGCAATGTCGGCGGCGGAACGGGCATGATCTGCCACGAGTTCAAGGGCGGCATCGGTACCTCATCGCGGGTGACCGACACTGCGCTGGGTCAGTACACCGTCGGGGTACTCGTGCAGGCCAACCACGGTCGCCGGGAGCTGCTGCGGGTCAACGGCGTTCCCGTCGGCGAGCTGATCGGACCCGATCGGGTGCCGCTGCCGCAGACCCCGGCCGGCTACGAGCCCGGCTCGGGTTCGATCATCGTCGTGGTCGCCACCAACGCGCCGCTGCTCCCCCACCAGTGCGCCCGGCTCGCGCAGCGCGCCGCCGTCGGTGTCGCCAGGGTCGGCGGCGCAGGCGAACAGTACAGCGGCGACCTGATGCTCGCGTTCTCCACCGGAAACCGCGGCATCCCGCCCTATGCCTGGGACGAGGACACGCTCGTCGCACGACCCGAGATTCCACTGAGAATGGTTGCCCCGCAATTGATGACGCGGCTATTCGACTTGACGATCGAGGCCACAGAAGAGGCGATCGTGAACGCCATGGTGGCCGCCACCACGCTCACCGGACGCAACGGCATCACCGCTCACGCCGTCGACCACGACCTGCTCCGGCAGGCGCTTGCCCAACCCGTTCGCCACCAGGAGGACCGATGATCGAGAACCCGACAACTGATGAGACGCAGCGGCTCAGCGGCCACCTCGGCACCGTCGGCGTCGTGTTCATGGTGGTCGCCGCAGCGGCGCCGCTGACTGTGATCGGCGGCAACATGCCGCTGTCGATGGGGCTGGGCAACGGCGCGGGCGCGCCGGTCGGCTTTCTCATCGCCGCGGTGGTGCTGCTGCTGTTCAGCATCGGTTTCGTGACCATGACGCCGCATGTGCCCGAGGCAGGCGCGTTCTTCTCCTACGTGACCCTCGGGCTCGGCAAGCGCCCGGGCACCGGCATCGCGGTGGTCGCACTCATCGCCTACACCGCGATCCAGGTAGGCATCTACGGCTACATCGGCTGGGCGATCGGCGACACCGTGGGTTTCTACGGCGGTCCGGAAATCCCCTGGGCGGTCTACTCCTTCGCGGTCCTGGCGATCGTCGCCCTGCTGGGCTACCGCCACATCGACCTGAGCGCGAAAGTGCTCGGTGTCGCGCTGGCCCTCGAGATCGGCATCGTCGTCCTTCTCGACTTCGTGATCGTCGTCAACCCCGGCCCGTCGGGCCTGACCCTGGAGCCGTTTCGGCCCGACGTCTTCACCACCGGCAGCCTCGGCATCGCGGTGCTGTTCTCGCTGACCGGCTTCATCGGCTTCGAGGCGACCGCGGTGTTCCGCGACGAGGCGCGCGATCCCGAGCGCACGATTCCCCGCGCGACATATGCCGCGGTGCTCATCATCGGCGGCTTCTACGCGTTGACGTGCTGGGCGTTCGTCGTCGCCATCGGACCCGATCAGGTCGCCGAGGTGGCCCAGCGCACCCTCGACGGCGACGCCAACATGTTGCTCGACACCACCGACGACACCTTGGGCCGGATCGGCAGGGATGTCGTGAACGTCCTGCTGCTGACGAGCCTGTTCGCCTGCGTGCTGTCCTTCCACAACGTGATCGCGCGCTACCAATTCGTCCTTGCCGGAAAGGGTTTGCTCCCGCGTCGGCTCGCTACCGTCCATTCGACGCACCACTCGCCCGCCTTCTCCTCGGTGGTGCAGACGATCACGGCGGCGACGATTGTGTTGCTCCTTGCGGTGTTCGGGGTCGACCCGCTGGTCGGGGTGTTCGGTTCGATGGCCGGTGTGGCGACGGTCGGCATGGTGCTGCTCATGCTCACCACGTCGATCGCGGTGCTGGTGTACTTCGTCCGCCACCGCGAGCAGGCGGGTGGGCGCATCTGGCAGACCGGGATCGCCCCCGCCCTGGCCTGTGTCGGCCTGCTGGCCAGTCTGTGGCTCGTCCTGTCCAACTTCACGCTCGTCACCGGTGGCAGCGCCGCGCTGAGCGCTGTTCTTGCGGCAGTACCGTTCGTCGGGCTGCTGATCGGTTACTTCGTCGGTCAGCCCGACCGGCCCGCAGTATCGACCGCCCCCTAGCGATTTCGGCGTGATTTCCTGCGCTGAGCGCTGGTTATCACGCCGAAATCACTAGAGAAGCGGCGCCGACGAGGCCGGCGTCACCACCCAGTTCGGCGGGCACCACTTTCAGGTCGTGCAGGAAGTCCAGGCCCGCGTGCACGGCCAGCACTTCGCGGACCGGGTCGAACAGCAGCGCTCCCGACTTCGCCACTCCCCCGCCGATGACGACGCGATCCAGATCGCAGACCGCTCCCACCGACGCGATCATCGCCGCGACGGCGGTCGCCCCGCGTCTGAACGCCTTGAGCGCCAACGGGTCTCCTGCGTTCGCGGCGTCGGCGAGCTCCTTGGCGTCCGCCTCGGGCGGCGCGTCCCAGCCGTTGTCGCGGGCCCACCGCGCCATGTTCGGGCCCGACGCGATCGTCTCCACGCAACCACGACCGCCGCATGTGCACGGTGCGCCGTCGGGCTCGACGACGACGTGGCCGACGTGCCCGGCATTGCCGGTGCGTCCGTCGTAGGGCGCGCCGTCGAGCACGAGACCGCCGCCGACGCCCGTCGACACCACCATGCCGAGCATGAAGTGCGCGCCGCGACCCGCGCCACGCCACCGCTCACCCATCGCCATACACAGCCCGTCTCCGCCGAGCCGTGCGGGCGAACCGACCAACTCAGTCACTCGCTCGACGATCGGAAAGCGTTGCCACTGCGTGATGTTGATCGGGCTGACGGTGCCCGACGGCAGATCGATCGGACCCGCCGAAGCGATCCCGACGCCGCGGACGTGACCACCCGCGGCGGCCAGCGCCTCGGTCACCAGCGAGTCGACCACCGCCCAGATGGCCTCGGCGTCGCTCTCCGGCGTCGGTAGCTGAGCGTGGTGGCCGAGATGTCCATCGTCACCGACCAGGCCGACGGCGATCTTCGTGCCGCCGATGTCGATCGCCAGCGCCTGATCGCTCATCAGTGCCTGTGGGTGTTGTCGGGCTGTCGCGGGTCGCCCGGGTGCTCGTAGCCGGGTGCGAGCCGGACCAGTTCGGCCCGTCTCGCGTCGAGCCACAGCCGGAATGCCCGTCGCCGCGCGGCACCTCGCAGATGCTCGACGATCAGCGGCCGAACGGCATCCAGCGGCGGGGCGACGGATGTGGCGGTACGCCAGCCGTTTCCGGCGTCCGAGGGCACTGCGAAGCGCAAGGGGTTGCGCTCGTGGTACCCGGCGATGTCGGCTTCGGCGACGTCGACGGCCGACGTCACGTGCGCGAACATCACCCGGGCGAGGGGATCGGCCAACGCCGCCGCAGCAACACTGCCGATCTCCAACCGCGCCGAATTATCCGGCAGCAGTTCATCTTCCGAGGGCGCGCCGACGGCAGTCAAGCCGGCCGCTCGCAGCCTCGGCGGCGATCACCCGCTCGGTCACCATCAGCTGCGTCAGCCAGCGGCGCAACTGGCGTCCCTCGCTGGTTCCCGCGCGCGGCAGCGCCGCGGCGGGCACCGCATCCCGCAGCCGCGACTCTCGGAGCGTCGACGTCGGCGACCCGCACATCGACGACCGGCGACGGTGGCGGCGACGTGCGGGTGGCTCATCGGACCGTCACCTTGACGGCAGGCGAATAGAGCAACCGTCCGGCGCAACCCACCCGGATCAGCGCCCACCATTCGCCGGGCCGCACCCACGGGGGCGGGGCGACATCGAACTCCAGTTCCACCGTCTTTCCCGGCGTCAGCACAGCGCCCTGCGCGGCGGGTCCGATCCACTCCCACGTCCCCCACGGGCTGATCAGGTGCGCCTCCAGCGACAGGCTTGCGCCCGCCGACGTGCCGACCGTGACCGCGAGCCGCGCGGTGTCACCGGCAGCCACCTCGACGTCGGTGGGTTCGCCTACCAGATAAACGATTTCGTTGTCTTCCCCGGGTGTACCGACCGACACGGTGGCGACGTCCTCGACGATCTGGCGCCACGACGCGGGCATCGACTCGGCGTCGTCCCCGGTGACCGCGAGCTGGGCGCGAACCGGATAGAGCCCCGGCGGGGTGCCCGGCGGCATCGTCACCTCGATGTCGGCCTCCAGATGCCCGCCGCCGGGCAGCACGAACGGCAGGCTCGGCGGGCTGGCCGTCCAGCCGTCGGGGCACACCAGCCGCACCGTGCCGTGCAGGACCGAGTCGGTGCAGTCGCTGGCTGCGGTGAGCCGGAGCACGACTTCGTCACCTGGCTCGGCGACCGAGGCCTGCGGGTGCAGATGGGCAACGGCGGGCAGGCCGCCCAGTGGCGCCGGGCCACGGTTGTGCAGCCAGTACCGCGCATACAGTGGCTGCGCCGCCTCTGCCTCGGGCGCGAGCTGGGCGTGGTCGGCCTCGAGTACGCGCGGCATGTTCAGTCGGGTCAACATCGTGGCGATCTCGTAGCCCTGCAGCTCGACGCCCTCGAATGCACGGTGCTTGTGCAGTCGCGGCTCCTCGAGCAGGTTGACCCGGGACGCCGACGACACCTTGTGCAAGCCCGACGTGATGGCGATTTCAGTAGCGGCCCCTGCCGTTTCGACCAGACGAATCGCCACCGCTTCGGTCGGGTCGACCGGTTGGCTGCTTCCGGATGCCAGCGGGTTGCCCGCCGCCTTCAGCGCGCCGAGTTGGACAGTGCCTGCGGGTTCTATCTCCAACAGCGAGCCCCAGCTCGGCAATCCGCCTGCGGCATCACGGCTTCCGGCAACCGCCAGTAGTGGGTGTGAGAATTCCGCGCTCCGGTCGGGAACCGCGGCCGATCGCCAGTCACCGTCGCCGGAGACGAGCGCGTAGTCGAACGTGTGTGTCCAGTGCTGCAGTTGGAAGTTCGAGCCGTCGGGAGCGGTGCGTCGCGGCTGCGGGTCCATCCACACCCCGGACGGCCAGCCGGTGCATGACCTCATCAGCGACGCGTGCAGGGTGCCGTCGGTGTCGACGGCGAAGCTGGGCACGCCGCGGTTGAGCACCGCAACGGTCCGCGCGTCGAACGGCTCGACGTCCGCAGCCGCCTGTTGGTCGACCGAAATCTCGGCGTCAGAAAGGTCTTCCACGACCGACGCGACCGCTGCGTCGAGTCCGTCGCCGCCGGCGACGATGAGCACCGGAAGTGTCCGCACACCGCGCAGGTCCGCGCCGGGCAGCCAGGTCGCTCGCAAGCGGAGCGGCAGCGGGAACGAACACCCGTGCCGATCCCGTCTCGTACAGCTGACGCTTCAACTCGTCGGTATAGGCGGCGTCGGCTTCGGCCAACACCGCTGCGGTGAAAGGGTTCTCGTCGGGACCGCCGAGCGCGATCCGGGCGTCGGGGAGGTTGGAGTCGACCTCGAGGTCGCCGTAGCGGGATCTGTCGGCGCTGCTGCATGTGGCGGTGACGCCTGCGCGGACGAGCGCCACCATCAGATCGCGGGCCAACGCCGCCGACTCGGCCTCTGTCGGCGAGACCACCTCGGCCACCGATACCGCCCGCACCGAGTCGCCCACTCGGATCCGCATCGCCGATGACAGCCCGAACCAACCGTAGGCCGGATTGTCCAGTGTGTAGGGATGTTTCGCGGTGTCGACGGACTCCGCGCAGCCGGGTTCGTGCAGCAGGGCAAAGCCGCGACCGATCACGGCGTCGCCGACCTCGCTGACCGGCATCGCCCCCGGGATGGGGCACGGCCAGCGCAGCCGAAGCAGCTTGTCCTCACCGGTGAAGTCGTCGATCGTGGTGCTGCAGTCCACGCGCGCAACGTCGTGCCACAGTGTCAATGTCTGGGTGTATCGCAGCACGGAGCCCACTCGGCCCCGCACCACCAACCGCTCGCCCAGTGCGGAGTGGTAGCACTGCACGGACTCCGCGGGTTCGGCCGACGAGACGACCACCGGCCCCTTGGGCAGCAGGTGCCACGGGCCCTCGCCTGCGTCCGGGTGTGCCGGGTACTCGTCGTATACCGCCAGCTCGTTGCCGACCTTGCCGTCGGCGAGCAGCTCGCGGCCGCCGTCGGTCAGCGATGAGACCGCGCCTCCCCGTGCCGGGTCGACCCGCAGCCGATAGCGGTCGTTGCTGATTTCGGTGCCGCTGCGCGCTTCCCAGCCCGTCCGCGCCGACCCGGCGGTCAGGTGGTAGGCGCGCCAGCCCAGCGACGGGATGTCTCGCGCCAGCCAGCTCACCGACCGGCCGCCGTGCTCCACGAGTGCGGGCGACTCGTTTCCGTCGGCATCGGTCACCCGGACACCGTCGCCGAGTGGTTCGTCGAGTCGCGCCGTCACCACGTCGGTCCGCTTGTGCGTCAACGTGTTCCAGACCACCACCGTTCCGTCGACGGCGCTCGAGATCAGCTCGAGTGCGTTGTCGCGCGCCGCGCACCCCAGCTCCCAGGCATCCCGCCAGCCCGTCAGCAGGTCGAGGTATACCTGGTCGGACTCCGAGCCGGTGATCGCGTCGTGATGGGCGCCGTAGGCCAGCTGCACCCACGCCTTCTCCAGCGCGGCCTGCGGGTAGGTGGCGCCGCCGAGCAGGTTTGCGAAAACGGCGAAGCGTTCGCCGTCCAGCACCGCGTTCTCGGCGTCGCGGTTGGCCTGCTTGGTGTCGATGTAGGAGACGTCCTTGCCGGTGTAGATCGGGTTCATGTCGCGGGTCTGCGGCGACGCCGCGATCCCCCGTTCCACAAGCTCGGCCCGCACGGAGGCGAAAAACTCCCGTGGCAGCGCACACACGAACCGCGGCCAGGTGTAGCGCTCGTTCCAGTCGCGGTGAATCTCGGTGACCCACTTGTTCGGCGGCGTGTAATCGGTGCCGACCGGCAGCAGCACGTTGCGCGTCAGCGTGACCTTCTTCAGCGACGAGAACAGTTCGTGCGTCGCCGTTTCGGCCTCTTCGAGCGTCGCCGAGGAATCCATCCACCAGCCGGCCGAGTAGTGCGCGGGCATGTAATGGGTGAGCAGCCCGCGGCCCGACGGCGAGATCCACTCGAACTCGCTGGAGAACTGCATGCGCTCGGGGTCGCCCTGGTTCTGCATCGGTCCCCACTGATGGTGCGGACCGCGTGCCCACGAACTGGACGTCAGGCCGGCGTCGGCCGCCATGCCCGGGAACTGGGGGTCGTGGCCGAACGCGTCCAGCTGCCAGGCGGTGGCCGGCTCGGCGCCGACCACATCGCGTTGAAAGCCGATGCCGGCCACGAAGTTTCGGATCGTCGTCTCGGCACTGGTCAGGTTGGTGTTGGGCTCGTTGTAGGTTCCGCCCATGATCTCGACGCGACCCTCACCGATGAACCGGCGCAGGTCCGCCCGGTCCTGCGGATGGGTGTCCCAGTACGGCTTGAGATAGTCGACCTCGGCCAGCACGAACTTGTATTCCGGCTCCCTGCGCGCCATTTCGAGGTGAGCGGCGACCAAGTTGAACCCGTTGGTCTGTCTGGCGCGGCCCGGCGGCTCCTCGGTCCACAGGCTGGTGTACGCGGCCTGCGTGTTCCACCAGACCGGGTCGTAGTGGAAGTGACTGATCATGAACATCGTCCAGCCCGGCTCGGCGACGACGAACTCGAAGTCGGTGGTGGTGCCGTCACACAGCACGCGCGCCGCGCGGCGCTCACCGGGGACGGGGGCGCTCACCTCGACGGGCACCTCGACCACTCCACCGGCCGGGTTGGCGGCGGCCGGTTCAGGCGTGGTCAGACCGTCGCCTTCGACGACGATCGGCGATGCGCCGCCGGTGTGGACCACCCTGACCAACTGCAGCGGTGCGTCGGCCGGCCCCACGAACAGGTCCGTCGACTCCGCGGAGGTCACGCCGAACGCCACGACGCCACCCTACGTAGTCACGGCCGCGAAACGTCCACAACAAGTGCACGGTGATCCGAGATCGGCAACTCGGGAGCCTGGCAGTCGTCGGCCCGCAGCGTCGGATCGTCGGTGAGGATGTGGTCGAGCTGGCGGTGTGGGTCGCTACCGGGGAAGGTGGGCGCGACCGCGAGCGAGCGCATTCCCACCCACCGCCCGGTCGTCGGCGGCGTCATGTTGAGGTCGCCCATCAGCACCCGTGGTCCGTCGAATCCGCGCAGATCGCGGACGAGATGGCGCAGCTGGAGGCGGTTCCAGCCGGGCACGAACGTCAGGTGCGTGTTGGCGACCGTCAGCGTGCCCAGCGGCGTGTCCAGCTGCGCGACCATCGCCGCCCGCGGTTCCTCGCGCACCATCAGCACCTTTTTCGGCTCGCGCAGATACATCGGGAACGTCACCGGGATCCGGGGTAAGCGCAGCACCTGCCAGCTGAGCACCGGGAACCGGGACAGTAGCGCGATGCCGTAGGCGGCCGTGCCGGGCTGTTCGCGACCCGTCGCCGCCATCCACGTCGCGCCGGGTGTGCCCGACAGCGCCGCGACGAACCGGTGGGTCACCGCGCCCATTGCCTGAGCTGCCAACGCCGTCAGATCGGCCCTCGACGAGCGGGGCTGGTCCAGGTCGACCTCCTGCAACGCCAACACATCGGCGTCGAGGAGCCGGACAGACTCCACGAACCGGTCCAGTTCGACGGCGCCGTCGTGAAGGCTTCGTCCGTGCAGGATGTTGAAGGTGGCCATCCGCATGGGTACTAGGTACCCACGATGACGACTATCGATCTTCGCGACGCGCTCAAGCGCGCGGCCTCGGCGCTCAAGGAGCACGGGCCGGAGTTCGCGCTGGCCGGCAGTTACGCGCTGTGGGCATACGGCGGTCCGGAACCCGTACACGACGTCGATTTCGCGGTCGCCGAGGAGGACACCGAAGCGGCGGCGCTGACGCTGGAGAAGGCCGGTTTCCAGATCGACCGCACGCCGGAGGACTGGCTGTTCAAGGCGTGCGTCGAGGAGCAGTTCGTCATCGACGTGCTGCACCAGCTCAACGGCAATCCGGTGAACGCCGACGACATCGCGGCGGCCGAGGTGCTCGACGTGCTGGCCATCCGGATGCGCGTGCTTTCGCCCACGCGCGTTATCACCGAGAAACTGAACGCGCTCAACGAGCACCACTGCGATTTCGGGGCCTTGCTACCCGTTGTTCGAGCAGTACGCGAGCAAGTGGCCTGGGACAGGCTGAGGGCCGATACCAGCCAAAACGACTTCGCCGTCGCGTTTCTGGTGCTCACCGACCGGTTGGGCATCACGCACTGACTGCCGACGGGTGAGCTATCGTCACACCGGGCGCCATGCCGCGTAGGCCCTTTCGTCGTCGTCACGTTGAGTGCGGTTGGGCCGCAGTTCATTTCGACGGGCGCTCGAACCTACCTCTCGGCGTGCCGTCTGCAGCCTGGGCGCTGAAATGTCACAATGGAGAGACCATGACTGAACGCAAGACGCCCAGCGGCTCGCGCAACTGGTCGGACCCATTGTCGATGGGCTTCGAGGCGCACCGCCGACTGCTACTGCTGCGCTTGCGGCTGCGCGGATCCGCGGCCAGGCGCGAACGTCACGGCCTGCTGGCGGCACGACGCAACCGACCGGCGGCGGACTCGACAGCGACGGCGACCTCTGGTGGTTCGAGCACCTCGAATTCGGCACCGACCGCCGCGAAATAGATCACCATCCGGTCGGGGTCATCCGCGCCGGCGGTGACGATGCAGGCGTCGGGGCCGTCGGCTTCGATCGTCACCGATGATGGTGAGAAGTGCTGTGCAACAACCTGCTCCGGCGCGAAATAGCGGACCCGAGCAACGTGCGTGTACGGCGATGCGCTGATCGAACGCTGTACGTATGCCGCGGCGTCCGGTGCGTCCCGCGCCACGAACGTGCTGCCTCGGGCGCGGACGTCGCCCATCCGGTCCAGCCGCAGGCTGCGCCAGTCGTCGCGGTCGCGGTCGAACGCCAGCAGATACCAGCGCTTTCCCGTCGTGACGAGTTGGTAGGGCTCGAGCCGACGCTCGGTGGCGTTGCCTGCCGCGGTCGACATACGACGCCGCCACATGCTCATGGTCGCGGCAGGCGCGGGCCAGGGTCATCAGCACGTCGGGTTCGACGGGCGAGTCCGACGAGGTCGACGTGAGCGTGACAGTGGCGTCGTGCACCGCGGACACCTGTGAACGCAGCCGCGACGGCATCACCTGGTCCAGCTTGCTCAGCGCCCGCAACGCCGATTCCCCGACGCCGGCCACGCTGCCGCCTGCGGCCAGCCGCAGGCAGACCGCCATGGCCACCGCCTCGTCGGGGTCCAGCAGCAGCGGCGGTAGCGCGGCGCCCGCCCCCAGTTGGTAACCGCCGCCGTGGCCCTTGCTGGCGAGCACCGGATAGCCCAGGTCGCGCAGCCGTTCGATGTCGCGGCGCACGCTGCGGGTGGTGACGTTGAGCCGGTCGGCGAGTTCCTCGCCCGACCACACCCGCCGCGACTGCAGCAGGCCCAGCAGTTGCAGAACCCGGCTCGTCGTCTCGGACACGATCCCAGACTCGCACACTCTTAGGACACATCCTGTCCTATATGGATGAGAGGGTCGTTCCATGGGCTCGAAAACACCAGAAGAAACCGCAGCCGCAACGGCGACATCAGATCTGGTCAGCCAACTCGCCGACCAACTCGACATCCACTGGACCACCCAGCTACGCCCGCGACTCGACGGCCTGACCGACGACGAGTACTTCTGGCGTCCGGTGCCCAACTGCTGGACGGTGCATCCCGACGGCGGAATCGACTTCGAATACCCGGCGCCCGAACCTGCACCGTTCACCACGATCGCGTGGCGTCTCGCCCACGTCATCGTCGGGGTGCTGGCGATGCGTAACCACTCGCACTTCGACGGTCCGCCCGCGGACTACCAGAGCTGGCCGTACGCGACCGAATGCGGCGAGCGCGCTGGGTCAGCTCGACGAGGTGTACGACACATGGATAACGGGTGTGCGCGGGCTCGACGGCGACGCGCTCGACCGCCCATGCGGGCCCGCCGAAGGACCATACGCGGACTATCCGTTCATCGCGTTGGTGCTGCACATCAATCGCGAGATGATTCACCATGGCGCCGAGATCGCCTGTATCCGAGACCTTTACGCCAACAGCCCCGCCACCGCCGAGAACAAGGAGAAGTAGCCGTGCAAGGAATGCCCCCTCCCGCCGCCGACGAGCGCCAGACGTTGATCGAGTTTCTGCGGTTCAACCAGAACGCTTTCTTCGCGGTCTCCTACGGCCTCACCGACGAGCAGGCCCGCTCCAAGCCGTCGGTGAGCGCGCTGTCGATCGGCGGACTGGTCAAGCATGCGGCGGGCGTGCAGCACAGCTGGATGGCGCGCGTGAAGGCGGCGCCCGATTCACCTCCCCGCGACGAGCGGCCGTTCGAGGAACAGGTGGCCGAATACGAGGACCAGTACGTCATGCGTGACGACGAGACGCTCGATGAACTGCTCGACAAGCTGCGCGCGCAGAACGAGGACACGCTGCGGATCTTCGCCGAGGCCGACCTCGATACGCAGGTACCCGTCCCGCACGACGTGCCGTGGTTCCCACAGGACCTCGACTTCTGGAACGTGCGCTGGGTGGCGATGCATCTGGTCGAGGAGTTGACCCGGCATGCGGGCCACTGCGACATCATCCGCGAATCGATCGACGGCGCAACGATGTACGAGTTGATGGCAGGCATCCTGGGATGGCCGGAGACCGACTGGATCAAGCCGTGGAGAAAGTCGGCATAGCGCGCTTGGTACAAAGGACCCGTGCAAACCCGTGCGGGGACGGCGCTCTGCGGAGACGTGGAGTTGTTCTACGAGGACCTCGGCGATGCCGACGCCCCGCCCGTGTTGTTGATCATGGGTGTGGGCGCCCAGCTTCCGATGTGGCCGGACGGGTTCTGCGCGCAGCTTGTCGAACGGGGCTACCGCGTCATCCGGTTCGACCACCGCGACACCGGTCTGTCGACGAAGCTGCACGGCGAAAAGGCCGACGGCTCGGTCTACCCGCGGGTGCTGCGCCACGTGACGGGGCGTCGCAGCCAGGTGCCCTACACGTTGGTCGACATGGCCGACGACGTGAGGGGCCTGCTGGACCACCTCGGCATCGACCGCGCCCATGTCGTCGGCGCATCGATGGGCGGCATGATCGCGCAGGTGCTGGCGGCCAGCCATGCCGACCGACTCGCGTCACTCGGGTTGATCATGTCGAGCTCGAACCGGCTGCTGTCGGCGGTGCCGAGATGGCGCGTCATCAAGCTGGCCTTCGGCGGACCCGCGAAGGACGCCCCGTGGGAGGAGCGGCTGGCCGCCGAGGTGCGAAGCATCTCGATCATCAACGGCCCCAACTACTTACCGCCGGTCGATGCGCTGCGCCGCCGGGTCGAGCAGTTGCGCGCCCGAAGCGACTACCCGCAAGGCATGCTCCGTCAGTTCGACGCAATCCTCGGCACCGGCAGCCTGCTGCGCTACACCCGCAGCATCACCGCGCCGACGATGGTCATCCACGGCACCGACGATCCGATGGTGCGCCCGCGCAACGGCCGCAACCTGGCCAGGGCTATTCCCGGCGCGACGGTTCGTCGTCGTCGACGGCATGGGTCACGACCTCCCAGAACCGGTGTGGCGCCCCATCATCGAGGCGCTCACCGAGAATTTCGCCGTGGCCTGACTCGCTAGCCGGGCAGTCCCTGCTCCTCTGGCGGCAGCGGCGCAGGCCCGGTGACCGACGGCTTGGCATGACTTGTCTCCGGCGCCGAGGGCGCCTTGGTCGCCGTGACCGTCTGCCCCGTGGTGGCGGACGGCGCCGTCACCGGACTGAGTGTGAAAGGCTCCTGCGCGGAGCTGACGGTGCTGACGGCGACGCCGAACACACTCATCGCGATCGCGGCGCTGGCGCCAACGGTCGCCGAAATGACTTTGTATTGCCTGGAACTCATGTCTGGATAGTCCTTTCGTTCCAACAACTCGGAAGACTGACATCGACTCCCGCAAATGGCACGAACGTTCCAGACCGCCCGAAGATTCCACCAAACCGAGAACAACCTTGGCGAGGCTCAGAAAACGATCGCCAGCGCCTGGTCGACCACCACGTCCAGATCATCGCCGAGAGTGCCCGCCAGCCACTGCTGCGCCAGCTCTGCCATCGCGCCGGTGAAGATCGCCGCACCGACCGCGGCCGCCACCGGGTCGGACTCCGGCGTCAGCCGGCCTCCCTCGGTCAACACGCTTTCCCGCAACAGATCCTGCGCCGCAGCGCGGCGTCCCGTCAGCACCGGATTCGCCCGCGCCTCGGTGAACAGCACACGACCTCGGCGCGGATCGGCCGAGCTGAAGCCGAGCACCGCGGCGATGCCTGCCCGCGTGCGTGAGCGCACCGAGTCATCGGCGTGCTCGATCGCGGCGCCGACGACCTCGACGAGTTCCGCGCTGACCCGGTCGTACACCGCGCCGAGCAGGTCGTCGACGTCGGCGAAGCTCTCGTAGAAGTAGCGGGTGTTCAGCCCGCACTCGCGGCAAACCGAACGCACCGAGACTGCGGACTCCCCCTCGTCGCCGAACAACCGGTAGGCCGCGTCGACCAGCAGCGCACGGCGCTCGGCGCGGCGATCAGACAGCGGCACACCGGCCCAGCGCGTGGGGCTCGACATCGGGCAAGACTACGTCGGCCCGATGGCAGTCGGCCCGGGTCTGGTCACACCCGTGCCCAAACTGTAATCTGGTTACAGCTGTAACCAGAACTGGGGAGTCGCGTATGTACCTGCCGCATCAGATCGCCGGCCAACTGCTGAACAAGAAGTTCGACGAGGACATCCGCCGCAACTACTTCCGCGGCATGGAGTTCGCCGCACCGGTCGGCGATCCGGGCTGGTTCGGCCCGGGCAGCGCGGTCTGGCATGTGCACTCCCACATGTATGCGTTGATCTTCGGGCTGCAGTGCGCGGCGTACATGGAGCGACTCGACCCGTCGATCTACTGGATGGGCATGCACCACTCGCGGTTGGTGAAGCGCGACCCCGAGACCGGGACCGCGATCCCCGTGATCGACCCCGCAGGCGCTGCGGTGCGACTCGGGCATTCGATCGCGTTCTTCATCGGCACCGCATACGGCTCGACCGAAACCGCCGAGCGGCTGGCCAAGTCGGTGCGGTCGATGCACCACACGATCAAGGGCACCCGCCCAGACGGCGCGCGCTATGACGCCGACGATCCCGACTGGTTGCGCTGGAACTACGCGACGGTGGTGTGGGGGCTGGCCACCGCACACGAGCTCTATCACCCGCAACCGTTGCGCGGCAAGAAGATCGACCGCTACTACGGCGAATTCGTTCGGGTCGGACATGCACTCGGCGGCACCGACCTGCCGACCACCAAGGCCGAGACGCTCGACTGCCTGCACTCGTATGTGCCGAAGCTGGCCGTCACCCACGGCATGGCGATGTCGACGGGACCGGGGCTGCCGATGGCGCAGGGCGCGATCGACTGGGCGATCCGCGACACGTTGCCGAAGTGGGGTGCGCAGTTGGTGGCGCACACCAACCCGAACATCGTCGAGCGCACGGCTCGGCGGGCGGCAGTCTGGACCGTCATCAACGGATTGGCCGCGGCGTCGGGCCCGATCCCCGAATTCCGTCAGGCGCAGGCCCGGGTGAAGGGCGGCACGACGGTGCCGCACACGCTGCCGGCGTATGTGCCCGGCACCGACCCGGTGCTCAGCCGCGACGAGGTCGAACACAGCTTCGCCTGACCTCGATCATCCGCGAAATCAGCGCAGCGCAACGCCTTTCGTCTCAGGCAGCTTGGCGGTGCACACCAGGCTGACCAGCACGACGGCCGCCATCATCAGGCCGATGGAGCCGACACCTAAGCTCGCCTGCAGTGGCGCTGCGGCGATTGTCGGCACCGCGCCACCGACGAGTCCCGCGGCGTTGAGTGACAGGCCCGCGCCGGTGTAGCGGTACCGCGTGCCGAAGATCTCCGGGATGAACGCCGCCATCGGGCCGTATGTGCTGGCGGCGATCGCGTAGGTCCCGGTCATCGCCAGGGTGAACAACGCGGCATTGCCCGTGTCGATCAGCGGGAGCACCACGAACGCCCACGGAACGCCGACCGCCAACGCCGCCATGATGACGCGACGACGACCGAAGATGTCGCTCAGAACGGAACTCAGCGCGTTGAAGATCACCACGACCACGCCGCCCAGCAGCCCCACCGCGAGGATGAGGTTGGGCGAAAACCCAACGTGCGTATGGGCGTAACCCATGAAGTAGGCATTCGCCATGTAGCCGAGCGTGAAGAAGCCGATCATGCTGCCCGCCGCGAGAAGTACCTCGCGCCGCTGGTTCTTGAACAGGGCGGCCATCGGTGTCACCGACGCGCCATCGCGGGTCTTCTGTGCGGCGAACACCGGTGTCTCGCCGACGTTCATCCGTACGTAAAGGGCGATGGCGATCAGTACCGCACTGAACAGGAACGGAATCCGCCAACCCCAGTGCATGAACGCTGTACTGGACTCGCCGATCGTCTTGTTCACGATCAGGAACAGCAGGCTGCTCATCACGAGGCCGCTGCCGACACCCATCTGAGTGAACATCCCGTAGCGGCCCCTGGACTTCGCAGGCGCGTATTCGGCGGACAGCAGTGCCGCGCCCGCCCACTCGCCGCCGACGGCGAAGCCCTGCAGGAGGCGCAGCGTCAGCAGGATCAGCGGCGCCGCCATGCCGATGGTCGCCGCGCCGGGCACCAGGCCCACCATCACGGTGGACAGCCCCATGATCGACAGCGTCGCGATCAGGGTCGACTTGCGGCCCAGCCGGTCGCCGAAGTGGCCGAAGAACGCCGCGCCGATCGGGCGGGACAAAAACGCCGCGGCGAAGGTCGCCATCGAGGCCACCGTCGCCATCGTCACACCCAGATGAGGGAAGAACACCTTCGGGAACACCAGCGCCGCCGCGGTGCCATAGATGTAGAAGTCGTAGTACTCGATCGCGGATCCGACGAAGCTCGCCATCGCGACGCGCTTCATCGAAGGGCCCTGCGGTTGCTTGTCCAGCACGGTCATGGTCGCTCCTGTCGGACGGTTCGCTAACGTCTAAAAATTAGGGATCCGCAGGCGCGATGGCGCGCTTGTGCTCACAACCGCCCGTATGCAGCGATGTTGAGGTTGTGCGCATTGTGCTCAGCGGCTCGAGGCCACCACAACCGCAGGTCAGTGTGACCGGCCCCACAGGTTTTCGCGGGTCACGGCTGATTTTGAGAGACTGCTAACCATGAGTACGACTAAGCACCGCGAGGTGGCCAAGCTTGATCGGGTCCCGTTGCCCGTCGAGGCGGCCCGCATCGGAGCGACGGGTTGGCAGGTAACCCGCACCGGCGCACGAGTCGTCACCAAGCTCGCCGGCCGCGGTTCACTGCAGCAGAAGGTCATTCGAGAGATCCCGCAGACGTTCGCCGATCTCGGCCCCACCTACGTCAAGTTCGGCCAGATCATCGCGTCCAGCCCGGGCGCGTTCGGCGAAGAGCTCTCGCCGCGAGTTCCGCAGCCTGCTCGACCGGGTGCCGCCCGCCGACATCGACGAAGTCCACAAGCTGTTCGTCGAGGACCTCGGCGACGATCCCGAGAACCTGTTCAAGACCTTCGACGAGGAACCGTTCGCGTCGGCGTCGATCGCGCAGGTGCACTACGCGACCCTGCACACCGGCGAGGAGGTCGTCGTCAAGATCCAGCGGCCCGGCATCCGTCGCCGCGTCGCCGCCGATCTGCAGATCCTCAAGCGCGGCGCCCAGCTGGTCGAGCTGGCCAAGTTGGGCCGCAGGCTGTCCGCGCAGGACGTCGTCGCCGACTTCGCCGACAACCTCGCCGAGGAGCTGGACTTCCGCCTCGAGGCGCAGTCGATGGACGCCTGGGTGTCGCACATGCACGCATCGCCGTTCGGCCGCAACATCCGGGTCCCGCAGGTCTACTGGGATCTGACGAGTGCGCGGGTGCTGACGATGGAGCGCATCCAGGGCGTTCGCATCGACGACGTCGCCGCCATCCGCAAGAAGGGCTTCGACGGCACCGAGCTCGTCAAGGCGCTGCTGTTCAGCGTCTTCGAGGGCGGGCTTCGGCACGGCCTGTTCCACGGCGACCTGCACGCAGGCAACCTGTACGTCGACGACGACGGCAAGATCGTGTTCTTCGACTTCGGCATCATGGGCCGCGTCGATCCGCGCACCCGCTGGCTGCTGCGCGAGCTGGTGTACGCGCTGCTGGTCAAGAAGGACCACGCCGCGGCGGGCAAGATCGTCGTGCTGATGGGCGCGGTCGGCAACGTCAGGCCGGAGGCCGAGGCCGCCAAGGACCTGGAGAAGTTCGCCACCCCGCTGACCATGCAGAACCTCGGCGACATGTCGTACGCCGAGATCGGCAAGCAACTGTCCACGCTGGCCGACGCCTACGACGTCAAGCTGCCGCGCGAGCTGGTGCTGATCGGCAAGCAGTTCCTCTATGTCGAGCGCTACATGAAGCTGTTGGCGCCGCGCTGGCAGATGATGACCGACCCGCAGCTGACGGGCTACTTCGCCAACTTCATGGTCGAGGTCAGCCGCGAATACGAAGATCCCGAAGTAGATGAGGTCGACGCTTAAGTGGAAATCCGTACCGGCACCGCCAAATCCGGCGATCTCGACATCTACTACGAGGACATGGGCGACCAGAACCATCCTCCGGTGCTGCTCATCATGGGCCTGGGCGCGCAATTATTGTTGTGGCGCAAGGGTTTCTGCGAGAAGTTGGTAAACCAGGGTCTGCGCGTGATCCGCTACGACAACCGCGACGTCGGCCTGTCGAGCAAGGTGACCGGCCGTCACTCGGGCGCCAAACTGTTGCCGCGGATGGTGCGGTCGTTCCTCGGCAAGCCCAGTCCGGCGGTCTACACGCTCGAAGATCTGGCCGACGACGCCGCCGCGCTGCTGGACCACCTGGGCATCGACCGTGCGCACATCGTCGGCGCGTCGATGGGCGGCATGATCGCCCAGATCTTCGCGGCCAGATTCCCGCGGCGCACCAAGACGCTCGGCATCATCTTCTCCAGCAACAACCAGGCGCTCCTGCCGCCGCCGGGTCCCCAGCAGCTGCGGGCACTGCTGCAGCGGCCTGCGGACTCCACGCAGGAGGCGATCGTCGCCAACGCGGTACGGGTCGCCACGATCATCGGCAGCCCGGGCTATCCCCGACCCGAGGAGCAGCTGCGGGCCGACGCGATCGAGGGCTACGAGCGCGCCTACTACCCGGCGGGCATCGCGCGGCACTTCGCCGCGGTGCTCGGCAGCGGCAGCCTGCGGCACTACGACCGCCAGATCACGGCGCCGACCGTGGTGATCCACGGCAAGGCCGACCGGCTGATGCGCCCCTCCGGCGGGCGCGCCATCGCCCACGCGATCAAGGGCGCGCGGCTGGTGCTGATCGACGGAATGGCCCACGATCTGCCGGAGGAAATCTGGGACCAGCTCGTCGGCGAGCTCAAGACGAACTTCGCTGAATCGCCCTGACCAGCGGATATTGCGGATTCGGTGCTGACCCCGAAATCGGTTAGCATTCTCCAGGCGGGAGGCATCCGGGGGTTGATCCATGGCGCGTCCCGGGGCAGGTCCTCCACCACGTCTTTTCGGTGGAAGCCTTGGTGTTATCAGAGAGGCAAACATCGACATGTCAGATAAGGGCAAAGGCAGTCTGAAGCCGCATTTCGAGGACGTTCAGGCGCACTACGACCTGTCCGACGACTTCTTCGCGCTGTTCCTGGATCCGACGCGGACCTACAGCTGCGCCTACTTCGAGCGCGAGGACATGACGCTGGAAGAGGCGCAACGGGCCAAGGTCGACCTGGCGCTGGGCAAGCTGGGCCTCGAGCCGGGGATGACGCTGCTCGACGTGGGCTGCGGCTGGGGCTCGACGATGATGCGGGCGATCGAGCGCTACGACGTGAACGTCATCGGCCTGACGCTGAGCAAGAACCAGGCCGCGCGCGTCGAGAAGGTGTTCGAGGAGTCGGACTCCCCGCGTTCCAAGCGCGTCATGCTCAAGGGGTGGGAAGAGTTCGACGAGCCTGTCGACCGCATCGTCTCGATCGGCGCCTTCGAGCACTTCGGCTTCGACCGCTACGACGACTTCTTCAAGCTCGCGCATGACCTCATGCCCGACGACGGCGTGATGCTGCTGCACACCATCACGGCGCTGACCGGCCCGCAGATGGTCGAGCGCGGAATGCCGCTGACCTTCAACTTCGCGCGCTTCGTGAAGTTCATCATCACCGAGATCTTCCCCGGCGGCCGGCTGCCGTCGATCGAGAAGGTCGAAGAGCACAGCGGCAAGGCCGGCTTCACCCTGACGCGCCGCCAGTCGCTGCAGCCGCACTACGCGCGCACGCTGGACATCTGGGCGCAGAACCTCGAGGCCCACAAAGATGAGGCGATCGCCATCCAGTCTGAAGAGGTCTACGAGCGGTACATGAGGTACCTGACCGGTTGCGCGGACGGGTTCCGGGTCGGCTACATCGACGTCAATCAGTTCACTCTGGAGAAGTAATGGCCGACAAAACGGCAGCCACCACGAAGAAGCGGCAGAGCGTCGACGAGGTGCGCGCGCACTACGACCTCTCCAACGAGTTCTTCCAGCTGTTCACCGACCCGTCGGTCACCTACAGCTGCGCGTACTTCCCTCGTGACGACATGACGATGGAAGAGGCGCAGATCGCCAAGCTCGACCTGAGCCTCGACAAGCTGGGACTGAAGCCCGGCATGACGCTGCTCGACGTCGGCTGCGGTTGGGGTTCCACGATGAAGCGTGCGCTGGAGAAATACGACGTCAACGTCGTCGGCGTGACGCTGTCAAAGAACCAGCACGAGTACGCCCAGAACGTGCTCGCGGGCGTCAAGACGGACCGGTCCTACAAGGTTTTGTTGCACGACTGGTCGGAGGTCAAGGAGCCCGTCGACCGGATCATCATGATCGAGGCGTTGGAGCATTTCGGATTCGAACGCTACGACGACTTCTTCAAGTTCGCCTACGAGTTGATGCCCGACGACGGCGTGATGATGGTGCACTCGATCTGCGGGCTGACGCCGGCGGAGATGAAGGAAAAGGGCGTCCCGCTCACCTTCAATTTCGCCCGATTCATCAAGTTCGTCCTCACCGAGATTTTCCCCGGCGGGCGTTTGCCGTCGGTGGAGAAAGTCCAGGAACATTCGACGAAGGCCGGCTTCAAGGTGACCCGGATCCAGTCGCTGCAGCCCGACTTCGCCAAGACCCTCGACATGTGGGCCGACGTGCTGGAGTCCCGCAAGGACGAGGCGATCGCGATACAGTCCGAAGAAGTCTATGAGCGATACATGAAGTTCCTCAGGGGGACGGCCGACGGTTTCCGGACCGGATATGTCGACATCAACCAATTCACAATGGAAAAGTAATTCATCCGGCACTCAAAAGGCACCGTGCGAATGGGCCTGGGGACGTTCGACCAAGTAGCGTCTCTGACAATTCAGGAGTCCTGCATGCCAGGAATCAGGCCAAGTTATCGAGAGGCGAGATGACGGACATGTCCGTAAAGCCAAAGGATGCGTTGAAGCCGCATTTTGAAGACATTCAGGCTCACTACGACCTCTCAGACGATTTTTTCGGGCTGTTCCAAGACCCGACGCGGACCTACAGCTGCGCGTACTTCGAGCGCGACGACATGACGCTGGAAGAGGCGCAGATCGCGAAGGCCGATCTCAACCTCGACCTGCTCGACCTCAAACCGGGTATGACGCTTCTCGACGTCGGCTGCGGCTGGGGCGCCACGATGAAACGGGCCGTGGAAAAGTACGACGTCAACGTCATCGGCTTGACGCTGTCGAAGAACCAGCACGCCTACACCACGGCGCTGCTGGACTCCGTCGACAGCGACCGCTCGCGCCAGGTTCTGCTGCGAGGGTGGGAGCAGTTCAGCGACCCGGTCGACCGCATCGTGTCCATCGAGGCCTTTGAGCACTTCGGATTCGAGCGCTACGACGACTTCTTCAAGAACGCGTTCAACATCCTGCCCGATGACGGGCGGATGGCGATCCAGAGCAGCACCGCATTCCGGCCCGAGGAGTACGTTGCCAAAGGCAAGAAGCTGACCTTCGAGGTCGCACGGTTCATCAAGTTCATCATCACCGAGATCTTCCCCGGCGGCCGCATCCCGTCGGCCACGATGATGGTGGAGCACGGCGAGAAGGCGGGATTCATTGTGCCCGAGTATCTCTCGTTGCAGACGCACTACGTCCGGACGCTGCGCACCTGGGCCGACGCCTTGGAAGCCAACAGGGATCAGGCGATCGCGGTGGCCAACGAAGAGAACTACGACCGGTACATGAAGTACCTGCGCGGCTGCCAGAACTACTTCGCCGACGAGATGCTCGACTGCAACCTGGTCACATACCTCAAGCCGGGCGCCGCAGCGTAACTCCGCCGCGCGCTGAGCGCTACCGCGTGCTCAGCGTCCCCTCGATGTACTCCGCGCGGCATGCCCGTCGCGCCAACTTGCCACTTGTCGTGCGCGGGATGACGCCGGCGGCGACAAGCCGAACGTCGTAGGTGTTGACGGCGTGCTTGCGTGACACCGCCTTGCGGACGGCGTCGATGATGGGCTGTGGATCCGCCCGGCCCGCTCCGGGGCCCCGTTCGGCGACGATGACGAGCTTCTCGCTGGTGTCGTCGGGCGAGCCGTCGGGCAGCTCACGCGCCGGAACCGAGAACGCCGCGACGAAGCCGTGCCGTATCCCGTCGGATGCTTCGGCGACCGTCTGCTCGATGTCCTGCGGGTAGTGGTTGCGGCCGTCGACGATGACCATGTCCTTGATGCGGCCGGTGATGTACAAGTCGCCGTCGATGTAACAGCCCAGATCGCCGGTTCGTAGCCACAGCGCATCGTCTGGGGTGCCGTCGGCGTGGCTGGCGGTCTCCAGCCGCGATTGCAGCTTGTTGCCGAACGTGTACTCGGTCTCCTCGGGCCGGGCCCAATAACCGCGGCCGATGTTGTCGCCGTGCAGCCAGATTTCGCCGACGTGCTCGTCGGGCACCTCGGCACCGGTGTCGGGGTCGACGATCGCGGCCCACTGGCTCACGGCAACCTCGCCGCACGACACCTGCGCAAGAGCGTTGGGTGCGTCGGGCTCGACGCGAACAATCCGCCCGCGCCCCAACTCCTCGCGGTCGACGTAGACGGCCGTCGGCTCGGTGTAGGGCAGGATCGACGAAACGAAGAGCGCCGCCTCTGCCATCCCGTACGACGGCCGAACGGCGGTCTTGGTCAGTCCGTACGGCAGGAACGCCTCGGTGAACTTGAGGATGGACTCGAGGTTCACCGGTTCCGAGCCGTTGATCAGCACCACTTTGCTCAGGTCGACAGGCGTATCGCCGGGCATCCCCCGTTGCGCGACCAGATCGAACGCGAAATTCGGTGCGGGAGAAACGATGTGGCAGTTCTTCGACTCGTCAGAGAGCACCTGGATCCAGCGCAACGGTCTGCGAACGAATGCCATCGGCGACATGAAGGTGAGGTGTCCGCCGTAGAGGAGCGGGAAGCCGATCATCATCAACCCCATGTCGTGGTACAGCGGCAGCCAGCTGACGCCGTTGATCTCGTCGGCGGCGCCTTCCAGTCCGATGGAGAGCACCATCTGCAGCAGATTCGTGCCCGCGCCGCGGTGGGTGATCTCCACGCCGGTCGGGGTGCGCGTCGAACCGGACGTGTACTGGAGGTAGGCAACCTCGTCGTTGAGAAGCGTCACCGGCGCGTACGTCGACCCGACCGAGTCGGGGATGGCGTCCACGGCGATGATGCGGGGTCGCTTCTCGCGCGGCATGAGCCGGACGAACTTCTGCACGGCGTCGCCAGCAGCGGTCGTCGTCAGCACGACGGCGGGCTGGGCATCGGTGAGCACGGCGTCGAGGCGTTCGGCGTGGCCCGGCAGCTCGGGCGCGAAAAGGGGCACGGCGATGTTCGCGGCCTGGATGGAGCCGAAGAAGCTGGTCACATAGTCGAGGCCCTGGGGCGCCAGGATGGCGACGCGATCACCCCGCGTCGTCACCTGCTGCAGCCGGGCGGCGATCGCCCGTGAGCGCGTGCCCACCTGGTCCCAGGTGAGCTCGACGCCCTTTCCGTCGGGATCCTGGCTGTAGTCGACGTAGCGGTAGGCGAGCGCGTCGGCGAACTCGACGATGTTCTTGTCGAGTAGCGCGGACAGGTTCGTGCCCTCGGGCAGCGCAATATGACCGTTCGCGTCCAAGTAGGGCTCGGTAGCTGGCCCTACTCCTCGACCGGGTGCGCCACGCACAGAAGCACTCTCCATAAGCGTAGTCTAAGAGATAGGCGGCCGAAGCCGTGAATCGGCGGGGACCTCGGGATTCAATTCATTCCTCCTCTAGTCGTTCCGATCTGCGAAAACGTGACCACGGCTCTCCCATGTGTCACACCAGTCACGGTCAGTCACCTTAGTGCGCGACAATGAGACGTTCTGCCATATTTGTGTGGCAGATAACACTCCTTCGGGGTGGGGCGTGCCGCTCGCCCGGAACGTCCCACGATGACGTCGAGAATGTACCCGGCATTGTTGTATCCGGCCATCTGATGCCTCATTTCCCCGATGTGCAGCATCACTGCGCCTCGTCTTCAGTACCACTGACGACTTTCTGACGACTCTTCGTCGACCCTACCCAGACAGGCGGGTGCGCGTACCGCGAGCACGCCGGGCGGACGGTTGATTGTTGTCGGATTCGCGAAACCTCGTTCGTCGGACAGGTAGAGAGTGGAACACAGGGTTCTGCTCCCCACCTGGAAGGTTTCGAAGATGCACTACTTCGCCCTGCTGATCAGCCCTGAACGCGATCTCACGCCCGAGGAGGGCGCCGAGGAGATGGCGGCCTACCAGAATTTCCATGCCAAGGCCGCCTCGGTGATACGGGCGGGCGACGCATTGGCACCGCAGTCGACCGGCGTTCGCATCACCGGCGGACCGGACGCCCCGATCGTCACCGACGGCCCGTTCGCCGAGGGCGCCGAGGTTGCCGGCGGCTACTACGTCTTCGAGGCCGAGAACCTCGACGAGGCGCTGGCGCTGGCCCGCGACATTCCGGCCGCCAAGTACGGCGGGGTCGAGGTGTGGCCGATGGTGCACTTCTCCCCTGCGCGTGCGCCACTGACCAGTGACAGCTGGCTGGCGCTGCTGCTCGAGCCGCCCGGCGCCACCGTCGAGCCGGGGACTCCGCAGTGGGACGAGGGCATCAAGGCGCACACGGAGTTCGGCAAGATCGCCGGCGACCGCGCGGTGGGGGGCGCCCCGCTGCACCCGCCGACGACGGCGACGACGGTGCGGGTGCGCGATGGCGAGGTGCTGCTGACCGACGGGCCGTACGCCGAGGGGGCCGAAGTGGCCAACGGCTTCTACTACATCAACGCCGCAGACCGCGACGAGGCGGTGAAGGTGGCGTCGATGATTCCTGCGACGACGGTGGAACTGCGACGGCTGGCCGGCGTATCCGGGCTCTGACCCGTCAATGGCCAACCTGGACAGCGTCTTTCGCCGCGAGTGGGGGCCCGCCGTCGCCGCGCTCGCGCGGTGGTCGGGTGACCTGACCGTCGCGGAGGACGCTGTCCAGGAGGCCTTCGCCGAAGCCCTACGCGCCTGGCCTCGCGACGGCGTGCCGGACAATCCCGGCGGCTGGGTCGTGACGGTGGCGCGCAATCGCGCGCTGGACCGACTGCGCCGCGAATCGGTCCGGCCGGGAAAGGAGCTCGCAGCCGTGGTTGACGACATCCGTGCCCGCACCGACCGCGCGGGCATTCCGCATCCGGTCCGCGATGACGAGCTCCGGATGATGTTCACCTGCGCACATCCGGCGCTGGACCGGGCTTCTCAGCTGGCCTTGACCCTTCGGCTCATCTCCGGGCTGACGGTCGCCGAGATCGCCAGGGCGCTTCTGCAGTCCGAGGCGGCTGTCGGACAGCGAATCACGCGGGCCAAGCACAAGATTCGGCACGCGAACATCCCGCTGCGGGTGCCGCCTGCCAGAGCTTCTGCCGGAGCGCACTCCTCATGTGCTCGGCTGCATCTACTCGGTGTTCACCGAGGGCTACTGGTCGACCGCGGGCCCGTCGGCCGTTCGTGACGAGCTGTGCGACGAGGGCGTCCGGCTCGCCGGTGAGGTGTGCGCGCTGATGCCCGACTCACGTGACGCGCATGCCTTGGCCGCCCTCGTGCTGCTGCATGATTCGCGGCGAGGCACCCGGGTGGGCGACGATGGCGCGCTGGTGCCGCTGGACGAGCAGGACCGCAGCCGATGGGACCGCGGCAGGATCGCCAACGGCGTGCAACGCCTGCAGATGGCCGCGGGTGCCGACGGGCCGTATCTGCCGCAGGCCGTGATCGCCGCCGTGCACGCGACGGCGCCGAGCTGGGACCAGACCGACTGGGCGACGATCTGCGCGGCCTACGACCGGCTGCTGCAGATCGCCGACTCCCCGGTGGTGCGGGCTAATCGCGCGCTGGCCATCGGGTTTCGCGACGGCTTCGCCGCCGGCCTTGCCGCTCTGGATGGCGTTGCCGACGATCCGCGGCTGGCCCGGTCGAGCACCGTGCCGTCGATACGGGCCGATCTGCTGCGGCGGGCGGGTCGCAAATCTGAGGCACTGCGGTGGTATGAGGCAGCGTTGGCACACGCGGGCTCCGACCCCGCCCGAGCCTTCCTGACCCGCCGCATCGCGGAGTGCTCCCCTTAGCCCGCCGAGCAGATGGCTCACCTCGCACCGCGACGGTGCGTGTTTGCACGCAACACGCCGCGAACCTGCGTACAAGTACGCACGCTCGCGGTGCGAAGCTCGCTTTTAGGTAAGGGGGACGTCGAGGATCGGTTGGTCGACGTTGGCGCCCGGGCCGTCGAAATGCCACCATTCGCCCGAGTACACCGAAAGACCACCGGCAGCCATGCCGTCGCGCAGCCATTTGCGGTTGGCCTGCTGGTCGGCGGTGACCCCGTCGGTGGCGAAAGCCTTTGCCTTGGGCGAGAAGTCGTCGAAGCCGGTGCCCATGTCGATGGGCCAGCCATAGTGGCCGTCGACCAGCGTCACGTCGACCGACCGGCCCGACTCGTGGCTACGCGCCGACGTCCCCGGCCGCGCCACCCAGTTCGAGTCCGGCACGGCGTCGAACAACTCGGCCTGCACGGCGTGCGGGCGGTAGCAGTCCCAGAACACCAGCTTCGCGCCGCGCGAACGGAATACGTCGGCGGCCTTCACGAGGCCCGGCGCCAGCGACTCATGCACGAGGCAGTGGGCATCCGCCGGATACAGCGGCTTGCCGACGAAGTTGTCCGCCGTGGCATAGCGCAGGTCGACGATGGCGTCGGGGATGACGCTGGTGACGTCGACGAAACCGGCCTGCGCCGCGGTGGCCGGCTCGGCGTGCGCGACGGGTGTAGTAACGGACCACCCGAAAGCGGCCATCACCAGCACCGCGTGGGCCCACACGCAAGTAGGGGACGTGCGCAGTTGTACGCGTTCTGGCGGCGTGTCGCGTGCAAACACGCACGCTCGCCGCAACAAGTTAGGCCTCGGTGAAGTTGCGGGTGACCGCCGGGTCGACCGGAATGCCGGGGCCGGTGGTCGTCGAGACGACGACCTTTTTCAGGTAGCGGCCCTTCGACGACGACGGCTTGGCGCGCAGGATCTCGTCGAGCGCGGCGCCGTAGTTCTCGGCGAGCGACTTCTCGTCGAACGACGCCTTGCCGATGACGAAGTGCAGGTTGGCCTGCTTGTCGACGCGGAAGTTGATCTTGCCGCCCTTGATGTCGTTGACCGCCTTGGCCACATCGGGGGTGACGGTGCCGGTCTTCGGGTTGGGCATCAGGCCACGCGGGCCCAGCACACGGGCGATGCGGCCCACCTTGGCCATCTGGTCGGGGGTGGCGATCGCGGCGTCGAAGTCCAGGAAACCGCCCTGGATCTTCTCGATGAGGTCGTCGCTGCCGACGACGTCGGCGCCCGCGGCCTCGGCCTCTGCGGCCTTGTCGCCCACGGCGAACACCGCGACGCGGGCCGTCTTACCGGTGCCGTGCGGCAGGTTGACGGTGCCGCGCACCAGCTGGTCGGCCTTGCGCGGATCGACGCCGAGCCGGATGGCGACCTCGACGGTCGCGTCCTGCTTCTTCGAGGACGTCTCCTTGGCCAGCTTCGCGGCCTCCAGCGGGGTGTACAGCTTGTCCCGGTCCACCTTCTCGGCGGCTTCGCGATATGCCTTGCTTGTCTTGCTCATTAGCTATCTCCTAATCAGAGGTGTGGTTGGCGGGCCGAAGCTGGCCCTCCCACGCGGGGTACAACGGCGAACTATTCGACCGTAATCCCCATCGACCGGGCAGTGCCGGCGATGATCTTGGCGGCCTGATCGATGTCGTTCGCGTTCAGGTCTTCCTTCTTGGTCTCGGCGATCTCGCGCACCTGATCCCAGGTCACCTTGGCGACCTTGGTGGTGTGCGGTGTGCCGGAACCCTTCTGCACACCCGCGGCCTTGAGCAGCAGCTTGGCTGCGGGCGGGGTCTTCAGGTTGAAGGTGAAGCTGCGGTCCTCGTAGACGGTGATCTCCACGGGGATGACGTTGCCGCGCTGGTTCTCCGTCGCGGCGTTGTACGCCTTGCAGAACTCCATGATGTTGACACCGTGCTGACCGAGCGCGGGACCGACCGGCGGGGCGGGGTTGGCCTGCCCGGCCTGGATCTGCAGCTTGATCTGCCCGATGACTTTCTTCTTCGGAGCCATGGTGGTGGGTGTTCCTCTCGTACTAGATCTTGGCGACCTGGTTGAAGGTCAGTTCGACGGGTGTCTCGCGGCCGAAGATGGACACCAGCACCTTGAGCTTCTGCTGTTCGGCATTGACCTCGCTGATGGAGGCAGGCAGCGTGGCGAACGGTCCGTCCATGACGGTGACCGACTCGCCGACGGCGAAATCGACCTCGATCGGCGCCCGTTCCAGGCTGGCCTCCGACGACGCCGCACCCGAGGTGCTCTTGGCGGCCTTCTTGGGCTGGCCCTGCGGCAGCAGGAACTTGACGACATCGTCGAGCCCCAGCGCTGACGGCCGCGATGTCGCGCCCACGAAGCCGGTCACGCCGGGGGTGTTGCGCACCGCGCCCCACGACTCGTCGTTGAGCTCCATGCGGACCAGGATGTAGCCGGGCAGCACCTTGCGGTTGACCTGCTTGCGCTGGCCGTTCTTGATCTCGGTGACCTCTTCGGTGGGCACCTCGACCTGGAAGATGTAGTCGCCGACGTCCAGGTTCTGCACGCGGGTCTCGAGGTTGGCCTTCACCTTGTTCTCGTAGCCGGCGTAGGAGTGGATCACGTACCACTCGCCGGGCTTGAGGCGCAGCTCCTTCTTGAGCGCGACGGCGGGGTCTTCTTCCTCGTCGTCGGCTGCGTCGGCGGCCACATCAGGCTGGTCTGCGGCAGGCTCGGCGGGAGCGTCCACGTCGCTCGACTCGTCCTCGGATTCCAGCGGCGCATCCTCGACGGCCTCGGCCGCGGTGCTCTCATCGAGAGACTCGGCGGCCTCGTCTGCGATCACGGTCGCCGGGTCCGCGGCTTCAGCCAGCGCCTCGGACACGCTCGCGGCCGTATCGCCGTCGAAGCTAGTCACTTGTCAGTCCTCTCAATAATCCTGGTCAGCCGAACACCATCATCACGACCTTGGCAACGCCGAGGTCGACCAGCCCGATCAGCGTCACCATGAAGGCCAGGAAGACCAGCACGACCATGGTGTAGGTGACCATCTGCTTGCGGTTCGGCCAGATGACCTTGCGGAGCTCGCCGATGACTTCGCGTAGGTAGTTCAAGACGTACGCGATGGGGTTGGTACGCGGCCCCTTGGCCGCCTTCTTGGTCTTCTTGCTCTTGCCTGCGTCTTCGAGCGCTGGGGCTTCCTTGGCGCCGGACGAGATGTCAGCGTCGTCGGCACCGCCGCGCCGCGAGCGCTTACCGGTGGGTCGCGCCGGCTGCGTCGATACGGCGCCGGTGCCTTCGGGCTCGTCGCTCACCGCATGCCTTTCGTCTGTGTCGTGTGGGGTCACCTTCCAGTGTCCACACCTGTCGAGTATTCGCCTTCAGCAGGGGCGACAGGACTTGAACCTGCAACCTGCGGTTTTGGAGACCGCTGCTCTGCCAGTTGAGCTACGCCCCTTCAGCGACGGCACTGCTGGCAGGCCCTCAATCCCGTCCGGGACTCACACAATTTGCGCGCTCCCCGATCGGCCGATCATAAACCGACGGACAGCGCGCAGAATTGGGAAAATCCCGAGGTCCGAGTGTACAGCGGGCCAGGTCTGACTTACTAATCCGCCGTTGATTCGCCGCCGGCGTCCTGCTCCGGATCGGCCTTGGCCGGATCGTCGACCGTCCGCACCACCTGGCCGCTTTCCAGGTCGTACTTCAGCGACACCGAGTTGTCGCCCTCGTGGCCCATCAACGTCGTGAAGGCCTCCAGATACAGATCGCCGTTCTCGTCGAGGGCGAGGTTCCGGGTCTGGACGATGTCCGCGCCGAACCGCTCGTTGACGGAGATGACCTCCATGCGGCCCCACACCTTGTCCCCCGCCAGCATCGGCTTGTGATAGAGGAACTTCTGGTCGACCTGCACGATCTGCATGGTCTCGAAGCCGGTGTCGACCTTCCGGAAGAAGTCGCGCTGCATGATCAGCGCCAGCGTCGAGATGAACGTCGGCGGAGCCACCAGCGCCTGGTGGCCGAGCTCGGCAGCGGCCGCTTCGTCGAAGTGGGCGGGATCGTCTGACTTGATCGCGGCGGCGTACTCACGAAGCTTCTCGCGGCCGATGATGAAGTAGTCGGGGTGGTCGTAGACCATGCCCATTACGTCTGTCTTGATAGCCATCCGTTTACGCCAGCTTCGCTGACGCGACGGCGCGGCCGAAGATCTTCTTACCGCCGGATGTCGCATTCAGCGCAATGGTGACCGACTTCGTCTCGGGGTCAACGGATTTCACTCGGCCGTTGAACACGATTTCGGCGCCGACGCCGTCGTTGGGCACGGGCACAACTGCGGTGAAGCGAACGTTGTATTCGGTGACGGCGGCGGGGTCGCCGACCCAGGAGGTGACGTATCCGCCGCCCAGACCCATCGTCAGCATGCCGTGCGCGATCGCAGTGTCGAGGCCGACCTGCTTGGCGATCTCGTCGTCCCAGTGGATCGGGTTGAGATCCCCCGAAACGCCCGCATAGTTCACCAGGTCCTGCCGTGTCAGCGGAATGACCTTCTCGGGAAGCTGGTCACCCACCTTCACCGAATCGAACTCACGCAGTGCCATCGTTGAAGCCACTTCCTTCTCCATCGGAACGACCCGCAAGGGTCGTGTAGGTCTCTTGAACGATCTCGCCCTTGTCGTTGGTGACGATGTTCTTCGTCACGATGATGTCCGCACCGAATGACTGCCGAATCGAGTGCACCCACACGTCGCAGTAGAGCTTGTCGCCCTCCTTGATCGGCTGGACGAACTTGAGCTCCTGGTCGACTTGGACGATCTTCTCGTCAGCGATCGCGATGTCATTGGTCTTGAACATAGCCAGCTGTGCCTGATAGCCGAACACCGAGATGAACGTCAGCGGCGCGAGAAGCGCGTCGTGGCCTAGCTCGGCGGCCGCATCCTCGTGCTGAAACTCCGGCTGGTCGTTCTTGACCGCCACGGCGTACTCGCGAATCTTCTCCCGGCCGACCACGTAGTGCTCGGGGTGCCGGTAGTGCAGCCCAACCAGTTTCGGTGACAGTGACACGGCTAGTGAACCTACCTAAAGAGCCGGCAAACCTGAAAGCGTTGGCGGTCAGCGCGACTCTTTGTGCGCCTGATGCTTGCCGCAGTTTGGACAGAACTTCTTGATCTCGAGCCGATCAGGATCGTTGCGTCGGTTCTTCTTGGTGATGTAGTTGCGGTGTTTGCACACCTCGCAGGCCAAAGTGATCTTCGGCCTTACGTCAGTACTGGACGCCATGTCAGCTGCCCTCTTTCACGCGATCTCGTTGTTGCCTGTAGCGATGGCCGGACTCGAACCGGCGACCTAACGATTATGAGTCGTTCGCTCTAACCGACTGAGCTACATCGCCTGGTCGGGCGCCGCCGGCGTTCGGGGTCTGTCCCGTCGCTGCGCTCGCCCCGATTTTCTCCCGTCGCTGCGCTCGCCCGGATGTCCATCGAGCCCCCTAACGGAATCGAACCGTTGACCTTTTCCTTACCATGGAAACGCTCTACCGACTGAGCTAAGGGGGCCTGACCCCACGCAGTCACGCCCGTGGGCCTTAAAGAGGGTACATTCTCGGCGTTTAGGTCGCCAAACCGCTTAGAGCCCGACGGTTACGCCCTCCGAGAACGGGCCGTCGTGCAGCTCGATGGACTCCGGATCGGTGCCCACCGGGACGTCGAAGACCACCGCGGTGTCGATCGAATCCCCCGGGTTGAGGTCGGCGAGGGTATTACCGAGGTAGATCCACGCTTCGTCGTCGGATGCGAACTCGGTCGACCCGTCGGAGAGCGTGTTGAACGCGGAAAAGAACGTCTGCGGCTCGGTGCCGACGTTGGTGACCTTCATCTTGACGAAGATGTACTCGCCCGCCGCGGTCTTCTGCAGCTCGGGGAACTCCGGGTCGGCGACGACGGGCCCGCGGTCGATCCCGGTGACGACGAACTCGAAGTTGCCGTCACGCACCGGTTGGCCCACGCTGTCGGCCTGGTTCTCCAGCGTCGGCGCCTCGACGCCGGTTGCGGCATGGGACGGGACGACGGTCGTCGCGGCCGATGCGTCCGAGGCCCCGCGCGTGACCGTCGTGTCGCCGACGTCGGTCCTCAGCGTCAACACCACGGCGGCCACACCCACGACGAGGAGGACGACGACCGCGGCGATCACGGCCGCGATGACCTTCCCGTTCGGCCCGGCCGTCCCGGGCGCGGCCGCAGCCGCCTCGAGCGGGGGCGCCTCGACGGAGGCGGCGCGATGTTCGGTCCATGACTGGCCATCGAAATAGCGTCGGCCGCCAGAACCGTCGGGGTCCGGATACCAACCAGCGGGTGTGGTCACGGGTTGCGAACTCTCTGTGAGCTAATTAGCCAGGGCGCGATAATCGGACAATAACCCAGGTCGGCGCGCTACGGAGCAATAACGAATCGGTTTGCGATCGCGCTTCGGCCACCCATGGCTGTGGTAGGACAGACCCATGCCGGAGTCGGTGGTTACGGGCGACAGCCCTCGGGTGGCGGTCTACCTCGATTTCGACAACATCGTGATCTCGCGCTACGACCAGGTGCACGGCCGCAACTCGTTCCAGAAGGACAAGGCGCGCGGGCTGGACGACGACAAACTGACGACGGCCACCGTCGACCTCGGGGCGATCATCGACTTCGCGTCGTCGTTCGGCACGCTGGTGCTGACCCGCGCCTATGCCGACTGGTCGGCCGCTCTCAACGCCAAATACCAGGGTCAGCTCGTCGGCAGGGCGGTTGATCTCGTGCAGCTGTTCCCGGCGGCCGCCTACGGCAAGAACGGCGCCGATATCCGGCTCGCGGTCGACGCCGTCGAGGACATGTTCCGGCTGCCCGATCTCACCCATGTGGTGATCGTGGGCGGCGACTCCGACTACATCGCCCTTGCGCAGCGCTGCAAGCGGCTGGGCCGCTACGTCGTCGGCATCGGCGTGGCCGGGGCCAGCAGCCGGTCGCTGGCGTCGGCCTGCGACGAGTTCGTCACCTATGACGCGCTGCCCGGCATCCCCACCGTCGCCGTCGCGCCCGCGCCTGCGAAGAAGGCGACCAAGCGAACCAAGTCGACGGAGCCCGAAGAGGATCCCGAGCCCGAGGCCGCGGACACCCAGGCCGCGGCGACGGGCCTGCTGGAACGGGCGCTGCGCATCGGACACGAGAAGGACGACGCCGACTGGCTGCACAACTCGGCGGTGAAGGCGCAGATGAAGCGGATGGACCCGTCGTTTTCCGAGAAGTCGCTGGGGTTCCGCTCGTTCAGCGACTTCCTGCGCTCGCGCAGCGATGTCGCCGATCTCGACGAGAGCAGCACCACCCGGATGGTGCGGCTGCACCGCGAGGAGTGAACCGTGCTCGCGTCACAACGCCTCAGCGGCCGCGAAATCGCCGATATCACGACCCGGAATGTCCCCCGCAAGCCGGAGGTGCCCCCCAGATGAATCGCCGTCCGACTGGGACTCGCATTGTGTCCCGCAATTCGGTATTGGCCCATTTCGCGGCGAGCCATCCCTACGCTGAGTCCCATGACCGAACGCCTGTACTTTCGGCAGCTGCTGTCGGGCCGCGACTTCGCGCAGTCCGACCCGATCGCCCAGCAGATGCGCAACTTCTCCTATCTGATCGGCGACCGCGAGACAGGCGACACCGTCGTCGTCGATCCGGCGTATGCCGCCAACGATCTCGTCGACGTATTGGAGTCCGACGGCATGAAGCTGTCCGGCGTGCTGGTCACCCACCACCACCCCGACCATGTCGGTGGTTCGATGATGGGCTTCGAGCTCGAGGGTCTCGCCGAGCTACTGGAACGGCAGAGCGTGCCCGTGCACGTGAACAGCCTTGAGGAACAATGGGTTTCGCACGTCACCGGGATCGCACGTAGCGACCTCACCGCACACGAGCACGGTGACAAGGTCAGTGTCGGTGATGTCGAGATCGAGCTGCTGCATACCCCCGGTCACACTCCGGGCAGCCAGTGCTTCCTGCTCGACGGCCGACTGGTGGCCGGCGACACGCTGTTCCTCGAGGGCTGCGGCCGCACCGACTTCCCCGGCGGCGACGTCGACGAAATGTTCCGCAGCCTGCACCAGCTCGCCGCGCTGTCCGGCGACCCGACGGTGTATCCGGGCCACTGGTATTCGGCGGAGCCCAGCGCGACGCTGTCGGAGGTGCGGCGCACCAACTACGTGTACAGGGCGAGCAATCTGGATCAGTGGCGAATGCTGATGGGCGGCTGATCTCTTAGTAGGGTGCTGACCACGGCGATGGTGCCGTGTCTGAGCGCCCGTGCGCGCCCAAAAGGGGAGGGACCCACTCGATGACGACACCGCCGCCGACGCCCGCAGGCTGGTTTCCCGATCCCGAGCAGGCCGGAACGCTGCGGTACTGGGACGGCGCGACCTGGACCGAGCACCGGTCCCCCGCGCCGGAGGCCGCCGCGCCTGCGGCGTCCCGAGCCGCCCGACGAGCCCGCCGCGCCTGCCGACCCGGACCACGTGGGGTCTCATCGGGCTCCCGAGCCCGAGCCCGAGCCGCTGTCGGTCACCGATCAGCCCACCACCGAGGTGCCGCGGCGCGAGTGGACCCCAGAGCCCCCGCCGGAGCTGCGCGATTGGGCGTCCTCCGAGCCCGAGCCTGAGCCCGAGCCTTCGTCTTACTCCGAGCCGACGACCGACCCGACACCCGAACAGGCTCCCGAGTCGTCCTACCCGCCGCCCCTGCCGCTGACCGAGCAGCCCACCACTAAGGTGCCGCTGGGCGATTGGTCGTCGGAGGCGCCGCAGGAGCCACCGGCCGAAACGGTTCCGTACGCGGACGCCACCACGTCGACGCCGCCGGAGCCGCCAGCCGTCGAGCCACCCGCAGGCACCGAGCCGCGGGTGCCGGTCGACAACCGCAAGCTGGTGATGGGGTTCGGCGGCGCCGTCGCCGCACTGCTGCTGGTGTTGGTCCTCGCCGCCGTGTACGCGTTCGTCATCCACAAGCCCGACACCGTGGACGCCAGCTCACCGACCACCGAAACCACAACGGTCACAACCGAAGCGCCCACGTCGGAGGAGAGCAGCGCCTCGGAGTCGCCGCCACCGCCGGCCGGTGCCGTCGACGGCCCGCTGACATTCTCGGTCGTCGGTGTCGAGCGCGGAGCCACCGTCACCGACTCGGAGAACGAGTTCCTCACCAAGGATGCGCAGGGCGAGTTCATCGTCGTGCGCCTGACCGTGCAGAACACCAGCCCGGATCCCGGACAGTTCCTCGGCACGTTCCAGAAGCTGAACGCGGGCGGCCAGGTGTACACCATCGACGACGAGGCCACGTTCTACGTCGGCGGCGGGTTCGTCGACATCCCGCCTGGCGGCCAGGTCGACGTCGGCCTGGCCTACGACGTGCCGCCGGGCACCGTCCCTGAGTCGGTCGAGCTGCACGCCGACCCGATGAGCCCGGGGGTCGTGCTACCGGTCAGCTAGTTTCGTTGCTGCGGGGTACGACGACCCGCTTGGGCCGGCCAATCTGGAATGACTACAGCAACGGTTACCGCCGCGAGTGCGGCGATCGCAGCTACCTCAGTCGGCAAGGCCCGACCGACGTGGCGCGGCCAGAGACCCCCAGTTCCAAGCCTTATGGCGCACCACGTCGCTTTCCTGCCACGAGATCCGCACCGATCGGCCGTACCCACCATCGAAATCGGACGGTGCATTATTCGAGTAGTGCAATACGCAAGACAGGCTGGCGTTTGCCTGGCAAACTCGCATTGTCAACGTCCCGGGTCTTTGGGACGTGCGGTCAGGGAGTTTGCTATGAAGAATCTGGTGTTGTGCTTCGACAGCACAACCAATCGTCCGGGTCCCCATGATGCGACCAACGCCGAAACTCTGTTCCGGCTGCTCGCCGCCGACGACGACCGCCAGCTCACCTGGTATGACGCCGGCGAGGCCGTGCTCAACTCCGCCCGCCTGCTCAACCCGGCGGCCCGTCGCTTGCGCAGGAACACCGCCACGGCCGCCCGGGAATCCGTCATCGACGCGTACTTCTTCCTCGCCGAGCACTGGGAGCAGGGGGACCGCATCTTCCTGCTCGGGGCCGGACGCGGCGCGTACTGCGCACGGGCGCTGGCACGAATGCTCGGCACGGTCGGCATGATGGCCGATCGCGCCGACCACGTCGTGGAGTACGCGCTCGCGGCCTTCGCACTGCCCGGCCAGACCCGGACCGCGCAGGACTGGCAGCAGATCCACCAGATGGCGTGCGCGCTGGAGGACCGCGACGATGTCGCGGTTCCCGTGCACTTTCTCGGACTCTGGGACACCGTGAAAGTGCCTGGAACAGCAGCGGTTTGCGATGAAGACTGGCTGGGCAACGTCGTCACGGGCCGGCACGCGGTGGCCATCGACGGCGGATCGGGTCCGTTCGGGGAATGCCGGGTCGGACGCAATCACGACGCCATCTCCGAAGTCTGGTTCCGTGGCGCGCACTGCGATGTCGTCGGCGGCCCGAACGCGTACTGGCCGCTGGCCGACATCACGCTCGACTGGATGCTCGACGGTGTGATCAAGGCGGGCGCCATCATCGATGCCACCGAGATGCCGCGTACCCCGGCGCCCACCGACCGCGACGCACTCGCCGAAGGTGCCCGATCGCTACGCCTGCGCAAGCTACCCGAGGACGCACTCGTGCACGCCAGCGTCGAGGTGTACGTGCGCGCGCATCCCGACTACTGGCGCAGGTTGCCGTGGCACATCGTCTGGTCCGATCTCGATTGGGCCGCCCGCTCCGAGCGCCTGCCGGTGCCCGAGGCCACGCCCGCCGTCAAGGCAGCGCCGGACGCCGTCGAACTCACAGCGGTTGCCTCGTAGGTCCAAACGCACTGAAACACGGTCTGATTCACAGATCGCAAAGTTCCCTCTGCGATCTGCGCGCAGGAGTAACGTCGCGGGCTATGGCCAACAACTGGCCCGTCGTGGCGCGTGACAACGAATACGCCACCATCCAGTCGGCGCTCGTCGATCTGCAGGGCGTCTGCGGCATCGTTCTGGTCGGCGACGCGGGCGTTGGCAAAACAACGCTCGCTCGCTTGGTCACCCAGGCGCTTCCGGTGCGGGTGCAGTGGGTGGCGGGCACCGAATCCGCCCGCAGCATTCCCCTTGGCGTGTTTGCGCACTTGGTGGGCACCGCCACGTCACGAGATCCGGTCGCATTCTTGGCGGCTGCTCGCGAAACGATTCTGTCCGAAGGACATTCGGTCATCGGCGTCGATGATGCGCATTTGCTCGACCAGCTGTCGGCAACGTTGTTGCACCAACTGGCCCTGGACGGCTCCGTCCGCATCGTGGCCACCGTCCGGTCCGGAGAGACAGTGCCTGACGCGATCACCTCGCTGTGGAAGGACGGCTATCTACAGCGACTGCACCTGCTGCCGTTCACCAAAGAACAGTGCGTTGCGCTGATCGAGTCGGCGCTCGGCGGCAAGGTCGAGGGGTTGTCGGCGGACCTGATGTGGGAGTCGTCCGGCGGCAACGCGTTATTCGTCAAGCATCTCGTCGAAGGCGCACTGGAGGCGGGCACGCTCAAACAGGTCCGTGGCGTGTGGCAGTTGCGTGGCCGCACCGCGGTGACATCGGAGTTGGCCTCCCTGCTGGACAGCCGGGTCGATCAACTGCCCGACAATGTGCTGCACGCGCTGCGGCTGCTGACGTTCTGCGAGCCGCTCGACCTGGACACGTTGAGTGGCATCGCAGGCGTCGAGGCGGTCGAGGATGCCGAGAACCGCGGCCTGATCCGGGTCAGCGAGGAGCACAACGGGATCGACGTCCGGTTCAACCACCCGCTGTTCGGTGAGGTCATCCGTCGACGGCTGGGCATGGCCGCGGCACGACGACTGCGCGGCGAGGTGGTGCGCGCCATGCAGGGCCATCCGGTACGCGGCCCGACGGATCGAATCCGGCTGGCGGAGTTGACTCTCGACAGCGATCAGTCGCCCGACGTCGACCTGCTGGTGTCGGCTGCCAGGGACGCCATCGCGCTGACGAATGTGACGCTCGGTGAACGGCTGGCGCGCGCGGCGGTGAACCGCGGCGGCGGATTGGTGGCCAGCGAGCTGTTGGCGCGCTCGCTGCTGTGGCAGGGCAACGCCGCTGAAGCCGAGGAGACGCTGAGTGCATTCGACCCCAACCAGATGACCGAACTCGAGCTGGTCCGTTGGGGTTTGGTGCGGATCGCCAACCTGCACTGGTCGATGGGCGATGCCGAGGGCGCCGACGACGTGCTGGACCTGTTGTGCGACAGGGTCACTCACCCCGGTCTCAAACTGGTCGTCGCGGGCGTCGCCTCGGCGTCACGGCTGTTCGAAAACCAGCTCGAAGAGGCCGTCGAACTCTCAAGACTGGTGCTCGCCTGCCCGGACGCGTCTGCGGCCGCCGTCGAATGGGCGGTGTTCGGCGGCGCACTGGCGCTGGCGTTGATGGGCCGCGGCGAAGAGGTCGAGGCCGTCGCCCGACGAGGCCACCAGTTCGACGACAAGGTCGACGGGCTGCTTCGCTACCTCACCGCGTTCGGCGAAGTGCGCGCGCTGGTGCTCAGCGGAGACTTCGACATCGCTGCCCGGCGATCCGCCGATATCGTCCGAATCACCTCGGCCGGTCAGTATCTGGCCTGGGGAATGGCCAACGTTCTGGTCGGCACCGTGGATCTGGGCCGCGGCCGCTGCGCCGACACCGTGTCCCGCATGGAACAGACCGTCGCCGCGCTGACCTCGGAATCGGCGGCGTCCTGGAGCTTCCCCGCCCGCCTTCTGCTTGCGCAGTCGTACTGCGCGCTGGGCCGTGCGGACGCGGGCGCGAAGATGGTTGCCGAACTGCGCACGCGCAGCGGTAAGCACGTCGCGGTGTTCGGCCCGCAGCTGCACATTGCCGAGTCGTGGCTGGCCGCGGCGGAGGGAAACGTCAGCGCCGCAATCGAACTCGCGCTTGATGCCGCACGACTGGCGGCGGAGTCCAAACAGGCGGCCATCGAGATGCTTGCGCTGCACGATGCCGTGCGGTTCGGCGACCAAACCTGCCTGGACCGGCTGGCCGAGCTCGCCGCGAACACCGGCGGCAGGCTGGCGTCAGCCATCGGCGGGCACACGAGGGCGGTCCGCGACCACGACGCGGTCAAGATGTGTGAGGCGGCCAAGCAGTTCGAGCAGATCGGCGCGCTGCTGTCGGCAGCCGATGCCTACGCGCAGGCGGCGGTGGTGGCCGAGGCCTGCGATGACCGCCGCCGCAGCGTGGAGGCGGCCGCCGCGGCAACCCGTCTCGCCGCGGAGTGCGGTGGGCTCCGCACGCCCGCCCTCGAGCTGGCCGCACACCCGCTCCCGCTGACCGTTCGCGAACGCGAGATCGCCAACCTGGTGGCCGCCGGACTGAGCAACAAGGACATCGCCGACCGGCTGGTGGTGTCGGTGCGCACCGTCGAAGGACACCTGTATCGCGCGTGCATAAAACTCGACATCTCAGACCGTGAGGACCTGGCCACGATGATCCGAACGGGCGCCACCGCGTAAACGATGGCAATCTGCGCCGGTAACCCCGTGAGGCACATCAGCCTCAGCTAACTCACCAGAAATTAGCGTCACAGCAAATTTCCAGGATCACAGTTGGCGAATGCTGATCTTGGCGTCGGAGCATGATATTAACGACGCGTGGGCATTACGGAATGGTTCGACGACCGCGCCGACGATGTTGCGAATGTGTCGTCCGGCGCGTGGACGGCGCTGGCGGCCTGGCTGGCCCTCTGCGTCACCATTGCCGCCCTCGTCTACGCATGGCGGCAGTTCCAGTCGGCCAGACACCAGACAGAAGACATCAGCCAGCCCAACGTGGCGATGTTCATGGAGCCCAACGCCACGGACTGGCACCTGGTCGAACTGGTGGTGAAGAACTTCGGCCAGAAGCCGGCCTACGGGATCAAGTTCGAATTCGCGACGCCGCCGACCGTGCCCCGCTACGAGAGCGCGGATCCCGACAACTACGTCGACATCGTCCCGCTGAAACTGCCCGCCGAGATCCCGTACCTCGCGCCGACACAGGAGTGGCGCACGGTGTGGGATTCGGCGTTGGACCGCAAGCAACTCGGCGAGTCCATCGGCTCGCGCTTCGCGGGCGCCGTCACGTTCTACGACCGGCCGAATTCGTCCCGGCAGGGAAAGACGAAGCAAAAGCGGCACCAGTTCCGCACACCGGCGGTGCTGGACTGGTCGACGCTGCATCCCGTCGAGCGGCTCGAATTGCTGACCTCCCACGATCTGGCACGCCAGGAGAAGCAGAAGTTGGAGCTGCTCCGCGGCCTGCTGACCTACTACCACTACGCGACGACCGAGAGCCGCCACGAGGCCCTGCAATCGGAGATCAACAGGATCAACGCGGCCGCCAACGAACAGCGCGACCGTTACCGCAGCCAGTTCGCCGTCGAGAAGGAGGCTCCGCAGCGTGACGCGGCTGCGCCCGCCGCCGCGGTTTCGGTCGACGAGTTGCCGTCCACTCCTGCGCCGCAGCGGCCCGCGAGCCAGTCGCCGCAGCGTTACGACGGCCTGCCCCCTGAATACGACGACCCGCCACCTCCGTACGACGACGAGCCGCCGTACGACGACGACGACGCCCAGACCCGGGTGATCAACGGCAGGCATCGGCGCGGCTTCGGCGGCGGCTGACACCCCGTCACACCTCGGCGACTTGGCTTTCGTAACATCGTTTCGTAACATCGCTTCGAAACGTATGCGCACGTCAAGGGAGGCCCGATGACCAGCCTGGTGAACTACGAGCTCAACGAGTCCGTCGCGACGATCGCGCTGGACGACGGCAAGGTGAACGTGCTCGGGCCTGCGATGCAGACCGCCATCAACGAGGCCCTCGACCGCGCCGAGAAAGACGACGCCAAGGCCGTCGTGCTGGCAGGCAATCAGCGGGTTTTCAGCGGCGGTTTCGACCTGTCGGTGTTTCAGTCGGGCGACCCGCAGGCGGCGCTGGCGATGTTGGCGGGCGGGTTCGAGTTGTCTGTGCGCTGCCTGACGTTTCCCAAGCCGGTCATCATGGCCGCGACGGGCCCGGCGATCGCGATGGGCTCTTTTCTCCTGCTCAGCGGCGACCACCGGGTCGGCGCCCCGAAGTCGCGGTGCCAGGCCATCGAGGTGGCGATCGGCATGACGATTCCGATCTCGGCCGTGGAAATCATGCGGATGCGGTTGACACCTGCTGCATTCCATCGGGGCACGGCGATGGCTTCGACGTTCGTCGGCGACGAGGCGATCGCCGCGGGCTGGCTGGACGAGATCGTCGACGCGGACAAGGTGGCCGCGCGTGCCCAGGAGATCGCGACCGAGGCGGCGGCGACGCTGCATGCGGGCGCGCACCTCGCGACCAAGCTGAAGGCCCGTGAGTCGGCGTTGGCGGCGATCCGCGCAGGCATCGACGGGCTGGCGACGGAATTCGCCGCCAGTTAGGCCGCTGCGATGCCAAGGGCGAAGCAGCGCACGCCCGAACTACGGGATCGGGTGCTCGACGTGGCGATCACGACGCTCGGCGAGGAGGGCATCGCCCGCTTCACGACGCGGCGGGTGGCCGAGCGGGCAGGCACCTCGGTGCCCGCGGTGTACGAACTGTTCGACGACAAGGCCGGCCTGGTGCGGGCGATGTTCTTCGAGGGCTTTCGACGGCTGGGCGCAGAGTTGGCGAAGATCCCGCAGACCGACAGTGCGCTGACCGATCTCGAGCGGCTGGTTCCGGTGTTCCGGCTGTTCTGCCGCGCGTATCCGAAACTGGCGCAGGTGATGTTCTCCCGCCCGTTCGCCGATTTCGAGCCCGGTCCCGACGAACTCGCGGCGGGCGCGGCCGTCCGCGAGATCTTCGTCGGCCGTATTGCGCGGTGCGTCGACAAGGGTCTGCTCGGCGGCGACCCGACGGACGTCGCGCACGTATTGCTAGCGCTGGCACAGGGTTTGGCGGTACAGGAGGCCGGCCGCTGGCTGGGGACGGCGGCCGAGATCGAACGAAGGTGGAAGGTCGGGGTGACCGCCGTGCTCGACGGCTTCAGCATGGCCCATCCCTGAGTTTTGCCGTGCCGGCTCTTCGCCCGCCAGAGCACCGGGGTAGGCTTACCACATCAGGTTGAGTTGCCAGCCTCCGGAAACGTCGCAGGCCCTGGTAGGAACTGAAATCCCCCGCCGTGCGCAACCTCAGCAAAACACTTACGACCTTGGAGTCGATTCCTCTTGACCACACTCGCATCACCACTGTCATGTCCACCGAGAGCCCCCGCCAAAGTCCCAGGCGAGCGAATGTTTCTGCGCACCGAATGGCACAGCAGGACCGTGGTCCGCATCAGCGTGACCGGAGAGGTCGACGCGTCGAACGCCGACCGTCTCGTGCGGTATGTGTTTCGGTACGGCGCCAACAGCCGACGCTTGATCCTCGACCTGACCGACGTGAAATTCTTTGGCGTCGAATGCTTTTCGCTCCTCGACATCATTGCCGGACGCTGCGCAACGGCCGCGGTCGCGTGGACCTTGATCCCCAGCCCCGCGGTCGCGCGGGTGCTAAATATCTGCGATCCACATCGGGCTCATCTTTCTCACGGGCTAATCACGAAACAGCACCAAAACGTGAAATAGCGTCGACCAACCGGTACCGTCAGACCCGGTTGACTTCCCAGCCCGCGGAAACGTCACGGCGGCGATCTGGCTCCCCGCCGATATGTGCCCAGCACACGACGTAGCCGACAATTCACGGTTGTTATCCGATGCGATGGGGGATCGTGCACACGGATACAGAGCCGCGCGTCTACGGACGCCTTGCTCGGCGCGCATCGCCGAGGGGTGGCGCGCCGGTCTGTACAGTCATGGCGTCTGACATCCTCTCGCTCTAACCGGTGCGCGGGATCACCCGAGGTCAACAAGAAGGGGCTCGGCTCTTCAGAACGAGTCGTCCGGTCCACCACGGGCCGGCGACGGTCGTACCTCAGCGACTCAAGCAGCGTCTGCCTACCGGGGTCCCTCGCGCAACCATCACGCGTCGAACCCCAGGAGCCAAGAGGATTGTCGTGAGCACATTTACCGAGACCATGTACAGCAATGCCCGGTGGAGCCTGAAGGGGATGGTCACCGGCGAACCCGACGCACCTGTGCGACACACCTGGTCAGAGGTGCACCAGCAGGCCAGGTGCCTGGCAGGCGGATTGGCCAGAAGCGGCATCGGTCACGGTGACGCGGTCGCGGTGTTGGCAGGCGCGCCAGTGGAGATCGCGCCGACGGCCCAGGCAATCTGGATGCGCGGCGCGAGCCTGACGATGCTGCACCAACCCACGCCCCGAACCGACTTGGCCCGCTGGGCCTCGGAGAGCATCGGCGTCATCGACATGATCAAGGCCGACGCGGTCGTGGTCTCCGAACCGTTCATGGCTGCGGCACCCGTGCTGGCCGACGTGGGTCTGCGCGTCATCACGATCGACGAGCTGGCCCGCAGCGAGCCGATCGACCCCGTCCCCACCGACGACGACGATCTGGCCCTGATGCAACTGACCTCCGGGTCGACGGGTTCACCCAAGGCAGTCCAGATCAGCCACCGCAATTTCGTCGCGAATGCCGAGGCGATGTTCGCCGGCGCAGACGTCGACCCCGACAACGATGTGATCGTCAGTTGGCTGCCCTGCTTCCACGATATGGGTATGACCGGATTCCTCGCCGTGCCAATGTATTTCGGTGTCGAACTGGTGAAGGTGACGCCACTGGACTTCATGCGCGACATCCTGCTGTGGCCAAAGCTGATCGACAAGTACAACGGCACGATGACCGCCGCTCCCAATTTCGCCTACAACCTGCTGGCCAAGCGACTGCGCAGGCAGGCGACCCCCGGCCAGTTCGACCTGTCTTCGCTGCGGTGGGCGTTGTCGGGCGCCGAACAGGTCGACCCGGATGACGTGGCGGAGTTGTGCGAGGCGGGCGCGCCGTTCGGCCTGCGCCCCGAGGCGATCCTGCCCGCCTACGGCATGGCCGAGACCACCGTTGCGGTGTCGTTCACCGAGAGCGGTACCGGGCTGGAAGTCGAGGAGGTGGACGCCGACCTGCTCGCGGTCCTGCGTCGGGCGATCCCAGCAACGCACGGCCGCACCCGCCGACTGGCCTCGCTCGGCCGTCTGCTGAAAGGACTGGAGGCTCGCGTTATCGACGTCGACGGCGCGGTGCTGCCCGCTCGCGGCGTCGGTGTCATCGAGGTGCGCGGCGATCCGGTGACGCGTGGGTATACCACCGCAGCCGGCTTCATCGCGGCCCAGAATGACGACGGCTGGTATGACACGGGCGATCTCGGCTACCTGACCGAGACGGGCAACGTCGTGGTGTGCGGGCGGCTCAAGGACGTCATCATCATGGCGGGCCGCAACATCTATCCGACAGACATCGAGCGGGCGGCCTGTCGGGTCGACGGCGTGCGGCCAGGCGGCGCTGTTGCGGTCCGGCTCGATGCCGGCCACTCCCGCGAGTCCTTCGCCGTGGCAGTGGAATCCAAGGCCTTCGACGACCACGACGAGGTGTTACGGATCGAGCGGCAGGTCGCCCACGAGGTGGTTGCCGAGGTCGATGTGCGGCCTCGCAATGTCGTGGTGCTAGAACCGGGAATGATTCCGAAAACACCGTCGGGAAAGCTGCGGCGCGCCCACGCCATGGAGCTCATCGCCTGACCCCGACCGGCGCGGCGAGTAGATTTGGTGCTCACCGGGAAGGGGGTGCCGAGGTGCCGGTGACTGATTACGACGCGCAGCCCGAACGATGCGCGTCTCCGGAGCCGGAACTCTCCAGCACGCAGCTGGAAGCCGACGACAGCGACCTGCACGCCGGGCTCATCGGTCTGGCCGGAATTGTCGCGGGAGGCCGAGGGGTACGCGAACTGCTAGGTGACGTGGCCGACTTTGCCGTGCAGGCGATACCCGCAGTCAAGGGCGCGGGCGTGACATTGCTCGACTCTCCCGGAGACGTAACTCAGCCGGAGGCGTGGGCGGCTACGGCACAGTTCGTCCGCGACATCGACGTCGTCCAGTACGAGCTGTTCAAGGAGGGACCGTGCATCACGTGCATGCAGACCGGGCGCCCCGCCGTCAGCGGGTCGCTGGGCGGTGACAGCCGGTGGCCCCACTTCGCGGGCCGGGTGGCCCGGATGGGCGTGCACTCGGTGGTCTCCTTCCCGCTCCTCATCGACGGTCAGGTGATCGGCGCCATCAACGCGTATGCGTACGAGCGCGATGCGTTCGGTGAGCACGCCGTGCAGTTGGGTTCGCAGTTCGCCGGGCCTGCGGCGGTGTCGGTATATAACGCGAAACTGTTGGCGGATGCGAGAGGGCGGGCCGAGAATCTGCAGCGCGCGATGAGCAGCCGCACGGTTATCGACCAGGCCATCGGCATCATGCGCAGTCGGTCGGGCGCAAGTGCGGAAGAAGCGTTCGACCGGCTCACCCACATCAGCCAGGCCGAGAACGTCAAGTTGCGTGTCGTCGCCGAGCGACTGGTGGCCGAGGCCGTGAATCGCGCCCGAGCGCGGCGCAGGGCGCCTGGAGCGGCTACCGCCGAGGGTCGGTAGCCAGCTCGGCCAGGGCCGCCACCAGCTGGGGCCTGGCCCCGCGGTCGGTCACCAGCCGCTGGGCGAGGTCGGTGAGGTGCTGGCCGGTGGTGTGGGCGTAGGTCCGCAGAAGCCTGAACGCATCCGCGACCGACACGTCGAGGCTCTCGCGCAGGAAGCCCTTGGCCTGCTCGACGACGACGCGGCTGGCCAGCGCTGACCGCAGCCGAGGCATCACGGTGTCCGGCGTGTGCGGGTGGTCCTGCAGGATCGCCACGCTGGCGACGTGGGCCAACGTCTGACCGACAAGCAGGTCGGACTGGCTGAGCCCGCCGGTGGTGCTGCCGAACAGGCCGAGGGCACCGAGCACGATGCCTCCCGCGCGCATCGGGACGGCATGCACCGAGACGAAGCCGGCGTCGAGGGCGGCCGGCACGAAACGCGGCCACCGGCGGGCCGTAATATGCAGGTCGGCGATCGAGACCGGTTCGCCCGACGAGAAGCAGTCCACGCACGGGCCCTCGTCGGCCTGCAGCTGGAACAGCTCGAGTTCGCGGGCCTGCTCGGAGGTCGCGGCCAGCAGGCGAAGTTGTTCCAGCGGATCGACGAGCAGCAGCCCCGCCGCAGAAACGTCGAGCAGGGCGGCGCACCGCTCGGTGAGATCGGTCAGCAGGTCCACCACGTCGAAGTCGTCGAGCAGGCTGTCGACGAGGGTGACGACGGCATCCAGTACCTGGGTCTCACGAGGCGTTTCGGTCACGTTGACCTCCGTCGGCGATTGTTCCGGCCTGCCGCCCATCAGTCGGCCTCCAGCCTGAGTCGGCGGTCGAGGATGGCGCGAGCCACATCGGTGGCGCTGCGGCCGGTGGCGTAGGCGTGCGCCCGTAGCCGCACCAGCGCCTCGGTCGGTTCGATGCCCAATTGGGCGACCAGCATGCCGGTGGCCTGGCTGACCTCGGCACGGCTCAGTGAATTCAACTCGGCCCAGGCATCACTGCCCGGCTCGCCCGCGGCGGCCTGCAGATCGCTGTCCATGAGATCGAGGAGCGGGATCCCAGCGAGTTCGGCGGCGGCGACGGCGCCGACGAATTGCTCGCCGTCCAGCCGGCCGGGCAGTGCGCGGAACAGGTCGAGCGCCCCGACATGTTCGCCGGCCACGAGCACCGGCATCGCGACGACGAAGCGAATGTCGTTGGCCAGCATGGCCGGACCATAGGCAGGCCACCGGGTGTCGCTGGGATCGGCGAGGTCGATCACCAGAACCGGCACCTTGCGGGCGACCGACTCCAGGCATGGCCCCTCACCGAGGGTGAACTGCAGCTCGTCATATCTGCGGGCGGACGGTGAACTCGAGCCGAGAGTTCCGGCGTTGGAGCCGTCGAAGATCAGCGAGATGGCCGCGGCGTCGATGTCGAAGAGGTCGACGCACGCCTCGCACAGCCGATCGGCCGCGTCTACCCCGCGCCTGCCTTCGACGGCGGCGAGCAGCTGCTGGTGGATTGCCACATCTAGCCGAAAGGTGGCCGGGCGGCTGTCGAGGTGCCCGAGGCTCGAAATGGCGTGGTCATCCCTCCACCATTCCCTATCCCGGGCGGTTTGAAGCGCATTGCGCTGACATGATGACGAAATGACCGATGTGCGGGGCCGGGTGTGGCGCGGCGGCAAACCCCAGGACGACTTCGACTTCTCGTCGATCTCGGACTACCTGACCCAGGACGACACCCTGGTGTGGTGCGACATCTGTCAACCCGATGAGGCGGCGTTCGCCGACCTGGCGCAGGAGTTGGGCTTGAATGACTGGGCCGTGGAGGACGCCGTCGCCGAGGCCGAACGCACCAAGGCCGTCGTCTACAAATCGCACACCTTCTTCACCGTGTACTCGGTATCGGCGACCCAGCCCGCCGACGACTCCGATTCGGCGCTCGGTGTTCACCGCATTTCGGGATTCGTGCTGCCGCGCGGGCTGATCACCGTGCGGTTGTCGCCGGACTTCGACATCGACACCGTTTCGCAGCGCTTCGACGAGCTCGGCGGCCAGGAGTACGGGGTCGGCGCGTTGGTGCACGGCTTGCTCGACGTGGTCGTCGACGGTCACTTCGAAGCTGTGCAGGCACTCGACGACGGTATCGAGGCGCTCGAGGACGACCTTTTCGAGAACAACACCCCTCGGGGTGGGTTGCAGCGCAAGACTTTTAGCCTCCGCAAAGATCTCGTCGCCCTGCGACGGGTCGTGCTGCCGATGCGCGAAGTGGTCAGTTCGATTCAGCACCGCAGGCTGGACGCGAAGACCGCACCGGAACTCGATCCGCTGTACGCCGATCTGTACGACCACGTGTTGCGGGTGTCTGAGTGGACAGAATCGCTGCGGGACATGGTCACCACCGTGTTCGAGACGAACCTGTCGCTTCAGGATGCTCGGCTCAACCAGGTGATGAAGAAGCTGACCGGCTGGGCCGCGATCATCGCGGTGCCGACGGCGATCACCGGGTTCTACGGCCAGAACGTGAACTATCCGGGCATCGAGACGGTCGGTGGTTTCGTCATCAGTACGGCCCTCATCGTGGTGATCGTTGTGCTGCTCTACTGGATGTTCAAGCGCCGGGACTGGTTGTAGCACAACTCAATTCCGTCGCTGCGCGTCGCCGTTCAAGGTGAGCGTGCCGATCGTGTCGCCGGCTGCCTCGTAGGTGGCCGTGAAGCCGTTCCGGTGGTCGATGACGCGGATGTGCTCGGGCGCAAGCCCCCAGCCGCGGTACTTGAGCAGCTGATCGCCGATCGCGAAGGTGTATTCGGGGACTGCATCCCAGACCGCCGGGTATCCCGCGGCGACCAGGCCGGCCACTCGACCTTGCCTTGCCGCGTCGCGCCAGTGCTCGGCCGGTATGCGTCGTCCCGCGGCGACGTTGTAGGCGAGCGCGACATCGCCTGCGGCATACACATTGGATGCCGATGTGTGCATGTGCTCGTCGACGAGGATGCGACCGTTCTCGGTGTCGATGCCTGCCTGCACGGCGAGCCTGCAGTCGGGGCGCACCCCGGTGGCCGACACGACAAGCTCCGCGTCAACGACTTCGCCGGTGTCCAGGGTGACCGTGCGATCCTCGACGGCTGCCACGCCCGCCGACCCGATGAACCGAACGCCGATGTCGGACAACATCTTCGCCACGCGTTCGCCGACCTCGACGCCGAACCTGCGGTGCACAGGGACCGGCTCGGGCGCGACGAGTGTGGTGGCGATCCCGCGCGACGCCAGGCTGGACGCCGCCTCGCACCCGATCAGGCCGGCACCGATCACGACGGCCGAGTCGGCGTTCTTGGCCGCCATCCGCAGGACGACGGCGTCGGAGAACGATCGCAGGGCCAGCGCAGATTCGCCGCCGGGGACGGGCAGCGGCACGGGTGTCGCGCCGGAGGCCAACACCAGATGCCAGTAGGAGTAGCGCGTGCCCGCCCCGGTCACGACCTCGCGGTTGGCGAGGTCGATGTGGTCGACCGTGATGCCGCGGTGCAAGCGGATGTCGTTCTGCACGAACCAGCCGGGGCCGTGCAGATCGAGTTTGGGGTTGCGGCCGCGCAGATACGCCTTGCTCAGGTGCGGCTTGGCGTAGGGCAGTGCGGCGTCGCTGCTGAGTATGCGGACGGGGATCTTGGGGTGCTTGCGCACAAAGGTCTCCGCAGCGGTAAGCCCTGCTGGACCGCTGCCGATGGCGATGAACCCTGGTGCCACCACTTTCTATGGGTACCACCGCCGGGGCTTTGCTACTCCACGGTTTCGGTCGTGGTCACAAAGCGGTCAGACGTCGTCGGCCGTAATGCCCCAGACCAGGCAGAACGTGTGGCCTGCGGGGTCTCGGAACACCCGAAACCGGTCCTCGCCGTGAGCATCGGGCACGCGGGTCGCGCCGAGGGCCAGGACGTCGCGCTCGGCGGTGTCGATGTCGTCGACCTCGATGTCGAGGTGGAACTGTTGCGAACCCTGCGGGTCGGGGAATCGGGGTGGTTCGTGTTCCGGTGACAGTTGGAATGCGAACCGTCTGCCTTGGGGGTCTGTCACGACCGACCAGGTTTCGTCGACGTCTTCGACGGTGCCGCCGAGCAAGCCGCCGTAGAACTTGGCCAGTTCGGCGGGATGTTGGGTATCCAGAACTACCGAGCGCAGCTTTCCGATCATGGCGTGGGGGTTGCCGCATCGCCCGCCGCACAAACGATCACGTCGGCGCCGTTGCCGTGGGACCATCTGGCTGTGAATCCCGAGGACGATCCGGAAGCCCGGATCAGGGCGCTGGAACAACCGCTTTCGGACCAGGCCCAGGCAAGCGAATTGGGTGGTGCGAGCACCCCCGCCTACGGGAATCCTCCGCCGTACGGCACCGCGCCCTATGGCAACCAGACCTACGGCGCGCAGCCGTTAGGTGACCAGCAGTACGGGAACCAGCCCTACGGCCAGTTCCCGTCGCCGCAGAAGTCCTCCGGCGGCATCCCGTGGGCGGTGTTCGGCATCATCGCGGTCCTGTTCATCGGCGGGCTCGTCGCGGGCGCCGTTGTCTACACCAGCAGGAGCGGTGGCGGGTCGAGCGTGTCGAGTGGCGGCGGCTCCATCGACCTGCCCTCGATCCCGTCGATCGACATCCCGAGCATGCCCAGCTTCCCGGCCGCGCCGGGTGCGCCGAACGCCGCGCCGGGCACCGACCCGAACGTGATCACCGGAACGCCGGGCCAGGTGGTCACCGTCTCGGGCATCGACGAGAACAAGACGGTCGAATGCAACGACGCCACGGTGAACATCAGCGGCATCCGCAACACCGTGAACATCACCGGGCATTGCATGAAGGTCTCGGTGTCTGGCGTCGAGAACGTCATCACCGTCGACGCCGCCGACACGATCGGCGCTTCGGGCTTCGACAACCGGGTCACTTTCCATTCAGGATCCCCGCAAGTCGATAACGCCGGATCGAATACGGTGCAGCAAGGCTGACGCGAACCCGGCGTCAGGTCGGGGAGGACGAGCGAGCCCAGAATCGACTCTTCGATCTTTTCTGGTCACCTTCCACGTCGGACCACTCGCCGGACGCGTAACTGAACGGCTTCCTGGCGCCGCCCCGGAACACGTCCAGACTGCCGTCGTGGTGTTTGGTGTATGTGTCGCCGAACCGCATGTACTTGTCGGTTCCGCCGTCGTGGCGGGTCACGCTGACTGTCATGGAAAATGCCGTTTGCACTGGATGGTTCTGATTTTCATCGGACGTGCGCGCCGGCCGCAAGCAGATCGTCGACGCTGGATGTGTTGCCTGGCGCCGCTGCGGTCATCATCGCGTCGTGCGCAGCGTCCGGATCGGACTGCGGGGGGATGACCAGCAGGAGGATCCTGTCGCGCCCGTCGGCGCCCAGCACTTGGAGGGTGCTTGCCGGTTGCCGCCGGTAGCCGTCAAGTCGAACCGCTCGCCCACCGGTCGTCAGCCGTCGCGGCACCGTCGCCCATTCGGCGAGGTTGTACATCACGCGGTCGATACCCCCGAGGCGCACCGACAGCACCGCCAGTAGGTCCGGCAGCTCGTGGCTCAGGTCGTCGCTGCGCGGCCACCATGCCCCGTCGACGTGTCCCGTCGTCGGCGCCTTGGGCTTCAGTCGCAATCGAGGGGTGTGCTCGGGTCCTGTGTGGTCATCACCGGACGCGGCGCGGCCATTGTGACGTGTCATCGGACTGATCCGTCCTGACCGCGGATACGGCCGAATGTTCGAACTGGGCCCGAATGGACGGCGCATTCGATGAAAGACCTTGCGCTTCAACGATTTTCGTTGTGAGGAACGTCTGATTGCTGGGCGCCTGATAGCGGAGCCGGACTGGTCCCGATCTATGCAGCATACGCCTGGGCCCTGCTGGCACGCCGGTGACCCTGAAACGTCCCTGAAACGCATTGTGGGCTGGTGGGAAAACCCACCAGCCCACATTACGAAACCTTGTTAGACAGCAGTTACACGTACCGCCTGCGGTCCCTTGGCGCCCTGCTCAACGCTGAATTCAACCCTCTGGTTTTCTTCAAGCGACTTGTAGCCGTTGCCCTGAATTTCCGAGAAGTGAACGAACACGTCGGCTGCGCCGTCATCTGGAGCGATAAAGCCGAAGCCCTTGTCGCTGTTGAACCATTTCACAGTTCCCTGCGTCATACTTTTCTTCTTCTTTCAATTTTCCACCGGATGTCAACGGACATCCCTGTCAACCGTATCACGGGTAGCACCAATTGCGTATTGGACTGCGGCAGAATGTATTTGGCAAGCGCGTCGACGGCCTACGGCGCCGGCATGCCCGTTGTCCGATTTCAGGGGTGTACGGAGGCCCCGAACGGGGCAATCAGACCACATGCCGCGGAGGCCGTGGAGACCCCTCCACCACCACCTTTCCGCCGCCGACGAGCGGTTCGGACTGCGGCTCGGCGCCGGTGTGGTGGGCATGTTCACCGCGCTCGGCAGCGTTTGTGCTCCTGCTTCTGCTGGTTCGATCGGGTTGGCCCCCGCTACGCGACCTCGACGCGAACGCCGCGCAGGCGGCCCAGCGGATCGACGGCTCCCATCCCGGCGTGGTCCGGGCCGCCGAGACCGTCAGCAATGTCTTCGACCCGAATGTCTTCCGGGTCGTTCTCGGCTTGATCGCAGTGATGTATCTGGTTCGTGGCGAACGCCGTCATGCGGTGTGGCTGCTCGTCACCGTATTCGGCGGCGCCGCGCTGGGGGTCGCATTGAAAGTCCTTGTGGGCCGGGCCCGTCCGGCATTACCCGATCCGGTATCACCCGCGCCGGGGGGCATGTCATTTCCCTCCGGCCACGCGTTGGGTGCGACCATCGGGTGCTGCCTGCTGCTCCTCCTGACGCTGCGACTGCTTCCGCGTCGCGGCCGCATCGCCGCGATCCTGGCGGCGGTTCTGGTGGTCGGGGTGGTAGCGCTCGCCCGGGTGGTGCTCGGCGTCCATTTCGTCAGCGATGTGCTGGCGGGAATCACGCTGGGCATCGCCTGGGTCGCCGTGACGACGTGGGCGTACGTTGCGTGGCGACGTGAGACGGCGCAACCTGTGGCGCGGGCGGCCGAAGTCGGCAGCGCCGAGCAGCCAGCCCGTCGCTGACCTGCGCGTATGGCCGACCGAAATTTGACCGACGAGTAAATCGACCCGGAATTGGGTACTTCGCAGTCGATGCGCTCACAAGGCGTCGGGGGCGTGGCGAGGGACGTCGGTTGGCTCGTCGTCCCGGCGCTGTGCCTGACCGCGGTGATGGTGTCCCTGGGATACGTCGTCACCCATCTACTGCCGTCGACCGCGATCGGTCGATGGGATGCCGACGTACCGCGTCGTCTGCTCGAGTATCGCCAGACCGACGAGAACTCCGAAAGCAAGATCATCACGACGCTGTCGGCCACCCCGACGATCGTCGTCCTCACGGTGCTCGCCGCGATCGTGTGCCGCTGGATGTTCGGTCGCTGGCGTGAGGCGCTCGTGGTCATCTACGCGGTGGTGGGCGAAACCGCGATCTTCATGGCGACGACCATGCTCATCGACCGCCCGCGCCCGAATGTGATGCACCTCGACGTTGCACCGCCGACGTCGTCATTCCCGTCCGGTCACACCGCGGCAGCGGTGTGCTTCTACGGTTCGGTCGCCGCGATCGTGATATGGCACGCACGAGGCGGTGGGTCAGCGTCGTCGCTGTAATCGTCTGTGCGGCAGTTCCTCTGACGATCGCCGTCAGTCGCGTGTATCGCGGCATGCACTACCCGACGGATGTGATGGCCGGCGGGCTTCTCGGGGCGCTGTGGCTGACCGTCGTCGATCTTCTACGTGCGTCGCCACAGCGCAGGCGGGCGCCGGGACGCCGTCGTCGACGCGGACGCGAGGCTGGTGAACGGCTGATGCGCGCGGCGATCATCGTCAACCCCGCGAAATCCGACGCGGCCGACCTGCGTGAAGACGTCGACAAGACGCTGGCCTCCGCCGGCTGGTCGCCGTCCCTGTGGCTGGAGACGACGCCGACGGATCCCGGCTTCGGAATGGCCGAGACCGCCGTCGAGGCGGGCGTGGCAGCTGGTGGTGATCTGTGGCGGCGACGGCACGGTGATGGCGTGCCTCGATGCGCTCAGCAACACCGGCCTGCCCGTTGCGGTGCTCCCGCTCGGCAGCGGCAACCTGCTTGCCCGAAATCTCGGAATTCCGCTCGAATTCGACGAGTCGCTGGATGTCGCCGTCAACGGTGACGACCGTCGCATCGACCTGGGCCGGGTCGGCGACCAAGCGTTCGCGGTGATGGCGGGGATGGGTTTCGACGCCGCGATGATGGCCGACACCACCGAAGCCATGAAGCGACTGGTCGGGCTGGCCCGCCTACATCGCCAGTGCCCTGCGGCATCTACGGGATCCGGTGATGCGGATCGCAGCTGAGCATCGACGGCGGCCCGCCGGTGCGTCGGTCAGCCCGAACGGTCCTGGTGGGCAACGTCGGGCAGCTGGAGGGCGGCCTCGAGCTGTTGCCTGCCGCGTCGGCCGACGACGGCCTCCTCGACGTGGTGGTCGTCGCGCCGCGGACGCTTCGCGACTGGCTTCGGGTGGCGTACCGGATCATCCGCAAGCCGCACACCCACGACCGACACCTCGAACGCTTTCAGGGACAGGCGATCTCGATCGTGGCCGACCGCGACGTGCCGCGCCAGGTGGACGGTGAGGTCATCGCTGACGGTCGTCGCATCGACGCACGCGTTGAGCCGGGCGCGCTCATCGTTCGAGTACCACGGTCCTCGGCGGCCGCCGCTTGACCGGATAGGGTGCAGCGATGGGCACGTCGAGTCGCGTCCCTCAGACGAGAACGATCTCCGGTGACGAACTGTCGGCCGACGACGCCATGACCGCCCTGCGGCGCTACGGCCGCTGGAACCTGGTGAAGAACTCGTTCATCCGGTTCAGGTACGCAGACGGGTTCACGAACTCACGCGCGCTGGCCCTGCAGCTGTGCCTGTCCTTCATCCCGCTCGTCATCGCGCTCGTCGGCCTGGCCGCGGCCGTGCATCAGGAGAAGGCGGCCCGGGTGATCATCCAGACCGTGGCGGGCGTGCTGCCCGGCAAGAGTCAGGGCGACATGGTCGAGCAGGCCGCGCAGCGCACCCACGATCAAGGGGTCACCGGCGGTCAGCTGGCGCTGTGGCTCGGTCTGCTCGCCGCCATCGTGGCGCTGACGACGGCGATGGGCCAGATCGAGCGCGGCGCCAACCGCATCTACGGCATCGAGCGCGACCGGCCCGCGCTGCGCAAGTACGGGCGAGCACTGTTGATGGCACTGACGGCCGGCCTGCTGCTGCAGCTCGGATTCCTCGTCATCATCGCCGGCGACGCGCTCGGCGACTCTCTTGCCGCAGCGTACGGTCTCGGCGACACCTTCAAGACCATGTGGACGATCGGCAGCTGGCCCGTCGGAATCCTGTTGGCCTGGGTTTCTTTCACCGTCATCATCGAACGCGCCCCGCGCAGGCAGCAGCCGGGCTTTTCCTGGCTGGCCTTCGGCGCCGGGGTGTCACTTGTGTTGTGGCTCTTGTTGACCGGGCTGCTGGCGCTCTACGTCGTCAAGAGCGGGTCCTTCGGCAGCACCTACGGTCCGTTGACCGGGATCTTCGCGCTGCTGCTGTGGGCGAACCTGTCCTCGGTCGCGCTGTTCCTCGGTGTCGCGTTCGCCGCGCAACTCGAAGCGGTTCGGGCAGGCGCACCAGAGCCGACCACAGGAGATCCGGCGATTTCGGCGTGAAAAGTTGCGCTCAGCGCTAGAAATCACGCCGAAATCGCTATCTTGTTCCGGTGGAAGGGACGCCGGAGCAGGGCACGCCGTTCGGCCGCTACACGCTGATCGAGCTGCTGGGGCGTGGCGGCATGGGCGAGGTGTGGAAGGCCCACGACACCGCGATCGACCGGGTGGTTGCGCTGAAGATGCTGCTCCCCCACTACGCCAAGGACCCCGATTTCGACCAGCGGTTCCGCCGCGAGGCCAGGGCCGCCGCACGGCTGGACGATCCGCACGTCGTGCCGATCTACGACGTCGGCGAGATCGACGACCGGCTGTATGTCACCATGCGGCTGATCAACGGCACCGACCTGCAGACGCTGATCGACCAGGGCCCGCTCGAGCCGCGCCGCGCGGTGGCGATCATCGACCAGATCGCGTCGGCACTGCACAGCGCCCACGACGTCGGGCTCGTGCACCGCGACGTCAAACCGTCCAACATCCTGGTGGACAAGAACGACTACGCCTATCTCATCGACTTCGGCATCGCCCGCGCCGCCACCGACACCCGGTTGACGTCGGCCAGCTCCGCGATCGGCACCTGGGCCTACATGGCACCGGAACGGTTCAATTCCGGTGAGGTACATCCGAGTTCGGACGTCTATGCGCTGGCATGCGTGCTCTATCAATGCCTCACCGGCCAACAGCCGTTTCCCGGCAACACGCTCGAGCAGGTCGCGGTCGGGCACATGGTCACCCCGCCGCCCCGGCCATCCGAACGCGCCGCGATCCCCGCGGCCATGGATGAGGTGATCGCCACCGGGCTCGCCAAGCAACCCGCCGACCGCTACTCGACCACCATCGAAATGGCTTCAGCCGCAAAAGAAGCCGTGACCGGAACCGGTGCATCCATCGCCGCGCGACCTACTCCACCGCCGCCGTCGCCCGCCGACGGTGCGCCTGCACAGAACTGGCCGCAGCAACCGTGGACGCAGGTGGGCAACACCCCGGCCCCGTATCCGGCGTCGGCGCCGACGCAGTTCAGCGGACCCCACCATGTGCAGCCGCCACCACCGCCCCGACCGTCCGCACCGAAGAAGTCCAGCGGCAGGCACGGCATCCTGATCGGCGCAGCGGTATTCGTCGTGACGCTGCTCGTCGTCGGCGGCGTGATCGGCTTCATCGAACTCACCCAGCGCGACGAGTCCCCGTCCAGCGCGCCGGCCACGGCCGCCGCCCCCGGTGGCGTCGACTTCACCGGGACGTACCGGGCGGACTACGGGCCGGGCACGGATCTCGATGACAAGCCGGTCGCCAATGCGCCTGCGACGACAAGCAATTGGGCCGTCCGGTCGGAATGCGGCGCAGGCGGCTGCGTGGCGACGGCGGCGAACGTCAGCGGTGGCGGCACGGCGCTGTTGTCGAATATGACCTTCGATCAGATGAACGGTGCCTGGGTGGCCGTCGGCCTCGCCTCAGCGGAATGCGGCGGCGACGGGCCGTCGGAGATCTGGGTCATCACGACGCTGCAGCCGCTTCCCGACGGCACGCTCACCGGCGACAGCGTCAGGGCGTCCACCGACAGCCTCTGCGCGGCGAAGCGGACGGTGAAGTTCACCCGCACGGGCGACCCCGACCCCAACAAGGTTCCCGATCCGGGCGTGCTGCCGCCGCGGGTGACGTCCCCCGCGGAGGGCTTGCGGGGCAGCTATCAGGAGACGACCACCTTCACCGACGGCAGCGTCGTCCCCGGAAAGAACCTGACCGCCGACACCTACTGCCTTCGCACCGGCGATCGCTGCATGAGCCTGTTTCACGCCGGCGGTCAGGCGGTCACGCTGCTGTACGCCGACGAGAAGTGGGCGCGCAACGAGAAGGGCACGACGACCTGCGGGGCGGGAGGGACGGCGCAGATGACCATCACCGCGGACTATCCGATGCCGAACCAGCTCGACGACCCGATCTCGGTGCTCACCGGCCGCGGAACGCAGACGGTCGCACCCGGGGGCGCGTGCACCGGCGGCGGGGATTTCGAAGACAGGTTTGAGCGCACCGGCGACTAGGTCGCCGCGCAGGTCACGCGGTCAGCAGGCGCAGCGCGAGACGAACGCCCCGGTGAAGATCGCGATGATCAGGGCCTCGGTCGTCAGGCCCATCGCAGCCGTGATCGCGACAGCGGCGATACCGGCGATGACGAGGGCCAGCATCAGAACACCCCACCACATGTGGGGATGGCTGCGTCGGGGGCGCGGCGCGCTGACCTGCGACGCAAGCACCGCACCGTTGTGCGCTTCAAGCATGTGGAAGCCCCTTCGTTGTGACTGCAGACACAATATAGCCCCTGCAGTGAGCTGACTCACAGCGATGTCCGGTTTCAAGATCGTTAAATTTCGGCATCCGCGAACCCTTGGGCGTCGCCCGGGGCGCCGGGTGACAATGTCGAGGTGAGCGATGCGACGACATGCGCGGTCGTCGGCGGCGGCCCGGCAGGACTGTTCCTGGCTCTGATGCTGGCCCGCGCGGGCGTCGAGGTCACCGTCCTCGAGAAGCACGCCGACTTCCTGCGCGACTTCCGCGGCGACACCGTGCATCCCGTCACCATGCGCCTGCTCGATGAGCTCGGGCTGTTCGAGCGGTTCGCTGCGCTACCGCAGAGCCGTGTCGACAGGGGGCAGTTCGACGTCGACGGCCACCTGGTCACCATGGTCGACTTCGGTCGCCTGCGCTCGCAACCGCATCCCTATGTGGCGATGGTGCCGCAGTGGGATCTCCTCGACTTGATCGCCGATGCCGGCAAGGCCGAACCCACCTTCTCGGTGCGGATGCAACACAACGTCACCGGCCTGCTGCGCGAAGGGAACAAGGTGACCGGTGTTCGCTACACGAGCCCCGACGGCCCCGGCGAACTGCGGGCCGATCTCGTCGTCGGCTGCGACGGGCGCACGTCCGCGGTCCGCCGCGATACCGCGACTCCCCATCCGCGACTACCCGGTGCCGTTCGACGTGTGCTGGTTTCGGCTGCCGCGCGATCAGCAGGCGCAGTATTCGCTGATCCCCCGGACGAAACCCGGGCGCGCGCTGATCATGATTCCGCGCGAAGGCTATTTTCAGATCGCGTACCTGATTCCCAAGGGCGGCTACGCCGAGTTACGAGCCCGTGGCCTCGACGCATTCCACCGCGATCTCGCCGAGATGGTCCCCGAGTCGACGCCGGACGCAGTGACGTCGTGGGACGACGTGAAAGTGCTCGACGTCCGGCTGGACCGGCTGCGCAACTGGCACGGCGACGGCGTGCTGTGCATCGGCGATGCCGCGCACGCCATGTCTCCGGTCGGCGGTGTCGGCATCAACCTTGCGATCGCCGACGCCGTTGCGGCGGCCGGGTTTCTGGCCGAACCTCTTCGCACCGGCCGCCTCACCGACAAGCATCTCGCCGCCGTACGTCGGCGCCGAATCCTGCCGACCGTGGCGACCCAAACGGTGCAACGCACCCTGCACCGCTTTCTGCTCGGCGCCGTGCTGCAAGGTCGCGACGCGGCGAGGCCGCCTGCCGCGGTGGTGAAGCTGCTGGAACGCATTCCGCAGTTGACGGCTGTCCCCGCCTACGCCGTCGGTGTCGGTCTGCTGCCCCAGCACGCGCCGGACTTCGCCCGTCGCTAGGTCTGTGCGGGCAGCACGTGGTCGGGGATCTTGTCGGTGCTCAGGCACAGCGAGCAGATGTGCGCGTCGTGCGTCTCGCACTTCATCATGTCGGGCCGCTCGTAATCATGATGGCAGACATGGCATTTCAGATGCTCGCCGGACGGGTTACCGTGCTCGTCGTGCATGGGTAGGTCGATGCCGTCGTCGGTACGACGCAGGTAGTACTTGCCCTTCGTGGCGATGGCGATGATCGGCGGCAACACCAACGCCAGGCCGATGGCGACCAGCGGCGAGTACGGCCGGATGGCCTCGCCAAGGCCGCCGAAGAACGCGAGGACCGACACGCCGGCGGCGATCAGCATCGAGCCGAAACCGACGGGGTTGAACGCATACAGCATGCCCCGGCGGAACTCGGGCTGCTTCGGCGACAGCTTCAGCAGGTATTTGTTGAACACGATGTCGGATGCGACCACGACGACCCACGCCATGCCGCAGTTGGCGTAGAAGCCCAGGATCGTGTTGAGGAAGTCGAACATGTTGGCTTCCATCAGGATCAATGCGATCAGCAGGTTCACGCCGAGGAACACCAGGCGACCCGGGTAGGTCTTGGTGACGCGGGTGAACGAGTTGGTCCACGCCAGCGACCCCGAGTACGCGTTGGTGACGTTGATCTTGATCTGGCTGATGACGACGAGCACCACCGCGAGCGTCATCGCCAGCCAGCCCGGCAGGAAGTTCTCGTAGATCTCCAGGAACTGGTGCACCGGCTGGTTCGCGACGCCCGCGCTGTCGGCGACGTTGGCGATCAGGTACACCGCAAGGAACAACCCGACGATCTGCTTGATCGCGCCGAAGATGACCCAGCCCGGTCCGGCGAGGAACATCCACGTCCACCAACTGCGCTTGTTCTCCGGGGTTTTGGGCGGCATGAAACGCAGGTAGTCGTTCTGCTCGGCGATCTGGGCGATGAGCGACAGGCAGACGCCCGCGGCCAGCAGCGTCGAGCCGAAGTCGAAACCTTGCACACCGTTCTCGCCCTGGTAGGCGAAGAACTGACCGACCGACTCGGGATGGCTCACGACGAGATAGACGAACGGCGCGACCATCAGCACCAGCCACAGCGGCGTCGTCCAGACCTGAAGGGTGGAAAGGACTTTCATCCCGTAGATGACCAACGGGAAGATGATCAGGGTGGACGCCGCATATCCGAGCCACAACGGTATGCCGAGCCCGAGCTTGAGGCCCTGCGCCATGATCGAGCCCTCGAGCGCGAAGAAGATGAACGTGAACGTCGCGAAGATGACGTTGGTGACGACCGAACCGTAGTAGCCGAAGCCGCTGCCGCGGGTGACCAGGTCGAGGTCGATGTTGTAGCGCGCAGAGTAGTAGGCCACCGGAAAGCCGGTGGCCATCACGACGATTGCGAAGATCAGGATGCCCCACAGCGCGTTCGTCGTGCCGTAGGAGATGCCGATGTTGGCGCCGATCGCGAAGTCAGCCAGGTAGGCGATGCCGCCGAGGGCCGAGATGCCGACCACCCTCGTCGACCACTTTCGGTAACTGCGCGGCGCGAACCGCAGCGTGTAGTCCTCGAGGGTTTCTTTGGTGGCGGTCATGGTGTCGAGGTCGGCCACGACGGCCTCGTCCACCGGCTCCTTGCTGACGTCTTGAGTCATGCAGCGAAGCTAGGTCCGTTTTGTTTCCGAACGGTGACGGCGATGTTCCGGGCGTGGAATAGCACTTGCGTCAATTGGATTGACGCGTGAGCTTGCTGTTACGCGTTCAGCGCGCTGCCCTTGCGCCACTGGTCCCACGGCACGCTCCAGTCGCCGTTCTGCGAAAGCTGCAGCGGCGGCCCGCCGGTGTTGCGGACCTCGACGATGTCGCCGGGCACGGAGAAATTGAAGAACCACACGGCGTTCTCGCCGTTGAGGTTGAGGCAGCCGTGCGACACATTCGTGTTGCCCTGCGCCCACACTGTGGAGTTCAGCTGATGCAGATAGATGCCGTCGATGCTGATGCGCGTGGCGTAGGGGACGGTGGTGCGATAGCCCCCTGCGCCCGTGAGCCCGTACGTCGTGGAGTCCATGACGACGGGGTTGGCCTTGTCCAGCACGGTGTAGACACCCGGCGGTGTCCAGAAGTGCAAAGTCCTGCTGCCGACGGTTTCGGTGCCGCCCATCCCCATCGAGGTGGGCATGGTCCGGACCAGTTTGCCGTTGTCGAACACGCTGACCTGCTTGGTGACGTCGTCGGCGATCGAGACGTGCGCGTTCCCGATCTTGAACGAGACGTGCTCGTCCTCTTGGCCGTACATGCCGTCGCCGAGGCGGGCGCCGTAGATGTCGGCGGTGACGTCGACGGTCGTGCCGGGCGGGTAGTACTTCTCGGGTCGCCAGTGCGCGTTCTGGTCGTCGACCCAGTTCCAGGATCCGGTGACGCGCGGGTTGGTGGTGACGTGCAGGCGCCTCTCGGCGGCGACCTTGTCGGTGATCGGTTCGTCGAAGTGCGCGACGACGACCATGCCGACGCCGTAGGTGTTGCCGTCGACCAGCGAGACGCCCGCGGTGGTGTTGAGGTTGACAGCGGTCTTGGAGTCGGGCGACAGGGTGGTGAAGCTCGACGTCTGACGCGACGGCATGCCGCCGGGGCCGCGGGCGGCGACGGTCATGGTGTAGGTGCGGTCGTAGCTGAGCTGTTCGGTCGGATGCCAGCCCGTCTTGGCGGGCGTGAGGGCGCCGGGCACCGTCTCACCCCAGTCGTCGACCAGCTTGACGTCGTCGATGCGTCCGCTGAACGCGGTGACCGATACGGGTGCGGCCGGGTCGACGTCGGCGGCTTGGGGCTTCGGGAACACGCCAAGGGCGGCGGGCTGGGGAGGAACCGGCTGCGGAGGGGAGGCGGTATGCGCGGCGCTGGCGACGTCGCACCCGGTGGAGCACGGGTCGGTGGTCTCCGCGACATCTCCAGCAAGAAGCACCAGCGCCGCGATTGCGGCGATGGCGGAGGTGACGCGAACGCGACGAGACCAAAGCAATTGCACTCCAATGTGGGTCGGCAGGGGCCGGACGGTCGATCGGGCTCGCCGATCGGGTTCTCCAACTATAGGTTGCCCAGTTGCGCCGAGACGAACCTATTGATTAAGCCTTGGTGGCAAGTTCGAAGACCGGAATGACGCGATCGGTGCGCTTCTCGTATTCGGCGAACCCCGGGGCGCGCTCCTTGACGATGGCGTAAACACGGTCGCGTTCGTCGCGGGACAGCTCGTTGGCGACGACGTCCCTTGGCGGGTCGGAGCCGATCTCGACGCGGACGTCGGGGTGGGCGCGGATATTGAAGACCCAGGCGGGGCTCTTCTCGCGGCCTGCGGCGGAGCCGACGATGTAGATCTTGTCGTCGATGTCGAAGTAGCCGATGAGGTTGAGACGCTCGGTGCCGCTCTTGGCGCCGGTCGAGGTCAGCAGCAGCAGCGGAAAGCCCTCGAACTGACCGCCGACCTTTCCGCCGTTGCGGCGGAACTCCTCGATGTTGTTTTCGTTGAACTCGCGCTCGGAGGCCAAATCGTCGTCGGGCATGTCCCCATGGTGGCACGGGGGGCTCATGCCCAGGTGTGCTGGCACTCCGTGCAGGTCCAGATGTCCGGGGTCACGCAGCACCCGCGCCAGTCGACCCACGGGGGCGCGTTGCGATATTCCTCCTCGGACACGGGCATGCCGAACACCGCCCGCGCAGTGCGCTTGGCTCCGCATCTCGGGCATTGCGGATGCTGCGCGAAGTGAGAGTCGGCCTCGCTGGTGTTCGTCACGGGCTCACTATCCCGGCAGGGTGTGACAAGCGCCGCAACCCGTCGGTGCCCCTCGATAAGGTCGGGTCAGAAGGTAGGGGGCGAATGAGCGAACACACCGAGACACCGAAACTGTCCGGCCGATTCTCCAAGGCGCTGGTGTATGCCGAAGTGAAACACCACAACCAGGTGCGCAAGGGCGGCGACATTCCGTATGTCGGCCATCTGCTGTCGGTGGCGAGCCTGGTGATCAACGACGGGGGCTCCGAGGACCAGGCCATCGCCGCGCTCCTGCATGACGCGGTGGAAGACCAGGGCGGGCCGTCGACATTGGAGGAGATCCGCGCCAACTTCGGCGAGGACGTCGCGCGCATCGTCGAGCAGTGCAGCGACACCGACGAGGTGCCCAAGCCGCCGTGGCTCGAACGCAAGCAGCGCTATATCGACCACCTCGGCGAGGTCGGCCAGGACACGCTGCTGGTGTCGGTGGCCGACAAGCTGGACAACGCGCGGTCGATGCTGCGCGACTACCACGAGCACGGTCCGGCGCTGTGGGACCGCTTCAACCGGAAGAACCCGCAGGACCACCTTTGGTACTACGACAGCCTGCTCGCGGCGTATCGCGAGCACGGGTTGGACAGCTGGATGGTCGAGGAACTCGGGCGGGTCGTCGGCGAGCTGAAGCGACTCGTCGAAGGCGGCGACAGGGCAGTCGTAGTCTGACGCCCGATGGCACTGCACCTCCACCGCGCGGAGCGAACCGATCTCCTCGCCGACGGCCTCGGCGCGCTTCTCGCCGATCCGCTGCCCGACCCGTTCGCCGAGGAGCTCGTCATCGTCCCCGCCAAGGGCGTCGAGCGCTGGCTGAGCCAGCGGCTGTCGCACATCCTCGGCCGCGGGACGGGACAGGACGGCGTCTGCGCAGGCATCTCGTTCCGCAACCCGCGCTCGCTGATCGCCGAGATCACCGGCACCGACGACGAAGACCCGTGGCATCCCGACGCGCTGGTGTGGCCGCTGCTCGACGTCATCGACGCCAGCTGCGACGAGCCGACTGGTGCAAGACGCTGGCCACCCACCTCGGCCACTTCGAGGCGGGCGAGGAACGCGAGCTGCGGCATGGGCCGCCGCTACGCCGTCGCGCGCCGGCTCGCCGGGCTCTTCGCGTCCTACGCGCGGCAGCGGCCGCAGCTGCTCGTCGACTGGGAGAACGACGCCGCCGACGGGCTCGACGCCGACCTCGACTGGCAGCCGCACCTGTGGCGGGCGCTGCTCGACCGCGTCGACGCCGACCCGCCGCACATCCGGCACGCCAAAACGCTTGTCACACTGCAGGAGTCACCCACCGACCTGCCCGAGCGCCTCTCGCTGTTCGGTCACACCCGGCTGCCGAGCACCGAGATCGAACTGCTCGACGCGCTGTCCACCCACCACGACCTTCACCTGTGGCTGCCGCACCCCAGCGACCATCTGTGGCGATCGCTCGCCGGCGTTCACGGCCAGATCGCCCGCCGCGACGACACCAGCCACCGCGACGTCGGGCACCCGCTGCTGGCCACCCTCGGCCGCGACCTCCGCGAACTGCAACGCAGCCTTCCGGCCGACCCGCAGACCGACGAATACCTGCTTGGATCGGCTGGCGCTCATGATCGCCCCGACACCCTGCTGGGCTGGCTGCAGTCCGACATCGCCGCCAACGAAGTGCGACGCACCGGGCGGACGCTGCGCCGCGACGACCGTTCGGTGCAGGTGCACAGCTGCCACGGCCCGGCCCGCCAGATCGACGTGCTCCGCGAGGTGCTGCTCGGCCTGCTCGCCGACGACGACACCCTCGAACCCCGCGACATCCTCGTCATGTGCCCGGACATCGAGACCTACGCGCCGCTGATCGTCGCGGGCTTCGGCCTCGGCGACATGGTCAAGGGCGTGCACCCCGCGCACCGGCTGCGGGTGCGACTCGCCGACCGCGTCGCTCGTGCAGACCAACCCGCTGCTCGGGGTGGCGTCGCAGCTGCTTGCGCTCGCCGGCGGCCGCGCCACCGCCAGTGAGGTGCTCAACCTCGCGCAGGCCGCGCCGGTGCGGGCCCGGTTCGGGTTCACCGACGACGACCTCGAGGACATCACCCGCTGGGTGCGCCAGGCCAACATCCGCTGGGGCTTCGACCGCGACCACCGCAAGCCCTACGGCGTCGACTTCGTCCAGAACACATGGCGTTTCGGCATCGACCGGGTGCTCGCCGGGCGTGGCGATGTCCGACGACTCGCACGCCTGGATCGACACGACGCTGCCGCTCGACGACGTCAGCAGCAACCGCGTCGAGCTGGCGGGCCAGCTGGCCGAGTACGTCGACCGGCTGCAGCACGTCGTCGACTCGCTGACCGGGCGCAAGCCGTTGCGCGAGTGGCTGACTGCGCTTGGAGGACGGCATCACCCTGCTCGCCCGCGTCGACGACGACGACGCCTGGCAGACCAGCCAGCTGCAGCGCGAGTTCGGCGACGTGCTGACCAATGCGGGCCCGCGCGCGGAGACGAAGATGCGGCTGCCCGACATCCGCGCGCTGCTCGACCGGCATCTCGCCGGCCGGCCGACGCGGGCCAACTTCCGCACCGGCACGCTGACGGTGTGCACGATGGTGCCGATGCGGTCGGTGCCGCACCGGGTGGTCTGCCTGGTCGGTCTCGACGACGGCGTCTTCCCGCGGCTGGGCGTCGTCGACGGCGACGACGTGCTCGCCCGCGACCCGATGACCGGCGAGCGCGACATCCGTTCCGAGGACCGGCAACTGCTGCTCGACGCGATCGGCGCCGCGACCGAGAAGCTCGTCATCACCTACACCGGCGCCAACGAGTACTCGGGCCAGGAGCGGCCGCCCGCGGTGCCGCTTGCCGAACTGCTCGACACCCTCGACCTGACGACCGAGCAGAAGGTGCGCGACACGCGTCGTCGTCAAACATCCGTTGCAGCCGTTCGACACCCGCAACGTCATCCCCGGCAAGCTGATCCCCGACGAGCCGTTCACGTTCGACCCGACCGTGCTGAAGGCGGCGCAAGGCCCGGTCCGGCCATCGAGCCGAGAAGCCGCCGTTCATCTCCGGTCTGCTGCCCGCTCCCCCGCCCGACGACGTCGTGCTCGCCGACCTCGTCGCGTTCTTCAGGGATCCGGTGAAGGGTTTCTTCCGCGCGCTGGACTTCACGCTGCCGTGGGAGGTCGACGGCGTCGAGGACGCCATGCCCGTCGACATCAACGCGCTCGAGGAGTGGACGGTCGGCGACCGGATGCTCGCACGACATGCTGCGCGGGATGGCGCCCGAGGAAGCGCAGCACGCGGAGTGGCGGCGCGGCACCCTGCCGCCGGGCCAGCTCGGCTGGCGCAAGGCCACCGAGATCCGCGACCAGTCGGCGCTGCTGGCCGAGGCCGCCCTGGCGTACCGCAACGGCCGACGCCGATGCCGTCGACGTCGACATCGACCTCGGCGCGGTCGGCGGCTGACCGGCACGGTCTCTCCGGTGTTCGGCGACCGGCTGGTCTCGGTGACCTATTCGAAGCTCGACGGCACGCATCTGCTGCAGTCGTGGATTCCGTTGCTGGCGTTGCTCGCCCACGATCCGAGCCGGGACTGGGCGGCGGTGTGCATCGGCCGCGCCAGGAAGGGCACGACTCCGCAGCTGAGCACGCTGCGCAGGCCCGCGGAGTCCGCCGTCGACCTGCTGGCCGACCTCGTCGCGATGTACGACGCGGGCCGCCGCGAGCCGCTCCCGTTGCCGATCAAGACGTCCTACGCGTGGGCGGAGGCCGTACACACCCACGGCGATCCGGAGCGGGCGGCGGGATACCGATGGAAGATCCGACCGCTATCCCGGCGAGGACGCGGAGCCGGCGCACGTGCGCACGTGGGGCCAGGGCGCCTGGCTGACAGGTCCTCATCGACGCGGGCCTCGACCACTACGCGCGGCCGGCTGTGGCTGCCGATGCTGCGAGGCGACGGACGCGTGATGGACAACTTCGATCTGCTGGGCCCGCTGCCGGCGGCGCGGTCGACGACCGTGCTGGAGGCCAGCGCGGGCACCGGCAAGACGTTCGCGCTGGCGGGTCTGGTCACGCGCTACATCGCCGAGGGCGCGGCGACGCTGGACCAGATGCTGCTCATCACGTTCGGCCGCGCGGCCACCCAGGAGCTGCGCGAGCGGGTGCGCCGCCAAATCGTCGACGCGGTGGTGGCTTTCGACGATCCGTCCCGGGCCGGCGACAACCAGGTGATCGCGCACCTGCTCGACTGCGGCGAGGACGAACGCCGGAGCGTCGCCGACGGCTGCGCGACGCGCTGGCCGCGTTCGACGCCGCGACCATCGCCACCACACACCAGTTCTGCCAGCTGGTGCTCAAGTCGCTCGGGGTGGCGGGCGACACCGACACCGGCGTGACGCTGGTCGAGAGCCTCGACGAGTTGGTCACCGAGATCGTCGACGACCTGTACCTTCGCCACTTCGGCCGCGACCGCGACGACCCGCTGCTGACCTACGAGCGACGCGCTGCGGCTGGCCCGCGAGGTGGTCAAGCAACCCGGCGACCGAGCTGCGGCCGAAGGATCCCGCCACCGGACTCCCGCGCCGCGGTGTGCGTGGACTTCGCGAAAGACGTTCTGGCCGAACTGGAAATCCGCAAGCGGCGGCGTCGGCATCCTCGGCTACGACGACCTGCTCACCCGGCTGGCCGACGCGCTGAACGCCGACGACTCACCGGCGCAGGTGCGGATGCACCAGCGCTGGCCGATCGTGATGGTCGACGAGTTCCAGGACACCGACCCGGTGCAGTGGCAGGTGATCGACCGCGCGTTCAGCGGCCGCTCCACGCTGATCCTGATCGGCGACCCGAAGCAGGCCATCTACGCGTTCCGCGGCGGCGACATCGTCACCTACCTGCAAGGCCGCCGAAACCGCCGGCGAGCGAAAGACGCTCGGCACGAACTGGCGCAGCGACGCCGCGCTGGTCGACCGGCTGCAGGCGGTGCTGGGCGGCGCGCAGCTCGGGCGACGAGCGGATCGTCGTGCACGAGGTCGAGGCGCACCACCACGGCACGCGGCTGGCCGGGCGCCCCGCGCAACGAGCCGTTCCGGCTGCGCGTGGTGCCGCGAGGACCGTTCGGCCGCAACGGGACCCAGACGATCGCCGATCGACGATCTGCGCGCACACATCCCGCGCGACCTGGCCGCCGACATCGGCGCACTGCTGACCAGCGGCGCCACCTTCGACGGACGGCCGCTGCGAGGCCGCGCGACATCGCGGTGATCGTCGAGAGCCACAAGGACGCGCGCGCCTGCTACGACGCGCTGGGCGACGCAGGCATCCCGGCGGTGTACACCGGCGACTCCGACATCTTCAGCTCCGACGCCGCCGAGGACTGGCTGGCGCTGCTGGAGGCGTTCGACCAGCCGCACCGCTCCGGGCATGGTGCGGGCCGCGGCGGCGACGATGTTCTTCGGCGAGACCGCCGAAGCGCTTGTCGACGGGCGGCGACGCGCTGACCGACCGCATCGCCGAGACGCTGCGGGAGTGGGCGGGTCATGCGCGCGAGCGCGGTGTCGCCGCGGTCTTCGAGGCCGCGCAGCTCGACGGGATGGGCGACCGGGTGCTGTCGTGGCAGGACGGCGAGCGGCAGATGACCGACCTCGCGCACATGACGCAGCTGCTGCAGGAGGCCGCGCACCGCGAGCACTTCAGCCTGCCCGCGCTGCGCGACTGGCTGCGCGACGCAGCGCGAGGAGCGAAGCGGCGCAACCGAACGCGCCCGCCGCCTCGACAGCGACGCGGCGGCGGTGCAGATCATGACGGTGTGGGTGGCCAAGGGCCTGCAGTTCCCGGTGGTGTACCTGCCGTTCGCGTTCAACCGCAACGTGCAGGAACCGCGAGCTGGTGCTGTTCCACGAGGGCGATCAGCGGTGCCTGCACGTCGGCGGCAGTCGACAGCCCGGACTTCAACGCCGTGTCGGTGCTGGGCCGCAAAGAGGACGCCAGCGACGACAGCCGGTTGATGTATGTGGCGATGACGCGGGCGCAGTCGCAGGTGGTCGCGTGGTGGGCGCCGTCGTGGGACGAACCCAACGGCGGGCTGTCGCGGCTGCTGCGCGGGCGGCGGCCGGGCGAGGCCGAGGTGCCGGACCGCTGCGTCGCCGGACAAGATCTCCGACGACGACGCGATGGCGCGGCTGCGGGAGTGGGAGGCCGTGGGCGGGCCGGTCATCGAGGAGTCGGTCGTGCGGCCGGTCCCCGCGTTGCCCGCCGACGCGCCGCGAAACGACCTCGAGCGCGCGGCACTTCCACCGCTCGATCGACACCGCGTGGCGGCGGACGTCGTACTCGGGCCTGATCCGCGCGGCCGAGTCGACGCCGGTGAGCAGCGAGCCGGAGGTCATCGAGCTGGACGACGAGGTCGCCGAGATCCCGGTGACGACGTCGACGGTCGGCGCCGATGTGCCCTCGCCGATGGCGGACCTGCCGATGGGCGCGAAGTTCGGCACGCTGGTGCACGCGGTGTTGGAGACGGCGGACCCGTTCGCCGCCGACCTGGCGGCCGAGCTGGAGGCGCAGATCCGCGAGCACGCGGTGTGGTGGCCGGTCGACGTTCCGGCCGCCGAGTTGGCGGCGGCGATGGTGCCGATGCACGACACCCCGCTGGGCCCGCTGGCGGACGGCTTGACGCTGCGGCAGATCGGTCTGCAGGACCGGATGCGGGAGATGGACTTCGAATTCCCGTTGGCCGGTGGCGATCTGCGGGCAGCGGCGCCGGACATCCGGCTGGCAGACGTCGGCGAGCTGCTGCGCGCGCATCTGCCCGACGGATGACCCGCTGGCGTCCTATGCCGACCGGCTGACGGGAGCCGCGCTCGGCGGGCAGTCGCTGAAGGGATACCTGTCGGGTCGGTCGACGCGGTGCTGCGGATCGGCGACCGGTACGTGGTGGTCGACTACAAGACGAACTGGCTCGGCGATCCGTCCGAACCGCTGACCGCGGCGGACTACGCCCAGCCGCGGCTGGTCGAGGCGATGCTGCATTCGGACTATCCGCTGCAGGCGCTGCTGTACAGCGTTGTGCTGCACAGGTTCCTGCGGTGGCGGCTGCCCGGCTACACACCGGACAAGCACCTCGGCGGCGTGATGTATCTGTTCCTGCGCGGCATGTGCGGGCCCGACACACCGGTGGTCGACGGCCACCCGGCGGGTGTGTTCAGCTGGCAGCCGCCGGCGGCGCTGATCACGGCGATGTCGGATCTGCTCGACGAAGGCAGGGCGGCCGCATGACGACGGTGGAATGGCGGCAGGCACACGGCGTGACCGGCCTGCTGCGGGTGTTCAGCGACGCGCAGGTGCTCGAATCCGCGGATATCCATGTGGCGCAACGGCTTACCGCGCTGGCGAAGGAGACCGACGAGACCGTCGCGCTGGCCGTCGCGCTCGCGGTGCGGGCGCTGCGGAACGGGTCGGTGTGCGTCGACCTGCGGTCGGTCGAGCAGCAGGTCGGCGTGGACGGCTTGCCGTGGCCGGACGCCGACACATGGCTGGCGGCCGTTCGGGCGAGCCCGCTTGCCGGCACGCCGCCGGCGCTGCGCCTCGACGGCGACCTGCTCTACCTCGACCGGTACTGGCTGGAAGAGCAGCAGGTCGCCGACGACGTGCGCACGATGATCGCGGTGAAACCGGAGAAGGTGTCGCCCGACATCGACCGGCTGTTCCCCGCGGGGTTCGAGGAGCAGCGCGCGGCGGCGAAAGTGGCGCTGGCGCAAGGGTTGACGGTGCTGACCGGCGGACCGGGCACGGGCAAGACGACGACGGTGGCGCGGCTGCTGGCGTTGCTTGCGATCGGGCACGCGGCTGCGGATCGCGCTGGCGGCGCCGACGGGCAAGGCGGCGGCCCGGCTGCAGGAGGCGGTGCAGCTGGAGGTCGGCAAGCTGGACGCCGCCGACCAGGAGGCGCTGTCGGGGATGCATGCGACGACGTTGCACCGGCTGCTCGGCAGCAGGCCGGACACGTCGGCGAGGTTCCGGCACAACCGGGGCAACCGGCTGCCGCACGATGTGATCGTCGTCGACGAGACGTCGATGGTGTCGCTGACGATGATGGCGCGGCTGCTGGAAGCGGTGCGTCCCGATGCGCGCTTGATCCTGGTGGGCGACCCCGACCAGCTGGCATCGGTGGAAGCCGGCGCGGTGCTGGCGGATCTGGTCGACGGGCTGGACCCGACCAAGCTCGCGGCGCTGAAGACCTCGCACCGGTTCGGCGAGTCGATCGGCGCGCTGGCGTCGGCGATCCGAGCGGGCGACGCGGACGCGGCGGTCGAGGTGCTGCGGGCCGGCGGCGAGCACATCGAGTGGATCGACACGGACCAACCGGCAGAACACCTGCGCAAGGTCCTTGTCCCGCAGGCGCTTCGGCTGCGCGAGGCGGCGATGCTCGGCGATGCGGAGGCGGCGCTGCAGACGCTGGACGAGCACCGGCTGCTGTGCGCGCACCGCCGCGGGCCGTACGGGGTGCGGTACTGGAACCGGCAGGTCGAGCGGTGGCTGGCCGAGGAGACCGGCGAGCCGATCTGGTCCGACTGGTACACCGGGCGGCCGGTGCTGGTGACGGCGAACGACTACGGGCTCAGGCTGTACAACGGCGACACGGGCGTCACGGTGGTGCGCGACGGCGCGCTGCGGGCGGTGATCGCCGGAACCGAGCAGTTGGAGTTCGCGACCAGCCGGCTGGCCGACGTCGACACGATGCACGCGATGACCATCCACAAGAGCCAGGGCAGCCAGGCCGACGAGGTGACGGTGCTGCTGCCGCAGGAGGATTCTCGGCTGCTGACGCGCGAGCTCTTCTACACCGCGGTGACCCGGGCGAAGACGCGGGTGCGCGTCATCGGGTCCGAGGCCGCGGTGCGGGCCGCGGTCGAACGACGCGCGGTGCGGGCGTCCGGGCTGGGGCGCCGTCTTCGAGAGCGCACCTGATCGTCGAGGGCATCGCCCTACGCCCACGATCTTGTTACGCTGACGTCAGTTGAGTTATCAGCCCAGGCCGGGTCGAGGTGGCCGCGCCCGCCGCCACCTCGCAAAAGCACCCGCTTTCACCGGCCAAACCAGGTGACATCCGCATGCCGGGAGCACCATGTACGAACCCAACACCTGGAAGACGCGCAACCTCCCAAAATCCTTTCGCCGCGACTCGGCCGAACTGCTGCAAGGGCACCCCGCCGACGTGCTGCTGAACCGCCTGGACACCGCGACGATCGTGGTCGCGCTCGACGGAACCGTCGTCTACGCCAACCCCGCCTGCGAACGGCTGCTCGGCTACCAGACGTCGAAGACGCTCGAGGGTCAGTGGTTGCCGTCGCTGCTGGTCAGACACTCAGAGACGCCGGTCCACGCGTGCATCGAGATGCTGCGCGATCCGGACGTCGTCACGAACTGGAACCACAGCGACGGCTACCCCATCGCCACCCTCGCGTCGGACCCGATGCTGTTCCACTCGACTGAGGAAATGCTGATGGTCTCCCTGACCGACGTCAGCGATCGCGTGTGGGCCGAGGTGCACAGGGCGAAACACTTTTTGTCCTAGCAGCCCGACCCGATTGGGTACACCCCGTTGGACACACTCATCGGCGATAGGACGGGGCAGATGGTCAGAGCGTTCGGATACCGCACCAACGGAGGACCGGAGGTGCAGGAGTTCCTCGACCTCGACATGCCGTCACCGATGCCCGGCGAATTGCTGGTCGAGGTCCGCGCCGCCGGGGTCAATCCGGTCGACTGGAAGATCCGCTCCGGAATGTTCGGTGCGGCCGGCCAGGGTGACCTGCCCGCGGTATTGGGCTCCGAGGTGTCGGGAGTCGTACGCGAGGTCGGCCAGGACGTCGACGGTTTCGCCGTCGGGGACGAGATATTCGGTCGGGTGGCTCCTGGGTCTGGTGGATATGCCGAGCACACTCTGGTCACCGCGAGCGACGCGGCAAAGAAGCCGGTACAGCTTTCGTTCACCGACGCAGCCACGCTGCCGGTGGCGGGGGCGACCGCGTACGACGGTGTGCACCAACTCGGACTCACCGAAGGACAGACGCTGTTGATCAACGGCGTCAGCGGCGGCGTCGGCGTGGCGGCCGCCCAGATCGCACGGGACTTCGGCATCAACGTCATCGGCACCGCCAGCGAGGACAAGAGAGCGTTCATCGAGGCACTGGGCGTCACCCTGGTGCCGTACGGCGAAGGGGTCGGCGAGCGAATCCGGCAGCTGATGCCCGACGGCGTCGACGCGATCTTCGACCTGGCGGGCGGCGCCAGCCTGGGGGCGGTGGCAGACCTGCTGACAGACCGCATCAAGTTGATCAGCGCTGGCGATCCGGGCACGGCCGAGAGGCTCGGCGGGCACTTGATCGAGAGAGGCGGCACGCCTGACGTTCTCGACATCGTTGGGGCTATGGCCGCGGACGGCAAGCTGGACCCGCATGTGGAAGACATCCGGCCGTTCGACGAGGCCGCCGAGGCGCTGGCCGCGGTGGAGACCGGTCACGCCCGAGGCAAGGTCGTCATCCAGGTCAGCTGACCCGTGGCCTGTGGCCCGTAGCCCGAGGCCTAAAGTCGCGACTGTCGAAGTGCCCGCCTTCGAGCGACAAATTCGCTCGAACAGAAGCAGCCACTGTTGATACTTCCGCGACAGCGACTTTGTCGCTCAGAGGCGGGCACAATCAGTACCGGTGAGCGGTCGGGTCTCCAGCACAGAGCCGACCGCGTCGCCGGATAGCCGCGCGGTTAACCCGTGTCGCCGCTGGGCGCGCCGGAGCCGCCGCCGGAATCCAAGTTGCCCCCGCCGCCTTCGGTACCGCCTTCTCCGCCACCGATCTCGCCGCCGGAGGTGTCGGGGCTGGCCTGGTTCGGGCCGCTCGAACCCTCGCCGCCGCTCGCTGACCCGCCACCGCTGGCCGCCGGAGCGAGCTCTTCAGGCGCGATGCCGGGCGGTGGGATCCAGCCGAGGATGTCTTCGAAGCCGTTGTTGAAGACGACGCTGTTGGGCGTGGAGGCGACGACGTCGAAGTAAACCTTGCCGGTGCTGCTTCCGCCCTGCCCGACCGGACCGCCGAGGCTGGCGACGTTGGCAAGGGACCGGTAGTTGTCGCCGTTTTCGGCGCGGGCGTTGAAGAGCGCGGGCGCCGGGACGACCGTTCCCACCAGTGCGTCGGTCTTCACCGTCGCCTCGTACAACCGGCCTGCGACCGGATACGGGACGGGTCGGAGCTCGGCATCAGCCCGGTGACCGTGTAGCCGGTCAGCGGTCCGTTGATGTCCTTGACGGTCTCCTGCACTCCCAGTACCTGGATATTGCTCGTGGCCCAGGCAGGCGCCACGGCGCCGAAGCCGAACATGATCGTTGTGGCCGCGACACCGGTCGCGAGTGTCTTCTTGGTCGGCATTGTTGCCCCCTTTGCTCTAGGTGACAGCTCGGTACGCGCCGAGTCGGCGGCCAAACCAGGTACTCCGCGTACTGTTCGACCGTGCAGGTCGACGCGATGACGACGCCGCAGCCGTTGGGCACGATCGGCGATCTCGCCGGGCGGGTGCAGGCCGCGGGCTTCTCCGGGATGCTGTTCACCGAGACGGGCCGGACGGCGTATCTCAACGCCGCGGTGGCCTCGCAGGCGGCACCGGGCCTGGAGCTGTCGACGGGTGTGGCGGTGGCGTTCCCGCGGAGTCCGTTCGTGACGGCGGCGTCGGCGTGGGAGTTGCAAGAGGCGACCGGCGGGAGGTTCCGGCTAGGTCTCGGCACCCAGGTGCGGACGCATGTGGTGCGGCGGTACGGCGTGGACTTCGAGCGTCCAGGGCCGCGCCTGCGCGACTACGTGCGAGCGGTGAAGGCGTGCTTTCGGGCGTTCAGGACGGGCAGTCTCGACCACCACGGCGATTTCTACGACCTGGACTTCATCACGCCTCAGTGGAGCGCGGGGCCGATCGACGCGCCGGATCCGAAAGTCGATGTGGCGGCGGTGAATCCGTGGATGCTGCGGATGGCAGGCGAAGTAGCCGACGGGGTGCATGTGCATCCGCTCGGCGAGCCGGGCTATATCGCGCGGCACGTGGTGCCGAATGTGGCTGAGGGAGCGGAGAAGTCGGGACGCTCACCGTCGGACATCGCGGTGATCGTGCCGGTGATGACCATCGTCGGCGACACCGACGAGGAGCGCGACAAGGAGCGCGAGAGCGTGCGATTCAGCATGAGCTTCTACGGCAGCACGCCGAACTACTCATTCATCTGGGACCAGGCCGGGTTCGAGGGCACGACGGCGCGGATCCGGGAGAAGCAGAAGGCGGGCGACTTCACGGGCATGGCGGCGCAGATCACCGACGAGCACATCGCGACGTTCGCGGTCGAGTCGACGTGGGACGGTCTGGCCGACGCGCTCAAAGAGCGGTACGACGAAATCGCCACGCGCATAGTCCTTTACAACGCGCTGGCCGATCCGGAGCGGGTCGAGCGGTACGGCGAAGTCGCGCAACGGGTCAGAACGGCGACACGCGATCAATGCTGACGAACACGCCGTGTCCGCTCGCGTCGTTCGTGAACCGGGTTCCGTCAAATGCAGGGAGCACCGTCCACCCCTTGATGTGATACGTCTGGCCGTAGAACAACGTCAGCTCGTCGGCGTCCACGCCGCCGATGTTGCCCTCGCCCCACGCGAACGCGCCGTTGTCGACCGTTCGCATCCCACGTGGGGGGCACTGATGACGCAGCGCACCGCACCCGTTTGCGTCCGCACGTATTGGAAATCGCTGGGATCCGCGGAGGCAAGCGGTGCGACAGGCACGACAAGGACGGCAAGGGCGGGCGGCCGCCAAGGATGCCGGGATTCGAATCATGCCGCCTCCTCGGGTTCGGTCGGATACGCCGCCCGTCGAGACTTGCACAACGGGTTGTCGCCACGCCGCTGATCGCGGGGGCCTACTGTTTCGCTCATGTCCACTGGTTCGGCGGAAGCTCCCGCGATCGGGAGTTCCGATGGTGGCGCGGAGTCTCCGTGGTCGCCGCGGGAGTGTGAGCTGCTGGCGGTGACGCTGGAGCTGCTTCAGGAGCACGGCTATGACCGGCTGACCCTCGACGCGGTGGCCACGACGGCGCGCGCAAGCAAGGCGACGCTCTATCGTCGGTGGCCGACGAAGGCCGAGCTCGTGTTGGCCGCGTTCGTCGAGGGCACCCGCCAGGTGGCGGTCGATCCCGACACCGGCTCACTGCGCGACGACCTGCTGCGGCTGGGTGAGCAGGTCCGCGCCCATGTCAGCACCCATGCGGGCACGATCCGCGCGGTGCTGGTGGAGACGTCTCGCAGCGCCGAGCTCGACGCCATGATGCAAGAACAGTTCCTCGACCAGCGCAGAGCCCTGATGTCGCGCGTCCTCGCCCGTGCCGTCGACCGCGGCGAGATCCGGGCATCGGCCATCACCGAAGACCTCTGGGACGTCTTGCCCGGCTATCTCATCTACCGCACGGTGCTGACCGGGAATACTCCGGCGCGAGAGACGATTCATAACCTCGTAGACAACGTGCTCATCCCGAGCCTCAGCCGCCACAACAACTGACGTTCAGGTCAACCGAGGGAGGACTTGAGCAGTCCGGTCCCGTACCGTACTGTCAACTAAGTTGATATCGCCCCTGAACTGAAGAAAGCGCCCCCACCCGTCCGTCAACGTGTCGCCGCTCGTCGAAAGGGTCACGGATGCAGCGGTTTTCGCTCGGAAGCCGATTGTTGCGACGGTGGATGATTCTCGTGGCGGTGCTCGTCATCGCCGTGGCCGGGTTCGCGGTGTATCGACTCAACGGCATCTTCGGCTCCAAGGACGTCGTCTCCACTCCCAGCGGGGCCGCGAACGACATCGTGCCGTTCAACCCGAAACGCGTCGTTTTGGAAGTCTTCGGTCCCCCGGGCACGGTCGCGACCATCACCTACCTCGACGTGAACGCCCAACCGCAGCGCGTCGACGACGCGACGCTGCCGTGGGCCTACGACACCACCACCACCCAACCCGCCGTCTTCGTCAACGTCTCCGCCCAGGGCGACAGTGACTCCATCGGCTGCCGAATCAAGATCGACGACGTCGTCAAGGACGAGAGAACGGTCAATACGCTGAACGCCTACACCTACTGCCTGGACAAGTCCGGATGAGCCACCACGTCGCCGACGTCGACGAGCGTCTGACTTTCACGGACCGGACCGGCCTGTGGGTTCGTCGGCTCTGCGTGCCGATCGTGGTGTTCTGGGTCGTCGTCGCCGGGTTGACGAACGCGTTGGTGCCGCAACTGGAGGCGGTCGGCGAACAGAAGAACGTGGCGTTGAGCTCCCCGGATTCGCCGTCGCTGCAAGCGTTTCAGCGCATCGGCAAGGTCTTCCAGACGTTCGACTCCGACAGTGCGGCGATGGTGGTGCTCGAGGGCGACCAGCCGTTGGGTGCCGACGCGCACAAGTACTACGACGAGCTGGTCAAGCAGTTCGAGGCCGATCCCAAACACGTCGAACACGTCGACGACTTCTGGGGCGATCCGCTGACCGCCGCAGGCGCGCAGAGTTCGGACAGCAAGGCCGCGTACGTCCAGGTGTACCTCAGGGGTAACCAGGGCGAGGAGCTGTCGCTGGAGTCGGTCAATGCGCTGCGCGACATCATCGCCAAAACGCCTCCCCCGCAGGGCATTCACGCGTATGTCGCGGGCTCGGCCGCTCAGATCACCGATCAGTTCGAGGTCGGCAACGAGGGCACCGTGCTGGTCACGCTGTTGACCGTCGGCGTGATCGCGTTGATGTTGCTCATCGTCTACCGCTCGTTCGTCACCATGATCATTGCGCTCGTCACGGTGCTCATCGAGATGGCGGCGGCACGTGGCATCGTCTCGTTTCTGGCGAACGCCGGCTTCATCGGCCTGTCAACGTATTCGACCAACATTCTCACGCTGCTGGTCATCGCGGCAGGCACCGACTACATGATCTTCCTGCTCGGCCGCTATCACGAACGCCGCAACGAGGACATGGAACGCCCGGTCGCCTACGGCGACATGTACCGGGGCACTGCTCACGTGATTCTCGGCTCGGGCCTGACGATCGCAGGCGCGGTGTTCTGCCTTTACTTCACCCGGCTGCCGTACTTCCAAAGCCTCGGAATCCCAGCAGCGATCGGGGTTCTCGTCTCGCTGGTCGCCTCGTTGACGCTGGCGCCTGCGGTGATCGTGATCGCCAGCCGGTTCGGGCTGCTCGAGCCCAAACGCAAGACGGCCAAGCGGGGTTGGCGGCGGATCGGGACGGCGATCGTGCGGTGGCCGGGCCCCATCCTGATCGCGACGATGGCGCTGGCGCTCGTCGGAATCGCGTCGCTGTCCGGTTACAAGGTGAGCTACGACATCAGCCGGTACATGCCGGACAGTGCAGGATCGAATGTCGGCTACGACGCTGCGGAGCGGCACTTCTCGAAGGCGCGGCTCAACCCCGAACTGATGATGATCGAGGCCGACCACGATCTGCGCAACCCCACCGACATGATCCTGTTGGAGCGGGTGGCCAAGGCCGTGTTCCACACCGACGGCATCGCGCAGGTGCAGTCGATCACGCGGCCGCTGGGCACGCCGCTGGACCACACGTCGATCCCGTTCCAGATCAGCGCGAACAGCGCGTCGCAGATCAACAACCTGCCGTTCCAGCAGGATCGGGCCAACGACCTTCTCAAGCAGGTCGGTGTCATCAACGACGGAATCGATGTCCTGAAGCAACAGCTTGCGTTACAGCAGCAGTCCAGCGACATCACCCACGAGCAGAGCGAGGCGTTCGCACAGACCGTCGTGGTGGCGCAGGATCTGCGTGACAAGATCGCCAACTTCGACGACTTCTTCCGGCCGATACGCAACTACTTCTATTGGGAGCCACACTGTTTCGACATCCCGATATGCTTCGCACTGCGGTCCCTGTTCGACGCGCTGGACGGCATCAACCAGTTGACCGATCAGCTGGCGAGTGTTTCGGGCAGCATCGCGAAGCTGGATGAGCTTCAGCCCAAGCTGGTTTCGCTGATTCCGCCGCAGATCCAGAATCAGGAGACCAACCGCGATCTGACGATGACGAACTACGCCACCACCGCGGGGATCTACGACCAGAGTCAGGCGGCACTGGAGAACTCGACGCAGTTGGGCGCGGCGTACGACGCGTCGAAGACCGACGACTCGTTCTATCTTCCGCCCGAAGCGTTCAGCAACCCGGAGTTCGTCCGCGGCATGAAGCTGTTCATGTCACCGGACGGCAAAGCGGCGCGGATGATCATCACCCACGAGGGGGATCCGGCTACGCCAGAAGGCATTGCGCGCATCGACGGGATTCGTCACGCTGCCCAAGAGGCCGTCAAGGGCACGCCGCTGGCCGGCTCGAAGATCTACATCGGCGGCACGGCGGCCACCTACAAAGACATCTCGGAGATGGCGCACTACGACCTGATCATCGCAGGCATCGCCTCGCTTGCCTTGATTATGCTGATCATGATGTTCATCACGCGAAGCATCGTCGCGGCGCTGGTGATCGTGGGCACGGTGGCGGTGTCGTTGGGTGCGTCGGTCGGCCTGTCGGTGTTGGTGTGGCAGCACCTGCTGGGCATCCCGCTGTACTGGGTGATCCTGCCGTTGGCGGTGATCCTGCTGCTGGCGGTGGGGTCGGACTACAACCTGCTGCTGGTGTCGCGGTTCAAGGAGGAGATCCACGCGGGCATCAACACCGGCATCATCCGGTCGATGGCGGGCAGCGGGTCGGTGGTGACGGCGGCGGGCCTGGTGTTCGCGTTCACGATGGCGTCGTTCATCTTCAGCGACCTGCTGGTGCTGGGCCAGATCGGCACGACGATCGCGCTGGGCCTGCTGTTCGACACGTTGATCGTCCGGTCGTTCATGACGCCGTCGATCGCCGCGCTGCTCGGGCGCTGGTTCTGGTGGCCGGTGCGGGTGCGCAACCGGCCGGTGCCGCAGAAGTTCGGCGACGAGGACACCCGGCAGCTGTCGTTGTTCTGAGAAGGGTCGGTCGGTCGCCCCCACCTCAAGCCTCGGTCGCATCTTCGCGATGGAAATGAGTCCACAGCCGGGCTCCGCCGGAGAGCGCCACAAGTAGCCCGATGCCGCCGATGATGATGCCGATGAACAGGGACAGGACCATCGGGTCGATCGAGTCGCCCACCGTCCCGACACCGAGGATACCGCCGACGAGGAAGCCGAGCAGCGGCGCCAGCACGGCGACTGCCATTCCCAGCAGCGCCCGCCACATGCCCGGCGGGGTGGGCTCGAGGACGACGGGGCGGCCGGGCTCCGCGGCGCCGAACTCGTCGACGGCTGCGGGATCAGGTGCTGTGCTATTCATCGGATCTCACCCTTCTGATGCGGGGGACACCGTCGTTGGAACCGCCCGCGTCGTCTGTCCGGTTCAGCCCGCTGTCGAGGAACGGGCGGATGATATCCATCGGAATCGGGAAGACGACCGTGGAGTTCTGGTCGGCGCCGAGTTCGAGCAGGGTCTGCAGATAGCGCAGCTGCAGCGACGCGGGGCTCTCGCTGAGCGTGATCGCGGCGTCGCGTAGTTCCGCCGACGCCTGCAGCTCACCGTGCGCGCTGATCACCTTCGCGCGCCGCTCCCGTTCCGCCTCGGCCTCGCGGGCCATCGCGCGCTGCATCATCTCGGGTATCTCGACGTCCTTGATCTCGACGACCTCCACGACGATCCCCCATGGTTCCGTCTGTTTCGCGATCGACTCGGCCAGATCCTCATTGAGATCGGCACGGTGTGCCAGCAGTGTGTCGAGGTCCGCACGCCCGACGACGGACCGCAGGGTGGTCTGAGCGATCTGGGAGGTGGCAACCGCGAAATTCTCCACGCCCATAACCGATTTCGTTGGATCGGTGACCCGGAACAGCACGACGGCGTTGACGCGGGCGGTCACGTTGTCACGGGTGATCACCTCCTGCGGAGGGATGGTCAGCGTGACCGTACGCAGCTCGACGCGCACGAGCTTGTCGATGCCGGGCACGACGACGACAATGCCCGGCCCGAGGGGTCCGCGCAGCCGGCCAAGGCGGAATGCAACGCCGCGCTCGTACTCCTTGACGATGCGCAGCGAACCGATCGCCAACGCCACAAGGAGGACGACGAGGAAAACGACGACTACGACCCAGGCGCCCATCAGCGCACCCTCCGTGGCCGAGGCTCCGTTTCAACCCGCCGATCGGACGCGTACGACGTACGGCGGCGAACTTCGGCCTCGGCCAATCGCTTTCGGTCCTCGATGTTGTCATCAAGAGACTGGAACACCACCCCGGCCGGCACCGCCGGGGTGCGGCGGAGGTGCGAGCACAGCGGCAACGACCCCAGCGCGACCGCGACTGCGCACCCGATCAGCAGGAGCGCCTCCGGTACGGTCTCCGCCGCGATCGCCGTGGCCAGCGGCAAGATGACCGCGATGGCACTGACCGTACACGCGATTCCGCGATGGAACCGCGCCGCTTCCGAGGCCGGCCAGCTGTCGATCGCCCGGCTCACCTCGCGGCCGTCGTTCGAGATGGTGCACGTCTGCTTTACCGGGCATGCGTTGCAGATCGACGGGCTGCCCCGGTAGCGCATGATGCGGTTGTCGGGGTCAAATGACTTGGGCCACAACCACTGATCCTCTGGGCACAACCAGGCGTCGTGGTCCTCGTGGTAGACGAACCCACCCGACCGGTGCTGCTCCACCTTGACCGCAGTGCGCCGTGCAAAGGTATCGATGGCGTATGCGACAGCCAGCAGCAGCGCCGCGTACCCGATCGTCAGCCAGGTGTCGATCCCGATACCCGCGATCACGGGCTGTCGCCGTCGTCGGGCGCCAGACGGCGGTCGGACGCATAGCGCGACCCGCCGCCGCCCGTCGCAGCCAGTCCGGTCCGGTCCTCTTTCGCCTCGGGGTGCTCCTCGACGAACAGCGTCTCGGCGGGCAGCGTGTGGGTGGTCGCCTTGACTCCGTAGCGAACCCCCTGCCAGGCGATCCAGACGAACGGCAACACGCCACCGAGGATGAAGACGAAGTCCCCGGGCATCCGGAGCCACTCGAGCACGACGTTGCCCGGCTGGGTGATATAGCCCAGCGTCCGAGCTTCGTAGTAGCCGTCGTTGACCGAGTGCCACAGTTGCAGGACGCCGAGCGGCAGCAAGGTGGCGAAAACCATCCATGCCAGACCGATATTGAGCGACCAGAAGGACAGCTTGGCCAGTTTCTCCGGCCAGCGCTGCGGCGGGATGATGTAGCGCAGGGCGAACAGGGCCAGACCGACGGCGAGCATCCCGTACACGCCCATCATGGCCCCGTGCGCGTGGTTTGCGGTCAGCGCGGTGCCGATCTGGTAGTAGGACACGATGGGCAGGTTGATCAGGAAGCCGAATATGCCGGCACCGACGAAGTTCCAGAAGCCGACCGCGACGAGGAACATCACCGCCCACCGATGCGGGAACGGTGCGCTGCTGCGGGACTGCTGTCGGGAGCCGAGCTGGAGGAACGTCCACGCCTCGACGGTGAGGAAGGTCAGCGGGATGACCTCCATCGCGGAGAAGAACGCGCCAAGGGCCATGTGCTCCACCGGTGTGCCGGAGAAGTACAGGTGGTGCATCGTGCCGATCACACCGCCCACCGAGTAGAGGATCACGTCGAGGAAGATCAGCTGGATCGCGATCCTGCGTCGCACCACGCCGAGCATCACAAAGATGTAGGCGACCATGACCGTGGTAAACAACTCGAGGAAGTCCTCGACCCACAGATGCACCACCCAGAAGCGCCAGAACTCGGCGACAGTCAGGTGTGTCTGGGTGCCGGCGAGCATTCCGACCGCGTAGAACGCGGGGATGGCCAGCCCGGCGTAGAAGAACAGCCACGGCATGTTCAGCTTGCTCTCGGTCTTCAAGCGCGACCGGATCGCGCGGTAGATGATCGCCATCCATAGGAACAGCCCGATGACGAGCAGGATCTGCCAGAAGCGCGGCAGGTCAAGGTATTCCCACTGCTGGTCGAAGAAGATCGAGCCTTTGGCCCAGTCGACGCCGAACGTGCTCAGCGCCGTGCCGGTCAGCGTTCCGGCGACGACGACGAACAGCGCCCCGAGCAGCCCGTACGCCAGCCACGACTGTCGGCGCGGTTCGCGGCCGGAGATGATCGGGGCAAGGAAGATGCCGGCGGCGAGGAAAGCGGCGGCGGTCCACAGCAGCGACAGCTGCACGTGCCACGTCCGCGCCAGGTTGAACGGCAGGATCTGTGCCAGGTCGAAGCCGAAGAAGTTGGACAGCTCGGCGCGGTAGTGCTCGATGGCGCCGCCCAGCACCGCCTGGCCGAGGAACAGCACGGCGACGACGAGGAAGAACCAGGCCGTGGCTTTCTGCGAGGGCGTGATGGCTACCTCGCCCGGCTGACGGAACGCGAGCGACGGGCTTTCGGTGGCGTGCCAGCCGATCTTGCGGCTCCACCGCCCATAGAGCGCGAACAGTGCCCCGAGTCCAGCGAGCAGGGCGATGAGCGACATCGCCGACCAGACCAGGATGTCGGCGCTCGGCGTGTTGTCGACGCGCTTTTCCGGTGGCCAGTTGTTGGTGTAGGAGTAGGCATGTCCCTCGCGCTCCGCAGCGCTGGCCCAGGCGGTCCAGCTGAAAAACGCGGTGAGGTCGTTTATCTCCTGCGGGTCGGTGATGACCTGTGGGATCAGCCCATGTTCTGTCGAGTCGGTGCCGAAGAAGTCGGCGTAGTACGCGCGTATTTTCTCGAACGCGCTCACCTGCTCCGCGGTGAACTCGAGGGTCCCGGTGCCTTTGTCGTAGCGATTGGTCCGCATCATGTCGACCAAGGCGGCGGTCGGGTCCCGCGATCCGGAGTCGCGCAGTTCCTGGCCGACGTGATCGGCGGACAGCCGCAAGTACTCCGCCGTGTAGTCCGGCCCGAGATAGCCGCCGTGACCCATCACCGAGCCGTACTCCTGGAGTCCGCGGCGCAGGAAGATCTGCTGGCCTGCGGTGATCTGCTGCTCGGTGTAGAGGGTCTGGCCGTTTGGGCCCACCACCCGCTGCGGTAGCGGCATCGAGTCCGAATATGTTCTGACGGCCAGCATTCCCATGACCAGGAAGCCGAAGACCATGACCAGGGCGACGCCCTGGACCCACCCCTTCGAGATCGCAAGCTCAGCCTTGGTCGCACTCGGCTTCGAGGACTGCTCTGTCATTGCCATACCCCCGCGTCAGGTGGTTCACGATCGCAGCGTGTGGCCAAGGTATCGAAACACCGCGTGAAAATGGCGTTGTTCGCAACTTCGTGCCCCCGTGGCCCGGTGCGAGTGCCCAGCTGTCGCTGTTCCGGTCGGACGACGGGCGCTGCAGTCACGATCACACCAACGGTCACAACTCCGCCTACGCGTAGCGAATCGGGTACTGATTAACGAGTTTGACGTGATGAAGATGTTGAAGACATTGCGACGGGTTTTGGTGACGAACGTGGCGTACGTGCTGTTACTGCTGTCGTTCGTCACGCTGGGGGTGTTCGTCTACGCGCTGGCCGTCGTCAGCCCGCTGGCCGGGATCTTCGGGGTCAGCATGGTTGTGTCGATGGCCGCGTCGGTCGTGGGGTTCCGCATGGGCGCGAACATCTGGGACCAACCGCTTCGTCGCGAGCAGATTGACCGGGTATCTGCAGAGTTACTGCGGCGTGCGGGACGGGCACGAGCAGTTGCTGCAGGCAGTCTCCACCGTCGGGACCGAACCGACAAGATTGATCACTGGCCTCGCTGCCTGACCGCTGCGGTGCGAGTGCGCCAGGTAGCGCTCATGGTCGTGAGTCGCCCCCATCACAACGACCATGCCTACATTCTCGCCAAGCAGGCGGTGCGCAAGACTGGCTGTCGATGACTTCGGTGACACCGGCGCAGGCGGGCTCGACATGGGCCCCGCTGCGGTCGCCGGTGTTCCGAGCGCTGTGGATCGCGCAGTTCGTCTCCAACCTCGGCACGTGGATGCAGACGGTGGGCGCGCAGTGGATGCTGGTCGGCGATCCGCGGGCCGCGGTGCTGGTGCCGTTGGTGCAGACGGCGACGACGCTGCCGGTGATGCTGCTGGCCCTGCCGTCGGGTGTGCTCGCCGATCTGGTCGACCGGCGACGTCTGCTGATCGCGACCCAGGCGGCGATGGCCGCGGCGGTGGCGCTGCTGGCGTCGCTGACGGGCGCCGGGCTGACCACCCCGACGGTGTTGCTGTTGCTGCTGTTCCTGATCGGCTGCGGGCAGGCGCTGACTGCGCCGGCGTGGCAGGCGATCCAGCCGGATCTCGTTCCGCCTGAACAGATCCCGGCCGCCGCAGCGCTGGGCAGCATGAGCATGAACGGTGCGCGGGCGATCGGCCCTGCGATCGCGGGTGCCCTGGTGTCGCTGGCGGGGCCGACGGTCGTCTTCGCCCTCAACGCGGTGTCGTTCGTGGGCATCGTGTTCGTCCTCGTCACCTGGCGGAAACCGGCGGTCGAGCACACGTTCCCCGCGGAAGGCGCGTTCGCGGCGCTGAGTGCAGGCGGTCGCTTCATCCGCCGCTCCCCCATCGTGCGACGCATCCTGTTGCGGACCGCGCTGTTCATCGTGCCCGGCAGCGCGCTGTGGGGTCTGCTGCCGGTGATCGCGAAAGATCAACTGGGACTGTCGTCGTCGGGCTACGGCCTATTGCTCGGGGCGCTGGGGGTCGGCGCAGTGCTGGGTGCGCTTCTGCTGTCGCGGCTGCGGTCGCGCTTCGGCCAGAACGTGTTGCTCACCGTGGCGGCGGTGGGCTTCGCCGCGGCGACCGTGGTGCTGGCGCTGGTGCCCTACTTCGCGGCGGTGCTCGTCGGGTTGGTGTTCGGCGGCGCGTCGTGGCTGTTGTGCCTGTCGACGCTCAACGCGTCGATGCAGCTGAGCCTGCCGGGCTGGGTGCGCGCCCGCGGGCTGTCGGTGTACCAGCTGATTTTCATGGGCGGCCAAGCGCTGGGTTCGCTGGTATGGGGTGTACTCGCGGGTGCGACGTCGAGCGTGGTCAGCCTGCTGGTCAGCGCCGGGCTTTTGGCGGTGTGCGCGTTGTCGGTGCTGTGGTGGCCGCTGCACGCCCGCACCGGCAACCTCGATCTGACGCCGTCGTCGCACTGGCCGGAGCCGACGCTGACGTTCGAGCCCGAGCCGCTCGACGGCCCGGTTTTGGTGATGACGACCTATCGCGTCGAGCCGGAGGACGAGGCGGCGTTCCTGACGGCGATCGCGGCGGTGGGCCGCTCGCGACAACGCACCGGCGCGGCGCGGTGGCGGCTGTACCGCAGCGTCGAGCGCGAGCACACATTCGTGGAGACGTTCGTCGTCCGATCGTGGGGCGAGCATCTGCACCAGCACTACACGAGGCTGACCGGTCAGGACCTGGTGATCGAGCAGGCGGTCGAGCAGTTCGTCGACCACGAGCCGGTGTCGCACCATCTGATCGCGGTGCGCGATGTGCGGTGAGGTTGACGTGGCCTCTGCAATGCTGGGGCTGCAACCCAATTAGGAGGTGCACATGTCCGATTCCGCTTCGGGATGGCCTGAGATTCCGGTGGCTGAGTGGGTCGACACTCGGGACACCCTGCAACTGATGACGCAGGTCGTCGGCAAGGTGCGCATGGAGAACACGCCGCTGATGAGCCATTGGTGGAACGTCGTGCTGTACGTGTCGGCGCGAGGTCTGACGACCGGCTTGATCCCTTACGGCAATAGAGGGTTCTCGATCGACTTCGACTTCTTCGACCATCAACTGGTCGTCTCCACCACCGACGGTGATCGGCGGTCGATACCGCTGAAGCCGGGCCCGATAGCCGATTTCTATCGCGACATCATGGCGGCGCTCGGCGAACTGGGACTGTCCACCGAGATCTGGACGATGCCGGTCGAGATCCCCGACGCGATCCCCTTCGACACCGACGACCAACACGTCGCGTACGACGGCGATCAAGCACACCGGTTCTGGCTGGCGCTGGTTCAGATGAACCGCGTCTTCGAGGAGTTCCGGTCGCGCTATATCGGCAAAGTCAGCCCGGTGCACTTCTTCTGGGGTGCGCTCGATTTGGCGGTGACGAGGTTCTCTGGCCGGACAGCGCCCAAACATCCTGGCGGCGCGCCGAATTGCGGTCCGCACGTGATGTGGGAGGCCTACTCCCACGAAGTGAGCAGCGCGGGATATTGGCCAGGCCCGGACGGCGAGGGCGTCTTCTACTCCTACGCCTACCCAGAACCGCCCGGATATCGCGAGGCATCCGTGTCACCGGCATCGGCAACGTTCGACGAAGCACTCGGCGAATTCACATTGCCGTACACCGCTGTGCGCGAAGCCGACGATCCCGACGCCCTGCTGCTCGACTTCCTACAGAGCACCTACGAGGTCGCCGCCGACAAGGCCGGCTGGGACCGCGAGGCGCTCGAACGCCGGTGATGACGGGCGCTCTTTAGGACCTCGAAGTCGTCGCACGGGCCGCCGAGTGCGCGTCGTGAAGAATGCAGGATTCGGGTAACCAATTCGATTGCCCGGGTGGCTAACTCAATTAGTTGTTGGTGGTGGTTGCGGCTGGAACGGTTCGTACCACCACCAGTCGGCGCGTTCGCCGGTAGGTCCCCGATATGGCGGCACGGACGGCGGGGGTTTCGTGGGTGGACGGGCGATCGATCCGGCGCTGAGGTGTCGTCCCTCGCTGTCGGCGACGGTCAGCGTATGCGCGGGTCCGGTGATGGTGATGACCCCCTGATGGTGCAGTCGGTGGTGATACGGACACACCAGGACGAGGTTGTCCAACTCGGTGGGGCCGCCGTCTTCCCAATGCCGGATGTGGTGGGCGTGCAAACCACGAGTCGCGCCGCAACCGGGCACCGCACACGTGGGGTCGCGGTGCTCGAGGGCACGACGAAGTCGCCGGTTGATCACCCGCGTCGCCCGACCCGATCCGATGACCTGCCCATCGCGTTCGAACCACACCTCGCAGACGGCGTCGCAGGTCAAATACTGGCGCTCGGAGTCGGTGAGCAGCGGCCCCAGATGCAGCGCGGCGACCCGGTCTTTGACGTCCAGATGCATCACCACCGTGGTGTGCTGCCCATGGGGGCGGCGGGCAGCGTCGGCGTCCCACCCGGCCTCGACCAATCGCATGAACGCCTCGCCGGCGCCCGGCAGCGGTGGCCGATTCGGGGAGCGCCGGTCGTCTTCGTGGTCGCGCTTCCACTCGGCGATCAACGCATCTTGATGAGACTGCAGCGCCGCATCAAATTTCGCCGCGTCGAGCTTGGGCAATGTGATCCGCCAGGTAGTGGATTGCCCGTCGGTGGTTTTGGTGATCGACGGCTGCGCTTCGGGGCGCGGGTCGGGTTGCGGTCGCGGTTCGAGCTTGACGGCGGTGCGCAGCTGGCTGACCGAGGCGACCTCGGCCAGCGCCGCATAATGCTCATCGGACCCGTCGGAAGCCCGCTCGGCGATCACTCCGACCTGATCCAGCGATAGGCGGCCCTCCCGCAAGCCTTGGACGCAGCGGGGAAATTCCGCCGTCCGGTTCGCGACAGCAGTGATGGTGTGCG
>CAVWWV010000015.1:0-115865 GCA_963758825.1 uncultured Actinomycetota bacterium | reverse complement strand
CATCCTCGATGCCGCCGACGCCCTTTTCGCCAGCCGCGACGCGGCGAGCGTGGGCATGAACGACATCGCCAAGGCCTCCGGATGTTCACGCGCCACTCTTTACCGCTACTTCGAGAATCGCGCACGCGTTGTACACCGCCTACGTGCACCGCGAGGCCCACCGAGTGTTCCAGAGCCCTGGGCGAACAGTTGGACGGCACCGCCCGACCCCGGTGAGCAGGTCGTCGAGGGCGTGCTGGCGTCGCTGCGTCTAGTCCGCGAAAGCCCGGCGCTCTCTTCGTGGTTCGCCCCGACGCAGCGCCCGATCGGCGGCGATATGGCCGAACGGTCCGAGGTGATCAGGGCGCGCACCGAGGCCTACCTGACGGCGCTCGGAGTCGCCGACGTCGAGACAGCGCGCCGCTGGCTGGTACGCGTCATGATCTCGCTGCTGGTGTTCCCCGGACACGACGATGCCGACGAGCGGGCGATGCTCGAGGAGTTCGTGCTGCCGACCGTTGCCGACGCAGGCGCGCCGGACGCGCTGACCTACTGCCGCGCCATCGCGATCCGGAAGCGTTCGTCGGGGTCGATGTAGTGGTCGGCGTCCTTGGCGTCCTCGCCGAGATCGATTCGCACCCAGTCGATCTTGCCGCTGAACTTGCTGGTGTGCGCGGTGTAGTCCGGGCTGACGGTGGTGCCGGTCTCACGGCCGACGTCGGTCGTCTCGTCGGCGGAGAAGATGAAGCCCTGGGTCTGCTCGACGCGCCCACTGCCGACCTCTTTGCCGTCGTAATAGAGCGTGACGTTGCCGCCCTTGCCCATACCGCCGCCGTCGTAGGCGAACTCCATGCGCACCTGAGCTTGCCGGTCGGAACGGGCTCGGTGGCCTCGATGTCGAACGACTTGATGCCGAGCACGTTGTAGTGGAACTTGGCCCGACCGTCCTTGGCGTACAGGCTCCATCCGCCGAACCGGCCGCCCTGGGCGATGATCACGCCCTCGGCCCCGCCGGCCGGCACGTCCACCTCCGAGGTGACGGCGAACGACTTGTTCTTGATGTCGACGACGCTGTTCTCCGACAGCCGGCCCATGTCCCCGAACAGCAACTGGGTGTTGCCCTTGATCAGCGACGGCCGGCCGCAGACGTCGGGTTGATGCGTTCGATCTGGCGGTCGTCGAGCGGAAGCACGTTGTACTTGACCGCTTCGATCAGCCAGAGCCGTTGCAGCTCGTGCAGTTTCTCCGGATTCTCCTTCGACAGGTCGTTGGACTGCGTCCAGTCGTCGTTGCCGTCGTAGAGTTCCCAGACGTCGTCGTCGAACGCCGGCATCACCGCGCCGCCCATGGCCCACGGCGTGCGGTGCTTGGTCACCGCACTCCAGCCCTTGTGGTAGATGCCGCGATTGCAGAACATCTCGAAGTACTGCGTCTGGTGCCGCTCGGCCGCGTCGGCGTCGTTGAAGCTGTACAGCATGCTGGTGCCCTCGTACGGGCTCTGCATCACTCCGTTGACCAGCGTCGGCGCGGGAATGCCCGCCGCCTCCAGCACCGTCGGCGCGAGGTCGATGACATGGCTGAACTGGTTGCGGTGGCCGCCCTTGTCCTTGATGCCCTTGGGCCAGTGCACGATCGTGCCGTTGCGGGTGCCACCCCAGTGCGACGCCACCTGCTTGGTCCACTGGTACGGCGAATCCATCGCCCACGCCCAGCCGACCGCGTAGTGGCCGTAGGACCCTCGCCGCCGAACTCGTCGATCTTCGACATCAGGAATTCGGGCGTCTCGATGTCGGCCATGCCGTTGAAGTTGGCCATCTCGTTGAAGGCACCCTGCAGCGTGCCCTCGGCCGACGCGCCGTTGTCGCCGATGATCAGGTAGACCAGGGTGTCGTCGAGAACGGGTTCGAGCGCGTCGAGCAACCGGCCGACGTGGTGATCGGTGTGCTCCAGGAACGCGGCGTACACCTCCATCTCGCGCTCGAGCACCGGCTTAGGCCGGATCCATGTCGTCCCAGGCGGGGATCTCCGGCGTCGCGCGGGGTCAGCACGGCATCGGGCGGGATGACGCCCAGTTCCTTCTGCCGCTCGAAGGTGATCTCGCGCTGCGTGTCCCAGCCGTGGGCGAACTTGCCCTTGTACTTCTCGATCCACTCCGGCGGCACGTGGTGCGGGGCGTGGGTGGCGCCGGGCGCGAAGTACATGAAGAACGGCTTGTCGGGCAGCAGCGCCTTCTGCTGGCGCACCCAGTTGATCGCCTTGTCGGTCAGATCCTCGGTCAGGTGGTAGCCCTCGGCCGGGGTCTTCGGCGGTTCGATCGGCGTGGTGCCCTCGTAGAGCGCCGGGTCCCACTGGTTGTTCTCGCCGCCGATGAAGCCGTAGAAGTACTCGAATCCGCCACCGCCGGTCGGCCACGCGGTGAACGGGCCCGCCGGGCTGGTCTGCCAGACCGGCACCTCGTGGCACTTGCCGAACTGCGCCGTCGAGTAGCCGTTGAGCTTCAGCGTCAGCGGCAGCGGCGCCTTGGTGTTCGGCAGCACCGAGCGTGTAACCGGGTGCGGCGGTGGCGGTTTCGGTGATGTTGCCCATGCCCACCGAGTGATGGTTGCGACCGGTCAGCAGCGCCTGGCGAGTCGGCGAGCACAGCGCGGTGGTGTGGAACCGGTTGTACTTCAACCCGCCCGCGGCCAGCCTCTCGAAGTTGGGCGTCTCGCACGGGCCGCCGAAGGCGCTGCTGGCGCCGAAGCCGACGTCGTCGATGAGGATGACGAGCACGTTGGGCGCGGTCGCGGGCGGACGCATGTCCTTGATCGGCGGATAGCTGGTGTCGGGATCCTTGGCGTCGTAGGTCGTCAGCCCGACGTGGGGGACGTCCGGAATGGGCAGGATGTCACGCCGGACCGGCGCCTGCGTCGGGAGAACTCACGAGCGTCCGCTCGCCGAAGTGATCGCCGCGCAGGCGATCTCGAACCACTCTTCTCGAGTCCGAGGCCTCACAGCCTATACGGCGTGACGGTCGTGGTGTCGCGACATGAGCGACTTCGACCGTCGGAAGTCGATCGCCGTTGCAGCGCGACGGCACTCGAATTCCGGCGAGGTCTAAGCTCGCACCCGCGTGAACCGGTGCAGCAGCCAGGCCAGCGGGACCGTCACCACCAGCGTCACCACGAACAGCCAGACATCGAGCCGGTGTAGATCGGGTACCGCAGGATCTCGACCATCACCAACTCCATCGTGACCAGGTGGATCAGGAAGATCTCGTAGGAGATCTCGCCGAGGAACACCATCGGCCGGCTGGCCAGCAACCGCGCGTACCAACCCGCGGTCCGCCCAGCGCCAGCGGCGCCACCACCAGCGTCGCGATCACCGCGTAGAACGACCGCCTTGACCAGCCCCTCGCGCAGCTCGGCGGGTGAGGTCGTCGGCGCGCCGGCGATCGGCGTCGAGACGATGAAGTAGCAGACCAGCGCCAGCGGCACGCAGACCATCGCGTACGCCCGCACGCCCAGCGGCAGCAGCACGGCCAGCAGCATGCCGCCGACGAACCACGTCAGATACGTCGGCAGCCACAGCCGCGCACCGTCGGGCAGGAAGTCGGTGGTGTGCACCAGCGATCAGCCACGCCGGGCGTGACGAGCGCCAAGCGCCAGCAGCCCGGCCGAGCAACAGCACCGGGCGCCACTGCCGACGGCACAGCACCACCAGCAGCAGGTACGCCAGCAGCGGCAGCGCCACGTAGAACGCGACCTCGACGGCCAGGCTCCACATCTGCGTAAGGCCTTGGTGCAGATACGAATACAGGTAGTCGTCGGTGTAGATCTGCGTCAGCGTGAGGTTGCGGAACAACCCCATCCAGGTGTGGCCGGGATTCGGTCCCGCCGTGCGGAAGTGGTAGAGCGACGTAGGCCGCCAGGACGGTGACGACGTAGGCGGGCATGATGCGCCGCACCCGGTGCCAGGCGTAGCGGCGCACCGACGGCGGCGGGCCGCCCGACGCGGCGGCCCGCACCCACGGCCCGAACAACAGGAAGCCGGACAGCACGAAGAAGATCGGCACGCCGATCTCCATGCGCGAGTACACCAGTCCGACGTAGCCGTGGGTGTACTTGCCCGTGGTGTACGCGGCGTGGGTGAGCATCACCAGCAGTCGCGGCGACCGCGCGGATGCCGGTCAGTGAGGCGACCCGCTCGGCGCTCGACCGATTCCAGGCCGCCTTGGCGTCGAGTCCTTCGACGCTCCGGCACGTGTCACTTCGGCTTGTGTGGTGCGGCGGGCCTGCGTGGCCCGCCGATCGGGCTTGCAGGTTGATCAGCGACCCCGAGATCCGGGTGTGCTCCAGCTTCTTCAGCGTCTCGCCTGGACAGCTTCGCCGGCAGCTCCACCAGCGAGTGGTCCGGCTTGATGGTGATGTGGCCGAAATCGCTGCGGTGCAGCCCGCCCTCGTTGGCGATCGCGCCGACGATCGCACCCGGGCCGACCTTGTGCCGCTTGCCGACCGCGATGCGGTAGGTCGCCAGGTCGCTGCGGACGTCGTCGCGCGCTTGCGCCGGACCGGTCGCGCGTCGGTCGTCGGTCGGGCGCTCGCGGCGCTTCTCCGGCGGCGGCTCCGTCATCAGGAACTCGCTCACCGTCGCGGCTCTGCAGCGCCAGCGCCGCGGCGATGTCGGCCATCGGCACGTCGTGGTCGCGCTCGTAGTCCTCGATCAGCTTGCGGAACAACTCGATTCCCGGCGCGCCGAGCGCCTCGGTGATCGAGTCGCGGAACTTCTCCACGCGCTGCGCGTTGACGTCGTCGACCGACGGCAGCTGCGCCTCGACGAGCTTCTGCCGGGTGACCCGCTCGATCGAGTTGAGCAGGTGCCGCTCGCGCGGCGTGACGAACAGCAGCGCCGCGCCCGACCGGCCGGCCCGGCCGGTGCGCCCGATGCGGTGCACGTAGGACTCGGGGTCGTGCGGGATGTCGTAGTTCAGCACGTGCGAGATGCGCTCGACGTCCAGGCCGCGGGCCGCCACGTCGGTGGCGACCAGGATGTCGATGCGTGCCGTCCTTGAGCTGCGCGATGGTGCGCTCGCGCTGCGCCTGGGCGATGTCGCCGTTGATGGCCGCCGCGGAGAACCCGCGCGCGCGCAGCTTCTCGGCGACCTCCTCGGTGGCCTGCTTGGTGCGGACGAACACGATCATCGCCTCGAACGGCTCGACCTCGAGCAGCCGGGTCAGCGCGTCCATCTTGCGCGGTCCGGCCACCTGGATGTAGCGCTGCGAGATGTTCTCGGCGGTGGCGGTCTTCGACTTGACCGTCACCTCGACCGGGTCGTGCAGGTACTTCGAGGTGATCTTGCGGATGGCCGGCGGCATGGTCGCCGAGAACAGCGCGACCTGCTTGTACTCGGGGGTGTCGGCGAGGATGCGTTCGACGTCCTCGGCGAAGCCCATCTGCAGCATCTCGTCGGCCTCGTCGAGCACCAGGTAGTCGAGGTGCGAGAGGTCCAGGCGTGCCCTTCTCCAGGTGGTCGATGACGCGGCCGGGCGTGCCGACGACGACCTGGGCGCCGCGCCTCAGCCCGGCCAGCTGCGGGCCGTAGGACGAGCCGCCGTAGATCGGCAGCACGTTGCACCGGGCAGGTGGGCGCCGTAGCGGCCGAACGCCTCGGCGACCTGCAGCGCGAGCTCACGGGTCGGCGCCAGCACCAGCGCCTGGGTGGTCCGGCTGGCGGTGTCGATCTTGGACAGGATCGGGATCGCGAACGCCGCGGTCTTGCCGGTTCCGGTCTGGGCGAGCCCGACGACGTCGGAGCCGGCCAGCATCGCCGGAATGGTCGCGGCCTGGATCGCCGAGGGCGACTCGTAGCCGACGTCGGCGACGGCCTGCAGCACCGAGGGGTGAATCTGCAGGTCAGCGAAGGTCAGTTCGGCGCTGTCGCGTCCGGTTCGGGGGACGTCATCGAGGTGGCAGTCTACGTGGTCAGTCGCGGCTCTCCCGCCGCGTCGCCGATCGACGCCGATGCGGATGACGGTACGGTGCCGGTCTGTGAAGTGGGTCGTGGCGTCGTGATGGCGCGCTGGCGGCGCGTCGATGCGCTCGCCGGCTGCGGATCGAGCGACTCGACGGTGTCCAAGACGCCGGAGGCCACCGCCGCGCCGGCGCCGCCGACCGCCGACACCGCCTGCGCCCACGGTCGCCGCCGGCCCGCCCACCGCCGGCCGCGGCCGCCGACCCGTGCGCGATCAACCTGGCCGCGCCCGAGATCGCCAAGGCGGTGTCCGAGCTGCCCCGCGACCCGCGCAGCAATCAGGCCTGGAGCCCCGAGCCGCTGGCAGGCAACTACAACGAATGCGCGCAGCTGTCGGCGGTGATCGTCAAGGCGAACACCAACGCCGAGAACCCGAACACCCGCGCGGTGATGTTCCACCTCGGCAAGTTCATCCCGACCGGGCGTGCCGGACACCTACGGCTTCAACGGCATCGACGACTCCGCCACCACCGGCGACACCGTCGCGCTGAAGTACTCCAGCGGCAGCCGGGCCTGGACAGCGTGGTGAAGTTCCGCTGGAACGGCAACGGCGTGGAGCTGATCGGCAACACGCCCGGCTGAGCTCCCGCCGAAATAGCATTCCGGCTGCTCGGCACTGGCAACCGGGATGCTTCGGCGCGACGTGTCGGCGGCTCACCTACAGTGGCAGCGTGTTCGTCGCCGACGACCGCGTCATCTACAGCGCATCCGATCTCGCCGCCGCCGCGCGCTGCGAGTACGCGCTGCTGCGCTCGTTCGACGCCCGGCTCGGCTGGGGCCCGCCGGTCGCCGGCGACGACGAACTGCTCGCCCGCACCGCCAATCTCGGCGACGAGCACGAACAACGCCACCTCGACGAACTGCGCGCCGACGCGACGACGTCGCCGTCATCGGCCGGCCGACGTACACCGTCGCCGGGCTGACCGCCGCGGCCGAGCAGACCATGCGCGCGGTCGAGCGCCGGGCGCCGGTGATCTACCAGGCGGCGATGTTCGACGGCCGGTTCGTCGGGTTCGCCGACTTCCTGCTGCTCGAGGACGGCGACGCGCTACCGGCTGCGCGACACCAAGCTCGCCCGCTCGGTCAAGGTCGAGGCGCTGCTGCAGCTGGCCGCCTACGCCGACACCCTGGCCGCGCGCGGGCGTGCCGGTGGCCCCCGAGGTCGAGCTGGTGCTCGGCGACGGCGCCGTCGCCGAGCTACCGGGTCGACGAACTGCTCCCGGTGTACCGCCCGCGCCGCGCCGCGCTGCAGCGGCTGCTCGACGACCACCTGGCCGGCGGCACGCCGGTCGCTGGGAGGACGAGAACGTGCGCGCCTGCTTCCGCTGCCCCGAATGCGCGATCCAGGTCCGCGCCACGACGACCTGCTGCTGGTCGCCGGCATGCGGGTCAGCCAGCGCGCCCGGCTGATCGACGCGGGCATCACCACCGTGCACGAGCTGGCCGCGCCACGACGGCCCGGTGCCCGAACTGTCGGCCCGCACCGTCGACGACGCTGACCGCGCAGGCCCGGCTGCAGGTCGCCGACCGGGTCGACGGCAAGCCGCCCTACGAGGTCGTCGACGCGCAGCCGCTGATGGTGCTGCCCGACGCCGACAAGGGCGACCTGTTCTTCGACTTCGAGGGCGACCCGCTGTGGACGGTCGACGGCCGCGAGTGGGGTCTGGAGTACCTGTGGGGCGTGCTGACCGTCGCCGACGAGTTCCGTCCGTTCTGGGCGCACGACCGCGCCAGTGAGCGCCAAGCGCTGCGTCGACTTCCTGGCGATGGTGCGCAAGCGGCGCAAGCGCTACCCGGGCATGCACATCTACCACTACGCGGCCTACGAGAAGAGCGCGCTGCTGCGGCTGGCCGGCCGCTACGGCGTCGGCGAGAACGAGGTCGACGAACTGCTGCGCAACGGCGTGCTCGTCGACCTCTATCCCGTTGGTGCGCAAGAGCATTCGCGTCGGCACCGAGAACTACAGCATCAAGTCGCTCGAGCCGCTGTACATGGGCAACGAGCTGCGCAGCGGCGAGGTCACCACCGCCACCGACTCGATCACCCAGTACGCCCGCTACTGCGCGCTGCGCGACGACGGGCCGCACCGACGAAGCCGCCATCGTGCTCAAGGAGATCGAGGACTACAACCGCTACGACTGCCGGTCGACGCGCCGGCTGCGCGACTGGCTGATCGCCCGCGCCATCGAATCCGGGGTGCCGCCGCGCGGCCCGCAGCCCGTCGCGCGACGGCGGCAGCCATCGAGACCGCCGACGACCTCGACCGCACGCTGCTGAAGTTCGCCGGCGACGGCATCGAGGAGCGCACCCCCGAACAGACCGCCGTCGCGATGGTCGCCGCCGCCCGGGGTTTCCACAAGCGCGAGGACAAGCCGTTCTGGTGGGCGCACTTCGACCGGCGTCAACAATCCCGTCGACGAATGGGCCGACAACAGCGACGTGTTCATCGCCGAGACGGCCGAGGTCGTCGCCGACTGGCACCAGCCGCCGAAGGCGCGCAAGCCGCAGCGGCACGTCCGGCTGACCGGCGAGATCGCCACACGGCGAGCTGGACAGGACATGTACGCGCTCTACGACCCGCCCGCACCCGCGGGCCTGGCCGACGACCCGGATCGGCGGGCGTTCGGCTCGGTCACGGTCGCTCGACTGCGACGACCCCGAGGCGCCGACCGAGGTCGTCATCGTCGAGCGAGCAGCCCAAGGACGGCGGACGTCTTCGACCAGCTGCCGTTCGCGCTGACCCCGGGGCCGCCGATCACCACCAGGCCGCTGCAGGACTCCATCGCCGCGACCGCGGCCGACGGTCGCGCGCGGGCCTGCCCGAACCTGCCCGCCGACGCGGTGACCGACATCCTGCTGCGCCGCCCGCCGCGCACCCGTCAGCGGCGGACCGCTGCCCCGCACCGGCGACGTCGCCGACGACATCACCGCCGCGCTGCTCGACCTCGACTCGTCCTACCTCGCGGTGCACGGGCCGCCGGGCACCGGCAAGACCTTCACCGCGGCCACGGTCATCGCGCGGCTGGTCAACGAGCACGGCTGGCGGATCGGCGTGGTCGCGCAGTCGCACGCGGTCGTCGAGAACCTGTTCCGCGACGTCATCGACGCCGGCGTCGACGGCGCGCGGGTCGGCAAGAAGAAGCACGCGCCGGCGACGCTGGCAGGACGATCGACCAGAACCGAGTTCGCCGGCTTCATCGCCGACACACGACGGCTGCGTCGTCGGCGGCACCGCTTGGGACTTCGCCAACGCCAACAAGATTCCGCGCGGCGCCTCGATCTGCTGGTCATCGAGGAGGCCGGCCAGTACAGCCTCGCCAACACCATCGCGGTGGCCCGTCGGCCGCCGCAACCTGATGCTGCTCGGCGATCCGCAGCAGCTGCCGCAGGTCAGCCAGGGCACCCATCCCGAGCCCGTCGACGACTCCGCGCTGGGCTGGCTGGTCGACGGCCAACACACGCTGCCCGCCGAGCGCGGCTACTTCCTCGACCTGCTCCTACCGGATGCACCCCGCGGTGTGCGCCGCCGGTGTCGCGGCTGTCCTACGACGGCCGGCTGCGCTCGCGACGAGGACGTCAGCGCGGCGCGCACGCCTCGACGGGCGTGACGCCCGGGCGTGCGGGTGCTGACCGTCGACCACAACGGCAACTCGACCGACAGCCCCGAGGAGGCCGACGCGATCGTCGCCGAGATCGGACGGCTGCTCGGCACCGCGTGGACCGACGAGGACGGCACCGCGCCGCTGGCGCAGCACGACGTGCTGGTCGTCACGCCGTACAACGCGCAGGTGGTGACTGCTGCGGCGGCGGCTCGACGCCGCGGGGCTGGGCGACGTGCAGCGTCGGGCACCGTCGACAAGTTCCAGGGCAGGCAGGCGCCGGTGGTGTTCGTCTCGATGACGGCGTCGTCCGTCGACGACGTGCCGCGCGGAATCTCGTTCCTGCTCAACCGGAATCGGCTCAACGTCGCGGTCAGCCGGGCGAAATACCTCGGCGTCATCGTGCGCTCGCCGCTGCTGACCGACTATCTGCCGGGCACCCCGGACCGCCTGGTCGAGCTGGGCGCGTTCCTGTCGCTGCCCGTCGTGTGATACACCCACGGGATGACCGAAACGCTGACCGACCGGCTCGCCGCGATCGTCGGCGCCGCGCACGTCAGCACCGATCCCGACGTGCTGGACGGCCGCAGCGTCGACCACACCGGCCGTTACCGCGGGCAGGCCAGCGCGCTGGTGCGGCCGGGCTCGGCCGACGAGGTCGCCGCGGTGCTGCGTGCCTGCCGCGACGCCGGCGTATACGTCACCGTGCAGGGCGGCCGGACGTCGCTGGTGGCGGGCACCGTCCCCGAACACGACGACGTGCTGCTGTCCACCGAGCGGCTGACCGACATCGGCGACGTCGACGTCGTCGAGCGCCGCGTCCGTGTCGGGCGCGGGCGCGACGCTGGCCGACGTGCAGCGCGCGGCGACCACGGCGGGTCTGGTGTTCGGCGTCGATCTGGCCGCGCGGGATTCCGCGACCGTCGGCGGCATGGCGTCGACGAACGCCGGCGGACTGCGCACCGTGCGCTACGGCAACATGGGCGAGCAGGTGATCGGGCTGGACGTGGCGCTGCCCGACGGCTCGATGGTGGCCGGCACAGCCAGGTTCGCCAGGACAACACCGGATACGACCTGGCATCGCTGTTCGTCGGCGCCGAAGGCACGCTCGGCGTCATCACCGGGCTGGACCTGCGGCTGCATCCCGCCGCCGACGCACCGGGTGACGGCGGTCTGCGGGTTCGACGATCTGGACGACCTCGTCGACGCCGGCCGGGAGTTCCGCGACATGGACGGCATCGCCGCGCTGGAGTTGATCGATGCCACGCGCCAGCGCGCTGACCGCCGAGCATCTCGGTGTGGCCGCGCCTGTGCGACGGCGCCTGGCAGCTGCTGATCGAACTCGCGGGCGACACCGACCAGACCGAGCGGCTCGCCGACGCGCTGGAGCACGCGCGGCTGACCGGCGAGCCCGCGGTCGGTGTCGACGTCAACTGCGCAGCAGCGGCTCTGGCAGGTCCGCGAGTCGGTCGCCGAGGTTCTCGGCGTCTACGGCCCGCCGCTGAAATTCGATGTGTCGCTGCCGTTGCCGGCGATCGCGCCGTTCGCGCGCGAAGTCCGGCGAGCTGATCGCCGAGCATGCCCCGGACGCCATCCCGGTGCTTTTCGGCCACATCGGCGAGGGCAACCTGCACCTCAATGTGTTGCGCTGTGCGCTTGACGGTGACCGCGAAGCACGCCCTGTATTCGGCGATGATGGCGCTGATCGCCCGGTGCGGCGGCAATGTCAGCTCCGAGCATGGCGTCGGCAGCCGCAAACGCGACTACGTCGGCATGTCTCGCACGGATGCCGACATCGCCGCGATGCGGACGGTCAAGACCGCATTCGACCCGTCGGGATATCTGAACGCGGCCGTGCTGTTCGACTAGTCGGCTGGCCGGGAGTGCCGACCGCGGCGCGATGTGTCGCCGGGTTCGGCGCGCGAATGCCTGCCGTTGGACCGAGGTTCGTCGTCGACCAGCCCGTGGCGCGACGACGGGTCGACACCGGCCTCGTCCGCGCTTTCGTAATGCGGCTGGCCGGCGAAGTCCAGCGGCTGGTACCGCTCTTCTTCGTCGACATGGAAACCGTTGTGCGCGAAGCCGATCGGCTCGACTGAGGCTTCGGTGGCGGTGCATCTGCCAGGAAGTCGAACAAGCTGCGCACGGGCTCCCGGCGATAGCCGTGCGGTTGCGCGTGCTCGAGGGGCGGAGCGGGCATCGGCTCGGCCGGCTCGTCGTGCCGCGTGTGCACCGGCGCCACGATGGGCTCGGTGTGGCCCGGTCCTCGACGGATGGCGTCGGCGGGCGGACTGCGACATCGGCTCGGCGTGCGCCGAGGGCGGGCGACCGGCGTCGCTGGCGTCGCGCACGGTGAATTCGACGTAGTCGTCGTCGTCGACGTCGTGGTCGTCGTCCCAGTGGTCATCGGTCGCGGCCGAACGCTGCGGTCCCGGCGGCGGCCGGACTGGCGAAGCCGAGCAGGAACATCGCGGCCACCACCCCGAAGAGCGCGATGAACGCAGGCAGCAGCAGGGACTGCGACATCGCGGACGCGAACGGCTCGTGGAGGAAGCCCGGCAATTCGGTGACCGAACCCTCGCCGCCCGGCCCGTCGGCCGCCAACGGCATCTCGGCACTGATCCGCGTCGTCATGAACGCCGCCATGCTGGCGCTGCCCAGCACCGAACCCACCTGGCGGGTGGCGTTGTACACACCCGATCCCGCGCCGGCCACATCCGAGGCCAGATTGCGCGTGGCGGTCGCTGCGAGCGGCGACCAGATGAACGCCATGCCGACACCAGTAGCCGTCAGCGGCAACGCGATTCGCCAGATCGGCGTCGTCGCGGTCATCTCGACCGACAACCACGTCAACGAGATGGCCAGCATCGAGAAGCCGAACCCGACGATCGGCCGCGGGTGATACCGGTCGACAAGCTTGCCGACCCACGGCGCCAACGCACCGCTGGCGATCGCCATCGGCGCGACCAGCACCGCCGCGCGAGTCGGCGACAGTCCGCACACCGCCTGCGCATAGAACATCACCGGCAGGATCATCGCGGTCACGACGAAGCCGATGGTCGCGACGCCGAGGCTGGACAGGCTGAAGTCGCGGTCACCGAAGATGCTCGAGCGGAACCAGTGGCTCGTTGCGGTTGGCCTGTTGCCAGAAGACGAACGCCGCCATGACGCCGATACCGCCCGCCAGCGTGCCCCAGACCCACGGCGCCCAGTCGTGCGACTGCCCCTCCTGCAGGGCGAACACGACCATGAACATGCCGACGCCGGACAGCACGACACCGATCAGGTCGAAGCCGCGCTTCTCGGTCGGCAGTACCGGCACCAACCAGAAAGCCAGGCCCAGCCCGATGATCCCGATCGGCACGTTGACGAAGAAGATCCACTGCCAGCCCAGCCCGTCGACCAGCACACCGCCGGCCAGCGGCCCCGCCAACGTGGCGACCCCGGCGGTGGCGCCCCACACGCTCATCGCCACGCCGCGTCGCTCGGCCGGGAAGATCCGGGTGATCGTGGACAAGGTCTGCGGGGTCAGCAGCGCCGCCCCGACGCCCTGCACCACCCGGGCGGCGATCAGCATGCCGATGGTGCCGGACAGGCCACACCACAGCGATGCGGCCGTGAACACGGCCAGCCCGATCAGGTAGAGGTTCTTGGGCCCGTAGCGGTCTCCGAGTCGGCCCGCCACCAGCAGGGGCACCGCGAAACCGAGAAGGTAGGCGCTGGTCACCCAGATCACGGCGTCGTAGCCGGCGCCCAGCTTCACCATGATGGACGGGTTGGCGACCGCGACGATCGTCGCGTCGACGAGGATCATGAAGAAGCCGACCATCATCGCCCAGAGCGCGCGCCACGGGTCAGCCACCGGCCCGGCCCCTCCCGCGGGCCTGCCTCGCAGCGCCGTGGTCATATCCCCCACCTCGTCTCGGCTCCTACCGATGGTGTCGATTTCTCCGGCCCAGCGCCAGCGCAATCGGCCGGTTCTTCAGGACTTTACGAAGCCTGGCAGCCGAGCGGCTTGCCCGCCCGAAGCGGTGAGCAAATCCATCAGCGTCGACCGTCTGGTGGCCGGCGTAGCGCTGACGTGCTTACGAACGCTCTACTCGCTGAGGCGGTCACCGGACGCAGCTATGCGGCTGCGCATCCGATCGGCGACCCAGGCCGCCCAAAGGAATTCGCCACGACGGTACGGACCGATCGCGACCGCGACAACTACGCCGGATCGGCGAGCGCGCCCACACCCACGGTGTCATCAGTGTCGTCGGCGTCATCGGTCGTCGAAGCGCCGACCGCGAGCAGCGCCAGCAACGCGACCAGCACGCTCACGGCCATCACCACCGACAGCGCCAACTCGTCGTTTCCGAGTACCCCCACCAGCGGGGCCACCGCGGCACCGAGACCGAACTGCGCAGCACCCAGCAGCGCGGCCGCGGTTCCCGCGGCATCGGGGTGCCGGGACAACGCGACGGCTGGCGCGTTGGGAATGACGAGGCCCATCGTGCCGAGGATCGCCCACACCGGCACGACGAATCCGGCCAACCCGCCGACATGCGCCACGGAGAGCCCGACGAAGACACCGGCGGCCAGCAGCGCAGCAGCCAGTGCCCACAGCGTGATCGTCTGCGGCGAGAACCGCCTCAGCAGCACGACGTTGAACTGGGTTGCACCGATCAGCGCGACTGCACCCGCACCGAACACCAACGCGAAGGTCTGCTGATCGAGTCCGTAGGTGCCCTGCAGGACGAACGACGCTCCCGCGATGTAGGCGAACAGGCCGGACATCCCCAGCGCGGCGACCAGCACCAGAATGACGAAGCGTTTGTCGCGCAGGAGTTCGGCGTACGTCGCGGCGATGCCGCGCACCCGCAGCGGCCGCCGGTGCGACGGCGGCAGCGTTTCGGGCAGCGCCAGCGCGGCCACTAACAGCAGCACACCCGCCAACACCACCAGCGCGGCGAACACCCAGTGCCATGACCCGTGCAGCAGCACGGCCGCTCCGAGCGACGGCGCGACGACCGGCGCCACCCCGAGCACCAGCATCAGCCGAGAGAGCACGGTCGCGGCGGCGTTGTCGGCGAACAGGTCACCGACGACGGCGATCGCCACCACCATGGCCGCGGCGGCCCCGGCGCCCTGCAGGACACGGGCCAGGCCGAGCACGACCAGGTTCGGCGCAAGCACGCAGAGGATCGACGCGGCGATGTGCAGCATGATGCCGGCCATCAGCGGGCGCCTGCGGCCCAGCGAGTCGGACAGCGGGCCGACGATCAACTGGCCGAGCGCCAAGCCGGCCAACGTGCCGGTGAGGGTCAGCTGCACGACCGATGAGGACACCGAAAGGTCGTCGGCGATCTTGGGCAGCGCGGGCAGATACATGTCGATCGTCAGCGGGCCCAGCGCGACCATGACACCGAGCACCACGATCATCCGTGTGCGGCTGGGTGTTTTGACGTCCACAGCGGGGGATATTGCCATGCAAGTGGTTAGCACGCTAAATCAAAATTTTCTTCCCGAACCAGCCGCGGTGACCGGCATCACCGAGTTGTCCATCCGCCTTGCGGCCGCGGCGGGCACCACCAGCCCCGGTCGTTCGTTGGCCAACCGTTAGCCTGAAGCTATCGCCTACGCCCATCTCAGGAGGCCGCCATGAGCGCTCGGTCCAAGGACAAGAGCCAGCTCCCGGCTACCAGAACCACTGCAGACGAGCATCCAGGCGCCGCCGCGCGGGCGTTGTCGGAGATCATCGAACGCGGCGCCAGGGTGCAGGGCCCCGCGGTCAGGGCGTATGTCGAGCGCATGCGGGACGGCAACGCCGACGCGACACCCGCCGAGATCGTCACCAAGTTGGAGAAGCACTACCTGGCCGCAGTCATGGCCAGCGGCGCCGCCGTCGGCTCTGCGGCGGCCTTCCCGGGCATCGGCACGCTCGTCGCGCTTTCCGCGGTGGCGGGTGAAACCGTGGTGTTCCTCGAAGCGACGGCGGTCTTCGTGCTCGCCGTGGCCGAGGTGCACGGCATACCGGCCGAGCACCGGGAGCGCAGGCGGGCGCTGGTGTTGGCGGTGCTGGTCGGCGAGGACAGCAAGCACGCCGTCGCCGACCTGCTCGGCCCCGGCCGGACCAGCGGCGCGTGGCTCAGCGACGGCGCTGCGACGCTGCCGCTGCCTGCGGTGTCGCAGCTGAATTCGCGGCTTCTGCGGTTCTTCGTCAAGCGGTACGCCCTCAAGCGTGGGCGCGATCGCGTTCGGCAAGCTGCTGCCGGTGGGCATCGGCGCGGTCGTCGGCGGTGTCGGCAACCGCATGATGGGCAAGCGCATCATCGAGAACGCCCGCATGGCGTTCGGATCACCGCCCCCGCGCTGGCCGCAGAAAATTCACGTGCTGCCGTCACCGCAGGGCTGATGACGGCCTAGGGCGATTAGCGCTCTTGTGCCGTCCGGGCATTCGCGAAAGCGCTAGCCTTTAGACGGCGTAGATGCGGGTAACCGCAGGCTAAAAGGAACACAGAGGGGCAGGCGTCTTTTTCCGACACTTGCCGAACAGAAGGAATCGAGGCGAGTAGCTGCCGTGAGCAGTTCAACTTCACCATTCGGACAGAACGAGTGGTTGGTCGAGGAGATGTACCGCAAGTTCCGCGAAGATCCCTCCTCGGTCGATCCGAGTTGGCATGAGTTCCTGGTCGACTACTCACCCGAATCGACCGCAGGCGCGTCGAACGACGGCGGCGATGGACGGTCGTCGGCCCCGTCCGCGCCGCGCGAACCAGGCCCCGCGCCCGCGCCGAAGGCCGCCGCAGGCAATGGCGCCCCCGCCAAGGCGGAGCAGGCGCCCGCCAAGGCCGAGCCCGCCCAGCCGAAGGCCGAACCGGCGCCCGCCAAGAGGCAGGCCCCACCCGCCGTGACGCAGCCACCGGCCGCCAAGACGGATGTGACTCCCGCCAAACCCGAAGGACGCGGAAGCCAAGCCGGCCACACCGAAAGCCGACGGCGACGAGGCGCAGGTGCTGCGCGGCGCGGCCGCCGCCGTCGTGAAGAACATGTTGGCTTCGCTCGATGTGCCGACCGCGACGAGTGTGCGCGCGATCCCGGCCAAGCTGATGATCGACAACCGCATCGTCATCAACAACCACCTCAAGCGGACGCGCGGCGGCAAGATCTCCTTCACCCATCTGATCGGCTACGCGATCGTGCAGGCGGTCAAGAAGTTCCCCAATATGAACCGCCACTTCAGCGAGGTGGACGGGAAGCCGAACGCGATCACCCCCGCACACACGAACCTGGGGTTGGCGATCGACCTGCAGGGCAAAGAGGGCGCCCGCCAGCTGGTGGTTGCGGCAATCAAGGGCACCGACGAGATGCGGTTCGGTCAGTTCATCGCCGCCTACGAAGACATCGTGCGGCGTGCCCGCGACGGCAAGCTGACCGCCGAGGACTTCTCCGGCGTGACGATCTCGCTGACCAACCCCGGCACCATCGGCACCGTGCACTCGGTGCCGCGTCTGATGCGCGGCCAGGGCGCGATCATCGGCGTCGGCGCGATGGAGTACCCCGCCGAGTTCCAAGGCGCCAGCCAGGAACGGATCTCCGAACTCGGGATCGGCAAGCTGATCACCCTCACCTCCACCTACGACCACCGCATCATCCAGGGTGCGGAGTCCGGCGACTTCCTGCGCACGGTGCACGAGCTGCTGCTCTCCGACGATTTCTTCGACGAGATCTTCCACGAGCTCGGCATCCCGTACGAGCCCGTCCGGTGGCGCACCGACAACCCCGACTCGATCGTCGACAAGAACGCGCGCGTCATCGAGCTCATCGCGGCCTACCGGAACCGCGGACACCTGATGGCCGACATCGACCCGCTGCGGTTGGACAAGAGCCGGTTCCGCAATCACCCCGACCTCGACGTCACCACCCACGGGATGACGCTGTGGGACCTGGACCGGGTGTTCAAGGTCAACGGCTTCGCAGGCGCGGAGTACAAGAAGCTGCGCGATGTCCTTGGCCTGCTTCGTGACTCGTACTGCCGCCACGTCGGCGTCGAGTACACCCACATCCTGGAGCCCGACCAGCAGAAGTGGCTCGAGGAGCGCGTCGAGGTCAAGCACGAGAAGCCCACCGTCGCGCAGCAGAAGTACATCTTGTCCAAGCTGAACGCCGCTGAAGCGTTCGAGACCTTCCTGCAGACCAAATACGTTGGCCAGAAGCGGTTCTCGCTCGAAGGCGCGGAAACGGTCATCCCGATGATGGATGCGGTGATCGATCAGGCCGCCGAGCACGAGCTCGACGAGGTGGTCATCGCCATGCCGCACCGCGGCAGGCTCAACGTGCTGGCCAACATCGTCGGCAAGCCCTATTCGCAGATCTTCAGCGAGTTCGAGGGCAACCTGAACCCGTCGCAGGCACACGGCTCCGGTGACGTGAAGTACCACCTCGGCGCCAACGGCACCTACCTACAGATGTTCGGCGACAACGACATTTCGGTGTCGCTGGTCGCCAACCCGTCACACCTCGAGGCGGTCGATCCGGTTCTCGAGGGCATCGTGCGCGCCAAGCAGGACCTGCTGGACAAGGGCGACGGGCCCGACGGTTTCACGGTCGTGCCGCTGATGCTGCACGGCGATGCGGCCTTCGCGGGCCAGGGTGTGGTCGCCGAGACTCTGAACCTGGCGCTGCTGCGCGGGTACCGCACCGGCGGCACGATCCACATCGTCGTCAACAACCAAATCGGTTTCACCACTTCGCCCTCCGACGCCAAGTCGTCGGAGTACTGCACCGATGTCGCGAAGATGATCGGTGCGCCGATCTTCCACGTCAACGGTGATGATCCCGAAGCGGCGGTGTGGGTGGCGCGGTTGGCCATGGACTTCCGGCAGAAGTTCAAGAAAGACGTGATCATCGACATGCTGTGCTACCGCCGCCGCGGGCACAACGAGGGTGACGACCCGTCGGTCACGCAGCCCGCGATGTACGACGCCATCGACACCAAACGCGGTGTCCGGAAGACCTACACCGAATCGCTGATCGGCCGCGGGGACATCTCGATGAAGGAAGCCGAAGACGCCCTTCGCGATTACCAGGGCCAGCTGGAGCAGGTGTTCAACGACGTCCGTGAGCTCGAGAAGCACGAGATCGAGCCCAGTGAGTCGGTCGAGAGCGACCAGATGCTGCCCGCGGGCATGAACACCGCCGTCGACAAGTCGCTGCTGGCGCAGATCGGCGACGCCCACCTCGCGGTGCCCGACGGCTTCACCGTGCACTCGCGGGTCAAACCGGTGCTGGAGAAGCGCCGCGAGATGGCCTACGAAGGCAAGGTCGACTGGGCCTTCGGTGAACTGCTGGCGCTGGGCACGCTGATCGCCGAGGGCAAGCTGATCCGGCTGTCCGGCCAGGACACCAGGCGGGGCACGTTCACCCAGCGGCACTCGGTGGTCATCGACCGCAAGACCGGCGCCGAGTTCACCCCACTGCAGCTGCTGGCGGTCAACTCCGACGGTCAGCCGACCGGCGGCAAGCTGATGGTCTACGACTCGGCGCTGTCCGAATACGCCGCGGTGGGTTTCGAATACGGCTACTCGGTCGGCAACCCCGACGCAGTTGTGTTGTGGGAGGCGCAGTTCGGCGACTTCGTCAACGGCGCGCAGTCGATCATCGACGAGTTCATCTCCTCGGGCGAGGCCAAGTGGGGTCAGCTGTCCGACGTCGTGCTGCTGTTGCCGCACGGACACGAGGGCCAGGGTCCCGACCACACGTCCGGCCGGATCGAGCGGTTCCTGCTGCTGTTCGCCGAGGGCTCGATGACGATAGCGATGCCGTCGACGCCTGCGAACTACTTCCACCTGCTGCGCCGGCACGCGCTGGACGGCATCCACCGCCCGCTGATCGTCTTCACGCCGAAGTCGATGCTGCGCAACAAGGCAGCGGTCAGCGACATCCGCGACTTCACCGAGCAGAAGTTCCGTTCGGTGATGGAGGAGCCGACCTACACCGACGGCGACGGCGACCGCGGCAAGGTCAAGCGAATCCTGTTGACCAGCGGCAAGATCTACTACGAGCTGGTGGCCCGCAAGGCCAAGGACAACCGCGACGACGTGGCGATCGTGCGCATCGAGCAGCTCGCCCCGTTGCCGAGGCGGCGGCTCAACGAGACACTCGACCGCTACCCCAACGCCGAGCAGTTCTTCTGGGTGCAGGAGGAGCCTGCCAACCAGGGCGCCTGGCCGAGCTTCGGCCTGACGATGCCCGAGATGCTGCCCGAGAAGTTGACGGGGCTCAAGCGGATCTCGCGGCGGGCGATGTCGGCGCCGTCGTCGGGCTCGTCCAAGGTGCACGCCGTCGAGCAGCAGGAGATCCTCGACGAGGCGTTCGGCGAGTAACACATTTGCGGGAGTTCGCGGGCCGATTCGTCATTGTGCATTGACGTAGTCGACTACTTACCTGCGGTCGTGCCTGTTGTCGCACAATCCAGTTCGACGACGAAGGTGGTGAGCGATGTCGAGATTCGGCGTGGGTGCGGTCGAGTTCCTGGCGAACAGTCGGTTCGGCCCGGGGCCGATGGTGCGCAACAGCCTGATGACCGCCCAAGCGGCCCGGGTCGATTCGCTGTGGGTGCCCGATCATCTGAACTCGTTGTTCCCCCGGGCAGTCATGAAGAAGCCGTATGTAGGTGCGGCAGCCATTGCTGCCGCGTGCCGACGCGTGCCTCGAACCATGGACCATGCTCGGAAACATCGCAGCGAAGAACCGTCTCCGTCGGCTGAAACTGGGATTGGCGGTCACCGACACCGGCCGACGCAACCCGGCGGTCACCGCTCAGGCCGCATCCACCTTGCATCTGCTGACGAAGGGCCGCGCGATCCTGGGCATCGGAACCGGCGAACGAGAAGGCAATCGAGCCGTACGGCGTGGAATGGTCAAAGCCGGTGGGCCGCTTCATCGAGGCGGTCGCGACGATCCGTGCCCTCTGGGACTCCGACGGAGAGCCCATCACGCGCGACTCCGAGTTCTTCCCGTTGCACAACGCCACCTTCGACCTTCCGCGGTACAAGGGCACATGTCCGCGAGATCTGGATCGCCTCGCACGGTCCGCGGATGCTGCGGGCCACCGGCCGCTACGCGGACGCTTGGTTCCCCGCCGCGATCGTCCACCGCCCCGACTACAAGGCGTGCCTCGACGTGGTCCGCACCACCGCATCCGATGCGGGCAGAGATCCGGCGTCAATCCGCGCCGCGAACTTTTTCTATGTCGTCACCGGGCGCAGTCGCGACGACGTGGACGAAGCTCTCGATTCAGTTGCGATGAAAACCTTCGGGCTCTTGCTTCCAGCGGACGTCTGGAAGCGGCATGGCGGCCGGCACCCGATGGGCGACGATTTCACTGGTTATCAGGACCTCATTCCGCAGGTCCTCGACGAGCAGACGGTCCTGTCGTACACCGCCCAAGTGCCCGAAGGCATGCTCCGAAATTGCCTTATCGCCGGCACGCCTGACGAAGTGGTTGATCGGGTGGCCGAGTGGCGGGATTTCGGCGTCGAGTACGGCGTCTTCGCCAACGCCAGCTTCCTGCAGCCCAGCTTGAAGAAAGGCCTCGCCGCCAACGCCCCGTTCCTGCAGATCCTCCGGAGACTCAGAAAGCTGTAGGCCGCTCCCCGGGACGCACACGTCGTCGTCTGACAGGCCGATTAGCCGCTACCGCCGGTACCGATTAACCTCTTCCGGAGTCAGTCCACATCTGGGGGTGCGTACATGAAGGGCTTCACCGACAAGGTTGCCGTGGTGACGGGCGCCGGGTCCGGCATCGGCCGGGCGCTGGCGATCGAGCTCGGACGCTCCGGCGCCAAGCTGGCGATCAGCGACGTCGACACCGACGGCCTCGCCGGGACCGAGGAGCGGCTGACGGCCATCGGCGCGCCGGTGAAGTCCGATCGACTCGACGTCACCGAGCGCGAGGCATTCGAGCTCTACGCCGACGCGGTCAAAGAGCACTACGGCACCGTCAACCAGATCTACAACAACGCGGGCATCTCATTTATGGGCAGCATCGAGGCCAGCCAGTTCAAGGACATCGAACGCGTGATGGACGTCGACTACTGGGGTGTGGTCAACGGCACCAAAGTCTTTCTGCCGCATCTGATTGCGTCGGGTGATGGCCACGTCGTCAACGTCTCCAGTGTGTTCGGGCTGCTCGCCGTACCAGGCCAGGGCGCGTACAACGCGGCCAAATTCGCCGTGCGGGGATTCACCGAGGCGCTGCGCCAGGAGATGCTCGTCGCGGGTCATCCGGTCAAGGTGACGTGTGTGCACCCCGGCGGCATCAAAACCGCCATCGCCCGCAACGCCGCCGCCGCCGAGGGTATCGACCAGGCGGAACTCGCGAAGTTCTTCGACAAGCGGCTGGCCAGTACGTCACCGCAGAAGGCCGCACGCGTCATCCTCGACGCCGTCCGCAGGAACAAGGCACGCGTGCTGGTCGGCAGCGACGCGAAGGCGCTCGACCTGCTCACCAGGGTGACCGGTTCGGGCTACCAACGAGTGGTCGCCGCGGTCACCTCACGCCAAGGGCCCTCCCTGCAGTAGTCCGGAGATCGGGTTAGCGGCTGGTGGCGCCAAGGGGGTGCTCGGCGAGGAAGCCGTCGGCGATGTGGGCCGGGTCGTCGCCCGAGGCGAGCTGCCGGCGCATCTGCACCAGAGCGGCAGTGTCCAGCACGCCCGCCACCTCGTTGAGCGCGAGCAGCTGAATCTCGGACAACGCGTTGCGGCGATACAGCGGCACGACGTTCTCCGCGCGGATCAGCGATGTGCGATCGCCGAGCACCACCGCGTCGGCGGGGATATCCGGATCAGCCGTCGACGTCCAGGCCGCATTCACCTGACCGGTTTGCAAAGCATTGAAAAGGGTTGCGGCGTCGGGATATCCGTGCACTGTCGCCGAGCATGTCCCGACCGACGATGGCCGTGGTGACCCGACGACCTCTCCGAGCTTGAGCGTGTCGCAATGGCGAACCGCCGCGGTCACGTCCCGCCCGCCCCACGCATCGACGGTGGCCTCGGTGACCGCGAGAGCTGGCCTGTCCTCCGCCGACTCCGCATAGTCCCCTGCGGCAACACCTTCCGGCAGAGCCGACACCATGTCGCGGTAGACCTGAACCGCTGCGCGCGCTTTTGCGCCGGGCACGAACGTGTCCAGCAGCCGACCGGTCAAACCCGGCGCGACCACGACGTCGCCGGTGTCCAGCCCGGTCAACGGGTCGGGCACCACGTCGACGTGCGCAGCGGCGCCGTAGGTCTGCAGCGCAGACGCGTACAGGTGTGCCAGCAGCGTCGACTCCGCATCGTCGCGGGCGCCGACGGCGATCGATGGGCTCGTGGTTGTACTGCCACACGCCGCGACGAAAAACAGCGCGATCATCGAGGCGACGAGCCGACGGGCGCCCATCGGGACGGTCAGACGGCCTCGGCGCTCGACGCCGCGGCGACCGCTGCGGCCACGGCGGGCCCGACGCGCGGGTCCAGCGGGCTGGGCACGATGTACTCGGCGGCGAGGTCGTCGCCGACGACGCTGAAGATCGCCTCGGCGGCAGCGACTTTCATCTTCTCGGTGATCCGGCGGGCGCCGGCGTCCAGCGCCCCGCGGAACACACCGGGGAACGCCAGCACATTGTTGATCTGGTTCAGGAAGTCGCTTCGGCCGGTGGCCACCACGGCCGCATGCTTGGCGGCGATCTCGGGATGGATCTCCGGATCGGGATTGGACAGCGCGAACACGATGCCGTCGGGCGCCATCGTCGCGATCAGCTCTTCGGGCACGAGGCCGCCGGACAGGCCGAGGAACACGTCGGCGCCCTTGAGCGCTTCGACCATGCCGCCGGAGCAGCCCGTCGGGGTTGGTGCGCCGCGCCAGGTCGGACTTCACCGGGGTCAGGTCGTCGCGGTTCGGATGCAGGATTCCGCGCGAGTCCAGCACCGTCATATCCGAGACACCGGCGGCCAGCAGGATGTTCGCGCACGCCATGCCCGCGGCGCCGACACCCGAGATGACGACGCGCAGCGAGGAGATGTCGCGGGCGAGCACCTTCGTCGCGCCCATCATCGCCGCCAGCACCACGATCGCGGTGCCGTGTTGGTCGTCGTGCATCACCGGGCAGTCGAGGGCCTCGATGAGGCGCCGTTCGATATCGAAGCAGCGCGGCGCCGAAATGTCCTCGAGGTTGACCGCGCCGAACGTCGGCCGCAGCCGCACCAGCGTCTCGACGATCTCGTCGGGGTCCTTGGTGTCCAGCACGATCGGGATCGCGTCCAGGTCGCCGTACGCCTTGAAAAGCCCGCACTTGCCTTCCATCACCGGCAGCGACGCCGCCGGTCCGATGTCACCGAGGCCGAGTACGGCGCTGCCGTCACTGACGACGGCAACCAGTCGGCTCGCCCAGGTGTACCGGGCAGCCAACGTGTGATCGGCCGCGATCGCGCGACTGACCTGAGCCACTCCGGGGGTGTAGGCGACCGAAAGGGCGCGCTGGGTGTCCAGCGGAGCCTTCAGCGCCACCGAGAGTTTGCCCGCTATGTGAGCCTCGAAGATCTCCTCGTCAGTGACGACGATCTGCGGATTTTCTGGCTCTCCGGCACGCGCCCAGGGTAACGACGAACTGGTAGGTAACCTAATCGACTCGGCTCGCACGAGCCCGTCGAGCGACTCCGCAATACTGCATATATGGCTTTCAAGGTACGGCTCGGCGAGGGGACGCAGGACTGCGGAGACGACGACGTCTACGACTTCGTCGCCGATGGTGTTCTCGTGCTGCACTATGCGGAACCGGGCAGGTGGTCGGAGTACTACCCGCCGGGCGAATGGAAGCGCATCGACGCCGCGCCCAACCACCGGCCCGGTGAGCCGGTTGATCGCAGCATCGGGCCGGATTTCGAGACCTGATCGCCTCGAGACCTCATCGCCTCAGATCAGGCCGAGTTCCTTGACCGCCTTGCGCTCGTCGGCAAGCTCGGCCGTCGACTTGTCGATCCGGCCACGGGAGAATTCGTCGATCTCGAGTCCCTGCACGATCGACCAGTTCCCGTCCTTCGTCGTCACCGGGAATGACGAGATCAATCCCTCGGGGACGCCGTAGCTGCCATCGGAGACGACTGCCATCGACACCCAGTCGTCCTTCGCGCTGCCCAGCAGCCAGTCGCGGGCGGCGTCGGTGGTCGCCGAAGCGGCTGACGCGGCCGAGGATGCGCCGCGCGCGTCGATGATCGCCGCGCCGCGCTTGGCGACCGTCGGGATGAAGTCGTTCTCGATCCAGTCCTGGTCGTTGACGACCTCGGCGGCGTTGCGGCCCCCGACCTCGGCATGGAAAACGTCGGGGTACTGGGTGGCCGAGTGGTTGCCCCAGATCGTCATCTTCTTGATGTCGGTGACCTTCGCGCCGGTCTTGCGGGCCAGCTGCGAGATCGCCCGGTTGTGATCGAGGCGGGTCAGCGCGGAGAACCGCTCGTGCGGGATGTCGGGTGCGTTGCTCAACGCGATCAGCGCGTTGGTGTTTGCCGGGTTGCCGGTGACGCCGATGCGGACGTCGTCTGCGGCGACCTCGTTGAGCGCCTTGCCCTGCGCGGTGAAGATCGCGCCGTTGGCCTCGAGCAGGTCGCCGCGCTCCATGCCGGGGCCACGCGGCCTTGCGCCGACGAGCAGGGCGAGGTTCACACCGTCGAAGATCTTGTTGGCGTCCGCGCCGATCTGCACGCCGGCAAGCAACGGGAACGCGCAGTCGTCGAGCTCCATGACCACACCCTCGAGCGCCTTCAGCGCCGGCTCGATCTCCAGCAGGCGGAGCTCGATCGGACGGTCCGGGCCGAGCAACGAGCCGCTCGCCAGGCGGAACAGCAGGCTGTAGCCGATCTGGCCGGCGGCTCCGGTCACCGCGACCTTGAGGGGAGAAGTGCTCACGTCGAAGGCTCCTTGAGAAGAGTGGTTTTCCGCGTCGAAACTAGCGCACCGGCGTCAGCCTCAAACCGCCGGTCCACACCCACCCGCGCGTAGCATTGTCCGAGGCCGAATAAGGCCTGCGCTGCGAGGAGGTCGGACCATGCCTTCGTTTCGGGGCGCTCTGCCGCCATCCCTTCGCCCTGCGCGAACCAAGCACACTCATCCCGACGCCAAGTCCATCCACGTCCCCGTCGCGCGGGCGATGGTCGACTGCGCCGTCTACGTCGACGGCAAGCGGCTGTCGGGCAAGTACACCCATGCCGCGGCGCTGAACAAGGTTCATGAGCTCGAAGCCGAGGGCAAGGTCGCGTTCGTCTGGATCGGCCTGCACGAGCCCGACGAGCATCAGATGCAGGCCGTCGGCGATGTGTTCGGCCTTCATGAGCTGGCAGTCGAGGACGCCGTGCACGCTCACCAGCGGCCGAAGCTGGAGCGCTACGACAAGACGCTTTTCATGGTCCTCAAGACGGTCAACTACATCGAGCACGAGTCGGTGGCCAAGGCGCGGGAGATCGTCGAGACCGGAGAGATCATGGTCTTCGTCGGCGCCGACTTCGTGGTGACGGTCCGGCACGGGGAGCACGGCGAATTGGCCGGGGTGCGCAGGCGGTTGGAGGCCTCACCCGCGCTGCTCAAGCTCGGGTCCGTACGCGATCATGCACGCGATCGCCGACCATGTGGTCGACGGCTATCTCGACGTCACCGACCTCATCGAGGTCGACATCGACGCGATGGAAGAAGACATCTTCTCCCCCGTGACGCACACCAACATCGAATGCATCTACCTGCTCAAGCGGGAGGTCGTCGAATTACGTAGGGCCGTCAACCCGTTCACGCTGGCCCTTCAACGCCTCGGGACCGACCACAACGACCTGATCTCGATCGAGGTCCGGCGCTACATGCGCGACGTGCTGGATCACAACATCCAGGCCTCCGATCGGATCACGAGCTACGACGACATGCTCAGCTCGCTGGTGCAGGCCGCGCTCGGCAAGGTGGCCATGCAGCAGAACGTCGATATGCGCAAGATCTCGGCGTGGGTGGCGATCGCCGCCGTGCCCACCGCGCTGGCAGGCATTTACGGGATGAACTTCGAGCACATGCCCGAACTCCATTGGACGTGGGGTTATCCGACGGTGCTGATGGTGATGTTCTGCGTGTGTTTCCTGCTGTACCGGACGTTGCGTCGCAACCACTGGCTCTGAATCAGCGCACGCGAGAGTGTGACGTAGACCACTCCCTCGGCCGAAGTTGAACCTGCGCTGTGAGTTCGCCGTGTCATACCCGAGAAAGCCGAACTCCCAACGTCGTTGGTGGCGCGGGTTTTACATGCAACCCACAGAACCGAGGAACAGCCATGTCCATTTACCACCGAGCCGCCGCGGCCACCGCTCTGGCCTTCGCGGCAGGTGCCGTCGTCGCGACGGTGCCGGCATCCGCCGCACCGACCCTCTCGATGACGAGCGAAATCCGAATGACCCCCGCCGACTCGTCACGCACCGAACGCGGCTATTTCAATCAGCAGGTGGTCTACATCTCCGGGGTGGTGGCGATGTCGGAGGCTGCGGCGCAGGACACCATCAACCACGGTGACTACACGATCGCCCTGCGCTACTGGGGCGACGACACCAACGATGACGACCTCATCTTCGGCCCGGTCAACCCATCCACGCTGTTCGCCGCCCCCGACGGGCTGCACTTCGAACACGCCGCCACTCTCTCCCATCTCCAGTTGGACGAGGACAGCGGGACATTCGAGAACATCGGTGACAACGGCATGGACGAGATCTACGTCGGCGCACGCCTTCTCGACCGGAGCGGCAACACGATCTCCAAGGTGGAAAGCAACCGCATCACCGGAGATCTCTAGCCGTCCATGCGGCCGAAACGGAATTCCAGCACCTCCGTTCTCGCACTTTGGGTGCTGGAATTCCGTTTCGCGGATTTCAGCTCGGCGCAGACGCCTTGCGCCCCGGGTCGAGCACGTCGACACCGTCGGCCCGCCACGCCTCACGCATCGCTTCGGCGCCCTTGAGCCGGACCCACGCCGCCTCCGTCGGAGTGATCGGAGTCGCCGACAGGACGGTCACCGGATCCAGCGGTGCGGGTAGCGCGACGTCGTCGATGTCGCTGCGGTCCAACAGGAATGCGGTGAACGGGGCCGCCTCCCACAGCGGGGAGCCGAGGTCGACCAGCGAATCGGGAACCAGGACCAACCCCTCTACGGCGGGCGCCGCGGCGACCACCGCGACGCTGCGAGCCAGCCCCGACGGCGTCGGCCCGCGCAGCGAGACCGCGACTTCCGCGCGAGGACCACGCACGGGGTCCGCGGCCAGCTCCGCCGGATCGGTCATCGGCTCACGCGAACACCCAAGCGACACATAGTGAATGACACCGTTGCCGTCGGGACCGAATCGCAACACGTCGAACGACTGAGTGCCCAGAAACGTCACGCTGGCGGCGTCGGGCTCCCGGTCGAAGTGCGCGCTCAGGCGAGTCCTGACCTCCGCAAGGACATCGGTCACTCCGCGTCGGGCGCGGTCTGCTGCTCGGCCTCCGAAGGCGGTTCGGCCTCAGAAGGTGCCGGCGGCGGCGGCTCCTCGGTTGCGCCGGCAGGCGGGATGGAGAGGTTGGCCCCGGTATCGGCGTTGAAGATGACCAGTTTCGTCGTGTCCAACGCGAGCTCGATCGTCTGACCGGGCGTCACCTTCGACTCCGTGGAAACCCTTGCCACGAACTCGTTCTCGCCGACACCCGACTCGGCGGCCAGCTCCGCGAGCTGCTGCGCCCGGGCACCCGCACCTTCGGCGGTGAAATGCACGTACTTGTCCGCGCCGAGCGATTCGACGAAGTCCGCCGTCACCTCGAATGTCAACGCACGGATCCGCGCATAGGTGTCGATCAGCGAAGCGTCCTCGAGATGCTCGGGCCGGACACCCACGATCACGTTCGGCGGTGAGTTGTGCTTCGCGAGCAGGTCGTGCACCTCCTGCGTCAGCGTGACGTCCCCGAATGGCAGCCTGACCCCGACGTCGGTCATCGTCGCGGGGAAGAAGTTCATCGCAGGCGATCCGATGAAGCCGGCGACGAAAAGGTTGGCAGGCCTGGCGTACAGCTCCTCGGGGGTGCCGATCTGCTGCGCCTCGCCCGCGCGAAGAACGACGACGCGATCCCCGAGCGTCATCGCTTCGGTCTGGTCGTGTGTCACGTAAACCGTTGTGGTGCCAAGACGGTTTTGCAGGCGGGCGATCTCGGAGCGCATCTGCACTCGTAGCTTGGCGTCCAGATTCGACAGCGGCTCATCCATCAGGAACGCCTTGGGATCGCGCACGATCGCTCGACCCATCGCGACGCGCTGGCGCTGACCACCCGACAGCTGGCCGGGCTTGCGGTCGAGCAACTCGGTGAGATCGAGAATCTTCGCGGTTTCCTCGACCTTGGAAGCGATTTCGGCCTTCTTCACCTTGGCCAACGTCAACGGGAAGGCGATGTTCTGCCGGACGGTCATATGCGGGTAGAGCGCGTAGGACTGGAAAACCATCGCGATGTCGCGATCCTTGGGGGCCTTCTCGTTGACCCGCTCGCCGCCGATTCGCATTTCGCCCGACGAGATGTCCTCGAGGCCGGCGATCATGTTCAGCGTGGTGGACTTCCCGCATCCGGACGGACCCACCAGGATGACGAACTCGCCGTCGGCGATCGTCATCGACAGATCCTTCACGGCCGTGGCGCCGTCGGGGTAACTCTTGGTCACCCGATCCAACACGATCTCGGCCATCGAACTACCCCTTCACCGCACCGGAGGTCAACCCAGCGACGATCCGTCGCTGGAAGATCAGAACAAAGATAACGATCGGAATCGTGATCACCATCGCGCCTGCCGCGATCGACCCGGTCGGCTCCTCGAATTGCGAACTGCCGGTGAAGTTCGCGATCGCCACCGGCGCCGTGATCGCGCGCTGCGTGGCCGTCAACGACAGGGCGAGCAGCAGGTCGTTCCACGCGAAGATGAAAACCAGGATGGCGGCGGTGACGATGCCCGGCGCCGCCAGCGGAGCGATCACCCTGCGGAACGCCTGCGCCGGTGTGGCGCCGTCCATCTTGGCCGCCCTCTCCAGATCCCACGGGATCTCCCGGAAGAACGCCGACAGCGTGTAGATGGCCAAGGGCAGCGCGAATGTGATGTACGGGATGATCAGGCCGGGCCAGGTGTCGAAGAGGCCGATGCTGCGCCACAGGTTGAAGATCGGTGTGACCAAGGAGATCTGCGGGAACATGGCGATCAACAGCGCGACACCGACCAGCACCCTCTTGCCGGGGAAACTCAGTCGCGCGACGGCATAGGCGGCCATGCCACCGATGATCACCGCGATGACCGTCGTGATGAGGCCGATGCCGATCGAGTTGATCAGCGCCGAACTGAAGGCGTTCCCCGAGAAGATGCCCTTGTAGTTGTCGAAGGTGACCTCTGACGGAATCAGCTTGCCGTCCTTGACCGTTGACGTCGGTTTCAGCGACAGGCTCAGGATCCACAGCACCGGGAAAAGCGCATAGATGACGACCAGGATGTTGACGACGGTCCATCCCGTCGCCCTGCCCGCACCGACCCGCTCAGTCATGTCAGCGCCTCTCCTCATCCGATCCTGGTGCCGACGCGCCGAAGATCGTGATGTAGATGAACGCGATCACCGCCACGGACAGGAAGATCAGCACGCTGATCGCCGAACCCAACCCGAGATTGAACGCCTTGAACAGGTTGTCGTAGCCGAGGATCGACACCGATCCGGTGCTGTTGGCGCCGCCGGTGAGGACGTAGATGTTGTCGAAGATCCGGAACGCGTCGAGGGTCCGGAACAGAAGCGCGACCAGGATCGCCGGTTTGATAAGCGGCAGAATGATTTTCACCAGTCGCTTCCACGCGCCCGCGCCGTCGACCTGCGCGGCGTTGAGCAGATCCTGCGGCACGAGTGCCAGCCCGGCGAGCAGGAGCAATGCCATGAAAGGCGTGGTCTTCCACACCTCGGCGAGGATCACGATCGCCAGCGAGGGAAGCTGTTCGGTCAACGGCGCGCTGCCCTCGGGCAGCAGGTTCGCCAGATAGCCGGTGCCAGGGGTCCACGCGTAGTACCAGCTGTAGGAGGCGGCGACGGTCACGATGCCGTACGGGATCAGTACCGCGGTACGCACGACGCCCCTGCCGAAGATCGTCCGGTGCATCACCAGCGCCAGCGCCATTCCGAGCACGAACTCGATCGCCACCGAGATGATGGTGATCGCCAGCGTCACGACGAACGCCGTCCACCAGTACCGGTCGGTGAGAACGGTCTGGTAGTTGGCGAACCCGACGAAGGCCGTGTCGTCGGGTGCGGCCAGGTTGTAGCGCTGCAGGCTCAGCCACACCGCGTACCCGATCGGGTACGCGGTGACCGCGAGCATGAGGATCACCGCGGGCGCGATCAACAGATAGGCAAGGCGGCGGTCGGACCTGCGATCGTCGCTCCCGCCAACCGCTTTCGCCGGGGCGTCCACTGTGGCGGTCACGGGATCAGCCCCTTACCGTCGATCGCCTTCTGCACCTGCTCTGTCAGCTCGTCGGCCATCTTGTCCGGTTCGATGTCGGTGACGGGCGCGAGCGTGGCCGAGATTCTGGTGGACACCGCCTGGTAGACCGGCGTCGCCGGACGCACTGCGGCATTGGTGAGCTGCTGCCGGATGATTGCGTACTGCGGGTACTTCTTCTGGAACGCCGGATCGTCGTACAGCGATGTCCGAACCGCGGGTAGTCCACCCTCGACCGATGTGTACCGCTGGTTCTCGACATTGCGCAGGCACCGCATCGCCTCGAACGCCTCCGCCTTGTGCTGGGTCGTGCGCGCCACCGCCAGGTTGAGTCCGCCCAGCGTCACCTTGGCGTCCTCGCCCGATTGCACCCCCGGATACGGCGCGAAGCCGAACACCATCTTGCTGGCTTCGTAGGCGGCGTCGAACTGTTCGTCGCTCGGCGAGAAGGTCCCGAGGTCGTTGATGCTGCCCGCCAGCGCCGGGTCCTTGTCGAGCGGCAGGAAACCGACCCCGCCCTTGACGGCGTTCTCCAGCATCGATGGCAGCACGAACGGCCAGTTCACCTCGAGTGCCGCTTTACCCTGCTCGAGCGCCAGCCGCGCAGTGCCTTCGTCGGTCTGGGTGATCGACGGGTCCGCGCCGGGTGCGGTGGCAACGGCCTTCATGATCTGCAGCGCCTTGACGGTCGCCGCGCGATGCTCGGGGGTGTCGGTCAGCGTGACGGTCTTGCCGTCATCGGAAAGCACTTGACCGCCCGCACTTTCCAGCAGGGTGTTGAACCACACCACCAGCCCCTCATACTGCTTGGCCTGCAATGCGATCCAACTCGGCTTGCCCTCTGCGTGCAGCTGCGTCGCCTCCGAGACCATGTCGTCCCATGTGGCCGGCGGCTTGTCCATCAAATCCGCTCGGTACCAAAGCAATTGGGTGTTCGTCGTGATGGGCGCGGCATACAGTTTGTCCTGCCACTTGGCCGTCTCCAACGGCCCGGGCAGTGTGTTGCCGGTGGCGTCGGCCTCGGCCTGGCCGGACGGATCGTCGGAAAGCGGCAAGGCCCAACCGGCTTCGGCGAACTCGGCCGTCCACACCACATCGAGTGCCATCAGGTCGAGGGTCTTGTCGTTGCCCGTCAGCCGCCGCGCCAGTTGCAGGCGCTGGGCGTCGGCCTCTTTCGGCAAGCTGATCTGCCGGATGGTGAAGCGGCCGCCCAACTCCTCGTTGCACCGCTTGGAGACGGCGGTGAAGGTCGCCATTTCGCTTGCCGGTGTGTAGTAGTTGATGACGATCCCGCCGCCGCCCGAACCACACGCCGTCACCACGGATGCCGTCGTCGCGGCCGCCAATGCCGCTGCACACAGTCGACGTGCGCGCACCACCCGCCTCCTGTCCGCGGACCATGTCGCCGCCGGAGCGGCTCCGGGGCAATCGCCCGCGCCAGAACCGTAGAGCCAGGTGCGCGTGATTTGCAACACTTCCAAGCGGCGCGTCGGCAGCCGCAGCGCGATCGTGACCTGCGGTAGCGCCCCTTTTCGGGGGCTAGATGGTCAAGCGCGCCAGCAGATCCCGACCCTTCTCGGCGCTCTGCGGGTCACACAGCACGTCGTAGCGGCCCGCGACAAGTTGCATCGTCGAGCTGAAATCTCTTGTGCCACGAGCCATCGCGTATGGGATCGCCGAGGTGATCAGCCCGAAGAAGACGCCTGCAACGAGGCCGGTGATGAGCGACGCCCACGGGCTCTCGCTGAAGAAGCCGAGGATCAACCCGATGAACAGGCCCAGCCAGGCACCGGTGATCACGCCGCCGCCCAGCACTTTGGGCCAGGTCAGGCGACCCGTCACCCGCTCGACCTGCATCAGGTCCACGCCGACGATCGTGACCTGCTGAACCGGGAACTCCTGATCGGAGAGGTGGTCCACCGCACGCTGCGCCTCGGCGTAGGTGGGGTAGGAGCCGATCGGCCAGCCCTTCGGAGGCGTCGGCAGCGCAGCAGGCCCGCGCGCCGGGGATGTCGGTGCACCAGGCGTCACGCCGGGAGTCTGTCCGGGCTGGAAGGGACTGGTCATCGAACCTCATTCTCCTATATCCGCGCCGAGATTTCTTTCGGCCACACACGCTCAACGCTCCGGCGCGGGCGATGGTGCCCCGCAGCCTCTCCGGCCTCGGGTACCAGCACATACGCTAGGTTGACAGCATGACAAATCCGGGCGGGGAGTCCTCCGAAACGCCAGCATCCGACCCTAGTTCAGGCTCGTCGGAGCCGACATCCGGTGGCTACGAGGCACCGTCGATCGAGCAGTCGCAGCAGCACGACGAGCAGCCCGAACCGCAACCCGCGACGCGAGCAATTCACCCCGCCTGCCGCACCCACCGAGCAGTATTTCCCGCCGTCGGCGGCCACCGAGCAGTACACCCCGCCGTCGGCGCCCACCGAGCAGTACGCCCCGCCCGGATACGCCCCGCCGTCGACTGGCTACGACGTGCCGCCGAGCTATCAACCGCCCGCCGACTATCAGCAGGGCGGCTATCCACCACCCGGCTACCCGCCCGCGCCGGCCTATCCGCCGCCCGGCTACCCGACACCGGAATCACAACAGCAGAGTTATCCGCCGCCCTACCCCGACCCGTCGTCGTTCGGTGGCCAGCCGGGATACGGCGCCCCTGCCTATCCCCCGCCGCCGCCGTCTACGGCGCCGCGCCCGGGTACCCGCCGCCACCGCCGTCGTACGGCGCGCCGGGATACCCCGGCGGATACGGCGCGGGCTACGGGCAGCCGCAGCCCGAAACCAACCAGATGGCGATCTGGTCGCTGGTGGCCTCGCTGGTCGGGTTTCTTTGCTGGATAGGCGGACCCATCGGCATCGCGCTCGGTTTTGTCGCGCTGAATCAGATCAAGGAGAAGGGCCAGGGCGGCCACGGGTTGGCGGTCGCCGGTATCGCGGTCGGTGTCGCGTCGTTGATCATCGGCCTCATCTGGTTCATCTTCGCTCTCAGCGGCTGATATGAGCACGCCGCCAGAGCAACCGTTCCGCGGTGCCGAGTTCCCGCCGTTGGAGCAGTCGGCGCCGCAGCCGGATCCGTATGCGCCCGTCGACTATCCGACGGGCTACCCGACGCTGCCGCCGCCGGTATACCCGCAGGCCGCCGGTTATCCGCAGGCCGGCTACCCGCCCGCGTATCCGGGGTATCAGCCCTATGACCCGTATCGGCCCGGGCAAGCCGCTGGGCACCAACGGCAAGGCCATCGCTTCGTTGGTCACCGCGTTGGCAGGCCTCGTGTTCTGCGGGCTGCCGTCGATCGCAGGGCTGATCCTCGGCATCATCGCGATGCGTGAATGCAGGCGCACCGGCCAGGACGGTTACGGTCTCGCGCTGGCGGGCACCATCATCGGCGGCCTGATCACCGCTTTGGTCGTGCTCTACTTCGTCTTCGTCATCGGACTCGCCGCATCCGGATGGCAGTGGGCGCCATAGCTTTTCGCGGCTAGCTCGGCGGCTGAAACGGCTCCGCGTTCCGCGTCATGCCCGCAGCGCGCCCCTTGCCTGCGATCACCAGCGCCATCTTGCGGCTGGCCTCGTCGATCATCTCGTCGCCGAGCATCACCGCGCCGCGCGCCCCGCCCGCCTGCGACGTGTGCCATTCGTATGCCTCGAGGATCAGCTCCGCGTGGTCGTAGTCGTCCTGGCGGGGGCTGAAGATCTCGTTGCCCGCGGCGATCTGGTCCGGGTGCAGCACCCACTTGCCGTCATAGCCCAGCGCGGCGGACCGGCCCGCCACCCGCCGGAACGCATCGACGTCGCGCACCTTCAGATACGGGCCGTCGATCGCGAGCACGCCGTGGGTGCGCGCGGCGATCAGGATCCGCATCAGCACGTGGTGATGGGCATCGCCGACGTCATACCCCTCGGGTTGCTCCCCCACCTCGAGCGTGCGCATGTTCAGGCTGGCCGCCATATCCGCAGGGCCGAGCACCAGCGCCTGCACCCGCGGAGAGGCCGCGATCGCATCGATATTCGTCAGCCCCTGCGCGTTCTCGATCTGCGCCTCGACGCCGATCCGGCCGACCGGAAGGCCGTGCGTCGTCTCCAACTGGCTCAGCAGCAGATCCAGTGCGTTGACGTGGGACACGTCGGTGACCTTCGGCAGCACGACGACATCGAGCGACGCGCCCGCGATCGGACACCACCTCGATGATGTCGCTGTAGGTCCACGGCGTCGTCCAGTCGTTGACCCGGACCCCGCGCAGCTGTCCGGCCCAGCCCGGCTCGGCCAGCGCGCTTGCCACCTGGCTGCGCGCCTGTGCCTTGGCGTCCGGCGCGACGGCGTCCTCCAGGTCGAGGAACACCTCGTCGGCGGGCAGCGTCTTGGCCTTCTCGATCATCTTGGCGCTGCTGCCGGGAACCGAAAGGATGGTTCGACGGGGTCGATACCGGTTTTCCACAACCACACTCTCTACCCTTTGAGTCATGGCGGCGGTGAACAGGGTCTACGCGGCCCGGCTTGCGGGAATGGTGGTCTTGGGCCCCGACGGCGAGTCCATCGGCCGGGTGCGCGACGTGGTGATCAGCATCAGCATCGTCCGCCACCAACCCAGGGTGCTCGGACTCGTCGTCGAACTGCTGACCCGTCGACGGATCTTCGTGCCCATCGGGCGGGTCACCGCGATCGACCCCAGCGCCGTCACGCTGATCACGGCCAATGTGTCGTTGCGCAAGTTCTCCCAACGGCCCGGCGAGGTGCTGGTGCTCGGCCAGGTGATCGAGACCCGCGTCCGCGTCGACGACCCGGAGCTGCCGGAGCTCGACGGCGTGGACGTCGTCGTCATCGATCTGGGCATCCAGCAGTCGCGGACCCGCGACTGGCTGGTCACCAAGGTCGCCGTGCGGCCGCTGGGGCGCCGGCTGGGCCGCCGCAGGAACGTCGACATCGTCGACTGGCAGCGCGTGCAGGGCTTGACCCCCTCGGGGCTGGCGATGCCCGGGCAGGGCGTCGCCCAGCTGCTCGAACAGTTCGAGGGGCAGCGGCCGATCGAGGTGGCCGAGGCGATCCGCGAGCTGCCGCAGAAACGTCGATTCGAGGTGGTCAGGGCCCTCGACGACGAACGGCTCGCCGACGTGCTGCAGGAGCTGCCCGAAGAAGAGCAGGCCAACATGCTTCGGCAGCTGGAGCCCGAACGGGCGGCCGACGTGCTCGAGGCGATGGATCCCGACGATGCCGCCGACCTGCTCGGCACGATGACCCCCGCCGATGCCGAGCTGTTCCTGCGCCGGATGGATCCCGAGGATTCCGAAGACGTGCGCCGCCTTCTGGCGCACTCGCCCGACACCGCGGGCGGACTGATGACCTCAGAGCCGGTCGCGATCGCGCCGGACACCACCGTCGCCGAGGCCCTTGCCCGTGTCCGCGATCCCGATCTGACCCCGGCACTGGCCTCGCTGGTCATCGTGGTGCGGCCGCCGACGTCGACTCCGACCGGCCGCTACCTGGGCTGTGTGCACCTGCAGCGGCTGCTGCGGGAGCCGCCCGCCGCCCTGGTCGGCGGCATGCTCGACACCGACCTGCCCTACCTCGGCCCCGAGGACCCGCTGACCGCCGTCACCCGGTACTTCGCCGCCTACAACCTGGTCTGCGGGCCGGTGGTCGACGACGAGAACCACCTGCTTGGCGCGGTATCCGTCGACGACGTGCTCGACCATCTGCTGCCCGACGACTGGCGCGAGCGCGAGGAACCCGAGATGTCCACCGCCGAGGTGGTGACATGAGCGACCTTTCAGCGCGCCAGCGCCTCGACACGCCGCGCACGTCACGGCGCCAATTCTCACTTCACCGTCGACGCCGAGACCGTCGGGCAGTTCAGCGAGTCCATCGCCCGGTTCCTCGGCACCGGGCGCTTCCTGCTGTGGCAGACGATCCTCGTCGTCGTCTGGATCTGCCTGAACCTGTTCGCGGTCACGCTGCGCTGGGATCCCTACCCGTTCATCCTGCTCAACCTGGCCTTCTCCACTCAGGCCGCCTATGCGGCGCCGCTGATCCTGTTGGCCCAGAACCGGCAGGAGAACCGCGACCGGGTGTCTCTCGAAGAGGACCGCCGCCGGGCCGAGCAGACCAAGGCCGACACCGAGTACCTGGCCCGTGAGCTCGCCGCGCTGCGGCTGGCCGTCGGCGAGGTCGCCACCCGCGATTACCTGCGCCGCGAACTCGACGAACTGCGAGACATCCTGACCGAATTGCGGCCGACGGGATCGACCGAGGGCGGCAAGGACGGCGCAGGAAAATCGCACTCCGGTGAGCGCCGCGCCAAAAAGCTCGGTTAATCCAGGTCAAGCATTGTCGTAACACGCCCGCAGGCGACTAGGTATGGTGACTTGGTTCACAAGCCACCTCGAACCTAGGACGGTTGAGTGCACATAGGGGGAGGGACCGCGCTCGCGGCAGTGCGGAGCCGCGCCGCGCGGGTGATGCGTTCACCCGTGTTGGGTCTTGTGGCCATCACCCCGATCGTCTTCGCCGGAGCTGTCGGCGCCTCGCCGACGACGGCGGCGCCGATGCGCGACGCAGCGGTCACACCGCTGGCCGCCGTCGCCCCGTCGAACATCGATCCATCCGGCCCCTCGGTCGTCGCCGCCACCAAGACGCCCACGGCGTTCCACATCGCCTCCAGCGCCAACATGTCCGGCCCGCCGCCCGCTGTGGTGGTGAGTTCGCCTGGCACCCTTCGCATTCCGATGATCGCGCTGAACGCGTATCAGAACGCCGAGCGGATGATGGCCGCGTCGTACCCGGGTTGCGGTATCAGCTGGAACCTGCTTGCGGGCATCGGACGCATCGAGTCGATGCACGCCAACGGCGGCGCAACCGATGCGTCGGGCTCCGCGGTGCGGCCCATCTACGGGCCATCGCTCGACGGCACCCTTCCGGGCAACGAGGTCATCGAGCTGAGCCGAAACACCAGCCGGGTCACCTACGCCCGCGCGATCGGTCCGATGCAGTTCCTTCCGGGCACCTGGTCGCGATACGCCTCCGACGGCAACGGTGACGGCAAGGCCGACGTGCAGAACGTGTTCGACGCCAGCCTGGCCGCGGCCCGCTACCTGTGCAGCGGAGGGCTGAACCTGCGCGATCAGTCACAGGTGATGACGGCGATCCTGCGCTACAACAACTCGATGGCCTACGCCCAGAACGTGCTGGGCTGGGCGGCCGCCTACGCGACCGGCGTCGTGCCGGTGGACCTGCCGCCGATCACCGGGCCGATTCCGCCGATCGCCGACGTGCACCTGGACAACTACCAGGGCCTCGGACCCGGCTTGCCGATGAACGTGCTCGGCCTGCCCGCCGACGACCCGCTCGCGATGGTGCCGTTGGTCAACATGGGGCGCACCGACGTCGCAGACCAGATGATGTTCGGACCGCTTCCCGGCCCGGCGCCCGAAGCCGGGATGCCGGGAATGCCCGGGATGACCATGCCGGGACCCGCGCAGGCGCTGCCCGCCGGGAATGGCGCCGCCACCGAGCAGAACTGCGCGGTCTTCTGCATCGGCACCAACACTCCGGCGCCGCGGTGCAGCCACAGCTGCCGCCCGAGGCGCTGCCCCCGGGCGGTGATCGCGCCGCCAGCCGGCCAACCCGGACTTGACGCCGGGCCCGGCCGCCGAACTGACACCCGGTCCTGCCGCCGAACTCGCGCCGTCGCCGCCGCCGCCGGGTGACGCACCGCTGGAGCCGGTTCCCCCGCTGCTCGGGCCGCAAGGCGTGGGACCCGCGCCCGGCCCGCCTGCCTGACCGGAGTCACCGCCCCGCGCGCGAATCCGCCCGCATGACGCCGCCTACACTCGGCGGTGATGTCAGAACTTCCTGAGCTCCAGACCGCGGTCCGCGCCGGGCTCGCCAAAGTGATCGACCCCGAGTTGCGGCGGCCGATCACCGAGCTCGGCATGGTCAAGAGCGTTGACGTCGACGCCGATGGCGGCGTGCACGTCGGGATCTATCTGACCACCTCGGCATGCCCGAAGAAGGCGGAGATCTCCGAGAAGGTCACCGCGGCGGTCGCCGACGTGCCCGGCACGGGTGCCGTCAAGGTCACCCTGGACGTGATGAACGACGAGCAGCGCACCGAACTGCGCAAGCTACTGCGCGGCGACGCGCGCGAACCCGTCATCCCGTTCGCCCAGCCCGGCTCGCTGACGCGGGTATATGCGGTCGCATCCGGTAAGGGCGGGGTCGGCAAGTCCAGCGTCACGGTCAACCTCGCGGCCGCGATGGCGGCCCGCGGCCTGTCGGTCGGCGTGCTCGACGCCGACATCTACGGGCATTCGATCCCGCGGATGATGGGCACCGACGAACGGCCGACCCAGGTCGAGTCGATGATCCTGCCGCCGATCGCCCACGACGTGCGGGTGATCTCGATCGCCCAATTCACCCAGGGCAATACGCCGGTGGTGTGGCGCGGGCCGATGTTGCACCGGGCGCTTCAGCAGTTTCTCGCCGATGTGTACTGGGGCGATTTGGACGTGCTGCTGCTCGACTTGCCGCCGGGCACAGGCGATATCGCGATCTCGGTTGTCGCAGTTGATCCCCGGCGCCGAGATCCTCGTCGTGACGACACCGCAACTGGCCGCGGCCGAAGTCGCCGAGCGGGCCGGTGCGATCGCACTGCAAACCCGTCAGCGCATCGTCGGTGTGGTGGAGAACATGTCGGGGCTGGTGCTGCCCGACGGCACGACGATGGCAGGTGTTCGGCGAGGGCGGCGGCCGCCAGGTTGCCGAGCGGCTGACGACGGCGGTCGGCGCGGATGTCCCGCTGCTCGGTCAGGTGCCGTTGGATCCCGCGCTCGTCACCGCAGGCGACTCGGGGGTGCCGCTGGTGCTGAGCGCCCCGGATTCGGCTGCGGGCAAGGAGTTACGCAGCATCGCCGACGCGATCTCGACCCGCAAGCGCGGCCTGGCAGGCATGTCGCTTGGCCTCGACCCTGCCGGTCGCTGACGGGCTGGACTCCGAACAAATCATTCGCATCGCGCTGACGGTCGTGACGCCGATCCTGACGGCGGGCATCGGAATCGTCGCGCTGGTGATCGGCGACTGGCGCGAACGCAGAACCCTGCACGGGGTTCGCAAGCTCTCCTTCGAAGACGCCAGCAGGCAGGTCGAATTCGCCGCTGACTGGTTCAAGGCCAGCAGGGAAATCGACGAATCACCCGAGGGAACGCAGGCCGCCGCGCGAGCGCAGGCCTGGCTCGAGGAAGCCTCAGACCTTGTCGCCGAGACGAAACCGCGCCGCCCGACCGAAGACGAGCAGCGGACCATCACAGTCCGCCGGTTGCTTTTGGCCTACCCGATGGATCGCCGCAGCGCGCGAGTCCTGCGCGGTTTCTACTATTTCTTCCTCGGCGTGGTGGTGCTTCCAGGTCTCAGGGGCGCGACTGGGTGCCGCCTTCGGCCGAACGGACACAATCGGTGTCCCCAACTACTTCTCCGGCGGGTTGATCTACGCCGATCTGCTCGGCATCTTCATCTACACCGTCATCGCGATGGGGTTCCGCCTCTGGTCGCTGCGCGCCGAGGAATCACTTACAGCATCTCGGGTCGGAAGCGGATGACCGTACGGGGGGCATTGTTGTTCTACCGGCTCAACGGGATTTCGCGCCCAGCATTGCCCGGATCGTCTACTGGATCTGGCTGGCTGCTCACCGATCTTCGTCGTCGTCGCGATCGTGATCAGCGCCGTTCGACCGACTGGCGCACGCTGCCCTCCAACCTCGTCGTGCTCGTCGCTTGGTTCGGCTGGGCTGTCGGCCTGCGGTACTGGGCGGTATCGCACAGCCAGCGCACGCGGGCGGCGGCACCGCCTAGGTCGCGTCGCTGTCGAACGGCGTTCACAAGCGGCTTGACCGCAGGCGTCGTCGGTGTCGACGGCGTCGGCTGTTCGGGGGCGGGTTGCACCGCGGGCTTGTTGGCCGCCTCGTCGAACTTGCCGGTGAAAATCGAATCGTCGCCGTCGAGTAGATGTTTGGTCAGTGCCGCGCGCGGCGTCATCCCCCGCAGCTTCTGCAGCTCGCTCAACGGCTCACGGAGGTCGTCGAACTCGGGGCCGAGGTCGTCACGCAATTGCTTGGTCGCCCCGCTGATGTAGTCACGCGCCTGGCGCAGCGTGCCCGATGTCCAGCGGATGGCGCCGGGCAGCCGCTCGGGCCCGAGGATCACCAGCCCGGCGATCACCAGGACCAGCATCTCGCCCCAGCCGACGTTGGCGAACATTACGTGCTGTTGTCGGAACCGGGATTCACGGTCAGCGTCACATGACGGCCGTCGCGGACCACTTCGATCGGGAGCGTCCTGACCGACCTTCAACAGCCGCACAGCGACGACGAACTCGTCGGCGTCGGCGACGGTACGGTCACCGACCTTGACGACGACGTCGTTCTCGAGGATGCCGGCCTTCTCCGCGGGACCGCCCGCCTTGACGTTGGCCACCTGCGCGCCCGACGCAAGATCGTTGTTCACCGAACGGGCGGTCAGCCCGAGCGTCGGGTGGGCGATCTTTCCGTCCTTGATCAGCGCGTCGACGACGTTCTTCACCTCGTTGACCGGGATCGCGAAGCCGAGCCCGTTGGCGCCGTCCGACCCGACTTTCCCGCCGTGTTGATGCCGATGACATCGGAGCTCATGTTGATCAGCGGGCCGCCCGAGTTGCCGTGGTTGATGGGCGCGTCGATCTGGATGCCGTCGATGACGGTGTCGGTGTCAGAGCCGTGCCCGACAGCGGGACCGGCCGGTGCAGCGCGCTGATGATGCCCATCGTGACGGTGCTGCGCAGGCCGAGCGGCGCGCCTGCCGCGATGACTTCGTCACCGACATGCAGCTTGTCGGAGTCACCCAGCTTCGCCACGGTGAGGTTGTCGACGTTGTCGACCTTCAGCACGGCCAGGTCGGTCTTCGGGTCACGGCCGACGAGGTTGGCGGGCACCGACTTGCCGTCGTTGAACACCACCGACAACTTGTACTTGCTGGGGTTGTTGGCGGCCTCGGAGATCACGTGGTTGTTGGTGACGACGTAGCCCGCGGCCGTCGACGACGACACCGGAGCCCTGCGCGCCTTCATCGTCACTCTCCGCTTCGATGGTCACCACCGAATTAGCAACGGAGGCAGCGACTTTCGCGAACCGACCCTCGGGTTGTTCAGTGTCGTTGTCGGTGTTCAGCGTCACCTTCGACGTGGTGAACGCCTCGACGACCTCGGCGGTCTTGCGCCCGACCCAGCCGCCGGCGAAACCGATCACCAGCGCGACGATCGCCAGCACCGCAAGCGCGACGTAGGACACCCGGCCACCGAAGAGCACGTCGCGCACGCCGAGCTTGCCGACGTTCGCGGCGGCGGGTGCGGGCACCGGCGTCGGCACCGCCGGGGTGCCGAGCGCGGCCGCGGCATTCGGATCGCGCCACGGGTCGTCGGGCTCTTCGGGCTTGTTCCTGTCACGCTCGGCATCCAGCGCACCGATGTCGGCGGGATGGCGCTGAAGTGAGTCGCCGCTGCCGTTCGGCCGTCCGAACGCCTCGTTGAGCACGGGGTCGGGCGACTGATTGGTCGGCGTGTACTCGCCTTGGTCGCGTTGACTGCCGACACCGCGAAGGAGCCGTTCGACGCCCTGCGGCCTGCCGAACGCCCTGGTGGTCGACGGGTCGACCGGTGGGCGCGAGACCGGGCGCGGCGCGACCCGGTGGCTGCCTTCGGACTGGTCCTGCTTGCTCACCCGTGTATCACTCTCTATTTGGTCGCCGCTATACCGCCGGCGCGCGCCGATGCTTGGTTTGTCGTTTACACACTACCGGCGCTTGCGCCGGCCGCGGATCGTGCCGTCAGCAAAGTCGGTCCGGATCGTCTTCGGCTGGGCTGGACCTGCGCGGTGTCCTCCGGAATCTGCGAGAGCAATCCGAGTAGCGAACTGGGAATGGCGATCGGACGGGAGTCCCGCAATGCGGAGCGGGCTTGTCGCTGGGCGTCCACCTCGGCGGCGCACTGCGGACACATCGAGAGATGATGTGCCGCCCGCAGATGTGCGGTCATCCGCAGTTCACCGTCGGCGAAGGCGGCGATCGCCTCAGTGGACAGGTGCTCGGTGGAGCCGAACTGCCGCGGCCCTACCGGCGCGTCGCTCTGCGAGGCGAACTGGGCGGGCAGCCAGGAGAACGCACGACGGAACACATGCCCTGGATCGGCCATCACCCCGCTCCTCTCGGCCCATCACCTTCGCGATAGACGGTGCTTACTTGAATGTAGCGCGGGATACGGCACCCGACACCCGTGAACGGTCAGGCTGACTGGGCCGTGTCGGCCGGGTGGAGTGCCAGATAATCCCGCAGCGCCTGTCGACCGCGGTGGATCCGGCTGCGCACGGTTCCCAGCTTCACGCCGAGCGTTGCGCCGATCTCCTCGTAGGACAGACCTTCGATGTCGCACAGCACCACCGCGGCGCGGAACTCCGGCGCCAGCGAGTCGAGCGCGGCCTGCAGGTCGGGCCCGAGCCGCGAATCGTGGTAGATCTGCTCCGGGTTCGGCTCGTCGGCGGGCACCCGGTCGTAGTCCTCGGGCAGCGCCTCCATCCGGATGCGGCTGCGTCTGCGGACCATGTCCAGGAACAGGTTGGTGGTGATGCGGTGCAGCCAGCCCTCGAACGTGCCGGGCTGGTAGTTCTGCACGGACCGGAACACGCGGATGAACGTCTCCTGCGTCAGGTCCTCGGCATCGTGCTGGTTGCCCGACAGCCGGTAGGCCAGGCGATACACCCGGTCAGCGTGCTGACGCACCAGTTCATCCCATGAGGGCATGCTGGCGTGGTCACCGGTGGCGTCGAAAACCGCGGTGCCCTGTGGCTCTTCGGAAGGCTCAACCCATTCGCCGTCGGTGTACTGCTCGAGATGGGACATCGAAACCGGGTTCAGATGGGTGGCCGTAGTGGTCGTGGTCGTCGGATCCTCCAGATCACAGCGCTCACCGCTTATCGAGAACGCGACATCGGCGGCAACGCGACGGTCGACGTGCTTATTCCCAGAGCGCCAGCGTCCGCCGTGTTCCATGCCGCTTACCGTTGCCGACCGTGGTGTGGCTCGCATATGAGCTCGACTGAACTTTCCCTGAGAAACCTGATTGTTACCGAAGTCCCCCGCGTCTAACCTGCGCAAACCATGCGAGTCCCCGTCTGATTCGAGCGTCGCGGGGACGGGCGTGTCGCTGTCGCCGCCGAATCGGCCCCCTCTACGCTGCGGGCATGGCCGATGACCCGGCGAGCAAGCCGCAACCCAACCGCGCCGAGTCCGATCGTCAACCACGCCGAGACACTCGATCTCCGAGGACGCCATCGTCGCCGCTGCGCGCGACCGTGCCGTCGAGACCGGGGCGGGCGCCGTCACCCCGGCCGTCGGCGCGCTTCTGAGCGTGCTGGCCAAGCTCAGCGGCGCGAAGACGGTCGTCGAGGTCGGCACCGGCGCCGGCGTCAGTGGGCTGTGGCTGCTCTCCGGCATGCGTCGACGACGGGATGCTGACGACAATCGACGTCGAACCCGAGCATCAGCGCCTCGCCAAGCAGGCCTTCAACGAGGCGGGCATCGGGCCGTCGCGGACCGGCTGATCAGCGGGCGGGCGCAGGAAGTGCTCACCCGGCTGGCCGACGAGTCCTACGACCTGGTCTTCATCGACGCCGACCCTGCCGACCAGCCGGACTTCGTCGTCGAAGGCGTGCGGCTGCTGCGGCCGGGCGGTGCGATCGTCGTGCACCGCGCGGCGCTCGGCGGCCGCGCCGGCGACGCCAAGGCCGCGACGCCGAGGTCACCGCCGTCCGCGAGGCCGCCCGACTGATCGCCGAGGACGAGCGCCTGACGCCGGTGCTGGTGCCGTTCGGCGACGGCCTGCTGGCCGCCGCCCGCGACTGGCCCTCGCCGCGACGACGAACTAGACTCACCTTCTCCCGCGAGCTGGGCCCACACGCAAGTAGGGGAACGCAAAAGCCCCTTTTCGAGGGCTTTTCGGGCACATATGCGTCTGCTCGCGGAAATGGCGACGCGATTTTTACGGAATCTTGACGGGTAGCCGCTTGACATTCCGCTGAACGCGCGTTTAGCGTACTAAACATGCGTTCAGCAGACGATCTGACGGCCGTCGCCAGGATTCGCGACGCCGCGATCGATCAGGTGGGCCAGCACGGCTTCAGCGTCGGGCTGCGGGCGATCGCCCAGGCCGCAGGCGTGAGCGCCGCGCTGGTGATCCACCACTTCGGATCCAAGGAGGGGCTCATGCAAGGCCTGCGACGACTACATCGCCGCGGAGATCCGGCAGGCCAAGAGCGAGTCGCTGACCACCGCATCCGATCCGGCGAGCTGGCTTACCTCGGTGGCCGAGATCGAATCGTTCGCCCCGATGACGGCCTACCTGGTGCGCAGCATGCAGGCCGGCGGGGACGCTTGCGAAATCGTTCTGGCAGCAGATGGTCGACAACGCCGAGGAGTATCTCGAGGAGGGCGTCCGCGCGGGCACGCTCAAGCCCAGTCGCGACCCGAAAGCCCGGGCGAAGTTCCTCAGCATCAACAACGGCGGCGGTCTGCTGCTCTACATCCAGATGCACGACAACCCCACCGACCTGCGCGCCGTGCTGCGCGACTACGCCGAGGACATGATGCTGCCCGCGCTGGAGCTCTACTCCAACGGCCTGATGACCGACTCGACGATGTACGAGGCGTTTCTCGCACAACACGAAAAAGGAATTCCGTTCAGCGGTACGACTGAAGGAGATCACGATGACGGCGACGTCACTGCAGCGGGCTAACACAAGCGACGGCACCCAGCTCGCTGTCGAAATCCGCGACCTGACAAAGTCGTTCGGTCACACCAAGGCACTCGACGGTCTGGACCTGACCGTCGCGCCGGGTGACATCACCGGCTTTCTCGGCCCCAACGGAGCGGGCAAGTCCACCACCATTCGCGTGCTGCTCGGCCTGCTGCGCGCCAACAGCGGCACCGTGCGGCTGCTCGGCGGCGACCCATGGCGCGATGCGGTCGCCCTGCACCGGCGGATCGCCTACGTGCCCAGGCGACGTGACGTTGTGGCCCAACCTGACCGGCCTGCAGGCCATCGACTTCCTGGCGCGGCTGCGCGGCGACGGCGCGGTCGACACTCGGCGCCGCGACCAGCTGATCGAGCGGTTCGAACTCGACCCGCACAAGAAGGCGCGCACCTATTCGAAGGGCAACCGGCAGAAGGTCGCGATCGTCGCGGCGTTCTCCACCAACGCCGAGCTCTACATCCTCGACGAGCCCACCTCGGGCTTGGACCCGTTGATGGAGAAGGCTTTTCAGACCTGTGTAGCCGAGGTCGCCCAGCATGGCGCCGCGGTGCTGCTGTCCAGCCACATCCTCGCCGAGGTCGAAAAGCTGTGTAAAACGGTCACCATCATCCGCGCAGGCCGCGCGGTCAGGTCGGGCACGCTCGACGAGCTGCGCCACCTGATGCGCACCACGATCACGGTGCGCACCCACAGCGACGGCCGGAAACTTCAATCCACCCCGTTCGTCCACGACTTCTCGATCGACGACGGCCACTACGTCTTCTCGGTCGACCGCAACGATCTGGACCGCGCGATGGCGCTGCTGACCGGAGCTGGGGATCATCGATCTGACCGTCACGCCGGCATCTCTGGAAGACATGTTCCTGCGCGAGTATCAAGGAGCGGGCCGATGAGCTACCGCGACCGCTGGCGCCGCATACGGGCAGGCATGAAGTCACCCCACCGGCTTCGCCGTTCACCGGCGTCGGCAGCCTGATCAGGCTGGCGCTGCGCCGTGACCGCGTCCGGCTGTCGCATCTGGATCGCCTCGCTGACGCTGATGATGGTGTACGCGCCCAACGCCATCAAGCTCGCCTACCCCGACGAGGCGCAGCGCGCCGCGCGCGTCAACCTGCTCAAGACGCCCGCCGGAATGATCTTGGGCGGCCCCATGTTCGGCGTCCAGGAGACCGATCTCGGCGTGATGATGGCCAACGAGCTGATGCTCACCCTCATCATCGCGGCATCGATCCTGTCGATTCTCACCGTGATTCGGCACACGCGCGCCGAGGAGGAAAGCGGCACCGCCGAACTGGTGTTGTCATCGGTGGTCGGCCGCCACGCCAGGACGTATGCGGCGCTGATCGTGGTCGGCGCTGTCAACGCGATACTCGCGGTGACCATGACGGCGGCGATGGCCGCCACCGGGTTCGGCGTCGTCGACACCGCGGCGATGTGCCTCGGGGTCACCGGCGTGTCAATGGTGTTCGGCGCCGTCGCGGCGGTCACCGCACAGCTCTGGCGGCAGGCGCGCGCCGCAACCGGGGCCGCGATGGGCGCGCTCGCGCTGGCCACGCTGGTGCGCGGGGTCGGCGACGTCATCGACAACTCCGGCAGCGCGCTGTCCTGGTTCTCCCCCATCGCCTGGGCGCAGCAGATGCGCGCGTTCGTCGACCTGCGGTGGTGGCCGTTCGCGCTGCTGGTCGTGCTCGCCGTCGGCCTGATCGCGTTGGCCGCGCTGCTGGAGAGCAGCGGCAGTACGACGACGGCGTCATCCCGTCCTCCGGCGAGCACCCGAACGCGCGTCCCGATCAAAGAATGTGTTCGGCCTGCACCTGACGCTGCAACGCGGTCAGACGATCGGCTGGGCGGTCGGATTGTTCCTGTCCGGCTTGGCATTCGGGTCGATGACGAAGTCGCTGCTCGATGCGGCCGAAGGGCAACGAACTGTTGCAGCGGGTGCTGGCGCAGCAGGGTACGGACGGCGTGTACACCACGTTGACGCAGTTCCTTGCCGCCGCGGCCACCGCCTACGTCGTCTCCGCCGTGCTGCGGGTTTCGGAGCGACGAGGAGTCGGGTCTGGGCGAAACGGTGCTTGCCGGGGCGGTGTCGCGGTGGCGCTGGCTGGTCACCGCCGTGGCGGCCGCCGGTCGTCGGGTCGACGGTGCTGATGTTCTTCGCCGGTCTTGGCATGGGTCTCGGCGCGGGCATCACGATCGGCGAGCCGCAGACCATCTGGCGGCTGACAGCTTGCCGCGCCTGGCCTTCGTGCCCGCGATGGCGGCGATGGCGGGCGTCGCCGCTCTGGCGGTCGCGCTGAGACAGCCTTGGATCGGTTGGCTGGCAGTGACATTCGTGGTCACCTCGCTGTATCTCGGCGCGCTGCTGCGGCTACCGCAGTGGCTGCTCGACGCCTCCCCGGTCGGCCAGACCAAAGCGCCGAGTGAGTATTCGGCCGCTGCGCTTGCCGCCATGGTGGTCGCCGCAGCGGCGCTGACGTTTGTCGCAGGCGCGATCTATCGCCGTCGCGACGCAATCTGAGGAAGGAGGATATCAATGAAGACCACACTTCTGATGATCTGGTACACCGTCTTCAGCATCGCTCTTCTTCGGGGTGCTGCTGTTCTGGCCCGCGGGGACGTTCGACTATTGGCAGGCTTGGGTTTTCATCGCCGTGTTCGTGGTCGCCACCATGATCCCGACGATCTATCTGGCCGTGAAGTACCCCGATGCGTTCAGTCGCCGCACGCACTCCGGCCCGTTGGCAGAGAGCCGGATGGCGCAAAAGCTCATCAATGTCGGCATCATCGTGACAACGTGCGCCGCTGGCGTGGTCAGCGCCCTTGACCACCGGTTCGGTTGGTCCACGGTGCCGACGGCGGTCGTCGTGGTCGGCAACGTGCTGGTCCTGGTCGGGCTCGCAGTGGCCGAAGCTCGTCGTCATCCAGAACAACTATGCGGCGGCGACGATCACCGTCGAAAAGGACCAGCCGGTGGTGTCAACGGGGCTGTACAGCGTTGTGCGCCACCCGATGTACGTCGGGGCGCTGATCCTGATCGTCGGCATGCCGCTCGCCCTCGGTTCGTATTGGGGCCTGCTGACGATGCTTCCCGGCGTGCTGATCTTCGTCGCTCGCATCACCGATGAGGAGAAGGCGCTGCGCCAGGACCTCGCCGGTTACGACGAGTACATCGACAAGGTGCACTACCGCCTGGTGCCCGGGGTGTGGTGACAATGAGAACCTCTGTGCGGATCGGCAATGACATCCGTCATCGGTCTTGTCGCCTTCATTCTGATGGTGTTCGTGCCCGCGGGTACGTTCGACTACTGGCGAGGATGGGCGTTCATTGCGGTGTTCGCCGCGGCGACCCTCATCCCGAGTGTGTATCTTGCCGTGCACAATCCGGACGCCTTGCGCCGACGCATGCAAGCGGGCCCTGGCGCCGAGTCCCGGCCCTTGCAGAAGGTCATCATCGCCGTGGCATTCGTATCCGTGGTCTCCATGATCGTGGTCAGTGTGCTGGACTTCCGCTTCGGCTGGTCGGCGGTGCCTGCAGCCGTCTCGGTTCTGGGACTTGTCCTCGTCGCCGTCGGCCTCACCATCGCGATGCTGGTGACGATCCAGAACGGTTATGCCGCAGCCAACATCACCGTCGAAACCGGCCAGCAGCTGTCGTCGACGGGCTGGTACGGCTTCGTCAGGCACCCGATGTACTTCGGCAACGTCGTCCTGATGGTCGGCGTTCCGTTGGCACTCGGCTCGTACTGGGGCCTGCTGATCCTCCTCGTCGGCCTTGCGGTGCTCGCGCTGCGCATCAACGACGAGGAAGCCCTTCTGAAAAAGGATCTGGCCGGTTACGACGAGTACATCGACAAGGTGCACTACCGCCTGGTGCCCTACGTGTGGTGAACCCGCGTCGCCCGCCACACGAACAGGAACACCGCCACCACCGCGAAGCGCAGAACCGTGTTCGCGATGATCGTGGTGTTCGGTCCGATCACACCCATGTAGACGAGATCGAGCACGCCGCTGGCGCCGTGCAGGACGACGAACGTCGTCACGACGAGGCGCAGCGCCGCTTCGTCGGTCAGCCGGGTGGCGCCGAACGACAACACGGCGACGGCGAGTTCCGCTGCGCCGACGAGGTAGACGAGCAGATATTGAGGCCGCTCCACGGTGATCCCCACCGCCGACGGGATCGCGGTCGGGAACACCGCCAACACCACCGCCCCCGCAAGCGTGATCAGTCCGTGCACCACGAACACCGCCCGCAGCGGCCTCGGCGCACGCGTCGTCGTCTCGGTCATATGCCGTCCCTCCGTTTCGTCAAAGGTATGACGGAGCGCTGCAGCAGATCATGACCATGGGAGAGGAAACGGCAGGTGAGTGATTTCGAACAGCATCGTGCGCACCTGGCCGCAGTCGCCTACCGGATGCTCGGCTCGGTGCCCGAGGCCGAAGACGCCGTCCAGGAGGCGTGGCTGAGGATGGACCGCGCCGACGTCACCGACGTGCAGAACATGCGCGGCTGGCTGACCACCGTCGTCGCCCGCATCTGCCTGGACATGCTGCGCTCCCGCACCGCCAGGCCCGAGCAGCCGCTCGATGGAACCGTTGCGGCGGCACGCATGGCGACCGGCGAAGCGGTCGATCCGGAACAGCAGGCGCTGCTGGCCGACTCGGTCGGGGCCGCGTTGCTCGTCATTCTGCAGCGGCTGTCGCCCGCCGAGCGGCTGGCGTTCGTCCTGCACGACATGTTCGACCTGCCGTTCGCCGAGATCGCACCGATCGTGGGCCGATCGGAGAACACCGCCGCCCAGCTCGCGGCTCGCGCCCGCCGCCGTGTACGCGGCCAGACCCCTGACCCCGCAACGGATCTGGTCCGCCAGCGTCGGCTGGTCGACGCGTTCCTGACCGCGGCCCGCGACGGTGACTTCGGCTCGCTGCTCGCCGCGCTCGACACCGACGTGGTGCTTCGGGTCGACGCCGCGGCGGCGGGCAGCGCAACGACGATCCGCGGAGCGCAGGCCGTCGCGGCCAACGCGCGCGCCTTCTCCGCCAACGCACGCTTCGCCGAGCCGGCGCTGGTGGACGGCGCGGTCGGCATCGTCGTCGCCCCCGGGGGCAGGCTTGCGCTGGTGTTGCGGTTCGGCGTCGTCGGCGACAAGATCACCGCGATCGACATCGAGGCAGACCCGAATCGATTGCAGCGGCTGGAATTGGCCGTCCTGGACTGATCCGCGCTCATACTTCGTGTGTGGAACTGCTGACCGGCCTCGGCCTGGCCACCGCGTCGGGACTGAACGCCTATATCCCGCTGCTGGCGCTCGGCCTGCTGTCCCGGTTCACCGACCTGATCACCCTGCCGCACGGGTGGGTCTGGCTGGAGAACGGCTGGGTGATGGCGATCGTCGCGGTGCTGCTGGTCGTCGAGGTCGTCGCCGACAAGATCCCGGCGCTGGACAGCGTCAACGACGCCATCCAGACATTCGTTCGCCCGACCTCCGGTGGCATCGTGTTCGGTTCGGGCACCGCTGCCCAGACGCACGCCGTCACCGACCCGGGCGCTTTCGCGCAGTCGGGTCAGTGGATCCCGATCGTCGTCGGCGTGCTGGTGGCGCTCGTGGTGTCGCTGACGAAGTCGGCGGTGCGGCCCGCGGCCAACGTCGCAACGGCGGGCGTCGCGGCGCCCGTGCTGTCCACCATCGAGGACGGTGTCAGCGTTGCATTGGTGTTCTTGGCGATCCTGATACCGGTCGTGGTGCTCGTCGTGCTCGCACTACTGGTCTGGGCCGTTGTCAAGCTGTGGCGGCGACGGCGCCGCAAGCACAAGGCCGCCGCGAGCGAAGTCAGGGTGTGATCCGGTGAATCACGACCAGGAACGCTATTTCGCGGCTGGGGTCGTCAGATCCAGACGCCCTTACCGACGGCGACCACACCACCGGCGCTGATCGCGAACCGTTCGCGGTCCTTCTCCAGATCGACGCCGACCATCTCGCCCGGACCGACGACAACGTTCTTGTCCAGGATCGCGTGGCGCACAACGGCACCGCGGCCCACCCGGACACCGGGCATCAGCACGCTGCCCTCCACGATCGCGCCGTCGTCGACGACGACATTGGACGACAACACCGAATTGCGCACCGACGCGGCCGAGATGATGCTGCCCGCTCCGACGACGGACTCCTGCGCGGAGCCGCCGTTGACGAACTTGGCGGGCGCCAGGTTGTCCGACTCGCCCCTGATCGGCCAGCGCTTGTTGTAGAGGTTGAACACCGGGTGCACCGACACCAGGTCCATGTGGGCGTCGTAGAACGCGTCCAGCGTTCCGACGTCGCGCCAGTAGCCGTGGTCGCGCTCGGTGGCTCCTGGCACCTCGTTGCTGTTGAAGTCGTATACCGAGGCCATCCCGTCGCCCACCAGACGCGGGATGATGTCGCCGCCCATGTCGTGGTCGGAGTCGTCGTCGTCGGCGTCGGCGCGGATCGCGTCGATCAGCACCTTGGTGGTGAAGATGTAGTTGCCCATCGACGCGAACGTCTGCTCGGGGTCGTCGGGGGTGCCCGGCGGGTCCGCCGGCTTCTCGACGAATTCGCGGATGCGGCCCGACTCGTCGGCGTCGATGCAGCCGAACGCGGTGGCCTCGGCCCGCGGCACCCGGATACCCGCGACCGTCGCACCCGCCCCGCTCTCGATGTGGAACTGCACCATCTGCTCGGGATCCATCCGGTACACGTGGTCGGCGCCGAACACGACGATGTAGTCGGGGTCCTCGTCGTAGATCAGGTTGAGCGACTGATAGATCGCGTCGGCCGACCCCGTGTACCAGCGCGGGCCGAGCCGCTGCTGCGCGGGCACCGGGGTGATGTATTCGCCGGCGAGGCCGGACAGCCGCCAATTCTGTGAGATGTGCCGGTCAAGCGAGTGCGATTTGTATTGCGTCAGAACACAGATGCGCAGGTATCGGGCGTTGACGAGATTGGACAGCACGAAATCGATCAGCCGGTAGGCCCCGCCGAAGGGAACTGCAGGCTTTGCTCGGTCCGCCGTGAGCGGATAGAGCCGCTTGCCTTCCCCGCCTGCCAGGACGATGCCGAGGACGTGGGGCAACTCCCTCATGATTCAAACCTATCTGCAGCTTCCCACCGTGACCAGGCATTGGCACTTTTGAACCTCTGCGACTGTCGGTCAAGGTAATTGGCGAATACCCGAATCCGCGTTCTCCACACGGCTGCGGCGCGCGGCGACTGACACTACGGTCGTAGGCATGCGGGTGGCGATGATGACGCGTGAATATCCCCCCGAGGTGTACGGCGGCGCGGGCGTACACGTGACCGAACTCGTCGCACAGCTGCGCACCTTGTGCGAGGTCGACGTGCACTGCATGGGCGCCCCGCGAGATGGAGCTTTTGTTCACCAGCCCGATCCGGCGCTCAAGGGCGCCAACCCCGCGCTGGCGACGCTGTCGGCCGATCTGGTGATGGCCAATGCCGCCGAGAATGCCACCGTCGTGCATTCACACACCTGGTACACCGGCCTGGCCGGGCACCTGGCCGCGCTGCTCTTCGGCATTCCGCACGTATTGACCGCGCACTCGCTCGAGCCGATGCGGCCGTGGAAGGCCGAGCAGCTGGGCGGGGGCTACCGCATCTCGTCCTGGGTGGAACGCACAGCCGTCGAGGCGGCCGACGCGGTCATCGCCGTCAGCTCCGGCATGCGCGACGACGTGCTGCGCACCTATCCGGCGCTGGACCCCAACCGGGTGCACGTGGTGCGCAACGGAATCGACACCGAGGTGTGGTATCCGGCGGCAGCCGAAGCCGACGAGTCGGTGCTCGCCGAACTCGGCGTCGACCCGGCCCGGCCGATCGTTGCGTTCGTCGGACGGATCACCCGACAGAAGGGCGTCGCGCACCTGGTCGCCGCCGCGCACAAGTTCGCACCCGAGGTGCAGCTGGTGCTGTGCGCGGGCGCGCCGGACACCCCGGAGATCGCCGCCGAGGTGACCGCGGCGGTCCAGGAGCTGTCCCGCTCCCGCACCGGCGTGTTCTGGGTGCGCGAAATGCTCCCGATCGGGAAGATCCGCGAAATCCTCTCGGCATCAACAGTTTTCGTATGCCCGTCGGTGTACGAGCCGCTGGGTATCGTGAACCTCGAGGCGATGGCGTGCGGAACCGCGGTGGTGGCGTCCGACGTCGGCGGCATCCCCGAGGTGGTGGCCGACCACCAGACCGGGCTGTTGGTTCACTACGACGCGGGCGACCCGGAGTTCTTCGAGACCCGGCTGGCCGAAGCCGTCAACGAACTGGTCGCCGATCCGGAGCGGGCCCGTCAGTACGGAGTGGCGGGCAGGCAGCGGTGCATCGAAGAGTTTTCCTGGGCGCACATCGCCGAGCAGACCCTGGAGATCTACCGGAAGGTGTCCAGCTGATCGCGGCGGGATCCAGCCGCGGCGGGCACTACACCGCATCTGATTTGGAGATGCACTGACTCGGTTTTTTGTGTTTTACAGCTGGGTGGACTCCGGCGCATAGTAATGGTCGTCACACCCGTCACGACGAGGCCGCGGCGACCGCGACACGTCATCTCACCCTCTGGAGATTGTCATGTCGGAACTAGCCGATCGCGCTCGACCGGGCGACGCCACGGCGCTGACCGAACTGGCCGCGACGCAGGAACGCCGGTTGATCAAGACGCTGCGCCGCGGCGACATCGTCTTGTTCATCGTGGCCGCGGTGATCAGCGTCGACACCATCGGAGTGATGGCCTCCGGAGGCCCGAGGGGCTGCTGTGGGCGATATTCCTGGCGGCGGCGTTCCTTGTGCCTTCCGCGATGATTTTCTCCGAAACGGGCGGTGCATTCACTCAGGAGGGCGGGCCCTATCAATGGGTCAAATACGCGTTCGGGCGCAGTTGGGCCGCGATCGCCGTCGTCCTGTACTGGATCACCAATCCGATCTGGCTCGGCGGCTCCCTGGTCTTCATCGCCTCGGAAGTCTGGACTGAATATGTCTTCGGCATCGAGCCGGGCAGCGCGGGCGACTACCTCTTCAAGCTGATCTTCATCTGGCTGGCGATCGGGCTGGCCATCGTCAGCCTGCAGAAGGGTAAGAACGTCATCAGCGCGGGCGCGATCGCCAAACTGCTCGTCCTGATCAGCCTGGTGACGACTGCCGTCATCTACGGCTTCACCGAGGGTTTCGAGCCCATCACCTTGTCGTCGCTGTCCCCCACCGCGGGTGGATTCCTTGCGATCGTGCCGATCGCACTCTTCGCCTACCTGGGATTCGAAGCGCCCAACTCCGCGGCAGGAGAGATGCACGACCCGCAGAAGGACGTCCCCGCGGCCATCAGGCGAGGCAGCGTCATCACCATGCTGGCCTATGTCCTTCCGGTTCTCGCAATCATCTGGGCCACACCGGCAGACGAGATCGCCGACGCAGGCGTGTTGGCGGCTCTGGAGCGCGCCTACTCCGTCTACGGACCCGCAGCCGGGTTCCTGACGGTGCTGACCGCGTTGCTGTTCGTATTCGCGCTGCTCACTCAGGGCAGCGCGTGGATGATGGCCACCGACCGGATGCAGGCGATGGCCGCCGCCGACGGCTCCTTCTTCGGCGGGTTCTTCGGCGAATTCCACGAAAAGCTGGGGACCCCGGTCCGAATGAACATCTTGTCGGGCGTGGTGTCCACCGTGTTCGCCATCGCCGCTCTGACGCTCGTCGAAGGCACCACCGCATCGGTCTTCGTCGTCGTCCTGACCGTGGCGGTGTCCACTCTGCTGATCAGCTACCTGATCATCGTTCCTGCAGTCATGAAGCTCCGCAGGGACTTTCCGGATGTGCACCGCCCCTACCGCGTTCCCGGCGGCGCTACCGGCTTCTACATTCTCGCCGGCGTAGTGCTTGGCTTCATCGTTCTGGGTTCGTGGGTCGCCGTCTTCCCGGGCACCATCGAGAGCCTCTTCGGCCTGGAGTACTCGTTCCAGGACGTGTGGGGTGTTTCTCAACTGAACTTCGAGGCGTTCACCATCGGCACTCTGATCGTGGTGATACTGATCGCGGTGATCGGCTATTGGCGAGCGCGCGGTGTGCGGGCAGCGGCAGCCGGCATCCGGTCGGCTGACCAACTCGTCACCGATAACACTGATTCCGGAGAGGTGAGCTGTGACGGCGAAACCGCCCGTCACACAGGCTGACCCGGTCGAAACGGCTTTCGACATCGTCGCGGATCTGCCGTTGCAGTCGCTCGAAGACGACCCCTACCAGTTCTACGGCTGGATGCGTGATTGGGCACCGGTCGTCTATGTGCCCGAGACCGGACGCGTCCTCGTCACGACCTGGGAGCTGTGCAAGGAGGCAGGGGTCAACGACAGAGTTTTCGGCCCGACCAAACAGGCGCACGAAACCGTCTACGGATGCCCGAACGTGATGAGCATGACCGGAGACGACCATCGGACGCTGCGGAATGCGGCCAACGCACCCGTGCGTCCCAAAGCGGTCAAGCGCTATTACGAAAGCGGCATCCGCAAGACCGTGCTGCACTACGTCGAGTCGATCCGCGCGAATGGCGCCGCCGATGCCACCGTCGAGATCTTCGAGCCCATCAGCCAGCGGGTGGTCGGCGACGTTCTCGGGTTCAGCGACGTCGACGACGCCACGCTGGGCCGGTGGTTCCACACCTACGCCGACTATCTGGTCGACTACGGCCGCGACCGGACGGTCGCCGAACGCATCAAGGATGTGAAGGCCGAGGTTTGGGAGTACCTCGAGGGCCGCACGCCGGAGATCACCGAGCATCCCGACGGCAGCGGCCTGGATCATCTTCTGCACGACGGGATGCCGCCGGGCGAGATGCGATCCATCGCCGACATCGCGCCCACGGTCGGCGTGCTCATCGTCGGCGGATTCCAGGAGCCGGCGCATCTCATCTCCAACACACTGCTCGGCCTTCTTGGCCGGCCCGCTGAGGCACGGCGGGTCGCCTCCGACCCTGCGGCCTGGGCTCGACCGGCATTGGAGGAAGGATTGCGCTGGCTTCCCCCGTTCGGTTTCACCGAGAAGCTGACGACAGAAGACGTCACCCTCGGGGGCGTTCGGATTCCGGCTCACACGGAAATCGCGTTGGTGATCGGCTCCGCGAACCGGGATCCGGCACGGTTCGCCGACCCCGACGTCTTCGACATCGACCGCTGCGACCAAGGCAATGTGTCGTTCGGCTTCGGTTCGCACTTCTGCATCGGCCACAACCTGGCTCGCGCCATCGGCGAAGTGGTCATCGAGGAGTTTTTTCGGCTGCTGCCCAATGTGCGGCTGGACCCCAACCGTGCACCGGTCGTACACGGCTGGCTCACCCGCGCGGCGAAATCACTGCCTGTCGTCTGGGATGTCTGATGATGATCAACGTGGACCGGAACAAGTGCAGCGGAATCGGGCTGTGTGAGGCGATGTCACCGGACTTCTTCGAGGTTGACGAGGGGCGTACTGCAGTTCGTCCAGGGCGATGATGTTGCCGACGACGTGATGGACGAGATAGATGCCGCAGTTCACGCGTGCCCGACCGGTGCGCTCAGCCGCGAGTCGTGAGTGACAACCAGGGCGAGCCATATGGGTGTCTGGCTAGCTGGTGACGCCCTTGAGTTCGTCGCCGAGGGCCGCGGCCTCGTCGGGGGTGAGTTCGACGACAAGCCGGCCACCGCCTTCTAGTGGTACCCGCATCACGATGCCGCGCCCCTCCTTGGTTGCTTCCAGAGGACCGTCGCCGGTCCGGGGCTTCATCGCCGCCATCGAGTGCTCCCTCCACATGAGCCGGCTGTCCACCCGTTGACAGCACCCGGCACTGAACTGCTACTGAACTTCCCCCATTGTTCCCTATCCGCCGCGTTGCGTGTGCAAAGACCCGGTCAAGATCGATTCAAGGGCCGGATCAGGCGGTAGCGGGAACCCAGCAGGAGGCCGTGTGATCGTCGACCATTCCGGTGGCCTGCATCAGGGCGTAGGCCGTCGTCGGGCCCACGAATTTGAACCCCCGGCGCTTCAGCTCCTTGGCCATCGCCGTCGATTCGGCGGTGACGGCGGGCACCTGGGACAGGTCTGTCGGGCGTGGCCGCGGCGCAGGCGCAAACGACCAGAGCAATTCGCCGAGGTCGACATCCAGGTCGGCGACGGCGCGCGCGTTGGCGATGGTCGCCTCGATCTTGGCGCGGTTACGCACGATCCCCGCGTCGTTCATCAGGCGCTCGATGTCGCGGTCGGTGTAGCGCGCGACCTTGTCGACATCGAACCGGTGGAAGGCACGCCGGAAGTTCTCCCGCTTACGCAGGATGATCAACCACGACAGCCCGCTCTGGAACGCCTCCAGGCTGACCCGTTCGAACAGCGCACCTGCTCCCCGAAGCGGCTGTCCCCACTCGGTATCGTGGTAGTCCCGGTAGAGAATGAAATCGGCTGGCGCCAAACGCGATTGGTCGATCCAACCGCAACGGATGCGGCTGTCGTCTTCCGGCTCTGCCGTCACGAATCGGCCCTGTCCTCCGACAGCGCATGCGCGCCACCCTCGACCGGTTCCTCGTCATGCACCTCGTCGTCGTGTGTGCCGGTCGCCTGCACCGCCGCCAGTTGACCGCGCAGCGAGTCGAGTTCCTGGCCGAGGCGGTCCAGCACCCAGTCGACCTCGCTGGTCTTGTAACCGCGCAGCGCCTGGGCGAACTTGACCGCGTCGACGTCGGCGCCGGTGACGCCCGAGGCGGGGAGAACGGTCGCGGTGGTGCCGCTGGGCAGCGGCGGCAACACCTCGCCGCGGCCGAACAATGCACTGCCCACACCGAACAGCACGACGGCCACCAGGATCAGCACCACGAGGTACAGGAGGATCAGGGTCACGCCATCGATACTGCCTCACCGGCCCGACGAGGACGCGCCACCACCCGCCGCTAACGCGGTCGCAGCGAGATCATCGGCGGCCGGTCGGCCAGCGACACCTCCGAAGAGCGCGGCGTGTAGTCGTTCCCGTCGGCGAAGAACTGCGTCAGCCCGACCCCTGAGTCGGGGATGCCACAGCGCGACAACAGGGTGGCGATGACCTGCCTGCTCATCGAGGCGAGCTCCGTCAGCGGCCGGTTGCGATGTTCCCGGACACCGAGGTTGACCTGCGCGATAGCGTCCAGGCCGAGCCGGTCGTAGGTGTCGATGAGCAGGCCGATCTCCACGCCGTACCCGGGCGCAAACGGCACCGAGGTCAGCAGCTCGCGGGTGCCGGCGTATTCGCCGCCCAGCGGCTGCATGACATACATCAGCTCGGGCCGCAGCGAGGCCAGCAACGGGCGCGCCACCAGCTCGGTGACCCTGCCGCCGCCGGTGGCGTCCTCGCTGCCGCTGATCTTCAGCGGCCGCCGGTAAAACCCCTTGACCAGGTGCACGCCGTCGACGGTCAGCAGCGGGCCGAGCAGTTTCGGCACGAACATCGGGTCGGGGTCGATCAGGTCGGAGTCGACGAACACGACGATGTCGCCGGTGGTCACCGCAAGCGAGCGCCACAGCACCTCACCCTTGCCGGGCTGCGGTGTGACCTCGGGGAGTGCGACCTCGCGGCTGATCACCCGCGCACCGGCGGCCAGCGCACGGATCTCGGTGTCGTCGGTGGAGCCGGAGTCCAGCACGATGATCTCGTCCACCAGGCCACCGAGCAGTGGAGTGATGGTCTCGACGACCGAGCCGACGGTCTGTTCCTCGTTGAGTGCGGGCAGCACCACCGAGATGGTGCGCGACCCCTTGGCCGCCTCCAGCTCGGCGATGGTCCACGTGGGTCGGCTGAAGCTGTGGTCGTTCAACCATCGACCGGCGACCACGTCAGTGCCGGGAAGTTCTATCGGAGTGAGTGTCATGCCAGTCCCCTAACCGTGCGCGTGGGCGAACGCACGCCCTGGATTGACGCGACCATTTCGAGAACGCGCCGGGTGGGTCCGACTTCATGCACTCGGAACATCGCGGCGCCCTCCGCGGCGGCCAGCGCCGTCGCTGCGAGGGTGCCTTCCAAGCGTTCTGTCAGGTCCACACCGAGAGTTTCCCCGACGAAATCTTTATTGCTCAGCGCCATCAGGACTGGCCATCCAGTTTTTACAAGGTCTTTTACATGGCGCAACAAACTAAGACCGTGATAAGTGTTTTTGCCGAAATCGTGCGTCGGATCGATTAACACTGCGTCTCGCGCCACCCCGGCGGCCACCGCCCGTTCGGCTGCGGCGGTCACCTCGGCGATCACGTCGTCGACGACACCACGCTCGGAGATCCCGTAGTTCACCCGGAACGGGCGGGTCCGCGGAGTCGCGCCACCGGTGTGCGAGCACACCAGGCCTGCGCCGAACTCCGCGGCGACCTCGGCCAGGCCCGGGTCATGGCCGCCCCAGGTGTCGTTGATCAGGTCGGCCCCTGCCGAGCAGGCCTGTTTCGCGACCGCCGACCGCCAGGTGTCGACGCTGATCAGCTGGTCGGGGTAGCTGTCGCGGAGCCACTCGATGAACGGCACCACCCGCGCGACCTCTTCGTCGACGTCGACGTTCTCGCCGGGCCCGGCCTTGACCCCGCCGACGTCCACGACGTCGGCGCCATCGGCTATCACCCCGTGGGCCGCGGACTTGGCGGCCTCATCGGTGAAATTGGCGCCGCGGTCGTAGAACGAGTCCGGCGTGCGGTTGACGATGGCCATGATCAGCGCGCGATCGCCTGCCACCGGTCGGCCGCAGAAGGTCGACTGCATACTTCCAGGCTACGGGCGTGCGGTTTCGGCGCGCTCAGTCGCGCCTAGGGCCATCAATCGCGCCGACTTCGAATTGCCGTTCTACCCCAGTCGGGTGAAACGCACAGACGCATCCATTAATGGTGTCTGAGCGTTTCCCAGTCGTGTTCTGACTCGAGTCCGACGATCAGACGGTTGGCACGTTCCCGCAGTAGCAGTGTCATCGCGATGCCACAAATCACGGCAACGACGAGCGCCACCCAGCCGAACCGGGAAACCCATCGCTCAGCGGCCAAGCCCGCGTAGTACACGGCGGCTGTAGTGCCCCCCGCCCAACACAGCGCCCCCACGACGTTGGCGGCAATGAAGTACGGGTAGCGCATCTTCAACGCACCGGCGAGAGGGCTGGCCAGGATGCGAAGCAAGGGAATGAAACGCCCAAAGAACACCGCAGACACGCCCCAGCGGGCGAACAGCCGCCTGGCGAGCACGACATGCCCGGGGCCGAAGTGCTTGGGAAAGCGTTTGCCGAGCCGCTCGAAGAGCGACATGCCGAATCGGCGCCCGACCGTGAATGCGATGGCGCCTCCGGCGATCGCCCCGGCCGTCGCGGCCGCGCCCACGGCTATCGGGCTGATGTCGAGGTTGGGACGCGAGGCCAGCAATGCCGCGCCGACGAGCACGGTGTGCCCAGGAGCCGGAATGCCTACGCTCTCGATCCCTACGACGGCGAGGACAAGCAGATACACGGCAATAGGTGGGATCGCCTGCAGCATCGAGGCCACGTCCATGCAGAAACGTCGCTCAGTAGTTGTTGCAGACGGCGGCGACCTGCAGGAGTGATCCAGTGAACTGTTGCCCCCAATGCCCACTGTGCGCCTGGACCATTTGCTGGCGCTGATCCACCGGCGATGCGAGGAATGTCCGCAGCATGGCCTGCGCCATCGGTTGCGTGTTGAACTGGTTGGAAAGTTCAGGCGATTGCGCGTTCAGCGCCGCCACTACCTGTGGATAGGTACACGTCGTGTTGATCAGCGTGGACAGATCGGGTTGCGCGGAAGCGTCCCCGGCGCCCGACGTCAACGGCAACACCAGACCGCCAACGCGACAACCAGTGTGGTAGCGAAGAGCTTCACCATCTTCGTTCACTCCCCACCCAGCTCATAGCGATCTATCGACGCTAGCAGGGTTCGAGAGCGCTTTAGCCGCTTTGACCAGTCCGATTGCGAAGCCGGGCTTGGCCATACACGCCGGGATATCGCGCGCCGAATTCACTACTTGGGCTTCTTGCCGTCCTTCACCTCGGCGAGGTAGTCGTCGTAGTACTCGACGTAGCCCTCGTCGGGGCCCGACAGCACGTAGATCGGGTCCTCGATGTCGTTGGCTTCCTCGTCACCCTCGCCGGAGCTGCCGCCGAAGCCCTCCTTGCGGAGGTCGACCTTCTGGCTCTTGAACGTCGACGTGTGCGCGAGTTCCTTGACGACCCGCACGAACAGCGGAACCGCATAGGGGGGCAGGTGCTCGTAGACGGCCTTCGCCAGCGCCTTGCCGTCGAACTCCTTGCCTTCCTTGAGCTGGATGGCGGCCATACCGGCCTTGCCGCCGACGTCGGGCACCTCGACGCCGAAGACTGTCGCCTCCTCGATCTGCGGGTCGGTCGACACCGCCGCCTCGACCTCGGTGGTGGCGACGTTCTCGCCCTTCCACCGGAACGTGTCGCCGAGCCGGTCGGTGAACGCCGCGTGCCCGAAGCCCTGCGAGCGCATCAGGTCACCGGTGTTGAACCACACATCGCCGTCCTTGAAGGCGTCGCGTACCAGCTTCTTCTCGGACTCTTCCTTGTCGGTGTAGCCGTCGAACGGCTGGAAGTTGCTGACCTTCGACAGCAGCAGACCCGGTTCGCCGTTCTTGACCTTTCGGACCCGGCCTTTGTCATCGCGCTTCGGGTCGCCGGTCTCGTCGTCGTACTCCACGAACGCGACGGGCGTCGGGCAGATGCCGGTGGTCTTGTCGACGTTCAGCACGTTGACGAACGCGGTGTTGCCCTCGCTGGCCGCGTAGAACTCGCAGACCCGGTCGATGCCGAACCGCTTGGTGAACTCGTCCCAGATCGACGGCCGAAGGCCGTTGCCCGCGATCACCCGCACCTTGTGCTTGCGGTCGGTGTCCTTCTCCGGCTGGTTGAGCAGATACGCGCAGACCTCGCCGATGTAGACGAATGCCGTTGCGTCGTAACGGATCACGTCGTCCCAGAACTTCGAGGCCGAGAACGACTTGCCCAGCGCCAGCGACGACCCGGAGCTGAGCACCGCCGACAGCGCGACCGTCAGCGCGTTGTTGTGGTAGAGCGGCAGGCAGCAGTACAGGGTGTCGTTGTTGTTGAGCCGCATCCCGAGGCCGCCGAAACCGGCGAGCGCCCGCAGCCACCGGTAGTGCGTCATGATGCTGGCCTTCGGCATGCCGGTGGTGCCCGAGGTGAAGATGTAGAACGCCTTGTCCTTGGCGAGCACGGCCGACGCGGTCGCCGGGTTCTTCGTCGGCGCGGTCTCGGCCAGCTTCTTGAACTCCTCGAGCTCAATCAGCCCTTCGGCGTCGGCGCCGCTTTCCTTGATCGGGTCGACGAAGTCGGAGTCGGCGACGACGACCTTGGCCGACAGCAATCCCAGACTGTGCTTGAGCACGTCGCCGCGCTGGTTGTAGTTCAGCATCCCAGAGATCGCGCCGCACTTGACCGCTGCCAGCATCAGCAGCACCGGGTCGGGTGAGTTGGGAACCATGATGCCCACCACGTCGCCCTTGCCCACCCCGCGTGCTGCCAGCACCGCGGCATAGCGGTTGACGGTCTTGTTGGCCTCTTTGTAGGTGAGCTCCTGATCCTCGAACTTGAGGAAGACCTTGTCGGCGTTCTGCGCCGCGCGGACCTGGAACACCTTGCCGATGGAGGTCTTGGCCGAAGGGCGAGCCCCGAAGCCGGTGATCACACCGCGCACGATTGTCGGCGCATCGGCGATGAGGCCGGGTACCCGGCTGGCGATGTCGAGCAGCCCGACGCTGCTGCGAGTCCCCGATTTCTCGTCTGTCATGTGGCGATCCCCCTCCGGTGTCGTCTGCCGACACCCTAAATCCCTCGAGGTGACCGCCATCACCTGGCCGGTGCACAGGCATCCAGCGCATCGTCGACGTCGTCCACCATCACGAGCCTGTCCAGCGCGTTCTGGCTGACGTACCCGCTGTCGGTGAGTCCGTGCAACCAGGCGAGCAAGCCGGCGTAGTGCCCGAACGGGTCGAGCATCACCACCGGCTTGTCGTGCATACCCAGATAGCCGGCTGTCCACGCTTCGAAGAACTCCTCGAGCGTGCCGATACCGCCGGGCAGCGCGATGAACGCGTCGGCCCGGTCCTCCATCACCTGCTTGCGTTCCCGCATCGTCTCGGTGATGACGAGTTCGTCGGCGTCGACGTCGGCGAGCTCGCGGTGCACCAGCGCCTTGGGGATCACCCCGACGGTGCGGCCGCCGCTCGCCCGTGCCCCGGTGGCCACCGCGCCCATCGCCGAGACGTTTCCCCCGCCCGACACCAAGGTCCAGCCGCGCGCGGCGACGGCGCCGCCGACCCGGCCTGCGAGCTCGAGCAGTTCGGGATGTGTTGGGCCCGACGCGCAGTAGACACAGACGGCCCATTCGGAGTCGGGATCGGGTGACACACCGTCAACGTAGACGAGTACGGCACGGCCGCCGCGGCCACACCCTAAACTCCGGCGGGTGCCCGTCGACTGGAAGACCGTGCCTCCCGAGCCGTCAGCCGAGCATGTCGAATCGGCGGTTGCGGACCGCGGTGGGGCGGTGATCATCGCGCCTGTCGGCGGGGGCAAGACGACGGTGGCCCGCGCGGCCGTCGAACGGCTCGGCGGAGCGGTCTGGGTGACAGGGACGGTGTCCGACCGCGCCGTCCCGTTTGCTGCGGTACGCGACCTCATCGAGGTCCCCGACGACGGCAAGACCGCCGCGGTGCTTCGGGCGGCCCGCGAGTCAGTATCCGACGGCACGCTGCTGGTCGTCGACGACGCGCACCTGCTCGACCACCTGTCCGCCACGCTGGTGTATCAGCTGGCGGTCAGCGGTGTGGTGCGGCTGATCGTCACCGTGGATCCCGACGAGGGCGCGCCCGATGCGATCACCGCGCTGCAGCTCGACAACGTGCTGCCGCGGATCGAGCTCGACGCGCCGAGCGTGGACCGCAAGCGGCTGAATGCCTCGGTGCGGGAGTTCGTCGAGCAGCTTCCGGCCGACGCCCGCGCCGCGCTGGAGTTCCTGGCCGTCGCCGACCCGATGACGCTGGCCGACCTGTCTGCGGTGGCCGGCGGCGACGCGGTGCAGGCTGCGCAGGCCGCCGACGCGATCACCGTCGTCGACGACACGGTGCTTGCGGCGCATCCGCTCTACGTCGACGCGGCGCGCACCCTGATGTCCGCAGACGATCTGCGTGCGCGGCGAACCGCCGTATACGAAACGCTCTCCGCCCGGCGCCCCCGGGACTGCGTCGACCGGCTGCGGCTGGCGGTGTTGGCGCTCGACAGCGACAACCCGCAACCGGTGTCCGTCGTGGTGGCCGCCGCGGCCGATGCGCTTCGGCTCGGCGACCTGGAGTTGAGCGAACGCCTCGGCGAGGCAGTGCTGGCGCGCGACCCCGACCTGGACGCGCGGCTGACCCTGGCCCAGGCGTTGGCGTGGCAGGGCCGCGGCAGGGAGGCCGACGAGGTGCTGGCCGCCGTGGACGCGTCGACACTGTCGGACGCGGAGCTGATGGCATGGGCGCTGCCGCGGGCGGCCAACCAGTTCTGGATGCTGTCGGAGCCTGAGCGGGCGACGGCCTTTCTGCAGACCACTCGCGGCCGCGTCACATCGCCGGCGGCGCGGACGACGGTGGACGCGCTGTCGGCCACCTTCGCGATGAACGCGGGCCGTCCCGGCCGGGCGATGGAGATCGCCGAGGACGTGCTGGCCTCGCCGGACGCCGACGACACCGCCATCGGTTGGTCGGCGGCGGCCGCGGCGCTCAGTTGCGCGCGGATGGGCCGTTTCGCCGAGGTCGACGCACTCGCCGACCGCGCGATGGAGGCGCAGCATCCCGGCCTCCTTCGCTTCACAAGCGGGTTCGGCCAGACGACGGCGCTGATCATGTCGGGTGAGCTGGACCGCGCACAGGATCTTGCGCAGCAGCTGACCGATTTCGCGCAGATGCAGCAGCCGGGTCGGGCGATCGGCGAGATTCTGGTCGCCGACGTGCTGATCGCGAGCGGCGAGTCGGTCGCTGCGGCGAAGTTGTTGCAGGGGGCGGCGGAGGCGCTGGCGCCGACCGGGTATTCGTGGGGGCCGTTGGCGTGGATGCTGCTGGCACAGGCGCTCGGCCACCAGGACGAGATGGGTGAGGCCGCAAAGGCGTTGTCCAAGGCGGAGTCTCGGCACGGGTTGAAGTCGATGCTGTTCGCCCCGGAGCTGCAGTTGGCCAAGGCGTGGACGACGGCCGCGCGTCGTGACCCGGCCGGGGCGCGGTCGGCGGCCCGCGACGCAGGACGCGCGGCCGAACGCGGCGGCCAGTCGGCGGTCGCGATCCGCGCGTTCCACGACGCTGTGCGGCTCGGTGACATTCGCGCCGTCGACTCCATCGCCCGACTCACCGACGGCGTCGACTGCGTGTTCGGCAGGCTGGCCTTGCAGCACGCCCGCGCGTTCGTCGCATCGATGCCGATGAGCTTGGATGCGGTTTCGGCCGCGTTCGCCGACATCGGCATGATCGGGCTCGGCCGCCGACGCCGCCGCGCAGGCGGACCGGTGCCGCGACTAAGTCACCCAGTCGCCGCGCCGGCGGCATCACCCGTCGTACCCGCGGTCGAAGGCGTCTTGGGCTTGAGCGACTGCGCGGCGTCCTTGACCGCGTTGGTGACGGCCTTGATCGACTGGGTCACACCCGAGACCACGGATCCCGCCACGTTGGCGAGCTACGGCTTCGACGGCTTCGTCGCATTCGTGCCGGTCTGGCCGGGCGCACTAGGCCCCGACAGTCCCAGCACACTCAGATTCAAGCCCTTATTCGTGATAGTCGAGGGATCGACGGCGGGTGGTGAAGGTGGCGGAGGCGGACCCTCCTCAACGACAGTGGTTTTCGCGTAGTTGTTCACCGGTGGAGTAACCGACAGTGGCGTTGTCGGCGGGTCTATGGTGACCGGCGGTCCGCCGATTCCGTATGCATCCTGCCCTGTCGGGCCCGTGATTTGCGGCCTCGGGGTGTTCAACACGCGGCCTGCACCGACGTCCTGCAACCCGTTGTCCAATCCCGTCCCCAGCGCGACGGGAATATTGCTAGATAAGCGTTATCGGATTGGGGAAGTACAGGAAGTTGGCCTTCGTTGGCGTGCCCGGGCTGATCGTCCGGTCGTATCCCGTCTCGACGAGCATGCGCACCAGCGGATCGAGCATGTCGGCGGCGATCGGCCCGACGCCCGGAATCATCTGCACCGGCACGAGGAGCGGAACCGGATAGGTCGGGATCAGGTAGTACTGCGTGTCGCCGACCGTGTCCTGCAAAACCGCCTGGCTGGGGTCGAGGTTGGCGTAGTTGAGGTGGACGAAGAGGGTGCCCATCATGGAGTTGGTCATTGCGAACGGATTCAGCGGGTTCAACGGAGCGTCGGCGATCGGGTCGTATTGGCCGGCGATGTCGACGGTGGTGATCTGACCAGGGTCGCCCCTGCGGTTGCGGTGGGGGTCGCACCCGTGGCCGTCATATCCAGACCCGGGATATAGATGCCGGCGAAGCGCGCGAGGATGCCGCCGTTGGGCCGGTCCCCGTTACCCAGAAGCACGAACGTCGGATGGTCACTGTGCCCGATGCGGGTTGCCTAGCATTCCACTGTTTCTTGAACTCGCTGGCGGTGACCGCACCCTGCGAGTATCCGAAGATGACCGCATTGGGATCATTTGTCGTGATCACCTGCAGATCAGTCACGCCCTCGCGGACTGACTGATCCCACGACTTACTGGAGAAACCGCCTGGCGAGAATGGCCGCCAACTGGCCGGGTACTGCACGACTTCGGACCGGGACCGGTGGGACCGGCGTGACGATCGCAGTGCCGTCGCCGTACTGCAGGGCCAGATCTTTGATCGACTGATCGCTCTCGATGTTGAAGACCGGCACCTGGGCGCCCTTAAGGGCCCATGACGACAGCCAGGAGTTGGAGTTGCAGTGTCGTCGACGTCGTGACGGACGCACCGACCACGACGGAACTGAAAAGCGCGAGCAGAGCTACGACTATCGCGCGAGCCGCGGTTCGCATGTTGCCTCCCCCAAAGAGTTGTCGCTGATGTGCGTCCGTCACGTCAGCCCGCCGACGCGCGGTGTGCAAATCATTCTGCACCCATGCGCCGATTCTCGTGGCAAATCTCACATGTATCTTCGACAAACTTTGCATCGGCAAAGTTTGCATACATATCACGCCTAGATGGCGGCATTTCGGCGGCTTCGCGCTGTTCTCCGGCAAAGTTTCCAGCAAAAACAACAGCCACGCAAGGCGCTGAGTCCAGCAACCACCGTCGCGGTTCCCGGTTACCGGGCCCGTTCAGGTGATCTGCCTTCAGCCGTTGGCGAGCAATTCGGCGTTGAGGTCGACGCCCTTGCCGTGCCAAGGCAGTGCTTCGACGGCTCCAGTCACGGAATTGCGCCGCAGGTGGAGGTGGTCCGCGCCGGCCACGGTGCTCGCGGGAACCGCCGAGCCGTCTGCTCGCAAAACGATGGTGTCGGCTGCGACGTGCAGTCCGGTTTCGACCACGCAGTCGTCACCGAGCGAGATCTCCAACTCGGCGTTCGCCCCGACGAGGCACCTCTTGCCGACTGTGATCACGGCGCTTCCTGTGCCGCCTCCGACATCGGAGCCGTCACCGATGACGCAACCAGCGGTGATCTGGCCTTCGATGATCGCTCCGCCCAAAGTGCCTGCGTCGTAGTCGACGAAGCCCTCCGCCATCACCGTCGTCCCCGGCGCGAGGTGCGCGCCGAGCTGCACACGCGCACCGTCTGCAATCCGCACGCCGGACGGGATCACGTAGTCGACCATCCGCGGGAGCTTGCCGACCCCGTGCACCGTGAATGGCCCGAACGCACGCAAGCGTCGATGCAGACTGGCGAAATCGTCGGCCGGTACTGGGCCGTGGTTCGTCCACACCACATCGGCGAGCAGATCTTCGACACCGTCGAAGTTGGCATGGTGAGGTCGAATCATGCGGTGCGACAACAGGTGTAGCCGCAGGTAAGCGTCGTAGGCGTCACGAGGCGGCAGCGACAGGTCTGCGATCGTGGTACGAACGCCTGTCACGTTGACCTCGCAGACCGAGTTCGTCCCGATCAGCGGCCGCAGCCGATCGGGGACGGTGCCGGCCTCCAACCACTCGACGCCGCTGTCCGAGAACTGGCCGAGTTCCGGTTCCGGATACCAGACATCCAGCACGACGCCACTCTGGCTGAGAGATGCCAGGCCGATTCCTGCCGCTCCTTGAGAGAGCACCGCCTCCCCCGGTACACGAGGTACCGGGTTCGGCGGTGCTTCGGTGTCAATCGTCATGGCACTACTTGAGATTCATTTCCTCGTACACCTTCCAGACCTCCATCGGGTCCGGGTTCTCGTTGTCATCACCGCGGCCGTAGAACAGTCGGTCGTCCTCTTCCACAGGGATGCCCCAGAACTTGTACTTGAACTTGACGCCACGTTCGATGGTGACCCAGCGAATCAGGCGCGCCAGCGGGAACATGCCGTCGTGAGCGAAGCCCGGTCGAGGCCGACCTGCCCGCCCCACCTCGGTGATACGGGCGACGCCGCGGAAGGCTAGTTCGTCGGCCAGTTCCGTTGCCCGCTCCGGGGGATGGATGGCGATCGTCTGAGTGTGCTTGTCGGTGAACGGCAACGCCTCGCTCAGATTCTTCACCGGATGGACGAACATGGTGCGGCTCAATGGATGCGATGCGATGCGGCAAGGCCCATCGGTGACGATGATGGTCCAGTCCGTGTCGCCGCCCTCCGGTGTGATGACCTCCCAGCCGCGGAACGCGGACTCCCGGCGCGTCCGCGCGACGGCTGCCTTCTCGTCGGTCGTAGCAGGCGTTTTCGGCATGCGCTTCAGGTTGATGTTCAACCATCGGCTCAGCGCCTCGGTGTACTCGGCCGTATCGGCTTCGCAGAACGTCTCCTGCGGGCTGAAGCAGGCCACCTGGTCGTAGATGCTCATGTCATACGCCGCCTTCATCGCGACGTAGTCGAGATCGTCGGAGTCCTTGCCGACCAGGTGCAGGCTGCGCTTCGGGCCGAATTCGACGAACTCGGTTCCGTATCGGATCCGCTTCTTGATCGGCTCGATTGACGCCTCGTGGCCCCAGGCACAGACCACATCAGACATGTCCAGGATCTCATCCTCGATCGTCGAGCCCGGTTCCCAATAGGCGACGGTCAACGATTTCGTGATCGGATGGTCCGGCGCGATCCCGACGAAGCTGAGCGCAAACAGCAGGCTGGTGACCGCGTCCCGCTTGGGCAGCTTGGCGATGGTCATGTTCTTGGTCATCACACTGCGCACGATCGAGAACAGCCCGGCCATCGGGATGTTGCCGACCATGATGTGGGTGACTTTGCCTCGTGGCTCGGCGTGCAGGTAAACGGTCTTGCGCGGCAACCACTCATCGAGCAGGTACGGATCACCGATCTCGCTTTCCAGCATGTCGTAGACCTTGATGCGACGCAGCGCGGTGGACAGTAGTCCGAGGTCGTAGTAGATGCTCGGACCGACGTATCCGGCTGTCTCCTTGATGGTCTCGGTCACGAGCCTGCGGAACTCGAAGTCCTCGTCGATCCACTTCTTGCAGAGATCGTTCAAGAAGATCGCGACGTCGTCGATCGACAATGCGGCGATGTCGCGGTTGTCGGCCTCCCGGATACGGGCGACATCGGCGGCGTCCAGCCGCGGGATGCGCACCTCCATGTCGTCGCCATAGCTCAACGAGATCGTGTTCTCGGGAGTCGGCAACTTGACTTCCCCGCAGACCACGATCGGCAACTCCAGGATCTTTTTCGACCCGTCGTCACGGATCGTGAAACCCTCCTGGGTGACGGTCCGTTCGAGTTGATCTGTCATTGGTTTACCTCTCCATCTAGTGATTTCTCTTGTCGATGTTTTTCAACTACGTCGTTGAAAGAAGGCGAAATGACTTGGTCTAGAGCCATTTCGGCGCCTGTGAGTTCCCGCGCTACAGCCGCCGTTGCCACTGAGAACGCGGTCCTTGCGGCGACGGGGTTGTACTCGAGCTTGTGGGTCGCCTCGGGCAGGATGAAGATCTGGCGCGACCCAGCGTCGGAGTCCTCACCGAAGACCGACTCGACCTCCTCCAAGTTCGTCCACTTGTCGTCTTCGGCGTAAACATGGGTGATCGGGAAACGGCATTGCGACACATCGAGTTTCGTCGACTCGAGTGAGTGCAAATTGTGTTCGATCGCGTCCATGACGATTTGGCCGCCGACGTGGTAACCGAGCACCTCTCGGGCATGTGGCTCGTGGCCGGACAGGCCTTCGGCGACGACGTCCTCGCCGATCACACAATTCAGTGTGTCCTGCAAGTTCACCACACCCACCAACGACACCAGGGTGGCGATGTCGGATCTTCCCTGCAGCGCACGGAACGCGATCCTCGCGCCCATGCTGACGCTGATGACGCCGACCGGACCTGTCACGCCCCAACCCGCCAGTGATCCCATGACCGCACGGAGGTCATCGGCAGCGGTGGACAACTTGTAGTCGTACACGTCCCCGTCGCTTGCGCCCACGTGGTCCGTGTAGTCGAAACGCAGAGAGCGAAACCCGTTGAGAGTCAGGAAGAGTGACAACGGGCCGAAGTGGCGCATCGACAGCGCGTAACTGGGAGCGACGACGACCAGAGGTGCGTCCTGGTCGCCCGAGTCCGGCCCTTCCAGCAGGCAACGAATCGAGCGGCCGGCCGAGTTCTGCGTCTCGAAGATCGTGCCCAATTGAAAGGTGGTCATGACCGGTCCTCCTCTGCAACTTCCGTCTCGGCATCCATGGCGCGCGCGCAGCCACGGTCATCGGCTGCGGTCACTCGCCGCGTGAAACTCATCGTCGGTCCCGCGCGGCCGCACTCACACTGCCCCGGGTCGACCGCGCCGAAATCGTCGGAGATGACGAAGCCGGGGTAACCCGTCGGCAACGCGTCCCAGTAGGCGAGGACCCCCATCTCGCCTGCCGGCACCGGCTCCTGGGTATCCGAGTCGAGGGCCTTGACGACGAGCCATGGCGGAATGTGCTTGTGCGCAGCCTCGCACTCGAAGATCACCGTGTTGAGTTCGACCATGTTGTAGGCATCCCGAACGCCGACACCGTCGAGTCCGAGTTGTCTTGTGCACCAGGCCCGGAACTCGGCGCTGTCGACCGATTCATCGGTGTGCGTCTTCCAGCCACCTCCGGTGACCAGCAGACCGCGGCGCGCGCCCAGATCCAAGGTGATCCCTTGGTCGGCCAGGTATTGCAGCAGGTACACGACGAAGATGGGCGGCCCGACGATGATCGGCTGGATCTCCTCGTCCAACGCCATCAGGTCGTCGACCACGTTGCGCGGGTCGAAGACGCCGTCGACGACGTAGTGGTTGGCCGGTCGCAGCAGGCTGATCAGGCTCATGACGTAGGGGAACCAGACGTCGCCTGCCGCGTCGGTGTCGGGGCCGAGGTTGAACACCTGGGCCCGCACCCGCAGATCAAGCAGCTGCTCGGCGGACAGCCTGATGGAGCCGACGAATCGTTCCATGCTGGTGTTGTCACGACTGACCCTGCTGATGACGCCCTGCGTGCCGCTGCTGCGACACACCTTGGCGACGGCGTCGTCGGCCACGCTGCGGATGGCTCGCTCTTTGAACATCGACGCCGGGATCACGGGGATCCGGACGATGTCCTCCGGCATCGTCAGGGTGTCCGGGCTAACTCCCTCGAGTTTGCAGTACCGCTGGTACGAGACACAGTTGGTGTAGTGGTAACGGAATGCTTCGGCGAAGACCAGAGACTGGAACATCTGAGTTCTCGCCTCGTCCCACCGATACGGATCCTCCTCGCCGTAGAGGATGGTCTCGACGGGCGCCTGGGCCCCGATGTATGCGCGTTGACGTCGCGGCCGCGACGGTAACGGAGCAATAACCGTGTCGGTTTCTTCTACAAATGTCACACTCGGCTCCCCTGTTAGCTGAGTTAACTTAACTTGCAGCACGGAAGAACGCCCACGAGGGCGCATCCACCAACTGACGCCGATGTCAAACCGGTATCTGCACCGTACAGCTACCTCCTCGGCTTTACAGCGGAATCGACGCGCGAATAAAAAATTTTCGCGGCACTTTTCTATATCACCCGATTGGAATTTGCTATGTAGGGACGGCACCTATCACAGGCGATTCTCGGTTTGGTCACGCCGGTGCTCAGAATTCGCTGAGAATTCGCGGTGACGTTCTTACTGTTCCGACACTGTGGCGGGCGTCTCAACGACCTCGAGATCGGTCGGCGCAACGTTCTCCCGATGGCGCCGAGCGAACCGGGGAATCCACCAGTTCACCGGACCCATCAGTGTGACCAGGGCGGGCACGAGAAGCATCCGCACGATCGTCGCGTCGAGGATGATGGCGAACGCCATACCCACTCCAGCAATCTTCATCAGGGCAACCTGCGACAGGCCCGCCGCCCCGGTGACGATGACGAGAAGGGAGGCTGCCGCGGTGATGACGCGTCCCGTGGATGCCAAACCTTCTCGCACGGACTCAACCGTGTTCGCGCCCGTTTCGTGCGTCTCGACCATCCGGGCCACGAGGAACACTTCATAGTCGGTCGATAGGCCGAAAATCACCGCGATGACCATGACGATCGCCGCGGCCGGCAGCGGACGCGGCTCGACACCAAGCAAGCCGGCGCCGTGACCGTCGACGAAAATCCAGGTGAGCACCCCGAGGGTGGCAGTGAGGCTGAGGGCCGCCATGACCACCGCTTTGATCGGCAGCACAACGGACCTGAATGCGATCAGCATCAGCACCAGGGTGGCGATGATCATGATCGAGAGCATGAAGGGAAGGCCGTCGAGGACAGCGGTGTTGCTGTCGGCGCGTACCGCGTTCTCTCCACCGATGAGAACCGCCGTCTTCGGTGGAGGCGGGATGGCGCGCAGTGCGGCGATCGAGTCTCGCGCCTCGTTCGAGAAGTCATCGCTTGAGAGCACCGCATGAAGGATCGTCATGTCGTCGCCGGAGGCCAGCGGGTCTACGCGCGTGACACCCTCCGCCGACTTTGCGTCCGCGGCGAATTGCGCGACTGCCGGCGCCGCCGGTGGTCCGTTGTCGCCCTTGATGACGATCGTCGCGCCGTTGTTCACCAGCGGGAACTCGGCCGTGATCATCTCCTGCGTGGAACGCACGGTGTTGTTCTTCGGCAAGTCGTGAATATCGAGGCCGCCGAAGGCGATATCCCGAATAGGAGCGCTGATCAGCGCGAGCCCCGCCACGATCGGCACCGCGACGAGAATCGGACGTTGGGTGACCTTGGTGGCGATCGCAGACCAGAAGCGGTACGCACGGGCCTCACCACGCTGCGCCGCTCCCCGCCTCCACGGCAACGCACCGACTCGGTGCCCGAGAATCGTCAGTAGCGCTGGAACAGCTGCCAATGACAAAAATGCGGCGATGCCGACCGCGGCAATCGCGCCGAAGCCCACTGACCGGACCATCGACAGCCTGAACACCGACATGCCTGCAAGCCCGACTGCCAGCAGCAGAGCTGAGAACAGGACGGTTCGTCCCGCCGTCGCGATCGTCCGGCGCGCGGCATCGACTGGTTCGAGCCCACGGCCGAGTTCCTCGCGGAACCGCGACACCGTGAGCAGGCCGTAGTCGATGGCCATTCCGAGGCCGAGGATGGATGCGGTGTTCAGGGCGAAAGCGCTGACGTCGGTCACCATCGAGAGCGCGTGAAGAGCGCCGAGCGACCCGAATACGGCCAGTCCGCCTACACACACCGGGATGGCCGCCGCGACGAAGCCACCGAAGATCACCACGAGAAGTGCCAGCGTCAACGGAATCGCGATCGCCTCGGCGCGCGCCAGGTCGCCCTTCGATTCCGCGTTGTACGCTCCTGTTGTCGCGCTCTGGCCGGAGAAGTCGGTCTGCACTCCGGGGATCTGCAGTCCGGGGCTGAGGTCGTTGAATGTTTTCAATCGCTGGCTGTCGTCACCTTGGAGGGTGAGAACCGCGAGCGCCTTCCGGTGATCGGGTGACACCAGTCTGAGGGCCTGCTCGGGCGGGGACGTCCAGAACGAGTCGATGGGCTTGGCCAACAACGACTTGTCGACTGCGGCAAGGCGTTCGGTGACCTGCGGGCGGATCGTCTCGACTGTCTGGCCGTCGGGAGCGGTGTATACGACGACGATGTCGGGGGTCCGGCGACCCAGATGCTGGTCGACCAGTTGGTCCGCCTGCGCCGATTCACTTGTCGGATCCGCATAGCCGGCGAGGTTGAGCCGATCGAAGACACCCAGCCCCCACAAACCGGACGCCAGCACCGCGCCCACCGTCACGAGGACGACGAGCAGCGGCCTAGTCGTGACTAGACGTGCCCACCGGTCCATCGCGCGTTCCCCGTTGCCGTCCCACTGGTCACAGCCCGCACTCCCACACCTCGATGGCTCCGAACACCGACGAAATTCGAGCCAGTGAACGAACGACGGTGAATGTCTCCCGCATCGCGGCCTCGAAACTCCCGTCGCGATGAGGCTGTTTCGCACCGAGGGGGTCGGAAAGCATCGACAGCTTCGACAAGATCGCTTGCCCTGACCCGTGGTGACCCGAGAAGTCGGCAACTACGAACTTGCCACCCGGCGCGAGAAGGCCACGGATGCGAGCGAACACCTCCTGCTTCGCTTCGAGGTTGAGGTGATGCAACACGAGCGTGCTGTAGACCCTGTCGAAGCTGCCTTCGAGAGGGCACGCGGTGAAGTCCCCGAGAACAAAGTCGATGTCGACCCCGGCCTGCTCCGCGCGGCGCCGTGCGACCTTCATGATGTCGCGATTGCCGTCCACCGCGGTAATGGCCACTTCTGGCCAGCCGCGCTTGATCTGGATCGCGAGACGCCCTGAGCCGCAACCGAGTTCGAGTAGCCGCTGGCCTGGTGCCGGCTGCAGCGCATCGATCACGATGTCTCGCATCTTGTTGCCTGCAGGCCACCGCGCGGTCAACGGGTCATAAGCCCCGGTGAACCACGATGGACCCAACGGCTGAATGATCGAGTTCTTCGCCATGTACGCCTACCCCTGTTTTGCGTTTCGTCTAGCTCCAGACACCGCACGTGAGTGCAAGCTAACACCGCATCCGCCGTTTTGGTGGTGGTTTTACATATGAGGTTTACCCATTGGCAAATTAGCTGTGGAGTTGCTCCTCGATGCCTGCGTGCGATAACCGGAGCCGGCGGTGCAGTCGGATCGCCTCGAGAAATCTGGCGTCGTGGCTGACGACTACGAACGCGCCGCGGTAGGCGCGCAACGCCGACTCCAGTTGCCCGATGCTCACCAGATCGAGGTTGTTGGTCGGCTCGTCGAGCAGCAGGAGCTGCGGCGCCGGCTCGGCGTACATCACGCACGCAAGCGTGGCGCGAAGCCGCTCGCCCCCGGACAGCGCCGAGACCGGCAGGCGAATGGTGCTGTCGCGGAAGAGGAATTGCGCGAGCACATGCATCCGCCGCGTTTCGCCCATGTTCGGTGCGTAGGCGGCGAGGTTGTCCAGCACCGACCCGTCCGGATCGAGCAGGTCGAGCCGCTGCGACAGGTAGGCGATCCGCCCGTCGGCCCGTTGAATGACGCCTGCGTCCGGTCGGAGATCACCGGCGATGACGCGCATCAGCGTGGTCTTGCCCGCGCCGTTCGCGCCGGTGAGCGCGATTCGCTCCGGTCCGCGGATGAACACGTCGATCCCGTCGCCGAACAACGACCGGCCGCCCCGGCCGACCCGTAATCCCGTCCCGATGAACACATTGCGGCCGGCGGGGATCTCGGTATCGGGCAGGTCGAGCACGATCGGCGGGTCGTCGCGCAGCGCGCGTTCGGCGTCGTCGAGCTTGGCCTTGGCGTCGTCGACCCTCGCGGCGTTGACGCCGTCGGTCCGCCCTGCGGACTCCTGCGCCCGACGCTTCATCGCGCCCGCGACGATCTTCGGCAGCCCGGCGTCGGCAACTGTGCGCGCCGCAGTGCTCGACCGGCGCGCCGCGCGTTCGCGGGCCTGCTGCATCTGCCGCTTTTCGCGCTTGAGCTGTTGCTCGGCGCTGCGGACGGTGGTCTCGGCGACTCGTCGCGCCTCGCGCACGGACTCCTCGTAGGCAGTGAAATTGCCGCCATGGAACGTCATTTCACCGCGGTGCAACTCGGCGATGCGGTCCATGCGATCCAGCAGCATGCGGTCGTGGCTGACCAGCAGCAGGCACCCCTGGTACTCCTCGAGCACATGGTAGAGCATCGCGCGGGCGTCGGCGTCGAGGTTGTTGGTCGGTTCGTCGAGCAGCAGCACATCGGGTCGCTTCAGCAGTTCGGCGGCCAGGCCGAGCGAGACCACCTCGCCGCCACTCAGCGACCCCAGTCGTCGATCGAACGCGATGTGCCCGAGGCCGAGTCGGTCGAGTTGGGCGCGGGTGCGTTCCTCGACGTCCCACTCGTCGCCGATCGTGGCGAACACCTCGTCACGAGCATCACCGCCGGCCAACGCCGTCAGCGCATCGAGCACGGAGTGCGACGCCGAGCACCTCGGCCACCGAGCGGTGGGCGTCGAAGGGCAACGTCTGTGGCAGATACCCGATCGGCCCGTTGACGCTGACCGAACCTGCCGACGGCCGGTAGTCACCGGCGATCAGCTTCAGCAGCGTGCTCTTGCCGGCGCCGTTGGGCGCGACCAGGCCGGTGTGGCCGTCGCCGACGGCGAATGTCAATCCCTCGAACAGCGGCGGTTCGCCGGGCCACGAGAAGGACAGATTGGAACAAGACGACGGAGCGTTGAGACATGTGAGGGCTCTTCGTGATTGCGCGGATAGCGACGACGGTCTCGATCCGGGATGACCCGGAGATGTCGTCAGCTCACATGCCTCCAGGGTAGGTGGCGCGTCAAGCAGTTAAATACCGCCGCGACAGCCGTCGGTCACGCACTGCAGTCAAGAGAAACGCCTAGGTCGAGCTCATCAGGTATCGCCGCAGCATCTCGGTGGCTGCGGTGATCTGCGCCGTCTCGACGCGTTCGTCAACGCGGTGCGCGAGGTTGGGATCGCCTGGGCCGAAGTTGACGGCGGGCACGCCGAGCGCCGCGAACCGGGCCACGTCCGTCCAGCCGTACTTCGCGCGCACCTGCCCACCGGCGGCTGCCACGAGCGCGGCAGCGGCGGGTTTGGTCAGCCCGGGCAACGCACCGGATGCGGCGTCGGTCTGTTCGATCTGCACGTCGAGCCCGTCGAGCACTTCGCGCACATGCTGGGCGGCCTGCTCGACACTGCGGTCGGGCGCGAACCGGAAGTTGACGGTGACCGACGCCGCATCGGGAATCACGTTGCCCGCCACCCCGCCGTCGATGCGCACCGCCGACAGCCCTTCGCGGTAGACACACCCGTCGATGTCGACGCTGCGGGCCTGGTAGGCGGTCAGCCGGTCGAGCACCGCGCCCAGCTTGTGAATCGCGTTGTCGCCCAGCCACGATCGCGCTGAATGCGCCCGCGTCCCTGTCTGCGGTCACGACCATTCGCAGCGTGCCCTGACAACCCGCCTCGATGAACCCGCCCGACGGCTCCCCGAGGATCGCGACGTCGGCGTGCAGCCACTCCGGCAGCTCGCGCTCGATGCGGCCCAAGCTGTTGGCCGACGCCTCGATCTCCTCGCAGTCGTACATGATCAGCGTGATGTCGTGCGCGGGGGCGTCGACTGTGGCGGCCAGGTGCAGGAACACCGCGTCGCCGGACTTCATGTCCGACGTGCCGCAACCGTGAAGCACGCCATCGATGCGGCGGCTGGGCACATTGTCGGCGATCGGCACGGTGTCGAGGTGTCCGGCCAGGATGGCCCGCGACGGCAGGCCGTGGTCGGTGCGGGCCAGCACGGTGTTGCCGGTGCGGACGATCTCGAACCCGCTGGTCTGCTCGCGCAGTGCTGCCTCTACCTCGTCGGCGATGCTGCTGCTCGTCGCGCGACTCGCTGGGGATGTCCACCAGCGCCGCGGTCAACGCGATCGGATCGCCACGCAAATCCAGGCCCACACCTCCTGAGGCTAGTCTTGGCTCAACCAGCGTGACATCTGCTTCAGGCGTCGGCTTGGCGACCTTCGCCGCCGACGGATCGGTCCTCGACACGTGGTTTCCCGAGCCGCGAGTTGGGCGGGGAAGGCCCGTCGGGGACTGTCCGGCTCGAGGTCGACGACATCCCGGCTGACCTGGCTACGATGACCGGCCGCGACGACGACCGCGACACCGAGACAGTGGCAGTGCGCACGGTGATCGAGTCGCTGGCGGATCACGCCGTCGACGCGCACGACGCCTACCTGCGGCTTCACCTGCTATCGCACCGACTGGTCCAGTTCCGCACGGGCTGAATGCCGACGGTTTCTTCAGCGTCCTGACCAACGTGGTGTGGACCAACTTCGGGCCGTGTGCGGTCGCGGGGTTTGAGATGGTGCGAGCCAAACTGCGTCGCCGCGGCGCGGTCACGTCTACGGCGTCGACAAGTTCCCGCGGATGGTCGACTACGTGCTCCCGGCGGGTGTCCGCGTCGCCGATGCGGACCGGGTGCGACTCGGTGCGCACCTGGCGGCAGGGCACCACGGTGATGCACGAAGGCTTCGTCAACTACAACGCAGGCACGCTGGGCAACTCGATGGTGGAAGGCCGGATCTCTGCCGGAGTCGTGATCGGCGACGGTACCGACATCGGCGGCGGCGCTTCGATCATGGGAACGCTGTCAGGCGGCGGCAAAGAAGTGATCTCGGTCGGCAGGAGATGTCTGCTCGGCGCCAATTCCGGGCTCGGCATATCGTTGGGCGACGACTGTGTCATCGAGGCCGGCCTCTACATCACCGCAGGCACCAAGGTGGCAGATGCCCGACGGCGAGACGATCAAGGCCCAAGACCTGTCCGGAGGAAGCAACCTTCTGTTCCGTCGTAACTCGGTCACCGGTGCTGTCGAGGTGTCGGCCCGTGACGGCCACGGGCATCGCGCTCAACGAGGCGTTGCACGCCAACTGATTCAGCATTCGACGACGTTGAGCGCCAAGCCGCCGCGAGCGGTCTCCTTGTATTTGTCCTTCATGTCGGCGCCGGTCTCGCGCATGGTCTTGACGGCCTTGTCCAGCGACACCTGATGGGTTCCGTCGCCGCTGAGCGCGATCCGAGCGGCATTGATGGCCTTGGCCGCGCCGACCGCGTTGCGTTCGATGCACGGGATCTGGACGAGTCCGCCGACCGGGTCACACGTAAGCCCGAGGTTGTGTTCGATGCCGATCTCGGCGGCGTTCTCCACCTGCCGCGGTGACCCGCCGAGCAGCTCGGCGAGCCCGGCCGCCGCCATCGAGCACGCCGAGCCGACTTCGCCCTGGCAACCTACTTCGGCGCCGCTGATGGACGCGTTCTCCTTGATGATGCTGCCGATGGCCGCGGCCACGAGCAGGAACCGCACTGTGCAGTCGTCGTCGGCACCGGCGATGAAGTCGTGGAAGTACTGAAGCACGGCGGGGATGATGCCCGCGGCGCCGTTGGTCGGTGCGGTGACGACACGTCCACCGGCGGCGTTCTGCTCGTTGACCGCAATTGCGTACAGGTTCACGCGGTCCATCGCGATGAACGGATCACTGGAAGCCTTTGCAGCGGAGAGCTTTGCGGCCAGCTGCGGAGCGCGGCGACGCACCTTGAGCCCACCTGGCAGGGTCGCGATGGTGGTGCTGATGCCCGCCTGGATGCATTCCTGCATCACCGACCAGATCTTGAGCAGCCCGGATCGAACCTGATCTTCTGTGTGCCAGGCCATTTCGTTGGCCATCACGATGTCGCTGATGCGCAGGCCGGTCTCGGCGGCGTGGATCAACAGCTCGTCGCCGGTCGAGAACGGGTAGCGCACGGGCGTTGGGTCTGCAACCACGACAGGGTCATCGTCGGATGAGACCTGTGTCTCGTCGACGACGAAACCGCCACCGATCGAGTAGAACGTGCGCTCGGCCATCACCGCGTCGTCCTCGCCGAAGGCGCGAAACACCATCGCGTTGGAGTGAAATCTCGCCGTCTTGGTGGTGTGCAGGATGATGTCGTCGGCCAGGCTGAAGGCGATCGGATGCTCCCCGAGCAGCGAGAGCTGCCCGGTGTCGGTGATGGCCGCTATCCGCTCGGGCGTGCGGTCAGGGTCGACGGCGTCCGGCCGCTCGCCCATCAGCCCGAGCGCGACGGCAGGGATGCTGCCGTGGCCCTTGCCGGTCGCGCCGAGGGAGCCGAACAATTCGACGGTGACCCGCGTCGTCGAGTCGAGGGTCCCGTCTTGGCGCAAACCGCGGGCGAACCTGTCGGCAGCGATCATCGGGCCGACGGTGTGTGAACTCGACGGTCCGATGCCGATCTTGAACAGATCGAAGACGCTGAGGGCCATGGTCAGGGTCGAATCTTGGTGCTGGTTGGATCATAGATCGGCCGCAGCGACACCGATATCGGGTAGAGCTGACCGCCGACGTTGACCTGGTAGTCTGCCCGCCTTCACCCAGTCGGCGTCGATGACGGAGTTGTCTGCCGCGCGCACGTAGGCCAGACCCACGCAGCCGCCGACGGTCTCGCCCCACGCCGCCGAGGTGACCTGACCGGCGACCGCGCCGTCGCGCAGGACCAGTTCACCGCCCCACAGCATGGCCTCGGGTGTCGTCGACGCTGAAACCGACGAGTTTGCGGCGCGGGCCCTCCGCCTTGGCCTTCTCGACGGCCGCGCGGCCGAGGAACTCGATGTCGGTCTTGAGCTTGCAGGCGAACAGCAGCCCGGCCTCGACGGGATTCTCGCTCGGCGTCAGTTCCCGGCCGAATGCGCGGTAGCCCTTCTCCAGCCGCATCGATTCGATCGTGTAGTAGCCACCGCGGCCGACGCCGAAGCGTTCACCGGCCGCCATCAGGTCCTCGTACACGCCGACCGCGAACTCGGCGGGAACGTAGAGTTCCCAACCCAGTTCGCCGACGTAGGTGATCCGGGTCGCCCGCACGGTCGCGTATCCCAGCGAGATCTGCTGGCTGGTGCCGAACGGGAACGCCTCGTCGGACAGGTCGGCGGAGGTCAGAGCTGGCCAGCAGGTCGCGCGAATTCGGCCCCATCACACCGAATACCGCGTATGCCGACGTCACGTCGACGAGCGACGCGCGGGTGCCGGCGGGCAGGTTCCTGCGGATGTGGTCCTTGTCGCGTTCGGTGGTGGCGGCGCTGCTGACGATGAAGTACTCGTCGGCGCCGGTGCGGGTCACGGTGACGTCGGATTCGTAGGTGCCGCGCTCGTTGAGCATTCCGGTGTAGACGGCCTTGCCGACCTCGACGCCGACGTCGGCGGTGCACAGCCACTGCAGCGCCGCTTCGGCGTCGGGCCCGACCATCACGTACTTGGAGAACGAGGTCTGGTCGAAGACGGTGACGGCGGTGCGGGTGTTGGTCTGCTCGGCCGCCGACCATGGCAGCCAGTTCGGCTTGCCCCAGGTGTACTCGATCGTCGGGTCGACTCCGGCGGGGGCGAAGAAGTTGGCTCGCTCCCAGCCCATCTCGGCTGCCGAAGTTGGCGTTGGCGGCCTCCAGCAGGTGGTGCACGGGCGAGCGACGGAACGGCCGCGCGGTCTTCATCTCCCGGTTGGGCCAGGGGATTTCGTAGTGCAGGCCGAGCACCTCGGCGACGCGGTCGTGCAGCCAGCGGTTGTTGCCGTTGAACGGCGCGAAGCGGCGGATGTCGACGCCGGTCAGATCGCTGGTCGGCGCGCCGTTGACGATCCACTCCGCGAGCGCCCGGCCCGCGCCGCCCGCGGTGGCGATACCCACCGAGTTGAATCCGGCGCCGACGAAGAAGTTCGTCGAGTTCGGGTGCCTCGCCGAGGATGAACTGGTTGTCGGGGGTGAAGCTCTCCGGGCCGTTGTAGAACTTCTTGATGCCGGTCACCTCGAGCGCGGGGATGCGCAGCAAGGCGTTGTTCATCAGGATCTCGAAATGGTCCCAATCCTCCTCCAGCAGTTGGAATTCGAACGGATACGGGATGTCGTCGGGCGATACCCACGGCTTGGCCTCCGGCTCGAAGCCACCGATGACGAGCCCGCCGACCTCCTCCTTGAAGTACGTGTAGCCGTCGGGGTCGCGCAGGATCGGCAGGTCGGGGTGCACACCGTCGATGTCCTCGGTGACGACGTAGAAGTGCTCGGCCGAATGCAGCGGCACGTTGACGCCTGCCATCGCGCCGACCTGTTTGGCCCACTGCCCGGCGCAGTTGACGACGATCTCGGCCTCGATGTCGCCCTTGTCGGTGCGCACGCCGGTGGCTCGTCCGTCCTGGGTGAGAATGCCGGTGACCCTGGTCTTTTCGACGACGCGCGTACCGCGCATCCGCGCGCCCTTGGCAAGCGCGAACGTCAGGTCGGTCGGGTTGGCCTTGCCGTCGGCGGGCAGCCAGATGGCGCCGACCAGGTCGTCGACCCGCATCACGGGATAGTGCTCGAGCGCCTGCTCGGGGCTGCAGCAGTTCGCATTCCATGTTGAATGCCGCGGCGTTCGCGGCGGTGCGGCGCAGCTGGACCATCCGGTCCTCGCGTGCGGGCGACGGTCACTCCCCCGCACTGCTTGTAGCCGGCGGACAGTCCGGTCTCGTCCTCGAGTTCGGCGTACAGCTGGGTGGAGTACTGCACCAGCCGGGTCGCGCTCTCCGATGCCCGCAGCTGGCCGACCAGCCCGGCGGCGTGCCAGGTTGTGCCGCAGGACAGTTGGCCCTGCTCGCAGCAGCACGACGTCGGTGAGGCCGAGCTTCGTCAGGTGGTAGGCGACGCTGGTGCCGATGACGCCGCCGCCGATGATGACGACGTGGGCGCGGTCGGGAAGCTCGGCGGCCATCAGTCGGCCGCCTGTACATCGTCGAGCAGCCGGGCCAGGTTCGGGCCCCTTGAACTCGGCGACCGCGCCCTCATAGCGTTCCATCGCCCATTCCCAGAAGTCGAATTCGATTGCACTGGAGCCGTTCTGGATACAGCCCCACAGTGTCCAGCCGTACTTGCCGACGATGCCCTGCAGGTGGGCGCGGGCGATCTTGTGGCGCAGCCGTGCGCCCGTAGTAGGCCGTGACGAGCTCGTCGAGTTGGTCGGTGGACAGCCCGCATTCGCTCCAGATGTTGCCCAGTTCGAAACACGGGTCGTTGTTGCCGGAGTACTCGTAGTCGATCAGCCACATCTTGTCGCCGTCTTCGATGAAGTTCCCCGCAAGCAGATCGTTGTTGCACGGGACGGTGGTCTGGTCGGTCGCCGTCAGCACCTCGCGCGATCTCGTCGAAGGTGTCGGCGTGGTCGAGGTAGTCCGTGGGAAGCCGGAATCCGTTGTCCATGGACGGTTTTCAGATACGTGCGGCTTGGCGTTCGAACATGTCGAAGCGGCCCTGGAATCGCGGGCCGGCGTGCAGCGCGCGGACCGCGGCGGCCGCCTTGGCGAGGATCTCGGGTCGCTGGAAGTCGTCGTTGCACAGGGTCTGTCCCGTCGAGATAGCCCAGCAGCAGGATCCCGAGATCGGGGCGGTAGTCGATCACCTGTGCGCCGACCCCGGCCTCCGCGGCCGCCTTGGTGTTGTAATACTCGCGGTCGCGGTCGATGCCCAGGAAGTTGCTGCCGGTGTCGGCAGCAGCGGGCGACATACACGCCGTCGGGGGTGGTGATCTTGACGTTGCGGTTGGTCAGGCCGCCGGACAGTTCCTGCAGCTGCCGCGGCCGCCCGGCCAGCACGGGGAACTCTTCGAACAGCTCGTTGAGCTGGGCGTCGGTGAGCGGTGGCGACACCGACTCACTCTAATTCCCCGCGACAGTGCGTGTCCGCGAGTCGACGCACCGCTTTTCAGCAGCATTCCGCGCACGCTCGTCGCACCGCGAGCGGGCGTGTTTGTCACTACACGCCGCTCGATGTTGTCCATCTGCGCACGCTCGCGCTGCGAGATCAGTCGTTCGGCGCGAGGATGCAGAACTCGTTGCCCTCGGGGTCGGCCAGCACCACCCAGGACTCGTCTCCGGTCTGGCCGATGTCGACGTGCCGGGCCCCCATGCCGATGACCCTGTCGACCTCGGCCTGCTGGTCTTCGCCTTTGAAGTCCAAGTGGATGCGGTTCTTGACGACCTTGTCGTCGGACACGGCGATGAAGATCCATGGCGGGCCCTGGCCTGGCGGTGGCTGCAGTCGCACGTCGCCGTCGTCGTCGACGTCGTGTGGCCAGCCCAGCACCTTCGCCCACCATTCGCCGAGCGCGGTGGCGTCGTGGGCGTCGATGCAGATCTCGTCGAACTTCAGAGTCAATTCCCGCCAGCTCCTTCTTCAGCACCTTGCCCATTGCGTTGCGCGGCAGGCTGTCCACGACGCGCACCTCCCTCGGCCGCTTGTGCACCGAAAGCTGCTCTGCGACATAGTTGATCAACGCCTCGGGCTCGGCGTCGCCGACGATGAACGCGACGATGCGCTGGCCGAGGTCGTCATCGGGCACACCGACCACCGCCGCCTCGGCGACGCCGGGATGCCCGAGCAGCACCGTCTCGATCTCGCCTGCACCGACCCGGTAGCCGCCTGTCTTGATCAGGTCCACCGATTCGCGGCCGACGATGCGGTGCATTCCGTCGCCGTCGATGACGGCCGCGTCGCCGCTGCGGTACCAGCCCTCGGCGTCGAATGCCTCCGCGGTGGCCTCGGGCAGGTTGAGGTAGCCGTCGAACATCGTCGGAGCTCTGAACCTGCAGTGCGCCCAATGGTTTCGCCGTCATGCGGCGACGGGCGCACCGCCGTCGTCCACCAGCCGGGTCTGCACACCGCTGCAGCGGCAGCCCAACCCAGCCGGGCCGTCGTTCACCGTCGGCGCGGGTGCTGAGGGTGATCAGGGTTTCGCTGGCGCCGTACCGCTCGACGGGTGGGTGGCCGGTCAGCTCGGCGAGTCTGTCGAACACCGGCACCGGCAGCGCCGCGCTTCCCGACACCAGCAGCCGGGCCGACGACAGCGCCCGCGCGGCGTCGCGGTCGTCGACGATCCGCGACCACACCGTCGGCACCCCGAAGTACAGCGAGCCCTCGGCCGCCGCATACTCGGCGGGCTTGGGTTTTCCGGTGTGCACGAAGCGGTTTCCGATCCGCAGCGAACCGAGCAGACCGAGCACCAGGCCGTGGATGTGGAACAGCGGAAGCCCGTGCACCAAGGTGTCGTCCGGCGTCCACTGCCACGCCTCGGCCAGCGCGTCGATATCGGCGGCGATGGCGCGGCGACTCATCAGCACGCCCTTCGGCGGACCCGTGGTTCCCGAGGTGTACATGATCAGCGCGGTGGCCTCCGGCGGCGGTTCGGCGTAGCGATGCCATGAACGCGCGTGCAGCCGCACCGGCATGTGCGGCAGGCCTTCGGGCTCGTCGGGCTGCTCGCCCAGCCACAGCTGCGCACCGGAGTCGGTCAGGATGTGTCGCCGTTCGGCCGCGCCGACGTCGGCGGGCACGGGACCGACGGGCACCCCCGCGATCAGACAGCCGGTGATGGCCAGCACGGTGGTGGCGGTCGGCTTGGCGAGCACGGCGACCCGCTGGGCACCGCCGACCCGTTCGGCAACCGACGTCGCGGCGCCGACGAGGTCGCTACGGCTCAGCACGGCGCCGTCGATGCGCACCGCGTCGCCGATGTCGACGCCGTCCGCGACCGCCGCGGGGTTCAGCGAGGCCAGCAGCACGTCAGCGAGGCTACCCGCAACCGCTCGGCATACTTGGCGCGTGGACGAGATCCGGCGCATCGCTTCGCGCGAGGTGTACCGCAACGACTGGATGACGGTGCGCGAGGACCAGGTACGTCGGCCCGACGGCTCGGACGGCATCTACGGCGTCATCGACAAGCCGACCTATGCGCTGGTCATCGCGTCCGACGGGGACCGGTTCCGGCTGGTCGAGCAGTTCCGGTATCCGCTCGGCCTGCGTCGGTGGGAGTTCCCGCAGGGCACCGCGCCGGGACGGGCCGATCTCGACCCGGCCGAGCTGGCCCACCGCGAACTGCGCGAGGAGACCGGGCTGCGCGCGCGATCGATGGTCCCGATCGGCCTGCTCGACGTCGCGGCGGGCATGAGCAGCCAGCGCGGCAGGGTCTTCGTCGCCACCGGCATCACCGAGGGCGACCACGACCGCGAGCACACCGAGCAGGACATGCACAGCGAGTGGTTCAGCCGCTCCGACGTCGAGGCAGATGATGCGAGACGGGGAAATCACCGACGCCCAGTCGCTGGCGGCGTGGACACTGTTCCTGTTGAGCGAGTAGAGAGGAGACCGCCTGACCGCCGCCCTCATCACCGGTGCATCCACCGGCATAGGCCGTGAGTTGGCAAGGCTTTTCGCCGCCGACGGCGTCGACGTGGTCGTGGTGTCGAGTGAGCGAAGCGTCGCCGAGCTCAACACGTTGGCAGACGAGTTGCGGTCCGGCCACGGTGTGCGGGTGGACACGATCACGATGGATCTCGCGAAGCCGGGCGCGGGCGCCGATCTCGTGGCTCGCGTCGACGAGCTCGGTGTCGACGTCGCTTACCTGGTGAACAATGCAGGCGTCGGCATCCTCGGCCTCACCGTGCAGGACTCCGATCCCGACGCGGTGTCCAGACAGCCGCGGCTGTACCGTTCAACGTGCGGCTGGTACCGTTCAACGTGCGACGGCGACTGTGCGCCTACTGACGACAATCGCCGCAGTACCGTCCGCAGGCGCACAGTCGCGATGAGTCCAGCAGTTGACGGCGGTCGATATCGACATGTCCCTAGGTACGAGGTGAAAACGGTGAGTGACGAACAGGCCATCCGCGACGTGTTCACCGGACTGGGTCGAGGCGATTCAGACGCAGAACCTCGAAGGCGTTGTGGCCAACCACGATCCGAATATCGTGATGTTCGACGTGCCGCCGCCGTACAACGGCATCCGCGGAATCGCCGATTACCGCGACGCGTGGCCGCCGTTCTTCGAGTTCATCGCCAGGAGGGGCGGAGTTCACGCTTCTCGAGCTCGACGTCGTGGCCGGAGCCGACGTGGCGTTCGCGTACGCGCTGTTGCGCTGCGGCACACCAGCAGATGTTCGAGGAGAACCCCGACAACCGGCTGCGCGTCACCGTCGGTCTGCGCAAGGTCGACGGCCGCTGGGTCATTGCGCACGAACACCATTCGTTCCCGATGGTGGACACGGCTTCGTAATCCGCGGGTTCGCCGGCTGCGGGGACTAGGTGCCCCTCGTGAGGGCTGCGCGATTCGTCGACTGAGTTCGAGGCGCTGCTGGCCGCCACACTTGTCGGCGGCGCACGTGTGCGCGATGCCGGTTGCCGCCGCCGCGGGACAGGTGTGGAACGGCAAATACTCGCTGCTGCGATACGCGGGCGAGAAGACGGGCACCAGTCTGGCCGCCCGCCAACCCGAACCGGACTTCAGCAATATCTACACCTTTGTCACCGACTGCTCCAGCGACACCTGCGTCGCCACCGTCACCGACGGCCCCAAGCCCGCCAATCCGACTCTTCCGCTGCCACCTCGGTACACCTGGAACGGCTCCACCTGGGTGCACGTCTACGAGTGGCAGTGGGATTGCTATATGGGCGAAGGCGTTTCGAAGGTGTGGAACCCGGCCAGTCGGTCGCGAACTACACGCCGCAAGCCGACGGCACGCTGAGGGGCAGTTGGCGCACCGACATCTACGGCGGTCCCTGCGACGGCACCGTCATCATGGATGTCGCAGCGTTCCCCGCGGGCTGAGTCAGTCGTCCGGGCAGGTCACGTCGACGTAGACGGTGGTGAACGCGATGGCGCGGCCGGCCGCATCCGGGTTGTGCACTCCGGTGACGTCGCACTCCGACAACGGCTCGCTGATTGTGCCGTTCAGCATGACGTTGTAGCCCTGGGCTTTCAGGCCAGCCACCACATCGCTGGCCGACTCGGAGCCGACCGGCGCCGCCACCGCGGACGGCGCGCTCAACATTGCGGCCACCAGAACGCCGGCGGCGCCACTCACAAACGCAAATGTCTTCATGCCCTAGAGATAGGACATCGAGTTACGGCCGCGAGGTCTTCAGTGGCGACGCTCGGCGAGTGCGCGCAGGAAGAACGTCAGGTTCGCGGGCCGCTCGGCGAGCCGGCGGACGAAATAGCCGTACCACTGCGTGCCGAACGGGACGTAGACGCGGACATGATTTCCCTCGTCGGCCAGCCGGCGCTGTTCGGCGTCGCGGATGCCGAACAGCATCTGGTACTCGAAACCGATCTGACGCCGCGGTTGTTCTCGCGGACCAGCGCGGGCACGGCGTCGATGATCTCCGGATCGTGCGACGCCACCATCGGATAGCCCGATGCCCGCCATCAACACTCGCAGGCAGCGCATGTAGGAGTCGTTGACGTCATCGCGGTCACGGAAGGCCACCGACGCCGGCTCGTCGTAGGCGCCCTTGCACAACCGGATTCGCGCGCCCGAGGCGGCGAACTCCTCGCAGTCGCCCTGCGTGCGCTTGAGGTAGGCCTGCAAAACCGTTCCCAGCCAGGGGAACTCGGTACGTAGGTCGCGCACGATCGACAGCGTCGAGTCGGTCGTGGTGTGGTCCTCGGCGTCGACGGTCACCCAGGCGCCGACCCGCTGCGCCCGCTCGCAGATGGTGTGGGCGTTGTCGCGGGCGATCTTCTCGCCGTCGCGAGGCAGCGCCTGCCCGAGCGCCGACAGCTTCAGCGACACCTCGAGCGGCCGCACCGTCGCGCCGGCGGTTTCGTCGCGTGTGCCGAGCGCGTCGAGCAGTTCCAGGTAGGCCTGCACCGTCGTCGTCGGCGTCCTCGACCTCGGTGGTGTCCTCGCCGAGATAGTCGATGCTGACCATGCGCCGGCTGTCCCGCAGTTGTGCAACGGAATTCAGCGCGTCGTCGACCGTCTCGCCAGGCACGAAGCGGTGCACCACATTTCGGGTGACCGGCAGCCGCTCGGCGGTGCGCCGCAGTCGGTCCGACCGGCTGGCCGCCAGGATCGCCGGGCGCGCCACCCGGTCGAAGACACCCATCGTCAGGCCTCCATGTGCGGGTAGTTGTGGTCGGTCGCCGGGACGAACGTCTCCTTGATGGACCGCGCCGACGTCCACCGCAGCAGGTTCAGCGCCGAACCCGCCTTGTCGTTGGTGCCCGACGCGCGGGAGCCGCCGAACGGCTGCTGCCCGACGACGGCGCCGGTCGGCTTGTCGTTGACGTAGAAGTTGCCCGCCGCGAAGCGCAGCCGTTGTCCTGGGCCTGCAGCACCGCTTGACGGTCGTCGGCGATGACGGCACCGGTCAGCGCGTACTTCGCGCCGTTGTCGACGACGTCGAGCATCCGCTCGTAGTCGGAGTCGGGATAGACGTGCACCGACAGGATCGGCCCGAAGTACTCGGTGGAGAACGACTCGTCGCCTGGGTCGTCGGACAGCAGCACCGTCGGGCCGGACGAAATAGCCTTCGCTGTCGTCGTATTCGCCGCCGACGGCGACGGTGACACCGGCGGCGCCCTTGGCCCGCTCGATCGCCTTGACGTTCTTGGCGAACGCGCGGTCGTCGATCAGCGCGCCGCCGTAGTTGCTCAGGTCGGTGACGTCGCCGTAGCGCAAGGCCTCGGTGGCGCCGAGGAAGTCGTCGCCCATCGGACTGCCACACCGAGCGCGGTATGAACGCGCGCGAGGCGGCCGAGCACTTCTGGCCCTGGTAGTCGAATGCGCCGCGGATCAGCGCGGTGCGCAGCACGTCGGGCCGCGCCGACGGATGCGCGAGCACGAAGTCCTTGCCGCCGGTCTCACCGACCAGCCGCGGATAGGTGTGGTAGCGGTCGATGTTCGTGCCGACCTCCCGCCACAGATGCTGGAACGTCGCGGTGGAGCCGGTGAAGTGGATGCCTGCCAGCCGCGGATCGGCCAGCGCCACATCGGAAACCGCGATGCCGTCGCCGGTGACCAGGTTGATGACGCCGGGCGGCAGGCCGGCGGCCTCCAGCAGCTGCATGGTCAGGTAGGCGGCGAAGGTCTGCGTCGGCGACGGCTTCCACACCACCGTGTTGCCCATCAGCGCGGCGCGCGCTCGGCAGGTTGCCCGCGATCGCGGTGAAGTTGAACGGCGTGATGGCGTAGACGAAGCCCTCCAGCGGACGGTAGTCGGTGCGGTTCCATACGCCGCGGGCGCTGATCGGCTGCTGCGCCATGATCTCTCGCGCGAAGCCGACGTTGAACCGCCAGAAGTCGATGAGCTCGCAGGCCGCGTCGATCTCGGCCTGGTAGGCGGACTTGGACTGGCCGAGCATGGTTGCCGCGCAGAGCTTCTCGCGCCACGGACCGGCCAGCAGGTCGGCGGCGCGCAGGAAGACCGCGGCGCGCTCGTCGAACGGGGTGTTCGCCCAGTCGTTCTTGGCGGCCATCGCCGCGTCGATGGCGGCGGTCGCGTCGGAGTGTTCGGCGTTGGTGAAGGTGCCCAGTTTGGCGGCGTGCCGATGCGGCTGGACGACGTCGACGCGTTCACCGCCGCCCATCCGGTGCGTGCCGCCGATGACGTGCGGCAGATCGATCGGGTCGTCGTCGGCCAGTTCGGCGAGCGCGGTGACAAGGCGCGTGCGTTCGGGACTGTTCGGTGCGTATTCGTGAACCGGCTCGTTGACCGGCCTCGGGAACCTCGGTGACGGCATCCATGCAGTAAGGATCCCCTTTCCGGACCGGTATTAACCGATGGCTGATCGGACAACGACTTCGACGACTTATAGTCGAATCGGACAAAGGAGTCGCCGATGGCGCAACGCGAGGGTCTGTCTCTCGGCCAGCTGCTGCTCGCGCTGGACCGCACGATGGTGACGCTGGTCGAGGCGCCGCGCGGGCTGGACATGCCGGTGGGGTCGGTCGCGCTCGTCGACGTCGACGACATCCGGCTCGGTTTGGCCGTCGGCGCCGGCTCCGCCGACCTGTTCTTCCTGCTCGGGGTGTCCGACGCGGAGGCCGTCGGCTGGATCGCAGCAGCAGGTGCACGGGGCGGTGCCTGCCGCGATCTTCGTCAAGCAGCCGTCGCCCGCCGCGGTGAAACTGGCCGTGGCACTCGGCACCGCCGTGGTGGCCGTGGAACCGCGCGCCCGGTGGGAGCTGCTCTACAAGCTGGTCAACCACGCGTTCGAGCACCACGGCGACCGCGGCGACCCGCGCAGCGACTCCGGCACCGACCTGTTCGGGCTGGCCCAGTCGATCGCCGAGCGCACCCACGGGATGATCAGCATCGAGGACGACCAGTCCCATGTGCTGGCCTACTCGGCGTCCAACGAGGAGGCCGACGAACTGCGCCGGCTGACCATCCTGGGCCGCGCCGGTCCGCCCGAACATCTGGAATGGATCGGGCAGTGGGGCATCTTCGACGCGCTGCAGGCCGGCGGCGAGGTCGTCCGCGTCGCCGAGCGTCCGGAACTGGGGCTGCGCCCTCGGCTCGCCGTGGCCATCCACCTGCCCGCGACCGATGCGCGACGACCGCCCCGGCTTCGCGGGCACGATCTGGCTGCAGCAGGGTTCTGCGCCGCTGGCCGACGACGTGGAGGAGGTGCTGCGGGGCGGGGCCGTGCTGGCGGCTCGCATCATGTCGCGGCTGGCGGCTGCGCCGTCGACGCACACGGTCCTGGTGCAGAACCTGCTCGGGCTCGGCGAGGACTCACCCGACATCGGCGCGATCGCGCAGCGAACTGGGCATCGCCGCCGACGGCCGTGCTGCGCTCGTCGGCTTTCGCGGCGAAGGTAGCGGTCGGTGCCGGCCAACGTGATCGCGTTGAGCGCGAGCGCTTTTCGCGCCGACGCGCAGGTGGTGTCGACCGGCGAACGCGTGTACGTGCTGTTGCCGAAGATCGGTGCGACGTCGTCGCTGACGTCGTGGGTGCGGGGCATGGTCGGCGCGTTGCACCGCGAACTGGGCATGACGATGCGGGCGGTGATCGCCGCGCCGTTGGCCGGTCTTGGCGGTGCCGCCGCGGCCCGCGCCGAGGTGGACCGCGTGTTCGACAGCGCCGACCGCCACCCCGCCGCCATCGATCAGGTCACGTCGTTGGACGAGGCCCACACCACGGTGCTCCTCGACGAGATCATCGCGCACGTGGCGGGCAGGCAGCGGCTGGTCGATCCGCGCGTCCGCGAACTGCGCGAGCGTGATCCGATGCTCGCCGACACGCTGGCCGCCTATCTGGACGGGTTCGGCGACATCGCCGCTGTGGCACAGCGGCTGCATGTCCACCCGAACACGGTGCGCTACCGCGTGCGTCGAATCGAGAAGCTGTTGTCGACGTCGTTGGACGACCCCGACGACCGGCTCGTGCTTGCGCTCGGCCTGCGGGCGACCGAGCAGCGTTAGAGCGTCAGCGCGCCGGCTCACCAGCTCGTCGAAACGCTCGATGGCCTCGTCACCGTCGGCGTCAAGGCCACGCAGCGGCCCCTGGTCGGCCAGGTACCTCTGCGCGTAGAGCCGGGCTACCAGAGCCTTTCGGCCCGTGCGGTTTTCGGCCTGCTCCCACGCCGCCTGCTCGGTGAGAAGTGCACCGCCGTATACGTCGCCCATGAACTGCGCGAGTGGAAACAGCCTGGCTTCGGCCACTGCACCGTCGAGCTTGCTCCACGCGGTGATCGCCGCATCGAGGTCCTCCACACGGCGAGCCACAAGTGCGGTGGTCTCATTGGCGTCGGACACCGACACCGCATCGTGCAGACGTTGCAGAAGCGGCTCGTGTGCCTGCGCGCGCTCGATTCCGCGCTTCACATCGAGACAGAGGATGTTGTCGGGGCCTTCCCAGATGGTGTTGACCTGCGCGTCGCGCAGCAGCCGTGCCACCGGCCAGGTCTCGATATAGCCGTTTCCGCCGTGGATTTCGATGGCATCCGATGCCATGGTGATGCCGAGCCTGCACACCTTCAGCTTGGTGACGGGCACGGCGATGCGTTGACGGATCGGCCGGGGCTGCCGGTGGTTGGCCGCCCCCGTGCCGTCGAAGACGAGCGCCTGCGCGGCCTCGACGTCGACGATCATCTCGGCGAGCTTGCGTCGCATCAACGGCTTGTCGATCAAGGCGTCGCCGAATGCCTGGCGCCGCCTGGCGTAGCACAACGACTCGACGAGCGCCCGTCGCGCATTGCCGAGTGCGAAGAGCGCGATGCCAAGCCGAGCGGCGTTCGTCAGCTCCATCATCCGGCCGAGGCCCTTGCCGTCGGACGGGCCAGCGTCGTCGCTGGCCTCGCCGGACAGCAGAAACGCCTCGGCGTCGACGAACTCGATCTCACCCGAGGCGACCGAGCGGGTGCCGAGCTTGTCCTTCAGCCTGCGCACCCGCACACCGTTGCGGGAGCCGTCGCGACGCGTCCGCAGCACCAGGAACGTCGCCACGCCGCGGCTGGTATCGGGCGCTCCCTCGGGCTTGGCGAGCACGACGAACGCCTCGCCGTTGCAGTTCGACGCGAACCACTTGAATCCGTTGAGCAGCCATGCGTCTCCGCTGCGGGTCGCCGTCGACTCGAGCGCACCGAGGTCGGATCCGCCGGTCCGCTCGGTCAGCAGCTGGGCGGTCTGCCCTTCCCACTCACCTGACTCGAACTTGGCCAGCACGTGGTCACGCACATCGGCCGGCGCGTAGGCCGCGACCAAGGCCTTCACCATGCCGCCGCCGGTGCCGAGCGCACAGCCCATCCCGATGTCGGCCTGGTTGAGCAGATAGTTCGACGCGAACAGCGGCATCGACGAACTCATGCCTGCGCCGCGGGTGTCGGCGCGCAGCGCCTTCTGAGCGTCCAGTACGGCACGGCGGGATTCGTCGAACGAGGTCGGCATGATGACGCGGCTGACATCGTGGCCCCACCGGTCGTAGCGCTCGAGCCGCGGCGGGTTGCGGTCGGTCTCCTCGGCCCACCGCGAGACCGGGCCCGACATCAGCGCACCGATACGCGTCAGGTGCGGCGTGACGACAGCGAGCTCGTCGGGCTGCAGGTAGTAGGCCATCGCGGATTGCAGGGTGGGATCGGCGGTGTACCAGTTAAGGCTGGTCGCGCCTCGGTAGTCCTCGGTGCGGTAGCGCGCGGACTTCGCCGGCGTCGTGAAGGGCAGCCGGTCGACAGCCTCGACGTCGTAATCGCTCATAACGCGACGGTATTGCAGGTTCGGCGTTGGGTGAAGCAATTACCACACGGTTTCCGGCAAGACCTGGCGGCACCTGCACTGAGGGTCAGCCTGTCCACCGCAGGTGAGCCCGCTGCCGGATCTCCGTCTCGTCGAGGTAGGTCATCATCGGTACACCGGGCGCGCAGAGCATGAACACCACGAACTTGCTGGCGATGTCGGTGCGCACGTTCGCGGCCTGATAATGGACCACCTCGAAACCGGGCTCCCAGAACGCCTCACCCGCCTTGATCGGATACGGCCGTTGCGCCCTCGAGCTCGAAGAGGATCTCGCCTTCAAGGACATAGCCGAACACCGGACCGGAGTGACGGTGCGGCCCCGATCCCGGATCACCGGGCGGGATGGTGATGGTGGCGATCATTGCAGCGGAATTGGCTGTGATGCAGGGGGTTTCGTGGATCAGCACGTCGAGGGCATTGGTCGGCGAGGGCCCTATCGGCAACATGCATGAACGCTAGCGCCACCCATCGGCAATGCCGTGGGCCATTCGAAGACCGAGTCGTTGGGCCAATACTCAAGCAGTGAGGCGCTCGACGGCGGCGTCGATCCGTTCGTCGGTCGCGGTCAACGCGATGCGTACGTGCAGGGCGCCGCGCGGTCCGTAGAACTCCCCGGGGGCGACCAGGATTCCGCGCTGCGCAAGCCAGCCGACCGTGTCACGACACGGCTCACCCCGTGTCGCCCAGATGTACAGCCCGGCTTCGGAGTGGTCGACGTCAAAACCTGCCGACTTCACCGCTGGCATCAGTGCATCGCGACGTCGCGCGTAGCGTTCCCGTTGGTCGCGCTCGTGCGCATCGTCGTCGAGGGCGGCCACCATCGCGCCCTGGACGGGCGTCGGCATCATCATCCCGGCGTGCTTGCGCACCGCGAGCAGCTCGGCGATCAAGGCGCGATCGCCCGCGACGAAGCCGGCCCGGTAGCCGGCCAGCGACGACGTCTTGGACAGCGAATGAATCGCCAGCAAGCCGGTGTGGTCGCCGTCGCAGACCGAAGGATGCAGCAGCGAGACGGGTGCGGCATCCCAACCCAGGCCGAGGTAGCACTCATCGGACGCAACGACCGCGCCGCGTTCGCGCGCCCAGCCGACGACCTTTCTGAGGTGATCGGGTCCAAGGACGGCACCGGTCGGGTTGCTCGGCGAGTTGAGATAGACCAACGCAGGCGTCCGGGGACCGATCTGAGTCAGCGAGTCGGCGAGAAGCACCTGCGCGCCGGCCAGCTTGGCACCGACTTCGTAAGTCGGATAGGCCAATTCGGGCACCACCACGACGTCGTCGGACCCGAGCCCGAGTAGCGTCGGCAGCCAGGCGATGAGCTCTTTGGTGCCGATCGCGGGCAGAACGGCGTCATCGGCCACGTTGGTGACGCCGTAGCGGCGGCTCAACGCCGCTACGGCGGACGCGCGAAGCGCGGGTGTGCCTGCGGTGGTCGGATACCCCGGTGCCGAGCTGGCGGCCGCCAGCGCGTCGCGGATCACCGGCGCGACCGGATCAACCGGCGTCCCCACCGACAGGTCGACGATCCCGTCGGGATGCGAGCGAGCCAGGGCCGTCGCGTCGGCGAGCGTGTCCCAGGGAAATACGGGCAGGTCCGCAGAGATGCCGCGGCGGACCACGTCGGGTCTAGCCGTTATGCGTCCTGTTCCTGAGGCGGCAGGTCCTTGACGGACTGCGGATCGTTGTCGGTCTGGCCGACCTTCGACGCGCCGCCAGGTGATCCCAGTTCGGCAAAGAAGTCGGCGTTGATCTGGGTGTATCCGCTCCACTGATCCGGCACATCGTCTTCGTAATAGATGGCCTCGACGGGGCAGACCGGCTCACATGCGCCGCAGTCCACACATTCGTCGGGGTGGATGTACAGCATGCGGGCGCCCTCGTAGATGCAGTCGACAGGGCATTCCTCGATGCATGCCTTGTCTTTGAGGTCGACGCAGGGTTCGGCGATGGTGTACGTCACTGGTACTCCTCAAGTCCTCTCGATCAACGTGATCAATGGGGGCTGCCTGTGTACAGGGCGTGGGTGAAAATTCGCTCCAGTATCCGATGCGGATCCGTGGAGGTCTGCCTCAGCCTGCCCTAACTTTTTGCGCCCACCGACGGGGTGCACGCGCAGTTACTGATACTAGACGTTGCATATACAAGTGCTCTAGTCGGTACACCCCTATGCGCATCGATGCAGTGCAACAAGTTGCATATGGCCGCCGGTGCCTCTAGGCTGCCCCGCGTGGCACTCCCCCACGCGATCCTGGTTTCGCTGTCCGAGCAGGCCGGCTCGGGCTATGAGCTGGCGCGCCGCTTCGACCGTTCGATCGGGTTCTTCTGGAGCGCGACCCACCAGCAGATCTACCGCACGCTGCGGGCTATGGAGAACGACGGCTGGGTGGCGGCCACACCCGTTGTGCAACAAGGCAGGCCCGACAAGAAGGTCTACACCGTGGCCGATGCCGGCCGCGTCGAGCTGGCTCGCTGGATCGCCGAGCCGTTGACCGGCCGGGGCAGTTCGGTGACCGACAACCGCACGCGCGACCTGGCCGTCAAGCTCCGCGCGGCCGCATACGGCGACGTCGCCGCGCTGTGCGCCCAGGTCAGCGCGCTTCGCACCGAGCGGGCCGAACTGCTCGACACCTACCGAGGATTCGAGAAGCGCCAGTTCCCCGATCCAGGCGCACTCAGTGGCAGCGCTCTGCATCAATACCTGGTGCTGCGCGGCGGCATTCGGGCCGAAGAGAGCGCGATCGAGTGGCTCGACGAAGTGACGACGGCACTGAGGGAGAAATCATGACCACCCCGTACCCAACGTTGTTGTCGCCGTTGAACCTTGGGTTCACCACATTGCGCAACCGGGTGGTGATGGGGTCGATGCACACCGGTTTGGAGGACCGCGCCGGTGACACCGACCGGCTGGCGGCGTACTTCGCCGAGCGGGCTCGCGGTGGCGTCGGTCTGATCATCACCGGCGGCTATGCGCCCAACCGCACCGGATGGTTGCTGCCGTTCGCGTCGCAGTTGGTGTCGTCGTCGGAGGCGCGTCGGCATCGTCGTATCACCGATGCCGTACACGATGAGGGCGGCAAGATCCTGTTGCAGATCCTGCACGCGGGACGCTATGCCTACCATCCCTTTTCGGTGAGTGCATCAGGCATCAAAGCGCCGATCAACCCGTTCAAGCCTCGCGCCCTGAGGAACGTCGACGGCACGGTTGGCGACTTCGCCCGCTGCGCGGAGCTGGCCCGCGAGGCCGGCTACGACGGAGTCGAGATCATGGGCAGCGAGGGCTATCTGGTCAACCAGTTCCTCGCCCCGCGCACCAACAAGCGGACCGACGAATGGGGCGGTTCACCCGAGAATCGCAGGCGCTTCCCGGTCGAGATCGTGCGCCGCAGCCGCGCGGCAGTCGGATCGGACTTCATCATCTGCTACCGCATGTCGATGGCCGACTACGTCGAGGACGGCCAAAGTTGGGACGAAATCGTTTCGTTGGCAACGGAAGTCGAGGCCGCCGGTGCCACGATGATCAACTCCGGATTCGGCTGGCATGAAGCGCGGGTCCCGACGATCGTCACCTCCGTACCCAACAGCGCGTTCGTCGACATCAGCAGCGCGGTGGCCGAGCACGTGACAATCCCGGTCGTCGCGTCGAACCGCATCAACATGCCGCAGGCGGCAGAACAGATCCTCGCCGACACCCACGTGCAGCTGATTTCGATGGCGCGTCCGTTGCTGTCGGATCCGAACTGGGTCGCCAAAGCGCAGGCCGACGTCGCCGACGAGATCAACACTTGCATCTCGTGCAATCAGGCGTGCCTGGATCACGCGTTCGCACACAAGAAGGTGTCGTGTCTGCTCAACCCGCGGGCCGGGCGGGAGACCGACCTGGTGCTCTCTCCGACCCGCCGCACCCGCCGCGTCGCCGTCGTCGGCGCGGGCCCCGCAGGCTTGGCCGCAGCGGTGGCCGCTGCTGAACGCGGCCACGACGTCACGCTGTTCGAGGCAGGCGACGTCATCGGCGGCCAATTCGACATGGCCAGAAGGATTCCCGGCAAAGAGGAGTTCAACGAGACGATCCGGTACTTCACGCGAATGCTCGCCAAGCACGGTGTTGACGTGCGACTGGGTACCCGCGCCGACGTTGACTCGCTGGCCGGTTACGACGACGTGGTGCTGGCGACCGGCGTGGCGCCGCGGATGCCCGACATCCCCGGCATCGACCACCCGATGGTGCTGTCGTACGCCGAGGCGATCATGGGCAAACCGGTCGGAAAGACGGTGGCCGTCGTCGGCGCGGGCGGTATCGGCTTCGACGTCAGCGAGTTCCTGGTCACCGACGAGTCCCCGACGCTGAACCTCAAGGAGTGGAAGGCGGAGTGGGGGGTGGCCGACCCGCAGGAGGCGCGCGGCGCGTTGACGACGCCGATCCCCGCGCCCGCTGCACGCGAGGTGTATCTGCTGCAGCGCACCAAGGGCGCGCAGGGTCGTCGACTCGGCAAGACATCGGGCTGGGTGCATCGGGCGTCGTTGAAAGCCAAGGGCGTCACGCAGCTGTCCGAAGTGAACTACGAGCGCATCGACGACGACGGCCTGCACATCAGCTTCGGCCCGGACCGCGAGGGCGCACGAGTGCTCGAGGTCGACAACGTGGTGATCTGTGCGGGCCAGGAACCGGTACGCGAGCTGGCGGACGGGTTGCGCCGCAACGGAATCGACCCGCACATCATCGGCGGCGCGGACGTCGCGGCGGAGCTCGACGCCAAGCGTGCAATCAGACAGGGCACCGAACTCGCCGCCCGCCTCTAGCCCCCCTTGCACCGCGAGCGTGCGTGTTTGCACATGACACGCCGCAAACTAGAGACATTCTGCGCACGCTCGCGGGCAGGGGGCGGCTGGCGGGTCAGGCCTGCTTGAGCGCTTCGATCTCGAGGGTGATGGCGACCTTGTCGCCCACGACGGCGCCGCCGGTCTCCAGCGGCATGTCGATATCGATGCCGAAGTCCTTGCGGTTCAGCACGACCGACGCGGTGAAGCCGGCGACCTCGCCGTGGCCCATGCCGGGGTTGGTCCCGTTGAACTCGAGGTCGAGCGTGACCGGCTTGGTGATGCCCTTGAGCGTGAAGTCGCCGTCGAGCAGATAGGAGTCGCCGTTCTCGCGTACGGCGGTCGACACGAAGGACGCGGTCGGGTAGTGCTCGACGTCGAAGAAGTCCGCAGCCTTGAGGTGGGCGTCGCGCTGCTCGTTGCGGGTGTCGACGGAGTCGATCGCGATCTCAGCAGTGACGGACGGGGTGCCGTCCTCACCGACGACGACCGCGCCGCTGAACGTGTTGAAGTGTGCCTCGCACCTTGCTCACCAGCAAGTGGCGCACGGAGAACGCGATAGACGAATGAACCGGGTCGATGGCCCAGGTCCCGGCCTTGATTTGGGTCGCGGTGGCAGCGGTCATGTGAGTCTCCTCGAAGTTTGGCGTCGGCCTTTCCGACACCCACAAGAGTAAGCGGACCCCAGTCCGGTTCTATTCCCGCTCGCCCCACACGGCCTGGGCGCCGGCATCACCGATCAGCACCACGCCGACGGTTGCCCAGCCGCCGACCACGATCGCGAGCACGGCAGCGACCACCGCCAGTGCCCGCTTGGGCTCCGTGGCTCGTGACTCGATCCGGTGCTGAATCGCCTGAACGACGGCGACGACGAGCAGACCGACGGCGAAATAGATCGCCCACTCGGCGCGCTTCTCGTGCGTCTCCAGGATCGCCGAATGCTGCGGTCTGCTGGTTGTACAGCCACTCACCCGCAGAGACGGTCAGCGGCGTGAGCACCATGACCCCGGCAGCAAGCGCGAGGTTCAGCCATACCAGTCGTCGCCGCGCAGCGGGCCAGAAGGCGCACAGATATTTCGAGAGCGGCGAGCAGCGGTGCGAGCACCACGATCGAATGATCGAGCAGGGCATGGGCCGGTAGGCCGAACATCGTCGTCAAGGCGCGCTCCTGGGACTGTGGATGGCGTCAGTTCACTTCCGTATACGTTGCGAGCGTGACACTTCGTTCACCCTCGCGCATGGATTGCCGTCGGCGAGCCGCGATGTCGGTCAGGCGGCCAGTGGCGCGTAGGTGGTGGTGCGCTGACGGGCGGGACGGCCGATTCCCTCGGCGATCGCCACCAGCTCCTCGACGGACTTGGCCGAGCCGAACTCGGAGCCGGCCATTCGGGAGATGGTCTCCTCCATCAATGTGCCGCCGAGGTCGTTGGCGCCGCCGTTGAGCATCACCTGCGTACGCTCCACGCCGAGCTTCACCCAGCTTGTCTGGATGTGAGAGATCCTGCCGTGCAGCATGATTCGCGCCAGCGCATGCACTGCGCGGTTGTCGCGATGCGTCGGGCCGGGACGCGCCCCGCCCGCCAGATACAGCGGCGAAGACTGGTGCACGAACGGCAGCGGCACGAATTCCGTGAAACCGCCGGTCCGGTCCTGAATGTCGCGCAGTACGCGCAGATGCCCGACCCAGTGCTTAGGCGTGTCGACGTGGCCGTACATCATCGTCGAACTCGACCGCAGACCGACTTCGTGCGCGGTGCTGACAACCTCGATCCACATCGACGTGGGCAACTTGCCCTTCGTCAAGACCCACCGGACCTCGTCGTCGAGGATCTCGGCGGCGGTGCCGGGGATGGTGTCGAGCCCGGCCTCACGCAGGCTGATCAACCACTCGCGGATGGACAGCCCGCTCTTGGTGACGCCGTTGGAGATCTCCATCGGCGAGAACGCGTGCACATGCATCGACGGCACCCGCTGCTTCACCGCGCGCACCAGGTCGGCGTAGCCCGTGACCGGCAGCTCAGGGTCGATACCGCCCTGCATGCAGACCTCGGTCGCACCCGCGACATGGGCCTCCCAGGCGCGGTCGGCGACCTCTGACGACGACAGCGAGTAGGCGTCGGCGTCGCCTTTGCGTTGGGCGAACGCGCAGAACCGGCAGCCGGTGTAGCAGATGTTGGTGAAGTTGATGTTGCGGTTCACGACGAATGTGACGTCGTCGCCGACCGTGTCGCGGCGCAGCGAATCGGCCAGCGCGGCAACGGCTTCCAACGCCGGACCGTCGGCGGTGGCCAGCGCGAGGTACTCGTCGTCGGTGCAGCTGGCCGGGTCGCGTTCGGCTGACCGCAGTGCTGCGGCGACGTCGGTGTCGAGCCGCTCGGGGACGCGGGCCGCCAACTCCCCCACCTTCTCGCGGATCGATTCCCAGTCGCCGAAGGCGGAGTCCAGATCGCTGCGCGTGGTGGTCAGCCGTCCCTCGGAGTCGATCGCCTCGTGCAGATCGATCCGGCCGAGCGACTCGGACGCTTCGTCGGGCTCCTGCCACGGTCGACCGACCGGGTTGACGTCCCTCGCGAAACCGGTGTCGGGATCGGCAAGGGCGGCGACGTGACCCTGCACGCGCGGGTCGATCCAGGCGGCGCCCGCCTGAACGTAGGGCGGCTGGGCGGTCAACCGCTGCACGAGGTCGTATCCCGCCTCTGCGGTGACAGCGGCGAGTTCGTCCAGCGCCGGCCACGGCCGTTCGGGGTTGACGTGGTCGGGGGTCAGCGGCGATACGCCGCCCCAGTCGTCGACGCCTGCCGCCGATCAGCGCGAGGCACTCGTCGCGCGAGACCAGGTTCGGCGGCGCCTGGATGCGCATCTTGGGGCCGAGCACCAGGCGGGAGACGGCGACCGTCGCCAGGAAGTCGTCGATACCGGTGTCGGGCGTCGACGCCATCGCGGTGTGGTCTTTGGCACGGAAGTTCTGCACGATCACTTCTTGAACGTGCCCGAATGCCTTGTGCGACTTGCGGATCGCGTGCATGGTCTCGGCGCGCTCGGTCAGCGTCTCGCCGATGCCGACCAGCAGGCCGGTGGTGAACGGAATCGACAGTCGCCCGGCGTCGTCCAGTGTGCGCAACCGGACCTCGGGATCCTTGTCCGGACTGCCGTAGTGGGCCAGCCCTTTCGTCTCGAACAGGCGACGTGAGGTGGTTTCCAGCATCATGCCCATCGACGGGCGCGACGGGCTTGAGTCGCGACAGCTCCGACCACGTCATCACGCCCGGATTGAGGTGCGGCAGAAGGCCGGTCTCTTCGAGCACGCGGATGGCCATCGCTCGCACGTAGTCCAAGCGTCGAGTCGTAGCCGCGCTCGTCGAGCCACTGCCGGGCCTCATCCCAACGGGCCTCGGGCTGATCGCCGAGAGTGAATAGCGCTTCCTTGCAACCGAGTTCGGCACCGCGACGGGCGACGTCGAGAATCTCGTCGGGCTCCATGAACATGCCGAGACCTTGGGCGCGCAGCTTGCCGGGGACGGTGACGAAGGTGCAGTAGTGGCATGTGTCGCGGCACAGATGGGTGACGGGAATGAACACCTTGCGCGAATAGCTGACCGGTAACCGGCCGTTGGGCCCGCGTCGGTTCGACGACGTCAGTCCGGCGTCGCGCACTCGCGCGGCGCTGGCACAGAGGTCAGCCAGGTCGTCGCCGCGAGCGGTCATGGCGATGGCGGCCTCGTCGACGTTCAGCGCGACGCCGTCGCGGGCACGGCGCAGCACGCGCCGCATAGCGGGGGTGCTGGGGGCACCGGAGTTGGGTGGGACCACCGGGCTGGGCAGGTCGGTGCCGTGCTGGGGGTTCAGAGCCACTCCCGTGTAACCCCGTATGTGTGGACGATCATCCGCGCGTCTCACATTCTGAAACATCGGCGCCTGGCATATCGCCACAGTAGTCCGCGTGTCGGGCGCGGTGGAGGCTCGCATCCGACAAATATGACGTCACGTTATCCATGGCCTCCGTTTGCTAACGCGATGCGTCAAACACCAGCGTAAGTTCATCTATGGGCGGGGGCTTAACGGGAGGAACCGGCATGAAGATATCCACACGCTCCGCCCTCATGGCGGGTGCAGTCACACTTACGGCGAGCGCCGTCGTGATCGCCCCGTCGGTGCAACCTCTCCCGCCGCCGCGGCCGGCGATCCAGCTTGCCGCAGTGGTCCAGCAGCAGCCGCTGGCGCTACCGACTTCGACGAACCTGACCGGATTGCTCCAGCGGATCCTGCTCGCCCCTGCCATCGGCACGCCGCCGCCAGCGCCGCCGGGCCCGATCGTCATACCGACGCCCACCTCCATCGACAGCACCATCAAGAACGTTTACAACGCTATCGAGCCTTGGGTTCAGTACGGCTTCGAACTGGCTGCGTATGCAGTCGGCTGGATCCCCTACGTCGGGTGGCTGGCGCCCCAGATCAACATCTTCTACACCTTCGGCGAGCAGATCGTCCGCAGCATCACGTTCAACATCGCCGATTGGCTCGGCGGCAACATCAGCTTCGGCCAGGGCCTGGTTAACGTCGGCATTCAGACCATCAACGCCTTCATCTACTTGGCGAATCGACCAATTGGACTTCTGGTTGCCACCCGCTACCTCCGATGCCACCGCTGCCGCCATGCCCCCGCTGTTCATGCACCGCTCGCTGTCACATCTCTGGCGGACCCGACCTTGACGCCAGGCGCTGGAGTCGAGAATGCGGGGCCGTTCGGCGGCCTGCTGGGGCGCATATCCAACCCCCTCGGCGGCGCTTCGTTGGGCTCCCTGTTCAAGAACGGGCTCGGAGGGTTCGGTGACCTGCTGGGCGACCCGTTGTCGCCGCCCGACCAGGCGAAGACTTCCGAAGTCAGCACAATCCCGTCGATCGTGAATACCCCGTTCACGCCGCTCAAGGACTTGCGAGCGCAACCTTGACGGTGCTGACCAAACAGAAGCAGGTCCTCTGTCCGAGGTGACGAAAACCGTACGCAACGTGATCCGCGAAGCCACCGGGCATTCGGCCGTCGAGACCGCGAAGGCGGGCGACGACACCAAAACCGTGGGCAACGAAATCGTCCGAACTCGCCATGACGTGCGCGGTGCCATCACGAATGCCGTTGACGACGTCACCGGTGCGCTGGGCACGGGCAAGCCAAGCAAGTCGGTGGACGGCGCCACGAAGACCTCGACCAACGTGGTGAAAAGCTTTGGCGATACCGCGAAGAAAGTCGTGAAGCAGGTGCGGCAGGCCGCGAAGGACGCACACGACGCGGTCGGCAATCGATCTTCTTCGGACGCGGACGAGTAGTCGTCAACGCGGGTGGTTGCGCCGGTACAGCAGCATCAACGGCGGTATCGCTCCGACGACGATCAGCAGAAGCACTTGCCATTGCGCGGCGTAGACCGCGTCGTCGCCCGGACCCGGCAAGGTGAGTGCGGCGACCGTCGCGAGCCAGGTCCACAGCGGAAGGGCCGCCAGCCGTGGCGACGACGTCCACTGCAGTGCGACCCAGACCAGCGCGGCGTTGATCAGTCCGCTGATGAACGCACTGATGGGCAGCGGTACGGGGCCTATGCGAATCGGCGAGGAAGAACGCGGCCAGTAAAGCTGAGATGACGCCGTCGACAGCGACCAACGTGAGGACGACGGCACGACGTGCCCGAGTGTCGTCGGGCGACGGGCTCAGGTCGGGATGCTGTCGAGCACCGATGTGAGCGAACCGACCACCCACTGGAAGTTGTCCAGACGGTCCTGCCAGTGCTGGAGGTTGGGGTCCAGATCCGGGTCCATGACTGTCCTTTGTCTCTGCGACGGTTTGCTCGAAGCTTAGCGCGTCTGACCCGGTTATCCGAGATCCAATCCGGCGAGTAAATCGGTTTCCCAGCCGCGGTGGTCGCGCTCGCCTGGCTGGCCGGCCACGAGGATGTAGTGCTCCTCGGCGAGGATGGGCAGCGCAATGTTGTTGGACAGCGCGCCGCAACGGCCGTTCGGCGCGACCGTCACCTGGGTGGCGTGGGCCCGCAGCGCCGCGACCTTGGCGGGAAGTTGTTCGCTCGCATCGATGACGGCGTCGATCTTCTCGTCGGGATAGCCGAACGGGACGACGTCGATGGTCACGCGCAGCCAGCCTTCGGGAACGTCGTCCAGGCTGTCGAGTCCGGCGCCCATCGCGCTCGTGGAGGTGACGGTCCAGTAGAACTTGGGCACCTGCCACGGCTCGCCCGGATAGTCGTCACCTGCCGCTGCGGCGACCGCTTCGGTGGTGACGCGGTGGGCCTGGATGTGGTCGGGATGGCCGTAACCGCCGTCGGGGTCGTAGGTGACGACGACGTGGGGACGCAGTCGACGGATGATGGCGACGAGTTCGCCGACCGCCTCGCGCATGTCGGCATCCCTGAATCGTTGATGGTGGCGCGGCGGGGTGCCGTCCATGCCGGAGTCGCGCCAATGTCCAGGTCCGCCAAGGAAATTGGGCTCATTGACTCCGAGCGCGTTGAGCGCCTTGGTGAGCTCGCTGATGCGATATCCGCCGAGTTGGTCGGCGGCGTCGACGGCGAGTTGGGCGTATTGCTCGCCGATGACTTCGCCCTCTTCCCCGAGGGTGCAGGTGACGACGTGGACGTCGGCGCCATTGGCGATGTAGTGGGCGATGGTGCCGCCGGTCGTCAGGGTCTCGTCGTCGGGGTGGGCGTGGACGAAGAGCAGTCGGGGAGTTTCGGACGCAGGCATTGACCCGAACATACCGCCGTGGCCGATTTGAGCGAGGTCGGGCAGGCGCGGGTGCCTGGCCGGCGCCGCGGATTGCCCATGCGAGAGGGGCGTAGAGCTTGAGCGACTAGTCAGCAGGTGAAAGTGGGCAGTACAAGGCTGAATTCGCTTGGCCGCCAGCTAACGGTTGCTCGCTCTTAAATGGTTCCGCGGTTGATTGCTGGTCCTACTCCACGGGCAACCGACCGCTCCGCCGGTTGTTAGACAAGTTAGCAAAAGCGTCGATCATCGCAATCCGCAAAACGAATCCAGCGCAAAGAACGTTTTCTCAAGCCCGCCGAGTTCTGCAGCTAATTCGAAGCGGTCGGACTATATCAGCTACTTTACAAGGCTAACGAGCGAGCGCTTTTGGTTGCTCACCGCCGAACACCCTGCTAGTTCCTTCTCAGGTTCAGCGAGGCTTCGCCGACTCGACGGCGGGGGCGCCTCCTCGTGACGGCGGTTAATTAACCTGTTCAAGCTATATAGTTGCGAACGCAATGAAGTTGACGAAAACCAAGATTTACCTGAGAATCATGTAATAGATTGACAGGCAGCAGCCCGTAGAAAGTTTGCGGGTGCGGCGGCAGTCCGAAGGATCGCCGGCGCAGCCAGGGACGTGGAAGGCGAAGCTCGGAATTAGGGGTCCGGGTGGACGGAGGGGGAGCCGTCGGTGCCTTCACTATCGGCCCCGCTGTCGGAGGTGCCCACACCTACCGACAGCGGGGCCGATCCACGTTTCGGTGCGGCAACGCTTTATCCAAGATTCTTGATCTTCACCGGGCCGCGCCGGGTCGGGCGCAACCTAAGCTCGAGCCTGTATCGACGGCGCCGCAGTTGAGATTCGAAGCGAGTTGTTTCTGCGCCGATTCGCCTCGGCGCGCCGGACCGTCACATTTTGATAACACGTATGTCGGCGATTGTGCTCAAGATCACAACGATGCCAGCAAACATTCTCTTCACATAGAACGCTCAGGTTGATCGGCCGCGTTTCGGGGATAACTGGCAGTTACGTCGCGTATCGGACAGGTCACAAGGGGCGAAACCCCGCTAATTTCCATTGTAGTTCGGTGTTGTTTGCGTATTCAACAAAAGATCTGACGTACCCGGCAATTTGCTAAGAACCTAAGTTTTTCTCAGGTAGCTTCGCCGTGAACCGCATCACAGCGAACAAAGGTGTCAACGCTATGCAACTTGCCCTCCGCCCCTATGTAACGACCGGTATCGCCATCGTGGGGGCAACCGTCATCGCCGCCGCGCCCATGAGCCGCTACGCTGACCTCGACGGACATACAGATCCCCAACCCGGCTGGCGCAGGTCGACCGGGCGGTGGAGCTGACCGCCAATGAGATTCAGAATGCGTTCAACGATCTGGTTTTCGCCGGGGCGCAGGCCGTGGTTGCGCTCGCGCAACTCCCGGCACCTCTAATCGCGCAGATTCTCGGACTGCCGATCAGATCAAGCGGCAGCATTCCTAGCTCACCGGATTAGCTCTAGGGCTCGTTGGTCCGGCTGATCAGCGGAACGGGAGCCATCGGCACCGCGCTTCAACGCATCGCCGACTCCGATGGCCTGGAAGAGCTCCTCCTAATCTCATTGGCGCTCCTGGCACGCTCATCGACGGCGTGGTCAACGGCGGCTATGGGCCCGACCTGGACCCACTTCTGGGTAACGTTGTCCCCCATCCCCGTCCTCGCGGGCGGGCTTCTGAGGGGCGCACTCCCGCTAGGGACCCTTGTGGGATTGCCTTTCAACCCTCGACTGTCCTTCCTGGAACCTCCCACGCTGCAGGGGCTGATCGCGACGCTCTCCGGCCTGCTGAACCCCACGCAGATGGCAAGCATCAACAGCCTGGCAGCTCGCCACGCCAGACTCGACTGTCGAAGACGGGGTCAACGACTTGCTGTTTGCGGCGACGGCAGCGACGCTCCGCATCGTCACACTCGCAGCGCCGCTTCTCGAACCCATCCTGGGCGATCAGGCAGCGGCCTTCCTGGCCCTAGGCACCGTCGGCCTTCTCGGGCCGCTGATCAGCGGCACGGGCGCAGTCGGAGCGGCGCTTCAAAGAATCATCAACTCCGACGATCTCGGAGGGTTGTTCTCTAACTTGGTTGGTGCTCCTGGAACAGTTATCGACGGCGTGGTCAATGGTGGCTACGGGCCAAACCTGCTGCCTGTCCTGGGCGGTACCTACCGCCCGCCATTCCAATCGGTGTCAATCCGCGCACGGGTGCACCGATTTACGCACCGGTGACCGCCGTGTTCGCGCCGGGACTCATCCAGAACCCCGGATTCATCTATAGCGCGGCGCTTCAGGGACTCGGACTTCGGATTGGTGGCACGCGCACCGCACCAACCGCGACGCTCCTCCCCCCTGGCACCATCGCCGTGCTGCAGGGATTGGTGGAGCAAGTCTTTGGTGCGCTGCCCTCGGCCGCTAGTTTGAATAACAGCACTTTGAAGGCCCCGGCGGGCGAACAGAATGATCCCGAGATCAATAACAAGCAAAGCAATCTCACTCTAAGCGGAAAGGGTGAGACGGACGTTGACGAGACCAATACCGACGGCCCTGCGGCCGCACCGAAGAAGCACCGGCACCTGATCAACGTCGACGTCTTCAACCCGCTCGGCAACTTGGGCGGCGCCAAGAAGGACACGAAGGAGAACGTCAGCGTCAGTCAACTCCAACGACAACGACGCCCCCGGCAAGCATCGGATCGGCACGCCTGTGCGGGATCTGATTCACAAGGTCCTCGGAGGCAGTCACGACAAAGATGACAACGACGAGGGAACCGGCGAGCAGTCGACGGACGACGCGCCGAAGTAACTGCACCAAATAACCAAAAGCCCACCTCGTCAACGGGGTGGGCTTTTGGTTGTCGCCGATTTCTGCAGCAGGGCTGCCGCCGACGCGAAACAGCAACCCTCGCGCAGAAATCGGCGAGTTCAGCCGCGGATGGCTTAGATTCAGTCAGTGAATCGGCGTGCGCTGGAGTTCGCTTGCGGCATCGTCGTCATCGGACTTCTGGCCGGAGTCGCCGGACTCTGCACAACCCTGCTGCTGCGCTTCGTTGAGCACCTGACCTACCACTACTCATTCGGAACTCTGCTGGCCGGCGTCACCGGGAGCAGCCCAGTTCGACGCGCCGTGGGTCCGATGATTGGCGGTGCGCTCGCCGGGTTCGGCTGGTGGATGCTTCGCCGGCGCACCGAGGTGCCACCGCTGACCGAGACGATCCTCAACCACGGGCGGATTCCCCGCCTGACGATGACGATCGACGCTGCGCTTCAAGTGCTCATCGTCGGCTCCGGCGCATCACTTGGCCGTGAGGGTGCACCCCGTCAATTCGCCGCTGCCCTCGGCGATCTCGGCACATCCCGGTGGGCACTGACCGACCGAGACCGCGAGATCCTGCTCGCGTGCGCCGCCGGCGCCGGTTTGGCCGCGGTCTACAGCGTGCCGATCGGCGGCGCCCTGTTCGCGACGGCCATCATCCTGAAAACCTGGCACCCGCGGGCCGTCGGCACAGCACTGATCACCTCGAGCCTCGCTGTGGCCGTCGCGTCGCCGGTCACCCATGAGGCCACGCCGCTGGACTGGCCGGATCCCCAACTGTCTTATCTGTTAGCGGCTTTCGCGCTTGTACTGGCGCCGCTGGCTTTGGGCATAGGACTTGGGTTCAACCACATAATGGCTCGAGCACGGCCAGCCAAGGTGATGAAGTCGTGGGTTCTGATACCAACGATCGCCGCGGCAGGACTGCTCATCGGCATCTGTTCCATTCGGTATGCGGAGCTCCCGGGAAACGGCAAGAGCATCCTGGCGGTAAGCCTCAACAGCGGACTGACATTGGGCGCGGCTGTCGTCATTCTCCTTCTCAAGCCACTTCTCACCGCCGTGTATCTACGCGCCGGGGCGGTCGGTGGCATGCTCACCCCCGCACTAGCGACTGGCGCTGCGATGGGATCCGTCGTCGCCTTGGCGATCAACAGTTGGACCGAACATCACGTCAGCGTGCCCGCGGTCTCGCTGACGTGCGCAGCCGGTGTACTCGCGATTACCCAGCGGGCACCGATCTGGGCCGCGATCTTCGTGTGGGAGCTAGCGAGACCGCCGTGGTGGCTACTCGCGCCATTCCTGGTCGCGGCAGTCGTCGCCCACGGGCTGAGGCTGGTCGAGAGAAGCTTGGCGCCCAGGCTAACCGACAGCCACTATGTCGACTAGCGGCAGCTCCTAGACGCATACCGACTACGGATGCTCCCCCTCAGCCCGGGGGGCCGATCTCTGTGTACGGAGCGTCTGAATCGACCGAGCCCGAGAGCCTTGCGACTTTCGCCGCTGTTGTCAGGAAGTTACCAGCGAGTAGCCCTCAACGCAGCCGCGGCGAACGACTGTCCGACGATGGCGCGTTGAATCCAATATTTGCGACGACAAGAATCCATTTCTTCGCTGCAGCCCATCTAAAAGTTGTCAGACAAGTCGCCCAGCGCCACCGCCGCTACCTGCTCCGCTGTTGACGCGATGGACTTGGGCACTGCCGTAGCACCGTCATTCTGGCCTGGCAGCAAATTAGACGACATATGGTCTCGATGGACTTAGCTCCGCTCTCGGCCAACTCGGGACGAAATTTGCTTAGGTTCCCAAGTTATCTGTGTTAAGTCGACCACGCGGGCAACAACATCGCCCTGTAGCAGGCATTTGCTGATGAAAAGCCATTCTAATCTTGCCGAAATCGGATTTGCTGAATCCTCTTGCGATTCCGTTCTTACGCGCGAGTAAGTTCCGACGCGTCTCATTCGTTTCGCGGCTTTAAAGGAGTCGATATGCAAGCAGCCCTCCGTCCCTACGCAACGGCGGGCGTTGCGCTGGTGGGGGCCAGCGTCATCGCTGTTTCACCGGTCATCGCTCACACCGACTGCTATCGAGCAGGTCCGCGACAGAGCGGTGCAGTCTGTCAGCGTCGGTAGATCCGATCGACGGTCTTCCGGCCAGTCTTCCAGACGACCATCACGGATCTGCAGAGCCACCGGGCAGGCGATCATCGACAATCCCGCGCCGATCTTGCCGCAGCTCATCCGAAATCAGATCAGTCAGGCGTCTGCAACTTCCTGCGAACCTTGTCAGGCACTAGATCGGCTTCCCCAGTCCTCCCAGACTCCTCGCGCACGTCAGCCGCAAACGAGCTCGGCGAACTCGGAGACCTCGCCAAGTTGGTCAAGACTTTGTGGCGAATATCATCGACGGTGCTTGGCAGGGCGATGTGCAGGCCCAGCTCCAACAGGCGCTCGATTCCGCGAAGAGTGGCGACTTCGGGAATGCCTTCCAATTCCTCGCGGCGCTCCCGCTTTGACCGCTCCTTGGCCACGGGTTGAGGAATCGCTGCTCATCTCGCCCCTTGGTCGCGCGCTCTCAACAGCCTCGGCTGACGCCGCGACCTTGTTCCCCGTCGCGGCGGACAGCCGCTGGAGAACCTGGGGAACGTATCGACGCGCTGCCATCAGGCGGTGCTCGTGGCGCTGCCGGCATCGTCGCCGTTGACGTCCGGCGGACGGCCGCGGAGAAACACACTCGGCGGACTCATCGACGCCGCACAGAACGGCGATCCCGGAAGGCGCCTTCAATACTGTTGTCACTCAAGCCGCCGCGGGACACAGGCCCTCCTCGACGGCGTCGTCGCTCCTCGATGCGGCGCTAATCGCAGGCTTGCACAACCTTCGCGAGGCTATCGCTGCGGCGATAACCAAGCCGTCGTTCCCGCCCGCCATTCGCCGCGTCGGCGAATGCATTGCCCAGCGCGACTCCAAATCGTTACCCTGACTCCACGCAGCGAAAAGGCGCCCGAGCCGAAAGCGGCGCACCATCTGGCGACGAGAAGACGGGGTCTGCCGCCGACGACACCACCGCAACGGCGAAGGACGCGACCGGAACGACAACCCCGACGGACACGAAGGACGGCGCCAAGGGCGGCAATCTGTTCACGCCTGGCGACACCTCCACAAAGGGCGGCAGGCATCGCGCCGATACCGGCAGCTTCGCTCAGGGTGTGCGGGACACCATCAAGGGACTCACCGGCCTCGGTCGCGAGAAGAAGTCGGAAAGCTCAAGCACCACCTCGAAGAGCGGTGAAAGTGCTTCGAGCAGTTCGAGTTCCGGCAGCACCGGCTCGGGCGGTGGCACTGGAAGCAAGTAGCACCACGCCGCAATTGATTGAGCGATCGGCCCCCTTCCCGCCCGGCAGGGGGCCGATCTCTATGCAGAGCCTATTGCGGCTTCTTGGACCAGATGCCGGCGTCGCCGACGATTCCGACCGGCACCGCGCCCGACAGGCTGACGTTCTGCACCCGCGGACCGGCCGCGACGATCGTCGTGTCCTGCAGAATCGGCAGCACGCTCGACATGTTCCATAGCCGAGGCTCGACCGCATCGATCACCTCGCCGATGTTCTCTGTACCCCGCATTGCGGCATCGATTTTCGGCTGAATGCTCCGATCGCATATCCCCGTGAGGTTGGACGGCGCCTGAATGAGTTCGTCGGACTCGGGCGCCGGGCTCGGCGTCGTCGGGGTCGCCGTCGTGGTGCCGGCCGGCGGCGTCGGACTCGGAGAGTCGGATGTCGACGAGGTCGTGGACGTGGGAGGCGAACCCGCCGTCGTCGTCGACACCGCTGTCGCCTCCAGCGCTCGGCAGCCGTACCGGGACGACAACGCCGTGGCCAGGTCGCCGCCTGCCTGATGCCAACCGATGACCGCATCAACCCGGTTCTGTGCGAGAGCGTCGCCGTACAGCGCAACAGGATCCATCGCAAGAACTGAGGCCTCGATACCGACATTGCGCAATTGGTCCGCAGCGGTGTTGGCGACTGCGACCGACGTCGGGTCGTTGGTTGCAACGCCGATCACCAACGACAACGGCACGCCATCTTTCGTGATACGCCCCCGATCGTCGTCTGGCACTGGGGTTCCCGGAGTTGGCGTCGGCGGCTTCTCGACCGGCACCAGCTGGTACCCGCTAGCTCCCAATAAATTGAGGGCAACTTCCTTCGTCAATGCGGGCGGCGCCGTCGGCGTGTAACCGGGATCCGACGGAGAACGCACTTGAGCCTGTGCCAGCGTCACGGTGTTGTCGCTGCCGGCACCGACAGACGCCAGCAGGTCGACGTCGAGTAGACCCAGAATGGCCTTGCGCACTTGAGGATCCGACAAGTTTCGGCTGCTGCGCCCGCAGTGTCATCTGCATGACGCGCGGCGTGACGATCCGCGACGTCCGCACATCGGGAATCGCCGACAGCTGTGCGAACGCTGCCGCGCCGCCGTGCACCTGCGCGACCTGAGTGTCGCCGTTACGGATCGAATCCGCCAGCGCCGCAGTCGCTCCCGCGCGCCGGAACAAGAGCTGGTCGGGCTTCGCCGGCACGGCCCAATACCGGTCATTGCGCGCCAGCAGGATTTCCTCGCGCTGCGGATCGATGTTCTCCACCCGGAACTGGCCGCCGGTGACCGGCAGCGCCCGGGCCAAGCCTGACGCAAAGCCACCCGGCACGTCCTTGACGATGTGCGCGGGCAGGATGTCGTTGAACATTTCCCGCCATGCCGGGTACGGCTGCGAGAACGTCACCACCGCCGTCTTCCCGCCCTCGATGGACTGGACGCCGGTGACGAGGTCGTAGCCCGCCGGGTCGACGACACCAGGTTGGCTGACCATCTGACGCCAGAGGTACCAGTAGTCGTCGGCGGCAATCGGCGCGTTGTCCGTCCACTGCGCTTCCGGCCGGATCTTGTAGGTGACGGTGAAGGGGTTGTCGTTCGTCACCTCAGCAGACACCAACAGCGTGTCGTCCAACTCCCAGCGCGAACCCGTGGGCGATGCGGGGTCGGCGACTGGCCGGAACGAACTCGGCAGGACCAGCGCGCTGATGGCAGCGTTCACCGGCGACTGGTCGGACAGCAGGTGCGAGTTGAAGCCCGGGCCGATCGTGTCGATGGCCATGATGATCTGCGTGGCCTTCGGCGGCGGCGGCGCCGCGGTTTCCGTGGTGTCGGTGCTCTGCGGCGCAGGTGGTGGGCTGACCGTGCAGCCGCCGACGAGCAGCACCGAAGCGGTGATGAGAGCGCTGCTCGTGATCCAGTCACGGAAGCAGGCGGTCGGCACGCCCATCAGGGTATCGACAGGCTTCCAATAGTCCGATTCGAGAGCCCGACCTGCGTGCGATTATCGAACTTGCGCAGGCGTCAGAGCAAACATCGTTTGCTGGCTCAGCTTACTTAGTCGGCCTACCGGTCCCCACCTGGCCATACGTACCAGTATGGTGCTCCCAGCTAACAGCAAGGAATCCTATCTTAAGAGCTTAGGAGACTGAATCATCGCTCTCAACGGGAATTCTGTCCGACACCCCTCAAACGGAACACGATTTTCTCAGGTTTGCGCTAGAGTTCGGAACCGTGCTGATCGGCGGTTGTAAGACGACATGAACTCCGCGCGCACCGTTCGACGTGCAAGTTATTCGAACTTGCTCAGCTAACTTGTCCTGAATCGATTCATGCCTTAAGCTTCCGCGCAGGGGCTGGGATAGATCCAAACCAAAAATTGAGGGGAAATCATGAGTGCTCGTGTTCAGTGCGGCCTGACGGCTGGCTTGGCGATCGTTGGGGCAAGTGTTCTGGCGGTTGCGCCGCTCACGCTGCCAACGGCATCGGAGGCCGCGCCGGTCACTGCGGAGGTCGAGCTCACTGCCACTCCGCTGGAGCAGGCCGCCATCCTGGTAGGCGGACTTGCCGAGAGTGGATTTAGGGCAGGCAGCGGAGCGGCGCTAACGCCGCTGAGCCCGGTTCTCGCAGGCGCCGCGCTCGCTTACGGCGACAATCAGCGTGCGTACGCGGTAATCCGGCAGAGCATTGACGCCCCCCTCTGGGCCGCCGATCCCACAATTAATGCTCTCGCCGCCGTCCTGCCGGCTCCCGTTGGCGGCGGAGTTGCAGACAACATGCCCGGCGCGAACGATGGAGCGCTGATCCAGTTCCGCGACAACGTGTTGTGGGCCGCGACCAACGCAATCCGCACACCCATTCGCGACGCGCTCGGCGCCACGGACCCAGCCAATCAGAATTACGCTGCCGTAGTCGGGGCCGGTCTCCTGGCATCCG
>CAVWWV010000014.1:0-845725 GCA_963758825.1 uncultured Actinomycetota bacterium | reverse complement strand
CGCCGGAACCGTCAACGCCGCAGATGGCCTCACCGTTGACGGGTTCGACAGCGTGCTTCAGGTGAACTACCTTGCGGCGTTCCTACTCACCACATCGCTGATGGACGTCTTGATCGCGTCGAAGGCGCGGATCATCTGCACGTCGAGTTCGTCCCAACGTCTGATGCGTCCAGGTGTATCCGTGGACGACCTGCTCTGCACGAAGCCGGTGCGCCCGACGGTTGCCTACGGGCGCTCGAAGATCGCGATCGTGATGTTCACTCGCGAATTGCACCGTCGCTACAGCGAATTCGGTGTATCCGCCGCGTCGTTCCACCCCGGGTTCGTCAACAGCAATTTCGGCCCGGCATCGGGTTCGCGCGTTCTCGCGGTCATGCAACGAGCGCACACCGAACGGCTCGTCGGTATCACCCCGGAGGCGGCGTGCGATCAACTGGTGTGGCTGGCCTCGGCACAGAGAGTGAAGACTTTGAGCCTGCCGGCGAGTACTTCGTGAAACGCCACATCGGTCGAGCGCACCGGACAACTATGACCAAGAACGTCGTACTCGCGAATTATGGGAGCGGACGTTTGCCCTCGTGAATCGCGAGCCCAAGGGCGTCACGTGACCAAACCCATCCGATTCGGGCTGGTCGCCTCGGGGACCGAGGTGCACGACCTCGTCACGACCGCGCAAAAGGCAGAACACATAGGGTTTTCGAGCATTGGGCTCAACGATCACTTCAATTCGACCGCGGCGCCGATGTTGGGGCTGCAGGCAATGGCCGCCGCCACCTCACAGATCAGAATCGCGACATCGGTGCTCAATCAGGATCTGCGTCACCCCGCCGTGCTCGCCAAGGAGGCCGCGACGTTGGACTCGTTGTCCGGCGGCCGCCTCGAACTGGGACTCGGCGCGGGATGGGTCCAAGCCGACTACGACGAATCCGGGATCGCGTTCGACAGTGCGGCAACGCGCATTGACCGTCTCGAAGAGAACATCATGATTCTCCGCGGCTTGTTCGGGCCCGATCCGCTCACTTTTCGAGGCAGTCACTACGCGGTGACTGATCTAGTCGGCATCCCGCAGCCCGCGCAGCCCGGGGGTCCGCCGATCATGGTCGGTGGTGGGGGGCGCCGCCTCTTGTCGATGGCGGCGAAGAAAGCTGACATCGTTCAGGTGCTGGGCGCCACGTTGGGTGCTCGGGGCGCCGTGGTCGACGACCTCAGCAGCTTCCGGACCGAATCCTTCGAGGAACGTCTGGACTGGATCCGGTCCGCAGCGGGCAGTCGGTTCGATGCGCTCGAATTATCTTTGATGCTGGTCTTCGTCGCCGTCACCGACGACGTCGAGGAAACTGCCAAAGGATTTCTAGAGATGGTGACCGGAGCCGTCGCGCGATACGGCGGGGAGGTGAATCATCTGGATGTGGACCTGCAGACCTTGCTTGAGTCGCCGGTGGTAGCCGTCGGCACCTTGTCAGAGGTGTGCGAGAAGCTCACGCGCGTGCGAAACACGCTGGGCTTCAACTACTTCGTCACCCCGTACGCCGCCAGCATGGAGGCTCTTGCACCGATCGTCACACGCCTGACAGGCACCTGAGCCGTAGCACCGTGCCGGTCGCGAACCCTACTGGGACGGGGGTTCTGTGATTGCGGACTCTGCCCTTGTTCCGTACTTGGGCGACCTCGCGCAGAAGCGGCTTGGCTGCAGAACGGATTTCACGAATCGTCATCGCGCGTAGGGGATGGATCGCGAGTACGAGGGCAATGCGATTGTCGGTGTCGAGTACCGGCGCCGAGATCGTGGCGACAGGGTGCGCGCCGCGGGTGTTGTCGTCGGGCATCGAGTTGGCCGAGGCGAATTCCACCCGCAACTGATCGATGACGGAACGCAGGTTGTGGGGGATCGCAGCTCCGGACAGCGTTCCAATCGCTTGGGCCGCCTGGCTCAACGCAGGTGTCATCCAGTCGATGTCGTAGCCGCGCTCACGCGTGCGGGTCAACACGCTGTGCAGGCGCTGACGCAGACCCGCATCGTCGGCAGCACCGCGGCGAATCCAGGCCTCTTGCTCGTCTGCGGTATCCCAGGCGGCGAAGGCGATCCCGAATGGCGGCGCATACGGGATGCGCTCGTTGGGCTCAACGGCCGTCGATAGATCCGCGGGATACTCGAACGCGGTGATCACCAGATCGTCGCCGACCCGTTCCAGGACAGATGCCGCCATTTCCGTCGTATCTGCCAATCGTCGAACCGCGGTGCGTGCGATCCGAGCGAGCGGGCGATCGGTGTCGAGGCCGGATGCGATAAGTGTCAGTGCGGGGCCGAGCGTGAATGCCTTGGTCGCCGGGTCGCGAGTCACCCACCCGCGGTCGGACAGCGTCTTGAGGATCGCGTGCGCGGTGCCCTGGGACAGGTCCAGTTCGCGCACGACGTCGGAGAATCGAATGTCGCCTGGTCACCCGGGCGGCCGAGCAATTCGATGATGTCGAGAACGCGTGCGGTCGGCGCCGAACCCGATCCACGCAACCTTGACTCCCTCTCCCGGCATCCTACGGTCATTTCAGCAATTAGAGAACTAGTATCTCGAATAATAGAGAATATCTGCGAGGATGTGAAACTGGTGCGTGCAGTCGTATTGCGGGGCGGCGAGCTGACAGTCAGGGACACAGCTGATCCCATCCCGGGGCAAGGCGATCTGCTCCTGAAGACGTTGAGCACGGCGATCTGCGCGTCGGACGTTCATTTCATGGACAACCCCGAGGCCGGAATCGACGATCCGACGGGACGGTCGTTGTATGACGCCGATCGCGACATCGTCATGGGTCACGAGTTCGTCGGCGAGGTCATCGGCCACGGGCCCGGGTGCAGCGACGCCTTCCCGATCGGTGCGAGGGTGACGTCGATGCCGATCCGATTGGTCGACGGTGGCGCCGGTGGCTTGCGGATCATCGGCCAGCATCCAGAGGCGCAAGGGAGTTTCGGGGAACTACTGGTCGTCCCTGAGGCGACGGCGAAGGTCGTGGAGGGCGACGTATCCAGTGACGCCATCGCCGTTGTCGACTGCTTCGCGGTCGGCGAATTCTATGTTCGCGCCGCCAATGTGCAGCCCGGTGAGGTACCGATCGTGATCGGGGCAGGGGCCGTCGGCCTCTCCGCTGTCGCTGCATTGTCCAGCCGTGGCATCGAGCCGATCATCGTGTCCGACTTCCATGCTGAACGACGCGAGCTGGCGCGCAGCGGATTCGGCGCGCACGTGCTGGTCGATCCCGCGGATCAATCGGTGTTCGACGTCTTTCGCGAAGTCCGTGCCGAACACAAGCTCGGTGGCTCGGCTGTGGTGTTCGAATGCGTCGGCGCGCCCGGGCTCATCGACCGGCTCGTGTCCGAGGCGGAGTTCATGTCTCGGATCTACTGCGCCGGCGGCTGGTACACCGGGGACACGCTGAGCATCACGGAAGCAACCCGCAACGGGTTGAGTCTGCAGTTCGGTGGCGGCCCGATGCCACAGGACTGGTACGGCGTTCTCGATGCCGTCGTCGAGGGACGGCTCGACCCGATGCCGAGCGTCGGCCGCGTCATCGGGCTCGACGAGGTGCCCGAAGCGATCGAGCAGGCGCGCCGAGCCGAGGGACCGCCCCGCGTCGTGGTCCATCCGAACGGAGACGTCGCATGACCCCGACGCGAGGAGGAATCAGATGACCGACAGAGACGAGATCGTCGAGCTGACGATTCGGTATGCGACCGCAATCGACAGCCTCCAATACTCCCTGCTGACCATGGTCTTCACCGATGACGCCGATGTGGACTACGGCGAGGTCGGTCAGTGGACCGGCGGCGCCGAGGTGGCGACGTTCATGGAGGCAGTCCACGTGGGTGCCAAAAACACCATGCACCGGATGACCAACCAGGCCGTCGACATCGACGGAGACTCAGCGACGGTCCGGACCTACGTCGACGCGCTGATCCTCTTCGAGGGCGGTGGGGCCAACCCCATCGGCTACTACGACGATCACGTCGTACGCACCGGTGACGGCTGGCGAATCGCGCGCCGTACGTACACCTCGGTTCGACTAGTTGCGGTGCCCGCTCAATGACCGATGACTTCGCGGCGAGGTACGGGCCTTGGGCGGTCGTCGTCGGTGCGTCCGACGGCTTCGGGTCCGCTGTTCGCCGAGCGGCTCGCCCGTGAAGGTGTGAACGTCGTGCTCGTCTCCCGTCGCCAACACCTGCTTGATGAGGTGGCACAGGGCATTCGCGATCGCACTGATGCCGAGACGCGGACGCTGGCCGTCGATCTGACCGAGGCCGATGCATCGCAGACCATCATCGACGCGACGGCCGACATCGAGGTCGGCATGCTGGTTTACTGCGCAGGCGGCGACCCGAATTACCAATCTTTCCTTGCCAACCCGGTATCGGCCGCAGAGGCCTTGCTGCACCGCAATTGCCTGGTATTGATGCGGCTGTGTCACCACTTCGCCGGCCTCATGGTCGAGCGGGGCAGGGGCGGCATCGTGAACTTCACGTCGGGAGCCGCGCTGGCCGGCGGCCGGAACATGGTCACCTACGGCGGCACCAAAGCGTTCGACATGGTGTTCACCGAAGGCTTATGGGTGGAGTTGCACGACAAGGGCGTGGACGTGCTCGGCCTGGTGCTCGGCATGACCGACACCCCGGCCCTGCGGAAATTGGAGTTCGAGCGTGGGCGCCTCGCATCTCTGGACGACGTCCCCGAGGGTGCGGTCACCGCCGAGAGCGTGGTGGACGAGGCGTTCGCCAATCTCGGCGACGGACCGACGATCGCCACGGGCGATGACACCCGCATGGGTCTCGAACTCTTCAAGTCCATGTCACGCAACGAGGTGGTTCGGCTGATCATGCAGGTCAGTGCCGACGTCATGGGTACCGACGCGCGGCAGGGGAGTTAGACACGCGATGTTCACTCTTCGATTCGACATGCGTTCGCAATCACCGGGACTCGCTACATCGGATCTGTACGCCGCAGCAAGTGAGATGTCGGCGTGGGCCGAGACCCGCGGCTGCGTCGCAGTGGTCCTGTGCGAACACCACTGCGCCGACGACGGCTATCTCCCGTCGCCGCTGCTACTCGGCGCGGCGATCGCCGCGCGCACCAAACAGCTGATGCTGAACTTGACGATTCTCCTACCCTTCTACGACGTGGCCCGCCTGGCGGAGGACATCTCCGTGCTGGACCACATCAGCGCGGGCAGAGCCGCCTACGTCTTCGGGATCGGCTACCGCGCTGAGGAATTCGACCACTTCGGGCTGTCCATGTCCGATCGCGGCCGCATTGCCGACGAGAAGCTCCCCCTGTTGCGCCGTCTGTTGGCCGGAGAAGAGGTCGAACACGACGGCAGGCGGATGAAGGTGACTCCGCGTCCGCGGACGCCGGAGGGTCCGATGCTGAACTGGGGCGGTTCGAGCCTCGCCGCGGCGCGGCGTGCGGGACGCAACGGCCTCGGCCTGCTCGCCAACGGCGGCGTACCGGGCATGCAGGAGGCCTACGAGAAGGCCTGCCGCGACAATGGTTTCGAGCCCGGCTTCGCGCTCATCCCCGAACGGGATGTCGTGGCGAACCTCTTCGTGGCAGAGGATGTCGACGCCGCCTGGGACGAGATCGGCCAGTACCTACTGCACGACGCCATGGCCTATTCGGAATGGAACCCCGACAACCAGGTGTCGGCCAACATGAGCACCGCCAAGACCGTCGACGAACTCCGCCACACGTCGTCGTCCCACGTGATCCTGTCGGTCGAGGAGGCGAGGCAGCGCCTCGCGGGCGGCGAGATGTTCAACCTCTCACCGTTGTGCGGCGGGATCCCACCCGACATCGCGTGGAAGTACCTGAAGAGATTCGCCGAGCTGAACTAGTGGAAAGGCAGTGATATGAATCAGGACCGCGTCGCACTACACGAGAAGATCGCCTTCGAGAAGTGGGAGGGCTATGCGAAACCCATCGAACGCGGCCGTCACGTCAACTTCGGAGAAAACTACATCATGGCGCCGGACTTCGTGATGATGAGCCCGCTGTTCAACGACGGTGTCCCGCAGTCGATAACCGATATGTTCTCGGGCGAGGTGGCCGAAGCCGTGCAGAAGTACGCACCGGATGGTGACGTGCTCACTGCGGAGTGGCGCATGTGGTGGAAGCACATGCCGGACTACCGCCTCGTCAGCCCATTCGAGTGTGTCGCCGGTGACTGGGGCTTCTCCTCCTGCGACACCTACGCCGGGACGTTTCCCGACGGGTCGACGTTCGAACTGCGCGAGTGGGACTACCTCTGGATCAACGAAGACGGACAAATCACTCGCTGGGACTGGTTCGTCGACTCCGATGTGTGGGCCCGGCTGCTGTCACTCGTCGACCTTGATCCCGTCGGGTTGACGCGCCAGGCCTATACCATCCACTTCTTGCGGGCGAGCGGCGATGGGAGCTGACGCGTCGGCCAACAGGGCATTCCGTAATCCCGTTAACGTGGTGAGGCCTAGTGGGGGCACACCGTCCGCAATACAGCTGACCGCAGTTCGGTCTTACACGCCTACGCAGATTTGAATCCTGCTCCTGCCCGGGATTATCCGGTCCCTCTCACTATGTCGATCACCTGAATGGATAGCAACGCGGATAGCAACGCAGTTCAATGCGCGCGTGTTCGGCACTGTTCCCTGACATCCGGATACCGGCATCCAACTGCGAAGTCAGGACACCGGCGGACGTGCCTGGACATCAAAAACGACACTGGGGGTCAAGTGGTCGCAGGTTCAAATCCTGTCAGCCCGACCAAGGAACGGTCATTGACCTACTTCTTTATCAGAGCAGGCGATCTGCGGGCCATTCGACGGTTCGAGGATTGTCACAAGTAGCGCGTGACCCTCGTGGTGTCACCGCACCCGGTCGTTGTTCTACGTCGCCATGACCCGAGGCCGCGCGGCCAATACGGCCTACATGTATGAAGCCGCGACTGCTTCGAGGTATCTGTTCTCGCGATGTGCATTCTGCCGCTCTCGTCGCGCAGGTGGTCGCTGGTATTTGGCAACGAATGCCGAAGTTTGCTGGAGATTGACCCCAACCGTTCGAAGCGTTCAGGAATGCCCCACTTCTTACGTCTAGAACCTTCGATGTATGCAGGGACTCCGGAGCTAATCCACAGCTAGTGCACGGAAAGCCCACAGCAATACTGCCGGGCAAAGCTATCGGTCCGCTATGCATACTCATAGGGAAACACCCCATATCTTGCGACTGCAGCATTAGCTAGCGTCGCCCGCAGTGGGCAGCGGAGGCCGCACCCAGTAGCCGGATCGAGCGGGAAGCGACGCAAAATGATTGAACAGAAGACGCCAACGACGCGAGTATTGGCACCACTTGTCCTGGGGACGGCCCTAGCGGTCGGCGGAGTCGTGGGGATGGCCGTGACAACGCCCGTCCGCGCGACTGCCGCACCATGCTCGTCCTGGCACTCGAATTCCGACCTCCCCGTGTGGAACCTCTCCAACGGCCAGACCGTGACGCTGGATCTGAAGGCCGGCGGCACCCAGTTCACAGACAACAACCCCGACGCGATCTTGCAGGCGCCCAACGGGGATAAATACAACGGGAATGCGCAAGGTTTGATCGCCGGCGGTAACGGACGGATCGATTTCACCGTCATCTGGACGCCGCAGGCCGGTGATTTCGGCGGTAACATCCTTGCTGAGCAGATCTCTAGCCACTTCACCGGTTCCATCGCGGGCGACGGAACCGCCACGGGCAGTGCGGTCGACAACAAGAACGCCCACGTCGACTGGACCGCACCAGGGGCCTACAGCTGCGCCGACGCTCCGCCCAAGGCAGATGATCAACCGGCGCCTAATCAACCGGCGGCGGACCCGAAGCCACAGAACGTCAACTGCGACGACCCTGCGATCGCCGAGGCGAATGGGCTCATCTGCAAGACCGCGCCGTTAGTGCTTTTTGGGCCGAAGGATGCCGTCACCATGAACATCAACGTCGGATTTGGTACCGCCGACGTCGACATCGCCAACACCAGCGCCGACATCTCGGGCACCTGCACCTACGACGCCACTGCCCCGCTGCTTCCCGGCGTGCACAAGACGATCGACCTCGCCCCAAGCGGGTCGACGAGCTTCAGCACGCTCTCGCCGCCACCGCTCTCGACCTATCACGTGGTGCTGTCCTGCAAGGGACCGTGGAACGGTAAGACCGTGGAGTTCGGTCACGTCGAGCAGGACGTGACCGCAGCAGGATGATCGGGCACCAGTGCGGGGCACGGGCTCAACGCACCGAAAACCGCTGCGGCCCAGCCAGAACTAAATGCCGGGAAGTTCGCCGCCGTCGACGACCAGGCTGGACCCGGTGATCCACTGCGCCCGATCCGAGGCGAGATAGGCGACGGCCTCGGCGATGTCTCGCGGGTCTCCGGGGCGACCCAGAGGGATGCCCGCCGTGATGTCGGTGAGCGAGACGCCCGCCGCGTCGGCGAAGTCCTGGCGGATCGCGTCGGCGCCCGGGGTGAGCACGTTGCCGGGCACGATCGTGGTCACGCGGATTCCGGCGGGCGCGAGCTCGGCAGCGAGCGCTTTGCCGTAAGCGTTGAGCGCGGCCTTGGCAGCACCGTAGTGGGCCAACGGCGGCGCAGGTGTCAGCGCCGCACCCGAGGAGATGTTGACGATCACGCCGCCCGCCCCCGCCTCGCGCAGCGCCGGCAGCAGCGCATTGTTCACCCTGACCGCGGAAAGATAGTTGAGGGCGAGCGCGTCGAGCCATTCCTCATCGGGGATCGATGAGATGCCATCGACGTGGGCGCGTGCCGCCGCCGCATTGTTGACCACGATGTCGACGCCGCCGAGTTCGTCGAGCGCTGCCGCGGCGAACGCCTGCGCTCCCTCGAGCGTGCTGATGTCGCCTTGGATGAAGGTGGCGGCTTTCGGCGTCTCATCCGTGGCGTTACGCGCCGTGGTGACGACGGTCGCGCCGCCGTCGAGCAGACGCTGCACGATGGCCGCGCCGATACCGCGCGACCCTCCCGTGACGATCGCGCGCTTGCCGGAGAACTCAGAAGGGTCGATCGATGGGATTTTGAACATACGGTCCACTATACGCAATTTTGGACCGAACGTTCAAAACGGCGTAAAGTTGAGGAATGGCACGACCACGGAAATTCGACGAGCGACGGGTTGTGGGCGCTGCACGCCTGTTGTTCAACGAAACTGGTTACCACGGCACCTCGGTGGACGATCTCTCCCGCGTCACAGGGCTCAGCAAGGGCAGCCTCTACGGCGCGTTCGGCGACAAGGAGGCGCTGTTCCAGCGAGTATTCGACGAGTACTGCGCAAGCTCCGAGGATGGTGCCGCCGCGCTGCTCGACGGCCCGGAGGAGCAGGCGCTGGACCGCATCCGCGACTGGCTGACGGCGCCCGAGGGCTGCGCCGACCGGCGTGGCTGCCTGTTGGCGAAGGCCACAGCCGAACTGGCGTGGGAGAACGACGCCATCGCGGCACGGTCGCTCGCGGCGTTCGAGTCGCTACTGGACAGTTGCCGACAACTCGTCGAGCAGGCGCAGCGTGCCGGGCAGGTAGATCCGGCCGCCGACGCCGCGGTGCTCGGCGGGCTGATCCTGACGACGCATCGCGGGCTCGAGGCGCTCGCCAAGGCGGGAGTCGACACGCAGACGACCAATCGCATCGCCAGCGCCATGATTGACAGCATCGCACTCACTCCAGAGCGCGCGTAAGCGCCCCGCGGCGGTCTCCAGCAAACAGCCACTCTTCGCGCCGAGCGGGTGGTCGAACTCCCCAGCGTTGTCGCGAAGCCGTCACAACTAAGCGGGAATCCGCCGGGTTTGGGGGAGACGCCCTGAAATGGATTCTCCCGGTCAATGGCCATTCAGATACATTGCAGGACAGGCAAATTCGCCTAGGCCCGACTGGGGGTCAAGTGATCGCAGGCTCAAATCCTGTCAGCCAGACCATTGTGATGTCTCGGGACATCGTTGACAGGTGTCCCGAGACATCATTGGCATCTAGAGCCTGTTTTCGGGCGAGTTTCCGCCTTTGACGCCGCGTGGTTGGTAGTCGCGGGTCGGGTCGAGGATCAGTTTGCAGATGAGCGTTCCGGTGTCGTGGTGCAGGACGCGGATGTCAGGGTCATCGATGAGCACGGTGACTTTGCCGCCGCGGCGTCGCTTGCTTAAGCCGATGTGGTGCAGGCCGCTTGTTAGGCAACAGGTTTGGTGATCTGCGGTTATGCGACGTCGGGCCGAGTGGCGACGCATCGTCTTCATTGCGCCGGCTGTAGCCACGGGGGCAGCAGCCAAGGCGGAATAGGCCCGCCTCGCGGACTAGGCGCAGGTGCGGTCTGGGGCGACTCGGGGAGTGCCTGGCGCGGCCCGGGTGCTGGTATCGGCAGTGGTGCTGCGGTGGGGGTGGGCAGTGGTGCTGCGGTGGGGGTGGGCAGTGGTGCTGCGGTGGGCGTGGGCAGTGGTGCTGCGGTGGGCGTGGGCAGTGGTGCTGCGGTGGGCGGTGGGCAGTGGACCGGTGGGTACAGGCGCGTCCATCACGAATCCAACCGGTGCGGCTGTAACCGCTCCCGCGTGGAAAGCGCAACTCGCAAGGACAACTGTGAGTATGGCCGCACCGACTACCGAGGCGACCACGACTGGCCTGAGTTCTCTCGCGCCGGAATGCGAATGTACACCGTGCTTGGGCGCCGGCTCGAAAGCCCAATTTTGGTCCACTGGCCATGCCCTAACTTTCTTGAATCGGCCAACCGTCGTCAGCATAGGCGCATCAATTCGCCTCGAGCCGCTAAATGCGCTAAATGGCTGGCGGCTCAACCGTCAAACACGCACACCACGCGACGTGGGCTATTCGAGAACCGGTCCATAAGGCCCGCGGCGGGAAACCCTAACTGTTGCGCGATGGACGCCTCGGCGGGCCCGCCGCATGGCACTCCCACTGCACGTTCGAATAGCGGATCACACACGACAACAAGATATTTCGCGGATCCTGGATCCACTATCCGAACTCCATCGCGCTGCAGGGGAAAGGTCAGCGCGGTGCCCGCCTTCGCGACCCCGATAACCGCGACAGGATCATCGCCAGTGATCGAACGGACCCGATCGGATGCGGCAACCGCCGCGGGCCATCCGCCGTCTGTCGCCTTCAGCGGCGGCATGCGAACGAGGCTCAAGATGACGCAGGCAGTCAAGATCGTTGCGCCGCTGACCCATCCAAACGTCACCCCGGTGTTCAGCAGATACGCGATCGCGACGCCAACCATCGCGGTCAAGATCGGATCGAGCCAAGCGTGATACTGGTCGTTCGGCAGTCCGGGGGTGAGGATGGCGAGGCTCGGTGTGATCAGGGCCAGGGCGACGATTACCCACACCGTCGTGCCGAGCGCCCACCGGCCGAACTGTCGTGCGACCCCCACAGTCCCAAACGTAGCGATCGCGACCGCCGTCGCCACCAGGAACAACGCTGGAAACCCCGCCAACGGTGCCGATTGAACGAATCCCGACACCGGGGATGCAAGGACTCGCCACGCGATGACTGGTAGGCCAATCAGACCGGAGCCCGCAGGCTCAGGGCGAGCGCGGCCAGCGCCGTTCACCAGATAGTCGAGGATCGCCTGCGACTCCGAGAAGTCGTGGTGCACTTCGTGAATCAGAAACGGTAAGTAACCGATCAGGGCGATGGCGACGACCCCCACCATTGGCACCAACATTCGCCGACGCTCCTGGGGCTTCCGTCGCATGACATCAGCCACAGCCAGTCCGACGAGCGGCGGCGCCGCCAACGCCGCGGCGAGGTGGGCCTGCGTCAGCACCACCACCCCAACCATGGCCACCATCCACCACCCCGCCTGCCGTGTCCGCCACGCCCGCCAACCGGCCGCCGCTGCAAGCGCCGCGGCCGGCCCTTCGACGTTTGAGTTCCAGACGAAGGTCGACGCGCCGATGGCCGCAGGACTGACCGCCGCAAGCAGACCTGCGGCATAGCCCGCGATCGGGCCACCGATCTCGCGGCCGAGCCACCACGTCGCCGCAACCCCCGCCACTCCGATCAGGGCGGTCGTGGCGCAGGCGACCACTGGGTCGACATCGCTAAGGAATGCTCCGGGCGCCAGCAACCAGTAATAGGCCACGCCATGATGTGCCGTACCGAAAGAGCTCAACGGCCCGACTTCGGGCAGTTGGCCGCCGCGAACCCAATACAGCATCGTCAACAGCTCGCCGCCCTGGTCGTCGTCCCACTCGCCACGCCCAGGCAAGGCGACCAACCTCAGTGCGCCCGCCGCGACGACGACAAGGGCCAGTGCCAGCCCGTCCCGACGAGTAAAGCTCACACGCACAAACTAGAACGGCACCCCACATTAAGGTGGGGCTGCCCCCGATGGGCCGATCGGCAAACGTGTCATGAGGGCCGCCGATACACCAGCACAGACGTCGTAATAGGCGATCTGCACTAGTCGTACGACTATTCGGCAAGGCCAAAACTGTCACAGATTTCGGCCCATGCGTCTGGGCGGCGCGGCATAGCGGGTATCGACAGTCACGGCTCCGTGCGGAGTTCGGATCGCGCTTGGCGGCGAGCTTCTGGCGATACTGTCGTTCCATGGGGGACTCGTTGAAGAACCTATGTCCAAAGGCGCTTCTTCGTCGACCGCGCCCACTGCTGTCGTGATCGACCACTCCAAGGCAGCGGTTGCCGTGTTCTTGGACTCGGCGAGTGCCCGTCCGTCGGGATTGGTGCTGGAGGGCGAGGCGGGAATCGGCAAGACCACATTGTGGCTGACCGCCGTGGAGCAGGCGCGCAAGCGTGGATTCCGGGTGTTGTCGGCGCAGCCGGCGGCAGCGGAGTCGGTGCAGGCGTACGCGTCTCTTGCGGACCTGCTGTCGGCAGTCGCCCTCGGCGGTGTGGGCGGATCTGCCCGAGCCCCAACGCCTCGCGATCGACCAGGTACTCCTGCGCACTGAGTCAGCCACCCCGGCCACCGACCAGCGCGCGGTGGCAGCGGCCTTTCTCTCGGTCATCAACCGCCTCGTCGATGACGCCCCGGTGTTGCTGGCGATCGACGACCTGCAGTGGCTCGACCCATCCACCGTGCGGGTCGTCGAATTCGCAGTGCGAAGGCTGACGGGACCAGTAGGGGTACTCGGCGCTGAGCGCACAGACCCGGCTTCCGAGACCACGGTGTCGTGGCTACGGTTGCCACGCCCCGACGCCATGCGCCGGATCCAGGTGCCGCCGCTGAGCCTTGGTGGGCTGCATGCGGTGCTCTCCGAGCGGCTGGGCCGGACGTTTCCGCGGCCGACCATTAGTCGCATCCAGCGAGATATCGGGTGGAAACCCCTTCTACGCAATCGAATTAGCGCGCGCACTGAAGGCTGACGCAACGCTGTCCGAGGCAGCGTTGCCGGGCACCCTGGCCGGGTTGGTGCAGAGCAAGGATCGGCGGGCTCGACACCGAGGTCCAGGAGGTACTGCTGGCCGCCGCCTGCGCAGCTGCCCCCACGGTAGAACTTGTCGCGCGTGCCACAGGTGCTGACACCGACCACGTCGTCGCCTTGCTGGAGGACGCCGAAGGCCAACGGGATCATCGGGATCAGCGGGCGCACAATATGTTTCGCTCACCCTCTACTGGCTCAGGGCGTCTACACCAGCGTCAGTCCTGCGCGGCGTCGGCATATGCACCGCGCGACTGGCCGACATCGTCACCGAACCCGAACTGCAAGCCCGGCACCTGGCGCTAGCGGCCACCACCGGTGACCTATTGACGCTGAGGTCGCTCGATACCGCAGCCGAGATCGCCCGTCGCCGTGGCGCGCCTGCGGCCGCCGCTGAATTGATCAGATCTGGCACGGGCACTCGGCGGTGACACCTCTGAGCGCCGAATCTGCTCGGCACGGCATCTTCTCGCGGCCGGCGACTCGCCGCGAGCCGTGTCGATGCTCGAAGAGGCCATTGTGGATATGCAGCCAGGACCATTACGGGCCGAGGCGTGGACCCTGCTGGGGACCGGACACGTCTACCACGATGGGAACGTCGAAGCCGTCAGATGCTTTGAACGCGCACTGGCCGAAGTCGGCGACAACCTCGCGCTGAGGGTGCAGATCCTGACCGCACTCGCATCCATGTTGGCCAACGGGGCGCGATTCGACGATGCCCGGCGCGCGATCGACGACGCCGTGTCACATGCCACTCGCCTGGGTCATCCCAGCTTGTTGGGTCGGGCGTGCAGTGCGCGCGTTGAACTGCGGATGCTGCAGGGAGAGGGCTACGACGATGCCGCTATGCAACGCGCGCTGCGACTCGGACGACCGCGACGGCGACACCCCCGCGTTCCTGCGGTCGAGGTTTCACTCCGGGTTGACGTTGTCGTGGATCGGACAGTTGGACGAGGCTCGGGCGGATCTCGCGGCCGTCCGCCGGCGCTGCGCAGAGCGCGGCGAAGAGAACGAATTGGCCTGCATCTCGCTCTGGGCTGTTCAGGTCGAGATCTGGCGGGGCGACTTTTCTGCTGCTGCGGCGCTCACTGAAGACTCTTATGACCGAGGCCTGCTCGTGGGCGGAGACGAAATGTTCGGCCTCTCCCGAATCAACAAGTGTGTCGTTGCCGCCTACGCGGGCCGAGTCGACGAGGCGCGACGTTTTGGCGCGGAGGGGATCGCCGCCTGCCAACGGTACGGGGGCACTTGCCGTCGCGGCGTGGGGCGTGATGCGCATCGGATTTCTCGAAGTGTCGCTGCGGCAATTACGAGGCGGCGCTGGCCACCTTGGCACCGCTGATCCAGACGCAGGACGCAGCGCCCGAGGCGACCGAGATCTACCTCGCCTGCGTTCGTCCCTGACGCCGTCGAATCCCTCATCCAGGTGGGCCGCCTCGATGAAGCTGAATCGCTGATCGAGCGGCTCGAACGCAACGGCCGCCGCCTCGACCGCCCATGGATGCTGGCGATGGGTGCCCGCGGCCGAGCCATGCTGCTGGCCGCCCGAGGCGATCTCGACGGCGCGAATGCGGCTGCGCAGCAGGCGATGACAGAACACGGCCGGCTGCCGATGCCGTTCGAGCGAGCTCGCACGCAGCTGCTGGTGGGCCAACTCCAGCGTCGCAGTCGACAAAAGGATGCCGCTCGGGTGGCTTTGCAGGAAGCGCTGGTGGCGTTCGAAGCGATGGGCACTCCGTTGTGGGCCGAGCGGGCCCGGGTCGAGCTGGGCGGGTCGACGTCGGGCCGCGGCAGACAGCAGAGCTAACCCCGTCCGAGCAGCGGGTCGCCGAACTCGCCGCGTCGGGAATGACCAACCGCGACGTCGCGCGCCGCTTTGTTCATCAGCCCGAAGACCGTCGAGGCCAACCTCTCCCGCATCTACCACAAACTCGGCATCCGCTCCCGCGCCGAGCTCGGCCGACGTCTCGACCAGCCCGACGGGGGCGAAGCGTAGGGAAATCCCCGATTTCTTTCGGTCCCCGGCTCCCTAGCGTTGGCGCTTGAAAGAAGTGGCTGGGGCCATGTGTGGAACGCGAGAGGGATGTCTGTGAGCAGCGCTGATTATGACGTCATCGTCATCGGATCGGGTTTTGGAGGCTCGGTATCGGCTCTACGCCTGAGTGAGAAGGGCTACCGAGTCGGGGTGCTGGAGCAGGGCGCGCGCTGGCGCCCAGAGGACTACCCGCCTAATAACTGGCACCTCCGCAAATGGATGTGGCGCCCGCGCCTCGGGCTGATCGGCCCGCAGCAACTCACCATTTTGAAGGACACCTTCATCATGTCGGCAGTCGGCGTCGGCGGAGGATCGCTCATCTACGGCAATACTCTCTACGAGCCGCTCGACCAGTTCTTCAACGACCCGCAGTGGGCGTCGATCACCGACTGGAAAGCCGAGTTGGCGCCGTACTACGACCAAGCTAAACGCATGCTTGGCGTCACTACCAACCCTCGACTCACTGCCTCCGACGACGTGCTGAAGGCTGTCGCCGACGATCTCGGCGTCGGCCACACGTTTCACCCCACCGAGGTCGGAGTGTTCTTCGGCGAGCCCGGCAAATCAGTGCCCGACCCGTACTTCGGGGGCGTGGGACCCGACCGCGCTGGCTGCATCTTCTGTGCGCAGTGCATGACCGGATGCCCCAACAACGCTAAGAACACCATGGAACGCAACTACCTATATCTCGCTGAACAGGCAGGTGCGCAAATACATCCGATGACCATGGTCGTCGACGTGCGAGAGAAGCCCGGCGGTGGTTACCTGATCGAAACCGTCCGCAGCGGGCGATGGGTCCGCAAGCAGCGGCGGACGTTCTCCGCTGACCAAGTGGTCTTCTCCGCGGCGGCGCTCGGTACACAGAACCTGCTGCACCGATTGCGCGACGGCGGATCATTGCCTCGCATCTCGCCGCGACTCGGTGAATTGGCCAGAACCAACTCGGAGGCGATGCCCGCCGCGACATCCCGCACCCGCACCGACTTCGCGGAAGGTGTCGTCGGTACGTCGTCGATCCACCCGGATGCCAACACTCACGTCGAGGCATTTCGGTCCGGCAAGGGCAGCAACGCTCTTGCCCTGCTCGGGACGACGCTGATCGACGGCGACGAACACCGTTTTGCGCGGTGGGTCCTGACCAACTTGCGTCATCCGATCGCGTTCGCTCGGCGTTTCAATGTCCGGCGGGCTTCCGAGCGAACAGTGGTGTTTCTTGTCATGCAGGATCTGAACAACTCGCTCACCACCTACCTCAAGCGCGGGCCTGTTCGGCACGAAGATGACCAGCAAGCAGGGGAAGGGCGAGCCAAACCCTAACTGGATCCCCGCGGCAAATGACATCGCGCGCCGGGCGGCCAAGAAGATCGACGGTGACCCCGGCGGCATGATCGGTGACATCCTCAACAAGCCGATGACCGCCCACTTCATCGGCGGTTGCCCGATCGGCGACTCACCCGACATCGGTGTGGTCGACCCCTATCAGCGTCTCTACGGTCATCCCGGCCTGCACGTGATCGACGGCTCGACCATCACCGCCAACCTCGGCGTGAACCCGTCCCTGACCATCACGGCCCAATCCGAACGCGCTATTGCGTTCTGGCCCAACAACGGCGACGAGGACCGGCGCCCGAAGCTTGGTTCCGCATATCGGCGGATTGCGCCCGTCGCGCCACGGCACCCCGCCGTTCCCGAGACGGCGCCTGCGGCACTTCGCCTGCCGACGATGTCAGTACCGCGAACACCGAATTGAACAAGACTCGCGAGCTGACCTTTCGACGTCCGGCTAGCGCGCGGTGTAGCCGCCGTCGACGGGCAGCGCGACGCCGACGACGAAGCTGGCGCCGGGACTACAGAGCCACAGCACGGCGGCGGCGATCTCCTCGGGTTCGCCGAGTCGGTTGATGGGTTGGCTGGCGACGGCCTCGGCGAGGTCGAGTTCACCGTTGTCGATCATGTCGGTGACCATGGGCGTGGCGATGGTGCCGGGGCACACTGCGTTGATACGGACGCCCCGTGGTGCATATTCGAGTGCAGCACTACTGGTCAGCCCGAGCACTCCGTGTTTGGAGGCGTGGTAGGCAGCCCGTCCGGGAATGCCGACCAGTCCGCCGAGCGAGGAGCAGTTGACGATGGCTCCGCTGCCCTGGCTGCGCATCTGCGCCAGTTCGTGTTTCATGCACGCCCACACGCCACGCAGGTTGATGGCGTTCACCCTGTCGAAGATCTCGGCGGGTTCGTCGGCGGCGTCGCAGGGCGGGATCTGAATGCCGGCGTTGTTGAACGCCATGTCCAACCGTCCGTAATTCTGAACGGCCGCAGTCACTGCCGCGGCAACGCTGTTCTCGTCGGCGACATCGCACTGGACTCCGAGCGCTTCGTGTCCTGCGTCGTTCAGCTCCTCGGCGGCGGTCTGCACGGCCAGGGCGTTGACGTCGGCCAGGACCACGGCGGCGCCCGCCTCGGCGAACGCTCGGGCGGTCGCTAGTCCCATACCGGAGGCTGCGCCGGTCACCAGGGCGACCTGGCCGGTGAAGTCGTAGGTGGGATTCATGGTCGCAGCAACACCTTCGTGGCCTGGCGGGTGTCCATGGCGCGGTACCCGGCCGCTGCCTCGTCCAGTGGCAATTCGAGGTCGAACACCTTCGCCGGGTTGATCTTCCGTTGCCAGATGCGGTCCATCAGGTCGGGCAGGAAGCGGCGGACGGGCGCCGGGCCGCCAAGCAGGTGCACATGGGACATGAACAGGTCCTCGCCGGCCAAGCTCACGTCGTGGCTGACGCCGACGTAGCCGACGTGGCCGCCGGGCCGGGCCGAGCGGATGGCCTGCATCATGGCTTCCTGCGTGCCGACCGCCTCGATGACGCTGTGCGCGCCGAGACCGCCGGTGAGCTCTCTGATCCGTTCGACGCCCTCGTCACCGCGTTCGGTGACGATGTCGGTGGCGCCGAAGTCGCGCGCCAATTGTTGACGAGCTTCGTGGCGGCTCATCGCGATGATGCGGTCAGCGCCGAGCTGCTGGGCGGCCAGCACGGCGCACAGGCCAACCGCACCATCACCCACGACGGCCACGGTCTTGCCGGGCCCGACCTCCGCGGCGACGGCGCCAAACCACCCGGTGCCGAGAACGTCGGAAGCGGCCAGGAAGTCCGGGACGAGGTCGGCGGGCGGAACCTCGGGGGTAGCGACCAGGGTGCCGTCGGCAAGCGGCACCCGCATGCGTTCGGCTTGTGCCCCGCCGGCGGTGCCGAGGATCTCCCGGTTCACGCACGACGTCTGATAGCCGGCCCGGCAGATCTCGCAGGTGTTGTCTGATGCGAAGAACGAGCCGACGACGAACTGCCCCGGTTTGATCGTGGTGACCTCGGAGCCCACCTCCTCGACGATGCCGACGTACTCGTGACCCATCGGGATGGCGTCGGCCACCGCGTCGGCGCCGCGGTAGGGCCACAGGTCGGACCCGCAGATGCAGGTCGCCGACAGCTTGATGATGGCGTCGGTGGGCTTCTGGATCGCCGGCTCGGGCCGGTCCTCGACCCGCACGTCGCCGGGGGCGTACATGACTGCGCCACGCATGGCAGCAACTCCTTCTCGTGGTCAGATGTTCGCGAACCCGCGGCCTGTCGGGCCGCTCATGGGGTGCAACATCCATCGAACGCTCGCTGATGGGCGCGGGGGAGTTACTGATGAAAGGTGTACCGACAGTGCATCCCTGCGGCCTTGCGAACGACGTACCGTCGAAGGCGTGGACAATCGAACCGAGGTCCGCGAGTTCCTGACCTCGCGGCGAGCAAAGATCACGCCCGCGCAGGCCGGCTTGCCCGAGATCGGTCAGCGCCGCGTCAAGGGGTTGCGGCGCAGTGAGGTGGCCGCGCTGGCAGGGGTCAGCATCGAGTACTACGCCAAGTTGGAGCGTGGCTCGCTTGGCGGCGTGTCGGCGTCGGTGCTTGACGGCTTGGCGCGCGCGCTGCAACTCGACGATGCCGAGCGCGCCCACTTGTTTCACCTCGCGCACGCGGCCGATGGGACGAGTGCGGGGATGCGCCCGCGTCGCCGGCCCAGCACTCGGTGGACGCCCAGACCGGCGCTGCAGTGGGTGCTCGAAGGGATCCAGCCGCCCGCACTGATCCGCAATGGCCGGATGGATCTGCTGGCCACCAATCACCTCGGTCGCGCCATGCACGCCTCGGTGTACGACGCCGAGCCTGGCGGTGTGCCGAACTTTGCCCGGTACACGTTCTTCGACGACGACTCGCATCGGTTCTACCCGGACTGGGATACCGCTGCGGACACCTGCGTGGCGATCCTGCGCACCGAAGCTGGTCGCGATCCACACGACAAGGCGCTGCACGACCTCGTTGGTGAGTTGTCCACCCGCAGTGAGGCTTTCCGCAGACGGTGGAGTTCTCACGACGTCCGGCTGCACGGTGCGGGGGTGAAGCACTTTCACCACACCGTCGTCGGCAACCTCGAACTGGCCTACGAAAGTGTCGACATGATCGCCGACCCCGGACTGTCCATGACGATTTACGTCGCCGAACCCGCGTCGCCCACTGCCCACGCGCTCGATCTGCTCGCGTCCTGGGCCAGCACGGCGATCGATGAACCCGCGAGCGTCCAGCGATGATGACCACGGTTGCCGCGGTCCGCCTTGGTGTAATGCTGCCCGCCTTAGCGCTTCTCGCAGCATGCTCGAATGATGGTCCCGCGATGGCCGGTGGTGATCTCACGTCTTCGAGCCCGTCCGCCAGCGATGTCCACCCGCCATTCGACGCCACGACGGACATCCGGATCCTCATCGACGGACGTCCGGTGCGCGCACAACTCGCCGACAATCCCACGGCCCGAGCGCTCGCGGACCGGCTGCCGTTGACGCTGTCCTTCCGGGACCTGAACGGGGTGGAGAAGATCGCGAAGCTAACGGATCCGTTGACCACCGACGGTGTACCCGACGGTGCTGACCCCGACATCGCCGACATCGGCTACTACGCCCCCACCCAGGACCTGGTGCTCTACTACGGCGACGTCGGCTACTGGGACGGCATCGTCCGGATCGGGCGCTACGACGATAGCCATGTGTCTCACGTACGCGACCAGCCCGACGGCCTCCGCGTCACCTTCGAACGCGCCTGACCGTCGACCGCTCCGCTGCCGGCCGTGCGCTGCGCGCGACCCAACAAACGACTCAAGGAGATAAAGATGAAGAAGATGTTGTCGATAGCCGCAGTACTGGCTGCCGCCGTACCACTCGGGCTATGGAAATCGACGCCCAGTGCAGCGGAAGGCGGTGTAGGCGTGGACATCTCGCGCAATGACTCGCGTCCGCCCGGAGCCGGACCCGCCGAGACATTCACCGGCGACGTGAGCGTCAAACCGCTATTCGACGCGAACCCCAGCCGCAACTTCAGCTCGGCCGAAGTCTCCTTCACACCGTGCGCCCGGACCGCCTGGCACACCCATCCCGCGGGCCAGACGCTGATCGTCACCTCCGGTTCGGGTTGGGTACAGGAGTGGGGTGGACAACGACAGGACATCGCCGCCGGCGACGTCATCTGGACCGAACCCGGCGTCAAGCACTGGCACGGCGGCACAGCCGATACGGCCATGACCCACATCGCAATTCAAGGACTGATCGACGGCACGCCTGTCCACTGGATGGAACATGTCACCGACGAGCAGTATCTGAAGTAGATCGAGCGCGGCGATTGGTCACCGCACCGTCATCGGCCGGCTCGCCGCTTTCTCAGCAGACGGGCGATCACCGCACCTGCTAGAAGCCATGGCCCGCCTATGATCACCGGGTCCAACCACATGTGGTGGGTGTCAACCCTTTTCTTGCCGAACCGGGACTTCATTCCGTTGTGCGTCCACTCGGCCTTGATTCCTGTTTCAGTGATCGGGTTATCCGGTCGCAGACGTGCCACGGAGCGGATGTGATGCTCGGCATCAACACGGTCGGCATAAAGCAGGATGAGCCAATGCGGCGCCCAGCCCTCGCTGAACTTTTCGGAGCGGTGTTTTGGGCGACAGTCGCATCCCTGCCATCAGACCCGCAAGCGCAACGGGTATGGACGGCTTCGGAGACCAGCGCAGCGCACGGTCATCCATTCGGGTTTTCCTCATTGCTGTTGATGGCTTGGCTGGTGGCAGCAGTCGCCACGCTGGGCGGGGCCCTGGGATCGGGGATGGAGGACGACGAGGCCGTGAAGGCTGCGGCGTACGGTGCCCGGCAGCGCCAGCGATTCGACAAATCGGACTGACACACGCCTGCACGGTGTGAGTCGCATTGCCGCGCAGAGGCGTTAGACCGTTGGTCGACGTCGTTTAGTCTGGCCAGACGCCTTCCACCATGACAACGGGCTCAGCGCCCGGCTCTCTGCTGTAGCACAGCGTGCGTCCGGTCAGCTTCCAGATCCACTGCCCGTTGGCTGCGTGGAGGGTCACATGAGAGCCGTCGAAACTCAATCCGATGTCGGGGGGTTCTCGGCTGGGGTCCAGGGCGTGGCGGGCGAACCACATGACCGGTGTCGCCGTTTCGACATAGAGCCGGTCGCCCTCTCGTCGGAATTTCACTTCCCCGCATAGTTGGGGTGCCGTCGTCCGCACTGGAGTGCTCATAACCAGTATTCGCAGCGAACTGACTACGAGATGTTGCCGAAGGCTGACGCTTTTGGGCGTCCGACATGTGTCGCGGTGTGTCGCGGTGCCGCCCGGTTGACGCCGGCCGATGCGTAGCAGTGTCGTCCCATGGTTCCCCCAGACAATCGGCCGCCGCCCCACCGGCGCCTCACAGTAAGTCTGGGAAAAACATTAACTCCGGATGTGCCGAAACGAATGGATCTCCAGCAACCTCGTTCCTGCCTAGTTGCAAACGCAAGTAATTCTTGGTGGGCAACCTATACGATTTGCAATGTAATTGCACTTCAGTGACTAAATGTCGCACTCGGCAATTAATGGTGAGCAAACACATTTCTGGCGCCGGATTGGCCGGATTACGGCCGGCGATCGGGCAGCAGCGACCCCGGAAGGACCGAGCCGAGCATTTGAGGATTGACCGGCGCCCTGTGGCGGGACAATCCTTGGGTCATCGAGAGAGACCGTTGTACGGCAGCCACTCACAGCGACATCTGAGGAGGATTCATGAGCTCTGAACTTGCCACAGAACAGGTGCCGCTCGTCGAAATCCAGGAGGGTGACACGATCCAAGATCCTGTGTCCGGTCAGTGGTTCACCGTCACCCGAACGGTGGATGGCTCCGAGAGCGTGACCCACAAGCATTCAGATGGCGACACGACGGTCATCGAAGGTTACCGCGTCTACTTCGGCGACGAACGACAAGGCGAACAAGTCGATTCCCAGTGTGTCATCGATTCCCGGTCCACCAAAGGTCTCGTGACTCGACAGGTACGAGAGTAATTGCGACACAACACCTTCGCATACCGCAATCCAACTTCAACACCGATGCGCGCGAAGCGTTAGGACTCAAATGTTCCCGCAGACACCAGCCGCCAAGGCTGCACTTTCGGTCGCTACCCGTTTCTACTCGCCTGCGCTGTTGAATCACTGCGTCCGCTCTTACCTGTGGGGGGCGGCGTACGCCGGCGCGCACGCTATCGCCTTCGACGACGAGCTCTACTACGTCTCGGCGATGCTGCACGACATCGCTCTCACCGACCCGTTCGACAGCCACAAGATCGCCTTTGAGGAGGCGGGGGGAGACCTCGCATGGCTCTTCGGCACGGCGACAGGATGGTCGGAAGATCGTGCGGTGAGGGCACGGGACATCATCGTGCTGCACATGCGCGACGACGTGGCTCCTACCGTCGACCCTGAGTCCCACCTGCTGCAGGTCGCCACCAGCTGGGACGTCGTCGGACTGCGGCCAGAGGAGTTCCCACCGGAGGTGAGGACAGAAGTCCTCGGCCGCTATCCCCGGATCGGCTTCGGCGCAGAGTTCGCGGCGTGCTTCGAGGATCAGGCGCAACGCAAGCCCGACAGCGCCGCGGCCGCGTCGATCGCCAACAACGGGGCGCAGCGGATTGCGGCCAACCCCCTCGATGACTAGGCGGGCATCGCCTTCTCAGTACGTCCCAGGGTCGTAGTCGGAATTATCGTCGGAATTGGTGTGTCCGTCCCTGTCGGGATCGATGTCGTTCCATGCATCGATACCGGGCGCATTCTGCTGGTTCTGCCACGCGTCGGTGCCTTGCTGAACCGCAGCTCCGGTGGGCGCGCCGGTGGTCGAAACGTAGTAGCAGAGCTTGGAGGTTCTCGCGGCGTTCATGTACGCCGCGGAATCCGCAGGCGGTATCTCGTTCTGCTGGCTCAAGGCGCAGAGCAGGTAGCCGAGCTTCAACTCGTCGGCGTCCTGCCCGATGATGTGCATCCCGTTGGAGTCGAGCGTGTCGATGTAGTCGGCCTCGACCGATGACGGAGCAGGGCTGGCCGCGGCCGTCGGAGCCGCGAAGATTCCGAGCCCAACGGCCCCGATAGCGGCGGCGCCGAGACCCATCGCGATGGTGGCGCGGCCGGGCAGTGGCGAGACAGTCGTCAGGGAGATCATTTGGTCCTTTTCGATGGCTTCGGCTGAGCGTGTGAGTGACAGGGCGCTCTCAGCATCTTCGCGGTCGGTTGAGTGTAAGTACCCAGGCATCGACTCGCGAACGCAGATGGCAAAGTCACGACCAGCTGTTTGACAACGCAAGCAGATATCGACAGCGAAAATCTCCTCCGCCGTAAAAAGCGCAGTTCAACTGCGCATATCACGGCACTGTTCTTCTGAAGCGCGTGCCGAGAATCGCCCGTTGCACGACCATCCACAAAACGAATTCAAATTTCAGCAAACGCACAGCTGGTTCTCATGTCACTCAGTTGCTTGCCGTGTGGATAGGAAACTCTTCCTTCCCGGAGCTAAAGTCTCGCCCTCTGGGTCATTACCGGGGCACTGCGAATTCCGGAGTATTCCTCTCAACAACTCCACACCCCACCACCCCCGCACCACGACGAGAGGAACTCACCATGACCGCATCAACCGCCCCCAACTCCCGCTTCAAGTACGCCGCAACGCTGATCGGCGCGTTCGCGATTCTCGCCCTCGCGCCGGCCACCGCCCACGCGACCGACAACAACCCGACCACAGGCGGCGGAGGCTGCACCTATATCGACAAGGACGGCTACCCGATCCCGCTCGACGACGGCCAGTCCGTCATCGTCGACGGAAAGACGGTCAGCTGCAGCGGCGGAACGATCACCACCGCGCTCTCGCCGAAGAAGAACATCGGCAGCGTCCGAGGATCCGTCATCAAGGGCAACCTGCCTGTGTACGCACAACCCTGACCAAACCTCCAAGCCAGTCGGCCCGCCACCTTCCCCCCGGGTGGCGGGCCGCACTGTCAGCTGGGTGGCGCGGGACTCATCGAACCGATGAAATAGGTTTCCCGCCCGGTCGGGTATCCGCCACCATCGGTGGCGATGTGAACATGGTCGTAGTGGTTCGCGGTCTCGTTGCCATAGTCGGCCGTCCAGCTCGGCGCGCCGATGCCGGGGTAGAAGCCCTGTCGCCAGATCACGTGAATCACGCCCCACCGCTTCGCATTCGCGAGTGCGAGGCCCGCTATCTGATTGCCGAGCTCGATGCCCTCGTCGGTGTTGTGGTTCGGGATCATCACGTCGATCGCCAGCCCGTTCGGATGCCACTTCAATGCGTCCTGGCGGGCGCCGCCGATCGTGGTGATCTCGGGAAACATCACGCTGATGGCCCTGGCCACCCAGATGGTGTGGATCTGCAATCCCTGCTCTGGCGCTATGCCGACGGGTAGTGCGAACGACGCTCCCTGGTTGGCGACCGGCGCGCTCGCGGCGATCAAATCCGGCGCCGCGGGAGTTTGGGGACCAGGCGCACTCGTTGACACCACGCCCTGACCCACCGGTTTGGACTCCGACGTCTGCGAGTCCGTCGACTGGTCGTAGATCATGGCTGCGGAAACCGCGACCGAGGCGACGACGACCAACAAGCGGCCCCCGCCGTTTGCCAACACGCCCCTACCCACGAGGGCAGCTTACGTTTTCGCCGGCAGACATTTGTGGGGATCGGAATTCCGCACAGCCCGCGGTCACGACAGTTGCAGTTCAGGAAGCGCGAGCTCGCAGCAACGCCCCAGCGCTGGTCAGCCGGCTGCGAAGTCGGGGCACAGATTCGTCGTCGCAGCGCTGACGAAGAGCGTTCCTTGGCCGCTTGGCAGCCGGAAGATCTCTTCGGCCCGCGACATCTCATCGAGAACCGAGGTGCCGCCGCGCAGCTCGTCGCAGACCTGGTTTCCCGCTGCCACTGTGGTGGCCCCGTTCGCTTCAGGGATGTAGACGTTCAACGTCGCCAGCTCGTCGAGAAACGCGTCGCGTGGCTCGGCCGATGCAACGGGAGCCCCGGCTAAGGCGGCCAACGTCACTGCGAGCGCTACCGTTGCCGGTGCCATGCAATTCAGAGCCATCGAGTGTCCTTTCGTGTCGGCGCACGTCCACGTCGTACGACCACCCGAAACGTAAGCCAGCGACGCCAGGGGAGATATCCGGTGTTTCCCTATATCTTCGTTGACGCCGCCCTTACGTAGTACTACTCATCCGGTTCGGGCCGCGCTTGGGCATGCTGGACCCATGCCGTTCACCACGTCAGTGCCCGACGCCGGCTCGGTAGCCGATACCACCAAGCCCGACCGGGACCGCGCCGTCGACGTCGCCCGGCTCTTTGCCCTGGTGATCGTCATGTTCGGGCACTGCGCACTGCTGCTCGCCACCATCGACTCGAGCGGGCTGCGGATCGGAAACCTGCTCGGCGAGGTGCCTGCGTTGGCTCCCATCACATGGCTTGTGCAGGTCATGCCGCTGTTCTTTCTGGCAGGCGGAGCCGCGGGGGCATACGGGTGGCGAGATGGTTACCAGTGGGGGACCTGGCTGTTCACCAGGGCGCAGAGGCTGTGCCGTCCGGTGTTCTGGTATCTGGCCTTCTGGACGGTCGGCCTTCTTGTCACCTCCATGATTCTCGGTGCGGACTCAGCAGCAGGTCTCGGCGCGGAGTGCGTCGCTCTGCTCTGGTTTCTCGGCGTCTATCTCGTGGCGCTAGCCTTCGTACCTGCCCTGACCAGAATGCGCACAGGGCGGGCCGTCGGCATTGTCGTCGCGTCTCTTCTCGTGGCCGCCGCACTTGTCGACGGCGTACGAATCGCGACCGGCATACCCATGTCGGGCGTCGTGAACTTCCTGATCGTCTGGCTGATCCCGGTGGTGGTCGGCGTCGGCTACGCGCGCCGGCTGATCAGCGTCCCCGCCGCGCTCGCGGTGGCGGCATGCGCGCTCGCCGCACAGGTGCTGCTGGCGGTCCTGGGTCCATATGAGGTCTCGCTGGTCGTCACCGGGACGGAACACATGTCCAATACGTCCCCTCCGACTCTTCTGCTCGCGCTGCACTGCACATGGATGTCATGCGCCTTCGTCGCCGCCACCGGACCTGTGCGGCGATGGGCCCAGCGGCCCCGGGTCTGGCAGTTCGTCGCGGTCGGCAATGGGGGAGCGATGACGCTCTACCTATGGCACATCCCGGCGATCGCAGTCGCGACCTTCACATTGCACGCGGTGGGGCTCGACGCCTACAACGTTGATGCGCAGGGGTTTTGGGGCATGTTGGCACTACGGGCAGGCGTCTTCGCGGTCGTCATGGCCGCGGCGTTCCTCGTGCTGTCGCCGCTCGAACACCGCCGGCTTCCGTGGTGGGACACTGCGGCACGCGCAACCGGCGTTCGCTCGACCGCTGCGGGCGTGTTGATCTGCCTCGCCGGAGTCGCGCTCGTGCTGCTCGCCAAGAATGGCATGGCCGGCGTGCACGGATACACCCTGCTCGCGGCTTTCGTGGTGTGCGCGGCCGCAGCGCGCGTAAGCGCCGGCGGGCCAGCCCGTCTCACCACGCAGGCTGCATGCTGACGATCACGTAAGCATTCCGGATTGGTAACCGCTTGTTCCGTCGGGACGCTGCGCATGACGACCCGAACTATGCTCCCGTTCAACGGCCGTTTTCTACGAGCGGCGAGATCGGTTCGACGAGGGCGGGACCCGGCGATTGCGCACAGTATTGGGGCTGTCGAAGACGTCGACCAGTATCGGTTGGGTTCTGGTCGACGAGTGTAACGTCGCAGGAGAACCGCTCGACCACGACGCATTCGACATCAACGATGCGAGCACCGCCGCGCCCGTCGCCACCGCGCGCCGCGTCCGCGATATCGCCACGGCAAGCGGCTACACCGTCGACTCCGTTCATGTCACCTCCAGTGGCAATCTGTCGTCGCTTCGGGATGCGTTGACGCAGAATGGTTTTCACGATGTGGTGCCTGTCGCTTTGACCGCGGCCATCCGAGGGTGGGCGATGGATGTCGGCCGCGCAAACGGTCAGAGAACGATTGCGGTATGCATACTCGGGCAAGACTCGGCTTCGCTGTCGGTGGTCGACACCTCCAGCGGCGCAATAGAAACCGCCACGACCACCGCATCTCGTGACTGCGTGGCCCTATCGGTCTGGCTCAACGCCTCGTTCGGCCTCGACAAATCGCAGCCGGAAGCGCTGTACCTCATCGGATCTCGTTGTCAACTCGCCGCGATCGCCGACAAGCTCGACACGACCTTGTCGGTTCCGGTGGTGGCCACACACGACGCGCAGCTGGCGCTTGCCCGAGGCGCGGCGACGTCGAGCATGTGGCTCGTGGATCACTGCGGCGGGGTCGATCGCTCCGGCTTCGCTTCGCAGGCAAGAACACTCACAGCGGTAGCCCTCGTCACAGTCGTATCGCTGTTCACGTTGTCGTCCGCAGGCAGCCCGGTCACTCTGGCGCAGAGAGCTGTCACACAGCCCGCACCGCCTGCCGCGGCCGAACCCGCTGAACTTCCACCCGCTGCTGCACCTCCCGCACCGCCCGAGGTTTTCCCTCCGGCGCCGGCACCGGCGGCTGAGCCGATGACCGAAGCGCCGCCACCACCCGCGACAGTCCCCGAACCGGCAGCGGTGCCGGCGACCGTTGAGGTTGCGCCGCCGGTGCAACACCTTCCCGACGCGCAGAGCGCACTGGCGCCAGGCCCAATCGCTCCCGGGCCTGCGCTACCGGACCAGCCGGCCGCAGTGCTGAGCCCCGGTTTCGGCGACCTGCCGTGAGCTAGAGGCGGCCCGCGGCGAAGGTGGCCGCCTCACCGACCATTCCGTTCACCGGATAGAGCGCATGCGCAAAGCTCGGACCGCCACCTGGTGTGCCGTCGCAGATCGTGTCACCTTGAGCGCACAGTTGAATCGTCTTCGCCGCATAGGCCGGACCGATCGTGATTGCCGGTGCGCCGTACTGGCTCGTCCATGCCTCCGATGGCTTTCCGAACAGGGCCACCGCCGCGACGTGGTTGGCGACTTCGACCGGCAGCGGCTGCGGAACGAAAGCGGCAGGGACTCCAGGCGGCACCTCGGCCGAGGTCACGAATCCCGCCACGGCGGCACCCTGCGAGTAGCCGCCCAGCACGATCCGGGTGTTGGGGCAGGCCGCGGCCGTGGACTGCACGTGAGCGCCCGCATCACGGATGCCGTCGATGACCGTCTGCGCGAAGGCCATCGTGTCGTTGAAGTCGCCGCTGGCGGCGTAGTTGACCGGATACACCGAAACCGACTTCGCACCCGCATCCGCGCGCAGGGCGTCGATGAACGCCTGCCCGACGCCGCCGACACCGGGTGGTTCGCCGGTACCGCGGGCGAAGATCACCTCGACGTCAGAACACGGCTCGGCGGACGCAGACGGGATCGGAGCACCCAACATCCCTGCCCACACCGTTGCAACCGCTATGCCGATGACCTTGCTGACTCTCATGTGTCCTCCCGCGTCAATTTCGCCCGGGATACCCAACTCGGCGGTGTCTATACCCGGCTCGCGGCGAAAACCGCCGCGTCGTTGACCATTCCTGTCTGAACATATGCGCCATGGGCGCGCATATCCGAACCGCCCTGGTAGCAGATCGGATCGTTCGGGACGCACATCTCGATCGTCTTGGCCGTGTACAGAGGACCGACCGAGGGCAGCGGGCCGGGGGACAGGCTGTCGGCGAACGCGCTGCGTGCGGCGCCAAACTCGGCAGCGGCGGCGACGTTGTCAGCCACGTCGGCAGGCATAGACGTGGTGGCCAGATCGACGACCGCCGCGCCTTGCGAATACCCGCCGAGCACCATTCGGGTGTTGGGGCAGTTCGCCGCCATCGCCTGGACGTGTGCGCTCATATCGTCGCCGCCTGCAGGGGCGCTCCGCGAGAAATCGTTACTGGCCGGGTAGTTGACCGCGTACACGCCCACCGAACGACCACCGACCTGCGATCGGACGGAGTCGACAAAGGCCTGTCCGATCCCGCCCACACCGGGCGGTTCGGTTGTGCCTCTGGCGAAGACGACCTCCACATCGGGGCACGGCGCAGCCTCGGCAACAGGTGCGGTCAACGCGGACAGGGACAGTGAACAGGCCGTCGCCGCTACCGCACCGGTGATGCGGATGGCCCGGACTGGCTGCGTGATCTTCATGTTCCTATGTCGCGCACGGGTCCGAAGATGTGACATCGGCCGCGGCGGCGTTCCGCCCGCGACGGCAGACAGCTGCGCGCGGTGCGGATGCGCCCGTGACGCAAAGGCCGAGAAGACCGTATGCCTGGCGACACCCCGGTACGCTACCGTCGGAGCGGTCCATAGCGGAGGGGACGAAGATGAAGCTGATGGCAGCAGTCGTACTGGCCTGCGGGGTGACCGCCGCGCCGATGATGACCGCGGGGACGGCCTCTGCGCTGCCGGGAACGTGCGACGGCGTCGACTGCGTTCCCTATGTAAAACGCAACATCGTGCCCACCGACCCGTGCCAGTTCAAGTCCCGGTATCCCTTCGCCCTTGACGCCACCGGCAACACGTTCGTCTGCGCGGCCACCAATAAGTGGGTGCCGGTGGCGCCGCTGCTCGGTGTGCGCACGCTGCGGGCACCGTGCGACGAGAAGGTGCCAGGGACCGCCCAGACACCCATCGGCCAGATGGTGAACTGCGAGGCTGCGGCCTGGACCCCGTACAACGACGTGCTCTATTACAGCTGACCGATCGCTCGTCAGGCGGTGACGTCGTCAGCCACCGTTGGAAACGGGATTCGACGACAGCGTGATGATCTGTCCGTTCTTCCACACGCACCACCGTCCGCCCCATCCGGTGGTCCACACCACGGGCTCACCCAGCCAGAAATCGGCGGGTTTGCGCGGCGCCCAGTCCGGAACGGGATCGCCGACGGCGGCCCAGGGCGGATTGGGCGGCGGGGCAGGATCGGCGTTCGCGGATGGGCCGCCGATAAGAATCCCCGCTGCGAACCCGCAGGCGACTGCGAAGGCTCGCACCGAGCCGGTGTGGGTCACGTCCAATCCCAGACCGTCGGATCGTTCGGCGGGTAGTTCATGCAGACGTCGGTGCCGTGGGCGGCGACACCTTTGTTGTTGAAGAACAGCTTGGCCCAGTTGCCCCAGTGCGTGGCCATCTGCTCGTAGTAGACGTTGGTCGCGGTGTCCTCCGAGTACTGGCGCCTGCCCGCGTAGTCAAGCGAGAAGAACCAGTAGATGCGATCGCGAGCGGCGTCCTGCACGTCGACCGGCCTGTTGTGGTAGTCGATCATGTAGCGCTGGTAGTAGATCGGGTCGGTGTCCCGCGTCGCGGCCATGTACTGGTCGACCGTGCAGGTGGTCTTGAGTATCCGGTTCGGGATCGGATAGTCGTCCGTCGCGTCTGCCGACGCGACCGCCGGAATCGTCATTGCGACCATGCTCACCGCGGCCGCCACGATGCTCGCTTTACCCAACATGTCTTGATCCCTTCGCTACTGCTCGGCTGCCAACGGTGGCCCCGCAGGCGCTGGCGGCGTATCGGCCCCCGGCGCCGGCTGCGCCATCTGCGTGAGAATCGGCACCTTTTCGGGACAGTAAGTCCGATAGGCCGCACCGAGGAACTGATAAGTCTGCTCGGTGGTAGTGGTTTTCGCCAGCTGCCGCTTGACGAATTGCGCCGACTGATTGGCGTCGTGGTCGAGGTTGTTCCACAGTCGCTTGCACGCGATCTTGCCGATCCACGCGTTGTAGTCCTTCTCGCCGTAGATGCCGTAGATGTGCAACTCGTTGTAGAAGTCGGTGTCCGGGTCGGCATGCGCGGGCGCCGCAACCGCCAGCGTTGGCACCGCCAATGCCATCGCCGCCAACACGGTCGACGCGAACCGTTTCGTCATCGCCATCATCACCTACCTAGTTCGGACTTATTGGACCCGTGGGGCTTTCGTCGCTTGCGTGCCTGCCGGGCGCCGCACCGACCGCTTCTGGCTCCGCTTCGGTCTTGGGCGCAGGCCACGGCTCGGGGACCGGTCGTTGCCGTACCCGTTGTGGCCACCAGAACCATTTGCCGAGCAGCGCGGCGATCGACGGCGTCATGAAGGATCGAATGACCAGTGTGTCGAACAGCAGGCCGAGACCGATGGTGGTGCCCACCTGACCGACCACACGCAGGTCGCTGACCACCATCGACATCATGGTGAAGGCGAAGACCAGCCCGGCTGATGTGACCACGGAACCGGTTCCGCCCATCGACCGGATTATGCCTGTGTTGATGCCCGCGTGGATCTCTTCCTTGAATCGGGAGACCAGCAGCAGGTTGTAGTCGGACCCGACCGCCAACAGGATGATGACCGACATCGCGATGATCATCCAGTGCAGGTGCATGCCGAGGATGTACTGCCAGATCAGCACCGAAAGGCCGAACGATGTGCCGAGCGACAGCAGCACCGTACCGACGATCACCGCGGCGGCCACCACCGCGCGGGTCAGCAACAGCATGATGATGAAAATCAGGCACAGCGAGGCGATTCCGGCGATCAGCAGGTCGAAGTTCGAACCTTCCGACATGTCCTTGTATGTGGACGCGGTGCCCGCCAGGTAGATCTTCGAGCCCTCCAGCGGTGTGCCCTTGATGGCTTCGAACGCCGCGTTCCTGATCTGGTTGATGTGCGAAATGCCCTCTGGCGTCGCGGGATCGTTCTCGTGCGAGATGATGAACCGGACCGCCTTGCCGTCCGGCGAGACGAACATCTTCATGCCGCGCTTGAAGTCGGGGTTGTCGAACACCTCCGGCGGCAGATAGAACGAGTCGTCGTTCTTGGACGCATCGAACGCCTGACCCATCGCAGTCGAGTTCTCCTGCAGGGCCTTCATCTGATCCTGCTGACCCTTCTGGCTCTGGTACATGGTCAGCGTGATGTTCTTCATGTTTTTCATCGTCTCGATCATCGACGGCATGATCGCGACGAGCTGCGGCATCAGGGTGTCCAGCCGCTCCAACTCCGGCACCAGCTGCTGGACGTCATCGGTCAGCACGTCGATGCCGTCGAGGGTGTCGAAGATGGCACGTATCGAATGGCAGACAGGGATGTCGTAGCAGTGCGGTTCCCAGTAGAAGTAGTTGCGGATCGGCCGGAAGAAGTCGTCGAAATCGGCGATATTGTCCCGGACTTCGCCGATGTCGACGGCCATGTTCTTGGTCTTCTCGACCATGTTGTGCGTGGTGTCGGCCATCTGCTGGGTCAGGCTCTGCATCCGCGTCATCGTGTCGATGGTCGTCTGCATGTCGTTGGCCTGGGTCAGCATGTTCTCCATGACCTTGTCCATGTAGTCCTGGTTCATCTGCTGGGTGGTGCCCTGCATGCTGATCTGGAACGGAATGGACGTGTGTTCGATCGGTGTGCCGAGCGGCCTGGTGATGGTCTGCACGCGACCGATACCGGGAATATGGAAGATGGCCTTGGCAATTCGGTCGACGACAAGCATGTCGGCCGAGTTGCGCACGTCGTGGTTGGTCTCGAGGAGAAGCATCTCGGGGTTCATCCGCGCCTGCGGGAAGTGGCGGTCGGCGGCTTGATAGCCCTGATTGGCCGGGATGTCTGCCGGCAGGAACTCACGGTCGTTGTAGCTCGGCACGTAGCCGGGCAGAGCCAGCAGGCCGACAAGTGAGAGCGCGATGGTGGACACCAGAATGGCTCCGGGCCAACGCACCACGGCGGCACCGATCTTGCGCCAGCCGCGCTCCTGCGTCCTGCGCTTCGGATCGAAAAGCCCGAACCGACTGCAGACGGTCAGTAGTGCCGGCGCCATCGTCAGCGCGGCGACGACAGCGACGAGCATGCCGATCGCCAGCGGAATGCCCAGTGATCTGGAAGTACGGCAGCCGGGTGAAGTGCAGGCAGAACGTGGCGCCCGCGATGGTCAGGCCGGAGCCCAGAATGACGTGTGCGGTGCCGTGATACATGGTGTAGAACGCGGTTTCGCGGTCCTCACCGTTGTTGCGGGCCTCGTGATATCGGCCGACGAGGAAGATCGCGTAGTCGGTTCCCGCCGCGATCGCCAGCGTCGTGAGCAGGTTGACGGCGAATGTCGACAGGCCGATGAGTTCGTAGTAGCCAAGCGTCGCAACGATTCCGCGGGCGGCCGCCAGCTCGACGAACATCATGACCAGAACGAGCAGCACCGTCACGATCGAGCGGTAGACGAACAGCAGCATCACGAAGATCACACAGATGGTGATCATGGTGATCAGCTTGAGGCTCGAGTCGCCCGCATGATGCTGGTCGCTCGTCAGCGCAGCGGGCCCCGTGACATAGGCCTTCATGCCTTGCGGTGGCGTCGAGTTGGCGACGATGTCGCGGACGGCGGCGACCGAATCGTTTGCGAGCGTCTCGCCCTGGTTTCCGCGCAGATAGAGCTGGACGTAGGCGGCCTTGTTGTCGGCGCTCTGCGATCCGGCCGCGGTCAGCGGATCACCCCAGAAGTCCTGGATGTGCTCGACATGCGCCTTGTCGGCTTCGAGCTTGTCGACCAGGCCGTCGTAGTACTTGTGGGCTTCGTCGCCGAGCGGCTGGTCGCTCTCGAGGACGATCATCACCGAGCTGTTGGAGTCGAACTCCTGGAAGTCCGTGCCGATGCGCTGCATCGCCTGCATCGACGGTGCGTCAGTGGGCGCCAGCGACACCGAGTGCGCCTCGCCGACCACCTCCAGCTGCGGCGCTATGACGTTGACGAACACCACGAGCGCGAGCCAGCCCAGCAGGATCGGCACCGAGAAGAGCCGGATGAATCGCGGGATCATCGGGTGCGCACCGATGTGCGTGTTGCTCATGCGGACTTCACCAGGCAGAAGGTCTGAGCGTTGACGCCGTCGGTCGTGTTCTCGTTCTTCACCACGCCGTCGACGGTGATCCGGCAGCTGATGGTGTCGCCGTCGCCCTGCGCGACGATGTTGGGACTGGACGCGGGAGCGGTGGTGGTCAGCGTCAGCGACCATGGCAGCGGCACGTTCTCCGCCTTCTGCGGTTGCGCGTCGAGGTCGAGGTAGTTGATGGTGGCGATGGCTCCGGGCTCTCCGTAGATCTCGTACTTCACGACCTTGGGATTGAACGGCGCGGGGTCGTTGACCAGGCCGGCGCCGGGCCTGGTGAGCTCGGTTTTGCCGAAGACGCCGCGCAGCCGGTCGACCATGAAGAATCCGAGCAGAATCACCGCGACGATGAGCAGCGGCACCCAGGCACGCCGGATCGTCTTCAGCACGGGAAGCCTCGCCGCCCGCACACCGGGGTGACGATTTCCACCCGACCCATTCAACTTCTCCCTAAGATGACAGCCCCTGCTTAACTTAGCCCATATAACTTCTGTTGGCGCAACAGGCTAGCGCAAAGTCTTTCGACCCCACGGCCGACCTGGCGAATCCGCCAAAATCGGCGGCAAACGGTCGTAATCTCCGGCTAAGGCCGGGGTTGGCCAAGGGGAGGCAACGATGCCCTTCATCGACAACAGGGTCGGCGGTTTGCTCCGCCGGTTGACTCTTGCGGCGCTTGGCGCTGCGCTGCTGGCCGGCCCGGGTGAGGTGCCGACGGCGGCGGCGTTCTCGAGCGTGCCGGTCGACCAGCTCACTGTCGCGTCGACGGCGATGGGCCGCGACATTCGCGTCGAGTTCCTCGACGGCCGGCCAGGGCGCCCACGCGCTGTACCTGCTGGACAGCATGGAGGCCGGTGATGACTTCAACGGCTGGGACATCAACACCGCCGCATTCGACTGGTACAGGAACTCCGGGATATCGGTGGTCATGCCGGTCGGGGGCAAGGCGAGCTTCTACAGCGACTGGTACGGCCCGGCCGCCGGCAACGGCGGCACCTATACCTACAAATGGGAGACCTTCCTGACGCAGGAACTGCCCGCGTATCTCGCCTCCGCCAGGAACGTGCCTGCGACCGGAAACGCCATCGTGGGGTTTTCGATGGGCGGTTCGTCGGCGCTGGTGCTGGCCGCGCATCATCCTGCGCAGTTCATCTACGCCGGATCCCTTTCGGGCTTCCTCAATCTCTCCGCGGACCCTGGGCAGGTCGGTATCGCGATGATGTGGAACGGCGGCTTCAGTCGCGAGGCGATGTGGGGTCCGCCTGGCGATCCGGCCTGGGCCCGAAACGATCCCACAGTGCAGGCAGGCGCGCTGGCCGCCAACGGCACCCGGCTCTGGATCTACTGCGGTAACGGCACACCGACCGACCCCGCTCTGGCCAGTCCGGACGCGCCCATCGGCGGACTGGGCTTCCTCGAGGGAATGGCGGTCGACTCCAACCACACCTTCGCCGACGCCTACATCGCAGCGGGCGGCAACAACGCGACGTTCAACTTCCCGGCTGGCATCCACAGCTGGGGCTACTCGGGCCAGCAGCTGCAGCAGATGAAGCCGGACATGCAGCGGGTTCTCGGCGCCACGCCTACGGCGTGACTACGACAGGCGTTCCCGCAGTGACCGTTTGAGCACCTTGCCGTAGCTGTTCTTCGGCAGTTCGTCGACGTACTCGTACCGCTTCGGCCGCTTGAATCGGGCGATTCGGTCCAGCAGGTGCGCGTCCAGTTCCGCGGGCTTGGCCTCTCCGACGATGAACGCCACCACGATCTCGCCCCACTCCTCGTCCCTGGCGCCGACCACGCCGGCCTCGACGACGTCGGGGTGTTCCAGCAGCGCCTCTTCCACTTCGCGCGGGTAGATGTTGCTGCCACCGCTGATCACGACGTCTTTGGACCGGTCGCGCAGGGTGAGGAAGCCGCGCTCGTCGAACGAGCCCATGTCCCCGGTGTGCAGCCAGCCATGCTGCAGAGTGGCGGCGGTGGCCTCGGGGTTCCTCCAGTAACCGGACATGACCACATCGCCGCGACAGACGATTTCGCCGATCTCACCGATGGCGGCAGCGCTGCCGTCGTTCCGTAGCACCGTGACGTCGACGCCGGAGCGGGCGTAGCCGACGGATCCGAGCGTCGCGTCGTCGGCACCCACGTGGTCGCTTCGGCGCAGTCCGGTGATCGTCATCGGTGCCTCGCCCTGGCCGTAGAGCTGCACGAAGACGGGTCCGAACGCGGCCATCGCCTTTTTCAGGCTGTCGACGTACATCGGGCCGCCGCCGTAAACGATCGTGCGCAGGTTGCGCGGACACGGCCTGCCCGTCTGCACAAGCCGCGCGACCATCGTCGGGGCGAGGAAGGCGCTGCAGCCCGGATGGCGATCGCACAGATCGAGGAATTCCTCGGGCTCGAACGCTGGCCGAAGCCGGTATCACCTGCCGAGCTCCTCGCAACACGTACGGCGGGATGTAGAGGCCCGATCCGTGCGACATCGGCGCGCCGTGCACCAGGCTGCAGTCCTCGTCCGGCGAATCGAAGTCCGCAAGGTGGGCGACGGTCATCGCCATCAGGTTGCGGTGGGACAGCATCGCGCCCTTGGACCGCCCGGTGGTTCCGCTGGTGTAGAAGAGCCACGCCAGTTCGGCGGGTTCGGTTGACGGCGGTTTGACCGGCTCGGCGGCCAGCCTCGCCTGGTAGGCCTGCGAGCCGATCACTTCGAGGGGTGTTTCGGTCGCCGGCGTCAGGTCGGTCGCGATCTTCGGTGACGCGAAAACCACTGCGGCGCCTGCGTCGTCGAGGATCTGCTGCATTTCCCGTGGATGCAGCTTGTAGTTGATCGGCAGATACACACATTCCGCCGCCCACACGCCGAACATCAACTCGATGATCTCGGGACTGTTCTCGCTGGCGACCGCGACGCGCGCGCCGGGGCCGAGTCCGCGTAGCGATCCGGCCAGTCGCAGTGCCCGGTCCCGCAGCTGCGCCCAGGTGAGCAGTTGGTGCTCGCCGCGATACACCGCGCCGCGGTCGCCGAATCGAGCAGCGGCCTGGTCGAGCAGGGCGAACAGATTCACCGAGCCACCCAGTCCGCGTTCAGCGCGAAGTCCGACAGGTACTTCGTCGAACTCCAGCCGCCGTCGACGACGATGGTCTGGCCGTTGATGAAGCCGGCACCGTCGGAGCACAGGAACGCCACCGTGCTCGCGATGTCGTCCACTTCGCCAAGCCGCGGGTACGGCGTCATCTCCGTGTTGATCTTCTTGAACCGGTCGTCCTCCAACCGCTGGGCGACCATCGGCGTCAGCGTCACGCCCGGCGCGACTGCGTTGCAACGGATTCCCTGCGGGCCGTACTGGCAGGCGATGTGCAGGGTCAGCGATGTCAGACCACCCTTCGCCGCCGAGTAGGCGCCGCCACGCAGACCGCCGACGACCGCGAAGGTCGAGGTGATGTTGATGATCGCCGACCCGGGCGCCATGTGCGGTATCACGTCGCGCGCCAGCCGGAACGGCGCACGCAACATCAAACCGAGGAAGTAATCGAGGGAGTCGTCATCCGTCTCATGCAGTGGCTTGGGGCTGCCGACCCCCGCATTGTTGACGAGGAAATCGATGCGGCCCCAACGCTGCACGGCAAGCTCCACGATGCGCGACGGCGCGTCGTCGGCGGTCAGGTCGACGGCGATGGTCGCCACCCGGTCGGCGTCGCCAATCGCCTTTTCCAATTCGGCAAGCCTGTCTTCGTCGCGACCCGTGCCGACGACCGCCATGCCCATCTCCGCGAGCTTGGTCGCACAAGCGAAGCCGATGCCACTGCTCGCACCGGTCACGATCGCGACCGGCACCTGACCCACCCGCCCAGATCCCGTCATATCACCCATCCACTTTCGTCAATGCCGCCCGGATCTGATGCTTGAGCACCTTTCCTGCGTCGTTCTTGGGCAGGCTGTCCCAGATGACCACTTGCTCGGGAACTTTGAACGTCGCGACGCCGTGGTCGGCGAGGAAGACGCGAAGGCTGTCGACGTCGGGGCCGGGCGAGGCCGAGGGCACGATGACGGCGCACGCGCGCTCTCCGGTGCGCGCATCGGGTAGCCCGACGATGGAGATCTCGACGACGTCGGGGTGCCCGGCGAGGATGTCCTCGATCTCCTTCGGTGCGATGTTCTCTCCGCTGCGGATGATGATGTCCTTCGCGCGGCCGGTCACCACCAGGAAGTCGTCGTCGACCCACCGCGCGAGATCGCCGGTGCGGAAGAAACCTTCGTCGTCGAAAGCGTCGCGGTCGTCCTCGGGATTTCGGTAGCCGACCAACATCTGCGGTCCGCGGGCGTGGATCTCGCCCGATCCCGGCGGGGCGGCGTCGTTGCCGATCAGTTTGACGGTCGCCAATGCGGGCCGACCGTCCGTGTCGGCCGCATGTTCCGGGTCGGTGGGGGAGCCGACCGTTGTGACGGGCACCTCCGTTGAGCCGTATACCCGGGTCACGACGGCACGCTCGAAATACGCTGCGGCGCGGCGAATCAGCGAGGGAGGCACCGAGGCGCCACCGCAGATGAACACCTTGAGGTCGGGCAACCGGGTGCCGGCGCGTTCGGCCGCCGCCAGCAGCCCTTCGAGGAACGGCGTCGCACCCGCCATGTGCGTGCAGCGCTGCGAAGCCATGATCGCCACCGCTTCGTCTGGGTCCCAACGGTCCATCAGCACGGCGGTGGTGCCGAGGAGAAGCGGGCATTCGAACGCATAGATGGATCCGCCGATGTGCGCGATCGGCGACGGCACCAGGAACTTGTCGCCGGGGTCGATGAGCCAGTGGTCGCGGAGCTGACAGATCAACGCGTGGATCGAGTCATGGCTGTGCAGAACACCTTTCGGGCGACCGGTAGTGCCGGAGGTATACAGGATCATCCGCACCGCGGCCGAGTCCAGCGACGGCATCTCCGTCGCGTCCGGCGTGTGCTCGAGCAGCGCATCGTAGGCGGTGTGCGCACCGGGATGCCCGCGCAGCACGACGACCTCCGGCGCTGAATTCATCTGGGCCGTCACCCGCTCCACCATCGCGAGGTAGTCATACCGTCGGAACTCATTCGGCACGAATATCATTGCGCTGTCGACGTCGTCGAGGATGAAGGACAGTTCGCGGTCCCGGAGTGAGGGCAGGATGGGATTGACCGCAATTCCCGCGATCGTCGCTGCCAGGTAGATGACTGCGGCTTCGTGCCAGTTCGGCAACATGAACGACACCACGCTGCCCGTCGGCATTCGTGACAGCAGCGCTCGGGCCAGCAGACGCGCCTGCGCATGCAGGGCTTCACAGGTGAGGTCGATATCGCCGTCGACCAGCACCACACGGTGTGGCGTGAGCCGTGCGGCTTCGGCTAGCGAATCGGCCAGAGTGGGCATGCCATCAGCCTCTGACCCGCCGCATGGTCATCGAGTGGCGGAACCGCGACGCGGGGTGTGTGTTGACCGTGACCTGCGCGACCTCGCCGTCAGACGTCTTGTAGGTTCGCTGCACCTCCAACGCGGGTGAGCCAGCTTCGGTCTTGAGACCGTCGGCGCGAGTCGGTGAGATCAACACGGCGGCGATCTCCTGCTCCACCTCGACGATGCTCACCCCGAACAGGTCCTCGATCAGCGGGAAGATGGGGCCGGTGTGGCGCTGCAGTAACCTGCCCACGGCGGCGAACGCCCGGTTGATGTAGTACTCGGTGAGACAGAGCGGGAAGTCGGCGCCTTCGGACTGCCTGAATCCGCGGACGGCCAACCACTCTTCGCCGCTGCTGATTCCGGTACGGGCCGCCACGTCGTCGTCCAGCCGGACCATGCTCATGGATTCGATCGCGAATCGCGCCTCGGTGGCGAAGGCCACCAGGTCGTTGATCGACATGACGTCGTAGGCATCCGACGTCGACCGGGGCACCACGAGGGTCCCCGTTCGCGGACGTGACGAAACCAGGTTGTCCTCACGGAGCCTGCGCAGCGCCTCCCGCACGGTATAGCGGCTGACCGAAAATCGTTCGCACAGTTCATGTTCGGTCGGTAGCTGTGACCCCACCGGGTACACGCCGTCGACGATATCCTTTCGCAAAGCGCGTGCCACCTGGATATATCGGTGGTCGGCAGGAGATGTCTGGGTCATCGTCTCCACCCGTCAGGCACTGCGTCGCAGCGCCACGACGCTGCCGTCGGCGTCGGCGGAGACATACAGTGAACCGTCGGGTCCCATCGTGATGCCGGCGAACGGGCCCTGCGGCCCGGAGAACGGCGGCATGCCCTTGAGCGGCTTTGGCTCGACGCCGGGCGGAGGACCGACCGGCAGGCCGGAGGCGATCGTGCTGCGCGCCTTGCTGTTCAGGTCGAACGAGACGACCTCCTTGGCGCCCGCGTCGACGATGTAGAGCCGACCGTCGCGCACCAGGATGCCCTGCGGCCGCGCGAGGCCGTCCACCACGACCTCGGAGCCGGTGCCGGTCAGCCTCACGATGCGCCCGGCGCCTGACTCGGCGACCAACGCACTGCCGTCCTGGTCGAACGCGACGCCCACGGGGTCGTGCAGGCCCGACGCGAGCGTCTCGACATTGCCGGACTTCAGTGCATGAACCCGGCCGGTGCCCAGTTCGGCGAACACGATCACCCCGTCGGGCCCGATGGCGACACCGTAGAGCTGATCGAAATCGGTTGCCAGATAGTCGGTTTGGTTCGCAGCGGGTCGGTACCGAGCGACCTGGCCGCCGGAGGTGGTGACGACGAACTCGCCGTCACCGGCCGGCGCGAGGCCACGCAGGAAGCCCGGATAGCCCGGCGAGAACAACATCCCCACCGTCTGCAGTGCGCCGTCGGGCGCGACCGCATAGAAGTAGGTGCCGTCGGCGACGTACACCCGGCCGTCGGTGCCGACGGTGATGTCCATCGGCCAGTTCAGCCCGCCGGACAGCACGGTCCTGGTTTCCCCACCGCCGAGTATCTCGGTGATCTCGCCGGTGAAGTTCGAGACGAACAACCGGCCGTCGGCGATCGCCAGGTTGTCCAGACCCGGGTTCAGCTGAGCCAGCAGGGTCTGCTCGCCGCTGCGAGGGTCGATGCGAAGCACCTGGCCACTGGCGACCTGCGTGGACACGATGTAGCCGTCTGCATCGAACTTCACTGCGTCGGGCACACCGAGGTCACCGGCAACACGTTGTGGCTCACCACCTTCGGGGTCGATGCGCCAAATCTCGTTGGTCGTCATCAACGGGTAGTACAGCAGCCCGTCGGGACCGACCTCCATGGCGTTGGGAGACGGCAGGTTGTCCAGAAGGATCCGCTGCGAGCCGTTGGCTCTGTCGAGTTCCATCAGCCGGCCGCCATCGCGGCATTCGTTGATGAACAGCCGCCCGTGATGCACGGTGATGCCGTTGGCGCAGGGAAGATCGTCGCGGAGCACGCGCGTGCGGCCGTCATTGCCGAGTGCGCTCACCCTGCCGTCCATCACCTCGGTGGCGTAGAGGGTGCCGTCCGGATCGAAGGCCACGTCGTCGGGCGCGATGATGTCGCCGCCTTTGGCGCTGATCGTCTCCAGCCTGCCGCTGCCCACATCCAATGCACTGATCTGGCTTCCGGTCACCTGCGCGATGTAGACGCGGCCGTCAGGTCCGGTGCGCAAGCCGTTCGCGCCGAACAGCCGGCTGGGCGGTGTCAGCCGTTCGAACCACCAGCCTTCGGCGACCCGTGGGGTGGGCGCGGTGTAGCGGGCGTCGATGTGCGACGTGGTCATGGCCTCGGACGTTATCAAGCTCGAATAGTCCAGACAATAGGCAGGAGAAGACCTGACTCGGCCTTGACGACGCGATAACTGCTGCGGAATAGTGTTCTTCAATATGCAGAGCACCGTATATTGTCCGGACAAATAATCTCGTGACCGATCTCCTCAGGCTCGACGGCCGCATCGTGGTGGTGTCTGGTGCCGGCGGTGGCGGCATCGGCACGACAGTGGCCCGGATGGCCGCAGAAGCAGGCGCGATCGTCGTGGCGGTCAGCCGGTCGCCGGAGAACCTCGACGAGCACATCGCGCCCCTCTGCGCGGCGCGGCCTTGACGTGCGTCCGGTGGCCGCCGACGCGGCGACCGACGATGGCATCGGCACCGTTCTCGACGCGGTGCGCGGCATCGAAGGCGATCTCTACGGTCTGGTGAACGTCGCGGGCGGCGCGGAACCGTCGACCTGGATGCCGTCGACGCGGGTAAGCGCGACGACTGGCGGGCGTTTTCACCGCGAACCTCGAGACGGCGTTCTTCATGAGCCAGGCGGTCGCGGCAGAAATCCGCAGCCATCGGATCCCGGATCGATCGTGTCAATCTCGTCGATCAGCGGGATGAACACCGCGCCGTTTCACATCGCCTACGGCACCGCCAAGGCCGCGATCATCGCGATGACCAGGACTATGGCCGTCGAACTTGCAGTCGACAACATCCGCGTCAACGCGGTCGCGCCAGGCGTGACGGCGACGGCGGCGTCACTCACCTATACCGGCGAAGACCCCGATCGAGATCGCCAGGCGATTGCCATGGGACGACGCGGTACACCGGAAGAGCAGGCAGGCGCCATCCTGTTTCTGCTGTCGGACCTGTCGAGTTACATCACCGGCCAGACGCTGTTGGTCGACGGTGGGTTGAACCTGAAATGGACTCACCTCGGTGCGGACAACACCTCGCTGTTCCTCAAGGACGAATCCTTCAGGGCGGAGATCAGGAGGATGTCATGACCCATACCGAATCCGACCTCGACGCCGCGATCGAGGTGGAAGCGGATCCATACGACTCGACGGGCCAGATCGCCGAGGACCTGTCGGATCCCATGACCATCAGCACCGACGCCTACATCTCAGAGGACTATGCCCGCGCCGAGCGGGACAGGTTGTGGCGCAAGGTATGGCAGCAGGTCGGCCGCGTCGAGGAGATCCCCGAGACCGGCGGATATCTGACCTACGACATCCTCGACGACTCGATCATCATCGTGCGGACCGGCCCGAATGAGTTCGCGGCACATCACAACGTGTGCATGCACCGCGGAAGTCGGTTGATCGACACACCCGACGGCGCGAAGAACGCGTGTGACCGCACGCGTAAGTCGTTCGTGTGCGGATTCCATGGCTGGACCTACGGCCTTGACGGTGCGTGCACCCATATCCGCGAGCAGGACGACTGGAAGGGCGCGCTGACGCCACAGAACACCCACCTTGCCCCGGTGCAGGTGGACACCTGGGGCGGTTGGCTTTTCGTCAACATGGATCCCGACTGCGAACCTCTAGCCGACTATCTGCTGCCTGCCGCGAAGATCCTCGATCCGTTCGGGCTCGAGAACATGCGCTTCAAGTGGCGTAAATGGCTGAAGTTCGATTGCAACTGGAAGGTCGCGATGGAGGCCTTCAACGAGACCTACCACGTGTTCACCACCCACCCCGAGTTCAACAAGTTCGGTGAGTTCAAGGGCTGGGCCAAGGCTCAGGGCAGGCATAGCAACATCGGCTACGACGCGCCTAAAGGCATGGACGAAACCAAGTCCAAGATCCGGCTCGGCACCGGTGATCCGCGCATCTCCACCGCCGAAATGCAGGTCTACACAATGGAGGAGACCAACGCCACCACGACCCAGACGCTGGTGAATGCAGCCAAGCGACTGGTCGACGAACTGCCGGAGGGCACACCCGCCGACGAGGTTCTGCAACACTGGCTGGCCTCCGCGCGCCGTGACGACGAAGCCCGCGGCGTGGTGTGGCCGACAATCCCACCCGACATCCTCGGACAGAGCGGCACCGCGTGGCAGATCTTCCCGAACTTCCAGGTCGGGCAGGGACTGACCAGCGCGCTGTGTTACTCGGCGCGGCCCGATCCGAGCTACGACCCCAACAAATGCATCTTCGAGGTAGCAGTGTTCGAGCTCTACCCGAAAGGCCAAGAGCCGCAAACGGAGTGGCAGTACACGCCGAAAGAGAGCCCGAACTGGCTGTCGGTGCTGCCCCAGGACTTCTCGAATATGGCTGCGGTGCAGCAGGGGATGAAATCGCTCGGATTCCCGGGGACCATGCCCAACCCGTACCGCGAACGCAGCACCGTCAACCTGCACACGCAGCTGGCGAAGTACATGGGCACCGGCGAACCACAGGAGCTTTGAGAACCAATGACGTTGTTTGAAACCTGCGGGCCGACCGAGACGCCCGATGACATCGACATCGATGCCTTGCGGCAGAAGTACGACCACGAGCGCACCAAGCGGTTGCGGACGGACGGGGCCGCGCAGTACCTGGAGCTCAAGGATGAGTTCGCGGAGTTCGCGGAGGTCGATCCGTATACACCGGTGACACCACGCACCCCCATCGACGCGGACGTCGAGGTTGTCGTCCTCGGCGGAGGCATCGCCGGCCTGTTGGCAGGGGCGTACCTCAAGAAGGCGGGCGTCGACGATGTACACGTCATCGAGATGGGTGGCGACTTCGGTGGAGTCTGGTACTGGAACCGGTTCCCAGGGATTCAGTGCGACAACGATGCGTATTGCTACATCCCGCTGTTGGAGGAGCTCGGCGTCGTTCCATCGAAGAAGTTCGCCGACGGCGCAGAAATATTCGAGCACTGCAAGCGGATCGGCAAGCATTTCGGGCTCTACGACGGTGCGGTCTTCTCCACCCAGGTTGAGACGGTGCGGTGGGACGACGAGATCAGCCGGTGGCGGCTGACCACCAACCGCGGCGACGATATCCGTGCTCGCTTCGTGGTCATGACACAGGGCTCGTACAACCGGCCGAAACTGCCCGGCATCCCCGGGATCAAGGACTACAAGGGGCACGTCTTCCACTCGGCGCGGTGGGACTACGACTACACCGGCGGAGACGCCAACGGCGGACTGCACAAGCTGGCGGACAAGCGCGTAGCGCTCGTCGGCACCGGCGCGACCGGTGTACAGCTGGTCCCGCATCTCGGTCGAGATGCCAAGCAGCTGTTCGTGTTTCAGCGAACGCCATCGTCGGTGGACATGCGCGGTAACGAGCCGACGGATCCACAGTGGGCGGCGTCATTGCAGCCGGGGTGGCAGGGGGAGCGCAAGCGCAACTTCCACCGCTGGTCACCGTTCGGCGACGGGGTGATCTTCGATGCAGAGGATCAGGTCTGCGACTTCTGGACCGAACTCGGCCGCAACCTGACCGCGCGGGTCGCCGCGTCCGAGGATCCGACTTCGCTCGGCCTCGAGCAGATCATGGCGATGCGCGAAGAAGAACAGTTCAAGGTCATGGAGCGGCTCCGGCGGCGCGTGGCGGCCATTGTCGAAGACCCGCAGACCGCGGAGGCACTCAAGCCGTATTACCACTTCTTGTGCAAGCGTCCTTGCAGCAGTGACGAATACCTGCCGACGTTCAACCGCCCGAACGTCACGCTCGTCGACGTCGCGGAGTGCAAGGGCGTGGAGCGTCTCACCGAGAAGGGCATCGTCGCCAACGGCGTTGAGTACGAGGTCGATTGCGTGATCTTCGCCAGCGGCTTCGAGATCTCGACCGAGATCAGCCGGCGATACGCGATGGAGGCCGTCGAAGGTCGCGACGGACTGTCCCTCTTCGATCACTGGCGCGACGGCTACAAAACGCTGCACGGCATGACCAGCCACGGGTTCCCGAACCAATTCCACACCGGGTTCATCCAGGGCGGGGTCTCCGCCAACACCACGGCGATGTTCGAGCAGCAGGCCGAGCACATCGCCTACATCATCGCCGAGGCGGTGAAGCGGAAGGCGACGACCGTCGAGCCGAGCATCCAGGCTCAAGAAGCGTGGGGTGCCACCATCAAGGAAGTCGCGATGGACACTTCGGCGTTCGATCTCTCCTGCACCCCCGGGTACTACAACAACGAGGGCCGCGGTTTCGGCGAAGGTGTCCGGTCATTCCTCGGGGACTACTTCATGCCGGGGTTCTACGCGTTCGACGATCTGCTCAAGCAGTGGCGCGAAAACGGTGACCTGGATGGACTCGAGCTCGGAACGTGAATGCCTGACTTGAGATTCGACGACCGGGTCGCCGTCGTCACCGGCGGCGGCAGGGGACTGGGCCGCTCGTACGCGATGCTGCTGGCGTCACAGGGGGCGAAGGTCGTCGTCAACGACCCAGGCGGCAGCCTTACCGGCGACGGTACCGATGTCGGCCCGGCCGAGGAGGTGGTGCGAGAAATCGTCGCGGCGGGCGGCGACGCCGTCGCCAACACCGACTCGGTGGCAACGCCCAGCGGGGGTCAGGCGATCATCGACTCCGCGCTGGACCGCTACGGCGGTATCGACATCCTGGTCCACAATGCAGGCAACGTTCGTCGGGCGTCCTTGAAAGCGATGTCCTACCAGGATTTCGAGGCCGTGCTGGATGTCCATTTGCGTGGTGCCTTTCACGTTGTACGGCAGGCATTTCCACTGATGTGCGACGCGGGATACGGGCGCATCGTGCTGACCTCGTCGATCGGCGGCCTCTACGGAAACCACGAAGTGGCCAATTACGCGATTGCCAAGGCGGGTGTGATCGGGCTGTCCAATGTCGCCGCGATGGAAGGCGCCGCCGAGGGGGTCAAGAGCAATGTCATCGTGCCCGCTGCAGTCACCAGAATGGCCGAGGGCATCGACACTTCGGCGTATCCACCGATGGGCCCAGAGCTTGTGGCGCCCGTTGTGGGCTGGCTCGCGCACGAAACCTGTTCCATCACAGGCGAGATCCTCCTAGCTCTGGCAGGCCGGGTGGCACGGGCAGTCGTCGCGGAGACGCCGGGGGTGTACCGCCCGTCGTGGTCGATGGCCGACGTCGGCGAACACATGGCCGCGATCCGCGACGCATCGGATCCCGTCGTCTTTCCCGTTGTACCCGACGGCCACGGTGACCACATCCGGTACAGCTTCGGCATGGCAACACAGGGGGCCGTCCGTGGCTAGCCAAGGGCCGCTGGCCGGCGTCCGCGTCGTCGACCTCACCGCCATGGTGATGGGTCCCTATTGCACCCAGATCATGGCCGACATGGGTGCCGACGTGATCAAGGTCGAGCCGCCCGCGGGCGACAACACCCGCTACATCTCGGTGGGACCCGCCCCGGGCATGAGCGGGGTGTACATCAACGTGAACCGCGGCAAGCGCGCCGTCGTGCTTGACCTGACGACGGACGCGGGCAGGACGGCGCTGCGGGCGCTCATCGCCACGGCCGACGTGTTCATCCATTCCATGCGGTCCAAGGCGATCGCCAAACTCGGCTTCGGCTACGACGACGTCGCCGAGATCAATCCGTCGATCGTTTACACGAACTGCTACGGATACGGCAGGCGCGGGCCTTACCGCGACCTGCCCGCCTATGACGACACCATTCAGGCCGAGTGCGGGATACCGGCCGTACAGGAACAGTTGACAGGCGAGGCGAACTACGTCGGCACGATCATGGCCGACAAGGTCGCGGGCCTTACCGCGCTCTACGCCACCACGATGGCGTTGTTCCACCGCGAGCGGACCGGCGAGGGCCAAGAGGTCGAGGTCGCCATGTTCGAGACCATGGCGTCGTTCATGCTGGTCGAACACGCCAACGGCGCAATGTTCGACCCACCGCTCGGTCCGGCGGTGTACCCGCGCACGGTGGCGCCGAACAGACGACCGTACCCCACGAAGGACGGCCACATCGCTGTGCTGATCTACAACGACAAGCACTGGAGCGCGTTCGTCAACGCTGTCCAGCCGCCGTGGGCGACCGAGGTTTACGCCACCCTGGAAATGCGCGCGAACGACATCGACACCGTCTACGGGCTGGTTGCCGAGACGTTGTTGGAGCGCACGACAGACGAGTGGATGGCGCTGTTCCGGGAGCTTCAGATTCCCGCCGCTCCGATCAACACACCCGACGCGCTGTTCGACCATCCGCACCTGAACGCGGTGGGACTGTTCGAAACGGTGGATACGCAATACGGGCCGGTGCGGATGCCCGGTGTGCCGACCTGGTTCTCGCGGACACCGGGTCGGATCGCGGGCCCGACCCGCGAACTCGGCGCCGACACCGCAGAGGTGCTCGAAGAGCTCGGACTGGACAGGGACGCCTGTGGACTTTGACATGGGGCCCAAGGCCGCAGAGCTCCGACGGGAGATTCGTGAACTGGTGAAATCCGAGGTGCCCGGGGGCTTTCTGGGTGCATTCACCGACGATCCGGCCGACCTCGAGACCGCGCAACGGTTCTGCCGGACGCTGGCCGAACGCAACATGCTGTGCCTGTCGTGGCCGGAGGAGTTCGGCGGAGGCGGCGCCTCGGTGTGGGAACAGACCGTCGTGCGCGAGGAGATGTGGGCTCATCACGAGCCACGCGGTGCCCAGTACATGGGAGTCAACTGGGTCGGCCCGATCATCATGCGGCACGGCACCGAAGAGCAGCAGAACAAGCACCTGCCGCCGATCGCGCGCGGTGAAGTCATCTGGTGTCAAGGGTTTTCCGAGCCGGAGTCGGGCTCGGACCTCGCATCGCTTCGCACCACTGCGCGACCCGACGGAGACGGCTGGCTGATCAGCGGTCAGAAGATCTGGACGTCCTACGCCACGATGGCGCAGTGGTGTTTTCTGCTCGCACGGACCCACAAAGGGGAAAAGAAGCAACAGGGGCTGACGATCTTCCTTGTCCCGATGGATGATCCGGCGATTCAGGTGAGACCCATCCGCGCCATGTTGGGCCCGCACCACCTCAACGAGGTGTTCTTCGACGACCTCCGGGTCAGCCGGGCCGACGTGCTCGGCGAGGTCGACAACGGCTGGTCGATCGTCGGTGAGGTGACGTCCTTCGAACGCGTCGGCATCGCCCGCTATGCGCGATGTGAACGGCTGCTGGCTGCAGCGCCGTCGGTACTCGCCGATCGCTGGGAAGACCTGCCCGCGGAGTTGCGCGGTCGCTGGGTGCGCATGCTGACGCACTGCCGCAGAGCCCGCCTGCTCGCGTATCGCGTTGTGTCGCTGCAGAGTAGTGGTCGGATCCAACCCGGCGACGCCGCGGGATACCGCATCGCCGTGACCAAACTGGACCAGGACAGCGCCGAGGTGCTGATGGAGATCGCGGCCGAGGTCACGCCGGAGGATCCCGGCGCCGAGTGGTTCCTCGGTGAGGTCGAGGACCACTGGAGATACTCGCAGGCGTCCACCGTCTCGTCGGGCAGCATCGAGATGCAGCGCATCCTGTTGTCCCGCGCTCTTCTGGCGGTATCGAAATGAGCGAGATGGTCCTCGATCTCAGCGAGGACGCCCAGGAGTACGGACGGCAGGCGCTGCGCGCGTTCGAGGCCGCGGGCGGCGATCAACTCGTCCAGGATGCGGAAGCCAAGCCCGCTATCCGCGAATCACTCGTGGGCCCCGTCCTAAACGAGCTCGGCGCATGGGAGCTCGATGCCCGCACCGACGTCGACGGCCTCGAGGCGGCGGCGGCGCTGTGTCGCAGCGCCGGATACTGGGCACTTCCGTATCCGGTCGCAGAACGCCTGGCGAGGCCGCTGGATCTCGACGTCGACGGCTTGATCGTGGTGGCGTCGAACCAACCCCGCGGTGCCGTCGCCGGGGTTGAGGCACGTTGGGCAGCAGTGACATTGGACGGTTTGCGGAGCGCGGTCGTCGGCCACGGCGCCACCGGGCCCCGCGTTTGTCACGCCGCTCGAACTCTCGCAGACGGACCTGGACGGGGCGGGTGATGTGGCACTCGGACTCGTGCTTCCGTGCTGGACGTTGCTCGGCATGCTCGACCGCGCACTCGAGCTGACCATCGCTCATGTGCGCCTGCGTAAGCAGTTCGGTCAGCCGCTTTCCACATTCCAGGGCGTGCAGTTTCAGCTCACCGACGCCGAAGTGGAACGCAGCGGGCTGGAGATTCTGGCCAAGTACGCACTGTGGAGCGCCGGTTCGGACAGGTCGGAAGCACTTGTCGACGCGCTTGCCGCTGCGGATGTCGGCCATCGAAGCGGCAGAGGTGGTGTTCCGCGTGTGCCATCAGCTGCACGGTGCGGTCGGATTCTGCGACGAGACCACGCTGTCCTGGCTCTCCCGCTACAGCCAGCCGCTGCGCCGGTCACCGTTGGGACTGTCCGCCACCCGCGACGAGCTGACCCGCCGAGCGGGCACAGGCGGTCTGACGGGGCTGTACGCGTGACGGCCCATCTCGACCGGTTCCGCGCCGACGTGCGCTCCTGGTGTGAGGAACACATCCCGCCGGACTGGCGCGCACCCAAACCGGCGTCGAGCGACGAAGAGTTCGTGCGGTTTCAGAAGGCGTGGTTCGCCGAGCTGCACGCCGCAGGCTTCGCCGTACCGCACTGGCCCCGCGAGTGGGGCGGTGGCATGCCGGTCGCCGAACAGATCGTGCTGTACTCCGAGCTCGCCGCCCACGACGCGCCGCGGCTGGTGCTCGCCTTCGTCGGGATACATCACGCCGCGTCGACCCTGCTGGTCGCCGGCACCGACGAGCAGCGTGCCAGGCACCTGCCCGCGATCCTCGACGGTGAGATCTGGGTTCAGGGCTTCTCCGAACCGGAGGCGGGATCCGACCTTGCGAGTCTGCGGACCTCGGCCCGCAAGGACGGCGACGGTTACGTCGTCAACGGCCAGAAACTGTGGGCAAGCGGTGGCAAGCACGCGGACTGGTGCCTGCTGCTGGCCCGCACCGATGCCGAAGCTCCCAAGCGCAAAGGCATTTCGTACTTCCTGCTCGATATGACAACGCCGGGCATCGAGGTGCGGCCGATCCGCAACGCGATCGGTGATTCACACTTCTGCGAGATCTTCCTCAACGACGTTCGCATTCCGGCCGTCAACCTGGTGGGTGCGGAGAACCAAGGATGGCAGGTGGCTCAGGCGACTCTGGGCGCCGAGCGCGGCATGACGATGCTGGAACTCGCCGAGCGTCTCGGCAACGCGGGGTTTCGCCGGCTGGTGCAGATGGGCCCCACCGACGATCCCGTTGTGGCAGAACGGCTCACGCAATTTGAAATCGAGATCACCGGACTGCGCGGGCTGTGCCGCAAGCTCGTGGAAGATGCCGAGGCCGGCACCTCGGGTCCCGCCGACGCCTCCATCGTCAAGCTGTATTACAGCGAGGTCCTGCAGCGGATGACCGACTTCGGTGTCGAGGTCGGCGGCATGCCGGTGCACACCGAACTGGTCAAGTCGGCATCCAGCGGTTGGGAATCCGGTTCGTGGATGCTGGATTTCGTCGGCTCGTGGGAGTGGACGATCCCGGGCGGATCAAGCGAGATCCAAAGGACGATTATCGCCGAGCGTGGCCTCGGGTTGCCGCGAGAGCCGAGCGCGGTCTGATGGCGCGCGAATTCGAAGAGTTCCACGCGGAGCTCCGATCCGTCGCCGGTGGCCTGCTCGGCAAGGATCGCGCGGTCGAATGGAAGGCACTCATCGACACGGGCTGGGTCGGCCTCGAGGTGCCCGCCGAGCTCGGCGGGTCGGGCGCGACGTTCGCCGAGGTCGCGGTGATCTGCGAGGAGATGGGCCGCGCAGCCAGCATGAACAGCTACCTCGGCAGCGCAGTGCTTGCCGTGAGCACCTTGAATGCGTTGGCGCCCTGCGTTACCCGCGATCGACTTCTCGCCGATGTGGCCTCAGGCGCCATCCGGTTGGCCGTCGTCCTCGATTCACCGGAGTTCGTCCCCGACGCCGACGGCGCGGACCGGGTTCTGCAGATCACCGACGAGGGCGTCGTCTGCTCAACCATGTCCGCGGCCCCCCGGCCGGTCCTCGACGAGACCCGCCGGCTGGCCACGGTGTCGGCGACGGGAGATGCCGGCGACACCATGCAGTTCGACGCAGACCCGACCGACGCGCGTGCGCGCCTGCTTGCGCGGGCGGCGGTCACGATCGCGTGCGACAGCCTCGGCCTGTGCGAGGCGATGCTGTCGGCAACCGTGGCCTACGCGAAGGTCCGCCATCAGTTCGGTCGTCCAATCGGGTCGTTCCAGGCTGTCAAGCACGCGTGCGCCGACATGGCCGTCACCACTGCGGTGGCCCGCCAGCTCGTCGGCGCGGCTGTCGACGCCGTCGCGGAAGGCCGACCGGACGCCGGTGTCGCCGTCGCAATGGCCAAGTCCTACGCCTGCGGTGCGGCCGTCGACATCGTCGGCAAGGCCATGCAACTGCACGGCGGCATCGGCTACACGTGGGAAAGCGGCATCCACGTATATCTGAAGCGCGCGGCCCTCAATCGTTCGCTGTTCGGATCGCCGGCAGCCCACCGCCAAGAACTAGCCAAACGCTACCGATAACAAGGAGTTTCGTCATGGGCGTACCCGTCTACAAACGCATTCTCGACCTCTTCGAGGCCGAGGGTGTCAATACCCTGTTCGGCATCCCGGATCCGAACTTCGTGCACATGTTCACCGAAGCCGAAGCCCGCGGGTGGTCGGTCGTGGCGCCGCACCACGAACTCAGCGCCGGGTTCATGGCAGAGGCGGCGTCGCGGATGACCGGCAAGCCGGGACTCTGCATCGGCACCCTCGGCCCCGGTGTCGCCAATATCGCCGGAGCGATGATGTGCGCGCTGGTGGAGAACTCGCCGGTCATCTTCCTCGGTGGCCAGCGAGCCCGCATCACCGAACGGCGGGTGCGCCGGGGCCGCATCCAATTCGTCCAGCAGGAAGGCCTTTTCACTCCGTCGGTGAAGTACAGCAGCTCGATCGAGTACGCCGACCAGACCGACGAGATCGTTCACGAGGCCATTCGCCGGTCGATGTCCGGCACACCCGGTCCGTCCTACATCGAGTTTCCGTCCCATGTGATCCTCGAAGAACTCGATCTGGCCGAGGCTCCAGAGCCCAGCGTCTATCGCTTGGTCAACCAGGGTGCGGGTGCCCGAGAGGTCGCAGAGGCCGCGAAGCTGATTCGGGAAGCCAAGAGCCCGATCCTGCTGGTGGGCCACGGCGTTCACACGTCGCGGACCCAATCGGAGGTCAAGGAACTCGCGGAGCTGATGGCGTGCCCGGTGATCCAGACGTCCGGTGGCACGTCGTTCATTCCGGGCCTGCAGGACCGGACGTTTCCCTACTTGTTCTCACCGGCCGCAAACCAGGCAGTCGAGGAATCCGACCTGTGCGTCGCGCTGGGTACCGAACTCGGTGAGCCGATGCACTACGGCCGGACTCAGCACTGGGCGGAAAACGATGCGAACCGCAAATGGGTGTACGTCGAGCAGGACCCGACCGCCATCGGGGTGAACCGGCGGTTTGACGTGCCGCTGGTCGGAGATCTGCGCGGCGTCGTGCCGCAGCTCGTCGAGGCGCTGCGGGATAGCCCGCGCGGCCCGTCGGCCAACCTGGAGACCTTGGTCAAAGCCGACGCCGCCGAGCTGGCGCGGGTGGCCGAGGAGGCGCCAAGTGGCCGCACTCCGGTGCACCCGGCGCGCTACGTGGTCGAGGCGACCAAGGCGTTCGACGAGTTCGCCAAGGACGGCATCATGGTGCGCGACGGTGGCGCGACCGTCATCTTCCAGTGGACCTACTCACAGTCCAAGCCGCGCGATGTGATCTGGAATCAGAACTTCGGGCATCTGGGCACGGGTCTGCCGTACGCGGTCGGCGCCTCGGTCGCCGATGGCGGCAAGCGTCCGGTCATGCTGCTGACCAGTGACTCGGCTTTCCTGTTCCACATCGCCGAACTGGAGACCGCGGCCCGGCAGAACCTGCCGCTGGTGTGCGTGGTGGGGGTCGACCACCAATGGGGCCTCGAGGTCGGCGTCTACAAGCGCACCTTCGAGCAGCCCTCGCCGCAGCCCGGGGTGCACTGGAGCAAGGACGTGCGGTTCGACAAGATCGCCGAGGGTTTCGGCTGCCATGGTGAGTTCGTCGAGAAGGAGGACGAGATAGGTCCGGCGATCGGGCGGGCGTATGCAAGCGGCAAGACCGCCGTTGTGCACGTCTGCATCGACCCGACGGCGAACTCCGAGGAGATGCCGAAGTACGACAGATTCCGGACGTGGTATGCAGAAGGAACCCAGTAGAGGCCGCGGTGGAACCGCGAAGTAGAGAAGGATGACCGTTATGCGTGAATACCTGAAGTTCTACATCGACGGCCAGTGGGTCGACCCGACCGAGTCGAAGAGTCTTGACGTCGACAATCCAACCACCGAGCAGGTGTCGGGGAAGATCGCGATCGGTACCGCGGCCGACGTCGACAAGGCGGTCAAGGCGGCGCGCAAGGCGTTCGCGACGTGGTCTCAGACCACGCGGGAGGAGCGCCTCGATCTGCTGGGGGCAATCGCCGCGGAGTACCAGAAGCGTTCCGGCGACCTCGCCGACGCGGTGCACGAAGAGATGGGTGCGCCGCCGTCACTGGCTGCCGGACCCCAGGTGATGATGGGCCTCGGCCACTTGATGGGTGCCATCGACGCGTTGAAGAACTTCTCGTTCGAGGAGCAGCGCGGGTCGGCGCTGATCGTCAAGGAGCCGATCGGCGTGTGCGGGCTGATCACGCCATGGAACTGGCCCATCAACCAGATCGCCTGCAAGGTGTTCCCTGCAATGGCGACCGGATGCACGATGGTGCTCAAGCCCTCGGAGGTGGCGCCCTATTCGGGCCAGATCTTCACCGAGGTCTTAGACGCCGCAGGGGTGCCCGCGGGGGTCTACAACATGGTATTCGGCGACGGCCCCGGCGTCGGCGCCGCGATCTCCAGCCACCCCGACATCGACCTGGTGTCGTTCACCGGATCGACCCGCGCAGGCATCGACGTCGCGAAGAACGCGGCCGCGACGGTCAAACGGGTCACCCAGGAACTCGGCGGTAAGAGCCCGAACATCGTCATCGACGACGAGAAGTTCGCCGAGAGTGTCACCGCGGGCGTCAGTGCCATGATGCTCAATACCGGCCAGAGCTGTAATGCGCCGTCGCGCATGCTCGTTCCGCGGGAGCGCATCGCCGAGGCGGCCGAGATTGCGCGCGGCGTTGCGGAGGCGGTGTCGGTCGGAGACCTCGACGACAAGCGGGCAATCGGCCCTGTTGCGTCAAAGACTCAGTTCGAGAAGGTGCAGGGGCTGATCCAGAAGGGAATCGACGAAGGCGCGACAGTGGCGGTGGGCGGACCGGGACGACCGGACGGCCTCGATACCGGTTACTACATCAAGCCGACGGTGTTCTCCGATGTCGACAACGACATGACGATCGCCCGCGAGGAGATCTTCGGACCGGTGCTGTGCATCCTGCCCTATGACGACCTCGACCAGGCTGTCGACATCGCCAACGACACGGAATACGGTCTGGCCGGCTATGTTTCAGCCGCCGATCTGGATGCCGCGCGGGCTTTGGCGCGCCGGATCCGCGCCGGCCAGGTGGCCATCAACCACGCCTTCGACCTCAACACCGCGTTCGGCGGGTACAAGCGCAGCGGCAACGGCCGCGAGTGGGGCGAGTACGGGTTCCACGAATACCTGGAGACCAAGAGCGCACTGGGCTACGCACCCTAGACGTTCTAGCCGGCAGGCGTCTCGGCCTGCGCTGCGCGGTGCACCGCGTTCACGATGCCCTGGTAGCCGGTGCACCGGCAGAAGTTGCCGGAGAGACCCTCGCGGATCTCCTCGTCGGTGGGCTGTGGATTGTCGCGCAGCAGCGCCGTTATCGAGGTGACGAAACCCGGTGTGCAGAAGCCGCATTGCAGGCCGTGGCAATCGCGAAGCGCGGACTGCACCGGTGACAGTTCGCCGTCGGGTCCTGCGATGCCTTCCACCGTGGTGACCTCCTGGCCGTCCACCTGGACGGCGAAGATCAGGCACGCCCGGACCGCCTGATTGTCGAGAAGCACCGTGCATGCGCCGCACGCGCCGTGCTCGCAGCCAAGGTGAGTGCCGGTGAGGCCGCACTTCTCGCGGAGGAAGTCTGCGAGCGTCAGACGGGGTTCCACCACGTGGCGATGCGCCCGGCCGTTGACGGTCAATTCGACCGGCACCTCATGCATGAACTGCCTCCGCTCCGGACGTCGCTGCCTCTCGGACCGCCGCTGCCCACGCCCGCGCCACCATCGTGGCCCCGACACGGGATCGGTAGTCGGCGGAACCCTGAAGATCGGCGGGAATGTCGGAGAGCCCACTCATCGCAATCCTGCCGAGCTCCTCAGCGGTGACGGCATCGGCGGGCTGTCCGGTGACGGCGTCCTCGGCTGCGGTGCCGCGCAACGGGGTCGAGCCGAGACCGAGCAGTCCGATGCCGCATCGCGCCACCCTGTCGTCGTCGTCGAGCTGTACCGCGACCGTTGCGCCCGCGATCGCGAAATCGCCGTGCCGCCTGCAGAATTCCTCGACCGCAAAACCGCAACGCCCGCCCCACACCGGGAACCGCACGGCGGTGAGGATCTCGTCGGCGGCCAATGACGTCTCCCACAGGCCGGTGAAGAATTCGGCCGCCGAAATCTCGCGCCTGCCCCGCGACGACGTCGCCTCCATCGTCGCGTCGAGCGCAAGTGCGACCGCGGCGTATTCCGCGGCGGGGTCGGCGTGCGCGATCGCACCGCCCAATGTGCCCCGTGTCCGAATCTGGAAATGACCGATATGCGGCGTCGACAACGTCAGCAGCGGAACCGATTCGGCTACCTCGTCGTCCATTCCGACCAGCGCGTGCGGGGTACCTGCCGCGACCACGAGTTCGTCGTCGTGGCGTTCGATGTTCTTCAGTTCGTCAACGCGGGAGATGTCGATCAGGTTCTCGAAGTACGTCAGCCGCATGGCGAGCATCGGCACCAGGCTCTGGCCGCCTGCGAGGATCTTGGCGTCATCGCCGAACTCGCCGAGCATCTGCGCCGCCTCGGAGACGGTGTCGGGGCGGTGGTAAGCGAAGGCGGCCGGCTTCATGAGCTCAACAGCCGGGCCAAGGCGGCCTGCAACTCATCGGCGAGGTCTGCGGCGGGGTGCGCCCGCTTGCGCCTGCCGAGCAGGAAGCCGACCGCGACACCGGCGGCAACGGCTGCGAGAGCGGGGGAGTAGCGCTTGGCCATTGGCACGGCAACGACTTTCAGCAGATCGACCGAGTCGCCCGCGCCCGACGCCGCCGCGTGCGTTGCGGTGGCGGCCGACGACGATGCCGTGCCCGAGGGCGCAGCGCCGCCGAGCAGGTCGGCTTCGAGATTCTTGGCGAACTGGCCGATCAGGTTCGTCGACACATCGGCGAGCACGCCGCGGCCGAACTGTGCGGCCTTGCCCGAGATCGTCAGGTCGGTGGTGATCACCACGTGGGTGGCATCGCCTTCGTCCTTGAGTTGGGCGGTGACGAGGGCGGCGGCGTTGCCGCTGCCCCGTGTCTCTTTGCCGCTCGCCTTGATGACCACTCGCCGGGCGGCCTCGTCCTTCTCCTGGAACGAGGCATTTCCGGAGTAGGACACCGTGATCGGGCCGACCTTCACCTTCACCGCGCCGGTGAAGTCGTCACCGTCGACCGAAAGAAGCTGCGCGCCGGGAATGCAGGGCGCGACCCGATTGACGTCGGTGAGCACCTGCCATGTCGTGGCGGCGGGCACCGCGACTCGGAATTCGTTGTTCAGCTCCACCTTCAGTGGTCCTTTCCGGATGCGCCCGCAGTGGCTTTCTGGCCGGCTTTGGCTTCTTCGATCAGGCCCACGATGGTGGCGGGGCTCGCAGGCAGTCGGGTCAGCGTCACGCCGAGCGGGGCGAGTGCATCGTTGACGGCGTTGATGACAGCGGGTGTCGAGCCGATGGCGCCGCCTTCTCCGCACCCCTTGTATCCGCCGACGCCTGGCCCGGGGATCTCGATGTGGCCGTATTCGATCGCAGGCACCTCGGTGGCGGTCGGCAGCAGATAGTCGACGAACGTGGACGACAGCGGATTGCCGTCGTCGTCGTAGACCATGTTCTCCAGCAAGGCACCGCCGATTCCCTGCACAGTGCCGCCGGCGATCTGTCCCTCCACCACGTTGGGGTTGATCATCGGGCCGACGTCCTCGCTGACGATGTACCGGGTCAGCGTGACGTGCCCGGTCTCGACATCCACTTCGCAGGTGCACGCGTGGGTTGCGTTGGCCCAGTGGATCATTGTCTGCGAGGTGAACCGGGCGGTCGCCTCCAGCGTCGCCGCCATCCCCGGCGGGAGCTTCGACGGCTCGTAGTACGAGCGATATGCCAGATCGGCGAAGCTGACGCTGGTGTCCTGGTCGTCTCGGACGCGGGCGTGTGAACCCGCCAGCTCGATGGCGGACTCGTCAACCTCCAACCAATGGGCGGCCATCGCGATGATCTGCTTGCGCAGGATCGTGCCCGCCTCGTCGACGGCGCCTGCCGTCATCGGTCCGCTGCGGCTGCCCTGTGTGCCTGCGCCGTACGGCGTGACGGCGGTGTCACCTTGGATCGTTGACACGTCGGAGATGTCGGCGCCGAGCGCGTCGGCAGTCAGCTGGACCACCGTCGTCTCGATGCTGTTCCCGGTCGATCCACCGTTGACGTACACATTGATCTTGCCGGTCGGCTCCATCCGGATCGTCGCGCCCTCGGTCGCGAGGTGCCCGGTGGCGGCGCCGGTCGGCTCGACGTAGGCCGAGAACCCCAACCCGATGTAGCGGCCCTCGTCGAGCGCGTCGCGCTGTTCCTTGCGGAAACCTTCGTGATCGAGGATCTTCACGGCCTGCTCGAACGTGTCAGCGGGTGCGACGTGGTCATACGGCATGCCGTTGGGGTTGAAGTACGGCATCTCGTCGCCGCGCAGAATGTTTCGGCGGCGCAGTTCGACAGGGTCCATGTCCATTTTCCGCGCCGCGATGTCGAGAAGTATTTCGCGGGTGAGGGTTTCGTACTGCCAGGGGCCGCGGTAGGCGGCCAGCCCTGCGGTGTTGGAGAACACCGTCTTGTAGTTGAAGCTGGCTTTCGGGACCCGGTACGGGCCGGGGAAGAACATCCCGATCGCCGCCGTCGTCAGCACCGGGTAGGGCGTCGGGTACGCGCCGATGTCCTGCACGAAGTCGATGTCGGCGGCGAGGATGTTGCCGTCCTCGTCGAAGGCCATCCGGACGTCACCGTCGACGTGGCGGGCCTGACCGGCCGACATCAGGTTCTCCCGGCGGTCCTCGATCCATTTCAGCGCGCCGGAAACTTTGTGGGCGGCCAACATGATGCACATGTCCTCGCGCATCGGGACGACCTTCTGGCCGAACCCACCGCCGGTGTCGCGCATGATGACTCGGACGTTCTGCGCCGGGATACCGAGCAGCCGCGCGGCGAACGCGCGCAGCTCGTGCGGCGTCTGCGTCGACGCCCACATCGTCAGTTCGCGCGAGGATGCCTCCCATTCGGCGACCAGCCCGCGGGTCTCGATCGGCACAGGCGCGTGGATCTGCTGGTACACATGCGCGGACGCGACGTGCGCGGCCGAGGAGAAGGTCTCCTCGTCGGGCGGCGCTCCACCCATTCCGCCCGCGACGTTGTCGGGATAGGCGTCGTGAACGACGACATCGGACTCGGCGGCCAGCCGAACAGCCGCGGTGAAGTCGGCGACGGCGGGCAGCGGTTCGTAGTCGACGTCGACGAGCTCGACCGCGTCCTCGGCGACGTAGCGCGAAGTCGCGACCACCAGCGCCACCGGGTCACCGACGAACTTCACGTCGCCCTCGGCAAGCGGCGGACGCGGCGTATCGGCGATGTCCTTGCCCGCGACGGCGTGCCACGCTTCCCGAACGAGCGGGTTGAGGTCCTCGGCGACGAACACGGCCTGGACCCCGGGCAGCGCAAGCGCAGCCGACGTGTCGATGGCGTTCACGCGGGCTCTGGCAAATGGGCTGCGGACAAAGCACGCGTGCAGCATGCCAGGCCGCGAGACATCATCGACGAACGTTCCATGCCCGGTCAGCAGGCGAGTGTCTTCGACCCGCGGGACGCGGGCCCCCGCATATCTGGTTGCGACGGCTTCGGTCATGGCAAACACTCCAATCCGTCGTCGATGGGCCGCTACGACAGGCTGCTAAGCAGTTGCTCAGCGAGCCTACCGGATAGGAGATTCTCGCTAATCAGCATATGACATTCTCGCGGCCGGGCGGATTAGATTGTGCACCGTGAGGCGGTGGATCACGAGAGCCGAGCGCGAGCTCCGCGAAGACGTTGCGGCGCCGCCGGACGACGTTCGCCGGTTCTACGCCGATCTGGACAACATCAAGCTCGTGCATCCTCTTGTGGTGTCCGTGCGGACCCTCGACCGCACCGAGATATCCGACGGCTATGTGCAGACCTACCGGGTGAGCGACCGGATCCCGCTCGGGCCGTTACGCCTGCGAACGAGTTACGTTGCCCGGCTCCAGGTTCCGGTGGCCGGCGACGTGTCCACCGACGCCCGCCAGTTCCCTCGAGTGCGGCTGCGCGGCAGCGTTGCCTTCGAACCGACACCGACGGGGACCCGCATCGTCGAGAGGATGCAGATCGAAGCGCCATGGCCACTGGCGTCGGTGACCATCCGCAAGGCGGTCGAGGCGCACACCGAAATGCTCGCCGGCATCCGGCGAGCATTCGACGACGCTGCGAACTAGGCCGGGCTAAGTCGGCCAGAATCCGGTGCCGGTGAAGAAGCCCGGCTGCCAGCCCTGGTCGGCGAGGCACAGCAGGGGCGCCCGTCGGGAGCCTGGGCGGCCGCCTGGTCACCTGGGCATGGGCTGCCGATCTCCTGCACACCGTGAATCTCCGGCGAGATCACCCAGAAGCCGGTGTACACGGGCGGCCACTGGTTCGGGATCCAATGGCATTGCAGCGGCTCGCCGCCTGGGCCGCGCCCGAACGTGTTGATCTCGAAGTTGTCGCAGGGCGCCGACAGGCGGGCCTCGTAGTTCATGAACGGCACGTCGGAGGCGTACCGACCCGGCTTGTCGAAATACAGGTTGTCGTTCGGATCGGCCATGGCGACCGGTGCACCGCCGATGGCGACACATGCCGCTGCTGCGGCGACGACTAGTCCACGAATCATTGGCCCCACCTTCCTCGCCAGAGCCTAACGGGCGAACCCGGGACTGGTAAGAGTTTGGGTCCTACTTGCCGGGGTAGTTCACCGTCATGGCCCCAGGCGAAGATGCAAAGAGCGAAGAAGACGTCGAGACGGACGACAAGGTCGCAGGCTCGCGTGCGGGCAAGCACGGCGAGGACGGCAGCTATGTGGGCGAGACGTCGTCCGACGACTCGATCGACGCGGGGGAGACCGGAGCAGAGGCTCGCAGCGAAGACAACCGCGGCTGAGCCAGCAGCTAGAACTGCACCCCGGCATATGTGCCAGTAAACGCCGAGGACATGAGACGGTAGACACCTATGGATGGCTACGAGTACGTCACCTATGAGGACTTCGGCAGGCGGTTCTACGAAATCGCCGTGACCGAGAAGCGCGTCGGCGACGCGATCGGGGCGATCGCTGGTGACGAGTTCGAGATGGGCCCCATGGGCCAGGGACCCGGCAAAATCGCCAAAGTCACCGCCAAGGTCCGCATTCAGGAACCGAAGGTCGTCCGGTCCGACGGCGAGTTGATCACGTTCGCGATCCGCATCCCGCTGGAGATCGACATGGTGATCGACCTACGCATCGACAAACCGAAGTTCGTCGTATACGGCGAGATCGCGTTGAGCGCGACTGCGCGGGCCGCCAAACCACTCCTGCTCATCCTCGACGTTCAGAAACCTCGACCGTCGGACATCGAGATCCATGTCACCTCGAAATCCCTACGGGCCGAGCTGCTGCGGGTCGTCGCCGGTGTCGACGCCGAGGTCCGACGGTTCATCTCGGCGCACGTCGCAGGTGAGATCGACAGCCCGGAATCGGTCAAGGCGAAGGTGATCGACGTCGCCGAGCAGCTCGACGCCACCTGGGACACGATGTAGCGGCCCTACTTCTGCAGGGTGAACTGGACGACGTCGACCTGGCGGTCGCGGAACATCTTCGCGCATCCGGTGAGGTAGCGCATGTAACGCTCGTAGACCTCTTCGGACTGGATTGCGATGGCCTCGTCTTTGTGTTCCTGCAAGGCGGCCGCCCACAGGTCGAGCGTGCGCGCGTAGTGCGGTCGCAGCTCCTGCTTGCGCGTCAGCGTGAAGCCGCCCTCCGCCGAGCGCTCCTCGACCATCGGCACCGATGGCAACCGTCCGCCGGGGAAGATCTCGGTCATGATGAACTTGATGAACCGGGCCAGCTCGAACGTCAATGGGATACCGAGTTCCTTTGCCCGCGCGGGATTCTCGCCGACGATCGTGTGCAGCAGCATGACCCCGTCGTCGGGCAGCACGCGATGCGCCATCTGAAAGAAGTCCGGATAGCGATCGTGGCCGAAGTGCTCGAACGCGCCGATCGAGACGATTCGGTCAACCGGCTCGTCGAACTGTTCCCAACCCTGTAGCAGCACCCGCTTGGTTCGCGGGCTGTCCAGCTCGTCGAACGTCTTCTGGACGTAGGCGGCCTGATTCTTCGACAGCGTGAGGCCAACGACATTGACGTCGTAGCGCTCGATCGCCCGCCGCATGGTGGCGCCCCACCCGCAGCCGATGTCCAGAAGCGTCATACCCGGTTCGAGGCCCAGTTTGCCCAGCGCCAGGTCCACCTTCGCCAGCTGGGCCTCCTCGAGTGTCATGTCGTCACGCTCGAAGTATGCGCAGCTGTACGTCCGCGACGGGTCGAGGAACAACGCGAAGAAGTCGTCGCTCAGGTCGTAGTGTGCCTGCACATCGTCGAAATGCGGCTTCAGGTCACCGCCTGCTTCAGGTGATTTCGGCATCCTCACAGGGTAGTTGACGTGCCGGTTAGCCCCTAATCCGTCGGTCATCTACGATGCTGCAGATGCGTAGACTCACCGGGCCGATTCGCCTGATCACCGTGTTCGCTGGCGCGGCCGCAACGGCGGGCATGCTCGCGGTGCCGGCCCAGGCCGACTCGGGCACCGACGCCTTCCTGGATGCGGTGTCGGGCGCCGGCCTCGGGGGCACCACCGACCCGTCCGATCTGGTCGCGGCCGGCCAGTCCGTGTGCCCGATGTTGTCCGAGCCCGGCCAGAACGCCGCCGACGCCGCCGCGAAGGTGGCGGACACCACGGGCATGTCGCTCGGCGGAGCGAACATGTTCACCGGCCTGGCGATCTCGTTCCTCTGCCCGCGGGTGCTGGAGTCCGTCGGCAACGGCGAGTCGCCGATTCCGCTGGGACTTCTCGGCTTCTAACCGACCAGGCTGTCCAGCCGCGGGCGTTTCGGCCTGCGGCCGTCGCCACTGGATATCCCGCGGGCGTGGTCCCACATCCACGGGCCGAGCATGTTCTTCGTCCACAGCAGTTGCGAGGACGCGCGCGAACGCAGTGTCGGTTGCGCCGCGCTCGCGCTCGTGTGCGCCCAATCATGGTTGCTGCCAGGAAGATCGAGCGCTTCGGCGGCCGCTGCCGCGAACAGGATGTGTCCTTTCGTCGACCCGTGCACCCGATCGCTGCTCCAGGTGTCCGGCTCGATCATCGACGGCGCGCGATAGAGATCGACGAGCCTAAACCCGTGGCGATCGGCCTCGGTCCTGATCGCCTCGTTCATGCGCAACATCCGCGATGTCAGGATTCTGCCGATGGGCACGATGCGCGCAATGTCGGGAAATGTTGTGGTCACGACGGTCGCACCGGACTGCGCGAGGTGTCGATACATCAGGTCCAGATCGGCCAGTGCGCGATCGAAGAGCAGTCCGGGACGGGTGATGTCGTTCATGCCCACGCAGACGCTGACCAGATCGGGTCGCATCGCCAGTGCCGTGGGCAGTTGGTCGTCGAGCACATCGCGGATGCGGCGGCCGCGGATCGCCAGATTGGCGTACCGCAGGCCGGGATGCAGTGCATCGAGCATCGCGGCCAGCCGGTCGGCGAATCCCACGATTCCGTCGGAATCGTCTCCGTCCCACAGCCCTTCGGTCTGGCTGTCGCCCAGGGCGACGTAGCGGGTATACACGCCGTGCGCCATGTGCGTGACTCTAGCGGCCGAACAGGGTCAGGTTGAGAGGTCGACCCACGACGCTGAGCTGGTTGATGACGTCCTCGAGGCGTGTCCGCGGAACGTCGACCCGCCATTCCTGCAGAGTGCCCGACAGGCACAGCTTGTCCGGCTCAATGCTGATGTCCGTCAACTGAAGTCCGTGCGGTAGTTCGGGCAGGTGCACCGGATAGGACGGCGTGCGACCGGGCAACCGCATGCGCTTGCGGCCCAACATCAGACCGCGCGGCTTGAGCCACAGCGTCGATCCGTCCAGCTGTGCGTCCACCTCGAGATGTCCGAGCCCGGGTCTGCGCGCGAACCGTAACCGCGCGACGCCGTCCTCGCCGATCTCACCCGCCAGCCTCGGGGCCGCGAGGCGGAACAGATCATCGAGCGTGTCCGTGGGAAGCTCCACCGTCAGGTCGACGGGTGCGGCGATCAGCACCGGCGGCGCGGACGGACGAAGATGCACGTTGTGCAGGACGGCGGTGGCCCGATCCAATCTGTTGTCGTCCCAACGGATGTCGCACGCCGCGAGCCGAACGTCGCTGAGCTGACCCACTGCAAGGCCGCGGACGTCGAGACGAGAGTCGAACTCGGTCACGGTGAGCGTGATGTCGCCTCCATCGAGCCGGACGGTCAATTCTCGACCGACCACCAGCCTGCGAAGTGTCATGAACAACGTCTTGTACGCAGCGGCCGCGCCGGAGCTCACGGGGGCGACGGCGGCCGTCGACCACAACGTGGCAAGCATGTCGAGAGGCCGGAACGGATCCCATCGGCGCAGCGGCCTGGTCATGGCACGAAGCTGTTCAACAAGGCGCGCATCGACTTGGCGACCGCGTGTCGTGTCTTCAGCGGGTTGGCGGAGTTCGCGATCAACATCGCGCCGCGTGTCAGGGCGCCCAGCAGCAGCCTGGTCGCGGTCTCCGGATCGTCGATCTGGACCGTGCCCGCCTTGGCGGCCGCCTTCAGCGACCCGACGATGACGGCGTAGGCGTACTGCTCGTCCAGTTCGGTGTAACGGGCGAGGCCGAGCACCGCTGGGCCGTCCAGCACGAGGATTCGTTGCACATCGGGCTGCAGGACACCGTCGAGGAAGGCGTCGAATCCCAACGCCAGTTCGTCGAGACCGTCCTTGGCGCCCTTGGCCGCCTCAGTCGATGCCGACATCATGTCCATGTGCGCTTGTTCGAAGACCGCCTCGAAAAGCGCCGTCTTGGTGGGGAAGTGGTGATAGAGCGCTCCTGTGGTGACCCGTGCCTCACGGGCCAAATCCTCCACCGAAGTACCCCGGAAGCCGTTCTCGCCGAATAGTCTGCGGCCCGCGGCTACCAGCGCGGCGCGAGTCTGTGCGACCTGCTCTGCGCGCAGGGACGACGGTTCTGACGACGTGGGCATTGCTCTCGCATTCCGGAGTGAAGAGGACCAACCTAGCCTATTGACATAGCATCGATATGTGAAATAGTCGCTCTATGACTTCAGCCCCCGTTCGCGTCACCGGCCCGGCCGAAGACGCCCGCCGTGCACATGATCAAGCCAAAGACGCGCTACGCGCCGCCGTCGGGCGGACCGCGGAACTCCTTCGGCACGTCGACGACGCCGCCTCGCCCGTACCCGGACTGAGCTGGACCGTCGCCGAAACAGCGGCGCACATGGCGGCCGAACTGCGTGATTACGCGCTTGCACTGAACCGGCACACCGGCGGCTACATGACGCATGCGAACCGTCCGATGGAGAGCCCGTCGCGGATGGGCGCCGTCGTGAACGCACGACAACTCATCGAGGTGCCGGAACGGGACGTGAACCGGCTCGCGGTGCTGCTCGAGCAGGCGTCCCTGGCCTATCTGGCTGCCGCCGCGGTGGCCGACGAGTCGGCGGCGATCCCCATCGCCAACGGCCTGGTGCTCCGTCCCGCGGCGATGACCAGCCTGCTGCTGGGTGAGCAGGTGGTGCACGGGCTGGATATCGCGCGGGCGGCGGGCATCGGCTGGGAGATCGACCCGGCGGACGCGCTGCTGATCATTCCCGGCATCATGTCCGTCGCGCCCGAGTATCTGCGGCCGTCCGCGGCCGCCGCGCAGGTCAGCTTCGAGCTCCGAATTCGCGGAGCGAACCACTACCGGATGGCGGTCGACAGGGGAACAGCCGTCGTCACGGCCGCCGGAGCGAGGACCGACTGCGTGATCACCGCAGATCCCGTTGCATTTCTGCTGCTCGGCTACGGCCGTATCTCGCAGTGGTCGCCGATCATGCGGGGCAAGCTGCGCGCGGGCGGTAGGAAGCCCTGGAAGGCAACGAAGTTCGCCACGCTGTTGGCCAGCCCATAGTGGGTATGCCCTCGGCATGACTTCGAGAACTTCTGTCGTAATCGTCGGTAGCGGATTCACCGGGTTCGAGTGCGCTCGCCGATTGTCCCGTCAACTGCGCAAGCACAACGCCCCTGTCGACATCTCCATCGTCTCGCCGGTCGACTACATGCTCTACACGCCGCTGTTGCCTGACGTCGCCGGCGGCCTCGTCGACGCGCGATTCGTCACCATCCCGCTGGCCAACACGCTGCACGGCGTGCGAGCGGTGCGTGGCCGGGTGGACGACGTCGACCTCGATGGACACACCGTCACCTACACCGATCCCGAACAGCGATCGCGCAGCCTGTCGTGGGACCGGCTGGTGCTCACGCCGGGATCGGTCACCCGGCTGTTCGACATTCCCGGTCTGGCCGAATACGCACGAGGCCTGAAGTCGACGGCTGAGGCGGTCTATCTTCGCGACCACATGCTGGAACAGCTCGAGTTGGCCAACATCGACGACGACGAGGACCGGATCAGGGCGAGGCGCACGGTCGTCGTGGTCGGCGCCTCGTACTCGGGCACCGAGCTCGTCGTGCAGCTGCAGGCGCTGGCCGACACGGCGGGTAAGCAGATGGGCTTCGACCCCGCCGATGTGAAGTTCGTACTGCTCGACATGGCCGAGCAGGTGATGCCCGAAGTGGGCGAGAAACTGGGAGAGAGCGTGCAGAAGGTGCTCCACGACCGGGGCATCGATGTGCGGCTCGGCCTGACGCTGAAGGAAGTGCACGCCGATCACGTTGTGCTGAGCGACGACTCGCGCATCGACACTCACACCGTCGCATGGGTGACCGGCGTCACCGGCGCGCCACTGATCGAAAAACTCGGACTGCCGACTGAGCGCGGCCGGCTGAAGGTGCAGGCCGACCTGCAGGTGCCCGGCCATCCCGATGTGTACGCCGCCGGTGACGCGGCTGCAGTTCCGGACCTGACCCAGCCCGGCAAGATCACGCCGCCGACCGCGCAGCACGCGATCCGTCAGGGAAAGGTGCTGGGCCGCAACGTCGCTGCCAGCCTGGGGTACGGCAAGCCCAAGCAGTACAAGCATCGCAACATGGGCCTGGTCGTCGACCTCGGCCCGCACTACGCGGTCGCCAACCCACTGAACATCCACCTGTCCGGGTACGCCGCGAAGCTGGTGACGCGGATGTACCACCTGTACGCCATGCCGCGCGCGGTCAACCGCTGGGCGGTGTCGATGGCATACCTGACCGACGTGTTCTTCGACCGGTCCGTCGTCTCGGTCGGCCTGTCGAGTCAGGACGATGCCCGGTTCTCCACGTCCGAAGGGATTCCGCTGCCGAAGGCCAACTGAATGTGCACGGTCGGTGTGAACCTTGGCTGATGGGGAACTCCGACTCCATGGCTACCTATCGAGTACTGAATCCCAAGGGTGACGTCGTCGACACCAAGGACATCGAAAGCGCCGACGACGCGCACGCCTGGTTCGTCGATGAGAAGGCGGACAATTCCGAACTCGGCTGGCGCATGGAGGTCAAGTCTGACGACGGCGACTGGGCATTCTTCGACGACACGGAGGGCGACCGCAAGTAGTCAGCCCTCGCCGGTGAAAGCCGTCGCTCCCGTCAACCTGCGACCGTCAGGGTGACGTTGTTCAGCGACACGGCCACGTCCGTTGGCAGAATGTCGACGAAGGTCGGCTGATCGCGGACGGCCTCGCCGCTGCCGATGATGTGGGCCGGGAAGTTGCCCGCACACGGGAAGTTGTTGCACCGCAGCCAGAAGCCTGGTGGGCTCAGATACGGGTACATGCTCGGCGACTGGTCGACGCGGTACCGGCCCGGCGGAATGCTGGCGGTGGCCCAGCCTTCCGGCGGCTCTGCGCCGACACCGAAGACACCGTTGCTGCCGTAGGTCACCGGCTCGGCGTGCGCGGGTGCGGCGACGACGAGTCCGGCCAGCAGGACGACGGCCGTCGCCGCCGTCTCACCGGTCACGTATCCACCCTCACCAGACTCGTATGTAGTCGACCAGCATCTCGGGGGTCTGGAAGGGCCCGAAGGCGGGATCACCGCCGCCGGGACCGCCGACCGCTAGGTTGAAGACGGTGTACAGCAGGTAGTCAGGGGCGTTGAACGGCCACACTCCGTCGATGGGCACCGAGGGGACCGTGAAGAACGGGGCGCCGTTGACGTTGTCGCGCCAGAAGCGGAAGCCGGCGTCGTCCCACCGGACCCGGTAGGTGTGCCAATCCCCGTCCACCGGCCACCTGTTCTCTTTCCAGGTCCTGCCGTCGGATCGGGCGTGCACGGCCGTTCCGGGAGCCCATATACCGTTGCCGTACCACTCGAGGACGTCGACCTCCCCGTCGGGCAACGGGCCCCTGCCGTCGGGCGTCGGCTCCCGATTCACCAGCCAATAGGCAGGCCAGCAACCGGGAACCAGGCAGTTCAGCTTTATCCGGGCCTCCCAGGTGTGCCCGATACCGATCTTCTGGGTGGTTTCCACGCGGCCGCTGAAGTAGGTGTCGCCCTCCCGGGTGGCGCGCAGGGCGAGGTTGCCGTTGCCGTCGAGAGACACGTTCCGGCGATCGTCGCGAAACAGGCCGAGGATCGGTGGGTTGACCGGCTCGTTCCAGCCCACCACCGTCCACTTCGACAAATCCGGCGCTGCACCTGCGGGTCCGTCGAAGTCGTCGACGAGGATGTAGTCGACGGGCCCGGGGTTGGCGTCGGCCGGCGGAGCGCCCGGATTCTCGGGCTGACCTGGGGGTAACGGTTCGGCGCCGGCCTGCGGATAGGGCACTGCGGCGGCCAGCGCGGCGGCCCCGGTCATCATCAGCAAGTTGCGTCGGTTCATCTCTGGCACAGGGAAACCTTATCGTCAGTTAACGGAAATTTTAACTAGGCTCGGGTGTGATGCCGAAGCTCAGTGCGGGACTGCTGCTGTATCGGGTCGTCGGCGGGGGCATTGAGGTATTGATCGGGCATCCTGGCGGTCCATTCTGGGCCAAGAGGGACGACGGCGCGTGGTCGATCCCGAAAGGAGAATACGTCGAGGGCGAAGACCGCTGGCTCGCCGCCCGCCGTGAGTTCGAAGAGGAAGTCGGCAAACCGCCCCCCGACGGGCCGCGCATCGACTTGCCGCCGCTGCGCCAGCCGAGCGGCAAGATCATCACCGCGTTCGCGGTGCGGGGAGACCTCGACCTGGACGGCACGGTCAGCAACACCTTCACGCTCGAATGGCCGAAGGGGTCGGGCAACGTCAGGGAGTATCCGGAGATCGACCGGGTGGACTGGTTCTCGGTAGATGAGGCGCGGTCGAAGCTTCTGAAGGGCCAACGGCCGCTTCTCGATCAGTTGATGGATGCACTCGGAGACGCCGAATCGGGCGCGTCTCAATAGCATTGATCGTCAGCGCGCGGCCGTGTATCCGCCAGCCGGAGCGCGTGCGCAGGTATTCGTCGTCATAGCGCAGATGCCAGACCAGATCGGTCACCTGTCTCGTCGACGACGCTGAAGTGATGTGCGACGCAAGTGATTCGGCCCAGCGCGTAGCCGGGATCCGAGCCGGGGGCATACACCTCGCCGACGATCTCGTGTTGGGTGCGCGCGAGACCGGAGAGTGCCGTGAGCGCGCTGCGCACACCGTCGCGGCCCCGATGCCTGCGGACAGGATCAAGTGATCTCGGGGGGTCAGGAACCCGCAATTCGGCTGTCTCGCTGAACAACTCGGCCACATCGCCGAAGCGGCGATCATCGACGGCGGCAGCGTAGAGGTGAACGAGGTCAGCCAGCGCCAACCGATCTGCGACGTCCAGTGTCATGTCGTCATGCGCCGGTCAATTGCCGCCGTCGTTGCTTGCCCGGATGGCCTCGCGGCATTCCCTGCGGGTCTTGCCGGTTTCCTGCATGCAGACGCGCACCGGCGTCTCCTCCTCGAGCGGCAGCGGCTCGTCTGTGACATCGGTGGTGACAGTGACCGTCGGCGCGGGGACCTCGCCCTGGCTGGTCGACCAGATGGTGGCGCCGGTGGACTCGAGCGTCGAGCAGTAGACGGTGTTGCCGTTGGCGGTGGTGGCGCTGCTGCCCAGCGGCGAACAGTCGGCGCCCACCACGGCAGCCGCGGGAGTCGCCTGCGCGGGGGCGGTGACCGTCGTCGGCGCTGACGAAGGCGGCGGCGCCTCGGCGCGTGGAACGGTCGCGGACGGCGCCGGCGGCGGCGGGGTGTAGTCGTCGTTGAGAAGCTTCTCGATCTCGCGGAACTGGATCAGCACCAGGGCGATCGCCACCAGAAGGAGCACGGCCAGGATCGCAGGAACGATGTACGCGGGCCTCAGGTATTTGCGGCGCGGCGGTTGTTGCGCCTCGTGTCTGCCCCCGGCCCGAGGGGGGAGGTTGATGGGCACCGACGCTTCGGTGCGGTCGATGTCGGCCAGCGGCTCAACCCCGAGTCGGTGTGCCAGCGCGCGGGAGAAGTCCATGCAGCTGACGAACCGGTCCTTCGGGTCCTTCGACAAGGCCTTGGCGAGGACCGGGTCGAGCGCCGACAACTCGGGACGGCGATCCGAGAGAGCAGGCGGAGACGCAGTGAGGTGCTGGCTGATGACCACGGTCGGGTTCGAATGGTGAAACGGCGGCGATCCGCTGAGCAGATGGAACGCCGTCGCCGCCAAGGCGTACTGATCCGCGCGTCCGTCGAGGTCTTCGCCCATCAACTGTTCCGGCGCGGCGTAGAAGACCGTGCCCACCGTCATATTCGTCGCGGTGAGGTTGTTGGAGTCGTCGACCCGGCGGGCAATACCGAAGTCGCCCAATAGAACTCGTTGGTCACCTTCGGCGGGAGCGCTCAACATGATGTTGGCAGGCTTCACATCGCGGTGCAGAAGGCCCTGCTGATGCGCATAGTCGAGAGCCTCGGCGACGCCGGTGATGATGTTGAGGACGTCCTCCTTGGGCATGCCCTTGGGGTACCGGTCACGCAGCGACTCGGCTGCATCTGTGCCGTCCACGTAATCCATGGAGATCCAGATCTGGCCGTCCACGTCGCCGCGGTCATGAACACCGACGATGTGCGGGTGCCACAGCGTCGCGGCGAGGTCGGCTTCCCTGTCGAATCTGCGCCGGTATTCGTCGTCGGCGCAGACGTCGTTTCGCAACACCTTGAGGGCGTCTCGGCGGGGCAGGCGCGGGTGCTCGGCAAGGTACACATCGCCCATGCCGCCGGACCCCAGAAGCCGCACGATGGTGTAGTCCGCGAAGGTCTGACCAGCGGCTAGCGGCATGGGCGAATAGTACAGACGGGCTACAAATCGAGAAGCAGTCGCTCCCCGTTCGCCGCGCGCGATATGCAGACCAGCATCATGCCGCCGGCGCGCTCCGGGTCGGTGAGCAACGTATCGCGGTGGTCGACGGCACCGGCCATCACCCGCGTCCGGCACGTGCCGCAGAACCCCTGCTGGCACGAGTAGGGCGCCGCGACGTTCGAGCGCCGCAATGCCGTCAGCAGCGTTTCGTCGGCGCCGACGTCGACGTCCTGGCCGGTCGAGGCGATCGACACCGTGAACTCGCGGCCGTCGACGACCGGTGGCGCGGCGAATCGCTCGAAATGGAGCTCGACGTTGTCGCGTCCGACCAGCCCGCTTCGGATCGCCGTCAACATCGCTGCGGGTCCGCACGCGTAGACAGCGGTGCCCTCGCCGCAGTCTCCGATGAGGTCCGCCGCGGTCGGCACACCCGCAACGTCATCGGTGCGGATCGCGATGCGATGCCCGAAACGGCTCACCTCATCGATGAACGGAAGGCTGTCTCGGCTGCGGCCGGCATACACCATCGACCAGTCCACGCCGAGACGCTCGGCGAGCGCCAACATCGGCAGGATCGGTGTGATGCCGATGCCTCCCGCGATGAAACGGACGCGGTGGGTGGGGGAACCGTAGCCGGGGACGGTGAGCGGGAAGGCATTGCGGGGACCGTGGGTGGTCACCCCGGCGCCGACCGGCAATTCGTCGTGCACCTCGATCGATCCGCCGCCGCCGTCGATGATCCGGCGCACCGCGATCCGGTAGTGGCCGGTGTCGGCCGGGTCCCCGCACAGCGAGTACTGACGCAGCCGACCGCTGGGCAACGCGATGTCGAGGTGCGAACCGGGATGCCACCGCGGCAGTGGACGTCCGTCGGCGCAGGCCAGCGTCAGCGCCACCACGTCCTGGTCGCGCGCCACCACCTGGCGGTCGACCACCCTCAACGAGAGGACGCGATCGGGGTCGGGCGGCGGCTTCATCTTGCGGATCGCACCGGAGATGGCCCACAGCGCCGAAACCGAGGTATCGGCGATGCCCAGTGCGATGTCGTGGCGCCGACGGCCGGAGACACTCGGCGGCGCCTGGCGGTAGCGGTCGAGCAGTCCCATCACATATGTGCCGCGCGGGCCGCGGGGGAACTGGCGAGGTAAGCGACCGCCTGCGCCGTGGAGCCCATCTCGTCGGGGGTGAAGCCGGGGCGGAAGTACATCGCGGTGTTCGACCCGAACAGCTTGCGGTACTTGGGCAGTAGCCCGATTTTGGAGTCCCGCATCCGCAGCCGGTTGAACCGCCACCAGCCGATATCGACGTTCGGGTCGGACTTGACCAGGAACCAGGATGTGCGCTGGAAGAACACGAAGATCGCCACCACCGCCATCGCCATCGCCCGGATGCGGTCGATGTAGCTGTCGTGGAAGTACACCGCGACGTCGTGGGCGACGCTGCGGTGCTCGACCTCCTCGCTGCCGTGCCAGCGGAACAGGTCGACCATCGTCGGGTCGGCGCCGTAGTCGTCCCACGTGCAGTTCAACGCGAAGTCGCCCATCACCGCGGTGTAGTGCTCGATCGCGGCGATGAACCACAGCCGGTCACACAGATGGTTGAGTCGACGCTTCGGGTCGGTGGACGTCGTCGGCGCAAGGGTCTTGGTGAACAGGAACTCGATCTGCTCGAGAATCGGTTTCGGGTCGATGCCGTTGACGACCATGTACTCGTGCAGCATCTGTTCGTGCACGTCGGCGTGCGTCGCTTCCTGACCGATGAAACCCCGCATGTCGTCGGCCAGCTGGGGATCGCGCACCAGCGGGAGTGCCTCGTTGAACGTATCGACGAACCAGCGCTCTGCGGCGGGCAGAACGACATTGAGCAGGCTGACCACATTGGAGGCGACGGGGTGCCCGGGTATCCAGTCGAGCGGGATGTCGGTGGCGTCGAAAGCCACCTTGCGTGCCTGGATCTGGACGGGCCCCGGATCGACTTCCTGCTCGAAACGGCGCGGTCGCAGCATTGCGGTTTCCTCCCCTGCGGTGAGCTGGGCCGAGTCTACGACCACTAGGTGGGAACGGAGGTTTCAGATAGCTGAGCTATGTCAATATGACCCACATGGCGGGGATGGGCGATGTACTGAACTGGGCTAAAGAGCAGGTGTCGTCCCGGGTACCCAAGGCCGACCTCGACCAGCGCGACCCCGATTACATCCGCGAGCAGTTACCCGGTCTCTGGTTGTTGGCCTCGTTGTATTTCCGGGCCGACGTCCGTGGTCTCGACCGCATTCCGGCCAACGGGCCGGTGCTGTTGGTCGGTAATCACAGCGGGGGCAACCTGCCCCCGGACACCTTCGTCTTCACGCTGGCTTTCTGCTCCTACTTCGGCGTCGAGCGGCCGTTCTACCAACTGGCGCACAACCTCGTCGTCTCGATGCCCGGCCTTGGATCACTGCGGAAGTTCGGCACGGTCGCCGCCAACCACGACAACGCCTCGCTCGCGCTGCAGTCCGGCGGGGCGTTGCTGGTGTACCCGGGTGGTGACTACGAGGTGTTCCGGCCGTCGTGGAAGCGCCACGAGGTGGACTTCGGCGGGCGCAAAGGTTACGTGAAATTGGCCAGGGAAGCGGGGGTGCCGATCGTGCCGATCGCGAGCGTCGGCGGCCAGGAGGCTGCGCTCTTCCTCGACCGCGGCCAGTGGCTGGCCAGGCTGCTCGGGGTCGACAAGATGGCCCGCCTGAAGAGCGTGCCCATTCTGTTGGCACCGCCGTGGGGACTGGCCGTCAGCGACATGGTTCCCCGGCTGCCGCTGCCGACGAAGATCGCGATCGAGGTGCAGGACCCGATCGACGCTGATGACATCGCCGCAAGCGACGACGACGTCATCAACGACAAGGTGCTCAGCAGCCTGCAGGCCGGGGTCGACAGGCTGGCCGCGGAGAGACGATTCCCGGTGATCGGCTGATGAGCGCTCGCGCGAAGAAGAGACGGTCCTGATGAGGCTGCAACGGCGGATCGAGATCGCGGCGGACCGCGACACCGTGTGGAAGCGTGTCAGCGATCCCGCGTGCTATCCGGAGTTCATGGCGAACCTGGAACGGTGGGATCCGGTGACCGACGGGCCCGTGGGCGTCGGATCGCGCTACACCGGGCACTGGAAGATCGGCTCGGTTCCGGTGGGCGGCGTGATCGAGGTGGTCGAGTTCGACGAAGGTCGCGACCTGGCCTGGACGGGGATCACCGGGATAACGCAGCGCGGTCGCTTCCGGCTGCGGGATTGCCCCGACGGCCGAACCAAGGTGACCTTCCGGATGGCCTACGAAGCGCCCGGTGGCCTGCTCGCCCTGATCGCCGACTGGGTTTCGGCACGTCAGGTCGGTCGGACCATGACGGAGACGCTGGCGAATCTGCGCAGCCTGACCGAGGCTTAGCCGGCTGGCGGGGCGGGCGCAGGCGATGTGGGGACGCCGACGTTCGAGCCGGGGGCGATCGGAACCTGTTCCGGCCGTAGCGTGTTTCCGCCGACCGCGCCGGGAGCTCCGCCCGAACTCATGCTGCCCTGTTCGGCCATCTCCTGGGCGGCCTTCTCGGTGCAGTCGAGGTTCATCTGCATCTTGCCGCTGCCGAGCATCTTCTGGCTGGTCACCATGCACTGTGCCTGCGGCAGGTCGCTTCCGACCGAACCACCGAAAGTACTGCTCATCCCCATCCCGTGCAGGATCTTCACGGCCTTGTAATAGGGCTCGCCGATCACGTTCAACTGATTGGGGTTCACCGGGTCCGAGCTGGCGAGTCCCGCGCTGAGCAGGCCGATCGTGCTCGCGGCGAGCGCGGTGGCGCCTGCGACGATGAGCTTCTTCACGTATCTCTCCCTAACTCGGTGCGCTGCGAACATATCGCAGGAGTGACGATTGTGAAACCGGTGAACACGGCCGCAGTGTTACATCTGGGGATTCACCGCTGCTCGCAGTGCCTGGCAGAGGGCGGCCGCGCGAGGGTCGGTGAACACCTCCTCGAGCAGCAGCCGACGCCCGTCGGGACCGCCGAGCGGGATCCGCCAGTTCGGATATTCGTCGTCGGTGCCGGGCTGGTTCTGGGTGCGCATTTCACCGACCGCATCGGCCAGCGACAGGCCAAGGATCCGCGACGGCGTGCGCCCGAGGTACCGATACAGGGCCAGCACGGTCTCGTCGACGCCGGGTTTTTCACCCAGCAGTCCGACGCGTCGCAACTCGGTGACCCAGGCGGCCTGCTCGGCACGGTCTTCGGCGAGTTCCTCGTCGACCGGTCGCGTCAACAGGCCCAGTTCGTCGCGCAGCCGGACGTGCTCGCCGGCCAGGTAGCCGGCCGTCGGCGGCAGGTCGTGTGTGGTGACCGACGACAGACAGAATTCGCGCCATCGCTGCGCCTGCAGCGGTCCGCCGTCACCGTCACGGTCCAACTCGAACCACAGGATCGACGTGCCGAGCAGCCCCCGGCGCGCCAGGTAGTCGCGCACCCATGGTTCGACCGTGCCGAGATCTTCGCCGACGACGACGGCCTCGGCGCGGTGAGCCTCCAGTGCGAGGATGCCGATCATCGCCTCGTGGTCATACCGCACATAGGTGCCGTCGGTGGGCAGGGCTCCCTTCGGGATCCACCACAGCCGGAACATCCCGATGATGTGGTCGACGCGAACGCCGCTCCCGTGCCGCAGAATCGCATTCACCATGGCCCGAAACGGTCGGTAGCCCTGGTCGACGAGCTGGTCGGGTCGCCACGGCGGCTGCGACCAGTCCTGGCCCAGCTGGTTGAACTCGTCCGGCGGTGCGCCCGCAGTGACGCCGAGTGCAAGGACGTCCTGCATGGCCCATGCGTCGGCTCCGTTCGGGTCCACACCGACCGCGAGGTCGTGCATGATGCCCAGCTCCATGCCCGCGCGGACGGCCGTCGACTGCGCAGTCGCCAGCTGGTCGTCCAGCTGCCACTGCAACCAGCGGTGGAAATCGACCGTTTCGGCGTGTTTGGCGGCGAACTCGGCGACCCCCGAGCGCGCCGGGCCGGAGAATTTCTTGGGCCAGCGATGCCAATCCGGTCCGTGCCGCTCCGCCAGTGCACACCAGACCGCGAAGTCGTCGAGGCTGCGGCCCTCGCGTTCGCGATAGGCCTCGTACGCAAGCTGGCGACCCGCGGATCGCTTCACCCGGTAGACGCTTTCGAGCACCTCGCGCTTGGCAGCCCACGCCGCATCCCTGTCGATCAACTCGGTGCGCCGCGAATTCTCCTGCAGCGCAAGCCGTGTCCTGCGGATACGGCCGCGCTGGCGGACCTCGGCGAACTCGGGGATCGCCTCGGGGCGCAGGTACAGCGGGTTGACGTAGCGCCGCGACGTCGGCAAGTACGGCGACGGCTCCATCGGCGCAACCGGGGCCGCGGAGTGCAGGGGATTGACCAGGATGTACCCGGCGCCGTAGCACGCGCCTGACCACACCGCGAGGTCAGTAAGATCGGTCAAATCACCGATGCCCCAGGATCTTTCGGACTGCACGCTGTAGAGCTGGGTAGCCAGCCCCCACGTCCTCTTGGCACCGAGCCGGGGCGGCATCTCGAGCTTTGCCGGGACGACGATCAGCGTTGTGCTCGATTCAGTCGAACCCGCCTGAATGTAGAGCCGGTGATAGCCCAACGGAAGATCATCCGGCAGCTCGAAGGACGCCTCGCCAATTAGCTTGTCGCCCAAGTCATATGGGGGAGTATGGTTCTCGAGTTGGCGCATGCCCGCGCGGACACTGCCGTCCTCCAGTCGAATCCACAGGCCCACCGGATCGCCGTGGGTGACGTGCACCCAGAACGACGAGTCGCTGTCGGCGCGGGCGACGATGGTGGGCGGCAGCGCGCGACTCCAGTAGTCCCGGTCGTGGGTGGCCAGCGCCGCCGCGCGATCGTCCTCGGTGGCGGCGGGCACCCCCAGCGCCGCCAACACGGAAACCAGCGTCGTTTCCGGCACATCGACTTGCCGACCGGTCCAGTCCTCGTACTCGGTGGCGACGCCGTAGCGGCGGGCAAGTTCGCCTAGCGAGTGCGGGGTCTCGACCATGGGGCCATCTTGCCTGCTTCGCGCCGATCTCAACCGACATCGCGGCTCAACAGGTCGTCCCAGGTGTCCCGACGCACCACCAGGCGGGCCTCGCCGTCGCGGGCGAACACCACCGGCACGCGGCGAGCGCCGTTGTACTGATTGGACATCGTGTAGCAGTAGGCGCCCGTGACCGGGAGCGCGAGCAGGTCACCGATCGCGGGTTCGCGCAACGCGATCTGGTCGACGAGTTCGTCGCCGGATTCGCAGTGCCGCCCCACAACGCTGACCGTCTCGCCGCTGCCGCCGACTCGACCGACCATCGTCGCCTCGAATCGCTGTCCGGTCAGCGACACCTCGAGGTTGTCACCCATCCCGCCGTCGACCGCGACATGCGTGACGACCCCGCGCTTGATGGTCGTGACCCGGTACACCGTGCATGCGGTCGTGGCGACCATGCTGCGGCCCGGCTCGACGATGATGCGGCTGCCGTCGGGTAGAAGCGCACGCGCCTGCGCCACCATCGCGTCGGCGTACTCGTCGAGAGTGGGCGGCTTCTCGTCATAGGTGTAGCGGACGCCGAGTCCGCCGCCGAGATCGTAGGTGTCGAATGTGCCGAGTTTCGCGATCGGTTCGACGGCGGCGGCCAGCTGTTCGACGTTGAGCAGCTGCGACCCGACATGGGTATGGACACCGTCCAGCGCCAGGACGGCGCTTCGCTCGACCCGCGCGATCGCATCCCTGGCGTCGTCGGGCATCAGGCCGAACTTGGAACCGGCGTGCCCGGTCGCCTGAGACGCGTGGGTGACGGCTTCGACGCCGGGAATGACCCGGACCAGGCAGCGCTGCCTGCGACCGTGCGGCACGATGCGTTCCAGCCGGTCGATGTCGTCGAAGTTGTCGATGACGACGAGCCCGAGTCCGTGCTTGACCGCCAGCTCGAGCTCCTCGTCGGTCTTGGCGTTGCCGTGCATGACCAGTCGGTCCGGATCGGCGCCCGCCTTGATCGCGGTGAGTATCTCGCCGCCGCCCGCCACGTCGAGGTGGAGACCTTCTTCGACCATCACGCGCTGAACCGCGGTGCACGGGAACGATTTCGACGCGAACGCCACGTCGGTGCGCGGCCAGCGGCTGCGGAACGCGTTGAGATAGTCCCGCGCGCGGTTCCGCAGCGCGTCCTCGGCGACCACGATGACGGGGGTGCCGAACTCGGCGGCCACGTCATCGAGCCGGCACCCGCCCACGATGAGGGTGCCGTCGTCATCGGTTCGGGATCCCGGCGGAAACAGGCTCAGCAGGTCTTCTGCGGTGGGCTCGGTGCGCATTGCCCCAGCGTCCCACTCCGCCGCGTCGGCGGTGGGCGACTCGTCGGTAACGTCGGTGCCCATGGCGCCCCGACGGTTCGACGACGTCAGCGTCGCAGTCGGTGACCGACGGGCCAGGGTCGCGGTCGCCGCGTTGTTCCTGACGAACGGCGCGCTGTTCGCCAACCTGTTGCCTCGTTATCCCGAGATCAAGGCCGACCTGGCGCTGTCCAACTCGGCGTACGGCATCGCGATTGCGGCGTTCTCGGCTGGCGCGCTGGTCGCCGGGCCTGCGGCGGCCGCGGTGATCCGGCGTTTTCGCTCGGCTGTCGCCGCGGTCGCGGGCAGCATCGGCATCGCGGTCTTCGTGTTCGCCGCCTCGCTCGCACCGTCGGCCGTCCGCACTCGCCGCGGCTCTCTTCGTCGCCGGCGCGTTCGATGCGATCACCGACGTCGGACAGAACGCTCACGCGTTGCGTCTGCAGCGCAACTACGGCCGCTCGATCATCAACTCCCTGCACGCGGTGTGGTCGGCCGGGGCGGTGCTCGGCGGCGCGATGGGTGCGGCCGCGATCGCGCTGGGCATTCCGCGCACGACACATCTGGCGGTGTCGGCGGTGTTGTTCAGCGCCGTGGTGCTCACGGCCTATCCGTTTCTGCTGCGCGGCCCGGACACCGACGATCACCCGTCGGCGCGAGCGGAGAACATAGGCAGGCCCTCCTTCGGCGTCTACGCGACGTTGGTCGCGCTGGTGTTCATCGCGATCGCCGGGGCCGTGGTCGAGGATGCTGCAAGCTCCTGGGCCACAGTCTATTTGCGAGACAGTCTCAATACCCCGGGTGCGATCGCGGCCTCGGGTTACATCGCGATGGTCGGGGGTCAGTTCGTCGGCAGGCTGATCGGCGACCGACTCGTCGACCGGTTCGGCGAGCGCACGGTGGCCAGAGTCGGTGGCTTCATCACCGCCGTCGGAATGGGCGCCGCGCTGGCGTTTCCCAGCGTGCCCGGCACGATCGCAGGCTTCGCGGCCGCGGGTTTCGGTATGGCCACCCTGATCCCGGCCGCCATGCATGCGGCCGATCATCTGCCCGGGATGCGGCCAGGGACCGGACTGACGGTCGTGACGTGGCTGCTGCGGATCGGATCCATATCCTCCGCGCCGGTGGTGGGACTTGTCGCAGACGCGACCAGCCTGCGGGTCGGACTGCTTGTGGTGCCGATCGCGGGCTTGGCGGCGATGCTGCTGGCGGTGGCGCTCAGCCCGCGGCGCCCGCCATCTCGATAGTCAGCACGCCCGCCACGATCAGAGCGATGCCCAATCCCATCAGCCAGGTCAGCGGTTCGCCGAAAAGCACCCTGGCAGCGACCGCGACCAGTGCCACGCCGCACGCGGTCCAGATGCCGTATGCGATGCCGACGCGCATGCCCAGCGCCAGCGTCAGCCACAGAAGGTAGAACGACACGAGGTATCCGACCGTGACGGGGACGATCCAGATCCGCTTGCGAAAACCTTCCGATGCCCGCAGCGCGATCGTCGCGAGCACTTCGAATCCGATGGCGCCGGCAAGCGCGGCCCACATCACGGCGCGGCCTTGTGCCGGGATCCCAATTCGACGAGCAGTACTCCGGCGATGATCAGCCCGATGCCGACGGCGATGGGCCAGGTGAACGGGTCACCGAAGATGGCGGCGGCCAGCACGGCGGTGCCGACGGTGCCCAGCGCACCCCAGATTCCGTAGGCGACCCCGATGGACAGACCGGTGCGCAGCACCAACGTGAGCAATACGAAGGCGCCGGTGTAGCCCGCGACGACCACGATCAGCCACGCCGAATGGTCTTGGGAGGCACGCAAAGACAGAGTGGCCGCCACCTCGACGACGATCGCCGTGCCGAGCAGCACCCATTTCCGCACGCCTACAAGCTAACCGACGGCGCGCTCCACCATGGGCGTCAGGACCTCGTGGGCGAATCGCCGGAGTTCGGCGTCGTCGCCGAAATCGGGGTCGGCGGGCGGCATCGAGAGATAGGTGAAGAACAGCCGCGCGAACACGTCTGCCACCCACCGCACCCGCTGTGACGGGCGGCCGGCCGCCTCGCCGTGGATGTAGTTGGCGATGAACGCCGAGCCCATCGTCACCAGCTCGACGGAGTCGGCGATCGGGGCGGGTTCGCTCTGGGCGGCCCTGCGCAGGATCGGATGCTCGCGCGCGAACGAGACCGCGGCGATGAAGGCCTCCGCGACGCCCTCCTTCGGGTCATCGACGCGTTCGATGGCGTCGGCGACCGCGCCGAGAAAGCGCTGTGTCTCGCGGCGCACCAGGGCCTCGACCAGATCGTCCCGCCGCGGGTATCGGCGATATGCCGTCATCCGCGCGACACCGGCGCGGCGGACCACGTCCTCGACCGTAATGCGTTGCAGCCCAACGGCTGCGGCCTCGGTCAGCGCGGCATCGAGGATGCGCTGGCTTGTCCTGTCGGCCGCCTCGTCGACCCGTCCGCCTGCGCTTGCGCCACCGACGACCTCGATGAGCTGGGCATCGATCACGACGCGGCAACTCTCGGCCGCACCGCACCTGCCGCGCGCTGCTGAGCCAGTTGCAGATAGCGCGGAACGCCGAGCGCCCAGCGCAGCCGTTGGGCATCGAGGCGCAGCATCGGCCCGACCAATGCCCTTGTCGCCATCGACGGCCGGTCGTAGCCGATGAGTTCCTGCGCCCACTTCGGTGCCCTGCTCATGCCCGCGTAGATGGTGAACCTGTGCAATTGCCGATCGACCCGCTCGGGCAGGTCGGGGAAGAACGGCGATGTCATCAGAAAGTCGATGAACTCCCGGGTCTGCGCGTTGACCGAGAGCCGCGGCCGCATCGCCTCCACATACTCGTCGAGTTCGGCTGCCGTCTCGGGCACCCATTCGGCGCCGCCCATCCGGCCGATCACCGCCTGCTCGGTGAGATAGCGATCCTTTTCCCGTTGCGACAGCGGTCTTTTCGTCTCTTCGAACACCCGCAGGATCATCCACGGAATGCATGTGTGCACCCATGCGATCAGTTCCGGGTCGAGCGCGCGGTAGGGCACACCGTCCGGTCGGGTGCCGTTGACGAACGAATGCACATGCTTGACGCGGTCGATCACCGCGGTGGCGGCCTCGGTGTTGCCGAAGGTGGTGGCCAGTACGTAGCCGAGGGTGGCACGGGCCCGTGCAAAGGGGTCCTCTTGATAGTTCGACAGGTCTTGCACTCCCGCGATGACGGAGGGGTGCAGGATCTCGAGCACGATCGCGGGCAACCCGGCCTGCGACACCGAGGCGAGATCGGCGTTGATCTCCCACGACATGCTGCCGGGCCCGATCAGCCCGGGATCACCCGGCGGGCCGCCGTAGACCTCTGGATCGTCGTGGCGACCGGCACCCTTTTCGAAGTCATCGACCATCCAGCGACGAAGAGTGTTCATCTGACCGTCCCTTGGTATGCATGTTACATTCGCAGTCTCGGGTATACCATTCCGTGTCGGCCTATGCCGTGTCAACGGCTGCCCGCCGGGTAATCTGTCGACTGATGGCACGCGACAACACCCTGGTAGAAACCTCGAACGGACCCGTCCGAGGCGTCGACGGCGGGCGCGTCACCGCGTGGAAAGGCGTGCGGTACGCCGCGCCGCCGATCGGCGACCTGAGGTGGCGGGCACCCGAGCCACCGCAAACCTGGACTGCCGTCGCCGATGCCACCAGATACGGCCCGGTGTGTCCGCAGCCCGTCGACCCCAGAATCCCGATCGACCTCGGAGCGTCCGCAGGGTGAGGACTGCCTGACCCTCAACGTCTGGGCGTCCTCCGACACCGCGGCGGGCGACGGGAAGCCGGTGATGGTCTGGGTGCACGGCGGGGCCTACATCATCGGCTCGGCGAGCCAGCCACTGTACGACGGTCGAGCACTGACCAGCGGCGGCGAAGCGGTCGTCGTCACCGTGAACTATCGGGTCGGCGGGCTGGGTTTCCTCGACCTGACCGAATTCGACTCACCGCAGCGCCGGTTCGACTCCAATCTCGGTCTTCGTGACGTGCTTGCGGCGCTGTGCTGGGTGCGGGACAACATCGCCGCGTTCGGCGGAGATCCCGACCGCGTCACCCTGTTCGGCGAATCGGCAGGCGCAGGCATCATCACGACGCTGCTCACCAGCCCGGCGGCCGAGGGTCTTTTCTCGGCTGCGATCGCGCAAAGCTCGCCCGCCACATCGGTTTACGACGTCACCCGGGCTCACGGCATCACCCGCCTGGTGCTGGACAAGCTGGGCATGACGGCATCCGACGTCGACCGGCTGCGCGATGTTCCCACCGACGTCATCGTCGCGGCCGCCACCGACGTCTTCTATGACGTGCCCGTGCGCAATCCCGGCACGCTGGCGTTCGCGCCGATCGTCGACGGCGACATCGTGCCCGACTATCCGGTCAAACTCGCCCGCGAGGGTCGCAGCCATCCCGTCCCGTTGATCATCGGCACCAACAAGCACGAGGCGGCGTTGTTCAAGTGGATGAAGTCGCCGCTGATGCCCATCACGCCGGAGGCGATCAACGCGATGTTCACCGAGATCGCCGCCGAGCAGCCGACGCTGGAACTGCCCACCGAGGACAAGATCGGAACCACATACGCCGGCCTGCGCGGGAAGGCCCGGGGGATGGGTGTCGCGCGCGACGTCGGGTTCCGGATGCCGTCGGTGTGGCTGGCCGAAGGACACAGCGCCGTCGCGCCCGTTTACCTGTACCGGTTCGACTTCGCCACCCCGATGCTCAAGCTGCTGCGCATCGCCGCCGCGCACGCCACCGAATTGCCCTTCGTCTGGGGCAATCTCGTCACCGGCCCGAAGGATCCGACATTCAAGCTGGGCGGCCTCAAGATGGGGGCGGCGGTGTCGGAGCGCATCAGGACCCGATGGCTGAACTTCGCCTGCCACGGCGAGCCGACCGGCCTGCCCGGTGAGCCCGAGTGGCCGTCCTACACCGAACCCGACCGCGCGTGCCTGCTCATCAATCGGCAGGACACCGTCGCCGGCGACATCGATACGCATATCCGCGCCACCTGGGGCACCCAGGTGCTCAACTTCCGGTAGCCGGACCCGGCCTCGCTAGAATCTCCCCGGAGGTGTCGCTGTGGACTGGGTGAAGGCGTGGGAGCATGTGCTGCCGCCGCTGATGCACGACCCGGTGACCTTCGCCGTTCCGTTCTTCCTGGTGCTGCTGGTCATCGAGTGGGCCGCCGCACGCAAGCTCGCTCACTCGGAGGACGAGCGGCCAGCCTCGGGCGCCTATCTGAGACCCGACGCATGGGCCAGCATCTGGATGGGTGTGGTCTCGGTCGGCACCAGTGCGGTGCTGAATGGGATCGCGCTTGTTCGGCTATGCCGCGCTCTACGTCTACGTCGCGCCATGGCATCTGCCTGCCAACGCCTGGTACACGTGGGTGATCGCCATCGTCGGCGTGGACTTCTTGTACTACTGGTATCACCGCATGGCCCATCGCGTCCGCATCTTCTGGGCGACGCACCAGGCGCACCACTCCAGCCAGTACTTCAACCTGGCGACTGCGGTCAGGCAGAAGTGGAACATCAGCGGCGACGTCTTCCTGCGTGCTCTGCTGCCGCTGTTCGGCGTACCGCCCTGGATGGTGTTCGCCAGCTTCTCCATCAACCTGATCTACCAATACTGGATCCACACCGAGCGCATCGGGAAGCTCTGGCGGCCAATCGAATTCGTCTTCAACACACCGTCGCACCACCGGGTACATCACGGCATGGACGAGATCTACCTCGACAGGAACTACGGCGGCATCCTGATCATGTGGGATCGGTTGTTCCGCAGCTTCCAGGCCGAGGAGTTCCGCCCGCACTACGGCCTGACCAAGCAGGTGGACACCTACAACATCTGGAAGCTGCAGACCCACGAATACGTCGCGATCGCGCGGGACCTCCGCGCCGCGCGCCGGTGGCGGGACCGCCTCGGCTTCGTCTTCGGACCACCCGGCTGGCGGCCACGACAGTCGGTGCAGCCCGACATCCCCGCGCCGGTCACCGCGTCGAAGTAGCGCTGCGCCGGAACGCCGGTGCCCGACCCGCTATGGCGTCGGTGACCCACTGCAGCGCAGCCTGATTCGCCTCGGCCCTGGTCATATCCGAGCCGTCGATGATGCTGATCCGCCATTCGTCGGCAGGCATGCTCGTCAAACGTGACCACCGCATATCCGACCAGCCGCCAGTGCTCAGCACGTGCGGCATATGCCTGGGGTCGCGGGCGTGTGCCCGCATCCAGTCGGCGAAGGCGACGTGGCGTCCGAACAGCTCCTCGGGGTCGCCGCGGCGGCGGAGCCTTTCCCGCTGGGCCCGCTCACCGACATCGAGCAGGCAGACCGCGATGTCGATCAGCGCAGCCGACGGAGCGGCCACCAGCTCACCCGGCGCCACCGGGTCGCCCGCCAGCAGCAGGTGCCCGCCCGTCTCCTCGAGCGCTATCGCTGCACGGACGGCCCGCTCGGCCATCCGTTGGCGCCACTCGAGCGTCGGGGGATCGGGTACCGCACCGAGATGGCGCAGCTCGACAGCCGTCACGGCGGGCTCGAGGTCGGCTGCGATCGCCGTCCGGACCGACGTCTTGCCCGCGCAACTGGCGCCGGAAATGAGAAGCAGCACGGCATTCATCATCGCGGCGCCCGCAATCGATTTAGCGCCGCCGCCCGTACCCACCCCGTAGTGTCGCGGTGTGAAGACGGTGTTCGATTCCCACGTCGATCCAGAGCTCGTCGAACGGTCGCTATCGGCGAGCTCGTTTCATTCGATGTGGCTGGACATCCCGCGGACCTCCTACGACGCCCTTCCGGATTCGGTCACCGCGGACCTGCTGGTGGTCGGCGCAGGCTATACCGGTCTGTGGACGGCATTGCATGCCGCACAGCGCAATCCGGACCAGAAGATCGTCGTGGTCGATGCCGGCCGGGTCGGCTGGGCGGCATCGGGGCGCAACGGCGGCTTCGTCGACGCCAGCCTGACCCACGGCCTGGCGAACGGAAAGGCGCGCTGGCCCAACGAAATCGAGACGCTCGAGGTGATGGGCCGGGAGAACCTCGATGGCATGCAGGACGACATCATGCGGCTCGGTCTCGACGTCGAATGGCAGCGCACCGGGATGCTCGCCGTGGCCACCGAACCACATCAGGTGGCCTGGCTGCGGGAGGCGGCCGACGACGGCGAGGGCCGGTTCATGGCACAGGACGAGGTGCGCGCCGAGGTGGCGTCGCCGACATACCTGGCGGGCCTGTTCAGCGCCGACACCTTGGCCATCGTCCATCCTGGCAAGCTCGCGCTCGAACTAGCCCGCGCCTGCGTCGAGGCAGGCGTGGCAATCTTCGAGAAGACGAACGTCACGTCGATCGACAGCTCAGGCCCGGCCGTCCGGTTCTCGGCAGGCCGCGGGACAGTCACCGCCGATCGCGCCGTGCTTGCCACGAACGTCTTTCCGAGCCTGATCATGCGCAACCGGCTGCAGACAGTGCCGGTGTACGACTACGTGCTGGCCACCGAGCCACTCACCGATGCCCAACTCGACCGCATCGGCTGGGCAAACCGTCAGGGAATCGGCGACTCCGCCAACCAATTTCACTATTACCGGCTCAGCGCCGACAACCGCATCGTGTGGGGCGGCTACGACGCCGTCTACAAGTTCGGCCGCAAGGTGAAGCCCACCTACGAGGACAGGCCCGCCAGCTATCGTCGGCTCGCAGCGCATTTCTTCATCACCTTTCCCCAACTCGATGACGTCCGGTTCAGCCACCGCTGGGCCGGCGCGATCGACACCAACACCCGGTTCTGTGCGCACTGGGGGCTGGCGCACGGCGGCCGGGTGGCTTATGCCAACGGCTTCACCGGACTGGGTGTCGGCGCCGCGCGCTTCGCCGCCGATGTCTGCCTCGACCTGCTCGACGGTCGGCCGACACCGCGCACCGAACTGGAGATGGTGCGCAGGCGCCCGTTACCGTTCCCGCCTGAGCCGTTGGCCAGCATCGGAATCCAGGCGACCAGATGGTCACTCAACCGCGCCGACCACTCGGCCGGCCGGCGCAATCTGTTGCTCCGCGCGCTCGATGCACTCGGGCTGGGCTTCGATTCCTGAGCCGGGCGTGCATGGCGTTTCAATTGGCGCGATCCGAACCGCCCACACGCCCAACCAAGGTCAGTAAGCTCACCGCGACGGGGGTTCGGGGAAAAGACATCTAGCCGATACGGCGGGATGTCGCCTTCAGAAAGGGGCAATCACGTGACTGACAGGCTCGCCATAGGCGAGAAGCTTGAACGTGGGCAATCTCTGACGTCGAAGAACGGGGCCTACAACCTCACCCTGCAGGACGACGGCAATTTGGTGCTGTATTCGGGGAGCGATGCGGTGTGGTCGACCGGCACCAATGGTCAGGACGCCGAGCGCCTCGAGGTGCAGAAAGACGGCAACGTCGTGCTCTACACGTCGGACAAGCCCATCTGGCACACCGACACCAAGGGCGCCAAGGATGTGCGGCTGATTCTGCAGGACGACCGCAACGTCGTGGTGTACGGATTCGACGGCGTCGCATGGGCGTCGGGCACCAACACCGATGAGGCGCCGTCGGCGCCGCCGCCACCGACGATTGGTGACGCCGCGGCACCCGAGTCGTCGCCCGAAGTCGCACCCGCCGCTGTCGAGGAGCCGCTGCCGCCTGCCGAGGCTCCGGCACCGCCGCCGCCGCCTCCTCCGCCACCACCGCCCCCGCCACCCGCGCCTCGCACCCACACGGTGGTTTCCGGCGACACGTTGTGGGCCATCGCGGAGCGCTTCTACGGCGACGGCAGCAAGTATCAGCGGATCGCCGACGCCAGCGGGATCAGCAACCCTGACCTGATTCATCCCGGACAGGTGCTGACCATTCCGTAGCTGACGACAATGCGGGCAGCCCGGGCGCAATAGCCCGGGCTGCCTTGCTGTGTGCCCGGGCGCCGGTAGGGTAGAGGCCCACTGACCCCAACGAATCGGAGATGACGTTGCGCCGACAATGGTTGCGCTCGCTGGCCGCAGCGGCAGTCGCGCCGATCTTTGCGCTGACCATGCCCGCGGCGCCGGCACATGCCACTCCCGGCGTCCTGGTCTACCCGGGAATGGAGATCCACCAGGGATCCAACGTGTGCACACTGGGATTCGTCGATCCGGGCGCACGCACCGCGTTCACCGCGGGTCACTGCCGCGGTGACGGCCCGGTGGTGGACAGGGTGGGCAACCCGATCGGTGCCCTGGCGGTGTTCCGGGACAACACCCCCGACGGGGCCACGGTGGCCACCGATCACATGATCTCCGACTGGGAGGCCATCAGCCTGGCGCCAGACGTCGAGATCAACGACGTCCTGCCCGGTGGACGCGTCCTGGTCTCCGATGGCGGCATCGTGCCCACACCCGGCCTCGGCGTCTGTCACTTCGGTGTGATCACCGGAGAGAGTTGCGGCACCATCGAATCCGTCAACAACGGCTGGTTCACGATGGCCAACGGCGTGGTCAGCCAGAAGGGTGACTCCGGCGGCCCGGTCTACGTCGTCACACCCGACGGCCGCGCGGCGATCGTCGGGATGTTCAACAGCACCTGGGGTAATTACCCGGCGGCGGTGTCCTGGGAGACCGCCAGCCAGCAGGCGCGCGAGGACGTCGTGCAGTCCGCCTCGGGGATCATCGCACCCGGCTGAAACGCGTTTGATTAAAGCTTGACTTATATAAGTGCGAGCTTTTAATGTCGGATGGTGCACGCATTCGACGTACTGGGTGATCCGGTCCGCAGGCGTATTCTCGAACTCCTTGCAGATGGCGAATTGACGGCGGGCGCCATCGGGGCGACCATCCAGGACGAGTTCGACATCAGCCAGCCCGCGGTATCCCAACACTTGAAAGTGTTGCGGGACAACGGGTTCACCTCGGTGCGCCCGGATGGCCAGCGTCGGCTCTATGCCGTCGACGGGCAGGCGTTGCGCGACGTCGATGACTGGCTCGCCGGGTTCCGTCGGTTCTGGACGCCACACCTCGATGCACTTGGCACCGAAGTCGCGCGCGGGAAGCGACAAAGACGTAGGAGCACACCATGATCGACGTCGATAAGCAGATCAACGCCGTGCGGCGCACTGTGGGAGGCCGGACGCTGGAGGCGGGTGAGGCCCGTGTCGTCACGATCAGCCAGTCATACGCCACCGATGCGGCAGATCTCTGGGACGCCTGCACCGACATCGACCGCATCCGGCGGTGGTTCCTGCCGATCACCGGCGACCTTCGCGTCGGCGGCCACTATGCGCTCGAGGGCAATGCTCAATGGGACGATCCTGACCTGCGACCCGCCGCGCGAATTCACCGCGACATGGGAATACGGCGGCGACGTCAGCTGGATCGAGGTGCGGATCGCCGCCGACGGGCCAGACCGGTCACGGTTCGAGCTGGCACACATCTCGTACGTCGACGACCGCTGGGAGCAGTTCGGGCCGGGCGCGGTCGGGATGGGCTACGACGGCGCACTGGTCGGTCTGGCCATCCATCTGTCGACCGGCGAGGCGGTCGACCCATCGACTGGTCAGGAGTGGATGGCGTCCGAGGACGGCCGCCGGTTCATGACGCGTTCCGGTGAAGCGTGGTACCACGCCAACGTGGCCGCTGGGGCCGACCTGGCATGGGCGAAGGCCGCCGCGGATCGCTGCGTGGCGGCCTACCTGGGGGAAAACTAGAACACGTTCTAGCCAGCGGGGCACGGCGGCGATATCCTCGTTTCGATGCATGCCCAGACACCTGTCCAGATCGCGTGGGTGACGACGGACCTCACCGCCACCGAAGAGGCCCTGACCACGCTGTTGGGCGCCAAGAAGTGGATTCGCGTGCCGGACGTGCACTTCGGCCCCGACTCGTGCACGTACCGGGGGCGACCGGCCGATTTCGTCGCCAGCATCTCGTTCAGTTACGCCGGCGACACCCAGCTCGAGCTGATCTCCCCGGTTTCGGGCGAGAGCGTCTACACCGAGTTCCTCGACCGGGCAGGCCCCGGACTGCACCACATCTGTGTGGAGGTCGACGACGTCGACGCGGCGGTCGGCACGGCAGAGGTGCTGCAGCGCGGCGTCATGCCGGGCGGCATGGAGTTCGCCTACGTCACCGCGGAGGCGGCCGGCGTGCCCTATATCGAGATCGCGCACATCCCGTCCGAGATCCGGGCGTTCTTCGACTACGTGAAGCAGGAGCAGCAGCAGTGAGTACTGAGATCCCGGATACCGTCGACGCCGCCGATGTGACGAGTTGGTCCGACGAGGTCGACGTCGTGGTGATCGGCTTCGGCATCTCGGGCGGATCCGCTGCTGTCGCCGCCGCCGCCGACGGGGCGCGGGTTCTGGTGCTGGAGAAGGCCGCTGCCGCCGGTGGCACGAGCGCGATGGCCGGTGGCCACTTCTACCTCGGCGGCGGCACCGCCGTGCAGAAGGCGACGGGTCACGACGACAGCCCCGAAGAGATGTACTCCTACCTGGTCGCCGTGTCCCCCGAGCCGGACCACGAGAAGATCCGGGCTTACTGCGACGGCAGCGTCGAGCACTTCAACTGGCTGGAGGAGTTGGGTTTTCAGTTCGAGCGCAGCTTCTACCCCGGCAAGATCGTCGTGCCACCCGGCACCGAAGGGCTGTCCTACACCGGCAACGAGAAGGTCTTTCCGTTCACCGAGAAAGCCAAGCCCGCGCCGCGCGGCCACTCGGTTCCCGTGCCCGGCGAGCTCGGCGGTGCCGCCATGGTCATCGATCTACTGGTGAAGCGCGCCGACGAACTCGGCGTGCAGATCCGCTACGAGACCGGCGCCACGAACCTGATCGTGGAGGACGCGGCCGTGGTCGGTGTGCGCTGGAAGCACTTCACCGAAACCGGTGCGATCAAAGCCAAGTCGGTCATCGTCGCAGCGGGCGGGTTCGCGATGAACCCGGAGATGGTCGCCGAGCACACCCCCGCGCTGGGTCAGAAGCGGCGCACGAAGCATCACGGCGTGGTGGAGCCTTACATCCTCGGCAGCCCGAACGACGACGGCCTCGGCATCCGGATGGGTGTGTCGGCGGGCGGCGTCGCCAACGAACCTGGATCAGATGTTCATCACCGCCGCGGCCTACCCACCGGAGATCCTGCTCACCGGGATCATCGTGAACAAGGACGGCAAGCGGTTCGTCACCGAGGACTCCTACCATTCGCGCACCTCGGCCTTCGTGCTCGAGCAGCCCGACCAGATCGCTTACCTCATCGTCGACGAGGACCACATGCAGATGCCGGAGATGCCGCTGATCAAGTTCATCGACGGGTGGGAGACCGTCGATGAGATGGAAGCCGCGCTGGAGATCCCGAAAGGCAACCTGGTCGAGACCCTCGACCGGTACAACGAATACGCGGCGCACGGCCAGGATCCCGACTTCCACAAACAACCGGAATACGTTGCCCCGCAGACGAAAGGACCGTGGGCGGCGTTCGACCTGTCGCTGGGTCGGGCGATGTATTCGGGTTTCACCATGGGCGGGCTGGCCGTTACCGTCGACGGCGAGGTGCTGGGTGAGGACGGCGGCGTGATCCCCGGTCTGTACGCCGCGGGTGCCTGCGCGTCCAACATCGCCCAGGACGGCAAGGGCTACTCCAGCGGCACCCAGTTGGGCGAGGGCTCGTTCTTCGGCCGCCGCGCAGGCAGCCACGCGGCCCGGCGCTAGACCGGTTCGAGCCGCCACGGCGCCGTCGCCGAGTAGTTCGAGCCGGCGGTCGTGGTGCTGGTCGAGGGTCGGGCGGTGGCTGACGCTGACCACGATGCAGTCCGGCAGCCGCTCGCGCAGCGCGCGGTATAGCGCGAACTCCTGGCCTTCGTCGATCGCCGAGGTCGCCTCGTCGAGGAAGACCGCCTTCGGTTTCGTCAGCAGCACCCGGGCGAACGCGACGCGCTGCTGCTCGCCGGGCGACAGCACCTTCGCCCAGTCGTTCACCTCGTCCAGCCGGCCGCCCAGATGCCCGAGGGCGACCGTTTCCAGGGCCGACCGGATCTCGTCGTCGGAGTACCCGCCTTCCTCGTCGGGGTAGGAGACCGCCCTGCGCAGATTCCCCAACGGCATGTAAGGCAGCTGCGACAGGAACATGGTGTCGTCCTGCGGGCGGCGCAGACGTCCCCGACGTGAACGGCCACAGCTGCGCCAGGCTGCGCAGCAGGGTGGTCTTACCGCTGCCCGACGTGCCGGAGATCACCAATGACTGGCCCGCGTCGAGCCGCACATCGATCGGGTCGATCAGCCGTACTCCGGCAGGCGTTCGGACCTCGACCTTGTCGAGCTGGATCGAGCCGTCGGTACTCGGCTCCGCGGTCAAAGACGGTAGCTCCCTTGCTTCTTCGTTGGCGACGACCAAGCCGTGCAGGCGGATGATGGCAGCGCGGTAGCCGGCGAATGCGTCGTAGACGGAACGGAAGAACGACAGCGAACCCTGCAGCTGGTTGAACGCGCTCGACGACTGCGTGACGTCACCGAATTGGATCTGACCGGCGAACAACCGCGGCGCCTGGATGATCAGTCGGCAGCGGATCGACGATCTCGTTCATCGACCTGTTCCAACCGAGAAACGCGATACCGCGGCGGACAAAGGCCCGATAGTTGGCGATGATTGCCGCGAACCTGGTCATCAGCTCGCCTCGTTCGGCCCCCTTCGCCGCGATAGAGGCCGATCGCCTCGCCTGCGTCGCGCAACCGCACCAGCGCATAGCGGAATGCGGCGTTGGTCGCCTCGTTGCGAAACGAGAGCCGGATCAGCGGGCGCCCGATCCAGAAAGCGACCACGGTGGTGAGCAAGACGTAGAGCAGGGCAATCCAGAACAGCGCCCGTGGAATCGTCAGGCCGAAGATGGGCAGCGGACCCGAAAGGCTCCACAGGATCGGGGTGAACTCGACCACCGACACGATCGCGAAGACCGTTCCGAACAACAGGGTCTGGGCGGTGCTGACGTCGAAGGTGTTGGTTTCCGGTCCGGTCCCGGTGGTGAATATGTCGATGTCCTGCTGGATGCGCTGGTCCGCATTGTCGATGGGCGTGTCGATGAACCGCGACCGGTAGTAGGCGTCACCGTCGAGCCAGTCATTCGTCAGCCGGTGCGTCAGCCACACCCGCCATCTGATGATGAAGCGCTGCATCAGGTAGGTGTCGAGCAGCGTGCGGGTGACCTTGAAGACGATCAGCGCGGCGAGAATCAGTATCGCAATCCAGAAGCCGTGTATGGCAGCGGCTTTCGCTTCACCTTCACCTTCGAAGGCGGCCTGCATGGCCGAGAACTGGTCGTTGGACTGATAGGTGAGCAGCACCACCGAGCCGAACGTCGATCATCACAAGGGCGAGCAGCACGCCCAGCAGCGCCCACACCGGAACACTTCTGCGGCCCTTGAAGTAATCACCGGTGACTCGCCAGAACTGCCTGCCCCAGATGGTGTAGCGGGCAAGCAGGGCGCAGACGACCACCATGCCGATCGCGGCGAACACCCATGCCTTGGCCACCCACAGCGCGGACCCGACCAGCTCGTCGCCCCAATCAAGGGACGGCGTGAACGTTTCCATCCCGGGAAGCTACCGCGGCATGGTCACACCGGAGCGGGTTCGGTCTCCTCGCCCTGCACCCGGCCGAACCGCCACTCTCCTTCACCGAGCAACTCGAGTTCGTGCGTGTGGTGCTGCTCGACCGTCTTGCGGTGGCTGACGCTGACCAGAATGGTGTCCGGCAGCTCGGTCCGAACCAGGTTGTAGACGACGAACTCCAGACCTTCGTCGAGCGCCGACGTGGACTCGTCGAGGAATATCGCCTTCGGTTTGGTCAACAGCACGCGGGCGAACGCGATGCGCTGTTGCTCGCCGGGGGAGAGCACCTTGGCCCAGTCCTCGACTTCGTCGAGCCGATCGACGAGATGCGGCAACGCCACCTTCTCCAGCGTGCGGCGCAGCGTCTGGTCGTCGATGTCGCCCTCTTCGTTCGGATAGCTCACGACGCCGCGCAGGTTGCCAAGCGGAACGTAGGGCATCTGCGACAGGAACATCGTCTCGTTCGGCCCGCACGGCCGCGTCAGCGTGCCCGACGTGTACGGCCACAGCTCGGCGAGGCTGCGCAGCAGCGTGGTTTTCCCCACGCCCGACGCACCGGTGACCACCATCGTGTCGCCGACCTCCAGTCGCAGGTCGAGTGGGCTGACCAGTTGCTTCCCGTCGGGGGTGCGGACCTCGATATCGGTCAGCTGAACCGTGCCGTCGACGCACGGCGTCGTGGTGATCTCGGGCAGCGCCCTGCCCTCTTCGTTGGCGGTCATCAGACCGTCGAGGCGGATGATCGCTGCGCGATAGCTGGCGAACGAGTCGTAGGCGTTCCGGAAGAACGACAGCCCCTGTTCGATGTTGCCGAATGCCGACGCCGACTGGGACATGGCGCCAAGAGGTATCTCGCCGGCGAAGAACCGAGGGAATTGGAACAGGTAGGGCGGGACGACGATGATCTGGCTCATCGAGAGGTTCCAGCCGTAGAAGCCCATCAGCCGGTTGACGTACCGCTTGTAGTTGGCGACGATCGGCGCGAAGAGTTTGCGCAGGCCGGTCCGCTCGGCCATTTCGCCGCGGTAGAACGCCACCGCCTCCGACGCATCGCGCAGCCGCACCAATGCGTACCGGAATGCCGCGTTGGTCTTCTCGTTCCGGAAGGACAGCCAGATGATCGGCCTGCCGATCCAGAACGCGAATGCCGACGCGAAGAGCACATAGGCAATCAGGATCACGAACATGCCTTTGGGCAGGTTGACGTTCACGATCGGCAGCGTGAGCGTGCCCGACAGTTTCCACAGAATCGCGGTGAACGAAATCATCGAGGCGATGGCATCGACCGAGCCGAACAACAGCGTGGCGGTGGACGTGTTGTTCGGTGTGTTGGGAAGCCCGCCAACGCCCGCCGTGAAGATGTCGACGTCGTATTGGATGCGTTGATCGGGGTTGTCGATCGTGTCGTCGATGAACCGGCCGCGGTAGTAGGCCTTGCCCTCGAGCCAGTCACCGGTGAGTCGGTCGGTCAGCCAGGCGCGCCAGGCCAGCATGAACCGCTGCGCCATGAACAGGTCCAGCATGATCCGTGCGACGTGAAGGGTGGCAAGGACCGAGAAGACGATCATCGACAGGAAGAAGCCGTCCCTGCCGGAGTTCTTGATGGTGCCGTCGTCGCTGCCGAGGCCGGACGCGACCACCTGGAAGCTCGTCATCATGTCGCTGCCCTGGTAGGTGAAGAGCACCGAGAGCCGAACGCCGATCATCACCGACAGAAGGATCGCCGCGAGCCACACCCAGACCAGCACACTTTCCGGGCCCTTGAAGTAGTCGCCGGTGATGCGCCAGAACTGTCTGCCCCACACGGTGTACTTGGCGAGCAGGACGCAGATCAGCAGCGTGGCGATCGCCGCGATCGCCCACGCCTGAGCGACCCACTGCAGCGACGCCAACAGCTCATTGCCCCAGTCCAGCGTGGGCTCGAACATTCCCTCTTCCACCCCGGCAACGTACCCCGACAAGCTTGAGCCAGCGCTGCAGACGCCTCAACTTCGCGTGCCGAGCGGCTCCAGCCGCCACTCGCCACGACCGACCAGCTCCAGATGGCGCGCGTGGAAGCGCTCCACCGTCGCGCGATGGCTCACGCTGACGAGAATCATCTCCGGCCGCTCGGCGCGAATGAGCTCGTAGAGCGTCAGCTCGAGGCCCTCGTCCAGCGCCGAGGTCGACTCGTCGAGAAACACCGCCCGCGGCTTGGTCAGCAGGATCCGGGCGAAGGCGATCCGCTGCTGCTCGCCGACCGAGAGCACCTTGCCCCAGTCGCCGATGTCGTTGAGCCGGATCGCCAGTTGGGGGAGGGCGACCTTGATCAGGGCCTGCTGGATCTCCCGGTCGTCGACGGCGCCCTCCTCGTTCGGATACGACGCGACGGCGCGGAGGTCGCCGAGCGGGAGATACGGCAGCTGAGGCACGAACATCGCCGCCTGCCTGCCTGCCGGGAGCCGCACGCTGCCCGACACGAACGGCCAAAGGCCCGCGAGGCTCTGCAGCAGAACCGTCTTGCCGATCCCGGACGGTCCGCTGACCAGCAGCGTGTCACCCGGGTCGAGGCGGAAGTCAAGGGCCCGAAGCAGATTCGCGCCGTCGGGGGTACGCACCTCGACACCCTCGACCGCCAAGGTGCCGTCGGTGGTGATTGCCGTCGTCACCTGGCTGAACGTGCGGGCACGCTTGTTCTCCTCGACGAGCCCGTCGAGGCGGATCACCGCGGCGCGGTAGCTCGCGAACTCGTCGTAGGCCTCCCGGAAGAAGGACAGCGCGTTGTGGATCGTCACGAACGCGGTCGCCGACTGGATGACGTCGCCGAACGAGATCTCGCGTGCGAAAAGCCGCGGCGCCTGCACGACGTACGGCAACGGGTTGATCGCCTGGCTCACCGTCAGGTTCCAGCCGGTGAACCGCACCATGCGGTTGAGCCAGTTGCCGTAGTTCGACATCACCTCCGAGAGTCGACCGCCCAGCAGTCGGCGTTCGGTGTTCTCGCCGCGGTACAAACCGATGGCGGCGCTCGCATCCCGCACCCGAACCAGCGCGTAGCGGAAGCCTGCGTTGCGAAGCTCGTTGAGATAGCTCAACCGGATCAGCGGCCTGCCGATGACGAAGGCGATGACGGTGGCCGCCAGCACGTAGCCGATGACGATCCAGAACAGCGCCCGCGGGAGCGTGATTCCCCCCAGCGTCAGCGCGCCCGACAGTCGCCAGAGGATCGATCCGAACGCGATCACCGACAGCACGGCGGCCACCGCGCCGAACAACAAGGTGTGTCCCGACCCGTATGCCGGGTTGTTGGGCTGTCCACCGACTCCGGTGGTGAAGATGTCGATGTCCTGCTGGATGCGCTGGTCGGGATTGTCGTTGGGGTTGCGGAAGAATTGCCTGCGGTAGTAGGCGAAGTCGCCGAGCCAGTCGTCAATCAGCCTGCCGCTCAGCCAGATTCGCCACCGCATGATGAACCGCTGCATCAGGTACATGTCGGCCAGGTTGAGGATGACGTGCACTACCGCGAGGACGAGGAAGATGCCGATGGTCACCCAGAAGCCGTGGATGCCCGAATCGGTGACGTCGCCTTCGCCCGTTGCGATCCCCTGCAGCGCAACCTGCAGCGAGGTGAAGACGTCGTTGGTGTAGTAGCTGATCAAGACGGTGATGCGGACCGCGATGATCGTCGATACCAGCAGGGCCGCCAGCATGGCCCACACCACCCGGCTCTGCCTGCCCGTGAAGTACGGCCCGGTGACGCGCCAGAACTGGCGGCCCCATTCGGTCGTCCGTCCGATCAGGATGAGAACGACGATCAGGCACGGCGCTGTGATCGCGAATGCCACCAGCACCCATATCGTGGAGTTGAGGAGCTCATGGCTCCAGTCGATCGACGACCTGAAGGTGCCGGTGTTCACGCTGCGACACCTCCCTCCAGCCGGAGCCGGCCTGCGGCGAAGCTACCGCAGGTCGGGCGTCGCCGTGGTCGACACGCCTGCGCCGAACGTCGTGCACAGGTGGGCGACCAGCTCGTCGGCGTCGACGCCCGATCGGTGAACGAGAGGTCGCCGTCGGGTCGCACGACATACGGACTGCGGGGTCGCAGACCCATTCCTTCGAAACTTCGAGGGTACGAGGTTGCACGCCAACGGCTTTGGTGTACTGCGGTGGGTCAATAATGGGGTCGACGATCCGGAGGCCGACGCCTCGGCGGGCCAGTTCGATGGCCGCCGTTCAGCCGACCGGACCTGCGCCCGCGATCGGCACGTCGGTGTGGACCATGAGGGTGATTATGCTGCGGCCATGAGCATCGATGCGGCATCGGCACACAAGATCGGCGCCGGACACCTGATCGCCCGCCGGCTGCGCGCCAGCGGTATCGACACGATCTTCACCCTCTCCGGTGGGCACCTGTTCTCCATCTACGACGGATGCCGCGCCGAGGGCGTGCGGCTGATCGACACCAGACACGAGCAGACCGCGGCCTTCGCGGCCGAGGGCTGGTCGAAGGTCACCCGGGTGCCCGGAGTTGCCGCGCTGACCGCCGGACCGGGGTGACCAACGGGATGAGCGCCATGGGCGCCGCCCAGCAGAACCAGTCACCGCTGATCGTGCTCGGCGGCCGGGCACCGGCGCTGCGCTGGGGTCAGGGTTCGCTTCAGGAGATCGACCATGTGCCGTTCGTCGCGCCGCTGACCCGGTTCGCGGCCACCGCGCCGTCGGCAGGCGCAGTCGGTGGGCTCATCGACGACGCGCTGCGCGCGGCCATGGGTTTCGGCGGCTCGCCGACCGGTGTCGCCTTCGTCGACTTTCCGATGGATCACGTTTTCGGTGAGGCCGACGATGCGGGCGATCCCGGTGCGCTCGCGGCGCGGCCGGACCCGGTGCACGCCGACGGGGAGGCGCTGGCCGTTGCGGCGGGTCTGCTCGCCGGCGCCCACCGTCCGGTGATCATGGCGGGCACCAATGTGTGGTGGGGTCATGCCGAGCAGGCGCTGCTGTCGCTGGCCGAGACGTTGCGCATTCCGGTGCTGATGAACGGGATGGCGCGCGGAACGGTACCGGCAGACCATGAGCTGGCGTTCTCGCGGGCGCGGTCAAAGGCGTTGAAGGAAGCCGACGTTGCGCTGGTCGTCGGCGTTCCGATGGATTTCCGGCTCGGCTTCGGCGGTGTCTTCGGAGAACAGACCCGCCTGATCGTCGCCGATCGTGTCCTGCCGGAGCGGCCGCATCCACGCGACGTCGCCGCCGAGCTGTACGGCGACCTCTCCGCGACGTTGTCTGCGCTTGCCGGCGAGCGGGGCACAGACCACGAGAGCTGGATCGCCGACCTGAGGACCGTGGAATCCGCGAGCCGTGCCGCCGAGGAAGCCGAACTGACCGATGACCGCAGCCCGTTGCATCCGATGCGGGTGTACGCCGAGCTGAAGCCGCTGCTGGACCGCGACGCGATCGTGGTGATCGACGCCGGTGACTTCGGTTCCTACGCGGGCCGCGTCATCGACAGCTATGTGCCGGGCGCGTGGTTGGACAGCGGACCGTTCGGCTGTCTTGGCTCGGGTCCCGGCTACGCGCTGGCGGCCAAGCTGGCCCGACCCGACAGGCAGGTGGTGCTGCTGCAGGGCGACGGCGCGTTCGGGTTCAGCGGTATGGAGTGGGACACGTTGGTACGCCACGGCGTTCACGTCGTCTCGGTGATCGGCAACAACGGAATCTGGGCGCTGGAGAAGCACCCGATGGAAATGCTCTACGGATACTCGGTGGTGGCCGAACTGCGCCCCGGTACCCGCTACGACGAGGTGGTCACCGCGCTCGGCGGGCACGGTGAGCTGGTGTCGGCGCCTGCCGAGCTGCGGCCCGCGCTCGAGCGGGCCTTCTCGTGTGGCGTACCCGCAGTGGTCAACACGCTCACCGACCCGCAGGTCGCCTACCCGCGCCGGTCGAACCTCGCCTGACCTCGCACCGCGAGCCTAGGGGCGGGCGCCTCGCCCCGCGAGCTGGGGGCACCTCCCCGCGTGCAAGGGGGAGCGTGTCTGCACGCGACACGCCGCATATTTCTGTGCAACTGTGCACGCTCGCGGTGTAAATCGCTCGACGCCATCCGGGGTCGGTGACCATGCTGGACTGCGTGGAGGTCCGGATACACGAGTCGGCAGGGGAGTTCCGCGCGATCGCGGAGCCGCTGTATCGCCGCGACCCGGTGACCAACACCATCGAGCTGACCCTGCTGCGCGCGAACAGGTTCGGCGACGACGCACTTCTGCTGTCCGTGTGGGACGACGGCACGGCGGTCGGGGCCGCGCTGCAGACGCCACCATATCCGTTGGCGTGCAATGGAATACCGATCGAAGTGCATGCTGTCGTCGCGACCGAACTCGCACGCACCCGCCCTGGCCTGACCGGGGTCCGCGGCAAGCGCGACATGGCGCTCGCCTTCGCCGACGCGTGGCACGCCGCCACCGGGCTCGCCGGCACCGTCACAACGGAAGAACGGCTTTACCGGTTGGGCATGTTGCAACCGCCTGCCGGAGTCTGCGGTGCGCACCGCGAAGCCGCCGATGCCGACAGGCACTGCTCGTCGACTGGGTGGAGCAGTTCTTCGTCGAGACGTTCAGCCACCAGCGCGACGACACCGCGGGCCGCCGGTTCATCGACAACGCGAACGCCGTCGGCGACCGCTTCGTGCTCTGGAACGACGACGGCTCTCCGGTGAGCATGGCGATGCTGCGGGCACCATCGGCAGGCGTCTCCCGTATCGGTCCGGTCTTCACTCCGCCGGGCTCGCGCGGACACGGTTACGGCTCTGCGGTGACGGCCGCGGCGGCGCAGCTGGCGCGCGATGCCGGCGTCGATGACGTCGTGCTGTTCGCGGATCTGGCCAACCCGACGTCCAACGCCATCTATCAGCGCATCGGCTTCGACGCCGTCGCAGACTCGGTCAGGGTCGAGTTCGAGGTAGCCGGCTGACGCGGTGTCGGCGGACCCGTCATTGGCCGCCGCGTACCGTAGCTCTCGTGGCGAGAACGAAAACCCGCACCTCAGGTGGTGCCAGCAACCGATTCTGGAAACTGCTCGGCGCGAGCACAGACAGGGATCAGGCCCGGTCGTTGGCGCAGGTGAGTGCTGCCGAGGAGTTCGAAGGAAAGGCTGCCGACCTCGACGAGGAGCAGCTGAAGAAGGCCACCGAGCTGCTGAACCTCAAAAACCTTGCCGAGTCGAAGGACATTCCTCAGTTCCTTGCGATCGCGCGCGAAGCATCCGAGCGCACGACCGGGTTGCGGCCGTTCGACGTTCAGTTGCTCGGCGCACTGCGGATGCTGGCGGGCGATGTCATCGAGATGGCCACCGGCGAGGGCAAGACGCTGTCCGGCGCGATCGCCGCCGCCGGCTACGCGCTCGCGGGTCGGCACGTCCACGTCGTCACCATCAACGACTACCTGGCCAAGCGCGATGCCGAATGGATGGGCCCGCTGCTCGAGGCGTTGGGGCTGACCGTCGGCTGGGTCACCGCGGACTCCACAGCAGACGAACGGCGCGCTGCGTACAAGAGCGACATCACGTATGCCTCCATCAACGAGATCGGCTTCGACGTGCTGCGCGACCAGCTCGTCACCGACGTCGCCGACCTGGTGTCGCCGAACCCCGACGTAGCACTCATCGACGAAGCCGATTCGGTGCTGGTCGACGAGGCGCTGGTCCCGCTGGTGCTCGCGGGCACCTCGCATCGGGAGCTGCCGAAGCTCGAAATCATCCGGCTGGTCGGCGAATTGGTCGCAGGCGACGACTACGACACCGATTCCGACAGCCGCAACGTTCACCTCACCGAGACCGGCGCACAGAAGGTCGAGGCCAAACTCGGCGGTATCGACCTGTACTCGGAGGAACACGTCGGCACCACGCTGACCGAGGTGAACGTCGCCCTGCACGCGCACGTTCTGCTGCACCGGGACGTGCACTACATCGTCCGCGACGACGCCGTGCACCTGATCAACGCGAGCCGCGGCCGCATCGCTCAACTGCAGCGCTGGCCCGACGGGCTGCAGGCCGCCGTCGAAGCCAAAGAGGGGATCGAGACGACCGAGACCGGCGAGGTCCTCGACACCATCACGGTGCAGGCACTGGTCAATCGGTATCCCACGGTCTGCGGCATGACGGGCACCGCGCTGGCCGCGGGCGAGCAGCTGCGCCAGTTCTACAAGCTCGGCGTTTCGCCGATACCGCCGAATGCCCCCAACATCCGCGAGGACGAGGCGGACCGCGTCTACATCACGGCCGCCGCCAGAACCGACGGCGTCGTCGAGCACATCATCGAAACCCACAAGACCAAGCAACCGATCCTGGTCGGCACCCGCGACGTCGCCGAATCCGAGGAGTTGCACGAGCGGCTGGTCAAGGCGGGCGTGCCCGCCGTTGTGCTGAACGCCAAGAACGACGAGGAGGAAGCACGGGTCATCGCCGAGGCGGGCAAGCTCGGCGTCGTCACGGTGTCCACCCAGATGGCGGGCCGCGGCACCGACATCCGGCTGGGCGGCTCCGACGAGGTCGACCACGACGAGGTCGCCGAGCTCGGCGGGCTGCACGTCATCGGCACCGGCCGGCACAGCACCGAACGGCTGGACAACCAGCTGCGCGGGCGCGCGGGCCGTCAGGGCGATCCGGGTTCGTCGGTGTTCTTCTCCAGCTGGGAAGACGACGTGGTGAGGGCGCACCTCGAGCCGGAGAAGTTCAACAAGTTGCCGACCGAAACCGACGACAACGGCCTCGTCATCAACAAGAAGGCCGCGGGCCTGCTCGACCACGCGCAGCGCGTCGCCGAAGGCCGGCTGCTGTCGGTGCACGCCAACACCTGGCAGTTCAACGAGCTGATCGCACAGCAGCGGGCCATTCTGGTCGAACGTCGTAATACGTTGCTGCGCACCCCGACTGCACGTGAGGAACTCGAGAAGAAGTCCCCGGACCGCTACCAGAAGCTGGCCGAGGATCTCAGCGAGGAACAGCTGGAACGGATCTGCAGGCAGATCATGCTCTACCACCTGGACCGCGGGTGGGCCGATCACCTCGGCTACCTCGCCGATATCCGCGAGAGCATTCACCTGCGGGCGCTCGGGCACCAGAAGCCGATCGACGAATTCCACCGGATGGCCGTCGACGCGTTCGCCTCGTTGGCCGCCGACGCGATCGAGGCCGCACAGCAGACGTTCGAAACCGCGAACGTGCTGGAGGACGAGCAGGGACTCGACCTGTCCAAGCTGGCCCGGCCGACCTCGACATGGACGTACATGGTTCACGACAACCCGCTGTCGGATGACTCCATGTCGGCGCTGAGCATGCCGGGGATAACGCGCTAGGTTTACCCCATGAAGCGCGCTGCGGGGGAGCGTGATCGCGTGGTGACGGTGCCGAACGCGCTGTCGGTGCTGCGCCTCCTGCTGGTTCCGGTCTTCCTCTATCTGTTGCTGGTCGCCCACGCCAACGGCTGGGCAGTGGCCGTGCTGATGTTCAGCGGCTTCTCGGACTGGGCCGACGGCAAGATCGCGCGGATGGTCGACAACCAGTCGTCGCGGCTCGGTGAACTTCTCGACCCCGCCGTCGACCGCATCTACATGTTGACGGTGCCGCTCGCGTTCGGTTTCGCAGGCATTGTGCCGTGGTGGATCGTCATCACCCTGATCGGCCGCGACGCGATCCTGGCGGCCACCCTGCCGTTGCTGCGCACTCGGGGCCTGACCGCGTTGCCGGTCACCTACATCGGCAAGGGTGCGACGTTCGCGCTCATGTCGGGATTCCCGTTGATCCTGCTCGGGCAGTGGGATGCGCTCTGGAGCCGCGTGATCCTGGCGTGCGGGTGGGCGTTCGTGATCTGGGGGCTCGCGCTCTACCTGTGGTCTGCCGTGCTCTACCTCGTGCAGGTGGCGATGGTGATGCGTCAGATGCCGAGGGCGTACTCGCGTGAGTGACGGCGAAGAGCGGCGTGCACTCGGTGGCTACGATCCCGATGCCGGACGCAACATGCACCGGGCGAACGCGCCGACGCTGATCCCCGTGCCGTCGCTGCTGCGATCGCTGCTGTCCGAGCACCTCGACCCCGGTTACGCGGCGGCGGCCGCGCAGCGCAGCGCGGGCGCGCAACCCAGGAGCCGGCTGGTCGCCGCGAGCTGGCAGGTGCTCGCCGCGCTGGCGATCGCGACCGTGTTCGCTTTCGCGGTCGCACAGGCACAGGCCACCGCGCCAGGTGTGCGCGAGAGCCAGCAGGTGCTATCGGGCAGTGTGCGGTCCGCCCAGGAGGCGACGAACTCGGCGGCCACCCGGCGGAATGCGCTGGCAGGAGAGCTCGACACCGAACGACGCAGCCGGCTCGAGGGCGATGAGCGCGGCAGACAGTTGCTCGGCAGCCTCGACGGCGCCAACTTCTCGGCGGCGGCCACCGCGGTCACCGGTCCAGGGCTGACGGTGACACTCACCGATCCGGGCGCCTCGAAGGATCTCAGCGACGTGTCGAAGGAACGCGTCGAGGGTAGCCGTCAGGTCATCCTCGATCGGGACTTGCAGTTGGTGGTCAACTCGCTGTGGGCCAGTGGCGCCGAGGCGATCTCGGTCGGCGGCGTGCGCATCGGACCCAACGTGACCATCCGGCAGGCGGGCGGCGGCATCCTGGTCGACAACCAGCCGATCGCCAGCCCCTACGCGATTCTGGCCGTCGGCCCACCGCACAGTATGGCCGATGCGTTCGACCGCAGCCCCGGTCTGCAGCGGCTGCGCCTTCTGGAGGCCAGCTACGGCGTCGTGGTCACCGTCAGTGCAGGCGACGACGTGAGGTTGCCCGCCGGTTCGGTGCGAGATGTCAACTTCGCCAAGGAAATCGGGGACAGATGATCGGAATCGCCGCGCTTGTCATCGGTATCGTGCTCGGCCTGGTTTTCCATCCCAGCGTGCCCGAGTTCGTCGAACCCTATTTGCCGATCGCGGTCGTCGCCGCGCTGGACGCGGTGTTCGGCGGGCTGCGGGCATATCTGGAACGGATCTTCGACTCGAAGGTCTTCGTGGTGTCGTTCGTGTTCAACGTCCTCGTCGCCGCCCTCATCGTCTATGTCGGCGACCAACTCGGCGTCGGCACGCAATTGTCGACCGCGATCATCGTCGTTCTCGGAATCCGGATCTTCGGCAACGCGGCGGCCCTGCGTCGCAGACTGTTCGGCGCCTGACCCATGAGCCCCGACAGCCCCGACACCCCCGACTCCCCCGACTCACCACGAGGCCGAGCAGGCAGGGCCGTCACGAGCTGCCGCCCGACGAGTCCCCGCAGCGGATCGGCGACCTGCAGCCCGCAGGCGTCGAAGGCGTGCTGCGGCGGGGACGCTCGCAGCTGGTGTTCGGGGCGCTGGGCGTGCTGCTGTGCATTCTGCTCGGCGTCGCGATCGTCACCCAGGTCCGGCAGAACGATTCCGGCGACTCGCTGGAGACCGCGCGACCCGCCGACCTGCTGGTGCTGCTGGATTCGTTGCAGCAGCGCGAGGCGGCGTTGAACACGGAGGTCGCCGACCTGCAGCGGACGCTGGCCGCACTGCAGGCGTCGGGCAGCAGTGACCAGGCGGCGATCGAGAACGCCCAGGCCCGGCTGGCGGCGCTGTCGATCCTGATCGGCACGGTGTCGGCCACGGGTCCCGGGGTGACCCTGACCATCGACGACGCCGCCGTCGGGGTGGCGCCGGAAACCATGCTCGACGTGATCAACGAGCTGCGCAACGCAGGCGCCGAGGCGATGGAGATGCAGGGCGGACAGGGCGACCCGAAAGCCTCAGTCCGGGTCGGCGTCGACACCTGGGTGGTCGGAAGGCCCGGCGCGCTCGAGATCGACGGCCAGACCCTCAACCCGCCGTATACCGTTGTGGCGATTGGCGATCCGCCGACGCTCGCTGCGGCGATGAACATTCCCGGCGGCGCGATGGACAGTGTTGAGCGCGTGGGCGGCACGATGGTGGTACAACAATCCGACCGGGTGGATGTCACCGCCTTGCGGCAACCGAAAGCCCGCCAATACGCTCAGCCCGTGAAATGAGCATTACCTGCGAAGAGGAGCGCCGTGAGCGAAATCCCGCCAGACCTGTCCTACACCGCCGAGCACGAGTGGGTGCAGCGCGTCGGTGACGACACCGTAAGGGTCGGCATCACCGACTTCGCCCAGTCGTCGCTCGGGGACGTGGTGTTCGTCCAGCTGCCCGACGTCGGCACCGACGTCACCGCGGGGGAGTCCTTCGGCGAGGTCGAGTCGACGAAGTCGGTGTCCGACCTGTACTCGCCCGTGACGGCGAAAGTCGTTGCAGTCAACGGAGAACTGGAGGGCAGCCCGCAGTTGGTCAACTCCGATCCCTACGGCGAAGGGTGGCTCATCGAGTTGCAGGCGGGCGCCGATGCTCTTGCCGGAGAGGTCGACGGCCTGCTGGACGCCGACGCCTACCAGGCTCTGGTGACCGAATGAGATGTTGTTAGGGTTTCCAACGATCGGTTCCACATTCGCAGGGTGATACGTGTTCACGTTGATCCGGCGGGGGTGGACCCAACGGCGGCCGCCGCGCGGTACGGTCGACGTCAGACGTATGACGGCTGGACGGGGGCCCACGGAGGCCCCGGCCAGATATCGCCACAGCAGCCAGTGAGGAGCAGCGGGTGACGGACAAGGATCACAATTCCGGGGTTGACCAGACGTCTGACGAGCTGACGGTGGAAACCACATCGGTGTTCCGCGCCGACTTCCTCAACGAACTGGACGCCCCGGCTTCGACGGGCAACGAGGGGGCGGTCTCGGGGGTCGAGGGCCTGCCGGTGGGATCGGCGTTGCTTGTCGTCAAGCGCGGCCCCAACGCGGGATCCCGCTTCCTGCTCGATCAGCCGACCACGTCGGCGGGCAGACACCCCGACAGCGACATCTTCCTCGATGACGTGACGGTGAGCCGACGTCACGCAGAGTTCCGGTTGGAGAACGGCGAGTTCCAGGTCGTCGACGTGGGCAGCCTCAACGGCACCTATGTCAACAGGGAGCCTGTCGACTCGGCGGTGCTGGCCAACGGCGACGAAGTGCAGATCGGCAAATTCCGCCTGGTGTTCCTGACCGGCCCCAAGACCGACGACGACAGCGGGCCGGGCAGCTAAGTGACCGCGCTGAGCGCTCGCGCCAACAGCTGATGACACAGCCCGACATCGGTCCGTCTCCGACCGGGATGTCGATCGGAGCGGTACTCGACTCGCTGCGACCGGACTTTCCGGACGTGACCATCTCCAAGATCCGCTTTCTGGAGGCCGAGGGACTGGTCACGCCCGAGCGGACCGCGTCGGGCTATCGACGATTCACCGCCTACGACTGTGCCCGGCTGCGTTTCGTGCTGACCGCGCAGCGCGACAACTATCTGCCGCTGAAGGTGATCAAGGCCCAACTCGACGCCCAGCCCGACGGCGAGCTGCCGCGCACCGGATCCCCCTACGGCGTACCGCGTTTGGTGCCGGCGTCCGGCGAGCCTGCGGACATCGACGACGCCGTCGCGCCGGCCCAGGTGCGGCTGAGCCGCGAAGACCTGGTGGCGCGCTCAGGGGTTGCCGACTCGGTTCTGCGCGCCCTGATCAAAGAGGGGGTGATCACGACGGGTCCCGGCGGATTCTTCGACGAGCACTCCGTGGTCATCGCCCAGTGCGCTCGTGCGCTCGCCGACTACGGGGTCGAACCCCGACATCTGCGTGCTTTCAGGTCGGCGGCCGACCGGCAGTCCGATCTGATCGCTCAGATCGCCGGACCGGTGGTCAAGGCGGGCAAGGCGGGTGCGCGGGACCGGGCCGACGATCTGGCTCGCGAGGTGGCCGCGCTGGCGATCACACTGCACACGTCATTGATCAAGTCGGCCGTGCGCGACGTTCTCGACAGGTGAGGATTAGACTCGTCTCATCGGCTTCAGCGGTGCGGAGGGCAGACACAGATGGGTGAGGTTCGTGTGGTCGGCATTCGCGTGGAGCAGCCCCAGAACCAGCCAGTGTTGCTGCTGCGCGAGTCCAACGGTGACCGGTATCTGCCGATCTGGATCGGCCAGTCCGAGGCTGCGGCGATCGCCCTCGAGCAGCAGGGTGTCGAGCCTGCTCGACCGCTGACCCACGACCTGATCCGGGATCTCATTGCCGCGCTTGGTCATTCGCTGAAAGAAGTGCGCATCGTCGACCTCCAAGAGGGCACCTTCTACGCCGATCTGATCTTCGACCGCGACATCAAGGTGTCGGCGCGGCCGTCGGACTCGGTGGCCATCGCGCTTCGGGTCGGGGTGCCGATCTACGTCGAGGAGGCGGTGCTCGCCGAGGCCGGGCTGCTGATCCCCGACGAGAACGACGACGAGGCGACGGGCGCCGTGCGTGAGGACGAGGTCGAGAAGTTCAAGGAGTTCCTCGACAGCGTGTCGCCCGACGACTTCAAAGCCACCTGAACTCACGTCCGAAACATCACGGATGCGTCTCATCTGACGTTTCGACTCGACACGCGGCGCGGGTTTCCGCCAACCGTGATCGGGGCAGCCATACTTTGGTGGTCACGACGGGCAGTCAGGCTTCGTCGGGGAGCGTATGCTCGACACACTCGGGCTTGGCAAACGTGCCGCGGTGCAGGTCACAGACGCGAGTTCGATCGGCGAGAGGATTCTGAGGGTGGACGACACGCCACGTCAAGAGCAATTGGATCTGTCCTCTGGCGATGGTGCGCCGCAGCCGCCGGCCACGGTTCCCAGCGAACCCGTGCAGGCCGGCCTTTTCCCCGATGACTCGGTGCCCGACGAGCTCGTCGGCTACCGCGGACCGAGCGCATGCCAGATCGCCGGGATCACCTATCGGCAGTTGGACTACTGGGCCAGGACCTCGCTGGTGGTGCCGTCGATTCGCAGCGCCGCCGGATCCGGCAGCCAGCGTCTCTACTCGTTCAAGGACATCCTCGTCCTCAAGATCGTCAAGCGTCTGCTGGACACCGGAATCTCGCTGCACAACATCCGCGTCGCGGTCGACCACCTACGTCAGCGCGGCGTTCGTGATCTGGCCAACATCACGCTGTTCTCCGACGGCACCACCGTCTACGAATGCACATCGGCCGAGGAAGTGGTCGACCTCCTGCAGGGTGGCCAGGGCGTTTTCGGCATCGCCGTCTCCGGCGCGATGCGGGAGCTGACCGGCGCCATCGCCGATTTTCCCGGCGAGCGCGCCGATGGTGGCGAGTCGATCAGCGCGCCAGAGGACGAGCTGGCGTCCCGGCGCAAGCACCGCGACCGCAAGATCGGCTGACCGCCCACTCCTGAAAGCCTGCCGGTAGAATCGGCAGCGCATCGCCCCTGCGCGGGAGAGATCCGTGGCCGCCAGCCACGGACGCCGAAGGAGCAACACCTCTCCGTCAAACTCTCAGGCACCCGGACCGGGCAGGGCCCCGAATGCCTCTGGAGCGCCCTTTCGGGTCGACGACTGAGGGAGAGGAACCCCAGCGGGTTCTGCGCCCTCAAGCGTCAGGAGATGAATGTTCTCCCACGATCAACCGAACTTCGCGGACCGACACATCGGACCGGATGCCGACGAAGTCGCCACCATGCTCAAGACCATCGGCGTCGGCTCGCTCGATGAACTCGCCGACAAGGCGCTTCCAGCAGGCATTCTCGACGCGTTGTCGGCCGACGGCATCGCACCTGGCCTTGACCAGCTGCCGCAGGCCGCGACGGAAGAGCAGGCCCTGGCAGAGCTGCGGGCCCTCGCCGACGCCAACACCGTCGCGGTTTCGATGATCGGCCAGGGCTACTTCGACACGCTGACCCCTCCTGTGCTGCGGCGCAACATCCTGGAGAACCCGGCCTGGTACACGGCGTACACGCCCTATCAGCCGGAGATCAGCCAGGGCAGGCTCGAGGCTCTGCTGAACTTCCAGACCATGGTTGCCGATCTGACCGGCCTCGAGGTGGCCAACGCATCGATGCTCGACGAGGGCACCGCGGCGGCAGAGGCGATGACGCTGATGCATCGGGCGGTGCGGGGCACGTCGAACCGGTTGGCCGTCGACGCCGACCTGTACCGGCAGACCGCGGCGGTGCTGGCCACCAGGGCCGAGCCGATCGGCATCGAGATCGTCACCGCCGACCTGCGTCTCGGCCTGCCCGACGGCGAGTTCTTCGGCGTGATCACCCAGCTTCCCGGCGCGGGCGGAGAGGTGGTCGACTGGACCGACCTGGTCAGCCAGGCCCACGAACGCGGAGCGCTGGTGGCGATCGGGGCCGACCTGCTCGCGCTGACGCTGATCAGCCCGCCCGGCGAGATCGGCGCCGACGTGGCGTTCGGCAGCACCCAACGCTTCGGCGTGCCAATGGGTTTCGGCGGACCACACGCCGGTTACCTCGCCGTGCACGCCAACCACGCGCGGCAACTGCCCGGCCGACTTGTCGGGGTTTCGGTGGACGCCGACGGCTCGCCGGCCTACCGACTCTCCCTGCAGACCCGCGAACAGCACATTCGCCGTGACAAGGCCACCAGCAACATCTGTACCGCGCAGGTTCTGCTCGCCGTGATCGCCGCCATGTACGCCAGCTATCACGGTGCCGACGGGTTGACCGGCATCGCCCGCCGCGTCCACGATCGCGCGCGCACCCTGGCTGCCGGTCTGACGGCGGCCGGTGTCGGCGTCGTGCATGACCGGTTCTTCGACACCGTGCTGGCCGGCGTGCCCGGTCGGGCCGCACAGGTTCGCGACGAGGCCAAGTCGCGCGGCGTCAACGTCTGGCTCGTCGACGACGACCACGTGTCGGTGTCGTGTGACGAGGCGACCACGGCCGAACACGTCGAGAGCGTGCTGGCAGCGTTCGGGGCCGACATCCAGCAACGGCGCCGCCCGCAGCGTCGATGGGCCCGACATCGGAGCCGCACCGGCGGCGACATCCGACATCGCCACCAGGACATCGCAGTTCCTGACCCATCCCGCATTCACCCGGTACCGCACCGAGACCGAGATGATGCGCTACCTGCGGTCGTTGGCCGACAAGGACATCGCGTTGGACCGCAGCATGATTCCGCTCGGTTCGTGCACCATGAAGCTCAACGCGGCAGCCGAGATGGAGCCCATCACCTGGCCCGAGTTCTCCCGCCAGCATCCGTTCGCGCCGCACTCCGACGCACCGGGCCTGCACAAGCTGATCGCGGACCTGGAGACCTGGCTGACGCAGTTGACCGGCTATGACGCGGTGTCGCTGCAACCCAACGCCGGTTCGCAGGGCGAATACGCCGGGCTGCTGGCGATCCAGGCCTACCACGCAGAGCGTGGCGAGCCCGACCGCGACGTGTGTCTGATCCCGTCGAGCGCGCACGGCACCAACGCGGCGTCCGCGGCGCTGGTCGGCATGCGTGTCGTGGTGGTGGCCTGCCGGGCCAACGGCGACGTCGACCTCGACGATCTGCGGGCCAAGGTCACCGAACACGCGGATCGGTTGTCCGCGTTGATGATCACCTATCCGTCCACCCACGGCGTCTACGAGCACGACATCGCCGATATCTGCGCGGCGGTGCACGACGTCGGCGGTCAGGTGTACGTCGACGGCGCGAACCTCAACGCATTGGTGGGTCTGGCGCGGCCGGGGAAGTTCGGCGGCGACGTCAGCCACCTGAACCTGCACAAGACGTTCTGCATCCCGCACGGCGGCGGGGGCCCTGGCGTCGGACCGGTCGCGGTTCGGGCCCACCTGCAGCCGTATCTGCCAGGCCATCCGCTCGCCGACGAACTTCCATCGGCGCGAACGGTGTCGTCGGCGCCGTACGGATCGGCGTCGATCCTGCCGATCACCTGGGCGTACATCCGGATGATGGGCGCCGAGGGGCTGCGCGCGGCGTCGTTGACCGCGATCGCCTCGGCGAACTACATCGCCCGTCGCCTCGACGAGTACTACCCGGTGCTCTACACCGGCGAGAACGGCATGGTCGCCCACGAGTGCATCCTCGACCTGCGCGGAATCACGAAGTCCACCGGCGTCACGGTCGACGATGTCGCGAAACGACTGGCGGACTACGGGTTTCACGCACCGACGATGAGCTTTCCGGTCGCGGGCACGCTGATGGTCGAGCCGACGGAAAGTGAAAGCCTGGCCGAGGTGGACGCGTTCTGCGAGGCCATGATCGCGATCCGCGCCGAAATCGATCAGGTCGGCTCGGGCGCATGGCCCGCCGACGACAACCCGCTTCGCGGCGCACCGCACACGGCGGAAAGCCTGATCGTCGGCGATTGGACCCATCCCTACAGCCGCGAGCAGGCCGCATATCCGCTGGGCAAGGCGTTCCGGCCAAAGGTATGGCCGCCGGTCCGTCGCATCGACGGCGCGTATGGTGATCGGAATCTGATGTGTTCATGTCCACCGGTGGAGGCGTTCGCCTGATGTCTCGAATCGCTGCCGCAGCAGCTGCGCTCGTGGTCGGCTGGTCCGCGTCGATCGCCGTGGCCAATGCGGATCCCGTCCCGCCGCCACCGCCGCCCGGCCCGAAAACCAGCTTCGGCAACGGCACCTACAAGGTCGGAACCGACATCACGCCGGGCGTGTACCAGTCCGCGGGTCCCGTTGACGACGGTGCGTGTTACTGGAAGCGGGTCAACGGCGACGGCATCGTCGCCAATGCGTTCACCAAGAAGGCCCAGACCGTCCAGATCGAGGCGGGTGACACGGCCTTCACCAGCAGCGAGTGCCAGGACTGGCAGATGACCGACGCCGCCCCGCCGGGGAAGCCGAACCCGATCGAGGTGCTCGGCCAACTCGGCAGCCTGCTTGGCGCTGGCGGCGCACCGGCCGCGCCGGGCGGCTAACGCAACCGGCGAAATATGATGGCGCAGTGCGTGATCGGCTGACGCGCTAGCCGAGGAACGTGGTGATCGCCGTCGCCAGGTCCGGCGATGCCGACGTCGACAGATTCTGGTAACCGCCGCCGCTGATCTGGGCGACGCCCTCCCACGCCGCGCGGTCGGGGTCACCACCGAAGTCGATCACGTTGATCGCCACCGGCTTTGCGGGGTCGAAAGTGCGGCGCACGTAGTCCTGAAGACCGCCTGCGTCGAGGCTCTGGTCGGTGTGCGGACCGGCGGTGATGACGAGTATCGAATTGGTCTGTCCCGGCCGGAACTTCGCCAGCGCGTCGTCGTAGATCATTCGCAACGTGGTGAACGACACCGCCCCGCCGCCAGACGCGGTCTGCGCGTCCAGTGCCGCGCCGATCGCAGCCGAGCGCGGCTTGCCGTCGACGGGATCCGACAGCGGACCCGTCGCGACCTCTGACCGCCCCTCCACACCGTCGAACGTCCACAACCCGACCGCCGCCGCCGCAGGCAACGTCTGCACCTGCGCCTCCAGCGCGGCCGCCACATTGGCCAGCCGGCTCTTGCCGCCCTCCTGGGCCGACATCGACTGGTCGAGCATGATCGTCACGGCCGGGTTGCCCGCGGGCGCGGTCAGGGCGTTGGCCAGCGTGGCCCGCATCGAGCTGTCGCCGACCGACAAGGGAGCAGAGACCGGCGCGAAGTTCGTGATGTCGCTCTTCGGCGTCTGGCCGCCGTCGGTGCGGAATCCGAGCTTGGCCAACTCCGCGAGTTGTTCGGGCTTGCGCAGGAACCGGGAGAACTCGCTGGCGGCGGTGACCTGTTCCTGCGACAGCCAGGTGCCCTTGAGCAGAACGGTCGGGTAGTCGGCGGTCGCGGTCGGACCCGGCGGAAGCCACGAGGCCACCACGTTCTTCGCGTCGGACAGTGACGTACCGCGCTGATACAACTGCTGCTCGGTGGTGACGACGGCGTGCACGGGGGCGGCGGCCGGATCGGTCGCGTTGAGCAGCGCGTCCATCGCGGTCGTCGCCTTGTTGTCGGCCAGCTTCGGCTGGCCCGACATCAGGGTGTTCACCGCGCCGGTGCCCGCACTCGGTGGCGCTCCGGCAGGCGCAGAAGCCGCCGCGACCGCCTCGGCAGCGAGATAGGACGCGTCGCTGTCGCCGCTGAGCGGCAGTGCCAGGCGCAGCGATCCCCAGCCCGGCAGGTTCATCCCGTTCAATGAATTGGGGTTGCTCTGCAGGCCGGGCAGCGTCCCCCAGTTCTGCTGCCCGAGAGCACCTTTGAGCTGAGGCCGGGTCGCAAGCACCACGGGCGAGCTGACAAGCGAGCGGCTGTCGTCGACGGTTTCCTCACCGGCCACCGCCTCGAGGCGGGCCTGCGAGATCGAGCTGCCGGGAATCCACAACGCCGGGCGTTCGCCCAACTCCGCGGGCCAGGTATCGACGAAGCCGTTGATCACCTGGTCGGATTCGGCGGGTTTGACATCCAACGCAACGCAGCTGTCGCCGACCGGGTTCGCCGTTTCGTTGAATTTCTTGGCCAGCGCGGCTATTTCGCCTGCGATGGCCGGGTCGGCGATGACGGCGACGCCCTTCTGGCCGTCGACACACCGCGCGGAGGCGATGCTGGACCGGTCGGACAGCGCGTCGCCGAAGAAGCGCCAGAGGATGAATGCGGCCACCACCACGACGACGGCGACCAGGGCCCCGATGACACCCCAGCTGACGCCGCGGCGGCCCGGTTGGATCGCGCGGTGGCTTCCGGTCCATTCGCCGCCTTCCCAATCGCCGGAGTGCTGGGCGCGGGGCGGAGGTTTCGGTTCGGGCGTGCGTGCCAGGTACGACGGCGTCTCGTCGGTCGGGCGGCGGAACTGGGCGTCGGGGGCGTCGGCGTCCCGGTAGCCGGGCTGCAGGTAGTCCGGCACGTCGGAATACCCGGCCTCGGGGTAATCCGACTCGGGGTAATCGGACTCGTACTCGTCGTCGTATTCCGACTCGTACTCGGACTTTCCGTGTTCCGGCTCCCGATAGCCGGGCTCGGGGTACCCGGGCTCGCCGTAGCGCGGATAGTCGGGCTCGGCCGGGGCCGCCGGGTAGCCCGGCTGGTCGTATGCGTCGTCGTATGGAACCAGCGGCTGGTCGAACGACTCGGTCGCATCGGTTGCGCCCTCTGGGGTACCGCCGGAGGACTCATCGGGGTCGGGAATGCTGTGCCTACCCACTCGTGCGCCTGCGTCCTCTCCGTTCGCCGATCATTGCCGGCAGGTCACCTACCCCGCCGAAGTTTATCCACATAGCGAAACCCCGCCGGTCAGCCGACGTTGCTGGAATTCGCTGCTTTGAACTCGCGCCTGCGCCGATGCAGGATCGGCTCCGTGTAGCCGTTGGGCTGCTGCGCGCCGGTGAGGATCAGCTCCTCGGCGGCCTGGAAGGCGATGCTGGCGTCCGGGTCGGGAGCCATCGGCCGGAACTCCGGGTCGGCCTCGTTCTGCTTGTCCACCACGGCAGCCATCCGGCGCAGGCTGGCCTTCACGTCATCGGACGTGATGACCCCGTGCCGCAGCCAGTTGGCCAGCAGCTGGCTCGAGATGCGCAACGTCGCGCGGTCCTCCATCAACGCGACGTTGTGGATGTCGGGAACCTTGGAGCAGCCGACGCCGGCATCGATCCACCGGACGACGTAGCCCAGGATCGACTGGCAGTTGTTGTCGACCTCTTCGCGGATCTCCTCGGGAGCCCATGCCAGCTCCTTGGCCAGCGGGACGGTCAGCAACTCGTCGACGGTGGTGCGGCTCTTGCCCTCGAGCTCCTTCTGCACCTCGAAGACGTCGACCTCGTGGTAGTGCATGGCGTGCAGCGTCGCCGCGGTCGGTGACGGCACCCAGGCGGTGGTGGCGCCGGCCTTGGGCTGACCGATCTTCTGCTCGACCATGTCGGCCATCAGCTCGGTCATCGCCCACATGCCCTTGCCGATCTGCGCCTTGCCGGAGAAGCCTGCGGCCAGGCCCGCGTCGACGTTGGCGTCCTCGTAGGCCTTGATCCACGTGGTGCCCTTCATGGCGCCCTTGCGGATCATCGGGCCCGCTTCCATCGAGGTGTGGATCTCGTCACCGGTGCGGTCGAGGAATCCGGTGTTGATGAACACGACGCGGTCGGCGGCGGCCTTGATGCAGGCCTTCAGGTTGAGGGTGGTGCGGCGCTCCTCGTCCATGATGCCGACCTTGATGGTGGCCGGTGGCAGGCCAAGCAGATCCTCGACGCTCGCGAACAGCTCGGCGGTGAAGGCCACCTCGTCGGGGCCGTGCATCTTCGGCTTGACGATGTAGATCGAGCCGGTGCGGCTGTTGGCCAGCGGCCCGTTGGCCGCCGCCCTCCTTGAGGCCGTGCATGGCGATCAGGCTGGTGAAGATCGCGTCCTGGATGCCCTCGTACACCTCGTTGCCGTCGGCGTCGACGATCGCGTCGTTGGTCATCAGGTGCCCGACGTTGCGGACCAGCAGCAGACTGCGGCCGGGAAGGGTGAGTTCACCGCCGTCGGGGCTGGTGAAGGTGCGGTCCTGGTTGAGGACGCGGGTGAAGCTCGTGTCGCCCTTGCTGACTTCTTCGGACAGGTCGCCCCTGTTCAGCCCCAGCCAGTTGCGGTATCCGAGCACCTTGTCGTCGGCGTCGACGGCGGCCACCGAATCCTCGAAGTCCTGGATGGTGGTGATCGCGGACTCCAGCACGACGTCCTTGATGCCGGCTTTGTCGGTCGAACCGACGGGCGACTCCGGGTCGATCAGGATCTCGACGTGAAGGCCGTTGTTGACCAGCAGCACAGACCAGTCGGGGGAGCCGAGCTCCCCGGTATAGCCGACGAACTTCTCCGGGCTGGCCAGACCGACGGAGCCGTCGGCGGTTGCCACAGCCAGCACTCCGTCTTCGAGGCTCAACCCGGTGGCATCCGCCCAGGACCCCGACTCCAGAGGCACCGCCTTGTCGAGGAACTCGCGGGCGTAGGCGATGACCTTGTCACCGCGCACCTTGTTGTAGCCGGACGTCTTCTCGGCGCCGTCGGCCTCGGAGATGACGTCCGTGCCGTACAGCGCGTCGTACAGCGAACCCCAGCGCGCGTTGGCGGCGTTCAGAGCGAACCGCGCATTGAGCACGGGCACCACCAGCTGCGGACCTGCCGTGGTGCTGATCTCCTCATCGACACCGGAGGTGGTGATCGTGAAGGGTTCGGGCTCGGGCTGCAGATACCCGATCTCGGTCAGGAACTGCTTGTAGGCCTGCGGGTCGAGCGGCTCGATGACGCGGTGCCGGTGCCATTTGTCGATCTGGGCCTGCAGGTCGTCGCGTCGCGCAAGAAGGTCCTGGTTCTTCGGGGTCAGATCGGCGACGACCTTGTCGACTCCCGACCAGAAGGTGTCGGGGTCGATGTCGGTACCCGGCAGCGCCTCATCGTTGACGAAGTCGTACAACGTCGCAGCGACGCGCAGGTTGCCCACCGTCACACGATCAGTCATCTTGTTCCTCCCTCGGCTGCATGGCGCCGCATGACGCACTGCCGTCGGTCCAGTTTACCCGCGAGTAGCAGGGCTAATTGCCAGCGGCGGTCAGCGCTGCGACCAGCAATTCGTCGCACCGGGCGGCGATCGCGGCCCGCAACGGCGCCGCCCGCGTGGCGATGTCCTGTTGTTCGCGGACGTAGGCGGCCCGACCTGCAGGCGTTTCGACGGCGATCGGCTCGAAGCCGTATCCGGTGAGGTCGTACGGGCTGGCCCGCATGTCGAGCGCCCTGGCGTCGGCGGCCAGCTCGAGGCAGTCGATCAGCAACTCGGATTCGACGAGCGGACCCAGCTTGTAGCACCACTTGTACAGGTCCATGTTGGCGTGCACACAGCCCGGCTGCTCCCATCCGGACTGCTCGCTGCGCGACGGGGCGCCCGCGTTTCTCGCGGCCGCGGGCTCGGTGAAGAACCGGAACGCGTCGAAATGGGTGCAGCGCAACGGTATCGACTCGACAACGGTGTCGGTTGCGTCCGGCTCCGAGCCGAAGCGGCACGAGTTCGTGCCGCACGGTCGGCGCCCGGTACACCATCGCCCACTCGTGCATCCCGAAGCAGTTCATCGCGGGGGAGCGGCTTGCCGTGGCGCGCAACAGATCCACGATGAATTCGACCGTGCCGGCGCGGGACCGCAGATGCTCGAAGGTCACCGTCACACCGTCTGGATGCGGACCGTATCCAGCGCGGTCAAGGTACGCCCGCGCCGCCCCGCTGTCCGGCCCGCCCAGCACGACGCCGAAGCCGGGATGCCAGACCCGAAGTTGGCGCGGCCGCAGGCTGTAGTAGCGGAACAGGAAGTCCCACACCGGATGTGGCTCGCCGATCTGCGCGCGCCTGCGGTGCGGTGCGAGGAACTCGTCGACCCGGCGGCGATGCCTGCGCTCCCTGGTCGTCCAGTCGGCCTCGGGCAGCAACTCCTCAGCCGTCATGGGTCCGGTGTCTCATCGCGCCCACGAGGTCCTCGACGAGGTCCTCGAGTGCCACCATCGCGGTGACGCTGCCGTTGTCGGCGGTGACCAGGGCGAGGTGGCTGTTGCTGCGGCGCAGCCGCGACAACGCATCGGGCAGCGGCAACGACGCGGGCACCTGGGGTAGCGGCCTCACCACCGAGAGGTCGACGACGGCGTCGGTGTCGTTCACCAGCTTCAAGACGTCCTTGATGTGGATGTAGCCGATGAACCGCCCGTCACCGCCGGTGACCGGGAATCGGGAGTAGCCGCTGTCCTGCAGTGCCTGTTGAATCGCGCGGACGGTCGGGCCGCTGTCGTGGCCGGCCGCAGACACCGCGTGCACCTCTTTCAGCGGGATGGCCACATCGGCGACGACCCGGGTGCGGATCTGCAGGGCGCGCGACAACCGGTTGTGCTCCTCGGTGTCGAGCAGTCCCTCGGACAGCGACTCGGCGATCATCTCGGAGAGCTCGACCGACGAAACCGTGTTCTCCAGTTCGGGTTTGGCCTTGATGCCCACGGTGCGCAGCGCCATGTGCGCGCACCAGTCGTAGACCGCGATGACGGGTCGTGCCAATCGGACCCATGCCAGATACGGCGGCACGAGCAGCATCGCCGCCGACTCCGGGCCCGCGATGGCGATGTTCTTCGGCACCATCTCGCCGAGCAGCACATGCAGCACGACGACGATCGTGATCGCGATGACGAACGACACCGTGTGCAGGAGGGCGTCGGGCACGCCGAGGAGGTCGAACGGCTTCTCGAGCAGGTGCGCCACCGCAGGCTCACCGACCCGGCCGAGCAGGATCGAGCAGATCGTGATGCCGAGTTGCGCGCCTGCCAGCATCACCGACAGGTTCTGGCCCGCGCGGATCACCGTGACGGCGCGGCGCTTGCCCCCTTCGGCGAGGGCTTCGAGGCGGTCGCGGCGCGCCGAGATCAGCGCGAACTCCGCGCCGACGAAGAATGCGTTCGCCGCGAGCAGCAGGACGGTGAGCAGCACCGCGAGAATGTCGCCCATCAGCGCGCCCCGTCCTCGTCGTCGGAGTCGCCACGGCGGCCCTGCCTGGTCAGCTCGAGCAGGTCGATGCGTCTGCCGTCCATCCGGACGACCGTGGCCAGCCAGCGCACCGGGTCGTCCATCGGGCCGTCGGTGTCGAAAGCTGTCAGCTCGACGGCCTCACCGGGGTTGGGAATGTGGCCGAGCTCCTGCATCACCAGCCCGCCGATGGTCTCGTATTCACCTTCGGGAGCACGGAATCCGGCGTTCTCGGCTACCTCGTCGATGCGCAGCAGCCCCGAGACCCGCCAGCTGTCGCGGCTCATCCGCAGCACATCGGGTGTCACGTCGTCGTGCTCATCGCGGACGTCGCCGACGATCTCCTCGATCAGGTCTTCCATGGTCACCATGCCCGCGGTGCCGCCGTATTCGTCGACCACCAGCACGGTCTGCAGCCCGCTGGCCCGCACCTGCGCCATCACGTCGTCGCCGTCGAGCGTCGAGGGCACGACGGGCACCGCTCTGGCGAGGCCGGCAAGCCCGGTGCGTGGCCGGTCGTCGGGTGCCACCTCGAAGACCTGTTTGACGTGTACCAGCCCGATCGTCTCGTCCAGGTCGCCTTCGACGATCGGGAAGCGGGAGTAGCCGGTCTCCATCGCCATCACGACCAGGTCGGCGACGTTCTGGTCGGCCTGCAGAACCTCGATCTTGGAGCGCGGTGTCATCAGCTCCTCGGCGGTTCGCGACCCGAACTGCAGTGAGCGGTCCACGAGGGCGGCCGTCACCGGATCGATGGCCCCGCGGCGGGCGGAGTTTCTGACCAGTGAACCGAGCTCCTGCGGTGAGCGCGCCGAGCGCAGTTCCTCGGCCGGCTCGATGCCCAGCCTGCGCAGGATCCAGTTGGCGGCGCCGTTCGTCAGCTTGATCACCGGGGTGAAGAACATCGAGAACAGCACTTGCGGCCCGGCCACCACCCGCGCCGTCTCCAACGGTTTCGCCACCGCCAGGTACTGCGCAACCAGTTCGCCGAAGACCATCGACACCGACGTGGCGATCAGCAGCGAGAGCCCGAGGGCCAGTCCGCCTGCGACGCCCGCGCTGAGCGCCAGACCTGCGAAGAGCGGGCTCCAGCAGCCGCGCGATCAGCGGCTCGGCGAGGTAGCCGGTGATGAGCGTGGTCACCGATATGCCGACCTGCGCGCCGGACAACTGGAACGACAGTGTCCGGTGGGCGCGCTGAACCAGGTGGTCACGCCGCCCGCCGGTGCGGGCGTTGGAGTCGACCGTGCTGCGCTCCAGGGCCGTCAGCGAGAACTCGGCCGCCACGAAAACCGCCGTCCCCAGCGTGAGAACGACGAAGGCCAACAAGGCCAGCAGGGTGTAAACGACGCTCATCGCCTGCTCGTCAGATCCTCGCCGGACCAAATGCCCGGCCGACTAGAGGAGGGTTCGGCTTCGGGCTCGGCTCCGGTCACAGTTCCCGGCGTCGGCGAGCCCGGCCCCTCGTCCCGGAAGCTCGAGGCCTCAACGGGTGCCTGCGGCACGAATTGCCTTTCTGTGGACGACCAGATGAACGCCTTATGTTAACCGGTCGGGCCGGGTCGGCCGACTCACCAGCCCGTCGGCAGCGGGTGGCCTTCGGCGAAGCCCGCCGTGGACTGGACGCCGAGCACAACCTTCTCGTGTAACTCGCCGATGGTATTGGCTCCCACGTAGGTGCACGTGCTGCGCACACCGGAGGTGATGTGGTCGAGCAGATCCTCCACGCCGCCGCGCGAGGGGTCCAGACCCATCCGCGACGTGGAGATTCCCTCCTCGAACAACGCCTTGCGGGCGCGGTCGAACGCGCTGTCGCCCGCGGTCCGCGCGGCGACCGCCCGCTTGGACGCCATGCCGTAGCTCTCCTTGTACGGCTGGTTCTCGCGATCGCGCATGAGGTCGCCGGGCGACTCGTAGGTGCCTGCGAACCACGACCCGATCATCACGTTGGAGGCACCCGCGGCGAGTGCCAGCGCGACATCACGTGGATGCCGCACCCCACCGTCGGCCCACACGTGGGCACCGAGTTGCCTTGCCGCCGCGGCACATTCGACGACAGCCGAGAACTGGGGGCGGCCGACGCCGGTCATCATCCTCGTGGTGCACATGGCGCCGGGACCGACGCCGACCTTGACGATGGATGCGCCGGCGTTGATCAGGTCGCGGGTGCCGTCGGCGGACACCACGTTCCCCGCCGCCAACGGCAGGCCAAGGTCGAGCGAGGACACCGACTCGATGGCGTCGAGCATCTTGACCTGATGACCGTGTGCGGTGTCGACCACGAGGAGGTCGACGCCCACCTCCGCCAACGCGCTGGCCTTGGCTGCCGACATCGCCGTTGATGCCGATCGCCGCCGCGATCCGCAACCGGCCTCTGTCGTCGACGGCCGGGGTGTAGATACCGGCCCTGATCGCGCCGGTACGGGTCAGCACGCCGGCCAGGACGCCGTCCGCATCGGTCATCACGGCGACATCGACCGGCGCGTGTTCGAGCAGGTCGAAGACCTTGCGCGGATCGGTGCCCACCGGAGCCGTGACGAAGTCGGTGATCGAGACGTCGCGCACCCGTGCGAAGCGGTCGACGCCGAAGCAGTTGGCCTCGGTGACCAACCCGATCGGTCTGCCCTCGGAAACCACCACGGCGACGCCGTGCGCGCGTTTGTGGATCAGCGCGGTGGCGTCGGACACCGAATCGTCGGGAAGCAGCGTCACCGGCGTGTCGACGACCAGGTCACGGGTCTTGACGAAGTCGACCGTCTGCTCGACCGCCGAGATCGGAAGATCCTGCGGCAGAACCACGATGCCGCCGCGGCGAGCCACCGTCTCGGCCATCCGCCTGCCTGCAACCGCCGTCATGTTGGCCACCACGACGGGGATGGTGGTGCCCGTCCCGTCGGAGGTCGACAGGTCGACGTCGAACCGCGACGCCACGTCCGACCGACCGGGGACGATGAACACATCGTCGTAGGTCAGGTCATAGGGTGGCGACTGGCCGTCGAGAAATCTCATCGCCGTCGAGTCTAGGCGGGCACCTCAGTGCGATCCCCACTCCACAGCGTGTGGAACTTCTTGCTCGGATCTTCGTCGATGCGACCGTAGGTGTGCGCGCCGAAGAAGTCGCGTAGGCCCCTGGGTCAGCGCGGCGGGCAGCCGCTCGGTACGCAGTGCGTCGTAGTAGGACAGCGCGGAACTGAAGCCGGGGATCGGGATGCCGAGCTGGGTGGCGGTCACCACAACGCGGCGCCAGCTGTCGATACCCGCCTCGACTGCGCTGCGGAAATAGGGCGCCGCGATCAGCGTGGGCAGGTCGGCGTCCTCGTCGAACGCGTCCTTGATCCGGTTGAGGAACTTCGCCCGGATGATGCAGCCGCCGCGCCAGATGGTGGCCATGTCGCCGGGGGTGATGCCCCAGTCGTATTCGGCGCTGCCTGCCTGGATCTGGTTGAAACCCTGAGCGTAGGCGATGATCTTCGACGCATACAGCGCCTTGCTGACATCCTCGATGAACTGCTTTGCGTCACTTGGCTTGTCGCCGAGGTCGCCCGAAGCCAGCCCGGTGGTGGCCTTGCGCTGGGCCACTGAACCGGAAAGCGCACGCGCGAACACGGCCTCGGCGATACCGGTGACGGGAACGCCCAGGTCGAGTGCCGACTTGACCGTCCAGCGGCCGGTGCCCTTCTGTTCGGCTTCGTCGAGGATCACGTCGACCAGCGGCTTGCCCGTCTTGGCGTCGGTCTGGCGCAGCACCTCTGCGGTGATCTCGATGAGGAAGCTGTCCAGGTCGCCCTTGTTCCACTCGGCGAAAACGTCGGCGATTTCAGGCGCCCCGAGGCCGAGTCCATCGCGGAGGAGCTGATAGGCCTCGCCGATGAGCTGCATATCGGAGTACTCGATGCCGTTGTGCACCATCTTCACGAAGTGGCCTGCACCGTCGGGGCCGATGTGGGTGCAGCACGGCACCCCGTCGACGTGCGCGGAGATCTCCTCGAGCAGAGGACCGAGCGACTTGTACGACTCCGCGGGCCCACCCGGCATGATCGACGGCCCCTTCAGCGCGCCCTCCTCACCGCCGGAGATACCTGCGCCGACAAAGTGCAGGCCGCGGTCTCGCATCGCCTTCTCCCGGCGAATCGTGTCGGTGTACAACGCGTTTCCGCCGTCGATGATGATGTCGCCCTCCTCCATCGCATCGGCGAGCTCGTTGATGACGGCGTCGGTCGGGTCGCCCGCCTTGACCATGATCAGCACCCGACGGGGCTTCTCGAGCGCGTCAAGGAATTCCGGAATCGTCTCGCTGCGCACGAACTTCCCCTCGGAGCCGTGCTCGGAAAGCAACGCGTCGGTCTTGGCGATCGACCTGTTGTGCAGGGCCACGGTGTAGCCGTGATGGGCGAAGTTGCGCGCGATGTTGGATCCCATCACGGCCAGGCCGGTCACGCCGATCTGAGCGGTGCCAGTGGTCGCGGAGGACTGAGCTGATTCAGACAACTAATGCAGCCTTTCATTGTTTGGTTGTGGCACAGGGATTTTCGACGCCATCCACGTCTATGCGATGAACAGTCGGTGCAGCTCGGTCAGCCAGGGGACCGCCAGCGCAACGGTCGGCACGACGAGCACGGCAGCGGCAGCCAGATACGCCGTGATCGCCAGCACGATGCTGTTGCCGCGGCCACCGAGACGCCGCACGCGAAGGACCGTCGTCGGGCCGCCCGCGGCCATCGCGCCTGCGGGGGTCCGGCCCGCCGCACAGGCGACGAGGGCGCGGGCCAGGGGAGTGGGGCCGGTGGCGCGCATCGCGGCGTCGTCCGCAAGCAGTTCGATGAGGAGCCGGACCGCGTTGAGTGCGTTGGCACTGCGGACAAAGCGGGGGAACGCGGCGTGCACCGCGGTGAACATCTCGAGCACCAGGTCGTGCCTGGCCCGCAGGTGGGCACGCTCATGGGACAGGATGGCAGCAATCTCCTTGTCCGCCAACGTCGTCAGCGTGCCCTCGCTGACGACGACACGACTCCGCACACCGGGTAGGCAGTACGCCAACGGCTCGGCTACATCGAGGACACGCAGCCCGTCCCCGGCTCGCGCGTGCGCCCACTTCTGCGACTTGCCCACCAGGTCGACCACCATCCGGTGGTGTGCCCGGCGCCGTCGCGTCGCGATCGCCACTTCGACAACGGCGGCCACGAGCCTGGCCCCGATCAGCAACGTGAGCGCGAAGACGCAAACGTAGGCGATCCACAGCGGCCAGCCGAGCACCTCGATCTCGCTGGTGATGGTTGCCGTCGGTCGACCGTCCGGGCCGGGCACGAACAACCGGCTCGCTATCGCGATTCCCGCGCTGAATGCCGACAACACCGCTGCCAACGCGATGGACTGCCACAACACGATCGAGGCCCGTGGCGCCCGCATCGGCCACGTGGCGCGGGCCAGCAGGGCCGGAACGGGTCCGACCAGCAGCAGCGCGACGAGCGTGAAGGCCAGGGCTGACACCCGTTCAGTCTCCCCTAGGGAGAGGTCGGACCGCCACTGGATGGGGGCATTTCATCCTTGCTCTCCAACTCGGCGAGCGCACGCCGGAGTGCGGCCGCCTCGTCGGCGCCGACCCGCTCGACGAAGTGCACGAGCGCAGCCTCCCTGCCGCCGGAGTCCGCGGCCTGGTGGAGTGCGTCGACCATCAGCCCCGCCACCAGTTCGTCGCGACCGTGCGTCGGCGCGTATCGGTGGGCACGGTCGTCGCGGTGCTGAACCACGAGGTTCTTCTTGGCCAGCCGTTGAAGCACGGTCATGATCGTCGTGTACGCGAGATCGCGTTCGGCTGCCAGCGCCTCGTGCACCTGACGCACCGTCTGGGGCTCGTGCGATGCCCACAGATGGTCCATCACCGCGCGCTCGAGGTCCCCTAGTCGCGTCAACTTGGCCATGTTCCGTTCATCTCCACTGGGCGATTCAACAAGGGTACTACGGCGTTACTACCGAGTGTCGTATGCGAGCCGGAGTCCGCGTGGTTGACGATCGACTCAGCGCATCGCTACCGCTCATGCGCCCCTCCGGTGTCTTCCTGTGAGTGCAGTCACAGAGGTTGCCCCGCACCTCCGCACGATTATAGTAAGGCTAACCTAACTTGCTTGGAGGTGCCTCATGACGGTCTCAGTCGACGACCCGCTCATTGCGGGAATGGCGATCACGCGAACGCTGCCGCTGCACGAGTCGAGCCGGCGGCTGCGCGAGCTGTATCCCGAGTGCCCACGCGTGTACGGCGTCGCGGTGATGTCGGATCTGACCCGGCGGCGGTGGTGGCCGCTGCAGGAGGCGCTCACGACGGATCGGTTGCGCGAGATGTTCAGCATCAGCGCACTGGAGGTGGACTGCCCGGTGGCGGCGGCCCAGCAGCTTGCGGCGACGCTGGCCCATGTCGTCATCGGCAGGGTGATTCCGCTGCTCGCACTCGAAGGCCGGGCATGGGACACCGGCCTGGAGAACCTGTGGGTGCACGCCGACTCCGAGGGCGCGATCGACTGGGTCGGCGTCGTCGACCCGACGGTGCGGGCGCTGCCCGACGATCCGTTCTTCGAGGACCGCACAGACGCTGGGCGCCGCGCACTTCGCCCGTGACGGGATGGTCCGGCTGCCCAGCGAGGCGGCGTTGACGACGTGGGTCGCCCACCGCAGCCACCGCGCGCTGCATCCGCTGTTCGAGACGGTCTTCGATGTCAGCGGCGGGGCGATATCGACATCGTCGATGTGGAACATCGTCGGCGCAGCGGTGGTCGGCGCCGCGACGCACATCCCGCTGCTGGCCAGGTCGAGCGAGCTGACGAGCATGCGCCGCGGGCAGGCGGTGCTCGACGCGCTGGTCGGGTTCGGGCTGCCGGTACGCGGCGGAAACCGGCCTCGTGAGGGGAAGGGCTTGCTAAATTAGGGCAGCCTTGCCTATCCTGAGCCAGTAGTTGGACCGGCAGGAGTCCTGAGGGCTGCAGAGACCCCCGGTCCACTCCAAGGGCGGGTCCCGTGCCGATGGTGCGGGGCCCGCCCACTATCTGCTGCGTCCCCGTCTCGTTCTACGGCTTCTCCACGGCGCCGCCGGCCTCCGCCCAGTCGCCGAACCCGCCGAGGTTGTAGACCTCGTCGTAGCCCATTTCCTTGAGCGCCTGCCCGGACAGTGCCGCCCGGCCCCCGGACCCGCAGTACAGGATGACCGGCTTGCCCTTCGTGAAGTTGTCGTCGTAGTAGGGCGTGTCGGGGTCGGCGCGGAACTCCAGCATCCCGCGGGGAACATGAACGGCACCTGCGATCTTGCCGCTCTTCTCGACTTCGCCGGCGTCGCGGACGTCGACGACGAGAGCACCGGCCTCCATCTTCTGCTTCGCATCGTCGACCGAGATACGCGGCACGACAGCGTTGGCTTCCGCAACCAAATCCTTGACACTTTTCGCCATGTCTCCGACGGTATCGCGAGGCTCGCTGCGGGCGTAGGGGCTTCACCGTGTAGACACTCCTTGTGTCATCTGTGCCCATGGAGGATCTCGGTAAGGGATTCGACAGCGAACTCGGTCTCAAATACATCGACGTCACTCCCGACGGCGGACGCGCCGTACTGGAGATTCACGACAAGCTGCTGCAGCCGTGGGGGATAGTGCACGGCGGCGTGTACTGCTCGATCATCGAGAGCCTCGCGAGCGTGTCGGGTGCCGTCTGGTTCGCCGACAAGGGCGAGCGTGGCACCGTCGTCGGCGTCAACAACAACACCGACTTCCTGCGCGCGATCTCCTCAGGCATCGTGACGGCCGTGTCGACACCGATCCATCGTGGTCGGCGCCAACAGCTCTGGCTGATCGAGGTCACCGACGACAAGGGCCGCATGGTGGCACGCGGACAGGTGCGGCTGCAGAACATTCAGGAGTAGCGGGCTTCGAGCGCTGCGGACACGCGCCACCCGTGGCAGCATCCCCGCTATGCGTCTGACCCCGCACGAGCAGGACCGGTTGCTGCTCTCGTACGCGGCCGAACTCGCCCGCCGCCGGCGAGCACGCGGGCTGCGACTGAACCACCCAGAAGCCGTCGCCCTGCTGACCGACCACCTGCTCGAAGGCGCCAGGGACGGCCGCACCGTCGCCGAGCTCATGGTCAGCGGCCGCGACGTGCTCGGTCGCGACGACGTGATGGAGGGCGTCCCCGAGATGCTGCCCGACGTGCAGGTGGAGGCCACCTTCCCCGACGGCACCAAGCTCGTCACCGTCCACGATCCGATTTCATGACCAGCGAGAAGCCGCAGGCGGATCGCGCATCATGATCCCGGGCGAGATCATCTACGGCGACGGCGAAATCGCCATCAATGCCGGCGCGCAGCGACTGGCCATGGATGTCGTGAACACCGGCGACCGTCCCGTGCAGGTCGGCAGCCACGTGCACCTCCCGCAGGCCAACGCGGCGCTCGAATTCGATCGGGCCGCCGCCCACGGCCACCGGCTCGACATCCCGGCAGGCACCGCGGTCCGCTTCGAACCCGGTGTCGCCCAGCATGTTTCGCTGGTGCCACTGAGGGGCACCCGCGAGGTGCACGGGCTGAGCCTCGATCCGCCCGGCCGTTTGGACGTCCCATGACCGAACTGTCCAGAGCCCGCTACGCCGCCCTTTTCGGGCCCACCACCGGCGACCGGATCCGGCTGGCCGATACCGACTTGTTCATCGAGATCACCGAGGATCGCAGCGGAGGTCCAGGGCTGGCGGGCGACGAGGCGGTATTCGGCGGCGGCAAGGTGCTGCGCGAATCGATGGGGCAGGGTCGGGCGACTCGGGCCGACGGTGCACCCGACACCGTCATCACCGGCGCGGTGATCATCGACTACTGGGGAATCATCAAGGCCGACATCGGCATTCGGGATGGCCGCATAGTCGCTATCGGCAAGGCGGGCAACCCGGACACCATGACCGGCGTGCACCCCGATCTGGTCGTCGGGCCCTCGACGGAGATCATCTCCGGTAACGGCCGGATCGTGACGGCAGGCGCCATCGACTGCCACGTCCACCTCATCTGCCCGCAGATCATGGAAGAGGCACTCGGCGGCGGCATCACCACGATCATCGCAGGGGGAACGGGCCCTGCCGAGGGCAGCAAGGCGACCACCGTGACCCCCGGGGCGTGGCATCTGGCCCGGATCCTCGAGTCGCTGGACACCTGGCCGCTGAACATTGCGCTGCTCGGCAAGGGCAACACCGTCAGCACCGAGGCGATGTGGGAACAACTGCGCGGCGGCGCAGCGGGCTTCAAACTGCACGAGGACTGGGGCACGACGCCCGCGGCGATCGACGCGTGCCTCGACGTCGCCGAGGCGTCCGGTGTTCAGGTGAACATCCACACCGACACCCTCAACGAGATGGGTTTCGTGGAGAACACGCTGGCCGCCGTCGGCGGCAGATCCATCCACGCCTATCACACCGAGGGCGCAGGCGGCGGGCACGCGCCGGACATCATCACGGTGGCGGCCGAGTCCTATGTGCTGCCGAGTTCGACGAATCCGACCCGGCCGCACACCGTCAACACGCTCGACGAGCATCTGGACATGTTGATGGTGTGCCATCACCTGAACCCAAGCGTCCCAGAGGATCTCGCCTTCGCCGAGAGCCGCATCCGACCGTCGACGATCGCCGCGGAGGATCTGCTGCACGACATCGGCGCCATCTCGATGATCGGCAGCGACGCCCAGGCCATGGGCCGTATCGGCGAGGTCGTCCTGCGCACCTGGCAGACGGCGCATGTGATGAAGCGTCGCCGAGGTGCTTTACCTGGCGACGGCCGAGCGGATAACAACCGGGCCCGCCGCTACGTCGCGAAATACACCATCTGTCCGGCGGTTGCCCATGGGCTGGATTCCGAGATCGGCTCCGTCGAGGTCGGCAAGCTGGCCGACCTGGTGCTGTGGGAGCCCGCGTTCTTCGGGGTCCGACCGCATGCGGTGGTCAAGGGCGGCATGATCGCGTGGGCGGCGATGGGCGACGCGAATGCGTCCATCCCGACGCCACAGCCGGTGTTGCCGCGGCCGATGTTCGGGGCCGCGCCGGCCGCGGCAGCGGCCACATCGGTGCACTTCGTGTCGCACGCAGGCGATCGACGACAAGCTGGCCGACCGGCTCGCCGTCAATCGACGCCTGGTGCCGGTCTCCGACGTTCGCAAGATCGGCAAGGCGGACATGCCGGGCAATGACGCCATGCCGCGGATCGAGGTCGAGCCGGACACATTCACTGTCCGCATCGACGGCGAGGTCTGGCAGGAACAGCCCGCGGCCGAACTGCCCATGGCTCAACGGTATTTCCTGTTCTGATGTCCAGCCTGGCAACACTGCTGTCACTGGCCGATTCGCGGCTACCGACCGGCGGGCATGTTCACTCAGGAGGTGTCGAGGAAGCGGTGGCCAGTGGTCTGGTCGTCGACCTCCCGACGTTGCGGGCGTTCCTGCGCCGTCGAATCACCACCCAGGGGCTCGTGACGGCATCCGTTGCGGCAGCGGTGCACACCGGATCGCTGTCGGCCGCCGCCGCCGATCGCGAAACCGATGCCCGCACACCGGCTCCGGCAGCCCGGCAGGCGTCGCGCGCGCAGGGCCGCGGCCTGACGCGGCTGGCGCGCCGGGTGTGGGTCGACGGTGAGTGGGACGCGCTCGGCGCGACGCCGCACCTCGCGGTGGCGGCGGGTGCTGTCGGCGCGGCGAGCGGCATGACCCCGCAGCACACGGCGCTGTCCGTTGTGTACACCACGATGACCGCCTCGGCGACCGCCGCGCAGCGCCTGCTGGCGTTGGATCCCGGCGACGTCGCTGCGCTGACGTTCGAGCTGTCCGGATTGTGCGACCAGACCGCCGACCTGGCTTGCAAGGAACTAGCCGATCTGTCCGACCCGCTGCTCGACGTGCTGGCCCAGCGCCACACCGAACGCGAGCGTCCACTGTTCGTCTCCTGAAAGGCCTATCGACCACATGCCACCGCATTTCACCGACGGCGAGCCGCATCGCCATCATCCCGACCGGCCGAGGCGACCGCGGACGGCGGGAGAGCCCTTGCGAATCGGCGTCGGCGGCCCGGTCGGCTCAGGCAAGACCGCACTGGTCGCCGCGCTGTGCCGCGAGCTCCGAGACGAGCTGTCGCTGGCGGTATTGACCAATGACATCTACACCACCGAGGACGCCGACTTCCTGCGCAGACACGCGGTGCTGGCCGACGACCGGATCGCCGCGGTGCAGACAGGGGGATGCCCGCACACCGCGATCCGCGACGACATCACCGCCAACCTCGACGCCATCGAGGATCTGATCGCCGCTCATGACCACCTCGACCTCATCCTGGTGGAGTCCGGCGGCGACAACCTGACGGCGACGTTCTCGTCCGGCCTGATCGACGTCCAGATCTTCGTCGTCGACGTCGCAGGCGGCGACAAGGTGCCGCGCAAGGGTGGCCCCGGCGTCACCTACTCAGACCTGCTGGTGGTCAACAAGACCGACCTGGCGCCGTTCGTCGGCGCCGACCTCGGTGTGATGCGCCGCGACGCGGCGGCCGCGCGTGGTGAGCGCCCTACCGTGTTGATCTCGCTGACCGACGACCCGTCGGCCGGGCCGGTCCGATCGTGGGTGCGCGAGCAGCTGCGGGTCGCCCAGGCCGTCTAGATGCATTCCGACGTCCTGATCGTCGCGCGACCCGGAAGGCAGCCGTGGATCGAATGCGCGGGCGGTATCGCCGCGCGCGCCACCGAGCCGGACACCGTGCATCTGGTGTCGACGGCGGCGACACCGCTCGGCGGCGACACCGTCGCAGTACGGGTAGTGGTCGAGCGCGGGGCCGCACTGCGGGTGCGCAGCGCCGCGGCGACGGTCACGCTGCCCGGCCGCAGCACGGCAGAGTCGGCCGCCCATTGGCATCTCGAGGTATCGGGTGACCTCGACGTCGACCCGCAACCCACGGTGGTGGCGGGCGGTTCTCGGCATGTGACGTCCACTCGGCTACTGGTCGACGATGCCGGGCGGATCAGAATTCGCGAGCGGATCCAGATCGGCAGAACCGATGAACGGCAAGGGTTTTGGTCGGGTTCGCTCCATGCAGATGTGGGCGGCCAACCACTGCTGCGGCATCGGATCGAGCTCGGCGAGGAATCGGCGACCCACGACCTGATCGGTACGCCGCTGGCTTCGGTGAGCGAGTTGCGCTATCCGGACATCGCGACCGACGCACTGGGCACCGTTCTGGAGCTCGCCGACGGCGGAAGCCTCGCAACGTGGCAGGGGGACCGGCTGGCAACCCGCTAGCTGGCCGCTTTCTCCCCTTCGACGGCCGCCGCGATCTCCTCGAGTTCCTCGATTCGGGTGCGGGCGTACGCCTGCTGCTCGGTGATGTAGAGGTTTCCGCGGGCGCGGCCGAGGAACGTCACCGTCCACGACAGCAGCGTGGTGAGCTTGCGCCGGAACCCGACGAGATAGACCAGGTGCAGCATGAGCCACGCCAACCAGGCGATGAAACCGCCGAATTCGAGCGGGCCGATCTGGGCCACCGCGGAGAACCGCGACACCGTCGCCATCGAGCCCTTGTCGAAGTAGTCGAACGGCTCGCGTTCGAGTGGGTCGGCCCCCTTGAGCTCGGACTTGATCGCGGTCGCGACGTACTTTCCGCCCTGGATGGCGCCCTGTGCCATGCCCGGCACACCTTCGACGGCGGCCATGTCGCCGATCACGAACACGTTCGGGTAGCCCGGGATGCTGAGGTCCGGCTGCACCTTGACCCGGCCCGCCCGATCCACCTCACAGGTCGTCTGAGAGGCGATCTGCTTGCCCAGCGGGCTGGCCGACACTCCGGCCGACCACACCTTGGTTGCGGCTTCGATTCGGCGGGTGGTGCCGTCGGAGTCCTTCACCGTGATGCCGTTGCGGTCGACGTCGGTGACCATCGCGTTGAGCTGGATCTCAACGCCCATCTTCTCCAGCCGAGCCTGCGCCTTCTTGCCGAGCTTCTCACCCATGGGAGGCAGCACGGCAGGCGCGGCGTCGAGCAGGATCACCCGGGCCTTGGTGGAGTCGATGTGCCGGAACGCGCCCTTGAGGGTGTAGTCGGAGAGCTCCGAGATCTGTCCGGCCATTTCCACGCCGGTCGGGCCTGCGCCGACGACGACGAAGGTCAGCAGCTTCTCGCGCCGACTCGGGTCACTGGACCGCTCGGCCTGCTCGAACGCACCGAGGATGCGGCCGCGCAGCTCCAGCGCGTCGTCGATCGACTTCATGCCCGGCGCGAACTCGGCGAAATGGTCGTTGCCGAAGTAGGACTGCCCGGCGCCCGCGGCGACGATCAGCGTGTCGTACGGGGTGACATACGTATGGCCGAGCAATTGGGACCGGACGGACTTCTTCGCCAGGTCGACGTGCGTCGCTTCGCCGAGCAGCACTTGGGCATTCTTCTGTTTGCGCAGGATCATCCGCGTGGGGGGCGCGATCTCGCCGGAGGCGATGATGCCGGTTGCCACCTGGTAGAGCAGCGGCTGGAAAAGGTGATGCGTGGTCTTGGCGATGATCTTGATGTCGACATCGGCGCGCTTGAGGGCCTTGGCGGCAGTCAACCCACCGAATCCCGACCCGATGATGACCACTTTGTGCCGGTCAGACGGGGTAGCTCCCGGGTGGCTCATGAGCTCCTGCTCCTCGACGATTCTCACGTTCTGTACAGCGTCTACCGTAGCCGCCCCCATCCCGTCCAGAAGGCGCATACGCGTGAGATTTGCCACCGAACGCCATGTTTAACCGTCGATCATCGGCCTCAGCTTCTCGGCGACCGCGGTGATCCCCCCTGGGTGGTAACCCGACAGGTTCGTCACAGGGCTCAGAATCACGCCGTCGACGCCCGCGTCGAGCACCTTGGTCTTGATCTGATCGGCGACCTGTTCGGGTCCGCCGACCGCCACATTGCGTCGCAAGTTCTCGGGGATCATGTCCTCCGTGGCGTTCTCGTCGATGACCGCCATCACCAGCATGCTGGTCTCCAAGGTCGCCGGATCGCGGTCGATCTTCTCGCAGTTCTCTTTGACCACGGCCACCTTGCGCGGCAGCTCGTCGAAGCCGGCGATGATGTTGAGATGGTCGAAGTGCTTGGCCGCCAAGGGAATCGTCTTCTTCTCTCCGCTGCCGCCGATCATCAACGGGATGTGGTCGCGGAAGCGCGGCTCCGCCATCGCCTCTTGGGTGCGGTAGTACTGGCCGTTGAAGGTCGGGCGCTCGCCGGCCAGCATCGGCAGGATGATCTGCAGCGCTTCCCCGAGCTTGTTGAAGCGGTCGGTGAAGGTGCCGAACTCGTACCCCAGTGAATCGTGCTCGAGTTCGAACCAGCCGGTACCGATGCCCAGGATGGCCCGGCCCGCGCTGACGACATCCAGCGTGGTGATCGCCTTGGCGAGCAGCGTCGGGTTGCGGTAGGTGTTGCCGGTCACCAAGGTGCCCAGCTGCACGCGCTCGGTGGCCGTCGCGAGGCCGCCGAGCGCCGTGTAGGCCTCGAGCATGGGTTGGTCGGGCGTACCGAGCCCGGGCAGTTGGTAGAAGTGATCCATCACGAAGACCGAATCGAAGCCGGCGGCTTCGGCCTCCTTGGCCTGCGCGATCACAGTGGGAAAGAGTTCGGTGACGCCGGTGCCGTACGAGAAGTTGGGGATCTGAAGTCCGAGTTTGATGGTCACGCCTTCACGTAACCACAACTAACCGGGGCGGTCACCCCGCTTTAGCTTCGGGCGAACGCGGGAATATCAGCCGATCTGGGCGAGTGCGCCGTTACTGACGTGCATCGTCTGCCCGGTGATGTGGCGCGCTGCCGGCGTGCTCAGGAACACCGCCAGCCGGGCGATCTCCGCTGCCACCGGGGCCGAACTGCCGAGGCCGGCGTAGCCCTCCTGCGCGCTGCGCCCGGACGCGACGACGTTGACGGTGATGCCGCGCGTGCCGAAGTGCGTTGCCTGACCCTCGGTCCAATTCGACACGGCCGCCTTGATCGCGGCGTCAGCGCTGCCCTCACGCGGGTTGTCCGGGACGACGCTGATGATCGAACCGCCCGAGCGCAGATGATCGCCGAGTACCTGAATGGTCAGCACCGTCGACAGCATCGTGGCGTTCAAGGCGTTCCGCCAGGCGGTGGCATGGTCGGTCAGCGTGTAGGTGCGCGGGTCGCCCGCATCCCAGCTCAGGGCGGGCACGTTGACGATGGTGTCCAGATGATGTGGGAACAGGCCGCGGGCCTCTTCCAGGCTCGCCGGATCGGTGTTGTCGCACACGATCGCGTCGACGTCGAGTTCCTTGGCCGCTACCTCAAGGTCGTCGCGGCGGGCGCCGGTGATAACCACGCTGTGCCCAGCGTCGCGGTAGTTCTCCGCGATCGTCCGGCCCAGATCCGTATCACCGCCGGTGACCAGCACCTCCATCGCCAAGACCTCCTAGTTAGCGCAGGACCTCCGCCGCCGTGGCTGCGATCCGCCGACGATGTTACTGGACAGTAGCTATTCGGCGAAACCCGACGCGCAGATCCGTTCCGCACCGATTCCGACCTGCGATCCATCGGTGACCTAGGGTTTGCTCTGTGAGTAATTTCTCCCCGCTCACCTGCGGCTCCAAGCCTTGACTAGCGGGCCTGTTTTGCCGCGCTGGATTTATCTCCCGGCCGCAGTCGGGGCGCTGTTCGTGGTGCTCCCGCTCATCGCCGTCGTGGCGAAGGTGGACTGGCCGCAGTTCGTCACCCTTGTCTCCAGCGAGTCCTCCCGCGCCGCACTGGTATTGAGCCTCAAGACGGCGGCAGCCAGCACGCTGCTGTGCGTGCTGTTCGGTGTTCCGATGGCGCTCGTGCTGGCACGCAACGACGGGCGTGCGATCCAGATGATCCGCCCGCTGCTGCTGCTGCCGCTTGTGCTTCCACCGGTGGTGGGGGGAATCGCGCTGCTGTACGCCTTCGGCAGGTTGGGGTTGATCGGCCAGTACCTCGATGCGGCAGGCATCCGGATCGCGTTCACCACGACGGCGGTGGTGCTGGCGCAGACCTTCGTCTCGCTGCCGTTCCTCGTCATCGCGCTGGAGGGCGCGGCACGCACGTCCAATCGCGATTACGACGTGGTGGCCGCCACGCTCGGCGCCAGACCGACCACGGTGTGGTGGCGGGTTTCCCTACCGCTTCTCGCACCCGGCGTGGTCTCGGGTGCCGTGTTGGCGTTCGCCCGCTCCCTGGGCGAGTTCGGCGCCACGCTGACATTCGCGGGCTCGCGCGAGGGCGTCACGCGGACACTTCCGCTGGAGATCTACCTGCAACGGGAAACCGACGCCGACGCCGCCGTCGCACTTTCGGTGCTGTTGGTCGTCGTCGCCGCCGTCGTCGTGCTCGTGCTCGGCGCGCGCACGCTGCGAGCGGGTTCTGCGATGGCGGGAACTGTTCGGTGACCGGCGTTCACGTTCGCGCCGTCGTCGCCCACCGTGACGTCGACATCGAATTCTCCGTCGCCGCAGGTGAAGTCCTCGCTGTGCTCGGGGCCAACGGTGCAGGCAAATCGACCGCTCTGCACGTGATCGCGGGCCTGATCCGGCCGGACACAGGACACGTTCGAGTCGGCGACCGTGTGCTCACCGATACCGCAGCGGGCGTGTTCGTCCCGACCCACGAACGGCGGGTCGGCCTGCTGCTGCAGGACGCGCTGTTGTTCCCACACCTCGACGTCGCCGCCAACGTCGCCTTCGCGCCTCGCAGCGGCCACCCGAGAAAACCGCGGCGGGAGGCTCGCGCCGCCGCGATGTCATGGCTCGACCAGGTAGGCGCCTCCGATCTCGCCGACCGAATGCCCAGGCAGCTGTCCGGCGGCCAGGCTCAGCGGGTAGCCCTGGCCCGGGCACTGGCCGCCGACCCAGACGTACTGCTGCTCGACGAGCCACTCGCCGGTCTCGACGTCTCCTCCGCGACCGCGATGCGAAAACTGTTGCTTCACAGGTTAACCCGTGACGGCCGCTCGGCCGTGTTGATCACCCACGATGTCCTCGACGTGCTGACCCTGGCCGACCGGGTGCTCATTCTGGAGGACGGCCGGGTCGCCGAAACCGGTTCGTCGGCAGCGATATTGGCCTCACCCCGAAGCCGTTTCGGCGCGCGGTTCGCAGGAGTGAACCTCGTCACCGGCACCGCGGGTCGCAGCGGCATGCTCACCACCGGCTGGGGCGCTACCTGGCATGGCAACGCCAGTCCGGACATCGGGGTGGGGCAGCCGGCGGTGGCTGTCTTCCCGCCTTCGGCCGTCGCGATCTACCGCGACAAGCCGCACGGCAGCCCGAGGAACACCGTCGAAGTAGTGGTTGCCGAACTCGACAGCAGCGGGTCAGCCCTTCGCGTGCGTGCCGACGAGCAACCCGACGGGGGGCCGGGCCTGGCTGCCGACATCACCGCCGAGTCCGCCGCCGAGCTTCGGGTCGCGCCGGGGGAGCGCGTTTACTTCTCCGTCAAGGCGCAGGAAGTCACCGTTCACCAAGTTCGGTAACGGCGGCTGCGGACGCACCGATCAAATCAATAAACCTCGCGCACCGGCGCGAGTGCCTTGTCGTGCCAGCAATTTCTGCTAACGGCGCTAGCTCACGTTATGAGCCTGTCAGCAACTTCACAGATAGACACTTTAAGACCAATCCACACTTGCGTCACGCCAGCAACACTGTAGTTTCGTCTGCATGTATGACCCGGACGCGATCTCTGAACACCGCAAGCGCCACGTGACGAGGCTGGCGATGGCGACGCTGGCCGGCGCCGCGGTGGTGGCCCTCACAATTCCATCGGTGGCCCTGGCCGACCCGGATACTTCGCCGGAGCCCGGCCCGCCGGCCCCGTCGGGCAATACCTTCATGCAAGGCCCGCCTGGCGACCCGAATGCACCGGCGCCTGCTGCCGGTCCGGCCGCACCGGCACCCGCCGATCCGAACGCGCCCGTTCCGGCTGCCGCCGATCCCAACGCACCCGCACCGGCTGCCGCCGATCCCAACGCACCCGCACCGGCACCGGCGCCCGAGCCCGGCCGGGTCGACAACGCCGCGGGCGGGTTCAGCTATGTGGTACCCGCCGGCTGGAAGGTCTCCGACGCCAGGCAGCTGTCGTACGGCCAGGCGCTGTTGACCCGCGAGCAGCCCGAGGGAACTGCACCGACCCAACCCGGACAGCAGGGTCCGCAGCCCGCGAACGACACCAGCGTTCTGCTGGGCAGGCTGGACATGAAGCTGTTCGCAGGAGCAGAGGCCGACAACGCCAAGGCGGCCACCCGGCTGGCCTCCGATATGGGCGAGTTCTTCATGCCGTTTCCCGGCACCCGGGTCAATCAGGCGAACGGGGCGCTCGGCAGTGCCGACATGCCCGGCGCTTTCTCGGCCTACGACGTGAAGTTCACCGACACCAACAAGCCGACGGGCCAGATCTGGGCGGGCGTGGTCGGCAACGCGACGCCGACGGTGGCACCCGGTCAGCCGCTGGCACCGCGCGGTCAGCGAAACGAGCGCTGGTTCGTGGTCTGGCTGGGCACCGCGACCAATCCGGTGGACAAGGCGGCAGCCGTCACGCTCGCCAACTCCATCCGGCCGTGGTCTCCGCCGCCGCCACCAGAGCCGGACCCGAACGCGCCGCAGGCCGCCAATCCCAATGCGGCCCCCGCGGATCCGAACGCACCGGTCGCGCCGGAGGGTGCACCGGGTCGCCCACCCGTGGGAGTCGGTGTCCCAGTCGATCCGGCCAACGCGCCGGGGATGATGCCCGCGGGCTGAGCACACACGAAAAACGGCCGACCCGTAGTGGGTCGGCCGTTTTTCGTTCACCGGAATGTTCGATCTTGTTCGTGTCCCATTCGACGGTGGAATCGTTACGCTTCGGGCGTATACCGGAGGTTGGCCCAGCGGTCGCGCTGGGCGCCGACAGGCAGGAGACGGCGGAATGGATGCCCTTGCAGCGACCGAGTTCCTCGCTCGGTCAACAACACAGACCAGCGTCGGCTGGATTGGCTACATCATCATCGGAGCTCTCGCCGGGTGGATCGCAGGCAAGATCGTCAAAGGCGGCGGCTCAGGCATTCTGATGAACATCGTGATCGGCATCGTCGGTGCGCTGATCGGCGGCTTCCTGTTGAGCTTCTTCCTCGATACGGCTGGCGGCGGTTGGTGGTTCACGCTGTTCACCGCAATCCTGGGATCGGTGATTCTGTTGTGGATCGTCGGAATGGTGCAGCGTAAGAACAGTCCGCGCTAACCCGTTGGCATACGGCCGTATTCGACGGCCGTATGCCTTTTGCGTCACCATGGGCTGATGACCACCGGCACATCCATGACCGCGTGGCAGGTCGGTAGTCCCGGTCCGATGAACACGCGTCCACTGCAGCGCGTCACCGTTGCGGTGCCGTCACCTGCGCCGGATGAGTTGCTGGTCGCGGTGCGGGCCTGCGGCGTGTGCCGCACCGATCTGCATGTTGCCGAGGGAGACCTGCCCGTACACCGGTCCAACGTCATACCGGGACACGAAGTGGTCGCCGAAGTGGTGGCTCTTGGCGCGGAGGCGGGCGACGAATTCGCCGTCGGTGATCGCGTCGGTGTCGCCTGGCTGCGTCACACCTGTGGCGAGTGCACATTCTGTACCAGCGGCCGGGAGAATCTGTGCCCGCGGTCGCGGTACACCGGTTGGGACGCCGACGGCGGATATGCCGAATTCGCCACGGTGCCAGCCGCTTTCGCCCACCCGCTGCCCGCGGGGTATTCCGAGACCGAACTGGCCCCGCTGCTGTGCGCGGGTATCATCGGCTATCGCTCCCTGCTGCGGGCCGACCTACCGGCAGGCGGCCGACTCGGGATCTACGGCTTCGGCGGCAGCGCACACATCACCGCTCAGGTGGCCCTGGCCCGCGGCGCCGAAGTGCATGTGATGACCCGCGGGGCAGCCGCACGCGAATTGGCGCTGGCGCTCGGCGCGGCCTCAGCGCAAGGTGCCGACCAAGCCCCACCGGTGAAGCTGGATGCCGCCATTCTGTTCGCTCCGGTCGGGGAGCTTGTGGTGCCCGCGCTCGAGGCGCTCGACCGCGGCGGCACGCTGGCTATCGCGGGCATCTACCTCAGTGACATCCCCGTGCTGAACTACGAGCGGCATCTGTTCCTCGAACGCCAGATTCGCTCGGTGACGTCGAACACCCGAAATGACGCCCGCGAGTTCCTGGCTTTTGCAGGCCGCCATCGGATTGCCGTCACGACACCGGAATATGCACTCGACCGTGCCGAAGAGGCCCTCGCCGATCTGAGCGCCGGACGCATAGCCGGTGCCGCTGTGCTGCGGCTGTAGCGAACCGATCACAGCGCTGCGAGTGCCGCACCGAGGCGACCCTCGAGATCCCCACGGCCGTAGCGGTACAGCGGTCCTGCGCCGTCGGCAAGCAACAGTCGAAGCCGCGCGACTCCTCGGGAAGTGACCGGCCGCGGCGAGTGCAACCGCAGGGTGATTTGGTCGATCCGATCCCGCGCGGCACTGATGTTCGGCACGTTCAATTCCGTCCGCGACGACATCAGCGCGGTCCGGTGGCGGGCGTCGTCCAGGACGTGACGCAACGACCGCGCGACGGCCTCGCGCTCGTCGACCGACGTCAGCCGTGCAGCATGCACAGCGAGTGCACTGCCTGCAGGGACGGGCACGCCAACCGCGAGCATCCGGTCGAACTTGTTGGCCTTCACCAGGGCGATCACGCGCTTGCCGAAGGGCCCGCGCCGAGCCTCGTCGCGCCGCGTCGTGCCCTGCGCCGATGAAAGGAAGCCGATCGAGATCCTGTTGCCGGTCATGATGTCTGTCCTCTTTCCGTTCAAATTGTATCCAGCTCGTGACTATCGAAAACGCTACACCGGTCATGCATGACTAGTCAAACTCTTTTACCGGTCACGTAAGCTATACTCGATTACATGCCGTCGACACATGAGCATTGGCTCGGTGACGCCGAGTCCAAACCGGCACCAGAGCCGCTGAGCCGCATTCAGGCGCTGGTCAACACCGTTGAGCTGCCCGACGGCCCTGACCGGCTCGGCGATCCGGCCGACGCCGCGCCGTGGCTGGTGGCCAGCGATCTACTGGGGTCCGATGCGGATCTGCGGCCCGAGGACCTCGCGCATGTCCGAGGCGTCCGCGAGGGACTACGGGCGATGCTGGTGCACAACGCGGGCGGACCGCCGCCGACGGCGGCCGCCCTGGCGCCGCTGCGCGATGTCGCCCGTCGGCGCGACGGCTCGCGCCGATTTCGACGATGGCGGCGACATCCTGCTGAGCGCGGCGGGAGACACGGCGACGGCCAGGATGATCGAGCTGCTGCTGATCATTCGCGACGCCCAGCGCGACGGCACCTGGTCGCGCCTCAAAGCCTGCGGGAACGACGAGTGCCAGTGGGCGTTCTACGACCGATCCCGCAACCACGGCGGCACCTGGTGCGAAATGTCCTCGTGCGGAAACAAACTCAAGAACCGCGAATTTCGCGCTCGCAAGCGCAGCGGGCAGTCAGGTTGACATGTGGAACACCATGGCGGCCGCGAGTGCGCCCATTCCATTCAGCGACCAGTGCAGCGCGATCGGCGCGATCAGGCTGCCGCTTCTACGGCGTAGCCAGGTGAACACGAACCCGGCGACCGCGGTGGCCAGCACCGCCAGCACCACACCGGCCAGAGTTCCGACTGTGCCGCCGCCGAAGATCCTGGTGAACCCGACGTTGCTGCTGGTGAGTCCGAGCGAGGTGGCAATGTGCCAGAGGCCGAAGAGCAGCGAGCCCGCCGCAGCGACTCCTCGCCATCCCCATGCCCGGTCCAACGCACCGTGCAGCACCCCGCGAAACGCCACTTCCTCGGGAATCACCGTCTGCAGCGGGATGATGACCATCGACGCGATCAGCGCGCCGGAAACCGTGGCGTAGTTGTTGTTCATGAACATCGGGCGGGTCCACGGCAACGCCGCCCCGATCGCGACGACCGTCGTCACCACGGCCACCGCGGCCAGCGCGTAACCGGCGCCTGCCTTCCAGTGGTCGCGGCCGAGCCCGAGTTCGGTCCAGCCGAGGCCGCGCGAACGCACCAGGATCAGGAGGCCTACGGCGGCCGCGGGGACGGTGGCGATACTGGCCCACGGAGTCGTGAAGTGGGCGACGAGATTGGTGATCGCCAGCACCACCACGACCACCGCGATATCGACATAGGTGCGGAAGTGGTGCAACGCCGAGAGCGCAAGCACCGACGGGTGTGCCGCAGTTGCGGGCGGTGCCAGCGTGTCAGACATAACCGGCCCAGCTTACCTGCGCAGGCCATCTGCCGAGGTCACGTCTACTCGTTGTCGCCACCGGTGGCCGCGGCGGCATCAACATCGGCGTCCACGTTCGCTCCGCGCGCACCCGACCACACCCAGTCGCGCACCTCAGGGATGTCGTCACCATGCTCGCGGGTGTACTCCCGGGCTGCGAGCCGTTTGTCGACCATCTGCTGACGGAGGGTCGCGCAGGCAGACTGCAAGAACGGCACACGGTCGATCACATCGATGACGAGGTGGTAGCGGTCGAGGTCGTTGAGCATCACCATGTCGAACGGTGTGGTGGTGGTGCCCTCCTCCTTGTAGCCACGAACGTGGATTCTGCTCGGATCGGTCCGGCGGTACGTGAGCCGGTGGATCAGCCACGGGTAGCCGTGATAGGCGAAGACCACCGGTTTGTCCGACGTGAAGATCATGTCGAAAGCGCGGCCGGACAGACCGTGCGGATGCTCGGTTTCATCCTGAAGGCGCATCAGGTCGACGACGTTGACGAAACGCACCTTCAGGTCCGGCAGGTGCCGGCGCAACAGATCGACGGCCGCGAGCGCCTCCAACGTGGGAACATCGCCCGCCGCCGCAACCACCACGTCGGGATCTTCGCCGAGTGTTTCGTTGCCGGCCCACTCCCAGATCCCCAGGCCACGCGTGCAGTGCGCAATCGCCTCGTCCATGGTGAGAAAGGTCGGGTGAGGCTGCTTACCCGCGACGACGACGTTGACATACTGGCGCGACCGCAGGCAATGGTCGTAGGTGGAAAGCAATGTGTTGGCGTCCGGCGGGAGGTAGACGCGAACGACGTTCGCGCTCTTGTTGACCACATGATCGATGAAGCCTGGATCCTGGTGGCTGAAGCCGTTGTGGTCCTGACGCCAGACATGGCTGGACAACAGGTAATTCAGGCTCGACAACGGACGCCGCCACGGGATGCCGTTGGTGACCTTCAGCCACTTTGCGTGCTGGTTGAACATCGAGTCGATGATGTGGATGAACGCCTCGTAGCAGTTGAACAGGCCGTGTCTCCCGGTCAGCAGGTAGCCTTCCAGCCAGCCCTGGCACTGATGTTCGGAGAGCATCTCCATCACGCGACCCGCACGGGCAAGATGCTCGTCGACTTCTTCGCCGAAGAACTCCGCGTTCCACTGTTTCTCGGTTGCGTCGAACACCGCCTGCAACCGGTTTGACGCCGTCTCGTCGGGCCCGAAGATGCGGAAGTTGTCAGGGTTGAGCCGAATCACCTCGGTGAGCCACGCTCCAAGCACCCGCGTCGCCTCGGCAATCGTGGCACCCGGCGCAGGCACGTCAACGCCGAAGTGCCGGAACTCAGGCAGCCGTAGATCTTTGAGCAACAGGCCGCCGTTGGCGTGGGGGTTGTCGCTCATCCGCAGTTGACCCTGCGGCGCCAGTGCCGCGATCTTCGGGTCGAGCCTGCCGTCTGCGTCGAACAATTCGTCGGCGCGGTAGGACGCCAGCCAGTCGGCGAGCACCTGCATGTGTTCGGGGGTATCTCGGGCGCTTGCGAGCGGGACCTGGTGGGCGCGCCATGATCCTGTCGTCTTCTTGCCGTCGATGTAGTCCGGGCCGGTCCAACCCTTGGGCGTACGAAAAACGATCATCGGCCATCGAGGTCGTCGCTCGTCGCCGGCCGCGGCATTCGCTTTTATCTCGGCGATTTCGCCGAGCACCAGATCGATCAGTGCCGCGAAGCGCCGATGCGCATCCGCGGCATCGCCATGCTCGGCGACTTCGAAGAAATACGGGTTGTGACCGTAGCCGACCATCAGGCTGCGCAGTTCGTCCTTCGGAATCCGGTCCAGCACAGTGGGGTTGGCGATCTTGTAGCCGTTGAGATGGAGAATCGGGAGCACGACGCCGTCGTTGACGGGATGGGTGAACTTGTTCGAATGCCAGCTCGTGGCGAGGGCACCTGTCTCGGCCTCGCCGTCGCCGACCACGGCGACGACAACGAGTTCCGGATTGTCGAAAGCCGCGCCGTAAGCATGCGAGAGCGCGTATCCGAGCTCGCCGCCCTCGTGGATCGACCCTGGAGTTTCCGGCGCAACGTGCGACGGAATACCGCCGGGGAAGGAGAATTGCCGAAACAGCCTGCGCAGACCTTCGTCGTCCCGGGTGATGTCCGGATAGATCTCGCTGTAGGTGCCGTCCAGGTAGGCGTTGGCGACCAGACCCGGCCCGCCGTGGCCGGGCCCGGTCACATAGATCATCGACGTGCCGTGCTGGTTGATTGCGTGGTTCAGATGCGCGTAGATGAAGTTCAACCCCGGCGTCGTGCCCCAATGCCCGAGCAGCCGCGGTTTGATGTCCTCGCGCGCCAGTGGCCTGCGCAGCAGTGGATTGTCGAGTAGGTAGATCTGGCCGACCGACAGGTAGTTGGCCGCCCTCCACCACCCGTCGATCTGGGAGAGGGCTTCGTCGGAGAAATCCGCGGAGGACGAATTGGGGCGCTGTGCTCATGAACCCATAATTGTCGCCGTGGCTGAAAAATGGGTGAGGTAGTGGTTACCGGCGCACAGAGCGCCAAGCACTAACCTGACGGGCGTGCTGCTGGCGGAACTGCGGGTGCTGGATCTGTGTGACGGCGACGCCGACGCGGTGACCCGACACCTCGCCGACCTCGGCGCCGACGTCCTCAAGATCGAAACCCCCGGCGGTAACGGGGGCCGGTCCCAGCCACCCCACGTAGCCGGGGCGAGTGTTCCGTTCGCGCTGAACAACGCGAACAAGCGAGCGTGTGTGCTCGACCCCGACGACGCACACGATCGGCAGCGGTTCCACGAGTTGGCACCAAGCGCGGACATTGTGGTCGACAGCGGCAGAACCGGCCGGGCGGCGGCGTTCAACACATCGCCTGCGGAGTTGTTCGAGAGATATCCGCACCTGGTCGCCATGTCGGTCACGGACTTCGGCGCCGACGGCCCGCGGGCATCGTGGACGGGCACAGACCCGGTGTTCTATGCGTTGTCGACGGCGCTGTCCCGATCGGGTCCGACGGCGGGACGTCCAGTGCTGCCGCCTGAGGGCATCGCCTCTGCCACCGCCGCAGTGCAGGCCGCGTGGGCCGCGCTGACCGCTTACTATCGCCGATTACGTTACGGCGTCGGCGATTACATCGACTTCTCCCGCTTCGAGGCGGTCGTTGCGGCTCTGGATCCGCCTTTCGGTTCGGAGGGGCAGGCCGCCGTCGGGTTGAAGACGTCTGGCGAGTTGTGGCGCGGCAGACCCCGGAACCAGCAGATCTACCCGACGTTTGCGTGCCGTGACGGCCACGTCCGCGTCTGCCTGCTGTCACCACGCCAATGGCGCGGTATGTGGACATGGCTGGGCGAACCGGAACAATTCGCCGATCCGAAGTTCGACACGATCGCCGCCCGCTACGCCGCGTCCGAAGAGATCAACGCGCTGATCGCAGAACGGTTCGGCACGCAGACGATGGGTGAACTGGTCACCGCGGGCCAGTCGAGGGGAGTTCCGGTCGCCGCGGTGCTCAGCCCGGCGGAGACGTTGGCGTCTGAGCACTTTCGGTCCGTCGGTGCGCTGACCGAGGCGACGATCGCGCCGGGCGTCGACGTCACGATGCCCACCGGCGCGTTCGTCGTCGACGGCAGCCATGTCGGAATCGCCAGGCCCGCCCCGTCGGTCAACGCAGACGAAGCCGTGTGGAACTCGCCTCGACCCACAACACCCGATGTGCCTGGCAACACGATCGCGAAGCGGCCGTTCGACGGCCTGCGGATTCTGGATCTCGGCGTCATCGTCGCGGGCGGTGAACTGGGCAGGCTGTTCGCAGATCTCGGTGCCGAGGTGATCAAGATCGAGAGCATGGCTTATCCCGACGGGCTGCGTCAGACGCCGCCCGGCCAGGTGATGAGCAGGTCGTGGGCGTTGACCCACCGCAACGAGTACGCGCTGGGTCTTGACCTGCGCAGCGCGCAGGGCGCACAGATCTTCGCCAGACTGGTCGTCGGCGCCGACGCCGTGTTCGCCAACTTCAAGCCGGGAACCCTTGCCTCGCTGGGCTTTCCATACGAGAAGCTGCGCGAGCTCAACCCGCGGATCGTGCTGGCCGAAAGCAGCGCGTTCGGCGCGACGGGACCATGGAGTGCGCACATGGGCTACGGGCCGTTGGTGCGTGCCACCACCGGCGTCTCCCGGCTGTGGACCTCCACCGACGAACCTGGCTTCTACGACGCCACCACTGTGTTTCCCGACCACGTTGTCGGCCGAATCACCGCGGTCGCGGCGTTGGCGTCACTGATCGGACGCGACCGCGCCGAAACCGGTGCGCACGTGCATATTTCGCAAGCAGAGGCGGCCGTCAACCAGCTCGCCGCGAGCTACGTGATCGATGCCGCGAAGACCGCAGCGCTACCCGTCGCCGACGATCCCGCGCTGCACGCCGTCTACCCGTGTGAGGGCGAGGACGAATGGTGCGTGATCTCGCTTCGTGGCGACTCGGATCGCAAGGCTTTGGCCACCGCGATGGGCAACGCCGCACTGCCCGAGAACCGGGTCGATCTCTTCGAGACGATATCCGCCTGGACATCGCGCATGGACAAAGCCACTGTCGCAGAGACGCTTCAACGACGCGGAGTGCCCGCTGCGCCGATGAACCGCGCCGTCGACGTGCTCGCCGATCCCACACTGGTATACCGAGAGTTTTTCACCGACATGGTTCATCCGCTGTTCGCCAAGCCGATGCCCACCGAGACCAGCCCGTCACTGTTCGCCCACACCCCGCGGGCCGAACTGCGTCCCGCCCCGCTGGCAGGCGAGCACACCCGCGAGATCTGCCAGAAGCTGCTGGCGCTGGACACCGATGAGATCGACCGCCTGATCGCCGAGGGCGTCCTGTTCACCTCCGACGCACCGAGGACCCACTCATGACACCACCCAGAACGCCGGTGATCGTCGGCTACGGACAGGTCAACCAGCACGACGAGGATCCGGCCGTCGAGCCGATCGACTTGATGGCTGCCGCGGCCAGGTCGGCAGCGGATCCGCGAGTGCTGGAGGCCGTGGACTCGATACGCGTCGTGAACATCCTGTCGTGGCGCTACCGCGACCCGGGTCGTCTGCTGGCGCAGCGCATCCGGGCCCGCGACGCGTCCACCCGGTACACAGGCGTCGGCGGCAACGTGCCGCAGACGTTGGTCAACCAGGCCTGCCTGGACATCCAGGCGGGACGCGCCGAGCTTGTCGTGATTGCGGGCGCCGAAACCTTCCGCACCCGAACGCGAATGCGTAACCGGGGAGTCAAGCCGGACTGGACGAGCGAAGACGAGTCGGTGCCGTTCGCCGACGGCGCCAACGAGGGCGAGTCGCTCGTCGGGCCTGCGGAGACCCGAATCGGGCTCATCCGTGCCCCCTATTTCTACGCCATGTTCGAGCAGGCGTTACGGATCGATGCGGGGGAGTCCTCGGACGCGCACCGCAGCCGGATCGGCGAACTGTGGTCGCAGTTCAGCGCGGTCGCTGCGGACAATCCCCACGCCTGGAGCCGGAAAGCGTTGTCGGCGCAGGATATCTGGCAGCCGAGCGCCGACAACCGGATGATCAGCTGGCCGTACACGAAGCTGATGAACTCCAACAACATGGTCGATCAGGGCGCGGTGATCATCCTGGCCTCGGCACAGAAGGCCACTGCTCTCCAGATTCCCACTGAGCGTTGGGTTTTCCCCTACGCGGGCACAGACGCACACGACACGTACGCGATCGGTGAACGCCAACAGCTGCACCGATCACCGGCAATCAGGATCGCGGGTCGGCGAGTACTCGAGCTGGCCGGTGTCGGCCTCGACGACATCGACCACGTCGACCTCTACTCCTGCTTCCCGTCGGCGGTCCAGGTGGCCGCCGCCGAACTGGGCCTGGCGGGCGATCCGCGGCCACTCACGGTGACCGGTGGTCTCACCTTCGCAGGCGGCCCGTGGAACAACTACGTCACGCACTCCATCGCCACGATGGCACAGCGATTGGTCGCCAACCCCGGTGCACGCGGCCTGATCTCCGCCAACGGCGGATGGCTCACCAAGCACAGCTTCGGTGTTTACGGGACCACACCGCCCGAGCACGAATTCCGTTGGGAGGACGCGCAACCCGCTGTCGACGCGGAACCGACCAGGAAATCCAAGGTGGAGTGGTCCGGCGTCGGCACCGTTGAAGCCTGGACCGCGCCGTTCGACCGCGACGGGTCGGCGGAGAAAGCTTACGTGGCGGTGCGCACTGCGGACGACGCGCGAACGCTCGCGGTGATCACCGACGCCGCGCAAGCCGACGCGACGGTCCGCGAGGACATCGCGGGGGCCAAGGTGCAGGTGCACGCCGACGGCACCGCAAACCTCGAGTAGGCGACGCCGTCACTCGGCGCTAGGGCGCGTCGAGCGGTACTTCGGTGTACTGGGGCAGGTAACCGTCGGCGCTGAACGTGAAGCCCTTGCCGCTTTGCTCGCTGAGGCACGACACCCCGCTCGCTTCCTGGATGTTGCAGCGGAACCGGGCGACGACCAGCGTCCTGTTGAACGGCAGGACGTTGGCGGGATCGGCAGGCGTGAACTCCGCTCCGTCCACGGCGGCAAAGTGAGCGTCACCCTCCGGCTCGATCACGATCGCGTTCGGCGCGGTTTCCTCACCGGCTGCGTCGGGCACCGTATCGGGAGCGCCCGCGATGGTCAGCGCGCCTCCGGTCGCCTGGCATCCCGCTCTGTTGCGGGGAAGTATCGCGCACCGCCAACGGCCGCTGGGCGTCAAGAAGTAGTACGCAGCCTGTCCGTCCGGATGCTCGACGAAGTCGAACGCGTTGGCCAGCAGCGCGGGGTTCGTCGGGGGTAGCGGGGGCGCGGCCGAGGTGCTCGTCGCCGTCGCGGACTCCCACTCACCGGTGTTGACCACAGTCTCGGAGGTACAGCCGGCAAGGGCGAATGCCGCTGCCGCGGCGATCACGATTACGGTACGCATCGGGTCAGAAGTTTGCCCGATCTTGATCCCGGGCCGTCAACCGGGGGTCACTAACTCTTTGAGCCGGTGAGCGTTGCGCACAGCGTGGCCGCCGAGATCGTTGTTGAAGTAGACGTCCACCCGTCTGCCCTCGTGCTGCCACGCCGTCACACGGTCCGCCCACTCATGCAGATCCCTGTCGGAATACGAGCCCGTGTAGAGCGACGCCGGCTCGGGGCCGTGCATTCGTACATAGACCAAATTGCTCGTGGCGCGCGGTACGCAGGCCAACCCCGCGCCGCTCATCACGACGTAGGCCGCGCCATGGCGTTCCAGCATCGAAAACACCGCCGGGTCGTTCCACGAGGGATGCCGCATCTCCATCGCCACCGGAATCGACGACGGCATCAGGCGAAGGAAGTGATCAAGGCGGGAGTCGTCGCGTTCCATCGCGGGATGCAGTTGGACAAGCAGCGCCTCCGCCCGCTCGCCGAGCGCCTTCCAGCAGCGCTCGAAGCGCTCCACCCACGGCTCGGGCGACTTCAGCCTGCGGAAGTGCGAGAGGCCGCGATGAGCCTTCACCGCCATTGTGAAGCCGTCCGGCAGCCGTTGCCGCCAGCCGGCGAAAGCGGCGTCCCGTGGCCAGCGGTAATAGCTCGCGTTGAGTTCGACTGTGTCGAACGCGGCGACGTAGTGGGCCAGTCGCTTCGATGCCGGCAGCCCCTGCGGATACAGCACGTCGGTCCAGTGGTCGTAGGACCACCCCGACGTCCCGATCCGGATCACGCCACAAGCCCGGCGCGCATGTCGTCGTCCAGGGAAACGCGGACCAGCGCAGCGGCGAGCTTCGCTGTGTTCCGCGGCGCAAGTGCCGTCAACGCCGCGGGGTCGGCGGGCAGGCCGATGTCGTGTGCGGCCGCGGTGGCCCGTTCATCGAGATGCGGCCGCGCCCATGGCCACACGTCCTGTACCTCGCGGAGGAAGATGTCGGCGCCGGTGTCGCCGATTCCCTTGAACTGCTTCAGGAGTCGCGTCACCGCGTTCGTGTCGCATTCGCCTGCGGTCGCCAGCCGTCTCAGGTCGCCGCCGTAGTCGTCACGCACGGCAACGGCGATGTCTGCCAGCCGGGTGGCGGAGCTTTCGTCGTATCGGACGTAGTGGGCCCGCCCGAACGCCTCGATCATGGTTTTGCGGTCGGCGGCCAGGACCGACTTCGGCGTCTTGAGGCCGGCCCGGAACACTTCGCGTGCGGCCTGTACCGCGATCGTCGGCGCCGATGGGCTTGCTGGCCAACATGCACAGCACCAGCAACTGGAACAACGGCATCGGTTTGTCCCGAAGCGTGATGCCCGCCTCTTCGGCGTAGGTGGTGCCCGCCACCTTCAGCAGGCGCCCGACCAGCTGCTTGTGCGACGACGATGCCATCACAGCTGAATTACCCGTCGGGGCTATCGGAAAACGTCACTTCGGCGGCAAGGACCTGGCGTAATCGACGCCACGGGTGACCCAGGACTGCAACTGCCGTTTGGTTTTCACGCCGTCACCGCGAACCCGCAGCCAGCCACGGGTCTCCCGACCGGCCATCACCATCGGCTCGACGTGCTCGCGCGCCAGCAGCTTCTCTGTCTCGTCGGGCGGCACCCGCACCATCAGCCCGCCGCGCCCGCTCACCGCCACCGACATGTTGCCGTTGATCAGGAACGCCAGCCCGCCGAACATGCGCTTCTCCTCGACTCCCTTCTGCGGTCCGAGGAGTTCGCGGATGCGGTCGGCCAGGTCTTCGTCGTACGCCATGAGCTGACGCTACTGGGATGGCTTCCATCCGAGCGCGGGGCCGAGGTATCCGGCCAGGTCGTCGATGATCTGGGTGTAATCGTCGGCGCCGAATGTGAACGGCAACGCGAACGCGACCTCGTCGGCGCGCTGAAACCCCGCGTGGGCGAAAAGCTGGTCCGCGAGTTCGTCGGATGGACCGACGTAGTCGGGGGAGAACAGCATGCCGCGCGCGCCCTGGGGCGTCTTGGTGCGCTCGAATCTGCTTGCGGCATAGTCACGGTAGCGCCGGATCTGGTCATCGGTCGCCGAGTCGGTGGGGATGACGACGAGTCCCTGAGACACCCGCGCCTTTTCGGGCTGCGCGTGTGCTGCACGGAAGGCGTCGATCTGCTCGCCCTGGATGGTGGCGAAGTCGCGGCTCTCGGTGCCCTCGATGCTCACCACCGAACTCGTCAGGTAGTTGATTCCCTGTTCCCCCGCCCACACCGCCGACGTCAAACCGCCGCCGTACCAGACTCTTTCGGCCAGCCCGGGGGAATGGGGTTGGATGCGGTCGGTGAACTGCTCGATGCCGACGGTGCCTGCGAAATCGCTGACCGGCTCGCCACGCAGGTAGCTCAGAAGCCGCAGCACCCGGTCCTTCGAGAAATCCTGCACATCGGCCGATTCGGGGTACAGCGCGGCCTTGTAGTGCTCGTAAAGCATCGGCGTACCGACCGACACCCCGGGGTTGATCCGGCCGCCGGACATGATGTCGACGGTCGCAAGGTCTTCTGCCAGCCGGAACGGGTTCTCGAGGCCGAGGGGGATGACCGCGGTGCCGACCTCTATTCGATTGGTGCGCTGACTGGCCGCAGCCATGATCGCGACCGGCGACGAGATACCCGGCTGCAGGTGCCGGTCGCGCAGCCACACGCTGTCGAAGCCCAGCGTCTCCGCGCGCTCGATGGTCTGCAGCGTCTCCTCGATGCCCGGTCCTGGATCGGCCGCATCGAAGCGTCCGATGGTCAGAAAGCCGAGCTTGTGCAACGGTTCACCGCGTCGTGGCATGAACTGTCCCCTTATCCCGCGAGCGTGCGTGTCTGTACGCGACACACCGTGTCAGACCGTACAAACGCGCACGCTCGCTGGGAATTCCTCAAGCCGCGACGGTCGCCGTCTCGGCGGCGGGCTCGAGTGCCAGCGCGACGATGTCGGCGACATCGGTCATCGGCCGCACCTCGAGTGCCTCGAGCACCTCGGCCGGGACATCGTCCAGGTCGGGTTCGTTGCGCTGCGGGATGAAAACCGTTGACAGGCCTGCGCGTTGGGCGGCCAGCAGTTTCTGCTTGACCCCGCCGATCGGCAGCACCCGACCGTTCAACGTCACCTCTCCGGTCATCCCGACGTCTCCGCGGACCTGTCGTCCGGTGGCCATCGACACCAGGGCGGTGACCATGGTGACACCCGCCGAAGGACCATCCTTGGGCACCGCGCCCGCAGGCACGTGCACGTGGATCTGGCGGTCCAGCGCCTTGGGGTCGACCCCCAACTGCTCGGCGTGGGCTCGGACGTAGGACAGCGCGATCTGCGCCGACTCCTTCATCACGTCACCGAGTTGGCCGGTCAGCTTCAGACCCGGCTCCCCGTCGTTGCCGTTGGCCTCGATGTAGAGCACGTCGCCACCCAAGTCCGGTGACGGCGAGGCCGGTCGCCACACCGGGCACCGCGGTGCGCTCGTTGCACTCCGGCGTGAACCGCGGACGGCCAAGGTAGTCAACGAGATCCGGCTCGTCGATCGTCAGCGGAGCCGCTCCGGCGGCGACATCGGACAGCGGTCGGGATTCCTCTAATTTTGTCGTCGCTTTGCGCAACGCCTTGGCCAGCAGCCGCTCGAACTGCCGAACGCCGGGCTCGCGGGTGTAGTCGGCGGCGATTTTGCGCAGCGCGTCGTCGGTCACCGCGACTTCGTCGGTTGTCAGCGCCGCCCGTTCGCGCTGCCGGGGCAGCAGGAAGTCGCGGGCGATGGCGACCTTGTCGTCCTCGGTGTAGCCGTCGATCTGAACCAGTTCCATCCGGTCCAGCAGTGCCGACGGGATGTTCTCGATGACGTTGGCCGTCGCCAGGAACACCACATCCGACAGGTCCAGATCCAGATCGAGGTAGTGATCGCGGAACGTGTGGTTCTGCGCCGGGTCGAGAACCTCGAGCAGCGCAGCGCTCGGGTCGCCGCGGTAGTCCGAGCCGACCTTGTCGATCTCGTCGAGCAGCACGACCGGGTTCATCGACCCCGCCTCGCCGATCGCGCGGACGATGCGGCCGGGCAGCGCACCGACATAGGTGCGTCGGTGTCCGCGGATCTCGGCCTCGTCACGCACACCGCCGAGGGCGACGCGAACGAACTTCCGGCCCAACGCGCGTGCGACGCTCTCACCGAGCGACGTCTTGCCGACCCCGGGGGGACCGGCCAGCACCATCACCGCGCCGGAACCGCGACCGCCGACGACGGCCATGCCGCGCTGAGTCCTGCGGGCGCGCACGGCCAGGTATTCGACGATGCGGTCCTTGACGTCGTCCAGCCCGTGGTGGTCGGCGTCGAGGATGTCGCGCGCCGCCCTCAGATCCGTCGAATCCTCGGTCGTGATGTGCCACGGCAGGTCGAGCACGGTGTCCAGCCAGGTGCGGATCCAGCCGCCCTCGGGGCTCTGCTCGCTCGATCGCTCCAGCTTGCCGACCTCGCGAAGCGCCGCCTCGCGGACCTTCTCAGGCAGTTCGGCGGCCTCGATACGGGCCCGGTAGTCGTCGGAACCGTCCGGCTCGCCCTCGCCGAGCTCCTTGCGGATCGCGGCGAGCTGCTGGCGCAGCAGGAATTCCTTCTGCGTCTTCTCCATGCCGTCGCGGACGTCCTCGGCGATCTTGTCGTTGACCTCCACCTCGGCAAGGTGCGTGCTGGTCCAGTCGATCAGCGCCCGCAGCCGTTCGGCCACGTCGGGCGTCTCCAGCAGCTGACGCTTCTGCACGTCGGACAGATACGACGCGTAGCCCGCGGTGTCGGCGAGCTGCGACGGGTCGGTCAGTTTGTTGACGAAGTCGATGATCTGCCACGCTTCGCGCCGCTGCAGCATCGCCAGCAGCAGCTTCTTGTACTCGGCGGCCAGCGCGCGGGTCTCGTCGGTCGGTTGCGGGTCTTCGACCTCGGTCACCTCGACCCACAGCGCCGCACCGGGACCGGTCGTGCCGGTGCCGATGTGGGCGCGACGCTCGCCGCGGATCACCGCTGCCGAGCCGCCGCTGCCCGCGACGCGTCCGACCTGCACGATCGAGGCCAGGACGCCGTAGGTGGGGTAGCGATCGTCGAGCCGGGGCGCGATCAGCAGTTTCCCGCTTTCACTTGCCTGCGCGGCGTCGACGGCGGTCCGAGCGGCGTCGTCCAGCTCGATCGGCACCACCATGGTCGGCAGCACGATCGGCTCGCTGACGAACACCACCGGTACTGAAATTGCTTCAGACATTCAATCCTCCAAAGTTAAGCCTGATCGGCTCAACCCTGGGCGGGGCTGCTTTGTTCCCGACGCGCCCGCGCCTTCCGGCCCGCCGCGATTGTCACGCCGGTGAGGACGCCGACCGTTCCCACCACCCCCGCACAACCACCCATCTGGGCGATGCCCCTCCACCGCCTGGCCAGGTACTCATGAGCATGCCCCCTTGGCGATTGCGCGACTTTCACGAGGACGACCTCGACCAGGCGATCAGCGTCTGGGACCAGAGCCGAAGCCGTGACGAGACACATCCGGTGTTCGGAGTGTCGGAGGTGATATCGGCGGCCAGGTCCGGCCAGCCTGCGGTGGTCGCCGTCATCGGCGACGAACTCGTCGGCATGGCGGCCGCGCAGCCGCAGGGGGAGCGGGCGTGGATCTCGGTGATAGCGCTGAGTCATCTTTGGCGAAACGGTGGCATCGGAAGTGCGCTGCTCGGCGAGTTGGAGATCCGACTGCGAACGATGGGGGTGCGGCGGGTCTGTGCACTTCTGCCTGCCGACGCCACCGGGACGACTGCCCTGCAGAACTCGGGTTACACCGAACGCGCCGCATTGAGCTACTTCGAGAAACTCGATCATGCCGGCACCGCAGATGCGGGATTGCTTGCCAATCTCGGCGGTCAGGTGATGACCGATGGACTGTGGCACGCGATGGCCGGGATGGAGCGTGAGAAGCAACTCATCGAGAAGCGCATCGTGCTGCCACTGGTCGAACCCGATACCGCTGCACAGTACGGAGTTTCACCACCGAAGGCGGTCATCCTGTTCGGCCCGCCCGGCACCGGAAAGACAAGTTTCGCGAAGGCGGTGGCGGGTCGACTCGGTTGGCCGTTCGTCGAACTGTTCCCGTCCCGGCTCGCAACCCCTGACGTCGCGATGGCCAGCGCTCTGCGCGAGGCCTTCGCCACGGTGATGGAATTGGAAGCGGCCGTGGTCTTCATCGACGAAGTCGAGGAGATCGCAGGCAGTCGCTCGGGAGTCCCCTCAGATCCCTCACACGGCGTGACGAACGAATTGCTCAAGCTGATACCGACGTTCCGCCAGCGAGACGAGCGTCTGCTGGTGTGTGCGACGAACTCGGTGCGCTCACTCGACTCGGCGTTTCTGCGGCCGGGCAGATTCGACTACATCATCCCGATCGGTCCGCCGGACACCGTTGCCCGCGCTGCCATTTGGGGTCGCTACCTGGGTCCGATGAGGGACGCGGTAGAGGTCGACAAACTGGTCGAGGCAAGCGCGATGTTCACACCGGCCGACATCGAATTCGCCGCACGCAAGGGCGCTCAGTGCGCCTTCGAGCGCGAGGTCGAGTTCCGGCGCGGCGAAACCGCTCGCACCGACGACTACCTGACCGCCATCGCCGATACCCGCCCGACGTTGACTGACGCGATGCTGTCCGAGTTCGAAGAAGACATCGCCCTGCGCACACGGCTGTGACCGGCGCGACGCCGAGATCGGCGAAATCGTCAACAGGCCAACGGTTCAGAACTAGGCGCAAAGCAGTGAGCCTGCCGCCAGGGGTAGCGACAGGCTCACTGGAGAGAGGTGCTGTTACGCGGAGGTGGGGGACGCGCCCAGCACCCGTTGGAGGTCGGGCTTCATCTGCTCGAGCTGCTGTCCCCAGTAGCCCCAGCTATGTGTCCCGGTCGCGGGGAAGTTGAACACCCCGTTCTGTCCACCCGCGGCCACGTAGGTGTCGCGGAAGGTTTGGTTGGTGCGGAGTGTGAAGCCCTCCAGGAACTGCGCCGCCATCAGGTTGCCGCCCGCCGCTCCGGAGTCCAGATCCGACGGCGTACCGGTGCCGCAGTAGATCCAGATCCGGGTGTTGTTGGCAACCAGTTGGTTGATGTTCACCATCGGGTCGTTGCGCTTCCAGGCGGGATCCGACGACGGGCCCCACATGTCTTCGGCGTTGTAGCCGCCAGCGTCGTTCATCGCCAGCCCGATCAGCATCGGCCACCAGCCCTCGGACGGGTTGAGGAAGCCCGACAACGACGCCGCGTAGATGAACTTCTGCGGGTAGTAGATCGAGTAGGTCAGCGCAGTGCTGCCACCCATCGAAATTCCGACCACGGCGTTTCCGTTCGGCGACACGCCCTGGTTGGCCTCCAGGTAGGCAGGCAGTTCTTGGGTCAGGAAGGTCTCCCACTTATAGGTGTAGTCCTGACCGTTGCCCTGCGACGGCTGGTACCAGTCGGCGTAGAAGCTCGACTGGCCGCCGACCGGCATGACGGTCGAAAGCCCTGAGCCGTAGTACCACTCGAACGCCGGGGTTTCGATGTCCCAGCCGTTGAAATCGTCCTGCGCTCGCAGGCCGTCGAGCAGATAGACCGCGTGCGGTCCGCCGCCCTGGAACTGGATCTTGATATCGCGGTTCATCGACGCCGAATGAACCATCAGATATTCGACGGGCAGACCGGGCCTGGAGAACGCACCAGCGGTCGCCGACCCCCCGGCGTATCCGATCAGCGCCGGCAGAGCCGCCGCGACGAGGGCGCTCGCCGCCGCCCGCCGCATCCACTTACCTCGTAACTTCTCAAACCTTTTGATCACGGCAACCAACCCACCTTTCCAATCACTTGACACCAAGCAATTGCCGTTCGCTTTGCGTGCGCCAGTGAATCACCCGCCACATCAGCCACACGTGTACCAACACGGCGTTCGGATATCGCGAATGGCTAACGATTGCGACTCGGCCCGGACTCGGCGGCTCTGAGCTGGCTAAACGTGAACCTTTGGCTAGCCACCGAGGCCGGAGAGCTGGGTGACGTGCCGCGGCGCAAGCTCGTCCAGACACGTCACGCCGAGTAGCCGCATGGTGCGTGCGACCTGCTCGGACAGGATGGTGATGGCGCGGACGACGCCTGCCTCGCCGCCCGCCATCAGACCGTAGAGGTAGGCGCGCCCGACCAATGTGAAGCGCGCACCCAGGGCAATGGCGGCGACGATGTCGGCGCCGGACATGATGCCGGTGTCCAGCACGATCTCGGTGTCACCGCCCACCTCACGCGCGACGGTGGGCAGCAGATGGAACGGCACGGGGGCGCGATCGAGTTGCCGGCCGCCGTGGTTGGACAGCACGATGCCGTCGACGCCGAGGTCGACCACCGACTTCGCGTCCTCGAGGGTCTGGATTCCCTTGACCACCAACTTGTTCGGCCACTGCGACTTGATCCAGGCCAGGTCGTCGAATGTGACCGTCGGGTCGAACATCGAGTCCAGGTATTCGGCGACCGTGCCCGGCCAGCGATCCAGCGATGCGAACGACAGGGGCTCGGTCGACAGCAGGTCGAACCACCACCGCGGGTGGGGCACCGCATCGAGCACAGTGCGCAGGGTCAGCGCAGGCGGTATGGACATCCCGTTGCGGGTGTCGCGAAGGCGTGCGCCGGCGACCGGAACATCGACCGTCACCAGCAGGGTGTCGTACCCGGCTGCAGCGGCGCGTTCGACCAACGCCATCGAGCGCTCCCGGTCTTTCCACATGTACAGCTGAAACCAGTTGCGGCCGTTAGGATTCGCGGCCTTGACCTCTTCGATCGACCTGGTGCCCAACGTCGACAGCGAGAACGGGATCCCGGCCCTGGCCGCCGCGTGCGCACCCGCGACCTCGCCCTCGGTTTGCATCAGACGGGTGAACCCCGTCGGGGCGATGCCGAACGGTTGCTCGACGCGCCCGCCGAGGACATCCCAACCGGTGTCGATCTCGGCGACGTTGCGCAGGATCGTCGGATGAAACTGGATCTCGCGGAAGGCCTGCCGCGCCCTGGCGAGCGACAGTTCCTCCTCCGCGGCGCCGTCGGTGTAGTCGAACGCGGCCTTGGGTGTGCGCCGCTTGGCGATTCGACGTAAATCGGCGATTGTCAGCGCATCGGCCAGCCTGCGGGCTGTCCGGTTCAGCGTCGGCTTCTTGAACTGGATCAACGGCGCCAGGTCGCGAGGTTTGGGTATCCGACGGTCCATCGTCCCTCCTACTCGGCCGCCGCGGCCAGCTTCCGCCGCAGGCTGGCGCGCCGCTCCTCAATAGAGCGACCAATATCCTGCAGCAGCAACGGCTTTCGCGCCACGAGTTCTTCGATGTAGTCTCTCTCCACCCGCACGACGGTCACCTCTTCGAGCGCATAGGCCCGCGCCGCGACGGGCTCCCGGGTAAGGGCGGTCTGACCCAGAAAGTCGCCCCGCTCTAGGGTTTGCAGCGGGATGATCACGCCGTCGTCGCCGCTGACGACCAGCCGAACTCGCCCGTCTACGATGAAGGTCATCCGTTTGGGGACCTCGCCGGATATCTGGATATTCTCGTCGGCGCCATATCGGGTGAGACGGGCGTGGTCGAGCATCTCCTGCTGTTCCGCCTGGTTCAACCGCAGAGTGGGGGCGATGACTCGAATGGATCGTTCGCGCCGCTCTGGCGTTTCGAATTCGTCTTCGGCCTCGTCGAGATGGAGTCCGTATCGCCGCGATGCATACCAGACCCAGCGCAGGAACATCGATTGGGCCGCGAAATCGTCGGCTGGAGTACGCATCGGTATCAGTGTCTTGTACTGGATCCCGCCCACCGGCGCGGTCGACGGCGCCGCGTCGGGCCGCAATTGTGGCAGCGCCGCCGCGACCCGGTTCAACATCTCGCGGACGTCGTCTGGCGGGTCGTCGACCGCGAACACCGTGGTCACACTGAGGGAGTGAGCGCCGGGCGGCCGGGAGAAGTTCGTGAAGGATGCGGCAGCCAATACCGAGTTGGGCATGACAAGCAGCCCGTTGCCGGTGTCGATATGTGTGGCGCGCCAGTTGACTTCGACCACGCGGCCTTTTGCCGTCGACGTTTCTATCCAGTCGCCGAGCTGAAACGGCTGCTCGAAGAGGACGAGCAGGCCCGAGATGATTTGCCCGACGGAGTTCTGCAGGGTCAGCCCGAGCACGATCGACGACACGCCTAGCGCGGTGAACAGCCCGCCGATATGTGCGCCCCAGATATAGGCGAGGATCAGGCCAACGCCCACCGCAATCAACGCGAACCGCGCCACCTCGAGAAAGATCGACGGAATCCGATGGCGCCAGCTTTCTGCCGGGGCCCCCTGGAACAAGGTGGCGTTGGTGCCCGAGAGCAGCAGCACCAGCACGACGAAACCGAACGCCGTCGCAACCATGCGCACCGGCGTCGTCTCGCCTGAAATCTGCATGGCTCCGACGAGGAGAATTAACAGCGCACCGAGAGGCAGGATGTAGTTGCGCACCAGGTGGACCGGCCGAGCGAGGATGCTGCCACGGCGGCGCAGGGCGCTGTGCAGCTCGGTGAGCAGGATCAGGCAGATCGGAAAGCCGATCGCCACGCCGATTGCCCAGTAGAACCAGGGCGCATCGAGCGCGCTGGTCATGATTGCCGCTCCGTCAGTCGCCAGATCGGTTGTGCTTCCCCGTCGACGGTGATCGTCCCGGCAGACTCGAAGTCGCGGCTTTCGCGCATCACTTCGTACACCGCCGAGCTGACGTAAACGCCGGCTTGCGGCGAGCCGCTCTGCACCTGATACGCGAGGTTCACCGCCGATCCCCACATGTCATAGGCCAGGGTCGAGCGGCCGACCAGCCCGCTGGTCACTGAGCCGGTGTCGACGCCGGCCCGCAGTTTGAGGTTGTGACCGGTCTCTACGTTGAATCGGTCCACCGTGCGCTGCATTTCGACCGCGAAGTCAACGGTGCGCCGCACATTGTCCAATCGCGGCACTGATAATCCACAGCCGGCCAGATAGCCGTTGTGCAGGGTGCGGACTTGCTCGACACCGAGATTCTCTGCGGCCGCGTCGAACTGCCGGGTCAACTTGTTCACGATGACCAGCAGCTCATCCGAGGTGATCTCGTCTGTCAGCTTGTCCAGGCCCACGACGTCGGCAAAGATTACGGTGACGTTCTGGTGATCCTGCGCGATCGTCTCCTCACCCTCGCGATAGCGCTGCCCCACAGGCTCGGGCATCAGCGAAAGCAGCAGTCGGTCGTTCTCGCGATGTTGCTCGGCGAGCAACTCCTCTTTGATCGTGAGGTTGCGGCTCATGTCGTTGAACGCCACGGTGAGATCGCCGAACTCGTCGCGCGACTCCACCGGCACCTTCACGTTGTAGTCGCCGGAACTGACCCTTTGGGCGCCAGCCTCGAGCCGACGGATCGGCCGCACGAACAGTCGCGCCAACAGCATGGCCGCGAGAGAGACGACAAAAATGATCAAAGCCGTCGACACCACAAGTGTGCGGGTGAATGTCGCCACCGGCGTGAATGCCTCTTCGGTGTCGATTTTTGCGACGATCGACCAGTTCAGACCGTCCAGGTTTAGCGGTGCGTAGGCCTGCAACGTCTTGTGCCCGAGGTAGTCGTCCTCGATGATCGTGCCGGTCTGGCCTCGCTGGGCCCGGCGGGTGGCCTCGGTCTCGACTGGCTGTACCAGCGTGGTGCCATTTTGGCGGATCGAGTCCTCGGCGACGTCGGGCGGTGTTCCGGCTTCGACGACGTCGCGCTTGAACTGCTCGGGGTTCTCCAGGAACAGCCGCGAGTCCGAGCGCATCAGCCCGTCCGGACCCGACCAGGAACGTCTCGCCGGTCTTGCCCATCCCGGCTGCTTCCCACTTTCGGTCCGCGGTCATCAACCGGTTGATTTAGGAGATCGGGAACTGGAGCGCGAGAACACCTTCGGCCTTTCCTGGAGGTCCCACCGGCGCGACCATCCAGGCGGTCGGTTCGTCGGCTGGCTGGTAGTCGCTGAAGTCGGTGACGCCCACATAGTCCACGGCGTTGGATGCCAGGGCCTTTTTGTAAGCGTCAGGCAGTGAACCCTCGCGATACGGGCCGGTGAGGACGTTGGTCCCGAGATCGACACCCTTGTAGGCGCGTGTAGACCACATTGCCCGCGCGTATCGAGCAGCAACACGTCCTCGAAGTTGAAGCGAAGCACCATCGTGCGGAAGAAGTCGTTGAACCGAGCGTCGGCCGCCGACCATGCGCTGCCGTCGCGAGCGTCGTCGAATCGGATGGCCTTGTCCGAGTCATTGAAGGGAGCGGTGTAGTAGGCCTGGAGATACCGCTGTGCGTTCGAAGTCGGCAGCAGCGCGTCGACGTCGATGGCGTCCCCGGTCTGCGCCTGTCTCGGCCTTCAGGAACTGGTTTTTGTAGTAATCGACGACCGATTGCCATTGGGCAGGGTTGATCGTGGAAGTGTTGAGTTGGTCGAACGCGGCGGTGTAAGCCTCGATGGCCTCGGTGGTCGTCGCCCCGCGGGTGAAGGTGATCGAGCGAATCCTCGAGGTCGGTGAACTTGGCCTGGAGTTGACGCGACTGTGATCCTCGGATCTCGGTCAGCCGCTCGAAAGCCGACGCCCGCAAAGACGTCCGACCCGAGTGGAAGCCGATGGACCCACCACGGCCGCCGACAGAACGCTGGTCATCAGCAGCATGACCAGCAGCTTGGACTGGATACTGACCCGCGACAGCACTCGCCGGCGGACGAATCGCCCGATCCTGGAGGTCGGTTCTGCGGTCGGTCTGCTCGATCGGCGCCCGTCGACGCACCGTTGCGGTCCGTGGACCATGGCGGCATGGGCGTCATTCCAGAAATCAGCTTCCGGGCGAAGACTATCTTGTGAAACTTGGAGCCTTCATGCAGGGAGCAAATCGACGACATGGCGGTCGACCAACGATCCATTTGACCTGCAACGGTTTGTCGACGCGCAGAGTCTGATCTACGACACAGTGGTCGGCGAATTCGCGGCGGCCGCAAACGAAGTCACTGGATGTGGTTCGTCTTTCCGCAACTGCGCGGGCTCGGCAGCAGCCCGACGGCGATCCGATTTGCGATCTCGTCCATCGACGAGGCCCGCGCCTATCTCGACCACGAACTGCTCGGCGCCCGGCTACGGGAGTGCGCAGGCTTGGTGGCCCGGATCGAGGGCGGATCGGCCGAGGAGATCTTCGGTTGGCCCGACGACATGAAGCTGCGGTCGTCGATGACGCTGTTCGCCCGCGCCGCAGACGACAACGCAGAGTTCGTGGCGGTGCTGGACAAGTTCTACGGCGGCGAAGAGGACCCGGCGACGCTGGCACGGCTGACCTGAGATCAGGTCGGCGCGATGATCAGCCAGCCGTGCGGCTCGATCTCGGCCGCGGAGACGACGTCCTCTGGTGGCGCTCCGGAACCGGCGACAATCCGGCCGTCGCCGTGCCCGAACTCGCTCAGCGTCAACGTCATCGGGGCATCGTCGATGTTGAGGGCAACCAACAGTGCGTCCGAATCGGACCGCGTCTGATACACGTATTGGGTGTTGGTCAGCTCAACCGCAGAGGTTCTCGCGGTGTGCAACCACTGATGGCGTCGCCGCAATCCGATCAGATACTGATGCAGGCGGTAGACGTCGTGGCCCGGTTCGTCGGCACCCGTGCGGGGTGAAGTGAACTCGGGTCGCACGGCATCGTCGCCACCGACGCGCTCCTCCTTGACGCCGCGGTATGCCGACTCGTCGCCTGCGTACACGCTCGGGGTGCCACCCACTGTGAGGAGGATGACGAGCGCGTGCTCGAGATGTCGGGAGTTCTCCAGCTTGCTGGCGATCCTGGTCACGTCATGGTTGCCGATGAACGTCATCGGGACGAAGACATCGAGAAAGTCGTTGTGCCGCGCCAGCGCATGGTCGAGCTCGTGGAAGTTGCCGTCGTTCAGGCTGCTCCAGATGGCCTTCCACAGTTCGTACTGGGTGACCGAGTCCACCCCTGCATCGCGAACGTGTGCCGAGTAGTCGCCGTGGATGACTTCGCCGACGAACCACGCGTCGCCGAACTCGTCGCGGACCCGCGGCAGCACATGTGCCCAGAACCGGTCGGGAACGGCGTAGGCGGCATCGAGGCGCCACCCGTCGGCGCCACGTCGCAGCCAGTGCTTCATCACATCGACGGTGTAGTCGATGACTTCGGGATTGTCATGGTTGAGGGCGACGAGTTCGCCGTGCCCCTCGAACGTCGCGAACTCGCCGCCGGTCAGGTGGAACCACGACCTGTCCTGCCCGTCGAGGGCGTCTCGGTAGCGGGGGAAGTCGGTGCCGACATGGTTGAAGACACCGTCGAGCAGGATGCGAAGACCCCGTCGGTGCGCCTCGGAGACCAGGTGGTCGAAGTCCTCGTCGTCGCCGAGCCTTGGATCGATCCGATAGTGGTCGGTGGTGTCGTAGCCGTGCGTTCTCGAGGCGAACATCGGACCGAGCGCGATACCAGAGGCCCCCAGTTCGACGGCGTAGTCGAGCCACTCGACGATGCGGCGAAGGCGGTGTTCGTCGGCGTCCGGCGGCGGATCGGACGGGAACGCGCCAACGAAGCCGAGCGGATAGAGCTGCCACCAGATCGCGTGCCGGACCCACTCGGGATCGGTCGTGGATGAGCGCTCGTCGTCGTCGCTGTTGGCCACAGGCGGTGAGTTTACGCAGCGCGGTCGCGATGAGTCCGTGACACGGTGGTGGTCCAACCATCGGAGGTGATCAGGTGACTGACTTCGATCGGCATTGCGCCGAGGTCGTCACGCAGACGACGACGTTGTTGACCGAGTATCTCGATGGCGCAGATCTAGGCCTGCCCGCGCCGACCTGTCCCGGTTGGAACGTGTCGCAGCTGTTGCGTCATGTGGACGGCGGGCTGCGGTGGGCGGCCGAGATCGTCCGGACGCGCGCAACCGCGCCGCCGCCGGACGTTGCGCTGCGTGACCTGTCCGGTTTCACCGACGGAGATCCGTCGCGGCTGACCGAGTCGCCGCCGCACTCTTGGCATCGGCGCACCTTGGCCGAAGCCGGTGCGGGCGCACAGATGTGGTGCCCGGTCGACGGTGGTGGTGCGGCCTTCTTCGCGCGAAGGTTCACCCATGAGACCGCGATTCACCGGGCCGACGCCGCGATTGCGCTCGGCGTCGAGTACCTGCTGGAGACCGGTGTGGCAGTCGATGCAGTCGACGAGTGGCTCGAACTCGGCTGCCTGCCATTCCATTTCGAGGTCCACCCATGGATGCGGGAGCTACTCGGCCCCGGTCGGACGATAGGTCTGCACGCGACCGACGCCGACGTCGACTGGTTGCTGGATTTCACCGGAGACGCGATCGCGTGGCACCGGTCCGACGATGCGGCATCCGCGGACCTGCGAGGCCCGGTGACCGAACTCCTGTTGACGATCTATCGGCGCATGCCGCTGCACTCCGGCGCAGTCGAAGTCACCGGTGATGACGGGCTGGTTGGCTTCTGGCTGGAGCGGGTCGGGTTCGGCTGATTTCGCGTCCGGTCGCTTCAACGAGGAGCCGAACGCTCGTACCGTATGCGTATGTCTGAACACGCTGCGTCGGGCGGCCACGCGTCGTGGCGACCCGCGAATCTCACGGACGCTGTAGTGCGCTATCAAGTGGGAGACCTCGATCGCGGGATCGAGTTCTACACCGGCCAACTCGCCTTCCGCCTTGAGCAACGCGCCGGACCCGTCGCGATCGTCACGCGTGGGGCTTTGAATCTCCTTCTGAGCGGACCGACCAGCTCAGGGTCGCGACCCATGGGTGGCGAACAGCAGACGCCCGGCGGGTGGAACCGGATCGTGCTCTATGTCGACGATCTCGACAATCAGGTCGACCGTCTGCGCGCGGCGGGCGTTCCGCTCCGCTCCGACGTTACTGTCGGTCCCGGGGGCAAACAGGTGCAGATCGCCGACCCCGATGGCAATTCGGTCGAGCTGCACCAAGCGCCGAACTGATCAGTTAGCCGACCGCCAGCCGGCAGGCACACGACGCGGCGATCGGCACATCCGCGCGTGCCGACGCCAACGCCAGCTGTTGGCCGATGATGGCCGCCTCTGCGGTGCGGCCCAGCCGTTGCAGGCACTCGTGGTATCCGTGCAGGCTCCACACGTTGCCGGGGTGCTGGCACGGTCGGCTCAGGGTGGGATCGAGCCCGAGGTCGGCGGCGTACACCTCGGCGGCCTCCTCGACACGACCCTGCTCCAGCAGCAGGGCGCCGTAAGCGTGCCTGGTCGGCTGCATCCATCCCCACGGTTCGTCGTAGGGGAGTGCGTCGTCGCGTTCGATCGCGCGCCGCAGATGGGCGAAAGCTACATCGAAATGTCCTTCCCGGTAGGCGATTTCACCGTCCAGCATCTCGGCTGCGACCGCCAGGATGTCGCGTGCGGTGTTGTTGAACAGGTAGCGAGACTCCGGGATGCGGTCGTATGCGGCCGCGAACGCCTCACGCTCGGAGTGCGCCTGGGGGAGTTGGCCCATCGCGGCATGCGCCACTCCGCGCCCGTAGTGAATCGTCGCCGCGGTCGTGCAGTACAGCCCGACGTCGGCGGGCAGAGCTTCGGAGATTAGTTCGTCCCACCGTCCGAACCGGACCAGCACATGAATTCGCAACGGCACGAACGCTTCCAGCCAGTCCGCCATCGGCGGTGACTCTATCGCCAGCAGCTCGGCGGTGAGCTGTCCGGCGAGCTCGTCGGCGGCCCACAGTGCGATGCGCGAGTTGCCCTCGAACATCGCCGAGTAGACGACGAAGTGCAGGTTGTGTGCGCGGTAGAGCGAATAGAAGTTGAGTGGGCCCTCACGTTCGACGAACAGTCGGTCGGCTTGCACGGCAGTCAGATTCGACACCACCGAATTGCGGTAGTCACCGCAGAGCACGTCGATGTGACTGGCCATGTGCTGCAGGTGACCGGCGTCGGGCACCAGGCCGCGCAGCAGGTCGGCGGCCGGGAGGGCATCTTGCGGAGTGGCCGACATCTCCATGGCGTGCAGGTACAGGTGTAGGACACCGGGATGCTTGCGGCCCTCCGGGGTCGCCAGCGCGTCATCGAGAATGCGCTTGGCCTCCAGCACCCGCGAGCCCGGCGCGGGTTCACCCGTTCTGGTGTCCCACAACGCCCATGCCGTGACGTTGACCAATGCATCGGCCACGAGCGCCTGGACATCGATGTCGTCGGGGTATGCGTCCGCGAGGCGCGCCATGGCATCGGCGTAGCTTGCGTGGCCGGCGATCAGCGCGTCGGTGTCGTCCGGGTCGTCGGTGGGGAAGCGGGCCTGCAGCGCCTCGATCAGCCCGCGTTCGAGCGCGGAAGCCCGCGCAGTGCCCGCCAGCTCGAGTTCTGACCGTGCCCGCGCCAGCGACGCGGCGAGATCGACAGGGTCGAACGCCTCCCACGCCTTGTTGTAGTTCGGCCCGACCGCATAGGCGATGCCCCAGCGGGCGATGGCGAGATCCGGATCGAGTTCAAGTGCGCGCTCGAAGCACCGGATCGCCTCGTCGTGGTTGAACGCGTAGGCCCAGACGAGGCCTCGGTCAGTCCAGATCTGCGCCTGCGGCGACGGCGTGTCGACCTGGCGGTGATACGTGCCCAGGTCGTAGTACCAATCGACGTCGCCGCCCGAAACGCTCATAGACGGCACGATAATTCACCCGCGACGCCGTGGCGAGGGCGGCGAGCACGCAGCCGGACGCACCCCAGATCGCCAGCGTCAGCAGTGGCGTTCCCGCGCCGTTGCCGCCGAAATAGGAGATGCTGCGCAGCAGCGCGACGCCGGAGCCCTGGGGGACGATCATCGTGAAGGTGGCGTAGAAGGGCGACAGCAACGGTCTGCCGACCGGCCCCGCTGCGGCCGCGTTGCCGACGACCACCAGGAACAGGGTGAGCAGCATCGAGGCCGCGGATCCGAAGGCCGCAGCCACTCCCGTGACGGCGCCGCCGACGGCCATCGCGTACATCCACAGCGCCCCGAACACGGCCAAGGTGTGGCCGGGCAAAGCGCCGAGCATCGCGTCGACGTAGACCGTCACCACACCGGCCAGCAGAGCCGAGTAGCCCGTCAATGTGAGCGTGCGCATCAGGAAGGTGGCCGGCTTGCGTACCTTGCCCATGATGTAGCCAAAGGCGGTGGCGCCCAACGACGCTCCGATGGAGAGGAAGATGACGGCATAGAACTCCACGGTGCCCGAAGGATCTGCTGCCGACGTCGGTGCGACGTCCTCAACGGTGGCGGTGAACCCGCCTCTCGTCGCAATCTGGCGCCCGACGGATTCCGCCGCGGTGGCGACGCTTCTGCCACCTCCGCCCGCGACGTAGATGGTCATCTCGCCGGTTGGTGTGACCACGAAGGCGGAGTCGGCCGCACGTTCGCGGACCTGCTGGCGCGCTGCGGCATCATCGCCAACCACATTGACCGCCAGTACATCCTGGCCGCGAATCGCTTCGACGACCTGTTCTGGGGCGGCCACCGCGACGGTGAGGTGGTGCAACGTGGGCCTGGCGAAGGCGCCGGAGTAGCTGGCGATCATCGCGACGACGAACATCGTCAGCGCCGTCATCGCGAGCACCATGTTGCGGATGCCGGTCTTGGTCATCGTCGTTTCGGGGGAAGCGTGTCGTGCCATGTCAAAGCCCTTCGTGCGGAGTCGATTCGGTTCGGACGGGGGTGGCGGTGGCCGTGCCGAGCAGCGCGCCGACGGTGTCGAGTGCGGCGGTCACCCGGCCGCGCAGGTCGCTGGCGTCACCGTCCTCCATCCAGGAGCGCAGCACCTCGATGAACCCGCCGACGAGGAACCGGCTCACCGATTCCGTGGTCAGGCCGGCGATGTCGCCGACTGCGGCGTCGGCGGCGATCTGTTCGCATGCCGGTGTGAGCTCGGCACGGAAGGCGGCGACGACGCGCAGGGTGACTGCGCTCGGCACGACGTTGCGGTACATCGCGCGGTGTTCGGCCGCGAAATCGAACAGTGCGGTGATGCGGGCGCGGGGATCGCCGGCGATGTCCGCGGTGGCCGAGGCGAACGCGATGGTGAATGCGTATGCGATGGCGTCGTCGCGGTCGCGGAAGTGCCGGTAGAACACCTGCCGGCTGACCTCGGCACGGTCGACGATGTCGCCGACGGTCAAATGGTCGACGGCGGCCTCGTGCGCCAGCGCGAAGGCGGCGTCGCGAAGTCTGCCGCGGACTCTTTCGGCGCGGGGATCGACGCTGTGGGTGCGTGTAGCCATATCTGCAGGCTAGTCCACTTCGTAGACAACTGACCACGAAAACTTAGGTAATCTAAGACACCCGTTCGACCAGGTGTGATGCGCGTGACGTCAGAGGGTGTGCAGTACGGCAGTCGCAGCGCCCAGTGCGACGCCGATCACGGCAGGAACGATCTCCGCCGCGCGATCTGACGCGCGGAGGTGAAAGGCGATCGCCCCGATCGACAACAGCGCGAGCCCGATCGCGGCGGCGATACCGATCGGGGACCACAGCAACCCGGCCAGCACTCCCGCCACGCCCGCGAGTTCGAGCGCGCCGATGACACGCCATTGGACCGGTGAGACACCGAGGTGATCGCGAATCGCGAGTGACTTGGGGACGCCGAGCAGCTTGATGCTCGAAGAGAAGGTGAACAGCGCTGCGAGCAACAGCGTCAAGACCGACAGTGGCGGTGTTCACCAACGCAGAGTACGGCCGGAGCGGACGTAAGGAGCGGAATTGGTCACGCACGCGAGCCCAGTCGGTGCGACTCAGTGACCCGCGACGATGTCCGACTCGTCGACCTCGACCGGATCCTTCGCGCCGGGCAGAAATGAGTAGGCCACGCACACGATTCCGAAGAACAGGTAGCCCAGCGCAACCTCCGGATTCGCCGCCCACGCGACTTGGGGCGCGTGGATCAGGCCGATGAACGACAACGCCGCCCCCACGGCGGACGCGATCGCCGCGTAGAGGAACTTCTTCTCGAGGATGAAGGTGACCATGGTGCCCAGGATGAGGCCCACCAGAACGGCACCCTCACCAAGTGTCTGCAGACCGTGGTAGACGACGCCCGCACCGTTGAGTGCGTCGAGACCGACTTTGTCCGCCGACGTCCCAGCTGCATTGAGCGCGTTGTCGATCAACCCGCTGGCCCACTGCGCGAGGTTGGGCAGTATCGCAGCGACCACGGCGATGGCGTGCAGACGCGGTACAGCCTGGAACGCCTGCGCTCCGATCAGCAAACCGATATAGAGCAGGATGGGAACGATGGCGGGCACCGGCAGCAATGCGTCGAGGACTCCGAAAAGCCCGAGAAAACAGAACAATCCGATCACCACACCGCTCGCCAGTGAATATCCGGCCCTGCCCCCTGCGTCCTTCCAGCCGGGATGGCCGATGTAGACCGCGGGTGGGAACGGTGAGCCGAATGCCGAACCGATTACCGCGCCCGCACCGTCGGCCAGCAGCACGCTGCGCAGGTTGTAACTGTCACCTGCAGCAGCGGCGCTCTCGACATTGCTCATCGCCTCGGTGAAGTTGTAGACGCCCAACGGAATCGCGGTGCCCAACAGCGGGGCGAGGTGCGACAGGCCCTGAGAAGAGCATGTCGATCCGAAGGTCGGGTATCCCGAGCGCGATGTCGGACACCGCCTGACCGACATCCGGCGCGGACATGTAGCCGCCAATCCAACCGATTGCCGTACCGACGAGCAGCGCGGCCAGACCGACCGGGATTCCGAAGGGGAGTTTCACATTGGTGAAGAAACCGATGAGGATGATGGCCATCACCGGCAGGCCGATCCATGCGGCCTCCCACATCTGGGCGGCGGGACGCATCGAGATGAACGTGATCGAGATGCCCGCGAGGGTGCCGAGCATTGCGGCGCGGGGTGTGAGCTTCCGGATATAGGGACCCACGAACGCGCCGATCATCACGATCACACCGATCATGAAGGCCCAGGCCAGTCCCGACTGCCAGGCCTGCAGTGGATCTTTCGTGTTCAGGTATACCGGCAGCATCACCACGAAGACGACGATGAACATGTGCGGCACGCTCGGCCCGTACGGAAGTGCGGTGACGTCGGTGCGGTTCTCGCGCTGCGCAAGTCGCCGCGCAAGGAACGTGTAGTAGAGGTTGCCGAGGATGAGGGCCACCCCGAGGGCGGGCAGTATGGTGCCGAGCACATCGCCGGCAGGGACCGCGATCACGCCGATCATGAGCCCGGTCAACGTCAGAACATTCACCAGGATGTTGAAGCCGAGTCCGAAGAACGCGTTGAGGTCGCCACGCGTCCACCAGGGTATCGACGGCGGCGTGGGTTCAGTGGACGCAGGCGGATCAATGGGTGGATCGGCTGGTGTCACGTCAGTGCTCATCGATCGTCCTCTCAAGCCGCGGTCGGGGTGAGTGATTTCAGTGCGGGGATGACGGCGGCCGTGTCGGCCACCCAGCCGAAGATGCCGCCCTGTGCCGTGATCATTTCCAGGCCGATCCGCTGAAACTCGGGGAAATACGAACCGACGCAATCGGATACGACCAGGCATTCGTAGCCGCGGTCGTTCGCCTCTCGGGTGGTGGTGTGAACGCACACCTCGGTGGTGACACCGGTGACCAACAGCTGGCTGATACCTGCGCCAGCGAGGACGTCTTGTAGCCCGGTGGCGTAGAACGCACCCTTGCCGGGCTTGTCGATGACGATCTCGCCGTCGATGGGCGCCAGTTCGTCGACGATGTCGTGGCCGTATTCACCGCGGATGAGAATCCTGCCGTACTTGCCCGGGTCGCCGATGCGCTTGCTCGGTGCGCCACGGCTGAGCTTGGCCGGCGGACAGTCCGACAGGTCCGCCTGGTGGCCTTCACGGGTGTGGATGACCATGATTCCCGACGATCGAGCGGCCGCGATCAACGCCGCCAACGGCGGCACCACCTTGAGCAGTCGATCGACATCGTTCCCCAAGCTCTCGCCGAATCCACCGGGCAGCAGGAAGTCTCGCTGCATGTCGATCACGATCAACGCGGTTTTGCCGCCGATCAGACGAAACGGTGCCGGCTCGGCAGGAACCTCGACAGACGTGCTCATGCGTGCTCCTCGGAGGTGATCGCCAATTCGGATGTGCGCGCGGCACGCGCAGCCTCGCGTGGCTCGTCGAGGATCCGCGCGGCCAGTGCAAGCACGGTGTCGTCGGCCAATGCCGGGCCCAGCAGCATCGCGCTTGACGGCCTGCCGTCGGCTGTCGTCCCGGTCGGAATTGCGACGCCGATCAGGTCGAGCAGGTTGCCGAAATGCGTGTAGTGACCCAGCATCGTGTTGCAGTCGATGGGCTGTGCAAGCACCTCGTCGACGGTGAAAGTGGTGCCGACCGTGGGGACCACAAGCGCGTCCATGTGGTGCCACAGCCGACCGGCGACCGCCTTGAGTTCGGCGAGCCGCTGCAGTGCGGCGAAGGCGTCGACCGCGGTGTACTTCTGCCCGCTGCGCAGAATCTCGCGGACCACCGGATGGATCGAGTCTGGCTGCGCAGCAAGGAAATCCCCGAACTCGACCAGCCGTTCTGCGACCCATGGCCCCTGGTAGAGAAGGGAACCGGCGGCCAGGAACGGCTCGAGGGATGTGTCGACGACGGTCGCCATGGCGGCCAGCTGGTCGCGGAAGGCCATGTGTGCGCGGTACATGTCGTCGTCGCCGAAGAACTCCAGCTCATCGACCGGAGGCAGCCCCACTCGAATCTCAGAGCCGTCGTGGCCCGGGCCGCGTCCGCGCGACCAGGCGTCGTTGTCGTCGCGGGCCGCCATCACCTCGAAGACACGGTCGACGTCGTCGATCGCAACCGGCCATCACGCTGATGCAGTCCAGCGACTTGCACGCAGGGACCAGGCCGACGGTGCTGATCAGGCCGCGCGACGGTTTGAACCCGACGATGCCGTTGAGGGCCGCGGGCACCCGGCCGGAGCCGGCTGTGTCGGTGGCCACGGCGAACGGCACCTGGCCCAGGGCAACGGCCAGCGCCGAGCCGGAACTCGATCCGCCGGAGATCATCTCGTTGCCGTACACACTGCGCGGAACCGTGTACGGGGTCCTCGTGCCGTTCAGCCCGGTGGCGAACTGGTCGAGATTGGTCTTGCCGACGTAGAGCGCACCCGCGTCGAGGAGTCGACGCACGGCCGGTGCGGTCGTCGAAGCGGTGTAGGCGTAGTCGGGGCAGGAGAGCGTGGTCGCGACGCCCTCGACGTCGATGCTGTCCTTCACGCCGAATGGCACGCCGTAGAGCGGCAGAGTCCGTGCGCCGGGAAGATTTTCGATGTGCTGGGCAGCGGCGAGCAACCGATCACGCGGCACGACGGATAGCCAGGTGCCGTCGTCGCCCCGAGCCGCGATGGCATCGGCAACCCGGGCGGCCGTCTTGGTGGGTGATCCACTGCCGCCGGCGTGCCACGCCAGGATCTCGGCCACCGAGGGACCGACCGACGGACCTGCTGCGCCACCATCCACAGCTGTTTTTTTCACGAAATGATGGCGGTCGTGGTACCGCCGCATTGCGATCATGTTGCTCAACGGCGGCGGCGGTGATTCGACTTCAGACTAGAAACATGTTCTAGTTTTCGAGTGCTGGAGTTCACCCACATCGGGGACCTGAGTTCCGACGAAGTCGACCGGATACGAGACGTCTACCAGCCGCTCGCCGAATCGGTCAGGGACCTGGTCGACGCGACGATTCGCACGGAGGTCGACGCCGAAGAGGTGGCGGCGGTCAAGGCTGAGATCGACGCGCTGACCGCGCGGTTGCGGGCACGCCAGATCGAGGGGGCGTTCGGGGTGCGGTACACCACCGCAGGCGATCGGATGGCATGGGGCAATCCCGTCGTCGGCATCCGTAATCCGATCGCGCCTCCGCTGGTCATCGAGCGCGACGCGTCAGGAGCGGCGTTCACCGACTTCGTCATGGGAGCGCCATACGAGGGCCCACCTGGTTTCGTGCACGGGGGGATGTCGGCGCTGGTGCTCGATCACGTTCTCGGTGAGGCGGCGAGCGACGGGGTGATTCCACGCTTCACCGGCACCATCACCCTCCGTTACCTGCGCACCACGCAACTGGGCCGGCTGCACGCGCAGGCTCACGTCGATCGCACGGAAGGCGTCAAGACCTACGTTGTCGGCCATCTCGCCGACAAGGACGGCATCACCGTTGAGGCCGAGGGCGTCTTCATCACGCCCAAGTGGGCGCGCGACCAGAACTAGAGCGCCCGTTCAGGGCGTCGCGACGTCGTGGCTATCGGCGGCAATACCTGCGAGGCTGCGGGTGATCGTGGTTATTTCGGCGACGAGAACGCGTGCGGCGCCGTCGTCGACATGTGTTGCGGCGTCGCGCAATTGCGCATCGGCGGTGACCAAGGGCAGTGTGTCGATGCTCCACGGGGTGGCCGGGGTCGGCGGATCGCCGCGCAGCGCTTCGACATAGTCGTCCACCGCCAGCACGAACTCCCGGCTCAAGGCGGTGGACGGGTGCGGCGGCAGGCCCTGTTCCAGCGTGGTGCACGAGGTGGTGACGGCATTCACCCCCGCGCGAAACGACCGAAGCCAACGCCGCAGCTCGCGTGACTCGACGCGGGTCGCTCCTGCAGCGGCTTCGAATGCCGCCCTGGCGCGGAACGCCCGTTGCCACGCCGCGGCGAGCGCATCCGACGGGTGGTCGAGGTCATGCACGAAGGCTTTGATAACGGTTGCGGCATAGTCGATCTCGGTCTTCAGCAGCTCGCCGGCGCGCTGACGCAGCCGGATCAGCGCGTCATCGGGAACTACGACATGGAACAGCACCGTGAGGGCGCCACCGATGACGGTCGCCAGCAGCAGGTCGCTGACCGACGATGACGCATCGGTGATGTCGATGAGCAATACGATCGTCGCGCCGAAGGCTGCCGTCACCGCCATGTACCCCAGGATCGACACCGCATATGTGATGCCGAGGAACAGCACCGCGAGAATCGCTGCGGCCAGACCGGTCGGTTCCCACACCAGCGTCACCGCGGATGCGATCACAACGCCGACGCAGATGCCCGCCACCCGGCCCACACACCGGGTGTAGGTGTGGGCCGTCTCTGGTCGCATGACGAGCAGCACTGTCAGCGGAATCCAGTACCCCGCAGGCACGTCGGCGACGCGCGCGATGGCGGTCCCGCAGGCGGCAGCGCCCGCCAGCCGTACGGCGTGACGCGATATCGGGGACTTCAGGTTGAGATGTCCGACGGCGACGGCGAGCCCCGATCTCAGCGCGCCCGTCCATTCGGCGGGACTGCGTCTGCCGAAGCGCAGCGCGTTCGCGCGGTGAAGCTGCCGGGACAGACGCTGCGCCACCGGGGCATCCGCGATGGCTATCGCCGCGACGGCTGCGTCGACGCCCCGCAGCGCCTGTTCAGCGTCTCGGCGGGCCGTCCGGCTCTGCGCGGCGATCGCCGCGAGCATGTCCGACGCCGCGGTCAACACGTCGCGGACCGCGTCCTGCCCGGCGGCCTTGCCGCGAAAAGCCATCAACGTCTTGGCGATCTGGTCGGGCAGCGCGTGCCAGTCCCGGTATGCCGATGTGCGGCGGCCCGACTGCGCCTCGTCGGTGCTGAACGCTTCCTTGCACGCCAGCAGCTGCGACGAGTCGACCTCCGCCGTTGGCTCGGCGGCCAGCCGTTGCGCGTCGGTGCTCAGCGACCGGTACACCTTCGTCAGGGCTTCGCGCTCGAGCCGCCACCGCCGTGGCGGCCACACCGCGATGAGCGCGGCCTGCGTCAGACCGGCGAGCACGGCAAGAAGCGCGGACGCGAGCGCAGGCAGAACCGGCTGCGGGTGCTGGATGACCAACAGCAGACCCGACGCCCCTGCCAACAGGCCGGCGGGCGCGCCAACCGCCCACTGCATGCCCGCGAAGAAGCACCACAGCGCGATCACGACAACGAACACCACGCTGTAGCCGGCGAACAGCCCTCCGAGCAGCACAGCGATACCCAGTTCGACGGACACTGCGAGCACGATCGGAATCCGGCCGAGTGGGTTGTCCTGCAACGCGATAGCGCCCGCGATCGCGCCCGCGGCGGCCGTCGACGTTGCCGCCCCGACCGGTCCCCACAGCAAGGCGGCCGCCGTGAGCACCAGAACGCCGAGCAGGCTTCGCGCGACCGCACCGTTGTCCGGCAGGTGCAGCCGGAGCCCCAGAGCCTTGATCACCCGACCATTCTCACCCGGCCGCGGCCGCATCCGCGTCAAGCAGGCCCGTAGAGATGGTTGCGCTAGGTTCGGGTCGTGGAGAAAGTCATCATGACTCTGCGCGGAGCAGACGCTGACGACGCCTGGTGTGCCCGGCTGCGCGCGCATGTCGCCGCGGGCCTCCTCGACATCGGTCTGCCCGGCCTCGCGATCAACGTCCGCGACGCCGAGGTGCGCGATTCGTTGATGACGCTGACCACGATGGATCCCCCTGTCGTTGCTTTCGTCAGCGTGTGGGTCCAACAGTCCTACGGCGATCAGGTGCAGGCTGCCAGGGCGCTGCTGGAGCGGGAGTGCGCTGATGTCGCGGCCTACCTGGTGACGGAATCCGTTCCGCTGCGACCGCCGCCGACCGTGGCAGGCCAGCGCACGGCCGGGCTGGCCAATGTGGCACTTCTGCGCCGACCCGACGACCTGGATGAGGCGACATGGCTGTCGCGTTGGCACGTCGACCACACACCGGTGGCGCTCGAAACCCAGTCCACATTCGGCTACACCCAGAACGCGGTGGTGCGCGCGCTGACCGCTGGCGCGCCCCCCATTTCGGCAATCGTCGAGGAGCTTTTCCCGCCCGAGGCGATCTCCGATCTGCACGCATTCTTCGGCGCGGCCGACGACGATGATCTGCGCGACCGGATGGAGCGCATGCTCGCCAGCACCGCCGCCTTCGGGGCCAACCAGAACGTCGACACCGTGCCCACCAGCCGCTACGTGTACCGCAGTCCGTTCGACGGGGGAAGGCAGAAGGTGACCAGATGACCACACTCGAGGAGGCGGTGGCGTTGGCCCGCGACGAGAGCGGCCTGACGGTCGTCTCGACGCTGCGAGCCGACAACACCATCCAGGCATCGCTGGTCAATGCGGGCGTGCTAAGGCATCCCGAAAACCGAAGTCCGGTACTGGCTTTCGTCACCTATGGTCGGGTGAAGCTCGCGAACCTTCGAGCCCGGCCCCAGCTGGCGGCGACATTTCGCAGCGGTTGGCAGTGGGCGACCGTCGAGGGCGACGCCGAATTGGCGGGCCCCGACGATCCGCAGCCCTGGCTCACCGACGCAGACCGGCTTCGGCTGCTGCTGCGCGAGGTGTTCACGGCTGCGGGCGGCACCCATGACGATTGGGACGCCTATGACGCCACGATGATGGAACAACGCCGCACGGCGGTGCTCGTCGCACCCACCCGGGTGTACAGCAACGGTTGACGCTTACGCTGCTCGCGTGCCACTCCTGATCAGTGACGTCAACAGAGTTCGGACTCTCACCCTCGACCGGCCGGATGTGCTCAACGCGTTCAACGAAGCGCTCTATGAGGCGACGGCGATCGCGATCCGGGAGGCCGCCGACGATCCTGGTGTCGCGGTGGTGTTGCTCACCGGCAGCGGAAGGGCGTTCAGCGCCGGAAACGATCTCAAGGAAATGGCTGCGCGGATCACCGACCCGGCGCTCGCCGGCCAAGGCAGCCACTTCACGTCGCTGATCGACGAGCTGACCGACTTCCCGAAGCCGTTCATCTGCGCGGTCAACGGACTCGCTGTCGGCATCGGCACAACCATCCTCGGCTATGCCGACCTGGTCTTCATGTCGTCGGACGCACGGTTGAAGTGTCCGTTCACCAGTCTCGGCGTCGCGCCGGAAGCCGCGTCGTCGTATCTTCTGCCCCGGTTGATCGGTAGACAGAACGCGGCATGGCTGCTGATGTCCTCGGAGTGGGTGTCCGCGCAAGAGGCACTGCAAATGGGTCTGGTGTGGCGGGTGTGTGAGCCGGGCGAACTTCTGCCCGAGGCGCACCGGCACGCCGAAATCCTCGCCGCCAGACCGATTCCCAGTCTGATGGCGGTCAAGAAGACGATCGCAGAGCCGTTCAAATCGGGCATCAGAGCCGCCACCGAACGGGAGAATGCCCATTTCGCCGAGTTGATGGGCGCCGACGCCAACGCCGACGCGCTCGCCGCCTTCACCGACAAGCGGCAAAGGGGAGGCGGCTAGCGGCTCGCCGCCGAAGGGGCGCCGTTGCTGGCGAAGTGCGCTTCGATTATCGACCGCACGGTGCGCCTGCACCGTCCGCATTCGGACCCCGCCCCGCACGCGGCCGCCACCTCTTTCGATGTCGATGCGCCTTTGGCGACACAGTCGTGCACCACGTGGCTGGTGGCTCCGGTGCACAGGCAGACGAACATCTATCGGCCGATCAGTTCTGACTGTCGATGCTCATGAGATGGGCGAACCGGCCGACGAACTGCGTCGGATAGGCGCCGAGCCCGGCATTCGACATCCACTCCGCGGCGGCGTCGGGGTGATCGATCCACTGCCTGGCGCTGATCTCGTTGTCGATCTCCTGCAGGATCATCACTTCCTGTCCATCGTCGAGCGCGCGGTACACCCAGATCTTGCGTACCCCGCCGCGCCGGAACCGGTCCAGGCCGGCGTGAACCTTGACCATCAGCTCCGACACGTCGTCGACCGACGACATGACGCCGACGACTATCCGGCCGACGTGTCGCTCTGAGGAGGGGGCGTCGAGATCGATCTTCTCGACCACCTGGCCACCGAAGATCGGCGGGATGTCGTCGAGGCCTGCGATATCGAACCACTCGAATACCGCGGGGGAGCCGATCACGTCACGAATCGAGCGGGCGTGCCGAATTCCGATTGTCACCAGCACTCGGCCCGGTTCCCAGATCGACGTGTAGAGAACGACGTGATGCGCGCCGATTGACGCCAGGTTGTCGCGACGGCGTTTGAGCCAGCTCCACATCCTGTCGACGTCGTCGACACGAAAGTCGCAGGCGAGAATCAGTGAGTGCAGATTGCTCTCACTCATCGTCGTCCTTCGCTCCGCTGCGCTGGCGATCATGTTAGCGCAGTCTAACCTTAGTTAGACCGCCAGTCCACCAGCCTCGGCCCGACTTAGCCTAGCCAGGCCAAGCGCCTGCGTTCATCTCACCCCGCACACTGAAGTTCGTTGCCGCAAGGGCGCAAACACGCCCCGCACACTGAACAACTTGTCTCGGTGGCGTCTCTGCGTGCACTAGATTGGAGCCTGTCAAAAACAGCCACCGAATGACGAAGCAACCGCCGCAAGGAGCCAGCATGCAAGGGGACCCCGACGTTCTGAAATTGCTCAATGAGCAGTTGACGAGCGAGCTTACGGCTATCAACCAGTATTTCCTGCATGCCAAAATGCAAGAGAATTGGGGATTCACCGAATTGGCTTCTCACACGCGTGCGGAGTCTTTCGATGAAATGCGGCACGCCGAGAAGATCACCGATCGCATTCTGCTTCTCGATGGTCTGCCGAATTATCAACGGCTTTTTTCCCTGCGCGTCGGTCAGACGGTACGCGAGCAATTCGAAGCCGATCTCGCGATCGAGTACGAGGTGGTGGGCAGGCTGAGGCCCGGCATCATCATGTGCCGTGAGAAGCAAGACGCGACGTCCGCCAACATCTTCGAGATGATCCTGGCCGACGAAGAGAACCACATCGACTACCTCGAGACCCAGCTCGAGCTCATGAACAAGCTCGGCGAGGAGCTCTACCTGGCTCAGTGCGTGTCCAGGCCTCCGGGCGGCACAGCCGGTTAGTCACATCTGGGCGTTTGCGCATCGCAATCGCGTGTAACCCTGCGTCGGGCCGGTCGCCGTAACTTTTATAGCCTATCTAACGATATGGCTGCAGGAACGGTTGTCCCGGACGGAAGGCAGGTATGACGAGTCAGGCATCGACGGCCGCTGTCTTGGACCCAGAGTCCAGCAGCGCCGGCATCAGCCTCCACCGCCGCAACCTCATCTTCGTTGCGGTGCTGCTCGGCATGCTGCTGGCCGCGCTCGACCAGACGATCGTGGCCACCGCGCTACCCACCGTCGTCGCCGATCTCGGTGGGGCCGGCCACCAGTCCTGGGTGGTTACCAGTTATCTACTCGCAAGCACCATCGTCACGGCGATCGTCGGGAAACTCGGTGACGTTTTCGGCCGAAAGGTGGTTTTTCAGACATCCGTGCTGTTCTTCCTCGCAGGCTCGGTGCTGTGTGGTCTGAGTGCGTCGATGACGATGCTCGTCGCCTCCCGCGCCCTGCAGGGGATCGGCGGCGGCGCCATCATGGTGACAGCCATGGCCGTCATCGGCGAGGTCATCCCGCTGCGCGAGCGCGGTCGCTACCAGGGCGCGCTCGGAGCGGTGTTCGGCGTCACCACCGTGATCGGGCCACTGCTGGGCGGATTCTTCACCGACCACCTCACCTGGCGGTGGGCGTTCTGGATCAACATTCCGGTCGCCGTCGTCGTGCTTGTGGTCGGGGCCGCGGCCATTCCGTCGTTGGCCAAGGCCGCCCGGCCGGTCATCGACTACGCCGGCATCCTGCTGGTCGGCATCGGCGCCTCGGGACTCACCCTGGCCACCAGCTGGGGCGGTGGCGAGTACGCGTGGGGCTCCCCGATGATCATCGGCTTGTTCGTCGCTTCCGCTGTGGCGCTCGCCCTCTTCGTCTGGGTGGAAACCCGTGCGACCGAACCGATTCTGCCCATCCGGTTGTTCACCAGCCCGGTGTTCACCGTCTGCTGCATCCTTGGCTTCATCGTCGGTTTCGCGATGCTCGGGGCGCTCACATTCCTCCCGACGTTCATGCAGTTCGTCGACGGCGTCTCCGCGACCACCTCGGGCCTGCGCACCCTTCCGATGGTCGCGGGCATGCTGATCACGTCCATCGGCAGCGGCAACATCGTCGGTCGCACCGGCAGATACAAGATCTTCCCCGTCGCCGGCACCGCGACCATGGCAGTGGGATTCGTTCTGCTCTCCGGCATGGATGCCGGCACGCCGACCTGGCAACAGTCGGCCTACCTGTTCGTGCTCGGATCGGGCATCGGGCTGTGCATGCAGGTGCTCGTGCTGGTCGTGCAGAACACCTCCAGTTTTGCCGATCTGGGCGTGGCCACATCAGGGGTGACCTTCTTTCGCACCATCGGAAGTTCCTTCGGGGCAGCCATATTCGGCTCCTTGTTCGCCAACTTTCTCGCTGGCCGAATAGGGCCTGCGCTGGCGGCAAGCGGAGCGCCGCCGCGCGCAGCGGAGTCACCGCAGGCGCTGCACGCGCTGTCGCCCGAAATGGCAGCACCCATCGTCGACGCCTACGCGGACTCGCTCGGCACGGTGTTTCTGTGCGCCGTCCCGGTAGCCGTTGTCGGCTTGATCGTCTCGCTCTTCCTCAAGGAGATACCGCTTCGCGAGATGGACGCCATGTCGGCCACCGACCTCGGCGAGGGCTTCGGCATGCCCAGCACCGAGTCGCCCGACAAGATCCTCGAGGTGGCCATCGGCCGCCTGATGCGCAACACACCGGAGATCCGGCTGCGCACCATCGCCGGGCAGGCGGGCTGTGAATCCGACATCGCCCTGCTGTGGGCGCTGATCCAGATCTACCGGCAGAGTCAGGTATTCGGCTCTGCGCGGCTGACCGACATCGCCGACCGCCTTCGGGTACCGACCGAGGTCATCGGGTCGACGTTCGACCGGCTGGTGGACCGGGGTTATGCGCTGCGCACCGGTGACCAGCTGTGGCTGACCCAAGCCGGTGCCCGCCAGGTCGACTGCGCGTCTTCCGCTCTGGTGAGTCGGATCGTCGACAAACTCGCGACATCGCCGACCTTCGAGGGCAGACCCGATCGAGACGAAGTCGAAGCCGCGCTCGAGCGGATCGCCCATCAGGTCCTGGTGCAGCGTGACTGGCACGACGACGGGGCCGTGCCGGTTGCGGCTGCCAGGTGATCTAGCTGCGGCTACGAGGCTTTTCTAGAACGTGTTCCACCTTTTTTCCTGCTCGGCGTACGATTCCGGCCATGAGCCGAATTGGAGAATTCGCCGACGATGACGCCGCTGCCTGGGTCGTGAAGTCACCCGATATCGGGATGGGGATGGTCGGCTTCACCAACGCGGTCTATAAGAAGAATCGGCTGCCGATGCGGGTCCGTGAGTTGGCCCGGATGGTCATCGCGCTCGACAACGAGTGCGTGGTGTGCCAGAACACTCGCGACTCCGAGGGTATCGCCGAAGGCGTTGACGAGGACCTCTACGACCATGCGGCCGAGTGGCGGACGTGGCCCGGGTACAGCCCGCAGGAACGCATCGCAGCGGAGTTCGCCGAACGCTTCGCCGGCGACCACACCGCGCTTCGCGACGACGAAGACTTCTGGGACCGCGCCGGCGAGCAATTCAGCGACGAGTTGATGACCGATCTGGCGCTGTCCTGCGCGATGTGGCTCGGCATGGGCCGCATGTTGCGAACGCTCGACATCGGCCAAACCTGCAAGATCACCATGTAGTCAACGAATCTGAAGGAAGAATGGCTCCGGTGAACTCACGGGCCGCCAAACCACTCGCCGCAGCAGCCATCGCTCAACTCGAATCCGACGGGGTCGCCACGCTCATCGGCACGGTGGTGAATGCTGCCGGGCTCACGCACGCCAAGACGATTCCGCTGCGGAAGATGGGCGCGTTCGCCGATCCGGGCCTCGGCGCAAGCCCCGTGTGGCACGTGTTCACAATCGACCAGACCGGTATAGCACTCGGCGGCGACCTCGGCGTGGTCGGGGACCAGCGAATCCGCATCGACCTAGGCGGCCTGCGCATTCTCGGAGACGGATTAGCTTGGGCGCCAGGCGCTTTCTACGGCCAGGACGGCGCAGCCCGATCCCTACTGCAGCCGTGGCGCGCTGGCGCGCATTGAACGCAGGCTTGTCGACGCCGGCTACACCGCGCTGGTCGGCCACGAGATGGAGTTCCTGCTCGTCGCACCCGACGGCAGTCGGCTGCCCGCCCACCTGTGGGCGCAGTACGGGCTTGCCGGGGTGCTGGAATACGAAGGTTTCGTTCGCGATGTGACCGATGCGGCGACGAGTTCGGGTGTGTCCATCGAACAGTTCCACCCGGAATACGGGGTGAACCAGTTCGAGATCTCGCTGACCCCGCAGTCACCGGTGGCCGCCGCGGACCAGCTGATGCTGATCAGGATGATCGTCGGCAGGGCCGCCAGGCGACACGGCCTACGGGTCAGCCTGTCGCCGGTGCCATTCGCCGGGAGTGTCGGTTCTGGTGCGCATCAACACTTTTCACTACAGAAGAACAACAAATCGCTGTTCTCGGACGGATCCGGTGCCCGGGGAATGACACCGGAGGGGGAGTCGGCGGTGGCAGGCGTGGTTGCGGGCCTGGCTGAAGCGCAGGGAGTGCTCTGCGGCTCCATCTTGTCCGGTTTGCGGATGCAGCCGGGCCACTGGTCCGGCGCGTACGTCTGCTGGGGCACCGAAAACCGCGAGGCCGCAGTGCGATTCCTCGTCGGCGGTAGTAGCAACCCGCTGGGCGCAAACGTGGAGGTGAAGGTCGTCGACCCGTCGGCGAACCCGTACTTTGCGACGGCCACGATACTCGGGCTCGCACTCGACGGCATCGAGCGCAAGCTGGACCTTGCCGCCGGAAACCCCCGTCGACCCGTCCACCCTGACCGACGAGCAGCGGGCTGCTGCCGGCACCACGCTGTTGCCGACGAGTCAGGCCGACACCATCGACGCGCTCGACGGTTCCGCGCTGGTTCGCGGCGTCCTCGGCGACCAAGCCGTCGACGCGATCGTCGCGGTGCGCCGCTACGAGCACGAAACATACGGAGAACTCGGCCCCGACGAGCTCGCCGACAAATTCCGGCTGGCCTGGAGCGTGTAGGAAGTCCCGTCAGACCAGGTCAGTCGCGTCGAACACCCACGACGTGTCGGCAGACGCGAAGCCGTCAGTGAACGACTGCGGCGCCTGGGACAACAACGTGTTGAAGTCGGAGTAGTCCTTCCAGAGGGTGATCCTGCCGTCCCGGACCCGATGCACCGACACGAACGCCAGCCGAGCGGTCTCCCCGGTGGGCCAGCCCCACGTTTCGGAATGCTCGTACATCACGTCGACACCGTCGGTCAGCAGCAGGCCCTCGTGGTTCACGTACGAGGACAACGACTCCAAGCCGATTTTCAGTCGTGCCACGATGTTCTCGGGGCCGCGAGCCGATACGGCAGGCATCGGCATGTCGACGTACAGACAGTCGTCGGACAGGAAAGATTTGACGGATTCCCAGTCGCGGTCGGACAGTGCCTTCCACATACCGAGGACGATTTCACGGGTGGCCGCATCGGAAGTCATCCAGTCAACCTACGTCCACCCGTCGGGTTGTCGTCCATCGATGTCGGTGAAGCCGTACTCGCGGGCCAGGTCGGCCGACGTCACCGAGCCCTGATTCCAGCGCTCGCGGTCTTCGTCGGCGGCGATGGCGGCGACGCCCCGCCCGACGAAACGCGGCGATTCCGAGTCGCCGAAAGACGGCGGCGCAGTGGGCAGCCCGCCACCGCGGTCCGGATCCAGCGCGCTGCGCCAGTTGGTCTCGGCGACGCCCCAGTTGTCGAGCATCATCTCCGAACGCAGCCATCCCGGCGTCACCGCGACCGCGGTGGCACCGTACGGCCGTAACTCATGTCCGTGTGCGAATGCGAGCCGGTTCACCGCGGTCTTGGCCAGGTCGTAGAACACCGAGAGCCGGAAGTTCTCGTCGTTGTATGCGCGGGTCCCGTCGGTGACCTCGACGAGCAACCCGCCGGGCCGATCTATCGACTAGCGGGAGCAGGCAGTGCGAGGTAATGAGATGAGTGTCGATGCCCAGCCGGAGTATTCGCAGCCCATCGTCGAGGTCGTGCTCCCAGATCGGCCTGTTCCACGTCGGCGGCGGTCCCTTGAGCACCTCGGCACCCCAGATGTCGTTGACCAGGATGTCGATGGCGCCGTAATCGCCGAGTACCCGGCGCGCCAGGCGCGCGCACCTCGTCCGCATCGAGATGGTCGACCTGGACGGCGACGCCGTGCCCACCGAGATCGTCGACCAGAGCGGCGGTCTCCTCGATGGTTTCGGGTCGGTCGTAGTCGGACTTCTTGCCGCCCGATGTCGAACTGCGACCCGTGCACACCACAGTTGCGCCTGCTTCGCCGAGCGCCGCGGCAATGCCCCGGCCTGCGCCGCGCGTCGCTCCGGCCACCACGGCCACCCGCCCGCGCAGGGCCTCTCCGTCCGGCGTCCAGTCCATCGGCATCAGTATTGCGCGAAACCAGAAGCGTCTAGCCGTGTTCGGCACTGACGGTGAATACTCGCGAATGTGACTCCGCTACAGCGATACATCGCAGAAGAAATCGCCACCGACCATGTCGACGGGTTGCTGTCCAGACGTGAGGCTCTTCGCAGGCTGGCGCTGCTCGGGGTGGGCACGGCGGCGGCGACATCGCTGATTGCCGCGTGCAGCGAGAACAAGAAGCCGACAACGGAAGCGCCTGCGACGTCGACCGGTGCGGTCACTGCGAGCCAGCCGGCGACCGCGAGCCCACAGGCGCCCGGCTCCGACGCGGCATTACCCACCGCGCCGGTCACCTGGGCGGGTCCACACGGAGAGCTTGCGGGCGCATGGGCCGAGGCACCGAATGCGCGTGGCGGCGTGCTCGTCATCCATGAGAACAAGGGCCTCAACGACTGGGTCCGCTCGGTGGCGGGCCGGTTTGCAGGCATCGGCTACTCCGCGCTGGCCATCGATCTGCTGTCGCCGCAGGGCGGCACCGCGAAGTTCACCGACCCGGCCGAGGCGACGGCGGCGCTGGGCAACATCGCGCAACGAGGAGTTCGTGGCGAACCTGAAGTCCGGCGTCGGTGAGCTGCAGCGGCGGGTACCCGGCAAGAAGCTCGCGGCGGTCGGCTTCTGCATGGGCGGCGGACTTGTCTGGCATCTGCTGGCCGCAGGTTCGCCCGAGTTGGCGGCCGCAGTGCCGTTCTATGGTCCGGCTCCCGACAATCCGGATTTCGCCGGCTCCAAGAATGTCTGCGGTGCTTGGCTTCTACGGCGCGCTCGACGATCGCGTGAACAAGACCGAGCCGACCGCAAGAGCTGCGCTGGAGAAGGCCGGGCTGGTGCACGAACTGGTCACCGAGCCCGACGCCAACCATGCCTTCTTCAACGACACGACGCCGATCGCTACAACGCGACGGCCGCGCAGGATGCCTGGCGCCGAGTCCAGGACTGGTTCGGCCGCTACCTGGTCTGACGTCGAGGACCGCTGTTCACGAGGCGTTAAGCCACCGGTCGACGGCGGCGTCGACGTCGGCACAGACGTGCCGGTTCTGATTCGAGTCATGCGCGTAGTTCAGGTCGCCAACTTCTACGGACCTCGCTCGGGCGGCCTGCGGACAGCGGTGGACCGCCTTGGCGCGGAGTATTGCGCCGCAGGCCACGAGGTCTTCCTCGTCGTCCCAGGCCGAACTTCGGAGAGGGTCGAATTGCGCTCCGGCGTTACCCGGATCTCGCTGCCCGCCAAGCTGATTCCGTTCACCGGCGATTATCGTGCGGTGTTCCCGAAACCGGTGAGGGCGCTGCTCGAAGACCTGGCGCCGGACGCCATCGAGGTGTCCGACAGGCTGACGCTGCGCTCGCTCGGCGGTTGGGGTCGCGAACGCGGCATCGGCACGGTGATGATCAGCCACGAGCGGCTGGATCGCCTTGTCGGGCAGATCCTTCCACGCCGCATCGCGCGCGGCATCGCGGATTATGCGAACCGGCGGACCGCCGCAGACTACGACGCGGTGGTGTGCACAACCGATTTCGCCCGCGAGGAATTCGACCGAATTCACGCGTCGAACGTGTTGACCGTGCCACTGGGTGTCGACCTCGATCAGTTCCACCCTCGTCACCGCTCGGAACAAATGCGCCTGCGCTGGGCGCGGCCCGACCAGATGCTCCTCGTGCACTGCGGGCGTCTGTCGGTGGAGAAGCACGCCCATCGGAGCATCGACACCGTAGGCACGCTGCGGAATTCGGGCGTCGACGCCCGGCTCGTCGTGGTCGGCGAGGGTCCGATGCGGGCGCGGCTGGAGCGCCAAGCCGCCCGCCTGCCCGTGGAGTTCACCGGGTATGTCGGCTGCCGCGACACCGTCGCGACCATCCTGGCGTCCGCCGACGTCGCGCTGGCACCGGGTCCGCACGAGACCTTCGGGCTGGCCGCGCTGGAAGCGCTGGCCTGCGGCACACCTGCCGTGGTGTCGCGGACATCAGCGCTCGCCGAAATCCTCACCACGGACAGCGGTGCGACGGCGGACAACGATCCGCGTGCCATCGCGCACGCCGTATCGTCCGTCATCAGCAGACCGGAAGCACAGCGGCGCGTGAATGCACGGCGACGTGCCGAGCAGTTCACGTGGCCGCGTGCGGCAGCGGGCATGCTGGGAGCGCTCGGCGCGCTATAGGCGCTCGCCTGGCCGAGGCGCTACGTTCTCACCATGGCGCAAGCCCCTACCAGCGGCCCAGTGGACGCCGAGCGGTCCAGGACGCTGTGGTTCGCGGTGCTGCTGACCCTGACGAACGGCTTCCTCGACGCGCACACCTATATCGCCCGCGGCCACGTGTTCGCCAACGTGCAGACGGCGAATGTCATCTTCTCCGCGATCCATGTATCGGAGCGGCAATTCTCATCGGCGCTGGCGCATGTATGGCCGCTGCTGGCGTTCATCGCGGGCATGTTGCTGGCATCCCACATCAAATCGGGTCGCATGGAACAGATGCTGCCGTACTCGTTGCGCTGGACCATCGGCGTTCAGGCGGTCGTGCTCGCCATCATCGGTTTCGTGCCCGCCTCGGTAGACCACACATTCGTGACCGTGCCGATCTCGTTTCTGGCCGCGGTGCAGATCGGCCTCTTTCGTAACATCGGCGATCTCGCATACCTACCCGTCGCCACTACCGGCAACCTGATGCGGTTCATGGAGTCGGTGTACGACGGCGCGGTGGAGAAGCGGGCAGAAGCTCGTCGCCCCACCGCCGTCTACGGCATATTGATCCTCGCGTTCGCCAGCGGGGCGCTGGCGGGCGCAGTGGCCACCGACGCCTGGAGCGTGCGCGCGATCTGGCTGCCTGCGGGCTTCCTGGCAGTGACGCTCTGCCTGTTCATCATCGACGAGCGCGAGTGGATGCGGTGAGCAAGATCCGTTTGACCTGAACTAATTCGACCGGCTGATCGTGTCGTCAGCACGGGGTCGAAAAAGTGAAGGGGTCACGATGAAGAAGATCGGTATGTTCCTGGCGACAATTGCGCTCGTCGGAACGCTCACCACGGCGTGCGGCGGATCGAAAACGAGCTACGGCACCGCGACCGCGAGTGGATCTTCGAGCGAAGCCAGCGCGACCGAGGTCGCGAGCGGCCCGACGATAACCATTGCGAACATGGCCTTCGGGCAGCCGCTCACCGTTGCACCAGGCTCCAAGATAAACATCGCGAACAACGACAAAATGGAGCATTCCGTCACGTCGGACACCGCGGGCGCCTTTGACCAGGATGTCGAAGGCAACAAAGAGGCGACAATGACGGCGCCGAGCCAGCCGGGCGAGTACCCGTTCCACTGCAGCTATCACCCGAACATGAAGGGCACGCTGATCGTCAAGTAGCGGGGTTTACTGCAGACCGGCCACGGGCATTCCCCGGCGATGGCTGATGCACCCGCCGTGTTGTTCGACGTCGACGGCACCCTCGTGGATTCCAACTATCTGCACGTCTACGCCTGGACGCGGGCCTTCGAGGAGGCGGGCGTCGCGGTCGAATCGTGGCGGATTCATCGATCGATCGGGATGGACGGGGACCGGCTGATCCAATCGCTGGCCGGCGACGCCGGCGAGGACACCCAGCAGAAGGCCGACGAGTTGCACACCCGATATCTCAAGGAGGCTGCGCCGCTGCTGCGCGCACTTCCCGGCGCGCGGGAACTCCTGGAACGGGTGTCCTCACTCGGCTTGCAGGTCGTACTCGCCAGCTCAGCGAGCGAGGAGGAGTTGTCGATGTCACGAAGTGTGCTCGACTGCGACGACCTGATCTCTGCCGCGACGTCATCAAAGGATGTCGAAACCGCCAAACCCGACCCGGCCATCGTCGACATCGCCATGCAGAGGGCGGGGGTCGACGCCGACCGCGCGGTCTATGTCGGGGATGCGGTGTGGGACATCATCGCGTGCGGTCGCCTCGGCGTGCCCGCCATCGGACTCCTCAGTGGGGGAGTATCACGAGGTGAACTCGAAAAGGCCGGCGCTCAAGCCGTTTTCGACAATCCGCGTGACCTGTGCGAGCACATCGACAGCTCGCCGATCGCTGCGCTCGGTGCGAAGTCGGTCAGCTAGCGCGGCGTCCAGGCGACGGGCAACCGTTTGATGCCGTGAATGAACGCGGAGTGCAGTCGGTCCGGCTCCTCCGTCGCGATGATGTCTGGCAACCGCCGGTGCAGTTCCTCGAACGCGACGGTGATCTCGCGGCGGGCCAGGTTGGCGCCAAGGCAGAAATGTGCTCCTCCGCCGCCGAATCCCACATGCGGATTCGGGTGGCGGCGAACGTCGAACGCCCAGGGGTCGGCGAACTTGGACTCATCCCGATTGGCCGATCCGTACCACAGCGTGACCTTTTCTCCCGCAGCCATTTTCACGCCACCCAACTCAACGTCCTGCGTCGTGGTCCGGCGCATGTAGGCCACCGGCGAGGCCCAGCGGACGATTTCCTCGACCGCCGTTGGCGCCACCTCGTCGTAGTCGTTCCACCAGGTGTCGCGTTGTTCGGGGTACCGGCTCAACGACAGCACACCGTGGCTGATCGCATTGCGAGTGGTCTCGTTGCCCGCGACGACGAGCAGGATGAAGAACGAGGCGACCTCGGCCGACGTGAGCCGCTCGCCGTCGAGTTCGGCCTGCACCAGGCTGGTGGTCAGGTCCTCCCCGGGAGACCCCCTTCGGTCCTCGGCCAGCGCGGTGGCGTAGGCACCGATGTCGACGGCGACACGGAAGAACTCGTCGAAGTCGGTGGCGATGTCGGGATCGCCGAAGCCCAGAATGACGTTGGTCCAACCGAAGATCCGCTCGTGATCCTTTTCGGGAATGCCCATCAAGTCGCAGATGATCTGCAGGGGCAGGGGACCGGCCAGGTCGGCGACGATCTCACCCCTGCCGTCGGGGTTGTTCGTCAGCATCGCGGTCACCAGACGGCGGGCCCGGTCGCGCACCGAATCCTCGAGCATCGCCAGTACGCGCGGAGTGAACGCACTGCGGACGATGTTGCGCAGCCGGGTGTGCCGAGGGTCGTCCATGGCGATCATCGATCCGAAATACTCGGCCAGCTCGGGCGTCTGGTCGCCGATGGTGATCCCGCCCGCCGAGCTGAAGATATCGGGGTGCCTGCTGGCGTAGAAGACGTCGTCGTAACGGGTCAGCGCCCAATGCCCCGCGGTCGGGGTGAACTCGTCGCCGACGAACGACTCGTGGAAGGACACCGGGGCCTCTCGGCGCAGGGTGGCAAAGGTGCCGTCACGCACATCATCGTCGAGACCCCAGAAATCCCACGAGCTGAGGTCGATGTCGGACAGCGGCACCTCCGCGGGGGTGGCACCGTTGCGCCTGGTCGCAATACCCACGCTGCGAGTCTACGGGTGGGCTTCGTGGCCGGGCCGACCCTTGGTCCGCCTCTTCTCCTTCATCTCGGCCTCGAAGACGTGCCTCGCCCCCTGTTGCAGCTCATCGCGGACCCGACGCTCGTGCTCGCGGAAAATCGACCAGTAGCCGTCGTCGAACTCCTCGACGATCTGAAACGTCCAGCGCCCGTCGAGTACGTTCCGGCCGACCATGTCGGATTCCAGCCGGTCGGCGACGGCCCGGTGCCCGGCGGCGCGCAGCTTGTCGGCCGCCTCGCCAAGGAGCAGGTCGGCATGCCCCACGAGCTGATGGAACTCATACAGATGCCCCCTGGCGCGCTCGACGTACTCCAGCGCCTCGGACAGCGAACCGACCGCCTCGACCGTCTCATCGCTGACCCCGTCGGGCCGACGGTCGAGACTGTCGTGAGGCTCCGATGACTCGGTCACCGATACCAGATACCCCGCTTGGCCCGACGGCAATCGGCTGCGCTGGCCCAGGTCGGCGTGATAGCACTTCAGTCGTGCGCAACCCACATGCCGGACAAGCGTTTACGACCTCCGACGAGCAGATCGCCGAGGCGCTTGAAGACGTCAGCATTCCGACCCTGATGTTGTCACTGGTGCATATGTCGGGCGATCCAGAGTTGATCCGTGGCGCCCTCAAACCGGCCGGATTGTTTCTCAACGAGGTTCAGGGCTTCATGTCCGAGGAGGACAAGGCCGCCGTCCGCAAGATTGCGCTCGAGGTCGTCGCCGACTACCGCGACCGCGGCTGCCCGGAGCCCGAGCCGATCGGCGCCGAAGTGCTGCACGAGATGATGGCTTGGCTGGTCTGCGAGCCGGTACCCCAGGAATACGTGCCGATGGTCCTCGAGGAGATGGAGCTCGACGGCGGCGACGCGCGGGCACGCCCGCCGCTGGACACAGCCGCGCGCGAGCAGTTCCCCGTCGTGGTCATCGGCTGCGGTGAATCGGGGCTCCTTGCCGGAATCCGGCTGAAAGAGGCGGGCATCCCGTTCACGATCGTCGAGAAGAACGCCGGCGTCGGGGGCACGTGGTACCAGAACACCTACCCCGGCGCGCGGGTTGACGTCCCGAACCACTTCTACTGTTACAGCTTCGAGCCGACCGATCAGTGGACCCACTTCTTCGCCGAACAGCCAGAGCTGCAGGCCTATTTCGAGCGGGTGATGGACAAGCACGACATCCGCCGCCATGTGCGGTGGGAAACCGAGGTCACCGAGGCGTCGTGGGACGACGACAGCGCGACGTGGACCGTCTGCACCCGCGACCGAAACGGGACCACGACCGAACTGTCGGCGCGCGCCGTCATCACCGCGGTGGGGCAGCTCGACCGGGCGCACACCCCGACGATCGAGGGGCAGCGCGACTTCACCGGACCGGCATTCCACTCCAGCGCGTGGGATCACTCCGTCGACCTCGACGGCAAGCGGGTCGCCATGATCGGCGCAGGGGCCAGCGGTTTTCAGATCGCACCGACGATCGCGCCGGATGTGCGGCGCCTCACCGTGTTTCAGCGCACCGCGCAGTGGATGTTCCCCAATCCGAGTTACCACGACGAAGTCGGTCCCGGTGTGCAGTGGGCGTTGAGGCATCTGCCGTTTTACGGCCGGTGGTACCGCTTCCTGCTGTTCTGGCCGTGGTGCGACAAAGGACTCGACGTGGCGCGCGTCGACCCGGAGTATCCGGACCAGCAGAAGGCAATCAACGAGATCAGCGAGGTCACCCGGATCATGTTCACCGACTGGATCATCAGTCAGGTCGGCGATGATCCGGTCCTACAGGCGAAGGTGGTGCCGGACTATCCGGCGACCGGCAAACGTACGCTGCAGGACAACGGCAGCTGGCTGAAGACGCTCACGCGCGACAACGTCGAACTCGTCCGGACCGGGATCGACCACATCGAACCGGACGCAGTGGTCACCGAGGACGGCACCCGCTATCCGGCCGACGTCATCGTGTACGCCACCGGATTCGAGCACACCAAGCTGTTGTGGCCCATGACCATTCGCGGCAGGGACGACGAAGTCCTCAGCGAGCGCTGGGGTGAGCGGCCGTCGGCATATCTGGGCATCACGATCCCGGACTACCCGAACTTCTTCTGCATGAACGGTCCCGGCACCTGGTTGGCAAGCGGCGGCAGCCTGATCTTCCACTCCGAATGCCAAATGCGCTACATCACACAGTGTTTGGAACTGCTCATCGCAGGCGGACACGCGGCGATGGAGCCAACTGTCGAGAAGACGACGGACTGGCACGAGCGCAGCCAGGCCGAGATGCGCACGATGGTGTGGTCACAGCCGACGATCAAGCACTCCTACTTCAAGAACAGCCTTGGCGAAGTGCACACGCTGAGCCCGTGGCGCCTCGTCGACTATTGGGCGTGGACACGCACACCGGATCCCGGACGACTTCGTCTTCGGATAACCCTCAGTCCAGTCGCCAGCCCATGTTCTTGGCGAATGTGCGCCCGTCGTCGGACAGCGTGCCGAGCTTGTGCGCGCGGTTGACATACTCCTGCACCATCACCAGGAAGTTCATCGGGTTGTAGGCGTCCTCTTCGTAACTCCACTTGCCGCTCGCCCGCGTACTTGAGGACGGTGATCACCGGCGACTCGTGGATGCTGCCGTCGCCCGGGTCCTTCATCCGATTGGGGATCCGGGCGATCACCCAGCCCAACTCGTCGTCGATGGCGTACCACTCGCAGGGGAATGTCGGCATCTCGCTGCCGGGAAACATGTTCATCGTCGACGAGATCCACTCGCGGATCTCCTCGCGGCCGGTCCGGTTGCCCATTCCGTGCTCGACGTACTCGGCGTCTTCGGTGAAGTGGTCGGCGTAGCTGGCCCAGTCCCAGGTCTTGCCGATCTCGACAACGGCATCCTCGTAGTCGTGAAACGCCTTCTCCAGCTCTGCGCGTGACCATCGACCCATGGCAAACTCCTTCGGCTCGCGGCGCAGAACGCCGAACCCGTTCTACCAAACGCGAGTTGGCAGCGGGGCCGAATCAGGACACGGTCAGCGTGCGCTCATGCGACCAGATGGATTCCCACGATTGCCTGCGCCCGGTGAGCACGAACGCGTGCATATCGTCGCCTATCTCGGCGACCTGTCGTGACGTGTCGAAGTAGTCGCGAAGCGATGAGGCGTCACGCCCGATGTAGAGCACGCTGTCGAGCTCGGGCCGCGGCGCAGCGAAGTACCCGTAGCTGCGGCTGAGGCTGTGCGCCTCGGGCAGTCCGAGCCGATCGGAGTATCCGTCGAGGTAGGCGGCGACGATGTAGGACTCGCCGACGACGGCAGTGCGCTGCTGCTGGTCGACAGGCAACGCGTGGAAAGTGTCGGCGGTGCGGTGGGCAATCCGCTCACCGACGTCAGAGCGGGTGATGGTCACCGAAAGGACCAGCGCGCCGACCGCCAGGCCCGTGCTTGACGCAACCGCTAGCCACGCCGGCCATCGCCGCCCCTTGCCGTGCTCGCGTCGTCTCGCAAACCCCAGCGCACCTGCGGCCGCCAACGGCGCATACAGGCCCACGAGGTAGTAGGGACGCCCTCGCCGCGGCGACGAACATCACGTACAGGATCACGAATGCGACGGCGAGGAAACGGTATTCGCGCATCTCGTCATCGCGCAGTAGACGCCACAGGCCGTAACCGACGAGGGCGACGCCCAACACCCCGGCGAACAGGATGAGCTGCACCGCAATGCCCGCACGCCCGCCGTACAGCGCCTCGGCCTCACCGCGGACCACCGATGCCATCTGCAACTGCGGCCATCCGTGCACCTTCTGCCAGATCAACGTCGGCGAGGCGATCACGGCTGCGATGGCGCCGCCCAACCACAACATCGGCCGCCGCAGCAGTTCCCGCGGGCCGGCCACGGCGACGGCGACGAGCAGCACCGAACACAGCAGTATCACCTGGAGCTTGGTCAGCGCCGCGATGCCCGCTATACAGCCGAAGCGCGATCAGCAGTCGGTCGTCGCGCAACCGCACCCAGCGGATCAGCAACCACATCAGCAGCAGCCACTGGGCAGGCTCCAGCGCGTAGGGCGTCAACCAATGACCGGCCAGTGACGTCCACAGCCCTGTCGCCTGCGCCAGTGCCGTCACCACCTGCGCGCGTCGATCACATCCGAACTCGCGCGCTATCAGCCCGGCGAGCACGACTGCGCAGCCGGTTGCCAGCGCGGCGGGCAATGCGAGCGCCTGCTGCGAAGCGGGCGCGACAGCGTCCATCAACGAGGCCAGCGCAGGCGCCAGCGGAGGTTGATCCGCCGATCCCCAGTCCAGGTGATAGCGGCCGATGGCCAGCATGTACACCTCGTCGAACCAATATCCACGACCCAAAGCGCTTGCCGCACAATGTAATACGACGACGACCACCGCGATCGAGATGACCGCGGCCGCCGCGAACGGCGGGACGCGACGAGTGCTCGCGACTTCGGTGGCGGCGGTGCTCACGTACGGCCACGATACTGTCGAGCGATGGCCCTACGCCTTGACCCTGCGGTGCAGGTCCAGCTGGATCGGCTGACCGATGCTCTTGGCAAGACCGACGCGGCACCGGTCGGCGACGTCGAGACGCGCAGGATCAACGGCCACCGCATGTTCGACTTCATCGGCGCCACCTCAGCGCCGATCCCGGGCGTGGACACGGACAAGTTCTCGGTGACCGCAGGCGACGGCACAGAGTTGTCGGCCACCTGGTATCGCAGATCGACCGGCGAACCGCCCGGTAGCGCGGTGCTGTACCTGCATGGCGGCGGCATGATCTTCAGCCTCGACCACCTCGGCTCGATGTACGAGCTGGCCGCGCGCCGTTACGTATCCGAATCCGGGGTGCCGCTGCTGCTGGTCGACTACCGCGTCGCACCCGAGCATCCGCATCCGACGCCCGTCGAAGACTGCTATGCCGCACTGGAATGGCTCGCCGCGAACGCGGACATGCTGGGATTGGATCCCGACCGCATCGCGGTGATGGGCGACAGTGCGGGTGGCGGGCTTGCTGCCGGGGTGTGCCTGATGGCCCGCGACCGCAACGGTCCCGCCGTCGCCCAGCAGCTGCTGATCTACCCGATGCTCGACGATCGGCCTGCTGCATCCGCAGCGGCACCGCTGCGCCATCTGACGTGGACCTACGACGACAACCTCACCGGATGGGGCGCACTGCTCGGCGAGGACGCCGGGAGCGAGCACGTTTCGCCGTACGCGGCTCCGGCTCGCGCCACCGACCTGGCCGGGTTGCCCGACACCTACATCGACGTCGGCGACCTCGACATCTTCCGCGACGAAGACATCGCGTACGCCCGCAGGCTGTCCGACGCGGGAGTACCGACGGAATTTCATCTGCACCCCGGCTGCCCGCACGCCTTCGAAGCGCTTGCCGACAGTGCCGACGTGTCCAGGCGTGCCATCGACGACCGCATCCGGCGGCTGCTTTCCCTGTGATCACCAGGCTCGGGTAACAGCCCACCGGCGACGCTCGGTAACGATGACAGGGGTCATGGCGTGCGCCCAACGCCAGGTTGCGCACGTCAGGGGAATGACCAGTGACGTATCCGGGTTCGAACTGGTTCGACACCATTCGACGTCCTCGTCACGCAGCTAGGAGCCAAAGGATGAAACTCGCAAGGACACTGGCCAACGCGTTGGTCGTCGCCGCGCTGGGCCTCGGGGCTGCCGGGCTTGGCACCGGCGTGGCGTCCGCCAAACCGGGGCACGGAAACGACATCGACCGGCCGTGCTTCCCGTTCTGTGAGAACCGGCACGACGACTGGAACGACTGGCAGGGCGCCGACGACTTCGACCGCGGCCACCCGGACAAGGGACCCTGGTGGGCCAACAACCGCCACGACTGGTGGGACGACCGGCAGGGTCCGCCTCCGTGGGGCTGGGCCCCACCGCCGGCATACCAGTGGACCGGCGGCCCGCCACATCCGTTCAACTACTGGGGCTACGACGTGAACCCGGTGTGGGACGACGGCTTCCACCAGTGGGGAATCTGGCTGTTCGGTCTCTGGATTCCGATCTTCGGGATCGGTTTCAACTAGCGGGCGCCTCGACGACTGCCTTGATCCGCTCCAGGGTCTTGCGCATGTCGCGCTTGTTGCGCCGTGTGCGCAACTGCCCGCCGAGCACCCCGAAGACCTTGGTGAAGGGGCTGTCGGTCATCCGGAACGACTCGGTGACGTCGGTGCCGTCGTCTGTCGGGGTGAAGCGGTAGTGCCAGTTGTTCACCGGGCGGTCGCCGAGGAGCACCTCGAAGCCGAACTCCCTGCCGGGCTCGCACGCCGTGACCCGGCAGGTGGTCCAGTAGACCGGGCCGATCTCGTTGCGGCGGACGTGCCCGCGGAAGCGGGCGCCCAGAGCCGGGCCGGTGGCGCCGTCCAGCCACTCGGCCTCGATCACCTCGGGTGAATATTTGCCTGTGTTGCGGACGTCGGCGACGATGTTCCAGATCTCATCCGCCTGCGCCGCCATCGGAACCGTCACCGATGCCTGCATTGCGACCTCCTTGGTTTTCCGTTCACGTTAACTGGTACCGGTGACCGACTGGAGCGGTGAGGACTACGCCAGGCTCAGCTCGCTGCAGCGGGCGATGATCGAGGACGCCAAGGCGAGCCTCGTGCTCGCCGACGGGGACCGGGTCCTCGACGTCGGTTGTGGCGACGGGTATCTGACCCACGAGATGGCCGCTATGACGCCTGCCGGATGTGCGGTCGGCGTCGACCCGTCGAGGCGAATGATCTCGGCCGCACGGGCCGCCGGTACCCCGACAGCATCGGGTCCGTGGTTCGTTGCCGCCGACGCCCGCCTCCTGCCGTTCGGCGCGCACTTCGATGTCGTCGTGTCGTTCAATGCACTGCACTGGGTGCCTGAACAACGGCAGGCCCTGCTTCAGATCGCGTCGGTGCTCAGACCCGGCGGCCGTGCACTGATCCAGGTGGTTTGTGCAGGGGAACGGCCGAGCCTGGAGGCGGTCGCGATGCAGATTTGCCAAAGCCCTAGGTGGGCTTCACTGTTCGAGGGGTTCGCCGCGCCGTTCATCCACGTCTCGCCGGATGGCTATGCCGAGCTGGCGGCATCAGCCGGCCTAACGCTGATGACGTTGACGGTTACCGACCGGCAGTGGGATCACGGCTCCCGCAACGCTTTTGCGCAGTGGTGTGCGGTCGGCTGCACCGCGTGGACCGACCGGTTACCGGCGGGAGACCGAGGCCGGTTCATCGAGGAGCTCGTGGCAGCTTACGAGCCCGTTGCCGGTCGAGCCGGCCTGTTTCGGTTCACCCAGATGCGGGCCGAGCTCAACCGCTAGATGCCTGAACATCGTCGTACAGCAACGCCATTCGATCGATGAACCAGACCTTGCACAGCATCTGCACGGCCAGCCCGAGTGCGGTGATCCACGGATCGAGCACGATCAGTCCCCATGCCCAGAACGGCACGCCTGCCGCACTCATGCCGCCGAGCACAATCGGCGCGACACGGTGATGCGCGGAAATCGGGGTCCTTCTGCGCGCGGACCAATACTCTTCGCCGAGCACCCCACGCGACGCCCAGGTGTCGATCGACCGCGCAGGTGGGAAGACGCGGGGATTGATCAACGTCCACACCGCGACGGCGGCAAGGGGGATCAGCGACCACCAGCCGATCCACACCCGGCTCCAGATCGCGGCGGTGAGCAACAAGGGAATGGGTATTCGCGTGTACACGCTCCATGGATTCGCATGCCGTCGCCAGGCATCGGCATCTGAAAGGCCGAACGCCTTGGTCAATCGACTCTGGCCGGCCAACGCGCACCTCCGTTCGGTTTCCGAATGCGGTGAACCGACGACTGAACCGACCCGTACCACATAGTGTCACCCCATTCGTGTGTCCAGGCGCAGGGAGGAGCCGCCATGATTCACCGTCTCATTCGTTCAAGCAGGTCCTTGGCCATCGCGATGGCCGCCGCCGTCATCGCTCTCGCACTGACAAGCCCGCCTGCCGCGCTCGCCGACGACCGGCTGGACTTCACCGCCACCACCCTGAGTGGCGCGCCGTTCAACGGGGCGTCATTGCAGGGCAAGCCCGCCGTGCTGTGGTTCTGGACGCCGTGGTGCCCGTTCTGCAACGCCGAAGGGCCGTCGGTCAGCAGTGTGGCGGCCGCCAACCCCAAGGTGACGTTCGTCGGCGTCGCGGCGCGCTCCGACGTCGCGCGCCATGCAGGCCTTCGTGTCCAAGTACAACCTGAACTTCACCACCCTGAATGACGCTGACGGCTCCATCTGGGCGCGCTACAACGTGCCGTGGCAGCCGGCCTATGTGTTCTATCGCGCGGACGGCACATCGACGTTCGTGAACAACCCCACCTCCGCGATGTCGCAGCAGGAGCTGCAGGAGCGGGTCTCGGCCCTGTCCACCTGATCGCGAGTGCAACAGGACCTGGTGGGGCTGGCGTTCGCCGCCGGGCTGGTGGCTGCGCTGAACCCGTGTGGTTTCGCGATGCTGCCCGCCTACCTCGCACTGGTGGTGCGGGGCAGCGGCGACGGCGGCGCGCCGACCGCTGTCAGCCGCGCCGTTGCGGCAACTGCCGCGATGACGCTCGGCTTCCTCGCGGTGTTCGGCACATTCGGGTTCCTCACCGTGTCACTGGCTTCAACGGTCCAGAAGTACATGCCGTACCTCACCGTGTTTATCGGCATCGCCCTTGTAGCGCTTGGCGTCTGGCTGCTGTCGGGGCGCGAACTGACCTTGTCTCTGCCAAACCCGTTGTCGCACAGTGCTTCAACGACGCCGACGACCAGCTTGGGCTCGATGTTCGGCTATGGCGTCGGCTACGCGATCGCATCGCTGTCGTGCACCGTCGGCCCGTTCCTTGCGGTGACGGGTGCCGGTGTCGGCGGCACATCCGTGTTGGGCAGAGCGTGGATCTACCTGGCGTATGCCGCAGGCTTTGCGTTGGTCGTCGGCGCGCTGGCTGTCGCGGTCGCGTTGGCAGGCTCGGCGCTCGTCGAGCGGATGCGGCGAATCCTGCCCTACGTCAACCGAATCGGCGGCGCCGTACTGATCCTTGTCGGCCTCTACGTCGGCTACTACGGGTTCTACGAGATCAGGCTGTTCACCGCGGGCGGAAGTCCGGCCGACCCGGTCGTCGAAGCAGCGGGCCGTCTGCAGGGGGCCATCGCCGGCTGGGTGCACCGGCACGGCGCATGGCCGTGGGTCGTGTTGCTCGCGGTGCTCCTGCTGGCCGCCTTCGTGTGGACCTGGCGAGCGAGCGGTGGTGCTACTTGGAGACGTCGACGGTCCCGTGCAGATCGGGCCACGGCGGGCGACGAACCATAGCCAGCGTGGCGAAGGTCGCTGCGACCAATCCGATCAGCTCACCCATCAGAGCGATCCGGGTCTGATCCAGCGCGGGCACCCAGGTCGCCTCGCCGTTCTTGATGACGAACACACCGACGGGTTTCGCGCTGAGCCGCAGATCCGGATCCTCTGCACCCGGCCTGGTCCGGCCTCGCACCTTGGCAACGGGCAGCACGGTTGCCCCATCCGGGGTTTGATACGGCTGCCCGTAGACCTGAGCGGCGGACGGGTCGGGCACGATCGAGTCCAGCGCGTCGCGCAACTTCATTCGCGTTCCTTTCGGCTTCCTTCGATGACTTCGAGGGTCACCCGTGGTCTCAGTTGTAGTGGCTCGACGAGAGAAGGGGCACGCCATGGTGATCGTCTCGGGGCATCTGATCGTCGACGAACAGGTGCGCGACGACTATCTGGCCGATTGCGCGGACGTCGTCGCGCAGGCCCGCCGTGCGCCCGGCTGCCTCGACTTCGCGATCTCGGCGGACGTTGCTCGACCCGGGCCGAATCAACGTTTTCGAACGATGGGCATCCCAATCCGCCGTCGAGGAGTTTCGCGGAAGCGGCACCGGCGACGACCAGGCCGCCATGATCAGACTCGGCGTCGGTGTCCGAATACGACGTCTCCGGCGAACGTCGCCTGACCTAGCGCCAGCAACATCAGAGCCGGCGCTCAATCAGCAGTTCGCGAATTTTCCTCATCCGGACAGCAACACCGTCCTACACTCGATCGACAGCGGCGCCACAAAGAAAACGCCACCGAGGGCGCCCAGTTCACGACGACTGGAGACAGCCATGACCGTCTCGATTTCAGACCGCGTATTCGACGCCGTCGAGTCCACTCAGCCCGCTACCGCGAGCACATTGTTGCGCGAGCTCGGTGTGTCCCAAGCATGCGTCGAGAAGCAGAAGGCCGCCCTGGGCACGTGGATGATGGCCCACGAATTGGGGCGCCCGTTGCGGATCAGCCTGCTGGGCAACGGCTATGGCCTGCTGCTGAAGGAGATCGACGATCGAGCGGTCCAGGCGGACGTCTCGGCCTGACCGGCCGGGCGGTCAGCGGTCGAAGCCGTCGTCGTCCCCTTGCGGGACGGCTGTCGCCTGCTCGATCAGGTCGGCCTCGTCGGCTTCCGCACCAACCTCGAACGCGTCGCGTCCAGCGTCCTCGTCGTCGGTGTCGACCGGGATGTCGTCGGGGTGGGTCATGGTCGTCCACTCCTTCCGTGCTCAATAATTGTCTCCCGCTGCGCAAGGTCTGTAACTGCTCGATCGATAGTCGGCGATATCCAAGCTGTCGGGGCTCAACGCACGACGGGAAGTAACGCCATGAAATTCCTCCGCCGATTCTTTTCCGCCGCGTTCGCGGCGACCCTCCTTGCCGGGCTGATCGGCGTGCTCGGCGGCACGCCGACGGCGGCCGCAGCACCCGAGGTGCTGAGCGTGCCGTCGGCCTCGATGGGCCGCGACATCGCGGTCCAGTTCCAGGGCGGCGGCCCGCACGCCGTTTACCTGCTGGACGGGTTGCGGGCGCGCGATGACCGCAATGGCTGGGACATCGAGACCGGCGCGTTCAGTTGGTTCGACGGTTCCGGGGTGTCGGTGGTGATGCCGGTGGGCGGCATGTCGAGCTTCTACAGCGACTGGTACCGACCGGCGGTGGGCAACGGCACCACGCAGACCTACAAGTGGGAGACGTTCCTGACGTCGGAGCTGCCGGGCTGGCTCGCTGCGAACAAGGGCGTCAGCGCCATCCGGGAACGCCGTCGTCGGCCTGTCGATGTCCGGGGGAGCGGCACTGATTCTGGCCGCCTATCACCCCGGCCAATTCGTCTACGCCGGCTCGCTGTCCGGCTTTTTGAACACGTCGAACAGGTTGTGGCCGGTGCTGATCGGCATCGCGATGGCCGACGCGGGCGGCTTCAACGCCCTCGACATGTGGGGGCCCTACGGTGGCCCCGCCTGGCAGCGCAACGATCCGATGCTGCAGATCGGGCGGCTGGTCTCCAACGGGACGCGCATCTGGGTCTACAGCGGCAACGGCAATCCGACCGACCTCGACGCCGGCCTCGGCAACGCACAGATCCCCGCGCAGTTCCTCGAGGGTCTGACGATCAACACCAACAAGGAATTTCAGGCTCGCGTACGCGCGCGCGGGCGGAAGCAACGGCGTGTTCAACTTCCCGCCCAACGGCACCCACAGCTGGGGCTACTGGGGCGGCCAGCTGCAGGCGATGAAGCCCGACATCCAGCGCGTGCTTGGTGCCGCGCCTGCGCGTCTGACCTACAGCTCGCGCGACCAGTATTCGCCAACCAGCTCGTGGCCGAATCTCGTTTGTGGCTCACGGCGTCGCAGCTGGAAGCCCTGACGCTGATAGATCCGCCGGGCTTCGGCCTGAACATCGGTGGTCCACAACATGATTCGCCGGTAGCCGGAACGTCGCGCGAAGCGAAGGCATTCGTCGACCAACCGGGTTCCGACGCCGGCGCCGCGCGATTGCGGTTCGACCAACAGCAGACGCAGTTGCGCGGTGTCGGGGTCGTCAGACGCGGTGCAGAAGATGCAGCCGACTCGTTCGCCGTCGAGCTCGGCGATCCACGCGGCTTGGCGTCTGCTGTCCACACGTTCACCGAAGTCCGCGACCACCCGGGCGACGAGCGCCTCGAAGGTGGCATCCCAGCCGTGCTCGGCCGCGTATCGGGCGCCGTGCCGTTCCACCACCCAGCCCAGGTCGCCGGGTTCGGTGGGACGTAGCACGAGGCCGCCGGCACGGTGCCCGCCGTCGAGCATCCGCCGGATCCGCCCCATCGCCGTCACGAGTTCGTTGCGCTGATTCTCGTCGAGCGGCTCAACCAGCCGATCGATCGCGTCCGCCTGCAGCGTGTCCGTCTCCGTGAACGCCCGCTGTCCTGCGTCGGTGAGGCGGACCAGCTGGCGGCGCGCATCGGCTGCCGACGGTTCCCGCTCGACGAGGCCGTCGGCGATGAACCGGGACAGGATCCGGCTCAGATAGCCGGCGTCCAGATCGAGGGCCCGTCGCAACCTCCGCCACCGCCATCTGGTCGGCGTGCGCCAGTTCGAACAGCACGCGGGCCTCGGTCAGCCCGAATGCCGAACCGGCCAGCTTGGGTCGCAACAGGCCCAGAAGGCGGGTGTAGAAGCGGTTGAAACCGCGGATCTCGCTCACTGTCGACACCGACATAGTTGACAGAGTCAAACACTTAATTGACTTTGTCAACTAGTGCCCGATTCAGAGCTGGCAGCGAGAACCGTTATCCTCTACGCAACCAGCGTCGGCCGAAACCACCGCGCCGACCATGGCTGGAAAATCGTTCAGCGCCGAAAGGCTGTACCTTGCCAAAGACACCGACGGGCACCCCCAACCTGGAGCCGCACTTCGAAGACGTCCAGGCGCATTACGACCTGTCCGACGACTTCTTCCGGCTCTTCCTCGATCCCACGCAGACCTACAGCTGCGCCTACTTCGAGCGCGACGACATGACGCTCGAAGAGGCACAGATCGCCAAGATCGACCTGTCGCTCGGCAAGCTCGGCCTCCAGCCGGGCATGACGCTGCTGGACGTGGGCTGCGGCTGGGGTGCCACCATCAACCGCGCCCTCGAGCGCTACGACGTCAACGTGGTCGGCCTGACCCTCAGCCGCAATCAGCAGGCGCACGTCCAAGGGCTCCTCGACAAACAAGAGAGCACACGCAACAAGCGCGTGCTGCTTCAGGGCTGGGAACAGTTCGACGAACCGGTGGATCGCATCGTCTCCATCGGGGCGTTCGAGCATTTCGGCCGCGACCGCTACGACGACTTCTTCAACATGGCCTACACGGCCCTGCCCGCCGACGGCGTCATGATGCTGCACACGATCGTCAAGCCCAGCGACGAGGAGTTCAAAGAACGCCAGCTGCCGGTCACGATGACCAACCTGCGGTTCTTCAAATTCATCATGGACGAGATCTTCCCCGGAGGCGATCTGCCGCAGGTGAACGTCGTCGAAAAGCACGCCACCAAGGCCGGCTTCGAGGTCAAGCTCGTGCAGCCGCTTCGCTTGCACTACGCGCGCACCCTGGACATCTGGTCGGCCGCCCTCGAGGCCCGCAAGGACGAGGCGATCGCGATCCAGTCGCAAGAGGTGTACGACCGGTACATGAGGTACCTGACCGGCTGCGCGGACCTGTTCCGCAAGGGCTACACCGACGTCTGCCAGTTCACCCTCGTCAAGAACTAGCGGCTCCTGCGGCGATCGCCTCGATGACGCGCCTGCGGATCATCAAGGGACACAAAGGTTTTGGCGTCGGCTACCTCGATCAATGAGGAGTTGGGGAACAACTCCGCCATCCGCCTGCCGAGGGACGGCTTGAAGCACCGGTCGGCCTGACCCCACACCAGAGTCACCGGCTTGGCGAACTGCGGGAACCGCGTCGACACTTCGGTCAGGTCGGTCTTGGCGACGTTGCGCAGCAGCATGGCCAGGTCGCGGCAGATCCGGCTGTCCCGCCGACACGGATCGAGCCAGCTGTTCGTCAGGTGGGGGTCGGGGTCGGTCACCAGGAGGCCGTAGCCGAAGGGCGAATGCCGCAGCGCCGCCACCCGCATCTGAGCGGCGAGGAACTTGATCGACGCGGGCCCGCGAAGCAGCGCGAACACGATCGGGAACGGAAACGGCGGAAATTTGTCGAACGCATCGCAGTTGGTCAGCACCAGGCGACCGACCGCTTCGGGATGCGCGTCGATGACGAACTGGCACAGACCGCCGCCGGTATCGTTTCCGACGAGCGTCACATCGGACAATCCCAACTCGGTGATGAAGTCGACGATCATCGCGGCAACGGTGAGCGGCGACAGCTCGGTGCCGTCGTTGACCGGCACAGTGTGCGAGCCAAGCGGCCAGTCCGGGAGGATGCACCGAAATCCTTGCCGCGCCAGACCTTCGGCGACTCGGTCCCACAGCCGGCGGTCGACCAGGATCCCGTGGACGAACAGCACCGGGGGATGAGGCGAGTCGTCGGGGCCGACGATCCGGTAGTCGATGGTGGCCTGCTTCAACGCAACCTGCGGCATGACCATCACCGTATCGGGTGGCGGCGTACCTTGACCCCTATGAGCGGCGGGAGGGGCGCAGTGGCGCAGATCCTCGGCCGCCAAGGCGCTGCTTCTCGTGGCCCTGTCGATGTCGCTGGCGCTAGGTATCGGTTTCGTCGTCATCAACTCGTCGCGCAACGCCGAATCCGGCACGCTTGGCGGCGCCGAGCCGATGACCGACGCACAGGCCACGAATCAGGTACTCGACTCGGCGCGGCAGATCGTTGATGCCGCCCGGCTGCAGAATGTCAGTGCCAGCCACATCTTCCTCTCGTGCACGAGCCTGCACGATCCGCCCTATCAGGCCGCGGTGTACCTCAACTTCGCGCTGCCCGAGTCGAATCCGGTGAAGCGCATCAGGGAAGTCGCCGCCGCCATGGTCGCGCACGGCTGGCAGCAGGCACCCGCGATGGGCGAGCACTTCGGCCTGAAGCTGACCAAGGACGGCGTCACGTCGACGTTCCACCAGAACCCCGACGACCGGAGGTTCGCGACGATGCACATCTACGGGGAATGCCGGAACATGTCGGATCACCGCAACGACAACCCGGCCTTCACCGACATCACCGACCGACTGCGTTGAGGCTCCGCTGAAGCAGAAGGGTGTCCAGCCACCGGCCGTGCTTGAAGCCGACCGATGACAGCCTGCCCGCATCGACGAAGCCGCGATTGCGGTGCAGCGCAAGCGATGCGTCGGCATCGTCGTCCGCGATGACGGCAATGACCTGCCGAATACCCACCTCTGAGCAGCCGATGAGCAGGGCATCGAGCAGTCGACCACCGATCCCGCGGCCGACGGCCTCGGGTGCGAGATAGATCGAGTCCTCGACGGTGTGCCGGTACGCGGGTCGTGACTTCCACGGCACGCAGTACGCGTATCCGGCGACTGCACCGTTGATCTCCGCGCTGACGAACGGCAGCGCGCTGTCGATCACGGCATGAAAGCGCCTTCTCCATTCACACGCGTCGGGCGGGTCCAGCTCGAACGTGGCGACACCGGTTCGCACGTGGTGGGCATAGATTTCGCCGATCGCAGCGAGGTCGTCCGGCACCGTGGGCCGGATCGTCGGTCGGCTGTTGCCCACCGCCGTCAGCAGGCGACCGGATGCGATTCGCAGTACGGGGTCGTGCCGGGGAATCGATAGCGGTGGTCGGCGACCCATCGATAGATGGCGTCCTGGACGAACCTCATACCGGGGGCTCGGTACACCAGCAGCGGGAGCCTGGTGCCGACGGCCGCCGACACGGCCGCGTTCGCCGCCTCGGCCCCGCCGTACACCTGACCGGATGCATCCAGCCACCAGACCTGCTCCATGAGGCGGTCCGGGGAGATACCGAGGCGCTCGGCTGTGCCTGCCCGCTGCAGCGGCTCGGTCTGCAGCTCGCCCGTGCGGTCGAGCCTGCGCAGAAAATCCCTGGATCGGGTGCACATTCCGCATGCCCCGTCGAAGAACAACACTCCACTGGCAGCTCGGTTCATACCTCTATTGTCCCCCCGCTGCCAGCTCGGCAACCGCCTGCCGGGCCGATGTGACCGAGTTCATCCGCAGCACGGACTGTCCGGCATAACAGGCGGCGCGGTCCACCGCCGATGCGGGCATCCCGACCGTCGGTGCGATGGGGGAGAACAACGGCATCCGCGGCGCCTGCAACCGCAATACCGATGACGTGGCTGGAAGCCTGGCCAGAAATGCGCTGCCACCATTGATCAAGCGGGGGACCGCCTTGGCACTCCCGTCTGCGCGGCACCACCGGTCGGTTGCCGCGTTGGGGATAACCCGGTGCGGCGCCGGCCAGCTCAGGCCGAACAGATTCGTCCGAATCGTTCTCTCGGCGGCAAGGATTCGGCGCTGGTATTCGGGGTGAGCCCGTGATTCGTGGGTGAGCAGAAATCTGGTTCCCGCAACGACCCCGCTTGCCCCGGCCGCCAACGCCGCGCGGGTGTCAGATCCCGTGGCAATTCCGCCCGCAAGCAACACCGGCCTGCCATCGGCGACGGCCAGCGCCCGCGGCAGGAATTCGAGCGCCACTGCAGTTCCGCAGAGATGACCACCCGCTTCGTCGCCCTGGGCAATCAGCCCGTCGGCACCCCACGTAACGGCGCGCCGGGCCTGATCCGCGGTACCCACCATGACGAAGACGAAAACCCCTGCGTCACTGAGCTCTTCGACAAGCCTGCGGTCACCCCCGAAGGCAACCACGGCCACATCGACGGCCTCGCGGACGCACACCGAGACGTGGCTGCGCCGCAGGAAAGGCGTGAGCAGGTTGACGGCGACCGCGCGGCCGGGCGCGTCCGCACGCACCCGTGAGATCGACTCGCGCAGATCGTCGGGGGGAGCGAGACCAAGTGTGCCCAGCCCGCCTGCGGCGGCGACAGCGGTGGCGAGTTCGGGACCTGCCAGCCCTCCGCCCATCCCGGCCTGGCCGACCGGAACATCCAGGCTCAGCCGGTCAAGCAGGTCCACGGGCGGGGGGACCGGGTGGCGTTGGGTTGGTGGCGGCGTCGCGTCGGCGGGCGGCCATCCCCGCGAGCGCCTCGAAGACCACCCGGTGCGCGGCATTCACGGTGAGTTCCGCGTGGTCGTAGGCCGGCGAGACCTCCACCACGTCGACACCGGCGACGTCGTGCTCGTAGCACAGCTGACGGACCATCCGGAGAAGGTCGGCGCTGGTGATACCGCCCGGCTCGGGTGTTCCCGTCCCGGGTGCGTGCGCAGGGTCGAGCACGTCGATGTCGACCGACACGTACAGCTTGTCGGCCTTCGCGAGCGCCTCGCCGACCGCGTCCCGCATGACCTCCTTGAAACCGCGCTCCCAGATCTCCTGCATGGTGTGCCACGTCATGCCCTGCTCGAGCATCCACTCGAAGGTGTCCTGCGGCGGCCAATATCCGCGCAGCCCGACCTGGACGAAGTGGGTGCCAGGCACCGCGCCGGATTCGATCAGCCGACGCATCGGGGTGCCGTGGCTGGCCAAATTTCCGTCGATGATGTCGGCGGTGTCGGCGTGCGCATCGAAGTGGACGATGCCGACGTTGCCGTAGCCGTGCACGTCGGCGACCGCGGTTGCGGCGGGCCAGGTGATCGAGTGGTCGCCGCCGAGAATGACCGGCACGATTCCGCGGGACACCACTGCGTGGACGCGCTCGCGAATGTTGCGGTGCGAGACCTCTGTCAACCCATGCGGACAGAATGCGTCGCCGAAGTCGACGACCTCGAGCCAGTCGAATATCTCCAGCCCGAGGTCAAGATGATAGGTGCCCGGCTCGTATGCAGTTGCCCTGATCGCCCTCGGACCGAACCGGGCACCGGGCCGGTTGGTCGTCGCGATGTCGAATGGCGCCCCGACGATCGCGACATCGGGTTGCCACGCGTCCAGCTGCTCGAGCTCGGTCAGGAACGGCCGATGACCAAACGACGCGAGACCCGAGTGGGGCAGATCGAGCTGCTCGGCCATTCCCGGCGGCAGTTCCCGCTGCGGCCCGTGGTCGTGCTGATCGCCCATGAGCGTGACAGTACCTCCCGGCGCGTGCCGTTTTTGGCGATACCGGAACCGGAGGTCACTTCGCTGCGAACTCGGCGAACGTCGTCAGCCCTGAACCCCAGCCGTCGGCCGCACCGACGGCGGCCGCCATGCCCTGACCGCCTTCGCCCAGGCGCCAGAAATCCTTGTGCACCACACTGACTCGTCATCCCACTCTTCGAGCGTGGCAATGAGTTTCGGGGCGATCCCGACGGATCGGATCGGTCGCAGTTCGCGCGCCCGCCAAGACCAGCGCGGAGTTCTTCAGTCGCAGGCTTGCCGGGCCGTGGATTCGACGTCGATGAAACCTCGGCTTCGAGCAGCGGCCATTTCACCGCACGCCGAAAGCCGTAGCCGCCCTTCGCAGGAGGACCGGTACGACTGCGCGGTGAATCGGCGCCACGACCGCCCAGACAACGCGGGCCAGCGGCCGCCGGTAGCTGACGAACGTCTCCAGCGCGGCCGCCGACGGCGCGATGCGTCTGGCTATCAGCACACCGTCCATGAGTGGCCCGCCTGCGCTCAACCGGATGCTGTCGTGGTCACGGTCGCCGATCTGCCAGCCAATGAGGTGATTCGGCGCCGATGACGGAGCGAGGTCGAACCTGAGCACATGACGATGCGCGATCAGCACCGCGGCCCCCAACCACCGCGGGATGTTTTCCAGGCCCGCGCGGACCAGTTCCTCGGCGGACCGTCCGTCGCCGGTGGCCAGCGAGACTTCGAACGCGTCCGCGTAATCGCAAGGGTGCGTCGCTACGATCGATCGCCGCTGTACGACAGCCACTTTCGACCCACCCCCTTCAGCATGCGCGGGTAGACGATCAGGTACCGGAACGGGGTGATCGCCGTCATATAGGCACGGCCGAGCACGCCGTTCGGCTTGACCAGAATCGCCATCTGGCCGTGGTACCCCCCGCCTTCATCCGGTACCCAGCCGAGGTGGATGACACCGTGCACGGTCTGGTTGATCAGTTCGGCCGCCCACTCGTCGTCGGTTTGGTACAGGGGAACGAATCCCATGGCGGGGGTGACGGTGGAGTGGGAGTCGCGTAGATCAGCGGGCAACCTCCCGCGAAGGCTCGGACGGGCGGGATCATCGGCATGTTCATCCCAGCCGAAGACATGCCCGATCGCCTCCCGGATCGCAAAGAGTAACCCGACAAGCGAAACCCGCTGTCGCGCTTCGTCGAACGACGCCACCATCTCAATGAGCCGGGGGAAGTCATCCGGTCCGCCGGGTGTCGGCAACGCCCAGACGTCCTCGAGCCGGAAGTCGGGGGTGAGGTCGTGGATACGCCACGGCCGCGAAAAGTGGTCACTGTTTGGGAGTTTCATCGAGCACCTCCTTGACCGTCACAGTAACATACATACATGCACGTATCTATATCAGGATCTGCTCCTCGACCGCGGACGCAGGCGGAGCGCAGGGCACGCACCAGAGCCGCCCTGCTCGAAGCGGGGGCGAGGGGCTTTTCGCGCTACGGATACGGCAATGTCGTGCTCGAGAAAGTCGCGGGCGATGCCGGCTACACCCGCGGCGCGCTCTATCACCTCTTCACGGGGAAGGAGGAACTCGCCGTTGCCGTCGTGGACTGGGTCGCCGACACCTGGGAACGCGAAGTGTGGGAACCCGCGCAGCACGCGGGCACCCCGGTCGACATCCTGGTGGCGTTGGCGCGGGGGCATATCGTGTTCTGCCGCCGTGACATCGCGCGGGTGATGATGGCGCTGCGGATGGAGTTCGACGGTCGCGAACATCCCGTCGGCACCAAGGTCGCCGATATCGGAAAAGATCTCGCAACGCGGTTCGGCGCCGTGATCGCCACCGGCAGGCGGGACGGGTCGATACCTGCCGGGCCACCGGCGAAGACGCTCGGGGCGGCGGTCACCGCCGCTGTCGAGGGACTGGCGATTCACCTTGCCGGCGCCCCGCACGACGAGGCGATGGCCGAACGGATGGTGCGCGGACTGTTGGGTGTCAGCCGGAAACGGGCAGACTGACGATCGTGCAGCTGGTCACCCTCGAGGACATCCATGCGGCGGCCGACCGGGTCAGGGACGCCGTCGTCCGCACCCCGCTGATCCCGGCCCGGTGGGCCGACGCCGAGCGCCCACTGTGGATCAAGCCGGAGAACCTGCAGCCGATCGGCGCCTTCAAGATTCGCGGCGCCTTCAACGCCATCGGCAACCTGACAGACGCCGACCGAGCGCGGGGCGTGGTCGCATACTCCAGCGGTAATCACGCCCAGGCCGTTGCTTACGCCGCTGCCGCGTTCGGTACCGACGCGCACATCGTCATGCCGCGCGAGACACCGCAGGTCAAGGTGGCTGCCACCCGTGACTACGGCGCCAAGGTGGTGCTGTGTGGGCCCGGCGAGCGCGAGCAGGTGGCCGCCGAGCTTCTGGAGCGGACGGGCGGCGTGCTGATACCGCCCTTCGACCATCCGGATGTCATCGCCGGACAGGGCACGATCGGCCTGGAGATCGCCGACGACCTGCCCGACGTGGAGAACGTGCTGATACCGGTCAGTGGCGGCGGTCTGGCCTCCGGCGTCGGCACCGCGATCAAGGCCACGCGACCGAAGGTCAGGATCATCGGGGTCGAGCCCGAGCTTGCCGCCGATACGACCGACGGCCTGCAACGGGGCAGACGGGTGGACTGGTCCATCGAGGACCGCAACCGGACCATCGCCGACGGCCTGCGTTCGCAGCCGTCCGCGCTCACCTTCGCTCATCTTCAACGGGTCATCGACGGCATGATCACGGTGTCGGAAACAGAGATTCGCGCCGCGGTCAAAGAACTCGCCGTCAATGCGCACCTCGTCAGCGAGCCGAGTGGCGCAGTCGCGCTCGCCGCGTACCGACAGGGCGCGACGCCACCGGGCGCCACGGTGATGATCCTTTCCGGCGGCAATGTGGAACCGTCGGCTCTCGCGGACATCCTGATCGGTTGAGAAATCGTTCAGCAACATTTTCCGGTTTGCTGTCGAATCTGTCTTTCGCGGTTCAATTGCGTTACACAGCATCGAGATTTGCTCGGCATCGAGTAAGTGGTGACGGCGACCGCCCGAGGGCAGCTATCTCATCAGATCCAGGTAGTCTCACTTCCCGATAGGTGACCTAGACCACCCGTAACGAGATTTCCCAAGGGGGTGCGGATGGACGCGGTGCTCGGACTGTCCATGACGCCGACCACCGTTGGGCTCGTCCTTGTCGAAGGCCAGGAAGCCGACGGCGCCACCATGGACAAGGACGAGTTCGCGGTTCACGAACGAGGCCTTGTCAGCGCCGTGAACACCTCGGAGAAGGCGGCTGCGGCGGTGATGCGCACCGAGGCTATCGCTGCGGCGCGGGGCCACCGCCTCCACTCGATCGGCGTCACCTGGAGCGAGGACGCCGATACGGAGGCTTCCCTTCTTCTGGAGTCGTTGTCGGAGTCCGGTTTTGACAACGTCGTCGCGGTGCGGTTGCCCGAAGCCACCGAAGCGCTCGCCCGCGGGATCGCGGGCGTCATCGGTTACGAGATCACAGCCGTGTGCGTGATCGAGCCCGACAGCGTCGTCGTGCTGGTGGTCGACTCGGCCCGTGGCGACGTGCAGACCGCGGTCAACCACGCCGTCACCACCGACGAGGACCTGGCCCGCTGGTTGAGCGCAATCTTCGCGCAGGCCGATTGGCAACCCGAAGCCCTGGTGCTGGTCGGGTCGGGCAGCGACCTGGAGGCGATCACACCGCATCTGGAAGAAGTGCTGGCCGTGCCCGTGTTCGTGCCCGCCGAGGCCCAGTTGGCGCTCGCCCGCGGTGCCGCCATGGCGTCGACTCACGGACCCGACTTCTATCTCGACGAAGGCCGAGAGGACTCGGGTCGCGTGCAGACCACGCCGCGACGGTCATCGCTGTTTCCGCGTGTCGGCGCCGCCGGCGCCATGTTGGGTATCGGCGTGGTGACCTTCGTGGTGTCGGGATCGCTGGCGATCGGCATGCAACTGACGACGGGTGAGAGCGCGAAACCCGCGGAGAAGCCACCCGCGGCGAGCTCGTCCGATGCTCCTGCCGCACTGCAGGCCACCAGGCCCGCTCCTGCCGCAACGCCGACCATTGAAGCGGCGCTCCCACCGCCGCCCGCAGAGCCGCCTCCGCCACCGGTATACGACGTCGAACCGGTTCCGGTCGCCGACCCATTGGCGCCCGAGGCGGGGGCTACCGACCCTCTTGCGCCTGCCGACGGATCCCTTCCGCAGGGCCCGCTTGCCCCCAATGGCGTGCCACTTCCACCGGGCGTCACCGACCCAGCGCCCGGTCTGGTGCCCGCCGAGGTGACACCGGTGCCGCAGCGCAGTGGGGGATTCCTGGGGCGGATCCGAGACAGGATCTCCGGCCTCGGAAAACCGGATGAACCGGCACAGGCGCCCGTCGATGTGGCGCCGCCGCAGGATCCGCTGCTGGTGCCGCCGCCTGCGGATGCGCCCCCGCCGCCTCCGCCTGGATAATGACGATGTGCGGGTCCTACTTACGCGTCCTGATCGTCGTCGGCGGTGGCGATCGCGCTGATTGCCGTCGAGACGACATCGCGGTCCGGTGTGCTCTGGCGGCTGATCACCTTCACTTACCAGGCCAATGTGCTCGCGGCGGCGTACTACCTGTGGAGTCTGTTCTCCCCTCGGGTCGACGACCGAGTCGGCATCCATGGTGCTGTTGTCCTGTATGTCGTTGTGGCAGGCATTCTTTGGAATCTGTTGTTGACCGACTACAGCATGGGGTACACCCCGGCCAACATCCTGTTGCACATTGTCGTCCCGGTCCTTGCCGCCGTCGACTGGCTTGCCGTCGGACGCCGCGGGCGCGTGGTCCGCTGGTGGCAACCGCTGCTATGGCTGATCTATCCGGCGGCCTATCTGATGCTGGCGTTGGTCGTGCTCAACGGGGCCGGGCGCCGCGCGCCCTACTACTTCCTGGATCCCGGCTCCGTCGGTATCGCCGTCGTCACCGTCAACGTGGGATTGCTGGCGGCGTTCATTCTCGCTCTGGGATACGGGATTTCGGCCGTCGGCCGCCCCAGGCGAGCCGAACCGACCGTCGTCCAGCTAAGCCTGCATCGCGTACAGGTTCCTGGCAGTTGGCGACGTCTCGATCGACGCGAGATCGGGATACGTGCCGAGTACCCGGTCGGCGGTGCCGCAGCTGGTCACGGTGAACCAGTAATGCTCGTTCTTGAAGTGGTGTTGCCGGTGGTTTCGCCAGATCGCCCGATACAGACCGGGTTTTCGGCTTGTAGTCGCTGTGGATCAGGTAGTGGGTCCACTCGTAGCCGAGACCGAGGAATCATCAGGACCACAAGGAACGTCAGTCCGAGGTGCAACTGGGGAAACGCAAGCAGCGCAGTGCCGACCGCGAGCGGTGCGGCCCACAGCAGAGCCTTCCACGGTATGAAGATCGTGGGAATGTCGCGCGGATCGACGTGATGGCGTCGATGTTCGCGTGCGAGCACCGGGTCGATGGTCAGGCCGCCGATTGTCTTCGGGCGCCAATGCAGAACGAATACATGGATCACCCATTCGAAGAAGGGGAACAGTGCGAGCATCACCATCGGCACCAGTGCATCGCTGAGCCGCCAGTCACCGACGACGATGCGCGCCGTCAGCGCGGACACCAATATGGCTGCCGATCACCCAGGGGGACGGGTGTTTCCAGAATTCGATGCCCGGCATTCGCGCAGGGTGAATCCCTTCCGCGTCGGGCGCTCGGTGGCTGTGGTCAAGACAATCCTTCCAATTCGGTGATCACGGCGAGCATTGCGGCGGTGGCGGGTTCAAGGAGGTCGATCGCCGCCTTCTTCGCGGCATCGGGTTCACCCGCCGAGATCGTCTGCGGCGAGTTCGCGGTAGGCCTGCGGGCGGCCGACCTCGGCGGCCATCACCACGGCGAGGGCAGGCAGCGCGGGCTCGTAGGCGGCCCGCAGCGTGTTGTACATCAGCCGGAACACGATCGAGTCCGCTCCGTCGACGACGTGGTCCCAGAACGTCAGGGCGTGACGCTGCCGTTCGATCGCGTCGGTTTCGGATTCCAGCTTGCGCACCGCGTCGTCGAGGAGCGCGGCCAGGCCCGGCTTGCGGCGCAGCGCGGCGAGTTCCGCCGTCTTCGGTCCGTTGTGCAGCCGGGCCTCGAGGATGCTGCGAACGACCGACAGGTCCAGTTCGCCCGCGCGGAGCAACAGCCGGGGGAGAAGGTCCAGGCCTGCGTGCCTGCGGAAGTCTCGAACGGTGGTGGCGTCGCCCTGGCGCACCTCGACCAGCCCGGCAGCCAGATACCCGCTTGAGCGCCTCGCGGATGGCGGGCCGGGACACACCGAGAAGTTCGGCGAGCCGGCGCTCGCTCGGCAGCGTCTCTCCCGGCTGCATCTCGCCGCTGAGCACGTCGGCGACGATCTGATCGAAGACGTCCTCGGGTACCGAGCGCCGGTTCACCGGTTGAAGGGCCACGAGCCCACAGATGTCCGATCATTGGCCAGAGGTCAAGTGGTCATACCAGTTGCTGCACCCGTCCGATGAATGCTGGCTGCCGGCCTGGTACTACCTAGGAGGTAATTGCTTCCATTACCTGCGGCGGGCACCGTGAGGACGACGCCGAGAGGAGATCGACGATGCCCGATGCATCGACCTGCGGACTCGTCCATCCCGCGCTGGCTGCGCTTCGTGCTGAAATCCGACCGCGCGGGGTCGTCCTGGTACATCGGCACCGGCTTCTTCTTTGCGCCGATACTCGCGCTGCTCTCGCCATGGCCGACGGTCACGACGATCCTGTGGGCCGTCATCGCCGTCACCGGCCTGTGGCTCGGGCTGCTCGGCATCGCGATGGCAACCGGCCTCGCGATCGTCCTGCGATCGGGCGAGGAGATCCCCGAGGACTACTGGCGCTCGATCATCGACTACCCGCCGGCTAGGTCGCGTTAGCGGCCGTGCCGGTGTAGTCGACCTGCCAGTGCTTGATGCCGTTCAGCCATCCCGACCGCAGGCGCTCGGGCGGGGAGATCGGCGTCAGGTTGGGCATTTCGTCGGCGATGGCGTTGAAGATCAGGTCGATCGTCATCCTGGCGAGGTTCGCACCGATGCAGTAATGGGCACCGGTGCCGCCGAAGCCGACGTGCGGGTTCGGATCCCGCAGGACGTTGAAGGCGTAGGGGTCGTCGAACACCTCTTCGTCGAAGTTTGCCGAGCGGTAGAAGATCACCACCCGGTCGTCCTTCTTGATCTCGACGCCGCTCAGCTCGGTGTCCACGAGAGCGGTGCGCTGGAACGAGGTGACCGGCGTTGCCCATCGGACGATCTCGTCCGCGGCGGTCGAGGGCCGCTCCCGCTTGAAAAGCTCCCACTGGTCCGGGAATTCGGTGAACGCCATCATGCCCTGGGTGATCGAGTTGCGGGTCGTCTCGTTGCCCGCCACCGCCAGAAGGATCACGAAGAACCCGAACTCGTCGTCGGTGAGCTTGTGGCCCTCGACGTCGGCCTGCACCAGCTTGGTGACCAGGTCGTCGCCGGGGTTCTTGCCACGCTCGGCGGCCATCTGCATGCCGTACATGATCAGTTCGACCGCCGCGGCCGACGGATCATTCCTGGCGTACTCCGGGTCCTGGTCGCCGACCATCTGGTTGGACCACTCGAACAACTTCATGCGGTCTTCCTGCGGCACACCCATCAACCCGGCGATCGCCTGCAGCGGTAGCTCACACGACACCTGCTCGACGAAATCACCGGATCCCTCGGCCGCGGCCCGCTTGGCGATGTCGCGCGCCCGATCGCGAAGCTCATCGCGCAGTGACTCGACGGCCCGCGGCGTGAATGCGCGCGAGATGATCTTGCGCAGATGGGTGTGATGCGGGGCGTCCTGGTTGAGCAGCACGACCTTGCCCGTCTCCAGAGATGCGGGATCGGCCTCGTCGCGATACCGCGGCAAGGCTGTCTTCTTGTTGCTGGAGAACACGTCGCTGCGACGGGACACCTCCTTGACGTCTTTGTGCTTGGTCACCACCCAGTAGCCGGAGTCGCCGAACGCGAGGTTGCCCCGGTCCTGTTGCTGCCACCAGATCGGAGCCACCTTCCGCATGTGTGCGAGCTCGTCGACCGGCAGCCGTTCGGCGTACATGTCGGGGTCGGTGAAGTCGAACCCGGGTGGGAGGTTCGGAGATGGCATGAATGGACTCCTCATACGACGTTGTCTAGTGCCCGTATGGCATTGCTACACCACAGATGGGAAGCGGTGAAGGCGGTTCCGAAACTTGATGGAAAGTCGCAAGTGAAACGTGTTCCGCCCCGTTTCTCGTTAATGACACCTTGGTCACATAGTGCACAGGTGTAACAATTGGTGTACTAAGACTGAAGTTCCCTATAGCCCGTCGAGAAAGCCAAGGGGGTATCGGTGAAGAAGTCTGACAAGGTGTGGTCCCTGCCGTTGGCTGGTGGCGCACTCGGAGCCTTCGCGGCGCTGATGCTTGCGGTCCCGGTCGCACATGCCGATCCCGACGCGCCTGCCGCCGCCGCCGGGACCGTCGCCGCAGCCGTCCGGACCGGAACAGTCCATCTCCACCCAGGCGGCAGCCGACGACCCCGCGCTGCCCGCCCCGCCACCCGCCGAGGTGCCGCATCTGGCCAGTCCTGACAACCTGCCCCCGGGCACCTCTGCTGTTCCCGTCGGCCCTCCCCAGAGCCGCGGTGCGTCCTACCTACTCGACCTGATTCACGCGTATCAGACGCAGGAGATCAGCGGAAAGGGCGCGCTTCTGCTGTTGACGCAGAGACCGCTCGACGCCAACTCCATGCCGACCAATGGGCTTCCGGCGGGCCCCCAGGCGCCGCTGCCTGACGCTCCGCCAGCCGGCGCGCCCGCACCTGATCCGCTGGCACCGGTAGCGCCATCACCCGAAGGACCGCCTCCGGGTCCGGTGCTGCCCGGCCTTGCGCCCCCGCCGACGCCTTAGATCAGACGCTGGCCGCTTCGTTGAGTTCGTCGAGCCTGGTGGTCGCCTCGAGGTATTCCTGGACCCAGCGCTGAATGACCGCGGACGACTTCTCCACTTTGTTCAGCTGGCCGACGACCTGACCGACCGGGTTGAAGGCGACGTCGACGCTCTCGTTCGGGTATTTGTGCGTGGCGGCGACCGCCATGCCGGAAACCATGTACTGCAACGGCATACCGAGGGGCTTCGGATTGTCTTCCTTTTCCCACGCCTCGGTCCAGTCGTTGCGCAGCATGCGGGCGGGCTTGCCGGTGAACGACCGGCTGCGAACGGTGTCGCGGCTCGAGGCGTTGGCGTAGGCCTGCTGCTGAACCGCGGTGTGCTCGGCTTCCTCGACCATCAGCCACTGCGAACCGGTCCATGCGCCCTGCGCGCCGAGCGCCAGAGCCGCGGCGATCTGCTCGCCGCTGCCGATGCCGCCCGCGGCCAGCACCGGAACCGGGGCGACCTCCTTGACGACCTGGGGCCACAACACGATCGAGCCGACCTCGCCGCAGTGTCCGCCCGCCTCGCCGCCCTGGGCGATGATGATGTCGACGCCTGCGTCGGCGTGCTTGCGGGCCTGCGACGGTGAGCCGCAGAGCGCCGCGACCTTGCGGCCTTCGTCGTGGATGTGCTTGATCATCTCCGCGGGAGGGGTGCCGAGCGCATTGGCGATCAACGTCACCTTCGGATGCTGCAGCGCCACCTCGACCTGAGGGGTCGCTGTCGCCTCGGTCCAGCCGAGCAGCTGGAACGCGTCGGCGCCGCTGCCCTCGATCGGCACGCCGTGGTCGGAGAGAATCTTGCGGGCGAAGTCGACGTGTTCCTGCGGAACCATGTCCTGCAGCGTCTTGGTCAGTTCGTCGGCGGACAGGTTGGAATCCATGCCCTCGTATTTGTTCGGAATGACGATGTCGACACCGTAGGTGTGGTCGCCGATGTTCTCGTCGATCCACTTCAGCTCGATCTCGAGCTGCTCGGGGGTGTAGCCGACGGCGCCGAGCACACCGAACCCGCCGGCCTTGCTCACCGCGACGACCACATCACGGCAGTGCGTGAAGGCGAAGATCGGAAACTCGATGTCGAGGTCGTCGCAGATGGCCGTATGCATGCGAGGCTCCTTTGGCGCGAGAGGCGAACTGAAACGTGTTCTAGTTTAGTACGCGCCGGCATCAGGGAGCCACGCAGGCCTGCGGAGAGCTTTACGGCCGCCGCCTAACCGTCTTTCTTAGCCTCGTCGCCCTTGGCCGCGTCGTTGTCCGCCTTGTCGCTCTGCTCGTCGTCGGTCTGCTCGTCGTCGGTCTGCTCGCCTCGTCGCTCCTGCGTCGTCGTCGTCGTCCTGCGCCTCGTCGTTTTGCGCCTGGTCGGCCTGTGCCTCGTCGTGCGCTTTCCGAATCCTCTCGTTTCTTTCCTTGTCATCCGCCACCGTGTCGCCGTATGACTTGTCGTCGTCGGTCCTGCCGGTCTCCACGTCGTCGCCTTCCGACTTGTCGGCCGCTGACTCTGACTCGTCCCCGAACTTCGGGCTTCCGTCGTCCTCGAGCCACTCGTTGACGGCCGTGCCCGCCACGGTGCCCCCGCTACCCGGCATGATCACCGTGGGGCGTTCTTCCACGTACTCCTTCCGCATCTCCTGGGCCTTCTCTTTGTGCTCATCCTTGACCTCGGGCTTCTCGGTCCGCGGCCGATCGTCTTGCTGTTCACTGTCCTTCTCTTCGGTCTCTTCGGTCTCTTCTGTCTTTTGGTCTTCGCTCGCCATGATGGCGCCCCCTCCGGTGTCAAGGTCTAGGTCGCTAGCGCTTTGCTGCCTGTAGGACTGCCCGAAAGTGTGATTTACGAAACAGTGCGCGTTCGCGGCACCGCCAACGAACCCAGCACGGCCAGTACGCCGATGACCGTCAACGGAATGGACCAGGTCCGCCTGCTGGAGACCGCCGACTGACAATTGGCGACGTAGTCGGTGTGCGGAACGATCTGGTTGAGGATCGGCACGTTCGCCACCGTCTTGTTGTTGGCGGCCTCGGCTTCAGAGGAATCCGCAGCGATGGCGTTTCCGCAGCCGATCGAATTCCCGTCGCCGGTGATCGACACCGGAACCAGAAGGGCGATCACGCCGGCGACCAGTAGCACCGCGCCTACGAGCAGGATCAAGCGTCGCGCATTCATGTTCGTGGTTCCTCGTTTCTCATGAAGGGGTGGCCCCGAGCCCGCCGGGGGATTGCCCGCGGCACCGCTCACCAAACCAGCAACACCGCCAGAAGGGCCGATATCGCCAGCAGGCACGCGATGTGGTCGCGGAAAATCGATCGCGCGAGCCGTGATTGCTCGACCGGCCCGTCGGACCGTGCGCCGAGCCGGACGGCGTCGGGCAGAGTTCGAAACAGCGCCAGCAGAATCGGGATCGCGGCAAGAACGGCCGACACTGCAGTCCGCATCACCGGCTGGTCTCCACGCAGACCGCGAAACACCAACGCGCCCAACAGAATCACCATGACCGCTGCGATCAGGCGGCTCATCGGGCGCGATGTGGTGGTCGCACGTCGGTAGTAGTCCGCGATGGACGCAAGGATCGGCTCGGGGAGTTCACCGCCCCGCACAGACCGAACCTGGCTGTCGAAGATCAGGTCCATCCATAGCACCGCCAGCAGGAAACCGCTGCACGCCAGCGACAGACCGTCGAGGACACTCATCGCGCGAGAATCAGCCCCTCCGGCCCGGCACGGCCACGCGCAACACAGGCCAACCGTTGACCGCCGCGGCCGCCGCCAGGCCCGAACGCGGGTTCACCGGTCGGGGATGACCGATCAACGACATCAACGCGACATCTTCGTCGCCGTCGGCATAAAAATAGCTGCGCTGCATGTCGACGCCGTTGTCCTCGCAGAAGCGTTGTGCCGCATCGGCTTTCCTGCTTCCCCAGATGATTGGCCTCTCGATGTCGCCTGTCAGGCGACCGTTCTCGTCGACGGCGAAGTGGTTGCAGAGCAACCGGTCGATGCCGAGCGCGCGAGCAACCGGTTCGGCATGGATGGTCAGCGCCGACGAGCACAGCGCTACCGTGTGGCCGCGTTGCTGGTGGGCGGCCACGACCTCGCGCATCTGCGGGTAGACCCGCGACGCGATGTGGCGAACGAACAGCCGGTCGCCCAGCTCGTCGAGTTCACGCAGCGACTCACCCTCGAGATATCCCGCGGCCCGCACGATCAGACGCTCGAACTGCATGCGGCCGAGCCGGTATCTGATCGAGGCCTCGAGCACTCCGAGGATCTCTCCGATCCTGGCCTGTCTGCGCCGGATCCGGTCGCCTGCGTGGGCTGTCGCGGTGAAGCCCGAAACCAGCGTGCCGTCCAGATCGAAAAACGCGCCCACCTCGGGTCCTTCCGCGCTCGCGTCGATCTCGTCGATCCGCCCCGGCGGCTCGGTGACCATCACCCGAGACTACGGTTCTTGATCACAATCAGCCGTATTGCGTCACCACCCGTAGTGTCGACGAATCCGCGCATGCGACGAGCGGACCACACCGAGAGGAGACGGCTATATCGACCCGGCGCCGCACCGTCCTGTCCGGACTCCTCGTCGTCCTGTTACTGCTGGCCTGCGCGGGTTCCCTGCCGACCTTCGCCCGGCCTGCGCAGCCGCCCGACCGCATCGAACTGGCTGACGGCTGGCAGCTAGCGTCGGCCAGCCAACTGGGCGCCGACGGTGCGACGGTCTCGCGTGCCGACTACACGGCGCCGGGTTGGCACGCCGTCCGGCACATGCCGGCGACCGTCCTCGAAGCGTTGCAGGATGACGGCACGTATCCCGATCTCTACTACGGCAAGAACCTCCTCGACGAGGTGCCTCAGGACCTCTACAAGCAGGACTGGTGGTACCGCACGACGTTCACCGCACCCGCCGGTCACACCACCTACCTGCTGGAGCTACCCGGCATCAACTACCGCGCCGAGGTCTGGCTGAACGGCCACCTGGTCGCCGACAGCACCCAGGTCGTCGGCATGTACAACGCCCACGAACTCGACGTGGCGCGATGGATCGCTCCGGGCGCGCCGAACACACTCGCCATCAAGGTCACGCCGGAGCAGGCCTTGCAGGACATCAACGGAGTCGAGCTGGCGGACAGTTGGTGGGACTGGATCAACTGGAAGTACCTGGGCTACCAGGGTGCGGGCAAGAACCCCGACCGCGGCAACTCATTTGTCTCCGACCGAAATGCGGGTATCTGGAAGCCGGTATATCTGAAGGTCGCCGGCGCGGTGTCGCTTGGGCCTGCCGTCGTCAACACCGAACTACCTTTGCCGCGAACCGATTCCGCTCGGCTCACCATCCACACGTCTGTGCACAACTACTCGACGGAGCAGGTCCGCGGTGTGCTGAAGGGGACCATCAGCCGCGAAGGCAAACCGAGCGTCGACGTCGAACAGCCGGTGACGCTGCTGCCGGGCGAACAGCGAGAAGTGACGTTCAGCCCGGACCGATTCGACGCGCTGACGATGAGCAATCCCGACCTGTGGTGGCCCTACACCCTCGGAAAGCCCGACCTCTATGACCTACGCCTGGAGTTCAGCCAGTTCGGGCAGACGTCGGATTCGTCTGACCTCCGCTTCGGCATCCGCACCGTCTCCCAGCACCGTGACTCCGACGGCGACTTCCCCGATCTCGGCAAGGGCGGCAACTTCTATCTGACCGTCAACGGCCGCGACTTCCTGGTCCGCGGCGCGGCCTATACGCCCGACCTCCTGTTCGCCGACGACCCCGACCGCGAGGACGCGATCTTGGGGTACGTCAAGGATCTCGGCCTCAACATGGTGCGGCTGGAGGGCAAGTTCCCCGGCGAGCACATCATCGAGAAGGCCGACGAGCTCGGCATCCCTCTGATGTACGGCTGGATGTGCTGCAACCAGTGGGAGAAGTGGTCCCAGTGGGACGACGAGGACCGCCAGGTGGCCGCCGACAGCCTGCGGTCGCAGATCCTGGTGCTGCGCTCACACCCGTCGGTGTTCATCTGGGCCAACGGAAGCGACGGCAAGCCGCCCGCCGACATCCTTGCGAAATACCATGCCGTTCTTGATGACTCGCACTGGCAGAACGCCACCGTGGACACTGTTTCATCCTTGGCGCGAGACAGCAGCGGCGAGCGCGACTGGGACGGCATCCACATGGCGGGCCCGTACAGCTGGCGGCCGCCCGGCTACTGGTTCAGCGGGCGGTACGGCGCCACCCGCGGGTCGACCGCCGAACAGGGCGACAACGAGCACATCCCGCCGTTCGCGAGCCTGAAGAAGTTCATCCCGCCCGACAAGCTGTGGCCGATCAACGACACCTGGTCCTTCCACGCCGGCTCGAACCCGAAGAACGCTGCGTTGCAGAGCATCAAGCGAGCGGTCGACCGGCGCTACGGACCGTCCGACGATGCCGAGGAGTTCACCCGCAAAGCCCAACTGGCACACTACGAATCGACGCGAGCTCAGTTCGAGGCATTCGCCGCGAACGGCTGGGCGAGCCACAAGATGACCATCTACTGGATGTTGAACAACCATTGGCCGTCGTTCTTCGGCAACATCTTCGACTATTACCTGCGGCCCGGCGGTGCCTATTACGGCGCGAAGAAGGGCCTGCGCCCGTTGTCGGTGGTGTTCGACTCGTATGCCACGGCCGACCACACCAAGGCGCACGTGACGCTGGTCAACCAGACGCCCGATGACCGGTCGAACCTGAAGGTCCGGGTCCGGGTCTACGACCTGCAGGGCAAGATGCGCGAAGACCGGACGACCGAGGACCTCGACGTCGCCTCGGGTGGAAGCGTCGAGGCGATGACCCTGCCGAAAGTGGCCCGCGACTCGAGTGTGTTCTTCGTGCGCTGCGAGGTGGTCGACGACAACGGAACCGTTCTTGCCGAAAACGTCTACTGGCAGTCGCAACAGCGGGACGATCTTGGTGATCCGACGAACGACTGGGCGTTCGAACTGAGGCAGGTGAGTTGGGCGGACATGACGGCACTGAACTGGATGCCGCGGGTCCCGTTGCAGGTGAGTGCCCGACGAACCGACGCGGCGGGCGAGAACGGCGTCACCATTCGTCTGAAGAACCCCACCCAGCGAGTGGCGTTCTTCGAGCGGGCAGAAATCCTGACCGGCCCCGACGGGGACGAGATCCTGCCCATCGAGTACAGCGACAACTACGTGACGGTGTTCCCCGGCGAGACCGTCGAGTTGCACGGCGTCGTACCCCGCGACGGCACAGTCGCGAACTGGGTGCGGGTGGCCGGATACAACACGCCACCCGTGGTGGTGCCGATCGAATAGAGGAGAGGTGCCATGCACGAGGTCGACCAGCAGACAGAGCAGATGGTCCGCAGCGTATTGGCCTACGCGGAGAACAGATTGCGGATGGATCCCGTACCGCTGGACAAGGGCCTGCTACCCGCAGAGGAGTTGTACGACCGGCTCGACGGTCTGATTCGCGATACCCCGCGGCAACCCGATGAAGTGCTCGGCGTGTACACCTCGGTGATCGCGCCCAGCGTCATCTCGGCGGACAGCCCGCGGTTCCTCGGCTTCATCCCTGCGGCGCCGACCAAGGCCAGCCTGCTGTTCGACATGCTGGTGTCCTGCGCCTCGATTCAGGGCATCTCGTGGCTGGAGGCGTCCGGCGCCATCGCCGCCGAGAACAGCGTGCTGCGGGTGATCGCTAACGAGGCAGGCCTGCCGACCACCTCAGGAGGTTGCTTCGTTTCGGGTGGCTCGGCAGGCAATCTGTCCGCGCTCGCGACTGCCAGAGAGACCGCCAAACGCCGCGGGCCAACGGGACGCCTGCGCGTGGTCGTCGGCTCCGATGCGCACTCATCGATCGTCAACACGCTTCGGCTGCTGGAGATGGATGCCCTGGTGGTGGACACGCCGGATCATCGGCTCACCGCCGAAACCGTACGAGACGTCGTGCCCGCCGACGCAACGGATATCGCGGCGGTGGTCTGCACGTCGGGCACGACCAATGCGGGCATCATCGACGACCTTGCGGGCGTCGGCGCCCTGGCTCGGGAGCGGGGCTGGTGGTTTCACGTGGACGGCGCCTACGGTGGGTCCGGCATCTTCGCCCGTTCGCTGCGCCCGAAGTACGCGGGGCTCGAAGAGGCCGACTCGTTCATCCTCGACCCGCACAAGTGGTTGTTCACCCCGTTCGACTGCTGTGCGCTGCTGTATCGAGACCCGGAGCTGGCCCGCGCGACGCATACCCAGGACGCGTCGTATCTCGACGTGATCCACACATCCGACGGGGAGTGGAACCCGTCGGATTACGCCTATCAGCTGACCCGCCGCGCGCGGGGGCTGCCGTTGTGGTTCTCCCTCGCGGTGAACGGGCTCGAGGCATACCGCAGCGCCATCGAGGTCGCGGTGTCGCTGGCACTCGAGACCGCGGAGCTGATCAAGGCCGCACCGCAGCTGGAGCTGATCCGCGAGCCCGACCTCGGGGTGGTGTTGTTCCGCAGGCTTGGCTGGAAGCCGGAGGACTACGACGCATGGGCGCAGCGGCTGCATGCGGATCAGGTCGCCTTCATCCCGCCGACGAAGTGGGAAGGTGAAACGGTGGGCCGCTTCGCCTTCCTGCACCCGCACACTCACCTGGAGCTGGTTCGCGAGGTGCTGGCAAGGACCGAATGAGGAAGGCGCCTCAGGGCTGGCGCAGCGCATCGGCGATGCGCCGCCACTCCTGGCGCGGATACTCGTTCGAGTCAGCCGTGAGCAGCTGGAGGCATACGTGGTCGGCACCGGCGGCCAGGTGCTCGTTCACTCGGCCGATCACCGCGGCTTCGTCGCCCCAGACGATGATCGCGTCGAGCAACCGGTCACTCACCGACGCCACGTCGTCGGCGGAGAAGCCGAGCCTGCGCATGTTGTTCGCGTAGTTCGGCATCGCCAAATACATTCTGAGCCAACTGCTTCCGATGTCATGGGCCTCGGCGGCGTCGTCGGTGAGGATGGCGGTCTGTTCGGGAAGCAGCAGCGGGCCATGGCCAAGCACTTCACGGGCACGATGAGTGTGCTCTGGCGTGACAAGGTACGGGTGGGCGCCGCGCGACCGGTTCGCCGCCAGTTCCAGCATCTTCGGCCCGAGCGCCGCGAGCACCCGCGCGTCGGCCGGGACGGGTTGCTCGGCACTGTCCAGCGCATCGAGGAACGACGCGGTAGCAGCCAGCGGTCTGCGATATCTGCCCGGCTCGGTCGAGTCGATCAGCGGCGCGTGACTGACGCCGATGCCCATCAGGAACCGGTCGCCGTGGGCGGCCGTGAGCGACGCGTAGGACGCAGCCACATCGGCTGGATCGTTCATCCAGAGATTGAGGATTCCCGTCGCGACAACGATGTCGTCGGTCGCCGAAAGCAGATGGTCCACCGACTCGAGCACCGGCGTACCCCCGACGTCGGGTATCCACAGCGCCGTATAGCCGAGCTCGTCCAACTCCGCTGCGACGTCGGCAGATTCTGCCTTGTCGCCGTAACGCAGTCCGTGGTTCCAGATGCCGACACCCGACAGATCCATGCTTGACGTCCTACCCGACGGCCGCGAAGTTGACGGTCGCCGTCGCACCGAGTTCGCCGTCGTCACCGCGGTAGATGTCGACCTGGATGACGACCGACCGCTTGCCGGTACGAAGAATCTTGGCGACGGCGCGCGCAGGCCCGTTCCGTTCCTTGATGGGTCGCAGATAACGGACGAAGAGATCGGTGGTGGCGATGGCGTGACCAAAGGGCGTACTGCGGGCGGCGAGCTGGCCGGCCGTCACATCGGCCATCGTCGCGATGAGTCCGCCCTGCAGGCCACCCGCGGTGTTCGTGACCCGCTCGTCGACGGGCATCTCCATGACGACGGTGCCGTCCGTGGCAGGCACCTCCTCGAGTCCGATCTGGTCGAACAGCTCCCGCAGGGATTTCGGCGCCGTCACGAGAATGACATTACCGGTAGCCGGGGTACTCATTCGGGCGATGCAGACGTTCCTGCCGTACAGCGCCTTCGCCGACTCCGCGCACGTGCTCGACACGCGCCGTCTCGGCAAGCAACGCGTCGAGGTCATCCAGGTGCTGCGTGCGCTGACCGTTCCTGGCTACGGGTGGCGGCATCATCCAGCAGCCGCGATGTGGGCCGGTTACGAGGAGGCGCTCGTGCGATATGGGCTCGACATCTGCGCGGCGTGGTGTGAAGCAGGAAACGCAGACACCTGCGCCGCGACCCTCGTCGAGGATCTGACACGCACGATCGGGCAGATCTCTGTGCGCACACAGCCCGAGCTGGCGACGGCGGGCGAACTGCCGCCGTGGCTCGGTGACACCGCGTTCCACCGCAGCCACCAGTCGGCACTCGTCGGTAAGGATCCGGCGCACTATCGCCAATTTTTTCCCGACGTCCCCGACGATCTGCCCTACGTATGGCCGGCATCGGATCGGTCCCGCCGCGTGCCCGTTTGATCGTCAACCGCGCGCTGGGCGGCTCGTATGCTCAGGACATGGCTGACACTGCGCGCGCCGAATTGCCGCCTGGGCCACGGCTGCCCGCCCCGATACAGGCCGCATTGATGGCCCGCTACTGGCCGCGCTTCATCTGCGCGTGCAGGCGGCGATACGGGAGCGTGTTCACGATGCGAATCGCCACCATGGGAACGCTGGTGTATTTGGACGACCCGGCCGAGATCAAGAAGGTCTTCGCGGGAAGTCCGACGGTCTATCACGCCGGTGAGGCGAACTCGATGCTCGCTGGTCTGCTGGGCAACAGTTCCGTGCTGGTGATCGACGGCGACGTGCATCGGGAGCGGCGACGGCAGATGCTGCCGGCCTTTCACCGCGACGCCGTCATGCGGCAGACCGAGGTGATGGCCGAGATTGCCTCGGCGAACGTCGCGACATGGCCGGTGGGTACCGAATTCGCGGTCGCACCCAAGATGTCGGAGATCACCCTCGAGGTGATCCTGCGGACGGTGATCGGCGCCTCCGACCCCGATCGACTCACGGCGCTACGAGAGGTGATGCCCAAGCTGCTCAACGTGACTCCATGGGCGTCGCTCGCGATCGCCAGCCCGAGACTGCGCAAGCTCGGGCTGTGGCGCTCTCTGCGGCGCAACATGGACGACGCCGACCGCCTGCTGTACGCCGAAATCGCCGATCGGCGAACCGATCCCGCACTCGCGACGCGCACCGACGCCCTTGCGAAGCTGGTTCGCGCCGCCGATGAAGACGGCAACACGATGACCGATCGGGAACTGCGCGACCAGCTGATCACCCTGCTCGTTGCGGGCCACGACACTACAGCCACCGGCCTGGCATGGGCGTTGGAGCGGCTGACACGACACCCCGCGATCTTGGACAAGGCTGTGCGTGCCGCAGAAGCGAGCGCTGCAGGCGATCCCGCAGGAGACGAGTTCCTCGATGCGGTCGCCAGGGAGACCCTGCGGATCCGTCCCGTCGTGTTCGATGTCGGCCGAATCGTCAAGGAGCCGGTCGAGCTTGCCGGCTACCGCCTTCCGGCAGGAGTCATGGTGGCCCCCGGAATCGGGTTGGTGCACAGCAGTTCGGCGCAGTATCCGCAGCCGGACCGGTTCGATCCTGATCGAATGGTCGGCGCCGCAACAGGACCCACCACGTGGTTGCCGTTCGGCGGGGGCAACCGCCGCTGCCTCGGCGCGACATTCGCGATGATCGAGCTGCGCGTCGTGCTGCGCGAGGTACTGCGCCGGGTCGAGCTGTCCACCACGACGGCGGTGGGTGAACGGCAACGAGTCAAACACGTCATCCTGGTTCCGCACCGTGGCGCGCGCATCCGGGTGCGGGCGCGTAAGGACGTTGCGGCCACGGCTCCCGCTGCGGCGAGCACGTCGTCGTGTATGCATAAATCGTGAGTGCACGCGCAGGCATCGTCGTCACCGGGACAGAGGTTCTGACCGGGCGGGTGGCCGACCGGAACGGACCGTGGATCGCCGACCGGTTGCTCGAGCTCGGGGTCGAGCTGGCCCACGTCACGATCTGCGGCGACCGGCAGGCCGACATCGCGGCTGCGCTCCAATTCCTGGCCGGCGAGGGAGTCGACCTCATCGTCACCAGCGGCGGACTCGGGCCGACCGCCGACGATATGACTGTTGAAGTCGTTGCGCAGTTCTGTGGGCGCGAACTGGTGCTCGACGACGTCCTCGAGGAGAAGATCGCGGCCATCCTCAAGCGGCTGCGCGCACGCTTCACCGAGGCGGATTTCGACGCGGTGCGGGCGGCGAACCGAAAGCAGGCCATGGTGCCCGCCGGTGCACAGATCCTTGATCCGGTGGGCACGGCGCCCGGCGTGGTGGTCACGGGCAAGCCGACGGTCGTCGTGCTGCCGGGGCCGCCGCGCGAGTTGCAGCCGATGTGGCACACCGCGGTGCAGACCCAAGGGCTACAGGAGGCCATCGCGGGCCGGACGGAGTACCGGCAGGACATGATCCGGATGTTCGGGCTACCCGAGTCGGGCCTCGCCGAGACGCTGCGCGATGCGCAGGGACAGATCGACGGGTTCGAGCGGCTGGAGATCACCACCTGCCTGCGTCGCGGTGAGCTCGAGATCGTCACCCGCTATGAGCCGGATGCGGCGCCGGTGTATGCGGAACTGCTCGGCGTCCTGCGCGAACACCATGCGCGCCAAATCTTTTCGGAAGACGGCACGCTGGTCGACGATCAGGTGGCGGCGCTGCTGGCAGGCCGCCGCATTGCGACCGCGGAGTCGTGCACGGCGGGGCTGGTCGCGGCCAGGCTGACCGACATTCCGGGATCCTCCGGCTACGTGGCCGGCGGTGTGGTGGCTTACAGCAACGAGGCGAAAGTCGGCCATGCTCGACGTCGATGCCGAACTCATCGAATCGTATGGGGCGGTGTCCGAGCCGGTGGCCGAGGCGATGGCCCGTGGTGCGTTGGGGCGCTTCAGCGCCGACACCGCCGTGGCGACGACCGGAATCGCCGGGCCGGGTGGCGGCACGAAGGACAAGCCGGTCGGGACGGTGTGCTTCTCGGTGATGCTGGCCGACGGCCCGACGCTCACCAGAACCCTTCTCCTACCGGGCAACCGCTCCGATGTCCGGGACCGTTCGACCACCGTCGCGATGCACCTGCTACGGCGAGCCCTGCTCGGCGCGAAAGACCCTGCGCTTCTTGCGGACTGACGGCTCGTCTACTCCTCTTCGGTGACGGTGAATCCGGCCAGCCAGTCCTCATGCATCTCATCGTCGATCGACACCCGCCACTGATAGCGCTGACCGGCCGTGAGCTTGAGCGAGGGGATGGTCGCGGTGAACGGAATCGTCACCGGAGTTCCCTCGGGGTGGACTGGCTTGTGCTTCGCTTTGATGACGCCGTGTTCCGTGTGGGCCACCCGCACGCCGTCGCTGTCGACCAGCTCGGCCCGGATCGGAAAGGACTTGTTGAGTTCCGCCCACTCGACTTCGACGAAGATGACCAGCGCGTGCTGGGGAACCGGTGTGGCGCTGACGGTCCAGCCGAGGCCGAGCGCGTGCACGGTGCCCGCCTGGTCCAGTGCAGCGCTCTGGGCGAGCAGGACGATGGCTCTCATCGGCTTAATGGGCGCCGGCGCTGTCCCACACCTCGAGCATCGAGCGCAGGATCTCCTCGGCGCGGCCGAGGCCGCCGAGGTGGCTCTCGCCCGGCATCGGGAACAGCTCGGCGTCGGGCAGCCGCGACACCACATGCTGTCCGTGCGCATAGGGCACGATGTGGTCGGCGTCGCCGTGCCACCAGCGCACGTGCACCTTGACCTCGTCCAGCCGGAATCCCCAGTCCCGCGCGAAGGCGATGACGTCGTAGAACGGCGCCGCCATCTGCCTGCGGCTGCCGTTGAGCAGATCGTCGAGAAACATCGCCTTGATTTCCGGTCGCGCGAGCAGAGCTCGGTCGGCAGGCGGCGACACCAGCCCGTACAGGTCCGCCGCGGGGCCTCCGAACGGGCGGATGAATCGGATCAGCGTGGTGGCCACCATCCCGATCGGTACCTTCGCCACCGCAAGCAGCGGTGCGACGCGGGTTCCGAGATTCCCCATCAGGCCGCCGCCGATACTGTCGGCGCCGACCGTGGGTGCGACCCCGCCGACGACCCCTGCCGCCACGACGCGCTCGGGCATCGCCGCCGCGCACGCCAATGTGTAGGGGCCGCCGCCGGACAGACCGACCACGGCCATCTTGCCGATGCCGAGGACGTCGGCGATGGTGCGCAGATCCTCGGCGAACTCGAGGACGTTCTCGTACTGATGCGGCGTCGAGGACCCGATGCCCGGCCGGTCAATGCCGATCAGCCGGATGTCTGCTGCTTCGGCGTACGCCCGGGCCTCGATGGGAATCTGTCTGCGGGCGCCGGGGGTGCCGTGCAGCCAGAAAATGGTTCGCCCCTGCGGTGCGCCGAACTCGGCGAACCCGATCTGGCGGTCACCGCCGACGGCGATGTTTCCCTCGAGCTTCGGGCGATCAATTGCGACAACCATGCCCAGAGTGTCGCATGTCGGCCGCAGCGCTCTGTCGAGCGTCGGCGACTTCATGGCGCATCATGGCGTCATGGCCGTTGACGAGCTGGACGAGCTCTACACAGTCAAACCCGAGGAGTTCACCGCGCTGCGCACCGAATCTCGCCGCCGCGGCCAAGAAGCGCGGTGACGCTGCGGCGGCGAAGCGGATCTCTGCGGCCCGCAGGCCGACCACAGCGGCATGGGTGGTCAACCGGCTCGTGGGAAGCAACGACGACGTCAAGCATTCGCTGACCGATCTGGGGGAGCGGCTGCGCGCAGCGCACGCAGCGATGGATGGCGCGGCCATCCGCCAGCTGTCGGCCGAGCAGCGTTCTCTTGTCGAAGAACTCGCCCGCGCCGCGTTCGAAGGCGCAGACATGGCGAATCCGTCGGCAACGGTGCGCGAGGATGTCATTTCGACGCTGCAGGCCGCTGTCGCCGATCCCGACGTGGCGGAACGACTCGGCCGGCTGGCCAAGGCCGAACAGTGGTCGGGCTTCGGCGATTTCGGTGCGACGACAGCCGTACTCACCTCCGCGCGTGGCCACGACCGCTCCAAACCTGCGCGGCCGTCGCAGCGGCCTTCCGACGAGCGCCAGCGCGACAAAGGCGCCCGCCCTTCCGAAGACGCCCGTGGCGCCAAGGACGCCAAGGAAACGGCGGAGAAGAAAGCGGCACTGGCCGCAGCCGAACGCGCCAAAGACGATGCCGACAAAGCGTTGTCGGACCGACAATCAGATCTGGCGGTCGCCAGGTTGCGCCGTGACGAGATGCGGCAGCGCCTCTCGGACGCCGAAGGTGCCCTGGCCGCGGCCGAGGGCGCCTATGCCGACGCCAAGCAGGCCAGTCGTGACGCCGCCGAAACGGTCAGGGATGCGAAGGCGCGGCTGACGCGATCCAGGCGCGCCAGGTGATCAGCCGATCGCGGCCTTGGCATCGGCGAGATTGTCCGCTCCGAGCACCAGACGGGTGTTCGTCGCGAGGTACACCAGGGTGAGGTTGACCCTCGCTGCGCCGAGTTGGTGCGCGATCTCACCGAGGGCACCCGGCCGGTCCTCGATCTCCAGAACCAGCACCTCCTGCTCAGTGGCGATTTTGACTCCCGCGCCTTGCAGCGCTTCGAACGCAGGCGTCGCATCGTCGACGAGGATGTGAACCTCGGCCTGTCCGCCGCCGCTCGCCACCGCACACAACCCGGCGATGTTCGCACCCGCTTGGCCGAGGACGTCACCGACGCGGGCAAGTTCTCCGGGCTCGTCGTTCAGATAGAGCGTCAGGTCGGTTGCCATGACCGGCTCCTTTCATACCGACTACCGACGATCATGCTCCGACGACGACGGCCGTATCCAACTCCTCGCGAAAAGAAGGCCCGGCACATCCCTTAAGCATCGCAGCGGGCATCCGTTCCCGGTTCGCAACCCTGGTCGCGTTCCCACTGATCTGTAATACTGCGACGATGCGACGCGCATTGCTGGTCTTTGCCGCCATGCTGGCCATGTTCGTCAGTGGATGCGGTTCGAAGATCAATCCCGATGGCGCCGCGAAATCGGTTGTCGAGGTCGTGTCGAAGCAGACGAAGTTCAAGCCGAAAGACGTCAGCTGTCCGTCAGGAGTGGATGCGGACGTCGGCGTCGAATTCGACTGCACATTCACCGGGCCCGAAGGCGTCGAGTACACCGCGCACATGAAGGTGACGAAGGTCGAGGGCGACAACGTGGAGTTCTACGTCCAGTCCAAGCCCAGTTGATCCTGCTAGCGGGCCACGTCGCGATATTCGATCATCGGCTCTCGCTTGATGACGGTGCTGCCTGCGGTGACTCTCAGCTCGCTTCGGTTGACGGCGTAGAGGACACCGGCCCTCCTGGCCAGGAAGCCACGCGCCGAACCGGTCGATGTGGTTTATGCGGTTGTCCGCAACACGGCCGCATCGCTGAGCCGGACGCCGAGGTAGGTGTACCGGCCGGGCTGTTCGCCACAGATCACCACGAGCGAGCCCGTTGTCCGACCGATAGCGGATGCCGGCTGCGATCGGGGGCATCGCGCAGGCGAATTGAGGAAACCGCTGTCGTCATAGGGAAACGGCACCGGCGCAGCGGTCACCGGCGACGAACCACGAGAACCGTTTGACGACTGCGTAATTGGTTCAATGTTCGTAGTCGGCGACGGCAGCCGAGGATTCGCAACTGGTGTCGAATCTTCGGTCGTCCACGTCGCGATCAGCCCACCGAAGCCGAGCACGGCGACCAACGCTGCTGCGAGCGCGCCGACGAGAAACGGCTTCCGCACCGAAATTCGTTGTTCGGCAATGATTTTCCGGTGCAGAGGTTGCTTGCGGTGCTTGCCACCGGCGGGCAACCGACTCAGCGACGTCGCAGGTTTGGTAACCAAGCTCGCTCCCGTCATGCAGCATCGTCACAAGCCGACAGCCGTTTCGGCGCGGTGACTATTCTGCACGACAGGATTGCGAGAACTACGGACCCTCACCGGCGTTCGAGCGGCATGTCCAGGCGGCTTGTCCGTGGCTACGCACCGCGAATGCACTGGCGCCCGATCGGGCAACCGGTGTCACTCGTGCGACGTGGTGTGACGCCCGGCCGGCGGCCAACTGGCGGGTGTTCGCCGCAGGCCGTGACCGCAATGCCCGCTCGGGGCGACGCTTATGCGAGCAGTGGTGGCGGCGGGAGTTCGGCACCGGGAGGCGGCGGGAGCTCAGCACCGGGAGGCGGCGGGAGCTCGGCACCGGGAGGCGGCGGGCAGCTCGGCACCGGGAGGCGGGGGCAGCTCAGCCGGAGGCGGGGGGAGCTCAGCGAGAGGCGGCGGCGGGTCGAATCCGACCGGAACGATGACGCCCTCGGGCGGCATCGGCTCGCCGGGCGGCGGGGGCAGCACCCCTGGCGGAAGCTGCTCGTCCGGCGCAGGCGCCAGCTCGAGGTACATGTGCTTGGCGAACTGCTTTTGGTACGCGCCTCCACCACCGACCCTGACTCCACCGCCCTCGCCGGACGAGATTGGCGTTCCGTCGGGCAGGGTCGCGGCGGTGTGGCCGCGGTTCCATCCGACGTTCAGAGCGCCCGGCTTGGTGCCGTACTGGAAGCCCCGGGCTTTGAGAGCGCCTTCGATATTGCCGGTGTTGAACCGGTCGCCGTAGACCGGACGACCGGTCGCGGCGTTCGTTACGAATGACACCAGGCCAGAGCAGTCCGTTCCGCGCGGCGAATCTCCACCGGAGATGTAGGGCGTTCCGGACAGCTGCTGGACAAGCGTTAGTAGTGATGCGGTTGCGACAGCAAACATGACGTCGGACAGTAACAGAGGTGCAATTCCACCTTCAAAATCTGTGACCGCCTTCACAATTCGGTTGTGCAGTGGCACCTTTCACTATGTGCGGTAAATGAACATTGATGACAGACAATGCTTTTCGTATTTCGAATGTGTCGTCCACCTGAGCGCTCGGCGCATGCGTACCGCCCGGAATACATTGCTATTAACTAGTTTTCGCTGTCATTCGCGATCTCGATGTGGATCTCACCGATTTCCCGCCATCGACACGGTCGCCGTCACCCGGTAAACGCTGCGGCAACGTGCATTTTCAGCAAATTACCCTTGCTGACCATCTATATGCAACCAATCGGATGCCTGTTGAGCACATGCAGCCGATTGGTTGCATATTGTGCGACAATGAGCCCGATGGACGACGTCTTCAAGGCGCTGGCCGACCCGAGCCGCCGTGCTCTGCTCGACAGCCTGAACGAGCGAAACGGACAGAGCCTGCGCGAGTTGTGTGCACGCCTGTCGATGACCCGGCAGTCGGTGAGTAAGCACCTGGCGGTCCTCGAGGCGGCGGACCTTGTCAGCACACGACGCCGCGGCAGGGATAAGTTGCATTTCCTCGACGCCGGGCCGATCAGGGCGATCGCGGACGGCTGGATCAAGCGGTATGAACATGCGCCTGCGACGTCATATCCATGGGCGGGGTGGCACGATGCACCGAGTCAGCCGTAGGCCAGTAATAGAGGAATGCTCTGCTCGGCCGTCGTGATCGAGCCATGGTGGCCGACCAGGGACGACTCGAGCGGTTCTGCCGTGCGACGGACCATGGTCGCCGAGTCGCGGGCAGCGGCGACGACATCGCCGATGCGGGCGCGGACACCATCGCCGATGCGTTCGCCGAACCAGCCGGCCGCGATCGCCTCGTCCCGCGAGGCCACCCAGGCCCGGTCCGCGAGCACCTCCCGCCACGTCGCGAGCACCGCTTCGGCGGCTCCGTCGTCGGCATAGACGTATCTGGCCCGCGGTTCACCGCCGATCGCGGTCACGCCGTCGAGCAGCGCCGCGCAGCCGTCGATGTCCACGACCTCGTCATCATCGACTGCCACCATGCCGTGATCGGCCACGACCGCGAGCAGGCCGCCGGGCGGCAGGCCCTCGAGGAGAGACTCGACCAACCGGTCGACCTCCCTCAGTTGCATCCGCCACGCGGGCGAGCCGGGACCGTAGAGATGCCCGAGCAGGTCGACTTCGCCGTGGTACCCGTAGCAGAAGCCGCCGCCCGCGACGGCGGCCTGCACGCCGGAGGCGAGATCGCCGAGCGCGTGAACCCCCACGTACTCGCCGCCGCGCAGGATCGCACGGGTCAGCCCGGAACCGCTGAACTCCGCGGGGGAGACGACGCTCACCGCGACGCCTGCGCGGGCAGCCCGTTCGAAAGTCGTCGCCATCGGCTGCACCTGTTCGGGCGGCGCCACATCGCGAAGGTCGTCGCCCCACGGGTGAGGGCGCCACCGCAACGGGTTGATCACTCCGACGCCCGGCAGTCGAAACGACAGCCCCACCAGACCGTGCTCGCCGGAGCGACAGCCGGTGCCGACGGCGGCCAGCCCGGCCACCGTGGTCGATGGGAACCCGGCCTGCAGTGTCGGCCCGCGCAACTCCGCCATGACCGGGGCATCGTCGACGTGGGCGTCGAGCAGTTCCGCCCCGAGACCATCGATCAGCAGAACGCAGGCACCACGGACGTCCGCGGCCAGATCGATGCGGCGTTCGAAACTCGTCACACCCATCGCCGCCAGCACCGATGGCACCACATCGGCCAGATGAGGGGTGTGCGCGTCCGGCTGTGGCAGGTCCACATCGCGAGCCTGCCATATTGTTTTCGGTATGCCGCTGCGGATATTCACGGTCGCGGGCATCGGGCTCATGATGTTGCTCGCTGCTTGCACGCCGTCGAACCCGACGGCGGCGCCCACTGCGGCTGCGGGTAGTAGGCCGCTCGCCACTCCCGCCGCCCAGCAGTCGCCCGCCCCCGACGATAAGGCGTTCTCGATCGGCCCGGCCGCCACCGACACCATCGGCGGATACCTTCCCGACGGGCAGACCATCTCGCCGTTCGACGCGACCAACCCCGTGATCGCCTGGCTTGACCCGGCGTTGCTGGCAGCGATCCAGAAGGCGGCCCGCGCCGCCGAGGCTGACGGGCTCGGCGTGCAGATCACATCGGGCTGGCGCACAAAGGGTTTCCAGCAGCGGCTGTTCGACGACGCGGTGCGAACGTATGGAAACGTGGGGGCCGCCGAGCAGTTCGTCGCCTCGCCCGATGCGTCGAGGCATGTCGTCGGCAAGGCCGTTGACGTCGGGCCGGTGGACGCCGATAACTGGTTGATGCGCAACGGGTCTCGGTTCGGCCTGTGCCAGATCTATGCGAACGAGATCTGGCACTTCGAACTCGCCGCCGACGAAAACGGCGGCTGCCCTCCGTTGCGGCCGAACGCGGCAGGCTGACTCTCCTCAGCCCGACTCGGCCGCGATGCGGGCCGCCACGTCGGAGGCCATGGCCAGTGACTCGCCGTCATCGGCCGCGTCGTAGCGGCCTGCGGCCCGGTCGTAGTGTGCGCCCGCGATAGAGGCGTGGTCGGCGTCGAGTTCCACCAGCTCGACGGGCCATCCGTGTTCTTCAAGGTCCGCAGCGAATCGACGGCTGGCCGAGATCGGCACCACATCGTCCCTGATCCCGTGCAGCAGGACGAACGGCGATCGCTGCCCGCCCGCCAACGCCGAGGTCGGCTCGAGGCCGGAAATCGGGTCAGGTGCGGTGAAGGCGCCGGCCAGGCAGACAGTCCGCCGTAGAAGGACGTCATGGCGCGCCGCGTGCGCGGTCAGTCCCGCCGCGGCAAGCCCTCCCATCGACCAGCCGACGAGCGTGAGGCCATCGGAAGAGTCACCCGTCTGCTGCGCGAAGCGCAACGACTGCAGCAGATCGCCGCGGCCCCCGTCGTCGGCCTGCGAATCCCAGTCCGGCGCGACCACCGCCAGGCCGTGCGCTGCCACTCTTTCCGCCAGTGGCCGCACCGAGGTTCGGGCGTTGCTCTGCATGCCGTGCCAGATCAGTACGGTCGGGTGCGCCGGGTCACCGAATAGGTCGGCCAGTCGACCTGCCGCGTATTCGACGGTATCCATACGGTAGAGGCTACGTCGCGAGGCTCCGTCTTCTGCAGGCACGCTATTGCCATGTGGCGAGGCGGAAAACACGGCGCAGTCCGCGGTCCCTTGCCGGCGTCGACCGCGCAAAACGCGTCCGCGTCAGTGGATTCGAGGTTTCACGAGGGCGCTTGTACCAGCGCCTGTACAGTCGCTGCATGTCGCGAGAGGACAGCCTCTCCAGCCGGTTCGACTACCTGTTCGAGCCCCTCGATGACGAGGAGTCGATCGACGATGCCCCCGGTGGCACATCCCGGGCCGACGACCGCAGGGCACCGCCGAGCGCCGCACCGGTACGGCTGGCCTTTGCGGCCTTCGTCCTCGGAACGCTAGGGGTGGTCGCCGTGGTCGCCGTCCTGCTGCTGCAGCAGCCCGACAGGACAACCGATCGTGTACAGATTCCGCTCGGTCCGTCTCCGTTGTCGACTTCGGTCTCCGTGTCGAGCCAGGCAGTCCCCGTTGTGCCGTCGCCTGCGGCTCCGGAGCAGGAGCCGACCGAGGCCCCGCAGACCATCGAGTCGGTGCCCGAACAACAGCCGGCCGCCTCAGCGGCCCCGGCAGAGACGGGTGCGCCTGCGACGCGGACAACCAAGTCGCCGGCTACCAGGGCCCCCATCAGCGTGGCACCCGAAATCCGCGCACCCGTCCGCAGCCAGGCGCCGGGAGGCCACGGCGGCGGCGGACTGCTCGGAGGAGGGCTGCTGTGATCTCTCCACATGAATCGTATGAGCGGCTGCGAGGCGCTCATGTCGACGCCGTGCGGGGCGCGCTGCAGGACCACGTCGGCCGCCTCGATTGGTCGCGCGAACAGATCGAACACCATCAGATGCAGCGGCTGCGCTCGCTGTTGGCCTACGCCAAGGTGCGGTCGCGGTTCCATGCACGGCGGCTGAGCGGAATCAACCCATCGGCGATGACTACCGCAGACCTGGCCGGCGTGCCGATGATGACCAAGGTGCAAGCCCAAGACGAGTGGGATGACATCGTCACGGTGCCCGACCTGAGCCGGAAACGCGCCGAACAGGTTCTCGCCGAACAGCTTTGGTTTTCCTACACACCGGGCGACCAGCAAATCTTCAGTTCCGGCGGATCCAGCGGCGTGCGTGGCGTCTATGTATGGGACTGGCACTTCTTCGTGTCCATCGCCTGTCTGGCATGGCGCCAGCAGGCACGCGAAGAGTGCGCCGCGCCGCACGCGCCGGCCAAGCTCGCTGTTCTTGCGGCCGGTATGCCGCCACACGCCAGCACGCCTTTGTTCGACGTGCCGACTGCGCCGGGGATGGAAACCATCGTCATACCGGCTGGGGCGCCGCTCGACGAAACCATCGCAGCCGTCGGCGCCGCAGAGCCCACGCACCTGGTCGGCTACGCCACCGTGGTCGGCCAACTCGCGCGCGCGTCATTGGCAGGACAGCTCGATATCCGTCCCGTCCGAGTGAGTACGAACTCCGAGCCGCTGCTCGACGAGGACAGGCAGGCGATCCGGGAGGCGTGGGACGCCCCGGTGCACAATCTGTGGGGGTCGACCGAGATCGGCGTGCAGGCGGTCGGTTGCGCACACGGCGAAGGTCTGCACGTTTGCGAGGACGAGGTCGTGCTGGAACGCGTCGATGAAACCGGCGCACCGGTCCGCCCCGACGAGCCTGCCGCCAGAACACTCGCCACCGGCCTTGCCAACCGCACCTTCCCGTTCATCCGATACGACCTGGGCGATCAGGTCGACTGGCTGCCTGGCCAGTGCGCGTGTGGAAGCGTGTTCGCGCGGGTGGCCGACATCGGTGGCCGCCGCGATGACGATTTCCGCTACGGCACCGCCACGATTCCGGCCAGCGTGTTCCGGCACGTCCTCGGCACCGATCCGCGCGTCTCCGAGTACCAGGTGCACCAGACTCTGCGCGGCGCCCATGTGCTCATCGTGGGGGCACCGGACGTGGATGCGCTGGCGCCGGCATTGGCGGCCGCCCTGCGCAGGCACGGGCTGACCGATCCCGAGGTGGACATCCGTGTCGTCGGCAAACTGCAGCGCCATGAGTCGACCGGCAAGCTGAAACGTTTCGTTCCGCTTGGCTAGTCGCTGACAAAACAAGAATCACCGAGATCAGACGGTTTTCCCGCGCGCGCACCCCGCTAGCGTGGAATCCTCGCAGACGACCGGCAGAAGGGAAGCCATGCCCGAGGATTTGCAGGGACAGGCAAAACTGTTCGATGCGCTGACCACCAAGGGCACCGCATTCACCCGCGAGGAGCGCGAACGGTACGGCCTGCTGGGTCTGCTGCCAACGGCGGAAAAGACACTCGATCAACAGGTCGAGCATTGCTGGCACGAGTTCTCAACGCGCCGAGACGATCTCGACAAACACATCTATCTCCGTGCGTTACAGGACCGCAACGAAACCCTGTTCTACCGCGTCCTTGCCGACCACATCTCGGAGACGATGCCGATCGTCTACACGCCAACCGTCGGGGTGGCCTGTCAACGCTTCAGCGAGATCTACCGGCGACCGCGGGGACTGTTCGTGTCCTACCCGGACCGGGACCGGCTTGCCGAGGTGATCAACAACCGGCCCCACCGCAATCCCGACGTGATCGTGGTGACCGACGGCCAACGCATTCTCGGGCTCGGCGACCAGGGCATCGGCGGAATGGGCATCCCGATCGGCAAGCTGTCGCTATATGTCCTCATCGGCGGGATCGATCCCGCTCGCACCCTGCCGATCGTCCTCGACGTCGGCACCGACAACGTCGAACTCCTCGAAGACCCGCAATACCTCGGCTGGCGCCATCGGCGGATCAGTGACGACGACTACTACGCCTTCATCGACGAATTCGTCAAAGCCGTACAGGAACAGCTGCCCGACGTCCTGTTGCAGTGGGAGGACTTCGCCACCGCGCACGCGCAGCCGATCCTCGAGCGGTACCGCGACAAACTTCTCACCTTCAATGACGACATCCAGGGCACCGCGGCAGTCACCCTCGGAGCGCTTCACGGGGCATCGCAGGTCGCGGGTCGTCCGCTGTCGCAGCAGCAGGTCGTGATGCTGGGCGCGGGCTCGGCAGGCATCGGTGTGCTCGGCATGGTGGCGCGGGAGATGGTGGCGCAGGGGTTGTCCGAAGCGCAAGCCGCAGAACGTATCTGGGTCGTGGACGTCGTGGGTCTGCTCACCGATGACAGAACCGACCTGTCGCCGGGACAGCGACAGTTCGCCCAGCCGGCGGGCAGGGTGGCGGGGTGGGGCCTGCCGGGTCACGCACAGCTCGCCGACGTCGTGCACAACGTGGATGTCGGAATCCTGATGGGGTTGTCCACTGCGGCGGGCGCCTTCACCGAAGAGATCGTGCGGGAACTCGCGGGCAAGACGAAGCGGCCCATCATCTTCCCGTTGTCGAACCCGACCAGCCACGCCGAGGCACATCCGGCCGAGTTGGACGAGTGGACCGACGGGCACGCGTTGATCGCGACGGGATCGCCGTTCGCGCCGCTGGAACGCGATGGGGTGACGCGACCGATCGCCCAGTGCAACAACGTGTACATCTTCCCGGCAATGGGGTTGGCGGTCACCGCGGCTCAAGCCACCAGGGTCACCGACAACATGATGAGGGTTGCGGCCGCCACGCTGGGTGACGCGTCGCCCGCGTTGACGGATCCGAATGCGCCGCTGTTGCCCGCCTGGTCCGACGTTCCCGGCATCGCGCTGCGCATCGCTGCGGCCGTCGGCCGACAGGCGATCGCGGACGGCGTCGCGCCTGCGCGCAGTGACGAAGAGCTGTCCGAACGGATATCGCAGGTGCACTGGAAACCGGAATATCCGGCGTAACGAGCCGCCTACCGTCGCCGGCTGTAGCGCTCCACGAACCGGCGCAAGATCGTCGGCGGGTACTCGATATGTCGTTGCCGCGCAGCTGCTTTCAACGAATCTGCCGACTCGGGTGCGAAATAACCGTAAGTCTTGTACACGTCGATCCTGGTCAAGATGCCCTCGAGGTCCAGCTCGGGGTGGAACTGGGTCGCATACGTGTTGGTGCCGACCCGGAAGGCCTGCACCGGGCAATCCGGCGACGATGCGAGGCACACCGCATGCGCAGGAAGGGAACTGGCCGCCTCCTTGTGACCGCCGAACGCATCGAACACATCGGGCAGCTCTGCGAACAGGGGTTCGTCGCGACCGGCTTCGGTCAGCGTGACCGTGACGGCGGCGACCGGCTCGGGGTAACTGCGGTCGACCGTGGCACCGATCACCGAACCGAGCATGCCCACGCCATAACAACAACCGAGGAAAGGGAAGTCACGGTCGACGATGTCGGAGATGAGCGACAGCAGCTCGGACTCGGCGCGGATCTGCGTCGACGATTTCGTCTCTGGTGGATCGCTTGCGTTGTAGGGTCCGCCGCCGAGGATGACGCCCGACCACTCGTCGAGGTCAATCGGCCCTAAAGGCCTGTGCGTGAGGCGGATTCGGTGCATCCCGTCCTCGTCGAGTCCGCCGAAGCGCATCATCGCGTGATACTCGTCGTCGGCCGCGGCATCCTCGCCGCGTATCGACAGCAGCAGAAACGGGGCGATGTCGTCGTCTGTCGGCATTCGAGTCTCGCTCAAGAACCCGTCAGCAGAAGCCGAAACAGCCGCGGCGCCTTGGCTGTTCGCCTGGTGAGTTGCCGGGAACGGCCGAGTCGCTGCCGGGTATCGGCCTCGTCGGACCCGGAGCGACGCTCATCGGCGCCCGTGTGACGTCGACCCTGGGCTTCTGCGCAGGCGTCGGCTCGCTGTAGCGCGGCGAATACTGGCGCTGGGGCGCGGAATACGTGGGGTCGAGCCGGCGGCGGCGGGGGTGGCGGGGGAGGGGGCGGCGGCGGGGGAGGAGCGGGCCGGGGCGCGCTCGCCGCCGTCGGCGTGGCCGTGCTCGGTGCCTGCGGTGCGCTCGTCGGGGCCTCTGTCGACTGTTCGGCCGTCGACTCCGGGCTCCGGAAGGCCAGCCAGCCTCCGCACACCAGTGCGGCGATGATCGCCGCCGCGAGTGCGGCGGCGGCGGGCTTCCTGCGATACCAGGGCTGCGACCCGGTCGCGGCGAAGTCGAGGGCAGGCGGGATGTAGGAGCCTTGTGCGACGGAGCGCGCACGCAACGGAGGCCGAGCGGGTGCCGCAGTCGCCGGCGGGAGTTGCGCGGGTGGGTCCCACCCGTAGTCGTCGGGCGTCTCGGTTACCGCATGCTGCGCTGCCGCAACCTCGACGTGGTCGTCCCACCGGGCTTCGACGGGCTGGTCCGGCACCAGATCGTAGACGTCGGCGGGCGGAGGCGGCACCTCGCTGCTTCAAGCGGGGCATCCTCGTCGGGCCGGCCGTGGTCCTCGAGTGCGATATCGTCGATGACCGGAATCGGGTCGGTCGTCGGTTCGTGATCGACGTCAGGCGCGGCGGTCTTGGCCGGTTCGATCCGGTTGTATGTGAAATCTTGGTCAGGCCGGCCGCCTGCGTCGCCCGGTTGCGCATGGCCCAGAGTCGTCAACAGGGCCTGATCGGCAGCGCGGCGCAGGGCGCGACGTTCCATCAGCCGATTGACACGCCCCATACAGGCAAGCCTAACGGGACGCGGCACCCTGCGTGTACGCCGACACGAGATGTGGTCAGCGCGTGGTTCTCAATCCTCCTTGCGGATCAGCCGCATGAGTGCCTCGCGGTCGGGCGCGAGGAGTTCTTCGATGCGCGGATGGTTCACGTCGGCGACGATCACCTCGCCGACATCCTTGTTGACGTCGCGGAAGATGCCGTGCGACTTCATCTTCTCGGTTTGATACACGTTGTCCTCCGTCGGCTTGATGTAGTACACCGCGTCGGCCTTGAAGCGGTGGATCAGCCATAGATGGATCAACGTCATCAGCCGCTTCTGCCGCAGCTGCTCGGCGAACGTGTTCTGGTCGCGCACCGTCAGGATGCTGCGACCGTTGCGGTCCTTGATGGGATCGACGAGCACATTGGCCAGCTTCTCGTCGCCGTCTGCCCCGCCGTGGATGCCGAGCTCGAGCACCTCGCCACCAGGACGCAGCGGCCGGAACTGGATGCGGAACTTCTCGCCGAGGTCGTAGTGCTCGCCCCACAGCGACAGCCATTCCTCCAGCAGTTTCTTCGGCACCTCGGTCTGCACGAGATGCTGATGCTGGGTCGAACCCTCGCCCATGGACTTGGTCGTCGCCGTCCGGCCCGACGATGCGGCAAGCGCGGCGTCGCTGCGCGGTCCGCCGACGAGCGTCTGCGGCGTGCGGTAGGGCGACTCGACAAGGCGCATCTTGCGCTGCAGGCGGGCCAGGGACAGCATGCCGTCCTGTTTGAGCGCTCCCGCGAACTCCTCGGCGGCCACGCCGTCGATCTGGTGACCGCCGTAGGTCATGAAGTTGAAGACGAAGCCCATCTTGCCGATTTCCTCTGGGAAACGGCGCATCTCGTCGTCGCTCATGCCGGTGGTGTCCCAGTTGAACGAGGGCGACAGGTTGTACGCCAGCATCTTGTCCGGGTACACCGCATGGATCGCATCCGCGAATTGCTTGGCGTCGGCGAGGTCCGCGGTCTTCGTCTCCATCCACAGGATGTCGGCGAACGGTGCTGCGGCAAGTGATTTGGCGATCGCGTAGGGGATGCCGCCACGCAACTGGTAGTAGCCCTCGGGTGTTTTCACCCGCTCGCAGTCCCAGCCGGCGTCGGCGCCCAGCGCCTTCGCCTTCTCGCGTGCCTCGTACAGCGAAGCCCGCTCTGCGAACGTCTCGCCATTCCGCGGCGGTCATGTCGAGTGATTCGCCTTCCCGCTCGCGGAATTCGATCAGGTCGGCGACCGCCTCGCCGTAGGTCTCGAGCCCGGCGTCGTTCTGCCAGGCCTCGACGAAACGCGATTCGACGTTGTCGAAGAGTGCGTCGACCGCCTCGTCGCCGTCCTGCTGCCAGCTGGTGACCGCATCGGCGATGAGAGCCAGAATGCCCTGGCGCTCAAGCCAAGTGGTTGCGGTTGCGTACTCGCCTTCGGGCAGCGCGTACAACAGATGCCCGTTCAGGTGCGTCATGCCGGATTCGTAGAAGCTGCGCACCATCGCGAGGAAGCAGGATTTGTAGGAAGGAATCTTGAGGTTGGTGACTCCGAGCAGGAAAGGCTGGTCGCGCTCGTCGGCACGACTGTCGATCAGATTGGCGGCCTCCGCATCGGTGCGCGCGACGATGATGCCCGGCACCCCCATGATGTCGAGTTGGAAGCGGGCGGTGTTGAGGCGCTTGATCTGTTCGTCCGAGGGGACGAGAACCTTGCCGCCCTGATGGCCGCACTTCTTCGTGCCGGGACGCTGGTCCTCGATGTGATACCCGGGCACGCCTGCCTCGACGAAACGGCGAATCAGGTTGCGCACGTGTGGATCTCCGCCGTGTCCGGTGTCGGCGTCGGCGATGATGAACGGGCGGTAGTCGACGGCAGGGGTCGCGGCGCGCTGGTCGTCGGTCATCCGCAAGCGCAGGTATTGCTGGTTGCGATCGGCGGTGAGCAGCGCGCGTACCAAACCCGCTGCCTCGTCGGGTACCTGACTCAGGGGATAGCTCGCGAGGTCAGGCCCCGGGTCCTCGGTGGTGGATCCCTTGGCCGACGTCGCCCAGCCACCGAGGTAGATCCCCTCGATGCCGATCCGCTTCATCGTCACGGCCTGGCCCGGCGAGTACGGCCCGAAGGTGGTGATGCTCTTGTGCTCGGCGAAGAGTTCGCGCAGGCGGTCGTAGAACGCCGCGGCGGCCAGGCGCGCCACCGGGTAGTCGGTGGGTATGGTGCCGCGCTGCTCTACGACCTGGCGCGCCGAGTAGAGACGGATGATCCCGTCGAAGCGTGGGCTGTCGAAGTACCGCTGCACGGCGGCGACATCCTGCTCGAAAGGGGTTTGGGGCTGTGCATCAGCTTCGACGATTGCCATGGGTCAACACTACGACGCACGTTTCACCGAATGGGGTGAATCCGCACGCCTGCCTTCGCCTCAGGACACGAACTGCTGACCACCGTCGATGTCGAAGGTCGCGCCGGTCAACGCGGTATTGATCATCAGGTGAACGGCCAGCGCGCCGACGTCCGCGGCGGTCACTACCCGGCCGATCGGTAGCTTGGCCCGCAGTTCGCTCCGCCGCTCCTCCAACCGGTCTCCGAGCAGCGAAGCCGACAGCGGGGTGTCGACGAAACCGGCGGCGATCAGGTTGACGCGAATCGGCGCGAGCTCCAGCGCCAAGGTCGCGATGAACGGTGGCAGCGATGCGGTGGCCGCCGAAACGATCCCGATGTCCCTGCTCACCCGCCGGCCGCCGGTGCCGCCCATGAAGACCATGCTGCCGCCGGGGCGCATCCGGCCAACCGCGCTCCTGGCAACCTCCAGGTCCAGGCCCACGTGATCGCCGAGAGCGTCGCGCACCTGAGCGGCGTCCATCTCCATCAGCGGGCGGTAACTCGGTCCACCCGCGGTCACCATCACATGGTCTATCGGTTCAGCCAGACCGTCGAAGAACCCCCGCAGAGCCGCGGCGTCGGTGGCGTCGAACGCGGCAGTGCGCCAGCCGCCGACCTCAGCTGCTGCCTGGTCCAGCCGGTCCGGATTGCGGCCGGTGAGAATGACCTTCGCGCCCTCTGATCGTGCGCGTCGAGCAGTCTCGAGGCCGATCCCTGCGCTGCCGCCGACGACGACGACGGTCTGACCCTGCAGCTCTGCTTTGGTTCCCATCCGTCAGAGTGTGGCGACCTGCGGCGGATGCGACAACGCAGCCCTCACGGTCCGCGTCAGCTCATCGGCGAGGACTTCAGGATCGCCCGCGAACAGACCGTCGAGTGCCTGCGCGGCCACCTCCGCGGGATCGGCTTTCTGGTCGGCGGGCACGAACTCCGCCATGTCGGTGTCCATGAAGCCGACATGCAGCGCGGTGACGTGGATGCCGCGCGGTGCGAGCTCCTCACGCAGCGCATCGGTCATCGCCCAGCTCGCCGCCTTGGCCGCGGCATAGGCGCCGAACTGGCCGGCATGCAGCCAGGACAGGACCGAGAGCACATTGAGGATCCCGCCGCCGCCGTTGCGCTCGATGACCGGAACGAATTCACGGGTCACCTGCAGGGTGCCGAAGTAGTGGGTTTCCATCTCCAACCGGATGTCGTCCATGGGCCCCGCCAACAGGTTCGACCCCGTCGATACGCCCGCGTTGTTGACGACCACGTTGACGTCGGACGCGACTTGTGCCGCGCGGCGGATCGATTCGGGATCGGTGATATCGAGCTGGACCGGTATCACCCCGGGCGCGTCGACCGTTTCCGGCCGTCGTGCGCCTCCGTAGACCTTGGCACCGCGCGCCACCAACTCCTCGGCGAAGCGCTTGCCGAGTCCTCGATTCGCGCCGGTGACCAACGCGGTGATCTGGCCGTCTTTCAGGGTGATCGCGGTCATGTCCATGCCTTCCGATTGCTGTTCTGTACCAAACGGTCAACAACACAGGCGTGGGGCTATTCCCGGCCGTGCAATGCGGCTTGCAGTCCACTGGGGTCGGCGACGGTGACGGTGAGCGCAGAGTGGTCGCGCAGGCCGATGACACGCTTGATCTTGTCGTGGAAGTGAATGCACAGCCCCGCACGGGGGTTCGTCCCGAACGTCAGACCATCGTCTGCGAATGAGAGTCGCGGGCCGACCGCCGTCCACCATCGGTAGGGACCTGCCGCGTGCGTCTCGGCGATGTTGGCCACCGGTGTGTCGACCTTCAGCAGACCGAAGGTCGCGACGAACCGGCCGTCATCGGTGACGGTGACGCCGTCGCGCCACGGCAGCGCGCCGCCTGCCAGCCACATCGGTGCGAACCGTCGGTCGAAGCGGTAGGGGAAGAACTCGCTCATCGGGTTATGCAAGCACAACGGTCACCGTTGCGTCACGGTATGGCCTCTGTCTGACGATGTGCCGTGCGGCGTATGGCAGCAGGCGAATACGGGTTGTAAAAGTAGCTGTGGTGAACCTCGCCTGCAGAGAAAGTGAACGCTCGACATGAAACGCATCTACGCTCTGGCCCTCGGCCTTGTCGTGTTGTTGGCGACGCCCGGACTGGCGGCCGCTGACATCACCCGGCCGCTCAACAGCCAGCAGACCGTCCAGTACGTGATCGCGCGTGCCCTTTCCCAGCGCGGGGTGCCGTTCTCCTTCGGCGGGGGTGACGTGAACGGGCCGACGCGCGGCAGCGGCCCGACGGACAACGCGATCGGGTTGGACCGCACCGGCCGTGTCGTCGGTCTCGACCCGGCCGCAAGCGTCGTCGGCTTCGACGCTTCCGGACTCGTGCTGTATTCGTTCGCGGGCGTCGGAATCAAGCTGCCCCGGTCATCCGGCGCGCAGTACAACGTCGGCCGCAAGGTGCTGCCGCAGCAGGCGCTTCCCGGCGATCTGATCTTCTACGGCCCCAACGGCAACCAGAGCGTCGCGTTGTTCATCGGCAACGACCAGATGGTGGAAGCCGGTGATCCGGTCGTGACGGTCTCGCCGGTACGGACCGCCAACATGGCGCCCTATCTGGTTCGCGTCATCGCCTGACCCACCCTTGACGGGGCAGACGCGTACGCCACCATGGGTGTATGACGGTATGTCCCGGCGCGGACCCGCAGCTGTTCCGGCCGCGACCGGAACTCGCGGGCTTTGTCGAGTACTTCGGGTACTGGCAGCGCGAAACGGGTGAGCCGCACCGCAGCCGGGCGCTGCCGCGGGGAGCGGCGACCGTCATCATCGACGTCAGCGGTCGACAACGCGTCGACTTCTATGCAGCCGACGGCCACACCCGACTGACGGTGCCGCCCGCATTCATCGCGGGCGCGGGCACAGCGTCATACGTCACCAGTATCGACGCGTCACAAGCCGTCGTGACAATTCATTTCCGGCCTGCGGGCGCATTGCCGTTCCTGGGAGTTCCGCTCGGCGAGCTGGAGAACTCGTGCGTCGGCCTCGACGGACTGTGGGGCCGACACGGGGCATCACTGCACGAACGGCTCATCGCAACGCCGTCGCCTGCGGATCGGGTTGCGCTTCTCGAAGCATTCCTGTTGCAGCGGTTGAAGTCTCACGATCACGATCCTCACCGCGGGGTGAGGACCGTGCTGAGCGCCATCGCACACGACCCGTCGATGCGCATCTCGGAAGCACAGACGATGACCGGACTCTCGCCACGGCGGCTCGCGGCGGCATTTCGCGCCGAGGTAGGGCTGGCACCGAAGTCCTATCAGCGGGTGCGACGGCTGCAGGCGGCGCTGAGCATGCTGGACGCCGGTGCCGCACACGGTGCCACGATCGCCGCCGACCTCGGCTACTTCGACCAGGCTCACTTCGTCCGCGAGTTCCGGTCCTTCACGGCGATGTCACCGACGCAGTACCTGGCGCGTCGCTCGTGGCTGCCCAGCCACGTCGAACTCGCGACCGCATGCTGACCATCGGGCCGCGCAAAAATATCCAAGCCGACAACCCGTGGCGCGCCGACCATTGAGCCATGGACAGAGCTAGAGAAGCGGTGGCGGGCACCGGCCTCCTGGTGGCGGCGATCCGCGCCATGGAGTCCACCCGTGACGACCGGCTCTTCACCGACCCGTACGCGGACAGGCTCGCGGGCGAAACCGGTCGCGCCCTGCTGGCCGCGGCCATCGCCGAGACAGGGGAGCGCTCGATGGTTCAGATCGTCGTGCGCACCCGGTTCCTCGACGATGCTCTGCTGCGGGCGGTTCGCACGGCCCACCAGGTCGTCATCGTCGCCGCCGGCATGGACGCGCGCGCATACCGGCTGGCCTGGCCCGACGGGGCAGTCGTCTACGAACTGGACCAGCCCGCGGTGATCGCCGCCAAAAACGACGTGCTTGCCGATGACGATCCGCGGTGTCGCCGGGTCGCGGTCGGCGTGGACCTGGCCGACGACTGGCCAACCGCGCTGACGGAATCCGGCTTCGATCCGAACGCACCGACGGTCTGGCTGATCGAAGGCCTGCTGCAATACCTCGACGAGGACGCCGTTCGGACGCTGTTCGATCGCGTGCACCGCTTGTCGGCGCCCGGGTCGACCCTGCTGTACGACGTCGTCGGCAAGACGCTGCTCGAGTCGCCGATGATGGCGCCGCTGGTCAAGGCGATGGCGGAGCGCGGTTCACCGTGGCTCTTCGGTACCGACGAACCGGGGGATCTGGCCGAGCGCCATGGCTGGTCGGCGACGGTCACCGACATCGCGAAACCGGCCAATGAATGGCACAGATGGTTTGCACCCGCGGCACCGGCGGACGTGCCCGATGTGCCCCGCGGCTATTTCGTCGAGGCGACCCGGCCGTAGCCACCCGCCGAATAAACCGCGCGACTTCGGGGTGTCCGGCTTTGTAACCTCGGCCAGATGGCGGTGCTTACGGCTCAGCAAGACGACTTTCCCCGGTGGTACCAGGATGTGCTCACCAAGGCGAAGCTTGCCGAGAACGGCCCGGCCCGCGGCACCATGGTCATCCGCCCGAACGGCTACGCGATATGGGAGCGGATGGCCGACGAGGTCGACCGGCGGATCAAGGCCGCAGGCGCTGCGAACGCCTACTTCCCGCTCCTGATGCCGATGAGCTTCTTCGAGCGCGAGGCCGAACACGTCGAGGGGTTCAGCCCCGAACTCGCCGTCGTCACACACGGCGGCGGGAAGGAACTCTCCGAGCCGCTCGCCATCCGCCCCACCAGCGAGACAGTCATCGGCGAATACATGGCCAAATGGATCGACAGTTACCGCGACCTGCCGCTACTGCTCAACCAGTGGGCCAATGTCGTGCGGTGGGAGTTGCGGCCGCGAATCTTCCTGCGCACCACCGAGTTCCTGTGGCAGGAGGGCCATACCGCGCACACGACGGAAGCCGACGCGCGGCAGTACGCCCGCCGAATCCTGCACGACGTCTACGCCGACTTCATGCGCAACGTGCTGGCCATACCCGTCATCGTCGGCCGAAAGACCGCGCGGGAGCGCTTCGCGGGCGCTGCGAACACCATGACGTGTGAGGCCGTCATGCGCGACGCCAAGGCGCTGCAGATGGGGACGTCGCATGAACTCGGCCAGCGGTTCAGTCGGGCCTTCAACATCGGCTACCGCAGCGCCCAGGGGTCCTCGGAACTCTGCTGGACGACGTCGTGGGGTTCGTCGACGCGCATGCTCGGCGGGCTGATCATGTGCCACGGAGATGACTTCGGTCTCGTGTTGCCGCCGGCGGTCGCGCCGCTCCAGGCGGTCGTCGTGGTCGCCAAGGACACCGACGGTGAAGCCGCCCGCACCGCGTCGGCTCTGGTCGACGACCTGACGCGGCACGGCGTGCGGGCGCGCCTCGACGACGACGTCGAGACGAGCTTCGGCTGGCGCGCCACCGAATGGGACTTGCAGGGTGTGCCGGTCCGCATCGAGATCGGCCCGCGCGACATCGCCGAGCACGCCGCCGTCCTGTACCGGCGCGACACCCGCGTAAAAACCACGGCGAGACTGGACGCTGCCGTCGACGGTGTGCACCAGCTGATCCACAGCGTGCAGGCCGACATGCTCGACGCTGCAACGGCACGACGCGATGCGCTCATCTGCGACTGCACGACGCTCGATGCGGCGCGCGAGGTGGCGCAGACCGGCGTCGCCCGGGTGCCGTGGGGTGTGCTCGGCGTCTCGGGAGAAGCGACTCTCGCCTCGGGCGGCGTCACGGTGCGGTGCCTGCAGCGCGACGACGGGACGCTGCCCGACACCGACGACGACGCAGGCGCGCTGGCCTATGTCGCGCGGGCCTACTGACTCATCTGTGGACGGCTTGCAGGGTCCCGTCGACGATGAGCGCGCGCAGGCCCCTCCGGTTCAGCTTTCCGCTCGGCAGCGTCGGTATCTGATCGCTCGTCGCAAGCACCCACGTCGTCGGAACTTTGTACCCCGACAACTGTTTTCGCGCGCGGTTGGCGACCGACTCCAAGTCGATGCCGCTAGTCGTCGGCACCACGACGGCACACACCTGCTCGCCACGAATGGGATCGTCGATTCCGACCACGACGCACTGTGCCACGTCGGCGAACTGCTCGACGACCCCCTCGACCTCCAGAGGCGACACGTTCGCGCCTGCGGCCTTGATGAGTTCGGTTGTGCGACCGACGTAGAACAACCGCGGGTCGCCGTCTCTGCGGTAGACCTGGTCGCCGGTGTGATACCAGCCGTCGGCGTCGAAGGTCTCCCAGCGTTCACGTTTGTTGTAACCCGCCATCACGCCGATGCCCCGGATGTGCAGCTCGCCCACCGTCCCGTCGGTCACCGGTTGACCGTCGTCGTCGACGATGCGCAACTCGGTGAAGGCGAAGCCGCCGGCGGTCTCGGACATGGTGCGGTGCACCGGGAATCCGTCGGGCACATCGGTCATCGCGATGTCCAACGGGCCGTCGCGCAGCATCGGCGCGCTGGACAGGTCACGACCGGCAAACGATGGATGCTCGCGCAGCCGCTGGGTGAAGGCGGGCCAGCCGACGATTCCCGTCGCCCGTTCGCGCTCGATCAAATCCAGCGCTGCCGAGGCGTCCAGCCTGGGAAGCACCAGCAGCGTGACGTTTTCGTGCAGTGCGCCCGTCGTGGCCAGCAGCCCGCCGACCCAGAAGAACGGCATCGCGCACAGGATCGCGGCCGACGAGTCCGAGCCGGTGACCGCTCGGATGGCGCTCGGCCACGTCGACGTCTGGCGGACCAGGGTGCCATGGGTGTGCACGACACCCTTCGGGTCTGCGGTTGATCCCGAAGTGTGGATCATGACCGCCGGATCGGCGGGCGAAACCTGCTCCTCGGCAGCGCTCAGAATGTGTTCCGGCACAAGGGCATCGGCGTCATCGGTCCACCGTGTCGCCCAACGCCGATCCGTGTCGGTGGTGAGCACGATCCGACGCAGGTAGGGCGCCGCAGCCAGGGTGAGTCTGCTGCCCGACTGGCTCGTCAACTCCGGTATGGCCGCCTCGAAACGCTCGGCGACGTCGATGTCGAGAACACGGTGCGGGGCGACCAACAGCGCGATGTCTGCGAGTCGCAATACTTTTGCGAGTTCCACCGGCGCATACAGCGTGCTCAGCGGAACCGCCAGCGCGCCGATCCGTGACACGGCCAGCCACCAGACGATCCAGTCCACGCCGTTGGCGAAGAAGATGCCCACCCGGGTGCCCTTGCCGACGCCCTCGTGCAGCAGCCTGCGGGCGACATGCGCCGACCGCGCGGCGGCCTCTTCGTACGTGAGTCGGTCTGTCGGCGTGACGACGTAGGCCTGCGAGCCGAACTCACGCAGGCTTCGCGCCAGAAGTGCGGGCACCGTGGGTCGAGGTTCGGTCACCCGCCGATCTTCGCCGATCGACGTGACCATGACCACAGCCGCGGTTAGTGCAACTGGACGTAACAGTAACTTACGATATGGTCATGGCCGCCGACACACGTCTCGATTCCGCCGCTAGCCGGGGACTACTGCAGATCGAGGACTGCCTGGACGCCGACGGCAACGTTGCGCTGCCGCCCGACGTCACGCTGATGTCGCTGATCGAGCGCAACATCGCCAATGTGGGCGACTCGGTGGCATACCGCTACCTGGACCACACCAGATCGGAGTCGGGCTCCGTCACCGAGCTGACCTGGACGCAACTGGGCAACCGGATCCGCGCCATCGGCGCCGGGGTGCAGCAGGTCGCGTCCGCGAGGAGACCGCGTGGCGATACTCGCCCCGCAGGGCCTCGACTACGTCGCAGGGTTCTTCGCCGCCATCAAGGCAGGCACCATCGCGGTCCCGCTATTCGCTCCCGAGTTGCAAGGTCATGCGCAGCGTCTCGCGGTGGCACTGCACGACTCACGTCCGACCGTCGTGCTCACCACGTCGGCGACCTCGGCGGCGGTCGAGGCCGCCCTTACCGAGGTCGGGCTCGCACCACGACCACATGTCATCGCCGTCGACGCGGTCCCGGATGCGGCCGCACACGCGCTCACTGCTGTTCACATCGAGGCCGAGGACGTCTCCCATCTGCAGTACACGTCGGGATCCACCCGGGATCCGGTGGGCGTCGAGATCACCCACAGAGCGGTCGGCACCAACCTGACGCAGATGATCCTGTCCATCGACCTTCTCGACCGAAACACCCATGGCTGCAGTTGGTTACCGCTCTACCACGACATGGGCCTGTCGATGATCGGCTTCCCCACCGTCTACGGCGGTCACTCGACGCTGATGTCTCCGGCTGCGTTCATCCGGCGGCCCGAACGCTGGATACATGCGCTGGCAGCCGGATCGCGTGAAGGACGCGTCGTGACCGCCGCCCCCAACTTCGCATGCGAGTACGCGGCGCAACGCGGCCTGCCCGCAACCGATCGTGACGTCGACCTGAGCAATGTCGTGCTGATCCTCGGTTCGGAACCGGTGAGCACCAGGGCCATCGACGCCTTCAACACCGCATTCAGGCCATACGGATTGCCGCCGACGGCGATCAAACCGTCCTACGGCATCGCCGAGGCGACCCTGTTCGTCTCGACCATCGCCCCCGACGCCAGCCCCTCCGCCGCACACCTCGACCGGGCAATGCTGGAGAAGGGTCAGGCCGTGCGGGTCGCCGCCGACGACCGAGACGCGGCCGCGCATGTGGCCTGCGGCCAGATCGCCCGCAGCCAATGGTGCGTCATCGTGGATCGCGACACCGACAGCGAGATTCCCGACGGTCGGGTCGGCGAGATCTGGTTGCACGGCGCCAACATCGGCCGCGGATACTGGCGGCGTGCCGAAGAAACTCGGCGGACGTTCGGTGCGATCCTGCGATCGCAGACCGGCGAGAGACAGTCACGCCGACGGCGCTCCGGCCGGTGCCACTTGGTTGCGCACGGGAGACCTCGGCTTCTACCTCGACGGGGAGCTGTATGTCACCGGTCGCATCGCGGACCTGATCACGATCGACGGTCGTCAGCTCTACCCAGAGGATGTCGAAGCCGCGGTGGCCGAGGCGTCGCCGATCGTGCGTCGTGGATATGCCGCCGCGTTCACCGTGCCGTGCGAGGCCGTCGAGCAGCTGGTGATCGTCGCCGAGCGGGCGTCGGGCACACGCCGCGCAGACCCGGCGCCCGCCGTCGAAGCGATTCGTGCCGCACTGTCCCGGCGGCACCGCCTCCCGGTCGCCGACGTCCGGCTGGTGCCTGCAGGCGCGATCCCGCGCACCACGAGCGGCAAGCTGGCCCGCCGGGCCTGCCGCGCCGCCTACCTGGACGGGGAGTTCGGGGACTAGGCCGGTGCCGACGCGGCTAGGGTCAACCGAATGACGTCGATAGCGCAAGCGCCCGACCGCGTTACCGGGTTGGCCCGCGGAATGCGGGACCTCGTTGAAGCCCAAGCCGCAGAATCCGAGCGGAACCGCACCCTCACCCCAGCGGTGGTGGAGCAGATGTGGGCATGCGGGCTGATGTCCGCGTTCAACCCCCATCAGGCGGGCGGTGTCGAACCCTCGTTCCGGGAGATGATCGAGACCTGGATCGAAATGGCATGGCAGGACGGCTCATTCGGCTGGATCGGCATCGCGAACTTCCCCTCGTCGTTCGCCGCCGCGGCATATCTGCCCGATGACGGCTTCGCGGAGGTGTTCACCGCTCACGACAATCACGTCACGATGGGCGGTCAGTTCTTTCCCAATGGGCAGGGGACCGTCGTCGAGGGCGGCTACCGGTTGACGGGATCGTGGAGCTTCGGCTCGGGTACCGGCCATTCCGAATATGTCGCCGCAGGCTTCTTCCCCATGGAAGACGGCGAGATGCGCTGGATCAGCGAAGGCATCCCCGACATGCTGGTGGCGGTGGTGCCGCGGGAGGAGATCTCGTTCAACGACGGCTGGTTCGTCCAGGGTCTCAAGGGAACCGGCTCCTATGACTACAGCGCCACCGATGTGTTCGTCCCCACCGGCCGCACCTTCGCGCTGTTCACCCGGGACCCGCTGCGGGGAAGCTCGCCGGCCACCCGGATGGGGCTGATGCCGGTGACGGCCGCAGGCCACGCATCGTGGGCGCTCGGGGTGGCCAAGAGCATGCTCGACGACGTCCAGGAGCTCGCCGCCACCAAATTCCGCATGAGCGACATGGCGTCGCTGGCCAGCCGGCCGACCTTCCAAAAGGGTCTGGCACACAGTGTTTCGGCATGGCGGGCAGCCCGCCTCCTGGTACTCGAAGCGTTCACCGCCGCCGAATCCGCCGTCGCAGCAGGCGAAGACCTGACGCCGATGCTGCGGGCCGATATGCGGACAGCGGCCGTATACGCCACCGACGTCGCACGGGAATGTGCCGAATGGGCACATCTCGTCGCCGGCACCAGCTCGATCCGCGAGGGCAGTCGACTGGAGCGGGCGTTCCGTGACATCTACACGGGCACCCAACACGCCTTCATCAGCGAGAAGGTGGCGATGGACGGGGCACAGATCTGGCTCGGCGTGATCGAGGATCAGTTCGGCCTGTGATCGCCGCTTGCGGAAAGGTTTAGCCATGCCGGATCGAACCGCCGGCCTGTCTGAGGCCGCGCAGCATGCTGTGGAGTTCATGGCCGGACTCGACGAGCGTCCGGTGGCCGCCCGTGTCGACGCCGCAGGCGTGCGCGATGTGCTCGGCGGTCCTCTGCCGGAGCACGGTGAGGCCCCCGACGTCGTCATCGACGCGCTGGTGGCCGGAGCCGAGCCCGGGCTGGTTGCCACCGCGGGGCCGCGTCATTTCGGTTTCGTGATCGGCGGCGCACTGCCCGCCGCACTGTCCGCGGACTGGCTGGTCTCGGCCTGGGACCAGAATGCGGCGTTCCATTCGCTGTCGCCTGCCGCCGCCGCGATAGAAGAGGTCACCGCGGCGTGGGCGCGCGACCTCTTCGGGCTGCCCGAAGAAGCCAGCGTCGGATTCGTCACCGGCGGCCAGGGCGCGAACACCACGTGTCTGGCCGCAGCCCGTCATGCGGTGCTCGCGAAGGCGGGGTGGAACGTCGAAGACGACGGCCTGATCGGCGCTCCGCCGGTGCACGTTCTGTGCGGAGAACAGGCGCACGCGACCATCGACACCGCCCTGCGCCAGCTGGGGCTCGGCGCAAAGACGCCGATCCGCATCGAGGCCGACGACCAAGGCCGGATGCGAGCCGACGCTCTTCGCGACGCGCTCTCGCATGTCGCTGGGCCGACGATCGTCTGCGCACAGGCGGGAAACGTGGCCACCGGCGCCTTCGACGCGTTCGAAACGCTCGCCGACGCCTGCACCGCGCACGGGGCCTGGCTGCACGTCGACGGCGCGTTCGGTCTGTGGGCCGCTGCGACGCAGGCACTCCGGCACCTCACGACCGGTGTCGAACGCGCCGACTCGTGGGCAGTGGACGCCCACAAGTGGCTGAACGTGCCCTACGACAGCGCGATGGCCATCGTCGCCGACTCCGACGCCCACGTCGCGGCAATGGGCCTCGCGGGTCCGTACCTCGTCGCCGACCCCGGCCAGCGCGACGGAACCAATTACGTGCCGGAGAGCTCGCGGCGGGCACGCGCCGTGCCGATATATGCGGCCTTGAGGTCGTTGGGCCGTACAGGCATCGCCGAGATGATCGAACGCAACTGCGCTCAGGCCAGGCGAATGGCCGAGCGGCTCGGCGCGATTCCCGGCGCCCGGATCGTCAACGAGGTCGTACTCAACCAGGTACTGGTGGCGCTGCCCGGCGGTGACGACGCGAACAGGGCAGCGGTGGCCGCAATCCAGCGCGACGGGACCTGCTGGCTCGGCGGCACCACCTGGGGTGACGAATACGTGCTTCGGGTATCCATATCGAACTGGGCGACGACCGACGGCGATGTGGACCGGTCGGCAGATGCGATAACAGTTGCAGCACAGTCTATTTCGTCGACGTAGCCAAACCCGGCGGCCCGCCTTGGTATCAGCGTCCCCTCCATTGCGGTGCCCGCTTCTCGCGCCACGCGCTGATGCCCTCGGCTACGTCCTCGGTGGCGCCGGCCACCTTGCGCATGGTCTCGCCGAAGCGCACCGACTCGATCCAGCCCATGTCCGCACTTCGCCATGCCACTTCCTTGGTGGCTCGCTGGGCCAGTGGGGCGGCCTGCGTGAGGACGCGGGCCCATGCGTTGGCCTCGGACTGCAGCGCATCCGGCTCGACAAGCTTCCAGACCAGCCCGGTCTCTTTGGCCCGCTCGGCGCTCATCGGTTTGCCTGTCAGAAGTAGTTCCATCGCGTTGGCCCAGCCGACACGCTGGGGAAGGCGGATGGCGCCGACGATGGTCGGTACACCGATCGTGACTTCGGGATAGCAGAATGTCGCCTCCGTGGTGGCGATGACGAAGTCGCAGAACAGCACTCCGGTGAGCCCGTAACCGATGCACGATCCGTGCACCGCCGCGATGGTCGGCTTGAACAGCTCCATTCCACTCTCGAAGGAGTTGATGGTCGGTTTCTCCCAGAACGTGCCGCCGAAGGTACCGACCGAGCCCTCGCCGTCCTTGAGATCACCCCCCGCGCAGAAAACGCTCCCATTGGCCGTCAGAACTCCGACCCAGGCCTCCTCGTCGTCGCGGAACCGGTCCCAGGCAGCATTCAGGTCTCGGCGGAGTTCGCCGTTGATCGCGTTGCGTGCATCGGGCCGGTTGAGCGTGATCGTGGCAACGTGATCTTCCAGCGCGTAGGTGACAAGGCTCATGGCTGCACCATAGTTTCGCGCCCCCGCAGTCGAGCAAGTCCTAGGCTGCAGGCCATGTCGATAGACCGCGCCGCCCTCGCCGTCGGTGGTATCCGCCTGGCGTCCGGGATCTCGTTTCTGGTCGATCCGCTTCGTGCGAATCGCCTGTGGGGCGACCCCGATGAGCCTGCGCCGACGACGCAGCTGCTCTTGCGTTCGATGGGTTATCGCGATGCGCTGATCGGTGGGTTGCTGGTGTCGGCGGCGTTGCGCGGACGCAACACCCGCGGCTGGTTCCTCGCGTCCGGCGGAGCGGACGCCTCGGACCTGCTGGGCGGAATGAGCGTTCATTCTCAGATGAAGAAATCCCAGCAGATCATCGGGCTCGGCGGTGCGGTGGTGGGCATCGGCGTCGGACTGTGGGGTGCTACCCGTCGGCGAGGCGACTCCGCAGCGGCGCAAGAAGCGCGCTGAGCCCGTATTCGAAAACGGCGTCGTAGTCGGTCGGCGACTGCAGCGCCTCGACCAGCGCCCTGTCGGGCCAGTCGTCGGTCCACAGCGAGGGATCCTCTTCGTCGTGCTTGGCCCCTCGGACGGCCGAGAACTGCATCACCGCAGACGAGATCACGTGGACCTGTATCGCGCGCAGGACGAGGGCCGCATCGGTTCCGGTCACACCGATGTCGGCCAGCTGTGAGGCAAGCGTCTGCTGGATCGGCAGGAACAGCTGGGGGGTGCGATCACGCTCGTGGGCGATGGCCAGAAGGTGTTGTCGCTCGATCAGCGCCGTGCGCTGCGAGCGGGCAAGTGACGCAATGCGATCGACGGGAGTGTCACCCTCCGCCGGTAGGTGCGCCATCTGGCTCAACAACCAGTCGACCAGGCTGTCGAAGAGCTTGTCCCGGCCGCCGACATGCCAGTAGATGGACGTCACCGCAACCCCGAGGTCCTCGGCGAGACCGCGCATGGTGAAGGCATCGACGCCGCCGAGCTCGATCAAGCCGAGCCGCGGTGTCGAGGATGACCTCGGCGTCGACCGCTTCCTTCATGGTGTCTCACCTCCCGTCATGCGCTCCGATTCGGGCAGCTGCAGATAGCGTTCGAGGTTGCGGTGCATGTTGATCACGCGGCGTTCCTCGTTGGACAGCGTCAGGTGGGTCAACCCGGGTTGGTGTAGACCGCGCTGAAGACCGGCGAGCACGGCGATGTCCTGACTCAGCACCAGGCCCGGGTGCGCCTCGTCGGCCGTCAAGCGCATATCGGCCGGCTTTGTCCGCGGCGCGCCCGGCGCCATCCGCATCCACAGGATCATCACCAGTTCGCCGTGGTCGGGGTCCGGTCCCGGGCGTGCGGTCAACACCGTCAGGTGATCGGCGTTGGCCAGAAGCGACATGTTCGGGAAGACGTTGTACTGATGCAGACGCAGGATCTGGTCGGTGCTGGCCCAGCTCAGGTCGACACCGCGCTGCGTGGCGAAAGCCCTTGTCCGCTCGGCGATCACATCGGACACCGACTGATCCGGCCGCCGCTCGTCGGCGGGGAACGGGGTGTCCTCCGCCAGGCCCATCAGCGCACCCTGCGTGGTGACATAGGCGTCCCACACATCGGCGTCGGAGAGCGCATCCTTGATCAGCGGACTCGGCACGCCGTAAACCTGTTCGGACTTGCCGGTGAGGCCCCAGATCACCTGGGGTGCGTAGACGTCGTCCATGCACCTGTGCAGTTCGGGGTGCAACGTCTGGATATGGTACGTCTCGCTGAACCCATCGGCGATCGTCTTCCAGTTGGCGTCGACCTCCACGGTAATCGTTGCGTAACAACGGAAGTCGTCGAGCCCACACCATGCGATGTCGTTCGGCACAGCCTCCAGGAAGTCCTGCAGGGGGATCGCGCCGGTGTCGAGGTTGACGAAGACGAGCCGCTCCCACGTGTCCACTCGTACGCCGATTAGTGGGAATTCGGACATCGGGAGCGCGCCGAACCCCTTGCGGTTGGGCACTCGCCGCAGCGAGCCTTTCGAGATCCCATGTCCAGCCGTGGTAGCCACACTTCAGTTCGCGTAGTTCGGATCCAGAGCCTGCGCACAGCGAGTTGCCGCGGTGCCGGCAGACGTTCTGGAACGCGCGCAGTGTGCCGTCGTCGCCTCGGACGATGAGCACCGAATAGTGACCGCACCGGTATTCGAAGTAGTCACCGGGCTCGGCGACGTGGTCGACCGTGCAGGCAACTTGCCATACCTTCGGCCACATCCGCTCCGCCTCGAGTTGTGCGAAGGCCGCCGAGTGATAGCGCGCGGCGGGCACCAGGGTGGGGCGCTTCGGCGGCGTGCCGATCGCGTCTTCGCGTATGGCCGTAAGCGGGGTTGCCGACCGCAGGACCTGCCTGCGCCGTGTGCGTCACGATCGGCCCTCCCGGATCCGGCGTCATTCGTCTGTAACGGTGTTACATTGACCACCGTAGCGGCTGACATGGAGTTCGAGGGAGTAATCGTGTTCGACCTCAAGATCACAGGCGGAACCGTTGTCGACGGGACGGGCGCGGACCGGTTCCAGGCCGATGTGGCCGTCAGGGACGGCAAGATCGTGGAGATTCGCCGCCGCGGGCCGGGAAGCGCCCCGCTGGAAGGCGATGCGGCCGAGACGATCGACGCGACCGGGAAGATCGTCGCGCCCGGCTTCGTCGACATCCACACGCACTACGACGGTCAGGTCAGCTGGGACAGCCTGCTGGAACCGTCCAGCGGGCACGGCGTCACCACTGTGGTCGCGGGCAACTGCGGAGTCGGCTTCGCCCCGGTACGGCCGGGTAAAGAGGACTGGTTGATCGGCTTGATGGAGGGCGTCGAGGACATTCCGGGCTCGGCCCTCACCGAGGGCATGACCTGGGGCTGGGAGAGCTACCCCGAGTACCTCGACGTGATCGAAAAGCATGATCTTGCAATAGATGTGGGCAGTCAGGTGGCGCACGGCGCGGTCCGCGCCTACGCGATGGGCGAGCGTGGAGCGAAGAACGAACCGGCCACACCGGAGGACATCGCGGCGATGGCACGCATCGTGCAGGAGGCCGTCGAGGCGGGCGCGCTCGGCTTCTCGACGTCACGCACGATCGGCCACCGGGCCATCGACGGCGAGCCGGTTCCCGGCACCTATGCCGCAGAGGACGAACTGTTCGGGCTCGGCAGGGCGATGGCCGCAGGCGGCCGGGCCGTCTTCGAGCTGGCCCCGCAGGGAATTGCGGGTGAGGACATCATCGCACCGAAGAAAGAGCTGGAGTGGATGCAGCGCCTCGGCGCGGAGATCGACCGCCCGATCTCGTTCGGCATGATCCAGGTCGACGCGGCGCCGGACCTCTGGCGCGAACAGCTGGATATCTCGGCGGCGGCCCATGCGGCGGGCAGCGAGTTGTATCCCCAGATCGCCGCGCGACCGTTCGGCATGTTGTTCGGCTTCCCCGGCCATCACGCGTTCACGCATCGTCCGACCTTCCGTCGCCTGAAGGCCGAGTGCAGCCGGGAGGAGCTGGCGCAGCGTCTCGCCGATCCCGCCGTGAAGGCCGCGATCCTCGCCGAGGACGATCTGCCACCGGATCCGAAGCTGTTGTTCGACAACATGTTCGCGCTTGTCCAGTACTCCCTGGGCCGTCTCTATGCGCTCGGTGACCCGCCCGACTACGAACCGACGCCAGATCGGGCCGTTGAGAAGATCGCCGCCGAGCGTGGTCAGGACCCGTTGTCCACGCTGTACGACCTGATGCTGGAAGCCGACGCCGGCGCGATGCTGATGCTGCCGTTCTACAACTATTACTACGGCAACCATGACGCGATCCGCGAGATGCTGACCCACCCCGCCGGAGTTTCGGGCCTGTCCGACGGCGGCGCGCACTGCGGCATGATCTGCGACGCCTCGTATCCGACGTTCCTGCTCACGCATTGGGCCCGGGACCGTCACCGCGGTGACAAGCTCCCGCTGGAGTTCGTGGTGCGCAAGCAATCCCACGACACCGCGCAGCTATTCGGACTCACCGATCGCGGTGTCATCGAGGTCGGGAAGAAGGCCGACGTCAACGTCATCGACATGAATGCGCTGACGCTGCACCCCGCCCGGATGGCCTACGACCTGCCTGCGGGCGGTCAGCGGCTGGTCCAGGGGGCATCCGGCTACACCGCCACGATCGTCAACGGTGTCGTCACCCGACGCAACGGCGTCGACACCGGGGCGCGGCCGGGCCGCCTTGTTCGCGGGGCCCGCTGAACGCCTAGGAGCCCGCCTTGATCGCGGGCACCGCGACCGTGGTGGCCGGCGTCGTCGCAGGCGTTTCCTGCTTGCTCGTCGAGCCGATGCTCATGGTGCCCGAACTCGCCACCTGTGCGGTCTGCGCGTGTTCCTGCACGATTGCGGCGGTCAGCGCACCCACCGCCACCAGAGCGCTTCCGCCGATCACGGATATCAATGTCTTCACTGCAACTCCACCTTCCTCACCAAGTCGGCACAAAGTAAACGCACAGACTGATATCAAGCTGGACTCGGACTGCCAGCTCACTGTGGTTCGGTTGCCTGGGAGTCAGGGGACCACAACGCCGCGGCTAGGAGCCGATGACGATGAGCACCACTGATGCGGCTGAGGCCACCAGGCCCACGGTCTGCGTACCCGCAATCGGTTCGCGCAGGACCGCGGCAGCCAACAACACGGTGAATGCGGGGTAGAGAGAGGCGAGCACTGCGACGACAGTCAATTGGCCTGCGCCGCTTGCGAACAAGAAAAGTAGGCTTGCCGACGCGCCCAACGCGCCGGACGCGGCGCCCCAGCGCAGCGTGGCGGAGAGTTGCGGCCGCACTTTTCCGCGACGAATCCGGTTGATCTGAGGCACGGCGACGGCGGTGACGATGCCCAACGCGACTATCTGACCCGGCAGCAGCGGCCATGCGCCGGAATCCGCGCCTGCACGGTCGAGCGCTACGAACAACAGTCGAACCCGCCGCCCGCCCAGCCCGCCGAGAAAGTCCCCGATTCCGTAGCTGATCGCCGCTAACAGAGCGAGCAGCGCACCCAATTCGTCGTCCGACCTTTCTGCGAGGCATCAGGTTTCGACGCTCAGCTACTGGCGCCGACGATTACCCTACGAGGTCGTCCGATCGTCCGGCTTCCAGCCGCGACCACTGCGGGATCGGCCGTCCGTCTATCCGGGTGTTGGAGCCGTCGACGACCCATTCCTGCGGCCAGCCGGCGGGGGAGTGCTCCCATGGCTCCTGGCGTCCGTACACCGTCAGATCCATCAGGGAAAGGCTGTAGTCCATCGCCTCGACGCCGCGTCGCGTGGTCCAGTACGTCTCGAAGACGCGATCGCCGTCGCGCAGATAACTGACGATGTGCATCATCCCCGCGGTGCGGCCGACGAGCAGTTTGTCGAGTGAGGGCAGCGCCGAGTACCACGGCACGCGCCAATCCATGAAATCGCGGTAACGCGCCCCTTCTTCATACGGGCCCTGACAGAAGACGGCGTAGGTGATGTCGCGGGAATGCAGATAGCCGAGCTCCTGCACCTGCGTGGTGACCCAGGTGCAGCCTTCGCACTGATCGGGGGCGGGCTTGCCGGTGTTCCACATGAAGTAATAGGCCAGCAGCTGACGCCGGTCCTCGAAGGCGTCCAGCAGCGTGACCGGTCCGTCGGGTCCGGTCAGCTCGAGGCCGGCGTCGACCTCGACCATCGGCATGGCCCGGCGGGCCGCGGCGATCGCGTCGCCCTGCTGGATGTGCGCCTTTTCACGGGTCCGCAGTGCGCCGATTCCGGCCTCGAATGCCTCTCGGTCGACAATTGTCGGAGTCGGCGCCCGGTTGACTGAATGGCGATGTGGCGAGTCACTTTTCATCGCTGCTCCTGGTGGCATATTCGTCGATGTCGATGTCGGCCGGGCCGAACATGTAGAGATGATCGAGTACCGGGGCCGGATCGGCGGACCAGTCCATCGCCGCGAGCTGCGCGCGACTGCGCCTGCCGGTTCGCCACCGGAGAGCCTCAAATCGTGTTGTGCGCAGCCCTATTTCGGCGCCGCCTTCGGGTCCGCTGCGATACTCGGCGTCTTCCACCGTCACACGCAGCGGCACCGGCGTGCGAAGGTTCGTGAGCAGGCGGTCCGATGAGTAGTGAACCGCCGCCGAGTCACGGGCGCCGGGCCTGCCCAGCGCGGCGCGAAGGTCGTGTTCATGGCTGGTGATGTCGCCGACGGGCGGTTCGAAGCCGCGGCCTTTGGCCAGACCGGTCCAGGCATGCGGCTGCGTCGGTCCAGACCGCGATGATGTCCGATAACTGCTGCCCGTCGAATCGGGCGATCTGCGCGGCGGTCTGTTCGTCGGTAGGCGGCCCGGTCAGTCGGCCCTGACCCCAGGTCGTCGGCCGTTGCGGCGAGGTGCGCCACCACGTCCCGAACCGACCAGCGGGGACACGCCGTGACCGTGGTGGTCAACCGCGGCTTCGTCGAGGCCGCTCACCAATGACGTGACGCCGCTCCTTCGTGTCGTTGTAGATCCTGGCTACGTGCTCGGGAGCAATTGCCGACACGCGGATCACTCCTTCGGCGACGATTCGCGCTTCGCCGTATGTGTCGTGCCAGCGCCACCATTGGTAGGGCTTGGTCTGCGGGTAACCCTCCGGGGAGTCCTCCCAGGTCTCCTGACGCCCAAGCGCGGTCATATCCAGGAAGTGCCACGTGTTGTTGAACACCTCGTCTCCGCGGTCGTCGATGAAGTACGTGCGGAAAATCCGGTCACCGTCGCGGATGAAAGCGTTGGTGCCGTGCCATTCGTCGACACCGAAGTCGACGTCGAAAGCACCGTCCGGACCGGGAACCATGGTGTACCACGGGTGGTCCCAACCCATTCGGGCCTTGATCCGCGCGAGGTCTGCCTGCGAACCGCGCGACGCGTAGACGAGCGTCGTGTCGCGGGCATTCAGATGCGCGAGGTTGCCGATGTGGTCGGCCATCAACGAGCAGCCGACACATCCGTGCTCGGGCCATCCATGCACACCCGGGTCCAGGAAGGCGCGGTAGACGATCAACTGGCGCCGTCCTTCGAAGAGGTCGAGCAGGCCGGCAGTGCCCTGCGGTCCCTCGAACCGATAGTCCTTGTCCACCGCCGTCCACGGCATCCGCCTGCGCTGTGCGGCGAGCGCATCGCCCGCTCTGGTGTGTTCCTTTTCCTTGACGAGCATGTCCTGCCGCGCCGCGTCCCATTCCTGCGCCGACACGATCGGAGGGGTCTTCATGCAATCTCCTAAGGGGATATCGCCGTCGAAATCATTCAACAGTTCAGTTGAACAAGTTCTTCCACCACATCACGAGCTAGCGATATAGTCAACAAGATGGTTGAAGATCAGGTACTGGACCGCGCGTATGGCGCGCTCGCAGATCCGACCCGGCGACTGCTGTTGGAGACGTTGCGTCAAGGCGATGCCCGCATTTCCGACCTGGCCGCACCGCTGCCGATGACATTCGCAGGCGTCTCACGCCACATCGGTGTGCTGGAGGCCGCGGGGCTCGTGCGGCGCGAAATACGCGGTCGCGAGCACTGGCTTTCGCTACAACCGGACGGATTGACGATGGCCCAGCAGTGGATTTCCGAGCAGACGGACTTCTGGTCGACGAGGGCAGACGCGCTGTCGGCGCGACTGCGCAGGAAGAGTAGGCGATGACCGAAACGGCGACTGTCCGCGTGCAACGCGTCATGCCCGCGGCGCCAGACGTCGTGTTCGACGAGTGGCTCGACCGAGAGTCGTTGCGGGAGTGGATGTGTCCCCGTCCCGTTCGTGTGCTCGACGTCACCGTCGAACCACATGTGGGTGGCGTTGTGCGCTTCGACCTCGACGATTCCGGGACGCGCGTACTGATCACCGGTCAATTCCTGGCCATCGACCGCCCACGCCTGCTTCGCTTCACCTGGGCGAACTCCAACTGGCCGGACCCGACGACGGAGAGTGTCGTCAAGGTCGACTTCGCACCGGTCGGTGACGACGAGACGCTCATGTCCATCGAGCATTCCCTGCTTCCCCCAGAGGAATTCGAGAGCTTCGACAGCGGGTGGACGCTGACGTTCGAGCAGCTGGCCGCGACGCTGGGCGATAGGTGACCGAGCGCTGGATTGTCGACGCCATGAACGTGATCGGCACTCGGCCGGACCGCTGGTGGAAGGACCGTCGCGGCGCCATCGTCAGGCTGGTCGACCATCTCGAACGGTGGGCCCAAATCCACGACCGCCCCGTGACAGTGGTGCTGGAGCGGCCGATGTCGCCACCGATTGAGTCTTCGGTGATCGAGGTAGCACATGCACCAATGGCGGCAGCCAACTCGGCCGATGACGAGATCGTCCGGCTCGTGCAGGCAGACCGCGAGCCGGGAGACCTGACCGTCGTGACATCGGATGGTGCCCTTGCGCAACGGGTCCGTGCCGCAGGGGCATCAATTCATCCGGCGGCGAGCTTTCGCCAGCTCATCGACCCGGAGTGAGGGGCTGACTAGGGCCGATCAGCCGTTCTGGGCCATTCCGTAGCAGACGCCGTAGTGCTCGGGTGTGCACGGAACGCCGTTGACGGTGTCGAATCCGTTCGGATTGTTGACGATCTGCGCCCCACCTCCGGCAGCAGGAGGAACGGGTATGACTGGCGCGGAGCCGCCGCCTGCGCCGCTGATGCACACGCCCTCGAAACGGGTCGGCTTCGTGCCCCAAGGGCAGTCGGCCGAGGCCGGCGACGCAACCACAAGGGGCGCCGCGACGAAGGCCACCGCACAGCCGAAAACGAGCACCCCGCGCTTCACACTCACCATTTAAGCTCTCCGAACCTCTCACCCGACCCGAAACAGCGTAACCCGTACACCGCCCGACTGTGGCCGCGGTCAATATTTGCGCTGGTGAAGGCCTGGGCTCAACGCTGGCTCGCGCGCCACCTGTCCAGGATTCGGCGGTCCCGTTTGGTCGGCCGGCCGGCACCGCGATCGCGAACAGCAACGGGAACGGAAGGAGTCGGAGGCGGCGGGGGTGTTCGATCGAGGTAGCAGGTCACGGCATCGGCAGCACCAACCCGCTTCTGGATCACCCGTACCACCTCGACTATCCGCGTCCGGTCTCCGACGACGGCGCGCACCTCGTCACCCGGGGACACCGTCGTCGACGGCTTGGCCGGCCGATCGTTGACCCGGACACGTCCACCTCGGCACGCGGCGGCGGCGTCCGGCCGGGTCCGTGTCAGCCGGACCGCCCACAACCACCGATCCAGCCGGGTCGACTCCATGATGTCCATCATGGCCCGCGGAAGCCGGCTTCTGCCGCATCGTTGAGACATGGCACAGATTGCAACTTACGACTACCAGTTCCACGGCGGCCCAACCGGATATCGCAACGAGCGGGCAATCGTGCGTCTGTATGGCTCCGATCATCAAACCGTCGCCTACATCCACTTCGTACTGACGGGCAACCCGATTCCTCCCAACAAGGCCGCCGACCCCTGGATAAGGATGTATATGCCCGAAACGCTGATCTCTGAGGTGATGGAGATGCTTCGACAGGAGTCACCAGTCAGCATCTACTACAACCAGGGCCAGGTGTTCCTCCACACTGGCGACGAGCCGGTCGGGGAAGCGGAGTGACCGTCATCCGTGAAGCCGACGATAGGCGTCGACGGCACCCGAGTTCAGCGGTATGAGACCGGTCTGGATCATCGACGGCGCGTCGAGGTACTGAAGACCACGGACGTAGGGAGGCACCAGTTGTGGCGCGTCGGTCGCCAGCACGTCGACGACGGCGGCGACCAGGTCGGCGCCGATGCCCTGGCGGCACAGAAGCAAATCGGGAACCCCGATGGACTTGATGCCGGGCGGCACGTATTCGCACGTCGGTACGAGACGGACGGCATAAGGGTATTCGGCCAGGCGGCTCATGGGTCCGGCGAGGGGACCGATGTCGAGCATCCGGATCGGGATCTGGGTGTCGAGCTCGGCAACGGCAGGCGTCGGCACACCGCCGGACCACACCAGGGCGTCGATATCGCCGTCCTTGAGCCGCGCCAGCCCATCCCTGAGGCGATAGTTGACCATGTCGGCGCGGATGTGAAGCCCGGCGGCCTCGAACAGCACCTCGCTGGTGGCTGCGGCCCCGGATCCGTGCGGACCGATCGAGACGCGTCGCCCCTGCAGGTCCGAAATCTGTTGCAGCGCAGCATCTTCCCGGACAATGACCTGCAGATAGTTCTCGTAGACTCGGGCGACAGCAGCTGGCGCGGTCCCGCCGGGCCCGGTCGCGGCGTCGCGTTCGGCGACGTCGGCGAGCGCAAGGCCCATGTCGACGTCACCCGCTCGTAGGCGGCTCAGGTTCTCCACGGTGCCTTCGGTGGGCAGCACGTCGACGGCGATGTCCGGATACCGGCTCTTCAACTGTCTGGCGAGTATCTCGGCGAAGGCCAGATACAGCCCGCCGGGATCTCCCGCAGCGAGTCGCAGTGAGCCGCTCGTGCCATTGCGCACACACCCCGCGGCCAACGCCGCGGTCGCGAAAAGGAATGCCCGCCTGCTTATTCGAGTCGGTCGTCTGCTCAGCACTGGTCAATCACCGGCCACCGGCAGACGGAAACGAACAAGGAGCCCGCCCTCGGGTGCCTTCTCTACACCGACCGTGCCGCCGTGGCCCGCCGCGATCTCGGCGGCGATGGCCAATCCCAGACCGGTTCCCGCGCCGTCGTCCTTCCCTCGCCAGAACCGTGCGGACGCCCTTGACAGGTCTTCGTCCGGAAGCCCGGATCCGTCGTCGCTGACGATCAATTCGGCGGTCTCGTCGGTTTGCCGGGTGGACACCGTGACCGTCGCTGCGCGACCCGCATACCGCAAAGCATTGTCCAGCGCGACATCGAGTAGCTGCTCCACGTCATGGCGGGCGACCTGCACCGAGAGGTCGGAATGGTTTGAGCGGTCGAGCAATTGCGCATCCTTGTCCTCAGCGACCGGTTGCCAGAATGCGATGCGCTCGGCGATCACATCACCCAGATTGGTGGACTCGCCGGCGGTGGCGGACAATCCGACCTGGCGGCTTCCGCTGACCTGTTCGGCGCGCGCCAGCCGCATCAGCTGGCCGAGCAGGTTCTCCAATCGGTCGAGCTCGCCCGTCATCGACTGATAAGTCGGTTGACCGGACTCGGTCACCGAATCGGCGAGGCTGTCTGCGCGCAACCGGACTGCGGCCAACGGATTGCGAAGCTGGTGCGACGCGTCGGCGACGAGACGTCGTTGACGCTCGAGAGAGGCCCGCACCACCTGCGCCATCGTGTTGAAGGCCGAGGTGTAGTGGCGCAACTCCGGCGGCCCGGCCACGTCGGCGGGGGGACCGGCGACCCCTTCTGTCATCTCGGCGACGGCGCGCTCGAGGCCGTCGAGGGGCCGCAGCACCCACCTGGTGAGCGCGCGGGCGACGATCGCGGCCACCATGAGCACGACGAGGCAGCCGGCGGCCACCCATAGCCACGAGCGCGCGATGTCCCGTCTGGCCGCCGCGGAGTCGACCGCGAGGACGACGGCGCCGACGAGTTCGCCGTCCTGCCGGATTCCCGCCGTAGCCATCAGCGACCGCCGGTCCCACGGCATGATCGGAGCCCATTGCGATGCCGGCGCATCGACGAGGGTGTTTCTCGCGGCGGTTGCGACACCGGGGTCCGAGACACCGAGCCCGCTGCTAGCCAGCGCTTCCTCGTCGGCATCGACCACCAGCAGACCTTCGCCGTACACCTGGTGATACCGGTCGACGAGGCGCTGTAGCGGGGTGTCGGGCACCGCAGCCGCGTCCGCGAGGGCGGCGAGTTGCCTGTCCCGTTCGGCGGCCAACGTTGCGGTTCTGCTGTTCGCCAGAGTCAGCGCCAGCGGAATGGCCAGCGCCACGACGGCAAGCAGTGACAGCACGACGAGAACGATGCGGACACGCAAGCCCATGTCAATGGTCCAGCCGAAAACCGAAGCCGCGCACCGTCTGCAGCGGCAGACCGGCAAGCTTGGCCCTCAACTGTCCGATGAAGAAGTCCAAGGATCTGGAGCGGCCGATCACCGCGGTGCCCCAAACCTCGAGCATCAGTTCCTCGCGACTGACCGCTTCGCCTTGGCGTGCTGACAGGGTGGCCAGGATCTGGAACTCGGTCTTGGTGAGCGCCTGCGGTTTCCCGTCCAGTGCGACCTCACGGCGCTCGCGGTCTATGGTGACCGGCCCCGCGATCGCCGCACCGGACGTGGTCGCGGTGTCACCGTCGTTGCGACGCACCCGCCTCATTACGGCGTCGATCCGCGCCAACAGCACGGCCTTTCGCACCGGTTTGACCAGATAGTCGTCGGCGCCCGCGCGCAGGCCAAGTACCACCGCGCCGTCGCTGTCTCGCGCGGTCATGATGATCACCGGCACTGCCGAGGCGCGTCGCAAGGTGCGCAACACGTCGAGACCGTCCATATCGGGCAAGCCGAGGTCCAACAGCACCAGATCACAGCCCTTGACCCGATGCAGGGCGTCGGTGCCGCGGCTGCTCTGAACGACGGAGGCGCCTGCGTGACCGAGGAGCTCGGCCAGCGCCGACGCGACTCCCTCGTCATCCTCGACAAGCAGCACCTGCATGGCGCTGATGCTAGGAACCTGTGGGCGAAACCGGCGCAATGTTGACGAATTGGGGTCCGCCTGCCCGAAGTTCGCGGGTCTCCCGCTCGAGGTACGAGCGCTTGGACGGTTCGCCCATGAATACGTAGACCAGCAGTGAGATCAGTCCGCAGCCGGCGACATAGAAGAAGAACCAGTTCTCATGACCGATGTTCTTCAGCCCGAGCGCGATGTACTCCGTCGTGCCACCGAAGATCGCGACGGTCAGCGCGTAGGGCAGCCCGACGCCGAGAGCCCGGATGCGCGCAGGGAATAGCTCGGCCTTCACCACGGCATTGATGGAGGTGTAACCGGACACGATGAGAAGCCCCAGCATCATCAAACCGAAGGCGAGCAAAGCCGAGTCGGCCCGCGACACCGCGGTGAGCAACGGAACAGTGCACAGCGTCGCGCCGATCCCGAATGCGATGAGCAGTGGGCGACGACCGACTCGATCGGACAACGCGCCGAACACCGGTTGGATGCAGACGAAGACGGCCAACGCGATGAAGTTGATCCACGTCACCTGCTCCTTGGGAAGCCCCGTGGTGTTGATCATGAACTTCTGCATATAGGTGGTGAACGTGTAGAAAGCGATCGTGCCGCCGAGGGTCAGGCCCACGACGATCAGGCACTCTCGCGGATAGGCGAGCAGCACCCGCAAGCTGCCGCGCTCGGTGTTCTCTTCGGCGGCGAGGGTGTAGTTCTCCGATTCGTCCATCGTGCGCCGCAGCCACATCACCGTGACGGCGGCCGCCGCCCCGATGACGAATGCGATCCGCCAGCCCCAGGCATGCATCTGGTCTTCAGTGAGCAGTTGTTGCAGAACGATCTGGACGCCGAGCGCGAGCAATTGACCGCTGGTGAGCGTCACATATTGGAACGAGGAGTAGAAGCCGCGCCGGTGCGGCGTAGCGACCTCGCTCAAATACGTCGCCGACGTACCGTATTCGCCACCCAACGACAGCCCCTGCAGCAGCCGCGCCGCGACCAGCAACACCGGTGCCAGCGCGCCGATCTGCGCATATCCGGGCAGCACCGCGATGCCGAGAGACCCGGCGCCCATCAGCGTGACCGACAGCGTCAGCGCAGCGCGACGTCCGTATCGATCCGCGTACCTGCCGAACAGCCAGCCGCCGAGCGGACGAATCAGAAAGCCCACCGCGAAGATGCCCGCCGTATTCATCAGTTGCGCAGTCGGATTGCCCGACGGGAAGAACACACTGGCGAAGTAGATGCTGAACGCCGCATAGGCATACCAGTCGTACCACTCGATCAGGTTGCCGAGTGATCCTCGAACAACGTTGCCTGCCACCGATCTCATGGGCGCGCCCCTCTTTGCTTGTAGGTGGGCAAATCATGTGAGGGCGCATGCCGATAGGGAAGCCGAAACGTGCCGGTGGCATCCGTTCCTAGCGCAATCCACAGATTCGATGCGCGCGGCTAGGTCAACAGCCCTTCCTTGACAAGCCAATCACGCGCCACGATCGCCGGGTCGGCCCCGTCGGTGTCAACCTTCGCATTGAGGTCCAACATGACCTCGTTGGTCAGCTTTGGGCTCAGCTGCCCGAATATCTCGGCCAGCTCGGGATGTTCGGCGAGCACATCGGAGTTCACCACCGCTGAGAGGTTGTAGTGCGGGAAGAACGCCTTGTCGTCTTCGAGGACCTGCAGCTTGAGGCCGGGGATTCGTCCGTCGGTGGTGAACACCTCGCCGAAGTTGCACTGGCCGTCCGCGGTCGCCGTGTAGATGACGCCGGTGTCGAGGTTCGTCACCCGGCCCAGCTGTTCGCGGGTGAGCCCGTACGTCTTCAGCATCGGCACGAAACCGTCGTTGCGGTTGGCGAATTCGCTTTCGACGCAGAACGTCAGATCGGCCTTGCTGAGCTTGGTCAGGTCGGACAGCTTGGAGATACCGAGCCGTTGCGCTTCCGACTCGCGGATCGCGAACGCATACGTGTCGTCCATCGGAGCGGGCGGCAGCCAGGACAGACCGTTCTTGGCGTCTGCGTCCTTGACGGCCAGATACTGCGCTTCTTCGCCTTTCACGGGGTTCTCGTTACCGAGATAGTTGATCCATCCGGTGCCCGTGTATTCCGGGGACACATTCGCCTGGCCGCTGGTCATCGCGCGCCGCGCGCCGAAGCTACCGGGGATGTTCGTCAGGTTGGTGACATCGGCGCCTGCAGCGGCGAGCACCGTCGAGAACATGTTCCCGAGAATCAACTGCTCGGTGAAGTCCTTCGCGGCGACGGTCAGCTTCACGTCCTTCAACGAGTCGTAGTGGCCGATGGCACCGGGTCGCGCCTCGAGGACCGCGCCACTGGCCGACTGCAACCCACAACCGGCGACGAGGCCGACGAACAGCACGCACAGCGCCGTCAGGGCGCGCCTGCGCTGCGAGTTTTTCATCACGTCAGAGCCCCTTCGGCGCGGCGACGATCTCCGCGACCCGGGCCAACCAGTCGATGAAGAGGGCCAGCGCGGCGACGAGCACCGCGCCGACGACCAGGGTCACCGTCTGCTGCAGCTTGATACCGGTCGTGATGAGTTGGCCGAGGCCGCCCGCACCGGTGAACGACGCCAGCGCAGCGGTACCGACGATGAGGACGAGTGCGGTGCGCACGCCGGCGACGATGACGGGCAGCGCCAGCGGTAGCTCGATCCTTAACAGCGTCGACCACGCCGACATGCCCATGCCCCGGGAAGCCTCGACCAACCGGGGATCGACGCCGTCCAAACCGGTCACGGTATTCGCGATGATAGGCAGCGCGCCGTACACGGTCAGTGCGATGATCGCGCCGACCTGTCCGATACCGAACAGCACGGCCCCCAGCGCAATCAAGCCGATCGCCGGTGCGGCCTGGCCGAAGCCGGCCACGGTGATGATCGGCTTCGAGTAGCGCCGAAATCGGCCGCGGGTCAACGCGATTCCCAAGGGAATTGCCACTGCACAGGTGAGCAACGTCGCGGCGATACTCACCGTCATGTGCTCACGAAGCAGTGTCAGCAGCGACGAGACTGCGAGAGAACGCTTTTCGGATTCCGATATTTCTGCGTTGTAGACGTACAGCAACGAGCCGACGACCACGACGACACAGATGAGCGGCTGCAGGAGCAGGCGGCCGAGCCCGAGCCGCCGCACCACGCTCCGCGATCCGGCGCCTCCGGCGGGGACGTCGACGTCCGGGTTGACCAGCGTCACGAAGCCGTCCCCGTTTTCTCGCCGCTGCGGCGCATGCCCTCCATCGCGTCCATGATCGTTTCGACTCGAATGACGCCCTGGTAGGTGTTGCGCCGGCCCGTCACGACGACGACGCCGTGGGATGACGTGAGCATCTGGTCGAGGGCGTCGTTGAGCGTCGAGGCGAGGTTGACGGTCTCCAGATCCTCGTCGCGCGCAACGCCTTCGAGAGCCCGCGGATCGTCCAGGTCGGCGAGCGACATCCACCGTTGCGGCCGGTCCTGGTCGTCGAGGACGATGACGTGTTCGCGATCGATCGCTTGGGCCGCTCTGATCGCCTCCCCGGTGTCGCCGCCGACACGGGCCACGGCGGCCTCGTGCAGGTCGACGTCGCGAACCCGGGTCAGCGTGAGCTGCTTGAGCGCGGCCCCGGCGCCGACGAAGCTGCGCACGAAGTCGTCGGCGGGTTCGGCGAGGATGCGTTCGGGGGAGTCGTACTGCACGATCTTCGAGCCGGCCTGCAAGATCGCGATCTTGTCACCGAGTTTCACGGCTTCGTCGAAGTCGTGGGTGACGAAGACGATGGTCTTGCGAAGTTCTTCCTGCAGCCGAAGGAGCTCGTCTTGTAGTCGCAGCCGGGTGATGGGATCGACGGCGCCGAACGGCTCGTCCATCAGCAGGACCGGTGGATCAGCGGCCAGCGCCCGCGCGACACCGACTCGCTGTTGCTGGCCACCCGACAGTTCACGTGGGTAGCGGTCCCGGTATTGCGACGGCTCGAGGCTGACCAGGTCGAGGAGCTCGTCGACACGTGTCGCCGTGCGCTTCTTGTCCCACTTCAGCAGGCGCGGGACGATCGAGATGTTGTCGCCGACGGTGAGGTGCGGGAACAGCCCGGCACCCTGGATGACATAGCCGATGTGGCGACGCAGTTCGTCTGGGTCGCGTTTGGTCACGTCGTCGTCACCGATGAAGATGCGTCCACTCGTCGGCTCGATCAGACGGTTGATCATCTTCATCGTGGTGGTCTTACCGCACCCCGATGGGCCGACAAGCATGACGATCTCGCCCGCCGGGATCTCCATGGTGACGTTGTCGACGGCGGGCTCGGCGGACTGTGCGTCGTACCGCTTAGTCACGCCGTCGAGCAGAATTCTGACGCCACCGGTGGTTGCCTGTTCAGACACGAATCCCCCTTGGGACGGTGAGACGGGTGAGGAAGTTCAACGCGGTATCCAGGATGACCGCCAGGATCAGGATGCCCACCGTCGCAGCGACGATGGAGTTGGTCGCGTTCGCGCCGCCCATCCGGGAGATCCCCGAGAAGATGTATCCGCCGAGTCCCGGCCCGAGGGCGTACGCCGCGATGGCGGCGATGCCCATCAGCATCTGCGCCGAAATTCGCACACCGGTCATGATCACCGGCCAGGCGAGCGGCAGCTCGAGCCGCACCAACGTCGCGAACCGACTCATGCCCATGCCGCGGGCCGATTCGACGAGGGTTTTGTCGACGCCGTTCAGGCCGACCACGACGTTGCGCAGAATCGGGAAGACGCCGAAGAACGCCAGCAGGATGACCGAGGGCACAACGCCGAGGCCGACGATGCCGACCAGAACTCCGAGCAGCGCATACGACGGAATGGTCAGGCCGACTGCGGTGACACTGTTCCCGACGGCCACACCGACCGGCGAGCGATAGATCAGCACGCCGATCGCCAGCGCGATCACGGTGGCCAGAATGAGCGTCTGCACCACCAGGCTCATGTGCTGATAGGCGAGAAACGACAGAACCGGCCAGCGGTCCGATACGAACTCGACGAAACCCATGGCGCAGCAAGCTCCCGGATCTGTATGCGTTTGTTCTCTCGGCGTTTGCCGAGCCGACGATACGTTGTTCCCGTATCCGGCGATGTCAAAACCCGTCTTCCGAAACCCGGTATTAGGGGTACACACTGTCAACGCGGATGAGCGTGCGCGACGTAGGGAGGCGAGCCGAATGACTATCGGGGACGACGAAGTCAGCCAAGCGGTACAGGCCGACACGGGCACCAAGCAGACCCAGGTACGTCGGGCAGCGATGGCGAGCGCGATCGGCACCACGATCGAGTGGTACGACTTCTTCCTCTACAACACGGCAGCCGCGCTCGTCTTTCCGCACTTGTTCTTCCCTGAGTCGACCGCATATGCCGGCGCGATGCAGTCCTTCGCCACGTACTTCGTCGGCTTTGCCGCGCGGCCCATCGGCGCAGCCATCTTCGGGCACTGGGGAGACCGGATCGGCCGGAAAACCACGCTGATCATCACGCTGCTGGTCATGGGTCTCGCCTCAGCGGTCATCGGCATCATGCCCGGGACAGCGACCATCGGCGTCGCTGCGCCGTTGTTGCTCGTGTTTCTGCGTGTGCTGCAGGGTATTGCGGTCGGCGGCGAGTGGAGCGGGTCGGTGCTCCTCACTATGGAGTGGGGTGACCAGAAGCGCCGTGGCCTGCTCGGCAGTTTCGCGCAGATCGGCGTGCCGGTCGGGTTGGTGCTCGGTACCGGCGGGATGACGCTGCTGTCCGCAACGATGTCGGAAGAGGCATTCGACTCGTGGGGGTGGCGGATTCCGTTCCTCGCCAGCCTGATCCTGGTCGCCGTCGGATTGGTGATCCGGCTGCGAATCCTGGAAACGCCGATGTTCGCCAAGGTGTTGGAGCAGGGGAAGACCGCGAGCGCCCCAGTTAAGGATGCGATCAAACATCACTGGCGCGAGATCCTGCTCTCGGCAGGCGTGCGGTTCGCCGAGCAGATGCCGTTCTACCTGTTCACCACGTTCGTACTGACCTACGTCGTGCAGGTCCACCACTACAGCAAGACCTTCATCCTCTCAGCGGTCCTGGTCGGCGCCACCGTCGAGCTCGCGGCGATCCCGTTCTTCTCACACCTGTCGGACACGGTCGGTCGAAGAAAGGTGTACACGGCCGGAGCGGTGAGCGCCGGTGTGTTCGCGTTCCCATACTTCTTCGTGCTGACGCACGGTGGCGCGGCGCCGATTTTCATCGTGATCGTGCTGTCGATGGTCATCCACGCGATGATGTACGGGCCGCAGGCGGCGCTGATCGGAGAGAGTTTTCCGACCCATCTGCGTTACGGCGGTGCGGGTCTCGGCTATCAGCTGGCCTCGGTGTTCGCCGGTGGGCCGGCGCCGCTGTTGGCGACATGGCTTCTTCACGAGACAGGGACGCCGTACTCGATCTCCATCTACATCGTCATCGCCGCAGTCATCACCGTCATCTGTTGCCTTGCCCTGGCCGACCGATCCCGAGTGGATATCGAGGACGACGCGAACTACAGCCGGGTGCGCTAGAGACCTCGGTCATCGGGCCCAGGTCCGCAGGAACTCGTGGGTGACGATGGCGGCGTTGTGCGCCGCGAGCCGCTTGTAGACGAAGAACGTGAACGGATAACCGGGCAGGTTGAGCGGGTCGCCGGGCCCGTCCGACATTCCGCGGATCCCGAGGAATGGAACGTCATGCCCGTCGGCGACACGTTGCGCCGCGGCGGTCTCCTGGTCGACGGCGTCCACCGGCGGGGTAGTCGCTGTCGCCAATCCCCTTATGTTGCTGACGATTCCGTGAACCAGGAATGGACCGACCGCCTGGAAGAAGTTGCCGGTGAACAGAGCGCGAAAAGTCCGGAGCGGCAAGGGGTTGAGGTCCGAAGACGGTCCCGCCGAGGGGGATGGCAGGTAATGCCGCACCGTTGTTGTGGTCGCCGCTCGAGCCGTCTCCACCCACGTGCACCTGCGGCTCGCGATCGAGGTTGATCATCCGCCGACGGAGAAGGGGGCCGCGGACGCGGCAGGAGCTTTCCAGTTTCAGTCTGAGTTGGTTTGCGGCGTCGAGCATCTCGGGGTCGACCGCGTGCCATGTGGTTCCGTGGTCGGCGGTCCACCGTGCGGGGACTGCGACGTCGCCGATCTGGGTGCGTCCGTGGCCACCGGCCACCCCTGCGAAGACGACTGCTTTGACGGCGACGCCTGAGTCGCAACTGAATTGCGTCAGAACATCTTTGGTCGTGTCGGCGGCGTTCTTCATGCCGATGCCCGTCATCGCGACGACGACCTTCGTACCCCCGAGCGTGCCGAGGTAGTAGTGCCTGCCCTGCACGACGACTACGGGGTTCTCGTCGAGCGTGGTGCGGGCGAGAATCGCATCCGCCTCGGCGGGAAAGGCGGTCAGGACCAGGGTGCGCTGTTCGGGTTCCACGGCGGTATCGGCGACTATCGTCTCATCCCGCACACTTCACAGGAACCTGGCAGGTAATTGCGGTCATCTGCGGGGAATGCTATGGCCGTGGCGAATACCCGGCTGACTTCCGATCAGCGCAATTCGTTCATCGCCGCGCTTCTCGGCTGGACCATGGACGCCTTCGATTATTTCATCGTCGTGTTGGTCTACGCCGACATAGCCAAGACGTTCCATATCTCCAACGCCGAGGTCGCGTTCCTCACCACCGCGACCCTGCTCATGCGACCGGTCGGTGCCCTTCTCTTCGGACTCTGGGCCGATCGCGTCGGCAGACGGGTACCGCTCATGGTCGATGTGATCTTCTACTCGACCGTCGGATTTCTCTGCGCGTTCGCCCCCAGTTTCACCGTCCTTATCGTTCTGCGCCTCCTGTACGGCATCGGTATGGGAGGCGAATGGGGACTCGGCGCAGCACTGGCAATGGAGAAGATTCCCGTCGAACGGCGCGGTTTCTTCTCCGGACTCCTGCAGGCGGGCTACTCCTTCGGCTACCTGCTCGCCACCCTGGCATCGCTGCTCGTCGTCGACTGGTTGGACCTATCGTGGCGCTGGCTGTTCGGGCTGTCCATCGTTCCCGCACTGATCAGCCTCATCATCAGGTCCCGGGTCAAGGAATCGGAGGTGTGGGAAGCCGCTCAAGACCGAATGCGGGTTACCAGCACCAGGTTTCGGGACATCATCTCCGACGGGACGATCATTCGCCGGTTCATATTCCTGATACTGCTGATGACCGCCTTCAATTGGATGAGTCACGGCACCCAGGATGTCTATCCCACCTTCCTGCAGGCGACGCACAACGGCGGGGCCGGCCTGTCCAGCGAGACCGCGAAGCTCATCGCGGTGATCTACAACGTCGGTGCGATCATCGGGGGAGTGGTGTTCGGCACTCTGTCGAGCCGGTTCAGTCGTCGCTACACCATCGTTTTCTGCGCGGTGCTGGGGCTGCCGATCGTGCCGCTGTTCGCATTCTCGCGCACGGCCGCAATGCTGTGTCTGGGTGCATTTCTGATGCAGGTGATGGTTCAGGGCGCCTGGGGCGTCATTCCTGCGCATCTGACCGAACAGTCACCGGACGCGATCCGCGGCTTCTACCCAGGTGTCACCTATCAGTTGGGAAACCTGTTGGCGGCGTTCAATTTACCGATTCAAGAGCGGCTGGCGGAGAGCCACGGATACCCGTTTGCGCTTGCGGCCACCATCATTCCGGTGCTGATCGCTGTCGCCGTGTTGACCATGATCGGCAAGGACGCCACCGGCCTGCGATTCGGAACCGACCAGAGCGCGATCCCGGCCCAAACCTGAGACGTCGGTCGACAGGCCCCTTGGCATCTTCTACTACTGCGCGTAGTATTCACGGCAAGCCCGCCGTACGACACCCGGAGGTGCCTCCGTGAAATGGAGTTTTGCCCAGATCGCACTGTTGATCATCGCGGCCTTTCACGTCATTCAGGCGGTGATCGGATTCATCGTCGAGCCCAGCTTTGCGACAGGGTCCGACGCGCCGACCGCCCAGGTGCTGGGGATGGATTACAACGGTTGGCATGCGGTCGCAGGTCTTGCGTTGTTCGCGCCGGGACTGGTGTTCGCATTGCGCAAGTCCTGGTCGGTGCTGTACCTGCTCATCGCCGCGGTAGCCGGAGCGCTTCCAGGCATCTGGGCGTTCTTCTCGCACCAGGTCGCGTTCGTCTTCACCTTTCCCAACAACACGACCGACGCGATCGTGCACCTGGTGACCGCGGCCGTGATGATTGCCGTAGCCCTGATACAGATCCGGATCGACGGCGGACTGAAGAACTCGCTCGCCGACCTCCACGGAGAGCCTCAGTCGACCCGAACGACGGGATAGTCGTTCACAATTCGCTCCAACTCGCCGAGCGGCGCGCGGGAAGAACGGGCGTGCGCCGTCCACCTGAAAACATCGCAGCACCGCTTGCGAATAACGCGCAGAACTAGCGGAAGGCGCGTTAGTGCCGATTACCCACACAACCGCGAAGCTTGTGCGCGAACTCCGTACTTTCAACGGCGGCAGGCCATTACAACCACACAACCACAGGGCCTGCCACGATCACAGAATGGAGTCCGATCATGATGGATATCAAGCGGCTGACCGCGGGCATCATCGCCGGGGCGGCCATCACCGTAGGACCGTTCCTCGCACTCGCGGCGCCTGCTTCGGCGGCCACGAATGCGTCGAACTCTTCTTCGACCGCGACTGCGACCCACCAGCGTATGCAAGATCAGCCGAGCGTCGGCACATCGTTCGCACGCGCCTCGCACGCAGCGCAGTGCGGTGGCGGCATCAACTGCGACTACTGCGGCTGCCGTTGATTCGATCACCGGGTGCCCGGTCGGTTTCATTGTCGGCCGGGCGCCTCGGTAATCACCCGCGTATCGATCCGACTCGGCGACGCACATAGGTCTTGAGTTCAGACGACAGCGCATCTGCTCCCATCAACTGCGGCAACAGATCCGGCTCCGACATCCTTGCGCGGAACACCAGGCCGATCGTCACATCGTGGTCCGGGCGGTGTTCGATCGATATGGCGTCGCCGGCGCGCACCGCTCCCGGGGAGATAACGCGAAGATACGCACCGGGTTTCGCCGCCTTGGTAAAAGTTTTCATCCAGTTGCCCAGCTCCAGGAACGCCGAGAAGGTCCGGCACGGAGTGCGGGGAGCAGACACCTCGAGCAGCGGTCCGTCGCTGCCGATCCGCCAGCGTTCACCGATCAGAGCACCGGTGACGTCGACCCCCGACGTGGTGAGATTCTCGCCGAACATCCCGTTAGCCAGCGGTCGGGCCAGCAGCGTCTCCCACTCGTCGAGATCTTCGCGCGCGTACACGTAGACCGCCTGGTCGTCGCCGCCGTGCAGCTTCTGATTACCGATGGTGTCACCGACCAGTCCGCTGCCGAGACCTCCACGCATCGGCCCCGGTGACCGCACCATGACCGGCTCGTTGACCGCCGACTTGTCGATTCCCGTAGACCTTGACGGTTTGTCGGGATTCGGGCGGACGCGTGCGAGGTTGACCGACAACACCAATGCCACAGACTCAGGGTATTGGTCGGGCAGAACAGGCGCTCACCGGCAGTGCGCCATTTGAATCTGCGTACGCGGAATTGTTGGTTACCTGCGGCGCCGCAGGCATCGTCGAGACATGACGACAACCGCCGACCCCCGCGCCGCTCTTTCCCCCGCCCGTATCTCGCGACTCGACGTTCCCGAGGTCGAGTCGCTACAAAATGATGCGGTGCGAGGATTCTTCACCCGGCAACAGCGTGAGGAGGGTTTGACGTCGAATTGGTTTCGCGCTCTGTCGCTCAACGAGGATGACCTCGGCAGGCTGAATGCGTACCTGCTGCCGCTTCTTGGCACCGACAACCGCGGCGGTCTGACAGCGCGCGAGCGCGAAGTGATCGCCACCGTCGTCTCGGGGGAGAACCGCTGCGCGTATTGCCACACCAACCACGCCAACAAGCTGGGCAAGGTGGCCGGGGACTGGTCGTTCGGTCAGCGCGTGGCGATCGACCATCACCAGGTCGCCGAACTCACGGATCGCGAGCGCGCGCTGGCCGATCTCGCGGTGGCAGTGAACAACGACCCGCAGTCCATCCGGCGACGCCGACTTCGAGCGGCTGCGGCGAACCGGTCTCGACGACCACCTGATCCTGGAGGCGATTTCGATCGCGGCGTTCATCGGTGCGACGAATCGGATAGGGATTGCCCTCGCAGTGCCACCCAACCCCGAGTACACCGGCGTCCCTGCGCACTAGGCCACGTCGCGCCCCCGGCACAAACCGCGCCCGCCACGTGTTGCGATGTGGGGGAGTCGTGATGCGAGGAGGCGCGCGTGAAGATCCGATTCGGAGTCGGGCTTGGAGGCGACAGCGGCCCGGAGCACCTGGCCGAGACCGTCGACCACCTGGAGAGCGCCGGCGTCGACTCGCTGTGGTTCTCCGAGCTGGTCTACTCACACCTCGTCGACCCCTTTGTCGGCATGGCGTTCACGCTCGCCCGCACCAAACGACTCAAGGTGGGCACCTCGGTGGCGGTGCTGCCCGGACGGCACCCGGTCCTCGTCGCCAAGCAGCTCGCCTCGCTGTGGGCGGTGGCCCCGAAGCGGGTGCTGCCGGTGTTCGGCCTGCGCTCTGCGCTGCCCGTCGAACGTGACCTGTTTCCCGTGCCCGACGGAAAGCGGGCGGCCGTATTCGACGAGTCGCTCGAACTCCTTCGCGTCGCGTTGCGCGAGGATCATGTCGACTTCTCAGGTGACTTCTTCACCGCGCGCGGGATACAGGTGCTGCCGAAACCGAATCCGCCGCTGGACATCTGGATCGGCGGGGCATCGGCTGCGGCATTCCGCCGCATCGGCGCACTCGGCGACGGCTGGCTGGGTAGCTTCCTGACTCCCACCGAAGCTGGCCAGGCGCGCCAGGCGATCATCGCCGCCGCACAAGTCGCAGGCCGCGACATCGAACCCGATCATTACGGAATCAACCTCGCGGTCGGCAACGGTGAACTGCCCGCCCCGGTGCTTGCGGCCATTCGTAAGCGCCGACCCGATCTCGACCCAGCAGAGCTTGTGGCGACCGATTGGCCGACGCTGCACCGCAGGCTTGATGACTACATCGAAGCGGGGCTGTCGAAGTTCGTCATTCGACCGGCAGGCGACGTCAAACTCCCGGACTTCCTGGAAAACTTCGTCACCGAACTGCTGCCGCGGCAAAACTAGCGGTCGGTTCACCGGGAGCCCGGAGACCAGTCCCGCAGACTGCGAGCGATCGCTGGGACAGAGCCACGCCCGTCGACCGCATTCTGTGGCCCCTGATCATCGCTTCGGCGATCAGCGCCTACCCTGGCCGGAGTGTCCGAACCGACCGTCGCTGAGTTGCGGAAGCAGCTCGACGAACTGACGATCCGCGACGCAGCGCGACTCGGTAGGCGCCTGAAGAACCTTCGCGGCGCGAAGCCGGACAAACTGGCGCGGCTCGCCGAACAGATCGCCGCGGGCCAGGCGCTGGTCGCCACCCGACAGGCGGCATTGCCGACGATCACCTATCCGGACCTGCCGGTAAGCGAGCGGCGGCAGGAGCTCGCCGACGCGATCCGGACGAACCAGGTGGTCGTGGTGGCAGGCGAGACGGGCTCGGGCAAAACGACCCAGCTGCCCAAGATCTGCCTCGAAATCGGCCGAGGTATCCGAGGAACCATCGGACACACCCAGCCCCGACGGCTGGCTGCCCGAACGGTCGCTCAGCGCATCGCTGACGAACTCGGCACCCCGTTGGGCGAAACCGTCGGCTACACAGTCCGATTCACCGACCAGGTCAGCGATCGCACGCTGGTCAAGCTGATGACCGACGGCATCCTGCTCGCCGAGATCCAGCGCGACCGCCTGCTGCTCCGCTATGACACCCTCATCCTCGATGAGGCGCACGAGCGCAGCCTCAACGTCGACTTCCTGCTCGGCTATCTGCGTGAGCTGCTGCCGCGCCGTCCCGACCTCAAGGTGATCGTCACGTCGGCGACCATCGAGCCGCAGCGCTTCGCCGCGCACTTCGGCGGTGCGCCGATTGTCGAGGTCTCGGGGCGCACCTACCCGGTCGAGATTCGTTACCGCCCACTGGAAGTCCCCGTCGCGTCATCGGACGACGACGATCCCGACGACCCCGACCATGAAGTCGTGCGCACCGAGATGCGCGATCAGACCGAGGCCATCATCGACGCGATCGACGAGCTCGAAAAGGAACCACCCGGCGATGTACTGGTCTTCCTGTCCGGCGAGCGCGAGATCCGCGACACCGCAGAAGCGTTGCGTCACATGAAGAACACCGAGGTGTTGCCGCTCTACGCACGGCTTCCGACCGCCGAGCAGCAGCGGGTCTTCGCGCCGCATACGGGCCGCCGGGTCGTCCTCGCGACCAACGTCGCCGAGACGTCGCTGACGGTGCCGGGCATCCGGTATGTCGTAGACCCCGGCACCGCCCGAATCTCGCGGTACAGCCGTCGCACGAAGGTGCAGCGGCTGCCGATAGAGCCGATCTCGCAGGCCTCGGCGGCTCAACGCGCGGGCCGCTCCGGGCGCGTGGCGCCGGGGGTGTGCATCCGGCTGTACTCCGAGGACGACTTCACGTCACGACCGCGCTACACCGACCCCGAGATCCTGCGCACGAACCTCGCGGCAGTGATCCTGCAGATGGCGGCACTTGCGCTCGGCGACATGGACAGCTTCCCGTTCCTCGACCCGCCCGATCGGCGAAGCATCCGCGACGGTGTGCAACTGCTGCAGGAGCTCGGCGCTTTCGACAACGCCGGCGCGATCACGCCCGTCGGTCGCCGGCTCGCGCAGTTGCCCGTCGACCCTCGCCTGGCGCGGATGATCGTGGCGGCCGAGGCAGAGGGCTGCGTGCGCGAAATCCTTGTGATCGCTGCGGCGCTGGCTATTCCGGATCCGCGGGAACGACCCGTCGACAAAGAGGAAGCGGCACGGCAGAAGCACGCCCGGTTCGCCGACGATCACTCCGACTTCCTGTCCTATCTGAACCTGTGGCGATATCTGCGAGAACAGCGAAAGGAGCGGTCCGGCAACTCATTCCGTCGCATGTGCCGCGAGGAGTTCCTGCACTATCTGCGCATCCGGGAATGGCAGGATCTGGTCGGCCAGCTGCGCAGCATCGCGCGCGACATGGGGATCCGGGAGCAGGACGAAGCGGCGGACGCCGCACGTGTGCATGCGGCGGTGACATCCGGGCTGTTGTCGCACATCGGTCTGCGCGAAGGCGATACGCGGGACTTTCTGGGCGCACGCAACTCGAGGTTCGTGCTAGCGCCGGGCTCGGTGCTGACGAAGCGTCCGCCGCGTTGGATCGTCGTCGCCGACCTCGTCGAGACCAGCCGGCTTTACGGGCGGACCGCCGCACGCATCCAGCCGGAGGAGGTCGAACGCGTCGCGGCCCACCTGGTGCACCGCACATACAGCGAGCCGCATTGGGACGCCCAGCGCGCAGCCGCCATGGCCTACGAACGGGTGACGCTCTACGGCCTTCCGATCGTCGCCCGGCGGCGCGTCGACTACGGGCCGATCGACCCACAGTTGGCCCGCGAGCTGTTCATCCGGCACGCGCTGGTCGAGGGGCAGTGGCAGACCCGCCACCATTTCTTCCGCGACAACGCAGCGCTGCGCGACCGAGGTCGAGGAGATGGAGGAACGCGCCCGCCGCCGCGACCTGCTGGTCGACGACGACGACATCTACGCGTTCTACGACGCGCGTATCCCTGCGGACGTCGTGTCCGCGCGGCATTTCGACGCGTGGTGGAAGAAGCAACGGCACAAGACACCGAGCCTGCTCACCTTCACCCGCGATGACCTGTTGCGCACCGACGACACCGCCGACGCCGACCGGCCGGACACGTGGCAGACCGGTGATGTCGCGCTGCCGCTGACATACCGATTCGAGCCGGGCGCCGTCGACGACGGTGTCACGGTGCACGTGCCGATCGATGTACTCGCGCGTCTGGGTGGAGACGAGTTCGCGTGGCAGGTGCCCGCGCTGCGTGAGGAGCTGGTTACCGAGCTCATCCGCTCGCTGCCGAAGAATCTGCGCCGCAATTTTGTTCCCGCGCCCGACACCGCACGCGCGGTGATGGCGGACATCGATGCGGGCGGCGAGCCGCTGCTGGATGCTCTTCAGCGTGAATTGCGCCGCCGCACAGGCGTCTTGGTACCGATCGACGCGTTCGACCTGAACAAGCTGCCTGCGCATCTGCGGGTGACGTTCTCTATCGAGTCGACGGACGGCGCCGAGGTCGCCCGGGGTAAAGACCTCACGGCACTGCAGGAGCGACTCGCAACACCGGCTCAGAATGCCGTCGCGCGCGCCGTCGGCGGCGAGTTGGAGCGGACAGGTCTGCGCACATGGCCCGCCGACCTCGACGAGGTTCCGCGCATCGTCGAGCGCACCGTCGGTGGACGCAAGGTTCGTGGTTTCCCCGCCTTCGCAGACGCGGGCACCGCTGTCGACCTGCGTGTGTTCGCGACGGCGGTCGAGCAGGAGCGGGCGATGGGGCCGGGGACACGACGGCTGGTGCGGCTGTCCGTGGCGTCACCCGTCAAAGCGGTTGAGCGACGCTGGATCCGAGGACACGGCTGGTTCTTGGTGCCAATCCCGACGGCTCGCTCGCCGCGCTGCTCGACGACTGCGCCGACGCGGCAGCGGATGCGCTGGTACCCGCGCCGGTGTGGACGAGCGGGGAATTCGCGACCCTGCGTGATCGAGTGGCGACCGATCTGGTGTCGACGACCCTTGACGTCGTCCGTCGCGTCGAAAAGGTGCTGTCCGCTGCGCACGATGTGCAATTGCAGCTGCCCAGCCAGCCACCAGCCGCCCATGCCGACGCCATCGAAGACGTCCGCGCACAGTTGGACCGCCTGTTGCCTGCCGGGTTTGTCAGCACTACCGGACGCGCCCGTCTCGCCGACCTCGCCCGCTACCTGACCGCCATCCGCCGACGCCTCGAGCAGTTACCCCGCGGCGTCGAGGCCGACCGGCAGCGCATGGCTCGGGTGCATGCGGTTGAGGACGCCTACGACGAACTGGTTCGCGCATTGCCGTCGGCCCGTCAGGACGCAGACAGTGTCCGCGACATCGCCTGGCAGATCGAGGAGCTGCGAGTGAGCCTGTGGGCCCAGCAGCTCGGCACCCCGCGCCCGGTCAGCGAACAACGGATCCACAAGGCGATCGACGTCGTCGCGAGCGCCAGATGAGCGAACTGGGTGCCGCCGATCGCCGCCGCCCGGAGCGCATGCCCTCCGCCTTCACGGGGTAAGCCCTAGGCATGGCTCGAGATGCGACTGACCCCAACAGTCCTGCGCTACCCGATGCCGAGGCCGCAGCGCCGCCGAGTTATCGGCTTCTGGCCCAAGAGTGGCGCACCATCGCCGAGTATGGCGCCGCCCGCCGCTCGATCAGCCAGATGTCGCGTTGGCCGCGGGGCGATGGGCATCCGGTTTTGGTGCTGCCGGGTTTCCTCGCCGGCGCACCGTCGACTCAATTTCTGCGCCAGGCGTTGCGCAGACTTGGATACCGCGCATATGACTGGCGGCTGGGGTACAACCTCGGCATCCGGGCAGACATGGCCGAGCAGCTGCCCGCGCGGCTGACCGACATCCGTGCGCGCAACGACGGGCGCACCGTGAGCCTCATCGGCTGGAGCGCTGGCGGCATCTTCGCACGCGAACTCGCCAGAGCTCATCCACATGACGTGCGGATGGTGATCACGCTGGGATCACCGATCCGCGGAAACCTGCAAGCCACCCACGCGTGGCGAATGTGGAAAATATTGAGCCCGAAACCGCAGTCACGCCAGGTTGTTTCGGAGGCAGTCCGAATCGCCCGGGAAGAACCGCTTTCCGTTCCCACCACGTGTATCTACAGCAGGACCGACGGCATCGTCGCGTGGCAGTGTTGCCTGAGCCGACCGGCACCCGAAACCGAGAACGTGGAAGTCCACGGCAGTCACCTGGGCTATGGCCATAACCGCGAGACGCTGCACGTGATCGCAGACCGTCTCGCGCAGCCCGAAGGGCAGTGGCGGCCCTACCGCAGGGCAGCGGCTCGGGCTTGAGCCGTCGGCTGATCCGATGAACGAACCGGCCAGCACCGACGACGGTCGCTACGTCGTGATCAACGGGCGCCGCTGGCGGGCCACCGACCCCGCCATTCCCGAGGAGCGGCGTGCCGAGCTGACCCGGACCTTGATGGCGTGGCGCCGAGAGGTGCGCCGCATGAAGGGGACAGCGGGGGAGGCGGCGGCCAGGGCCGGCGTCCAAGCCGCCAAGGTCGCGCTCGGTGAGCGGGGCACACCGCCGTGGTGGGAACAGACGAATGCGCAGCGGCGGGCGCGGTGGCAGACCCACGTGGGTCAGCCGTGACGGCTCGGCCTGATTCTTGGGATCGGTAGTCCGCCGCCCCTTGTGTACTTGCGGTAACGCCGCAGTTGTGGCGACCGATCAAAGGAACACACCATGAACAAGCCAAAGCGGATGATCATCGGGGCGGTGCTGTCGGCCGGCGTCGCCCTCGCCGCCGTGGGCCTCGCCGAGGGCACCGCCCAGGCTCTGCCGGGTGGTCCCGTACCGCTGAGCGCATGGCCGGGATGTCCCGAGGACAACCCGTCCGGCCCGTGCCACTGGTGCCCGGGCGACCCGCCGGTGCAGACCGGAAATCTCGCGCGTGTACCCGGTGGTCTGGGACAACAACGTCTGCCACACCTACTGGTATGTCTACAGCGGGCAGGGCAACGTGGCGCACAACATCTTCGAGGGAGAGGCGCCGCCGGCCCCGCCGCCGCCTCCGCCGAACCTGACTCCGCCGCTTCCACCGGGGTGGTGCTGGTCGCTGTTCATTCCGACGACGAGTTGCCCGAACGGTTGACAGACAGTGGATGCATAATCGCTAGGGCGCGGGGCCGACCGGCCCTGCGCCGCCGCTAGCGATGCAAGGGAAATCCATTGTCAGAAACGAAGATCACGGTCATCTACGACAACCCCACCGACCCCGGCGCCTTCGAAGCCTCCTATGAGTCAGAACAACTGGAGGCTGCTCGCCGGATACCGGGTCACATCCGGTTCGAGGCCTCCAAAGTGTGGCCGAAGGAGGACGGAAGCCCCACGCCCGCTTACCGTTCCATCGATCTTTACTACCCTGATTACTCCGCAGCCAGCGAGGCGGTGACCACGCCGGAGGCCGGCGCATTCTTCGAGGCGATGGCGCGACTGTCGACCGGTGGCGTGCGCGTGCTGTTCTCCGACATCGAGGTACCGCAGCGCTGACGGGTCGGATTCAGATCTCGTCGATGATGTGACGGGAGGCATTGTTGTTGGGATCGGTAGCCGACCGCGCCGTCTGTACTTGCCTGCACAGGCAACGCCAGCGGGGCGGCGCCCGACGAAAGGAATCGAATGAGCCGATTTTCGCGGTTCGCGACGTCAGTCGCCGTGTCTGGCGCCGTGGCGATAACCGGTCTGACATTGGGGTCGGCCATCTCAAGTGCCGAGGGTCCCAGCTATCAAGGCGGAAACTGTCCGTCGGGAATGACGTGTACGCACTGGTGTCCCGGTGACCCGGCCATTCCGGGAAGCCAAGTGCTGAGTTGGGATTGGAACGCCTGCCACGACTGGTACTGGAACTCAGAAGGCATCGTCGACGTCAGCACCATGACGATCTACCCGTGGTCCGGCACTCCACATCAGGTCGCACCGCCACCGCCGGTCGCTCCTGCGCCGCTGCCGGAACCGCTTCCGCCGGGTACGCCGTTCTGCAGCCCCCGCGGTTCGTTGATCATCATCCCGCCGATCTGCGATGAGATCGGCGTGGACCTGCCGCCCGGCTCGGTGCGCAACTAGTCGCTCTGGCGGTCGCTTCGGTAGTCGGACAGTGTGTAAGCCTCGCCGAGTCTGCGTCTACGCTCTGCCTCTTTGACTGTGCGTTCGCGCTCAGCCGAGGGTGCGTGCACCAGCTCGCGGTACAGCTCGTTGTCTACGGCGTACACCCCGTCCACCGGCTCGCGCAGATGCCGGCGATAGACGTCTTCCGCGTAGGAGAGCGGGTCCTCGCCGGCATTCTGTCGCCGGACGAACTCCTCGCCCAGCCGTTCGAGTGCCGCCTTTTCGCTGCTGCCTGTGACCGACCAATCAGCACCGGGATAGGACGCCGTCCACGTATCTCCGTTCGCTACCAGCTGCGGCTCCATGTGGAAGGCGTACTGGCGGAGTTCGTCGTCGGCGTCGTCGGTTGTTCTGCTCACTTTCTCCTCCAGGTAGCCAGAATGCGATTCACGGCAGCGATCCGCCAGTGTCGTCGCTTGGGCTCCAATATGTTCCGACCCTCAGGTCCGGATACAGCACCGAGCACCGGTAATTCCCGAACGTCCCTTGAGGCCTCAGGCACCACACGATCGGCCCGGAGGGCAGCTGTGGCTCCAGAGCAAGCGGAGCCAGCGGTGGCCCGTATTGAAGAGCGCTGACGTGGTTCGCGAGTTCGGCACCCTGCTGCCTGACCGAGTCGACCACGCGTGTGGCGTCGGCAAGTTGCGAGCGGAGTGCGGTCATGATGCTTCGCTGGGCTGCCGGAAAAGTCGCGGTTGCACCGGCCTGCGAAAGTGCACGCGTTCGAACCGCGATCGTGTCGAGATACCGAGCGCTGGTTCGCGCAATTGCTGTGGCAGTAGTCAAGTTCGCCTGCAGGGCAGCATCCGTTTGGTCGGCAGCCTTCAGCGTGACGGAACTTTTGATCGCGAACCGGTCGTGTTGCGCGACGACTGCCCCCGACATGTCGATTGCGACACGCCCACTGCTCACCGCCGATTCAGCCGCCCACTCCATGGCACCGAACGCTGTCGCACTCGGCGCCGCTCCGTGAGCCGGTAACAACGATTGCGCGCGCCGGACAGCCGCCTCTACCCAGGCGCACTCCCACATAACGGACATCACCCAATTATCGAACCGCCGCAGAGCCGTTCGTGCACCAATCCCGCGTCCGCTGGGGGAGTAGCGTCACGCGCGTGACGGTCTACGCCCTCAACCTGTTCGATATCGCTGACCGCGACGAGTACCTGGCCTACTCCAAGCGCTCACCACAGGAAGTGGCCAAGCACGGCGGTCGCGTCGTTGCCCTCGGACGATTCCGTGAATCGATCACCGGCGAGATCGAACCACGCACGGTGCTGATACTCGTCGAATGGGAGTCGAAGGACGCCTTCGACAGCTATTGCAATGATCCCGAGCTGACCGATCTGCACGCCCATCGCGAGAACGGTTCGTCGTCCTACATCTGGCACCTGTTCGACCGCCTCGACGATCTGCGGCCTCTGCTCAAGCCGGAGTGATCACGCGCGACGAAAACTCGAGTGCGCTGCGCTTCACCGAGGAGCACAATCTCGTGCATGGGTCACCTGGATGTGTCTCGGGTGTCGTATGCGCTGCCCGACGGCACACCGTTGCTCGACGACGTGTCCTTCCGGGTCCCCGCCGGTGGCGTCGTCGCGTTGGTCGGAGCTAACGGCGCAGGCAAGTCAACGATCCTTCGCCTGGTCGCCGGCGAAATTCAACTGCAGGGCGGCACCGTCACGACCAGCGGCTCGATCGGGGTGATGCCACAGTTCATCGGCAGCGTGCGCGATACGTCGGTAGTTCGGGACCTGCTGCTCGCGGCGGCGCCCCAACGACTCCGCGATGCAGCTGCCGCCGTCGATGCCGCGGAACTGGCGCTGATGGACGCCGACGACGAGCCACTTCAGATGAGGTACGCCCAGGCACTGGCCGACTGGGCGGACGCGGGTGGGTACGACCTCGAGGTGCTGTGGGACACCGTGACCGTGGCGGCGCTGCACGACGCCTACGACCGGGTGAAGTGGCGCGACGTCACGTCGCTCTCCGGAGGGGAGCAGAAACGCCTTGTGCTGGAAGCACTTCTGCGGGGCCCGGACAACGTGCTGCTGCTTGACGAGCCGGACAACTACCTCGACGTACCCGGGAAGATCTGGCTGGAAAACGCTCTGCGTGAGTCGCCGAAGACAGTGCTGTTCATCTCCCATGACCGCGAGTTGCTTGCGCGGGCGGCCACCGCCGTGGTCACCGTCGAGCTCGGCGCCGCAGGGAATACTGCATGGACCCACTCCGGCGGGTTCGCCACCTATCACGACGCCCGGGCCGCGCGGTTCGAACGCCTTGACGAGCTTCGGCGGCGCTGGGACGAGGAACACGCAAAGCTCAAAGCGTTGGTCCTGATGTACAAGACCAAGGCGGCCTACAACGACGGGCTCGCGAGTCGATACCAGGCGGCACAGACGCGCCTGCGGAGGTTCGAGGAAGCAGGGCCGCCCCAAGCCACCGCGCGAAAGCAGCGGGTGACCATGCGCTTGAGGGGTGGCCGTACCGGAAAGCGCGCGGTCGTGTGTCACAACCTGGAGCTCACCGGCCTGATGCGCCGCTTCGACACGGAGATCTGGTTCGGTGAGAGGGTGGCGGTTCTCGGCGCGAACGGCAGTGGGAAGTCACATTTCTTGCGGTTGCTCGCGGCGGGCGGCACCGATCCCGAACGTGAGCACCGACCGGTCGGCGAGGTCGAAACAGGCTCCGTGACCCATAGCGGCACAGCGAAACTGGGCGCTCGAGTACGTCCCGGCTGGTTCGCTCAAACACACCAGCACTCTCGGCTACTGGGGCGCACATTGCTTGACGTCCTTCATCGCGGCGACGAGCACCGCGACGGCCTGCCACGCGAGGCGGCCAGCCGCGTGCTCGACCGGTATGAACTCGCCGGCGCGGCCGAGCAGACATTCGAGACCCTTTCGGGCGGACAACAGGCGCGAGTGCAGATCCTCCTACTCGAATTGTCCGGCGCGACAATGCTTCTGCTGGATGAGCCGACGGATAACCTCGATCTTGCGAGTGCAGAGGCTCTCGAGGCGGGCTTGGAGGCGTACGAGGGAACGGTCATCGCGGTGACCCATGACCGGTGGTTCGCGCGCACGTTCGACCGCTACCTGGTGTTCGCAGCCGACGGCAGCGTCCGCGAGACCGACCAGCCAGTGTGGGACGAGCGCAGGCCCGCCCGCACGGCTGGATGATCAGGTCGAGGCGTCAAGAATTTTCAGCGCAAAAACGAGAGAGTCGCCCGGCGCGATCCCTGCTGCGGGCTGCCCGTCGGGATAGCCGTCGGCGGAGGTCATGGCGACAGCAACCGTCGACCCGACCTTCTGGCCTGCGATGGCCTTTTGGAATCCCGGCACGACGCCGGTCAGCGGGAAGTCAGCGGGGGCGCCCCGTTCGTAGGCGCTGTCGAACACCGTACCGTCGCGCCCGTTCACGCCCATGTAGCAGACCGAGACCGTCGCCGTGTCCGCGACAACAGGACCGTCGCCTGCCTTCAGCGTCTGGACTTTGGTCTCGGTGACGCTGAACGGCGCCTGCACGTCCACGCGCGGCGCCGCCGTATCGGTGGACCCGGTGACCGCGACGCTGCCGGTGGCCCCTGGAAGAGTCCATTCCGGTGTGCCGCCGCTCGCCGGCGAGGCCGTAGGGCAGCTGCTGGCCGCGATCGGCGCTTGGGGGACGGGGGAGGAGGCGAGCGGTTCGGTGACCGACGACGTGCCCGCTTCCGCAGCGGAGGACGTGGTCGCCGACGACGAGTCCGCATCGGAGCCGCAAGCTGCGAGTGTGATGACCAGCGACGCGGCAGACGCCACAAGCGCGATGGGAGGACGTACGGGAGAGGTTCACGGTCGCCACGCTACAGCCGCATCAGCGATGAATTCTCTGCGCCCTCGAGGTCTATCCGATATGGGAACAACGCCGTCGCATGGTCGTCTGCCGATAAACGGGCTGGACCTCTACTACGAGGTGTACGGCGAGCTCGGCGCGGCGGGAACACCATTGCTGTTGATTCCCGGCGCGTTCATGGCCACCGGTTCGATGAAGGTGTGGGCGGAGGCGTTCGCACACGAGCGCGCGGTGATCGTGTTCGATCAGCAAGGCCACGGCCGTACGCCGGACACCTCGCGGGAGATGTCCTACGAACAGTTCGCCGACGACGCCGCGGCCCTGCTGCGCGCATTGGAGGTGAACCGCGCAGATGTGATGGGCTACTCGCAGGGCGGCGGAGTCGCGCTGCAGCTCGCCATCCGTCATCCGTCGCTCGTGAGCAAGTTGGTCTCGATGTCGGCCACCTTCCGAAAGGATGGCTGGTACCCGTCGGTGCCCGAAGGGATCGAGAGCCTGAGCGCCGAAGCCTTCGCAGGCACGCCCGTCGAGAAGGCCTTCAAGGACCACACCCCCGACGCCGAGGCGTACGACGCATACCTGCAGAAGATGAGGCGGTTGAACGCCGACGACCAGAACATCAGCGACGACCAGATGCGTTCGATCTCTGCAAAGACGATGGTCATCATCGGCGACGCGGACGGCGTGAAACCCGAACACGCGCTTGCGATGTTCAGGCTGCGTGGTGGAGGCGATATGGATGCGGCGGCCAGGGGAGTGCTGCAGGACGTTCCCGCCGCCCGCCTGGTGGTACTGCCAGCCATGTCCCACGTTGGGATCTCTGGGGAGTCGAAAGTGCTTGTGCCGATGGTGAAAGCATTTCTCGATGACGTCACGCCGACGACGCCGGAGCTGTTCTAGCGCGATTCCGTCGGCCCTGCCGTCTGTCCGGCGAGCCCACGAGTCGCCTGTGTGAGAAGTGGCGAACTCTGACGAAGGACCGCCACTCACGACATCATCGTTGAGAACACTCCCATGATCGCCCACCGGAATGAGGCATTCGATGAACTGGAACGCAAGCGACACCGCCGTGGTGTTCATCGATCCGCAGAACGACGTGCTGAGCCCTACCGGCATCAACTGGGCGGCGACGGGCGCCAGCGTCACCGAAAACGACACCGTCGCGCATATGCTCGCCATCTTCAAAGCCGCGAAGGCCGCCTCGTTCGGAATGTTCATCTCGCCGCATTACTTCTATCCGACCGATCACCGCTGGCTGTTCAACGGTGCTCTGGAAGCCGACGAATTGCGTACCGGCACCTTCGACCGGCCGGGTCCGCTGAACCTGGACGGGCTTCCCGGCTCAGGAGCGGACTGGCTGGAGGAGTTCAAGCCCTATATCAACGACGCGGACACCATCGTCGTCAGCCCACACAAGGTATTCGGCTCGCAGACCAACGACCTGGTTCTGCAGTTGCGAAAACGCCGTATCAACAAAGTTCTGCTCGGCGGGATGCTCGCGAACATGTGCGTCGAATCGCACCTGCGCGATCTCCTCGAACAAGGTTTTGAGGTCTACGTCATCCGCGACGCCATCGCAGGTCCGCGTCACCCCGAGTGGGGTGACGGTTACCAGGCGGCGCTCATCAACTACGCCTTTCTCGCCCACGGGGTGGTCTGGACCGAGGAAGTCGTCTCCGCGCTGCAAACCGCGAGCTAGAGAGTAGAGCCCGAGGACCACAATGCCATTGTTTACAACCCCTTTCGGGTTCACCTCCACGGCCGCCGATGTCCTTGCCGATGTCGACCTGTCCGGCCGTCGCGCCGTCGTCACCGGAGCCACTTCCGGCATCGGCGTGGAGACCGCACGTGCGCTGGCCGCCGCAGGCGCCGACGTCGTTCTCGGTGTGCGAAGGCTCGACGCCGGCCGCCGGATCGCAGCCCAGATCACTGAATCCACCGGGAATTCGACTGTGCAGCCCGCGGCCCTCGACGTCGCCGACCCGGCGTCGGTCCGGGACTTCGCTGCCCGGTTCAGGACCAGGCCGGTGCATATGTTGATCAACAACGCCGGCATCATGGCCCTGCCCGAGCTGACACGGACCGCCCAAGGCCGCGAGATGCAGTTCGCCACAAACTATCTCGGCCATTTCGCCCTCACCCTCGCTCTGTACCCCGCGCTCAAAGCGGCCGACGGCGCCCGCGTCGTGTCGGTCAGCTCCAGCGGACACCTGTTGTCCCCGGTCGTTTTCGACGACCTCGATTACCGTTTCCGGCCTTACGACCCGATGACCTCATACGGTCAATCCAAAACCGCTGCCGCGCTCCTTGCGGTGGGGGTGACCCAACGTTGGCGAGATGACCGGATCATCGGCAACGCGCTTAATCCCGGTGCAATCGCCACCGGACTTCAGAAGCACACCGGAGGCTTGCAAACCCCCGTGAACCGCCGCAAGACGATCGAGCAAGGGGCGGCGACCTCTGTGCTGCTGGCGGCGTCACCACTGATCGAAGGGGTCAGCGGGCGCTACTTCGAAGACTGCCAGGAATCGCCGATTGTGACGGAGCGCCCCGACGATTTCAGCGGCGTCGCCGCGTACGCCCTGAACGACGACAATGCCGCACGGCTGTGGGACGTCGGCGCCGGACTCATCGGTCGGCTCCGTTCGTGAACTGGTTGACGAGCAGTTGGAGACGTTCGGAGTCGTGGCCGGGGCGTAGCCGGCCGGTGCGGCTGAGGGTGACCAATCCGTGCAGTGCTGCCCAGAACACCTCGGTGAGCGCGTCCGCATCCTGCTCGCCACCGACGAGGTCGACCGCTTGGCGCAACTCGGCGAAGGCCGACGTCAACTGGGCCGGTGTGTCCTGGGCGGCGAAGCGCAGGCTGGTCGCACGTGCGAACATCGCGTCGTATACCGCCGGATTGTCGCGGGCGAACCCGACGTAGGCGTGTGCGACCCGGGCCAGGTTGTCTGCGGCCGTGTCGGTGTCGGAGCGGGCGGCGCGGATGACATTGGCGAGCTCGCCGAAGCCGTCGATGGCGACGGCGTCGGCGAGTTGCTCCATGCCCGCGAAGTGCTTGTACAAGACAGGCTGGCTGTATTCGACCTCCGTGGACAACCGACGCGTGGTGACGGCGTCCCAGCCTTCGGCTTCGGCCAGGCGGCGGGCCGTGGTGATGATCAGCCGACGGCGGGCGGCTCGCTCCCGTTCACGTCGATCACCGATAGCCATACATGATGATAGCACCGCTATGTGTGCTAGCACTGCTATTGACGATCCTGGCATTCGAGGGTTAGCGTTGCTAGCACTTACGTCCGAAGGGAGTCCCGCCATGGCGTTGGACCTGATTACACGTGCCGCCGCATTGATCGCGGTGTTGGGTACCGCAGTGGTCTACGGCACCGATGTGTTCTGTGCGGTCGTGTTGCGGCCGGCATTGGCGTCGGTAGACGACCGTGCCCTGGTCACGGTCATGGGACGTGTGCATCGATACGGAGACCGACGGATGCCGGTGCCCGGCGTGCTGGGGGTTCTGGCCACCACGGCGAGCGCGGTGCTGGCGGCGGTGGCCGCACAATGGGCGCAAGCCATCGCGGCCGGTGTCGCGCTGGTCCTGCTGGTGATCTGGCTCGTGCTGTACACACGGGTGAGCGCACCGATCAATCGGCAGCTGACAGCGGCTGCCGACGCCGACCGACCGCTGCCGAATGGGCGTGCGCTGCAAGCGAAGTGGGACCGAATCATCGGCGCCCGCGCCGTCTTGCAAGGTCTGGCTGTGGCCGCCCTGTGCCTGGTGCTGGCGATCTGATGTTTCAGCTGAGGATCTACACCCTGCGATCACGCGAGGCTCTGCAGCAATACGCGGTCGTTCATTGGGATCGCCACCTGGCAACCTTCACGAAATTCGGGGTCACCGTCCACGGTGTATGGACCGATCGGAACGACGGCGCGCACCGGCTCGTCGCGCTGATCAGCTACCCGCCGAGCGTCGACCCCGAACACCTCACCCGCCAGATCATGACCAGCCCGGAATTCTCCGACGACATGGCCGGCTTCGACGTCGACGACATCGTCGACGTTCAGACGACACTGCTCGACCCCGACCTCGTTCTCACCGATTCGCTGACAAACCCCAGGAGTGTTCGACATGACCATCACCACCGCCATCGGCTACGTGCTTGCCGGACTGCTCGCCGCAGGCATCATCTTCATCGGCGCACGCTTCCTTGTCGCCCCGCGCGTCGCCGCCGCCGGCTACGGCGTGCCTTCCGATCTCGACCAGCCGTCCGCCGACGCATACCTGAGCGTCAAAGGCGTCCGTGACATCGCCACGGGGCTGTTCGTCGTCATTCTTTTGATCGCAGGCGCGACTCACCTGGCCGGCTGGGTCATGTTGGCCGCCACGATCATTCCGCTCGCCGACGCCACCATCGTGCTGAGCAACGGCGGCTCCAAGGCGATCGCCTGGGGAATCCACGGCGTCACCGCCGCAGTCATGCTCATCACGTCCGCGCTTCTGCTGATTTCTTGAGCAGACGACCTTCGACCTCCGTCACCGATTATGAAGGCTGGTCTTCGGCAGGGGAGTCGTCGATCGTGGCCAGGTGGTGCACGACTCGTTCGTTGAGGGTGGCGAGCATGTCGAGCTCAGCCGGGGTAAGCAGGTCGATGAAGTTCCGGCGGACGTCCTCCACGTGCCGCGGTGCCGCCTTCTCGATGGCGGCGCGGCCGGCCGGCAGCAGGCAGACCAGGGTGCTGCGGGCGTCGTCGGGGTTGGGCTCGCGGCTGATCAACCCGTCCTTCTGCATGCGCCGCAGCTGGTGGGAGAGACGGCTCTTCTCCCAGCCCAGCGCGTTGCACAGGTCGCAGGCGCGCATGCGGTCACCGTCGAGAGCCGAGAGCACTGCCAGGACCTCGTAGTCCGCCCCGGAGAGGCCCGATTCCTGCAGGCCCCGGTTCAGGTGCACGACGAGCTGATGTTGCGCGTGCATGAAGGCTCGCCACGCGCGGTCTTCACGAGCGTTCAGCCAGTTCGTTTTCATCGGCCGCCATGCTACCCCGGTTTTGTTGACGCATCACCAATATCTGCATATGGTTGAGTCGTCAACCTTTCCGACGTCAACAAGACGGGATATGTCATGAGCAGCATCAGCATCATCGGATCGGGGAACATGGCCAGCGCCATCGGCACTCTGGCCGTCAAGGGCGGCAGCGCCGTCGAAGTGATCGGTCGCGATGCGGCCAAGGCCGCGGATCTGGCCGAGCGCGCTCGGCAACGGCGCCACAGCCGGAACATTGGGAGCCGCCCCGGCCGGCGACATCGTCATCCTCGCCGTGATGTTCGACAGCGCCGTGCCGGTCGTCAAACAGTTCGGGGACGCGCTGGCCGGCAAGATCATCGTCGACATCACCAACCCCTTCAACGCCAGCGCCACCGGGCTGGCCATCCCCGACGACACCTCCATCGCGCAGATGGTCGCCAAGGCCGCCCCCGCAAGCGCCCATGTGGTCAAGGCGTTCAACACCCTCTTCCGCGACGTGCTGGCCGCGGGCGGCCCGCTGGATGTGTTCATGGCCGGCGACGACGCGCAGGCGAAGACACGCGTGTCGGCGTTCATCGAGAGCCTGGGACTGCGCCCGATGGACGCCGGGCAGCTGCCAATGGCGCGGGTACTGGAGAACGCCGGCCTGCTGGAGATGGGCCTCGTCGCCAACTCCATCAAGCACACCAACTTTTTCCTCGGCGTCAACATTCTCGAGCTGATCGCACCCGCATCACCCACCATCACGCCACCATCAGAAGGACAGTCACATGCACGTTTTCGTCACTGGCGGGACCGGCCATTCCGGTTCGCACATCATTCCCGAGCTGATCGCCGCCGGGCACGAGGTCACCGGCCTTGCCCGGTCGGAGGCGTCCGCGGCCGCCCTGTCCGCGCTCGGCGCGAAGGTGCGTCGCGGCGACCTCGAGGATCTCGAGGGGCTCAAGGAGGCGGCCGCGGACTCCGACGGCGTCATCCACGTCGCACACAGGCAAGATCTGCTTCCGTCCGGCGGGATCGACGCAGTGGCCGCCGCGGAGCTGCCGATCATGCTCGCCTACGGCGAGGCACTGCAGGGAACGGGGAAGCCGCTGGTCGCGGCGGGCAGTATCGGCTCGGCCGGGAGCCTGGGCCGGCCGGCCACCGAGGAGGATCCGGCCCTTCCCAGCGGCGAGGAGCACAAGGGCACCTTGCGGGCTCGTAACGTCGTGGAACGCGCCGTAGTCGGCCTGGCCGAGAGGGGAGTGCGGTCTTCGATCGTCCGGCTTCCGCTCATCGCGCACGAGCACGACCGATAATGCTGGATTCCTTCCGGGGCTGATCGCGCTCGCGCAGGAGAAGGGTTTCGCCGGTTACCCCGGAGACGGCATGAATCTGTGGAACGCCGTGCATATCCGCGATGTCGCCTCCGTGTTCCGGCTGGCGTTGGAGGAGGGTCCGGCTGGCAGATATTGGCACGCGATTGCAGGATGGGGGCATCCCTTTCCGCGAGATCGCCGAGGCCATTGGCAGCCATCTGGGCCTGCCCACCGTGAGCATCCCCGAGGACGTGATGATGCTGCCGGGATACTTCGGGCTGTTCACGAATCTGGTCACGGGGTCCTTCCCGGCGTCCAGCCTCATCACGCGCCAGACCCTCGGCTGGGAACCCGCTCAGCCCGGCCTGTTCGCCGATCTGGACAACGGCCACTACTTCTCCGGCCAGCTGACGGCATGACCACGTTCGCCCCGCACCGCGACACCGTGGAGTCCTTCGTCGACTGCATCAACGGCGGCGCAGACAAAGACACCCTCACCTGTTTGCTTGCCGAAGACGTGGTGCTGTACGGCCCGTTCGGCGATGAGCCAGTCATCGGCCGCGAGGTCGCGGTGGAGACCATCAAGGCCGTCAACGGATTGTCGTCGGACGACACGTATATGGAGGTGCTCAGCGGCGACACCCACCACGCCGCGCACTTCCGGCTGCAAGTCGGAGAAGCTGCGGTCAATGGAATCTTCTTCGTCCTGCTCGACGCGGACGGCAGGATCGCCGAGGTCAGCATCTTTTACCGCACGCTGCCGGCCGGCGTTGCGTTGCAGCGCAACCTTGCTGGTGCAATCGGTATGCAGCCCTGGGAACTGCGCACGAACGGGGAGTGATACCTCCGCGCGCCGGAGCGCCGGCGGCATTGCTGAGTCGCCGTTATTTGCGACGGCGAATACGCGGCGCTTCACCATGTGGCGTCGCCGCCACGGCTGTGGGACATTCAGACGCAAATCGAGTGCGCGGGGGGCGAACATGGCCAGTCTCGACCTGCCGGGATGCGCGCTGCATTATGAGGTGCACGGCACCGGCGAAACCGTGGTGCTCGTGCATGGCACCGGCGCCGACTCCAGTACCTGGGACCCGGTCGTCGATCTGCTGGCTGCCCGATGCCGCGTGATCGTCTACGACCGCCGAGGATACGGGCGCTCCACACATTCGCCGGTGCGCGATTACCGCGTCCACACGAATGACCTTCATGCGCTGCTCGAGGATGTCTGTGACCGCCCGGCTCATGTCGTGGGCTGGAGTTCGGGCGGGAACGTGTCGATGGCGCTCGCGGCGAAGGACACGTCGCGGATGCGCAGTCTGTGTGTGGTCGAGCCGCCCTTTCACAGTGTGCGCCTTGCCGACCCGGCGGTGCTCGCCGCCACGACTCGTGTGAAATGGCAACAGGTGCGCGGACGTCGTGTCGAGGCCGGCGAAGAGTTCTTCCGTTCCGTCTATGCCCTTCGGTCGGGCGGCAACGCTTACGACCTCGCCGACGAACGTGTTCGCGACGGCATGCGGCGCAACGTCGAACCGGTAATAGCCGAATTCGACCCACACCCGTTCGGCGTCGCGGTCGAGCATGTCGGCGCCCGGGCTGTCGCGGCCGCGCCGGTGCCCATGACATGGATCCTCGGTGATCAGAGCCCGCGCTGGCTACACCGGATCCACGCCCGCTTCGCCCGCCGCCGGCGGGACCTGCGCACGGTGGTCATACCGAATGTGGGCCATTTGGCGCACGACCAGGACCCTGTGGCGTTCGCCGAAGCGGTGGCCCCGCGGTAACGATGATCTTCGACCAAGAAGTCGGGGGACTATCCGATCGGAAGGGGCTACATCTGACCAGCACGGCAAGGGGAAGGTTAACTTGACATAATGTGGCTTATCGGCACTTCGATGAACTGCATTGATGGCTCGATGCCTCAAGAGCAGCATTGCGACGTCATCGACACCTCTGGCGCACCACGCGTCACCCCCGGTCTCAACCGCATCGACGGCGCGCGGTCGATCCACCGACCGTTCGATAACGCCCGCGCTGATCGTCATTCTGTCGAACAAGTGACAAGCCGTCCGCGGGCCGGACCGCTCGCGGATGTACCCTCACTTCCGGCTGGTCCACCCGCATTTTCGTCACAGTGACGTTTTGACGTGGTGTCGCTGGATGCGCCAAAGTTGTTGCCGCCCTGATGATTCGGCGTCTTGGCCAGAAGAAGGCTCAAGCGACCGCGGTCGACTACGGGGGACGTGGCGCCACGCCGCACCCCTCCCCGTCGCTCTGACACTTTGACCTGCCAGGGCCCCTTACGTCACAGTGACGAATTGCGTCCGCCGGGGCTGGCAGGCGTCATATTGTTTGTACGCCAACCTCTCTCGTCACCTGAAGCCATTACGCTCTGAATCGATGGACGACCGGCACAAGATCGATTCGCTGGAAGAACTGCGTTCGCTGGCCGGCGTGCTACGAGGGCTGGATACGGCCGCGTCCGCAAGTCAGTGGAACGACGACAACGCCATGCGCGCTGTGGTCGCCGCCGCACACGCCGTCGTTGCCCTGGGCGACGCCGCCGACATCGGTGCGACCACCACACACAGCGAGGCCGAGGCAGCCGCGATCGCGTCGGTCGGCAGGGCCCGCATCGCCGTCGCCGAGGCTGTGCTGGCCGTCGACAATGCCCGACGTGACACCGGAACACCGGCCGCGGCCGGTCATCCGCTCCGTGGCGTCGTGGCATCGCTGTCGTCGCTTGGCCGCGGCATCCTCGACGAGGTGCGGCACATCACCGCAGACAAGCCACGCTCGATTCTCCTGCGGATCGTCATCACGGTGGCGATCGGCCTGGCCCTCGTCGCCGCATATCACCTCACCGGCATGAAGCGCTATGACCTTGAGCGGCCTGACCCTGTATCTGTTCTCCGTTGTGGTCGGCAGCGTCGTGTGCACCAATTCGCTGTGCTTCGAGGCCGAGCGAGTTCGCACCGCGCTCGCCGCTGGCCAACGGGTGTGGCGCATTCTGGTGGTGCAGAACATCGCGATGGCGATTCTCATCACCATCGCCGGTCTCCCCGTCATCGCGGCCCTGACATGGACGCGGGAAGCCAACCCCGTCGCGCTCGTCGACCAACTGGTGACGATGGTCTTCATCTGGCTGGGCGTCGGCAACGTGCTCTCGGTCCTCTACCCGTTGCGGCACGAACCGATGGCGGCGCGGTTGAAAGACGGTACGTGGAAGCCGTTCCTGTTCTCGTTCGTGTTGTCCTACGGCGTCGGGCTGACGGTCAACCTGATGATCTACTGGCGGCTGTGGGCGCGCCAAGCAGCAAATGCCCAGATCACCGGCGGCGCCTGGGTGGCATTCCTCCTGGTGCTCGCCAGCGCCATCCTCAGCTGGATGCTGCTGACCGTGTTCGCCGTCGCGTGCAGCCAGCAGCCCGTTGTTCGCCGCAAGCTGTCCCGCGAAATGATCGCCTACCGACAACCCGCTGACAGCTGAGTCCACCGTGGGGCACAGTGGTCGTTATGACCAGCCGAAGGACGCCGGGGCCCAAGGACATCAAGGCCGCCGGACGGGCAGCCGCAGAGACCGCGCAGTCGATCGTCAGCGACGCTATGCGCCTCCCGCCGGCGAGCATTCAACTTGCCAGCCAGCTACCGGATCTGATCGAGAACATGGCGACCGCCACCGCACGTCTTAACGACGCGATCGATCGTGCCGAACGCTACCTGGCGCTTGCCGATCCGATGATTCGAACAATGGATCACCTGCTACCCCAGCTCGAGAGGCTGGTCGCGACAAGCGACGAAGTGTTCAAAACCGTTTCGTCGCTTCCCGGTGTCTCGACGATCGGTCGATTCGCCGGCGGCCCGACGTCGTCAACACGAAAGCGCCCTCGCGCGAAGGGCACCGAGCCACGCTCGAAGTGACTTCTCCACCGCCTGGCCCACGGGCGATAAAGCCGCTGCGCCCGTTCGTTGCCGCCGCCTGCGGTGCCGGTTACCTGGTCGCCGGAGAATGGCTGATTCGGCGGCTGTTCTCCACCTACGGCCCCATTGTGTCGATTCCGCTACCGGGCACCCCAGTGGTTCTCATCAAGGACCCCGATCTCGTCAAGCAGGTCTTCACCGAGAAGCCCGACATCTTGCTCGGCGGCAAAGGTGTGCGACCGTCCGCACTCATCTACGGCACCGGCTCGATGTTCGTTCAAGAAGAGCCGGAACATCTTCGACGGCGAAAGCTTCTGACGCCGCCACTACACGGCAAAGCTCTCGAGAACTACCGACCGATCATCGAGGACAGCACGCGCGAAGCCCTTGCGGGCTGGCCGAAGGACGAGCCGTTCACGATGATGCGGGCGGCGCGCGACCTCGCCCTCGACGTGATCGTCCGCGTGATGTTCGGCGTCGAGGACCGCACCGAACGGACCCGGCTCGGCCGCCCCTTCGAGGAGCTCCTGGATCTCGGGTCGTCGGAGCAACTGATTCTGCGCGTCGCCATGGCCTCGGTGGGCGGCTTGAAACGGTGGCCCAAGCTCGACCGCGCGAACCAGGGCATCGATGACCTGCTGACGCCGATGATCGCCGCCAGGCGTCAGGACGCCGATCTGCACGGGCGCACCGACATCATGTCGTTGTTGCTCACCGCCCGCAGCGAGGACGGTGAGTACCTCACCGACAAAGAGATTCGCGACGACCTCGTCACCCTGGTGCTTGCCGGTCACGAGACGACGGCCACCACGCTGGCATGGATGGTCGACTTGGTGCTGCACCATCCGCGCGTACTGGCCGAGGTGCAGGCCGAGGCCGATGCAGGCGAGTCGACGGCCTACACGCAGGCGGTGATCAACGAAACGCTTCGCATTCGGCCGCCCTCCCCCTTCACCGGGCGCTACACCGCAGGCGACTATCGACTCGGCGGGTACACGGTGCCCGCCCGGACACGGATCGTGCCGCACATCGGCGAGGTCAATCTCAACCCGCAGACATACGACCGCCCGCACGAGTTCCGGCCCGAGCGGTTCTTGGACTCCAACCCGCCGACCTATGCGTGGATCCCGTTCGGCGGCGGTATCAAGCGTTGCCTCGGCGCGAGCTTCAGCCTCCTCGAGCTCACCGTCGTCCTCCAAACGCTGCTGCGCTGCGGCTCTTTTGAGGCCGTCCACGACGATCAGGACAAGCAGGTTCGTCGCGGAATCGTGTTGCTGCCGCATCGGGGGGTTCCGGTCCGCTACCACTCCTAGCGGGTCATAATCTTGCGAGCGCTCGCCACATGACAAAGGAGTCCTGGATGGAGATCGACCCTGCCGCGACCGCCTGGGTCCTTGCCTGTACGGCGATGGTCCTGTTGATGACGCCCGGCCTGGCCATCTTCTACGGCGGCATGGTCCGCTCCACCGGCGTGCTCAACATGATCATGATGTGCTTCATCTCCATCCCCGTGGTGACGATCGTGTGGTTGCTCGTCGGATATTCACTGGCGTTCGGCCCCGACGCCGGCGGCGGCCTGATCGGCAACCTCGATCACTTCGGACTGCTCGGCATCGACCCGACCACGGTTCGGTCCAACATTCCCGAATTGCTCTTCCTGACATTCCAGCTCGGCTTCGCCATCGTGACGGCCGCATTGGTGTCCGGCGCGATCGCCGATCGCGCCCGGTTCTCGGCATGGATGATCTACATCGCCGTCTGGACCGTTGTCATCTATGCGCCTGTGGCGCACTGGGTGTGGGGACCCGACGGATGGCTCGCGTCGTTGGGCACTGTCGACTATGCCGGTGGGCTCGTCGTCGAGATCGTCTCCGGCGCATCGGCACTGGCGTTGGCACTCGTGCTGGGTCCGCGGATCGGCTTCAAGTCCGAGGCGATGCGGCCGCACAACCTTCCCTTCGTCTTGCTGGGCGTCGGCCTGCTGTGGTTCGGCTGGTTTGGCTTCAACGCCGGTTCTGCGCTCACCGCCGACGGCAAGGCGTCGGTCGTCTTTCTCAACACGTTGATCGCCGGGTGCCTCGGGATGCTGGGCTGGATATTCGTCGAACGCCTCAGAGACGGTAGGCCAACGACATTCGGCGCTGCCTCCGGCGTGGTGGCGGGCTTGGTGGCGATCACACCGTCGTGCGGATTCGTTGCGCCGCTCGGCGCATTCGTCGTCGGTTTGGCGGCCGGCGTGGTGTGCTCGTACGCGGTCGGCTGGAAGTTCAGGGCCGGCTACGACGACTCGCTCGACGTCGTCGGCGTCCACTTCGTCGGAGGCGTCGTCGGCACCTTCCTGATCGGACTGCTCGCCGCCGAAGTGGTGTCCGGAGGCGTCGAGGGCCTCTTCTACGGCGGCGGACTGTCACTGCTCGGCAAGCAGACCCTCGCCATCCCGGTGGTCGCGATATTCGCCTTCGTCGTGTCCTACATCATTGGCAAAGTCATCGACGTGACCTTCGGGTTCCGCGTCCAACGCGAAGACGAGATCTCTGGAATCGATCTCGCCCAGCACGCGGAGACCGCCTACACCGAAGGTGTGCACGGCGCACCGCAGAAACGACCGGGGCTGAACTGATTCGTCACAGTGACGTATCAGATGCCACTCCCCGTAAGCCCAATCATGCAGTGACGACGGCCTTTACGGCCTCGATCCGGGCAGGCACGTGCTTGTGCCACGGTGTGCCCGCGTAGGCGTCTCGCCACTCGGTCGACGTGAGCGCATTCGGTGCGACACCGGGCACATGCGTCTGCCCATCGTCGTCGACGAAGTCGAGCCCGAGTCCGTTGGGCAACGACGCATGGCCGGCAAGCATCGTCTCGCTGATCTCGACGCTCGCCTCGGCGCTGCCCGCCGCCGTGGTGATACGCGCGCGTCCGCCTGCGACCAGGCCCAGTGTCTGTGCGTCCTCCACGCTGACGCGCAGCGCACCTTCGGCATCGCGCTTACGCCAGCTCGGGTCTCGGAAGATGTCGTTGGCCGTATAGGCGCGGCGCTCACCCGCCGACAGCACGATCGGGAACTCCGGCGTCGTCAGCGCAGACGGCGCACCGGCCAATCTGCCTATCTCGTCCAGCATTTCGGGCATCGCCAAGGCGATCTTGTGATCGGCGTGAGCGATCAGCTCGAAGTCGTCTTCGTATTCGTGCACCGTGAATGTCACACCCGAGCGGCCCTGCAGGATCGCCTCGAAGAGCGCGTTGCCGTCGGTGTGGCCGGCCCGCCGCACGGCTTCCGGGTACTTCATGGCCGTCTTCTGTGCCAGCCCCCACAACGCCGCCGCACCCTTGAGATGCGCAGGCAGCGTCGGGCCGAGCGTCTCGTAGAGGACGTACGGCAGGGCCCGACTCATCGCGGGGTTGGCGCTGACGGCAGCGAGGAACGCCTGTGTGTATTCCTGCAGGCCGTGATCGGCGGCCTCACGCAGCGGCGCGAGGTCGGCGTCGTCGACGACGCCGAGCGCCCGTACCAATCGCGCCCAGATCTCCGGTTCGGGCAACGTGCCCGGCAGCGGCTCGAGCAGCGGATGACGTAGGTGAAATGTGTTGTGCGGGAACTCCAGATTGAAGAACGTCGCCTCCGGCTTCTCGAACTGGCTCGCCGCGGGCAGAACATAGTGGGCGAGCCGGGCCGTCTCCGTCATCGCGACGTCGATGACCACCATCAGCTCGAGTGACGCGAACGCCTTCCGGCAGGCAGCCGAATCCGCCAGCGAGTGCGCGGGGTTGCTGGTCTCGACGATCATCGCCCGGAACCGGTCGGGATGATCGGTCAAAATCTCCTGCGGCACAACGTTCGACGGCACCAGGCCGGAGATCACAGGCGATCCGGTCACCGGCGACCGCCCGACGCCACCGAACGTGAACAGCGGGGCGAACGCCGAATGCAGATGCTGCCCACCGCGTTTGGCGAAGTTACCGGTCAGAATCCACAAGCAGCTTGTTCAGGTACGAGCACAGTGTGCTGTTGGGCGCCTGCTGAATGCCGAGGTCCTCGAACACCGCCACGCTGTCGGCGCCGCGCGATGCGCCTGACCGCCGTCCGGATCAACTCCTCGTCGACACCGCAGCGCTCCGCATAGTCGGCCACCGGCACCGCGCGCAGCACATCCCGAACGGCGTCGACTCCGTGGACGTGTTCGGCCAGAAACTCTTCGTTGCAGAGGTTTTCCTGTACCAGCACCGCGGCCATCGCCGCCAGGCACCATGCGTCCGTGCCTGGCCGAACCCGCAGATGGAAGTCGGCCATCTTGGCCGTATCGGTGATCACCGGATCGATGACGATCATCGATCGCCCCGGGTCCTTGGCGATCTCGTTGAGCACTGTGCGGGCACGCGGGAAGCTCTGCGACATCCACGGGTTCTTGCCCACGAAGACCGACACTTCGGCGTGCTCGAACTCACCGCGGGTGTGCCCGCCGTAGAGATACGCGTCGACCCAGGCTTCTCCGGTTTTCTCCTGCGCCAACGCATTCGAGCGGTACCGGGAACCGATGGACTTGAGGAACGCGCCTGCGTACCCGCCGCCCAGATGATTACCCTGGCCCCCGCCGCCGTAGTAGAAGATCTTGTCCCCGCCGTAGGCGTCTCGAATGTGTGTGAACCCCTCGGCGATCTCGGTGATCGCGGTGTCCCAGTCGATCTCCTCATAGCTGCCGTCGGGGCGCCGGCGCATCGGCGAGGTCAGCCTGACCTGGGTTGTTCTGGTAGTGATCGAGCCGCAGCGCCTTGTTGCAGGTGTACCCCTGCGACGCCGGATGCTCTTTGTCCCCGCGGATCTTGGCGAGCGTGCGGTCCTCGAGTTGCACGACAATGCCGCAATTGCATTCGCAGAGGATGCAGGCCGTCGCTTGCCATTCACCGGTCATCGGGCTTTCCTTTCGGGCGTCTGCACAGCCAGCAGCGAGCGCAGCTGACGCTGGACAAGGTCGAGTGGTTTCACGTCGCGGGAAGCACGGGCGACGATGATCGCGCCCTCTATCGAGGTCGTGACGAGCATCGCGAGCTCTTCCGCTCGCGAGGCCTCGACACCTTCGGCAATCAGTCGTCGGCCGATCAGATCGGTCCAGAGTGCGAATGCGGCCGCGGCGCGCTCGATGACCTTGGTGGTGCGCTCGGCCTTGTCGGGATCGCCGGCTTCGACCGTCACCGCGACGATCGGACAGCCCGCCCGGAAGTCACTGCGGATCAACTGCTGGCGATACAGATCCGTCAGCTCGTCCAGCAGGCTCGACAGCGCTGTCGGCGGCCGAGATCTTGTCCGCGATGAAGGCGCCCGCGTACTCGGTCGCCTCTTCCAACAGCTGCATCCGACCGCCGGGGAAATAGTGGTAGGCCGATCCGCGCGGCGCGCGGCTGTGCTTCAGCACATCGGAGATGGCGGTTGCCCGGGCGCCGCGTTCACGAATCAGCAGCGCTGCGGATATCACCATCCGCTCCCGCGGGGTGCCGACCACGCTATATATGATGGCATACATAACGCCGGCCCGCGCGATCACGGCCCAATGTCATCCGGTCAGGATTTGGCTGGCTGCTTCTCTTGGTCTTCCTCGCCGGCCCGCTCCCCGGCATCTTCGGTGTCCCGGCGACGCTCACGCAGCACGAACGCCGACAAGGCCAGGGCAAGGACGACACCGGCCAGCACACCGATCTCGACGACCGCGCGCGAAAAAGCCGGACCCTTCTCCAGCAGGGTCGCCGCCTCGACGGACAACACGACGATCTCCTTGATGCCCGCCAGGATGCCGACGATCAGAAACGGCTCGGCGACGATCTCGTGTGACCGCAGGCAGGCCCGCACGGCGTAGAGCAACTCCACGAAGATGAAGATGAGCAACAGCCCGTCAAGGACCTCGAGCATTACGATCTTCGCGGGCGAATTGCGCAGCGTCAGCAGGGAATGGAACTGGGAGATCAGCAGCGCACCCGACCCGATGATCAGGACCAGCGCAATCCCCCAGTAAACCGCGTCTTCAAGCCTGCCCAGCACACGGTCGGCGAGGCGTTGGCGTTCTTCGTCCCCCTCCGATTCCGACTGCTGCGCCATCAACGGCGGGCCGGATTCGGCGGGTGCGGCTGGCCTGGACGGTTTAACCGCCTCGACGACGTCCGCATCACCCTGGTCAACCCGCAGACCCGGTTCACCGAGCGACTCCGGTTGCATCAGACCGCCTCCGGCGAGGAGCTGGCCGATCTGCAGATTCCGGACCGGCTAGCGGGTAGCGGCGTGGACTTCGTCCAGGGTTGGGTGACGTCCATCCACGCCGATGCGACAGACCGTTCGCATCGATGACGAGTACGAACTGCGCTACGACGCCCTCGTCTATGCACTCGGCAGTGTCGCCGACACCGAGTCGGTTCCTGGCGTCGACGAATTCGCGTACACCCTGGACAGCGCAGACGAGGCCGCAACGCTGGCCGCTCAGTTGGACCGACTCGGTAATGCCACGGTCGTCGTGGCGGGCGGCGGGCTGACCGGGGTCGAATCGGCTGCCGAGATCGCCGAACAGCATCCCGACGCCGACGTCATCCTGCTCAGCCGCGACGAGCCCGGATCGATGATGGGCGCAAAAGCGCGCGCCCGCCTCCATGCCGGCCTGGCCCGGCTCGGCGTGCACGTCCGGGCGGGCGCCGACATCGTCAAGGTGATGGCCGACGGTGTAGCCCTCGCCGACGGCGAGGTCGTTGCCGCACAGGCGGTTCTGTGGACCACGGGCGTGCGGGTATCGCCGTTGGCCGCGACAGCCGGGTCTGCAGGTCGATGGCCGCGGCCGCATCATCACCGACGAATCGCTGCGTTCGGTGTCGCATCCCGAACGTCTATGCCATCGGCGATGCGGCGGCGATCCGGCAAAGCTACGGCGTCATGCACGGCACGTGCCAGAGCGGCATACCGACCTCCATGCACGCTGCCGCTTCGATCGTGCGTGAGTTGAAGGGCAAGCAGCCCAAGCCGTTCCGCTTCGGCTACGTGCACCAGCCGGTCAGCCTCGGGCAGGCACGACGCCGTCATCCAGTTCACCCACGCCGACGACACCCCCGGCTCGGTTCTACCTCGCAGGCCGACTCGCGGCGGCGTACAAAGAAACGGTGAGCTCCAGCCCGTGGACCACCTATCGACTGATCAGGGCGATGCCATCGATCGGCTCGATGACATGGCGTCGTGGTGCCGGGACGACCTCGTGACCAGCGACGAGCAGACGTTCTCCGAACATCGAAAGCTGTTGTTCGCCATCGCGTATCGGCTGCTGGGTTCCGTCGCCGACGCCGAGGACGTCATCCAGGATGCCTGGTTCAAATGGTCGGCCGCCGACCGCACTCAGGTTTCCGACCCGAAGGCATATCTCGCCCGCATCGTGTCCAACCTCGCGGTGGACCGGCTTCGGTCGACGCGGCGTCAACGGGAAACCTACGTCGGTCCGTGGCTGCCGGAGCCGATCCTGACCGAATCGGATGCCTCCGAGGAGGTCGCGGTCGCGGAGTCCGTTTCGGTGGCCATGCTCGTGGTCCTCGAGACGCTCAGCCCGTTGGAACGCGCCGTCTTCGTGCTCAAGGAGGTCTTCGACTTCTCCTATGCCGAGATCGCCGACGCCGTCGACCGATCGGAGCCGGCGGTGCGTCAGGCCGCCCATCGGGCGCGAAACCACATCCAGGCGCGCCGACCGCGCTTCGAGACCGACAGGAACAAGAAACGTGAAGTCACCGAGCGGTTCTTCGCCGCCACCACCGGCGGCGATATCAACGAGCTGATGGCGCTGCTCGCGCCCGATGTGACGCTGTGGACCGATGGTGGCGGCAAAGTCCGGCAGGCGATGCGGCCGATCGTCGGCGTGGACAAGGTCGTTCGGTGGCTCGCGGGTGCGGCCAGCCGCCCCTACGAGGGTGTCGAAATCGGTGACATGTCAGCCGAAGTCGCCGAGATCAACGGAGCACCCGGCGTCGTGCTCAGCGGAGGCGGCCGGGTCATCGCCACGCTCACCGTGGACCTGGACGCCGACGGCCGGATCGTCACGATCCACAACGTCGCCAACCCCGACAAGCTGCACGCGTCGCCGATGGTGTCGCGCGCCGTTGAGCTAGCGTGACACCGATGGCGGCTGCGTGGCGGGTGCGGGTAGGAAGCGTCGACGATCTGGACCTGATCGGACCGTTATGGGTCGCGGTGCATCACCGCCACTGCGAGAGCATGCCCGAGCTTGCGCCCTACGTGGACGACGCCGAAACGTGGCGCGCCCGCAGAAAGCTCTACGAAGAGCTGCTGACCAAACCGGACACCCTGCTTCTGCTCGCCCTCGTCGACGACGCGCCGGTCGGATACGGGTTGACACACGTGATGGCTGTTGCGGACTCCTGGATCGAGGACACCTGGCAGACGGGCGACCGGATCGGCGAAATCGAATCGCTCAGTGTGCTGCCCGAATACCGCGGCAGCGGGCTGGGCTCGGAACTCCTCGACCGGCTGGAGACGCATCTGCACGAGCGTGGCATCGACGACCTCATGCTCGGCGCGCTCGCAGGCAACGCCGACGCGATCCGGCTGTATCAGCGACGCGGCTACCGCCCGACGTGGCTTTACCTGTCCAAATTCGCGGGACGAGAGCGCGACAGCCGATAGCCGCCGTAAAGCACCGCCGCGACAAGGAAATTGACGAAGTAGGCGACGTCGGCGCCGTGCCACGCCTCGGCGACCGGGCCGGTGAACAGCGACGTGTTCATGAACGGCACCGCTGCGGCGTAGGCGAGCACGAACGCGACCACGGCCGCGACGGCGTCGCTGCGGTCGGTGTGTTCCTCGGCGGGGTTGATGCGTGGGCCGACCTCGCGCACGGACGCGCCCAGTCGATGACGACCACGGCGACGAACGCCGGAATCCAATAGCTCACCAGCAGCAGCACGTGCTCGAACCGGGATGCGGTCTCGCCGGCGTGCAGCCACAGGATCAACGCGAACGCGGAGACGGTGACGACGATCGCCGAGATCGGCCTGCGCACCCGCACGCCGATGGTCTGCAGAGCCAGCGATCCGCTGTAGTCGTTCATCACCCCCGAGCCGATGGAGGCCAGCGCGATGACGAGCAGTGCCAGCGCCCCGAGGATGCCGCCGCCCATCACCGACCTGACGCCGTCGGCGGTCTGTTCGGAAACCAGATCGCCCGCCGCGATGCCGATTCCCTGAACGAAGATGTAGGCCAACACGATTCCGGCGAAGGTGAACCCGAAGACCCGGGCGCGCGACGAGTCGGCGGGCAGATAGCGGCTGAAGTCCGCGGCGTAGCTGGCCCACGAGATCGACAGGCTCAGCGCGATGGTGACCTCGAGGACGAACGCGCCGGCCAGGTCGGCGCCCTGCACGGTCGCGGGCGTCACGACCTGGTGTCCGGCGGCGAGCTTGACGGCGAACACGACGAAGGTGACGAACAGGACCACCGTCAGCACCGCCTGGATGCGGTGGATCATCTCGTAGCCGAAGAAGCCGACCGCGCCCTGCACACCCAGCACGATGAGGACCGCGCTCCAGAACGGGATGCCGAGCAGCGTGGCGAGCGCCTCGCCGCCGAACAGCCCGACCAGCGCATCCCATGCGATCGACGAAAGCCATTGCAGCGCACCGGGAAGCACCACGCCACCGCCGAACGCCATCCGCGAGTTCGGCAGTTGCGCCGTGCCGGTGCGCGGACCCCATGTCGACAGGTAGCCGACCACCAGGGAGCCGAGCACCGTTCCGATCACCATGGCGAGCATGCCGAGCCAGAAACCGAGCCCCAGCGCGATCGCCAGGGCTCCGGTGAAGACACCGGTCATGTTGACCTGCGGCGCGAACCACACCGTGAACAGCCGCCGCGGGCTGCCGTAGCGCTGGTCTTCCCGGATCGGCGCGATGCCGTGCGTCTCGACGGACAGATCGCCGACGCCCGACGGCGTACGGCCGCTGAACGTCGGCGACGTGAGCGCGCTACCCGATTGGCCCCCTCGTGTCATGGCCCCATTCGATCATGGCGACATAATCGGGTAGAACCGAAGATGGGCTAACGATCGGAGCGTGGAGTGGTCAGGGCGGAACCGACACACTCCACCGCGCGCGATCGGCCGGCTCGGCAACCCAGGACACTGATCGTCAGCCTGAGCATCGTCGTGCTGACTGTCGCCATCCTGCAGACCGCCGTCGTTCCGGTGCTCGGAATCATCGCCGACCAACTCGACGCGTCCATCGTCGGTGTCAGCTGGGCGGTCACCGCCAACCTGCTCGCCGCCGCCGCGGCCACGCCGCTGATCGGCCGCCTCGCCGATCTGCACAGCAAGAAGCGCGTGTTGTTGTGGGTGCTCGCCATCGTGTTGGTGGGTTCCGTGCTCGCGGCCACCACGTCGTCTCTGGCCCTTCTCATCCTGGCTCGTGTCCTGCAGGCGGCCTCGTTCGCGCTCTATCCGATCGGAGTCGCGATCCTGCGCGAGGAGCTCACCGAGGACCGGATGGTGTCGGCGATGTCGGTGCTGTCGGCAACGCTGGGCTTCGGCGGCGGAACCGGTCTGGTGGTCGTCGGCCTGCTGATGAACCACGGCGCCAACTACCACCGCGTCTTCTGGCTGACCACCGGCTTCACCGTCGTCGTCATCGCCGTCGTGGTCTTCGTGGTACCCGCCCGGCCGCGGAGCACGACGGGTTCGATCGACTGGCTCGGCGCCGCGGGCCTCGGGGCCGGACTGTCTCTGGTGCTGCTGGCCATCACTCAGGGCCACACCTGGGGCTGGACGTCTCCGAGGACCTTGGCGTGTGCGGCCTTGGGCATCGCCGTCACGGTCGGCTGGTGGGTTTGGGAACGACGGGCCAAGCAGCCGCTGGTGTCGACGACGATGCTGAGCCGACGCCCGATCCTGCTCACCAATCTCGCCACCGTATTCGTGGGCATGGGCCTGTATTTCGCGTTCCTCGGCCTGACGCAGTTCGTCCAGATCCCGCGCGAGGCAGCCGGTTACGGCTTCGGGGCGACCGTGCTCGAGGCCAGCGTCGTCTACCTGCTGCCCGGTGCGATCACCGGATTTCTCGTTGCGCTGATCAGCGGGAGGTTCATCGACCGCTTTGGCGCCCAGCCGGTACTCATCGTGGCGGCTGCTGCCGGAATCACCGGCTTCCTCTTCATATCCTTTGCGCACTCCGCGCCGTGGCAGGTCATCGCGGCCAGCATCCTGGCCAACGTGTACATCAGCCTCGGCTACGGTGCACTGCCTGCGCTGGTGGTCAGTGAAGTCGCCGCGGGCGAAACCGGTGTCGCCACCGGCATGAACGCGATCGCCCGCACGATAGGAAGCTCGATTGCCGCCGCGCTGGTCGCCGTGGTGTTGGGGCGAACCGCGGGCGGCACCGCGGTGCCGATGGAGAGCAGCTTCGTCGCGGTCTTCATCGGCGGGGCCGCGACCGCCGCGCTGGCGATGATGCTGATCGCACTGTCCCGGGTCAGGGCCCGGCACGGCAGATACCGTCGAGGCACGGTACGAATCCCGCGCCATGAACCACGAGTGGGGTTAGCGCAACGCGGCGAGGTTGGTCACCGACTTGCGGACCTCGGACTGCAGCACCTTGGCGACCAACTGACCGATTCGGGTGCTCAACAAGCCGCCTTTGAGTTCGGCCAGGACCTTGAACCGGGATCCGGGCGGATCCTCCTGGACCTCGATGGTCAACGCGATGCGGACTCCGCCCCGGCCCGCGCCGTTCATCTCGATCAGCTTTGGTTCGTCGTAGCGGGTGACCCGCCAGTGGATGACGTTGCGGAACCCCTTGACCTTGATGCACGACGACACGCAGGTGCCTTCCTCGATCGTCGTGGGCACCTCGCTTCGCCAACCGCCGAAGATCGTCAGCCACTCGTCGAAGCGACCCAGATCCGACGCCAGCTTCCACGCCGGCTGCGGAGCTAAGTCGGTCGCCACCGAAACATCAATCTTCGCCATATTGCTCTCCTACCCCCGCAGGACGGAACGCAAAACTAAAGTGACAGTCCCCGCGCCGTCGCGCCGGGCCTGCCGGCTGCCGACAGTCAGCCGTGGCCCAGAGCTGGCCCCAGCCGCGAAATCTGCCCCTCGGTCGCCGCCGACACAAGCGATTCCATTGTCGATATGTAAATTCGTTGCGGAATCGCTTGCGAAGGACGACGGAATCCGCGATTGTTTACCCGAAAGCTACGGGGGCTTTAGGGAGGACTCGCCCTGACCGGCACACACACCACCGCCGCAGATCAATCGACGGGACGAGACGGGGCCACCAGCGCCAAGGGCGGTCCGGTAGTCGAGATCGACAACGTCACGAAGCGTTTCACCGACTACGTGGCGGTCAACGAAGCCGACTTCTCCATTGGCTCCGGCGAGTTCTTCTCGCTGCTGGGGCCATCGGGTTGCGGCAAGACCACCACCCTGCGGATGATCGCTGGATTCGAAACCCCGACCGAGGGCGCCATCCGGCTCGAGGGTCGCGACGTCTCGCGGGTGCCACCGCACAAGCGCAACGTCAACACGGTTTTCCAGCACTATGCGCTGTTCCCCCATATGACGGTGTGGGACAACGTCGCGTACGGTCCGCGGAGCCTGAAGAAGGACAAGGCCGAGGTCACAAGGCGCGTCGACGAACTGCTCGAGATCGTGCGCCTCACCGATTTCGCGAAGCGCAAACCCGCACAGCTCTCCGGCGGCCAGCAGCAGCGCGTCGCGCTGGCCAGGGCGCTGGTGAACTATCCGAGTGCGCTGCTTCTGGACGAACCGCTCGGGGCACTGGATCTCAAGCTCCGGCAGGTCATGCAGTTCGAGCTCAAGCGGATTCAGCGCGAGGTCGGAATCACGTTCGTCTACGTGACCCACGACCAAGAGGAAGCGTTGACGATGAGTGACCGCATCGCGGTCATGAACGCGGGCAACGTCGACCAGATCGGCAGCCCGACCGAGATCTACGACCGGCCTGCGACCGTGTTCGTCGCCAGCTTCATCGGCCAGGCCAACCTGTGGGCGGGTCGCCAGAGCGGCCGCGCCAACCGCGATTTCGTTCAGGTCGACGTTCTCGGTACCTCGCTGAAGGCCAGGCCGGGCGACACCACCATCGAACCCGGCGGGCAGGCCACCCTGATGATCCGGCCGGAACGCGTTCGGGTGTCGATGGACCCGCCGACAGGCGACGTCGCGACCGTGGCAGCGACGATCACCGACCTCACCTTCCAGGGGCCTGTCGTCCGGTTGTCGCTGGCCGCTCCCGACGACTCGGCGATCATCGCCCACGTCGGGCCCGAGCAGGACCTGCCGATGCTTCGACCGGGTGACCAGGTGCACGTCAGCTGGGCACCCGAGGCCTCGCTCGTGCTTCCGGCCGCCGACATACCCACCACCGAGGACCTCGAGGAGATGCTCGACGACTCGTGACGGAGCGTCCGTCAACCCGTCCCCTTTCCCCCAGGAATCCAACGAAAGGCACAGTCGCCATGCCACGAGAAATCGATCCCCGGCTCTTCGCACGACTCGCTTCGAATCCCACGTCCCGCCGACGCTTCATCGGTGGTGGCGCAGCCGTTGCGGCCGCCGCTGTGCTTGGACCGTCCTTCCTCGCCGCCTGCAGCAAGAGCGACAGCGGCGGCGGCGGAGAGCAAGCGGCGTCCGGTTCGCTGCGCATCTCCAACTGGCCCGCTTACATGGCCCCCGATTTCGTCAAGGGGTTCCAGGACAAAGAGGGCGTCACGGTCGACTACAAAGAGGACCTCAACGACAACGAGGAGTGGTTCGCCAAGATCAAGGAGCCGCTGTCGCGCAAGCAGGACATCGGCTCAGACCTTGCCGTGCCGACCACCTTCATGGCGGTCCGGCTTCAACAGCTCGGTTGGCTCAACGAGTTGAACCACGGCAACATCCCGAACATCGAGAATCTCCGCCCCGATCTGCTGGAGGCCAGCGTCGACCCCGGTCGTAAGTTCAGCGCGCCCTACATGTCCGGGTTCGTCGGTCTCGGCTACAACCGCGCGGCGACCGGCAGGGACATCAAGAGCATCAACGATCTCTGGGATCCGGCCTTCAAGGGCCGGGTCAGCATGCTTTCCGACACCCAGGACGGGCTCGGGATGATTATGCAGTCGCAGGGCACGTCGCTCGACAAGCCAGACGAGGCGAGCGTCCAGAAGGCCGTCGACCTGGTCAAGGAGCAGAAGGACAAGGGCCAGATCCGCCGCTTCACCGGCAACGACTACCTCGACGATCTTGCCGCAGGCAATCTTGTTGTCGCTCAGGCATATTCAGGCGACGTCGTGCAGCTGCAGGCAGACAATCCCGACGTGCAGTTCGTAGTTCCCGAGTCGGGCGGAACGACGTTCGTCGACACCATGGTGATCCCTTACACCAGCCAGCACCAGGACTGGGCCGAGAAGTGGATCAACTACATCTACGACCGGGCCAACTACGCCAAGCTGGTGGCATTCGTCCAGTACATCCCTGTGCTGTCGGATATGACGGACGAACTCGCGAAGCTCGACCCGGAGCTCGCGAAGAACCCGTTGATCAACCCCTCACCGGAAGAGTTGAAGAAAGTGCACGGCTGGCCGCCGTTGACGGACGAACAACTGCAGAAGTTCAACTCGATGTACGCCACGGTCACCGGCGCCTGACCGATGGCCGGTGTAGCCGCCAGCAGTCGACAGCGGAGCAAGATCGCCCCGTACCTGATGATCGCGCCAGCGCTCATCTACCTCGCGATCTTCTTCGTGTGGCCGGTCATCTCGCTGGCGATGACGTCGCTGTCGACTGCCGGCGGCTCGGTATTCCTGCCGACGATGGAATTCGGTTGGAAATTCAGCAATTACAGCGAGGCGTTCAGCAAGTATCAGGACCAGATCCTGCGGTCGTTCGGATACGCCATCGTCGCCACGCTCGTCTGCCTGCTGCTGGCGTACCCGCTGGCGTATGTCATCGCCTTCAAGGCAGGCCGGTACAAGAACCTCATCCTCGGGCTGGTGATCCTCCCGTTCTTCGTGACGTTCTTGATCCGCACCATCGCGTGGAAGACGATCCTCGCCGACGACGGCTGGGTGGTGAGCGCGCTCGGCTCGGTCGGCCTGCTGCCAAGCGACGGCCGGCTGCTGTCCACCAGTTGGGCGGTGATCGGCGGCCTGATCTACAACTGGATCATCTTCATGATCCTGCCGCTCTACGTGAGCCTCGAGAAGATCGATCCCCGGCTGATCGAGGCGACGAAGGATCTGTACTCGTCGAACACCCGCAGCTTCACCAAAGTGATCCTGCCGCTGTCGATGCCGGGCGTCTTCGCGGGCAGCCTGCTGGTATTCATTCCTGCCGCAGGTGACTTCATCAACGCCTCGTACCTGGGCAGCACACAGACAACGATGATCGGCAACGTCATCCAGCAACAGTTCCTCGTCGTCAAGGACTATCCGGCCGCCGCCGCGCTGTCCATGGTGCTGATGGTGATCATCCTCGTCGGTGTCTTGGCGTACACCCGCGCGCTCGGCACCGAGGACCTGGTATGACAACCCAAACGGGCGCCGCGTGTCGCCCCGCGGCCAGAGATGCCGACAAGGCGCCGAAAACCGTTAAGGGCAGCCCGAAGTGGGGTGACCTCGTACTGCGGATCGTCGCCGGCTTAGTGCTGCTCTACCTGTTCCTGCCGATCTTCGTGATCGTCCTGTTCTCGTTCAACAACCCGAAGGGCAAGTTCAACTACAGCTGGCAGGGCTTCACGCTGAAGAACTGGCTGGACCCGTTCAAGTACCCCCCACTCACCGACGCACTGCTGCTCAGCATCAATGTCGCCGCCGTCTCCACCGTTATCGCCTTGGTGCTCGGCTCATTGGTGGCCGTCGCCCTTGTCCGGCAACGGTTTCGGGGCAGTCAGACCGTCGACACATTCCTTGTGCTGCCGCTGACCGCGCCCGAGGTCGTGATGGGTGCGTCCCTTCTGGTGCTGTTCCTCGACCTGGGCTGGGCCACCGGGTACGTCACGATTCTGCTGGCGCACATCGCCTTCGAGGTGAGCTTCATCGCGATGACCGTACGAGCCCGCATGCGCGGTTTCGACTGGACGCTCGAGGACGCGTCGATGGATCTCGGCGCGAATCCGACGCGCACGTTCTTCAAGGTGACGCTGCCACTGATCGTCCCCGGCATCATTGCCGCGGGGATGTTGTCGTTCGCACTGTCGCTCGACGACTTCATCATCACCTACTTCGTCAGCGGGTCCTCGGTGACGTATCCGCTGTATGTGAACGCGTCGGTGAAAGCCTCGGTCCCACCGCAGATCAACGTGCTCGCCACCGCGATCCTGGTCATCAGCCTGCTCTTGCTCGGCGTGGGAACGCTCTACCGCCGCAAGAGACTAGACGTCTGATCGGCAAACGAAAGCGCGTGGCCTCACCGACGATCGTCGAGGCGTACGGTCACCGAAACCCGGCCTCGGGCATCCCGTTTCGCGACCGCGTGGCCGTTCCGATCCTTGCCGTTGAAATTCACGAAGGTGATCGGTGCGCCCTCTCCGAGGAAATTGCGCCACCAATTCTTCGCGTCCGGCGCGCTCACACCGATGACGAAGCTGCCGCCGGACCGCCGGTATCCGACCGGAATCTCGAACGTCGTCCCAGAGCGCCTGCCGATGTAGCGGATCACGACCAACCCTCGGCCGATCAGCCGGCCGACCACTGGCGCGTTGATCAGGAAGACCGCGGCGTCGTTGACGATGCGAACGACGGGCGAATTGAACACACCTCGACTCATTCAGCCGAGCGTAGCGACCTCAGCCGATCTCGGCGGGGACGGCCGTCGGCCTGCGCGCCCCGGTGCGCGCGGCGCCGACACCGGCGGCGACGACCAGGCAGATGCCGACGACGCCTGCCGAACCGGGCACCTGATCCAGGATGACCAGACCGACGATCATCGCGAATGCCGGTTCCAGCGCCATCAGCGTCCCGAACGCGGCCGTCGTGAGCCTGCGCAGCGCCAGCATCTCCAGCGCGAACGGCACAACCGGCAACATGATCGCCAGACCCACGCCGATCAGCAGGATCTCCGGCGTCATTCGCTCGAACACGCTGGGGCCGACGACGATCGTGGCCACCACACCGGCGACCGGCATCGAGACCGCAAGGCCTTTGATGCCGGCGACCTCGTCGCCGACGCGCTGGGTCAGCAGGATGTAGCACGCCCAGCATCCGGCGGCGGCGAGCGCATACAGCACGCCGACCGGATCGACCGTGCCCTGCCACGGCTCGGTGAGCAGGATGACACCGAGCCCCGCAAGCCCGGGCCACACCAGACGGGCACTGCCCTTGCCGTGCACGACCGCGACGCCCAACGGCCCGAGGAATTCCAACGCGCTCGCGGTACCCAACGGGATTCGATCCAGCGCCGCCATGAAGAGCATGGTGACCGACGCGGTCACGACCCCGAGCGCCACGCAGGCCAGGAAGGTCGACCGGGTGAAGGCGGCCGCCCGTGGCCGGACGATGAGCAGCATGAGGACCCCGGCCCACGCCAGTCGCAGCCAGGCGGCGCCCTCGACGCCGACGCGGTCGATCAATGTCACCGCGATCGCGAGCCCGACCTGTACGGACAGCATCGACCCCATCGCCATGAAGGCGCCGGTGCGGGCCTGGTTGTCGCTCACATCTGCATTGAACGCGACCACGACCGTTCACGTCCACGTGATTTTTGTGGACATACCGTTCGGCAATCGTGAACGATGGGCGATATGGACATGTGGGAACCAGTCGTTCGAGAGTCGGTGCGGCAGACGCTGGCCGACTACACACGGGCAACCGACCGCAACAGAATCGCCGACGTCGCGGCCTGCTTCGCGCCGGGCGGGACCCTCACGTTCACCGGCGGCGACCCGATGGTCGGCCCCAAGGCCATCGAGGCGGCGCTGCGCACACAGGTGGATCGGTTCGCAGCGGGCCCGGTTCCCCTGACCCATGTGCGCCACCACGTATCGAGTGTCCGGTTCGGCGCGGTGACGCCAGACCGGGTCGAGGTGAGCAGCTACTTTCTCGCACTGACAAACATCGGCGTAGACCACTGGGGGCGGTACCGCGACGTGCTGGTGCCCGTGAACGGCCGCTGGTTGTTCGCGTCGCGCGAGGCAGTTGCGGACGGCTTCTCACCCGAAAGCCTGATGCGGTAGTCATGGACACCCGACGACTTGCGCTGCTTCTGGCCCTGTCCCGGCTGGGTTCGATGCGCGCCGTCGCCGAGGTACATCACCTCACCACGTCCACCGTGTCGCAGCAGATCGCAGCGCTCGCAAAGGAAACCGGCGCTCGACTCATCGAGCCGGAAGGCAGACGGGTGCGCCTGACGCCTGCCGGGCAGCGTCTCGCAGACCACGCCGTGACGATTCTGGCCGCGGTCGAAAGCGCGCGGGTGGACCTGGACCCCGACGCCGAACCCGCCGGGACGGTTCGGGTCGGCGGCTTCGCCACCGGGGTTCGCGTGTCACTGCTGCCGATAGTCGCCGAGCTCGCGACGCGTTATCCGAACGTCGAATTCGTCATCAGCGAGTACGAGCCGATCGAAGCGTTCAAACTGCTCGCCAACGACGACCTCGATCTGGCGCTGACGTACGACTACAACCTCGCCCCCGCCTCACCCGGCCCGGGTCTCGAGACCGCCCCGCTGTGGTCGGTCGACTGGGGACTCGCGGTGCCCGACGATTCCGCCGCAGCGACGGGCATCGGCGCATATGCCGATCAGACGTGGATCGTCAACTCCCGCAACACCGCTGACGAAGACGCCGTGCGAACGCTGGCTTCGCTCGCCGGCTTCACGCCGCAGATCGCCCATGAGATCGACAGTCTCGATCTGGTCGAGGATCTGATCGTCGCCGGATACGGCGTCGGACTGCTGCCGATCGGCAGGCCGACACACCCCGACGTCAGGGTGCTTCCCCTGTCGGATCCGAAGGTCGTGATGACCGCCTACGCCGCGACGCGCCGGGGCAGATCAACGTGGCCACCGTTGCGCGTCGTTCTCGATCGGCTCAGCCCGCCGCGGGGCGAGCCGTTGCCGCGACCCGACTGGCCGCGGCCATTCGCGTGACCAGTCAGGCGGCCCTGCGCTGCCGCATGGCCCGTCGGCGGGTGTCAGTCGACCACAGGTAGGCGCAGGTCGGGCACTGCATGTGCACCAGCGTGCCCTGATTGCTGAGCAGGTACTGCCAGTGCGACGCACAGTTCGCGTTGCTCTGGCAGACGGTGCAGGCGCGGCCGTGCTCGCAACGGGGGCATTCCAGCCAGGCCCGACGGGACCGGTCCGCGGTCGGGTCAATCGGTAACACGATCGCCACCCCGCTCGGGCAGCACACCCGCACCGACCAGTTCGTCGTAGATGCGCTGCTGCTCGTCGTCGAGGTCGGCGTAGAGCATGTCGTACGCCCTGTCCTCCTCGGCGAGCACCGCTACCGGGTCCCAGTCGTCACCGATGGCCTCGAGGACTGCGGTGCGTCGGCGGGCCTCGTCCAGCGTCATGTCGTAGGCGAAGTCGACATCGGCCATCGGGCACCTCCCGTCATTCAATCGTGCGGGTAACGGAAGTTAGGGTGCCCTGTGCGTACGCCAGACGGCAAGGAATTAGGTCACGCCAATAGTGCGAAATTCGTCACACTCGGTCGCGGAGCCACTCCTGTTGACGACGCACGAAACGGAAGTCGACGACAGCGCCGTGCCCGGGAACGAACATCGCTTCCGGTCCACCCGCGTCGAGCACCCGATCAAGCGTCGACGGCCAGGCCTGCAGGTCTGAGTCCCGACCGAAGGCGGGATCGCCGGACTCCTCGACGAGGTCGCCGCAGAAAACGACAGGAGCCTCGGCGCCCACGACGACGATCAGGTCGTGACGAGTGTGCCCGGGACCTGGATGGCTGATCGCCGCCGTGACGCCGCCGAGATCGACGTCTGCTCGGCTGACCGGGTTTTCGGGCGTCCGAAGCGCCGAAACCGCGTTCGCCACCTCGGCGGGGTCGGCCCCATAACGGACCGCCTCGGCACGCAGATGTTCACTTCGATTCGCAATGGTCGCCGCGACATCCGGTGCGCAGTACACGGTCGCGCCCCCAAAAGCCGACGAGCCGAGGATGTGGTCGAAATGGTTGTGAGTCAACACGATATCGGTGACAGCACCGTCGGCGATCTCCGCGACGTCAGCGCGGACCGCGGCCGCCTCGGTCAACGTCGTTCCCGTGTCGATCAGCAGTGTGCCCGTCGCGCCGTGCACCAGACCGATCGTGACGTCGAGGAACGGCAGACGGCAACGATGAATTCCGTCGCCCAGCTGTTCCCAGACGAAGTTCACAACTCAGGTCTGACCCAGCGTCAGCGGCTGCGCCAGCCGATACCGGTCGAGCACCTCGGGTGTCGGGTCGGCGGCGAACATCCTGGTGATTCCGAACGACCATCCTGGCGGCGAATCCGATTGCGACAGCGCCCAAGCCGCCTGCCGGGCCGCGCCGAGCGCCACATACTCCGCGGGCGTGGGCACCAGCACCGGCTTGCCGAATATCGCAGGCGCGACAACCCGTACCGCCTCGGAGCGCGCCCCGCCGCCCACCAGGATGATGCGCTCGGCCTCGACGCCGTGTGCCGCGATCTTGTCCAGGCAGTACGCCAACGAACACAGCAGCCCCTCGACACCCGCTCGCGCGATGTTGGCGGCGGTGAGGTTTCGCGCCGTCATGCCGTGCAGCGCACCCGCGGCGTTCGGAAGGTTAGGAGACCGTTCGCCCTCGAGATACGGCACCAGCACCAGCCCCCCGGCGCCGGCAGGCGCCGACAATGCCAGCCGGTCGAGGTCGTCGTAGTCCACCCCGAGCATCGCCGCGACGGCGGCCAGCACCGGTGCGCCGTTGAGGGTGCAGACCAGCGGCAGTTGGCGCCCTGTCGCATCGGCGAAGCCGGCCACGATCCCCTCGGCGTCGTGCGGCGCGGCATGCCCGACCGCGCTCACCACGCCGGAAGTGCCGAGCGACACGATGCAGTCGCCGGGTTTGGCGCCGAGACCCAGCGCGGCGGCAGCGTTGTCGCCGGCACCGGGACCGAGCGTCGCACCACTCGGGGTCTGGCCGGCGCTGTCGTGTGGGCCGAGCACCGTCGGCAGCACGGGTCGCCGCCCCCGCATCGCCAGCTCGAGCAGATCGTCCTGGTAGGTGTCGGCCTCAGCGGAGAAGTACCCGGTGCCGCTGGCGTCGCTGCGGTCGGTGCGCAGCGCGCTCACATCGGAGTCACCGCGTAGCCGCCACGTGAGCCAGTCGTGCGGCAGGCACACGGCGGCGGTTGCGGCGGCGTGCTCGGATTCGTGATCGGCGAGCCAGCGCAGCTTGCTCACGGTGATCGCGGCGACGGGCACAACGCCGATGCGTTTCGCCCACTCCGCTGCCCCGCCGAGTTCGCCGACGAGTTCGGTGGCCGCGTCACTGGAGCGAGTATCGTTCCACAGCAACGCATCCCGAATCACCTCACCCGATTCATCCAGACATACCATGCCGTGCTGCTGCGCGGCCACCGAGACGGCGGCGACGTCGTCGAGTCCACCGGCTTTCTCGATGGCCGTCTGCAGCGCGACCCACCACAGTGCTGGGTCGACCTCGGTACCGTCCGGGTGCGGCGCCGTGCCCGAACGCGCGATCTCCCCGCTGTCCCCGTCGCACACCAGCACCTTGCACGACTGAGTTGACGAGTCGACGCCGGCGACGAGGGACACTCTTGCGAAACTACCCCCAACCTCGGCCGAAAACGACGATCGGCCCAGCCACGCCGACTCCCCTGCGAGAATGTGCCCCGTGCACACGGAGCAGCCGGGAGCGGAAGAGCGCTGGGACGCGGACCGCAACGAGACGGAAGCCCAACGGCTGGACCGCAACTGGTCAAGCCTCCTGCAAGAGCTGAGAGTCACCCAGACGGGTGTTCAGCTGCTCACCGGCTTCCTGCTGACCCTGCCCTTCCAGACCCGCTTCACCCAGCTGGACGGCCTGATGCGCACCGTCTACCTCTTCACCGTCGCGTGTTCGCTCGGGGCGACCGTGTTGCTGGTTGCGCCGGTCGGCATGCACCGCATCCTGTTCCGCAGACACCGGCTGGACGCCCTCGTGTCCGCTGCGCACGCCTGCGCGATCGCCGGACTGGTCCTGCTCGGCCTGGCGCTTGCAGGCGTCGGTGTCGTCGTTTTCGACACGGTTGTCGGGCGCACGGGTGCATGGATCGCGGGTGGCTGCACACTGACGGCTTTTGTCACCCTCTGGTTCCTGGTACCACTGCCGCTACGCCAAAGGACAGACAGCACTTACTAGGGTTTGTGATCCCCTGACCAAGGGAACACCTGGCCCATGCTTATCCGACGAATTGCACGCCCCCTTCTTTCAGTGGCTTTCATCGGGCAAGGGGTGGATGCCCTTCGTAACCCCAAGCCCGCCGCCGACGCCGCCCGCCCAGCGCTCGATGGGATGCGCCAGTTGCCCGACCCCATCGGCCCGAACGTGCCGACCGACGCCGAGACCTTCGCCCGGGCCAACGCCGCGGTGCAGATCGGTGGCGGTCTGCTGCTCGCGACCGGCAAACTGCCGCGGCTGGCTTCTGCGGCGCTGGCGTTCACCGTCATCCCCGGCAGCGTCGGCGGCCACATGTTCTGGAACGAGTCCGACCCGCACCGCAAGGCCGACGAGCGGCGCGCCTTCATGACCGACCTCAGCCTTCTCGGCGGGCTGATCATCGCCGCGGTCGACACCGAGGGCAAACCATCGCTCGGTTGGCGCGGCCGCCGCGCGGCCCGCAAGGTATCCGAGGCTGTCAGCTCGGCCCTGCCGGTCGGCGCGGCTTCTGGTGGTGCTCTAGCCGACAGCGCGTTCGCCGAGAAGCTGGGCCACGGCCTGCATGCTGCTCGAGAACGAGGTGCAGAGTTGGCCGACGTGGCCCGTGACCGGGCACCTGAAATCGCCGAAGCCGCCCGCGAACGTGCAGCGGTTCTCGCCGAGATCGCCCGTGAACGCGGACCCGAGATCGCCGAAGCCGCCCGCGGTCGTGCAGCGGAATTCGCCGAGGTCGCGCGCGAACGCGCACCCGAGTTCGCCGACGCAGCCAGGGGACGCGCCGCAGACTTCGCCGAGGTGGCACGCGATCGTGCGCCCGAAATCGCCGACGCGGCGCGTGAACGCGCCGAGGCCGCCCGTGAGCGGGCAGGCGACCTCGCGGTGACCACGCGTAAACAGACGAAGAAGCAGGCCAAGAGGCAGCGTCGCCGCTTGAGCTGAGCCACGCCACGGCCGCGGGCCGGTCGGTAGATTGGGCAACCATGACAACCGATCCGGCGCAGGGACCGTATGGCAGTGATCCGCGGGGCTATCCACCACCGTTTCCTGCGAACCTCGAGCCGGGCGGGCTGCTTGTCCGGTTCCTCGCTCGCTTGGTCGACGGCATCCTCGTCGGCGTGGTCAGCCTTCTGCTGTTCCTCGTCACCGACACGCTGTCGAACTACTGGGTGACCGGCCTGTTCACCGGTTTGCTCACATTCATCTACTTCGTTGCGTTCGAGACAACCCAGGGCTGGACGGCCGGCAAGAAGGTTCTCGGTCTGCGCGTGCACGGCCCCGGCGGCGCGCCGAAGCCGACGGCGCAACAGTCGGCAATCCGTAACGCGTGGACCCTTTTTCCCATCATCCCGATCATCGGCGGCCTACTCGGCTTCATCGCCATCATCGTGATCGCGCTGACGATCAACGGCAGCCCGACAAAGCAGGGCAAGCACGACGATCTCGCAGGCGGCACCCAGGTCGTGAAGGGCTGATGGGCGTCAGATAAAGATCCCGAGCACCAGCACCAGCACCAGACCGGTGACCGACAGCACGGTCTCCATCATCGACCAGGTCTTGATCGTCTGACCGATGCTCATCCCGAAGTACTCCTTCACGAGCCAGAAGCCGGCGTCGTTGACGTGGGAGAAGAACACCGACCCAGCACCGACCGCGAGCACGATGAGCGATATCTCGCCAGTACTCATCCCCTCGACCAAACCGAGCATCAGGGACGAAGCGGTGATGGTCGCCACCGTCGCCGAACCCGTGGCGAGCCGGATCAGCACCGCCAGCACCCAGGCCAGCAGGATCACCGAAATATGGGCGGCCGTCGCCCATTCCGCGAGTTTCGTGCCGATACCGGTGTCGACGAGCACCTGTTTGAACCCGCCGCCGGCGGCGACGATCAAGATGATGCCGGCGACCGGCGGCAGGGACGTCTCGAGACACTTGGCGATCTGGTCGCGGGTCATGGCGGCGCCCCTGCCGAGGGTGAACATGCCGACCACCACGGCGATCAGCAAGGCCATCAGGGGCCGACCGATGATGTCGAACGTCTGCCGCAGCAGGTTGTTCTCATCGTCGATGAAGATGTCGACGAGTGCCTTGCCCATCATGAGCGCCACGGGAAGCAGAACCGAGAAGAGCGTCACGCCGAATGACGGTCGCTGACGCTGCGTGCGCGTCGCGGTTTGCGTCGCGGCTCCCGATCCGCCTGCTTCCACCTCGCCCGCGGCGGCCCCTGCTCCCCCGTTGCCGGAGAAGTCGTCGGCGTCGAAGCGGTCCGGCACATCGAGGACGACCCAGCGGCCCGCGAGCTTGCCGAACAGCGGACCGGCCACGATCACCGTCGGGATCGCGACGGCGACGCCCAGTGCAAGGGTGATGCCCAGATCGGCGCCGAGCAGGTCGATCGCGGTCAGCGGCCCGGGGTGCGGCGGGACCAGGCCGTGCATGGCGGAAAGGCCTGCCAGCGCCGGGATTCCGACCGTGACCAGAGACAGCTGAGAGCGCCTCGCCACCAGATAGATGACCGGCATCAGCAGCACCAAGCCGATCTCGAAGAACATCGGCAGGCCGATGATCGCGCCCACCAGGGCCATCGCCCACGGCAGCGCCCTCGGTGACGCGTGGCCGACGATGGTGTCGACGATCTCGTCGGCGCCACCGGAGTCGGCGAGCAGTTTGGCGAACATCGCGCCGAGCGCGATCAACACACCTACCCCGGCCGCGGTCGTGCCGAATCCGTCGGCGAACGATTCGAGAACGTCACCGATGTTCACCCCCGCGACGATGCCGACGGTGAGGCCGCCGAAAATCAGCGCCAGGAACGGGTGCAGCTTCGCCACCGTGATCAGGACCACGATGAGCGCAATGCCTGCGAGTGCGGCCAGCACCAGCTGCCAGCCCGCCGCGACGGGCTCGGCCAACTCGGTATCGGCCGCCAAGACGGTGAGTGCCGGGGTCATTTCGTCTCCTGTTCGGTTGTGCGCGTGGCAGATAGAGCGAGATACGTTTCAATGATCGAGTCGATGTCTTGGTCGACGTCGATGGTGACGCCGCGCTCGTCGGCCCCGAGCGGCTCGAGGGTTGCGAACTGAGAAGCCAGCAGTGAGGCGGGCATGAAATGGCCGGGCCGACTGGCCTGCCGCCTGCCGATCACCTCCGGCGAGCCCGCGAGGTGAAGGAAGACGACATCGGGGCAGTGCCGCCGCAATTGGTCGCGGTACCTCCGCTTCAGCGCCGAACAGCTCATCACGCCGCCGTCGCCGCAATGGCCGCCCAGCCACACACCGATAGCGTCGAGCCACGGGTGGCGGTCGTCGTCGTCGAGCGCCTGTCCCGACGACATCTTCGCGATGTTGGCCGGCGGATGAAAATCGTCTGCGTCGGCGAACGGCACCCGCAGCCGCTGACCCAGTGCGGCGCCAACCGTCGATTTACCGGAACCGGATACGCCCATGACGACGATCGGTGACCCCATCCACTCCACCTACCCTTTTGTGCTTGGTGTCACACAGCATGCATCAATAGGCATACGATTTCAACCCTGTAACGGAAAGATATGTTCTAAGTCGACTCCAGCAAAGGTATGACAAGATGTATAGATGGCTGCGCCATCAAACGTCGGCGCCTTACACCGCAATCTGCTGGAGGCGCTGGGCACCGCGATTGCGTCGGGGCACTATCCGGCAGGTGAGGTGCTGACACTCGACGGCGTCAGCGCCGAACACGGCGTCTCCCGCAGTGTCGCTCGCGAAGCGATCCGGGTGCTCGAATCGATGGGCATGGTCGCGTCCCGACGGCGGGTCGGCCTGACGATCCTGCCGTCCGAGAAGTGGAACGTCTTCGACCCGTTGGTCATTCGCTGGCGACTCGAATCCGACGACCGTGCAGCGCTTTTGGTCTCGCTCTCCGAGTTGCGGCGCGGCTTCGAACCCGCCGCCGCGGCGTTAGCCGCCCGTCGGGCCGATCCGCACCAATGCCGAATCATGGCGGCGGCGGTGTCAGACATGGTGATTCACGGCCGATCCGGCGACCTCGAATCGTATCTGTTGGCGGACAAGGTATTTCATCGCACACTTCTCGAAGCCAGCGGCAACGAGATGTTTCGTGCGCTCAACGACGTTGTTGCCGAAATCCTGACCGGCCGGACTCATCACCACATGATGCCGTCGAATCCGAACCCGGTCGCCATCGAGTTGCATGACGAAGTCGCCCGTGCGATCCGGCTCCGCGATGAAGCCGCCGCGGAACGCGCGATGCGCGCAATCATCGACGAGGCGGCTGCGGCGGTGTCCGACGAGTTCGCCTCCGACCTCGATCAGCGCTCCACGTCAGCTTGACGGTCGGACCGGCCTCGACCGCGTGCGCGCTGGATCCACCTCGAGATCCATCATCAGTCCGTTGACGGCGGAAATCCGGATGGCGCGACGTGCCAGGAGGCCGGCGGCCTCGACGTCACAGTTCACCACCGCTCCTACCCTTCCCTCGATCCCCGACTCGCACGACACCGCCTTGATGCCACGCGTTCCGGCATCTGCGATGAGCCTGGCGACCACGCCTTCGAGTTGTCGCCGCGATAACGCAGGCATCATCTCGTAGTCGACCGCCGACCCGTCGACGGCGGTGACCGTGACGATCGGCTCGAAGGTGTTCGTCGCGCTCACCACGACGTCGCAGCGGGCCGTCGCGCCCACTTCACCGACGAGGTCCTGTTTGCACGTCACCGACTCCGGCTTTTCTCCGGCATCGGCCAGCCGGTGCGCGATGTCCTCCTGCAAGGCGGTCCTGGAGACCCTGGGTAGATTTGTTCCGCCGCCGTTCGCGCTGCAGCCGGGCAGCACACAGCACACCAGACCGGCCGCAGCAACAACTGCCGTCGACCGACGCATCCGCCCTCCTGATGTTTGCTAAATCTACCTACGCCGTAGGTTTCGGGAGACCATATCAGGACATTTACGAGTGGAGAACTTAACTGTGAGAGAACCACGACTGGCGCGTCGCTTCTTCGACCGTTTCGAGCCGGTGCACGCCGTCACCTACTTCTCGCCGGAAAGTCGGGCCGCATTCGACGCGCTGGGCTTCCGCGGCTTCTGGATGGGTTACTTCGCGGGTCGCTCCGCGCCGCTCGGAGTCGTCCCGCCTGAGGTCGTGACCGCGATGTTCTACAACTTCGCTCCCAGCCGAGTCGCCAAGGCGCTGCCCGCCGCGTGGGACGTCGCCACTCCCGCCTCGGCGCTGCGCGCCCGCGAGGCCTCCGCGGTCGCCACGCTGCGGCGGTACGGACTGAGCGACGAGCGCGCCGGCGCGGCCGCAGACCTTGCCGCCAAGGCGGCACGCCATGCACCGCTCGACGGCAGGCCGCTGTTCGCCGCAAACGCCGCGCTCCCCTGGCCCCGTGATCCGGTCGCTCGGCTGTGGCATGCGACGACCCTGCTCCGCGAGCAGCGCGGCGACGCGCACGTGGCGGTCCTGGCGTCGTCGGGGTTGTCCGGGCGCGAATGCAACGTGCTGCATGCGGCGGCGGGACGGGTGCCGGCCGAGATGATCATGCGCAGCCGCGATTACGACGAAGAGCAGTGGCGCGGACATCAAAATCAGCTCACCGAACGCGGTCTGCTCGACGGTCACGGCACACTCACCGACGCGGGTCGCGCACTCAAGCAGCACATCGAGGACACCACCGACGCGCTGTCGCTAGGCGCTCTGGACGCACTCGACGACGGCGAAGTCGAGACGCTGTTCCGCGCTCTGACACCGATCACCAGGATGGTGGTCGCCGCAGGCGATGTGCCCGCCGCAACGCCGATGGGCTTGTGCCGGGACGACCTCGACGACGACAGTGCCCACCTCGGCTGAGGTGTGTGCCGGCTATTTCGTCGGGTCGTGGCCCCAGTTCATCAGTGAGTAGCGCCAGTCGGTTTCCTTGATGTCGCCCGAAGGGCGCTGCGCGAGGTGGCGTTTCGTGTAACCGACGACCTTGCGCATATGCGCGTAATCGTTGTCGGACAGGTCCGACTTCTTCGCCTTGAGGATCTTGACGATATGTCGACCGCTCTCGTGGCCGGTGGACTCCCCGCCGCCCGACTTCTGGCCAACCGACTTCGACTCGTCGGTTCCCAACCACTTCTCGAGTTCCGAGGCCGTCATGTTGACCGCGTCATCGAACTCTTTCTTGGTGTCATCGTCGTGGTCGGACATCGGCGCGTCACTTCTTCTTCAACGCATCAGGCTTGTGCACGGCGTCGCCGCCGCTCTTCTCGCTGCGAACCTTGTACTGCGGCTCATCCTTTGACGCGCGCACCTTGCGACCCGCCTCCTCGGTGTCCGACGTGATCTTCTTCTCGACCTTGCCCTCGGCGGTGCTGCCGTGGCTCTGCCAGGTCACCTTGTCGCCCTTCTTGAATTCATCGCTCATGCCGGGGGGCTACCCCATGCCCATCAAAAAATGCGCGGCCCCGCGGGTGACCGCAAAATGTCACTTTTTCAGGCGGATCACCGTTGGTTGCGGTTCCACTCCAGCCAGCCGACGCCTGCGCGGCCGTCGGCGGTCGTCACGGTGGCCCAGGCGCGCGGAAAGTGGCTTACCCGGCCGTCGGTCGCGGTCAACAACACCGGTGCATGGCCTCTGATCTCGACGGTGGCGGTGATATCGCCGGGGGCGAGCGCCAGCTCGGTGGCCACCGGCAGATCGTTGTCGCCGAACTCTTCGCGCGCCGACACCGACTGCAGTTCGACGAGCGGACCGCCCGGCGGCTGGATGTAGCCGACGCCTATCGGCGGCGCTCCTGGGATGCGCAGGTCGACGCCGTGCAGATGCGTTCCGTCCGCCAGGTGCAGCGCGCTCCACACCCAATCCATGCTCCACCAGTCCCGCACTCCCCACGAATGGTCGCGCTGACCCGGCACCGACGCCATATCGAGCACGCGTCCGTCGGCGACCACCGTCCCCGACACCGTGCACGGGATCTCATACCTGGGCGTCAGGCGGTACTGGTAAGGGGTTCCGGTCGTGGTCCAGGTGAGATCCATCGACAGCTCGACCGCTCGGCCGGATTCTCCCCGCAACAGGGCCGAGGGGTCGTCATACGCCTGACCCGCACCGCGCAGTCGCACGTGGTAGGTCTGCAGGGGCTCGATGGCCCCGTGGGTGAGCTCGATCGCATCCGTGCCGACCGCGCCGGCGTCGTCGGGCAGTGCCACCTCGAAATCGTTCACGGCCACCGTGGGGATGCCCGGTCCGCACAGCAGCGCGTTGACCCACGCCCTGTTCTCGTTGGGGATCATGCCGAGCCGGAACCAGCCGCCGACACCGTGGGCCTCGTCGACGAAGTCGGCGTACCAGCTTTCGCTCCACATCGGCTCGGCGCCGGGTTCATGCGCTCCCTCGTCAACGGCGGACGGCCGCAACGGTTCTGGAGCAGCCGGTTCGGGCAGCGTCGCCAACGCGTCGGTGTCGATGACATGCTGGCTGTGCCTGCGCAACATCGTCATGAACATCTCGTCGCCGCGCGCGGTGCGCTCCACGAGCATCGACGAGACGATCGCCATCATCACTCCGAAGAACCCTTGCCTGCGAACGCCTTCGCGGACGTCATCCAGCCGCAGACCGGCAGCAGGCCCGAGTGCGTCGTGATAGGCGCCGAGCAGCGCGTCGTAGTTGTCGCGGCGGATGTCGTCGGCCAGTGCGCAACCCAGGAAGTAGGCGACGTCGGTCGTGGCCGGGCCCCAGGTCACGGTCTGCCAGTCGACCACGGTCAGCGGTCGGTCGGCCCCCTGCTGCCCGAACAGCATGTTGTCCAGCCGGTAGTCGCCGTGCACCAGACCGTGAATGCGATCCGCTGCCGCCTCTTGCGCGAGGAATGCGTCGAAGCCGCCGACCAGCCGCTCGCACACCTCGCGATGCGCGGGCGCGATCTCGTCGCCGTACCGGTCGATGAATCCGGTGTACAGCTGGGCGATCAACGCCTGGTTCATCGGGGACTCGCGGTTGAGCCACTCCAGGTCGGCCATCGCCGATTGTCCGAGAAGTGGCGCGTGCAGCCGCCCCAGCTCGGCCATCGCCAGCATCGCCTGTTCCACTGTCGCACCGCGGATCTCGTCGCCGACGACCGCGGGAGTGGCATCACCGAGCAGAAGGTGGAACATCCCGCTTTCAGCGTCGAACCCGGCGCTGTAGCAGGGAGCGACAGGCCCACCGATGCGCGGCGCGATGTCGGTGTAGAACCGCACCTCGCGTTCGTAGAGACCCAGAGCAAGACCCGTCTGCCGACTCGCCGGATCGGAGGCCGCGACCTTGAGCACCACCGACCCGGGGCCGGCAGCCCCTCCTGCGTACGTCAAGGCGACGCGGTAACACTCGCTCATCTGGCCGGTACCGATCCGCTCGGTGCCGAACCGTTCGACGGTGCCCGCGCCGATCGCGGCCGTCAGCCAGCCGGCGGTCAGGTCCTCCGGCCGCTCGATGTCAGTGACCGGCACTCGTGCTGTCCGTGTGGCAGGTGTCCGGCGGAGTGCCGACGACGTCGAGCGCGGGATTGCGGTCGAAGAAGCCGTACGGCTTGAGCCAGAACGACACCACGTCGACCGGCATCACCGGCCAGTCCTCCGGTCGGGTGATGTGGTGGATACCGAACACGTACCAGAGCACGACGTCGGTGTTCTCGATGTTCCTGTCCGCCTTCGTCCATTCGGCGAGTCCGGTGTCCTTCGAGGACTGATTGACGAATTCGCCTGCCGGCCAGCGTTCGTCGGGGCTGTTCGGTGTCACCCACAGTGTGTGTCCGATGACGGTGGCACGCTGGAAGACCGGCGACGCCGGGTCGAACATCATCGGGATTGCGCCACTGGGCACCAGTTTGTACGACGGGTTCGTCCCGAGACCGTTGACGACGTTCGTGTTGACGACCTTCCATGCCCGCTGGGTCGCGAAGTTGATGTCCTGTTTGCCTTCGCTCTCGGTCTTCAGCGGGACGTTGCGCAGCACCACGGAGAGCCCGTACGGGTTGTCCGGTCCGATCGGCTCGGCGTAGGACTCCGACATGTAGACCGTGTTGTCGGCACCGTCGACGTCCATATCCAGCCGGGCCACCAGAAAGTGTTGGTGGAACGGTGCATACGTGCGTTCGTCGACCAGTGTTCCGTTCGGATGTGGCTGACCCTCCGCAACTGGCGTGGTCACCATGATGCCGGTGGCCCGGATCTCGCATTCGATGTTGCCGTCCTGATAGAACCGCCAGTAGACGAGGTACTCATAGTTGGCGACGGTGACGTGGAACGAGATCGTCAGCCTGCGCATCCGCCGCACCTCGGCGCCCGCGTCATGGTCGACGTGCTTCCACAGCACCGCGTTGTCTTCCTCGTGGATGCAGACGGCGTTGGTGATGGTGTACGGCTCGCCCTTGCTGTTGTGCAGCACCGCATCCAGATAGCGGATCTCGCCGAGGCAGTCGCAGCCCAATTCCAGCGACGTCGTCATGAACCCCAGGCCCCACTCGCCGATGTCGAAAGCGGTACGCCGGTAGTGGTCCTCGGACGAGTCGCGGTAGGGCACGATCATCTCGGCGAGCGAAATCCGGTGTGCCACAGAACGGGTCCGGTCACCGTCGCGATATCTGATCGTGTGCAGCGTCATTCCCTCACGGTGGTTGAACCCGACCCGCAGTGACCAGTTCTGCCAAGCCAGCAGGTTACCGTCGAGGGTGAACGACACACCTTCTGGCTGGGTGAGGTGCAACGGCTTGAGCGGCTCGCGTCGCGAAGCCGCGCGGATCCGCTCGGGGATGTGTTTGGGCACGTACTCGCCCATCACGTTCGGCTCGTCGACCCCGCCGTTGTCCTCGACCCGCAACACCTCCATAGAGTTGACGTCGATGACGCAGTGCAGGCCGCTGATCGGGTGGGCGTAGGGACTCTGGCCGGGGCCGTCCTTGCGCCACGTGTCAGACCAGCCGAGGCGACGGTCGCGGAACTCGGGCGGGGCGACCGCATCGCCGTAGGTCCAGGTGTCCACGAACACCAAATCCAGATCGGTGATGCCGCGTTTGGTGAGGGCCGCGATGAACTCCGGATGCTTGCGCACCAGCTCGTCGCATTCGAGGAACTCGTCGACGGTGAAGTTCGCCTGCACGCCGGGAATGTGGTCGAACGACTCGACCCGGTCGCCGTCGAGAGACACCACGCCTTTGTAGGTGGCGTTGTTGGCGCGCTGCAGGCAGACCACCTCGGCGCGCCGGGCAGGCGGTTCTCCTCCGCCGTCGAACCGCGCCAGCTCGGCCTTCGTCGGTTCGACGAGTTCGATGGAGGCGATCCGCCAGCCCAAGCCTGATGTCGCCGGCAGCCCGGCTCCGTCCCCCACCCCGTGCTCGCGACCCAGGATCGCTGCCACCGCGGTGAATTCGTCGGCCGATAGCGGATCCAGGGGGTAGCTCACCCGATCACGCAATCACATCAGCCGATTGCGCGTGGCCGGTTTGGGTGACCCGGATCAGCGCTCCGCCAACGTGAAGCCCTGCCACGCCTCGCGGCGTTCGGCGTGCGGGTCGTACACCACATGTGACCGGCGGTCGAACACCATTACCGCACGGTCGGCGTGCGTGTAAGCGGGCCAGTCGTCGCCGGGCACACCGGTGCGGCTGAACTCGCGCCAGCGGGACTGCACGTCGTCGCTGACACGGCGCGCGGATCGCCCGTCGGCGGCTGCGGTGAGCAACGAGCCGAACCTCGTGCGGTACACGTCGAAGACGGCGAAGAGCTCTGTGCCGTGGGTGGCGCCCAGCCCCGACCAGTTGAAGGTTCGTGGTGCGTAGTCGTAGCGGTACCGATAGGTCGGTGCGTGGGTGCTGTGCGCCTCGGCGATCTGCCACGCCGCCGTACCGAATGCGAAGTCGCCGCCGAGACGAATACAGGCGCCCTCGTCCGGGTAGCCGGGGTATGCCGAGGTGATGCGTTCGCGCTGTTCGACATCGAGCCCACCGAGCATGGCTTCGATCATCGCCTCGTTCGTCGGCAGCAGCTTGAGCCATCGGGTGAACAGCCGACCCTCGTGCGCGTTGTTGCCGACGATCAGGGGCACGGCGTGAGCAGCGCCGGTCCGCATCGCCTCGACCGGGTCGAGCGGCAGGTAGTCGGTGCCGCTGGTCGGGCCGACGGCGAAGGCGCCGAGCATGCCCGTCTGGGCATTCTTGATCAGCGCGTCGAGGGTGTTCACCAGTTCGGCAGGCTTGGCGGCCAGCAATGCCGTGGCCGCATCCTTCCCCTGCGCACCGAGCAGGTGGACGAACTGGTCCGCGTATGACGCTCTCACATCGGGGGTGCCCACCAAGCCGCTGGCCGGGCTCTCCGAGATCGCATGCGAGAAAAGCCCTTTCGCGGCAGGCACCGCGAGCAGTGTTGCCACGGCCTGCGCACCGGCGCTCTCGCCGAAGATCGTGACGTTGTCCGGGTCACCGCCGAACTCGGCGATGTTGTCACGCACCCATCGCAGCGCCATCACAAGGTCGCGCAGGAACAGGTTGTCCTCGATGGTGACGTCCCGGGTGGACAGCGACGACAGGTCGAGGCACCCCAGCGCCCCCACCCGGTAGTTCACCGAGACATAGACACAGCCCTTACGGGCCAACGCCGCGCCGTCGTAGATCGGCGTGGCAGAACTGCCGAGGAGGTAACCACCGCCGTGAATGAAGACCATCACCGGCATCGGTTCGTCACGTCGCCGTTTGGGCGTGGTGACGTTCAACGTCAGGCAGTCCTCGCCCATCGACTGGTACTTGCCGACGCCCAGCGCGGTGTACATGCGCTGCTGGGGAGCGCAGTTGCCGAACCCGTGGCAATAGCGCACGCCCCGCCAAGGCTGCACAGGCCGCGGCGCCTGATACCGCAGCGGACCGACCGGGGGTTGGGCGAACGGAATCGAACGCCACCGGTGCACGCCGTCACGGGTGAAGCCCTCGACGGTGCCGGCGCCGGTCGTTGCTCGGACGACATGTTCGTGCATGAAACGACCGTAGCGAACGAACTCACCACCCGCGCCTCGCCGGTATCGAGTCGTCGGCCCGCTAGCCTGGCCGATATGCGGATTGCTGTGCTGATTGCGGCGTCTGTGCTGGTCGGGGGTTGTTCACAGGGGGTCGGCGGAGAAGCCGAGCAGACGCAGACCTCCCCTTCGGCTCCGACCAGGACGACGATGTCGACGCCGCGCACGACCACCCCGACATCGATGACGCCGGCCAAGGCGCCGGAAGCCGGCGCCGACATCGCCGACGTGATCGCCTTCGTCGAGTCCGGCCAGCCCGCCGATGCGGGCCAGTTCCATTCGGCGACGCGCGACGGAACGACGACACAGTTGGGCGACGACGTCGCCTTCACCACACCGTCGGGCAAGTCGAACTGCATGACCGACTCGAAGAACTTCGGCGGCGCGCTCGCGTGTCTGGTCGATCTGACCATTCCGCCGCTCCAACCACCCGACGTGTATGGCCAGTGGAAGGGCAATTGGGTCGACTTCGGCGGTCCAAGCATCGAAATCGGTTCTGCGCACGGCGATCCCGGCCGGTTTGTCAACGGCACAGGCCCAGAGTTGCCGTACGGCGATGCCCTCGCCTTCGGCGACTACCGCTGCCGGTCCGATCCGGCAGGGCTGTACTGCGTCAACTACGCCCACCAGTCGGCAGCGCGATTCAGCGACGCGGGCGTCGTCCCGTTCGGCTGTCTGCAGAAGGCGACACCTCCCGCCGATATCGGCGAGAAGTACAGCTGCTGAGCCGATCTCAGGCGACACCCTTCTGGCGGAGCAGCGGCAGCACACCCTCGGCGAACCAGTACGCCTCTTCCAGGTGCGGATAGCCCGACAGGATGAACTCGTCGAATCCCACCGAGTGGTATTCGTAGACCAGGTTGGCGACTTCTTCATGGCTGCCGACAAGTGCGGTCCCTGCTCCGCCGCGGACCAACCCGACACCCGCCCACAGATTGGGGTAGATCTCCAGTTGGTCCACCCGGCCGCCGTGCAGGGCCGTCATTCGACGTTGCCCCTCGGACTCCGACTTGGCGTGCAGTTCCGTCTGTTTCGCGATCTGCTCCGGTGACAGCTCGGCGAGCAACTCGTCGGCCACTGCCCACGCGGCGGCGGATGTGTCGCGACTGATCGTGTGCAGCCGAATCCCGAACCGCACCTTGCGACCGCGCTCTTCGGCGAGCTTGCGTACCCGCTCGATCTTGGCGGCCGCGGTCTGCGGCGGCTCGCCCCAGGTGAGATAGACGTCGACGTGCTCGGCGGCGATCGGAAGTGCGGCGGCCGACGACCCGCCGAAATAGATCTGCGGCAATGGATCCGGCGGCGCGGACACTCGAGCGTCCTCGACCGTGTAGTACTTGCCCTCGAAGTCCAACGAATCCTGGCGCCACAGCGAGTTCACGATGTGCAGGAACTCGCCGGTGCGGGCGTATCGCTCGTCGTGGTCCAGCCGATCGCCGAATCGACGTTGCTCGACGTCGTCGCCGCCGGTGACGATGTTCAGCAGCACGCGGCCTTCCGAGAATCGCTGCAGCGTCGCGGTCTGCTGGGCCGCCAGGGTCGGCGGTACCAGCCCGGGCCGGAAGGCCACCAGGAACTTCAGCCTCTCTGTCTCGGCGAGCAGTGCCGAGGCGGTCAGCCACGCGTCCTCGCACCAGGTGCCCGTCGGCGTCAGCACGCCTTCGTAGCCGAGCCGATCGGCGGCACGGGCTATTTCCGCCAGATACCGGCGCGACGGTGCTCGATAATTGCCTGGCACGACGTGGTGTGAGGAGGCGTGCGAGGCACCGACGATCGAACGGCTGTCACCGTTGGTGGGCAGGAACCAATGAAATTTCGCCGCGAGCCGCGTAGCCTGAGTGGACACATCGCTCCTAACGATTGATCAGCAGCGGGTTGAGCGCGTCGCTGTAGCGGCGGTCGACCCAATTATCGAACTTCGGGGCGCCTGCGATCTGCTTGGACTCGGCGAACAGGTCGGCAAGCTCCTGTTCGGACCCGACCAGCTCGTCGGAAAGCGCGGTGGGCAACCGCAGGCTGCGCGCCTGCGACGCGGCGGCGACCTGCGGGTCGAGGCCGACGGCCGCCGCGTAGTCCTGTGCCCATTTCTCCGGATTGTCCTTCGCCCACCGCACTGCCTTGGCATAGCGAACCAGCAGATCGCTCAGTGCGGTATTGCGTTTGGGGTCGGCGAGCGCTTCGTCGGACGCGATACCGAAGCCGGCACCGTTGGTGACGCCGGTCGCCTCGGCGATGCTGCGAACCGGAACATCGGCTTCAGCCTGTGCCGTGTATGGATCCCAGATCGCCCACGCATCGACCTGGCGCTGCGTGAACGCGCCCAGCGCGTCGGCGGGTTGGAGAAAGACCAGCGTGACGTCGGAGGGTGAGAGCCCGGCCCGGTTCAACTGCGCGAGCACGTTGCCGTGCGCCGAGCTGCCCTTGCCGACCGCGATCCGCTTACCTCGCAGATCGGCTACGGCGCGAATCGGCGAGTCGGTGTGAACGAGGATTTTGTCCCCGCGGCCGCTTCCGTCGTAGGCGGAGACCACCTTCACCTTCGCGTTCGACGCGGCGCCGAAGATCGGCGGCGTGTTGCCGGTGATCGCGAAGTCGATCTTGCCCGCGGTGGCGGCCTCGATCTGCGGGGGGCCCGAGGTGAAGGTGGAGAACGCGATCTTGTACGGCAGCCCGTCGAGCGCCCCGGCAGCCCGCAGCAGCGATTCGGTGCCACCCTTCTGGTCGCCGACTTGCAGTGTCAGACCGGCCAATTCGGACAGTGGGACAGTGGCCGGCGCTTCCTTGGCGCCCGAGCTGTCCTCGCGCGATACGCAGGCGGCCAACAGCCCGACCAGGATGGCCGCAACGGCGAGGCGAAGCGCCAACGGCCGTCGTGATGTCGACATCAGAATTCCCTTCCAGCAGTCGTCCTTCTCAGAGGTGCACGCCGAGCTTGTCCAGCAGCTCGGCGCGGTAATGCTCGGACTCGGCAGTGCCCTCACCCGCTGCGGGGCGCGGCTTCTCGATGGTCAGCGAGTGGATCACCCGACCCTCGTCCAACACGAGCACCCGGTCGGCGAGTGCGACGGCCTCGTCGACGTCATGTGTCACAAGCAGCACGCCGAATCCGTGTTCACGCCATAGATCGAGCAACAAGCCGGCGCATCGTCAGCCGGGTCAGCGCGTCCAGTGCGCCGAACGGTTCGTCGAGCAGCAGTAGCTCCGGTTCGGCGACCAATGCGCGCGCGAGCGAAACCCGTTGCGCCTGACCACCTGACAATGTCGAGGGCCACGCGTCCGCGCGATCCTCGAGGCCGACGTCGGCAAGCGCCGTTTGAGCCCGAGACCTGGCCTCCTCGCGGCCGAGCTTGCTCCGGTTGAGGCCGTAAACGACGTTTGTGCGCACATCCCGCCACGGGAACAGGCGTGGCTCCTGGAAAGCCAACGCGGGTGAACCGGCCACGGTGCGCACTCCGGTGTGGTCGGTCGACAGGTCGGCGAACACCCGAAGCACCGTGGATTTACCGGAACCGCTTCGGCCGATCAGCGCGACGATCTCACCGCGGTTGATCGCTACGGAGACGTCGGTGAGAACCCGGCGCTCGCCGTACCACTTGCTGACGGACCGCAGTTCACCGGCGAGCTCGGTCCGCCGGTCGGTGATGACAGTCATGTGCGATACCTCAGTGCTCGAAGTTCCAGGGCGCGGACGATGGCGTCTGTGCCGATTCCCAGGAGTGCGTAGACGATCAGCCCGAAGATGATGATGTCGATACGCAGAAAATCCCGCGCGTTGTTGATCAGGTAGCCGATTCCCTTGTCCGCGTTGATCTGTTCGGCAACGATCAGCGTCAACCAGGCGATCGCCAGCGACTGTCGCAACCCGACCAACACCTGCGGAGCGGCGCTCGGGACGATGATGGTGCGGAACCGCTGCCAGAACGAGAAGCCAAGCACCTGAGCCGTTTCGAAGAGTTTCGGGTCGACCTGGCGGATCGCCGAGAACGTGTTCAGGTACAGCGGGAAGCTCACACCGAGCGCGACGAGAAGGACCTTCGGCAGCTCGCCGATGCCGAACCAGATGATGAACAGCGGGATGAGGCCGAGGTGCGGTAACGCTCGAACCATCTGCATCGGGGGGTCCACCGTGGCCTCGAACCACCGCGACAACCCGACCGCGACGCCCAGTGCGACCCCGAGTACTCCCCCGAGCAACAGCCCCTCGACCACTCGAACGCCTGACACTGCGAGGGCGTCGACGAGTTGCCCGTTCTCGATGAGTTCGACGCCGGCCTCGGCGATCAGGGACGGCGCCGGCAGCACCGCCTGTGGGATCAGGCCCAGCGCGCTACCCAGCTGCCACAGCGCAAGCAGTACCAACGGCGACGACCATCGGATCAAAGTCCACGTGCGATCGCTTCGCCGTGCGGGGGTGGCGCGGGCAGGCGCCAGCTCTGTCGGTGTCGTCACGGTGCCCCAAACGCTATGGCGCACCCGATCGGGGGTGAAGGTTTGAACTCTGCGTGAAGATAACGGACCCTGCCGCAGCGAGCGTCGAAACACTCACTCCGGCAGGGCCGTTGCGCTGCGGGCTAGGTGGTTGTGGTCACAACCGGAAGTTGCCGTCAACGACGACGGGAGTCACGTCCTGGCCGTTGATCGTCGAGCGTGCCGAGCGGTTGGCCAGCACCTGGATCTGCTGGGCCTGCTGCAGTTGCCGCTTGTTGCGCACGCTGTTGCGGAACTGCAGTTCGTTGAGCTGCTGCAACTCGGCCTGCTCGAAGTCGCGGCCGCTGATACCGCCGTTGAACTGCACGCCGGTGGCGCTGCCGTCGGGCCGGACCACCCACGATGCGCGCACGCCGTTCAACTCGGCGGTGTACATCCCGGCGGGCGCGGGAACCGCGGGAGCACTGAACGTGAACGCGACGCCGTTCATGGTCAGATCGCCGACCACGTCCTTGCCGTCGAACTCGGCCTTCAGGGTGTCCTTGAAGCGGGAGGTGATGTCGATCTTGCCGTCCTTCTGATTGCCGAAGAACCACGCCTCGTCGTCGGTGCCATTGCAGGCGTACGCGGCGATCTCGGTGCCGTCGACGGCGATGCCGATGACCATCGGCTTGCCGTCGGCCGACTTGACGTCGGCGATGTACTTCGCCGACTGCGGAAACGGTGATGCGGTAACGGGTGCGGGGGCGGCGGAAGTGCCGGACGCCTCAGAGCTGTCCGTCGCTTCTTTCGTGCCGCTCGAGCATGCGGTCAGAGTGCCGAGCGCGAGGATCGCGACGACACCCAGTAGCAGGATGCGGATGTGCTTTTTCATGTGACCAGCATGGATGGCTCACAGCCGACGCACATGAAGAATGTATGGAGATTGCGTGGAGATCTCAGCGCACCGTCGCGCAACATCGTGGCCTCAGTCCGCGAGGAATCGCTCCACTTCGTCGAGGAACACCCGCCATGCGGGTTCGGCCGCCGTCAACAGGTGGTTGTTGCTGTCGAGCGCGACCAGGCGCGCAGCGGGTATCAGCGCGGCGAGCTCCTCCGCGGCGGGCAGCGGCTGCCGGTGATCGTCACGCGAGTGCAGAATCAGCGTCGGGCAGGACACCTTGCCGGCCTCGTCGCGCACATCGATACGACCGAACTCCTCCAGGAACCGCACGGCGTTCTCCGGCGAGGTGGTGCGTCGCTGCAGTTGGTCGAAGGCCGCCCAGTCGGCGCGGGTGCCGTCGGGAATGAACTGCGCCGCGAACACCTGCCTGAACGCGGGATCGTCACGCCCCCAGCCCACCCGGGCCAGCTCGAGATCCAGTGCCGCCGCCCGCTTCTCCTCCTCGTTGACCGCCCTGGTTCCTCGACCCCGCGCGTACGAGCCGCAGAGCACCAGCTTGGTCACCCGATCGGGGTGCCGTGCGGCGTAGGCGACGGCCACGGCGGCACCCTGGGACACCCCGAGCAGCGGGAAGCGCTCCAATCCGAGCGCCTCGACAACGGACTCGAGGTCGCTGACCCAGTCGTCGAAGCTGAAATCGGTGACGCTCCAGTCGGATAGCCCGCAACCCCGTTCGTCGTAACGAATGAATGTGTGCCGCGACGAGAGGTCACGCACCCAGTGCCGCCACACCGGGCTTTCGATGTCGTAACCGAGGTGCGTCATCCAGTTGGCGGCACGCATCAGCGGCGGACCCTCCCCCGCAACCGCGTAGGCCAGCCGCACGCCGTCGGCCGCCCGACAGAACGCGATGTGCTGTCGCGGCGGGGGCGGTTCGTCCTGCGGTGCCGGTTCGTCGGGCGGCGCCGGTGTGTCGTCTGCCACGGTGGCAACGAACTGGTACCCGCGACCGCGCACCGTCCTGATGAAGCGCTGCGATTCGCCGTCGTCGCCCAGCGCCCGCCTGGCCGCCTTGATCCGGCTTGTCAGGGCCGCCTCGCCGACGAACCGTCCGCCCCAGACCGCGTCGAACAGCTCTTCCTTGGTGACGCAGCGCTCGCGGTTGCGCACGAGCTGGGTCAGCACATCGAACACCTGCGGCTCGACGCGGACCACCTCGTCACCGTGACGCAACTCGTAGCGCTGGGTGTCGAGGACGAATCCGTCGAAGCGCCACAAGCCGGGGGTCCCCTATCGCCAGCCGTCGGCCGCCTTGGCCGCGCGGATCAGAGCGTCGCACAGTTCCCGCAGCTCTGTGGGTGCAGCGCCCTCGTCGACCGCGGTCGCCACGTCCTCTGCGGCGCACCGAACCTGGTAGACGCGGTCGGACAGCTGGGCCGCCTCTTCGGCGCTGAGCACCACCGAATCCGGAGAAAGCGTGGTGCCCTTCACCTGGGCACGCTGCTCGTAGGCGCGCTGCCGACACGACTGCCTGCAGTACTGTCGGCGCCGCCCGAGTCCTGCGTCGTCGACGTCCCGACCACACCATCGACAGGGTTGCGTGCGAGCTCGCCTTCTGGTGATGGTCTCCACGAATTCAGACCTTAGACCGGCTATGGCCTCGATCCCGGTATCATGGGCGGTCGAGTCGGGAACTTCTTTGCGCGCCATCGCGTTGCTATTCCGGACCAAAAGCTGTGAGGAGTGTTGACGAAATGGCTGATCGGGTTTTGAGAGGTAGTCGCCTCGGCGCCGTGAGCTACGAGACCGACCGCAACCATGACCTGGCGCCGCGTCAGGTCGCCCGCTACCGCACCGACAACGGCGAGGAGTTCGACGTCCCGTTCGCCGACGACGCCGAGATCCCCGGCACCTGGCTGTGCCGCAACGGCATGGAAGGCACCCTGATCGAGGGTGACGTGCCTGAGCCCAAGAAGGTCAAGCCGCCGCGTACCCACTGGGACATGCTGCTCGAGCGCCGTTCCGTCGAGGAGCTCGACGAGCTGCTCAAGGAGCGCCTCGACATCATCAAGACGCGGCGTCGGGGCAGCTGACCGGCTGCTAGCGCACCACGCCGCGGGCGCGATCGAGGCGTCCGCGGACGCCCCACTCCGCAACCTTGAGCATCGCCTCGCGGATGTTTGACCCGCTCATCTTCGATACACCGAGCTCCCGCTCGCTGAAGGTGATCGGTACCTCGACGACGACGAACCCGTTGTTGATGGCGCGCCAGGTCAGGTCGATCTGGAAGCAGTACCCCTTCGAGTCCACGGCGGCCAGGTCGATCTTTTCGAGCACCTCGCGCCGATACGCGCGATAACCCGCGGTGATGTCGCGTACGCCGACGCCGAGCAGCACCCGCGCGTAGGTGTTGGCGGTCTTGGACAGGGCGAACCGGCGGCGCGGCCAGTTCCGGATGGCGCCGCCCGGCACATAGCGCGATCCGATGACGAGATCGGCACCCCCGTCGACCGCGTCGAGCAGGCGGTGAAGCTCCTCGGGCGCGTGGCTGCCATCGGCGTCCATCTCGACCAGCACCGAGTATTCGCGGCCCAGTCCCCAGGCGAAGCCCGCCAGGTATGCCGCCCCGAGCCCGTCCTTGCTCGCGCGGTGCATCACGTGCACCCGGTCCGGGTCGGCCATCGCCAGCTCGTCGGCCAGCTCGCCGGTGCCGTCGGGGCTGCCGTCGTCGACGACGAGGATGTGCACCTCGGGCCGGGCGTTGTGCACCCGGGCGACGATCAGCGGCAGGTTCTCCCGCTCGTTGTAGGTGGGGATGATGACCAGAGTGCGCTGACTCGGGCGTTCCGCTGGCCCAGGGCCGCTCATGTGCTTCCTCTTTCGGTGCCGTCCTCGTCGGACGGTGTGGCTCTGCCGCTGGCGTCGGTCACCGGCCGGCGAAGACGCACGAACCTTCCATTCTGCATCATCGCGGCGATCAGGGCCCCGATCCCGACGGCGACCAGCAGGCCCTGCACAACCGGACCCCATCGTGTCGCCGCGGTGAGCTGCGTCTTCAGCCGGATCGGCATGTCGAGGTAGGCGGGTTCGAAGAACTCGGTGCGGGCGAGCACACGACCGTCGGGCGCAATGATCGCGCTGATCCCGGTGGTGCCCGCAACGATGACGAAGCGGTTGTGCTCGACGGCACGCAGCCTGCCGAACGCGAGCTGCTGCGCGCTCATCGACTCGTTGAAGGTGGCGTTGTTGGACGGCACGGTCAGCACCTGGGCACCGTTTCGCACCGACTCCCGCGGCGACCGGTCGAAGATGACCTCCCAGCAGGTCGACACGCCGATCGGCACGCCCGCCGCATCGACGACACCGGTACCGGTGCCGGGCACGAAATATCCGGCCCGGTCGGCGTACGACGAGAAGTGTTCGAAGAAGCTCCGCCACGGCAGATACTCACCGAACGGCTGGACGATCTGCTTGTCGTGCCGGTCGCCGGGGCCGGTTTCGGGATTCCACACGATGACCGAGTTGGTCGATACCGGGTTGTCGCGGGTGTGCCCGGGCGCGGCCAGCACGCCGCCGACGAGAATCGGCGCCCTGATCGCGTCGACTGCGACCGCGATCTGGTCGGCGGCGTCCTGGTTGGCGAGCGGGTCGATGTCCGATGAGTTCTCCGGCCACACGACGAACAACGGCTGCGGCGCCCGGCCGGCCCGCACATCCTCCGACAGCCGCATCGTCTCCCGTACATGGTTGTCGAGCACGGCCCTGCGTTGGGCGTTGAAATCCAGCCCGAGCTGCGGCACGTTTCCCTGCACGGCAGCGACGTTGACCGACGGCTCGTCGGCTGCGCCGGCACCTGAATGCCGGACCGCGGGCGAGATCGCCGCTGCGGCGATCAGCACGAGGCTGATGCAGGCACCGGGCAGCACCACCGCGGGCCGCGTGTTGGCGTCTGGGCCGTCACCGCTGCGCCGCCACCAGGTGAAGATCTCGACGACCAGTGCGGCAAGGCCGAATCCGAGCAGGGCGGCCGCGAACGAAACCAGCGGCGCCCCGCCGAGCTGAGCCAGTGGCAGCAGCGGGCCATCGGTTTGGCCGAAACCGACGACGCCCCATGGGAATCCGCCGAACGGCACCGTCGACTTCGCCCACTCGGTCAGCGCCCACAGACCGGCGAACCAGATCGGCCACGCGGTCAACCTGCGCGCCACGAACACGGCGGCCAGCCCGAACAGCGCGGGGAACACCGCCTGCAGCAGCGCGAGTGCCAGCCACGGCAGGAGCCCGACCATGACGCCGGTCCACGGCAACAGCGGGATGTTGAACGCCGCCCCGAAAAGAAAGCCGTAGCCGAATCCGCCGACGAGTGTGGTGGCATCGCGCGTCAGCACCCAGGCCAACAGCGCGAATGCGACGATCCCCGCATACCACCAGCCGAACGGCGGGAAGCTGAGGCAGAGCGCCATCCCACCGAGGATGACGGCGGACAGCCGCGTCAGCCGGGCCACCACCGCGTCGCCGAACCGCCTGACCCATGCGGGCCCTTCCCGCTCGGTAGCGGGCGTGACTGTCGACGTCGCCTCGTCGTCAACCGGGGCAGCCTCTTCGTCGGGGGCGCCCGGGACGCCGGGACCGGTCTCGTCGTCGGAGGCCAGCTCGTCGACCTGATCAGTGGTCAGCACCGGTAGAGAGTCGGTGTCGTCGTCGGCGCGACTCCAGTCGCGCAATCGCCTAGCCATGGATGACGGCACCCCGGTGAACCGTCTGAACGCAGTGGGGCAGCCGGTCGTCGGGGCCGAGTCGGGGCAGCGCGGGTACCCGCGACCGCGGGTCGGTCGACCAGCGTGCCACCGCGTCGTCGGGAGCGCTGACCTCAAGCTGGTCGGTCTGCCACACGGCGTATGACGCGGGCGCGCCCGGCACGAGTGTCCCGGTGACACCGTCGCGCACCCCGCCCGCGCGCCATGCGCCACGCGTCGCAGCCGAGAACGCTGCTCGCATCGACACCGAACTCGCTGGTGTCTGGTGCCGGGTTGCGGCGCGGACAGTCGCCCAGGGATTCATGGCCGTGACCGGCGAATCAGAACCGAAGGCGAGTGGCACGCCTTGGGATGCTAACAGCGCCAGCGGATTGAGCTGCAGGGCTCTCTCCCGGCCGAGACGCTGTGCGTACATCCCGTCTTCGCCGCCCCACAGCGCATCGAAGTTCGGCTGCACGCTCGCGATGACGCCCCATTCGCCCAGCCGCGCCGATTGCTCGGGGGTCACCATTTCGAGGTGCTCGAGTCGGTGCCCGCATCGGGCGACGGCCGGCGTGCCGAGCCGGTCCGCCACGTGCGCCAGCGCGTCGACGACGGCGCCGACCGCGGCGTCTCCGATCACGTGGAAGCCTGCCGGGATTCCGGCCTCGGTGCAGGCGTGCAGATGCGCGGTGATGGCGTCCGGGTCGAGATAGGTGTTGCCGCAGCGGTCCGGGGCGTCGGCGTAGGGCTCGCGCAGCCAGGCCGTCCGCGATCCGAGGGCGCCGTCGACGAACAGGTCGCCCGCCAGCCCCCTGGCGCCGGTCATCTCGATGAGGGCCTGCGCCTGGACTCGATCGGCGACCGCTTCACCCCAGTACCCGACGATCTCGACGCCGTGGTTGGTTCGGCGCAGTTCATGCCAGTCGTCGAGGCCGCCGATGTCGGGACCCGCGCATTCGTGGACGGCGACGATCCCGCTGGCCGCCGCGGCGTCGAGGGTGGCGGCGCGGGCGCGGGCCCGCTGGTCGGGTGTCAGCCGGTCGCGGGCGGCGGCGCGGACAATGTGGTGGGCGTCTGCGGTCAACGGGCGCTGCGGGTCGAAGCCCCGCGCGGCAGGCAGGCCTGGCGTCAGCCGCCGAAGCGCCGAGGACGCCGCCGCGGAATGGACGTCGACGCGCGCCAGGTAGACAGGCCGGTCGCCGACCACGGCGTCCAGGTCATCGGTGCTCGGCGGCGTCGCTTCCGGCCAGCCCGACTCGTCCCAGCCGTGCCCCCAGATGAGGCCGTCGGGATGGGCCTGTGCGAACTCGGCGACGAGCGCAAGGCAGTGCCGGATCGAGGTGGCGGCTCTCAGATCGAGGCCCGACAGCATGAGGCCGGTCGCGGTGACATGCACGTGGCAGTCGACGAATGCGGGTGCGACGAACGCGCCGTCGAGATCGACGACGGCGGCGTCGGGGAATTGAGCGAGACCGATTTCGTCGCTGCCGAGCCAGGCGACGACGCCATCGCGGACGGCCATCCCGGTGGCGTCCGGCATGGCCGGACTGTGAATCCGGCCGCCGAGAAGCAGCGTGGTCAACTCAGTCGCGCTTGGGAGGCAATGCCGGGGGTTCGATGTCCACGACGTCGACGATGTCACCGTGGACGTCACTGTCGACGACATCGATGACCTCGCCCTCGATGTAGTCACCGCGTCCGGGTCCCCTGCGGCCCGCAGCGGTGGCCGCGACGGTGATCAGCGGCATCCGGCGGGCGGCCATCGCCGTCAGCACCGGGCGGGCGACGGCCCGGGTCGGCGGTATCAGCAGCAGCAGGCCGGCAGCCGTGGTGACCAGCCCCGGGATGAAGACCAGCACGGTGCCCAACGCGACGAGGGCGCTGTCGGTGACGGCGCCCTGCGGGGTGGTGATCCCGGACTTCAGTCGGCGGATATGCCTCTTGACCTGCGAGCCGGCCAGGACGAACCCCGCGATGGACGCACCGAGAACTGCCAGCACGGTCCAGCCGAAGCCGATCGTCGAGACCAGGGCCACGACGACCGCCAGTTCGACCACCAGGTAGATCAGGAACAGCCGCATCGCCATGATGTGCCAACGCTTCGCGGTGCCGCAGGGTTCCTGTGCGACCAGAACCCTAGGCGGGTGCGGGCGCGGTGACCTCGATGGCCGCGTGCACCTTGTCGATGCCGCCGCGGAAGATCGCCTGCGGAACCCACCACCACGCATGCCACCAGTAGCGCTTGGTGACCTTCTCGAAGACCTCTCGTGTCTCGGATTCGGGCAGGATGCGCGCGACGGCCTCGACCGGCTCACCCTTGGCCTTTCCGAGCGCACCGGCCTTCTGGATGGTCACGCGCGGGGTGTTCTTGATCCGCTTCGTCTTCCATGATCCGTCGTCGGTGATGATCAGCAGCTTGTCGCCTTCGGGCACCCCCCACACCGTGGTCGGCTTGGGCCTTCCGTCCTTGGTGAAGGTCGTCAGCAGCAGATACTTCTCGTCGTAAACGTCTGTGAAGCTGGCAGGCATGCTGATCAGTTCACCGGTTTCAGTTCGATCGAAACGTTGTTCTTCATCCCGCCGCGCAGCTTCGAGAACAGGTTGAAGGTCTTGCCGAGCAGGCCGTATCGCTTGCCGATGGCGTCATAGGTGGCGCCGTTGGCGGATTTGTCGAGGATGCGCGCAACGGCCTCGACCGCCTCACCCTTGGGGTTTCCGCTTCGGTCGCATTTCGCGATGGTCACCCGGGCGGTGTTCCGGATTCGCTTGACCTTCCACGACTTCTCCTGCGTGATCACCACAAGGCCGTCCCCTTCGGGTGCTGCCCAGATCGCTGTCGGCTTGGGTCGGCCGTCCTTGGTGAACGTGGTCAGCAGGATGTATTCGCTTTTCGCGACGTCGGCGAAGGTGACAGGCACGTCAGCCAACTTAGCGGGATTCAGCCCTCGAGGTCGCCTTCGGTTTCCAGCAGCACGTGCCGCAGACCGTTGAGGGTGTCGGCCTCCGGGTGCGCCCACATGCCGCGGTCCGCCGCCTCGAGCAGGCGCTCGGCCATGCCGTGCAGCGCCCACGGATTGGACTCGGCCATGAATTTGCGGTTTTCGTCGTCGAGCACATAGGCCTCGGTGAGCCGTTCATACATCCAGTCGGCCATCACCCCCGCGGTGGCGTCATAGCCGAACAGGTAGTCGACGGTCGCCGCCATTTCGAATGCGCCCTTGTAGCCGTGCCGACGCATCGCGGTCATCCACCGCGGGTTGACCACCCTGGCGCGGAAGACCCGCGTCGTCTCCTCCGACAGCGTGCGGGTACGCACGGCGTCCGGCCGGGTGTTGTCGCCGATGTAGGCGGCGGGCGCCTTGCCGGTGAGCGCGCGGACGGTGGCCACCATTCCGCCGTGGTACTGGAAGTAGTCGTCGGAATCGGCGATGTCGTGCTCGCGGGTGTCAGTGTTCTTGGCCGCCACCGCGATGCGGCGGTACTGCCGGCTCATGTCGTCGGCGGCCGGCGCCCCATCGAGACCGCGTCCGTATGCGAAGCCGCCCCAGGCCGTGTACACCTCGGCGAGGTCTGCGTCGTCGCGCCAGTTGCGGCTGTCGATCAACTGCAGCAGCCCCGCGCCGTAGGTGCCTGGTTTCGAGCCGAAAACCCTTGTGGTGGCTCGACGCCGGTCACCGTGCTCGGCGATGTCGGCGTCCGTGTGCGCGCGCACGTAGTTCGCATCGGCAGGCTCGTCGAGGTTCGCGACGAGCGCGACCGCGTCATCGAGCATGGTGACGACGTGCGGGAAGGCGTCCCGGAAGAAGCCGGAGATCCGCACGGTGACGTCGATACGCGGCCTGTCGAGTTCGGCCAGCGCGATCGTCTCCAGGTCGATGACGCGGCGGGACGCGTCGTCCCACACGGGCCGAACCCCCAGCAGCGCAAGCACTTCGGCGATGTCATCGCCCGACGTCCGCATCGCCGACGTGCCCCACACCGAAAGGCCGACCGACCGCGGCCAGCTGCCGTGGTCCTCGCGGTAACGGGCCAGTAGCGAGTCCGCCATCGCACTACCGGTCTCCCAGGCCAGCCGCGACGGCACGGCCTTCGGGTCGACGGAGTAGAAATTGCGCCCGGTGGGCAACACGTTGACCAGTCCCCGCAGCGGGGAACCCGAGGGGCCCGCTTCGATGAACCTGCCGTCCAAGGCCCGCAGGATCTGATCGATTTCTCCCGCGGTGCCCGCGAGCCGGGGCACCACCTCGGTGCACGCGAACCGCAGGATGGCAGCGACGTCGCGGTCATCGGTCAGGCGCTCGACCGCCGCCGCGTCCCAACCGGCTTGCTGCAACTCGGCAAGCAGTGCGCGGGCACGGGTTTCGGCGTCGTCGACCGCGCCCCGTTCGTCGGTGCCGTCCTCGGCGAGACCGAGCGCCTGCCGCAACCCCGGCACCGTCTGCTCACCGCCGAACAGCTGTCGCGCCCGCAGGATCGCCAGCACGAGATCGAGCTCCGGCTCATCGGACGGCGCCTGACCGAGAATGTGCAGCCCGTCGCGGATCTGGACGTCCTTGATCTCGCACAACCAGCCGTCGACGTGCAGCAGCATGTCGTCGAACGAGTCATCCTCGGGACGTTCGGCCAGGCCGAGATCGTGGTCCATTTCGGCGGCGCGCATCAGCGTCCAGATCTGCTGGCGGATCGCGGGCAGCTTGCCGGGGTCGAGCGCGGCGATGTTGGCGTGCTCGTCGAGCAGCTGCTCCAACCGCGCTATGTCCCCGTAACTTTCGGCGCGCGCCATCGGCGGGATGAGGTGGTCGACCAGCGTGGCGTGCGCGCGCCGCTTGGCCTGGGTGCCCTCGCCGGGATCGTTGACGAGGAACGGGTAGATCAGCGGAAGGCTGCCGAGAGCCGCGTCGGACCCGCACGCCGCGGACATGCCGAGCGTCTTGCCCGGCAGCCACTCCAGGTTGCCGTGCTTGCCGAGATGCACGACCGCGTCGGCACGGAAACCACTGTCCAGCCAGTGGTACGCCGCCAGATAGTGATGGCTCGGCGGCAGGTCTGGGTCGTGGTAGATCGCGACGGGGTTCTCCCCGAAACCCCGCGGCGGCTGCACCATCAGGACGACGTTGTCTTCCCGCATTGCGGCTATGACGATCTCGCCGTCGGGATCAGTCGTGCGGTCGACGAACAGCTCACCCGGCGGCGGCCCCCAATGCTTCTCGACACCCTCGGTAAGCTCGGCGGGCAACGTCGCGAACCACGTGCGGTAGTCCTTGGCAGACAGTCGAATCGGATTGCCCGTCAGGTGTTCCTCGGTGAGCCAGTCCGGGTCCTGACCACCGCGCTCGATCAGCGCGTGGATCAATGCGTCGCCGTCCTGTGCGTCGACGCCGGGGACGTCACCTATCCGGTAGCCTGCGTCGCGCATGGCGCGCAACAGCGCGACCGCACTCGCCGGGGTGTCCAGCCCGACGGCGTTGCCGATCCGGGCGTGTTTGGTCGGGTATGCCGAGAACACCACCGCGACGCGCTTGTCCTGCGGTGCGACGGAGCGCAGTCGCGCATGGCGCACCGCGAGGCCAGCCACCCTGGCACAGCGTTCGGGGTCGGCGACGTAGGCGATCAGATCCCTCGTCGTCAATTTCCTTGAAGGAGAACGGGACAGTGATGATGCGGCCGTCGAACTCCGGCACGGCCACCTGGGTTGCGACGTCGAGCGGGCTCATACCGTCGTCGTTGTCGTGCCATTGTGACCGCGAGCTGGTCAGGCACAGACCCTGCAGTATCGGAATGTCCAGCGCGGCAAGGTGCGCCACATTCCAGGCGTCGTCGCTGCCACCCGCTGTGACGGTGGCGGGAACCGCCCCGCCCGCGGCCAGCACGGTGGTCACCATCGCGTCGGCCGATTTCAGCAACTCGAGCATGTCGGGCTCGGCGGTGCGCAGCGAGGCGCAGTACACCGGTAATGCGCGCCCTCCCGCCTCTTCGATTGCGCTGCAGAGCGCTTCGACGTAAGCGGTGTTGCCCGCCAGCTGCTGAGCCCGGTAAAAGAGCACCGCGATCGTCGGGCCGTCGTGGCTCATCGAATGACGTTGCAGGACACCCCAATTCGGGACTGCCGCAGGGGGCGCGAAACCGAACCCGGTCATCAGCACGGTGTCGCACAGAAATGCGTGCAGCTGGTGAAGGTTCACCACGCCGCCCTGGGCGAGATACACGTGCGCCTGTAGGGCCACGCCGGCCGGGACGGTCGAATAGCTCATCAGGTCTGCGTCAGGTGCCTGCTCGCCACTGACCACCACCGTCGGCACGCCGCTTCCGACAACGGTGTCGATGCCGTCCTGCCAGGACCGGTAGCCGCCGAGAATCCGCACCACGACGAGGTCGGCGCCGTCGAGTTGCTCGTTCAGCTCACCGTCGACGAGCCGCGACGGGTTGGCCCACCGGTACTGCGCTCCGCTGGCGCGGGCGGTGATCAGGTCGGTGTCGGACGTCGACAGCAAAAGAATGGTGGGCGCTTGCACCCACCATTCTTAGCGCAGGTGGTGGTCAGTCACCGAAGCGGCCGTGCCAGGTCTGCGGATACGGCAGTCCGGTCGCGGCGACCAGGACGACGAGAACAGCGCCGAAAACGATCAAGGAGAACATCGTTGGTCCTTCCGTTCGTTGTTACACACACGTGTAACTGCGAGAACCGTACGACGAAACCGGCGAGTAACCACCAGCGTGTGGCCGACGGAACTACCAGGTCAGCCATGTGACAACCGTCACATCGGGTTCTGCTCCCGCTGCGTAGAACCCTGGCGCGCGACCGAGGCAGGGTCCAGCGTTGGCGGATGCACGTGGTCAAACTCGGAGCCAACATCGGTGCGCGTATCGACGGCATCCGCCTTGCTGGACACCTCGACAGTTCCACCGCAGCGCAGATCAATACGGCGCTGCTCGAGCACAAGGTGATCTTCTTCCGCGGACAGCACGACCTCGACGATGACGATCAGCTGGCGTTCGCGCGCAGGCTGGGCACGCCGACAACCGCGCACCCGACGGTGACGTCGCGCGGAGCCCGTCTGCTGCCCATCGATTCGCGCTACGACAAGGCCAACAGCTGGCACACCGATGTCACGTTCGTCGACCGGATCCCCAAGGCCTCGCTGCTGCGCGCCGTCACGCTGCCCGCTTACGGCGGCACGACGACCTGGGCCTCGACCGAGGCGGCCTACGACCAACTGCCCGCACCCCTTCGCGTTCTGGCCGAGAACCTCTGGGCTGTGCACACCAACCAGTACGACTACGCTTCGCCTCGGGAAGCCGCCACCGCGGAGGAACGCCAGTACCGCGATGAGTTCGTCTCCGACTACTACGAGACAGAGCACCCGGTGGTGCGCATCCACCCCGAAACCGGAAGGCGCGTGCTGCTGCTCGGTCATTTCGTCAAACGGTTCGTCGGGCTCGGTTCCGGCGAGTCCGCCACGCTGTTCAACCTGCTGCAGTCCCGAATCACCAAGCTGGAGAACACCATTCGCTGGGACTGGCAGCCAGGCGATCTGGCGATCTGGGACAACCGCGCCACCCAGCACTATGCCGTCGCAGACTACGACGACCAGTTCCGCATGCTCAATCGGGTGACGCTCGCCGGCGACATCCCGGTGGCTGTCGACGGCAGGACCAGCCGCGTGGTCGCAGGCGATGCCTCGCACTACTCAGATGTGGTGGCTCCGATACCGCTGGCCAGCTGACCGGTCAGCGCAATTAGAGCCGGTCCATTTCCCGTGACATGGCGGACTGCTCCAGATAACTGAACCGCTGCGGGTGGTGCCGTGGTGCTCGCACCTTCTCGGGCCGCGCAAACAGCGCGCGCACCGACATGGCGAACTCGTAGGCAACGTTCCGATGTCGCGCAGGCGCAACTGCGGGTGCCAGCGCCGCCGCCGACGCGAACAGCACCTGCTGCTCGGTGATCAGCGCAGCTGTGTCGGTGGACTTCTCGACGATCGGCGCCGGTGTGCTTTCGATTTTCGGTGTCTGGTTCGTCGTGCCAGCCGTGGTGTCCAACGTGGTCATTTCGGTACTCCAACCGCCCCAACGTCCCGTGCTCTACTGCCGCGGGCTCCCTGATGTCTGAAAACTAGAATCGGCGGCTTATTGACACACGCGTAGTCCACTACTCCAATTTCTCCTCATCGGGGCTACGCGTACCGTGAACGTGATGGCTCGGACCCGTGACCAGGACGAATGCCCCGGCGCCCTGCAGATGCACTCGGCAGCCGACGGCGCGCTCGCTCGTGTCCGGCTGCCCGGCGGGATGATCGAGCCGCGTCAGCTGGAGGCGCTGGCGCATGCGGCCAACCGGTTCGGCTCCCCGGCGATGGAGTTGACCTCGCGGGGCAACATCCAGATCCGCGGCATCCGCGATGACGAGGCAGCCACGGGACTCGCCGACGCGGTCGCCAGTGCGGGAATGCTGCCGTCGCCGACGCACGAGCGGGTGCGCAACATCGTCGCCTCCCCCCTCTCGGGTCGGGTGGGCGGCAGTGCCGACGTGCGTGAGTGGGTGCGGCGGCTCGACACCGCGATCTGCGCCGCGCCCGACCTCGCCGCGCTGCCCGGCCGGTTCTGGTTCAGCGTCGACGACGGCCGCGGTGACGTGTCCGGCCTTGCCGCCGACGCGGGGGTACTCGTGACCGGTGACTCGGTCGCCCTCCTGCTGGCCGGCCGCGACACGGGCGTCCGATTCACCCCGGAGGACGTCGTGCCCGCGCTGGTCTCGATCGCGCAGCGCTTCCTGGAGATTCGGGGCGACGCGTGGCGCGTGGCAGAGCTCGCGGACCCCTCTGCACTGATCGACGGCCTTGCCCGGTCCGCCGAGCCCGGCGCGACCTGGCCTCCTGCCGGCCGGCCGCCGGTCGGCTGGATCGGCCAGGACGACGGCCGGATCGCGCTCGGTGCAGGCGCACCGCTGGGTGTGCTGCAGGCGCGCGTCGCCGAATACCTGGCGGCCATCGACGCCCCGATGGTCGTCACGCCGTGGCGCTCGGTACTGGTCTGCGACCTCGACGAGGGCGTCGCGGACACCGCGCTACGCGTGCTCGCTCCGTTCGGCCTGGTGTTCGACGAGGGTTCGCCGTGGCTGGATGTGAGCGCCTGCACGGGCAGCCCGGGGTGCGAACACTCGGTGGCCGATGTTCGTGCGGACGCGGCCCGCGCCGTCGGCGACCACAGCACGGCTCACCGGCATTTCGTGGGATGCGAACGAGCCTGCGGCAGCCCGGCGGCAGCCGAGGTGCTGATCGCCACCGGAGACGGATACGTGCTGCGCACGGCGCCCCGTAGGGTGAGCGGGTGCTCGACTACATCCGCGACGCCGCCGAGATCTATCGGCAGTCGTTCGCGACGATCCGGGCCGAAGCCGATCTATCCCGATTCCCCGATGACGTCGCCCGCGTGGTCGTGCGGTTGATCCATACATGCGGTCAGGTCGACATCGCCGACCACGTCGCCTACAGCGAGGACGTGGTCGCCAAGGCGCATGCCGCACTCGCCGCGGGCGCGCCGGTGCTGTGCGATTCCTCGATGGTGGCGGCAGGGATCACCCGGTCACGGCTGCCCGCCGACAACGAGGTGGTGTCGCTGGTCGCCGATGCCAGGGCCGCCGACGCTGGCTGCCGACATGGGCACCACCCGCTCCGCCGCAGGCGTGCAGTTGTGGGCCGACCGGCTGGGCGGTGCGGTGCTGGCCATCGGCAACGCACCGACCGCTCTGTTCCGGCTACTGGAACTCGTCGACGACGGCGCACCGACTCCGGCGGCCGTGCTCGGCGGCCCGGTCGGTTTCGTCGGGTCGGCTCAGTCGAAGCAAGAGCTCATCGACCGACCGCGCGGCATGTCCTACCTCGTGGTCACCGGCCGGCGCGGCGGTAGTGCGCTGGCCGCCGCCGCCGTCAACGCGATCGCCAGTGGCGCCGAATGATGAACGCCGACGAGACGCGAAGAGGAACTCTGTGGGGAGTCGGGCTTGGGCCCGGCGACCCTGAACTGGTGACGGTCAAGGCCGCCAGGGTGATCGCGCAAGCCGACGTCATCGCCTATCACAGCGCCAGGCACGGACGAAGCATCGCGCGCGGCATCGCCGAGCCCTATCTGCGCGGTGACCAAATCGAGGAGCACCTGGTGTATCCGGTCACCACCGAGACCACCGAACATGCCGGCGGATATGCCGGTGCGATGGAGGATTTCTACCGCGAGGCCGCCGACCGCATCGCCGTCCATCTGGACGCGGGCCGAGATGTCGCGCTGCTCGCCGAGGGTGATCCGCTGTTCTACAGCTCGTACATGCACATGCACACCCGGCTGACCGAGCGCTTCGACGCTGTGATCGTGCCGGGAGTGACCTCGGTCAGTGCGGCATCTGCGGCCACCGGCACTCCCCTTGTCCAGGGCGACGAGGTGCTGACGATAATCCCGGGCACCCTGCCCGTCGACGAGATCAAGCGCAGGTTGGCAGACACCGACGCGGCAGTGATTCTGAAACTGGGTAGATCTTATCCCGCTGTGCGAGAAGCGCTTTCATCGGCGGGTCGGCTCGACGAGGCGTACTACGTGGAGCGCGCGAGCACGCCGCAGCAACGGGTGCTGCCCGCAGCCGATGTCGATGGCGACAAGGTGCCGTACTTCTCGCTCGCCATGCTGCCGGGCGCCCCTGCCAGGCAGGCTCCCGCGGGCAGCGTCGCCGTCGTCGGTCTCGGGCCGGGCGACATCGATTGGATGACACCACAGAGCCACCGCGAACTCGCCGCGGCGACCGACCTGATCGGGTACGGCCCGTACCTGGATCGCATCCGGCCGCGCGACGGACAACGTACGCATCCCAGCGACAACACCGATGAACCGGCACGCGCCCGGCTGGCGTGCTCGCTCGCCGAGGAGGGCCGCGCCGTCGCCGTCGTGTCGTCCGGCGACCCAGGCGTCTTCGCAATGGCAACGGCCGTGCTGGAAGAGGCCAAGCAGTGGCCTGGCGTGACGGTCCGGGTGATTCCGGCGATGACCGCCGCGCAGGCCGTCGCGAGTCGGGTCGGGGCGCCACTGGGCCACGATTACGCGGTGATCTCGCTATCCGATCGGCTCAAGCCGTGGCACGTGATCACCGAAAGGCTCACCGCCGCAGCACAATCCGATCTCGTGCTGGCGATCTACAACCCCGCGTCCAAGACGCGCACCTGGCAGGTCGGCGCGATGCGAGATCTGCTGCTCGAGCACCGCGATCCGGGCACCCCCGTGGTGATCGGCAGGGATGTGTCCGGTCCGCACGAAGACGTGAAGGTGGTGCGGCTGGCCGACCTCGACCCCGCCCAGGTCGATATGCGGTGTCTGCTGATCGTCGGATCGTCGCAGACCCAGTGGTACGACGATCGGGTGTTCACACCGCGCCGCTACCCGACGCTTTGATACTGTCGCCGCAGCGATGACCATTCCACGTGGACCTGACGATGTAACGCCGGCGTGGCTCGGGTCCGTATTGGGCGCCGACGTGGCCGACGTCGACGTCACCGCGATCGGCACCGGCCAGACCGGAGCCACCTACCGGGTGCGCGCGGCCTACGCGACCGACAGCGATCTGCCCGCCACATTCGCGGTGAAGTTGTCCGCCCAGGACGACGCCGTTCGCGAGCGCGTGGCGCTCGGCTACCGGTCCGAGGTCGAGTACTACGCACGGGTGGCCGACCGCATGAGCATCCCCGTGCCGCCGTGCTTCCACTCCGAGATCTCCGACGACGGCGCCGATTTCGTCCTCATCCTCGCCGATATGGCGCCCGCGGTGCAGGGCGATCAGATCGCAGGATGCAGCGCGCAAGAGGCGACCCTTGCGGTCGAGGCGCTCGCAGGACTGCACGGCCCCAGTTGGTGCGATCCCGAGTGGATGGATCTGCCCGCCGTCGTGATGCCGAAGCCGGGCGACGACGACGCCGCCAAGGGACTCGGCGACATATCTCGCATGGCGGCCGACATCGTGATCGATCGCCTCGGCGCGAAGATCGCTCCGGACGATCAGGAAACCCTTGTCGCCGCAATGTCTCTGGTGACTCCGTGGCTGAAGGCCGAGCCCAAGCGGTATGCCCTGATGCACGGCGACTACCGTCTCGACAACATGCTGTTCGATCCCGATCGGACTCGTATCACGATCGTCGATTGGCAGACAGTCGGAATCGGATTGCCCGGGCGCGATCTCGCCTACTTCACCGGGACCAGCCTGGAACCCTCGGTGCGATCGGAAATGGAACGCGAGCTCGTCGAGCGGTATCACCGAACGCTACTCGGGTTCGACGTCACCGGCTATGACCTCGACACCTGCTGGACGCGACTACCGGCTCGGGCTCGTGCAAGTGCCGCTGCTGGTGGCCCTCGGCACCGCGTTTGCATCGACGACCGAACGCGGCGACGACATGATGATGGCGATGTTGAGCCGCGGCTGCCGGGCGATCCGCGAGCTGGACACGCTCGAGTTGATCACGTCCTACCAAGCGAACTGAGCCAGTCCACGGCGTCGTCGACGGTGGACACCGTGTTCACTCCTACGGGCAGCGCAGGCCGGTCCACCATCACCACCGAGACACCGAGTGCCGCCGCGGCGTCCAGCTTCGGTCGGGTCATCTCACCGCCGCTGTTCTTCGTCACCAGACAGTCGATGCGATGCTCGACGAGCAGCGCGTGCTCGTCGTCGTAGCGGTACGGTCCGCGTGACAGCAGGAGAAGCATGGCGACGCGGCAGGGTCCGCGGGTCCGGCGCGGTGACGGCGCGGATCAGAAACCATGCGTCGACGTCTGCGAACACCTTCGACACCGGACCGGCCGGTGGTCAGGAACACCCGCGCGAATCCGTTGTCCTGCACTGCCTTCGCGGCATCCCTGTCGGACTCGACGAGGATCGCGTCGCCGGGCGGCCAAGCGGGGCGTGCAAGCAGAAGATGCGGGATCTGCAGGTTGGCGCACACCTCGGCGGCGGTGGCGGTGATCGTCGCGGCGAACGGGTGCGTGGCGTCGACGACGGCATCGACCTTCGAGTCGGCCAGCCATCGCCGCATCCCGTCGGCGCCACCGAACCCGCCGATGCGGACCTCGCCGACCGGCAGCGCGGGATCGGGCACCCGCCCCGCCAGCGAGCTGATCACGTCGACGGCGGGATGCAGTCGCGCGGCGAGCAGTCGCGCCTCTGCCGTGCCGCCGAGGAGCAGCACACGCATCAGTGGTGCTCCCGCCGCACTCTGCCCGACGAGTACAGGTAGCTGTCCGCAAAGCCCTCGGCGGCGAGCACATCGCCGACGATGATCACAGCCGTCCTGGTGATCTCGGCCGCATGCATCTGGTCGGCCAGCTCGGCAAGCGTGCACCGCAGCACCACCTGTTGCGGCCAGCTGGCGAATGCCACTACCGCACAGGGTGTTTCGGCGCGGTAGCCGCCGGCGAGCAACTGCGGAACGATGCCGTCGACCTGCGCGGCCGCCAGGTGCAGCACCAGCGTCCCGCCGGATGCCGACAACGTCTCGAGGTCCTCACCCGGCGGCATCGCCGTCGACAGCGTCGCGACCCGCGTCAAGGTCACGGTCTGCGCGACGCCGGGTACGGTCAGCTCGCGCCCGAGAACCGCCGCAGCGGCCGCGAATGCGGGTACGCCCGGGACGATTTCGTAATCCACACCGCGATCGTCGAGGCGTCGGCACTGCTCGGCCAGCGCGCTGTACAGCGACGGGTCGCCCGAATGCAGGCGCGCGACATCCAAACCGGCCGCATCGGCGGCGGCGATCTCGTCGATGATCTGGTCGAGTGTCAGCGGGCCGGTGTCGACCACCCTCGTGCCCGGCGGACACAACGCCAACAGGTCGTCGGGCATGATCGATCCCGCGTAGAGGCAGACGGGGCAACTGCTCAGCAGCCGATGTCCCCGCACGGTGATCAGGTCCGCGGCCCCGGGCCCCGCGCCGATGAAGTAGACGGTCATTCCTTGGTGACCACCCATTGCGTGACGGGCATCGCCGGACGCCAGCCGGTGAACTTGCCGAGCGGCTCGCCGCGGTAGTGCTGATACCGGCGCAGTTCGCCGCCCTTCTGCGAATACCACTGCGCGAGAAGGGCTTCCGATTCAGCGGTGACGGCGTTGGCGACCAGCCTCTTTCCCGTGGACAATCGCTCGTAACACGCCTCGAGCAAGCCCGGCTGGGTCAGCCCGCCTCCGACGAAGATCGCCGACGGCGGTGGCACGAAATCGAAGGCTTCCGGGGCGTCGAAATGCACCTCGACCCTGACGCCGAATGCCATCGCGTTGTCGATGATGCGGGTACGACGCTTTTCGTCGCGCTCGAAAGCCACTGCCCGGCAACCCACACCGCTGCGGCACCACTCGATCGCAATGCTGCCCGAACCCGCTCCGACGTCCCAGAGATATTCGCCGGGTCGAGGCGCGAGGGCGGCCATGGTCACCGCGCGCACCGATTGTTTGGTGATCTGCCCGTCGTGGGCGAACGCGTCGTCGGGCAGCACGGCGAATCGCCGCCCGTCGGGCAGATAGCGAACGGCTATGACGTTGAGGTCGTCGACGTCGCCAGGCGGCCGTGCCGCCCACTCCGCCGCCGTCGACGACCGACGCCGTTCCGCGGGACCGCCGAGTTGCTCGAGCACCGTGATCTCCGAATCACCGCGCCCGGTGCGGCTGAGCAGCCGCGCCAACTCGGCCGGTGTTGACCCGTCGCGGGACATCACCACGGCCTGCCCGCCCTGCCGCACTGCGGCTTGCGGTTCGGCCGTGACGAGAGAGATCACCTCGGTGTCCTGCACCGCCCACCCGACCCGCGAGCACGCCAGCGTCACCGACGACACATGCGGCAACACTGCCACCTGCTCGGCGCCGTACAGCCGGATGAGGCTGCCGCCGACACCGTGCAGCAGCGGATCGCCGCTGGCGACGACGTGAACGTCGCTCGCGGCGTCCTCCAGAATGGTGCGCAGCGCGGGCAGCATCGGTGACGGCCACGGCCGCTTGACCGCGGCAACGCTTCCGTCGAGCAGATCGAGCTGACGTTGTGAACCGTAGATGATTGTGGCCCTGCGCAACTCGGTCAGTGAAGCCGGCGCCAGCCCGGCCATTCCGTCGGCCCCGATGCCGATGACGATGATCACCTGGGCATCCTCCGCCATATCCACTGCGGCAGCAGCCGCATCGCGACGAAGAACGGCCGCAGCGTCCACGGAATCCACACGGTCCGACGGCCTTTGGCCAGTGCCCGTGCGGTGGCGGCGGCAACCTGCGGTGGCGTGCTCGACATGGGCGCCGGTTTCATCCCTTCGGTCATCCGCCCGATCACGAATCCGGGCCGCACGAGCAGCAGCCGGACGCCCGTCCCGTGCAGCGCGTCGGAGAGGCCGCTGCAGAACCCGTCCAGCCCCGCCTTCGCCGAGCCGTAGACGTAGTTGGCGCGACGCACCCGCACGCCTGCGACCGACGAGAACACGACGATCGCCCCCGTGCCCGCTTGCTTCATCGTGTCGGCCAACACGGTCAGCAGGTTGGCCTGGGCAACGAAGTCGGTGTGCAGCACCGCCGCGGCGTGCGCCGGGTCTCTCTCCGCGCGGGCCTGGTCGCCGAGCACCCCGAATGCCAGCACCGCGGTGCCGATCGGGTCCGTGGTCGGCCGTGATCGAGGCCACCAGCGGGGCGTGCGAGGTCAACTCGTCGGCGTCGAACTCACGCACGTCGACCTTGGCCGCGCCCGCCTTCTCGAGCATCCCGACCTGCTCGGACAACCGGTCGGGGCTGCGGGCAGCGAGCACGACAGTCGCGCCCGGCGCCAGCAGCTGCGCGAGTTCCATCCCGATCTCGCTGCGGCCACCGAAAATCACGACGGGTCCCCGGCTCGTGTCATCCACGGCTGTGATTATGTCCTGCGCTAGTTTGGGAGCCGATGGCAAACGCAACGACACGGCTTACCAACGACGCGCTGGCGTTCCTCACCGAGCGTCATCTCGCGATGTTGACGACGTTGCGCTCCGACAATTCTCCGCACGTCGTTGCGGTCGGATTCACGTTCGATCCGAAGACGCACATCGCCAGGGTCATCACCAGTGGCGGGTCGCAGAAGGCGGTCAATGCCGAGCACCGAGGCGTAGCCGTGCTCAGCCAGGTCGACGGTGCGCGGTGGCTGTCACTGGAGGGTCGCGCCACGGTCAACACCGACCCCGAGGCGATCCGCGACGCCGAACTGCGCTACGCCCAGCGCTACCGGACACCGCGGGTCAACCCCAGACGGGTCGTGATCGAGGTCCGGATCGAGCGGGTCCTCGGCTCGTCGGAACTCCTCGACCGCAGCGGCGACTAAACCTCCGACTCCCTCCCGCAGACGCTCTCCGATCTATTTGAAGCCGACGACCATCGAATCGGGTCCGACGAGGTGCTCGACGTAGCTGTTCTGGAAGCCCGTTTCGGCCATCCAGGTGCAACAGTCTTTACCCGTGAAGTCGAAGCCCAGCCCCTCGATCAACATGTTGAGGCTCATCAAGAGCCCAAAAACGTTGTGCCGCCGTTCATCATCGATGATCGCCTCATAGACGATCAGTGCGCCGCCTTCCGGCAATGCATCGTATGCCTTTCGCAGCAGTAGGCGCTTCTGCTCCAAGTCCCAATCGTGCAAGATGTGGCCCATGATCAGAACGTCGGCGCCCGGCAGTGGGTCGGCGAAGAAGTCCCCCGGGTTGAAGGTGAGGCGGTTGGCGAGGCCGTGTCGGTGTGTATATGCGTCGAACACCGGCCTGATCGGCGGCAGGTCGAACCCACCTCCGACCAGGTGTTCATGCGCACTCGCAACCGCGACGGGCAGTGCACCCTGCGCGCAACCGATATCAACGAAGCTCTTGTAATCCTTCCACGGGAACTTGGCCGCGATCGCTTGTCCCGCGGCGCTGCTGAGGCCGCTCATGGCGCCCGCGAATTGTGCAAGCTTTTCAGGATCTGCATACAGCGTGGCGAAGAAGTCGTCTCCGGTCTTCGCCTCGCTTTGCGGCTCGCCGGTGCGGAGTGCTTCGGTAAGCGAGCCCCAGAATCGGTACAGCCGAGAGTTGGCCATCTCGAGTAGGCCACCGATATACGACGGCTTGACCGGGTCAAGGAAGAGCTCGGTGGCCGCCGTGTTGGAGTATCGACCCTCCTCGTCACGCTCGAGCATGCCCAGCGCCAACAACGCGTCGAAGAAATCCTGTGCACTGCGGGGATGCAGGCCTAGGCGGTCCCGCAGTTCGTCGCAGCCTTGCGGCCCTGTTTCGCACAGCAGCTGGAATACCTTCAGCTCGACGGCGCTCAGGAGCGTCTTGGAGCCCCAGAATGCGACACCGAGTTGCATAATCGCGTCCGGCGTCACCGTTTCGGCTTGTTCAGCAGACGTCGGCAATTTTTGGTCAGCCATACGAGCTCTCCTTCAGCCGCCGCACAGATGCGTCATGGTTCCACAGCCGACAACGTTTAGGCAGGCCAATGCGGGTTTCGTGACGGCCGCGTAAATGTGCAACCGCACGCGGACCCCGCGGATAAGTCCGCGGCGGGTCTTGATCGAGGTGCGAATCTGAGCGGGTCCTCGGCTCTTCGGAACTCCTCGACCGCGGTGGCGACTAAACCCCGAATTCACTTCTGACACGTTGGTTTCACTGATCACAGTTGGCGGCCGTGTTGTCAGTGGTTCGAACTAGTGTTCGAAGCATGAGTTCAGAGCAGGTCTTGAAGCGCATCGCCGCAGTGGGCGAGGCGTTCGATGACTTGTTGTCCGAACCGCTGGACGGGTCGACCGGTGAGCTCACGGCGGCGGCACATGCGTGGGAGTGCCTAGAGCGTCGATTGCCGGCGATGAGGCACCGGCTGGTCACCGCGCTTTCGCGGGTCCCCGCCGAGGAGTTGGGCGAGCCGTCGCTGCCATCGGCACTGTCGACGTTGTTGCGAATCTCCCGGACCGAAGCCAATCGGCGCATCCATGAGGCCGAGGATTTGGGGCCGCGGACGGCGATGACCGGCGAACCGCTGGCGCCGGTGCTGTCGAACACCGCCGCTGCCCAGCTGCACGGCCAGATCGGCCCCGAGCATGTGAAGATCATCCGGCAGTTCTTCGCCAACCTGCCCGGCTTCGTCGATTTCCACACCCGTGAGGCCGCCGAATCCGATCTGGCCCAGCTGGCGTGCGGACTGCCGCCCGAAGAAACGCGCGCTGCCGCCAACCGGCTGGCAATGCTGCTCGACCAGGACGGCGAACTGTCGGATGCCGACCGGGCCCGGCGGCGCTATTTCCGCATCGGCAAGCAACAAAGCGACGGGATGAGCGAAGTCCGTGGCCTCCTCGACCCCGAAGCCCGCGCCCTATGGGACGCGGTATCGGCCAAGAGCGCCGCCCCTGGGATGTGCAACCCCGACGACGAAAACCCGTGCATCGACGGCGAACCGCCGGCCGAGAACGCCAGCGCCGACCTGCGCACGAAAGGGCAACGCAACCACGACGCCCTCAAAGCGATGTGCCGCGCGATGCTGTCATCAGGGCAACTGGGGAGCCACAAAGGCTTACCCGTCACAATGGTCATCTCCACCACGCTCAAAGAGCTGGAATCCGGCACCGGGCACGCAGTCACCGGCGGTGGCAGCCTGCTGCCGATGTCGGAGGTGATCCGGCAAGCTTCGGCGGCCCACCACTACCTCGTCATCTTTGACGAGCACACCGAGGTGCCGCTTTATCTCGGCCGAGCCAAACGATTCGCCTCCCCTGGACAGCGGATTGTGCTCTACGCCCGCGACCGCGGCTGCACGCGGCCGGGCTGCACCGCTCCGGGCTACTGGTGTGAAGCCCACCATGATGACGGCTGGGCAGCCGCCGATGCCCCCACCGACATCACCACGATGTCGTTGGCCTGCCCGGTCGACAACAAATTCATCGAAAAGACCGGCTGGACCACCCGCAAACGCAAAGACGGCCGCACACAATGGATTCCGCCGCCCAACCTCGACACGGGGCAAGCCCGCGTCAACAACTACCACCACCCGGAGCGCTACCTCGTTGCCGACGAGCATGGCACCGAAAGTGATGAGGACGGCGACGCCCCCTAGCAAGATTGGCGCTACTCATTCGCCGAGGTGAATCTCGATACCGCCTTGCTGCAGCTGTTCGAAGCTGTAGCTGAACTCGCCGCGATGACCGACGGACAATACGTAGCGGTCCTGCCCCTCGGTGACCGGGAACGTGAAGGCGAACCTGCAATTGACGTCGTCGCCGTGACCGTCGCCGAGTGACGTGGACGTGAGGATCTCACCCTTACCGTTCTTCACGAGGACCTGGGTCCCGCCACCGACATCGGAGTAACCCTGCGTCCCATGGCATTTCGTCCCGTCCGATGTTATCGAGCTGACGTACTCCTTGCGCGTGTCGATCAAGACGAACGTGCCTGCTGCGGTTGCTGTTTCGAGGACGTGGAATCCCTCGGAGAACTGCGGGCAGAACGCGTCGACTGCGAACTTGTCCGCAGCCAGCCCCTGCTGCGGTCCGCCGTCTTCGAGTTGTCTGCAGACCTGCCTGCCATGGGCCACCGCGTTGGCATCGGAGTTGAAGCCGTCGGCGAACCCGGAGTCTTTCAGCACGGAAAGGTAGTCGGCGTCTCGCGAGCCTGCGTTGTGGCGCGGCAGCAGAACGGCCCAGATGACGGCGGCCAGTACGACCAGGACGGCGGTCGCGATACCCGTGCCGAGCCACGTCGATCGGATGCTCGTCCTGCTTCTCGGTGGCGTGTCGAGATACGCCGGAAGCATCTTGCCGCCCTCGACATCGGTCGCTTCGGATCGTCCGTCGCGCACCCGGCTGGTGGGGCGGCCTGCCACGTAATAACGGCCCTCATGACGCGCAGTGGGGTCCGGTCGCCACTGGGTCTGGGTGCCCGCGCCCTTCAGCGCGCCGCAGTTCGGGCACACGTCGGTTTTGCCGACGTCGGAGCCGCAGAACGGGCACGCCATGGGAATCCCTGCGCCTAGGTCCGCACCACGATCAGCTCATGCGGGCGACTGTTGACCGGCTCGGCGCCGTCGGCGGTGACGATGACGATGTCCTCGATGCGCGCGCCCCACTTCCCGGGAAAGTAGATGCCCGGCTCGACGGAGAACGCCATGCCCTCCGCCAACGGCAGATCGTTGCCCGCCACGATGTAGGGCTCCTCGTGCACCGAGAGCCCGATGCCGTGGCCGGTGCGGTGCACGAACGCCTCGGCCAGACCCGCTTCGGCGAGCACGTCGCGTGCCACCGCGTCGACCTGTTCGGCGGTAATCCCAGGACGCACCGCATCGACTGCGGCCTGCTGCGCCCGTTGCAGCACCGAATACTGCTGCGCCACTTCCGGGCTCGGCTCACCGATGCTGTAGGTCCTGGTGGAGTCCGAGTTGTACCCGGGTTCGTAAGGGCCGCCGATGTCGACCACGACGATGTCGCCCGCCCGGAGCTCACGGTCGGAGCATTCGTGGTGCGGATCGGCACCGTGCGGGCCGGATCCGACGATGATGAACGCCACCTCCGAATGACCCTCGGCGACAATCGCTTCGGCAATGTCGGCGGCCACGTCGGCCTCGGTCCGCCCGGGCACAAGGAAATCCGGCACCCTGGCGTGCACCCGGTCGATGGCGGCACCCGCCTTGCGCAGCGCGTCGATCTCGGCGCCGTCCTTGATCATTCGCAGTCGACGCAACACGTCGGTGGCGAGCACGGGAACCACGCCGAGCACTTCGGCCAACGGCAGCAGGTGCAGCGCGGGCATCGCGTCGGTGACGGCAACACCCGCGGGGGCGCCGCCGAGCACATCGGCCACCATTCCGTAGGGGTCGTCGCCATCGACCCAGTCGTGCACCGTGATACCGAGTTCGGTGGCCGCGGACTCCTTCAGCGAGGCCAGTTCCATCCGCGGCACCACGATCGCCGGCTCGCCGGACGCGGGCAACACCAGCGCGGTCAACCGCTCGAAGGTCTGAGCTCGGGAGCCGACCAGGTAGCGCAGGTCGTATCCGGGCGTGATGACCAACCCGGCCAACCCGGCGTCGGCTGCGGCCACCGCCGCGCCCTGGAGTCGCTGCGCATACACGTCGGTGCTGAACCGGGCCGCTGTCATGGCACTCAGGCTAATCCGGGCTCGAATAGCTGGCGACCTCGATCAGGTTGCCGTCCGGGTCGCGGCAGTAGTGCGATGTCATCGGGCCGAGGGCACCGGTCTTGGGGACAGGGCCCTCGGTGATGGTCACTCCGCACGACCGCAGGTGCGCACCGACGTCGTCTGGGCTCATCTCCGCGATGAAGCACAGGTCGAGCGAGCCCGGCGCATCGACCGCGCCCGTCTCCCAGTTCGGCGCTCCAGTGGGTCGCACGTTGATCTTCTGGTTTCCGAACCGCAACGCCACCCGGCCTTCGCCGAACACCTCGCGCTCCATCCCGAGCACCCGCACGTACCAGTCGGTGGTGGTGTCGACATCGCGGCAGTTGAGCACGACGTGGTCGATTCGATTCACGACGAAGGCCATACCTCACGCTACTGTCGGTGACCGTGGCAGCACCTGTGTTATTGCTCGACGGCGCCAGCATGTGGTTTCGCTCCTTCTTTGGCGTGCCCTCCTCGATCACCGCTCCCGACGGCAGACCCGTCAACGCGCTGCGCGGCTTCCTCGACGCCGTCGCCACCGTCATCACACGCGAGCGGCCGTCCCGGCTGGTCGTGTGCCGCGATGACGACTGGCGGCCGCAGTGGCGGGTGGATCTCATCCCCTCCTACAAGGCGCACCGCGTCGCGGAAGAGGAGCCGACGGGCCAGCCCGATATCGAAGAGGTCCCCGACGAACTGACGCCCCAGGTCGACATGATCATGGAAATGCTTGACGCCTTTGGCATTCCGACCGCGGGTGCGCCGGACTGCGAGGCCGACGACGTGCTCGGCACCCTGGCGACCCGCGAGCGCAAGGACCCCGTCGTCGTCGTGAGCGGCGACCGCGACCTGCTCCAGGTGGTTCGCGACGAGCCGGTGCAAGTCCGGGTGCTCTATCTCGGCCGGGGCTTGGCCAAGGCGACCAAGTGGGGGCCGAAGGAAGTCGCCGAGACCTACGGAGTTCCCCTCGACCGCGCCGGACCGGCGTACGCCGAGCTGGCGCTGCTGCGAGGCGATCCGTCCGACGGCCTTCCCGGTGTGCCCGGTGTCGGTGAGAAGACCGCGGCTACCCTGCTCGCGCAACACGGCTCGCTCAAGAACATCCTCGCCGCCGCCCACGATCCGAAGTCGAAGATGTCCAAGGCGTATCGGACAAAGCTGCTTGGCGCCACCGACTACATCGAGGCCGCTGAGCCGGTGGTCAAGGTCGCTACCGACGCCGACGTGAACTTCTCCACCAAGTCCGATGAGCTGCCTCTGGCGGCCGAGCATCCGCGCAAGGTGGCCAAGCTCGCCGAGCAATACGGCGTCACATCGTCAATTGGCCGATTGCAGAAGGCACTTGACGCCCTGCCCGGCGCCTAGCCGAGCGCTAAGAGTTCGCGCTATGCCAAGGATGTCTCGGCGTCGAAATCGGGATGCGCGAATCTGGATGCGTGAGCCGACCCCGCAGATGCAGTAGTCCACTACTCAATACCACCCGTTGTGATGGGCGCAGAATCTACCTTTGGCTGGGTTGGCGGCTGTCATTTTGTGAAGGGTCGGACGGAAGAGGGCTAGATGAATCATCCAATCGAACCCGTCGGCATCATCGAGGAGGCAGCTCGATGGGCATCGCCGGGGTTGTTGGCGCACCGCCTGCGTCTACTCGTGATGCGGCCTCATGACCACCTGATGTTCACCGTGAGCGCGGTGGGATGCCAGGTCGTCGTCAAGGCGGATGAACGCGGCAGGGTCCCGAGCCTCGAGCCAGTCAAAGGTGCGTCGACGTCAAGGTTGATCGTGACCTTCCCTCCGCAGCACGTCCTCGAGCAGGTCTACCAGGAGAAGAGCACCTCAAACGGCAAGCCTGAGCAACCGAAACTTCCCGTCGGGGCGCGGTTCTCGGGGGCGTCGCGGCTGGCATTCACGCTCTCGGCGCAAGACTCCATCGAGCTCACCACACTCGGCATCCTGACCGCGATGAGCCGGCTGCCGCTCGCGGTCGTTCCGCTGGCGGAGCCACGCGCCGTCTGGCACCTCTGGGATGTCGTTGCCGCACCCGTCTTCACCGCCGTTCAGGACGCGGCGACTCGAGCAGGCGGAGCCGCAGTGCAAAGCGCCGTGGATCGCGTGCGAGCCACTCGCACCTTGGCAGCGGCTGGCCTCGGCCAGCAGATCGTTGCGCTCGAACCGTTTGAGCGACAGGCGATCCTGGCGCTGCCGGCAAATGAACGTGCCCGCATCGTGGATGGCATCGCGACCGGCATGCTTTCCGGGATCCATCGTCGCCAGGTTCCCTTCTTCGTCGGGCGCCCCGCACCGCGTCCACCAACCCAGATGGAGACGGCGCTCGAAGTACCCAGCCGTCTGCAGCTGTCACCGAGTCAACGCGGTGCGTGGGCCCACGCGACCGACGTCGACGACACTCCGGGCGCGACCGTCGAATTGTGGAACACTCGCCTCGGCGTACGGGCGGGCACCACGGAGGCACCCGACCGTCGATGAGACCTCGGCTGATCAGAGGGTGGTGCGCGCGGTCTGGACGAGGGACCTTGAGCAGGGCGGCGTGCTGCCACCGTCGACGTCGCCGTTCCGCGCCAGCCTGCTCCCGAGGCATCGCCGCGACATCGTCAACCTCTCCACCGGTGACCCGGAACGTCATGGTTACTACCTGCGCCAGAACCGGTGCAGGTCAACAATCTTGCGCTGACCTCGCTCGGCGCATTCATTGACGTCCGCGGTCACTGGGACGTCAAGGGCGTCAAACTCACCGAGTGGCAGCACCGCACCACCCTTGGCCGCGATCAGTTCGTCCGCGTGGTGGAGAAGGGCTACATGTGTCCATTCGGGCATCGCGCGGTGCATGTCACAGAGACGCGCCGCCGCGCCGATCCCACCCTGCCCGACGGCGATTTCGCGATCCTCTGGCAGCGGCACTACATCATCCTGCGCGAGCTCGTGCGAACGTACTCGCACCGCGGTATGCCCAGCGTGCAGGTCACACTCGCCCCGAAGACGACTCCTGACATCAACGATCCCGGTCCCGACGCGCTGGTGTTCTGGCCCACCATCGGCACGACAGAGTTCGCCTTCACGATCACGGTGGTCGACCAGGATGGAACCGTAGACAAATACCACGCGCCTTTGCTTTTCGTCTCGGAAAGACAAGAAGGTCAGCCCACCAACCATGACGTCTATCAGCAATACGGGCTGACCGACGACGGGCAGCACCACATCGCGGGTTCGCCCTACGAGCAGTTGGTGCGCCACGATCTGGGTGGAAAGCGTGTCGCCGTCGCACCCACCGGCGCGACCGGCGAGGCCACCTACGAAACCCGCACCTTGCGATTCACCGCGGAACTCGAGGACGACACCTGCATACCGTCTATGCTGTTCGGCGAGTTCGTGATCCCCGCTGTAGCGGCCACCACCGGCAAGAAGACGCCGCTCCCCCTCAGCTATGCCGGCGCGTACGTCCAGCACGGCTTCAGCCCCACCGACAACAAGGGCGAGGTGGTGCTCGTCAACGCGGAGAACGCACCGCCCGCAGCCTTGAAGTTCGACTCGTCCGATCGCTCCGGCAGCTTCCTCAATCCCAGTCAGCACATCGCTGCGATCGCCCGCGGCAGCGGTCCGGTGTCCGACGTCGCCGCCGCCACGACCGGGCGCCGGTCGACCCCGCGGAGCTCTTCGCCGGCCTGGGCAAGCTGCTCGGCCTCTTCGAACTCGCCGACATCCTGGGCGCGCTGGGCCTCGATGACGTCCCCGCCTACGCATCCCAACTCCTCGACATCGTCGGCTCGGTCTCCGGTGGTATCGCACGCGCGTCGAACTCCTCGGAGCGAATCCGGCAGCAGCGCAACTCAATTCCGCCGCTTCGGCTCTGTACACGCTGATCCACCAGATACCTGCGCCCAGTGCCGCCGACTTCGCGAACTACATCTCGACGACGCTCACCGATGCGGTCTACGCAGGTCTCGACAAGACGGTACTGAACACCTTGGGCAAGGCAGAAGCCGCGCTCGTCGAACGCGCGCTGCGCACCGTCGACCAAGTCATTCACCCAACGACACCGATCGACCCGGCCGCACTCTTTGCCTCCATCGCCGCTGGGCTCCCCACGCCCAGCGCGCTGAACCACGTTCACCTTGAATGGCGCCCGCCCATCAAACAGTGGCCAGGCGGCGGTGCGGACAACGCAATATTTCTGCCGTCGAATCCGCGCTCGATGCTTGTCGCGGTCGATGTGCGCGGCGGCGATCTCGTCTCGGCGCCCTCGGCTGAGGTGCTGGCGCAACTGACCGACTTCAGCCTGCAGCTCGTGCCCGGACTCCCGCTGCTGCACATCCCCTTCAAGCGGCTCTACTTCCGGGCAACCAGCGGCGCCAAGACCGAGATCGACGTCGACCTGGGAGAACTTGAATGGCTCGGTGTACTCGGGTTCGTCGACAAGTTGCGCCAGCTGATCCCCAGCGACGGCTTCTCCGATCCGCCCAGTGTGGCCGTGGACACCCAGGGCATCTCGGCCGGCTTCAGCCTGGTGCTGCCCAACGTCGCGGTCGGTGTGTTCAATCTGTCGAACATGTCGATGGCCGCCGACGTCAAGCTGCCGTTCGTCGGAGACGCGCCGAGCGTCGGCTTCTCGTTCTGCTCCCGGGAGCGCCCGTTCACCGTGGCCGTGCTGTTCCTCGGCGGTGGGGGCTTCTTCGGCCTGCGCTTGAGTCCGAAAAAAGTCGTACTGCTGGAAGCCGCAGTCGAATTCGGCGCAACGCTGGCGCTGGATTTCGGTGTCGCGTCCGGTTCGGTGTCGTGCATGGCCGGTGTGTATCTGCGCCTGGAGGCCGACGACGGCTCGCTGACCGGCTATCTACGTATCCGCGGCGAGGTCGACGTTCTCGGACTCATCTCGGCGTGCATCGAGATGTACATGGGTCTGACCTACGAATTCGGCTCCGGCAAAGTCCTCGGCCGCGCAACGATCACCGTCGAAGTCGAAGTGTTGCTGTTCTCTGCGTCTGTGTCGATTTCTGCCGAACGGAAGTTCGCCGGCTCCAAGGGCGATCCGACGTTCGCCGACGCGCTGGGGCCCTACGTCGAGCCCGACTGCCCGTGGATCACCTACTGCCAAGCCTTCGCTGAGGTGTGAGATGCAACAATCCGCTGTCTTCACGTTGCTGCCGCAAGACCTGACCGCCGACGGTCAATTGCGCGCTGCGCTCTTCGTATCGCCACGTCTCACGCCGGACGGACCCGGACAGACCGTGTCCAACTTCCCCGCCTTCGCCGACTGGCCCGACGTCGTCGCCCACAGTCGGATCGTGGTCGAGAAGGCCAATGGGCAGCGTGTCGCGGTCGCACCCGACCCAACCGACCTGCGCCCCGATCTGTGGCGGGACTACATCGCCGACCTTCCAGTCACGGCTGGACGTTCAACGACCTTTCATCCACAGAAATCCGGTCGTTTCCCTCACAGTCGATACTCGCACTGGCGCAGGGCCTTTACCATGCGGTCGCAGCCGCAAGCGGTGGCGATCACCCCAATCCGCTGGCCGGTGGGCTGCGCAATCTCGGTGCGGCATACCGAGAGGTCACCGGCGACTACGGACTCCAGGAGCCCGAAGGGCGGGAGACCTGGTCGGCGCGGCAGCGGGCGGCCGCATCAGCGGAACTACGCCGCCGGATCGACGCAAACGTCGACGAAGCGCTCGCCGGCCGGCGTGAGCGGCGCGGAGAGACGCCGGGTGCGTTGGGTCACGGGGGCCGGCACCCGCGACCGCGGCGCTCAGCCCCACCGCTGCACTCACCAATCCGAGCGACGCGGCACTGGATCTCGCCGAAGCACGCCGGTTCTACGACCGGCCCGAAGCCCGCGACCCCCAGGCCGCCGACTACCCGACACCCGATCCCGACTACCAGTCATCGCCCCCGGTCAACGACAAGCCCGATGTTCACGGCGTGCTCGCGGCGCTGGCCGATCACCCGCAACTCCTACGCCGCCTGGGCATCATCATTCCGTTCGAGCTCGACCCTGAATTCGTCGGCGCAGGCGCGGATCTGCGCGCGTACCTCGTGCATGACCTTCTCGACGGCAACGGTGTGCAGCGGCAACCACTGACCCGCACCATCGTGGAGGCGCCCTACTTCCAGCCGGTGAGTGACACCGGCGACCTCCGCCACGGGATGCTGATGCTCGACGACCAGGACCGCTACCACCTGTCGCAAGTCGACGTCGACTCCACCGCACTGCTGGTCGAACAACGCGTCGCCAACGTGTACCCGATCGCGGCGGCGGCCGAGGATGACGAATCCGTGGCCACCGATCTACCCGCGCTTCGATCAACCGGTTTCACCCTCACCCGGCTCAAGCGCGCATTGGTGCTCGAACAGCGGATCGGCCGCGCCGCGGACAACGCCAAGAGCATCGACCTCGGCAACGACGTCGTCTTGTTTGCCGAAGATCTCGTACGCGGATACCGCGCCGATGTCCACGACGGCACCGGTTGGCGCTCACTGATGCATCGGCACGTCAGCTACGTCGATGTGGACACCGAAGAGGAGCGGCTTGCAGTCGACGATGAGGCATACCTGAAGAGCGCAACCCTGACGCAAACACCCGGCGTCGCCGATCCTCCGGCCTATCTGCACGAAGCGCTGCTCGGCTGGGACGGGTGGTCACTGGCCGTTCCCCGCCCAGGCAGCCATATCCCGAAAGAGACACCGCCAGAGGGAGACCCGCCCGTGACCGATGGCGCAGGCGATCCGTTCCCTGGCGATCTGAATGTCCGGCCGGTGGCATCCCTGGTTCCGAACACGCTTCCGCGTCTCCGGTACGGCACTGCCTACCGGATGCGCATGCGCACCGTCGATCTTTCCGGAATGTCGAGTCCATACGCGACCGATGACCATGCGTCGCCCGCGCAGGCGTTCAAACGATTCCAGCCGATCGCACATCCCGTCGTGGTGCAGCGGCATGCCGTCACCGAAGGCGAGTCCACGCTGCGGATGGTGATCAGGTCTGGCGTATCCGGCGATCCCGACGATGCCGGAGCCGCCTTGACACCGGTTGCGCCGTCGTCGTATTCGACCGACCTCAACACCGGCACACCGCGGCATTCGCCACCTATCGCGCGGAGTGTGAACGGCATCTCGCGCCACCCAAAGTGAGTCAGACCGACAGTGAACTGCTGGCCGATTCGACGCCGACGCGATCGGAGTGGCTGCGCCTGCTGCCGACTACCGCACGGCATATGCGAGAGCTCGGCGAGAGCAGGGCACCCTGCAGGATGTCAGGATCCTTTCGGCCACCGATCCGACCGCCGACAGCGCAGCCGACGGGATACACCTCGTCCCACCGCTGGCGCACGACGGCGACTTCACCGCCGCCCAGCTCGACGCGACGCTCGCCGCGCTGCCGCGGTGGCAGGCCCCCGATCCGGGCTTCGCAGTCGTTCACTACACGGATCACCTGGCGGTGCCCTACCTGCCCTATTTCCTCGCCGACGGTATCGCATTGCGGTTCGTAGGTTCCGGTACCGCAGCAGGCTGGACCCACACCGAGATCCTGCCGTTCACCGGCACCTGGCCTGACATCGACACCTGGCGACTCGTGCTGGCCGACGGTGTCGCGCCGGCCGTGACTGTCGCCGATCGAACGGTCACCGCGACTCTGCCGCCCGGCGGAGTCGCCCGGGTGCGATCGTCCAGCACCATCGACGCGTCGACCTTGGATCTCCTTGGCCTGTGGGACTGGATCGCCGACACCGTCGCCCCAGCGGCCGTGCCCGACGTGCTCGCCGGCAGACACCAGATGGTGACCCCGGGCGAGGTCATCACCCTTGTGCACGCGACACAGCGTCCGCTGCTCCGCCCGACTCTGGACAACCTGCGGGCATCGCGCGCCTATGGCGACACGCACACCCGCTTCCGCGGGACCCTGAACAGTCAGTCGGCGACCACGAGCCGACTCGACGTCGAGGCGCAGTGGCGAGAATGGTTCGACGACCCCGCGTCGGGAACGGAACCTCGCCTGGTTTCCGGCAAAACGGGACACGCATTCGATCTTCCGGTGCCGGCGGGCGCCGACGGCATCGAGCTGACACCCGCGGCGGGCGGCACTGCGACAGCGGACCCGCATCACGAGTTCGGTGACACCATCCACCGTTTGGTGAGCTACACACCACATGCGACGACCCGGTTCCGTGAATACCTACCGCCGCCACTGGAGTCGGACCCGACCCAGCTGGGCGTAATTGGATCCACCCGCACGATCCACGTGCCGTGTTCGGTTCGCCCGGGTGCGCCGCACGTACACAGCGTGATGCCGACCTTCACGTGGGATGTCGTGCCGCAGGATCCCTATGCGGCCCCGGCTGTCACTCGACGCCGGCGGAGTGGCCTGCGAGTGTGGCTCACCCGTCCGTGGTATTTATCCGGCGAGGACGAGATGCTGGGTGTCGTGGTCTCCGGACAGGACGGCCTGTTCGGCAGAAAAGATCTTCGGCGCCAACACATCACCGTGTGGGGTAAGGATCCGATTCGGCCGACAGGTGAGCTGACCGCACCCATGCCGCGGCCGCGCGACTTCCGCGGCGACGGTCTGCTCGTTCGCGATCGCCTCAGCCTGGCGGAGTTTGGCCAGACTCCGCCTGGACGCCATCCGGGCGTGAGCGTCGTTGGCCACCCGGTGACCTACTCACCCGAACGCGACATGTGGTACGCCGATATCGACATTGACCCCGGCGAGGCGTCGTGGCCGTTCCTACGACTGGCCCTGGCGAGATTCCAGCCATGGTCGGTGCAGGGTGCTGAACTGTCCCCTGTCGCGATCGTCGACTTCGTGCATGTCCTCAATGCCCGCACCGCGTCTGTGACGCGGCCCGACGACCAGTCGGTCCGCGTCACCATCAGCGGTATCGCCGATCGACTGGTCGCCCCCGCCATTGTGGCGTCACCCGGCCTCCCGTCGTTGGAACCGCGCGGCGATCTGCGGCGAGGCGTGCGCGCCTGGATAGAGCGACGAGGTCCGCTCGCCTCCGACCTGGACTGGACGCCGGTCACCACACCCACCGAGTTACGGCGCATCGACGAGGACGAGGTCGCCCGCGTCTGGTCGACGACTGTCACGCTTCCGGAGGCCATCCCCCCAAACGTGGCGAACCCCGACCCGAACGGTGGTCCGCCCGGATACCGATTGGTTGTCGGCGAATGGGAGACGCTTCCCTACGATGAAGCCTTCGGCGACGGAGCTCCCGTCGAGCGATATGTCTACCTGGACCGCTTCGGATTGTGAAGCCTTCTCGGCCGCCAGTACGTGATCGCCATCGAGACGCCCGGATAAACGGGTATCTCGTAACCCCGTACGGCAAGGCCGGCAATAGCCGGATAACAAGATGAACAACCACGCATTGGCAGAGCGCGCGCAGAGAGCGAGTACTGCGCTAGCCGAGCGCTACTTCGGTCGGCCGACCTCGTAGGTGCCGTTGTTGTCCTGGAAGGTCACCGTTACCTGACGCTTGGTGCCGTCGATGCTGACTTCGCAGTCGAACGTCTCGCCCTTCTTCACGGTCGGGCTGTCGCCGTTGTTGCACTTGACGTCCTTGACGTTCTTGGCGCCGTACCCGTTCGACTCGTCGGTGAGGATCTGCTGCACACCGGACTGCGCGGCGCCGACGTCCAGCTTGGTGGTGACGAAGAAGCCGGGCTTCCAGAAGCCGAGCACCGCGACCACGGCGACCACCAATGCGGCGACCAGACCGATGATGCCGCCGACGAGTGCCAGTGACCGCTTGGAACCCTCGGGGGTCTCGGTGGAGCCGTACTGCGGATACTGGCCGTACTGACCCGGCTGCTGACCGTATTGGCCGGGCTGCTGCCCGTACTGCGGATAAGTCCTGCTGGCCGTATTCCTGACCCTGGCCGAACTGCTCGGTCGGCGGGTACTGCTGCGGCGGCGCATAGGGCTGTTGCCCGGGTTGCGGATACGACGGGTACTGCTGCGGCGAGTAGGCCGGAGGTTGTTGCTGCCATGCAGGCTGATCCTGGCCTGGTGCCGGTTGCTGCCACGCGGGTTGGTGGGACGGGTCGCTCGACGGCTGGTCCTGACCCGGCCACGGTTGCGTCTGGTCAGGCCCTTGCGGTCCGCTCATCGTCTCTCCTGGTAACTAGTAACGCTGATCCTGCCGGACACCCTACCCTGCATCAACAGCGACGACGCCGCGTCGAACGTCGGCGATTGCGCGTTTCGCGACGGCCCGGAGTTCCGGCGAAGGGGCGGCGTTGCGCACCTGGTCGGCCAGGTCGAGAACCTGACGGCACCACCGGACGAAATCGCCCGCCGAAAGTGGCGAACCGGTGCGGCCGACGTCGGATGCCTCCAGCGCGGCGGCCAGGTCGCCGGTGGTGGCCCACCGGTAGATCGCGGCGACGAAACCCTCGTCGGGTTCCCGGCTCGGCGAGATCCGGTGCCGCTGCTCGTCGGTGCGTAGCTCGGCGGCGAACCGGCGGGTGTCGGCCAGCGCACGACGCAGTTTGCCGGTCGGGATCTCGGCGGCCTGCGGGGTTCCGGACGAGTCTCCCCTTGCCTCGTAGAGCACCGCGGACAACACACCGGCCAGCTCCGCGGGCGACAGACCCTCCCACACGCCGCCGCGCAGGCACTCGGCCACCAGAAGGTCGCTTTCGTTGTAGATCCGGGCCAGCAGCCTGCCGTCGTCGGTGACCGTCGGGTCACCGTCCTCGTCGCGGATGAAGCCACGCTCGGTGAGCAGGACGACGATGCGGTCGAAGGTGCGGGCCAGCGAATTGGTGGCCGCGGCGACCTTCTGTTGGATCTGCTCGTTGTCGCGCTCGATGCGCAGATACCGCTCGGCCAGCCGCACCTTCTCCTCGCGATCCGGAAGGCGGTGGGCGGCGTGGCGCTGCAGCTGCTCGCGAAGGCCGGCCAGCTCCGGGTCGACGTCGTGGTCACCCGGTGGGCCGCTGCGCCTGCCCTTGGGAATCGCCATCCCCGCCGTCGCCGTCCGTAGTGCCGACGCCACATCGCGGCGGACCCGCGGCTGACGGTGCTCGACGCGCTTCGGCAGCGTCATCGAGCCCACCTTGACCGATGCGCCCGCATAGTCGGCCGACGAAATACGCCCTGCCCAACGGTTCTCGGTCAGCACCAGCGGCCGGGGGTCGTCCTCGTCACGGGCCGCCTCGAGGACGACGGCAAGCCCGGTGCGCCGCCCGTTGGCGATGTTGACGATGTCGCCGCGCCGCAGTGACGACAGCGCATCGTTGACCGCCCGCCTTCGCTGCACCCGCGACGCCCGCGACTGCGCCTTCTCTCGTTGCGAGATCGTCGCGCGCATCCGCGCATATTCGAGAACAGGGGTGTCTCGTCCGCCGAGGTCGGCTGGCAATCTCGTCGAGCATCCGCTCGCCGCGTTCGATGGCCCGCACCAGGCCGACCACCGAGCGGTCCGCCTGGTACTGCGCGAACGATCGTTCGAGGAGCTGGTGCGCCTGCATCGGCCCCATCTGGTTCACCAGGTTGATCGTCATGTTGTAGGACGGCGCGAACGAGCTGCGCAGCGGGAAGGTTCGGGTGGACGCGAGACCGGCCACCTCGGCGGGGTCCACGTCCGGCGTCCAGAGCACCACGGCGTGGCCTTCGACGTCGATGCCCCGGCGGCCCGCGCGGCCGGTCAACTGGGTGTACTCGCCAGGCGTCAACTGAACGTGCTGCTCGCCGTCGAACTTCACCAGCCGCTCCAGAACGACCGTCCTGGCGGGCATGTTTATACCCAATGCCAGTGTCTCCGTGGCGAATACGGCCTTGACCAAGCCTTGGGTGAAAAGCTCCTCGACGGTATGCCGGAAGACCGGCAGCATTCCGGCGTGGTGTGCGGCCAGGCCGCGCAGCAGCCCCTCGCGCCATTCGTGGTAACCGAGCACGACGAGGTCGGATTCGGACAGGTCGGCGCAGCGGCGATCGACAACCTCTGCGATGCGCGCGCGTTCGTCGTCGGTGGTCAGCCGAAGCGAGCTGCGCAGACACTGTTTGACCGCGGCATCACAGCCGACTCGCGAGAAGATGAAGGTGATGGCGGGCAGCAGTCCTTCGGCGTCCAGCAGCTCAATGACGTCTGGTCGCGACGGCCCGCGGAAAATGCTCGGCCGGCTTCGATGGCCACCGCGCCCGCGTGGTTGCCAGTCGGCCAGTCTGTCGGCTTCACGTCGATGGACGATGTGCCGCAACAGTTGTGGGTCCACCAACAGCTCGCGGCCGTTCTTTCCCGGGTCGCCGGACCGGTAGTCGAAAAGATCGAACAACCGCTTGCCGACCAAGACATGCTGCCAAAGCGGCACCGGCCGATGTTCGTCGACCACCACGGTGGTGTTTCCGCGGACCGTCTGGATCCAGCCGCCGAACTCCTCGGCGTTGCTGACCGTCGCCGAAAGGCTGACCAGACGCACGTCTTCGGACAGATGCAGGATCACCTCCTCCCACACCGCGCCGCGCATCCGGTCGGCAAGGAAGTGCACCTCGTCCATCACGACATGCGAAAGACCGTGCAGCGTACCCGAATTGGCGTACAGCATATTGCGAAGCACTTCGGTGGTCATCACCACGACCGGCGCATCCCCGTTGATCGACTGGTCACCGGTGAGCAGGCCGACGCGCTCCGCGCCGTACCGGCGCACGAAGTCGGCGTGTTTCTGGTTGCTCAGTGCCTTGATCGGCGTTGTGTAGAAACACTTTCGGCCCGCCGCCAGCGCCAGATGGACGGCGAACTCCCCCACTACCGTCTTTCCCGCGCCGGTCGGCGCGCACACCAGCACACCGTGTCCGTCCTCGAGCGCCCGGCACGCGCGCTGCTGGAAGTCGTCCAGCGTGAACGACAGCGCCTTGGTGAACGCGGCGAGTTCGCCGCTAAGTGGCGTCGTCATCGACTACTGGCCGCGACGAGGTTGACACTGAGGCCGGTGGTTCGATCGGTTCGACGTCGCCGATCCTGGAGGCTTCGTCATCTGGCACGTGCTCGAGCGCCTCGCGGCGCGCCTTGCGTTTGTCGTGGATGCGACCGATCTGAATCGCGAACTCCAACAACAGCGAAAGCGCGAGCGCCAGCGCCAGCATCGAGAACGGATCCGACCCGGGCGTCGCGAACGCGGCGAACACGAACAGACCGAATATCAGGCCACGCCGCCACGACTTGAGGCGTTCGTACGGCAGCACGCCGATCAGGTTGAGCATGACTATCAGCAAGGGAAACTCGAAGCTGATGCCGAACACGAGCAGCAGATTCAGCAGGAAACCGAAGTACTGCTCGCCCGACAACGCGGTGACCTGGACGTCGCTGCCGACGGTCAGCAGGAAGTGCAGCGCCTTCGCCATCACGATGTAGGCCAGCACGGCACCCGTCACGAAGAGCACCGCGCCGACGCCGACGAACGCCATCGCAAAGCGACGTTCCTTGCGGTACAGGCCGGGCGTGATGAACGCCCAAATCTGGTGCAGCCAGACCGGACACGCCAGGATGATGCCTGCTGTCAGCGCGACCTTGAGTCGCAACATGAACTGGTCGAACGGCGCGGTGGCCAACAACCGGCACTGGCCGTCGGGCGCGATGGTGGCCCGCGCGGAGGCGGGCAGCGAACAGTACGGTCCGCGAAGCCATTCACCGAGGCTGTGAAAGCCGAAGAAACCGTTCGTGTACCAGAAGAACCCGATGATCGTCGTCAGCACGACCGCGGCCGCCGCCATCACCAGCCTGTTTCGCAACTCGCTGAGATGGTCGACGAGCGACATGGTGCCGTCCGGATTGACCTTCGCGCGACGTCGGCGCGGATCCAGTCGCTTGAGGAATCCGGGGGTTTGCACGCAACTCGCCTATGGATCTATGGACACGGACAGCCGGCACGGCCTGTTGCCGTGCTCGGTCGACGAGGGCTCAGGCCGGGCGCTTGTCGGTGGGCTCGGCTTGCGGTTCTGGGGTGTCGACACGCTCCGATGCGATCGGAGTCGCCGGCTTGTCGGCGTCCGGCTTCGGGTCGGTCTTCATTTCCTTGACCTCGGACTTGAAGATCCGCATCGACTGGCCCAGCGAACGGGCCGCGTCGGGAAGCTTCTTGGCGCCGAAGAGCAGAACGAAGACAGCGATGACGATGATCCAGTGCCAGGGTTGTAAACCGCCCAATTTGGTTACCTCCAGACGTCTGGGGCGAGTCTACCCGCCCGCCTCGACGCCGACGTCATACGCACGCAGTGCGGCCGCCGCCGACTCGCGAACCCGCTGGGCCAGCGTTTCCGGCGACACCACCTGGACTCCTGAGCCGAAACCGAGAACGAAGCGGGCCATCCAATCGTCGGAGGCATAGGTCATCGCGGCCTCGCATGCCCCGTCAGGCAGCTCGCGGACCACCCTCAGCGGGTAGTAGTCGAACATCCAGGACGCCGAGCGGTCGATGCGCAGCGTCGCCGACGGCAGCGAAGGATCCGCGTCGAACAGCGAGGTATCGGGTGGTGCCTGCACGGCGGGCTCCGGCGGCGCGGACGGCTCATCGAGCACCGACGCATCGACGATGCGGTCGAAGCGGAACAGCCGCACCCCTTCGGCGGACCGGCACCACGCCTCCAGATAGCTGTGCTCGTCGATCAGCACTACGCGGATCGGGTCGACGATCCTGCTGGTCAGCATGTCGTGAGAGGCGGAGTAGTACTCGATGGACAGGGCCCGGCCGCCCCGCACGGCCTCGCGGACCGCGGCCGCGGCCTGGCTCTCCACCGGCGCGGGCTCGTCCACGGCGGTGGCGTCCGAGCCGTGGTTGACCGTGCCCGCCGCGGACTCGATCTTGGCGATCGCGCTGCGTGCGGCCTCGGGGTCGACCATTCCCGGCACGTCGACGAGCGCCCGCAGCGCGACCAGCACCCCGGTGGCCTCCGGTGAGGTGAGCCGCAGCGGGTGGTCGATGCCCGCGGAGAACGTGACCTCGATGGTGTCGCCGGAGAATTCGAAGTCGATCAGGTCGCCAGGGCCGTACCCCGGCAGCCCGCACATCCACAGCTGGTTGAGGTCGTCGCGCAACTGCTTCTCGGTCACGCCGAGATCGGAGGCGGCCTCCGCGTAGGTGATCCTCGGGTTGGCCTGGAAGTACGGCACCATGTTCAGCAGCCGGACCAGCCGCTCAGATATTGCGCTCATGCCTCGCCTCCCGCATGCGCTCGCAGCCGGTCGAGCACCTCGTCGCGCAGCGCCTGCGGCTCGAGCACGACAGCGTCGGCGCCGTAGCTCGCGATCTCTCGGGCCAACCGGTCGGACATTCCGATGTCGACGACGATCTCCTCGCCGCTGCGGCCGCCGAGTTCCCGCGGGCCGACCACGAGGGCGCTGCGGCGCAGCGCGGTGGCCCTGCCGTCGGCGACCCACACCTTGGCCTGTGTTCCGCTCGGCGTTTCGCCGATGACCTTGTGCACGATCTCGCGCAGGTCCACTCCGTGCGGGGGCTTGACCGCGCCGGCCGGGCCGACGGGCTTCACGTCGGAACCGATGCGCGACAGCCGGAAGGTTCGGGTGGCGTCCCGGTCCCGGTCATGGCCGACGAGGTACCAGCGGCCGCGGTCGGTGACCACACCCCACGGTTCGACGGTGCGGGTGGTGTACGGCTCGCTGCGCGCGGGCCGGTGCGGGAACTGCACGGCCTGACCGGAGTTGATGGCGGACAACAGGATTCCCAACACCTCCTCGCTTCCGCGGATGCCGGGCATGCCTGCCGTCGAGGTGATGGCGATGCCCGCGTCTCCCGCGTCGACGTCCACGCCCGCCGCCCTCAGCTTGAGCAGGGCGCCCTGGGTGGCGGTGATCAGCTCGGGCGACTGCCACAGTTGAGTGGCCACCGCGACGGCGGCCGCTTCATCGGCGGTCAGATCGACGGCGGGCAGCGCGTAGGCGTCGCGGTTGATCCGGTAACCCTCGGTCGGGTCGAACTGCGAGGCGCGCCCGGTTTCGAGCGGGATGCCCAGATCGCGCAGTTCGTTCTTGTCGCGCTCGAACATCCGCGAGAAGGCCTCATCGCTTGCGGTGTCGGAGTAGCCGTAGACCGTCTCCCGGATCCGCTCTGCACTGATGAAGGTGCGGGTCGACAGCAGTGCGATGACGAGATTCATCAACCGCTCGACTTTGGAGATCCCCACGGGTTCACAGCTTAGGGCGTGCCGGGCCGACGGCTATGCAGTGGTGAGGGCGCCGGGACTTTATGGTGAGCCATGGGCACTCGATGGCAGGACACCTCGCTGCCCCGCGGCGACGACTACGACGACCGCTGGCGAAAGCTGGCTGCCGCGGGCCGAAGCATCCACGGCGAGGCCGATCTGGTCGAAAGCCTGCTGCGGGACTCGGGCGCGACGCGGGTACTGGACGCGGGATGCGGAACCGGTCGGGTCGCGATCGAGCTGGCGCATCGCGGCTTCTCAGTGGTCGGGATCGATTCCGACGCGGCGATGCTGCACACCGCTCGCGCGAAGGCACCCGAATTGGACTTGGGTGCATGCCGATCTCGTCGAGATGGACAGCCCATGTGGGCACCGAGTTCGACGTCGTGGTGGCGGCAGGCAACGTGATGATCTTCCTCGCGCCCGGATCAGAACGCAGCGTCGTCGACCAACTCGCGGCCCGACTGGCGCCGGACGGACTGCTGGTCTCCGGATTCCAGCTCAACACCGGGCGGTTGACGCTGGAACGGTACGACGAGTACGCCGCGGCGGCCGGCCTCGAATTGGTGCACCGCTGGTCGACCTGGGACCGCAAGCCGTTCGACGGGGACGACTACGCCGTCTCCGCGCACTGCGGAGGAGCAAATAGGCTTCAGCGCACGTGAGGAGCGTGCCTACATCGACGCGATGAGCCGCTTGACTCGCTCGTCGACGGAGCGGAACGGGTCCTTGCACAGCACGGTGCGCTGGGCCTGGTCGTTGAGCTTGAGGTGAACCCAGTCGACGGTGAAGTCGCGGCCCGCCTCCTGTGCTGCGCTGATGAACTCGCCGCGCAGTTTCGCCCGCGTGGTCTGCGGCGGGGTGTTCACCGCGTCCTCGATCTCCTCGTCGGTGGTCAGGCGCGTGGCCAGACCCTTGCGCTGCAGCAGATCGAAGACGCCCCTGCCGCGCTTGATGTCGTGGTAGGCCAGGTCCAGCTGGCTGATCTTGGGGTCGGACAGCTCCATGTTGTAGCGGTCCTGGTAGCGCTGGAATAGCTTGCGCTTGATCACCCAGTCGATCTCGGTGTCCACCTTCGCGAAGTCCTGGCTCTCGACGGCATCGAGCTGACGCCCCCACAGGTCGACGACCTGCTCGATCTGCGGGTTGGGCTCACGGGTCTGCAGGTGTTCGACGGCGCGTGAGTGGTACTCGCGCTGGATGTCCAGGGCGCTGGCCTGCCTGCCGCCGGCCAGCCGCACCGGCCGCCTGCCGGTGAGGTCGTGGCTGACCTCGCGGATCGCCCGGATCGGGTTGTCCAACGAGAAGTCGCGGAACGCCACACCGGATTCGATCATCTCCAACACCAGCGCGGCCGTGCCCACCTTCAGCATCGTGGTGGTCTCGCTCATGTTGGAGTCGCCGACGATGACGTGGAGGCGCCGGTACTTCTCCGCATCGGCATGCGGTTCGTCGCGGGTGTTGATGATCGGGCGGCTTCGGGTGGTCGCCGACGAGACGCCCTCCCAGATGTGCTCGGCGCGTTGGCTCAGGCAGAACGTGGCGGCCTTCGGAGTCTGCAGCACCTTGCCGGCCCCGCAGATGAGTTGGCGGGTGACCAGGAACGGCAGCAGCACGTCGGAGATCCGGGAGAACTCGCCTGCCCGCACGATCAGATAGTTCTCGTGGCAGCCGTAGGAGTTCCCCGCCGAGTCGGTGTTGTTCTTGAACAGATAGATGTCGCCGCCGATGCCCTCGTCGGCCAGCCGCTGTTCGGCGTCGATCAGCAGGTCCTCGAGCACCCGTTCGCCCGCACGGTCATGGGTGACGAGCTGGATGAGGCTGTCGCATTCGGCGGTCGCGTACTCCGGGTGGCTGCCGACGTCGAGGTACAGCCGTGCGCCATTGCGCAGGAAGACGTTGGAGCTGCGGCCCCACGACACCACCCGGCGAAACAAATACCGTGCGACTTCGTCGGGGCTCAGCCGTCGGTGCCCGTGAAAGGTGCAGGTCACACCGAATTCGGTCTCGATGCCCATGATCCGCCGCTGCACCTCATCGAGCTTACGGGGTGGTTCGGAATGGCGGCGCATCAACCGCGGCGTTGCGGGCCTTAAACCGGACGTGGCCCGCGCAGGCGCCTGTGGATAACGTCAGCGCCGCAACGCGGTGATCTGCCAGCATGAGGCATGGGGGGAAACACCGAAGTCGATTTGAACGCTCTGCGTGCAGTCGCCGACCATGTCACCGAGGCCGCCGACACGATCGCCGAGATGCATTGGCCCGCAACACCAGTCGATGAGCTGCAGGCGTCGTCGACCGGCGCCGTGCCCGCTCCCGACCTGATCGCCGCGAAGCTCACCGACGTCATCGCGAACATGCGTGGTTGGGCGGTGGCGGCACGCATGGCCGCCGACGCCTTCGAGCGCGCCGACACGAGCAGCGCCGACCGCTTCCCGCGCAGGTGAATCGACCGACCGTCGCGCAGGCGGAGGCCTGGGACCCGGACGCACTGCGCAGGACCGCCGACGACTGGGACGCCGCGGCAGCTGATCTGCAGAGCCGCGTCGACGCGGTCGTGCACACGATCGCAGGCAGCCGCGACTTCTGGTCCGGGTCCGCCGCGCAGGCGGCCCGCGGTCACGGCGACACCATCGCGGCGGGCGGCGCCGTCGCGACGCGGTGCCTGATCACCGCCGCCGTCGCCGCGCGTGACGGCGCCGCGCAGATCGGGTCGGCGCAAGACGACGTGGTGGCTCTGCTGGCCGCCGCACGAGCCGACGGATTCGCGGTCGCCGACGACGGTGTCGTCACCGGCGGCGGCGCGTCGCCGCTACTGGTTTCTCTGGTCGGCGGCAGCACCGCGGTGACCACCGATGTGCTCACCGCGCGGCTGGTCGCCGCCCTCGACCGGTTGGGGGCCGCCGATGCAGACGCCGCACATGACATCGCCGAGGCGCTGAACCCGGCGCACGCGCCGCAGGCACCGACTGCGCCCGCCGGTGCGTGGCCGGTTCCGCTGGCCGACGTCGTCGCGGGCTGGTCGGCGATCGGCCAGGACCGGATCGCGAACCAGATCGTCGCGATGACGCCCGAACAGCGCCAACGCCTCATCGACGAGTTCCCCAAGCAGGTGGGCAACACCGACGGTGTCCCGTGGGACATGCGGATCGCGGCCAACCGGGTGAACATCGCGCAGGCGATCGCCGACGAACGACGTAGCGCAGATCCCGGAACGCAAGCCCGCGTCGCGTTCTACCAAGATCTGCTCGCCGAGGTCGACGACCCCGCGCGCAGCGGCCGCCGGGTCGATCGCCAGATCCTCGCCTTCGACCCGGGCAGGGCATCGCTGATCGAGTTGAACGGGAACCTGGCCACCGCAAGGAGCCTTGCAGTGATGGTCCCCGGCATGAACACGACGATCGAAGACTCGGCTGCCAACACGAAAACAGCCAGGCGGTTCGTGTCCGCCACCCGCGGCGAGGTCGCCACCATCACCTACCTCGGCGGCGCCTTTCCTCACGGCGCCAACGTGGCGACCGGCGTCGTCGATGCGGCGGACCCGCGTTACGCCCTCGACATGGCGCCGCGCCTGGCGGCTTTCAGCGAGGACGTCGACCGCACGGTCGACGCCACCGGCCGCACCATCCCCGTCACCTACGTCGGCCACTCCTACGGCGGTTCGATCCTCGGCACCGCAGAGGTCTTCGGTCTGACCGCCGACCGCACGCTGTACCTGGCAGCCGCGGGCGCAGGCGTGGGTGTCGACGATCCATCCGACTGGCACAACCGAAACCCGGACGTGCTGAGGTTCTCGATGACGGCTCCCGGTGACCTCATCGGGGTGGTGCAGGGCAACCCGGTCAGCCCGCACGGCGCCGATCCCGACCGGATGCCCGGGGTAATCCATTTGGCGGCGGGTGATTACGACGACGGCCGAGCCGTGGCGGGTCCGTGGGCTCACACTGACATGGTGAACGTCCCCTCGGACTCATGGCGCAACATTCTGGCGGTCATCACCGGTGATTCGTCGACCCTGCACAAGGCCGGCTGAGCGCCTTATCCTCGATCGCGTTCGACCCAGCCAAGACGCCGGCTGATCACCTCTGCGGCGGCCGTCGTCTTCTTGGCCACCTCCGAGAACCGATCCGCGCCGAAGCGATAGGCCGGTCCCGAAACACTCAGTGCCGCAACGACTTTCGATCCAGAATCGTAGACGGGGGCAGATACGGCGTTCAGGCCGACCTCGAGTTCCTCGACGACGGTGGCCCATCCGCGCTCGCGCACGACCGCCAACTCGCGCTCCAGATCCGAGATCCGCACCACGGTGTTCACGGTGAACGATTCCAGCGTGGCGGGCAGCCGGTTGCGGACCTCGGCCGGTTCGAGTCCGGCGAGCAGTACCTTGCCGCTCGACGTGGCATGCGCCGGGCAGCTCTGACCGACCCAGGTCCGCAGAGTGATCTCGCTCGGGACCGATCGCCTCGACGATGTTGACGATGCGGGCTTCGTCCAGGATCGCCAGGTTCGTCGTCTCCCCCACGTCCGGAGCGAGCGCGTCGCAGACGTCCTGGCTGAGTTTGCACCAGATCGAGGTGACCACTGCCCGCTCTGGCCAGCCGGGAGATCGCGAACCCGAGCCGGTACTTGCCGCGCTCGGAGATCTGCTCGACGTAACCGCGCGACTCCAGCACGGCGATCAGCCGCGACACCGTCGACTTGTGCACGCCCAGCTCGGCGGCGATCTCGGTGACACCGGCCTGCCCCAGCGCCGCCAGGATCTCCAGCACCAGCAGCGCGCGGTCGACCGACTGAACCGCGGCTTCGGCCCGCGCAACGGGCTTCTGCTCCCCCATGACCGGCAACCCTATCCGGGTGGGATTCCGACGTTGCGGACCCGTCGCTGCACGCCGCGATCTCCCGCAGGCCCGTCGTTGAGCAGGCTGCGATTCAGCGGGGAGAGTTCAGACATCGTGATCACGTCGCCGGGCGTGTGGCCCGCAGCTATCTGGGCGACCTGATGGGCCATCCGTAACCGCTGCAGCATCACGAAGACATCGCACAGCGTGTCGGCGTCGCTGCTCGCTGATGGCGCCCGCCTGTGCGGCGGCGCTCAGCCGCGCTGGTGTGGAAGCCGATCCGACGTCGGCGCTCAGACCACCCCATCGCGCGAGGTTGACGATCGGGGTAATCGCGTGATGCTTGAGATCGAATGTGCCGCCGCGCCTGGACAACACGTCGCGCAACGACCGTGTCCGCACCCGGCCGGCCAGCGCGTCGAGGCGTTGCAGCCGCAGCGCCTTCGGGATGGTCGTCGCGCATGCGAGCGGTAGGCGGCGGGAACGGTGTGCAGCGATGCGTCGCCCCACACCACCCGCCCGTCGATGAGCAGTGACGACATCATCAGACCCTGGCCGCGCAGAGGATCATCGAGCCAGCCCTTAGCCGCGGCGTACCACTCCGACTGCGAACGCGAGAACAGCGGCTGATACGCGACGGCGCCGTTGCGGTCCGACGGCAGCCCGCAGCCGTCGAGGATGTCGTGCGTGCGAACCGCGATGGCCCGCAGTTGTGCGCTGGCCGAGGACATGTCGTCCGGCCACGACAGCGCGCTGTCGACATCCGACGACGGCATCGCCTCACGCCGTGCGACGCTGCCGAGCGTCAACCAGGCGAAGCCGTCGACAGTCGCCTCCGGCCTCCACGAGCGCCAATTCGAGTGCCCTGCGCACCAGGCTGTCGATGACCACCGACAGGATCGCGCTTGTCGCCGACGCCTTCGTGCCGTTGCGGAACAGGTCTGCGGCCACCCCGGTGACCCGCTGCCCGACCTGCTGCAATTCGGCCGCGTCAGCGGCCAGTCCGATGGAGCGGCGCAGGATGAAACTCTGCCTGGCCGACGCAGCCAGCAGGTCGGCGTCTTCCAGCGACGCCGACGACCTCGCCGCGCGACGTCACGACCGGCATGTGCCGAAGGCCGCACTCCAGCATGTCCATCAGCACGGTCTCGGCGGTCAGGTCCGCGGTGACACGGCGGGCGGGCGCGCTCATCACCTGGGTGATCGGCGCATCGATCGAGACACCGGCGGCGACCACCCGGGTGCGCAGATCGCGATCGGTGAAGATGCCGAACTCGCCGTCGGGCAGCCGGATCAGCGCGTAGGACACGTGGTGCGCGGTCATCCGGCACACCGCGTCGCGCACCGAGGCGTCGGGCCCGACGACAAGCACCTCGCCGTGTACCAGTTCGCCGACCGGCCTGCTGTCGGTCGTCGGCGCGATCGTCGGGCGGTCGGCGCGGCTCGACGTTCCACGCCGTGGACGCCAGGAACGCCAGACCCGCAGGCTTGGCGAACTGGGCCCGCACGACGGCACCCGGCAGCCGGATCAGCGTGCTGGGCTTGGTGGCGCGCGCCACGAATTCCATTCCGCCACCGGTCAGCAACGGCGTGTATCCGAAGATGCCGCCCGGCTCGACGGTATCGATTGTGGTGGCGTCGGCGCTCGCCTGCAGTGTCACCTGTCCCGCTGCGGACCATCCAGACGTCGTCGGGCACGTGTGTGGCGTAGTCGGCGACGATCGCGCCGACCGGGAATTCGACCAGCTCCGATTCGGCGGCGAGCTCGGCGAGCTCCTCGTCGGCCATCGCCTGAAACGGCGTGTGCTCGCCGAGGAACGCCGTGAGGTCAGGACCGAGGCGAGCCTCGAATTCAGGACTGCCGGATGAGGTCGGCACACTTCTCCGCCATCGTCATCACCGTGATGTTGGGGTTGACCGCAGGCAGTTTCGGCATCGCGGACGCGTCGACGACGCGCAGTCGACTGGCGCCCTTGACCCGCAGCTGCGGATCGAGCACCGCCATCGGGTCGGTGACCGCGCCCATCCGCGCCGTCGCCGCGGGGTGATACACGGTGTTGTGGCACTTGTGGATGTAGTCGAGCAGTTCGTCGTCGGTCGTGGCGTCCGGCCCTGGCGCGAGCTCGCGACCCACCCACGGCGCCAGCGGCGCCTGCTCGGCGATCGTGCGGGCCAACCGCACGCCGGTCAGCATGATGCGTTCGTCGTAGCCCTCGGGGTCGGTGAAGTAGCGCGGGTCGACACGGGGCCGATCGCGGAAGTCCGGGCTGCGCAGCCGCACCGTGCCCCGCGACCGGCCCTGAGTCACGTTGGGCGTCAAGCAGAATCCGTTGTCGGTCGTCGGATAGCCACGGCGCAGCGTGTTCATGTCGAACGGCACGCTGCCGTAATGCATCATCAGGTCGGGTTGAGCTGACTGCCCTCGTCGACCGTGGTGAACAACCCGATCTCCCACCACTGGGTGGACGTCGTCACCATCGGCTTGGACGCCTCCCAGAACACCAGGCCCTCGACATGGTCGTCGAGATTCGATCCGACACCCGGGGAGTCGACCCGGACGTGGATGCCGATCTCCCGCAGGTGCACGCTCGGGCCGATTCCCGAGAGCATCAACAACTTCGGCGTGTCGATCGCGCCGGCTGTGACGATGACCTCGCGGCGCGCCGAGACGGTGTCGTACCCCGTCAGATCCGGCCGCAGGTAGCGGACGCCGGTAGCGGATACGGCGTCGTCGAACAGGATCTCGGACACCCAGCAACCGGTGCGCACCTCGAGGTTGCGCCTCGGATTCGAGGATCGGATGCAGATACGCATGCGAGCTGGACATCCTGGTGCCGTCCTCGGCGGCGTTGATCTGGAACCAGCCTGCGCCGTTGCGGACGGTCTCGCCGCGATTGAACGCCGACGGTCGGCATGCCGACCTTCGCCGCGGCCTCCAGAACCGCTGCCCCGCAGGGATCTTCGGGCGGCACGTCTCGCAGCAGCACCGTCTGCTTGAGCCGGTCGGTCAGCGGCAGCACCTCGGCGGCACTCCAGCCGTCGGCGCCCATCGTCACCCATTCGTCGAGGCATTCGGCGGGCGGCAGGAACGCGATGCACGAGTTGTGCGACGAGCAGCCGCCGAGCACCTTGGCCCGTGCGTGCCGCATGAACGAGTTGCCGCGTTCCTGGGGCTCCACCGGGTAGTCCCAGTCGTAGCCGGAATCCAGCAGGTGCATCCATTCCGACAACACCAGGATGTTGTCGTCGCCGACGTCGGTCGGGCCCGGCCTCGAGCACGCACACCGTGACGTCCGGGTCCTCCGACAACCGCGCGGCAAGCGCGCAGCCGGCGGTGCCACCGCCGGCGATCACATAGTCGAATGTGCCGGCGTCATGCGCCATCTCACGCCTGCTCGAGGGGCTTCTGCGCCTCGGCTACGGTCGCCGCGGCGTGCGACTCCAAGGTGCCGATGTGATGGCGGCCCTTGATGAAGTACCACAGCAGGCCGGATCCGAGGATGACGCCGATGTAGACGAAGGCGCCCCAGGTGTTGTACCAGGGCTCGCCGTACACGGCGGCACGCGGCCACGCCAGGTTCAGCGCCATCAACGCGCCCCAGGCCACCGCGAAGATGTTGACCGGCAGCCCCCACCGACCCATCGAGAAGTAGCCACCCTCCTTGAGATCCTTTGGCGGCCACTGGCCCTGCAGTCGCTTCTTGAGCATCGGGCCGGTCACCATCAGGTAGGCCAGATAGATCATGATGATCGCGATCGACGTCAGCACGGTGAAGATCTTGGGCTGACCGATGTTGATCACCAGGATGATCGCCGCGATCAGGCCGATGACGATGGCCGGGATGATCGGCGTCTGCGTCTTCGGATTGACCCTCGCGAGCTTCTCGCCGAACGGCAACGCGTTGTCACGCGCCATCGCGAATGTCAGCCGGATGGCCGCGGTGTGCACCGCCAGCGTGCACACCGTGACCGCGACGACGATGCAGATCAGGAAGATCTTGCCCAGCGGTCCCCACATCACCTGCTCGACGATGTACTGCAGGCCGCCGCTGCTCTCGCCGATCTGCGGGTCGTCCAGGTTGGGCGCCGACATCACCGCGAACACCAGGATCGCGCCGCCGATGACGAACGAGGCCAGGATCGCCCGGAAGATCGCCTTCGGCGCGGTGCGGCGCGGATCGACTGTCTCCTCGCCGAGCGAGCTCGCGGTGTCGAAGCCGTACATCACGTACAGCGATGCCAGCGACGCGATGAGGAACGCCCCGAGGTAGCCGTAGCTCTCACCGGCGCCGTAGCCTTGGTGGAGAAGAAGATGTCGGGCCCGCGCTTGATGTTGCAGCGCCAGGATGATGGCGATCAGCACCGCGGCGATCAGCTCGATGAACACGCCCGCGCTGTTGATCCTGGCCATCAGCTTCACGCCGAGCGCGTTGATCACTGTGGTGAACGCGATCAGGACGCTGCCGAGAACGACGGCGTTGGCGGCGAAGTCGTACTCGCCGGTGCCGTCGCCGACGATCTGGAATCCGCTCCAGATCCGCGGCAGGTTGAGCTGGTAGGCCAGCACCACCGCCGAGATCGTCACGATCGACGCCGTCAGCATCAGCCAGCCCGACGACCACCCGACAAGGCGGCTGCCGAGTTTCTTGCTCCAGTTGTAGACCGATCCCGCGACGGGGTACTTGGCGGCCAGCTCCATGAAGCACAACGCGACGGCCATCTGCCCGACGAACACCATCGGCCACGACCACAGGTAGGCGGGTCCTCCGGTGCCGAAGCCGAAGTAGAACAGCTGGAACGTGCCGGTGAGGATCGAGATGTAGCTGACACCCGCGGCGAAGCTCGCGAACTTTCCGATGCTGCGGTCCAGCGATTCCTTGTAGCCGAAGTCCTCCATGCCGCTGTCGGCATGCGGATCCTTGATCACCATGACTAATTCTCCCTAACCCTTGAACCAGCCGGCCGGCTGTTGGCGCGGTGTTGTGCCAGATGTGTTTGATCTCTTGGTATTCCGCAAGCCCGGTTGGCCCGAGCTCACGACCGTTGCCCGACTTCCCGAATCCGCCCCACTCCGCCGCCGCGGTGTAGTAGCCGAAATCGTTGAGCCAGACCGTGCCGTGCCGCAGTGCCCGCACCACACGTTCGCCCCGCGCCTGATCGGATGTCCGAACGCCCGCCGCGAGACCGTATTCCGTGTCGTTGCCGAGCTCGATCGCCTCGGCTTCAGTCGTGAACCGCTCCACCGTCAGGATCGGCCCGAAGGTCTCCTCCTGCGACGATTCGCATCGACCGGTCGCACCGGTCGAAGATCGTGGGTCAGGTAGAAACTGCCTTTGGCCAGAGCTGCGTCGCTCGGCCGGGCACCACCGGTGACCAGCTTCGCACCCTCGGAGATCCCCTGCTGGACATAGGCTTCGACCTTGGCGCGCTGCTGCTCGGAGACCAGCGGGCCGGTCTCGCTTGCCGGGTCCATGCCATCGCCCATTTTGATCTTCTCCGCGCGCGCGGCAAGTTCGGCGACGAAGTCGTCGGCGATGGACTCCTCGACGATCAGCCGGGTGCCTGCCGAGCACACCTGTCCGGAGTGCAGGAACACCCCGGTGAGCACGTGGTCGACGGCTGCGTCCCAATCGCCCGAGTCGGCGACGTCGGCGAAGACGATGTGCGGGTTCTTGCCGCCGAGTTCGACCGCCACCTTGGTGACGTGCTCGGCAGCGACCTTGGAGATGGCCTTGCCGGTGGCCACCCCGCCGGTGAACGAGATGAAGTCGACGTCCGGGCGTATCGGTGAGGGCGGCAGCCCAGCGCGGCGCCGCTGCCCTGCACCAGGTTCACCACCGAGTCCGGCACACCGGCCTCCTCGAGCACAGGTGCGCGAACGCGATCGTCGTCAGCGGGGTGACCTCGCTGGGCTTGGCCACCATCGTGCAACCGGCGGCCAGCGCGGGCGCGATCTTCCACGACATCTGCAGCAGCGGATAGTTCCACGGCGCGATCAGCACGCACACCCCGATGGGTTCGCGCACCACCCGGCTGATCACTGCGGGATCGCCGACGTCGACGATGCGGTCCGACTCGACCGCCGACGAGCTTGGCTGTAGTAGCGGAAGACCGAAGTGACATCGTCGATGTCGATTCGGCTCTCGGCCAGTGTCTTACCGGTGTCCCTGGTCTCGAGTTCGGCCAGCGACTCCTTGTCACGCTGCAGCAGATCGGCGATCCGGTCGAGCAGCGCGGCGCGTTCGGCGACCGCTGTGGTCGGCCATGGCCGTCGTCGAAGGCTTTTCGCGCTGCGGCCACGGCGTCGCGCGCATCCTCTGGGGTAGCTTCGTCGACCACCGCGGCGACGCTGCCGTCCGCGGGGTTGACGATCTCGCGGGTTCCGCCGTCGGACGCGTGCCGCCACTTTCCACCGATCAGGAGATCCGGTTCACCGTTCATCTTGCTCACCTCGCTTTGCGGAGCAGCTCCGCGACGCCGTCAGGCACCGAGACGGGACACTACCCACTCATGGAACTCCGCGATGTGATGTTCGGCAGGAACGAGGACACCACCGTTGCGGTAGGCGCGCGACGACATCGCCGGCTGAGTTCGCTCGCACGCCTCGAAGTCCTGCTCGTTGACCCGGTGGAACAGCTCGACCGAGCGTGAGACGTCGCGACCGGAGGACACCACGTCGCCGGTGTAGAGCCAGTCGCATTCGACGATGGTCCGCGATCGGCCGACATCGGGAACATCCGGTGGAAGATGATGTGGTCGGGAACCAGGTTGATGAACACCGTCGGCTTGACGGTGATCGCGTAGTAGCGACGGTCCTGCTCTGCCGGTGATGCCAGGAAGCCGGTCGAACCCCGCCGTACCGTCGACGGTGAATCCGGCTACCTCCGAACCGAATTCGGCGCCGAGACCGATATTCGCCTGAGCGGCCATACCCTTGGCGAACTCGGGCAGCACATCGACGAGCTCGGGATGGATCGAGCTGCAGTGGTAGCACTCCATGAAGTTCTCGACGATCAGCTTCCAGTTGGCCGCCACGTCGTAGACGACGCGATGACCGACATCCAGGCCGCCGATGCCGTAGCGGTTGATCGCGTCGGAATCGCCGAGTGTCCTGGTCGTTTCGGCTACCACATCCTCGAACGGTGGCGGGGCGTCGGACAGGCACACCCAGGCGTAGCCGAGCCATTCGGTCAGCGCGACGGGGACCAGGCCGTACCGGTACCTGTCGATCGCCGCGCCGGTCTCGTCGGTCAGCGACGCGATGTTGGGTGCGGCCATCAGTTTGCCGTCCAGCGCGTAGGTCCACGAGTGATAGGAGCACCGGATGCTTCGCTTCACCTCGCCCTCGGCTTCGGTGCACAGCTGGGCGCCGCGGTGGCGGCAGACGTTCAGGAACGCCCGCAACAGTCCGTCGCGACCGCGCACCAGCAGCACGCTCTCGCGGCCGACCTGAACCTTCCTGAACTTGCCCGGGGAGGCGAGATCGGACGACCGCACCGCGCAGAACCACGTGGCCTCGAAGATGTGCTCCTGCTCACGGGCGAAGACGGCGTCGCTGACGTAGTAATCGCCTGCCAGCGTGGCTCGTAGGGCGGGGGGTGGATTCACGGTGGTCATGTGGTCACCAGTCGCTTCGGGTCGAACAACGAGATGGGGTGGCCGGTAACGCCGTCGATGGCGAGGTCGGCGAGGATCTCCCCGACGACGGGGACGAACTTGAAGCCGTGGCCCGAGAATCCGCACGCGACGGTGATGTTCGCGCAGTCCGGATGGCGGGCGATGACGAAATGCTCGTCGGGCGTGTTGGAGTACATGCACGTCGCCGAGTGCAGGCACGGCCCGTCGAGTGCGGGCACCACTCGAGGCGACCCGGTCCCTCATCTCGCCGATCTCCCCCTCGTGCACGGTCCGGTCGATGGTCTCCGGGGTGCACACGACACCCTTGCGGAAGAACGCCACCTTCACGCCGCCGCCGGGGCCGTCGATCGCGGGGAATCCGTATGCCTGCATACCGGTGGAGTCTTCGTGGATGCAGATCGGGTGGTCTTCGAACGGCGCTGTGCCGCCGCGCGGGTCGAACCAGTAGAGCACCTGGCGTTCGATGGTGATCGGGATGCCGAACTCGGCGAGCAGCTGCGGGGCCCACGCGCCGGGGCAGATGACGAGCTGCCCCGCGGTGTAGGTACCGCGCGCCGTGGTGACGCTGACACCGCCCGCGGTCTCGCTCCACTCGATCACCGGCTCGCCGAAATGCAGGTCAGCGCCCGCGGTCTCGGCGAGGTCGATGTGCGCCGCGACGGTCATCTCCGGCCGCGCGAAGCCGGCCTTCGCCTCGTAGAGCGCGACGTCGCCGGGGTACGGGCGTCAAGTGTCGGGAAGCGGCGACGGATCTCGTCGGCGTCGAGCATTTCGTGCGGCAGGTCCCAATCCTGGCTGGCCCGCAGGCTGCCCGCCACGGTCAGGCGTCCGGCGGCCCGATGAACAGCCCGCCGGTCAGCCGGTACACCTCGAGCCCGGTGTCGTTGGCGAGCTGTTCCCACAGTTCGTAGGCCCGCAGCAGCAGCGGCACGTACGCCGGGTCCTCGAAGTAGGACTGCCGGATGATCCGCGAACCGCCGTGGCTGGATCCTTTGTCGTGTGCGGGCGTGAACTTCTCCAGGCCCAGCACGCGCTGGCCCCTGGCGGCCAGATGGTAGGCCGCGGCGCTGCCCATGCCGCCGAGGCCGATGACGATGACGTCGTATCCCATGGTGCTGCTACCTCTTGATCCGTGCCATCTCGGGGTCGACGACGGGTTCGGCGTGCACGGTGGCCGCGAACCGGCTGCCGCGATAGTCGACGGTGACGCCGTCACCCACCTCGGTGTGCGCGGGCAGCCAGGCGTAGGCGATGGTGCGGCCGACCGTCGGCGAATACCCGGCGCTGGTCACGTATCCGACGCACCGGTCATCGACGAAGACCGGTTCCTTGCCGAGCGCGACGGCGGTCGGATCGTCGAACACGATGCTGCGCAGCACCTTCTGCGGTGCTGGCCGCGCGCTGGAGCGCCGCCTTGCCGATGAAGTCGTCCTTGGTCATCTTGACCGCGAAATCCACCCCAGCGGCGGCGGGCTGATGCTCGGCGGTCATGTCCGTCCCCCACAGCCGGTAGCCCTTCTCGATGCGCAGGCTGTTGAAGGCGATCCGCCCGGCCGCGATCACGCTCGTGGGGCCGGCCCGCGTCGAACAGCAGATCCCACAGCGCTGCACCGTATTCGGCGCTGGTGTAGATCTCCCAGCCCAACTCACCGACGTAGGACACCCGCAGCATCGTGACGGGGATCGCGCCGAGGTAGGTCTGCAGTGCGCGGAAGTACTTGAACTTCTCGTGCGACAGGTCGTCGGGACAGAGCGGTGCCACCATGTCGCGGGCCCGCGGTCCCCACACCCCGACGCAGCAGGTGCCGCCGGTGATGTCGCGCAGCGTCACGTCGTCCGGCAGGTGCCTGGACAACCAGTCGAAGTCCATCGGACCGTTGACGCCGACCTGGAACCTGGTGTCCGCGAGCCGGGCGACGGTGATGATCGCTTCGGATGCCGCCCTTTTCGTCGAGCAGCATCGTGTAGGTGACCGACCCGACGCTCTTGTCGACGTTGTTGGTGGTCATCCGCTGCAGGAAGGCCGCCGCGCCTGCGCCGGCGACCTCGTAGCGGGTCAGCGGCGTCATGTCGTACATCGCGACCCGCTCGCGGGTCCAGTGCGCCTCGGCGATCGAGATCGGCGACCAGAACCGCGACGACCAGTCGTCGCGCTCCGGGAACGCCAGCCCGTCGCCGCGAAGCCGTTGCGCCAGTTCGGCGTTCGCCTCGAACCACGCCGGACGTTCCCATCCCGCACCTTCGTAGAAGAAGGCGCCGAGCTCCTTGTGCCGGTCGTAGAACGGGCTGGTGCGCAGGCCGCGCAGCGCGTCGCGGAACTGGTGCGGATGGATGATGTCGTAGACCTCGACGAAGGCCTGCGAGCTGGTCTGCATGATGAACTCGGGGCTGCGGGCCGCGTCCTCGAACCGGTACAGGTCGCACTCGTGCACGTCGATCGACGGGGCGCCGTCGACGATCCATTCGGCTGTCGCCTTGGCCACACCGGCGGAGTGGGTCACCCACACCGCCTCGGCCACCCAGAACCCGCTCAGATCCCGATGCTCGCCCATGATCGAAAACCCGTCAGGGGTGAACGAGAAGATGCCGTTGAACGCCTCTTCGACCTTGGAATCCCCAAGGGCCGGAATGAGTTCGGTGGCTGCCGACCAGGCGGGTGCGAAGTCCTCTTCGGTGAACGGCAGCATCGAGGGCATCGGCTCGCCTGCGGTGTCGGCCATCAGCGTGGACATGTCGACCGGCATCGGCCGGTGGCTGTAGGAACCGATGCCGAGGCGGTCGACGTGCTCGCGGAAGTACAGGTCCTTGTCCTGATGACGCAGTATCGGCAGGCCGGCCTCGGACTGCTCGGTGTTGCGGCCGACGAGGGCGGCGATCTGTCCGGTGCGGGCGTACTGGTGGGCCATCGGCACCAACGGGACGACGAGGCCGACCTCCTTGGCGAGCTGGGCACCCCAGAACCCGGCCGCGCACACCACGATGTCGGCGTCGACCACACCGTCCGTCGTGCGCACGCCGGCGACCCGGCCGCCCGCCTCGACGATCCCGACGACCTCGGTGTGCGGCACGAACCGGGCACCGCGGGCGGTCGCGCGGGCGGCCTGAGCTTCGACGGCGCGCACCGCCTTGGCCAGCCCGTCGGCGGGCGTGTGGAAGCCGCCGAGCACACGGTCGGCGTCGATCAGCGGATGCATCTGCGACGCATTCGGCGCGGCTCAGCAGTCGGCCCTCGATGCCCCACGCCGCCGCCCAGCCTGCCTTGCGGTTCAGGTCGGCCAGCCGCTCCGGGGTGGTGGCCACCTCGAGACCGCCGACCTGGTTGAACACCCGGCCGTCGCGGTGTTCCAACGAGCAGAACTTCTCGATGGTGTAGCGTGGCGAACGCGCTCATCGTCTTCGACGGGTTGGTCGCGAACACCAGACCGGGGGCATGGGAGGTCGAGCCACCGGTGGTGAACAGTGGGCCCGCGGTCAAGCGACCGTCAGATCGGTGCACCCGCGTGCGGTCAGCTCGTCGGCGAGGGCCGCCCCGACGACTCCGGCGCCGATGACGACGACTTTTGGCATGAATGAGCCGATCTGTGGACTGTTGCTCATAGCGCAACGTGTTGTGCAGTGCGCAACACATCGTCCTCCGGCGGGCGCGCGACGTCAACCGGGACACGCGGAAAGATCAGACCCTGGGAACGGGCTGTGAGCTGGGCGGTTGCTCAGCGCCGGACTACTCGCCCGCGTCCGGCTGGTCGTCGGGGAGCACGGCATCCAGCGCCGGACCGACGATGCGCCGGAACGCCCGCCGGGGACGGCTCGCGTCGAGGATCGCTACCTCCAGCGTGTCGGGCCCGAGGCTGCGGGTGTCAGAACCGTTGCCCCCCGCCTTGAGGGCGTCGACGGCGATCCTCACCGCGTCGGAGAAGTTGGTGTTCTCCGCGTACGACTCGTTGAGCTTCTCGATGATCGGTTCGGTCGTGCCGCCCATCACCACGAAATGGGGTTCGTCGGCGATCGAGCCGTCGTAGGTGATGCGGTAGAGCTCTGGCGCCTTCGTCTCGCCGAAGTGCGCGACCTCGGCCACGCACAGCTCGACCTCGTAGGGCTTGGCCTGCTCGGTGAAGATCGTGCCGAGCGTTTGGGCGTACACATTCGCCAGCTGGCGGCCGGTGACGTCACGCCTGTCGTAGGCATAGCCGCGGGTGTCGGCGAACTGGATGCCGCCGCGCCGCAGGTTGTCGAACTCGTTGAACCTGCCCACCGCGGCGAACCCGACCCGGTCGTACAGCTCGCTGACCTTCTGCAGTGAGCGCGAGGGGTTCTCGGCGACGAACAGCACGCCGGAGTCGTATGCGAGCACCACCACGCTGCGCCCTCGCGCAATACCCTTGCGCGCGAGCTCCGAACGCTCGCGCATCGCCTGCTCGGGCGAGATGAAATACGGGAAGCTCACGAGTCACCTCGTGCATCGGTCGACGGGCCGGACGTATGGCGGAATGTGTCTTCGCGAGAACGGCTTTCGATGACCTCACGGGCCAGCGCCGCGATCCGCTCTTCGGCCACCTCCTCGGCGCCGTCGGCTCCGAGAACCACCGCGGTCGGGTAGATGCCGCGAACCAGGTCGGGGCCGCCGGTCGCGGAGTCGTCGTCGGCGGCGTCGTACAGGCCCTCGATCGCCACCCGCAGTGCCGAATCGGCGTCGACCACTTGGGAGTACAGCTTCTTGATGGAGGACTTGGCGAAGATCGAGCCGGAGCCGACGGACTGATAGCCCTCTTCCTCGAAATTCCAGCCGCCCGCAGCGTCGAACGACACGATCCGACCCGCGGCCTGCGGGTTCGGGTCGTCCAGGTCGTAGCCGGCAAGCAACGGCAGCGCAATGAAGCCCTGCAGCGCCGCACCGAGATTGCCGCGCACCATGGTCGCCAACCGGTTCACCTTGCCGGGGAACGTCAGCGGCACACCCTCGACCTTCTCGTAGTGCTCGAGCTCGACGGCATACAGGCGGGCGAATTCGACGGCGATCGCCGCGGTGCCCGCAATGCCCGTCGCGGTGTAGTCGTCGGTGATGTACACCTTTTTCACGTCGCGGCTGGCGATCATGTTGCCCTGCGTGGCGCGGCGGTCGCCCGCCATCACCACCCCGCCGGGATACGTCAGCGCCACGATCGTGGTGCCGTGCGGCAGGGCGTCACCCGCTGCGAGCCCCTGATGCTCGGACCCAGTTCTGTTCATGGGCAGAAGCTCGGGCGCCTGACGGCGAAGCAGTTCAGAAAAGGACGACAGGTTCACGGGTACAGATGGTGCTCCGGGAAGCGATGACGGGAAGTGCAGCTGATCGCGTTGCGGCCAGCTCACTGGCCACCCTTCTGGACGTACGCGCGCACGAAGTCTTCGGCGTTCTCCTCGAGAACGTCGTCGATCTCGTCGAGCAGGTCGTCGGTCTCCTCGGTCAGCTTCTCGCGACGCTCTTGGCCGGCGGCCGTGCTTCCGGTGACGTCGTCGTCCTCGCCGCCGCCACCACCACGCTTGGTCTGCTCCTGAGCCATCGCTGCCTCCACCCATCGTCTAAGCCTGTTTCCGGCGGGCCGTGTTACCGCCCGCCGGTTACTCCACACTACCGTTCGGTCGCCGGATTGCCGGGGTTAGTGGGGCTAGTTGGTGAGCTGTTCTACCAATTCGGCGGCGCTGTCCACGGAGTCCAGCAGCGCTCCGACGTGCGCTTTGCTGCCCCGCAACGGCTCGAGGGTTGGAATCCTGACGAGCGAATCCCCGCCGAGGTCGAAGATGACCGAGTCCCAGCTGGCGGCGGCGATATCGGCACCGAAGCGGCGCAGGCACTCGCCGCGGAAGTAGGCGCGGGTGTCCGTCGGCGGGTTGTCGACGGCGTCGATCACCTGCTGTTCGGTGACGAGCCGCTTCATCGAGCCGCGCGCGACCAGCCGGTTGTAGAGACCCTTGTCGAGACGCACATCGGAGTACTGCAGGTCGACCAGGTGCAGTCGCGGCGCCGACCAGTTGAGGTTCTCCCGGCTGCGGAAGCCCTCGAACAACCGGAGTTTCGCCGGCCAGTCCAATATCTCGGCACATTCCATCGGGTCCCGCTCGAGCAGATCGAGCACGTGCGCCCACGTCTGGACGACGTCGGCGGCGCGCGGGTCGGGGTCGCGGCTGTCCACCAGCTTGGCTACCCGGTCGAGGTAGATCCGTTGCAGCGCAAGGGCGGTCAGTTCACGACCGTCTGCCAGCGCGACGGTGGCGCGCAGTGACGGGTCACGGCTGACCACGTGCACGGCGTGCACGGGCCGGGCAAGCGCCAGGTCGGTGAGGTCCACGCCCTCTTCGATGAGGTCCAGCACCAGCGACGTGGTGCCGAGCTTGAGATAGGTGGACGTCTCGGCGAGGTTCGCGTCGCCGATGATGACGTGCAGCCGCCGGTACTTGTCGGCGTCGGCGTGCGGTTCGTCGCGGGTGTTGATGATGCCCCGCTTGAGCGTGGTCTCCAGGCCGACCTCGACCTCGATGTAGTCGGAGCGCTGCGACAGCTGAAAGCCCGGCTCGTCACCCGACGGGCCGATCCCTACCCGGCCGGAGCCGGTGATGACCTGGCGGGACACCAGAAACGGCGTCAGACCGGCGATCACGGCGGAGAACGGCGTCTGCCTGCGACATCAGGTAGTTCTCGTGCGAACCGTAGGACGCGCCCTTGCCGTCCACGTTGTTCTTGTAGAGCTGCAGCTTCGCCGCTCCCGGCACGCTGGCCACGTGGCGCGCGGCGGCCTCCATCACCCGCTCGCCCGCCTTGTCCCAGATGACCGCGTCCATCGGGTCGGTGCACTCGGGCGCCGAATACTCCGGATGCGCGTGGTCGACGTACAGCCGCGCCCCGTTCGTCAGGATCATGTTGGCCGCGCCGACCTCGTCGGCGTCCACGACCGGTGGCGGGCCCGCCGACCGGCTCAGGTCGAAGCCTCGCGCGTCGCGCAGCGGCGATTCCACCTCGTAGTCCCACCGGGTGCGCTTGGCCCGCTGAATCCCCGCCGCCGCCGCGTAGGCCAGCACCGCCTGCGTCGACGTCAGGATCGGATTGGCGGTGGGGTCGGACGGCGACGAGATGCCGTACTCGACCTCGGTCCCGATAATCCGTTGCATATCCTCAAGACTAGGGGACGCAGCGAAGTAGCCTGCGGCTGTGCCATCGGGACGGGACAACGCTGACGCGGCGAAGGTCGCGCAACGTCGCGCGGCCGACGTGTGGTTCCTCGCGCGCGGCCTGCCTGCTGTGTTGCGGCCGGGAGCCTTGGTGCGCAGGCTGTGGCCCCGGTCGGCGCCCGCGTTGGCGGCATTCGCCGTGTCCATGGCCTTCTCGGTCCTCATCGTCGTGATCACCGGCAAGCACACGATCGACATCGAGGGTCACCCCACTCGCACCGAGTGGTTCGTTCTGGGGATGCTGGTGTTGGTGCTCCCGGCTTGCGGCCACCATCGGCTGGCTGGTGTCTCGCGTCGACGACGTCGCGACCCGAACAGTTGTGGCGTTCGTCTCGGTGGGCGTCGCCGTCGCCGGTGGCATTCTCGGTGGACCCGAGCCCGCGGGTGATCACCAACCTCGTCTTCGAGGGGATCGTCATCGGCATCGTCTTGGCGCTCACCGCATGCGGTGTCGGGTCCATCCTCGGTTGGGGCATGCGGACCGCAATCGAGAACGTCGCATCAGTCGGCGCCCTTTTCGTGCGCGCGCTGCCCGTCGTGCTGCTCACCGTCCTGGTCTTCTTCAACACCTACGTGTGGTCGATGGCGTCGACGATCAGCCGCGGCAGGCTGTGGCTGGCTCTGCTTTTTCTCGCCTTGATCGCGACGGCGTTCATCACCTCGGCCACGGTGGAACGCGTGCGCCCGATGCTGGCCGGAGACCGCGAATCCGTCGACGACGACGTCCGGTTGACCGGCACGCCGTTCGAGAAGATGCCCCATCCGGCCGCCGGCTATCCGTTGTCACGGACTGAGCAGAGCAACGTGGTGTTCGTACTCGCCACGTCGCAGGTGCTTCAGGTCGGGTTGGTGGCGATGGTCGCCGGGCTGATCTTCTTGGTGCTCGGCCTGATCCTGCTCAGCCCGGAACTGTTGGCGCAGTGGTCACGAAACGGTTCCAGCGATGGCCAGATCCTGGGAATGACGCTGCCCGTCCCCCAATCGCTGATTCAGATCAGCATGTTCCTCGCCGGGATGACGTTCATGTACGTCAGCGCGCGGGCCGTCGGCGACAACGACTACCGGACCCGCTTCCTCGACCCGCTCATCGACGATCTGCGGCTCACCCTGGTGGCGCGCAGCCGCTACCGGGCCGCCGTTGCCTGAGCCGTCATTCGCACTGCAATTCCGCGATCGTCGCGGACAATGTGTGCCGTGCCGAATATGCGCGAGGTGAATCAGTGGTTCCTGCATCGCGGGTTGCCGCTGGTGCTGACCCGTCGGGTGCGCTCGCGCGCGCTGATCGAGCGGTCTGCGCCCGTGGTCAGTGGCGTCGGCGCGATCATCTCGCTGACGATGATGCTGGCCGAGCTGACCGGCGGCGACGCTGACTACGGCGATGTGATCCGGCTCGGGGTGCTCACCCTGTTGCTGATGGCCGCCCCGGTCGCGCTGTATCTGCTGCACCAGAGCGGCACCACGCTGGGCAAGGCGGGCAGGCGCTCGGCCGCCCTTCTGGTGATGGCGCTCTTCGTGTTCGGGCTTCCGTTCGCCGACAGCGGTTTCTCCGGCTTCGCCGCCGCCGAGATCTTCGGGTTCGCGCTCGTCGCGCTGCTGGCGGTGTGGCTGACTTACCTCGGCTTCGGTGCCATCGCGTTGTGGGCGTTCCGGTACGCGCTGGTACAGGTTGGCGCGCTAGGCACGCTGATGAGCCGTGCGCTGCCACTGCTGATGCTGACCGTCGTGGTGTATTTCACCGGCGAGCTGTGGCAGTTGGCCGCCCGGATGACCCGGCAAAGGCTATGGCAGACAGTCGGTTTCCTTGCTGTTGTGGCAATCGCCTTCATGGTCACCACGATTCGCGACGAGGTACGTGCGCTGCGCGATGATCGCGCCGAACAACACGATCCCGCCAAGCTGCTCGCGGGCACGCCGCTGGAACCCGAAGCGGGCCATCAGCCGTCGCGAACCCCGCTGTCGCTCGCCGAGCAGATCAATGTGGTCGCGGTGATGGTGGTGTCCCAGGCGATCCAGGTGGTGTTCTTCACCGCGGGCCTGTTCGCGTTCTTCCTCGCACTCGGCATCATCGCCATTCCCGACGACGTGACCGTGTTGTGGTCCGCCGAGCAAACCTGTTCCGTGGGCCAACCGCCGTGCGCGGGAACATGGTTCGGCGTTCACATCCCCATACCGCAGACCGTGGTGCACACGTCGCTGTTCGTCGCGGTGCTTTCGGGGCTCTATTTCACCGTGAGCACAAGCGTCGACCCGCTGTACCGGCAGCGCTTCTTCGACCCGCTGGTGTCCGACGTGGCGGCCAGCCTGGCAGGCCGCGACGCCTATCTCGAGATCGAGAACCGCCGCGTCACACCCGACCCCGTGGGCTAGAGGTACTGACCCAGGTTGGACTCGGTGTCGATGGCCCGCGAGGCACTCGACGACTTGCCCGTCACCAGCGTGCGGATGTAGACGATCCGTTCGCCCTTCTTGCCCGAGATCCGTGCCCAGTCATCGGGATTGGTGGTGTTGGGCAGATCCTCGTTCTCGGCGAACTCGTCGACGATCGAGTCGAGCAGATGCTGGATCCGCAAACCCTTCTGGCCCGTCTCGAGTACCGACTTGATCGCGTTCTTCTTCGCCCGGTCTACGACGTTCTGGATCATGGCTCCGGAGTTGAAGTCCTTGAAGTACATGACCTCCTTGTCACCGTTGGCGTAGGTGACCTCCAGGAACCGGTTGTCGTCGATCTCGGCGTACATCCGGTCGACGACCTTCTCGATCATCGCCTTGATCGTCAGGCTGCGATCGCCGCTGAACTCGGCGAGGTCGTCGTCATTGATCGGCAAGTCCTCGGTGAGGTACTTGCTGTAGATGTCCTGTGCCGCTTCGGCGTCCGGGCGCTCGATCTTGATCTTGACGTCCAGGCGGCCAGGCCGCAGGATCGCCGGGTCGATCATGTCCTCGCGGTTGGACGCGCCGATGACGATGACGTTCTCCAGGCCCTCGACACCGTCGATCTCCGACAGCAGCTGGGGAACCACGGTGGTCTCGACGTCGGAGCTGACACCGGTGCCGCGGGTGCGGAAGATCGAGTCCATCTCGTCGAAGAACACGATCACCGGGGTGCCCTCGGACGCCTTCTCGCGAGCCCGCTGGAAGATCAACCGGATGTGACGCTCGGTCTCGCCGACGAACTTGTTCAGCAGCTCGGGACCCTTGATGTTGAGGAAGTACGACTTCGCCTCGCGAGCGTCGTCGCCACGCACCTCGGCCATCTTCTTGGCCAGCGAGTTGGCCACGGCCTTGGCGATCAGCGTCTTTCCGCAGCCGGGAGGCCCGTACAGCAGCACACCCTTGGGCGGTCGCAGCGAGTACTCCCGGTAGAGCTCCTTGTGCAGGAACGGCAGCTCGACGGCGTCGCGGATCTGCTCGATCTGGCGGCCAAGGCCACCGATGTCGCTGTAGCTGACGTCGGGCACCTCTTCCAGCACCAGGTCCTCGACCTCGGCCTTGGGGATGCGCTCGAACGCGTAGCCGGCCTTGGTGTCGACGAGCAGCGAGTCGCCGGGCCGCAGCTTGCGGGGCCGCAGGTCGTCGTCGCGCTCGTCGTCGTAGCGGTCGGGCAGGTCGGCCGTGGCGACCAGGGGCTCGGCCAGCCAGACGATGCGCTCCTCGTCGGCGTGGCCGACCACGAGCGCGCGATGTCCGTCGGCAAGAATTTCGCGCAGGGTGGAGATTTCTCCGACCGACTCGAAGTTTCCGACCTCCACGACTGTCAGCGCCTCGTTGAGGCGGACCGTCTGGCCCTGCTTCAAGCCCTTGGTGTCGATGTTCGGCGAGCATGTCAGCCGCATCTTGCGCCCGGAGGTGAAGACATCGACGGTGTCATCCTCGTGGACGCCGAGCAGCACGCCGTAGCCGCTCGGTGGCTGACCGAGCCGGTCGACCTCCTCGCGCAGCGCAAGCAACTGCTGGCGGGCCTCCTTGAGGGTTTCCATCAGCTTGGAGTTCCTGGCGGCGAGCGAATCGATCCGCGCCTCCAACTGGTGCACATCACGGGCGCTGCGCAGACCACTCTGCGGACCCACCGCGTTCTCCAGCTGCTCACGCAGGACCGCCGCCTCGCGCCGAAGCTCCTCCAGCTCCGCCGCTTCATCGCTGGACATCGGTGTCCCGTAGGATTCAGAACGCTCTGACTCGCTCATGTTGCGCTCCCTCCCCGCACCGCATGTTGGTGCAGTAACAACATCAACGCTACCGGCGATTCAGCCTTTGTGTGTGGTGTAGGGATTCGACACACCAGCAACACTTGTTAACCTGAAGCTCGACTAGGTCCAATCGAAAGGACAGCCGTGATCCTGAAAACCCTCGTAACCGGCTTTGCAGCCGCTGCCGTCATCGGCGGCGCAGCTGCAGGTGTGACGTCGGTTGCATCCGGCACCATCGCCGCCTCGCCGGCCGTACAGCCGGTCGTGTGGGACATTCCCATGCCCGCGGCGCCCGAAGACGACGTGGCGTCCGATCTGACGCGCACGGTGAACACCCTCGGCTCCGGCGGGTCGTTCGCGGGCAAGTCGGCCTACATCCAGGGCCTGGGCCGGTTCACCGGTAAGGGTGTCGAGCTCAAGTACAACGACGCCGTCGCCAAGGGCTACCTGCCCCTGACCGCGACGGTCTCGGACGTCATTCCGAGCGACAACTCGGCCACCGCCAACGTCACGGCGACGCTGGCCTCCGGCGAGGTCCGTTCGATGCCGCTGACCTTCGTGCGGGGTCCCAGCCCCACCGGGTGGCAGCTGTCGAGCCAGTCGCTGTTCGCCCTCGGCGAGTTGGTGGGCTGAGTTCGAGCACCAGGTGGGAAGCCGTACCGCATTCCTGAGCGCCGTCACCGCACTGGTGGCGGCGTTCGGGCTTTGCGGGTGCAGCAGCGACGCGCCCCCTGCCGCCGAGCCGTCCGCGGCGACGACGATGACGACGCCTGTCGCGGCGCCCGCCACTTCTCCGCTCCCGGCGCCGCAGGCGCTGACCGATGTGCTGGCCCGGCTGTCGGATCCCGCCGTCCCCGGCGCCGACAAGATCAGCCTCGTGGAGTTGGCGACCGCCGACGACGCCGCGGCGTTGGACAAATTCGGCAAGGCGCTGGCCGACAACGGTGCCCTGCCGCTGACGTTCGAAGCCGTCGACCTGAAATGGTCGGAGACCGAAGTGGGAAACGTGGTGGCCACGGTCAACGTGACGACCGCCAACAAACCGCCGGGCAAGTTCAGCTTCCCGATGGAGTTCACGCCCGTCCGCGACGGCTGGCAGCTGACCCGCAAGACGGCCGACCTGCTGCTCGATTTCGGTCGAGGAGCGACCGCCACATCGCCTCCTCCGTGACCCGTCACCATAGAGGTATGTGGATCGGCTGGCTGGAGTTCGACCTTCTGCTCGGGGATGTCCATTCGCTCAAGCAGAAGCGGTCGGCTGTGCGGCCGGTGATAGCCGAACTGCACCGGCGGTTCGGCGTTTCCGCGGCCGAGACCGGATCCCAGCAGCTGCACCGCCGCGCCGGCGTCGGCATGGCCGTCGTGTCGGGCGACCGCACGCATGTCGTGGACGTGCTCGACGCCGCCGAGCGTCTTGTCGCCGCACGGCCGGAGATGGAGTTGCTCTGCGCGCGGCGCGGACTACGGCGCAGCGACGACGACTAGATCTGCTTCTTGCGGCGCACCGGCATCGGGGCGACGGCACCGGGAGCCAGCTTTCGAGCGCTGATCAGAAATGCGGTGTGGCCGCGCATGGTCTGCTGTGGGCGCACGGCGAGCCCGACGACATGCCAGCCACGCTGCATCGTTTCCCACGCCCTCGGTTCGGTCCAGCACTGCTGTTCGCGCATCGCCTCGACGGTGCGCGACAGCTGCGTCACGGTCGCCACGTAGACGACCAGCACGCCGCCCGCCACCAGTGCGTCGGCGATACCGCCCAGCACCTCCCACGGTGCGAGCATGTCCAGCACGACGCGGTCCACCTCGGGCCCGCTGTAGTCGGCGACGTCGGCGATCACGAGATCCCAGTTCTCGGGCATGCCGCCGAAGAAGGTCGCGACGTTGCGCGAAGCGTGCTCGGCGTGGTCGTCGCGTACGTCGTAGGACACCACCCGGCCTTCCGGCCCGACGGCACGCAGCAGCGAGCACGTCATCGCCCCCGACCCCGCGCCGGCCTCGAGCACCCGGGCACCGGGGAAGATGTCGCCCTCATGCACGATCTGCGCGGCGTCCTTGGGGTAGATCACCTGCGCGCCGCGGGGCATCGACATCACGTAGTCGACGAGCAGCGGGCGCAGCACCAGGAAAGGGTCGCCGTTGGCGGACTTCACCACGCTGCCCTCCGGCAGCCCGATCACGGTGTCGTGGGCGATCGCCCCCCGATGGGTGTGAAATTCAGCACCGGGGGTCAGCACCACCGTGTAGTGCCGACCCCTGACGTCGGTCAGCTGCACGCGATCGTCGGCGGCGAACGGACCGGTCCGAGCTTTCCCTGGCACAGCCGATCAGCCTGCCAGCAGACGCGCCGACCTACGTGCCCGGGGTTGTCGGACCGGAGCCATAAGCTGCCCGTCATGGACCAGCACGAGGTCCCGCCTCGGCCGACGGAGCATCGACGGCCTGCGCTGTCACCGTCGCGGGCCAGCGACTTCAAGCAGTGCCCGCTGCTCTACCGGTTCCGCGCCATTGATCGGCTGCCCGAGCCGTCCTCGACCGCGCAGCTGCGCGGGTCGGTGGTGCACGCCGCGCTCGAACAGCTCTACGCGCTTCCGGCGCCCGATCGCGTCCCCGAGACGGCCCGCTCCCTGGTCGATCCAGCGTGGGACCGCATCGTCGCCGCCGATCCCGGCCTGGCCGACGGCGTCGACTCCGCCGTGCGGGCAGCGCTTCTCGATGAGGCCAGGGCGCTGTTGTCCGGGTACTACCGGCTGGAGGACCCCACCCGGTTCGACCCGGAAAGCTGCGAGCAACGCGTCGAGGTCGAGCTCGCCGACGGCACCCTGCTACGCGGTTTCGTCGACCGGATCGATGTCGCCCCCACAGGCGAGATGCGGGTCGTCGACTACAAGACGGGCAAGGCACCGCCCGAGGCGCGTGCGCTTGCCGAGTTCAAGGCGATGTTCCAGATGAAGTTCTACGCCGTCGCACTGCTGCGATCGCGCGGCGTGCTGCCCGCCCGGCTGCGGCTGCTGTATCTCGCCGACGGCCAGGTGCTCGACTACTCCCCCGACCTCGATGAGCTGGAGCGGTTCGAGAAAACCTTGATCGCGATCTGGCGGGCCATCCAATCCGCAGGCGCCACAGGCGATTTCCGGCCGCACCCGTCGCGCATGTGCGACTGGTGCGCCCACCACGCGCACTGCCCGGTGTTCGGCGGGACACCACCGCCGTACCCGGGTTGGCCGGACGACCCCGCCGAAGGCGGCGGACCCGGTGACGATCCGGTGCTGTGCTCCGCGGAGCCCGCTGCGTGAGCACCCCGCACTAACAGAGCGTTGTATAGCCTTGCGTCTATATAGACGCGATGCAATACTCGATGCATGGACGTGTTCGAGGCGGTCGCCGAACCCAGCAGGCGCGCCCTGCTCGACGCGCTCACCCGAGGTGAGCGAACGGCGGGCGAACTCGTGGCCACGCTGCCCGGGCTGACTCAGCCGACGGTGTCCCGCCACCTGCGGGTGCTCCGCGAAGTCGGACTGGTCGAGGTACGACCGGATGCCCAACGCCGGATATACGCGCTACGCGCCGACGGACTGGTCGAGATCGACGAGTGGATAGATCGATACCGGCGCTACTGGGCCGATCACCTCGACGCACTGGAACGCCACCTTCAAGCCAGCCACGGGGACGCGAAATGACCGGGCGCGAAGGACGCCTCAGCGTTTCGGGCGACCGCGCGGTGCTGACCTTCGAGCGACGACTCCCCTATCCCGTCGAGGCGGTGTGGTCGGCGATCACCGATCCAGGCGAACGCGCCCAATGGTTCGGCAAGACATCTATCGACGCGCGCGAGGGCGGCATGATCGACATGGTCGCCACGGGGCCGCCGTTGCCCGTCGAGAAGAAGCGGATGACCGGACGCATCCTGGTGTGGGATCCCCCGCACGTGCTCGAGCACGAATGGAAGCAGGCCATCGTCGAAGACAGCGTCGTGCGCTACGAACTGCATGTCGATGGCGACGGAACCCTGTTGCGCTTCACCCATCGCGGGCTCGGCGCCAGGAATGCCGGCGGCTTCCGTGGCGGAACCCACGCGTTCCTCGACCGCCTAGAGGCATACCTCGCGGGCGATGAGCTACCCGACTGGGCGATCAGACGCCAGGAAATCGTTCGAGAACACCAGGAGTAAGCATGACGCTCAACGGATCTCACATCGCTGCGCCGACACTCGTCGTCGCCTACCACTCGGGCTTCGGCCATACCGCGGTGCTTGCCGAAGCCGTAGCCGCGGGCATACGGGACGAGGGTGCACGACGTCACGCTGATCACCGTCGGTGCGATGGCCGACGACGACTGGGACACCCTCGACGGCGCCGACGGAATCGTCTTCGGCACTGCGACATACATGGGCAACGTGTCCGCGGCATTCCAGGCGTTCGCCGAGCAGACCGGACGACGGTGCCAGAACGGCACCTGGCGCGACAAGGTGTCAGCCGGCTTCACGAACTCCGGCGCGAAGGCCGGTGACAAGATGCACACGCTGACGTCGCTGGCGGTGTTCGCCGCGCAGCACCACATGCATTGGGTGAACCTGGGATTGGCTGCAGGCTGGAACAGCTCGGCGGGCAGCGAGGACGACCTCAACAGGCTCGGCTTCTGGCTCGGCGCGGGCGGGCAGAGCGATGTGGACGCAGGCGCGGATCAGGTGCATCCCTCAGATGTCGCGACGTGCCGCCTGCTCGGTCGGCGCGTCGCGCTGGTCACCCGGCAGCTGAATCTCGGTCGAGCGGCGTCATCTCCTGCAGCATCGTCGGCACCAGTTCGCTGACCGTTGGGTGGATGTGCATCGTGCGGGAGATAGACGTGTAGGGGTCCTTGGCCGACATGATGTCGAGGATGGAGTGGATGACTTCGTCGCCGCCGACGCCCAGGATCGCGGCGCCGAGAATCTCCTTGGTCTCGGCGTCGACGACGACCTTCATGAAGCCTTGCGTCTCCCCCTTTTCGACGGCGCGCCCGACGCGGGTCATCGGTCGCTTGCCCACCAACGCTTTTCGGCCTGACTCGCGCACCTGGTCGACGGTGAGGCCGGCGCGGCCCAGTGGCGGGTCGATGTAGAGCGCGTAGGTGGGCACCCGGTCGCTGATCCGCCGCTGGTCGTTGTCGAGGAGGTTGGCGGCCACGATCTCGAAGTCGTTGTACGAGGTGTGGGTGAAGGCCCCTTTGCCGTTACAGTCGCCCATCGCCCAGATGTGGTCGACGTTGGTGCGGCACTGGTCGTCGACGACGACGTTGCCGCGGGCGTCGGTTTGCACGCCCGCGTTCTCCAGACCGAGGTCGTCGGTGTTGGGCCGCCGTCCGATCGCGACAAGCAGGTGGGAGCCGACGATGGGGTGGGCGCCTTCGCGCGGTGTCACCTCGAAGCCGTTGTCCTGCTTGCAGAACGAGATCGCGGTTGCGTCCAGTTCGATGGCGATCCCCTCCTTCTCGAGGATCTCCTTGATGGCCGCCGACACATCCTCGTCCTCGCGCGATGTCAGCCGCGGGCCCTTTTCGATGACGGTGACCTCGGCGCCGAACCGCCGGTACATCTGGGCGAACTCGAGCGCGATGTAGCTGCCACCGATGATGACGAGATGTTCCGGCACGGTGTCCAGGTCGAGGATTCCGACATTGGTCATGTAGTCGACGTCGGCCAGACCCGGCATGTCGGGCACGACGGCACGCCCGCCGACGTTCAGAAAGATCTTGTCCGCCTGCAGAATCAGGTCGTCGACCGCAATGGTGTGCGGATCGGTGAAGCGCGCGTGCCCGCGGATCAGCGTGCAGTTGTCCATACCTTCGAGCCAGGACTCGACGCCCGCCCGGTCGTCGGTCATGACCTTGTCCTTGCGCGCCTTGACCTTCGTCATGTCCACGCTGACATCGCCTGTGCCGATGCCGTATTCGGCACCGCGTCGAGCCGTCTGGGCGGCGTGCGCGCTGGCGACGAGTGTCTTGGTCGGAATGCAGCCGGTGTTCACGCATGTACCGCCGACGAGTTTGCGTTCGATCACCGCAACCGACTGACCCGCGGCGGTCAGCCTGCCTGCCAGTGGTGGACCTGCCTGACCGGCGCCGATGATGATCGCATCGAATTTTGTTGGCGCAGTTGCCATTCAGATGACCGATGCCAGCGCGACAACCGCAAAACCGCCGACGATCGCAATGGCGTCCTCGACGAGCGCGACCGGCAGATCGTGTCCGCCGTTGGCCGCCACCAGCCGCTGGCGCGCCTCGGCACCGCCGAGTGTGCCGATGACGGCGCCGATCAGCGCCGCGCCGATCGCCCCGACCACCACCCACGCCGTCGGGTTCAGCACGGCACCCGTGGCGAGAACCGCGCCGGCGAACGCGCCGGTGAACAGCCGCGCTCCGAACTGCTGAGGTACCCGCCGACTCGGTGTCTTTGGAAGTTGGTCGGTGACCAACTCGCCGAGCGCCAGGATGGTCAGCACCGTCACCGTGATCGGGTGTGCCACCCACTGCGCCCACGTGCCGTCCAGGCCGATCCAACCCAGCGCCCCCGCCCATGCCACCACCGCGGGCGCGGACAGCGCGCGCAGACCCGCCACCACACCGAGCAGCAGAGCCAGCAGCAGAACCAGGAAATACGTCATGCGAACCTCTCAGACCGGGGAAAATCCCACCCGGACGCTAACACGCAGACCGGGGCGAGACCGGGCGAAGTCAGAAGCGGCAGAACCTGATGTCGGAGGCCAGTATTGCCTTGGCACCGATGGCCGCCAGCTTGTCCATGATGGCGTTGACGTCGCGCCGCGGGACCAGCGCGCGCACCGCCACCCAGGCCGCATCGGCCAGCGGTGCGATGGTCGGCGACTCGAGACCGGGCGTGACGGCGGTGGCCGCATCAAGCACGGTGCGCGGGCAGTCGTAATCCAGCATCAGGTACTGCTGGCCGAATACCACGCCCTGCACCCGGGCGGCCAATTGGTCACGGGCGGCGCTGTTCTTGTCGCCGGGGTCGGTGCGTTCGATCAGCACCGCCTCCGAATCGCACAGCGGCTCACCGAACGGGACGAGGTCATGCAGTCCCAGTGTGCGACCCGAGCCGACCACATCGGCGATGGCGTCGGCCACGCCGAGCGCAACGGAGATCTCCACCGCACCGTCGAGGCGGATCACGGTGGCCTCGACTCCGTTCGCCGCCAAGTCTTTTCGGACCAGATGGGGAAACGCGGTAGCGATTCGCTTCCCTGCCAGGTCGGAGACCGTCCAGTCGCGGCCTGCAGGGGCGGCGTACCGGAATGTCGACGACCCGAATCCGAGGGCGAGCCGCTCGCGGACGGGAGCATCGGATTCTGCGGCCAGGTCTCGGCCGGTGATACCGAGATCCAGCTGGCCCGAACCGACATAGATCGCAATGTCCTTGGGGCGCAGAAAGAAGAACTCGACATTGTTGACCGGATCGATGACCGTCAGATCCTTCTGATCGGACCGTCGACGGTAACCGGCCTCGGAGAGGATTTCGGCGGCCGGTTCGCTCAGCGTGCCCTTGTTGGGCACGGCGACCCGCAGCATGCCGTTCACAGCTTCTCGTACACGTCGTCGAGGGAAAGGCCGCGGGAGATCATCAGCACCTGCGTCCAGTACAGCAACTGGCTGATCTCGGATGCCAGCGCGTCGTCGCCCTCGTGTTCGGCGGCCAGCCACACCTCGCCGGCCTCCTCGAGGATCTTCTTGCCCAGCCCGTGCACGCCGCCGTCGAGCGCGGCGACAGTGCCGCTACCGTCCGGCCGGGTGCGCGCTTTTTCGCTGAGTTCGGCGAACAGCGCGTCGAAGGTCTTCACGGCACGCGATTGTTCCACGTCGGCGACCAGCGCGGTCACGCGGGTTTATCCCGACGGGCGACGCCGTCAGCTGTCCGCCGGCTTCGCCTTCGCCTGGTGGACGATGTCGCCGTGCATGTCCTCCAGCGACACGCCCTTGGTCTCCTCGACCCATCTCCATACGAAGAGCCCGGACAGCACCGCGCAGAGGCCGTAGAAGCCGTACGCCAAGCCGAGGTGTTCGCGCAGTCCAGGGAAGGTGACGGTGATCAGCCAGTTCGCCGCCCACTGACCGGCGGCGGCGAGGCCGAGGGCCGCCGCGCGGATGCGGTTGGGGAACATCTCGCCGAGCAGCACCCAGACCACGGGGCCCCACGACATGCCGAACGAAACCACGAACAGGTTCGCGGCGATCAGCGCGATCACACCCGACGCGCCGGGCAGGCTCGGTTTGCCGTCGACGAGCGTGGCGTTGGCGAAGATGATCGACATCGTTATCAGGGTCACCGCCATGCCCGACGATCCGATGAGCAGCAGCGGCTTACGTCCGATCTTGTCGATCAGCGCGATGGCGATCAGCGTGGTGGCCACGTTGATGACCGACGTGATCACCGTGTAGACGGCGGACTGGTCTGCGCTGAAGCCCACTGCCTGCCAGAGCACGTTGGAGTAGTAGAAGATCACGTTGATGCCGACGAACTGCTGGAAGACCGACAACCCGAGGCCGACCCACACGATGCCGTAGATGCCGCCGGTCGGCTTGCGCAGATCCTTCCATGACGGCTTGTCCTCGCGTTCCAGCGTCTCCCTGATGCGGTCGATCGTGATCTCGAGGTTCTTCTTGCCCAGCAGCATGGTCAGCACGCGACGCGCTTCCGGAATCTTGTGACTGGCAACGAGATACCGAGGTGACTCGGGAATGGTGAACGCCAGGCCGCCGTACAGCAGCGCAGGTATCGCCATCACCATGAACATCCAGCGCCAGGCATCAAGGCCGAGCGCCAGCGGCTCGTTGGGCCCGCCTGCGATGTGCTGCAGCACCCAGTTGATCGCGAAGGACAAGAAGATGCCGGAAACGATGGCCAGCTGTTGAAGTGACCCGAGGCGGCCGCGGATGCCCGGCGGCGATGTCTCGGCAATGTAGGCAGGGGCGATGACAGATGCGACGCCGACGCCGATGCCGCCGACGACCCTGAACGCGACCACCAGCCACACATTGGGGGCCAGCGCGGTACCGATCGCACTGACCAGGAAGAACAACGCCGCGATCTTCATCACCGAGATGCGGCCGATCGCATCGGCGATCCGGCCCGCGGACATCGCTCCGACTGCGGCACCGAGCAGCGCGGACGCCACGGCGAAGCCCAGCTTCGCGTTGTCGATATTGAAGTCTTCCTGGATCGAGTCCACCGCGCCGTTGATCACCGCGCTGTCGTAACCGAACAGCAGGCCGCCGAGGGCTGCCACCGAAGCGATCCTGACCGCGGTTCGGCCCGATGAGAAGTCCTCGTCGGAAATCGGTAACGACGATTCATCCCCTACGGGTGCATTGGAACCTGCCATGGGCGTCCCTTTCGCAGCGTTGCGTGATCCGGGTCACGTGAATACCCCTGTCTTACCATTGGCAAGCGCGCTGCGGGGTGAACTTAGGCCGAGCGTTCCCCGATGGCCCCGACCAGATCGGCGTGGATGCGCCGCAGCCGGGCCGCGTCCACCCCGGCCAGCGAATTGAGATGGCTTCGCCCACTGCCGCCGGGCACGTCGACGTCGTTCGGCACCACAAGGACCGGGCATCCCGCGGCCTCGGCCGCCGCCGTCCCCGTCACCGAGTCCTCGACGGCAAGGCATTGCCGCGGCGCCAGACTCAGCAACTCGGCGGCCCGCAGATACGGGTCCGGAGCGGGCTTGCCGTTGACAACCTCGTCGCCGCAGACCGTGGCCGCGAAATAGTGTCGGCCGATGCCATTGAGCGCACGCTCGGTCAGCGCACGCTGTGTGTTGGTCACCAGCGCCATCGGAGTGCCTTCGGCGGCAAGCTCTTCCAGTAACTCGTGCGCCCCCGCGCACCACGGCAAGCCGCCGTCGAACAGCTCGGCGGTGTAGTCGTTGAGCCAGCGACTGGAGTCGGCCATCGCGTCGGGATCGAGGTCGAGACCGAGGTCTGTGTAGACGATCCGCATGGTGTTCTCGGCCACGCTGCCCACCATCGATGCCCGCACCGCGGGGCTCAGCACGCCACCGAGCTTTTCGTAGAGCGCGGCCAGGGAGACGTCCCATACCTTTTCGGAGTCGACGAGGGTGCCGTCCATGTCCCACAGCACCGCCTTCACGTTCGCGATTGTGTCACGGGCGCAACGTAGCGTGAAATCATGACCATTCTCGTGACCGGCGCCACCGGCAACATCGGCAGGCGCATCGTCGATCACCTGATCGACATGGGCGCCAACGACATCCGCGCTTTGACCACCGATCCGGCCAAGGCGAACCTGCCCGCCGGTGTGACGCCGGTCGTCGGGTACCTGGGCAGGCCCGAGTCGCTTCCGGCTGCGCTGGAAGGCGTCGATCGGATGTATCTCGCGCCGCTGCCCAAAACGCTCGACGTGACACTCGAACTGGCCAAGGCGGCCAACGTCTCCTACGTCGTCGCGCTGTCCGGCGTCGGATATTGGCAGGCGCAAGCCGACGCTGTCGCGGCCTCCGGGCTCGCCAACACGCAACTCGGGCCGGGCGAATTCCTGGAGAACCTCGCCCTGTGGGCCGACCAGATCACCAGAACGGCGACCGTCCGCGACCCGTATCCGGGTGTGGTGGAGGCACCGATCTCGATGGACGATATCGCCAGGGTGGCCGCGGCGCTGTTGATGAAGCCGGAGCAGTCTCACCACGGTCGGATGTATGCGATCACCGGCCCGCAGTCGTTGACCCGTGCGCAGATCGCCGAGGAGATCGGTGTCGGCATCGGCGTCGATGTGTCGTTCGAACAGTGCAGCCGGGATGAGGCGATCGAGGCGCTGCGACCGGCGATGGGCGCCGGAGCCGCCTGGTACCTCGACACGGTCGCCGACTTCGCCGACAAGCCGCAGGAAGCCAATCAGCTGGTCGCCGAGCTCACCGGCGTACCCGCCCAGTCGGTCGCCGATTGGGCGCGGCAGAACTCCGCGCTGTTCGGCGTGGGTCAGTCTTCCGGGTTGTAGCCGAGGTTGGGGGCAAGCCAGCGCTCGGCTTCGGCAAGCGTCCAGCCTTTGCGCTTCGCGTAGTCGGCGACCTGGTCCTGGGCCATCCGGCCGACCACGAAGTACTGCGACTGCGGGTGCGAGAAGTACCAGCCGCTGACGGCGGCACCGGGCCACATCGCCATCGACTCGGTCAGCTCGATGCCGGTCCGCTCCTTGACGTCCATCAACTCCCAGAGCGTCGCCTTCTCGGTGTGCTCCGGGCAGGCCGGGTAGCCGGGGGCAGGGCGGATGCCCACGTACTTCTCACCGATCAGTGCCTCGTTGTCCAGCTGCTCGTCGGGCTGGAATCCCCAGAACTCCTTGCGGACCCGTTGGTGCATCCGTTCGGCGAACGCCTCTGCCAGCCGGTCGGCGAGCGACTCCAGCAGGATCGCGTTGTAGTCGTCGTTGGCCGCCTTGAACTCGGCGATCTTGTCTGCGCTGCCGAGCCCCGTGGTGACGGCGAAGGCGCCGACGTAGTCGGCCAGACCGGTGTCCTTGGGCGCGACGAAGTCGCCGATGCTCCGGTTCGGGATGCCGTCGCGGTGCTCACCCTGCTGGCGCAGGTTGTGCAGCGTGGTCAGCACCTCGGTACGGGTCTCGTCGGTGTAGACCTCGATGTCGTCGCCGACCGCGTTGGCCGGGAAGAACCCGATCACGCCGTTGGCAGTCAGCCACTTCTCCTTGATCAGGGTGTCGAGCATCTCCTGGGCGTCGTCGTACAGCTTGCGGGCCGTCTCGCCCGAGACCGGGTTGTTGAGGATGTCGGGGAAGCGGCCCTTCATCTCCCAGGCGTTGAAGAACGGCTGCCAGTCGATGTACTCGCGCAACTCGGCGACGTCGTAGTCGAGGAATTCGCGCACGCCAAGACCTTGGGCAGGCACCGGTGGCGTGTAGCCGTCCCACTCGATCGGCGTCCGGTTCGCGCGGGCCTTCTCCAGCGTCAGCATCGGCCGCTCGCTCTTCTGGGCGTGCCGTTCGCGCAGGGATGCGTAGTCCTTCTCGGTGGCCTCCAGCAGCGCTGGCCGCTGCTTGTCGTCGAGGAGCGCAGCAGCCACCGGCACCGAGCGGGACGCGTCCTTGACCCAGACCACCGGACCGGAACGACGCGGCGACACCTTCACCGCGGTGTGGGCGCGCGAGGTGGTCGCGCCACCGATCAGCAGCGGGATCTGCAGACCCTGACGCTCCATCTCGACGGCGAAGTTGACCATCTCGTCCAGCGAAGGGGTGATCAGGCCGGACAGCCCGATGATGTCGGCGTCGTGCTCCTTCGCCGCGTCCAGGATCTTCTGGGCGGGCACCATCACCCCGAGGTCGATCACCTCGTAGTTGTTGCACTGCAGGACAACCCCGACGATGTTCTTGCCGATGTCGTGGACGTCGCCCTTGACGGTCGCCATGATGATCGTGCCGTTGGTGTCCTTGCTCGCGGCGGCACCGGAGGCTTCCTTCTCCGCCTCGATGAACGGCAGCAGGTACGCCACGGCCTTCTTCATCACCCGGGCCGACTTCACGACCTGCGGCAGGAACATCTTGCCCGAACCGAAGAGGTCTCCGACGACGTTCATGCCGTCCATCAGCGGGCCCTCGATCACTTCGATCGGGCGACCGCCTGCGGCCTCGATCTCGGCCCGCAACTCCTCGGTGTCGGCATCGACGTCGGCGTCGATCCCCTTGACCAGGGCGTGCGTGATCCGCTCGCGGATCGGGAGGTTGCGCCACTCGGCTGCCACCGGGTCGTCGGCCTTTTCGGAACTGTTGAACCGTTCGGCGATCTCCAGGAGCCGCTCGGCCGCGTCCTCGCGCCGGTTCAGAACGACGTCCTCGATACGCTCTCGCAGTTCGGGGTCGATCGAGTCGTAGGGCACCAGCGCACCCGCGTTGACGATGCCCATGTCCAGGCCGGCCTTGATGGCGTGGAACAGGAACACCGCGTGGATCGCCTCGCGGACGGGGTTGTTTCCCCGGAACGAGAACGACACGTTCGAGATACCGCCGGAGATGTGCACCCCGGGAAGGTTCTCCTTGATCCAGGCGCAGGCCTCGATGAAGTCGATCCCGTACGTCGCGTGCTCCTCGATGCCCGTCGCCAGCGCGAAGCAGTTCGGGTCGAAGATGATGTCTTCGGCGGGGAAGCCGACCTCTTCGGTCAGGATCCGGTAGGCGCGTCCGCAGATCTCCTTGCGGCGCTCGAGGTTATCGGCCTGACCCTGCTCATCGAAGGCCATCACGACGACGGCGGCGCCGTACTTACGGCACAGCCGCGCCTCGCGGATGAACTTCTCCTCGCCCTCCTTCATGGAGATCGAGTTGACGATCGGCTTGCCCTGCACGTTCTTCAGGCCCGCCTCGATGACCTCCCACTTGGAGGAGTCGATCATCACCGGCACGCGGCTGATGTCCGGCTCGGCGGCGATCAGCTTGGTGAACCGGTCCATCGCGGCGACGCCGTCGATCATGCCCTCGTCCATGTTGATGTCGATGACCTGCGCACCGACCTCGACCTGCTGCAGGGCGACCGACAGGGCGGTGTCGTAGTCCTCGGCCTTGATCAGGTTGCGGAACCGGGCGGAGCCGGTGATGTTGGTGCGCTCACCGATGTTCACGAACAGGGAGTCCTCGGTGATGTTGAGCGGCTCGAGGCCCGACAGCCGGGTGGCCAGCGGGATCTCCGGCACCTCGCGCGGCGGTTTGCCCTCGACGACCTTGGCGATCTCGGCGATGTGCGGAGGCGCCGTTCCGCAGCAACCACCGACCAGGTTGACCAGGCCGGCCTCGGCGAATTCGGCGATGTAGCCGGCCTGAGCCTCCGGGGACTCGTCGTACTCGCCGAAGGCGTTGGGCAGGCCGGCGTTCGGGTAGCAGGAGACGAAGGAGTCCGCGATCCGCGCCACCTCGGCGATGTAGGGCCTCATCTCCGGCGCGCCAAGAGCACAGTTGAGGCCGACCGCGATCGGATTCGCGTGCCGGATCCCGTTCCAGAACGCTTCGGTGACCTGACCGGACAACGTCCGCCCCGAGGCATCGGTGATGGTGCCCGAGATGATCAACGGCCAGCGGCGTCCGCGCTCCTCGAACAGCGTCTCGACGGCGAACACCGCCGCCTTGGAGTTCAGCGAATCGAAGATCGTCTCGAGGATGAGGAGATCGGCACCACCGTCGACCAGTCCGTTGGCGGCATCGAGGTAGGCGGCGACCAGCTGGTCGTAGGAGACGTTGCGGGCTCCGGGGTCGTTGACGTCCGGCGAGATCGACGCGGTCCGCGTCGTCGGCCCGAGGGCGCCGGCCACGTAGCGGGGTTTCTCCGGAGTGCTGAACTCGTCGGCGGCCTCCCGCGCCAGGGCGGCTCCGGCGTAGTTCAGCTCGTAGGCGAGCTCATGCATGTCGTAGTCGGAGAGCGACACCGCGTTCGCGTTGAACGTGTTGGTCTCGAGGATGTCGGCACCCGCTTCGAGGTACTCGCGGTGGATCCCCTCGATGATCTGCGGCTGGGTCAGGTTGAGCAGGTCGTTGTTGCCTTGCAGAGCGGTCGGCCACTCGCTGAACCGTTCGCCGCGGTAGCCGGCCTCGTCGGGGCGGTCCCGCTGGATCGCCGTGCCCATCGCGCCGTCGATCACCATGATCCGCTGGCGAAGAGCAGCCGTCAGTTCATCGGTGCAGTCGGGGCGGATGTTCGGCTCCCCGATCTTCGGCTCAAGGGCGTTCACGTACGTTCCTTCCATAACGGAAGGCGTCCTTTGCTCCGTCGAGCGTGGCGGCTACCGGTAGCGACCCGGAACCGTTGCAACGCCTCTCGACCAGGAAAGTCTACGTCGTCACCCGATCGACGTCTGGACGCCCAGTTCATTGCACTTGAGCGACAGCTCGCGAACCTTATTGGCAGTGTCAGCCGCAATGTCGTGCCCCAGGGGTTAACCAGATTGCAGGCGAACGTATTTCGTATCGACCGCGCCCTCGATGTTGTCGACGCCGTCGAGGGCCGGGTCGTCCGGATGGTCGTTCGCGCATGTCACATAACCAGGGTAGTCGGTCTACCGAATCAGGCTCGTGTCCAGTAAGGCTCGCCAAGCCCGTTCAAGCCTTACGCTGGCGTAGTGACCCCGTCGGATGCGACCGGCCGCAAGCCTGCCGACCTGCCCGAACTCCGCAACACCATAGTGGTGGCGGCGTTCGAGGGCTGGAACGACGCCGGCGACGCGGCCAGCGACGCGCTGGAGCACCTTGACGCCATCTGGGAGGCCGAGCCGATCATCGAGATCGACGATGAGGCGTACTACGACTACCAGGTGAACCGGCCGGTGATTCGGCAGATCGACGGCGTGACCCGTGAGCTGGTGTGGCCGTCGATGCACATCTCGCACTGCCGTCCGCCGGGCTCGGAGCGCGACATCGTGCTGATGCACGGCGTCGAGCCGAATATGAGATGGCGCACATTTTGCGCCGAACTGCTCGCCATCGCCGACAAGCTCAACGTCGACACCGTCGTCATCCTCGGCGCGCTGCTGGCGGACACGCCGCACACCCGACCGGTACCGGTTTCGGGCGCCGCGTACTCCCCCGACTCGGCGAAGTTCTTCGGGCTGGAGGAGACCCGCTATGAGGGCCCCACCGGAATCGCGGGCGTGTTCCAGGACGCCTGCGTCGCGGCGGGCATTCCCGCGGTGACGTTCTGGGCCGCGGTCCCGCATTACGTCTCCCAGCCGCCCAACCCGAAGGCGACCGTCGCGCTGCTGCGCCGCGTCGAGGACGTGCTCGACATCGAGGTGCCGCTGGCCGATCTGCCCACCCAGGCCGAGGAGTGGGAGGAGGCGGTCAGCGAGATGACCGCCGATGACGAGGAGATCGCCGAGTACGTCGCATCCCTCGAGCAGCGCGGCGACGCCGAGGTGGACATGACAGAGGTGCTCGGCAAGATCGACGGCGACGCGCTGGCCGCCGAGTTCGAGCGCTATCTGCGCCGCCGCGGCCCGGGCTTCCGGGGTTAGAGCTAGACCTTCTCGGGTTTGGGCGCCGTCCAGGTTCCGTTGAGCGCGTCGGGCTTCGGCCAGTACAGCCGGAGCACCACCACGAACGGTCCCTTCGGCGCGGGCAGCCAGTTCGACTCCTTGTCCGCGCCTGGCGACTCGTTCTGCAGGTAGAAGGTGTAGCCGCCGTCCTTGTCGGGAACCAGGCTGGGCAGCATCGGCGAGTTGATCAGGTAGCGGTTGATCGGGTTCGCCACGAGCAGGCTCTGCGGCAACTCGTACATCGTCAGCGACCAGAACGCATTCACCGGCGGAAGCTGATCCTTCGCGAACTTGTAAACGTAATTGTTCGCGCCGTTGAGCGGGGCGCCAGTGGAGTCGTTGAACGACGAGGGGTAGAGCGCCTCGGCGGCGGTGTTGCCGTAGATGCCGAGCACAGCGCCCGCCATCCGGTACAGGTAATTGCCCTTCAGGTCGGCCTGCGTGCCGAAGAACTGCGCCGCGGTGACCTGGTCGGTGTCGAGCTTCTCCTTCTTGAAGGTGTCGAACTCCGCCCAGGCGTCGGCCATCCCGTCCTCGACGGCCTTGCGCATCTCGGGGCTGAGCTTGTCGGCGTCGAAATCTCCGTCGGGACCGATGCCGATGGAGGCGAACCGGTCGCGCATCTCCTTCTCGTCGGGCAGCACCGGGGCGAAACGCATTGTGAAGCCGAGGATTTCGAAGAACTGCGGTGAGGTCTTCTGCTGGTCGGGCGTCAGCGGCGGAACGAAGTCGATCGCAGGCGCGGGCGCGGGCGGCGGCTGGTTGAGAAAGACCGACAGCGGCGTGACCTGGTAGCCGGCCTGCACTTCCTTCACCTTGTCGATGTCGGACGGGCCGAGCAACTGCGTGCGGTACAGCACGAACGCCAGGTCGGTGTCGGAGCGAATGACCTCGTTGACGCCCTCGGGCTTGTCACCCTTCCAGTTCGGACCGGCGAGCAGATACTTGCCGCCGCCGTTGCCGGTGGTTCTGCTGCCGACGTAGTGGAAGTTGTAGGTGTAGCCGTCGACGAACTGCAGCGAGTAGTAGCGGTCCTGCTCGATCGGCGGAACGGTGAGCACCAGCGGCTCCGCACGCAGGTCCGCGCCGACGGCCGAATACGGGGTGTCCGAGTTGGGTGTCTGGATCGCCTTGTCCTCGGGTGTGTACACCCGTGCGGTGTTGTGGATCTCGTTCCAGCCGCCCTTGTACTCGGGATCCTGCTTGTTGACGAAATACGCGTACTGCACCCGGTAGTTGTCGACCATCGGGAAGCCGTAGATATAGGCCTCCTTCGCGATCGCGCGGGCCTGATCGGGGGTCACCGCAGCCGAAGTCGGCGGCGGCGCGGACGTCGTCGCCTCCTCGCCCTCCTTGGCGGTGCAGCCGGCAAGAAGCACGACCGCACCCAGCACCGCGAGCAGACGGATCATCACTTCTCCACTTCCTGCGTGCGGGCGCTCATCGACCGGCCGAGTGCCTCGACCTCGGCATCCATCTGCGGCAACAGTTCTGGGACGGACTTGCGGGTGGTGGCCTCACCGAGCCGGGTGGTCAGCAGCGGTTTGAGCCAGCGCATGACCGCAACGTAGTCGGGACAGTAGACGTAGCGTTTGCGCCGCTCGATGCCCTTGACGAACGCCCTCCCGCAGGCCTCGACCGAGGTGGTCTTGCCGAGCGGGCCCGGCAGCGAGTCGAGCATCTTGCGGAAACTCGGCAGGTCCGACTTGGCGTCCTGCACCAGCGGCGTGTCGATCCAGAGCATGTGCGCTGACCCGACATCGACGCCGAGATGAGCGACCTCGAGGCGCAACGCGCTTGCGAACTGTTCGACCCCGGCCTTGGCGGCGTTGTACGGCGCCAGACCCGGCGAGGCGGCGAATGCCGCCGCCGACGACACGATCAGCACATAGCCTCGCCGGTCGATCACCGAAGGCAGCGCGGCGCGAACGGTGTTGAAGACGCCGACGATGTTGACGTCGACCAGGGTACGGAAAGCCTCCGGGTCGACCTTGAGAACCGAACCGTAGGTGGAGATCCCGGCATTGGCCATCACGACGTCGATGCCGCCGAATCGGTCCACCGCTCGGGATGCCACACCCTGCATGGCCGCGAGGTCGCGGACGTCGGCGACGGCCGTCAGCACCCGGTCCTCCCCCAACTCGGTGCCGATCTCTCGCAGTGCGGCCTCGTCGACATCGGTGAGCACCAGCTCGGCACCGTTGGCATGCAGGCGGCGCGCCACTTCGGCGCCGACACCACGACCGCCCCCGGTGATCAAGACGACCTTGCCGTTCACGGAACTCATGCGTACTCCCTCTCGTGGGTCTGTTAGAGCTCGACGCCCAACAATGCGTCGATCGCGGTCGCCACCGTTTGCGGTGCCTCGCTGTCGTGCCCGCCGTACGTCGAGCGCATCGGTCGCCCAACCATCAAGCGCGGCAAGCGCTTTCGGTGTGTCGAGATCGTCGGCCAGATACCCGCGCACTCGGGCCACCACATCGGTTGCATCGGGCCCGACCGCCAACGTCGTCGCGTCTCGCCAGCGCTGCAGCCGGAGCGCCGCATCGGCCAGCACCGAATCACTCCACGACCGGTCAGCGCGGTAATGACCGGCCAGCAGCCCGAGCCGGATCGCCGCCGGTTCGACGCCGTCGGCGCGCAACCGGGAGACCAGCACCAGGTTTCCCCGGCTCTTGCTCATCTTGTGCCCGTCCCAGCCGATCATTCCCGCGTGCACGTAGAGCCGGGCGAATCGCCGCTCCCCCGTGACAGATTCGGCATGGGCGGCGGAGAATTCGTGGTGCGGGAAGATCAGGTCGCTGCCGCCGCCCTGAATGTCCAGGCCGGTGCCGATCCGGTCGAGGGCGATCGCCGCGCACTCGACATGCCAGCCGGGCCTGCCGGGACCGAACGGCGACGGCCAACTCGGCTCACCCGGCCGCTCCGCCCGCCACAACAGCGCGTCGAGGGCATCGCCCTTGCCCGCGCGGTCGGGGTCACCGCCGCGCTCCCCGAACAGCCGCAGCATGGTGTCGCGGTCGTATCCGGACTCGTAGCCGAACTGTGCGGTGGCGTCGGCGCGGAAGTAGACGTCGGGATGTTCGGCATCGTCGACGACGTAGGCCGCGCCCGAGGCGAGCATTTTCTCGACCAGCGCGATGACTTCGCCGATGGCCTCCGTCGCGGCGACGTAGGCATGCGGCGGAAGGACCCGCAACGCCCTCATGTCCTCGGCGAACAGCGCGGTCTCCCGGTCGGCGAGCTCCCGCCAGTCGATGCCGTCGCGATTGGCCCGCTCGAACAGCGGGTCGTCGACGTCGGTGATGTTCTGCACGTAGTTGACCCGGTGGCCGGAGTCGAGCCACAACCGGTGCACGAGATCGAACGTCAGGTAGGTGGCGGCGTGGCCCAGGTGGGTGGCGTCATACGGCGTGATGCCGCACACGTACATGCTGGCGTCCTGGCCCGCCGACACCGGCCGCACCTGCCGGTCGGCGGTGTCGAACAGCCGCAGCGCGGGACCACGGCCGGGCAGGGCCGGGACGCTTGGTGCCTGCCACGACTGCATGACTTCGACTCTAGGGGGTTCGCCGCGGACCGCCTCGGACGACCGACCGGATCCCGGTCAGCAGCACCTCGGCGAGCTCTTGACGGCACATCAACAGGTCGGGCAGGTACGGATCGCGCCGGTTGTACATCAGGGGCGAGCCGTCCAACCTCGACGCGTGCAGACCCGCCGCCCGAACCACGCCCGCGGGCGCGGCGGAATCCCACTCCCACTGGCCTCCCGCGTGCAGGTAGGCATCGACCTCGCCGCTCACCACGGCCATCGCCTTGGCGCCCGCTGACCCGATCCGGACCAGCTCGACGTCCATCTGGTCGGCCAACCGCCACAGCACCGCTGGCGGGCGGCTCGCGCTGGCGGTGATCCTGATCGGTCCTTCGCCGCGGGGCGCGGGCGGGGTGACGGTGTCGGTGCGGTAGACCTCGCCGAACGCGGGCAGCGCCACCGCGGCGTCGGTGATTCCGCCGCCCGGTGCGTGGCCCGATGTCGCCGGCAGCCCGGCTCCGTGGCCCGATGTCGCCGGCAGCCCGGCTCCGCCGTCGCGCTGCCAGAGCGCGATGTGCACGGCCCAGTCATTGCGCCGGGTGGAGAACTCCCAGGTCCCGTCGAGCGGGTCGACGATCCACACCCGGTCGGCATCGACCCGCGACAGGTCGTCGACGGCCTCTTCCGACAGCACCGCGTCGGCGGGCCGCTCGCGCGCCAGGCCGTCGAGGATCAGCGTGTTGGCCCGCTTGTCCCCGGCGTCGCCGAGGTCATACGGATCCCAGAAACCCTCCTCCTGCCACACCTGCAGTAGCAGTTCACCGGCGTCGCGGGCCAGGTCTGCGGCCAGCGCGGCGTCGGTGAGGGTCACAGGAGCAGTATTGCCGAATAATGAGGTGGTGACCGATCGGGGCTGGCGAACCGCGCAGGTCGCGCCGCCGACGGTGAAGATCGCCGACCTCACCGGCCCCGGCAGTTCGGCGGAGAAGTTCGGCGTCGGGGGCACCGATCTGGGCATCGCGGTCGCTCTCGCCGACGGCCGCACCGGGTTCATCTTCGGCGACACATTCGACGAGTGCCGCGCGGGCGGTCCCGGCTGGCGTAGCCCGGTGATGCTGCGGTCCGGCGACACGTCGCTGCGCCGCCTGGCCGACGGAATCACCTTCGATGATGCGGTCGGCGGTGACTACGCCCGCCAGCTGTGGGACTACGAGCACGACGGACCGCCATGGAAAGGCAGCGGGTACTCGACGGTGCTGCCCGCGGACGCCATCACGATCGGCGGCAGGCTCTACCTGTTCGCCATGGTCAACAGAGGACTGCACAACGTGCTGTGGACCGAGATCAACTACAGCGACGACTGCGGCGAAACCTGGCATGACGCAGGGCCGGACGCCCGACGGCTCGGGTCCCACATCGACGGCCGTCAGCAGCTGATCACCTGGGAGCACGACCCCGATTCCGGCTCGGTCTATGTGATCGCGAGCGCCTTCAACCGTCGCGAGAATGCCTACCTCTACCGGGTGCGCGCCGATGATCTGCTGGACCGCTCCGCATGGCATCCCTGGACAGGCGGTTGGTTCAACAACGACCCGAAGCCGTTGCTGCCCGAAGGGACCACGGTCGGGGAGATGAGCCTTCGCCGCGTCGAAAACCATTGGGTGTTCAGCTATTTCGAGTCGAGCTCAGGCACCATCCGGGTCAAGGTGCTCAACCATCCGACCGACGACTTCCTTGCCGCTCCCACCACGACGGTGCTGCGTAACACGTCGTGGCCCTCGCCGCGGTGCAGTCCCCCCGACGGGTGCACCACCGGCGGGCTCAGCCAGCTGTACGGCGGCTACATCGTCCCCGGCTCGACATTGCGCAACCTGCATCTGGTTGTCAGCCACTGGAACACCACCGAGGACTCCAACTGGCCCTACCGCGCGATGCAGTACCGGCACAACGCATCCACGCGCCGCTAGATCAGAACGCCGGCCACGGGATCGGGCGGTGCCGGTCCGGCGACGGCATCACCGGATTGTTCAGCAAGCCAACCGCTCTGCGACGCAACGCGTCGACCTCGCGACCGGTGATGTGTTCGCGCAACTGCTCGCCGAGCGTTCCGCGCAGCTCGTCGCGCAGTCGGCCAACCGTCTCCAGCGTCTCGTCGTCGACGGGCTTGCCCGCCCATCCCCACAGCACGGTGCGCAGCTTGTCCTCGACATGCAGGCTCACACCGTGATCGACGCCGTACACCTGTCCGTCGACAGCGGACAGAATGTGCCCGCCCTTGCGGTCGGCGTTGTTGATCAACACGTCGAACACGGCCATCCGGCGCAACCGTACGTCGTCGGCGTGCACCAGGATCACCTCGTCGCCCGCGTAGTCGTAGGCGCGAAGCACCGGCAGGAATCCCGGCGGAAGCTTGCCCGCTGGAAGCAGATCCACCAGGTCGGGTCCTGCACCCGGGTTCTCGCCGACCTCATCGCCGGGTTGGTCCACCCACAGCTGCAGCATTCCCTCACCCGCCGGTCCGTCGCGAATGATGGTGTAGGGCACGACATCCCAGCCCGTTGCAGCCGATACCAGGTACGCGCCGAGCTCACGGCCGGCCAGCGTTCCGTCGGGAAAGTCCCACAGCGGGGCCTCACCGGCGACCGGCTTGTACACGCAGTGCACCGTCAGGTCGTCGAGGTGCGCCTCGCAGAGAAAGGTGGCGTTGCTTGCGGATCGGATTCGTCCGATGACGGTCAGTTCGCCGCGACGCAACGCCTCGCCTTCGCTAGGCGTCGGGTTCATCGTCGGGCTCGAGCAGGCTCCGCCGATAGCCGTTGGTGCGCACACAGATGTGGCCCTCCGGGTCGAGGGGCTCGTCGCAGAGCGGACAGGGCGGTCGGCCGGCCGAGATGACCCGGTTGGACCGCGTCGCGAACTGACGGGCGGACTCGGGGGTGAGGAACACGCGCACGGCGTCGGGGCCGTCCTCGGCGTCGTCGAGCACGACCGAGGCGTCGAACTCGGTTTCGGAGACCGCAAGCAGCTCCACCACCACCGTCTCCGCCTCTGAATCCCAGCCGAGGCCCATCGTGCCGACCCGGAATTCGGCGTCGACGGGTGTGACCAGCGGGCTGAGGTCCTCCACGTCGGTCTCGGGAGGGACCGGGGTGCCGAACCGTCGATTGATCTCGAGCAGCAGCGCCGCGATCCGCTCCGCCAGCACCGCGACCTGCTGCTTTTCCAAGATCACCGAGACGACCCGCTTGTCGTGCACCGCTTGCAGGTAGAAGGTTCGGTTGCCGGGCTGCCCGACGGTCCCGGCCACGAAACGGTCGGGTGTGCGGAAGACGTGGATTGCGCGGGCCATGGCTCCTCCAAAATACCGCGCTCAGTCGGTCGAGCCGCCGACCACCGCGTCGCTCGGCCCCACCTCTTTCGCCTCGCCTTCGGAGGTTTCGGGCGGTTTGGCGGTCAAACCCGAAGCCAGTTGGTCGCCGGTGTGGTTCACGTGAACCACGAAGGGACGCAGCGTTGTGTACCGGATCACACTCATCGACGCGGTGTCGGCGGTGATCCGCTGGAAACTGTCGAGGTGGGTGCCGAGGGCGTCGGCCACGATCGCCTTGATCACGTCGCCGTGCGTGCACGCGACCCACAGCGCGTCGCCGCCGTGCTCTTCGGCGAGGCGACGGTCGTGCTCGCGGACCGCCTCGACCGCGCGGGCCTGCACGTGTGCCAGGCCTTCGCCGCCGGGGAAAACCGCGGCGCTCGGCTGCTGCTGCACCACCGCCCACAGCGGCTCTTTGACCAGGTCGCCGATTTTGCGGCCGGTCCACTCGCCGTAGTCCACCTCGGAGAGGCGTTCTTCCACGATGGGTTCGAGGCCGAGGGCGGCGGCCAGCGGTTCGACGGTGCTCTGGCACCGCAGCAGTGGCGAACGCACGACGGCGCGGATCGGCAGCGACCCGATCCGGCCCACCAGCGCTGCGGCCTGCTCCCGGCCCTTGTCGTCCAGGTCGACACCGTCGCTGCGCCCCGCGAGCGTCTGCGCGGTGTTCGAGGTCGAGCGGCCGTGCCGCAGCAGGATGACCGTCATGTCGCGGACACCACTCCCGTGCCGAGCAGGATCAGCACCACCGTGCCGAGAACGACGCGATAACCGACGAACCAGTACATGCTGTGCCGCACCAGGAACCTCAGGAACCAGGACACCGCCGCGAAGCCGACGACGAATGCGATGACGGTGGCCACCAGCAGTTGCGGGCCACTGGCGCTCATCCCGTCACCCACGGGATGAAACGCGTCGGGCAGCGAGAACAACCCCGAGGCGAACACCGCGGGGATGGCAAGAAGGAAGCCGAACCGGGCGGCCAGCTCGCGTGTCTGCCCCAGGAACAGGCCTGCGCTGATCGTCGCGCCGGACCGAGACACGCCCGGCACCAGCGCCAGGCACTGGGCGAGGCCGACGGTCACGCTGTCACGCCAGGTGAGCTGCTCGACGTCGCGGGTCTGCCGACCGAAGCGCTCGGCGGCCGCGATCACCGCCGAGAAGACCACCAACGCGGACGCGATCAGCCAGAGATTTCTTGCGCCCGTGCGGATTTCGTCCTTGAAGAGCAACCCCAACAACCCGATCGGGATGGTGCCGATGATGACGTACCAGCCAAGGCGGTAGTCGGCGTTGCGGGCGGCGGTGTTGAAAAGACCGCTGCACCAGGCCTTGACGATGCGGACGATGTCGCGGGCGAAATACACCAGCACCGCGAATTCGGTGCCCAGTTGCGTTACCGCGGTGAACGATGCGCCCGCGTCATCGGCGAAGAACACCCTCGAGGCGATCGCCAGATGCCCCGACGACGACACCGGCAGGAACTCGGTGAGCCCCTGCAGGACCGAAAGCACGACAACTTGCAGCCACGACATCGCCGGCGCCTCGATCACGACGACGACCGTACCGTGAGGATTCGTCAGCGCGCTGTGCGCGGCACCGGTTGTGCATCGGCCACCGCGTCGCGCACCGCCGCGATGAGGCTGCGTTCGTCGAAAAGGTCGATGTCGCCCGCCTTGCGCGTTGCGGTGGCCACCACGTCCTCGGCTTGGGGAACCGGGCCCGCGAGGCGGGGCCGGTAGACCTCGACGATCAGCTGATGATGCTCGACGTGGAAGGAGAAACTGCGCCCGTCGCCCAGCTGGCCGAAGCCGCTGGCGTGCAGCCCGGTGGAAATATCTTCGAGGGCGAACCCTTTGTCGGCCGAATCACGGCTCGGCGCGAGGCTCATGACCGAACCCTACCCCGCAGGGTGGCATGCCTACACTTGCTGTTCGATTGCCGTCCACTTCGCACGCCGGAGAGCTACCCGTTGCTAACCCGTATCAAACATGCAGGTCAAGTGGCATGTTGTGGTGTGCTCGTTCTGATCGGGTGTGCTGTGACGTCGTGCACATCGAAAACCGCCGACGCACCGCCGCCGACGATCGCACCCGCCGACGCCGCAGTCTCCCCGCCGTTGAACAAGCCGCCCGCGGGCGTTGTGCGCCCGATCGCGGGTCATCCGAAGTCCGTGCTGTTCGACGCCACGACGGCATCGCTGGTGGTGCTGGGACCCGACGAGACCGATCGCGCCGTTGTCACCGTGCTGCCTGCGAAGGGGGTCGGCCGCGACGTGCCCCTGCCCGCGGCGGCGACGGCGATGACCGGAGACGACCATGGGCGCGTCTACGCGTCGACGCGCGGTGGGTACTTCGTGGTCGACATCGCTGCCGGCCGGGCCAACCGGGTGCCCGTCGACGGCCAGGAGGGCACCGAGTTCACCGCGATCGCCCGCCGTGCCGACGGCAGGTTGGTTCTCGGCAGTGCGGCCGGGGCGGTCTACACGCTGACCTCCGACACCACCGTCGGTGCCGAGCTGAAGATCTTCGCCCGCGTCGATGCTCTTGTCACACAGGGCAATACGGCCGTGGTACTCGACCGTGGCCAGACCTCGGTGACAACTGTCGACGCCAGTGGGAGCAAGGCCGAGCACGCGCTGCGCGCCGGTGAAGGAGCCACCACACTGGCCGTCGACCCGGCGGGCCGGGTGTTGGTCGCCGACACCCGCGGAGACGCCCTCCTGGTATTCGGCGCCGACCCACTGATGCTGCGCCAGCGCTACCCGGTGCGGGACGCGCCGTACGGCCTCGCCGGGTCGGCGCGGCTGACCTGGGTGTCGCAGACATCCACGAATATGGTCATTGGATACGATCTGGCTACTGGAATACCTGTCGAGAAGGTGCGTTATTCAACCGTGCAGCAGCCGAACTCCCTGGCCTTCGACGAGGCGTCTGGCACCCTGTATGTGGTGTCGGGTACCGGAGCTGGGGTTCAGGTGATCACCAACGCCGAAGGCGTGCGGTGACGGCGGTTCAGCGTGGCCTGATGCCTCCGGGCTGGGATGCCGATCTGTCAGACGAGTACGAGTGGGTGCCGCTGCGGCTGCCGCCCGACCTGACCCGCATCAGCGCCTCCACGAGATTGTCGATCGAAGCGGAGTACCGCGGCTGGGAGCTGACCCGCGTGCGGCTGTACACCGACGGCAGTCGCCGAGTGTTGTTGCGGCGCAAGAAGTCCGCCGCCAACAGTCTGGACGTCGCCGACCAGCCGGCGATGTAGATGATGTATGGCGCCGTTCGGCGGGCGTTCTTCCTGATCCCCGCGGAGCGTATTCACACGTGGGTCTTCACCGCGCTGCGCACCGGCACATCCCCGACACCGGCCCGTCGCGCCATGGCCAAGCGGTTGGCACCGCGCGATCCGGTGCTGGAGAGCACCGTGTTCGGCGTTCGATTCCCCGGGCCGATGGGGCTGGCGGCAGGCTTCGACAAGAACGGCGCCGGGCTGACCGCATGGGGCGCGCTGGGGTTCGGGTACGCCGAGGTCGGCACCGTCACCGCGCAGGCCCAGCCTGGCAATCCCCCACCCCGGATGTTCCGGCTGCCGCAGGACCGGGCGCTGCTCAACCGGTTGGGTTTCAACAACAACGGCGCCGCCGAGCTCGCAATGCGGCTGGCGCGGCACACGCCGGATGTGCCGATCGGGGTCAACATCGGCAAGACCAAGTCCGTTCCCGCCGAGCGCGCCGTCGACGACTACCGGCAGAGTGCTCGACTGGTCGGCCCGCTGGCGGCCTATCTGGTGGTCAACGTGAGCTCGCCCAATACGCCGGGTCTGCGTGACCTGCAGGCCGTCGAGTCGCTGCGGCCAATTCTGGCCGCAGTCCGAGAAGAGACAAGCACGCCGGTCCTCGTCAAGATCGCACCGGATCTTTCCGACGCTGATGTCGACGAGATCGCTGATCTGGCAGTCGAGTTGGGACTGGCGGGCATCGTCGCCACCAACACGACGGTGTCCCGTGCCGGCCTGGCCACGCCCGGGGTCGACGCCCTCGGAGCCGGTGGAATTTCCGGCCCTCCGGTCGCGCGACGGTCGGCGGAGATCCTGCGGCGGCTCTACGGGCGAGTCGGCGACCGGCTGGTGCTGATCAGTGTCGGCGGTATCGAGACCGCCGACGACGCGTGGGACCGCATCACCTCCGGAGCGTCGCTGGTGCAGGGCTACACCGGCTTCATCTACGGCGGGGGCTTGTGGGCCAAGCACATTCACGACGGCATCGCCAGCCACCTACACGACGGCGGTTTCTCGTCGCTGGCCGACGCCGTCGGCTCAGCGGTGCGCTAGCTAGTTCTGCTCGTAGGTGCCGTGGATGATCGCCCTCGCGATCGCCTGCTGGAACAGGTTGAAACCCAAGAAAGCCGGGGTGGCCCCCTCGGGCAGGTCCAGCTTGTCGACGCCGACTGCATGTACGACGACGTAGTAGCGGTGCACGCCGTGTCCTGGCGGCGGAGCGGCGCCGATGAAGCGCTTCTGGCCGGCATCATTCGCCAAAGTCATTGCGCCGCCGGGCAATTCGCTGCCATCTCCGGCATTCGCCGGTAATTCGGTGACACTGGCGGGCAGGTTGGCGACGGCCCAGTGCCAGAAGCCCGATGCCGTCGGCGCATCGGGGTCGTACACGGTCACGGCGAAGCTCTTGGTCTCCTCGGGGAACCCTGACCAGCTCAGCTGCGGGGAGACGTCTTCACCGCCCGCACCCATGATGCCGCTGACCTGGTCATTTGCCCACGCGCCGCCATCGGTGAAGGACTCCGACGTGACGGTGAACGACGGCAGCTTCGGCAGGTGGTCGTAGGTGTTGTACGGAAAAGCCATTGGTTGTCCTTTCGTGTTTCAGCAGTGCAGCAGGAAGTGCTCGAGAACCTGCGCGCCGAACGTCAGTGCATCGACGGGTACCCGCTCATCGACGCCATGGAACAGCGCGGCGAAATCCAGCTCGGGCGGCAGCTTGAGCGGTGCGAACCCGAAACAGCGAATTCCCAGCGTGGCGAAGTGTTTTGCGTCGGTACCCCCCGACAGCATGTACGGCACCGTGCGGGCTTCAGGATCGGCGGTCAGCAGCGCATTGTTCATCGCGTCGAGAAGTTCGCCGTCGAAGCTGGTCTCGTACGGCGGCAGTTCGGTGATCCATTCGCGGGTCACGTCGGGCCCGATGATCTCGTCGACCTCCCGCTGAAAAGCCTCCAGCCGGCCGGGCAGGACGCGGCAGTCGATCACGGCCTCTGCCGTCGCGGGGATCACGTTGGCCTTGTAGCCGGCCTTCAGCATCGTGGGGTTGGCGGTGTCGCGCAGTGTCGCGCCGACGATCCTGGCGATCGGGCCGAGCTTGGCGATCGCGCCCTCGAGATCGGGCGAGTCCACGTCGAAGGTGTATCCCGTCTCCTCCGCGACGGCGGTCAGGAACTGCTCGACGGAGTCGGTCAGAACCACCGGGAACTGATGGCGCCCCAGCTTCGCCGTCGCCTCGGCGACGGCGGTGACAGCGTTGTTGTCGTGGATCATCGAGCCGTGGCCGGCCCGGCCGCGAGCGCTCAGCCGCATCCACATCATGGCCTTCTCGGCCGTCTCGATCAGGTAGAGCGTCCGTTCTCCGCCCTCGCGCCGCGGGATCGTCAGCGAGAACCCGCCGACCTCGCCGACCGCCTCGGTCACGCCCTCGAACAGGTCGGGCCGGTTCTCGACGAGCCACTTGCAGCCGTAGTTTCCGCCCGCCTCCTCGTCGGACACGAACGCGAACACCAGGTCGCGCGGCGGCACGGTGCCCGATCGTTTGAAGGCGCGGGCGACCGCGATCAGCATGCCGACCATGTCCTTCATATCGACGGCGCCGCGACCCCACACGTAGCCGTCCTCGAGCGCACCGGAGAACGGGTGCACGCTCCAGTCGGACGCCTCGGCGGGCACCACGTCGAGGTGCCCGTGCAGCATCAGGGCGCCGCGCGAGCTGTCCGCGCCCTTCAGCCGGGTGAATACATTGCCCCGGCCGGGTGCTCCCGCCTCGATGTACTCGGTTTCGTAGCCGACCTCTTCGAGTTGCTCGGCGACCCACCTGGCGCACTCGGCCTCGCCCTTTGTAGTCGCGAGCTCCCCGGTGTTGGAGGTGTCGAACCGGATCAGCGCGCGGACGAGGTCGACCACCTCGTCGACGGCGTTGAGAGGTTGGCTCACAGTCACCTTGTCTACCACCTGCACCGCTGTCGGGTTTGAGGCCGGGCAGCTCGATCCGATAGCCTTAGCTGCTCCCGGCTGGTCTGGGGGCCAGGTCCGAGTGGCGGAATGGCAGACGCGCTAGCTTGAGGTGCTAGTGCCCTATTAACGGGCGTGGGGGTTCAAGTCCCCCCTCGGACACAAATCACCACAACGCATATCGCTAGACAGCAGAAATACGTCGTTTCCGACGACGGTCACAGGTGTCTTGGACAACCCGAACACCGCGGGTCCTGCGTTCGCAGCCTTGATCAAGCAGCAGCGGAACATTGCTGCCGAGGTTCACGCGATCGATCCCGCTGCTGAGGCGGGTCCGAAGTCAGCGATCGCCACGACGCCGGACGAGCCGTGGGACGATTGAGGCCAGGCATCATGCCCCCGACCCTGACCCATCGAGTCTGGACAAGGTTCAGCCGACCGTCTGTCCGCCGTCGACGACCAGTGCGTGCCCGACCGTGAAGCCGGCCGTTGTCGGAGCAGAGCCACATCACCGCTGAGGCGATCTCTTCGGGCGTGCCCATGCGGCCGACGGGTTCCTGACCGATCACCCGCTCGCGTCCTTCCGGTGTGCCTCCTGTGAAGCGATCCATCATCGGGGTGTCGATGATGCCGGGGCAGATCGCGTTGATGCGGACGTTCTGGCGCTGCGTAGTCCAGTGCGGCGCGACTTCGTCAGCCCGATCACGCCGTGCTTGGCGGCGCCGTACGCTGCTGCCCCGTGATGCCGATGACCCCGGCGCCCGATGAGGTGTTGACGATTGCGCCGCCGCCCTGCTGCGAGGATCAGCGGGATCTCGTACTTCATGCAGAGGAACACGCCGCGGAGGTCGACGTCGATCGATCCGCTGCCATTCATCCTCGGTCGATGTCGGCGAGTCGGAGCCGGCGGCTGTTCGATGCCGGCGTTGTTGAAGGCGAAGTCCAGGCGACCGAACGCCTCGACCGTCCTGCCGAGGGCCGCCTGCACGTCGCTCGGCTGCGTGTCACGTCGCACGCGAGCCGCGAGGGCCTGCCCGCCGGCGCGTCGATCTCGTCGAGCGATCTCGCGAGTTGGCCTCGTGCCGAGACGTCGGCCATGGAAACCGCGGCGCCTCGGTCGCGCGAACGCCAGCGCGGTGGCGCGTCCGATGCCGCTCCCGGCGCCGGTCACGAACGCGACCTTTCCCGCAAATTCGTCTATCTAGTTGTTAAGGGTGTTAGATGTCGGCATCTCTCGCACTCCTGATCGTGAGCTCGGTTAATCGTCGCTGTGGTCCGCGGTTGTGGTGAAAAACGTGTCACCTGTTTCGCAGACTGTTCTGGAAGAAGCCGGTCAGCTTGTCGAAGGGGATCAGGTTCGACCCGGTCGTAGAGGTCGACGTGGCCTGCGCCCGGGACGATGACCAGTTCCTTGGGCTCGGCAGCGAGCGCTGTAGGCGTCCTCGCTGAACTCGCGCGAGTGCGCCTTGTCGCCGGCGATGAACAGCATGCGGCCGCGGCGAGATCGTCTCGATGTCGTTGAACGGGTAGAAGTTCATGAATTTCACGTTGCTGGTCAGCGTCGGGTGCGTCGTGAGCTCCGTCGACGCCCTCGGCGTGAATTCGCCTCGCGAGGTGCGGTAGAAGTCGTAGAACTCCCGCTCGATCGGCGCTGGATTCGTCGGTGAGTTCGTTCGGGCGTGCCACCGTGTACGCGGTCTGCGCCGCCGCTGAATTCGGCGTAGCGCTGGTCGGCCGCCTGCTGCGAGGACTTGGCTTCCGCTGTTCAAGGGTCGACGCCGTTGCTGCAGACGCGTCGCGGTTGGCTGCACCCATGTCGTACATGCTGACTGTGGCGATCGCCTTCATCCGTGGGTCGATCTTCGCTGCGCTGATCACGAAGCTGCCGCTGCCGCATATCCCGAGCGCACCGATGCGTTCCCTGTCGACGAAGGACTGGGTACGCAGGTAGTCCACCGCGGCGCTGAAGTCTTCGGCGTAGATGTCCGGTGCGACCGCGTTGCGCGGCTTGCCCGTCGCTGTCACCCCAGAAGGACAGGTCCAGTGACAGGTGACGAAGCCCTGCTCGGCCATCTTGGTGGCATAGAGATTGGCGCTTTGCTCCTTGACCGCCCCCATCGGGTGTCCGACCACGATCGCGGGATGGGTCGTATTGCCGGTCGATGTCCTTCGGCACGAACAGATTTCCTGCGACCTTCATGCCGTACTGGTTCTTGAAGCGACACGGGTCTGCACGTTCACTCGATCGCTCGTGTAGAAGTTGGCCGTACCGTTGGACATGTCTCCTGCGGGCAGGTTCGGCGTGGTACCTGGTACGACTGAACTTGTCGTCGCGGCGGTGTCGGAACTCGACGGTGCTCAACCGGCAGCGGCTATCACGCCGACCAGGGCCACGCCCGCCCCGATCCGAGTCAAAACCGTGCGGCGAGTGCGCTGGGTGATCATCGACATGCTCCTTGTGCGTAAATGCGCTGCCAGTCTCGTTGTGGCGGTACAAGTTTTCAGATTGACTAGGTGTGACGTCGTTGCCGCACCGGCTATGTTGAGTCAACATCAGAGGAGACGAGCCAGGAAGTTTCTCTGAGTAGGTGTACCGGCAGTACACCCGTGCATCCGGCGGACCTCGGCCGAGATCAGGTCGCGCGTTCGATGGTGGCGGTGAAGTCGTTGTGCTGGTCGGCGATGGCGCCGACGTCGCCGCTGATGTGGCCGATGCGGGCGATGCCGGGCCAGTAGCCGACGTCACCGTAGTACAGGACGACGTCGCTGCTGGGGGCGTACCAGCCGATGTCGCGTGGCGCGGGATCATCGCCGTCGGGCATCGCGGTCATGCGCAGCCCAGGATCGAGTCGCGCGATCTTCTCCACGGCGTTGAGGTCACTGAAGTCCAAGGTCAGCGGGAGCCTGTCGATGAGCGCTCGGGCTGGAGCGTTGTCCCACAGTTCTGCGGCAATGACTGTTTGCCCGATCAATATATGAATCGGGGTCCCCGCTGAGGTGGGCGGTTGCGGCATCGGCGGTTCCTGACTACTGGTTGACCGGATCACCTGCGTTTCATCGCTTTTCGATGCACTCGACGGTGATGTCGTGTTGTTGCAGGCGGCGAGCATGGCGGCCGCCGGCAGCTACGTCCAGGAGCTGCGACCAGCCTCCTCACGGCCGGTCCCCGATTTCGGGTTCTACTATCCGAGGTACTGGTCATCGGCAACGTGTTCGAGCCAGTCGACAGGGCGGCCGTCGACGAAGGCCTGGATGGCGAGGTGGGTCATCGTGGTGTTGTCGGTGGCGCCGTGCCAGTGCTTGACTCCCGGTGGAGTCCAGATGACATCGCCTTCGGCGATGCGCTGCTTGTCCCCGCCCCATTCCTGCACCCACCCGCTACCGGCGGTGACGATGAGGGTTTGTCCGCCGGGGTGGGTGTGCCAGGCCGTGCGTGCGCACTTGGTGAAGGACACCTCGGCCGAACTGAACAGGCGGTCGTCGTTAACATCGAACAGTGGTTTGACGCTGACCTCGCCGGTGAACGTTTCGGCAGGTCCGCGCCCAGCCGGGCGAGACGCGCTCGGGGAAATCTCCATTGCTGTTTCTTCTCTCATTGCTCGGTTGGGTCAGCGCGCGGTGTAGCCGCCGTCGACGGGCAGGGCGACGCCGACGACGAAGCTGGCGCCGGGACTGCACAGCCACAGCACGGCCGCGGCGATTTCCTCGGGCTCACCGAGGCGGTTGATGGGTTGATCGGCGATGGCCGCGTCGCGGTCGAGTTCGCCCTTGTCGATCATGTCGGTGACCATCGGGGTGTCTATCGTGCCCGGACATACCGCGTTGATGCGGATGCCACGGGGCGCGTATTCCAGTGCCGCGCTGCTGGTCAATCCGAGCACGCCGTGCTTGGACGCGTGGTACGCCGCGCGGCCTGGGATGCCGACAAGCCCGCCCAGAGACGAGCAGTTGACGATCGCGCCGCTGCCCTGGCCGCGCATCACGGCGCAGTTCGTGTTTCATGCATGCCCACACCCCGCGCAGGTTGATCGCGTTCACCCTGTCAAACACCTCGGCGGGTTCGTCAGCGGCATCACACGGCGGGATTTGGATGCCAGCGTTGTTGAACGCCATGTCCAATCGGCCGTAGGTGTCGACGGCGGTCTGTATCGCATCGGCCACACTGTGCTCGTTGGAGACGTCGCATTCGACGCCGAGGGCTTGGTGGCCGGCGCTGGTGAGTTCGTCGCTGGCGTCTTTGACCGTCGCCGGGTTGATGTCGGCGAGCATCACCGCGGCGCCGTTTTCGGCGAACGCTCGCGCGGTGGCCAGTCCCATACCGGATCCGGCGCCAGTGACCAGCGCAACCTGGTCGGTGAAGTCGTATGACGGGTTCATCGTGGTCTCTTCTTGGTAGGTATGTGGTTGTTGCTGTCACGGTCGCAGCAGCACCTTGGTGGCTTGGCGGGTGTCCATGGCGCGGTATCCGTCGGCGGCATCGTCGAGCGGCAGTGTCGAGATCGAACACCTTGCCGGGGTTGATCTTTCGGTTCCAGATGCGATCCATCAGATCGGGCAAGAACCGGCGTACCGGCGCGGGTCCACCGTGCAGGTGCACATGCGACATGAACAGATCCTCGCCCTGGAGGTGACGTCGTGGGTAACGCCGACGTAGCCGACATGGCCACCGGGCCTGGTCGATTGGATGGCCTGCATCATCGATTCCTGCGTGCCGACCGCCTCGACACCGAGTGCGCCCCCAGGCCGTTGGTGAGGTCTTTGATGCGCTGCGACCCCCTCGTCGCCGCGCTCGGTGACGATGTCGGTTGCCCCGAATTCGCGGGCCAGTCTCTGGCGGGTTTCGTGGCGGCTCATCGCGATGATCCGCTCGGCGCCGAGCTGACTCGCGGCCAGTACCGCGCAGCAGCCCGACCGCGCCGTCACCGACCACCACTACTGTCTTGCCAGGTCCGGCTTCGGCGGCAACGGCTCCAAACCAACCCGTTCCCAGCACGTCTGAGGCCGCCAGGAAATCCGGCACGAGATCGGCGGAGGGAACCTCCGGGGTGGCGACCAGGGTGCCGTCGGCCAGCGGGACCCGCATCCGCTGGGCTTGCGCGCCACCTGCGGTGCCGAGGATCTCGCGGTTGACACACGACGTCTGGTAACCGGCTTGGCAGATCTCGCAGGTGTTGTCAGATGCGAAGAACGAGCCCACCACGAACTGGTCGGGGCGGATCGTGGTGACGTCCGCGCCGATCTCTTCGACGATGCCGACGTACTCGTGGCCCATCGGGATCGGCCCGTCGACCGGGTCCGCACCGCGATAGGGCCACAGATCCGATCCGCAGATGCACGTCGCCGACAAGCTGATGATCGCGTCGGTCGGACTCTGGATGGTCGGGTTCGGGCCGCTCTTCGACCCGTACGTCGCCAGGGGCGTACATCATTGTTGCGCGCATTATTCGTTCTCCTCTGCAAGAGTGCCGGGCGGTGTCGCCGCGGGCTCACCATCCAGGTAACGCCTTCTCGGCGTTCCCTGGCACTGCCTGTCGAAACGTGTACCGGTAGTGCATCCCACGCGGTGACCGCGAGACGTAGCGTCGAAGAGCGTGGACAACCGCACCGAGGTCCGCGAGTTCCTGCTCTCGCGCCGGGCCAAGATCACTCCGCAGCAGGCCGGCCTACCTGACATCGGGCAGCGCCGCGTCCCTGGGCTGCGCCGCGGCGAGGTCGCCATGCTGGCCGGGGTCAGCGTCGAGTATTACTCCAAGCTGGAACGTGGCTCCTTGGGCGGGGTATCGCCATCGGTGCTCGACGCATTCGCTCGGGCGCTGCAACTCGACGACGCCGAACGCGCGCACCTGTTTCACCTCGCCCATGCTGCCGACGGCACTAGCGCCGGCATGCGCCCGCGTCGCCGTCCCAGCAGCCGATGGACACCGCGACCGGCCCTGCAATGGGTACTCGACGGCATCAACCCGCCGGCCATCATTCGCAACGGCCGCATGGATTTACTAGCCACCAATCACCTGGGCAGGCCATGCACGCGTCGCTCTACGACAGCCAACCCCGTGGCACGCCCAACTTCGCACGCTACACGTTCCTCGACGACGACTCCCGGCGCTTCTATCCTGACTGGGATACCGCCGCCGACACCTGCGTAGCCATCCTGCGCACCGAAGCCGGACGCGATCCCCATGAAAAGGCCATGCACGACCTGGTAGGCGAGTTGTCCACCCGCAGTGCAGAATTCCGGCACCGCTGGGGATCTCATGACGTCCGGCTCCACGGTGCTGGGACGAAGAACTTCCACCACACCACCGTCGGCAACCTCGAACTCGCCTACGAAAGCGTCGACATGATCTCCGACCCCGGACTCACCATGACCATCTACGTCGCCGAACCCGCCTCACCAACCGCACACGCACTCGACTTGCTCGCATCCTGGGACAGCGCCCCCAACATCAGAGAAACCCACCTGCCCACCTAGCGACTCCATCGTCGAACGCCCCATCCAAGGTGTTGACGGCTTCGCGCTGAGGCCGATGTACCACAGCGGCACGCCATCGCCGACATTCTCGCTACGGCTTATGAGTTTCACCGTCCCCGCTCGAATGGCGCCGCGGCAGATTCGCGGCGCGTCAACTTAGGGCCGCGTCGGCGTGGGATGCGTCGCTCCGTAGCCAGCGGGCCGGTGGCTCAACCGCCGCAAGCTTCCGCTCGGATCTAGAGGGTCCGCGCAGTCTCACCGCGACCCGCTCGCATCACGTTCGAGACGGGTGCGGCGCGTCGGGCGCCGGCGCGACATCGGCGCGTCGACTGGACACGCTTCAAGACACAAATTCTCTAGTTCCTGGTAACTCGCGTGAACCACAGCCATGTATTTCAACAGCTAGAGCCGGGTTCACACCCCTGACCTAGGAGGTCCGTGGGTTCAAGTCCCCCTCGGACACCCAATGTGACGCTAGACGGACGGTCGGACGAATCCGATGTCGTCGCCGATCACGGTATTAGGACCGATCGGCAACTTCTCGGGGTTGTCTCCCCCAACCTTGACGAACTCGATGCGGTCGGCGTGCGCCTTGCGCAGCAGGTCCTCGAACGCCATCAGCGTGAGCTGCTCGCCGGGGCAGCGTCGATAGCCGAAGCCGAACGGCGCGAAACCTGCGTAGTCGCATACCGGTCTGGGCTGGTTGTCGACGACGCCGAACACCGTTCCGAACGCGCTGTTTCGCATCGCCGCCTTGCGCCCGTCGGATACCGCGAACTCCGTCGGCGTGAAGGGGCAGTTCGCGAGACCCATCTGGCGGATTCGCGGCTCGTCGATGTCCTGACTCGTGGGCGCTGTCTGATAGCGCGATGGATCGAATTCGTCGGGGTTGGACCACTGCACCGGGTCGCGGCTCGTCGTCGGATGCGGGGTTGCGATGTAGCCGTGCCTGTCGAACTCGGGCGGCCGCGTCTCTTCGAGAGCCGAGATGCTTCCCCCGTTAGGCGAGATCGTTCGGAACAGTTCCATCGCGAAGCGTTCCAAGGGCGGGAACGCGGAGCCGTCCGGCCGGTCGAAGTCGCCCGACATCGTCTTTGTGAACCAGTCCTTCGCCTGCGAATCGCCTTTCTCGCGACCCAGTTTCGCCATGACGTTGTAGAGACTGTTGCCCCACTGGCTGAACGCGACGAAGTTGTGAAAGCACTCGAATACCACATCCTGGTGATTGAAGTACTCGCTGTCCTCTCCGTTACGCAGCCAGTACCAAGCGAACGTCTTCTCCGGCTGCGGCGTCTTGCCGGCTGCGATGTCGGCCAGCCGATCGTCGATCCAGGTTTTCAGGAAGCCGAGGTGCTTACGGACCGTCATGTAGTTGTCGTAGACGATCTTCTGCGTCGGGTCCCGGTATGCGAGCACGGCGTTGAAACTGGCGCCGATTTCGCGAACCTGGTCAGGAATCCCACTTCCCCGCACACCCAGATGCAGATCCCAGTAAAGATCCCAAAACGTATCTAGATATGTTCGCATCAAAGGCTTTTCGGCATTTTGCGCGCCGAACAACTCGTTCCAGAAACGAACAATCTTCTCTCTGTACATGCGGTCATAAAGGTCAGGCGTGACCGCCGACATGTAGATGCGCTTGCGTCGGTTGTCGGGACCGCGCTTCTCCAGTCCCTGCAGGAATACGGTGACGCCCTTCTCGGGCGCAGGGCCCCAACTGTCACTGAGGAGGCCCCAGAGATCTGACGGCAGCGCGTTCTCCTTGGTTAGCGCCAGGTCGATCATCGGGAGCACGGGACGTTGTCCCTCGAACACACTGTTTTGCACGAAGGGCACGATCGCATTGTCGACATAGTCGGCGTCGAACTGACCTGAGTACTTCGCGCGGATGTTGGCCGCCGGGTCCGAGGACATGTCGCCCGTGCCGGAAGATTCGGTCGGAGACGAACACGCCACAACCGATTGAGCGGAGACCGCGACCACGGCACCTGCGCCGCCGGCCAGGAACATGCGTCGTCTCATCGAGGTCTCCCTGCTATCCGCAAAGCGAAGCCAGTACAGGTGGACCGTACAACTTATTGACCGAACATTAAGTGAATTGTCCGAACCATTCGCCGCAATCAATACACGTCGCGCACGTAACGCTTCTGGGCGACCAGTTCGCGCTTGTAATGGTGGGCGGCCTCGTCTGACATTCCGCCGTGGGTCTTGATGACCGTCATCAGGGCGGCGTCGACGTCGCGGGCCATCCTTGCGGCGTCCCCACACACGTAGAAGTGCGCGCCCTCGTCCAGCCAGCGCCACAGATCGGCGCCATAGTCGAGCATCTTGTGCTGGACGTAGACGCGATCGGCTTGATCACGCGAGAACGCGAGGTCCAGCCGGTTGAGCAGGCCGTCGCGCACCATATCCTCGAAATCGTCTCGGTAGTAATAGTTTTCGGCGCGGCGCTGCTCACCGAAGAACAGCCAGTTGCGGCCCGTGTGGCCGAGCGCGCGGCGCTCCTGCAGGAAGCCCCGAAACGGCGCGATGCCCGTGCCGGGGCCCACCATGATCATCGGCGCCCCGGCGTCCTCGGGCGGCCGGAAGTGTGGTGAGCGCTGCAGGAAGACCGGCACCGGCACCGAGTGGGCGCGATCGGCCAGATACGTGGAGCACACCCCGCCGCGCTGAGCGCCGCGAGCACCCCGATAGCGCACGACCGACACCGTCAGTTGCACCTCGTGCGGGCTGACCAGCGGGCTCGACGAGATGGAGTAGCTCCTCGGCGTCAACCGCACCAGCGCCTGCTGCCACTGCGCAGGCTCGGCACGTACGTTGAACTCCTCGACGATGTCCAACCCGTTGCGGCCGGCCAGCCATTTGTTCATCCGGTCCGACGGCGCACGCAGCATTTTCGCGGCCTCACGGCCTGCGCAGTTTTCGGCGACGAACCGAAGCAGGTCGGGTGTGACCCGGCAGATGTCGTAGGACCGGGTCAGCGCGTCGCGCAACCGCAGACGGACGCCGTCGACCTCGACGGTCTCCTCGCCGACCAGGCCGGTGGCGGCCAGCCAGGCGTCGACGACATCGCGACTGTTGACCGCGCACACCCCGAGCGAATCGCCGACCGCGTAGTCGACGTCGTATTCAGAGATGTCGAAACCGAACTGCCGCACCTCTTTTGAGGATAGGGGCGCGGTCAGCACGGTGTTGCGGCAGAGCTTGGCGTGCGCGGGGTCGGCGCGGGTGAACGGTTCGTCGACGACGGTGTCCGGTTGCTCGGACACGCCGAGGACGGCGGCAACGTCGTCGGCCCATTTCGACATCGGCCCGTCGTCATAGGCCTCACATTCCGCGCGGTCCAGCAGCTTGGATGCGCCGAGGGCGGTGAACCTGCCGTCGATCGACTTCGCATGACCGCAGAAGTCGGCATAGGAACGGTCGCCGATGCCGAGCACGGCATAGCGCACACCGTCGAGCGCGGGTGCGTCGTGCCCGCCGAGGCGATGCCAGAAGCCCGCCCCGTTGTCCGGTGGCCCGCCGTCACCGAACGTGCTGGTCACGATGACAATGTCGCGGGCAGCCGCGAGTCGCGACAGCGGCACGTCGTCCATGTTGACCAGCTGCGAGTCGCCGAGCCGACGGGCCAACCTGCCTGCGAAGTCCTCGGCATTGCCGGTCTGCGACGCCCACAGCACGAGTGGTCCGTCGCCCCCGCCGACAACCGCTGTGCGAGCGACCGGGGTGGGCGCGGGTCCGACCGGACGCGCCCGTACCGCGCAGACCTTGAACTCGGGCTGCAGGGAGTCGGCGTCGACGGCGTCGTTGGTGAGCGCGTTGACGGTCAGGTACTCGCCGTGCACGTCGTTCCAGTGAAACGGCGCAAAGCAACTTCCCGATCGCACCCGTTCGGTGAGCACGGCAGGCAGTACGGCGCGACCCCGCCGGGACGTCAGCTCGACCGGTTGGCCTTCGGCGATGCCCATCGCGTGCGCGTCGGTCGGATGGAGTTCGACGAACGGGCCGCTGTCGAGTTTGTTCAGCTTGGCGACCAGGCCGGTCTTCGTCATGGTGTGCCACTGATGCGGCAGCCGACCGGTGTTGAGCACCAACGGGAAATCGTCGTCGGGCAACTCGTCGGGATCCATGTGCGGACGGGGGTGGAAGACCGCCCGCCGCGACGGGGTGGCGAATGCCAGCCGCGGTCGGTGCCCGTCGCCGTCGACGAACAGGTTCTGGCTGACCCCATCGTTGAGGTAGCGGATCGGGTGACGGTCGCCGTCGTCGTCGGGTGGGCACGGCCACTGCAGCGGTTTCTGCCGAAGCCGCGGATAGCTGACCCCGCGCAGGTCGTATCCGGTCTGCGGGTTGGAGAACCGTCTGATCTCGTCGAAAACCTGCTCGCTGGAGGCGAAGTCGAAGTGCTCACCGAAGCCCAGCTGTGTGGCGACCTGACAGATCAGCTGCCAGTCCGGGCGGGCCTGTCCGGCGGGCGGGATGGACGCCTGCAACAGCGTGAGGTTGCGCTCGGAGTTGACCATCACGGCGTCGGTCTCCGCCCACAATGCTGCGGGCAAGACGATGTCGGCGTAGCGGTTCGTCGCCGTCGACCGATAGGCGTCCTGGGTGATGACGAGCTCGGCGGCTTCCAGCCCGGCGACTACCGTCTTGCGATTGGGCACGCTGGCAACGGGATTGGTGCAGATGATCCAGCAAGCCTTGATGTCACCTGCGGCTAGTTGTTCGAACATGGCAATGGTGCCGGGTCCGATGTCGGCCCGAATCGTCCCGGTCGGCAGGTGCCATTGCTTCTCGACGAAATCGCGGTCGGCCGCTGATGCCACCGAACGCTGGCCGGGCAGTCCCGGTCCCATGTAACCCATCTCACGGCCACCCATCGCATTGGGCTGGCCGGTCAGCGACATCGGGCCGCTGCCAGGACGGCAGATGGCACCGGTGGCGAGGTGGAGGTTGCAGATCGCATTGGTGTTCCACGTTCCGTGGGTGCTCTGGTTGAGCCCCATCGTCCAGCAACTCATCCATTCCCCCGCGTCGGCGATCATCCTTGCCGCGGTGCGGATGTCGGCTTCGGGGATCCCGGTGATGTTGGCGACCCGGTGGGGTGAATAGTCGGCGAGGAATGCCGGGCATGTCATCCCAGCCGTCGGTGTGCTCGGCGATGAAATCGCTGTCGATGTCGCCGTTCTCGACGAGGAGATGAAGAAGACCGTTGAGCAGGGCGAGGTCGGTGCCGGGCCTGATCGGCAGGTAAAGGTCGGCCCGCTGCGCGGTGGCGGTACGGCGTGGATCGACGACGATCAGCTTGGCACCCGCCCTCATTCGGTCCGCCATCCTCAGAAACAGGATCGGATGGCAGTCGGCCATGTTGGAACCGATCACCAAAAACAAGTCGGCGCAGTCGAAGTCGGTGTAGGAGCCGGGTGGTCCGTCGGCGCCGAGCGACTGCTTGAATCCGGTACCCGCACTGGCCATGCACAGCCGGGAGTTCGACTCGATATGGACGGTCCGCAGAAAGCCCTTGGCCAGCTTGGTGGCGAGATACTGCGCCTCGATGGACATCTGGCCCGACACATATAGCGCAACCGAGTCGGGTCCGTGCTCGTCAATGATTGCGCGCAGTCGGCGTCCTGCTTCGGCGACGGCGTCGTCGACCGGTGCGGGAACCGGCTCATCGCCGCGCGACGGCCGCACCAACGCCGAGGTGAGCCGGCCGTCGTCGGCGGCCATCATTTCGGCATGGGTCGCACCCTTGGTGCACAGCCGGCCGAAGTTGGCCGGGTGCAGCTTGTCTCCCGACACCTTCGCAATGACGCCGCTACCCGGCTCGGTGGTGACTTCGATGCCGCACCCGACACCGCAGTACGAACACGCCGTACGGGTGATCGTCATCGGCTGATCAGCGTGCGGGCGCGGGAACCGGGCCGACCAGTTCGCCCGCCCGCGTCCTGGCGTGCCGCACCCGAAGGAAAACCGCCCACGTGACGACTGCGCAGACGGCGTAGAAGGCGAGGAACACCCAGAACGCGTTGGTGGCCGACTTGGCCTCACCCACGTACGAGGCGCGCAGCACGACGTTGATGAACACGCCGCCGAGCGCTCCGATGGCGCCTGCGAACCCGATCAGCGCACCGGACATGCTGCGCGACCAGGCGGCCTTCTCGTCCCGGCTCCACTCGTCGTGGCTCTGCGCCTTGGCCTCGAAGATCGACGGGATCATCTTGTACGTCGATCCGTTGCCGATGCCGGACAGGACGAACAGCAGGATGAAGCCGGCCACGTAGCCGGTCATCTGAGCGCCGGTCGGAGCGCCGGTCGCGCCGTCGTCGATCATGCCGGTGCCGACCAGGATTCCGGCGGCGACGATCATCGCGATGAACGTGTACATGGTGACCTTGCCGCCACCGACGCGGTCCGCGATCTTGCCGCCGTACGGCCTGGCGATCGAGCCGAGCAGCGGGCCGAGAAACGCGATCTGCGCGGCGTGCAGCGAGGCTTGCGCGGCGTTGTCGCCGCCGGCGAGGAAATTGATCTGCAACACCTGACCGAACGCGAACGAGAAGCCGATGAACGAACCGAACGTGCCGATGTAGAGAAAGCTCATCACCCATGAGTCGCGGAACCGCAGCGCTTCGGCCATCGCGCCCATGTTGGACCGCTGGTTGCCCAGGTTGTCCATGAACAGCGCTGCGCACAGCGCAGCAAGTGCGATCGCGACAAGGTAGATGGCGCAGACGATTTCGGGTGCGGTGTTGCTCACGGTCGCGATCACCAGCAGCCCGACAAGCTGGATGACCGGCACACCGATGTTGCCCCCGCCCGCGTTCAGGCCCAGCGCCCACCCCTTGAGGCGCTGCGGGTAGAACGCGTTGATGTTGGTCATCGACGACGCGAAGTTCCCGCCGCCGAGGCCCGCGAACGCAGCGACGACCATGAACGTGGTGTAGGACGAGTCGGGGCGCTTCATCACCCACAGCGTCAACAGTGTCGGCACAAGCAGCAGGAGCGCGCTGACGATCGTCCAGTTACGGCCGCCGAACTTCGCGGGTGCGACGGTGTACGGGATGCGCATCGCGGCCCCGACCAGGGTGGGCAGCGCCACCAGGTAGAACTTCCCCGCCGGGTCGATGTGGTAGATCGCCTGCGGCATGAAAAGAACCATCACCGACCAGATGGACCAGATCGAGAAGCCCACGTGCTCGGCGAATATCGACCAGGTCAGGTTGCGCTTCGCAGTCTTCGCGCCACCGGCGTTCCAGGCATCGACATCTTCGGCATCCCAATGCGCGATATTGCGGTTGCGGCTCAAGGTCTTCACGGCCACCAGGTTGGCGTGAAGCCATTCCACACCGGTTGCCCTGTGGTGTCTGAGACGTCAACACCCGCTCACTTCGTCCATATGGTCGTATGCGCACAGGACGAAACGCGGTCGAAACATTGGTGGCTTAAGCCAGGTCAGCCGTCCTTCGGCTTGACCGCGAGCACGGGCTTCTGGCATTCCAGCAGCAGGTGCTGGGAAACACTGCCCAGCAACAGCTTGCCTACCGGGTTGCGATGCCGGATGCCGATGACCAGGAGTTCGGCATCGTCGCGCTCCATGGTCTTGAGCAGCTCCTCGGCGGTGTCGACTCCGACCGGTTGGGTCAGCTCGAATTCCACACCGCAGTTCGCGAGGTGGTCCTCGACGTCGTGCACCTCGCCCGACTGCGCGAATCCCGCGTCGACATAGGCGTCGCCGGCGGTCGCGTTGACGACCCGCAGGGTGCTGCCACGCAGCTTCGCCTCGGCGATGCCGTGTTCCAACGCCGCGCGGCCGAACGGGTCTGCGCTGTATCCGACCACGATCACGACTGTGCCGCCTTCTCTTGCTGGTCCCGGTCGTCTTCGACGATCAGGAGTGTCTCCTCGCTTCGGTGCATCAGCTTGAGCACCAGCGGCATCAACAGCAGCGCCGCCATCAGCACGTACACGATGATGGCGACCGGCTCGGTGAACAGGCCGCTCCAGTTGCCGTCGGCGAGCTGCAGGGATTGCCGCAACTGACGTTCGATCCGTGGCCCGAGAATGACGCCGATGATCAACGGCAGCACCGGCAGCCCGAATCGCCGCATCATCAAACCGAGCAGCCCGAACACCAGGAGCAGGGCCAGGTCCAATGGCTGCACGTTGACCGCGAGAGCGCCCAGCGTCGCGAAGAACAGGATGCCCGCGTACAGATACGGCCGTGGGGTGCGCAACAGCTTGGCCCACAGGGGCGCCAGCGGAAGGTTGAGCACCAGCAGCAGGAAGTTTCCGATGAACAGGCTGGCGATCAAGGTCCAGATCAGCAGCGGCTCCTTCTCGAAAAGAGTTGGGCCGGGCTGAATTCCATAGGAGACGAACGCGGTCAGCATCACCGCCGCCGTTGCGTTGGTGGGCAACCCCAGCGAGAGCATGGGCACCAGCGTGCCCGCAGCGGATGCGTTGTTGGCCGCCTCGGGGCCTGCGACGCCCTCGATCGCGCCCTTGCCGAACTCCTCCGGGTGCTTGGAAAGCCGCTTCTCGGTGACATACGACAGGAACGTCGGCAACTCGGCGCCGCCTGCAGGCAGCGCACCGAACGGGAACCCGAAAGCGGTGCCGCGCAGCCACGGCTTCCACGAGCGCTGCCAATCCTGCCGACCCATCCACGGCCTGCCGACCGGAATGACCTCGGACGGGCGACGGCGCAGATGTGCTGCCACCCACAGGGCTTCGCCGAGGGCGAAGATGGCCACCGCGATGATGACGATGTCGATGCCGTCGGAGAGCTGCGGAATCCCGAACGTCGCCCGCGGCTGGCCGGTGAGGAAGTCGATTCCCACCACGCCGATCGCCAAACCGAGGAACAGCGAGATCGCGCCACGCATCTTCGACGAGCCGAGCACCGCGGTGACAGCGACAAGTGCGAACAGCATGATCGCCAGATACGACGGGGCGCCGAGGGTGACGGCGAAACGCGAAATCGCCGGTGCGAACGCGGCCAACAGGATCGTGCCGATGGTGCCCGCGACGAATGACCCGATCGCGGCGGTGGCCAGCGCTTGGGCGGCACGCCCCGCTTTCGCCATCTTGTTGCCCTCGATCGCCGTGATCACCGAGGACGACTCACCAGGAGTGTTCAACAGAATCGATGTCGTCGACCCGCCGTACATGCCGCCGTAGAAGATGCCCGCGAACATGATGAAGGCCGCACTGGGGCTGACGTTGTAGGTGATCGGCAGCAGCAAAGCCACCGTCATGGCGGGCCCGATACCGGGCAGCACGCCGACCGCGGTTCCCAGCAGCACTCCGATCACCGCGTACAGCAGGTTCATCGGGGTTGCGGCTTGTTCGAACCCCTGAATCAGCCAGTCAAGATTTTCCATGTCAGAGAATTCCGTCCAGAATGCCTGCGGGCAGCGGGATTCCGAGCCCGGAATAGAATGCATAGAAGCTGCCGACCGAGAGCACCGCCCCGATGGCGATGTTTCGGACGTAGTGCCGGCTGCCGAGGATCGTCGCCGCACCCGCGAACAGAAGTGCTCCGGTGATGGCCCAACCAAGCGGCTTCACCAGCAGGATGGTGGCGACGAAGACGCCGACCAGCATGCCGACGGTGCGCCAGTCACTCGGCATGTTGGGGTCGACGTCCTCCCCTGCGTCGGCCTCACCGACCGAACCGCGCGGTATCGCGACCGCCAAGACAATGGCAAGCAGGATGAGGACGACGCCGATGACGATCGGGAACATCTTGGGCCCAACGGGATCCACCTTCGCGAAACCCGCTTCGAGGGTCACCGCGTCATAGATCAGGAAGGCGCCGACCACCACGAGCACGACGCAGACAAGGTACTGCGCCTTGTCGACGGTCTTTGCAATGGCGTGTTCCTGTGGCTCTTCGGTGGTGGTCATAGCAGCCCCAGTTCGGTGAGCGTCGACGAAACCCGCTCGTCCTGGTCCTTCAGGAACTGTTCGAACTCTGCACCGGTCACGAATGCATCGGTCCAGCCGTTCTTCACCAGCGCCTCCTTCCATTGGTCCGTTGCGTGCAAGTCTTCGAGCACCTTCACCATCGCGTTCTTGGATTCGTCGGAAATCCCAGGCGGCGCAAGGACTCCGCGCCAGTTGGCGAAGGTCAGATCGATTCCCGACTCCTTCAGCGTCGGGGCGTCGATGCCCTCGACCCGCTTGTCGCTGGACACCGCCAGCACCCGCAGTTGACCGCCCTCGACCTGGTCGATGAGTTCACCGGGGCTCGAGGTGCCGACGGTGATCTTCTTGCCGAGCAGTGCGGTCAGCAGATCGCCGCCGCCGTCGTAGGTGACGAAGTTGACCGACTTCGGGTCGACCCCGACGGCCTTGGCCAGTTCCATCGGAAACAGGTGGTCGGGGCCGCCGGGCGAGGAGCCGCCGCCGATCGTCACCTTGGAGGGATCGGCCTTCCACGCGGCGACGAAGTCCTTCACCGTCTTGAACGGCGAGTCGGCGGGAACGAAGATGGCGCCGGGGTCTTCGATCAGCTTCGCGATCGCCGTCGCGTCGGACGCCTTGATCTTGGACCCGTTGGTGTAGGTGGCACCGACGACGCCGAGACCCATCGTCATCATCAGGTCGTCGTTGCCCTTTTCGTTCATCAGCCGCGCCATCGCGACCGTGCCGCCCGCGCCGATGACGTTGAAGACCTCGATGCGCCCGGTGATGTCGTCGTCTTCCATGATCTTGACGGCGGTGCGCGCCGTCAGGTCATATCCGCCGCCCGGGCTGTTCGGCACCATCATGCGCAGCCGGTGAAATCCTTGCGCCTCCTCGCCACGCGTCACTCCGCAGCCGCTGAGCAGCAGCGCCGCGATCACCGCGATGACCAACATCGCTTTTCGTCGGGTTGCCAACAAGATCGTCCCCAATCACTTCAGTTGTGATGCTCAGCAATACTGGACCACATCAGTGATCCAAGTCACTGATGAGAACGCAAAGGAAGTATTGGTCATTAAGTACATGGCCTGGTCACGGAGCCTGGGCGGGCAGTTCCTGGTTTTCCAGCTGCTGGTGGTCGTCGTGGTGCTGTTCGCGGTTGCGGCGGTCTCGGTGACGCAGTCGACCAGCGAGTTCCGCGAGGTTCGCGGCCAGCGGATGATCGCGGTGGCCGAGAACATGGCCTCCACACCCGTGGTCCGGGATCGCTTCGCCGACCCGTTCGCCGCCAAGGTGCTCGCACCCGAAGTGGATCGCGGTGTCGCGCTCTCGGGCGCCGACCTGGCTGAAATCCTCGATCCGGACGGCACGATCCGGGTCTCGTCGGATCCTTCGCGCGTCGGATCGCGGATGGACCTGGGACCCAGCCGGGCCGATGAGGGCAGGGCCTGGTTCGGCGACGACGACATCGACGGTGTGCACAGCCTGGTCGGCCAGGTGCCGATCCTGTCCATCGACGGCGACGTGTTGGCGGTGGCATCGGTGAGCGAGGGTTATCCGTCGGTGTGGGAGCTGCTGAGCGGCGCGGGCGAGCGGCTGTTGTTCTATCTCGGTCTCGGCGCGGTGCTCGGCCTGCTTGCGTCGTGGCTGCTGTCCCGGCGGATCAAACGGCACACCCGGGGGCTGGAGGTCGCCGAGATCGCCGGCCTCGCCGATCATCGGGAAGCGTTGCTGCACAGCATTCGTGAGGGTGTGGTCGCGGTGAACAACGAAGGCGATGTCACTCTGCTCAACGACAGCGCACAGGAACTGCTCGGCGTCGACGGTGAGGCGGTCGGACGGCGCGTCGACAACATCGGCCTGGATCCCGCGGTCGTTGAATTCCTGCTCTCCGGAGACGACGGCCGCGACGTCGTGATCGCCACCCGCACGCGGGTATTGGCGTTGAACCGACGGTCGGCCACCAGTCAGGGCCAGGTGATCGGCACGGTGACGACGATGCGCGACAGCACGGAGCTGGCGGCGCTGCAGGGCCAGTTGTCGTCGCACAAGAGCGTCACCGACACGTTGCGTGCGCAGACCCACGAGTTCGCCAACCAGCTGCACACCATCTCAGGACTCGTCCAGCTCGGCGAGTACGACTCTGTCCGCGACCTCGTCGGGACGCTGACGCGGCGGCGCGCCGAAATCAACGACTTCGTCACCAGTCGAATATCCGACCCGGCGGTGGCAGCGCTGCTGATCGCGAAGACGTCGCTGGCGGCCGAAAGCGGCGTCTCGCTGCAACTCTCGGCGGCCTCGCACCTGGCTGCGCTGACCCCTGCGGTGGCGACCGACGTGATCACCCTGCTGGGCAACCTGATCGACAACGCGGTCGATGTTTCGGTGGGGGCGCAGCCCGCACTGGTGACCGTGCAGATCGATGACCGGGATTCCCTGACGATTTCGGTGGCCGACTCGGGACCGGGTGTGCCCGAACACCTTCGCGAGGAGATCTTCGCCAGGGGTGTGACATCCAAGCCGGATGCGCCGGGTGGCCGCGGCATCGGGCTGGCACTGGTGCGACTGGTCACCGCGCAGCACGGCGGCACCGTCGAGGTCAGCGACGCCCCGTCCGGCGGTGCGCTGTTCGTGGTGAGGTTGCCGGAGACGGTTACGGCCAGGCAGGCCGCTCATGCGTGACGTGCTCGTCGTCGACGACGACTTCATGGTCGCCGAGATCCATCGCAGGTTCGTCGAGCAGGTCGACGGCTTTCGCGCGGTGGGCGTGGCCCGCACCGGCGCAGAAGCGCTGACGGCGGCCCGCGAACTGCAGCCGCAGCTGATCCTGCTGGACGTCTATCTCCCGGACATGACCGGGCTGGACGTGTTGCACCAACTGCGATCCGCCGGTGATCGCGTGGGGATCATCATGATCACCGCCGCCCGCGAACTGGACACCGTGACCGGCGCCCTCGACGGTGGTGCCGCCGACTACCTGATCAAGCCGTTCGAGTTCGACCAGCTGAAAGCCAAGCTGGAGGCGTTCGCGGTGCGCGCCGATGCGCTGGAATCCGCCGATGGCGTCGACCAGTCACTGATCGACTCGCTCTTCGGGAGTGCGGGAGCACCGTCACCGCAGGCGTCGCTACCCAAGGGTCTCGGCGCGGAAACCGGTCGCCTGGTGCTCGATGCAGTCACGAGCGCCGGTGAGGTCTCCGCGGCAGAATGCGCGGAGCGCGTTGGCATCTCACGGGTGAGCGCGCGCCGCTATCTCGAGCACTACCTCGGCACCGGCACGCTGGAGATCCGGCTGCAGTACGGCGTCGGTCGGCCAGAGCGGCGCTACCGCGTGGTGAAATGACACCTACGCGGCATCGTGGGCGGCGATAGCGACACCGATGCGCGTCTCGATCTCGCTAACGTCAACAAGAAGCGGTCCCGGCGCCGGCGGTGCAGTCGATCGGTAGTGGTGACCTGTCGGTGTCACGAATTCTGCTGTGTGCACACCGTTTTCGTCGCCAGCAGCCACCTTCCAGCCGTGCGATTCCTTGGCATAGTTGCAGCGTTCGCACTCACCGAGCCCGTTCTCGGCGCTGGTGGGTCCGTTCCGGTGATGTGGCCGGGCGTGGTCTCTGTGCCGGATCGGCGCATCGCAGTACGGCGTGCGGCAGGTCCGGTCCCGTAGATCGATGAAGCGCGCCAAGCCACGCGGGAAGAACCGCGACCGCGACTCCATCGCCACCAGCTGCCCGGACTTCGGACGGCGGTACAGCCGCCGCAGCGTGCAACGCGACCGCTTGTCGGTAACGGCACGGCCGACCAGCCGGCGCGCCACCGCAGCCGGAACTGGGCCGTAGCCCTCCATCACGGCCGGGCTGTCGTCGCCGCCCAGCAGCGTCTCGTCGGCGATCACCAGGTTGACCGCCACCGCATCAGCGATGTCAGCAGGTTGACCGGTGACCCGTTCGAAGAAGGTGTCTGCCATCACCTGGCCGCGCGAACGGTCGTCGAATGTGGTGTCAGCAGCGCGCTTCAATGCCGCATACGCCCCGACACCCTTGGCCACCGGAAGCAGCACCGTCACATAGGCCATGGTGTCGGGCGCCGGGCGGATCGTCACGGTGCGGTCGGACTCGGCCTTCGCCGCGCGGTCGACAACCGCCTGCGCATCGAGGCGATAGGCGATCGCCTTGGCGTCGGCCTCGATCCGCGCGTCGCCCTTCCCCTCGAGCGTCGCGACGTCTGCGCACATTTCGGCATCGAGGCGGCGGCGGTTCTCGACGTCCAGGCATGCCGACTGTTTGACAATCAACGTCGCCCGCCACTCCGAAAGCGCCCCGCACTCCAAAGCTGCCAGCGTGTGCGGCATCTCATAGACGAGTGCCTTCGCAAAGCCCAGATGGCGGCCGCCGCGCGAAGGAGAATCCTGTCGCGCCAACGCCACCTCACTGGCTACGCCGCGACAATGCCGTGCCTTCGGCAGCCCTGCCGCGGCTTCGTCTGCGCGCCGCAGCTCATAAAGCGCCACCGCCGCGCGCGCCTGCTCAGCCGCTGCTGCAGACTTCAGCCGCTCCAGCCGAGAGATCTCCTCGCACCAGCGCCGAGTCGTTCAAGTCGAACATACATTCGAAGATAGCCGACGGGTCTGACAAGCTTCGTCAGCCGTGCCGGGCGGCCTCCTGGGCCAGCGCGACACGCGACGTGATGCCGAGCTTGGCGTAGGCGTGGGTCAGGTGCGTCTGCACCGTGCGATGAGAGATGAAGAGCCGCAACGCGACCTCCTTGTTGCCGAGCCCCTCGGCGACCAGCCGCACGACGTCGAGTTCGGTCGGCGTCAGAGGATGCCCAGCCGGTCGACGGGCGCTTGCGCTCACCATGTCCGCGTTGGGCGTAGGAGATTGCCTCTTTCAGCGACAATGCCTCGCCTTCGGCCCATGCGGTAGTGAATTCGTCACCAAGCGCATCGCGAAGTTTCGCGACGGCCGCCACGTAGGCAGGCTCGTAGATGGGAAAGCGAACCGTGCCGCCTTGCTGGAGCCGGATAGCTTCTGCCGCACCGCCGAATCGCGCGCCTTCGTGAAAATTTCCTGTCGCACAACGCGATTCCATCAGGATCTCGAGTGCATCGGGAACGACCTGATAGACGTGTATGTCGATGGCCATGGTGAGCGCCTCATGCGCATCGCTTTCACCCTGTTCCAGATCGCCCTGTGCGATCGCGACGCGGGCACGGGTCGTCAAGGCCCTCGCCAGATGCCAACCCGCCATCGGCGCGACCGAATCATCGGCCAACCGCCTCGCCTCGTCGAGGTCACCGCGGACGAACGCGAGCTCCACCGTCGGCATGACGTTCGCGATGACCAGCTCCGGTTGCGCCATCACCCGTTGCCACGCGACGTCAGTGGCTTCGGTTGCGGCAACGACGTCGCCCATGGCCAGCGCTGTCTGCGCTAACGGCGCCAAGGCCCACATCTCCACGAAGGGGCCGAGCACCGAGCCGACCTCCACAGCTTCGGCCGATAGTTTCCTCGCTTCGGCGATGTCGCCCCGATGCAGCATTGCGTGTGCGAGGGCGATGCGCGCGAGCAGCCCGTGGAAGACATCTCCGGCCGCGTCCGCCTCGACGAGGAGATCACTGAGCACCGCGACCGATCCCGTCAGGTCGCCTTGCTGAAAGCTCGCGACCCCGCGACCCCAGTAGCGGCACATGCGGGCAATGAAGCGGTCTCCGGACGCTTCGGCGTGCGCCTCGCCTTCCTCGCCCGCGGCAGCCGTTGCAACGCGGGTCCCCCGCCAGGCACGCCGTATATGAGTTCCAGGCGAGTATCTGGCTCAACCGCCAACGGTCACCCTGTTCCCTGGCCACGTCGAGCGCCTCGGCGATGTAGGGCAGCGCCGATCCGACGTTGAATGCGGCCGCGGCGATGCAGGAGGTCAGTGTGCGGGCGAGCAGGACGGGATCATCGAGTTCGCGCGCGATAGCGAGCGCTTCTTCCGCCTTGTCGATCATCTGGGCATCCACGGTGAACGCCCCCAGCACGGCGCTGTCGGCGAGCGACCGCGCACGGACCGCCGCACTCACGCCCGCATCCGGGTCGCTCAAATCGATGGAGTCGAACCATGCCAGGCCCTCGAGCGGTCTGTTTCGCATCAGCCACACCGGGTACAGCGAGCACGTCAATTGCAGTGCGCGGTCTATCTCCCCGTGCTCCTGGTTCCATGCGAAAGCGGCACGGAGGTTGTCGATTTCGGCCTCGGCGCCATCGAGAAGATGTTCGAAGCCTGCGGCCGTCGGCGCGTCGAACTGCTCGGCGATCGACGTGTAGTAGTCGCGATGGCGATCGCGAACGACATCGGCCTCGCCCGACTCGCCGAGCTTCTCCAGCGCGTATTGCCGAATGGTTTCCAGTAAGCGGTATCGCGTATGACCGCCTGCACTTTCGACGACGACGAGCGACTTGTCGACGAGCAGCGTCAGCTGGTCCAGAATCTGGTGCCGGGGCAATGCGTCCCCGCTGCAAACGTCCTGCGCGGCCGCCAGATCGAAGCCGCCCATGAACGCCGACAATCGACGGAACAGGATCCGTTCGGGTTCGGTCAGCAGCGCATGCGACCAGTCCACCGATGCTTCGAGACTCTGCTGGCGCCGCACCGACCGCCGCGATCCACCGGTCAGCAGCCGGAACCGGTCGTGCAGGCTGTCGAGAATCTCGGTCAGCGACAACGCGCGCACGCGTGCAGCGGCCAGCTCGATGGCGAGCGGCATGCCGTCGAGCCGCTTGCATATCTCGGTCACCGTGGCTGCGTCTATGTCTGCGACGGCGAAGTCGGGCTTCACCCGCCGCGCGCGATCGGTGAACAACTGAGTTGCTTCGTCGCCGAGCGACAGCGACGGCACCCGCCAGGTCACTTCCCCGGTCAACCCGATCGGTTCTCGGCTTGTCGTGACGATCGTCAGCGCCGGGCAGGCCTCCAGAAGCGCGACGATGAGATCGGCGCTGGCATCGAGCAGATGCTCGCAGTTGTCCAGCACCATCAGCAGCCTGCGATCACCGATGAACCGGATCACGGTGTCAATCCTGGTGCGGCCCGGCTGATCCGGAAGCCCGAGTGCGCGAGCCACGGCGACGGGTACGAGCTCGGTGTCGGTGATCGGCGCGAGGTCGACGTACCGAACGTCATCGCCGAACTCGCGCGCCACCTCGATCGCCAACCGTCGTCTTACCGGAACCGCCCGCGCCCGTGAGCGTCACCAGGCGGTCGGCGGCAAGCAGCCCGCGCACCTCGGCGATCTGCTGCTCTCGCCCGACGAAACTCGTCAGCTGCGCCGGAAGACGCGCGACGGTCTCCGATTCCGACGTCCTCAACGCCGGGAAGTCATTGCGGATATCCGGATGGCACAGCTGCACAACGCGTTCCGGCCGGGGCAGGTCGCGCAGCGGATGTGAACCGAGGTCGTTGAGCCAGGCGTCGTCGGGCAGGTGGTCGATCACCATCGACTCGGTCGCTCCCGACAGCAGCGTCTGACCGCCGTGGCCGAGGTCGCGAAGCCGTGCGGTGCGGTTGATCGTCGGGCCGATGTAGTTGCCTTCGTCGCGCAACTGGATCTCGCCGGTGTTCACGCCGATCCGCAACCGGATCGGCGCAAGCGGAGCGCGCTGCAGCGCCAGCGCGCACGCGACCGCATCGCTGGCGCGGGCGAAGGCGACGACGAAGCTGTCGCCCTCCCCTTGCTCCACCGGGCGGACACCGCCATGAGCGGCCACCAGATTCGTCAGCGTCGCATCCAGCCGGGCAATCGCGGCGGTCATCGCCGCCGCCTGGGTCTCCCAGAGCCTCGTCGAACCCTCGACGTCGGCGAGCAGCAGCGTCACCGTTCCTGTCGGTAGCCCACTCACGGCGGAGGCCATACTGCTCCTCACGTCCGCGGGTTCGCTCCACTCGAGTTGGCTCATGCTAGCCAGCATGAGGTCCCGACATGGGCCGAACATCAGCGCAAGCGCGTATATCTGGGTTGAACCCTCACCATTCGTCTCTGAGCCGGGCGCGGTAGGACCGGCCGTCCGGGTCGTAGAACGCCCGGTATGCCGGAACGGCCCACGCCCGGGTGAGCGCACCGAGCTTCTCCGGGCGGTGCGGACGCAACCGGCCGGGCGGCCGCGGGCCGCGCCGCCCGCCCACCCACCAGTCCTCCAGCGCCGTCGCGGACGCCTCGATGACGTCGACGACGGTGTCGGGGTCGACAAGCCCGTCGTCATCGGTTCCGTCGGGGCGCCTGTCGAGATGCTCGCGCAGCAGCCGCAATCGAAGGTCGCGGGCGAACTCACCAGTGTCATCCAATACCGCACAGGACAATTCGCTGTCGTGGGTCCACGATCTCCGGTTGAGGTTGTCGCTGCCGACTGTGGCCCAGGTGTCGTCGATCACGCACACCTTCGCGTGCACGTACACCGGAGTGCCCTCGTGGTTTTCGACATCGAAGATGTGCACCCGATCCGGATCGGCGCTACGGCATGCTTCGATGGCCTGCTGACGGCCGACTTGGTTGGGCGGCAACGACAGTCGGCCGTCGACGTCGGGATGTCGCGGTACGACCGCCACCAGATGAAGTTGCGGATTGTCCGCCAGGGCCTGCGCAAACAGCTTTGCGACGCGCTTCGACCACAGGTACTGGTCCTCCAGATAGATGAGCCGTTTGGCGCGCCGAACCGCCTTGGAGTAACCGCGGGCGATGCTGCGTTCGCCATGTGGGGCGAAGTCGTATTCGAAATGTGCGTCCGGGTAGGTGCGCAACACCTGCACGGTGTGCGGCCCGCACGGTGGCGGATCGGCCGGCTGATCGGGCAGCTTTCCCGGTTCCAGATCGGCGCCACGCAGCTTGTCGGTCAGCCATGCGACCGGCGAGAGCATGTCCAGGGGGGCTGGATCGTTCCACCGCTCGCGGAACGTGGCATCCAGGGCTCCGACGGCCGGACCGCGTACCTGCAGTTGCACGTCGTGCCATGGCGGGTGCTCCCCGTACTGCTTGGCCATCGTCTGTGCCTGGCGGTCGCCGCGATGGGTCTCGTCGTCGCGGCGCGAATGGCACAGGTCGATGCCGCCTGCGAAGGCGACATCGCGTTCCGGGTCCCCCGGGTGCCGGATCACCACCAGCTTCTGGTGATGCGACCCGCCGAATCGGACCCGCTGGTCCAGCAGCACCTCGCCGCCTGCCCGCTCGATCGCCTCTCCGAGGTGCCGGTTCTCCTCCTCGCTGTAGGTGAACTTGTCCAGGTGCGAGCGCCATACCAACCCCTTGACCACGACACCGCGCTCGGCCGCGGAGCAGAACAGCTCCCTGATCGTCGGCCCGTCGTCGCGCATCTTCTCGTCGGGATCGCCACGCCAGTCGGTGAAGAACACGTAGTCGCCATCGCCGAGTGCCTCGACCTCGGTCACCAGCCGATCGAAATAGGTCGCACCGTGGATCAGCGGCTCCGCGCGACTGCCCGCGCACCAGGCCGGAATCTTGGTGGCCGGGTTGCCTCGCTCCTCCGCGGTGAGGAACCACTCTGCAAGTTCCGCCACGCCAAGCGGAATAGCCGAACGCGATCATCTCCAAACGCCCGGTCTGTCAAGATCGCCGCATGCCATTGCGCCGCCGCGCGATCAGCCTCGCCTGCGCGTTGTTGCTGATCGCCGGCTGCGCACCGCCTCGCCAGGAGGACACCAACGCTCCGGCGGCCGACCCCGCCAAGGCGGACGCGGTGATGGCGATAGTGCGCGACACCATGGCCGAGAAGCACGTGAAGGCGGTCATCGTCCGGGTGACCGTCGACGGCAAGGAGGTTCTCACGCGCGCCGTCGGCGACTCCATGACCGGTGTTCCCGCGACGACGAACATGCATTTCCGCAACGGCGCTGTCGCGATCTCCTACGTTTCGACGCTGCTGATGATCCTGGTCGACGAGAAGAAGGTCAGCCTCGACGACAAGCTGTCGACATGGCTCCCGGACGTCCCGAACGCCGACCGCGTCACGCTCGGCCAGTTGGGCCAAATGACTTCGGGCTACGTCGATTACGTGATCGGCAACACCGAGTTCGAGAAGGCGCTTTATAAAGACACGTTTCGGCAGTGGGAACCCGATCAGTTGCTCGGCTTCGCGACGTCGAAGCCGCTGCTGTACGAACCGGGCACCAATTGGAACTACGCCCACACCAACTATGTGCTTCTGGGCAGGGCGTTGGAGAAGGCGACCGGGGAGGACATGCCGAAGCTGTTGGAGGACAAGGTGTTGCGGCCCCTGGGGTTGACCAACACCGCGAACTCGTTCACCCCGGAGATCCCGGAACCGGCTCTGCACGCCTTCACCAGCGAGAGACGCGAGGCACTCCAGATACCTGGTGGCACACCGTTCTACGAAGAGTCGACGTACTGGAACCCGTCGTGGACGATCACCCACGGCGCCATCCAGACGACGAACATCTACGACATGGAAGCCAGCGCGGCCGCGCTGGGCTCCGGCAAGCTGCTGTCGAAGGAGTCCTACGCGAAATTCGCCTCCACCGATCTGCGCGGCAGGACCCGCGCACAGCCCGGCTGCACGACCTGCATGGAGATGAACGACGGCTACACCTATGGCATGGGCATCGTGATCTCGGGCGACTGGCTGCTGCAGAACCCCCTCTTCGCGGGCGAGGCCGGGGTGATGGCCTACCTTCCCGCCAAGAAGATCGGAATGGCGATGGTCGTCACCTACCGACCCGAAGCGTTCGATGACCAGGGCAATTACCGCAACGAGGCCGACACGTTGTTCCGTCGCATCGCCAAGGAACTCGCCCCGGACGACGCACCGCCGATGCCTCCGAAATAGTCTTTGCCCATGGCGCCGCAAGTACTGTTCATCCACAACGAGCACCTCGCGACGGAGGCCTTGCTCGGCGAGGCGTTCACCGAATGCGGCTACGACGTCGCCACATTCACCGTGGTGCCCGCCGAGCGGATCAACGATCCCGTCGGCGACGTGGCATTCCCCGATCCGACGGCTTATGACGTGATCGTGCCGCTTGGCGCGCGGTGGCCGGTTTATGACGAGGCGCTGCGCCAGAGTTGGGTCGGGACCGAAATGCAGATGTTGCGCGATGCCGCGGATGCGGGCGTACCGACGCTCGGCGTCTGCTTCGGCGGCCAGTTGCTCGCCCAGGCTTTCGGCGGGTCGGTGGCTCGGTCCGCCACGCCGGAAATCGGCTGGTACGACGTGGGCAGCGACGACGAGGGGCTGATACCGGGCGGCAAGTGGTTCGAATGGCATTTCGATACCTGGACGCTGCCGCAAGGCGCAACGGAAATCGCGCGAACCGCGAACGCGTCACAGGCGTTCGTCCTGGGTCGGGCGCTCGGGCTGCAGTTCCACCCGGAGGTGGATCACGATCTGCTCGACGGCTGGCTGGCCGATGATCCCAACGGCGAGGTGGCCAGCTTAGGCCTAAGCCATGATGAATTGCGTTCGGCCACAAAGGAATTCGAGGCCGACGCAGCTCGCCGCATCCGCAGTCTGGTGCGCGGGTTTCTGTCGCGGGTCGCGATTCAGCCGTGTCCGAGCTGATGGGCTAACGCGTCGGAGACGGTTGCGTGCCGGAACCGGTGGCCCACCTCGGTCAGCTTGGTCGGCACCACTCGCTGGTCGGCCTCGGCAAGCTCGCGGGCGCCCTGACTGCCCAGCAACAGGCGCGGCCCGAAGGACGGCACGGGCACAAGCGAGGGCCGGTGCAGCACACCGGCCAGCGCCTTCGTGTAGTCGATGTTGCGTACCGGTGCGGGCCCGACCGCGTTGACGGGACCGGTCAGCCGGTTGTCATAAAGGGCGCGGTAGTAGACGTCGAGCAGGTCGTCGAGGCCGATCCAGGACAGCCACTGCCTGCCGCTCCCCATTCGCCCGCCGAGGCCTGCCAAGAACAGCGGCCGCAGCAGTCGCAGCGTGCCACCCGCCGCGGCCTGGACGATTCCGGTGCGCACGGCGACCACCCGCAGGCCCGCGTCGACTGCCGGACCGGTGGCGGCCTCCCAGTCGGCCACCACGTCTGCCAGGAATCCCTCACCTCGCACGCTGTCTTCGCACAACAGCGCGTCACCCCTGTCGTATCCGTAGATGCCGATCGCCGAGGCGCTGACGAAGACCGTCGGGCCGTCGTTGCTGTCGGCCGCCGCTTGGGCGAGCAAGCGCGTCGGTTCGATGCGGCTGTCGCGGATCGCGGCCTTGTGTCCTTCGGTGAACCGGCCGGCGATCGACGCACCGGCAAGGTGCACCACGGCATCGACCCCCGACAGTAGGTCGGGCGCGGGGGCGTCGGGGCGCCACTGTCGCTCGTCCTTGTTGCGCGCCTGCCGTCGGACCAGCCGGATCACCCGGTGACCGCCCGTCGTCAGGAGCGCAGTGAGCGCCGAGCCGACCAGGCCCGTCGCGCCGGTGACCGCGACGACCATGGGCGCAGCACCCGCCGACGCGGCATCGCGGTGCGCGGCCAGATCGTCGGCCAGCTGGCGGTGCCGGTAGACGAACGTGGGTCGCAGCGCGGCACCGGGAACCGTCGTGTCCACCTCATCGCGCACGATCGTGCCGCCGTCGGGCGCCTCGGCGAATGTGTGGGTGTGCCGCCACCAGCCGATGACGCGGGCGGGCAGGGATCGCGGCCCCGCCGACGACAGGACGTCGGCGAAGCGGTGCGGTGGGTCGAAGCTCTCTCGGTCGTGCTGAGCGATCCAACGCAGACCACCCGGCAGCCCGAGCACCGCTCGGCCGTCGGCCAGCGACTCCGTCTCCGACACCACCGTCATCGGCTGCCACGGCGGAACCAGCCGGGTCATGGCGCCCGGCCTGGTGTGCCAGGCGAATACCTCACCCAGCGGATGGTCGACGACGCTTTCGTACTCGATGCCCATGGTCCCTTTCGGCCGTACTCCACTGTCTATGTGATTCGGAGTCGATGCATGGTCGGATTGCCCGTCGCGGCCCAATTCAGTGCCCAAATGGAAATCCGCCAGAATGGGAACACACAGTCATGGCCGGTTGGGGCGGACTCGCACGCCGAAGCGCGAGGCGAATCTTCCGGGACCGCCGCGAAGCCGGCCGAGTCCTGGCTGAGGCGTTGACGGCCTATCACGGCAGGGACGACGTTCTGGTGCTCGGGCTGGCGCGCGGTGGCGTTCCGGTCGGCTGGGAGGTCGCCGCCGCGCTGCGGGCGCCGCTCGATGTGTTCCTGGTCCGCAAGCTCGGCGTTCCGCAGTGGGAGGAACTCGCGATGGGTGCGCTCGCGAGCGGAGGCGGCCTGGTGGTGAACGACAAGCTGGTGAAGAGCCTGAACATCAGCGATGAGGCGCTGCGCACCGCGATCGAACGCGAAACCGAGGAGCTGAACCGACGCGAGCAGGCGTACCGGGGTGGTCGGGACGCGGCCGACGTGAAGGGTTTGGTGGCGATCATCGTCGACGACGGGATCGCCACCGGCGCAAGCATGCTCGCCGCCGTGCGCGCGGTGCGGGCCGCACAACCGCAAAGCGTTGTGGTTGCGGTACCGGTCGGTCCGGCGTCGACGTGCCGTGAACTCGGCCTGGAGGCCGACGATGTGGTGTGCGTGACGATGCCGACGCCGTTCGAGGCGGTCGGGCAGGTGTACGCGGACTTCCACCAGGTCTCCGACGGCGAGGTTCGCGACCTGCTGGCCACCCCGACGAGCTAGCGCGGGGGGCTGTCTTCCTCGGCGACCTTTTCGGCGTCGCTGTCGACGGTTTCGGTTGGGGCCGCAGTGGTTTCGGCCTCCACGTCGTCCTCGGGCTCGTCGGGATAGTCCTCGACGACCTCGTCGTCGGCCTGTTGCGTCGGCGCATCCCCATCGGTGCGGGAGCGCTCCCGCAGCGCGTCGACGATCAGCAGCACGACACCGAGCACGCTCGCGGCGATGCAGACCCAGGCGATCAGCTCATTGCTGGTGACGACCGCGGTCACCAAGGCCGCGAGGCCGATGACGGCGAGCACTAGGGCAACGATCAACATTGGTCAATCCCTTCGCCCCGGGGGCTCAGTTGTTGCCGCGGTTGAACTGGTTGAATCCGCCGCCGCCGTCGTTGTTCGCGCTTGAATCCACCGGTGCAGCGGAGCCGCGCTGGCCGAGTTCCTCGAGCTGGGACTCCAGATAGGTCTTGAGCCTGGTGCGGTACTCGCGTTCGAACGTGCGCAACTGCTCCAGCCGACCTTCCAGCACGGTTCGCTGCTGGTTGATGGTGCCCATGATCTCCGAGTGCTTACGCTCGGCGTCCGCCTGCAGCGCGTCGGCTTTCTCCTGTGCCTGACGCAGCTGGGTCTCCGACCGCGTCTGGGCGTCGGCGAGCATCGTGTCGGCGCGCTGACGGGCCTCGGCGACCGTCGATTCCGCGGTCGCCCGCGCCTCGCTGACCATCTGGTCGGCCTGCGCACGCGCGTCCGAGAGCAGCTTGTCGGATTCTGTCTTGGCTGTCGACGTCAACCGGTCGGCGGTGTCCTGCGCCAGGCTGAGCACGCGCGCGGCCTTGAGGTGCTGGTCCTCGCTCATCGGAGCGGGGGCAGGCGTCGGCGGCGCCTCGTAGACGGGCTGCGGAGCAGGTTCCGGTTCGGGCTCGGGCTGATACAGCGGGATGGCCTGGGTGGGCTGCGATCCACCGCCGGCCCGCGCGGTCGACAGCTCCTGGTCCAGCTCGCTACCCGCTGACGAAGGTCGGCGTTCTCCTCGACGAGACGAGTCAACTCGTTCTCGACCAGATCGAGGAACGCGTCGACCTCATCCTCGTTGTAGCCACGCTTGCCAATGGGCGGCTTGCTGAAGGCGACGTTGTGAACGTCGGCTGGAGTGAGCGGCATTGTCTGCCCCCTAGATGGTCCGGACCGTCAATCGATCTCAAAGTGTAGAACGTCAGTGGAGTAACTGGCGCCCATCCTGTCACACCAGACTCTGCGGTTGCACCTGAGGCCAAAAGTTAAGAGCGAAATTCAATCTTCTTAAAGGCAATTGCCGTGCCCGGCAAACGGCGATTGCGGACTTCTCAGGCCGCCGCGCTGAACGCGAGCTGCATGCCGATGAATGCGACGAGCAGCAGCACCATGATCGAAAGGTCGAAGCGGATCGCGCCGATCGTGAGCTGCGGAATGATGCGGCGCAGCAGCTTTACCGGCGGATCGGTCAGCGTCATGATCAGCTCGAGAATCACCACGGTGAAGCCGCGGGGATGCCAGTCTCGGCTGAACGAGCGGATGAACTCGACGACCACGCGGGCGATGAGCAGCAGCCAGAAGACGAACAGTGCGAAACCCAGAATCTCAAAGAACAGGGCCAACTAAGGCGACCTCACTACTGCGGTGTGTGACGTTGAATACTCAGGCGCTTGGCCGCTGCCGGCCGTTGCGATGTCGTCAGCCTACCCGGCCTGTGCACGGAGGCGGGCCGAGCAGAGCGGGCCGACGCACGCCGGCCTATTGGTAGGCGTAGAAGCCGGTCTCGGCGATGCGCCTGCGGTCGTCGGGTGAGACGTCGACGTCGGCGGGCGACAGCAGGAACACCTTCGTGGCGACCTTGTCGAAGGATCCGCGCAGCGCGAACGCGAGCCCCGCGGCGAAATCGACGAGCCGCTTCGCGTCGGCGTTGTCCATGGTCACCAGGTCCATGATCACAGGGGTGCCATCGCGGAAGCGCTCACCGATGGTGCGGGCCTCGCTGTAGTCCTTGGGTCGCAGCGTGGTGATCTTCGACAACGGGCTGCTCTCGTCGAACAGCATCGCCATCCGGCGGGGATCCATCGCGAGCGCACCGCGCGTCGAGCCGCGCAGCGGCGCGTACCTCGGTGCGGCACGATCGAATTCGCGCGGGTGCAGGCGACCCTCGTCGGCGTAGCCGCCGCGGTAGGCGCCCGCCATCTCCTCTTCGTCGTAACGGTCGTCGTAGCGGCCGTATCCCTCTTCGCCGAAACGCTCACGGCGCGGATAGCTGCCGCGCGACGGACGGTCATCGTCGTCGTAGTACTCGTCGTCGTAGTCGTCCATAGGCGCCATACCGAAGTAGGCCTTGACCTTGTGCAGTGTGCTCATCGCTGGACCCTTCTTGCGTGATGCCTGTGATGAAGATGTGACTGGAGTGACTACTCATGGTGACGTTAGAGGACGTGGCCCCAGAACCGCGGTACCGACACGCACACACGTTGAACCATGTTCGACCGCCGCCTCGAGGTCGCTGGACATGCCCGCCGACAGTTCGAGACGCTGCTGGTAGGTCTGCTGTACCCGCTGGTGCTCGCCCTGCAAACGCGCGAATGCATCGTCGGGATCGGCACCGAGCGGCGGGATGCCCATCAACCCGACGAACGCAAGGCCCTGCGCGGACTGCGCCAGCGCGCACAGTTCGTCGATGAGATCGGGTCTCCCGATGTCGACTCCCCCGCGCGCGACGTCGCCGTCGAGGCTGATCTGTAGGTAGACCCGCAGAGGGTCGGTGCGGCTGCCGTCGGCGAGGGCGTCCGTCGACGCCCGGTCCAGTGCGGTGATCAGCTTGGCACTGTCGACCGAGTGCGCGGCGTATGCCCAGTTGGCGATCGAGCGCGCCTTGTTGCGTTGAATCCGCCCCACCATGTGCCAGCGAATCGGAGAATCGGGTTGCGCGGAGTGACATTCGGCGAATTTCGCGGCTGCTTCTTGCTCGCGCGATTCACCAAATGCATCACAACCTAAATGCGACAGAATAAGTACATCGGTTGCTGGAAAGAATTTGGTGATCGGCAGCAATTCTATTTCGGCGCGGTCGCGTCCCGCCGCCTCCGCCGCCCGCGCCAGCCGCTCGCGCACGAGGGTCAACGCGGTCTCCAGTTCGACTTCCCGCGTCGTTGCCACGGACGTCATTCCATCCACACCACGGACGCGAGGCGACCGGTCGGGGCGTCGCGCCGATGGCTGAAGAGATTGCGGTCGTCCACCGTGCAACGCGGATCGGCATCGATAGCGGCGACGCCCAATTCCCTTAACTGCCTGGCTATTCCGGCCCTCAGATCCAACCCCGGAGTGCCCCGCGACGTCGTCGTCCTGCTGCCCGGAAGGGCGGCCTCCACTTCAGCGGCCATTGCCGCGGGCACCTCGTAGTTGCGGCCGCTGACAGAAGGCCCAAGCAGCACAGTGATGTCCTCGGCCCGCGCCCCGGCGTCACACATGGACTCGACCGCGCGGACGACGACTCCTTTCTGTGCGCCGACCCGGCCCGCATGGACCGCACCCACCACACCGGCGCGGGCGTCGGCCAATAGAACCGGAACGCAATCCGCCGTGACGACGGCCAGAGCCAATTTCGGTGTGGTGGTCACCAATCCGTCGGTCTCCTCGACCGGGGTGGAGCCCATCGGTTCGTCGACGCGCACGACGCGATCACCGTGCACCTGGTTCATCCAGACGACCGAGTCGGCGCCCACTCCGATCGCTTTCGCGAGCCTCTCCCGGTTGGCTGCGACGGCGGCCGGATCGTCGCCGACGTGGTCGCCGAGATTGAACGTGTCGAACGGCGGCTTCGAAACGCCGCCGGCGCGGGTGGTGGTCACGCGCCGAACCCGAACACTCACCGCTCCAGTATCCGGTGCGGCGCGGACGGGAGGAGCACCGTGGTCGGGCTAGTGCCGCATGAACGGCGGAACGTCGACGTCGTCGTCATCGTCGCCGCCGATACTGACCGTCGCTCCGTTGGTGTGCACCGGCACGCTGGCCGCTTCGACGGGCTCGAAGAGCGGGGAGGTGACCTTGCCCGCCTTGCCGGGCGCGATCGCCTGTCCCGCACCGACCACGGGCTTGCGGCTCGGACCCGATGCGTCGAATCCGGCGGCGATCACCGTCACGCGCACCTCGTCGCCGAGCGAGTCGTCGATCACTGTGCCGAAGATGATGTTGGCCTCGGGGTGCGCTGCGTCCTGCACAAGTGAGGCGGCCTCGTTGATCTCGAACAGGCCGAGGTCGCTACCGCCAGCGATGGACATCAGCACGCCCTGCGCGCCCTCCATCGACGCCTCGAGCAGCGGCGAGTTGATGGCGATCTCCGCGGCCTTCAACGAGCGCCCGTCTCCGCGTGCCGAACCGATGCCCATCAATGCGGTTCCCGCGCCGGACATGATGCCCTTGACGTCGGCGAAGTCGACATTGATCAGGCCGGGCGTGGTGATCAGGTCGGTGATGCCCTGCACGCCGTTGAGCAGTACCTCGTCGGCGCTACGGAACGCGTCCATCAGCGACACGGCGGCGTCGCCCATCTGCAGCAGCCGATCGTTGGGGATGACGATCAGGGTGTCGCAGCTCTCCCGCAGCGCAGCGATACCCGTCTCTGCCTGGTTGCTCCGGCGCTTGCCCTCGAACGAGAACGGCCGTGTCACCACGCCGACCGTCAGGGCGCCGAGCTTGCGCGCGATGGTGGCGACGACGGGCGCGCCGCCCGTGCCGGTGCCACCGCCTTCGCCCGCGGTGACGAACACCATGTCGGCGCCGCGCAGCAGCTCCTCGATGTCGTCCTTGGCGTCATCGGCGGCCTTGCGGCCGACCTCAGGGTCGGCGCCTGCGCCGAGACCACGGGTGGAGTCACGGCCGACGTCGAGTTTGACGTCGGCATCGCTCATCAACAACGCCTGCGCGTCGGTGTTGATCGCGATGAACTCCACGCCCTTGAGCCCTTGCTCGATCATTCGGTTGACGGCGTTGACGCCGCCGCCGCCGATGCCGACCACTTTGATGACGGCGAGGTAGTTGTGCGGGGGGGTCATCATCGCCTTCCTCCCTGGTTGCTTCCGGAGCGGAACGCTTGAGCAAACTCTCAACCTCAACTAAAGGCTTACAGTTATGTCAAGTTGTTTCCGCGCAAACAGAACGGTAGGGCGAGGTCAAGCACTAGCCATGCAGGCGCGCCGACGGAAACGTCAAGAATTTGGGGTGACTGCGCGCACGGCGAATCACTTGACTGTCGGCAAATCAGGACTGGAGACGTCGTAGGTGTGGCCGGGCTGTGTCAGCAGCGCCGCGAGCTTCTGCGCCTTCTCCTCTGTGCGTTCGGTGGTACCCCAGATGACTTCCCTGCCGTCCACCAGCGTCAGGGTGACCGCCGCGACCGACGGCGCCGACACCCGGGCCACCTGTCCGGCCACCTCCGGCCGCAGCGCGGTCATCACTTCCAGCGCCGCCCTGGTCGACGGGTCGTTCGGGCCGGGGTTGTCGGCGTCCAGGTAGGGCAGATTGGGCGGCGGCGGCGCGGTCGCGAAGTCCACTCCGTCACGGTCGAACAGATGCGACCCGTCGGGATAATCCTTGACGACGATCGGAACCCGTTCGACAACGGTGATCCGAAGGGTCGACGGGTATTCGCGCTGCACCCGCGCGGTGCCGACACGGCGGATCGTGGCAACGCGCTCGGCGACGTCGTCGGTGTTCACCTGAAGCAGCGGGGTGCCCTCCTTGACGGCCGCGGCGGCGATGACCTCCTCCTGCGTCACCGCGCCGAGCCCGGTGATCACGACGTTTCGCGCCGCCATGATCGGGGTGAAGTACAGAAGCAGACCGAGTCCCACGAACAGGGCGACCAGCAGGACCGTCCACACCACCAGCTTCAGACCTCGAACTCCGCCGCGCGCAACGGGTTTGGCTTCGCCGGTGGACTTACCCTGCGCACGCCGCTTGGCTTCCCTTCGGGCCTGCTCGATCGCAACGGCGCGGGCCTGAGCCTCGCGACGCGCCTCGCGTTCCCGACGTGCTCGTCGTCGCGGACCCTCGAACTCGTCTTCGGGCGGGTTCTCGGGTTCGGTCGCCGCCTCGGTCGCCGCCTCGGCGGCGTCCTCGTCGGGTTCGCCGGAGTCCTCGTCGGGTTGGGCGGCGTCCTCGTCGGGTTCGGCCGTCGCCTCGCTGCCGTCCTCCGTCTCCGTCATGGCGCGCCCGTCTCCGGATCACGTTGCGGCGTCGAGCGGTTGGCTCTCGCGGCGAGCGCTTCGACGATCTCCGGCCCGAGCATCGTGACGTCGCCCGCGCCCATCGTGATGACCACGTCGCCGGTGCGCACCGCGTTGGCGACCTGTTCGGCAACAGCGGAGAAATCCGGCACATAGTGCACCGGCTTGCTGACGTGCTCGGCCACCGACGCACCGCTGATCCCTGCCATCGGCTGTTCCCGAGCGGCATACACGTCGAGTACGAAGACTTCGTCTGCACAGTCGAGCGCTTGGGCGAACTCACGCGCGAAAGCGGCTGTGCGGGAATACAAGTGTGGCTGGAACACCACCACCGAGCGGCCACGCCCGCTCTGTTCGGTCACCGTCCGCACCGCACCGAGCGTGGCGCGCACCTCGGTGGGGTGGTGCGCGTAGTCGTCGAAGACCCGCACACCGTGCGCGGAGCCGACGAGCTCGAAACGGCGGCGCACCCCCTCGAACCCGGCGAGCCCGTCGAGCACCGACTCGGCGGGCGCCCCGATCTCCGTCGCCGCCAACAGCGCGGCAAGTGCGTTGAGCGCCATGTGCCTGCCCGGCACCGACATTCGCATCACCCGCTGGTGCTTCTCGCCGGCCAGCTGAATGTGGGCGACCGCACCGGTGTTCTGCTGTTCCCAGCTCACCAGCCTGCCTGCGAGGTCGGAGCGGTCGTCGCTTCCGTAGCGCAGCACCCGAATCCCCAGTGCGCAGGTGCGTTCGGCGAGGGCGGCGGCGCCCGGATCGTCTGTGCACACCACCAGCGCGCCTCCGGGGGCCAATCGCTCGACGAAGGCGTCGAACACCGCGCTGTACGCCTCCGCGCTGCCGAAGAAGTCGAGGTGATCGGCCTCGATGTTGGTCACCACCGCGACGTTCGGCGTGTACTCGAGCAGCGAACCGTCGCTCTCGTCGGCTTCGGCGACGAAACAGTCGCCGCTGCCGTGATGCGCGTTGGTGCCCGCTTCGCCGAGATCGCCGCCGACGGCGAACGACGGGTCCAACCCGCTGTGCTGCAGCGCGACGATGAGCATCGACGTGGTGGTCGTCTTGCCGTGGGTACCGGTCACCATCAGCGTGGTGTAGCCGTCCATCAGCCGTGCCAGCACCACCGGGCGCAGGATCACCGGGATGCCGCGCCGCCTCGCCTCGACCAGCTCGGGGTTGGTCTTCGGGATCGCCGCATGTGTGGTCACCACCGCAGTGGGTCCACCGGGCAGCAGGTCCAGCGAGGACTCGTCGTGTCCGATCCGGATCGTCGCGCCCCTGGCGCGCAGCGCCGCCACCCCGCGTGACTCCTTGGCGTCGGAGCCCGACACCAGACCGCCTCGGTCGAGCAGGATGCGGGCGATGCCGGACATGCCCGCACCACCGATGCCGACCATGTGCACCCGCTTCAGCTCATCGGGTAACGGAAGCGCGCTCACCGGTGAGACTTCCGATCGCCGCGACCGCTGCGCGCCACCTGGAGGGCTATCTCGGCGACCTTCTGGGCGGCGTCGCGGTGACCGGCCATCGCCGCCGCTGCCGTCATCGCCGTGAGCCGGGGACCGTCGCCGAGCAGCCCGGCGACGGTTTCGCCGACGAACTCTGGTGTGAGGTCGGCGTCGTCGACGAGCAGACCACCACCCGCGTTGACGACGGGCAGCGCGTTGAGTCGCTGTTCGCCGTTGCCGATGGGCAGCGGGACGTAAACCGCGGGCAGCCCGACGGCGGAGACCTCGGCGACCGTCATCGCGCCCGACCGGCAGATCGCCAAATCGGCTGCGGCGTAAGCCAAGTCCATCCTGTCCAGATACGGCACAGCCACGTACGGCGGGTCCCCGTCGACCGGCGTCCGCAGATCGAGGGTGTTCTTCGGACCGTGGGCGTGCAGCACCGAGACACCCGCCGCGGCCAGCGCAGCTGCCGCGGGTGCGACGGCACGGTTGATCGACTGCGCCCCCTGCGAACCACCGAACACCAGAAGCACCCGTGCGTCGTCGGCGAACCCGAAGTGGGCGCGGGCTTTTGCCCGCTCCGACATCCGGTCGAGCGACGTGATCGCCGCGCGCACAGGCACACCGACGACCTCGGCGCGCGGCAGGCCGGGATCGGCCACCGCCGACAGCACGCGGCGCGCCGACCGGGCGCCCAGCTTGTTGGCCCAGCCTGCGCTGGCATTGGCTTCATGGACGACCACCGGAACCCGGCGTCGACGCGCCGCCAGGTACGCGGGCACCGCCACGTAGCCGCCGAAGCCGATGATGACGTCGGCGTCGACGTCATCGAGCACCCTTGACGTCTCTCTGACGGCGCGGCGCACCCGCAGCGGCAGGCGCAGCAGATCCACCGACGGCTTACGCGGCAGCGGTACCGGGGTGATCAGCTCGAGGTGGTAGCCGCGATCGGGCACCAGCCGGGTCTCCAGGCCGCGATTGGTACCGAGCGCGGTGATCCGCACGTCGGTTTCAAGCGCGCTGAGAGCATCGGCGACGGCCATGGCGGGTTCGATGTGGCCTGCCGTCCCGCCGCCGGCGATAACTACCGAGATGGGCCCATTCACCCGTGACGTTGACCTTCCAATGTGCGAGCCCGTCGGCCCTGGTGGCGCTGTCGTCCAGCTGCGCTGGAGCTTTTGCGCTCCTCGCGTGCGCGGTTCGCGCGCTGGTCGCCTCCATGATGCCCTGAGCGTCGCACCGGCCGGTCGGCCGTATGGGGTTTGCGCCTCTTGTCCTTGGCCGGCTTGCGTTGCGGCTTGGCGGCCGCCTTGTTGCCACGGGACCGCAGCCTGTCGCGCAGCGCCTCGGTGCGCGTCGGCGAATATGACTCGGGTAACGGCAGCCGCAGCATCCGATTGACCCGGTCGTCGCGGCCTGCGCGCAGCGCGGCCACCGCCTCGGGTTCGTGTCGCGCAGCGTTTGCAATCACGCCGATGATGAGAAGCGTTGTCGCCGTTGATGTTCCGCCGGCCGAGATGAGCGGCAGCTGCAGCCCGGTTACGGGCAGCAGGCCGATGACGTAGCCGACGTTGATGAACACCTGGCCGAGCACCCACATGGTCGCGGTCGCGGTGAGCAGCCGCAGGAACGGGTCGGCGGACCGGCGCGCGATCCGCATCCCCGTGTAGGCGAACAGGCCGAACAGGCACAGCAGTCCCGCGGCGCCGATGAAGCCGAGCTCCTCGCCGATGATCGCGAAGATGAAGTCGTTGTGCGCGTTGGGCAGGTAGTTCCATTTCGCGGTGCCCTGACCGAGTCCGTCGCCGAAGACACCGCCATTGGCCAGCGCAAACCTGGCCTGCTTGGCCTGATAGCCGGAGCCCTGCGAGTCGGCGCCGGGGTTCAGCCAGGACATCACCCGGTCGGACCGATAACCCTCCGAGACGGCAAGGATCGCCGCCGAAACCACGACGGCGACCATCGACGACAAGAACACCCGCAGCGGTAGACCGGCGTACCACAGCAATGCCAGCAGGATGATGCCGAGCGACACCGTCTGCCCGAGGTCGGGCTGCGCGACGATGAGCGCAAGGGCGATCACCGCCGCGGGCACCAGCGGGATCAGCATCTCGCGCAGCGATGCCCGCTCCATCCGGCGCGAAGCCAGCAGGTGTGCACCCCAGATCGCGAACGCGATCTTCGCCAGCTCCGACGGCTGCATGGACAACCCGGCGACGACGAACCAGCCGCGGGATCCGTTGGCCTCCTTGCCGATTCCCGGAATCAACACCAGGACCAGCAACACGATGGTGATCGCGAAGCCGGTGAACGACAGGCTGCGCATGGTCTGCACGCGCATCCGCATCGCAGCGTAGAACGCGAACAGCCCGACCAACGTCCAGATCAGCTGCTTGCCGAAGATCACCCACGGCGAGCCGTCCTCGTCGTAGGAGTGCACGCCGGACGCCGATAGGACCATGATCAGACCGAGCGAGGTGAGCAGCGCAGCGACGGCGATGATGAGGTGGAACGAGGTCATCGGCCTGCCGAGCCATGCGCCGAAGCGGGTGCGGGGGACGTCGGCCGAGGCGTCGGCAGCCGCGCTGCCGGTCCGGCTGAGCCGCAGCCGAGCCAATATGTTGCTCACGGCCGCTACCTGGTTGCGCGAACGGCCGCGGCGAAGGCATCCCCGCGCTCGGCGTAGCCGCTGAACTGGTCGAAGGATGCACCCGCGGGGGCCAGCAGCACGGTGTCGCCTCCGCCGGCCAGCCTGCGCGCCGCGGCGACGACGGCGGTCATCAGACGAGTCACAGAATTAACATCTGACTCATTTGTCTCAAGCACCTCAGAATCCTCCCCCGTCACAACCTCCACAACGGGGACATCTGGGGCGTGTCGCGATAACGCGTTGGCGACCAGTGCCCGGTCCCGCCCGATCAGCACGGCGCCGACCAGGCGATTCGACACGTCGGAGACGAGTTCGTCGACCGACGCGCCCTTGAGCAGACCGCCGGCGATCCACACCACCCGCGGGTAGGCGGAGATGGAAGCGTGCGCCGCGTGCGGGTTGGTGGCCTTGGAGTCGTCGACGTAGGTGACGCCGTCGATCTCGGCGACCACGTGGGCCCGGTGCGGACCGACGCGGAACGACGACAGCGCATCGGCGATGGCGGCGGCGGGCACGTCGACGGCCCGGGCCAGCGCGGCGGCGGCCAACGCGTTGAGCACACCGATCGGCCCGGGCACCGGTATCGACGCCGTCTCGGCCAGCACCAGGCCGTCGGCGAATGCCCGGTCGATCAGCGCGCCGTCGCGAACCCCCAGCTCGCCTGCGGCCGGCTCGCTGAGAGTGAATCCGACCCGAACCGATGCGGCGGCGCTAGCGAGCAGCCCGGAGGCGACCGGATCGTCGAGGCCGACGACCGCGACCCTGCCGTCCAGCGCCCGCGCCTTATCGGCCGCATAGGCGTCCATCGAGCCGTGCCAGTCGAGGTGGTCCTCGGCGACGTTGAGCACCGCGCCCGCATCGGGCCGCAGCGACGGCGCCCAGTGCAGCTGGAAGCTCGACAGTTCGACCGCGAGCAGCTCGGCAGGCTCGGCCAGCATGTCGATCACCGGGTTGCCGATGTTGCCGCACAGCACCGCCCGCCGTCCGCCTGCGACCAGCATCGCGTGCAGCATCGACGTGGTGGTCGTCTTGCCGTTGGTGCCGGTCACCACCAGCCAGCGCTTCGGGGTGCCGAACCAGCCGGCCTGATCGAGTCGCCACGCGAGTTCGACGTCACCCCAGATGGGCACGCCTGCGGCCGACGCGGCGGCCAAAACCGGTGCGGTGGGCGCGAATCCGGGGCTGGTGACGACAAGCGCGTAGTCGGCGATCCGGTCGACGGCCTCGTCGGTGGTGACGACGGTCGCCGGGGTGATAAGGCGCTGCAGCGCGAGCGGATCGTCGTCGCAGATGGTCAGCCGCACGCCGGTCGGTTCCAGCGCGGCGCTCACCGAGCGGCCGGTGATGCCCGCCCCGGTCACCAGCACACGGGTGCCGGGCGTGAGCGGCGCGACGTCGCGGCGGTTCACGTCACGCTCCGACGGTGGTGAGCCACTCGCTGTAGAAGAGCGCCACCCCAAGACCGCACGCGATCGCGGTCAACAGCCAGAAGCGAATGATCACCGTGGTCTCCGCCCACCCGACGAGCTCGAAGTGGTGGTGGAACGGCGCCATCCGGAACACCCGTCGCCCGGTGGTGCGGAACGCCAGGATCTGCACCACCACCGACGTCACCTCGGCGACGAACAGGGCACCGAGCACCACCGCGAGCATCTCGGTGCGGCTGAGCACCGACAGCGCGGCGATGACGCCACCGAGCGCGAGCGAGCCGGTGTCGCCCATGAAGATCTTCGCGGGAGCGGCGTTCCACCACAGGAACCCGATGCACGCCCCTGCCGTCGCGGCCGCGATCAGCGCCAGGTCCAGCGGATCGCGCACGTTGTAGCAGCCGACGCCCGGCGCCGTCGCGCATGCGTTCCGGAACTGCCAGAAGGTGATGATCACGTACGCCGCGCAGACCATGGCCATCGCGCCCGCGGCCAGGCCGTCCAGCCCGTCGGTGAAGTTCACCGCATTCGACCACGCGTAGACGATCAGCACGCAGAACAGCACGAAAATGGCGGGAGCCAGTGTCACTGTGGCGATTTCACGTACATAGGACAGTTCGGCGCTGCCGGGGGTGAGCCCGTCGGTGTTGCGGAACTGCAGTGCGAGCACACCGAAGATCACGGCGGCCGCCAGCATGCCGACCGTCTTGGCGGTCTTGTTGAGTCCGAGGTTGCGCGATCGCCGGATCTTGATCAGGTCGTCGACGAACCCGACGATGCCAAGCGCGGTCGCAAGACCCAGCGCCAGCAGCCCCGAAGCGGACGGGCCCTGGCCGTCGAGCGCCAGCCCGACCAGGTGGGTGCCGAGGTAGCCCGCCCAGATGCCCGCCAGGATGGCGACGCCGCCCATCGACGGCGTACCGCGCTTCTTGTGGTGGCTCGGCGGCCCGTCCTCGCGGATCTCGTGGCCGAAGCCCTGCCGGGTGAAGAGTCCGATCAGCACAGGGGTCAACAGGATCGACACCGTCAGCGCGATGCCGACGGCGATGAGGATCTGCCTCATGAGGCGACCAACGCCTCGGCCAGCTTTCCCAGCCCCGCAGCGTTCGACGCCTTGACGAGCACCACATCTCCCTCACGAAGTTCGGCTCGCAACAATTCCAGCGCGGCGTCGGCGTCGGCGACCATGGTGGCCTCTCCTCCCCACGAGCCCTCCATGACCGCCCCGTGATGCATGGCGCCCATAGATCTCCCGGTTCCCACGACGATGAGTCGACTGACATCTAATCGCACCGCCAGCCGGCCGATGCGGTCGTGTTCCGATATCGCGTCGTCGCCGAGCTCGGCCATCTCGCCGAGCACCGCCCAGCTGCGCCGCGGCTCGGTGCCCTGACGGGCCATCCAGGCCAGCGACTTCAGTCCCGCGGCCATGGAATCCGGGTTGGCGTTGTATGCGTCGTCGATGACGGTGACGCCGTCTTCGCGGGTGCTGACGTGCATGCGGTGCTGCGACACCGGGCCCGCGCCGGCGAGTGCGGCCGCGACCTGTGCGCCGCTGGCTCCGCACTCCAGCGCGACGGCCGCCGCACACAGCGCATTGGACACCTGGTGTTCGCCGTGCACGGCCAGCGAGACGTCGGTCGCCACGCCGGCGGCATGCATCGTGAAGCGGGGCCGGGCCACCTCGTCGAGCGTGACCGGGCCCGCCCATACGTCTGCGCCGGGTGACCGCGACACCCGAACGACGCGGGCGGCGGTCTGTTCGGCCATGGCGGCGACGGCGTCGTCGTCTGCGTTGAGGATCACCACCCCCGAAGGCGGAACCGCTTGTGGGAGTTCGGATTTGGTGCGTGCGATGGCCTCGCGGGAGCCGAACTCGCCGAGATGGGCAGTGCCCACGTTCAGCACGACCCCGATCGATGGCGGCGCGATCGAGGCAAGCGCAGCGATGTTGCCGGGGTGGCGTGCCGACATCTCCAAAACCAGATAGTCGGTGTCCTCCCCCGCCCGCAGCACCGTCCACGGGGTGCCCAGCTCGTTGTTGAACGAGCCCGGCGGGGCGACCACCTCGCCGAGCGGCGCGAGCACCGCGGCGACGAGGTCCTTGGTCGAGGTCTTACCCGACGATCCGGTGATGCCGATGATCGTCAGGCCGCCCGCCACCAGCTCCCTTGCCACCGCGGCGGCCAGCCTGCGCCAAAGCGGCGAGCACTGCGGCTCCCGAGCCGTCGGTGTCGTATTCGAGAACGCCGGCTCCGGTGTCGGTTCCGGCGTCGGTGCGTGGCGTGACGACGACCGCAGGCACGCCGACCGGTCGCGCGGCCAACACCGCTACCGCACCGGCCGCCACCGCCGCCGCCGCGAAGTCGTGACCGTCGCTCCGCGCGCCGGGCAGCGCGAGGAACAGCCCGCCCGCCGTCACCGCACGGGAGTCGAATTCGACGGTGCCGGTCACCCGGGTCGCAGCGGCCTCGGCGGCCGAGATATCGGCGAGTTCGCCACCGACGATGTCGGCGATCTGGGCCAGCGTCAGGGCGATCATGCGGCGCGACCTGCGCGCTTCGAGGGATCCGGCGAGTTCGTCGCGGTCGTCGAACGGCCGGGTCTGACCGTGGCTGGTCTGGCCCGCCTCGTGGCCCTTCCCCGCGATCAGCACGACGTCCCCGGCGCGGGCCCACGCGACGGCGTGGTCGATGGCCTCACGCCGATCGCCGATCTCGACGACCTGCGCGGGGCCGCCCGTCGCGCCTGCGAGGATCGACGACCGAATCGCGGCGGGATCCTCGTCGCGCGGGTTGTCGTCGGTCACCACAACGAGGTCGGCGAGCTCCGCCGCCACGCTGCCCATCGGCTCGCGCTTGCCGGGATCGCGGTTGCCGCCCGCGCCGAACACCACCGCCATCCGGCCGGTCGTCTGCTCGCGCAGGGTCTGCAGCACGGCCTGCAATGCCCCTGGTTTGTGGGCGTAGTCGACCAGCGCAAGGAAATCCTGGCCGCGCTCGACGGGCTCGAGCCTGCCGGGTACCCGGGCATCCCGCAGTCCAGGCGCGGCCTGCTCGGGCGATACCCCGACCGCGTCCAGTAGCGCCGCCGCGAGCAGAGCGTTGGCGACGTTGTAGCGGCCCGGAAGTCCGATGCGCAGCCCGTGATGCACGCCTGCGGGATCGACGGCGTAGAACTCCTGTGCGCCGCGCTCCACCGTGCGAACGTCCTCGACACGCCAGTCGGCGGCCGCGTCGGTCGCGCTGACCGTCACCGGATCGGACGCCAGCTCGGCCATGGCGCGGCCCGCTTCGTCGTCGACGCACACCACGGAAGCGGCAGCGGCCGTTGGTGATCCGGGCATGAACAACCGCGCCTTGGTGTCGAAATAGTCTTCCATCGTCGGATGGAAGTCGAGGTGGTCGCGGGAGAGGTTGGTGAAGCCGCCGACCGCGAACTCGACGCCGTCGACGCGTCCGAGGCTCAGCGCGTGGCTGGACACCTCCATCACCACGGTGTCGACGTGCTGTTCGAGCATCAAGGCCAGCAGGGCCTGAAGGTCGGGCGCCTCGGGAGTGGTCAGCTTGCTCGGCAGATCCTCGCCCGCTATCCGGATGCCGACGGTGCCGACCAGACCCGCGACCCGCCCGGCGGCCCGCAGACCCGCCTCGACCAGATAAGTGGTGGTGGTCTTGCCCGACGTACCGGTCACCCCGATCACCCGGAGGTGTTGCGACGGGTTGCCGTACACGGTGGCCGCCAGCCCGCCGAGCACCGACCGCGGATCGGCGCGGACCAGTACCGGCACCGGCACGTCGCCGCCCATGTACGCCAGGCCGTCCGAATCGGTGAGCACGGCGACCGCGCCGCGCTCGATGGCGTCAGCCGCGTGCCGTCCGCCGTGCGACGACGCGCCGGGCAGCGCTGCGAACAGATCGCCCGGCTGGGCGTCCTGGCTGCGCAACGTGACACCGGTGACGACCGTATGCCGCCCTCCGTTGGCAGGCTCGACGACCGCGGCTATCCGATCGGCCAGTGGCCCGAGCGCCTGGCCGGCGGGATGCGAGGGACGCAGCTTCATGGCGATGACACAGTACCGGCCCGCCTCGCGGCCGCTCCGCGGTCAGGTGGCCTGCAGCGTCAGCGGCGGACCGGGATCCGGCGAGAGCGGAATGTTCTCCCGCTGCAACAGCCAGCTGGCGATGTTGTGGAACAGCGGCGCCATCGTCGTGCCTGGCTGGCCGTCCGCGGTGCGGTGCGGGTTGTCGGCCATGATGCCGATGACATAGCGGGGATTGTCGGTGGTGACCATGCCTGCGAAGGTGATCCAGTAGACGTCGCTGTAATAGCACCCGCACGCCGGGTTGATCTTCTGGGCGGTGCCGGTCTTGCCGGAAAGCTGATAGCCCTCGACCGCGCCCGTCGACCCAGTGCCCTGCTGTGTGCCCATCGGGTCGCGTTGCAGAACCGCGCGAAGCATGTTTCGTACCGTCTGCGCGGTCTGCGGGGACACCACCCGGACGCCGTCCGGCCTTGGCTCGGGTGTTCGTGTGCCGTCGGGTGCGATGGTCGCCTTGACGATGCGCGGCGGAATGCGCATCCCGTCGTTGGCGATGGCCTGGTACATGCCGGTCATCTGCAGCAGCGTCATCGAAAGGCCTTGTCCGATGGGCAGGTTGGAGAACGTGCTGCCCGACCACTGGTCGATCGGCGGCACCAGGCCTTCGCTCTCGCCGGGCAGCCCCACGTTGGCGCGCTGGCCGAGACCGAACTTGTCCAGCATCTCCGCGTAGCGCTCCGGCCCGACCCGTTGCGCCAGCATCAAGGTGCCGACGTTGGACGACTTACCGAAGACACCGGTGGTGGTGTAGGGCATCACGCCGTGATGCCAAGCGTCGCCGACGGTGACGCCGCCCATGTCGATGGAGCCGGGCACCTGCAGCACCTCGTCGGGATTGGACAGCCCGTACTCGATCACCGAGGAGGCGGTGACGATCTTGTTCACCGATCCCGGTTCGAACGGTGACGAGACGGCCGGGTTGCCGAGCTCGCGATTCTGCTGGCGGCCGATGTCCTGGCTCGGGTCGAACGTGTTGTCGTTCGACATGGCAAGCACTTCACCGGTTTTGGCGTCGAGCACCACCGCAGACACATTGCCTGCGCCGGAGGCGTCCTTGGCCTGCTGAACCTGCTGCTGCACGTAGAACTGGATGTCGTCGTCGAGCGTCAGCTGCACGGTGGATCCGTTGACGGCGGTGTGCCGGTTGCGGTAGCTGCCCGGAATCACCACGCCGTCGGAGCCGCGGTCATAGGTCACCGACCCGTCCGTGCCGGCCAGCGTGGCGTCCAGCGAATCCTCGAGACCGAGCAGGCCGTGGCCGTCCCAGTCGATGCCGCCGACGATGTTGGCGGCCAGCGAGCCACCCGGATACTGCCGCAGGTCTTGACGCTCGCTGCCGACCTCGGGGAACTTCTTCGAAATCGCCTCGGCGACCGCGGGATCCACCGCACGGGCGAGGTAGACGAACGACTCGTTGCTCTTCAGCTTCTTGAGCACCGTCTTGGCGTCCGGCTTGTTGTTCAGCCGCGACGCCACCTCGGCCGCGATGGCGCGCAGCCGGACCTCGGGGTCGGGCGCCTCGGGCGTCGTCTGCCTGGCATCGGTGAGCTGCTTGCGAATCTTGACGGGCTGGAAGGTCAGCGCGCGGGCCTCGATGGTGAACGCCAGCTTGTCGTTGTTGCGGTCGACGATGCTTCCTCGCACAGCCTGGTCGACGTCGGTGACCTTGAGCTGACTCGCCGCCTCGGCGCGCAGGCCCGCGGCGCGCGGCACCTGCAGATTGAACAACTGCGTCGCCGCGACGATGAGCACCAGGAAGATGACGGCATTACCGGCCCGATGCCGGAACACGAAAGACGCACTGCGCAAACCGGTGTCGGTGTCGGGTGTCCTCGTGCGACGTGCACGGGCCGACCGCTCCTGGCCGGGACGTGCCTGCGGGGTCTTGCGGCCGCGCTGACCGGCGCCGCGGCTCACGTTGTTGCGCCGGGGACGGCCGCGGTGACCGGACTGAACTGCTCTGCGGGCGCAGGCGCGGCGGGTGCGGCCGGCGGGACGCAGCAGGCGGCGACGCGGCAGGCGACCCGGGCAACGGCCCGGCCAACGGTGCGGCCTCGGGCTCCACGGGCCCGGGGGCGGGCGGCTGGCCGCTGGTTCCGTGCGGGCTGTCCGGCAGCGGCGCCGCCAACGGGGCGGCTGCCGGCTCGGGTGCAGGTGCCTGTACAGCAGGCTGCGGTGCCTGTACTGCAGGCTGGGCCCGATCGGGCACCCGAACGACCATCTCTCGAGGATCGGCGACCGGTGGCGGTGCCGGCCTGCTCGCGGCGGCCTGTGCGGGCGGCGCGGGCGTGTCGTCGGGCAGCGGCGTGTTGAGCGGCGGGGGCGGGACGCCTTCGGCTGGTTTGGGACTGCCGACGACTATCCAATTTCCCGCCGGATCCTGCACAAGGTGCGCGGTGTCACGGGACGGGATCATGCCTAGTTCGCGGGCCGACTCGGCGAGGGCCGGCGCGGCCTGGGCCTCGAGCACGTCGCGCTCGAGTGCCTCCTTCTGCTGCAGCAGCGCCTGATTGGTCTGCCTGGCGCTGCCCAGCTGATACGACCGCTCGGCGGCGTCCGTCGACAGCCACAGCGTGACGCCGAGGCCCAGCCCCAGCGACCCGATCACCAGCACCACGAACGGCACCCTGGCTGCGAGCGTGCGCGGGTTGAGGTCGATCTCCGAGATACGGGCAAGGAGCCGCTCCCGCAACGGGGGCCGAACAACCTTAGGAGCCTTGGCTTTTCGCGCCTTCGCACGCGCCTTCGCCTGGCTGGCGTTCTTCGGCCGGACGGGCTTGATCTGAGGCCGGGTGATCGGCGCGGTATCTGGCGGGCGCGGCCGTCCCCGCCGCGGCGGCGCGTCGGGCGAACGGCGTTGCGCTCCGCGCGCGGGCTGACGCGTGGTGCGCCTGCGCTCATCGGCGCCGCGCACTGCGGTAGTTCGCTTGGCCTTCATCCGACTGTCCCTTCTGACCGTCCGGCAACCTTTTCCAATGCCCGAAGCCGCACGGACGCGCTTCGTGGGTTGAGTTCGATTTCGGCCGTGCCCGCGCGCTCGGCGCCGCGGGTCAGGCTGACGAATTCCGGCTCGTGCCCGGGGAGTTCGACGGGCAGTCCCGGCGGGGTGCGCGATGCCGTCGCCGCCGCGAAGACGTTCTTGACGATGCGGTCCTCCAGTGACTGGTAGGACATCACCGCGATGCGTCCACCCCGACCCAGCGCTTCCATCGCGGCGGGCAGCGCGGTGCGCAGCACATCCAGCTCACCGTTGACGGCAATGCGCAGGGCCTGGAATGTGCGCTTGGCCGGATGCCCGCCGGTCCTGCGGGCAGGCGCAGGGATCGCCTCGTAGAGCAGTTCGACGATTTCGCCGGTACGGGCGAACGGCCGGCTCGCACGCCTGCGGACGATGCGGGAGGCGATCCGGCTCGCGAACCGCTCCTCGCCGAACTCGCGCAGGATGCGCGCCAGTGACTTCTCGTCGTAGGTGTTGACGACCTCGGCCGCGGTCAGCTCTGCGTCCGGGTCCATCCGCATGTCCAGCGGCGCGTCGGCCGCGTAGGAGAAGCCGCGCTCGGTGCGGTCCAGCTGCATCGACGAGACGCCGAGATCGAACAGTATTCCGTCGATTTCCGGGTGGCCGGATTCGCTTGCCCAGTAGTCGGATTCGTCGAGCACACCTTCGATCCCGTCGAACCTGGCGCGGGTCAGCAGGACCCGGTCGGCGAATGGCGCGAGGCGCTCGCCTGCGATCCACAGAGCGTTGGGATCGCGGTCGAGACCGATCAGCCGCAGGCCGGGCAGCGTGGTGAGGAACCGCTCGGCGTGTCCGCCGGCTCCCAGGGTGGCATCCACCAGCACTGCTCCCGAGCCGTCGGGGCTGCGCCGCGTCAGCGCGGGCGTGAGCAGTTCGACACAGCGGTCGAGCAGGACCGGGACGTGTCCGTGGTCGCCAGGTGCCCGGCCGGGTGTGTCAGCCATGGCAAGCCCTCCGAGGAAGTGCGCCCCTGCACCGGGGTCCCTGTCCGAGCGCGCGGACCTGGCGTCGGGGAAGTACGCCAGGGCCGGCTCGGACAGAGGCCGCGTTGCACGGGCTCCTAAGTCCCAATCAGATGATGTCGCGCAGAGTTTCATCGCTGGCCGCGGAGAAGTTCTCTTCGTGTGTCTCTTGGTAGTCACGCCAGGACTGGGAATCCCAGATCTCCAGGTAGTCAACCGAGCCGATCACCACGCAATCCTTGGACAGGTTGGCGTAGCGGCGGTGGTCGGCAGACAACGTGATGCGGCCTTGCGAGTCGGGATGTTGTTCATCGGTTGCAGCGGCGAGGTTGCGCAGGAACGCGCGTGCTTGCGGGTTGCTTCGGGACGCTCCCGAGGCTCGCCTTGCCAGTTCCTCGAACTCGGCGCGCGGGTAGACGGCGAGGCTGTGGTCTTGGCTCTTGGTGACCATCAACCCTCCTGCCAGCGCGTCGCGAAACTTGGCGGGCAGCGTCAGCCGCCCTTTGTCATCGAGCTTGGGCGTGTAGGTGCCGAGAAACATCCCCGCCACCTCCCGCCCGGTGAAGAAGCCCCGGTCGCTCCAACGATCGCCACTTTACCCCACAATCCCCCACTTTGTGCCAAACGACAGCTAATGTCGCGGCCGTTTCCCCACCATTAGCCAACCTGGCTACAGATGAGCCGCGAAAGCTCTACCGCAGACAGTGCAAAATGGCAGCTCACGCCGGTGTGGGGCGATGTGGGGGAATCCGGCGCACAAAAAAGGGGTAGCCGAAATGGCTACCCCACCGTGATACGTGCGTTATTCGTCGAAGCGGCGGCGGAACCGATCTTCCATCCGGCTGGTGAACGAGCCGCCTCCGCCCTTGGACCGCTTCTGCCGAGGGCCGCCCTGCTCGGGCCCCGAGCGGTCGCGAGCGCCGGTCACCCGGTTACCGGTGATCGCGAACACGACGCCGCCGAACATCACGAGGAAGCCGAAAACGGAGAGGATCGGGAAACTTCCGATCATGGTGGCCTTGAACGCCACACCGCACACCAACATCGCCAGACCGACCACGAACAGTGCCGCGCCCTGCAGTCGGCGCCGTGCCGAGGGGGCGCGAAGGCCGCCGCCACGCACGCTCGACGCGAACTTGGGGTCTTCGGCATAGAGCGCGCTCTCGATCTGATCGAGCATGCGCTGCTCATGATCGGAGAGTGGCATGCGTCCCTCCTTGCCGCCCGTCGCTTGGTCTTCAACGCAGTTCATGCCCGCGTCCGCGGACAACTAACAGTCATGATACGAGGTGAATCTGAGCCGTACCACCTAGTTCACCCCTTTCGATTGTATGACGTGCGCCGCCCTCGTGACCCACCGGCTCGCCATGCCGATAATGGCACTGGCCGCAAAGAACACAGCCCGAGAAGGCGCAGGAAGGCGGACAGCGAAGTTGGCGACGTTTCTCATCGATCTGTCGCCTGCCGATATGGAGCGAAGGCTGACCGATGCTCTTGGCGTCTACGTCGACGCCATGCGCTATCCGCGCGGCACCGAGGACCAGCGGTCGTCGATGTGGCTCGAACACACCCGAAGGGACGGCTGGAAGGCCGTCGCCGCAGTGGACGTGGCGGACCGTCGCGACGCCACCAGCGCCACCGCCGCCGATCTGGTGGCGGCGCCGATCGTGGGGGTCGCCTACGGCTATTGCGGGGCGCCGGACCAGTGGTGGCAACAGCAGGTCGTCGCGGGGTTGCACCGGGTCGGCACCGACAGCACCCGCATCGCCGAACTGATGACCAGCTATTTCGAGCTGACGGAGCTGCACATCCATCCCCGCACACAGGGTCGCGGCCTCGGCGAGGCGCTGACCCGCAGGCTGCTCGCGGGCCGGCGCGAATCCCATGTGCTGCTGTCCACGCCGGAGATCAACGGCGAGTCGAACCGGGCCTGGCGGCTCTATCGCAGGCTCGGCTTCACTGACATCATCCGCGGCTACCACTTCGCGGGCGACCCCCGCCCGTTCGCGATTCTCGGCAGGTCACTGCCACTCTGAGCGCGGGTCTGGCACGATGACCTCGTGTCGAACCGCCGCAGAATTCGCCTGCTGGCGATCGTTGTGCTGCTGATGATTCTGCCCGTCGCCGTCGGATGCGTGCGGGTCAGGGCGAGCATCACCGTCTCCCCCGACGACCGCGTGTCGGGGCAGATCGTCGCCGCCGCGAAGCCGCGCGGCGCCGATGACAAGGGCCCACAGCTGCTGAACACCCTGCCCTTCAGCAACAAGGTGGCGGTGTCGGACTATGACCGGGACGACTACGTCGGCTCCCAGGCGGTGTTCTCCGATCTGACCTTCGCCGAGCTGCCCCAATTGGCCAACATGAACCGCGACGCCGCGGGCGTCGACATATCGCTGCGCCGCGCAGGCGATCTGGTGATCCTCGACGGTCGCGCCGATCTGACGTCGCTGACCGACCCGGAGGCCGACGTGTCGCTGTCGGTGTCCTTCCCCGGCGAGGTGACCTCCACCAACGGTGACCAGGTGGCCGCGGAGGTCGTCGAGTGGAAGCTCAAGCCCGGCGTGGTGAGCACGATGTCCGCCCAGGCCCGCTACACCGATCCGAGTGCCCGCTCCTTCACCGGTGCGGCGATCTGGTTGGGCCTGGCGTCCTTCCTGGTGGCCGGCATCCTCGCCGCACTGGCGTGGGTGAACAGGGACCAGTCCCCCCGGTTCGCCGACCCTGCGGCGTCATCGCGCGGTTAGCAGCGCCCTGACTTTCTACAAAGCCGCGGTCACGCTCTACTCTGAAGGCACTCTTGGGCCAAACCTCGACTGAAAGGGGCCCCGCGCTGAGCGTGGATACAGCGGCACCGTCAGCCATCGAGTTGGCCAGCGCCGTGACTGACCAACTGCGGGTGTATCTCCACGAGCGCCGCAGCCAGTCCGCCTACATCGGCACCGACTACGCCGACCTCACCGCGGCGCTCGAGGAGTTCGTGCTGCGCGGCGGCAAGCGTCTGCGACCCGCGTTCGCGTACTGGGGCTGGCGCTCGGTCGCCGATCGCGATGCCGATCCCGACGTGCTGCGGCTGTTCGCGGCGCTGGAGCTGCTTCAAGCGTGCGCGTTGGTGCACGATGACGTCATCGACGACTCGGCAACGCGTCGCGGGTTGCCCACGGTGCACCGGCTCTTCGCCCAGAAGCACCGCGGCCACCGCTGGAACGGATCTGCCGAACAGTTCGGCCTCTCGGCGGCGATCCTGCTCGGGGACCTCGCCCTTGTGTGGGCCGACGACATCGTGGCGACGGCCGGGCTCGGTGCGGACGCGCAGCGTCGGGTTCAGCGGGTCTGGGCCGACATTCGCACCGAGGTGCTCGGCGGCCAGTACCTCGACATTGTCGCCGAGTCCAGCGGCGCGACGACGGTGGCGTCGGCGATGAACGTCAACACCTACAAGACCGCCTCCTACACCGTCACCCGTCCGCTGCAACTCGGCGTGGCCGCCGCCGCCGACCGGCCCGACGTGCAGGCGATCTTCCACGAGGTCGGCAACGACATCGGGGTGGCGTTTCAGCTTCGCGACGACGTGCTCGGCGTGTTCGGCGATCCCGCGGTGACCGGCAAGCCGTCGGGCGACGACCTGCGCGCGGGCAAGCGCACGGTGCTGCTCGCCGAGGCCGTCGAGCTCGCCGACAAATCCGATCCGGAAGCCGCGCATCTGTTGCGGTCCGCGATCGGCACCGAGCTCTCCGATGAAAAGGTCCGCGAGCTGTGTCAGGTCATCGAGTCGGTCGGCGCACTGGCAGCCGTCGAGGAGCACATCGACATACTCACCTCACGTTCGCTCGACGCCATCGGTGCCGCACCGATCGACGCGCAGGCGAAGGCCGGCCTGACAAAGCTCACCAGGTTGGCCGCCAACCGAACCGCCTGAGCACCGCGGACGTGAGGAGCAATCAAGCGCAGTGACGACCTTCGCGCGACTCTCCGCATTCACCACCTCGCCCGAGGCCAGGCCCGCACTACTGGGGTTTCTCGGCGCGGCGATGATCACGGCGGGTGGTCTCGGTGCGGGCAGCACCCGCCTGCACGATCCACTGCTGGAGTCCCTGCACCTGTCGTGGCTACGGTTCGGGCACGGGCTTGTGCTGTCCTCGGTGCTGCTGTGGGGCGGCGTCGCGATGATGCTGTTCGCATGGTTGTGGTTGGGCCGCAGCGTAATCGACGGCTCGGCGCGCGAGTACACGATGGTGGCGACCACCGGCTTCTGGCTGGCTCCGCTGCTGCTTTCGGTTCCGGTGTTCAGCCGCGACACCTACTCCTACCTGGCACAGGGCGCGCTGTTGCGCGACGGCTTCGACCCCTACGCAGTCGGGCCGGTCGACAACCCGAACTCGTTGCTGGACAACGTCAGTCCGATCTGGACAACCACGACCGCGCCGTACGGGCCTGCCTTCATCCTTGTCGCGAAATTCGTCACGATGCTCGTCGGCGATCACGTGATCGCGGGCACGATGGTGCTGCGGCTGTGCATGCTGCCCGGGCTGGTCCTGCTCATCTGGGCCGCACCCCGGCTGGCCCGGCACGTCGGCGCCAACGGTGCGGCCGCACTGTGGATCTGCGTTCTCAACCCGCTGGTGATCATCCATCTGATGGGCGGCGTGCACAACGAGATGCTGATGGTGGGACTGATGGCCGCGGGTATCGCCCTGATATTCCAGCGCCACCCGATCACAGGTAACGCGCTGATTGTCGTCGCGGTTGCCGTGAAAGCCACAGCGGGCCTTGCGCTTCCGTTCATGGTGTGGGTGTGGGCCCGTCAACTGCAACGCAGCCGCGATCTGTCGCGGCTGCGGGCGTTCGCCACCGCCTGTGCCGGTTCCGTGGCGATATTCGTCGCTGTGTTCGCCGTGCTGTCCTGGCTGGCAGGTGTTGGCCTCGGCTGGCTCACCGCGCTGGCCGGTTCGGTGAAGATCATCAACTGGCTGACGGTGCCGACCGCGGTCTCCAACCTCGTCAACGCCGTCGGCGGACTGTTCTTCCCGGTGAACTTCTACGCCGTCCTCGAGGTCGCACGTATCATCGGGATCGCCGTCATCGCGATCTCACTTCCCTTGCTGTGGTGGCGGTTTCGGCATACCGACCGCCAGGTACTCACCGGCATCGCGCTGGCGATGGTGGTCGTGGTGCTGTTCGTGCCCGCAGCACTGCCCTGGTATTACACGTGGCCGCTGGCGATTCTTTCCGCGCTGGCCCAGAGCAGGCAGGCGATCGCTCTGGTCGCCGGGTTCTCCACCTGGATCATGGTGATCTTCAAACCCGATGGCAGCCACGGCATGTACTCATGGATCCACGTCGTGCTGGCAACGGCCTGCGCCGCGCTGGCGTGGTATTCGCTCTACAAGGATCCCGATCAGTACGCCATCGCCTGGGCGCGCCGAACCACCTCTCGGGCCTGATGGCTGTGTAGCGCGTCGACCGGTCGGGCGTTGTCCTGCCGATCCACCGATCCGTCGCGTCTGATCGTCAGTGACGGGTCCGGCGTGAAGAGCCAGCGCAGGATCTCGGTGTTCTTGTACCCGCCGTCGTGCAGGACGACGAGCAACCCCGACAGGCTCTTGACGACGTGCCCGGCGTCGTCGAAGAACGCCCGCGGCACCACGACCGTTCCTTTACGCCGAACGCCGACCAGGTGGCCTTCCCGCAGTTGTTGTTGGACCTTTGTCACAGGCACGCCGAGCAACTCGGCGACATGGGGCAGGTCGTAGACGTCTTCGGCGGGATCGAGTACATCGTCAGCGGCTGGAATACTGCTCACCGGGCCGAGTCTAGAACGCGCGACGCGTCCTCGTCGGCGCTCCGCAACGACAGTTGACGAGATTTCGCTCCGTACCATGTTTCCGGTGGAGACCCACCAGCAATCCGACCCGCTCGTCGGGACAGTGCTGGACGGCCGCTATCGCATCGACACCCTGATCGCCACCGGCGGGATGTCGGGTGTGTACCGCGGATTGGACCTCCGGCTGGATCGGCCGGTGGCGCTGAAGATCATGGATTCCCGCTACTGCGGGCGACAGCCAGTTCCTCACCCGGTTTCAGCGCGAGGCGCGCGCCGTCGCGCGGCTGAAGGACCCAGGGCTGGTCGCCGTGTACGACCAGGGCATCGACGGACATCATCCGTTTCTGGTGATGGAGCTCGTCGAGGGCGGCACGCTGCGTGAGCTGTTGGTCGAGCGCGGGCCGATGCCGCCGCATGCGGTCGCAGCGGTACTGGCGCCTGTGTTGAGCGGCCTTGCCGCGGCCCACCGCGAAGGACTGGTGCACCGCGACGTGAAGCCGGAGAACGTGTTGATCTCCGACGGGGGCGAAGTCAAGATCGCCGACTTCGGGCTGGTGCGCGCGATCGCGGAGGCCAAGATCACCTCGACCAGTGTCATTCTGGGCACGGCCGCGTACCTGTCGCCCGAACAGGTCAGCACCGGCGACGCCACCCCTGCCAGCGATGTCTACGCCGTCGGCATCCTGACCTTCGAGCTGCTGACAGGCAGCACCCCGTTCAACGGTGATACCGCCCTGACGGTCGCATACCAGCGGATGGACCACGACGTGGCCCCGCCAAGCACCCTGATCGGCGGTGTGCCAAAGCAATTCGACGACCTGGTGTTGCGCGCCACCGCCAGGAATCCGGTCGACCGCTACGCCGATGCCGGCGATATGGCGGCCGAACTCGAGGCGATCGTCGACGAGTTGGCGCTACCCGATTTCCGGGTACCCGCGCCGCAGCAACTCGGCTCAGCATCTTTCGGCGCAGATGCACCGCGGCGGCGAAGGCCAGAACGCCGCCACCGAGACCGTCCGCCCCGCGCAGCCGCGCCGGCACACAAAGGCGCTCACCCGCGGTCCCGATGACTGGCAGAACGACGAATCGCAGACCGAGTCTCATGGCGCCGCAGCACAATTCGCGGGCATCGACATGGACGAGTTCCACTGGGCCAGGCAGCGTGCCAAGCGCGCCCTGTTCTTCTGGGTGGTTGCCGTGCTGGTCCTCACCGGCTCGCTCGCCGCGGCGGCGTGGACGATCGGCAGCAACCTGTCGGGCTTGATCTAGCCGCGTCTAGTCGCGCAGCATCTCGGCGACGAGGAAGGCCAACTCAAGCGACTGCTGGGTGTTGAGCCGCGGATCGCACGCGGTCTCGTACCGGCCCGCCAGGTCGGAGTCCGAGATGTCCTGCGCGCCGCCGAGGCATTCGGTGACGTTCTCGCCGGTGATCTCGACGTGCATGCCGCCGGGATGGGTGCCGAGCGCGCGGTGCACCTCGAAGAAGCCCTGCACCTCGTCGACGATGCGGTCGAAGTGGCGGGTCTTGTAGCCGGTGGACGACTCGTGGGTGTTGCCGTGCATCGGGTCGCACTGCCAGATGACCTGGTGACCGGTCGCCTGCACCTTCTCGATGATCGGCGGCAACAGGTCGCGCACCTTGTTGTTGCCCAGCCGGCTGACCAACGTCAGGCGGCCGGGCTGGTTGTTGGGATCGAGGCGTTCCACGTATTCGACGGCCAGCTCGGGCGTCATCGACGGGCCGATCTTCACGCCGATCGGGTTGGCGATCACCTCGGCGAACGCGACGTGCGCCCCGTCGAGCTGACGGGTGCGCTCCCCGATCCATACGTAGTGCGCCGACAGGTCGTAGAGCTTCGGCTGGCCCTCGTCGTCGTGCGACAGCCGGAGCATCGCGCGCTCGTAGTCGAGCACCAGAGCCTCGTGGCTGGCGTAGATCTCGGCGGTCTGCAGGTTTCGGTCGTCGACGCCGCACGCGCTCATGAATGTCAGCCCCCGGTCGATCTCGCCCGCCAGCGCCTCGTAGCGCGCGCCCGCAGGCGAGGTCCGGACGAACTCCCGGTTCCAGTCGTGCACCGCGTGCAGCGACGCCAGACCCGACGTAGTCAGGGCCCGCACCAGGTTCATCGCGGCGCTGGCGTTGGCGTACGCGCGCACCAGCCGGGACGGATCGTGCTCGCGCACCGCCGCGTCCGGGGCGAAGCCGTTGATCATGTCTCCGCGGTAGGACCTCAGGCCGAGCGCGTCGATGTCGGCGGACCGCGGCTTGGCGTACTGGCCCGCGATGCGTGCGACCTTGACCACCGGCATGCTGGCGCCGTACGTCAGAACCACCGCCATCTGCAGCAACGTCCGGATGTTGGCGCGAATGTGCGGTTCGGTGTTGTCGACGAACGTCTCTGCGCAGTCCCCGCCCTGCAGCAGGAATGCCTTGCCGAGCGCGACGTCGGACAGCAGGCCCTTGAGCTTCTCGATCTCCGAGGGCACCGTCACCGGCGGCACGCTCTCCAGCACGGTCCGCATCGCCTTGGCCTGCTCGGGGTCCCAGCTGGGCTGCTGCGCGGCCGGCTTGGCCAGCGCGGCGTCCAGCCGGTGCCGCAGCTCGTCGGGCAGCGGCGGCAGGTCCGGCAGCTGGTCGATGGGTACGTCGACGGTCCAGTTCACTCATACATGGTAACTGGCTCAGACCAGCCGTTTTACCTGCGGGCAAGCGCGACAAACGTAGGGAAACACCCGATTCATTTTTGCCAATACACAGCTAACGTCCAGCTTGGGGTCATCGACGACACCTGAAAAGACGGGAGCAATCTGATGCCGAAGGACACGATTGGCAGGACACGAGCACTCGCCGCAGTCGCCGTAGCGGTGGTGGGTGCGGGGGGGTTCGCGGTAGCTCCTGCTCACGCCGCCCCTGGCAACTGCGAGCAGTGGGGATTTTCCGGCTTGACCAACATCAAGCTGAGCACCGGCCCCATGCTCACGTTCGAAGCCTTACAGTCGCCCACCGTAGACGGTAACTTTGCCACCGACGCCAGACAGGACAAGGGCAAGATCAGCGGCGGCATCGAACCCAATGGCTTTTTCCTTCTCAGCTACACAAGTGACACATTCCCCGACGATCCGCCGCTCATTCTCCGCGGCGACGTCACACCGGACGGGAAGGCGCAAGGCAACTTCACTGCCAAACTCAATGGGACCTGGGAGCTGGCAACCCCGCTCAAATGCATGACGCCCGGAGCGGGCACGGCAGGTGGCAACTCGCGAGAGGTCACCGGCGATGTCGACGCGTACGACAGCCCCGGCGGGACGGGAACGGTGATCGGCACGCTGCACGGCGGTGAGCGAGTGAACCTCGGCTCCGGATGCCGCGACGACAACTGGTGCAACGTCTCCTTCCCCGGCGGACCCGGCGGCACCGCGTGGGTGTGGGGCGACTTCCTGAAGTAAGCGTCTTGCGCGTCGTCGGGAGCGTCGCAAACCCGTCGTTCGAACACTGGCCGGGATCGACAAACGTAGGGAAACACCCTATTTCTCCGTAGGACTGTCGGAGCTAACGTTTGCTGATGTGGGTCACTGGCCTGCAGAGCTGTGAAATGGAGGAGCACAATGCCGAAGCGCGCATTTTCGAAGACATCGCCGTTGTTCGCGGCGGCAGTAGTCGCGGCAGTCGCAGGATTGATCAGCCCGGCTGCACCCGCACAGGCCGCCGACTGCCAGCAGTGGGGATTCCCCGGCCCGGTGACCATCAAGAGAGACACCGGCGAGACGGTGAACTTCACCGCCAACGGCGCCAGCGCAGGCGCGCCTGCTACCTGGGATCACAACCAAGGCAGCGTCGAACACGGCAACATATCGGGCAACATCGGACCCGACGGCAGCGTCTCGCTGACGTACTTCGACAACAGCGGAAGTGCCGTCCCGCTCAACGGCCAGGTCGGCCCGGACGGCAAGGCAACGGGCATGTCGCCACCCGACAACAGCGTCGCGTGGCACACCGCCGCGCCGCTCACCTGTGTCACACAGGGCCCGAAAGAGGGGCCGTCCATCACGCTCGATCCGATCCTCGGCGGATTGGTCATTCACGTCACCGACCACAGTGGGACGACGTCGCAATGCCAATACGGTTCGGACTTCGTCAGCCGCTCGTTCAAGCTGCCCGCGAACTCCACGGTCGACCTGAAGATCGTCCCGGCCGTTCCGCTGTTCGTCGACCATCCGGTCGACATCACCTGCGACAACGGCGCCGTAACCCATACCAGCGCGTTTTTCTAAGCCGCCGCAGAGTGGTTAAGCCGGGCGTCGACGAAGTCGGCGCGCGGCTTGACGCTTTGAGGGAGTCTCGACGCCATTCACCGCCAAACGTAGGGAAACACCCGATTCGTTCGCATGGCCTACACAGCTAATGTCCAGCGTGGAGCCATGCGGCACACACGGAGACGGGAGTCATCTGATGACAACGGACAACCTTCGCAAGACATCGGCGCTCACCGCGGCTGCGATCGCGGTAGCAGGCGTAGCGGTAGCGGCGTTCGGCACAGCGGCGCCGGGTCAGGCCGCACCGGGCAACTGCGAGCAATGGGGATTCTCCGGCCTGAGCAATATCAAACTGAGCACCGGCCCTGTTCTCACCTTCCTCGCGGAGGGCCCCAGCGCAGATATGTCGCTTGCCAACGACAACCGATCCGACAACGGGCGCATCGCTACCGGCTCCGTCCAGCCCAATGGGTTCATATCACTCATCTATGTCAGTGACACGTATCCCGACGACCCGCAGGTGAGATTAGTCGGCGATGTCACCGAGGACGGGCACGCGCGGGGCAGCTTCACCGCGAAGCAAAACGGAACCTGGGAGCTGACAACCCCGCTCAAGTGCGTGACGCCCGCAGCCGGCACAGCTGGGACAGCGGGCACAGCAGGGGGCAACTCGCGCGAGGTCACCGGCGACGTCGACGCATACGACTCCCCTGGCGGTACGGGCACCGTCGTTGGCACGCTTCAGGGCGGCGAGGGTCAGCGAGTGAACCTCGGCTCCGGCTGCCGCGACGACAACTGGTGCAATGTCGCCTTCCCCACAGGACCCGGCGGCACGGCCTGGGTGTGGGGCGACTTCCTGAAGTAAGCACGATATTTCAAAACGCTCAGCCGGCGCCCGTCATCAGCTGGTACCGCCGCAGGTTGTGCTTCGCGTCGACGAGTGCGTCGTGCGCGTCGCGCGGCCGCGGCGGCATCCGCGGAGATCCGCGCTCTTCCCAGAACTGGCGTAGCTCGCGGGTGAAGCGCGGGATGGCGGGCGGCAGCGCGGTCATCGGGCCCCACAGCTGGCACAGCACCACGTGGTCGTAGGCGCCGACCCAGGCCCACAGTTCGATCGGCTCGTCTCCGTCGACGCCGAAGAAATCCTCCAGTTCGGACCGAATCTGCTTTCGCGAACGGTAGAGCTGAGAAGATGGTGACGGCAACTTGGGCAGCACGTGTTGGCGCACCCAGCGTCCCGCCCGCTCAGGATTGAATTCGCTTGAGATGCCGTAGTATTCGCGGCCGTCCTCGGCGGCGACGCCGATCGAGATGAGCTCGATGGTGCGTCCGTCGTCGATGAACTCGGTGTCGTAGAAGTACTTCACGCCGCGCCTACGCAGTGGCTTTCTCGGCGACGGCCTGCGGATCCGGCGGCGGCGCGGGCGCGGGGTGGATCTCGCGGTCCAGTTGCTGATTCACCTCGGTGTCGTCGGGGAACCGCGGCTCGCCCGCGATGACATGCTGCAGCCAGAGCTTGGCCTGCACCACCGGCCTGCGCAGTACGCGTTCGCGGACCAGTGCCCGGTGCATCTTGCGGGGCTTGTCGGTGTAACGCCAGCGCGCCCACGGCGCATGCGGGCGGGACAGCCGGAACGCCCCGACGAGCAGCAGTGGGGTGATGAACATGCCGATCAAGCCGGTCCACAACTTGCCTTTGAGCAGCACTACCACCGCCAGCGCCAGCGTGATCACCGCCAAGGCGATGACTGTCGCGCGCGCCGCCAGGGTGTGGTCTTCCCGCCAGATGCCGATGTCGAAGAACGACAGCGGGTTGAAGCCGAGGACCAACAGCCCGGCCACCGCGACCGCTGTGAACACCGCGTCCACCGAGGTTCGGCCGTCCTCGGCCCAGTAGACGTCCTGCAGATGCAGGATGAGCGCGAACTCGTCAAGCACCAGTGCCGCACCGATCCCGAAAAAGGTTGCTGCGACGGTAAATTCGGGTACCCCGCCGTCGACAGCCAAGGTGACCATCGAGACGCCGGAGATCATGACCAGGATCACACCGATGACCACATGGTGGATGTGCAGACCTCCTCCCGCCGAGATGTTGCGCGGTTGCCACCACTTGCGCGGTTTGTCGCTGTCGGCGTGGCTGCGGATGTAGCGCACGATCGTGCGGGTGACGAAGAAAGTGAGGATGAAGGCGACGAGGCAGAAGACGAGCGGCATCCGCCCGTTGGGGATCTCCGGACTCAGGTCCAGCCTCAGGTGCACGCAGAAAACTTACGCTGCCCGGGCCGCGACGTGCCGGGGATATGGTCCGGCGCGCCGCCGTCGGCCGATACTCTGGGCTGCAACATGAGTAGGTTGGGGCCGCGCACGCGAGGAGCGGAGAAGCCGCGTCCCGGCGGGGCTAATCGGTGGCCATCCGTCGCGTGGCGGCTGTTTCAGCTGCTGACGCTGGCGGCGGTGGTCTGGGCAGGCTGGAGGCTGCTCGGCCACGTCACGTACCGCATCGACATCGACGTCTACCGGATGGGCGGCCGGGCCTGGCTGGACGGCCAACCTCTCTATGCCGACGGCGCGATGTTCGAGACCGCAGGTGGGGCTGGAGTTGCCGTTCACCTATCCCCCGCTTGCCGCGATCGCCTTCGCCCCGTTCGCCCTGCTCCCGCTGTCGGTGGCCAGCGGCGCCATCACGGTGACCACGTTCGTCTTGTTGATCGTTTCCACGGTGATGGTGCTGACGCGTCTCGACGTCTGGCCGCAGTCGTCGATGACCGCCGAGCCCCCCTGGCTGCGGCGGTGCTGGCTGGCCGCCGCTCTCGTAGCGCCGGCGGTGGTCTACCTGGAGCCGATCCGGGCGAACTTCGACTTCGGCCAGATCAACGTCGTGTTGATGACGTTGGTGATCGCCGACTGCGTGCCCCGCAAGACGCCGTGGCCGCGCGGCGTCCTGCTCGGTGTGGCCATCGCACTCAAGCTCACCCCCGCGGTGTTCCTGCTGTACTTCCTGCTGCGCCGCGACACCCGCGCCCTGATCGTCTCCGTGGCCTCGGCGGTGGTCGCCACCCTGGTCGGCTTCGCGTTCGCCTGGCGCGACTCCTGGGAGTACTGGACCGACACGGTGCGCAACACCGACCGGATCGGCACCGCGACGCTGAACACGAACCAGAACATCGCGGGTGCGCTGGCCCGCCTCGGCCTCGGTGAGGGCGAACGATTCGTGCTGTGGACGCTGGCCTGCTTCGTGGTGCTCGGGGTGACGATCTGGGCGGCGCGACGCGTGTTGCGGGCCGACCAGCCCGTGCTGGCGCTCATCTGTGTGGCGATGTTCGGCCTGGTGGTGTCGCCGGTGTCGTGGTCGCATCACTGGGTGTGGGCGCTGCCGACGGTGATCGTCTGCAGTGTGGTCGCCTACCGGCATCGGCATGCGCTCCTCGGCGCGGTCACCGCCGCCGGAGTGGCCCTGATGGTGTGGACGCCCATCACCCTGATGCCGGAACACCACGAGACGACGGCGTCGCTGTGGCGCCAACTGGTCGGTGGATCCTACGTGTGGTGGGCGCTGGCCGTCATCGTGGTCGCCGGGACGGTGTCCACCCGCCAGACCGACTCACAGCCCGCGGCCCTCAGCGCCTCACCTGTGCCTGCAACTAGCTAGGCAACGAGCTCTGCGGAGGGTTGTTTACCCTCCTTGATGTCGGCGGCGTACAGGTCGACGTACTCCTGACCCGACAAACGCATCAGTTCGTACATCACCTCGTCCACGACCGCCCGCTCGATGAACCGGTTGCCCTCCAGGCCCTCGAATCGGCTGAAGTCCATCGGCTTGCCGAACCGCACCGTCACCCGGCCGAACCGCCACATCTTGCTGCCGGGCGGGTTGACCTCGTCGGTGCCGATCATCGCGACGGGGATGACCTTGACACCGGTGCGCAGCGCGACCCTGGCCATGCCCGTCTTGCCCTTGTACAGCCTGCCGTCGGGCGAGCGCGTGCCCTCGGGGTACATGCCGAGCAGCTTGCCCTCGTTCAGCAACCGCGACGCGGTTTCCAGGGCGGCCTGAGCCGAGTCCGCGTCGGTGCGGTCGATCGGCACCTGCCCGGCCGCCGTGAAGAACCAGCGTTTGAACCAGCCGCTCAGGCCGGTGCCTTCGAAGTACTCTGCCTTGGCAAGGAACGTGATCCTGCGCCGTACTACCAGTGGCAGGTAAAAGCTGTCGGCGACCGCCAGGTGATTACTCGCCAGGATGACCGCGCCGGAGTCCGGAACGTATTCCAGCCCTTCGACTTTGGGTCGGCCGAGCAAAGTCAGCAAGGGACCCATGAAAACGTATTTGAACAGCCAATACCACATGGACCCTCCCGGATTGGGGCGCACCGGACGGTGCTTTGGGACAACTCTACCGTCAGTCCTCGACGGTCACCGGGATGTGCTGATACCGGCCCGGACCCGAGGTCGGCGGTCCGTCGGGCGGCGGATCGTCGCGCGGGGGCGGCTGCCTGCCTGCTGTCGACTCGATGTCGCTGACCATCGCGCGCACGACCGCCAGCAGCGCGACGCTGTGTTCGGCGATCACCGTCAGCAACGGGTGCTGCTCGCCGCTGACGAGTGCTGCCAGCGCGCACACCGGGCACCACACCTGTTGGCACTTGCCGGGTCCATCGGCGCCTGCCGCGGCTGCCGCCGCGACCCGCACCGCCGGATCGAGGCGATCCAGAATGGACTGCGCCAACGCCCTGAGCTCCGGCCCGAGATCGGAGTGCGTGTTTGTCATGACGGCCACACCTCCGGATCTGGTCGAAATCGTACTGTCAGCTCGCTGCCCTTGAGCTGGGCGTCCATCACGATGCACCGCCGCAGGACGGACGCCAGCCGAACCCGGCGCCTCATCCCCCCGGCGCCGATGATCAAATCGTCGCCGACCCGGCCGAGCCGAAGGGCGCTCGACTCGATTTGAGGCAACTCTAGCTGCAGTCGATAGACCGACCCCAACCCAGATCCGGACTCGCGGTCGACGATCGGGCGCAGCGGGCCGGGCGGCGGCGAGCCGTCACGCTTGCGGGCGCATTCAAGCAGCTCGCCGAGCGCCTTGGGGCCGATCGGCTCGCCCGAGAGGTGGGGAACCAGCACCAGCTGCAGGTCGCCGATGGTGGTGTCGAGTTCGTCGAGGACCGCCTGCTGTTCGGAGATCCGTGCGGCGTACCAGTCGAATGCCGGATGGTCGGGCAGGTTGCGGTATTCGTATGAATCATCCTGCACCAAAACCTGATTGACGATCAGCTCGGCTACCCGCACCCCCATCAACGCCAGCGAGCCGAGAGTGCGCGCAGCCTCGGCGGCGACGACCCGCTCCGCGGTGAGCACGAGGTGTGCACTCACCGCCTCGCCGTCGGTGAGCAGGCCGGTCAGTGCACCGTTGCCCGCGTCGACCCGCTCCATCAGGTCGACGATCGCCGCCGTGCGCGCATCGTCGGCGACGGAGCTGAGCCTGCGGTGGCGCGGCCATGCCCGCTCCAGGTACAGGCCGAAGGTCGAGGGCAGCGTCAGCATCCGCATCGCATCGGCCGTCGACGCACAGTCGACGACGATGTGGTCCCATTCCCCCGACCTGGCCAGCTCGCCGACCTCGTGAAGGCCGAGCACCTCCTGAATACCCGGAAGGGCCGAAAGCTCTTCTGGGGCAATTTGTCCCAGCTCTGACTCGTCGAATCCGGCCGTCAGCACCTCTGCGACGTCGCGCCAGCGTGCCTCCAGAAGGGCCAGCGTGTCGAGGGCGAGCGCGTCGAGGAACCCGCCGCCGGCATCCGCGTCGTCGGCGAGTACCCGCGTCGGTTCCCGCAGCCCGGTCGGCACCACCGCCGTGCCGAGCACGTCGCCGAGGGAGTGCGCCTGATCGGTGGACACCACAAGGACCCGCAGGCCGCTTTGCGCGTCGCGCACCGCGGTCGCGGTCGCCAGCGTCGACTTACCTACGCCGCCCTTGCCAACGAAGAGACTGATCCGGGCGTGGGTAGGCGCGGGGGAATCACTCAGCCTCGACTCGTTTCTTCAGATCCTTCAATGCGGTGTCGGTCAGCCTGCGTTCGGCTTTGCGCTTGAGAAGGCCGATCATCGGAATGACCAGGTCCACCGAGAGCTCATATGTGACATCGGTGCCAGATCCGTTGGCCGCCAATCGGTATGCGCCGTCAAGAGACCTCAGCAGCGAACTGGAGACCAGCTTCCAGGTGACCGCGCCGCGGTCGGCAGGCCAATCGTAGGCCAGCACCATCGTGTCCTTGAGCACCGCCGCGTCGAGCACCAGCCGGGCCGTCTTCGGGTAGCCCTCGTCGTCGGCCTCGAGGACCTCGGTCTCCTTGTACTCGGCAACCCAGTCCGGATAGGAACCGATATCGGCGATGACGTCCATCACCGTGGAAGGATCCGCATCGATGTAGATGGTCTGCGCCGTCTTGTCCGCCACGTAATTGTTCCCCTGCTTGGATCGCACTCGATGGAATGGAAATCTACCCGTCGCTGCTGGGTCTAACCCAATATCAGGCCCGCGGAGGCATCCCGACCGGCCGCGACGCCTCCAGCTTCTGCTTGAGCTCGAACGACATCTTCTTGCCTGCCACCCTGCGCGCATGTGTCAGCTTGGCGAGGTTCATCTTGGCCAGTTGCCATGCGGCCGCACCCGCGGGCTCGGCGTGCAGGAAGTAGTTCAGGATGACGCCGTCCAGCGACGGCTCCAGCCACACCTCCATGGTGCCGATCAGCGCCCCGGTGACGCTCCAGCGGTGACCGACGGCGCCGCGATCCTCGATAACCGTCAGATGCAGATCCGGCCACCAGCGTCGCCAGCTCGCCCGGTCTGCCACGGCCCTGCCGACCTCAACGGGGTCGGCCGCCACGAACGTCTGGTCGGCGACCTGGATGCTGTTCATCGCCACTAGCTTCACATATGCCGCTGCCGTGCCCACTAGGCTGGTCGGTGGCAAAACCGCTACCACCTCGGAGGCCGTCACCGTGCGCGAGTTCAGCGTTCCCGCATCGTTCGAAGTCGCGGAGCATGACAACATCGTCAGCTCCGTCTATGCGCACGAACGCGACGACCCCGACCATGTGATCTTCCAGCGGCTCGTCGACGGCGAGTGGAAGGATGTGACGGCCGCCCAGGCAGCCGAACAGATTCGTTCGGTCGCGCTCGGATTGATCGCCCAGGGTGTGTCGCCGGGTGACCGGGTCGCGATCTTTTCGGCAACCCGCTACGAGTGGCCGATCATCGACTTCGCGATCCTGTCGGTCGGCGCGTTGACGGTGCCGATCTACGAGACCAGTTCGGTCGAGCAGGTACGCCATGTGCTCAGCGACTCGAGTGCCGTTCTGGTATTCGCCGAGACCGACGCGCACGCCGACAAGATCGAACATCTCGCCGACGAGCTGCCGGAGCTTCGCAAGGTGTTGCGCATCGACAGCTCCGGTCCCTCGGCGCTGGACGAGCTGACCGAGGCGGGCGGTTCTGTCGACCGCGGCGAGCTCGACAACAGGCTGTCGGGGATCAAGGCCACCGATCCGGCCACGCTCATCTACACCTCGGGCACCACCGGTAAGCCGAAGGGCTGCCAGCTGACGCACTCGAACCTGGTTTACGAGATCCGGGGAGCCAAGGCGGCGTTCCCGACGTTGTTGGACAAGGGCGAGCGGCTGCTGGTGTTCCTGCCGTTGGCGCACGTGCTCGCCCGGGCGCTCACCATCGCGGCGTTCGCGAACAAGGTGACGCTCGGTTTCACCAGCGACATCAAGAACCTGGTGCCGATGTTCGGCGTCTTCAAGCCGACGCTGGTGGTATCGGTGCCCCGGGTGTTCGAGAAGGTCTACAACACCGCCGAGCAGAACGCCCGCAAGGACGGGAAGGGCAAGATCTTCGAGATCGCCGCGAACACCGCGATCGAATTCAGCAAGGCACAGGATGGCGGAAGGCCCGGAATGCTGCTGCGCGCCAGGCACGCGGTGTTCGACCGTCTGGTCTACGGCAAGCTGCGGGCGGCGCTCGGCGGCCACTGCCGCGCCGCGATCTCCGGTGGCGCGCCGCTGGGTGCGCGGCTCGGTCACTTCTACCGCGGTGTCGGCCTGACGATCTACGAGGGCTACGGACTGACCGAGACGAGCGCCGCGATCACGGTGAACCAGATCGACGGTCTGAAGGTCGGTTCGGTCGGAAAGCTGTTGGAAGGCAACAGCATGCGCCTCAACGATGACGACGAACTGCTGGTGCGCGGCGGCGTGGTGTTCGCAGGCTACTGGCACAACGAGGAGGAGACCGACGCGGTGTTCTCCGACGGCTGGTTCCACACCGGCGATCTCGGCGCGATCGACGACAACGGTTTCCTGACGATCGTCGGCCGCAAGAAGGAGATCATCGTCACCGCAGGCGGGAAGAACGTGGCCCCGGCAGTCCTCGAGGATCGGCTTCGCGCTCACCCGTTGATCAGCCAGGCGATGTGCGTCGGCGACGCGAAGCCGTTCATCGCCGCGCTCATCGCGATCGACCCCGAGGCGTTCCCCGGCTGGAAGGAACGCAACGGAAAGAACGCCGACGCGACGGTTGCCGACCTCGCCGACGATCCCGACCTCACCGCCGAGATCGACCTGGCCGTCAAGGACGCCAACCAGGCGGTGTCGAAGGCCGAGGCGATCCGCAAGTTCCGCATTCTGCCCGTCGACTTCACCGAGGACACCGGCGAGCTGACCCCGACACTGAAGGTCAAGCGCAAAGTGGTGGCGGAGAAGTTCGCCGATGACATCGAGGCGCTCTACTCCAAGGGCTGAGGGTCAGCCGGTCAGCTGGTTGTGCAGCCGCGCCGCCTGGTTGCGCCACTGCCAGTTGTCGACGGCCCAGCGGCGCCCGGCGGCGCCCATCTCGGCCGCGCGCTCGGGATCGGCCAGTATGTCTGTGACCGCGGTGGCGATTTCGTCGACGTCGCGACCGTTGACGACGCGTCCGGTGACGCCGTCCCGCACCGTCTCCGGCGCACCGCCCGAGGCGCCCGCGACGACCGGCACCCCTGTCGAGGACGCCTCCAGGTAGACGATGCCGAGGCCCTCGACGTCCAGTCCGGCGCCACGCGTCCGGCACGGCATCGCGAACACGTCGGCCATCGCATGGTGGGCGGGCAGCTCCGCGCCGGGCACACCGCCGGTGAAGATCACATGGTCGGTGACCCCTGCATCCCGGGCAAGGCGGTGCAGCGTCGCCAGATACGGCCCGCCCCCGACGATGACCAGCACGGCGCCGTCGACGCGCCTGCGGATCGCAGACAGGGCGCGGATCAGCATGTCCTGACCCTTGCGTGGAACCAACCGGGACAGGCAGACGATCACCGGGCGATCGCCGAGGCCGTACCGCGACCGCATCTGCGCGCGGGCCGCCGGATCGGGCGCGAACCGGTCGGTGTCCACCCCGGGCGGCACATACTCCAGCGCGGCGTGCGGCCCGAACGCGGACGCGAACCGGCCGCGCGTATAGGCGCTGACGTAGGTCACCACGTCGGTGTCATCCCCGATACGGCGTAATGCGTTGCGCGCCAACGGCAGCATCGACCAGCCGACCTCGTGGCCGTGCGTGCTGGCGACGATGCGGTGGGCGCCTGCACTGCGCGCACGCGGTGCCAACAGCGCCAGCGGCGCCGCCGCACCGAACCACACCGTCTCGACGTCGTTGTCGGCGATCAGGCCGCGCATCCTGTCGTCGACGCCGGGACCGGGCAGCATGAGGGTGGTGGGATGACGCACGACCTGATAGCCCGTCGCCTCGGCTTCTTCGTCGAACTCCTCGCAACCCTTCCACTTCGGCGCATACACGGTCAGCGTGTAATCGTTCTCGGATTGCAGCAGTTGGCCGACGAGTTCGTGCAGGTACGACTGGATCCCACCACGACGTGGCGGAAAATCGTTGGTAACCAGCAAAACCCGGGTCATCGCGGTCAGGCTATCTGAGACAGCCAACGCCGCCAGGCAACCAGCACCTCGTCGAGGTCGGCGCCGAGCGTCTCGGACACGGCCGCTTCGACGTCGGGGTGGGAAGGCCCGCACGCCCGCAGGTAGAGGCGCCGCAGAGCGGGCGTCCCGTACCGGTCGGCCACGAAGCGAGTGAACCACCAGGCCCGGTCATAGGCGAGCGTCCTGGTCGGCCCCACGGTGTCCAGGTCGGCGTCGGTCGGCAGCACCGCGACCTCGGCTGCCAACCGTCGACCCGGCAGCGGCGCGGCGGGGCGTGCCACGAAGTCGGCGACGCCTTCGGTCAGCCACCGGGGGGCGTCGGCCGCCGTTTCGGCGCGGGCAGCGTAATGAAAGAGTTCGTGGCGCAACACAATTCGCAAATCGGCGGCGCTCATCGCAGTGGCCCCCGGCGCGAAGACGATGCGCCGTGCGGTGGTCGCGGCTGCGATGTCGGAACCGCCGCCCGCCAAGGCGCGGAACTGCTCGTCGGAGGCGGTGGCCACCACGATGATGTCGCGGGGCCAATCGGGGCCCCAGAACTGCGTCACGGCTGCAACGGCGTCGTCCATGGCGCCGCGACACCCGGTCGAGCAGCGGTTGCGTTGTCGGGCCACCGAGGCTCATCAGCTCCACCGTGCGGCCATCGGACACCGTCTCGGTGCGCGAAGCCGCCGCGGTCGCGGTCGGTGTCGACACGGGCGCCGGCTGACCAGAAGAGCGCGTCAGGTCTGCCGACAAGCATCACCGCCAGGATCAACTCGACGATCAGCAGTGGGCCGAGAAACCGACGTCTAGTACCGGCGGACGTTGTAGATCGGGGCATTGTTCACCGGTGCCACTCGCACCGGCGTGCCGTAGGTGGACGCGTGCACCATCATCCCGTCGCCGATGTAGATGGCCGAATGCGACGCGTCGGAGTAGTAGTTGACGACGTCTCCCGGTTGCATCTGCGACGTGTCCACCGGCTGGCCACCCCGGGCCAGCGCCTGGCTGGAGTGCGGCAGCGAGATACCCGCCTGCTGGAACGCCCACATCACCAGGCCGGAGCAGTCGAATTGGTTCGGTCCCGATCCGCCCCATGAGTAGGGCGAGCCGATGCGGGTCAGCGCGGCCTGCACCGCCATCATTCCCTCGCCGGTGCCGCCGGGCGCCTCGGGAGCCAGCGCGCCGTCGGGTGGCGCGACATCGCCCGGCGGGATGCCGCCTTCGGGTGGTGCGGCCACGATCGCCGGATCCTGCGGCGCGGGCGGCGCCGCCTCGGGAAGCGGTGGTGGAGGTGGAACCGCTGCGAGGGCTTCCCGCTGGCCGGGCGTCAACGCCTCGAACTGTGACTTGACGACGGCCATCTGAATCTGCAGCTGGCTTTGCTTGGATTGCAGGTCAGCGCGCACCGCCGCGGCCTGCTCGGCCGCGGTCTTCGCTTCGGCCGCCGACTTGGCGGAGGCTTCCCGTGCCTTGGCTGCCTGATCGCTGACGGTTCGGTAGCTGTTCATCTGCACGCGCATCTCGGATGCCATCACCCGCTGAACCGAAAGCTGGTCGATGAGCTGCTGCGGCGAGTCGGCGGTCAGCATCGCGTCCATGCCGCTGGTCCTACCGCCCATGTATTGAGCGGCAGCGAATTTATCGACCGACGACTGGAACGTTGCCAGTTCTGCAGTGGCCGTATCGACTGCCGCCTGATCCGCGGACTGCTTCGCCTCGGCCGCAGTCTGTGCGGCCAGCTTGTTGTCCAGATCGAGCTCTGCCGAATGCATAGCCTCGGTGGTCCGCTCGGCCTGCCGCGACAGCTCGTTCAACTTTGCCAGCGCGTCGGCTGCGGGATCTGCTTGCACGTTGCCGGCAAGGATCCCTCCGAACAGGGTCAGTGCCGTTATCGCATATATAGCGGGTCGCTTAAGTCCGCGCGTCATCCACTGCGTACGGTCGAGCGTCAAGATTTGAGTCCTCAAACTGCCGTTGGCAAGTCGCCCCGAACTGTCCTAGGTCTCAGACAGGTTACGAAACGGCATCAGCCTTGTCCAAACAAGAGACGCAAATTTAACAGCCTCTCAGAGTTTTTCGGACACGATCTGTTGCTAGGCGTGTCGTCAGGCGACAACTCCCGATTCCCCGTGCCGGTGAATCGGTACCAACCGCAGCCGCGGTGCCAGACCGGCCTCCGCCAGCACCTCGAGCGCGGCCCGCTCGTCGCGCAGCAGCGTGTCCGGAACGCCGAGCAACACGCTCACCACACAGTCCTTGCAGCCCGGGCCACGCACAGCGCAGTCATCGCAATCGATGGTCACCGCATCGGTATCGGTGCCCCGCTCATCGGCCTCGTCCATCTGACCGTCCTCTCGTTGGAGTTAGTCGCACGCTAACGGGCACCACCGACATCTGGCGCGTGGCAACTCGAGCCTGTCGGTCGCAGTGCCTACCTTCAGCGCATGGGACGGCCCAGCTTCTCCGATTCCGAACAGCTGTCGCTGGACCTGGCCTCCGAATCGCTCCGTGACACCACGTTCGTCGTCGTCGACCTCGAGACCACCGGTGGCCGCGCATCCGGCGACGGTGGCAACGCCGACGCCATCACCGAGATCGGCGCGGTGAAGGTGCGCGGCGGGGCGGTGCTCGGTGAGCTGGCCACGCTGGTGGACCCCGGCCGCAGCATCCCGCCGCAGATCGTCGAACTGACCGGCATCACCTCGGCCATGGTGCATGACGCACCCAAGATCGACACGGTGCTGCCCGCGTTCCTCGAATTCGCCCGTGGCGCAGTGCTGGTCGCCCACAACGCGGGGTTCGACATCGGCTTCCTGCGCGCCGCCGCGGAGCGCTGCCAGATCCCGTGGCCACGCCCGCCGGTGCTGTGCACCGTGCGGTTGGCCCGCCGGGTGCTCACCCGCGACGAGGCACCCAGCGTTCGGCTCTCGGCGCTGGCCCGGTTGTTCGGCGCTGCCACCACGCCGACGCACCGCGCTCTCGACGATGCGCGAGCCACCGTCGACGTGCTGCACGCGCTGATCGAACGGGTCGGCAACCAGGGCGTGCACACCTATACCGACCTGCGCGCCTACCTGCCCGACGTGTCACCGCAGCAGCGCCGCAAGCGAGTACTGGCCGCGCACCTGCCACACCGGCCGGGTGTGTACCTGTTCCGCGGCCCCGCCAACGAGGTGCTCTATGTCGGCACGGCGGTGGATCTGCGCAGACGGGCAGGTCAGTACTTCAACGGCTCTGACGCACGACCGCGGATCAAGGAGATGGTGGCGCTTGCCACCGCGATCGACCACGTCGAGTGCGCCCATGACCTGGAGGCGGGCGTTCGCGAGCTGCGGCTGCTCGCAGCGCATGCGCCGCCCTATAACCGCCGATCGAAGTTCCCGCAGCGGTGGTGGTGGATCGTGCTGACGACGGAGGCGTTTCCGCGGCTGTCGATCGTGCGCACCCCGAAGAGCGACAGCGCGGTCGGGCCGTTCCGGTCACGCGCCGACGCCGTCGAGACGGCCGACCTGCTCGCCCGTTTCACCGGCCTTCGCACCTGCACCGCCCGGATCGCCCGCTCGGCCCAGCACGGGGCTGCCTGCCCCGAACGCGAACTGTCGCCGTGCCCGGCGCTGCGCGGCATCACCGCCGCCGAATACGCCGACGCACCACGGCGCACGACGGCGCTGATCGACGGGCTCGAGGATGACGCATTCTCGGCGGTGCTCGCGCGCATCGGCGAGTTGGCCGATTGCCACCGCTACGAGACCGCCGCTCGGCTACGGGATCACGCCTGCGCCGCGATCGACGTGCTGTGGCGCGGTCAGCGACTGCGCTCGCTGGCGTCGGTCACCGAGCTCGTCGCGGCACGCTCCGACGGCGACGGCGGATGGAATCTCGCGGTGATCCGGTGCGGTCAGCTCGCCGCAGCGGGCGTCGCGCGCCGCGGCGTTCCGCCGATGCCGGTGGTCGACGCGATAAGCGCTGCGGCACAAGCGATTCTGCCGAACCCCGCCCCGCTGGGTGGCGCGCTGGTCGAAGAGGTGGCGCTGGTCATGCGCTGGCTCGCCCAGCCGGGGGTGCGCATCGTGCGCGCCGAACCCGGCTGGGCGTCACCGACCGGGTCCGCGGGACGATGGGCGTCGTGGGCGGCGACGGCGAGGTCGGCGCGGCTGGCCGCCGAGCAAACGCTCGATTCGTCAGATCTGCTGAGTGAACCGCACCCAACGCGCCAGCAGTTGTTCGGCCGCCCCGGAGTCGATCGCATCGATGGCCCGGCTCAGACCCGACTCCCACGCCGACAGCCATTCGGCGCCGCTGGTTAGTCCCGCATGGGCGACCATCGCGCCTGCGGCGTTCAGTACCACCGCGTCGCGCACCGGCCCCGTGGCGCCCGCCAGCACCTCGCGTGCCTCCGCCGCATTGGTCTCGGCGTCGCCGCCCACCAACGCCGATATGTCGGCGCGGGGGAACCCGAATCCCGCGGGGTCGAAGGTCAGCTTCTCCACGGTGCCTGCCTGGACGCGCCAGATGGTGCTCGTCGTCGTCGTGGTGAGTTCGTCGAGTCCGTCGTCACCGTGCACGACCAGCACGCTGGAGCGGCGCGTGGCGAACACGCCGGCCATCACCTCGGCCAGATCGGCCCACGCGCAGCCGATCAGCCCGGCACGCGGCGAGCCCGGATTCGTCAGCGGCCCAAGGAGATTGAACACCGTCGGTACGCCGATCTCGCGGCGGGCCGCTCCGGCATGCCGGTAAGAAGGATGGAACACCGGCGCGAAGCAGAAACCGATGCCGACCTCCGCGACGCTGCGGGCGACGTCGTCTGGGCCGAGGTCGATGCGCACCCCGAGGGCTTCCAGCGTGTCGGCGCCGCCGCTGCGGGACGACGCGGCCCTGTTGCCGTGCTTGACCACCGGCACCCCGGCGGCCGCCACCACGAGGGCGGCCATCGTCGACAGGTTCACGGTGTTCGCCCCGTCGCCGCCGGTGCCCACCACGTCGACGGTGTCGGTGCCGATCTCCTCGGTGGGCACTCGCCGGGCGTAGGACAGCATCGTGTTGGCCAACTCGGTCACCTCGGCGGACGTCGGCCGCTTCATCTTCATCGACACGCCGAAAGCGGCGATCTGTGCCGGCGTTGCGGCGCCGGTCATGATCTGGTCCATCGCCCACGCCGCCTGCCCGGCCCTCAGCGGCTGTTGCGTGGTCAACAGGCCGAGGATCATCGCCCAGGACGGCTCGATTTCAGCAGAAGTCACGCCCGAGATTATGACGAATTGCTCCACCCGGGTGGAGTTCAACAACTACAAAGCGTCATACTTGCGTTGTGACGAGCGCTGTAGGGACCTCGGGAACCGCGATCACGTCCCGAGTGCATTCGCTGAACCGGCCGAACATGGTCAGTGTTGGCACCATCGTATGGCTTTCCAGTGAGCTGATGTTCTTTGCTGGGCTGTTCGCGATGTACTTCACCGCCCGCTCGCAGGCCGGTGGCGCGTGGCCCCCACCGCCGACCGAGCTGAACCTGGTCCAGGCCGTGCCGGTGACGCTGGTGCTCATCGCGTCCTCCTTCACCTGCCAGATGGGTGTTTTCGCCGCCGAGCGCGGCGACGTTTTCGGCTTGCGGCGCTGGTACGTCATCACCTTCCTGATGGGGCTGTTCTTCGTGCTCGGCCAGGGCTACGAGTACATCCACCTCGTCGAGCACGGCACCACGATCTCCAGCAGCGCGTACGGCTCGGTCTTCTACCTGCCCACCGGATTTCACGGCCTGCACGTCATCGGCGGTCTGATCGCCTTCATCTTCCTGCTGGCGCGCACCACCATGAGCAAATTCACACCCGCACAGGCCACGGCCGCGATCGTCGTCTCGTACTACTGGCACTTCGTCGACATCGTGTGGATCGCGCTGTTCGCCACCATCTACTTCGTCCGATGAGCAGGCTGCCGATGAAAGGGGTTCGATGACCCGCAAGGCCCGCGGAGCCGCAACGCCGGCGACATCGAAGCGCGGAGCCGGAACGCCGGCGACACTGAAACGCCGTCGGCTTCGTCGGCGGCTCTCGGCGGCGGTGCTGCTGCTGGTCGGACTCGGCGTAGCGGGCGGCCTTGCCGCCACCCTGACACCGGACCCGCAGGTGGCCGTCGCCGATGAGTCGGCGTCGGCGATGTTGCGCACCGGCAAGGAGTTGTTCGACACCTCGTGCGTGACCTGCCACGGCGTCAACCTGCAGGGCGTGACCGACCGCGGGCCCAGCCTCATCGGAGTCGGCGAGGCCGCCGTGTACTTCCAGGTGTCGACGGGCCGGATGCCCGCCATGCGCGGTGAGGCGCAGGCGCCGCAGAAGCCGCCCCAGTTCGACGAGGCGCAGATCGATGCGCTCGGCGCCTATGTGCAGGCCAACGGCGGCGGCCCCGTGGTGCCGCGCACCGACAACGGCCAGGTGGCCTCGGAATCGCTCATCGGCGACAACGTCGCCCGCGGCGGCGACCTGTTCCGGCTGAATTGCGCGTCCTGCCACAACTTCACCGGCAAGGGCGGCGCGCTGTCGTCGGGTAAGTACGCACCCGAACTGGCCGACGCCGAACCCGCGCAGATCTACACCGCGATGCTGACCGGCCCGCAGAACATGCCGAAGTTCTCCGACCGTCAACTCTCCCCCGACGAGAAGCGCGATCTGGTCGCCTACGTGCGGATGGCATCCGAAGCGCCGGACCCCGGCGGCTACGGCCTCGGCGGTCTCGGCCCCACCTCGGAGGGCATGGCCGCCTGGATCATCGGGATTGTGGCCGTCGTTGGGGCGGCCCTGTGGATCGGAGCCCGGTCGTGACCGACGACGCGCAGAACACCCCCAAGGGCACGGACGCCCCTGGCCATGCCGGCGTTCCGGGGCAGCCCAGCGACGCCGAGCTTGCATCGATGTCGCGCGAGGAACTACTCGAGCTCGGCGGCAAGCTCGACGGCGTCGAGATCGTCTACAAAGAAGACCGCTGGCCGGTACAGGGCACCAAGGCCGAGAAGCGCGCCGAACGCTCGGTGGCGAATTGGCTTCTGCTCGGCGGCCTTTCGGGCGTCGCGTTGTTGGGGATATTCCTGTTCTGGCCCTGGGAGTACAAGGGCACGAACGAGCCCGGCCACTGGTGGTACGACCTGGCCACCCCGCTCTACGGTTTCACCTTCGGCCTGTCGATCCTGGCGATCGGCATCGGCGCCGTGCTGTACCAGAAGAAGTTCATCCCGGAAGAGATCTCCATCCAGGATCGGCACGACGGTAGCTCTCCCGAGATCCAGCGCAAGACCGTCGCGGCCAATCTCACGGATGCCCTTGAGGGGTCGACCCTCAAGCGCCGCAAGCTGATCGGTCTGTCGCTCGGCATCGGCCTTGGCGCATTCGGTGCAGGCACTCTGGTCGCGTTCATCGGCGGCCTGATCAAGAACCCGTGGAAGCCGGTGGTGCCGACCGCCGATGGCAAGAAAGCCGTGCTGTGGACGTCCGGATGGACCCCGCAGTTCAAGGGCGAGACCATCTTTGTGGCCCGCGCCACCGGGAGTACGGGGGACGGATCGCCGTTCATCAAGATGCGCCCCGAGGACCTCGACGCAGGCGGCATGGAAACCGTGTTCCCGTGGCGGGAGTCCGACGGTGACGGCACCACGGTCGAATCACACCACCGGCTCAACGAGATCCTGATGGGTGTCCGCAACCCGGTGATGCTCATTCGCATCAAGCCGGGCGACATGAACAGGGTGGTCAAGCGGCAGGGCCAGGAGAGCTTTAACTTCGGTGACCTGTTCGCGTTCACCAAGGTGTGCTCGCACCTGGGTTGTCCCTCTTCGCTTTACGAGCAGCAGACCTATCGCATTCTCTGCCCGTGCCACCAGTCTCAGTTCGACGCGCTGCATTTCGCGAAACCCATATTCGGCCCGGCTGCGCGCGCCCTCGCGCAGTTGCCCATCACCATTGATCAGGACGGGTACCTGGTCGCCGCCGGGGACTTCATCGAACCCGTCGGTCCGGCATTCTGGGAACGGAAGACGATATGAGTCCGACACTGCCGAAACCACCGAGCCTCAGTGAGATTGCGGCCTCACAAGGCGACGCGATCGACTCGCGGTACCACCCCTCTGCGGCGGTCCGCAGACAGCTCAACAAGGTGTTCCCCACCCACTGGTCGTTCCTGCTGGGTGAGATCGCCCTGTACAGCTTCATCGTGCTGCTGCTCACCGGCGTCTACCTGACCCTGTTCTTCGATCCGTCCATGGTCGATGTCACCTATGACGGCGTCTACCAGCCGCTGCGCGGCGTCGAGATGTCGAAGGCCTTCGCTTCCACTCTCGATATCAGCTTCGAGGTGCGCGGCGGCCTGTTCGTCCGCCAGATCCACCACTGGGCCGCACTGCTTTTCGCGGCGTCGATCATGGTCCACCTGGCGCGTATTTTCTTCACCGGCGCGTTCCGCCGTCCCCGTGAGGCCAACTGGGTGATCGGCTCACTGCTGTTGATCCTGGCCATGTTCGAGGGCTTCTTCGGCTACTCGCTGCCCGACGACCTGCTGTCCGGAACCGGCCTGCGCGCCGCATTCTCGGGCATCACGATGGGCGTTCCGATCGTCGGCACCTGGCTGCACTGGGCCTTGTTCGGCGGTGACTTCCCTTGCGGCGGTGTCGGAAACGACTGTTCAATCGGCATCATCATCCCGCGGCTTTACGCGCTGCACATTCTGCTGATCCCGGGCATCATCCTCGCGCTCATCGGCGCGCACCTGGCGCTGGTGTGGTTCCAGAAGCACACGCAGTTCCCCGGACCGGGTCGTACCGAGACCAACGTCGTCGGCGTCCGGGTCATGCCGGTGTTCGCGGTCAAGTCCGGCGCGTTCTTCGCGGTGACGACCGGCATTCTCGGCATCATGGGCGGTCTTCTGCAGATCAACCCGATCTGGCAGCTCGGCCCCTACAAGCCCTCGCAGATCTCGGCGGGTAGCCAGCCGGACTTCTACATGATGTGGACCGACGGCCTCATCCGGCTCTGGCCGGCGTGGGAGTTCTACCTGTTCGGGCACACGATCCCTCAGCCGGTGTGGATCGCTGTGCTGATGGGCGTCATATTCATGCTCCTTCCGGCGTGGCCGTTCCTGGAGAAGAGGTTCTCCGGGGACAAGGCGCATCACAATCTGCTGCAGCGCCCGAGGGACGTTCCGGTGCGTACCGCGATCGGCGCGATGGCCATCGCGTTCTACATCGTGCTGACGTTCGCCTGCATGAACGACATCATCGCGCTCAAGTTCCACATCTCGCTGAACGCGACGACGTGGATCGGCCGCATCGGCATGGTGGTGCTGCCCGCGATCGTCTACTACCTGGCCTATAGGTGGTGCATCGGGCTGCAGCGCAGCGACCGCGGGGTGCTCGAGCACGGCATCGAGACGGGCATCATCAAGCGGCTGCCGCACGGCGCCTATATCGAGTTGCACCAGCCGCTGGGGCCGGTCGACGACCACGGCCATCCGCTGCCGCTGGAATACCAGGGCGCCCCGGTACCCAAGCGGATGAACAAGCTCGGCTCCGCGGGCGCTCCGGGTACCGGCAGCTTCCTGAGAGCCGATCCCGTCGACCAGCACGACGCGTTGGTGGAGGCAGAGCACGCCGGAGAACGCAAGGCGCTCACCGCATTACGCGAGCACCAGGATCGCAACGGCTCGAACGGCCACGGCTCCAACGGGCACGGGTCGAACGGACACGGCTCCAACGGGCACGGCTCGACGAACGGCCACTGACGCCGCCTGCCCGCCTCTCGAGCGGGCGTGTCAGCTGTCGACGAGCTCGTGCAGCTGCCGGAGATAGATCCAGGGTATGGCGGGCATGGCCAGCGTGATGAGGCCTGCCACGATGTAGGCCGCCCAGGCGAACGTGTCGTGGCCCGCCGCCATCAGATAGGTGGCGATACCGATGCCGAGCAGCGCCAGACCGATCGCGGACGCGATGACGACGGCGCAGCGCAGCCACACCCGGTCCACCGCCGGGGGTAACGCGGCGTCGAAGGTGCTGATCGCGAGAGGCGGTCGGGTAGGCGCTGCGTTGCCGAGTCGTCGCGGCGGGCGCCTGCGAGGAGGTCCGCAGCTGCTGCGTGCGGGGCTCGGGGGCGCGTGTGGTCGCCGGAGCCCGACCGGCAGTCGGTCTGGCGGCTGCGCCGCGGCCGGCCCGGGGATCGTCGATCGCTGTACGCCGCGCCCGAATCAGCAGCGGAATGGCGCCGAGGATGACGAGCGCCGACACCCCGATCACGCCGTACAGCAACCACGGTGTGCCCGAGTCGGTCGAAGACGATTCCTGGTGGCCGTTGCCGAGGTCGACCAGGGCAACGGTCGCCGCCACGGCGGACCCCAGCGCGGCAAGCCAGATCACCGCGCACGCGGCGAGCAGCATCCGGTCCACATTGCCTGCTTCGCTCGACGTCGGATCGAGCCGCGAGGGGGCCGCGGCCCCGGTTTTGTATGTCATCAGCAGCTTGTCTGTGCGGAGTTGCCAGTATTCGAGGACAATACGGTGCCGTCGCTCGTGGTGATCGAGCAGTTGAGCCTGCTGACCAGAAACAGGCTCGATGCCTGCACCGAGCCGACCTCGGACTGCGAGATCGGTGTGACCGTGAGCGACCACGGGATGTAGACGTTGCGCTGGGTGCGGCTACGGCCCGACGCGTCGATGTAGGTGACCGTGATGATGTCGCCGGGCGCTTTGGTACCCGTCACCGAATAGGTGACCTGACGGGGCCCTGCACGCGTCGTCGTGGGCGGCGGCGCGGGTGCGCTCGAGGGTTCCTGCGGGGCCGGTGCAGGAGCGGGTGGCGGCTCCTCCGGTGCCGGTGCCGGTGCAGGCGCAGGCGGCGGCTCGGTCACCGTGACCGTCTCCGGCGGCGGTGGCGGCGGTGGTTCCTCGGACGACGGCGGGGGCGGCGGCGGTGGCGGTGGGGTCGTCGTGGTGATCTCGTCCTGCACCGGCGGCGCCGATGTCGAAGTGGGTCCGCCTTGGGCGTTGAGATTGTCGGAGTCCGTACCCATCACCAGCAGCGAGACGGAGACCACCAGCGAAATCGCGGCGATGATCGCGACGACACCGACCACCCAGGGCCAGCGCGGCGGCCTGCCCGCGTCCACCAGCTCGGTCTTGTCGTACTCGTCGTAGTCATAGAGTTCGGGATCGGCAGGCACGTACGGGCCCGCGGTGAACTGCTCGGACTCGGGCGCCGAGTAGGCCTGCGAATGGATCTCCGTCTCACCCGTGGCGTCCTGGACAGAACTTTCCTCGGCGGTCGACTCACCCGGTTCCTGATCCAGGTCGTCCGCCCCTTCGGAGTCCGGCCCTGGAGGATTCGGCCCGCTCATCTACGCCTATCCTTCTCGACGACTTCAACGGCCCGACAGCAAGCGGCGGACAGCCACTTTGAGTCGGCCCCGGCAACCCTACCCAAACTGATGAGCGGATCGAATTCGCCCATGCGGTAGGTGACCAACTGAAGCCCAGATGTGACCTTGGCGGTCAGTGCTTCTCGGCGCCGGTGTAGTACTCGAAGACCAGACCCGCGACGGTGGAGAGCACGAAGACCACCCCGGCCACGATCAGCCACGGCAGCCACATTGCGACGCCCACGGCCGTCACAGAGGCACTCAGCGCGATCATGATCGGCCACCAGCTGTGTGGGCTGTAGAACCCGAGCTCTCCGGCGCCATCGCTGATCTCGGCGTCCTCGTAATCCTCGGGCCTGGTGTCGAGCCGGCGCGCGACGAACCGGAAGAAGGTGCCGGTGATCATCGTCAGACCCGCGGTCAACACCAGGGCCGTCACGCCCGCCCACTCGATGCCGCCGTACTGGAACATCGCGGTCAGCGTGCCGTAGACGACGGCCGCGAGGACGAAGAACGCCGTCAAGAACTCGAACAGCCTGGCTTCGATGTGCATGAGATCCCTACTTGCTCGCCTGAGGAGGTGAGCCCGCCTGCTCCCCGCGGCGGGTGTCGAACGGGTGGGTGGTGACCGCTGTCGGGGGCTGGTTGATCGCCATCAGCGCCTCGGCGTTGGTCTTACCCGCGATCCGCTGCTGCATGTAGGCCTTGAAGTCGTTGGGCTCCACCACGCGCAACTCGAAGTTCATCATCGAGTGGTAGGTGCCGCACATCTCCGTACACCGACCCACGAACGCACCCGTCTTCATGATCTCGCTGATCTGGAACACGTTGTCGGAGTTGTTGGCCTTCGGATCCGGCATCACGTCGCGTTTGAACAGGAACTCCGGCACCCAGAAACCGTGCACCACATCGGCGGAGGCGATCTGGAACTCGATGCGCTTGCCCGTCGGCAACACCAGAATGGGGATCTCGTGGCTGTTGCCCAGCGTCTCGACTTTGTCGAAGTTCAGGTAGTCCTTGTTGTCGCGCTCCCTGGCCCCGATCGCGTGCTTTTCGCCACTGGAGCCGAACTCGCCGCCCTGTTCGCCCTGCAATCCCTCCGGGCCCGCTGCGGCGAGTGTGCGGCTGGGGTCTGCCCCGTCGAACTTGAACGTGCCATCACTGAAGTTGACGTTCTGATATCCGAACTTCCAGTTCCACTGGAAGGCGGTGACGTCGACCGTCACCTCGGGGTTCGGCTCCTTGCGAAGCAAGTTCTCCTGCACGACCACGGTGAAGTAGAAGAGCACCGAGATGATCAGGAAGGGCACCACGGTGAGAACCAGCTCCAGCGGCATGTTGTAGCCGAACTGGCGCGGCAGCTCCGTTTCGCCCTTCTTGTGCCGGTGAAACGCCGACGTCCAGAAGATCAGGCCCCAGACGATGACGCCGACCACCAGTGAGGCGATCACCGAGCCGATCCACAGTTCACGGTTGAGGTGGGCCTGCGGTGTGATTCCGTTGGGCCAGCCAAGGCCGAGCGCCTCCGACCAGCTACACCCGCTGAGCAGCAGCGCAGCCGCACCAAGTACGACAACCAACGCCGCTCTCCGTGCCACCACCCAGCGTCCGCGAGGTGTCACGTTGCAGCCTCCTAGAAGTCGGTGGAACTAGGCGAATACTACGCAGCGTAGACCACCCGCGGGAATGCTGGTCTCGACACACCTCGCCTATTGAGTGCCCGTCATAGTCCGCGCCGCCATTCGGCATACTGGCGCCGTGTGCGGACTCCTGGCCCTGCTGACCGATCCGTCCGCCGACGTCTCCGCGGAACTGGTCGATGCGGTGTCCGGCGCGTCGCATTTGATGCGTCACCGCGGGCCCGACGAACCGGGCACATGGCACGACGGTGAGGTCGTCCTCGGCTTCAACCGGCTGTCGATCATCGACATCGCGCACAGCCACCAACCGTTGCGCTGGGGCCCCGCCGACTCGCCCGACCGCTACGTGCTGGTCTTCAACGGCGAGATCTACAACTACCTGGAGTTGCGGCAGGAGCTGGCCGCCACCAACGGCGCGACCTTTCACACCGACGGCGACGGCGAGGCCATCATCGCCGCCTACCACTATTGGGGCACCGACGCGCTGACCCGGCTGCGCGGCATGTTCGCATTCGCGCTGTGGGACACCGTTGAGCGCGAATTGCTCTGCGCGCGTGACCCCTTCGGCATCAAACCGCTGTTCATGGCGACGGGGGCGGCAGGCACGGCGGTGGGCAGCGAGAAGAAGTGCCTGCTCAGCCTCGCAGACGACCTGGGCATCGACGTCGGTATCGACGAACGCGCCGTCCAGCACTACACCGTGCTGCAGTACGTGCCCGAGCCCGAGACGCTGCACCGCGGCGTGCGCAGGCTGGAGTCCGGCAGCTACGCCCGCATCCGGCCTGGCGGCCAACCGGAGGTGAGTCGGTACTTCACTCCCCGGTTCGCGGCCAAGCCGTTCACCGCAGGGCACGGAACAGAGCCGATACGACGAGATCACCGCCGTGCTCGAGGACTCGGTGGCCAAGCACATGCGCGCCGATGTCACTGTCGGCGCTTTCCTGTCCGGCGGCATCGACTCCACCGCCATCGCGGCGCTCGCCATGCGGCACAACCCACGGCTGATCACCTTCACCACGGGCTTCGAGCGGGAGGGCTTTTCGGAGGTCGACGTGGCGGTGGCGTCGGCGGAGGCGATCGGCGCCAGGCACGTCACCAAGGTGGTGAGCCAGGCCGAGTTCGTCTCGGCGCTGCCCGAGATCGTCTGGTATCTCGACGAACCCGTGGCCGACCCGGCGCTGGTGCCGCTGTACTTCATCGCCCGAGAGGCGCGCAAACACGTCAAGGTCGTGCTGTCCGGCGAGGGCGCCGACGAACTGTTCGGCGGCTACACGATCTACCGGGAACCGTTGTCGCTCAAGCCTTTCAACTATATGCCCCGTCCGCTACGCCGGTCCATGGCCAAGGTCTCGGCGCCGCTGCCGGACGGCATGCGCGGAAAGAGCCTTCTGCACAGGGGCAGCCAGACGCTCGAGCAGCGGTACTACGGCAACGCGCGCAGCTTCTCCGACGCGCAGCTGCAGGCGGTGCTGCCGGGATTCCGCGCCGATTGGACGCACACGGATGTGACTGCACGGGTGTACGCAGAATCCGAGGGCTGGGATCCGGTGGCGCGGATGCAGCACATCGACCTGTTCACCTGGCTGCGCGGCGACATTCTGGTCAAGGCCGACAAGATGACCATGGCCAACTCGCTCGAGCTGCGCGTGCCGTTCCTGGATCCGGAGGTGTTCGCGGTGGCATCCCGGCTGCCGTTGGACCAGAAGATCACCAGATCCACCACGAAGTACGCATTGCGTCGGGCACTGGAGCCGGTCATCCCCGCGCATGTACTCAACCGGCCGAAGCTCGGCTTCCCGGTGCCCATCCGGCACTGGCTGCGGGCCGGTGAACTGTTGGATTGGGCTTACGACCTCACGGCGTCGTCAGGCGCCGGTGAGCTCGTCGACACGGCGGCGGTTCGGACCATGCTCGACGAGCACCGCACCGGCGTAAGCGATCACAGCAGACGACTGTGGACCGTGCTGATCTTCATGCTGTGGCACGCGATCTTCGTCGAGGGCAGCGTGACCCCTCAGATCAGCGAGCCGACCTATCCCGTGCAGCTCTAGCCGAGCGCCTCGGAAATCTCGGTGCCCGCGTCCGCGCCGTAGGCGTCGGCCAGCCGCTTGATGCCTGCCTCTTTGTCCCAGCTCCATTCCTGCGGACCAGGCGCCTCGAGCACAAGTGTCGCGACCAGCGACGCCAACTGTGCGGCGCGCTCGATCGACAGGCCCTTGTCCACGCCCGGTCAGGAAGCCGGCCCGGAAGGCGTCGCCGATGCCGGTGGGGTCGTCCTTGTGCGTCTCGGGCACGCACGTCGACATGGATGAAGGTGCCGTCGCGGCCGACGATGTCGACGCCCTTCTCGCCCAGCGTGGTGACGCGCATCTGAATCTGGCTCATCACCTCGGCCTCCGACCAGCCGGACTTCTGCAGCAACAGGTCCCATTCGTAGTCGTTGGTGAACAGATATGTCGCGCCGTCGATCAGCGCCCGGATCTGCTCGCCGGTCAGCCGGGCCAGCTGCTGCGACGGGTCGGCGGCAAAAGCAAGGCCCAGCGCGCGGCATTCTTCGGTGTGCAGGAACATTGCATCCGGATCATTGGCGCCGACGATCACCAAATCCGGTGTGCCCCTGCGAGACACGACATCGGCAAGCTTGATGTCACGCGCCTGCGACATCGCACCCGGATAGAACGAGGCGATCTGTGCCATGTCTTCGTCTGTGGTACAGACGAACCGGGCGGTGTAGGCGGTGTCCGATATCAGCACGCTGTCGCAGTCCACGCCGTGGCTGGTGAGCCATCCCCGGTAGTCGTCGAAATCCCTTCCGACGGCGCCGACGAGCGTCGGGTCTCCGCCGAGGACGCCGATCGCATACGCCATGTTCCCCGCGACGCCCCCGCGGTGGATGACCAGGTCGTCCACCAGGAAGCTGACCGAGATCTTCTGCAGGTGCTCAGGCAGCAGGCCTTCGGAGAATTTGCCCGGAAACCGCATGAGATGGTCGGTTGCGATCGATCCGGTTACCGCGATGGTCACGAAGCTGCACCCTTCAATTCATTAATCTGTCTAGGTAATCGTACCGAGCGTCACGGTCCCGCCCACGTCCGGCCGCTTGCGCTAACCTGCTACAAGACTCGTTCGGGTCACTGTAGACGGCATTCCCCGACAACTCCGGGAGAGCACACTCCATGGCTGGTCCGTATCCGCCCCAATACGGCGCCGGACCGGTCGGCCCTCCACCCCCGCATCCCGGTCCCCCTGTGCCGTATCCGCACAATCCCGTTGCGGCACCGATCTATCCGGGCTTGCTGCCACCGCCGATTCCGTATCCGAAGCGCAGTCGGTGGCGCGGCGTACTGGCCGCGCTGCTCGCGATCGCGGTGCTGGCCGCCGCTGTGGTCACGACGGTTCTGGTGATGGGCTCCGACGACGATCCGGCGACCCGCAAGACGCTGACCACGACGGCGGCACAGACGGCGATCCAGGACTACTTGGATGCGCTGCAGCGCGGTGATGTCGAACAGATCGCCCGACACACGCTGTGCGGGCTGTTCGACGCCGTCAAGGAAAAGAAATCAGACCTGGCGCTGGCCGATCTGAGCAGCGACGCGTTCCGCAAGCAGTTCTCCAGCGCGGATGTGACGTCGATCGACAAGATGGTGTTCTCGTCGCCGTATCAGGCGCAGGTGCTGTTCACCATGCGCGTCACGCCCGCAGGAAGCCGCACCCAACCCCCGCCCAAGACGGAGGAACAGGCGGTGGCCCAGATACTCGCCCAGGACAACGAGGTCCTGGTGTGTTCGTACCTGCTGCGCGCTGGCAGCCAGTACTAGGTCAGTTGAACGAGTCCCCGCACGCGCACGATCCCGTCGCGTTCGGGTTGTCGATGGTGAAACCCTGCTTTTCGATGGTGTCGACGAAGTCGATCGTGGCGCCCTGGATGTAGGGGGCGCTCATCCGGTCGACGGTCAAGTTGACGCCGCCGAACTCGGTGGTCAGATCGCCATCGAGGGTCCGGTCATCGAAGAAGAGGTTGTAGCGCAGTCCGGCGCAGCCGCCCGGCTGCACGGCGATCCGCAGCGCCAGGTCGTCACGGCCTTCTTGGTCCAGCAGCGCCTTGGCCTTGCTGGCCGCCGCTTCGGTCAGGACCGCGCCGTGGGTGGCGGTGCTGGTCGCCGACTCGTCCTGAACAGTCATTGCGTCTCCTGTGAATAGCTTGTGTTGCGGGCCGTCTCGCAGCCCACCAGCTCAACGGTACCTTGTTATCCCGCTATTCCCGAGTTGGTCGGCCGTGACCTCGGCCAACCCCGTGAGCTGGTTGGCAGCGTCGGAGATGGCCAGCTGGACCGATCCGGCGTGGTCCGAGACGGCGTAGGCGGCGGCGATGCCCGCCTCCTGCAGCGCGGAGGCATCCAGGGTGACCTGACCGGCAAGCACCAGCACCGGGGTACCGCGGGCCTCGGTTGCCAGCGCGCTGACGACTTTGCCGTGCAACGACTGGTCGTCGAACCGGCCCTCGCCGGTGATGACCAGTTCGGCCGCGGCCACGTCGTCGGCGAGGCGCGTGTGCTCGGCGATGACGGTGGCGCCCGACTCGCGCCTGCCACCCAGTGCCAGCAGGCCTGCGCCGAGGCCACCCGCGGCGCCGGCACCCTTCTCACCGCTGACGGGTCGCCCCGCGGCGGCGTCGAGTTCGGCGGACCACTCGGTCAACCGCTGCTCGAGCACGGCCACGGTGTCCTGGTCGGCGCCCTTCTGCGGGCCGAACACCCGCGCCGCGCCCATCGCCCCGAGTAGCGGGTGCTCGACGTCGGTGGCGGCGATCAGCTCGACGCCGGCCAGCAGCGTGCGAGCTCGTTGCAGGCCGCCGAGGGCCTCGATCATGCCCTTGCCCCCGTCTGTGCAGGAGCTGCCCCCGAGGCCGACGACGATTCTGCCCGCACCCGCCGCCACCGCGGCCGCGATCAGCTGACCCACGCCCCTGCTGTGCGCGGCCAGCGCGGTCTCGACAGTGGGCGGGCCGCCGAGCAACGCCAGCCCGCAGGCCTGCGCGCACTCGATGTAGGCCGTGCCGGGATCGCGGCCGTCGAATACCCAGTCGGCATCCACGTCGTCGGTCAACGGACCGCTCACCCGCATCGTGCGCCGCTCGCCGACGCGTCCGGCGAGCACGTCGACGAATCCGGGTCCGCCGTCGGACTGCGGGGCCAGCGTCAGCTCGTCGGCCGGCCGGGACCTGCGCCAGCCCTCGGCGATCGCCTCGGCGGCCTGCACCGCGGTGAGGCTGTCGCCGAAGCAGTCGGGGGCGATGAGCACGCGGAGGCCGTCCGAGCCGGTCATCACAGCAGATTATGCTGGCGGGCGTGAACCTGCTGGGGCGCAAGAAGGACAACCCGCCACCCGACGACGCTGAAGCCGCCGACGACGTCGAGGCGACCGCCGACAGCGATTCCGGCACCAAGGCTTCTCGAGCGACGGCACCGAAGGGCAGGCCGACACCGAAGCGCGATTCGTCGCGTCGCCGGGGCCCGATCGCTCCCGCCCCGATGACCACCGCCGAGGCACGACGCAGGCGCAAAGAGCTGCGCGGGCCGAAGCTGTCGCGCGATGAACGCCGCGAGGACAAGGTGGCCAAGCGCGCAGCGATGTCCGAGCGGCGCGAACGGATGATGGCAGGCGACGACGCCTACCTTCTGCCGCGGGACAAGGGTCCGGTTCGTGCGCTCGCGCGCGACATCGTGGACGCCCGCCGCATCAGCGTGCTCGGCCTCTTCATGCCTGCGGCGCTGGGGCTGATCTTCATCATGCTGGCGGTTCCGCAGGTGCAGTACTACATCTCTCCTGCGATGCTCATTCTGATGGGGATCATGATCGTCGACGGACTCTTCTTGGGCCGCAAGGTGAATCGGCTTGTCGACGAGAAATATCCCGACCACACCGAGGGTGGGTGGAAGCTCGGCTTCTACGCGGCCAGCCGCGCCTCCCAGCTGCGGCGGATGCGCGCGCCACGCCCGCGGGTCAACCGCGGCGAAAAGGTCACCTGAGTCACCGGGTGCGCATTCTGGTGCTCGGCGGTATCAGGTCGGGCAAATCCGAGTGGGCCGAGTCCGTCATCGCGCAGTCCGCGGGCGCCGAGGTTCCGGTTCGGTATCTCGCCACCGGACCCGTCGCCGACGACGACGCTTGGGCGCAGCGGGTGGCGTCCCATCGCGCGCGCAGGCCCCGTCACTGGTCCACCGCCGAAACCTTTGATGCGGCAAAGCAATTGCGCGCCGACGATTCGCTGCCCACATTGCTCGACGATGTCGGCGGTTGGCTGACCGCGGCGATGGACCGCGCGGACGCGTGGACCGGCGGCTCCGTTGAAGCCGACGTCGACGACTTCCTCGACGCCGTCGCGGGATACCAGGCAGACCTGGTGCTGGTCAGCCCGGAAGTGGGCCTGACCGTCGTACCCGAAACGGTTGCAGGACGCCGTTTCGCCGATGAACTCGGCGCGCTCAACCAGCGGCTGGCGCAACTGTGCGACCGAGTGGTGCTGGTGGTCGCGGGCCAGCCCGTCGCGGTGAAGGAGCCGTCGTGACGGAATTCCCACAGATCGCCGCTCCCGACGCCGAGGTCGCCACGCAGGCGCGGGCCCGCCAGGACACGTTGACGAAACCGGCCGGTTCGCTCGGGCGCCTCGAGGAGCTGTCGGTGTGGGTGGCGGCCTGCCAAGGCGTGTGCCCGCCCAAGCAGTTCCAGCGCGCGCGGGTCGTGGTGTTCGCGGGCGATCACGGCGTCACCGTCGCCGGGGTGTCGGCGTTTCCCTCGGAGGTCACCGCGCAGATGGTCGCGAACTTCGACGCCGGAGGCGCAGCGATCAACGTGCTCGCGGAATCCGCCGGCGCGACCGTGCGCGTGGTGGACATTGCGGTCGACGTCGACGAGCCACTCTCCGCGTCGATCGGCGCGCACAAGGTGCGCAGGGGCAGCGGCAACATCGCTGTCGAGGATGCGTTGACGGCAGACGAGGCGCAGGCCGCGCTGGACGCAGGCCGCCGGATCGCCGACGAGGAGGTCGATGCGGGGGCCGACCTGCTGATCGCGGGCGACATGGGTATCGGAAACACCACGGCCGCAACGGTATTGATCGCCGCGCTGACCGGCGACCGAACCGGTCGTGGTGGTCGGCCGGGGCACCGGCATCGACGACGCTGGATGGTCGCGCAAGGTGGCGGCGGTTCGCGACGCGCTGTACCGCGGCCGCGGGCTGACGGCCGATCCGCTCGGGCTGCTACGGGTGTGCGGCGGCGCGGATCTGGCTGCGATGGCGGGGTTCTGCGCTCAGGCCGCCGTCCGCCGGACGCCGGTGCTGCTCGACGGCGTGGTGGTGACGTCCGCCGCGATGATCGCCGACGTGCTCGCGCCGGGTGCACGCGAGTGGTGGCGTGCGGGTCACCGTTCCACCGAACCCGCACACACGCTGGCCCTGGAGAAGCTCGAACTGGAACCGATCGTCGATCTGTCGATGCGTCTCGGCGAAGGCACCGGCGCAGCGGTGGCACTGACGGTCGTCCGCGCTGCGATCGCCACACTGCGGTCGATGGCCACCTTCGATGAGGCCAGCGTCTCGTCGTGATCCGTTCGGTCACAGGGGCGTTCGCGTTCGGAACGGTTCTGCCGCTACGCGCAGGGTCCGGGGTCGGGCGGGGCGTGCTGACGGCTCTGCCGGTGGTCGGCGTGGCGCTGGGCGCGTTGGCCGCCGCGGTGGTGTGGACGGCATCGCAGGCGTTCGGGCCCGCCAACCCGCTGGCCGGTGTGCTTGCGGTGACGGCGCTGCTGATCGCGACCCGGGGCCTGCACATCGACGGGCTTGCCGACACCGTCGACGGCCTCGGCTGCTACGGCCCGCCGGAGCGGGCGCTGCAGGTGATGCGGGACGGCGGAACAGGCCCGTTCGGTGTGGCCGCGATCGTCGTGGTGATCATGGTGCAGGGACTGGCCTTCGCCGAACTGAGCGCGATCGCGGTGATCGCCGCGGTGACGGCGGGCCGGGTCGCCGCCGTCGCGGCCTGCCGCCGATCGGTGCCTGCGGCCGACGGCAGCACGCTGGGCGCGATGGTGGCGGGCAGCCAACCGGTTGCGGCGATAGCGGCGTGGGCCGTCGCGGTCGCAGGGGCGGCGGTGCTGGCCGGGCCTCGACCCTGGCAGGGTCCGCTTGTCGTGCTGGTCGCCCTCGGCTGCAGCGCGGTGCTGGTCGTGCACTGTGTGCGGCGCTTCGGCGGAATCACCGGCGACGTACTCGGTGCCGCGATCGAGGTGACGACGACGGTAGCCGCCGTCGGTTTTGCGATCGGCTAGCCGAAGCTAGCTCAGCCGCGCCATCCAGCCGTGGGTATCGGCGAACGTGCCTCGCTGGATACCGGTCAGCGTGTCGCGCAGGGCCATGGTGATTTCGCCCGGTTCGCCGTCGGCGATGGTGAATTCACCGTCGCCGTACTTCACGTGCGACACGGGGGTGATCACCGCGGCGGTTCCGCACGCGAAGACCTCGGTGATCTCACCCGCGGCCGCCTTCTTCTGCCACTCGTCGACGTCGATCTTGCGCTCCTCGACGGCGAATCCCGCGTCATTTGCCAACTGCAGCAAAGAATCCCGCGTGATACCGGGCAGCAACGAGCCGCTGAGCTCCGGTGTGACAAGGCGGGCCGAACCGCCCGCTGCCGAACACGAAGAACAGGTTCATGCCGCCCATCTCTTCGACATAGCGGCGTTCGATGGCGTCCAGCCACACGACCTGGTCGCAACCGTTGTCGGCGGCTTCGGCCTGCGCCAGAAGCGATGCCGCGTAGTTGCCGCCGAACTTCGCGGCACCGGTGCCGCCCGGTGAGGCACGCACGTATTCGTGTGACAGCCACACGCTGACGGGCTTGATGCCGCGCGGGAAGTACGCGCCCGCCGGTGACGCGATCACCATGTAGCGGTATTCGGACGCCGGCCGCACCCCCAGCCCCGGCTCGGTGGCGAAGATGTAGGGCCGCAGGTACAAGCGATTCCTCGCCGCCCGCCGGAGGCACCCATTCGCCGTCGACGGCGATGAGCTGGCGCAGCGACTCGATGAAGACCTCGTCGGGCAGCTCGGGGATGGCCAGCCTGCGCGCCGACGTGCGTAGCCGCGCGGCGTTGGCTTCGGGCCGGAACGACACGATCGAACCGTCGGCCCAGCGGTAGGCCTTCAGCCCCTCGAACACCTCCTGCGCATAGTGCAGAACGATTGCCGAGGGGTCGAGCTCGATGGGGCCGTACGGCATGACCCGCGCGTTGTGCCAGCCCTTGCCGTCGATGTAGTCGATCGACACCATGTGGTCGGTGTGATGGCGGCCGAATCCCGGATTCGCCAGAATTGCCGCACGTACCTCGTCGCTCGCCGGATTCGCATTGCGATCGACGGTGAACTCGAGGTGCTCGGTCATGCGCCGATTGTATATCCGGGCGCTACCGGGTTTTTGCCTCCACAAAGGGCGGTTTGACGACGTCGCATTCGACGGAGCGACCGCGCACATCAACCGAAACCCGCTGTCCGTCGGCGATGTCGTGATCGGTGTCGATCAACGCGAGCGCGATGCCGACTTTCAAGCTCGGAGAGAAGGTTCCCGATGTCGTCACCCCGATCGGAGTGGAGCCGTCGAGCACCGTCATATCGGGCCGCAGCACGCCCCTGCCCGCCGCGCGGAGGCCGCGCAGCAGCCGCTTCGGGCCCGCCTCCTTCTCGGCCAGCAGCGCGTCGCGGCCCCAGAACGCCTCCTTGCGCCAGCCGATGGCCCAGCCGCACCGCGCCTGCAACGGCGAGATGTCCAGCGACAGCTCGTGGCCGTGCAGCGGGTAGCCCATCTCGGTGCGCAGCGTGTCGCGGGCGCCGAGGCCGGCCAGTTGGCCGCCGGCGCCGGACACGGCATCGACGAGCGCATCGAACACCACAGGGGCGTCATCCCAGGCCGGCAGCAGCTCGTACCCGTGCTCACCGGTGTATCCGGTCCGGCACACCCGCACCTCGGCGCCGTTGAAGTCGGCGTCGGCGTAGCCCATGTAGTCCATATCGGTCGGCAACCCGAGCGATCCGACGACCTCCGCCGATTTCGGTCCCTGCACGGCAAGGACCGCGCGTGACCGGTGCTCGTCGGTGATGGTCAGCCCGCTTGGCGCCTCGTCGCCAAGCGCGGCGACGACGGCCGCGGTATTGGCGGCGTTGGGAACCAGAAACACTTCGTCATCGGACACGTAGTAGGCGATCAAATCGTCGATGACACCGCCGGATTCGGTGCAGCACAACGTGTATTGCGCCTTGCCGGGGCCGATCCGGCCGAGGTCGTTGGTCAGCGTCGAGTTGACGTACTCGGCCGCACCGGAACCGCGGACCGACGCCTTGCCGAGGTGGCTGACGTCGAACAGACCGACAGCGGTACGCGTGGCGGTGTGCTCGCCCACGGTGCCCGCATATGCGACCGGCATCAGCCAGCCGGAGAACTCGGCGAAGCTGGCGCCGAGCTGACGGTGCCGTTCCTCTAGCGGGCCGTGCTGGATTTCGCTCACGGGATTCAACCCTAATCGCGGCAACGCTACTGGCAGACTCCGGTGGGTGGTCGATCTCGAGGCGCTGGAGGCCGCAGGCATCGCCAACGCGCACGAGCGTGCCGCGCTGATCGAATACCTGGACAGGTTGGGCTTCACGCCCGAGGAAATGATCGAGGCCGAGCGCCGCGGCCGGCTGTTCGGTCTTGCCGGTGATGCTTTGCAGCGGTCCGGCCGCCCGATTCACAGCCTGCGCGACGGCCGCCGACGCGCTCGGTGTGCCTCTGGACGACATCGCAACCGCATGGGCCGTGCTCGGCCTCACGGTCGCAGGCCCCAACGAGGTCGCCTTGAGCCAGGCCGATGTCGACGGCCTGGCGACCTGGGTGGCGATGAAGAACCTGATGACCGACGACGGCGCGTTCGGATTTCTGCGGGTCCTCGGCGCGACCATGGCACGGCTTGCCGAAGCCGAGTCGGCCGTAGTCCGGGCCCGCTCGCCCGATCTCCAGATGACACACAGTCATGACGAGCTCATCACCGCGCAGGCATACCGACAGGTGGCGGAATTCATTCCCCGCATTGGAGCACTGATCGATGCCGTTCACCGCCATCACCTGATCAGCGCCAGGACCCATTTCGAGGGGGTTCTCCGCGATGCGTCGGAAACTGTGGTGTGCGGCATCGGTTTCGCGGACCTGTCGGGCTTCACGGCCTTGACCCAGCAGCTCACACCAGCGGAGTTGTCGGGCTTGCTGAGCGAATTCAGTGCCACCGTCACCGATGTGGTGCACGCCGACGGCGGTCGAGTGGTGAAGTTCATCGGAGACGAGGTCATGTGGGTGAGCTCGACGCCCGAACGACTGGCCAAGGCGGCCGTGGATCTGGTCGATCACCCGAAGGCCCGCGAGGCGCAGATGCAGGTCCGCGCCGGTCTCGACTACGGCACGGTGCTGGCCGTCGGCGGCGACTACTTCGGCAACTCGGTCAACCTGGCCGCCCGGCTCGTCGCTGCTGCCGAGCCCGGACAGATCCTTGCCACGTCGGCCGTCCGCGACGAGCTGCCCGACTGGCCCGCGATACCACAGGAACCTTTGACCCTCAAGGGTTTCGACGACCCGGTCACGGCCTATGACCTGCACGTGTCTCGCTGACCGATAGGCTCAACGCTCGTGAGCCCTGCAAATACTGGATATCAGGCCCCCACCGTCGCCGTCAGCTCGTCGCTGCCCAAGCGCAAAGCCGACAAAACGGTGCTGATCGTGCCCGTGGTCAGCGGAGGCGACGACGATGGCACAGCGACCGTCGTCGCGAACCCGTTCCTCGATGCCGAGGCCGTCGGCGAGATCGAGGTCGCCCTGCAGTCGCTCGGCGCCAAGGGCGGCACGGACCAGGTGACACGGGTGGTCGCGCCGTCCCTTCCCGTTGGCAGTGTGCTCGCGATCGGTCTCGGCAAGCCCCGCGACGCGTGGCCGTCCGACCTGATCCGGCGCGCCGCCGGGGTCGCCGCCCGCTCACTGAACGGCACCGAGGCGGTGATCACCACGCTGTCGGACATCGACCTCGAGGCCGCCGTCGAGGGACTGATCCTCGGCGCCTACCGGTTCAGCGACTTCCGCAGCGACAAGACCGCACCGAAAGACAAAGGCCTGCGCGACATCACCGCGCTGGTGGCGGACACGAAAGGCAAGACCAAGGCGCAAGCCGAGCGCGCCACCGACATCGCGACCGCCGTCGCCACCGCCCGCGATCTGGTCAACACTCCCCCGTCGCACCTCTTTCCCGACGAATTCGCCAAGCGCGCAAAGGCTTTGGGTGAAGCCGCCGGACTCGAAGTCGAGGTTCTCGACGACAAGGCGCTGGCCAAGGCGGGGTACGGCGGCGTGATCGGCGTCGGAAAGGGTTCGTCGCGCCCGCCGCGGCTGGTCCGCCTGGCACACCGAGGGGCGAAGCGAAAAGGCAAGAGGGTCGCCCTTGTCGGCAAGGGCATCACGTTCGACACCGGCGGCATCTCCATCAAGCCGGCCGCCAACATGCACCACATGACATCCGACATGGGCGGTGCGGCTGCGGTCATCGCGACGGTGGTGCTCGCGGCCAAGCAGAAGCTGCCCATCGACGTGATCGCCACCGTGCCGATGGCCGAGAACATGCCGTCGGCGACTGCCCAGCGACCGGGCGACGTGCTCACCCAATACGGCGGAATCACCGTCGAGGTGCTCAACACCGACGCCGAGGGACGCTTGATTCTCGCCGACGCGATCGTGCGGGCGTGCGAGGACGACCCCGACTACCTCATCGAGACATCGACGCTGACCGGTGCGCAGACCGTCGCGCTCGGCGCCCGCACGCCCGGGGTGATGGGCTCCGACGAATTCCGCGACCGGGTTGCCGCGCTGTCCCAGGAGGTCGGCGAAAACGCCTGGCCCATGCCACTTCCCGATGAACTCAAGGACGACCTCAAGTCGACGGTGGCAGACCTGGCCAACGTCAGCGGCTCGCGGTACGCGGGCATGCTGGTCGCCGGCACCTACCTACGCGAGTTCGTCGCCGACGGCGTGGCGTGGGCACACATCGATGTCGCGGCCCCGGCGTACAACACCGGCGGCCCGTGGGGTTACACCGGCAAGGGCGGAACCGGGGTGCCGACCCGGACGATGTTCGCGGTGCTCGAGGACGTCGCCCGCAACGGTTAGAGCTACACCAGCCTGACGCGGGCCGCATTGCGCATCGCCTGCGGCAGCGCCCGAGACGTGCCGTAGAGCAGATAGGCCTCCGGCGTGATGGGCCGGATCGGCTTGTTCTTCTTGACCGCCGAAACGATGGCCTTCGCCGCCTTGTCCGGTCCGAAACGCCGACGCCTGAACTGCTTCTCGAGAAGCTCGCGACGGCTCTCGATGCTTTCATCCGAGCGGCCAGGTGCGTCGAAGCGGGTGGCGTGCACGATGTTGGTATCGATGGTGCCCGGGCACACGGTGGTGAGTCCGATGCCCGCGGCGTCGAGCTCCGCACGCAGACAGTCGGAGAACATGTAGACGGCGGCCTTCGATGTGCAGTACGCATTCAAGGATTTTGACGGCGAGTACGACGCCATCGAAGCGACGTTGACGATGTGTCCGCCTGTGCCGCGCTCGACGAGGCGCTTCCCGAATGCCCTGCAGCCGTTGACGACACCACCGAGGTTGACGTCGAGCACCCGCTCCCACTGCTCGGCAGGGGTGTTCAGGAACTCTCCCGCCTGACCGATGCCCGCGTTGTTGACCACGATGTCGGGCACACCGTGTTCGGCGCACACCTCGTCGGCGAATCTTTCCACCGCTTCGGCGTCGGCCACATCGACGACGTACGGGTGCGCGACACCGCCCCTCTCGACGATCTGGGCGGCGGTTTCCTTGACGGTCGCCTCGTCGACGTCGCTGACGATGAGCTCGGCGCCCGAACGCGCGAAGGCCAGCGCAGTCTCCCGTCCAATGCCGCTGCCCGCGCCGGTGACCGACACCAGCGTGTCGCCGAAGTCGTCGCGTTTGCGGCCGACCTGTGCGCGTGACAACGCCCGCGTCGCGGGCTTGCCCTCGAGAAAGTCGACCAGTTCGGCGACACTCGCCGCCAGCACCTGCGGATGAGACATCGGCGACCAGTGACCCGCGTTGATGTCGCGTCGCCACAGTCGCGGTACCCAGCGGGACAGGTCGTCGAAGCCGTGCGGGCGGACCACCGGGTCCTTCGTCGCGACGATCAACTGCACGGGCACGCCGACGTAGCGGTCGGCGGGGAACCTCGTCGGCGGTGAGACGGCCAGCGAGCGATAGATCTTCAGTGAGTTGACGAGGTCGGCGGCGGCGGTGTCACTGCGGTAGCGCTGTTCGGCGGGCACGCCGTCGGTGAGCAGCCCGTTGGCGCTGAGCCGCATCAGTCCCTTGAACACCGCGGGCGCGACGACCGGGGCAGCGAACGGGTACCAGTACGTGAGCCGCAGGATCCGGTCGATCGCGCGGGCGAACCGCACGGGCCGGTAGGGACGCTTGAGGCTGTCGAAGATGTAGCCGCCGTAGTGGGCGATGCCGGGCCCGGACGCCGAGGTGAAGGACGCCACCCTGTCGTCGGCGCCCGGCCGGCTCAGGTACTCCCAGGCGGCTACCGACCCCCAGTCGTGGCCCAGCAAATGAACGGGTATCCCCGGGCCCGCTGCGGCGATCACCGCGCCGAGGTCGTCGGCCAGCTTGGAGATCGTGTATGCCGAAACCGGTTTGGGGACAGATGAATTGCCCACACCGCGGCTGTCGTATCGGATGATTCGGAACCGGTCGGACAGCCGCGAGACGACACCGTCCCACAACACGTGCGAATCGGGCCAGCCGTGCGCCATCACCAGCGTCGGCCCGTCGGGGTTGCCCTGCTCGTATGTGGCGATGCGAACACCGTCCACGCTGTCGACGAACCGCTCGGTGATCGTGTCCCCCATGGTCGAGACCCTAACGGTCCTCCAGCTCCCGCCGAGCGGCGCGTTCCCGCTCGATGCGGCGGCGGGCGTCGTGGTCGCGCATGCGTTGCGGGTAGCCGACCTTCTGCACGTCGTACACCGGGATCTGCAGCCGCTCGCTCAGCCGCCTGGCCCCGGCATCGCCGCCTGCGCGACGCCGCGTCCATTCGCCGTCACCGGCCACCAGCACGACGGTGAGCTCGGTGACCGTGGTCTTCGGCTCCACGAACGCCTCGACGCCCGCGTGCTGGGCGACCCACTGCCGCATGTATGCCAGGTCGGCGGCGGGGTCATTGCCGCCGCTGCCGCGCCGAGACCCGCCGCGCCGAAACCTGCCGAACAGTCCCAACTGGGCCGTACTCCTTTCGGAGCTGCCGCGCTCCACCTCTATCGATAGTGCCAGAGCAAAAGGTGTGCAGGTCTGGGGCGAGCGGGCGGGCTCGACATGACAGGATGGGAACCGGCATTCGACCCGTGACGACCAACCGTTCGAGGGAGTCAACAGACATGGCAACTTCCGTCCAGATGCCGGCACTCGGCGAGAGCGTCACCGAGGGGACCGTCACCCGGTGGCTCAAGCAAGAGGGCGACACGGTGGAGCTGGACGAACCCTTGCTCGAGGTCTCCACGGACAAGGTCGACACCGAGATCCCGTCCCCCGCGGCAGGCGTGCTGAAGAAGATCGTCGCCCAGGAGGACGACACCGTTGAGGTCGGCGGCGAGCTGGCCGTGATCGGCGACGAGGGAGAAGACAGCGGAGGCGGCGAGGAGCCGAAGTCCGAGGAACCCGCAGAAGAACCCGAAGAGGAGAAGCCTGCAGAGGAGCCGGCCGCGGAATCCACGCCTGTCGCCGAGGAGCAAGAGGAGCCCGAGCCCGAGGAGAAGCCCGAGCCCGAGAAGCCGGCCGCCTCGTCTGGTGGGGGCGACGCGACCCCGGTGCTGATGCCCGAGCTTGGCGAGTCGGTCACCGAGGGCACCGTGACGCGCTGGCTGAAGAAGGTCGGCGACAGCGTCGAGGTCGACGACCCGCTGGTGGAGGTGTCCACCGACAAGGTCGACACCGAGATCCCGTCACCGGTGGCGGGAACGCTGATCAGCATCACCGCCGAGGAGGACGACACCGTCGCCGTCGGTGGCGAGCTGGCCAAGATCGGCGACGCCGGGGCGGCGTCCGCCGAGAAGCCCGAACCCGAGCCCGAACCCAAGGAAGAGGCGAAGCCGGAGCCAGAATCCGAGCCAGAACCCGAGCCGGAACCCAAGGAAGAGGCGAAGCCCGAACCGAAGGAAGAAGCCAAGCCCGAGTCCAAGCCGGAACCGAAGCCCGAGGCCAAACCTGAGCCGAAGTCCGAGCCGCAGGCCGATTCCGAGCCATCGAGTGACGGCGCGCCGTACGTCACACCGCTGGTGCGAAAGTTGGCCAGCGAGAACGACATCGACCTCGGGTCGGTGAAGGGCAGCGGCGTCGGCGGGCGCATTCGGAAGCAGGACGTGCTCGCCGCGGCCGAGGCCAAGAAGGCACCCGCAAAGGAGGCGCCAGCGGCCAAGGAGGCGCCGGCGGCCGCCGCGAAGGCGGAACCGGCCTCTGCACTGGCACATCTGCGCGGCACCACGCAGAAGGCCAACCGCATCAGGCAGATCACCGCGAAGAAAACCCGCGAATCTTTGCAGGCCACAGCGCAATTGACGCAGACCCACGAAGTCGACATGACGAAAATCGTGTCGCTGCGGACGCGCGCCAAGGCCAGCTTCGCTGAGCGTGAGGGCGTGAACCTGACGTACCTGCCGTTCTTCGCGGTGGCCGTCGTCGACGCGCTCAAGGCGCACCCGAACGTCAACGCCAGCTACAACGAGGACACCAAGGAGATCACCTACTACGACGCCGAGCACCTCGGTTTCGCGGTGGATACCGAGCAGGGCCTGCTGTCGCCGGTGATCCACAACGCCGGCGACCTGTCGCTGGGAGGCTTGGCGCGGGCGATCGCCGACATCGCGGCGCGGGCGCGGTCGGGCAACCTCAAACCCGACGAGTTGTCCGGCGGCACTTTCACGATCACCAACATCGGCAGCCAGGGTGCGCTGTTCGACACGCCGATCCTGGTGCCGCCGCAAGCGGCGATGCTGGGCACCGGTGCGATCGTCAAGCGCCCCCGCGTGGTGGTCGACCAGACCGGCAACGAGTCGATCGGCGTGCGCTCGATCTGCTATCTGCCGCTGACGTATGACCACCGGCTCGTCGACGGCGCGGACGCTGGTCGCTTCCTCACCACGATCAAGCGCAGGCTCGAAGAGGGCGCGTTCGAGGCAGATCTGGGGTTGTAGAAACACGTGGCCACCGTTGCAATTGCGGGGTCCTCGGGACTGATCGGCTCGGCGCTGGTCTACGCACTGAGGGTCAACGACCACCGGGTGGTGCGCATCGTCCGGCGGGCACCGTCGAACTCCGACGAGTTGTTCTGGAATCCGGACACCGGCGAGTTCGATGCCAACGCGCTGCGCGGGGTGGATGCCGCGGTCAACATGTGCGGCGTCAGCGTCGGCGCCAAACGGTGGTCGGGCGCGTTCAAGCAGAGCCTGCGAGACAGCCGGATCGACCCCACCGACGTGCTGTCGGCAGCGGTGGCCGATGCGGGCGTCGGTGTGCTGATCAACGCCAGCGCCGTCGGTTACTACGGCGACACCGGCAACCGGATCGCCGACGAGACCGCTCCGTCGGGGCGTGGGTTCCTCGCCCAGCTGTGCCGCGACTGGGAGGCAGCGACGGCGCCTGCGCAGCATGCGGGTGTGCGTGTCGTGTTGGCCCGCACCGGGTTGGTGCTGTCGCCGCGCGGCGGGATGCTGAGCCGGCTGCGACCGCTGTTCTCGCTGGGTCTCGGCGCCCGGCTCGGCAACGGCCGCCAGTACATGCCGTGGATCAGCCTCGAAGACCAGGTGCGCGCACTGCTGTTCGCGATCTTCGCCGACGAGCTGTCGGGTCCGGTGAACTTCACCGGGCCTGCGCCGGTGACCAACTCCGAGTTCACGACGGCGATGGGCCGTGCGCTGAACCGGCCGACACCCCTGCTGGTTCCGGGCTTTGCGCTCAAGACAGTGCTGGGCGAGTTCGCCGAGGAAGGGCTGCTCGGCGGACAGCGCGCGATACCTGCGGCGCTGGAAGCGCGGGCTACGAGTTCCGGCACAACACCGTCGGCGAAGCATTGGCCTACGTCACGAGTACCGTCGAATCGTGAGCTCCATCCGGTCGGCGACCGCACCGATCGACGTACGGCCGTTGGGCACCGTCGACTATCAGGACGCCTGGACGTTGCAGCGGGAGTTGGCCGACGCGCGGGTCGCGGGCGGACCCGACACGCTGCTGCTGCTCGAGCACCCGTCGGTCTTCACGGCGGGCCGTCGCACGCTGCCGGAGGAGCGTCCGGCCGACGGCACGCCCGTGATCGACACCGACCGGGGCGGCAAGATCACCTGGCACGGCCCTGGTCAGCTGGTCGGCTATCCGATCATCGGCCTGGCCGAACCACTCGACGTGGTGAATTTCGTTCGGCGCCTTGAAGAGTCGTTGATCCATGTGTGCGCCGAGCTCGGATTGGAAACCGTGCGCGTCGCGGGCCGATCGGGTGTGTGGGTGCCTGCCGACGACAGGGGCCCGGCCCGCAAGGTCGGCGCGATCGGGGTCCGGGTGTCACGGGCGACCACGCTGCACGGGTTTGCACTGAACTGCGACTGCGACCTGAGTGCGTTCTCTGCGATCGTGCCGTGCGGCATCGCCGACGCCGGGGTCACTTCGCTGACGGCAGAACTCGGCCGTCACGTCGGCGTCGACGACGTCGTCGACCGCGTCACGGCCGCCGTGTGCGACGCGCTGGACGGCCGGCTGCGGGTAGCGTTGACGTCGTGACCATCGCTCCGGAAGGCAGGAAACTTCTGCGTCTCGAAGTCCGCAATGCGCAGACTCCCATCGAGCGCAAGCCGCCGTGGATCAAGACCCGGATGAAGACGGGCCCGGAGTACACGCAGCTGAAGAATCTGGTCCGCCGTGAGGGTCTGCACACCGTCTGCGAGGAAGCCGGCTGCCCCAACATCTACGAGTGCTGGGAGGACCGGGAGGCGACGTTCCTGATCGGCGGCGAGCAGTGCACCCGTCGCTGCGACTTCTGCCAGATCGACACCGGCAAGCCGGCTGAGCTGGACCGCGACGAGCCGCGCCGGGTCGCCGAGAGTGTCGCCACCATGGGCCTGCGGTACGCGACCGTCACGGGCGTCGCCCGAGACGATCTGCCCGACGGCGGCGCGTGGCTGTACGCCGAGACGGTGCGCCACATCAAGAAGCTCAACCCCGACACCGGCGTGGAACTGCTGATCCCCGACTTCAACGGTGAACCCGCCCTGCTCGAGCAGGTCTTCGAATCACGGCCAGAAGTGTTGGCGCACAACGTCGAAACGGTGCCACGGATTTTCAAGCGGATCCGGCCTGCATTCCGATACGACCGCAGCCTGGCGGTGATCACCGCCGCGCGGGACTACGGGCTGGTCACCAAGAGCAACTTGATTCTCGGTATGGGCGAGACGACGGACGAGGTCCGAACGGCGCTCACGGATCTGGTCGAGGCGGGCTGCGACATCGTCACGATCACGCAGTACCTGCGGCCGTCGGCGCGTCATCACCCGGTGGAGCGCTGGGTTCATCCCGACGAGTTCGTCGAGCACGCGGCCTTCGCGGAGGGTCTCGGGTTTGCCGGGGTGCTGGCGGGCCCGCTGGTGCGGTCGTCGTATCGGGCCGGTCGCCTCTATTCGCAGGCAGCGGGGTCACGGGTCTCGCACCCACCCGTATCCTGAAGCAATGGCGAAGACCACCCGCGACAAGGCTGAAGTCAAGGCCGCAAAGGCCGAGGCCAAGGCCACCCGTAAGGCCGCTTCCAAGCAGCGCCGCAGTCAGCTGTGGCAGGCGTTCCAGATCCAGCGCAAGGAGGACAAGCGCCTACTGCCCTACATGATCGGCGCGTTTGTGCTGATCGTGGCGGCCTCGGTGGTGGCAGGAGTGTTCGCAGGCGGCATCACGATGTTCACGCTGATCCCGCTTGGAGTGGTGCTCGGCGCGTTGGTGGCGTTCATCATCTTCGCCCGGCGGGCACAGAAATCGGTCTATCACAAGGCCGAGGGCCAGGCGGGTGCGGCGGCGTGGGCACTGGACAACCTGCGCGGCAAGTGGCGCGTCACCCCGGGTGTCGCGGCCACCGGCCATCTGGATGCGGTGCACCGGGTCATCGGCAGGCCGGGCGTGATCTTCGTCGGCGAAGGCTCGGCGGCGCGGGTCAAACCGCTACTGGCACAAGAGAAGAAGCGCACCGCACGGCTGGTCGGCGACGTCCCGATCTACGACGTCGTGATCGGCAACGGCGCCGACGAGGTGCCGCTGGCGAAGCTGGAACGCCATCTGAACAAGCTGCCTGCGAACATCACCGTCAAGCAGATGGACTCGCTGGAGTCGCGGCTGGGCGCGCTCGGCTCGAAGGTCGGCCCGGCGGCGATGCCAAAGGGCCCGATGCCGAACGCGGGGAAGATGCGCGGCATGCAGCGGACGGTCCGCAGGCGCTAGCTAGCGTCGCACCACCGCGGTGTGGGTCAGCCGGTCGTGCAGGCCGCGCAGATCGGTGTCGGTGAACAGCGGCGGGATTACCAACGCGATCAGCAGACCGCGGACCACCGCACGCCCGAAGCCGACATGGAGCCTGTTGTCGACGGGCACCACGATCAGGCCGAGCGCGTACTGGCCGGGAGTGAACCCGAAAAGCCGGACCGATACCGCGCCCAGCACGAACCAGATGACCAGCACGGCAGTGGATAGTGCCTGCACACCGAACCAGCCGAACGTCATGGCCAGGGCGGCCAACCCGTAGCCGATCAGCCAGTCGATGGACAGGGCTCCGATGCGCCTGCCCATCCGGGCAAGAGATTGAGGCCCGCTAGGGGGTAGACCCAGCCGCTGACCTGGATAATCATTAGGTCGCTGGTCGGTCGGTTCCGACCCGACGGGCGGCGGACCGGATAGCCAGGAACCGAAGCTGGAAGGCATGGTTCCAGCATAGGTCTGGAGGAATTGCGTAACTTCGGCGCAACATACGGTTGACTGCCGTGCAACATCGTGTCCATAGCGTCATGCCCCGGGTTAACACAGAAATAAAAGGAGAGTCTTCAGTGGCAGATAAGACCGCCGACGACATCATGAAGCAGATCAAGGACGAGGACGTCGCGTATGTCGACATCCGGTTCTGCGATCTGCCCGGTGTCGTCCAGCACTTCTCGATCCCGGCCTCGGCGTTCGACGAAAGCGTTTTCGAGGACGGATTGGCCTTCGACGGCTCGTCGGTGCGCGGCTTCCAGTCCATCCACGAGTCCGACATGATGCTGCTGCCCGATCCGGCGACGGCGCGTATCGACCCGTTCCGCGAGGCGAAGACGCTGAACCTGAACTTCTTCGTGCACGACCCGTTCACCCGTGAGGCGTACTCGCGCGATCCGCGCAACGTGGCTCGCAAGGCGGAGAACTACCTGGCCAGCACCGGCATCGCCGACACCGCGTACTTCGGCGCCGAGGCGGAGTTCTACATCTTCGACTCTGTCGCCTTCGACTCGCAGATGAACGGCACGTTCTACGAGATCGACTCCGAGGCCGGCTGGTGGAACACCGGCGAGCCGTTCGAGTCCGACGGCAGCCCCAACCGCGGCTACAAGGTTCGCCCGAAGGGTGGCTACTTCCCCGTCGCGCCGTATGACCACTTCGTCGACCTGCGCGATCAGATGTGCACCAACCTGCAGAACGCGGGCTTCACGCTGGAGCGCGGCCACCACGAGGTGGGCACCGCGGGACAGGCGGAGATCAACTACAAGTTCAACACGCTGCTGCACGCGGCCGACGACCTGGTGCTGTTCAAGTACATCATCAAGAACACGGCATGGCAGGCGGGCAAGACGGTGACGTTCATGCCGAAGCCGCTGTTCGGCGACAACGGCTCGGGCATGCACGCCCACCAGTCGCTGTGGAAGGACGGCAACCCGCTGTTCCACGACGAGTCCGGCTACGCGGGCCTGTCGGATACGGCTCGCCACTACATCGGCGGCATCCTGCACCACGCGCCGTCGCTGCTGGCGTTCACGAACCCGACGGTGAACTCGTACAAGCGTCTGGTGCCGGGCTACGAGGCGCCGATCAACCTGGTGTACAGCCAGCGCAACCGCTCGGCGTGTGTGCGTATCCCGATCACGGGCAACAACCCGAAGGCCAAGCGCCTCGAGTTCCGCTGCCCCGACAGCTCGGGCAACCCGTACCTGGCGTTCGCAGCGATGATGATGGCCGGCCTGGACGGCATCAAGAAGAAGCTGGAGCCGCAGGCACCGATCGACAAGGACCTCTACGAGCTGCCGCCGGACGAGGCGGCCAGCATTCCGCAGGCTCCGACGTCGCTCTCGGCCGTGATCGACCGCCTCGAAGAGGATCACGAATACCTCACGGAGGGCGGGGTTTTCACCGAGGACCTGATCGAGACGTGGATCTCGTTCAAGCGTGAGAACGAGATTCTGCCGATCCAGATCCGTCCGCACCCGTACGAGATCGCGTTGTACTACGACGTGTAATCAGTCCGCAATCTGGGCCGGGCGAGTTAGTATCGCCCGGCCCAATTGCTGCGTTAGGGTCAGCTATGACCAACCTGGACGCCCGGCTAGCGGGTTATCACTCCCCTGTTTTGAGCGCTTTCCGCATCATCTTTGGTCTTCTCTATACGATCCACGGCTCGCAGAAGCTGTTCGGCTGGCCGGTCGCGGCGCCGGGACCGATCGCGGTCGGCGATTTCCCACTGTGGTGGGCGGGGTTGATCGAGTTCGTGCTGGGCATCTTGATCACCGTCGGGTTCTTCACCAGGATCGCGGCGTTCATCGCGTCCGGTGAGATGGCGTTCGCGTACTTCTATCAGCACTGGCCGCCGCTCAGCGGTGGCAGCGGTCAGACGGCGAGCTTCTGGCCGATCGCCAACGGCGGCGAGCTGGCGATCATCTTCTGCTTCGGGTTCCTGTTGACTCGCGACGACGGGCGCCGGCATTGCTGTCAGCTGACGCGCGCCGGCGGCCGGGCATTGGGCGGACCCGCGGCGCTCCGGCCCGACGGGTCGACCGCGTCGCCGACGATGATCGTTACCGCGACGACGTGCCACGTCGGCGGCCTGGTCTGCTCAGCCGCTTCCGCCGGTAGGTCTGGGTTACACCGCTTCCGACCCCGGAACGATCGATATCGCAGCGGCCTGGCCGTCCAGGAACCTGCTGACGTACAAGCGGTTGCCATCGGGACTTATCGCGATCAAGCTGGCGTCACCGAATTGTCCGGACGGGCTAGGATCGTAAGTGAAGGTTGTGAGAACCTCATCGGTTGCAGTATCGATCACTGACACCGTTCCGTCGCCGGCGTTCACGACATACGCGAGGCTGCCGTCGGGGCTCATCGCGACGTTGACTGCGTACTTCCCCACTTCGATTTGATCAATCTCTGTGTTGTAGGTAGGGCTATTGGGGTCGATATCGACCACCGTCACGTAACCAGGCGGCGGCGGAGCATTCTGGTCGAAGAGAAGGTTGCGAATGTCGTCCCCGTTCAGGCTCGTCATATATATGCGTTTGCCATTGCTGGACGCGTAGCCGGGGTATTGCTGAAGCTCAATCGGATCGCCGATGACAGCGTTTGAAGCGGTGTCGATGACGACCACATCGCCGGGCCCAAAGACGTACTCGTTGCCATTCTCCCCTTGGACCACAGTGGTGTAACTGCGCGTGACATATAGACGACTGCCGTCAGCGCTGAGTGCGCCGCTGATGGAACCACTGCTGGTTTGACCGTCGTCTGGATTGTTGTCTGGTGGCGGTGCAGTTGAAATGCCTTGATTCCCGGGTGTCGCGGGATCCAGGTCAACAACCTTGTTGTAATTTTCGCTAGTTGGGTCAGTGTCTACAACGAAAACGTGTCCCGCCTGACTGATGACATACAGGCGTTTCCCGTCAGGGCTTGCCACCGAGTTGAAAGCACCTGGTTCGACTACGATCGGGTCGATGTCGTCTTGGCCGTCATTCTCATCGGTATCGACGAGGGTGTTAGTCGCGGTATCGATAACTGAGACAGTGCCGTCAGCAGCGTTCACCACATAGAGATTGCCGCCGCTGAGCGATCCGAAGAAGGGCGATTGTCCGACAGCGAGCGGGTCGATATCGTCTTCGCCGTCTTGAGTATCCATGTCCAAGACCTTGTTGTAGGTCGCGGCATCGTTTGGATCTGCGCCGATTACGCTTACCGTGCCGTCGTAAGCGTTGATGACATAGGCATACTTGTCGGTCACAACGACACCGGCCGGGTGGGATCCGACAGGAATTGCAGGATCATCGACCTGGAGATGCGCTGCCGGAGGTGTCGGCAGATTCAATGCCTGATCGGGCGGATCCTCTGCCGCGAGTGCGGCAAAGCTCGCCGATCGCAGTGCAAATGTTTGGCCTGTCGGTTGAGGAGTGACATTGAGTTTGAGTTGGTCTGTGGTATCCAGTCCGAGACCGGCACGAAGCGCTCCTGCCTGAGTCGGCTTCAGTACCGCTGTGTACTTGCCGGTCGTCTCGTCGTAATGCTCCTCGACCACCGTCCAGTATTTCGGCTCGAAGCCAGGCGCGGCCTTCACGTCTGCGACTGTCGCAGGGTTGTATTGCAGCACCGTATCGAAGTTGCCGCTTCCATCGTTGCGTTCGGTCGGCTTCACCACCACGTCGGGCGGCGGCGGGAGACTGCCGTCATCGGGTGCGATAGTCACGGTGACCGAGTCAGTGTGGCCGCCGCCCGGGCTGAAGAGGCCCGCCAGTCCGTGAACATGGGGGTAGGCACCCTCGTCGCTGGCTGTCAGCGTAATCGTGTCCGATTTATCCCAATTAACAGCATCCACTGTGTAAGTGAAAGTGCCGTCGTCGTTCTTTACGACAGTCCCGTCGGTTCCGTTGCCGGCTGAGTAGGTCAAGTTGTCGCCGTCGGGGTCGACGTCGTCAGCGGAAGGCGTAATGGTGAAAGTGCCGTCGTGGTTGTCTACGACGTCGGGGGTCGTGATATCTGGAGTGCGGTTCAGGACAACCTTGCCGAAAGGAGTGTCCTGGAACTGACGACGCACGAAGCCCAAAACCGCCCACAGGATCGGGTTTTGGGGAGCTGGCTGACCGGGCGTCGGGTTGAGGAACGGCGCCAAAGCAGCATTCACCACGTTCGTGATGATGGCAATCGGCGCGACGAAACCGGTTCGAACTTGCTGCTGGTCTACCGTATCCAGTGAATCGAGCGTTGAGAAGGCATTACGTCCGATGGCTGTCGAGCCTGTGGCACTTTGATTTCCGGTCACGGCGTTGATCGACTGCTGAACTACGTCCTTGACGTCATCAATCGCTTTGGCCACTGGCTTCGGAGCAGGATTTGTGTTGACCTGACCTTGCGGTGCGTGCCAGCGCGGCGGGGTGAAGCTTCCCACCGGACTGGTGTCGTTGTTCTGGACGAAAGTTGTGGACTTCTGCTTGATCTGTTGCGGAGACTCGGGCAGATCATTTTCCTCGACGATCACAGGGGGAACGTTGCCGTTGGTCGAGTTCGATCCGGTCCGGTGCGTCGAGGTAATCGCACCACCGGAACTCCGAACCACACCGGTAATGGCGTTACGAATGCCGTCTGCCGCACGCTCGATGTTCCGCCTGATGGCTTCACCAGGATCCCCGTGCTCGGTTGAGGGCGTGGTCGCACCTGGGGTGCCGGGATCTTTCGGGGTACCGCCGGGATCACCCGGCGCCTCGACGCCGGGATCGTCGGGACCTTCTGCCCAAGCCACACCGGGTGTCGTCGCTACTGCCGCGCCGATTCCCAGCGCGACCGCCAACGCCCCTACTCGCCCGACGTGCTTGGCATACCCCATGATGATCCCTTCGTCCCCGCGTCGTAACGACGGCATTTACTCGGCCCAACCTGCTGACGTGCGCAGCCTAAGAACGAGAATGTTCCCTAGACACGAGTAGTTGACTACTCCTCGTGTTCGCGCAGGCCAGCCGAATCGCTCCGGCCCACCAATACGCTGGTTTGCTGTTCCCTCAACCCCCACCGCGCGTCAGGGCAAGCGTATAGCTGAGCATAGGCTGAGAAAACGACTTCGAGCATCGTTAAACGCATGTCGTTTCGCTTTCAAATACTTAGCCAAGATCATTAACTCAAGTGTAAAACAATTCCCTGTTCAGGAACCCTCTCGGCGCCGAACGGCTCATCAGAGTTCTTTCAAACTCGTGCCGAGGCAACACGCTCAATGCCCGCTTACTGACCAAATACACCGTAGAAGTGCGAAGATCGCACGCCAGCCCTGTCGTGACTCGAGCGCAGCAGGCGCAGGCGTCGGAGTTAAGGCGCGTTGCCGGGCCGGGGAAGATGGTTTTGCTGGGTGCCGTTGAGTCTGATCCGGGAACCGACGGTCGAACCCTCGGGCGTCAACGGGCGAGAACGAGTCACCTTCTGATCTTGTAAACCGACTTATCTTTGCGACTAATTAACTGTCATGTAAATAAATTTATACTGCGGATTTGCCAAAGCTCGGGATCCGCCTGCAGTCACCCGTCTAGCGCGAGGTCCTTGCGGAACCGCTTCATCCCGTCGATCTTCTCAGCCAGAGAAGCGTCGGGACCCGCGTAGAACATCCACGGCATCGTGACGATGCCCGTGATGCCGCCGGCTTCCGCGCGCTCGTAATGCTCGGGCAGGAACGCGTCCGTCAACGGCGTCAGGACCTCGAAACCGTCCATCGACAAACCCTTCTCGGCGCGCAGCTCCCGCACGCGCTCCACACGCACGAGCGCCTCGTCCGTCGAGATCAGATCGCCGATCCACCCGTCGTTCCGCGCCGCCCGCCGCAGCGCCACATCGGAAAGGCCGCCCACATAGATCGGAATCCTCGGCGGCGTCGGCTCCATCTCCAGCCGCGGCGCCGTATAGAACTCCCCCGAGAACTCCGCCCACCCCGGCTCCCACAGCGCCCGAAACAGCTTCAGCATCTCGTCCGTCCGCTTGCCGCGCCGCGCGAACTGCTGACCCATCAACGTGAACTCTTCTTCACACCAGCCCACACCGACGCCAAGTTCGACGCGACCATCGGACAGATATGCCGCCGTACCAATCGCTTTGGCCGCCGCATACGGATCCCGCATCGCCGGAATGTAGACCGTCGTCACGAACTTCAGCCGCGTCGTCACCTGTGCCATCGCGCCCACCAGCACCCATGGATCCGGCCAATCCGTGAACGCCTCCCACCGCCGCTTCCCATCGTGGGTGTACGGATACGGTGTCGCGAGTGTTTCCAGATTCACCACATGATCCGGAATGCCCACGCCGTCGTAGCCCAGATCATCTGCGGCCTTGGCGATCTCGACCGCTTCCTTCAGCTCGCGGAATGCCGTGCTCACGTAGAACTTCATCCAGCGTCCCGCGCCCACTGCGGCTTGATGAAGATGCCTTCCGCCTCGACCGTCTTGCCCTCGGCGTCGTACATGTGCCCGCTGACGAACGTCTTGTGACCATCCGTCCGCTCGATCGCCGCCTCCGCCCGCAGCTTCCCCAGCGGCGTACCCCGCAGGTACCGCAACGTGATCGTTCCCGTGAACAACGGCTTGGTCAGCCCGTCGCTTGCCGCCTCGCCGAGCAGCTGGTCGAGCACCATCGCGAGAACACCCCCGTGCACCCACCCCGGCGGTCCCTGATATGCCTCCCCCAGCTCGAACTCGCTCCACCACAAGCCATCCGGCTCCTCGTGCATCACCAGCGGTGGCGCAATCGCATTGCGGAACCCCGTCACCGGATTACCCCACACCACCGGGCGCTGCCCCACTGCAAGGCGAACCTGCTCGCCCTGCCCGGCACCGCCGAGTTTGTCGACGGCGGCCTCGACCAACGACTGCGCCTCACGAATGGAAGCCTCATCCGCTCGCGATTGAATGCCCGCCTGAATCAGCCGACGCATCGCATCGGTCAACGGCGAATACAAGGCCTGCAACCGGTCGTGCTCGGCGGCGCTGATCTCCTCGAACGAGAAATCTGAGAGCTCAGCCACCGAACACCTTTCGTACCACTGTCTTTGCCCGGCGGGTCACCCGCAGGTAGTTGTCGAGGAACTCGCTGCCGTCGTCGCTGTCCCAGCCCGCGGCCACCGCCACCGCATTGAGCTGCCTGCCCGGTCCCGGCAGTTGGTCGTTCGGCTTCCCGCGCACCAACACCAGCGCGTTACGCGCCCGCGTCGCCGTCAGCCATGCCTCCCGCAACAGCTCCACGTCGCCCTCGGCGATCAGTTCCGCCGCGCCGATGGCGTCCAGCGCCTGCAGTGTCGACGTGTTGTGTAGAGCAGGAATCTTGTGCGCATAGCGAAGCTGCAACAGCTGAACCGTCCACTCGATGTCGGCCAGGCCGCCGCGGCCGAGTTTGGTGTGCGTGTTGGGATCTGCGCCGCGCGGCAACCGTTCGGAGTCGATTCGGGCCTTGATGCGACGGATCTCCTGCACCGCCTCGGCCGACACACCACCTGGTGGGTACCGCGTCTTGTCGGCCAGCAGCAGGAACCGCTCGCCAAGCTCCTCGTCGCCCGGCGACCCGATGCGCCCGCAGCAGCGCCTGAATCTCCCACGGCTGCGCCCACTGCTCGTAATACGTCGCATACGACGACAGCGTCCGCACCAGCGAACCGTTACGGCCCTCGGGCCGCAGACCCGCATCGACCTCCAGCGGCGGGTCGGCGCTCGGCGTCCCCAATAGCGAACGCACTTGCTCCGCAACGGTGATCGACCACCGCACCGCACCGGATTCGTCGAAGCCGGGGTTCGGATCGCACACGAACATCACGTCGGCGTCGGATCCGTAGCCCAGTTCCCCGCCGCCCAGCCGACCCATGCCGATCACCGCGATCCGCGCGGGCACGCCACCTTCTGACGGTGTGTTCGCGCGGATGACCGCTTCCAACGCCGCCTGCAGTACCGCGACCCACACCGACGTCAAGGCCTTGCAGACGTCAACCACTTCCAGCATGCCCAACAGGTCGGCGGACGCGATGCGGGCCAGTTCTCGGCGCCGCAGTGTCCGCGCAGCCGCGATCGCGCGCACCGGATCCGCATGCCGCTCCGCCGAAGCCACCAGCGCCCTCGCCAATCCGTCTGGTTCGACCTCGAGCAGCTTGGGACCGTTCGGTCCGTCCGCGTACTGCTGGATCACCTCGGGCGCCCGCATCAACAGGTCCGGCACATACGCCGACGTCCCCAGCACGTGCATCAGCCTCTTGGCCACCGCGCCCTCGTCGCGCAGCGTGGACAGATACCACCGATGGTCGGACAGCTCGTCGCTGATCCGGCGGTATGACAGCAGCCCGGCATCCGGATCGGGGGTATCCGATAGCCAGTCGAGCAGCGTCGGCAGCAGCACCTGCTGCACCCGACCGCGCCGACCGGTCGCCCCCGTCAGGGCCGCCAGATGGGTCAAAGCGCTCTGCGGCCCCTCGTAACCCAGTGCGGCGAGCTGACGTTCGGCCGCGTCGGGCGTCAACATCGCCTCCTGGCCGACGGATTCCAGCAGCGGCTGATAGAACAGTTTGGCGTGCAGCCGCGACACCCGGTGGCTCTGTCTCTTCAGCTCCTCGCGCAGCACCCCGAGCGAGTCGTGCTGACCGTCCGGCCTCATATGAGCCGCGCGCGCCAGCCATCGCATCGCCTCGTCGTCGTCCTCGTCGGGAAGCATGTGCGTGCGCTTGAGGCGCTGCAGCTGAAGCCGGTGCTCGAGCAGTCGCAAGAACTCGTAGGACGCCGTCAGGTTGGCCGCATCGTCGCGACCGATGTACCCGCCCGCACTCAGCGCAGCCAGCGCGTCGATCGTCGACGCCACGTGCAGCGACTCGTCGTTGCGGCCGTGCACGAGCTGCAACAGCTGGACGGCGAACTCGACGTCTCGCAGCCCGCCGGTGCCCAGCTTGAGCTCTCGGCTTCGCTCGTCGGCGGGCACCAAGGACTCGACGCGGCGACGCATGGCCTGCACCTCCGGCACGAAGTCCTCACGCTCGCACGCTGTCCACACCATTGGCATCAGCGCCGCGATGTACTGCTCACCCAACTCCGCGTCACCGGCAGCGGGTCGTGCCTTCATCAGCGCCTGGAACTCCCACGTCTTGGCCCAGCGCTGGTAGTAGGCGACGTGCGAATCCAGCGTCCGCACCAGCTGACCGTGCTTGCCCTCCGGCCGCAGCGCCGCGTCGACCTCGAAGAACGCCTCCGACGCGAACCGCATCATCTCGCCGGCCACCCTTGTGGTGACCGCATCGGCCGCCTCGGCGACGAAGATGACGTCGACGTCGCTCACGTAGTTCAGCTCGCGGGCGCCGCACTTTCCCATCGCGATGACCGCCAGCCGCGGCATCTCGCCGTCCTCGCCGCACACCGACCGGGTCGCCACCTTCAGCGCGGCGGCCAATGCGGCGTCAGCCATGTCCGACAGATGCTCGCCGACCACGGGGAACGGCAGCACCGGCTCGTTCTCCACGACCGAAGCGACGTCCAGAGCCCGCCAGCACGAGCATCCGGTCTCTGTACAGCGTCTGCAGGATGGGCCGCACATCGTTTGTGCCGCTTGCTGATTCGGCAGCCTGGATGAACTCGGCCCGCAGGTCGTCGGTCGACGGCAACGTCACCTCGCCCGCCAGCAGATGCCAGGACCGCGGGTGGGCCGCCAGGTGGTCGCCCAGCGCCAGCGACGAGCCCAGCACACCGAACAGGCGGCCGCGCAGCGCCTTGTCCTTGAGCAGCGCGTGGTTGAGCTCGTCCCAATCCCGTTCCGACGCCTCGGCCAGCCGCACCATCGCCTTGAGTGCGATGTCGGCGTCGGGGGCGCGCGACAACGACCACAGCAATTCGACGTGCGCGTCGGAGTTCCAGCCGAGTCGGTTCAGGTCAGCAGTGGCCGACGGTTCGACCAGCCCGAGCCGGCCAACGCTGGGCAGCCTGGGTCGCTGCGTCGCAGGTTTGGCCACATCCACGACCGTAGCGCAGCCGGTATCGCGGTCCGCTAGAGCGACAGGTAGGTCTTGAGCTCGAACGGCGTGACGTGGCTGCGGTAGTTCTCCCACTCGGCCCGCTTATTGCGAAGGAAGAAGTCGAACACGTGCTCCCCCAACGCTTCCGCGACGAGCTCGGAGCCCTCCATCTGCTCGAGCGCAGCACCGAGGCTGCCCGGCAGTTCGCGATAGCCCATCGCCCGACGTTCCTCGGGGGTGAGACTCCATACGTTGTCCTCGGCTTGGGGGCCGAGCACGTAATTCTTCTCCACGCCGCGGAGACCGGCCGCCAGCAGCACGGCGAACGTCAGGTACGGGTTGCAGGCCGAGTCGGGGCTTCGCACCTCGACGCGACGCGACGACGCCTTGCGTGGCGTGTACATCGGCACCCGGACCAAAGCCGAGCGGTTGGCGAAGCCCCACGACGCCGCCGTCGGCGCCTCGCCGCCGTGCACCAGCCGCTTGTAGGAGTTCACCCACTGGTTGGTCACCGCGCTGATCTCGGTGGCGTGCTCCAAAATGCCTGCGATGAAAGACTTTCCGGTGTCCGACAGCTGCAGCGGGTCATCGGCGCTGTAAAACGCGTTGTTCTCGCCCTCGAACAGGCTCATGTGGGTATGCATCGCCGAACCGGGATACTCGGCGAACGGCTTGGGCATGAACGACGCCTTCACACCGTCGCCGAGCGCGACCTCCTTGACGACGTACCGGAACGTCATCACGTTGTCGGCCATGGACAGGGCGTCGGCATAGCGCAGGTCGATCTCCTGCTGGCCGGGCGCTCCCTCGTGGTGGCTGAACTCGACCGAGATGCCCATCTGCTCCAGCGCGTCGATGGCATGCCTGCGGAAGTTCGGCGCCGAGTCGTGCACGGCCTGGTCGAAATAGCCGCCGTTGTCGGCCGGCACAGGTTTGGAGCCGTCGTCGGGGCCGGGTTGCAGCAGGAAGAACTCGATCTCCGGATGCACGTAGCAGGAGAAACCCAGGTCGCTGGCCTTGGCCAGCTGACGGCGGAGCACATGCCGCGAGTCGGCCCACGACGGGGACCCGTCGGGCATGGTGATGTCGCAGAACATCCGCGCCGAGTGGTGCTGGCCGGCGCTGGAGGTCCATGGCAGCACCTGAAAGGTGGACGGATCGGGCCGCGCGACGGTGTCGGACTCCGAGACCCGGGCAAACCCCTCGATCGACGAGCCGTCGAAGCCGATGCCTTCCTCGAAGGCGCCTTCGAGTTCTGCGGGCGCGATGGCTACCGACTTGAGGTATCCGAGTACGTCGGTGAACCACAGCCGGACGAATCGGATGTCCCGTTCCTCCAGCGTGCGCAGCACAAATTCCTTCTGGCGGTCCATAACCGCAGCGTATGCATCATCTGTTAATTCTGTGTTACGGATGAGGCACCCAGGCCGGCCAATTACCCCGATGTTTAGTGCGCGCCTGTCGACGGGTAGCCAACTTTCGGTTCGGGGGCTTTGTATGCCAGTTCGCCGTGGCTGCGCGTTGGCGCAGCGGCAACTTGGGAGGAGCCCACAAATGAGTATCAAGAAAATTAGCGGGTACGGCGGCATCGCCGTCGCCCTTGGCGCCGCGGGTCTCGGCCTCGGTGCAGGTACGGCTCAAGCCGACCGGATCTGGGTTCCCGATATCCCGGAGATTCCCTGGGGTGGAGGACACTGGGTTGACCATTGGATTCCCGAGCCCAATCTGGGACCGCCGGGACAGGTGAAGAAGTGGTGCCCCGCACCCTTCGACAGCCCACCCGGTCATTGGATCGGGGGCCCGCACGGGATCCCCTGCACCTAGCAGCGTAGGTCTGGTGGTGGTTGAAGACGGTCGACGAGGAACGCGACCACCGCGCTGTCGACGCAAGCGTCGCCGTTGAACACCACGGTGTGCTGGGTGCCTTCAAACGTGATCAGGCTGGCGTCCATCTGCTTGGCCAGGTCGACGCCCGCCTGATACGGCGTGGCCGGGTCGTGGGTGGTGGATACGACGACGACCTTGCCCGGGCCGGGTGAGACCGCGGAGTGCGGCGTGGCCGACGCCGGGACTGGCCAGTTCGCGCAGATGTCCCGCGGTGCATGGCCGGTGAACGAGCCGTAGCTGAGGAACGGTGCGGCCTGCCGCGCCCGTTGGTCGGCTGCGGCCCACACCGCCGGGTCGGTCGAGAACGGCGAGTTCACGCAGCGGATGGCGTAAAACGCGTCCTGCGAATTCTGGTAGTGGCCCGCCGGTGTGCGGTTCAGATAGTCGTCGGCGAGCAACAGCAGGTCGCCGGGATCGGTTTTGCGCTGCAGTCCCAGCAGTCCACTGGTCAGGAACTTCCAGTACTGCCGGGAGTAGAGGGCATTCACGGTGCCGGTGATCGCGTCGGAATAACTCAGCCCGCGTGGGTCAGAGGTCCTCGCGGGCTGCGTGGCCAATGGATCGACCAGCTGGTGGTACCTGTTGACGAACTGCGCGGGATCGGTGCCGAGCGGGCATCCTGCCAACTGCGCACAGTCGGCCGCGTAGTCATCGAATGCCGTCTGGAATCCGGCCATTTGACGCAGGTTCTCTTCGATCGGGTCCAGGGTCGGGTCGACCGCCCCGTCGAGAACCATGGCGCGTACTCGGTCGGGGTATGCCTGCGCGTACGCCGACCCGATCTCTGTGCCGTACGAGAACCCGAGATAGTTGATCTGGTTCTCGCCGAGCGCCTCCCGCACCACGTCCATGTCCTTGGCCGTCGAGGCTGTGCCGACGTTGGCCAGCAGATCCTTGCCGACCCGGGCGGCGCACTCCTGTGCGAACTGGCGATATAGATCCTCGATGTGCGCCACGCCCGCCGGGCTGTAGTCGACGTTCGGTTCCCTTCGGTAAGCGTCGAATTCGGCGTCGGTGCGACAACGCAGTTCTGGCGTTGAATGCCCGACCCCGCGTGGATCGAAGCCCACGAGGTCGAATCGGCCGGCGATCTGTGTGCCTGCGAGCCCCACACCCATGCCGGCGACCGTGTCGACTGCCGACGCCCCCGGCCCGCCGGGGTTCACCATCAAGACTCCGATGCGGTCACCGGTCGCGGGGATCCGGATCACCGCCAATTGTGCCTGTGCGCCTTCGGGTTTGGCGTAGTCAACCGGCACCGACACTGTGCCGCACTGCGCCGTCGGGATGGCGCTGGTGTCACCGACGAACGTTTCGCAGCCGCCCCAGACCGGCGGCTGGCCGTACGCCTGGGTGGACTGGCCCTCCGGTGTCGCCATCGCGGGCGGGCACGTGAAGCCGACCACAAGCACGCACGCCAGCAGGGTGCAACCACGCCTCCCCACCCGCCACATGGCAGTCATCGTCGCACGCCAATCACGGGGTCACCGAAGCCGCAACCGGACGGTGACCTTTCGGAGACCTTGGCGTGCTCAGGTGTCGAGTTTCGTTGCTCAGCAACGGGTATCCGGCGGCGGCACCGTTACGTCGATCAAGTAGGTGGCGACGATGTCGTCGATGCACGAGTGACCCTGAAAGGCAACGGTGTGCTGAGTCCCCTCGAAGGTGACGAGTGTGCCGCCGATCTGGTTGGCCAGATCGACGCCGGCCTGGTACGGCGTCGCGGGGTCGTTCGTCGTGGAGAGCACCAGTGTCGGCGGCAGGCCCTTGACCGAGATCTCGTGCGGCTGCGTCGTCGGCGGGACGGGCCACAACGCGCACGTATCCTTCGGCGCGTATCCCGTGAACTCCCCGTAGTTCAGAAAGGGCGCCAACTCCCGCGACCGACGGTCCTTGTCGACGAGCTTGGCCTGGTCGGTGATCGCGGGCTGGTCGACGCAGTTGACCGCGACGCGCGCGTCGGTGGCGTTTTCGTAGGTCCCGTCGGGACGGCGGTGCATGTACAGGTCTGCCAGCCACAGCAGCCCATCGCCGCTGGCCGCTCTTGAGCTCGTTGAGACCTTCGGTCAGTCGCTGCCAGATGCTCGGCGAATACAGCGGCAAGAATCGTGCCGATGATCGCGTCGCTGTAGGCGAGGCCGCGCCGGTCCTCTGTCTTGGCGGGCTTGTCGACAAGTGGATCGACCAAGCTCTTGTACACATCGGTTGCCTTCGTCGGATCCGTGCCAAGGGGGCAGGTCGGATCTTGAGCGCAGTACGCGGCATAGTTGTCGAACGCTTTCTGGAACGCCGCCGTCTGACGCAGATCCTCTTCGATTGGATCGGCATTGGGGTCGATCGCGCCGTCGAGCACCATCGCGCGCACGTTCTGCGGGAACTCTTCGGCGTAGCTGCCGCCGATGCGGGTGCCGTACGAATAGCCCAGATACGTCAACTTGTCGTCGCCGACTGCGACCCGGATCGCATCGAGGTCCTTCACCACGCTGGCCGTGCCGACGTTGGCGAGAAACTCCTTACCCGTCTTGTCGAGGCAACGCTGCACGAACGCCTTGGTCTCGTTGTCGATGTGGGCGATGCCTTCCGGCGAATAGTCGACTTGAGGATCGGCCCGCAGCCGGTCGTTGTCCGCGTCGGAGTTGCACAGCACCGCGGGCGTGGATGCCGCGACTCCGCGCGGATCGAAACCCCACCAGGTCGAAGCGTTCACGGACGGACGGCGGCATCATGGCGACGAGGTTGGCGGCCGACTTGACGCCCGATTCGCCTGGGCCGCCGGGATTGATCACCAGCGAGCCGATCTTGTCGCCGGTGGCCTTGAACCGGATCATCGCCAGCTGTGCGACGTTGCCGTCGGGCTTGGCGTAGTCCACCGGCACAGAGAGCTTTCCGCATTCCGCCTCGGGCGGGATCGGGGCTTGCGGATCGTTGTCCGGGCAGGGGCCCCATCGAATCGGCGAGCCCGGCGGAGGCACAGCGGCGACGGGCTGCCCGTCGACCACCTTGCTGCAGCCCGCCACAAGCAACACAGCCAGGCAGGCCGCAAGGATCCCCCTAGACAGGCTCATGGCACCACATGCTGCCATGAGCATGCATCAATGCTGGCAGACCGCTAGGCCGGCGGGTCTAGCCTGCGCTGGCCAGTAGTTCTTCGAGCGCCACCTCGAAGTCGTCGGCGAGATCCCACAGATCGGGCAAAAGCTCCGGGCACGACACGATGCCGACGTCGAGTTTGCCGTTCAGCGACATCACTGTGATGTTCAGTCCGGACCCGTGAAAGATCGGCCCGAGCGGATACATCGCCTTGACCTCCGACCCGAGGAAGTACAGCGGAAGCTGTGGGCCCGGCACGTTGGAGACGACCAGATTGTGCACGGGACGCGCAGCGGCCAAATTCGTGCTGGCGTAGAGCCGCATCGCCACACCGAACACCGCGGGCGCGGCGAACTGAGTCCAGTCCTGCAGGAGCGTCGCACCGATCGCCGAGCTGTGTTGCTTGGCAACGGAATTCGCTTCGGCGATGGACTTCAGCCGCTCGGCGGGCGAATCGATGTCGGTTTCCAGGCTGGCGAACATGCCCGACACCTGATTACGGCCCGGCCGGTCAGACTTGTCATGTACCGAAACCGGAATCATTGCAACGAGGGTCGAGTCCGGCAGCTCGCCGCGGTCCTCGAGAAACTTCCGCAGCGTGCTTGATACCAGTGCCATGACGACGTCGTTGACCTTGACGCCGAAGTGGTCCTTCACCTTCTTGACGTCCTCGAGGTCCAGTTGCGCAAAGGCGATGTTGCGATGGCCGGTCACATTGGCGTTGAACGCCGTTTTCGGCGCGACGAACGGCGGCTTCATCGCAAACCCGCCTCTGGCCCGCTTCACCGTGTCGACCACTGTGGACAGCGTGCTCGGCACCACGTTGACGAGCTTCAACGGCCGGGTGGCGAACTTGAACGCTCCGCTGACCGCGATCTCCAGTTCGCTTCCCCCGCCGACCCCTTCCACCGGTTCGGGGGCGGGCGCGTCGGGTTCGGTGCTGCACAGCTGCGACATCAGGTTGGCCCCGGTGACCCCGTCGACGCCGGCATGGTGCACCTTCGTCATGACCGCGAGTCGGCCGCCGTCGTGGGCGTCGGTACCCGCGATGTTCTCGATGACCCACATCTCCCACAGTGGCCTCGTCCGGTCCAACGGCAGCGACGCGATGTGACCGCAGATCTCGGCCAGTTCCTGGCGTCCTCCTGGCGACGGGAGCCCGATGCGGTGCAGGTGGCGGTCCACATCGAAGTCTGCGTCCTCCACCCATACCGGGTGGTCGGGGTTGAACCGGCTGTCGGCGAGCTTCTCGCGGAATTGCGGCATCGCCTTGATCCGCAGGCCGAGTTCGTCGCGCATCCGGTCGAAGGTGTAGCCGCCGGGGATCGTCGAGGTGTCCAACTCCAGAATCGAGCACACGTGCATAGGCTGTGCTGCGGTTTCGAGGTACAGGAAGCTTGCGTCGAGACCACTGAGCCGTTGCATGTGGCGATCGTAATGTGAGGAAATCCACTTAACCTGATGTTCACCTTCTTGCCAGGTGGTGGCACACTGAAGGAGTCAGAAGAACCCGGGGACCCGAAATGGGCCACGAGGATCGACAGAACAGACAAAGGGACAACGATGTCTGAACAAGCTGTTTACGGTGCTGCCGAAACCAAGCCACGTACCAAGGTCCGCACCCATCACCTGCACAAGTGGAAGTCAGAAGGCCATAAGTGGGCCATGCTGACCGCCTACGACTACTCCACCGCCCGCGTTTTCGATGACGCGTGCATCCCGGTGCTCCTGGTCGGCGATTCCGCGGCCAACGTGGTGTACGGATACGACACCACCGTGCCGGTGACCATCGACGAATTGATTCCGCTGGTCCGCGGTGTGGTGCGCGGTGCGCCGCACGCGCTGGTGGTCGCCGACCTGCCGTTCGGCAGCTATGAGGCCGGGCCGCAGCAGGCGCTGGAGACCGCGACACGCTTCCTCAAGGAGACGGGTGCGCACGCGGTCAAGCTGGAGGGTGGCGAGCGGGTGGCCGACCAGGTCGCGACGCTGACGCAGGCCGGCATCCCGGTCATCGCCCACATCGGATTCACGCCGCAGAGCGTCAACGGCCTCGGCGGCTTCCGGGTTCAGGGCCGCGGCGACGCCGCCGAGCAGACCGTTCACGACGCGATTGCCGTCCAGGAGGCCGGTGCGGTGGCCGTCGTCCTCGAGATGGTGCCCGCGGAACTGGCCACCCAGATCACCGGCAAGCTGACGATCCCGACCGTGGGAATCGGAGCGGGACCCAACTGCGATGCGCAGGTGCTGGTTTGGCAGGACATGGCGGGCATGACCAACGGCAAGACCGCCAAGTTCGTCAAGCGTTTCGGTGATGTCGGTGCGGAATTACGCAGCGCAGCAACGCAGTACGCCAACGAGGTAGCCAGCGGCGCCTTTCCTGCTGAGGAGCACAGCTTCTAAGCGCGTCACGCGAACTCGGGTTTCCGCTTCGCCATGAAGGCGTCGACACCTTCACGCCCGTCGGCGGATTCGGCGCGCCCGGCGATGATGCGGCCCTCCAGTTCCATCTGTTCCTCCAGGCCGCTGGAGAACGTCGCCAACATCAGCTGCTTGACCCCGCCATTGGATCCGCTTGCGGTGACTGCCATTTGGCCGGCCAGTTGATCGGCTCTGGTGGCCAGCTCACCGTCGGGCACCACCTCGGTGACCAGCCCCCACCGTGACGCCTCCTCGGCAGAGAGCGTGCGGTTGGTCAGCATCAATTCCTTCGTCTTGGCGATGCCGATCAACCGGGGCAGGAAATACGACGAGCTGCCGTCCGGACTGAGCCCGACCTTGGTGTAGGCCATCGTGAACGACGCGGACTCGGCGGCCAGGATGAGGTCGCCGATGACCGCAAGCGAGAAGCCGGCGCCGGCGGCAGTTCCGTTGACGGCCGTGATGAGCACCGCGTCCATGCGTGCGAACGTCGAGATGGCGCGATGCAGGTCGTCGGCCACGCCCTTGATGTGGCGTCCGCGACTGGGCGCCGTCGCAAACGACTTGAGATCACCTCCTGCGCAGAAGAATCGGCCGGAGCCCGTCAGGAGCACAACCTTCGTCCCATCGGTGTCGCAGAGAGCCGCGGCGTCGGCCAGCTCACGAGTCATGGTGTTGTTCATGCCGTTTGCCGCGTCGGGCCGGTTCAGGGTGATTCGCGCGATCGGGCCGGACTGCTCGAGCGTGATGGTCTCGTATTCGGTCACGCCCTGGACTTTATCTGCGAGCCAGGATGGCCTGTTCACCCGCATATGGCACGCTGGGCTGTCCAAGGCACTCGCGACGAAGGTGGAGATGGCTGCCAGCAGGCCGAAGACGTCCCGGCACACCGAGGTGGAGCGGAAGTTCGACGTGCTCGAAGCTACGGTTTCACCGTCGTTCGAGGGGCTTTCGGCGGTGGCAAGGGTGGAGCGGTTGCCGTCGCAGCAACTCGAGGCCGTCTACTTCGACACTGCGGGACACGACCTGGCGGCCCACCGTGTGACGCTGCGTAGGCGTACCGGCGGGTCCGATGCCGGTTGGCATCTCAAGCTGCCTGCGGGCCCGGATACCCGCACGGAGGTTCGGATTCCGCTGGACGAGGGTGTCGACGGCGACGTGCCTCCCGATCTGCGAGACGTCGTGCTTGCCATCGTTCGCGACCGACCCCTCGGACCCGTCGCCCGAATCTCGACCGACAGGACCGTCGGCCTGCTCTTCGGCGCCGACGGCTCCCCGATCGCCGAGTTCAGCGACGACAAGGTGGTCGCGTCGGCCGGCGAGGGCGAGCGTCAGCAGTGGCGCGAGTGGGAGCTGGAATTGGTCGAGGGCGGCCCGGCATCGCCGGACCTGCTGGACCGGCTGGCCAACCGCCTCTTCGACGCCGGTGCGGCGCCCGCGGGGCACGGGTCCAAACTCGCCCGGGTGCTGGCGGGCGCCGACGACGACGACACACCCAAGAAGCCGAAGGCCGATCCGATCCACCGTGCGGTCGCCGAACAGGTGGACCAGTTGGTCGAGTGGGATCGTGCGGTTCGGGCGGATGTCGACGACTCGGTGCACCAGATGCGGGTGACGACGCGCAAGCTACGCAGCCTGCTGCAGGCGTCCGAGGGTGCTTTCGGTATCTCCAGCGATGCGTGGGTCCTCGACGAGCTGCGTCAGCTCGCCAGTGTGCTGGGTGTTGCGCGCGACGCCGAGGTGCTCGCGCAACGGTACGAACGCGCCCTGAACGACTTGCCGGACGACTTGATCCGCGGCCCGATCCGCAAGCGGTTGGTGGATGGTGCCAAGCGGCGCTACCAGTCCGGGCTGCGGCGGTCGTTGATCGCGATGCGATCGGAACGCTATTTCCGTCTGCTCGACGCACTCGACGGGTTGGTTGCCGCGGCACCGACACCGAGCGCCGGAGGCGACGAAGAGGTGAACGTCACCCTCGACTCGGCCTATAAGCGAGTACGTAAAGCGGCGAAGCGGGCGGCCGCGGCCGTCGACGAGGACCGCGACGAGGCACTGCATCGAATCCGTAAGGGCGCCAAGCGACTTCGCTACACTGCGGCGGCAACGGGTGCTGAAAAGGTGTCTGATCGGGCCAAGAGTATTCAGACCCTGCTCGGCGACCATCAAGACAGCGTGGTCAGCCGCACGCACTTGGCCCAGCAGGCCGACGCCGCTCATGGAGCAGGCGAGGACACGTTCACCTACGGACTGTTGTACGCGCAGGAGGACGACCTGGCGAGCAGCGCTCGCCGGCAACTCGACAGCGCGCTGAAGAAGCTGAATAAGTCGGTGCGCAAGGCCCGCTAGACGAGGGCGAACGAGTTGGCCTGTAAGCCGGAACCTGTTCTCTGGGCGTTTGCTTGTGCTTGTCTTGTTGGCGGCGTTGTATCCGCACTGGTCAGGGCATTGGTTCCGTTGGCTGACGATGGGTTGCGCTAGATTTACTGCGGACGCACTGCGGACGGCAGCGGACGCGGTTACAAATAAGCGGCGCGCTGCTGGTGAGGGTCGGCTACGCGGGAAGCGGTGGGCAGCCCAACAACCTGGCTAGCCACTCGAACTGTGTCGGCTCCCAGAACGCCCCGCAGCCCTGGCACTTACAGCCGGTTTCCGAGACGCGCAGTGTCCGTACTCGCACCGATTCGCCGGCGCTGTCGCGGCGGTAGGTGAACCGCTGCCCGCAGCGAGGGCACGGCTCCTGCAGAAACACCCGAATGGACTCGGCGAGCAGCTCGGTCGCGGCCAACGTCCACCGCTCAAGCTGGCCGCAATAGTCGTCAATCAGCCCGCAGTCCTGTGGGCGCCACCCGAGGGCGGGTAGTTGGTGCAGCCGGTCAAGGGTGGTCTTGCCGTGTGGCTCCCACCGGCCGACGGTGGTGTCGATTTCGCACAGCAGCGCCAAAACATCCATCCGGCACGGCAACCTCGAGCTCGGCCCGCGCCGCCGGGTGACCACCGTCCGACCCCGCAACGCACCCCGCAACCTGACATACAACGGGTCGGCCCATCGGCACACCCCGCCCGCCCACATCGGCGCCGGGTCGGCCAGCGCGTGCACGGCGTCGTCGAGGCGCCGACGGGCAAGCTCAAGCGGGCCATCACCATTCTGGGGGGAGGTCATTGAGTGGCAGGTTACCCGCTAATCGGACCACGGTCCGGTTAGCAACGCAGTGCAGCACGAGCGAGGAAAAAAGAAAAAACGAACGGTGACGCCCCGCGCACCTGTGTGAGTCATGTTCGTTTGCTGAATAACGGCGTCTTTACTGCGGTAATCCTTTGCTGAGAGGCATTCTCGGCGTGACTTACCCCGGTTGAAGTGGGGTGTTTTCTAGACCGTCAGTTTTTGCCTTAGCTGACTTTTTGCATCCGCAAGGAGATAGCGATAAAGTTAGCTCCCGTTGCACATGCTGGGACGCTGCGCCCGTACGCTTATAGGGATTGCGCGGCCCGGGGGCTGACTACCAAGTCCGTCGAGTTGGTTTGGCGGAGTTGTGGCGATGCCTATTGGTGGCATGCGAAACCGTCTACAACGAATCCCCCGGCCCGCGTCGTCTTGGACCGACTACCAACAGGACGCGCGGCGAGCAAGGTCAGGATTCATGAGGAGCCTTTGGAGGCGGACGGACAAACGATGCGGCGAGTGCGGCCGGCCACTAGCAAACCGAGCCATCGAACGAGGCTCTACGCAACTCACTCTGCCGAGTCATGTAGAACTCGAATGGCGTTGTACCAATCCAGATTGTCGCGCTAAACCAACACGTTCACATCACGTCCGCCAGTCCGTCTGAGATCGCCGAGGTAACCGTCCGGGGTTCGAACTAGTTACCGCTGACTCACAGCACGATGGCTTTCCGCTGCCCACTACCCCGCCGAGGTCGCGCCGGTCGGTCGCAGTCGACACCCCACAACGCCAACGACGCCGCTACAAGCACAGACGAGCCCGGTGCTTTGCGGTCCCACCCGAAGGCCTGACCGCCCAACATTGGGCGTTGCTTCGCCGACAGCACCGCCCGCGTCAACTCGACCTGACCGCGGTGCGCCAACGTCCCGTCGGTGACGGCGTCCCAGAACAGGCCGGCGGCGACCGCCACCTCCCGGTGACCGGTGAAGGTGGGCCGGATCTTCGCGCCCGGCCAGTCGAGTTCGGCCAGGGCTCCGCGCTCATCGACGACCACGGCCCGCACACGCGGATTCACGTGGGCGTCAACCCATTGCGGTAACCACGTCACGCCCGGCCCCGTCGTATACCACTCCACGTGCAGCCGGCCATCAGCACGGCGCCCCGCAATACACACAGTCGCATCGTCACGGGACGGCGGGGCGTCCACACCTATCGCCAAATCCTGCAACGGAACCGAGTTCGGGTCGGTCAACGCCTCCCACTGCCCGGCGTCGAAAAGCAGCGGACTCCACTGACTTAGGTATCCACATCGACAGTCGCTCGGCCCGGAATTGATCAGTCGGAAGGACCGCCCGGTCGTCGAGGATCGCTTGAATCGGGACGCGGCCCGTCGCGACTGCCGGGTTCACCCGCAGCCACAACTCTTGGTCGTCGATGTCGTGCGCCCCACTGCGCGCACCACTCCCACCAAGCGAGCCGCGGATTCAAACCGTCGTGCGCCGAGGACCGCATCGTGGCGAACGCCTCGGAGTCATGCATCGGGCCCGGCGCCGTACCGAAGTACAAGGACTGCGCGCGCGGCCGGGAGAACGTCGTCGGCGCCAACGCCCCAACCTCCGGGGCCGGCAAGTCCTCGGCCTCATCAACCACCAGGCGGTCGATGGACAAGCCACGCCCCGCCGACGCTGAGCGCGTCGTGAACGCAATCCGCGCCCCGGTATCGAGCTCGACGTACTCCGCGCCGATCATCTGGGAATGGCGGCGTACCCGTGACGCGAGGTCAGCATGAGACTGGATCACCGCCCACAGCCGGCGGAACGCATCACTCGACGTCTTCACGGCGTGAGCGGTGTGGAGGATCTGCTCGCCGAGCTCGAAGAGCCCGAACAACTCGACCGCGACGAGGATCTGACCCTTGCCCGACTGTCTCGCAACAACAAGTCCGGCCTGCGAGCATGACCAGCCGCCGTCGGCTTCCCGCAGTAGTCCTCGGACGATGTCGCACTGCCAATCGTCCAGCAGCACACCGTAGGCGGCGGCCAGGTCTACGCAGTCCTGCCCGGTCGTCTCGTCGCCCTCGGGGACACGCGAGAACGTCGGGGCGGTCGTCGCAGTCGAAAGTGCCATCAGGCACCGCGCTTACGTCGGCGTGCGGCGATCTCGTCGAGCTTCGACGTACCCGGCGCCGGAGCAGAAGCAGCCAGCGCCGCAACCGTCTGCCGATACTCACGGCTGACTGTCGCCAGGTCACGCGGCGCCGTCTCGGGGTCCTTCAAAACCGCCTCAAGGAGATCCCGCAGGGCCTCCAGACGAGCACGGTCGCTGGGCTGCTCAGCGTTGGTCATTTCGGCCCTCCAGATTGATCCCTATGCCGCGAGCGGTCGCCGGTAACCCGCATGGGGCAACCCCCGGTACCCCTTTGAACAGGTGTTTTGCCGCTGTAGCAAACCGTTGTAATGTTCCGGTATTTGGTGATCTCATCCGAGTGCTCCGGAGTTGCAGCCGATGGTGCCGTCGGGGTGATTGCTACGTTGCCGGTTGCAGTGGTTGTGGCTGGGCCGCAGGGCCTCATAGTCGTCGCTTCCCCCGAGGCTGGTCGGGACGGAGTGGTCGACGACGAATGACCATGGGTCGGGGTAGGTCAGGCTGAGGTCTATTGGTTGCTTGCAGAAGCAGCACGGTTGTCCTGCTTTGACTTGTTGTGCAATGCGTTTGCGTGCGCGGTCGCGGATGGCTTTGGTTGCGAATGGCATGGGTCATGCCTGCCTGTCGTCTGTGTCGTCGTCTTCGGTGGTGTCCCATGTCAGGCTGGTCACGAAGGTGCGGTGACCGTGGGTGTCCACGTTGTGTACGCCGTTGCATCGGGGGCAGTGCTGTCCGTGTGGTGCGCATCGGGTTTGTGTTGTGGGGTGACCCGGCCGAAAGGAGTTGTTCCGGGTCACCCCACCGCGGACGCGCAGCCGGTTCGCACGCAGCAACTTCACGTGGCGGCGCTGCATCCACGCAACAGCCACCCGCATTCGCCGGACGGGGGCGGTTGTCTTGTCGGGTCGCATGGGCTTAACGGGTGCGGCCGAGTTGTTCGTTGAGCCAGTGAGTGAACGCTGCTGCCGGGGTTGGTGCTGGCTTGCTGATGGTGCGTCCTTCGCTGGGCACGGAGCCAGGTTTACGGGGCTCGGCGGCGTCGTCGGCCTGTTCTGCTTCGGGTTCATCAGGCATGGGTGTCTCCTTCACAAGCTCATCGACTGCGATTGGTCGAACAGGTGGTCCGTCTCGGCCTGGCGGGCAAGGCCGTATGCCGGCCCGTCCGGGTTGCCCTCGATCTCGGCGTAGGTGTAGTCGCCGCGCATTCCCATTTCGGGTGTGGAATGGCCGATGGCCCACATGAAGTCGCTATGGCGTTGACGGCGGGCGGCGACTTCACCCACCTGTGCGAGGCGTAACCCGATGCCGCGCAACTGGTCCCACTCACCGAGAGATTGGGGGAACCGCTCTTTGAACTCAGCGAGTGCGGATTCGACCGCGTCGCGGGTGGTTTCGGGCGCCGGCGCGATGACCAGCCAGCTCACGTCGGGACCAACATCTTCAGCCTCTCCGGCGGCATCGGCGATCTGAGCGCGCTGCAATAACGCGGTGGAGAGTTCGCCAGCGACACGCAAAGCCGCGGTGTGGGCTTCGATCTCTTCGGGTGTCTCGTGTCCCGTGAGGGCCCGTGGTGAGTCGGCGTGAGCGTCGAAAGCCGCTAAGAGCTCGTCGAAGTGGTCCGTGAGGCGGCTGCAGTAGTCGGCGGTGGAGGCCAAGCCAGCGGCTGCCGTTTCCCTCTCCATCTTCAGTACGAGTTCATCGATGACATCCCGGCGGGTGGCTTCAAGGTTTCGGATCTCGGCGGTGGCGGCGATCCACTTTGCGATGTCCTTCGGCTTCTGCGGCGGCGCCGGAAGGGGGGTGACGGCGCGCTCCGCTTCGCGGGCAGCGTTCAACATGGCGAGCGCGTCGACATAGGCCGCGGGTCGTGGCCAGCCATGAAAGTCGGCGATACCGACGATGTTGTTGGCTTTGCGTAAGGCGGCGAGGACGGCTGGTTTCGCGGATGCGATGTCGGGGTTCATTTCGGTTCTCCGTTGAGTTGTTGGTTGAGAATGGCTGCGAATTGGCTCGCGGGGTTGGGTGGGCGTACTCGTCTGATGACTGCGGCAAATTCGTCGTCAGGCAGCTCGGCGAGGTACTCCTCCGCCTGGGCTCTCGCCACTTCGTCGTCTGTGGGCACTTCGTGACTCCTCATATTGCTTGACAACGCTTTTCGTAAAAACCCAATCGCGGCCGTTGATGCTGCGGCGACCATTGAGGTCGTTCGCTAGGCGCCGAACATGTCGCGGGTCGCAGTCCAAGATCGCTGCGACTTCCGCGGTTCCGATCAACTCCTCACCCAATTGTTCACCGGCACCATCCCTTTCATGTCCGGTGACGGACATCAGTTCGATGCGTTTGAAGAGCGGTCGGACTGCCGCCGGTATTGACTTCCCGGCGGCGACTCGACCATTGATGAACCTGGAGAAGACGTAGTAGGCCACCTCGAGGTCATCGGCGCTGAGGTTCACGGTCGCGCTCTCCCCGTCACCTCGGCCATGCCGTGGCGGCGTCGTGAGATGCTTCGGCCAGGTTGCGGCAACGCGCCTCACTGAGCACCTCCTCATCTATGGCGTCGCCGTTCGGCGTGAGGGCTCGTGCGGTGAAGTACAGGTCTAGCGCCTCGTCGCAGTCCAGTTCTGCGAACTGGTCGGGAAAGCGGTCGGCGAGTCGTTCCGTCGCCGCAATTCCCATCATGTAGCGGAGCTTCATGCGGGTTCCTTTCGTTGGTGGGTTGATAGTTGGGCGTGGGCTGCATTGAGTTCGCGCTGTAATTCCGTGTCTCCACCGACATCGGGGTGAAGGCACTTGGACAGTGCGCGGTAGACCGCGCCGCTGCGGGTGGGCCCGACGCGATGGAAAAGCAGCCGCGCCCACAAGGCCGGGTCGGCGTCATGGCCGCACCTGGGTTCATCGAAGCCGACGACGGTGTGGCCGATACCGCGGACCGTGTCGGCGAATTGCTTGGCGTGGACGGATTCGATGTGCCATTCGCGGCGTGAAGGCACCCACTTGCGGGCGCAGGACGGAACAGTCAGCTTGAGCAGCTCGACTAGACCGGCGTCATAGACGAACGTCACGGCGTACATGCCGCCGCGAGGATCAAACCGGACGGCGGTCATGAGTCGTATCCGGTCATGACGTTGGTGTGGATGCGGTGGCATTCGTCGCAGCGGGGCCAGCCGGCGGATGGTGGTGTGGCCTTGCAATCCATGCACATGCCGTCGCCGTCAGTAGGGGTCTGTTTGAACCCGGCGAAGTCGGCGAACCCGGCGAACCCGGCGGCGGACTCTGTTTTGTCGTCAGGTTCGTCAGGTTCGTCAGGTTCGTCAGGTTGTTTGAGGGGGGTGATTCCGAGTCGGCGCCAGACCGGTTGGAGTTGGGACAAGAGGTAGCCCCGCGGGGGTACGCCGCCGCGTCGGATCGAAGTCACCTTTGCGGCCTGGGTGACGAGTCTGCCTAACCGTGTCTCGGTGAGCGGTTTGCCGTAGCCGCTCTCAGCGCCCCAATAGTCGGGGTTGTGGAAGATCAGCTTGTGGACTAGTTCGCGTGTCGGCATGAACTTCTCACCGACGGGCCAGACCGCAAACAGGTCGGTCAGCATCACCATGCCGGGCGGTTGCGTCTTCAGGCCGGCTTCACGTTCGGCCTCATCCTCAGCGAGACTCTTGTTGATCAGCCGATCAACGATGGTGGGCCAGTCGCCGCCGGCCGCGACCGCGACCCGCTTAAGCGGGCGCCATTTCTCCTTGGATCGGCCGATGCACCCGGGCGGCAGCGTGACTGCCGACCCTTTCACCGACTTCCGCACCGAGTCGGCCCACGCGGCAAGGTTTGCGCGAAGCCGCGCGGCATCCTTCTCGATCAACTCCCAGTCGGAATCCTCCACGGTGCCGTCGAGATCGGGCATCAGCAGGATGCGGATCGACCGAGAAACCGTGTCGGATGGCAGGTTCGGCGAGTTACCGGCCATCACGACGGGCGCGTAGGTGGACATCTCCCTGGCTTCCCAGCCACCCCCCTTGACGGGGACGAGGACTGGCCGCATAGCGCCGTACCGGTATCCAGAGTTAATGATGCCGATGAGTTCGCCGACACCCGGTTTGTCCGGGTGAAGCGAGCGGTCTACCTCGTCGAGGAGGAGCGTGCGCATCGCGGACTCAAGTAATCGCGGTATCAACGCCGGGGACGACAAAGTAGCGGCTTGAACCGGGTTCTCACACAACCGCTGCAGATGATCGAGAACGGTGGTTTTACCGCTGCCGAAGACCACGGAGTCGACTTGCAACCGCGGCGTCGTGTACAGCTCGACAACGAGGTGGGTGTGCGCGGTCCACAGTGTCAACAGGTTCAAGTCATCAGGATCGGTGACGCGTATGAACCGGCCGTACCACACCGCGATGCGGTCAAGCACCTCAGCGCCATCGGGACTGTCCTCGGCGTACCACTCCAGCATCTCGTCGGAACGGTCGATGTACTCGGTCATGAGGCCGCCCGCCTCAGCCACGGCCGCGCCGCGTAGAAATCGGCCCGCTGGTTGATTTCCCGGCTAACCCATGCCCAGTCGACCGCGGCGGCCACCGCCTTACTTGCGTCGGCTCGCGCCTCCTGGCACGTCTCCAACCGCAGCGCCCAGTGTTGGGCGGCGTCGAGCAACGCGGCCCACTTGCGCGGGTCGTCGTGGGCGAGAGAGCACCATGCTGGTGTGCCAACCATTGGCCAGCCATCGACTTGATCCAGGACGGCACTGACGAACTCGTGGACTGACCACCAGGACGCTTGCTGGGACGCTATGGCGCGGGTGTCGCTCATCAGGCGGACACCGCTTCGGTGTGGCGGATGTGGCCCCAACACGTCCTACCAGCTTGCCGCGAAAGCGACGCGGCGGCCCAAATCGGCCTTCGGCAGCGTTGGCAGCGATGTGTACCGGCTCGGGTTATGCTGACTGTAGCTTTGGCGAGCTGGTGGGTGGCCTTCCGCGTTGCGGGGGCCACCTTTCTTATGTGGCTCTTCGGCGACGTGGTTCCACCGGATCGGGTGTCGGCCTTCTGGCCGGGCGGGCTTAGCATGCCGACCCGCCTCCGAACTGTGCCCACCCGCCCGTGTTGCACGGGATCACAATGGGTGCAGCGCCGTCTTCAGTGACGAGCGTTTCCCCAGACAAGATCGCGACTGTCGACGATGCCTCGAACCGCGCCTTCCGAGCTTCGATCTCATCGGTGGGAAGCGGCCAGCACCCGGCGCCCGACAGGCCGCTCTCGAACAGTTGCTCATAGACCTCATCACCGCCGCACCGACCACAGATCGGTATTGACCGGCACAGAGTGACTCGGCTGCCCGCTGGGAGCTCGGGCGGTGTGGGCAGCGGCCCTTCACATCGAGGGCACCGACCGGACTCGATGTTTTCGACGATCTCGTCGGCGTTGCCTGCCTCGTGGGCGTCGGTATCCATCAGGAGCGTGGGGTGCCAGTCGTGGACACCGGAGAAACTTTGGATCGCCATTACGCGGCACCGCCGACGTTGGCGTGTTCCTGGGCGGCGATCCACCGTAGGGCTTCTGACCTGCGCCACGCTCGGCGTTTTCCGAGTTTGAATGAGCGCGGTCCTCGGCCGGTCGAATCCCAGTAGCGGATGGTTCCGAGGGGGATGCCGCCGAGCATCGTGGACAGTTCTGGCGCAAAGATGATCGGGTCCGGCGCTTCCGCCATGACGTATTCCCTTCTTCTGGTGAAGTTACGTGGATGTACTTTTGGTGAAGATGCTGCCCAACGTAACTGGCACTTGCCTTCGCGTCAAGCACCATGCAACATGTTCACGTGGAGAACATCACGAACCAACAGGTAGGCGCGCGGATTGCCGAGGTGCGCGGCGCGATGAAAATGACCCAGGCCGAACTTGCGTCGGAGATGACCGCGCGGCTTGGGCGCGAGATCCGTCCCTTAACGGTCACTCGGCTTGAGGGCGGCAAGCGTCCCATCGGGGTTGACGAGATGGTGGCGGCGGCCGAGGCACTGCACGTTAAGCCCGAACACCTCTTGGTAGACGGCAGCCTCCCCATAGGCGCTGCATTCATTATCGAGGCGGAGCAGACTCTGTTTCGTGCCGCTAATCGGCTTGAAACCGCAGTGCGACAGTTCGATTCAGCTCAGGGAAAGTTGCACGACGCCTTGGAGGAGAACGGCGAGGATCTAAAGCGGTTGCCGGGATTCACGCGACTGTTCGTCGAAGCGGCACGCGACTGGACAGTCGAGATGTTCGTTGCCAGAGCGCGGAACGAGGAGGTTAGGGACGATGGCTCAGATTCGTAACCGGCGGTCGGGCGTCGAGGACCGCTGGCGGAAGGCGGACGGCACACCGTCAAACAGCGACGGCAAGGGAAACCGTTGGCGTGCAAGGTATGTCGACGAGCAGGGCCGCGAACACGCCAAAGGTTTCACCCGCAAGGTTGATGCTCAGCGGTGGCTGGATGAAGTAACGGCGGCGGTGGTCACCGGGCAGTACGTCGACCCAAAGGCCGGCCAGGTGACATTCCGGGACTACGCGGAGCGGTGGCGGGAGATGCAGGTGCAGCGCCCCAGCTCGCGAGCGCATGTCGAGACCATGTTGCGTCGGCACGCCTACCCGGCGCTGGGAGACCGACGTCTGTCCTCGATCCTGCCCAGTGACGTACAGGCGTGGGTCAAGGGGCTCGACGACCTGGCCCCGGCGACAATCGGGGTGGTTCACGGCATCGTGTCGACGATCATGAAGTCGGCGATCCGGGATCGGCGCATCGTGGCGAATCCGTGCGATGGGTCGAAGTTGCCGAAGGTGGAACGCAAGCAGGTTGTGCCGCTGACCACCGAGCAGGTGGAGGCGCTCCGCGAGGCGCTGCCTCGGCAACTACAGGCACTCGTCACCCTCGCGGCGGGAACGGGCATGCGCCAGGGCGAGTGCTTCGGACTCACCGTCGACCGGGTGAAATTCCTCGAGCGCACGGCGACGGTGGACCGACAGCTGGTCACACTGCCGAAGCAACCGCCGACGTTCGGACCGCCAAAGACGCGAGCGAGTAATCGGACCATTCCGCTGCCGCAGGTCGTTGTCGACGCTCTCGCAGTGCACCTGGCGGCGTTTCCCGCCGCACCAGACGGCCTTGATGTTCACGCTCTCGGGAAAGCCGATCACCCGGCAAGCGTTCGGCCACAAATGGCGCTCAGCAGTCGAGACGGCGGGACTGCCGACAGGGACCGGGTTTCACGGGCTCCGCCACTACTACGCCAGTCTGCTGATCCGGCATGGGGAGAGCGTGAAGACGGTTCAGGCGCGTCTCGGTCACGCCAGCGCGGTCGAGACGCTGGACACCTACAGCCACCTGTGGCCCGATTCCGACGACCGGACGCGAGACGCGGTCGATTCGGTGCTGGCAATGACTTCGCCAACAACACTTCAAACCCCACACTCCGTCAGGAGACTAGGAGTTACGCGCGACGACAGACGCGCGACAACAGACGGGGCTCCAATTCATGCCTAACGCGGACGATCCAATGGTCGCAGTCCTGCAGTACGTCGGCGCGTTCAACAACGGTGACTCGGCGGCAATGGCAGCAACGTGCGCCGATCCAATGCAAATCCTTGACGGCATGTCACCCCATGTGTGGCAAGGGCCGACAGCCGCCGAAGATTGGTGGAAGGACGTGCTTGCCGAAGGCGAGCACCTTGGTGCTTCGGGTTACCACATCGCACTCGACGAGCCACGGCACGTCGACGTCAATGGTGAGAGCGCCTATGTCGTCGCCCCCGCGACCATGACATTCGATCTGCGTGGCACCTTGGTCACGCAAACAGGCTCGGTCTTTACAGTCGCGCTTCGCAAGGTTGACGCAGACTGGCGTCTTGCCGCGTGGGCTTGGGCAAAGGGCGCTTAGTGGGTGCCGCGGACGCTCTGCGGACGACGGCGGGTCCGACAAGCTGAACGTGCAGGTCAGCGGAGCGGGGCGAACGAGTTGGCCTGTAAGCCGGATTCTGTCCCTCGCCGCCGCGGGTAACCACGGTGGCGAGGCGGCGACCATCCATCTGGGCACACCGTCGCCGGGTGCCTCGAGCGGCCTACCCGCAGGCTCGGGCGAGCAGCCCTCGAGCGCCTGCGCAGCCGCACCAGGTGCGGCCTTTTGGCCTTGCTTCGGGTGGGGTTTGCCAAGCCATCCCGGTCACCCGGGATGCTGGTGCGCTCTTACCGCACCGTTTCACCCTTACCACCAACAGGTGGCGGTCTGTTCTCTGTGGCACTTTCCCGCGAGTCACCTCGGATTGCCGTTAGCAATCACCCTGCTCTGTGAAGTCCGGACTTTCCTCGAGTCGCCTTTCGACGACCCGCGGCCGCCCGGCCAACTCGTTCGCCCGTACATAATATTCCGATGGTGCAGGTGTCGCCCGCCCGCTACCTGCAGCGGGCCAAGGATCTGGTGGATTCGCGCTACGCCGACCCGATCACGGTGCAGGATCTGGCCACTGCGGCAGGTCTGTCGCGAGCGCATTTCAGCCGGATGTTCACCCGCACCTTCGGCGAGTCGCCGCGGTCCTACCTGCAGACGCGGCGGCTGGAGCGGGCCGCTGCGCTGCTGCGTTACACCGACCGATCGGTGGCCGACATCTGCGTGATGGTGGGCCTGCAGAGCGTCGGGTCGTTCACCACGAGTTTCGCCCGGGTATACGGGATGCCCCCTGCCGCTTACCGCGCGAGTATGCCGCCCGCAGTGATGTACGCGCGGGTGCCCAGCTGCATTCTCGCGCGCGACACCCGACCACTGCCCGACAGCCGGGTCAAGACAGCACACGGGGAGAAGACGCGCCGCGCCGGCCGACCGTAGCGTCGCATCCATGATGAGAATCGGTAGTGCCCACCTGTGGGTGCATGATCAAGAAGTCGCATTGAAGTTCTGGACCGAGAAGGTCGGCATGGAGGTGCGTGAGGATGTGTCGTTCCCCGAGGAGATGGGCGACTTCCGTTGGTTGACGGTCGGTCCGCCCGGACAGGACGACGTCAACCTGGTGCTGATGGCCGTTCCTGGTGAGCCGGTGATGGACGAGTCCACTCGCAAGCAGGTGCTGGAGCTGACCGCGAAGGGATTCGCGGGCACGGTATTCCTGCTCACCGACGACATCGAGAAGTCCTACGAGGAAATGACCGCCCGCGGAGTCGAGTTCAACGAACCACCGAACCAGATGCCGTACGGCATCGACTCGGGGTTTCGCGACCCGTCGGGGAACAGCGTCCGTCTCACCCAGCTCGCACAGGGTTGGCCTGATACTTAGGCAGTGCGAACCTCCACGGCAGCGGTCGGGTCAGCGGCGTTCTTCGTCGCCGCGCCTGGAACATTCGTCGGGCTGGGCCCCTGGCTGATCACCCATTGGGAGATCCCGGGGTCCGGCCCGCTGCTTCGGGTGGTCCTGGGGGTGGTGCTCATCGTCGGTGGCCTGATCCCGCCCGTGCACGCGTTCATCGCGTTCGTCAGGGCCGGCGGAACACCGATGCCCATCGCACCGACCGAGCGCCTGGTCGTCACCGGCTTCAACCAATTCGTCCGCAACCCCATGTATGCCGGTCTGCTGACCGCCATCCTCGGGCAGGCTTTGCTTTTCGACAGCATCTGGCTCGTCGTCTATGCGGTGATCGGGTGGTTGGTCACGGCATCGTTCGTGCACTGGTACGAAGAGCCCACTCTGGCGAGCACTTACGGCGAGCAATACGAGGAGTACCGCCGCAATGTGCCCGCATGGATGCCTCGGCTGACTCCGTGGCAGGCAGGTCAGAACGGCGAGGGGTCTGCTGCGTAGGCCGATCATCGCGAGAGTCACACCGATCGACGTTTCGAGGGGTTTACTCGCAATATCGCTGCAAAACGTCGATCGCTGTGACACCACGAATCTCACGCATCGGCCGCGCCGATCGTCTACAAAGTATGACCACAAGACATGCGGTGATCGACAGCCCGCTGGGCGACCTCACATTGGTCGCCGACGGTGATGCGCTGATTGGCCTGTACTTCCGCCATCACTGGTACCGGCCGTCCACGGATACGTTCGGACCACAGGTGGAGGCGGACACCGACGCCCTGCTGGCCGAATCGCGGGCGCAGCTCGACGACTACCTTGCCGGCGACAGGACGGATTTCGATCTGCCGACAGCGCTTCGCGGGGACGCTTCACGCCGTCGGGTATGGGACCGGCTGACCACGATCCCCTACGGCCAAACCATCACCTACGGTGAGCTCGCGGCAGAACTCGCGGATGGGTGGACACCTCAGGAAGTCGGGGCCGCAGTCGGCCGCAATCCGCTCTGCATCGTGATTCCCTGTCACCGGGTCGTCGGCAAGGACGGCAAACTGACCGGCTACGCAGGAGGGCTCGACCGCAAGAAATCGCTGCTCGATCTCGAAGAGCCGGCCGAAGTCCGGGCCGGGCGGTTGTTCTGATGGCCGCGACGAAATGGCAGAAGCGTGTCGCATCGGCCGACTGGGATGCCGTCGGCGCCGAGCTCGACGACTTCGGCGGTGCACTTCTGCCCCAACTGCTCACGGCATCCGAGGCGGCGAAACTTCGCAGCCTCTACTCCGAGGACGGACTCTTCCGCGCAACGATCGAGATGGGTCGATACCGGTTCGGAGAGGGCGAATACCGATACTTCGCACGGCCGTATCCGGAGCCGATCGACGAGCTCAAACGGGCGCTCTACCCGCGATTGCTGCCGATCGCGAGGGACTGGTGGAGCAAGCTCGGCCGCGCGACGCCGTGGCCTGACGACCTCGACGACTGGCTCGAAATGTGCCATGCCGCCGGCCAGATGAAGTCAACGGCGATCCTCCTCAAGTACGGGTCGGGCGACTGGAATGCGCTGCATCGAGATCTGTATGGGGACTTGGTTTTTCCGCTGCAAGTGGTGATCAATCTTTCCGAGCCCGGCGTCGACCACACCGGCGGCGAGTTCCTGCTGCTCGAGCAGCGACCGCGCGCACAATCGCGAGGTACCGCCACGCTGCTCCCGCACGGGCACGGTTTCGTCTTCACCACCCGCGACCGTCCGGTGCAGTCGACAAGGGGCTGGTCGGCCGCCCCTGTCCGGCACGGCGTGTCGGCGGTTCGCTCCGGCGAGCGGTTCACGCTCGGCCTCGTATTCCACGACGCCGCATGAGGATTCGCGGCACGGTCGGCGGGCACCGCGGGACGAGAATCTACGGGCGGCTGGACTGTCCGTCGGCATTGCGGGCCATCGCGAACGGAGGCTACGTCAAGTACCGCGTGTTCTTCGCCACCGAGGACGATGCCGTCGCGGCGGGCTACCGCCCGTGTGCCGTCTGCATGCCGGCGCAATACCGAGCCTGGAAGGCGACCGCTCTAGGGCGACTCCCGCCGGCGCAGCACGATGACGTTGTCCATCCACGGGCGCTGCTGCCCGTCGGGGCCCACGGCCAGCCTCTCGACGGCTTCGATACGGACCCGCTCGTATTCCTCGTCGGCGAGATTCAGACCGGCGACCACCTCTTCGGCGCTCGGGAATTCGTGGTGGTGATCCAGCTTGGAGGGCCATGGCGGACCCGAGCCGTGGTCGACGATGACCAGCAGCCCGCCCGGGCGAATGGCCCGCGCCGCCCTGGCAAGGATCGTCGTCCGGTCCAGCCGGACGGTGGAATGCAGGAATTGCGCTGAGATCAGGTCGAATTCGCCGTCGGGAAAGCCGTCGGACAGGTCGAGCGCGACGAACTCGATGCGGTCGCTGACGCCGCGCGAGCTCGCCGCCTCCCTGGCGCGACCCAACGCGGTCTCGGAGATGTCGACCGCGACGACGTTCCAGCCCCGCTCGGCGAGCCACACCGAGTCGGCACCCTCACCGCAGCCCAGGTCGAGCGCCCTCCCCGGCGGCAGATCGGCCGCTACGTCGGCGAATTGGATATTGACGCGTCCACTCCAGACCCGATCGCGTTCTCCGTAGTGCTCTTCCCAGTGCGCCTTCGTTTCGTTCATGCCGCCAGCTTGCCGTGCGGCCCTGGATCTGCCAATGTCATTTGCCATGCAGGCAAAGACGGCTATTGAGAACGACGTTGACCTGCGAGTTCGGCGCCGGCTGCGCGAACTGAGGGTCCAGCGCGGCCTGACGCTCGAGGACGTGGCGCGTGATGCGCGCATCGACGTGTCGACCCTCAGCAGGCTCGAGTCGGGCAAGCGACGGCTTGCCCTCGACCATCTCCCCCGCCTCGCCGAAGCGCTGTCGGTCAGCGCCGACGAACTGCTGCGCGCGCCCGAGGCGCCCGATCCGCGGGTTCGCGGCAGTTCGCACACGCACAACGACATCACCTACTGGCCGCTCACCCGCCAGGCAGCCGCAGGCGGCCTGCACGCATTCAAGATCCGAATCGCCGCCAAACGCCGAAAACCGCCCGCCGAGTTGCCCGTTCACGAAGGGCAGGACTGGACGTATGTGCTCTCCGGTCGAATGCGGCTGATCCTCGGCGAGCGCGATTTCGTCATCGACCCGGGCGAGGCCGTCGAATTCAGCACGTGGACGCCGCACTGGTTCGGCGCCGCAGACGGACCGGTGGAGGCGATCATGATCTTCGGCATGCACGGCGAACGTCTGCACCTACATGAGTGACGAGAGATACGACGTCTCGTTCACCAACCGCACCGATGCCGCCCCGTCCGGGTAGAACTCGGCGATCGACAGTGACGCGAGATCCAGATGCAACCGGTACAGGATTCCCGGTCCGGCATCCAGCGCCAGCCGCAGCACCGTCTTGATCGGCGTCACGTGCGACACGACGAGCACCGTCTCACCCGCGTGCTCGGCGATGATCCTGGCCCGTACCCGCGCAACCCGCTCTGCGACGCTGTCGAAGCTCTCGCCCTCAGGTGGCGGAATACTGGTGTCGCGCAACCAGCTTCGGTGCAATGTTGGGTCCCGGTCGGCGGCTTCGGAGAAGGTCAGACCCTCCCACGCACCGAAATCCGTTTCGATCAGATCGTCGTCGACGGTGACGTCGAGGCTGAGGGCCTTGGCAGCTTTCGCCGCGGTGTCATAGGCCCGTTGCAAGGGTGACGTGATGACCGCGTCCACCCCGCCACGCCGGCCGAGATACTGCGCAGCGGCCTCGGCCTGCCGCTGGCCGATATCGGTCAGGGCCGGGTTCCCGCGACCCGAATACCGTCGTTGCGTCGATAGTTCGGTCTGCCCGTGGCGGAGCAACAAGAATCGGGTGGGGGCGCCACGGGCGCCGGTCCAGCCCGCGGGTGTAAACGCTGTCTGGGGGGACGAGACGGCCGACTCAGCCGCTTCGTGTTTCTCCAGTTCGGCCGCCGCGTCCATCGCCTCGTTGGCCAGGCGGTCCGCGTGCGAGTTCTCGGCACGCGGGATCCACGCGTAGCTGATGCGGTCGAACGTCGTCGCGACCGCCTTGGCCTGCTCGATGAGCGTCTTCAGGTCGGGGTGTTTGACCTGCCAGCGGCCCGACATCTGCTCGACCACCAGCTTCGAATCCATCCGGACGTCGACCTCGGTCGCGCCCACCTTGGCCGCCTCCTCGAGGCCGGCGATCAGGCCGCGGTATTCGGCGACGTTGTTGGTGGCACGACCGATCGCCTGCTTGCTCTCCGCCAGCACGTTCTCGCGATCGGCTGTCCAGACCACCGACCCGTACCCCGCAGGCCCGGGGTTACCCCGAGACCCGCCATCGGCCTCGACGATCACCTTCACTAGTTGCCGTCCTTGACCCGCAACAGGATTGCTCCGCACTCGGGGCAGCGCAGCACCTCGTCGTCAGCGGCCGCAGCGATACGGGCCAGCTCGCCGCGATCGATCTCGATCCGGCACGCTCCGCACCGGCGGCCCTGCAGGCGACCCGCGCCCGGCCCGCCGTTGGCGCGCTGCCGCTCGTACAGCGACACCAGACCTGCGTCGAGTCCGGAGGCCAATTCGTCGCGCCGCGAGACGCGTTGGTGTCGATCCTGATCAATCACCGCGAGCGCGTCGTCGCGCGCCCGCTGTGCTTCGTACAGCTCACTTTCCAGTTCGTCGATCGTGGTGAGTTCGTTGTCCTGCTGGGTCTGTAACTCTTCACGACGCTCCATCACCTCGAGCAGAGAGTCCTCCAGGCTGGACTGCCTGCGCTGCAGCGTCTCCAGCTCGTGCTGCAGGTCGGCGAGCTGCTTTGCGTTGATGGCGCCGCCGTCGAGCAACTTGCGGTCCTTGTCCTCGCGGCCCCGCACAGCTTCGATCTCGGACTCGAACTTGCCGATCTGAGCGTCCAGGTCGTCGAGCGCCAGACGCAGCGACGCGAGCCTGTCGTTGGCCTCACGGTGGTCCGCCTGGGCCTTCTCGTAGCGCTGCTGCTCGGGCAGATGGCTGGACTTGTGTTCGATCCGGCTCAGCTCGGCGTCGAGATCTGCCAGTTCGAGCAGCGAGCGCTGTTGGATGACTTCAGCTTTCATAGACCGTTTCTCTCGATGTTCCACGGATCGGTGCGGATGGCGGAGACCCGCACCGGTAGCGAGTCGCCGAAATGGTCTCGCAACAGGCCGGCGGCCTGGTGGCACCACGGGTACTCGCTGGCCCAGTGTGCGACGTCGATCAGCGCGACGTCGGAACGCCGCCGATGTTCGTCTGCAGGATGGTGTCGCAGGTCCGCCGTGACGTAGGCGTCGACGTCTGCCTGCGCGACGATGTCCAGCAGCGAGTCGCCCGCTCCACCGCACACCGCCACCCGCGACACCTCGGCGTCGTCCTCCCCCGACGCACGAATCCCCCACGACGTAGGAGGCAGCGCGTCGTGCACGCGAGAAACGAACGCCGCCAACGTCTGTGGTGTCGCCAGCTTTCCGATGCGGCCGAGTCCGACATCCTCGGGGACCGCCGCCATCGCGAAGATGTCGAACGCGGGCTCCTCATAGGGGTGCGCGGCTCGCAGCGCGGCAAGCACATGACCCCGCAGCCGGGCAGGCGCAATCATCTCCAGACGGTCTTCTGCCACCCGTTCGACGGATCCGACGCTGCCGATCGTCGGCGACGCGCCCTCGTGCGGCAGGAACTGGCCGGTACCTGCAACGCCCCAGCTGCAATGCGAGTAGTCACCGATGTGCCCGGCGCCCGCGGCGAACATCGCCTCGCGCACCTCGTCGGCGCTCCCGGCGGGAACGAAGACCACCCACTTGTCATTGTCCTGACCGCCCACCGCAGGTGCCAGCACCTCCTGCACGGTCAGTCCGAGCGCGTCGGCAAGAGCATCCGACACGCCAGGGGCTGCGGAGTCGGCGTTGGTGTGGGCCGTGAACAGCGCCCGCCCGGTGCGGATCATCCGGTGCAACAGTGCACCTTTGGCCGTGCTCGCGGCGACGGTGTCGACGCCGCGCAGCAGTAGAGGATGGTGTGCCAGCAGCAGCCCGCGGTCGGGCACCTCGTCGACGACGGCCGCGGTGGCGTCGACGGCGATCGTCACCGAGTCGACATCGTCGTCCGGATCACCGCAGACAAGGCCGACCGAGTCCCAATCCTGCGCGAGCATCGGCGGATATGCGGCCTCGAGCACATCGATGACGTCGGACAACCTGGCGCTCATGCCTCGGCTCCGCGGGTTCGACTTGCCACATCACGACACTAATGCGCCGTCGGAGACAATGGATGCGTGACGACCCTGGACGACACCGCTGCCGCGACCCGGCCGCAGCTGGTGATTTTCGACCTCGACGGCACCCTGACCGACTCGGCGCAGGGCATCGTGTCCAGCTTCCGCCATGCACTCGGCGAGGTCGGTGCCGAGATTCCGGACGGCGACCTGGCCGGCCGCCTCGTCGGACCACCGATGCATCAGACCCTGACGGCGATGGGCCTAAAAGACCCCGACGTCGCGATCGCCGCTTACCGCGCCGACTACTCGACCCGCGGCTGGGCGATGAATGCCCTGTTCGACGGCATTCCCGAACTGCTCACCGACCTGCGGGCGGCCGGGGTGCGGCTGGCGGTGGCCACATCGAAAGCCGAACCGACCGCACAGCGCATCCTCGAGCACTTCGGGCTTCACCAGCATTTCGAGGTCATCGCCGGTGCCAGCCTGGACGGTGTGAGAGCCACCAAGGCCGAGGTGGTGGCGCACGCACTCGCCGCGCTCGAACCGCTGCCTGATCGCGTCGTGATGGTCGGCGACCGCGCGCACGACGTGGAGGGTGCCGCTGCACACGGCATCGCCACCGTCGTGGTCGACTGGGGCTACGGAGCGGCCGACTTCGCCGAGCCGACCGGCGTCGCCGCGGTTGCGCATGTGGCGACAGTCGACGATCTGCGCGAGGTGCTGGGTGTCTGAGCCCCTGCACGTCACATTCATCTGTTCGGGCAACATCTGCCGCTCGCCGATGGCGGAGAAGATGTTCGCCCATCAGATCAGCGAGCGCGGCCTGACCGACGAGGTGCGCGTCACCAGCGCGGGGACCGGCGACTGGCATGCGGGCGAGGGTGCCGACAACCGCGCGAACCGCGTGCTGCGCGAGCACGGCTACCCGACCGAACACCGCGCCCGGCGGATCAACGAGGACCACCTGTCCGCCGATCTCGTGGTGGCGCTCGGCCGGAACCACGAGCGGATACTGCGCGACATGGGCGTCCCGACCGACCGGCTGCGGATGCTGAGGTCTTTCGACCCGAAGTCGGGCGCCCACCCGCATGACGTGGAGGACCCGTACTACGGCACACATGACGACTTCGAGGACGTCTTCACCGTCATCGAAGCCTCGCTGCCCGGCCTGCACGAGTGGGTGGACGAGCAGCTCCGATGACCGAAGCCAAGAGCCAAGAATCCAAGTCGCGGTGGACGTTCCTGCTGCGCCCGGGTTGGCTCGCCCTGTTCGTCGTGGTGATCGCCTTCGCCTACCTGTGTTTCACCGTTCTCGCGCCTTGGCAACTCGGCAAGAACACCAAGACGTCGCGCGAGAACTCTCAGATCTCGCGGTCCCTGCAGGCAGAACCGGTCCCGCTGACAAGCGTTCTGCCACAGCAGGACTCCTCTGCACCCGATGAACAGTGGCAGCGGGTGAGGGCAACCGGACACTATCTGCCCGACCGGCAGGTGCTGGCGCGACTCCGGGTGATCGAAGGCGACCCCGCCTTCGAGGTCCTGGTGCCGTTCGCCGTCGACGGCGGGCCGACCGTGCTTGTCGACCGCGGTTATGTGAAACCCGAGCAGGGCTCCCGGGTGCCGCCCATCGCACCGGCGCCGGCTGGGACCGTGACGATCGTCGCGAGGCTGCGCGACTCCGAGCCCTCACCGCAGGGCAAGGCACCGTTCCGGGCGGACGGAGCGCAGCAGGTGTACGCGATCAACACGCAGGAGATCTCCACGCTGCTGAACGTCCCACTGACCGGCGCCTATCTGCAGCTCGTGGAGAATCAGCCGGGTGGTCTCGGTGCGATAGGGCTGCCGCACCTGGACGCGGGACCGTTCCTGTCCTACGGCATCCAGTGGATCGCGTTCGGCATCATCGCGCCAATCGGGTTGGGTTACTTCATCACGTCGGAGATCCGGGCGCGTCGACGCGAGAGAGCCGCCGCGCAGAGTCGGCCTGCCAGCGCTGCGCTCACCACGGAGGAGAAACTCGCCGACCGCTACGGCAAGCGGCGCTGACCGCCAACACCGCCGCGACGTGCGCAACAAGCCGCGACAGCCGTACCGCCCGAGCGAGATCGGTGATCTGCGGGGCCGGTCCATCGCCGAGGCTGGGCCGGATCTCCAGCTCGTGCGCGTATTGCGTCGGCCCGCCGAGTCGGACGCCGAGCGCACCCGCGAACGATGCTTCGACGACACCCGCATTGGGGCTCGGGTGTCGGGCAGCGTCGCGCCACCACGCCCGAACCGCACTAAGAGGCGACCCGCCAACAACCGGTGCGCAGATCACCACCAGCGCCCCGGTGACGCGAGCGGCGACGAAATTCAGTGCGTCGTCGAATCGCGCTGCAGCCCAACCGAATCGGCGGTAACGCGGCGAACGATGACCGATCATCGCGTCGAGGGTGTTGGCACCGCGGTAGACCAGCAGTGCGGGCACACCACCGACGGCAGCCCATAACAGCGGGGCCACCTGCGCGTCGGATGTGTTCTCGGCGACCGATTCGACGGCTGCGCGGGTCAGGCCGTCGACATCGAGTGCGGCGGGGTCCCGTCCGCACAGGGACGGCAGCAGGCGTCGGGCGGCATCGATGTCGCCCGTCGCCAACAGGTCGGCCATCCGGGTGCCGGTGCGCGTCAAGGACGTGCCCCCCAGCGCCACGAACGTCGTCGCGGCCGTCAGAGCGGCAACCGAGGCCGGTCCGCGCCGGTGGGCGAACCGCTCCCCTGTGACGCCCCCGACCGCTAGCACACCGAGCAGGGCGGCTGTGTGAATGACGCCCGCCCACCGGTCGTCGGCGTACGTGAGCCGCTCGAATCGGGCAGCGCCCCCGCCGAACACCGCAACGGGGTGCCCGCGCCGGGGATCGCCGAACGCCAGATCCGCCAGGAAGCCGGCCGCAATGCCGGTCGCCCGGCCGGAACACATCGGCGCAAACACGCTGCGAGCGTCTCACAAGGTGATGTACTCGGCTCATGAGGCTGGGCCCACCGCGGCGGCCGACCAGGGTGGTCGATCTGATCAACCCTGCGGCAGTACTGGCGCCGGCGGCCAACGTCATCATGCAGTTGTCGCTGCCCGGCGTCGGCTACGGCGTGCTGGAAAGCCCCGTGGACAGCGGCAACGTGTACAAACACCCGTTCAAGCGGGCCAGGACAACCGGCACGTATCTCGCCGCCGCCACCCTCGGGACGGATGCCGATCGAGCGCTGATTCGCGACGAGGTCGACAGAGTCCATGCGCTGGTGCGGTCGAAGAAGTCAAGCCCGTTGTCCTACAACGCATTCGATCCGAGCCTGCAACTGTGGGTGGCGGCCTGCCTGTACCGGTACTTCATCGACCAGCACGAGTTCCTCTACGGGCCACTCGACGACGAGTCCGCCGATGCGATCTACCGCGACGCCAGCAAGCTGGGCACCACGTTGCAGGTCCGAGAGGATATGTGGCCCGCTGACCGCGTCGCGTTCGACGAGTTCTGGAAACGGACCCTCGACGAGCTGAACATCGACCCGCCGGTGCGCAAGCACCTGCACGGTGTGGCCACGCTGGCGTTCCTGCCCGCACCGCTGCGGTTGTTGGCAGGCCGGTTCAACCACTTCGCCACCAAAGGTTTTCTTCCCGAGGAGTTCAGGGCGCACATGTCGATGTCGTGGTCGGCGACCCAACAACGCCAATTCGACTGGCTGCTGGGAGCGCTACGGATCGCCGACCGCGTCATCCCGCGGGACGTGTGGATCTTGGGCTATCGAATGTATCTGTGGGACATGCGTGCTCGAGCACGGCGAGGAAAGCGTGTGGTCTAGCCGACACCCGTGAACCGGCCGCGAGTGCGGCCCGTATAACTGGCAATCGATCGATTCGAAAGTGAGTGTGGAACCAATGGCGGTACTCAATCACGTCGCAGTTACCGTGCGTGACGTCGACGCAAGCACCCCTTTCTATCAAGCGCTGTTCGGCTCCGAGCCGGTGCTCGACGAGCACACCGACGCCGGGTTCCGGCACGTGGTGTGGGCTTTCGAGGACGGCACGATCTTCGGTATCCACCAGCACGACAAACCACTGGAGGGTGGACGTTTCACCGAGTTCCAGGCGGGCCTCGACCATGTCGGTTTCGGCTGTGCGGACCGTTCGGAGCTGGAAACGTGGGTCACCCGCCTCGATGAGCTCGGTGTCGGGCACGGCGGCATCGTGGACGCCCACTACGGCTCGGGACTGAGCTTCCGCGACCCCGATGGCATCGCGCTCGAGTTCTTCGCCCCGCCCGCGGGCTAGGAGTTCGCCGACCACTGGTGTGTAAACGCAGATCGGCATGTGTCGCGGGTACTCCGCCGTTTCGCCCTGTCTACGAAATCGCCAAGGTTACAGCGGCTTTCTGTCTTTGTTCCGACGCGTTAGTTCGAGTCTTGGCCCATTTCGGCCTAGCGGGGGCTGCGGATGCATGGTTACCCCACCGATCCCGAGCGCCCGAAGGTGGCTGGTGGGGTGAGTGCCCGCACGGCGCTCTCGATTCTGCGACATCCAGTACCGGGACTCATCGGAGTACTGCGGCGGCCTGCATGGGAAGGCCTGAGGGTCGACCTCGATTGCGAGATGGTTCACCCGTCTCCTTCGAGCTCATCGGGGACGTGGCAAACCCCGCGGAGTGGACTCTTTTACTGAACGCGGGACGTAAGCGCCAGCTAGGGTCAGGTGTGTGTCGTTCCGGGTGCCAGGCTGCGTGGCCGCAGTCTGGCTTGCATTTTTGGTGGTTGCTGGATCCGGCGTGATGGGTTGCACGCGCGATGTTTCCGGCTCGCCGACGACATCGAAAGCAATGCTGTCTGTCGATGTCAATACCGTGCTGCTCGACGCCGACGAAATCGATGACGTGCTGGATACCAGCGGCTCGCAGGTACAGGATGAGGGAAACGCACCTGACGACACGAGCGACGTTAGTCCGCCACAATGCCACGGGTTGGTCTACATCGCTGGCGAAATCGAATATGCGTCGACGAATTTCACCGCGATGCGTTGGCGGATCGTAAGGGCCGAAAATATTGCCGCCGTTGTGGAGATGGTGGCGCAGCTCCCTTCGGCCGCAAAAGCAGATGAGTTCATCAACGAGCAAACCAAGGCGTGGGAAGGGTGTGCGGACAAAGTCATCACCAGCAAGGACAAAGGGGGCACTTGGACAGAGCAAACGCGCGTTACCGCGGTGAGGGCACGTCCTCACATCGTGATCGCTTCATTCGCTTTGTCAAGCGAGACAACTTGCCAGAACAGCCAGCATCTCCTGCAGGCGGTGTCGAACGTCATTCTCGACGTGAACGCTTGCGGCAACGTTTCTGATCCAGCTGAAGCGATCGCGTCGAAGCTCGCGGACAGAGTCCAGCCCAGTTAGTCTCCTCACCCCCGCGACAAGCCGCACTGCGCGGACCCGACCCCCGTGTCGTTTCTGACGTATGGGCAGGTTCCGCTTGTGTCCTGTCTTCGCATTGAGTGCGGGTATCCAAATGTCGAAAGCATTGCCGAACACACCCGAATCGGAGCGTCGCGCAGGCGCAGGTCCGCGTCGATCAGGTTTTTGAGACCTGTTGGCGCACTCATGGCAGCTGACTTGCAACCATATTGGTGGGCGCGGACGGTATCGAACCGCCGACCGCTGGTGTGTAAAACCAGAGCTCTACCACTGAGCTACGCGCCCGTCGCTGGGAGGCTACCGGGTAGATCGCCGAACCCGGAAATACACGCTCGCGCTAAGTGGTGAGCGCTGACAGCGCGTCGGTCCAGACCGCCTGATCGCGCGCCTCGCCGGGCTCTTTCATCTCGGCGAAGCGGATGATTCCGGACCGATCGACGACGAACGTGCCCCGGTTGGCGAAACCCGCGTCGAAGTTGAACACCCCGTAGGCCGCGGCAACCGCGCCGTGCGGCCAGAAGTCGGCCAGCACCGGAAACGTGAAACCGCTCTGGGTGGCCCAAACCTTGTGTGTCGGCGGTGGTCCCACCGAGATGGCCAATGTGGCGGTGTCGTCGTTCTGGTAGGACGGCAGCTTGTCGCGAATCTCGTCCAACTCGCCCTGGCAGATACCGGTGAATGCAAGTGGAAAGAACACCAGCAGTACGTCCTTGGCACCGCGGAAGTCGCTCAGGCTGACCGGCTGCCCATTCTGGTCCTTGAGGGTGAAGTCCGGGGCCTCGGTCCCGGGTTCCAGCATCAGTGCGGTCTGTTCTTCGCGCAAGCGCTCATCAGCGCCGCCCCGCCGCCTTGGATTTCGGTTGGACCAGCCGACTGGCGCTCCAGTCGCCGACGTTCGCCGACGACGTCTGCATCAGCCCCGCCGTAGGCGCCGACTCGGCTATCTCGGCGGGCATCACGTGCCCTGAATGACCCGTTTTAGGGGTAAGAACCCAGATCACGCCATCGTCGGCCAGCGGCGTGATCGCGTCCATCAGCCGGTCCACCAGGTCGCCGTCGTCATCGCGCCACCACAGCAGCACCACATCAACGACATCGTCGGCGTCCTCGTCGAGCAACTCGCCGCCGCAGGCATCTTCGATATCGGCCCGGATGTCGTCGTCGACGTCGTCGTCCCAGCCCAGTTCCTGCACAACCTGACTTTTTTGGATGCCCAGCCGTTGGGCGTAGTTCGGGGCGTCTGCCGCCGCGACCACCGTCGGCCCTCCTTCAATCTTCAAATGCTCGTACGTTGGTCCTATCGTCGCACGACCCGGGCATTCGGCGACGCGCGGCGCTGAAAGCTTTACCGATACGCCGCATCGCAGAGGTCCAGCGCCGTCGTCTTGACGTCGTTCAACTTGGACACCGAGGCGTTGAACTCGTCGGGTCCGTAATTGCCCGCGATGGCGTTCGCAACGCCCCGAGCAGCATCGACCCAGGCATTGAGCGCGTCGCGCAGCTCGGGCGACAGCGGGTCGGTCATGCTCTGGGCGACCAGATCGGCGCTTTGGTTGAGCGAGTCGACGGCCGGTCCGGCCTTGGACGCCGCATCAGGGGCACTCGAATTGAACGACGTCACGTAATTGTTGACCGCGGTGATCGAGTCCACGCTGCTCGAGCTCAGCGCCTCGCATGAGGCGTGGACGGCCTCTGTGGTCAGCGACTTCTGACGTTCCGACTCCTTGGAACTCGACGACAGTGCCGACTCCTCCGCCGAGGCCGAGACCGAGGCCTTGTAGACCGGTCCGTCGCCCGCGTTCACCGTCGGAGACCCCTGGGTGACGGACGTGCACCCGACGACGATCATGGCGCAACCGGCCAGCACTCCGGCCACCAGCGCGACGATCCGCAGCCGCGGTGACCTGGTCAGTCCTCCCATCCGCACAGTCTGAAGACGTTACCGGTTTGGAAGGACCATCGGCGGTTCATTCCACTAGCCACCACCGGCGGTGCATGTGGGGCACGATGGGGGGATAGAGGTTGTCGCAGAGCTAGACCGCAAGACCGAGGAGTGGAAGTTGACCACCGAGTTCGCGCGCCAGGATCTGGCCCAAAACTCCGGCACCGCAGCCGAACCCGACCGGGTACGCGTGATCCGCGAAGGCGTTGCGTCCTACCTGCCTGATATCGATCCCGACGAGACCACCGAGTGGCTGGAGTCGTTCGATCAGTTGCTGGAACGGCAGGGGCCTGCGCGGGCCCGCTACCTGATGCTGCGGCTGCTCGAGCGTGCCGGCGAACAGCGAGTGGCCATCCCGTCGCTCACGTCCACCGACTATGTCAACACCATCCCGACCGAGCTGGAGCCCTGGTTCCCCGGAGACGAGGAGATCGAGCGTCGCTACCGGGCCTGGATCCGGTGGAATGCCGCCATCATGGTGCACCGCGCTCAGCGTCCGGGAGTTGGTGTGGGCGGCCACATTTCGACGTATGCCTCTTCGGCCGCGCTCTACGAGGTCGGTTTCAACCACTTCTTCCGCGGAAAGTCCCATGCCGGCGGCGGCGACCAGGTCTACATCCAGGGCCACGCATCTCCCGGCATCTACGCCCGGGCATTCCTTGAAGGTCGGCTGAGTGCCGACCAGCTCGACGGCTTCCGGCAGGAACACAGCCACCCCGGCGGCGGCATCCCGTCGTACCCACATCCACGGCTGATGCCGGACTTCTGGGAGTTCCCGACCGTGTCGATGGGCCTTGGCCCGATGAACGCGATCTTCCAGGCCCGGTTCAATCATTACCTGCACGACCGCGGTATCAAGGACACCTCTGACCAGCATGTCTGGGCTTTCCTCGGCGACGGCGAGATGGACGAACCGGAAAGCCGCGGTCTGATCCAGGTGGCCGCGAACGAGGCGCTGGACAACCTCACCTTCGTGGTGAACTGCAATCTGCAGCGCCTCGACGGCCCGGTTCGCGGAAACGGCAAGATCATCCAGGAGCTGGAATCGTTCTTCCGCGGTGCGGGATGGAATGTCATCAAGGTGGTGTGGGGCCGCGAATGGGATGCGCTGCTGCACGCCGACCGCGACGGCGCTCTGGTGAACCTGATGAACACCACGCCCGACGGGGACTATCAAACCTACAAAGCCAACGACGGCGCCTACGTCCGCGACCACTTCTTCGGTCGGGACCCGCGCACCAAGGCGCTTGTGGAGCCGATGAGCGACCAGGAGATCTGGAACCTCAAGCGGGGTGGGCACGACTACCGCAAGGTGTACGCCGCCTATCGTGCGGCGACCGAGCACAAGGGGCAGCCGACGATCATTCTGGCCAAGACGATCAAGGGCTATTCGCTCGGCTCGCACTTCGAGGGCCGCAATGCCACGCACCAGATGAAAAAGCTTGCGGCAGAAGACCTCAAACAGTTCCGGGACGCCATTCGCATTCCAGTCAGTGACGAGGAGCTGGACAAGAATCCCTATCTGCCGCCGTATTACCACCCCGGCCCGGATGCACCCGAGATCCGGTACATGCTCGACCGCCGACGGACGTTGGGTGGCTTCGTGCCTGAGCGGCGGACGAAATCCAAGGCGATGACGCTGCCGGGTCGCGACACCTACAAGGCGCTCAAGAAGGGCTCGGGAAACCAAGAGGTTGCGACCACCATGGCGATGGTGCGCACGTTCAAGGAGCTGTTGCGCGACAAGGAGATCGGCCCGCGAATCGTACCGATCATCCCGGACGAGGCGCGCACGTTCGGCATGGACTCGTGGTTCCCGAGCCTCAAGATCTACAACCGCAACGGGCAGCTGTACACGGCCGTCGACGCGGAATTGATGCTGGCGTATAAGGAAAGTGACATCGGCCAGATCCTGCACGAAGGCATCAACGAAGCGGGGTCGACAGCGTCGTTCACCGCGGCGGGCACGTCCTACGCCACCCACAACGAACCGATGATTCCGCTCTACATCTTCTATTCGATGTTCGGATTTCAGCGCACCGGCGACGGATTGTGGGCCGCCGCCGACCAGATGGCCCGCGGCTTCGTGTTGGGTGCGACGGCCGGCCGGACCACGCTCGTCGGCGAGGGACTCCAGCACGCAGACGGACACTCGTTGCTGTTGGCGGCCACCAATCCTGCTGTGGTGGCCTATGACCCTGCGTTCGCCTTCGAGATCGCCTACATCGTCGAGAGCGGGTTGGCTCGCATGTTCGGCGAGGACCCGGAGAACGTCTACTTCTACATCACCATCTACAACGAGCCCTACAAGCAGCCCGCCGAACCGGAAGGCCTCGATGTCGAGGGCCTGTTGCGAGGCATCTATCGCTACCGGCCCGCGCCGGAGCAGAAGTCCAAGCAGGCGCACATCCTGGTGTCGGGGGTGGCGATGCCATCGGCGATCAAGGCGGCGGAGTTGCTGGCCGACGAATGGGACGTGGCGGCCGACGTCTGGTCGGTGACCAGTTGGGGCGAGCTCAACCGCGATGGCGTCGAGATCGAGAAGGAGAAGCTGCGCTACCCCGACCGCCCTGCACGCGTGCCGTACATCACCCAGGCCTTCGCCGATACCCGCGGGCCGGCCGTAGCCGTCTCGGACTGGATGCGCGCGGTTCCCGAGCAGATCCGGCCGTGGATGCCGAACACCTACGTCACGTTGGGCACCGACGGTTTCGGGTTCTCCGACACCCGCCCCGCGGCGCGGCGTTACTACAACACCGACGCCGAATCGGTGGTGGTGGCGGTGCTGGAGGCACTTGCCGCCGACGGTGAGATCGACCAGTCGCAGGCCATCGAGGCCGCCAACAAGTACGAAATCGACGACGTGCTGGCCGCGCCGGAGCAGACCTCCGACCCCGGAGTGGCCTGACTCGCGGCAGTTGTTGGAGGAAACCGCCAGAAAACTGGCGTAGCTTTTAGGGATGACCGACAATCGGTTCGTCCCTCCCGCCTCCACGCTGGAGGTATTGGAGACCATCCCCGAGTCGGTGCTGCGCCGGTTGAGCCAGTATTCGGGCCGGCTGGCCACCCAGGCGGTGCACGTCCTGGAGGAACGGCTGCCGTTCTTCGCCGACCTCGAAGCCTCTCAGCGCGCCAGCGTCCAGCTGGTGGTGCAGACCGCGGTGGTGAACTTCGCGGAGTGGATGCGCAACCCGAACGGCGACGTCAGCTACACGGCGCAGGCCTTCGAGGTGGTACCGCAGGATCTTCGCAGGCGCATCGCGCTGCGGCAGTCCGTGGAGTTGGTGCGCGTCACCATGGAGTTCTTCGAGGAAGTGGTGCCGCTGCTGGCCCGCTCCGAAAAGCAGCTGACCGCCTTGACGGCTGGCATCCTGCGGTACAGCCGCGACTTGGCGTTCGCTGCCGCCACCGCATACGCCGACCAGGCCGAGGCGCGGGGCGCCTGGGACACCAGGATGGAAGCCAACATCGTCGACGCGGTCGTACGCGGCGACACCGGGCCGGAACTTCAGTCCCAGGCCGCGGCGCTGAACTGGGACGCCACCGCACCCGCCACCGTCATCGTGGGTATCCCGCAGCCCGACCGCATCGACCTGGCCAGCGACGACGTTCACGATGTGGTCAACAGACACGGGCGCGCGGCGCTGTCCGACGTGCATGGCACCTGGCTGGTGACCATCGTGTCGGGCCCGCTGAGCCTCACCGACCGATTCCTCAGCGACCTTCTCACCATCTTCGCCGAGGCGCCCGTGGTCATCGGACCGACCGCGCCGACGCTGTCGGCAGCGCACTGGAGCGCCACCGAGGCGATCGCGGGGATGAACGCCGTCGCGGGCTGGACCGGCGCGCCGCGACCCGTCGTCGCGCGTGAGCTTTTGCCTGAACGGGCCCTGCTCGGCGACGCGTCGGCGATCGCGGCGCTGGAAACCGAGGTGATGAGGCCGCTGGGCGACGCAGGTCCGGCATTAACTGAAACGCTGGACGCATATCTGGACTCCGGCGGCGCGATCGAGGCGTGTGCCCGCAAGTTGTTCGTTCATCCAAACACCGTGCGTTATCGCCTCAAACGCATCGCCGACTTCACTGGGCGAGATCCGACCACCCCGCGCGACGCGTACGTCCTGCGGGTGGCATCGACCGTCGGACGGCTGACGAGGCAGGCACAGCATTCCAGCACGTCGAACATGGCCAGCGCACAGATAACGGCCCGTCCGAAGGCCGCACCCAGCGAGGACCGGGCAGGCTAACAGATTTCGGTCAGATATCGATGGTGTCGCATCACATGCTGTTTTGTGGGATCTCCACAAAAGAATAAGACGAGGTTCATAATCTCTTACACCGCGCAGATGGGTTCCCACAGTGTTCTCTTAGAGAGTGCTCGCATTGCTTGCTCCCGGACAGGGATCGCAGACGCCCGGCATGCTCGCCTCTTGGCTGGAGCTGCCCGGTGCGGCTGATCGTATCTCCACCTGGTCGCAGTCCAGCGGTCTAGACCTGGCCACACTCGGCACCACCGCGACAGCGGAGGAAATCACGGACACCGCCGTGACGCAGCCGCTTGTCGTGGCCGCGACGCTGCTTGCCTGGGAAGAGTTGACCAAGCGCGGCCTGCTGGCCGGACGTGACTTCATCGCGGCCGGACACTCCGTCGGCGAGATCGCCGCCTACGCGATCGCCGGCGTGATCTCCAGCGACGACGCAGTGGCGCTGGCCGCCACCCGCGGCGCGGAGATGGCCAAAGCGTGCGCGACCGAGCCCACCGGCATGTCCGCGGTGCTCGGCGGCGACGAGACTGAGGTACTGAGCCGCCTCGAAGCGCTGGACCTGGTGCCCGCGAACCGCAACGCAGCAGGCCAGATCGTCGCAGCGGGCAGCCTGACCGCGCTGAGCAAGCTGGCCGAGGATCCGCCGGAGAAGGCGCGCGTCCGCGCTCTTGCCACCGCCGGCGCATTCCACACGCACTACATGGCGGCCGCCACCGACGGGTACGCCGCGGCGGCTGACGGCATCTCAACCGCCGAACCGACCGCCACCCTGCTGTCCAACGCCGACGGCCGGCCGGTCGCCTCGGCGGCCGACGCCATGAGCAAGCTGGTCGCACAGCTGACCCGGCCGGTGCGCTGGGACCTGTGCACCGAGACTCTCCGGCAATCGAACGTGACCGCGATCGTCGAGTTTCCGCCCGCCGGAACACTCGCCGGAATCGCCAAGCGAGAACTGAAAGGGGTTCCGACGAAGGCCGTCAAAACCCCCGCCGACCTGGACGGGCTATCCGAGCTCTAGAGGTCTGATTCCCGGCGCCGTCGGGGACAGCACAACTGCATATCAACGTAAATCGCAGTAACACAACAAATTAGAAGGAGCCATAGTGGCCGCCACTCAGGCAGAAATCATCTCCGGTCTCGCCGAGATCATCGAAGAAGTCACCGGCATCGAGCCGTCGGAGGTTACCCCCGAGAAGTCGTTCGTCGACGACCTGGACATCGACTCGCTGTCGATGGTCGAGATCGCCGTTCAGACCGAGGACAAGTACGGCGTGAAGATCCCCGATGAGGACCTCGCAGGCCTGCGCACCGTGGGTGACGTCGTCTCCTACATCCAGAAGCTCGAGGAAGAGAACCCCGAGGCTGCTGCCGCGCTGCGCGAGAAGATCGAAGCGGATCGCACGTGACCAGGCCTTCCACTGCTAACGGCGGTTTCCCCAACGTTGTGGTGACCGCCGTCACGGCGACGACATCGATCGCGGGCAACATCGAGAGCACGTGGAAGGGCTTGTTGGCGGGCGAAAGCGGCATCCGCGTCCTCGAGGACGAGTTCGTCACCAAATGGGACCTGCCCGTGCACATCGGTGGCCACCTGAAGGAGCCCGTCGACGACCATATGGGACGGCTGGACCTGCGACGCATGTCGTATGTCCAGCGGATGGCCAAACTGCTCGGTGGCCAGATCTGGGAGGCCGCGGGGACACCCGAGGTCGATCCGGACCGCTTCGCCGTCGTCGTCGGCACCGGTCTGGGTGGCGGCGAGAAGATCGTCGAGACCTACGACCTGATGAACGAGGGCGGGCCCCGCAAGGTGTCGCCGCTCGCCGTTCAGATGATCATGCCGAACGGTGCCGCTGCCGTCATCGGCCTGCAGCTCGGCGCCCGCGCCGGCGTCATGACGCCGGTGTCGGCGTGTTCGTCGGGCTCGGAGGCCATCGCGCACGCGTGGCGGCAGATCGTCATGGGCGACGCCGACATCGCCGTCTGCGGTGGTGTCGAGGGCGGCATCGAAGCGCTGCCGATCGCGGCGTTCTCGATGATGCGTGCCATGTCGACCCGCAACGACGACCCCGAGGGTGCTTCGCGTCCGTTCGACAAGGACCGTGACGGCTTCGTGTTCGGCGAGGCCGGTGCGCTCATGGTCATCGAGACCGAGGAGCACGCCAAGGCTCGCGGCGCTCAGCCGCTGGCTCGGATCATGGGGGCCGGCATCACGTCCGATGCCTTCCACATGGTCGCGCCTGCCGCCGACGGTTTGCGCGCCGGCCAGGCGATGAAGCGCTCGATGGAACTCGCGGGCCTCGACCCCAAGGACATCGAGCACGTCAACGCCCATGCCACGGCCACCTCGATCGGTGACACCGCGGAGGCGAACGCCATCCGCGTCGCGGGTGTGCAACATGCCGCCGTGTACGCACCGAAGTCCGCGCTCGGCCACTCCATCGGTGCGGTCGGTGCGCTCGAGTCGGTTCTGACGGTGCTGTCGCTTCGCGACGGTGTCATCCCGCCGACGCTCAACTACGAAACACCCGATCCGGAGATCGATCTGGACGTCGTCGCGCGCGAGCCGCGGTATGGCGACTTCAAGTACGCGATCAACAACTCCTTCGGATTCGGTGGACACAACGTCGCGCTGGCTTTCGGCAAGTACTGACGCGCTGGGGGGGAAAGGAACCATCGCAGCGAAATGACTGGGTTGGCTACGGGGAACGGCTTCCCCAATGTTGTCGTCACGGGTGTTGCCATGACGACTGCCTTGGCAACCGATGCTGAGGGCACGTGGAGGAAGCTCCTCGAGGGACAAAGCGGCATCCGGCTTTTGGATGACTCGTTCGTCGAGGAATACGACCTTCCCGTTCGAATCGGTGGGCACTTGCTGGAGGATTTCGACGGTGAGCTGACGCGGGTCGAGCTGCGTCGGCTGTCGTATCTGCAGAAGATGTCGACGATCATGAGCCGGCGGGTCTGGAAGAACGCCGGTGAACCCGAGGTCGATCCCAAGCGACTGATGGTGTCGATCGGCACCGGCATGGGATCGAGCGAGGAGCTGCTCTTCGCCTACGAGGGCATGCGGGCCAAGGGTCTGCGTGGGGTCTCGCCGCTCGCAGTTCAGATGTACATGCCCAACGCGGCAGCCGCCGCGGTCGGGCTGGAACGCAAAGCCAGGGCCGGGGTCATCACCCCGATCTCGGCGTGTGCGTCCGGCTCCGAGGGCATCGCGCACGCATGGCGCAACATCGTGCTCGGCGAGGCTGACGTCGCCATCTGCGGTGGCGTCGAGACCAAGATCGAGGCGGTGCCGATCGCGGGATTCGCGCAGATGCGGATCGTGCTGTCGACCACTAACGATGACCCGGCGGGCGCATGCCGTCCGTTCGACAAGGACCGCAACGGTTTCGTGTTCGGCGAAGCCGGAGCGCTCATCGTCATCGAGACCGAGGAGCACGCGAAGGCGCGCGGAGCCAACATCATCGCGCGCCTGATGGGCGCAAGCGTCACGTCGGACGGATATCACATCGTCGCACCCGACCCCAATGGTGAGCAGGCGGGCCACGCGATGACGCGTGCCATCCAGCTGGCCGGCCTTTCGCCGACCGACATCGATCACGTGAACGCGCACGCCACCGGCACCAGCGTCGGCGACATCGCCGAAGGCAAGGCGATCAACAATGCGATGGGCGGCCACAAGCCTGCGGTATTCGCACCCAAGGGTGCGCTGGGCCATTCGGTCGGCGCAGTCGGTGCCGTCGAATCCATTTTGACGATGCTCGCGTTGCGCGACGGTGTCATCCCGCCGACGCTCAACCTGAAGAATCTGGACCCGGAGATCGACCTCGACGTCGTGGCCGGTTCGCCGCGACCCGGCAACTACAACTACGCGATCAACAATTCGTTCGGATTCGGTGGGCACAATGTGGCGCTCGCCTTCGGGAAGTACTGAGCGCCCCGATATCCGGCCCTTACAGGAGGTTTCGATGACAATCACGGCCCCCGAGACAGTCGGCGAATCATTGGATCCTCGTGATCCGCTGCTGCGCCTCAAGACGTTCTTCGACGACGACTGCACCCTCGAACTGCTGCACGAGCGTGACCGCTCGGGCGTGCTCGCCGCCGGAGGAACCGTCAACGGTGTCCGGACCATCGCGTTTTGCACCGATGGGACCGTGATGGGCGGCGCCATGGGCGTGGAGGGCTGTGCCCACATCGTCAACGCCTACGACACCGCCATCGAGGAGCAGAGCCCGATCATCGGAATCTGGCACTCCGGCGGTGCCCGGCTGGCCGAGGGCGTCAAGGCGCTGCACGCGGTCGGCCTGGTCTTCGAGGCGATGATCCGTGCATCCGGTTACGTCCCGCAGATCTCGGTGGTCGTCGGCTTCGCCGCGGGCGGCGCCGCATACGGCCCCGCCCTGACCGACGTCATCGTGATGGCGCCGGACAGCCGGGTCTTCGTGACCGGCCCCGACATCGTGCGCAGTGTCACCGGCGAGGACGTCGACATGGCGTCGCTCGGCGGACCCGATACCCACCACAAGAAGTCCGGCGTATGCCACATCGTCGCCGACGATGAGCTCGACGCCTACGCGCGCGGTCGCCGCCTGGTCGGATTGTTCTGCCAGCAGGGCCATTTCGACCGCACCAAGGCAGAGGCCGGTGACTCCGACCTGCACGCGCTGCTGCCCGAGTCGCCGCGCCGCGCATACGATGTGCATCCGCTCCTTGAAGCACTCCTTGACGACGACGCGCCCTTCGAGGAGTTCCAGGCCAAGTGGGCGCCGTCGATGGTGATCGGCCTCGGCCGGCTGTCCGGCCGGACGGTCGGCGTGCTGGCCAACAACCCGCTGCGCCTCGGCGGCTGCCTGAACTCCGAAAGCGCCGAGAAGGCAGCGCGTTTCGTGCGGCTGTGCGACGCGTTCGGCATTCCGCTTGTCGTCGTGGTCGACGTGCCCGGCTATCTGCCCGGTGTCGACCAGGAGTGGGGTGGCGTGGTGCGCCGCGGCGCCAAGCTGCTGCACGCGTTCGGCGAGGCCACCGTTCCGCGGGTCACGCTGGTGACACGAAAGATCTACGGCGGCGCCTACATCGCGATGAACTCGCGCTCGCTCAATGCGACGAAGGTGTTCGCGTGGCCGGACGCGGAGGTCGCCGTGATGGGCGCCAAGGCCGCAGTCGGCATCCTGCACAAGCGGAAGCTGGCCGCTGCGCCTGAAGAGGAGCGCGAGGCCCTGCACGAGGAGCTTGCCGCCGAGCACGAACGGATCGCCGGCGGTGTGGATTCCGCCATCGAGATCGGCGTCGTCGACGAGAAGATCGACCCGTCGCACACCCGCAGCAAGCTGACCCAGGCACTCGCCGAGGCGCCCGCACGGCGCGGGCGGCACAAGAACATCCCGCTGTAGGCGTTTCGCGCAGTTTTCGCGAAGTTTCCGCGAAGTTTTCGCGGTGACCTCGAAAAATCCTCGCATCCGTACTGTGGGTAGAGACCCATTGCGTCGGGGGACAATGCAGGGTCCCGACATAGGAGTGAGGAATGCAGATGTCTGGTAACACCGTGCGTCGGGGAATCGCTGGCGTTCTTGCCGCAGGAGTGCTCGGAGGATTGGCGGCTACCACCGTCGCGCTGCCGACGGCGTCCGCCGACGCCGACTGCACCGTATCGGGATTGAGCAACGCCATCGGCACGGTGGGGGCACAAACCGGCCAGTGGTTCGCCGGCCATCCCGACGCGAACAAGGCCGTCACCGAGGCAGGCACGAGCGGTGACGCCGAGGGCGCCATTCGAAACTACTTCGTCGCGCACCAGTCGGAATGGGCTGAGCTGCAGCATATTGCGCAACCGTTGCGTTCCTTGCGCCAGCAGTGCGGATCGAACGTGGCTCCCGCGGATATCGCCCGGCTGTACGACGCAATGGCTTCGTAGCCCTCTGCAGGCGTGGCTCCAAGACGTCGCCCGTCCTCGCGCGGGCGGCGTCTTGGCCTGGGGGCGTTCGTTACCGAGTCAGGCCTGTGTTATCCCGGTCATCACGGGAGCGATCAGATCGGCGAGCGCGGCCCAGGACACGGTCTTGGTCTCAGGCAGCGCGATACCGAATTGATAGGGGGCGAAATGGATCTCCAACCCCCCGGCAGTCGGGATCCAGTTCACGAAGTTCTCGGCGCGCGGCTCTGCCCCGGTGAGCTCGGACAACCGGTGCAGCCCCGCCTGCTGGTCGGTGAAGAGGTCGCCGAGCATGACCGGATCAGCGCTTCGGCTGTCGATCACGACGGTGCTGATGTAGGAGGTCGGGTGGACGCCGTAGTAGTGCGTACCCAGAACGAGCTGAGCCACCGCGATGCTGCGAAACGTCACTTGCCCGCTCGATTCGAAGTTCCACTGTTCGCCCGGGTTGGATTCGGACTTCGCCCTGTCGATCTGTTCTGTGGCCGCGAGACGGCTGGCGTGATTGAACGCCTCGACGACCGCAGGGTCCCCGCCGGAGAGTTCGGTGAACGTCGCGTTCCAGTGGCCTAACCGGTCGGTGGTGGTGCCCTCGACCGAGGTCGTTTTCTCGGAGTAGGCCTTTCCGCTTGACATCCCGGGCTCGGCTGCAGCAGGTGCAGTAGCCGACACCGACAGCACCGCGAGCACCGCAGCGATCGCTGCGATCAGCCTCATTCGATCGCCTGACCGATGCCGAGCATGTTGCCTTCGCTGTCGCGGAACCACGCACCTCGCTCGCCGCGGCCTTTGCTGGAGGGAGCCAGGGATGCCGTAATCCTCGAACACCACACCCCGCCCGCGCAATTCGGACACCCCTGCATCGCACTCATAGCGCAGACCGCCGTCCCGCTCTTCGGACGGCAGCAGGCCAAGCTTCTCGGCATACCAGCGTTTCGCACGCGCAAGGTCCTTTGCAGGCAGTCGCACCTCGACCCGTCCGTGAGCCAGACTCATCAAACACCTCCTGCGAGCATTTCCTCCGCCACAGTCAACACCTTGTTCCTGTCGGAGTCGACCAGCCCGATACGGGTGCGCCGGTCGACGATATCGTCCACGCTCAGCGCGCCCTCGTGGGTGACCGCGTACTCGAACTCGGCCCGAATAACGTCGATGCCGTCGGCCACCGGATCGCCTGCCCGGTCGCAGGTGGCCTTGGCGACGACGTTCGGCGCCTCGGCTCCGAACCGGGCGACCAATGACGACGGCAGTTCATTGGGAACACGCAGCGTCGCAACCGGATTCGACGGCGCACCGACGAGCGGCAGATTGCGCGTCCTGCAGTGACCTGCGGCCAGCCCACGCAGCGCGATGGCTTTGTCGAGCACATCCTCGGCCATGAAGCGGTACTCGGTCAGCTTGCCGCCGATCACGCTGATCACTCCCGACGGCGACTCGACGACGGCATGGTCGCGCGACACGTCAGCCGTCCGACTGTGCCTGTCCCCCATGCTCCTCTCGTCCGCCACCTCCGTATCGATCAGCGGCCGCAGTCCCGCGTAGGCGCCGATGACGTCGTCGCGACCGAGCTTGACGTTCAGCGCGGTGTTGACGGTATCGAGCAGGAAGCCGATCTCCTCCGAAGTCGGCTCGGGGACATCGGGTATCGGTCCCGGCGCGTCCTCATCCGTCAGGCCGAGGTAGACCCGGCCCAGCTGCTCCGGCATCGCGAACACGAACCGGTTCAGCTCTCCCGGTATGGGAATCGTCAACGCCGCTGCCGGGTTTCCGAACGTCTCGGCATCGAACACCAGATGGGTGCCACGGCTGGGTCGCAACTTGATCGAGGTGTCGACCTCGCCGGCCCAAACGCCACTGGCATTGATCACAGCGCGGGCGTTCACGTCGAACGACTCACCGGTCAGCTGGTCGGTCAGCCGCACCGTGCCGCCGGTGACATCGGATGCTGCCACCCGGGTCAGGATGACCGCGCCGTGCTGGGCAGCCGTCCTGGCGACGGCGGCCACCAGGCGCGCGTCGTCGATCAACTGCCCGTCATAAGCGAGCAGCCCGCCGCTGAGGCCGTCGCGCCGGACCGCGGGGACCATGTCGGCGGCCCGGCTGGCAGAGATGCGCCGAGACCGGGGCAATGTCGACGACCGAGTGCCCGCCATAGCGCGTAACGCATCGCCGGCGAGGAAGCCGGTGCGCACCAGCGCTCGTTCCGCGCTGCCCATCGCGGGCAGCAAGGGCACGAGTTGAGGCATGGCACTGACCAGATGCGGCGCATTGCGCGTCATCAGGATTCCGCGCTCGACGGCGCTGCGCCTGGCGATGCCGACATTGCCGGTCGCCAGGTAGCGCAGGCCGCCGTGCACGAGCTTGGAGCTCCATCGGCTCGTCCCGAAAGCCAGGTCATGCTTTTCGACGAGGGCAACCGTGAGCCCACGGGATGCGGCGTCCAGCGCGATCCCCGTTCCGGTGATGCCACCGCCGATGACCATGACGTCGAGCTCCTCGGCTGTCGGCAAGCGCCGTCATCTCGCGTGAGCGGCGAGATGCGTTGAGTGCGGCCGAATTCGTCATGGCTTGAGGTATCCGTTCAGTGAGTGGGCGAGCTCGACGGCGAGGGCGTCGGCGTCGAGGATCGGTTCGACGATCTGTGCGGACTGAATGGTCGACTGGGTTATCAGCAGGCACATGGCGGCGAGTTGACGCGGGTCCGCGGCCCGCACGCTGCCGTCCCGCTGAGCGACCTTCAGCTCGGCGGCGACCGCGTTGATGAGGATCTGCTGGCTGGTGCCGAGGCGTTCGGCGATGTAGACCATGGCCAGCTCGGGTGCGGAGTGAAACACGGACATGACGACGTCGTCGTGCCGGAGCCGTTCTGCGACACCGACGATCCGCTCGACAAGAGCTTCGCGGCCGGCGCCTGCCGACGGCACTTCGCGCAGCACGCCGATGATCCGTGCGGTCAGCAGCGCCGCCAGCAGCGCCTGCGTGTCGGGCCAGCGGCGGTAGATGGTCGGCCTGCTCACGCCGGCCCGGCGGGCAATTTCTGCCAGCGTCACCCGGTCGATGCCGTAAGCGACCACGCAACTCGCCGCGGCGTCGAGAATCCGGTCGCCGACGTCGGGCGAGAGCTCGTTACTGATTGACAGCATATGTAATACTGTAACGCATGATGAAGTGGGATGCATGGGGCGACCCGGAGCAGGCGAAGCCGCTCTCCGAGGGAATTCGGAATCTGCTGACACAGGCACTCGGTGTCGGGGACGTCCCGCTTCCCGAACTCGAGCCCGAACAGGTCAAGCTGCGACCGTCGGCACTCTCACCCGCTGATCGCGACGCGCTGGCCGACATTGTCGGGGCGAAGAACTGCGGTGTCGACGACGCCGCCAGGCTGCTTCGCGCGGGCGGAAAGTCCACACTCGATCTGCTGCGACGCCGCGACCCGGGAGTCCAGGACGCACCCGATGCGGTGCTGCTGCCCGGTGACGAGGACGAGGTGGCCGACATCCTGCGGCTGTGCGGGCAGCGCAGCATCGCCGTGATCCCCTTCGGCGGAGGCACCAGCGTCGTCGGCGGCCTCGATCCGTTGCGCGGTCAGTTCAAGGCGGTGATCTCGCTCGATCTGCGCAGGCTGAACGAACTGCACCACCTCGACGAGGTCTCCGGGGAGGCCGAGCTCGGCGCCGGCGTCACAGGGCCGGATGCCGAACGTCTGCTTGGCGAGCGTGGATTCTCGCTAGGGCACTTCCCGCAGAGCTTCCAGTTCGCGACGATCGGCGGATTCGCCGCCACCAGGTCATCCGGGCAGGACTCGGCGGGCTACGGACGATTCAACGACATGGTGCGCGGTCTGCGCGCGATCACCCCTGCAGGCGTTCTGGATCTCGGTCGTGCACCGGAGTCCGCGGCGGGCCCGGATCTACGGCAGTTGTTGATCGGCTCCGAAGGGGTGTTCGGCGTCATCACCCGCGTTCGCGTGAAGGTTCACCCAGCGCCTGCCGCGACCCGGTATGAAGCCTGGTCATTTCCCGACTTCGCCACCGGCGCGGACGGCCTGCGTGCCGTCGCCCAGACCGGTACCGGGCCGACCGTGCTGCGGCTCTCCGACGAGGCCGAGACCGGCGTGAACCTCGCCACCACCGAAAACATCGGCGAGAACAGCATCACCGGGGGTTGTCTGGCGATCACGGTGTTCGAAGGCTCCGAGGAACACGTCGAGAGCAGGCATGCCGAAACCCGGGCGCTGTTGAAGGCCAAGGGCGGCACGTCGCTTGGCGAGGCGCCGGCGCGCGCATGGGAGCACGGCCGCTTCAACGCGCCGTACCTGCGCGACTCGCTACTGTCGGCGGGCGCGTTGTGCGAAACCTTGGAGACGGCCACCAACTGGTCCAACATCCCCGCGGTGAAATCCGCTGTGACCGAGGCGCTGACGACCGCGCTGGACGAAACCGGCACGCCTGCGCTTGTGCTGTGCCACATTTCGCATGTGTATCCCACCGGGGCGTCGCTCTACTTCACCGTCGTCGCCGGACAACGCGGCAATCCGATCGAGCAGTGGCGAAAAGCGAAGACCGCGGCGTCGGACGCAATGGTGCGCACCGGCGCCACGATCACGCATCACCACGCGGTCGGCGCCGATCATCGGCCGTGGATGCGCGACGAGGTAGGCGACGTCGGCGTCAAGGTGCTGCAGGCGGTCAAGGCGACACTCGATCCGGTGGGAATCCTCAACCCGGGCAAACTGATTCCGTGACCATAGGCCGTGTCACGATGCTGACCAACCCCGCGTCGGGGCACGGCAGCGCGCCGCATGCGGCCGAGCGGGCGGTGGCTCAACTGCATCGCCGCGGCGTCGACGTCGTCGCGATCGCGGGAACCGATGCCGAGCATGCCCGACGACTCGTCGACGGGGCACTGGAGCGCGGGATGGACGCACTGGTGGTCGTAGGCGGGGACGGCATCATCTCGCTTGCGCTGCAGGTGCTGGCGCAAACCGACGTTCCGCTGGCCATCATCCCGGCGGGAACCGGAAACGACCATGCGCGCGAATTTCGCATTCCGACAACAGATCCCGAGGCCGCCGCCGATGTCGTGGTCGACGGCACGGTGCAGACGGTCGACCTTGGCCGGATCAAGGGCGCCGACGGCACCGATAAATGGTTCGGCACCGTGATGGCCGCCGGCTTCGACTCGCTCGTCACCGATCGCACCAACCGCATGCGGTGGCCGCACGGCCGGATGCGATACAACGTGGCCATGGTCGCCGAGTTGTCCAAGCTGCGGCTGCTGCCGTTCAGGCTGTCCTTCGACGGCGAAGAAGTCGTCACTGATCTCACACTTGCCGCATTCGGCAACACCAAGAGCTACGGCGGCGGTATGCGGATCTGTCCGAACGCGGACCCCACCGACGGATTGCTCGACGCCACCATGGTGGCGTCGGCGTCGCGGACCAAGCTGATCCGATTGTTTCCGACCGTGTTCAAGGGCACCCACGTCGACCTCGACGAGGTCCGCACCGCGCGGGCGCAAACGATCACCGTCGACTCCCCCGGCATCAACGCCTACGCCGATGGTGAGTATGTCTGCCCGCTGCCCGTCGAGGTGTCGGCGGTGCCGGGCGCGCTGAAGATCCTTCGGCTGCCGCTACCCGACTCGCGATTGAATGTCGTCGGCTACCCGACTCCGCGATTGAATGTCGTCGGCTAACCGACTCCGCGATTGAGCCAGGGCACCTCGCCCGTGTCGCCTCCGCTGCGATACGGCTCGAGGGCCTCATCCCATGCGGTGCCGAGCACAGAGTCGAGTTCGGCGACGAGCATGTCCGCCCCCGCGGACATCAGCGAGCGCATCCGCATCTCGCCGACCATCACATCGCCGTTGGCGCTCATCACGCCGCTCCACAAGCCGAGTTGCGGCGTGTGGCAGAACCGTTGTCCGTCCACGCCTGCACTGGGGTCCTCGGTCACCTCGAATCGCAGCACCGACCATGACCGCAGCGCGTTCGCGAGCTGCGCGCCGGTGCCGACCGGACCAACCCAATTGGTGACCGCACGCAGCTGACCGGGCATCGCCGGCTGCGCACTCCAGGTCAGATTTGCTCTGGAATGAAGGGTCGACGACAACGCCCACTCGACATGCGGGCACACGGCCGCTGGCGAGGCGTGGATGAAAACCACGCCCGTCGTTGAGTCGGCGAACTGGTTCGACGCACGCATTGCTACTCCTTCGCTCCACGAGGGACGTCTTCCCCAACGACCTGGTGAATGCGACGAGCTGAAATTGTGTCGAACGTGTCTATTGTGCCTTGTGAGGCCCCTGTTGCGCTAGTCCCCGGTTTGTTTGCCGTCGAATTCGGCGATCACGGCATCAGAGAGTGCCGGCCAGGGCTCGTAGGCCCAGTCCCCGAAATCACGATCGGTGAGCGCGACAAGCGCCAGGTCACGGTCCGGATCGACCCAGATGAACGTCCCTGACTGGCCGAAATGACCGTAGGTGCGCGCCGAGTTTGCCGACCCCGTCCAGTGCGGCGTCTTGTTGTCTCGAAGCTCGAAACCCAGTGCCCAATCGTTGGGCCGCTGCACCCCGAAGCCCGGCAGCACCCCTGTTAGCCCGGGGAACTGAACAGCGGTCGCCTCGGCATGCATCTCGGCCGACACCAGCACCGGTCGCAACAGGTCACCGACGAATAACGCCAGATCGGCGACCGTCGAGGTGGCGCCATAGCCCGCCGCCTCGGCGCCGCCCTCGAGACCGCTGGACGTCATGCCAAGCGGTTCGAAGACGGCCTCGTCGAGGTAGCGGTCGAAGTCGATGCCCGCTTCACTCGCCACCGCGGAGGCGACCACGCCGAACCCGTAGTTCGAGTAGATCCGCCGCTTTCCGGGTTCCGACATCACCTGATCGGTGTGCATCGCGTAACCGGAGGCGTGGGCCAACAGATGACGCACCGTCGAACCCGGCGGCCCTGCGGGGGTGTCGAGTTCGAGCACACCCTCCTCGATCGCGATCTGAACAGCCCGGGCAACCAACGGCTTGGTCACCGAAGCCAGCCCGAACCGATGCGCCACATCGCCGTGCTCGGCCAGAACACCGGACGGTCCGACCACCGCCGCGGCGGCATTCGAGACAGGCCAGTCGGCGATCGCGTCGAGGGCAGGCATCCCGCAGGAGCCTAATTCGTTCTCCACGCCGAGACGATCGCGGCCACGTGTCGGGCATCGGTGCCGCAGCACCCGCCGAGCACCCGAACCGCAGGAACCCGATCCTGCAGCGCGGCGTGCAGGGTGCCGAGCTCGCGCGGGTCCCCCTCGTCGAGTTCGGTTGCGTCGTCGAGCTCGGCGTGACTTCTCCGTGACGAATTCGCACGCAAGCCGACGATCCTCTGCCGCCACGCCCCCTCGTGTGCCAGCGCAGGCATGAAATGTGTCGGGTGTGCGCAGTTGACCATGAAGTAGGCCGCAGCAGATTCCGTCGCTGCGTCCACCTGGTCGACGGCGTCATGCAGCGACTGCCCCGTCGGAAGCTTGCCGTCGGTCTCGACGGTGAACGAGATGGCCGACGGAATACCTGCCGCGGCAGCCGCTTTCACGATGCCGACCGCCTCCGCGGCATTGGTCATCGTGATCGCGGTGACTTGGTCGGCGGAGGTGTCGGCGAAGGTGCCGATCTGTACGCGGTGATAGTCCTCGGCCTCCTCGGCCGTCATCGCGCTGTCGGGGTCGTAGCCGTCCCCGCGCGGACCGATGCATCCGCTGACGACGGTGGGGATGCCGTCGGCCGCCCCGGTCGCGCGGATCTCCTCAGCGAGGGCGATCGCGGCCCTGTTCGCGTCGTCGAGCCGCGCTGCCGAGTAGCCGAGCTGCTCGGCCCAGTCGGGGTTGGCCCGCCACGTCGGCGTTTCCATCACGAAGCCCGCTGAATGCGTGCGCGCGATGTCCAGATAGCCGTTGTAGTACCGCGCCAGTCTGGCGCGAGTGTTCGGATCGGCGAGCAGTGGGAACGCCGCAAAGCAGGGCAGGTCGATGCCATCGTGGAAGACCAGCTCGGTTTCCAGGCCGCCGTCCGTCACGAACAGCTGGTCGCCGGCCAACTGAGGCAGGCTCCTCACGGCGCAACGCCGGTATCGACGACGACCCCGGTGTTCACCACCCAGCGGCGCATGGACACCGTCCACGCCCGGCGGTGACTTGCGTCCACCCGGTCACCCGAACGCAGCACAAGCCGATACAGGTCGCCGGCCCATTCGAGCGCAATCCGCTGGTCGATAACCGGCACCAGCGCGTCATCGAGAAGCCGATAGCCTTGCGCGACGCGCGATTCCATCAACGCGGTCACTCCGTCGACGACCCGCCCGAGCAGCACCAGGGTCGGGTCGCCCGTAGCGGAGGCCGTATCGCGCAACACCGCCGCGGCGCGCGCCGCCGTGGCCGCGTCGCCCGCATCGAGTGCGGCCGCGGCTTCGAGGTAGGCGAGGTAACCGCGCGCGCCGACCGCCGACGCGCCGGCGAGCAGGCCTCGTGCGCGGTCAACCCAATGCCGAGACACCGCGTCGTGTTCCCCGGCGTGCCACTGCAATGCGAGAACTATCGCCTTCATCGCCGCGGCGGTGGGATCGGTACGCGCCAACCTGTCATAGGTGCGCTCGGCCAACCGGAGCGCCTCGCTTCGGTAACCGAGGCGCCACGCGGCGACGCTGTAGGCGTCGAGGTCGTCGGTCGGCATCGTCCCGATCCCGTCAGCGCGGACGAACGCGGCGTAGCTCGCGCGCCAGTCGCCGCGCAGGTGGGCGGTGCGCGCCTCGGCGAGATAGTCGACCAGTGCGTTCATAGCACCTTCATCACACCAGTTGGATGGACCGTTTCGCCAGGCCCATCCAATAGCCGTCGATGATCTGGCCGGGTTTCTGCTGTGGGTCCCCCGACGCGCCGAGTGCCACGAACAGCGGTGCGAAGTGCTCGATCGTGGGGTGCGCGTACGGCATTCCCGGCGCCTTGTTCCGGAAGTCGATGAGCCCGTCGAGATCGCCGACGGAGAACCGATCGGCCGCCCAGCTGTCGAAGTCCACCGACCATCCCGGCGGGGTGGCCCCCGGCGACGGGTCGTCCAGAAACGGAAGGCCGTGCGTGGTGAACCCCGATCCGATCACCAGCACTTCGTCGTCGCGCACCGGTCGAAGGCGTTCGCCGAGGTGCAACAGCCGGTGCGGGTCCAGCGTCGGCATGGAGATCTGCAGCACCGGGATGTCCGCGTCGGGATACATCACCGTCAGCGGAACATACGCACCGTGGTCGAGCCTTCGGTCTGGATCGTGGGCGACGGGTTCGCCGTCGGGCATCAGCGCCTCGATCGTCGCGGCCAGGGCAGGCGCGCCAGGCGCGTCGTAGGTGACGTCGTAGTAGCGCTGCGGGAAGCCCCAGAAGTCGTAGGTCAGTGGTGTCTCTACCGTGGTCGAGCCGATCGTCAACGGCGCGGCTTCCCAATGGGCGGAGACGACGAGGATGGCTTTCGGCACCGGAAGGTCAGCGGCCCACGCTGCGAGCTGCGACACCCACAGCTCGTCGTCGACGAGCGGTGGCGCGCCGTGACTGAGATAGAGAACCGGCATCATGCCTACAGGGTTTCACTATCGGCCCGCGGCTATCGTCGCCGACGCGTCCCGCTAAGGTTTGACTCATGGGTCAAACAGTGCGCGGAGTGATCTCACGGAAGAAGGGTGAACCGGTCGAGGTGGTGGATGTGGTCATCCCCGACCCCGGACCGGGTGAGGTGGTCGTCGACATCCTCGCCTGCGGGGTGTGCCATACCGATCTGACCTACCGCGAGGGCGGCATCAACGACGAGTACCCGTTCCTGCTCGGTCACGAGGCGGCGGGCACCGTCGAATCGATCGGCCCCGGCGTGACGAACGTGGAACCGGGCGACTTCGTGATCCTGAACTGGCGCGCGGTCTGCGGTCAGTGCCGCGCCTGCAAGCGCGGGCGTCCGCACCTGTGCTTCGACACGTTCAATGCCGAGCAGAAGATGACGCTGACCGACGGCACCGAGCTGACCCCGGCGCTGGGCATCGGGGCATTCGTCGACAAGACGCTGGTCCACGAGGGCCAGTGCACCAAGGTTGATCCCGCGGCCGATCCCGCCGTGGCCGGGCTGCTGGGCTGCGGCGTGATGGCAGGCATCGGCGCGGCGATCAACACCGGCGCGGTGAACCGCGACGACACCGTTGCGGTGATCGGTTGCGGCGGAGTGGGCGACGCCGCCATCGCCGGCGCCCGGCTGGTCGGCGCCAAGCGGATCATCGCGGTGGACACCGACAACAAGAAGTTGGACTGGGCGCGCGAATTCGGCGCCACCCACACCATCAACGCGCGCGAGCTCGATCCGGTGGAGACGATCCAGGATCTCACCGACGGTAACGGCGCCGACGTCGTGATCGACGCCGTCGGACGACCGGAAACCTGGAAGCAGGCGTTCTACGCACGTGATCTGGCGGGAACTGTTGTGCTGGTTGGTGTTCCGACTCCCGACATGAAGCTGGAGATGCCGCTGGTCGACTTCTTCTCGCGCGGCGGTGCGCTGAAGTCGTCGTGGTACGGCGACTGCCTGCCCGAGCGCGACTTCCCCACCCTGATCAGCCTGTACCTGCAGGGCAGGCTGCCGCTGGAGAAGTTCGTCTCCGAACGCATCGGTCTCGACGACATCGAGGACGCTTTCCACAAGATGCACGCAGGCGAGGTGCTGCGCTCAGTGGTGGTGATGAAATGAACGGCGGACCGATACAGCGGATCGTCACCCACGGCACGTTCGAACTCGACGGCGGCAGTTGGGAAGTCGACAACAACATCTGGATTGTCGGCGACGAGAACGACGTGGTGGTGTTCGACGCCGCTCACGACGCAGGCCCTATCGTCAACGCCGTCGGGGGCCGCAATGTGGTCGCCGTCATCTGCACTCACGGCCACAACGACCACGTGACGGTGGCACCCGAGCTCGGTGACGCGCTGGACGCTCCTGTGCTGTTACATCCCGCCGACGACGTGCTGTGGCGGATGACCCACCCAGACAAGGACTTCCGAGCAGTCGGCGAGAACGAGACGATCAGCGTCGCCGGTACAGAGCTGCGTGCGCTGCACACACCGGGTCACTCACCCGGCTCGGTCTGCTGGTACGCACCAGAGCTGGGCGCGGTGTTCAGCGGCGACACGCTGTTCGAAGGCGGACCCGGCGCTACCGGCAGGTCGTACTCCGACTTCCCGACCATCCTGGAGTCGATCGCGGGCAAGCTGGGCAAGCTGCCCGGCGAAACCGTCGTCTACACCGGCCATGGCGACTCCACCACCGTCGGCGACGAGATCGTGCACTACGACGAGTGGGTCGCCCGCGGCCAGCTAGCCTTTCGCGTTATGCCCGGACGCGGTGGCCCATTGGTCCGACCAGGCTTGGAGACTGATCAGGGTCTCCATCAGGCTGATACCGCTTTCGCTGAGTCGATAGCCGCCGTCCTCGTGATCGACGGTTCCGAGCTCGCGTAGGTCTTTCAACCGCGTGTTGAGCGAGCCGGGGTTGGATTCGCACGCCTCCTGAAGGGCGCGAAAAGTCAACGGGCCGTCGCGAAGTTCCCACAACACACGAAGCGCCCCACGGCGACCCAGCACGTCGAGAACCACCATGATTGGTCGCCCTGTGGTCGATCCACGTGCTGGTCGACCGACCCTTGGACTATTCATGCTTTACATTTTGTAGCACGTGTGGGTACGGTGCAACCATGACACGCTATAAGTTTCATAGCGCACGGGTTGAACCGGCGCCCTCTCCACTTCCGGCCGACATCCAAGACTCCATTGACGCCGTCATGCAGGGCAATGAGCCGCTGGTTCTCTTCACGACGCTGGCCCGCGATCGTCGGCTCTTCTACAAGCTTTTCAGTGCCGGACTTCTCGATCATGGTCACCTTGCGATCCGGCAGCGCGAAATCGTCATCGACCGCGTGACGGCACAGTGCGGCGCTGAGTACGAGTGGGGTGTCCACGTAGCCGCGTACGCCGCCAAGGCCGGGTTGGACGAACGGCAGATCGCATCACTCGTGAGAGGCGTTGCCGACGAGGACATCTGGGGCGATGAGGACCGCGCCCTCATCTCGCTCTGCGACAGCTTGCACGATTGCTGCACCGTCGACGATGACCTGTGGCACAACCTCACGAATCACTTCTCGATTGAGGCGATCATCGAATTGCTCATGCTCGCCGGCTTTTACCGGATGGTGAGCTATCTCGTCAACGGCCTTCGACTACCGCTCGAGCCGAATACACCGCGCTTCGCAGACCTTCCCGACGGTCGGTCAGCGAGATAGTTCCGGCCAGCAATTCCGCTGACCGGCAGGAGAAAGAACAGAAGGAGAAGGCGATGCCATTCGTCAACGTCAAGGTTATCGAGGGAGTGTTCTCGGCGGCTCAAAAGCAGGAAATCGTGCGGAGCGTGACCGACGCCATGGTCGAGATCGAGGGCGAGAACATGCGACCGGTCACCTGGGTTGTGGTCGAGGAGATCAGCAGTGGCGACTGGGGAGTCGGCGGTACTCCGCTGCACACTGCCGATGTTAAGGCACTCGCCGCAGGTCAACCCGTCGCCTAGTGATCGTCGCCGGCTAGGAGTTCAGGATCCGGTGCTTTTCGGCCTCGAACTCCTGGTCGGTGAGCGCGCCGGAGTCACGAAGCGCCGCAAGATTTTTGAGCTGCTCGATCCGAACGCCGTCGTCGGTCGGCGTGTACCGATCTGCGACCCGGTACGAATCGCCGATATCGAACGTCGGCCCGACAGGTGCCGCAGGTACCGGGCGCTTACCGCTTCTGACCGCGTAGATGATCGCTGCCGTCAGCTCGAGAAGGCCGATGACGAACAGTCCGGCGAACGCCCACACCAGCGTGGCGTTGGAGGAATCGTGCCCGAACGCCAGTTGCGGATTGATGTAGCCGTTGACGTTGCCGTCGGCGGTGATTTGGTAGGTGCCCTCGGCCGGGATCTGCACCACCCAGACCCGGACGCGGGCGTCGTTGTTGACGGTGGTTGTGGTGCCCCAGTTTTGGGTGACCTCGGGCTTCGGTGTGCCCGCGGGCGGAACGATGGTCAGCCCCAGGTTCGGGACGGGAAGACCACCGCCGCTCGGACTGCCGATCGTTTGGGTGTGGAAGCTGATCGTCGCCTCGCCCGCGGGCAGATGCAGGCTGCTCGAGCCCGGGATCGGCACCTCACCGTAGGCGTCGTACTCATCGAAGACGAACGCGTTCAGCACCATCGTCACGATGAAGCCGACGACGGCCACCACCAAGGTCACAACCGACGCGAGGATGAAGATACGCGGCACCGTCCGTCCGCCAGCCATCCGCGAAGTCTGCCACGCCTCGCTCGACGACGGCTACCGTTGTCGCATGCCCGAGGAGCCGTCGGCGGTACCCGAGTCGAGCGTGGTGGTTCGACCCGAGCCGATCGACAGCGACAAGTACTCGGTCAGCTCGCGGCTGCAGGCGGCTGGATTGCGACCGGCGATAGCGCTATTCGAGCAGGCCGCGGCCACGGTGCCGCTTCCTCGGCAGCCGCAGCCGATCGTCATCGCCGACTACGGGGCGTCGACCGGACACAACTCGCTGCTGCCCATCTCTGCAGCCCTCCCGGTGCTGCGCAACCGGACCCGTCCAGAACATTCGATCCTCGTGGTGCACACCGACGTCCCCGACAACAACTTCACGGTGATGTTCGAAACACTGGCCGAGGACCACGACACGTATCTGAGCAAGGATGCCGCCACGTTCGCTTCGGCCGTCGGCCGCTCGTTCTACAACCAGATCATCCCGTCCAACAGTGTGCATCTTGGTTGGTCGTCATGGGCGATCCAATGGGTGAGCCGAATCCCTGCGCCGATCCCCGATCACGTGCAGGTGGCCTACAGCGCTGACGAAGACGTGCGGGTGGCGTACGCGAAGCAGGCGGCGCGTGACTGGCACGAATTCGTCGCGTTCCGCGGCCGCGAACTGTGTCCTGGCGGGCAACTCGTGGTGTTGACCATGGGCCTGGACGAGCAGGGCGAGTTCGGCTACCGCCCGCTGCTCGGCGCGCTGGTCGACACGCTGTCCGAGCTCCTTGCCGACGGCCTGCTGGCCGAGGACGAGGTGCGGCGCATGTGCATTCCGACCGTTGGGCGCCAGGAGGCGGACTTTCTGGCTCCGTTCGCTCCTTCCGGCCGGTTCGAACGGCTGTCGGTCGAACATCTCGAGGTGTTCGACGCCGAGGACCGATTTTGGACGCAGTATCAAGTCGACCACGACGCAAGCGCTTTCGGCGCGCTGTGGGCCACCTTCGTCAGGGCGTCGGTGTTCCCGACGTTGGCGACGGCATTGGCGGACGGCCGCAACGATCCTCGGTGCGCACAGTTCTTCGACCGGCTCGAGGTCGGGATCGCCGAACGGCTGACCGCCGAACCGGAGCAGATGCAGATTCCCTTGGCCAAGCTGGTGCTGACGAAACAACGGAGGACGAAGTGAATCCCAAGCCTGCCGACGAGGCACGGCGGCACGAGTCGGCTATGGGCGCATCTCGTAGGCGCCGTCGTGGGCCTTGACCCGCTCCCACACCCGGCCGAAGCGCGCCGCGTCGGCCGCCGGCTTGCGGATCGCGCCGAGTGCCCATTCCTGCTGAGCCGGCGTCGAGCTCGACTTACCATGCACGGCAACGGCATAGGAACTGAAATCGCGAACCTGGAAATCGAAGATCTGGTCGACGATGTCGTGGTCGACGCCGGTCAGCGCTGCCTGCTCGAGAATCAGCTGGCCGTAGACGATGAGCGAGAACAGGTGGCCGACCTCGAGCAGGAAGTCCAGATCCTTGAGCTGATCCGCATCAGGGGCGGCGGTGAGCAGGAACTGCTTGAACGCCTGCACCTGCTCGTAGAACCGGGCGACATTCGGGATCTGCGAATGTCTTTCGTACACCGGCGCCCAGTCGGCGAACTGCACCTTGCCCGCACCGCGCGTCGGCCCCTGATTCCAGAAGAAGACGTCGTCGGCGGGATCGTTGCGGGTCGGGATCTCCGGATAGTCCTTGGGGTTGAGCATGTAGTTCGGCATGAACTTCAGCACCAGGCCGACGTTCACATGCACGGTGCCCTCCAGCCGGGGTAGCGCCCCGACCAGCTGTGCCACCTCGCGGAACATCGTGTTCTTCTCGTATCCCTTGGCGGCGACAACGTCATGCAGCGCCCGCACGATGTTCTCGGCCTCCATTGTGACCTTGGCCTTGGTCACCGGGTTGAACAACAGGTAGCGCCGGTCGTCGAGGCTGGCGCTGCGCAGGTAGTCGACCGACCGTTGGCTGAACAATTTCATCGCAACGATGCGCGCATAGGAGTCGACGAAGTTGGCCCGCACATGCGCGAAATCGGTCACCGGATTGCCGTACAGGATTCGGTTCTGCGCGTGCGTGATCGCCTCGTAGAAGGCGTGTTCGACCATCCCGATAGAACACGTGCACAGGTTGAATTTGCCGATGTTGACGGTATTGAGTGCAGCCGCAAAGGCTTCCACGCCGGTGTGCAGGATGTCCTCCTCGCGCACCGGATAGTTCTCCAGCCGGAACGTGCTCACATAGATCTGCATGTGCACGACGTTGTCGACCAGGTGGTAGTTCTCGTGCCGGCTGTCCGCGGCGAAGAACACGTACGCGTCCTGGCCCTCGATGTCGCCTCGGCGGCCGAACACCGAAACCATGCTCGCGACATTGCCGTTGCCGATGTAGTACTTCTCCCCCGTCGCCCGGTACAGGATTCCGTTGGCGCGGTCCTCCTCGCTCGCCGGCGTCAGCACCATGTCGGTGTTGTAGACGTCGGCGCCGTGCTCGCGCTCGGACAGCCCGAACGCCATCACTTCGCCAGCCTCGAGGTCGTCGGCCGCCTTGAGCTTCGCGTCCTTGTTCTCGCTCTGCCAGATCGGCCCGAGCCCGAGGATGGTGACCTGCTCGGTGTACCAGTAGGTCAACCCGTAGAACCCGAAGATCTCCGACAGTGCCGCGTTGCGTGCGGCATCCCAGCGCTTGTTCGGGTCACCGTCGGCGAACTCCGACGGCGTCAGAAAGGTCGCAAACAGCCTCTCGCGCTTGACGAAATCGACGAAATCGGCGGGCCAGACCACCCTGAGGTCGTCGTCGAGCAGGCGCTTTTTGCCCTGACCCTCGAAGAAGTCGATGGTCGCGCGCAGCAGGCGTCGGGTCTCGGCGTCGAACTGCTCCGGATCGTAGGTGTTCGGATTGAACAGCAGGCCGTCCGTCTGATTCATAGCCGAGAGCCTAGGGGGCGGGCGGTACCGGTGCCGGGACAAAGGGCAGACCCGGAATCGTCGGGTACGGCAGCGTCGGGATCAGCCGCGGCGGAGACGACGCCGATGACGGTGACTCCGGGGCAGGCGGCGGGGCCTCGGACGATGGCGGCGGGGGCGGGGGCGCTTCGCTCGTCGGCGGGGGCGGCTCCTGAGTCTGCGTGATCGTCTCCGGTTGCTGCGTGACCGTCTGCGTGGCGGGCGGCTCCTCCTGTGGCGGCGCCGACGGCGCCTCGGATGCGGGCGGTGGCGGCGCCTCCGACGTCGGCGAAGCAGGGGGCGCGGTCGTGCTCACGGTCGTCGATGACGGCGACGGAGTGCTCTCATTGCTGCGCAGGACGAACCAGACCGCCAATGCGATGGCGAGCAGCACCAGCAGCAGGCCTGCGACCAGCAGACCGAACGGCATCGTCCGCTTGGCGGTGCCGCTGTCGTACGGGCCGGTGGCGGGTTCGAACTGCATCTGCGGACGCGGGCCGCCCATCGCGTCGGTGGCCGCAGCGCCGCCGTAGTCGTACGGGTCGGTGGGGGCGACGACGTCGGGCACGTCGTCGGCCTCAGACCAGGCCAACCCCGAAGATGCCGCCGGAGCCCATGTCGTCGGCGAGGACTTCAGGCGCCATCTGCGTGGCGGCTACCGCGGCAGCCGCGGCGGTGGGTGGGGCAACCGCTTGCGCCAGGGCGGTCGAGCCTTCTTCTGCGGTGCCGCGGGCGGCGTGGAGGCCGCCTCCGATCGCCGATGTCAGTTCGGGCTGCGGGGTGGTGATGACCGGCACACCGAAGTGCTCGGACAGCGTCGTTGTGACCAGTGGGACGCGTGCGCCGCCGCCTGCGGATGCGACGGCAGCCAGCCCGCGCGCCCCGTTGCGATCAAGCGTCTCCTGAAGAACGCCCGCGAAATCGTCGAGCGGCGCTCGGATCGCCTCGTCGAGCTCGTTGCGGGTCAGCCGGACCTCGCCGCGATGTCCTGGTAGCTCGGCGGCAAGCGAGGTCGCCGCTGTGGTCGACAGCCTTTCCTTGGCCGCCCGGCACTGCGCGCGCAGCCGAGTCAGCGGGCCGATCGCAGATGTCCCCGTCAGGTCGACGTCCCCGGCATCGGAGGTGGCGGCCAGCACCTGCGTCAGCAGCGCCTGGTCGATCAGGTCACCGGACAGTTCGGCGTGCCGGACCGTCTGGCCGATCGGTTCGCCGCCGTTGGCGGCGTCGAACAACGTGATGCTCGTCCCGCTGCCGCCGAAGTCGCACACGGCGACGATTCCGCTGGTCGGCAGTCCGGGATTGTCGTGCAACGCCGCGACGGCCGCCTTCGCATCGGAGATCAGCGACACCCCGGTGAACTCCCGCATCTGCGAAAGGGCGCCACGCAGCGCCTCGACCGTCGCCGGACGCCAATGCGCCGGGTGCGTCACCACGACCGGGTCGGTGGTGCCCCGTCCGTTTGTCACCTCATAGAGCATTTCGAGCAGCGCTTCGGCGAGAAGGACCTCGCCGCGGTGGGTGCTGCCGTCGGACGCAACGATGCCCACCGGATCTCCGACGCGATCGACGAATCCGGTGATGACCAGCCCACGCTCGTCGCTGTTCAGCCGGGGATTTTCAGCTGGCAACCCGACCTCGAGTGGCCGGTTCGGAAAAAGGGTCACCACGGCGGACCGCGTCACCGCGGCCCGGTCGACCACTACCGCCGTCAGGTTGGTGGCACCAACCGACAGCCCTACCCCATCAGCCATCTCAATCCCATCTCGCGGCCAACCCTATCGTCCATCTCGGATGGAGTCGCAGGCGTTACTCAGCGAATGGTGCCGACCCCGCCGATCAGGGGTAGATCCAGGGCTGTCACCCAGCCGGGCGACAGGTCATTGACTGCGGGTACCGCGTTGAGTGCGCGCATGCCGGTTGCGAGACATCCCGCGGCCGCAGCATCGCGGCCCGAGCCGTCGGTGAACCGAAATGCCGTCTCCTGGAAGATGCTTGGCGTGCCTTCGATGTCGACCCGGTACACATCGTTCTGGTTGCCGCTCGGCCAATCCGGGGCGGCATCGTCTCCGATGCGGTTGACGTGTTCCAGCTGAATCCGGTTTTCGCCCTGGTAAACGCCATTGATGGTGAACCGCACCGCGGCGACGTTGCCGGCAGAGATGACCCCCTTTGCCGACTCGCGTTCGGTCGGGGTCACCCACTTCTCGTATGTGGTGGTGATCTCGTCGAGCATGATGCCTGCGGCGTGCGCGATCATGGGAACCGTTCCGCCCCAGGCGAACACGAGGATATCGGGAGTCTCGAGCATCGCCTTCTTCTCCGGTGGCCGCCCGATCCCCATCTCGCGTTCGTAGTCGCCGGTGTAGTTGGTGTAGTCGAGCAACTCCGACGCCCGCACGGTGCGAACCTCAGAGCACAGGCCCATCAGCGTCATCGGGAAAAGGTCGTTGGCAAAGCCGGGATCGATGCCTGTGGTGAAGCAGGACGCTTCGCCAAGTTCACACGCTTCGGTGATGGGCGCAATCCAGTTCGGTGGGTTCAGGTGCATCGTGGGCCACACCCACGGCGTCATAGCGGTCGAGCAGACGTCGATACCTGCCCGCAGGAAACGGATGATCAGCGCGATGTTGGCGTCGGCGTGGGCCGCGGTCGGACCGTAGTGCACCAGCGCATCGGGTTTGAGGTCGATCAGCGCGTCGACGTCGTCAGTCGCGGTGAGGCCCAGCGGCGCGGGAAGTCCGCAGATCTCACCTACATCGCGGCCGACCTTGTCGGGACTGCTCACGCCGACCCCGACCAGTTCGAACGACGGGTGCCTGACCAGCTCGGCGATAACCATCTTGCCGACAAAGCCGGTGCCCCACACCACGATTCGCTTGGTCATCCGCTACCTTCCACTCGGCCCGCTGCCCGAAGCGCTCGAGCCGGGATTGCGGGCTCATCAACCGCTGACCCTAACGCAGGCGGGAATTTCTGCCCCGTGAGTTAGCTTGAACGCACTATGACAAACCTCCAAGGTCGCCGTGCACTGGTCACCGGCGCGTCCCGCGGCATCGGTGCCGAAATCGTCCGACGCCTCGCCGCCGACGGCGCCTCCGTCGCCTTCACATACGGCAGGTCCTCCGCCGAGGCCGAAAAGTTGGTCGCCGAGGTGACTGCCGATGGCGGGAAAGTAGTGTCGATCCAAGCCGACAGCGCCGACGCCGAGCAGGTTGCGAAGTCGGTCGACGACGCGGTGGCCCAGCTCGGCGGTCTCGATGTGCTCGTCAACAACGCCGGAGTTGCCGTCCTGCGCGATATCGAGTCGCTGCGTCTCGACGAGTTCGACCGACAGCTCGCGATCAACGTTCGAGCGGTGTTCGTCGCGGTTCAGCGAGCGGTTCCACATCTGGGCAGCGACGGACGCATCATCAACATCGGCAGCATCAACGCCGACCGTGTCCCCGCACCCGGTCTTGCCGCTTATGCGATGACAAAGGCTGCCGTCGCGGGCCTGACGCGCGGGCTGGCCCGTGAGCTCGGGCCCCGCGGCATCACGGTCAACAACGTCCAGCCCGGTCCGATTGCGACTGACATGAATCCGGATGAAGGCGAATTCGCGGCTTCTGCAAAGGAACTCATGGCAATCGGCCGCTACGGTCACCCCAGTGACGTCGCAGGCGTCGTCGGCTATCTGGCCGGCCGCGACACGGGGTACATCACCGGCGCCAACTGGAATGTGGACGGCGGCTTCACCGTATAGCGGTTGTCACCTGCAGAGACGATTGCCTGCCGGTTCGCACACCAACGGGTAGCGGTCGACGGGGATCGGCAGCGGCTTCTCAAAGGTGAGCGTGAACGGCGTCTTGGTCATGCCCGGCGACGCGCCGCAAACCGCGGTGTGCAGCGACGTGTGCATGCCGGTCAGCGTCGCGTCGTCGAACGTGTAGGTGTCGACGGTGGGTGCCGTGCTGCCGTCTGCACACTGAAACCCGTCGGTCTTGTTCGTGGTGAGAGACCACATGCCCCCCGTCAGCCTGGCGTCACCGCCCCAGTTCAGGTTGTTCAATTCGAACGTGTACTTGCCGGGGGTCGCGCTGACGACCTTCAACTTGCAAGCCACCGGTAATTCCAGCGGTTCCCGCAGGTCACCGACGGTTGGTGTGCACAGCGGGTAGATCGTCCACTCCGCAGGCGTGGAACCCTCGGCGTTGAAGGTGTAGATGCCCTCCATCACCTGATCCGCCGACGAAGGGGCCGCGGTGCCCACCGCCGTGCCCGCCAGCACGACGGCAACGCTCAGTAGACGAGCAATCGTCCCCATGTCCCCTCCTCAGGCCATTGCAAGGAGTATCACAGTGCCGCCGACCGGCATCAAGGATCGGCCACGGTCTGGCAATCACCGCAGCGAAGCGCCTGCATGTCTTCTAGACTCCCGCCATGACAAGGCCGGTGTCGGTGTTCGCGCTCTGTATGGCTGTCGCCTTCGGCGTACTGACGACGGGCTGCACCAGCACCGTGGCCGGCGAAGCCGTCAAATCGCGTTCCTCGGTGCCGGCGGACGACGTGCCGACGCTCGAGGAGTCGACGCTGGACGGTCTGATGCTCAGCAACAACGATTTGAAGAAGATCACCGGCGTCGAGGTTGAAGAGCTCTACGCGGCCGAGGAGATGAACGACAACGCGGACATGGTCTCCGACCTCGACTGCCTTGGCGCGATCTATCCGGGCGAAGACGCCGTCTACGAGGACACCCATTGGACCTCGGTTCGTGACCAGTTGCTCCTCGAGGCCAGCGGTGCGGACGACGGGCGGCTCGTCGAGCAGACGCTTGTGCTTTTCGACAACGCCGATCAAGCCGTCGAATTCTTCGAGTCGTCCAAGGAGAACTGGCGTCAGTGCGCAAAGGTGAAGGACATCGAGGTCGAGGACGGCCCGTGGGTACCGGACAAGGTGGTAGACGTCAACGAGCGGACGATCTCGCTGAAAGCCAAGGTGAGCGGAACCCTCAGCGGGACATGCGGACATGCGATGGGCGTCGTCTCCAACCTGATCGTCGAGGGCTTCTCCTGCGACGTCGACGACAACGACGATGCGCAGAAGATCACCGCGCAGCTTCTCGAGGATGCGGCCGAGCAGTAGGGCGGCAACGCTGTGCGCGTCGCTGACCGCACTGGCGTTGCTACCGTCATGCGGCTCACACGGTTCCGGTGTGGCGTCGAGTTCCACACCCGCAATCAGCCCATCCACGACAATTGTTCTCATGTCACCGGCGCCAACCACGCAGACGAAGAACTGGTTCGATCTGAAGGTCGGCGACTGCGTGACCGAGATCCCTGCGATCGAGACCGGCGTTGTGAGCACCACTGTCGTCAGCTGTTCGGCACCGCATCAGGCGGAGGTCTTTCTGCTCGCGCCGTTAGCGGTCGACACGGCGATCGATCAAGTTGCGATGACCAAGTGCGCAAAGGGATTCGTGGACTACACGGGGCAGCCGTTCAACGGCACCTCGTTCGCGGTGACGTACCTGATCGACTCGAACCAGGATCGGACCGCGAACAATCCCACGCCCAGCACCGCGATCTGCCTGCTCCAGGCGGCGGATGGCAGCCCGCTGACGAAGTCGCCCCGCCTCTAGGTCGCCCGATAGCGATCGACATAGGCGGCGATCACGTCTGTCAGCGCGTGCAGTTCACGGCTGACATCGACGGGTCCCGGCACCGCCATCTTGGCGACCATCGCACCCATCAATGTGGTCCAGACCAGATTGCCGACCGCGTCGGCGCGCTCGGGTTCGAGGCCGTCGGCGACATATCGGCCGAGACGAGTGAGCGTCGAGAACAGTTCGAGAAGATGCTGCTGGTCGCCGTCGGCTCGGCCGGAGCGCGTCGCGATCAGGATCTCCAGGGCGGCAATCGACGTCGGGCTGAGGAACGCATCGGCCACCGCATTGACCACCAGTTCGGCCCGCGCATGGCCGACCGTCGAGGTCAATTCCGGTTCGATGCCTTGCAGGGTCTCCAGCAGCCGACCGAACCCCTTGTCCACCACCGCCATCAGCAGGCCGTCCCGGTCGCCGAAGTGGTACTGGATCACGCCCCATGTGACGCCTGCGCGCTCGGTGATGTGTTTGGCGCTTGCAGCATCGAAACCCTCCTCGATGACACACCGCACCGTCTCGTCGATGACCATCGTCCGTGTCCGGTCTGCGCGCAGTTGTTTACCGTTGACGGGTCGGCGCGGCGAGACGCTGGTCATGACGCAAACGCCGGAGAGATGAACCGCTCGACCATCTGTCGCTCGGTCGTCCGCGTCCGCGACCGGCCAGTACAGCAGGGACAGCACGATGCGGACGATCCACTGCACCGCCTCGGTGTCGTCGTCGGCCAAGCCGTTGAGATCGGTTGCGAACCGGGCGACGATCGGTGATTCGGTCAGCCACGCTCTTTCCTGGCCGCCCCGGATCGTGCTGAACATCAGCTGACCCAGCGGATCCGACCGAATCTCACCGAGCGCCACGGTGATCGCGGTGACGATCCGCTGCGCAGCCGGTCAACCCGTCGACGGCAGTCCGCACCGCGTCGACGATCCGCGCCGCCGAGCGTTCCATCACGGCGTCGCGGATCTGGCGCTTGCCGCCTGCGCAGCGGTAGATCGTCGCCCGAGAGCAGTGCACCCGGGACGCCAGGGCGTCGATATCGAATCCGTCCATGCCGTCCCGCGCGATCAGATCTGTCGCGGCGGCGTAGATGCGTTCGGCGGCCGCGGCGCGCCGGTCACCGCCGACTAGCCAGTCGCTGCGAGACATGGGCCCAACTTTCTCACAGTGAGACGAATGCGACCAGAATTCTCACCATCGTCGCAGGTCGTCGGCGCGGTGTGAGACGACGGGTCTGGTGGTCGCGGACCTGCAGTTTTCAACTTCATCGCACATCGTTGACGTGGTCCGCCCACCGGGATCAGCCTTGACGGATGCGCGTACCCAACGGCCGCCTTGGCCTCGAGTTGTTCGACGACCCGATTCGTCCAGGACCCCTATCCGCTGTACGAGCGCATGCTCGCTGACGGCCCGGTCCATGCGGTCGCAGACTCCGGCTTCTACGCGGTGTGCGGCTGGGACGCGGTCAACGATGTCGTCGCGCGGCCGGAGGACTTCTCGTCCAATCTCACCGCGACGATGACGTATCAAGGCGGCCGGGTGAGCGCGTTTCCGATGGGCGAGCTGGGCGCGGAGATGCAGGCGCTCGCCACCGCCGACGACCCGGCACATGCGGTGCACCGAAAACTGTTGGTGCCCCAGCTGGCGGCCAAGCGGATCAATGCACTGGAGTCGTTCGTCGGCGTGACCGAGAACCTCCTGTGGAACGAAGGGGTGCACGACGGGGTCATCGAGTGGATGTCGACGATGGCCAATCGGCTGCCGATGATGGTGGTCGGTCGGCTGATCGGCGTCCCCGACGAGGACATCGATCAGCTCGGGCAATGGGGATACGCGGCAACGAAAGTCGTGGAGGGCCTTGTCAGCCCGGAGGAGCTCACGGCCGCGGGCGTCGCGGTGATGGAGCTCGCCGGCTACATCATCGACCACTTTCCAAAGGCGGCGGCCGACCCGAAGGACAACCTTCTCAGCGATCTCGCCTTGGTCTGCGCCGCTGGCGAATTGGCGGATGTGACGGCGCTGAACATGATGGCGACCTTGTTCAGCGCCGGCGGTGAATCGACCGCATCGCTGATCGGATCTGCCGCCTATCTCCTCGCCACCCGACCGGACATTCAGCGGCGGGTGCGCGAAAGCCCGGATCTGCTGGCGCCATTCCTCGAAGAGGTGCTGCGCTACGAGCCTCCGTTCCGTGGTCATTACCGGCATGTTCTCACCAACACATCGCTCGCGGGCGTCGACGTCGCTGCGGGGTCACGCCTTCTGCTGCTGTGGGGTGCGGCTAACCGCGACCCGTCGCATTTCCCGAACGCCAATGACTTTCGGCTTGACCGCGCCACCGGCAAGGGGCACATTTCGTTTGGTAAGGGCGCGCACTTCTGCGTCGGCGCCGCGTTGGCTCGCATGGAGGCCAGGATCGTCATCGGCCGACTACTCGAGCGCACAACATGGTTCCAAGCGTCGGCGCCAGGGCGGTGGCTGCCCAGCTTGCTCGTTCGACGATTGGAGCATCTCGAACTCAGCGTCGCTTGAGTCGCTTCACAGCTTGAACCGACCCGCGAAACCGCGCAGCGGCAGGTCCGCGCTTGTCACCAGTCCGGGCGGAGCGGCGACCACCGACCTGATCGCGGCGAGGGCAGGCATGCCGGTGATGGTCATTCCGATCGAGGCGAAGTTGTCCGGATTCGACAGGTCGACACCGGGCTTGGGAAAGACCATGTGCTTGTTGTAGATACATGGGTCGCCCTTGACCTTGGTGATGTAGCAGCCCTTGATATCCCAGCTCGGATTGGTGTGCGGGGTCATCTGCCATTCCAGATGTGTCTCGACCCGTGGAACGCCGTCGACCATGCCCTGGTAACGGATGTAGTTGCCGCCGAGTGACCCTTTCGGCAGCGTGTACCAGCCGAGGTCGACATCCTTCGTGCACGCGCCCAATTCGGCGCTGAACGTGACCTCGTCGAGGTGAAGGTCGAAGCAGTCGGCCATCATCAGCACGCTGTCGGCGAAGACGCGGGTGTACTTTTCCAACTTCGCCGGGATGCTGGGGTCATCGACGGGCAGTCCGTACCCGACTTCGATCCAGGTGTCCTTGCTGTGGTGACAGGAAACGTCGACGGACTCGATCGTCGTGACGTTCTCGATCTCGGCGACGTCGGCCGAACAGACCACACCGAGGATCTGATTCAGACCGGGATTCATCCCCGTGCCGTAGAAGGTCGAGCCGCCCTTGTCGCAGGCCTGCGCCAACAACTGCGAGACGGGCTTACCCGACGGGTGTGGGTGGTTGGTGTCGCGATGCCAACCGGTGATCCAGTCGGCGGTGGTGACAATGTCGATCCCCGCCTCGAGGACCTTCACGTAGAGATCCTCATCCGGGAACACACCGTGAAACGTCAGCACGTCGGGTTTGGCCGCGATGATCTCTTCGACCGTGCCGGTGGCCTTCACACCGTTGGGAGCCAAGCCGGCCAGCTCGCCTGAGTCCTTGCCGATCTTCTCCGGTGAGTAGCAGTGCACCCCGATCAGCTCCAGATCCGGTTGATCGGCGATGCGCTTGATCATCTCGGAACCGACGTTGCCGGTTGCTACCTGAAACACCCGAATCGGCTTGTCGGTGAGGCTCATTCGGTTCGACCTTTCTGTGCATACACTTCGGCGGCGCTGCCACCGATTCCGTCGGGATAAAACTGCTTGGCCCAGTTTCGAATGGCGGTGAAGCCCTGCTGCTCGGCGCCGGCGAGCGCAGGCGGATCCGAATAGCGCTGGTGGCACCAGATATGGATGTCCTGGGTGAACTGCCGAATGATCTCGTCTCCGAACGCGCGCGCCTTTGTCTCGGCCCTCGGCGAGTCGTCACCGGGGCGGCGGCCGATATAGACCATGAATCGAACATCGGACGTGCGGTCGTCGACGGGCGTGATCGCCGAAATGGTCCGGTTGTCCACCATCCCCCAGCTCTTTGTCACCGCGATGCCCAGACCGCCGTTGATGGCTTCCACGCCGCTGCGGACATCGTCGATCGTCTGGTTCTCGTCACCCTCGAAAGTGATCGTGAAATCCACGTAGGACACCGGGGCGTCGAAATCGTGGCGGGTGAACACCGGAACGATCGGGGTCTGGTGCACGAACTTGAAATGCGCGAAGTCGACGCCGTTTTCGAGGACGTACTGCGGATGCATCTCCAAGGTTTCGCGGTACAGCCGTTGTTGAGGGTAGTAGTCGGCGGCACTGCTGCCGTCGGCGAAGCCCGCGAAGATGTCGGGTGCCTCGAAGTACGGCGCCCGCCCGTCGATGTCATGCCAGATGTAGACCGACTCGTTGCGTTCGGCGACCGGGAACGTTCGGATGCGGCGGCCGCGGTTCGGCCGGTCCTGATACGGGATGCAGACGTTGCGGCCCTCGTTGTCCCACTGCCATCCATGGAACGGGCACTGCAGGACCTCCCCCACCACATGTCCGCCGTAGCCGAGGTGGGCGCCGAGATGCTCACAGTAGGCATCCATGGCGGTCAGCTGACCCGACTGCGCACGCCACGCGACCATGTCCCGGCCGAAGTACTTCATCCGGTGCACGTCGCCGAGCTTGATCTCGTCCGACCAGGCGACTTGGAACCATCCGGTCGGCGTCATCGACAGTGGCGGCTTGGCCATGGGTCGAAATCATAGAGCATTCAATGTAAATCTTGAACCTGGGCGTTTCAATCACGGTGCAAGTCGGGTAGTTATGCAGGGGCCGACGATTCGGGGTGGTGGTGATGACGAGAGCGGCGCGGTCGACCGCTGCCGTGCTCGCCGCCCTACTCGTCGCCCTGCTGGTTCTCGCCGTCGGTGCCTGCTCGACCGGCGAAAAGGTCGACCTCGGCGACGACACGTCAGGCCGTCTGGTGGCCGCGATCGCCGGCGAACCAGACCAACTCGACCCCAACAAGACCAGCGCCTACTTCTCGTTCGAGGTGCTGGAAAACGTGTACGACACCCTCGTCGAACCCGATGACAACCTCGAGATGCGGCCGGCACTGGCGGAGTCCTGGGACGTCACCCCCGATCAACTCACGTGGACCTTTCATCTGCGCCCGGGCGTCACATTCCACGACGGCAGCATGTTCACGGCCGACGATGTGGTCTACACCTACCGCCGGATCATCGACGAAGAGCTGACCAACGCCGACAAGCTCAGCGCCGTCACCGACGTCCGCGCGACCAATCCGGCCACTGTCGTCATGCGCCTCAAGCAGCCCACCCCGAACCTGCTGACCAACCTCGGCGGCTTCAAGGGCATGGCGATCGTGCAGCGCAAGAATGTCGAGAGCGGCCAAATCGCCACCCACCCGATCGGCACCGGCCCGTTTTCTTTCGCAGGCCAAAAGAGTGGCGACTCCATCACGCTCGATGCCAATCCCGACTACTGGGGCGGCGCGCCGAAGGTTTCTGGCGTGATCTTCCGGTTCATACCCGAGAAATCCACCGCACTCTCGGCGCTGCAGGCCGGTGAAATCGACTGGACCGATTCGATTCCCACCCAGCGAGTCAATCAGCTCAAGGACGACGATTCCGTCAAACTCGCGGTCACGCCGAGCAACGACTACTGGTATCTCGCGCTCAACGAAGCACGCAAGCCGTGGGACGACGTCCGGGTCCGTCAGGCGATCGCGTACGCGATTGACCGCGACGCCATCGTGGCGGCCACCAGCTATGGCACCGCAGCCGAGAACGAACTCGCGATTCCCAAAGGCGGCTTCTGGTACACCGACTACAACAAGTACAGCTACGACATCGAGCAGGCCAAACGCCTGCTGAGTGAGGCCAAGGCGGCGCCGCAGAACCTCGACATGCTAGTGACCAACGAATATCCCGAGACGGTGACCGCCGCTCAGATCATCGCCGATAACCTTGCCCCGCTTGGCATCACAGTCAACATCCGCACTGTCGATTTCGCCGCCTGGCTCGACGAGCAGAACAGCGGACACTTCGACATGCTGATGATGGGCTGGCTGGGCAACATCGATCCCGACGACTACTACTACGCCCAGCATCACACCGGCGGCACGAGCAACGCGCAGAAGTACTCGAATCCCGATGTCGACCGCCTTCTCGATGCCGGCCGCGTGGAGACGAACAAAGATGCCCGCGCCGCAATCTATCGCAAAGCGGCGACAGTCATTGCCGACCAGTGCAGCTACATCTACCTCTACAACCCATCGGTCATTCAGGCGTGGAACAAAGACATGACCGGCTATGACGCGCGCCGCGACAAGGCCGTTCGGTTCCGGACCGTGAGCATCAGCGACGGCGGTGCGCAATGACGTCTGCTGCAAACCACGGCGGCGCTGCCCGTTTCGTGTCGAACCCGGCCGCGAGGTTTGTTGCGCGCCGCCTGCTGTATTCGATCGTCGTGATGCTCGGCGTGCTCGTCGTGGTGTTCATGCTCGTGCACCTCGTCCCGGGCGACCCTGTTCGCATCGCGCTCGGCACCCGGTACACGCCGCAGGCCTATGACGCCCTGCGTTCGGCAAGCGGACTGGACCGCCCGATCGTCGAGCAGTTCTTCGGCTACATCGGGTCGGCGCTGACCGGCAACCTCGGAGTCAGCTTCCGTAACGGCGACCCGGTCACGGTCACGCTTCTGGAGCGACTGCCCGCGACGGTGTCGCTGGCGGTGGTGGGAATCGTCATCGCGCTGCTGATCGCACTGCCCGCCGGAATCTGGTCTGCGCTACGCGAGGGACGCGTCAGCGATGCGATCGTCCGAGTGACAAGCCAATTCGGGGTCTCGATCCCCGACTTCTGGATGGGTATTCTGCTCATCGCCGTTTTCGCCAGCACCCTGCACTGGCTTCCGACATCCGGGTACCGGCCGCTGTTCGACGACCCCGGCGGCTGGTTGCGGCACATCATCCTGCCCGGTCTCACAGTCGGACTGGTCGCCGCGGCGATCATGACCCGTTACATTCGTTCAGCCGTACTCGAAGTCGCCGCAACGGGTTACGTGCGCACGGCCCGATCGAAAGGACTGTCGCCGCGGGTGGTCACCATGCGGCACACCGTCCGAAACGCCGCCATCCCGATCCTGACCATCACCGGCATTCAGCTGGCCACCATCCTCGGCGGTGTCATCGTGGTCGAGGTGGTGTTCGCCTGGCCGGGGCTCGGCAGGCTGGTGTACAACGCCGTCGCGGCGCGCGACTATCCGGTCATTCAGGGTGCGGTACTGCTGATCGCCGCGCTCTTCCTCCTCATAAACCTCATCGTGGACATGCTGTATGCGGTGGTCGACCCAAGGATTCGGCTGTCGTGACGACAAGAGAATCGACCGGCGCGGCCGAGGAACAGAGCCGGATCTCGGCCATCCGACTGCTTGCCGGAAATCCCGTCACCGTGGTGAGCGCGGTCGTCCTCGCGATGGTGGCGGTCGTCGCGGTGACAGCGCAGTGGATCGTCCCGTTCGGCATCAACGACATCGACGTTCCGAACGCGTTACGCCCGCCCAGCGGAGAACACTGGTTCGGCACCGACGAACTCGGCCGCGACGTCCTGTCGCGAGTCCTGGTTGGCGTGCAGGCGTCGATGCGGGTGGCTGTGGTGAGCGTGGCATTCGCCGTTGTAGTCGGTGTGACGATCGGCGTGGTCGCCGGCTATCGGGGCGGCTGGCTGGATACCGTCGTGATGCGGATCGTCGACGTCATGTTCGCGTTCCCGGTTCTGCTCCTCGCCCTGGCAGTGGTCGCGATCCTCGGGCCGGGCATCACCACGACCATCCTGGCGATCGGCATCGTCTACACACCGATTTTCGCGCGCGTCGCCCGAGCCGCCACGCTGAGCGTGCGGGTAGAGCCCTTTGTTCAGGTGTCCCGCACCATGGGCACCGGGCACCTCTACATGCTGGTGCGACACATCCTGCCGAACATCACGGGTCCGCTGATAGTGCAGACGTCGCTGTCGCTCGCGTTCGCGATCCTGTCCGAGGCGGCGCTGTCGTTTCTCGGGCTCGGCATCCAGCCGCCGCAGCCGTCGTTGGGCCGGATGATCTTCGACTCCCAGGGATTCGTCACGCTCGCATGGTGGATGGCGGTGTTCCCCGGGGCCGCCATCGTCGTCGCGGTGCTGGCGTTCAACCTTTTCGGAGACGGCCTGCGTGATGTGCTGGATCCCAAGCAGCGCACCATGATCGAGGCCCGGAGGCGCGCTGGCGCCGACATCGAGGCTCGGAGGCGCGCCGGCGCCGACATCGGAGGCCGGAGGCGCAGTGGCTGACATCGGAGGCACCGTGGCTGAACCTGTTCTGAGCGTGCGTGACCTGCGCGTGCGCATCGGCAGACGTGAGATCGTCCGGGGCGTCTCCTTCGATGTCGAACGCGAGAAGACGCTGGGCATCGTCGGCGAATCCGGTTCGGGTAAGTCGATGACCGTGCTGGCCGCAACCGGTCTGCTCGACGCGCCGGGCGCCGTCGTCACCGGTACCAGCACACTGGCGGGCCAATCGGCACCGACCCAGCTCGTCGGCGCGTCGGCGCGGACACTTCGCGAAGTACACGGCGGCCGCATCGGATTCGTGTTCCAGGATCCCGGAACGTCACTGAACCCGTTGCTGACGATCGAGCGGCAGATCACCGAATCCCTGGAAACGCACCGCAAGATGACAAGGCGGCAGGCGAGCAGCAAGGGCGCTCGAGCTTATCGAGGCGGTCGGTTTGCCCGATCCTGCGACGCGACTGAACTCCTACCCTCATCAACTGTCAGGCGGGCAGCGACAGCGCGTGATGATCGCGATCGCACTGGCATGCGACCCCGAGCTGCTGATCGCCGATGAGCCGACGACATCCCTGGATGTCACCACGCAATCTCAGATCATCGAGCTGGTGCGCGATCTGCAGCGGGACTTCGGCGCCGCGGTGGTGTGGATCAGCCATGACCTCGGGGTGATCGGCCAAGTTGCCGACGATGTGACCGTCCTGCAAGACGGGGAAGCTGTGGAGCAGGCGCCGATCCTCGACGTCTTCGACAAACCTCAGCAGGCGTACACCAAGGAGCTGTTGGAGTCCCGGCCGCTGATCGGCGCGACCGGTCCCCCGCCGGCCGACGCCGACGCAGCCGGTGTTGCTGCGTGTCGAGGGACTGGATGTGCGCTTCCCGGTGACCACGGCGGTCGGCAGGTCGACCGTTCATGCGGTGAAGGACTTGAGTTTTCAGATTCGGCGCGGGTCGACGCTGGGGCTGGTCGGCGAATCAGGTTCGGGCAAGTCGACAGTGGCTGCAGCACTGACCGGTCTGGTCGAACCGGATTCCGGTAGCGCATCGCTGGACGGCGTCGACGTGTTGAATGTGCGCGGACGCGCAGAGAAGGCTCTGCGCAGACGAATCAGCCTCGTCTTCCAGGACCCGTTCTCCTCACTCAACCCTCGCACCCGGGCAGGCACGGCGATCTCTGAGCCATTGCAGGTGCACCGCCTGGCGCACGGCAAGCAGGCGCGCCAGAAGCGGGTGGGCGAACTTCTCGAGCTCGTCGGCCTCTCGGCATCGTTCGCGTCGCGCTACCCACACGAGCTTTCCGGCGGCCAACGTCAACGCGTCAGCATCGCCCGCGCCCTCGCCACCGAACCAGACCTTCTGATCCTCGACGAGTCGACGGCGTCGTTGGATGTCTCGGTCCAGTCGCGCGTCCTCGACCTGCTCGCACAGCTGCAACGCGAACTGCGTCTGACCTACCTGTTCATCGGGCACGATCTGGCGGTCATCCAACGGATGAGCCACGACGTCCTCGTGATGCGGGATGGTGAGGCGGTCGAGTACCGGCCCGCCCACGAACTGTTCGACAATCCCGAGAGTGACTACACCCGCACGCTGCTGGCAGCGGTTCCGCCTGCCAGACCCCGCGCGGCGATATCCGGCTGAGCCCGCCGAGATCGGCCGCCAAGGATCCGCCAAGGTGCTATACCCATCCTTGAATGATGAAGATACTCATCACGGCCACAGCAGCGGCGGCGATCATCGTGTCGGCCGCTCCGGCGCACGCTGACGTTGCGCCGGTGAACCAGCCTGTCACCGACGCGGTCGCCGCTGACCTGGTCGAGGCGGGCGCCGTGCTCACCGGACGGCCCGCTTCGGAATTCGGCGGACTACGGGAGGGCGAGAGGTATCTCGCGTCGATGCCCGACAGCGGCAACCAATACGCTGCTGCGGCACTGACCTCCAAACCCGAATTCTTCGAGGCATCGATCATGCTGCAAGACCAGAACAGCTACATGTCCTTCTCGAAGTCGGGAGCGCCAGGGGCGACGTGGATTCCGCACGCCATCGGCTTCGGACCCATTCCTGCGGGCGAGGCCCCATGCCCGATCCCCCAGTCGGTGCGTGATCTCTGGCAGTGGCCGTCGGGCAAGTGCTATCCGCCGCACAACTGACATCTCACGCGGCGTTCGCACAGTCCCACCATTCGAGCACCCGTGCGCCGCAGAGAGTCAACCACTTCGACGACTCACCTTCTGCGACATCGGTTTCGAACCACACCCGGCCCGGCGGCCGCCCTGCCTGGATCCAGGTGCCGTCGGGCTGTTTCGCGGCACGGATGAACTCGATCGCCTCGGCCATCCGCGGGTCCGGCGCTGTGCCGTCGAAATGCGACGCCGCCCGAAAGTAATCGGCGGCGTTGAGCACGTTGTACTTCCAACGGAACGGATGGCCGAAATGGTGCACCCACGGCGCCACTGGTTGCCCTGTCGACAAGCGGCGGAACAGCCGCCGCTCCAGGAGATACTCCTGCCCGCCCAATCGGGCGGCGCGCGTCGCCGCGGTTCCGCCGGTGGCGGCGTCATAGGCGAGTAAACCCTTGAGCGAGTTGAGCGTTGAGTGAAACGATGATCTCCTGGAGCCGTCGACCCACTCGCAGTTCCAGCCGCCGTCGGATAGCCGGTGGTCGACGAACCAGTCCACGATGCCCGTGATGTCGACTCCCAGCCAGACGCCGTTGGCGACTGTCCAGGCGTTGATGCAGCAGTCCACCTCTCCACCCCAGTAGGGCAGGTCGTCGTATTCCCAGCGCGCGTTGTCCGCGAGCAACTCCGCGGTGCGGCGCTCCCGCAAGACCGCCGGGTCGAGTCCCCACTCCCGCAAGTCGTTGAGCGCCCACGTCGTCGCCGTCCAGGGTTGGCCTTCGTCGTCGACGTCTGCGAAGTCGAAGCCGGCGGGAAAGAAGGCGCCGCCTGCCCACCGACCGTCGGGATCCTGCAGGGCAAGCAGCCGCGCGCCGAACCCTTCTCTCGCGATCCTCGCGCGGGTCGCCTCCCAGACCGAAGGGGGATCGCCGGAGACGTCACATTCGACTTGCCAGCGAAGCGCCGGGTCGGAGTCCAGTAGCCACGACTCGACGTCTGCAACCACTACCAGCCCATCGACCCGGGAATGCCCTTGAACGGCCCCGTAACCCAGCTCGTCACCCATCCGCCGTAGAAGCCGCCGGGCTGTGGGACGACGACTTCACCGTTGACGGTGCAGCGGTCGACTGCGGCCGCCATCACCGCGACTGCGCCTGCGATGGGTTCGAAACCGGCTGTCGGGTGCGGGTACGTCCACGCCGCCTTCTGTGCACGTTTGGTGTCGGTCACCAGGTCGAAATAGCTGGCCTGCCCTTTCCATTCGCACCAGGATGAACCCGAGGCGGGTCGCAGTGCCCCTTCGGTGAAGCACTCCTGCGGCAGGTAGTAGGTCGGCGGATGGCTGGTTTCCAGGACCCGCCATCCTCGGGTCGTCGACGCGATCGTTTCACCGCCGAGCTCGACGGTGATGGCACCCGCGAATTGCTCCAGCCGCGGTGGTCGTGGGTAATCCCACACCGATTCCTGCCCCGGCCCAGGCTTCGCGGGCTCAGGCCACCGATTCATCGTCCACCTGCGCCGGCGTCATCGCCCACCGAATCCCGCCGACGATGGCTGTGCCTGCCATCTTGATCACGGTGGCTTCCACCGGAGGAACATACGGCAGCCACAGCGGCGCACGAGCCCATGACGGCAGCATCGACACCGACGTCGCAGCCAGAACTCCGTACGGGGCCCGGGCCACCAACGGCAGCGGCGGCGTCAACAACAGAAACCTGGCGGCGTCCCTGGCCGACGCCGTTCCGCGCAACTCAGAGCGATACGAGGAAATCCTCTGCCGCAGTTGCTGTTCGGTGCGCGGCGGGTTGGCTACGCCCAGCGCCTCAGCGACGCGCGCGGCGTCCGCCACGTAATCGTCACGGCCGTCCTGGTCCAGCGGTGCCGCGCCGTAGCGCTGGTAAGCCAGCAGGAAGCTGTCCACCTCGGCGATGTGCACCCACTCCAACAAGTGAGGATCCGACGCGGAATAGGGCGTGCCGTCCGGCGCTACGCCGTGGACCCGGCGATGAATTCCTCGGACCTTGTCCACAGCACGTTGCGCATCGCCTGCGGTTCCGAACGTGGTGACCGCGAGGAAGGTACTCGTGCGTTGCAGCCGCCCCCACGGATCGCCGCGGTAGTCGGAATGTTCGGCGACTCCCGCCATGGCGAGCGGGTGCAGCGACTGGAAGAGCAGCGCCCGCAGGCCGCCGACGAACATCGACGCGTCGGCGTGCACCCGCCTGATGGGGCGGTCGTCGGCGAACCAGCGCGGCCCGGGCGTGCCATGGATCCGCGCCCTGTTGTCGGCGCCATCTGGCCCTGCCACCAGACCGAAGAGCGCGCGGCCCATTGCGTCGCGGACTCCGCCGAGGTCAGTCAACAAGCTCATACCTCGACGGTACAGCGAGGAATTGCTGAGCTCGGATGACCTCAGATCACCTTCAGCACGGCGCCGACCGCGAGGCCGAGCAGCAGAAGCGCTCCGGCCTGCCGCACATGCAGCCAGGCCAGCGCCGCGTACCACAACGGCCAGATCGGATAGTCCGGCGGCGGCTCGTCGGGTGGTAGTCGGCGGAACCGCGGCCAGATCTTCCAAAGCCGCGGCAGCGCAAGGAAAACGAGCAACGCGGGCCACGGCATCACGCCGAGCACCACAGCCAGCACGACGAGCACGTAGAAGCCGACCATCATCGCCAGAGTCGCAACGCGGGCTCGCCGCTCGCCGAGAATGACCGGCAGCGTGTGGATTCCGAGCGGCTCGTCGAACGGGATCTTGTCGATGTGCTTGCCCATCAACACCGTCGTGCACAGCAATCCGTACGGAAGTGACGCCAGCACGATGTCCCAGCCGACGGTGCCGACGGCCGAGTAGTACGTGCCGCACACCATCAGCGGGCCCCAGACGACAAAGACGTCGGGTTCGCCGAGACCGCGCTTCTTCAGCCGTAGCGGCGGCGCTGTGTAGGCGACGCTCAGGACGAAGCCCGCGAGCGCGAAGGCCAGCACCGGCCAGCCGCGGGCCAGTGTGAGCACGACGAGGATCGCGAGATCGGCGATGTTGACCAGAAGGATCGACAGCAACAGCGTGCGGCGGGTCACCAGTTCCGACAGCACGGGGTGTGGAGCGTAGAGCGCGCGAGGGTAGGTGGCGCTGTCCGTGCCGACCTGGGTATCGAACAGGTCGTTCATCAGATTGTTCGCGATATGGGCGAGGGTGATTCCGATCAGCGCCAGCACCAGCCAGCGCCAGTCCAGGCCCGGCTCCCCGACCGCCAGCAGCGCGGCCACCAGTCCGGCTACCAGCGTCATCGGCAGAACCGCCGCCCTGGTCACCACCAGCCAACGCGTGACGACGTCGAGGGGGGCATCCGGCGGCGGATTCGTCGTGCGCAGGGCGTACGCCCAGGACGACACCTTGGAGCGAGACTTGACCTCGGTCATTGTCGAATCGTATGCCCGACGGCCACAACCTGGTGAGGAGCGTCAGAATTGCGTCATCGCGACGCGCGGCGGGCGGCGAAGTGCTCCGACCATGACTTCACTTCGGGGTGTTGCCTGATCAGCTTGCGGCGCTGACGTTCAGTCATGCCTCCCCACACCCCGAACTCGATCCGGTTGTCGAGCGCGTCGGCAAGGCACTCGCTGACGACGGGGCACTGGCGACATATCATGGCCGCTCGGTGCTGCGCCGCGCCACGGACGAAGAGTTCGTCAGGATCTGCGGATCGACACAGGGCCTTGGAGACCCAAGCGAAGCGGCGTTCCGACGGCGACATGGCTAACTGCGGCATGAGGACATCTTGGGAGTGGTGCGCAGTAACGGCGTAAGTAGTCGGCTACTTCAATTCATATGCACTGCGACTCAGGCCTGATCCATGGCGATGTGCACGGGTTCGCCCGTGATCGGAGTCGGACTGCCGCAAGCCGGACCGTCAGATGTACTGATGACAGTGCCCCGCAGCGTTCGAGCATCGAGCGAAAGATCCGATGTGCCTGGCGCCGCAGTCCCGTTCTTGCAGTCCACGGCATCCGGCCTCTTCACAGATCCGGTCCAGCGACCGTCCTTCAGGTGGGCTTCCCACGTCACGGCGTTGTCGGCGACCACCTGCGCACAGTCGGATCCACACCGAATGACGGTCCACATCGTCGGCGCCGTTCCGGGCGCTCCTCCCGGCGTCATTCCGCCGGTTCTCGTGACGTTGTACTTTCCCGGCGTCAGGTCATCGGCCCACGCCGGGCCGGCCAGGCCGACGGACATTGCACCCAACAGCACGACCGCGGCAACTGTCCGATCGATTCTCATGCGCTCCCCTTGTCGGACCCGACGCTCCGCTGTTTACAGACGCTCCGCACATTCTGCGATCAAGTCGTTCCGCAAGTCGCGAGATCGACGAGATCGGGCATCCCCACTGGCACAAATCCAAGCATCAGCCCCCAAGGACTACAGAAAGGCCGGCTGGTAGATCTCACTGGCGGAAACCGGCGCAACATCGAGTTCGGCGGCGACCGCATCGATCGCCCGCTGCGCGATGTCGAGGTCCACCCGCCCATCCGACGTGTAGTACGGGGCGATGTAGCGCTCGTAGTGTTGTCTCGCTTCATCGGGAGTGAGTCGGTTGAGGAACGAGCCAAGGTAGTCGACCGCCCGGGCTGGTTGATCGGCGATCATCTGCAGCGCTCGCCGGTTGGCCCGCACCACAGCCTGCAGTGCGGGGCTGTCCAAGGGGATTTGTGCGGGGTCGACGGCGATGCCGACGGTAGGGATCTGGAAGTGGTCGCCGACCCACGCGAGCAGATGGAACCCTTCCTCCTCGGCAACCTGTTCAGGTGAAAGGGTGCTCCCGACATAGGCGGCGTCGATGGAGCCTTCGCGAAGACGTCGCAGGTCCATCTGGTAGTCCCCCGGAAACCGCGCCAGGCATTCAACATCTCGGTCGGGGTCGAGCCCGTGCTTGCGCAGCACGATCCGGGCGAAGCACCCAGGGGCGGTGTGCCCGGCGTGAACTGCCAGGCGGCGCCCGCGAAGGTCCGCCATCGATGTCACGTCGGCGTTGCCGAGAAACCAGAACAACGGGCGATGGGTGTTGACGCTGAGCATCTGCCAGCCGATGCCATCGGTCAGCCGCGACAACAGAGATCTGCCAAGCCCGATGGTCGCACAACGGCGCACCCGCTCCATTTTCCAGCCGACGCCGTCGCGGATGGCGACATGGACGCCTTCGTCCTCGTAGTAGCCCTCCTGATCGGCGATGTAGGCGATCAGTTCTTCGTGGTACCCATTTCCGACATACGCCAGGTCGATGGTGTGCATCTCTACCTCCTAGAAGAGCCCTCGACGGGCGCCGCCGTCCAAAGCGAGCGTTGCGCCGTGCAGGGCGTCGGCCTCCGGCGCCAGCAGTTGAGCCACCGCCCAGCTGACTTGGTCGACGGTTGTCATCCGCCCTAGCGGTGAGTGGGATCGGTATTCGTCGAGAACGGCCTCGACGCTGACGCCTCGTGCTTGGGCCGCCGCGTCGGCGAACCGACGGAGTCGCTCGGTGTCCAAGGCGCCAGGAGCGATCATGTGCACGGTCACCCCCCGTGGGCCGTAGGCATCGGCGAGCTGACGAATGAGGTTGGCCAAGGCCGCGTTGGTGACCCCTGCACCGCAGGTTTGCGGCGTGGGTTCGGAGCCGAAATGGCCACCGATGGCGACGATCCGGGAGCCTTCGACGAACCGGTTGTCAACGGCGCGGACAAGACGCAGCAGTCCGCCGAGCTTCAACGACACGGACTGGCCGAGAACGCCTGGCTCGATCGTGGCGAGTGGTCCGGCGGGTGGGACGGCGGCCGCCTGGACCACCATCCGGACGGGCCCGGACACCGCGGCGGAGATCGCCTCTCCCGACGAGTCATCGCCGATGTCCGCGGCACAGACTGTGATGCCGTCGTCGATTGCGCTCAACCGCTCGAGGCGGTCGCGGTCGCGGGCTACGGCAACAACCGGCACCCCGGCTTTACGCAGGCGGCAGACGATTGAGGCGCCGAGCTCGCCGGTCGCGCCAACGACGACGGCTTGCTGCTGCTCGATCGTGCTCATGATGACGTCTCCTTCCTTCTTCCCCAATTCCCAACGCGGCGTTGCCCGGTCAGTCCATGGAAAGGCCGCCGTTGACCGGCAGGTAATGGCCTGTGGTGAATCCGGCCTCCTCGCTTGCCAGGAAGGCCACTGTCTTGGCCACCTCGTCGGGGCGCACAAGGCGACCCATCGGGTTCGTCGCGCCGAGGTGACGTACCTGTTCGGTGGTCAGCTGCCCGGTCACCTTTGTCTCTCCGACCGTGGCGGGCGCCACGAGGTTCGCGGTGATTCCGTGTGGCGCCAGTTCGAGGGCGACGTAGCGGACAAACTGGTCCAGTGCCGCCTTGGCGGTGCCAAGCGTGATCATGCCTTCGCGCGGACGTCGCGACAGTCCCGTGCTGAGGTACACCAGCCGACCGTAGTTGCGAGAGATCATCTCCGGCACAACGGCTTTGGTGATCAGAAATGCGGCACGCAATTCACGGTCCAGTTTGCCGCCGAGCTGCTCCCAACTCAGATCGGCGAACGAAGTGACGTCAAAAGGAATCAAAGCGTTGTGTACGAGCACATCGACCCGGCCCCACCGCGCTTCGACCTCGCCGATCATCGCGACCACATCGTCAGCCTCTGTGACGTCCGCTCGAATTGCCAGCGCCTCGCCGTGTGCCGCGGTCGCGGCGCGGACCACCTCATCTGCCTGCTCGGCGCTCGAACGGTAGTTGACGACTACCCGAAACCCCTGCTCTGCGAGCACCAGGGCGGTGGCTGCGCCAATACCCCGGCTGCCGCCGGTGATCAAGGCAACACGATTCATCTTCATCCCTCTCACGAGATCACGGTCGCTGTCGGCCGTTGGCCTGTGTGCTCCGATTCCCAATGTTCTCCCAGCAATTAACCGCGTCAAATAGTTCTTTTGACGGATTTTCCTCACTTAAACTTAGGTTTGTGCGCATGACCCTGCGTCAGATGGAGTACTTCGTCGCCGTTGCCGAGCGGGGCTCGATCGCGGCGGCCGCAGCTCAGCTGCCGATTTCTGAGTCGGCGGTGTCGGTCGCCATCACCGACCTCGAGAGCATCGTAGGAGTGCGCTTGCTGCATCGAGTGAGAGCCAAAGGTGTCACTCTCACCGCTGCGGGAACCGCATTGCTCCCGGAATTGCGGTCGCTGGTGGTGCGCGCAAGAGAGCTCGAGCGCAACGCCGCGGACATCGGCGCCGCAGTGGCGGGTGAACTCAAGGTCGCGCTGGACCCTGTACTCACTCCAGTTCTCCTTCCCGGTCTGATGTCGGGTTTCTTAAGCCGTTATCCCGCAGTGATTTTCAGCTTCGTTGAGGGCACGGCCAGCGAGGCGCAAGACTGGCTCGTCCAAGGCCGATGCGACGTGGTTCTGATGTATGACCTCGACGTGCGCGGTGATCTGATCGCGCAACCACTGTTCACAGTCCGCCCCAAAGTGCTTGTGGCAGAAGAATTCGCCGGGCCCGGACAAGAATCCATCAGCTTGCGCAGTCTCGAAGAGGAACCCATGATCCTCATAGACATCTCACCCGGTGCGGCCTTCTACCGCGCGGTCCTGTCCAGTGCCGATGTGACGCCGCGGGTCGCGTACCAAACGTCGAACGTGGAAGGTGTCCGCGCCCTCGTTGCCCGAGGGTTCGGATGGTCCATGCTGCTGCAACACTCGAGCGCCAGCGCCAGCCACGACGGTCGGCCATACCGCGAACTCGACATAACCGAAGATGTTCCGGAAGTAGCTCTCCTGGCAGTGACCGAGCGGGGGCATCCCACGCGCCGGACCGTCGCCTTCCTCGATTACTGCACCAAACACTTCGCCGTCGGTCACTAGCGAGTCGCCGCTGACCGGAACCGCCGAACCTCGGACGTGAGCAGAATGCGATAAAGGCGAAGATCGTCGATTGCGCGGGTTGTGCGCACAAGAGCGAACCGCTGGTCAAAGGGACGTAACTTCGGGCACATGCCAAATACACAGGAGTTTCCGACTGCCGTGATACCGAGCCTGCGAACCGCCGCGCCGCCGTCGCTGGACACCGACGTCTTCCCCGTAGCGATGGTGCGCGATCCGTTTCTGACCGTCCGATCGGATTCGTCGCAGCGCACGTTCGCACCGGACCGGGACATCGTGATCGGACGCGACCCGCAGGCCGACGTCCACATTGCGAGCCCGCTCGCTTCGCGCGCACACCTGCTGCTGCGCTACCACGGCGGGCGCTGGGTGGCGACGGACAACGCAAGCCTCAACGGCATATTCGTCGATGGTCGGCGCATGGCGTCTGTCGACATCAGCGACACACAGTGCATCACCATCGGCGACCCCAACGGCCCTCGACTGAGCCTCTCGATCGGCCGACAGACCGGATCGGCGCAGAGTCCCCCCACCTTGGTCTCACAGCGGGTTGCGCAGCCAAGCAGGCGCGGGAAATCGCAGAGCACCCGAACAGCTGGGAGCGATCTCGGTTGGCCGCGCCTCCGACAACGACATCGTTGTCGCCGATGTGCTGGCCTCACGACATCACGCCACGATCGTGCCGACCGACGGTGGTCTGGAGATTCGGGACGCCGGCACCATCAACGGCACCTTCGTCAACGGCGTCCGCACCGAGGCGGCGGCGTTGCACGAGGGCGACGTGGTGACGATCGGCAACCTCGACCTCGTCTGCACCGGCGGCACCCTCGTCGGCCGCAGCAACACCACCGGAGCGGCCAGCACCGGCGGCCTGCAGATTCAGGGCGCCACCCTGACGATCGACCAGGGCCGAAAACTGCTCGACAACATCACGTTCTCGGCCCGACCCGGGACGCTGACTGCGGTGATCGGGCCATCAGGTGCGGGCAAGTCCACGCTGGCCAAACTCATCGCCGGTGCGACGCTGCCGACCCAAGGCCGAGTGTCGTTCGAGGGACACGACATTCACGCCGCGTATGCATCGTTGCGCAGTCGAATCGGCCTGGTGCCGCAGGACGATGTGGTGCACAGCCGACTCACCGTGGACCAGGCGCTGAACTACGCCGCGGAGTTGCGGTTGCCGCCGGACACCACCAAAGAAGACCGGCGCCAGATCGTTGGGCGGGTGCTCGACGAGCTGGAACTGACGCCCCACGCCAATACGCGAGTCGACAAGCTCTCGGGCGGCCAGCGTAAGCGTGCCTCGGTGGCGATGGAGCTCCTGACAGGTCCGTCGCTGCTGATTCTCGACGAACCGACGTCCGGCCTGGATCCCGCGCTCGATCGGCAGGTGATGGCCATGTTGCGCAAGCTCGCCGACGCGGGCCGCGTCGTCATCGTCGTCACCCACTCGCTGGCCTACCTCAAGGTGTGCGATCAGGTCATGTTGCTTGCCCCGGGCGGCAAAATGGCGTTCGGCGGGTCCCCGGCCGATGTCGGGCCTGCGATGGGTACGACGGATTGGGCAGACATCTTCAGTGAGGTGGCCGCGAATCCTGATGCGGCCCATAGCCGCTACCTCGCGCGGACCGGGCCGTCGCCCGCCCCGGCGGAGGTCGAGAAGCCGGCAGATCTGGGCAAGCCGGCGCAGACCAGCTTTCGGCGCCAGTTCTCGACGATCGCCCGCCGACAGCTACGGCTGATCCTGTCCGACCGCGGCTACCTCATATTCCTGGTGTTGCTGCCTTTCATCTTGGGTGTGTTGTCGCTCTCGGTTCCCGGGAGTGTGGGGTTCGGGATTCCGAACCCGTTGGGCAGCGCCCCCGACGAGCCGACCGAGATCCTGGTTCTGCTCAACATCGGTGCCGTCTTCATGGGAATCGCGTTGACCATTCGGGACCTGATCGGTGAGCGTCCGATCTTCCGCAGGGAGCAGGCCGTTGGTCTGTCTACATGGGCCTACCTGATGGCGAAGGTGGTCGTGTATTGCACCGCCGCCGTCGTCCAGTCGGCGGTGATGGTCGGGATCGTGCTGTACGGCAAGAACGGACCCACCCGTGGTGCGGTGCTGCTGCACAGCGCCCCGCTCGAGTTGTTCGTCACCGTGGCCGCAACCTGCGTCGCGTCGGTGATACTGGGCCTCGCCCTGTCAGCGCTTGCCCGGTCGAACGAGCAGATCATGCCGCTTTTGGTGGTGGCGATCATGGCGCAGCTGGTGTTGTCCGGCGGGCTGCTGCCGGTCGCCGCCAGGGCGGGGCTCGAGCAGTTGTCGTGGATCACGCCGGCGCGTTGGGGCCACGCCGCCGCCTCGTCCACCGTCGACCTGCGAGTCCTGGAGCCCGCCCCGGGCCCACAGGATGCCCACTGGGCGCACACCCCGGGCGCATGGATGTTCGACATGGCGATGCTCTCAGTGCTGTGCCTGGTGTACGGAAGCGTCGTGCGGTGGAAGCTGCGGTTCAAGGCCAGTTAGTCGCCGCAGTTGCGGCGCGCTCCGGCCGCTTGTCGGTGTTCGAATGTATGTTCGAGTATGTCAGGGGTTGCGGTGCGGGAGGCGATGGCGAATCTGTGCGCCGCCTACGACGCCTTGGCTGCCTGCGACCTCGATTCGTTGACCGGCTCCGAGGTGGTGTCGATGATCGACGACTACCAGAGGCTGGCATGCCGGATGCCGACCCAGTGGCATCGGCTGCTGACCCGGCTGCAGGCCGAGACGACACCCGCCCAGATGGGCGCCAAATCCTGGAACGAAGTCCTGCGGATCCGCTGGCGACTGTCGACCGCCGAAGCGTCACGGCGACTGCACGAGGCCGCCGACCTCGCCGCCCGCACCAGCCTGGTCGGCCAGCCGTTGGAGCCGGTGCTGCCCGCGGTGGCCGCCGCGCAGTCAGCCGGAGTGATCACCGGCGAGCACGTGACCGCGATCCGCGACGCCATCACAGCGTTGCCGTCCTGGGTCGACACGACCACCCGCGCGCAGTTCGAGGTCGACTTGGTGCGAGTCGCAGCCGGCGTCGGGCCCAAAGAGCTCCGCGAGACCGCCGCCCTGCGCTTGTTCCTGCTGGATCAGGACGGCCCCGAACCCGACGACGCCGAACGCGCACGCAAACGCAAATTCTCCGCCAGCCGGCAGGGCCGCGACGCGATGACCTCGCCGAGCGCCGAACTCACCCCGCAGGCATGGGCGGTATGGGAAGTGATCTTCGCCAAATACGCCGCGCCCGGGATGTGCAACCCCGCCGACACCGAGCCATGCACCTCAGGCACCCCGACCCAGGCCCAGATCGACAACGACGATCGCACTCTGCCCCAACGCCAGCACGACGCGCTGCTGGCGGTGGGTCGCATCGCGTTGATGAGCGGTGAACTCGGCCACCTCAACGGGCTCCCGGTCAGCGTCATCATCCGCACCACCCTGCAAGACCTGGAAAGCCGCGCCGGCATCGGCGTCACCGGCGGAGGCACCAAACTGCCCATCGCCGACGTCATCACCATGGGTGCCCACGCCCACCACCACCTCGCGGTGTTCGACGGGGTGACCGGCCAAGCGCTGGCGCTGTTTCGCACCCAACGCGTCGCCTCGGCCGCCCAGCGGATCATGCTGATCGCCCGCGACGGCGGCTGCACCAAACCGTGCTGCACCGTCGGGCGCCTACGGCTGCCAGGTCCACCACGCATCTCAGGATTGGGCCCAAGGCGGTAACACCAACGTCGACGACCTGACCCTGGCGTGCGGCCCCGACAACCGCGGCGTCGATGACCGCGGCTGGCAGACCACCATCAACGCCCGCGGCGAATGCGAATGGACACCACCACCCGCCCTCGACCACGGCCAAACCCGAATCAACTACTACCACCGCCCCGAAGCACTCCTGCGACCGGCCGAGGACAACAACGCCGGCTTCACGCCGTGGGAGCTGGATACAAGCGACGCTCCCGGCGGGCCCGAACCACCCAACGACCAAGCCGCCTGACTCTCACACGCCAGCTCACATGGCGGCCTAGAGGCGTCCTACCGCGAGCTTGATCAACGCCTTTACCCGATCTTGACCGTGTGTTGAATCGGCCCACCGACGATGACCGGGTGACTACGCTTCAAGCGGTGGAGCTGCGGGTTTTGGGACCTCTCCAGGTTCGGCAGCACGGTCTGCCGGTCGCGATCCCTGGCGCCAAGCCGCGGGCCATCCTCACGATGCTCGGTTTGCACGGGGGTGCGGTCGTTTCGGCCGACACGCTCGTCGAACTGCTCTGGGGCGACGACCCACCGCGCACAGCGGCAAAGGCCCTGCAGACGCACATCTCATCGCTGCGGCGCACTCTGGGCGACGGCTTCATCCTCACTGAGGGAGCCGGCTGGGCCGTGGCCGGGACAGAAGTGGATGCCTTGCGGTACAAGGCCGCCGCGAGGATGGGCCGCGAGGCTGCCGCCGCAGGCGACACCAGCCAGGCGGTAGCGCGCTTCGAAGAGGCGATGGCTCTTTGGCGCGGTATCCCTGAGCTGCCCGACTGCCGACGAGGTTCATCGGAGAAGACACGCTGGACCGAAGCGCACGCCGCCCTGGTGGAGGACCGCGCCGACGCTCTGCTTGTGACGGGTCGGGCCGCAGAGATCATCGGCGAGCTCGAGGCGGCGGTGACCGACGCACCACTACGCGAGCGGCGCTGGGGCCAGCTGATGCTCGCCCTCTACCGTGCAGGCAGGCAAGGCGAGGCCCTCGGCGCATATCAGCGGGCCCGCACGTTGCTCGCCGACGAACTGGGCGTCGATCCCGGGCCGGAACTTCGACGGCTGGAAGCTGCCATCGTCGCCCAAGATGCTGCGCTGGAAATGCCGGTGGCACAGCAGGTCTCGAGTGTCACCCGAGCGGTCACCTTCCTGCTCACTGACATCGAGGGGTCAACGGCGGCATGGGAGGCCGACGCAGACGCGATGGGGTCGGCGCTCGCACGTCACGACGAGCTCGTCGAACAGGTCGTGACATCGCGCGGCGGGCGGTTGATCAAGACGCGCGGGGAAGGCGACGCCACGTTCTCTGTGTTCGAGCGTCCCTCATCAGCAGCCGCGGCCGCCATCGAACTGCAAGAAGCGATCACCGGTGAGCCGTGGACGCTCAGCGTCCCGATGCGTATCCGGGTGGCGTTGCACACCGGCGAGGTCGAACTTCGTGACGGAGACTATTTCGGTCGCGCAGTCAACCGCGCCGCTCGTCTTCGGTCATTGGCTTGCGGTGGCCAGATCCTGTGCTCGGGCGCCACTGCCGAACTCGTGATCGATTCGCTGCCCGACGACGTCGCGCTTGCCGATCTCGGGACGCGGCAACTGCGCAACCTCGCGCGCCCGGAGCACGTGTTCGAGCTTCATCTGCAAGACTCCGACGCCGTTGCTTCACACGCCCCAACCGATGAGCCCGTCGAGCGCCCGGAGTTGCCTGCGGTTTTGACCGGCTCCGGACCGTTCGTCGGCCGTGGCAGCGAACTCGCGCGGCTTCTGACTGCATGGCAGGCCACGGCGGCGAGCGGGACGGGGGCGATGCTGATCGCAGGCGAACCGGGAGTGGGCAAGACGCGTCTCGCCGGAGAATGGTCCCGGCAGGCGTACGCGCAGGAAGCGTTCGTGCTCTATGGCCGATGCGACGAGGACCTCGGCGCGCCGTATCAGCCGTTCGCGGAAGCGCTGCGGTCGTTGGTGCCGTGTCTCGGCGCAAGCAGGCTGCGCGGGCTGCGCGGCGTCGAGGGCCTACTTCCCCTCATCCCTGGGTTGAGCGATCAGCTGCCTGACCTCGCCGCACCGACGCGGGCGGACCCGGACACCGAGCGCTACGCACTCTTCGACGCGGTCGTAGCGCTGCTGGAGGTCGCCTCAGTCAGTGCGCCGGTAGTCCTGATACTCGACGATCTCCACTGGGCCGCGAAGTCGACACTCCTTCTCCTGCGCCATCTTCTGCGCTTCGGCGAGCGGGCCCGCGTACAGATAGTCGGGACGTATCGCAGTACCGACCTCGACCGGTCCCACCCCTTGGCAGCGATGCTCGCCGATCTGCACCGCGACGGCACGGCCGAGCGCCTGCAACTCAGCGGGCTGGAAGAGGGCGACGTGACGACGTACGTGGCCGAGGCCGGTTACGACGACGAAGAGCTCGCCAGGGCGCTGGCGTCAGTCACCGGCGGCAACCCGTTCTTCCTCATCGAGGCCCTTCGGCACGTGGACGAGAGCGGCGGCGTCTGGGATCAGAGCACCCTGCCCCAAGGTGTGCGCGAAGCCGTAAGTCGCCGTCTCACAAGACTTCCGGTGGAGACGAACAAGGCTCTCGCCGCCGCCGCGGTCGTCGGAAGCCGTTTCGCCGTCGAACTGGTCGAGCGTGTTACCGATCAGGATCTGGTGGATGCGTTCGACGAAGCGTGCAAGGCAGGAATCGTCGTCGAAGAGCCAGGCGGCTACTACAGGTTCAATCACGCCCTCGTCCGACAGTCATTGCTTGCCGAACTGCCGTCGGTGCGACGCATGCGGTTGCATCAACGCATCGCCACGACATTGGAGAGCGAGCCAGGCGCCGGTGACGAGCTGCTCGCCGATCTGGCACACCACTACTTCGAATGCGCGTGGGCAGGCAACGCCGCCAAGGCCGTCGAGTACTGCAGGCGCGCCGCAGACCAGGCGATGGCCCGCCTCGCCTACGAAGGCGCCGCTGACCTGTATGACCATGCGCTGCACGCTCTGGAAGAAATCGACGACGAGCTGCCTGACCGCGACGACCAGACCGCCGAACTGCTGGTTGCGCGCTGCGAGGCGCTGCTCGCCGCGGGTGACATGGCCTCGGCGACAGACGCTGTTGCACAACTGCAGGCAGCGACACGGGGTTCGGCTCGACTTGCGGCATGGGCCACAAGCTTCGACGGTCAGTTGTCGATGCTCATTCATCCGGAGCGTCTGGACGCGGTCGAGGTGGCGGTGGGGATGGCGGCGGACAAACTCGCTGAACTCGGCGACGCCGCCGGAGAAGCCAAGGCGCACACTGTCCGCGCCGGATGCCTGGCCCGCCTCGGGCGTATCGGTGATTCCGAGATCGCCTTGGACCACGCTCTCACCGCCGCGCGACGCGCACGTGACCACCGCCGAGTGAACAACGTGCTGGCGAACGCACCCCTTGCGGCGCTGTGGGGACCGAATCCGGTTCCGCGTGCGGGCGGGCGGTGTCTTGACGTGGTTCGCCTCCTTCGCATCACCACCGATTCGCCCGCTGTCGAGGCGACGTCGACGCGGTGCCAGGCAGTACTCGAGGCCTTTCGTGGCCGTCTGCTGCGGCGCGTCGAATGGTCGACTCCGCCCGCCGCACGGTCATCGAACTCGGCTTGAGGCATGCGCGACTCGAGGTCGAGCAATTCGCCGGAATCGTTGAGTTGATCGCCGATGATCCGGCGGCCGCCGAGCCTCATCTCCGGAAGGCCTACAACGGCTTTCGCCGCATGGGCCTGGATGCTGACACCGCCGAGACCGCAGCGCTGTTGGGCCGCGCGTGCCTCGCGCTCGACCGCGACGATGAGGCTGACGAATTGTGCGCGGAGAGTGAGGGACTTGCCGGCCATGCACTCAAGGCATCGATTGCCTGGCGAACGCTTCGGGCACAGTTGCTGTCCCGGCGTGGTGAGCACGACGCGGCTCGACTCGTCGCCGAGGCGGCGGTCGCCCTCGCTGAACGCACCGATGCCTTGGTCGATCACGGTGACGCATGCCTGACGCTGGCGATCGTGTTGGGCGCGGCCGGCGACACCACTGGGGCACGTGCTGCCGCCGAGCGTGCGGCGGACCTTTACGAGCGGAAAGGCGCTGGGGCGCTTGTTGAACGGGCGCGCACCGTCTTTGGTGCGGGTGATGACCACGCTGACTCCCCGTCGACCTCGCTCGACGTGCCGGGTACCGCAGCCTGTCAACACGTGCACGCAAGTCGGTGAACGCGTGATTGCTGCTGTCAGTCGCGAAGCGTGGGACGAGCTAGAGCAGCTGTTCGCGCACGAGGTCTCCGTGGAGAGTCGCCGAAAGATCGTCGGCTTCTCGACGATCCGGATTCCTGCCCGCCAATGGCCACGAGAGATGAGGCGCTACCTCAAGGCGGGCATGGTGCGGTTCGGTCACGAGTTTGTCGCGGTCCGAGGCGAACGCCTCGCCCTCATCCGCCTGGAGGCGGCCACTGCCGACCCGAGTCCGGGGGCACCGCGCGACGAGATGCTTCAGGTGGTCGGCCTCGACAACGACGGTCGCATCGCAGAGCAGGTGTGGTTCGACATCGACGACATGGACGGCGCGACCGCCGAGCTCGACGCAATGCACGCGCGGTTCGAGCAAGACCAGCCGAGGGCAGGGCTGTTAGAGAACGCGGCAAGCCGAGTTGTCGAGCGCTTGATATCTCAATTCGCAGGCCCGCAACTGGGACGCGATGACCGATATGTTGGCCGACGACTATTACAGCGATGATCGCCGACATGTGGTGGGCGCCGGTGTCCGACGCGGTCGTGATGCCGAGATCGTCAACATGCGCGCGATCGCCGACCTCTGGATCCTGAACATGACGTCGACTGTCATCGCTACCCGCGGCGAACGCCTGATCCTCCTTCGTGCCCACTACTCCGGACGCGATCAGGGGCCCGACGCGTTCCACACCGAGGTGCTCGGCATTGTCGAGATCGACGCCGACGAGCGGATCGTGGCACGGGTCGGGTTCGACCCCGACGACATCGACGCCGCCTTCGCGGAGCTCGACGCACGGTACCTGGCTGGCGAGGCGGCGCCGTACGCGCGCGTCTGGGAGCGCGCATTGGAAATAGTCGGCGAGGTAAACCGTCACGAGCCGGGGAGGATGATCAAGGCCCTCGCGTACACCGATCATCGAAGAGTCCCCTTCGCGCCGGGCGACTTCGCGCGGGCAGTTGAAGAGCTGTGGGCGATCGTGTCGGATGCCCGCTACACGATAAATGCGGTACATGCCCTCGCTGTCCATGGGTGCGTGGCCAACCTCCTCATCGAAGGCACCGACACGCACGGCAACGAATTGCAGTGGGCTCGCGCGATTCTGTTCGATGCCGATGAACCCCGACTCGAGATCTACGAAGAAGCCGATGTCGACGCCGCGCTCGCCCGGTTCGAAGAGTTGCGCCCGCAGGAGCGGCGGCTGGAAAATGCCGCATTCCGCTTGCTCGAGCGCTACCTGTCGCACTTCCCCGCGCGCGACTGGGACGCGATGGCCGAGATGCTGACCGACGACGTGTTCAGCGACGATCGCCGTAGTGTCGTGAACGAAGCCGCTCGACGCGGTCGAGACGCCGAAATGGCAAGCGTGCGCGCTATAGCCGAGCTTGGCGGCTCGCAGATCACGTCGACCGCCATTGCCACTCGCGGCGAGCACTTGGTCCTCGTTCGCAATTATTTCTCTCTTCGAGACTCTCCTGAACCATTTGAGGGCGAGGTGCTCGACGTTGTCGAGGTCAGCGCCGACAACCAGATCGCGTCGCATGTCCTATTCGATGTCGACGACCTAGATGCCGCCATCGCTGAACTCGATGCGCAGTACATCGCTGGGGAGGCGGCCGCGCACGCGCGGACATGGTCGGTTGTCACGCGGCTCAGGCTGCGCTCGATGGACGCCGCGAGCTACCGCCGACGACCGCTGACGGGTCAACCTCGACCACCGGCGCGGGATCAGCTTCCCGCCCGGCGACATGAACCAATTCGTCCGCGCTGGGTTGGGAGCTCAGCGCGCAAGACGTCAGTGCACGCATTGAAGTTGTGCACAGGTTGAACGACGCTCGGAGCAGTGTTCGTCAATGTTGTCAGGGAACCTCGACCGAGGGCTTCGATGCAGAGTGGCGAATGGTCGATGCTCGATGACGGTCGACGGCGATCTCATCAGTCGCGCAGAACTATTCGACGAGGCAGATCTGGACGTCGCGCTCGCCCGGTTCGACGAGCTGAGTCGGCCGACGCCCCGGCTGGAGAATGCGGCGACTCAAGTCGCAGAGAGCTTTTATGCGTACTTCGCCGCCGGTGACTGGGACGGTCTGGGCGCGACTCTGGCGGACGACGTTTGCATGGATGACCGCCGGAAAGTAATCGGATCCGGGATGCGCCGCGGACGAGAACTGAACCTGAAGGACCTGCGCGTGATCGCAGATCTCGGACTGCAGAGCATCACGCCGCTTCCTATGGCAACACGCGGGGAACGACTTGTACTGAGTCGCGTCCATTTCACCCTCCGCGGCCGGCCGGCTTATGGCGGATTTCACACCGCCGCCCTCCGCGTAGTCGAAATAGGGACTGACGACCGCATCAAGACAGTTGTCATCTTCGACGGCGACGATTTCGACGCCGCAATCGCAGAACTCGATGCCCGATACCTTGGTGAAGGCGTCGCACATCCACCCACCTGGTCGGCCCTGACCGAGCCAATGAGACCCTGAACCAGCGGGGACTCCCCGCGACAACATCGGATCACAAACTTGTCGATCATCGGCAACTCGCGACGATCGACATGGGTGATCTGGGCGATTTCCTTAGTGCGGGTTGGGATCTGACGCCTCAAGCCAGCATGTATATCGAGGCTGTCCATCAAATGAGCGACTCGGAGCGCTCGTTACCTGGGCGCTGTGGGCAGATCAGATGAGGGATTCATCGCCGAGTGGCAGTCGATATGCCTCGTGATGTTCGAAGGTGACCTCATCAGTCGCGTGGAACTGTTCGACGAGGTCGACCTCGACGCCGCGCTCGCGAGGTTCGACGAGCTGAGTCGGCCGGTGCCGCAGCTCGAGAACGCGGCAAGTCGGTCGGCCAAGCGATTCTTGGCACACTTTGCCGCCCGCGATTGGGACGGCATGGCGGACACACTGGCCACCGATATTCTCACGGACGATCGGCGACGCCTGGTGGGTGCAGGACCAAGACACGGACGAGACGCCGCAATCGCGGATATGCGGGTCATCGTCGACTCGGGGCCGAGAAATATCGACAGCTGTCATAGCAACCCGCGGCGAACATCTCACCCTTCTCCGGACGCGGTACATGGATCGTGATCACGAAGCTGTCAACGAAGTCCTAGGTGTCACTGAGACAGTCGCCGATGACCGGATCGCTGCGCAGATATCGTTCGATGCCGACGACTTCGATGTTGCCATTGCAGAACTCGATGCCCGATATCTCGCGGGTGAGGCGGCAAAGCACTCAGAGACGTGGTCTGCTATTACCCGTGGCTACACCGCGCTCAACAAGCAGCAGACGCCCCTTACCACGCCAGACTGGGTGAATCTCGACCACCGCCTCGGACCCTCGTTCGCAGCAGGCGATTTTCCCCAATACGTCCATGCCGCATTTGATCTCACACGAGACGTACGCATTTACGTCGAGGCCGTCCATCGCCTCACTGACACCGGTGCAGTGCTATCTCACGTGGTCCACGGACATGTCAACTGATGGGTTTGATGCCGAATGGCGGGAAACCAGCCTTCTGATATTCGAGGGGGAACGGGCTCAGCCGTTGCGAACTGTTTGATGGCACAGACGTCCGCGGGGCGCTCGCCCGCTTCGACGAACTCGCTACGCCACCAAGTCGCAGCTCGGGAACGCCGCGACTCAGGTCTACGACCGTTACCGCGCAGTGCTATACGGGGCGCGACTGGCACGCGCTTGTCGTCACCATGACGCCCGACTTCCTCATCGACGACCGCCGCCGGCCCGTCAACGCCGGGATCATCACAAGGTCGAGATTCGGTAATCAAAATCATGAAAGCCACAGCTGATATCGGAAACACGACCGTGACGTCCACCGTTCTTGCGACCCGCGGTCAACGCCTCGTACTCACAGTGGCCGGTTATTCGGGTGTCGATCCTGGGTGGAACGCGTTCGCGACCGAGTTACTAAACGTCAGCGAAATTCACACTGACAACAAGCTTTCGGCGATGGTCTTGTTCGATGCAGACGATATCGACGCCGCGTTCACCGAGCTCGAATCCTGCTACGTTGCCGGTGATGGCGCCGCCTACGCGCATACCTGGTCAATCATCAGCAACGCCTACACCGCGCTCAACCGTCGCGATTTGCCACCGGTTACAACAGACTTCACCAGCATCGACCACCGTAGAGTGGCAGCATATGCACCAGGCGACCTGCTCGCCTACATTCACGCCGGCTGGAAACTGGAACAAAACATCAGTACCCGCATTGAGGCAGTGCACCGCCTGACCAACTTCGGGGCCGTCGTCACGCACGCGGCCCGCGGCACATCGCAAGACGGCTTCGACGCCGAATGGCGAGGGATCGACATCCTGACCGTCGACGGCGACTTGATCAGTCGAAGCGAAGTCTTCGACGAGGATGACCTCGACGCTGCACTGGCTCGATTCGACGAACTCGCTGCGCCGAAGCCTCGAGCTTGAAAACGAGGCCACGCGAATCGGGACACAGCTGGCTGATGCGTACAACCGTCGCGACCGGGACGCATACCTTTCCGCTTGTGTCGCCAGACGGGTTGTTCATTGACAAGCGAAAAGGGCTTCATTCGGAGTTGGAAGCATCACTGCGGCAGAATCTTCAAGCGGTGCTCGACGTTTCGCCGAAAAGCTTTGAGATGACGTGGGAGCCGATCGCAATAAGGGGATCACATCTCTCACTGGCTCGAGAAGTCTGGCGAGATTACGGCCAAGACAATCATCCCGTCGCAGTTGAGCTTTTGACGGTGATGGAAGTCAGCGATACCGGTTTGCTTGTGTTGGCGTGGCTTTCGATCCCGACGATATCGACGCTGCCTTCGACGAACTCGATACCCGGTATCTCGCAGGCGAGGCAGCCGGTAACCAGGTGTGGTCGGAAGTCGCGCAGAGCTTCGCGGCGATGAATCGGCAAGAGATGCCCTCGACAATGTCGGATTGGGAGACGGTCGACCACCGGGTGCGCGAAACGTTCGAGGGCGGCGACCTATCCGCATACACCTGGTCCGCATGGGATCTGGTCCCAGACTTGTCCGTTCGAGTAGAGGCTGTGCACCGACTGACCACCCACGGCGCGATGTACACGCATGCGGCTTCCGGCACGTCGAAGGACGGTTTCGAGGCAGAATGGCGAATGATTGTCATTCTGATGGTGCAGGCCGAGGGCCTAAACCGCTGCGAACTGTTCAACGAAGCCGACCTCGACACTGCGCTTGTCCGATTCGACGAACTCAGTCGACAGCGACCTGCGTAGCCAGTTAGGTCACTCGCCGCCGTGCTTGATGTGGGGCACGGGCGTGCCCTCCTCGGCGAGTGTCTCCTCCTCGATCCTCATCGTCAGCGGTGTGCGGAAGAAGCGAGTCATGAAGAACAGCAGGATGATTCCGATCGCGAGCCAAATGGCGCCGTAGAGCAGAGCGTCGGCGTGCAGGTTCACCCAGAGCACGCCGGTGAGGCACATGCCGATGAACGGCAGCACGATGTTCCTGAAGATCTCCTTGGGAGTGCTCCTCTGCTTCAACCGGAACGCGTAGTAGACGATGACGGTCAGGTTCACGACCGTGAACGCGATGAGGGCACCGAAGTTGATCATCGCCGAGATGAACTCGAGGGTGAACTTGACGGCCAGCAGCGACACCACTCCGACGATGAGGACGGCGTGCGTCGGCGTCAGGTACTTCGGGTGGATGTATGACAGGAACCGCGGGACGGCGCCCTTGCCGTTGCGGCCCATGACGTAGATCATGCGGGACACGCTGGCATGCGACGAGAGGCTCGAGGCGATCACGGCGGCGAGCGCGGCCGAGGTGAACAAGATCTTGAAGAACGCTCCGCCCACGAACAGCGCCATCTCGGGAAGCGTGTCGTCGGTGACCTCGAAGCCGTCGAGGGTCGGGAACACGGCCTGGCCGAACCATGCCGCGATGAAGAAGATCGCACCGCCGATGAGCAGCGCGTAGACGATGGCCTTGGGAACGGTGTCCGGCGTCTTGGCCTCTTCGCTGTACATCGTGATCGCGTCGAACCCGATGAACGAGAAGCACACCACGGTGGCGCCCGCCAGCACGGCGCCCACTTCGACGCCCGCGTGGTAGAGCGGGTTCAGGGTGAAGATGGTGCCCTCGCCCATGCCGTCCTTCAGCGCGAGCCAGGCCAGGACGACGAACGTCGCGATGAGCACCACCTGGAACACCACCAGGATCCCGTTGACCCGCGACGTTCCCTTCATGCTCAGGAAGTTGAACGCGGTGATCACCCCGACGTACACGAGGACGAACACCCACGACGGGGCTCTCCGGGAAGAACGACTCGAAGTAGATGCGGCCGATGACGGCGTTGACCATCGGCAGCAGCAGGTAGTCGAGCAGCGATGACCACCCGACGAGGAACCCGAAGTTCGGATGGATCGTCTCGGAGGCGTAGGTGTACGCCGATCCCGCCGAGGGGTAGACGCGCGTCATCCGGCCGTAGCTGATCGCCGTGAAAACCATCGCGACCAACGCCGCGAGGTAGGCGAGCGGAACCACCGCGTTCGTCTCGCCCGACACGATTCCGAAGGTGTCGAAAACGGTCATCGGGGTCATGTATCCGAGACCCAAGCCGACGATCGCCCACATCCCGAGCTGTCGGGACAGGTGGGGACGCGACGTGGAAGCCATCTGCTGCGCGCCTTGAGTCAAGGTACTCACCCTCCTGCGGCCGATGCGGTGTCAGCATCATTGCACGGGTGGAGTGCACCTAAAGGTCATCTGACGCACCAGATTGGATCACCGAGTCGCCCGCCCGACGATGAGCGGATGGACGATGGCAGGCATGGCGCGCCACACGCTGTCGTCGGCCGCGACCAGAAACCCCGCTGGCGCGCATTAATTCTGCGGTCGGGCGATTGCAATAACACCCGCCGGCGAAGCCACGCCACGGACGGAGAAGGGCATCTTGGCACGCCGCGAGGAACCGCGAGCTTGCACGCACGTGTTCGACGAACAGCACCTGGCCGTCGGGGCGGAGTACACGGGCGATCTCGCCGAGAGTGCGTTCGGGGTCAGGGACGGTGCACAGCACAAGCGTCGAGACGACGGTGTCCACTGATGCGTCGGCGAAAGGAAGGCGCTCAGCAGGCGCGTCGAGAATCTGGGCGACGCGCCCTGTTCGCTGCAGGGTGCGGGTGAGCCTGCGCCGCATCGCCTCGTCGGGCTCGGTGAGGACGAGTTCGTCGAGGTCGTCGGGGTAATGCTCGACGTTCAGCCCCGTCCCAGCACCGATCTCGACGACCCTCCCGCGGGCGCTGCCCAGCAGCGTGCGACGCAGGCCGCGCATGCCCGCGATCTCGCCCAGCCAGAGGAACGGGTTGTACACCAGGGCGAAAATTCGCATCCACGCCCGAGACGGTGGGGTCACGTGAAGCTCGGCGCCGACTGTGTCTGTCATGCCGCCGAATGTATGAGCGGCGGCATCGTGCGCGCATCGCTCAAATCGGCCATCTCTCGCATATGGCCCGTTCCGGCTACCTCACAAGAGCCCGAGACGCGCGGCCTCCGCGACGGCGGCCGTCCGCGAAGTGCGACCCAGCTTGCGGCGGATGTTCGCCACGTGGCGGTGAACGGTATGGGAGCTCAGCACCAGCTGCTCTGCAATCTCGCCATCGCTCAGACCGCGCGCGACGCAGGCAAGAACCTCATGTTCACGACGGGACAGCAGGGCCGGCGCCGTCTCGCTCGCTGGAGGCTGCGACGACTGCGCCGATGCCAGGGTCTCGCGGCACGCGCGCACCACGGAATCGACATCGCCGTGCCACGGGAAGTGCGCGCTTCCCTGCAGCGGGATGAAAGTCGCGCCGGGAATCGCGGCCGCGACCTCACGCCCCAGCCGAAAAGGAACGGCGCGGTCGTCGCGACGATGCACGACCACTGCCGGCGAGCGGACGAGGGGAAGGAAAGCGCGCACGTCGAGGCGATAGACGAATCCCAACAACGCGGCAGCAGTTTCGGCGGTCGCGGCGTCGCGCTGCAGACCCGCGAAGCGTTCCTGCTCGGCGGCGTCGGCCCCGCCGAGGAAGATGTCGCTCAGCAGGCGCGCGCCGAGCCCCCAATGCGCGCGCACCGCCGAGATGATCGCGTCACCCACACCCGGCGCCGTTATCTCCGTGCCGTCGGGGTAGGACCCGTAGAGCACCAGGCGCTCCACGCGCTCCGGATACGTTGCGGCAAAGGCGATTGCGGTGCAGCTCCCGCACGAGCCTCCGACAAGCGAAACGCGCTCCAGCTCGAGCTCGTCGAGAAGCGCGCGAAGCGTCGCGACTTCCTCGTCGATAGTCAGATCAGAGTCTTGCAGCGTTCGGTCCGACATTCCGACGCCGAGTCGGTCATAGCGGATGAGGGTGTAGCCATCGGCGACGCCTTCCCAGAATCGCCGGAAGCTCGCGCTCTGCCAGTCGAGTTCGAGGTGACTCACCCACCACGCAGGCGCGACGAGCGGCGGACCACTCCCCGCGCACCTCGTAGGCCACGCGGCGGGCACCGAGGGGAAGGAACCGGATCTCAGACTCCAGCATCGCCACGAGCCTACGACGGCCACCAGCCGTGCCGGCCAATATTGGATGTCCGGTCGGCGGCAACATCTTTCATTGGCTGAGCCGAACCTGGAAGTTGCCTGTGAGAAGGCACCTCTGATGTGCCCGTCGCAGACCCATATCGTACGGTCTACCTAGTTGATCTAACCGTCCGAGGAGATGTCCCACGTCCGCGCCTGTAGACCGCTCATCGCAAGGGTCACGGATGCTGCGATTCTCGATCGGACGCCGATTGATCCGCCGGTGGATGCTTCTGGTCGCAGTCCTCGTCATCGCAGTCGCGGGATTCGCGGTATACCGCCTCAACGGCATCTTCGGCTCCAAGGACGTCGTCTCCACCCCCAGCGGGGCCGCCAACGACATCGTGCCGTTCAACCCCAAGCACGTCGTGCTGGAGGTCTTCGGCCCGCCGGGCACGGTCGCGACCATCACCTACCTCGACGTGAACGCCCAACCGCAGCGCGTCGACAACACGACGCTGCCGTGGGCCTACGACACCACCACCACCCAACCCGCCGTCTTCGTCAACGTCTCCGCCCAGGGTGACAGCGACTCCATCGGCTGCCGAATCAAGATCGACGACGCGGTCAAGGACGAGAGATCGGTGAACACCTTGAACGCCTACACCTATTGCCTGGACAAATCCGGATGAGCCACCACACCCTCTCGCGGCGACGTTCGGTTCCCGACGGGATCCGGCGGTATTCGGTGCTCATCGCGCTGTTCTGGCTGGGTCTTGCGGTGCTGACGAACGTCTTCGTGCCACAGCTGGAGACCGTCGCCGAAGCGCACAACGTGTCGCTGAGCCCGCAGGATTCGCCGTCGCTGCAGGCCAGTAAGCGGATCGGCAAGGTCTTCGGCGAGTTCGACTCCGACAGTTCGGCGATGATCGTCCTGGAGGGCGACCAGCCGCTCGGCGCCGAGGCCCACCACTACTACGACGGTTTGATCGCAAAGCTCGCCAAGGACACCAAGCACGTCGAGCACATTCAGGACTTCTGGGGTGACCCGCTGACGGCGGCCGGCTCACAGAGCAACGACGGCAAGGCGGCACTGGTGCAGCTGTACCTCGCCGGCAACCAGGGTGAGTCGTTAGCCAACGAGTCCGTCGATTCGGTGCGCGACATCGTCAATGACACACCGCCGCCGCCCGGCCTCAAGGCCTATGTCACCGGCGCCGCTCCCCTGGTCACCGATCAGTTCGAGGTCGGCCGCCACGGCACGCTGAAAACCACCCTGATCACCCTCGGGGTGATCATGATGATGCTGTTGGTGCTCTACCGTCGCCTCACCACGGTATTTCTGGTGATTTTCACCGTGATGATCGAACTGACGGCGTCCCGCGGCGTGGTGGCCGTACTCGCGAACGCGGGCATCATCGAGCTGTCGACGTATTCGACCAACCTGCTGACGCTTCTGGTCATCGCCGCAGGCACCGACTATGCGATCTTCATCCTGGGCCGTTTCCACGAAGCGCGCTACGACGGGCAGGATCGCGTCTCGGCGTTCAACACGATGTACCACGGCACCGCGCACATCGTCTTGGGGTCCGGCCTGACGATTGCCGGTGCCGTGCTGTGTCTGACCTTCACCCGGCTGCCGTATTTCAACAGCCTCGGCGTTCCCGCCGGTATCGGCGTCCTTGTTGCCGTGGTGGCGGCGTTGACTCTCGCGCCGGCCCTTCTGGTCATCGGTCGCCATTTCGGTCTCTTCGAACCCAGCCGGCCGATGCGCACCCAGGGCTGGCGGCGCATCGGCACAGCCATCGTCCGCTGGCCCGTCCCCATCCTGCTGGTGACGGTCGCGATTGCCGCGATCGGCCTTCTGTCCCTGTCGGGATACAAGACGAGCTACGACGCCCGTCCCTTCATGCCGGCCAGTGCGCCGGCGAATGTCGGCTATGCGGCCGCCGAGCGCCACTTTTCGGAGGCACGGCTCAATCCCGAACTGCTGATGGTCGAAGCAGACCACGATCTGCGAAATTCGACCGACATGATTCTGCTCGAGCGCGTTGCCAAGGCGGTGTTCCACACCGACGGCATCGCTCAGGTGCAGTCGATCACCCGACCGCTTGGCACGCCGCTTGATCACACGTCGATACCGTTCCAGATCAGCGCGGGCAGCGCGTCTCAGATCAACAACCTGCCGTTTCAGCAGGCCCGCGGCGGCGACCTGCTCAAGCAGGTCGACGTGATCAACAACTCGATTGACGTTCTGCGACAACAATATGCGCTGCAACAACAGTCCAGCGCCGCCACCGACGAGCAGACCAAGGCATTCCAGCAGACGGTCGCCGTGGCCAACGACCTGCGCGACAAGATCGCCAACTTCGACGACTTCTTCCGGCCGCTGCGGAACTACTTCTATTGGGAGCCACACTGTTTCGACATCCCGGCCTGCGCCGCGCTGCGGTCGTTGTTCGACGCGCTCGACGGCATCGACGCGCTGACCGACCAACTCGCCAGTGTCTCGGGAAGCATCGACAAGCTGGATGAACTACAGCCCAAGCTGCTCGCACTGATTCCGCCTCAGATCGCGAACCAGGAGACCAACCGCGACCTGACCCTGACGAACTATGCGACCACCTCGGGCATCAACGACCAGACTCAGGCCGCACTGCAGAATTCCACCATCCTGGGCCAGTCCTACGACGCGTCGAAGACCGACGACTCCTTCTACCTTCCGCCGGAGGCATTCACCAACCCCGAATTCCAGCGCGGCCTGAAGCTGTTTCTTTCGCCGGACGGCAAAGCCGCACGCATGATCATCACCCACGAGGGCATTCCCGCGACGCCCGAAGGCATTTCGCACATCGATCCAATCAGACACGCCGCGCAGGAGGCCGTCAAAGGCACGCCTCTTGCGGGGTCCAAGATCTACATCGCAGGCACCGCGGCCACCTACAAGGACATCCAGGACGGCGCCGAATACGATCTCCTGATCGCCGCGATCGCCGCGCTCAGCCTGATTCTGCTCGTCATGATGTTCATCACCCGAAGCATCGTCGCCGCGGTCGTCATCGTGGGCACGGTGGCCTTATCGTTGGGTGCCTCGTTCGGGCTTTCCGTGCTGATTTGGGAGGACCTGCTCGGCATCCCGCTGTACTGGATTGTGCTGGCGCTCGCCGTCATCCTGCTGTTGGCCGTCGGGTCGGACTACAACCTGCTGCTGATCTCCCGGTTCAAGGAGGAGATCGCCGCCGGCTTGAACACCGGGATCATCAGGGCCATGGCCGGTTCCGGCGCGGTGGTGACCGCCGCAGGTCTGGTGTTCGCGGCGACGATGGCGTCTTTCGTGTTCGCCGACTTGCGGATCCTCGGTCAGATCGGTACGACGATCGCACTGGGGCTGCTCTTCGACACGCTGATCGTGCGATCGTTCATGACACCGTCCCTCGCAGCGTTGCTCGGACGCTGGTTCTGGTGGCCGCTGAATGTGCGGCAACGTCCTGTCCCCCAGGCATTTGCGTCAAGCGACGCGAAACAGCGCCAGCTGCCGTTGTGGGAGGACGAAGATTCAGCGGATACGGCCGAACTGCCGCCGCGCCGCTAGGCCGTGGCGAGCTGGTCGGATGGCTCGGAGACCGGCACCGAAGCGGTCGGCAGCTTGCCCTTCAATCGCGCAACCCTGCGCAGCTGAGCCGCCATGTTCATCGACGTCAGCATCGGGATGCCGCCGATGAACGTTCGGAAGGAGGGGTGGCCGCCATGGATGTGGAGCACGAAGAGACAGCCGACCACGTAGAAGAATCCGATGGTGAACAGCGCCGCGGGTATTGCATAGGCGAGCGGTGAGCGGGCGTCGTAAACCAGTTCGGTCGCATAGTCCACTTCGTCTTGCGACATCGGTTCGCGCTTGCGGAGCTTGGCCAGCACCGCTTTGTGGGCGCCCACCTGCTCACCCAAGGGATGGGATGCCCGACGCTCCAACCGGCTGATGTAGACGAATACGCAAGTGGCGAAGACGATTTCCATCACTGCGGCAAGTATTGTGAGATCACCCCACGGACCGAGATTCACGCGTCGCTCCTTTGCTACCTGAATCTCCTGAGACGTTACCCCAAGAACCTGGGAGGGCGCGTTGCTCAGAGCGCAGACAGGGGCGGGAACACCGTGATGAGCTGGTCGCGGAACTGAAGGCGGTGGATGATGGGTAACGGCCGAACAAAGGTGTTGATAGTCGGGGGCGGCTTCGGCGGGTTGTTCTGCGCGCGCAGGCTCGGAGGCGTCGATGTCGAGGTGACGCTGCTGGACCGCGCCGCTTGCCACGTGTTCCAGCCGCTGCTGTATCAGTGCGCCACGGGGACACTGAGCATCGGGCAGATCAGCCGCTCACTGCGCGAGGAGCTCGCGCGTCATCACAACGTCAGCACCCTGCTCGGCGAGGCGATCGACATCGACGCGGACGCGCGCCTGGTCACCGCTCGCCGCCCCGACGAGTCCACCTTCACGCTCGACTACGACGTGCTGATCGTCGCCGTCGGAATGCGCCAGTCCTACTTGGGTCATGAGGAATTCGCGCAGTGGGCGCCGGGGATGAAGACGCTCGACGACGCATTGAGCGTCCGCCGCAGGCTGTTCGGCGCCTTCGAGATGGCCGAAACCCTGCCCCCTGGACCGGAGCGCGACGCATGGCTCACCTTCGCCATCGCCGGCGGCGGACCCACCGGCGTCGAGTTGGCCGGACAGATCCGCGAACTGGCGACCAGAGCCCTGGCCAACGAATTCCACAGCATCGAACCGCAAGACGCACGAGTCCTGCTCTTCGACGGCGGAAGCTGCGTGCTTGGCAGCTTCGCGCCCGCCCTCACCGGCAAAGCCACCAAGATCTTGGAACATCTTGGGGTCGAACAACACATGGGGGTGCACGTCACCGACGTGCGGTACGACGGCGTGACCGTCACGCCCAAAGCGGGCGGGCCGCCGGAGAACTTCGCGGCACGGACCGTCCTCTGGACGGCAGGCGTTGAAGCCGTGCCCTTCGCGCGGCGTCTCGCAGAGGTGCTCGAGGCCGAGTCCGACCATGCCGGACGCATCGCGGTGGAGGCCGACCTGTCGGTGCCCGGCCATCCGGAGATCTTCGTCATCGGCGACCTCGTCGGCCGCGACAACCTGCCGGGAGTGGCCGAGAACGCCATGCAGGGTGGACTGCACGCCGCCGCCTGCGTTCGCCACGATCTCGCAGGCAAGCCTCGTCCGCGTTACCGGTACCGCGATCTGGGCTCCGCTGCCTACATCAGCCGCGGACATGCCCTGCTTCAGGCCGGCCCGATCAAGCTCGCCGGGTTCATCGGGTGGCTGGGCTGGGGACTCATCCACATCGCTTTCCTGACCGGTGTGCGGAACCGCTTCAGCACCCTCGCCACCTGGCTGGGCTCGATCGCGCGCTCCCGACGCACCGACCGGACATTCGCGCTCGGTAGCACCACCTCCCCCGAGCACCCTTACACCTGGTTGAAGTTCGCGCACCCCAACATGCTTGACCCAAAGCGTGATTCGACAAGGGACGACCCCGACGCCGTGGAGCATGGAGGCGGTGCTACAACCTCTTCGTAGCGCCGGCGAAGCTCAGCGCGTGCTCATAGGTGGCCATGTTGTCCGCCGAAATCTTCTGATGGACACGGCGTTCGAAGAGGACACGCGATATCGGGCTGTACGCGTGATAGGTCTCATGGAACGTCAGCAGGGTCGTCCCGTTCGGTCGTTCCTCGAGGCGGTGGTACCCCTCGGCGCGAGACCAGAGCGGCTTGCTGATGGCCACATACCGAGAGAGTTCATTGATGCGGGCCTCGGTGACCGTTTCCCACGATCTGGCCTTCCCGCCCGACAACAGGTAGCGAGGCACGTCGAAGACGCAGGTCCGCACCAAGCCCTGGCCGGCTTCGTCGCCTTCGGTGAGAATCTCGATTCGGCCTGCCGGGTACTCGATGATGCGTGGCGACGTCGCGTCTGGCGGTGGCGGCGGGTGAAGGACTCGCCAGACCTTGCGCACCGGAGCATCAACCGCGAAAGTCGCCGTGAAGGACCGCATCACTGAGCTCCCCAGGTGTTCCACGAGGTGACTGTCTGCACCGGTGGGCGGCGCGCGGGTTTGAAGTCGGTGCCGATCGTGTAGGCCACCGGCAACAACGCGGCCTGCGTGACATTGCTTGGTATGCCGAGCAATTCGGCGACCTCGTCAGCCTTGGCGAGGTGCAGCGTCGTCCACACCGATCCGAGTCCGCGCGCTCGCAGTGCCAGCATGAAGCTCCATGCGGCCGGGATGATCGACGCCCACGCCGACGCCGCAACCACCAACTGATTTCCATCGAACCGGCCGTCGATGCAGGGGATCACATGCACCGGTACCTGAGCCAGGGTCTGGCTGAGCGTGTGCGCGCTCTCGTAGACCTTCCTGGTCTGCGGATCGGATGTCGTGCGGGCCGCGTGCGCCAGGTAATCCTCGCCGCATCCCCGATAGATGTCAGCGATAGCCGCACGCTTGTCGGGATCGGTGACGACCATCCAGCGCCAGTTCTGTTCGTTGCTTGCCGTCGGCGCCTGGATCGCCAGGCGCAGGCACTCGACGATGACCTCTCGTTCGACCGGACGCGTGAGGTCGAGTCGACGCCGAACGGCCCTCGTCGTCGAGAGCACCTCGTCGACCGCTGAGATATCCACGGCGTTCCGTCCTATCTCCATATCGGCCTATCACGCCATTTTTATATCTTTGGCGACGTAGCGGCAAGGGTACGGTGAATGCTTACGCGTTTTCGCAAACCACGCATGCCAGGATGTCGCTTATGACAGTGGTGCTGGTGCACGGCAACCCGGAGACAGACGCGGTGTGGGACCCGGTCGCCGAGGTCCTCGGTCGCGATGACGTGGTGCGGCTTTCGCCGCCGGGTTTCGGTGCGCCCCTGCCGGACGGTTGGCCGGCCACCCACCTGCATTACCGGGACTGGCTCGAAGATGAGCTCACCAAGTTCGACGATCCGGTCGACCTGGTCGGGCATGACTGGGGTGGCGGCCACGTGATCAATGTGGTGATGCATCGCCCGGCACTGGTGCGCAGCTGGGCCACCGACATCATCGGCATCTTCGACCCGGCGTACGTCTGGCACGACCTGGCTCAGGTGTGGCAGACGCCTGGGGACGGCGAAGCTCTGGTCGAGACGATGATGGCCGGTACGTTGCAGGATCGGGCCGAACAACTGGTCGGGCTCGGCCTGACACCCCAGGTCGCCACGAAAATGGCCGCCGGCCAGGGTCCCGATATGGGCCGGGCGATCCTGGCCCTCTACCGTTCGGCGGCGCAGCCCGCCATGGCTGAAGCGGGCCGGGAGCTGGAAAATGCTGCTGCGCGACCGGGATTGTCGATTCTCGCCTCCGAGGATCACTACGTCGGCTCGGACGAGATCCGCCGCCGGGCCGCCCAGCGTGCCGGCGCCCGCACCGAGGTGCTGGACGGTTTAGGCCACTGGTGGATGGTGCAGGACCCGTCGCGCGCCGCGGCCGTGCTGTCCCAATTCTGGGACTCAGTCACCTAGCGCCGCAACTCCTTCGGTGTGATAGCTGCGGAACCGTCCATCCGCAGACGCAGATAGTGGATGATCACGCTGAAGTGGTGCCGTGGGGTTAGGGGGACTCGTGCCGAAGCTCGGTGAGCATGCTGTGGTACTCGGAGCGAGCATGGGCGGCCTGGTAACCGCGCGGGTTCTGGCCGATTTCTATCAGACCGTCACGGTGGTCGAGCGCGATGCGTTGCCCGACGACCCGGCGAACCGGCGCGGAGTGCCTCAGGGCCGCCATGTCCATGCCCTACTCAGGCGTGGCGCGCAAATCCTCGACGAGCTGTTCCCCGGATTTCTCGATGAACTTGCTGCCGCGGGCGCACCTCTTTCAGGCGATGGGGACCTCGCTAAAGGCTATTTCTCCTTCGGCGGACACACCTTGATCCGACACGGCATGGTGCCGGATCCCGAATCAACGGCGATGGTTCTTTCGAGCCGACCGTTTCTGGAGTACCACGTCCGGCGGCGGCTGCGCGCCATCGCGAACGTGACGGTCTTGGAAGGCCACGACATGGTCGAGGTGACGGCGACAGCGGATCAGACCCGCGTCACCGGGGCTCGAGTGGTCAACCGCGCCAGCGGCGACGAACGCACTCTGACTGCGGACCTGGTCGTCGACGCGATGGGCCGCGGCGCCCACACTCCGGCCGTGCTGGAAAGCCTTGGCTACGAGCGGCCGGCCGAGGACCGCATCACCATGCACACGACCTACGTGAGCCAACTGCTGCGCATGCCTTCCGACGCTATGCAGGAAATGGTGGTGATCATCGGCTGCGCGCCGGGCAGGCCGACGGGGATGTTTCTGAGCGGCTACGAGGACGACACCTGGATGTTCACCGTCTTCGGGATGCTCGGAAACGAGCCACCCGCCGACCGGGCGGGCATGATCTCATTTGCCGAGGCGTACGCCCCCGCCCACATTCTTGCGGCAGTGCGGGAGGCTGAACCCATCGGAGACGTAGCGCGCCACCGCATGCCGTCCAGCCAGTGGCGACGCTACGACAAGATGAAGCGATTTCCCGACGGTTTGCTGGCGGTCGGCGACGCGATCTGCAGCTTCAACCCCGTGTACGGCCAAGGAATGACAGTCTCTGCGCTGGACGCTGTCGCCCTTCGCGATTGTCTGCGCCGCGGCGACCACAACCTGCCTCGGCGATACTTCCGCGCCGCCGCGAAGCAAATCGGCGTGGCCTGGCAGATGGCCGCCGGCGCCGACCTTGCTTTTCCTGAGGTAGAAGGGCGGCGGAGCCCGGCGACGAGGCTGATGAACCGGTTCGCGGACTGGGCGCTGACGGCTTGCGAGTCGGACCCGATCACCGTCGTACGGTTCTTCAGGGTCAACAGCCTTGTCGACCCCCCGATCCGCCTGCTGCACCCGTCCTTCATCGCTCGCGCGGCGAAGGTCAACCTGCGCCGCCGCAAACGCACCCAATCAGCCACCGTGGCGAGCGCAACGACGCGGTGACCTGTTCACTGTGACCGTGGCAGCCATTGGGCGTGGCCCGCGTCAAAGTCCCCGAGCGTCGCACTGCTGAGGCGGGAATTCGCTACGGCACAAGAACGGCGGAAGATTGGGTGGCGGAACAGAATCCGGCGCGTCAGCGCTCTCCCAGATGTCGTCGAGTGGTGTGCCGTCGGCGATGATGACGGTTCCCTCCAGGTTGCCCTGGCCGTAGCCGACTCTCACGGCCAGGCGATACGACTAGGTGAAACGCGCGCTACGCGGGCAGATCCACCCGCAGCGCAAAGTGCTCATCGAGTATCCGCCGCAGCGCGGCGTCCATAGGGTGCGCGGATGTGAGATCGCGGCCGAACCGGCTGTCCACCACGACTACCGCGCCGCCTCGCAGTTCGGCGGTGTCGACCTGATCGACGAATGGATCGAACAATGCGGGCGGCGTGGCCAGGTAATACAGTGCCCGGCGCGACTCGTTCAACCCGGCGGCATACAACAGTCCGTGTTGGGTGATCACGAAGAGTTCCGAGGTGATCCTGGCGTTCGGGGTCTCGGCTTTGCCCCATGCCTTTGCGGCACGCCTGGGTCTGCGCCAATCGATCCGGAACGTCATCAGTTAGCGTGAGCAACCTTTCGACGAGTGCTCCACCCGATTCGCGGATATTCGTCGATGGCGGGTCTGAAGTACCGCCGGAAGATCTCACCGAAAAAATCGTACAGTTGCACGCTCATAGCGGCTCCCCAGGTTTAGACGCGCACCTCAATTGTGCGCCCGAACCGTCCGCTGAGCACCAATTTGCCGAGGACGGCTGCCTCGCTGATATCGGTGTCCTCGTTCGCCGTGTGCAGCCCAGCCAGCTTGCGCAGTAATTGTCCGCTTTGTCCGGGTCGTTACTGATCTCGCTGGGATGTCTCAGCGACGCGCGGGTGAAGTTCCAGGCCGCGGGCGTCGTCGGGAACCCGTGGTGGTTCTAACGTCAACGGCTCGCCGCTGTATGCTGCTTCCGCGTCAGTGGCGATGTCGTTGTTCCGGCGCTCGGAGGCTTGCGGTGTGGCGCGCTCCAGAAATCGGAGCAGTTCTACAGGGAAGGGAAGTACCAGTGTGGAATTCTTCTCTGCGGCGACCTCGACGACGGTCTCCAAGAGTCGCAATTGCAGCGCAGCTGGGTGCTCGGCCATGACCTCGGCTGCTTGGGCCAGCTTTTCGGATGCCTGAAGTTCGCCCTCGGCGGTGATGACCCGAGCCCGTCGCTCACGCTCCGCCTCGGCTTGGCGTGCGATCGACCGCTTCATCGAGTCGGGCAGCACGACATCCTTGATTTCGACGCGGTCGATCTGAACACCCCAGCCCAGCGCGGGACTGTCAATCATCAACTCGAGCCCCTGATTGAGATGCTCGCGGTTGGACAGCAGATCGTCGAGGTTGCTCTTGCCGATGATCGAACGCAGTGATGTTTGTGCAACCTGGCCAATTGCCGACGCGTAGTCCTGCACGTCGACAGCCGCACGCACGGGATCCGAGACCTTGAAGTAGATGACAGCATCCACACGGACGGTCACATTGTCGCGGGTGATGCCATCTTGGGCCGGCACAGGCATCGTGATGATCTGCATGTTCACTTTTTCGAGGCGATCCGCGATCGGAATCAACATTGTGAGTCCTGGTTCGCGGAGGCCGGATTGCACACGGCCGAACCGGAAGACGACACCGCGTTCGAACTGCTTGACGACCTTGATATTCGTTCCGAGCCAGACCAAGCCGATGCCGAGCGCTGCCGCCAGCGCGTAGAGGGTGATCATTTCTATCTCCGATCCGCCCGGCTTCGGCTGCCGGTCCTCGTCAGCGAGTTCGGGCTGCTACTACCGATGAAACGCCTGTCTTTGCGACAAAGCGAGTGACCGTGCCCGGCTCCCGATCAGGCAAACGCCCGTGTTCGGGGATTGGGCGCTCTTCAGAGCCTCTGGCCTCGGCGCGATTTCAAGTACATATTGTTCGAAGCGCCTGCCCGCATCTGCTGCCGCCGCCGTGTCCGACGCTCGACCCTCGCACGTCAGGGATAAATACGCATGAATCGAACAGCGGCATGTCATTCCCATGCGTGGCAGGTGCGCGGACGATGGAAGGGGAAGCGAAGGGAAGGAGTGGGCGATGAGGGCCAAGGTAGGCGACTGGTTGGTGATTAAGGGCACGACAGTGGAGCGATCGGATCAGCGCGGGGTGATCACCGAGGTGCGTTCGGCGGATGGCTCGCCGCCGTACACAGTGCGATGGCTCACCAGCGGTCATGTGGCAACTGATTTTTCCCGGAACGGACGCGGTCGTCGTCACGGCGGCGGAACAGGAAGCGGCGGACAAGCGGGCGCGGTAGTCACATCAGGAGAGCTCCTGTGAGAACCCGCCGGTCCGGTCAGTTCTCGATCATCGGCGGTGAACATGCGGCGATCAGTAGGGACACGGAACAGAGGTGCAGGCGCGAAGACACTGCGTCGCTTCGCGGTCCCGCCTCAACTGGCGGGAGGTGGCAGGTGACGGCGGAGCTCGAGCGCCAGCCCGACGGCGAGCCGTCGGTCGCCAGGCGCATAACCGAGCAGCTCGGTCGCGCGTGCGATGCGCTTGAGGACCGTGTTGCGGTGGGTGTATAGGCGGGCTCCAGCGCGCGGTGCGTTGTCTGCCTCCTCAAGATAGACACGCAGCGTTTCTCGCAGGCGGCCCGCGGCTGGGTTGTCCTCGGCGAGCGGGCCGAGGGTCGCCGCGACGAACTCGCTCGCCGCGCGCGGATCGTGTGCCGCGAGCGCCGTGACCTCGAGTTCCCGATAGGAGCTGAAACGACCGCTTGCAGGGTTGCCGAACAGCAGTCGATGCACAGTCAGTGCGGCCTCGTGCGTGGCGCGAAACCCTTCGATACCCCGGCGCGTCGGGCCGACGGCGACTCGCACGTCGTCGGCTGATCGCCCCGCTGCTGAGCGAAGCTCCTCGATGGCCGGCTCGCCGGGCGTGCCGATCCACGCCCACAGCGTCGTCGTGCCCGCCGGAAGGGTCAGCGGCCGTTGGGATCCCGCGGCCTGGGCGAGTAGCACCGCCACGGACTCGAGCGCACCGTGAGGCGCGACGGCCCGCTCCGCCCATACCACGACCGCTGTGTGCCGGCGGTCGAGCTCGTAGCCGAGGCGACGGCTCGCCGCGGTGGGGTCGATCGGGGCGCCGTCGAGAATCAATCGGATCGTCTCGGTGCGCCGAGCGAGCGCACCACCGATGACCTCTTCGCGTTCGCGCTGGGCCTCCGCCAGCACACGACCGAGTGTCTGGTCGACAAAACGGAATGCGAGCGACAGCGACAGTTCGGTGACATTGATCAGCTCGGGCCCTGGCTCGACGATCTCATAGGCACAGGCCAGCCAGCGTTCGAGTCCAACTTGCTGGCCGCGTCGATAGCCCTCATAGATTCTGTCCAAATCAATGCCGCGGCGCACGACGGTTCGGGCGGCGTCTAGCGCCTCGGGCGGAACCGCATCAGATAGGGGCGATCGCGCCTGGCGCGCCACGGCCAGGAATCGCAGCCAGTTGCTGCGATTGGTGGCGGTGATTTCGGCCGCGATCGCGGCGTCGGCGCCGAACTCGGGGACGACCTCGATCACCGCGGCATCCATCGCCGCGACGGTCTCGTCGCCCTCGAGGGCCAGTCGGTCCGCGATCGCCGCGAGCAGTTCATACGTTCGCACGGTCGGCGCAGCTGCCATCACATTCTAAGTGTGCCATCGCACACTATTTCGGACCAAATATGTGCGAAGGGCGATATCGCCCTCCGCTGCAGCGCCGTAGCTTCGGTTCACCAACACCCGCAGGGGTGACAAGCCGGATGAAACCAGGGACCGAAAATATGGACGAGATCACCTTTTACAGCGACGACGACCGCTGCGCCGCTTGGCATTTCGCTGCTCGCAGCGAAGCGTTCCTTGACGCGAAGGGCCGCCCATGTGTGGTGATGGCACCGGGTTTTGCGAGCACCCGGGACACCGGCGGACTCCTGGCCTACGCCGAAGGCCTCGCCGCAGCCGGGCTGAACGTGCTGTTGTTCGACTACCGCGGATTCGCCGCCTCTGAAGGGTCTCCTCGTCAGCTTGTGTCGGCCTCACGCCAGCGCCGGGACTACCACGCGGCCATCACCGCTGCTCGCAGGCTGCCTGGCGTCGATCCTGAGCGCATCGTCTTATGGGGGATCTCCAATTCCGGCGGTCATGTAATCCGGGTCGCCGCCGAGGATGGACGCGTCGCTGCGCTGGTGTCGGTAACCCCGGCGGTCGACGGCGTGGCGGTGATTGCGCAGCTCGCTCGTAACGCCGGCGTGCTCCATCTCTTCCGCATAACCGCGCATGGCCTGAGGGATGCAGTGCGGGGCCTGACCCGGCGCGCGCCGCACCTTGTTCCAGTGATGGGTGAACCTGGCTCGCGCGCGATCATCGCCAAACACGGCGCGGAGCAGGACTACATGCCGCTCACGGGCCCGAGCTGGCGCAACGAAGTATGCGCACGCACCGCGCTCGAGGTGGGGTTCAACCGCCCGATCACGTTCGCCTCGCGGGTTTCCTGCCCACTGTTGGTGCAAGCCGGCACCGCCGACACCATCACCCCGCCCGCCCGAACCCGCCAAGCCGCCGCCCGCGCCCGCCGCGGGGAGCTGCTGGAATACCCCATCGACCACCTGGACGCCGAAAGCCTTCCCGCGCGACAAGATCTGCTCGCCGATCAGCTCGAATTCCTGCGCCGCCACATGGCGCCCGCCGCCTTCCACCAGGCCGCGACCGCCAACACCGACTGGAATCACCAATGAAGCTCAAAAATCTGAACAACCGTGTCCTGCTGATCACGGGTGGCGGCAGCGGCATCGGCCGGGCCACCGCTCTGCTGTCTGCGCGCCGTGGTGCACGCCTGGCGATCTGCGATCTCAACGAAGCCGGCCTGCAGGAGACCGCCGAAGCCGCGCGGGGGCTGGGGGTCGAGGTGCTCGCGCAGACCGCCGACGTCACCGACCCCGCGTCGATGGACGAATTCGCCGACGCGGTGCACGCCCGATTCGACACGGTGGATCTGCTGATCAACAACGCCGGCATCGGCGTCGGGGCCGGATTCTTCGACACGACACCCGAGGACTGGGATCGCCTCATCGCGGTCAACATCATGGGGCTGGTGCACGGCTGCGAGCGTTTCGTCCCGCGCATGATCGAACGCGGCGCCGGCGGTCAGGTCGCCAACGTGTCGTCTGGTTGTGGCTATTCGGCGCTGCCCTACATGTTCGGCTACTCGGTCACCAAGTTCGCCGCATTCGGGTTCTCAGAGGCGCTCCGCATGGAGTTGCGACAGCACAAGATCGGCGTGACCACCATCTGCCCCGGCCTGATCAACACCCCGATCCTGCGGACCAGTGTCACCGCGGGGCCCCCGCGCAGAAGAACGGGCTGAGCGGGTGGCGCGGATCCATGAGCGCCGCGGCTACTCACCTGAAAAAGTCGCGGTCAACATCCTGCGCGCGGTGGGCCGCAATCGCGCGGTCGCCCCGATCACTCCCGAAGCTCACCTCACGTACGCGCTGACCCGCATCGCTCCGCCCGTGGCGCGTTGGTTTTCCGCCCGCACCTCCGCCGTCGTAGCCAAGTAGAACTCACCAGGAGTCGCAGAAATGTCCACAGCACCCGTGACCAACGGCCTCGAGCACGTTGACGTGTTGATCGTCGGCGCCGGGATCTCTGGTATCGCCGCGGCGTACTCGCTGTCCACGCAACATGCCAACAAGACTTTCGCGATCCTCGAGGCGCGTGGCGCCAGCGGCGGAACATGGGATCTGTTCCGTTACCCCGGCATTCGCTCCGATTCGGACCTGCACACTTTCAGCTACGAGTTCAAACCGTGGCGGAATGAGAAGGCAATCGCCGGCGCACCGGCGATCCTCGACTATCTGCGCGAGGCGGCGGCCGAAAACGGCATCGACAGCAAGATCCGCCTACACCACAAGGTTTGCGGCGCGTCCTGGTCGAGCACAGACGGTCGTTGGTTGGTCGGGATCGAGCGGACCGACACCGGCGAGAAGCTGACGATCAGCTGCGGCTGGTTGTTCAGTGCCGGTGGCTACTACCGCTACGACCATGGGTTCACTCCGCAGTTCAAGGGGCGGGAGCGATTCCAGGGCGAGATCGTGCACCCCCAGCACTGGCCCGAAGATCTCGACTACATCGGTAAGCGGGTCGTGGTGATCGGCAGTGGCGCCACCGCCGTAACGCTCGTTCCGGCGCTGGCCGAGAGGGCAGCGCACGTGACCATGCTGCAGCGATCACCGAGCTACGTCTTGTCGGTTCCGTCCCGCGACAAGATCGCCAACTCATTGCCCGCGCTGCTCGGCACCAAGCGGGCATACGCAATCACCCGGCGGAAGAACATCGCGCGGCAGCGAGCGATCTTCCGGTTCTGCCGGACCTATCCGCGGACCGCCAGATGGCTGATCCGCCACCACATTGCCAAGCAATTACCGGCGCACTATCCCGTCGACGAGCATTTCAATCCGCCATACAACCCGTGGGATCAGCGGTTGTGCGTCGTGCCCGATGGCGACTTGTTCAAGGCGATCCGCGACGGGAACGCGTCCGTGGTCACTGATCGGATTGACACCTTCACCGAACGGGGCATCCGGCTGAATTCCGGGCGCGAGCTCGAAGCCGACATCATCGTGACCGCAACGGGCTTGAACCTGCAGGCGTTCGGCGGCTTCACGTTGACCGTGGACGGCGCGGGAGTGAAACTGTCCGACAAGGTGGCATTCCGGGGCTTCATGCTCGACGGGGTTCCCAACTTCGCGTTCGCGTTCGGATCTACCAACTTGTCGTGGACGCTGAAGGTCGGGCTCGTGGCCGAGCACTTCTGCCGACTGCTGGCCCACATGGACGCCCGCGGTCACACCGTCTGCTGTCCGGTATTAGACGATCCGCACATGGTGACTGGTCCGTTCGTTGAATCTGTCGCCGGTTATGTGCAGCGCTCGATCCAGCAGTTCCCGCGTCAAGGCGCCGAACATCCTTGGCAGATTTCCAACGACCACCGGGCCAACGTCAAGACGTTCCGTAACAGTCCAATAGCCGACGAGAAGCTGCGGTTCGACTCTGCTCTCGGTTCATCCCCGGTGGCACCGTTTGTCGCGGGAATCACCGCATAGCCGCTCCGCCGGGTCAGGTGTATGCGACGTGGACGCGATCGATGTGACCGTCGAAGCGGAAGGGCGCCCTGTCGTAGTACTCGTCCGACACCGGTGAGCCAAGGCAGACGCCGATGTCGAGGCAGTCGTTGGCAGTGAACAGCAGCGGCGCACTGACCGGCACCTGCCCCTCGCCGATAACCTCTGAGCCGACGCGGATGGTGATGTCGAGCGGCCCCGCTGGGCGCGGTTCGACATAACGGGTCTCAACGACAATCGTCGACGGGCCGGGTGGCAGTTTGGCCGCGGAGCGAATCTTGGTGCGCGACAGGATAAAACAGTTGTACTCGTAGCACAGGTATCCGTCGTCGAGGTAACACGTCACGCCGCCGGCGAATCCGCCAAGCGCATAGAGGACTCCGCTCGCATCGGGGGGCAAATCGGCTTCGACGGTGACGGTGTTGTTTTTGTTTCCCAGCGCCGGCGCGCAGAATTCGGGCATACGGGTGATTTCGCCTGGAAACTCCCATTCACGATACGGCGGCGTGATGCGTAATTCCGGATGGAAGATGGGCACCCACAAACCACCCCCGATCGGGAGAACCTGATTTCGGGCGGCTTCAATCGCGAATAATTCACGCATCTGAGCCAGCTTTTCGGGCATCTCGGCGGCCAGATCGTGGGCCTGGGACCAGTCCTCGTCAAGGTGATAGAGCTCCCAGCGGTCGTCGTCCGGTGTCCAATTGTGGATGCCCGGCGGCAATCCCGGCAGCCACGGCACCCTCGGACCGAACACCGAAGCCATCCAGCCGTCGTGATAGATAGCCCGGCTGCCCATCACCTCGAAATACTGTGTCTTCTTGCCCCCCGTCGCGGAGCGATCGGTGAGTGTGCGCGCGAAACTTGCTCCGGCTATTGGGATCTGGGGCACACCCTGGACGGTAAGGGGAGGCTCGATGCCCACGATCTCGTAGATGGTCGGGACGACGTCGTTGACATGCAGGAAGTGATCCCGCGGTACAGAATCGGGCACGACCTTCTTGGGCCAGCGGATCCCCAGTGGGTTACGGGTGCCGCCCAGATGGGAGGCCAGCAGTTTCACGCCCTTGTAGGGCGTGCTGCCCGCCCAGCCCCAGCCGGAGTGATACTGGTTGTCGGTTTTCGGTGAGCCCAGGACGTCAAGGCCGCCAAGTTGCTCCAGTGCGTCGATGTGCATCCTCGGGGTGGTCGGAATACCGTTCTGCGCAAGCAGTTCGGCGATTGTGCCGTCCTGGCCTTCAGCCGAGGATCCGTTGTCGCCCCAGATATAGAGGAATATCGTGTTCTCCCCGTAGCCCAGCCGATCCAGCTCGTCGGCGATGCGGCCGACCTGGACGTCACAGTGTTCGGCGAACCCGGCAGCCACCTCCATCAGCCGGCGCTGAAACGGCTTCTCATCCTCGGGAATGTCGTCCCACGCCTTCATCCGCTCGTCACGCGGGGTGAGCTCACAATCTTGTGGGATCCAGCCCTTCTCCTTGGCGCGCCCGAAGACCCGCTCTCGGTAAGCATCCCAACCGTCGTCGAATTTCCCCGCGTACCGGTCGGCCCACTCCTTCATGATGTGGTGCGGGCCATGCAGGCAGCCGCTTGCCCAGTACATGAAGAACGGCCTATCTGCCTGCAGCGCCTTGTGGTTACGCAGCCAATTGATCGCATCGTCGGCCAGGTCCTCCGAGAGGTGGTAACCCTCCTCCGGCGTCTTCGGCGGCGACACCACCGTGGTGTTGCGGACCAGGTGGGGCTCATAGTGCGAGGCCTCCCCCGCCAGGAACCCATAGAAATACTCGAAGCCCAACCCGGTGGGCCAGTCCTCGAACGGGCCGGCCGCGGTGGTGTCCTCCGCCGGAGTGTTGTGCCACTTGCCCCACGCCCCGGTGCTGTAGCCGTAGTCCTTGAGCACTTCGGCCACCAGGGCACTGCTGCGCGGGATCTTGCCGGCATAACCATCCCAGTCATTAGCAAGCTCGGCGATCTGCCCGTTGCCGATCTCGTGATGATTGCGTCCGGTCAGCAGCGACGCGCGCGTCGGCGAACACATCGCGGTGGTGTGAAAGCGGTTGTAGCTGACACCCTCAGCGCAGATCCGGTCCATCGTCGCGGTACGCACTTCGCCGCCGAACGTCGTAGGCAGACCCGGCCCGGCATCGTCGATCAGCACGATCACGATATTCGGCGAATCCTCGTGCAGCCGAGGCGGAGTGACACGCTGGGCATACGTCGACTCCTGCAAGGTTCGCCCGGCAACGCTCGCCGATGGCGTCGGCGGAAATGGCAGCGTTGTACCGCCTGGCAGTTTGGGAGCAACCACCCCCCTTGCTGATTCGACATCAATGTCTGCGGCGGAATCCGACATGGCTGCTCCTTTGCTCGAAGCTGCGACAGGTAGAACGCCCTACGCGATCAGTCCCGGCCAAGACGCGCATGAATCTACTCCGACCCGCCGGTCAGGGCGGCGAGTATCAATAGCCTGTGAAAACCGGTCGCCCCTGCTGAAGGCACCGCACCTTTCAGCCCTACGAAGGTGTGATGCCTGGTCCACCGCATGAGTGGTCTGGCAAACCCCGCACTTCGGCTCTGATAGCCGGGGTTTCCTACCTATCAGATCGCTGCCGCCCTAGTTTGTGCGGGTGACCTTTACTCGTCGCGACGGGCTGGCACTGGCCCTTGTCCTCGTCGCGGCGGGCGCACTCCGGTTGGTCGCCTTGCCTGGGCGTGGCGAGTGGGACGACGACCAGGGCGGCGAGCTGTTGACGATGCTGTACTGGGTCCGCGGCGGCCAGCTGCCCGATCTCGGGCCGTTGAGCTCATTCGGCACGGCGCACCATGGCGTGGCCTACTACTGGTTGCTGGCGCCCGGAGCATTCCTCACCGATGTCGACCCAGTGGCCGCCTCCGCGACGACCGCCCTGATCGGAGTCGCGGGGGTGGCGGCGACGTGGTGGCTCGGCCGCGAGATCGGTGGCCCGATCGCCGGCTATGTCGCAGGTCTGCTTGCGGCGGTCAGTCCTGCCGCCATCAGTGCGTCGACCTTCGTCTGGAACTCGAACGTCGAAGGGCCTGCCGCGGCGCTTGCGGTGGCGGCTGGTTGGCGGGCGTGGCGGACACGTCAGGCGAGGTGGTGGATGGTGGCCGTGGTCGGGGTGGTGGTGCTGACTCAGGCCCACCTCGCCGCGGCGTTGGCGGTGCCCCCGCTGGTCGGACTGGCTGCGGCTGATGTCATGCGACGAACGCCAGAGGAGCGTCGGCGAATGTTGGCGCCATTGATGGGAGCCATCGCTATCGCGCTGATCGGTTACTTACCGTTTCTGATTCACGAAGTGCATCAAGACTTCTCGGAGTCGCGGGCGATCCTGGACTACCTGGTGAACGGGACCGGCCCTGCGGGTTCCGGTCTGGCCGGCCTGCCAGTGATCGCGTGGCGAGTCCTTGCATCCCCGGTGTCGGGATTCGTCCAATCGGCACCGTTGGCGGGGTTTCTGGCATTGTTCGTGGTGGCGACGGCGGTCTTGATCGCTGCGTTCGGGACTGTGGGGGTCGCACGACAGTTCGGCCGGTGGGCGCTCGGCACGACCGTTTGGGCAATCGTCGCCCTGGCATTTATCACACCGGGCCTCGGCGTCATCACCCCCGGACTGCCGAACGACCAGTATCACCTCTGGCTCGATCCTATCTTGCTCGCATCGGTTGGCATCGCGGTCGCGTATCTACTGAACACCAGGGTGGCGTTTGGATGGCTCAGCGGCGCAACGATCTTGTCTGTGTGCGTCATCTTGAGTCTCGTTCGTATCCCGCCGCTGCAGGCGCCAGACGGCGGATGGCCCGCGGCGGCGGCCGCATCCGACCGGGTCCGTTCGATCACAGGCGATGCTCCTGTCGCGGTTACCGGAGTCGCCAAGCCGGGCACCGCGCTGATCTTCCCCTTGCAGCGCGATGGAGTTCGGATAGTGGACCCAGGATCTGCGAATTATCTGGTCGTCGTGTGTGATCCGCTGTTCGAACGTGCAGTGAGAGTGCCATGCGGCGGACCTGCCGAGACATCCATCGCGCAACAGTTCGGGTTTCCCGCAACGGGCCTGGTGGACCGATTCTCGAACAGTCCACGTCGCGTCGTCTGCATATTTGGCGTTGAGCGGCCAGCCATTTAGCGCAATTAGCAAACGAGGCGAACTGATGCGCCTATGCTGACGACGGTCGGCCGATGCTAGACAGTTAGGGCCTGGCCATGGACCAAAACTGGGCTTTCGAGCCCGCGCCCAAACACGCTGTACATTCGCACCTTGGCGCGAGAGAACCCCGGCCAGTCGTGGTCGCCTCGGTAGTCGGTGCGGCCATACTCACAGCTATTCTCGCGAGTTGCGCTTTCCATGCCGGAGCCGTTACAGCCTCGCCGGTTGGATTCGCGATAGAGGCGCCTGTGCCCACCGGACCACTGCCCACCCCCACCGCAGCACCCCTGCCCACCCCCACCGCGGCCCCACTACCCACCCCCACCGCAGCACCACTACCCACCCCCACCGCAGCCCCACTACCCACCCCCACCGCAGCACCACTACCCACCCCCACCGCAGCACACCCACTACCCACCCCCACCGCAGCACCACTACCCACCCCCACGCCCGCGCCGCGCGAGGCATTAACCGAGGCGCCTCAGAACACACCCGCACCTAGTTCGCGATCTGGGCCTCTTCCCCCTTGGCTGCTGCCCCCGTGGCTACAGCCGAGGCAATAAGCCGACGCGTCGGTCCTCGACCAACGGCAAAATCACCAAACCTGTTGCCTCACAGTTGAATGAGGCCATTTCGAGGTGTTTGATGTTGGGGAACTTGTAGGCAATCGTCTGGAGTATGGGGATTTGGCCAATGTGGCCACGGCGGGGTTGGGCGGCGCAGGCAACGCATTCGGCACGCCGCCATCATCGGCAGGGATCCAGTCGCCGTCGAGCACCAACGCGTTCTCCAACGACATATTGGCCGCCCGCCACTCTGGCAACAGGTCGAGCATCTGTTGGAAGTGAGCGCCACGACCTGAAAATCCGGACTGGCGCTGGCGGCTCAAGTCCGAATTATCGATGATGCTTTGAGCCGTTCAGGGGCTGGTCCGTCCTTGTCGGCGCCGCGGGGCGAAACTGGACGCTATAGCGTGCGATGCCGCGGCTGCGAGTGCGGGCAGGCCTGCGTACGTACGAGAATCGAGCAGCGCCGGCCAGGTGTGTCGACTATTGGGCCTGTCGTTCTTGGCGAGCCGATCAGCGAGCCACCACAGTGTCATAGGAACCGCAAAGGGATACAACAACAGATGCTCTGCAAGGGGGTCGCGATGGTAGCTCACCGCGGCGCCGCCGTCGGTGTACGTCTGGACCAGCCTGTCCACGTCGGTGACGTTGACGATCTTGTCGTGCACGCCCTGGATGAGCAGGACGGGCATGCTTGGTGTCTTCTGCCCGAGTCGCGTCACCTCGAAAACGTGCTGCAGTTCGGGAAGCGCGAACAATTCCTGAAAGCTCACGTCGACGAAGTCGGCGATGTCGACATTGCGGAAGCGCCGGATTGCGCCTCCGGTCGACATCTCCTCGATCTCCACGAGCAGGGTCTTGCCAACCTCGGACGCGTGTTCCTCGACGACCTTCTTCGCCTCAGGGAACACATGCACAAGCGACGCGATCATCAACGCTGCCAGACCTGCCCAGGGCGTCGCATTCAGCCGGCGCGCAACGCTTTCCGGGTCCACCACTGGTGAACCCAACACTGCGCCGACGATGTCGAGCTCGGGGGCGTAAGTCTCAGCGGCTTCGGCAGCCCATCCGCTGGCCAAACCGCCCCCGGAATACCCCCACACCGCCATCGGAGCGTTGGATGACAGGCCCAACTCCTTGTATTTGACGGCGGCGCGTAGACCGTCGAGGACACGGAAGCCCGCCTCGTAAGGTGCGCCCCACATGCCCTTGAGGCCCTCGTGGTCTGGAATGCTGACCGCCCACCCGCGGGACAGGGCCGCGGTGATGAAAAGGAACTCCGCCTGAACGGAGGCTCCGACCAGCTCGGCGCCCTGACGCAGGGCGTAAGACGGGAAGCACCGCGCCGCTACTGCGTCGATGGCGCACTGGTAAGACAGCAGCGGACAATTCGCCGGGTCCTTTCCGCGCGGAACCACCACCGTGGTCACCGCCGCCTCGGGGCGACCCTGGGCGTCGGTGCTGCGGTACATCAGCTGCACCGCCGCACCGTGCCGGAAGCGACCGAAGAACGACACCTGCACCGACCGTGACCGCAACACCGCCCCGGGGGCGACCCTGTCGAGATCGGCGGGGCTGGCGTAAAAATCGTCGCGATCAGGCGTGGGAATGTCGGGACGGTTCCGGAAGGACGAGCTCCCCATCAGGTTCGACTTTCCAGGCTATCGAGGTGCCTGGTCCGACGACGCGTGCCTATATGTCCGACACACCTGCACGACAACCGCAGGGGCATTGGCGCTGCACACGCCAACGCCAACGGACATCCATCCGTCATCCGGCACCCACGAATCACCACCAGCCTCCACCACGTATCAGCCTCATCCGCGCATCAATTCCCCGTCAGATCGCGCCACGACGCCTAGCTGACTTAATTCGACCCACGCAGCGCTGCACTTACCCAAGTGAACCAAATATCTGTTCCAGTCTCCAGTTGGTTTCCAACATGGATCCGAACTTCCGATCCAAGTAAGCACGAAATCGCTGCTCTCATTTCTCAACAAGCGAGACGGAGGTCGCCACGCTCAGCCGCCAGCCAATGTGATCAGCTGCGGGCCGCGCTGGCTGGCGGCCCAATCAGTCGCTCGTTCGAGGAGTAGCCCCGACCAGCTTGGAAGATGTCATCGACCGCTCGTCTGTACGTGTATATCGATATGCCTGGGCCTATCTCGTTTGTGCCGATATGTCTACGAATTAGATTCCGGTGCAAAGCCTTTCGTCTAATACCTCTAGGTTTTCATCAGCGTTGTTAAGCCATGTCTTGGCCAGTTCTTGGCCAGCCGGGGTTGGCTCTTTCAGGTGTTCGAGGACCCGCCGAAGGGCCGGCTCTGGGCCCAATTCACCCGTCCGTCGGGGTTTATCGGCTGCTGCACGGGATACGAGGTCGCTTGACCGGCTCTACGTAGATTTTCTTGAGACTTCTACGCTGCCGGCCGGCTCTCCAACACTCTTAGGTAACTGCCGACGAAATCCGCGTCGTAGGCAGCTGCCCTCAGCGTAGCGTCGACGTGGTTCCTTCCTGTGCGTAGCCATTTCCCGGCATTCCAGCCCCGGGAGTCGAGAGAGGTTAACCAGTGAAACGACGCGCATTCCTTGCAGGCGGTGCCACAGCGGTGGCGTCAGCGTCGGCTCTCACCGGGTGCGCGCACGCGTCGTCTCCGAATTCGCCATCGAACCCGCCTCCGAGTGATCAGCCGCTGCCCCCTGGGGATCTAGACGGTGCGGCGGCGAAGTTGCGCGCCCAAGTACATCACTGAATTCGGCGATGCCGACTACGTCGACAATGTCGTCCTCCCGAGCTTTTTGAACAGCATCTTCGACGGCCAGCGTCCCGTGCTTCCGATGATCGACGTGGCGCTGACCAAGGAGAACGCGCTGCCCTTCGACATGTGGGGTCTGCTGAGTCTGAGCTGGAAACCAGCCCCCGAAGACGGCGTCACGGTGTTTCTCCAGGGGCTGGAGAAGAGAGGACCCGACAACCGGCGAAAGCGCATCTACATGTCGGCGGTGACGCCGGATCTGTACCAGGGGAAGTATCAGCAGAAGGTCGTTGGCTTCTTCGACCAACTGTTCGCGCCCGCGAACGCCAACAAACCGTTGATGCGGATCTACCTGAACACGTTCTGGGATCTCTACTGGGATCTGCATCTGGGCGTCAAAGGCCAGGGACATTCCCCAACAGGTCCGCCAGATCGGCGAGAACTTCAATACGGTTCTGGCGTACCGCGACCCGACGCAGCGAATCGTCTTCGACAACTACATGGCCGTCCGGAAGAACCTCGACTTCCTCAAGACGTGGATCGACGACCGACTAAAAGACATCCAATCCGGCAAGACCCCCGAACCCGAGAAGACGTTCGCCTGGTACTGGCTCAAGAACGGCGAAGAAAGCGACTACTTCAACCACAAGGACGTCGTCTTCGAGTGCTTCCACAACTTCGTGGCCTTCAGCCAATGGGGCAACACCCTGTACAACATCATGGCCAAACTGGGCCGAGACACCGGAGACGGTCAGACCAAGGACTGGTTCACCAAAACCATGGCCACTGACTATGACAACCCCGGCGGCTCAGCCTTCCCCCCGCTGGAACGCTTCGTGATGGAACTGTTCCGCACGATCTCGCCCAACGCCGGAAGCATCTCGGCGATGACCGAAACGGGGCCGCCGGCGTTCGAGCGACACGGTTTCATCGTCAGCCCGCACACGTCGACCAGCCATGACCCCGTTCAATGGGCCAACCCCGACGACTTCGATCCGTCACGGTATGAGCACGCACCAACCAGCCAGGACATCGACGAAGCCCGGATCCGCCAGATGGGCCTGGCGAAGTGCCCGTTTGACCAAACGTCGTTCGACGTGAAGGACGGCCGCAAAGCGGCGCTGCGCAACAGCGGTTTCGGCACCGTGTTCGGCGTCGCCGACGACCGTCCACTGCCGGTGTGCGACTACGCCGGCTTCGCCCCCTTCGGGTTCGGCTACCGGCGCTGCCCCGGTGAGCAGCTCACCATCATGGCCTTCGAAGATCTAATTCGGAAGGTTTCCAACGAGCGACTTCAGTTCGTCAAGGTCGCTGGAGCCAACCCAGAGAAGGTGCCGCTGGGTCCCAGCACCCAGGCGGGCATGGTGCCGATCGGTCCCACCACCGTCATCAACGACGACATCGGATTCATCCGCCCGTCCTAGACACCGCCTCGACTACATCCCGTCGACGGGCGCGGGTCGAGTAGCCAACCTGGGTAGACGAGCCCAGAGCCAGCCGGCGCAGGCATGTCACCGTGACGGGATCAACGCTGTACGAGTGCGAAAGTCACACAGCAGACCAGGTTCAGTAGCACCGCTCGCATCGCATCGGCAGGCTAAGGGATAACTCGCGCTTGTCGACGATCTCGGCGACTACTCGGCTGAGATTGTCGGCGCAGATGACCTCTGCCCTCACCATAGGGTGAGGGGAAGCCCCCCGCATCAGTGACGCTCTCGATGCTCGCCGCGGTTTCTTGGTTGGCGAGACCTGCACGGACGGCGGCTGCGATGGCACGTGTGCGCCCGGCTGCGCCTCGCACATCGGCCAGTGGGTTCGCTAGATTGCCTCTCCGCGTGAGGTATTCATTGCGATTGGTGGCGTTGGTGCCAACGGTTCTTTTCACCAGACCGTCTACCAGCGGCTATCGCACGCCCGTTCGGGCGTCGAAAATACTTCCCAAGCTAAATACATGGGTTCGATTTCCGTCACTCGCTCCAGGTTTCGTCGCTCGACATCCGCATGGCTTTTCGTGGGCCAAGCGTGACCGGTTCTGCAGCACGATCAACCGACGCGATGAGTTTTCGTTCGCATTCCGGTCACCACCCACATGACAGACGAAATCTTCACCGGGCTCCAGTGCGTCGCCGTGCCCGTCCGCGATCAGGATCGGTCAAAGGCTCTCTTCGAGGGCATGGGCTTCACCACCACGATGGACGCGAATCTGCAGCCGGGCTTCCGCTGGATCGAACTGGCACCGTCGTCGGGTGGCCCTTCGCTCGCGCTCGTCGCTACCGGGGACCAGCTTCCAACGGGAATCGACACGGGAATTCGACTCGTCACGTCCGACGCCCGCGCCGCCCACACTGCGCTTGCCGCAAAGGGACTCGAGGTGGGCGATATCCTCGACTGGGAAACGGCACCACTCATGTTCAGTTTTCGAGACCTCGACGGCAATCGCTTCTACGTCGGCCAGTCCAGCTGACTCCCCCGATCCGACCGGACCCTCAACCCCAAAGGAGCAGCGATGAAGACGAGCACACGTCGCGCGCCGGCGGCCGTGGCGATTGCCGTCCTCGCCATCACCACGGCGTGGCATACGGGTCCGTGAGGCATCAACGGCGCGCCTCGACGCCGCCTTGAGGTCGATGCGCGCCGCTCACGGGGGCGACGATGGCCAAACAAGCCAAGACGATCCTCCGCGGTGCTCTCCAGCTCGCGGTGATGGCCAGCGTTTTGAATGCCAACCCAGTGCGCGATGTGCAGCCGCTCCGAGCGAAGAGCCAGCCGAAGGGGGCGGCAGCGCTCACCGCCGACGAGCTGCGCGCACTGCTCGTCAAGCTGAGCGCCTCGTCGTTCTGCCGTGAACACGATCTGGTGGACCCCGTCACGCTGCTGATTGCGACCGGCTTGCGGCGTTCCGAGCTGCTCGCGTTGCGGTGGATGGACTTCGACGCCGCCGCGGGCTCCTTGACAGTCGCCGGCAAGCTGGTCCGCGCAACGGGCCACGGCCTCGCTCGCATAGACGAGACCAAGACTGCGGCGGGTAAGCGGACATTGCCGCTGCCGTCGTTTGCCGTCAGCATGCTGAAGGCGCGCCGTGCTCTGAGCCACTACGGCGAACAGCTGATGATCTTCCCATCGACGGCGGGCACCTGGCGCGACCCGAACAACTTCGGCAAGCAGTGGCGCACGGTGCGCGAGGCCCTAGGTGCCCCCGAGGTCACCACTCACTCGTTCCGTCAGACGGTCGCCACCCTGATCGACGACGAGGGGCTGTCGGCGCAGATCGGTGCCGATCATCTCGGGCATTCCAAGGTTTCGATAACCCAGGATCTGTACATGACTCGAGGTCGGGTCCACGCCGAGGTTGCGAACTTGCTAGACCGCGCCATAAAGGACGAATAAACGACGACTCAGCGCTTGGTGGCTCAAAAATAGCCTCTGACGTGGGGCTGTTCAGAGTCGGTTGATTGTTGACGTTTCTGTTTCGGTTGATCCTTGACACTCTGTGTTTGGTTTAGGCCTGGCCGCTGGTGCGTAGGGCCCGTTTGTTTCGTACCTCGCCGGTGCTTTTACGTGCCGCGGTTTTGACCAATTGGTCGCCGATCCAGAACCGCAGCAGGTCGCCGTCCACGTGGACATCGCAGCGTTGCCCGCCGTAGTGGCGTCCGATGCTGACCTGCTGCCACGACACGCACACGATGCCGTTGGCGCACACGCGCCGGCTCACCCAACCCTGGCCGCTGCGGTCGGCGCGGCTGATCGTTGCGTTCGACGGCGGCGATGCCGGTGCGCCGGCGCTGAACCGTTGCGCCGGAGTGGCCATCTTCAACGACTGGTGCGGCCGATGATGGTTGTAGTCATCAACCCATTCATCAAGAGCCTGCTGAGCGGTCTTGAGATTGGTGAACGGCGCTGCGCTGCTGAGGAACTCCGCGCGCAGGCTGCGATGGAACCGTTCGATCTTGCCCGTCGTGGTCGGGCTGCGCGGCTGCGTCAACAGATGCTCGATGCCATGCTCGCGACAGATCGCGTCGAACAGCACCTCCACCGGTGGATGAAAGAACCGGCCGGTGAACACCCTGCCGTTATCGGTCAAGATCTGCTCGGGGTCACCATAGGTGGCCAGCGCGGAACGCAGCCCGTCGCAGACCGCCCGAGTGCGCTCGGCGGCCATCAACCGGGCGCACACGCACATCCGGGAATGGTCATCGATCCCGGTCAGCGCCTTGGCCGACGAGCCATCAGACAGTGGAAACCCGCCCACCACATCCATCTGCCACAACTCCATCGGCGCGCCACGTTCCCAGCGTTTCCACTTGCGCGAACGCCGATCCCGCAGACCCGGATCGATCATCGCCGCCCGCACCAGCGCCCGATAAGCCGCCGACTCCGACGGCACCGGCGACACTCCCCGTTTGGCCAGCTCGAACACCAGCCTCCGCGGTCCCCAATACGGGCGCGACCGCCGCAGCTCCAACAATTTGGCCTCGACCTCGACGAGCATCTGATGCGGACACGACCCCGGCCGATGCGACCGATCCACCAGCCCCTCAAGACCCTCGGCCTCATACCGGGCCAACCAGGCGTGCAGCGTCTGACGCGACACCCCAACTTTTCCGGCGACCTGCGAAATCGACAGCCCATCACTGATCACCGCTAACACGGCCTGATACCGCTGCTCAGCCACGCTCAACTCCCTCATATCGGGAGTGTCAAGGATCAGCCGAAGTAGGTGTAAAGCATCAGCCGAAACACTGTCAGCCATCAACCGAAGTAGAAACGTCAAGCATCAGCCGAGGTAATACACCTCTGAGGTGGGGCGGGCGGGGCTCGAACCCGCGACCAACGGATTATGAGTCCGCGGCTCTAACCAACTGAGCTACCGCCCCTGTCCAGCGACTCCTGCCGCACGGCCAACTACGTTAGCGCCCCGCCGCAACCACCTCGATGCTGACCGGCGTCCAAAGTGACGATCTACCATCAATCCGCCATGTCGTCGCACACGAAGTCCGATGATCCACCGGCGGTCGATGCCGCCCACGGCCGATCTGTCCGGCCGGTTGTCGTCCTCGCAGCGCTCGGTGTGGTGTTCGGCGACATCGGAACCAGCCCGATCTACACCGTCCAGACGGTATTCAGCCCCGACGATCCCCATCCGGTACCGCTCAATGAGCAGAACCTCTATGGCGTCGTCTCGCTGATCTTCTGGTCGATCATGGTGATCGTCACGCTCACCTACGTGAGCCTCGTGATGCGCGCCGACAACGACGGCGAGGGCGGCATTATGGCCCTCATCACCCTGCTGCGGCGATGGGGCTCGCAGACCCATCACCGGACCGCACTGATTCTCGCCGCACTCGGAGTCTTCGGTTCCATCGCTGTTCTTCGGCGACAGCATGATCACCCCGGCGATATCCGTGCTTTCCGCGATCGAGGGCATCGAGGTCGTCGACCCGGAATTCGAACGATGGGTCGTGCCAGATCACCGCGGGCATCATCGTCGTGCTCTTCTACGTCCAGCGGCACGGCACCGCCATCGTCGGGCGGGCGTTCGGACCGGTGATGGTCGCGTGGTTCGTCGCGATCGGCGCATGCGGAGTCACCGGCATCATCGCGCATCCCGCAGATTCTCAAGGCACTGTCGCCGACCTACGCGCTGACATTCATCGTCGGACATTTCGAGATCGCCTTCTTCGCGCTCACCGCCGTCGTGCTCGCCGTCACCGGCGCGGAGGCCCTGTATGCCGATATGGGTCACTTCGGCCGCAAAGCGATCACCCGGGCCTGGCTCTTCGTGGTGCTTCCGGCACTGGCACTCAACTATCTCGGCCAGGGGGCGCTGCTGATCAGCGACCCCGCCAACATGCGCGCGCCCTTCTTTCTTTTGATTCCCAGTTGGGCACTCTGGCCGATGGTGCTGTTGGCCACCGCCGCAACGGTTATCGCGTCTCAGGCCGTGATCACCGGCGCATTCTCGGTCGCTGCGCAGGCCGCTCGCATCGGCTACCTCCCGCGGTTGCGGGTGATCCACACATCTGCGGCCACCGAGGGTCAGATCTACGTGCCGTGGATCAACGGTGTGCTCATGGTCGGCGTGCTCACCCTCGTCCTCGTCTTCCGAAGCTCCGAACGCCTCGCATACGCGTACGGAATGGCCGTCACAGGCACGATCACCATCACCTTGCTGCTCTTCCTCTACTACGCCAGGACCCGATGGAATGCGCCGATCGGGCTGGTGGTGATCGGCGGCGGCATCCTGCTGCTGATCGATCTGTTGTTCGTCGCGGCCAACCTCACCAAGGTTGTGCACGGCGCATGGCTACCGCTGCTGATCGGCATCGTGGCCTTCACCGTAATGGTCACCTGGCACCGGGGCCGTGTGATCGTCACCGTCGCAAGGGAAAAGGCCGAGGGACCGCTCGACGACTTCATCAACGAGGTCCGCGAGTGCGATCCACCATTGGCTCGAGTCCCCGGCACCGCGGTCTTCCTCAACCGCGGAAAAGACACCGCCCCGCTGGCGCTGCGGACCTGCGTCGAACACACCCACGTGCTGCACCACCACGTGATCATCGTCTCCATCGAAACGCTTCCGATGCCGCGCGCAGCGGAGTCCGACCGCATCCAAGTGGACTCGCTCGGCTACAAGGAGGACGGAATCGTTTTCGTCACAGCCAATTACGGCTATATGGAAAAGACGCACGTGCTGGACGCGCTACGCAGCCTGACCCGAAAGCAGGCTGAGGGCAAGATCGCGATAGACGACGCGTCGTTCTTCCTGTCCAAGCTCGAACTCGTCCGAGGCCGCAAGAAGACGATGGCGCAGTGGCGCAAACGACTATTCATCGCGACCTCCTACATCACCGCCGATGCCGCCGAACGATTCGGGCTGCCGCGCGACCGCATTGTCATCATGGGTTCGCGCATCGAGGTCTAGGCCGCTCAGCTTGAGACCGTCTGACCGGTCTCGTCGATGACGAACCGCTCCGTCCCGCTCTCGACTCGCGGGGCATCGGCCTTGAGCGCGACGGCTATCTTGTTGCCCGCGTTGCGCATCACGTCGACGGTCAGTTCGTAGGATTCGGCCTCGGTGAAATGAATTCGCACACCCGCCGCCACCTCTGGCTGCGATCTTCGCGGGCGTCCATATCAATGCATCGGTGTACCTCAGCGCCGCCTTGTGCCGGTCACTGAGTTCGGTCGACGTTTCGTAGCCCTCGATCTGGTCGTAGAGTGATTCCGACCCGCCTGCGTCAAGTGCGCTGCCCTCGCGCCGCGATTTGCACAGTCGACAGTCGTGTTGGGTGGCACCGCGTAACCGGACGAGTTCTGTTGTGAGCGAGTCGATTTCACGCAGGCGCGCGACGCCCGGCTGGAAGCGATTGAACAGCACGTCGCCCAGGTCGCTGCCGTGATCCCAGTCAACCGCATCCGACCACGGCACGGGTAACGCCAGCGACTCCAGGCCCGCGCGCACTCTCGGTAGGAAGTCGGCGATGTAGCTCAGCACCACAGCGGGGAACGCCGCTCGACCCAGGATCGACATGAACCTGGTTCGCAGTTCGTCGCCGACGGATGACACGTCGACGCTGAATTGTTCGGCGAATTCGACAGCCACCGACTCCGCCTCGTCGGCGGGACCGTCGACGACCAGTTCGGTGGGCAACGGTGGCAGCGAGAGCGTCTCGGCGCACGTCTGGCGGACCAGCGCGTTGATTCTGCCGTGCTCGGGTGGTGCGAGCGCTACCAGTCGTCCGAGTTCGCCGTTCAGCGGATCGCGCATCGTCGCATTATTGCGCCTGGCTGACCGACGACATGTGAAAGTCCGGGATCCGGAGCGTGGGCATCGCCGCGCGGGTGGCCCAGTCGCCCCATTCGCGCGGCAGCGTGACCTCGCTGATGCCTGCTTGACCGACCCGGCGCAGCAGGTCAAGCGGGCTTTCGTTGAACCGGAAGTTGTTGACCGCGCCGGTGACCTGACCGTCCTCGACCAGGTACACACCGTCGCGGGTGAGCCCGGTCAGCAGCAGCACGGCGGGGTCGACGACGCGGATGTACCACAGCGTCGTCAGCAGAAGCCCACGCTCGGTGCCCGCGACCATGTCGGCCAGGCTTTCGGTGCCACCGGTCATCACCAGGTTGTCGGCCGCCACCGCAACGGGCACGCCGAACTCGGCGGCGGCCGCGCGCGGATAGGCCAGGGAATTGATCGTGCCGCCGCGAATCCAGTCGACGCGATCGATGTCCATGCCGTTGTCGAACACCGAGGCCTCGGTCCGACGAACTGGTCGCCGCGACGAAGGGCATGCACTCCAGACCGGCGGCCGCGGGGTCGGAATAGAGGGTCAACGGCAAGTCGGTGAGCGTCTCCCCCACCCGCGTACCGCCGCCGGGCGCCGAGAAGGCGGTGCGGCCCTCCTGCGCCCCACGGCCCTCCATCGACCACGCCAGGTAGATCATCAGGTCCGCGACGGCTGACGGCGGCAGGATCGTTTCGTAGCGTCCGGCCGGCAACTCCACGGTGCGCTGCGCCCAGCCGAGCCTTGACGAGAGCTCCTCGAGCATGGAATCCGTTGGCACGTCAGCGAAATCCGGTGTGCCCACGCCCGCCCAAGCGCTTGCGCCATCGCGTTTGGCGTTGATCTCGACGGAACCGGTGGGCTGGGTGTAGCGCCTCCGCAGTCCACCCGACGTTGCGACGAACGTCGTCTCCAAGATGTGCCGTGCGTAGCCGTAAAGCCGGTCGGCGCGGGGAAATCCACGGTTCAGCGCTTCGGCGACGCCACCGAAGACCTCGACGCCGGTGCCCGGAATCGGTGCGTCCCAATCATTTGCCGCATCTGTCCCGGGAAGGGGCGGCGCACTGTCCCGGGCTTCCGGCGCCGCGAGCGCCGCCTCCTGTGACGCCGCTACCAAGCCCGGAATGACGGACGGATCGACCTCGCTGGAGGTCAACGACGCCACGTGACCGCGCTCGCCGCGTCGCACCACCGAGATCACTGTTGTCCTGCGCTGCACCGAGACGCCGTTGGTGGTCATCGAGTTGTTGGCCCACCGCAGCGAGGCGTCGCTACGGTCGGTGACGATCACGATCGTCTCGTCGGCCTTACCCAACCTGGCCGCCTCCGTCAACACCGCGTCGACGACGTGCTGTGCGGCGATCACCGCTACCGCCCCCCTTCGGCGCGGGTGTTGAGCACGTTGACACCGCGGAACAAAGCCGACGGGCAGCCATGGCTGACCGGCGCAACCTGTCCCGGTTGCGCCTTGCCGCAATTGAATGCGCCTCCCAGTCGCCATGTCGAGCGGCCACCGACGGCTTCCATCGCACCCCAGAAGTCGGTGGTGACGGCCTGATAGGCCACGTCGCGAAGTTGGCCGTCGAGCTTCCCGTCGCTGATGCGAAAGAAACGCTGCCCGGTGAACTGAAAGTTGTACCGCTGCATGTCAATCGACCAGCTCTTGTCACCGAGGATGTAAATACCGTCCTCGACCCGCGCTATCAGGTCGTCGGTGGACACGTCGTCGGCGCCCGGCTGCAGGGACACATTGGCCATCCGCTGGATCGGCACGTGGTGTGGAGAGTCGGCGTAGGAGCAGCCGTTGGACCTGGCCATGCCCAGCCGCGGTGCGAACACCCGGTCGAGCTGGTAGCCGACGAACAGACCGTCGCGCACCAGATCCCACCGTTGGGCCTGCACACCCTCGTCGTCCCAACCGACAGTCGCCAACCCGAAATTCTCGGTACGGTCGGCGGTCACATTCATCACCGGCGATCCGTACCGCATCGTGCCGAGCTTGTCCGGCGTGGCGAACGAGGTCCCCGCGTAGGCGGCCTCGTAGCCGATGGCGCGGTCGTATTCAGTGGCATGACCGATGGATTCGTGGATCGTCAACCACAGGTTGGACGGGTCGATGACGAGGTCGGTCGGTCTCGGCGTGACGCTCGGCGCCTTGACCTTCTCCGCGAGCAGCGTCGGCAGCTCTGCCAGCTCGGCGCTCCAGTCCCACACCTCGTCACCGTCGACGGCCTCCCAGCCCCGCCCCGCAGGCGGCGCGAGGGTGCGCATGGTCTCGAAGGATCCTGCCGCGGCGTCGACGGCGACGGCCTCGAGCGTCGGTTGCACACGCACCCGCTGTTGGGTGATCGACGAGCCTGCCGTGTCGGCGTAGAACGTCTGCTCCTTCACGGCGTGCAGGTTGGCAGAGACGTGATTGACGCCGTCTGCGGCGAGCAGCCGCCCCGAGTACTCGGCGAGCAGGCCGATCTTGTCGACCGACGGGACCGCGAACGGGTCTATCCGGTAGTCGGACACCCAGCTGACGTCGGCGTACACCGGCTCGGGAGCCAGCTCGATGGTCTCGGCATTGAGCGCCGCCAAGGTGCGCGCCACCGCGACTGCGCGACGGGCGGTCTCGGCCGCGACGCCCGCGTCCAACTCGGCGTGTGAGGCGAAGCCCCAGGTACCGTCGACGATCACCCGCACCGCAAAGCCGACCTCCCGGTCGACGACGGCCGTCTCCAGCTCACCGTCGCGCAGCGTGATCGACCTCGTTGACGATGCGGTGGATGCGCAGGTCGGCATGGCTGGCGCCGGCAGTCACGGCGGCCGACAGCGCGGCGTCGGCAAGCTCACGGCGCGGCAGTGCGAGAAAGTCGGGATCGACTTGTCGGGGTGCACTCACGGCTAACACCGTAGTTCGACGGCGTCACGACCGCTTTAATGGCTCAGTGGCCAATCGGGTGCGAGCAACGGCGGTGGGGTACGCCCTGCTAGCGCCCAGCCTGTTCGGCGTCGTCACGTTCCTGCTGCTACCGATGCTGGTCGTCGGATGGCTCAGCGTGCACCGCTGGGATCTGCTGGGACCCGTTGAGTATGTCGGACTGGACAATTGGCGTTCGGTGCTGACCGACCCGTCGTTCGCGACGTCCCTTCTGGTGACGGCACTGTTCATCGTGATCGTGGTTCCCACGCAGTCGTTGCTCGGTCTCGCCGCCGCGGCGATGCTGGCCCGCAGCCTGCCGGGTAGTGGCTTCTTCCGCACGCTGTACGTGCTGCCCTGGATCTGCTCGCCACTGGCGATCGCCGTCCTGTGGCGGTGGATCCTGGCGCCGACCGACGGCGCGGTCAGCAGGCTGCTGGGTGAGCGGATCGAGTGGCTGACCGACCCCGACCTGGCGCTACCCGTGGTCTCGGCGGTGACGATCTGGACGAATGTCGGGTACGTGACGCTGTTCTTCCTCGCGGGCATCCTCGCGATCCCGACCGATATTCAGGACGCGGCGCGCACCGACGGCGCGAACGCATGGCAGCGGTTTCGCCGAATCACCTTGCCGATGCTGCGGCCGACGCTGTTCTTCGTCCTCGTGACGGGCGTCATCAGCGCCGCGCAGGTATTCGACACCGTCTATGCGCTCACCGCGGGCGGACCACAGGGACGTACCGACCTGATAGCGCATCGCATCTACGCCGAGGCGTTCGGCGCGGCCGCTGTGGGCCGGGCAGCGGTGATGGCGGCCGTGCTCTTCGTCCTTCTCGTCGGTGTGACGATCGCCCAGCACTCGTATTTCCGGCGCCGGATCACCTATGACGTCGTTTAGCCGGGCAGTGTCCGCGCCGGTGATCTACACCGTGCTGGCGGCGGGCGCACTGATCACCCTGGCACCGTTCGCGATCGGATTGATGACGTCGTTCACGACGGCGGACCAGTTCAATACCGGTGAGCCGCTGTCGTTTCCGGCGCCGCCAACGCTGCAGAACTACACGGGGTTGGCCGACGCCGGCTTCGGCCGCGCGCTGGTGGTGACGGCGCTGATGACCGCCGTCATCCTGGTGGGTCAGCTGACCTTCTCGGTGTTGGCGGCGTATGCGTTCGCACGACTGGAGTTCCCCGGCCGCGACGCACTGTTCTGGGTGTACCTCGCGACGTTGATGGTGCCCGCGACGGTGACGGTGGTGCCGCTGTACCTGCTGATGGCGCAGGCTGGTCTGCGTAACACGTTCTGGGCGTTGGTGCTTCCGTTCGTGTTCGGCTCGCCGTACGCGATCTTCCTGTTACGCGAGTACTTTCGCGGCATTCCGGCCGACCTCATCAAGGCGGCTCGCATCGACGGCGCCAACACCCTCGACGTTATCGTTCATGTTGTAGTGCCGGCCAGCAAGCCCATTCTGGTGACGCTGTCGCTGATCACCGTCGTCAGCCAATGGAACAGCTTCATGTGGCCGCTGGTGATCACCAGCGGTGGCAGGTGGCAGGTGCTGACGGTTGCGACGGCCGGTCTGCAGTCACGCTACAACGCGCAGTGGACGCTGGTGATGGCGGCGACGACGGTGGCAATCGTTCCGCTGATCGTGTTGTTCGTCGCGCTCGGCAGGTACATCGTGCGATCCATCGTCGTGACCGGGTTGAAATGACTCTGCGGCCGAAGGTTTCGACGATGGCGGCGACGGCGGTGGCTTTGACGATGGCTCTGCTTCTGGTCGCCGCGGTGCTGCTCGGCCGGTCAGCGGAGCCCGCAGGACGAACGGTGGTCACCGTGCGCCTGTGGGACGAGCAGGTGGCCGCCGCGTACCGGGAGTCGTTCGACGAGTTCACCCGGATCCACCCCGACATCGACGTACGGGTCAACGTGGTGCGCGTATGCCACCTATTTCGACACGTTGCGGACCGACGCCGCGGGCGGCAGCGCGGACGACATCTTCTGGCTGTCGAACGCGTACTTCGCCGGATACGCCGACAGCGGCCGACTGCTCGATATCGCAAAAGTACTGGGGCCGAACGCTGCAACGGAGTGGGAGCCGTCAGTAGTCGACCAGTTCACCCGCAACGGTGCGCTGTGGGCGGTGCCCCAGCTGACCGATGCCGGCATCGCCGTCTACTTCAACGCCGACCTCATTGAGGCGGCAGGCGTCGATCTGCGGCAGCTTCTTTCGATGCGGTGGTCCCCGGGCGATGTCGACACGCTGCGGCCCCTGCTCGCCCGGCTGACGGTCGACGCCGACGGACGCCGGGCCGACGAACCCGGCTTCGATTCCGGCCGCATCCGGCAGTGGGGATACAACGCGGCCAACGATCTTCAAGGCATCTATCTCAACTACATCGGCTCGGCAGGAGGAACGTTCTCCGACGGCGACAGGTTCGCCCTCGACAACCCCGGGTCGGTCGCGGCGTTCGACTACCTGGTCCGCCTCATCAACGGCGACCACGTCGCCCCGCCCGCCTCGGACACCAACAGCAACGGCGACTTCTCTCGCAACCAGTTCCTTGCGGGCAGAATGGCGCTGTTCCAGTCCGGCACCTACAACCTGGCGGCGATCGCCGAGGACAGCCGCTTCCGGTGGGGTGTCGTCCCGATGCCTATCGGACCGGTCGGCCGGGTGAGCGTCACCAACGGTATTGCCGCAGCGGGTAATTCGGCAACCGTGCATCCCGAGGCCGTTCGGCGGGTGCTGGCGTGGATGGGCAGCGCTCGTGGCAATCAGTACCTGGGTGCGCGCGGCGCGGCCATTCCCGCCGTCCTGCCCGCGCAGCGCAGCTACTTCGACTACTGGGCCGGGCGCGGAGTCGACGTGGGACCGTTCTTCTCCGTGCTCGACGGCCCGCGGATACCCGCGCCCGGGGGCGCCGGTTTTCCCGCGGGCTTCGAGGCGCTGCAACCGTATCTCGACGAGATCTTTCTCGGACGGGCCGATGTGGCCACCTCGCTGGGCGACGCCCAGGCCGCCGCGAACGCCGCCGCCCAGCGCTAAGTGGTGCCGAGCAGCGTGAGTTCCAGCGCCAGCGCGGCGCCGCACACCAGCGCGACGACCGAAAGAGCCACCCAGTCCAGCCGTTTGGGTCCCGACGGTGCCGCGGAGATCTGACCGGCACCGCCGCGCGCAGTGATCGCGTCGCCCATCTCGTCGGCACGCCGCAGCGCCACGATGACGGCCGCTGCGATCAGGTCGACCGCCTCGAGTGCCCAGCGCCGCCTGCGAGCCCGCCGCGTCGTCAATACCGATCTGGGACGCAGGCTGCGCGCCGCATACAGGGTCCGGAACTCATCGATCAGCATCGGGAAGGCGCGAAGGGCGAGTGCGAGGGTGACCGCCCACTCGTCGACCGGTATCCGCAACCGGCGCAACGGTCTGCCGAGTTTTGCCACGGCGGGTGCGACCTCGGCGACGTTGGTGGTCCACGACACCATGCCGCCGAGCGCGAGCAGCACGATCGACAGTGCGGTGATTCGCAGGAACTTGAGCAGTCCACCCAGTCCGAGGTCGAGCCCGAAGAGTTCGATGACGGGACTGCCGCCGGACAGCGCCGCGGTGACGCCGCCGAGCGCCAGCAGGAACCACAGCCACCGCGGTATCGACGGCAGCACACCGCGCGGAATGCGGGCCAGCCGCATCGTGACGAGCACCAGGCCCGCGACGGCGCCGATCGGCACCCACCCGGGATAGAACGTCAGCAGCACGCCGATGGCCGCCACCACAATGAGTTTCGTGCCCGCCCACAGATCGTGGATGACGGTGCGGCCGGGCACCGGCCGCAGCAGCACGACCGGCCTGCGTTGTTGCTTGCGGGTGGGGGCAGTCATGACATACCCCCGGCTGCCGTCGGCGCGGTCGCCAGCACGCCGTCCTGCAGATGCAGGATGCGCGGGCACAGATCCTCGAGCCCGGTGAAGTCGTGTGAGATCACGATGACCGTCAGCCCCTCGTTGCGCCGCAGGTTCTCGAGCAGGCGCAGCAGTCCGCGCGCGCTGGCGCCGTCGAGTCCGGCCAGAGGCTCGTCGAGGATCAGCGCTCGCGGGGATCGCGCCAACAGGCCGGCCAGCACGACGCGACGCATCTGTCCGCCGCTGAGCTGGTCGATCCGTCGGTCGGCCAGCGTGGCATCCAGGCCGACGGCGGCCAGCGCCTTGATCACCCGCGCACGGTCACGGGGCGAGAACCCTGCCGCCGACGCGACTTCCAGGTCCACCCGGCTGCGCAGCAACTGCAACCGCGCCGCCTGAAACGAGATCGCGACAGCGCCAACCTGATCGGCAGCGGGTGCGCCGTCGAGCAGACAACTTCCACTCGTCGGCTCGGCGAGTCCGGCCATGATCCACGCCAGGGTGGACTTTCCGGACCCGTTCAGGCCGTGAATCAATACGCCGTCGCCTTCATGGACGGCGAAGTTGATGTCGCGCAATGCCTCTGTCGCCCACGGTGTTCCGCTGCCGTATTCATGGTTGACGTCGATAAGTTCGAGGACGGGCGCCTCACGGCGCGGCCTCAGTGGGCCTTTCGCAGCCGGCGCCTCTGTCGTTTCGACCATCTCGGTGTTGTCGGAGGCACCGCCGTCGCCGGTCAGGTCGATCGCCCGATCGGCGGAGTCCGCCTCGTCGTTGTAGTGGGTGATATGCACCAACGACATCTGATGGTGATCGGTCAGTCCGGACAGCACGGCCAGCAGCCCGTCGCGACCCTCCTGGTCGACCATGCTGGTCACCTCGTCGGCGATCAGCAGCGAAGGCTCCCTCGCCAGAGCCGCTGCCACCGCAAGGCGTTGCAGTTCACCGCCGGAAAGCCCGCCGGTGTCGCGTTCGGCCAGGCCGTCGAGGCCGACCTCGTTGAGCAGCCGATACACATCGGTCGTGGTGCCGGGCGGAAGTCCCCAGACCACGTCATCGGCAACCCGCGTGCCGAGCACCTGGCTCTCCGGGTGTTGCAGGATCACCGCGGTGCCGCCGAGGCGTCCAAGGCCGACCGAGCCCGGACGGTCGACGGTGCCCGATGACGGCTCGCGGCCGGCGAGCATCAGCATCAGCGTCGTCTTGCCGGAGCCGTTGGGCCCGGTCACTGCGACGTGCTCGCCGGGTTCGATGCTCAAGGTCACCGGGCCGAGCGCATCATGGTCGCTTTCGGGATAGCGGAAGCGGACATCAGTGAGCCGCACCGGAACGGGCGCGATCGTCGCCGTGTCGGGTGCGGAGTCGAGCTTGTGCACATCGGGTATCACGACGAGCCGGTTGATCACCTGCGACAACGCCCACCAGCCCATCAACATCACGACGGTGATGATGATCACCGACCATCCGCCGAGAAGGTATGGCCAGTAGTTCAGCGCCGTGGCGAACCCGCTCCTGAGGCGCTCGGCTGAGGCCTCCATGTCGGGCAGCCACCGCCAGTTCGGGAGCCCCGCCATGAACGCCGCTATGCCGTCGACGTTGGCGGTCATCGATTCGAAGATCAGGTGGCGCAGCCGGACCAGGACCGCCAGCGCTGCCACCACCGCGGCCCCGAACACCGCGCCCGCCACCAACCCGACGCCGAGGACCGTAAACGTGCCGCGACCACGCCGCAGAATCAGACCGATCAACAGACCGATGTAGGCGCAGTTGATCACCGTCATGAAGCCGCCCATACCCGCGATCAGGAACGCGATCGTGGCACCCGCGACCGTCGCGGCGATCAACACCCGAATCCGGAACCGGTAGACCAGCAGACCCATCGGGACGGTGCCCAGCAGCGAAATTCCGGCGGCGAACGGCACCACGACCGCGATGATGGCGGTCGCGGCACACAGCGCGGCCATCACGGATGCGTGTGCGAGTTCGACGGGATGCAGTGAACCGCGCCGCCGAGTCTCGCTCGAGCGGCGGGTCGCAGTCATTTCACGATTCTGCCAGTCGCCGCTCGGACCGCCTGTGTCGGCGCTGTGAGCACCGACACGCGCGTCGATGTTTGATACGCATAGTAAAGCTATGTAATCATGGGTGGGTGACCCGGACTCTTGGCGCAGACCTGCTCGCCGTGGTGGCTCGACTCAACCGCTTGGCGTCGCAGCGGGCCCGCATTCCGCTGCCGTTCGCGCAGGGACGCCTGCTATCCACGATCGAGGACCAGGGTGCAGCGCGCATCTCTGATCTGGCCGCGCTCGATCACTGTTCGCAACCGACGATGACCATGCAGGTGCGCCGGTTGGAGGACGCGGGTCTGGTGTCGCGCACCGTCGATCCCGACGATGCCCGCGCCGTGCTCATCCGCATCACCCCGAAGGGAGTGGACATGCTGCGGCAGGTTCGTGTCGACCGCGGAGCGGCGATCGACCCGTACCTGGAACGGCTCGACGCCGCCGACCGGCAGACGCTCGACGACGCCGTGCGCGTGATGCGCAGCCTCCTTCACGACGCGGCAGCCCCGAAACCAACCGTCAAATAGCCTCAATCGTTAGGAGCAGCCGCACCTATGTGGCGCCAACCCAAGGCCGTATGGGCCGTCGCTTTCGCAACCCAATCGGTGTAACGCACTAGCGACGAGCAAGAGCTTCTGCCCCGCGGCATTGAACCATTGGGCGAGTGCGGACGTATTAAGACCGTCGTAACGGGGACCACTTTGAGAGGGGCACAATGCCATCCGCTTACAAACTTCTTCAGCTCGCACTCGCGATCTTTGGCGCGATTTTTCTCCTTATCTATCCCCTGTCCCTGGTCTGGCCGTCGGGGTGGGCATGGCATTCCGGCGCGCCCCACCAGTCCATGTACTTCATGATGATTGTCGGCGTATACGCGACACTGGGCGTTTCCTGCTCAACGCGGCGCGAAACCCGCAGGCCAATCTCAGCCTGATTTGGTTCACAGTGTGGTCCAGCGTCGTACACGCCGCAATCATGGCGGTGCAGTCCTTCGGCGGCGGACACCACATGGGACACCTGGCGGGAGATGTCCCTGCGCTGCTTTTGGTGGCCGTCGTCCTGTCGGTGCTCGTGGTGTCGTCTGGCCTCAAGCAGTCTGCTTCTGCGCCGCGTCCTGCACGTTCTGCGCCGAGTCCTGCACGCTGAGCGCGTGCGCGGTCGCTTTCGCCTCCGTCGTCGCCTTCATGGGAATCGGCCTCGTCGACCCGATTCTCAAGCCGATCGCCGACAATCTCGACGCCACACCGTCTCAGGTGTCCCTGCTGTTCACCAGCTACATGGCGGTGATGGGGGTGGCGATGCTCGTCACGGGCGTGGTCGCCAGCCGGATCGGCCCCAAGAGGACGCTGCTGCTCGGCCTCGCGGTCATCATCGCCGGCGCCGGACTGGCCGGCATGTCGGACACCGTGATGGGCATCGTCGGCTGGCGGGCACTGTGGGGTCTCGGCAACGCCTTGTTCATCGCGACCGCGCTGGCCACCATCGTGAACTCGGCACGCGGATCGGTCGCCCAGGCGATCATCCTGTACGAGGCGTCGCTCGGCTTGGGAATCGCCGTCGGCCCCTTGGTCGGCGGTGTGCTCGGCTCGATCTCGTGGCGCGGCCCGTTCTTCGGGGTGTCGGCATTGATGGCGATCGCACTCGTCGTCACCACCTTCCTGCTGCCGTCGACGCCGCGTGCCGAACACGCCACGACACTCGCCGACCCGTTCCGCGCGCTGCGCCACCGCGGACTGCTCGGCGTGGGAATCACCGCCTTGCTCTACAACTTCGGGTTCTTCACCCTGCTGGCGTTCACGCCGTTCCCCCTCGATATGACAGCCCATCAGATCGGGCTGATCTTCTTCGGCTGGGGCGTCGCGCTGGCATTCACCTCAGTCGTGGTGGCGCCTCGGCTGCAGCGCCGGTTCGGCACGGTGCCAACACTTTTGGTCAACCTGCTGGCGATGACCGCGACACTGGTGGTGATGGCGCTCGGCACGGATATCAGGGCCGTGCTGGCCGCATGCGTTGTGGTCTCGGGCCTGTTCATCGGTATCAACAACACGCTGATCACCGAGACCGTGATGAAGGCCGCACCGGTGGAGCGTGGAGTCGCCTCGGCGGCATACAGTTTCGTGCGGTTCTCCGGCGCCGCGGTAGCGCCCTGGCTTGCGGGTGTCCTCGGCGAACAGATCAGCGTGCACCTGCCTTTCTGGGTCGGCGCTGCCGCGGTGTTGCTCGCGGCCGGCGTGCTGGCGGCCACGCGGCGTCATCTCGTCGGCATCGACGCCGAGGAGAGCGAACTCGACGAGATCACAGACCGCGCCGAATCGGTCACCGTCGGCAGCGACACGTGATTTCGGCGTGCGCAGTTGCGCTGAACGCAACCAAGCACGCCGAAATCACAAGATCGAATCGACGAGTGTGCCGACCAGATAGGTGGCGGCGATCGCGACGCCACCGAAGATCAACTGCCGCAGCGACGCCCACCAGAGGGGCCTGCTGGTGAATCTGGCCGCGACACCGCCGGCGATCGCCAGACCGATGCCGCCGCAGATCACTCCCGCCCACAACGACTCGTATCCGAGTAGGTACGGGATGAGCGGCACGATGGCACCGATCGCGAACATGACGAACGACGAGATCGCCGCGGTCCACGGCGACGGCTTCTCCGACGGGTCGACGCCGAGCTCCTGGACGAGATGGAAGTTGACCGCCCGGGTTTCGTCGCGGTGAATCTCCTCGGTGGCCTGCTACGGCAGTCTCCTTGCTCATGCCCAGATTGACGAGCATCGCGGCGAGTTCGGCCCGCTCCGCCGTGGGGATGGTTCTCGAATGCGTGTCGCTCCACCCGCACCTCGGAGTCGATCTGCTCGTTGGCGGTGGTAACCGATGTGTACTCTCCCAGCGCCATCGAGAAGGACCCGGCCAGCAGGCCGGCCACGCCGCTGATGACGACGGTGTGCGCGCTGGCCGCCGCCGCGACCCCGGCAATCAGCGCCGTGTTGCTGACAAGACCGTCCATCGCGCCGAACGTCGCTGCGCGCAACCAGCCGCCGGACACATCCGAGTGCCGGTGTCCCCCGACGTGAGGCATACCGGTCGGCGATAACGCCGCATCCCTTGACTTGGCCATAGCTCTTGATTCAACGCGATGGGTTTAGCCAGGTCCAGCAAGGTTTGCCTACGTTTCCGACATCACAGTTTCCGCAAAGCGGATAAGGGCTACCGTCTGGGTATGACCACCACTGCGGAGCATCTACGCAACACGCTGGACGGACGTTGGCGCGATGTGAAGAACCGGGTGAGGCAGGAGCTCTCCACGGAGATCTTCAAACCCCACTACACCCCCAATACCGTTATCGCCCGCACGAAGGTTGCGGAGCAGTTGAAGATCATGGCTCATCGGGGTGCCGCCGAGGACGGGTTCAGAAAGGAATACGGCGGCAACGGGGACGTGGGCGCGGCCATCACCCAGATCGAGATGCTGGCGATGTCCGACCTGTCGCTGATGGTCAAGGCCGGTGTGCAGTGGGGTCTGTTCGGCGGCGCGATCGAGAACCTCGGCACCGAGCGGCATCATCAGGAGTACGTCCAGAAGATCATCGATCTCGAGTTGCTCGGCTGTTTCGCGATGACCGAGACCGGCCACGGCAGTGATGTGCAGGCCCTGGAGACCACCGCGACCTACGACCCCGCGACCCAAGAGTTCGTCATCGACTCCCCCACCCGCACCTCGCGCAAGGACTATATCGGCGGTGCCGCCCAAACCGCGCGTGTGGCAGCAGTTTTCGCTCAGTTGATCACCCCCGACGGGGAGGGCCACGGTGTGCACTGCTTCGTCGTGCCCATCCGGGACGACGAGGGCAACGACCTGCCCGGTGTGACCACGTCGGACTGCCACTACAAGGGCGGGCTGCCCGGCGTCGACAACGGTCGCATCCAGTTCGACCAGGTCCGCATCCCCCGCGACAACCTGTTGAACAAGTACGCCGACGTTGCCGAGGACGGCACCTACTCGTCGCCGATCGAGAATCCCGGGCGCCGCTTCTTCACCATGCTCGGCACTTTGATCCGCGGCCGGGTGACCGTCGGCGGCAGCGCCGGCGCCGCCGCGCGGGTAGCACTGGACATCGCTACCCGATATGCGTTGGAACGCAGGCAGTTCGAAGCACCCGGCGACGACCACGAAGTGCTGATCATGGACTACCTGGTGCACCAGCGCAGGCTGTTCCCACTGATCGCCAAGTCCTACGCGCTGCAGTTCGCGCAGAACGAGCTGGTAGCCAAATGCCATGAGCTGCAGATTTCGGACGACCCCGACGCCGAAGAGCAGCGCGAGCTCGAGTCCCGCGCGGCCGGGCTGAAGGCGGAGAACACCTGGCATGCCACGCGCGCCATCCAGGAGGCCCGTGAAGCCTGCGGCGGCGCAGGCTATCTCGCCGAAAATCGACTGATCGCGCTGAAGGCCGACACCGACGTGTTCACCACCTTCGAGGGCGACAACCATGTGCTGACCCAGCTGGTCGCCAAGGAGCTGCTGACCGCCTACGCCGACGACATCAAGGGCATGAGCCCGGTCGAGTGGGTCCGGTTCGCCGCCAACTTCGCAGGCGAGCGGGTGATGAAACGCACTGCGGCCGAAACGATCATGCAGACCATCCTCGACACCCGCCAGGACAACGAGGAGGAGGGCAGCCTGTTCAACCGCGGCACCCAGGTCAAGATGTTCGAGGACCGCGAGGAGTACATGCTCGCGACGGTCGCTCGCCGGCTGCAGGGTAAGTCGAAGGAGATGACCGCGTTCGAGGCGTTCAACTCGGTTCAGGACCATGTGCTTCACACGGCACGGGTACACATCGAACGCATCATCTTGGAATCGTTCGTCGCGGGTATCGACTCGTGTGAGGACGAGAAGGCCCGCGAGATCCTCAACCTGGTCTGCGACCTGTACGCGCTGTCGGTGATCGAACAGGACCGGGCATGGTTCATGGAGCATCGCTTCCTGTCCACCGAACGCGCCAAGGCGGTGACCCGCGGCATCAACGAACGGTGCCGCAATCTACGGCCCTACGCCGAGCTGCTCGTCGACGGTTTCGGGATTCCCGAGCAGCTGCGCTACGCCGAGATGCTGCATCCGGAGAACATCCCGGACGCCGACGAGCACAAGGAGAAGGACGCCACCAGCTCGGGCACCATCGAGGCGAAGTAGGTGTCGGCGGCGGGTGACAGACTCGCCGCATGACCGACCACGATGACCTTTCCGGCCGGACGGCACTGATCACCGGCGGAACCCGCGGCATCGGCAAGGGCATCGCCGACCGGCTGCGCGCGGGCGGAGCGCGGGTGTTGGTCGCGGCTCGGTCGATGCCCGAAGACGCCTCTGCCGATCAGGTCGTCGTCGCCGATGTCGCCACTGCCGACGGCGTCGCCGCACTGGCCGCCGAGGCGCTCGAACGACTCGGCGCGATCGACATCGCGGTCCACAACGTCGGCGGTTCCGGGCAGCACGACGGTGGCGCGGCCGACCTCACCGACGAAGACTGGCAGTCCGCGTTGGAAACCAACCTGTTGGCGGCCGTCCGGTTGGACCGCGCGGTCATCCCCGGAATGGTCGAACGCGGAGCCGGTGCCATCGTGCACATCACGTCCATCCAGCGGCGGGCCCCGCTGCCCACGTCGATTCCGTACGCGGCGGCCAAGGCCGCACTCACCAACTACAGCAAGGCGTTGTCAAACGAGCTGGCACCCAAAGGGGTTCGCGTCAACGCGGTATGTCCGGGCTACATCGAGACGGAGTCGGCATACCAAATGGCGGTGCAGATCAGCGAGCTCAACGGCATCACGGTCGACCAGGCACGCAGCGAAATCATGGACTCCATCGGCGGCATCCCGCTCGGCGCACCCGGCAGCCCGGCCGACGTCGGCGAACTCGTCGCGTTCCTGGTGTCCGACCGTGCCCGCTACATCAACGGCGCCGAGTATGTGATCGACGGCGGAAGCGTCCGCGGAGTGTGATCACGGATTCGGGATCGGGTCGCGTGCCTCGAGCTTGCCGTCGTCTCCGATCTGGAACCTGACCGAGCCGATGCCGGTGGGGCAGCACGCCGGATCCTGGCCCTGACGCCATTGGTATTGGACGTTGGCGGTGTCGTTGCCCATCGAGATGACGTTGATGTAGGACCGCGGCTCGGGTGTGGCGGGGCCGAGCGGGTTGTTGCGGTCGAAGAACAGCACCTGCATGGGGCTGTCCGATGCGTCACCAGCGGTCGCCACCACCCAGTTGAGCCGACAGTCGGGCGTGTGGCCGCGAGAGGTCTCCCGCCACTGTGCTCCCTGCGGAAGCGTGCCGATCGCCTGTGTGACTGTGTCCGGGCCCGGCGCATCCGAGGGCCCGCAGGCCTGTGTACTCGTCGGCGATGGCCCCGGCGGGCTCCAACCGCAGCCGATGGCGAGCAGTCCAACGGCGGTCACGGCCGCAAGCAAGCGAAGTATTCGCATGCCAAGAGCTTACGGACATCGCGCTGCTGGTCAGAAGTCCATCCTCGGGTTATCCAGCGGTCATCGCCTTCTTGCCGTAGACGCGCTCCATCATCGCGGTGTCCCCATGCATCAGGGCACGGATGGTCTTGCCGTTGCGGACGGTGAATACGTCGGCGTCCCTTCCCGTCTCACCACCGGCTGATACCTCGGTGAGCGCGACGACCGTGTCACCCTCGGCGAACAGGTCGATGAGCTTCACCGCCAGCGATTTCTCGGCCAACCTGCCGAGGTATTCCATAACTTCGGTCTTGCCGTGAAACGTGCCGCTGACCGCGCTCTCGCCAGGCTGAACCCATTCGACGTCGTCGTCGAACATGCTCATCACCGTCTCGACGTCACCCGTCGCGAAGGCTGCATAGCCCTTCTTGATCAGTTCCTTGTTTTCTTTCTCGGACACTTTCGGACCCCCTTCTAGTGCATCCGATATTGCGGCCGCGAGAGATCTGCCGGGTCCGGGGAGCCGTAGCTTCGGCGGGCCCGTCAGACCGTTCGCCGCACCTACGAGTGTCAACCTCACTTAGTCGCGAATTAGAGCATTTCGCAGTTTCGGGTCGATTTGGCCTCGGGGGCATTCGCCGTGAACGCTGACGCGTGAGGTGGCCGGACGGCGATGAGAGAAGAGCGCTGTCTGCTCAACACTCGGTTGCGCCGCCCATCGCCTGACGATGTGCGAACGCAACCCTGTCCAATGCCCACCGCTTGCGGGCGCATACCCAGGGCTGATCCACCTGCAAACACAACGGGCGATAGAAAGATTGACGTGCTCCCCCGCGCCTACCGACGATGTGGGTCGGCCTGCCACCGCCCGACCGGTCACAACAGCAGAACACCCCCGACGAGGGGATGTCGGGGGTGTTCTCGGAGGGGCTTTCCGCTATTGAGTGTGCGGCAGGAGCCTGAGGAGGTGCCGTCAGCAACATGAGAAATAGCTAATAAGAAGATGCTGATGAGCGCTGGTTCGGGCCGCGACCTATGCGGAGGATGGCGGCAAGCATCGGCTGGAATCGTTGGGGCGTTCATGGTGCGTTTTTTAACGTTCAGGCTTGCCGTCCACGATATGCGTTGTTGAAGAGCCCGCCGCGCCGTGTTCGGTAACGAGCCTTGGTTCGGGAGGCCCGCCGGAGTCATCTGCAGGATAAGTGCACTCGCCGTTGAGCCACACTTGACTGGGCTTGCAACTCTGGGCGACGGCGACGGGCGCGCAAATCATTGCGGAAACCGCAAACCCTGCGCCCACTGCAGCCAAGAGTGCAGCGATGGTTCGTGATGTTGGGCGCATATCACGGCTCTTTACGCTGTTGGAGAGTGGCGTATTAGCGGCTAGACCTTGTGCCATGAGGTTTCCCCTGGTCCCTTTCGGGTTCCGACGAGCTGCCGGTATCTCATTATCGGCTGTGAGCTGGCGCAAAGCGTAGGTATCGGACTACCTTCAATTTTCCCCGAACGGAGCCCGCAACTGGCAGCTAGATCGGCCCGCCACCTGTGGGAGTGTGGCGGGCCGTCCTTCAAGCAACAGCGACACCGGGTGCACGTTGCTCAATCTCCCTGTCGTGGTGGCGATGAAGAGACGCAACCACAGAAGGCGGACAATCGCAGATAGCACAGAAACAGCACGACGTTGCTCGGTAAGAGCTGGCAAGGGCCTTCACCTGTGCAGATAGGTGCTCCCCCGGGTGGACTCGAACCACCAACCCTTCGGTTAACAGCCGAATGCTCTGCCAATTGAGCTACAGGGGACTGGCCTGCCCGCGCGGTTCAACCGCGGACCGAGGGTTGACTTTAGCGTACGTGCGGGTCGGCCCGCCAATACTCTCCCGGCCCGGCACGCACCCCGCGCGGTGAGGCAGGATGGACACTGTCACACCGTCGTTTGGAGGGGGCTTCGTGTTCCGGTATGTCGCCGTAATGGCAGTCGGCTACGTGTTGGGTACGAAGGCGGGCCGTCGCCGCTATGAGCAGATCTCGGGCACGTATCGCGCCGTCACCGAGAGCCCGGCCGCCAAAGCCGTGATCACGGCCGGACGCCGAAAAATTGCAAATCGGGTCTCGCCGGACCCAGAGATGGTGACGCTGACCCCGATCGACGGCGAAACCGCAGTGCTGAAGCCGCAGGCCCCGGCGGCCGACAAACGCTAGTTGATGCCGCGGTTGAACGACTGACCCGGCAGCAGTCCGCCGTTTTGATAATTGTTGGGTCCGTAGATGCCCCACGGCGTGCCGATGTTGGTTCCATTGCCGTTCGAGTAGCCCAGGCAGTGGCCGTCTTCCTGGTTGCCGAACCAGGCGAGGCACTCTCCGCCGGGGGCGGCCTGCGCACTCTGCGGCGCAGAAGTCGAAAGCGTGGTCGCGGCGATCACCGGTCCGGCCGCCGCGGCGACCGCGAAAGCGCTGAGAACGATCACCTGACGAGTCTTTTTCGAAGCCACAATTGCCTTTCGCGGGTGGGCCCAGGGCCGTTACACCATAACTTGTGCGGACTGCTCACGCAGTAAGGTCGTCGCCACTGGCCTGTTCCAACAGGCTGCGCCGATAGGCCTCCATCGCGACCAGGTCGCCGAACAGCGCGTGATACTCGTCGCCCTGCTCCACCGGTGACATGCGCTGCAGCTTGGATTTCACCTCGGCGATCTGACGGCCGACCGCGACCTCCTGCAAGCGAGCGAGCACCCCGCTGATGTAGCGCGGCAGCCTCTCGTCGTCCTCAACGCTGATCGATTCCACGCCGAGCTCGTAGACCAGGCTCGCCGCGGCATCCGAGCCGGTCTGCTGGCGGACCGCGTCGATCCATTCCGCGCCCGACGCGCCGGCAGTGGTGCCGCCCGCCGCCGCGATGGCGGCCCGCACGGCCGTGTATCCGGGGTGGGTGAAGCTCTCCGGGGTCAACGCATCGAACACCGGACCAGCCAACGCGGCGTATTGCAGAGCCGACTTCAGAGCCTCTCGCTGCGGCCACAGCGTCGGATCGCGCGGATCGGGTCGCGCAACCACAGACGGCGAGGCCGCTGATGACGCCCTGGCCCGCTTCGGCGCCGATGACTGCTTGCCGCCGCCCTTCGACTGGTCCCGCACCCTGCTCACCACTTGGGCGACGTCGTCCCAGCCCACCCAGCCGGCCAGCTGGCGCGCGTATTCGTCGCGCAGCGTCGGATCCTTGATCCGGGCGACCATCGGCGCGCACCGGCGCAGCGCGGTGACGCGACCCTCGGCGTTCTCCAGATCGTGCTCGGCAAGCTCGGTGCGGATTGCGAACTCGAACAACGGAGTTCGGCGCGCCACCAGGTCGCGCAGCGCTCCGTCTCCCGACTTCAGCCGCAAATCGCACGGATCCATGCCGTCGGCGGCCACCGCGACGAAGGACTGTCCGGCTAGATTTTGCTCGCCGCCGAACGCCTTCACCGCCGCAGCGCGTCCGGCGGCATCACCGTCGAACACGTAGATCAGTTCGCCGCGAAAGAAGTTGTCGTCCATCATGAGTCGCCGCAACATCGCGAGGTGCTCGTCGCCGAACGCGGTCCCACACGATGCGACCGCGGTGGTCACCCCGGCCAGATGCATCGCCATCACGTCGGTGTAGCCCTCGACGACGACCGCCTGGTGGGACTTGGCGATATCCCGCTTGGCGTGGTCGAGGCCGAACAACACCGAGGACTTCTTGTACAGCACGGTTTCGGGTGTGTTGACGTACTTGGCCTGGTTCTGGTCGTCGTCGAACAGTCTGCGGGCACCGAACCCGATGACCTCTCCGCTGGACACCCGAATGGGCCACAGCAGCCGCCGGTGGAAACGGTCCATCGGTCCGCGCTTACCCTCGCGCGACAATCCTGCTGCTTCGAGTTCCTTGAACTCAAAACCCTTGCGCAGCAGGTGCTTCGTCAAGGTATCCCAGCCCGACGGGGCGAAGCCGCAACCGAAGTGCGATGCCGACTCCGCATCGAAGTTGCGGTCACGCAGGTAGTCACGCGCGGGCGCCGCCTCATCCGACTTGAGCGCCTCGGCATAGAACTCCTGCGCGGCGGCGTTGGCGGCGATCAGTCGGCTGCGACTGCCCCGGTCGCGTTGAACGCTGGTCGCCGCCCCGGTGTAGGTGACGGTGAAGCCGACTCGGTCAGCGAGAAGTTCGACCGCCTCGACGAACGTGACGTGCTCGATCTTCTGAACGAACGCGTAGACGTCGCCGCCCTCACCGCAGCCGAAACAGTGGAAGTGGCCGTGGTTGGGTCGCACATGAAAGGACGGCGACTTCTCGTCGTGAAACGGGCACAGGCCCTTCAGCGAGTCCGCTCCTGCGCGGCGCAGCTGGACGTAATCGCCGACCACATCTTCGATGCGCACGCGTTCACGGATGGCCGCGATATCGCGATCAGGGATACGGCCGGCCACCGAATCAGTCTAGAGCGGGTTCCAGCCGCTCCAATCGGCCTTCGGTGAACGACGCGATCTGGTCGACGACCACCCGCAGGCGCCCTCCCTCGTCGTCGGCGGCATTGAAGGCCGGCACGAAGATCGGGTCGAGCGTGGCGGGTGCACCGGCCAACAACCACTCCGCGACGCGGTGAATCCGGTCACGCTGACGCGCCTGCAGGTCCAGGTGTCGCGGATCGGACATGATGAACTGCAGCGCCAGCACCTTCAGCACTGCGACCTCCGCGCGCACCAGCGCGGGCACCCGCAATTCGGCGGCATAGCGGACCAGCGGCCCCGGGCCTGCCTCCGCCCTGGTGGCGGCGATCGCGGCCGAGGCGAACCGCCCGACCAGCTCGCTGGTCAGCTTCTTCAGCTCGACCGACGCGGCGAGCGTGGAGTCGTACTTGCCGACTGCGGCGACCACCGGCAGCTCGGAGAGCCGCACGGCCGCCGACACCAGGTCGGCGGCCGACAGCCCGCCGCCCATTCCGTGCGACTCCCCCAGCCTGCCCAGCTCGGCAGCGGCGTCGTCGTCGGCAAGTACGCGCATGTCGATGCGGCCCGACACGACGCCGTCCTCGACGTCGTGCACCGAGTACGCCACGTCGTCGGCCCAGTCCATCACCTGAGCCTCCAGGCAGGGCCGTCGGTGCGGGGCCCCGTCCCGCATCCAGTCGGCGGCGGCCATGTCGTCGGAGTAGAAGCCGAACTTGCTGCGCTGCGGACCCCGCTGCCACGGGTACTTCGTGACGGCGTCCAGCGCCGCCCGGGTCAAGTTCAAACCGGCGCTACGGTCCTGTGAATCAAGGACTTTGGGCTCGAGGCGGGTCAGGATCCGGAAGTTCTGGGCGTTGCCTTCGAATCCGCCGTGCGCATCGGAGAATTCGTCGAGCGCGCGCTCACCGTTGTGCCCGTACGGCGGATGCCCGATGTCGTGGGCGAGCCCGGCCATGTCGACGAGGTCGGGGTCGCAGCCCAGCCCTATCGCCATCCCGCGGCCGATCTGTGCGACCTCCAACGAGTGCGTCAGCCTGGTGCGCGGGGTGTCGCTCTGACGCGGCCCGACCACCTGCGTCTTGTCGGCGAGTCGACGCAACGCCGCGCAGTGCAGCACCCGGGCCCGGTCGCGGGCGAAGTCGGTGCGGTGTTCGGACTCCGTGCCCGGCAACGCGGCACCCTTCGGCGGTTCGACCACCAGGCGCTGCCGGTCGAACTCGTCGTATGCGTCGCTGTTCATCACCACCGACGCACAGTCTGCCAGGACTCTTCGCCGGTACCGACGGTCCCGGCGGGCCAGCGCACTACATTGACGATCATGCGCATCGCCCGCTTGCTCAGCCTGGTCCTCGCGATTCTGGCCGCCGGGGTCCTGCTGGCGCCGACCGCGGGGAGCACACCTCCGTTCCGGCTGCCCGGCTACGTCACCGACGCCTCGAAGGTGCTCAGTGGCGCACAGGTCGACGATGTCGAGCAGGCCGTCGACAAGCTCTACACCGACCGCCGGGCGCGGCTCTGGGTGGTGTATGTCGACAGCTTCGACGGCCTAGACGCGGTGACCTGGGCCGAAAGAACGAGGAAAGCAAGCGACTTGGATGCGGGCGACGCCATTCTGGCGATCGCCACCCGTGACCGCTCCTATCGCGTTTCTGGTGCCGACGGAGATTGTCAGCGACTCCGCGTCAGATGACATTCGCCGCAACGCGATCGAACCCAAATTGCGCGGAAATGACTGGGCCGGCGCAGCAGTCGCCGCCGCCGAAGGACTGAACTCGGCGAGCGCGCCGGGACCCGGAGTCTCGGGGTTCGGCGTACTCGTCGCGGTGGCCATCCTCGTCGTCCTCGTGTTGCTGCTGTGGTGGTGGACCCGGCGGCGGCGACGCAAGCGCCGTGAAGCCGAGTTCGCCGCGGCGCGCCGCGTCGATCCGTCTGATCCCAACGCGCTGGCCGCCGTCCCCATCGACGCGCTCGACGACCTGTCCAAATCGATCGTCGTGGATGTCGACAACGCGGTGCGCACGAGCGACAACGAACTCGCGTTGGCCGTCGAGGAATTCGGCGACAAGGACACGGCGCCGTTCAGCAAGGCTGTCCTTGACGCGAAAACGACACTGGCGCAGGCATTCAACGTACGTCAGATCCTCGACGACGCCGTTCCGGAGACACCCGCTCAGCGGCGTGACCTGCTGACGCGGGTACTCGTGGCGGCGGCCAAGGCCGACCGCGAACTCGACTCCCAGCGGGAAGCATTCGCGCAGCTGCGCGACCTGGTCATCAACGCGCCCACCCGGCTGGATGCGATGACCCAACAGATGGTCGACCTGACGGCGCGCCTGGAACCATCGCAGCAGGCGCTTACCGCGTTGCACAACCAATTCGCCGATAGCGCACTGGCTTCGGTGGCCGGCAACGTCGATACGGCCAAGCAGCGACTGGCCTTCGCCGAGCAGAACATCACCAACGCGCGGAGCCTGCTCGCCCGCCCGGCAGATCGCCAGGGCGGGCTCGTCGATGCCGTCCGCGCGGCGGAGTCGTCGCTGGGTCAGGCGCGCATGCTGCTGGATGCGGTGGACACCGCCGCGACAGATATCAACCGCGCGATCGCCACCCTCCCGGCGGCGATCGCCGACATTCAGAACGGCATCAAGGCGGCGGCAGACCAACTTGGCTCAGGGGGACACCGCGCAGGCCGACAAGCTCGGCGCCGCAAGGGATGTGGCGGTCAAGGCCGTCGCTGACGCGCAGAGTGCGGGCACGGCTGATCCGCTGGGAGCGTTCACCAAGCTGACCCAGGCCGACGCCGAGCTGGACCGGTTGCTCGCGGGCGTCGCCGAGGAGCGGAAGGCGGCCGAGCGGCTCAGCCGCGCATACGATCAGGCACTCTTCGCTGCGCAGTCGAGGGTCCGCGCCGTATCGGACTTCATCGACGTCCGCCGCGGGAGCATCGGCCCGGAGGCGCGCACGCGGCTCGCCGAAGCGGTGCGCCAACTGCAGACCGCGCAGGACAAGCAGCAGAGCAATCTCAACGAGGCGATCGCGCACGCGAACGGTGCGGCGATGCTGGCGTCGCAGGCGCAGTCGATGGCCACCTCCGACGCTGCGGCCGCGCAGCGCGCATACACCGGGCGGTACGGCAGCACCGGTGGGTCCAACATGGGCGCGGTGCTCGGCGGCATCATCCTGGGAAACATCCTCAGCGGCGGGATGGGCGGCGGCATCGGCGGCAGCATGGGCGGCGGCTGGAGCTCGACCTCATACGGTGGATCCGGCTCGGGCGGCGGACTCGGCGGCGGCGGCGGCCGCTTCTAGGGCATTGCCCCCTCGCGAGCTGGGCCCACACGTAGTAGGGGAACGCAAAAGTCCCCTTTTCGACGGCTTTTCGGGTACATATGCGTCTGCTCGCGAGGACGTCAGCTGCCTTTGAGCCGCACGGCCAGGTAGTCCGACACGGCGTCGAGCCCAACCCTCTCCTGCGACATGGCGTCTCGATCGCGAATCGTCACGGCCTGGTCGTCCAGCGTGTCGAAGTCGACGGTCACGCAGAACGGCGTGCCGATCTCGTCCTGTCGGCGGTAGCGCCTGCCGATCGCACCCGCGTCGTCGAACTCGACGTTCCACGACTTGCGCAACTCTGTGGCGAGGTCACGCGCCTTGGGCGACAGGTCCTCGTTTCGCGACAGCGGCAGCACCGCCGCCTTGACCGGGGCCAGCCGCGGGTCGAGCCGCAGCACCGTGCGTTTGTCGACGCCGCCCTTGGCGTTCGGCGCCTCGTCCTCGGCGTAGGCGTCGACGAGAAACGCCATGAACGACCTTGTCAGGCCGGCTGCCGGCTCGATCACGTATGGCACGTATCTGGTGTCGGTGGCCTGGTCGTAGAAGGACAGGTCGACGCCGGAATGCTTTGAGTGGGTTGACAAGTCGAAGTTGGTGCGATTCGCGACACCTTCCAGCTCACCCCACGGGTTGCCCTGGAAGCCGAACTTGTACTCGATATCGACGGTGCGATCCGAGTAGTGCGACAACTTCTCCTTCGGATGCTCGTACAGCCGAAGGTTGTCGCGCTCGATGCCGAGATCGACGTACCACGCAAGCCTGGTGTCGATCCAGTACTGGTGCCATTCGGCGGCGGTGTCCGGCTCGACGAAAAACTCCATCTCCATCTGCTCGAACTCTCGGGTGCGGAAGATGAAGTTGCCCGGCGTGATCTCGTTGCGGAAACTCTTGCCGATCTGGCCGATGCCGAACGGCGGCTTCTTCCGTGACGTCGTGACGACATTGGCGAAGTTGACGAAGATGCCCTGCGCTGTCTCCGGCCGCAGATAGTGCAGCCCGTCCTCGGTCTCGATCGGGCCGAGGTAGGTCTTGAGCATCATGTTGAAGTCGCGTGGCTCGGTCCACTGTCCCTTCGTGCCGCAGTCCGGGCAGACGATCTCCGACATCGAGACGGATTCGGGATCGTCGATCCCCTTCTTCTCCGCGTACGCCTCCTGCAAGTGGTCCTGGCGATGGCGCTTGTGACAGTTCAGGCACTCCACCAGCGGGTCGTTGAACACCTCGACGTGTCCAGAAGCCACCCAGACCTCGCGCGGCAGGATGATCGCGCTGTCAAGGCCGACGACGTCGTCGCGACTGGTGACCACGGATCGCCACCATTGCCGCTTGATGTTCTCCTTGAGCTCGACACCCAAAGGGCCGTAATCCCAAGCAGACTTGGTGCCGCCGTAGATCTCGCCGGACTGGTAGACGAGACCACGGCGCTTGGCCAGGTTTGCAACGGTGTCGATGATGGACGCCACGGGTGAACAGCGTAACGATGCGGTTGTGGCAGGAGTTACCCGCACTTCGCCGCAACAGCCGATACCGACGCGACGCCGTTGACATGCGCGATCATGCATGTATCGTGGCGGGCATAATGAAAACGGTTTCCACCTTCTCCTCGGGGCTGGCGCCGGACACCGACGACCGCCACCAGCACAGCGACGCGCCGCTGCCGGACCTGCCTCGGCGGGAGGTCCTCGACACCGCAGGCGATCTGCTGCGTGCACTGGCCGCACCCGTACGAATCGCGATCGTCCTGCAATTGCGCGAGTCGTCGCGCTGCGTGCACGAACTCGTCGACGCGCTCGGCGTGCCGCAGCCGCTGGTGAGCCAGCACCTTCGCATCCTCAAGGCGGCAGGCGTCGTGGCGGGCGAACGGTCGGGCCGCGAGGTTCTCTACCGCCTCGTCGACCACCACCTGGTGCACATCGTGGTCGCCGCGGTGACACATGCCGCTGAGGACAGCGAGTGAGCAAATCAGGCGCAGCGCACGCGGAGAGCAGTTCGGGCACTGCGCCGGGAGTGCGCGCCACCAAGCAGCGCGCGGCGATCTCGGCACTGCTCGAGAAACTGGACGACTTCCGCTCAGCCCAGGACCTGCATGACGAGCTGCGTCGCCGCGGCGAGGGCATCGGCCTGACCACCGTGTACCGCACCCTGCAGTCGATGGCCACGGCCGGTTTGATCGACACCTTGCGCACCGACACCGGAGAGTCGGTGTACCGGCGCTGCTCCGAGCATCACCATCACCACCTGGTGTGCCGGGTGTGTGGCTGCACGGTTGAGGTGCAGGGTGGAAACGTGGAGACATGGGCGGCCGACGTCGCACGCGAGCACGGCTTCTCTGACGTCAGCCACACGATCGAGATCTTCGGCGTCTGCGGCAGCTGCGCGCCGGAAAACTAGGCGTCGCCGATCAACGTCTGCCGCACATCGACGCCGGTGCTGAGCACCATCATGAGCAGCGTGTGCAACGCCTCGTCGGTCAACCCGGCGGCCGGGAAGTTGTAGCGCAACGTGACGTCCGCGCTGCCACCGCCCGCCACCTGCTCGGCCAGCGACACCGTCCCCAGCACGGTGTCGTGCGCGAGTCGGCTGACTTTGTCGCGAATGTCGTTGTCCAACGGCAGGTCCCACGCCAGAATCTGGGTCAGCGACACCATCTCGAGCCCCTCGGCGATCGCCACCACCCGCAGCGAGGCGAACGTGTGGTCATGGTGGACGGTGAGCGCGCCGTCGTCTTCCTCCTCGAACGGCCACACCCCTTCGACGACGGCCCGCAGCCGATCGGCGAGTTCCATCAGGCCCTTCCGCTCAGGCACATCATTCGGCTCTGCCGAATCTGCGATTGCGATTCACGTACTCCACGCACGCATCCCACAGATCGCGTCGGTCGTAGTCCGGCCAGAGCTTGTCCTGGAAGACGAACTCGGCGTAGGCCGCCTGCCACAACAGAAAGTTGCTTGCGCGCTGCTCCCCCGACGTCCTGATGAACAGGTCGACGTCGGGGATGTCGGAGCGGTGCAGATGTTTAGCGAAGGCCGCCTCGCTGAAATCCGGTTCGGACTGACCTTGCCATCGACGGCCTCCTGCGCGAGTTCACGTGTAGCCTCGACGATTTCGGTACGGCCACCGTAATTCACGCAGTAGTTGATGGTGATGACGTCGTTGCCGACGGTCATCTGCTCGGCGATGTCGAACTCCTTGATGACGCTGCGCCACATCCGGGGACGCGAGCCCACCCAGCGCATCCGCACGCCCATGTCGTTGAGGTTCTCCCGCCTGCGCCGGACGACCTCGCGGTTGAACCCCATCAGGAAGCGGACCTCTTCGGTACTGCGCTTCCAGTTCTCGGTCGAAAAGGCGTAGACCGTCAGATGCTTGATGCCTATTTCGATGGCGCCGCAAGTGATGTCGATGAGGACCGCCTCGCCCATCTTGTGGCCCTCGGTGCGGTGCAGCCCCCGCTGGGTGGCCCAGCGGCCGTTGCCGTCCATGACGACCGCCACGTGCTGGGGCACCTGGTCGGCCGGAATCTGGGGCGCGGCGGCCTTCGAGGTGTGCTGGGGCGGGCGAGCGAACCTGCCGTTGCTGTGCGCGGGCAACGGCGGAAAGACGACCGGCCAGCTCGACTTGTCCGGAAAAGTCGGGTAGTCCTCAGGCGCCGGAGGCAGCTGTGGGTACGTGGTCTTGGCCGCCCGTTTCATCGCCACGGATGACATCCTGCCCGAACAGCGAGATGCGGTGCTCGGCGACCGCGCGATCGACCCGGTACACGCGTTCGACCAGCGGCAATGTCCGGAGCTGACGCTCGAGGTGCCACTGCAGGTGTGCGGCCACCAACCCGCTGGCCTGGGTACGGTGCGACTGTTGGGACGCCTCGGCGGTTTCCCAGTCGCCGTCATGGAGCGCCGACATCAAATCGATCACGGCCTGCGGTGGTGTCGCCGAGCCCGACGGCCTGCAGTGCACGCACACGCTGCCTCCCGCGGCGATGTGAAACGCCCGGTGCGGCCCTGCAGCAGCGCAGCGGGCGCACTCGGTGAGCGAGGGCGCCCATCCGGCGATTCCCATGGCGCGCAGCAGATACGCGTCCAGCACGAGTTCCCACGGACGGCCACCGTCGGCCACCGCCCGCAGCGCACCGACCGTCAGCCGGTGCAGCGCGGGCGCCGGAGCGCGTTCCTCCCCTGCCAGCCGTTCTGCGGTTTCCAGCACGGCGCACGCGCAGGTGTAGCGGCCGTAGTCGCTGACGATGTCGGCGGCAAACGCGTCGATGGCCTGCACCTGGGTGACGATGTCGAGATTGCGGCCTGGGTGCAGTTGAACGTCGATGTGGGCGAACGGCTCCAGCCGGGAACCGAACTTGCTGCGGGTGCGCCGGACCCCCTTGGCCACGGCACGGACCAACCCGTGCTCACGGGTGAGCAGGGTGACGATCCGGTCGGCCTCGCCGAGCTTGTGCTGGCGAAGCACCACGGCCCGATCCCGATACAGGCGCATCGGACTAGTTTCGCACCGTGTTCGGACAGGGGCGGGAGGCAGCGCCGGGATATTCGTCGACTCTGATGGCCCAGCCTGCCCTGCCCACCCTGACGGACCTGCAATATCGGCTGGCAAGCGGCCGCGTGACATCGGTTGAGCTGGTGCGCCAGTCGCTGGCCGCGATCGAGGCCAGCCAACCGACACTCAACGCCTTCCGCGTCGTGCTGCGGAAGCAGGCACTTGCCGACGCCGCACGGGCCGACCGCAGGCGCGCCGCCGGGCAGCAGGGCCCATTGCTCGGGATCCCGATAGCGGTCAAAGACGACGTCGACGTCGCGGGCGTGCCGACGATGTTCGGCGCGGCGGGCCGGGTGCACCTCGCGGCGGCCGACGCCGAGGTGGTGCGGAGGCTGCGGACCGCAGGGGCGGTGATCGTTGGCAAGACGAACACCTGCGAGCTGGGCCAGTGGCCGTTCACCAGTGGACCCGCGTTCGGGCATACGCGAAATCCGTGGTCGCGCAACCACACCCCGGGTGGCTCATCGGGCGGCAGTGCAGCGGCTGTGGCAGCGGGACTGGTCACCGCCGCGATCGGGTCCGACGGGGCGGGCAGTGTCCGGATTCCCGCGGCGTGGACGCATCTGGTCGGCATCAAGCCGCAGCGGGGCCGGATCTCGACGTGGCCGCTGCCGGAGGCGTTCAACGGCATCACGGTCAACGGCGTGCTTGCCCGCACCGTCACCGATGCGGCATTGCTGCTCGACGCGGCGTCGGGCAATGTCGACGGGGACCGCCACAAGCCACCTCCGATACAGGCCGCTGAGGCGGTCGGCCGTGCACCGGGCCCACTGAAAGTCGCGCTGTCGACGAAGTTTCCGTTCAACGTCTTCCGGCCCAAGCTGGACCCCGAGATCCGATCCGCACTGCACACCGTGAGCGAGCAACTCACCGACCTGGGACACACCGTCGTCGCGGCCGACCCCGACTACAAGGTCGGGATGTCGTGGAACTTCCTGGCCCGCTCGACGTCGGGGTTGTTGGACTGGGCGGAGCGCCTCGGGCCCGGCGTCGAACTGGACCCGCGCACCGTCGAGAACCTTCGGACTGGACGGCTGCTGTCGGAGAACGTGCTCCGCAAGGCCCGCGCGAAGGAAGCTGCCGCCCAGCGCCGCGTCGGCTACATCTTCAACCTCGTCGACGTGATCTTGGCGCCGACGACTGCGCTGCCGCCGCCGACGGCGCACCACTTCGACAAGCGCGGCGGGTTCTCCACCGATCGAGCGATGATTCGGGCCTGCCCCGCGACGTGGCCCTGGAACCTGCTGGGGTGGCCGTCGATCAACGTCCCCGCCGGCTTCACTTCTGAGGGATTACCGATCGGCGTGCAATTAATGGGTCCGGCCGACAGCGAGCCACTGCTGATCTCGCTTGCCGCCGAGCTTGAGGCGGTAAACGGCTGGGTGACCAAGCAGCCCGAGCCGTGGTGGACCGAGCCCGCCCGAGACGGCGGAAGCGGCGTTTCGGCGTAAGGTGCCACGACGTGGACGTATGGCGTTGCGCAGGCGTGATGTCGGCCGTCGTCGGATTGTGTGCCGCGATCGCGGGCACGCCCACCGCGGCCGCCGACAACAAGCGGCTCAACGACGGTGTCGTCGCGAACGTCTACACGATCCAGCACCAGCACGGGTGCGGCAACGACGTGAAGATCAACCCGGCGCTGCAGTTGGCCGCGCAGTGGCACACCGACGACGTGCTGAACAACCGGACGCTCGACGGCGACATCGGGTCGGACGGGTCCACACCGCAGGCGCGGGCCGATGCCGCCGGCTACAAGGGCGTCGTCGCCCAGACCGTCGCCATCAACCCGGCACTGGCGATCAACGGCGTCGAGATCATGAACCAGTGGTACTACCGGCCCGACTACATGGCGATCATGGCGAACTGCGCCAACACCCAGATGGGCGTGTGGTCGGCGAACTCGTTGGACCGCTCGGTCGTCGTCGCCGTCTACGGCCAGCCGGCCTAGCGATTTCGGCGTGATTACCTGCGCTGAGCGCAGGTAATCACGCCGAAATCACTAGAAGCCGAGCCGGCCGAGCTGTTTGGGGTCGCGCTGCCAGTTCTTGGCGATCTTGACGCGAAGATCCAGATACACCTTGGTGCCGAGCAGCTTCTCGATCTGTGTGCGCGCGGCCGTTCCGACCTCGCGCAGCCTCGCCCCGCCCTTGCCGATGACGATGCCTTTCTGGCTGTCCCGCTCGACGAAAAGGATGGCGTGCACGTCGATCAGGTCGTCACGGCCTTCGCGGGGACTGACCTCCTCGATGACCACGGCGAGCGAGTGCGGCAGCTCGTCGCGCACGCCTTCCAGTGCGGCCTCCCGAATCAGCTCGGCCATCAGCACTTCTTCCGGCTCGTCTGTCAGCTCCCCCTCGGGGTAGAACGCGGGCCCAGGCGGAAGCTGGTCGACCAGCACGCCGATCAGCACGTCGACCTGCTCACCCGTCGTCGCCGACACCGGCACGATCTCGGTGTCCTGGCCGACCAGCTCGCTGACGGCCATCAGTTGCGCGGCCAACCGCTCCTTGGGCACCCTGTCGATCTTGGTGACGATCGCGACCAGGGTGGTCCTGGGTGCCACGGCGCGGATCTGTTCATGGATCCACCGGTCGCCGGGTCCGATCGACTCGTCGGCCGGGATGCACAACCCGATGACGTCGACCTCCGAATAGGTATCCCGGACAAGCTCGTTGAGTCGCTTGCCCAGTAGCGTTCTCGGCCGGTGCAGGCCGGGGGTGTCGACGAGGACGATCTGGAAGTCCTCGCGGTGCACGATCCCGCGAATGGTGTGCCGCGTCGTCTGCGGACGGTTCGACGTGATCGCCACCTTGGCGCCGACCAGAGCGTTCGTCAACGTCGATTTGCCCGTGTTGGGTCTGCCGACGAAACAGACGAAACCGGAACGGAACTCGCTTTCGCGGACGCGAGGAGCGAGTCAGTCACTGCGGCGTTCCGGACCGGTCCGTGACGATGACGGCGGCGTCGGCCGACAGTTCTCGCACGGCGGCAATACCGGCGTCGCCAGCGGACCCGCCGACCAGTACAGCCGCCTCCAGACCCGTAGCACCGCTCGATACGGCGGCGGCCACCGCGGCCTGCAGAGCGGTCAGCGTCAAAGCGTCGAGAGCGACCGGCGCTCCTGCGTAGGTGCGGCCATCCTGATCGCGCACGGCAGCGCCGCTGCCTGCCTCGGCACGGCCCATCGCACCGCGGGCGAGCGTCACCAGCTTGGCGTCTTCTGCGTCGAGCTCAGTCATCGTCACCTTCCTGCTCAGGCTCCGTAGGGCTGACGAGAACGGTGCCGATCCGCACGCGGCCGCGATGGTCGCGGCCGCCCTCGGCACGCAATTGCAGTCCGTCCCAAGTCACTTCGGCGCCAGGGAGAGGCACGCGGCCGAGCTCGAGGGCCAGCAGGCCGCCGACGGTGTCCACGTCGAGATCCTCGTCGAACTCGATGTCATACAGCTCGCTGAGGTCCTCGATGGGTAGCCGGGCCGACACCCGATAGCGCTTGTCTCCTAATTCCTCCACCGGCGCGACCTCGTCGGTGTCGTACTCGTCGGCGATCTCGCCGACGATCTCCTCGAGCACGTCCTCGATGGTGACCAAGCCCGCGATCGCACCGTATTCGTCGACGAGCAGCGCCATGTGGTTGCGGTCGCGCTGCATCTCACGCAGCAGCGCGTCCAGCGGTTTGGAGTCCGGCACGAAAACCGGCGGACGCATCACCGCCGACACGTTGGTGTCGCGTCCGCCGTTGTTCGAGTAGTAGGTGCGTTCGACGAGATCCTTGAGATAGACGACGCCGACGACGTCGTCGACGTTCTCCCCGATCACCGGGATGCGGGAATGGCCGCTGCGCACCGCGAGCGAGGTCGCCTGGCCCGCGGTCTTGTCGTTTTCGATCCAGACCATCTCGGTGCGCGGCACCATGACCTCGCGAGCCGGGGTGTCGCCGAGCTCGAACACCGACTGGATCATCCGCCGCTCGTCGTCGGCCACCACGCCGCTCTGCTGAGCAAGGTCGACGACCTCTCGCAGTTCGATCTCCGACGCGAACGGTCCGTTGCGGAACCCGCGACCGGGTGTCAGCGCATTACCGATCAGGACGAGCAGCCGGCTGATCGGGGTCAACAGAATCGAAATCGCTTGCAGGGGAACGGCCGAGCCCAACGCGATCGTGTAGGCATTCTGCCTGCCGAGTGTGCGTGGCCCCACCCCGATCAACACGAAGCTGATCACCACCATGATCGCCGCCGCCGCGATCAGGCCCCAATCCAGGCCGAGGTGCTCGTAGAGGAAGTCGACCAGCAGCGCCGTCGCGGTGATCTCGCACGCGATACGCAGGAGCACAACAAGATTGATGTAACGCGGCCGTTCGTTGATCACGCGCGCCAACCGGACCGCACCCGGACGCTCGTCGCGCACCATCTCTTCGACGCGGGCGATCGATACCGTGCTGATCGCGGCGTCGATCGCGGCGAACAAGCCACCGAAACCGATCAGCGCGATCGCGCCGATCAGCGAGCCTATGCCGGTCACAGCTCGTCGAAGTAACGAGACTTGTCCAGCAGCCGACGATCCTTCTCGATCTGCCGGTCCTGGTGATAGGCCTCGACCTGGGCGGCCACCCACTCCTCGAGCAGTTGGCGTTGCAGTGTGAACATCTCCTTCTCTTCGTCGGGTTCGGCGTGGTCGTACCCGAGCAGATGCAGCACCCCGTGCACGGTCAGCAGCGCCAACTCCTGACCGAGCGTGTGCCCGGCCTTGGTGGCCTGATCTGCGGCGAACTGCGGGCACAGCACGATGTCGCCGAGCATCGACGGCCCCGGCTCCGGCGCATCGGGCCGACCACCGGGCTCCAGCTCGTCCATCGGGAAGCTCATGACGTCCGTCGGACCCGGCAGATCCATCCACCGCATGTGCAGATCGGCCATCGCGGCGCTGTCGAGCAACACCATCGAAAGCTCCGCTGCGGGATGAACTTTCATCTTCTTGATGACGAAGCGGGCAACGCTGACGAGCTCTTCTTCGGAGACGTCGAGGCCCGACTCGTTGGAAACCTCAATACTCATGGGCGCGCCCTCGGCCTATCGCCGCGGCCGGTTGCCCGAGGCGCGTCGCTGCGCGCGGTTCGCCAACCCGGGCTCTTCGGATCTGGCGTATGCGTCGACGATCTCGGACACCAGCCGATGCCGCACGACGTCGGCGCTGGTGAGTTCGGCGAAATGGATGTCCTCGACTCCGTCGAGAATACCCACCGCCGCACGCAGCCCGGAATTGGCGCCGCCGGGCAGATCCATCTGCGTGATATCGCCCGTGACAACCATTTTCGACCCGAACCCGAGGCGAGTCAGGAACATCTTCATCTGCTCGCCGGTGGTGTTCTGTGCTTCGTCGAGAATGATGAACGCATCCGAAAGCGTTCTGCCCCGCATGTACGCCAGCGGTGCGACTTCGATGATGCCCGCGCTCATCAGCTTTGGGATCAGCTCCGGATCCATCATGTCGTGCAGGGCATCGTAGAGCGGACGTAGATACGGGTCGATCTTCTCGGAAAGCGTGCCCGGTAGAAAGCCAAGGCGTTCACCGGCTTCGACCGCGGGGCGGGTGAGGATGATCCGTGACACCTGCTTGGTCTGCAGCGCGCGGACTGCCTTGGCCATCGCCAGATACGTCTTGCCGGTGCCGGCGGGCCCGATTCCGAACACGATGGTATGCGCGTCGATCGCGTCGACATATCGCTTCTGGTTCAGCGTCTTCGGCCGGATCGTCTTGCCGCGCCGGGACAGGATGTCGAGGGTGAGCACCTCGGCGGGCGACTCCCCTTCGGTTCCCGTCAGCATCGCGACGCTGTGCCGCACCACCTCCGGGGTCAGCGGCTGGCCGCTGGCGGCGATCGCGATCAGCTCGGAGATCACTCGCTCGGCCAATGCGACATCCGCGGGCTCGCCGGTCAGGGTGAGCGCGTTGCCGCGGGCATGGATGTCGGCCGCCAGGATGCTCTCCAATGCGCGCAGATTCTCATCGGCGGAGCCGAGCAGGCCCACGATGAGGTCGGGCGGAACATTGATGCTGCTGCGGACGGGTGTATCCGCGTCAGCGTTGGTTTCGCTGGGCGTCACGTGGGGTTTTCTGCCTGCTTCCTGGGTTCTTGACTGTTTCGTAGCTGCCGAATACCCAGTTTACCGCCGCAAACCGACCCGCCGGAAATGTTTAACCTGCGAGTACATCCGCCGGGGGCCGCCGCCGTCGGGCCTACCGTGGTCAATCCCACCGGGGCGTCAATGCGCCCAGCGCGCCCAGCGCGACCGCCGCCGCCGTCGACGTCCTCAGCACCGTCGGCCCCAACCTCACCGCCTGCGCCCCTGCCGCCGACAGCGCGGCGATCTCGTCATCGGTGATGCCGCCCTCCGGCCCGATCACCAACATCAACGAATCCGACTGCGCCAGAGACAGTTTCGTCAGTGGCTCGGCAGCAGACTCGTGCAGTGCCAGCACCGTCGCCCCGCGGGAAACCGCCTCGCGCACGTCGGCCAGCAACGCGTCGGTGGTCGCCACGCCGGTCACCGACGGGATGTGCGGCCTGCGCGATTGACGGGCGGCGGCGCGGGCCACCGCGCGCCATCGACGCATGCCCTTGTCGGCGCGGCCGCCGTCCCAGCGCGCCACGCAGCGCGCTGCCTGCCAGGCCACGAACGCGTCAGCGCCTGCCTCGGTGGCCAGTTCAATCGCCAGCTCAGAACGGTCGGACTTGGGAATCGCCTGTATGACGGTGACCGTCGGCGTCCCGCGCTCGACGGTCCAGCGCTTCAGCACGCGAGCCGTCAGCCTGGCCTTGCCGACATCCTCGATCACACAATGCGCCATCGTGCCTGCGCCGTCCCCGAGGTCGAGCTCTTCCCCTGACCTGATCCGTCGCACGTTCGCAGCATGGAAACCCTCATCACCGTCGACGACGGCCGGCTCGCCGACCTCGGGCACGTTGTCGACGTAGAAGAGGGCCCGGCTCATGTCCGGTCAGCGGCCGGTGAAGGTCTCGCGCAACCTGCTGAACAGCCCGCCACCTGCGCTGCTCGACTGGGTCGATTTCACCTCGGCGGTATCGCGGCTGCGGTGCTCTTTCAGCTTGCGCAGCAACTCGATGTCCTCGTGATCGAGCCGCGAGGGGACCACCACGTCGATGTGGGCGTGCAGGTCGCCACGCACCCCGGACCGCAGATGCGGCATGCCGCGACCACGCAGCGTGGTCACCGAGCCGGGCTGGGTTCCCGCGGCGATGGTGATGTCGATGGGGCCGTCCAAAATTGCGTCGACGGCCACCGAGGTGCCAAGCGCGGCGTCGACCATCGGTACCGAGACCGTGCAGTGCAGGTCGTCGCCGTCACGGACAAAGGTGTCGTGCTGCTGTTCGTGGACCTCGACGTACAAATCGCCCGCGGGGCCGCCGCCGGGGCCGACCTCGCCTTGGGCGGCCAGCCGGACGCGCATTCCGTCCCCGACACCTGCCGGGATCTTGACGCTGACCTCGCGCCTGGCCCGCACCCGGCCGTCGCCGCCGCAGCGGTTACAGGGGTCCAGGATGACCTCGCCGACTCCGCCGCAGACCGGACACGGCCGCGACGTCATCACCTGGCCCAGCAGCGAGCGCTGGACCGTCTGGATTTCGCCTTGCCCGCCGCACGTGTCGCAGGTGGTCGGTGTGGACTTGCCATGTGTGCCCTTGCCTTGACACAGGTCGCACAAAACGGCCGTGTCGACGGTGACCTGTTTGGTGACACCGGTCGCGCAGTCTTCAAGATCCAGTCGCATCCGCAGCAGCGAGTCGGCGCCGGGCCGGACCCTTCCGATCGGCCCTCGGGCCGTTTGGCCGCCGCCGAAGAAGGCCTCGAACACATCACCGAGGCCGCCGAAGCCGCCGAAGCCGTTGCCCGCGGCACCCGCGCTCTCGAGCGGATCGCCGCCGAGGTCGACGATGCGCCGCTTCTCCGGATCGCTGAGCACCTCGTAGGCGACGCTGATCTCCTGGAACCGCGCCTGCGCCTGCTGGTCGGGGTTCACGTCGGGATGCAGTTCACGGGCCAGCTTGCGGTAGGCGCGCTTGATCTCCGAATCACTCGCACCCTTGCTCACCCCGAGCAGGCCGTAATAATCGCGTGCCACTGCCTGACCTTCCTTACCGCTGACGCGGTTCTAGCGGTTGCCTAAGACTTCGCCGATGTAGAGGGCAACCGCGGCGACGTTGGCGATCGTTCCCGGATAGTCCATCCGAGTCGGTCCCAGCACACCCATGCCGCCGTAGACAGTTCCCATACTGCCGTAAGCCGTGGTGACCACGGACGTGCCCAGCATCTCCTCGGCCTCCGTCTCGTGTCCGATGCGCACGGTGACCTTGCCCGCCTCCTGCTGTGCGGCCAGCAGCCTCAGCACCACGACCTGCTCCTCGAGCGCCTCGAGCACCGAGCGCAGGGAGCCGCCGAAGTCGGCCGTGTTGCGGGTGAGGTTGGCGGTGCCGCCCAGCAGCAGCCTCTCCTCGGTGTGTTCGACGAGCGACTCCAGCAGCACCGTCGCCGACCGGCCGATCGCGTCGCCGAGGCCGCCTCGGCCGTCCATGTGAACGGCCAGGTCCGAAACCGCGACCGACGCAGCCGACAGCCGCTTGCCCTCCAACGCCTGGCCGAGCATCTCGCGCAGCTGGCTGACCTGGTGATCGTCGATGGTGTCGCCGAGCTCGACCATGCGCTGGTCGACGCGGCCGGAGTCGGTGATCACCACGAGCAGCAGCCGCGCGGGCGTCAGCGCCACGACCTCGAGATGACGGACCGTCGAGGTGGACAGCGTCGGGTACTGAACGATCGCGACCTGGCGGGTCAGCTGCGCCAAAAGCCGGACCGCGCGGCGCAGCACATCGTCCAGGTCGACGCCGGTCTCGAGGAACTTCAGGATGGCCGATCGCTCCGACGTCGACAGCGGCTTGATGTCCTCGAGACGGTCCACGAACTCGCGGTAGCCCTTCTCGGTCGGCACCCGGCCCGAGCTGGTGTGCGGCTGGGCGATGTAACCCTCGGCCTCGAGAACCGCCATGTCGTTGCGGACGGTCGCGCTGGACACTCCCAGGTTGTGCCGCTCGACGAGGCTCTTCGAGCCGATCGGCTCCTTCGTCGACACGAAGTCCGCAACGATCGCGCGCAACACTTCGAACCGACGGTCGTCGGCACTGCCCATGGTGGTCACCTCCCGATCGAATCCATTTTACGGTGATCAGCAGGGGCTATGCCTCATCGCAGTCCGGCAGCGATGTTCCCATGGCGGATCGGCCGGTTGGGACTAGCCTCTGATGATGGTGAAGCCGTCGCCACGCGGAACGAGTCGAGGGATGTCGGGCAGGTGATCTTCAAGGGCGTGCTCGACGGCAAGCCGTATCCCCACCACGGGCTGACGTATCGACAGTGGTCGCAGATTCCGCCCCGGCAGATCCGCCTCGACGAGTTGGTGACGACGACGACCGTGCTTCAGCTGGACCGCCTGCTTTCGGAGGACTCGACGTTCTACGGGGACCTGTTCCCGCATGCCGTGCGGTGGCGAGGGGTGACCTACCTCGAAGACGGGCTGCACCGCGCGGTCCGGGCCGCGCTGCGCAATCGGACAGTGCTGCATGCCCGGGTATTCGACATGGATATGCCCGTCGCACAGCAGATGTAACTCTTAGCGCCTCCATCGCGGATTCCGCATTCCGCAAAATTGACGCACTTGAAAGTCGTTCAGTCGTCAGCCAATTGGACGGCCGATGAACCACTTGCCGCTCGAGATCGTTTCACAAGGTGAGAAACCGTGACGACGGAGTCATGGCGCCGCTGTTCGCGCGGGGAGTGAGGCTGTTGAATTCGTCTGCACGTGCACCGGCCGTGCATCCACCGCTGGTGCTGCTGCATCCGCTGGGCTCCACGGGAGAGATGTCATGGAGACCGCTCGCCGAATCGTGGCGGGCGGTAGGCCATCGCGTCACCACGCCGGACCTTCCTGGCCACGGGGCCTCTCGTGGAACGCGGTTCACCTGGGAGAACGCCCGGGCCACCATCAATGTTGCCGCCGCACAGAGCACACCGGAGAAGCCGATCCTCATCGGCCATTCCCTCGGGGCGGCTGCGGCGATCTACACGGCCCAGCGCCAACCATCCGACTTCGCCGGGCTGATCCTCAGTGGCGCGGGGGCCTGCTGGAATGACCGGTACGTCAAGTTCGGACTGCCGGTGGCGGCTGCCATCGGAGCGCTCACGGCGGCGATCGGTCGCCGAGAGTTACTCGCGCATGCCGCTGGCGTCCGCGGTCGCCAGCTCTTGCCGAGCGCCCGCAATGCCGATATCAATCCCATGGAATTATGGCGTGCCGCAGGACAATTGACACGATTCGACATACGCACCATGCCGGTGCCGACGATACCGTGCGCCGTCATCGTTCTCACCGATGACCGGCGCATGCCGCCCGGACTGCAACGGGCACTCGCCAAATACCTGGGCTGTGACCACGTCGACGTCACCGCTGATCATGATGCGCCGCTGCGTCAGACCGGCCGTCTCCGCGAGGGCATCGAGACCGCTCTCGGGATGCTAGGGGGTGACAGGGAATCCCCTCCTCTACTGCAAATTTCGATGGCCCTCGTCGAAGACGTCAGACGCCGGGAGTCGCTGTGACCAACACGATCTACGGCCGGCATGACGCAGTTGTCATCGGAGCGGGTCCTTCGGGTCTCGCCGTCGCCCATGAACTCGAGCACAAGCACGCCGTCGAGACCCTCGTCATCGACCGAGCTGAGGCACCGGCCATTTCATGGCGCACTCGCTACGACAACTTCCGCCTGAACACGACGGGCTTTCTATCGCACCTTCCCGGGCAGCGGATCCCGCTGACTGCAGGCCGCTGGCCCACGCGCGAGGACATGGTTCGCTACTTCGACGATTACGTGCAGCGGCAGAACATCGCACTCGAGCTTGGCTGCGAGGTCGATGGGATCTCCCCCGCCGCCAACGGCTGGCGCCTCGAGACGTCATCAGGGGAAGTGCGATCGCAGGCAATCGTTTTGGCGACCGGCAACTACCGCACGCCCGTTGTTCCGCCGTGGCCGGGCTTGAGTGAGTTCACCGGAGAGGTCGCGCACTCCAGAGATTTCAGAAACGCTTGGCCCTTCTGCAACCGCGACGTCCTGGTTGTCGGCGCCGGGAACTCGGCCGCCGACATCGCCGTCCAGTTGGCCAACAGTGGCGCCCGGCGGATCTGGCTCGCGGTCCGCACGCCGCCTCATCTCGTGCGACGCACGATCGGACCGCTTCCGTCTGACATCCTCCTCGAGCTCTTCGCCTGGGCACCTGCCGGTGTGGTCGATCCGATAATCGGGCTCTCCGAGCGCTTGATGTGGGGTGACCTGTCGGCTTACGGCTTCAACCGACCGCCCACCGGCCTGAAGGCGACAGTGGAGCGGACCGGACGTATCCCGACGCTCGCCGACGAGCTCATCGACGCCGTGCGGGCCGGCCGCGTGGAAGTCGTGCCGACTGTTACAGCCTTCGAATCGAACCGGGTGATCCTCGCTGACGGCAGCGGCATACCGGCTGCGGCGGTCATCGCCGCGACCGGCTTCAGCATGGACCTCGAGGGCTTGATCGGCTCGCTTGGCGTCCTCGACGAAAAGGGCAAGTTACCCGGTGGATTCGCCTCACACGTCGGCAATGGGATCTTCGCGATCGGATACGGTATTCCGCCCAACGGCCCGCTGCGCGCGATCCGCCGCGCCACCCCGCCTCTGGCCCGCAAGATCGCCACCTACTTGCGCGCCACCGGGCGCGACACGACCGTGAGGTCAGCCACTCCCGCTGAACGAAAACCGCTCAACAGCCGTTTCAACTGAAATTCGACATATGAAAAACAAGAGGACGCAATGGTTCTGACTTCTCTCGAAAAGACTTACTTCCGGGGCGCACCGGGATACGAGGCGGCCCGCCGCGCGACAGTGTGGAACGGCCTTCTGCCGGAACGATTTCCCGACGTGATCATGCAAGCCCATGACACCACAGACGTGGTGACTGCGCTGCGCTACGCGCGGGAAAACGGCCATAAGGTCGGCGTCCGGTCGGGCGGACACAGCTGGGCAGCCAACCACTTGCGCGACGGCGGACTGTTACTTGACGTCAGCCGACTCGACCACTGCCGGGTCGATGCCGGGAGGATGACCGCGGAGGTCGGACCGGGCAAGAGCGCCAGCGGTTTCGCGACCGAACTCGACGCACAAGGGCTCTTCTTCCCCTCGGGCCATTGTGAGGGGATTGGGCTCGGCGGCTTTCTCCTACAGGGCGGATACGGCTGGAACAGTCCGGCGATCGGCATGGCATGTGAGAGCGTGCTCGGCCTGGACGTCGTGACAGCCGACGGCGAACAGATCTACTGCGACCCCGAGCATCACCCCGATCTGTATTGGGCCGCGCGCGGCGCAGGGACCGGTTTTTTCGGTGTGGTCACATCTTTCAAGCTGCGGATTCATCAGCGCCCGGCGGTGGTAGGCACCTGCCTCTACATGTACCCGCTCGAACTCGCCGACGAGGTGTACACCTGGGGGCGCGACATCAGCGCGGAAGTCGACCCCCGCGTCGAGTTGCAAATCCTCGCTACGCTCGCGAACCCAGCAGCCGGGGTCAATCAGCCGACCATCACCATCGCCTCGCCGGTGTTCGCCCAATCGGACGAGGAGGCGGCCAAAGCCCTTGCGCTTCTAAGCACCTGCCCGGTAGCGGACAAGGCGATGATCAATCTGCCCTACATGCCCACCACTTTGGCGAACTGGTACACCGCCGTCATGACCAACTACCCAGAGGGGCACCGCTACATCGCCGACAACATGTTCACGTCGGCTCCGGCCGCTGAACTGCTGCCGGGCATCCGCCGGATCATCGAGACAATGCCGCCGCACCCCTCGCATTTCATCTTCACGGGATGGAACTCCTCACCCGATCGCGCGGACAAAGTCTACGGCTTGGAGGACGAGATCTACATGGCGTTGTACACCGTCTGGCAGGACCCGGCCGACGACGATCGTTACCGCGATTGGGCTGCCTCCAACATGGCGGCGATGTCGCACCTGGCAACTGGAATCGCGCTCGCCGACGAGAATCTCGGTCGGCGCGAGGCCCGATTCATCACCGAGCCGAACATGGCGCGTCTCGCCAAGGTGCGCGCGACCTATGACCCCGACGGTCGCTTCCACAGCTGGATGGGTCATCGTTGAGAATGGTTGCGCGACTCCGAGTTCTCGTCGTCGGTGCAGGGGTTGGCGGCATCTCCATGGTCCCGCACGGATTGCCCGCGTCATCGAGTGGACGCGTCATCAGCTGTTCGGGCTCAATCAGAGGTTGGTACCCGCACCGGCGGCGATGATGGAGATGATCACCGCGACCTGGATCTCGCAGGCGATTACCGTTGCGGCGCAACTCGGCGTCGCGGACGCTCTGGCAGACGGCCCGTTGACGATCGATCAGTTGGCCGACGGGTCGACCTGACGCAGACGCACTGCACCGGCTGCTGCGGGCGTTGATCGGCCGAGGCGTCTTCTGCCGGCGCCGCGACGGCCGATTCGAGCTGAATTCCCTTGCCGAGACGCTGCGTTCGGATGCGCCGGTCTCGATGTATTCGGCCGCGCGCTTCTATGGCTCGCAGGAGCAGCGGGAACGCTGGACCCTGCTGGCGGATTCGGTGAGAACCGGAACTTCGGTGGTGCCGGCACTACGCGGCAAATCGAGTTTTGAGTACTTCGCCGACAACCCCGAGCTCTCCGAGCTCTTCAACCAGACCATGACCGGTGTTTCGCAGATGACGGACGCGACCGTCGTGGCCGCCTACGACTTCAGCGTCTACCCGACGATCGTCGATGTGGGGGGCGGCCACGGCCCGTTGCTGGCCGCCATCCTGGCTTCGGCTCCGGCCTCGCGCGGTGTCCTGTACGACCTGTCGCGGGTGGTGGCCGACGCCCCTGGCCTCCTCAGGAAAAAGGCTGTTGCCGAGCGGGTTTCGATCGTGGAGGGATCGTTTTTCGACAGCGTGCCCTGCGGTGGTGATGCTTACCTGTTGAAGAACGTCATTCACGACTGGCCCGACGAGACCGCGCTTCACATTCTGCGCAACGTCCGGGCGGCGGCCACTCAGGCGGCGACGGTGCTGCTGGTCGAATTCGTCATCCCCCGGCACAATCGGGACTTCCCCGGCAAGTGGGTCGACCTGGAGATGCTGCTGAATCTGGGTTCCCGTGAACGCACCGAGGCCGAATACGGCGACTTGCTCGCCGAAGCGGGGCTGAGGCTCACCCGGATCGTCCAGACCGCTTCACCGCTCAGTGTGATCGAAGCCAGACCGGCGTAGCGTCACGCCACGGACACCGGCTCGCGGGGAGCCGATTGCTCGCTTTCCCCCTCGCTTAATCCGATGCGATCGTGCAGCCTCGCCAAGGGTTTTGGGGCCCACCAGTTCCACCGCCCAAGCAGGTGCATCGAGGCGGGCAGCAGCACCATTCGCACCAGCGTGGCGTCGACCAGTACGGCCAGCGTCAGACCCAGTCCCAGCATCCGCATGAACTGGACATGTGCACCGAAGAGGCCCGCGAAAGAGATCGACATCACCAGAGCCGCGGCGGTGATCACGCGACCGGTGCGAGCCAACCCCAGTGCGACGCTGCTGTCGTTGTCGGCGCGGGTCCGCCGCGATTGGAGCCAGTGCTCGCGTATCCGGGCCAACAGGAATACCTCGTAGTCCATCGACAGGCCAAAAGCGATGCAAAACAACAACACCGGGATGTTGGCGACGAGCGTTCCGGTGGGCGTCGTGCCGAGCGCGGCGAGGTGGCCGTCCTGGAAGATCCAGACAAGGGCACCGAAGGCGGCGGTCAGCGAAAGCATGTTCAGCAGCAGCGCCTTGACGGGCAGCACGACGCTGCCCGTCAGCAGGAAGAGCAGTCCGAAGGTGATGACCGCGATCAACCCGAACACGTCGGGCAGTCGCGAAGTTATGGCGTCGACGCTGTCACGATTGGTCTGCGCGGTGCCGGTCAACTCGACCGGGCGGCCCCCCGGTCCGGGAACCGCGTGCAGCGCGTCGAGCTGTCTTTGCGAGCTGTCGGAGAACAGAGGGGCCGTGCTGCCGATAGTGAAGAATGCGCTGCCCTGCGTTACCCCGGTGGCCGCCGAGGGCGGACCGGCCGCGGCACCCGCGACGAACGTGCCCGTGGGCGCTGATACCGCCGAAACGTCTGGGACGCGGGACAACTCGGCTGCGTAGCGGTCGAGATCGTCCGGTGTCAGTCCGCTGGCGTCGGGAATCACCGCAGTGATCGCGGTTGCCGAGTTGCCGGCGAAGTCGTGACGCAACTGGTCGCCGACCTGATGCGCCGACGCCGACACGGGAAGCACACGGTCGTCCGGGAAGCCCCACTTCACTCCGAGAAAGGGTGCGCCGAGCGCCAGAAGCAGTGCGACGACGGCCAGGCCGAGAGACAGCGCGTGGCGCATGACGAACGTCGTCGACCGGTACCAGAACCGCGCCTCGATCGGAATAGTGACGGGGTCAGGCCGATGCAGAAGCCGCCGCGCCCACCGCCTGATATCCAGGGAGTTCAGCCGGTCGCCGAGCAACACGATTGCTGCGGGCGTGACGACAATCGCCGCGACCGCGGCGAACACGACAGTGGCAACACCGGCGTAGGCGAACGACTTCAATACGTGCATCGGGAACAGGACCATCGCCGCCATCGACAGCGCCACCGTCGTCGCGGAGACCAGGACGGTGCGGCCTGCCGTCGTCATCGTCGTGAGCAGGGCGGCATTCATGTCGGCACCATCGGCCAGTTCGTCACGGTAACGGCTGACAATCAGCAGCGTGTAGTCGATCGCCAGGGCGAGGCCCATGGCGGTGCTGAGATTGGGCGCAAGGTTTGACACGTCGGTGCCGAGGGCGATGAAGCGCAGGACCGCCATCGATCCCAGGATCGCCATCAGTCCGACCGCGACGGGCAGCGCGGCGGCCAGCAATCCGCCGAACACCCAGATCAGCACCAACAGGCTCAAAGGAATGGCTAAGGACTCCATCAGGAGCAGGTCCTGCTGAAGCTGGGAAGTTATCTGTGCGTTCACGGTGGCGGGCCCGCCCGGCCTGACGATGACGCCCGAGCCCGCGACCGGATGCGCGCGTACCACCGCCTCGGACAGTGTCTGGGCGGCGTTCTGCGCGGCGTTCTCTCCGCCGCTGAGCCCGGCGATGATCAGCGCTGTCCTGCCGTCCCTGCTGATGAGGCCCTGCGCCTCGGCGGGCGACGCAGTCCACGGCGACCTCACCTCAGCGACGTTCGGTGTTCGACTCAGTTGACTCACGATGCTCATGCCCACCGCGCGTGCGGCGGGGCTGTGAGCACTATCAGGTGCGGTGACGGTGATCAGCATCTGCAGATCGCCCTGGTGGAACTTGTCGGTGAGCACCTGCGTCGCCCTCGCCGACTCCGAACCCGGGTCCTGAATCCGCTCGAGGACAGAACGCCCGCGACCGGGAGGCCGAAGATGCCCGCCGCCAGCGTGACGAACACTGCTGTTGCGACGACCCACCGTGGCGCCGCGACGGCCAATAGTGCGATTCGTCGCAGCACGTTGCGTCCTCCCTGTGCCCGCGGACGCCTGTTCGGCGGCAATGTGATTCATCGCGTACTTGATGAAACGAGCGGCGACTTCGCCCGGTTCAGCGGGTGATACGTCTCATAGCCGCGGCGGCGGCTGCGAGCCCGCGGATTCCGGATCGACCTCGACCGCGTAGGACGTGATCTCGGTGATCTGTTCGCCCGCGAACTCGTAGATGTCACAACTGGCGACCGCAGTGACTCCGGACGGGCCGCTGTAGCGGGCGAAAGTGTCGACGGCGACGACGTCCGAACCGGCCGCCACCACGCAGCGGTCGTAGGTGGTCGTGGTGTCCTCCAGGCTGGCCGCCGTTTCGCGGCAGGTCTGCCGGACCGCGTCTGCCCCCTCGAGGACCATGTAGCCGACGATCGTCCAGCGCACATTCTTGGCGAGATACCCGAGCGCCTCGTCGAACCGATGCTCGGAGAATGCGCGGCCGACGGCGGCCGGATCGAATGCCATCAACCGACCGTACTTCTATCGCTCGGCGCATCACCGCCAATGGCTCGTGTGTCCCACTGAGCTCATCGAGATCTGCAGCGATCGCAATGCGTCGTGCAGCCGAGACTTGACGGTGCCTTCCGGAATCCCCTCGTGCGCCGCGATGTCGGCGACTGTCTGGCCGCGACAGCAGGCGCGAACGACGGCAACGCGATGCTCGACGGACAGCGACAGCAAGGCGTCCGACACGATCCGTCTGTCGAACGACGTCATGCAGACAATGCTCCGCGCGCATCCTTTGCGTCTGCTGTGAACATTCTCGGTAGCGCGCGACACAACGCGGCAAGCATTCCAGCGGCGCGTCAATCAGTCGAGCACGGTGCGAACGACGGCGTCGGCGAGTAGCCGGCCACGGTCTGTGAGCACCAGGCGGCCGGCTTCGGATTTGAGCAACCCGTCGCCGATCGCGACCTGCGCGCGGTCGCGCTCTCGATCGCTGAGCGTGTCGGCAGCCAGCCCGCGCCGCAGCCGCAGCCGCAGCATCACGTCCTCGGTGTGCATCGCCTGCGCGTCGAGCTGCTCGAAATCCGCGACCGGCAGCCGCCCGTCGGCCAGGGCTTGCGCATATGCGTTGGGGTGCTTGATGTTCCACCACCGCGTCGAACCGACGTAGCCGTGCGCTCCCGGCCCGGCGCCCCACCACTCGCCGCCGTCCCAGTAACCCATGTTGTGCATGCACTCCCCGCCGGGCCTGCTCCAGTTCGACACCTCGTACCAATCGAAGCCGGCGGCCCGGATCCGTTCGTCGGCGAGCTCGTAGCGGCGGGCAAGCACATCGTCGTCGGTCGGCGACATCTCGCCGCGGCGCACCCGCCGGCCCATCGCCGTGCCCTCCTCGATGGTGAGCGCGTAGGCAGAGATGTGATCAACGCCTCCCTCGATCGCGGCGTCGACGGAGCGCAAGAGGTCGTCGTCGGACTCCCCCGGCGTGCCGTAGATGAGGTCGATGTTGACGTGTTCGAACCCGGCGGCGAGGGCTTCGCGCGCCGCAGCGGGCGCCCGCCCCGGCGAATGAACCCGGTCCAGGGTGGCCAGCACGTGCGGGGCGACCGACTGCATGCCGAGCGACAAGCGCGTGTAGCCGGCCGCGCGCAGCGCGGTGAACAACTGCGGCGACGTCGACTCAGGATTTGCCTCCGTGGTCACCTCGGCGCCGGGCGCGAGGACGAAGTGCTCACGGACCGCGTCGAGCACCCCGGTCAAGCCCGCGGCGCCGAGCAGCGACGGCGTTCCTCCGCCGACGAACACCGTGTGAACTTCCGGAGCCGCGATGCCGGCAGCCAGCGCCAGCTCGGTGCGCAGGGCCGCCAGCCAGCCGTCGGGGTTCGCGCCGCCCAGTTCGGCGGGCGTGTAGGTGTTGAAGTCGCAGTACCCGCAGCGAGTGGCGCAGAAGGGCACATGGATGTAGATGCCGAACGGCCTGCCCCGCGTCGGCGCAAGGCCGGGCAGGTCGAGGTGCTGCGTTCGGACCGTCACACAACCAGTTTCTCAGAGGCCTTTCGCTCACCATGAGCGCAAATCTCGCCCGGTTAGGGCATAACTCGATGTCCGTGGCACAATTGGCACCGTGACCGCCGCCCGCATTTTCACCCACCGCGTCTCGCTGGTGGCACGGCGGCATGTCGACTTCAAGCGCGTTTGTACCTGTTGTTGTCTGCCTTGATGTCGTAGACCTGCCCACCAGTACTTGAGCTGGCCGCCGGATCTGCGCCGCCGGACAGCCACCGGTGAACAGCGCGCCCGAAGGCCGGCTCCGAAGGAGCCATTCGATGACCACCGCAAAGCCGAAGCCTGCTAAACGCCCGCGCGGCGAAGGGCAGTGGAAGCTCGGCTATCGCGAGCCGCTGAACCCGAACGAGCAGTTCAAGAAGGACGACGACGCGCTGAACGTGCGAGCCCGCATCGTCGACATCTACTCCAAGCAGGGCTTCGACAGCATCGACAAACAGGATCTGCGCGGCCGGATGCGCTGGATGGGCCTCTACACGCAGCGTGAGCAGGGCTACGACGGGACATGGACCGGCGACGAGAACGCTGACATCCTCGAGGCCAAGTACTTCATGATGCGGGTGCGCTGCGACGGCGGCGCACTGACCACGCAGGCTCTGCGCACTCTCGGCGAGATCTCCACCGAGTTCGCGCGCGACACAGCCGACATCTCCGACCGCGAGAACATCCAGTACCACTGGATCCGGATCGAGGATGTCCCCCAGATCTGGGACCGTCTGGCCACCGTCGGCCTGCAGACCACCGAGGCCTGCGGTGACTGCCCCCGCGTCGTGCTCGGATCGCCGCTGGCCGGCGAGTCGCTCGACGAGGTGCTCGACCCGACCTGGGCCGTTGACGAGGTCGTGCGGCGGTTTGTCGGCAATCCGTCGTTCTCGAACCTGCCGCGCAAGTACAAGACCGCGATCTCCGGCCTGCAGGACATCGCCCATGAGGTCAACGACATCGCGTTCGTCGGCGTGAACCATCCCGAGCACGGGCCCGGCCTGGACATCTGGGTCGGCGGCGGGTTGTCCACCAACCCGATGCTGGCCCAGCGGCTCGGCGCCTGGGTGCGGTTGGAGGAGGTGCCCGAGGTCTGGGAGGCCGTGACGTCGGTGTTCCGCGACTACGGCTACCGGCGTCTGCGGTCGAAGGCACGGCTGAAGTTCCTGATCAAGGACTGGGGCATCGAGAAATTCCGCCAGGTTGTCGAGGACGAGTACCTGGGTCGCAAGCTCATCGACGGGCCGGCGCCCGAGCCGGTCAAGCACCCGATCGACCACGTCGGCATCCAGAAACTCAAGAACGGACGCAACGCCATCGGCGTCGCGCCCATCGCGGGCCGCGTTTCCGGCACGATCCTGACCAAGGTCGCCGATCTCGTCGAGGCAGCGGGATCCGACCGCGTACGCCTCACCCCGTACCAGAAGCTGATCATTCTCGACGTGCCCGACGACAAGGTCGACGCGTTGGTCGCAGGGCTGGATGCGCTCGGGCTGCCGTCGACGCCCACGCATTGGCGCCGCAACCTGATGGCCTGCACCGGGATCGAATTCTGCAAGCTGTCGTTCGCCGACACGAAAGGCCGGGCGCAGTTGCTGGTGCCGGACCTGGAAAAGCGGCTCGAGGACGTCAACGCCCAGCTCGACGTACCGATCACGGTCAACATCAACGGCTGCCCGAACTCGTGCGCCCGAATTCAGGTCGCCGACATCGGCTTCAAGGGCCAGATGGTCGACGACGGCGACGGCCCGGTCGAGGGCTTCCAGGTGCATCTTGGTGGCAGTCTCGGGCTGGACAGCGGTTTCGGCCGCAAGTTGCGCCAGCACAAGGTGCTCTCCACCGAGCTGGGCGACTACATCGAACGGGTTGTTCGGAACTTTGTGAAACAACGGGAGCAGGGCGAGCGTTTCGCTACGTGGGCGGTACGAGCAGACGAAGCGGACCTGAGGTGACGATGACAGTGACAGATTTGCAACAGCTGGCCGAGCAAGGCGCAGCCGAACTCGAGGGCGCCAGCGCGGACGAGCTTCTGCGTTGGACCGACGAGCACTTCGGCGGCGAGGGCGGAGCCGGACGGCCGGCGACATCGGGATATGTCGTGGCGTCGAACATGCAGGACGCGGCGCTGGTGTCGATGGCCGCCAAGGTGCGACCGGGCGTCGACGTGTTGTTCCTGGATACCGGCTACCACTTCGTGGAGACGATCGGCACCCGTGACGCCGTCGAGGCGGTCTACGACGTCAACATCGTCAATGTCACTGCCGAGAACAGCGTCGCCAAGCAGGACCAGTTGTTCGGCAAGGACCTTTTCGCCCGCGAGCCGAATGAGTGCTGCCGGATGCGCAAGGTCGAACCGCTCGGCAGGGCGTTGCAGGGATATTCGGCGTGGGTCACCGGGATCCGCCGCGTCGAGGCACCGACGCGTGCCAACGCGCCATTGATCAGCTGGGACAAGGCCTTCAACCTGGTGAAGATCAACCCGATCGCGGCATGGACGGATGAGGACCTGCAGGCCTACATCGACGCCAACGACATCCTGGTCAATCCCCTTGTGTTCGAGGGATATCCGTCTATCGGATGCGCGCCGTGCACGTCGCGGCCCGCCGACGGCGCCGACCCGCGCAGCGGCCGCTGGGCCGGTTCGGCGAAGACGGAATGCGGGCTGCACGCTTCGTGACTCTCGTCCTGACGGCGCATGGCAGCGCGGACCCGAGGTCTGCGGCATCGGCTCATGAGCTGGCGCGCACCATCGGTCGGGTGCGCCGCGACGTCGACGTGCGGGTTGCGTTCTGCGAACAGAACTCCCCGAACCTTCGCGATGTGCTGGCATCGGCCGGACCCGATTCCGTCGTGGTGCCGCTGTTGCTCGCCGACGCGTACCACGCCCGAGTCGACATTCCCGCGATGATCGACGAGTCGGGGTCGGGTGCGCGGCAGGCCGACGTGCTCGGTGAGGACGACCGATTGGTTGCGGTGCTGCACCAGCGACTGGCGCACGCGGGTGTATCCAGGCTCGACCACGGTGTCGGTGTGCTCGTCACCGCCGTGGGATCGTCACGCCCGCATGCTAATTCGCGCACCGCATCGGTCGCCGACTATCTCGCGGCACACACAAGCTGGATGACCACGACCGCCTTCGCCACCGGACCACACCCGACCCTTGCCGAAGCCGCGGGGCAACTGCGGGACCGCGGCGCCACCAGGCTGGTCATCGCGCCATGGTTCCTCGCCCACGGGCGGATCACCGATCGCGTCGCCGACTATGCACGCGCGCAAGGAATTTCGATGGCTGAACCGCTTGGGCCGCACCGCCTGGTGGCGGAAACGGTGCTCGATCGTTTCGACGAAGTGATCGCTAGCCGCGTCGCGGCATAGTAATGCTCTCGGCGTCCGATCGTCTAGCGCGGATTCTTCTCCCCGGCCTCAACGGCAACCGGTAGCCGGTTTTCTGCAGGAGCGACCGGGCACGTCGCGTAGTCGGTGAAAGCACAGGGCAGGTTCGAGGCCCTGTTGAAGTCGAGCGTCACGGCCCCGTCAGCCGCGGGTTCGAGAATCGCCAGTGAGCGGCACGCGCCGTAGGTGGTCACGCCACTGGTGGCGTCGGTAAACAGCAGGCCGAGTCCGTCACCACGGCCCTGGAAGGCCACAAGCTTCAGCGCTGACCCCGGCCAACTCGAAATCGATCTCGCCCAGCGCGGTGTGGTGGTGTTCGAGGCCATCCACGACCGCGCCGGTGGTGACGGTGCGAGGCTGCTCATAAGGCGTGAACCGGCCCGTGACGACCCAGTCCTCACTCGGCGGATAGGTGGGAATGCCGCTGTAGGCCTGCAGATGCGGCGATTTCGGGTCGTGAACCCGCAAGGCCACCGAACCGGTTCGGCGTATCACTTCGATGCGGCGATCTCCATCGGCGACGAGCAACCCGGGCGCCCCTTCAACCGGTTCGAGTCGCTGCGTCCCCTCGACGCCTTCGACGTAGACGGCGTCGGCGTCCGCGCGCCACGTTCCGGGCAGATCGGCCACAGTCTCGCGTTCATCTGTCAGCCAATACAGTCCGGTCAGGCTGACCCATCCGAGGGGATCGCCGAAGTAACGCTCGCGCTCTCGATGCCACACATCCCACGCCGCTTCGAATGTGGACTGTGCGGTGTCTTCGGTAGTCGTCATACCATCCGGTATACGCCGCCCCCTGGACTCGCGGACGGAGGCGACAATAAATTCGCGCTGAGCCTAGGTATATACCAGGCAATTCCCAGCCGGTACCAATATCGGGGTGACCACCGCGCTGTCTGCCGACTCCTGCTGTCGCTGAACCAGTCTCCGCGTCCGCACAGCTAGAGAAAGTCGCTCACAGTGTCCGTGTTCGTAGATATCGCCCCCGACGAGTCGCGCGCCGACTCGTCGAAAGTCAATGCGCCCACAAACAAATGGCAGGGCAGGCTCGCCCGCGCGACCCTGCCGGCGCTGTCGCTGATCGTCTTCTTCGTCGTGTGGCAGATCGCCGCGGCGAGTGGCATCTGGAATCAGACGTTCGTGCCCTATCCGGGCACGGTGTGGCGCGCCTTCCTTGACGTCTCGACGACACACGACGGAACCCGCGGGTACGCGGGCTACCTGCTGTGGGAACACCTCTACATGACCCTTCGCCGCGTCCTCGCAGGCGTCGTCATCGGCGTCGTGCTCGGCGTGCTGCTCGGCCTCGTCATGGGCTCGGTCAGCTGGGTGCGCAGCGTGCTCGAACCGTGGCTGACATTTCTGCGTGCGTTGCCGCCGCTGGCCTACTTCTTCCTGCTGGTGATCTGGCTCGGCATCGACGAGGCACCCAAGATCACGCTGCTTGCGCTTGCGGCTCTGCCGCCCGCCGCGGTCGCGACCACCGCCGCCGTCGTCGCCGCGCCCGTCGGACTTCAGGAGGCGGCCCGCGCGCTCGGCGCCTCGCGCAGCGAGGTGATTCGTGACGTCGTCGTGCCGTCGGCCCTGCCCGAAACATTCACCGGCATCCGGCTCGCGGTCGGCATGGCGTACTCCTCGGTGGTGGCCGCCGAACTGTTCAACGGCATTCCCGGTATCGGCGGCCTCGTCAAGGACGCCAGTAACTACAACAACACCCCAGTCGTTCTGGTCGGCATCTTCGCCATCGGCATATCCGGCTTGATCATCGACGGTCTGCTGCGCGCCATCGAACGGCGCGCTGTCCCCTGGAGAGGAAAAATATGAAACTGACCAAAGCCGCTTCTGCGGCGACATTGCGACGGCCCTCGTCGCGACACTCGCGGCGACCACGTTGGCGTTGGCGGGCTGCTCGGTGAACCAGCCGGGTCAACAGGCCGACAGGCCGACGATCCGGGTCGGATATCAGACCTTCCCCAGCGGGGATCTCATCGTCAAGAACAACAAGTGGCTGGAAGAGGCACTGCCCGACTACAACATCAAGTGGGTCAAGTTCGACTCCGGCGCCGACGTCAACACCGCGTTCATCGCCAAAGAGCTCGACTTCGGCGCGCTCGGGTCCAGCCCGGTCGCGCGTGGATTGTCGGCACCACTGAACATCCCCTACAAGGTCGCGTTCGTGCTCGACGTGGCCGGCGACAACGAGGCGCTGGTGGCCCGCAACGGCACCAACATCAACTCGATCGCCGACCTGCGCGGCAAGCGCATCGCCACCCCGTTCGCCTCGACGGCGCACTACAGCCTGCTCGCCGCGCTGTCTCAGAACAAGCTGTCCCCCAACGATGTTCAGTTAGTCGACCTCCAGCCGCAGGCGATTCTCGCGGCGTGGGACCGCGGTGACATCGACGCCGCCTACACCTGGCTGCCGACGCTGGACGATCTCCGCAAGTCCGGCAAGGACCTGATCACCAGCCGCCAGCTGGCGCGAGACGGCAAGCCGACGCTCGACCTGGCCGCGGTGGCCGACGATTTTGCGTCCGCCCATCCCGAGGTCGTCGACATCTGGCGTCAGCAGGAAGCACGGGCGCTCACGACGATCAAGGATGAGCCCGACGCCGCGGCCAAGGCGATCGCCGCCGAGATCGGGCTGACGCCGGAGGAAACCGCGGGGCAGCTGAAGCAGGGCGTCTACCTGACACCCGAAGAGGTTGCATCGCCCGAATGGCTTGGCTCCGAAGGTAAGCCGGGCAATATAGCGGCCAATCTGCAGAGCGCGTCCCAGTTCCTCGCCGATCAGAAGCAGATTCCATCGGCAGCGGACCTGGCGACGTTCCAGAACGCCATCTACACCAAGGGACTTCCGGGTGTCCTCAGTCAGTGACCTCAAAGACGTTGCAATTCAACATAATGCCGGTGCCATTCGGATCAGCGATGTGTCGCATCGATACGGCAAGGGCAACAACGAGGTCACCGCGCTCGGTCCCGTCGACCTGACCGTTGAACCAGGCTCGTTTCTGGTGCTGGTCGGCGCATCTGGCTGCGGAAAGAGCACGCTGCTTCGGCTGCTGGCCGGATTCGAGTCGCCCAGCGAGGGTTCGGTGCAGATATCGGGGACTGATCCGACTCCGGGCGTGACAGCGGGTGTGGTGTTCCAGCAGCCGCGCCTGTTCCCGTGGCGGACCGTCGGTGGAAACGTCGACCTGGCCCTCAAATACGCGAAGGTGCCGCGGGAACGGCGCGCCGAACGGCGGGCCCAGCTGCTGGAGCGTGTCGGCCTCGAGGGCACCGCCGATCGAAAGATCTGGGAGATCAGCGGCGGTCAGCAGCAGCGTGTCGCGATCGCGCGGGCGCTGGCCGCAGAGACACCGCTCTTCCTGCTCGACGAACCGTTCGCAGCACTCGACGCGCTGACCCGCGAACGGCTTCAGGAGGACGTGCGGCAGGTCAGCGCCGAGTCCGGCCGCACCACAGTGTTCGTCACACACAGCGCAGACGAGGCCGCCTTCCTCGGCTCGCGAATCGTGGTGCTGACCAGGCGGCCCGGACAAGTCGCGCTCGACCTTCCGGTCAATCTGCCACGCGGCGCCGTCGACGCCGACGAAGCTTCGCCGCTCCCCCGAGTACGCCGAGCTGCGCACCGAGGTCGGCCGCGCCGTCAAAGCGGCCGCCGCCTAGTAAGACTCACGATGACCCCAGATATTCACTTGCACCGCCGTTCAGTTCTACGGTGCCCGTAGCCCATCGACTCCCCTCGAAGGATGGTTCTCCTCATGTCCGAAATCATTGCCACTCCTGATGCTTTGAGCGAGGAGCCGCCAGGTCCGACACGCAGACTGCGCGGCAACCTGGGCGTGGCCTCGATCGTGTTCATGGTGGTGGCCGCAGCCGCGCCGCTCGGCGTGATCGGCGGGGTCGTCCCGCTCGGCATCGCCGCGGGCAACGGTGCCGGCTTCCCGGCCACATTCGTCGTCTCCACGGTCATCTTGCTGTTCTTCGCAGTCGGATTCACCGCCCTGACACCGTATGTGGAGGACGCAGGGGCGTTCTTCTCATATGTCCGTACATCGCTGGGATTCCCTGCCGGCATCGGCATCGCGTTCGTCGCGCTGATCAGCTACGTGGCGATCGAAGCGGGTGTCTACGGTCTGCTCGGTCCGGCGGGCGGAGTGATCGTCGAGCTATTCGGGGGACCGGCTCTGCCCTGGTGGGTGTTCGCGGCGGTGGCATTCGCCGTCACCACCTTCGTGGGTTACCGCAACATCGAGTTGTCCAGCCGTGTACTGGCGATTCTGCTGAGCGCCGAGATAGCGATCGTGGTGGTGCTTGACGCGGTGATCGTCTTCCAGGGCGGTGACCACGGGCTGTCGAGCGGCATCGTCAACCCCAGCGCCATCTTCTCCGGCTCCCTGGGTATCGGGCTACTGTTCGCGCTGATCAGCTATGTCGGATTCGAGGCCACCGCGATCTTCCGCGATGAAGCAAAGACGCCGGAACGCACTATTCCGCGCGCCACCTACATCGCCCTCATCCTGATCGGCGTGTTCTACGCGGTGACCAGCTGGGCTCTGATCTCGGGGTGGGGCGATCAGGAAGCGGTAACTCGGGCAACGGATTCCGGCGCCACCTTCCTCGCCGACACCGCGCAGCGCTACATCGGTGTCGTCGGCACCGACATCATCACGGTGCTCTACTTCACCAGCCTTTTCGCCTGCATCCTGTCGTTCCACAACGTGGCGTCGCGGTACATCTTCGCCCTCTCACAGCGCGACGTGCTTCCTGAGTCGTTGAGCCGCCCGCACGACCGGCACGGTTCGCCGCATCAGGCGTCTCTGTGGATCTCGGGTGTGGTCGCGGTCAGCATCATCGCGGCTGTGGTGTTCAAGCTCGACCCTGCAGCGCAGTTCTACACCTGGTTCGCAGGCGCTACAACGGTCGGGTTCGTCGTCCTTCTGATCGCCACATCGGTCGCGGTGCTTGGTGTATTTCGCCCGCGACCGTCGCGGCTACTCGCAGTGGCGGGTGCGTATCGCGCCCGCCCTTGGACTGCTCGGGTTGGCCCTCGGGCTGGTGCTGATCGTGGTCAATCTGAAAGATCTGGTGGGCGGTTCCACGATCCTGGGCTGGGCGATCGTCGGCCTGCTGGTCGTGGCCTTCATCGCAGGTTTCGTCGTCGGCACCCGGGTCGGCGACAAGAAGGTGGCCGCCCCGTGACGCACACCGTCAATTCGACGTCGACGGAGCGCAGGTGTGCAGTCGGCTGCCGAGCGGGAGCTGCGCGATGGACTCGATGACGGTTCACTGACCGAGATCGAGATCGCGTGGAGTGACCCGTTCGGGCACGCCCAGGGCAAGCGAATCCCGGCCGCACAATTTCTCAACCGTGCCCTCGGCACCGGATTCGCCTTCTGCGAGGCATCTTTGGCCTGGGACACTGCCGGTACCGTGATCGACTCGCTTCGGCTGACCAACTGGAGCGGCGGGTATCCCGACGTCTATGCGGTACCGGACTTCGCGACCTACAAGCCGTTACCGTGGCGGCCGCGGGTCGGCCATGTCATTTCCGACATCGTTTCGCACGACCGCAGCCCGTCGCTCCTCGATCCCCGCGCCGTACTCAAAAAGGTTCTAGCACGGCTTGCCGCACTGGGTTTCACCGCCAAGATCGGCGTCGAGTTCGAGCTGTATCTTCTCAACCCGGACGGCTCGGCATACCAGGACGACATCCACGCCTACTCACTCGAGAACGCCAACGCGCTCGATCCGATACTCACCGATCTCTACGAAGTGTTGAGCGCGTTCACGCGGTTGGAGGGCATCCAGAGCGAATACGGTCCAGGCCAGATCGAGACGAATCTCGTCTACACCGATGCTCTGGCCGCCGCCGACGATGCGGCCCGGCTGAAATACGCGACCAAAGAAGTCGCGCGCAAACACGGCAAAATCGCCAGCTTCATGCCCAAACCCTTCACCGAACATTCGGGAAGCTCGCAGCACCTGCATATTTCGCTGTGGCGCGGCGACGACCCTGCCTTCGCCCCCGATAACGGCGCCGAGAACGAGCTTGCCCTGCACGCCATCGCGGGTCTGCTCGAACACCTACCGTCGATCACACTGTTCGGCGCGCATTCGGTCAACGCGTACAGACGGTTCACTCCGGACTCGTTCGCGCCTGCAACTGTGACGTGGAGCCGCGACAACCGCAGCGCCGCTGTCCGATCGCTGATCGAGCCCGACCCATCCGCCACCCGGATCGAGTTGCGCAGCGGTGCCTCCGATGCGAACCCGTACTGGTTGATCGCGTCGGCTCTGGCTGCGGTCATCGCAGGTCTGGAAGCCGAACGCAATGCGCCGCCCGCGATTGGTGGGAACCTCTACACCGAAGGCATTCCGCTACCTGAATCACTCGGGGTGGCAATCGAACTAGCCACTCGCGATGACACCATCCTGGAAATCTTGGGCGCTGACTCGGTGCTCGACTTCGCCTCCTTGGCCCGCAGCGAGTGGACAGAGTTCTCCAACGAGGTCAGCGACTGGGAACGCAGGCGCTATCTGAGCACCTCGTGACGTCTGTGCGGTTCGGGGTGTGGGCGCCGGTTTACGGCAATCACGGCGCACGGAGTCATCCGCACGACGCACCCGACGCGAGCTACCGACGCACCCGCGACCTGCTGCTGCGGGCGGAGCAGGCCGGTTTCGATTCCACCCTGCTGGCCGAGCACGTCATCCACCCCAGCAATACCGAGGACGACGTACTCGAGACGTGGTCGACGATAGCGGCGCTGGCGGAGGCCACCTCGCGCATCGAGTTGATCGGTGCGGTGAAGCCACTGCTGTTCAACCCGTTGGTGTTCGCGAAGATCGCAGCCAACATCGCCGACATCGCCGACGGTCGCCTCGCGGTCAACCTCGTCACCGGATGGTTCCTGCCGGAGCTTGGAGGGCTGGGACTCGATCCCCTCGATCACGACGACCGATATGCCTACTCGCGAGAGTGGATCAGGATCGTCACCGAGCTGTGGGCGGGCAAGCACGTTCCGATCGGCGATCGTGGAGGCCAACCCGCGCTGATTCGACCGGTGCCCGCCACATCCTCCGTTGTTGTATGTCGGCGGCGAGTCCGAGCCGGGGCGGGCACTGGCCGCCGAAACTGCGGATGTGTTCTTCATCAACGGCCGCCCGTTCGCCGATACGGTCGAGGTCATCGAGGACCTGCGCGCCCGACCGCGAGGCGGTTCACCCTTGCGATTCGGCCTGTCCGCGTTCGTGATCGCCCGGGCCACCGAGGCCGAGGCAATCGCCGAACTGGACTATCTGCAGTCGCTGTCGGACGCCGAGAGCCGACCCGAGATCGCCGGCGGCACCGATCCGAAAACCCAGATGTACAAGGTGTTGTCAGGCACCAAACGCATCGGCTCCAACGGCGGCACCTTGGCCGGTTTGGTCGGCAGCTACGAGCAGGTGACCGAACGGATCCAGGCCTATCACGATGCCGGCGTCGAGCTGTTCATGCTTCAGTTCCAACCCATCGAGTCGGAGCTCGACCGGTTCGCGGACAACATCATTCCCCAATTCCGATAACGCCCGGGAGCCGATATGCCTGTCACACGCGACGCTGTCGCCGCACGAAAGCCGTTCTCCGACGAACCACTCGGCGGAACAGCATCAGATCGACTCGCCCGGCTGCCCGAGGTGGTCGCCGCGCTCCGCCGTGACGACCCTGCGGCCGAGCGCGACCGCGTCCTGCAGTACGAGGCGGTCGAGTCGATCCGACAAACGGGAGTGCTCAACCTTCGCGTGCCGACCGAATTCGGCGGCCCCGGCGGCACAGCCCGCGACGTTCTGTGGGCGGTCATTCAGATCGGCCGCGGCAGTTCGAATGTGGCACAAGCTCTTCGATCACACTTCGGGTTCTCCGAGCGGCTGCTCAGCAACAGGGCAACACCGCAGGAAGCGCAGGAATGGTTCCCGCGTGTGTATGCAGGCCTCATCGTCGGCAATGCGATCACGGACGCGGCGGGCAAGGCGCCGTCAAGTGCGGATACCAAGGTGCTGCCCGATACCGATGGAGTGCTGCGCCTCAACGGCTACAAGTTCTATTCCACGGGCACGCTCTTCGCCGATGTCATCGCGGTGTCAGCGCTGGACGCAGAGGGTCGAGACGTCCAGGCGATCATTCCGGCAGATCGCACCGGCGTCGAATTGTTCGACGACTGGGACGGATTCGGTCAGCGGACAACCGCCAGTGGAGGCACTCGGTTCACCGATGTCGAGGTACTCCCGCACGAGGTGATCACCGTGTCCGAGGGCAACACGCTTGGCCACGCGACCGCTTTCCTGCAGCTGTACTTGGCGTCGGTGGCGGTGGGCATCGCCTACGCCGTATTCGACGATGCCGTTGACTACGTCCGCACGAAGGCCCGTCCCGCATCGCATTCCGTCGCTGACAGCGCCGCCACCGACCCGTTCGTCCTGGAGGCCGTCGGAGAGATCTCGGCTGCGGCCACGTCAGCCGAAGCCATCGTGCTGACCGCCGCCGACGCCATCGACCGGCTCGTCGACGAGGGCCGACAGGGCGATCCCGACGCGCTCGCCGACGTCGCCGTCACCGTGGCCAGGGCGCAGCTTGTCGCCGAACGGTTGACGATCTCGGCGGCGGGGCGGCTGTTCGACACCGGCGGGGCATCGGCCACCGCGCGGGCGTTGAACCTCGATCGGCACTGGCGCAACGCGCGCACGATCGCCGGACACAGCCCGCTGGCCTACAAGGCTTATGTGGCAGGCGACTACGCCGTCAACGGCACGTGGCCGCCTGCCAACGGGTACTTCTAGGCGAGAGAAACTCAGGCCTTCGTCAGTGCTTCGTCATCGTCGGCTTCGGCGGCCGTCGACAGCTCGGTGCCGCCGGGAAGGCTCGGCACCCGGGTGGCGCGGACGTAAACGGTGTCGCCCTCTTTGAGCCCGAGTGCCTCGGCGTCGCCGCGGGTGATCTGCGCGGTGAACGGCGTGTTGTTCGACGCCGCTGTCAGTTCGACGCGAACCTCGAAGCCCAGCATGACGATTCGGTCGATCGTGGCCTTCAGCACACCGGTCGCCTGCACCGAGTCGTCGCTGCTTGCGATCGCCATATCGGGCTTGCGGCCAACGCGAATATCGTGCGGCCGCACCAGTGTTCCGTTGAGCGATGACACCGCCCCGAGGAACGACATCACGAACGCGTTGGCGGGTGTGTCGTAGACCTCCGTCGGGGAACCGACCTGCTCGATACGGCCCTTGTTGAGGACCGCGATCCGGTCGGCAACGTCGAGCGCCTCGGCCTGGTCGTGCGTCACAAGCACAGTGGTGACGTGGACCTCGTCGTGCAGCCTGCGCAGCCACGCGCGCAGGTCCTCACGCACCTTGGCGTCCAGCGCACCGAAGGGCTCATCGAGAAGGAGGACCTGCGGGTCCACCGCCAGAGCGCGGGCCAGCGCCATGCGCTGCCGCTGCCCGCCCGAGAGCTGGTTGGGATAGCGGGTCTGGAAGCCGGCCAGGCCCACCACCTCGAGGAGGTTGTCCACCTTCTCCTTGATCTCGGACTTCGGCCGCTTACGGATGCGCAGGCCGAATCCGACGTTGTCGCGAACCGTCAGATGCTTGAACGCTGCGTAGTGCTGGAACACGAAGCCGATGCCGCGCCGCTGCGGCGGAATGTGCGTCACGTCTTCACCGTTGATGGTGATCGTGCCTGTGTCGGGCTGATCGAGGCCGGCGATGGCGCGCAGCAGCGTCGATTTGCCCGATCCGCTCGGCCCGAGGAGGGCTGTCAGTGAGCCTGCAGGCACGTCGAAGTCGACGTTGTCCAGTGCGGCGAAGTCGCCATAGTGCTTGTTGGCGCTCCGCACCGTGATCGCGTTCGTCATGTCAGCGTCTCCTCGAGCCCTAATTGTCCGTTTTCGCGCGGCGGGCGTCCAGGACCACCTGGACGATCAGCACGATCACCGCGACGCTCATCAGCAAGGTTGAGACGGCGTAGGCGCCGTATTCGGAGCCGCGGCCGTACCGATCTGCCACCAGCAGTGTGAGGGTCTGCGATTGCCCCGGCAGGTTCGACGACACCATGATGACCGCCCCGAATTCACCGAGGGTGCGGGCGACGGTCAACACGACACCGTAGGTGAGCCCCCACCGGATCGAGGGCAGCGTGATCCGCCAGAACGTCTGCCACCACTGAGAGCCGAGCGTCGCAGCGGCCTCTTCCTGGTCGGTGCCCAGTTCGTGCAATACCGGTTCGACTTCACGAATCACGAACGGGACGGTGACGAAGATGCTCGCAAGCACGATGCCGGGGAAGCCGAAGATGATCTTGAACCCGAGGTCGTTCTCGACGAAACCGAAGATGCCCGCGGTGCCCCACAACAGGATCAGCGCGACGCCGACGACCACCGGCGAGACGGCGAACGGCAGATCGATGACCGCCTGGAGCAGGCTCTTCCCGCGAAACTTGTTGCGGGCCAAGACTAATGCCGTCGGCACACCGAAGAGGACGTTGAGCGGTACCACGATCGCCACGACAAGCAACGACAGCTGCAGCGCCGACACGGCGGCCGGGGTGGTGATCGACTCGAAGAACGCACCGATACCGGGGGTGAACGTACGCCAGAGGATCAACCCGACCGGCACGATCAGCAGCAGTACGAGGTATGCCAGCGCGGTGTACCGAAGCAGATAGCGCACAGCGGGAGAGACGTTCACTGCGCCAACTCCTCACGCTTGGCCGCGCGCGAGCCGACGCTACGCAGAATGAAGAGCACGATGAACGAAATTGCCAGCAGGACAATCGATATCGCCGCGGCGCCGGTACGGTCGTCGTTCTCGATCAACGTCCGAATCCATTGCGACGACACCTCGGTCTCGCCGGGGACGGCGCCGCCGATCAGCACCACAGATCCGTACTCGCCGATCGCCCGGGAAAAGGCCAGTCCTGCGCCGGAAAGCAGCGACGGAAGCAGCGCGGGAATGATGACGAGGGTGAATATCGTGCGGTTGTTGGCGCCCAGCGACGCGGCGGCCTCCTCGACCTCACGGTCGAGTTCCAGCAACACGGGCTGCACCGACCGCACGACAAACGGCAGGGTGACGAACAGCAGCGCGATGCCCACGCCCCACTTGGTGTGCTGAATGTGAATCCCGACCGGGCTGTTGGGCCCGTAGAGCGCCAGCATCACCAGGCTGGCCACGATCGTCGGCAGGGCGAACGGCAGGTCGATGATCGCGTCCACCAGTCGCTTGCCCGGAAAGTCGTCCCTCGTCAGCACCCAGGCCACCAGCAGCCCGAAGACGAGGTTGATCACCGCGACCGAAAACGAGATGGTCAAGGTGACCTTGAACGACTCGATGGCGGCGCGCGACGTCGCCGCGCTCCAGAACGCGGCCCAGCCACCACCGGCGGACTGCCACACGATCGCGGCGAGTGGCAGCAGGACGATGACGGACAGCCATGTCGTGGCGACCCCGACGCGAAGCGACGTACTGCCGTACCGGCTCTTGAAGAAACCGCGAGACGGCCCGGCCCCACCGTCACCGGTGAGCTCTGGCCGGGTCGCCTGCGGATCGAGCGCAGCTGTCATCCAGTCGCCTGCTTGTAGATCTTGGTGATGCTGCCGTTCTCCTTGTCGAACAACGCCGGATCTACTGCGCTCCATCCTCCCAAGTCACCGATGGTCCACAGCTTCTGCGGCGTCGGGAAGTCGTTCGCGAAATCCTCGGCGACCGACGGGTCGACGGGCCGGAAGCCCGACTGAGCCCAGATCTTCTGGCCCTCAGGGGTGTACAGAAAGTTCTTCAGCGCGTTCGCCTGATCGAGGTGGGTGCTGGCCGTGACCACCGCGACCGGGTTCTCGATCTTGAAGGTCTGCGGCGGGTTGATGTGCTGCACCGGCTTACCCTGCCGCTCGATGTTGATCGCCTCGTTCTCATAGCTGATCAGCACGTCACCTGTGCCCTGCAGAAACACGTCGGTGGCCTCGCGCCCGGAACCCGGCCGCGTCTTGACGTGCTCGGTGACGAGCTTGGTGACGAAGTCCAGCCCCGCCTGCTGGTTCTTGCCGCCGTCGCTCTTGGCGGCGTACGGCGCCAAGAGGTTCCACTTCGCCGAGCCGGAGCTCAGTGGGCTCGGGGTGACGACCTCGACCCCGGGTTTCAGCAGATCATCCCAATCCTTGATGTTTTTCGGATTACCTTCGCGCACGACCAGTGAAACGACCGAGCCGAACGGGATTCCCTTGGTGGCGTCGGCGTTCCAGTCCTTGGCCACCTTGTCCGCCTTGACCAGCCGGGCGACGTCCGGCTCGACCGAGAAGTTGACGATGTCGGCCGGCTTGCCGTCGACGACCGCGCGAGACTGGTCACCCGAGGCGCCGTAGGACGTGGTCACCGCGACGCCTTTGCCCTCTTCGGTGGCCGCAAACGCCGGAATGATCTTGCTCCAGCCCGGTTCGGGCACGGCGTAGGCGACGAGCGTCAGCGTGGTTTCTGCACCGCCGCCCTGATCGCCTCCACCCGCGACGTCGCTAGACCCTCCGCCGCATGCCGCGAGCACGCTCACTGTGGTGGCGAGTGCCGCGGCGTGCAGCCAGGCTTTACGGATGTTCATTGATGACCTTTCCTTGCAGGGAATTGACGGGAACCCGTCACGACGGCAAGGCGAAGGATCAGTATTTCGGCACAGATGCAGCCGCTACCGACACCAAACCGCGGACGGGTATGGAATCAGCGACAACAACAGACATCAGCGACAGCCGGAAAACCAACGGCAATGAGGGCCAGCACGTGGCCGCTCTTGTTGCCGGACGCTGTCTGCATGGCGCGAAGAATAACAGAATCCCAGCTGATCCTCAGATCGGGGCTTTCGCCACCGTCAACGCGTGACCAGCCACATGACGATCACCAACAGCACGAGGCTGACCAGCACCAACGTCACCCGAGAGCGCGGCATCGGTATTACTCCGATTCCTCGTCCTGGTGGCGCGCCCGACGCAGCAGCCGAATCCCGTTTCCGAGCGCCCCGTCCAGCAGAATGGCGGTCCCGTAGGCCAGCGCCAACACCACAGGCATGACCACCGCGGTCTGCGCGACGAATCCGAGCCCCGACAACCACAGCTCGACGCCGTCCCACCAGTTGAGGAAGCCGCCCACCCGGCCAGCCTACGGTGCGGCTGTTTCCGCAGATCAAGCCGGTTGGCCGCGGCGCTGCGGACCAAGCAGCCGCCGGCCTGCGCCCGGCGCCACGCCAGCAAAGCCGGACACACGCGCCGACAAGTGGACGCCGGGCAGGTCGGGAGTTGATGATGTTCGGCATGGTTCTGCAACAAAATGAAGAGGCCAACGGGGCCACTGCCCCCGCGCCGCTCACCGTGACGGCCCCTGTGCCGTACGCGCCGAGCGGCTCGTTGCGGAATCCGTTCCCGCCGATCGCCGACTACGCGTTCCTGTCCGACTGTGAAAACACCTGCCTGATCTCGTCGGCCGGTTCGGTGGAGTGGCTGTGCGTACCGAGGCCGGACTCCCCCAGCGTCTTCGGCGCCATCCTGGACCGCGGCGCCGGACACTTTCGGCTCGGGCCCTACGGCGTCTCCGTACCTGCCGCGCGCCGCTATCTACCGGGCAGCCTGATTTTGGAGACGACCTGGCAGACCCACACCGGCTGGGTCATCGTGCGCGACGCGCTGGTGATGGGCCCGTGGCACGACATCGAATCGCGGTCGCGCACCCACCGCCGCACCCCGATGGACTGGGACGCCGAGCACATCCTGCTGCGCACCGTGCGGTGTGTGAGCGGCACGGTCGAATTGGTGATGCAGTGCGAACCGTCGTTCGACTACCACCGCAACAGCGCCACCTGGGAGTACTCGGCGCAGGCATACGGCGAGGCGATCGCGCGGGCCACCAAGGATCCGGACTCCCACCCGACGATGCGGCTGACCACCAACCTGCGCATCGGGCTGGAGGGCCGCGAAGCGCGCGCCCGCACCCGGATGAAGGAAGGCGACAACGTCTTCGTCGCGCTCAGTTGGTCGAAACACCCTGTGCCGCAGACCTATGACGAGGCAGCCGACAAACTGTGGCAGACCAGCGAGTGCTGGCGACAGTGGATCAACATCGGCGACTTCCCCGACCATCCGTGGCGCTCGTATCTACAGCGCAGCGCGCTCACGCTGAAAGGCCTGACGTACTCGCCGACCGGAGCGTTGCTTGCGGCACCGACGACGTCGCTGCCGGAAACCCCGCAGGGCGAACGTAACTGGGACTACCGATACGCCTGGGTGCGCGACTCGACCTTCGCGCTGTGGGGCCTCTACACCCTCGGCCTTGACCGCGAGGCCGACGACTTCTTCGCCTTCATCGCCGACGTCTCCGGTGCCAACAACGGTGAGCGCCACCCGCTTCAGGTGATGTACGCCGTCGGCGGCGAACGCACTCTCGTGGAAGAAGAGTTGCACCACCTTGCCGGTTACGACAATGCGCGCCCCGTGCGGATCGGCAACGGTGCCTACAACCAGATGCAGCACGACATCTGGGGCACCATGCTGGATTCGGTTTATTTGCATACCAAGTCGCGCGAGCAGATTCCGGAGAACCTGTGGCCGGTGCTCAAGCAACAGGTCGAGGAGGCGATCAAGCACTGGCGCGAGCCCGACCGCGGCATCTGGGAGGTACGCGGCGAGCCGCAGCACTTCACGTCGAGCAAGATCATGTGCTGGGTGGCGCTCGATCGGGGCTCCAAACTCGCCGAACTCGAGGGCGAGAAGTCCTACGCACAGCAGTGGCGTGCGATCGCCGAGGAGATCAAGGCCGACATCCTGACCAATGGCGTCGACTCACGCGGTGTGCTCACCCAGCGCTACGACGACGACGCACTCGACGCCTCGCTGTTGCTGGCGGTGCTGACCCGCTTCCTGCCGCCCGACGATCCTCGGGTGCGGGCCACCGTGCTGGCGATCGCCGACGAACTGACCGAGGACGGGTTGGTGCTGCGCTATCGAGTCGAGGAGACCGACGACGGGCTGTCCGGCGAGGAAGGCACGTTCACCATCTGCTCGTTCTGGTTGGTGTCGGCGCTGGTCGAGATCGGTGAGATCCACCGGGCCAAGCACCTGTGCGAGCGGCTGCTGTCCTTCGCCAGCCCGCTGCATCTCTACGCCGAGGAGATCGAGCCGCGCACCGGACGACATCTGGGCAACTTCCCTCAGGCGTTCACTCACCTGGCGCTGATCAATGCGGTCGTGCACGTCATCCGCGCCGAGGAGGAGTCGGACAGCTCTGGCGGCTTCCAGCCGGCCAACGCACCGATGTAGGTCAGAACTCGCGTCGGACAGAAGCCGTTTGGATGTGCGCGAGTTCGAGCTGATGTGCCAGCGTCGGCTCGCCCATTGATGCCGCGACGACCGCGCCCGCTGACATCAGCTCGGCATCGGAGAGGTGCCGGCGCAACCGTCGGCTGATCAGCCTGATGTCAAACATGGCTCTACGCTATGGCGAGTCGCCCGTCAGCCCGCCGGTTCAGATCAGCGTGATGCGAGAACCAGCGGTAGGGCCGCCTTAAATCGCGCTGAGTGTTTGCCTTGTGACCATGACGATCCGATGGCAAAGTGCTCATCTCTGATGAGCATCCACCTGCACTGGTACCTGCCAACCAACGGCGACAGCCGAGAAATCGTCGGATCCGGAGACGATTCCCACCTGTCCGTCGGCCCCTCTGCGAGCCGGATCCGTCCGCCGACCATCGCCTACCTCGGCGAAATCGCCCGCACCGCTGAACTTCTCGGGTTCGAGGCCGTGCTGACGCCGACCGGTACCTGGTGCGAGGACGCCTGGATCACCACCGCCGCACTGACGCAGGTGACGTCGCGGCTGAAATTCCTTGTGGCGTTTCGGCCAGGCTTCATCTCGCCAACGCTTGCCGCGCATCAGGCGGCGACCTTCCAACGAGTCTCCGGTGGTCGGCTGCTGCTCAACATCGTGACCGGGGGCGACCCGCTGGAGCAGGCACGGTTCGGCGACCACCTCGGCCATGACGAGCGGTACCAGCGCACGGCCGAGTTCCTTGCGGTGCTGCGCGGCGTCGGCACGGTCCCGGCGGGTTCGACGTTCGACTTCGACGGCGAGTACTTCGACGTCGCGGGTGCGCGCATCGATTACGGGGACTGGGATCCACCGCAGGTCTTCTTCGGTGGAGCATCCCCTGCCGCCGAGGAGGTCGCCGCCGAACACGTGGACACCTATCTGGCGTGGGGCGAGACTCCGGCCCAGATCACCGAACGGCTGGAACGGATTCGGGGCCGTGCGTCGGCGCACGGGCGGACGTTGCAGTTCGGCATCAGGCTGCATGTGATCAGCAGAGACACCTCGGCCGAGGCCTGGGCGCATGCCGAGCGACTGCTCGGCGCGATCAGCGACGAGCGGATCGCGTCGGCGCAGAAAGTTCTCGCCCGCACCGAATCCGTAGGGCAGCAGCGGATGACTGCACTGCACGACGGCCGCACATCAGATCTGGAGATCTCCCCCAACCTGTGGGCCGGATACGGGTTGGTGCGCGGCGGCGCGGGCACCGCGTTGGTGGGAAGCCACACCGAGGTCGCCGACCGCATCGCCGAGTACCACGCCCTCGGCATCGATCACTTCATCCTGTCCGGGCAGCCACACATCGAGGAGGCGTATTGGTTTGCCGAGGGCGCAGGCGCGATCCTTCGCCAGCGCGGCCTGGTCTAGTCAGTTGCCCTGTCCGCCGCGGCCCGGAATGCATCGTCGACTGTCGGAACGTTGATGCTGCCGGTGATGTAGAACCCAGTCATGTCATTCCTTCGGTTGTGAGCGACGGTCAGATCAGCACGCCGAGGCGAGGCGGCTTCGTGCCATGCAGCGTGTGGTTTCCGAGGTGCACGTACTTCCAGCGGGCGGGATCATGCAGTGAGTGCACCCGCACATTGCGCCAGTGCCGATCCAACGCGTACTTGCCGTCCGTCGCCGAGGTGCCGGTGAGTTCGAAGATGCCGCTGGCGATCTCGACGGCCAACTCCTGCGCCAGCGCCTTGGCCGCGGCCACCTTCAACGACGCATCGGCTGCAGATTCGCGGGTGAGTTCGGCCTCGGCGACCGCTGCGTCGACCAGACCAGCACCCTGCGCGAGCAGCGCCTCCAGCGCATACAGCCGTGCGGTGAGCTCACCGAAGCGCCGGACGACATGTGGCTCGTCGGCGGCACTGTCCACCCCTGCCTCGAACCACGGCCGGCTCTTGGTGGTGACGAAGCGCGCGCCGTCCTCCAGTGCGGCGCGCGCGATTCCGATGTCCACGGCGGCGTGCAGAGCCTGATCGAACGCGCCGAGCACTGCCGGGGGCGCCGTCGCGGGATCCGGGTCGGGACCCTCGTCGATGACAAACCCCTTGTCGACCACCACCTGATCCAGGATCACTTCACCGCTAGCGGTGCCGCGTTGCCCGAACGCCGACCACCGATCCAGGTTGAGGGTCACGCCAGGATCCGATGGCCGGACGAAAACCGTTGCGCCATGGGGTGGTTCCGTATCCGGAATCCTGGCAGCAACCGCTATCCAGCCGGCTTCCAGCGCGCCCGTCGCGTAGTACTTCTTGCCGTTGAGGACCCAGCTGTCGCCGTCGCGACGAGACACGGTGGTCAGCCGGTCCGCACTGGTGCGGGTGCCCCGCTCGACGGTCGCATTGCCTACCTGGGTGCCCGCCACCACATCGCCGTAGATGCGCGGCGCTGGATCGGCGTCGCCGAGGCCGCGAATGGCGAAGTTGATCACGAAATGCGACAGGAGCAGTTGCCCGACGGCCGAATCGGCCTGTGACAGAATGCGAAGCACCTCGATCGCGGTCGAAGGCGGCAGGTCGGGGCCGCCGAAATCGGCAGGCACGATGATGCCGAGCAGACCCGACTCGGCGACCCTGTGCAGCTCCGCAACGGGCCAGACCCCGTTGATTTCACGCTCGACGGCACCGGCGGCGACTTCCGCAGCGACCGCATGTGCTGTCGTCAACGCGTCAGCGACGGAGGCGAGGACGGGGGCGGTGCTCTCTGTGGTGGTCATAACGGAACGCTATGAGCGCACGCACGCATGGCCCAGATTTGCGATCAGTCCGAGGATATCGACGGACTAGTAGGCCGCTGCGGGCCCTTTCGGCTTGATGCCGTGGTGCAACTCGGCCACATCGGGGTGCGCGCGTGTCCGCGACTTCCACGCGTTCTCGCCGTAGGTGTTGAAGATCGGGTTATCCGGGTCGGCCTCGACACCTCTTGACAACGCCGCCAGGTCGGGTGGCAGCGAGATGATGGGGACCAGAGCATCGAGGGCGGGGTTGAGGAAGTACGGGATCGACACCCGGTCGCTTCCCGGCCGCGGTGCGCGCACGCGGTGCCGCGTCGCGCGCAGATAGCCGCCGGTGGCCACCTCGAGCAACTCGCCGATGTTCACGATCAGCGCATCCGGCACCGGCGGCACGTCGATCCACTGCTGCGGGCCGAGTTCAACTTGCAACCCCTCAGAGTCCGGCTCCACCAGCAGCAGGGTCAGCACGCCCGAATCCTTATGCACGCCAACACCTTGCGGTGTTTCGTCTGTACCCGGATAGCGCACCACCTTGATCAGTGTCGCGGGCAGCTCTGCGAAGGCGGCGTCGAAAACATCCTCGTCAGCTCCCAACGACACGGCCCAGTGCCGCAACAGGCGCAATCCGACACCAGACAGCGCCGCATCCCACCTCTCGAATGCCGCCCGGAAGGCTGACGGCGTCGACGGCCACAAGTTGGGTCCCTGCAGTCGCCAGAAACCCTCCGCGCCCTCGATGACCTGCCGCTCCGGACCGATATCGATCTGCTCCCGCCAGTCGACCTTGCCGTTGGTGAGCTCGCCGCCCAAACGGGAATAGCCGCGAAACTGTGGGCTCTTGAACTGGCTGATCTCGCTCTTCGCCTCGGCAGGCAGTGCGAAGAACTGCCGCGCCAACGTGAGCACCTCGTCACACTGCGCGCGTGGCACGCCGTGACCGACGAGGTAGAAGAAGCCGCTGTCGTGGGCTGCTTCGCGCAGCCGTGTCCGAAACGACGTCGGATCCCTGTCCGCGTCTGTGAGGTCGAGAACCGGGAGCATGGACCCCATTGTCGACCTCAGGTGTCAACTAGTGCAGCCGTTGAATCACCATGCGCCAATCTCTTGGCGGCTGAGCGCGTTCCGCCGATCATCGTCTCATGAGCAGCAGCACACGATATTTCGACGACACATCGCGGAAGGTCATCGACGTCGCGACCGGAATACTCGTTGGGCTGCGCTGCTACTCGCCCGGTGAGGCCTTCGAGGAACTGGTCAGCGTCATGAACCGGACCGGCGTAGGTATCGGCAGCCTGGCCGCCGGCTTGGTCGCCATGGCGGGTGGCGAATCGTCCGCTGGTCACGACGAGGCGTTTACCGCATGGGGGGAACTGATCGGTCGAGACCGGCTTGTTCCCGTCGCGACGATGCCCTGACGCTGCGCGGGATCATGAGGTATTCACATGCGTTTCGACCCTGACGACGTGTCCGGGCTGCTGCCGGAATGGCAGTCCGAATCCCAGATCACGCTGGCGCCCGCCGAATCGCTGCTGTGGGCCCGTTTCGCCGCGTGGCTGCGACCGGGCCTCTACGACCGCAGGCTCGCCAGCGGCGCTACCGTGCACGCCGAAACTCCGCTGGCGTTCCACGCCGAGAGACTCACCTCGGTGCGTGAACGGGAAAGCGTGGCCCGCTCCTTGCGCCGCTGCATCGACGACGCACACGATGCGTCACCTTTCCGGTCGGTGCGTCCCGAAATCAATGCAGGTGAAGTCGTTGCGGCAGAGACCATCATCGACGACATCACGTTACGGCTTCACTCTCAGCGTCCGGTTACCGCGCGCGGCATGGCCGAGCTTCGCCTTCTGCTCGGCGACGGCGGCGGGCCGCTGTACCGCTACGGCCGAGGTGATCTGCGGGGACGGTTGACGGCCGCGTTCGGCTCGCTTTAGCGACGGTCAACGCGCGTCGCCTGTCAGATTCAGGTCAGCGGCTCTGCCGAATTCGTCGTCGATCAGCACGACGTCGCGCCCGTGCCTGTCGAGGATCGACGCCGCGATGGACGCGCGATAGCCGGATGCGCAGTGCACCCAGACCTCGCCGCCGGGCAACCCGTTGACGCGGTCGATCAGCTCGTGCAGCGGAATGTTCACCGCGCCCCGCACGTGCGAGTCGGCGAACTCGTCGGCCTGACGCACATCGAGAACGGTCATCTCGCCGCTCCCGACGGCCTTCGCGAGTGCGACGAAATCGGCGACCCGGTAGGTTCGCATGTCGGCCGCGTTACCGACAACTTCGATGTCGGCGGAACCTGCGATGTCGTCAACGCCGATACGCGCGAGTTCACGCCTGGCATCCACGATTTGGCTTTCATCCTCGCCGATCAGCGTCAGCGCGGTACCCCACGGGTGTAGCCACCCGAGATACGTCACGAACGACCCGGACAACTCGAATCCGAGGCTGCCGTCGAGATGTCCGGCGGCGAACGCCACCCGATGGCGGAGGTCGACGACCCACTCGCCCGACTCCAGCCGGCGGCGCAGCTCGTCGGCGTCAATGGGCTTGGGCAACGAAAGATCGACGGCCGCAGGACCTTCGCTGTTGATCACGCCCATGTGCGCGTAGTAGGCCGGGTATGCCGACAGCTCTGTCAGCAGTTCGTCGACGAAGGCCTGCTCATCCTTGGTCATAGCGGGATTGCTCTGGCGCTGCAGCCCGATCGTCGACGCGTCCTCGTCGACGGACGAGGCTGAGCAGAAGCTGCCGAAACCGTGCGTCGGGTACACCGCCGCACCGTCGGGTAGCTCGTCGGCCAGGCGTCGAACGGAGTTGTACTGCGCGCGGGTCAGCGCCTCCGTCTCGGCTTCGTCGACCAGGTCGGTGCGTCCGGTGCTGCCGAACAGCAGAGAGCCGCCGGTGAACACGCCGACGGCGTCGCCGGACTGGTCGCGCAGTTCGTAGCTGACGTGGTGACTGCGTGTGGCCGGGCGTGTGAATGACCCGCAGCACGATCGAACCGGACTCGATGGTGTCGCCGTCGACCACCCTTCGCGCCGGATAGCCGAGGTCTTCCCCGTCAGGAACCACGTATTCGGCGTCGACCGTCCGTGACAGCTCCAGCCCGCCGGTGACGTAGTCGTTGTGAATGTGGGTTTCCAGCACGTGGGTGATGCGGGCATCGCCAACCGCCGCCAGCACGCGGTCGATATCACGCTGCGGATCGATGACGACAGCGACGCCGTCGCCGCTGACGACGTAGCTGCGGTCGCCCAGTCCCGATGTCTCGATGATCGATACCCGCATAGTGCTAACGGACTACCCCAAAACCGGTGTCGCCTCAAACCTTGAACTCTGGTTGAGCAGAAGTGCAGCCGCGCTACCTCTCCGACGCGTTGTTGATGATGTCGATCGCCATCGTCGTCGCCTCGTCGGCGAGGTTGTAGGCACAGACCCACGTCTCGACAGTCAGGTTGGACGCCGCCGCCAGTGCGTGCTGACATCCCCAGCCGTCGGCATCCTCCTGGTTCGCCACCTGGGCGATCAGACCGTCACTGCTTGTCACGTCGCCGAACTCCCACAACGAGCTGGTGTCCTCGGTGTCCACCGCAAGCGACGACCCGACGCACTTCTCCCAGCTCGATTTCGACTTCTCGAAGAACCGGTTGGCATTGCTCGCCTGCGGATAGATCACCGCGGTCTGCTCGATCCAGTGGTCGTTGTCCTCATCAGGTTCGCGCGCCACGACGTCGCGCACCGCCGTCCATCCGCTGCCCTTGTAGACGGGTTCCTCGGCTCCGAACATCGCGCCGAGGCAATCCTGATCGGACACCTTGTCCGATGAATCCGTCATATCGTCCATGTCGCTGGTGATTTCGAGATCGTTGGTCCCCATGATGTCGTTGATCTCGTCGATGGGAAGCAACACAGAGTCGAGAACCGACTCGTGCAAGCCGCGGCACATCCGTTGGCACGGTCTTCGCATCCCGCACTGCGGAGCCGGAAACGGTGCTCACGCAGCCGGATAACGCCATCACGGCGACGATGACAGTCCCGGCGACGAGAGCCCGTGCGGTCATTTCTTGGGCTTGTCGCCCGCGGCGTCGGACGACAACGCCGCAACGAAGGCCTCCTGGGGAACTTCCACGCGCCCAATGGTCTTCATCCGCTTCTTGCCCTCCTTCTGCTTCTCCAGCAGCTTGCGCTTTCGCGTGATGTCGCCGCCGTAACACTTCGACAGCACGTCCTTGCGAATCGCGCGGATGTTCTCGCGGGCAATGATTTTCGCGCCGATCGCGGCCTGCACCGGAACCTCGAACTGTTGGCGTGGGATGAGTTCCTTGAGCTTGCTGGTCATCTTGTTGCCGTACGCGGCGGCAGCGTCCTTGTGCACGATCGCGCTGAACGCATCGACAGGCTCGCCCTGGAGCAGGATGTCGACCTTGACGAGGTCGGCTTCCTGTTCGCCCGACTCCTCGTAGTCAAGGCTGGCGTATCCGCGGGTGCGCGACTTCAACGAGTCGAAGAAGTCGAAGATGATCTCGCCCAGCGGCATCGTGTAGCGCAGCTCCACCCGCTCGGGCGACAGGTAATCCATGCCGCCCAGCTCCCCGCGACGGGACTGACACAGCTCCATGATGGTGCCGATGAACTCGCTCGGCGCGATGATCGTGGTCTTGACCACCGGCTCGAACACCGCGCGCACCTTGCCTTCAGGCCAGTCCGACGGGTTGGTGACGACGAGCTCGCTGCCGTCGTCCTTCTCGACGCGGTAGACGACGTTGGGCGAGGTGGAGATCAGGTCCAGGTCGAATTCGCGCTCAAGCCGCTCCCGGGTGATCTCCATGTGCAACAGTCCGAGGAAGCCGCACCGGAAGCCGAATCCCAGCGCCACCGACGTCTCCGGCTCCCAGACCAGGGCTGCGTCGTTGAGCTGAAGCCTGTCGAGCGCGTCGCGCAGGACCGGGTAGTCGGAGCCGTCGACGGGATAGAGCCCGGAATACACCATCGGCTTGGGTTCGCGGTACCCGGTGAGCGCCTCGGTGGCGCCGTGGCGGGCCATCGTCACGGTGTCGCCGACCTTCGACTGACGCACGTCCTTCACACCGGTGATGAGATAACCGACCTCGCCGACCCCAAGGCCCGCGGACGGCTTGGGATCGGGTGACACGATGCCGACTTCCAGCAGTTCATGGTTGGCGCCGGTGGACATCATCTTGATCCGTTCGCGCGGCAGGATCTTGCCGTCGACGACGCGCACGTAGGTCACCACGCCGCGATAGATGTCGTAGACGGAGTCGAAGATCATCGCGCGGGTCGGCGCGTCGGCGTCACCCTGCGGCGAGGGCACCTCGCGCACGACGTGGTCGAGCAGATCGGCGACGCCATCGCCCGTCTTGCCCGGAGACCCTCAATACGTCGCTGGGCTCACAACCGATGATGTGGGCGATTTCACCCGCATAGCGGTCGGGATCGGCAGCAGGCAGGTCGATCTTGTTCAGCACCGGGATGATGTGCAGGTCGCGGTCCAGCGCCAGGTACAGGTTCGCCAGCGTCTGCGCCTCGATGCCCTGGGCAGCGTCGACCAGCAGCACCGCGCCTTCGCACGCCTCGAGGGCGCGCGACACCTCGTAGGTGAAGTCGACGTGACCGGGTGTGTCGATCAAGTGCAGGACATAGTCGGTGCCGTCGACGTTCCATGGCAGCCGGACGTTCTGAGCCTTGATGGTGATGCCGCGTTCCCGCTCGATGTCCATCCGGTCCAGGTACTGGGCGCGCATATCGCGGTCCGCGACGACACCGGTGAGCTGCAGCATCCGGTCGGCCAGCGTCGACTTGCCGTGGTCGATGTGGGCGATGATGCAGAAGTTCCGAATCTGCGCCGGCGCGGTGAAGGTCTGGTCGGCGAAACTGCTTATGGGAATCTCCTGGTCAGGCTTTGTATAGCGGGGGCGCTATGCCCATCCAGGGTATCGAGAGCGAGGCGTGAGGCGACACAATCGCGCGCGTTTCGCTTCACATATGCTGCGATTATGGCCTCGCAATGGAAGACCTTCCAGCGGCTAGCCGAGAACCTGGTGTTCAACGAGGCGCCCAGGTTCATCCGCCAGCTGCAGCGGCCCGAGACGCTGCCCCGCAGCATTCAGCAGGGCATCAAGGCGGGCATCGACGCCCTGACGGGAGTCGCTGACGAGTCGGCGCCAGCCATCACGGCCGGGCGCCCGGTCACCGATAACAGCGTTCCCACCGCACAACGGGCCCGCAGGTTGGTGTATGCACCCGACCTCGATGGCCGCGCCGATCCCGGCGAAGTGGTGTGGACGTGGGTGGTCTACGAGGACGACCCGTCGCGGGGCAAGGATCGCCCGGTACTTGTGGTCGGCCGCGACCGTCGCACCCTCCTCGGCTTGATGCTGTCCAGCCAGGAACGCCACCAGAACGACCGAGAGTGGGTCGGTATCGGTTCGGGACCCTGGGATTACGAAGCCCGGCCGAGCTGGGTGCGGTTGGACCGGGTGCTGGACGTGCCCGAGGAGGGCATCCGCCGCGAAGGCGCAATCCTGGAACGCGAGACGTTCGAGATCGTCGCGACCAGGTTGCGCCGCGACTATTCGTGGAGCTGACCTACCGCGGCGCCCGCCACATCGGAATCATCGTCGGACCGCCCGGAATGTCGATCTCACCGATCTGCTCGAATCCGAACCGGCTGTAGTACGGGATCAGCGATTCCTCGCTCGCTTCGAGATACGCCGGGGCACGCTCGCCGTCGCAGCGGTCCAATCGTGAACCCATCAGCGCCTGCCCGAAGCCGGCGCCGCGCACCGACGGATCGCTGCCGATGACCATCAGATACCAGTGCGGCTCCTCCGGATGAGCCTTCTCCATGAGCTTGCCGAGGGTCTTGGTCTGCTCGGCCCGCGAACGGAAGTGCCACGCCAATGTCGGCATCATCTTCAGCTCTTCCCATCGCGACGACTTGCGAAGGCCCGGCGGGTCCCACAGCGTCGCCGCGCCGATGACCCCGCCGCGGCTCGCCACCTCCGAACCACCGCGGGCGATGAAATGGTTCCTGGTCAGGGTCGCGAACAGCGGCGGCAGCATCTTCGCCCTTGCCTTGTCGTCCGGCTGCATGTACTTCATCACCGGGTCGTCATAGAAGGCCCTGGCCAGCACTTTGGATCTGCGAACGAATGTCAGCCCGCGCGATGGGGCGTAATTCGATCTCAGCCACGGGTGATGTAGTCCTGCAGCGCGCGCTGCTCGCTTTCCAGCTCCTCCATCCGCTGCTTGACGATGTCGCCGATGCTGACGATCCCGACAAGGCGGTCGTTCTCGACGACCGGGATGTGCCGGACCCGCTTGGTGGTCATCAGTGCGGTCAGGTGATCGACCGTGTCGGTCGGCGAGCACGTCGCGACCATCGTCGTCATGATCTGCGAAACCGGCAGCCGCAGCAGCTCGACGCCGTGTTCATGCAGCTTGCGCACCACGTCGCGCTCCGAGACGATGCCCACGACGCCGTCGCCGGAGACCACGACCATGGCGCCGATGTTGTTCATGGCGAGCTCGTTGAGCAGCCCGGAGACCGACGTCTCGGGGGTGATCGTCGCCACCGCGGCGCCCTTTGTTCGCAACACGTCCGCGATTCGCATCGTCGCCTCCATAGTGACCGGTGTCACAACAGGTTAGGTCGAACTTGGTCGTCGGCGAAAGCATCTTCGCCGGAACAGCCCCGCCGCGATGCTCGGTTGGAGGAACGTGAAAGCACCACCGATCACGAGGAATGAAAGCATGACTAACAAAGCCGCGGACGTGCCCACAGTCACTCTTGGCGATCAATTGACGGTCAGTGCAATCGGTTTCGGAGCGATGGCGTTGACGCCGGTTTACGGCGAGGTCGACGACACGGAATCGCTTGCCACGCTGCACCGCTGTCTCGACATCGGCGTGACGTTCATCGACACCGCCAACGTCTATGGGAGCGGAAACAACGAGCGGCTGATCTCCAAGCTGCTTGCCGACCGGCGCGACGAAGTCACCCTCGCCACGAAATTCGGCATCGCGAGCAACCCGGCCGATCGTGCGGCAGGCAGTCTGGTGGCTCATGGCGACGCGGCGTACGTGCACAAGTCCATCGACGAGAGCCTGTCGCGGTTGAAGACCGACGTCGTCGACCTCTACTACATGCACCGCCGCGACCCGTCTGTCCCGATCGAAGAGACGGTCGGCGCGATGGCCGACCTGGTAGCGGCGGGCAAGGTGCGCCACCTCGGGTTGTCGGAGGTGACGGCCGACGAGCTTCGCGCCGCCGTCGCAGTGCACCCGATCGCCGCGGTGCAGAGCGAATGGTCGATCTGGAGCCGTGACGTCGAGCGCAATGTCGTGCCGACGGCCGCCGAACTCGGCGTGGGATTTGTCCCCTATTCACCGCTGGGCCGCGGCTTTTTGACCGGTACCGTCCGGTCGGCGGCCGATCTCGCGTCGACGAACGACTTCCGCAAGACCATGCCGCGGTTCGCCGAGGGCGCCCTGGACGCCAACCTCGCGGTGGTGGAAGTCGTCACGTCGGTCGCAGAGGCCGCGGGCGCGACGGCGGCACAGGTCGCACTGACGTGGTTGAGGTATCGCGCCGACACGTTCGGTGTCGCATCGGTTCCGATCCCGGGCACGCGGCGGGCCGCCCGAGTCGAGGAGAACCTCGGCTCGTTGTCGGTGGTGCTCGATGCGGATCAGATCGGCGCGCTGGATGCCGCCGCAGATGCGGTGTCGGGGACCAGGTTCCACGATATGAGCTGGGTGTCGGCCGGCCGCGAGTAGCCGGTCACGGCGGCATCGTTCGCCACGAGTCGAGGTGGTGGATGGCGAACCCGTCGAACAGCGGCGGCCGCATGCGGGTCGCGACGTCGCCGAGTTCCCTGCGCATCGCTGCCTCGCCGTCGTCGCCGAATGTCGTGTTCGCCGGGATTGCCGCGGTAGGCGGTTGCGTCTCGACGCCGATACGGTGGGGAATCCCGGCGACCCGGCAGAGCCGGAGCATTGCGTCGGCCTCGGCGACGATCGCCGCGGCATTATCGCGGTAGGCCAGCACGGTGACCGAGTTGCACTGACGCACAATATGACTGACGGTCTCGCGGTGCTTGGTCGTCAGCCACGGCACCAAGTCCATCGCCAGCGGCGCGACCTCGGCCATCTCGTCCACCAGCGTGGCGAAGGAACCCATCAGTGCGCCCGCGTCCTCGGGCCAGCGCGGCAACGCCCATGGCTCGACGTCGAGGTGGACACCGTCGAACACGGCGTCGGTGGTCGCGCGGAAGGCCCAGTTCAGTGCGGCGTCGTGGTCGACCGTCCAGGTCGGGTCACCGCCGAGGCACGACACCGCAATTCCGTTGGCCCGCAAAGCCGCGGTGAGCGATGCGACGTCATCGTCGACTCCGCTCAACGGCACCGCGACATAGACCTCACGCAGGTGGCGTGCGGTGGCGAACGCGACGATCTCTCGGGTATCTGCGGTCACCCGCCACAGCCACGTTGCGACCGTTCGCGATGAATCCGCTGCCACGAGGTTTAACGTTAGGCCTCATGATCGAGGTCACCCTTCTGGGCACCGGAAGCCCCATGGTCGATCCCCACCGCGCCGGGCCCTCGACGTTGGTGCGCGCCGGCGGGCAGACCTTCCTCGTGGACTGCGGCCGCGGCGTGTTGATGCGGGCTGCGGCGGTGGGTGTCGGTGCCGCCAACATCTCCGCCCTTCTCCTGACACACCTGCACAGCGATCACATCACCGATCTCTCCGACGTCATCACGACGCGATGGGTCACCACCTTCACCCGCACTCCACTACGGGTGATCGGTCCGCCTGGAACCACCGCAGTGGTCGATGCGACGCTCAACGCGCTGGCCCCCGACATCAGCTATCGCATCGGCCACCACCCCGACATCACCGAACCACCCACGGTCGAGGTGGAGGAGGTGACCAACGGCGTGGTGTGGGCCGGTGACGGCGTGCGGATCACCGCGGCTCCGACCGATCACCGACCCGTCGAGCCGACTGTCGGGTTCCGGATCGATTTCGAGGGAGCGTCGGTGGTACTGGCCGGCGATACCGTGCCGTGCGCCGGACTGGACGAATTAGCAACAGGCGCAGGCGCTTTGGTGCACACCGTGATCCGAAGGGATCTGGTCGAACAGATGGCTGTGCAACGCATCAGGGACATCATCGACTACCACTCGTCGGTCGAGGAGGCTGCTGCCACCGCCGAGCGGGCCGGCGTAGGAATCCTGGTCCTCACCCATTACGTCCCGGGCATCGGCCCCGGGCAGGAGGACGACTGGCGCGCCCTGGCGGCCACGGCATTCAGCAGGCAGATCGAACTCGGCGACGATCTGCACCGAGTCGAGGTGCATCCCGGCGTGTGTGGCGGCCGCGGCGGAGGTTAGGCCAGCAGAGCACGCAGTGCTTCCGCGGCGGGCTGGTGCGTCATGACGGTGAAGTGGTCGGCGTCGACGTCGGTGACGGTGATCGTCGGAACCGCCGATGCGATGTCGGCGGCGACGTCGTCGGGCACCACCAGCCCGCCGTTCAGCGGTCGTCGACACCGAACCAATCCGACGGGCATCGTCAGGTGCCGCCACGCCCGCGGCCAGTCCTGCCCGGAGGCATCGACACCGTCTTCGAGGCAGGCCGCCTTGCTTGTCCGCCGGAACTCGTAGGCGTAGAAACGGCGCCAGAAGTCGGTGAACGGGCGGATCGGGCTCAGCGCCTCGACCTGAGCCACGTAGTCCTCGGCGGTTGGCGTCTCGAGATCCAGTCGGTTGAGGCCGGAGAGCACTGCCGCGACAGCACTGTGGTCGGACCGGCCCGCATGGTCGATCATCCCGAGGCTGCGGATCCGGCCGGGGTCCATCTGCGATGCGGCGATACCGATCAGCGCTCCGAGCGACCATCCCACCCAGTCGAACCGGTCGTGGCCCAGAAGCGTTGCCACCTCGAACATGTCGCGGGCGTGCGACATGAGACCGTACGTCCCCGGCGCGGTGGACTCGCTGCCACCGCGGCCGCGCAGATCGACCGCGATCAGCTGACGCGCGCCGTCGTCGATCAGAAGCGGCGCGAGGTAGTCGAAGCCGTGCATGTTGGCCGACAGGCCGTGCACCGCGAGTATCAGCGGCGCATCGGACTCACCGAAGCGCTGGGCATGCACACGTCCGGATGCGAGATCGAGGTCGAACTCCGCCACCATGAATTCAGGCCAGCCGGCTGATCTCCACGACCACGTCGAGGTCGGTCGACCCCTCCCCCGAGTAGATGCCCTTGAGCGGCGAAACATCCGAATAGTCCCGACCCACACCGACACTGATGTACTGCTCGTTGATGTCGCTGTCGTTGGTCGGGTCATAGTTCCACCAACCGCCCGTCCAGGCCTGGATCCACGCGTGGCTCTGACCGTCGATGGTCTCGCCCACTGCGGCTTCCCGGTTGGGATGCAGATAGCCCGACACATATCGCGCCGGAATTCCCATGCCCCGCAACAGTATCAATGTCAAGTGCGCGTAGTCCTGGCACACGCCTTTGCCCTCGCGGTGCGCGTCGAGCCCCGACGAGTGCACCCCCGTGGTCCCCGGCACGTACTCGAGTTCGCTGTGCGCCCACTGCGCGGCAGCGAGTACAGCGTCGGCAGGCTCGTTGTACTTGGCAATCCGCCTACCTACGGCCTGAATCCGCCTGCTCGCAGGCACGTAGTCGGTCGGGCTGAGCATCTCGTCATACCGGTCGATCACCGCCTCCGAATTGAGGTCCTCCCAGCTGACCTTCTTGGGCATCTCTCCCTTGTCGGTCTCGACGACCGAAGACGAGGTGACCTCGAGCTCGGTGTGCGGTGCATACAGGTCGAACGACGTGACCGCGGTGCCCCAGTAATCGACATAGCGATAGGACCTTGTTGCGGGCACGGTCTCGATGCGGTTGAGGATGACGTTCTGTCGGGAATCCGACCGTGGCGTCAGGCGTGCTTCGTTGAATGAAGCCGTCACCGGCGACTTGTAGGCGTAGCCGGTCGAGTGCACCACCCGCATGCGCCACATCTAGATCTCGCCTTCCTCGATGACCAGCGAGCCGGTGCGCCCTGCATCCGTCCACGCGACCCATGGCGCGGCGTGAAAGTACTCCAGCGCCAATGCTTCTCCGACGTCGTGACATGTCTTCTGTAGGCTGGCGAGCCGCTGTTCGAGAGATTCCAGCAGTACGCCGGGGCGAAGGAACTCCAACTCGCTGCGTGCTCGACCGAGCAGCCGCTGGGCTTCCGCGGTCGCGCCGACCCGGTTGAGCGCGCGGTTGTGGAGTTCGTCGAGGCTGTGCTCGGCCAGTCGCAGGGAATAGAACACTGATCGCGGGAACAGCCGATCCAGAAGCATGAACTCGACGACGCGGCCGGCGTCGAGCACACCGCGGTACGTGCGCAGATAGGTGTCGTGCGCACCGGCGGAGCGCAGCACCGTCACCCATGCGGGCGACGAGGCGCTGTCACCGACGCGGGACAGCAGCAGGCGCACCGTCATGTCGACCCGTTCGATTGCGCGGCCGAGCACCATGAAGCGGTAGCCATCGTCGCGGGAGAGCGTCGAGTCGGCGAGCCCGGCGAACATCGCGGCACGGCCCTCGACGAAAGACAGGAACTCGGCGGGCCCGAGACGCTTGGCGACCCGTTCACGTTCAGCCAACGCGTTGTACGTGGTGTTCAGGCACTCCCAGATTTCGGTGGACGTGACTTCACGTGCACCCCTTGCATTCTCACGCGCGGCCGATATCGATTCGACGATCGACCAGCCGCCGTGGGTGTTACGGCTGTATGCGACCAAGTCGGTCAGCGACCACACATCGAGCGCCTCGGCGGGCGGCTCGATGCCCAGCACCCGCAGCAGCGTGCGCGACGCCTGGTCGGGATCGACGCTGGAGTCCTCGAGCAACTGGTGGACCGTGACGTCGAGGATGCGGGCGGTGTCGTCGGCGCGCTCGACGTAGCGACCGATCCAATACAGCGATTCAGCGTTGCGGGCGAGCATGATTCATCACCGCCTGCTGCTGCTGTTGCTGTTGCTGTTCCTGGCCGGGACCCGACGATTGCGACTGCTGTTGTTGCTGCGCCGACGAATCCCCGTTCTTGTCGCCTTTCGCGCCTTTCGGCGCTTTGGGTAGCTTGCGGACCACTTCTGCGGCGGCCAGCTCGCGGTCGGCTCCCGAGGTGCGCGACGCCAGCACCCAGGTGTCCTTCGAGCCTCCACCCTGGCTGGAGTTGACCACCAGCGAGCCCTCCGGGAGCGCGACACGGGTCAGGCCGCCGGGAAGCACCCACACGTCGTCTCCGTCGTTGACCGCGAACGGTCGCAGATCCACGTGGCGCGGCGCGAGCTTGTCGTCGATCTGCGTCGGCACCGTCGACAGCTGCACGACAGGCTGGGCTATCCAGCCGCGCGGATCGTTGCGGATCTTCTTGCAGATCGTCGCGAGTTCTTTTTCGGATGCGTTGGGCCCGAAGACAATTCCGTAACCGCCAGACCCTTCGACGGGCTTGATGACGAGTTCGTCGGCGCGGTCGAGCACCTCCTCACGCTCTTCGCTGAGCCAGCATCGGAAGGTGTCGACATTGGCGAGCAACGGCTTCTCGCCGAGGTAGTACTCGATGATCGTCGGTACGTACGTGTAGACGAGCTTGTCGTCGCCGACGCCATTGCCGACGGCACTCGAGATGACGACGTTGCCTGCGCGCGCCGCATTCAACACGCCTGCGACGCCGAGCACGGAGTTGGGATTGAACTGCATCGGGTCGAGGAAGTCGTCGTCGATGCGGCGGTAGATGACGTCCACCTGACGTTCACCCTCGGTGGTCCGCATGTAGACGGTGTTGTCGCGGCAGAACAGGTCGCGTCCCTCGACGAGCTCGACGCCCATCTGCCGGGCCAGCAGTGAATGCTCGAAGTAGGCCGAGTTGTAGACACCGGGCGTCAGCACCACCACGGTCGGGTCCGCTTCGTTGGTAGCGGCGGCGTTGCGCAGCGCACGCAGGAGATGCGACGAATAGTCGCCCACCGCGCGCACCCGGTGGGTGGCGAACAGGTTGGGAAAGACGCGCGCCATGGTGCGGCGGTTCTCCATCACGTAGGAGACGCCCGACGGTGAGCGCAGGTTGTCCTCCAGCACCCGGAAGTTGCCCTGCGCATCGCGAACCAGGTCGATGCCTGCCACGTGGATGCGCACGCCGTTGGGCGGCACGATGCCCGCGGCTTCGCGGTGGAAGTGCTCACAGGAGGTGACGAGCCGGCGCGGGATGACGCCGTCGCGAAGAATCTCCTGCTCGCCGTAGATGTCGTCCAGGTACATCTCCAGCGCCTTGACGCGCTGCCGAATGCCCTTCTCCAACCGCGACCACTCGGCAGCCGAGATCACCCGCGGCACCAGGTCGAGTGGGAACGGACGTTCCTGGCCCGACAGCGAGAACGTGATGCCCTGATCGACGAACGCGCGACCGAGGGCGTCGTTGCGTGCCTCCAGCTCAGAGGCGTCAGACGGGGCGAGTTCGGCGAAGATGCCCTTGTACGGCCCACGGACATTGCCCTGCGCATCGAACATCTCGTCGAAGGCTTCGCAGTAGCTGCCCAGGTCGTTGTAGCCGTCGAAGATGCCCTCGTATCGTGCGGTTCGGCGGCCATTGCCTCGGGCGGATTTCGCGGTCTCGGTCGGCAATGTTCGCAGGCTCACCTTTGACATGCTGCCCCAAACGCGGCGTTTGCGCAGGCCAGTGGCTTCCGCTTCTTGACCACTTTGGGCTTTTACCCCCTGCGCTGGTAATCTGAACCCTCGCTGCCCGCGCGACGGGCGCCAGACTTTGCCCAACCCCAATGAAGATTTACGAAGGAACTAGCGCGTGGCCAACATCAAGTCGAAGGTAAAGCGGATCCACACCAACGAGCTTGCCCGACTGCGGAACCAGTCAGTGAAGTCCTCGCTGCGCACGGCCGTCCGCTCGTTCCGTGAGGCCGCCGAGGCGGGCGACAAGGAAAAGGCCGCCGAGTTGCTCGAGTCGACCAACCGCAAGCTGGACAAGGCAGCCAGCAAGGGTGTCATCCACAAGAACCAGGCGGCGAACAAGAAGTCCGCGCTGTCGCGCGCCTTCAACAAGCTCTGATTCGCACCGCTCAGCGATCGTCGGCGACGAGTTCCGCCACTTTGCGCACCGCCGCCTCCAACGCGTAGTCGGCGTCTGCCGCCGCACCCTTGACGTCGGCGTTGAGCGTCGCCACCAACTGCATCGCCTTGCCGACCGATTCCCGCGACCAGCGTCGCGACTGCCTCTGCGCCTTCTGCACTCGCCACGGCGGCATCCCCAACTCGGAGGCCAGCCGGTAGTGGTCGCCTGACAGCGGCCCGACCCGAGCGATCGTGTGCACCGCCTCGGCGAGCGCATCGGCCAGAACGACATGGGGCTCGCCGCTCATCATCGCCCAGCGCAGCGCCTCGGCAGCGCCTGCGACGTCACCGACCACCGCCTTGTCGGCGATGTCGAAGCCCTTCACCTCTGCCTTGCCGCTGTAGTAGCGGCGCACCGCGACCGCGTCCACAGTGCCGTCCGTGTCGGCCACCAGCTGCGAGCAGACCGACGCGAGCTCGCGGATGTCGGATCCCACCGCGTCCAGCAGGGCCGTGACCGTGTCGTCGGACACCTTGACCTTCAAGGCGCGAAACTCGCCGCGGACGAAATCGGCGCGTTCGGGAGCCTTGGCGATGCGGGCACACGGATGAACCGTCGCGCCGAGCTCCTTCAGCTTTCCGGCCAACGCCTTCGCCCGCCCTCCGCCCGAGTGCACGACGATGAGCAGTGTGCCGTCGGGCAGGTCTGCGGCCGCGGTCTCGATGAGGGCCACCGCGTCCTTTCCCGCTTCGGCGGCGGACTCGAGCACCACCACCCGTTCGTCGGCGAACAACGACGGGCTCAGCAGTTCGGCGAGTTCGGCCGTGCTCACCTCGCCGGCACGCATGCGGTTGACGGGGACCTCGTCGGTGCCCGCCTGCTTGCGCGCCGCGCGCAGCACAGAAGCGACCGCACGCTCGACCAGAAGCTCCTCGTCCCCGAGGACAAGATGCAATCCAGGAACCGGTTCGCTCATGTTCTGATCGTGTCATGCCGCGCTGACAGCCACTTGCGCCACCACCGCGACAGCACGACGGCCCCGATGCCTGCCGCTCCGACGGTCAAGGCACCGGGCAACCCTGAGGGCACGGGCACAGATGCGCCCGGAATAGCCGACGCCCAACGGGCCACGCTCAGCAGCCACCACAGCTCGGGTCCGGTGAACCTGATCAGAAGATCCGCGCCCGCAGGCCACCAGACCGACAGCGCGGCCGCCGCAGTGCCGATCGACGGTGATCGGGGCGATCACAACCGCCACCGCAAGGTTGGCCAGCGCCGCGACGACGCTCAACGTGCCGGAGATGGCTGCCACCAAGTGGCGCGGTCACCAGCTGTGCGGCCACGGCGACGCTGACCGCATCGGCCAACGGCTTGGGCCAGCCGCGGGCGACCAGCCGTCGCGACCATCCTGGTGCGATCACCACAAGCGCTGCAGTTGCCGACACCGACAAGGCGAAGCCGAGGTCGACGGCGAGCTCGGGGGTCGCGATCATCAACGCGATGACCGCCGCCGACAGCACCGGGATCGCCTGTCTGCGGCGGTGTGTCACAACGGCCAGCAGCGTGATGGCGGCCATCACCGCGGCGCGCAACACGCTCGCCGACGGCTGCACCACGATGACGAACGCCACCAAGGCAGCCCCGGCGAACACGACCGCCGTTCGAGGACCGACCAACACAGCTGTCAGCAGCACCGCCCCGCAGACAATCGTCACGTTCGCACCCGAGACAGCGGTGAGATGCGTCAGGCCCGACGCCCGAAACTCCGCGGTGGTGTCGGCCGACAGCGCGGAGGTGTCACCGAGCACGAGGGCGGGAAGCATCGCCGCCTGATCGGCGGGCAAGGCTTCCCGTGCCGCGGTGGCGAACGCAGTGCGGACCCGCTGGCCCGCCCGCAGGATGGGTGCGGCCTCCCCGAAGGTCGGTTCACCGGTCGCCGAAAGCACGGCGACCGTGAGGTCGCGTCGGATCGGCCTGGAGATCCTGGCCTTGAAGGCAGCCGGCTGGCCCGCCGCGAGCTCGGCGAATCCGGCCATCGACGCGAAAACGACCACCCGGCCGGACATTTCGTCGCCGGCGACGTATCGCAGAGATCCCCGAAACATCAGCCTTCCGCCGCCGAGCGAGCGCGGCGTCTCGCTTGGCGTGACGATCACGGCGGCGACGTCACCGTAACGGTCAACCAGCGGATGATGTCGGATCTGCTCGGCGCGTAGCTGGACCGCGACGGCGAAGCCAAGCCCTGTCAATGCGATCGCGACCACGGCCGCCGCTGTCATTCGCGCACCGCCGCGTGGCGCTCGGCGTCTGCCACCCCACCACGCCGTCGCACTCGCTGCGGCGACCGCCGCCGACAGCAACACGACGACCCAGCCGATCGACCACAGAATTCCCGCGGCAGTGACCGCCCAGCTCGTCAGCGCCGCCGGGACCAGACGCAGATCCAGGCGGACCTCGTGGCAGTCCGCGGCGCTCACACATGAACCTGGGCGCGCAGCTTCTCCAGGCGGGCAGGCCCGATACCGTCCACCTCGCCGAGCTGGTCGACGCTGGCGAACGACCCGTTGGCCTCACGCCACGCGATGATGGCGGCCGCGGTCACCGGGCCGACACCGGGCAGCGCGTCGAGCTGCTCTTCGGTCGCGGTGTTCAGGTCGACCGATTCGCCGGACGCCGACTCACGTGCATGCGGGTCGGGGCCTCCTGCCGATACGGATGGAGTGGGCTCAGTCGCCACTGAACTCCCCATGGTCGTCGGTTCCCCGGCGGGCGCGGCGATGCCGACGATGATCTGCTCACCGTCCGTGAGGCGACGAGCCATGTTCAGGCCGATCAGATCTGCGCCGTCGAGCGCGCCGCCTGCGGCGCTGAGCGCATCGGCGATGCGTGCGCCCGACGACAAGGTGACCAGGCCCGGCTTGTGCACCAGCCCGACGACGCTCACGACGACCGGTCCCTCAGGGGCAGGGGCGCGCGGGGTGGGCTGTGCCGGCGAGACCATCTCCACCGGCGGGAGTTTGGCCGATGCCACCGGCGGGGTCTTGTCCTGAAACAAGGTGAAGACGGTGACCAATACGGCCACAACGCCGACGGCTCCCAGCACGATGGCGCCGGCGCGCCCGGGGTCTGCGCGGGCGGCCGCAAGCCACCCCGGCTGGTCGCCGGCACCGGCGTCGGGCAGCCAGCGCGACAGTGCGGCATCCGAATCGCCGTCGTCCGTCCGCCGGATTCCGCATCGCCCTCGGCGCCGAGCCTGCGGTGAAGACGGTCGGTGGGCAGTTCGCTTCCCATGCGCCCGACGGTAGATCCGGCCCGTGATCGCGGGCGCCTGGTCAGACCGGGATCGGCGGCGACTGTGGATGAAGTCCGCTCTGTGGATCACTGCGGTGGACGAGGGAAGCCTGCCGTGATTGCGTTAGCAGCAGGTTGAGTATGGCGTCCGCGGTGGTACATCCCGCAAGGTGATACTCATGACCGCTACCGCCACATCGGAGGTCCCGTGACTACATCAGGCCAATCCGCCGAACCCGCGGGCCGAACGTCGGCTCTGATCGAGACGCGGTCCATCGACTACGTACCGGACGACGAACGTCACGGCAAGGTCAGCCACCAAGGTCCGTTCTGGTTCGTCGGCAACTTTCAGCCGTTCACCCTTGCGCTCGGATTCGTCGGCCCCAGCCTGGGTCTGTCATTGGGATGGACGATCGTGGCGGGCCTTGCCGGTATTGCGTTCGGCACGCTGTTCATGGCATTTCACGCCACCCAGGGCCCAGTGCTGGGTTTGCCGCAGATGATTCAGTCGCGGGCACAATTCGGCTACCGCGGTGTACTGCTGCCGCTCGTCGGAACGCTGTTCACCTTCGTCGGGTTCAATGTGGTGGACGTCGTCATCATCAAATCGGGACTGCAGTCGATCTTCGGCTGGAACCCGGTCGTCGTCGCCGTGTTGATCACCGTCATTGCGGCCTTGGTCGCGATTTTCGGGCATGACCTGCTGCACAGGACATTTCGGATCCTGTTCTGGATTTCGCTTCCGTTATGGATCGTCCTCACCTGCGGTGTGCTGTTCGGTGGTGTCACCGGAACGACGGCAGCCACAGGAGGATTCAGTTTCGTCGCATTCCTGGTGCAATTCAGCGTGGCTGCGTCCTACAACATCACCTATGCACCATACGTATCCGACTACAGCCGCTACCTACCCCGCGACACCAAACCGTCGTCGATCATCGCGTCAGTCTTCGTTGGCGCCTCTGCCTCGCCGGCGTGGCTGATCCCGCTCGGTGCGTGGATGGCCACATATCTCGGCGCGAGCGACGCCTTGGCAGGCATCAACGAGACCGGCAACGACGTCGTCTCGTATCTGGGTTCGGTGTTGGCGGTCGTGTCGACGCTGGTGTTGGTGGCGACCATGGGCTTGAACGCCTACAGCGGCATGCTCACCGTGGTGACGGCGATCGATTCGCTCAAGTCGATCGAGCCGACGCGCCGGTTGCGGGTGGTGACGATTGTCGTGCTTGCGGCGGCGTGGCTGGTGATGAGCCTGCTGTTGACCGACGCCACCACCGCGTTGAACACCACGCTGTTGATCATGCTGTACCTGCTCGCGCCCTGGACGGCGGTCAATTTGACCGACTACTTCTTCGTCCGGCGAGGGCACTACGCGATCCCCGATCTGTTCACGCCCGAGGGCATTTACGGTGCCTGGTCATGGCGTGGCCTGACGGCGTTCATCGCGGGTGTGCTCGCCGAGATCCCGTTCGTCGTGCTGCCGTTCTTCGTCGGGCCGGTCGCGACGGCGATGAGCGAGGTCGACATCGCCTTCATCGTCGGCTTGCTGGTGTCGGGCCTGGTCTACATCGGCGTGACCCGTTCGCTCGATGTGTCCCGTGAGCTCGAGCTGATCAACTCTCGTCCCGACCTCGCGGACCCGGCCAGTGTCGGCGATGTCGCCGAATCGGTTGCCGAAGAGGAGAAATGACCACCTAGTCCCATCGCTACGAGGGAGGCCCTCCCCGGATGTTGACCGCAGCCGGGGAGGGCCTCTATTGGAGGGGGTCGATTAAGTTGAGGTCCTACTGGTTGAACATGTCGAAGCGACCGACACCGTGGTGGTGACGCCAGCCCGGGAGCGCGTTCGGCGCGGGCTTCGCGTAGGTGTCCGGCGAGGCCACGATGGCCGAGCCCGTGCTCGTCTCGGTGGTGACGGTCGCGGCGTTGGCCATTCCGGCCAGGCCGAGGGCGGCACCGCCGAGGACGCCGGCCGAGACGATCGGCAGTGCGATGAAGCGGGCGAAGCTGCGGGCGATGTTGGTGGTCATTTCGTATCTCCTTGTGCTGGTTGGTTTTTCAGTTCTTCTGCCGTTTGTTTTCGGCGATGAGATAACTATGTCGTGGCAGCGGGGAGATGTATGTCGGCCAACCGGCCCTCGGACCGGTTGAACCCGATGTCCCCCGATCGGTGGAAGTGGATCGGTGTCGGGGCAGAAATTCGTATGATCGCGACGTGGACGGCGTGCATGACCTCGGCGGACTGGACGGTTTCGGCCCGGTCGAGCACACGGACGACGAGCCGATGTTCGCCCACGACTGGGAGCGCCGCACGTTTCGACTGATGATCGGAGCGATCGGATCGCTCGGTGGTCCCGGCGGCAGATTCCGGCATTCGATCGAGCGGATGGATCCTGCGCACTATCTGTCGTCGCCCTACTACGAACACTGGCTGACCGGCCTCACGACGCGCGCGGTCGAGGTGGGCCTGACCACGCCGGAGGAACTCGATCGCCGCGCGGGCGGGCACTTCCCGTTGTCACGGCCCGACCGCGGCGTCCTGCCCGTCGACCTGGCATCCCGGACCACCCCGAGCTTCGCGGTCGGCGACACGGTGCAGGTGCGAGAGCGACATCCCGCCGGCCACACCCGCGCCCCCCGCTACGCCCAGGGCAAGCGCGGGACCATCGCGCGCGTGGACGACGCGGCTGAGATCGACGACATCGAGGCGCACGGCGGCGGTCCGGTCACCGATCCGCTGTATTCGGTGCGCTTCACGTCCCGCGAACTATGGGGCGAGGCAGGCACCGACGGCGACGTCGTCCACATCGACTTGTTCGAGCGCTATCTGCAGGAGGCGGGATGACCGACCATCACCATCCCGAGGAACTCGCACCCGTGGAGGCGCGCGTCGCGGCCATTGAAGCGGTGCTCGTCGAGAAGGGTGTGCTCGACGTGGACGCGGTGGACCAGATCGTCGCGCATTTCGAGGAGAACCTCGGACCGATGAACGGCGCCAAGGTCATCGCCAAGGCGTGGACCGACCCTGAGTACAGGACGCGGCTGCTGACAGACGGCACGGCGGCCATCGCGGAACTTGGCTTCGGGGGCCCGGAGGGCGAACACGTGGTCGTGCTGGAGAACACCGCAGACGTGCACAACCTTGTCGTGTGCACGCTGTGCTCCTGCTATCCGTGGCCGGTCCTCGGGCTGCCGCCGAATTGGTACAAGGCACCGGCCTACCGTTCGCGCGCGGTGCGGGAGCCGCGCAAGGTGCTCGCCGAGATGGGCACCGAGATCGCCGACGACGTCGAGGTCCGGGTCTGGGATTCCAGTGCGGAGGCGCGGTACCTGGTGCTGCCGATGCGTCCCTCGGGCACCGACGGGTTCACCGAGGAGCAGCTCGCGGGTGTCGTCACGCGCGACTCCATGATCGGCGTGCAGCGGCTGTGACGGCCACACCGTTCGACGACGAGTCGCTGCCCCGCGACAACGGGGAACTCGTCTTCGAGGCACCGTGGCAGGCTCGCGCGCTGGCCATCGCGGTCGCCGTGGTGGATCGGCTCGGCCTGCCGTGGGACGCGTTTCGCCATCGCCTCATGGCAAGCATCGCCGAGGAGCCGGATCGCCCGTACTACGAGTCGTGGACCAAGGCGCTGGAGTCACTGGTCGTCGCGGAGGATCTCGCCACCGCCGCCGCGCTGGACGAGGCGATGCCGGTCGAGCGGACCCCGTTATAGGCGTTATCGACCCCAGCCGTCGTTTCGCCAACACACCCAGTCGATCTCGACGAGCGCGTCGACCGCGAGTCCTGTGGTGCCCACGCAGGTTCGGCTGGGCAGCCGGTCGGGGAACCACTGCGCGTAGGCGGCGTTGAAGGCGTCGTAGTCGTCCCAGTCGAGCAGGAACGCGCGTACCGCGACGACGTCGGCCAATCCCCCGCCGCACAGTTGGGTGACGCGCAACAGGTTGCCGAGAACCTGGTCTGTCTGGGTCGTGACCTCGTCGCCGACGACGGTGCCCGTGACATCCGTGGGCATCTGCCCGGTCACGTACAGCGTCGGACCGGCCGCCGTGGCGTGTGCGAAGGGTGCGACGGCCGGCGGCACGCCGTCGGCCGGGGTGAAGGTGAATGCGCGGATTGCACCGGTGCTCATCGGGAACATCCTGCCGGACACGGGCGCAAGATTGACCGATGAACGAGATCGGATACGAACGTCACGACAGGATTGCCTACATCACGCTGAACCGGCCTGAAGCCAAGAATGCGGTCACTCCGGCGATGCACGAAGAGCTCTGCCGGATCTGGACCGAGTTCCGCGACGACGACGCCGCCGATGTCGCGATTCTGACGGGCACCGGGGATGCTTTCTGCGCGGGTGCCGACCTCGCGACCTACGTACCGCTCAACTACGTCGATGCATCACCGCGCCGGGTACGCGACATTGTCGACGTCGGGTTCGGTGGCATCACCCGCGGACTTCATCGGATCACCAAACCGACGATCGCCGCGGTGAACGGGTGGGCGTTGGCGGGCGGCCTCGAGCTCGCGCTTGCGTGCGATCTCCGGGTGGCATCTGAACGTGCGATGTTCGGCTCGTTCGAGGCACGGCGTGGTTTTCACCACGGTGACGGCGGAATCACCCGGCTGGTCAACACATGCGGCGTCGGGGTGGCGATGCAGATGGTTCTCACGGCTGAGCCGATAGACGCTCAACAGGCGCTGCAATGCAATATGGTAACGAAAGTCGTTGCCCACGAGCATCTTTTGGGCGAGGCCGAGAAATTGGCTGGTCACATTCTTCGAAATTCGCAGCGTGCAGTCCGGTCTGCCAAGGAGACGATTCTCGATGTCATCGGCAGGCCTCTTGACGATCAACTGCGAGTAGAGGGCTGGAATTCGTATACCTGCCTCGATCAGACAGAGGCGCGCGAGCTGTTGGGGCAGTTCTTCGATAAATCGGATCGAGGCCGTGCCGGGCCGAAGCAGACCGGGCTTTAAGCTGAGGGCCAACTTCGGATCAGCGTCAGCGCACGCCGGAGACTCATCGAGGAGAAGCCACCATGACGGCACCGACCGCTGACCGACCCATCCGGGTAATCCAGTGGACGACGGGAAACATCGGAAAGCGTTCGCTGCACGCCATCATCGGCCGGTCCGACATGGAACTGGTCGGCGTTTACGCACACGGCGCCGACAAGGTCGGGGTGGATGCCGCCGAACTGGCCGGCTGGCCCGAGCCCACCGGGGTGACGGCGACCAACGACATCGAGGCGTTGATCGCGTTGAAGCCGGACGCCTGTTGCTACAACCCGCTGTGGCCCGACATCGACGAGTTGGCCCGGCTGCTCGAGGCCGGCGTCAACGTCTGCTCCAGCGCGGCCTGGATCACCGGCGGCAAGCAGACTCCCGAGGATCTGGACCGCATCCGAAAGGCTTGCGAGAAGGGCGATTCGACGATCTTCGGCAGCGGCGCCCATCCGGGTATGACGAACATGGTCGGCATGGTGCTCAGCGGATCGTGTGAGCGGGTCGACGAGATCCGGATCACCGAGTCGGTGGACTGTTCCACCTATGAGTCGGCGGGCACGCAGACCGCGATGGGCTTCTCACAGGACCCTGATACGCCGGGCCTCGCCGACAGTGTGCGACGAGAAAGCGAGGTCTTCGCCGAGTCCGCCGCGATGATGGCCGACGCGATCGGGGCCAAACTGGATCGGATGACATTCGATGTCACCTTCACCGCAGCCACCGGCGACAGCGATCTCGGCTTCATGCAGATCCCGAAGGACACAGTGGGCGGCGTGATGGGCTATCACCGCGGCTGGGTCGGCGACAAGAATGTCGTTAGCGTCGGCTTCAACTGGATCATGGGCGATCACGTGACGCCGCCCAAACCGCTCGAGCACGGCCATGTCATCCAGGTATTCGGGTTGCCGAACATGCGCACGGTGCTGCACTGCCTGCCACCGAAGGACTGGACTGAACCCGGCTTCATGGGCCTCGGGATGATCTACACCGCCCTGCCGGTGACCAATGCGGTGCCTGCCGTCGTCGCTGCGGCGCCGGGAATAGCCACACTCAAGGATCTGCCGCCTGTCGTCGGGCGGTTCGCCGGCTAGCGGTGCGCCCGCCGCATCGGTCATGAGACCGCGCGGTGTAGACGTTGTGCACACACACTTCAGCCCAGGCCTGTGATGGCCTGGGCTGAAGCTTGGAAAATGGCTTGTGCGGTTATCCGCACACACAGCCGCCGTAATCGATCATGTCGTCGACGCCGCCACCGGCCGGCGCGGTGTCGGCGGGCTTGGTGTCCGCCGGCTTGGTGTCAGCCGGCTTGGTGTCCGCCGGCTTGGTGTCCGCAGGCTTGGTGTCCGCAGGCTTGGTGTCCGCAGGCTTGGTGTCCGCAGGCTTGGTGTCCGCAGGCTTCGTGTCCGCCGGCTTGGTGTCCGCAGGCTTGGTGTCCGCCGGCTTGGTGTCCGCAGGCTTGGCGTCGGCCGGCTTGGTGTCGGCCGGCTTGGTATCCGCCGGCTTGGTGTCGGCGGGCTTGGTGGTGTTGGCCGGGGTCTGGCTCTGCGCCGGCGACTGGCTCTGAACCGGGGCGTTGACCGTGCGCGGCGCCGAGGGGGTGAACACCCGCACCGAGGGGGCCGGGTTGTTGACGATGACCGGGGAGGCCGGGTCGTCCTGCTGCTCGGTGGTCAACGACGGGATGTTGATCTCGGAGGGGATGTTGAACACCGTCGAGGGGGTCGAGGCCGCGGTCGGCTCGGCTTCCGAGCTGTTCATCAGGTAAACCCCGCCGAACGCGGCGGCACCCACGACTGCCAGACCCGCGATCATCAGCAGGCCGCTGTTGGTCGAGGAGGACGCCGGGGCGGCCATCGGAGCCTGCATCGGCATCGGCTGCTGCATCGGGGCGTAGCCGTAGCCGGTGTGCTGCGGGCCGTAGTTCTGGGGCTGGGGGTAGGTGGTGTACATGATCTCTCCTGTGGTCTGAAGTGGCCCTTGCGGCCGCTTTCACAGGTAGGAGCAATCAGCCCCGGCCAGTCGCACACTTTTCCCGAAAATTCTTTTGAAAAACTTTTTCGCCAGCCCATCGGCGCAGGTCAAAGCCGCAAGAGCCGATCGGCGAGTTCGTCCTTCCCGGGGCCCTCGAGATCCTTCAGCGCGTCCCCGCGGCCTGCCATCACCATCAGCAGGGCCTCGCCGGGGCCCCGCACCTCAGGTCCGCCGCCGTGAGACCAGTCGAGGTCGGTCGACACGAGGCGCAGTCGCTTCGTGCGGCGTGCGCCCCTGATGGTCGGCGAGGTGAGGGCGAAGTCCAGCGCGACGCGGAGCCGCCGATCATCGATCGTCGCGTGGCAGACCGAGCGGCCTGCGGATGTCCTGCTGATGGATCATGTTGTCGGTGAGGGCGACCCGTCCGCCGAACCCCGCCGTCATCCCATGCGGTTCGGCGTGCGTCCTGATCAGCGCGATCAACTCCGCCGGAGTGTGGCCGGCGTAGTCGTCGACGCCCACTTGGTTGATCCGGTCGACCCTCAGCCAACCCTTGAGGAAACGGCGAACCAACGCGCCACCGCGCAGTTCGTCGAAGCTGATCGCATGCGCGGCGACCTGGCGGACGTTCCACCGCTCACACAGCGTCGGCGCCTCCCACTGCTGCGGCGACAGCGTCTCGAGAAACGCGGCGAAATCTTCGCGCTCGCTGCGGGCCAGGTCCAGCCAGGGCATCAGTTGTCAACTTCTGCTAGCAGTGCGTGCTCAGAGCGGTAACTCGGCCCACACCGTTTTGCCGACAGGCGTGACGTCGCAACCCCAGTTCGACGCGATCGATTGAATCCTTGCCAGCCAGCCTCGGTCGGACACATCTGCTGGTGAATCAGTCGCCGGCGCACATGCAATGCCGTCGTCGACCGCGATTCGCAGGAAGGTCGCATCACGCGAGAGCGTCAGGCGGAAGGATGACTCTGCATGCAGCACCGCGTCGGCAGCTAATTCCGAAGTGACAATCGCGCTGTTGTGGATGAGGTGTGGTAGCTCCCATTCCACCAGGGTCTGTATCGCGATCTGACGCGCCGCAGAGACAGCGGTCGGGATCGGAATCAATAACCGTTGCATGTTCGACGGCGTTGCTGTAGTTGCGCGCGCAAACTGCCCTAGATATCCAAGCAGCGAAAGATCCGAGTGCCGGTCACACATCGCGTTGACGGCATGCAGAGGTGCCTCGTCAAGCAACGCCTCGGGATAGGCGCACAGCAGAAAGAATCGCCGATTCGATTGCCAATTCGTTCCAGAGGGTCTCGAGCGCCAGAGCCCCTGTCACGTTGCCATCGGACCAGAGCAGCGCCACCATCTCGCCGAACACCCGGACCGCTCGCCCGCCCCGTGCAGCACGCTCAACGATCGCGCCAATAGTCGTGTTGAACAGCGCCGGATCGGGCGATATCCGCCGACCATGAATGTCTTTAGTGTCTCCGCAGCATCCACAACGAGTAAAGAATTCGTGATCACTAATCGATGGGTGATTCGAGCGCCACGCGGCTATGTATGCCCGATGCGGACCGTTTGCCGCGATGACCACACTCTCGCCCAGTATCAGCCCCTCTTCGATGAACCGGATGAGTTCTTGGCAGATCGCGACATCTTCGGCGTACACATGGACGGCATGGTCATGCGGAGGGGCGCTGTACGCACCTCAATAATGACTAACCGTTCCTCATTCAAATGCCCTCCACCGCTATCGCGTCTACAGTTGCTCAGCAACTGACGGCGCTGACGCTACACCGTCACTCGAGCTCTCATGTCAATTTGGACAAAAACCTCTGCGCCAGCATGCCGACGCGAGCGGTCTTGCTAGTCGTCGACTCCGACGCAGACCCCGATCGCACCGGCGCCCACGTGCACGGCGAGCACCGGACCCATGTCGGTGACGGTCGGCGGGGCGATCTGTGGGAGCCGCACGGTCAGAGTCTTGGCGATGTCATCGGCGGTGTCACGGTTGTCGACGTGGTGGACGGCGATCTGTGCGCTGCGGTCGCCGACCACCTCGGCGATTTGATCGACCATCGCCGCGTGTGCCTTCGTGGCGGTGCGGATCCGTTGACCGAGCACCAGCCTGCCGTCGACGTCGAGGCACAACAACGGCTTCAGCGACAAGGCGGAACCCAACAACGACGCGCCCCGGCGAATTCTGCCGCTGCGCCGAAGGTTGTCGAGTCGGTGCACGACGATGAACGCGTGGCCGTGGGGAACTGCCGAACGAGCCGCGGCCTCTACCGCATTCAGGTCCGCTCCGGCGGTTGCCTGCCGTGCCGCGGCCATCGCGACGAACCCGACGCCCATCGCGGCCGACCTGGAGTTGACGATGCGCACCGCGGGACCGAACTCGCGTGCCACCGACACCGCGGAACTGTAGGTGCTCGACAGGGCGGCCGAAATATGCACGGCCACTACCCCGTCCCCGCCGCTCTGTTTCAGCGCTTCGCGGTAGGCGTCGGTGAGTTCGGCCGGCGTAGCGCCGGCGGTCGTGGCGTGTCTCAGGTGGACATCGGCAGGCACATCGTCAACGCTGTCGCGGAAGTTCTTGCCGTCCAGCAGGATGTGCAGCGGTACCTGGCGGATGCCACACCGCTCGAGATCCTCGGGTGCAAGGCGCGAGGACGAGTCGGTCACCACGACGACGGCCATCGTTAAGGACTGTCCTCGTCAGAAATGCCGGCTTCCTGCAGGCCTTTGAGCATCAGCTCGGCAACCGCTTGATGCGCTTCGAAGTTCCAGTGGATGCCGTCGGGGTTACCTCTGCCGCTCATGATGTGCTCGGCGACAGCGGCTTTCAGGTCGACCAGTGGTACATCGTGTTGGTCTGCCCATTCGGTGATCGCCTTCACCGTGCCCGGTCTGCCGTGGTGCGCCTTGCCGTACGTCTCGGCGATGTGCACCGAGGGCAGCGATGCAACGACCGGGATACCAGGTCGGTTGAAATCGATTGCCCCGCGCGTCATCTCGAGGTACTCCACGGAGACGTGCGGAGGCAGCGCCGCGCGTGCGATCGGAGACAACCGGGGCTGCGCCCAGCCGTAGCCGTCACGCACCCATCGGCGAAGCCACGACGGACGCACATAGCGGATCAGCTCACGCAATGCCGTCGGCAGCGGCGAGGGCAGCGAGTCCATTCCGCTGGTTGCGAAGATGACGGCGCCGGCACGGGGCAGAGCCGCCCACGCGCGCGGGTCCTGCGTCGCCGCCCACCACACGTCGCGGCAGGTCCATCCGATTCGGCCGATCAGCTCGACGTCCCAGCCGAGTTGCGCGGCAACGATATTGGGCCAGATACGCGGGTCGTCGGCAGGCACACCGCCGGTGGGCCCGTAGTACGAAAGCGAGTCACAGAAGACGAGGAGCGTGCGCCGGCGGGCTGGGGCAAAGCGATCCGGTGATCGGTTGGCGTCAGAGGACATCGCCCGCGACCTGTGCCGAGGCGTTCCACACGTCGAGGCGCCACCGGATATCGTCGAACTCCGCGTCGTCCTCGGAGTGTCCCGACAGCTGCACCCAGCTGGCGTTACCCATGCCGCCAAGCGCAGGCCAGTTGTCCACCGGTAGTTTCAGCAGTGCCGCCGTCAGCGCGGCGATCAGCCCGCCGTGCGCGACCAGCACCACTGGGCGTTCGGGTTCCTCTGTGCCCCAATCGGTCTGGGCAGAAACCAGCTCCTTGATCAACGGCATGCCACGCTCGGCCACGTCGACCCGGCTCTCCCCGCCGTGGGGGGCCCACCTGGCGTCGTTGCGCCACGCGACGCGTGCTCCCGGCGCCGCCGCATCGACCTCGATATGAGTCAAACCCTGCCAGTCGCCGAGGTGCGTCTCGCGAAGGCGGGCGTCGACCTCCACGGGCTGACCGGACCGCTCGCCGAGGGACTCCGCGGTATCGAGCGCGCGACGCAGGTCCGAGGAGACGATCAGCAGCGGCTGTCGTTTGGCGAGCGCCTCGGCGACGGCGCCGGCCTGATCGCGGCCAAGGTCGCTGAGGTCGGTGTCGAGTTGGCCCTGCATCCGGTTACCCGCGTTGAACTCGGTCTGCCCGTGGCGCAGCATCACCAGGCGGCGGATCGTCACTGCGCCGGCCCGTCGAGGTCGATGGGGACAACCGGGCAGTCCCGCCACAGCCGGTCCAGAGCATAGAAGTTGCGCTCGTCCTGGTGCTGGATGTGCACGACGATGTCGACGAAGTCCAGCAGGGTCCAACGACCTTCGCGGGCACCCTCCCTACGTGCCGGTTTATAACCGGCCAGCCGCATCTTCTCTTCCACCTCGTCGACGATCGCGTTGACCTGACGCTCGTTGGAAGCCGATGCGATCACGAAGCAGTCGGTGATCACCAGCTGTCCGGACACGTCGATGACGACGACATCCTCGGCGAGTTTCGAAGACGCCGCCTGCGCGGCAACCGTCGCCATCGTGATGGCTTCGTCGGAGGCGGTCACTGTGAATGCTCCTGTGCAAGGAGTGCAGGTGAAAGGTAGAGGCCCCGCTTGGACACATACTGCACAACACCGTCGGGGACCAGATACCAGATCGGCCGGCCATCCTGGGCACGCTTGCGGCAGTCCGTCGACGAGATCGCCAGCGCGGGCACCTCGACCAGGGTCAGCGCGTCGTCGGCCTCGTCCTTCAGTGCGGCGACGATGTGCTCGCCGTCGAGCTCATATCCGGGCCTGCTCACCCCGACGAATCTGGCCAGGGCGAACATCTCCTTCCAGTCCTGCCAGGACAAGATGGATGCCAGCGCGTCCGCGCCAGTGATGAAGTAGAGGTCCGCGTCCGGGTTGAGTGTCTGTAGCTCGCGCAGGGTGTCTCGGGTGTAGGTCGGGCCGCCGCGATCGATGTCGACGCGGCTCACGGAGAACCGCGGATTGGATGCGGTGGCGATGACGGTCATCAGGTAGCGGTCCTCGGCGGGCGTCACGTCGCGGTCCTTCTGCCACGGCTGGCCAGTCGGCACGAACACCACCTGATCCAGATCGAACAGGTCGGCAACCTCGCTGGCCGCAACCAGGTGCCCGTTGTGAACGGGATCGAACGTCCCGCCCATCACGCCCATCCTGCGTCGAGATGCCACGTTTAGGCAGCTTACGGTAGTCGTCCCGACCGTTAGACGGCCGAGAGTCGATGCGCGCCGAGCAGTTCGGACACCTCGAACGAGGCGCGGTCGGCGCGGTAGACATCGCGGGCGTATTCGACACACCGGCCGGTGCTGTCCTCGGTGCGACGGGTGAGCAGGGTGCCCGCCGACCCTGCGCGCACACCGAGCTGCGCGCTGGACGCATCGTCGAGAACGATCGACTCCAGCACCGCGGTCGAGCGAGCCAGGTCGACGCCGTACCGGCTGCGCAGGATCGCCCAGAGCGAGCCGTCGTCGGGTTCGTCGAGGATTCCGGGGGTGAGATCGGCGGGCAGGAACGTCGTTTCCAGCGCGAACGGGACGTCATCGACGGTTCGCAGGCGATGAAAGACGTTGACCATCGCGTCGTCGTCGAGGCCGAGCGCCCGCCGCACCGCGGGCGTCGGGTGTTGGTGTTCGGCCCACATCAGGCGAGCAGCAGGCCGGCGCCCGAGTCGGGACACCTCCTCGGAGAAGCTGCCGATATGGAAGCGCACCCGCGGCTCGGCGACGAATGTGCCGCGGGGCGGTCTGCGGTAGACCACACCTTCACTTTCCAGCAGAGACAGCGCCTGGCGGGCGGTCATCCGGCTGACCCCGTGTTGGTCCGCAAGCTCCCGCTCAGAGGGCAACAACGTGTGCGGTCCAAGCTGCTCAGTGGCGATGCGATCGCGAACCAGCGCCGCGATCGCGATGTACCTCGGGGTGGCGGGCGCCTGGTTTCTGGCGGCGGAGGGCATCTCTGCAGAGTAACCGCGTGGTCAACCAGCTGGTATAGGCCACCGTTTTGGTAAACACTTCGTAATCGGCTGCGATGGGGCTTGACGGTGGGCTGGGTCACACCCATACTACGGTTCGACCACATGGTCTATACCACGGGAGGAAACGATGACGAATCCGGAACCCCCAGCCGCAAGCGACGCCGCTGACCTGGCAAAGTTCGGCTACGAACAGTCACTGGAACGGCGCACCGGACGATTCGCGTCGTTCGCCGTGGCGTTCGCCTTCGTCTCCATCGCCACCGGCATCTTCACCACCTATGGAGCGGTGCTGAACTCGTCGGGGCCGATGGGCATCTGGACGTGGCCCATCGCCACAGTCGGGCAGTTGGCGGTGGCATTCGTCCTCGGCGCGCTTGCCTCGCGAATCCCGGTGACCGGTTACCACTACCAGTGGATGTCGCGGCTCGCAAACCCGGTGCTGGGCTGGATCCTCGGCTGGATCTCGTTCACGTTCCTGGCCATCGTCGTGGTCGCGGTCGACTACACGATCGCGTCGACGATCTTCCCTGTTCTGCTGAACTACGAAGGCACCGCGACGATCGCGTGGCTGGTGACCGCCATCGTGCTCCTGATCCAGGCGGCCCTTGTGGCTTTCTCGACACGGTGGGCCGAACGGGTGAACAACACCTTCGTCTCGCTCGAACTCGTCGGCATGGTGACGCTGACGGTGCTACTGCTCATCGTGGCCGCCGTCCGCGGGGACATGGATTTCTCGAATCTCGTCAGCACGGGCGCGGTACCCGCGGAGGGCTATTGGAGCTTCGGCGAGCTGACGACGGCAGGGCCGTGGATGCTCGGTTTTCTTCTGGGCGCCTTCACCATCGTCGGCTTCGAGTCCGCGGCCAACCTGGCCGAGGAGACCAACGACCCCGAACGCGTTGTGCCACGGGCGATGTGGCAGGCGGTACTCGCCTCCGGTGTGCTCGGCTTCATCTTCATCGTCGCCGTCACGCTCGCCGCAGGCGATCCCGTCGCGCTGGCCGAGTCCGGTACGCCGATCGCCGATGTCATCCACAACACCCTCGGGTCAGCGGTCGCGACCCTGCTGCTGCTGATGGTGGTGCTGGCGATCTTCGCGTGTGGCCTGGTGATCATGATCACCGGTGTGCGGCTGACCTGGGCCATGTCCCGTGACGAACGCTTCCCCGGCTGGCAGCAGTGGAAGCAGGTCTCGCCGACGTTCCACACGCCGCTGAAGGCCACCGTGCTGTATGTCGTTCTCGCCGAACTGATCCTGGCGATCTTCTCGCATTCGGAGACCGCGCTGTTCACGCTCTTCGGTGCGGCCACCCTGCTGCCCGCGGTCATGTACGCATCCACGGTGGTGCTCTACCTGATCAAGCGCAAGTCCCTCCCGGTGAGCGACAAGTTCAACCTCGGCGCCTGGGAGGTTCCTGTTCTGGTTGTCGCCGTCGTGTGGCTGGTGTTCGAGCTCGCGCTGTTCCGGGACTCGAGTTTCAAGCAGGCCTGGGCATACGTCATCGTGATGGTGGTCATCGGCGCGTGCTACCTCGGCTACCTGCTGGCGACCCGCGGCAAGAGCGGACTGACCATGCCGGGCATGCAGTCCATCGATGCCGAGCTGGAGGCGCAGGCGACCAAGGACTAGGAAGGACGGCGGAGGCTGCTCATGCACCACTTCCTGGCGATCGACCAGGGGACTTCGGGCACAAAGGCCATCGTGGTCGACGAGGCCGGGCAGGTCCTGTCGATCGCTGAGGTCTCAGTGCGGCCGGAGTATCTGGCAGGCGGTGGAGTCGAGCAGGATCCAGAGGCGCTGTTCGACTCCGTGGTCAGCGCCGGCCGGAAAGCCTTGGCGCAGGCGGACGTTGCGGTGGCCGCGGTGGCGCTGGCCAACCAGGGCGAAACCGTCCTTGCCTGGGACCGCGACAGCGGGCGTCCGTTGACACCCGCCGTGGTGTGGCAGGACCGCAGGGCCGAGTCGATCTGCGCGCCGCTGCAGGCGTCCGCAGACACCGTCGCACAGCGCACCGGTCTGGTTCTCGACCCCTACTTCTCGGCACCGAAGATGGCGTGGATCCGGGCGAACATGACGGCGGCAGGGGTGGTCACCACGACGGACACCTGGCTCGTGCACCGGTTGTGCGGTGCATTCGTCACCGACGCGTCGACGGCCAGCCGGTCTCTGCTGACCTCGCTGGACTCAACCGAATGGGACGACGAGCTGATCGGCTTGTTCGGCCTGACCGGCGAGGCGCTCCCCGAAATCGTCGACTGCGACCAAATCATCGGCAGCACAGACGCTTTCGGGCCGACGATGCCCGTGGCCGGACTGATCGTCGACCAGCAGGGCGCGCTGTTGGCCGAAAGCTGCCTGACCCCCGGCGATGCCAAAACCACATTCGGCACCGGGGCGTTTCTGCTGGCGCAGCTGGGCGCCAACGCCGCCCGGTCCACGTCGGGCCTGACCACCTCGGTGGCGTGGCGGTTGCGCGGGCACACGTCCTACTGCGTCGATGGCCAGGTATACACGGCTGCCTCCGCGGTGCGCTGGGCGGTCGACCTTGGCCTGGTGCCGTCGGCGAATGAGATCGACACTGTCGCAGCCGTTTCCAGTGACCACGTGCTGTGTGTCCCTGCTCTCGCCGGACTGGCGGCACCGTGGTGGAACTCGGCGGCGGCCGCGTCGTTCAGCGGAATGACGCTGTCCAGCGGCCGCGGCCAGTTGGTGCGTGCGCTTTTGGAGGGCATCGCGGCCCAGGTTGCGGCGTTGGCGGGGCTCGTCGCGTCCGATCTCGGGCAGCCGTTGACCCGGCTGCGGGTGGACGGCGGGCTCACCCAGTCCGCGGTTCTCATGCAGGCACAGGCCGACCTGGCGCGCATCCCCGTCGACGTCTACCCCTCGTTGCACGCCACCGCACTCGGCGCCGCCGCATGTGCTCGGCTGGCGCTCGACACCGGCCTCGATGTGACGGACGCCGTCAGCACATGGACTCCCGTCCACACCTACCAACCGGAGTGGTCGGCAGATCGAGCCGAAGAGTTCATGTCGCGATGGATGCGCGCCGCGGAATCGGTTGTCGCGCAGGCGGGAACAACCGCGCGATGAGTGGGAGCCTCGAGATCAGTGACGTCATCGTCGTCGGCGCTGGGATCGTCGGCTCGGCGATTGCGCGCACACTAGCGGGCACGAACCTCTCGGTGACGTTGCTCGAAGCGCGCGACGACGTGGGTGACGGCACCAGTAAAGCCAATACCGCGCTGCTGCACACCGGATACGACGCGACTCCCGACACCCTCGAGTCGAGGCTGGTGGCGCGCGGCTACGAGTTGCTCGGCGCCTACGCCGAACAGACCGGTATTCCCGTCGAACACACCGGCGCACTGCTCGTCGCGTGGACCGACGAAGAGCTCGAGGCCCTGCCCGGTCTGAAGGACAAGGCCGAACGAAACTTCTACCACCGCTGCGAGATCGTCGGCGCCGACGAGGTCTATCGGCGGGTTCCCGATCTAGGTCAAGGCGTATTGGGCGGGCTGACGGTGCCCGGCGAGTCCATCATCTGCACCTGGACGACGAACCTCGCCCTTGCGACCGATGCCGTGGCGCGCGGCGCGCGACTGATGTGCGGCGCACGGGTGACCGGGGCGATGGCCGGGGACGGCCACACCACGCTGCAGACCACTCGCGGTGAGGTGCGCGGGCGTTGGGTCATCAACGCGGCGGGTCTTGGAGCCGATCATCTCGACGCCGAGTTCGGCCATCACCGCTTCACCGTCACGCCGCGTCGCGGCGAACTGCTGGTGTTCGACAAGCTGACCCGGCCGATGGTGCCGTGCATCGTGCTGGCCGTGCCGTCGTCACGCGGCAAGGGTGTGCTGGTGAGTCCGACCATCTACGGCAATGTGATGGTAGGTCCAACGTCGGAGAACCTCGAAGACCGCACCGCCACCGGAACTTCGGAAGAAGGTTTCGAATTTCTGGTGTCCAAGGGGCGCGAGCTGATGCCGTCGCTGTTCGACGAGGAGATCACCGCCACCTACGCGGGGCTGCGCGCCGCGATCGACCAGAACGACTATCTCATCGACGTCGACGCGCGGGCGCGCTATCTGCTGATCGGCGGAATCCGGTCGACAGGGCTGACTTCCGGGATGGCGATCGCCGAATACGTGACGGGTCTGCTCGACGGTGCAGGCGTGGACGTGACGGAACGGCCGGACCTCCCGCCTGCGCCCAAGATGCCGAACCTCGGGGACGCCTACCTGCGTCCGTATCAGGATGCCGAGCGGATCGCCGCCGACTCCGAATACGGCCGCATCGTCTGCTTCTGCGAACGGGTCACCGCGGGCGAGCTTCGCGATGCGTTCCAATCTCCGATTCCGCCGTCCGATCTCGACGGTCTGCGGCGCCGCACCCGTGTCATGAACGGCCGCTGCCAGGGCTTCTACTGCGGTGCCCGCACCAAGGCGCTGTTGGACTCGCACGGTGACGTTCGATGACCGAACAGCATGTCGCGGTGGCGATCGTCGGCGGCGGGCCGTCGGGGCTGTCCGCCGCGGCAGAACTGGCCGGTCGGGTCGACGGCGAGGTCCTGGTGATCGAACGCGAAACCGAGACCGGCGGAATACCGCGTCACAGCGACCATCTGGGCTACGGCATGCGCGACCTCAAGCGGTTCATCTCCGGCCCCGCCTACGCCAGGCGGCTCACCGCGATGGCGCAGGATGCAGGCGCCACGCTCGATACCGAAGCCATGGTCACCAACTGGGTCGGCGAGCGTCGGCTGCAGGTCACCTCACCGCGCGGGATCCGCACAGTGACGGCCGACGCGGTGGTGCTGGCCACCGGCGCGCGCGAACGACCCCGGCCCGCGCGCCTGGTGCCCGGCGACCGCCCCGACGGCGTGTACACCACCGGGCAACTGCAGAACCTCGCGCTGCACCATGCACACATCGGTAGCCGCGCGTTGATCGTCGGCGCCGAACTGGTCAGCTGGTCAGCGGTGTTGACCTTGCGCGAAGCCGGTTGCGCCACAGCCGGAATGGTCAGCGGCTATCCGCGGTCGGAGGCCTACGCGGCGTTTCGTCTGCCGGGCCGGTTCCTGATGGACGGGCCGGTGTTCACCCGCAGCCGGGTCGTCGGGATCAGCGGCAAGGAGCGGGTGCGCGCCGCGGTGGTGGAGAACATCGAAACCGGCGCGCGCACAACGGTCGAGTGCGACACGGTCGTCTTCACCGGAGACTGGATCCCCGACCACGAACTGGCCCGCACGGGCGGCCTGGCGATGGACCCCGCGACGCGAGGTCCGGTGGTCGACGCGGGCCTTCGCACCAGTTGCCCCGGGGTGTTCGCGGTAGGCAACCTGCTGCACCCGGTCGATACCGCCGACGGCGCCGCGTTGGACGGACGCCATGTCGCCGCCGCCGTCGGCGGTTGGCTGAAGAATCGTGACGGGGCGCCGAAAGCCGTCCGCATCCGCACCGAGGGGCCGCTGCGATGGGTTGCCCCGCAGCTGGTCTCAGCCGAAGGCGGCGTCGCGGCCAGAGGAGATCTGCTGTTCTGGGTCGACGAGTACCGTCGGCTGCCGAAGCTGCGGGCGGTGCAGGACGGTCGGACGCTCGCGACCAAGCGCACACCGTGGCCCGCCGCGCCGGGGCGGGTGTACCGGGCGCCGTGGTCGCTGGTGGCGGACGCCGACCCGGGCGGCGGCGACATCACCGTCTCCTTCGCCTGACTTTTCCCGCGAGCTGGGCTCCACACCGCACGTAGGGGCACGCAAAGTACTTTTCGGTAACTCGGAACTTTCCGTCTCTCGCGGGAGAACTAGACGGGCAGGAGTGCGTCGATGACGCTTGCCAGCTGTTTGGCCGACCGGCATTCGTGCATCGTGATGACTTCCTCGTAGCGAGGCACCGCCGAATCGCCGCTGCCCCACAGGTGCCGGGGCTCGGGGTTGAGCCAGTGCGCATGCCTGCTCGACTCGACCATGTGCGTCAGCAGGTCGGTCTCGGGGTTGCGGTAGTTGTTGCGCCCATCGCCGAGCACCAACAGAGAACTGCGCGGCGACAGCACATTGGGGTAGTTGTCCAAGAACGAGACGAACGCGTGCCCGTAGTCGGAGTGGCCGTCGCGGGTGTATACGCCCGCTTCCCTGGTGATCCGCTGCACCGCGACGGCGAGGTCCGCGTCCGGCCCGAACAGCTCGGTGACCTCGTCGGTGGTGTCGATGAACGCGAAGACGCGGACACGCGAGAACTGTTGGCGCAACGCATGAACCAGCAGAAGGGTGAAGTGGCTGAAACCCGCCACCGAACCCGACACGTCGCACAACACGACAAGCTCCGGACGGGCCGGATGCGGCTTCTTCAACACCACATCGATCGGCACCCCGCCGGTGGACATGGACTTGCGCAGCGTCTTGCGCAGATCGATTTCGCCCGCCCGTGACCGCCGTCGCCGGGCCGCGAGCCGCGTCGCCAGTGTCCGAGCCAGCGGTTGCACCACTCGGCGCATCTGACGCAGCTGTTCGCCCGACGCGCGCAGGAACTCGACGTTCTCGGCCAACTGCGGAACGCCGTACATCTGCACATGGTCGCGGCCCAGCTGTTCGGCCGTGCGCCGCTTCGTCTCGCCTTCGACCATCTTGCGCAGCTGTGCGATGCGTTGAGCGGCAAGGGCCTTCGCGATCTGCTCCTGCGTGGGCGTCGGTTCGTCGCCGTAGGGCGCGAGCAGGCCGGCCAGCAGCCGCCCCTCCAAGTCGTCGAGGTTCATCGCCTTCAGCGCCTGATACGACGAGTACGACGGACCACGGCTGGAGTTGTAGCGGCCGTAGGCCTCGACGATCTGCGCGATCATCGCCGCAAGCCGCTCGTCCATGTTGGCCAGCTCGTCGTTGTCAGCCAGCATGTCGAGGAGCATCTGCCGCATCGCATCGACGTCTTCAGGCGGCAGGCCGTCGGTGTCCGACTCGTCGTCGTCCAGCACGGTCCTGGCGCCCAGCGCGGCGGGAAAGTACAGATCGAACATCGCGTCGTAGGTGTCGCGGTGGTCCGGCCTGCGCAGGACGGCGCATGCAAGACCCTCGCGCAGGGTTTCGCGGTCGCCGAGCCCGAGCACGCTCATCACCCGGCCTGCGTCGACCGTCTCCGACGGGCCCACCGAGATACCTTGTCCGCGAAGGGCTTCAACGAACTCGACCAAGTGGCCAGGAATACCGTGCGGGGCCAGCGGTTGCGGGGGGCGGGTGCGCCGGACGGCCATTAGTTGAGCCTCAGCTCCCCGGCGGCCTTCGTCTGGTCGGACTGATGTTTGAGCACCACGCCCAGCGTCGCGGCGATCAACTCGTCGTCGATGGTGTCCATGCCCAGCGCCAAAACCGTGCGCCCCCAGTCGATCGTCTCAGCCACCGACGGCACCTTCTTGAGCTGCATTCCGCGCAGCACGCCGATGATGCGAACCAGCTCTTCGGCAAGGTGACCCGGCAGTTCCGGTACCCGCGACAGCAGGATTCGACGTTCGAGATCGGGATCGGGGAAGTCGATGTGCAGGAACAAACAACGGCGCTTGAGCGCCTCGGACAGTTCGCGGGTGGCGTTACTGGTCAGCAGTACGAACGGGGTGCGCTCGGCGGTGATCGTGCCCAGTTCCGGCACGGTGACCGCGAAGTCGGACAGCACCTCGAGCAGCAGGCCCTCGATCTCGATATCGGCCTTGTCGGTCTCGTCGATCAGTAGCACCGTCGGCTCGGTGCGCCGGATCGCCGTCAACAGCGGCCGCGTCAGCAGGAATTCCTCGGAGAACACGTCGGTCTTCGTCTGATCCCAGTCGCCGTGGCCTGCCTGGATCCGCAGGATCTGCTTGGCGTGGTTCCACTCATAGAGTGCGCGGGCCTCGTCGACACCCTCGTAGCACTGCAGCCGCACCAGCCCCGATCCGGTCGCCTGGGCAACCGCGCGGGCCAGTTCGGTCTTGCCGACGCCTGCCGGGCCCTCGACCAACAACGGCTTGCCCAACCGGTCGGCGAGGAATACCGCGGTGGCCGTTGCGGTGTCGGGCAGGTAGCCGGTCTCGGTCAGCCGCCGCGCGACATCGTCGATGTCGGCGAACATTGGCGCCGGGCGTGCGGGGACACTCACTCATTCACTCCTTCAGGCAGGGCGGGTGTGGCCGTTGCCCCACACGATCCATTTGGTCGAGGTCAATTCGGGCAGGCCCATCGGTCCGCGGGCGTGGAGTTTCTGGGTGGAGATGCCGATCTCGGCGCCGAAGCCGAACTGTTCGCCGTCGGTGAATGCCGTCGACGCGTTCACCATGACGGCGGCGGCATCGACGCGCTCGGTGAACCGTTGCGCGACAGCCAGATCCGTGGCAACGATGGCCTCGGTGTGGCCGCTGCCGTATTCGTTCACGTGGTCGATCGCGGCATCGACGCCGTCGACCACGGCCAGCGCGATGTCCATCGACAGAAATTCCGCGCGCAGTTCCTCCTCGGACGGGTCGCCGTGCACCGTCACGCCCGCATCCTGTAGCGCCTTGGTCAGCCGCGGCACGGCATGCTCGGCGATGGCGCTGTCGATCAGCACGGACTCGGCCGCGTTGCAGACGCTGGGCCGCCGCGTCTTGGCGTTCAGCAGAATGCGTTCGGCCACGTCGAGGTCGGCCGACTCATGAACGTACACATGGCAATTGCCGACGCCGGTCTCGATCGTCGGGACCTGTGCATCGCGCACCACCGCTTCGATGAGCCCCGCTCCCCCTCGCGGAATGACGACGTCGACCAGACCGCGGGCCTGGATCAGGTGGGTGACGCTGGCCCGGTCCTCGCTGGGCAGCAGCTGCACGGTGTCGGCGTTGCGGTTCTCGATCTCCAGTGCATCCCGCAACGCGGTGACCAACGCGTAGTTCGACCGCGCCGCCGACGAGCTGCCGCGCAGAAGCACCGCGCTTCCCTGCCTTGAACGTGAGGCCGAAGGCGTCGACCGTCACGTTCGGCCTGCCCTCGTAGACCATTCCGATCACGCCGATCGGGACCCGCTGCTGACGCAGCTGCAGGCCGTTGGGCAGCGTCTGCCCGCGCAGCACCTCACCGATCGGGTCGGGCAGTCCGGCCACCTGCCGCAGTCCGGCGGCGATGCCGTCGATCCGCTGCGGGTCGAGCGCAAGCCGGTCCAGCATCGCGTCCGGCGTGCCCGCGGCCTTGGCGGCCGCCAGATCCTCTTTGTTCGCCGCCAGCACGTTGGACGGCCTCGCGGAGCACATTGTCGGCGGCGGCGTGCAGAGCGGAGTTCTTGGCTGCCGTGCTCAAGGTCGCCAGCTCGCGGGCGGCCACCCTGGCCCGTCGCGCCGCATCGTGTACCTGCTGACGTAAGTCGGGCACCGACGGTGCTTGCAGACTCATTACCCCAGCGTATCGGACCTCTCTACGGCGCTCGACGGGTGTCAGCCGGCCCCGGGTGAGTTAGCGTTGCACCATGGCGGCGCGGATCTGCGTAGTGGGCAGTGTCAACGCCGATCTCACGTTCACGGTCGACGCCCTGCCTCGGCCCGGCCAGACGGTCCTCGCGTCTTCGCTGGCGTCGGCCCCCGGCGGTAAAGGCGCCAACCAAGCCGTGGCGGCCGCGCGTGCAGGCGCGACGGTGGTGCTCGTAGCCGCGCTCGGAACCGACTCGGCCGCTGAGCAACTGCGCGCCCACCTGCGCGCCAACGACGTCAGCCTGGACGGCGTGGTCGCCCTGCCGGGACCGAGCGGTTCGGCCGCGATCATCGTCGACGCGGCCGCCGAGAACACCATCGTGGTCGCGCCGGGCGCCAACGCCAACCTCGACGTGGACCACGCCGACATTCGCGCCGCGCTCGCCGACAACGACGTCGTGCTCATGCAGCTGGAGATCCCGATCGCCACCGCTGTCGCGGCAGCCGGGATCGCCCGGGAGGCCGGCGCAGTCGTCATGGTCAACGCATCGCCTGCAGGCGCGAAACCGCACGACTTGCTCGCGTTGGCGCAACTGGCCGACGTCGTCGTCGTCAACGAAGCCGAGGCACGCGAATGGCACTGGCCGGTGCCGCATCTGGTGATCACCCGCGGCTCGCGCGGCGCAAGCTACCTCGGCGCCGACGAGCGGTTCGACGTGCCTGCCCCGACGGTCCGCCCGGTCGACACCACCGGCGCGGGCGACGTCTTCGCGGGCGTGTTGGCCGCGGGCTGGCTGGACGGCTACGAAGAGGCTTTGCGACGAGCCTGCGCGGCGGGCGCCTTGTCGACGCTGGTGCCGGGCGCGGGCGACTGCGCACCGTACGCCGAGGCCATCGAGGATGCTGTGGCCAATCGCAGAGCTGAAGAAAGGCGAACATGACGTCAACCGCATCGCCGCGGCCACCCGACGGCGACTGGCTGGGAACGCGATTTCTTCAATTCCGCCGCGAGGGCCCGTTCGCCGTGTGCACGCTCGACCGGCCCGAGGCGCGCAATGCGATGACGCCTGCGATGTACTTCGGCATCAAGTACGCGATCGGCCACGTCGAGGCCGACCCGGAGCTTGCGGGTCTGCTGATCACCGGCACCGGCGACGTGTTCGCGCCGGGTGGCGATCTCGGCGGAGGCGGCGACGACAACTGGTTGACGTTCGGCGCGGCGCTCGGCATGGACGTCACGCCGTTCGAGAAGCTGCGCCAGTCGACGAAGCCGGTGGTCTCCGCGGTGAACGGGCTGTGCCAGGGCGGCGGCCTGCAGATCGCACTCTGCAGCGACATGGCCGTGGTGAGCGACCGCGCCACGTTCCGGGTGCCCGAGCTGTTCCGCGGTATCGCCGACACGTACTACAGCCAGATACTGGCGCGGCTTATCGGACCGGTCCGCACGCGCGACCTGATGCTCACCGGCCGCACGCTGACCGCGGCCGAGGCCGAGGACTGGGGCATGGTCTCGCGGGTGGTGCCGCACGACGAGTTGATGAGCGCGGCGCGCGACGTGCTCGCCCAGTGCTGCCGAACCGCACCCGCCGCCAGGCGAGTGGTGAAGGCCAGCCTCGACAACTACATGGGCTTGTTCGACCGCATCGGGATGCAGGCCAGCTACAGCGGCGACGAAGCGGTCGAGGGATTCCTGTCCTTCAAGGAGCGACGGTCGCCGAGCTGGGTGCATCCGGATCTGCGGATCGACGGCCGCATCTGATCGCGCGTCCGACATAGTTCAGTCTGTTCTGAATACAGACGCGCTGTACTGTTCTGCGACATGCAGACGGTGACCCACAGCGACGCGCTGTCGCGATTCGGATGCGCGTTGTCCGATCCCACCCGCGCCGAGATCCTGTTGATGTTGCGCGATGCGCCGGACTATCCGTCCGAGCTGGCCGATCGGATCGGGGTGAGCAGGCAGATCCTGTCGAACCACCTGGCCTGCCTGCGCGGCTGCGGCCTCGTCGTCGCCGAGCCCGAAGGCAGGCGTAGTCGCTATCGGCTGGCCGACGAGCGGATCGGGCACGCACTCGGCGATCTCATCGGCCTTGTCCTCACCGTCGACCCCGCCTGCTGCCCGGCCGCAGAACCCGACGCCTGCTGCTGATGAGCGCGCCGGTGCGCTCGCGGCGCGACGTGCTCGCCCGCCGGATCCGACTCCTGGTCGCCGCGACGATCACCTACAACGTCGTCGAGGCGGCCGTCGCGCTGAGCGAGGGCGCTCGCGTGTCGTCGTCCGCACTGGTCGGGTTCGGCCTCGATTCGGTGATCGAGGTGTCGTCGGCGGCTGCGGTCGCGTGGCAGTTCTCCGCCAAGGATCCCGAGACGCGCGAGAAGGCAGCGCTGCGATTCATCGCGTTCTCGTTCTTCGCGCTCGCCGCCTACGTCTTCATCGACGCGGTGCGTTCGCTGCTGGGCTTCGGTGAGCCGCGGCCGTCGATCATCGGCATCGTGCTCGCGGCGGCGAGCCTCGCCGTCATGCCGGTGTTGTCGTTGGCACAACGACGCGCCGGCCGTGAGCTGGGTTCGGTTTCCGCGGTTGCGGATTCGAAGCAGACGCTGCTGTGCACCTACCTGTCGGCGGCTGTGCTAGCCGGACTGGTGCTCAATGCCGTCATCGGCTGGTCATGGGCGGATCCCGTTGCCGCGCTTGTCATTGCGACGGTGGCGGTTCGCGAGGGCCGAAATGCCTGGCGCGGTGATCCGTGCTGTTAGCGGAAGGAACAGCGATGCCGGACACGGCGCGAATCTCATCCGCCCGCTCGTACCCGGTTGCGGAGCGGTCACTGCATTCGGCGCGACCGCAGTCGTCATTGCGCTGGGCTGGATGCGGCGGTCGACGCTGGGCCGAATGGTCGGCGCGGCACTCGACGGGCTCGCGTCCGGCTAGTCCTCCGGGACCTCGCGCTCGATTTCGTCGAGCCAGGTCTTGGCCGACATGTCCGAAGGGGCCCGCCAGTCACCGCGCGGCGACAGCGAGCCACCGTGAGACACCTTGGGGCCGTTCGGCATTGCCGACCGCTTGAACTGGGCGAAAGAGTAATACCGCTGCACGAACACCTGCAGCCAGTGCCGAATCTCCTTCAGCGAGTACACGGGCCGCTTGTCCGCCGGGTAGCCCGTCGGCCAGTCGCCGTGTTCGGCATCATGCCAGGCATGCCAAGCCAGGAACGCAACCTTCGACGGCCGGAAGCCGTACCGTAATAACTGAAACAGCGAGAAGTCCTGCAGCACATAGGGTCCGACCTTGGCTCGCTGCTCTGGATCTCCTCGTCTTCACCCTGCGGCACCAGCTCGGGGCTGATCTCGGTGTCCAACACCGACATCAGCACCTCGTTGACCAGGTCGTCGAACTGATCCGACGAGAGCGACCCACCGGATCAGATGCTGGATCAACGTCTTCGGCACGCCACCGTTCACGTTGTAGTGCGACATCTGGTCGCCGACGCCGTAGGTGGACCATCCCAGCGCCAGCTCGGACAGGTCGCCGGTGCCGAGCACGATGCCGCCGCGTTGGTTGGCCATCCGGAAGAGGTAGTCGGTGCGCAGGCCGGCCTGCACGTTCTCGAAGGTGACGTCGTACACCTTCTCACCGCGCGAGAACGGGTGATCCATTTCGCGCAGCATCAGCTCGGCGGTCGCCTTGATGTCGATCTCCTCGAACGTCACCCCCAGCGCTTCGGCGAGCCGATCGCGTTGCTCTTGGTGCGATCGCCGGTGGCGAAGCCGGGAAGCGTGAACGCGAGAATGTCGCTGCGGGGCCGCTCTTCCCGGTCCATCGCGCGCGCGGCGACGATCAGCGCATGGGTGGAATCCAGGCCGCCCGAGACGCCGATCACGACCTTTGGGTAATCCAGCGCGCGCAGCCGTCTGCTCCAACCCGGCGACCTGAATGTTGTAGGCCTCGTAGCAATCCTGTTCCAGCCGCGTTGCGGATCCGACGGGACGAACGGGAACCGCTCGACCTCGCGGCGCAGACCGATGTCGCCGAGCGGCGGATCGAGCTCGAACTCCATGCGGCGAAACGATTCGGCGTCGATGCCGTGATGCGCACGGTTGTCGTCGAAGGTGCCCATCCGCAGCCGCTCGGAACGCAACAATTCGAGATCGACGTCGGCGACCGAACGCCGCGCGCCCTTGGGGAACCGCTCCGACATGGCCAGCTGCACGCCGTTCTCGTAGATCATCGTCTGGCCGTCCCACGCCAGGTCGGTGGTCGACTCCCCCTCCCCCGCCGCGGCGTACACATAGGCCGCCAGGCAGCGCGACGATGCCGAGCGCGCCAACAGGCAGCGGTCCTCCGCGCGGCCGATCGTGATCGGGCTGCCGGACAGGTTCGCCAGCACCGTCGCGCCGGCGAGTGCGGCCTCCGCGCTCGGCGGTATCGGCACGAACATGTCCTCGCAGATCTCGACATGGAGGACGAAGCCCGGCAGATCGGTAGCGTCGAACAGCAGGTCGGGTACCGAACGGCACCTCCGCGACGGCACTGCCCCTGTCCGATGCGGATGACGCCGCGCACGTCGTCGCCTGCTCGCCATCTGGCGCCGTTCGTAGAACTCCCGGTACGTCGGTAGGTAGGACTTCGGCGCGACGCCCAGCACCTGCCCGCGGTGGATGACGACGGCGGTGTTGTAGATCCGGTGCAGGTAGCGCAGCGGCGCGCCGACCACCAGCACCGGCAGCAGATCGGCCGAGGCCGCCACGATGTCGAGCAGCGCATCCTCGACCGCATCGAGCAGCGCATCCTGCAGCAGGATGTCCTCGATGGAGTAGCCCGACAGCGTCAGCTCGGGGAACACCGCGAGACCCACGCCGTCGTCGTGGCATTCCCGCGCCACCTGCAGCACCGACTCGGCGTTGGTCGCGGGTTCGCCGATCGCGGTGTGCGCGTGCAGGCGGCGACCCGGACGAAGCCCTGGCCATAGGCGGAATAGAAATCCATCACGGTCTATTGTCGCCTCGTGAAGTGTCATAAACCGATAACGGGGTATCAACGATTCATGAGTGACACCGCTGTGCTCGTCATCGACATGCTCAACAGCTACCAGCACGAGGACGCCGACAAACTGGCGCCGTGCGTCGCCGAGAAGGTCGACCCCGTCGCCGGGCTGATCTCGACGGCGCGCGAGCGCGACGACGTCGACCTCATCTATGTCAACGACAACTACGGCGACTTCAGCGCCACCCAGGAGGATTTGGTCCGCCAGGCACTCGAAGGTGAGCGGCCCGATCTCGTTGAGCCGATAGTCCCGCAGAACGGGGGAATTGTTCCTGCAGAAGGTGCGGCACAGTGCCTTCTATGCGACATCGCTGGCATATCTGCTGCGTCAGCTCGAGCCAGACCGGCTGATCTTGACCGGGCAGGTTACTGAGCAGTGCATCCTCTACACCGCGCTGGACGCCTATATCCGGCATTTCCAGGTTGTCGTGCCGACAGACGGCGTCGCCCACATCGACGGCGAACTGGGCAACGCGGCGTTGCGGATGATGGAGGACAACATGCGTGCCGAGCTTGCGGTGGCGGAGAAGTGCCTGGGCTGATGACATCGGCCAGGCATGGTTGACCCGTGGCAGGGTACGGATCAGCCGCAATACAACCTGACCACGCGATCGCCTACCCTCGATGGAGTGGAGGCTCCCGAACTCGTCGCCCTGCTGCGCGGACGCCGGGTGGCGGTGCTCACCGGCGCGGGGATGTCCACCGACTCGGGGATACCCGACTACCGCGGACCGGACTCGCCGCCGAGCAACCCGATGACCATCAGGCAGTTCACCTCCGACCCGGTGTTCCGGCAGCGGTACTGGGCCCGTAACCACGTGGGCTGGCGCCACATGGACGACACGCTGCCGAATGCCGGTCACCGCGCGCTGGCGGCGCTCGAACGCTCCGGTGTGGTTTCGGGTGTCATCACCCAGAACGTCGACCTGCTGCACACGAAGGCAGGCAGCCGCAACGTCATCAACCTGCACGGCACCTACGCCGAGGTGATCTGCCTGGACTGCGGCCACACCATGGCCCGTGCCGAGCTGGCGGAGATGCTCGAAGCCGCCAACCCTGGTTTCGTCGAACGCGCGGAGGCCGTCGGCGGCATCGCAGTCGCTCCCGACGCCGACGCCGTCGTCGATGACACGTCGTCGTTCAGAATCATCGACTGCACAGAATGCGGCGGGATGCTCAAACCCAATATCGTCTACTTCGGTGAAAGCGTGCCGAAAGACGTTGTAGCCCAGGCCTACCGGATGATCGACGAGGCCGATGCACTGTTGGTGGCCGGTTCGTCGTTGACGGTGTTCTCCGGGTTCCGCTTCGTGCGGCACGCGGCGGCCCTCGGCGTTCCGGTCGCGATCATCAACCGCGGGCGAACCCGCGGTGACGACCAGGCGACCGTCAAGATCGACACCGGCTGCTCCCCCATGCTGGCGTTACTGGCCGACGAGCTACCGATCGTGATGAGCGCATGAACGCGCCGAACCCGCTTGCACTGCTGGACCGGGTTCGCCCCAAATCCTGCCCCGCCGAAGAGCGTTGGTCACTGAGCATCGGCGACCTGATCGCCGACGCGGTGAACGCGCCGGGACCGGTGCGCTCCGCCGTGGGGCTGCTGAACCACTTCGGTGGCATCGCGATCAGCGGGAAGTCCGTCGAGTTCGACGGCGACGACGTGGACTGGGCTGACGTGACCGACATCCGCACCCGCAATCTCGTCGGCTACCTGCTCTCGGACGCGATCGACAAGCAGGTCGGCAAGCTGCCGCTGCCGCGGTTTCCCGGACGCGGGCTGCTGCTCGACGCGGCCGGGGCGGCGGTCCTCACCGCGCTCGTCGCGGTGGCCGGAAAGCAGCTCGAAGACGGCGTGCTCGACATCCGCATCCCCGCGGAGGTGCACTACCGCGGGGTGCTGCGGGGCAAGGAGCTGTCGCCGGGGGTGCTCGCGGCGCTCGTGCTGATCGATCCGGCGGTGCGCGAGTGTCTTCAGGAGACGGCCCGAACACACGGTGTCGACGTGCTTCCGTCCGACGACGACCCGATCGACTCGGCAGCGCACCGGGCGGACCGCATCAAGTCGGCGATCGCCAAGCTCACCTCGTAGCGATTTCGGCGTGAAAACCGGCGCTCAGCGCAGGAAATCACGCCGAAATCGCTGCTAGACGGCGACCAGATCGTCGGCGTGCACTGCGGGACGGCGCATTTCGGCCGGCAGGTCCGACGTCGACCGGCCGAGCATCGTCGCGAGTTCCGCGGCGTCGTAGGCGACCACGCCGCGGGCCACCATGGTCTCGTCGGGTGCGCGCAGGTCGACGACGTCGCCGCCGTGGAAGCGTCCCGACACCGCCGTGATGCCTGCGGGCAGCAGCGAGCGGCGCTGCTTGACCACCGCGCGCACCGCGCCGTCGTCGAGGATCAGCGCGCCCGCCGACTCCGCGGCGTAGCGAACCCAGAAGCGGCGTGCCGACATGCGTTCCGGCCGGGGTGCGAACACCGTGCCGACCGACGCGTCGACCAACGCGGTAGCGGCGTCTGACGCGGCGGCCAGCAGGACCGGCACTCCGGCATCAGATGCCAGAAGCGCCGCCGACAATTTCGACGCCATCCCGCCGGTGCCGAGGTGGCTGCCCCGGCCCGCGATCACACCGTCGAGGTCCGCGGGGCCGGCGACCTCGGTTATCAACTGCGCGTTGCCCTTTCGCGGGTCCGAGTCATACAGGCCGTCGACATCCGACAGCAGCACCAGGGCATCGGCACCGGTGAGGTGAGCGACGAGCGCAGAGAGCCGGTCGTTGTCGCCGAACCGGATCTCGTTGGTGGCGACGGTGTCGTTCTCGTTGACGATCGCGACGGCGTGAAGCGAACGCAACCGATCGAGGGTGCGCTGGGCGTTGGTGTGCTGCACCCTCATCGAGATGTCGTGTGCGGTCAGCAGCACCTGGCCGACGGTGCGGTCGTACCGGGCGAACGCCGTGCTCCACGAGTTGATCAGGGCCACCTGGCCGACGCTGGCCGCAGCCTGCTTGGTGGCCAGATCGGCGGGCCGCTTGGTCAGCCGCAGCGGTTCGATGCCTGCGGCGATGGCGCCCGACGAGACGATCACGACGTCCGAGCCCGCCTTCATCCGCGCCTCGATGGCGTCGGCCAACGTCGCCAGCCTGGCCGCGTCGAAAACACCGGACGGTGTCGTCAAAGCGGTGGTGCCGATTTTGACGACGACGCTTCGTGCGGTCCTGACTGCGTCGCGGTGGCTGCTCACGGCTGCTGCTCCCGGCGTGCCTTTCGGGCCCGTTTGCGTTCGTCGGCGCCCACCCGCTCGGTTTGTTCCAGCCGGGTGTCGGTGCCGCGTCCCGACAACGGGACGTCGATCCCTGCCGGCGTCTGGGGCTCCCAGTCGAACGTCATGTCACCGATGGTGACCGCGCAACCGGCTTTGGCGCCCAACCGCAGCAATTCGTCCTCGACGCCGAGGCGGGCCAGCCGGTCGCCGAGATAGCCGACGGCCTCGTCGTTGGTGAAGTCGGTCTGTGCGACCCACCGCTGCGGCCGGACACCGTGCACGAAGAAGCCGCCATCGCCGTCGGATTCGACGGTGAACCCGCTCTCATCAACGGGTATCGGCCTAATCACTGGACGCCGCGCCACCACGTCGGGCTGCGCAGCCCGATACCGCGAGACCAAATCCCACAGCGCGAATGTCAACGGCCGCAAACCTTCCCGGCTGACCGTGGAAACCTCGAACACCGGCCATCCGTACCGTCGGTGGACCTCCTCGCGGACGAAGTCGGCGAGTTCGCGGGCTTCTGGCACGTCGATCTTGTTGAGCACCACCGCACGCGGCCGTTCGGCGAGATCGCCGAGCGTCGTATCGCCCTGCAGGGTCGGCGTGTACGCGGCGATCTCGGCCTCCAACGCGTCGATATCGGAGATCGGGTCGCGGCCCGGCTCGAGCGTGGCGCAGTCGACCACGTGCACCAGCACCGCGCACCGCTCGATGTGCCGCAGGAAGTCCAGACCGAGGCCGCGCCCCTCGGACGCACCCGGTATCAACCCGGGCACGTCGGCGACCGTGAACGTGTGCTCGCCGGCCGACACCACGCCGAGATTCGGGGCCAACGTGGTGAACGGGTAGTCGGCGATCTTCGGTTTGGCCGCCGAGATCACCGAAACCAGCGACGACTTGCCTGCCGAGGGGAACCCGACCAGCCCGACGTCGGCGACCATCTTGAGTTCGAGCGTCAGATCGCGGGCCTGGCCCTTCTCGCCGAGCAGCGCGAAGCCGGGCGCCTTGCGGGCCCGCGAGGCCAGTGCGGCGTTCCCGAGGCCTCCCCGACCGCCCGCTGCGGCATCGAACCGGGTGCCCGCGCCGACCAGGTCGGCCAGCAGCCGGCCCTTCTCGTCGAGGATGACGGTGCCGTCGGGCACCTTCACTTCCAGATCGCCGCCTGCGGCACCGTCTCGGTTACTGCCCGCGCCCTGCTTACCCGACGGCGCGACGACATGGGGGTGGAAGTGCAAGTCGAGCAGCGTGTGCACCTGAGGGTCGACGACGAGCACCACGCTGCCGCCTCGCCCGCCGTTGCCGCCGTCAGGCCCGCCGAGGGGCTTGAACTTCTCGCGGTGGACCGAGGCGCAACCGTTACCGCCGTTGCCCGCACGCGCGTGGATCACGACGCGGTCGACGAACCGGGGCATCGCTCACTCCTTTGAAAATAACGTCAGGGCGGGACTTGAGGCTGTTGCCTCGCTATCCCGCCCTGTCGTTACAGTCGCGAAGCCTAGGCGTCCGAGGCCGACGGCTCCACGATGCTGACCGTCTTGCGGCCACGTTTGATGCCGAACAGAACGGAGCCTGCGGCCTTGGCGAACAGCGTGTCGTCGCCGCCGCGGCCGACGTTGACGCCGGGATGGAAGTGGGTGCCGCGCTGGCGGACGATGATCTCGCCTGCCTTGACGACCTGGCCGCCGAACCGTTTGACACCCAGCCGCTGAGAGTTGGAGTCCCGACCGTTGCGTGAGCTGGAAGCGCCCTTTTTGTGTGCCATTTGTTCGCTCCCTACTTGATGCCGGTGACCTTGAGGACCGTCAGTCGCTGACGGTGACCCTGGCGCTTGTGATAGCCGGTCTTGTTCTTGAACTTGTGGATGCGGATCTTGGGACCCTTGGTCTGCTCGAGCACCTCGAGGGTGACAGCGACCTTTTCCAGGTCCTTGGCGGCGCTGGTGACGTTCGCGCCGTCGACGACGAGGGCAACGGGCAGCGTGACCTCGGCGCCGGGCTCACCTTCGAGTTTCTCAACCTTGACCACGTCACCGACAGCGACTTTGTACTGCTTGCCGCCGGTCTTGACGATTGCGTACGTCGCCATCGTTCCTCTGCTCTCTGGGCGCGCGCCACCGGTTGGTGCGCGAGCGGGTCTGGGTGCGGAGCCACAGTGGGCCCGCTGTCATCGACATCAGCCGAAAGACAACTGGTCAAGAGTACGTGAGACGCGCCTCGGGGGTCAAATCACCGCAGGTCACGACGGTTCAGTCGTCATGAACGGGCGGACCTGCCGGTCGAGCTGCGGCGCGACGGCGCGGACGGCGGCCGCCGACCGTCGCAGCGGGGGCGTCCTCGTCGTCATCATCGTCGTCATCGTCGTCGTCCGAAGTCGTCGTCGTCGGAGTCCTCGTCGTCATCGGAGTCGTCGTCGTCATCGGCGACGATCACCTCGATGTCGTCGTCGATGTCGTCGTCCTCGTCGTCCTCGTCCAGGTCGATCTCGTCGGAATCCTCGTCGTCGTCGTCATCGTCGTCATCGTCGTCCGAGTCGTCGTCGTCATCGTCCGAGTCGTCGTCGTCATCGTCCGAGTCGTCGTCGTCGTCGGAGTCGTCGTCGTCGTCGTCGTCTTCGTCTTCGAGATCTTCATCAGCGGAGTCGACGACAGCCTTCTTGATGGTGTCGGCGTCGACCTCGGCCACCTCCTCGGCGGCCTTGTCGTCCTCATCCTTGAAGTCCTCGTCGGGCGCGTCCTCGTCATCGTGGCGCCCGTTGGCGGCCGCCATCGCCTTGAACATCGGATGCTCGCCCTGATGCGGGGGCACCTTCGCGACGGGGACGTCCTCGGCCCGGGCGCCCTTCTTGCCGCGCTTGCCGCGGCGCCCGGATTCGGACTTGCGGCCTGCGGTGGACGCCGAGTCGACGGGATCGGCGTGCAACAGGATGCCCCGGCCGCCGCAATGCGAGCACGGCGTGGAGAACGCCTCGATCAGCCCGGTGCCCAGTCGCTTTCGCGTCAGCTGCACCAGACCCAGCGATGTCACCTCGGACACCTGGTGACGAGTGCGATCGCGGGCGAGCGCCTCGGTCAGCCTGCGCAAAACCAGGTCGCGGTTGGACTCGAGAACCATGTCGATGAAGTCGATGACGATGATTCCACCGATGTCGCGCAATCGCAGCTGGCGCACGATCTCTTCGGCGGCCTCGAGGTTGTTGCGCGTGACGGTCTGTTCCAGGTTGCCGCCCGAGCCGGTGAACTTGCCCGTATTCACGTCGACGACGGTCATCGCCTCAGTGCGGTCGATGACCAACGTGCCGCCGGATGGCAGCCACACCTTACGGTCCATTGCCTTCGCCAGCTGTTCGTCGATGCGGTGTACGGCGAACACGTCGGGGCCGTCGCCGCCTGCGGGCTCATACTTCGTCAGCCGCGGGACAAGGTCCGGCGCAACGGAGTTGACGTAGTCATTGATGGTGGTCCAGGCCTCGTCACCGGACACGATCAGATTGGAGAAGTCTTCGTTGAAGAGGTCGCGGATGACCTTGACGAGCACGTCCGGCTCTTCGTACAGCGCGATCGCGGCACCGGCCGCCTTCTTCTTGGTCTCGATCGCCTTCGCCTCGATCTCCGACCATCGTTCCTGCAACCGGCTGACGTCGGTGCGGATGTCGTCTTCCTTGACCCCTTCAGAGGCAGTCCGGATGATCACCCCGGCTTCCGGCGGAACCACCTCGCGCAGAATCTCTTTGAGCCGCTGACGTTCGGTGTCCGGCAGTTTGCGGCTGATACCGGTGGAGTTCGCTCCCGGGACGTACACCAGATAACGGCCCGCCAGCGAGACCTGTGTGGTCAGCCGCGCGCCCTTGTGTCCAACCGGATCCTTGCTCACCTGAACGACGACGTAGTCACCCGGCTTGAGCGCCTGTTCGATCTTGCGGGCGGCGCCGCCGAGACCCGCTGCCTCCCAGTTGACTTCGCCGGCGTAGAGCACGCCGTTACGGCCACGCCCGATGTCGACGAACGCCGCCTCCATCGACGGCAGCACATTCTGAACGATGCCCAGATAGATGTTGCCGACCAGCGACGCTGATGCAGCCGACGTCACGAAGTGTTCGACAACCACGCCGTCCTCCAGGACGGCCATCTGGGTGTACCTCGCGCCCTCGTGCGGCGGCTCGGTACGCACCTTGTCGCGCACCACCATCACCCGCTCGACGGCCTCGCGGCGAGCCAGGAACTCGGCCTCGCTCAGGATCGGCGGCCTACGCCGCCCCGCATCCCGGCCGTCACGGCGACGCTGCCGCTTGGCCTCCAGCCGGGTCGATCCCGCAATGCCCTGGATCTCGCCGTTGTCTTTGTCTTTGTCCTTGTCCTTGGACTTCTCCGCGCGGCCGCTGCGTTCGTGGACGACGGTGTTCGGTGGATCGTCGGGCGACGTGCCGTTTTCATCTCCGGCGCCGGGTCCGGACTTGCGACGGCGCCGGCGACGGCGGCGGCGGTTGCCTGCATCGCCTCCGCCGGATTCGTCGTCACTGCCGTCCTCGTCGGAGTCATCTGCGGAGTCGTCGGCCTGGCCGTCGGACTGTCCGTCCTCTGAGTCGTCGCCATCGCCGTTCTGCTCGCCCCGGCCTCGACCACGCCCGCGGCGCCCGCGGCGCCGGCGACGATTCGGCCGTTCGGCCTGATCGTCGTCGGAATCGGAATCGGAATCGGGATCGTCGTCAGAATCGTCGGAGTCGTCATAGTCGTCGTCGGAATCCGCGTCCGCATTCAACGGCCGCCTCGAATTTCACAGGCTGCGGCGCGACGAAGAGCGGCATGTACTCGGCGCGCTCCACCGTGGTCTCTAGAATCGTCCTGGACTCCGGTTCGGCGGCGTCGACGTCCTCGGCCGGTTGATCCTCGACCTCGGCCGGTTGGTCCTCGACGACCTCGGCAGGTCCGTCCGAATCCTCGGCGACCACCGTCACCCCGTCGGGCTGGGCCTGCGGGCTCCTGAGTCTCTTCGGATACGTCTTCAGTGGTTGCATCGTCGGCCACGAATTCTCCTCAAGCCCCCGGGCGCGTCCTGTCGACGCGGCCACGCGAGGGCTTCCGCTGTTGGCCCGGACGGGTTCGACCCGGGCTTGTTATGGTCTCGCTCCGAGCGGTCCGCTTTCAGAACCCACTCGGTGCCTGGCTGAATGATGGCTGGGACGGTCGGCGCCACACCACAGGTGAGCGGTGGTCGCGCTCGTCAAAGTCTTCATTCGGGCATCCGGCCCTGGTGTACAGCCGTCTACCCGCAGCCAGTATCCCATACCACCGGTCGCTCGATGGACCAGGCTGGACGTCTTAGCTATTTGCCCGGGAACCAGAGGCCGATCTCGCGGGCAGCCGACTCCGGCGAATCCGACCCGTGAACGATGTTTTCCTGGGTGACAAGTGCCAGGTCACCGCGAATTGAGCCGGTAGCGGCCTTCTCCACCGGGTCGGTGCCGCCGGCGAGCTGACGGAAGGCAGCAATGGCCCGTGGGCCCTCGACGATCGCCGCAACGACGGGTCCCGACGTGATGAACTCCAGCAGGGAGTCGAAGAACGGTTTGCCGTCGTGCTCCGCGTAGTGCTTGCGGGCCAGATCCTCGCCGACGTCGCGCATCTCCAGGGCGGCGATCGTCAGGCCCTTGCGCTCGATACGGCCGACTACCTCGCCGATCAGGCGTCGCTGGACGCCGTCGGGCTTGATCAATACCAAGGTCCGCTCAGTCACGGCCGACAGCGTACCTGCGCAAGCATGCCGTCTCGCGTCGCCGCCGTCGTCCGGCGCAGCCGGAGCGGTCCTAGCAGGTAATGCCGGGGGCAGTTGGGATAGTGCCCCCGCCGAGGCGCTACCCCAGTTTTCGCTCGCCGAATTAATCAGGCGGGGGTTGTTGGCCTGGCAGCAGGCCCTGCGCTTCGCGCCGCCTCACTTCGCTGCGCAGATAGAGAATCAGCAGCCAGACGGCCGCGAAGACCAGGCCGATGAAGCCGACGGCTCCCGACACGGCCCATCCGGCGATAAGCACCACCTGAATACCGAGATTCACCCAGATCGCCCAGGCTCGACCCTGCAGTCCTGCCAGCAGGACCAGCACAACCGCCAGGCCGATCAGGTAGGTGCCGGTGACCGCCGTCAGCCCGCCGTCGGCCGTCGAGACGACGGGCAGCGCGAGCAGCACCACGATGGCTTCCAAGATCAAGGTGCCCGCCATCACCCCACGGAAGCTCTTCCACGGGTCCGGCCCGGCTGGCCTGTCGGGATGATCGCTCATTCGGGGTTCCGTCCGAAAAGCGTGCGGGCCGCGCCTGCGGTGACGACCGACCCGGTGATGACGACGCCACTGCCGGAGAAGCCTTCGCCGTCATGTCCCGCCTCCTCGACAAGCGCGGTCGCGGTCTCGATGGCGTCGGGCAGGTTGGCAGATGCGATCACTCGCTCCGGTCCGAATCGCTCCTCGGCCCGCGTCGCGAGGCTCTCGACGTCCAGGGCGCGCGGCGAACCGTTGTTGGTCACGATGATCTGGTCGAAGGCCGGTTCCAGCGCGGCCAGGATGCCGTCGACATCCTTTTCGGCCATCACCGAGACGATTCCGACGACGAAATGAAAGTCGAACTCGTCGGCCAGCGTCTGCGCCAAAGCCGCCGCACCGGCCGGGTTGTGGGCGGCGTCGATGAAAACCGTTGGGGCGCTGCGCATCCGTTCCAATCGCCCAGGGCTGGCGGCGGCCGCGAAACCGGCGCGGACGGCATCGATGTCGAGTTGCCGTTCGGCGCCCGCGCCGAAGAACGCCTCGACGGCAGCCAACGCGATGACGGCGTTGTGGGCCTGATGTTCGCCGTGCAGGGGAAGGAATATGTCGGAGTACACCCCGCCGAGGCCCTGCAGTTCGAGCAGCTGGCCGCCGACCGCCACTTGCCGGCCCAGCACCGCGAACTCGGAGTCCTCGCGAGCGACCGCGGCGTCGGCGGCCACCGTCTCGGCCAGCACCACCTCCATTGCCTCCGGCACCTGCCTGCCGATCACCGCGACCGTGTCAACCGGCGCCAGATCGTCCTTCTGCCTGACGATGATGCCCGCCTTCTCGGCGGCGATATCGGCGATTTCGGTGCCCAGGTACTCGGTGTGGTCGATACCGATCGGGGTGATCACGGCTACCGGAGCGTCGACGACGTTGGTGGCGTCCCAGCGTCCGCCCATTCCGACCTCCACGACCGCCACGTCGATCGGCGCGTCGGCGAAGGCCGCGAACGCCATCGCGGTCACCACCTCGAACTTGCTCATCGCCGGCCCCCCGGCCGCTTCGGACTGCTTATCGACCAGCTCGACGAACGGTTCGATCTCTTCGTACGTCGCCACATACTGCGCAGGCGTGATCGGCTTGTTGTCGATAGCAATGCGCTCGACGGCGGACTGCAGGTGCGGGCTGGTGGTGCGGCCGGTCCGTCGGTGCAGCGCGGTGAGGAGCGCGTCGACCATGCGCGCCACCGACGTCTTTCCGTTGGTGCCCGCGATGTGGATCGACGGATACCCGCGCTGCGGCGAGCCGAGCAGCTCCATCAACGCTGAGATGCGGGTCGTACTCGGTTCGAGTTTGGTCTCGGGCCACCGCTGGTCCAGCAGATGCTCCACCTGAAGCAGCGAGGCGATTTCGTCCGGCGTCGGGACGGGCTCGGTCATCGAAGAGAAGCCAGCCTTGCCGTGATTCGGTCGACTTCCTCTTTGGCCAGCTGCTGGCGGCCGCGGATCTTGTCGACGACATCGACGGGCGCCTTCGCCAGGAAGGCCTCGTTGTCGAGTTTGGCGGTGGTGCCCTTGAGTTCCTTCTCGGCAGCGGCCAGATCCTTTTCGAGCCTGCGACGCTCGGCGGCGACGTCCACGGTGCCCGAAGTATCGAGCTCAACCGCGACGGTGCCACGGCTCAGCCGCACCTCGACCGAGGCCGTCGGAGCGAATCCGTCCGAAGCCGGCGTCAGCCATGCCAGCGATGTGACCGCAGGAATCTGCGAGTCGAGATCGGCCGCAGTGACATTCGTCAACCGCGCGGGCACCTTCTGCCGATCGGCGAGTCCTTGATCGCTGCGGAACCGTCGCACCTCGGTGACCAGCTTCTGCATATCGGTGATGCGTTGCGCCGCAACAAGGTCGACGGCGAAGCCGGATGGGGTGGGCCACTCGGCGATGACCAGCGATTCGCCGCCGGTGAGTGCCTTCCACAGTGTCTCGGTGACGAACGGCATCACCGGATGCAGGAGCTTCAACAGCGTGTCGAGAACCGCTGCCAGCACAGCCGTGGTGTGGGAAATTCCCTCGGCCAACTGCACCTTGGCGAGTTCGAGGTACCAGTCGCAGAACTCATCCCAGGCGAAGTGGTACAGCGCTTCACACCCGCGGCTGAACTCATAGTGGTCGAGCGCCGAATCCACTTCGGCGCGAACCTCTTCGGCCCGGCCAAGTATCCAGCGGTCGGCGTCGGTCAGATCGGCAGCGGCGGGCAGCGGCGCGGGGCTGGCCCCGTTCATCAGCGCGAAGCGGGTGGCGTTGAACAATTTGGTGGCGAAGTTCCGCGACGCCCTGGCGTGGTCCTCACCGATGGACAGGTCACCGCCGGGGCTTGCGCCGCGGGCGAGGGTGAACCGAAGCGCGTCCGCGCCGAAGATCTCCACCCAGTCGAGCGGATCGATACCGTTGCCCCGCGACTTGCTCATCTTCTTGCCGAACTCGTCGCGAATCAGCCCGTGCAGGAACACGTTTTCGAACGGCACCTGCGGACCGCGCGCGCCGTCCTGGGTGATCGCCGGATCCGACGCGACGAACTGGCCGAACATCATCATCCTGGCCACCCAGAAAAAAAGGATGTCGTAGCCGGTGACCAGGACACTGGTCGGATAGAACTTGGCCAGTTCGGGAGTGTGGTCGGGCCAGCCCATCGTGGAGAACGGCCACAGCGCCGAAGAGAACCAGGTATCCAGCACGTCGGGGTCTTGTTCCCAGCCCTCGGGCGGCGTCTCATCGGGTCCGACGCACACGGTCTGGCCATCGGGACCGTGCCAGATCGGGATGCGGTGCCCCCACCACAGCTGCCGGGATATACACCAGTCGTGCATGTTGTCGACCCAGGCGAACCAGCGAGGCTCGAGGCTCGGCGGGTGAATAGCGGTGTGCCCGTTACGCACCGCGTCACCTGCCGCTGTGGCCAGTGACTCGACCTTGACCCACCACTGCAGCGACAGCCTGGGCTCGATGGGTTCTCCGCTGCGCTCGGAATGCCCGACGCTGTGCAGATACGGCCGCTTCTCTTCGACGATCCGGCCCTCGGCGGCCAGCGCCTCGCGAACCGCGACGCGAGCATCGAATCGGTCCATGCCGTCGAATTCGGTTCCGGTGTCCGCGATGCGGCCCTTGGTATCCATCATCGTCGGCATCGGCAGCTTGTGTCGCAGCCCGATGTCGAAGTCGTTCGGATCGTGGGCTGGCGTGACTTTGACTGCGCCGGTGCCGAATTCGGGGTCGACATGTTCGTCGGCGACGACGATCAACTCGCGGCCGGTGACGAAAGGGTGCGGCAGCGTCTTGCCGACGAGGTCGCGGTAGCGGTCGTCGTCTGGGTGCACCGCGATGGCGGTGTCACCGAGCATCGTCTCGAGGCGCGTGGTGGCCACCACGATGTGGGGTTCGGCGTCGTCGAGCGATCCGTAGGTGAACGAAACCAGCTCGCCCTCGACGTCGGAGTAGGAGACCTCCAGGTCGGAGATGGCGGTCTCCAGCACCGGCGACCAGTTCACCAGTCGTTCGGCCTGGTAGATCAGCCCGGCGTCGAAGAGTCGCTTGAAGATCGTGCGCACCGCGCGGGACAGGCCGTCGTCCATGGTGAAGCGGTCGCGGCTCCAGTCCACACCGTCGCCGAGCCTGCGCATCTGGGCGCCGATCGTGCCGCCCGAATCGCGTTTCCAGTCCCAGACCTTGTCGACGAACAGCTCGCGGCCGAAGTCCTCCTTCGTCTTGCCGTCGACCGCCAGCTGCTTCTCGACGACGGACTGGGTCGCGATGCCCGCATGGTCCATGCCCGGCAGCCACAGCACCTCGTAGCCCTGCATCCGCTTTCGCCGGGTCAGCGCATCCATCAGCGTGTGGTCGAGCGCATGCCCCATGTGCAGGCTGCCGGTGACATTGGGCGGCGGCAGCACAATCGAATACGGCGGCCTGTCGCTCGCCGGATCGGCCGTGAAGTATCCGGCGTCCACCCAGCCCTGATAGAGCTCGCCCTCCACCGCGCCCGGTTCCCAAGTTTTGGGCAGGGCGTCCGTGGATGGCTTCGGGCTGGCGGTCACCGCGCCATTCTATGGAGTGCGGCGCGCCAGCCCCTGCGTGGCTACTTCTTGCCGGCGAGCAGCCCGCCGAGGATGTCACCGATCGCGCCGCCCTGCCCTCCGCCGATCACGCTGCCGAGGATGCTGCCGAGCGGATTGTTCCCGCCGCCGCCACCTCCACCGGCGCCGCCGAGGATGCTGCCCAGGATGTCGCCGAGGCCGCCGCCGCCTCCCGACTGTGCCTGGGGCTGCTGGGCCGGCGCCGAAGCCGACCCCTTGGTGAGCTGCTTGCCGATATAGGCCAGCACGATCGGGGCGAGGATCGGCAGCAGCTTCTTGATCAGATCGCTGCTGCCTGCGCCGGTACCACCGAGCGCGGAGGCGACGGCGTTGCTGTCGTTGCCCCCGAAGAGGTGCGCGACAAGGTTGTCGCCCTCCTTCTCGTCGACCTGGTCCACGTTGACGCCGCCGTCGAGCAGGCCACTTTCGCCCTGCTGCGCCACGGCGGATTCGAGCTTGCTCGAGTCGATGTCGTTCGACTGGACGTTCTGCGCCAGACCGCCGACGAGTGCAGGCACCAACGTTCTGATGGCGTTGTTCACCTCGCCCTCATCCGCGCCGACTTTGCTCGCGATGTCCTGTACCGGGATCTGCGCGAAGAGTTCGTCGAGACCTGCCATTGTCGTGTCCACCTTCATTGCTGGTTATCGCATGCCGAGCACGACACTAGTCGCTTTGATCTTGGATAACAGGTGTTCAGCGCTGGCAGATCAATTCAGCCGGTCGATTCCCAATGACACACCGGCAGCGGGGAATCGAGCGAGTAACGCATCGCCCATCGCCGCCGCAGGCGTCAATACGCCGAGCAGATCGGAAAGTTGGTCCCGATCCAGTGCCAGCGCCAAACCGCTTTCGCCCAGCAACACCGAGGTGGCCTTGTAGCCTGGGTCGCCCTGCTGGGACATGGTGGCCCGGTACCTCGCGCCGTTCGTCGTCGTCGTGTACGTCTCGATCGTGTAGTGGCCGCGCTCGCGGGTGCGTTCGCTCGGGCCGGTGCCCGCCTTGGGAACGATGCGGTCCACCAAGCGCTCCGGCACCTTGTCGAGATACCGACTACCCAACCCTGTGGCCACTGCGCCAACGCCCGAAGCGATCGCCGAGGCGACCGGCGCCAGCGCCGACGATCCCACACTCTGACACTCCGAATAGCGGAACCGCGGCCCGTACGCCCAGTCCTGTAAAGCGTTGCTGCGTCTGACAACTCGTGTATTCGTCGACGCCATCATGAAGCCCGTGGTCCAAATGCCGTCCAGCTCCGGCGCAATTTGAGCGCCGCGCCGCCACGGATAGTCGGGCTGGGCACCGAACTCGGGCTCGGCCGCCCGGTCCGGGGTGAGGGTGTACGGATCTTCGAGCTGACGTCGGATCTCCGGATCACCCGACGCGGCCCGCAGCACATCTGTGATCGACGCGACGGTGCCGCCAGAAAGCCCGCCGGCCATCTTCCGGACCACGAAGGTGGTGTCCACCAAATCGCCTGCGTCGTCGTCAGATGCCCGTCGGTACAGCGCGTAAACGCTGAGATCGGAAGGGACCGAGTCGAATCCGCATGCATGTACGATCCGCGCTCCGGTGTCCTTGGCCTGTTTATGGTATTGGTCGATGCTTTCGCGCATGAACATCGGTTCACCGGTGAGATCCGCGTAATCGGTACCGGCGGCGGCACATGCGGCAACAAGCGGCAGCCCGTAGCGGTTGTACGGTCCGACAGTCGTCACCACGACCTGTGTCCGCGCGGCCATCGCATCGAGCGTCGAGGGCTGCGAGGCATCCGCGGTGATGAGCGACCAGGACTGCGCCGACTCCCCCAGCGTCTCCCTCACCGCCTGCAGCTTGTCCTGCGAACGACCTGCAAGCGCAACGCGTGCGTCGCCGCCGGCGCTGGCCAGGTACTGCGCGGTCAGCTTTCCGACGAACCCGGTCGCGCCGTACACGACGATGTCGAACTCACGATTGCTCACGCCTGAGGGGTCCATGGCTTTCGACGCTACCCGAGCGTCTCGGGGGGCTCGATGTCCTCACCGAGCACGTGCCGGCCAAGGAACGCGATGACCACCTGGTACCAGATCTTGGCGTGTTGTGGTGAGAGCACCCAGTGGTTTTCTGAAGGAAAGTAGAGGAACCGGTGTGGGCTCGTGCCGTCGTCGGCGGCGGGTAGCCCTGATTCGCTGAGCAGCTCGTACCACAGCCGGAGTGCCTCGCCGATGGGCACGCGGTAGTCCTTGTCGCCGTGGATGACAAGCATCGGCGTGCGGATATCGGCGACGAAACGGTGCGGTGAGTTGGCCTCGGCCGCCTCACGCGTCATCTCGCGTAGCCAGTAGTAAGCGGCGTCGGTGGTGGAGTTGAACTGGTCGAGCGCCCACAGGCTGGCATGGCTGACGATGGCGTCGAACCGGTCGGTGTGGCCGGCAATCCAGTTGGCCATGTACCCGCCGAAAGAACCGCCCATCACGGCGGTGCGGGACGCATCGATGCGCGGATGGGCGCACGCGGCGTCGGTAGCGGCCATCAGATCCTCGAACGGCGCACCGCCCCATGCGCCCCAACCTCGTTGGATGAAGTCCTGGCCGTAGCCGGTCGAGAGCGCCGGATCCGGGAGCAGCACCGCGTATCCGCGGGCTGCGAGCACCCATGGGTTCCATCGCCAGTGCCAGGAGTTCCAACTGTTCAGCGGTCCCCCGTGAACCCAAAGAACAAGGGGTGCGGGCACTTCCTTCTCGGGCAGCACCAACCACGATCGCACCGACGTCCCGTCGTCGGGCGGTTGCCCGCACCTCCGTGAGCGAACCGGGCAGCCGGGGGTGCTCGACACACGGCAGCGGCGTGACGGTGCCGCCCGGGTCGATTCGCACCGGGTGTGGCGGGCAGGCGTACGAACTCCGCAGCGCGTAGACGATGCCGTCAGGTGCGGCCGTCACGTCCGTGTAGGCGTAGTCGTCGGTGGTCAGCGGCTGGATTTCGCCGGCGGCGATGTCGAGTCGGAACACCGGGCAGCGGCCACTGTCATCTGCGGTGACCAGCAATGCACCGCCGTCGCGCGAGAACGTGACAGACGCCGGCCAGCGATCCCAGTCGGCGACGAGCTCTGCCGGCGACTCACCGAACCGCATATAGCGCAGGCTGATTCGAGGTGCATGCTGCGGCGTCGAGTATGACTCCCGGAGGAACGCCACGGCCGTCCCGTCGGGTGAGACGGTCGGACTCCACAGATCGGCCCCCGGTTCGTCGGCGATGACGGAGTGTTCGCCGGACGCCAGGTCGACGCGGACGAGCACGGATCGTTGCGACGCACCCGGCGCGGGTCGCTGCCATGACGTCACCACGAAGCTGCCGTCGGGGCTGACGTCGAAGTCGGCGTCGCGCAGGGCACCGGCCGGCCGCGGTGTGAGATCGGTTGGAGTGGCGTCGTCGGCGAGGTTCAGTGCGAGCAGATGAGGCGCGCCCGGGCCGAGATCCCTGTCCCAGTGTCGAATCGGATATCCGGTGTGCAATATCGCGGTGATCTTGTTGTCCTTGCGCAGATCCCGCAGCCGGTGATCGTCTTCGAAACTGCGCGCCGACGGCAGCAGCGGCGCACGTACCACCGCCACCGCTTTGTCGCGTGCCGTCTTGACCGCGTCGACGCCGCCGGGCGGCGCAAGCACCTCGACGGCCTCGCCACCGGCCGCAGGAAGGTTCCACAGCGCCGCGGGCGGCTTGTCGTCGTCATCGGTCGGACGTACCGCGACGAACAACAGGTCACCCTTGGATGTGAACGCGGGCGCCGACTCGCCCTTCGCCCCTCTGGTCAAGCGGCGGCCCGGCGCCAGGCCCTTCGGGTCCAGTTCCCAGATCGCGGTGACGTATTCGGTGCGCTTCTCGCCGAGCTCGCTGACGGTGGTCACGACGCGCGAGCCGTCTGGCGAGACGGCCAGCCCGGACACTCGCGGAAGGGCGAAGAAGTCGTCGAGATCGCCGAATGGGGTTTCGGTCATGCGATGTTCGTAGCACAACCGGGGTCAGTTTGATTTTCAAACTCGCACCGGGCACACTGACGGCATGGACAACGTCGCGCTTGCCGACCTTCCCGGCAGGCCCTGCCCGATCGCGGCAGCGCTCGGCCTCGTCGGTGAACGGTGGGCGCTGCTCGTCGTACGCGAGATTGCGCTCGGGGCCACCCGCTTCGGCGACATCGTCGCGGGCACCGGCGCGCCCCGGGACCGCATCGCGGCCCGACTCAAGGCTCTCGAAAGCGCAGGCATCGTCACCCGGACCCCGTACCACGACGGCCCGGTCCGCTACGAATACCGGCTCACCGACTCCGGCGACGCACTCATGCCGGTTCTCGACGCTCTCCTCGAATGGGGACGGCATTACGCCGTCGCGTCCGACGACCCCGATCGACAACGCAGATACCGACCGATGAGCGCGCTGAAAGTGAAGGGATCACGATGACCGCAGAGCTCGCCGACGCGACCACACGCGAGGACTGGGGGCCGCAGAGATCGCGCACGGTCACATGGCACGAACCAGGGCCGAGCACCGCCAAGGGCCTGTCGATGGCCGGAGTCGATTACTTGCGGGCCATCGCGGCCGGTGAATTGCCTCAGCCGCCGATCGCAGGCCTGATGCGCTTCGAGATGGTCTCTGCCGACCCGGGACGGGTGGTCTTCACATGCGAGCCCGACGAATCGGCATACAACCCGATTGGGGCCGTCCATGGCGGTCTGGTCTGCACGCTGCTGGACTCGGTCACCGGCTGCGCGGTGCACAGCACTCTGCCGCAAGGCAAGGGTTACACGTCGGTCGAGATCAAGGTGAACTACCTGAAAGCGGTGCGGCTGAGCAGCGGACTGCTCACCGCGACGGGAACTGTCGTCAAGGCGGGAGCGCGGGTTGGCTTCGCCGAGGGTGTCGTCACCGATGCCTCGGGTGCGGTGGTGGCGACGGCCACCAGCACGCTGTTGGTGTTCGACCTGTAGTCACGCGCGGCCGAGGCGCTACCTTCGACGGGTGGCGCAACAGCAGTTCCTCGTGATCGGTGCAGGCATTGCGGGTTTGGCGACAGCCGTCGCCCTGCAGCGCCGTGGCCATGACGTCACCGTCCTGGAGAGCCGCGCCGACACGTCGAGTGGGGCCGGAATCAGCATCTGGCCCAATGCCCTTGCCGCCCTTGATGACATCGGGCTCGGCGACGCAGTACGGGATGCCGGCGGCCGGGTGACCGCGGGAGCGATGCGCTGGCATGACGGCACGTGGTTGCGTCGTCCGTCGAAGGAGCGAATCGTCAGGGCGCTCGGCGAGCCGCTGGTGGTGATCCGACGGTCGGTCCTGAACCAGGTGCTGGCCGGCGCGTTGGCGAGCGGCACCGTGCAGACGGGGGCTACTGCAGTGAACGTAGAAATGGCGCAAGCCGGTGTGCGCGTGACACTTTCCGATTCGACGACGCGGCGGGCCACCGCCCTGATCGGCGCCGACGGCACGCACTCCGTTGTGGCCCGCCACCTGAACGGCGAGCTGCGCAACCGCTACGTCGGATACACCGCGTGGCGCGGCATTGCTGACGTCGCAATCCATCAGGACTTCGCCGGTGAGACCTTGGGCGCTGGAAGGGAATGCGGGCATGTACCGCTCGGCCCCGATCACACCTACTGGTTCGCAACCGAGCGCGCGAAGGAGGGTCGCGTCGCATCGCCGGGCGAACTGGAGTACTTGAAGACCAGGTTCGGGTCATGGGCCGAGCCCATGCCTGCGCTGCTTGCCGCAACCGACCCGAGCGTCGTCCTCCGCAACGACCTGTACGACCGTGACGAGGCCCGCGTGTGGTCGCAAGGTCCGATCGTTCTGGTCGGCGATGCCGCCCACCCGATGCGTCCGCATCTCGGCCAGGGCGGCTGTCAGGGACTGGAGGACGCCGCGATTCTGGCCGCCTTCGTCGACCAGAGCAGCGATCTAGCGACCGCTTTCGCCCGATTCGCGACGTACCGAAAGCCCCGGACCAAGGCGTTGACCCGGGAATCGGCGATGATCGGACGGGCAGTCAACCTGCGACCCGCACTGCTGAGCGGCCTGGCCAGTCGTGCGACGGTGCTGGTGCCGGAGGCGGTGCTGACCCGGCATCTGGCGACGGTGGCGTCCAAGTCGGCGTTCCGGGCGCCGACGTCGGCGTCAGCCTAGGCCGAACGGGCTGAGGAACGTCGAACAGATCTGACGCAGGTCGACCAGCCCGAGCACCGCGCCGCCGCCTATCGCGCCGCATCCCCTCAGCGGACTGGATGCGTTCCACACTGCGGGTCCGCCTGCGGACGAACCGCAGGTGGGCCATGCCTTCAGGCCTTGGGTCCGAAGCACATTCTCGGCGACCCTGATCTGCTCTTCCCTTGAGGCCGTCGACGGCGAGCCGACTCCGCCGTTGGACGCCCAGGTCGACGGCTTGAACTGCAGGCCGCCGTAGGCCCCGTTGCCGGTGTTGGTCGACCAGTTCCCGCCCGACTCGCACTGGGCGATTGCGTCCCAATCGACGCTGTCGGCGTTCGCAGTGGCCGCTGAGAGCGTCAATGGGGCAAGGAAGAGCGCCCCAGCAATTGCGACGGGCCAGCCGGCCTTCTTCGCCGTCTGGATGAACGAATGGCGTTTATTCATCACGTTGGTCCTTCCCCGACCTTGCAACTGATGGGACTTTCGGGTTAGGAGGGTCAGACGTTACAAGGGAGGTATATGCACGTTATCGGGGCGGAATAGAACACAGCTAGTGATGTGGCAAATGAGGGAAAAGGGCAATATGAGTAAACGGAGGCGAATGGTAGAGAAGTGACAGATGTGACAGATGGGGCAATTGAGAATGAAAAGAGGTGCCGGGCCTTAAAAGACCCGGCACCCATTAATTCCGTACTGCGTTTGTGTGCAGCTTGCGGGTGTTAGCCGCGCCTTCCGCACACCGGCCAGGCGCCGATGCCCTGGGTCTTCAGCACGTTGTTGGCCACCCGGATCTGCTCCTCACGGCTGGCCTTGTGCGGTGAGCCCGCGCCACCGTTGGCGCGCCAGGTCCCCATGGTGAACTGGAGGCCGCCGTAGTAGCCATTGCCGGTGGCGGTGTTCCAGTTGCCACCCGACTCGCATGCCGCGACGGCGTCCCAGTTCACGCCGCCGTCCGCATTCGCGGTGCCGGTCGCCAGCGCCATCGGTGCCAACGCGAGTGCACCGGCGATGGTTGCCAGACCGAACGTTGTGCGGATGTTCTTCACTACTTTCCTTTCGACAAGCGCGCGCCGACAACGCCCGCATTCGCAGGCGCTGATGCCGTCAAGGCAGAAAAATCGGGTCGTGCCGTCTCGGTCAGGCACGACAGGGGAAGTGACAGATCACCCCGCCGGACGTCACGCCCGGCGGCCGCGGGAGTAGGCGATCGCCCGGTCCGCAGCCCCGCTCACACGCAGGTTCGTGGTTTGGAATTTATTTGCTCATTTCTGAGTCGCCTGGAAACGTACAAAGCGATTTCGGCAAAGTCATATCGGTGAAGAACGTGTCGCGGTTAGATCACGGACAGATCACGGCAGCAATGGCACACGGTCGTAGCAGGTCATACCGGCGAGTCGGCCTAACAGCCGTGCCGGCGTCGGCACCATAACTAAGGTGAGCCAAATCACTGGTTTATTGTGACCTGGAACACCCGATATTGGTTGAAAGCACAAGTAATTAGCGGGCAGATCGCCCAGAATCGCTCGCCAGCAGGATCTTTCGCCATCTGCAGCAGAAAACGTTCGCTGCTGCGCACTTTCAGCCGTGGATAGCGAGTGTTGTTGTCAAACAGAGTATTTGGTGGTTACAGGCTGCGCATCCGCCATCGCTCCGCATGAATCGTCAATCGCGTGGGTGTACCTTCAGCTTCCGAAATTTAAAGCGGCAGTGCGTCTTCGGTCGTCATAAACCGGAGATCGCCGCACTCGAGCCGTCGATACGCCCATTGCCTCTACGCGATCATTCGGCTGAGCAGATGCCATGCGCCGATCCCGCGCACTGCCTGAATGCCGATCGCCATCGCTGGCGGCCGCCAATGCCCAAGCCGACAGCCGATATCCATCCGCGCTAAGTCCAATGATGCACGGTGACAGTGGATCTCGTGCGAGATGCAGCCGTCCTCGCTGGAGTCCACTTAGCCGACAGCTATTGAAATCGCCAGTCAATCACGGGGTATCAGCGAAAGAATGCATTCTCATTTGAATGAAATAGCACCGCAACGACGGGTTCAGCAGTTTGCTAGAAGATCGCCTGCGGTTATGGCGCGCCTTTCAGGACAAGTCTGCGGTGGTGTTGACGTTCGTCAGTGCCCGTTGCGTCGGCATGACGATGCGTTGCGTGTCGACGGTATCCACCAACGCACGCATGCTGCGCTCCCCCGCTTCGATCAGCACGTCGACTCGATCAGCCAGCTCGGTGCGGTACACGCCGGCCAGGTAGTGGTCGCGGCCGTCCCATGGCAGCACCACGTCGACACCAAGCCGGGCAGCGTGTTCTGCGAGCTCGTCGATCAGCGCGGTTTCCATGTGTGGCATGTCGACCGCGCAGACAAAGGCCAGCTCACATCCGGCATCCGCGGCCGCCCGTAGACCACGCCCAGTCGCCAGCAGCGGGCCGACCCCGCGCGCCTCGTCGCGCAAGACTTCGGCCTGCAGTTCGGGTAGCGGTTGACCGGGAGCCGCGATGACGAAGACCGGCGAGCACCGGGCGCTCAGGGCTGAGACGACTAGTTCGACCATGGTCGAACCCTCGAAGGGAAGGGTTGCCTTGTCGCGGCCCATCCGGCGGGACGCGCCGCCGGCCAGTACGACAGCAGCTAGCGGCACGGGCGATGTCACGTCGATGAGATTAGTCGACGGTCCAGGTGTCTTTACCGCGCAGCAGCGACTGCAGGGCAGCCGTGTCGTGCGGCTTGGCATCGCGGGCCGCGGCGACCTGCTGGCGTGCCGCATCGTCGTACGTCGGCTTGCTGATCTGACGGAAGATGCCCATCACCATGTGCTCGAGGTTCTGCTCGGAGAGCCGAGACAGCGCGAACGCATAGGCGGGATCGTCGATGTGCGCGTCGTGCACCACGATGGCGTCGGCGGCCACGTCGGCCGTCTTCGCGACCTCGAGTCCGAATCCGGACTTCACGACGCAGTACTCGCCGCCGGCCCCGAAGGTGATCGGCTCACCGTGGGCCAGGTTGATCAAACGCTCCTCGGCGCCTTCCTTGCGCAGCGCATCGAACGAGCCGTCGTTGAAGATCGGGCAGTCCTGCATGATCTCGACCAGTGCTGCGCCACGATGCTGCGGCGGCGCCGCGGAGCACCTCGCTGAGGCCCTTGCGGTCGGAGTCCAGCGCGCGACCGACGAACGTCGCCTCGGCGCCCAGTGCCAGCGACACCGGGTTGAACGGGTAATCCAGCGAGCCCATCGGCGTCGACTTGGTGACCTTGCCGGTCTCCGACGTTGGCGAGTACTGGCCCTTCGTCAAGCCGTAGATCCGATTGTTGAACAGCAGGATCGTGATGTTGACGTTGCGCCGCAGAGCGTGGATCAGGTGGTTGCCGCCGATGGACAGCGCATCGCCGTCGCCCGTGACGACCCACACCGACAGATCCGGCCGGGCGAGGGCAAGACCGGTGGCGATCGTCGGGGCCCGGCCGTGGATCGAGTGAAAGCCATAGGTCTCCAGGTAGTACGGAAAGCGGCTCGAGCAGCCGATTCCGCTGACAAAGGCGATGTTCTCGCGGCGCAGACCCAACTCGGGCAGGAAGTTGCGGATCGTGTTGAGGATGACGTAGTCACCGCACCCCGGGCACCACCGGACCTCCTGGTCGCTGGTGAAGTCCTTGGCCTTCTGCGGCTCGTCGGTCGTCGGCACGCCGCCGGTGCCCGGAGTCAAACCGAGGTCTGGCTCCTATCAGGTCGGTCATGTGTCTGCTCCCACGCCGGTTTCCACGGTGGCTGCAGCCAACCGGGCGAATTTGGCCTTGTCGCTTTCCTTTTCGCTCAGCGTTCCATCGAGCGCGCCTTCGATGATGCCCTCGACCTCATCGGCCAGGAACGCCATGCCTTCCACCTTCGTCACCGACTGCACGTCAACCAGGAACGTGCCGCGCAGCAGGAGCGCCAACTGGCCGAGGTTCATCTCCGGCAGTACCACGTTCGGGTAGCTCCGAAGCACCTCGCCGAGGTTGGCGGGGAACGGGTTGAGGTTGCGCAGCTGCGCGTGGGCGACCTTGATGCCCTTGCGCCGTGCCCGCCGACACGCCTCGCCGATCGGGCCGTACGAGCTACCCCAGCCGAGCATCAGCAGATCCGCGTCGCCCGTCGGGTCGTCGACCTCCAGGTCCGGCACGGCGATGCCGTCGATCTTCGCTTTACGCAGCCGCACCATCAAGTCGTGGTTCTTGGGCTCATAGGAGATGTTGCCCGAGCCGTTCGCGGCTTCCAGACCGCCGATGCGGTGCTCCAGGCCCGGTGTGCCTGGGACAGCGAACTGACGGGCCAGCGTCTCGGGATCGCGAGCGTACGGCTGGAACGGCTCACCGGTCTTTGCGAAGGTGTGCGCGATCGGCGGATAGGTGCTGACATCGGGAATCTGCCATGGCTCAGAGCCATTCGCGATCGCGCCGTCGGACAGGATCATCACCGGGGTGTGGTAGGTGATGGCGATACGTGCGGCCTCGACCGCCACATCGAAGCAGTCGGACGGCGACCGCGGCGCAATCACCGCGACGGGCGACTCGCCGTTGCGGCCGAACATCGCCTGCAGCAGGTCGGCCTGTTCGGTCTTGGTGGGTAGGCCGGTCGATGGCCCGCCACGCTGCACGTCGATGACGATCAGCGGAAGTTCAGTCATCACGGCCAGGCCGATGGCCTCCGACTTCAACGAGATACCCGGGCCCGAGGTGCTTGTGACGCCGAGCGCACCGCCGTAGGAAGCGCCGATCGCCGCGCCGATGCCCGCGATTTCGTCCTCGGCCTGAAACGTCAGGATGTTGAAGTTCTTGTGCTTGGAGAGCTCGTGCAGGATGTCCGAAGCGGGAGTGATCGGGTAGGTGCCGAGCACCAGCTGAACGTCGGCGAGTTGGCCCGCGGTGACCAGGCCGTAGGCCAGGGCGGTATTGCCCGAAATCTGGCGGTAGTCGCCGGACTTCAACTTCGCGGGCGCCACCTCGTACGTGCTGGCGAATGCCTCCGTGGTCTCGCCGTAGTTCCAGCCGGCCTTCAACGCCAGCACGTTGGCCTCGGCGATGTCGGGCTTGCGGGCGAACTTCTCGCGGATGAACGCCTCGCTGTGCTCGAGTTCGCGGCCGTACATCCACGACAACAGGCCGAGCGCGAACATGTTCTTGGCGCGCTGGCCGTCCTTCTTGGAGGCGCCGATCGACTCGACCGCACCGAGCGTCAGTGACGTCATCGCGACGGGCTGCACGACGTAGTCGGAGAGCTCGTCGGTCTCGAGCGGATTGGCCTCGTAGCCGACCTTCGCGAGGTTGCGCTTGGTGAACTCGTCGGCGTTGGCGATCACCAGGCCGCCGCGGGGCAGGTCGGAGATGTTGGCCTTCAGCGCGGCCGGGTTCATCGCGACGAGGACATCGGGACGGTCGCCTGCGGTCAGGATGTCGTAGTCGGCGATCTGGATCTGGAACGACGAGACGCCGGGCAGAGTGCCTGCTGGCGCCCGGATCTCGGCAGGGTAATTGGGTTGTGTCGCAAGGTCATTGCCGAACAGAGCGGCCTCGGTGGTGAACCGGTCGCCGGTCAGCTGCATGCCGTCGCCCGAGTCGCCTGCGAACCGAATGACAACTTTTTCGAGCTTCTGGCGAGCCGCCGGACTGGCCCCGTTGCCGTTCGGGCTCACAACCCCTGCCTCTCGTGCGGTTCGGACGTGTATCCTCAGTCGCGGTTCAGCGTCCACAATTTTGGTGTCACTCGCAGTACCGATTAAACCACTTCTCTTAGGCAGCCCTTCACTCGACTCGCGGGTTACCTGCAGATGACACGGGTAAAAACGCGGTGGTCAGCGGCGCGTCCGGCGACGCGATGAGACAAAAGTGTGTCATTCGTCACGTCCATGCGGCTAAATCATTCTAAGAAAAATGTTACCGACTGGTAGCTCGTTGCTAGCACCCTGCGCCTGTCCGCAAGCGCGCTGACAATTCCCGCGAAACGGAATTCCAGCACCCCCGCACTCGAACTTCCGGTGCTGAAATTTCGTTTCGCGAACTAACCCGGCAGGTTGAACGGCGTGATCACCTGAATCGGCGCCGGACGCGCCGCCTCGACGGGCAGAGCGCCGCGCTCCTGCAGGATCAACCGCATCGCCAGCCGCGCGTCGGCGCGCAGATCGTTGTGCAGCACGACGGAGATCCGGCCCTCGCGCAACAGTCGCCGGTTGTCGGCGTCCAGGTCGTGGGCGATGAACACCCGGCAGTCACGTCCGAGCCGCTCGAACGCGGCCGCGGTCGCGGCGTTGCCGCCGCCGACCGAGTAGACGGCCTCCACGGCCGGATTCGCTTCGAGCGCCTCGAGCACCAGCCGCTCGTTGTTCGCGTCGATTCCGTCGCTGTCACTGACCTCGACGATCCGGCGCCCCGAGCCGCGCAGCGCCGACCGGAAGCCGACCTCGCGCTCGCCCTCACCACGGAACACGTTGCGGCTGAGCGTGATCAACACATCCGACGGCGACGCCCCCAGCCACTGCCCCATCAGATAGGCGGCGGTCACGCCTGCGCCGTGGTTGTCGATGCCGACATAGGAGCATCGGGCGCTGCCGGGAACGTCGGTCGCATACGTCACGACGGGAACGCCGCCGTCCACCAGCCGGTCGATCGCCTCGGCCACCTCGGGTTCGTCCTGCGCCTTGAGGATCACGCCGTGACTGCCGCGCAGACGGCCCAACGCTTCGACCATCTGCCCCGTCGACCCGGCTTCCCACAGGTGAAACCGGGCCCGCACCATCGCGGGCGCGAAGGCGGGCAACTCGGCCTCGACCGCGGCGCGGAACGCATCGGAGAACCGCTGCGGGGTCTGCATGACGACGTCGATCAGGTAGCGCCTTCCGTTCAACCGCAGCTGAGCGCGTTGTTTGTCCAGGTCGGAGATCGCCTGCATGACCTCGGCGCGGGTGTTCTCCCGAACGCCGGGCCGCTCGTTGAGCACGCGGTCGACGGTGGCCTCGCTCAGCCCGGACTGCTGGGCGATCTCGCGGACCTTGAAGCGGTGCGCCACGTCCGGCCTCCTGAGGTGTTTTTGATGGCTTTTTGGTGTTGATTGCGGTACGGGCGACTACAGACTATCGGCATGGCGACACCACTGACCACTGCATTCAGGCCGTGGATCGACGAGCGGGATTGCCGGCTCGACGAGTTTCACGCCGAGGTGACACGAACGACCAGCCTCGCCGACTACCCGCACGCCGTCGATGTCCGCGAGAACGTGCTCGTCTACCCGGTGGCTGCCACGGTTTCGGACCGGCGGGCCCTGCAGGCCGAGCTGATCCGTGCGCTGACCGACGGACCCGGCGTCGTCGTCTTCGAGGGCGCCTATTCGGCCGACGTCGTCGACCGCGCCAGCGAGGCGTTCTACGCCATCATCGAGGCTCAGCGGGCAGCAGGCTCCGCGGCGGGCGATCACTTCGGTAAGCCCGGCGCCAACGACCGCATCTGGAATGCCGCGCAGAAGCTGGCCCTGCATGCACCCGACGTGTTCGCGGAGTACTACGCCAACGACACCATCGCGGTGATCTCCGAGGCGTGGCTCGGACCGCGCTATCAGGTCACCTCTCAGGTCAACGTCGTCAATCCAGGTGGCAAACAACAGGTTCCGCACCGCGACTACCACCTCGGCTTCGTCGCGCAGGACGACCTCGCGGCCTATCCGGCACACCTGCATCGCACGTCGCCGATGCTCACGCTGCAAGGTGCGGTGGCCCACGGTGACATGCCGATCGAGAGCGGACCGACGATGCTGCTGCCCTACTCGCAGCGCTTCCTCGGCGGCTACATCGCGTTCAACCGGCCGGAGTTCATCGAGTACTTCGCCGAGCACCACGTCCAGGTGCCGCTGCGGAGCGGCGACGCGGTGTTCTTCAACCCCGCGCTGTATCACGGTGCAGGGACCAACTTCTCGGCAGACATCCGTCGGATGGCCAATCTCCTGCAGATCTCGTCGCCGTTCGGCCGGGCGATGGAGGCGTTGGACCGCACCGCCATGGTGCGTGCGGTGTATCCGGCGCTGCTCGCGATGAAGGCCGCGGGCGTCTCCCAGCGCGAGCTGCACAACGTCGTCGTCGCGACCGCGGAAGGCTACGCGTTCCCCACCAACCTCGACCTCGACCAGCCCATCGGCAGCCTCGCCCCGCCGTCACAGGTCGACACGGTGCTGGCCGCGCTGGCCGACGGCATCACCGCAGAACAACTCGATGTCGCACTGCGCGACCAGGACGACAGGAGAATCCCGTGACCACCCTCGGCGTAATCGGATTGGGCCGCATCGGCGCCTTCCACACCGACACCCTGAGCAATCTCGACGGCGTCGACGAGCTGATCATCACCGACGAGCGGCCCGATCTCGTTGCGGCGGTCGCGGCGAAACACGGTGCCACACCGGCCGATTCGGTCGAGGAACTTCTCTCGTCGGGGATCGACGGAGTCGTCGTCGCCGCGGCGACGCCGGCCCACGCCGAGCTGACGCTGGCCGCCGTCGAGCGCGGAATCCCCACCTTCTGCGAGAAGCCGATCGCCGCAACGGCAGCCGAGAGCGTCCGGGTCGCCGACATCATCAAGCGCTCCGGCGTTCCGGTGCAGGTCGGTTACCAGCGTCGCTTCGACGCCGCCTTCGCCGCGGCCAAACGTGCCGTCGACGACGGTTCGCTCGGCCTCCTGCACACGGTTCGCAGCACGACGATGGATCCCGCCCCGCCTCCGATGGAGTACATCGCCGGTTCAGGCGGCATCTTCCGCGACTGCGCGGTGCACGACTTCGACATACTGCGGTGGATCACCGGCCAGCAGGCCGTCGATGTCTACGCCACCGGCAGCGTGCAGGGCGATCCACAGTTCAGCGACTTCGGTGACGTCGACACCGCCGCCGTGGTGGTGCGCTTCGAGTCCGGCACGCTTGGCGTGATCTCGGCGGCGAGGTACAACGCCCACGGCTACGACTGCCGGCTCGAGGTACACGGTTTCCATGACACTGTGGTCGCCGGATGGGACCAGGGTGCGCCGGTCCGAAATGTCGACCCCGCCAACGATTTTCCCGAGGGTCCCGCGCACCACTTCTTCATGGATCGCTTCACCGAGGCGTTCCGCGCGGAGCTCGCGGCCTTCGTCGACGTAGCGATCGGCAACGCCGCCCCCGCATGCACGGTTGAGGACGCGGTCGAAGTCGCGTGGCTTGCCGAGGCGGCGACGGAGTCGTTGAAGCGCGGCGCACCGGTACGAATCGAAGAAGTGAGGTCCCGATGAAAATCGCCGGTGCTCCGATCTCATGGGGTGTCTGCGAGGTGCCCGGATGGGGACATCAGCTCACGCCCGAGCGGGTGCTCGCCGAGATGCGCGACGTCGGGATGGTCGCCACCGAGCTTGGGCCCGACGGGTTTCTGCCGTCTGACCCCGCCGCGCTGACCGCACTGTTGAACTCCTACGGTCTGCGCTGCGTCGGCCAGTTCGCCCCGGTGGTGCTGCACGACCCGGACCACGATCCGCTGCCCGATATCGCCGCGTCGTTGGATGCCATCGTGGCGTGTGGGGCAGATGTCCTCGTGCTCGCCGCCGCAACAGGCGCCGACGGCTATGACGCACGACCGACTCTCGACGACAGCCAGTGGGCGACACTGCTGGCCAACCTGGACCGGCTCGCCGACGCCGCCGCGGCCCAGGGCGTGCTGGCCGTGCTACACCCGCACGTCGGCACGATGGTGGAGACGCGCGACGAAGTCGTCCGGGTGCTCGACGGCTCGGCTGTTCGGCTGTGCCTCGATACGGGCCACCTGTTGATCGGCGGGACGGACCCGCTCGCAGCTGGCGCGGGAGGTGCCGCACCGGATCGCCCACGCTCACCTGAAGGATGTGGACGCGAAGCTGGCCGCGCGCGTGCAGGCGGGCGAGCTGACCTACACCGAGGCGGTCCGGGGCGGCATGTACACGCCACTCGGAGCGGGCGACGTCGACATCGCGGGCATCGTCACCGCATTGCGGAGCAACGGGTTTGACGGCTGGTTCGTGATGGAGCAGGACACCATCCTCGATGACGAGCCGACCGACGAAGGTCCGCTGCGCGATGTGGCGGCCAGTGTCACGTACATGCAGAACGTATGCCGCAGCGTAACGGTATGAGCTTGCGGATCGGGGTGCTCGGTGCATCCCGAATCGCCGATCTCGCCATCGTCGGACCCGCCCAGCAGCTGGGTCACCGGCTGGTCGCCGTCGCCGCGCGCGATCGAGGCCGTGCCGAGCTCTTCGCCGAAAAGCACGGTGTCGAGCGCGTTTTGGGCTCGTACGCCGAGGTGATCGCCGACCCGGAAGTCGATGCCATCTACAACCCGCTGGCGAACTCGTTGCACGCGCCGTGGAACCTCGCGGCGATCGAGGCGGGTAAACCGGTGCTCACCGAGAAACCGTTCGCGCGCAACCGTTCCGAGGCAGAGCAGGTTGCCGAAGCCGCGCAGGCCGCGGGCGTCACGGTGATGGAGGGGTTTCACTACCTCTTCCATCCGGTGATGCGCCGTGCGCTCGAGGTGGCCGTCGACGGCACGATCGGCGATATGCACCACGCGGAGGTGCGGATGGCGATGCCCTCACCTGAGGCCTCCGATCCGCGTTGGTCTTTCGAGATGGCCGGCGGGGCGTTGATGGACCTCGGTTGCTACGGGCTGCACATCATGCGCAGGCTCGGCCACCCGTCGATCATCCGCGCGCACGCCAACGAACGCAGCTCCGGGTGTCGACGAATGGTGCGATGTGGAGCTCGGCTTCCCCGGCGGCGCGACCGGCCTGTGTGCCAACACGATGGCCGCCCCTGACCACTCGTTCACCCTGCGCATTGTCGGCACCAAGGGAGATCTCCTTGTGCACAACTTCATCAAACCGAACGAGGATGACCGACTCACCATCCGCACACCGGCGGGGACGCGCGTCGAGCACCACGGCACCAGGACCTCGTACAGCTATCAGCTGGAGGCGTTCGCCTCGCACGTGCTCCATGGCACACCGTTGCCGATCGACACCGCCGACGCAGTGCAGAACATGGCCTATGTGGACGCCGCCTATAGGGCAGCAGGCATGACACCGCGTTAGCGCTTGCCGACCTCGGCCGCCGGATTAGGGAGCCCTCATGATCCGAAGGATAGGGAAACACCCGATTCCTCGGCGTCGCGAACGCCCTAACGTCGAGTTATGGCCGACCTGTGCTTCCTCGCCGAGTGGTATCGGCCCGAGCCGGGGAACGAGCCCCTGCCCGAAACCGTCGTCCGGCTGGACGAATGCGCGGCCGCGACGTCCGCGGAGGGTTCGCCCATCCAGCTGCTGACGATGTTCGCGGTGCCACCCGACGAGATGGTCTTCGCGCTGTTCGCAGCGGGTTCGGCGGAGGTCGTGGCCCGGACCTGCGGCGGGCCGGCCTGCCGCCTGAGCGGCTGACCCTGGCGGCAGACCTCGTTCTACCGGGTGGCCCGGCGGTGCGGCCGGCATCGGCGTGACCGACGCGAATCGTCCCAAAACGTAGGGAAACACCCGATACCTTCCCAGCGTTCAGACGGCTAGCGTTCAGCTGAGTTGGGGTCAGAAACCCGCATGCACGGAAAGGAAGCACGATGAGACGAGAGACTGCTCGCCGAGGATCAAGCATCTGTGCCGCCGCCGCGACGGCCGTGAGCGCGGTCGGCTTCTCCCTGGCGTCGGCGTCAATGCTCCCGGCCGCCCATGCCGCCTGCGAAGACTGGATTCTCGGCCCGACGGTATGGGAGATCGTGCTGGACAACGGCGCCCAGATCGAGACCTATGGCTGGTCGGGCAAATCCATGACGAAGACACCTGGCGGTAAGCCCGCTTTCGCCGAGTGGTTTCCTCCAGGCGGCGGGGCTAAGACGGAGGGGCCATCCACCGGAAGCATCAACGGGCGCGCGATCACCTTCACCGCAAACTGGACCTCCGGTCAAAACCCCGGGGGCCCCGACACCTTCAACGGCACCATCGACGACAACGGGGTGGCGAGCGGCATCTTCAACGGCATGGGCTGGCACTCCACTGACAAGGTCAAGTGCGCGCCGGCCCCAGCCGCAAACCCGGCACCGGTCGGACCGGTGACGCCCGCGAAGGCGACCGTCACCGTGCAGCAGAACTCTGACGTTTACGACGCCGAAGGCGGCAACCGGCTCGGACCCGATTCGTACTTCCTCAAGCCCGGCCGCACGCTGGAATTGGTTGCACCTTGCGCAAACGATTGGTGCAACCTCGTCATCCCCGACCCAGAGGTACCAGGCGGTAAGGGGTTCGTCTATGCCGGTATCGACTCGGGACAGAACTTCCTCAAGCTGAACCAGTGACTCATCGCGCAGCGTCCGCCGGCCTCATCGGTCGACGGACACTGCTCCGTGCGGCATGCGGTTAGCCGCCTTTGGCACCGCGCAGTTCGTGTGACAGCGCCTCGAGCTCGTCGCCGCCCGCCATCTCCTGCGTCAGGTGCTCGAGGGTGATGTCGTCATAGGTGCAGTCCAGCTTCTGCTGACCGCGATTCAGTAACACGAAGTGGTCGCCGACCATGTGCGCGTGGTGCGGGTTGTGCGTGATGAACACGACACCGAAACCGGCCTCCTTGGCAGCGGTGATGTACTTCAGCACCACGCCGGACTGCTTCACACCCAGCGCCGCGGTCGGCTCGTCGAGGATCAGCACGCGAGCACCGAAGAACACGGCCCGCGCGATCGCGACGCATTGCCGCTGACCACCCGACAGCGAGCCGATGGGAACGTCGACGTCGGGCAGATCGATGCCCATCTTCGACAGCTCGGTGAGCGTGGTTGCCCGCATCGCGTTGGCATCCAATGCCCACGGGAAGCGACCCTGGCGGATCTCCTGGCCGAGGAAGAAGTTCCGCCACACCGGCATCAGCGGCACGACGGCAAGGTTCTGGTACACCGTCGCAATGCCTTTGCCCAAAGCATCTTTCGGCGACGTGAGCTTGATCGGCTCGCCGTCGATGAGCAGCTCGCCGTCGGTCTGGGGGTGGTAGCCGGCGATGATCTTGATCAGCGTCGACTTACCCGCGCCGTTGTCACCGAGGATGCCGGTCACCTGACCCGCGTGGACCCGCAGCGAGATGTCTTTCAGCGCAGTGATGTTGCCATAGGACTTGCCGATGTTCTTCAGCTCGACCAACGGCACTTTGCCGCCTGACGGAGCCTCTTCCACGTGACGATCAACTGTTGCGGTCATGGGTCACCTCTTGGCGGCGTAGTTGCGGAATGCGTTGTTGGCGATTACCGCGAAGAGCAGCATCACGCCCATGAAGAACTTGAACCAGTCGGGATTCCATCCGGCATAGACGATGCCCTGTTGCACCATGCCGAAGATGAACGCGCCGATCGCGGCGCCGATCGCGGTGCCGTAGCCGCCGGTGAGCAGGCAGCCGCCGATGACTGCGGCGATGATGTAGATGAACTCGTTGCCCACCCCTTGACCTGACTGCACGGTGTTGAACGCGAACAGCAGATGCATACCGGCGAACCACGCGCAGAACCCGACGAACATGAACAGACCGATCTTCACCGCGGTCACCGGAACGCCAACGGCGCGTGCGCTTTCCTCGTCGCCGCCGACGGCGAAGATCCAGTTGCCGATGCGGGTCTTGAAGAGCACCCATGTCGCGGCGGCGGTGAGCAGCAGCCACCACAGTACGGTGATGCGGACGCCAACTCCTCCGATGGTGAACGTGTGGTTGAACACCCACTGCGCCGAATCCCAGCCCTGCATGTCGTTGACGCTCGGCGTTGCCACCTGACCCGAAATAAGCTTGGTCACAGCGAGATTGATGCCGGTGAGCATCAACAAGGTGCCCAAGGTGATCAGGAAGCTGGGGATCTTGGTCTTCATCACCAGGTAGCCGTTGAAGAAGCCGACCGCCAGGGCGACGATCAGGGCCAACCCCGCGCCGGCCCACAGATTGAGGTGCAGGTTGTAGGCCAGCATCGACGCGGCGAGTGAACTCGTGGTCACCGCCACACCCGACGACAAGTCGAATTCGCCGCCGATCATCAGCAGCGCGACCGCGCACGCCATGATGCCGATCGTCGAGCTTGCATACAGCACGGTCGCCAGCGCTTCAGGCGTCCGGAACGGCGGTGCGACAAACAGAAAGAAGATGAAGATTGCCACCGCACCGATCGCCGCACCCATCTCGGGGCGGATGAGCAAGCGCTGTACGCGGTTCCGTTCCTTGACACGTTCATCGCGAACGATTTTGTGACCGCCGACGTCCAGATCAGTCTGTGTAGTCATGTTTCACTCTCTCCCGTGCTGGGGCTTAACGGGTTCCGGACTTGGCCAACTCGGCCACCGAATCGATGTTCGTCTCGTCGATGAACGACGGGCCCGTCAAAGTGGCCTGTCCACCACCGATCAGGTTCTTGTTGTTGATGAACAGCCACAATGAGTCGATCGCGAGGTAGCCCTGCAGGAACGGCTGCTGGTCCACCGCCCACTTCACGTCGCCCTTCTTGATCGAGTCGACGAGCGCCGCGTTGGTGTCGAAGGTGACGATGTTGGCGTTGCTGCCTGCGTTGGTTTTCGACTGCACGGCGGCCAGCGCGATCGGCGCGCCCAGCGCGACGACGTGGTCGACGGACTTGTCCTGTTGAAGCTTGGCGGTGATCGTCGATTCCACCGACGGCATGTCCTTGCTGTTGACGTTCAGGATCTCGAACTGTCCCTTGAAGCTTTCTTTGACGCCGGCGCAGCGCGACTCGAGAGCCACCTGACCCTGTTCCTGAATGACACACACGATGTTTTTGGCACCGTCCTTGTTCAGACGTTCACCCGCGGCGACGCCCGCGAGTTTCTCGTCCTGACCGAAGTACTCCTGTACGCCCATCGCCTTCCAGTTGTCGAAGCCCGAGTTGAAGGCGACGACGGGGATGTTCTTGGCGGCTGCCGCCTTGACTGCGGGCGCCATGGCATCCGGCTTGGCCAGCGTCAGCGCGATGCCTTTGACACCGCTGTCGATGGCGGTCTGCACGAGGTTGGCCTGGTTCGGCGCCTCAGGGTCGTTGGAGTAGCGCAGCTCGATGTTGTCCTTGTCGGCCGCCGCCTGCGCGCCCTTGCGGATCAGATCCCAGAACGAGTCGCCCGGCACCTCATGGGTGATCATCGCGACAGTGACGCGCGGCGTGTTGGCCTGTCCGGCGCCCATTCCCCCGCCTGACTCCTGGGGCTTGCCGCCAGTAGACGAACATGCCGCGACCCCCAGCACGAGCGCGCTTGTCCCGGCGATGGCCGCGAGCCGAGTGAACCTCATCGTTTCTCCTTGCATCCGTGTGCGGCGTGGCACGCCTCAAGGGTCGATGTAATACGGCTCACAGAAGAAAGTCAAGAGTTTGTCCTGACATTAGGACTGCATGTCAAATGCTAGGGTGCATCCATGCTGGTCCGGTGGAAATGGGTGGCGAACAATGACTGACCTCGCGCTGGCGGTCTGCTCCGAGATGGTGTTCACGGACCTGCCCCTGATCGACCGGGTCCGGCGGATCGACGATCTCGGCTTCGCCGTCGAGATCTGGAGTTGGCACGACAAGGACCTCGATGCCCTTGCCGCGACCGGTGCCCGGTTCTCGTCGATGACCGGGTACCTGCACGGTGATCTGGTCGACCGCGCGAGTGCCGACGAGGTCGTCCGCACCGCTGAGCTGAGCATCAAAGCCGCTCAGACACTGGGTGTTCCGCGCCTGAACCTGCACACCGCCGAACTCGTCGACGGCAAGGCGGCGCGCCCCCGCAACCGCGCCACCGGCGAGATGTGGCTGACCGCGCAGCGAACTCTCGCGCGGCTCGGCGAGCTGGGTGAGGCGGCTGATGTCACGTTCTGCGTGGAGAACCTCAACACCATCGTCGACCATCCCGGCGTGCCACTGGCAAGGGCGAAGGACACGCTGGCTCTCGTGGAAGGGGTCGGCCATCCGAATGTGCGGATGATGCTCGACCTGTACCACGCGCAGATCGGCGAGGGGAATCTCATCGAGCTGATCCGGCGCTGCGGCGACGCCATCGGCGAGATTCAGGTCGCCGACGTCCCCGGCCGCTGCGAGCCGGGCACCGGCGAGATCAACTACCCCGCGATCGCGAGGGCACTGCGCGACATCGGGTTCACCGGCACCGTCGGCATGGAGGCCTGGGCGGCGAGCGACGGCGAGGTCGGCAGCGAAGCGGCGCTCGACGCCTTCCGCCGCGCCTTCACCTAGCGCGCCACTTCGCGAAATGTCAGCGGTCCACCAACGTGGTGTCGAAGTAGTACCGCGATGCGCGGTAGCAATGCGTGCCGAACTCGACCGCCGCGCCCGAGTCGTCGAAGGCCGTCCGCGCCATCGTCAGCAGCGGAGCGCCGGGCTTCTCGTCGAGCAGCTTGGCCTCCGCCCTCGTCGCTCCCCGAGCGCCGATGCGCTGGCGAGCCAGCCGGATATGCACGCCGCGGGCACGCAGTGACTGATACAGGCCGTTGCTCTCGAGCTCGTCGGCATCCGGCGCGATGCCCACCGGCAGGTGGTTCGTCATGACGGCAAGCGGCTCGCCGTTCGCACTGCGCAGCCGGTGGATCGACACCACCTCGCGGTCGTCTTTCAGGCTGAGCTCGCGCGCGACCTCCTCATCGGGAGGGCCGACGTGGTAGTCGAGCAGCTGAGTCGTCGGCTCCTGGCCTGCCCGCGTGAGGTCGTCGTACAGGCTCGTTAGCTCGACGCGTCGATGCACCGGGCTCTGCACCACCTGGGTGCCGACCCCTCGCTTGCGGACCAGTAGGCCCTTGTCGACGAGTTCCTGGATCGCACGACGGGTCGTCGGCCGCGACAATGTCAGCCTTTTCGCCAGCGCCAGTTCGTTTTCGAACCGATCCCCCGGCGAGAGCTCGCCGTCACGGATCGCGGCCTCGATGGCCTGGGCAAGTTGATAGTAGAGAGGGACAGGACTGGACCTGTCGAGCTCCACCGCCACGGGCACGTCGTCTCCGATCTCGGTTCGATCAGATCAAGGTAGCCGAATACTAGCACCGCACGATCAAAAGTTAGAATGTCAGGACAAACTATTGACAGCCCGGAGTGTCGGAGTGCACAGTCGTACGCAAGCCACCACCAACCGCCGGAGGGCGACTTGACCACCACGCAGCCGTTCGACGTGCTCGCCATCGGGCGCAGCGGCGTCGACATCTATCCCCTGCAGATCGGCGTCGGCCTCGAAGACGTCGAGTCCTTCGGAAAGTTCCTCGGAGGCAGCGCCGCGAACGTCGCGGTGGCCGCCGCGCGGCTCGGCAATCGCACCGCACTGATCTCCGGCGCGGGAGCCGACCCGTTCGGCACCTTCGTCCGCAACGAGCTCGCGCGACTCGGCGTCGACAACCGGTTCGTGTCGACCCACGACGAGTACCCGACGCCGGTGACATTTTGCGAGATCTTTCCGCCGGACGACTTCCCGCTGTACTTCTACCGTCGCCCCAGCGCGCCGGATCTCCAGATCCGCCCAGACGAGATCGACACCGACGCCGTACGCTCTGCCAAGCTCTACTGGTCGACGGTCACCGGCCTCTCCGAGGAGCCAAGCCGCAGCGCGCATTTCGCGGCATGGGAGGCGCGCGGGAGAGCCCGGCACACGGTCCTTGACCTCGACTACCGGCCGATGTTCTGGGATTCGCCCGCCGCAGCGTCCGAGCAGGTGCAGCGCGCACTGCAGCACGTGACCGTCGCGGTCGGCAACCGGGAGGAGTGCGAGATCGCCGTCGGCGAGAGCAATCCGCACCGCGCCGCAGACGCTCTGCTCGACCTGGGCGTCGAGCTCGCCATCGTCAAGCAGGGCCCTCGCGGCGTGCTGGGCAAGACGCGACACACGCACGTCAGCGTCGCGCCCAATGACGTCGACGTCGTCAACGGACTCGGTGCGGGAGATGCCTTCGGCGGCAGCCTCTGTCACGGCCTGCTGCACGGCTGGCCGCTGGAGAAGACCCTCCGGTATGCGAACGCCGCGGGCGCCATCGTCGCGTCGCGCCTCGAGTGCTCGACCGCCATGCCGACGGCCGACGAGGTCGCCGCGCTGGCCGATCAGACCGCAGCGGAGGCCGTCAATGTCTGACGCAGTGTGCAAGGACTACGCCGAGATCACTGACGTGCGGGCGTCGGACCCACAAGCGGTCGAGCGCGCATGGCAGACACGCACCATCCGGCCTACGGTGCGGGGCAACGGCAGGTTGATGATCGTCGCCGCCGACCACCCGGCCCGCGGCGCCCTCGCGGTCGGATCGCGACCGACCGCCATGAACAGCCGCACCGACCTGCTCGACCGGCTGCGTGCGGCGCTGGCCGACCCCGGCGTCGACGGCGTCCTTGCGACGTCCGACATCCTCGATGACCTGTTGCTGCTCGGCGCACTCGAGGACAAGGTCGTCTTCTCCTCGATGAACCGTGGCGGCCTCGCGGGCGCGCAGTTCGAGCTGGACGACCGCATGACTGCGGCCACCGCGGCGGGCACTGCCGCGGCGCGGATGAACGGCGGAAAGATGTTGTGCCGCATCGATCTCGACGACCCTGGCACCGTGTCGACGCTGGAAGCGTGCGCGCGGGCCATCGACGAGTTGGCCTCGCATGGGTTGATCGCGATGCTCGAGCCGTTCTTGTCGTCGCGGGTGGACGGCAAGGTGCGCAACGACCTGAGCCCCGACGCTGTGATCAAGTCGGTCCACATCGGCCAGGGTCTCGGCTCCACGTCCGCATACACCTGGATGAAGCTTCCCGTCGTCGACGAGATGGACCGTGTCATGGAGTCGACGACGCTGCCGACACTGCTGCTCGGCGGCGATCCCGCGGATCCTGACGAGGCGTTCGCCAGTTGGGAGAAAGCGCTCGCGCTGCCCTCCGTGCGCGGGCTGATCGTCGGCCGGACCCTGTTGTACCCCGCAGACGACGACGTCAGTTCGGCGGTTGCCACCGCCGTCTCGATGGTGAGGTGACATGCACAGCGAGTACTACATTCCGGCCCGCAGCGCGACACTCCCCTACGCCGTTGACGTCACGCCGGAGTCCGCAGGCTGGTCCGAGGCGAGCCTCTGGGTGGTCGAGACTGACACCGGGCCAGGAATTGGCGTTGGACACCAACGACATCGAGGTGATGATCCTCCCGCTGGCCGGCGGCGGTACTGTCGACTGCGACGGCCAGACGTACGAATTGTCGCCGCGCGCATCGGTTTTCGACGGCCCCGCCGACATGGTCTACATCGGCACCGGTCGGAGCTACACGCTGCGCGGCGAAGGCAGGCTCGCGATCTGTGGCGCCCGCGCCAAGCGGCAGCTTCCCAACCGAAGGGTGGCCGCTGCGGATGTCTCCGTCGAGCTGCGCGGCACCGGCAACTGCAGCAGGCAGGTGCACAACTTCGGCACCGCGGGGGTTTTCGAGGCGGATTCGCTGATCGCCTGCGAGGTGATCACCCCCGGCGGCAACTGGTCGAGCTACCCCGCGCACAAGCACGATGAGGAGTCGCCGCTCGAGTCAGCCCTCGAGGAGATCTACTACTTCGAGATCGCTTCCGGGCCAGATGATTCCCGCGGCTTCGGGTTTCACCGCGTCTACGGCACACCGAGCAGGCCGATCGAGGTTCTCGAAGAGGTGCGCACCGGTGACGTCGTCCTGGTGCCGCACGGCTTCCACGGCCCGTCCGTCGCCGCGCCCGGCTATCACATGTACTACCTCAACGTGATGGCGGGATCCGGAGAGGAACGAGCCTGGAAGATCGTCGACGACCCCGAGCACGCGTGGTTGCGCGGCACATGGGAAGACCAGGCCGTGGACCCCCGACTGCCCCTACATTCCCAAGGAGAGTGACGTGGTCTCCAAATCATCGGCGTTCAAATCGGCGCACAACGAGCCGACCGTGCGGCTCACCGTGGCCCAGGCGGTCGTTCGCTTTTTGGCCAACCAGTACGTCGAACGCGACGGCGAACGCAGCAAGTTTTTCGCGGGCTGCTTCGGCATCTTCGGGCACGGCAACGTGGCAGGGATGGGCCAGGCGCTGCTGCAGGCCGAGCTCGAGGCCGAGCAGGCAGGCACCGAACCAGGGCTGCGATATGTGTTGGGCCGCAACGAGCAGGCGATGGTGCACACGGCCGCCGCGTACGCCAGGCAGAAGGATCGTCTCCAGGCGTGGGCCGTGACCGCGAGCATCGGGCCGGGGTCGACCAACATGCTCACCGGCGCTGCGTTGGCCACCATCAACCGGCTTCCTGTTCTGCTGCTGCCGTCGGACACGTTCGCGACCCGGGTCAGCGCGCCGGTGCTCCAGGACCTCGAGCAGCCGCACGACAACGAGATGACCGTCAACGACGCGTTCAAGCCGCTGTCGCGGTTCTTCGACCGGGTCTGGCGGCCCGAACAGTTGCCCTCTGCGTTGCTCGGGGCGATGCGCGTGCTCACCGATCCGGTTGAGACCGGTGCGGCCACCATCGCCTTGCCGCAGGACGTGCAGGCCGAAGCGTTCGACTGGCCGGATTCGCTGTTCGCCGAACGCACGTGGCATGTGGCACGCCCGCTGCCCGAGCGGTCGGTGACCGCACAGGCCGCGCAGATCATCGCGTCCGCGCAGCGCCCGCTGGTCGTCGCAGGCGGTGGGGTGATCTACTCCGGCGCCAACGACGCATTGACGGCGTTCGTCGAGTCGGACCGGCATTCCGGTGTCTGAGACGCAAGCCGGAAAGGGCTCGCTGCCCTACAACCATCCGCAGTCGGTCGGCGCGGTCGGCTCGACCGGCACCACCGCAGCCAACGCGCTGGCCGCCGAGGCCGACGTCGTCATCGGGATCGGCACCCGCTACAGCGATTTCACCAGCGCATCGCGTACGGCGTTCAACAATCCCGACGTCCGCTTCGTCAACATCAACGTCGCCTCGTTCGACGCGGTGAAGCAGGGTGGCCTCTCAGTCGTCGCCGACGCCCGTGAGGCCATCGAGGCGCTGACCGATGCGCTCGCTGACTACTCCGTCAGCGACGACTATCGCACGCGGACAACTGAACTCGCGACAGCAGTGGGACGACACCGTCACCGCGGCCTACCGCGTCGAGGACGACGGCAGCGCCCTGAACCAGAGCCAGGTCATCGGTTTGGCGAATACGCTGTCCGATCCGCGGGACGTCGTCGTGTGCGCAGCGGGCTCCATGCCCGGTGACCTGCACAAGCTGTGGCGGACCCGCGACCGCAAGGGCTACCACGTCGAGTACGGCTACTCCTGCATGGGATACGAGGTCGCAGGCGGCATCGGCGTACGGATGGCCAGTCCCGACCGCGACGTGTTCGTGATGGTGGGCGACGGTTCCTACCTGATGATGGCCACCGAGTTGGTGACCGCGGTGCAGGAAGGCGTCAAGGTCATCGTGGTGCTGGTGCAGAACCACGGCTTCGCCTCCATCGGCTCGCTCTCGGAGTCGTTGGGGTCCCAGCGATTCGGAACGTCCTACCGCTATCGCGACGACTCCGGCCGGCTGGCGGGCGACAAGCTGCCCGTCGACCTGGCGGCGAATGCGGCCAGCCTGGGCGCCGAGGTCATCAAGGTGACGACCGCAGCCGAGTTCACCGACGCGGTCAAGGTGGCCAAGGCGGGAGAGCACACCACGGTGATCCACGTCGAAACCGACCCGTTGATCTACGCGCCGGACAGCCAGTCCTGGTGGGACGTTCCCGTCAGCCAGACCTCGGAGTTGGACTCCACTGCGCAGGCATACGAGACGTACGCCGAATGGAAGAAGGTCCAGCGCCCGTACACGAAACCCTATGACGCGAAGGATTGATCGATGAGCACCATTCTCGTTGGCTCCGCGCCTGATTCGTGGGGTGTGTGGTTTCCCGAGGATCCAGGCCAGACCCCCTACACGCGGTTCCTCGACGAGGTCGCGGCATCCGGATACACGTGGATCGAACTCGGCCCCTTCGGCTACCTGCCGACCGATCCCGAGAAGCTGTCCGACGAACTGGAATCGCGGGGCCTGAAGCTGTCGGCGGGCACCGTCTTCGAGCACCTGCACCAGGACGACTCGTGGGATGCGGTGTGGAAGCAGATCGAGGACGTCGCGAAGTTGACGGCGGCGGTCGGTGGCAAGCACGTCGTCGTCATCCCCGAGATGTGGCGCGATCCTTCGACCGGGGCCGTGCTGGAGGACCGCAATCTGACCACCGAACAGTGGCAGAAGAAGACCAACGGTATGAACGAACTCGGTAAGGCGATGTACGAAAAGTACGGTGTGCGTGCTCAATACCATCCGCACGCCGACAGCCACGTCGACACCGAGGAGAACGTCTACCGCTTTCTCGACGGCACCGACGGCGAGTTCGTGAATCTCTGCCTGGACACCGGCCACATCAGCTACTGCGGCGGCGACAACATCGCGATCATCGAGCGTGCCCCGGAGCGGATCGGCTATCTGCACCTCAAGCAGGTCGATCCCGAGGTGCAGGCGAAGGTGATCGCCGAGGACCTGCCGTTCGGTGAAGCGGTCAAGCTCGGCGCGATGACCGAGCCGCCGCGTGGAATCCCCGACATGCCGCCGTTGCTCGAAGCCATCGACAAACTCGGCATCGACGTCTTCGCGATCGTCGAACAGGACATGTATCCCTGTGAGGTCGACGCACCGCTGCCGATCGCCCAACGCACCCGCCGGTATCTCGGCTCGTGCGGTGTTCCCTCCGTGAAATTCTTCTAGCAGCAAGAACAGGAACAACGATGTCTGATCTCCGCATCGCCGTCCTCGGCGTCGGCGTGATGGGCGCCGACCACGTCGCCCGAATCACGAACCGCATCAGCAATGCCCGTGTCACCGTCGTCAACGACTATCTGTCCGAGAAGGCCGAGCAGGTCGCCGCGTCGGTGCCGGGTGCCCGCGCGGTCGGCGACCCGTTGGACGCCATCGCCGATGCCGACGTCGACGCGGTGGTGCTCGCAACGCCGGGTCCGACGCACGAGAAGCAGCTGCTCGCCTGTCTGGAGCACGGCAAGCCGGTGCTCTGCGAGAAGCCGCTGACCACCGACGTGGAGACCTCGCTCGCGGTGGTCAAACGGGAGGTCGAACTCGGCAAGAAGCTGATCCAGGTCGGCTTCATGCGCCGGTTCGACCACGAGTACGCCCAATTGAAGGCCTTGATCGACGGCGGTGAGTTCGGTCAGCCGTTGCTGCTGCACTGCGCTCACCGCAACCCCGCCGTGCCGCCGTCGTTCGACAGCGCAATGGTGGTGCGAGACTCGCTTGTTCACGAGGTCGACGTCACCCGCTTCCTGTTCGACGAGGAGATCGCCTCGATCCAGATCATCCACGCCCGCGCCGAATCCCCTTGCACCGCAGGGACTCGCCGACCCGCAGATCGCGATCATGCGTACCGAGTCCGGAAAGTATGTCGACGTGGAGCTGTTCGTCACGACCGGCGTGGCCTACGAGGTGCGCACCGAGCTCGTCGCCGAAAAGGGCAGCGCGATGATCGGACTGGACGTCGGCCTGGTGCGCAAAACCACACCCGGCAACTGGGGAGGTCGCATCACCCCGGGCTTCCGGGAACGCTTCGGACAGGCCTACGACACCGAGTTCCAGCGCTGGGTCGACGCGGTCCATGCCGGCGCCACCACCGGCAACTACGTCGACGGGCCCGATGCGTGGGACGGCTACGCGGCGGCAGCCGTCTGCGAAGCAGGCGTTCGGTCGTTGCACAGCGGCAGACCCGTCGAGGTCCAGATCGTCGACCCTGCATCGATCAAAGGAGCGCGGGCATGAAGATCGCACTCGATCCCGACGCCGTTTCACCACGACTACGACCTGCTCGACTTCCCGCGGTTAGTCGCGGAATTGGGCTATGAGTACCTGCAGCTGACGCCGCACCGCGACTTCATTCCGTTCTTCAACCATCCGCGCGCCGATGACGACCTCGTCGCGCAGTTCCGCAAGGCATGCGCGGACGCCGGGGTGGGGATCGCGTCAGTGCTGCCGGTGCTGCGATGGTCCGGTCCCGACGAGGACGCCCGCGAAGCCGCGGTGCGCAACTGGAAGCGCGTCGTGCAGATCACCGTCGACCTCGGCGTGAACGTCATCAACACCGAGTTCTCCGGCCGCCCCGAGCGGGCCGAGGAATCCGAGCGGGCGTTCTTCCGCTCCATGGAAGAGCTGGTGCCGATCTTCGAACGTGAAGGCATCGACGTCCGGATCGACCCGCACCCAGACGATTTCGTCGAGGACGGGATGGAGGCGCTGCGGATCATCCGCGGCGTCAACTCGCCCAACATCGGCATGGTCTTCGTCGCGTGCCACAGCTTCCATATGGGTGGAAACATGGGCGAGATCATCCGCGCCGCTGGCAACAGGCTGCGGCTGGTGCATGTGGCCGACACGATGGACCACCACCGCAGCCACGGCCTGCGGTACATCACCAACCCGCCGGGCAACCCGGCGCGGGTGCACCAGCACCTCAAAATCGGTGACGGCGACGTCGACTGGGACGAGTTCTTCGGCGCTCTCGCCGACATCGACTTCTACCAGCGGCCCGACACAGTGATGGTCTCGTCCGTCTTCGCCGAGGACGAGAACGCCCACGAGGTGTCGCGCTACCAACTGAACACCATGACCGACTACATCTCGAAGTTTGGAAAGTGATGATGAGCAAGACGATTTCGCATTGGTCGATAACAAGCCGTTCGCGGGGAGCAGCACCGCGACGGCGCCGGTGACGAATCCGGCCACCGGTGAGGTGACCGGGCAGGTGGCATTGGCCAGCGTGCAGGACGCGCGAGCGGTGATCGATGCGGCCGCGGCGGCATTCCCCGCGTGGCGCGATACCTCGCTGGCCAAACGGACCCAGATCTTGTTTGCGTTTCGTGAGTTGCTCAACGACCGCAAGGGTGAGCTCGCCGAGATCATCACCTCCGAGCACGGCAAGGTGGTCTCCGATGCACTCGGCGAGGTGAGCCGCGGCCAGGAGGTCGTCGAGTTCGCCTGCGGCATCCCGCATCTGCTCAAGGGCGGGTTCACCGAGAACGCCTCCACCAAGGTCGACGTCTACTCGATCCGCCAGCCCCTCGGCGTGGTCGGCGTCATCTCGCCGTTCAACTTCCCGGCGATGGTGCCGATGTGGTTCTTCCCCATCGCGATCGCGACCGGTAACACCGTGGTGCTCAAACCATCGGAGAAGGACCCCTCGGCGTCGATCTGGATGGCGAATCTGTGGAAGGAAGCGGGGCTGCCGGCCGGGGTGTTCAACGTGCTGCAGGGCGACAAGACCGCCGTCGACGAGCTGCTGACCAACCCGAAGGTCAAGTCCGTGCAGCTTCGTGGGCTCCACCCCGATCGCGCAGTACGTCTATGCCACCGGCACCGCTGCCGGCAAGCGGGTGCAGGCCCTGGGCGGGGCGAAGAACCACGCGGTGATCCTGCCCGACGCCGACCTGGATCTGGCCGCCGACGCGATGGTCAACGCCGGGTTCGGCTCGCGCCGGTGAGCGGTGCATGGCCATCTCGCGCCGTGTGTCGCGGTCGGGCCGATCGCTGATGATCTGGTCGCCAAGATCGCCGAACGCGCCGCCACCATCAAGACCGGTGACGGCACCAACGACGCCGACATGGGCCCGCTGGTCACCAAGGCCCACCGCGACAAGGTCGCCTCCTACATCGACGCCGGCGAGGCCGACGGCGCCAAGATCGTCGTCGACGGCCGCGGCGTGCAGCCGACGGCGACCAGAACGGGTTCTGGCTCGGGCCCGACGCTGATCGACCAGGTCACCCCCGAGATGAGCGTCTACACCGACGAGATCTTCGGCCCCGTCTCGTCGGTGGTGCGGGTCGAAACCTACGACGAGGCGCTGGAGCTGATCAACAACAATCCCTACGGCAACGGCACCGCGATCTTCACCAACGACGGCGGCGCTGCACGGCGCTTCCAAAACGAGGTCGAAGTGGGCATGATCGGCATCAATGTCCCCATCCCGGTACCGATGGCCTACTACAGCTTCGGCGGCTGGAAAGCCTCGCTGTTCGGCGACAGCCACGCCCACGGTATGGACGGCGTGCAGTTCTTCACCCGGCAGAAAGCCATCACCCAACGCTGGCTCGACCCCAGCCACGGCGGCCTCGAACTCGGCTTCCCCCAAAACAAGTAGCCGGGTCCAGTAACTCAGCACCGCGAGCGTGCGTGTCTGTACA
>CAVWWV010000013.1:0-53784 GCA_963758825.1 uncultured Actinomycetota bacterium | reverse complement strand
AACTAAGCGCGGGCGATGTTCTCGACGATGATCTCGCGTGCCGCGTCGTAGAACGCGCTGATGAGCGTGGAGTAGGACAGCTCGAAGGGGTAGATCATGTGCACCTCGAGCGGTTCCAGATCCCAGTCGGGCAGCACCGGAACCAGGCTGCCGTCGCGCAGCTCGGCTGTGCAGATGATCTGGGTGGGCATGGCGCCGATACCGAGGCCCTGCAGGATGTACTGCTTGCACACCTGAAAGTTGTTGGCACGAGCGCGGACCACCGGTGCCAGCTCGTGGTGTCGCTTGTTCTTCGAGACCGTCAGCCTGCGTGGGCCTGCAAAGCCGAAGTCGATGAACGGCAGCGTGTTCAGCTGCGTCGGAACGGTGAGCGGCTCGTCCAGGTTCTGCACGAAGTCCGGTGACGCGCATAGGAAGAGCTCCAGATCGAAGACCTTGCGGGCGATCAGCGTCGAATCCTGCAGCGGCCCGGTCCCGAAAACCACGTCGAATCCGTCCTTGATCGGGTCGACGATGGTGTCGACCAGCCGGATGTCGAGGCGCGAGTTGGGATGGCGCTGAAGGAAGGTCGCGCCGACCCTGGACGCGTAGTCGATGCCGACGAAGACCGGTATCGCCACCTTCAGCTCACCCTGTGGCTCCTGCCTTGCGCCCTCGACAAGCGCCCGAACGCCGTTTGCCTCGGTCGAAATGTTCGCGGCGTGGGCGTAGATCTGCTCACCGAGGTCGGTCACGGTCAGCTGGTGTGTGTTCTTGCGCAGCAGCTTGATGCCGAGGTCGGATTCGAGCTTCGTCAGCTTTCGGCTGACCGTCGACTTGGGCATGCCGAGCAACGCGGCCGCCTTGGAGAGGCTGCGGTTCTCCACCACCTTGCCGAACACCAGCAGGGCGTCCACGTCGAAGGGCAGGTTCTGTTCCATGGTGTGTTCCAAATATGCAACAGGGTGTTGAGGTTTTGCATCTGTTTTGAGTAATTCACCAGCTGTTACGTTCGGCCGGGAGGTGGCCTGATGAGTCACAACAGCCTGGTGACCAAACCCGCAAGCGGACACTGGACCGACGCCTATCCCGAACTCGGCCGCGGGCCGGTGTCGCTCGAGGACTGTGTTTCGGAGGATTTCTACGAAAAAGAGCGCGAACACGTCTTCAAGAAGACGTGGCTCTACATGGGGCGGGTGGAGCGTGTTCCGAAGTCGGGCAGCTATTTCACCCGCGAGCTGAGGTTCCTCAACACCTCGATCATCATCGTGCGGGGCAAGGACGGCGTGATCCGCGCGCTTCACAACATCTGCCCGCACCGCGGCAACAAGATGCTGTGGGAGGACGACCCGTTCGAGGAGGTGCAGGGCCGCGCGCCCCTGCTGTACTGCCGCTTCCACGGCTGGCGCTACAAGCTGGACGGTTCACTGCACTCCGCGACCCGCAAGGATCTGCTGCTCGACTTCGACGCCGAGAGCTGCCGGGTGCCTGCCATCCAGTGCGAGGTCTGGGAAGGGTTCATCTTCATCAACCTGAACCCGCACAACACCGAGCCGGTGCGGTCGTTCCTCGGTGGGTTGGCGCGAGACATCGAGGGTTATCCGTTCGACGGGCCGCACCAGGTGTATCGATTCAAGGCCGAACTGCAGTGCAACTGGAAGATCTTCCTGGACGGCTTCGCGGAGAGCTACCACGGGCCCTACCTGCACGCCTCGTCGTTCGGCGCTCTGACCGCGGAGGCCAGAGAGGCGTTCGACCAACCCAACCCGTTCACCGATGCACTGGCGTATCAGCTCAACGGCCCGCATCGGATGTTCTCGTTCTCCGGCGAGCCGTCCCAGAAGACGCCGTACTCCAAGCCCATCGAGTGCGTCTTCGAGGCCAGCGCGGCCGGGCCGTGGAACAAGCGGATCGACAAGGGCCCGATGCCGCCGGGAATCAATCCCACCCGGTCGGACAAGTACGGCTTCGACTCGTATCAGTTCTTCCCCAACTTCGTGCTGATCTTCGGCGCCTCCGGTTTCACCGTGCACACGCACTGGCCCACCGGACCGCACTCGCACATCTTCGAAACAGAGGCGTACTACCAGCCGCCCACCACCCATAAGGAGCGATTGGGCCAGGAGCTGACGATGACGTTCCTCAACGACATCATCCTCGAGGACGCCAGCCCTTCGGAGGGACTGCAGGCGATGCTCAACAGCGGTGCGCTGACGCATTTCACCATGAACGACGAAGAGATCCTGCTCCGCCATCTGCACAAGACGGTGGCCGACTACGTCGAGGCAGGGGAGGCAGGACGGTGAGTCCCACTCTGCCGCCCGAGTTCTCGCAACTTGACCACCTCGTCGCGGAGTGGGCCATCGAGGACGGTCATGAGCGCTACGTGAAGCGCGTCAACAGTTCTATGGACGAGATCAAGGCGTTCTACGACGAGGTGTTTCCTTTCGCCGAGGAGGCCGTCACCTACATCGACAAGTTCGACTACTCCGAACCTCTTCCCGACGACGTCGCGAACCTCCGCAACCTGCTGTACTCGCTGATCACCGTCTCGCTTGCGGTCGAGCTGTGGAAGCAGCCGCGGGTAAAGCATTCGGCCAGCACGATTCTCACGAGAGTGAGCTGACATCATGGGACTCACCTCTGCACAGCTGGACGTCGTCGATCTCGAGCCGAGAATCGGCAGTGAGATCAGAACCGATCTCGACACCTTGCTCAGTGGCCGAGAGGCCGGCAGCATCCGGTCGACGTTGGAACAGCGCGGCGTCGTCTTCTTCCGCGGTCTGGACATCGGCGACGAGCAACAGGTCGCGATCGCCGAGACGCTCGGCGCGATACCCGAGAACGAGGGTCAGGGCGGCATTTACAAGATCTCTCTCGACAAGAACGTCAACCAGCGGGCCGAATACCTGAAGGGCTCGATGTTCTGGCACTTCGACGGTTCGCTGCAGCCGTACCCGAACCTCGCGACGCTGTTGCGGGCCGTCGAGCTTTCCGACACCGGCGGCGAAACCGAGTTCTGCAACACCTACGCCGCCTACGACGACCTGCCGCAGACCGACAAGGACTACATCGCCGAACTGCGTGTCGTGCACAGCGCGGAGCGGTCGCAGTACTACGTCCGACCCGAGATGAGCTATGACGAGATCACGTTCTGGCAGAAATCGCCGACGAAGGCGTGCCCGATGGTGTGGACGCATCGGTCGGGGCGAAAGTCGCTGCTGCTCGGCGCCACAGCGGACTACGTCATCGGGCTGCCGGTCGAGGAAAGTCGCGCGCTGCTCGCCCGCCTCCGCGACTGGGCCACCCAACCGCAGTACGTCTATCGCCATCAGTGGCAGCCCGGCGACCTGCTCATCTGGGACAACACCGGCACCATGCACCGAGTGCTGGAATATCCCGTCGACAGTGGCCGCTTGATGCACCGCACGATCCTTGCCGGCGAAGAGCCCCTGAATTGAGACTCGCCATCGCCACACCGGTCGTCACCAACGTCGCCGGGGCGCCGCTGACGTGGGAGCGGGACGCATCGATCGAGGAAGTCGCTCGTGTCGCCGAGACTGCGGATCGTCTTGGCTACCACCATCTCACGTGCAGCGAGCACATCGGGATCCCCGCCACCGAGGCGGGCAGACGAGGTTCGCGCTACTGGGACCCGCTCGCCACGCTGGGCTATGTGGCGGCACGCACCAGCCGGATTCGGTTGGCGACCATGACGCTGGTGCTCGGATATCACCATCCGCTCGCGATCGTGAAGCGGTACGGCACACTCGATCACGTCAGTGGTGGCCGGGTCATCCTTGGCGTCGGGGTGGGCACGCTCAGGGAGGAGTTCGACCTCCTCGGCGCACCATTCGACGACCGCGGCGACCGTGCCGACGATGCGCTGCGGGCACTGCGCGCAGGACTGTCGAGCAACGAGCCGGTGTATGCCGGGAAGTACTACTCGTTCGGCGGTCTCACCGTTGACCCGTGCGCGCTGCAGGACCGCATGCCGATCTGGATCGGCGGCCGGACACGGCGGTCCCTGCGTCGCGCGCTCACGCTCGCCGACGGGTGGTGCCCGTTCGGCATCCCCCTCGACACCGCCGCAGAGTGGTTGCGCGCCCGGGAGATTCCGCCCGGCTTCGAGGTTGTGCTGCCCGCCGACCACCCGCTTGATCCGGTGGGTGAGCCGTCGGCGACGGTGGACACGTTGGCGGCGATGGAGGCCGCAGGGACGACGATCGTGTCTGCGCGGTTCGTCCACCACTCGCTGGAGCACTACCTCGAGCAGATCCACGCGCTCGCGGAGCTGCATCGCCAAGGCGGTTAGCGTGGGTGTATGCGGTTACGCACAGCGCTGGCCCTCGCGGCCATTGTGGTAGCACTCAAGGCCGTGCTCATCGGTGTGGTGGCTCGCGGTCGCTGCGAGCTCATCGGCCGCTGCGGTGACGGCACCGCCTGGTACGTCGGTTCTGGTATCGCCGCAGCGATACTTCTGGGCCTACTCGTCATCGCCATCGCCGACGTGCGTGCTTTCTCTGGCGAGCAGACGCAAAAGTACCCGCAGTCCGGTGTGTAGGGGTACTTTTGCGTCTGCTCGCCGGGAAGAACTGTCAGCGCGCGCGGCCCGGCCGGTCCGGGGCGAACCCGCGCACGACATGCGCGCGCACGAAGTCGGCGACGACGCGGCCGTCGTCCATATCCAACGACGCCGACGGGGTGCTGAACAACGAGAACAACATGCGCGCATACCACTCGCCTGCGGCAACCGCGTCCAGATCCTTTCGTACCTCGCCGGTGAGCTTCGCCGCGGCGAGGTAGGGGGCAAGAAAATCCGTGCACTCGCGCAACAGCACGGCGGCGTTCTTGGTGAGCAGCAGGCTCACCTCGTCCTCGTCGAAGTAATCTTCCGGCTCGATGACGCGTCGGGCCCTCGTCACGAACACTCCCGCGAGAACCAGTTGGTCCTCCAGCGTCTCGCCTTTGCGCATCGCAGAGGCCATCTCACGGTAGAACTTCTGCGAAGCGCCCTCGGCGCAGGCCTCGACGATCTGGGCCTTGTCACGGAAGTACTCGTACACCGTGCTGCGCGAGACGTCGGCGGCCCGTGCGATGTCGACGACGGTCGTCTTGTCCAAGCCGTGCCGCCGGAAGCAGTCGAACGCGGACTCGATGATGAGTTCGCGGGTATCGGTCGTGGTCGATGCCGAAGTCATGGCGGTGTCGTCAGTCCGTCGCAAGGATCAATGCGCTTGTCGGCACGCCCGTTCCGGACGTGACCAGCACATGCTCGACGTTGTCGACCTGGTTGTACGAGGTGCCTCGCACCTGCCGAACCCCCTCGGTGATGCCGTTCATGCCGTGGATGTACGCCTCGCCGAGCAGACCGCCGTTGGTGTTGATCGGCAATTCGCCGCCGAGGGAGAGCCTTTCGATCGTCGCGAAGTCCTTGGCCTCGCCGCGGCCGCAGAAGCCGAGCTCCTCCAACTGTGCAAACACGAACGGGGTGAAGTGGTCGTAGAGGAACGCGGTTTGAATATCGGTGGGCGCCAGCCCCGAGTCGCGCCAGAGCTTTTCGGCGACCACACCCATTTCCGGAAGACCCGTGATGTCGTCGCGGTAGTAGCTCGTCATCATCTCGCCCTCCGCGGCCGCACCCTGGACCGCGGCGGTGATGACGGCCGGGGGCTGGGGGAGATCTCGCGCGCGCTCGGTGCTGGTGACGACGATGGCGACGCCGCCGTCGCTCTCCTGGCAGCAGTCGAGCAGGCGCAACACGGGTTCGATCACCCACCGCGACTTCTGATGGTCCTCGAGCGTGATCGGACGCTCGTAGAACCAGGCGTCGGGATTGCGGGCCGCGTGCGCGCGGTCGACGACGGAGATCCGGCCGAAATCCTCGTTGGTGACACCGTAGGTCGACATGTACCGCTGCGCGTGCAGCGCCACCCATGCCGCAGGCGTCAACAGCCCGAATGGAGCGTAATTCGCCATGAATAGCGGGGTTTCGCCCGTCGGCCTCGCGCCCGACCCGCCGAACCGAAACCCGGACCGCTCGTTGAATGCGCGGTAGCACACCACGGCGTCGGCCGTGCCCGTCGCCACCGCCATCGCCGCCTGCACCACCGTGCCTGCCGCGGCCCCGCCGCCGTGGTGCACGCGGCTGAAGAACGTCAGGTCGCCGATGCCGACGTTCCGCGCGATCTCGATCTCGTCGCTCGAGTCCATGGTGAAGGTGACCATGCCGTCGATGTCGCTCGGCTTGAGCCCGGCATCGTCGATCGCGGCTTTCACTGCCTCGCAGGCGAGTTGGAGCTCGCTGCGGCCGGACTCCTTGGAGAATTCGGTCTGGCCGATGCCCGCGATGGCGGTCATTCCCGACATGCTCATTTCGCGAGCAGGCTGATGGTCGCCGTTCCCGACACGTGGTCGCCGAGGCTGTTGCTGCCTGCGAACTCGACGTCGATGAGCCCCTCGCCGTCGGCGCCCTCGGTCGTGCCGGTGACGGTGCCGGTGAATCGCAGCGGATCGTTGGGGAAGGCGGGTACACCCAACCGGATCGCCAGCCGCTTCACCATCGCCTCCGGACCGGCCCAGTCGGTGAGGAACCGCACGCACAGCCCGTTGGTGGTGAGGATGTTCATGAACATGTTCGGCGAGCCCTGCTTCTTCGCGAACTCCGGATCATGATGCACCGGCATGAAGTCGCGCGACGCGATGGCTCCGGCGACGATGACCGTTGCGGTCACGGGTATCTCGAGCGGCGTCACCTCGTCGCCGATGTTGATGTCGCGCCAGTCCAGTGTGGTGGTGCGGAACGACGTGGTGCTCACAGGTCTCCTCCTACATATGTGGCGCCGAGGCGCGCCAGTTGCGCCGATGCCGAGCCCAGCGCCAGCTCGTTGTGCTTGGCCCACAGGAAGTAGCGGAACAGGGGATAGGTGGTGTCGATGCCGATGCCCCCGTGCACCTGCTGGGCCGTCGCCGCGACGCGCGCACCCGCCTCGGCCGCCCAGAATTTCGCGATGGCGGCCTGGCGCCCCGGCGGCCCACCCTGTTCGAGCAGCCATGCGGCCTGCCACATGGTCCACCGGATGGCCTCGACGTCGATGAAGGCGTCGGCCATCCGTTGTTGGACGGCCTGGAAGCTGCCGATCGGCCTGCCGAACTGTTCGCGTTCGGTCGTGTAGGACGCGGCAAGCCGGAGCGCACGCTCGGTCACCCCGAGTTGAATCGCGCACAACCCGACAAGCGCACGCGCATAGAGCGATTCGAGTATCTCTTGGCCGTCACCGGCGAGCCGATCGGTTGCGCGCGCTCCGTCCAGCGCGACGTCGGCGTGCGGTTCGCCGTTGGTCGTCGCAACCGGCCGAATCTCGACACCGTCGGAATCCGCTTCGACGAGGAAGACGGCCACGTCGCCGCCGTCGAGCGACGCCGGGATGATGACGGTGCGGGCCAGCTGTGCCGCCGGTACCAGCTCCTTGGTGCCGTCGAGGCGCCAGCCGTCGCCGTCGCGTCGCGCCGTCGTCGCCGGACGGGTCGGGTCGGAACGACCGGGCTCCGCCAATCCCGCTGTGAGTAGGCATGAGCCGTCGATGACGGCGGGAAGGTACCGCTTCCGCTGTGCGTCATCGCCGTAGCGGGCGATGGTGTCGGCGCCGAGAAGCAGGGTGGCGTAGGCGGGCACCGGCGCGACGCTCCAACCCACCTCTGCGAGAAGCAACGCCAATTCGACGAAGCCGCGGCCACTGCCGCCCACGTCTCTCGGGCAGCGAGATCCCCAGCAGGTCGGCCGTCGCCAGTTCGCGCCACAGCCCGGCGTCGTAGCGGACGTCGCCGCCTTCGAGCTCGGTGAGGTGTTCGGGGGTGGCGCGGTGCTCGAAGAGCTGACGCGCGACCTTGCCGATCGTCTCCTGGTCCTCGGTGAAGGTGAAGTCCATGCTGGCGGTCTATCCGGCCGGCCGGAACTGGTGCAGCACGACGTCTTTGCCGTCGATGGTGTCGAACGTCTCGTAGAAGACCTCGACGGGCATGCCGACTTCGACGTCGGCAGGGGCGATTTCGCGCAGATTGGACACCAACCGCACTCCTTCGTCGAGTTCGACAAGCACGACGATGTACGGATACTCCATCAGCGGCATGGGCGGGTGTTGCGGCATCACGTAGCTGTATACGGTGCCGCGACCGGTTGACTCTGTTGTGTCCCAGTCGAGCGAGTTACACGTCGGGCACATCGGCCGCGCCGGCTGGCGTAGTCGCTGACATCCGGTGCAGCGCTGGATCAGCAGCTTGTTCTCCCGGCACCCGTTCCAGAAGAACTCGCTGTCCGGGCTGATTGTCGGCGCCAGTCTGGTCGCCATCAGTCCTCAGCCGTTCCGGCGGGGTCTGTTCGCCTTGAATCGGAACACCCGGAACCGTTGCCTGCCGAGAACGTCGCCGTTCTGGTCGGTATAGGTGGACAACCAGGTGACGAAGTATCCGGTGCCCAGCGAGGTCTTCTTCTCGTCGGAGATGCTCTCGAACTCCTGCGTCACGGAGATCTCGTCGCCGAGGCGCGGGTAGCGCTCGATCTCGAACTCGGAGTTGGTGGCCACGATGCCGGTGTAGCCGGCCTCTTCGATGAACGACGCGGGATTGCGGCCCATCTCGATCGGAACCCCGCCACGCTCGGCGATCCCTTCGATCTTGGGTGCGGGCATCGTCCATGCCTGCAACATCACCGGCGGAGAGACGATGCCACCGAACCGTGACTTCTCGGCGAACTCCGGATCGAGGTAGACCGGGTTCATATCGGCCGAGCGCGTGCGCCCAATGCCGAATCATCGGTTGGTTCACCGGATCCGGCGCGACGGTCGGTTTACCCGATCCGCCGGTCGGCTGTCCGATGAGTGCGTCGAGCTTCTTGCGGAATTCGGTGTCTGTGCTTGTCATTTGGCATCTCCGTTCTGGTTTGCGCGCATGTCGCGCGGCGCGCGTGGCATGAAGAGACCTGCCATCGCGATGATGTCGCGCTGAAGCTCATTGGCGCCGCCGCCGAAGGTGTTGATGACCGCGATCCGGTAGGCCGACTCGAGAGCGCCGCGCAACGGAGCATTTTCGCCCTTCCGGATGCCACCCCGATCGAGCACCTCGAGCAGCTCACGTGCGACCTGTTGGGTCAGCTCGGTACCGAAGACCTTCACCGCTGACGCCTCAGCCATGCCGAGCTCGCCTTTGGTCATCGCCGCGTTCACCCGCAGGTTCATGATCTTGTAGGCGGCGACCTGCGCCTCCACTCGGGCCAGCGCCTGCTGCACCCACGGCTGGTCGATGACGTGGCCGCCGTCGAGTTCGGTGGTCTGCGCCCACGTCAACGTCTTCTCGAACAGCGGCTCCAGCGCGCCCATGTTGCCCAGCGCGGCGCGTTCGAAGTTCAGCTGCGTGGTGATCAGCCGCCAGCCCTCGTTCACGCCGCCGACGATTGCCGTCGCGGGCACTCGGACGTCGTCGTAGAAGGTGTAGAACGTCGAGACCCCCGGCATGGTGTGCAGCGGCTTCCAGGAGAAGCCCGGCGACGACGTCGGCACGATGAAGATCGAGATGCCTTTGTGCTTCTTGACTCCTGGATCGGTGCGTGCCGCCAGCCACACATAGTCCGCGTACGCCGCGCCGCTGGTGAACATCTTCTGGCCGTTGATGACGTAATCGTCGCCGTCGCGCACCGCCGTGGTGCGCAGCGAGGCCAGATCGCTTCCCGCCGACGGTTCGGAGTAGCCGATCGCGAACTCGACGGTGCCGTTCAGTATCGAGGGCAGAAACTCGCGCTTCTGCTCGTCGGTGCCGCACGCTGCGAGCGTCGGCCCGACCGTGTTGAGGGTGACCAGCGGAATGGGGGTGTTCAGCCGCTGTGCCTCTTCGAAGAAGATGAACTGTTCGAGCGCGGTAAACCCCCTTCCGCCATACTCTTTGGGCCAGCCGACCGCAAGCAGGTTGGCGGCGCCGAGCGCTCGAACGCATTCCTTGACGGCGTCGCCGCCCTCCATCCGGCCTGCGACGGCGGCGATGCGTTCGGGTGTCATCACCGCTTCCAGTGAGGACCGGATCTCTTTGCGCAACTGCTTCTGCTCGGGCGTGAAGTCCAGATGCACGGCTCAGCCTCCCGATCCGAGTCGCACGGGCATCCGCTTGACGCCTGGCACCATGGTGGCCCGCATTCGGTCGACATCGCCGACAAGCTCGAGATCGGGATAGCGCCCCAGTAGAACCTCGAAGAAGACGCGAGCCTCCAGCCTGGCCAGCTGGGCTCCGATGCACGAGTGCTCGCCGCAGCCGAATGCGATGTGCGGGTTGGGATGTCGAGCGATGTTGAAGTCCTCGGCGTCGGATCCGAAAATCTCCTCGTCGCGGTTGGCGGAGCCGTAGAGCATGACGACCACGTCGCCCGCGCGAATGAGCTGCCCGCGAATCTCGACGTCTGCTGTCGCGGTCCGCGCCATGTGCGTCACAGGAGTGGTCCAGCGCAGCATCTCCTCGACCGCCACCGGGATCAGCGACGGATCCTCGACGAGCTGCCTGCACTGGTCGGGATGGTCGATGAGGGCCAACGTGCCGAGCGCGATCAAGTTGCGAGTGGTCTCGTTGCCCGCGACGAGAAGCAGGAACGCGAAGTTCAGCAGATCATCATCGGTCAGCGTCGCCCCGTCGACCTCGGCGGTGGTCAGCACCGACAGCATGTCGTTTTTCGGGTCGGCGCGACGGGCGGCGATGAGTTGCTGGAAGTAGCCGAACAGCTCGCCGACGGCGACCAGCGCATCCATCTCGATCTCTGGGTCCGCGTTCCCTGTACACGCATCCGACCAGCGCCGGAACCGCTCCCAGTCGTCGGGCGGCGCTCCGAGCAGTTCGGCGATCATCCGGGTCGGCAGCGGCGCGGCCAGCTCCTCGGCGAACTCATGGGTGGAGCCCGACGTGACGTCGCCGAGGATCCCGTGGACGATCTCGCGCACCTTCGGTTCCAGGATCGCCACCTGCCGTCGGGTGAATCCGGTGTTGATCAGCTTGCGCATCTGACGATGCCGCGGCGGGTCCGTGAAGATCAGGTTGCCCTCCTGCACCGGGTTGGGCATCACCGGGTCTGGGATGGTGATGCCCTGCGTGGAGGAGAACAAATTCGGGTTGGTCGAGACGAACCGGATGTCCTCGTATTTGAGCAGCGCCCAGAATTCGGTGACGTCGTTCCAGCACACGGGTGCGGTGGCCCGCAGCTCCTTGTAGGCGGGGTACGGGTCGCCGATGAAGAAGTCGGGGGAATGCAGGGGGAACGTGGTGGGCAAGTCAGGCCTTCCCGACATCGTTGTCGGACACTTATTGGCGAAGTGTCTGATGCTAAGTGTCTACCCGCCGGTTGATATTGCTGTCAATACGCGTGATTGACGGTGCCGGTCGGACAGGTGTACACCATGTGTTGACCCACTGAGCTCGGTGAGGAGCCCTATGTCCGATCCGCTTCGACTGGTTGACGACTACCCGCTGTACATCGGCGGAGACTGGGTCGAGCCACGCAGCGGTCGCTACGACGACGTGTCGCCTGCCACCGAGGAAACGATCGCCCTGGCTCCCGACGCCGACAATCACGACGTCGATGCGGCGATCGGGGCCGCGCGACAAGCCTTCGACGAAGGGCCGTGGGGCACCGCCACACCCGACGATCGCGCCCGCTGCCTGACCCAGTTGGGTAATGCGCTGCTCGAGCACGCCGACGATTTCTTCGCTCTGTCTCAGGTCGAGTGGGGCGCCACCACCAACGAACGGCTGATTCAGGTCGACGGGCCCGCATTCATGGCGCTGCGCGCGGGCGAACTGGCCGCACAGTTGGCCGACGAACCGATCCACGCATACGGGGCGGCGGGAACCACATTGCTTCGCCACGAACCACTCGGCGTCGTTTCGGTGCTCACGCCGTGGAACTTCCCGCACAGCCTGAACGTGATGAAGGTGTCCAACGCACTGGCTGCGGGAAACACCGTCGTCCTCAAGCCGTCGCCGCTGACTCCGCTCGCCGGCCTTGCACTGGCTCGAATCATCGACCAGCACACCGACATTCCGCCAGGAGTGGTCAACGTGGTCACCCCCAGCGGCGTCGACGCAAGCAAGCGCCTCACCACCGATCCGCGAATCGACATGGTCAGCTTCACCGGAAGCTCGGCCGTCGGCAGGGCCGTGATGTCGGCGGCGGGAGCGACGATGAAGCGGATCCTGCTCGAGTGCGGTGGTAAGTCGGCGGCCATCCTGCTCGACGATGTCGACCTGACCGACGAACTGCTGCAACGGATCCTGTTCGACAGCTGCTCGCTGCATGCCGGACAGGCGTGCATACTGCAGAGCCGATTGCTTCTGCCGTCACGGCTTCACGATGACGTCGTCGAACGACTCGTCGAGGCGGCGCAGCACGTCCGCGTCGGAGATCCGCGGGACCCCGAGGTGCAGATGGGTCCGCTCATCAGCTCAGACCAGCGCGACCGCGTCGAGGCGCTCGTCGCGGCAGCGCTCGATGACGGCGCAGCGCTGGCGGTAGGCGGGCGGCGGCCTGCCGGTCTGGGTTCTGGCTTCTACTTCGAACCCACGATCCTGACCGACGTCGACGCCGACTCCCGAATCGCCCAGGAGGAGGTATTCGGCCCCGTGCTCACGGTCCTTCGCTACGACGACGACGACCATGCCGTCGACATCGCCAACAACTCTCAATACGGGCTCTCCGGCGCGGTGTGGGGCGCCGACGTGGATCGCGCGGTTGCCGTAGCGCGGCGTGTCCGCACGGGGCAGATCGCAGTGAACGGCTGCATCCCCGGCGATGCGCCGTTCGGCGGGTTCAAACAGAGCGGCCTCGGCCGCGAGGGCGGCGGACTGCCGGGGTTGCACCGATACATGGAACCGAAGGCCATCGGGATACCGGTATGACGGGTGCGCTCGCTGGGCTTCGGGTCGTCGAGATCGCGGGTGATATTGCCGGGCCGTACTGCACCAAGCTGCTCGCCGACCTCGGCGCCGACGTCATCAAGATCGAGCCGCCGACCGGCGACCCGCTTCGTGACTGGGGGCCGTTTCCCGGGGGCGTCACAGATCCGAACAAGTCCGGTCTCTTCGAGTACCTCAACGCCGGGAAACACGGGGCCACAATAGATCTCGACAGCCAACAGTTCGGCATCGCATTCCCTCATCGCATCGGCTGACCTGATTTGCGATGGAATGCCGCCTGGGGCACTCGACGGCTTCGGGCTCGATGTGTCCGCGCTGGAAGTGCTGCGGCCCGGCCTTGTCGTCGTGCGCATCTCCCCGTTCGGCCAGCACGGACCGCTACGCGACCGGCGGGTGACACCGCTGACCGTGCAGGCCGCCTCGGGATGGGTCAACCTGCGCGATCCCGACCGGCCCCCGGTGCAGGCCGGAGCAAGGATCGCCGAGTACGTCGCAGGCGGTTACGCCGCGTTGAGTGCGCTCACAGCGCTGAGAACGCTGTCGCCCAACGCAAGTCATGTCGTCGAAGTCGACGTATCGGTGATGGAGTCGTTGTTGTCGACGCTTCCTTACCCGATGTTGCTTGCCGAGAAGATGCGCGGTCTCGGCCTGCCTCCCAACACGAAGGCCGGCCCGGTGATGGGGGTGGTGCGGGCTGCCGACGGCTGGCTCGGCATCAACTGTCTGACGGGACAGCACTGGCTCGACGTCTGCGCGATGCTCGGGCTTGCCGAGTACGGCGAGCATCAGATCGCGGTCATGCTGGGCGGTCCCGAGCGTGCCGAGTTCTACGAGAAGGCCCAGCCGTGGCTTTTGGAGCGAACAGTCGACGAGATCGTGGAACTCAGCCAGGCGCTGCGCATTCCGGCTACTCCCGTCAACGACGGTGCGACCGTGTTGGATTGCCCGCAATACCGTGATCGCGGGTTCTTCGTGGACGCGGGGGGTGATGACTGGTCGTTCCGCCGACCGGGTGCCCCGTTTCGGCTGTCGAAGACGCCCGTCCTGCCGGTTCGGGCCGCACCCCGACTCGGCCAGACCACCGCAATGGGTGCGACGCGACGGTCGACGGCCGGCGCCGGCCGGGATATGCCGTTCGGCGATGTGAAAGTCCTCGACCTGTCGACATTCTGGGCGGGTGCCTACCTCACGTGCTACCTCGGAGCGTTCGGCGCCGACATCACCAAGGTCGAATCGATCCAGCGGCCAGACGGGTTCCGCTACTCAGGGGCATACGCCCATGAGGGCGACCTGTGGTACGAGCGCAGCGGACTGTGGCAGGCGACGAACCTGAACAAGCGCGACATCACACTCGATCTCGCCTCCGATGCCGGGCGCGATATTGCCCGCAGGCTCGTCCGCGACGCGGACGTCGTGGTGGAGAACTTCTCGCCCAGGGTCGTCGAGCAGTTCGGACTCGACTACGAATCGCTCGTCGCGCTGAAGCCCGACGTGATTCAGGTGCGGATGCCGGGGTTCGGATTACAAGGACCGTGGCGCGACTACGTCGGCTGGGCGTTCAACTTCGAGCAGACATCGGGGATGGCGGCCGTCACCGGCTACGCCGACGGTCCGCCCTGCGTCCTGCAGGGGCCCGCCGACCCGATCGTCGGAGTGCACGCCGGGGTGGCGCTGCTGGCGGCGCTCGAGCACCGTCGCCTCACCGGCGAAGGTCAACTCATCGAGATCGCGCAGATCGAGGTCGCGGCGTGCCTCGCCGCCGAACCCGTGATCGAGTACTCGATGAACGGTGTGGTTACGCCGCGGGACGGTAACCGGCAGCGTGGGTACCTACAGGGGGTGTATCCGACGGCCGTCGATGGCGCGTGGGTGGCGATCTCAGTCTGCGACGACGTAGGGCTTGACCACGATGCCTTCGACGAAGCCGTCGCCGCGTGGACGAGCACGCTGGCGCCATCGGATGTGATCGATATCCTTGACGCACAGGGTGTCTCAGCCGAGCAAGTGTTGACCGCCGAGGGAATGTACGACGTGCCTGTGCTCGAAGCGCGGAACTACTACCAGGAGCCTCGAGCATCCCGATCACCGGCGCCCACCGGTATCCGGGCTGGCCCTTCCGCATCATGCCGGGACCGGTCGGCCATCATCGGTTCCCGCCGCCAACGCTCGGGCAGCACAACAACGAGGTGCTGGGCGGCCTCGGCTTGACGGACGCCGAAATCCAAGACCTGCGCGCGCGCAAGGTGATCGGCGAGAGAGCGCTCAACGCGTAGCTCGCGCCGCATCGACGAGCGACCAGTACCGCTGCTCCCTTTCGGTCAGTTCAGTTGGACATGATCGCGCCGAATGCGGCCGCATCGCGAATGAATCGGGCCGGCGCGTCGGGCAGCGCATCGGGACCCTGCAGCCGAAAGCAACTCGGCGCGAGCGGGCCGAAAAGCAAGGCGCGACGCAGGTTCGGCCAGTCGTCCAGATCCGGTTCGACCCCCGCGGCCCTGGCGAACGACATCGCCACCAGATTCATCCGGCTCTTCTGAGACGTTCCGCGGCGTGCGCGGTATGCGTCGACCGCCGACCGAAGCTCGGTCTCGCTACGCTGAGGGACCACGCCGCCCCAGGTGTAGGCCACCCAACGTGCTTGAAGCTCCAGCGGCACGAAGTACCCGCCCGATTGGTCCCACATACCGACGAACGCCAAACCGGGAAGATCAGGGTGGAAGGTGTAGCGGTCGGCATCCAGATGGACGGCATCGACGTCGATGACCGTCCTGATCTCGTCACTCAGAAACGGCAGGTCGAGTTCGAACCCGGTGCCGAACAGGATCCCGTCGAAGTCTGCGGCCGATCCGTCGGCGAACGTCGTCGTCTTGCCGTCGACCGATTGCAGCCATGGCCGCACCGTGATTCGGCCCTCCGCGACCAGCGGCAGGTACTGCTGGGCCAGGGTGACGCCAGCCGTAAACAACGACGGGTCGGGTGCGGGCGCACCGTATTGCTCGGGACTGCCACCGGCCTCGACCACGATTTCTTTGAGCTGCCGGTCGATCTCGGCGGGCGCCAGAACCTCGTTCGCCAACGTTCCGTACCGCGTGAATATCCGGGAGTCGGAGGGGACACCCGCGGCGAACTTCGGCAGGACGTAGCGCTGACGCCGCTGGGTCACCACGACGGTTGCGCCGAGTTGAGCCAGTTCAGACGCGATCTCGAGAGCGCTGATGGCACCGCCCGCGACGAGGACGCGCTTTTCCAGGTAAGGGTCCGGGTCCCGGTATTCGAACGTCGACATCGATCCGGCTGACCCGTCGAAGCTGTCGAGTCCGAGAATCATTGGGGTGTAGGGCGTTTGAAACCTGCCGCTAGCGACCACGACCCGTTCGAACGACTCGGATTTACCGGAATGTTCGACCAGCCAGCCGCCGTCGCCGCGGCTGAGAAGGTCGACTCGGGTGCCGAACCGGATGCGTGTGGTGATCCCGAACGTCTCGGCATAGCGGTGCAGGTACGCGAGGATGTCGCGATTCGACGGGAACGTCAGGTCGTTGTCGTGTTCCAGGTCGCTGAACGACGTGAGTATTCGGCTGGTGTTGGTGTGCATGGTCGGCCAGATACCGCTGATGCCGTCCAACCCGGTCCACTGGCCGCCGAGCGTGTGGCTCTGCTCGAAGATCGTCGGCTCGAAGCCCTGCGACAGCAGCCAACGGGCCGCGACGAGGCCGCCGGGGCCTGCGCCGATCACGGCAACGCTTCCTGTCATCTCCCGAACTGTCGCACAGGTGTCAATTAGGCTCAACGACGTGCCCGACACGTCGTACGCGCCCTGCGGCGACCTGAGCCTGGCGTATCAGGTGTTCGGCGACGGGCCTGTTGAGCTGGTCTATGCGGGCTCCTTCGTCAGCCATGTGGAGCTGTACTGGTCGCTTCCCGAATTCGAGGCCTTCATGGACCGGCTGGCTACATTCTGTCGGATGCTGCTATTCGACAAGGCCGGGGTGGGGCTCTCGGATCCCGGTACCGAAGATCCGGACGCTCGACGACACGGGCAGCCGAGATCGAGGCCGTGATGGATGCGGCCGGCTTCGGCACGGCTGCCTTGATGGGCGTCAGCGAGGGCGGCCCGGCAACGATCGTCTTCGCCGCGACACGACCCGAACGGACGCGGGCGCTGATTCTCACCGGCACGGCAGCGTATGTGCCGTCCAACAGCTGGGACGACTTCGACCTCGACCCGGCCGAGTTGAGGGCCCGTGGACTCGTTGAATTGGGTGAGAAATACACCCCGTCGGTCGATCAGATCGCGGGCACGCAGAAGTTCGCGTCGCGCCGTTCGGTCGGGCTGGGGCAGCGGCGAAGCCCTCAGAACGGTCATTCCGTCCGCGCCGTCGACCCGCCAGCTCGGAATGTTGGAGCGAATGAGCGCGAGCCCGGGAATGGCAAGGGCGACGCTCGAAGCGACCTTCCACATGGATGTCCGCTCGGTTCTGTCCGCGATCAGCGCGCCCACCCTCGTCGTCCACGCGAAGGCCGACCCTATTGCTCCCGTGCAGTTCGGCAGCTACCTCGCCAACCACATCCCCGGCGCACGAATGGTAGAGGTCGACGGCGCTGATCATGCGCCATGGATGACCGACCCCGACAGGGTCGCCACCGAGGTCGAGGAGTTGCTCACGGGCGGCCATGCAGCACCGGCGCAGTCACAACGTGCTCTGCGCACCGTGCTGTTCACCGACATCGTCGCGTCGACCGAACGCGCGGCCGCGGCGGGTGACGATCGGTGGCGCGCCACACTGAATCGTCTGGGCGACGGCACCGCGGAAGCCGCCGCGCGCTTCGACGGGACGGTGGTGAAAAGCACCGGCGACGGTCACCTGATCACGTTCGATGGACCGACCCAGGCGATCCGCTGTGCAGAAGCCCTGCGCGACGATGCCGAGAGGTTGGGCATCGAAATCCGCGTCGGCATCCACACCGGCGAGTGCGAACTGATGGACGCCGACATCGGCGGAATCGCGGTCCACATCGCCGCCCGAATCCTGGGGCAGGCAGGTGGGGGTGAGATCGTCGTGTCGCGAACGGTGCGTGACCTGGTGGTCGGCTCCGGCATCGGGTTCACCGGTCGCGGCAGCGTCGAACTGCGAGGAGTGCCGGGCAGCTGGGAACTGCTGATCGTGAATCCTCACGGAGCGCAACGGGATTCGGCGGAGGCGAGGTTGGCCGCGGCGCCGACACCGGGCCCGCGCGCCGCGATGCGCCGGTCGGATCGCGCCGTCGCGGTGATGGCGAAACGGACGCCGTGGATACTTCGTGGCATGGCCCGCATTTCTCCGACGACAACTAGACAAGCAAGCAATGACGCGTAAGCCTCAGATCTCGCTTTACCTGACCACGTACACCGATGATCCCAACCACGATTGGAATGCCACGCTCGACATGGCGCGTGCCATGGACGAAGCCGGCGTTGATCGCGTCGTCGTCGCGGACCACTCTGGTGTTCGGCGAGAACCTCGATGCCTATGGGGACCCGCGATCGGCGGAATGGCAGGTGGCAGGCAGCCGACAGGGCCGGATGGCAATTGGCTTGAGCCCCTTGTCTTTCTGACCGCGGTGGCCGCCACGACGACCCGCATCAGGTTAGGCAACGCGATACTTCTCGCAGCGTTGCGACGTCCGGCCGTTTTGGCCAAGCAGTTGGCGACGATGGATGTGCTGTCCGGTGGCCGTGTCGACCTGGGTGTCGGTGTCGGCTGGCAGCGCGAGGAGTACGAAGCCGTCGGCCTGTCGTTCGAGCAGCGCGGACGCCTGCTCGACCACACGTTGGAGGTCTGCCAACTGCTCTGGACGCAGCAGCGCGCGGCATACGACTCGCCCGAGCTTGCTTTCGACGGTATCCACCAGATGCCAAAGCCGGTGCAGCCCGGCGGTATACCTGTCTGGATCAGTGGCACGGTGAACAAGAGGGTGGCTCGTCGTTTGAGCAGATTCGGCACCCGGTGGATTCCGTGGGGCACCGATATCGTCAACCTCGAGGAATCGGTCCCAGCGATGAAACAGGCGATCGCCGACGTCGGAGGCGATCCGACCAATCTCGAGGTGCAGGGTAGCGCCGCGTTGAAGAAGGGCGTGACGGGACGCTGGACATCGACGCGTGCGTCGCCCCGGTGTCCAAGCAGGTTGCCGCAGGGGCCACTGACATCCGCTTCAGCGGGTCGCTTCCCGATGATCTCGCGCAAGCCACCGAACAGTTGTCGCAACTGGTCAACGCCTTTCGCGAGGTAACGGACAATATCGGTTAGCCGGCCGCGTCGATCCACGACGCGCAGTACAGGGGAGGTTGGCCATGCGGGTGCCACGCGCGGTGGCGAAGTTCAATCGCCGTATCACGAATCCGCTCGCGGTCCGGTTCGGCGGGTGGGCACCGTTGAACGGGACGCTGGAGCACGTCGGACGGAAGTCGGGCAAGACTTATCGGACGCCGCTGAACATCTTCGAAACTGCCGACGGGTTCGTCGTCCCCATCGGCTACGGCCTCGAATCTCATTGGGTACAAAATGCTTTGGCCGGTGGTCCGCTTACGGTCCACAAGGCTGGGCGAACTATTCCAGTCGTGGATGCGCGCATCGTCAGCAAGGCGGATGCCGAACCGCTCGTGACGCGAGGCCGGACGATGTTCCGCCTGCATCCCTACAACGAGGCCGCCCTGGTGTTGACGGCCAGCTAGCTGGTCTTGACGATGGCGAGGACCTCGGCGGAGGGCAGCGCGGAGAGGACGTCGGGCGCTGCGAGGAGCTTGGAGCCTCGAACGCCGCTGCCGATGATGACGTGCTCGCGTTCGGCGACATTCTGATCGACCAGAATCGGCCAATCCGCCGGTAGCCCGACCGGGGTGATACCGCCGTACTCCATTCCGGTCAGCGAGACTGCGGTGTCCATGGCGGCGAATGAGATCTTGCGCGCGTCGAGGTGTTTACGCACAGTGCCGTTGACATCGGCCCGGGTGGTCGCCAGCACCATGCACGCCGCATACCAGACGCGATCGGCGCGCTTGGCCTCCACGACGACGCAGTTGGCCGAAACATCCAACCCGATGTCGTAGTGCTCGCAGAAGGCCGCGGTGTCGGCGAGGTCGGGGTCGATCTCGCTGACCCACAGCCCGTCACCGCCCGCTCGGTCGATGTGGCGGCGGACCGGATCGCCGACCAGGTTCATCGCCTCGGCGACCGGAGCAAACGTCAGCCTGCCCACCTCCACGCTGTCCACGTCTGCGCTCTATCCTTCCGTGCTGCTGAATCGCTCGCCGATGTAATCGAGCAACCGCGGGTCGTCCGACGTGAACCGGTCCACCTCTTCACCGCCGTCGCACCGCAACAACGCGACGGTCACCCGATCCTCTCTCCGGGCGAGGATCGACCAGACGGCGCCTGCGTCCTCCCACCGCTGAAGTTCCGCGACCCGATCGCTGTCCATGCCTTCAGGATTGCACGCTCACGTAGGCTGCGGCCGTGAGTGCGGCATCGGCCGTCGCGGTCGCGGCGGACTTCGTGTGGCTGGGCATGGTGGTGGCGATCTCGTTCATCGAAACACCGCTGAAGTTCCGTGCTCCCGGTGTCACCCTGCCGATCGGTCTCGGCATCGGCCGCTTGGTTTTTCGCGCTCTCAACGGCTGTGAACTGCTGCTCGCCGGCCTCGTGGCGGTGGCGTTCGTCATCGACGCGCCCGCCGTGGGGGCAGCGGTGGCGGCCGCCGTCGCGGTGGTCGCGCTTCTTGCGCAGGTGCTGCTGGTGCGCCCGCGGCTCGCCAGCAGGTCGGATGCGGTCCTCGCGGGTGGTGAGGGGCCGCGTTCGCACGCCCACTGGGTCTACGTCGGGCTGGAGCTCGTCAAAGTGACGGCGTTGCTCATCGGAGGCATCGTCATGCTGAGCGCATGAGACGATCCCCCTATGCGGCTGGGATTGCATGCGCTCGGCATCGGCAGCGGCGCCGACCGGGCCGTCATTGACGCGGTCGCATCCGCCGCCGAACGGGCCGGGTTCGCGACGCTGTGGTCGGGCGAACACGTCGTGATGGTCGACGAGTCGGCATCCCGCTATCCGTACTCGGACGACGGCCGCATCGCCGTTCCCGCCGAGGCCGACTGGATCGACCCGATGATCGGGTTGAGTTTCGCGGCGGCCGCGACCTCGACCATCCGGATCGCCACCGGCGTGCTGCTACTGCCCGAGCACAACCCGGTGCTGGTGGCCAAGCAGGCCGCGACGCTGGACACGCTGAGCGGGGGCAGGCTGACGCTCGGCATCGGCATCGGTTGGTCGCGCGAGGAGTTCGACGCGCTCGGGGTCCCGTTCGAGCGACGGGGCGCGCGCACCAAGGAGTACGTCGACGCGATCCGCACACTGTGGCGCGACGACGTGGCCTCGTTCGGCGGCGAGTTCGTCAACTTCGACGCGGTGCGGGTCAACCCGAAACCGGTGCACGACCGCCGCATTCCGATCGTGCTCGGCGGCAACAGCGACGCGGCCCTTCGCCGGGTGGCGGCGTGGGGCGACGGCTGGTACGGGTTCAACCTCGAGAGCGTCGACTCGGTCGCCGAACGCGTCGAGTTCCTCCACGGGCTGTGTCGCGAGCAGGGTCGCGATCCCGCCGAGCTCCGGTTGGCCGTCGCGCTTCGCGACCTGCGAGCTCCCGACGCGGCGTCGCTGGCAGCCCTGGGAATCGATGAGCTGGTGCTCGTCGAGGGGCCGCCGGACGACGCGCGCAGCGCCGCCGACTGGGTGGGCACCCTCGCTGACCGCTGGATGGCGAAACGCTTCTAGCGCAGGAGATCGCTGGCCTGTTTCCGCGCGGCGTCGGCTATCTGTTTTTCCCGGGCATACAACAGCCCATAGGTGAACCCGTTCTCGCCGGGCGTTGTTCCGGCGGTCAGTGCGAAGCGGCGCAACGCATCCGACGCGACGACGCTGTCCTGGTGCTCGCCAAGTACGCGCTGGATCCGCTTGAAATGCTTTTCGGCTTTCTTGGCGGCAGCGGACCCGTCGATAGGCCGCCGCAGTTCGGCTGCATAGCGCGCCCGTTTTGCCGCCTTGCGGGCGCGGTGCAGCATTGCGCCGTCGCCGCCATCCACCGCGGCGGCAAGCCGTCGGTCCGCCTTGCGTTCGGCCTTCATGGCCCGCTTGTGCAGCCTCTTGGCCGACGGCTCCGTCGTAGCAGGCACCTGAGTTCGCCACTGCTGCAATATCGCCAGGATGTCGAGATACCTCGGCGACGCCATGGCCTCTGTTACTTCCTTGCGCGCCCGCAGTTGCTCCGATTGCAGCTCGGAGTTGATGCGGTTGGCCACGGGTCCGAGCACGAGTTCGGGCGGCCAGTCGGCGAGGACCTTTCCGAAGCGGCGCCGTTGCACCTGTCGGTCGCGAACTTCGCCGAGCAGGCCGGCGAACCACTTGAGCTCCTCGTCGACGTGCTCGGCGGCCGTGCGGTCCAGTAACTTACCGAACACCCGAATTGTGCTGCGCAGCCGGCGTATTGCCACCCGGGTGTCGTGAATCGGGTCCTGTCCCCGTCGCAGCGCTATGTCGCCGTCGAAGATGGCATCGATCTGCGCGGTCACATATTCGGCAAACGCCGACGGCGCGGCCCCGTCCGGCGTTCGGTGCGTCAACGGCGCCCAAAGCGTGCTCGAGCTTCGACCGGTACCGCGACGGGCGCGCCCCCGCCTTGCTGAGCCGTTTGGCCAGCCGGCGCGAGAGCGTGCGGCCGTCGCGTTCGTACTCGACCTCGATTTCTCGCCAGGCAAGCAAGCGGTGGTCGACAGAGGCGCGGACAAGGTCATCGGCCAACTCCGCGTACACGCGATCGTGCTCGGGCTCGCGGATGCGGTAGCGGGTGCGTTCGGTGCGCAGCGTCGCGACGTTGACCAGCGGCTTGCCAAGCCGCAGTCCGGTCAGCAATTCCTCCAGCTCGGTGGGCGGCTCATCGGCCAGCGAGGTGCGAATTTCGATGCGGCCCTCGGCCGCCGGAACCTTGAGTTGCCAACCCGTGTCGTCGTCGCCGTCGCGTCGGCGAAGGACGATCCCGTGAGATTGCAGGTCGTGATCGGCGGTGTCGTAATACGCGCTTTCCAGCCGCACGGTGCTGGCAGCGACATCGCCGCCGTCGACCAGGTCGTGCAGCCGAGGCACCTCGAATCGGTCGTCGACCTCCCATTTGTCTTCGCGTTCGAGCAGCTCGTGCATGCCATTACGGTTTTCCGAATCGGTACCGCACGAAACGTCGGTCAGTACGGGAATTCGGCCAGCGCCGTGCCTCCGACGCGCTTACCGTCGTCGATCGACACCAGGGCCGGAACGAGCTCGCTGGTCACCAAGCCGTGCTGGCGGGTGAGTTCGTCGATGATCTCGAAGCTCGCCGAGATGCGGTCGGGGGCGTCGACGACGACGGTGGTCACCGGCACCCGGCGGGCGAGTTGGAGCCAGCTGTCTCCGTGCGGTGTGTGGTCGCCGTTGAATCCCCAGATGCCCCGCAGCACCGTCGCGCCGCGGGCCGATCGTGAGTCGAACAGCCGTCGGACGATGGCCCGGTGAACCGGCACACCGTCGTGCAGCGCTGCCTCCGACGTGTAGACCATCAGCTTCTGCCACAGCGGCCGACCCTGTTCGTCGGTCGCAGGCAGCGCAGGCGGACGGGCGAGGAGCTCGCCGTCACGTTTGCACAGCTGTGCCCGTTCGACCGTGAAAAGCGGTTCCCGCAAGAGGGTTTCAAGTTCGGGCAATGCGTCGGTCACCTGACGGCCGGTGCCGACCGCGATGATCATCACCGGCACCCCGATGTTGCGGCTGACGAAGCGGGCCCGTCTGCGTTGGCCTCGCACCGTGCCGTCGACACCGAGGAACACCGAGGCGCCTGCGAATCCGAGTCGATGCAACACCTCGCACACTGCGCGATACGCGGGCCGTCCGTCGGCGCGATCCTGGCGGCCGACGTAGACGGTGAGCTTTGCCGCATCGGGTGTCGGACCGTAACCGCCGAGGTGTGCGCGCTCGAGAGTGACGAGGCCGCGCGACATCATTGCGGCTACCTGGTCGGCGAGCCCGGCCATCTTGTCAAACGAATCCACCGCCGCGATCGCGATCGGTGAATCCTCCGACAGGCTCAGGGACTGGTCGCTTCGCAGTTCGTGGTGCGGGCCGAAACTTGCGATACCGCGCAGCACGATGCTGGTCGCGACCGCGTGCTCGCCGTACAGGTCGAGCAGGGCGTCGGACAGGAAGCGATCGCCGTGCCGCAGGCGTTCGGCGAAATACGAGGTGAGCTTGAGGTGGTCGGTCACAGAGCGGCCCCGATGGACTGACCCAGCCACGCAGCGGCAAGCCCGAGCACCACACTGACCGCGATGTTGGCGAACGCCGCAACGACCTGGCGCTCCTCTGCGAGGCGCTGCGTTTCCAGCATCCAGGTCGAGAAGGTCGTGTACGAGCCGACGAAGCCGGTACCGGCCAGCAGCGCCACATGCGGGCTCAACGCGATCCCGGCGAAGAAGCCGAGCAGCATCGCCCCACTGAGGTTGACCGCGAGGGTGCCGAACGGAAACGGCCTGCCGATCCGCTTGGACACCGCACGGTCGAGCTGGAATCGCGCCACCGCGCCGGCCCCGCCGAGCAGCATCACACCGAGCCAGAGGGCGACGACGGTCATCGGCGCACCCTGACGCGTCGGGTCATCGCGGTCGCAAGGTAGACCGCGATCAGGCCGGCCGTGATGCTCGCGACGGTGTAGCCGACGGCGAGACCGTAGTCGTGGTGCTCGAGCATTTTGACGGTCTCCACCTGCATGGTGGAGAAGGTCGTCAGGCCGCCGCACAGGCCGGTGCCAAGGAGCGGGCGTCGATAGCTCGAGGTCGGCAAACGCTCCAGCAGCCGGGTGACGAAATAGCCCAACAGGAATGCGCCCACGATGTTGACGATGAACGTGGGCCAGGGCCAGCGGCCGGGTTCGGGCGCGGCTAACGTCTCGAGCCCCGCCCGTGTGAGCGTGCCGATCGCTCCGCCGGCGAAAACCGCGGCCAACTCACGTCCGTCGAAACTGAACACAAGCCAAAGTAACGCCGTCAAGCTTCCGGACCCCCGTACGGCACGAATTGCAGAGGAGCAGAATCGAGAGCATGGCCGCCAATCCCCGCGCCGGCAAGCCGGCGCAACCCGAAGATCTGATCGACGTGGCCCAGGTGGTCACCGCGTACTACACCGTCGAACCCGACCCGGACAACATCGACCAACAGGTGGCCTTCGGTACCTCCGGACATCGTGGTTCGAGCCTGGACGCCGCGTTCAACGAGGCGCACATCCTGGCCACCACCCAGGCGATCGCGGAGTACCGGAAGGCGCAGGGTACGTCCGGCCCGCTGTTCATCGGCCGTGACACCCACGCGCTGTCGGAACCGGCGTGGGTGTCGGCGCTCGAGGTGCTGGCGGCCAACGACATCGTGGCGATGATCGACTCGGCCGACCGCTACACGCCGACCCCCGCTGTCAGCCACGCGATCCTGTCGTTCAACCGCGGCCGCGACAGCGACCTGGCCGACGGCATCGTCGTCACCCCGTCGCACAACCCGCCGCGCGACGGCGGATTCAAATACAACCCGCCCAACGGCGGCCCCGCCGACACCGATGCCACGGGCGTGATCGCCAAGCGAGCCAACGAGATCCTGCGCGACGAGCTCAAGGCGGTGAAGCGGGTGCCGCTGGCCCGTGCTGTGCAGTCGGCGCAGCGCCACGACTACATGGACGCCTACATCGCCGACCTGCCGAACGTCGTGGACATGCACGCCATCAGTGCGGAGAAGATCCGCATCGGCGCCGACCCGTTGGGCGGGGCGAGCGTCGACTACTGGGGCGCGATCGCCGAACGGCACAACCTCGAGTTGACGGTGGTCAACCCGCTTGTCGACGCCACATGGCGATTCATGACGCTGGACACCGACGGCAAGATCCGGATGGACTGCAGCTCACCCAACGCGATGGCCTCGCTGATCGCCAACCGCGAGTCCTACCAGATCGGGACCGGCAACGACGCCGACTCCGACCGGCACGGGATCGTCACCCCCGACGGCGGACTGCTCAATCCGAACCACTATCTGGCCGTGGCGATCGAATACCTCTACACCAATCGCCCGGAGTGGCCCGCGTCGACGGCCGTCGGCAAGACCGCGGTCAGCTCGTCGATCATCGACCGGGTCGTCGCTGGCCTGGGCCGCAAGCTGGTCGAGGTGCCCGTCGGATTCAAGTGGTTCGTCGACGGATTGATCAGCGGCACCATCGGTTTCGGCGGCGAGGAGAGTGCTGGGGCGTCGTTCTTGCGGCGCGACGGGTCGACGTGGACCACCGACAAGGACGGCATCATCCTGGCGCTGCTGGCATCGGAGATTCTCGCTGTCACGGGCTCTTCACCGTCGCAACGCTATGAAGCGCTGGCCGAAAAGTACGGCGTGTCAACGTATGCGCGTGTCGACGCGCCCGCAAACCGCGAGCAGAAGGCGCGGCTGGCAAAGCTGTCACCAGAGCAGGTGACGGCCACCGAACTCGCCGGTGAGGAGATCACCGCCAAGCTGACGACAGCGCCCGGCAATGGCGCACCGCTCGGCGGGTTGAAGGTGACGACAGAGAACGCGTGGTTCGCCGCGCGGCCGTCGGGCACCGAAGACGTCTACAAGATCTACGCGGAGTCGTTCAAGGGACCCGAGCATCTGGCCGAGGTACAAGAAGCGGCACGTGAAGTGGTGAACAAGGTCATCGCGTGAGTTCGGAGAGCGACTGTCGTACTGAGACAACCGAATCCAAGGAGCCGCTGCCGCGCGAAGTCTGGCTGCTGATCGCGGCCAACGTCGTCGTCGCACTCGGCTACGGCGTGGTGGCCCCGGTTCTTCCGCAGTACGCCCGTCACTTCGGTGTCAGCATCAGCGCCGCGACGTTTGTCATCACCGCGTTCGCGCTCATGCGCCTGGTCGCCGCGCCGCCCGCCGGATTGCTGGTGCAACGGGTGGGGGAGAGGCGGGTCTACGTCAGCGGTCTGGTGATCGTTGCGTTGTCCACCGGCGCATGTGCCTTCGCGCAAACGTATTGGCAGCTGCTGGTTTTCCGCTCATTGGGTGGGCTGGGGTCGGCGATGTTCACGGTCTCATCGCTTGGCCTGATGATCCGGATCTCACCGCCGGACGCGCGAGGCCGCGTCGCGGGCATGTTCTCGTCGGGGTTCCTGATCGGGTCCGTCGGTGGACCGGTGCTGGGCAGCCTGACCGTGGGTCTGGGATTGGCGGCTCCCTTTGTCATCTACGGCGCCGCGCTGCTGGTTGCCGCTGCAGTGGTCTTCGTCAGCCTGCGTCATTCCGCAATCGCGCTACCGGAAGCGACGACCGAACCCGCTGTTTCGGTGCGGACAGTGTTGCGGCACAGGGCGTATCGCGCCGCACTGTTCTCCAACTTCGCCACGGGCTGGGCGGCGTTCGGGCTGCGCATCGCGCTGGTGCCGCTGTTCGTCGTCGAAGGGCTGGGTTACGGAGCGGGCTTCGCGGGATTGGCGCTGGCGACGTTCGCGATCGGCAACATCTCTGGCTGTGATCCCCAGCGGGTACCTGTCCGACCGGGTCGGGCGCCGCAAGCTGCTCATCGTCGGGCTGACGGTGTCGGCGGGCTCGACAGTTCTTGTCGGGTACACGTCGTCGCTGCCGGTGTTCCTGGCGGCGGCCCTGGTGACGGGCGCGGCGACCGGCGTCTTCGTCTCTCCGCAGCAGGCCGCGGTGGCCGACATCGTCGGCAACAAATCGCGCGGCGGCACCGCCGTCGCGACATTCCAGATGATGGCCGACCTTGGGTCGATCGTCGGATCGCTGGCCGTCGGCCAGGTGGCCGAGCACGGCTCGTTCGCCATGGCGTTCCTGGTCAGTGGCGCCATCCTGCTGGCGGCGGCGATCGGGTGGGTGTTCGCGCCGGAAACGCGCGGCCTGCCGCCCGTTCGCCCGACACCCATGCGCGCGTTCGGTCCAGAGGCCGGCGGTGAACTGCCGTGACCAGTGGTTTTGAAGGCTTCCTGCAGGTGGTGTAGCTTCGATGGGCACAACAACACGGGGCTATGGCGCAGCTGGTAGCGCACCACACTGGCAGTGTGGGGGTCAGGGGTTCGAGTCCCCTTAGCTCCACTAACAGGAACCCGCTCCGACCTCGGTCGGGGCGGGTCTTCTGATTTGCGGGCTGAGGTCAGGCGGTGGCCGAATGTCCTAACTCTGTCCTATCGCAGACGAGAACACCGCCGACGCGGCGGTCAGGCGGTCGTCGGTCACGCGCCCGTAGACGGCCTGAGTCATGCGCTCGGTGTGGCCGTGCCAGGCCGCGACCACATCCGCGGCGATGCCCGCCGCGCGCATCCGAGAGATATTCGAGTGCCGCAGCTTGCCGAGCGTGATCGCCTTAAGTCCCGCGGCCTTGCGCTGGGCGGCGAACTCGCGGAGTATTCGCGCACCGGCAACGGCGTTCCGTCGGCCCGCGACAGCAACAGGTCGGCGTCGACCAGCGGCCGGCCCACCAGCCAGACGCTCGCGCAGGTGAACCGAGCGCATGGCCTTGAGCATCGACATTTCGCGCGGCGGCAGCGGCAGATCGCGGGCGCTGCGGTCTGTCTTGGTCGGCACGATCATGTCTCGCCCGTTGATGTCGACCCGAGCTTGACGGATGCGCAGCGCACCAGTCTCTAGGTCGATGTCTGACCACCGCAGCCCGCCGACTTCCTCGCGGCGGAGTCCCAGAAGTGTGAGCGCGAAGCACCCGCCGAGCCGGTGCGCGACAACGTGATCGAGAAACTTGCTCATCTGCTCCGGCTGTCCAGATGTCATCGGCAGCGGTGGCGGTGACGACTTTCTGCTCGGGTGGGGCAAGGTCAGCCGAGGGGTCATAGGTCAGCCAGCGCATCTTTCGGGCGTGCGCCATAACCGACTTGAGTCGGACGATCGCGCGGCGCTTGGTGGCTGGTGCCAACGCCTTGCCGCCCTTCCGGTCAGCGTGGCCGACCAGTCGGCCAAGGCGACGGGGGTGAGTTTCTGGACCGGCACCGCACCGAATGCACGGCGCGCGTAGGCCAATGATTCGCGGTCGGCCCGAACAGTATTTGGCCCGATAGACGCGTCGGCGTCGCGCAGCTTGAGCCAGTGGTCGGCGACATCATCGAACGTCTGGCTCGACTTGGGTGCCCAGGTCGCCGCAGTCCACTGCTGGCGCTGCTCGAGCACCCAATCCTGAGCTGCTTTCTTAGTGGCAAAGACCTTGGTCGGCCGAACTTGCCTCCCGGTGACGGGATCAGTGCCCAGCGTGGGCCGTGCGCGCCAGCCCGTGCGGTTTGACAGCTTCTTGATCGAATTGTCGGTGCAACCGCCGCGCTTATTGCTTTGTTGAGGCCCATCTTGGGGTGAATCGGTGATCATCGTTAGGTCTCCTCCGTCGTGAATCCTCGCTGCTTCGGCTGAGGACGCTTCGGTAGTGGCTGGTCGTCAAACCAGCCCTGAGCCTTGGCCTTTGCGAGCAGTCGATCGACGGTGCGCGTACTCACGTTGAGTTCCTTGGCGACGGTTGGGCGCACGGGCATACCTGAGCTCAGAGCCTGATTGGCGATCTCCACCGCAAGGTAGATCTTTGGGTCGGCGTTCTCTGGGCGCGCCCACGTTTCACTGGTGTCTTCCTTGTATGTCAGCAGTCCGGCCAACCTGTCAATCCATTGCGCCGCGGTATATGCAAGGCGCCCACCGGGATTGAGCGGACCGCCGAATAGTCGACGGGTTCTTGAGCACTGTCGGCGATCATCGTTAACTCGGTCAGCCGCGGTCCAGTCCGCAAATTCTTGGCTACGCGCACTCGATAGGTATATCGGGCCCATGCAATCGGATCGCGACTCGTTCATCGGATTTGGGAATCCGATGAAACCGACCGCAACCCGTATTTGGAGATGTCGAGTAGAGCCATTCGCAGCTTGTGGGCTGTTCTATGGAGTGACAGGCGGGCGGACGAATTCAGTTGGGCGCTAGCCATGCCATCGCGGCGACGACTAGAGCCTGGGTACCAGTGTCGAGGGTCGGCTGGATCGCGGGGGCGAAGGCGGGGGAGTGATTGACCGGGATGTCTTGATCGATTTGTCCGTGGTCAGCGGCGTTCTGGTAGGCGACCGGGTCGATGCCGCCGATGCCCCAGTAGGTGTAGGGCGCGCCGAGCGCGGTCGGGATGTCGCTAAAGTCTTCGCTTGCAGTTTGCATTGGCAGCGTCTGGCAGCGGCCCCCGAAAAACGTTGTGAAGGCATCACTTACGCGAGAGGTTGTCGGGAGGTCGTTGTCCGTCAACGGGTATCGGTCGAAAACCTCAAATTCAGCGTCTCTGGGCGATCCGGAGGCCTGGCATTCGGCACAGACGATTCGCCGGATGGCGTCGAGCATCGTCGTCCGCGTGTGTTCGCTGTAGGTGCGGATATTCAGCTGTAGCTCGGCACGGTCAGGTATCACGTTGCTTTTGCTTCCGGCTTGGATGCTGCCGACGGTCAATACGGCCGACTCCCCGGGCGCCACTTCCCGCGCGACGATGGTCTGCAGCCGAATGACGATCATCGCGGCGAGGACCACCGGGTCGACGGCGGCTTGCGGCATCGAACCGTGCGCGCCGCGGCCATAGACCGTGATGCGCATGCTGTCGGCAGCCGACAGCACAGCCCCGGCACGGGTCCCAACCTGGCCGGCGGGCGCGGGCAGGACGTGCTGGGCGAATGCAACATCGACTGTGGGCAGCAGGTTCGCAAGACCGTCATCGACCATTGCGCGGGCGCCGTCGGATGTCTCCTCAGCAGGCTGAAAGAGTGTGATCAGGGTGCCGCTCCAGTTATCGCAGCCATCAGCGAAAAGTTGGGCCGCCCCGAGCAGCGCGGCGACGTGTACGTCGTGTCCGCAGGCATGCATGACCGGTACCTCGTTGCCATTGGCGTCGGTGGTCTGCACGGTGCTGGCGTAATCGAGTCCGGTGGCCTCTTTCACCGGTAGGGCGTCCATGTCGGCTCGCAGCAGGACCGCGGGGCCCGGTCCGTTGCGTAGCACTCCGATGACGCCGGTGCCGCCGATTCGATCGTGGACGTCATAGCTCCAATCGCGCAGCCGGGCGGCGACTTTGCGGGCGGTCTCGTACTCCTGATGCGACAGCTCTGGATGGGCGTGCAGATCGCAGTAGAAGTCCTGCTGCCAGTCTCGTATCGTCGACAACCCGCTGAGCACTGTCTCTACGGCTGTCGATGAATCGGTCATGGTGTTCTCCGATCGCAAACGGATACCGACGCGGGGCCGGCACGGGCGGGGTATACCTCGGGCCATGTCTACCGAAACTCCGCTGCTGTTGGCGCTGGACTTCATTGGCACCTTGGTGTTCGCCCTCAACGGCGCGCTGACCGCGGTGCGGGCCGAACGACTCGACATCTTCGGAGTGATCACCCTTGGCATGTTCACCGGACTTGGTGGCGGCGTGATCCGCGACATCCTGCTGGATGCCCTGCCACCGGCCACCTTTCTCGACTGGCGCTATCTCGCGCTGGCAGCCGGTGGCGGGTTGATTGCGTTCATCCTTAGCCGCCGGCTGGAACGGCTGGCCTTGGCGATCACGGTGCTTGATGCCGTCGGGCTTAGCGTGTTCGCGGTGCTCGGCGCCGATAAGGCGCTGAGCTTGGGGTTTGGCGTGGTCCAAGCGCTGATCGTCGGCACGATCACCGCTGTCGGTGGTGGGACGATCCGCGATGTGATGATCCGACGGATTCCGACAGTGCTCAGTAGCGAGCTGTATGCCATCCCGGCGCTGATCGGCGCCGGCTGCGCCGCGGCAGCCCACAGTCTGGGTTACGACGGCACCCTGCCCGCTTTGGGTGCTGCAGCGGTGTGCTTCGTGATCCGCATGATCGGTGTCCGGTTTGATCTCAATGCCCCCCGGCCGCCCGGCACCGCTGAGGGCGGCATGACGTCGGGCTGAAGTCGCGTAGAACCACGACGCCGTGCGAACTTGTACTCACGAGGTCAATCCCTTGCGGTTGAACGGCTCAGCTTCAACCGCGATCAACTGCCTCGTAGTGCTTGGCGGCGGCGCGCGCGAGCAGCTGCATCATGAGGGCCGCCTCGTGAGGAACCATCTGCCGACACCGAGTCTTGCACGCTAGTCACGTCAATCGAGGCTCTCAGCCCGGTGTCTCCAGTCGCGGTAGCGCGCGTCGGCGTCTGCGCGGACCGTCCGTGCGAAGTCAAGGGATTCACCGCGCAGATACCCGGCCACACCGAGCGCTGTGGCGGTGACGCCGGGGATCCACGCGGCCCACGCGGCCTGGTCACGGGCGAAACCGGCCAGCCACGGCGAAAGGAACATCGTAAACCCGACCACGGCCAGGTCAGGTAATCCCGGGGTGGGGTCGGCTGCGAGCGGCGACCACACCGCAAGTGCTGCTCTACTGATCCAACAGGCCACCGCACTGGGCCTCGCTTGGCTGCTGGTGTTCTCGTTGATGCCGGACACGGTCGGCGGCCTGTCGTTCAGCCATCCGATAGCGCCGAGGACCATCGCGACAAACCCACTGCCCACGCCGTCCATGCGCCTCCTGGATCAGGGGCGAAGCCTGCACCGAGCCAGGGCAGCAGGAACAGTCCGAAACCGGACACAAACAGGCCCCAGTGATCGGGGGTCGGATTGCGCACCAGCAGCGATAACAGTCCAAAGAAGGCAATGAACGCAGCGAACCCGAAGTTCAGACCTTCCCCAGCTCGCGTCGATGTGACTGCAAATGATGCCACGACCCCGGCGATGCCTAGCACCAACGTCCGTGGTCAGTACACCTAGCCCAACTCTTCACGACAAATTCCTCATCCTCTCCCCTAACGATGTGTACGTATTTAATGCTGTGCCGTGGCGTCGAAGATGCAGAACGGCCGGCGGGCCGGTCACTGTCGGTAACCGGGCCAGCGCAGCGTCCACCGGGAACGCCTGTGCTGGCTAGCCGTCGTCTGACCAAACACCACCGCTGCGGTGGGCCCGGCTGTGGGCGGTGCACTGCATCTCGACGGTCGGTGGCTGTGACGGCTTAGTAGGTGGTCTGCAGCGCCGACCCTCAGTCGCCGGCTACCACAATAATGAGCAGAGCCACGAGTAACACCACGTTGACGAGGTCAAATATAGTGGCCCACTTCAATCGTCGCCGGTGATGCCCGCCTCGGGGCCGGATCGACCAATGGGGCCGTCGGTAGGCCTACGGTGACATCCGGACACGTTGGGTGCTGGTCATTTGTCGTCCCTTTCGTCAAGCAACGGAACTGGGCGAACGTCATCGGGCCGAGGTGGTAGCAACCGAGCGGCGCGGTGTTGCGCGTCTGGATGGCAAGTGCTGGCCGGTAAGGGTGGCTGTCGGGCGGCGGTATCCGCTCCCTCGCGGTGAAACCGGCTGCGGTCGAAGGCGTTTGTGTCCGTACAGCCCGTGAGGCACTGCGTCGAGTAGCGTCACAGGCACGCTGTCGTTGTTGGGAATCGAGTAGGTGCGCTGTTCGCCTGGGCGTGCCCCGACGATGGCGCTGCCCAACGGCGATTGCGCGGAGTAGACCTCGATGTCGGCGTCTTCGACGCCACGCACACCCACCAAAAAGGTTTCCGTGTCGCCGGTGTCGTCGTAGCGCACGGTCAGCACCATGCCCGGTTCGGCGACGCCGTCATCTGGTGGAACCTCACCGACGATCGCGTTGGCCAGCAGGTGATGGATCTGACCAATGCGTGCTCGGCGGCCCCGGTAGCCGGCGACGACGTTGTTGTGGTAATCCATGAAGTCGTCGGGGACTTCGATGGCCGGTTGGGAACGCAGGTCGGCCAGTTCGGCCTGCAGGCGGATGTAGGCCCGCCGTGTCATCCAGACGCCTTGGGTGGTGGGCATTGTGGTGTGTCCTCTCATGAGCAATGGGTTTTTCGTCAGGGGCGGGCCGAAGCGTCCCGCCGCCTCCTGGAAGACTCGGGCGCTTGTGACGGGAGTGGTTCACGGGGGTGTCTACCGCGAGGCAGCGAAGGTCCGGCGGTCGGTTCGGTGCAGCGGGTCGAACCCGCGCATGGCGTCGGGTTGCTTGCCGGTGGTGCTCTGTTCGGTCAGCAGCCGTCTGGTCTTTCGGCGGTGCGCCGTGCCCCCCAACCGTGCCCGCCGGCCACGTAGACGCCTCAAAGCCGGGTGCTCAGGCGTCCCGCAGCTGAGCCTGTGATCGTGGTGCTGGCACTGCGCCTCCGTCGGATTCCCATCGCTGCAGCGCGACGGGGGAGAGAAGGGGATCGCCAGCGCGGCGTGTGCCAAATCCGAGTAGCTGGTCGGGTGTGGACGCATCGTTGACGCTGGCCGCCGTGGTCATCGCATCGTAGGCGTGCGCGGGTTCGGTATGTGGGGGTACGACCAGCAGGTCCAGCCTCCCGAACCGCGGACCGAATAGTGATACGACGTTGGGCCATTCTTGGTGGGCACCAAGGATTACTTGGTCACCCTGGTGTCTGATGCTCAGCGGTGCTGAGGGCCAGTCACTTTCGTGATAGAGCATGCTGTCGATTGAGCCGACCCGCAACGCGAGAGCTGCCAGAAGTGAGGGAAGTTCGCTGGTCAGTTCTGTTGATCGGGGCCACCAGGCGCCTTGTACGAACCCGCACGACCGGTGTGCGGATTTCAACTGCAGGCGCAGGGTTCCGATAGCCGGCCGGCGCGCTGAGGCGTCGGCGATGTTGTCGGTGATTGCTAACATGTGTTGCCTTGTCTTCTTGTGGATCGTGTGTGTTCCACGACGAGTTGTGCTCGGACGCCGGGGTTGTCGAGCGCATGCTCGCCGTCATATTCCATGGTGGTATGAATTTGTGTGACTGGCTTGCAGCTGTCCGACAACAGCGGTGCTGATGTTTGTCGTGGTAGAACAGCGCAGGATCGGCGGGATGATCATCGCCGTGCTCGATAGCTCGCCACCCTTTAGCTCCCCGGGATTCGTGCCGTAGGCGCCGTCCTGGCACGCATGTCAGCGATCATCACGCCCGTATGCGACGGCGGCGATGAGCGACAGCACGGCGATGATTAGGAATATGGTCCCGATCGGGTCGAGGTCAAACATAAGGGAATCCCTTCGTTTCAATGCGGTTGGTGCCCGTTCCGGATGCGCCAGGCCGAGGAGCGGGAGTCTGCGCGGGTGCCCGTGATTGCGACGATGAGGTGAGTTCGGCGGTAATGCGCGGGTGATCTGCGTGAGTGAGTTCGGTGATGGCCGCGCGCAGGGTTCTGTTGTCGGCGAGAAGTTCAGTTTCGCGGGCTTCGAGTTCGCGGATTCGGCGGCGGGCCTTCGTGAGTTGGTCGTTGAGTGTGGCGAAGGTGGGAGCTGTTGGAGACATGGGACTTCCTCTTAACCGCCTGTGGGCGTTGTCTTCGATCGGTTTGCGATCTCATTGCGGTGCGGGCTGGCTGAGGTCGGCGATGTGAAGGCCGTAGGGCACTGCTTTGAGGAGCGTGACGGCCAGGGGGGTGCCGTTGGGCAGGTGGTAGGTGCGGCGTTCATCGGCGCGTGCCCCTGTGATGGCGGCGCCCAACGGTGATTCGATGGAATAGACGGGCATGTCGGCGAATTCGGCGCCGTGTACGCCCAGCAGGAATGTCTCAGTGTCCCCGGTGGCGTCGCGGCGGATGGTGACGACCATGCCGGGTTCGGCTATTCCGTCGTTGGGTGGGTCTTCGCCGACGACGGCGTTGATCAGGAGGTCATGTATCTGTTGAATCCGGATCTCCCACGCGCGCCGCACTGCGTTGGCGTTTTCGTCGGTGTCCTCATCGGCGATGCCGGCCGAGAACAGGAAACGCAGGGTGTCCAGTTCCCGGTGGAGCCGCTCGTGGGCCTGCGGTGAGATCCAGACCCGTGTAGTCGTGGCCATATCAGTTCCTTTCGTTGCACGAGTCCCGCAGCGCAGTGCGGTATTTGACGACTCACTTGCGCTTCGGTGCAGGGTGGTGGTTGTCGGCGCATCGTTGCTGCGCTCAAATCGGTGTCGGGCATGCCCCGTTGGACCCGGTGGTGGCGCGTTGTCGCTCATCGTCCAGTCCCGTTAGGTTGCGGCGGGGGAGCGACGCGCTGTCGTTGTGCGCTTAGCGGTGGATCGCGGACGGGAGCTGTTGCGCCGCGGTGGGACAGACTGTGCCCGCTGGGGTTTCGGCGTGTGCATTCCGTAGGGGACTGCCTGTGAGGAGCGTCACGGGCAGGTTGGCCCCACTGGGGATGGAGTAGATGCGCTGTTCGCCGACGTGTGCGCCGGCAATCGCGCGCCCGAGCGGTGATTGCATCGAGTACACGTCGATGTCGGCGTCTTCGACGCCACGCACGCCGAGCAGAAACGTTTCGATCTCGCCGGTATCGTCGTAGCGCACGGTCAGCACCATGCCCGGTTCGGCGACGCCGTCATCGGGCGGATCCTCACCGACCACGGCGTTGCCCAACAGCTCCTGAATCTGGTGAATGCGGGCTTGCCGCGCCAAGTGGGCGGCCATGAGGTTGTCGTCGTAGTCCATGAAGTCCTCAGGGACTTCGATGCCGCGCCGTGAACGCAGGGCGGCCAGTTCGGTCTTCAGGCGGGTGTGGGCCTCGCGTGTCATCCAAAGACGTTCGGTGCTAGTCATTGTGGGTCGTTTCCTTTTCGTTGAGGTAGGGGTTGTCGTCAGGGGCGGGCCGGTGGCACAAGCGCCGCCCCTGACGACTCGGGCGCCCGTGACGGGGGTTTCACGGGCGGTGTGGACCGCGGGAGGTAACGGGGGTCTAGCGGCCGGTTCGGCGTAGCGGGTCGAAGTCGCGTAGGGCTTCGGGTTGCTTACCGGTCGTAATTTGTTCGGCCAGCAGCCGGCCGGTCACCGGGCCGTGCGCCAGTCCCCACATACCGTGTCCGCCGGCGACGTAGACACCGCGCGACATCTCCCCGATCAGGGGGCGGCCGTCGGGGGTGACCGGGCGCGGCCCCACCCAGATGTCGCTGCGCTCGGCCCACCGCACGCCCTCGAGCAGCGGGGCGGCCGAGGCGACGATGGCGCCCACCCGTGCCGGTATCGCCGGTTCGTGCGGGTCGCGGAACTCCATGGTTCCCGACACGCGCAGTGCGCCGTGGTAGGGAGTGCAGGCCACCCGCACGTCGGGCAAGTAGATGGGCCCGGGGATGGGGCGGTCCACCGGCACTGTGAACGAGTAACCGCGACCGGCCTGCACCGGCACGCGCACCCTGCTGCCCGCCAGCCGGGATAACCAGGCGCCGGTGGCGATCACCGCGGTGTCGGCGGTCAACGGCTTACCGCTGCGCGGATACACCGTGACTCCGCTGCCGGAGCTGAACACGCCGCGAACTTCTACCGTGCGCATCGTTGCGCCGCGCTCGACGACCGCTTGGCCCAGCGCGTGCACGAAGCGGCCGGGGTCAACGAAGCGTTGACCGTTGATGTTCAGTGCGGCGGTGATCGCCGGCGATGCCAGCGGCACCTGCTCGCGCAGCGCCTCGCCGGCCAGCCCGGTGACATCCACTGTCTGCCCGGCGTTTTCGAGAGCGCGAAGCTCTCGTAGCATGCGCTCGGCGTGTTCGGTGCTGCGGAACAACGCGGTAATGGGGGCGTCGGTGACCGGGGCCTCGACGCCGTTGGCGACGAGCACGTCGAAGGCTTCGATGGCTTCCTCGTTGAGCGGCACGTTGGCGCGCACCGCGCGTTTCCACGACGAACGCCGACAGTTGGCGACGAACTGCGCCAGGAAGACCGCGAGCGCGGAGTCGGCGGCCATCGGGATGTGCAGCGGTGCCGCCGGGTCGAGCAGCGAGCGCAGCCCGTAGCGCAGCACTCCCGGGGAGTTCAGCGGCAGGGTTAATGCCGGTGAGATCCAGCCGGCGTTGCCCCACGACGCGCCGGCGGCCACGCCGGTGCGGTCCACCACGGTGACATCGACTCCGCGCTCCTGCAGGAACCACGCCGTCGACAACCCGATGATGCCCGCACCGACCACGATCGCCGATCGGGGCCCGCCGTCAATGCGCTCGCCGCCGCCCATCACAAACCTCCACATCTGAATTTTGGTTGTTAACACCATGGTGGCCCGAACCATGCGGGCGGCGTTTGCTGGAATCCGACAAGCAGCGGGTGCCCGGTTGTGGCGATCCGACAACGCCGCCTGGTGATCGCGCCGACCCGCGGGCGGAATGAGTACATGCCGTGTGAAAAGACGCAATTTCGCGGCAGGTGGCGTTTTATTTTTTCTGACGTATGCTCGGGGCAGGTGGTTGCCACTTCGTATTAAGGAGCGACAATGGCTGACAGATCCCCGGGCAAAACTCTTCGAAAGCCCGCACAGTCCATCAAGGAACGGCGGGCTGCCAAGCGCGCCAAGGTCATGGAGTCCGCGCCGGCTGTGCGCAAACGCAAGCGCTGACCCCGGTGTAGGCCTTTATCAGCCGATTATCAAGAATGCGAATAAATTCCCACAACCGGTTGTTTCCAGCGTGGACGTGCCATTTTCATGGCACACCGACTTGCGGGGCGTGAATCATTCGAATCCATCACGCTCGGCACGAACGCGCAAATCGAGTCGAATGTATGCGACCGCGGCGACAGCCACCACGAGTTGGCTCCGCGGTTGCGTCGGCCCGCCCGGCAGTACTTTGCTGCGCGCTCCCATGGGCCCGGCCGGCTGCAGGTATACGGGCTGATGCAGCGAACGCCTCAACGCCGACTGACCAGGCGGGCCAAGCCGTACTGATGGTTACCGAACCCAACGGGGCACGTTCGGCGTGTTGATGCCCCTAGGGCGTCATATTTCGCCGTCGGATCCACTGCGCTGGCCCGTCAGCGATGCATGAGGAGCCTCCTGTGCCGCGCGCATCCCGATCGCCAGCAGTTCCTCGGCGGTCGACGCGTTGTCGGGGTCGGCTGCCGCCGTCACCGCGGCGTGCGCAGCGGTCGGATCGGTGTTGGGGGGAACCACCAGCAGCACGAGCGTTCCGAACTTCTTGCCGCTGATGGTCAGGGTGTTCGGCGTGGTGTTGCTGGGTTCGAGGATCACGCTTTGGCCGCGAAACTCCATCCGCAATGCTGCTGAGGCCCAGCTGTTCTCGTCGTAGATGACCCGCTCGATGGTCCCCGACCCCGACGACAATCCCGACAGCAGGTGACGAAGTTCGATGTACAGCTGGTTGGTTAGCGGCCACCAGCCGCCCTGCACAACGCCTGCAGAAGCGTGTGTGGGCTTCAACCGCAGTCGGGGATGCGTGATCGTCCATCGGCGAGCTTGGGAGATGTCGAAGGACAATGATGGTGCGGACATGGGTGGGCTCCTCCGTGGTCGGTGAATGAGTGGGCTACTGGAAAATTGGCGGTGTGTTTAGGGCTGGCTGGGTTTGTGCCCGTCGCGGCCGACCAGGGTGTCGAGGGCGCGTTGCCATCTGATGGCGCGCACACGGTCACACACCGCCTGGATACCGGCCACCAGGATTGCTGCGGCAGCGGTGACGCCTGCCCACATGAACAGCGCCGCCGTCACCGCGTCCGCCCCTGCGCGGCTGGTCGGCGTCGGGCCGTCGGTCAGCGCGCCGTTGTCGTCGACCCAGATCGCGACGTGATCGCCGGCCTTAGTCGCCGATTGCGTCTCGACCGCGCCGGTGCGTTCAGATCCGGCGGCTGTCCACCGGGCCGCCATGGTGGCGGTGTTGGTTCGCGAGAGGTTCTGGGCGGCAGTGCCGTCGGTGATCGTCGCGGTGGCGAGGTGACGATTGTGGTGCTGCTGGGCGTAGACGTCACGGCGTGAATCGTGAACGGCGGTGCCGACGGCGGCGGCGACCGGGACGGCCAGCAGCGACACCAAGACAGCCACCGCCACGACCAGTGCCTCGACACGGTCGCTAGCACGTAGCAGAGGATTACGGCGAAACAGCCCGAAGACGGGCCACTGCGGTAGCCGCACCGTGAAGGTTTCGAAGGCTTCGCCAGCCGCCGCCTGTATGCTGATCGGGCGATCATGTGGACGTGGGACGGTCATCGAAATCCCCTCTGGGCGAGTCGCTTTGCAAACTGAGGGATGCGCAGTCGGCGGGGCGTGGAGGTCGGGCGGGGCGCCCGCCGGGGGTACCGGCGCGCAGACCGCTTGGCGCTGCGCCGCGTGGACTCCCGGCTCTCAGTCTGGTGGCGCAGCAAGGTGCGCACGGGCTGCGACGATTGATCGCGGTAGTGCTGTCCGTCGTCCATCAAGGCCTCCACCCCTCTGACACCATTTGGCTTCACCTTCCATGGTGGTGGCGAATGCTGGCGCAGGCTTGCCCCCGGCGGACAACGATGCCGCCGCACTTTGTCGCGTTGCGACAGCACAGGACTGCTGGTTGGGGTCGATGCGGGTACCGACGAAGCAGGACGCGGCCCTTCCTCGTCACAACGTGACCGTGCGCCGCCTAGTCTTTGCGTGACAGGGCCGCGCGCGGACACTCAGCGATGGCGTGCTCGGCGAGGGTCTCCTGCTCGACGGGGATGGGGTCGGCGGTGACCAAAGCGTATTCGTCATCATCGAGTGTGAACACCTCGGGCGCGATTTTCACGCAGATCGCGTTTCCTTCACAGCGATCACGGTCCACTACGACACGCATGCCTCCTCCTCTACTTTCGGCCTAGCGGGTTCTGTGATCACTTCGACAACGTCGTCGATGTGATGGTGAGCCGGCCGCGAAGCGCTTGAGAATGCCGGCGTTCGAACGTGTTTTGCGGCCGAGCCGTGTCCCGGCGATGGTGTGGCTCACTGCCGGACACCCTTTTCGATCCGATCGCCGAGATCGCGGTCGATGTTGCGCCAGTAGTCGAAGGCGCGTTGCAGCACCGGCTCGCTGACGCCAGCGCGAAGGTGGCCGACGACGTTGTCCACCAGACGTTCCCGCTCTGCATCGTCCATCACCTCGCGGGCCAGGGTGCCGGCCTGACCCCAGTCGTCGTCCTCGGCGCGCACGCTGTAGGCGGCGCGCACCATGTCACCGTCGGTATGCCAACCCGCGGGCTCCCCGAACCGCGCGGTGTCGGCCAGCGGCCCGCCCTTGGAGTTGGGCGCATACACCGGGTCGGGTGCCAGCTGGTAGCGCATCGAGCCGGCGGTGCTGTAGCTGTGCACCGGCGAGTGCGGTGCGTTGACCGGGAGTTGGTTGTAGTTGGAGCCGATGCGGTAGCGGTGGGCGTCGGCGTAGGCAAACATACGGCCCAACAGCATCTTGTCCGGGCTGGGCCCGATGCCGGGCACCATATTGGACGGCTCCCAAGCGCCCTGCTCGATCTGGCTGTGATGGTCGGTGGGGTTGCGATCCAGTGTCAGCGTGCCGACCTCGATCAGCGGGTAGTCGGCGTGCGGCCACACCTTAGTCAGGTCAAACGGGTTGAACCGGTAGGTCTTGGCCTCGTCGAAGGGCATGATCTGCATCTTCAGCGTCCAGGACGGGTGCTCGCCACGGTCGATCGCCTCGAACAGGTCACGGGTGTGGTGATCGGTGTCGAGCTTGACCAGCTCGTCGGCTTGGGCCTGAGTCAGGTTCTCGACGCCCTGGTCGGTGATGAAATGGTATTTGACCCAGAACCGTTCGCCGTTGGCGTTGATCCACATGTAGGTGTGCGAGCCGTAGAGGTTCATATGGCGCCACGTGGCGGGGATCCCGCGATCACCCATCAAGTAGGTGACCTGGTGGGCGGACTCCGGTGAGAGTGTCCAGAAGTCCCACTGCATGTCGTGGTCGCGCAGGTTGCTGTCGGCACGGCGCTTTTGCGAGCGAATGAAATGGCCGAACTTGAGCGGGTCGCGGATGAAGAAAATCGGAGTGTTGTTGCCGACGATGTCGTAGTTGCCCTCGGTTGTGTAGAGCTTCAACGCCCAGCCGCGGGGGTCGCGCCAGGTGTCTGGGCTGCCGCGCTCACCGGCCACGGTGGAGAACCGGATCACCGTCTCGGTGGTGGTGCCGGGCGCAAACACCGCGGCCTTGGTGAACGCACTGACGTCGTTGGTGACCTCGAAGCGTCCAAAGGCGCCGCTGCCCTTGGCATGTGGTTGGCGTTCAGGGACGCGTTCGCGGTTGAACGCGGCCATCTGCTCGATCAGATAGTGATCGTGCAGCAAGATCGGTCCGTCGGGGCCAATGGACAATGAGTGCTCGTCACTTTCCACCGGGATGCCGGCATCGGTGGTCGTCGGCGGCGTGGGTCGCGTGTCGGTCATGTCGTGCCTTTCGGTCGGCGTTGACTTTTCGGGATCTAGGGGGCCGGTGTGCCCGGCGATTCGTCTCATTGCACAGCGCCTCCGTCGGATTCCCAGCGCTGCAGCGCGATTGGGGCCTGCAATGCGTCCGTTGCACCGTGCAGCCCGTGGCCGGGTGGCTGATCGGGGGTGGATGAATCATTGGCGCTGCCCGCGGTCAATACCACGTTGTGTGCGTGCGCAGTGTCGGCGTAGGGGGTTGCCATGAGCGGGGTCACCGTTCCGACATGCGGCCGGGATGCTGATGGCCGTCGCCGTTGCCGACCAAGTTGTCGAGGTCGTGTTGCCATTGTGTGAAGCGGATACGGTCACACACTGCCCGGGTGGCGGTGAACAGGGTCGCTGCGATGGCGGCCACGCATATCCACATCACCAGCGCGCCCATTGCTGCTTCCGCCGCGGCGCGGGTGGTCGGGGTCGGTGCGGGCACCTGCGCTCCGGTGCCGTCGACCCAGATCTCACTGGTGTCACCGGTCTTTGTTGTCGATTGCGTCTCGACCGCGCCGGTGTGTTCGGCACCGCCAGCAATCCAACGGGCCGACACGGTGATCGTGCCAGTTCGCAGGATTTGCGTGGCAGGGACGTCGGTGACCGTCGCGGTCACGGTGTGGCGGGTGTGGGCCTGCTCGGCGTAGATATGGCGGCTCGAGTCATAGACCGCGGTGCCGGCAGCGGCGGTGAACGGGGCGGCAAGCAGCGACACCACGACAGCCAGCACAAAGACCAGTGCCTCGATCCGATCTGTCGTGCGCACGAGTGGATCGCGTCCCAGCAGCCGCAGCAGAATTGGCCACCTGGGTAGACGGAGGGTGAAGGTGTCCATCGCGGCTTCGTCAGCACGCCACTGGATCGCCCCGCGTTGATCGTTGGGACGGTGGGGGTTCATCGAAATCCCTTGCCGGCGAGTCGGCTTCGCCCGGCGGTGCGCCGACTGCGACCGGTGTGGTCCGCAGCTGTAGCGTCGTTTCGCTCACGGGGGACCATCACCCACCTCCACAGTTCGACCATCGGTTATCTCCATGGTGGTGCGGATGGCCGCCGCAGGGTTTGCCCCAGCTAGACAATGTCGCGGCGGCGCTTTGTCGTGTTTCGACAGCGCGCATGGTCAGTCGGTGTCGGTGGCCGCGAGTTCGATCATCATGGCCAAGCGTTTTTTGGCGTCGTCGAGTTGCAGGTTGGCGATTTCGGCCATTTTGCGTAGCCGGTAGCGCACGGTGTTCTCGTGGACTCCCAGGCGGTTGCCTGCTTCGGCGGGGTCGCCCTGGGACTCCAGCCAGGCCTGCAACGTCGCTACGTAATCGGTGTCGTGCGCGCGGTCATGGCGACGCAGCTCGGCCACGGGTCCGCGGTCGGGGGATCGGCCTGAGCGCGCCGCGGTGCGCAGCCGCTGTAGCAGGATGTCGTCCCAGGATTCGTCGTAGGCCGGCGGCGTGGCGCCGCGGGGCCACGCTTCGTGCAGCGCCAGACACTCGTCGGCTTCGTGGCGTGCCGCGACGAGGTCGGCCACCTCGGCGGCCCCGCTGATGCCGGCCAATACCGTTATCCGTTCGGGCAGCGCCGCCCGCAGACCGATCACCCACTTGCGGGCAGTCGCCGATTGTTCGCCGGGCAGCAGTGTGTAGACGGTGTTGCCGGCCAGGGCGCTGCGGCCCGGCCGGGACCAGCCGAATCCGGTGGTGGCGCGCTCGAACGCCAGCAGCAGCGCGGCGTCTCGTTCGTCGCCGATGAACGCCTGCACCGCGATCACCCGCAACAGGCTGTGGGGAAGGCCCAGTCGGCTGGCCGCGGTGGAGGCATCGGCGGTGCCCTCCAGCAGCCGGATCACCAGTTCGGTCTCGACCTGGCGCTCCAGATCCGCGCTGGCGCGTGACCGCAACAGGTGAAGGGCCACTGTGCGGGCACCGTCGGCCAACGCGGTGAGTGCGGCCCCTTTCAATGGCGCCGTAGACGCCACCCACACCGATCCCATGACTTCGCGTCCTGACCGCACCGCGACCACCATGCGTCCGGTCATCCCGTGTTCGGTGTCCTGGGTGACAAACAGCGGTTCGTCGGAGGCGGCCAGGTGTGCGTACACGCCCCGGGTGTCGAAGAATGCGCGCATCTGCTCGGGTGCCTGTCGCTCGAGGATGGTCGCCACGCGGGCCGGGTCGGCGTGTTGGTGCTGTTTCGAATACGCCAGTACCTGCGATAGCCGGTCCTCGATGATGACCGCGCCGCCGGTGGCCTCCGCCAAGCTGTCGGCCAATGCGAACAGATCCGTTGGGCCGCGGCCGGATTCGGTTTCGCGGCCTTCCAGGACCAGTCCGTAGATGACCGCGGCCAATTGGCTCCATGTCATCGCGGGGTCGATCACCATCACCGCGACGCCCTCGGCCGCACCGGAGAATGCGGTGTCGTCGTCGTCGCCGCCGCGGATCAGTACCACGACCGCGCGGGCCGAGGCCGCCCAGCGCACCGCCTCTTTCACCGAGCGGGCACCGATACCGAGCAGCACGTCGCCGACGACGGTGCGACCCTCGACGCGCTCATGCATGATGACGCTGCGCAACTCAGTGGACCGCGGAATCGGGCAGAACCGCAACCGCACCCCATAGCTTCCCAGGACATTGACCAGCCGGTCTAGCGTGACCACGAGCCGCTCCCTGTGCCGAGCCGATCAATCAGCCTAGCGAGGAGCCTGTCGAACTGTCGGCAAATCACAGCTCCGTCGAAGAGGTTTGGTCGGCGGGGTCGTCGTCGGTCATGAAGTCCTTCACGATGGCAGCCTCGGGGCGGGGCTGTTCGCCTCATAGCCCAGGCAGATCGTCGTCATAGGCCCTTTCGCCGTAGCGATGAACCGATTTGGCGACGGTGAGCAGCACGACGCAGTCGTCGACGGCGTGCAGGCCGTGGCGGGTTAAGGGGATGACGAGATGATCGCCGGGACGGCCATCCCAGCTGGTGTCGGGACTGGTCAGCCGAACGCGCCCGAGCAATACCTGGAGTGTGGCCTCGCCGGGACTGTCGTGATCGTCGAGGCTGGTGCCCGCGGTCAGGGCAATCAGGGTTTGTCGCAACGTGTGTCGGTGCCCGCCGTACACGGTGTGCGCGCTGCGGCCGCTGTGGGCGTCGTGCGCGGCCGTCAGATGCTGACGGCTCAGCGCGGTCAGCGAGACCTTGTCCATCTGCGCTGCCCCGGTTCTCAGCGGCTCGCTGGTGGTGTCAGCTGGCGGTGCAGGTCGGCGACATAGCCGTCGTAGGCGGCGGCGACCGTATCGAGGTCGACCTGCTCGGGCAAGTCGTCGGCGCTTTGACGCGCGATCAGGTAGGCGGCGGTCGCCTCGACGACGCGCTGCTCGTCGTCGCCGATCTGCGCCACCACCGCAGGGTCGGCGTGCACGCATACCACGACGGTGTCCTCGTCCTGCGCAAACCGGACCAGATAGTCGTGATCGCCGAGCGCCTCGAGGACCGGCTGTTGAACGCTCATGGTGTTCTCCTTCGTGGGTGAGTGGCGGGATCGTCATCCCGCGAGCAGGGCGGCGCCAAGGGCGATCAAGGCGGCGAGTTTGAGCGCCTCCAAGCCGATGTAGGCGTGGTGTGCGCGTGACCGGGGTGCGTCGTGGCCGGCCAGCACGCGGGCGGATCGCCGGTTGAGCCTGGGCCTCACCCACAGGAGTTGGACGGCGAGCAGCACGGCTGTCACCGCGGCGAGGACGAGCACCGGGCCGGATGCTCCGGCGACGATCAGGCACACCGCGATCAGCACTGCCCAGGCGACCTCGGCAATGTTGAGGGCCCGAAACACGATCCGCCCGATCGCCAGGCCCACCCGCAGCTCGAGGCCTTCGGCGCGAAACTTCAGCGGTGCTTCCAGAAAGGAGATCGCCAACACCATGCCCAGCCATATCAGGGTCGCCGCGGCAGCCACCCGGATAACGAGCTCGGTCATCACGATTCCCGATCACGAGACGGTGCGGATGCCAGGTGCGCCACGCACAAGTCGGGCTCGACGAACGGGTCGAGACGACCCACAGTGACCGGTGCCCGCATCGCGCTCAGCGCGCCCTGCATCAGGCCCAGGTGCACAGAACAGATCACCTCGCCGTGTTGTTCGGCCAAGTTCTGGAAAGGACAGTGCCGCAACCGGATCTCGCGCGTACGCGGACCGTCGGCGGGTTCGGGCTCGAAACCCAACTCCGTCAAGAGCTCAACTAGTTCGGTGACCGCGCGGGTTTTCGACGGCGCGCGGCCCTGCGCGGAGGATGGCACCAGTGCGGGGCTCGTCGACCGACCCAGCTGGGCGGCGATGCCGGCGGCATCGGGGTGTTCGGCCACGTACCCGGTCAGGATGCTGGCGAGGAGGCGATAGTTCGTCGGTCCTGCGGGGTCCATCCGGCGGCTGGCGCGAAACAGGATCGGCGGACGGCCGGGACCCGCGGAGTCAGCGAGGACTTGTTCGACGCGGCCCGCGCGCAACAGCGCATCGATGTGAAATCGAACCGTGTTCGGGTGCACGCCCAGCTCGTCGGCAACACTGGCGATGCTGCGCGGCTCGGCCGAGGCCCGCAGCATCTGCAGGATGACGTCTCGGCGCCCCGGGGTGCCCATCCCCGGTTGATGCGTCGTCGGGTCGGTGGGCATCAGTCGCCCTGCGGCGGTAGGGCCGCCACCATCGGGGTGTCAGCATCGACGACACCGAGTTTCGCCGCGCCTCCCGGTGAACCCAGGGGATCGGTCTGGCCGGGCAGGGTGTCGGTGAAGAACTTGACGTTCTCCTCGATGTAGGGCCGCAGCGGCTCGGGTACGTCGTCTTCGTAGTAGATCGCCTCCACCGGGCATACCGGTTCGCACGCGCCGCAGTCGACACACTCGTCGGGGTGGATGTAGAGCATCCGTGCGCCCTCGTAGATGCAGTCCACCGGGCACTCATCCACGCAGGCGCGGTCCTTGATGTCCACGCACGGCGCTCCGATCACGTATGTCATGCCCACGACATTACTCTAATTACCACTTGTAGGAATAGTATGTGTTCATGACCCTCTAGACGATCCGCACGCAACCACTGACGCCGACGAGCTCGACGTGCGCCATATTCCCAAATCCCAACGGCACCCGATGATCTTCGCCCGCTTCGACGCACTGGCTGCCGGCGAGTCGTTCGTGCTCGTCAACAGCCACGACCCGATACACCTGCGTGAGGAGTTCGCCCGCGACCGGCCCGGCGCCTATGACTGGCGCTATCTGGAGGGCAGCGCGTCCGACAGATTGTGGCGGATCCGGATCGTCCGTATCACCGATGTCGACCTGGGTCGACCTGCTGTGAGGCCGGGGCGTGTCAGTAGAAGCAGGAGGGCCCGATCGTATCCGCGGACCTGGACTGAAATTCCGATTCGAGGGCTATGGCCCTTTATTAGAGGAGTATAGTCCTCTAAACGAAGCGGGTAAGGATGGGCGGCTGATGGAGTACGGAAGTGCGATACCCGGCCACGACGACACTGGACGGGCGGGCACCCCGGTTCACTCGGCCGGTTGCGGCCTCCACGCCTCGAGACCACGAGATGCCCGCTCTGACAACGACATCACGGGCAGCTGCGTCCTGGCAGCTCATAATGAGACGCCGTGAGCGCTGTCGTTGAACTGACTCCCACCCGGCCGTTCCCGCAGCGTCGGGGGCTCACGGGCACGTTCGTGTATCGGCTGGTGACGACCACCGACCCCAAGCTGCTCGGGATGATGTACATCGTCACCTCGGTCGCTTTTTTCATGGTTGGCGGATTGATGGCGTTGTTCATGCGTACCGAGCTTGCCGCGCCGCGTTTGCAGTTCTTTTCCAATGAGCAGTACAACCAGCTGTTCACCATGCACGGCACGATCATGCTGCTGTTGTATGCGACACCGATTGTGTTCGGCTTCGCCAATTGTATTCTGCCGCTTCAGATCGGCGCGCCCGATGTGGCGTTCCCGCGGCTGAACGCGCTCAGCTACTGGCTGTTCCTGTTCGGCGCGCTTGTCACTGTGTCCGGTTTCCTCACCCCAGGGGGCGCCGCGGATTTCGGCTGGACGGCATACACGCCGCTGAGCAACGCTATCCACTCCCCAGGCGCTGGCGGTGACCTGTGGATCATGGGCTTGGCGATCGCCGGCCTGGGCACCATCCTGGGCGCGGTCAACATGATCACCACAGTGGTGTGCATGCGGGCACCTGGGATGACGATGTTTCGGATGCCGATCTTCACCTGGAACGTCCTCGTCACGATGATCATGATCCTGGGCGCGTTCCCGTTGCTAACCTCTGCGCTGTTCGGGCTGGCTGCAGACCGCCACCTTGGTGCGCATATCTATGACCCGGCCAACGGTGGAGTGATCCTGTGGCAGCACCTGTTCTGGTTCTTCGGCCACCCCGAGGTCTACATCGTTGCGATCCCATTTTTCGGCATCATCACCGAAGTCGTTCCGGTGTTCAGCCGCAAACCGGTGTTCGGCTACACCGCCATGGTCTATGCGACCGTGAGCATCGCGGCCCTGTCCACCGCCGTGTGGGCGCACCACATGTTCGCCACCGGCGCGGTACTGCTGCCGTTCTTCTCCTTCATGTCGTATTTGATTGCCATCCCGACCGGTATGAAGTTCTTCAACTGGATCGGCACGATGTGGCACGGCCAGTTGACCTTTGAGACGCCGATGCTGTTCTCGGTGGGCTTCATGGTCACCTTCCTTCTGGGTGGGCTGTCGGGCGTCATGCTGGCCAGCCCGCCGATCGACTTCCATGTCACCGACACGTACTTTCTGGTCGCTCACTTCCACTATGTGCTGTTCGGCACGATCGTGTTCGCCACCTATGCCGGCATCTACTTCTGGTTCCCGAAGATGACCGGCAGGTTAATGGACGAGCGGCTGGGGAAGCTGCACTTCTGGCTGACGTTCATCGGCTTCCACACCACCTTCTTGGTGCAGCACTGGCTCGGCAATGAAGGCATGCCGCGCCGCTACGCCGACTACCTGCCCACCGACGGATTCCAGGCGCTCAACGTCGTCTCGACGATCGGGGCGTTCACTCTCGGCGTGTCCATGCTGCCGTTCGTGTGGAACATCTTCAAGAGTTACCGCTACGGCGAGCCGGCGACCGTCGACGACCCGTGGGGCTACGGCAACTCGTTGGAGTGGGCCACCAGCTGCCCGCCGCCCCGGCACAATTTCACCGAGCTGCCCCGGATCCGTTCGGAGCGACCAGCTTTCGAACTGCACTACCCTCACATGGCGGAGCGGATGCGCGCCGAAGCCCACGTCGGGCGCGGACACGCTCCTGCGGTGACTGCGAACGACGCTGCCGTTACAAGCCGCAACCAGCCTCCCGGTCAATGAGCCGGCCCGGCACTGGAGATGCCCTCAGACTACGAACCACGAAGTCGTCACTGGCCTTGCTGTGCGACGACCATGGCTATAACGGGCCCGCACTATTGTCGATGAATCCTCGTGGCGCGCAGCGGTAGGCCCGGCGCCCTCGCACCCATCTACGCCACCGTGTCGCGACGGCTGAGAACTGGACTGCCCACTCCGACTTCGTAAGTCAGGGTGAAATCGCCATTCCTGGGATGCTCAGGCTGACGAGCATGAGGGTGAACAAAATCCATCCAGCGCCATGCCAGATGGGCCACGTCCCGCCGGCTCGCCAGACCCGATAGGTCTTGATGAACGCTCCGATCCCACCGACCAGAAGGACGATCGGGGTTCCCGGCGCCGACAGCGGCACCTCGCGGCCGATGAGCAGAAACAGAACGAAAGCAAGGCAGGCCACGGCGACGATCGATACGACATACACCGATGCCGCGCGAAAGGCGGCACGGTCATGCCAGCGTTTTTCGACGTCGTTCGTCGTCATACTTGTTCGCATAATTTGGTTCTCCCAACAAGATCGGGCGCGCTGACGGGTGCGCCGGCGTCGGGGTCGGGCACGCAGGGCATGTCGTCGAGGGCGGCGAGTAGTGCGGCGAGCGCGGTGTGCTCGGTGATCATGTGATGCTCAAGTCCGTCGACCATTCGTCGTAGTTCGGGCAGGGTGCAGGAGGCGGCGTCGACGTGCTCGAGCTGTTCGGTGAGGGCATAGATGTGAGCGTGCTCTGCGTGCAGCTGCGTGAACGGTGCTGCCACCCCGTCGGGGTACAAACGATCCTCTTCGTTTGTGGCGTGAGGCAGCACCGCGGCTCGCAGGAATGCGGTCAGAGTGTCTAACTCCGCGTAAGGCCACGTCCGCGCTGCTGCCAGGGCCAGTACCGAGGCTGCGCGGCGCTGCACACCGCGCAGCAGCAGCGCATCGTCTTCAGCAAGCTGGCGGAGCTCTGCATCGAGGCCGGCCGCGCGCAATGACCGCCCCGCCGTCCGCACTGGTGTCACCATTGCGGCTCCTATCTTTAGCTCTCAAATAATCCGTTCGCCCTCGGCGCGGTTGCGCTACCGATCGCTGGTCGCATTGCCGGCGAGGTACATCAACAGCACTTCGGGGTCGGCAAGCTCGGCTGGATCGACGCGTGCACCGGAGCGCACCAGCGCCTCGATGGCATCGGTGACACCCCAGGTGTTGACGTTCATACCGGCCAGCACCCGCCCATCGCGCATCCAGAAGGCGATGAACTCGCCGCTGGCGACGTCGCCGCGGAAGACGACCTGGTCGTAGCCGTCCGGCCCGACGTAGCCGGAATACTCCATGCCACAGTCGTATTGGTCGGAGAAGAAGTAGGGCACGTGGTCGTAGGAGGTGAGGGTGCCCATCATGTTCGCCGCCGCGACCGGTCCTTGATTGAGGGCAGCCGACCAGTGCTCGAGGCGCAGGTGGGTGCCCAGCAGCGGGTAGTAGGAGTTGGCCACATCGCCGGCGGCGAATACGTCGGGGTCGGTCGTGGCCAGGTGCTCATCGACGACGATGCCGTTGTCGATGAGCAGGCCCGCCGCGGCGGCCAGTTCGGTGTTGGGCGTGATGCCCACGCCGACCACGACTGCGTCGGCGGCCACGACGTCGCCGTCGACCAAGCGCACGCCGGTCGCCCTGTCACTGGCACCGATGATTTCGGCCACCCCGGCGCTCGGCCGCAGCTCGACATCGTGCGCGCGGTGTAGCGCGGCGTAGGTTTCGGCCACCTCGGCGCCGAGGACGCCCAGCAAGGGCAGCTTTGCGCGCTCAATGAGAGTCACGTGACAGCCGGCGGCCCGGGCGGCGGCCGCGGTCTCCAAGCCGATCCAGCCGGCCCCGATGATGGCTACCCGCTGCGCGGCGGCGAAGGCCGCCTGTAATGCGTCGCTGTCGGCGACAGTGCGCAGGTAATGCACCCCAGCCAGGTCGGCACCGGGCACCTCAAGGCGCCGGGGCGAAGAACCGGTCGTCACGAGCAGCTTGTCGTAGCCCAGCGTCTGTCCGCGCGACGTGCGAACTTCGTGTGCAGTGCAGTCGATTTCGGTGGCTCGTGTGCCCAGACGCAGGTCGATGTCGTGTTCGAGGTGCCACTGCGGGGGATGGAGGTAGATCTTTTCCCGCTCGGTGCTGCCTTGCAGATAACCCTTCGACAGGGGCGGGCGGTCGTACGGGCGCTCGGTCTCGGCTCCGATGAGGATGACCTTGCCGTCGAATCCGTTGGTGCGCAGCGCTTCGGCTGCCTTGGCGCCGGCCAGCCCGGCTCCCACGATGACAAAGCTCTGTTGTGTGCTCATGTGTGCGGTTATCCCTGTCTTCGAAGTAGTGCGGGCACGCGCACGCCGCCCGAATCTCGTTGCGGTGCTGCATTGCGGCGACGTCGTCCTAGGACGCTGAGCTTGTCGACGCCCCGCCCGAGAGCGCCGATCCCCGACGACTGTTGTGCGCGGGCTCGCCGCAACGGCGATCATTGCTGGGTCACCCGTCGGGCCTTGGCGTCCAATGTGACAAGCAGATCGGCGAACGACTGGTGGAAGCCGGCGACGCCTTGGTCTTCGAGGGCGTGCCCGACGTCATCCATGTCGACCCCCACTGTCGTTAAGTCGTGCATGACTCTTTCGGCCTGCTCGATCCCCGTATCGACGGTGCGCGCGAGGGTGCCGTGGTCCTCGAATGCGGTGATGGTGGACTCGGCCATGGTGTTGATGGTGTCGGGACCAATCAGGCTGTCGACGTAAAGGGTGTCGGGGTAGTCGGGGTTCTTCGTCGACGTCGAGGCCCACAACGGCGGCTGCACACGGGCGCCACGGGCGGCGAGTTTCTCCCACCGCTCACCGGCAAATCGGTTCCGGAAAATCTGGTAGGCCAGACGCGCCTGGGCCACTGCGGCACGTCCGCGCAACGCCAAGGCGTCCTCACCGCCGATCTGCTCCAACCGCTTGTCGACCTCGGTGTCGACGCGGCTGACGAAGAACGACGCCACACTGCGGACCGCCGGGAGAACGCCGCCGCGTTCGGCAAGGATTTCCAGGCCTTGCAGGTAGGCCTCGATCACCTGCTCGTAGCGCGACAGCGAGAAGATCAGGGTGATGTTGATGCTCAACCCCTCGACCGATCAGCGTCGCGATCGCCGGAATGCCCTCGGCGGTGGCGGGGATCTTCACCAGCAGGTTGGGGCGGGCGATGCGCTCGTGCAATCGGGCCGCCGCGGCGATCGTGGCCTCGGTGTCGCGCGCCAACTCCGGGGCGACTTCGATCGACACGAAGCCGTCGCTGCCGTGCGAGGTGTCGAAGGTTGGACGCAACACCGCCAGCGCATCGGTGACGTCCTGGATGGCCAGTTCCCAGTAGGCATCCCCGAGCGAATAGCCCTGGGCGGTGAGTAGGTCGAACTGTGTGTCGTAGGCATCGGAGCCTTCGATGGCCCTCGCCAAGATGGTCGGATTGGCTGTCACCCCCCGTATCCCGTCGGCGACGAAGGCGGCCAGCGTGCCGTCGCGCAAGTACGGGCGGGTGAGGTTGTCCAGCCACGGGCTTTGCCGCTGCTCGGTGTAGAGCCTCTCGAGTCGTGTCATGGCCGCCACCGGCTGTCGGGTCGCTCGCTGATCATGCGTCAGCCGTGCGGTATGGCGACCGCGTCACCGACGTCATGGTGACCTCTTTCCCGTCGCCTTTCCTCTCGCCGCCGACTCGCTGTCGGCGGGACTGCGCAGCGACGATGCCTGCGGCGGCGACAGGCGTGCATGTGGGGGGGTCACGTTGTGCACCACCACGCAGCAGTGCTCGGGGTCTGGATTGAGTTCGGCGTGCGCGCGCGGGTCACCGCACCCCGCGATAACCCCCTGCACGAGGCGCAGATTCAGCCCACACACGACGTCTCGGTGATCTTGGGCGACCATGTGAAACGGACAATTTCGCAGGGTGATGCGACCGTCATCGCCGGCCCGCGGCAGGTAGCCACAGTTGCGCAGCGCCCCAAGGACGTTGCCGCCGGTTTGGCCGCCCGCGCGCCTGCCGGCTTCGGCGGCGGCCGCGTTGACGGCCGCTCGCACTGCACCGCTGCCATCCTGCTCAACGGAGGCGACGAGCAATTTGGCGAGCAGTTCGTAGTCGCGGGGCGGAACGCTGACGGTGAGTTCCCGGGCCGCCCGGGTGTAGA
>CAVWWV010000012.1:0-231036 GCA_963758825.1 uncultured Actinomycetota bacterium | reverse complement strand
GAACTACTCCCGAGAGATGCCAACCATCGCCACCGGTGACTTGGCCGCCCGTGGCACCGTGGCGAGCTCATCGGACCAGACGCCGTTCGATTTCAGCGAGCTGCCTGCCGGCTCAACGGCACACACGATGGTGTACCGATCGATATCCGGCATCACTGGAGCGCCCGCCGTGGTGTCTGGCGCGGTATTCACACCGCCGGGCGACCCACCGCCTGGAGGTTGGCCTGTCATCGGCTACGCCCATGGAACCGTTGGGGTTACCCCCGACTGTGGCCCAACCGCGGATTCCCGCATGCTCGGCGACATCACTTCGGTGGCCATCCAGCTCAAGCTCGGCTACGCGGTGGCATACACCGACTACGCGGGTCTGGGCAAGCCCGCCGGGTCAAGCCAGGACGCGGCGCCATCACATGCCTACCTGGAGCCAAAGTCGGCCGCCTTCAACCTCATCGACGCGGTGCGCGCCGCCCGCACGGTGGTGCCGCAGCTGTCGTCGCGCTGGGTGGCATTGGGATCGTCGCAGGGCGGCGAGACCGCCTGGGCGGCCGCCGAATATTTTGCGGCTTACGGGCAGGGCACCGATCTGCTCGGCGCCGCGGCGCTGGTTCCCACGCTCGACATGTCTGGACTGGTGCAGCGGGCCGAATCCTCGACATTGACCGTCGATCAGACGTATCTGTACCCGAATGTGATCGAGGGTCTCGCCGCGGTCGACAAGTCCATCAATACGAACGATTACCTGCACGGCGTTCTGCGCGACGACGAAAAGACGTTGCTTGCCTGCCTGCCGCCGGCTTCGGCGGGCAAGGAGGCCTTGGCGAGTAGGTTCAATGGCTCGGACGCCAAGCCGTCCTCGGCGGAGGCGGCCGACCGGCTGCGGGACCGGCTCACCTCCTATGCGCTGCCACAACAGCCGACCAAAATCCCACTGCTGGCGATCTATGGCGGATCCGACCAGACCGTTCCTCCGGAATGGACCGAGGTCGCCATGGGCCGGGCCTGTGCCCGCGGCGACACCATTTTGCGGATCCGCATGGAAGGGCAAGGGCACAAACTGGATCCGGGCGCGCTGTTGGGCCAATGGATCGCCGATCGCTTCGCCGGCGTCCCCGCCGTCGGCAACTGCTGACTCCCGATCAGCCGCGCTACCAGGACGCCAGCGCGGCCCTGGCCGCAGCGGTGGTTGCGGCCGAACTCGTGAGCCGCCAGTCGGGCGCATCCGGGTTGCCGTCGACCTCGAACCAGATCAGCCCGCGGACGTCGGTGCCGGCAAGCCAGCTGATGAAATCGGAGATCCAGCGGGACTTGTCGCCGCCTTGGTCGCCGCAGCCGACCTCGTTGATCCACACCGGTTTGCCCGGTGCGAGTTGGGCGACAAGGGCCAACGTAGAGCCGAAAAGCTCAGCCGGCTGGGTCCATTGATGGCCTGGCCGATCGCCGAAGTTGTAGCCGTCGACGCCGACGATGTCGACGAAATTGTCGCCGGGGTAGCTCCGTGAGATCGTCTCGGAATCGCCGTTAACGATGACGTTCGGGCACCACACCCACTCCACGCGCTTGGCGCCCGCGTCGTCGAATATGCCGCGCACTCTGCGGTAGGCCGCGACGTAATCCTGCGCCGAGCCGCCCGGTGATCCTGCCGCCCAGGGGTACCAGTCTCCGTTCATCTCGTGTGCGAACCGAAGCCGAAACGGCTTGTCATAGGAGGCCGCCTGCTCGGCCCAGGTGCTTACATAGGTGTCATATCGACCCCCTGCGATCTGTCCGGCCGTGTAAGCCGCCTGGTGCTTGCCGGCGCGGGGATCCCAGGGTTCCCACGTCAACTCCGGGGTGCAGCCGGCGGCCGCGGCGGCATCCAGAAACGTGGTGGGCAGCGAACGCTCCCAGACGAATGCCTCGTAGACGGTCAGCACGTCCAGCCGCTTGCCCAATTGCTGCGCGGCTGCCTGTGACTGCTGCACCGTCGCGTCGTCGAGACCCGTTGCCGCCAACCCGAAATGGCGTGACTGCCGAGGTTGGCCTGGTTGGCTTGGATGGCTTGGTTCGGTCCTCTGGCATCCGCCCGCGGCTATCACGCTGAATGCAGCCAGGGGGATCGATGCGAGCAGACTCCGACGCGACACCCCCGCCGCCTGTCCGCTGGGCAACGACACCTCCTGGCCGTGATGTATCCGGCAGAGACACACCCTACGGGACGGCCGAGTCGTCGCCCCGCCGACGTCAGCGGCCGCTCAGGTCGATTTTCTTGTCACGGATCTGCGCTTGGACAGCCGGCAACAGCGCCTTGACCGCGGTTGCTGTCAGGTGGGAGTCGTCGCGGTAGAGCAACGTGCCGTTGCGCACCGCACGGCATTTGTTGTCCTCGCACAGGTATGCGTTGAGGTCGAGCACCGGGATGTCGAGGTTCTGGCCCCTAACCTGGTCGGTGACAATGGGTTCGGTCCGGGGGGTGTTGTTCAGGTCGAAGTCGCACGCGGACCAGTTGTCGGTAGCCCCCGAGATGCATTCGGGCATGTTCTTGTTCGGGTACGGCGTATCCCGCAAGTAGATGATCTTCGCGCCGGTCGCCCGCAGTCGGCTCAGCGTTTGATCCCAGGCGGTCTTGAACTCCTGATAGTCGGGCACGTACGTGGACAGCGAGCTGATCACGATGTACTTGGGTTTCAGCGCGATAATCGCGTTGACGCTGTCCTCGCGCCAGCCGAGGCAGTCTGATTTGGTGAATGGGTCTGTGCGGCCGTCCCTGGGTTGTAGGGCGGCGACCGGGCATGCCGCCTTGGTGAATTGGTTGAGCCGCCAGTTGTTTCCCTTGGCGATGGACTGAACCACCGGCAGCCACTGCTGTGCGTGGCTGTCGCCGAACAGCACCGCTGGCACGCCGTCTGGTGGGCCATCCACGCAGGTGTCCGGTTGATCGCGCGTGCCAAGTGGAACCAGGCACTCGTCGCGGGCGGGCCGGTCATCGAAGGCTTTGAACGGGTTGGGTGTGACCGGACCCGACTTCGCGCCGGTGTCGGCGCCGAAAACGGATTCGAAGCTCACCGACGGATTGGACGAGGCCGCCCCGCTGGCCAGGTTGACCGCCAGGACGCCGAGGGTCATCGTCACCGCGGCGGCCGCAATGGTGCCGGTGATACCGACCGACAGCGAGGCCTGCAGGTTGCGCTTCAATTCCCCCGACGACATGATCGGGCGTTCCAGCAGTGCGGTGGACGCCCACGCCAGCACCAGTGCCCCCATGGTCACGCCCACCAACGTCGGCCAGCTGTTGTTGTGGGTGTAGCCCTTGAACAGCACCAGAGCGGGCCAGTGCCACAGATACCAGCCGTAGGAGACCTTGCCCAGCCACCGCAACGGGCGCACCGAGAGAAACCACCCGACCGCGGGCCTGCTGCTGGCGGCCGCCACCTGTCCGGCCGTAATGATGGCGGCCGCACCGAGCGTGGGCACCAACGCGGCCACGCCCGGATAGGGCGTGGTGTGGTCGTAGGCCACTGTCGCCACCAGCACCGCCGACAGACCCGCCCAACCGAGCACCCACATCGCTATTTGCACACCGAACTTCGTCATCAGGCCGGTCAGCAGCGGCGCCACCACCGCGACGAGTGCGCCTACGCCGAATTGCCATGCGCGCGTGTGGGTCGCCATATAGGACAGGGTGGGGTCGCTGGCCGTGAAGTGCAGCGACCCCAACATGGAGGCGGCGATCACCACGGCGATTCCCCAGCCGACGACCATGCGGATGGACCACCGCATGCGCTTGGCCAGCACGGCCAACGCGACTATCAGAACCGGCCAGACGAAGTAGAACTGTTCCTCGATCGATAGCGACCAGAAGTGCGTGGCAACGCTATCGTCTGACGCCCCGGCGAGGTAGTCCTTGCCCGCAGCGATGAAGCGCCAGTTGGCGATGTTCATCGCCGCGGCCAGCAGGTCGAGTGCCTGGCGGAAGACCGAGAGCAGCGGCATCAGGAACCAGACGGCTATCGACGTCGCCACGATGGCCACGGCAGCCGGGGGAATGATGCGGCGTGCGCGACGCGCATAGAACCCCTTGAACGAGACCCGCCCGTTGCGCTCGAACTCACGCAGCAGCAGGCCGGTGATCAGGAAACCCGAGATGACGAAGAACACGTCGACGCCCACAAAGCCGCCGGCCATGTGCGGCACACCCGCGTGAAACAGCACGACCAGCGCGACGGCGATACCTCGGAGGCCTTCGACATCGTGGAAGAAGCGGTTTTCCGGCTTCTTCGTCTGGGCCTTGGCCTGGGGCTTGGACGGCTGTGTCGGGACGACGACAGTGGTTGGGTGCCGGTATCCGGGGTGGTGCGCTGGTACTGGGGTTGCGGCGGTACGGGACATCCGCGTCAGCTGCATCGTCTTGGTCTGGGCCGTCGCGCTCGTCAGCTCCGGGCCATACCTCACGGTCGGCTCTTCGCGATACCTCACGGTCGGTTCTTCCCAGTACGTGGTCATGAGGAAATGGTCGCGTTTTCGCAGTACGGGCCGTAATCGCCGGCAGGCCAGATTCCACTGCTCGAAGGGAAGAGTTTCCTATCTCCCTGGTAAGCGGTCCGCCCTAGCCAAGGAGCAACCACCTCTCGGGCAGTTTCATCGCGGGGTCACGAGCCCTCGACAGGTAAGGGTTGACGTTCGCCCGCCTGACGAGGGTTTCGCCCGAACCTGTTCTGTCACAATGAGTCCGGTTAAGACGCTGTGATCGTCGAGCTCAGGAGCTCCACGGAATCATCAGATCGAACCACCCAGACGCCACGGCGGCGGCCAAGACCAGCGCCAGTGTGTAGCAGACTGCCTCGTAGGCGGAGATCCGATGTGGATTGCGCCGCTTTGGTGCAGGCGCTACCTTGCTTGCCGGTGCAGCAGCGCCGTCCGTCCGGGATCCGAGGACCTTGCCGAGGGAAGGCCACAGGATCTTGACGAACTCGACAAGCAACGGCAGGGCCAGGTACGTGTAAAGGCCCACGAACATCGCCATCAGCCAGTACTTGCGCACCCCGTAGGCGTGGATGTCGTAGATGACCACGGCCCAGAACGGCACGAGCGACAGGATGATCGCAACGGCGCCCAAGCGGCTGATGCTGCGGGCCAGCGGATTGGGGCGATCCATCGCGCCGGTGGGAACCCATCCCGCTGAGCGGCCCCGCAGTTTGTGCACGATCGCGATGAGGTGGGCGTAGCTATAGGCCATCTGCAGACGCAGGACCTCAAATCGCCAGCGGCTCTTGGACACCACCGGTATCACGACCAGATACACCCAAAGTCCGGCGAGGAAAGGCACAAACTGTGCCGGTTGGACTTGGCTCGGGAAGAACGCGGCCATGATCATGCCGGGAAGATAGAGCGCGAGCACGTTGACAGCGGTGGTGATGTAATAAAACAAGCCCGACCAGAAGCAGAGCCGTTGCCGCAGGGTCATTTTCACCCGGGAGCCGTCCAGCTTCGCGTTGTGCAGCTTGACCAGCGACCCGTTGCACCACCGGTACTGCTGGTTGAGGAAGCCCGCCATGTCCCCTGGGCACAAGCCGCGTGAGACAACGATAGGTACGTAGCGGGTCTGGAAGCCGGCCTGCATCAAATGCAGCCCGGTGTGAATGTCTTCGCTGTGCTCGATCTGCGCGAATCCCCCGGTGGCTTCGAGGGCCTTGCGTCGGTACAGCGCGCAGGTGCCGACGCAGATCGCAGCGTTGAACCGGTCCCGCGACGGGAGGATCCAGCGGTAGAACAACTCTTGGGTCGAGCCTGCGGTGCGCTGAATCCAGTTCAGATTCTCGCCGCTGTCGAAGCACTGCGGGCTCTGCACGATGCCGACGGCCGGGTCATCCATGTACGGCACCAAGTGCCGCAGGAAATCGGGCCGCGGGCAGAAGTCAGCGTCCAGAATCACGATGTGGTCTCCCGACGTGCGGGCGAACGCGTACTGAAGGTTGCCGGCTTTCTTGAGGTGCCCACGATTCGGACGCACGACGTAGTTGAATCCGAACTGTGCGGCGAGGCCTCGGACCTCGCCGCGATCGCCGTCGTCGAGAACGTGAACCTCGACCGTGCCCGCCCACTCCATCGCCTTGACATGCGTGTAGGTGTTGCGCAGAACCGCCACGTCCTCTCCGTACGTGGGCAGAAAGACGTCGATGCTTGGCGGGGGGCCCGACGGAACCCAGCCCTCGACAAGCGCTCGGTGTGTCTTCGCTGACACCCGCCTGGTGTTGAAGCTGGTCAGTGACGACAGTATGGTGCCAATCACGTTAAGCCCCAGCACGATCAGCATGGGCCATAGAATTTTGATCGACGCGAGTGCGAAATGCAGCAGACTCCATCCCGCGAGCACGTAGGCGGCCATCAACAGGACCTGTACCCATCGCATCTGCGCTCCGAGGTAGGAGTAGACCTCGTTGTCACCCGGCGGGGCGACCAGACCTTCTGCTTCGCCTTCGACGGCCTGCTCGGCGAGCTGACGGGTGCCCAGCACCGCCAGATCGCTGCGGACCATCCGCTCCGTGACAGGCTCGTGCAGCGCTAGCCGCTCCGTGACAGGCGCGTGCTGCACCGTGGTGCGGCCGGTCCACATCCCGTCGGTGCGACGGTGGTCGGGGCGCCGGTCGTGTCGACGCGGGTCGGGTCGATGAGAGTCGTGGCGCGGGTCCGGACGGTGCACGTGGCGGCGCGGGTCCGACCGGTTCAGGTCGTCGTGTCCCGGTATGCGGCTATGGAACGTGCGGGGCATCTGCGCCAGCGGCATGGCGCCGGCCGGGACCGTGTCTTGGGTCGGGCCAGGGCGAAGGCTCGTCGTCTCTTCGCAGTACGTAGTCATGAGGAAAATTTTCGCGATCGGGGAGTGCTGCCGTAATCGCCGTGAAGCCAGGGTCCGCTCCTGACGGGGAAGAGTTTTCTATCCGTCTGGTAAGCAATTGGGATCCGCAGAGTCGCGAGGCCAACGATTCGAACTGGCGTTGGGCGACGACGAACGGCGCTACGCGCCGAAGGGCAGCGTGAAATCCCCGGCCCGGTCAACGCAGAGCACCGTCGACGCCTCTGCGTAATGACCGTGAGATGACCCTGCGAACACGCTGATCATCAGCACCCCCAGCGGGGGCGTCAGCGCTCGCTGTTGCTCTTGAACATGTGCGGGAAGTCGCGCGCGTACGAGTTGAGCACGGTTGCTGTCGCCTTGCTCCGCAGCTCCGCGAGTTCGGCAGTCATTCTGCCAAGACGGTGATCCTGGGTAGCAAGCGTTTGGCGTGCAGTGCCGAGTTGGCGTTCGCGATCGGCGAGTTTGAGTTCGGCGGCCTGGCGGCGTTGCTCCGATTCGCGTAAATGATGGCGCAGTTCATCGATTTGTCCGCGCGCTGTGAGTGGCATCATGACGTCATTCCTTCGTTCCTGTGTCGTTGGGTCGTCGTTGCGCCAGCAGGCTGCTTTCAGGCTTCACCTGTATGTCGGCGGCCCCAGCAGCTCGATGATGATCACGCCCATGAACGCGCGATCTTGTCTCGAGGTGGGGCTCCAGGTAGCGCCCGCGCTGCCATGCGCTTCCACGGTCGCTCCGGTGCCGGCGCCTCCGGCTCTGTTGCATCAGCTCCACGTTCATTTCGGCTACTCCTTCTCGCTAATGCTTGCGGTTTGGACAGTCCGCCGCTTTACCGCGCGGTGCAGAGACAGGCATATGTGGCCATGGTCCAAAAGCGATGGGCCAGACATAGATACGTGAACTGCCGAGTCATCGACCCGCCAATTGGGTTGCGGTTCTTCCCAGTACGTAGCCATGAGGTAATAGTCATGATCCAGTGGTGGTTCCGTAACCGCTGGGAAGCCAGATTCCAGTCGTGAATGGGAAGGGTTTCCTATCCGACTGGTAAGCAGTCAGGAATTGCCTGCTGCCACGACCGACGCCTCAGATGATCGCCTCGCGCCGTCGCCGATGCGCAGTGGTGACGCCTAACAGCCCGCGCAGCGCGTCAGTACGATTGGCCGTTGGCGTATCGCTGCCTGCGGAACGCGCGACCGTTGCCGCGGTTTCGGCTCTTGTATGTCGCGAGCTGCGAGTCGCAGTTCGGGCAGACCAGCCGCAGGTTCTCCCGGCGGTTGTTCGTCGGGTTCCCGTCGATATGGTCCAATACCAACGCCAGGGGCAGGCCAAGCCACGAATTGGCCCCACCGCAGATGGCGCAACAGTCCGACTGGGCGTCGACGAGATACTGGCGGATGTAGTGGCCCTGGTGGCCGTCCATCCGTGCCTCGCCGGATTCGAGCCACAGTTTCGTCAGGGCTTTTCGTCGGAACGAACCCTGGCATGCGTTCCCGCAGTACAGCTTCTGACTGCGCTTGGAAAGTACAGATCCGCATCCGCGACACTGTCTCATGAGCCGACGCTACGACCGGCCACCGACAACTTTGATGGCCAGGCTGGAGCCTCCTATCGGGATTGAACCGATGACATTTGCTTTACAAGAGCAATGCTCTACCACTGAGCTAAGGAGGCCTGCGGGCCTGAGTTTATCGGGTCAGATGATCGGGTCGTCTTGCGGTCGCAAAAGGCGAAGCCACCGGTAGCCGTACGGGTCGAGTCCCAGCTCTATCCGGCCTTTCGCGTCCAGCTCGTGCTCCGTCAGGCCGTCGAGCAGGTCGACAAGCTTGGATCCTGGAGGCGCGTCCTCGAGCTGAATCGGCACCATGCACGCTGTCCGAGCCGAAATTGTGCAGCGCGACCATTGCCCAGCCGGCCTCCTCCCGGCAGACGTGGGCCAGAACCGCCAGAGTTGGCCTGCTTCAACACCTCGGCGGTCGACCAGCCGGTCTCGGGCTGCGACCGGTAGGTGTAGATGAGGTTGCGCATGAACCACCAGAACGATTTATGGTCGTGTCGCTGGTCGGCGGCATTGACCCGCTGCGGTCCGTAAACCCCCTCGGGGAGCGGACGGCAGAGCCGACGTTTGGACGCCTTCGAGAAGCCGCCGTTGCCGTCACCGGTCCACTGCATCGGCGTCCGCACCGCCAACCTACCTGGAATATCGAGGTTTTCGGCCATCCCGATCTCTTCGCCGTAGAAGAGGACGGGAGTTCCCGGCAGCGAGAACGCCAGCGAATAGGCCATCTTCATGCGCTGCTCGTCGCCGCCGAGCATGGATGGCAGCCTTCGGCGCAGTCCGCGACCATAGAGCTGCATGTCCTTGTCGGGGCCGAACGCGTCGAAAACCTCTTGGCGCTCATCGTCACTCAGCTTGTCGAGGGTGAGTTCGTCGTGGTTGCGCAGGAAGTTGGCCCACTGGCTGGTCACGTCGAGGCGCGGGCGTTGCTTCAGGGCCTTGGCGATCGGGCGGGCGTCGCCGCGGGCAAGCGAGAGGAAGATGTTCTGCATCCCGATGAAGTCGAACTGCATGTTGAGCCCGTCGCCGTCGGGGCCGCCGAAGAACGCCAGCTGGTCCTTGTACGGCACATTCACCTCGCCGAGCAGCACGGCGTCTCCGACGCGACGAGTGACGAAATTCCGGACGTCGCCGAGGTACTGGTTGGGGTTGAACATTTCCGGGCTGCCCGGCACCGCATCCTTGGCGAACAGAAAGGGGACGGCGTCGACCCTGAAGCCGGAGACCCCCAGCTCGAGCCAGAACCCGAGTGTGCGTGAGATCTCTTCCTGCACTTTGGGATTCTCGATGTTCAGGTCGGGTTGATGCTTGTAGAAGTGGTGAAGGTACCACTCGTTGGTCTTGGGGTCGCGCTCCCAGATGCTGGTCTCCTGATCGGGAAAGACGACGTCGCTTCGCGCTCGACTTCGGCTTGGTCGCGCTCCACACGTAGTAGTCGCGATACGGGTCGTCCTTGCTGCGGCGGGCGGACTTGAACCACGGATGACGGTCCGAGGTGTGGTTCATGACGAAGTCGATGATGACGCGGATCCCGCAGGCCTTGGCCGTGCGCACCAGCTCGACGAAGTCGCCGAGAGTTCCGAGTGCGGGGTCGACGCCGAAGAAGTCGGTGATGTCGTAGCCGTCGTCCTTGCGGGCGGTCGGGTAGAAGGGCATCAACCACAGGCACGTCACGCCGAGGTCGTAGAGGTACTCGATGCGGTCGGTCATCCCGCGGATGTCGCCGGTGCCGTCGCCGTTCCAGTCGTAGAACGTCTCGATGTCCGCGCAGTAGAAGACGGCGTTCTTCCACCACAGGTCTCCGGTGTCGGCACTTCTCATGCGATCGCGGCTTTCTGCTTGGGTGCCGTCGGAGACAGCTGGGGGAGCACGTGTTCACCGAATGCGTCGATGAATGGCGCCTGCGTCTGACCCACGAAGTGCAGATACAGCTCGTCCCAGCCCTGATCGACGTAGGACTGCAACCACGCGGCGTGCTTGCCAAGGTCGCTGGATACGTTCACCGACTTGCGGACCTGCTCGGGCGACACATCCTCGCTGATGACGTCGAATGTCTCGACGGTCTCGACGTCCCAGCACGCCGGCGGCGCGAAGACGTTGCTTCGCCACTGGTCGTGGGCGATCGCCAGCGCTTCGTCGTCGGTGGCTGCCCAGCTGAGGTGGATCTGCAGGCGGGCCGGTCCGCGGCCGCCGGCCTCCCGGTACGAGTCGAGCACCAACTGCTGCGTCTCCCTGGACTGGTTCACCGAGACGAGTGCGTCCGCCCAGCTGGCGTGGCGGGCTGCCGTCTGCGGGGTGACGGCAGGACCGACGAGGTCTGGGACGGTGTCGGGCAGCGTCCACAACCGGGCGCGGTTGACGTGCACAAGGCCCTCGTGACTGACCTCCTCGCCGGACAGCAGCCGTCGGATGACGTCGACGCATTCGATGAGGCGTTGGTCGCGAATCTCCTTGCGCGGCCACACTTCTCCGGTAACCCTTTCGTTGGACGCCTCACCCGACCCGAGCGCTGCCCAGAACCGACCCGGGAACGTCTGCGCCAGCGTCGCGATGGCCTGCGCGATGATCGCCGGGTGGTAGCGCTGACCTGGCGCGTTGACGACCCCGAACGGAATGTTCGTCGTCGCCAGCGCAGCGCCGAGGAAGGACCAGGCGAAGCCGGACTCGCCTTGGCGTTCACTCCATGGGCTGAAGTGGTCAGAGGACATGCCTGCGGTGAAGCCTGCCTGTTCGGCCTGCTGGACGTCCTTCAACAGCTTGGCCGGACTGATCTGCTCGTGTGAACAGTGAAAGCCGATGACCGTCATGGCCAACCGCATACCCGTTCTGGAAGCGGCTTACGTCCGCGTCAAGAACTCTTCACTCGTCGGCGTCGACGACGCGCTGTGACGTCACCGACCGCGACGACGAGCGGCTGCCGCGTGGCCGACGGCCGGGAAACGGGATCCGGTCGGCGATATTGCTCAGCGGGTTGACGACCTGGCTCAGCACGATGACGGCCTCGCGCAAAGCCTCGATCGTGGGCTCCAGTGCCTCGAGCCCCGGCGTAAGGCGATTCAGGGTGTCGGCCACGTCGGCCAGCTGCTCCAGCGGCCCGTTCCTGGCAGTCAGCTTGTCCACAAGACCGCCCTCGGCGAGCAGTCGATCGGCCAGCCCGTCCTCGGCAAGCAACCGCTCGACGAGCCCGTCCTCGTCGAGCAGCTGGTCGACGAGGCCGCCCGGTTCGATGGCGCGCATCAGGCCGCCGTCGTCCTGCGTCAGTCTGTCCAGGACACCGCCCTCCATGGTGAGCTTGTCGACCAGGCCGCCGGGGGCCAGCAGCCGGTCGATGGGCCCGCCCGGAGTCAGCGCCCGGCCAAGGGGCTGATCCTGGTCCATGAGCCTGGCCAGCCGGTTCGCCCGGTCGACCGCCTCGTCGATGCCGAGCAGGTGGGCAACCGAGCCCGTCCCGCCCCTGGCCGTCGAGTTCGCCTGATTCAGGCCCCGCTGCGCCAAACCGAGCGCGCCGTTGGCCACGTCAAGGCCGGTTTCGGCGGCAGCAAGCCCGACTCGGACCGGGACGGTCGCGAGATCGACCAGGTTCTTGCCGAGGTTCATGGCCTCAGTGTATGGCTCCAGCTATCCGCTACCCGGGGACCACCGAAGAGCGCACACTGTGATTCACAGGAAGTTGACAGCCGCCCTGCAGCTTCATTGCCAGGAAGTTGGGAGACATTTGGACGATGGCCATGGCTGCACTCCCAGAAAACGTCCCGGAGGCCCGAGTCCTCGTCGTCGACGATGAGACCAATATCGTCGAGCTTCTCTCGGTGAGCCTGAAGTTCCAGGGTTTCGAGGTCTACACCGCCTGCAACGGCCCCGCCGCGCTCGACAAGGCCCGTGAAGTGCGTCCCGACGCGGTCATCCTCGACGTCATGATGCCCGGAATGGACGGCTTCGGCGTGCTGCGCCGCCTGCGAGCCGACGGCATCGACGCCCCCGCTTTGTTCCTCACCGCCCGCGACACCCTCCAAGACAAAATCGCCGGCCTGACGCTCGGTGGGGACGACTACGTCACCAAGCCGTTCAGCCTCGAAGAGGTGGTCGCCCGGTTGCGGGTCGTGCTGCGACGGACAGGCAAGGGGACCGAGCAGCCGCGCAGTGCCCGGCTGACGTTCGCCGATATCGAACTCGACGAGGACACCCACGAGGTGTGGAAGGCGGGGGAGCCCGTCTCGCTGTCGCCGACGGAGTTCACCCTGCTGCGGTACTTCATCATCAATGCGGGCACGGTGCTGTCCAAGCCGAAGATCCTCGACCACGTCTGGCGCTACGACTTCGGTGGCGACGTCAACGTCGTCGAGTCCTACGTCTCCTATTTGCGACGCAAGATCGACACAGGCGAAAAGCGCCTTCTGCACACGCTGCGGGGCGTCGGCTACGTTCTGCGGGAACCGCGCTAGTTTTTAGCGAACAATAGGGGTGTGAAGGGTCTGCGCGGGCGAGGTGTGCCGCTGCGGGTCGGGCTGGTTGCCGCGACCCTGGTTCTCGTGGCGTTCGGCCTCTTGGCTTCCGGCATCGCCGTCACCTCGATCCTGCGTCACAGCCTGACCAACCGCGTCGACGAGACGCTGCTCGACGCGTCCCGCAGCTGGGCGCAGGCCCCCCGGCGGATGCCGACGCCTCCCCTCGAGGGGCCTAACCCGGCCCGCCCGCCGTCGGACTTCTACGTCCGCGGCGTCGACGCCGACGGTCGCATCTGGATGGCCGTCAACGATCGCGCCGCCGAACCGGAATTACCCGCGGACAACGATGTCGGTCCGGAACCGGTAACCGTCGGCTCGATAGACAATTCGCATGTCCAGTGGCGGGCCATGTCGGTGCATGGTCCCCATGACGAGTTGACGACCGTGGCCATCGATCTGTCCGACGTTCAGTCCACGGTCCGTGCGTTGATCTGGTCGCAGGCCGGCATCGGTGCCGCCGTGCTGCTGGTGCTTGGTGTGGCCGGCTTCTGGGTCGTGCACCGCAGCCTCCGGCCGCTGGCAGAAGTCGAGCAGACAGCCGCAGACATCGCCGCCGGGCAGCTGGATCGTCGTATCCCGCAACGTGACCCGCGCACAGAAGTGGGGCGGTTGTCGTTGGCGCTCAACGGCATGCTTGCGCAGATCCAGCGCGCCGTCGCGTCGTCGGAATCCTCGGCCGAACACGCCCGCCGCTCCGAAGAACGGATGCGGCGCTTCATCACCGACGCCAGCCATGAACTGCGTACACCGCTGACCACGATCCGCGGGTTCGCCGAGTTGTACCGCCAGGGTGCTGCCCGCGATGTCGAGATGCTGATGTCGCGCATCGAGAGCGAATCGCGCCGCATGGGCCTTCTCGTCGAGGATCTCCTTCTGCTGGCCCGGCTCGACGCGCAGCGGCCTCTGGATCGTCACCGGGTTGATCTGCTGGCGCTGGCGAGCGACTCCGTCCACGATGCCCGGTCGATCGCCCCGAAGCGGCCCGTCACCATGGAGGTGATCGACGGCCCCGGGACGCCGGAGGTACTCGGCGACGAGGCTCGCCTGCGCCAGGTGCTGGGGAACCTGGTGGCCAACGCGCTGCAGCACACACCGGAATCCGCCCGCGTCACCGTGCGGGTCGGCACGGACGACGACAACGCCGTGCTCGAGGTCGCCGACGAGGGCCCGGGCATGAGCGCCGATGACGCGCACCGCATCTTCGAACGGTTCTACCGCACCGATTCCTCGCGTGACCGCGCCAGCGGCGGCACCGGGCTTGGCCTGTCGATCGTCGACTCCCTGGTCTACGCCCATGGCGGTACCGTCAGCGTCACCACCGCGCCCGGCAGGGGCTGCCGGTTCACCGTCAAACTGCCGCGGATCGCCGACGTCCCCTCACACGACGTCGCGGCACACGTCGGATAGGACTGCGCACGCGAGGAGCGATCAGGACAGGTCGGCCAGCGCGGCCTTGATCTTGGCCTGCGCCTCGTCGAGTGACTCCCGCGAAGGATCGGTGTCGACGTTGGCGAAGCCGAAATCGGTCAGGTTGTAAGCGGGGAAGACGTGCACGTGCAAGTGCGGAACTTCCAGACCGGCGATGATCACGCCCGCGCGTTCGGCGTCGAACGCCTTGCACACCGCCCTTCCGATCAGTTGCGAGACCTCCATGACCCTGCCGAAAACGGCGGAGTCCAGGTCCTGCCACTGATCGATCTCGGCGCGCGGGACGACGAGCGTATGTCCCTGCGTCATCGGCTGGATCGTCAGGAACGCCACAATCTCGTCGTCTTCGTATACGAACCGGCCAGGCAGGTCGCCGTTGATGATCTGGGTGAAGACGGTAGCCATACACGCGAGCATTCCAGCAAGCTCCCAGTGGCATGGCAGTGGGGTGGCAGCTCCCCCGGAGACGGTTGTCGATATGACGGACCCGGCGGATTCACGCGCGCCGGATCACGTGCTCGAGATCGTCATACCGGTCTATAACGAGGAACGTGGCCTTCCCCGCTGTGTCCACCGTCTACACGAATACGTCTGCACCTCTGTGCCTTACTCGACGCGGATCACGGTGGCCGACAACGCAAGTACCGATGACAGCCTCGGGGTGGCGCACCGGCTCGCTGACGAACTGGCCGACGTCGAGGTGATACACATCGACGTGAAGGGCCGCGGGGCCGCCCTGCAGACAGCGTGGGCCAAATCCTCCGCCGACGTTGTCGCCTACATGGACGTCGATCTGTCCACGGAGCTGTCAGCGCTGATGCCCCTTGTGGCACCGGTGATCTCGGGGCACTCCGATCTCGCGATCGGCTCGCGGTTGGCGCCGTCGTCGCGGGTCGTCCGGAGCGCGAAACGTGAGTTCGTCTCCCGCGGTTACAACGTGCTGCTGCGCGCCGCATTCGGCGCCCGATTCTCCGATGCTCAGTGCGGCTTCAAGGCGGTCCGCGCCGACGTCGCCCGCGAACTGCTACCGCTGGTCGCCGACTCCGGTTGGTTCTTCGACACCGAGTTGCTGGTCATCGCCGAGAAAGTGGGCCTGCGGATCCACGAGGTGCCTGTCGACTGGGTCGACGACCCGGACACGCGGGTCGACATCGTGCCGACGGCGTTGGCCGACCTGAGAGGTTGTTGGCGACTGGGCCGGGCTCTCGCTACAGGCGCGCTGCCGATTCATGAAAAACGGCACAAGCTCGGCCGCGGAACCCTCGCGGTGTGAATTCGCACCACTACAGAAAATTCATGAGCTTTTCGCCCGCAGGAGCGTTCCAGACTCGCCGCATCTCCGTCATCAGTCCGGCCATACCACTCTGCTCGGATTGGTGCGCGAGCCGTTCTTGGTCAGCGTCCGAAAGGCGCTCGGCCCGGTCAGGTGTATCCCACAGTTCGACGGTTTGAGCCAACCAGTATGCGAGGAACTCCAGGATCAGCAGCGCTTCGAGAACAGTGATCCACGGAATAAGGAACCAATGCGGACGCGTGATATGCAGTGCGACAACAGCAATCAACGTCACCACCATCAACCAGGCGATCGCCGTATAGAAACCTGCGTAGTCGGTCCGGTCCGGCGACCGTACCTCTTTCTTGGCGAGGTGTGCGGTGGTGAACACGGTGGCGATGAAGGCCGAGAGCATCAGTACCCCCGCCGCGCCGTGTGCATGGATCAGGAACCAGTCCTTCTTGAAGATCAGGCAAAGAAGGCCGACCACCACCACCAGCCGCAGAAAGTACAGCGCCAGTGTTCCCCCCGCGCTTCGTGTTTGGCTGGGATGGTTGGACCGGTTTTTCCACCACGTCACCGACCAGCCCAGAATGCAGTGCCACCACGACCGCCCAGACATTGGGCCGGACGATTACCTCAGTCTTGAAGCCCTCCGGCACGAAGGATGGGCTGCACAACTCGGGTCGCCCCTGGGGCACCAGCGCGGCGATCAACGCCGCGACGCCGGCCAGCGTCAACAGTGCATCCTCGGAGTCACTACTCCCCCGATAGATGAAGAACAGCGTGCCGAACCCTATGAGCGTTGCGATGAAGATGCTGTGCGCGGGCGTGTAAAAGTATTCGCTGAGCGCCCCTTGCACGCAGTGTTTCCCTGCCACTTCGATGATGATCGCCGCTGCGAACATCGCCATTGTCACCGCCAAGCCGATGCGCAAGTCGCGATACACGACAAGGGTGACCGGGGTCGAAGTCGAGCTATTGCTGACGGTGTCGCCTGGCTGGTTCACGGGTGCCGACTCCTTTTGCCCTCGTTGGTTCGTTTCAGTCATGTCAGTTAGCTGATTGTGAACCAAAATCGGACGTTGTGCGGCTGCACGCCGTATTCAGAAAATCAAAATTGCTGTGGGCGAATCCATGTGACAATCCGCGTGGTGCAACCGCGCGCTGTTATCTGCCGATCATCGCGTGCAGGTCGTCGACCGACCACGGCGGCGAGTCCTGATGGTCACGGTAGCCGATGACGCTAGTCTTCTGACGCGCGAACTCACCGACGAATCCGCCCGCGGCGATGAAGATCCTGCCCGTGATGTCCTCGGCCTCGTCGCTCGCCAGGTAGGCGTATGATCGGCGCCGCGTACTCCGGCGGAGGTGCGTCGAGCGCGGCCTGTGTGCTTGCGGCATCCAACCGGCCTCTGCGGTTCAGCCCGACGATGTGATCCTCGTAGTCCTTGCCGGTCGACAGCCGCGTCTTCGCGCCGGGGCAGACCACATTCGCCCGCACTCCGTAGTCCCTGAGGTCGCCCGCGATGGAGAGCGTCAGCCCGTTGACCCCGCCTTTCCCTGCCGGGTAGGCGGTACCGCCGTAGTCGCCGCGAAACGCGAACGAGCTGGTGTTGATGATCGTGCCGCCGCCCGCCTGCACCATCCTCGGCGCAGCCGCGCGGCAGGTTTCGAACGTCGTGACGAGATGGCCGTCGAGTAGGTCGTGGAACTGTGCACTGGTGACTTCGAGAATCGACTCGCTGGCCAGGCCTGCGGTGCCCGCGCAGTTCACCAGGATATCGATTCGGCCGAATTCGCTTGTGCACCTGTCGATCAGCGCGTCGGCGATCGCCGGGTCCGCCGGCGAGCCCGGGTGGGCGACCGCGCCGTCGATGCGTGTCGCGGCTTCTGTCGCTGCGTGTGCATCGCGTCCGTTGACGACGACACCGGCGCCGAGGTCGGCCAGGAGTGCGGCGACCGCCAGCCCGATACCGCGCGTTCCGCCGACGACGACGGCGCCGCGGCCGGACAATAAAGCGCTAATCGCCCTCGCCCTCAACGGGCTTCATCATGTCCATGTTCCAGTAGCCGCGCAGGTTGGTCAGCAGACCGGCGCCGTTCACCTTGTAGGTGAAGATGCCGCGCACTGAGCTGGCCGAGCCGTTGTCGAACGTGAAGCTGCAGCGCCAGGATGTGGGCGATCTCGTCGGGCGAACTCGACGGGAAGGTCTCCTCACACGCGATCGTGATGGTGGCGAGCCCAACGCTGCGCTCCCACCACTGTGAGACGCCGTCCTTGCCGACCACACCGGTGCCGTCGGGGTTCGTGTACGCCGGGCCGATCGGGTCCTCGATGACCACGTCGTCGGTCATCAGCGCCAGCCAGCCGGCCTTGTCACCTGCCATCACGGCGCGCCACGAGGCCTGTGACGCGGTCAGTGCGGGCGTCTGCTCGATCGTCCCCTGGGACACGATGATTGGGCCTTACCGGTCGGCGTCGGTGTAGCGGATCACGCCGCGGATGTTGCGGCCTTCCAGCATGTCTTTGTACCCGTCGTTGATCTGCTCCAGCTTGTACTGGGTGGTGATCATGTCGTCCAGGTTGAGCCTGCCCGCCTTGTACATCGACAACAGTTGAGGGATGTCGAAATGCGGGTTGCCGCCGCCGAAGATGGTGCCCTGCACGCGTTTCTGCATCAGCGTGAGCATCGCCAGATTGAGGTTGACGTTGGTGTCCAGCAGGCTGCCGATGGCGGTGAGGACGGTGGTGCCGCCCTTGGCGGTGAGGTTCACGTAGGTGTCGACGTCGGCACCCTTGAGCTCGCCGACCGTCACGATGACCTGCTGCGCCATCAAGCCGTGGGTGACCTCGGCGATACCCGCGAAGGCGGCGTCGGTGTCCGGATAGGCGTGCGTGGCACCGAATTTAAGAGCCGCGTCGCGCTTCCACTCGACGGGCTCGATGACGAAGAGGTTGCGGGCACCTGCGTTCACGGCACCCTGCACCGCAGACATGCCGACGCCGCCGACACCGATCACCAGGACGTCGTCACCGGGGCGGATGTCACCCGCCTTGACGGCCGAGCCATAGCCCGTCGTCACGCCGCAGCCGACGAGGCACGCCACCTCGAATGGGATCGACGGATCGATCTTCACGACCGAGCTCTTGTGCACCACCATGTACGGGCTGAAGGTGCCGAGCAGTGTCATCGGGAACACCGGCTGGCCCTTGGCATGAATGCGGTGCGTGTTGTCCGAGACGGCCAGGCCACCGAGCAGGCCGGCGCCGAGGTCGCACAGGTTGCGCAGTCCTGCCTGACACGACGGACACCTGCCGCAGGACGGGATGAAAGACAGCACGACATGGTCGCCAGGAGCGATGTCCTCGACCCCGGGGCCGACCTCGGTGACGATGCCTGCACCCTCGTGACCGCCAAGCACCGGGAAGCCGGCCATCGGAATGTCGCCGGTCACCAGGTGGTGGTCGGAATGGCACATCCCGGACGCTTCCATCTGGATCTTGACTTCGTCCTTGACGGGATCGCCGATCTCGATCTCCTCGATCGACCACGGCTGGTTGAACTCCCAGATCAGAGCACCTTTGGTCTTCATCTGTACCTGCTTTCAATTGCGCGTCTAAACAAGACTAGAGGGTCTAGTTAGCCACATCACACGGCCCCCAAGCAACCGCTTGGGTGGGAGCTACCAGATGGCGACGGGTGCCTGCCCGAGGGGGTAGTAACCAGGCAGTTTCTCGCCGGCAACCGCCCGCTCGATCCGCTTCTGCATGCCGGCGCTCAGATCGCCCGACTGAATCAGCTTTCCGAACATGTTGGACACATGACCGAAGTCGAAGAAGTCTCGCTGCCACTCGATCTTGAGGTTGTCATCGAGCCGGAACCAGCTGCCGCCGATGCCGTAGATCTCGTCGCGTGAGCCGTCGGTCTTGTTGACGATCTGCTTCCAGAAACCGACGATCTCGCCCAGTTTCTCGTCCACCAGTACCTTCTGGTACTCGTAGTTCCAGTTCTCCAGGCCCTGCATCTCGAGGCCCAGCGCGACGTCTCTGATCTCGTCTCGGCCCACGCACATGACGTCTTCCTTGGGGCCGATGTTCCAGCCGTAGGTGGCGTCTTCGGTGTAGAAGTCCGCCAGCGGCGTCCAGTCACCCTTTTCTTCGCAGACGCGGTTGGCTTCCAGCCATTCGTCGACCCATCGGTCAAGGTCCTCGCGGGGCAGTGACGGCATTGGCGTGTCCCTTTCGTTAATCCTCATCGGTGATAGACAGTGCTTGCGTGGGACAGGCCCACACGGCTTGCTCGACTTCGGCCCTATCCTCTTGCGGTGCGGTGTGCTTGAGGATCTCGACCTTGCCGCGTTTAGGCACCGTGAAGTAGTCCGGCGCCTCGAGCTCGCACATGGCATGGCCCTGGCACAGATCCAGGTCGACTTCTATCCTGATGCCCACGCTCATTCGCTCCTAGGACGTGCGCCTGCGATAGCGAACCTTCGCAGGACGGGCCAGCTGAACAACCATCTTCGAGTGGTCGTTGCGGTAGCTGTCGGCAGGCTGTGCCATCTCGAACTCATACTCACGCAACAGAACCGAGAAGATTGCCTTGATCTGCATGGTGGCGAACGCGGCGCCGACGCAGCGGTGCCTGCCCGCGCCGAACGGGATCCATGTCCACCGGTTGGCCATATCGGCCTGCTCGGGTTTGTTGTAGCGGTCGGGGATGAACGCGTCGGGGTCGGGGAAGTCCTCGGCTATCCGGTTGGAGATCGCGGGGGAGGCGGCGACGTAGTCACCCTTGTGAATCGGGAAGCCTTCGACCTCGAACTCGCCTTGAGCGACCCGCATCAGAATGATCAGTGGCGGATGTAGCCGCAGAGTCTCCTTGACTACGTTGTCCAGCAACGGAATCTGGCGCAGCGCATGGAAGCTCACCTCCTGGCCGTCGGCGTACAGATCCTCGAGCTCGGCGACGATGTCGCGGTACACGTCGGGATTGCGGAGCAGCTCGATGAGCGTCCATGACGACGTACCGGAACTGGTGTGGTGCCCGGCGAACATCAGCGAGATGAACATCCCGGTCACCTCGTCGGCGGAGAACCGCGGATTGCCGTCCTCGCCCTTGATGGACACCAGCACGTCGAGCATGTCGCGGTCACTCTTGTCCGTTGGCGGATTCGCGATGCGCCCGTTCATGATGTCCTGCACCAGCGCAACGAGTTTCACGCGCGCCTCGTCGCGGCGCCGGAAGCTCTCGATCGGCAGGTACGGGTCGACGTAGCAGAGCGGGTCGGTGCCGCGCTCCAATTCGTGGTAGTAGTGCGCGAAACGACTGTCGAGCTGCTCGCGGAACTTCAGCCCGATGAGACACGCAGTAGATGTGTAGATGGTCAGCTCGGAGAAGAAGTCAAGCAGCTCGATCTCGCCTTCGTCGCCCCAGTCGGCGATGATCTTCTTGACCTCGCCCTCGATGGTGGCGGCATGACCCTTCATCTGCTCACCGCGCAGCGCCGAGTTGTGCAGCATCTCGGCACGCCGCTCGGGGCTGGCGTCGAACACCACGCCCTCGCCGAAGATCGGCGTCATGAATGGGTAGGCCTCGGCCTGGTCGAGATCGGTGTCTGCCGAACGGAAGAAGAACTCGTTGGCCTCGGCGCCCGACAGCAGGATGACGTGCTTGTCGACGAGCTGGAACCAGCCGACGTCGCCGCATTCGTCACGGATCCGCTTCATCAACCCGATGGGATCGGTCCGGAACTCTTCGAGGTGGCCGTGCTCTTCTTCGCCACCCGATACGCGTGGCACCATCGCGGTCGTCATTCTTCCCGTATCCCCTCTTCGCCCAGGGCGAGCTTCTGGCGGTCGGTGTCGTCGGCCAACGGCGCTTCGGGCTGAAGCTCCATGTTCGCGATGAACCCGCCGCGCGGCGTCTCGGCGACGAACGTGATCGCGCGTGCGAGATCCGCTGCGCGCAAGAAGTAGTCGTGGCGCGCCTGTCCCCACTTGGCCCAGTCCTCGAGTGCAGGCCCGATCAGATCCGCGGGCAGGCTCCAGCCCATGTTGGTCTTCGTCGGCCCGGGATGCACGATCGATGCCCGGACACCGGTGCCTTCGAGTTCCATCTGCAGGTTGTTCACCATCGCGACGAGGGCCGCCTTGGCCGCACCGTACGCGCCCATGTGCGGGCGCTGCCGCAGTGCGACATCGGAGCCGACGAAGATGAGGTCACCGCGGCGCCGCTCGAGCATGCCCGGCAGCACGGCTGCGGCCAGCCGGTTCGCTCCGACCAGGTGAATCTGCAGCTGTGAGTCGAACTCGTCGGTGGTGATATCGGCCAGCTTGCCGAAGTAGGTGTCACCGGCGCCTGCCACCAGGACCTCGATATCACCCAGGGCGTCGACCGACTGCGAGACAAAGGATTTGACCGAATTCGGATCGGTGACGTCCAGGTGAAAACCCACGGCCTCGCCGCCGTCGGCCTCGATCTTGCCGACCAGCTCGGTGAGTTTCTCGACACGACGTGCGCCGAGCGCAACCGGGAATCCGTGTGCGGCGAGGTCAATGGCTGTGGCTTCGCCGATACCGGACGACGCGCCCGCTACGAGAGCAGGCCTGCGTTCGGGAAGGGGTTCAAACCGCGGCATGTACTCAGACCTCCACGGTCATGGGTAGGTGGGCGAATCCGCGGACACTGCTGGAGTGGACGCGGACGGCGTTGGCCTCGTCGATTTCGAACCCGCGGATCCGCTTGAACAGTTCGGCCAGCGCTACCCGGGCCTCCATGCGGGCGAGGTGGGCGCCCAGGCAGAAGTGAGCACCGCTACCGAAACTCAGCAGGTTCGAACCGATCTCGCGGCCGATGACATAGTCGTCGGGATCGGGGAACACGCGCTCATCGCGGTGCGCCGAACCGGGGAGCAACAACACGATGTCGCCATCGGGAATGGTGGTGTCGTAGAGGTTGAAGTCTCCTGCGACAACGCGCGCCAGCAGCTGACTGGATGTGTCGTAGCGCAATGTCTCCTCGACCCACAACGGGATCTTCTCGAGATCGTGATACAGCGGGCTCAGCTGGTCGGGATTGCGATGGCCCCAGAACGCCGCATTGGCAAGGAGTTTGGTGGTCGTTTCGTTGCCGGCTATCACCATGAGGAACAGGAAGCCGAGCACTTCTTCGTCGGTCAGACGGTCACCGTCGATCTCGGCCTCCAGAAGCGCAGAGGTGAGGTCATCGGTGAGCCTCTTGCGGCGGTCGGCGATCATCTCGTGGTAATAGACCATCAGGTTGATGGACGCCTCGATGGCCGACTGAGGTACATCGTTGACGCCGTCCTCGCGATGCATGACGCCGTCCGCCATGGCCCGGATGCGGTCCCGGTCCTCGAACGGGACACCCATCAGCTCGGAGATGACGTCCATCGGCAGCTTGCCCGCGAACTCCGCGACAAAGTCGACTGTTTCGCCGCTGCGAGCCCTTTCCAACATGGCGTCGAGGTGCTGTACGGCGAGATCGGTGACCCGTGGTTCGAGCTCCCGGATTCGTCGCGGCGTGAAGCCTTTCGACACCAGTGTGCGCAGGCGCAGGTGTGCGGGGTCGTCCATCGCGAGAAAGGACATGGTCTTGCTCGCATGCGGACCGCGCGATATCGGGTCGAGGGAGACGCCGTCGCGATTGGATAGCGTCGTGCTGTTGCGAAACCCCTCCCGCACGTCCTGGTGTCGCGACAGCGCCCAGAACCCCAGCTCGTCATTGTGGTAGAGCGGGGCGTCGTCACGAAGCCGCTTGTAGTACGGGTATGGATCCTCATGGAAGTCGTAGTCGTACGGATCGAGGATCGCCTCGTTGGTGGGAACGGTCACCGAGTATCCCGGTCCTCTCCAAGGATGAGGCCGACGACGTACGTGAGTCGATCGGCGATTTCGCGATAGCTGACATAGCCACTGCCTGCGTGCACCAATGCACCGAAGTACGTCATCTCCAGCGCCGACACGGTGCGCGCGTCGGCGTCGGGGCCCATCGCCGAGCGGATGCGGCGGTGAATCTCGGCACCGATGCGGTCGCGAGCAGCGCGCACAGCCGCATCGCCGTTGCTCAGCAGGGCAGTCGTGCAGGCCGCCGCGACCTCCGGTTCGTCGGCGATCATCAAAGTCATGGCGCGCAGCGCCTGCTCGACGCGGACGGGGGTGCTGTCGTTCACGTCGGTGAAGTAGGGCACCTGGCGCATCAGATCCAGGTAGACCTCGGCGATCAGGTGGTTCTTCGACGAGAAGTAGGTATAGGCGGTCGCGGGCGCGACCTTGGCGCGTGCGGCGACGGCGCGCACGGTCAGATCGGCGTACGAAGACTCCCGCAGCATCTCCACACCTGCGGTGAGGACCTTGCGGAATGTTTCTTCTTGCCGACGGTTGCGGGGCGTTCCCCCGTCTTCGTCGGCGACGGTGGCCACGACATCACTGGACACATGTCCAAGTTATCGGACCAAGACGGCGACTAGCAAGTGCGCCGACAAAAATACCAGCACAGCGAGGCTATTCGGGCCGATGGTCTGAGTCGCGGTCGAGCCAACCTTGCGTCTCACACCAGTCTGCGGCTATCGTTCGGGTTGATTATTCGGACACTTGTCCAGCGACAAAACGGGAGTCGGAATGGGGATACTGGCCGATCGCCAGAGTCAGCTGCTCATCGACGGGAAGCTCGTGGCGGGCAGCGCGGGCACGTTCCCGACGGTCAATCCGGCAACCGAAGAGGTGCTGGGCGTCGCCGCCGATGCGAGCCAGGAGGATATGGGCCGGGCGATCGAAGCGGCCCGTCGCGCTTTCGATGAAACCGACTGGTCGACCGACACCGCGCTGCGGGTGCGCTGCATCCGGCAGTTGCAGGAGGTGCTGACCAACCACGTCGAAGAACTGCGCGAGATCACGATCGCCGAGGTGGGGGCGCCGGTGATGCTGACGTCGATGGCGCAGCTCGAAGGTCCGGTCGCCGACCTGAGCTTCTGCGCCGATACCGCCGAGTCTTACCAGTGGACCACCGATGCGGGTGTCGCCTCGCCGATGGGCATCAAGACCCATCGCACGATCGCGAAGGAAGCGGTCGGTGTCGTCGGCGCCATCACCCCGTGGAACTTTCCGCACCAGATCAACCTCGCCAAGCTCGGACCGGCGCTCGCCGCAGGCAACACCGTCGTGCTGAAGCCCGCACCGGACACCCCGTGGTGCGCCGCGGCACTCGGCCAACTCATCGCCGAAGAAACCGACATACCGCCCGGCGTCGTCAACATCGTCACGTCAAGCGACCACGCCGTCGGTGCGCTGCTATCCAAAGACCCACGCGTGGATATGGTCTCGTTCACCGGGTCGACGGCGACCGGGCGCGCCGTGATGGCCGACGGCGCGGCGACGTTGAAGAGAGTCTTCCTCGAACTCGGCGGCAAGTCGGCGTTCCTCGTCCTCGATGACGCCGATCTCGCAGGCGCATGCTCCATGTCGGCCTTCACCGCGTCGATGCATGCCGGACAGGGGTGTGCGATCACCACCCGCCTCGTGGTGCCGCGTGCCCGGTATGACGAGGCAGTCGAGGCGGCCGCGGCGACCATGGGCTCGATCAAACCGGGCGACCCCACCGACGCGGGCACCGTGTGCGGACCGTTGATCTCGGCCCGGCAGCGGGATCGCGTGCAGAGCTACCTCGACTCCGCGATCGACGAAGGCGGCAAGTTCGCCTGCGGCGGAGGACGTCCCGCGGACCGCGATGCCGGCTTCTTCATCGAGCCGACCGTCATCGCGGGCCTCGACAACAACGCCAAGGTGGCCCGCGAAGAGATCTTCGGTCCGGTACTCACGGTGATCGCCCACGACGGCGACGACGACGCGGTGCGCATCGCCAACGACTCGCCGTATGGGCTGTCGGGCACGGTTTTCAGCTCAGACCCCGACCGGGCCTCCGGTGTGGCCGCGCGGATGCGTGTCGGCACCGTCAACATCAACGGTGGCGTCTGGTACTCGGCCGATATGCCGTTCGGCGGTTACAAGCAGTCCGGTATCGGCCGGGAGATGGGCCTCGCCGGTTTCGAGGAGTACCTGGAAACCAAGGCCATCGCCACCGGAGTCAACTAGAAAGAGCGGAGGGCCTGCGCGTGGGTCTTTATGGTGATCAGTTCAAGGACAAGGTGGCGATCGTCACCGGTGCCGGCGGCGGTATCGGCCAGGCGTATGCCGAGGCGCTCGCCCGCGAGGGTGCGGCCGTCGTCGTCGCCGACATCAACACCGAGGGCGCGCAGAAGGTCGCCGACGGTATCAAGGGCGAAGGTGGGAACGCGATCGCCGTGCGGGTCGACGTATCTGATCCCGACTCGGCCAAGGAGATGGCCGCGCAGGCACTTTCGGAGTTCGACGGCATCGACTACCTCGTCAACAACGCCGCGATCTTCGGCGGCATGAAGCTCGACTTCCTCATCACCGTCGACTGGGACTACTACAAGAAGTTCATGAGCGTGAACCTCGACGGCGCGCTGGTGTGCACGCGGGCGGTCTATCGCAAGATGGCCAAGCGTGGCGGCGGTGCGATCGTCAACCAGTCGTCGACCGCTGCGTGGCTGTACTCGAACTTCTACGGGCTGGCCAAGGTCGGGATCAACGGCCTGACCCAGCAGCTGGCCACGGAACTCGGCGGCCAGAACATTCGGGTCAACGCCATCGCGCCTGGACCGATCGACACCGAGGCAAACCGAACGACGACGCCCAAAGAGATGGTCGACGACATCGTGAAGCGAATTCCGTTGTCGCGGATGGGCGAACCAGAGGATCTGGTGGGCATGTGTCTGTTCCTGCTGTCGGATCAGGCGAAATGGATCACCGGCCAGATCTTCAACGTCGACGGCGGACAGATCATCCGGTCATGAGTGACGTGAAGCTCGGTTACATCGGACTGGGCAATCAAGGCTTGCCGATGGCCAAGCGGCTGGTGAATTGGCCGGGCGGCCTGATCGTGTTCGACGTCCGGACTGAGGCGATGACGCCGCTGGCCGAGGCAGGCGCCAACCTGGCGGACAGCGTCGCGGATGTCGCAAAGGCCGACGTCATCAGCGTCACCGTGCTCACCGACGCTCAGGTGCGCGACGTCGTCGCTGAACTCGCGGCGCACGCAGAACCCGGCACGGTCATCGCGATCCACTCCACGATCGATCCCCAGACGGCAGGCGAACTGGCCGAGCAGTTGCGACCCAAGGGGATTCACATCGTCGATGCTCCCGTGAGCGGTGGGGCGGGTGCAGCGGACAAGGGCGAGCTCGCTGTCATGGTCGGGGCAGACGACGACGCGTACGACGTGGTCAAACCCGTGTTCAAGCAGTGGGCCTCGTTGGTGGTCCGCGCCGGTGAGCCGGGAGCAGGCACGCGGATGAAGCTGGCTCGAAATATGCTCACCTACATCGGATTCGCCGCCGCCTGCGAGGCGCAGAAGCTTGCTGAGGCGGCTGGCATCGACCTACAGAAGCTCGGACGGGTGGTGCGGCACTCCGACGCGCAGAGCGGCGGGCCCGGCGCCATCATGGTCCGCGACGACACGAATCCGCTGGCTCCCGACCACTTCGTGCACGACATGTTCGTCCACACCCGCGGACTGGCCGAGAAGGACCTGGGTTTGGCACTCGCTCTCGGCGAGGCCACCGGTGTGGATCTGCCGTTGGCAGAGATCGCGCTACGGGATCTGGCGGCCGGGCTCGGCGTGCCGCACACCGCTTCTACGACGAAGGACTAGCCATGGACGAGCTTCGCAAGAAGGGCCTCGAGAAGATGAACGAGGTCTACGGCTGGGAGATGCCCGACATGCCGGGCGATTACTTCGCGCTCACCGCTGACCACCTCTTCGGCACCATCTGGTCGCGGCCCGGTTTGTCGATGCGCGACAAGCGGCTGATGACGTTGACCGTGGTGACGGCCCTCGGTATCACAGATCTCGCCGAAATCCAGGCCAACGCGGCCCTTGCCAACGGGGAGATCTCAGAGGACGAGTTGAAGGAGATGGCGATCTTCCTGACCCACTACCTCGGCTTCCCGCTCGGCTCCAAGCTCGACGGAGCGGTCACCAAGGTGATCAAGAATCGCAAGAAGGCGGCAGACGCGGGTACGGGTGAGGACAAGAAGGCGAACGTCAACGCCGCGGTCCAGATGCACTCCGGTGGAAAAGTCCATGACAAGTAGGTTCGCGAGCCTCTCGCGCGATCAGCTCGCGGCTCTGGTACCCGAGCTGCTTCTGATCGGTCAGTTGATCGACCGGTCCGGAATGGGGTGGTGCATCAAGCCTTTCGGGCACCCGGGCATGCTGGAGATCGCGATCGAGGAGTGGATGGGTGCGAGCCCCATCTATACCAGGCGGATGCAAAAGGCTCTCAAATACGAGGGCGAGGACGTCATCACCATCTTCAAGGGCCTGCAACTCGACATCGGTGCGCCACCACAGTTCATGGACTTCCGGTACACCGTGCATGATCGCTGGCACGGCGAGTTTCACCTCGACCACTGCGGTGCGCTGATGGACGTCGAGCCGATGGGTGAGGACTACGTCCGCGGGATGTGCCACGATATCGAGGATCCGACGTTCGACGCCACGGCTGTCGCGACCAACCGCAGGGCCCAGATCCGCCCGATTCATCGCCCGCCGCGGAAATCCGCGGACCAGCACCCGCACTGCGCATGGACGGTGATCATCGACGAGTCGCATCCGGAGATCGAAGACCACCCGGTCATCGCCGTGATGCGTCAAACCCGCGCCGCCAGAACCGAACTCGACCCGATCGACCCCGGTGACGAAGGGCAGGCCGACTACTCCGGTGAGCTGGTGTCCGATGTCGACTTCGCACAGTTCTCGCATTCGGCCCTTGTGCGGATCGCCGACGAAGTCTGTCTGCAGATGCATCTGCTGAACCTGTCGTTCATCATCGCGGTGGGCAAGCGCGCCGGTACCGACACCGAGCTCGCCAACAAGATCTGCACCAATCAGCTGACCGGCATCGCGGGCATTGCGGCTGAACGCATCCACCGCGCCCTCGGGCTGCCCGGTGGAGTCGAAGGCGCGGTGCGCACGCTGGAGTTACACCCTCTGTTCAATCCGGCCGCATACGTGACGGCGGAATTCGGACCGGACGCTGTCGAGGTGCGCAAGGCGGCCGCGCACGAGGACGGTGCGTGGATCTCGCTTGTCGGGCCTTCATCGACGAGGCCGCTGCAGGCCGCCGTCGCGGCTATCGATCCGCACCTCGATGTGCAGATCACCGGAGGCGACACCGAGTGGACGGCCCGAGTGATCGAAACCGATGCGGCTGCAGAGGAACTGGTCGAGGTTTCGGTCGTGCGGGTCAGCGGTGGCTCGTCGTGGGTGTTCGCTCCGCGGAAGTCGCTGCCGCTGACGGTCGTCTGATTGCCCAGGCGACCCCAAACGGCGGTTTATCTGCAGTGGTGTCAAACGGCTGATTAGCTATCGCCGCGTCGGGTTTGGGTTACTCTCCGCGGATGCGACGTACTCGCTGGACAACCTGGATAGTCGCGGTCGGTACCGCGGTCGCAATGAGCGTTAGCGGCTGCGGTGGCTCCGACGCGTCGAGTCCCCCGAGCCCGTCGGTGGATCCCAGTGTCGCCTTCAAGCAGTACGAGGAAGCTGTGAAGCCCGTCGAATGCTCGTCGGCCAGCCGCGACATGGACGAAGCGGTCCGCAAGGGCAACTTCGGAATCATGAAGACCAAGGCTTTCCAGTACCGCGATGTGTTGGCGACGTTCGACTCCCGGCTCGGCGAGATCGGCTTTCCCCCTGCTGCAGAGCCCATCGTCAAGAGGATGCGTGAACGCAACTCCGACCAGTTGGCCGGCTTGAATGAGTTGGGACGTACGACGGTAAGGACGAGGGCCTGCTGAACACGCTGCGGAACCGAGTTTGGTCCGATGACTCGGCGATGGTGGTGGAAGGCGATCACCTTCGCGAGGCGCTCGGCCACCCTGTGCAACAAGCTGGATACGCGGCGGATCTGCTGGAGGCGGCGCAAGCCACGTTCTACAACGACAGCGCACCGGTTCAGGTGAAGTGGGAGGCAGCTATGGCAGCCGAAGACCTGGCCGCGGCCAAGGCCGCCAATGCGATCGAGATAGCTGCGCTCGAGCGCTACATCAAAAGTGTCGACGCGATCTCTTGGCCCCCGGGAACCTTTGAGGTACAGGCGAATACCCTGCGCGAGCACCTTCGCGGACTGATCGACTTCGACCGTCGGCAGGTGGACGTGGCCACCGCGGCAGAGGTCGTCGAGACGCCGGCCGAGGGTGTGCCAGACGTCCGGGGCGCCGTCGACGCCAAGGACAGCCTGTGGGTCAGTCTGGTCAAGAATTTCCAAACGGCGGATCCGAGCGCGAAGTGCTAACGACGACCGCCGTCCACCGCTGAGCCGACCCATCGCCGTAGGTAGCGCCGCAGGTCCTCACCGGTGCGGGGCGGACGGCCGGGATCGGTGACGAACGACTGGATGATCCGCAGCAGGTGCTCGGCAAGCTCGTTCAGATCGTCGTCGCTTAATCCGAGGCCTGCCCAGTCGACGTCGAACCGGCGCACCATCGAGTGACCGAAGTCTAGGGCGATGTCGCCCGTCACCGACTCGATATGCGGGTTCGGCCGGCCAGGCACGATGAGCAGACCGAGATGTTTGTCCTTGGGCAGCCACTCGAGTGCCGTCGCAATGGCCTCGGCGACGGCTTCGACGGGGTCGGTGATGCCGCGCAGGTGGGTTTCCAGACGCTTCTGGAAGTCGTCAGCGGCGTGCACGGCAGCGGCGACGAGCAGGGCGTCGGTGCTCGGGAAGTACCGGTAGACCGTCTGGCGGGTGACGCCGAGCGTGCGGGCCACGTCGGCGATGGAGAAGTCTGCGCCTCGGGCGTCGATCGCCTTGCTCGCCGCCTCCAGGATCCGCGCGATGGCTTCGTCATCGCTGGCGGGTGCCGAGCCAGACCAGCCGTGGGTACGCACGCGGGAATACTACTGCTATCCCTGGTAGGACACCGCGAGCCGCTTGACACCGTTGAGCCACCCTGACCGAAGCCGTTGTGGCTCTTCCAGTTTCGAGATATCAGGTATCTGGTCGGCAATCTCGTTGAAGATCAGCTTGATCTCCATACGGGCCAGGTTGGCGCCAATGCAGAAGTGCGCGCCGTTTCCACCGAAGCCGAGATGCGGGTTGGGGTCGCGCAGGATGTTGAACTCGAAGGGCCGCTCGAAAACGGCGTCGTCGTAGTTGGCTGAGCTGTAGAAGAGGCCGGCCCGCTGACCCTCGCGAATGGTCACCCCGCCGAGTTCGGTGTCCGCCTGCGCGGTGCGCTGGAAGCAGTGCACCGGCGTGGCCCAGCGGACGATCTCGTCGGCGGCGGTTTCGGGCCGCTCGCGCTTGAACAGCTCCCACTGGTCGGGGTTGTCGAAGAACGCGTTCATGCCGTGCGTCATCGCGTTGCGTGTCGTCTCGTTGCCCGCGACCGCGAGCAGGATGACGAAGAACGCGAACTCGACGTCGTCCATCCATTCGCCGTCGACATCGGCCTGCACCAACTTCGTCACGATATCGTCGGCCGGACAGCGGCGCCGCTCCTCGGCCATGGTGTACGCGTAGCCCATCAGCTCGGCGTTGGCGGCGACGTAGTCCGACTCGAAATCGGGGTCTTCGGTGTTCATGATCGAGTTCGTCCAGTGGAACAGTTTTTCGCGATCGTCCTCTGGCACTCCGAGCATGTCCGCGATCGCGAGCAGCGGCAGCCGCATCGCGATGTCGTCGACGAAGTCGCCGCTATCCTTTTCCCTTGCTGTAGCGACGATTTCGTGGGCCGCGGTTGCGAGCTTCTCCTCCAGAGTCGCGACCGCCCTTGGCGTGAAAAGCCGTGACACCAGCTTGCGTAGGCGGGTGTGTTCGGGCGCGTCGTGGTTGATCAGCATCGCCTTCGTCAGCTCCAGCTGATCGGGTGTGGTGCCCTCTGGCATGCGCATGACGACGCCCTTGCGGTTCGTCGACCACAGATCGCCGTCGCGGGAGATCGCCTTGATGTCCTCGTGGCGGGTGATCACCCAGTAACCGCCGTCACCGAATATCGACTCGGGCTGCTCGTTCCACCACACCGGCGCCGTTTTTCGCAGCTCGGCGAACTCGGTCACCGGAATGCCCTTTTCCAGGATGTCGGGATTGGTGAAGTCAAAACCTTGACCGAAGGGGCATGCCTGCGTCGTTGCCATATGCCGACCATACACCGCCGAGTCAAGTGTATGGCCTAACTAAATGGCCATGACGCCCCGTCGCGCGATGGTGCAGTTAGGGTTGGCAACCGTGCGCGTCCTCGTGATCGGATCCGGTGCCCGCGAACATGCGCTGCTGCTCGCCCTGCGCAGAGACCCCGAGGTGAAATCCCTGGCGATCGCGCCCGGCAACGCCGGTACCGCCGCGATCGCCGATCAGTACGAGGTCGACATCACCTCCCGCGACGAGGTGGTGGCACTGGCAGGCAAGATCGGCGCGGATCTCGTGGTGATCGGTCCCGAGGTGCCCCTGGTTCTCGGTGTGGCCGATGCGGTCCGGGCCGCCGGGATCGCCTGCTTCGGGCCGACGAAGGACGCGGCCCGCATCGAGGGATCGAAGTCGTTCGCCAAGGACGTGATGTCGGCTGCAGGCGTGCGGACCGCACGAAGCGAGATCGTCGACAACCCGGCCCGTCTCGACTCCGCGCTGGATCGCTTCGGCCCCGACGGTGGCGAAGCGGCATGGGTGGTCAAGGACGACGGCCTCGCCGCAGGCAAGGGCGTGGTGGTGACGACCGACCGGGACGCCGCGAGAGCGCACGCGGCCGGCCTGCTCGACGCCGGACATCCGGTTCTTCTCGAGACATTCCTCGACGGTCCCGAGGTGTCGCTGTTCTGTGTCGTCGACGGCGAGACGGTGGTGCCTCTGCTGGCCGCGCAGGACTTCAAGAGGGTCGGCGACGGCGACACCGGGCCGAACACCGGAGGCATGGGCGCCTACGCGCCGCTGGCATGGCTACCGGACGAGGTGGCCAACCAGATCGTCAACGACATCGTGAAACCCGTTGCCGCAGAGATGGTCAACCGGGGAAGCTCGTTCTCCGGACTTCTCTACGCCGGCCTGGCGATCACATCGACGGGCCCTTCGGTCGTCGAATTCAACTGCCGCTTCGGCGATCCGGAGACCCAATCGGTGCTCGCCCTGCTCGACTCGCCGCTCGGCCAATTGCTTCGTGCCGCGGCCACCGGCAATCTGGCCGAGCACGCGCCATTGCAGTGGCGCGACGGCGCGGCGGTGACCGTCGTGCTGGCCGCCGAGAACTACCCGGGCCGTCCCAGGGTCGGCGACGTGATCACCGGCGCCGAAGCGGACGGGGTTCTGCACGCAGGCACAACGCGTCGCGACGACGGGGCCGTCGTCTCGTCGGGAGGGCGGGTGCTCTCTGTGGTCGGCACCGGTGCCGACCTGGCTGCCGCGCGCGACGACGCCTACGCCCGGATGAAGTCGATCCGGTTGCCCGGCAGTCACTTTCGCAGCGACATCGGGCTGGCCGCGGCCGAGGGCCGAATCCGGGTCTAGCCGATTACGCCGTCAGCAGCGGCGCGATCCACTCCAATTCCGCAGGTAGCTGCGAACTCCAGAACCCTCCATCGTGTCCACCGGGCGAGAACCCGCCTGCGGGCGGGTTAGGCAGCTGCGAGATGAACTGCTGCGTCGCCGAGTAGAACGGATCACTGTTGCCGCAGTCGATTCGAATCGGTATCGACCCGAGAGCCGGAAGACCCCACACACTGTTGGCGGCGTAGTCGTCGGCGCCGTCGAACGCGCCGGGAGCGGCCGCACCTGACGACGTCCACAACGCCGGGCTGACCGCGCAGATGGCGGAGGTACGCGCCGGGCCGAGCCGCGCGCCGAGCAGCAACGCGCCGTAACCGCCCATCGACCAGCCGAGAAATGCCACGCGCGAGGTGTCCAGGCCCTGCGATTCGAGCATCGGGATCAGTTCGTCGAGCACCATCGCGCCGGAGTCCTCACCCGAAGCGCGCTTGTGCCAGTAGCCCCCGCCGCCGTCGACGGCGACGACCGCAAACGGCGGCAGCCCCGCGGTGACCGCCTGCGCCAGGCCCTGCTCCACACCACCGGCCATCACCTGTGCCGCGTCGGCGCCCTTACCGTGCAGCGCGATGACGGGTCTGAGCGGCTGGGTCTGTCCCGGCGGCCGCGCGATCGCCCAGTTGGTGTCGATGCCCCCGCGTGCGGCCGACACGAACGACCCGCCGGTGTATGTCGGAGCCGCGGTTGCCGCCGGTTCAAGCGGGGCGGGCGGTGCCAACGGTGCGAGCGGGGTGCCTGCGCTCGTCATCTCCACCGGCGGGCCCGCAATGGACGGACCCGACTCGCGCAGTGTGCCGAATGCGAAGGCGCCCGCGGCCCCTGCGGCCGCGCTGACACCGAGTCGCATCATCGCCCGGCGGCTCAATTGCTTGCCTCGGTGCTGATTGCCTTGGTGCTCTGGCATGCGGGCCATCATGCCATTGCATGTTGGCGCACACGCGGCCGGCGCTTGGGCAATGCATCCAAATCGGTTGGCGCGCCGACTTCCTGTGTAAAGGCTTAGCTTTAGCCGAAAGAGCCATTTCGACGTCGTGTGGCTGGCAGCATGCAAGGCGTGACGGCGGCGGTGACACCCAAGGGCGTACGCAGGAAGTACGCACTGGTGACTGCGGCCGCCGAGCTGCTGTGCGAAGGCGGGTTCGACGCTGTGCGTCACCGTGCCGTGGCACGCAGGGCCGGTCTGCCCTTGGCGGCGACGACCTATTACTTCTCGTCTCTCGACGACCTGATCGTCAAGGCCGTCGAGCACGTCGGCGCACTCGAGGCACAGCAACTGCGTGAGCGGGTTGCCGGGTTGTCGCGTCGTCGTCGCGGCGCCGAGGCGACCGTCGACGTGTTGGTGGATCTGCTCGTCGGCGACGACCCCGAGAGCCAGGTGAGCGAGCAGTTGATCTCGCGGTACGAGCGCTACATCGCGTGCGCGCGTCAGCCCGCTCTGCGCGAGGTACAGCGGCGGATTCTGCAGCAGCGGACCGACGCGGTCGTCAAGGTCGTGGATCTGTGCGGCCGGTCGGTTCGTGCCGAACTCGTTTCTGCGTTGGTGTGCGCCGTCGACGGGGCGGTGGTGGCGGCGCTCGTCGACGACGGCGACGGTCCGCGCGGCACCGCGCGCGCGACATTGATCGACGTCATCGATGTGCTCGCCCCGATCACGTCGCCGATCTCCGCGCCGCTGCTCACTGCCGCTCCCGGCTGATTGCCGTCACGGTCTCGTTCCTGTTTGCACCATTGCGGGTGCAGTGCGGTTGGCGCTGGTCAATGATGGGCTTACTCACAGCCGTCTGACAGGGAGGTGCAATGGCCGAGACCGATACCGCCGAAAAGCAACCCGAACTGAAGCGGGTGATGGGCCCCGGTCTGCTGTTGCTGTTCGTCGTCGGTGACATCCTCGGCACCGGGGTTTACGCGCTCACCGGTGACGTCGCCGCCGAAGTCGGTGGGGCCGCCTGGGTTCCGTTCCTCGTCGCGTTTGTCATCGCCACCATCACCGCGTTCAGCTACCTCGAACTGGTCACCAAATATCCTCAGGCAGCCGGGGCTGCGCTCTACGCGCACAAGGCATTTGGCATTCAGTTCGTGACGTTCCTGATTGCGTTCGTGGTGATGTGTTCCGGTATCACCTCGGCGACGACGGCTGCCCGAACCTTCGCCTCGAACTTCTTCAAGGGCTTCGACTTCAGTCTGGGGACTGCCGGAATCGTCGCGCTGGCGTTGTTCTTCATAATCGCGCTCGCTTTGATCAATCTGCGTGGGGTGGGCGAAAGCGTCAAGCTCAACGTGTTCCTGACGATCATCGAGATCAGCGGCCTGCTCCTGGTGATTCTGGTAGGGCTGTGGGCGTTCACCGGCGGCGCGGATGTGGACTTCTCGCGCGTGGTTGCGTTCGACACCCCCGAGGACAAGAACGTCTTCATGGCCGTGACCGCGGCCACCTCGCTGGCCTTCTTCGCGATGGTCGGTTTCGAGGACTCGGTCAACATGGCCGAAGAGACCAAGGATCCGTCGAAGATCTTCCCGAAGATGTTGCTGACCGGCCTCGGCATCGCAGGCATCGTTTACATCCTGGTGTCGATCGTGGCGGTGGCGCTGGTGCCGATCGGCGAGCTCGAGGCCAGCGACACACCGTTGGTGGAGGTCGTCAAGGCCGGTGCGCCCGGGCTGCCGATCGACAAGATCCTCCCGTTCATCACGATGTTCGCGGTGTCCAACACGGCGCTGATCAACATGTTGATGGCCAGCAGGCTGATCTACGGCATGGCCCGTCAGCACGTGCTGCCGCCGGTGCTCGGAAGGGTGCATCCGCGGACCAGAAGCCCGTGGGTGGCCATCATCTTCACCACCTGCATCGCCGTCGGCCTGCTCATCTACGTCACGGCATTCGCCAACGAGAAGGCGATCAGCATTCTGGGCGGGACGACTTCGCTTCTGCTGCTTGCGGTGTTCGCCGTCGTCAACGTCGCGGTGCTGGTGTTGCGTCGTGACGTGGTTGCGGAGGGCGGACACTTCAAGACCCCGACCATTCTCCCCGTCATCGGCTGTATCACCTCGCTGTACCTGGTGACGCCGCTGTCGGGCCGGCCGTCGCAGCAGTACATCCTCGCGGGCATTCTCGTCGTCATCGGGATCGTGCTGTTCTTCATCACGATGGCGATCAACCGCAGGCTCGGCGTTCAGGACGCCGGCATCAAGGACCCGACGCGGCTGGGCGAAGCGCCCGACTGACATCACATCCGATAGAGCCGCTCGCGGATCGTCCGGGCTTCGATCTGCGCCTGGGCGAGTAGCTCCTCGAGATGCGAAAGACGTTCGTGGAGTTCGTCGCTGGGCGGTGGCACCACACGTCTGCGTGGAGCAGGCGTGAGATCGGGCGGAAGGCTCGGGGTGACGATGTAGCCGTTTTCGAAGTCGCCGTAGACGGTGACGTCGTCGGGCCGTTGATACCAGTAGAGCGCGATGTACGCGCAGAGCACCGCGTCGACGGGATCCTCGTCGCGGTCGAGCTGAACCGGCTTCGTCGCGGCCTCCACCCGTTTGCGAAGCTCCACCCAACCGACGCTGCGGTTGGCCCGCAGCCGCGGGGTCGCGTCGTCGAGCCCTTCGATGAGCGTCATCAGCTTCAACAGATCGCGCTGGCGATCCCCGAAGGATCCACGCTTGTACTTCAGTGTCTTGTCGAGTCCGAACAACACGACCGTCGCCGGGTGGGGATAGACCTCGATCGCCTTTCGGTTCGAGCCCGAGGCGGGATCCATGTCCAGATCCAGCGCGGCGGCCAGCCGGGCGGCGCGCGGATTCTTGAGTTCGGGCTTATCGGCGAACACGGGCCGTGCGCCGGCGTCGAACCTCTGGAAATCGCGGTTGAACGCGGTCTCGGCGGGTCGATGTCCGGTCTGATTGTTGACGATCAGCGGCGCGTCGAAAGCCACGAGGCAGTCGCCGGCGGTGAACGGGGCGATGGCGTCGATGATGTCGGCGTCATCCCGGGCGGCACCGACATGCAGAAGCCGACCGTCGGCGTCGATGGCCGCGACACCAGTCTGGTTTTTCTCGCCCCAGGCGAGATCGAGCCCAACGAAGCGCATAGGGCTACTGTGCCCTAACCGCGGCACGACCCGCCGCCGTAAGCTGTGTATTTGTGGCGATTCCAAACGTGTTGGCCAGCAGGTATGCCAGCGACGAGATGGTCGCGATCTGGTCGCCCGAGGCCAAGATCGTCGGTGAGCGCCGACTGTGGCTGGCGGTGCTGCGCGCGCAGGCCGAGTTGGGCGTCAACGTTCCGGACGGCGTGATCGACGACTACGAGCGGGTGATCGAGGACGTCGACCTGGCATCGATCGCCGAACGCGAGCGGGTGCTGCGCCACGACGTCAAGGCGCGTATCGAGGAGTTCAACGCGTTGGCGGGCCATGAGCATGTGCACAAAGGCATGACGAGCCGGGACCTGACGGAAAACGTTGAGCAGCTGCAGATCCGCCGGTCACTGGAACTGGTGTTCTCGCACGGCGTCGCGGTGGTGGCGCGGCTGGCCGAGCGCGCGCTGAGCTATCGCGACCTGGTGATGGCAGGGCGCAGTCACAACGTCGCGGCGCAGGCGACGACGTTGGGCAAGCGGTTCGCCTCCGCGGCAGAGGAGATGCTGATCGCTTTGTCCCGGCTGCGCGAGCTGATCGACCGCTACCCGTTGCGCGGCGTCAAGGGGCCGATGGGCACCGCGCAGGACATGCTCGACCTGTTCGACGGTGACACGTCGCGGCTTGTCGATCTGGAGCGCCGCATCGCTGAATTCCTCGGCTTCACCGAGACTCTGACCAGTGTCGGCCAGGTCTACCCGCGGTCCCTCGACCACGACGTGCTGTCGGCGCTGGTGCAGGTGGGTGCTGGACCGTCGTCCCTTGCGCACACCATTCGGCTGATGGCGGGACACGAACTGGTGACCGAGGGCTTCGCGCCGGGCCAGGTCGGTTCGTCGGCGATGCCGCACAAGATGAACACACGATCGTGCGAGCGCGTCAACGGGCTGCAGGTGATTCTGCGCGGCTACGCGTCGATGACCGCCGAACTTGCTGGCGCGCAATGGAATGAGGGCGACGTGTTCTGCTCGGTGGTGCGCCGTGTCGCACTGCCCGATGCGTTTTTCGCCATCGACGGGCAGACCGAGACTTTCCTGACGGTGCTCGACGAGTTCGGTGCGTATCCTGCGGTGATCCAACGGGAACTCGACCGCTATCTGCCGTTCCTGGCGACAACCCGCATCCTGATCGCGGCGGTGCGCGCGGGCATGGGGCGCGAGGCGGCACACGAAGTCATCAAGGAGAACGCGGTCTCGGTCGCGTTGGCGATGCGGGAGAAGGGCGCCGAACCCGACCTCTTGGACCGGTTGGCTGCCGACAAGCGGCTGCCGCTGGATCGGGCGGCGTTGGATGCGGCCCTGGCGGACAAGCAAGCGTTCACCGGCGCGGCGGGCAGTCAGATCGACGCCGTCGCCGCAGCGGTGGACGAACTGGTCAGCCGTTATCCCGAGGCGGCGAAGTACACCTCGGGTGCGATCCTGTGACCTTGGCCGGCCCGCTGTCGCAGGTCGACTTCACCGATCTGGACAACTTCGCCAACGGCTTTCCGCATGACCTGTTCGAGTTGCATCGTCGCGAGGCACCCGTCTACTGGCATGAACCGACCGACAACACGCCGGACGGCGAGGGCTTCTGGTCGGTGGCCACGTATGCGGAAACGCTTGCAGTGCTGCGCGATCCGGAGACGTATTCGTCGGTGACCGGCGGCACGCGGCCCTTTGGCGGCACCCTGTTGCAGGATCTCGTCGTCGCGGGTCAGGTGCTGAACATGATGGACGACCCGCGGCATTCACAGATCAGGCGGCTGGTCAGCTCCGGGCTGACACCTCGAATGATCCGCAGGGTCGAGGACGACCTGCGCGGCCGCGCCCGTCGACTCCTGGATGCGGTCGAACCGGGGGAGCCGCTCGACTTCCTGGTCGAAATCGCCGCCGAACTGCCGATGCAGATGATCTGCATTCTGTTGGGAGTGCCTGAGTCGGAACGACATTGGCTGTTCGAGGCGATCGAGCCGCAGTTCGACTTCGGTGGCTCGCGCAAGGCGTCGGTGGGGCAGATGACGCCCGAGGAAGCCGGCACCCGGATGTACACCTACGGCCAGGAGCTGATCGCGGCCAAGCGGGCCGAGCCGACCGACGACATGCTGTCGGTGGTCGCGAACGCGACGCTGGATGCCGAAGGGCTCGCGGCGCCCTTCCTTTCGGAAATCGAGCTGTACCTGTTCTTCAGCCTGCTGTTCAGCGCAGGTGCGGAAACCACCCGAAATGCGGTCGGTGGCGGGATGCTCGCGCTGGCAGAACATCCCGGCCAGTTCGCCGCATTACGCGAAGATCCGTCGTTGTTGCCGACCGCCGTCGAAGAGATGGTCCGGTGGACGTCGCCGTCTCCTTCGAAGCGGCGCACCGCGACACGCGATGTCGAGCTGGCCGGGTGCGCGATCGAAGCCGGGCAGAAGGTGCAGATCTGGGAGGGCTCGGCCAATCGCGACGGCGCGGCATTCGATCAACCCTGATGAGTTCGACATCGGTCGCAAACCCAATCCGCACTTGGGTTTCGGCCAAGGTGTGCATTATTGCCTCGGCGCCAACCTGGCGCGGCTGGAGCTACGGGTGCTCTACGAGGAGCTGCTCGGTCGGTTCTCGTCGGTCCGCGTCGTCAAGCCGGTTGAGTGGACCCGGAGCAACCGGCACACCGGTATTCGTCACCTCGTCATCGAACTGGAAGCGTGAGACCCGACGCATTCGCGGCGGTGATGGCGACCGGCATCGTGTCGATCGCTGCGGCGGACCACGGTTATGACGGCATCAGCGATGTGCTGGCGGTCATCTCGGTGGCCTTGCTCGCGGTTCTGACGGTGCTGGCGATAGTGCGGTTGCGGCCGGACTTCGACGACCTCGATGCGCCCGTCCAACTGCTCACCTTCGTTGCGGCGTGCGCGGTCGTCGGCACGCGGCTGGCCTGGTGGCCGCTCGGGGTGGTCGGGCTGCTCGGCTGGCTGCTACTACTGCCGATCGCGCTCCGGGTGATGTGGCGAAACCGGTGGACCGGCCTTCGCGACCGCGCGCGGGGCGGCTGGGAACTGGCCGGCGTCGCGACGTCCGGGCTGGCGATAGTCGCAGCGGATCTCGGTCTGGTGGCCGTGGCGATCGGGCTGCTGGTGTTGGGCATCTGCCTGTACGGCGTGATGACGGGCCTGGTGCTGTGGCGGGCGGTGCACGCACCGTCGGCGGCTGACCTGTTCGCGCCCGACGCGTGGATTCTGATGGGCGGGGCGGCGATCGCCACGCTGGCGGGCGATCACATCCACAAGGCAGGCTTCACCGACATTCGGCCGGTGACGATCGTGACGTGGATCGTCGCCAGCGCGTGGATTCCGGTGCTCGCCGCTGCGACGGTGCGGATGCGCGTCGGCAATTGGTGGGCGGCGGTGTTCCCGCTGGGCATGTACTCCTCGGCGACGTTCGCGACGGCCGTCGAAACGGGCTGGCACCCGTTGACGACGATCTCGCTGGTGTTCTTCTGGATCGCGCTGGCGGCCTGGCTCCTCACCGCCCTCGTCACCTCCCTGCGATTTCGGCGTGAAAACCTGCGATGAGCGCAGGAAATCACGCCCGAATCGCTCGTTCGATCTCGGCAATGACCCGGTCGGGGTATTCAATGAGATCAAGCCATGTGAATCGCAAAACCTGCCACCCCGCCAGCGCGATCGCGTTCTGCCGCTTGCGGTCTTGGTGAAAGTCTTCGCTGTCGCTGTGGAAGGCGAAGCCGTCTACCTCTAGCGCAACCTTCTGCTTCGGAAAGCCGACGTCGACGCGATATCCGGCGACGGGGTAGTTCGCTTTCCAGCCAGTGATCTTCGCGGCTCTCAGCATCCGGATGAGCAATCGCTCGGCTTCGGAGTGGGCATTGTCTTCTGCTGCTTGCAGAAGGCGACGCGCCGCCGGCGATCCGTAGCGACCCTTGTTTCGCAGATGGGCATGCCATAGGGCGCGGAGTTCGACGCTCCGCTGCAAAGCGGAGTCCATGATCATTGCGCCACCGCGCTGCCGAACCGCCGCCTCGACGACCGTCAGACTCAGTTCCGTTACGCGAAGATCTCTTCGCTCAACGACGTCGGCCGCCTTGAGATCTCGCCGTCGGACCCTGCTGCCGTCGCGGCATCGGCCGTTGCTGTCGCGCGGCACCGTCACTTCCACAACATCAGGCGCAAACTTCGTCAAACCGTGCCACCAAGCTGCCGCGAGTCCACTGGCCACTGCCTTGACGCCGTAGCTCCAAACGGCTGCGCGGATGCGCGCACCGTCAGTGAACGGCCGGTCGTCGACGAAGTAGACACCTGGCCCACATCGACGCCACCTTCCGGAGCGGTGACGGCGAAGGACGGCATGCTCGCTCAGGCCTGCGCGTCGCGCCTGGGCGAGGGTGATGACGCCGTCATGTGTACGTAGATAGTCGTCGAGCACGCAGGGATCGACGTGCCGCGGCGCCTTCGCGGTTCCCATCGACGCGATTTCGGCGTGAAAACCTGCGCTGAGCGCTGGAAATCACGCCGAAATCGCTGATACGGCTAGGTGCCGCGGCGGGCGACACCTGCCGATCGCAACTCCAGCGCGGCCAGGCCGCTGATCGCCACCGGGTCCTCGTGCCGCCAGGCACCGACGGGGTCGTCGTTGATCGCAGCGAGCTTGGCCAGCGGTCGGTTCGCCAGCGCCCGCAGCGCGAGCAGTTGTTCGCCCGCAGGCGTGCGCGCCAGCGTCAGCGCCACCCATTTGCGCCTGAAGAACCGCAGCCGCAGCACCAGCCACGGCCCCGCGATCGCCATGATCGGCGGCGCGGCGACCGCCAGCGCCAGCAGCCAGGCCAGCCACGTCGCCGTCGAGTTCAGCTGCGCGCCCGCGCCCGCGATGTCACGGGCGAATCCACCCGCCGCCCTCAGCGGGCTGCTCAGCGCATCGCCGATCAGCGGGACGTTGTCGGCGTTGTCGCCGGCATGATCAAGATTGCCCGCGATCCCGTCGGCCCCGGTCTCGACGTCGGCGCCGAAGTCGGCGATGGTCGCGACGGCCGAATGCACGGCCATTCCGATCACCACCCAGATGGCGATCCAGACGCCGACGACGAAGTCGCTGATCAACTGCCCGAGGAGCCGGGCGGGTGTGGTGGCGTAGGGCACATACCTCGATGTCATGCCGTCGATCCCAACACAAATGGACCGCTAGGCTGACCCGATGCGCCCAGCTCTTTCTGACTACGAGCATCTGGCCAGCGGCAAGGTTCGCGAGCTCTACCACATCGACGACGACCACCTGCTGTTCGTCGCCAGCGACCGCATCTCGGCCTTCGACTTCATCCTCGACAACGAAATCCCCGACAAGGGCCGCATCCTGACCGCGATGAGCGTCTTCTTCTTCGACTACACCAAGGCGCCCAACCACCTTGCAGGCCCGCCCGATGACCCGCGCATCCCCGCCGAGCTGCTCGGCCGGGCGCTGGTGGTGCGCAAGCTCGACATGATCCCGGTGGAGTGCGTGGCCCGCGGATACCTGACCGGCTCCGGATTGCTGGACTACCAGAAGTCCGGCGAGGTCAGCGGCATCGCCCTGCCTCCCGGACTGTCGGAGGCCAGCAAGTTCGACTTCCCACTGTTCACGCCCGCCACCAAGGCCGACCTCGGTGAGCACGACGAGAACATCTCGTTCGCCCACGTGATCGACATGGTCGGCGCCGAGCGTGCCAACCAGCTGCGCGACCTCACACTGCAGACCTACATCCGCGCCGCCGACCACGCCTTGACGAAGGGAATCATCATCGCCGACACCAAATTCGAGTTCGGCACCGACGAGCACGGCAACCTGGTGCTCGCCGACGAGGTCTTCACTCCGGACTCGTCGCGGTACTGGGCCGTCGACACCTACAAGGAGGGCGTCGTCCAACCAAGCTTCGACAAACAGTTCGTCCGCAACTGGCTGTTGAGCCCCGAATCGGGCTGGGATCGCGGCGGCGACGAGCCACCGCCACCGTTGCCGCCCACCATCGTGGATGCCACCCGCGAACGCTATATCAATGCCTACGAACGTATTTCGGGTCTCAAGTTCGCCGACTGGATCGGCGCCGAGGCGTGACGAAACCGTCGACACCCCCTGTCGCGAAACGGGTGGAGCACCGCCGCGAGCATCACGGCGACGTCTTCGTCGACCCGTATGAATGGCTGCGCGACAAGTCCGACCCCGCCGTGATCGAATATCTGGAGGCGGAGAACGCCTACACCGAACAGGTCACCGACCACCTGGCGCCGCTGCGGCAGAAGATCTTCGACGAGATAAAGGCCCGCACCAAGGAGACCGACCTGTCGGTGCCCATCCGCCGCGGCGGCTGGTGGTACTACACCAGGAGTTACGAGGGCAAGCAGTACAGCGTGCACTGCCGTTGTCCGATAACCGATCCCGACGACTGGGTACCTCCGCAGTTCGACGAGCACACCGAGATTCCTGGCGAACAGGTGCTGCTGGACGAGAACGAGGAGGCGGCAGGACACGACTTCTTCGCGATGGGCGCCGCGTCGGTCAGCGTTGACGCCCATACGTTGGCCTACTCGGTGGACGTCCGCGGTGACGAGCGATACACCCTGCGTTTCAAGGATTTACGGACCGGCCAGCTCTACGACGACGAGATCGTCGGCATCGGCGCAGGCGCTACCTGGGCCGCCGACAACCGAACCGTCTACTACACGACGGTCGACGACGCGTGGCGGCCGGACACCGTGTGGCGGCACCGGGTCGGCGCGGGCCTGCCCGCGGAGAAGGTGTACCACGAGCCCGACGAGCGGTTCTGGCTCGCGGTGGGCCGTACCCGCAGCGACAAGTACGTCATCATCGCCGCGGGTAGCTCCGTGACGTCGGAGATCCGCTACGCCGACGCCACCGACGGGGACGGCGACTTCGTTCCGGTCTGGCCCCGGCGCGAAGGGGTCGAATACTCCGTCGAACATGCCGTCGTCGGCGGCGAGGACCGGTTCCTCATCCTGCACAACGACGGTGCCGAGAACTTCACGCTGGTCGAGGCGCCGGTAAGCGACCCGACCTCCACCCGAACGCTCATCGAGCACCGCGACGACGTCCGCCTCGACGCCGTCGATGCGTTCGTCGGGCACATCGTGGTCAGCTATCGCAGCGAGGCACTGCCGCGGATCCAGCTGTGGCCGCTCTATGCCGAGGGCACCTACGGCAGGCCGGAGGACTTCACCTTCGAATCAGAGTTGACGTCCGCGGGCCTTTCCGGCAACCCCAACTGGGACTCACCCAAGCTGCGGATCGGCGCGACGTCGTTTGTCACCCCGGTGCGCATCTACGACGTCGACCTGGCCACCGGCGAGCGCACGCTGCTGCGCGAACAGCCGGTCCTCGGCGACTACCGTCCCGAGGACTATGTCGAACGCCGCGACTGGGCAGTCGCCGTGGACGGCGCGCGGGTGCCGGTGTCGATCATTCATCGTGCGGGCCTCCAATTCCCTGCCCCGACAATGCTGTACGGCTATGGCGCGTACGAGTCCTGCGAGGACCCGCGGTTCTCGATAGCACGGCTGTCGCTGCTCGACCGCGGCATGGTGTTCGTCATCGCCCATGTGCGCGGCGGCGGCGAACTGGGCCGCCCATGGTACGAGCACGGCAAGCTGCTGGAGAAGGCGAACACCTTCACCGACTTCGTCGCTGTAGCGGCACATCTCATCAACTCCGACGTGACCAGGCCCGAGAATCTGGTGGCGCTCGGCGGCAGTGCGGGCGGCCTGTTGATCGGTGCGGTGGCCAACATGGCGCCGCAGCTGTTCGCGGGTTTCCTCGCGCAGGTCCCGTTCGTCGATCCGCTGACGACGATTCTCGACCCGTCACTTCCGCTCACCGTGACGGAGTGGGATGAGTGGGGAAACCCGTTGGCCGACAGCGATGTCTACTACTACATGAAATCCTATTCGCCTTACGAGAACGTCACGGCCAAAGACTATCCGCCGATTCTGGCGATGACGTCGCTCAACGACACCAGGGTGTACTACGTGGAGCCTGCGAAATGGGTTGCGGCGCTGCGTCACACGAAGACCGACGCTCACCCGGTCCTGTTGAAGACCGAGATGAGCGCCGGCCACGGTGGCATTAGCGGCCGCTACGAGCGCTGGAAGGAGGCCGCGTTCCAGTACGCCTGGCTACTGGATGCCGCCAAGGCCAACCACGAGGGCGGCGCCTACGAAGACGATCTGCTCGACCGTCCGTAGCGGCAGCTGCGTGGTCATCGACTTCGGCGGGCTCGGCATCCGTGACGCGTAGACGTTCGCAGGGAACATCGCCAGCATCAACACGCCGAGTGAGATCGCGGCCGCCGGCCGCGTCGGCGGGTACAGCAGACCGACGGCGCCGAGCAGTTCCAGCACGCCGGTGACGGTGACCAGCAGACCGCGGACGTGAGGAGCATCGAACCCAGCGCAGGTCGCTTCGGCGGCACGATCGCGATCAGATCCCGACGCAGCGGGATTGACGAAGTGCGCGATACCGGTGACCAGGAACATCGCCGCCAACCCGACGGCCACTGCCGCGGGCCAGCTGCCGACGTAGTCGGCGCCAAGCCAACCGACCAGCCGGGCGGCGAGTGTTCCCAGCACGAGAGCGATAAGGGGTGCCATTTCCAACCTCCAATCTAGACAGTGACAAGATGCACCGTAAGGAACAATCTAGCCAGTGTCAAGATCGCGCGCTATGATGGCCCGATGAGCAGCAAGGACACCTACCACCATGGCGATCTGAAGGCCACCATCCTCGGCGAGGCGGCTGCCCTGGTGGCCGAGCGCGGCGCGGCGGCCCTGTCGCTGCGCGAGCTGGCCCGTGCCGCAGGCGTCTCGCATGCCGCACCTGCCCATCACTTCACCGACCGCCGCGGCCTGTTCACCGCGCTGGCGACCGAGGGTTCCGCATGCTGGCCGACGCGCTCACTGGTGCGCGCCCGGACTTCCTCGATGCGGCGCTGGCATATGTCCGCTTCGCGATCGACCATCCCGGCCACTACGCCGTGATGTTCGACAAATCGCTCTACGATGCGGCCGACCACGAACTGGTCGTCGCCGAGACGGCTGCCGGAGCCGAGCTGGCCGCGGGCGTTCGAACCCTCGACGATCCGCGTGCGAACGACGATCCGCAGGCGGCTGCGCTTGCGGCATGGTCTCTGGTGCACGGCTTTTCGCTGCTGTGGCTCAACAAGGCCATCGACAATGACACCGATCCGATCGCCACCGTGCACCGGGTGGCCGGAATGCTGTACGGGCCTGAAGTGACACGACAGACTTAGCCGGTAATGTTGCCGGCCATGACGGACACGCGGCTCGCCGACATCGCACTCACCACCCTCGACGGCAACCCGACCACGCTCGCCGAGCTGGCCGGCGGCGCAGCACTGATCGTCAACGTCGCGTCGAAATGCGGTCTGACGCCGCAATACAGCGCGCTGGAGAAGCTTGCACAGGATTACGGCGACCGGGGGCTGACCGTGATCGGCGTGCCGTGCAACCAGTTCATGGGCCAGGAGCCGGGCAGCGCCGAGGAGATCCAGACGTTCTGCTCGGGCACCTACGGCGTCACGTTCCCTCTTCTGGCCAAGACCGATGTCAACGGCCCGGGCCGTCACCCGCTGTTCGCTGAGCTGACGAAGGCCACCGACGCCGAAGGCGAGTCGGGCGACGTGCAGTGGAACTTCGAAAAGTTCCTGGTCGCACCCGATGGTGAGGTGGTCAGGCGGTTCCGCCCGCGTACCGAGCCCGACGCCAAGGACGTCGTCGAGGCCATCGAGGCGATCCTGCCGCGATAGCGCAATAGTCAACTGCTGTAAGAGTGTCGTAAACCGTTGCGACACCTGGCGTTGCGACAATGCCGGTGTGGCTGGACAACTGATCGTCTCGATCTCCGGTATCAGCGAGCAGACGCTGCCCGACGTTGCGGCGTTCTGCACACGGCTGGACGAGCGGGCTGTACCGGCATCGTTCCTCGTCGCGCCCCGGCTCAAGGGTGGCTACCGGCTCGACAACGACGCACCAGACCGTCGAGTGGTTGGCCGGTCGGCGAAACCGGGGCGATGCCATCGTTCTGCACGGCTTCGACGAGGCGGCGACGAAGAAACGACGCGGCGAATTCGCTACCCTGCCCGCACACGAGGCGAACCTTCGGCTGATGGGTGCCGACAGGGTGCTCGAGCACCTTGGGCTGCGCACCCGGCTGTTCGCCGCACCGGGCTGGACGGTATCGCAGGGGACGGTAGACGCGCTGCCGCGTAACGGGTTTCGCTTGCTTGCCGGCCTGAGCGGCATCACCGACCTGGTGCGAAGGACGGTGGTTCGCGCCCGGGTGCTTGGGATCGGCGAGGGCTTTCTCTCCGAGCCCTGGTGGTGTCGCACACTGGTGATGTCGGCCGACCGCACGGCGCGGCGGTCAGGCATCGTGCGGGTTGGCGTGGCGGCGCGGCATCTGCGCACACCGGGACCTCGTCAGGCCATGCTCGACGCGATCGACCTGGCACTGATGCATCAGTGCGCGCCCGCGATGTACGAATGGCGGCCCTATCCGGCGCTGACCGACGCCGCATGACCGACCGCTACATTGGCGGCCATGGCAGATGCTGATGTCATCGTCGTCGGAGCGGGGCTCGCTGGTCTTGTCGCCGCCTGTGAACTGGCCGAACGGGGCCGTCGTGTCCTGATCGTCGACCAGGAGAACGCCGCCAACATCGGCGGTCAGGCGTTCTGGTCGTTCGGCGGCCTGTTCTTCGTCGACAGCCCCGAACAGCGCAGGCTGGGCATCCGCGACAGCCATGAGCTGGCGCTGCAGGACTGGCTCGGCGCCGCCGGATTCGACAGGCCCGAGGACCACTGGCCGCGGCAATGGGCACACGCCTACGTCGACTTCGCGGCCGGTGAGAAGCGCAGCTGGCTGCGGGAGCGCGGGCTGCGCACCTTCCCGCTGGTCGGCTGGGCCGAGCGCGGCGGCTACGACGCACGCGGCCACGGCAACTCGGTGCCGCGCTTCCACGTCACCTGGGGGACCGGCCCCGCGATCGTCGAGGTCTTCGCCCGCCGGCTCACAGAAAAAGCCAATGTCACGTTCGCCCATCGTCACCGCGTCGACGAGCTGATCGTCTCCGACGGTTCGGTCGTCGGCGTGCGCGGTGCGGTGCTGGAGCCGACGGACGCGGCGCGCGGGGTTGCGACGTCACGAAACACCATCGGGGAGTTCGAGTTCCGTGCGCAGGCGGTGATAGTCGCAAGCGGCGGTATCGGCGGCAACCACGATCTGGTTCGGCAGAACTGGCCGAAGCGGATGGGTCGGGTGCCCGAGCAGCTGCTCAGCGGTGTGCCCGCGCACGTCGACGGCCGAATGATCGGCATCACCGAGTCGGCGGGTGCGCACGTCATCAACAGCGACCGGATGTGGCACTACACCGAGGGCATCACGAACTACGACCCCATCTGGCCCGACCACGGCATCCGGATCCTGCCCGCGCCGTCGTCGCTGTGGCTCGACGCAACCGGGAAACGGTTGCCCGCGCCGCTGTACCCCGGTTTCGACACCCTCGGCACGCTGGAGCACATCGCCCGCACCGGCGCGGACTACACCTGGTTCGTGCTCAACGCCCGCATCATCGCCAAGGAGTTCGCGCTGTCGGGTCAAGAACAGAACCCCGACCTGACCGGGCGCAGCATCTCCGATGTGCTGGCGCGGATTCGGCCCGGCGCGCCCGCCCCGGTGCAGGCGTTCGTCGACAAGGGAGTCGACTTCGTCAGCGCAACCACGTTGCGGGAGTTGGTGTCCGCGATGAACACCGTTCCCGATGTCACGCCCCTGGATTACGCCACCGTCGAAGCGGAGGTGACAGCGCGCGACCGGGAGGTCGCCAACCGGTTCACCAAGGACACTCAGGTGACGGCGATCAGGGCCGCTCGCGGCTATCTCGGCGACCGCTTCACCCGCGTCGTCGCCCCGCACCGGCTGACCGATCCGAAGGCAGGCCCGCTGATCGCGGTGAAGCTGCATATCCTCACGCGGAAATCGTTGGGCGGGTTGGAAACCGACCTCGACTCACGGGTGCTGCGCGACGACGGCGGCGTGTTCACGGGACTCTACGCGGCAGGTGAGGCCGCCGGGTTCGGCGGCGGCGGTGTGCACGGCTACCGCTCGCTCGAGGGCACATTTCTCGGCGGCTGCGTGTTCTCCGGCCGCGCCGCGGGCAGGGCCGCCGCGCGCGATACCGCCTAGAAGGCCGCGGCCGAGCCGCGAATCAGAACTGGGTGCCGTTCTCGGCCTCGAGCACCTGGAAGTCGGTGTCGGTCATCTCCGACAGCCTGCCGTAGTAGATGCCGCGGGCGTTGGGCTCGATGATCGCCTGGTGGATCGGGACCGCGCGGGCCGGTGCGACGGCACGCAGAAAGTCAACGGCCTCAGAGATTCTCATCCACGGCGCGGCCGCCGGAGTGGCGAGCACATCCACCGGCTCGCCGGGTGTGAACAGCGCGTCGCCGGGATGCATCAGTCGGGCCGCGTGCTCACCGTCGCCGATCAGATACGAGATGTTGTCGATCACCGGGATCTCCGGGTGGATCACCGCGTGCTTGCCGCCGACGCCCCGGACTGTCAACGAGCCGACGGTGAACTCGTCGCCGACATTCACCGCGCGCCACGGATCGCCCAGCTGTTGGGCTGTCTGCGGATCGGCGTACAGCGCGGCCTGCGGGTTGGCGTCCAGCAGGGCGGGCAGCCGCTCGGTATCGGCGTGATCGGGATGCTGATGAGTGATCAGGATGGCGTCCAGCCCGCTGATGCCCTCGAAGCCGTGCGAGAAATTCCCGGGGTCGAACAGGACTGTCGTCGTCGCGGAATCGGTCTGGAACTCGGCGAGTAGGCACGAATGGCCGAAATGGGTCAACTGCATGCCTATATTGTGCGCTCAAGGGTGGTGGGCGATGCGGAAGATGGTGGCGGCGATACTGGCGGCCTGCGGGTTGGCGATCGCGCCGGGGGCGGTCGGGCCTGCGCATGCGATGCCTGCGGACTGCCCGCCGATCTGTGATCGCATCCCGAACTCCGCATGGATCGACCCGACGCAGATCCCGCTGTACCCGACGTACCGCTGGCCGGGCCTGGCGGGCGTCGCCGTCACCACCACCAATCCCCGCTTCCGGTTCGAGGAGGCTTGTGCATCGCCGCCGGTTCCCGACGACCCCCGCGGTTACGCGGTCTCCGCGCGAGCCACCGTCCCGCAGCCCGACGGCCAGTGGCAGCTACAGGTTCAGGTGATGCACTGGCGGGGTGAGACGTGGCGTGGCGGCCAACTCGCTGCGGCCGTCTTCGACGGGGCGGTCGCCGCGTTGCGCGGCTGCCAGTCGACCTCGCCACTGACATCGCCGTCACTGACCACCGACGCCCCTGACCGGGTGGCCGCGGTGATCAGCGGGGTGCTGCCCGGTCAGGCGGTGCTGCACCAATACCTGCTGGTCAACACCCGCAACAGCACCCTCGTCGAGGTGGCGCTCCTTGCCACGACCCCGCCACGCGTCAACTGGCCCGCGGTTGCCGACCCGCAGATCTTCGACGCGATGGCCGCCCCGCTGTGCACGGCCTACATCGATTCGTGCCGGTGAGGCGGTCCAGCCGGTGCCGCCGGTAGAGTGAGCGCCGTGGCGAAGGTGGTTGTGAACGTGATGCCGAAGGCTGAAATCCTCGACCCCCAGGGGCAGGCGATCGTCGGCGCACTGGGCCGTCTCGGCTACGGCGGAATATCAGATGTCAGGCAGGGCAAGCGGTTTGAACTCGAAGTCGACGACAGTGTCGTCGATGAGACGGTCGCCGAGATCGCCGAATCGCTGCTGGCGAACATCGTGATCGAGGACTGGTCGGTCAACAGGGAGCCGTCGTGACCGCTGGGGGCACCTCCCGCTCGCGGGGGAGTGTGGGCGTCATCACATTTCCCGGGACGCTCGACGATGTCGACGCCGCACGGGCGGTCCGGCTGTCCGGCGCCGAGGCTGTCAGCCTCTGGCACGCCGACGCCGACCTCAAGGGCGTCGACGCGGTCGTCGTCCCCGGCGGCTTCTCCTACGGCGACTATCTGCGGTGCGGAGCCATCGCGAAGTTCGCTCCCGTGATGAAATCCGTCATCGACGCCGCGGCCCGCGGAATGCCGGTCCTGGGCATCTGCAACGGGTTCCAGGTGCTGTGCGAGGCAGGCCTGCTGCCTGGCGCGTTGACCCGAAACGCCGGGCTGCACTTCGTCTGCCGCGACCTCTGGCTGGAGGTGGCATCCAATACCTCGGCATGGACGTCGCGATACGAGCCCGGAGCCGATCTGCTGGTGCCGCTGAAATCCGGGGAGGGCCGCTACGTCGCCTCCGACGCCGTGCTCGACCAACTCGAGGGCGACGGCCGCGTGGTGTTCCGCTACCGCGACAATCCCAACGGCTCGATGCGTGACATCGCAGGCATCGCTTCGGCCAACGGCCGGGTTGTCGGGTTGATGCCGCACCCCGAGCACGCGACCGAAGCGCTCACCGGCCCATCCGACGACGGGTTGGGCATCTTCTACTCGGCGATCGACGCGGTCCTCGCCAACGCCTAGGCGACGGGCCGTAGTGCCAGCGCGCCACCGTCGACGGGCAGCACCACACCGTTGATGTAGCTTGCCGCGGGCGACGCGACGAATGCGACCGCCCTGGCGATTTCGTCCGGTCCGGCGATCCGCTGGAGTGCCCGGGTACGGCCGAGCCCCTCGACGATGTCGGCGAGCCCGGCAGTGCCTTCCGTCTCGGTCGGGCCGGGTGCGATGGCATTCACCCGCACCCCGGCTGCGCCGAACTCGTCGGCCCAGAGCTTGGTCAGCAGGTCAAGAGCCGCCTTGCTGGCGCCGTAGAGGCCGGCTTCCGCGGACGGGGTGCTGGCTGCGACAGTGCTGATGTTGACCACGCTGCCGTGCCCGCGCTCGATCATGCCTGGAACCAGCTTCTGCACCAGAACGTACGGTGCCCGCAGGTTGATGTCGAAATGGTTGTCGAAGTCGGCGTCGTCGGTGTCGAAAGTCGATGCGAACTCATAGATGCCCGCGTTGTTGATCAGGATGTCGACGTCCCCCGCCTCCGCGGCGAGCCTGCGGACGTCGTCGGCTTTCGAGAGGTCGGCGGCGACGAATCGTGCTCTGCCGCCGACGTTTTCGATCTCCTGGACCGCCTTGTCGCCGCGCTCGGCGTTGCGTCCGTGCACGATGACGTCTGCACCTTGTCGCGCGAGCTCGAGTGCGATCGCGTAGCCGATGCCTGCGGTCGCCCCGGTGACCAGAGCGGTGCTGCCCTCAAAAGTGTTCATACCGGCATAAGCCCGATCGCGAGCGGGTTATTCCAGTAGGCCCCGACTAGGGCGACAGCGCCACCGAGGCTTCGGCCGTGTAGCACAGGAATGTCAGCGTCTCCTGCATGTAGAGCGCAACCGTCTCGGCGTCGTGCGTCAAGTACCCGATCGACACGTCGGTGCCCAGCTGCAGATCGAAATCGCCACCGCGGGTGGACAGCACGAACGCACCGTCGATTGCGGGCGCCCAGATGATGTCACCGTCGACCAGTCGGTTGAGATGCTCACGGATCGGATAGCCGTGCTCGGTTGTCTCGCTGACCTTCGTGTAAACGTCTGCCGACAACAGCACCGAGTACGGGCCGTCGACGCCCGCCAGACGCAGCGCGGACAGGGCCTGGGCGACGACGTCGGGCATCTCCCGCGGATCGCTGGGCAACGCGAGCGCAGGGTTGGAGCTGCAGGCGCGGATCCCGCCGATCGACGCATCCTTGTAGCCTTCGAATATCGCCCGGTCTTCGACGAACGCCAACTTCTTCGCGGCCTCCTTGACTGGATCCCAGTCCGAGTCCTGCGAACCGCGCTCGACATCATCGATGTCCGTGCGCGACAAGGTGAACGGGACGCGCAGCCGTACCAGCGGCTTGCTCTCGCGCAGATGGGCGATCACACCGTCGCCGGGTGCACCCGCATCGAGCAGGTGCCCTGTGCTGATCGACGCGGTGGTGGGGCCGCCCGGTTCGCTGACGTCGACGACGCGTCGTCCGGCGATGTGCCGCTTGAACGTCCGTGTTGCCTCGGACTCGATCTCCGCCCAGGCCGCTTCGGTGACCGGAGCCAGGTCGCGGTAGAGGTTGTTCATCTATGAAGATCCTTTCAGGCTTCCGATGCCAAGTGATCCGTCATGAGATCCGACGGGGACTACTGCAGGTTCGTCTTGCGCGGGTGCTGAATCCGCAAGCGGCGGTGGATCATCGAGGAAGTCCGAGGTCGGGGTGAAGAACATGCCGCCGGTCAGGGCGGTCGAGAAGTCGAGGATCCGATCCGTGTTCCCCGGCGGGTCGCCGACGAACATGTTGTCCAGCATGCGCTCGGTCACCGCAGGGTTACGCGAGTAGCCGATGAAGTACGTGCCGAACTCGGCCTTGCCGATCTCTCCGAACGGCATGTTGTGGCGGACGATCTTGAGTTCGTTGCCGTCTGCGTCGGTGATGACGTTGAGCGCGATGTGTGAGTTGACCGGCTTGACCGCATCGTCCATCTCGATGTCGTCGAGCTTGGTGCGGCCCATCACCCGCTCCTGCTCCTCGGTCGACAGCGAGTTCCAGGAGTCCATGTCGTGCACGTACTTCTGGACATGCACATAGCAGCCGCCTGCGAAGTCGGGATCCTCGTCGCCGACCTGGGTGGCGGACACGGCGATCGGCCCGTCCGGGTTCTCGGTGCCGTCGACGAAGCCCAGCAGGTCGCGGTTGTCGAAGAACTTGAACCCGTGCACCTCGTCGACGACCGTGATGGCGCCGCCCATCGCTCCGACGATCCTGCCCGCCAGCTCGAAGCAGACGTCCATCGACTCCGCCCTGATGTGGAAGAGCAGATCGCCCGGCGTCGACGGGGCGTGGTGCCTGCCGCCCTGGATCTCGACGAACGGATGCAGGTCTGCCGGGCGCGGTCCGGAGAACAGCCGACCCCACGCGTCGGAGCCGATCGAGGTCACCACCGAGAGCCGTTTGGTCGGGTCGCGGAAACCGATGGAGCGCACCAGCCCGGAGATGTCGCCGAGCGCGTCGTGAACGGTTTGCTCGCCGCCGTCGTCGATGGTCGCCACCAGAAAGATGGCGGCGGGCGTCAGCGGCGCAAGAACCGGTTGCGGCAGGACAGCGGGCACCGTCTGACCCTAAATCAAGATCGTGGGCGAAGATGGTGAACCATGTCGGCAAGTGCGCGGGGGTTGTGCGAGTTCATCGACGCGTCGCCGTCACCGTTCCACGTGTGCGTGACCGTCGCGCAGCGCCTGCAGCAGGCGGGCTTCACCGAATTGTCCGAACGCGACGAGTGGCCGACGAAGGGGCGATTCTTCGTCGTGCGGGCCGGATCGCTGGTCGCCTGGCGCAGCCACGGCGAACCGGCGGCGCCGTTCCGCGTCGTCGGCGGTCACACCGACAGCCCCAACCTGCGGGTCAAGCAACATCCTGACCGGTTCGTATCCGGTTGGCGGGTCGTCGCACTCGCGCCCTACGGCGGGGCGTGGCTGAACTCCTGGCTCGACCGCGACCTCGGCATAAGCGGCAGGCTGTCGGTGCGCTCGGCCGGCCGCATCGAGCACCGACTGGTCCGGATCGACGAGCCGATCCTGCGGGTGCCGCAGCTGGCCATCCATCTGGCCGAGGACCGCAAGTCGGTGTCGCTGGACCCGCAGAGGCACGTCAACGCGATCTGGGGCGTCGGCGACGGACCCCGGTCATTCCTCGGATACGTGGCCGAGCACGTCGGGGTCGGGGCCGAGGACGTGCTCGGCATCGACCTGATGACCCACGACCTCACCCCGTCGACACCGGCCGGGGCCGACGGTGAACTGCTCAGCGCGCCGCGCCTGGACAACCAAGCCACCTGCTATGCGGGCCTCGAAGCGTTCCTGGCCGCTGAGCCCGCGGTTCACCTGCCGGTGCTCGCGCTCTTCGACCACGAGGAGGTCGGCTCCCAGTCCGATCACGGTGCGCAGTCCGAGCTGCTGCTGACGGTGCTCGAGCGCATCGCACTGGCGGCGGGCGGCGGCCGCGAAGACTTCCTGCGCCGGTTGCCCGACTCGATGGTGGCTTCGGGCGACATGGCGCACGCCACCCATCCGAACTACCCCGAGCGCCACGAGCCGTACCACCTGATCGAGGTCAACGCCGGGCCGGTGCTCAAGGTGCAGCCGAACCTGCGCTACGCCACCGACGGCCGCACGGCCGCGGCGTTCGCTTTGGCCTGCGAGCAGGCCAAGGTTCCGCTGCAGCGCTACGAACACCGGGCCGACCTGCCGTGCGGGTCGACGATCGGCCCGATGACCGCCGCGCGCACCGGCATCCCCACGGTGGACGTCGGCGCCGCGCAGCTGGCCATGCACTCGGCGCGCGAAGTGATGGGCGCCGACGACGTCGCCGCGTACTCGGCGGCGCTGACGGCGTTCCTTGCCCCTGGCTGAACGGCGTCAGATCGATGCCGGGTCGACCTGGTCGTAGCGGATGACGTTCTCGACCACCAGCCCGTCGCGGCTGCGCACCCTGTCGATACCGCGGAGCGCGAACGGCCCGTCCGGTCCCGTGCCTCGTCCCACATAGTGCAGGTAGACCAACTGCTCGCCGGAGACGCCACCGTCGATGGTCGCCGTGTCGAGCAGGTCGAGTGTCAGGTCGGGCGCGGCCGTGACGAGCTCGGCGATCTTGCCGATGTAGGCCTTCTTGCCCCGCACCGGCACCGGGTCGCCCTGCCAGTGGCCGACGATGTCGTCGGCCAGAACGTCGCCGACTCGAGACATGTCGGGGGCCGCCCAGAAGGCCGCCCATACGTCGGCGCTGAACTGTGGTTGGGTCTGTGTTTCAGTCATGGCACAAGCCTGCGTCGACATCCGGTGCAGCTCAATTACGCGGCAGGTAATGGCGACTGTGATCCCGCCGACATGTCACCGGCCCGGCATAAGGTCGGCGCATGGCACTCAAGACCGAGAACATCACCATCGACACCACCGACCCCGAGAAGCTCGCCGATTGGTGGGCGCGTGCGCTCGACGGGCAGGTAAACCCCGTCGCGCCACCGTTTTTCGTCGTCGTCACCGTGCCAGAAGGCCCGGGCCTGGCGTTCCAGCAGGTCGAAGACCCGACGCCGGGCAAGAACCGGGTACACATCGACTTCAGCACCGCCGACCGGGAGGCTGAGGTGAAGCGCCTTGTCGACCTCGGCGCCAGTGAAACCGGCAGAGGCAATTTCGGCGATTTCCAGTGGGTGGTGCTGGCCGATCCCGACGGCAACGCGTTCTGCGTGGCGGGCGGCTAGGCGACGATCGGCGCCGCCCGCGCATTCCTTCGTCGGCAAACTAGACTGTCCCGGTGACGTCGGAGCTCACCCACGTGGTCGACACCGTCGGCCCAACCCCGGATGTCGACACTGTCGATCGGGCCACGGCCAGTCCGGACCAGCCGCAACCGTTCCGGGAACTCGGTCTCAAGGACGACGAGTACCAGCGCATCCGCGAAATTCTCGGACGCAGACCCACCGATGCCGAGCTGGCGATGTATTCGGTGATGTGGAGCGAGCACTGCAGCTACAAGTCCTCCAAGGTGCACCTGCGCTACTTCGGTGAGACCACCACCGAGAAGATGCGCACGGCGATGCTGGCGGGCATCGGCGAGAACGCCGGCGTCGTCGACATCGGCGACGGTTGGGCGGCCACCTTCAAGGTCGAGTCGCACAATCACCCGTCCTACGTCGAGCCGTACCAGGGCGCCGCGACCGGTGTCGGCGGCATCGTGCGCGACATCATGGCGATGGGCGCCCGTCCGGTTGCGGTGATGGACCAGTTGCGCTTCGGCGCTGCCGATGCACCCGACACCCGCCGCGTCGTCGACGGCGTGGTCCGCGGCATCGGGGGATACGGAAACTCACTCGGGTTGCCCAACATTGGCGGCGAAACCGTCTTCGACGCGTCATACGCGGGCAACCCCCTGGTGAATGCGCTGTGCGTGGGGGTGTTGCGCAAAGAGGATCTGCATCTGGCGTTCGCGTCGGGCACCGGCAACAAGATCATCCTGTTCGGGGCGCGCACCGGACTCGACGGAATCGGCGGGGTCTCGGTGCTGGCTTCTGAGACGTTCGGCGGCGACGAAGACGGCGCCGGTCGCAAGAAGCTGCCATCTGTACAGGTCGGCGACCCGTTCATGGAGAAGGTGCTCATCGAGTGCTGCCTCGAGCTGTACGCCGCCGGGCTGGTGATCGGCATCCAGGACCTCGGCGGTGCCGGATTGTCCTGCGCGACATCGGAACTCGCTTCTGCCGGAGACGGTGGCATGGCCGTCGAACTGGACAAGGTGCCGCTGCGCGCGGCCAACATGACGCCTGCGGAGATCCTGTCCAGCGAGTCGCAGGAACGGATGTGCGCGGTCGTCGCCCCCGAGAACGTCGAATCGTTCATGGCGGTGTGTCGCAAATGGGAGGTGCTGGCGACCGTCATCGGCGAGGTCACCGACGGCGACCGGCTGCAGATCACATGGCACGGCGAGACGGTCGTCGACGTGCCGCCCCGCACCGTCGCGCACGAAGGCCCGGTCTACGAGCGACCGGTCCAGCGTCCGGAAACCCAGGATGCACTCAACGCCGACACGTCGGAGCGGCTGCCGCGGCCGAGATCGGGTGACGAGCTGCGCGCGACACTGCTTGCGATGGTCGGCAGCCCGCATCTGTGCAGCCGGGCGTTCATCACCGAGCAGTACGACCGCTACGTCCGCGGCAACACCGTGCTTGCCGAGAACGCCGACGGCGGTGTGCTGCGGATCGACGAGTCCACCGGGCGCGGCATCGCGGTGTCCACCGACGCGTCCGGCCGCTACACCCAGCTGGACCCCTATGCGGGTGCCCAGCTCGCGCTGGCCGAGGCGTACCGCAATGTCGCGGTCACCGGCGCCACCCCGATCGCGGTCACCAACTGCCTGAACTTCGGATCACCGGAGGACGCCGGCGTCATGTGGCAGTTCTCCGAGGCGGTGCGGGGTTTGGCCGATGGCTGTGCCGCCCTTGGCATTCCGGTAACGGGCGGAAACGTGAGCTTCTACAACCAGACCGGCACCACGGCGATCATGCCAACCCCGGTCGTCGGGGTGCTGGGTGTCATCGACGACGTGGCCCGTCGCATCCCGACCGGTCTCGGCACCGAACCCGGTGAGACCCTGCTGCTGATCGGCGACACGCGAGACGAGTTCGACGGCTCGATCTGGGCGCAGGTCACCGCGGACCATCTCGGCGGGCGCCCACCCGAGGTCGATCTCGAACGGGAACGACTGCTTGCCGAGGTGCTGACCGCGGCATCCCGCGACGGCCTCGTATCGGCCGCCCACGATCTGTCGGAGGGCGGCCTGATCCAGGCTGTCGTCGAGGCCGCGCTCACCGGTGAAACCGGTTGCCGGATCATCCTTCCCGAGGATCAAGACCCATTCGTGGCGTTGTTCTCCGAATCGGCGGGACGGGTGCTGGTGGCCGTGCCGCGTACCGAGGAGAGTCGATTCCGGTCCATGTGCGAAGCCCGCGGCCTGCCGGTGACCCGCATCGGCGTCGTGGACCAGGGCAGCGATGCCATCGAGGTGCAGGACCAGTTCACGGTGTCGCTGGAGGACCTGCGCCGCACCTCGGAGGGCGTGCTGCCCAGGTTGTTCGGGTGACTGCTCCGACCCATGACATCGCCGGCGAACCGGTCGCCGCAAGCCACGAGCGCAAGCGACGCCATCCCCTGTTGGTCTGGGCATGGAGCCTGGTGCGCCTTGACTTCCTCGGGATCGCGTTCGGCGCGCTGTTCTTCTGCCTGTCGCTGACGCCCTCGCTGCTTCCCCGTGATTGGCTGTTCCAGGGTCTGATCGGCGGGGTGAATGCCGCGATCGGCTACGGAATCGGCGTCTTCGTTCAGAAGATGCTGCACCGCTTCGTGTTACGGCGTCGGCGATGGTGGCCTCCGCCGAAGCGCGTTCTGTACTGGTGCAAGGCCGCGACCATCACGCTGGCCACGGCCGCGGGCCTGCTGATGCTGATTCCTGCGGCGGCGTGGCAGCGCCGGGTGTCCGCGGAGATGGGCATGGAAGGACCGGGCACCGTCGGTTACCTGCGCACCCTGATCATCGCCATGCTCGTCACGGGCCTGTGTGTGTCCGCCGCGCGGATGATCATCGACCTCATCAAGACGATGGCCCGGTTCTTCATTCGCCGCTGGCACCTGCACGACGAGGTGGCTCTGTTCATCGGCACGGCGATCGTCGTGGTGCTGGCCATCACGCTGATCAACGGCGTGCTTGTCCGCGGTTTCCTTGCCGGCGCCAACAGGGTGTTCCAACCGCAGAACACCACCACCAGAGAGGCCGTCACTCAACCGCTGGAACTCGAGAAGTCGGGTAGCCCAACGTCGTTCGCTCCGTGGGAGACATTGGGGTATCAGGGCCGCAACTTCGTCGCCACCGGCCCGCACGCCTTCGAGCTGACCCGTCTCAACGGCAAGCCTGCGAAGGAGCCCATCCGGGTGTATGCGGGATTGCAGACCGCCGACACCGATGAGGAGCGGGCCGCCATCCTGGTTCGCGAGCTGGAACGCACCCGTGCGTTCGAGCGCAAGGTGCTTGTCATCGTCCCGACGACGGGCACCGGGTGGATCAATCCGGTCGCCGCCAGGGCGCTGGAGTTGATGTACAACGGCGACACCGCGATGGTCGGATCGCAGTATTCCTATCTGCCGAGCTGGATTTCGTTCCTCGGTGACCGCGACAAGTCGATGGAGTCCGGCGCGACGATGATCGACGCGGTTCACGCCTGGTGGCTGCGGCTGCCTGCCGACCGGCGGCCCAAGCTGCTGCTCTACGGCGAGAGCCTGGGCTCCATGGCGGGGCAGGGCGCGTTCAACTGGCTGCCCGACATCGCGAAAATGAATTTCTCGTCGGTGCTCTGGGTGGGTCCGCCGAACGCCAGCCCGCTCTGGAGAGGGATCACCGCCCGCCGTGACCCGGGCACCCCTGAGGTCGAGCCGCGCTACGACAACGGTCGCACAGTCCGCTTCTCGCAGGCCAACGACACCGCCGACATCGTCACCGACACCGACACGCCGTGGGAAGGCACCCGAGTGCTGTTCCTGCAGCACGCGTCGGACCCCATCGTGTGGTGGTCGGGGGATCTGGTGTTCAACCGCCCTGACTGGCTGAGGGAACCACCCGGAAGAGACCGAACGCCGCTGATGCGGTGGTATCCGATCGTCACGTTCTGGCAGGTGGCCGCCGACATGACCAACGCGGGCTCGGTCCCAGGCGGGCACGGCCACAACTACGGTGAGTACGTGCTCGACGGCTGGGCCGCGGTGGCCCCGCCCGACGGCTGGACCGCCAAGGACACCGACCGAATCCGCGCCGCGCTCGAGCAGACCTTGGCCCGCGACGGACCCGAGTATTAGTGGCTGCCTTGCGATTTCGCGCGGCCGCGCTGGCGGCAGGCCTCGTCGGCTGGAGCGCGTTGATCGGTCCGCGGCTACCCGCGCGCGTACAGCCCGGGGTTCACGCGGTGCTGGCCGGCGTGCTCGCGCTAGCGGCCCGCGCACCGCTGGGCCTGCGCCCACCGCAGCTGTGGTCGGGTCTGCGGCTCGGGGTTGCGGCGGCCACCCCCGTGATCGTCGGCGTCGCCGTGTCGACGGCGACGCCGCCGGTGCGGTCGGCGATGGCCCGGCGCGATCTTCCCGCATCGTCCTGCACCTTGGCTGGTGCTGCGCATCCCGGTCGGCACGGTGTGGTCGGAAGAGGCGGCGTATCGCGCCGCGTTGGGCACGGTCGCGGCCGACGCGTTCGGACCTGCCCTCGGACGGCTTGTGCAGTCGCTGGCGTTCGGGCTGTCCCACATCGCCGACGCCCGCGGCGCCGGTGAGCCCGTGCTTCCCACCGTGCTCGTCACCGGCGTGGCGGGCTGGGTCTTCGCACTGCTGCGGGAACGGTCCGGCAGCCTGCTCGCCCCGATGCTCGCGCACCTCGCGATCAACGAGGCGGGCGCGATAGCGGCGATCAGCGTGCAGCGCGCAACGGCTTTCGCAATCTAAGGGTTGATTGTGCTCTCGCCGATCTGTCGGCCCCACAGGTATTCGCTCACCAACGGCGATGCGAACTCGAGGTGGTTGTACGGGGCGATGCTGTAACCGGTGTCCATCACCAGATACGGAAACGGATACAAGTACTTGGTGACCTTCTGCCAACAACCTGGACGACCCTCGGGCCCGCCATGCGCGTTCACCCGCGGCAGGTTGTCCGGATAGATGAACGGATCACCCGGCAGGGCGATGGTTCCGTAGGACTTCAACGCGTACCCGTTGTCGCCCCCGAGGACTTTGGAAAGCCTCGGCGCCACCTCCGCGTAATTGCGGATCGTGCAGAAAATCATGCCGCGGTAGTCGTCGAGCAACGTGGTCGTCGGCAGCAGATCCTCGGCGGCGCGCACGAAGTACGGTCCTGCGCGTTCGAGGCTGTCGGCGGCCGTCTTGCCGAACCCGATCGCTGCCAGCAGTGCGGCGTCGATGTTGCCCCGCTGGTCGTTGAGCGTCTGTGCGGTCCTCGCGGCGTTGTCCAGGCCGTCCCACAGGTCGAAGGATGCGTTCGCGTACACATCGGCGAGATCGGCCAGCGCCCGGGTGTCGGCGTGGATCTGCGGCATCCGGGGGTCCAGGTCGGCCATGATCTGGTTAGCGTTGCGCAGCGAATCCCCGAAACGCTCACCCAGCCCGGCCACCGCCTGCGCCGTCGCCGTCAGAGTCGCGTTGAGCTCGATGGGATCGACCTGTTCCGACAATGACATGACTGTTTCGAAAACGGTGTTGAACTCTGTCGTGACCGACGCTGCATCGATCACATCGTGACTCGTAATACGCTGCGGACTCGGATCTTTGGGCGAACTGAAGGAGATGTACTTGTTGCCGAACACCGTCGTCGCCCTGACATCGGCGACGACATTGCGCGGAATGAACGCGACGTAGCGGGGTTCGACGTTCAGCGTCAGCCTGGCCTTCGCGGCACCACCGATGTCCACGTAGTCGACACCGGCCACCTTCCCGATCTCGACACCGTTGTACGTCACCTTCGAACCCGGGTCGACCACGAGTCCCGCGCGCGGGGACAGCACTGTCAGATGGGTTTTCCGCATGAGGTCGCCACGGAACTGGAGGAAGACGAAGCTCGCCACGATCGCGACGAGCACCAGGAAGACCGCGCCGGCCACCTTGTAAGGCGGCTTATGCCGGTCGACGGACACCTTGAGACACTAAAGTATGCCCGCGCGCCGCACCGTCGATCCGGCCAAGACGCGAGCCGCCGTTCTGGCAGTGGTCGACTGGCTGCGTGACGAGAACCGGCCTGCGCCGCAACGTTCCGCGCTCGCGGAGGCGGTCCGGTTGACCGCGCGGACGCTCGCCGCCACCGCGCCGGGCGCAAGTGTCGAAGTTCGGGTGCCGCCGTTCGTTGCGGTGCAATGCATTTCGGGACCGAGGCACACTCGCGGTAACCCGCCCAACGTGGTCGAGACGGACCCGCGCACGTGGCTGCTGCTGGCGGCCGGGCTGCGCACGGTGGCCGACGCGGCGTCCGCGGGCGACTTGCAGTTGTCCGGCGCCCGCGCTGCAGAGATCGCGACGCTGCTGCCGGTGGTGCCGCTGGCGCCCTGACCGGGCGGCGCGGTGATGCCTGCCGGGAATCCGAACCGGGCTCGCAGACGTTGACGTTATTGGCGACATGTGCGCCTGCAATTCCGTGATTGACCCGTGATGACCGTAGACTGAGCACGTCACCCACCGCCCCTTGGGAGCAGCCTTATCGTGACCGTCGAGCAAACGGAGAACGAACCTAGAGAAGAGTGCGGCGTCTTCGGCGTATGGGCGCCGGGCGAAGAGGTAGCCAAGCTCACCTACTACGGCCTGTACGCGCTGCAGCATCGCGGGCAGGAAGCCGCTGGTATCGCCGTCGCCGATGGCTCCCAGGTGCTGGTCTTCAAGGATCTTGGGCTGGTCAGCCAGGTTTTCGACGAGCAGACGCTGGGCGCGATGGAGGGGCACGTCGCGATCGGACACTGCCGGTACTCCACGACGGGCTCCACCACCTGGGAGAACGCCCAGCCTGTGTTCCGCAACACAGCGGCGGGCACCGGTGTCGCGCTCGGACACAACGGCAACCTGGTCAACACCACGGACCTCGCCGCCCGTGCGCGCGAACTCGGCCTGATCAACATGCGCGGAGCCGCCGCTGCGACCACCGATTCCGACATCCTCGGCGCGCTGCTGGCGCACGGCGCAGCGGATTCCTCCGTCGAGCAGGCTGCACTGGAGTTGCTCCCCACGGTGCGAGGCGCGTTCTGTCTGACATTCATGGACGAGAACACCCTGTACGCGGCTCGCGACCCGCACGGTGTGCGGCCGTTGTCGCTCGGACGCCTCGACCGGGGCTGGGTCGTCGCCTCCGAGACCGCGGCGCTGGACATCGTCGGCGCCTCCTTCGTCCGCGACATCGAACCAGGCGAGCTGCTGGCCATCGACGCCGACGGCGTGCGTTCGAGCCGGTTCGCGCCGCCCTCGCCGAAGGGTTGCGTGTTCGAGTACGTGTACCTGGCACGGCCCGACAGCACGATCAGCGGCCGATCGGTGCACAAGACGCGCGTCGACATCGGACGCAGGCTTGCCCAGGAAAGGCCGGTCGACGCCGATCTGGTGATCGGCGTCCCGGAGTCCGGCATACCGGCGGCCGTCGGCTATGCGCAGGAGTCGGGCATTCCCTACGGACAGGGGCTGACCAAGAACGCCTATGTCGGCCGCACGTTCATCCAGCCCTCGCAGACCATCCGTCAGCTGGGTATCCGGCTGAAGCTCAACCCGCTGCGAGAGGTGATCCGCGGCAAGCGGCTCATCGTCGTCGACGACTCGATCGTCCGCGGCAACACCCAGCGCTCACTCGTCCGGATGCTGCGTGAGGCAGGTGCCATCGAGGTGCATGTGCGCATCGCCTCACCGCCGGTGAAGTGGCCGTGCTTCTACGGCATCGACTTCGCCACGCCCGCCGAGCTCATCGCCAACGCCGTCGAGAACGAAGAAGAGGTGGTCGAGGCGGTACGGCACGGCATCGGCGCCGACTCGCTCGGCTACATCTCGCAGCAGGCCATGATCGCGGCCACCGAACAGCCCGCGTCGCGGCTGTGCACCGCCTGCTTCGACGGCAAGTACCCGATCGAACTGCCCGGTGAGACGGCGTTGGGCAAGAACGTCATCGAGCACATGCTCGCGACCGCCGCCCGCACCGGCATACCGCTGCAGGCCGACAACGACAACGCATCGGCCCTGCGCCGCCCCTGAAATCTACTGCGGCGCAGTGGGACTGAACTTCAGCAAGTGACGGCGTCCGTCGCTGGGTGCGGTGCCGTCTTCTTGGAGCGCCTGCGCCACCGACTCGCGATATCCCGTCAGCCCGCCTTCAGGTGGCGGGATGAAATCGTCGATGTCGTGGTTGCAGCATCACGGCGTCGCATTCGAGGGATTCGACAAGGGGGCGCGCCAGGCCCGACGGGATCGGCGTCACCAGACCCACCCACCAACTGGCGATCGAGGGGGTCAAAAGGGGCAGCACGATGATGAGGCGGCGCCGAAGGCCTGCGACGGCGGCGTAGCCCTGCATCGCGTCGCCGTACTCCATCACGTCGGGTCCGCCCACGTCCCAGGTCCGTGACTTCGGCACGTCCGCCGTGGCGGCCCGGGCCAGGTAGTCGAGCACGTCGCCGATCGCGATCGGCTGAATCTTGTTGTGCACCCACTTGGGCGTCGTCATCGCGGGAAGGCGGTCGGTGAGGTGCCGAATCATCTCGAACGACGCGGATCCCGAGCCGATCACGATCCCGGCCTGCAGCACCACGGTTTCGATGCCCGAGTCGATGAGGATCTCACCGACTTCGGCGCGCGACGACAGATGTCGAGAGAGATTGACGCCCTCGGGATGCAGACCGCTCAGGTACACCAGGCGCCGGACGCCGGCAGCCTTTGCGGCTTTGACCACGTTGCGTGCCGACTGCGCCTCCTCGGCGACGAAGTCCTTCGACGTGCCCATCGAGTGCACCAGGTAGTAGACGACGTCCGCGCCGTCGAATGCGTCGGTCAGTGAGTCCGCCTCGGTCAGGTCGCCACGAACCACCTCGACGTCGTCACGCCACGGCGCGTCGGCGAGCTTGTCGGGATTGCGCGCCATCGCTCGCACAGTCAGTCCGGCATCCAGTAGCTGTGGTACCAGCCGACTACCGATGTAGCCGGTTGCGCCCGTTACCACGGCGCGAATTTCCTCCGTCGACACTCAGGCCTCCTTCCGATTGAAACCATTCAAGTTATTCGGAGCCGATAGACCGGCGGATGTCCACTTCCGGCATCAGGCAAACCCGCAACCGGGATCCGGCGCATCGTCGGACAACGGCGCCCCGACCGGATCGATGTAAAGAACCTGCAGAACCAACGGACCCGGGCCGACGTTCCGCCCGATATGCACGTAGTCGGGACCGCCCTTCTCCGCGATGCTCTGGCCGGCGACGTAGAAGCCGTCCATCGCGCAGTCGGCCCGGTTGTGCATCAGCACGCCTTCCTTGACCACGCCGAACAACTGGCCGTCATGGGAATGCCATCCGGTGCTGCCGCCGGGAGCGATGGTGATCTCCCGGAACACGTAGTCCTTGCCATCGTCGGTCATCTGCCACAGGACCGTGCCGTCGGTGTCTCGCGGTGGGGTGGCGGCCGCAGGGCCGGCAAAGCCGACCGATACGGCCGCGCATACCGCGGCGGCCAGCGCAAACAAGCGAACGTCGCTTCATGGACGGTCACGGTGTCATACCGTCGCTGATCGTGCGGGATGTCGGCGTTAATAACACGCAGCGAGCGGCGAATACCGTGCGGACGCCCAGCCCGGTAGATTTGGTCGCGATGACGGATCGCGCCGCACAACACGGCATCTCCTATGCATCGGCCGGGGTGGACATCGAAGCTGGTGACCGCGCCGTCGAACTCTTCAAACCGCTGGCCAGCAAGGCGACCAGGCCCGAGGTGCGCGGTGGCCTCGGTGGATTCGCGGGGCTGTTCGCGCTGCGTGGCGGGTACCGCGAGCCGGTGCTGGCCAGCTCGACCGACGGCGTCGGCACCAAGCTTGCCGTGGCGCAGGCGATGGACAAGCACGACACCGTGGGCCTCGACCTCGTCGCCATGGTGGTCGACGACCTTGTCGTGTGCGGCGCCGAGCCGCTGTTTCTCCAGGACTACATCGCGGTCGGCCGCACCGTCCCCGAGCGAGTGAGCGAATTGGTCGGCGGAATCGCCAACGGCTGCGTGATCGCGGGCTGTGCCCTGCTCGGCGGTGAGACTGCCGAACACCCCGGGCTGATGGCGCCCGACCACTACGACATCTCGGCGACCGGTGTGGGCATCGTGGAGGCTGACGACGTGCTCGGTCCCGACCGCGTCAAGCCCGGCGACGTGATCATCGGAATGGGCTCCACCGGACTTCACTCCAACGGATACTCGCTGGCTCGCAAGGTGCTTCTGGAAATCGACCGGATGAACCTCGCCGGGCACGTCGAGGAGTTCGGTCGCACGCTGGGCGAGGAGTTGCTCGAGCCCACCCGCATCTACGCGAAGGACTGCCTGGCGCTGGCCGCCGAGACGCAGGTGCATACGTTCTGCCACGTCACCGGTGGAGGCCTGGCGGGCAATCTGGAACGCGTCGTCCCGCAGGGGCTGTTGGCCGAGGTGGATCGCGGCACATGGACCCCCGCGCCGGTGTTCGGCATGATCGCCCAGCGCGGCCGCATCGACCGGGTCGAGATGGAGAAGACGTTCAACATGGGTGTGGGCATGATCGCCGTCGTCGCGCCCGAGGACACCGACCGCGCACTCGCGATCCTGACTGCCCGCCATCTGAACTGCTGGATTCTGGGCACCGTCACCAAAGGGAGCAAAGACGGCCCGCGGGCCCAACTCGTGGGTCAGCACCCACGCTTCTGAGGAAAAGGCGCCTATCGGCGCCAATCGTCCTCTGGGACCCACTCATCGTCGGCGAGAGCACCGCCGCCTGAGCCGTTTCGGTCATCGGTATCGGTGGCTTCCGACCCGGCCAGCTCTTGCCGGAGCCGCTCGAAATCGGTCTGCGGTGAGCTGTATTTGAGCTCACGAGCAACCTTGGTCTGCTTTGCCTTAGCCCGGCCGCGGCCCATGGGGGGACCCCCTCGCGCAATAACGGAGCGGCCCAATTAGAAGGCGGCTCCGATCTGTGTGTGTTTATTGTCCTGCCAACACTTTACCGTGCCCGTCCGCGCACCGCTGGCAGGGCCGTCTGAGCGCGTATCGGGTCATCGTGCGCCACCCCGCAGCCGCTCGACGGCCAGCCGGCCCGCGCCGGTGGTATCGGCGGCTGGCAGGGTGTCCGCGTCGATCACGGCTGGCACCTCGACCTCGCCCCCGGTTGTCAGGGTCGTGTCCGCGGGCAGCCCGCGTTTGAGGAGTGCGAGCGCAACGGGGCCGAGATCGACGTGGTCGACGACGGTGCCGATGCGGCCGACCGCACGGCCGCCCGCGAGCACCGGATCGCCTGTCGCCGGTCGGTCGGTGGACCCGTCGAGATGCAGCAGCACCAACATGCGAGGCGGTTTCCCGAGGTTATGGACCCGCGCGACGGTTTCCTGCCCGCGGTAGCAGCCCTTGTCGAGATGCACGGCGTTGCCGATCCAGCCCACCTCGTGCGGGATCGTCCGCTCGTCGGTGTCGACCCCGAGCCGCGGTCGCAGGCCGGCCACCCGATACGCCTCGTAGGCCCAGGTGCCTGCCAGCCGGACGCCCGCCGCGGTCAACCGGTCCTTCCAGTCGGCGGCCTGAGCTCGCGGTACGACGATGTCGACTTCGAGGCCCGGCCCGCCCAACCGGCGGATGAAGCCGCCGCCGGGCAATGCCGTGGCGGTGTTTTCAGCTGGCAGCGAACCGAGCCCGAGCGCGTCGAGCACCCGACCGTCGGCCAGCTGGGGACCCAGAAGCGACAACACGGCAAGGTCGGCAGGCGCGATCGCGACTTCGGCCCAGAACACCATCTTGCGTAGATAGGTCAGCAACGGCTCGCCACGCCAGGATTCGGTGTCGAGATAGGTGACGTCGCCGAGCTCGGTCTGAATCCAGTGATCTTCGACACGGCCCTGGCCGTCGAGGCTCAGATTCTGGGTCACGGTGCCGTCGGCCAGCTCGCTGACGTGCTGGGTCGAAATGTTGTGCAGCCAGCTCTTCCGCTCGCCGCCCGTCAGCTGGAGCACTGCCCGATGGGAACGGTCGACCACGACCGCAGCGCTCATTGCGGCGCGCTGCTCGCCGAGCGGGTCGCCGTAATGCCACACGGCGCCTGCGTCGGGTCCCGTTTCAGGTGCGGGAACTGCTGACATAGGTCCAACTGTACGGCGCTACGCTTCTTGGCCATGGCGAGCGAACCGGGCGTGGTGGTCACGCTCGACGGGCAACTGCGGGATCCGCGGACACCATTGCTGCACGCAGACGACCTGGCCGCTGTGCGCGGCGACGGCATCTTCGAGTCGCTGCTCGTGCGGGACGGCCGGCCCTGCCTGCTCGAGTCCCATCTGGGGCGGCTGACGCAGTCGGCGCGGATGATGGACCTTCCGGAACCTGATCTGTCGCGCTGGCGTACCGCGATCGCGGCGGCGACGGCCGCGTGGACCGAACGGGGCGGCGGCGAAGGTGTACTCCGGCTGATCTACAGCCGTGGACGCGAAAGTGGTTCGGAGCCGACGGCATTCGCGATGATCGGCGCGATGGCAGGCAGGGTAGCCGCGGCACGCGCAGACGGGGTGGCGGCGGTGACCCTCGCCCGCTCGCTGCCCGCCGAGGCCGCCTCCGACATGCCGTGGCTGCTGGCAGGCGCCAAGACGCTGTCGTACGCGGTGAACATGGCTGCGCTGCGGCACGCCGAACGCCAGGGCGCCGGCGACGTCATCTTCATCAGTTCCGAGGGCAACGTCCTTGAAGGGCCGCGGTCGACGGTCGTCATCGCGACCGCGATCGACGGACGGCTGGCTCTGCTCACCCCGCCGCCCTGGTATCCGATCCTTCGAGGCACCACCCAGCAGGCCCTGTTCGAGGTGGCCCGCAACAAGGGCTACGACTGTGACTACAAGGCGTTGCGGTCCGCTGATCTATTTGCCGCACAAGGTGTTTGGCTCGTTTCCAGCATCACCCTCGCGGCAAGGGTGCACACCCTGGACGGCAAGCCGCTGCGACATTCGCCGATCGCCACCGAGATCAGCGAACTCGTTGACGCGGCGATCGTCAGCGATCGCTGAACCCCGTCAGGGTTTCCGGCCTGATCACGCCGTCGAACGAACCGTTCGGGAAACCCAGCTGCGTCGCATCGCCCACCTCGAACCGAACTCGATCGCCGAAGCCGCGCAGGAGCTTTGAGGCGCGTGTGAGCTGGGGCTCGGACAGGTCGATGCCGACGATATGGAGGTCGGGTCGCTGATCGGCGATGTACTTCGGGAACCCCAGTCGCAGAGTTCAATCCACCTCCTTCAGCGGTCGGCCCAACTAGGCTGCAGCAAACGGGTGGGACGGGGGATGGGTGATGGGAAAGCTCGGCAGATCGATCGCGTGCGCAGCCGTTGCGCTCCTCGTGCTGACAGTCGCGCAGGGCTGCAGCAGTCAGGGCGAACCTGCGACCGGGGCGGCGGGCTCCGGTGACGGTGACTTTCGCCGGCTCGCGGGAGAGGTTCTCGAGTTCTACTACAAGCACGATCCGTCGACTGCGACATACCTCGGCATCCACAAGTACGACGATCTGATTGCCGACTATTCCTCGGCGAGCGTCAAGGCCGACGTAGAGGCGATCAAATCCTTCAAAACCAAACTTGATGCCGTTGACAGCCAAGCGCTTTCGTCCGAGGCGCAGCTCGACTTGGTGCAGACCAAGAACACTCTCGACGGCATGTTGTTACGCAACGAGGTCATCCGCCCCTTGGCGAAGGACCCAGACATCTACAGCAGCGGCATCACCAATGACGCCTACGTGATGATCTCGCGCACGTTCGCACCGCCGGAGCAACGCCTCAAATCGCTGACGGCCCGCATGAAATTGATGCCCGGCGCTCTTGCCGAGGCCCGAAAGAACCTCGACAACCCACCACGGGTCTACACCGAGATCGCCATCGATCAGCTCGACGGCAATCGCGACTTCTTCGCCGACGATGTGCCTGCGGCCTTCGAGGGCGTCAAAGACCCAGCGGTACTTGCCGAGTTCAACACCGCCAAGGACGCCGTCATCGCCGCGCTCGAGGACTACAAGTCATGGCTGCAGGACGACCTGCTCAACCGGTCCAACGGCTCGTTCGCCTACGGCGCGGACACCTACGAGAAGGTGCTCGCCGCCGACGAGATGATCACCACCCCGCTTCCCGACCTGCTGGCCGCCGCCGAGGCCGACCTGAAGAGCAATCAGCAGGCGTTCACCGAGGCAGCGCGACGGGTCGATCCGACGAAGACGCCGCCCGAGGTGCTCGCGGACGTGGCGAAAGACTTTCCGCCGCCCTCGGAGTTGCTGGCCGTCACGCAGAGCGGTCTCGACAGCCTCGCTCGGTTCGTCCGGGACAAACAGATCATCGACCTTCCGCAGGCACCCCCGGCGAAGGTGGTGGAGACGCCGCCGTTCATGCGCGCGACGACCTCAGCGGCGATGGACACCCCCGGCCCGTTCGAGAAGGTCGCTACCGAGGCCTACTTCATGATGACGCTGCCCGACCCGACGTGGTCGAAGGAAGAGCAGGACGACTTCATGTCGCAGTGGTACCGGCCCTCTATCAGCAATGTTTCGGTGCACGAGGTGTGGCCGGGCCACTACGTGCAGTTCCTCTTCGCCAAGGACTACCCGTCCGACGTCCGGAAGGTCTTCGCCACGTCGAGCAACTTCGAGGGCTGGGCCCACTACTGCGAGCAGATGGTGCTTGACGAGGGCCTGCACGCCGACGATCCGCGATACCGGCTGGCGGAGGTTCAGGATGCGCTGCTTCGCGACGTCCGCTTCATCGTCGGCATCAAGATGCACACCCAGGGCATGACAGTCGAGCAGGCGCAGAACATGTTCGTCGAGCAGGCATACCAGCCGGAACCGGTCGCCGAGTCGGAGGCCAAACGCGGAACGTCTGACGCGACGTACGGCTATTACACGATGGGCAAGCTGATGATCATGAAGCTGCGCGAGGACTACAAGGCGAAGATGGGCCAGAAGTACTCACTGAAGGATTTCCACGACAACTTCATCAAACTCGGCCCGCTGCCGTTGCCGCTGATCCGGAAGGCGATGCTGGGCGAGATCGGCGATCCGTTCTAGGGCGGTTCGGGAAAAACCGACCCGAAAAAAATTGCTGGCAGCCACTTTGTGAGCGGTGGTAGCTTCGTCGGTACACAGGGAAGGAGGTGGTCCGACAAATTGATTGACTTATGGACATGTGAGGTGGCTGCGAGCTAGCAGCACCGGGGACTCACCCGCGCGCGCTGGCGAATTCCCCGCAGTCACCCGGCCCCCGAGCCTCTCGGTTAGTCCAACCAGGAACACCGGCTCGGGGGCCGCACCATATCTGGGGCACGACCGAGGGTCAGTGAGAACGTAGCGGGCCGTGTATCGGTGGCAGGGCACCGGCGTGCTGCCCGAATCGGTTGACGCCGCATAGTCGAATGCCCCCTCGTCGGTCCACCCGGACCGCCGATAGAAACGTCGAGCCCGCTCGTTACCCGTCGCGACGGCGAGCCACGCGACCGCATGCCCGGCATCCCCGATCCTGCGACGGGCATCGTCGAGCAGTAGCGCAGCGACTCCAGAGCCTCGCTGTGACCGCGCCACATACACCTGTTCGACCTCGTCGCCGGTCACCATCGTGAAGCCCGCGATGTCGCCGTCGACGACGGCGATGGTGGTGTCGCCTACCCGGTCAGCGGCGCGTTGTAAGAACGACGCGGGCGTTCGCACCTCTACGAGGGCGGCCGGGACATGGCCGAGGTGCCCGTCGCGCCAGCCCTCCCGCCAGATCTGTGCCACGGTGTCCGCGTCGGCCGACGTGGCGGGCCGGAGAGCAACCTCTGCCATGGCCTGACCCTATGCGGCGGGCAATGATTCGGCTGAATCGTTCGGCGTGACGCACCGCGCGATGACGGCACCGGCGTGCTGCCCGGGCGGGAAAGGGCCCGTTCTCCGCTCAGCCCGCGTCCGGGCCCGGCGCCAGCGACGCGCACGCCTCGTTGGCCTTGTGCCATGTCGCCTCGTCGGAGCCCGGCGGGGGACCCGCGACGGGACCGGGCGGAGCCGAAACGCCATGATCCTGAAGGCATTTCGCATAGGCCCCGTGACCACCGGGTGCAGGTGTCGAGGACTCTTCGGACGGGGCGTCATTCGACGATGAACAGCCTGCGGCGATCACTGCCGCGGCGAGAACCGCGGCTAACCGAACCCTGCGCATCAGCCCACGAACCTCGTCAGCCTGGCCGACAGATGCGGCACGAGTCCGCCATCGGCGTCAACGCGCTCCTCGACGTAAGCCAAATCGCCCCCCTCGACAATGCCGTACAACCTTTTCGCGCCACCGACGAGCATCCCGGACTTGGTGCGCGCCAACGCATCGGTGGCCAGTTCCCACGACGACTGGTTGAGCGGTCTGCCGTAGAACAGCTCGACGTAGCCGGCGGAGTGGGCCAACAGCAGCTCGATCGCCTGGGACTCCGCCGGATCGTTCGGATCGTCGACGAACCGCCAGAAACCTGACTCCCGCATGCCGCGCTCTTCGTAGTCACCGGACTCCGTCAGCCGCCACGACCGCGCTTCCCAGATCAGGTAGTCGCCGCCGTCGTGGGACACGACGATCTGCTGCCCGAATCGGTAGTCGCCCTGGGCTCCGCGGCCTTCACCCTCGCCACGCCACACGCCGACCAGCGGCAGCAGCGCAAGCAGCGCATTGTTCAGGTCTTCGCCCTTGCGCAGGTTGGCGGTGTCGGAAGGGGCGGGCAGGTCGGAGAACGTGGGGATATTGCGGGCAGCGGTCACCCTGGCCCGTTCGACAGCGGCGGCAACCGCCCGGTCGCCCGATCCGCCGGCGACGGGGCTCTCTTCAGACGTCACGATTCGTCGGTGATGAGCCGATACAGCGCATATAGCGCGAACCAGGTGATGACCACAGCGGCCGCCACGAGCAGGAGTTCGTAGAACAACACCACGGGCGAGAGTCTAGTCCGCCCGCGCCGCTATGCGACCTTGACGTCGACCTCGTGGATGCCGGCGCCCGACGGCGCGACGCTGGCGTCACCGTTGCCCGCCGGAGACAGCGCGCGCAGTGTCCAGGTACCGGGCGCGGCGAAGAACCGGAAGTCACCGGTGGCCGACGCGACCACCTCGGCGGTGAACTCGTCAGAGCTGTCGAGCAGGCGCACGAACGCGCCGCCGACCGTCTGACCGGAGCCGTCGACGACGCGACCGGTGATCACCGTTTCCTTCTCGAGGTCGACGCCCGCAGGCAGCGTCTGTCCTTGCTTAGGTGCAGAGCACATATCAACTTCCCAACTCAATCGGGGCACCCACAAGGGAGCCGTATTCCGTCCAACTGCCGTCGTAGTTCTTCACGTTCTTGTGGCCGAGGAGTTCCTGCAGCACGAACCAGGTGTGCGACGAACGCTCCCCGATGCGGCAGTACGCGATGGTCTCCTTCTCACCGTCCAGCCCAGCCTCGGCGTACAGCTTGGCCAGTCGTCGTCCGACTTGAAGGTGCCGTCCTCGTTGGCCGCCTTGCTCCACGGCACGTTGATGGCGCTCGGGATGTGTCCCGGCCGCTGGCTCTGCTCCTGCGGTAGATGCGCCGGGGCAAGGATCTTGCCGGAGAACTCGTCCGGCGAACGGACGTCGACGAGATTCTTCTCGTTGATGGCGGCGATGACCTCGTCGCGGAACGCGCGGATGCTGGTGTCCGGCTGCTTGGCGGTGTAGCTGGTGGCGGGCCGGCTCACGGCATCGGCCGACAGCGGCCTTCCGTCGAGCTCCCACTTCTTGCGGCCACCGTCGAGCAGCTTGACCTTGTCGTGGCCGTAGAGCTTGAAGTACCAGTACGCGTATGCGGCGAACCAGTTGTTGTTGCCGCCGTAGAGGATCACGGTGTCGTCGTTGCTGATGCCGCGGTCGGACAGCAGCTTCGAGAACTGCTGTGCGTCAACGAAATCGCGCTTGACGGCGTCCTGCAGGTCGGTCTTCCAGTCCAGCTTCACCGCGCCGGCGATGTGTCCGCCGTCGTAGGCGGACGCGTCTTCGTCAACCTCGACGAAGACGGTGTTCGGCGCATCGAGATTGCTCTCGGCCCAGTCAGTCGTGACCAGGACGTCGGAGCGTGCCATGGAGGAGATCCTTTCGGTTGCTTGGTGATTCAGTTGTTAAGCGGGGTTGGGCGAGCGACGCAGTCGTGCCACCAGCGGGTAGAGCTGGCAGCCAAGGCAGATGGCGAAGGCGGCGTTGAGGAACGCGGCGACCAAAGCGAATCCGGTCGCTATCAGCCCGAGGGTGGGGGTCCCCGTGCCGAATCCGGCGGCGCCGACGACGGCGAACACGAACCCGACCAGCTGGGCGAACTTGAGCGGCGGCACCGGCTCCTTCTCGGTGACCGGGGCCAGACGGGGAGCGACGAGCTTGGCGAAGATCAGGCCGTACGGGTGCTTGCGCGGCCCGCCGACCGCGCCGACGGCGAAGACGACGGCCTGCACTGCCAGGATCACAGCAGCCGCGCCGAGGCTCACGCTGGACACGATCAACGTGACCACCAGAACCGCCGTCGTCACCCACGCCGCGAAGCGGGGCCCACGAACGTCGACCTGATCGACGTCCTGCGCGGTCCTGGTTGGTGATCCCATGAAAGTCACATTCCTGTTGTGTCGGATAGGGCTGGGAGCGAGCGGCCACATCGGGCCGCTGCGAGCGAGCACGCGGGAAAGCGCGACTGCTCAGCAGCTACGACAACAACAACAGCAACCCGCGACGCGGCACAGATCGACTGCGCGGCGCTTGGTGAGCATCACCTGGAGGCGGGCGGACACGCGGCACAGCTTACCCAATGACATGGTGATCAAGCCAACAGCGGGTCGAGCGCCGACCGCAGGTCAGCGGCGGTCGGGACGCCGGCGACGCGGTAGCGCTGGCGGCCGTCGGCGTCGAACACGAACGTCGTCGGCAAAGACAGCACCGAAAGTCGCCTGGCGGCGGCCGGATTGGCGTCCATGTCGATCTCCACATGCGCCACCGCCGGCAGCTCCTCGCAGACCTGGTCGACCACCCGCCGCACCCCGGCGCACGGCCCGCACCACACCGCGCTGAAATGCACGACGGTCGGCCCGGTGTCGGACAGGCCCAGATCAGACGTGTCCACGGCGTCTGAGCCGGCGGTGGATGTGGTGTCCTTGAGCAGCCCGGCCCGCAGCGCGATCAGCCTGTTGATCACATAGGCCAGCCCGAAAGCCGCGATGAGCACGACCACGACGACGGCGAGTGAAGGGCTCATTACTGTGTGAACTCATCCAGTGTCACGGTTACTCCCTCGGCGATGCCTTCGATGATGACATCGGATCCGCGGGCCCCCTCGCTGGTTGGGGCGATGCCGAAGGGCAGCTTCAGCCCGGGCAGGGCGGTGGTGAAGGCGGCGAGCACGGCCTGGGTTTTGTCCTCGGGCACCTGCTGGTCGGCGGTGCCCGCCCCGGTGAGCACGCCCGTCGCGGTGAACACCAGCGTCGTCTGATCCGGGCCCGCGACGGAGAGGTCCACTGCGATGCTCACCCGCTCGTCGAAACCGGCCGACTTGGGCGTACCGGTGAAGACCAGGGCTTTATTGCTCGAGATGCCTGATTCGGTGGTGCCGCCGGTGGGGTTGTTGGCTTCCTTGAGGGGCGTCTCCACCAGCAGATCGGGGATGCCCATGAAACGGCCCAGATGGGTGGAGTCGATGATCGTGCGGCTTTCGACCTTGGCGACCGGCAGTTTCGTGCTCGCGTCGATCAGCCAGGAAGCCTCCGGCACATCGATCGAATACAGGGTGGCCTCGTAAGACACCTTGCCTGCGACGGGGTGATCTACGCCATTCGCACGGATCTCGATTTGGCTGTAATGCCTGCCTCTGGCCTGCGAAATGAACGGAAAGCCGATGATGCCGACCCACGGGTCGAAGTTCAGCTGCGCTTCGCTGCGAACCGCCCTGGCCAGGCGATATTCGGCGTAGATGGCCGCGCTGAAGTCGGCGCCGACCGCCGCGATCGACACCACGGCCACCGCCGATATCGCCCCGATCACCAGCTTGCGCACCCCGACATTCTGGCCCACCACCGCAAGCCCGCCCTGCTCGGCGCGGCTAATCAGCATGTGTCGGGTTATCGTTAGTGCACCGGTAACGCCCAGATGTCGGCTACGAATCTGGGAGGTATCCACAGACAGCGATGTCCGTCAATACTGCCCGGCACGCTGGAGGGCCCCTTGGATCTGCTGCTATTAACCGCTGACCCGCATCCGGAGTCGGTGCTGCCCTCGTTGTCGCTGCTCGCCCATCACGTGCGAACTGCGCCCACCGAGGTTTCCTCGTTGCTGGAGGCGGGCAGCGCCGATATCGCGATAGTGGACGCGCGCGCCGATCTGGCCGCCGCGCGCGGGCTGTGCCGGCTGCTCGGAACCACGGGGACGTCGGTTCCCGTCGTGGCCGTGGTTAACGAGGGCGGCCTCGTCGCGGTCAACGTGGAGTGGGGTCTCGACGAGATTCTGTTGCCGAGCACCGGGCCCGCCGAGATCGACGCGCGACTGCGCCTTCTGGTCGGTCGCCGCGGCGGCGCGGCGAGCCAGGAGAACGCGGGCAAGGTCAGCCTCGGCGAGCTCGTCATCGATGAGGGCACCTACACGGCCCGTCTGCGCGGTCGCCCACTCGATCTCACGTACAAGGAATTCGAGCTGCTGAAGTATCTGGCACAGCATGCCGGCCGGGTGTTCACCCGGGCGCAGTTGCTGCAGGAAGTCTGGGGCTACGACTTCTTCGGCGGCACCCGCACGGTTGACGTCCACGTGCGCCGGCTGCGCGCCAAGCTCGGCACCGAGTACGAGTCCTTGATCGGCACCGTGCGCAACGTCGGATACAAGGCTGTGCGTCCGGCACGGGGTCGCACGCCCGCCGCAGGTGCGGATGCGCCCGACGACCTCGACGACGCGTATGACGCGCCCATCGTGCTGCCCGAAGAGCTGGCTGACCCACTTCGCAGTCAGTGATCTCGTATTCCTGGCGCACTGTCCTTGCTGATGAGGACCAGCACGCAATCAAGGAAATGATCGCCGCAGCCAAGTCGACGGACGGCGTCGCGCCCGTCGGTGAACAGGTGCTGCGCGCCCTTTCGCAGGACCGCACCCGGCACCTGGTGGCGCTCGACGGCGACGCCGTCGTCGGCTTCCTCGACCTTGCCCCGGCGACCGACGATGACCCTGCGATGGCGGAGCTCGTCGTCCATCCGCACGCGCGCAGGCGCGGCATCGGATCGGCGATGGCCCGCGCGGCGTTGGCCGAGGGCGGCGAGGGCACCCGGATCTGGGCGCACGGCGATCTGGAGGCGGCGCGCGCGACGGCGAGGGCCGTGGGCCTCGAAGCGGCCCGCGAGCTGCTGCAGATGCGTCGCCCACTCACGGATCTACCGCCGGTGAGGATTCCGTCCGGAGTCCGCATCGACACCTACCGCGGCGCGGATGACGATGCCGATCTCCTGCGCGTCAACAACGCCGCCTTTGCCTGGCACCCAGAGCAGGGCGGCTGGACGGATGCCGATATCGCCGAGCGACGGGCCGAGGCCTGGTTCGATCCCGGTGGTCTGTTCATGGCGTTCGACGAAGAGACCGGCCAGCTGCTCGGCTTCCACTGGACGAAGGTGCACAGCGATGATCTCGGCGAGGTGTATGTGGTCGGCGTCGATCCGGCCGCGCAAGGCCGGGGCATAGGCGCGACCCTGACGCTGATCGGGTTGCATCATCTGGCGGATCGGCTTTCAGCTAGTTCCCAGCCGACGGTGACGCTTTACGTCGAGGCAGATAACTCGGCGGCGGTGAACACCTATCGACGGCTGGGTTTCGAGGTGTTCAGCACCGACGTCGCCTACGCCGCCGTTCAACCTCACTAGTCCCCCTCGCAAGCTGGGGGAACCCCCAGCAAATGCTGAACCTGTTCACCGCTCGTTCACCTTCCATGCCATAGCCGTCTACCGCGGCCGCATACGTTGCCGGGGAGTCTGAAGCCCGTCAAAGTCCTCGAGGAAAGTGGGAGTAAGTGAAGCTCAACAGCATTGGCAAGGCGTTCGGTACGACACTGTCGGTGGCAGCACTGGCCGCGCTGACACTGTCTGCATGCGGCAGCGACAATAACGCAGGCACGAGCTCTTCCTCCGCTGCGTCCGGGACCTCGTCGTCATCCGCCGACTGCGCAGGCAAGAACTCGCTCACCGCCGAGGGCTCGACCGCCCAGCAGAACGCGATCGCGGAGTTCAACAAGGTGTGGGGACAGGTCTGCTCCGGCAAGACGCTGGCGTACAACCCGACCGGTTCGGGTGCAGGCGTCGACCAGTTCCTCGCCAAACAGGTCGACTTCGCCGGGTCCGACTCGGCACTCAAAGATGATCAGGTAGCCAAGGCCGCCGACCGCTGTGGCGGCGGCGAGGCGTGGAATCTGCCGCTGGTGTTCGGTCCTGTCGCGATGGCGTTCAATGTGGAGGGCGCCGACAAGCTCGTCGTCAACGGCGATGTGCTGGCCAAGATCTTCAGTGGCCAGATCAAGAAGTGGAATGATCCGGCCATCGCCGGGCTGAACTCCGGGGCGACGCTGCCCGACGCCGACATCAAGCCGATCTACCGCTCGGACTCATCGGGCACCACCGACAACTTCCAGAAGTATCTGGGCGCCGCCGCGCCGCAGGCCTGGACGAAGGGCGCGGGCAAGGAGTTCCAGGGCGGCGCCGGTGAAGGTGCGCAGAAGTCGGCCGGCGTCGTGCAGGCCATCCAGGCCACCCCTGGCTCGATCGGCTACGTGGAGAAGGGTTTCGCGCAGCAGGCCGGCCTGAAGGTGGCCCAGATCGACAGCGGAGGCGGGGCCGTCGAGCTCACCGACGAGTCGACCCAGAAGGCCGTCGACACCGCCAAGTTCAAGGGCGAGGGCAACGACCTGGCGCTCGACCTGGACGCGCTGTATGCGAGCAAGGAAGCCGGTGTCTACCCGCTGATGCTGGCAACCTACGAGATCGTCTGCTCCAAGGGTTACGACGCCGACACCGCCGCGGCGGTGAAGTCGTTCCTGACCGTCTCGGCCAACGAGGGACAGGCCAACCTGTCGGCGGCAGGCTATGTTCCGCTGCCGGACGCCTTCAAGGAGCGACTGCTGAAGTCCGTCGACGCAATTGCGTAGTTACGTAGCGCGTCTGCTCGAATACGGTGAGGATGGGTGCCGGAACCGATGACCGATAGGCTCGACGTGACTGAATCTGGCGGGCTACACGAATCCGGCCGGCGCGGGGTCGGGCGAGGCGCTGGCGGCGCCTCACCCGGATCCGCCGCCCATCTCCACCGACCCGTCGAGGGGCGCCAAGGTTCGGCTCGGGGACCGGGTCTTCCGCAGCCTGGCCGAAGGCTCCGGCATTCTCATCGTCGTCATCATCGCGGCGATCGGGGCATTCCTGCTCTGGCGCGCCATACCAGCGCTGACGCGCAACGAGCAGAACTTCTTCCTCTACAGCGGGAACTGGGTCACCACCGACACATCGGCGATGCAGTTCGGAATCCTCGATCTGCTGCAGGTCACCGTCTTCGTTTCGGTGTTCGCACTGCTCCTCGCGATGCCGGTTGCGCTGGGGATCGCGATCTTCTTGACGCAGTACGCGCCGCGGCGGGTGGCGGCCCCGCTGGCCTACATGGTCGACTTGCTGGCCGCGGTGCCGTCGATCATCTACGGCGTCTGGGGTCTGTACGTGCTGGCCCCCGTGATCAAGCCACTCGCGATGTGGCTGAACCAAAACCTCAGCTGGCTCTTCCTGTTTCAGACCGGCAACGCGTCCGTCGCAGGCGGCGGAACGATCTTCACCGCAGGGATCGTGCTTGCGGTGATGATCCTGCCGATCATCACCGCGGTCACCCGCGAAGTGTTCGTGCAGACGCCACGCGGTCACATCGAGGCGGCGCTTGCGCTTGGCGCCACCCGGTGGGAGGTCGTGAAGACAACCGTGTTGCCGTTCGGGCTGTCGGGTTACATCAGCGGCGCGATGCTCGGCCTCGGCCGCGCACTCGGTGAGACGATCGCTTTGCTGATCATCCTGCGCGGCACTCAGCAGGCGTTCGGGTGGTCTCTGTTCGACGCCGGCTACACCTTCGCGAGCAAGATCGCCGCTGCCGCTTCGGAATTCAACGACCAGTACAAGGCGGGCGCGTACATCGCGGCGGGTCTGGTGCTGTTCATTCTGACCTTCATCGTCAACTCGCTGGCACGGGCGGCCGTCGCCGGAAGGAGTAAGTCATGACGGCCACACTGGACCAGCCGGTCAAGGCGCCGACGTTCCAGAAGCTGAGCCTGCGTCGCAAGGTCGCCGACAACGTCGCAACGGTGTTGGTCACGATGTCGGTGGCGATCGCGCTGGTGCCGTTGATCTGGGTGCTCTACACCGTGGTCGCCAAGGGTCATCGGCGCCGTCACGTCGAGTACGTGGTGGCTCAACTCGCAGGCAGGCATGACGGCGTTCCAGGCCGGCGGTGGCGCGTACCACGCGATCATCGGAACCCTGTTGCAGGGCTTGGTGTGTGCCATCATCTCGATTCCGAGTCGGCGTGTTCGTCGGCATCTATCTGGTCGAGTACGGCGGCGGCACGAAGCTCGGCAAGATCACCACCTTCATGGTGGACATCCTCACCGGCGTTCCGTCGATCGTGGCGGCGTTGTTCATCTACGCGCTCTGGGTCGCGACGCTGGGCTTCCAGCGTTCCGGATTCGCGGTGTCGCTTGCGCTGGTGCTCTTGATGATCCCGGTGATCGTTCGCTCCACCGAAGAGATGCTTCGCATCGTGCCGATGGATCTTACGCGAAGCGAGCTATGCGCTCGGCGTGCCCAAGTGGAGGACGATCTCCTCCATTGTCATCCCGACGGCGTTGTCGGGCATCGTCACCGGCATCCTGCTCGCCCTCGCCCGCGTCATGGGGGAGACGGCGCCACTGCTGATCCTGGTCGGATACGCCCAGGCGATGAACTTCGACATGTTCAGTGGGTTCATGGGGTCGCTTCCGGGCATGATGTACGACCAGACCTCGGCTGGCGCAGGCGCGAATCCGGTTCCGACGGACCGGCTTTGGGGCGCCGCGCTCACCCTCATCGTGCTGATCGCGCTGCTCAATGTCGGTGCGCGGTTCATCGCAAAGTTCTTCGCCCCCAAAAAGGTCTGAACAGGTTTAGGAGTAGATCACCATGGCCAAGCGTCTCGACCTCAAGGACGTCAACATCTACTACGGTTCGTTCCACGCCGTTGCGGACGTGTCGATGTCGGTCCCACCACGAAGCGTGACGGCCTTCATCGGCCCTTCCGGCTGCGGCAAGTCCACCGTGCTGCGCACACTGAACCGGATGCACGAGGTCATTCCCGGTGCGCGCGTTGAGGGCTCGGTGCTCCTGGACGGTGAGGACGTCTACGGCGCCGGCGTCGACCCGGTCGGTGTCCGCAAGACCATCGGCATGGTGTTCCAGCGACCGAACCCGTTCCCCACCATGTCAATCCGCGACAACGTAGTGGCAGGCCTTCGGCTGCAAGGCGTCCGAAACAAGAAGGCACTCGACGAGGTCGCAGAGAAGTCGCTCAAGGGCGCGAACCTGTGGACCGAGGTCAAGGACCGACTGGACAAGCCCGGTGGTGGGCTGTCCGGCGGCCAGCAACAGCGCCTCTGCATCGCCCGAGCGATCGCCGTGCAGCCCGACGTGCTGCTGATGGATGAGCCCTGTTCGGCACTCGACCCGATCTCGACACTCGCGATCGAGGACCTGATCGCCGAGCTCAAGCAGGACTACACGATCGTGATCGTCACGCACAACATGCAACAGGCCGCGCGGGTGAGTGACCAGACGGCGTTCTTCAACCTCGAGGCAACGGGCAAGCCCGGCAAGCTGATCGAGATCGACGACACCGAGAAGATCTTCTCGAACCCGACGCAAAAGGCGACAGAGGACTACATCTCGGGTCGCTTCGGCTAGTCGAGCTGCAGGACTAGGAGCCACGCTGGTGCCGGACGGTTCCGGTCGCCACGCCCAGGTCAACTCGGCAAGTGGATCGCGCTCGAACTGACAGCCGATGGCCGACGCTCACCGAAGCCCACCTGCGAACTGCACGACGAGATGGCCGCGGGCCTGCGGGACTTCCTGATGCGCTACTCGAGTTCCGAGCTCGAAGTGCTGATCAAGATGCTGCGCGACCTGATGAAGGCCGACAAGGCCGGTGTCCGCATCAGCCCGGGGGAATAGCTCGCGAACAAAGCCGTTCGTAACTGTCATGAGCAGAGCAGTGCGATTCGATCATTACGGGGATATCGATGTTCTCGACGTCCGCGACGTCGAGCGGCCCGCACCTGCAGCAGGCGAGGTTCTCGTCGAGGTCAAAGCCGCGGGAATGAACCCCGGTGAGGCGTCCATCCGCAAGGGCTCTGTTGAAGGACGTATTCCCCACCACGTTCCCGTCCGGACAGGGCAGCGACTTCGCGGGCGTCGTCGTCGAAACCGGCGCGGGCGTCGATGATTTCGGTGCCGGCGACGAGGTCATCGGGTTCAGCGACAAGCGAGCGAGCCACGCGGAATACGTCGTCGTGGCCGCCGAGAACCTGACTGCCAAACCGGCCGCGGTGCCGTGGGAGGTGGCAGGCGCCCTGTACGTCGCAGGCACCTCCGCGTACGCGGCCGTGCGCGCCGTCGACCTGACGCAGGGTGACGTGGTCGCCGTCGCAGGCGCCGCGGGTGGAGTGGGCTCGATCGCAGTGCAGCTCGCGGCCCGGAGCGGTGCCACCGTTGTGGGTATCGCCGGCCCCTCGAACGACGAATGGCTGCGCGCACACGGGGTGATCCCGGTGAACTACGGCGACGACCTGGCCGGGCGGCTACGGGCCGCAACGCCCGCGGGCCGGATCGATGCGTTCCTGGACTTCTTCGGTGGCGGCTACGTCGAGCTCGCGGTCGACGAGTTGGGCGTGGCGCCGGAGCGGGTGAACACCATCATCGACTTCGCCGCTGCCGAGCGGTTCACGGTGCGGACATCGGGCAACGCGGACGCTGCCAATGCCGCCGTGCTGGCCGAACTGGCAGCCCTGGTCGCCGAAGGCCAGCTGGATGTGCCCATCGCCGAGGTATTCGCCCTCGATGACGTCCGCAAGGCCTACCGCACGCTGGAGCAGCGCCATACTCGCGGCAAGCTGGTGCTCCGCCCATAACCGCGGCTAGTGCACGGTGGGAAGTACCTCTTCCTCGGGGAGCCTGCCGGTGGCCTGGAAGATGACGCGGCGGGCGACCTCGACGGCGTGGTCGGCGAACCGCTCGTAGAAGCGGCTCAGCAGTGTCACGTCGACGGCGGCGGTGACGCCGTGCTTCCATTCCTTGTCCATCAGGACGCTGAAGAGATGACGGTGCAGATCGTCCATCGCGTCGTCTTCCTCGCTGATGCGCGCCGCCTTCTCCGGGTCCTTGGTCAGCAGTACCTCCTGGGCGCTGTTGCCCAGTTCGACTGCCACCCGGCCCATTTCGGCGAAGTAGCCGTTGACTTCTTCGGGAAGCGCATGCTGTGGGTGACGGCGGCGGGCGATCTTGGCGACGTGGAGAGCTAGGGCTCCCATCCGGTCGACGTCCGCAACGATCTGGATCGAGCTGACGATCGCCCGCAGGTCGCCTGCCACCGGAGCCTGCAGGGCGAGGAGCACGAATGCCGCCTCCTCGGCCTTGGCGCTCAGCCCGCTGATTTGCTCGTGGTCGGTGATCACCTGTTCGGCCAGCACCAGGTCGGCCTGGAGCAGGGCCTGGGTCGCCCGCTCCATCGCGGCCCCCGCCAGCCCGCACATCTCACCCAGCTGGCTGGTTAGTGCGTCTAGCTGCTCGTGATACGCAGTTCGCATATGCCCAGCCTACGGGCTGATCCGGCGAATCGTCACGATGTGCAGGGTGAACGAAAGGTGAATGCCGCTTGCCCGAACGCGGCTGATGCCGGATCTACTCGCAACTGGTGTCGGCGGCGTTGGTGACCGAGAGGTCTTCAGGCAGCTGTGTCGGAGTGCTCCCCGTCGCGTGCAGGACGTGGACCTGCACCGAGGAACCGCTCGGTTTCGGCGGGCTCACCGTGGCGAAGTCGGAACCCAGCACCACCTGCACGGTGTTGCCCTTCCCGTTGACGCGCTCGATCGTCGGCTCGGTGAAGGCCGATGCCACCGTCGCCGCGGCCTCTTCGTTACCTGGCGAGAAGAACACCGTCGTCGAGTTCAGCGGACCCGTCGGATAGTCGTCGGGGCTCTCGACCTTGAAGCCGTGCAACTGCAATTCGCTTGCAGCAGTTGCGCCTAGCCCATCCTGGCCCGTCGAGTTCGTCACCTGAACGGTCACCGAAGTCGGGTCGGTGGTGATGGCGTCGACCAACTCGTCGGCGGGTGCGGTGGTCTCTGGTTCCGGTGCTTGACTGGTCGGCGATTCGGATGTCTGTTTCGTCAACGACTCCGGCGTACCGGGAACCGGGGTGTTGTCGGCGTTGCGCTCCTCGGGCAGCGGATCGTCATTGATGATCGCGTCGAAGATCGCGCGGGTGTCGTCCTCGCGCATGTGTTCGTTGCCCCACTCGTCCATGTATCCCGTTGTCGGGACCGTGAGGAAGGTGATGCGACCCGCGGCGACGTTCTGCAGCGACTGGCCGAGCTCGACCAGGTCCTTGGTATTGATGTTGTCGACATAACTGTCGTTGATGAACTGGTTGACCACGTTGTTGAGCTTGTTGAGCGAGAAGAAGACTTCCTTGGAGATCATCGAGCGCAGCAGCGACGACAGGAACAGCTGCTGGCGCTTGATGCGTCCGTAGTCGCCGTTGGTCTCGGTGGTCACCTGGCGGGCGCGCACGTAGTTCAGCGCGGTGTGCCCGTCGACGGTCTGCCTGCCCGCGTTGGCCAGTACGGTGCCGAGCTCGTAGTCCTCGAGCGGAGTGGTGCTGCACACCTCCACGCCGCCGAGCGCGTCGACCATCTTGGAGAATCCCGCGAAGTCGACGGCCATGAACCGGTTGATGGACAGACCCGACAGCTTCTGGATGACCTTCACCAGACACTTGGGCCCGCCGAAGGAGAAGGCGGAGTTCAACTTCGTCTCGGTGTAGATCTCATCGGGACCGTAGGATTCGGTGTCCTCGTCATACAGCGGGCCGTACTCACCCGTCTCGGCGTTCCAGGCCTCGCACTTCATCGGCTCGATGTTCAGGTCACGCGGAAACGACACCGCGACAACGCGTTCCCGGTTAGCCGGGATGTTGACCAACATGATGGTGTCCGACCGCGCGCCGCCCGCGTCCTCGGTGTTGCCCGCACCCATGTCGGCGTTCGCGCCGAAGCGGCTGTCGATGCCGACGATGAGGAAGTTCTCGTCGCCGTACTGCGCATTGGGATCGATGATGTCGCGGGAGCTCTGGTCCAGCGCCGAGACCCGGTTGAGCATGTTGTTCTTGGACGACTGCCATTGCCAGGCGCCGCCGGTCATCGCGAGCGCGAGCACTGCGAAGAGGGCGGCCAGGGAACGGCCCGCCAACATGACCCGGCGCCGCGACTTCCGCTTGGGCGGATCTACGGGTTCGCCTGCCGGCTCGCCCACGCGCTCCGGGCGCGACACGCTCGAGCCGGGCACGACGCAACGCGGCCAGATCGGGGATCTCGTCGGCGTAGGACACCACGGGGATGATCTCGGTGTCCGGGTCGGGTCGATCTTCTGGTCGCGGCGTCGTGGGCCGAAGTTGCCGCGGTTGCCGCTGGCGGGGCGGGGGCGCGGCTGGACGCGCAGGGGGCTGACGTGGCGGGGGCGTCGCGGAACGTGGTGGTGTCGGCGCGGGCTCGGGTTCTGGCGCTGCGTGCCTGCTCGGGAGATCGGTCGGCGCGGCGCCGGTGACCTTCGCGATCAGGTCGGCGACCGTCACCCCGTCGGTGTGACTGTTCGTCTGCGATGAGGTGTCGTCGTCTGCCTCTGGCTCGCCAGAAGGTTTGCGCTCCCACGGCGCGGCGGATCGCGGTGGCAGCGGAGATCGGGAAAGCCACTGGTTGGCGCCGTTGGAATCGGACGCGCGCGGGCGACCAGGAGTGGCGTTATCGCCGTCACTCATGTCCCTACTGGCCTCCGACCGTATGAGCAGCGTGCGCGCCGGCGCGCATCAGCCGCTGCGCTGCCGCCCGAATTGAAGCGGCGATATCCGTGGCCCCGCGTCTGGAGCCGCAAACGACAAGACTCATATCGTACTGAGAGATCCTGAGAGACGTAATGTCGAGATGGTCTCGGTTCACCCACCGGAATGCATCACATCGGCGCCGGTCGGCACGGTGCAGTCATCTGGGTCGGTCAGCCAGCCCTCCGGTAACGCCACCGAGGCCGCCGACCCCTGACGTCCCCGTGGGCCGTTGGCGGCCGGGGGGAACGGCACGTCGGGGTCAAGTTCATCGAGCAGTTCGTCAAGCTCGGACCGGGTTTTGACCAGCGCCAATGCCCGGCGAAGCTCGGCTCCGGCCGGGAATCCGTGCAGGTACCACGCGACGTGCTTGCGGATGTCGCGCATGCCCTTGTCCTCGCCGAAGTGGGCGCTCAGCAGCTCGCCGTGCCTGCGGACGATCGCTGCGACCTCGCCCAGTGTGGGCGGTTTCACACTGGCACGACCGGCGAAGGCGTCGGACAACTCGGCGAACAGCCACGGCCTACCCAGGCAGCCGCGGCCGATGACCACCCCGTCGCAGCCGGTGGTGGCCATCATGGCCAGCGCGTCGTCGGCGTCGAAGATGTCGCCGTTGCCGAGCACCGGAATGCTTGTGACGTGGGCTTTCAGCGCAGCGATCTGATCCCAGTCGGCCGTCCCGGAGTAGCGCTGCGCCGCGGTGCGGGCATGCAGTGCGACGGCCGCGGCGCCCTCCTCGGCCGCGATACGTCCAGCGTCCAGGTGGGTGTGGTGGGCGTCGTCGATGCCGATCCTGAATTTCACCGTGACCGGGACGTTCGATCCGTCGGCCGCGCGCACCGCCGCGGCCACGATCTGCCCGAAGAGTCTCCGTTTGAAGGGCAGTGCCGCGCCGCCGCCGCGCCTGGTCACCTTCGGCACCGGGCAGCCGAAATTCATGTCGATGTGATCGGCCAGGCCCTCGTCGACGATCATCTTCGCCGCGGCGTACGTGTTGTCCGGGTCGACGGCGTACAGCTGCAGCGACCGAGGCGATTCGTCCGCCCCGAAGGTCGTCATGTGCATCGTCACCGGATGTCGTTCCACCAGTGCCCGGGCGGTGACCATCTCGCACACGTACAGCCCGCTGACCGTTCCGGCCCGGGCTAGCTCGAGTTCGCGGCACAGCGTGCGGAATGCGACGTTGGTGACGCCGGCCATCGGGGCGAGCACCACAGGGCTGGCCAGCCCGATGGGTCCGATCTGCAGCTGTGCGCGGGGCTGGGTCAGGACGGAGATGACGCGAGAACCTTCTTGGCGCTCACCCGCTCAGCCCTCTTCGCCTCCCGCTCGAGACGCTTCTGCTTGGCGACCTCGAACTTGTCGCACGTCTCCTCGAGCTCTTCGACAAGCACGCCGAGGTCGTCACGCATCCGGCCGGCCTCGCCGGTGAAGTCCTCGCGCTCGAAGATGCGCCACTTCTTCAGCACCGGCTTGACGACGTCGTCGAGGTGGATGCGGGGGTCATATACGCCGCCGACCGCGATGATCACAGCCTTGCGCCGGAACTCCGGAACGGTGAACCCCGGCATCTTGAAGTTGCGGAGCACACGGTGCAGCGAGTGCATCGCCTGGTCCGGTGCGATATCGAAACCGGCCTCGCTGACATCGCGGTAGAAGATCATGTGCAGGTTCTCGTCGGCCGAAACTCGTTGCAGCAGTTGGTCGGCGATCGTCTCGTTGCATGCCTTGCCGGTGTTGCGGTGCGACACGCGGGTGGCCAGTTCCTGGAACGTCACATAGATGACGGAGTCGAACAGGCTCGACGCGAACAGGTCGCCCTGCTGGTTCTGGCCGGGGCTGAAGCCGCGGGTCACCTGCTCGAGGCGCAGGGTCTCCAGCGCGACCGGATCGATGGCGCGGGTGACGATCAGATAGTCGCGCAGCGCGATGCCGTGCCGGTTCTCCTCGGCGGTCCAGCGGTTCACCCACTGACCCCATGCGCCGTCCATGCCGAAATTCATCGCGATCTCACGGTGATACGACGGCAGGTTGTCCTCGGTCAGCAGGTTCTGCACCATCGCGGTCTGGGCCACCTCGGACAGCTTCGACTGTCCCGGCTCCCAGTCCTGGCCGCCGAGTGCGTAATAGTTCTTGCCGTCAGACCACGGGATGTAGTCGTGCGGGTTCCAGTCCTTGCGCATCGACAGGTGCCGGTTGAGGTTCTTCTCGACAACGGGCTCGAGCTCGCGCAGCAGGTGCAGGTCGGTCAGATTTTCGTGCATTAGGCCTGCGTTCCTCCTCGGGTGCGGGGTGGCCGTGAACTGGCCGTACGGCCCCCGCAGTTATCTGTACCTGTTGGTTGCAGTCAATATATCTGTGTAACCCGGTGACATCAAGTTGGCCTACGGTGTCGCGGGCGGCGGAAAGGTCACGATTTTCGGCCGATCCGGGCCCCGTTATTCGGCTGACGTAGACGTCGGTACTGCTCGCGGGTTGGGCTTGTCGGCGGTATTGTTTCCGCAGGGCTTGCAACCGCGCCTGAACTCCTGACAACCGTAAACCTCAGACATAGGTGGGCATGTGAAGAAGATCATCATTTCGGCCGGCGTAGGCGCCGCAGGAGTTGCGCTCGGGCTGTTCGGCGCCGGTGTCGCCTCGGCGGCGCCCGATGTGGTGGGAATGACCTACGGCGACGCGGTTTCCGCAGTCGAGGACGACGGTGGCACGGCGAAGATCGCGGTGACGGTCGGCGACCGCCAGGATGCGATGGGCGACTGCCTGGTCACCAATGCGACCGACGCCCCGTTCGTTCGCGATTCCGATGGCTCGTTCGGGCACGCCGACAGCGAGGTGCTTCTGACGCTGAACTGCAACCGCGGTGCCGCCACGGCCGGCGTGCCAGGCGCATCGGCGGCAAGCCCCGAGGGCCGCGCGTTCACGGCCAAGGCCGAGGAAGCCGCCGCTGCCCAGCAGAGCGAGGAAGGCGAACTCACTGACGCAGGAGCAGTTCCCGGCGGCACCGCCGAGATTCCGACGGGATAGTCAGAACTCAGTAGCTCGAAACTCTGCTGAGCAGCATGTCGACGCAGTAGTCGATGAACTGCTCGCGGGTGGCCGCCAGCCGGCCGTTCAAATAAGCAGTGAAGAGCGTAGTCAGCGCACCGATCAGGCCGGTCGCCACCATGGCCTGCACGGCGGGGTCGGCGATGCGGGAAAGCTTGTGCTGCAACAGCTCGATGAAGCTGGGCATCCAGTCGGCGCCCGACCGGGTCAGCACGGGCTCGACCGCCGGCGCCAACAACAGCACGCGGCCACGCGTCGGGTCGTCGACCATCAGGGCCACGAACCGCTCGACCGCGTCGCGGGCGGTGGTGGACGACGACAGGGTGGACATCGCCTTTGTGCAGACGTCGTCGTAGACGGCGCCGACGAACTCGTCGCGGTCGGAGAAGCTCTCGTAGAAGTAGCGTTCGGTCAGGCCGGCCGCCTTGCATACCGCGCGCACCGTCAGGACAGGACCGCCCTCGCTGCCCAACAGGCCGACGCCCGCGGCGATCAGGTCGTCGCGACGCAGCGCCTGGCGATCCTCGAGCGGAACGCCCGACCATCGGCCTCGTCGTTGACCGCCGGCCACATCACTCCTAGAATCAGATTGACAACGCACGTAGTCAGAATACCAGCCACGCCTATCGAAAGCGCATCAGTGACTCAAGATACGTCTGAGGTATGCCCTGCGTCCGAAGAAACCACACCGGTTGCCTCGGGTTGCCCCGTCTCCGGGGGCGGGTATGACGCCCCGCCCGAGCCGCTCGGCCCAGACTCGTTGACGTGGAAGTACTTCGGCCAGTGGACCGGCATGTTGCAGGGCAGCTGGGCCGGCTCGATGCAGAACATGCACCCGCAGTTGGGCGCAGCGGTCAAGGATCACTCGATCTTTTTCATGGAGCGGATGCCCCGGCTGTACCGGTCGGTGTATCCGATCGGCGGCGTCGTCTTCGACGGTGAGCGCGCGCCGAAGACGGGTGCAGAGGTACGCGACTACCACATCGGCATCAAGGGCGTCGACGAACAGGGGCGCCGGTACAGCGCTCTGAACCCCGACGTCTTCTATTGGGCGCACGCCACCTTCTTCAAGTCCGTCCTCCTGGCAGCGGAACGCTTCAGGGGCGGGCTGACCGAAGCGCAACGGCGGCAGCTGTTCGACGAGCACGTCGCGTGGTACCGGATGTACGGGATGAGCATGCGGCCGGTGCCCAAGACGTGGGAGGAATTCCAGGAGTACTGGGATCACATGTGTCACAACGTGTTAGAGAACAACTGGGCGGCACGCGAAGTCCTCGATCTGTCCACCATGACCAAACACCCGTCGTTGGAGTGGATCCCGGACTGGCTGTGGCGGATCAATCTGAAAGTCATGCAACGGTTCCTGCTGTTCGTCACCATCGGCCTCTACGACCCGCCCGTCCGCGAACTGATGGGCTACACGTGGTCGCCTCGCCAAGAGTGGCTGCACCGCCGTCTTGGAAACCTGGTGCACCTGGCCACCCGGCTGACGCCACAGCGCTTGATGATGCACCCGCGCAAACGCAGCGCGGTCGACCGTGCGAGCGGACGGCTGCCGTCGGATGCACCGCTGGTAGAGACGCCGGCGCGCAACCTGCCGCCGGTGGGGCACCGCGACAACGGAATGCACTACTGCCCGGTGACAGCCGGGTAGCGGGCCCATAGCGCAGGCGCGCTAGCGTTGACGCTGTGCAGGCGCCAGAACTTCTTGGCGGCCGCTACGAATTGCGGGGGATTCTGGGCCGCGGCGGGATGGCCGAGGTACGCGACGGCTGGGATACAAGGCTGCACCGCCCCGTCGCGGTCAAGCTGCTGCATCCCGCGTTCAGCGTCCAGCCCGACAGCCGCAGGCGTTTCGAGATCGAAGCACGGGCCGCCGCCGGCCTGACCCATCCCCACATCGTGGCTGTGCACGACAGCGGTGACCACGCCGGCACGCCGTTCATCGTGATGGAGCGGTTGTCCGGGCGGACACTGGCCGACGAACTGACCGGTGGCCCGCTACCGCAAGCCCGGGTCCGGTGGATTCTCGACGCCGTGCTGTCGGCGTTGACCGCCGCGCATGCGGCTGGAATCCTGCACCGCGACATCAAGCCCGCCAACATCTTGTTCACCACTTCCGGGGATGTGAAGGTCGCGGACTTCGGCATCGCGAAAAGCGCTGAGACGCCTGCGACGATGACCGGGCAGATAGTCGGCACCCCGGCCTATCTCAGCGCCGACCGGGTGGCGGGTCGGCCCGCGACGGTCGCCGACGACCTGTATGCGGTCGGTGCGGTCGGGTACGAGGCGCTGACCGGCCGCCCGCCGTTCCGCAGGAGAATCTGGCGGCGCTTGGTGAGGGCGATCAGCGTGGAGACACCGCCGCCGCTGCGGATGCTGCGCCCCGACGTGGAGCCGGCACTGGGCGCGACGATCGACAGGGCGATGGCGCACGATCCGTCATGGCGCTTTCCCAGCGCCGACGCGATGAGGGCCGCGTTGGCCGGTGCCCCGCAACCTCATTCGGTCCGCCCGCCGACTTTGGTGCTGGCCGAGCCGCTGCCCCCGTCCGCCACCATGGCCGTCGCCGCGCCGACGCCACGCAGCCGGACCCGCAAGATCCTCGCGCTGGCCGCGGTGCTACTCGCGATCGTCCTCGCGGCGGTTCTGATCTTTTTCGAGACCGGATCGCCACCGTCGGCACCCAGCCCGGCGACCACCAGCACGTCGCTGTCGCCTCCGCCTTCGTCACCATCGGTGTTGCCGCCGCCGCCGCCACCGCCGCCGCCGGTGCAGGTCGACCAGGAACCGCCCGGCAAGAAGAAGGGTCACGGCAACGGCAAGAAAGAGCATTGAGGCCCGCGACCACGCACAAGGTTGCGGATCTGCGTCCAAGGCACCTCGCCTCGGCTAACCTGCGATTCCTATCCCGCTCTGCAGAAGGAGCGCAGCATGGCCGTTCGGGATTCCGTTCTGGTCACGGGCGCATACGGGCTGGTCGGTCGGCCGGTGGTGGAGAAGCTCGTTGCGGACGGGTTCGATGTGATCGCCACCGCGCATCACGCAACCAAGCCGGCGCTGCCCGCCGCGGTCGACGTGCGGTCGGTCGATCTGACGAAGCCGGACCAGGTCGCCGCGGTGCTCGCCGATGTGTCGCCATCGGCCATCGTTCATCTGGCGGCGTGCATTCCGCCTATGTGCTACGCCAACAGCGCGCTGGCGCGGGCGGTAAACGTCGACGCGACCGCGGCGCTTGTGCGCGCCGCGGAGGCGATGCCCGCGCCCCCGCGCTTCGTCCACGCATCCAGCATGGCGGTGTACGGCAGCCGCAACCCGCACCGATTCACCGACCTGCTCACCCCGGAAACTCCGCCGTTGGCTTCCGAACTGTATGGCTGTCACAAACTGGAAGCCGAAAACATCGTGCGCGCATCGGCTTTGGAGTGGTCCATCCTTCGGCTCGCCGGCGTCATCAGCCTGGAACCGCTGATTGACTACGGTGATTTCGACTCGTTCTACTTCGGCGCGATAATGCCCGAGGACCACCGCTGTCATTCCGTCGACTCCCGCGATGTCGCAGCGGCGTTCGCTGCGGCGATCACCACCGACAGCGCGCGGGAGATTTTCATGATTGCGGGTGACGAGTCACACAAGAGGCTTTACGGCGATCTGATGCGCGCAAACAACGAGGCGCTCGGCACGGGTGCTCTGCTGTTCCCCGGTCGTCCGGGCAATCCCGCCAGCGACTCTGATTGGTATCCGCTGGACTGGATGGACACCACCCGCTCCCAGCAGGTGCTGTCATTTCAGCGGTACTCCCCTTCGGAGGCCGACGACGAGATCCGCGCCAGGGCGGGCTGGAAGGTGCGACCCCTGCGTGTGGTGGCGCCTGCGATGGCCGCACTGATGCGGCGAAAAGCCCCGTACTACAAGCAACCCGGCCAATACGCCGATCCGTGGGGCAGGATCCGAGACAGGTGGGGAGACCCCGCGCCGGACACGCCGTAGACCAGGCGCAGCCCCCACATGTACAGCCGCCTCGGCGACTAGTCCAGCCGCCCGGCGTCGATGATGCGCAGCACAGCCACACCCTCCTCGTCTGACGCCTCCAGGTCCGCCTCCGCCTCAAAGCCCCAGTCGTGGTCGCCCGCAGGATCATCCAGAATCTGGCGCACCCGCCACACGCCGGGCCGTCGGTCGATGATCAGCAGCGCGGGTCCGCGGGCGTCAGCACCGATACCCACGTCGTCGTGCTCGCCGAAGTACGCGTCGCCGACCTCCTGCCAACGTTGCGCCGACCAACCGGAGTCGCGGTCCATTTCGCCGAGGTCATGCCAGCGGCGACGGGAGAACAGCTCCACCCGTTTGAACAACGCATTGCGGACCATCGCCGTGAACGCTCTCTCGTTGCCGGTCAGCGGGCGGGGGCGCGCAGGTACCGCCACCGGAGCATCGAGCGGTTGGTCCGGGCTGGTGAGCTGCTCCCACTCGTCGAGCAGACTCGAATCCACTTGACGGACAAGCTCACCGAGCCATTCGACGATGTCGACGACCTCCTCCGTCCGTGCCGCGGCGGGCACCCCTGACCGCAGCGCCTTGAAGGCGTCGGAGAGGTAGCGCAGAACAGCGCCCTCGGAACGGGTCAGGCTGTAGACGCTGATGAACTCCCGGAACGTGAACGCGCGCTCCCACATCTCGCGCACAATGGACTTGGGAGACAGCCGCGCGTCGGCGGCCCACGGGTTGCTTTGCAGGTAAACCTCGAAGGCGTGGTCGAGCAGGTCCTCCAGAGGCTTGGGATATGTGACGTCGTCCAGCAACTCCATCCGCTCGTCGTACTCGATGCCCTCGGCCTTCATTGCGGCGACGGCCTCGCCCCTGGCCCTGTTCAGCTGCGCGGCCAGGATCTGGCGTGGGTCCTCCAAGGTTGCCTCGATGATCGAAACCACTTCCAGCGCATACGTTTCCGACGCGGGATCGAGCACGTCGACGGCGGCGAGCGCGAACGTCGACAGCGGTTGGTTCAGGGCGAAGTCGGGCGGCAGGTCGACGGTCAGGGCGTAGCGCCTGCCATCGGGCCCCGGTTCGTCGAGCCGCTCCAGAACGCCGGCCTGCAGCAGTGAGCGGGCGATGCCGACGGCCTGGCGGATGTGGGCGAGCTGGCGTTTGCGTGGCTCGTGGTTGTCGGTGAGCAGCCGGCGCATCGCGACGAACGGGTCACCTGGACGGTCGACGACGTCGAGGATCATCGCCGTGCTCACCCGCATGTTGCTTGTCAGCGGCTCGGGGGCGGCGTCGACCAGCCGGTTCATGGTCGACTCGCTCCATGGCACCATTCCCTCGGGCACCTTGCGGCGCACCAGCTTTCGACGCTTCTTCGGGTCATCGGCGACTTTGGCGAACTGCTTGAGGTTCTCCACCTCGTGTTCGGGCGCCTGGACGACGACGGTGCCTGCCGTGTCGTAGCCTGCCCGGCCTGCCCGTCCCGCGATCTGGTGGAACTCGCGTGCGCTGAGCAGCCTGGTCCGGGTGCCGTCGTACTTGGACAGCGCTGAGAAGACGACGGTACGAATCGGCACGTTGATGCCGACGCCGAGAGTGTCGGTGCCGCAGATGACCTTGAGCAGGCCGGCCTGGGCCAGCTGTTCAACGAGCCGTCGGTACTTGGGCAGCATCCCGGCGTGGTGGACGCCGATCCCGTGCCGCACCAGTCGCGACAACGTGGTGCCGAACGCGGACGAGAACCGGAACCCGCCGATGAGGTCGGCGATCGCCTTCTTCTCCTCCTTGGTGCTCACGTTCACGCTCATCAGTGCCTGGGCCCGCTCCAGTGCGGAGGCCTGGGTGAAGTGGACGACATAGATCGGTGCCTGCTTCGTGTCGAGCAGGTCGCCGATCGTCTCGTGCATCGGCGTGGTCGCGTAGTAGTAGTGCAGCGGGACCGGGCGCTCGGCGTTGGCGATCAGCGCCGTCGGCCGACCGGTGCGCCGGGTCAGGTCCTCACGGAGGAACGTGACGTCGCCGAGGGTCGCCGACATCAGCAGAAACTGCGCGTTCGGCAACTCCAACAGCGGAACCTGCCAGGCCCAGCCGCGGTCGGGGTCGCCGTAGAAGTGGAACTCGTCCATCACGACGAGGCCGATCTCGGCCTCTGCGCCCTCGCGCAGGGCGATGTTGGCCAGCACCTCCGCCGTGCATGCGATGATCGGCGCCGCGGAGTTGACCGAAGCGTCGCCGGTGAGCATGCCGACGTTCGTCGCGCCGAACACGTCGCAGAGCGCGAAGAACTTCTCGCTCACCAACGCCTTGATCGGCGCGGTGTAATAGCTCGCGGCTCCCGCTGCCAGCGCCGCGTACAGCGCGCCGGTGGCCACCAGCGACTTGCCGGAACCGGTCGGTGTGGCCAGCACGACGTTGGCACCGCTGACCAGTTCGATCAGCGCCTCCTCCTGCGCCGGGTAGAGCGTGGTGCCGCTCTCCTGAGCCCATGCGGCGAAGGAGGCGAACAGCTCGTCGGGGTCGGCGCCCTTGGCGCGCAGCGCGGAGAGGTCGTTCGGGTCGTCGAGCAGGACGGGCGCCACCGGGGCGGTCAGCGCGCGACGAGTGCGGTGTACTGCGGGCAATAGACGCTGACGGCACCCCTGAGCAGACCCACGGACTGCCCCTTGTCGAGCCCCTTCGATCGCAGGCTGCTGACCACGCCACGGACCGTGGGCGCCGGTTCGACCCTCCCAGCGTCCATCGCCGAGCAGATGCCACGCCCCACCTGGACTGCGTCGTCGGGGGAGGGCACCGGGATGTTGAGCTGCTTGACGATGCCGATGAATGCATCATCCTCAGGAGTGGCGTTCGCCGACCCGGTTCCGACGGTGACGGCGACGCTGAGGCTCGCTGTCGCAATCGCCGCGACCAATGCCCCTCTCGGGAACCGCCGAGTAAGCATTGGTGCTCCTGTGATCAAGGTGTCGGGAATGTCGATGACGATAGGGCAATCGAGCGATCGCCGGGTGACCGCCGTCCCGGCCGGAACCGAAAACCACCATGCGGTAGCCGCGATCCATAGGGAAACACCCTATTTTTTTGCGGCCCCTCTCAACCTAGCGTTTCCCGTAAGTCGTCACCGGAAGGAAAGAACATGACCGTAAAGCAGCTGCCTGCGGCCCTCGCTGCGGCGAGCGCAATGGTTGCAATCGGCGCGCTCGCGATGCCGGCGGCCGCGCAGGGGCGCCCGCTTCTACCTCTGCCGCTGGCCCCTGCATGCGCCGCGTACCAGTTTCCCGGCGGGCTGGTCGATATCAAGTACCAGGCCGTCACCGGAAACACGACATTCGAGACCGTGAACGCGAGCACGACCGTCGACACCACGGCCGTATCGCACTATCCCAACGGAGGCGATTTGTCGGGCCCGGTGACCGGCTATATCCACGGGGTCGGTATTCACCTGGAGGTAGGGCGTGGTGACCGCCCGACTCTGATCCTCGATGGGCTGATCGGTCCCGATAACCGGGCACACGGCACGCTCAAGTTGAACGGCGACACACAGAACTGGGACTCGAACACGCAATTCGCCTGCGTCGCGAATCCGGAGCCCGAGAAGGTGGGTCCGTCACCCAACCAGGTTGACAACGGTGCCGGCGGCGCCGTCGGCGGCGGGGCGGGCTCGGCACCGAAGCAGCTGGTGCCCGAACAACAGGCGCCGAAGGGGCTCGGGGACGCGACGGTGATCGCGGACACCGACATCTACGACAAGCCCGACGGCCAGGGCCAGAAGATCGGCACCTTGTCCGCCGGCGAAGTACATCCGCTGATGGAGCCCTGCCGGGACGACTGGTGCCGTGTCGGGCAGATCGAGCTCGGTGGCTTTCCCGGGCTGCCTAACGGGACTGCATGGGTCTACTCGAAGGGCTTCCTCTCGTTCTCCTGATTCGACGGCGGAACTCATGGCCCGGGAATCCGGGTGAGGACGTAGTACCCGGGATCGTCGATCGTCCAAGGCGAAGACGCCGGCCAGCGCCACAGTTGACCGCCGGGGTCATTGGTCGCTTGCAGGAGATATTGGCCCGACGTCGGCTCTCCGGTCAAAACACGGTGGCGATAGTTCAAGCGCAGCAATGCATTGCGGAGCCCGGTCGTCGTCTGCAAATCGTGCAGAATCACAGGATTCAATCTCGCCATGTCACTGAAGTCGTCGACGACCTTGCAGTCGCAGAAGTAGGCGAACGCGCCGATCTCTCCATGGAATTCGACCGTGTCATTGCCCACGATCTGACCGACGGCCTTGGCCATGTCCTCGGCCTCCGCGCTGCTCTGCCAGTTCGTGGTGATCGGCGCGAACGCAGTGAAGCCGTTGTTCACCAGTACGGCGAGCGACATGACCGCAAGGACTCCGGCCATCCACCGCAGGGGTAGCCATTGTCGATGGCGTCGCACCAGGAGCACCAGCGCTCCTAGCGTGATGGCGGAGAAACTCAGGCCGTAGTACCAGTGGTACGGCGGCGGATGCAGGAGGGTATACGCGCCATAGTGCGCGAACCCGGCGAGGATCAGCAGCGCCGCAGGCCGAGAGCCTCGGGAAGATGTCGTCTCTGGCGAGGACCTCACGGTGTGGACGACGCAAAGCGCGAGGACGCACACTGCGGGGATTGCGACAGCAATGATGACTGCGAACGGATATTGCCCAACGTAAAGCAGCAAACCAGTGCCGAAACTGTGTCCGTGCCAGGGCAGCTGATGGCGCTTGAGAAGAACGGTGTCGGGCACCGCCGACCCGAGCAGAATCCAGCTCGTCAGCACCCACGGCGCAACGATCGCAGCGGTGGAGCCAACGGCCATCGCCCACTTCTTTACCGACCGTCCGAGGGAGAACGCCAGAATGACCGCGAAGAGCACACCGTCGGGACGGGTGAGGATGAGGGCACCGGTCAAGACGCCGAACAGGAGCGCGTTCCGGGCTTCGGCGGCTACGAGCAGCCAAGCCAAAAGCATGACGAACAAGGCACTCTCGAGGCCGGCTGATGCAACCATGATCGGGTTCAACTCGACCAGTGCGGTGATTGCAAGCGGCCATAGCGGCGCCGTCGCGGCATCGTCCTCGGACGGCACGAGCCTGCGGACGGCAGAAAACGTCAGCGCGACGCACACCACATACAGGACCCCTGCCGCCAACACGCCGTCGCCGGTGAGCTTCGTCAGCACCGCCAAGGCCATCACATTGAGTGGCGACGTCGCGGTGTTCGAAACGTGTCCGTTGACTATTCCCCAGTGAAAATGTTCCGCGAGATTGCGGGCATAGCTGAGCGTGATGTACACGTCGTCGAGTAGGTGCCTGCGAAGAATCAGGCCAAAGATCAGCGCTGCGGCGACGGCGACGAAGGCAGTCGGGAAGGCCCGTTTCATCCTCGCGGTCGTAGTGTCACCCGGCACGGCGGATCAGGGTACCGGCTGTTGTGGCGAGCTACTGCCGTCGCGAAGCGCCGATGGTGACGCTGCACCTTGGCCCCGGCCTGCGTAGGTCGCATCCGATGGCGGATGAGGCGGTGGGCGCCGTCGAGTCAAGCCGGGTCGAATGAGTGGTCATGGGTTTGCTCCCTAGAAAGCGGGTCGAGGGCGGCGAGCTGGAATTGCGTTGCGAGGGCCCGCAGAGCGTCGGCGTCGCGGGGTCGCAGCCGTTCCAGGGCGCCGAAGGCTAGATGGTCGGCGATCATCATGCGGCGCACTTGGAACTCGGGCAATTCGCCGGTCAGCGGTTCTCCCGGCAGGGCCTCCACGAGCGCAAAGGTAGCGCCGACGATGAGTGGGCCCACCGAGGGCGGCATCGAGCGCGGATCGCCAAGGGCGAGGAGGTCGGCCGCGCCCGATCGGTCAGCATGGCTAGCCTTCACCGAGGGGTGGGGCGACGCATCTAACAGACGGTGGATCGCCCCATCGACGGAACAGCGCACTCGCTTCAGCATCGTGGTCCAATGAGCAGTTGAGACGGAGGCCAGCACTGACGCTGCCAGCCGCACCGGTCGCCGGTACGGTGCAGGCGCTCCGACGGCCGCGCACAAGAACGCGGTCGTCGTAATGGTCATATAGGCCATCGCCACCCGGGCGCCGCGACTGTGGATGCACGGGCCGAGCCGGGCCAGCAGGGCGATGCTGCCCAGCGCGGGGGCCAGCACGCGTTGCATTACCGCCCGGGTCAGTTCCTCGCGGTCGCAGGCGCCGTACAGCACCAGTTCGCCGTCCCGCAAGTCGCTGGCCAACTGGGCAGTAACGCCGACGCATCCGGCCAGCTCGCTTAAATCGGCCTCGGCGCAGGCATCTTCGGCGACCAGTGAGCATACGTATAGCATCACCCGTCCGAGCACGCCCTCGCCGTAGGCGGTCCGCGGCAGCGGGCAATCCCGGTTTAGCGCCATCACCTGGCCGACATCGGCCAACAATCGGCCGATCCGTTTGCGGCCTTCGAAGGGCAGCTCCGACAGCAGCTCCCGCACGTCGCGGATGCGCTCGGCCAGCGCCAGGTCGACCGCTTTGCTGTCGCAGACGGCGATCGCCTGCAACGGCCACGGCGGCATGTCGGTGTCGCCGTTCAGGTAGTCAACGGCGGTGAGGACGGCGCAGGCCGCCAGTGGGCGGTCGCTCAGGGCTTCGTAGGCCTCGAGCACCCGGCAGGCCAGCAGGGCGGCGGTGGCCTCGGACCGTAGCTCCGCGGGAAGGAAACCGGCTGCGATGCCGAGGTTTCGGGCCGCCGGGACAAGCGCCAGCCGGGCCAACTCGCCCGGTGACCGGGCCGCCCGCATCGCAGCCAAGTCTGGCGTGCGGTGCAGGTACCACAGCCCGTAGGCCAGGGTGCCGAGTCGCCACCCGCTCATCGGGACACCACCCGCACCGAGAGTTCGCGCAACTGCTCACGTGCGGGGGAGGGCGGGAATGCATTGATCGCCCGGCAGGCCGTCTGGGCGGCGCGGACGGCGACGGCACGGGCAGCTCGGGTGGCCCCGCTGCGCACCAGGTCGGCCTGCAGGTCGGCACTGGAAGTCAGCCTGGAGAGCCACATTTCATGGGACCCGGGCCGCATGGCTAGCCATTCGATCACCGGCCAGGTCGGCACCCGTCGGTCGAGGTCGCCGGCGGCCTCCTTGCCCAGCGAGGGGCCGCCCTCGACGTCGCGGACGTCATCCATGATCTGAAAGGCGAGGGCGAGTTGGTCTGCGTATCGCATCAGGGCGCACAGCTGATTGTGGTCGAGGCCGCCTGCCGTGCCGCCGTACGAGCAGGCCAGCCGGAACAGCGTGCCAGTCTTCGCCCCGGCCACGAGTTCGTAGTGCCTGCGCATGGCGGCGTCGTCGACGGCAGGTGGCAGGGTCTCGATGAGCTGCCCGAAAGACAGGTCCGAGATGCGGTCGAGGTAGGTGACGCCGGGGGCCTCACCGAGCCGCGCGAACACCGCCGGGTTGTCGGCCATCACTCCTGCGAGTACCTGTAAAGCCTTGCCGACCAGATGAAATCCCGCCCGGGCGGCGGTACGGACGCCGAACGCGGCCGGTACTGACGGCGCATCGCGCCGCAAGAGCGATCCGTCGCAGATGTCGTCGTGGACGAGCGACGCCTCGTGGATCATCTCGATCGCGCACGCCACATCGACGGCGCCGCGCAGCGGCACCGCGGCAGCCGAGGGCAGCAGGCGGGCACAGGCCAGCACCATCGCGGATCGGACCCGTTTCCCGGGGACGGCAAGGATGTGACGGTAGATTGCATCGAAACCGCCACCGGTGACAAGGATTTCGCGCAACCGATCGGCGACTAGGGGCAACTGATCGGATGGGCTGGTCAGCGAAGGGTGGTCGACGCTGAGACCGTCGGATGCGACCAATATCCTTGCCTCAACCATCATTCTTCCTTCTGCGATGTCCTCGAAACACGGCCACCGGATCCGGCGTTTCGTTTCACCACAGAAATCGTCGCTGCCGTGTGGTGCAGCGAGCGCAGTAGTGCGCCACTTCTATCTCGCCCGATTTCGGCGCGGTACTACTTAAGCCAGCGGCGTGGGCAGCGCCAGGGTTTCCGATCCGTGGGCGCGGGAGAGCGTGCGATCTATCGCCCCGCAGCCCGAGCAAAACAGCTCAACCTGCGACTCAGTAGTACCGCGCCGAGATGAGCGTCGATTGCAGTGGGGCTCTACTGAGAGCCACCCCCCGAATCCGAGTGACGATCCCTATTGCAGTGGTCCTTTGCGTCGGATCGGAGACGGCGCAAACGAGCGGAGGACGCAACGATGCATGCAATTGCACCGAGTACGCCTCGGGTGATTCCCGGACGCACGATTGACACCCTGGACTTGGCGCCAAGCGGAGGCGTTTCTCGCGGGTGTATCCGCGTGGATCTTCAAGACCCTGTGTTCTTCGACCATCCGCTCGATCACGTGCCGGGAATGCTGCTGGTGGTGGCTGGTCTTGAATTGGCTGAGCACGCAGCGATGCTGCGGCCGGCCAATGTGAGCTTCCGTCTCACCTTCACCAAATTCTGCGAGCTCGACGCCCCGGTCGAGGTGAGTGCGACCCGCGAAATCGGCGGAAACCCGTTCGAATTCATTCAATCAGGCCGCAGCATAGCGAGGGGATTGCTGGGCCGACGCGAGACCGCGCTGCCTGCGGAGCTTGCCCCGGTGCCAGCATTTGGGAACGGCTCGATCCCGAGTGAACTGGTGCACCGGGCCGACCCCGGAAATATCGCAGTCGGCCCGCTCACAGTCGACGCCGGACGCGTCTGGGTCCGCGTACGTGAGCAGGCCGCCATCGGCGGAATACCGCCGCGGGCCAGCGCGGTCGCCTCCATTATCGAGGCTGCCCGCCAGTTCGTGATCGCGATTCTTCACTTATGGGGTCAGCAGCCAATGGGGACGAAGATGATATTCGTCGGGCTCACCGCAGACGTGCCCACTGCGGTGCCGCAGGGCCACATGACGCGCGGCGTTGTCGTGGCAGCCCACTCCGCCAGAACAGACGCGCAAACTCCACATCGACGTGCACGCAGTAGGCGATCGAGCGATCAAAGTCGGCTCGATCGTCATCGCGAGCCGGTGCGTCGACGAAGTCGAGTATGCGCAATTGCGCGCGGGCTAGACCCTCGACTCGATGGAGGCTGGTAATGACTGATCGAGTCGCCATGTACATTCTTCGTACTCTGTTGGCGCTGACCGCTATCGGCCTTACCATTGCCGTCGCGGCACACCTTGTCGGCGGGCGCCTCGCTGCAGCGGCTTTCGTCGCCGCATATCTGGTGTGGGTGCTTTCCGAAGCGCGAATCACTGTCGGGACACCAACACAGTCGGCCGCGGAGACTCGCACCCTCGTTCCATACGCGGTAGCGCGAGTCACGACGGCACTGACGGCTGCGTACTCCGCGCCCGCGGTGCCCGACAAGTTCGGTATCGTGCTGGCGGGGGTTTTCCTTGCTGGTGTGACGTTACGCGCATGGGCGATTCACGAATTCGGCGTCCAATATTCGCACCGAGTGGTACGGATCTCCGAGGGTGGCCTCATTTCATCCGGGCCGTATAGGGTGCTGCGCCATCCTGCTTATGCCGGGATGTTGCTCGCCAACATCGGATTTGCCGGTTACTTTGCGAGTCCTGCGAGTATCGCGGCACTGACTGTCCTTGTCGCCGCGGTTCTCTGGCGCATCAGGATCGAAGAAGACATCCTCACTGAATCACCCCAATATCGCGCTTTCGCCAACACACGATGCCGGATTGTGCCGGGGGTGTGGTGATGATCAAGATCATTGACGCACCTGCAGAACTGGCTGACGCTAGCGTGGTTGGGCACAAGTTCGCGCGCCAGCAACAGTTACGCGATACCGGAGTTTCCGTCCCGCCGTTCTTCTGCGTCGTCAGAGAAACTCCGTGGACAACCATCGCCGATGTGGTTGGGACCTTTCCTGGCGTCGGCGCCAGTGTCGAGAAATTGACTGCCTGGGCCGAGGCGGCTCGCAGCGCTGCCGAACACATTCGCCTTATGCCGGAGACAGAAACCGAGATCCGGGACAGATACGCCGCCCTCGGCTCACCCGACGTCGCAGTGCGAGCATGCGTGGTCGGCCGCCACGCACAGCCGGGCGAAGATGACGCCGCCGACCCGTTCGCGGGTCTGACAGATAGTTATCTGTACGTTGGTGCCGACGCGCTCATCGATGCTATTTCAGCCTGTACCGCATCGCTTTTCAGCGTCAGATCGGTACTTTACCGCGCGCGGCGAGGAATCGACCCCCGAGTCCTCAGCATCTGCGTCGGAATTCAGCAGATGATGGATGGCGAGCGGTCGTTTGTCGCGTTCACCCACGATCCTGCTACCGGAGCCAGAGAAACTGTGGTCGCTGCGGTCTACGGCATCGGAGAAGGTGCGGTAGCCGAACATGCCGACATCGACCACTTTTTCGTACGCGCGGGCGGGATCGGGCGGCTCATCTCTCACAAGAAAAGAATGCTCCGCCGAGCACCGGGCGGTGGCGTTGCCGAATATCGGGTGCCGGATGGACTCGCCGACCTACCGGTGTTCTCCGATGCGGAAATCAGTCAGATCGCAGCGCTGGCGGAGACCACCGAGCGGCTGTTGTCCGGGCCCCAGGACATAGAGGGCGTCGTCACGGCCGACTCAGCGATTCACCTGGTGCAGGCGCGGCCCGCCACGTCGCCCCAAACGCCGGCGACCACGATCGAATGGACCAATCACAATCTGACTGAGAGCTTTCCGGGCGTGACCACCGCGATGACGTACTCGCACGCACGAGTCTTCTACCGCATGAGTTTCCGCAACTTCTATCGCATCGTGGGAGTCCCTGAGAGCCAACTGCGGAGTCGGGAGCACCAACTTCGTCGCATGATCGGATACCTCGACGGCCGGGCCTACTACCGCTTAGACGCGTGGTACGCACTGCACAGCCAGCTCCCCGCATGGGACATGCTTCGTCCGATGTGGGAGCGGTCGTTGGGGCTCGCAGAACGAAATCCCAACCCGCGCCAGGTGCTCGACCGCCATGCCATCACACGCATTATCGGGCGTTCACCGCGACTGATATGGGCGGCCATAAGTTTTCCCCGCAAATTGCGGAGATTCTTGTCCTGGTGGGATGCCCAGCACATCCTCGGGGCAGATCTGTCGCAAAAGCCGGTTGAAGAAATAATCGAGACGTACCGCCGAGTGTGGTCGGAAGCCGAGTCGCGTTGGGGCATAACGATTCTAGCTGGCTATCTCTGCCTGGCTGGCTATGTCGCGGCGAGCGTCCTGGTGCAGCGGTGGACCGACTCCCTCGAGGTGGACCTCACTGTGCTGTTGCCCGGAGGGCCGCCGAACCGAACGTTGCAGTCGGTGCACTCCACGGTGGCGCTCGCCGAGCAGATAAACGCGAACACCGCGTTGTCGGCGCGAGTGCTGACTGCCGACACACGCGATACCTGGAACCGTATCGCACGAGGCGCCTACGGCGGCAAACTGGAGTCCGATGCCCTTACGCACCTAAGGAGATTCGGCGATCGCGCCATGCACGACCTCAAGATCGAGGAGCCGACGCCACGCCAGAGACCCGAGATGGTCATCGACGCGCTGCGGCCGTTCGTTGCGGCGGGAGCGACAATGCAGCAGACGCGGCTTCAGGAATCGACCGCGGCCGCAGCCGCAGCTCGACGAACTACACCGCATCTGCCCGTCACGATGGAGACGCGCCATTCTTCGTGCCGCGCTGCGTGCGGGTAGGTTTCTGGTGAAAGCTCGCGAGGACACCCGGTTCTGCCGCACCCAGCTATACGGATTCTCGCGGGAGGTCATGCGTCGACTTGGGTCTGACCTGGCCGCTGCAGGGTGTCTGGACTCACCCGAGGACTATGTTCATCTGGAGGCCGAGGAATTATTGGGAGCCTTTGACGGCACCTCCACACACCCCGACCTTCGCGTCCTGGCACGGACCCGAAAAGATGCCTATCTGCGATCGTGCGATCGGCCCGCCCTCGCAGCCAATCTCACAACTGCCCCGCCGCCGATCGCTGCCGCCGACCTTCGTCGCAGGGCTGCCACATCGGCGACCGCGGATCCCAGCACCGAACTGACCGGTCTTCCATCCAGCGCCGGGATCGCCCGTGGCCGCGCGAAATTGGTGCTGCGGCCGGATATTCCGCCGAGTGACTGCGCTGGGCGGATCCTGATCGCCCGCGAAACCGATCCTGGATGGCTACCACTGATGCTCAACGCAACGGGACTCGTCGTCGAGCGCGGCAGCATGGTCTCCCACACTGCCATAACAGGACGGATGCTCGGTATCCCGACCGTGGTAGCGGTTCCTGGCGCGACCTCCAAGATATTCGACGGCGACGAGGTCGAGATCGACGGTAGGTCGGGCAGCGTCCGCATCCTCCGCCCCCACTCGCAGAAACCGCGGTGACATCATGCAATTGCCGCTAGAGAGCTGTCCGCATACTTCGCTCCCGCAACATCATGTCGATCTCTTTCGCAACAAACCAACCCTCGACGTCACGTTGGCTGACGGCACGGCGGCGATTGCCGTAACTCGACAGTGCGACGTACGAACCGTCTTGAGTGACAACCGCTTCAGTCGGGCACAATTTCACGTGCCTACCGTAGGCGCGGGTGCCGATCTGCCTCTAGCACTGGTCACCTCGGATCCGCCAACCCACACACGTCGGCGCCAGGCCGTTCAAGGATGGTTTACGAAGCGACGGGCGCAGATGGCTCGGCCTCTCATTAGCGGCGTCGCCGATCAACTTCTCGACGACCTGCTCGCGGCGGGGCCACCAGCCGACATCTTCACGCAGTTCTGCCAGCCTTTTCCGAACCTCGTGCACATGACCCTCCTCGGGCTGGACACCGCCGATCTGCCTTTTCTCGCGCCGCGAATAACGGTCGCATGGTCAGCTGGTCACTGCCAACCTGACGAGGTCACGAAAGCAAACCGCGACTTGCACGACTACTTCGAAAGTCGAGCCAGTCGATCACGTAGCCAGCCGACAGCGGGTGGGCTGATCGATGCCCTGGTCCAGGACGAATCCTCAAACAGATTGACCCACGCAGAGATCGTCATGCTCGCCATGGGGCTGCTCATGTCGGGCGCAGAGACGACCGCCAGTCACCTCGCACTAAGTCTCATTGAGGTACTTCAGCGGCCCGGACTGGTGAATTCGCTTCGTCGACATCCCGAGCAGATTCCTCCCGCGGTCGAAGAGCTGCTGCGCTGGGTCTGGTTCGGCGGCACAATCGGTGGTACGGCGGGGCGTCCGCACATCGCAACCGCCGACGTGAAGCTGCGCGACCGTCTGATTTCAAAGGGCGAAATCGTCGTGCCCATACTTGATGTCGCCAACCGCGACCGCGATGTGTTCCCGGACGCTGACGACTTCTGCCCTCAGCGGAGTCCGAACCCGCACCTCGGATTCGGCCACGGTCGGCACCAGTGCATCGGAATGGCTTTCGCTCGCCTCGAACTGCAAGTTGGTCTGCAAACCGTGCTGTCCCGACTCAGCGGACTAACTCTTGTGACTGCGTCCGAGATCGATTGGCGCACCCAGATGTTCACTCGTGGGGTATGGAGCCTGCCGGTGATGTGGCAAGGAGCCTGACAATGACTGCTGCGGTTGGCATCTCGAACTTCATTCTCACCAGGTATCCACCGGTCCTTTCCAGCGTGTATGCCTTGGTGTTCGGCACCGGAGGAATCGGTCTGTTCGCGGCGCTAGCTGGAGACCGCATCACCTACAGTGCGATTCCGCTACTGGGGATAGTCACCGTCACCCTATTGGCCGACTTGCTGATCATGCGGGTGATCGACGACATCCGAGATAAGGACTACGACCGGGTCGCGGACCCGCAACGCCCAGTAGCGTCCGGAGCGATTCAGCTTCGGGATCTCTCCACGCTCACCGCTGCGTGCGTGACGACCATTGTCGCCGCCAACCTGTTCTTCCACGCCGGAATGTTCGTCATCGTCGGTCAGCTTCTGTACGCCGCCGCGGTATTGGCGGTCGGACAACGATTTCCCGCCACGCGCGGTGACAACCTAGTCCTGAACCTGCTCATTGGTTTCCCGGTTCAACTGCTGCTGTATGTGTACCTATTCGTGGCGTTCATCGAGATCCAGCGCGAGGTTCCGGACGCATACGTATGCGCTTTGGGAATTCTGATTCTGACACTGTGCGCCAGCCAGGTCGAATTCGGAAAGAAGCTGGCCCGTCGGCCCGCGGTAGGGGAACGCAGCTACACCAATTCCCTCGGCTACCTGACAACATTGTTGCTCACGATGGGCTCGGGACCGCTCGCCGTGGCGCTGTTCGTTGTCGCCGCGCATGTTTCGCCGCTCTCGAAGGCATTCGTTGCGTTGCCGGCGATCGGTGTTGTCGCATTCGGCATCAAGTACCTCAGCGATAAGGACAACCGATGGCCGGCGGCGGTATCAGCCCTCGGCCTCCTGGGCACGCTGGTCGCCTTCGCCGTCGTCGGAGCGGTCGGTTGGCAGGCCGCCCATGCGACTTCCGAACTTCTGCCGCATGACAGCCGCTCGCTGATCCCCGACCCATACGGACCGCCCCTCGGCGCGTGGCGAGAACCAATCCTCTGCCGGATCGATTGCCACGTTCAGCTCGGCGTGCCAATACTCGTGCAGGACCGAGCAGCGTCCGTCTGATCCGAATCTGAGCATGAGGCAACCGGATGCGGTCCGTGGTTCGCGCGTCGCGGGATCGTGGAGAACGCACCAGAATTCCACCGCGGCGCGGCCCGCGGACTCGATCGCACTGCCGAACCAGATTCGTGGGTCGATTTGTCTGGACAAGGTCTCGACCCAATGTGCGCGAATCGCGTCGCGTCCGCGATGCGGTTCACCGAATGGGCCGCGATGGTAGTACGCATCTTCGGTGAAGAGGCCGGCGATCGCATTGGGATCCCTTTGTCGCCACCCCGACTCGAGAGTGCTGATCCATCCGTCGGTGCTCATAGGTCCGTGCGTCACCGGAGTTGAAACTGCGGAAAGTAGGAAATCGTCTCGTCGATGAGCCCAACTAGCTCTGTGACACATTGCGGGTCACCGCCGAGCGACGCGAGCGTGTCGCGAGCGGCACGGACGATGGGCTGGATCGTCTCTGCGTAGCTGGAAACGATGTCCGCCGCCAACATCGCTCGCTTCAGTTCGGCCCGCGCCTCCTCCGAAGTGCGCGCTTGCCGGTGAAGGCCGATCAATTCCGCACGTCGGGCAGTCGACACAGTGCCTAGGAGGTGAACGAGCAGATAGGTAGCAGTGCCGTTTCGCAGATCCTCGTCGCGCTCGGTGACCAGGTCGCGTTGGTCGTTGACCAGTTGACGAAGCACTCCGAGCGCCCTACCGAACGAGCGCCAGGCATCGACCCGGTCGGCATCGCACTCCGCGAGCTGCGCGGCGAGCGCGGCGGACATCCCGTAGGGCGCGCCCGTCTTGCCCTCGTAGTTGCGCAGCACATCGTCGAGAGTTGCGGTCTCCGCGTTGAGAACCAGGTCGGTCAGCTGCCCGCCTAGTGCGTCGATACATCCGTTGCTGTACTCGGTGATCAGCCGAAACCGAACGGCATCGGATACAGCCAGGTCGCCAACGATATTGAGCGGCAGATAATTACCCACCGCTATTGCGGTCATCACCCCGCGGTTGAATTCTGCGGGATCGGACCGAGCGAGTTGCGGAGTGTCGATCATGTCGTCCAGATATCGCGCCGCCGCCCACCACAGTGTGTGCATAAGAGCTACGGGTGTCGCGCGGATCGGCGCAGCGGTCTCGGCGCCGAACACGAGCACGGGCAGCATGACGATGCCGTTGATACTAGGCGCGGAGCCGTCCAACGGAATCTTGGAGAAGAACGTGTCGACGAACGTCCCCATCGCGAGATCACCGGTTGTTTTGCTGGCCAACAGCAGTCCGGCCATCGCCGAAGCTTGTGCTGCGACCTCCGCCAGCGCGCGTTGCTGTGTTGTCATTTCGAACGCATCGCGTCGTAGCGCGCGCATGTCAATTCGCTGCCAATTGCGCCGTCAATTGGCGCACGGTCAGTTGATGCGGACGACGGGCCCCATTCACGAGCAGATGCGCGGGACGCCGTCGCCAGTGAGGCGCCCACCAGTTCGCCCGACCCATCAACCTCATCGCGGCGGGCATGAGGATCGCGCGAATCAATGTGGCGTCGAACAGGATTGCTAGCGTCAACCCGACGCCTAGCGACTTGACGAACGACACCTGAGAAGTGGCCATGGCGATGAACACGACTGACATGATCAGTGCCGCCGCAGTGACGACGGGGCCAACGCGTTGCAGCCCGCACATCACCGCGAGGTTGGTGTCGCCGTGCGCGCGGTACTCCTCAGTAATTCGCGACAACAGAAACACTTCGTAGTCCATGGACAGCCCGAACGCGAGGCAGATGATGAGGATCGGGACCGGTGCGGGCAGTGTCCCGGTGACAGCGAAATCTCCAACCAGCCACTTGAGGTGACCCTCCTGAAAGATGAACACCATCGCGCCGAGAGTCGCAGACAGGCTGACTACGTTGAGCAGCAACGCCTTAATCGGCAGTACCACGCTTCGGGTGAACGCGAACAGCACGCTGAACATCGCCAGCACCATCAGTGCCAGCGGCCAACGGAACTCGTTCAAACAAAGCATCTTTGGTGTCGGCGTTCTCTGCAGTGAGTCCGCCGACATGCACGGTACCTGGAGCTGGTGTTCCGCGTACCTGATCAAGCAGCAGGTTGGCCGCGTCGCTGTAGGGATCGACGTCTGGGATCAGACCGTAGATAGGCGCCTTTCGCGTCGGGCACAGGCCTTTCGCCTATCCGTTGCCCGTTGACATAGTTTGTCGATTGCCGAGCTTTACGGCCACGACATGCGGCAACTGTGACAGCGCCACGGCGTACCCGTCCAGCTGATCCGCGTCTCGCGGAATCTTCGAGGACCACATCCATCGCAGCGGTCGCTTGTGCCGGGAATTCGGAGCGGATCACGTCGCCGACACTTCGGCTTTCGATCGTCGTCGGCAGCGACCGGTCATCCGGAAAGTTCAAGCGGATGGCACTGAAAGGTGCCGCAAGCACAAGAGCCAGGAGCAGAACCGCGCCCCCCATCACGACCGGCCTCCGCATGACCAGCCGTGAACTGCGGAACCAGAACCCGTCTTCCTCAGCCCGCGCTTCGGCCGGTGCGCGACGCCCAATCATCTGCGGAATCACCCGGCGCACGTTGAGCGAGTCGATTCGGGAGCCCAGAAGTCCGCAACATGGCGGGCATGACGACAACCGCGCACAACGTCGCGAGCAGTATCACACCGACACACGCATAGGCGATCGAACGCAGGAACATCATCGGGAAGGCAAGCAGCGCCAGCACCGACAGCGTCACCGTAGTGGCAGAGAATACGACCGTGCGGCCGGCGGTTCGAACCGACTCGATGATCGCATCATCGAGGGACTGAGCCCGAGTCCGCTCCTCCCGGAACCTGGTCAGCACCAAGAGGCTGTAGTCGATGGCGAGCGCCAGACCGACGATCGTCGTCACGTTGAGCGCATAGTTGGACACCGGGGTGATATCCGACAACAACGCGAGAAGGCCTAGTGAACCCACGATCGAAAGCACACCGATTACGAGCGGCAAGCCGGCTGCGACGAGACTGCCGAACACCAGTGTCATCAGCACCAGGATTACCGGCATCGCGATTGCTTCACTGATCCCCAGGTCGTGGTTGAGCTGATCGGTCACGTCGTCGTAGCTGACCGCCTCACCGCCGAGTTCGAGCTTCAGCGGACCGCGCTCGGTGTCACGGTAAGTAGCGATGAGACGTCTGGCCGCCGCCGCAAACTCGCGCTCATTGCCTTCGACGTGCGCCACGATCAGCGCCTTCGTCCCGTCATCGCTACGGAGCAATTCGGACTTGCCTGGTCCCCAGTACGAGCTGACCGTCGTGATACCAGGCGTGGCGGCAAGCTCTTGAGTAAGTACCTCGCCGGCGGCATTCGCATCGGCATCGTCGACATACCCGCCGCCGGTGTCGGTGGCGAGAATCACCAAGTTCGGTTTGCCGACGTGAAACCGCTGTTCGAGCATGGCAGCGGCGCGCTGCGATTCGGAAGAAACGCTATAGAAGCCGCCGCCTGACAGACGCTCAGCTGATCCCCGACCCATACCCAAGTGCGGCAACCATGAGTACCAAGGTCGCGGCGAGAACCGCCTTCGGCCGGGCCACGGCTAATCGTGCAAGCCGATCTAGCATGATCGCCTTCTATTGCGTAGTCAGGTACGGCGATTCTGGCCGGTCGCGGGTCGGAAGATCGTCGCCGTAACCCGCGGCCATCCTTCCGCCATAACTGCGATGGAGAAGCCACGATGAGTTATCGGACACTTCGTGTCTTCTTCGTTGTTATTTGTGACGGATGAATCATCAGTCGCGTGCCGTGCAACGAACGCAGTAGCACCCCACTGCAATCTCGCCCGGTATCGGCCCGGCGCTACTTAGGTGACCGGACTGGCGCGTGACTCGGATCAGTGATCTGAGGCGCCGCTATCGACGGCGGCGCTGATGCGGTCGGGGGGAGCGCCGGCGTGGGCGCAGACCTGCGCGACGGCGTCTGCCGAGTCGGCGGCGAAAACGCCGAAGGCGTAGTCGTCGGTCGGTATCGCCATCGCTATCAGCAGCCGAATCTGTTCTCCCGCTGCCGAGATGGTTGCTGCGCCGTCGGTCAGACGCTTCGCCGCCTCGCCGAGGGCGCTGGCGCTCGACGTCGGTCCGTACCACTCGACGAGGAATCGCGACTGAACCGGCTCACTGACGTCCATCACGTCAGGTTAGCGATGCGCGTCAACGCGCCGAATCAGGGATATTGCTACTGTTTGGGCGGGTCGAACAGTCGGTAGAGCTCCATCCGTGAATGGATGTTGAGCTTGTGGTAGCTGCGGCTGAGGTTGACTTCGACCGTCTTGGGGGTGATGAACAATTCCGCGGCGATGTCCTTGTTGGTCATGCCTGAGGCGGCCAGTTTGGCCACACGCTCTTCGGAAGGGGTCAACCCCTCGGCGCGGCGTCTGCCAGACACACCGCGAGCCAGATCAGCCCGCGCCCGATCGGCCCATAGTGGCGCGCCGAGTCGTTCGAAGGTCTGCAGCGCATCGTGCAGCGTCTCCGTCGCGGCATCTCGGTGACGTTGTCGACGCTGAAGTTGGCCGATCAAAAGTTGAGTTCGCGCCCGCTCGAACGGCATCGGCAGCCGGTCGTGTTGTGCCATCGCCCGTTGCACGGTGACGCTCGCCTCCTCGAGGTCGCCACGGGCCGCCAGCAGCATGGCGCGGCAGCGTGCGCCGATGGCCAACATCCAGGCACGGTCAAGCCTTCGGCCGTTCCGCTCGAGCCGCTCGATCAGTGGCTCAGCTTCAGCAAGGCGACCCAGATGGATCATTGCCTCAACGGCGTCCGGGATGAACGACGCGCGGATGATCTCGGTGCCATCCGGTTCCGCGTCCAGCCTGGACACCTGCGGTTGCAGTGTGGTCAGCGCCGACAGGTAGTTGCCCAACGAAACTTCGAGAAAACCCAGCACCGTGACCGGCCACTCCGACAGGTTGTGCGAGCTGCTCCGCTGGCCGGCCGCGTACGCCTCGGCGGCGTCACTGCGGGCCTGGTCAACTCGTCCAGCGTAGGCGGCCAGCGCCGCCCGCGTCGTCAGGCCCACACACAGTGGTAGGTCGCCCCCCAGCTGGAGCGCCCGCTCCATCAGGTCGTCGGAGACGAGGGCGGCTTCGATGAAGTCACCCCGCCAGATCTCGAGCAGAACCGTGTGGAAGTCGATGAAGATCAGTTCGCTCTCTTCACCGTGCGCGATGTAGCGCGCGCGCATCGCGCGCATCTTCTCATGGGCCTCATCGAGCTGCCCTGTGCAGGCCAGCAGCAAGGCGTTTTGCACGCTGGGCCGGAAAGCTGACGGGCCGGCCGCTTCGTGGTCCTCCAACTCGAGAGCTCGGCGCAGACTGGGCGCGTCGAGGCCGTCGCCGCGCAGGAAGCGCACCATTACCCGCATGCTCAGCGCCTGACTCAGCAGATGCGGCTGTTTGAGCCGCGCCGCTGCGGTGACGGCATCCTCGATGCTGTCGACTGCGGCGGCGAGCAGGCCCGCGTTGAAACGGGCAAACGATAGCGTGACCAGCATCTGGACCCGCAACGTGATATCGGCTCCGGCCTCGGCGAGCCCGCGCTCCAGCAAGCCGGCGGCCTCGAGGAAGTCGTCGGACAGGCCCACGATGGCCAGCAGCCACAACGCCGCCGCGCGCAGCGTGCCCGGCCCCAGGTGCTTGATTGTTTTCTCGAGCACGGCCCGTGCGCGCCCAGGGTCCCCGGCGTCCATATGGTGGTTCGCCGACTGAATGCGTCGCCCCGGTGTGTCACCCCCCAGCCCCACTGCGAGGTCAAGTAGCTCGGCCGCAGCCGCAGGCGCTCCCCGGATGCGCGCAGCCTGTGCGGCCTCGTCGAGGACGTGCAGTGTCATCGGGTCGGCGTGCGTGGCGGACAAGGCCAAGTGCCTGGCGTGCAACTCGGGCTCCTCGACGAGGTCGGCCAGACGCCGATGCATTTCTCGGCGCTGCGCCGGCGTGGCGCCCGTGTAGACGCCCCTGGCCAACAGCGGGTGGATGAACTGTAGTTGGTGGCCGTTGATCGCGACGATTCCCATTGTCTCTGCGTCTTCGAGCAGACCGACGGCGTGGCCGGCGTCGGTGCCGATGGCTTGCGCTACAAGCTCCACGGTCGGCGCGGCGAGACACGCGGTGGCCAGCAACGCGCTCTGGACGTCGGGTTCCAGACTTCCGACCTTGGCTCGTACCAAATCCGCAAGCGTCACGGGGAACGACGCGTCAGCGCTTGCCAATTCGCCGTCCATCGCCCGAGCGAGTTCTATGGCATAGAACGGGTTCCCCCCCGAAACCTGGTGAATCCGTACCATCGCCGGCCGCGATAGCGAGCGGGCGCACCGCTCCGATACGACCGTGTGCAAATCACCGATACTCAACGGAGGCAGGATAATTCGGGGAACCGCATCGGGCTTTGGCAACTCGAGCCAGGCTGCCGCGTCCCCGCCGACACTGTCGGTACGAACAGTGCCAAGCACCCCCACCGGCCCCGACAGCCGACGCGCAGCGAACGCCAGGGCGCGCAGGCTTGAGGGATCGAGCCACTGCAGATCGTCAACCGCTACCAATACCGGTGCTTGTTCGGCAAGGCCCTCGACGACCGACAAGAAGGCTGCCGCCACGGCACGCTGATCCGTCGCAGGACCCTTAGCCGACGCCCGCAACAAGATCCGGTCCAGCGCGAGTCGCTGCGGCTCTGGCAGGTCGGCCCAGTCGGCGTGGTCAATACCGTTGAGCAGGTCGGCCAGCGTCGCATAAGCCAGTACTGACTCCGCCGCGGCCGGACGCGCAGATAACACGACGAATCCGCAGTCGCGGGCCTCCTGTATTGCGGCCAACCAGAGCGTCGTTTTTCCGATCCCCGCCTCTCCCTGGATCACCAGCGCTGAGGCGGCCCGGTGCGCCGAGCCGAGAAAATTCGCCACCTCCACCGCCTCGGCGGTTCGGCCCGCAAGTTGCTTCGGCATCCTAGACATCGGGCCTACCCCGGGGACAAGCCCCGGAGGGTCCGGTCGTCGCGGGCATGCATCGGGCTCACAGGCCGATCTGCTACCCACTCGAACACGAGCACCACCGCCTCTGCGACCACTCTTGCGTTGCTGAGATCCCCCTCATCTGAACACGAGTGGTTTGCAGGCATAGCGAAACGCCCCCGAAACCTCGCACAGCCTGAAACATTTCGCGGTGCGGGAATGAGTTTCCCGCACCGGCACTCTATAGGCACTTGTTAGTTTGCTGTGAGAGTCCTGTGGGCTCTGCCGGATCCCAGTGGGCTAACTGATGCCCACGAGCAGGTGCGCGCACAAGCTGTTTTCGCGGAAAGACCCGAAATCAGTTCCGTCGGAGAGCAAAGGTGACGGCGAATAGTCCGAACTACGGATCCGGGACACACGTACGCCGGGCCCGCCAATCCGCTTCCGTCAGTTGTTCGTCACGAATCCCCACGCCGAGCCCGCGGGGGCGGAGAATGTGCACCAATCGTCCGCCGGGCACGTGGTGTTCTTCGTGGTGTCCAGGGTCACCACCTGGCCCTTGCGAAGCTGGCCGATGACCTTTCCGCTACCGCCCGGGACGTCGTAAAGATCCACGTCGCTGGTTACCGTTGCCGTTGGAGCAGTCGGAGGCTTGTCGACGACAGGCCCGCCTTGGGCGACAGGAGCGGGCCCAGGGTTGGCAGCCGCCGGAGGTGCGTCTAGGCACACCAACTTTTTCTGCGACGTGAACGTGGTGATTGCGTTCGTAGTCGTGTTCATGGCTGTCCCGTGCGCACTGCCGTCGTTGTCCACCGTTCCGGTGAACGTGACGGTATCTCCACCGCTGAAGTTGGGCGGACCACCGTCGCCCTTCCATGTGAAGCTGAGGCCGCTGCCATTGACGTTACCGCTGAAATAACCGGCGCCTTTCATCCCTCCAAGCCAGCCTGTCGCAGTCGGGCCCACCGACTTCCCGGTGGCAACGAACGGCAGACTGGACCCCCAACCGGTATCGAAGCCGTTACTCCCGTTCGGAAATCCCCACTGTGTGCAGTCAGCCGCCTGCGCCGGCGCTGACACCGTTAGGGACAACCCCGCCGCGCCTATCGCCACTGCGGCGGCGGCGGCGGCGGACCACGGCGATTTGTTCGTCTTCACTGGTTCAGGGGTATGCAGGGTAGTCATTGGATTTCCTTTTTGGTTGTTCGGGCTTGTTGGTGCGCGTTGATATTTGGTTGACTTTGACCGATTGATCCTGCGGCGCAAAGATATTCGGTTGATGATCCCTCTTGCAGCATCGGCTGGCTATGGCGGCGGAAGCGAATACCCGTTGTTTTCAACAACGAGCTTGCCCGCCCATTCCAAAAGGCCGCCGGTGTTGCAGCCTCCTGTAACGCCGACAGCGTGGACCGAGACGCCGATGTAGCCGGCGCTGTTGGCAAGGCTGGCCGGAATGCCAAACTGCGGTGTCCCGTGACCCGGCGATACCTGGCCTTGCCCGATTTCGTGCGGTTGCGGCTCATCGATGCTGATCTTGGCGATGATGTCGGAGCACATGTCGGGTGACGAGACGAACCCGACACTGATCCCAGCTGGGTTCATCTTGACCATGGTGGTGTAGACGGCGGTGTCGCAGTCTTGGCTGTCCGGATTACAGCCGTTCTCAAATATTTGGAACTCCTGATATGCCGATGCAGGAGAGGCCAGCCCGAGAGCCGCGACTACGGCCGCGGTCGTGGCGGCCGCGGCGCCGAACAAGGTCGTTCGGCGTCGGGTATGCCAAATCGTCATCGGCGGTCCTTCGATCATCGAGAGTGGTGGACGAATCGCTCGTCGGCGACCGTATCGCCGTGGAGACCGTCGACGAATCAGGGAATTTCCTACACTTTGACTGTGCGCCCCGCGAGTCTTCGGATGATTGCCGCGGTCAACACCAGCGGCGCCGAATCCATTACCAAGGGCCGCGCCCACGCCGAGGGTGCGAACCTGTTGGATCGCGCCATAAACGACGACTCGGAGACAGCGTTCACCGAAATGGCCTTTGACGTGGGGCGGGCGGGGCTCGAACCCGCGATCAATGGATTACCGGAGCGCTGTTCGCAGTAGTGCCAATCGGTACTTGTTTATCCTGTACCGCAACGGATTTGGTTGACTGTCCGCTCCGGCGCCGACGCAGCGTTTCCTACCTATTCTCAGTCATTGCCGGTGAATAGGCGGTAACCGTTGGCGACCCGCACTGCTGCGGTACGACTACCTAGCTGTCGCGTGCACCCGCTCGCTGATCCGCTGAATTTTGGACTCAGGGCCTCGAGCGGCCATTGTTCCTCAGACATTTTTGAGGCGAAAGCCTCATGCGCAGCCATAGGTGTGCGATGCAAGATTTCTTCATCGCATTGCTAGATACCGCCGGGCGAAGCCACCCCCCGCGACCAAGGCCGCACTGTCGGACTGGAACGGGGACCGCCGCAACCGCAGGCGAACAAGGTTAGGAGCAGTCATGTTCACGATCGATGAGCTGGAGACGATTCCGCTGTTTTCGGCGCTTGAGGACAAAGCGTTGGAATACCTGGCAGGCGAAGTGGAGGACGTCCACCTCCTGCCTGGGGAGTACGTGGCCTACGAGGGCGAAAGCCGAGCGTTGGCGATCGTGGTCGAAGGCAAAGCGGAACTGACGAAAATGGTCAACGGCATCGAGCAGGTGATCGGTGTCCGGCTCCCGGGGGACCTCGGGGGCGAGATCCCGATGACCCTCGGTACGCCGCTGCCCGCCAGCATGCGAGCCGTCGAGCCGACGCGGGTGCTGAAGATGACCGTCGAGGTGTTCCACACACTTGCCGCCATGGCGCCCGAGGTCTCCGCCGCAGTTGGTGCCGCCGCGTTGGAGCGTCTCGACATGCTCAAAGATGCCACCGCGCAGCCGGTCGCGCCCGCGCTGCTGGTCATCGGCCCTCGCCGAGACCCCGCAGTTCACCGCTGCGACAACTTCCTCCATCGCAACCAGATTCCCTACCACCGTCTCGACCCAGACGATGCTGGCGCTATCGCACTCGGAAATGGGGTCGTCGCAGCCGGCCCCTATCCGGTGGTAGTGCACGAGGACACGCAGCTGGCCGCCCCCACCATGCGGGCCGTTGCCACGGCCGCTGGGCTAACGGTCGCGCCAAGCTCCCCGCAGTATGACGTGGTGATAGTGGGTGGGGGTCCGGCGGGTCTGACGGCGGCGGTCAACGGCGCCTCTGAGGGTCTGCAGACGGTGCTGATCGAGTCCTTCGCCCCGGGCGGTCAGGCTGGCACCTCGACCCGAATAGAGAACTACACCGGGTTCCCATTCGGCGTCTCGGGAGACGAGCTCGCGAGCCGCGCGCTGCAACAAGCAAAGCGGCTGGGAGCAGAAATCGTCGTAACCCGACGGGTCGAAGCCATCGACCCCGCCAACATGACTATCAGGCTGGACGGAGGCGATGTCATCCGGACAAGGTCGATCGTCCTCGCGACTGGCGTGCAATGGCGTCACCTCGAAGTCGATTCTGTCGATCGCTTCGTCGGCGCCGGTGTCTACTACGGTGCGGCCCGCAGTGACGCCAGTTTGGCGCATGGAAATGACGTATATCTGATCGGCGGCGGTAACTCTGCCGGACAAGCGGCCCTTTTCTTCTCCAGCCACGCCCGATCGGTGACGCTGCTTGTGCGGGGGGAGTCGCTGGCCGAAAGCATGTCTACCTATCTCATTGAGCAGATTGCGACCAAACCCAACATCCGGGTCGAGACCCGTTCCGAGGTTGTCGCGGTGCGCGGAGAAGAGCAGCTCGAGGCGATCGAGGTCACCGATCGAAGAACCGGCACCACCTCTCGACGAGATGCGACGGTGCTCTTCGTTCTCATCGGCGCCCAAGCGGCGACGGGCTGGCTCCCCGCAGAGATCGCCCGCGACGAGCACGGATTCGTCTTAACGGGAACCGATGCCATCACAGCGGGACAGTGCAAACACGATCGCCAGCCGTTCCCGCTCGAAACAAGCGCCCCAGGCATCTTCGCCGTCGGCGACATCCGCAGCGGCTCGGTGAAGCGCGTGGCAGCATCCGTCGGTGAGGGCGGTGTCGCGATCGCACTCGTCCACCGCTACCTGCAGCCCTCCCTCCGGCCATGACCACACAATCGGAGGCGGTCGCACCGACCGTGACGGACGTCGCAGACCGCAGACGCTTCGAGATCGCGGTTGACGGCACCGTCCTGGGCTTCGCCGAATATCGGAGGCGGCCGGGCTTCATCTCCTTCATCCACACCGAGATCGACTCCGCGCACATGGGCGAAGGCCTCGGAACACTGCTCGTCGAAACAGCACTAAACACCGCGAGAGTCCAGGGGCTAGCGGTATTGCCCTACTGTCCATTCGTGCAGGGCTTCATCAACCGACATCGCGAGTACCTCGACCTCGTACCCATCGCCCGCCGCGCCAAATTCGGTCTGGACCCGGGCTAACTTTGCCCCAGTTTGCCCCACGGTTCGAGTAACGCCACCAATGTGCCGGTGAGGTGGCGAGGATCCGCACCCTGCTCAGGCCGTGTTACGCGACGGAACAGTGCTGGCGGCCTGCGTTCAGTGGCCGGCGCACGGCTCGGACCACGACCTGCCGCTTTTCAGGCGGACTTTGCGCTTACACCAATATTTTTCAGCTGGTCAGACCGGGCTGGAGCACGCGAGTTGGACGCACTGGAGCAGCCGGATCGGCGCTTTGGCCCCATTTTGGCCCCATGGTCAGTGGCATCGTCGATGGCGACGAGGATGCCGACTGTTAGCACGTGTCTGCCTAATCGGCGGTCGTAAAGAAACGCGTGTGTGTCGCAGATAAGACCAGCTACAAGAGTCTAAAAAGTCCGTCGCGATTGCCGCATTGAAAAGGGCTTTGTGTGTCCTGTGCGGGTGTCCGCGGGGGCCCGCCTTCGGGGGCTGTGACGTTCCTGTTCACCGATATTGAGGGTTCGACCCGTCGGTGGGGAGACGCGGATGCGATTCGGGCGGCCCTCATGCGCACGACGAGGCGCTGGTACCGCGATCGAGTCCCAGAGGGGCTACGTATTCAGCCACACCGGTGACGGTGTGGCTGCCGCGTTTTTCCTCGCCGAAGGCGGCGGTCGACGCTGCGATCACTGCGCAGCGGAACTGGAATTGCCACGTCGCCAGACTAGCTATCCGGTCGCCAGACGAGGGAGTCACGGTGCTGTCCCACCGCGAACCACCGGATTCCACAGGTCGTGAGAGACAAGTCGGCGGCCGAATACCAGAGAAACATGCCGTGCCGGTGAGAAGATTGGTCCGAAATGAGCAACAAAACGAACGCTCGGCCCTCGTGACGTCGCACATTGGTGAACCTCGCGACGTCACAGGCGTGCGAAGACGCCGTATGCAACGCGGCGCGGCACGTGGGCATCAATCCAGCCCGCGGAGATCATCTGAGTCCCGCGAGTTCTGGCGATGTTCTCCCGTGGCTTTTCATCGGTCATGCCGCTACATCCACGCACTGCCAACTCTTCCCGCGCGCGACACGATATAGAGCGGTTGCGGGCAAACGATGTGTCAGCCGCCGCCACGCCAATGGCGAGAGTTCCTATCCCTCCGGCGAGTGCTGTTGTGCGTCGCCGCGATTTCACTGATCGTGGTCGGTATCTTCTTTCCGAAGAACATCGCCGGAATATCGCTGATCGGTTTGGGTTTGGCAGTTCTAACGGCCGCGGTGGTGATGCCGGCGGTCAGTCAGGTCGAATTTGGTTTTCCCTCCGGCGTGAAGGTCACTGCGGGGGTCCGCGACCGTGAGGCAAAGCTTCGTCAGGTATTCGAAGAGCAGCGCCCAGATCTCGAGGTCTGCGCAAAGCTGCTCTGCGACGACGCCACGACATCCAACGAGCTCCTGACCGCGGCGATGGCACGCGCGACGCTTGACTGGCGTGGACCGATTGACCGCGAGATCCGCACGTATGTGTTGTGCTGGTTTGTTCGTCGTCTGATCGCCCACAATCGGCTGACGGGGACCGAACCAGCCGCAGCCAAAGCCGCCAACATCCCGCTGTCTGAACTGACGATGAATCAGCGAGTAGTGGTGGTGCTCAACGAATTTACAGAAGTGCCCATCGAAGAGCTCGCCGAGATGCTGGGTCTCACACCGGCCGAGGCACAGGACGAACTCACTCGTGGGGAGAAGCTCCTTAACCAGGGTGCCGGCCGCGGAGGTGTCTGATGGCAGATTCCGACGCGCAACGAATCCTGCAGGAAGCTGCGCGCCAGCAGGACACCCATGGTCTGGCCGATATCGACCACGCGCTACGAGTTGGCACGCGCCGGCTCCGGCGGTGGGTATTCGCCATGTTTGCCGCGGCGGTCGTGCTCGTCGCCGTCGTCGCATTCGCGGCACTCAGCGCTCACCAGGTCGTGCAGGGGACGATTTGGCGAGCGACCGCCCCGGTGACCAGCGTGGCCGTTAGCCCCGATGGACACCGCATCGTCTCTGGTAGCGCGGACGGCACGGTGCAGATATGGGACGCCGACAGCGGCCAAACTATCGCAACCATCAGCGGCCATACCGCGGCAGTGACCAGTGTGGCCGTGAGCCCCGATGGTCAACGCATCGTGTCCGGCAGTATCGATCGCACGGTTCGGGTGTGGGACGCAGGTACCGCCCGACCGCTCGGCGCGCCGCTCGCCGGCTACGCGGCCGGGGTGACCCGTGTGGTGTTTAGCCCCGACGGGAGCCGAATCATCTCTGGTAGTGACGACGGCACTGTGCAGATTTGGGGCGCCAATACTGACGGCCGACTCTTCAGGTTCCACATCGACCCGGTGACGAGTCTTGCAGTGAGCCCGATCGGGGACCGCCTTGTCTCGGGCAGTGACGACGGCACGGTGCAGGTGTGGGATGGCTCGACGGGAGCCCTTGTCGCCGCGCTTAGGGGCCACAAAGACGAGGTCACCGGTGTGGCGTTTAGCCCCGACGGGCGCCGCATCGTCTCCGGCAGCAGGGACCGTACTGTGCGGTTCTGGGATGCGGCGACCGGCCAGGCCGTTGGTCCGCCGCTCACCGGCCACACCGCGGCGGTGACAAGTGTGACGTTTGGCCCCTTCGGGCGACGCATCGTCTCCGGCAGCGATGACGGCACTGTGCGGTTCTGGGATGCGGCGACGGGCCAGGCAGTTGGTGAGCCGCTCACCGGCCACACCGCGGCAGTGACCTGTGTGGTCGTGAGCCAGGACGGTCACCGCATTGTCTCGGGAAGCCTCGACAAGACGCTGCGAGTGTGGGACGCCGATACAGGCCAACCAATCGGCACTCCCTCACCGGAGACTCCGAGTAAGTGAAACTCATCGACCCGCGGCCAACGGATTAGAGATTGGCGATGCGCAGAGCTGCTGGTCATATCTCAATCATGTTGAACGGCAACAGAATCACACACCGACGAGGTCTCAAGACATTCTTGCGTCTCCGGACGATTCTCGGTCATTCTCGCCCAATAAACGACAATAGAGACCAGCCCAAAACAACAACTTAGGGTAACCGAGGAAGTATCGCTCCGGGATGTGTGGCGTGCGAAAAGTAGGCGGACCAAGCACGCAACGGTGCTGGCTGGCTGATCCATATCTCGGAGCTCAACCCGCGCGCCATCGCAGAAAATCCGCGAAATCCTGCCTAGCACCCATGACGTCAGAGCTGCGAACATAAGGCGTCACCGGCAACGAGATAGACCTCGTGGCGCATTCAGAGCGTGGTTGCGTCAGATTCGAGCGACGCAGCTGGGCTTTGACACCACCTCCAATTGCGTCACGCGCATCGACATCCATCAACTTCCGGATAAGCCAAGATCAGTCACGGTGAGGTATGACGATCATGGCGCCGTCATCGGCATCGGCGTCACCACCCAGCCTGCCGAGCTCCAGCCCACTCGTGACGGCACCGATGACGCGTTGTTCTTTACGGGCGCATTACAGCGGTATCCGGCGACGTGAATGGCCATGAGCGGATTGCGAATTCGCCGAAGCGTGGAGACATCCCTCGCGGCCTGCCGGGAGACTTCTAGTTAATAGACCTGGGGCTTGGGAGGTCCGCGACGACCTGGGCGTTCCTGCGGTGACACCACACTCGTTCCGCAAGTCTGTCGCAGATTTGATCGACGATGGCGGTCTCTCGGCGCGGGTCGGCGCCGACCAGCTCGGGCACGCGAAAGTGTCGATGACGCAGGACAAGTACATGACTCGCGGGCGCATTCACGCCGAGGTCGCGAACCTGCTTGACAGGGCCATAAAAGATGAATAAGCGATGGATGGACGGTACCTAGCGTAGCTAGATACACTGCCTGAGCTGTGCCCCCACCAGGGCTCGAACCTGGGACCTGCGGATTAAAAGTCCGTAGCTCTACCAACTGAGCTATAGGGGCAATGTGGATCGCGACCTCAGAAAGGATACTGCCTCGGCTCGGGCATCTCGTTTGAGGATTGGGGTGCCGGTACCCTAAGCTATCGAAGCTCCCAGCGTGATTTGCGTTGCGAGTACCCCGGAGAGATTCGGCATTGGCCCCCTTCGTCTAGCGGCCTAGGACGCCGCCCTTTCAAGGCGGTAGCGCGGGTTCGAATCCCGTAGGGGGTACCCGCTTCGCGGGCACGCGAGGGAAGATGTAGTAGCAAGGCCCTGTGGCGCAGTTGGTTAGCGCGCCGCCCTGTCACGGCGGAGGTCGCGGGTTCGAGTCCCGTCAGGGTCGCCAACGGCGGCGAGGCACAGCGGTGCCGTCGGGCCAGGTAGCTCAGTTGGCATGAGCGTCCGCCTGAAAAGCGGAAGGTCGCCGGTTCGATCCCGGCCCTGGCCACCAGCATTAACGCAGATCAGGCGGCACTTCTCCGCAGAACGCCATCGCAGAATTTCGGGATCCGGTCCACCGATGGGGCCAAACCAAGCAGTTGCTGATGGCCTACGGATCATGCGTCCCGGTTGAGGTCGTCGAGCGAATCGAGGACGGCCGCGCAATCTCTGGGCACCCTGCGGAACGCATAGAAGGTGTCTGCTTGGCTTTACACCAGCGGTCGGCGGCGCTCCGCTACCGTCCGCGCCCACCGTGTCACGACGCGAGCCCACCGGTTTCTGGAACACTTCGCCGTATCCAGACTGGGAGGGGCCTGATGAACACCCGTGCCGAACAGCCAGCGCTGCTCACCCGACGTGACCGCACGATGCTCACTATCACGGTGGTTGCGACAGCGGCTGCGGGAGTTCTGCACTTCGCCGACATGAACGCGGTGGTGGCGTTCGTCGTCGCTGCGCTGGCGCTGGCCACGCTGGCATCCCTGGTCGGCCGTTCGGTCGAGGCACTCGGAGACCGGCTCGGGCCCAATGCCACTGGGATATTGCAGACGGCGCTGGGAAACCTGCCCGAACTCTTCGTCATCATGTTCGCGCTCAAGGCGGGCCTGTTCGGGGTGGTGAAAGCCACCATCGTCGGCTCGATTCTCTCGAATGCGCTGCTAGTGCTCGGCCTGGCGTTCGTGGTCGGCGGCCTTAAACACGGGCGGCAGCGTTTTGCCGCCGACGACGTACGCACCCTCGGGCTGATGTTCACCCTCGCGGTGTTCATCCTCGCGATCCCGTCGCTCACCGATGCGCTGCACACCCCGGCCGAGTCGCACGAGCGGGCGGTGTCGGTGGTCGTCTCCGTCGTCATGTTGGTGCTGTTCGCACTCTCGCTGCCGGCCACGTTGGGAAAGCGGGACAAGGATCCGGTGGAACACCCCAGAGCGTCGTCTCCCATTGTGGCCAGCCCGGATTCGGCCAAGGCCGCCAGTGTTGCCACGGCACATGGGGAGTGGCCGCTGGTGATGGCCATCGGCATGCTCGCGGTTGCCGGCGTCGGCGCTGCGTTCGTATCGGAGTGGTTCGTGGCCGCCCTGGAACCGGCGATGGACGCGGCGGGTATCAACGAAGTGTTCGCCGGTTTGGTGATCGTGGCCATCGCAGGCAACGCGGTGGAGAACTTCGTCGGTATCCAATTGGCCGCCAAGAACCAGATGGACTATGCGGTTCAGGTGATACTGCAGTCACCCGTGCAGATCGCGCTCACGATTGCCCCGATCATCTGTCTGGCGGCGGTATGGCTCGGCCAGCCCGGTTTCGACCTGGTGTTCTCTCCGCTGCTGTTGGCGGTGATGATCATGTCGGCACTGGTCGCGGTGCTGGTGACCTTCGACGGCGAATCGAACTGGTTCGAGGGGGCGGTGCTGTGCGCGCTCTACGTGGCGATCGCCACGGCGTTCTGGTGGGGATGACGCCGTTTGGCGCGAGGGTATGGCTTGCGGACAGTGACGCGTCTGTTGAGTACGTAGCCCATGCATTCGCGGAATCGGCACTGACGTTTGGTCGGCTCCGGAAAGGGCGGAGGATGGTATCGGCATGCTCGCCGCTTAGATCCCTCATGTCGGTCCGGTTCTTCAGACCTAAGCGCTTCGAGACCTCCGTTTTAGCAATCGGTTTGGGAACAGATTTGGAAACAACGCACCGCCTTACCGTCCCGCATTCGTGGGGTCAAAATGGGGCCAAGCCTGTGGGCCAGGTGCTCCAAGCCGCCTAGTCCGACGTCTTTCAGCCGGTGTCACTGGCTGAAACACATTGGTGTCAGCCGGAACTCCGCCTGAAAAGCGGAAGGTCGCCGGTTCGATCCCGGCCCTGCCACCGAACACCATCAGATCCAGCAACGCAGGCCATGGGTCAGCGGCCCAGCAGGTCCGCCACCAGCAGCAAGAAGAGAGTCGCGCCGGGAGCTCCCCGGTGAAGCATCGGGCCGGACACCTGCAGGCGTCCCTATGGTCGACGGGTAGGCCGAAGGGCATTCGTGGCCCGCGCACACAGCAATCTCACAGGATAGCTATCGTGGATAGCCCAGACTCCACCCGCGGTAGAGCCATTTGCGGGCCACATTGGGGCTGGGAAGAATCTGAATGTTGTGCCGGTCGCCGTACCCTCGCGCGAGTCCTTGGACGCCACCGGAGATGTAAGTCCCGTCTCCGCGGGCGATGTCAATGTGGGGGCCGTCCGACCCTTTGCTGAAGACAAGTGCTCCCCGAGGGGCATTCATGTCAGTGTGGATCTGACCTTGCGCCAGAAGGGTTTGGTACATGGTTTCGGATGCGCCGTCCCAGCCGTACTTCGCCTGCGGCACGTCGTATGCGAAGGCGACGAAAGCCTCGCATCCGTACGGGCCGAATCGGTCTGACCCCAGTGCGCTTTCGGCCTTGGCGATGGCGGCGTCTGCGCCGGGGATCGCGGGCGGGGGCTCAGCTGTGGCATCAGGTGCCAACAGGAGTGCCGCGGCTAGCGGAATGGCCGAGAGAAACAGACAGATCCGGGAGTTCAACATTCTGCTCACAGGCAATTCGGTGGCTTTGTCCATGTGTTGTTCAGGTGTTCATCCTGCAGTACGCAAAGATGCCTGACAACCGGAGTGCCTCAGCAATCAGGCCGCGCTAGGGCCGCTGAGACCGTTTCGCCCAATACCGTTGACCGTCAGCGGGTAGCCGCCCGAATGCGGCCTTCACCGCCGGCGCGATCACCTTGAAGGGAAGGGCCAGTGCGTCTTTGGGTTCTATCGCCACTGTCCACGTGAACAGGGTGTCGTCACCGTCGGCTTCGACGATGTAGTCCTCGGCGAAACGCTTGAACAGCGGCAGCGTCGATTCGTATGAAGCGAATGATTTGCGGGTCCCTTCCTCCCAGCGGAAGAAGCGTTCGCGCATTCTCGGGCCGCCGAGTGCATGCACCTCCCGCGTCGTGCCGACACCGAAGGGGCGCGGTGACGTCCAGTTCACGTCTTTCGTGGCAGGGCCCCACGCGGTGATCGAGGCGTCAGATGTGAGCTGCTCCCACACTTGATCCGGCGGTGCGGCGAAGCGCTTCTGATACGTGAAGACGTGCGGCGCCTGTTCGAAGACGTCGGCGTCGGTGGGCTCGAGGTGATACCAGCGCGTCATGGCTGATCAGCATGCCGCATCGGCGCCGGGGTCATCGCGCGGGTCCATGCGATCTCGCTCGGCGACCCCGCTATTGCACATCTGTACAAGGGGGTTGTCGTCGCCGGTACGGTCACGTACCGTTGGCGGTACTTTGGAGTACCAAAACGGAGGACGACATGGCTGAGGCCACCACCGACCCTGTGCGGCTGCCGCCCGGGCCGCGGATACCAAAAGCCGTCATGGGCATCGCTTTCGTCGCCGCGCGGCATCGCGCCGTTGCATCGGTGGGCCGGCCGTACGGCAGCGCCTTCACGGTGAACCTGCCGATCTTCGGCAAGACGACCGTCGTCAGCGACCCGGTGTTGATCAAGGAACTGTTCACCGCCGGCAGTGACCTCGTCGGCCGGGCGTCCCTTCTGGGCACCGTGCTGGGCCCGGGTTCCACCTTCAGCCTGGACGGCGACGAGCATCGTGCACGGCGCAAGCTGCTGGTGCCCCCGTTCCACGGCAAGCGGATGGTCGGATACGAGGCAATCGTCGAAGAAGAGGTGATGCGCGAGATCGCGAGCTGGCCCGAGGGCCGCGAGTTCGCAACGCTGCAACCGATGATGCGCATCACGCTGAACGCCATTCTTCGCGCCGTGTTCGGGGCGCAGGGCAGCGCCTTCGACGAGCTCAGGGAGCTGTTCCCACCGATGATCCCGCTGGCATCGCGAATGGCGTTGATGCCTAGAGCCTTTCAGCGCGACCTCGGCCCGTGGAGCCCGTGGGGCCGGGTCCAGAGATATCGCAGGCGCTACAACGAGATCATCGCGGAACTCATCGCCGAAGCGCGGAACGACCCGGCGTTCGAGGATCGCAGCGACGTGCTGGCCCTCATGCTGTCTGCCCGGTACGACGACGGTTCGGCGATTTCAGACGACCACATCGCCGACGAACTGCTGACGCTGTTGTCGGCGGGCCACGAGACGACGGCGACGACGCTGGCGTGGGCGATCGAGCGGCTGCGTCGACATCCGCGCCAGCTGTCACGGCTCACGGCCGAGGTGGACGCCGGCGGTTCGGACCTGCTGCAGGCCACGATCTGGGAGGTGCAGCGCGTCCGCCCCGTGGTGGACGCGACCGTAAGGGCGGCACGACAGCGAATCCGGCTGGGCGAGTGGGTCATTCCACAGAACCATGTCGTTCTCGCAAGCATCGCGATGTCGCATTCATCCCCGCAGAACTTCGCCGACCCCGAAGTGTTCAACCCGGATCGATTCCTCGGCGGCAATCCCGACACACACACCTGGATTCCGTATGGCGGAGGCATCCGCCGATGCATCGGCGCCGCGTTCGCCAACATGGAGATGAACGTCACGCTTCGGACGTTGTTGCGTGAGTTCGAGTTCGGCACCACCTACGCCGCAGGTGAACGCATTCACTCGCGCGGCGTGGCCACTGCACCAGCACACGGCGGTCGCGCCGTGGTCTACCGACGACGGGCGGAATCAACATCAACGAGTCTCAAGAATTGCGAACGAGTGGGAGTCCAGGCATGAGAGAAGATCAGACGGTCGTCGACGTCGGCCGTGGCATCCAATTGTGTTACGAGCAGATCGGCAACCCGGATGATCCGCCCATCGTGCTCATCGGTGGCCTGGGGCAGCAATTGCACGGCTCATGGCCGACCGACTTCGCCACCGCCCTTGCCGCACGGGGGTATCGGGTCACCCGCTTCGACAACCGCGACGTCGGCCGGTCGACGCACATGGACTTCCCGCCGCCCAAGCCGCTCGCCATCCTGCGTGGAGGCAGCCATCCGCGCCAGTACCACCTCGGCGACATGGCGCGGGACACCGTCGGCCTCCTCGACGTCCTCGGCTATCAGGACGCGCACCTTGCGGGCATCTCGATGGGCGGCATGATCGCGCAGACCGTCGCCGCTCACTATCCGGGCCGGGTGCGCACTCTGACGTCGATCATGTCCACCACGGGTGCGCGGCGTATCGGCCGTCCCGCGATCTCGACATGGCTACGTTTGGCGACCGCCAAGCCGCCGCGTACGCAGGCGGAAGCGGTGGCGCGCGACATGGCCCTTTTCCGCCACATCGGCTCGCACGGTTACCCATTCGACGAAGAGCGGGTGCGCGAGCGGGCGGTCACCGGCTGGGACCGCGATCCGACCAGCGCAGGCACGGCACGCCAGCTCGCGGGAATCTTTCGCTCCGGTGATCGCACGGCCGAGCTCCGCGCCATCGACGTGCCCACGCTGGTGATCCACGGCGACCGGGACCGGATGGTGCACCCGACGGGGGGTGCCGCAACGGCGCGTGCGATCCCCGGCGCGCGGCTGGAGACCGTCGCGGGGATGGGTCATGACCTCCCTTCGGGCGCGTGGGGACGCGTCATCGACCTCATCACCGACCACGTCGCCTCGGCGCCGGTAGGTCATACCGAACTCAAGGAGCACCGGTAATGAGCAGCAAGTCTTCCCGCAGAATCAGCGGCCGCACCGTCGTCATCTCGGGCGCGGCGTCGGGCATCGGTCGCGCCCTCGCACAACGGCTCTCGACCCACGGCTGCCCGGTGGCCCTCACCGATATCGACGAGCTGGGTCTGAAGGAGACCGCGGGTGGTCTGACCGGTCCGACCCTGACCCGGGTTCTCGACGTCCGCGACGCCGACGCCCAACGTGACTTCGCCGCAGAGGTCCGCGACTGGGCCCCTGCCCCGCTGGGCGCTGTCTTCAACAATGCCGGTGTCGCCGTGGCCTCCAGCGTGCTCGACGCGGTCCCCGATGACGACAACTGGCTGTGGGACATCAACTTCGGTGGTGTCGTCAATGGAACGCGGGCGTTTCTGCCGATCCTGGTCGAGCAGCGCTCCGGTGCGATCGTGAACACCTCGAGCGTGTTCGGTCTCGCCGGGATGCCCAACCAAAGTGCCTACTGCGCGGCGAAGTTCGCGGTGCGCGGCTTCACTGATTCGCTTCGGCAGGAGCTGCGTGGGACCGGCGTGGCCGCCATCAACGTGCATCCGGGCGGGATCAACACCAACATCGTGCGTAACGCGCGATTCCGCAAGGACCCGGACGGTCGCGGGCGCAGCCATGAGCAGATGGCGCAGGAGTTCGCCGCGATCACGATGACCCAGCCCGACAAGGCGGCCGAAGTCATCCACAAGGGTGTCGAGGCAGGCAAGGCGCGCATCCTTGTCGGTCCCGACGCTTACCTCTTCGACATCCTGGCCCGGGTGGCGCCCACCCATTACTACGATCTGCTCGGCACGGTCGTCGGCCGCCTCCGGAGTCGCGCGCAGCAGCAGCCTTCCGTCTCAACGGTCTGACGCTGCTATGCGCGCTGTCGTCATCACCAAGCACGGTGACCTGTCGGTCCTGAAGACCCAGGAGCGGCCGGATCCGCCGGCACCGTCGGCGGGCCAGGTGCGGATAGCGGTCCGTGCCGCAGGGGTGAACTTCGCCGATCACCTTGCGCGCGTCGGCCTGTACCCGGACGCACCAAAGCCGCCCTGTGTCGTCGGTTACGAGGTGGCAGGCACCATCGAGGCCGTCGGTGACGGCGTCGATCCGGCACGGGTCGGCGAACGCATCTTCGGCGGAACGCGATTCGGCGGTTACGCCGAGATCGTCAACATCGCAGCGGCGGACGCGATCCCGCTACCTGAGTCGCTGAGCTTCGAGCAGGGCGCGGCGATACCGGTCAACTACGCCACGGCGTGGGCGGCGCTGCACGGCTATGGTTCGTTGCGCGCCGGTGAGCGTGTGCTGATCCACGCGGCGGCGGGCGGCGTTGGAATCGCGGCGATCCAACTGGCCAAGGCCGCGGGCGCCGAGATACACGGGACGGCGTCACCAGGCAAGCACGCGCGGCTTGCCGAGTTCGGCGTCGACCGAGCGATCGATTACCGCAAGGACGGTTGGTGGAAAGGATTGCCGGCCTACGACATCGTGCTCGACGCGATGGGCGGCAAGTCACTGAAGCGCTCGTACGAACTGATCCGCCCTGGTGGCCGGATCATCGCCTACGGGTTCTCGGCGATGCAGCACGGCGAGAAGCGCTCCCTGCGGACCGCGCTGCCACAGCTGCTGCCGATGCTCCGTGGATTCAATCTCGTCAAGCAACTCTCTGACTCCAAAGCGGTCATCGGGTTGAACATGCTCAAGCTGTGGGATGACCGCGGCTCGCTGGAACCGTGGATCGGCCCACTGAGTGCGGCGCTGGCTGACGGCGTCGCCGTCCCCGTCGTTCACGAGGCTGTGCCATTCGCCAACGCCGCTGAGGCACATCGGATTCTGGCCGCGCGCGAAAACGTCGGAAAAGTTGTGCTGGTGCCCTAGGCGGAAAGCGTCGGCCGAGGCCTTGGCGCGCTCGAAGAGCCTCATATCGTGCGCGGAAGCAATGCAGAGGTCCGACTCCGTCTGGTTGTACAACTCTGAAAGCCGGGCATGGTTGTCCCACATCTTCTTCCGGTCGAAGGCAACAGCAGTTTCCATTGCCCACAGAGTGCGGGGCACATGCGTGCCGTCCAGTGACCCATAGTGGTAGAAGGCATCCCCGCAGTGCAGAACCCAGCGATGTCCAGCGTCGACCGCAATACAGGCATGACCGCGGCTGTGACCCGGCAGCGAAACCAGGACGATGCCGGGTGCGACATCGACGAGCTCCTTGGCTGCGGCGAACCCGCGCCAGGCTTCCCCCTGCGGATCGTGTTCGACGACGTTGCGGTCTTTCACCCACTGTTGGCGGCCGTACCTGACCTTCTCCGCGCGCGTCGGCGCGGCGAACGCGGCGACCGCCTCGGCGGAGGTCACGTGAATCTTCGCGTTCGGGAAGTCCGCTGCACCGCCGACATGGTCGGTATCGAGGTGGGTGAGCACGATGTGCCGAACATCTTCGCGGCGGAAGCCGAGTCGGTCGAGCTGGATGGCCGGCGCCTCGGTGGATTCGAAGACAGGTCGGGTGATGAACCGGACCGGTCCCACCCGTCCCTTCGGGTCGGCGCAGTCGTCGATGCCGAAGCCGGCGTCGACGAGCACCAGGCCGTTGTCGGTTTCGACCAGCAGCACGTGGCATACGCACTCCGGACCGCGAACAGGGTGCATGGTGCCGCAGTTGAGATGGTGGACCTTCACCGCTTTGCCCGTCCCAGACCTTTATCCAGCATGCTCCAACTGTAAGCGGGCTGCGGACGTCCTCAGGCCACCGATTCGGCCGGCGAGGCAGTCCGCTCGTGCCTGCGCTGCCGCTCGATGGTTGCGAAGTAGAAGGCGAACGCGAATGCGCAGCTGGTGAACAGACTGGATACAAAGAACAACCACGGACGACGGATACCACGCCGGTAGCCGTCGACAATGGTGAACAGCGGCAACAGGATCACGTTGATGATGGTGTAGTCCAGAACCTGTGAGCTGGACGCGGGATTGGCGTATCCCAACGCGATGAACTCGGACCAGTTGGGTTGGCCGATCATCGGATTAGGTGCGTACTCGTTGACGTAGCGGATATTGAAGTACCAGCACAGCGGCAGTGAAACGATGCCGATGGCCCAGTAGGCGATCTCCAGCTTCGACAACTGCGGACCTGTCGACATGCGTCTGAAGATGTCCGGATTCGATTTGACGACGAAGGCGATGACCGCGATGCCGAGGATCGCGTGGACGAGAAGCGCAACCATATGCGGAGTCTTTCGGCCGATTTTAGTTTTGTCAATATTGACATAACCGCCATAAGGTAATTTACGCCCATGGTCCGACCTGCTCAGACGGCGCGCAGCGAGCGCACGCGGGAGGCGCTGCGGCAGGCCGCGGTGGTCCGGTTCCTCGCCCAAGGCGTCGAGGAGACGTCGGCAGAGCAGATCGCCGCCGATGCCGGGGTGTCGCTGCGGACCTTCTATCGGCACTTCGCGTCCAAGCACGACCTGTTGTTCGCCGACTACGACGTCGGCTTGCACTGGTTCCGGTCGGCGCTGGCGAAACGCACGCCGGGAGGGTCGATCATCGAGGCCGTGCAGTCGGCGATTCTGGCCCGACCGTATGACGACTGGGCGGTCGCCGAGATCCCGGCGTTACGGGCCCAGGAACTCGACCCCGGTCGGATCGTGAGGCACATCCGTGCGGTCGAGACGGATTTCGCCGAAGCCATCGAGGAGCATCTCGGCGGCGATGACCCGCCAAGGCCCGGTACCGATGACCGGATGCGGATCACCGTCATCGCGCGGTGTATCGCGGCGGCGGTGTTCGGCGCGATGGAGGTCTGGATGCTGGGGGAGGACCGGTCGCTGCCCGAGTTGACGCGGTTGACCCGGGAGGCGCTGCAGACCCTGCAGAAGGGGTTCGGCGACACGGTGTAGACCGGAAGTTTCGTCATTATTGACAAAACTTTGCCGCCGTGTCAGCCTCAGCCAATGGCGGATTTTGATGCGATCGTCGTCGGCGCGGGGCACAACGGACTGACCGCGGCCGCGCTGCTCCAGAAGGCCGGGCTGCGCACGCTGTGCCTGGACTTCAAGCTGTATGCGGGCGGAATGGCCTCCACCGTCGAGCTTTTCGAGGGATACAAGTTCGAGATCGCCGGCTCCGTGCAGATTCCGACAGCGGCCGTCGTGAGCCGCGAGCTCGGATTGGACACGCTGCCGACGGTCGACCTCGACGTCATGTCGGTGTCGCTGCGGGGTGTCGGCGACGAACCGCTCATCTACTACACCGACCCGATGAAGCTGCTGACGCACATCAACGAGGTGCACGGCGCGGAGGCCGTCAACGGGATGGCCGGTCTGATGGCGTGGTGTCAGGCGCCGACGCGTGCGCTCGGGCGGTTCGAGGCGGGCCAACCGCCGAAGACGCTCGACGAGATGTATGCCTGTGCGACAAACGAATTCGAGCGTTCGACGATCACCGACATGTTGTTCGGATCGGTCACCGATGTGATCGACCGCTATCTGCCCGATAAGGAGAAGAACGGCGCTCTGCGCGGCATGTTGTCGCTGCTGGCGTGCAACACCACCTACCGTGGCCCTGCGACGCCCGGCACCGCGGCGGCGCTGGCATACGGGTTCGCCGTGCCCGACGAGAACGCATTGCTCGTCAAGAAGCTACGCGGCGGCATCGGTGCCCTCACCGCACACCTTCAGGAGTTGTTCGTATCGAACGGCGGTGAACTGCGGCTGCGCAGCAAGGTCGACGAGATCCTGGTGTCCGATGGCCGCGTCGCCGGAGTCCGCCTCGAGGGCGGCGAGACGATCACCGCGCCGATTGTCATATCCGGCATTGCGCCCGACGTCACGATCAACGGCCTTGTCGATTCGAACGCGGTGCCCGCCGACATCCGCGAGCGCTTCTCGCGGTCCGACCACCGCGGCAGCTACCTGCAGATGCACTTCGCGCTGGACGGGATACCGGAATTCACGGAGCCCTACGAAGTGCTCAACGATCCCGAAATGCAATCCAACATCGGCATTTTCAGCACCCCCGAAGAACTCCAGCAGCAGTGGGAGGACTGCAGGCGCGGCATCGTTCCCGCCGATCCGTCGATCGCGCTGCAGATCCCGTCGGTCAACGACCCCGACCTGGCGCCGCCGGGCAAGCATGCCGCGTCGGCGTTCTCGCTGTGGTTCCCTCCCGCGGACGCGAGGAGCGGAGATGGTGGAGCGGAGAGCCAGTCCAGCTACGGCGATATGAAGGTCGAGATGGGCCAGCGGGTGATCGACAAGATCACCAAGCTGGCGCCGAACTTCGAGGACATCATCGTCAGGCACACGACGTTCACGCCCAAGCACATGGGCACGATGTTCGGTGCCCCCGGCGGCGACTACTGCCACGGGCTGATCCATCCCGAGCAGATCGGCCCCAACCGTCCCGGCCCGAAAGGCTATATCGACCAGCCGATCCCGATCGAAGGCCTGTACCTCGGTAGCGCCGGCTGCCACGGCGGACCCGGCATCACCTTCGTTCCCGGCTACAACGCCGCCAAGCAGGCACTCGCCGAGCGCTGAGTTCGGGTGTTTCGGGGCACGGACAGCGGGCATCCATCCGGACATGGGGTGGACAGTTGCAGTCACGGGACCCACGGGCGACATCGGCATATCAGCGGTGAGCGCGTTGGAGCAGCACCCCGAAGTGGAACGCGTCGTCGGCATGGCCCGCAGGCCGTTCGACCCGGCTGCGCACGGCTGGACCAAGGCCGAATACCGGCAGGGCGACATCCTCGACCGCGACGCCGTCGACGCACTGGTCGCCGACGCGGACATCGTCGTGCACCTTGCCTTCATCATCATGGGCTCGCGGGACGAGAGCGCCCGGGTCAACTTGGCAGGCACCCGCAACGTGTTCGAGGCGACAGTGGCTTCCGCGCGCGCGAGGCGGTTGGTGTACACATCGTCGGTCGCGGCCTACGGCTATCACTCCGACAATCCGGTGCCGATCACCGAGGAGGTGCCGCCGCGCGGCTCACCCGAGCACTACTACTCCGAGCAGAAGGCGGCCTGCGAGGCGGCGCTCGCCGAGATCACCGCGGGCACACCGCTGGAGGTCTACATCCTGCGGCCGTGCATCGTGGCAGGGCCGAAGGCACCCGCCCTCGCCGAGGCGATGCCGTGGAACCGACTTCCCGATGCGGTCCGCAAAGTGTCCCAAGCCGTGCCTCTGCTCAAACCACCGTTCCCCGACCCGGGCACGCCGCTGCAACTCGTGCATCACGACGACGTCGCCTCCGCGATCGCCTTGGCCGCAACGACTTCCGCGCCGCCGGGAGCCTACAACCTCGCAGGCGACGGACTGCTGTCGATGTCCGACGTCGGGAATGCGCTCGGCGCGCGGCCGCTGCCCATTCCCCGAATCGCCATGACGGCGACGTCCGAGCTACTCGCCCGGCTGCCGTTCGTGCCGTCGGCGCTCGAATGGTTGCACGCCGGCAGGACATCGGTGGTCATGGACACCGGCAAGGCGAGATCCCAACTGGGCTGGACACCGAAATACTCTGCGGCCGAGACATTGTCGGAGCTGGCGGCGGCGCTGTAGATTACTGCGACTGATCTCCGGTGTCGGCCGGACCGCTCGGCGTGGCCCCGCCCTCGTCCGACCAGTCACCGCTGCCGCCCGCACTCCTGGCGGGATCGCTCACCACATCGTCGTCGGCGCCTTTCGGGCCGGAGTCGGACTCGGTCGTCTCGGGCTTGTCCTTGTTCACCGCCACCGACTACCCGCCGAGCGAGGCTTTCACTCAGCGGCGACGCAACTGGTCGGCCCAGTCGCTGGGCACCCGGCCTCGCGGGCCCGGGACGGTCTCATCCTTGGGGCGGCTTTCCGGCGCAGCGAGTTGCGGACCGTCGTAGTACTCGTTCGTCTGGAAGTTCCAGAACCAGTCCTCGCCCGGCTCGAACGAGCGAATGATCGGGTGCCCGGACTCCCGCCAGTGCGCAGAAGCGTGACGCGCCAAAGAGTCGTCGCAGCAGCCGATGTGGCCGCAGGCCGCGCAGCGTCGCAGATGCACCCACCAGCCGCCTCCCGAATCGCATTCAACGCATCCGGTGCCGCTCGGCGGCACGGTGGGGTCGACATCAGCGCTCATGGACAGCGAGCCTACAGACACCCCGTAAGTCGATGTTCAAGACTAAAGATCATCACGATTCGATCAGATTGAGCGAAACCAAATGCGTTGGGGCAACCAGCGAATTCCGGTAATTGACGTCATTGTTTGTCCATGGCCGCTCATTGACAGCTAATACTGTCCCTACCTATCGTCCGCGCCAGCGTGGCGAATGTTTGCGAAAGGTGATCACGACCATGACGATCGCCTGGTCCAAGCCCGCCTTCGCGATGGGCGACTTCGTCGTGCTCGCCGGGGAGACCTTCGCCGCCGTGTTCCGCAGGCCCTTCGCGCTGCGCGAGCTGATCGATCAGATCTGGTTCGTGGCCAGGGTGTCGATCGTGCCCACGATCGTGCTGTCGATTCCTTACACCGTTCTGATCGTCTTCACCCTCAACATCGTGCTCATCGAGGTCGGCGCCGGTGATCTGTCCGGCGCCGGTGCGGCACTGGCATCCGTCACGCAGGTGGGCCCCGTGGTGACCGCCATCGTCGTCTCCGGCGCGGGCGCAACTGCCATGTGCGCGGACCTCGGCGCCAGGACGATTCGCGAGGAGATCGACGCGATGAAAGTGATCGGCGTCAACCCCATTCAGGCGCTGGTCGTGCCGCGGGTCATCGCGGCGACATTCGTCGCGCTTCTGCTCTATTCCGTTGTCGCGGTCGTCGGGCTCTTCGGGAGCTACTTCTTCGTGGTCTACGTCCAGCACGTCACGCCGGGCGCGTTCGTCGCGGGGATGACCATTCTGACCGGCCTGCCGCAGGTGATCGTTTCGCTGGTGAAGGCGCTGCTGTTCGGCCTTTCTGCGGGGCTGATCGCGTGCTACAAGGGTCTGCACGTCGGGGGTGGCCCCACGGCAGTGGGCACCGCCGTCAACGAGACCGTCGTGTTCGCGTTCATGGCGCTGTTCCTCATCAACATCCTGGCGACCGCCTTCGGGGTGAAGGTGGCACCGTGACCTCGGAGACAGCAGACCAGTCACGCGTCGACCATGTGGTGGAGAAGGCCGTCGGCCGCATCCGCACGCTGGGGGAGCAGACGGCCTTCTACGGCCAGGCGTTGGGGAACACCCCCGACGCCATCCGCCGCTACCCGACCATGGTGCTGCGTCAGATCGCCGGCATGGGGATGGGAACCGGGGCGCTGGCCGTCATCGGCGGCACGGTCGTCATCATCGGCTTCCTCACGCTGTCCACCGGCGCGTTGATCGCCGTGCAGGGCTACAACACCTTGTCGAACGTCGGCATCGAAGCCCTGACCGGTTTTCTGGGAGCGTTTCTCAACGTCCGATTCATCGCACCGGCGACCGCGGGGGTGGCACTGGCGGCGACCATCGGCGCAGGCGCCACCGCCCAGATCGGCGCCATGCGCATCAACGAGGAGATCGACGCTCTCGAGGTGATGGGCATCCGGGTGGTCACCTATCTTGCGTCCACCCGCATCGTGGCAGGGGTGGTGGCGGTCATCCCGATCTACACCGTCGCCGTCTTGATGTCGTTTCTCGCCACCCGGTTCGGCACCACGGTCATCTACGGGCAGTCGCGAGGCGTCTACGACCACTACTTCGACACGTTCCTGCAGCCGACGGACCTGTTGTGGTCCTTCATCGAGGCGGTGGCGATGGCCGCCGCGGTGATGGCGATTCACACCTATTACGGCTATACCGTGACCGGCGGCCCCGCCGGTGTCGGCGAAGCGGTGGGCCGCGCAGTACGGCTGTCGATCACCGCGGGCGTCTTCATCCTGTTGACCATCACACTGTCCGTGTACGGGCAGTCCGGCAATTTCCATCTGTCGGGGTGACATGCCGATGACCAACTCCTCCCGACGCGACGGAATCGACCCCATCTGGTGGGCACCGGTTCTGCTGGTTGTGGTTGTCGCCATCAGCACGCTCACCGCGATGCTGTACTCCGGCACGTTCCACCGCTACGAACCTCTCACGCTGGTGTCCGACAGGTCGGGGCTTGTGATGGAGGACGGCGCGAAAGTGAAGTTGCGTGGTGTCCAGGTCGGCGAAGTGACGAGCATCGGAGCGCAGACGGGTGCCGCAGGTGCGGTGTCCGAGTTGAGCCTGAAGATCGACCCCGAACCCTTCAAATACCTGCCGAGCAATCTCGAAGCGGAAATCAAGTCCAGCACGGCATTCGGCGCCAAGTATGTCGACCTGATCGTCCCGACGAATGCCAGCCCCGAACGGCTCAAGCCGGGTTCGGTGGTGCACTCGCGCAACGTCACCGTCGAGGTCAACACGGTGTTCCAGAGCCTGCAGGGAGTCGTCGCGTCCATCGACCCGGCGAAGCTCAACGCGATCCTGTCCGCGGTCGCCGAGTCGGTGCGCGGCAAGGGCGAGGTCATCGGTCAGGCGATCACCGACGCCAACAACGTGCTGCTCGCGGTGAACCCGCGGATGGAAACGGTCCGCCAGGACTGGCAGCTGTTCGGTCAGACGACGAAGGTGTATTCGGATGCGGCGAGCAACATCGTGTCGATCCTGGATTCGTTCTCGACGACCAGCGCGACCATCAGCAACAACGCCCAGGCGCTCGACACCCTGTTGTTGTCGGCGGTCGGCTTCTCCAATGCAGGGATCAACACGATCGGCGGCAACCAGCCGAATCTGGTGCGCGCCATGAACATTCTCGATCCGACGACGCAGTTGCTGATGAAGTACTCGCCCAGCTACACCTGCCTGTTCCAGGGCGCTCAGTGGTTCCTGGAAAACGGTGGCCGAGATGCCATCGGCGGCAACGGGAAATCGGTGGTCATGGACGCCGCGCTGTTGATGGGCGACGACCCGTACCGCTATCCCGACAACCTGCCGATCGTCAACGCCACCGGCGGGCCAGGCGGCAAACCCAGCTGCGGCTCGCTGCCTGACCCGTTGAAGAACTTCCCGGTCAAGTATCTCGTCACCGACACCGGTTTCGGCACGGGCCTCGACGTGAGGCCGAATCCGGGTATCGGCTTCCCCGGTATCGCCAACTACTTCCCTGTCACCAAGGCCAACCCCGAGCCACCCCGGATTCGCTACCCCGGCGGCCCGGCGCCCGGCCCGCTGCCGCCCTATCCTGGCGCACCCGCCTACGGCGCACCGGAATTCGCCCCGGACGGAACGCCGCTCTATCCGCCGCCGCCGGGTGCGCCGCCGCCAACCGAGGGCCAACCATGAGGGGCGTCAACGTCCGCACACTCGCGCGGGTCGGTGTGTTCACCGCACTCTGCCTGGTCTTCACCTTCATTCTCGTGACGGTGTTCGGCCAGTTCCGATTCGACGAGACCAACACCTACAACGCGGTGTTCACCAACGTGTCTGGCCTCAAGGGCGGCAACTTCGTCCGGATCGCCGGTGTGGAGGTCGGCAAGGTCAGGAGCATGACCCTACACAAGGACGGTACGGTCACCGTCGAATTCGCGATCGACAGGAGTCTGACGCTCACCGAGGGCACCAAAGCGGCCGTGCGCTACGAGAACCTGATCGGCGACCGCTATCTGGCATTGGAAGACGGGCCCGGCTCGGTGCGCAAACTACAACCGGGACAGACGATCCCGGTCGAGCGAACCGAGCCGGCTCTGGACATCGATGCTCTTGTCGGCGGTTTCCGACCTCTTTTCCGGGCGCTGGATCCCGATCAGGTGAACGCGTTGTCGGGCGAACTGCTGCGGGTATTCCAGGGACAGGGCGGCACCGTCGCCTCGGTGCTGAGTCAGACATCAGCGCTGACAACCACTTTGGCAGGGCGCGACCAGCTCATCGGCGAGGTCATCAAGAATCTGAACACCGTGCTCGCCACCTTCGCCAAGCGGGACGACCAATTCGCCGAGGGTCTCGACAAGCTGTCCGATCTCGTTGCGGGCCTGTCGGACCGCAGGAGCGAGATCGCGACCGGAACGGCTTACATCAACGCGGCTGCGGGATCGGTGACAGACCTCCTGACCGAGGCGCGTCAACCGATCAAGGAGTTCGTGAACCAGACCGACCGGGTCTCGGGTCAGATCATGGCCGACCACGATTACGTCGACGACCTGGTCAAGACACTTCCCGACGCATACCAGGTGCTGGCACGCAACGGGCTGTATGGCGACTACTTCGGCTTCTACCTGTGTGACGCGGTTCTGAAGGTGAACGGCAAGGGCGGCCAGCCGGTGTATGTGAAGCTGGCGGGCCAGGACACGGGGCGGTGCACACCGAAATGAACCGCCCGAAGTTCAAGCGGCCCAACATGAAACCCCTCGCCGAGCGCAACCGGTTCACCGTCGGCCTCGTCGGAATCGCTGTTCTGATCGCCGCAGTCGTCGCAGCGTTCTCCTACGACAAGATCCCGTTCGTCAAAGGCACGTCCGACTACTCTGCGTACTTCGCCGAGGCCGGCGGTATCAAGCCCGGCAGCGACGTGCGGGTGTCGGGTATGTCGGTCGGCAGGGTGTCAGACGTCAAACTGGACGGTGCGAAGGTGTTGGTGGACTTCACCGTTCGCAACGGAGTGGAGCTCGGTGACCGCACCGAGGCGGCGATCAAGGCCGAAACGGTGCTCGGCACCAAGATGCTCGAAATCACGCCGCGCGGCGACGGCGAGCTCGCAGGCACCATTCCCCTGGAGCGGACGAAATCGCCCTACGACCTACCTACCGCCCTCGGAGATCTGACCACAACCATCAGCGGTCTCGACACCACCCAGCTGTCGCAGTCGCTCAGCACATTGGCAGACACCTTCTCTGAAACGCCGCCGGAGCTGAGGACCGCTCTGGAAGGGGTGGCGCGGTTCTCCGACACGCTCAACACCCGCGACGCGCAGTTGCGCAATCTTTTGGCCGACGCGAACACCGTGACGGCGGTGCTCGGCAAGCGCAGCGATCAGATCGCCAAGCTCGTCGTGGACGCCAACCTCCTGCTGGGAGAGGTTCTGACGCAACGTCAATCGGTCGACGCGCTGATGAACAACCTGACATCGGTGTCTCATCAGATCTCCGGGCTGGTGGCCGACAACCGCACGCAGCTCAAACCCGCCCTGGACAAACTCAACGGAGTCCTCGAGATCCTGGACAACCGAAAGAAGGAACTCCAGCGCACGCTGTATCTCCTTCGGCGGTACGCCATGTCGTTCGGCGAGGTGCTTGGGGCCGGACCGTTCTTCAAGGCATCCCTGGTGAACCTCGCTCCCGGACAGTTCTCCCAACCGTTCATCGACGCCGCCTTCTCCGACCTGGGTCTCGACCCCAACACGATGCTGCCCTCGGACCTCGTCGATCCCGGTGTGGGCCAGCCGGGCACCCCGGCGCTGCCGATGCCCTTTCCGCGCACCGGTCAGGGCGGAGATCCACACCTCACACTGCCCGACGCGATCACCGGCAACCCCGGCGATCCGGGGTGCGGCCCGCCCGGCTTACCGCTGCCGGGCCCCACCGGCTGCTACCCCTACCGCGAGCCGCTGCCCGCGCCGCCGCCAGGCGGTCCGCCACCGGGTCCGCCCGCCATCGGGCCTGCGGCCGGTGAGCTGCCGCCGCCGACCGTCGCACCGCCGAATCCCGCGGCCGCCGAAGGCGGTCCGCCTGCCAACCCGGCAGATGCCGAAAGGGGGCAGCGGTGAGCAGACGAATCGTCCGGATAGTGACTGCCGCGAGCCTGGTCGTCATCCTTGCCGTCGCCATCACGGTGGTCGCGACGCCATGGTGGAAGAAAGTCGGCGAGCAGGTCTACTCCGCGTACTTCGCCAACGCCAACGGCCTCTACACCGGCGACGAGGTGCGCATCCTGGGCGTCGCCGTCGGAACGGTCGAGGAGATTCAACCGCAGCCCGACCGCACTAAAGTCACCTTCTCGGTCGACACGCAGTACCCGGTGCCTGCCGACGCCAAGGCGGCGATACTGTCGCCGTCGCTTGTCACGGCGCGAGCCATCCAGTTGGTCCCGGCATACTCCGGCGGTCCGAAACTCGCCGCGGGAGCGACGATTCCGCAGGACCGCACCGCCGTCCCGATCGAATGGGACGACTTCCGTCAGCAACTGGAGAAGCTCACCGACTCCCTGCAACCCACCACACCTGGCGGACCCAGCGCAGTCGGCGAGTTCATCAACTCGGCGGCCGACAACCTGCGCGGCAACGGTGACACCGCACGGGACACCGTGATCAAACTTTCGGCCGCCGTGTCCGCGCTCGGCGACCACAGCACAGACATCTTCAGCACGGTGCGCAATCTCCAACTGCTCGTGACGGCACTGTCGTCCAGCAGCGACCTGCTCGCCGCGTTCAACACGAACCTGGCCGATGTGACGACGGTGTTGTCGAACTCGCCCAACGAGATTGCGGACGCGACCGCGGGCCTCGACGGCGCGGTCAACGACCTTCGCGGCTTCCTCGCCGAGAACCGCGAAGGGCTCGGCACCACCGTCGACCACCTCAACGCGATCACCACAGCGCTGAACGACAGCCGAGGTGACGTCAAGCAAGTACTGCACATCACACCGACCGTGTTCCAGAACTTCATGAACATCTACCAACCCGCGCAGAGCGCCGTCACCGGCATCCTGGCACCGGTCAACTTCGCCAACACTGTCCAATTCATCTGCAGCGCAATCCAGGCCGCGTCGCGAAGAGGCTTCGAACAATCGGCCAAGCTGTGCGTCCAGTACCTGGCCCCGATCATCAAGAACCGTCAGTACAACTTCCCGCCGCTGGGTGTAAACCCGTTCGTCGGGGCATCGGCACGCCCGAACGAGATCACCTACAGCGAGGACCGGCTGAACCCGCACCTGCCGCCTGCCGCGCCCGCCGAGGCTACCGGCCCGCCGGTCGATCAGGCCGGTGCGTTGCCTGCCGAGGCGCCGCTACTGGGTGGTCCGCCGCCGGAGGCAACCCCCACCGACTCGAGTCAGGGGCTGCAAGGCCTGATGGTCGCTCCCGCAACCGAACCCACCGATGCGCCGCCGCCCCCTGGCGGAACGCCATGAGGCGCTCGATCACCGCGGTAGTCGCCGTCGTATGCCTGTCAGCGATCCCCGGTTGCGAATGGCGAGGGCTCAATTCGCTGGCCCTGCCGGGAACCGAAGGCGACACCGACGGCGCGTACACCGTCCAGGCGCAACTGCCCGACGTCGTCACCATCCAGCAGAACACCCGGGTGCGGGTCGCCGACGTCAACGTCGGCAACGTGACCAAAATCGAGGTGCAGGACTGGCACGCCCTGGTGACCATGCGCATCAACGGCGATGTGCATCTGCCCGCGAACAGCACCGCCAAGGTCGGAACCACGAGCCTGCTCGGCGGCATGCACATCGAACTGGCCCCGCCCACCACGGAGGCGCCCGAAGGAGAACTCAAGGACGGCTCGGTGATTCCGCTGTCGTCGGCCAGCACCTACCCGACCACAGAGCAGACGCTGGCATCGGTGTCGATCCTGCTCAACGGCGGCGGGCTTGGCCAGCTTCAGGAGATCAACCAGTCGTTCGCCAAGGCCATGCAGGGCCGGGAGGCCGACCTGCGCAGCCTGCTGACCCAGCTGGACACGTTCATCGCGCAGCTGAACAGCCAGACCGACGACATCATCACGGCCACAGAGAATCTCAACGCGCTGGCCGGTCAGGTCGCGGCGAACGACAAGACCGTCGACAAGGCGCTCACCACCATCCCGCAGGCACTGGCTGTGTTGGCGGATTCGCGACAGAAGATCGCGGACGCCGTCGACGCGTTGGGCAAGTTCAGCGCCATCGCCACCGACACCGTCAACCAGACCAAGGAATCGTTTGTGGCGAACCTGCGCAACATGGCGCCGGTGCTGCGGGAACTGGCCAACGCCGGCCCGGCGCTGACCAAGGGCCTGGACTTCCTGTCGACCTACCCGTGGGTCAAGAGCACCGTGCCCAACTGGTTCCGGGGTGACTTCGCCAACATCACCCTGGTGATCGATCTGACCCTGAGCCGGTTGGACGCCGGATTGTTCACGGGAACGCGATGGGAGGGCGACCTCACCGAACTCGAGATGCAATGGGGTCGCACGATCGGTCAGATGCCAAGCCCGTACACCGCGGGCAACCCGCTGATCGCGCCCTACCGCTGGGGAGCGTACTGACATGGTGCGACTACCTCGATCGGTGTGGATCCAGCTGTCGATCCTGGCCACAGTCACCGTGATCGCCGTCGGCGTCATGGCTTTCGGCTTCGCTAACGTGCCCGCGCTGCTGGGGATAGGGCGCTACAACGTGACGCTCGAACTGCCGTCATCCGGAGGGCTGTATCAGTCGTCCGTCGTGACCTACCGCGGATCCGAGATCGGCCGGGTCACGTCGGTCGACGTCACCCCCGGCGGCGTCCGAGCGGTGCTGAAGCTGGAGTCGTCGACCTCGGTGCCTTCCGACGTATCGGCTGCGGTGCACAGCCGGTCGGCCGTCGGCGAGCAGTTCGTGGAACTGTCACCCAACGGAGGAGACGGCGACACATCGCAGCCGCTGCGCGACGGTGATGTCATCCCGGTCGGCCGGACGCAGATCCCGCCGGACATCGGCGGGCTGTTGGACGCCACGAACAAGGCGCTGCAGGCCATCCCGCAGGACAACCTGCGCACCGTGGTCGACGAAGCCGACAAGGCCGTCGCGGGCCTGGGACCGGAACTGTCCCGCATCGTCGACGGGTCGACCTCGCTGGCAAGCGATGCGGCCAAGAACCAGGACTCGATCACCCAACTGATCGACCAGTCCCCGGCGGTGCTGAATTCCCAAGTGCAAACGGCGGATTCGATCGCCACCTGGGCCGACCACCTGGCGTCCATCACCGGTCAGCTCAAGGCGCAGGACGCGGCATTCGCCGACTTGCTCACCATCGGCGGGCCCGCGCTCGACGAGGGCACGGCCCTGTTCGACCGCGTCGCGCCGGCGCTGCCTGTGTTGCTTGCCAACCTGGTGAGCCTCGGCGAGATCGCGGTCACCTACCGTTCCGACATCGAGCAGCTGCTGGTGTTGTTCCCTCAGGGCACCGCGGTGATGTCGGCCATCGTCGCTGCGAACGCGAACACCAAGCAGGACTACAAGGGCGTCTACCTGGACTTCAACTTGAATCTCAACCTGCCGCCACCCTGCAACACCGGCTTCCTTCCCGTGCGGCAGCAGCGTTCGCCGTCCGACGTCGACTATCCCGAACGGCCCGCGGGCGAGTTGTACTGTCGGGTGCCGCAGGACTCGACGCTCAATGTCCGCGGCGTGCGCAACATTCCGTGCGAGGCCAATCCCGCCAAGCGGGCGCCCACGGTCGAGATGTGCGAAAGCAACGAGCAGTATGTGCCACTCAACGACGGCTTCAACTGGAAGGGCGATCCGAACGCCACGTTGTCCGGTCAGGGTGTGCCGCAGTATGCGCCGGGGCAAGATCCGCGGCTGCCGCCTCCTGCGGGCACGGGTGCCGCTCTGCCGCCCGGCGCACCGCCACCGGACGCGCCCCCCGCGCCGCCCCCCGTCGCGTTCGCCCCATACGATCCCGCCACCGGGAGCTATGTCGGGCCCGACGGCAACCGTTACACGCAGGCCGATCTCGCGCATCCCGGCAACAAGACCTGGCAGTCGATGTTGACTCCGCCTGCGTCCTAGCTGCGTGCCGTTGACCGGAACCGGTCCCGATAGGCCTTCGGGGAGATGCCGAGCTCGCTGACGAATACTCTGCGCAACGTCTCGGGGCTGCCGAAGCCCGCAGTCCGCGCCGCGTCGCCGACCGAGCTGCCTGCGTCGAGAGCCGCGCGTGCTGCGTCGATCCGGATCGCTTCCACGTAACGTGCAGGGGTAGTGCCGAGTTCGGTCTGGAACAGACGAGTCAGCTGGCGTGTACTCAAAGACGCATGCGCTGCAAGGGCTTTGACATTGTGATCTGCGGCCGGGTTCGCTGCGACCGCGTCGATGGCCACCCGGAGAGCAGATCGTCTTGGCGGCGTCGCCTCCACCGCAGCGGAGAACTGCGATTGACCACCCGAACGTTTGAGGAACACCACGAGCGACCTCGCCACCTCGCGGACCAGGTCGGCACCGTGGTCGTCCTCGACGAGGTTCAGCGCAAGGTCGATACCTGCCGAGACGCCCGCCGACGTGTACAGGTCATCGTCTCGAACGAAGATCGCGTCGGGTTCGACCGTCACGTCCGGGTACGCCCGCGCCAGCAGTCGGGTGTGACGCCAGTGCGTGGTCGCCCGCCGGCCTGCCAGCAGACCCGCGCGCGCGAGAATGAACGACCCCGTACAGATCGACGCCATCCGGCGGCTGCGCGTGCGGAGCCTCTGCACCGCGGCGACCAGCTCCGGGTCGATGGGCCTGCCGACCAGGTCGTCGCCACCGGACACGATTGCGGTGTCGGCGAATTCGACCGCGTCGATACGCGCCGTCACCGCGAAGCGCGTCCCGATGGACGTCGTCACGTCGGCGCCGTCGACGGACGCCACCACCAACCGGTATGACGCACCGAACCGGTTGGCCTCCGCGAAGACCTCTGCGGGTCCGGCGACGTCGAGCAGCTTCATGCCGTCGAACACGACAACGACGACGACATGCTCGGTGGGCATGGCACCAGCGTATGTCGCTTTCTGTGGGAAGGACGGCGGATCGGACACGGATCACGTCATGTCCGCGCGCCGAGACTGTGCCCATGAGTACACAAACCATTGCTGGAATCACGATTCCCGACAGCCCGCTGGTGCGGGATGTCACCGAATATGTCCGAGATGTGGAGAACGACCTCCTGTTCGACCACTCCCGTCGCGTCTTCCTCTTCGGCGCGCTCGCGGGTCGACGCCGCGGCCTGGAGCCCGACCTGGAGCTGCTTTACGTCGGTGCCATGTTCCACGACGTCGGCCTGACCGAGGGCTACCGCGATTCGATGGCGCGCTTCGAGGTCGACGGCGCCAACGCCGCACGCGACTTCCTGCTGGCCCGCGGAGCCGACGAAGACACCGCTCGCAAGGTATGGCTGAGCATCGCTCTGCACACCACGCCGGGTGTTCCCGAGTTCCTCGATCCAGAGATCGCCCTTGTCACCGCGGGCGTGGAGACCGACGTACTCGGTATCGGCCACGACGACCTGTCCGCCGACGCGCTCGCCGCCGTGACGGCCGCCCATCCACGGCGCGACTTCAAACGCCGGATCCTCGCGGCATTTACCGAGGGCAACATCCACCGCCCGCAGAGCACCTTCGGCACCGTCAACGCCGACGTCCTGGCTCACTACGACCCGACATTCGTCCGAGAGGATTTCGTCGAGATCATCCTGGGCAACAAATGGCCGGAGTAAACGCCCGATTCGCGCGATAGACCCGCGGCGGCCGGTGGGGCTAACTATGGTCGCGCCATGGCAGTCAGCGATTCACGCGAAGTGGTCATCGAAGCAACACCCCAGGAGATTCTCGACGTCATCGCCGACGTCGAGACGGCACCGGACTGGTCGTCGCAGCATCAGGGCGCCGAGATCCTCGACACGGTCGAGGGCGGCAGGCCGGGCCGGGTGAAGCTGAAGCTGAAGACCATGGGCATCGCCGACGAACAGGTCGTGCAGTACGAATGGACCGACAGCAGCGCGGGCTGGACGCTGATCAGCTCGAGCCAGCTCAAGACCCAAGATGCGAAATACACTCTGACCCCAGATGGCGACAAGACGCGGGTCAAGTTCGAGATCACGGTGGACCCGGCGGTTCCGATCCCGGGGTTCGTGTTGAAGCGGGCAATGAAAGGCGGGCTCGAGTCGGCCACCGACGGTCTGCGCAAGCAGGTGATGAAGGTCAAAAAGGGCGGCAAGTAGCCTCGGCGCTCTTAGGCTCTTCGGGTGCGAATGTCGTGGCCGTTCAGCGGCCGCACCGAGGAGATGCGCGCCGTCGAGGCAGCCATCTCGGGATCCGACGTGTCGGGCGCGGTCATCAGCGGATCAGAAGGTGTCGGCAAGAGCCGGCTCGTCCGTGAGGCGTTGGCGGCCGCCGCGGCGCAGGGTTGCCAAACACGTCTGACGGCGGGCGCATCGTCGGCGAGAGCCGTTCCGCTCGGTGCCTTCAGCGCGTGGGCGCCGTCCGGCGTCACCGACACGGTTGCGCTGGTGCGGGGAGTGATCGAGGCGCTGACGTCTGCGCCGCCGGCCACCAAGGTCGTCCTTGGTGTCGATGACGTACACCTGCTCGATGACCTTTCCACCTTCGTGGTGCATCAGATCGTGGTGCGACGCCTGGCCGACGTGGTGTTGACCGTCCGAGACGGTGAGCCGGTTCCGCCTGCGACACAGGAGATATGGAAGGCCGAGCGCTTCGAGCGGGTTGACCTCGCGCAACTGTCGGTCGGTGACACCGGCACGCTGCTGACGGCGACCCTGGAGGGTCCGGTTGACCCGGACGCCGTCGACCGGCTGTGGAAGCTGACTCGCGGAAATGTTCTCTATCTGCAGAACATCGTTGAGCAGGAGTTCGCGGGCGGACGGCTCGTGCAGCAGAACGGGTACTGGCGTTGGGTCGGCGACGCGATCATGCCGCCCGGCCTTGTCGAGTTGATCGAATCCCGCATCGGGACCCTGCCGAATCCGGTCAGCGAAGTGATCGACACGTTGGCAGTGGGGGAGCCGCTCGACCTTGCCCTTCTGACGTCGATCACCGATGCCGCAGCGGTCGAGGAGGCCGAAACGCGTGGTCTCATCACGCTCGAGAATGCAGGCGCAGGTATCGAGGTGCGGTTGGCGCATCCGATCTATGGCGAGTTGCGCCGACGGCGTGCCCCCCACAGCAGGCTGCGACGCCTGCGCGGCCTGGTTGCCACCGAACTCGCCGCATCCGGTGGCCACGACGACGTGCGGGTCGTCGTGCGCTGTGCGACGTTGACTCTCGATTCCGACCTGGCGCCCGACCCCGACCTGCTCGTGCGGGCGGCACACGGCGCGGTCTGGCTCGGGGATCTGTCCCTGGCGGATCAGCTGGCCGAGGCGGCGATCCAGGCCGGAGCCGGGCCGGAGCCCAAGTTCGTTCGGGCGCACGCATTGTCGTGGTTGGGTCGCGGCGATGAGGCCGCGGCTGTGCTCGCGGACGTCGGCGGCGACCAGTTGGCCGATGAGGACCGCGGCAGGTTCGCCTTCCTGCAGTCCAGCAACATGCTGTGGGCGCTGGGTGATCCGGCACGAGCCAAAGAACTCATCGACGAGGCCTCAGCTGCGACTACCGCCCGTATCTACATCGACGCCTTCCTCACCGTGTACTGGTTCGCAATGGATCAGCCGGAGTCGGCGCTGGTGGCTTCGAAAAGCCTCGCGCTGGAGGATCTGCCCGTCGTGGGTGCCGAGATCGCCTGGGCGCTGGCCCAGATAGCCGCCGACGCGGGCCGCGCCACCGAGGCTGTCGCCGTCGCCGAGGCCGGGTATGCCGTCGCGACCCGAGCGCTCGACGCGCCCCATATGCGGTTCAACATCGCCGACGCGGAAGTCAGCGCGCTGCTGTTGGCAGGCCGGACCACCGACGCGCGTGAGCTCGCCGAACGTATTCGCCTGCAGGCAGACAATCTGCCTGGGGCTGCTCAGTTGCTCGGCCCGGCCGTCGCCGGACGCGCCGCGCTCGGTGCGGGCGACCTGCATACGGCAAGCAGGCTGCTGCAGCAGGCAGCAGACGGGCTGGCTATTTCCTATCCCATCGGTTGGGGATACCGCTACGGGTTTCCCTACGCGGCGGCACTCGCCGTGAGCGGTGCAACCGATGAAGCCGTGGCCGTACTGGCCCGACTCGACAAGGTGCAACGCACATTCCGGTCGCTGGACCACGAACAGGGCCTGGCCCGCGCATGGGTGGCTGCGGGACAGGGGGCCGTCACGGAAGCCATCGCCACCCTGCTGTCGGCTGCCGATGCGGCGCACGACACGGGTCGATTCGCGGCGGAAGTACTCTGCCTGCAGACCGCCACCCAGTTCGGTGACCGAACGAGCGCACCGAGGTTGACCGAACTCGAAGCGGTCGTCGAGGGGCCACGGGTCGGCGTTGCGGCACGGTTCGCCGCAGCTCTTCGCGACGGCGACGCCGTCAAGTTATCCTCCGTCTCAGAAGAATTCGAGCACATGGGCGATCTGATAGCCGCCGTCGATGCCGCCGCACACGCCGCCCTGGTCTACCGCCGCCAGGACAAGCGGGGATCGGCGTTGGGGTGTTCGACACGCGCCGATGCACTGGCAGCCCAATGCGGTGGCGCGTACACCCCGGCGGTGCGTCAGGCCAGCGAGTCCCTTCCCTTCACCGATCGCGAGGCCGAGATCGTGATGCTCATCGGGGATGGGTTGAGTAACCGCGCGGTCGCCGATCGACTGACCCTGTCCGTCCGCACGGTCGAAAGCCACATCTACCGAGCCATGATGAAGGCCGGAGTGGGTAGCCGCGACGAGCTCGCCGCGCTGATGCGCAGGCGCCGCGCATCTAAGTAGTACCCACGCGGGCGCTGCGATATCGCAGTGGCCCGATACTGCGCCGGCCCGCGCGAATACGAGTGACGATCGGATCTCGAGAGGACCGAGCCGAACGGAGGACGCATGGCCGACTACAGCCGCGCCTGCGGCCGCGCAGAGCCGGTAGCCATTCTGGGCATCGGTGGAACGGTGTTCGTCTTCCCCGGCCACGGATCGCACTGGATGCCGTCGGCGGTCGAGCTGCTGGACTCCTCGGCTGCGTTCGCCGAGGAGATGTCACGCTGTGACGCCGCGTTCAGAGAGTTCGTCGACTGGTCGCTGCTCGAGACGGTGCGCGGCGCGCCGGGCTCCCCGAGCCGTGACCGGGTCGATGTCTCCCAGCCCGTGCAGTTCGCCGTGATGGTGTCGCTGGCCGCTCAATGGCGCGATGCGCTCGGAATTCATCCCGACGCTGTGCTCGGGCATTCGCACGGCGAAATCGCAGCGGCCTACGTGGCCGGTGGCCTCTCGCTGGCGGCCGCGGCACGGGTGATCGCGTTGCGCAGCAGGGCGGTAAGCGCGATCGCCGGAAGTGGTGGCATGGTGATGATCCGCTGGCCCGCCGATCGGGTACTCAAGCTGATCGAGCCGTGGCATCAATCGATTTCCATTGCCGCACAGGACGGTCCCTCTTCCACCGTCATCACCGGATACGCACGGGCGCTGGACGAGCTGATGGCCGGATGCGAGCAGGACGACGTGCCTGCCGCGCGGCTACCTGTTGGCTACACCTCACATTCGACCGAGGTCGAACCGCTGCGCGAGACGCTGCGCGAGACGCTGTCCGGGCTGCAACCGCGAACGGGTGACATCCCTTTCATTTCGGGGGTCACTGGCGCCGGGCTCGACACGTCGATCCTGGACGGCGACTACTGGTTCGCCAACCTGCGCCAACCCGTGCTGTTCGAACAGGCCATCCGATGGTCCTACGAGCACGGCTACCGCGCATTCGTCGAAGCCAGTCCGTACCCGGTGCTGATGGAAGGCATCCAGGAATCGCTACGGCAGTACGGACCTGACCAGGGCAGGAGTATCCGGACAGCGGTGCTGCCCGTGGGCGGCTAAGTGTAGCGCGTCGCAGCCCACTCAGATCGCAGTGCCGCACTACTGAACTCGTCGCGCCAAGCGGACGCGACGATTTCCCCGGGTGGCGTCACTGGAGCATCCAGCGGGCGATGTTTCATGCGCCCAGGTTCGCGACAGTGTCAAGAGAAACGCTGCGTGGCGGGCGGCAGAACAAGGCGGACGAGGGTGGAGGCGGAACACCCTGAGTCCGCCCGTCAGGACAGCTCCGGGACGGGGGGCCGGAGCTGTTCTCGTTCTCCTCTGCCATCGACTCTGCCCATGTCGACGTGCCCCTCGAAGCCGAGCGATTCCGCCATGGCGCGATAGCGAATCACCAAGTCGCGGTGGGCGATATCGTCGCCGCGAGCGCGGGCCGCCAGCGCGTTCAACCGCAGCAGCGAAGACGTCGCGGATCGCCCATCCCTCATCGGCGCGCAGCTGCGCCAACTCGTCTATGGCCGTCTTCGCTTCGGCGAGATCGCCCTTGGGCGCCACGCTCCAGCAGCGCTTCCACCAGAACGGCTGTCGCGTAAACGCCATACCCGGGGCGCTCAGACATGCGGGAGTTCTTGTCACGGCTTTGCGCGATGACCGTGATGGCCGCATCTCGGTCGCCCCGCCTGAACGTCTCCCGGGCCGCCCACACCTCGGTGACCGGGACCAGTGAAGGTATACGCTCGCGCAGCCATGTGCGGGCCTGCACCATCAGCTCAAATCCGCGAGAACGGTCCGCGGTGTCGTCCCGATACAGCAGCACGGCCCCGAGCTCATACTTCGCGAACATCAATGCGATATCGCTGCTGTCGCCTTTCGCACTCTGCAGGGCTTCTTCGCATAACGCCAGCGCATGAGTCGTCGGCTCGAAGTACCCCGAAGAAGATCCCCCCGATAGCACCAGGCGGCGACCAGGGCGACAGAGTTGTCGCGTCGCTGTTTCGCGCCATCGTCGAGGCATCGTCGAAGTCTTGCCGCCACCCAGGACGGCCCAGCCACCAGCGGGCAACGCCGCGGAACGCCAACGCCACCGCCAGGGGCGACCCCATACCGAAGCCGGCGCCCTTGGTGGGGTCGCCCTCGGCGAGGTCGATGACGGTCTGCGACCACCGCAGGAGCTCGCCGAACTCGCCCGCGTCGAACCAGTTGATGAATGCGCACGAACGCCAACCCCAGGGTCAAGTTCGGATCGCCGATCGACTCCAGCAGTGCCATCTGTTCGGAAGCCAGCCGCGAGGCCTCGTGCGCACGCCCGGTGAATTGAGCTCGGTGGCCAGCCCGGTCATGCCGATGGCCAGCGAGACCTTGTCCCCGGACGCGTTGCACAGCTCGCGGAGCTCCTCGAACCGGCCCCGGCTTTCCTGAACCGCTCTGCGCTTGAAAGTCTGTGGCACACAACATCGTACGGGGGGCGGTTCGCATCGACAGCTCGGCCGGGGTCACCGGCCGGCAGCGCGTCGGCGATTCGGCATGCGCGCTCCCAGCTGACCCGCGCAGCGTCGACATCGCGGTTGGCCGACCATCCGGCGGCGCGCATCTGCCAGCCGTACGCCGCGTGCAGTTCGCCGGCCGACTCGAGATGTTCGGCGATCAGCGCCGCGTTGTCCTCGACCGACGCCGGATCTCGCTCCTTGGATGGCGGTCGCCAGGCGTCGGTGCCATTCGGCGCGATCGGATTTCAGCTGTGATTCGTAGGCCACCGCGCGGATCAATGGGTGGTGGAATGCGTACTCGGCGCTCGGCGTGAACCGCTCCTGGTCGATCAGCTCTGCGTCCAACAGCTCGTCGAACTCCGGATCGACACCCAGCGCGGCGAGCAACTCCGCGCTGAACCGGGCGCCGATCACCGACGCTGCCGTGAGTGTCCGCTTGGCGGGAGCGGTAAGCCGATCGACGCGCGCCTCGATGGCCGCCTGCACCGTCGCAGGCACGCTCACCTCGGCGACATCCGCCCGACAGACATAACTGCCGCGCGTCCCGGTCAGCACCGCCGCGCTGCACCAACTCCCGCACCATCTCTTCGGCGAAGAATGGATTCCCGGCGGCTCGGTCAGCGATGATCAGCCGCGAGCTCGCCGACCGACGGGTCTGATCCCAGTCGCTCGCCCAGCAATGCCGCGACTGGCCGAATCACCCAGTGGGGCAAGCGCTATCGTCTGCGCACCGTGCACCCGGGTCAGCACACCCCGTACTCCGGACGGGAAGTGACCAGCACGATCGATGGGGTACGCGGGACCACCGCCAGGAAGTCGGCGAGCATCGACTCGCTGACCGCGTCGATCCAATGCGCATCCTCGATGATGAAAAGAACCGGTTCGGTGCGCGCCATCGCCGTGGTGTTGATCAGTGCGGTCAACCTGCGCCGCCGCGCATCCGGGATCGATCTGCGGCAGCGGCACCTCGGGGTCGGCGATGCCGAGCAGATCATCGAGCAGAAGCAGTCCTGCGGGTCGGCATCGGGGACTTGTTCGCGCACCCGCGCGCGGGCGGCCTCGTCGTCGAGTTCGAGCACGCCGGTTCCTGCGCGCAACAACCGCGCCACGAGCTTGGAAAGGAGATGTCGCTGGCGTGGGATTCGCAGAAGGCCCAATAGCACATCGACCCCGCGACCGGCAGCTGTTGCCGCCGCCTCCCTGGCCACGTCGGCTCTTGCCGATGCCTGGCGGTCCAACGAGATTCACGACGCCGCCGTGGCCACCGATCGCCCGGTCAACGATGGCGTCGATCGCCGCCATCTCCCATTGACGTCCAACCAGGCTCGCCTCGGCACGCCCGACCGGCCCATCCCGCGGACCGGTCGCCAGCAGCCGGCGGACCCGCACCGGTTCGTCCGACCCCTTGATCCGAACCCATTCGGGATCCGCTAGCACGGCAATGTGTTCGACGAGTGATGCTGTCGAGTCCGACAGCATCACCCCGCCGGGCGGGGCAACCGACTCCATTCGCTGCGCCATCCCGACGTGATGGCCGGTGGCGGCATAGCCCAAGGACCCGCGCCGATGTCACCGGCGATCACCTGACCTGAATTCAGGCCCACCCGCACTTGCAGTGTCAGACCGTCACGCTGACGCACGTCGGACGCTAGCCGGTGCGTCTCCTCCTGGATGGCCAGCGCGGCGAGACAGGCCCGAACAGCATGATCTTCCAATGCGATTGGCGCACCGAATAGAGCCATCACGCCATCGCCGGTGTGTTCCACGTTGCCGCCGAACCGGCGCGCCACTGCTGCCAGTCGCTCCACCACTTCGGTGATGATCTCGCGCAGCCGTTCCATATCCACCGCAGCAGCGATGTCCATCGATCGCACCACATCCGCGAACAGGACGGTCACCTGCTTGTACTCGGCTAGGTCACCGGAAACTGCAGTCTGCGTGCCGCACTCATCACAGAACTTGGCGTTTTCCCGCAGGTTGGTGCTGCATGATCCGCACGTCAGCGCCGTCATTCGCCCTCGACCATCGCTTCGGCCCATGCGATATGTCCCTCGAAGCCAAGCGATTCCGCCATCGCGTGATAGCGACCCGCCAAGTCCCGAAAGGCGACATCGTCTGCACGGGCCCTGGCCAGCAATGCACGCAGCCGTAGAAGCGTGATCGCGGGCATGGCCGAACCGTCATGCGACAGGCTCGCCAACCGGTCGATTGCCTCCTGGGCTTCAGCCAGGTCGCCCTCGGAACCACGTTCCAGCAGCGTCTCTACGTGGATGACGGTGGCCCATAAGCCATATGCGATCCCTCCTGCCTGAATTATCTCTTCGACGGCTTTGCGGATCACCGGTATAGCCGCATCGCGGTCACCTCGCCGGGCCTTCTCCCGGGCGATCCACAGGTCGGTGACCGGGACCAGGAAGAGAACACGCTCACGCAAGCACGCTTCGCGGGCCTGCTCCATCAACTCCACCCCGCCTTGACGCTCGGCCGGGGCAACCCGACTCAATAGCGCATCGCCTAGTGCGTACCTGGCCAACGCCAATGCGGGATTGTTGCTGAACGCCGACGCGTTGTGCAGGGCCTGCTCGCTCGCGCGCAGAGCGGATTCATCGGCCCGCAGCACCCCGTACTGGATCCCCAGACCGTAGGTCCATGCGACGACGACAGTGAGTGTCGCCGGGTTGCTGTTTCGTGCCATCGCGAGAGCCTCGTGGAGATCCTGCTGCCATCCGGGGCGACCCAGCCACCACCGCGCCACGCCGCGCCATGCCAACGCGCCCGCCAATGGTGAACCGATGCCGAAGCCTGCGCCCTTGGTGGGGTCCCCGGCGGCCAGGTCGATCACGGTTTGCGTCCACCGCAACAGCTCGCCGACCTCGCCGGCACTGAACCAAATGGCGAACGCCGGGATCGACAGCCCGATGGTCAAGGTGGGATCGCCGATGGTCTCGAGCAGTGCCATCTGTTCAGATGCCAGCCGCGAACTCTGCGCACGCCCGGTGTAGAGCACATCAGTGGCCTGCCCGGTCATGCCGATAGCCAGCGAGACCTTGTCTCCGGCCGCGCTGCACAACTCACGCAGTTCCGCAAAGCGGTCCTGACTTTTCAGAGCTGCCCGGGCTTGCCAGTCGGTGACGCACAGCATGGTCGTGGGCGCGATGCGCATCGGCAGTCGGCCGGGATCGTCTGGCGGCAGAGCGTCGGCGATTCGACGTGCCCGCTCCCAACTGGCTCGGGCAGCGTCGGTGTCGCGGTCGGCCGACCATGCGGCAGCACGCATGTGCCAGCCGTAGGCGGCGTGCAGTTCTCCTGCGGCCTCCAGATGTTCGGCGATGAGCGCCGCGTTCTCCTCCACTGACGTCCGGCATCTCGCTCTTGGATCGCGGCGGCTAGGCGACGGTGCCATTCGGCGCGATCGGATTTCAGCTGCGATTCATAGGCGACTGCGCGGATGAGCGGATGGTGAAAGGCATACTCGGCGGTCGGCAGGAAGTGCACCTGGTCGATCAGCTCCGCGTCCAGCAGCTCGTCGAGCGCCGCGTCGATCTCGAGCTGCGCTCCAGCAGGTCCGACGAGAAGCGGGCTCCGATCACTGCCGCCGCGCTCAGCGCGTGTTTGGCAGGGCCGCTCAGCCGGTCGATGCGCGCGCCGATGGCCGCCTGCACCGTGGCGGGCACGCTCAGCTCCGCCACGTCCACGTGACAGGTGTAGCCGCCGGGCTGACCGTCCAGCACGCCGCGCTGAACCAACTCGCGCACTATCTCCTCGGCGAAAAACGGGTTCCCGGCTGCCCGGTCGGCGACGATCGCCGCCAGTTCACCCAGCGACGGATCCTCGCCCAACAACTCACGGATCAGCGCCGTGGTGTCCGAATCACCCAGTGGGGCAAGCGCTATCGTCTGCGCGCCGTGCACCGTGATCAGCGCTCCGCCGTACTCGGGGCGGGAGGTGATCAGCACCATCGATGGGGTGCGCGGAATGACGGTCAGGAGGTCGGCCAGCATTGACTCGCTGACCGCGTCGATCCAGTGCGCGTCCTCGATGATGAAGAGTGCCGGGTCGGTGCGTGCCAGCGTCGCGGTGTTGATCAGGGCGGTCAACCGGCGCCGCCGCGCGTCCGGGTCGATCTGGGGCAGCGCCACATCGGGGTCGGCGATGCCGAGCAGATCATCGAGCAGCAGCAGATCCTGCGGGTCGGCATCAGCGACTTGTTCGCGGGCCCGCGCGCGGGCGGCGTCCCTCTTCCAGATCAGTCACGCCGGTGCCCTCACGCAGCAGCCGCGTCACCACGCCGAAGGGGACGTCACTGGCGTGGGATTCGCAGAACGTCCAAAACACCTCGACCCCGCGAGCGGCCGCGATTGCGGCGGCCTCCCTGGCTACCCGGCTCTTGCCGATGCCCGGCGGTCCCACCACATTCACCACACCGCCGCGACCATCGATCGCGCGGTCCACCATCGCGTCGAGGGCCGCCATCTCCCAGCGGCGACCGACCAGGCTCGTCTCGGCGCGCCCGACCCGGCCATCGCGCGGGCCGATTGCAACAAGCCGGTGCGCGCGCACCGGGTCGTCGGCGCCCTTGATGCGCACCCATTCCGGCTCCGCCAGAGTGACCAGGTGTTCGACGAGGCGCGCCGTCGACTCCGACAGCATCACCTCGCCGGGTGTCGCCGCCGACTCCAATCGCTGCGCCATCCCGACGTGTTCGCCGATGGCCCGGTAGCCCAGCCATCCCGACCCGATCTCACCGGCGATCACCCGACCGGAATTCAAACCGACACGCACTTGCAGAGTCACGCCATCGCGGCGCGCTACCTCGGCCGCCAACCGCTGCGTCTCCTGCTGGATGGCCATTGCGGTCAGGCACGCCGCGAAAAGCATGATCCTCCAACGTGATCGGGGCACCGAAGACCGCCATCACGCCGTCGCCGTTGTACTCCACGGTCCCGCCGTAACGGCGCAGCCACCGCCGCCGAGCTTTCCAGCAGCTCGGTCATCACCTCGCGAAGCCGCTCCAGATCCAGCGCAGCCGCGAGGTCCATCGAATGCACCACGTCGGCGAACAGCACCGTCACCTGTTTGTACTTTGCCTTGTCACCCGAAACCGCAATCGGGCCGCCGCACTCGTGGCAGAACTTGGCGCTGTCACGCAGGTCAGTGCCGCAGGATGCGCACGCCACGGGGGCGGTTTCATTCTGCCTCGACCATCGCGTCTGCCCAGTCGATGTGCCCTTCGTATCCAAGGGATTCCGCCATTTCGCGATAGCGGTTCAGGAAGTCGTGGCAAGCGATTTCGTCCCCGTTGGCCCGGGCCAGCAGCGCCCGTAGCCGCAGCAGCCAGGCTGTCGCGGATAGCCAGCCCGTCATCGGCTGGCACGGCGGCCAACCGCTCGATCGCGGCCTCGGCTTCTGCCACATCGCCCTCGGCGCCACGGTCCAGCAGTGTCTCCACCAGAACACCCGTCGCAGGAATACCCCACGACAGCATCTGTCCCTCGCGAACCAGTTCGTCGACCACAGCGCGCATGAGCGGTATCGCCTCGTCGCGATCTCCACGCCGGGCCATCTCACGCGCCAAGTACGCATTGATGAGCCGTAACTCGCTCAGGTTGTGTCCGCGGCGCAGAATCACGTCGCTGGCGTCCTCCAGGAGCTTCCGTCCGCGGTCGCGCTCGGCTTCCGTGTGGCGATGCACCAGCGCGAGGCCCGGTATCGCCCGTGCGAAAACCAACGACGCCATATCATCACCGGATCGTTCGACAATCGGCAGGACATCCTCGATTTCGCGCACTGCCGGATCATGGGCAGCCAAGGCGCCCAACGGTATTCCCGGGAAGTAGACATAGGCGACGACCATGGCGTAGGACAACGGGTCGGCGCTGCGGGCCATCTCCACGCCGCAGCGCAGGTCGTCTGGCCACCCGGGACGACCAAGGCAATACCGGGCGATAGCCCGCGTCGTCAAGGCGAGCGCTAGCGGAGACCCGAATATCAAATTCCCCTTCGACGGGTCACCGTCGGCCAGGTCGATGGCTCTTTGCGACCACCGCAGCACGTCACGCCATTCGCCGAGGTGAGCCTTGGCGTAGATCACCGGGAAGGACAGCCCCACCGTCAACGTCGCATCGCCGATCGACTCGATCAGGGCCCAGGCTTCCGATGCCAGCCGCGACGCCTCGCGGATTCGGCCCCGGAACCCGCGATCGATCACCAGTCCCGCCATGGCGATGGCCAGTGACGCCTTGTCCCCGGCTGCGGTGCACAACTCCCGCAACTCCTCAAAGCGATCGCCCGCCACGTTCACCTGGACTCGCCACGCGATCCCGCACAACATGGTGCGGGGCGCGATGCGCATCGCTGTCCGGTTGGGGTCCTCGGCAGGCAGCGCGTCGGCGATCGCTTCGGCGCGCTCCCAATTTTGTCGCGCCGCGGCGATGTCGCGGTAGGTCGCCCACGTGGCGGCGCGCATGTGCCAGCCGTATGCCGCGTGCAGATCACCGGCGGTCTCCAGGTGTTCGGCAATCAAGGCGGCATTCTCGTCGGCCGCTCCCGGGTAGCGGGATTCGATTGCAGCCGCGACGCGCCGGTGCCACTCGGCGCGATCCGATTTCAGCTGTGATTCGTAAGCTACCGCGTGGATCAGCGGGTGCCGATAGGCGTATTCGGCGCTGGGGGTGAATCGCACCTGATCGATGAGTTCGGCGCCCAGCAGCTCATCGAACACCGCATCGATCCCGAGCGCGGCGAGCAAGTCGGCTTCGAAGCGGGCTCCGATCACCGCCGCCGCGTTCAACGTCTGCTTGGCCGGGTTGGTCAGCCGGTCGATGCGCGCCTCAATGGCCGCCTGCACCGTTGCAGGCACGCTCACCTCAGCGACATCGACCCGACAGACATAGTTACCGTGCTTGCCGTCCAGCACTCCGCGCTGCTCGAACTCGCGCACCATCTCCTCGGCGAAGAACGGGTTCCCGGCGGCGCGGCCGGCGATGATCGACGCCAGGTCGCAGACTGACGGATCCTCACCCAACAACTCACGGATCAGCACCATGGTGTCCGAATCATCCAGTGGGGCAAGCGCTATCGTCTGGGCGCTGTGTACCCGTGTCAGCGCTCCCGCATACTCGGGCCGTGAGGTGATGAGCACCATCACCGGGGTGCGAGGAATGACGGTGATGAGGTCGGCGAGCATCGACTCGCTGACCGCGTCGATCCAGTGCGCGTCCTCGATGATGAAAAGTGCCGGGTCGGTGCGTGCCAACGTGGCGGTGTTGAGCAGTGCGGTCAACCGGCGCCTGCGCGCGTCCGGATCGATCTGGGGCAGGAGGACTTCGGGGTCGGCGATGCCGAGCAGATCATCGAGCAGCAGCAGATCCTGCGGGTCGGCGTCAGGGACTTGTGTCCCGGGCCTGCGCGCGGGCGGCGTCGCCGTCGAGGTCCGCCACGCCGCTGCCGGCCCGCAGCAGCCGCGTCACCACCCCGAAGGGGACGTCACTGGCGTGGGATTCGCAGAAGGTCCAAAACACCTCGACCCCGCGAGCGGCCGCGACTGCGGCCGCCTCCCTGGCCGCCCGGCTCTTGCCGATGCCTGGCGGTCCCACCACATTCACCACACCGCCGCGACCACCGATCGTGCGGTCCATAATCGCGTCAAGAGCCGCCATCTCCCAACGCCGACCGACCAGGCTCGCCTCGGCGCGCCCGACCAGCGGTTGGCGCGGGCTGATTGCCAGCAACCGACGTGCGCACACCGGCTCGTCGGCACCCTTGATGCGCACCCACTGCGGCTCCGCCAGCGTCACCTGGTGTTCGACGAGGCGCGCGGTCGACTCCGACAGCATCACCTCGCCGGGGGTCGCAGCAGACTCCATCCGCTGCGCCATCCCGACGTGTTGGCCGGTCGCGGCGATATCCCAGCAACCCTGAGCCGATTTCTCCGGCGATCACCTGACCTGAATCGAGGCCAACGCGCAGCTGGAGTGCCACACCGTCGCGACGGGCCACCTCGGCTGCCAACAGGTGTACTTCTTCATGGATAGCCAAGGCGGCGAGACAGCCGCGGAAAGCGTGATCCTCCAACGCAACCGGAGCGCCGAAAAGCGCCATCACCCCGTCACCGTTGTACTCGACACGTCCCGCCGTAGCGCCGTATGACCGCTGCCGCGCTCTCCAGCAGTTCGGTCATTATTTCGCGCAACCGCTCGATGTCCACAACGGCCGCGATGTCCATCGACCGGACCACGTCGGCGAACAGCACTGTCACCTGTTTGTATTCCGCCGTGTCATCCGCTGATAGCTGTGACCCGCACTTGTCGCAAAAGCGGGCACCGTCGTGCGGCGCGGCGCCACACGACCGACACAATGCTGTCGGCGGCGTCTCGTCATTCGCCGTCGATCCCGCGGCCTGCACTGACTGGCTGATGCGCAAAGCGTATGGCGTGCCGCACGCGCCGAAGGCGGAAAAAGACAATATTAACGTGCGTGACATTCAGCACCAGACGGCAAACGGCCTGCTCAGGGCGGAGCGGCTAGACCTGCCGGTCCAGGTCGTCGGGCTCGGCGATCGTCAACACGGCATCGACGATGTACTCATCGTCTTGCAGCTGATTCTCCAATTGCCGCAACGTTTTCGCTATTTCCGTTTCGACCGCGTCGCCCACCAGATCGACACTGGCGACGAGGAACAGTTGCTTGGGTCCGACGAACATCAGCCGGATGAACCGTACCGATGCCACCTCCGGCAGCTCTTCCAGACGGGCGATCGCTGCTCCCTGCAGGTCCGTGCTCGCCGGCTCGCCCACCAGAAAGCGGCGATTTCTGTCGATGAGTACCACGGCGACGACACCCAGCAGGATGCCGACCAGAATGGATCCGATGGCGTCCCACACGACCTGACCGGTGAGCTGGTGCAGACTGATCCCGAGGGCGGCGAGCACGATGCCGATCAGAGCCGCGGTGTCCTCGGCGAATACGGCGCGGGTGGTCGGGTCAGACGTCTCCAATACATGGGCGAGCAGATCTCTATCGTATTCCCTTGCCTCCCTGCGCAATTGGCGCAAGGCCTGCAGCAGCGACGACGACTCGAGGGCGAAAGCAATGCCAAGGACGATGTAAGCGACCAGATAGTCCTCGGCACCCGACTCGCCATGCATCAGCTCGGTGATGCCGCGCCAGACCGACACTGTCCCGCCGACGACGAACAGGCCGACCGCCGCCAGGAGCGACCACACGTAGGCCTCGGCCCCGTATCCCAGCGGACGCTCGGCGTCGGGCGGTCTGCTGCTCCGCCGATTGGCCACGATCAGCAGTCCCTGATTGCCGGTATCGGCCCACGAGTGTGCGGACTCGGCCGCCATGGAGGCTGACCCCGACAGCACTGCCGCGACCGTCTTGGCGACCGCAATGGCCAGGTTGGCGCCGAACGCGACGAGCACGGTGAAGGTGCTTTCCTTTTCTGCCATCCCGCTAGTCTGCGACCGTGACCAACACGGGGCCCCTCGCGGGGGTGAGAGTGATCGAGCTCGGCGGCATCGGCCCAGGGCCGCATGCGGCGATGATGCTCGCGGACCTCGGCGCCGATGTGGTGCGGGTGCGTCGGCCCGGCGGGTTGACGATGCCCGCAGAAAACGTCGACCTGCTGCACCGCGGTAAGCGCATCGTCGACCTGGACGTCAAGAGTCAGCCGCAACTGCTGCTGGATCTGGCCGCCAAGGCTGACGTGCTGCTGGACTGCTTCCGGCCCGGCACCTGCGAGCGGCTCGGCATCGGTCCGCAGGACTGCGCGGAGGTCAACCCTCGGCTGATCTTCGCCCGCATCACGGGCTGGGGGCAGGACGGCCCGCTGGCGATGACCGCAGGCCATGACATCAACTACCTGTCGCAAACCGGTGCACTGTCCGCGATCGGATATCGGGACCGGCCGCCGGTCGCGCCCCTCAACCTGGTCGCCGACTTCGGCGGCGGCTCGATGTTCGTGCTCGTCGGCATCGTCGCCGCGCTCTACGAACGGGAGCGGTCCGGCACGGGCCAGGTGATCGATGCGGCGATGGTCGACGGCGTCAGCATCCTGTCGCAGATGATGTGGACGATGAAGGCGACCGGCAGCCTCCGCGACGAGCGGGAGTCGTTCCTGCTCGACGGCGGTGCGCCGTTCTACCGCACCTACGAATGCTCTGACGGCAGATATATGGCCGTCGGCGCGATCGAACCGCAGTTCTTCGCTCAATTGCTGACCGGGCTGGAGTTGTCGCCGCAAGATGTGCCGAGTCAGTTCGAGATCGCCGCCTATCCGCAGATGCACAAGATCTTCACCGAGCGATTCGCGGCCAAGACGCGCGACGAATGGTCCGAGATATTCGCCGGCACCGACGCCTGCGTGACACCGGTGCTGACGTGGACGGAGGCCGCGGTAAACGAGCACCTCAGGGCACGTTCGACGGTTGTCGACAACAACGGCGTCGAGCAAGCCGCACCGGCGCCGCGGTTCTCCAGGACACCGGGCGGTCCGGTCGGTGCGCCACCGCAGGGCACCACCGCGCTCGACGAAATCGGGTGGTGACTTGCCGCGTTGGCCGTCGCTGCAGCGGTAAGAGGATTAGATTTGCCAACGTGGCTGTTCGAGCATCGCGTGAAGTCGTCGTCGACGCCCCTCCGGAGGCGATCCTCGACGTGCTCGCCGACATCGAAGCCGTGCCGACGTGGTCGGCGCTGCACAAGAGCGCCCAGATCCTCGACCGTCATCCCGACGGACGGCCACACCACGTGAAGGCGACGCTGAAGATCATGGGGATCACCGACAAGGAGATCCTGGAGTACCACTGGGGCGACCGGTGGATGGTGTGGGACTCATCCGAGACGTTTCAACAGCGCGGGCTGCATGGTGAGTACAACCTCACCCCGGAGGGCGAGGACAGGACGCGGGTGCGTTTCGACATCATCCTCGAACTGGGCGCTCCGGTTCCCGAGTTCCTCGTCAAACGGGCCAAGAAGATGGTCCTCGACGTCGCCACCGAGAAACTGCGGGAGCGCGTCATGGCGAGTGGAAGCTGACCGGTTCGCCGCAAGCCTTTGGATCCGTCAGAGTGCATAGCCGGAGCCAGGAATTGGTGCGTGCGGCGGTCCGTTGGTCGAACTATGCCGACCGGAATAGTGCTCGCAGAACGCTCCAGCAGTCCTAATGTGGTCGACGATTTCGTCGACCAGGCGCGGCGCGCCTATGACGTCGGTGTCCGACAGGTTTGGCTGGCGCAGCGGTTCGACCACGACGCGCTGGCGCTCGCCGGCCTCGTCGGCGCGGCCGTCCCCGGGTTGGGCGTCGGAACCTTCGTGGTGCCGATCAACCCACGGCATCCGTTGCTCGTCGCGTCTTTGGCGCAGACGGCGCAGGCCGCCTCGCACGGCAACTTCAGCCTCGGCCTCGGGCTCGGCGCCCACGAGCCAGAACGTCAGGCGTTCGGCACCACATGGCCCAACACGATCCGGCGCCTACGTGAGCATCTGACCGTGCTGCGGTCGGTATTCGACGAGGGGACGGTCGACTTCCACGGCGACGAGTTGACGGCCAGCCCCGCGTGGCCGGTCGCGGTTCCCGGTGGCGCGCCGATCCCGATCTATGTCGCGGCGATGGGCCCCAAGGCATTACGCGTAACAGGCGAACTGGCCGACGGCACACTGCCCTACCTCGCCGGGCCGCGCACGATAGCGGAGTTCATCGAACCGACGATCGGGAAAGCGGCAGCCGATGCGGGCAGGCCGAGTCCGCGCATCATCGCCGCGGTTCCGGTACTAGTGACCGGCGACGTCGAGGCCGGGCGAAACTTCGCCGCCGCGCAGTTAAGTTTCTACGAGACCATTCCGTCCTACCAACGGGTCATCGCCCGAGAGGGCGTGCAGAGCGCCGCCGAGCTCGCGGCGGTCGGCTCCCCGGAATCGGTTGTCCGCAAGCTGAAGAGCTATCTGGACGCGGGCGCCACCGATGTCGTGCTCAGCCCGCTGGATCGCTCGGACGACGCCGATCGCGAATCGCTCTGGGCGGTCGCCGCTTCGCTGTCGCAACACAGGCAGCCGCGCACTACTTGATGGTGTAGCCGCCATCGATTATCAGGTCGGCGCCGTTGACCATGCCTGCGGCGTCGGAGGCCAGATACACTGCGGCCGCGGCGATCTCGTCGGGATAGGCAAAGCGGCCCGAGGGGATGAGCTTCTTGAGTGCGTCGCCCTTGGGGCCGTCCCATGCCTGATGCCCGAGTTCGGTGAGCACCACCGTCGGAGAGATGGTGTTGACCCGCACGCCCCGTCCGGCCCATTCGGCAGCAAGAACCTTCGAGACGCCGACAACGCCGAACTTCGAGGCGCAATAGGCCACATGCGCGTCGAGAGCGACGGTGGCTGCCTGGGACGCCATGTTGATGATGACGCCACGGCCGGCGGCGAGCATGTGCGCGCCAACTGTCTGGCACATCAGAAAGGTGCCCGTGAGGTTCACCGCGATAGTGGCCTGCCAATCCTTCACCGCCAGATCCTCTGCCGGGCCGAGCCGCACGATGCCTGCGCTGTTGACCAAGATGTCGATCCGACCGTGTGCTCCCACAACCGCACCGACGGTCCTGGCCACCGAATCGGGATCGCTTACGTCGCAATGAAACTCGCTACCCTCGGCGAGGTCTGCGACCGCGATCCGGGCGCCTTTGGCGGCCAACGCATCTGCGATGGCGGCGCCGATTCCCGACGCGCCGCCGGTGACGAGGGCGACCCTGTCGTCCAGGCGGAAGTCGAGATCCACTGCGTGATCGGACATGGGCGTGCCTCTCGGATTCAGGCCGGGACGGCGGCGGGCGATCTCGGCGCGGTTCGATTACCCCGTGTGACAATGGTTACACCGCGCCGCGAGCGGGAACCATAGGTCTGTCCGCGGGGGCATCGACCAAGGGAGATCTCGATGGCGCAGGCGCTACTCGAATGCGCGGACATCAAAAAGAGCTTCGGCGGCGTCCCCGTTCTCAAGGGCGTCACGCTGCACCTCGAACCCGGCACCGTCACCGCGTTGGCAGGGGAAAACGGCGCGGGCAAGTCGACGTTGATGAAGATCGTCAGCGGCCAGTACGTTGCCGACGAGGGCAGCGTGTCGGTGCAGGGCAACCGACTCGTCCCCGGCAACACCCGCAATGCGGTGCGCCACGGAGTGGCCATCGTGCCGCAGGAACTGGCGTCGATCGAGGACATGACGGTCTACGAGAACCTTTTCGTCGGCCGGGAATTGCGACGGGGTCCGTTCCTGAACCGCCGGGCGATGATCGACCAGGCTCGGCAGACGCTTTCGGCGTTCGACGTGGCGATCTCGCCCACCGCACGGATGGGCAGCCTTCCGGTCGGTCTGCGACAGATCGTGGAGATCGTCAAGGCCGCCCGCACGGGAGCGCACGTCGTCATGCTCGACGAGCCCACGTCGGCCATCTCCGAGCGCGAGGTCGAAGGCCTGTACGCGATCGTGCGTCGTCTCCGTGAGCACGGCGTCGCCATGGTCTACACCACCCACAAGATGGCCGAGATCCAGGCCATCGCGGATCGGGTCGTGGTACTGCGGGACGGCGCACTTGTCATGGACGAGTCGGTGGCCGACGTGTCCGAGGACGACATCGTCACCGCGATGATCGGCCGCGAACTGGACGCGCTGTTCCCGGCTCGTGGCGAACCGACCGCCGAACCCGTCCTCGAGATCCGCGATCTGCACGTCGACGGCGCCTCCGAGCCGGTGTCGCTCACGGTGAACGCCGGAGAGATCGTGGGGCTCGCCGGTCTGGTCGGCGCCGGACGAACCGAACTGCTCGAGGCGATCTTCGGAGCCAGGCACACCACCGGGGGCGAGATCGTGGTGCGGGGACGCCAGGTCAAGCGGAACGCGCCGGCTGCCGCGATCGCGCACGGCATGGCGATGGTGCCGGAGGACCGCAAAATCTCGGGCGTGGTGCTGTCGATGAGCGTGCTCGACAACGGATCGCTGCCGCGACTGTCGTCCTTCAGCGTCGCGGGCTGGCTGCGCGGCAAGGCACGAACCACCGCTGTCACCGACGCGATGAACTCGGTGCGGTTGCGCAGCAGCGGGATGAATCAACTCGTGGGCACGCTGTCGGGCGGCAACCAGCAGAAGGTGGTACTGGCCAGATGGCTGACCGGTGAGGTCAACGTCCTGCTGCTCGACGAACCCACGCGCGGAGTAGATGTCGGCGCGCGCAGCGAGATCTACCGCGTCATCGCCCAATTCGCCTCGGCGGGCATGGCGGTGGTGATGGCGTCGTCGGACATGCCCGAGATCATCGGCCTCTCGCATCGCGCGTTCGTCATGCGCAACGGCGCGTTCGTCGGCCAACTCGACCGCGACGCGCTCGACCATCCCGAGGTCCAGGAATCCGTGTTCCGGATGGCGACTTCACTCAAAGGCGCCACGCGCGCGTCGGACAAACCCACATCCATCGCCGAAGACCGGCCCGAGTCATCGGAGGCAGCATCGTGACAGTGCAGACCGAAACCGACGACGCCGCGGAGTCGTCGGGACCCCGGGTCGTCGCGTCGCCCACCACCGGCGAAGCCGTCCCGCTGTTCTCCCGCGCGTGGTTCGCCGGTATCGCCCTGCGTTACTCGATGGTCATCATCATCTTGTTGGTCATTGCATACTTCAGTTACCGCAGTGCGCGATTCAGCACGGTCGACAACCTGGTGACGATCCTGGTCGCGGCGGCACCGTTCGCGCTCATCGCGCTGGGACAGACGCTGGTCGTGCTGACCGGCGGTATCGATCTGTCGGTCGGCAGCGTGATCGCGGTGTCGGCGATGGCCGCCGCCGCAACAGCCAAGGCCAACCCCGGACAAGTCTGGATGACCGTGCTGGTGGCGATGGTCGTCGGCCTGGCGGTCGGCGCTGTCAACGGAATCCTGGTGTCGCGCATCAACGTTCCACCGTTCATCGCGACGTTGGGCACGCTGACGGCCGGCTCGGGGCTTGCCTATGTCATCGGTGGCGGAGCGCCGATCAACGGTCTTCCCGCGGAGTTCGGTTCCATCGCCAACACCAAGATCTTCGGGCTGCAGATTCCGGTGCTCGTGATGATCGTCGGCATCATCGTGCTCGGCGCGGTGATGCGCAGCACCACATACGGCATGCGCATCTACGCCGTCGGCGGCAACCGCAACGCCGCCGAGATCGCCGGAATCAACGCCAAGAACGTGCTGTTCAGCGTGTACGCGTTGTCCGGCCTTCTGGCCGGTATCTCCGGCGTCATGCTGGCGTCACGGGTGATCTCGGGGCCGCCCAACCTTGGCCAGGGCTACGAACTCGACGCCATCGCCGCCGTGGTCATCGGCGGCGCCAGCCTGATGGGCGGACGGGGCACGATCTGGGGAACGGTGTTGGGGCTGTTCATCATTCAGACACTGAACAACGGCCTTGACATCCTGGTGGTGCCCGCCTACTGGCAGGACGTCATCAAGGGCGTCCTCATCGTCGCGGCGGTGGCGGTCGACGTGTGGTCAACCCGAAGACGCGCCTGATTTCTCAGCTCTATCCGAATCCGGTCATCCCACAACGAAAGTGAGAACAACATGAGACTGGCATCCAAGATCACCGCGGTCGGCTCGGCCGCAGCGATCGCGGTCGGCTTGACCGCCTGCGGCGCAGGCGACACGGAATCCAAGAGCGGCGCCACCAGGGTCGGCGTCTCGGTGTACGACATGAGCTCGTTCATCACCGCAGGCAAGGAGGGCATGGACACCTACGCCAAGGCCAACAACATCGAGCTGGTCTGGAATTCGGCGAACCTCGACGTGTCCACCCAGGCCAGCCAGGTCGACTCGATGATCAACCAGGGCGTCGACGCCATCATCGTCGTTCCGGTGCAAGCGGATTCGCTCGGCCCGCAGGTGGCGGCGGCCAAGGCCAAGGGAATCCCGTTGGTGCCGGTGAACGCTGCACTCGAAAGCAAGGACATCGCGGGCAACGTTCAGCCGGACGACGTCGCGGCCGGGGCGCAGGAAATGCAGATGATGGCCGACCGGCTCGGTGGCCGCGGCAACATCGTGATCCTGCAGGGGCCGTTGGGGCAGTCCGGCGAACTCGACCGCAGCAAGGGAATCGAGCAGGTGCTCGCGAAGTATCCCGGCATCAAGGTGCTCGCCAAGGACACCGCCAACTGGAAGCGGGACGAGGCGGTCAACAAGACGAAGAACTGGATCTCCGGCTTCGGTCCCCAGATCAACGGCGTGGTCGCACAGAACGACGACATGGGCCTCGGCGCCCTGCAGGCGCTCAAAGAGGTCGGTCGCAGCGATGTGCCGATCGTCGGCATCGACGGCATCGAAGACGGCCTCAACGCAGTCAAGAGCGGAGAGTTCATCGGCACTTCCCTGCAGAACGGCACTGTCGAACTCGCCTCGGGGCTGGCCGTCGCCAGCAAGCTGGCCAAAGGTGAGCAGGTCAACGCCAACCCGGTGTACGTGATGCCCGCGATCACGAAGGACAACGTCGACGTCGCGATCCAGCACGTGGTGACCGAACGGCAGAAGTTCCTCGACGGACTGGTGGAACTCACCGACAAGAACCTGCAGACCGGTGACATCGCCTACGAGGGCATCCCGGGACAGAAACAGTCCTGACCTACATCAACCCCGGCGAAGCACCTCGAGCCGCCTGATGGCCTCGTCCATGGTGTCGTCGCGCTTGCAGAACGCGAAGCGCACCAGGTGATTCCACTGGTTGTCGGGTGATTCGCAGAACGCCGACATCGGAATAGCGGCCACACCGGCCTTTTCCGGCAACTCGGCGCAGAACGCGGTGCTGTCGTCATAGCCGAGCGGTCGAGGGTCGGCGCACAGGAAGTACGTGCCGAAGCTGTCGTGCACGTCGAAGCCCAGGCCGTCCAGGGCGCTGCCGAGACGGTCGCGCTTGGCCTGCAACGACTCCCGCAGCGCGGCCACCCACGCTTCCTCGGTGTTCAGCGCCTGGGCAACCGCCGGCTGGAACGGCGCACCGCCGACATAGCTCATGTACTGCTTGGCGGCCCGCACACCATTGATGAGATCGGCTGCGCCGCAAGCCCAGCCGATCTTCCAGCCGGTGACGTTGAACATCTTCGCGGCACTCGAGATGGTGATCGTCCGGTTCGCCATGCCCGGGTAGTTGGCCAGCGGCAGGTGGCGACGGCCGTCGAACACCAGATGCTCGTACACCTCGTCGGTGATCACCAGCAGGTCGGCGCTCACGGCGAGGTCGGCGATCGCCGCGAGCTCGGCGTCCGACGCCACCATGCCGGTCGGGTTGTGCGGCGAGTTGAGAATCAACGCCTTGGTGCGCGCGGTGACCGCCCGTCGCAATCCGTCGACGTCGATGGCGAAGCCTCGTCCGTCGGGCACCATCGGCACGGCGCGTCGCTGACAGCCGGCCATCGCGATGACGGGGGAGTAGGAGTCGTAGAACGGCTCGATCAGCAGCACCTCGCTGCCCGGCTCGACGAGTCCGAGGACCGACGCGGCGATGGCCTCGGTTGCGCCGACGGTCACCAGCACCTCGGATTCCGGGTCGTACTCGGTGCCGAAGTGCCGCTTGCGCTGCGCGGCGATCGCCTCGCGCAGCGGCGCGATGCCCAGCCCTGGCGGGTACTGGTTGACGCCCTCGGCGATGGCGTTCTCGGCGGTCTTGAGCATCGCGGCCGGACCGTCCTCGTCGGGAAAGCCCTGGCCAAGGTTCACCGCGCCGACGCGGGCCGCGAGCGCCGACGTTTCGGCGAAGATCGTCACCGCATAGGGCTCCAGCCGCTTCACCGTCATGGGTGCCGAGCGTAGGCCAGGAATGAATCCGGGTGTCGCGGTGCTGACTGCGGCATGGCGTTCACCCTCAGCGAGAATTCAGCACTGCTGCGTCCCGTCACCGTCGGCGACGTCTCCGCCGCGAATCGGCTGTTCATGGCGCCGTTGACCCGGACCCGCGCCGAAGCCGACGCGACGCCGTCGAAACTGGCCGCGCTCTACTACGCACAGCGCGCCTCGGCGGGGCTGATCATCAGCGAGGCGACCGCGGTGTCGGCGGCGGCCAATGGCGCATACCTCAACACACCCGGCATGTTCACCGACCGGCATCAGCTGCGGTGGGCCGAGATCGCCGAGGCGGTGCACGAGTCCGGCGGCCGGATGTTCGTTCAGCTGTGGCACGTCGGGCGGATGGGACATCCCGAGATCAGCGGCGTCGAGACGGTCGCGCCGTCCGCCATCGCCGCCGACCTGTCGGCGCACACGCCGACGGGCAAGAACGCCGCTTCCGGTGCCGCGTGCCCTGCGCACCGACGAAATCGCGGGCATCGTCGCCGATTTCCGGTCCGCGGCCCGTCGGGCCGTCGACGCCGGGATGGACGGCGTCGAGATCCACTCCGCGAACGGATATCTGTTGCACGAGTTCCTCTCCGATGTGACGAACCGGCGCGACGACGCCTACGGCGGATCGGCGGCCAACCGTGCCCGGTTGACGGCCGAAGTCGTCGAAGCCGTCGTCGACGAGATAGGAGCCGGTCGGGTCGGGCTGCGCATCTCGCCGGGAAACTCCGCGGGCGACATGCGTGAGGTCGACGAGGTGGCGGCATACGAGGCGCTTCTGAACCGGATCGGTCCGCTGGGGTTGGCATACCTGCACCTGCTGATCGAGCCGACCGAACCCGCATTCGCCGTCGTGCGCTCGCTGTGGGACGGCACGCTGGTGCTCAACACCCCCCGGCAGATCGAGTCGAACTTCTGCGAGCTGGAGAACCTCGTGGAGTGGGGCGTCATCGGTGCGGCCGCCGTCGGTCGGGCCTACCTGGCCAACCCCGACCTTATCGACCGCCTGCTGCTGGGCGCCGAGCTGAACGAACCCGACGCCGCGACGTTCTATTCATCGGGGCCGGTGGGCTACACCGACTACCCGACGCTGATGGAGTTCGAGGAACCGCGGTCGGCCTGAGGGCCGCAGGGCAGGATGGTTCGGTGAGTCCCGACGGGTCCGCCAGAATTCGCCGACTGCTCAACTACCTCGAGCAGTCCATCGAAAAAGCCACTGAATTCGCGGTTTTCGAGCCAAATGACAAAGAGCTGTGGGAATCGGTGCAACGTGCCGTTGAGAACTTCCTGCGAACGGTGTGGCGCAGCGGCCTGTTGGAGGGACGCACGGCCGCCGAGGCGTACTTCGTCCGCTGCGATCGAACCACGATGACGCAGGACGACCTGGACAACGGACGCCTCGTTTTCCTGGTCGGTGTCGCTCCCGCGAAGCCCGCCGAATTCGAGATCTTTCGTTTTTCGCAGCCGACCGGTGACGTGCCGCAAGGGTGACGAACCTCCCAACCAACAGGTTGGGAGACGCTGTTAGGCTGGCGCGCAGAGGACAACCGCCCATGTGGGCAGGTCTCCCAAACAACCCCACCTGAACAGGAACATCTTCATGTCTGAAGAAGCCTTCATCTACGAGGCCATTCGCACGCCTCGCGGCAAGAACAAGAACGGCGCCCTCAACGAGGTCAAGCCGGTCAACCTGGTCGTCGGGCTGGTCGACGAGCTGCGCAGCCGTTTCCCCGACCTCGACGAGAACTTGATCAGCGACCTCATCCTCGGCGTCGTCTCGCCCGTCGGCGACCAGGGCGGCGACATCGCCCGCACCGCCGCGCTGGTGGCGAAGCTGCCCGAGACCACCGGCGGCTTCCAGCTCAACCGCTTCTGCGCATCCGGCCTGGAGGCGGTCAACACCGCCGCGCAGAAGGTGCGTTCCGGCTGGGACGACCTGGTGCTGGCGGGCGGCGTCGAGTCGATGAGCCGCGTGCCGATGGGCTCCGACGGCGGCGCATGGGCCACCGACCCCGAGACCAACTACACGATCGGCTTCGTCCCGCAGGGCATCGGCGCCGACCTGATCGCCACCATCGAGGGCTTCTCCCGCGAGGACGTCGACCGCTACGCGCTGCGGTCACAGGAGAAGGCCGCCGCCGCGTGGTCGGGCGGCTACTTCGCCAAGTCCGTGGTGCCGGTCCGCGACCAGAACGGGCTTGTCATCCTCGACCACGACGAGCACATGCGGCCCGACACCAAGATGGAGGGCCTGGCCAAGCTGAAGACCGCGTTCGACGGTATCGGCGAGATGGGCGGCTTCGACGAGGTGGCGCTGCAGAAGTACCACTGGGTCGAGAAGATCAACCACGTGCACACCGGCGGCAACAGCTCCGGCATCGTCGACGGCGCCGCGCTGGTGCTCGTCGGCAGTGAGAAGGCGGGCAAGTCGCAGAACCTGACGCCCGCGGGCGCGCATCGTCGCGACGGCCACCAGCGGCGCCGACCCGGTCATCATGCTCACCGGCCCGACCCCGGCCACCCGCAAGGTGCTCGACCGCGCAGGCTTGACGGTCGACGACATCGACCTGTTCGAGCTGAACGAGGCGTTCGCGTCCGTGGTGCTGAAGTTCCAGAAGGACCTGAACATCCCCGACGAGAAGCTCAACGTCAACGGTGGCGCGATCGCGATGGGCCACCCGCTCGGCGCCACCGGCGCCATGATCACCGGCACCATGGTCGACGAGCTCGAGCGCCGCAATGCGCGCCGCGCGCTTGTCACCCTGTGCATCGGCGGCGGCATGGGTGTCGCGACCATCATCGAGAGGGTGTAAGACCATGGCAGAGAACACGATCAAGTGGGACAAGGATGCCGACGGCATCGTCACCCTGACGCTGGACGATCCGACCGGCTCGGCCAACGTGATGAACGAGCACTACTCCGAGTCCATGCACAACGCGGTGGAACGGCTTGCTGCGGAGAAGGATTCGATCACCGGCGTCGTCATCACCAGCGCGAAGAAGACCTTCTTCGCAGGCGGTGACCTGACGGCGATGGTCAAGGCCCAGCCGGAGGACGCAGGCGAGTTCTTTTCCACCGTCGAGAGCATCAAGGCAGACCTGCGTGCGCTGGAGACGCTTGGCAAGCCCGTCGTCGCCGCCATCAACGGCGCTGCGCTCGGCGGCGGCCTGGAGATCACGCTCGCGTGCCACCACCGGATCATCGCCGACGTGCCCGGCGCGGTCGTCGGCTTCCCCGAGGTGACGCTGGGCCTGCTGCCCGGCGGCGGCGGCGTGACCCGCTCGGTGCGGATGTTCGGCATCCAGAAGGCGTTCATGGAGGTGCTGAGCCAGGGCACCCGCTTCAAGCCCGGCAAGGCCAAGGAGGTCGGCCTGGTCGACGAGGTGCTGGCCAGCGTCGACGAGTTGGTGCCCGCCGCCAAGGCGTGGATCAAGGCCAACCCCGACAGCCATACGCAGCCATGGGACGCCAAGGGCTACAAGATGCCCGGCGGCACGCCGTCCAGCCCTGCGCTGGCCGGCATCCTGCCGTCGTTCCCGGCCCTGCTGAAGAAGCAACTCAAGGGTGCGCCGATGCCCGCGCCGCGGGCCATCCTGGACGCCGCGGTCGAGGGCGCGCAGGTTGACTTCGACACCGCGAGCCGCATCGAGAGCCGCTACTTCACCCATCTGGTCACCGGCCAGGTCGCCAAGAACATGATCCAGGCGTTCTTCTTCGACCTGCAACACATCACCGGCGGTGGCTCGCGGCCCGAGGGCATCGGCCAGACGCCGATCACCAAGATCGGTGTGCTCGGCGCGGGCATGATGGGCGCGGGCATCGCCTACGTCTCGGCCAAGGCCGGCTTCGACGTCGTGCTCAAGGACGTGTCGATCGAGGCCGCCGAGAAGGGCAAGAACTACTCGGAGAAGCTCGAGGCCAAGGCACTCGAGCGGGGGAAGACCACCGAGGAGAAGTCCAAGGCACTGCTTGGCCGGATCACCCCGACGGCCGACGCCGCCGACTTCAAGGGCGTCGACTTCGTCATCGAGGCGGTGTTCGAGTCGGTTGACCTGAAGCACAAGGTGTTCCAGGAGATCGAGGACATCGTCGAGCCCAACGCACTGCTCGGCTCGAACACCTCCACGCTGCCGATCACCGGTCTGGCGACCGGCGTGAAGCGGCAGGAGGACTTCATCGGCATCCACTTCTTCTCGCCTGTCGACAAGATGCCGCTGGTGGAGATCATCAAGGGCGAGAAGACCTCTGACGAGGCGCTGGCCCGGGTGTTCGACTACACGCTGGCGATCGGCAAGACCCCGATCGTGGTCAACGACAGCCGCGGCTTCTTCACAGTCGCGGGTGATCGGCACGTTCGTCAACGAGGCGCTGGCGATGCTGGGTGAGGGTGTGGAGCCCGCGTCCATCGAGCATGCCGGTAGCCAGGCCGGCTATCCGGCACCGCCGCTGCAGCTGTCCGATGAGCTCAACCTCGAGCTGATGCACAAGATCGCCGCCGCCACCCGCAAGGGCGTCGAGGACACCGGCGCGACCTACGAGCCGCATCCTGCAGAGGCGGTCGTCGAGAAGATGATCGAACTCGGTCGGCCCAGCCGGTTGAAGGGCGCCGGCTTCTACGAATATGTCGACGGCAAGCGCACCGGCCTGTGGCCGGGTCTGCGGGAGACGTTCAAGTCCGGATCCTCAGAACCTCCCCTGCAGGACATGATCGACCGGATGCTGTTCGCCGAGGCGCTCGAGACCCAGAAGTGCCTCGACGAGGGCGTGCTGACCTCGACCGCCGACGCCAACATCGGCTCGATCATGGGCATCGGGTTCCCGCCGTACACCGGCGGAAGCGCGCAGTTCATCGTCGGCTACGAGGGCGCGGGCGGCAGGGGCAAGCAAGCCTTCGTCGCGCGGGCCAAGGAACTGGCGGCTCGCTACGGTGACCGATTCAACCCGCCGGCGTCGCTGACCTCATAGCGCGAGAAGACGCAAAAGCACCCGAAATGATGGATTTTCGGGGGCTTTTGCGTCTGCTCATGCGCTTGACGCGGCCTAGGATTTGAGCCCGACGCCGATAAGGAGGCCCGAGATGGCCGATGTGAAGCTCATCCCGCTCGAGGTGCTGCTCGGCAACCCGGAACGCGCGTCGGTGCAGATCTCGCCGGACGGTAAGCGGCTGTCCTATCTGGCGCCGCTCGACGGGGTGCTGAACGTATTCGTCGGCGACGCGGGAGCAGGCAACGAGCGGCCGGTGACCCACGACACGGGCCGAGGGATCGAGGGGTACACGTGGGCGCACGACAACCAACACCTGCTGTATGTGCGCGACAAGGACGGCAGCGAGAACTACCGCCTGTACGACGTCGACGTGGAGACAGGCGTGGAGCGTGACCTCACGCCACTCGAGGGTGTGCAGTGCCGGCTCATCGCGCACCGCAAGCGGTTCCCGAACGAGGTTCTGCTCGGTTTGAACAAGGACAACCCGCAACTGCACGACGTCTACCACCTCGACCTGACGACGGGGGCGCTCGAGAAGATCGTCGAGAATCCGGGATTTCTCGGTTGGGTGGTCGACGACGACCTGAAAGTGCGCGGTGCGGTGACGCCCACCGAGGACGGCGGCATGCTCATGCTGGTGCGCGATGACGAGTCGTCCGACTGGCGCCCGCTGCTCGAGGTTCCGCCCGAGGATGCGGAAACGACTGGGCCGGTTGGCTTCACGAAAGACGGCACCGGTATGTACCTGCAAACCTCGATCGACTCGAACACCAGTCGGCTGGTCAAGATGGATATCGCGACCGGCGCCGTCGAGGTGATCGCCGAGGACCCGAACTACGACATCACCGGAGTGCTCCTGAACCCCGACACTCGCGAGATCGACGGCGTGATCGTGTACGGCGATCGGGTGGAATACCGCATCTTCGACGAATCGATGCGCGCCGACGTCGAAGCGCTTCAGCAGCTCAACGACGGCGATCTGGGGATCAGCGACCGCGATCACGACGACTCGACCTGGCTGGTCGCGTTCGACAGCGACGCCGGCCCGGTCAAGTTCTACACGTGGGACCGCGTCGCCAAGAGCGCGACGTTCCTGTTCGACCACCGGCCCGAACTCAACGACTACCCTCTGGTGCCGATGGAGCCGTTCGCCTTCACGGCACGCGACGGCCTGACGGTCCACGGGTACCTCACCTTTCCCGCAGAGGTCGAGCGCACGGACCTGCCCGCGGTTCTGGTGGTGCACGGCGGTCCGTGGACCCGCGACGGGTGGGGGCTGGATACCGAGGCCCAGTGGCTGGCCAACCGTGGATACCTATGTGTGCACGTGAACTTCCGGGGCTCCAGCGGGTACGGCAAGGAGTTCCTCAACGCCGGTGACCGCGAGTGGGGCGCCAAGATGCACGACGACCTGCTCGACGCCGTCGATCACCTTGTCGCGCAAGGAATTGTCGACCGCGGGCGGGTGGCGATCTATGGCGGCTCCTACGGCGGCTACGCCGCGCTCGTCGGTGCGACGTTCACCCCCGACGTGTTCACGTGCGCGATCTCGATGGTCGGGCCGTCCAACCTCAACACCCTGATGGAGTCGTTCCCCGAGTACTGGAAGCCGATGCTGGTGACGTGGCACAAGCGCGTCGGTGAAGATCCTGAGTTCCTGTGGTCACGGTCGCCGTTGTCCCGAGTCGACGACATCGCCATCCCGGTCCTCATCGCGCAGGGTGAAAACGACCCACGGGTGAAGCGGGCGGAGTCAGAGCAGATCGTCGAGGCGATGAAAGAGCGTGGCATCGACCACGAGTACGCGATGTACGAGAACGAAGGGCACGGCCTGACCAAGCCCGAGAACCGCCTGGACTTCTACCACCGGGCCGACCGCTTCCTCGCCAAACACCTTGGCGGCCGGGCGGAATGACGTAATCCGCTCAGGTGCGAGCAGTCAGCCCCGGATAGTCCGGCAGCGGCATCGAGTCATACAACCTCACTCCCTTGCGATTGAGCCGGGCCAGGGCTTGGGTGACAGCGAGCGGAAGCACCGAGACGATGCGCGCCGTGCCGACAAGCGCCCTTACCCCCCAACGACTCCCGGGCACGAGTGTCTTCGAGTTCACCCTGGCGAGCGCACGGCTGCCGAGCACCGACGGCACCATCGTTGCTTCGTATCCGGCGAACGCAACTGCGGGATCGCCGCCCGCCGCCGCGATCTCGCCTGCCAGTACGTACGCGCCGTAGACGGCGAGGCTGGTGCTGCCCCCGACCGCAGGTCCCGGGCAGTAGCCGGCATCGCCGACGAGCGTGACCCGACCCCGCGACCAGCTGGTCAGCTCGAGCTGGGTGATGGCGTCGAAGTAGAACGCCGGAGTGTGCTCCACTTCCCGGAGCCATCGGTCGACCGGTTCGGACATACCGGTGAATGCCGCACACAGCTGGCCTTGCTGGCGTGCGACGTCGCGGTGGTCGTAGTCCAGCGGCTGCCGTGGCCTGAAGATGAACACCGCCCGCGCGTCCTCGAGGTGATCGGCCGTGTAGACCATCGCGACCCGGTCGGGTTCGAAGTAGCCGTCCATCTCACCCTCGCGGGCAAGCGATTTGGGCACGGACACCACCGCGAGGTATCCGCCGAGGAAGCGTTCGGGCACGTCGTCGCCGAAGACGATCCGGCGCACGCCGGAGTGCAGCCCGTCGGCGCCGACGATGAGGTCGAACCGCCGTGGTGCACCGTGCTGGAACGTGACCTGACCGTCGTCGGCGATGGCGGTGATTTCGTCGCCGAAGACATACTCTGCGTCATGCCGGCTGGCGTCGTAGTAGATAGTGCTGAGATCGTCGCGCATGATCTCGACGTGCCGATCGGACACGGCGCCGATGAGCTTGAGGTAGTCGATCCGCGCCGGCTTGGTCGCCCACGGCCGGTATGCGTTCAGCACCGTGGTCCCCGTGGCATGTTCCTCGATGCGGGGCAGTACGCCCATCCGGTCGGAGATCTCCATCGCCGGACGGAACAGGTCGACGGCGTGGCCTCCGGTCTTGCGCAGCGCGGGCGCGCGTTCGACCACGGTGACGTCGAAACCCCGTCGGGTCAGCCAGTAGGCGAGCACGGGTCCGGCGATGCTCGCACCGGAGATCAGAACCCGCATGGCTACTCCTTCCAATTGCGATTTCGGCGTGATTTCCTGCGCTCACCGCCGGTTTTCACGCCGAAATCGCTCTGCGGGTCAGCTTATGACGGTTGCCTGAGCGGGCTTGGTTATGGTCGAGGCGTGACCGAACCGTTTACCGAGAGGTTCGCGGCCGGCCTGGCCGGCTACGGCGACGGTCAGTGCATCGAGTACGAGGGCCGGTGGTTTTCCGGCAACGAGGTGACCGGTTACGCCGACGCCATCGCGTCGGTGCTGCGTGAAGCGGGCGTCGCCGACGATGCACCGGTCGGGCTGGTGGTGCGCAACCGGCTCCCGCACGCCGCCGCCATCATGGGATTCATCGCGGCGGGCCGGGCCGTCTCGATGATCTATTCGTTCCAGTCGGCGGAGTCGATCGGCCGCGACATCGAGACGCTGTCCCTGTCGGCGGTCGTGGCCGACGAGCAGGACTGGACGGACGAGGTCGTCGCGGCGGCGAAGCGCGCGGGCAGCGCAGGGGTCGCCATCTCGATGCGGTCGCCCACCGTCGCCGCTGTGCAGGGACTCGAGCGTCGCGACCACAACCGCAAACACGCCGAGGCCGAACCCGGTGTGGCACTGCAGATTCTGACCAGCGGCACCACCGGCCCGCCCAAACGGCAGTCCATCAAGACGAAGGTGCTCGAACGGACCGTGTTCAGCGTGACCAGTGGCGAGCCGGCACCGCCGGGCGCCCCGCCCGAGTTCTCGTATTGGCAATTCGGCGGTATCGGGGTCTGCCAGCTGATCGCAGGCGCCTACAACGGCAGGCGGATCGTCATCCTCGAGCGGTTCTCGGTCGACGGCTGGGTGAACGCGGTGAAGACGCACGGGATCAAACGGTCCGGCGTGCAGCCCGCCGTGATCCGCATGCTGCTCGATGCCGACATCCCCAAAGAGGACCTGGCGTCGCTGGAATTTCTGATCAGTGCGTCGGGTCCGCTCGATCCGGAGACCCGCGACGAGTTCGAGGCCCACTACGGCATCCCGGTCAAGTTAGCCTACGGCGCAACCGAATTCGCCGGCTCGCTGTGTGCCTGGACACCGGAGATGGACGCCGAGTTCGGCGCATCCAAACGTGACAGTGTCGGCAGGGCGCTCCCCGACACCGCGCTGCGCATCGTCGATGCGGACACCGGGGTCGACGTGCCCACCGGCGAGCAAGGGCTGCTGGAGGCGAAGATCACCGCGATCAGTGACGATTGGATCCGCACCACCGATATCGCGTCGATCGACGAGGACGGGTTCGTCACCCTGCACGGCAGGGCCGATGGGGCTATCAACCGCGGCGGGTTCAAGGTGCTGCCGGAAACCGTGCGGCGAGTTCTGATTTCGCACCCGTCAGTACGCGATGCCTGCGTGGTCGGGATACCCGACGCACGGCTCGGTCAGGTGCCGTTCGCCGCCGTCGAAGCCGTGCCCGGCGAGCCGCCGCCCTCCGACCAAGAGCTCGAGGATCTGGTTCGTCGATCGCTGCCGGTCTACAACGTGCCCGTCGCGTTCGCCGTCGTCGACGAACTTCCGCGCAATCCCGCGCTGAAGGTGAGCCTGCCCGCCGTCGCCGCACTCTACGAGGCGCGCGCAAACAGGTAGTACCGGCCGGGGTCCTTGCCGTTGTGGTTCATGGCCGGTTCGCTGTTCGACGACAGCAGCGTCCATGCGCCTTCGAACCGTTGCGCGACCTCGGAGGGCTCGATGCCCGGCACGCCGTACGAACTTCCGGGGATGAACTCGACGAGCAGCAGCCGCGCGTCGGGCGCGGCGGCCGCCGTCACCTCCCGGACGTAGTCGTGTCGGTCTTCGTCGTTCATGCCGTGCAGACAGCCGTTGTCGACGATCAGGTCGAAGTCCGAACCGATGCCCTCCTCGCAGAGCTGGGTGACGTCGGCCTGCTCGAACCGGATATCCATACCGTTCGCCGACGCCTTCGCCCGCGCCCGCTCGATCGCTCGCGCCACGTAGTCCACGCCGGTGACCTGCCAACCGTGCTCCGGCCAGATAGATGGAGTTGTCGCCGGTGCCGCAACCGATGTCCAGCGCCTTGCCCGGTGAGAGAGCACGGTCACCCTCGATCAGATTGGTCAGGCTGGTCGGCAGGGGATGCCCGTCCCAGGGAGTGAACCCGAGACGATAAAGCGTTCGGAACAGCAGCTGCCGAGACGCCACGTCAGATCGAGCCGAGGTCCGAGGAGTTCCAGTGCTCGGGCGTCATGTAGATGACCACGCCCTCGCCGTGCTCGCGTCGCGCGAACTCCAGGTACCCGTCCACGGCCTCCGGCGGCAGATAGCGCTTCACCATCTCCACCAGTTGATCGTCGGTTGCGGGCTCGATTCGGCTGACCGGGCCGTCGACGGCGACGTAGCGCACGGTCGGTTCGACGCGGTCGACCATCAGCGTGAATTCACCCTGCGTCTCGATGAGCCTGTGCTTGCGGGAGCCTGCACCGGTGTGAATCCACGGCTCGCCGCCGGGGCTGTACTGGTACCAGATCGGCACGGTCAGCGGTCCGCGCTTGTCACCCGCACTCACCGACAGGGCGGCGACATGTGGTTCGGCCAGAAACTGTTCGCGTTCTTCCTTGGATAGGGCCATGATTGCCAGGCTAGTCGCGGTCGTAGAGTGCGACATATGCGCTTTGGATTGTTCATCCCACAGGGATGGCGGCTCGATCTCGTCGGCATTCCCACCGAAAACCACTGGCCGGTAATGCGTGAGCTGGCGCAATACGCCGACGACGGGGCGTGGGACTCGCTGTGGGTGTACGACCACTTTCATACGGTGCCGATGCCCACCGATGAGGCGACCCACGAGGCGTGGTCGCTGATGTCGGCCTACGCCGCATCCACGTCGCGCATCAAGCTCGGCCAGATGTGCACGGCGATGAGCTACCGCAACCCGGTGTACCTGGCGAAGGTGGCCGCCACCGCCGACATCATCTCGGGCGGCCGGGTCCAGATGGGTATCGGCGGCGGTTGGTACGAGCACGAGTGGAAGGCCTACGGGTACGGATTCCCGTCGGCAGGCGTTCGGCTGGGCCGGCTCGACGAGGGCGTGCAGATCATGCGCGACGCCTGGCGCGACGGGCGAGTCACGTTCCACGGCAAGCACTATGACGTCGACGACGCCATTGTCGCGCCGAAGCCGCTGCAGGACGGCGGCCCTCCGCTGTGGATAGCGGGCGGCGGCGAAAAGGTGACGTTGAAGATCGCCGCGCGCTACGCGCAGTACACGAACTTCAGCTCCGAGCCGGACGTGTTCGCCCACAAGTCGCAGGTGCTCGCCGATCACTGCCGCGATGTCGGCACCGACTACGACGCGATCGTCCGCTCGTCCAATTTCAATGCCGTCATCGGCGAATCCGACGCCGACGTGGCGGACCGCATCGCCCGGATTCGGGAGAAGCAGGTCGCCGTCGCGAACGAGACAGGCCGTCGACTACGATGCTCAGCACATTGAAATCGCCCGACTCCGCCTCCGGTACACCCGAGCAGGTCGTCGAGAAGATTGAAGCGCATGCGTGACCTCGGCTGCGAGTACGCGATCCTCTACTTCCCCGAAGCCGCCTACGACCGCAGCGGCATCGAGTTGTTCGAGCAGAAGGTCATCCCGGAGCTGAGCTAGCCGCCGACACGCGACACCTGGTAGTGGCCGATAAGCCAGCCGTCCTCACCGCGTTCGAGAAGCACGCCGAGGTAGACGTCGACCGTGGGCCGATCGGGAAACGCGAAGTCGGCGTTGGCGTAACCGAGCACCAAATCGTCAGCCGGCCTGCGTGTTTCGAGCAGCCGGTAGGTGACCGTCATACCGGGGGCTGGCCCGAGTAATACTCGACGACGCCGCTGGCGCCCGACGCTGTACGGGTGCAGCCCCTGGAAGATCGCATTCTCGGTGAACACCTCGGCGATACGTTGCGGGTCGCCCGCGTCGATCCCCGCCTTCCAGCGGTCGAGAACCTCGCGCACTATCTTCAGTGTCCTGCACTCTGACCACCATCCACGTGAAGTATCTCGCCGGTGACGAACGGCGCGTTCTCCAGGTACACGACGGCGTCGACGACGTCATCGATTTCGCCCAGCCGCCGCAACGGATGCATCTGCCGCCAGAGCATCGTAGGACGCCGGGTCGTGCATCGGGGTGGCGATGATGCCGAGCGCCACGGCGTTGGCCCGGATGCCGCGGTCGGCGAACTCGATCGCCAGCGCTTTGGTCACCGCATTGAGCCCGCCCTTGGTCAGCGATGCCAACGCGGCAGGCACGCGTGAGTTCGCATGGTCCACGAGGCTGGTCGACACGTTGACCACGTGGCCGCCGTCGCCCTGGGCCACCATGGCGCGTACCGCTGCGCGCGACAACTCGAAGAACCCGCGCAGGTTCACACCGGTGACGGCGTCGTAGTCGTCGTCCGTGTAGTCGGTGAACGGTTTGGACACGAAGATCCCCGCATTGTTGACGACCGTGTCGATCCGACCGAAGCGCTGCAGTGCGGCATCGACGATCCGTTGTCCGACCCCTGGTTGCGCGATGTCACCGGCCACCGTCAGCACCATCGGATCGTCGCTTTCGGCGATCGTGCGCGAGTTGGCGACGACGGCCCATCCGAGCTTGCGGTACGCCGAGACCAATCCTTCGCCGATGCCCTGTGATGCTCCGGTGACGACGGCGACGTGCTGCGAGTTGTTCATTTCGGCTCCTTTACGTGCATGTGTTGTGTCCCAGTCAACGCGCGCCGGGGAGGTTCGATGGCATGCCGGTGTGATCGGTTTGCTTCCAGTTGGTAGGCCGAACCTCCTGCTGGCATACGCTAGCGGCGTGGAGCTGCGTCAGCTGCGCTACTTCCTCGCCGTTGCCGAGGAGCTGAACTTCGGGCGTGCGGCCGAGCGGCTGCGCATCGCGGGCCCGTCACTCTCCCAACAGATCAAGGCACTCGAACGCGATTTGAAGGTGAGCCTGTTCGATCGCGATCGCCGCTCGGTGACTTTGACCGCCAGTGGCGCTGCGTTGCTGCCGCGCGTTCGCGCGCTGGTGGAGCAGGCCGACGAGTTACGTCGGCAGGCCTCGGGGCTGTCCACATCAGCGCCGGTCCGCATCGGCTACGTGAAGTGGTGTCCCGCCGACTGGGTGGAACGGGCAGCCGGGGTTGCCCGACTTCGAGTCGACACCTGGGTGTTGCCGTCGCATGCGCAGGCCGCCAGGGTCGCCGACGGCAGCCTCGACCTCGCGATCTGCTGGGTGCAGGACACCGATGTCGAATCCCTCTCTCTGAAAACACATCTCGTCGGGGTGGATCGGCTCTACGCGATGGACGCCGGGTCCGACTCGTCGCCGATCGCGGCAAAGGACGTCGTAGTGCTTCTGGACGTCGATGAGTCGACGTGGTCGTCCTGGAATCGTTACGGCGAGCAGTTCGCCGTCCACACAGGTGCGCGGACACTGACTGTCGACGACGGCGGGCTGACCGGTCAACCGTTCTTCGAGCATGTGCGCCGGCTGCGCAGACCGGTATTGAACAACCCGAAGGAACAGGACAGCCCGCAACCCGGTGACCTTGTTCGCCGCCCGGTGGTGGCGCCGACCCCTCTGTGGACGTGGTCGCTGGTATGGCGTCGCAGTGAGACGAATCCAGCCGTACTTGCGGTGATCGAGGCACTCACCGCCGACGTCGGTGACCTGTCGGTCGACGACGAGTCAACGTGGTTGCCCGCAGGCGACCCTCACCGCGCCGGGACCGGTTGAGGAAATCGGAGCAGTGCGGCAGCGACCGCCGCGACGACTACGGCCAACGCGGCAGCGAACAGCGCGTTCTGAAAGCCGTGGTGCAGCAGGGGGCCGACCGCGACCGGCCCGATGATCTGGCCCGCGGAGTAACCCGCCGTCAACAGGGCGACCGCAGCGGGGAACCTCAACAGGCGCCCCGCGGCCAGCGTCATCGTGCTGACCCCGATGAACGTTCCCCCGAACAGCACGGCGCCGAGGAGTGCGGTCGCCGCGCCTGCGGCAACCGCGGGCAGTGCGATGCCGATCGCCTGCAAGGTCAGCGCGACCACAAGCAGTCGCGGATGCGACCACCGCGCACCCAGCCACGCCCACAGTGCCGCCGACGGGGCAGCGGCGAGCCCGACGAACAGCCACGCGCCATCGCCCAGCCAACCGGACGACGTCGCCTTGATGGCCGCAACCAGGAATGTGCCTGCGACGATATAGCCGATGCCTTCGAGGGTGTAGCTCACGAAAAGCATGGCAAAGCGCCGGTCAAAACGCGCACGCGCATCGGGTCGTGCGGGCGCGGCGATCGAATCGTCTGCGGCACTGCGTGTTCCGCCCATTGTCCAGGCGAAGATGCTGAGCACCGCGGCAGATACCGCAGCGATCCACCACGCCGACTGCCATCCCGCGCCAGGCTGGACGAGCACGAGCACGGCCGACAAGGCGATGCCGACACCGACGCCGCCAAAACCCCACCCTGGTAGATGAGGTGAGTGGTCGCCGAGGTGATCCAGCATCGAGTTGACGGCGATCACGAAGACCACCGCACTGGCGAAGCCGGCGACGGCACGCAAGCCCAGCCAACCAAAAGCGTTGGATGCGAGGGGCATTGCCGCCAGCGTGGCAACCAGCACGACCAGCGACACCCTCAACGCCATCGCCGACCGGGCCAACCGGTTCGACGCGATGCCTGCCAACGCGCCTGCGAGGTATCCGACATAATTTGCGGTCGCGAGATTTCCGGCCAACTGCGGGGTGATGTTCGCCTGCGCGGTCATCAGCGGCAGGATCGGCGTGTAGGCGAACCGCCCGATGCCCATGGCCGCGGCCAACGCCGCTGCGCCCCTGACGACATGGGCCCAATTCGCATGCATCAGCCGATGATGCGTCGGCGTACGCGAAGCACGCCACGACCGAATTGCTCGCAGCTGCGAGGCCGAACCTCACACAGCTGACCGAGCCGCGGTTGTCGCCGTCCTAGGGCGTCGGCGGTGGCCCAGCCGGAATCGGTGCCATTCCCGGTGGTGCATTCAGCGGGGGAGGGCCGTCGAAATAGCCGGGAGGAGGTGGGCCGCTGATCGGGTAGTAACCCTCGGGCAGCGGCGGACCGCCCCCCGCGGTGCCCGGGGCGCCCTGAGGCGCGGTCGCCGGGGCTTCGGAACCCGGGGCGTTCAACGATTTGAAGCCGGGCGGCAGCTGCGGCGCGGGACCTGCACCTGCCGGCGGCGGGGCGCCTCCCGGCATCTGACCTTCCGGCGTTTCGGCGAAGTTGTACGGATCCTTGGCCTGATGCCAGGCATCCCGCAGGAAGCCCAACGGGCCGTCCGATTGCCCCGAGCCGTACTTGGGGTTCGCGATCTCGGGCACCATCGGCGGTCCGACCGGCGGTGGCGCCGCGACCACGTCGCCGCCAACGGGCTCGCCTGCGGGAGCGGCCTCGATCACCGGCTGACCTGGAGCAGCGGGCTCACCCGGCACCAGGGGCGCACCGGATCAGCAGCTGCGCTGGCCGCCGCACCCAACGCGCCGAATCCGATGACCGTGCCGGCGATCGCTGCCGTCACGATTCTCCTGCGTCGTGTCATGGGTCACGAGGCTAGCGCACTAGGGCGTCCGCGCGCCGGTCGCAGCCGTTTCGCGGGCGGATCTGCCGAAGTCCTCGCGTGCCGACGCCGCCGATGACGAGAATGGTGTTGTTGGCTGTGTTCGGCTCGAACACGTATTTCGCATGTCCGATCGTCTGAGAGGAGACGCCAGCGATGGAGAAGATCTCGCTCACCGCGCTCGCGCGACAGCATCTGGAAACGGCGCGCGCGGCGAGCAGCGGTCGCAGCTCGGCCACGATCTACGGCGGCCACGAGCACTCATTGCGTCAAACCTTGATGGCGATGACGGCGGGCAGCACGCTCGATGACCACGAGAGCCCCGGCGAGTCCACACTGCAGGTGCTGCAGGGCAGGGTGCGGGTGACCAATTCGTCGGCAGGCTGGGACGGGTCGCCCGGAGACCACATCATCCTGCCGCGCGTTCGCCACGGATTGCACGCGGTGGAGGATTCGGTGGTGTTGCTGACCGTCGCGAAACCCGTGGGGCCACACGTCTAGACCGCAGGACCGAGCAGGTCGTCGGCGTCCTTGATGACGTAGCCGTAGCCCTGCTCGGCGAGGAAGCGCTGCCGGTGTGCCGCGTATTCGGCGTCCAGGCTGTCGCGGGACACCACCGAGTAGAAGATCGCGCCGCCGCCGTCGGCCTTGGGCCGCAGCAGCCTGCCCAACCGTTGCGCCTCTTCCTGACGCGACCCGAAGGTCCCCGAAACCTGAATCGCCACATTGGCTTCCGGCAGATCGATGGAGAAGTTCGCGACCTTGGACACCACCAACGTGGGAATCTCGCCGCGGCGGAACTCGTCGAACAGCGCCTCGCGTTCGGCCGTCTTCGTCGACCCCTGGATCACCGGAGCGTTGAGTTCTGCGCCGAGCTCGTCGAGCTGGTCGAGGTAGGCACCGATCACCAGCGTCTGATCGCCGGGGTGGCGTTCCAGGATCGATTTCACCACCGCGATCTTCGAATGCACCGTCGAGCAGAGCTTGTACCGTTCTTCGGGCTCGGCAACGGCGTAGAGCATCCGCTCGTTGTCGGTCATCGTCACCCGCACCTCGATGCACTCCGCAGGCGCGATCCAGCCCTGGGCCTCGATGTCCTTCCACGGCGCGTCATAGCGCTTGGGTCCGATCAGGCTGAACACGTCGCCCTCGCGGCCGTCCTCGCGGATCAGCGTGGCCGTCAGCCCGAGGCGGCGCCGGGACTGCAGATCGGCGGTCATCCGGAAGACCGGCGCGGGCAGCAGGTGCACCTCGTCGTAGATGATCAGGCCCCAGTCCCGGCTGTCGAACAGCTCGAGGTGCCGGTATTCGCCCTTGGTGCGGCGGGTGATCACCTGATAGGTGGCGATGGTGACCGGCCGGATCTCCTTCTTCTCGCCGGAGTACTCGCCGATCTCTTCCTCGGTCAGCGACGTGCGGCTGATCAGCTCGCGCTTCCACTGCCTGCCCGCCACGGTGTTGGTGACCAGGATCAGCGTCGTCGCGCCCGCCTTGGCCATCGCCGCGGCGCCGACGAGCGTCTTGCCGGCACCGCACGGCAGCACGACGACGCCCGAGCCGCCCTGCCAGAACGAGTCGGCGGCCATCTCCTGGTAGTCGCGCAGGTGCCAGTTCTCCTGGTCAAGGGTGATCGGATGCTTCTCGCCGTCGACGTAGCCGGCGAGATCCTCTGCGGGCCAACCGATCTTGAGCAGCATCTGCTTGACCCGACCGCGCTCGCTGTTGTGCACGATGACCGTGTCGTCGTCGATGCGGGCGCCCAGCATCGGCGCGATCTTCTTGTGCCGAAGCACCTCCTCGAGGACCGCGCGGTCGAGGCTGACGAGGGTCAGCCCGTGCACGGGGCTCTTCACCAGTTGAAGCCGGCCGTACCGGGCCATCGTGTCGACGATGTCGACCAGGAGCGGCTGCGGCACGGCGTAGCGCGAGAACGACACCAGCGCGTCGACGACCTGTTCGGCGTCGTGGCCTGCGGCCCGGGCGTTCCACAGCGCCAGCGGCGTGATCCGGTAGGTGTGGATGTGCTCGGGCGCGCGTTCCAGCTCGGCGAACGGGGCGATCGCGGCGCGCGCTGCGCCTGCTTGCTCGTGATCGACTTCGAGCAGCACCGTTTTATCGGACTGCACGATCAGGGGCCCGTCTGTCATTTTGTCCATTATCCCGACTCTTGCGACATGCGGCCTCACAGCCCCGCGGAATCAGGCCTCGTCGGCGGACATCACCGACGTGACGCGGTGGATGGCGAAGTCGCGGACCCGGCCCGTCGCCGGGTCATACGCGGTCAGCTGGCCGCCGCGGACGGACACCGGCGCCACCACCCGCTGGGTGGCCACCCCGGCCGGGTCGACGTATCCGATCACCACCGAACTCTGCAGCCGGGCCGCCTCCTGCAGCTGCGACATGGCCACCGCCGGGTCGATCCGCATGTTGGCGAACGGCGTCGCCGCCACCTTGCGCAGCACGGCGACGATCGCGCTCAGCGTCTGGCCCGGCGCGGGCGTCGGCGCTCGAGGCGCGCGGCGATAGGGAGGCGCGGGCACCCGCGCACCGCGGGCACGGATGTCGACGATCGCTCCGGTGGAATCCTCGGCGGCGGGAGCGAAGCCCGCGGTGCGCAATGCCGCGAGCACCTCCGAGATCGGCGCCTGGGACACCGCGACGGTCGGAGCGAGCAACCGCATCTCGAGGGGTTCAGTGGCGGGCGCGCCGACCGCCTGAGCCAGAAGTGCGGGGTCCTCGCAGCGGACGAACGACGCGGCCATCCCGACCCGCAGCTGTCCGTGCCTGCGCGCTACGTCGTCGATGAGGTAGGTAAGGCCCTGTGGTACAGGGGTTTTGGAGTGTCGCTCGAAAAGGGCATGCAGTTCGCCTGCCGTGCGACCGGTGTCCAGTGCACGCCGGATCGACGACTCGCTGATCCGATACACCATGGCCGCACCCGCTGACTCCACGGTCGCCACCGACGCCAACTGCTCGCCGAGATCGCGTTCGAGTGGCCCGGGGACGACGACGGTCAGGTCGGCCTGCAACAGGAAGTGGTCGATGGGCTTGGGCAGCACCCGCGCCATCGAATCGACGGCACCGACGTCGCCCGCGAGCAGCTTGCGTCCGGGCCCGGTGATCGCGCCGCGGCCGACGATGCCGAGCGCGTGCGCCTCGGTCAGCAGGTCGGCGACCGGCTGCGGCTGCAGCCGCACTCCCCAGCGGGGACGCCGCCACACCATCGCACTCGACGCCTCTGCCGCGTCGACCCCCGCGCCCTCGGGCAGGTCGGCCAGTACGTCCAGCAACAACCTGCGGTCCAGCGGTGCGGCGGTGGAGTAGAGCGAATCCGACAGCGCCGCATAGGGTTTGCCGTCCGGTCCACGGCTGCCGATCAAGCCCGGTCTGCCGGGAAGGCCCAGCCAGGTCGACGCAAGCAACTGCCAGCGGGCGGCGACGGGGGATTCGATGAACCGGTCGGCGGCCACGGTCGGCGCCCAGTACGGCCCAGCGCCGTCGAGTGGTTCGGGGTCGGGCAGCCCGGCCGCGATCAACCCCGCGGCGGCCGAGACCTCGAGGACAAGGCCGAGTCGCTGCTCGTCGATCCCGGTCACCTTCGTCAACCGCTTGACGTCGCGTACGCCGAGGCCGCCGCTGCGTAGTTCGGGAACCGGTGTGGCGCCAAGCGTTTCGATCACCAGCTCGACTTCGCGCAACAGATCGATGACGGCGCCCGCTGCGACTGCGTCGACGTCCGCTGCGGTTGTCGTCGACACCACGGGGTCCGGCGGCGTCAGCCCGACGGGCCCGGGGACCTCGCCGCGCAACACCTGACCGACCAGCCGGGGCAGGATCACGGTTTCGGCGTCGATCTGGCGGAGCAGGCCCGCCGCCAACAGCCGCTGCACGGGCCGATCCGGCGGCGTGCCTGGCGCGGCGTCGCGGGTCCTGCCCATCGGCGAGCCCTCCGTCAACCGCCGCAGCAGATCGCGCTGCGCGTCGTCGACGACAGCCAGTCGGTCGGCGATCTCGGCGCCGGTGAGCTCCATGCCTTCCAGGACCGCCTGTCCCGGATACCAGGGCAGACCCGCCGAGGCCTCAGCGGCCACCCGGACCTCGGTGTCGCCCCACACCAGCGCGCGTTCGCGCAGATCATCGACGGCGGCGGCCAGGCCATCCTCCCCGACGCGGCCGTCGATCAGCGAAGTCAGCTTGCTCAGCGGCACCGGCGTGGTGTCGGCGTGCAGGGTCAGCAGTGCGTCGAGCACCGCGAGGTGCAGGAAATCCAGCTCGTCGGTGGCGGCCTTGACGGACTGCCTGGCCTGCGCGCGGGCAGCGAGTGCTGCGATGCTGCCGGGCGGCGGCTGGGTCAGGTCGGGCCGCAGCTCCAGCAGCCGGATCAGCCGCTCGTCAGGCAAATCGGCTAGCCAGGCACCCAACGGGGCGCCCGGATTGTGTTCGGACATTACTGACCAGCGTAAAGCAGGCTTAAGCCCGTCCTGCCCCTCGCGTCCGCGCCGGTCTCGCCACTGGCCGCGGCGCCTGCCACAATATGGGGCGTGGCAGAGAAGAAGCAGAAGACCCGCTATATCGACAACGGGTGGCCGACCACCGACGTCGACGACGATCACGCGGTCAGCGAGCTGGCCGCCGACCGCACCGGCGCGCTGTCGCCCTTCGGCGACCTGACGTTCCCGATGCCGTCCGAGGATCTGCCGTATACGCACCCGGTCACCGTCGTCAACAAATAACGGTGGTCCAGCCTCGCGGGGATCGGCTGTCACACCTCGACGAGTCGGGCGCGGCCCACATGGTCGACGTGACCGGCAAGGACGCCACCAGGCGTACGGCCGTCGCGGCAGGCACGCTGCGCACCCGCGCCGACGTGGTCGAGCTCATTGCGACCGGTGGGCTACCCAAGGGTGATGCGCTCGCCACCGCGAGGGTGGCAGGCATCTTGGCGGCCAAACACACCAGCGACCTGATCCCGTTGTGCCATCAGCTGGCGTTGACCGGGGTCGACGTCGACTTCGAGATCGGCGAGGCCGAGGTCGGCATCACCGCGACGGTGCGCAGCACCGACCGCACCGGTGTCGAGATGGAAGCGTTGACGGCGGTGAGCGTGGCCGCGCTGACGCTCTACGACATGCTCAAGGCTGTCGACCCGGCGGCGAGCATCGACGACATCAGAGTGCTCCGCAAAGAGGGCGGAAAAACAGGGACGTGGACGCGGTGATGGGTGCTCGCCCGAGGGACAGATGGACATGACGCGTTCGGCGAGGGTTGATCATCGCATCGACCCGCGCGGCGACCGGCGTCTACACCGACCGCACCGGCCCGATCATCGTCGACTGGCTGAACCAGCGCGGCATCGTCACCCCCGCGCCCGTCGTGGCCGCGGACGGCAGCGCGGTGGTGCGGGCGCTGTTCGCGGCGGTCGACGAAAACGTCAGCGCGATAATCACTTCCGGCGGTACCGGCATTTCGCCGACGGACCGCACTGCTGACGCCACCGCCAACTTGGTCGACTACCAGATTCCCGGCCTGGCCGACGCGATCCGGCGCTCCGGGTTGCCGCACGTGCCGACGTCGGTGCTGTCGCGCGGCGTCTGCGGTGTCAGGGACGGCACGCTGATCGTGAACCTGCCCGGATCGACTGGTGGCGTCAGGGACGGCCTCGGCGTGCTCGACGACGTCCTCGAGCACGCGCTCGACCAGCTTGCGGGCAAGGACCACATCCAGTGACCGCCGTGGTGCTGCGCGCCGACCTGACCGACCAGACCATCGAGCTCGCCGAGCACGAAGGTCTCGTCGCGCATCAGGCCGCAGGGGCCGTCGTCGGCTTCGCGGGCGTCGTACGGGATCACGACGGCGGGCACACGGTCACGAGGCTCGAGTACTCCGCGCACCCGACCGCGCAGCAGACACTCGCGGACGTCGCCGCTGAGATCGCGGCCGACTGCAGCGGCGTGCGGGCGATCGCCGTCAGCCACCGCATCGGTGCGCTCGAGATCGGAGACGCGGCATTGGTGGCCGCGGTTGCCGCCGACCATCGACAGGCGGCGTTCGACACCTGCGCCCGGTTGGTGGACAGCGTCAAGGCACGGCTACCGGTGTGGAAGCACCAGTTCTTCGCCGACGGCTCCGACGAGTGGGTGGGTTCGGCCTAGCCGTCAGCCCTAGCCGACGGGCGCAGGCGGCAGTACCGGCTCGCCCGGCAGCGGTGCGGGTGCAGCCTCGGCTCCGAGAGGAGCAGGCGGAACATCTCCGACCGGCCCGGGAGCGATGCCCGGACCCGCGTTGAGGTTCTCCGAACCCGGTTCCGGGGTGGACATCGGCCGCTGCGTCAGCGCGAGCAGCGCGTCCTTGCCCGTGATGTCCTGGGTCTGGATCGCGTGCCACAGGTCCTTGAGGTAGCCGACGTTGGGGCTCTGAGCCGGTAGGTCGCCCTCATTCAGCGTGGTGCCGGTCGGCAGGTTCTGCGGGCTCGCCAGGTGCGGGACCTCGGCGGGCGCAACGGGAAGCTCACCGGTGACGGCCTGGTTGGCCGCGTCGAAAGCGGGCGCAGGGATGTCGACCGAGTTCACCAATGCCAACGGATCGGCTGCGGGCGCCGGTGCGGCCAGCGGATCGACGGGCGCCGGACCGGGAAGCGTCGGCGCGGGCTCCAGCGGCGGTGGTGCCATGTGCAGCGCCCATTGCTGCGGGCCGTCGGCGGGGGCGTCGGGTGCGACATCCCAGTCCGGTGCCGGCTGCTCGAGCGAGGCGTTGACGAGCGGAAGCGCGACGGGCGCGGCGTCCGGCAGCGGGGTGTCCAGCAGCGGCGGGACGTCGGGCATCTGCGACGCGTCGGGCAGCGGCGCGTCGAGGGAAACGAACTCGGCGGCCGGGGCAGGCGGAAGCTCGGGGGCCGGTGGCGCGGGGAGTTCCGGTGCCGCAGGCGGTGAGGCGTCCGGCAGCGGGGCGGCCAGCGCGTCGACAGGAGCGGCTTCCGGCGGCGGCGGCGCGAACGGGTCGAGAGGCGGAGGTGGCGGCAGCTCGCCGTTCAGCCCTGCGGCGTCGATAGCGCCGTCGACGGCTTCGTGGGCGTTGTCGATCACGTTGCGCGGCGTCGAGCTGGACAGCCCGCGGCCACAGACCGGCCACGCGCCACGGCCCTGTGAGCCCAGGACGCGCTCGGCGACCGCGATCTGCTCGTCCTTGGTGGCCATCTGCGCAGACGGCGCGAACTCACTGCCGCCGTGCGAACGCCAGGTGCCCGGCGAGAACTGCAGCCCGCCCTGGTATCCGTTGCCGGTGTTGATCGCCCAGTTGCCGCCGGATTCGCAGCTTGCAACCTTGTCCCATTCACCATCGGTGGCGGCTCCCGCATGCCCAGCGAGGGCGAGGCCTCCACCACCGATGACTGCGCCCGTGAAGGCGACTTTCGCTACTGATTTTGCCGATGACGTGGGCTTACGATGCCGTCCACTGCTCATGGGTGCGTTAAATCCTCTCTGATACGCCCGCGAGGTCAGCTGTCGGGTTCGGGCTGGAGAGGTTGCCCGGCCTGGCCGTTTCGAGAAACGGTTTCGGCTTCACCCCAAGGAGCCGCAAGCGGCTCCTGGTCCTTTTCGGTGGACCGGTTGGGTCCCCCGCCTCCATCCATATTTTTTCGGTGAATTCCTGCCCGACGGATGGAGCTCGGCGCTACCGGGCAGGAACGGCTAGCCGATTAGGGTCGACTGGCTTGCGGAAGAACTTAACGGGTCTGCGCGTTGTAGTCATCTTTTGCTCGTTGCGGCGTTTCGCCTGGCGGCAAATCCTAATGAGGTTCTAAAAGCGCAGGAGTGTCGGGCGTTTCTGCTGGTGCATATCGTGCTCCACCAGTCTGTAGCCAGCTTGTGACCATTTCGTTATGTGACGTAAATCACGATTAGCCACCCGCGAAGGGCGGCAGCACATCGATTATCTGGCCGTTTGTCAGCTCTGCGGTCTGGTCGCGGACGGCGACGCCGTCACATAAGAAGGAACACCGCCGCAGCACCCGGGCGAGCTCCGGACCGCGCTCGGCGAGGGTGTCGACGAGCGCGGAGACCGTTGTTCCGGACGACCGTCTGCACGGTTTCGGTCTCGGTGCCTGCGGCGGCGCGAGCCGCGGCGAAGTACCGCACGGTGAGCATCAGCGTCTGCGCAGTGGCGGCTTCCACGGTCATCCGCCGATCGCACTCATCGGCCGGTCCGGCTGCACGAAGTCGGGGTCGTTGATGCCGTGGCCGGCGGGCTTGGCCCACATCGCGGCGCGCCACGCCGCCTCGAGCGCGGCATCGTCGGCGCCGGTGCGCATCAGCGCGCGCAGGTCGGTCTCCTCCCGGGAGAACAGACAGCTGCGCACCTGGCCGTCGGCGGTCAGTCGGGTGCGGTCACAGGCCGAGCAGAATGCATCCGACACCGACGCGATGATGCCGACGGTCGCCGGGCCGCCGTTGACCAGCCAGAGTTGTGCGGGCGCGGAGCCGCGTGGGGCGGGGTCCGGTGTCAGCGTGAAGTGCCTTTGCAGGGTGGCCAGCACCTCGTCGGCGCCGATTGTCGTGCCGCGGGACCACTCGTGACCGGCGTCGAGCGGCATCTGCTCGATGATGCGCAGCCGGTAGTCGTGCTCGAGGCTGAACCGCAGAAGCGACACCGCGTCCTCGAGCCCGGTCGTCGGATCGAGTACGGCGTTCACCTTGACGGGCTGCAGGCCCGCGCGGTGCGCCGCGGCAAGGCCGGCCAGCACGTCGGCGAGCCGGTCGCGGCGGGTGATGTGCGCGAAATGCTCGGCGTCGACGGTGTCGAGCGACACGTTGATCCGGTCAAGGCCGGCGCGCTTCAGGCCCTCGGCCCGGCGGTGCAGCCCAATCCCGTTGGTGGTCAAGGTGATTTCAGGCCGAGGATGCAACGCGGCGGTCGCGGCGACGACCTCTTCCAGGCGCTTGGCCAACAGGGGCTCGCCGCCGGTGAAGCGAACGCGGGTGACGCCGAGCCGGGTCACCGCGATGCCGAGCAGGCGGGTCAGCTCGTCGACGCGTCAGCAGCTGCTCGCCCGACATCCAGTCCAGTCCCTCGGCAGGCATGCAGTACGTGCACCGAAGGTTGCAGCGATCGGTCAGCGACACCCGCAGATCGGTCGCCACCCGGCCGAAGGTGTCGAGCAGCGGTCCGTCGGTCGGTGCGGGCCCGACGGGACGGGACACCGAGGGAACGCCGAGCGCGACGACGGTCACGCGGCGGCTCGTGAAGAGTTTGAGGACAGCTCGCGCGTTTCATCGATGGGCACGATCTCCTTGCCCAACGGCACCAGGGAGACCGGGATGAGCTTGAGGTTGGCCAGCGCCAGCGGGATGCCGATGATCGTCACCGCCATCGCGACCGCGGTGACGACGTGCGCGATGGCCAGCCAGATCCCGAACAGCAGCACCCAGATGATGTTGCCGATCAGCGCACCAGGCCGGGTGCCCGGTTTGTCGATCACCGTGCGACCGAACGGCCACAGCGCATAGGACGCGATACGCAGCGACGCGAAGCCGAAAGGGATCGTGACGATCAGGACGAAGCAGATCAGAGCTGCCAGCAGGTAGCCCAGCGCCAGCCACAGGCCGCCGAAAACCAACCAGATGATGTTCAGGATCAGGCGCATCTCTTCCTCCAGCGTGGGTTTCAGCCTACCGAGTAATGGGGGTGCTGGTCTGCGCGGCCTCCGAGTAGGATCTTCCCAACGCGTCCCTGCGGAAAAGGCGGGACGCTTTCCTTATGTGGTTGACAGAGACGAGCGGGTGAGACCAGTGCCGACCGGCCGGGTTAAGTGGTACGACGTCGAGAAGGGCTTCGGCTTTTTATCGCAGGAGGAGGGCGAGGACGTCTACGTGCGTTCCTCCGCGCTGCCTGCAGGCGTCGACGGACTCAAAGCGGGACAGAAGGTCGAGTTCGGCATGGCAGCCGGTCGCCGTGGCCCGCAGGCGTTGAGCCTGAAGATCCTCGACTCGCCGCCGAGCCTGACGCGTACCCGTCGTGAGGCCGCCGCGGCCGAGCACAAGCACTCGCCGGACGAACTGCACGGCATGGTCGAGGACATGATCACGCTGCTGGAAAGCGCGGTGCAGCCAGAGCTACGCAAGGGCCGCTACCCCGACCGCAAGGTGGCGCGCCGGGTGTCCGAGGTGGTCAAGGCCGTCGCCCGAGAACTCGACGGCCAGTAGCCTCTCGCGCGAATCGGGGCATGCTGGTGGCATGGCTGAATATGTCTCCAGCGGCGGCGAGTTCAACCGCGACACCGACTACATCACCACCCGCATCACCGCCGACGGCCGCGACGGCTATCCCGTCGAACCCGGCCGTTACCGGCTGATCGTCGCGCGGGCCTGCCCATGGGCCAACCGCGCGATCATCGTCCGCAGGCTGCTCGGCCTGGAGGATGTGTTGTCGATCGGCTTCTGCGGGCCCACCCACGACGCCCGCAGTTGGACCTTCGACCTCGACCCAGGCGGCGTCGACCCGGTGCTCAAGATCCCGCGGCTGCAGGACGCCTACTTCGCCCGCGATCCCAACTACCCCAAGGGCATCACGGTGCCCGCAATCGTCGACGTGCCGACAGGGCAGGTCGTCACCAACGACTTCGCGCAGATGACGCTCGATCTGTCCGGCGAGTGGACGGCGTATCACCGTGACGGTGCACCCGACCTTTATCCCGAGCCGCTGCGCGACGAGATCGACGAGGTCGCCAAGCGGATCTACACCGAGGTGAACAACGGCGTCTACCGGTGCGGCTTCGCCGGCTCGCAGGAGGCCTACGAGAAGGCCTATGACCGGTTGTTCACCGCGCTGGACTGGCTCAACGGGCGGCTGGAGAATCAGCGGTTCCTGGTCGGGGACACCATCACCGAAGCCGATGTCCGGTTGTTCACCACGCTGGCGCGCTTCGATCCCGTCTATCACGGTCACTTCAAGGCCAACCGCTCCAAGCTCGACGAGATGCCCGCGCTGTGGGGGTATGCGCGCGACCTGTTCCAGACTCCCGGCTTCGGTGACACCACCGACTTCGTTCAGATCAAGCAGCACTACTACATGGTGCATACCGACATCAATCCCGACCCGCATCGTGCCGAAGGGCCCGGACCTGTCGAACTGGCTGACACCGCACGGCCGGGAAGCGTTGGGCGGCAGGCCGTTCGGCGACGGCTCACCGCCTGGACCGACGCGGGACGGCGAGCGCGTACCCGCCGAAGACGAACGCGAGTGAGGATCGTAGCGAGGAACGAGCGAGGACCGGAGCGAACGTGAGTCGAGGATCGGTCGAGCACACGGAGCGGACTAAGGCCAGGTGGTGCGCACCGACCACTCGGCGTGCGTCCACGGGAACTCGTTGCCCGCCTCGTCGCGGACGAGCGTCGGCAGCTGCACCGCGAAGCCGAAAAGCCTGCCGCGGTGCGGATCCATCGTGGGGATCGTGACCGCCAGTGTGCTGCTCGACCGGAATTCGTCGACGACGTCGGCGCCTTCGTAGGACCGCACAAGCACCCAGGGCGCACGGGCAATCGCCTGCGGCACCGACAACTGCACCGCGTTGCGCGCGTCGACGGCCAATTCGCCGTCACTGCGCGGGGTTTCGCATTCGGTGGGGTTGAGCACATTGCAGAACTGATAGGGCCCGACGCGCACCAGCTGCCCCCGGGTGTAGGCGCTGATCTCCGGGTGCTCGGGTGCCGGCGACCGGGTCAACCGCCAGATCAGCACACCGGTCGCGACAGACGCCAGCACGGCGACGGCGACAAGGACCGCCAAACCTCTCTTCACTCCCGCGGCACCGTCCAGCCCTTGCCTTTTCCGCTCCTCGCGTGCGCACCCTCCTGCGCCGCGACGACCGGGCGGTTGCCGCCGAGTCCGGGGATCAGGGAGTCGCCGCGATAGCTGACAAGCGTCTGCGCGAGCCCGAGTATCAGCATGGTCGAGATCACCGTAAAGCCAATATGCAGTTGGGTATACACGAGCACCCCCGTCGCGCCGCCCGCCACCCAGGCCAGCTGCAGGAGCGATTCCGACCGTCCGAACGCCGACGCGCGCGACTCCTCGGGCAGATCGTCTTGCAGCGACGCGTCCAGTGAGGCCTTCGCGATCGCACTCGCGGCCGATGTCACCAACGCCGCAAGCGCCGCCACCAACAGCTTTCCCGTCAGTGCGGTGGCCAGTGCAACCACGGTGACCGCGGCGGTGCTGCGCACGACCAACTGCGCCGGATGACCCAGCTGCAGCCGGGCGCTGGCGTAGTTGCCGCCGAAATTGCCGATGGCCGCCGCCGCACCGATCAGGCCGAGAATCAACAGCTGCTCCCAGCCGCTCTTCTCGTGCGACTTCGCAACGAACGCCGGGATAGAGGAACAGGAAACCGACCATCACCTTGATGGTGCAGTTGCCCCACAACGCAGTGATGATGTTGCGGCCCAATGGTTGTCGTGCGCCACCGGCCTCGGAGAACCGCTGCGGATGGCGGCGCAGTTCGCCGCTGCGGCCGTGGTAGCTCAAGGTGGTGGGCACCTCGCCCTCGGTGACCTCCACCCACTTCGGGATGCGCATCGCGAGCACTGCGCCTGCCACCGTCACGGCGATGCAGACGTAGAGGGCGCCGGGCATGTGCAACAGGTTGAACAAGTATTCGGCGGCCGCCGCCACCGCGCCGCCCGCAATTGTTCCGCCGAGCAGGCCGAATACCGTCAGCCGCGAATTGACGCGCACCAGGTCGATGGTCGGCGGCAGCACACGCGGGGTCACGGCACTGCGCAGCACACTGAATGACTTGGACAACACCATCATTCCCAGTGCGCATGGATACAGCACCCAGGAGGGGAAGCTGCCGGTCTCGCCGTCGTAGTTGGCTATCAGCACCACCACGAGTGCACTGCGGAGCGCGAACGACATGGCGAGGGCGAGCCTGCGGCCGTGCTGGAGGCGATCGAGTGCCGGACCGATCAGCGGGGCGATGACCGCGAACGGCGCGATCGTGATGATCAGGTAGAGCGCGACCTTGCTCTTGCTTTCCCCTGACGCCGCCGCGAAGAACAGCGTGTTGGCCAGCGCGACGGCCATTGCGGAGTCGACGGCGAAGTTGGCCATCACCGGATACGTCAGCGCGGTCAGGCCCGACTTGTCGGCGCCGTCGGCGGTGGCGGCGCGCTGAAACAGGCCGTACATCTTCGAGCCCATGTCCCGGCTGCGTTGAGCCGCCGACCGGGGCCCGCTGTGGACGCCGCGACCCGCGGCCGCACCGACACCGGGAGGTGCGTCACTGCGGCTGGACGACCGCGCCTCCAGGTCCGGCAGATACCGGTTGGCGCTCGGCGTGGACGAGCGGCGCTGGCGTCGATGATTCACGCCGTCGCTGGGGTAGTTCGCCATTCCCGGGTGTTCGTCGCCGTCGCCTCCAGGCGGTCGGGGCGGGTAATAGCGCGGATCATTTCTGCCTTCCCGATCATGGGGGTCCCGCTGTGATCCGCTCACAACAAGATTCTCCCCCATCGCGGTGACGGCGTCGTGCAGCCGACCGGGTGTGGCTGCGCGCGGGCCGGTCAGGCACTATTGACCACGTGGACAGCGTGACGGAATCCACCGAGGACGGCTCGGCTGCATCGGCGATCGAGTCGTCGGCGGACCTGGAGGCGGTGCTGACGGGCGCCGTCGATGTGGCGCGCGCGGCGATCGTCGAGCACAGCGGTGACACCGTCGGCGAGTATCTGGGCGCGACGTTCGACGATCCCACCGCCGCCACCCATCGTTTCCTGGCCAAGCTGCCCGGCTATCAGGGCTGGCAGTGGGCCGTGGTGGTGGCGGCGCATCCCGGCGCGGACCACGCCACGATCAGCGAAGTGGTGTTGGTGCCGGGGCCGACGGCGCTGCTGGCGCCGCAGTGGGTGCCCTGGAACGAGCGGTTGAAGCCCGGTGACCTCGGTCCCGGCGACCTGCTCGCCACGCCGGCCGAGGACGAACGCCTTGTGCCCGGCTTCGCCGCGACCGGCGACCCGGCGATCGACGACGTCGCCTACGAGCTCGGCCTTGGCCGACGGCGGCTGCTGAGCCAACTGGGTCGCGCTGACGCCGCCCAGCGCTGGCACGACGGCGACTTCGGTCCAGGGTCGGCGATGGCCCGATCGACCCGCCGCGTGTGCCGGGACTGCGGTTTCTATCTGCCGCTGTCCGGGGCCCTCGGATTGATGTTCGGCGCATGCGTCAATGAGTTCTCCGCGGACGGCCGTGTCGTCGACGCCGAATACGGATGCGGCGCGCACTCGGACACGCCGGCACCCGCAGGTGCCGGTTCACCGCTCTATGACCCCTTCGACGACGGCGTCCTCGAAGTCGTCGAGCCGCCGGCACCCCCCGCCGACGAGCCGCCACCGTCGACCGACGAGCCGGAAGCATCGGACGCCGACGAGCCGGAAGCATCGGACGCCGACGAGCAACCCGCCGACGAGCACCCGGTCGCCGAGGCCGAGCAGCCGGGCGACGACGACGAGGGCGATCAGCCTCAGGCGTGACCGGCCCGGTGCGGCCGTGAGTTGAGCTCGACAGCGGCCCGGACAAGCGTGGTGAACGCCTTCTCGTCCAGCTGATCGTTCTCCTCAATGTCGATGGCACGGCGGGTGTTTCCGTCCAGGCTGGAGTTGAACAGGCCTGACGGGTCGTCCAGCGATGCGCCCTTGGCGAATGTCACCTTGACATGGTTCTTGTACGTCTCACCGGTACAGAGCATTCCGTCGCGGTACCAGACCGGAACCCCTCGCCATTTCCACTCCTCGACCACATCAGGCTCGGCCTGCTTGATCAGTTCGCGTATGCGCGCCAGCATTTCGCCCCGCCAGTCGGCGAGTTCGTCGATCCGGGCATCGATCTTCTTCGCCGCGTCAGTCATGCCCCACCTCCTGGATGCGAACGGTGTTGCCCGCGGGATCACGCAGGGCGCAGTCCCGCGAGCCCCACGGCTGGTCGGTCGGCTCCTGCATGACGTCCGCGCCGCTGGCCTGCGCCCGCTCGAACACGGCGTCGAGATCGGTGGTGGCAAGCATGATGCTGGCGTAGGTGCCTTTGGCCATCATCTCGGCGATGACGCGCCGTTCGTCGTCGGTGATGCCGGGGTCAGCGCCGGGAGGCGTCAGGACGATGTTCATATCCGGCCTGCCCGCAGGGCCGATGGTGATCCAGCGCATGGCGTTTCGACCGATGTCCTTGCGTACCTCGAATCCGAGCGCGTCGCGATAGAACGCCAGTGACTGCTCGGGATCTTCGTGCGGAAGGAAGCTCGCGTTGATGGTGATGTCCATGCCGTTCACGCTAGGTGCAGTCGCGCGGCAGGCGCTTCTCGATTCCTGATCGGTCGCGTCACCTGTTTCTCCACGCACGACGGCATCGCATGCGTGGCGCCTGCGGTTTGTTCGCGGTAGAGGCTCGGCGACATGCCCACCAGTTCGGTGAATCTCGTGCTGAAGGTGCCAAGCGATGAGCAGCCCACTGCGAAGCACACCTCGGTGACGCTGAGATCTCCTCCGCGCAACATCGCCATCGCACGCTCGATGCGCCGCGTCATCAGATAGGAGTATGGCGATTCGCCGTATGCGAGCTTGAACTGTCGGGACAGGTGGCCCGACGACATGTTCACGCCGCGGGCGAGCGCCTCGACGTCGAGCGGCTGCGCGTATTCGCGGTCCATCCGGTCGCGGACGCTGCGCAACAGCTTGAGGTCGCGCAGACGCTGCGCTTCATCGGGCCTGCTGGTCACCTTCGCGATCGTGCCATATGCGAATGCGTCGAACACGCGCCGTGGACGTCCCGACTGATATCGGCGGACATCCGACGGTGGCTGGTCGTGCGCAGCAACGTGGTCAGCGCCCACGTCATGAAGCGGTCCGATATCAATGCTGCCGGTCTGAGCATGGCCTCGCTGTGGGACACCTGCAGAGACGCCATCCATGACACGGCCTTGACCTTGTGATGTCTAGTTCTCTCATACCAGCGCAATGCATGTGAGAGGTGGCCTGGTTGATTCCCGAGTTCCGAGAGCGCCTTGCACAGCACCATCGTGTCGAGCAGCACCTGATTCGTCCCCTGGGCGAGCGTGGGCGGCATCGTGTGTGCAGCATCGCCGAGCAGCGTGAGCGGTCCCTGACCCGGTGTGCGGGTAATCGGATGCCGAAAGTGCGGGAACGGCGAACGGGCAAGGTCGTCGTCGGTCAGCGTCTCGAGCAATCGATCGATCGAGTCTGTCCATCCGGTGAAAGTGGACCGGATCATCTCGATCGGCCGCTCGGGCCTGACGAAGTCCGCCGACCACGGCAGGTCGAACCACCACTGCAGGCTCGATCCGCCTGCGGGCCACAGGCCAACGCTTCCGTGCTCGCCGACAACGATTCGTGCGATGTGCTTGTCGGGCACGTCGGCAAGCGTGACCAAGCCCTGCCAGCTGCACCAGCCGGTCGGCTTGGCGGGTTGTGCGCCCAGGATGTTGCGAACCACCGAGTGCAGGCCGTCCGCACCGATCAGAAGGTCTCCTTCGGCGAAGCTGCCATCATCGAAATCGACCCGCACCCCGTCGTCTGAAATGGCCACTCCGACCGCGCGACAATTGCATTGGATGCGATCGATCGGGAAACCGTCAAGCAGCCGCTCGAGAAGAACTCGGCGGGGCACCATCCGAACAGGTGCACCCAACTGATCGACGACCGCGGTCACGTCGAAGTTCGCCAGCGGTCGGTCGGCAGACGTGGCGACCTGCACTGAGGAAATCAGCTGACCGGCGCCGGTCATGTCAACGCCCAGTTGCGCCAAAACGGTCGCGCCGTTGGACCAGATGGTGACAGCACCGCCACCTGCAGTCACATCCGGCCGCTTTTCGAAGACGGTGACGTCGTGTCCGTCGCGCAGTAAGCCGCGAGCAAGGGAAATTCCGCCAACACCGGCGCCGACGACCAAGATCCGAAAAGGGCTCATCTCATACCTCCAACCGCTACTACGCTGCACCCGCACGATTCGTTCATCGCTGTTAACTTCCTGTGGCGTAACCGGATTCACCGAGTCAGTGTGGAGTTCGTCATGCCGGCCGGACACGGAACGGCCAGTGCTCTAAAGGGATGCCTGCGTATCGGTGCAGCCCATCGCATGCAGCGCGAGCCGCAACGCATGCATGGCGTAGTGCAGCCTGGAGCGCACTGTCCCTTCGGGGATGTGCAGATCGGCGGCGATCTGCGCGGTCGTCCAGCCCTCGTGATACGACCGGCGAATCACGGTGCGGTGATCCGCGGACAGCTGGGCGAGCGCACTGCTCAACAAGATTCGGTTCAAGGCGGAGTTCACCTCATCCGGGCCTGCGTGGTCGGGGATCACGTCGGGGTCCGCGATCACCGCCTCGTTGCGAAACCTTGCGCTGCGCCGTTCGTCGATGATCATGTTGCGAGCAACGGTGAAGAGCCAGGCGCGGGGCGATCTGGCAGTGTCGCCGGTCACCTCGGGATGCTGCCAGGCCTTGAGCAGTGTTTCCTGCACGATGTCGTCGGCGCGGGCTCGGTCACCTGTCAGTCGCACCGCATACCGCCGCAGTTCTTCGGCGTGCTTGTCATAAAGATCCCGGATCGACGGGGCCGAATCTTCGGTTACCCGCGGGTGTCTCGCGGGGGTCGGCCTCGTGTGGGCTGAGCACTGACGGTGTGGCGGGGCGGGCGCCTGAGGCGCGTCCAGCACGGCGGTCTGCTTCATGCCTTCGACGCTAGGTAGCCCGTCAGCGCGATTCCCGCGACAGGCGGTCGATCCGCGCTAACTGGCTAATGGTTCGCGTTGTGCGGAGTTCCCAGCGCGAAGTGCCTCGTGCGGCGTTTCGCCGTACATGCGTTTGTGGGCGGTAGCGAACCTGCCAAGGTGGGTGAACCCCCATCGGTGTGCGACGGCGGCGACGGTGGTGTGGCTGGGGTCTGCGGCCCGCAGGTCACTGTGGGCACGGCGGAGCCTGACCTCGCGCAGGTACGCCATCGGCGACATGCCCAGGTGCTTGCGGAACCCCTCCTGCAGGCTGCGCACGCTGACGTGACATTGCATCGCGAGTTGCGATGTGGTCAGCGGCAGGTGCGGTTCGGCCTCGATGAGCCCCATTGCGTCCCCGACAGCCGCCGGTCGGCCAGGTTCGGCTGGGGTGGCCAGTGATTCGCGATAGGGGTGGTCGGCGACAAGCAGGAAACCGTGAATCAGGCTCTCCACCAACGGGGCCAGCACCAGAGAATTCCCGACCATGCTGTCCGGGTTCTCCAGCTGACGATGGACCAGTATCAGCAGGCGCACCCACTCTTGGGCGGCACCCGCAGTGAGCGGCAGCGCCGGATCGAACTCGATCGCAGAATCCAGCCGGCCCTGGACCAATGCCTCGAGTGCTCTGTCGACGGCAACCTGGTCCAGCTTCACCGCGAGATGGCGGCTGCCGCCCGGCCACCACGTCGCTGCCATCTCGGCGTCGGGCCGGTAGATGGACGCCAGCGTCGGAGTCGACGTCAGCGGCTGCCCCCGGTAGCGCGACTCCAGGCAGCCGTTGAGGGGAATGAGGACGTGGTAGTGAGCGCGATCGTCGTCGAATTCGACTGCGACATCCGTTTCATAGACCGTGTCGCCCACGGTTATAGGCCCGATATGGGACACCCGTTGCTTGAGCGCAAAGTTGTTCGACGATCCGAGAAGACGGAGTCGGTGCGGATAGAACGCTGCACCACGAACGTCCATCGCCTGCTCGGGCGATCGCGTGCGAAACCACGGACCGGACGGCGGTGCGTCCAGATGTGATGCGTTCATTGCGACTCCACCGGCCGAAGCTCGTGACGTCATTCGGCCATGTCCGCGACGGTAGCGCCACGGTCTGTGATTCCGCTTGTAGGTAGCTGTGAACGTGTCGCCATCTCTGCAGCGGCTGACGGACTCGTCACACTCGCGAGCACGGCCTGCCCGGTGATCGTGAATCACCTTGAGGTCAACGGGGATCTGGGGACATCACATCAAGCCCGAGGAGATCCACATGACGAACGCGAACCCGCAGACCACCGCCGACTTCTGGGATGCCTACATCGCCGCGGCCGAGGCCGCCTCGTCAGTGCAGGCCGCTCTGTGCGCCCCGCGAGCCGCGGCGCGATGCGCTTCGCTGCCAAAGGAAGATCGACGTGCCAAGGACACCGACTCCCAGACCGGCGACCGCGATGGGACGCCACTCGTGCAGACCGGCGACTGTGAATGCCAGGATCGCGGCTATCAACCAGCCCACGGCGATCACGATGATGACCCGCGACGGTTCGAGCAGGGCCGCGGGCAGGGCAGGCGGTTCCGGCTGACCGGGCTCGGGCGGATCGGCGCTCATTGACGACAAACCTAGCCCGGGACGTATCGAAAACGAAAGCCCGTCGTGTTTTGCTACGCACAGGTTCATCCACTGGCTATTCTTTGCTTTGTGAAGGATACCGAAGCCCGGTTGGCGAGCGACTTATCGCTGGCGGTCATGCGTCTGGCACGCCAATTGCGGTTTCGCCGTCCGGATTCCCCGGTTTCGCTGTCACAATTGTCGGCGCTATCGACCCTGGCTAAGGAGGGCGCGATGACGCCCGGAGCGTTAGCTACGCGGGAAAGGGTCCGGCCACCGTCGATGACCCGTGTCATTGCCTCACTGGCCGAGCTCGGGTTCGTGGCCCGCACCGCGCATCCCGCTGACGGCCGCCAGGTACTGGTGTCCGTTTCGCCGTCGGGCACCGAACTGATCGAAGCTGAACGCAAAGCCAGCCAGGAGTGGCTCAAGGCGCGGCTTTCGCAATTCAACGCAGAGCAACGGAGGACCCTGCTGGTCGCTGCCGACCTCATGTCGGCGCTCGTCGACGAAAGCGCGTGAGCCCCACGATCGACGTCGACGACCCCGCCGACCCGCGGCTGGACGACTTCCGCGACCTGAACAGCGTCGACCGCAGGCCCGATCTGCCGTCCGGCAAGGGTTTGGTGATCGCCGAGGGCGTGCTCGTGGTGCAGCGGATGCTGGCGTCCCGGTTTCGGCCGCGCGCCATGCTGGGCACCGAGCGACGGCGCGGCGAACTGGCCGCCGACCTCGCGGCGACCGACGCGCCCTATTACCGCGCGACCGCCGAGGTGATGGCCGACGTGGTGGGGTTCCATCTCAACCGCGGTGTACTCGCCGCTGCACCCAGGCCCGGTGAGTTGACCGTCGAGCAGGTGTGCGACGGCGCGCGCACCGTCGCGGTGCTCGAAGGGGTCAACGACCACGAGAACCTCGGCTCGATCTTCCGCAACGCGGCAGGCCTGGACGTCGACGCGGTGGTGTTCGGCACCGGTTGCGCCGATCCGCTGTACCGGCGGGCGGTGCGGGTGTCGATGGGCCACGCCCTTCTGGTGCCGTATGCCTGGGCGGAAGCTTGGCCCGGAAACCTGACTATCTTGCGGGACAACGGCTTTCGATTGTTGGCGATGACGCCCGAGCCGAGCGCTGCCACGCTGTCTGAGGCGATGGCGACGGTCGGCGACGAGCGTGTCGCGATTCTCGTCGGCGCCGAGGGGCCGGGCCTGACGGAGACGGCGATGCGGGCGAGCGACATCCGGGTTCGCATCCCGATGTCACGCGGCACCGATTCACTGAATGTGGCAACGGCAGCCGCGCTGGCATTCTACGAGCGGGTTAGATTGGCCCGGTGAATGACGACGCCGTTCCGTGGGGAACCGGACTGACGGTGGCGGGATTCGTGGCGATGGTCACGGCGGGCGCGGTGGTGGTGCTGAGCATGGGGCTGATTCGCGTTCATCCTCTGCTGGCGGCCGGACTGAACCTGGTCGCGGTGGGCGGTCTCGCGCCGACGGTGTGGGGTTGGCGCGCAACGCCGGTCCTGAGGTGGTTCGTGCTGGGGCTCGGCGTCGGCGTGGCCGGGGCCTGGCTGGCCCTGCTCGCGTTGACGCTCGGCTAGCGCTGACCGCTGGATCGCACGCCCAGCAGCACGTCTTCCCAGGCCGGAACCGGCGGCTTACCCTTGCGGGCGCGTGGGGCGCGCGCAGGCTTCGGCGGCTCGGGTGCCTCTTCGACCTGCACCGGAGGTGCGGGTTCTTCCATTGTCGGCGGGGCGAGTGCCGCGACCGGCCGCAGCGGCGTGGCGAAGTCGGGGTCGATCAGCGCACATGCGGCGTCGTCGAACGCGGTGACCGTACCGCCGTGAGCGCCGGGGGTGAATCGGAAATGGGCGGCGTTGTCGGAATGTCCGGCCCGCCATGACAGCTGCACGGTCCAGCGGCCGTCCTCGTTGCGCCATGCGTCCCAGTTGACCGAGTCGGGGTCCAGGCCGCGCGCGATCAGCGCCGACGTGACGGTTTCCAGCAGCGTGAGTACGGCGGGACCGTCGGCGAGGACTGGATGTGCCGCCGTAGCCAGTTCGGCGGCACGTGAGCGTTCGAGAAGGACCGGATGCGCGAATCGCTCCACCCGGGAGATGTCGACGCCTGCGGACTCCGCGACCTGCTCGACGGATGCGCCCGCGCGGATCCTGGCCTGAATCTCCTTGGGAGGCAGCACGTTTGGAACCTCGGCATCGGATCGGGTTTGGCTGGCACCGGATTTGTCGCCACGCACGGCGGCACGCAACCGGTCGTCTGCGCGCAGGATGAACTTTTCGTTCGTGTCGTCGCTTTCGCAGATGATGCGTTTGCCATCAACGTCGAGTCCGACGACCTTGAGTTCCCGCATGCCGACCTCCTCCGGGCTCCTGTGGCGCCGGGACGCCGTGCCCGATTAGCAGGTCACCCTACTGCGTTATCGGCTCGTTACCTGGCCGACACGCCCGAGCTACCCAGGTCAGAGCCGTTCCACCACCCAGTCGACGCACTGCGTCAGCGACGTCACATCGTCGGGTTCGACGGCGGTGAACATGGCGATCCGCAGCTGGTTGCGGCCGAGCTTGCGGTACGGCTCGGTGTCGACGATGCCGTTAGCCCGCAGTGTCTTGGCCACCGCAGCGGCGTCGACGTCATCGGAGAAGTCGATAGTGCCGACCACCTGCGAGCGATGTTCGGGGGCGGCAACGAACGGAGTCGCGAACTGCGAGGCCTCGGCCCACGAATAGAGCCGCTGCGACGAGTCGGCGGTGCGCTTGACGGCCCAGTCCAGGCCGCCGTTGGTCAGCATCCAGTCCAGCTGCTCGGCGAGCATGATCAGCGTGCCGATCGCCGGGGTGTTGTAGGTCTGGTTCTTCAGGCTGTTCTCGACGGCGATGGGCAACGAGAGGAAATCGGGCACCCAACGCCCCGACGCGGCGATCGACTCGATGCGCGACAGCGCGGCGGGGGAGACAACCGCGATCCACAATCCGCCGTCGCTCGCGAAGTTCTTCTGCGGGGCAAAGTAATACGCGTCGGAATCGGTGATGTCCACCGGCAGTCCACCCGCCGCCGATGTGGCGTCGATGACGACGAGCGCGTCGCCAGAACCTTCAGGGCGCTGCACGGGCACCGCCACCCCGGTCGACGTCTCGTTGTGCGCCCACGCGATCACGTCGACGGACGGATCGGATTGCGGCTCGGGGGCGCTTCCCGCGTCGGCCTTGACGACCACCGGGTCGCCGACGAACGGATTCTTGGCGACCGCAGAGGCGAACTTCGAGCTGAACTCGCCATAGGTCAGGTGCAGCGAGCGCTTGTCGATGAGCCCGAACGCCGCCGCATCCCAGAACGCCGTCGAGCCGCCATTGCCGAGGATGACCTCGTAGCCGTCGGGAGCCGAAAACAGCTCGCGTACCCCGTCCCGGACGCGCCCGACCAGGTTCTTCACCGGCGCCTGCCGGTGCGACGTGCCGAACAGCTCGCCTGCGGCGGCGAGCGCGGCCAACTGTTCGGGCCGCACCTTCGACGGTCCGCAGCCGAACCGTCCATCGCTGGGTTTCAGGTCGTTCGGGATCGTCAGATCAGCCATGCGGTCAAGAGTAGTGACCGGCCTTGCGGACTTCCTGCGGGGAGGTTGGGCAGAAAAAGCCGGCAGATCGGGTGAAGACCCGACGCTCGACGCCTGAAGTGCTCATACTGATCTTGGTCGGGACTGTAGCTCGAGCCCAGGGGGGCACGTGATCAGTCACGGAAAAACGTCGATGTCGATACCGGTCTGTGCGGCGGTCGTGTTGTCCATCGCATCGATGACCGCCGCGGCACCTGCCCAGGCAGACGGTGACCAGGGCGGCGAAGTGCTGAGTGAAATCAACGACATGCGGGCGGCGAACGGCTGTGGTCCCGTTGTGGCCAATCCACAGTTGACTGCTGCCGCGGAGCGACATGCATACGATGTGCTCGACAATGGAGCGATGAGCCACACCGGCTCCGACGGCTCCTCCCCTGTCCAGCGCGTCACGGACGCCGGCTACGCGCCGTACGCCGCGCTCGGCGAGGTCGTCTTTTGGGGCACCGGGTCGAGCGGGAGCCCGGAGGCTGCAGTCTCGTGGTGGATGAACAGCCCGGGTCACCGCGCGGTCATCACTGACTGCGGGTACACCGATGCCGGGTTCTCGGCAGTGAGCAGCGGCGACATGATGACCGCGACAGGAGACTTCGGGAGGGCGTAACCCAGCCGCGCGATCGCGGCGCCGCTAATCGGTCAAGACGCGGACACCGTCGCGGGTGACCGCGACGGTGTGCTCGCTGTGCGCGGCACGGGCTCCGGTTGCCGTGCGCAGCGTCCACCCGTCGGAGTCGTGGACGTAGTCGTCGGTGCCGTCGGCGATCAACATCGGTTCGATGGCGATCACCAGCCCCGGCCGCAGCCGCATGCCCTTGCCGGCGCGACCTTCGTTCGGCACGTGCGGATCCTCGTGCATCACGCGGCCGATGCCGTGTCCGCCATGGTCGGCCAGCAGGCCGTAGCCCGCGCCGCGGGCCGCCGAAGCGATCGCTGATCCGATGTCGCCGAGCGTGTTGCCGGGCCGTACCGCGGCGATGCCGGCCGCCAGGGCGTTGTCGGTCGCCTCGATCAGCGACGCATCTTCGGGCCGTGGAGTTCCGACGACGAAGCTGCGCGCGCTGTCGCCGCACCAGCCGCGCAGGATCGCGCCGAAGTCGATCGAGACCAGGTCGCCGTCAGCGAGCACCTGACCGTTCGGGATGCCGTGCACGACGGCGTCGTTGACGCTGACACACAGCACCGCCGGGAAGGGCCGCGGCGCCCACGCCGGGTGATAGTTGAGGAACGGCGACCGCGCGCCGTGGCGGGCGAGGATGTCGGCGGCGACCCTGTCCAGTTCGGCCGTGGACTGCCCTGGCCGGGCGTGCGCGGCGACCGCCTGTAGCGCCTCGGCGACAACAGCACCCGCCGCGGCCATGGCGTCGACCTCGGCTTCTGTCTTCAGCTCCACCATCGGCTGTGACCTCCGTCACACACGACGGCGGGCCCCCCAGTCGGCCACACCGCAACACCGACCCTGTTCAATATGCGATACCTGCGGTACCGTCGGTGGACATTAAGCCAGTGCATGTAAACCACAGGGGAGGCTTCTGATGGCTAGGACCCGCATGGTCAGGCGGTGGCGTCGCAACATGGATGTCGTCGACGACACCGCATACGTTGACATGCTCACCACACTGTCCGAGGGGTCGGTGCGGCGCAACTTCAATCCGTACACCGACATCGACTGGGACTCTCCGGAGTTCGCGGTTGTCGACAACGACGAGCGATGGATTCTGCCTGCGACGGATCCGGTCGGCCAGCACGCCTGGTACAAAGCGCAGACAACCGAGCGGCAGATCGAGATCGGCATGTGGCGACAGGCCAACGTCGCGAAGGTCGGCCTGCATTTCGAGTCGATTCTGATCCGCGGCTTGATGGAGTACGCCTTCTGGACGCCCAACGGCTCCCCGGAATACCGGTACTGCCTGCACGAGGCGGTCGAAGAGTGCAACCACACGATGATGTTCCAGGAGATGGTGAACCGCATCGGCGCCGACGTGCCGGGGATGCCGCGGCTGCTGAAATGGATTCAGCCCCTCATCCCGCTGGTCGCTGGGCCGCTGCCGATCCCGTTCTGGTTCGGCATCCTCGCCGGCGAGGAACCCATCGACCACACCCAGAAGAACGTCCTGCGCGAAGGCAAGACGCTGCATCCGATCATGGAGCGGGTGATGGCCATCCACGTCGCGGAGGAAGCGCGGCACATCTCGTTCGCGCACGAATATCTGCGCAAGCGGGTCCCGCACCTGCCGCGGCGCAAGCGGTTCTGGTTGTCGCTGTACGTCCCGCTGACCATGCGGATCCTGTGTTCGGCCATCATCGTTCCGCCCAGGTCGTTCTGGAAGGAATTCGACATTCCGCGCTCGGTCCGCAAGGAGATCTTCTTCCGGTCGCCCGAATCACGGCAAATGCTGCGCGACATGTTCGGCGACGTCCGGATGCTCTGTAACGACACCGGGCTGATCAATCCGCTCGCCAAGCTGATGTGGCGGCTCTGCAGGATCGACGGCACGCCGAGCCGCTATCGCAGCGAACCCGCCCGTCAACACCTGGTGTCGGTAGCCTAGGCACCCATGCCTCACGTCGTCACCCAGTCGTGTTGCAGCGACGGGTCCTGTGTCTACGCCTGCCCGGTGAACTGCATCCATCCCTCACCGGACGAGCCCGGCTTCGCGACGGCGGAGATGCTCTACATCGATCCGGTTGCCTGCGTTGACTGTGGCGCGTGTGTGAGCGCGTGCCCGGTCGGCGCGATCGCGCCCGACACCCGGCTCGAGCCGGCGCAACTGCCCTTCGTCGCGCTCAACGCCGCGTACTACCCCGATCGGCCCGAAGGGGAGAAGCTGCCGCCGACATCCAAGCTGGCACCGGTGATCGAGGCGCCGAAAGTGCTTCCGCAGGGCGCGAACCCGTTGACGGTGGCGATCGTCGGCTCGGGGCCGGCCGCGATGTATGCGGCCGACGAGCTGCTGACCCAGCGGGGCGTCCGGGTGAACGTCTTCGAACGGCTGCCGACGCCCTACGGGCTGGTGCGGGCCGGCGTGGCGCCCGACCACCAGAGCACCAAACGGGTCACCCGACTGTTCGACAAGATCGCCAAGCGGCGCAGCTTCCGGTTCTTCCTCAACGTCGAGGTCGGATCGGACCTGTCGCACACCGAACTGCTGGACCACCATCATGCCGTGCTCTACGCGGTCGGCGCACCGAACGATCGCAGGCTGGACATCGACGGCATGGGCATGCCGGGCACCGGCACCGCCACCGAAGTCGTGGCGTGGATCAACGGTCACCCCGAATACACCGGCCTTCCCGTCGATTTGACGCACGAGCGGGTGGTGATCGTCGGCAACGGCAACGTCGCGCTCGATGTCGCACGGATCCTGACAACCGATCCAGATGCGTTGGCGCGCACGGACATCTCGGACCATGCGCTGGCTGCGCTGCGGGCTTCGAAGGTCACCGAAGTCGTGATCGCAGCGCGTCGCGGGCCCGCTCAGTCGGCCTTCACGCTGCCCGAACTGATCGGGCTGACGTCCACGTGCGAGGTCGTGCTGGACGCCGATGACCACGACCTGGTGCAGGCCGACCTGGCCGCCTGCGAAGAGCGGCTGACGCGCAACAAGCTGGAGATCCTGAGCAAGCTCGGCAACGCGTCGACGCCCGCGACGCGGCCCAGGATCCGGCTCGCCTACCGCCTCACGCCGCAGCGCGTTCTCGGCGCTGACCGCGCGGGCGGTGTCGAGTTCACGGTCACCGGCAGCGACGAGACCCGCCGGCTCGACGCCGGTCTCGTGCTGACCTCAATCGGCTACCGCGGCAAGCCGATTCGCGATCTGCCGTTCGACGACACCGCAGCGGTGGTGCCCAACGACGGCGGCAGGGTGATGGACCCGCAGAGCGGGAAACCAGTGCGCGGCAGCTACGTCGCCGGCTGGATCAAGCGCGGACCGACCGGTTTTATCGGCACGAACAAGTCATGCGCACTGCAGACTGTGCAGAACCTGGTCGACGACTACAACGAAGGTCACCTGGCCGAGCCGTCGGGCACCCCCGCCGCACTGGACAAGCTGGTGCGCAGCCGCCGCACCGATGTGGTCGATGCAGCGGGCTGGCAGGCGATCGACAAGGCCGAAATCGCACGGGGTGGGTCGGAACGGCCGCGCGACAAGTTCACCTCCGTCGCCGACATGCTGGCCGCCGTCGCGGCCGCACCGCCGCCCTCGCTCCGGCAGCGGGTGCTTGCCGGCCTTCGGCGCTGAGTTTCGCAGCGGCTAGTGCTGTTTGACCGCCTCGTGGATCTCGTCGATGCTGACCTCGCGCACCGGCTGACCCATCGACCACTGATGGCCGAAGGGATCCTGCAGGACGCCGTACCGGTCGCCCCAGAACTGGTCCTCGACCGGCATGACGACGGTGCCGCCCGCGTCGATGGCCTGCTGGAACTGCTTGTCGACGTCGGTGACGACGAGATGGATGGTGACCGGAGAACCGCCGAGCGCCTTCGGCGTCATCGACTTGCCGCCGCTCATCTCGGGAAAGTCGTCGTTGAGCATCACCGATGAGCCGTTGATCGCCAGCGACGCGTGGATCAGCTTGCCGTCCGGCCCGGGCACCCGGCCCTGCTCGACCGCACCGAACGCCTTCACATAGAAATCGATCGCGGCGGCGGCGTCGTCGACGACGAGGTGTGGCAGTACTGCGGGCTGAACTTCGATTGCCATGGTGATCTCCTATCGAGGGTGGTCATCGATACCGACTGAGCACACGACGAAAACTCATCGCGCCGTCATACAACAGCAGGGGTCAGACAACGGAGAACGACGGCGGCAGCGTAGTTCGCCCCGTCAAGGCCATCAGCAGATCGTCTCCACGACCCGTCAGCACCGCGATCCGCGCCGCCAGCACCGTGGCCTCCTCGAGCACCTCGGCGGGCAGGTGGAACGAAAGCCCGCTCGCCCGTGCGATATCCAGCCCGTGCACCGCGAGCTCGAATGTACGGGTCGGCAGGTACGTGTGCAGTCGGAGGCCCAACCCGCCGATGACCGCGATGAGCGGGTCGCCCGCAGTCTGGAGCTCGGTCATCACCTGCTCGACGAGAGCGTCGACCCTCGCGGTCGGGTCCTGACCCAGATCGCGCCCGGCCTGCCTGCCGCGCTCGATGATCGCCTCTGCGCCGGCTTCTGTCATGTAGTCGGCGATCTTTGCGTAGTAGTCCTGCGGGGTCGCGACGTCCTCGTGCTCGGCCGCGGTCTGTAAGTAGGTGCTCACGGTGACGAGCGAGCGCGACGCGTGCCCGACGAGCGACCGAAGGTCCCAGTCGCCCAGCCCGGGGCCCGTCCAACGGTCGTCCGGGATTCGGTGCACCAGGTCGGCGAAGCTTCTTGCCGCCGACTCGAAGGTGGTGACCACCGTCGCCACCGACGTCAGCCCTTCGCTATCTCGCTCCAACCCTCGACGGACTCGGGGCTGCGCGGACCGGGGCCGACATAGAGCGCCGCCGGGCGGACGAGCTTGCCGAGCTTCTTCTGTTCGAGGATGTGGGCACTCCAGCCGGCGGTGCGTCCGCAGGTGAACATCGCGGGCATCATCTTGACGGGCACCTCGGCGAAGTCGAGGATCACCGCCGCCCAGAACTCAACGTTCGTTTCGATGGCGCGGTCGGGGCGTCGCTCGCGCAGTTCGGTCAGCGCGGCCTGCTCGAGTGCGGCGGCGACTTCGTAGCGAGGCGCCTCCAACTTCTTGGCGGTAGCCCGCAGCACCCGGGCCCGCGGATCCTCCGCCCGGTACACCCGGTGACCGAAGCCCATCAGCTTCTCCTTGCGGTCCAGCACGCCGCGTACCACCGCCCGCGCGTCGCCGGTGCGCTCGGCCTCCTCGATCATCGGGATCACCCGGGCGGGCGCGCCGCCGTGCAGCGGGCCGCTCATCGCCCCGATGGCGCCGGACAGCGCCGCCGCGACGTCGGCGCCTGTCGACGCGATCACCCTGGCGGTGAACGTCGAGGCGTTCATGCCGTGCTCGGCGGCAGAAACCCAGTAGGCGTCGATCGCCTCGATGTGCCTTGGATCCGGTTCACCCTGCCATCGGGTCATGAAACGCGCTGTCACAGTGGCGCATTCGTCGATCTTGCGCTGAGGGACGGCGGCCTGGTGGATCCCGCGGGCGGACTGCGCGACGTACGAAAGCGCCATGACCGATGCACGGGCGAGCTGGGCACGGGCGGTGGCGTCGTCGATGTCCAGGAGCGGCGCGTAGCCCGGCGCCGCGTCGTTCAACGCACGGTCGATCAGCCGGCGGTCGGTCATCGTCAGGTCGCTCATGATCCGCGGCCCGAGCGCCTCGAGGCGGTGCTTCGGGGACGTCACCGAGGCTCTTCGACGCAGCGGGCGAGCAGCGCGTTCTTGCCCAGCGACGCGTTCTCCCGCATCTGCGGGGCGACGGCCTCCTCGTCCGCGCCGGTCGGCAGCCGCAGGCGTCAGCGCGGTGTGCACCTGGCCCTCGCGGTCGACGTAGCCGTCCTCGAGCTCGACGGCGACTCCTCGCCGCTCCTCGCCCTCCGGCAGCGTCCGCACCGGCAGGTCGTCGAGATCCTCGAGTGATCAGATGCTCTCGCCGCAGCCCGGGCACGTGTAGGTCGCCTCGAGCTCGGAGCCGAAGGTGATGCTCCGCAGCGTGAGCAGGAGGTAGTTGCGGTCGGCGGAGTACATCCCGGCGACCGGGCCGCGGCCGTTCGGCTCGAGCGTCCCCGAGCCGACGATGCAGCTGTGCAGCAGCTCGGTGACGAGCTTGCCGCCGTTGCGCTGCGTACTTGCGGTCGGCGAGGATCGCCTCCTCGCGGCCGGTCATCTTGCGCAGGACGACCCGGCGATGGCATCGATCCCTCCGGCGTCGCGTGTACCCGATCGGCAGCGTGACCTCGAATCTCGCCGCGCGGTGCGCCGGCGCTGTCACGTGCTACTCGACATGTTCCAACCCCTCGTGCTCGAGGACGATCGTCTGCTTGAGCAGCGCGGTCGATCCGGCTTCCAGGTCGGTGAACTTCGACGACTTGATCCAGGCGTGCTCGAAGGTGAACGTCATCACCTTCTGGCCGTTGTGGCGCTTTTCGATCATCCCGTTCTTGCGGATCGTCGAGCCGCCCTGGACCTCGCGTTGAGATTGAACACCGAGCGGAACCAGTCCCGGAAGCGCTGGTCCTCCGGGCTGCCGTCGACGTAGCGCTCGATCGTCAGCGGCTCGAACTTCACCTTTGCAGCCGCGATCTTGTAGACGTGGCTGCTGCCGCCATCGGGCTGCTCGATCGTCTCGACCTCGCCCTCGCTACAGGCCGCTCACCTTGCTGACGCCGGGGCTCTCGGTGCCGTCGATGATCAGGACGAACTCGTTCGCCCGGTAGGACTCCCAGATGTCGCCGACCTGTGGCATCGCGTTCGCGCCTCCTCTCTCTCGCTGGACTTCACGACTCGGCCGCGCTCGCGCCGGACGACTGCTGCCCGACGACGATCAGGATCGTCTCGGCCGGCTTGGAGGGGTAGAAGTAGACCTCGAGCTTGAAGTTGCCCTTGTCGACCTCCTCCGGCGGGTTGTTGGTCGAGTCGACGATGATCGTGAACACGTCGTCGGGCTCGCCCGATCCCGAACGCGCCCTGGCGCCAGAGGCCGAGCAGGAACGGGCGCACCGAGGTGTACTTGACCGCGTCCCAGAGCTGGTCGCGGTTGGGCTCCTGCTCGACCCAGCGCAGGCCCTGCCTGAGGCTCGACTTGACGTAGTTGAAGAGCAGCCGGACGTTGACGTAGCGCCAGCGGATATCGGTGCTGAGCGTCCGCGACGCATCGACGACGATCCCGGCACCGGGCATCGGCTCGGATGCCGTTCACGCTGCCCAGCTCGACGAGGTCGGTGTGCTCGGCGTCGCTCAGCTGGTACTCGACGTCGAGTGCGCCGAGCGAGACGTGCGTCGTCGCCCGCCGGGGCCTTGAAGATGCCGCGCGTCGACTCGATCCGGGCGTAGACGCCCATCACGTGCCCGGTCGGCGGGATCTGCTTGATCTGGGTCGGCCCGGGGGCGAGCGGGTCGGAGACCGAGATCCACGGCCCGTAGAGCGCGCCGTACACCTTCTTGCCCTGGAAGCCGGCACCGTACTCGATCGCGGTGTCTCCGCCGACCGAGCCCTCCGGGACGGCTCCGACGAACATGCAGTCGCCCCGCTCCTCGCAGTAGCCCAGGCCGGCTGCGACGATCGCCGGATCGGTGCGCTCGGTGCAGACGAGCTGGATGTCGAGCGGGTCGAACGCGCCGAAAGCCGGTGCGGGCGCCCTCGTCGCCGATGAAGTCGCTCGAGGCGGTCGTGCCGTCGGCGCCCCCGCCGAGCGTCACCGTCGTCGCGATCCCGGGCGTGTCCGGAACGGCCTGCACGTTCGCTGCGCGCGGGTCGGAGGCCTTGACGAGCTTCGAGCCGCGGGCCTGGTCGTTCAGCGTCGTCACGGCGTAGTTCGTCGCGCCGCGGAGGAGTGTCAGCCGCGTCCACGTCTCGGCCGGCTGGGCCTCGCCCGGCCGCGTGACTGCAAGGTCGAAGTCGGTGCTGGAGACGGCGGTGCCGTCGGCAGTGAAGTCGCCCGGATCCGGCAGATCGGGCGCCCACTTGATCGCGCCGGTCGCAGGGTCGAGTTGGGCGATCGTGACGATCGCCCGATGCGTGCCGTTCTGGACGAGCGCGGTGTCGCCGAGCGCGAAGCCGGCGACGCGGTCGAGCGCCGTTCCGTCCTTGGCGACCGTCGCACCCTGCTTCACGCCGGCGGCGAACGACGGCGCGAGCGTCACCTGGACGCCGTCGGCCCACGCCCCCGGGTCGGACTGGCCGCGAAAGCCGCCCTCCAGCCCGAGGAGCGCTGGAGCGTTGTTGGCGCTGCTCTGGCTGATCGTCGCGACCGCCGGCGTCGGTGCGTTCGCGCCGGCGCCGGCGACGCGGTTGACGTACGCGCGCTGGCCGCCGTTGTCGAAGAACCCCTTGACGAGGTAGGCGCCGAACCCGCCGCTGTCGAAGCCGCCGAAGCGGTCGCCGAACTCGGTGAAGCTCGTGACCCTGACGGGCCGGTTCGGCACGCCGCGCCTGGTCAGGACGTTGAAGGCTCCGACGGAGACGGCTGCGCCCTGAATCGGTGCAGCGGCCGTCCCGTCGACCTCGATGACGTTGAGTCCGATGTTCGTTGCCACGATCAGGTCCCTCCCTCGGGCGACTTCGGCGATGGTCTCTTCCGGGCCGGCGACGCTTTGCCGCCGGTCGAGCGGGCTTGCGCTGCAGGCTTGGCTGGAGCGGGCTTGGGTCCGCTGGGCTTCGGCTTGCCGGGCTTGACCGGCGGCTTCGGCGGCGGCGCCGTGTGAACCGCGACCGAGCCCTGCCGCGCCAGTGAAGGCCAAGGGTCACCCGATCGGCGCCACCGGCGTTTCCATGCATGTGCTGAGCGCCATGCAACTGGTGGGTCAGGCGCCCGAGGGCATGCAGATCAAAAATGCAAAACTCGCGGGCATCTTCAACATGGGCGGCGCCGCGGTGGCGAATTACGTCTCGGTGCTGGAGCCTGTGAAGTAAGCGGCGGGACATAAGCACCAGATATTGTCGCCCGGGCCTTCACCGCGATACACCGGAACCGTCATCCTGAGGAGCGGCCACTTGGCCGCGTCTCGAAGGATGGTGTTCGCGGCCATCCTTCGAGACGCGCGCGAAGGGCGCGCTCCTCACGGGTGAACGCAATTGCGTTCACTCCGGGGATGACGTCGGAGATAGCTTTACAGCTCGTAGGATGGCTTGCGCCCTTCGCGAAACCCATCGCTCTCAAAGACGAAATTGATGGGTATCGCGGAGTTTATCATCGGGCCGGCCGTCGGCCGGACCCGTTGGCTCCACCCAACCTACGTGTTGTGTTCGCGCTTGATAATGTCCGCTCGCCGGGGCGAAGCAGAAATTATTTGCTCTTGCTGGGTCTTTCGCGTTTTGACCCGAAGCGGACGTCGTGCCTTTGTCGAAAAAATCCTATTTCGTCACTCGGCAGCCACTACACAGGAGCGAGGTGCGAATGGTCCAATCGGTTGAAATTAGGGATGGCGAAAACGATGTCTCAAAATTCCCCGGGCCGCTCACGCTTATCCCTTCTCTAAAAAAACGTTGGAGCATGCTCGTAGGTGCGGGGTCCTTTACCATAGCGGGTATTCTCCTTAGCTTCGGTGTCGGCATAAGCTTTGGTGGCCGCGTAGCAGGGGGGCTCACAACGGCGTTTTTTGGCGTTTGTGCTGTGATTGGCCTGATTGCGCTACTCCCAGGTAGTGGTTCGTTGCGGCTTGATGAGAATGGTTGCGAAATTACTCAGTTCTTTCGCAAGCAGCAATTCCGTTGGAATGCGGTGAGTGACTTCGGGGTATGGACCTTCGTTGGCAATGGTATGTCGTGTTCAAAGCCGCGAGATCACGTCTCGGACTTTTAGAGAAGATTAACGCAGCGTTGACCGGCGGAAGAAATGGCTGGCTGCCTATACCTATAGGATGGCGGCCGATGATCTGGTTCAGCTTATGACTACTTGGCGAAATTCGGCCTTGAATGCGCCCAAGCAGACTGAAAGCTAGAAGGGCATCGTTCACCGCTGAATGTCTGTTGGCACATTTCGGAAGCGCCGTAACGTCGGACTTAAGTCCCGAAAGCGTGCTGAAGCAGAGATCTGTCGACCGTTCGGAATATGGGTTCAAGCTCTAAATACAAAAAGTCGCGCCCCGACGGACTAGATTTGGTGTGGTCGGGGCTGTCGAGCCCCATAGCGAAAAATATTTCCATTTCTTTCCGACCCAAATCATCTGCCTATCCATAGCCGTCTCGTTCCACATGAGGGGCGTATCGCGATCGTCACGGACGCGGGATGAGATGCGGTGGACGCGGCAGCGTCAGGCGTGCGATGGGGTCGCAGGGCGGATTGCTCTCCGTGAGCGATCTCCGGCACGCAAGACGACGGCGCCGACGCGGACGGTGAAGTCGTGTGGTCCTGACGCCTCGATGCTGGCGTCAAGTCTTGCGGAGGCGCGTTCGGCTCAACCGGGTCGGACAAAACCTTAATCCGCGAGGCGACGGTGGCAAAAAAGCCGATCGCCGGGGAGAGCACGAAGTAAGCCGTAAAACCATTGCGTGCGGGAATGCCGGGCGATTCCGGTGACCTCGCTGTGAATACTCGTGCGCATTTTTCACTACTATGCGCGCACGAGGCTGCGGGTGCATCGGGCACCCGGCATTCCCCGCGCCCTCTCTCTCGCTTGAGGGTCGCGCCACGCCCTCCGGGCGGAAGTTCCTGGCATAACTCGGGCGCATCGCGCGGCGAGAGGGAGAGGTATGTTTGAAACGAGAATTGCCCCTCGGCGCGTTCACGCATACGCCCATACGCCGGGCGGCCTTGATCTTGCCTGCGCCCTGCCGTTACGTGGCCCGAGAACATAACATCCGGGAGCGAAGCGAAGCCATGGGACCACTGCGAGGGCATCAAGGTCATCGACATGACGACCGTGCTGATGGGGCCCTATGCCACCCAGATGCTCGGCGATTATGGCGCCGACGTCATCAAGGTGGAGTCGCTCGAGGGCGACGTGACGCGGCTGATCGGCCCGACCCGCCATCCCGGCATGGGGCCGGTGTTCCTCAACACCAACCGCAGCAAGCGCTCGATCTGCCTCGACCTGAAGAAGCCCGCCGGGCGCGAGGCCGTGCTGCGGCTGATCGAAGCACGCCGACGTGCTGATCTACAATGTGCGCCCGCAGGCGATGGCGCGGCTGCAGCTCGGCTACGACGTCGTCTCCAAGCTCAATCCGCGGCTGATCTATGCCGGCGTGTTCGGCTTCGGCCAGGACGGGCCCTATGCCGCCAAGCCCGCCTATGACGATCTGATCCAGGGCGCGACCGCGCTGCCGGCGCTGATGGCGCAGACCGGCGACGGCATGCCGCGCTATGTGCCGAACGCGCTGGTCGATCGCATCGTCGGCCTCACCGCGGTCGGCGCGATCTGCGCCAGCCTGGTGCATCGCGACCGCACCGGGCGCGGCCAGCGCGTCGACATCCCGATGTTCGAGACCATGGCGGGCTTCGTGATGGGCGACCACATGGGCGGCCTGACCTACGAGCCGCCGCTCGACAAGGGCGGCTATGCGCGGCATCTGTCGCGCGACCGCAGGCCCTACAAGACCTCCGACGGCTATATCTGCGTGATCGTCTATAACGACAAGCAGTGGGAAAACTTCTTCGAGGCCACCGGCCGCGACGATCTGCGCAGCGATCCGAAATTCGCGACCTTCGCCGGCCGCGCCGCCAACATCGATGTGGTCTATGGCGAACTCGCGCGCATCTTCGAGACGCGCACGACCGCCGAGTGGACCGAGCTGCTGACCAAGGCCGATATGCCGGTCATGCCGATGCACGATCTCGAAAGCATGCTTGCAGGACCCGCATCTGGTCGCGACCGGCTTCTTTCCGGTGGTCGAGCATCCGACCGAAGGCCCGATCCGCAGCATGAAGGTGTCGGCGCACCTGGTCGGAGACGCCGGCCGAGACCGAACGGCTGGCGCCGCGCCTGAGCGAGCATGGCGAGGAAATCCTGCGCGAGGCCGGATTCTCCGCGGACTGAGATCGCGGCCATGATCCGCGACGGCGTCACCAAGCCGCGCCCGCCACAGGACTAAGCTCAAGGACAGCTAGGACCAGCATGGATTTCGCGCTCTCGGCCAACCAGGAATCGATCCGCGATGCCGTCGCAAAGATCTGCGCGCGCTTCGACGATGCCTACTGGCTGAAGAAGGACAAGGAGGGCGGCTTTCCCGCCGACTTCCACAAGGCGCTGGCGGACGCCGGCTGGCTCGGCATCTGCATCCCCGAGGAATATGGCGGCTCGGGCCTCGGCATCATCGATGCCGCGATCATGATGCGCACGATCTCGGAATCCGGCGCCGGCATGTCCGGCGCGTCCGCCATCCACATGAACGTGTTCGGGCTCAATCCGGTGGTGGTGTTCGGCACCAAGGAGCAGTGCCAGCGCATGCTGCCGCCGATCATCGACGGCCGCGACAAATCCTGCTTCGCGGTCACCGAGCCCAACACCGGCCTCAACACCACCCAGCTCAAGACCCGCGCGGTGCGCCAGGGCGACAAATATGTCGTCAACGGCCAGAAGGTCTGGATCTCGACCGCGCAGGTCGCCAACAAGATCCTGCTGCTGGCGCGCACCACGCCGCTGGAAGAGGTGAAGAACCCGACCCACGGCTTGAGCCTGTTCTACACCGATTTCGACCGCAAGCGCGTCGCGGTGCACGAGATCGAGAAGATGGGCCGCAAGCCCGTCGACTCCAACGAGCTGTTCTTCGAGAATTTTGAAATTCCGGTCGAAGACCGCCTCGGCGAGGAAGGCCGCGGCTTCGAATACATCCTGCACGGCATGAACCCCGAGCGCATCCTGATCGCGGCCGAAGCGGTCGGCCTCGGCCAGGTCGCGCTGGCGCGGGCCTCGGCCTATGCCAAGAGCCGCATCGTGTTCAACCGCCCGATCGGCATGAACCAGGCGATCCAGCATCCGCTGGCGAAGAACTGGATGGAGCTGGAGGCCGCCTGGCTGATGGCGCTGTCGGCCGGCTGGCAATACGACCAGGGCCTGCCGTGCGGGCCGGCGGCCAACGCCGCGAAATATCTCGCCGCCGAAGCCGGCTTCCACGCCTGCGAGCAGGCGGTGATGACCCATGGCGGCTTCGGCTATGCCAAGGAATTTCACGTCGAGCGCTATTTGCGGGAATCGCTGATCCCGCGCATCGCGCCGATCAGCCCGCAGCTCATCCTCAGCTTCATCGCCGAGAAGGTGCTCGGCCTGCCGAAGTCGTATTGATGGATGCTGATCGATCATCATCGCAGTCGTCATCCCTCCGCGCTTGCGCGGGAGGGTCAGGGCCGGGGATAGCACAAGCACCGATCGCGGTTGATCCCCGCTCCCGCCGCTCCCCGGAATGACGGAGAGGAGGAAGCTGCACTCATGAGCTTCATCACCGGCGTCGGACTGACGTCCTACGGCAAGCATGAAGGCTCGTCCTCGCTCGACCTCATGAGCAAGGCCGCCGAGCTTGCGATCATCCGATGCCGGGCTGAAGCGCGCCGAGATCGACGGCATTCTCTGCGGCTACTCGCACCGTCTCGCCGCACATCATGCTCGCGACCGTGTTCGCCGAGCATTTTGGCATTCGCCCGTCCTATGCGCACGCCGTGCAGGTCGGCGGCGCCACCGGCCTCGCGATGACCATGCTGGCGCATCATCTGGTCGATGCCGGCGTGGCCAAGCATGTGCTGGTGGTCGGCGGCGAGAACCGGCTGACCGGGCAGAGCCGCGACGCCTCGATCCTGGCGCTGGCGCAGGTCGGCCATCCCGATTACGAGGTGCCGCTGGGGCCGACCATTCCCGCCTATTACGGCCTCGTCGCCTCGCGCTACATGCACGAATACGGCGTGACCCAGGAAGACCTCGCCGAATTCGCGGTGCTGATGCGCGCGCATGCGCTGACGCATCCCGGCGCGCAATTCCACGAGCCGATCACGGTCGCCGACGTGATGGCGTCGAAGCCGGTGGCGCTGCCGCTGAAGCTGCTGGATTGCTGTCCGGTCTCGGATGGCGGCGCGGCCTTCGTCATCAGCCGCGAGCGCGACCGGCGACGCGCGGCGTGCGCGTGCCGCGGCTGCGCGCAGGCGCATACCCATCAGCATGTCACGGCCGCGCCGCGCTTGAGCGAGCTCGGCGCCGAGATCGCGATCGCCAAGGCCAAGGCAGCGTCGGGCGTCGCGATCTCCGATGTTCGTTATGCCGCGGTCTATGACAGCTTCACGATCACGCTGGCGATGCTGCTGGAAGACCTCGGCCTTGCCGGGCGCGGCGAGGCGGCGGCGCGCGTGCGTGCCGGCTATTTCAGCCGCGACGGCGCGATGCCGCTCAACACCCATGGCGGGCTCCTGAGCTACGGCCATTGCGGCGTCGGCGGCGCGATGGCGCATCTGGTCGAGACCCATCTGCAGATGACCGGCCGCGCCGGCAATCGCCAGGTGCGCGACGCCTCGATCGCGCTGCTGCATGGCGATGGCGGCGTGCTGTCGTCGCATGTCAGCATGTTCCTGGAGCGGGTGCGATGAGCGGCAACAGCACTGGCCGACTGGACCAAGGGCGCAGAGGCGATCGTCTATCAATCCTGCGCGGCCTGCGGCGGCGTGCAATATTTCCGCCGCAGCTTCTGCGCGGCCTGCGGCGCGCCCGATCTGGACGAGAAGCGCGCCAGCGGCGAGGGCACGGTCTACGCGACCTCGCTGGTCTGCCGCGCCGCGACGCCGGAGACGCGCGCGCATGTGCCCTACAACATCGTGCTGGTCGATACCGCCGAAGGCTTTCGCATGATGGCCCATGGCGACAACGATCTTGCGATCGGCGACCAGGTCACCGCGCGGTTTGAGCCATTCGCCGGGCGTCTGGTTCCCTATTTCGCAGAAGGTCAAAATGAGGCTTCGAGGCGATGACGAGCGCAGCGAAGCAATCCAGAGACGCGGAACAGATGCACTGGATTGCTTCGTCGCATTGCGCTTCGCAACTGGCTGACGCTCACCGCCAGTAAAAGATGATGCTGGCGATGACGAGCATCGCCGTCACCGCCAGCATTTGCGCGAGCGCTTCCGAGGCCGCCCTTTTGGTGGCTTCCTTCATGCGTCTAACTCCCTAGACTTGGGCATGACTCATCCGTTGCGCCGCAAAGCGCGCACGACGACTCAGTATGTTTTACTCGGAACACCCCACGACGAGTATTCGCTTTGATGAGTCCCCACTCGGCGAATATCGACTGTGCCAGGTCGAACAGTAATGCGGCGGCAATTTGACTCCGGCGTGTTGCTCTTGCGTCGGCCGCCGGATACGGTTCTGAGCAAATTATGCCAGCCAAAACCAACAACAAGTTCAGGAAACCCAAGGTGAATCATGGCCCGTATTGATTACAGCGATCCCGCCAAAGCCAACGACCGCACCCGCGAAATCCTCGGCAAGAACCGCAACGCCAACATCTTCCGCATGATGGCGCATTCGCCGAGCTATTTCGAACAATATTGCCGGCTCGGCGGCGCGATCCGCCACAAGGGCGAACTCGATCCGGTGGTGCGCGAACTCGCGATCACGCGCACCGGCATCCTGTGCGAGGCGCCCTACGAGATCGTCGCCCACAAGCGCATCGGCAAGAATGTCGGCGTCACCGACGAGCAGAACGCGGCGCTGGAGATCTGGCAGCCGGCGACCTGCTTCAACGAGGTGCAGCGCGCGGCGCTCGCCTTCACCGACGAAATCGTCAAGCTGCGCCGTCCGACCGACGCGACCTTCAACGCGATCGCGGCCAAGCTGACGCCGGGGGCGCTGGTCGAACTGCAGCTCTCGGTCGGCTTCTACATCATGACGTCGAAGTTCCTGGAAACCTTCGACATCGACATGCAGCCGGTGACGGAAGTGGTGGCCTGATCGCTTCGGCCAAGGAAAGGTCTCGGATGACCAACGCGGGACCTGAGGCCTCGGTAAATGCGGCCATCGTCCGATTGCATGCGGCGATGGCCAAGGTCGCCAATGGCGACGTCTCGGCCATCAAGAGCCTTTATTCACAGACGGCGGACGCGACCAGCTTCTATGGCTGGGGCGGCTACGAAAAAGGCGCAGAGGCGGTTTCGCGGCGCTGGGACTGGGCCGGCAGCCAGTTCAAGGGCGGGACGGTTCGCTACGAAAATGTCTCGACGGTCGCGACGCCGGAGATGTTCTACGTCACCGATATCGAGATATTCGAGGACCAACGCGTTGCCGGTGTCGAAGGCCTAACCGGATGGTCCAACCGGGTGACGCATATTTTTCGCCGCGAAGCAGGCGAATGGCGCCTGGTCCATCGCCATGGCAACCGGCTGGAAGCGCAACACCCGCCCGCCGCCAAATTGGCGAAATGACCGGTGACGGCGATGACGGAGCTGGTCGGGGCGGGCCTACAGGCTGCCGGCGAAGGCGCGGAACGTCGGGTTCGCCCGCAAGGCATCGCGGCCGGCGGATGATCACGCTGTCGACCTGGTCGGGCGGCAATCGAAAGCGGGTGGGAATGGTCTCGAGTTCGGCGGCGCGCGCCGGATCGAGTTGATCGAAGCCGAGGCGTCCGACAAAGAATTTCAGGTCGTGACAGTTCCAGCCGGGACGCGCGCCGAATCTGGCGCGGTCCGCCGCCGACAGGCCGCAGCGCCATTTGATCAGCGAGCTTTGCCAATCGCCCATGGTGCGGTCGAAGGCGGTGAAACTCGCGCCGACGCTGGCATCGATGGCGGTGTCCGCCGCCGCCTTGACCAGTTCGACGCCGCTCGGGCCTTCCACGGAATTGATCCAGTTGCCGGAAACGCCGGTCTTGGCGTCAACGACCAGAAACAGCCCGCGCCGCAGCTTGACCGCCTGCTGCGGCGATCATCGGCCCATAGGGCGTTTCCGCCGAAAGGCGCGCGATGGTGAAGCCGGACAGGCCGTAATTGTCGACCAGACCGCCATCGAGCAGCTTGATGTAGGGCATCTGGCCGTCGTGATAGCGGCTGATCGCCTTGGCAAAGGAATTGAGCATCGGCGGCGCATTGCGGTCGTCGCGCGCCTTGATGATCCAGGCGGGCAACGGATCGTTGCACTTTCCGGGGAAGGTCTGGATCACCACCGGCGCGAAGGCGACCGGCACCGCGGCGGATGCCGCGACCGCGTTCGCCAGCGGATATTTCGAAAGGTCGCTGCACATCGCGTTGAAGGTGGTCGCGCCGAACACGAACGGCGTGCGGTTATAGATGTCGGACGCGTTGATCCAGACCCGCGGTCGCCCGGCCTCGCGAAACTCGGCGAAGGTGGCGCCATTGAAACAGATTGGCATCGAGCCAGCGCGGAAAGCCCTGGGAATTGTTGATGCCGCCGGCCAGCGCCTTGCCGATCGTGCCGAGGTTGAGATCGGTCTGCAGCCCTTCCTCGGCATTGCGCAGCAGGAAGCGCTCGCGAAAATCGTCCAGCGCGGCGCGCTTTCGCAAACCGTAATAGGCGGCGGTCACCGCGCCGCCCGATACGCCGGAGATGAAGTCGATGCTGATCGAGCATCGAGGCGCTGCGCGCCCCGCACCGGCGTGTGCTCCATTTCGGTCAACACGCCGAATGAGAACGCCGCGGCCCGGGTGCCGCCGCCGGAGAACGACAGTCCGATCAGGTCGTCCTCGTCCGGGCCTTGCTCCTCGAAATTGAGGTGAACCTTGCCGGCGAGGCCGGCGCTGCTGCCGGGCTGGTTGACCGGCGCATTCTGAATCGAGGCACAGCCGAGCAGCGCGGCGCAAAGTCCAATGATAAGAAATGCAGGACGCATACGCCTGAAGGTCACCAATTGCGGGATATCGCCACTATAGCCCACGAGATTGCGTCCGGATGATGCCGAACGCCAATTAAGTTCGGGGTCTCACGGTATGGAAACATCGTTAACGCGGTGTATGGCCGGATGCGCTAGTTCGCCGTCAGCAAATTCACCTTGGTGTTGGCGACGATCAGGCGGTCGGCGAGCAATTGCGCGAGATTGCGCATGATGCGTTCGCCGACCTCGCGGATGCTGCTCGCGAAAGCGCTGGAAATCGGCGAGCGGCACTTCGAGGGCGGTGACGGATATGTCCGCCAGTACGTCGGCGGAGCGATGCGATTCCAGCAGCGCCATTTCGCCAAACGCCATTCCCGCGGTGAGCGTCGCGAGCCGGATGCCGCTCGGGCAGCCGTGACATGAACCACGCCGCTTTTGAGGAAGAACAGCGACACCGGCGGATCGCCGGCGGCGATGATCTTCTGTACCCGGTTGATAGTTCGCGGATCGTGCCCATCGAGGCGAGATCGGTCAGTTCTTGCGCGCGTCAGGCCCGCCAGCAGCGGCTGTTCGGACAGTTCAGTCATCTCGAGGAAGTCGATCGCGCCGCCGTGGCGGTAAACGATCTGGTCCTCGGCCCATTCGATCGCGTCGTCGAGCAGATGGAAGTTACGCAGGTTCGTAATGCCCTCGGTCCATTCGCCGATGGCTTGCCATGTCGGCGAGGACGCGTTGATGCCGGACAGGATCACGGTGACATTGAAAGCGCGCGAGTTCGCGAAATCCCTCGGCGAGCAGCCGGGCGCCGGCGCGGGTGATCGCTGCGACGCGGCGCAGGTCGAAAATGATGAAGTTGCGGGCGCGGTCTTGGCCGCGAGCTGCCGCGAGACATAGTCGACATTGGAGAATGTCAGCGTGCCCACCAGTTCGATGATGCGGACATCGTGATGATGCGCGGCGAGGATGCTTCTGCTCATGCGGCCGCCGGCTGCGGCGCGATGCGCTTTTGCCGATGTTGTAGTCGGCGATGATGCTGTTGCGGGCATTGTCGCTGCGGTTGAGCATGTGCAGATCGTAATGCGATGACAGCGCCTCGCAGACCTTGATGCCGCGCACGCTGTTGCCGTGCTTGTCGAGCCGGGGCGAGATAGCTGCCGAGCCCGAGCCGCGCCGGCAGCGCCGCCAGGATGCCGCCGCCGACGCCGCTCTTGGCGGGAATGCCGACGCGATAGATCCATTCGCCGGCATAGTCGTACATGCCGGAACTGGTCATCACCGAAAGCGTTCGCGAGATGGCGTAGGGGGTCATGACCTGCTCGCCGGTCACGGGATTGATGCCGCGATTGGCGAGCGTCGCGGCCATCACGGCGATATCGCGCGCCGTCACCAGCACCGAGCATTGCCGGAAATAGACGTCCAGCACCTCGTTGACATCGTCCTTGATGACGTCGGAATTGCGCAGGAGATAGCCGATCGCGCGGTTGCGGTCGCCGGTGGCGCTTTCGGAGGCATAGACCGCCTCGTCGACATCCGAGCTCGCGGCCGGCAAACCGGCCCAGCGCCTGGCGGATATATTCGAATGCGCCGTCGCCCTTGGCCTCGTGGATCAGGCCGGAGCAGGCGATCGCGCCGGCATTGACCATCGGATTGAACGGATGGTTCTCGGCGTTGAGGCGGATCGAGTTGAAGGGGTCGCCCGACGGCTCGACGCCGATCGCGCTTTCGACCCGTGCCGGCGCCCAGCGTATCCAGCGCCAGCGCGAACACGAACGGCTTCGACATCGACTGGATGGTGAAGGGGATCCGGGTATCGCCGACCTCGTAGACGTGGCCATCGATGGTGGCGAGGCTGATGCCGAAATGATCGGGGTCGGCCTTGCCCAGTTCGGGGATGTAGTCGGCGACGGCGCCGCCGGTTCTCCGCGGAAAATCCGCGATGACAATGGTCGAGGAACCGCAGCAAAGGCGGTTTGGCGCCAGTCCATTGACTGGCATGGTGGCCCGCGGCCGATTGCAAGA
>CAVWWV010000011.1:0-195502 GCA_963758825.1 uncultured Actinomycetota bacterium | reverse complement strand
GATCGCAGGCCACAAGATCTGGACCAGTTACTCCGATGTCGCCGACTGGTGTCTCGTGCTGGCCCGTACCGACAAGGACGTGCCGAAGCACAAGGGCATCTCGGCATTCATCGTCCTCGATGCATCAGCCCGGGATCGTGCAGCGTCCGTTGAAAATGATCAGCGGTGTCACCAAGGAGTTCGGCCAGGTCGAGTTCGACGGCGCCAGGGTACCTGCGGGCAACATGGTCGGCGCGCCAGGTGACGGATGGAAGCTGGCGATGACGGTCGTCAGCCACGAGCGCGAGCCCTCGACGCTCGGCTTCTCCGCGCGCTACGGAAAGACCGTGCGCCAGTTGGCAGGCCGCGTGGACGGACCGGTACCCGAGGAGCTGTCGTGGGCGTGGGTACAGACCGAGATGCTGCGGTTGCACGTGCGGCGCCGGCTGTCCGAGCAACTCGACGGACCTGACCCACGGTCCGCAGGGGTCGCTCGACAAGCTGTTGATGACGTGGGTCGAGCAGTCGGTCGGTCACGCGGCGCTGGCGACGGTCGGGATCGGGAAACGAGGAGATGTTCGGCGCCTACATGTACAGCCGCGCCCAGAGCGTGATGGGCGGCACCAGCCCAGATTCAGAAGAACATCATCGCGCAGCGCATTCTTGGATTGGGGGGACTGAAATGTACGACATGCCAGACGAGATCGACGTCAAGGCGGACGGTGCCCTGCGCATCATCACGCTCAATCGTCCCGACGACCTGAACGCGGTCAACGACAACCTGCACGTGGGGCTGGCCAAGATCTGGGAGGCGCTCAACGAGGACACCGGCGCACGGGCGGCCGTCATCACCGGTGCCGGCCGGGCGTTCTCGGCCGGTGGCGACTTCAACTACCTCGACGAGCTTCGCAACGACGAGGCGTTGCGGCAGAAGACGATCAAGCACGGCCGCGACCTCGTCATCGGCATGCTGCGCTGCCGCATACCGGTCGTCGCGGCGGTGAACGGTCCGGCCGTCGGGTTGGGCTGCAGCCTTGCCGCGCTGTCCGACATCGTCTACATCGCAGAGACGGCGTTTTTCGCCGATCCGCACGTGCAGATCGGACTCGTTGCCGCTGACGGCGGCCCGCTGGTGTGGGGTTCGCAGATCAGCCTGTTGCAGGCCAAGGAATTCGCGCTGACCGGCGTACGGATCAAGGCCCAACGTGCCGTCGAGCTGGGGTTGGCCAACCATGTCGTCGAGGACCCGGTAGCCGAGGCGATCGCCTGCGCGAAGAAGCTGCTCGAGCTGCCGCAGCAGGCCGTCGAGGCCACCAAGCGGTTGATGAACATCCAACTGGAGAAGGCCGTGATGGCGTCGCTGGACTACGCCAACCTTGCCGAGTATGTGTCTTTCGGCACCGCCGACTTCAACAAGATCGTCGACGGCCTGATCGCCAAGGAAAGGAAGTCCTTCGGCGCGCAGTTGACTTTCCGGACGTCTCGAAGATGTCCTGGCTTCCCGCCAGCCGCTGTCCACAGACCGCTACCACGGTGTTGGGCACGATGATGGGAAAGGTCGCCAACGGGCCTACTGTAATACGAAGTACCTGGCCGCCACCCGGTGTTGGTTTCGCCAATGGAGCTTGCTCGAATACCTTGCTGCCTACGGCGAACGTATTGGTCCACTCACCGTGCGCCATCGCAGTGCCGTTAATCGCCGTCACCGTGTTGTCATGGTCGGCGGTATACGGTTCGTGTCTGATTTTTCACGAACCCCGCCGTGCCGTCGAGTGCGAACATCGTGTTCCCACTGCGGTTCTGGCCGACCGCCGTAGCCCTGGCAGGCCGGAAAATGCTGATCGCCAACGCCTTGTTGTCGCCGGACGCATTGGCCTGCGCACCGTTGGCTGAGTTGTCGCCGATTCCTATCGGGTCTCCCTGGCCACCGTCGTAGGAGATTCCCGGCAATGCACTGGCCGTGCCCGCTCCGATCATCCCCGCCATACCAACACCGGCGGCCAGCGTCGAGCCGACCACAATCCTGCGAATAAACACTTCCTTGAACACGAGATACCCCTTGTCGATGATGCGGGCGTGACCCGCTTACCCCGCCGATGCTCGCGGTCTAGTTGCATTCGGCGGGCTCAGTAGTGCACTACTGCACTTTGGTGAGGCTGTGCGCATGTCGCTCGCGACGGCTGGCGGGCGCTACTTCTCGCGGTTCAAGAGCCGTTGCGCGCTTTGGGAATCCGGCGTCGGTCAATGTCAGATCGGCCGGGTTCTGGTGAACATAGAATTCGAGCTGCATGTTGTCGGGGTCGCGGAACACGAGTGTTGGTCCGTAGCCGGGGTCGATGATGCCGGTGTTCGGCACACCCAGCTCGTCTAGGTGTATCGCCCACTGCTTCAACTCGGCTGGGTCCGTGATTTGGAATGCCAGGTGATCCAGCCCGACCCGCCGTTCGTCGAAGGGGCCCGCCTCAGCCGTCCCGTCGTGCGTCATCACGGTGACCGCGACGCCGGACGGGTGGATCAGAGATCTGCATTCGTAGGTTTCTTGACTGACACGATTGACCAGTGTGAAACCCATGACGTCTTGCCACCACATCGCCGATCGGTCGCAGTCGGACACCGTCAGATCGATGTGCGAGATCCCCAAGAGCCGTGGCATGACGCTCAGATTGCGCCGAAATAGCACTCAGGGTCGTGAAAACGCGGAATCAACAGCCCTGGCTGCATTCTCGCAGTTAGAAGGTGAGGGCTTCGGACCGCTGGACGGTGCCGGTGACGCCGCTGCCATCCTGACGGGCCAGGCGAATTGCAGCGTCGCCCATCGCCTCCGGCGGTTCCACCATCTCGGGCGGAATCTCCATGCCCGCACCGCCTGCCTGCCAGCCCTCGGTGAGTACCACCCGTGACGGGCTGAGGCAGTTGACGGCGATGTTGTCGGGCTGCAGGTCGGCGGCAAGGCCCACGTACAACCGCTCGACAGCGGCCTTGGACACCCAGTATGCGTTGGCCCCGGCCATGCCTACGCCGGTCGTGGTGACGGCGATCAACGAGCCGCCGCCGCGCGCCCGTACATGCGGAATCACGGCCTTGGTCACGAGGAAGACGCCCGTGAGGTTCACGTCGAGGCACAGCTGCCACCGTTTGAGCGGCGTGGACTCGATCGGACCCAGCCACAACACGCCCGCGTTTGCGACAAGAATGTCGATGCCTCCGAACTCGGCCACGGTGGCGGCCACCGCCGCCTGCACCGAGTCTTCGTCGGTGACATCGCACGGCACGGCCAGCGCTCGGCCACCCGATGACGAAATACCCTCGGCGACAGAGTAAATGGTGCCGGGAATCCTGCCCTCCTGCTCGGAGCGCGCGGCGACCGCGACCGCCGCACCCTCACGAGCGAGGGCCGCTGCGACCGTCGCCCCGATGCCGCGACTGGCACCGGCCACGAAGGCCGTCTTCCCTCGAAGCGTCACTTCGGCGGAAAGCGCAGCGCCCCGTCGAGGCGAATGATCTCGCCGTTGAGGTAGTCGTTCTCGATGATGCTCTGGGCAAGCTGGGCGTACTCGGTCGAACGTCCCATCCGCTTCGGGAACGGCACCTGCGGACCCCAGTACTGCTCGAGCTGGTCTGCGGCCTTGCCATAGGCGGGCGTGTTGATTGTCCCGGGGGCGATGGTGTTGACGCGGATGCCCAGCGGCGACAGGTCGCGGGCGGCAACCAGCGTCATGCCAAGCACTCCACCCTTGGCCGCCGAGTAGGGAAGCTGACCGATCTGGCCTTCGTACCCTGCGATCGATGCGGTATTGACGATCGCCCCACGAGCGCCCTCCTCCAACGGTTCGGACTTCGCGATGGCCGCCGCCGCCAGCCGCATCACGTTGAAGACCGCCGTCAGATAGAACTCGATCGTCTTCTTGAAGCCCTCGAGGTCAAGCGGTGAGCCGTCCTTGCCGATGAGCCGGCCGCCGCTGGCAGGCCCGCCGTGGGTGTCAACGGAAATCCGGAGGGGGGCCAGCGACGCCGCCTCGGCGATCGCCGCATTGACGGACTCTTCGGAGGTGGCGTCGGTGGGCACGTAGCGCACCCCGAGCTCGCTCTCCAAGGCCTTGCCCTTGTCGTCGGCAAGGTCGGCGACGACCACTTTGGCGCCTGCGGCGTGCAGCCTGCGCACGGTCGCTTCGCCAAGGCCACCTGCGCCACCGACAACGATCGCGGAGCTACCGGCGATTTGCATATGGTTCCCCTTCTTGCAACTGACACTCTCGATCAGAGAGAATAACATTCTCACATCGACCGAAACGGAGCGCCCGATGCCAGAACCCGTCGTCGAGTCCGCGCCGTAGTCCACTATTCGAAGATGACGATCGACGAGCTCATCGCCGAAGCGCGCAGCGGATCCGCCAGGGCGACCGGACGGTTGTTGAGCCTGGTCGAGAGCGCTCGGCGCGACGATGTGCTCGACGCGCTCGGCGCGACAAACCCTGTCCGCGTCATCGGCCTGACGGGGCCGCCGGGCGCGGGCAAGTCCACCACGGTCGCCGCGCTGGTCACTGCGTACCGGGCGCGCGAGTTGAGGGTGGCGGTGCTCGCCGTCGATCCGTCGTCGCCGTACAGCGGTGGAGCGCTGCTCGGTGACCGCATCCGGATGGCCGCCCATATCAACGACCCCGACGTGCTGATCCGTTCGGTCGCCACCCGAGGCCATCTCGGCGGTCTCGCCGCTGCGGTGCCGGCGGCCACCCGGCTACTTGCAGCCCTGTCCTATGACCTGATCGTGGCCGAGACGGTCGGTGTCGGCCAGTCCGAAATCGAGATCGCCGCGATTGCCGACCCGACCATTGTCGTCCTCAATCCCGGTGCGGGAGACGCGGTTCAGGCCGCCAAGGCCGGCCTGCTCGAGGTTGCAGACATCGTCGTGGTGAACAAGGCCGACCGCGAAGGCGCCGACCAGACCGTGCGCGACCTTCGCGCCGAGACCAAGGCGCCGATCCTGAAACTCATCGCCGCACAAGGCGACGGCATCGCCGAGCTGGTGGAAGCCATCGAGGCGCATGCCCGTGCCGATAGCCCGCAACGCCGCAAGGCGCGTGCGCGCGCACAGATTCTGTCGCTGGCGCAGACCCGACTGCGGGGTCATGCCGACCTGGACGGGCTGGCGGCGTCGGTGGCTGATGGGCAATCGGACCCCTACACCGCGGCAGAACAGCTGTTCGCCATCCCCGTAGAGCCATGAGCTGATACACATTTGCGGCAACTGAACGGAGCTGTGCAATGAGCGTGACTGTTTCGGGTGACCCCGTCGTCTTCGATCCGTACTCAGACGATTACTTCGACTCGCCGTTCGAAACGTACCGCCGCATGCGTGATGAAGCGCCGCTGTACTACAGCGAGAAGTACGACTTCTGGGCGCTGACCCGATATGAGGATGTCTCGGCGGCCATCAGGGATCACGAGACCTTCTCGTCGGCCAAGGGTGTCACGCTGGACATGGTCAAGGCGGCGGCCAAGGGTGAGTCGCCCATCGGGAAGATCATCATCAGCCTGGACCCGCCCGAACACGAACGGATGCGCAAGCTGGTCAACCGGGTCTTCACGCCGCGGGCGGTCGCGTCACTGGAATCACTCGTGCGCGAGACCATCGATCGCTATGCGAGCCGACTCGATCCGTCGTCGTTCGATGCCGTCGAAGACTTCGCGGCGCTGTTCCCGGTCGAGGTGATCACCTCCATGCTCGGCGTGCCCGCTGACGACAGGCAGCAACTGCGGCACTGGCTCGACAAGGGACTGGAGCGTAACGAAGGCATCGGCATGTCGGCCGACAGCATGGACGCGGTGATGAAATCCGGTGCCTACTACTACGAATTGATCCAGGAACGCCGAAAGACGCCGCGGGACGACATGATCAGCCGACTCATCGAGGCGGAGATCGTCGAGGACGGCGAGACACGGCGACTCGACGACATCGAGATCACCGGCTTCTGCACCATGCTCGGCGGCGCGGGCGCCGAGACGGTGACAAAGCTAGTTGGCAATGCCGTCGTGGTCTTCGCCGACAACCCCGAGCAATGGCAGAAGCTGCAGGACGACCGCTCCAAGATACCGGCGGCCTTCGAGGAGTTACTGCGTTACGAAGGCCCGTCGCAGTATCAGATTCGCACTCCGACAAGGGATGTGACGATTGCACGGCAGGACGATCCCGAAGGGTGATCCAGTGCTGCTGATCAACGGCTCGGCCAGCCGCGACGAACGGTTCTTCCCCGACGCAGACCACTTCGACATCGATCGGCAGCGCACAGTCGGCTACAACCTGAACTTCGGCTACGGCATCCACAGCTGCCTCGGCGCCGCACTGGCCCGGATGGAGGGCCGGATGGCGCTGGACACGCTGCTGGACCTGATTCCGCGCTATGACATCGACCGATCCGGCCTGCGACGGGTGCACATGACGAACGTGTTGGGCTGGTGCAACGTGCCCGTTCGCGTGCCCTAGGCGGAACGCTCGACAAGTCACATCGATCAACGTTTTGCAGAGAAAGTGCGAGTAGAACACCGCGGAACGTTGATCGGTGTGACTCGAGTGGCAGATGTTCGGCCGGCGGTCGCGAATGCCAGCTAGAAAGCGCGTTGGCTAGGGGCCGACTTACCCGTCGCCGCCGCATGGCCGGCCCGGAAGCCGAAAACCATTGCCGGGCCGATGGTCCCGCCCGCGCCGCCGTAAGCCTTGCCGGTCGCACCCGCCATCGCGTTGCCCGCTGCGTACAGCCCGGGGATCGGCTCGCCGCTGACGTGCAACACCCGGCCGTCGCGATCCGTGCGCGGGCCGCCCTTGGTTCCCATCGCGCCCACCGTCACCGGGACCGCGTAATACGGGGCGGTATCGATCGGCCCGAGCGTCTTGCCCGCGGTCGTCGTGGCGTTGTTGTCGCCCCAGTACCCGTCGTAGGCACTCGAACCGCGGTCGAAGTCGGGATCGTGCTCGTGGGCGACGTTCTCGTTCCACACGTCCAGCGTGCGCGCCAAACCCGCGGCGTCGATGCCTGTCTTCTCGCCGAGCTCGTCGATGTCTCTCGACTCGCAGAACCAGTGCGGGACGGGACCGTCGGGGTCGACACCGAGGAAACCGTAACGCTTCAGGTGTTGAGAATCGAAAACGATCCAGGCCGGGTCGTTGAGGTACCCATGCCGAGGATCGAGATGATGGAACGGGCCCGCCATCGAGTTGTATTCGCCTGCCTCGTTGAGGAATCGCTTGCCTGCGCGGTTGACGATGATGCTTCTTGGCCGGGTGCGTTCGAGCCGCACGCTTCGGCTGCGTGGCTTGCCGTCGAACGTGTCGCCGGGAATCTGGATGATCGGCACCCACCACGCCTCGCCCATGTTCGCCAGGTCGGCGCCGTGCGCCATCGCCATCCGCAGACCGTCACCGGTGTTGTTCGGAGGGGACACCGGCCCGTGCATGGGTCCCCGCAGAAAGGCCTCGACGAGCGCCTCGTCCCATTCGAATCCGCCGGTGCCCAGAACCACACCGGCCCTGGCACGAACGCGAACATCTCTGCCGTTCAGTCGGATTCGTGCACCGGTGATGGCGCCGTCGGCAGCGAAGAGCTCTAGCGCTCTGGCCTCCGTGTGCGGGGTAACGCCCAGATCGAGCAGGCCTTTCAACAGCCCGGCGATCAGCGCGGTGCCTGCCACGCAGTAGTCACCGGCCTCGCTGTCGACCGCCGCGTGAATCCGGGCGCGCGTCTCCGCGTCGATGCCGACGTTGCTGAAGTCGGCGGGAAACGACGTGATCCTGTCTTTCCACTCGCCGAGCCGAGCCAGGTCGAATGGTTTGGCGTTCAGCGAGCGGCCACCGGTCGGCCGGCCGCCCGGCAGTTCGGGTTTGTAATCGGGAAAGCCCTCGGCGATTTCGAACTGCAGCTCGCTGTGCCGTTCAACGAAGTCGAGCATCGCCGGGCCGGTGTGCACGAACGTCTCGACCAGTTCGCGATCCATCACGCCGAGGGACTGTGCCTCGAGGTAGCGCAGTGCATCGGCCTCCGTCAGCTCACCTTCGGGGGAGCGCCGATGCGCGGGAATCCACACGATGCCGCCAGACACCGCGGTGGTTCCACCCACCGTCGCCGCCTTCTCGTAGACCGCCACTGACGCGCCGTCGGCCGCGGCAGCCAGGGCGGCCGTCAGGCCTGCGCCACCGCTGCCCAGAACGACGACGTCGACTTCGTTGTCCCAATCGGTCACCGTTGCTCACCCTTTCGGCTGACGGACCCTCACCCGAGGATCGCGGATAGTTCGTTGGCCGCTTTGATGACCGAGTCCCTGCCGTCCATCACCACGTCCTCCCGGTGGGAGATGAGGTTGATACATGTCGGCGGCGACGGCGGACTCCGCCGGACCGGCACTGCCAGACCAAAGGTGTTCGGCTCGATCTCACCGTGCGTGATGACCCAGCCCTGTTTGCGGGTCTGCGGAACCAGCGGGCGTTCGGCAGGCCGCGGGGGCATGCTCGCCAACAGGGCGATCCCTGCCGCCCCGCGATCCAACGGATAGCGGCTGCCCTCGTGGAAGGACAGTTGATAGAACACGTTGGTCGGCACGATCACCGCGATGGCGACCTGCTGATCACCTTCGGCGATGAGCAATGACACCGTGGTGCCGAGTTCATCTGCCAGCGCGCGCAACGTGGGCACGCACAGCTGCCGGACGTTGTTGTCGAACGACGCGCCGAGCACCGCCAGCGCCGCCGCCGAGCGATAACGGCCGTCTTCGCCCTTGACCACGAAACGGTACTGCGCAAGCGTGCTGAGCAGTCGATACGCGATCGTTCGGTGTACGCCGATGTCGTCGGCGACCTGTTGGGCGGTCAGGCCGTTCGGGGCGGCGGCGACCAACTGAAGCGCAGAGAGTCCGCGCGCCAGGGTTTGCGAACCGGGCGCACCATTCGCGCCTGGGCCGGGACTGGCCTTGGGCATCGCACCCCCTCCTTGACAGACGGATTTCCGAGAGTGATGCTCTGACTATAGTGCACGTAGGTGTGCGATAAATGAGCAGAGTGCTTACGAATCACGAGAATTCGGTTCTCATCGCCGAGGAAGGTGACCGGTGACCGAGCACGAAAGCGTCTGGAGTGATCTCCAGGGCGTCGCGTTCTCACAGGGCTATCTCGACGCCGGCGGGGTGCGCACCCGCTATCTGCACGCCGGCGACGAGAGCAAGCCGGTCCTGGTGCTGCTGCACGGGTCGGGCGGTCATGCCGAGGCCTACGTCCGCAATCTCGAGGCGCACGCCGAACACTTCTCCACCTGGTCGATCGACATGCTCGGGCATGGCTATACCGACAAGCCGGGTCATCCGCTCGAAGTCGGCCACTACATCTCGCATCTGATGGCGTTCCTCGATGCCATCGGCGCCGACCGGGTGCACCTCAGCGGGGAGTCGTTGGGCGGCTGGGTGGCATCGCGCGCCGCCGTCGACCACCCCGACCGCATCGACCGGCTCGTCCTCAACACCGCGGGCGGATCACAGGCCGATCCAGAGGTGATGAAGCGGATCATCACGCTGTCGATGGCCGCGGTCGAAGCGCCGACCTGGGAAACGGTGCAGGCCAGGATCAAATGGCTGATGGCAGACAAGTCCAAGGACTACGACGACATCGTGGCGAGCAGGCAGCGGATCTACCGTCAACCGGACTTCGTCAATGCCATGCGCGACATCATGGCACTGCAGGATCCCGAGATTCGGGCGCGAAACCTTCTGGGGCCCAGCGAGTACGGAGCGATCACCGCTCCGACCCTGGTGCTGTGGACCAGCGATGACCCCACCGCCGACGTCAGTGAGGGCAGGCGGATCGCCTCGATGATCCCTGACGCCCGGTTCGAGGTGATGGCGGGCTGCGGGCACTGGCCGCAGTACGAAGATCCGAAGACCTTCAACCGGCTCCATCTCGACTTCCTGCTCGGGCGATGACCGTGGCCGACCGCGACGACACAGTCGACGTCCTCATCGTCGGCGCGGGTCCCGTCGGGCTCACCCTGGCCAATATCCTTGGGCTGCAAGGCGTCGACACCCTTGTGGTCGACGAGCGAGACAGCCTCATCGACTATCCGCGCGGCGTCGGTCTCGACGACGAGGCGCTGCGCACGTTCCAGTCAATCGGCCTCGTGGAGAAGGTGCTGCCACATACGGTGCCCAACCAGATCCTGCGGTTCTTCGATGCCAAGCGGAAACTGCTCGCAGAGATGGCACCGCCGGACGCACGCTTCGGATGGCCCAAACGCAACGGGTTCGTCCAACCCATGGTCGACGCCGAACTGCACAGGGGTCTCGATCGCTTCGACAGCGTCGAGGTGCGGTGGAACCACCGAATGGAGAACTGCACCGAGGCGGCCGACGGCGTGTCCGTCGAGTTCGCCGACGGCCGGAGATCGGTTCGGGCCCGCTACGTCGTCGGCTGTGACGGCGGCCGAAGCGCCACCCGGCAGCTGATGGGGGTCTCCTTCGACGGCACCACGTCCCCGACGCGCTGGCTTGTTGTCGACTGCGCGAACGATCCACTCGGACATCCGAACAGCGAAGTCGGGGCGGATCCCGGCCGACCCTACGTTTCGATCTCGATCGCGCACGGCATCCGGCGATTCGAGTTCATGATCCACGGCGACGAGTCCGACGACGAGGCGGACAGCCCGGCGTTCGTCCGACGGATGCTTGCCACGATGGTTCCGGATCCCGAGCGCGTCGACATCATCCGGCACCGGGTGTACACCCACCACTCGCGCATAGCGGGCGCATTCCGGCAGGGGCGTTTGATGATCGCCGGGGATGCAGCCCATCTGATGCCCGTATGGCAGGGCCAGGGCTACAACAGCGGCATCCGCGACGCCGCGAACCTCGGCTGGAAGCTGGCGGCGGTGGTGACCGGGCAGGCTTCAGACGCGCTGCTGGACACCTACGACGTCGAGCGGCGCAAGCATGCGAGGGCCATGATCGACCTCTCCACAATGGTCGGCCGGGTCATCTCACCGACGAACCGGCGAGTGGCAGCACTGCGCGACAGGGTGATTCACGGCGCGTCACTTGTTCCCGACCCTCAAGCGCTACATACTCGAGATGCGGTTCAAGCCGATGCCGCGTTACGAGCAGGGTGCGGTCTTCCATGCGCAGCCGCGCGAGGAGTCGTCCCCGACGGGAACGCTGTTCATCCAACCTCGTGTCGACACCCGTGATCGGCAGAACGTCCTCCTCGACGACGTACTCGGCACCGGCTTCGCCGTGTTGTGCTGGAGCAACAACCCGCGCGCACTGCTCGGCGAACCGGCGTTCGGTCGGTGGAAAGCGTTGGGGGCCAACTTCGTCGCGGTACGCCCGATGACCCAGCTGCACTGGCCCGGCCACGACGACCCCGACGTGGTCATCGTCGGCGACCGCACGGGCGCCCTCAAGGCGTGGTTCGACGCCAACACCGACTCCGTGCTGTTCCTTCGACCCGACCGGTGCATCGCAGGCGCCTGCATCGCCCAACGGGCGGCGGAGCTGAGCGCGTCGTTGTTCACGGTTCTCCATCTGACTCAGGAAGGAGGAAACGATGCCACTGACACTGTGCTGTATGTCCCACAGTCCACTCCTGAATCTTCCGGGACCGTCGCAGGATCTGCTTGAGGACATCAACGCCGCCCTCACCGCGGCCAGAGAGTTCGTGACCGCATACGACCCCGAGCTCGTCGTCATCTTCTCCCCGGATCACTACAACGGCGTTTTCTACCGGATGATGCCGCCGTTTTGCATCAGTACCAAAGCGATCGGAGTCGGCGACTACGGCACGCAGGCCGGTCCGCTGGACGTTCCCAGCGACATCGCAACGGATCTGGCGGAAGCGGTGCTCGCTGCGGACGTCGACGTCGCGATCTCGGCGAGCATGGATGTCGATCACGGCACCGTTCAGCCGTTGCAAAGCCTGTTCGGTGACGCGGCAGGCCTGCCGGTCATCCCAATTTTCATCAACTCGGTCGCCACACCGCTTGGGCCCGTCCGTCGTTCGCGCGCGTTGGGCACTGCGGTCGGCAACTACCTGGCGACGCTGGACAAACGGGTGCTGGTGATCGGATCGGGCGGTCTGTCCCATGACCCGCCTGTCCCGACGCTCGCGACGGCACCGCCTGCGGCGCTGGGCCGGATCGTCGGGGGCGAGCCGATGTCGCCTGAGCAGCGTCAGGCGCGTCAGGTCGCGGTGATGGAGGCGGCGCACAACTTCGCCCACGGCGACAGCAAGCTGGCTCCGCTCAACCCGGAATGGGACCATCGCTTCCTGGAAATCGTTGACAGCGGCCATCTCTCCGACGTCGATGACTGGTCCACCTCCTGGATGGCGCACGAGGCGGGTCACTCGGCCCACGAGGTGCGCACGTGGGTGGCGGCGTTCGCCGCGCTCGCGGCGCAAGGTCCGTACCGGACGGGCAACCGGTTCTACCGCGCCGCGCCCGAGTTGATCGCCGGGTTCGCGGTACGGACGGCGGAGCCCGCACCGTGACGGCAGGGGAGTACGACACGACCGTCGACGTCCTCGTCGTCGGTTCGGGTGGCGGCGGCATGACCGCCGCGCTCACCGCCGATGCTGCCGGGCTCGACACCCTCGTTGTGGAGAAGTCTGCGCACTTCGGTGGATCCACCGCGTTGTCGGGCGGCGGTATCTGGGTGCCAGGCGCTCCGTCGCAACGCAAATCGGGCTATGTGCCTGACCCCGACGGGGTTTTCCAGTATCTCCAGACGATCACCGAAGGCCTCGTCAGCGACGCTCGGCTTCGACAGTATGTGGACTCCGCGCCCGCGATGATGGAGTTCCTCGAGGGGCGCAGCCGTTGGCTCGAGTTCGTCTGGAAACCCGGCTACGCCGACTACTACCCCGAGCTACCCGGTGGGTCCGAGCTCGGCAGCACGATCAACGTGCCCGCCATCGACCTGCGCAGGCTCGGCGACGAAGAGCAGAACCTGCTGCGGCCACTCGCGTTGGCGCCGAAGGGAATCTGGTTCGCTCCCAAAGACCTTCGGCTGTTCTATCAGGTGCGCCAGAACTGGCGCGGCAAAGCGGTACTGCTGAAACTGATCTGGCGGATGGTCCGGGCGCGGGTGTTCGGCGACCGGATGGCGGCGATCGGCCAGTCGCTGGCGGCGCGCCTGCGGCTGGCGATGAAGGAGCACGACGTCCCGCTGTGGCTCGACTCCCCGATGACGGAACTGATCACCGATGTCGACGGCGCGGTCGTCGGTGCGGTGGTTGAACATGACGGCAAGCAGCATCGCATCGGTGCGCGAGGCGGCGTGATCCTTGCGGCAGGCGGCTTCGACCACGACATGGAGTGGCGCAGGCAGCATCTTCCCGTGCTCGAGAAGGACTGGAGCTTCGGCAATCCGGCGTCCATGGGTGACGGCATCCGCGCGGGGGAGAAGGCGGGCGGGTCGACCGACCTTCTCGATGAGGCATGGTGGTTTCCCGCCATGTGCTGGCCCGACGGCCGCCTGCAGTTCATGCTCAACGAACGGATGATGCCTGCGCAGTTCGTGGTCAACGGCGACGGCGAGCGCTTCATCAACGAGGCTGCGCCCTATATGGACTTCGCGCACGCGATGATCAGAGGCCAGGAGTCGGGTGTCACGCACATTCCGTGCTGGCTCATCACCGACATCCGCTCATTCCACCGGTACGTGGTCGGCGGGCATCTGCCCATTCCGAAGGTGCCGTTTGCGCCGGTGCCGACCGGTCATAAGGTGCCCAAGGCGTGGCTCGATTCGGGCATCGTCAAGGAAGCCAACAGCTTCGAGCAGCTCGCCGAGCGAATCGGCGTGCCACCCGCGCAACTTCGCGCAACCGCGGACCGCTTCAACGAGTTGGCGCGCAACGGTCACGACGACGACTTCAGCCGAGGCGATTCGGTGTACGACAACTACTACGGCGACCCCACGCTGCCGAACCCCAACCTGCATCCGCTGGGTAAGCCGCCGTACTACGCGTTCCAGATCATCCTCGGCGACCTCGGCACCTCGGGTGGCCTGCGGACCGACGAGTTCGCCCGCGTGCTGCGCACCGATGACAGCACCGTGAGAGGTCTATACGCGGTGGGCAACACCTCGGCCGCGGTGATGGGTCGCAGCTACGCAGGCGCGGGTGCGACCATCGGCCCCGCCATGACGTTCGGCTACGTCGCCGCCAAGCACATCGAAGACCAGCTGCCGAAAACCGGTGGCAGTAAGACCGATTCGACACTCGATTCGCATCGAAAGGTGACCAAATGAAGATCTCGCTGTTCTACGAATTCCCGCTGCCGCGGCCGTGGAGTGACGATGACGAGCACAAACTCTTCCAGGACGGTCTCGACGAGGTGGAGGCCGCCGACAAGGCCGGGTTCTCAACGGTGTGGCTCACCGAGCACCACTTCCTCGAGGAGTACTGCCACTCGACCGCGCCCGAGATCTTCCTGTCCGCAGCCAGCCAGCGCACCAAGGACATTCGCCTCGGCTTCGGGATCATGCATCTGCCGCCGCAGGTCAACCATCCGGCCAGGGTCGCCGAGCGGGTGTCCACACTCGACCTGATCTCCAACGGGCGGGTGGAGTTCGGGACCGGCGAGTCGTCTTCTGTCGGTGAACTCGGCGGATTCGGCATCGATCCCGCGGACAAGCGCAAAATGTGGGAGGAAGCACTCGAGGTCTCCATCCGCTGCATGATCGAGGAGCCGTTCACGGGCTTCAAGGGTGAGCACATCGAGATGCCGCCCCGCAATGTGGTGCCCAAGCCGTTGCAGAAGCCCCACCCACCGGTGTGGGTTGCGTGCACCAGGCCTGCGTCGGTGTCGATGGCCGCGCAGAAGGGCCTCGGCGCGTTGAGTTTCGCCTACACCGGACCCGGCCCGCTGACCGAGCGGGTGAACGGCTACTACAAGGAGTTCGAGGAGAGCGCCGTGCCCGTCACGCCGCAGATGAACCCCAACATCCTCGCGATCGGCGGCGACCTGTCGATGATGGTGGCGCCCACCGACGAGCAGGCCATCGAGCGACTCGGCAAAGGCGGCGGGTTCTTCGCGTTCGGCATCATGCACTACTACATGACCGGCATGCACACACCGGGCCGCACCGGAGTGTGGAAGCGCCATCTCGAGGAGATCGAGAAGGATCCCAGCGTCGTCTACGGACCCGACCGCGGGCCGATCGGCAGTCCCGCGACCGTGCGTGAGTTCCTGCGTGGCTACGAAGAGTCCGGAGTCGACGAACTGATCGTGCTGCTGACTCCCCGCCGTCACGAAGAGACGATGGAGTCCATCGAGCTGATGGGCAAAGAGGTGCTGCCCGAGTTCATCGAACGACGACGAGAAGTCGAGCGCCGAGAAGGCAAAGCGGATGGCGCCGATCCTGGAGAAGGCAGAGGCACGCAGGCCGGCGTCCAACGCGCCCACGTTCGATGAGACCTACTCGTTCGGCGGGCTGCCCACCGGCCGGGAGAACTACACCGCCAACGAGGTGTCGCTCGCGATGGACGAAATGAACGCAGGTATCGAAGCGGCTGCGGCGAAGCTCAAGTCGGGTGCAGGCTGGGACAGCAGGAATCCCACGGCTGACAAGAGCTGAGACATGGCGCAGATCGATGACCTCTGGCGTTACGACGGCCGGCGCGCGGTGGTCACCGGCTGCAGCTCGGGCATCGGTGCCGAAGTGGCGCGCCAGCTCACCGAGCTGGGCGCCGAGGTCGTCGGGCTGGACCTGAAGCGACCTCCGCGCTGCAACTCGACGGAGTTCCATGAGATCGACCTGTCCGACCCGGCGTCGATCGACAGGGCCGCCGCAGCGATCGGCGGCCAGGTGGATGCCCTCTTCAACATCGCCGGTGTGTCGTCGGGCATCGGAAACCCGTTGCTGGTCGTGACGATCAACTTCCTCGGCATGCGGCATTTCACTGAGGCGCTGCATTCCGTCGATGCCGCCCGGATCGGCGATCGCCAACGTCTCCTCGCTCGCCGCGGCAGAGTACCGGGCCAACGCAGAAGTCACCGTGGGGCTGCTGGACACCGCCACGATGGCAGAAGGCATCCAATGGTGTGAGCAGAATCCCGAGCCGGTCGACGATGGCGGCGGCTACCGATTGTCGAAGGAGGCGACCATCCTCTACGGAATGGCCAACGTCGTCGCGCTCGGCGCCAAGGGCATCCGGATCAACTGCACCGCACCGGGCGTCACCGACACGCCCATCCTCGACCAACTTCGCACCGCGTTCGGTCAGGAGTTCGTCGAATCGTTTCACGACCCCCCTCGGCCGTGTCGCGGGTCCCGACGAGCAGGCGAGCGCGCTGGTGTTCCTCAACAGTGCCGCGGCGAGATACATCACCGGCGAGGTGCTCTGCGTGGACGGCGGTGCCGTGGCGGAGAGCTTCTTCGGCGAGGTCTCGGCCAGGCGAAAGGCGGAACATGGCCGGCTGGAATGACTTTCGTCGCGTTGCCGACGACGTCCGCAACTGGGGGCGGTGGGGTGACGCCGACGAACTCGGCACGCTGAACCTGATCACCGCCGAGAAGGTGCAACAGGCCGCCGGCCTGGTCAGGCATGGCAAGGTCTTTCCGTTGGGCGTGGACTTCGGCTCGTCGGGTCCGCAGGGCGCGTTCCACTTCCGGCAGAACCCGACAGCACGTGATGACGATCGACGGTGGCGACGCCAGCGACCCTGCCGGAGTTCGGTCCCAGCATGGACTGAAGAATCCGGCGGCCGACTGCAGCTCAGCGAGCTATTGGAGGCACGGCCCGATGCGGTTCAACGACGACATGATCATCATGCCGTTGCAGGCGGCCACCCAGTGGGATGCGCTGTCCCACGTCTACTACGAGGACAAGCTGTACAACGGCTTTCCAGCGCGATTCCGTGACGAGCCTCGGCGCGTTCCACTGCGGAATCGACAAGGTGGACGGCAAGGGCATCACGTCACGGGGCGTGCTGCTCGACATCGTGCGCCTGCGCGGCGTGCAGACCTTCTGCGACCTCGGTGATCCAATCACGCCCGCCGAGCTGGACGAGGCGGCGCGCACGCAGGGCGTCACCGTGGAGCCTGGCGACATCGTGCTGGTCCGGACCGGTTGGTGGGCAAGGTTTCTGCAGACTGGCGACGGCACCGAGCCCGGCGCGGGCCTTGACTGGACGTGCGCGTCGTGGCTGCATGACCATCAGGTCGCCGCGGTCGCGGCCGACAACCTGATGGTGGAGAATCCGGTGCCCGGCGTCGACGGTGTGTTCCTGCCGATGCACATGCTGTGCCTGCGCGACATGGGCTTGATGCTCGGTGAGTACTGGGATCTCACGGCACTGGCCGACGACTGCGCCACCGACGGCGTCTACGAATTTCAGCTCATCGCGCCGCCGCTGCGGGTGACCGGCGCGGTCGGATCACCGGTGAATCCCATTGCGATCAAGTAGGTGTGAACGATGACCCTGACCACAACAACGGGCGGCGCTCCACTCGTCGTCGGGCTCGGCGGAACGCTGAGGGCCAACTCGTCGACGGAACGCGCGCTGCGCTATTGCCTTTCGTCGATCGAACGGCAGGGCGGCCAGACGAGGTTGTTCTCCGCCGAGGATCTCGACCTGCCGATGTACGCCCCGCACGAGTTGGAGCGCACCCCGAAGGCACTCGAGTTGGTGGGCGCACTGCGTGACGCCGACGCGGTCGTCGTCGGCTCGCCCGGCTATCACGGGGCGGTGTCCGGTCTCGTGAAGAACGCACTGGACTACATCGAGGACCTCCGCGAGGATCCGCGCGTCTATCTCGACAACACTCCGTGGGGATGCATCAGCTGTGCGTACGGGTGGCAGGCCGCGGTCGGCACCCTCGGCCAGTTGCGCAGCATCGGGCATGCGCTGCGCGCCTGGCCGACCCCGATCGGGGTGGCGATCAACTCGGCTGACGAGATCTGGGACTCCGAAGGTCGGGTCGCCGACGCGGGTGTGCAGAACCAACTCGACATGCTGGCCACCCAGGTGCTTGCCCTGGCCCGCGTCGCGTGGGAAACGGCGTGATCGAGGCCCATCGAAGGACGGTGCTGGTCGACGGACTCGTCACCGGCTATCTCGAAGCGGGGCAAGGCGATCCGGTCGTCCTGCTGCACGGCGGAGAGTTCGGCGTCAGCGCGGATCTGGCTTGGGAGCACAACATCGCCGCGCTGGCCGCGCATTACCGGGTATTGGCACTCGACATGCTCGGCTTCGGGCAGTCGGCCAAGGTGATCGACTTCAACGACGGGCGCGGCATGCGGATCCGGCACATCGCCCGGTTCTGCGATGCGGCCGGAGTCTCGGATGCGCACTTCGTCGGCAACTCGATGGGTGCGGTCAACATGTTCGTCGACGCGACGTCGGAAGCCCCGCTGCTGCCCGCCGCCAGCCTGACGATGATCTGCGGCGGTGGCGAAATCCAGCGCAACGAGCACTCGGCCGCGCTGTACGACTACGACGCGACGCTGCCGGGCATGAAACGGATCGTCGAGGCGCTCTTCTCCGATCCGGCCTACCCCGACGACGACGCGTATGTGACGCGGCGCTACGAGTCCAGCATCGCGCCCGGCGCGTGGGAGGCGTTGGCAGCGGCGCGATTTCGACGGCCGGGCCTCGAGCCGCCACCGCTGCCGTCGAGCAAGCGGGCGTATCACCGGATCGCCCTGCCGACGCTGGTCGTCGAGGGTGCCTGCGACAAGCTGTTGCCCGACGGCTGGGCCGCCGAAATCGTCGAGCAGTTGCCGAACGGCCGCTCGGCCGTCATCGCGCGGGCAGGCCACTGCCCGCAGATCGAACAACCCGATGCCGTCAACGAACTGCTGTTGGACTTTCTCGGCGGTGTGGCTCGAGAAAGGACGGCAAGCTAGGTGAGCAACGAACTGGAGGGCAAGGTCGCGATCGTCACCGGCGGGGCGGCGGGACTGGGCGAGGGGATGTCGCGGCGATTCGCCGCCGAAGGCGCCAAGGTGCTGATCGCCGACATCGACGGCGATGCGGGTGCGGCGCTGGCCGCCGACATCGGTGGCAACGCGCTGTTCGTCGAGGCCGATGTGTCGCAACTCGACCAGATCGGCGGGCTGGTGACCACGGCGGTCGATCGGTTCGGCGGATTGCATGTGATGGTCAACAACGCCGGAGTGTCGAGCACGATGCACCGCAGCATCTTCGACGATGACTTCGCCGACTTCGAGAAGGTGATGGCGGTCAACCTTCGCGGGGTGATGGCGGGAACGCGCGATGCCGCGCGGCACATGCGAGAGGCTGGCACCGGCGGATCCATCATCAACGTCACCTCGATCGGCGGGATACTCGCGGGCGGCGGCGTGTTGACCTACCGCGCGTCGAAGGCGGCCGTCATCCAGTTCACCAAATCGGCCGCTATCGAGTTGGCGCACTATGAGATTCGCGTCAACGCCATTGCGCCCGGAAACATCCGGACCGGCATCGTCCGCAAGGCGGCGTCGGGGGAGGACCTGGAGAAGCTGGAGGAGTTCGAGGCGAAGATCCGCGAGACGATGCGCAACGACCGGCCGCTGAAGCGCGAAGGTACCGCGGAGGACGTCGCCGAGGCGGCGCTGTACTTCGCCACCGACCGGTCGCGGTATGTGACCGGGACTGTGTTGCCGGTCGACGGCGGCACCGTGGCAGGCAAGGTGATCGCCCGCAAGCCGAAGTCGTGACGGTCAGCCCCGCGTGGGCCCACACGCAGTAGGGGACGTGCACAGAATGCCAACTTTCGGCGGCGTGTCGTGTGCAGACACGCACGCTCGCGGAACTGAGTTTTAAATCAGTCGCTTGACTTAATCGAGTGCGGCGAGTTGACTGAGGGTGTGACGACGGCCAGAGCTGTGCGCGCCGATCGGGCGAGCGGCACACAAGAGGCGATTCTGAAGGCGGCCGAACGGCTGTACGCGGAACACGGCGTCTTCGCCGTATCGAACCGGCAGGTCAGCGAGGCCGCGGGACAGGGCAACAACGCCGCGGTGGGCTATCACTTCGGCACCAAGACCGACCTGGTGCGGGCGATCGAACAGAAGCACCGCGCGTCCATCGAGCGGCTGCTCGAGCGGATGGTGACCGACATCGGCGACTCCACCGAGCTGCGGGACTGGATCACCTGCATGGTGTGCTCGCTGACCGAGCATCTGGCGCAGCTCGGCAACCCGACCACCTACGCGCGGTTCGCGGCGCAGGCGCTGGCCGACCCCGCCTACCAGAAGATCGTCGTCCGCGATGCGCTCGCGTCAGCGTCGCTGGTCGCTGTCGTCGACGGCATCACCCGCTGCCTCCCCGAGCTGCCGACGGCTGTCGTGACCGAACGCAACATCATGGTGCGCAACCTGATGATGCATACCTGCGCGGACTTCGAACGCGCCTTCTCCGACGGAGATGCTGTGCCGCGAACCAGCTGGACGGCCGTTGCGTCCGGCCTGATCGACGCCATCGTCGGGCTGTGGCGCGCACCCGTCACGGAGCAGCCCTGACATGAAAGTGACCGTCGATCAAGACAAGTGCGTCTCGTCGGGTCAATGCGTGCTGAATGCAGACGAGGTCTTCGACCAGCGGGACGACGACGGCGTCGTGGTCCTGCTCGACGACAGCCCGACCGACGACCAAGCAGTCAACGTCCGTAATGCCGCCGCGGCCTGCCCGGCCCTGGCGATCGACATCGAGGAATGAGCCGCAGGCCTATGTCCGACACACTGACCGCCGCATCCGACGTCACCGCCGACGTCCCCGAGTATCCGATGGAACGCGACGCTCGCTGTCCGTTCGCACCGCCCCCGCAGATGCTCGAAATGGGTGAGGCCAGGCCACTTTCCCGGGTGCGGATCTGGAACGGCACCACGCCATGGCTGATCACCGGACACGAGGTGGCTCGTGCGCTGTTCGCCGACCCACGCGTGAGCGTCGACGATCGCAAGGACGGCTTCCCGCACTGGAATGAGCACATGCTGTCCACGGTCAACAAGCGGCCCCGCTCGGTGTTCACCTCCGACGCCGAAGAGCACACCCGGTTCCGCCGGATGTTGTCGAAACCCTTTACCTTCAAGCGCGTTGAGGCGTTACGTCCGGTGATTCAGGAGGTCACCGATCAGTGCATCGACGCGATCTTGGCCGGACCTGCGCCGGCCGACCTGATCACGAAGCTCGCACTGCCCGTGCCGACCCGGGTGATCAGCGACATGCTCGGCGTCCCCTACGAGGACCACGAATTCTTTCAGCACCACGCGAACGTCGGGTTGGCCCGCTACGCCTCGGCCGAGGACGGTCAGAAGGGGGCGATGAGCCTCCACAAGTATCTGATCAACCTCGTCGAGTCCAAGATGGCGATTCCCCCCGGGGAAGGCCCGGAAGATGCCGTCTCCGACCTGGCTGAGCGCGTCAACGCGGGCGAAATCAGCGTCAAGGAGGCCGCGCAGCTGGGCACCGGTTTGTTGATCGCCGGCCACGAGACCACCGCCAACATGATCGGTATCGGAATCCTCGCGCTGCTCGAGAACCCCGAACAGGCTGCGCTGTTGCGTGATTCCGACGATCCCAAGTTCATCGCCAACGCCGCCGAAGAATTGATGCGTTATCTGTCGATCATCCAGAACGGACAACGGCGCGTTGCCGTCGAGGACATCGAGATCGGCGGCGAGACCATCAGGGCCGGCGACGGCATCATCATCGACCTGGCGCCCGCGAACTGGGACAGCGCCACATATGCCGAACCCGAGAAGTTGGACCTGACCCGTGACGTCGGGCAGCAACTCGGCTTCGGCTACGGCAGACACCAATGCGTCGGACAGCAACTCGCCCGTGCCGAGCTGCAGATCGTGTTCCATACGCTGCTGCGACGCATTCCCACCCTCGAGCTCGCCGTGCCTTTCGACGAGGTGCCGTTCAAGCACGATCGCCTCGCCTACGGCGTATACGAACTTCCCGTCAACTGGTAAAGCCTGCACCACAGCCCGATTGGAGTACCAAGGATGTCTACCCCAACCTCAACCCTGTATCCGCCGGAAGGCTTCGGCGCGCCCAAGAACCGAATGGGACATGCCAAGGATGCGATCGTGGGGCTGCCCGCGGGCACCGAGATCTTCTCGGCCGACAACCACATCTCGGTGGCCGACGACATCTTCTACGAGCGCTTCCCCGAGGAACTGAAGGGTGCGGCGCCGCGGATCTGGTACGAGGACGGCGCGTACATGGTCGGCATGAAGGGCAAGGCCTGGACCGGCGGCGACTTCGGCCGGGTGCTGATGCAGTACGACGACCTGGCGGGCGCAGCGTCGAACAACATCGATGCGCGCATATCCAGGAACTCGCCGAAGACGGCATCGACAAGGAACTGGCGTTCCCCAACGCCGTGCTGGCGCTGTTCCACTACCCGGACAAATCGTTGCGCGAGCGGGTGTTCCGCATCTACAACGAGCACATCGCCGAGCTGCAGGAGCGCAGCAAGGGCCACTTCTACGGCGTGGGGCTGATCAACTGGTGGGATCCCAAGGGCACCAGGGACACGCTGGCGGAGCTGAAGTCTCTCGGGCTCAAGACGTTCCTGCTTCCGCTGAACCCCGGCAAGGACGACGAGGGCAACATCTACGACTACGGCAGCACCGATATGGATGCCGTCTGGGACGAGATCGAGGCGTCCGGCGTCCCGGTCAGCCACCACATCGGTGAGACGCCGCCGAAGACGCCGTGCCAGAACAACAGCGTCGTCGTCGGGATGATGGTGAACGTCGACTCGTTCCGCGAGCAGTTCGCCAAGTATGTCTTCTCCGGCATCCTGGACCGGCATCCCTCGTTGAAGATCGGCTGGTTCGAGGGTGGAATCGCTTGGGTGCCAACGGCGCTGCAGGATGCCGAGCATATGCTGGCCTCCTACCGCCACATGTTCAACCATCAGCTCACCCGCGGCGTGCGCGATTACTGGAGCGACCACATGTGCGCCTCCTTCATGGTCGATCCGCTCGGCCTCGAACTGATCGACAAGATCGGCGTGGACAACGTGATGTGGTCGTCGGACTACCCGCACAACGAATCGACGTTCGGATACTCGGAGAAATCGCTGAAGACAGTCGTCGACGCCGTCGGCCCAGAAGACGCGACGAAGATCGTCAGCACCAACATCAAGAACTTCCTGGGCGTGCAATGACGACGTTCGCGGTGAACAGTTCCGCCGTCGAGATCCCCGAACTCCCCGACACGGCGCGGATGTACCGCGAATGCGGCGCCCGGCTGCGCGACTCGATGAAGGACAAGGGGATCGACGCGCTCGTCCTGATCGGCAACGGCAACGTGGTGTACGCCACCGGCGTCAGTTGGCGGCTGTTGGACGCCGGGCTTTCGCACGTCGAGCGCCCGGTGGCCATCGTGCTCGCCGGCGACGAACATCCACACCTGTTCATGCCGATGCGCGAAGGTTCGGTGTCCGAGTGTGAGGTGCCGGCCGATCACGTGCACGGGCCGCTCTACCTCGAATTCGACGAGGGCGTGGAGCATTTCGCGAAAGTGCTGGACGAGCTCGTGCCCGCTGGTGCATCCGTGGCCGTCGATGAGCTGACGGGCGCCATGCGCCGCGCACAGTCACGTCTGTTCCCGGCGGGTCCGCCGTCGGACGCCGCACAGGTGGTCGGCCCGGCGAAGCTGGTGAAGACGCCCGATCAGGTTTCTTGCGTCCGTAACGCATGCCGGATCACCGAAGAAGCCATGGCGGACGTGCAGAAGGCGCTCGCGCCCGGGGTGCGTCAGATCGATCTGTCAGCGGCGTTTGTTCGGCGTGCCTTCGAACTGGGTGCCACCGCCAACATGCTCGAGGCGATATGGCAGGTGATGCCGACGACGAAAACCAGCGGCGGTGTCTGGACCACGACCGGCGATCTGGCGCTGCCGCTGCTGACGACGGAACGTGAGCTGGTCCGCGGCGACGTGTTGTGGACCGACGTCAGCATCACCTACAACGGCTACTGCTCGGACTTCGGTCGCACCTGGCTCGTGGGCGACGAGGTGTCCGACCGGCAGCACGCGCAGTACGAGAAGTGGCGCGAGATCATCGACGCCGTCCTTGCCGTCACCAAGGCCGGTGCCACATCGGGTGATCTGGCCCGCGCCGCGATCGCCGCCAACGGCGGGAAGAAGCCGTGGCTGCCGCACTTCTACCTCGGCCACGGCATCGGCACCAACGCCGCCGAAATGCCGATGATCGGAACCGATCTGGGTGAGGAGTTCGATGACAACTTCGTCTTCCCGGCGGGAATGTTGCTGGTGCTCGAACCGGTCATCTGGGAGGACGGTACCGGGGGTTATCGAAGCGAGGAGATCGTGGTCATCACCGAGGACGGCACCACGCGCATCACGGACTACCCGTACACGCCCTACGGGCGGTCCTGATGGCACTCGAGATCCTGCCTGACCCGAAGGCTCTGCGCAGCGGCCGCCGCGATCGGGTCCTGGCCCAGATGGCGGCCGACGACATCGACATCCTGGTCCTCGGCCGCCAGGCCAACGTCCGGTACGTGACCGGAGCGCCGCAGCTGTGGGTCGCGGGCACCAGACCGTTCGGTCCGATCTGTGAGGTGATCCGCGCGACTGGCGAGATTCACCTGAACAGCACATGGGATGAGGGCATCCCCGACGAGATCGGTCATGACCATCTCTACGGACTGGCGTGGAACCCGATGACGCTGATCGACGTGCTCAAGCAACTGCCCGGTGCGGCGACCGCCCGGCGGGTCGGAACCGACTCGCTGACACCGACATTCGCGCAGCTGCTGCCGATGGCGTTCCCCAACGCCGAACTCGTCGACGCCGAACCAGCGCTGCGTGCCGCACGGCGCATCAAAACCGATGACGAAGTCGCCGTGCTGCGGGGTGCGCTCGGCATCGCCGAACAAGCGCTCGAGGCGGCGCGCGCGGAGTTGGCGCCCGGCATCAGCGAACTGTCGCTGACCGGCGCGTTGATGGAGGCGATGGCGGCGGGCGGGGTCACCACCCCTGCCACGCAGGACGGCGCGTGGATCACACCCAAGGACCACTCGTGGCGACGTGACTCCGAGCCGAGGCCGGGTTGCCGAAGGAGATTTGGTCGCGCTGTCCGCCGGCGCGCTCGCCGACGGCTACGTCGGCGAGGTCGGCAGGACATGGCCGGTCGGTGATGTACCGGGAGCCGATGCATTGTTCCGACGCTCGAATGAGTTGTGGCAACACCTCATTGCCGCGTGCAGGCCGGGCGGCAGCGCCGCCGACCTGCTGTCGGCATACGACGCGGCGGGGGAGCCGCTGCCCGCCACACCCGTCGCGCACGGCCTCGGTCTCGGGTTCGACCCACCGGTGGTCTCGGCGGACCTGCCGTCCACCTGCGCCGAGGAGCGGCTCGAGCCGGGCATGGTGCTGGCGGTCACGGGTTATGTGTGGGAACCGCGGCGTCGGAGCGGTGTTCTCCAGGGACGCCGTGCTGATCGGCGACGACGGCGCCGAGGTGCTGACGTCCAGCCCCACGTACGGCTCCGTCGAGGCGACGGCCTGAGCGGGCCTGATGGCGTCAGGCGAACGTCCGTCGCCCGAGGAGATCGTCCTCTACGACAAGGACCCCGCGACCAAGATCGCAACGATCACGTTCAATCGTCCCGATCACCTGAACGCTCCGACCTCGGCGGCACGCCTGCGGTACGCGGACCTGTTGCGGGGTGCGACCGTGGACGACGACGTGAAAGTCGTGGTCATTCGCGGCGTCGGTGAGGATTTGGGCAGCGGGGCCGATCTGCCCGACTTCATGGCGGGAACCGACGAGGACCGCCTGGCAGAGCTTCGCGTCGACGATCCGAACGTCACGTATCCGCCGCAAGGGTCCTTTCGGCACGGCGCGACGATGGGCCAGTGGTATGCCAACGCGGCGGCCGGTAACCGCGCGCTGCAGGAGCTCAAGAAGATCAGCATCGTCGAGGCCAAGGGCTACTGCTACGGCTGGCACTTCTACCAGTGCGCCGACGCCGACCTTGTCATCTCCAGCGACGACGCGCTTTTCGGCCATCCGTCGTTCCGCTATTTCGGCTGGGGACCGCGGATGTGGACCTGGGTGCTGACGATGGGCCTTCGGCCGTTTCAGGAGATGGTGTTCACCGGCAGGCCGTTCACGGCCGAGGAGATGCTGGCGTGCAATTTCCTGAACAAGGTGGTGGCACGGGACGAACTCGAAGCCGAGGTCCAGAAGTACGCCTTGGCGTGCGCCCGTAACCGCCCCGTCGACAGCATCTTTCAGCAGAAGGTGTTCTTCGAGGTGGTCAAGCAGTTCCAGGGTGAGTACATGGGCAGTCTGCTGTCCGCGGCGTTCGAATCCATGGGTGGCTCTGTTCGGCCCGACGGGGGCGACTTCATGCTCGGCGACGCGATCGACGCGGGCCTTGCCGACGCGGTCAACGACAACGACGCGAAGTTCCCGCCCGAATTCCGGCTGAGCAAGAAGAATCGCAAGATGAAGGACTGACCCCTTTGTTGCCTCTCGACGGCTACACCGTCATCGATCTGTCCTCCGGCATCGCCGGAGCGTACTGCAGAAGCTGCTGGCCGATGGTGGTGCCACCGTGGTCAAAGTCGAACCGCCGGAGGGTGATCCACTGCGGCGGTGGTCTGCTTCGGGTGCCGAGATCAAGGCAGGTGACGACGGCGCGCTGTTCAGTTTCCTCGCTGGCTCCAAGGACAGCGTGGTGGCCGATCCGGACGCCGACGCCGAATTCGTCGACGGTCTGCTCGGCGACGCGGACGCGGCGGTGTGGTCGCGCGGCTCGCGGCTTGCCGAGCACCCCGCCTTCGCGCCGAACGAGATCGAACAGCGCCATCCGCACTTGACCGTCACCACGATCACCCCGTTCGGCCTCGACGGTCCGTGGGCCGACAGGCCGGCGACGGAGTTCACCGTGCAGGCGTGGTCAGGCGGTGTGATCGGGCTCGGCCGGGGTGCACAGGACCGCCCGCCGCTGTTCGTCGCCGGACAGATAGGCGAGTGGCTGGCCGGAGCGTATGCCGCCGCAGGGACGATGGCGGTGCAGTCCGGCGTCGTCGATGTCTCCATGCTCGAGGTCGAGACACTCTGCCTCACTTACTATTCGGTGTCGTTTCTCGATATCCTTGGCCGCCCGTTCCGCGACCTTCGACGGCTCACGATTCCGGGTGTCGCAACGGCGGCCGACGGTCTGGTGGCGCTGGGCTGCGGGACCGCGCAGCAGTGGTTCGACCTGTGCGCGATGACGGGTCACGACGAGTGGATCGACGAGGAGTCGCAACTCTCGATCACCGAACAGGCCAACATCCACGCCAAGGAGATCTTCGACTGGGTGCGCGAGAACACCGTCGACGAGATCCTCGACCTGTCGACTGCGTTCCGCATTCCCAACGCTCCGGTCGGAAACGGCGCCAACATCACCTCGTTCGACCAGTTCGCCGAACGCGGGGCGTTCGTGACGAATCCGCGCGACGGGTTCACTCAGCCCGGTCCTCCCTTCCGCGCCATGCCCTCGCTCGGGCGTGCACCACGTGCTGCTCCGCGCCTCGGCGAGCACACCGAGGACTACCGCCGAAACGGGATCGCCCGCCGCGACGGAAAGCCGGGGGTGTCGTTCGAGGGCCTGCGCGTCCTCGACATGACCAGCTTCTGGGCCGGGCCGTCGTGCACGCACATACTGGCGCAACTCGGCGCCGAGGTGATCCATGTGGAGTCGACGTCACGCCCCGACGGCACGCGGTTGATCGCAGGCGTACCGATCACCGAAGACCAGTGGTGGGAGCGTTCGCCGATCTTCTCGGGACTGAACACCGACAAGAAGAGCGTCACACTGGATATCCGCAACCCTCGCGGCGTCGAACTGCTCCATGAGCTCGTCAAGACGTGCGATGTCATCGTCGAGAACTACACGCCGAGAGTGCTCGACCAGATCGGGCTCGATTTCGACACCGTGCACCGGCTGCGTCCCGACGCGATCATGATGCGCATGCCCGGCTTCGGGCTCGACGGCCCGTGGCGGGACAAGCCCGCATTCGCCTACGTCATCGAGGACGCCTCCGGGATCACCTGGCTGACCGGTCATCCGGATCAGAACCCGGTGGAGCCATATGCCGTCGGCGACCCGAACGCAGGCGTGCACGGCCTCAACGCGTTGATGCTGGCGCTGGCGCACCGGCGGCGTACGGGAGAGGGCGTCAGAATCGAGGCCGCGATGGTCGACGCGGCGCTCAACGTCGCCGCCGAGCAGGTCATCGAGCACTCGGCCTACGGCAACCTGTTGCAAAGGGAGGGCAATCGCGGGCCGGCCGCCGCTCCGCAGAACCTCTACCGGACAAGCGAACTCGACGAGTTCGGCCGACCCGACGACTGGGTGGCCATCGCGGTCGCCACCGACACGCAGTGGGCGAGCCTCGTCGCCGCTCTCGGCCACCCCGACTGGGTGACCGACGAGCTCGCTGAGCGCAGAAGGACGTCGACGACACCACGACGAGATCGACGAACACCTGAGCCGGTGGTGTGGGACGCGCACGGGTGACGAGATCGTCGAACCCTCTGGGATGCAGGCGTGCCCGTTGCGAAGGTCATGCAGCCACACCGGGTCGGTGACTTACCGCAACTGAAACACCGCGGCTTCTACGAGCAGGTGGATCACCCCGTCAACGGGACCGCCAGGCACAGCACGCTTCCCATGCGCATCTCGACGGGCCCGCAGCGCTTCCATCGGACACCCGCGCCGCTTCTGGGGCAACACAACCACGAGGTGCTCTCCGGGCTGGGCCTGGACGACGAAGAGATCGCCGACCTGCAGGACAAGGGGGTCATCGGCACCGCTCCGGCGATGCGCGGCATTCGCACCACCAAGACTGGTTAACTCGACCCATGGCCATCGATCCGTCGAACATCTTGTTGACCGGGCGGGTAGCGGTCGTCACCGGCGGGGGAGAAGGCATCGGACGTGGCATCGCCGAAGGACTGACTGCGTTCGGCGCCAGGGTCGCCATCTGGGAGCGCAACCCCGACACCTGCGCGTCTGCTGCCGAAGACATTGGGGCGCTTGGCATCGTGGCCGATGTCCGCGACAGCGGACAAGTCGATGCGGCGTTGGAGCAGACGTCCGAGACGCTGGGCATCGTGAGCATCCTGGTCAACAACGCAGGCGGGGTCTTCTCCTCACCGCTGCTCGAGACCACCGAGAACGGCTGGGACGCGCTGTACCGGTCGAACCTGCGCCATGTCCTTCTCTGCACTCAACGGGTATCACAGCGGTTGGTGGCCGCGGGACTGCCGGGCAGCATCATCAACGTGACGTCCATCGAGGGGGTGCGGGCGGCACCCGGCTATGCCGCCTACGCCGCCGCCAAGGCCGGCGTCATCAACTACACCAAGACCGCCGCGCTCGAACTGGCCACCGAGGGAATCCGGGTCAACGCACTGGCCCCCGACCTGACCCTCACCGAAGGGATTTTGCGGGTATCGCCGGACGGTCTCCCCGACGGCGCCAGGCACATGATCCCGATGGCGCGGCCAGGGCATGTCGACGAAATGGCCGGAGCAGCAGTGTTTCTCGCATCCGACATGTCCAGTTACATCACCGGCCAGACGATCCACGTCGACGGCGGAACGCACGCCGCGAGCGGGTGGTATCACAACCCGCAGACCGGCGACTACCAGCTGGGCCCCGGCTAGCTCTGCGTGCCCTCGGTGCTCAGGCAGGGATCGCCCAGTCTCCTTGCGATCGCACCCCACAGGTCGGCGTAGATTCCCGGCGCATCGCGGTAGGCAGCGCGGCGGGCGAGAAAAATGCGCGCCAGAGGTGCGACGAGGCGCAGCGGATAGCGCTTCCATCCCATCTTCTCGCTCATCTCCGCGAGCATCGACGGCCATGAATGATGTTGGAATCCAAGCGCTTCCTGCGCCCGCGCAGTGTCCATCCAATCGGTGAGGAACCAGCCGTCGTCATCGTCCGGGTCACCCGGCCTGCCCTCGGGCAGCACGCCGGGCAAGCCGAGCGCGGCCGCCAGCGCGGCGCCGACGTCCTTCTGCAGGAGCTTGTGCGAGTCGTCGCCCGCGATCAGCAGGATCTCGCCGACGACGTCAGCCGTTGTGGCGGCGGCGAATGCGGCGGCGACGTCGCGCACATCGACCGTGTGAATCCGCCCATCGGTGGGCAGTGCGCTCTCGATGTATATGCCGTCGGTGGTCAGCGGCAGTGCGCTGAAGTTCGGGCTGAGCACACCGCCGAGCCGAAGCACGACCCAATCCAGGCTCGACGCGCGGACGAACTCCTCGGCCTGAAACTTGGTGTTGCTGTACAGCTCGAAGGGCCTCGGCGGAGTATCCGCGCGAACCACATCGGTCACCCGATGAGGATTGCGCGAGCCGTAGACGGCGTTGCTCGACGCCTGTACGAAGCGAGGTGGCTCCGGTTGCGCTTCGGCCGCGCGCACCAACGCCATCGTGGCGTTGACATTGACCTTCCGGGCCAGGCCGGGGTTGCGGTAGAGCGGGGGCGGAATAACGGCGGCGAGGTGGACGATCACCGACGGCGAGACCTCCGAAACCAGGCGATGGACCGCGTCCGCATCGGTCAGGTCGGCCCACCGCACGTCGACACCGTCGGGTAACGCGGCCGCTTTCTTGCGGTTGGCCGGGGTGTCGAGATCGGCGACCACCACGCGTCGGCCGTCGGCCGTCAGCCGCTCGACCACCTGCGAACCCACCAGTCCGAACCCGCCCGTCACGAGTACCGCGTCTGTCATCCGTCCCCCTTCATGGAAATGACATTCTCAAGAAAAGAGAGTACCATATTCGCAGGTAGCGCTGTCGGCGGGTACTTCTCGCTCGGCGTGGGTATGCGACACGCAGGACACACAAGGGGAACATATGGCTGACGAAGGCGTCGAGCAGATCGGCAGGGAAGAAGCCACCAAGTGGGACCCCACGTTCACCGAGCAGATCAAGAACGTGGTCGGCCCACTGGTCAAACGGTATTTCCGGGCGGAGGTCAGAGGGCTGGACGCCATTCCGTCCGCAGGTGGGGCGCTGTTGGTGTCGAACCACTCCGGTGGCATGTTCACCCCGGACGTGCTCGTCTTCGCGCCGGCGTTCTATCACAAATACGGCTTCGACCGTCCCGTCTACACCCTCGCGCACTACGCGCTCTTCGCCGGACCGCTCGGCGACTGGCTGCGCCGGGTCGGCGTCATCGAGGCCAACCGGGAGAATGCCGCGAAGGCACTGCGCACCGGCGCGCTGGTGCTGGTCTTCCCGGGCGGCGACTATGACTCCTACCGGCCGACCTTCGAGAACAAGATCGACTTCGCGGGCAGGACCGGCTACGTGCGGACCGCGATCGAATCCGAAGTGCCGATCGTGCCGATGGTGTCCATCGGCGCTCAGGAATCACAGCTGTTCCTCACCCGCGGCAACTGGTTGGCCAAGCGCCTGGGGTTGGAGAAGCTTCGGGCCGAAATCCTGCCCGTCACGTTCGGGTTCCCATTCGGGTTGAGCGTCTTCTTCCCGCCCAATATCCCGCTGCCGAGCAAGATCGTCACGCAGGTTCTCGATCCGATCGACGTGGTCGCAGAGTTCGGACGAGGACCCGACGTCGACGCCGTCGACGCCCATATCCGCGAAGTGATGCAGGACGCTCTCGACAAGCTGGCGAACAGTCGCCGCTTCCCGATACTCGGCTAGCCCGAACGGCCTGACCGGCGCCATCGCCGTGTCGACAGTGCTGAGCTGCGCGGGAAGCCCTGCGGCGCGGCGGATTTCGGTCAGACCGTGGATCATCGCGTCGGTCGCCTCGTGGACATCGTCGAAGGTTCGGTCGTCGGACAGAATCGAGATGTCCAGCTGGTCGACATAGCTCCACACGGTCATGTTGAAAGCGCTGCCGGACGACAGGATCCCGATCGAGTAGATCTCGTTCACCGGGGCACCGCCGATATGCCCGCGCTCGCGAGGTCCCGGCACATTGGACACCGCGACATTCATGATGCTGTTGTGGGCGGCGCGCTTGGATTGCCAGCGGAACAACGGGGGCGCAAACGACGGCGGCAGGTACTCCATCAACTTCCCCTGCAGTTCGGGGCCCATCAACTCGTAGTTCTCCTTGGCGCGCGATGCGGCGACCGAGGTCAGCCGAACCCGCTCCAGCGGATCGTCGATGTGCACCGGCAACGACACCGACAAACCGCCGATCTCGTTGCCGGTGACCCGCTCCGTCGACTTGTCGGTGGCCACCGGCACCGACGCCAGAATCGGCTGGTCGGCCCGACCGTCATAGCGCAGCAACAGTTCTCGTAATCCGCCTGCCGCCATTGCCAGCACGATGTCGTTGAACGTGACGCCGAGGTGCTTGGCCGTCTCCTTGACATCGGCCAGTGCCAGTGACGCCGTCGCGAACGTCCGGACGGGCGAGACCACGTGATTGAGAAAGGTCGGTGGCGCCTTGAACAACTTCGCCATGTCTGGCTGCTCGCCATGCTCGCGCGACCGGCGCCTGACGTGGACGAATCCTCGGGCGGCGTCGCGGATCAGGCCCGGCAGTGCGGCGACGTTGCGGACGTGGTCGTGGCCTGCGTTGCGCAACAGCTCGGTCCGCGATGGCACGGCGCATGCGGTGTACTCGTCGCGCTCGTCCTGTTCCGAGCCGGCCAGATCCATCAGCCGGGCGAGCAGGTTGGCCGACGCGACGCCGTCGGCCAGGGTGTGGTGCACCTTGCCGATGAGAGCGAAGCGGTTGTCGGCCAGTCCCTCGGCGAAGTGGAATTCCCACAGCGGGTGGGCCCGGTCCAGCGGGGTGCTGGCGATCTCGCCGATCACCTGGTCGAGTTCGCGGCGGCCGCCGGGAGCCGGCACCGGCACCCGGCGCAGGTGATAGTCGAGGTCGACTTCGCAGTTCTCCATCCACATCGGGTGGTGCATCTTCCACGGAATGTCGACGAGGCGGTAGCGCAGCGGGTCCAGCAGATGCAGGCGGCGCCGGACCGTTTGTCGAAACACGTCAAAGGTGAAGTCGCCGTCGAAGTCGGTGGCGTCGATGACCGCGACCTTCACTGTGTGGGTGTGCAGATTGGGCGTCTCGCTGTACAGCAACATGGCGTCCATGCCGTTGAGTCGCTTCACGTCCCACCCCGCTCTCCCGTAGCGGTTCCATGGAACCACCCCATTGGTTGCGGGCTGACCGGTTTGGGTGACTCAGTGACTCCAGCCTTCGGCGGCCTGCTCGTCGTAGGTGCGGTCGATGCGCTCGAACCGTCGTCGAATCGATTCGCGTGACGCACGGTGCGGCAGGATGTACAGCCGGTTCGCGAGGACGGCGTCGGCTACCAGCCGCGCCACGTCGTCGGCGGTCACGTCGGCGTCGGTCGGCGTCACCACCGAGGTCAGTCCCTGAACCCCTTCGTCGTTCTGCTCGCTGCGCGCGCCGTAGTCGCTGCTTCGGCTGCGTTCGGAGTTCACCATCAGCGGTGTGTCGACGATCATCGGGCAGAGCACCGAGACGCCGATGCCCTCGGCCTTCAGTTCGCGTGACAGACCTTCGGCGAGTGCGACGACACCGAATTTGGCGACGGAGTAGGGACCGAGGTAGGCGTTGCCGACCATGCCTGCGAACGACGACGTGAACATGATGTGGCGATCCCCGCCCTGCTCGCGAAGCCGTGGCAGGAATGCCTCGACGCCGTGGATCGGCCCCCACAGGTCGACGTCGATCACCCATCGCCAGTCGCCGTGGGTGACGTCGGCGATCGGACCCGCATAGGCGATGCCTGCGTTGTTGAACACCAGGTTCACCCCGCCGAGCAGGGAAAAGGATTCGTCGGCCAGGTGCTCGACGGCGTCCAGCTTTGTCACATCGCAGAGGACACCGTGTGCCTCCGCGCCGCCGGCCCGCAGTTGCTCGACGGCTGCATCGAGCGCTGTCTGGTCGATATCGGCGAGCACGACGCGCGCGCCGCGACGGGTGAACTCCGCAGCGGTGGCGAAACCTATGCCGCTTGCGCCACCGGTGATGACCGCGCCGCGTCCCTCGAATGTCTCCACGGCGGGAAGACTATCCGGCTACGAGATGGCGTCAATGGCGGCACGGGTGTCGAGATCTCCGAACGCGGCCGCGTACCGCTGCGCCAGCGCAAGACAGATCTCGGCGCTCTGCCAGGCGTCGCCGCCCGACAGCGTCGCCATCCAGATCGCAAGCCCGTGTGCGACCGAGGCGCGGTAGCGCAGCAGCACTTCCTCGGCGCTCGGCATTTCGTCGGCAGGCAATGTCAGTGCGGCGCGGTACTCGTCGAGGAGATCGCGCTCGTTGCTGCGCCGGTTCTCGACCGTCAGAGCACCCTGCAGGAAGTACCCGAGGTCCAGCGACCAGTTGCCCCGACGCACCATCTGCCAGTCGAGGAAGCCGACGTCGTCGTCGGGCAACACGTAGGTGTTGCCGATGTGCGGGTCACCGTGCAGCAGCGTCTGCGGCGACGTCGTGAGGGTTGCGATGTAGCGCGCCCAGATGTCGATGAACAGTTGCTCACCGTTGAGCGCGAGGATCTCGCCTGCCACGGTGTCGCCCAACCGCTCGCGCGCGATGTCCAGTGGGGCGTACTGCATTCCCTCGAAGGCGACGAACGGTTCGACCCACCCGAGCGCCGGGTCACCTGTCAGCCGCTCACCCCAGTACGCGCTGTGCAACCGGGCGAGCCCCCGCACCCCGGCTGCCGCCTGATCGACGGTCATCGGCCGCGTGGAGTCACGCGGGTCCGCACCGCGCGACACGACGTCCTCCATGATCATCAAGAAGTCGGAGTGCTCTTCGTCGATGAGCGCCGTGTAAACCGTCGGATGATCAAGCGGCAGAGACACTCCCGAGGAGAAAAGCCGGGGTTCGTGGTACAGACCGCTGGTCAGTGCCACGAGTTCGGCATGAGCCGGATCGACGGCCTTGGCGAACACGGTGGGAGGCCCGGAGCCGGCCGAGTACGTCAACTCCAGCCGGGCCCGCCTGTTGGTGCCGTCGTCGCGCAGTGCGACCCGAACGGTGTCGACCACCGCGCCGGCGTGATGAATTGCCAACGCAGTCGTCATCCAACCGGGGGTGATCGCATCCCAGCCCTGGGGGATCGACAGCTCCGCAGCCGTCGTCACTTCAGGCAGCTGCCGCCGTCGATCGGCAGCGTCACACCGGTGACGTAGCGGGCCTCATCGGAAGCCAGGAACAGCACGGCGTTGGCGACGTCCTCCGGCTCGACCCACCCGATCGGCAGGGTGTGCATCATCTGTCCGACGACCTTCATGTCGTCCGGGCCCGGGTTCTCCAGGTCGGGCCGGAACAGCTTCATGGTGCCGTCGTTCATGAACAGGGGGGTGTTCACGTTCGTCGGATGCACCGAGTTGACGCGGATGTTCTGCGCGCCGAGCTCGACCGCAAAGGTGCGCATCAGGCCGACCACACCGTGTTTGGCGGCCACGTAGTGACCGGTGTGCGGATAGGCCTTCAGTCCGCCGACCGAGCTGGTGAGGATGATCGAGCCGCCGCGGCCGCCTGCGAGGATATGCGGCACACCGGCTTTCACTGTCTTCCAGACGCCGCCGAGGTTGACGTCGATCATGTCGGTCCAGTCGCCCTCGCTGGTCTTGTCCAGCGTCGCACCGCCGTTACCGATTCCCGCGTTGGCGACGATGATGTCCAGCCTGCCGAACTGCTCGACACCCGCGTCGACGGCCGCCTTCAGCGCGTCGAAGTCGCGGGTGTCGACCTCGGCGGTGTAGATCCGGCGGTTGTGCCCCTTGACCAGATCGGCGGTCTCGGCCAGATCCTCTGGAGTCGAGAGCGGTATCTGCACGCTGTCGATCTGCTTACAGATGTCGACGGCGATGATGTCGGCGCCCTCCTGCGCCATCCGCACCGCATGGGCACGACCCTGACCACGGGCCGCACCTGTGATGAAAGCGACCTTGCCTTCAACGCGTCCTGTCATTTCCAACCTCAATTCGTCGTTAGCGGAAAGGATTTCACTTGATCGCGGCGGGCATGGAATCCCAGCCGCGGACAGTCGATGTCGGGGAGAGTGTCGCGTTGGCCATGTCCACATCCCACTCGGGGAACCGCTTCAAGATCTCCTCCAGCGCGACCCGGCCCTCCAGCCTGGCCAATGCCGAGCCGAGGCAGTAGTGGGTTCCCACGCTGAAGGACAGGTGTTGCCGCACTTCGCGATGGATGTCGAAAACATCTCCGTCGGGCGGGAACTGGCGATGGTCGCGCACAGCAGCGCCGATCAGCATCATCATCGTGCTGCCCTGGGGCACCGTCTGGTCGTGGATTTCGACATCGCGGGTGACATAGCGCGCTACGTGTGGTGCGGGCGGCTCGAAACGCAGCAGCTCCTCGATGGCCTGAGGAATCAGTCTGGGATCGCCGGCGAGTTCACGTCGCTGATCGGGGTGTTCGGCCAGTACCTTGCCCGCCCAACCGATCAGCCGCGTGGTGGTTTCGTTGCCCGCGCCTGCCACCACGTTGAGGTAGGTGAGCAGTTCCTGGCGAGTCAGATTGCGGGAGATACCGGTCTCGTCGACGAACTCCGCGTTGAGCAGTTCGGTCATGATGTCGTCTGACGGGTGGTCGGCTCGCCAGTCGATGTAGGCCTCGAAGATCTCGCCCGTCACGAAGCCGTCCTCCGATTGCTTCATGGGCTGGCCCGCCTCCGTGCGCATCTGCGCGTTGGCGTGGTCGCGGATCATTTCCTGGTCACCCTCGGGTATGCCGAGCAGTGCGCTGATCACCTGCATCGGCATCACCGCGCCGAGGTCGGCGACGAAGTCGAACCGTCCGCTGCCGACCAAGGGGTCGAGGGCCTGCGCACAGAACTCGCGGATCTTCGGCTCCAGCCCGTTGACCTTGCGTGGCGTGAACATCCTCGCCAGCAGCTTGCGGTGGATGTCGTGGATGGGCGGGTCCTCGAAAATGACCGTCCCGGGCGGGATCTCGATGTTGGCCTTGATCAGCTCGATGATGGCGCCCCGCGCCGAGCTGAACGTCTCGTGATCGACCAGTGCCTTATTGACGTCGGCGAAGCGGCTCAGCGCAAAGAAGTCGTGCTGGGCGTTGTAGTACAGCGGTGCTTCCTCCCGAAGCCGGCGGAACGTCGGGTACGGATCGGCGTTGATGCCGACGTCGTACGGATCGAAATAGACGTCGCTGGGCGCAGCTTCGGTCGGTATCGACGGTCACGGTGTCCCTTTCGCAATGACCAGGGCTGGATAAGACAAACTCATGGCCGTTGTCTCATAAACTTTGTCACCAGCGCTGCAATTGTGTCAATGGGACCGTCATATTTTGGGATTTATACTCTCCGCTTAGAAGAACGACCTTCTCGTGTTGCCCGCGATTCACTGCGCGACCCTGAGAAGCGCTTCCTGGCCGTAGGAGGCGACCAGCACTCCGCGTTCGGTGAGGACGTCGCCGCGGCCGAAGCAGCGGCCGTGCGCGAGCAACGGACTGTGCTGGCGCAGCAGCAACCATTCGTCGGTCCGGAACGGCCGGTGAAACCACAGCGTGTGCGACGTGACGGCCGAGGTGAACTGCGTGCCGTTACCGCGTTGGCCAAGACCGTCCATCGGACGCAGGGCGGTGCCGATCAGGGTGAGATCGGTGGCGTAGGCCGCGAGCGCGGGAGCCAACGCCGGGTCGACATCCGGTGTGCGCATCCAGAACTCGAATTCCGGCGGACCGGTGCCCGTGTGGTTGAGGTCGTCGACCGCGCGGGTCTCCCACGGAATGAGGTCGAGCGCGAGACGGTGCTCGGGCCCGAGCACGGCAGGAACGTCGGCGACGGCCTGGTGTTCGGGTCCGTCCTCGACGGCATGCATGGAAACCGAGCTGGTGGCCAGCACCCGGGAGCCTCTGTCGCCCCGTGATCGTCAGCGCGGCGAATGACCGGCCCTCGTGGTGCCGTACCGCCTCGAAGGTGACCGGATCGCCGGCTCGCCCCTCGCGGGCGAACACCGTATGCACTGACTTGACGGTCTTGTCGGGGTGCAGGAGGCGCGCGACCTGGATGAGCTGGCCGAGCAGCTGACCACCGAACACCCGGTGGTAGTCGAGCTGCTGATTGCGCCCCTCGAAGACGGCGGCCCCGGTTGCCCCGTCGTCGCCGTCAGGCCGCCCTGGCGTCAGTTCGAGGCACTCGAGAAGGTCGTTCCACAGGTCGGGCACGGCCACTAGTGTAAGCCGAGTTCTTCGACGAAGAGAATGTAGTTCTCAGTTAGGCCGCGAAGCCGTTGGCGCAGAAATCCCACACCTCGTCGGCCGTGATGGGGTGTCCCGCCTCGTCGTCCTCGTCACCGCTGGACTGCGCTGCGTTGAACATGACGGTTTGCATTGTCATCGCCGCCATCCGCTTCGGGCTGACGCTGGGACGCAGCTTGCCGGTGGCCGCAGCGTCCTCCATCAGCTCTGTGAGCAGGGCGAGTAGTGGCGCGTGGGCGATCTTCACCTCGGACGGATGCGACACGAGCAGACGCGGCGCGAAGTCGGTGAACAACGGGCGCTTTGCGGTGGGATCCGGCCGCGATGTCTCGAACAGCAGCTGGATAGCGACTTTCAGTCGCTCCATCGGGTCGTCGTGGCTGGCGGTGGCGGCCCGGATCTGATCGGCGGACCGGGCCAGCGCGTCCTCGAAGAGTGCGAGCAGAAGTTCGTGTTTCCCGTCGAACTGCAGGTAGAAGCTTCGTAGCGACTGGCGGGAGCGGTCGACGACCTCTTGTACGGTGAAGTCCGTGGTGCCCTTCTCGATGATGATCGCCTGCGCGGCGTCGAGGAATCGCTGCACCCGCTGGGCGGCCCGTAGCTTCGCTGTCTTGATCGACCGTTCAACCGCGCGTTGCTTCCAGGCGGGTTCTTCGCTGGGGCTCGTCACCGGCGGCTCGGATGCTTGCCGATTGGTGAGAACATGAACAGACTGTACCGGAGAACGCCTTGCCATTGCGGTCCTCGACCCCCTCGCGGCCAACGTGTCTGAGATTGTAACTTTCTCGCCATGAGAATACTATTCTCATCTTGGTGATGATGGAAGCCTTTCCATATTTTGCGAACCGGCTGGGAGTGCCGTGCAGCTGACATTCGACGCCGACGTCGAGGCGTTCCGCGCCGAGTTCGTCGCGTTTCTCGACCAGCATTTGCCACCGGAAGCCGAAGCGCTCGATCGGTCGTGGTCGAGTAGCCATGTACCCGACTGGGCCCGTCGCTGGCAGCGGTTGATGTTCGACAGCGGCTGGCTGGTGCCGGGCAATCCGCCCGAGTTCGGTGGTCGCAATGCGACGATCCTGCAGCAGTACGCATACCAACTGGAACTCTCTCGGCGACGGGTCTACCAGACCTACAACCCTCAGGGCGTCGGCATTATTGCCGCCTCGCTGATCTCGTACGGCACCGGTGAGCAGCAGCAGAAGTGGGCCGTACCGATCCTGCGGGCGGAGATGACCGCCTCGCTCGGGATGAGCGAACCGGGAGCGGGCTCCGATCTGGCGTCCCTGCGAACACGGGCGGTGCGCGACGGCGACAGCTTTGTCGTCAACGGGCAGAAGGTGTGGACGTCTGGTGCCCACGACGCGGATGTGCTGCTGGCGTTCGTGCGGACCGACCCGGATGCCCCGAAGCACAAGGGCATCAGCGCTCTGATGATCCCCACCGATCTGGCGGGCGTGGTGCGCAGACCGTTCGCGTCGGCGTGCGACGTGGACGACCTCGACTTCAACGAGGTGTTCTTCAACGATGCGCGGGTGCCCGCCGAGAATCTCGTCGGCCCGCTCAACGAGGGCTGGCGGGTCGCGAACGGGTCGCTCGGCCACGAGCGAAACATGTTGTGGCTCAGCTATGCCGACCGGTTGCAGGAGCTCGCCGAGGATTACCCCTGCCGAACCGCGCTCGACCGCGACAGCTACGCCACGCTGGTGATGGACAACCAGGCGCTGCGATTGCTCGGTTCGATGGCGCTGGCGCGGGCCGCGCGCGGCGACGAGGATGCCGGCGGCGCTTGTCGGTGCTGAAGCTCTTCGGGTCTGAGGCGTCGCAAACGGCGTCCGAGAACATGCTGGCGGCCGCCGGGCCCGACGGGTTCGCCCACCCCGCGGTCTCCGGCCCCTACTCCGCCCTTCACCTCGACTGCTACCGGTCCGGCGTATTCGAGCGCTACATCAGGTCTTTCGGCGGCACCATCGCCGGCGGCACCTCCGAAATCCAGCGCAATATCATCGCCCAGCGCCTGCTCGGGCTGCCCCGCAACTGAAGGATTCACCGTGTATATCGACTACGAGGTCAGCGACCGTATCGCGACCATCACGCTCAATCGGCCCGAAGCGGCCAACGCCCAGAACCCGGAACTGCTCGATGAACTGGACGCGGCATGGACTCGCGCCGCCGAGGACAGCGACGTCGGGGTGATCGTGTTGCGCGCCAATGGGAAACACTTCTCCGCCGGTCATGACCTCAGGGGCGGTGGACCAGTGCCCGACAAGATCACCCTCGAATTCATCATCCAGCACGAGGCCAAGCGCTATCTGGAGTACACGCTGCGGTGGCGCAACGTTCCCAAGCCGTCTATCGCCGCGGTGCAGGGCCGGTGCATCTCAGGAGGGCTGCTGTTGTGCTGGCCGTGCGACCTCATCATCGCCGCCGACGACGCCCAGTTCTCCGATCCCGTTGTGTTGATGGGCATCGGGGGGGTCGAATACCACGGCCACACTTGGGAACTCGGGCCGCGAAAAGCCAAGGAGATTCTGTTCACGGGCCGGTCGATGTCCGCCGAGGAGGTGGCCGCAACCGGGATGGTCAACAAGGTCGTGCCCCGCGACCAGCTGGACGCCGAGACCAGGGCACTGGCCGAACAGATCGCCAAGATGCCACCGTTCGCGTTGCGGCAGGCCAAGCGCGCGGTCAACCAGACACTCGACGTGCAGGGCTTCTACGCGGCGATCCAGTCGGTGTTCGATGTCCACCAGACCGGACACGGCAACGCGCTGAGCGTCGGCGGTTGGCCGGTATTGGTGAACCTCGAAGAGATGAAGGCCAACATCAAGTAGTCCGAGACGGCTAGAGGTTGGCGAGGCGCGGAGCAGAGCCGCGGGCCCGCAGGCCCGCTCCTGCTCTCTTCGTGAGTTCTCTTGAGCTGCCAAGCAATCCGTCCAGCACGAGCACCCGCTTCACATGGTGCTGCAGGTCGTGCTCGGCGGTGAAGCCGATGCCGCCGAGCACCTGCTGACAGTGCTTGGCCGTGGTCAGCGCCGCCTTGCCCGCTGCGGCCTTGGCCAGCAGTGCAGTCAAATCGGGGTTGTCGTCGCCGGGCAGGTTCAGCGTCGCCTCGGCGCCTTCGATGGCAACCAGCGTTTCGGCCAGCCGGTGCCGGACCGCCTGAAAGCCCGCTATCGGTCGACCGAACTGAACCCGGTCCAGGGCGTGCTGGCGCGCCAGGTTCAGCATCGCCCGTGCCGAGCCGACCAGCCACCAGCCGACAGCCCGGCGTGCGTCCACCAGCCGTACCGGATCTCCTTCGTCCACCCGGCGCAGCGGCAGGCCGCCGAGCGTGGTGTTGCTTCCCGCGGAGTAGTCCCACACCACCCAGCCGCCGCCTGCGTAGGGTAGTTCGGGGACCTCGCCGAGCTCGCGGCCGCGAGTCTGGGTCACCACGATGTCGTTGAGAACCGATGCGTGCGAACCTGTTTCGCCCAGCAGCCGAAAAACCAACGGTATCGCCTGCTCGGGCATATCGGACACCATGTCGGCCCAGCCCAGCTCGGCAAGCGCCGCGTCCAATTCGGCGCCGGAGGTCGACAGCATGGTCTTACGCAGACCGTCTTCGAGCAAGTCGAGTTCGGAAGCCATGGTCACTCCTTCCCGAGATCCAGTAGCCGGCGGGCGATGATGTTGCGTTGCACCTCGGCAGTGCCGCCGTAGATGCTGGCCGCCCGTGAGTACAGGTACTCGGTGCGCCAGGCGGACTTGTCGAGTTCGACGGCGCCGGGCAGCAGGTCGCGGACGGTGTCGTACAGCGTCTGTTCGGCACCTGCCAGCAGGACCTTGTCGATCGACGTCTCAGGACCCAGCTTGTGCCCGTCGGCGAACCGGAGCTGGGTGGCACGCGATCGGCAGCGAAGCGTGTGCAGTGCCAGATACGCGTCGCCCAGATCCGCGTCCGATCCCGTGCCGAGCCCTCTGACTTCACCGATCAACGCGTCGAACCGCGAGTACAGGTAGGCGATGCGCTGCCAGAAACAGGTCGAGCGTTCGTAGGGCAGTAGATCCATCGCGAGCCGCCAGCCGTCGCCGGGCCTGCCGAGCATCCGTTCCGCAGGCACCGCAACGTCGTCGAAGTAGACCTCGCAGAATTCGTCGACGTCGTGCATGGTCTGCAGCGGTCGCACGGTGACTCCGGGGGTATCCAGGTCGACGAAAAACGCGCTGATGGCCTCGTGATTGGGGGTGTCCGCGTCGCCGGTGCGGGCCAGCAGCACGCACCGGGTGGCGAACTGCGCGAAGCTGGTCCACACCTTCTGGCCATTGATGATCCACTGATCGCCCTTTTGGACTGCGCGTGTCTTCAACGACGCCAAATCGCTGCCCGAGCCGGGTTCGGAGAAGCCCTGGCACCACGATTCCTGGCCCGACAGCAGCCTCGGCACCATCTCGGCGGCCAAATCCGGTCGCGCATAGTCGATCAGCGTCGGGGTGAGCACCTCGAGCATCGAGTACGGACCGGGATGGTCGATTCCGCGGCCGACGATCTCCTCGCCCACCACTGCGCGCAGGATCTCCGGGCCACCGAGGCCGCCCGCCGATTCCGGCCATCCGTAGCGCATCCAGCCCGCGTCGTACAGCGCCTTGAGCACGCGAAGATGCTGCGTTTGGTGCGCATCGAGGGAGTCATCGCCTGAAGGAGGTGTCAGATCGTTCTCGTCGAGCCAGGCCCTCAGCGCCGCCCGGAAAACAGCGGGTTCGGACGAGTCAGTCATCCGGCCTCCGGAGCCGCGCTGGCGGCGACATCAGGGTCGGGCCTTCCGATCGCGTGTGGGCGGCCTGAGTCGTGGTCACCGTTTCGCCGGATGAACGTCATGGCACGGGTTTTCAGCCGCCACCCGTCGGCGGTGCGCACGTAGGTGTCGTTGTAATAGCCGATGCGCATGTCGTGTTTGGAGTGCTCGATGAAGCACAACGGCTGCGTCCCGGTCGCCTTGTCAGGGTCGCCCTCGTCGAGGTGCACCAGCGACGTGCCGGTCATGAACAGGCCCTTGGGAGCCGCGTCGACGAGTTCGGGGAAGCGGGCCAGCGTGTACGTGGACCCGAACGCGCTGTACGTGCCGTCCGGCGTGAACACCTCCACCAGCCCGTCGACGTCGCCCTGGGTGATGGTGACGGCATATTTCGCCAGTAGCTGTTGGATCTCGACGAGATCCTCAGTTCGTGATGGTGTCATTCTTGAAGACCTTACCGCCCTTCATTACAAAAGTGACGTTCTTTGTAACGCTGATGTCGGTCAGCGGGTTGCCGGGAACCGCGATGACGTCCGCGAGGTAGCCCTCGGCGATCCTGCCGAGATCGGGTTTGTTGATCAGGTCCGCTGCGACGACGGTCGCCGCCCGCAGCACCGCATCGGCAGGCATCCCCCAATCGACCAACGTGACCAGCTCGTCGGCGTTCTTCCCGTGCGGGATGGCCGGCGCGTCGGTGCCGACGGCGATCTTCACCCCCGCCTCGTATGCGGCTTTGAGCGACGTGCGCGCCTTCGGGAACATCTCGGCGGCCTTGTCCTGCAACTCCTTCGGGGCCTTCGATACGTCCATCGCCTCGGCGAGCCGCCTCGTCGTGACGAGAAACCGGTCGTTGTCGACGAGCATCTTGATCGCTTCGTCGTCCATCAGGAAGCCGTGCTCGATGCAGTCGATTCCGCACTCGACGGCGTGCTTGACAGCCTCCGCGCCGTGGGTGTGTGCGGCTACCCGCAGCCCGCGCCGGTGCGCCTCGTCGACGATGGCGCGCAGTTCTTCGTCCGAATAGTGTTGCGCGCCAGCCGCTCCGGTCAGCGACATCACACCACCCGAGACGCAGACCTTGATCAGCTGCGCCCCGTGCTTGATCTGGTAGCGGACCGCCTTGCGGATCTCGTCGACCCCGTTGGCGATGCCCTCCTCGACCGTGAGCTCGAGCGCCCCTGGCATGAAGGCAGCGAACATCGTCGGATCGAGGTGGCCGCCCGTCGGCGTGATGGCATGGCCCGCGGGTATCACCCTCGGCCCCTCTATCCACCCAGCGTCAATGGCCTTGCCCAACGCCACGTCGAGCAGGTATCCGCCTGTCTTGACGAACAATCCGAGGTTGCGGACGGTGGTGAAGCCGGCGCGCAGCGTCCGCCTGGCGTTGCCGACCGCGCGCAGCACCCGGGTCGGCGGATCATCCTGAACCTGGGACAGGCCCGGGTTCTCCCCTCGTCCGCCCATCAGGAGGTTGACCTCCATGTCCATCAGGCCGGGAAGCAGGATGGCGTCGCCCAGGTCGATCACTTCCCCTTCGAGCGGACCACCGAGGCCGACGATCCTGTCGTCCTCGATGCGGACGACGGCGGGCCGGACGATCTCGCCGGCATCGACGTCGAGCAGACCCGCTGCTTTAAGGGTCAGCACTCCTAGACCACCGGCTCCTTGATCAGTTGGATGTAGGACGCACCGCTGTCGAGCACGCGGGGCTGTTTCCACACCTCGACGGGGAAGCTCACCATGACGATCGACTGTCCCAGATGCACCAACGCCTTGGCGTCTTCGGGCATCCCCTTGAGCGGGAACCGCGCATCGACGTAGACCATGATGTCCTCGAGGCGCTCGATACCTGCGTCGTACAACTCCGTCATCTCGGCCATCGTAGAGTTCAGCCGCTTGGCGTAGCGCTCTTCCTCGGTCGGCAGGCACCAATCGGAGAACCGCTCCAGGTCGGCGAACTCCTCGGGCAACTTAGACATTCGCGTGATCCTTCTCCTCGGCGGCAGAACTGGCCGTGGCGGAACCGTTTCCGTTCGCCAGCGTTGCCTTGTACCGGTTCACGTAGTCCCATGCGGTCTTGTGCAGGTGGCGCAGCAGGATCTCCTGGTCGCACAGCGGGAACTCGGTGACGACCCGGGTGCCGATCTGCGTCTGCGTGGCCTCGAGAGTGTTGGCGTCCTGGAACGCGTACTCCTTGAACGTCACCGCGGCGAGCTCCTGCGACAACCGCTGACGGAGGTTCGTCGGCGGCACGAAGTAAAGATCGGCTTCGAAGATGTGGGTGTCCACCCCGGTCGGCCAGTAGTGGTAGGTCAGGTACCAGCCGGGCGCCCAGAACAACAGCGTGAAGTTGGGGAAGAACTCGAAAGAGTCGGTGCCCCAGCTCTTGTGACGGCCCGGGTTGATGGCGGGCGGCAGCTCGTCGGGCAGGATGCCCTCGATATCGGGTCGGTCCCACGGGCCGAACAGGCCGCTGTGCAGGATCCGCTCGATGGGCTTGACCATGCTCAGGTCCTTGGGCGGCGACATGCCTCCCCATGACGACACCATGGAGTGGTCGCCCTTGATGTCGTAGGCCAGCGCCTCGAAGCCGAATTTCGCCAGTTTCTCGGCCTCCTCCTTCTCCGCCTGCTTCATGTGCAGGATCGGCGCGTGGTAGAACTCGACGAACGCATCGATGAACAGCTTCCAGTTCGCGTTGATCTCCGAGCGGTAGCTGTAGTGCTCGGTCATCTCGTGAAACGGGTAGCCCTCCAGGCCCTTGGCGAAATCGCCCAGGTACTCCGTCAACGGCATCGCGTCGTTGTCGAAGTTGATGAAGATGAAGCCTTCCCAGACTTCGCAGCGCACCGGGACCAGCCCGTACTGCGATTTGTCCAGGTCGAAGAACTCACCCTCCTGCTGGACGAAGGTCAGGTCACCGTCGAGCGCGTACCGCCATGCGTGGTACTTGCAGGTGAACTGGCGGCATGTGCCCGACACCTCTTGGCCGGGAAAGTCGTTCCACACCAACTTGTTTCCGCGGTGGCGGCACATGTTGTAGAAGCACCGGACGGTCTCGACGCCGTCTTTCACATCCTTCACGACGATCACCGACGTACCCGGTCCGACCGACGGCATCTCGCGGGTGAAGTAACTGCCTTTCTTGGGCAGCCGCTCCACGCGTCCGACGTTGAGCCAGGTCTTCTTGAAGATCGCCTGCTGCTCGAGCTTGTAGTGCTCCGGGTCGATGGAGTCCTCGTAGTTCACCGGAGCAGTGCCGAGTTCCGGCCAGTTCTCTGTCCAGCTGCCCGCCGAGGGCTTGGGGAAAAATGCCACGTTGGTTACCTCTCCTGTTCGAGCTCGACGCCGAAGGTTTTCAAAGCCATGGACACGGTGACGTAACAGCCGACCGTGAAGACGAAGTCCATCCGCTGCCGCTTGTCGAAGCGCTCGCCGAGCGCCGCCCACGTCGCATCCGACAAGTTGTAGGACTCGAGTAGTTCGTCGACCGCCGTCAGCACCGTGCGGTCGAAGGCATCCGAGGCCTCCCCGCGCTGCACGCCCGCGATGTCCTCGTCGGTGAGGCCTTCGCGGAGGCCCATTTTGACGTGCTGCATCCACTCGTAGGCCGAGTCGGTCCGGTGGGCCACCCGCAGGATGGCCAGCTCGCGCAGCCGTGCCGGCAACGTCGACTTGAAAAGCAGGTGCACGTTGAACTTCAAGAACTCCTTCGTCAGGTCCGGATGGTTGACGAAAGTTCCGAGGATGTTGCTGGCGCTCTCGGGGTTGCGTCGCTCTTCGGGAAGCATGACGGCGAGGGCGCGGTCGACGGCGTCGTCCCACTGATCCGGCGGCAGCGGGGGCACTCGCACGGCCTTCTCCTCTCGAGAGTGAGAATCATGTTCTCATTTCCGACTAACAGGTTTCCATCTTTTGTGCCGGAGGTCAATGCCGAGCTGCCGGGCGACCCCGCGCACCAAACATTTGTCCCGCGTTATCGTGGGACAACGGCGCATGGAGATTGATTCTCACTCGGAGAGAAGATAGTTTCCCTAGATAGAGAACAGTGTGGATACTACGGTGGTGGTGAGAGGGAAGGGAGCCCCATGAACAAAGAGGACATGATCCTGATCAGCGTCGACGACCACATTGTCGAACCGCCTGACATGTTCAAGAATCACCTGGCCAAGAAATACATCGACGACGCCCCGCGGTTGGTGCACAACCCGGATGGCTCTGACACCTGGCAGTTCCGCGACGTGGTGATCCCGAACGTTGCGTTGAACGCCGTGGCAGGGCGCCCGAAGGAGGAGTACGGACTGGAGCCCCAGGGTCTCGATGAGATCCGTCCGGGCTGCTACAACGTCGACGAGCGTGTCAAGGACATGAACGCGGGCGGCATCCTCGGTTCGATGTGCTTCCCGTCGTTCCCCGGCTTCGCAGGGCGACTGTTCGCGACCGAGGATCCCGAGTTCTCGCTGGCGCTGGTGCAGGCCTACAACGACTGGCACGTCGAGGAGTGGTGCGGCGAGTATCCGGCCCGCTTCATCCCGATGACGCTGCCGGTGATCTGGGACGCCGAGGCATGCGCGGGAGAGATCCGGCGCAACGCCAAGCGGGGAGTGCATTCGCTGACGTTCTCCGAGAACCCGGCGGCGATGGGCTACCCGAGCTTCCACGACTTCGACTACTGGAAACCGATGTGGGACGCGCTCGTCGACACCGACACCGTGCTCAACGTGCACATCGGGTCGTCGGGCCGGTTGGCGATCACCGCCCCGGATGCGCCGATGGACGTGATGATCACCCTGCAGCCGATGAACATCGTGCAGGCGGCGGCAGATCTGTTGTGGTCCAAACCGATCAAGGCGTACCCGGACCTGAAGATCGCGCTGAGCGAAGGCGGCACCGGCTGGATTCCCTATTTCCTCGAGCGCGCCGACCGCACCTACGAGATGCATTCCACGTGGACGGGGCAGGACTTCGGCAAGCAGAAGCCCTCCGAGGTGTTCAGGGATCACTTCCTGACGTGTTTCATCTCCGATCACGTCGGTGTGAAGCTGCGCAACGAGTCGGCATCGACAACATCTGCTGGGAGGCCGACTACCCGCACAGCGACTCGATGTGGCCGGGTGCGCCCGAGCAGCTCGACGAGGTGCTCAAGGAGCACAACGTGCCCGACGACGAGATCAACAAGATGACCTTCGAGAATGCCTGCCGCTGGTACCACTGGGACCCGTTCACCCATATCAGCAAGGAACAGGCGACGGTCGGTGCACTGCGCAAGGCGGCGGGAGATCACGACGTCTCCATCCAGGCTCTGTCCAAGAAGGAAAAGACCGGCGCGAACTTCGCCGATTTCGCGGCTGCTGCCAAGGAGCTGACCGGCAACAAGGACTGACGAAGTCTGCTGGGGCGACAGTGCGCCGGTGCGCGGAAAGGCTGATCGCACCGGCGCATTCGGCTGTGCCGGCGATGTAGTGGAGGAGTGAGGGCATGTCGGGCGGGATGAGCTTCGAGCTGAGCGACGATCAGGAACTGATCCGCAAGTCGGTTGCCGAACTGGCGGGCAAGTTCGACGACCACTACTGGATGGAGAAGGACCAGGCGCACGAATTCCCGCAGGAGTTCTACGACGCCATCGCCAAGGGCGGCTGGCTGGGGATGACCATCCCCGAGGAATACGGCGGCCACGGCCTCGGCATCACCGAGGCGACCTTACTTCTGGAGGAGGTCGCGCGTTCCGGCGCAGCGATGAACGGCGCCAGCGCGATCCATCTCACGATCTTCGGCATGCAGCCCGTGGTCAAGCATGGCTCGGAGGAACTCAAGAAAGCGACGCTGCCCCGCGTTGTCGACGGCGATCTGCATGTCTGCTTCGGCGTCACCGAACCTGGTGCGGGCCTGGACACCTCGCGGATCACCACATTCGCCAAGCGCGAGGGCGACCATTATCGCGTCAATGGTCGCAAGGTCTGGATCTCCAAGGCGCTGGAGTCCGAGAAGATCCTGCTCCTCACGCGCACCACGCCGTACGACCAGGTCGACCAAGAAGACCGACGGGATGACGCTGTTCCTCACCGACTTGAACCGTGACCACGTCGACATCCGCCCGATCAACAAGATGGGCCGAAACGCCGTCAGCTCCAACGAACTGTTCATCGACGATCTGATGGTGCCGATCGAGGATCGGGTCGGCGAGGAGGGCAAGGGCTTCAAATACATTCTCGACGGGCTGAACCCGGAGCGCATGCTGATCGCCGCCGAGGCGCTCGGCATCGGGCGCGTCGCGTTGGAGAAGGCCGTCAAGTACGGCAACGAGCGTGTGGTGTTCAACCGCCCGATCGGCATGAACCAGGGTTTGCAGTTCCCGCTCGCGGACTCACTGGCCCGACTCGACGCCGCAGAGCTGGTGCTGCGCAAGGCGACATGGCTCTACGACAACGGAAAGCCATGCGGACGTGAGGCCAACACCGCCAAATACCTGTGCGCCGACGCCGGATTCGGCGCCGCCGACCGCGCGCTGCAGCTGCACGGCGGGATGGGTTACTCCGAGGAGTACCACGTGTCGCGTTACTTCCGCGAGGCCCGCCTGATGAAGATCGCGCCCGTCAGCCAGGAGATGATCCTCAACTTCCTCGGCGAGCACGTGCTGGGAATGCCGAGGAGCTACTGATGGGATATTTCGATCTGACCGGGCGCGCCGCGATGGTGACGGGCGCGGGCGCGGGAGGAGGTATCGGCGCGGCCGTCGCGGCCGCACTGGCCGACGCGGGTGCCGCGGTGCTCGTCACCGACATCGATGGAGACGCGGCCGCCGCTGTTGCCCAACGCATTCGAACCGACGGCGGCAAGGCGGATTCGTGTGCTCTCGACGTCGGTGACCGCGCTGCCGCCGATGCCGCTGCCGAACAGGCCGCCGGCCTTGGCGGGGGAGCGCTGCACATCCTTGTCAACAACGCGGGCGTCACGTCGCCTGCGATGTTCGCAAAGCTGACGGACGAGACCTTCCGGCTGACGTTCGACGTGCACGTGATGGGCACGTTCCACTGCACTCAGGCCGCGCTGCCGTTCATTCCGACCGACGGCACGGGCCGCGTCATCAACGTGACGTCGGCGGCCGGACTCACGGGCACGCTCGGTCAGGTCAACTACTCGGCGGCCAAGGCGGGTTTGATCGGTTTCACCAAGTCGCTCGCCCGCGAACTCGCATCGAAGAACATCATGGTGAACGCCCTTGCGCCGCTTGCCGCGACACCGATGACCGAGACCATTCGGACCAACGAGAAGTTCGCGGCCAACATGATGACGCGCATCCCGTTGAAGCGGTGGGCGGGGCCTGAGGAGGTGGCTGGGGCGTTCGTCTTCATGGCATCGGATGCCGCGTCCTACATCACCGGACAGGTGCTGCCCGTTGACGGCGGAATGGTCATGTGACGACGGCACCCTTGGCGGGCGTCACCGTCGTCGCCATGGAACAGGCCGTCGCCGCACCGATGTGCACGCGCGTGCTCGCGGACTTCGGTGCTCGAATCATCAAGGTGGAGAACCCCAACGGCGGTGACTTCGCCCGTGACTACGACGACGTCGTCAACGGGCCAGGTGGCCTCGCCGCACACTTCGTCTGGTGCAATCGCGGCAAGGAATCGGTCACGCTCAACCTGAAATCGCCCGCAGGCATGGAGGTTCTGCACCGGCTGCTCGACGGCGCCGATGCCCTGGTGTCCAACCTAGCGCCAGGATCGATTGCACGCCTTGGTCTTTCACCGGCAGACCTGGCCGAGCGGCACCCCAACGTCATCCCGGTCGAGATCGACGGATACGGCCCCGGCGGACCGATCTCCCACAAACGCGCCTATGACCTGCTGATTCAGGCCGAGGGCGGATCGTGTGCCGTCACCGGATATCCCGGCATGCCCGCCAAGCCGGGACCGGCCATGGCCGACTTCACCACCGGCCTCTACGCCGCATTGTCCATCCTGGCGCTGCTGTTCTCGCGCGACCGGCGCCAGGGGCCCGCGCCCGCGGTCGGGTTGAGCCTGTTCGACGTGCTGACCGATGTGATGGGCTATCAGCTGACCTACACCCAGCACTCCGGCATCGACCAGCAGCCGCTCGGAGTCGGCTCACCCGCGGTGGCGCCCTACGGGGCATTCCCGACCCGGGACGGGCAGACCGTGGTGCTCGGCACCACCAACGACCGGGAGTGGCAACGGGTCGCCACGGAGATCATCGACCGTCCCGACCTCGCCGAGGACCCTCGTTTCGCCACCAATCCCGGCAGGTGCGCGCATCGTGAGATCCTTGACGAGGCGATCGGATCCTGGTGTGCACAGCACGATCTCGCCGAGATCCAGAAGGTGGCCGACCAGGCCGGGATCGGGAACTCGCGCTACAACACCCCCAGCGAGGTGGTCGTTCACCCGCAGCTTGCCGCGCGCAACCGCTGGCGCGAGGTGGGGACGTCGAAGGGTCCGATCCAGGCGCTGCTGCCGCCGCCGGTCGTCAGCGGATACGATCCGCCGATGGGCGCTGTTCCCGGTCTGGGCGAGCACACGGACGCTGTCCTGGCAGAGCTCGGGTTCGGGCAGGACGACATCGTGGAGTTGCGCGAGCAGGGGGCCATCGGCCCGGCCTATCGCTCGTGAGGAATGGAGACGGCGAATGCGTAAAGCGGTAATTGTCGAAGCGGTCCGGACGCCGGTCGGCAAGCGCAACGGCGGACTGTCCGAGATGCACGCCGCCGACTTGTCCGCGCTCGTGCTCACCGCACTCGTGGAGCGGGCGGGCGTCGACCCGGGAATCGTCGACGACGTCGTCTGGGGTTGCGTATCGCAGGTCGGCGACCAGTCGAGCAACATCGGCCGGTACTCGGTCCTCGCCGCGGGATGGCCGGAATCCATCCCAGGCACCACCGTCAACCGCGCCTGCGGCTCGAGCCAGCAGGCGCTGGATTTCGCCGTGCAGGCGGTGATGTCGGGACAGCAGGACGTCGTCGTGGCAGGCGGCGTCGAGGTGATGAGCAGGGTTCCGCTCGGCGCCGCACGCGCCACCGGAATGCCCTACGGGCCGAAAGTCCTTGCCCGCTACCCGGATTTCTCGTTCAACCAGGGGATCTCCGCCGAGATGATCGCGCAGAAGTGGGGGTTCTCCCGCACCAGGCTCGACGAGTACTCGGCGCAGTCGCATGAGCGCGCGGCCGCCGCGCAGGACAGCGGGGCTTTCGAAAGCCAGATGATCTCCGTCTTCACCGGCGGCGAACCCGTCGTCGCCGACGAGGGTGTCCGGCGCGGCACCAGCGTCGAGAAGCTCGCCGGGCTCAAGCCGGCGTTCACCGACGACGGCGTCATCCACGCGGGCAACTCGTCACAGATCTCCGACGGCGCCGCGGCATTACTGGTGATGGCCGAAGACAATGCGCTCGCGTTGGGGCTCACCCCGATCGCCCGGTACTGCGCCGGCGCCGTCACCGGAGCGGACCCGGTGTTGATGTTGACCGGTCCGATTCCGGCCACCGAGAAGCTTCTTCACAAGGCGGGCGTCGGCATCCACGAGATCGGTGTGTTCGAGGTCAACGAGGCGTTCGCGCCCGTACCGCTGGCGTGGCTGGCAGAAACCGGCGCCGACGAGAAGTGCCTCAACCCGCTCGGCGGTGCGATCGCGCTGGGCCATCCGCTTGGCGCTTCGGGTGCGGTGCTGATGACGCGGATGCTCAACCACATGCGCGACCACGGGATTCGTTACGGACTGCAGACGATGTGCGAGGGCGGCGGTACGGCCAACGCGACGTTGGTGGAGCTCATCGCCTGACTTGCTTTAGGTGCTATTGGCCTGACAAACGCCCTGACCTGCGGTGTGACGTCGGTCTATGGCTTTTTGCGCTGAGACCCTTGTCACAGCCGGCGAACCTACCTACTGTGTGTTCACTAGGTTGGTTGACCGAAGGAGTTCAGTGGCAGCCCCACGTCCCTACGAAACGCTTCTCGCCAAAGGTGAGGACCGTCGGCAGCGCATTCTCGGCGTGGCCGAGCGACTGCTGGCGCGCAACGGCTGGCGCAACACCTCGCTCGCCCAGATCGCGAAGGAAGCCGGGGTGACGCCCGCCGGGCTGCTGCACCACTTCGAGTCCAAGGAGCAGCTGCTGAACGCGGTGCTCGACGCCCGCGACGAAGACGACGCCATCCACGCGGACTACGAGTCGGGTGACCTCATCACCGAACTCAGCCGGGTACCCGCGAGATTCGACCGGGCACCTGAATTGGTCGGCACGTTCACCGTGCTCCTCGTCGAGAACATCGCCCCCGACGCGCCGCTGCACGACCGCCTGCACAAGCGGTATCGCGCAGCCATCGACATCCTCACCGAGATCATCGAGCGCGGTCAGCGGCTCGGAAAGTACCGCCCGGATTGTGACGCGGCCACCAAGGCCGTCGAGATTCTCGCCTTCATCAACGGAATGGAGACCTTATGGCTGCTCGACCCGTCAATACCGCTCACCGAGGCGTTCAAGGGATACGCGGAGTCGCTGGCCGTCGACTTGGCGTCACGGAGCTCGACATGAGGTACCGGCTCGATGTGGTGGCGGCCAATGCGGCCGATGCCGTCAAGTTCGCGGGCGGCTGGATGTATGACCGCGTGATGGCCGGCTGGGACGTCACGGTGCTGCTGGTCGATCGCACGGACGAGCGGCCGCTGCACATCCTTGGCGTCGCGACGTCGGATCTGGAATCGGCACTGGCGCTTTGGGAAGACCGTCCACACCCGCAGACGGTGGCAGTCGCCGCCGACCTGTTCGCGAGCGACGAGCGGGTGCGCCGCGGCGTGCTCGGCGCACTCGAGCAGGGCCTCACCGAGGTCACGCTGTGGGGTGAGCACCTGCCCGCCGAACTCGATGACAGCGTCGGACCCGTTGCGCACCGGCTGAGCGCGGCGGCGCGCGCGTTCAAGAGCCAAGCGCTGACCGCCGCCGCCGACGCCTGCTCCGTCAGCGCAACCGAGACATTCCGCTGCGGTGTGATGGCGACGCCGTCGGTGGCCGCGGATCTCATTCCGGCGAGCTGAAGTCGATCAGCACCTTGCCGACGGCGTTTCCGTCGGCCACCTGCCGCAGCGCGCGTGCAGTTTCGGCAAGCGGATAAACCGCGCCGATGTGCGGCGCCACTCTGCCGGCGGCCAACATCTCGCCGAGTTCCGCTTCGTTGCGGGCGAATTCGTCGGGAGCGACGTCCTGAAACTGGAAGCCCAGCACGTGCACACCCTTGACCAGAACGAGGTTGAGGGGAATTGCCGGGATGACGCCCGATGCGTAGCCGACGGTGACGAAGCGGCCGCCGCGCCTCAACGATCGAAGCGCGGGCTCGGACAGGTCGCCGCCGACGGGGTCGATGACGGCGGCCGCGCCGTCGGGCAGGACGTCCCGCAGCGCCGCTCGCAGATCGCCCTTGCGATGATTGATCACCTGGTTGGCACCGTATGACGCTGCTGTGTCGAGCTTTTCGGCCGACGACGCGACGGCGGTGACGTGGGCGCCCAGCGCAGTAGCCAGTTGCACTGCGGCCAGGCCGACGCCGCCACCCGCGCCGAGCACCACCACGGCATCGCCGGAATCTATTCTCGCGACCGACCGCAGTGCGTGGTACGCCGTCCGATAAGCCACCCCGAACGCCGCAGCCGTCCGGTCGTCGACACCGGGCGGGATTCGATTCAATGCAGTGGCCGCCACGACGACCTCCTCGGCGAATGCGCCGAACATCTGAGTTCCGGTCACCCGGTCCCCGACGACAAGATCGCCCGCCTCGCCTACGACTTCGGCGATGACGCCTGCGAACTCGCTACCGACCACGAACGGCGGCGGCACGCTGATCTGGTACTGGTTCGCGACGAGTAGGACGTCGGGATAGTTGACCGCAGCGGCGCTGACGCGCACCTTCGCCTGACCGTGCACGACGGGTCTGCGACGGCCGCTCCTCGATTCGGACGACCTCGGGCGGCCCGTATTCCGGGCACACCGCCGCAAGGGTCACGCGTAATCGCTGGATTCGGCGAGGTCGGCGGCCGACCGCATCAGGTCGACGATGACGGGTCCGTAGGCCAGCAGCTTCTCGTTGTCACCTGCGCGCTGGAAACCCTGCTCGAGCACAATCGCGAGCTTCCACTTCGCCAGCACCAGGTAGTAGTCGAGGTCGTCGACTTGACGGCCGGAGACCTTGGCATAGTGGTCGATCACCTGTGTGCGAGAGGGCATTCCGCGCATGTCGACGTAGCTCATCGCGGACGGGTGCATTCGGTGTCCTCCGGCCAGCTCTGCACCATCCATCCGAGGTCGAGTTTCGGGTCGCCGACGGTGCCCATCTCCCAGTCGACGATCGCGGCCAACTGCGCAGGCGCTCCGTGCCGGTACATCACGTTCGCGAACTGGTAGTCGCCGTGCATCAGGCCGGGGATGAAGTCGAGCGGCTTATGTGTGCGCAACCAATCGGTCGCTTCGGTGAGGCCGTCGATCTCGCGGCCCTTGATCCGCTCGAAGAAGCCGGTCCACCTGTCCACCTGGCGCTCGTGGAAGCCGTCCGGCCTGCCGAGATCCTGCAGACCTCTTGGCCTTCCAGTCCACCTTCGACAGCAGCGCGATGCCCTCGGCGAGTTGATACGCCAAGTCACCTCGTGCGGCCAGGTCGGTGTCGAACGGCGCCGGCCACTTCCGTTGGTCGAGTTCCATCGGCGACCAACCGTCGACGAACCCCATCAGGTAGAACGGTCTGCCAAGGACAGAAGCATCGGGACAGACCCCCACCGCGGCAGTGTGCGGCACGTCAGTGCCGTCGAGCGCCTCGATGATCCGCCACTCGCGCAGGATGCCCTTGTCGCGGTCGGGAGGGGCGTCGGGCGGCGGCATACGCAGCACACAGTCGTTGCTCGCCGCGACGAATCCGGTAGATGACGTTCTGCGTTCCGCCCGACAGGAAGTCCGCCTTCAGTGGCTCACCCTTGCCGGGCAGGCTCCCGGCGTCCATCCAGTCGGCGAGGCGTGCGGTGTCGATGACGTCACTCACAGGTTGCCCACTTCGTGCTCGAGGTACTCGGCGTACTTCTCCTGAGCCGCTTCACGTTTGCGCGGTATCCACTCGGTCGGCCAGATGTCGTCGCTGGGCCGGTAGTCGCGCAGCACCTGCTTGGCCACCGTGGCCTTGTGCACCTCTGTCGGGCCGTCGGCCAGTCCCATCACCGCGGCCCCCGTCACCATTCCCATGAACGGCACATCGTCGGTGACACCGAGCGCACCATGGATCTGCATCGCCCGCCATGCGATGTCGTGCAGCACCGTCGGCATCACCACCTTCACCGCGGCGATGTCCTTGCGCACCTTCTTGTAGTCGTTGTACTTGTCGATCTCCCAGGCGGTGTAAAGCACCATCAACCGGAACTGCAGTAGCTGGGCGTACGAGTCGGCGATGTAGCCCTGAACGAACTGCTTGTCGGACAGCCTGCTGCCCTGCGTCTCTCGGCTCAGCGCGCGCTCGCACATCATGTCGAGCGCACTGCGCGACAGTCCGATGGTGCGCATGGCGTGGTGGATGCGCCCGCCGCCGAGCCGGGTCTGGGCGATGACGAACGCCTGTCCTTCTCCGCCGAGCAGGGCCTCGGACGGCACGCGCACGTTGTCGTAGTGGATCAGCGCGTGCGAGCCTTCGCCCTCGCGCTCGCCGTGCAGGCCGAAATTGCGGACGATCTTCACCCCCGGCGTGTCGGTCGGCACCAGGAACATCGACATGCCCTGGTAGGCACTGACTTCAGGATTCGTCACCACCATCACGATCAGGAACGAGGCGGTCCTGGCATTGGAGGAGAAGAACTTCCAGCCGTTGATCACCCAGTCGTCACCGTCGCGGACGGCCTGCGTGGTGAACAGGGTCGGGTCGGCACCCGCGTGTGGCTCGGTCATCGAATAGCAGGAGAACAGCTCGCCGTCGAGCAGCGGCCGCAGGTACGTCGTCTTCTGCTGCTCGGTTCCGTAGTGCGCGATGATCTCGGCGTTGCCGGTGTCGGGCGCCTGGCAGCCGAATATGATTGGCGCCCACTGCGATCGGCCGAGGACCTCGTTCAACAGGGCCAGTTTCAGCTGTCCGTGGCCTTGCCCGCCCAGTTCGGGTCCCAAATGGGTCGCCCACAGCCCGCGACGGCGGACCTCTTCCTTGAGCGGGTCGATGACCTTGCGGCGGTTGTCGTCCAACGGCGTGAACTGTTGGTGAGGGAAGGCAAGGTCGAGCGGTTCGATCTCGTTGCGGACGAATTCATCCGCCCAGTCCAGACTCTTCTGGTACTCGGGGTCGGTTTCGAAATCCCACGCCATCGTGTATCTCCTTCACCTCAGGGCTTGTGATTGAATCCGGCGACCAGTGCGGCGATGTCGCAGGCCACCACCTCGGCGAAGGATCGCTCGCCGAACGTGCCGAGCGCCCAGTGCCGTACGCCCTCGCTGACATGCATCTGGGCCAGTCGAGACAGGTGGGGCACGTCGATGTGGTCGCCGAGCTTGCCGTCGGCCTTGGCCTTGGCGAACAACTCGCCGAACATGTCGGCGTCGACATCGTCGGGACGGTCACCGGTCAGGATGCGAGTCTCCTGGCGGTAGCCCTCCAGGATCGTCTCGACGATCAGGTCGCGAGGGTTGCGGGCCATCGAGCGCTCGAGGCTGCGCAGCGCCCCGGCGACGACGGTGTGCACGTCGTAGTCACCCGCCAGGTTCTGGTGCACCGTTTTCTGCGCGGCGCGGGTGGAGAGCAGACCGACCTCGAAGAGCACGTCTTCCTTGGCCGGGAAGTAGAAGTAGAACAGCGCGCGCGAGACGCCTGCGGCCCGGCAGATGTCGGCGACCGTCGTCTTGGCGTAACCGTTCGTCCGCCACAGCGCCATCGCGGCCTGCACCAGCGACCGTTTGGTCTCCGTCGAGCGAGCTCGCTGAAATGAAGCCCGACGTTGACCACCGTCAGCGACGGCTGCCCCGCTACTTTTCGGCACAGCGGCACTGTAGCAGCCAGATTGGCCCAGGGAAATAGTTAACGCGCGTCTAACTATCTAGCGATGTCCGACGCGAATTCGGAAACCAGCGATGCCACGAAGGATTGAGTGCGCCGACGCGATGTGCTTCGCCGCTCCGCGTCGTCGCCGAGTGGGACCACCCGGACCGCGAGATCTGTGACGCCGGCATCGCGGTAGCGGCGCAGGCGCGCGAGCACGGCCGCCTCGTCGCCCGCGGCCATCGTGTCTCCGACGTCTTCGGCATCACCGTGTTCGAGCAGCCGGACATAGTTCGGGGAGAAGTCGGCGTGCCCGAGCACTTCGCTGGCGTAGACGCGGGCGGCGTCCACCTCGCTCCTGGAGCAGAGCGCAACGGGAACGCCTGCCACGACGCGAGTTCCGGACCGTCCCGCGGATTCGGCCGCCTCGGTGATGCGAGGCACGACATAGTCGCCGATGGCCCGCTCGTCGGCCATCCACAGGATGGTTCCCGCGGTGCGGCCGCCTGCGATTCGCAGCATCGTCGGCCCGAGAGCCGCGACGAGTACCGGCACCTCGAACGCGTCGGTGACGTCGACCGGGCTGTGCACGGAGAAGCTGTCGTTGTCGACGGCCACGGCGCCCGGACCGGCGAACGCCGCGTCCAGCACGTCGAGGTAGTCGCGTACCAGCCGTGCCGGTTTGTCATACGGCAGACCGAGTTGGTCGGAGATGATCCAGTGGTGTGACGGGCCGACCCCGAGGGCGAACCGGCCCGCACAGGCAACCTGGGTGGTCAATGCCTGCTGCGCGAGGATCAGCGGGTGGCGGGTCTGCATGGGCACGACAGCCGTGCCGATCTCGATGCGGTCGGTGACGTGACCGAGCAGCGCGACGGCAGTCATCGCGTCGAGATATCCGGGCACCTGCGGAATCCAGAAGGATGCGAAACCGTCGTCCTCGGCGGCCTTTCCGTCGGCCAGCAGACCGTTGAGCCGGTCCGCTCGTGAGCGCTCCTTGTCGGAGCCCACCATCAGGCCGACGCGCATTCAAACCCCCTACGGCACATAGCGATCCCACTGATAGGGCACCACAGGGTAGAAGGGGGCCGCGAGCAGTGGCTCGACCCCGTCTTGCTGCCACCGCGCGGCGAGCACCGGTCGCAACCTGCTCGGCGGTCGCAACCGGATCGTCGTCGAGGAAGCAGTATGTGAGCATCTGACCGGCACGCGCACTCGCAAGGCGGCCGTCGACGTCCTGGCTGGCCACCGACCACGCGCCACCGACGCCGTCGACGTCGACCAGGTCTGCGGGCGGGTTCACGGCCTTCTCCAACAGCAGGTACACCCCCTTGGTCGGCCACCACGGCAGCACGTCGGCGCCGATCTTGACCCGCGGTGCGGCCACCTTCTGCGCCACTGCGTAGACGCCGCGCTGCACCGGCGGCAGCAGCGGCAGCTTTCGGTCGGCGCCGCCCAACGCCGTTGACAGTTCGAGGAAGGGCGTCAGCCCGCTCTGATCGGTGAAGAAGTAGGACATGACATGGTCGATCGCGTCGAAATGTTCGTCGCTGTGCGCCCTTGCGGACCGGCAGTCGGGCGTCGACACCAGCCTCAGGGAGGCGCGCACGCCTGCCAGTCGGTGCTGCTCGGGTCGGTGGTCGAGGGTGTGCCAGCGCAGGTACTCGGCGTCGCGCCCGTCGGGGTGGCGGCGGGCCATCGAGACGAACACGGTGCCGATCTCGCCCCGTCCCGCGGCGAGCACTCCGTCGACGTCGTCTGATGGGGTTCCTGGAAGAGTCAATTCGGTCCTTCAGCCAGATCGATTTCGGGGTGCCGGGCGGCGATCATGCGTCGAAAGCCCTCGCGCCACGGCACTTTCGTGCGGCCCAGCACCTCATGCATGTGAGTGACATCGGGCCACAGCGGCGTGTGTGCATCGGCGCGTGTATTCGAAGACGGGCTCGACGCCCACCAGCTCGCCCATGTACGTGCAGTAGTCCTCGACGCTTACGGTCTCGCTGCCCGCCCAGTTCACGACGATCGGGGGAGTGGCTGCGACCTCCATGGCGCGGATGCCGAGTTCGACGTAGTCGTCTTCGTAGATCGGGTTGTAGTTGTTGGGCTTGTCGGGATGGAGCCGAATCGGGCTTGCCCGCCAACATCATTCCCAGGCGGTCGGCGGGCGCGCCGCCCTCGGGCCCGTACGTCGAGCAGATGCGGATGATGGTCAACGGGATGTCGTAGCGGTCGGCGACCCACGTGCACACCGACTCGGCCGCAATCTTGCTGAAGCTGTAGTTGGGTCGAAGCGGTACCCCCGGCGGATCGGTTTCGCGCAGCGGCCGATGGCCTTGATAGCCGTAGACCGAACCCGTGGAGCAGAAAACGAACCCCTTTGCCGAACGGCAATGGGCAAGCAGCGCACCGGAATTGTGCGCGTTCGTCTGAACGCACTTGGTCCAGTCATCGGTGCCGGTGTCGACCGCCGCATGGAACACGTAGTCGAAGTCGTCGGGCAGCGTCGAGAAGTCCGGATCGGCCATGTCGAGGGCGAACGGTGTGACGCCCGCTGCGCCGAGTCTGTCCCGGTCGGCCCGGTGCTTCAGGCGCGCAGCGCCCCAGACATCGTTGCGTTCGGCGAGAGCGCGGGCGATCGGAAAGGCGATCTTGCCGGTAGCACCGGTGATCAAGACCTTCTCGCCGTCGAGCACCCACTAGTCATAGCGCATCGCCACCCAAATGTTAAGTACTTGATATGTTGGGCCGGTGCAGTTGCGGTTCGATGACGACGTCGAGGCCTTCCGCGCCGAGTTCATCGGCTTCCTCGACGAACATCTGCCTGCCGAGGCCGAGGCGGCCGCGGAGAGTTCCCGGTCGACGTCGCACGTGCCGGAATGGTCGCGGCGCTGGCAGCGGACGCAGTTCGACCACGGCTGGCTGCTGCCGGGCAATCCGCCGGAGTTCGGCGGTCGCAACGCGAACATCTTGCAGCAGTTCGTGCACCGCGAGGAGCTTTCCCGGCGGCGCATCTATCACGCGTTCAATCCGCAGGGCGTCGGCATCATCGCGGCGTCGCTGCTGTCGTTCGGCACCGACGAACAGAAGCAGCGGTGGGCGGTTCCCATTCTGCGTGCCGAGATGACCGCATCGCTTGGCATGAGCGAACCCGGCGCCGGTTCGGACCTCGCAGGTCTGTCGACGCGTGCGGTGATGGACGGGGATCACTTCGTCGTCAACGGTCAGAAGGTCTGGACGTCGGGTGCGCACGACGCCGATGTGCTGCTCGCCTTCGTCCGCACCGATCCCGACGCGCCGAGGCACAAGGGGATCAGCGCACTGCTGATTCCCACCGACAGCCCCGGAGTGACGTGCAGGCCGTTCGCGTGCGTGTACGACCGCGACGACCTCGACTTCAACGAGGTCTTCCTGACCGATGTCGTGGTACCCGCCGAGAATCTCGTCGGTCCGCTTGGCGGTGGCTGGAAGGTGGCCAACGGCTCACTCGGTCACGAACGCACGATGATGTGGCTGCAGTTCGCGAACCGGTTGGGCCAGACGCTGCGAAAGCCATCGTCCCGTCGGCGCCTTGCAGCGCGATCGAGTACGCGAGCATCGCGATGGACTATCAGGCGCTGCGGTTGATGGGATCTGCGGCGTTGGCGAAAGCCGCGCGCGGGGAGGGCGACACCGCCGGGCTCTCGGTGCTCAAGGTGTTCGGGTCGGAAGCCGAACAGAACGCCTACCGGCATGTGTTGGAGGCGACGGGCGCCGACGGTCTGGCCGACCCCGCGATGACCGCCCGCGTACAACCCTTACAGCCCAGGCCAATTCACGGCGGGCTGGTTCACGCGCTACATCGGCAGCTTCGCGGGCACCATTGCCGGTGGCACCTCGGAGATCCAGCGCAACATCATCGCCCAGCACGTTCTGAAGCTGCCCGCGCGCTGAGACTTTGTCAGTGCACCGATCTAGAATCGAAAGTATGTTCGATTTGGTTGGTGGCGAGGCGGAGCTGATCGACGAGATCGCCCGCCTGGAGCGGGTGAAGTCCGCGGCCGCCGCTGGTCAGGCGCGGCTGACGGCGGTACTGGCAGATAAGCGGCGCGTCACCGACGCCGCGGCCGGTGTGCCCCGCGCCAAGCAGTGCCGCGGGCTTGCCAGCGAGATCGCGTTGGCGCGGCGCGACTCTCCGGCGCGCGGCGGTCGTCATCTAGGGTTCGCCACGGCGCTGGTGTTCGAGATGCCGCATACGTTGGCGGCATTGGAATGCGGGGTGCTGTCGGAATGGCGGGCGACGCTGATCGTGAAGGAATCGGCGTGCCTGACGGTCGAGGACCGGCGAGCGCTGGACACCGAGATGTGCGCAGATGTCAGCAAGCTCGACGGCCTTGGCGATGCGCGGATCACGGCCAACGCCAAGGCCATCGCCTACCGGCTCGACCCGCAGTCGGTGGTCGATCGAGCGGCCAAAGCAGAATCCGAGCGCACGGTGACGATTCGTCCAGCACCCGATGCAATGGCTTATGTGACCATCCTGCTGCCGGTCGCCAAAGGTGTGGGGGTGTATGCGTCACTGAAGCGCGCCGCCGACACCACCTTCGATGACCGATCACGAGGCCAGGTCATGGCCGACACCGTCTTCGAGCGGGTCACGGGGCAGCCGGCAGATGTGGCCGATTCGGTGGCTGTTGATCTGGTGATCACCGATGAGACTCTGCTGGGCGGCGACGATGTCCCGGCAACGGTCAGCGGATACGGTCCGATCCCCGCTTCGGTGGCGCGCGGGCTGGTGAGCAAGGCCGTCAGCGACAAGCGGTCGCGATGCACGCTGCGGCGGCTCTACCGCCACCCGAGGTCGAGCCAACTGGTCGCGATGGAGTCGCGGTCGCGGTTCTTCCCGAAGGGTTTGGCGAGGTTCATCGATCTGCGTGACCAGACGTGTCGCACGCCGTACTGCGATGCGCCGATCCGACAACGCGACCACGCCCAACCCCGCCATCGCGACGGACCCACCAGTGCCGAGAACGGGCTTGGCGAATGCGAACACTGCAACTACGTCAAGGAGTCGCCGGGCTGGTCGGTGACCGCAGGAACCGAAAACGGCGTACACACCGCAGAATTCGTCACCCCGACAGATCATCGCTATTGGTCGACGGCACCGCCGGCGCCCGGGCGGATTCGGGTACACCTCAGCGAAGTCGAGGTCAACGTCGGCATTGCGCTGGTCGACAGCGACGCCGCATAAGCGTCAGCCCACACGCGAACGGCGGTTTTCCTTGAGATGCGCTGAGCTGCGGGTCACGAACCAGGTCGCGATCGGGCGAACGAGGCGAATGACCGGCACCAGCTTGCCGAAGTCCTTCTTCATGTCTTCGAGTTGCTCGTCGAGTCCCCGTTTCTGGTACTGAAGGAGGCGCTGGCTCTCCTCGGTGTCCACCCAGTCGCCGAAGAAGCGAGCAGGCTTCGCTCGCGCGAAGGCGTCAACTGGGATGGGGCCGATCCCGATTGCCCCCATGAGTGCGGTGGTGAAGGCGTAATAGGTCATGCGGCAGCTCGCGCCGCCCGCGATGAACAACGTTTTTCCGATCGCCTCCTCACAGGCGACGGCCCTGGCGAAGGCAACTCCTGCATCCGCGGGATGGAGAAACTCGAATCGGGCGTCGGGGCTGAACTCGAACATGATGCTGGGGTCCTGTGCCTGCAAGTGGATCGGCGTCACAGCGGCGAGCCGCAGGATGCTCCAGCGCAGCCGCGACTGCCGGATGGCTTGCTCACACGCCGCCTTGTGGCGCCCGTATTCGTCAGTCGGACGCACGGGTGTGTCGACACGCAGCGGCGGCTCGCGGTCTTGGACGTCTCCGAAAATGCCTACCGACGACGCGAAGACGAGCCTGCTGGCCGTGGGCGAGGCCTCCATCGCCGCGATGAGGGTACGCGTGGCGTCGACGTTCACCTTCTTAGCGAGTTCGGGCACTCGTTCTGTCGAGGGAGGAATGATGGCGGCCAGGTGGATCACCGCGTCCACGCCCTCGAGTGCGGGTCGGAGCGACTTCGGATTCGTGATATCGCCCCAGACGAATTGCACCCGTCCGCCGAACCCGGATGCGAGTTGGCGCGCCCGGCGAGATTCGAGGTCGAAAGCGACGACGTCATGGCCTTCGACGAGCAACGCCTCCAATGTGGAGAAGCCGATGTTGCCCAACGCTCCTGTCAGCAAGACCTTCATCGTTCAGCCTCGCGACGGTGTCGGTGCGGCGAGTTCCCGCAGAGCGGACATGAACAGCTCGTCCATCTGTGGGCTCAAGTCGGCCAGGGTCGGGGCGCTGGCGAAGCTGGCGGAGCCGAAGACGCGTTCGAGCACATCGGTTCCCGTGGAAGCGCCGATGGACAGACAAAGGCAGGCGACGCCGTCGGCGCGAAGCTCTTCGAGCGCCTTGCTTGCGTCGGATTCCGCGTAACGACCTTCGTAGCCGTCGTCGTACGGAAAGCCGTCCGATAGGACCAGCAGCAGGCGATTCGGGGTGCCGGCTTCGGTCTTGAGAACCTCGCCGGCGCCACGGATTCCGGCGCCCAGGCGGGTATAACTCGCCGGCTCGAGCTGGTTGAGGCGGGCCCGCCCGACGGCCCCGAAACTTTGGTCGAACGTCTTGATGGCAGGCAGATGCACGGCGTGGCGGCCCTGCGAGCGAAATGCATAGACGGCGACGCGGTCACCGAGGTCTTCCAGTGTGACGGCCAGGGTGGCGGCCGCCCGCCGCTGGTGGTCGTGTACCGCGAGACCGTCGGAATCGGCATCGACGGCAGACCCGGAGGCGTCGATGAGAATGAGCACGCCGAGATTGCGCGCAAGTTTGCGGCGCTCCAGGTAGACATGCTCGGGTGGCGAGAAGCCGGATTGCAGATCGACGAAAAGGTCGATGAGCGCCTCGATATCGAGGTCGTCCCCGTCGGCACGGCCACGCAGGACCTTCGGGCCCAGTCCGACGCGGGCCAGCCGTCGGCGCAGCACGTCGTCGTGCACGACACCGGCATCGGTGACTTCGGCGGCGACGGTCAGTGGAAAGTCGATGACCCGGCACCAGTCGGGCTTGTACCGGTCATTGAAGACATCCCACTCCGGATACAGTGCGCCGCCGACGCCTACCGCCGCACCGGGTTTGCCGTCATCTGTGAATTGGATGCGGGTGGGCAGGGGACGGGCATTCGGTCCGATCTCGTGCACCCGCCGGGTGGAGCGAACTGTCATCTCGGCGCCCGCGGCACCTTCTCCAGGCGTGCGTGAACCGCCGAACATCTTGCGCAGGTAGTCCGACATCGACTGGTTGTTGAAGATCGGACTCTCGAACAGCTTGAGAATCTTGCTCTCCCCGGACTTTCCGCCGTCGTCGTCTTCGTCCTCGTCGTCGGCCCCAGACTCCGGGAGGGCGATGGGGTCGAACTGCAATTTGAGGTCTTTATTGGTTGGCTGCCCGCCCGGGCCGGCGGACGCCGTAAGCAACCGGGAGGGTCTGATCACACCGAACCACTCCGGGGGGTCGGCAACCTTGGCTCGAGTCTTGGCCACGTCCATCGACTCATCGGGGGTCGTGGTGCTCGGCTGTCCGTCGGGAAGGAGCGCGGCATCGAGTGAAATCTGCCGACCGAGTTCGGCGAGCACCCGGTGACCTTCCAGTGCCAGGTAGCGGCGCGCCGTCGTGGCCCGCGCCCGCAGTCCCTTCACCAATCGCGGATCAAGGCTGCCCGAACCGAGAAGTGCCGCCTGGACCAGCATCTCGCGACGCTGCCCCTCGACGGAACGACCTGCCGAGACGAAGATGACTCGGCCGTCCGTGTGCGCGGGCTGGCCGGCAGGCGCTTCGGCGACATCGACGGACCTGCCTGCGACGTAGGTGGCGAGGAACCGGAACCGGTCAGGGCTTCCCGGGGCAGCGTCAGTCACGTCTGAGGCAGGACCGTATTGACGAGTTCATCGAGTGCGCGAATGACATCGGCATCGTCGGAGAGCACTTGAACGACGGCCGCGTGGACGGCACTGCGCAGGTTCAGCCCTTCGGCCGACAAGACCGCCGGCGAGAATCAACATGCGAGTGGAGGACACTTCGCGCAACGGTGAGCCGTCCAAGTTCCGGATGGCGTACGCGAGCTTGACCAGAGAACGCGCGGTTTCGATATCGATCCCGGCTTCGTAGGCAACCACCTCGGTCTCGACGTCGGGCGACGGATAGCCCAGTTCGATGGCGATGAAGCGCTGACGCGTCGACTCTTTGAGGTTCTTCAGCACGCTCTGGTATCCGGGGTTGTAGGAGATCACCAACTGGAATCCGGGGGCCGCATGCAGTGTCGTGCCGAGCCGGTCGACGGGCAGCTCACGGCGGTGATCGGCGAGCGGATGGATGACAACGGTGGTGTCCTGACGGGCCTCCACCACCTCGTCCAGATAGAAGATGGCGCCCTCGCGCACCGCGCGGGTCAGCGGCCCGTCCACCCAGACCGTCTCACCGCCCTTCAGCAGGAAGCGGCCGACGAGATCCGCCGACGTCATGTCCTCGTGGCCCGCAACGGTTATCAGCTCCCGGCCCAGCTGGTGGGCCATCGCCTCCACGAATCGTGTTTTCCCGCAACCAGTTGGCCCCTTCAGCAGAACCGGCAGCCCCCGGCGGGCCGCCGCGCGGAAGACCTCCACCTCGTCGCCGACCGCACGGTAGAACGGCGCGTCCGAAACCGGTGTGACGACCGCAGAAGTGCTGTTCAGCATTTACTTTCCTCGCTCCAGTGGAACGTTCACGGGAAGCTTCACGCCCTCGGGGAAGACGAGCTCACCGTCGTGGTTGATGTAGCCGGAATTGGTCAGGGGCATCGGTAGCGCAGGGTCGGGACACGGCCGATCCGTGTCTTCACCGCAGATGCCCATCAGGAAGTACGAGCGCTTCAAGATGTCGGCCGGCCACGGATCCTGGTGCATGGCAAAGAACTGTGCCGGAATGTTGTAGAAGATGAAGAAGAATGCGCTGCACGCGGCGAAGATCGCCAGGAAGCGGGTCAGCTGCTGTGTGACTAATCCGCCTCGGACCTGATCCAGCCCACGCTCGACGAAGGTGCGGCCACGGTCGTCGGTGAAGTAGCGCATGCAGCACAGGCCGGCCTGGACTCCGCCCCACATCAGCCCTTCGTAGAGCGGCCACTGGTAATAGGTGCCCGCATTGACCGACAGCGCCTGGATGGCGCCCGGATAGGTGAACAGCCCCATCGGCATGAGGAACAGGCCCTCGATGACGAAATCGAAGAAGAAGGTCCATGCGATCACAACCCCGATCAGTCCGAGGGTGTTGATATTGGGAAACCGCTTCTTGGCCAAGCGCATAACCCAGCAGCCCAGCATTGTGCACAGCAGGACGAAGAAGTAGCCGGGAGCGTTCATCAGAATGGGCTCGGCCATCATGGCGCCCGGTTCCCCGAACGACACCCAACCCGGAATGTCCTGGACCCACGAGCCCATATTCCACATCCAGGTGTTGTATGTGCTCCACGTGTTGAAGTAGTTCAGCAGTGGATCCTGAAACCACAGCAGCCCGCAGGACACGAAGAGCATGCCGTCGAGGGTGATCCGCCGCTCCCGGCGCCACGGCCGAATGAGGAACCACCAGATGGCAATTGGCAGGCCGACCACGATTACGGCTGTCCACGTGAAGAGGATCGCCTTCATGAACGTCGGCGGATCGGTCGGGCCTGCGGGAACCCGCTCGAAGTTGGGCCCGCTGATCCAGCGGATCCACACATACAGCTGGAACGCCAGGATCACGCCGCCGACTGCCGCCCACACTCGCACCGGCGTGATCTTCTTCTGAGGCTGCGCACCGAGTGCCGCGTCGCTGAGTGACTCGGTGAGAACGGGCCTCTTCCTGCTCGACAGATCGCTCACGACACCGTCTCCTGCGCACTTGTCGATCCCATGAACTTCAGAGCTCCCCTCGAAGTGGCCGATGCGCCGAAAATATACCAGCCGGTATCTCAATGACCAAGGGGTCAAAATACTGTGGCAAGATGGGGGCATGGTCGAGCCCTGGACGCGCGAGCGACGCCTCGAACGCACGCGCTCACTGCTGCTGGATGCCGCAGAGCAGGTGTTCGCCGAAAAGGGTTTCATCTCAGCGACTCTCGACGACATCGCCAAGGCGGCCGGCTACTCGAAAGGCGCGATCTACAAGTACTTCGCCACCAAGGAGGAGCTCTTCTTGGCCGCGAGCGACCGGTACTGGCGTCGGTACTTCGACAATTTCGCCGAGGTGATGTCGTCGTCCGACCACATCGGGGCACGCGAGCTCGAAGACATCGGTGAGCGGTGGCGCCAGCTGAGTCGTGACCGCGGCGCCGAGCATGCGGCACTGGGCATCGAGTTCAACCTCTACCTACTGCGCAACCCGGAGGCGCGGGATCGCGTGGCCGCCAAGCGATCCGAGGTCGTCGACCAGCTCGCCCGCTACATCGTCGCGGGTATCGAGAATATCGGCGCGACCCTGTTGATCCCTGCGGCGACGTTCGCCCACATCATCATCGCCACCACCGACGCTGTCGAACTGGGCAGTCACCTCGACGATGTCGATATGTACCAGGCGATGCTCGAGATGTACGTGTCGGCAGTCAAGATGCCCTGACCTTCACCTGCTCGCCGGCAGCGCGTCGACCGCCTGCGCTCCTGCGCGCCGCGTCAGGTAATCGATCTGCAGGTGAATCGCGTACAGCACCAGCGGGGGCAGCACCATGAACGGGATGTTCTCGGCGATGAACTTGAAACCAAGGCCGTATGCGCCTTGGCCGATGTTGTCGAAGCCGGCGCCCACCTCGGCCAGGAAGTACACCGCGGTGCTGCTCATCAACACCGCGCACCCGGCAAAGGCGACCCAGAGGCAACGGATCCGCGATTCCGTGGGCAGGTCGACCTTGACCAGCCTGGTCCAGGTGAGGAAAACGACGACTCCGGTGATCACTCCGACCACTTCCAGCGCGAAGATCCACGGGTTGCCGCTGACGTAGCGGGTGTCGGCCAGTGCGTACTGCCACCACAGCCATTTCCAGCCGGGATCGGTCGTCGGGGTCCACCAGCCGAGCGGGTGGCCGATGAGGAACATCAACTCGTAGCCGATCTGACTGCACGCCGTGTACGGCAGGTAGAACAGCGTCAGCTCCGCCGCCTTGTCGAGCCGGGTTCGATTTTCGCCTGGCGCGTCCCACAGGATGACGAGTGGCACCAGGATCACCGGCACGCCGAAGAGCAGGTTGGCGATCACGTCCGAGGTGAGGTTTGGTGCGATCAGACCGAATTGAACGCCGATCGTCATCCCGAGGAACACGACTCCGGTGAGCAGTCCGACACCGAGGTAGATGCGGCCACGATGCGGTGCGACCGGGCGCGCGAAGTTCGGTTCGCGGGTTTCCAGTGTGGTCACGACTTCGACTCCCTCTGCACCCGACACGGGTCAATATCAACTACTTGCGATTGTCGCGTGAAGCATATACCGTCGGGCTGCCGGACGCTTCGCGGGTCGGCGGCGCGGCAGCGATGACAGTCGACAGGAGACGACGATGCCTCGATTTCCCAAGCCGCCGGAAGGCAGCTGGACTGAGCATTACCCGCAGCTGGGAACCGGTCCGGTGTCCTACGAGGACTCGGTGGACCCGGAGTTCTACGAAGTCGAGCGCAAGGCCGTGTTCCGTCGTGCGTGGCTGAATGTCGGTCGTGTCGAACGGATTCCACGCAAGGGCAGTTATTTCACCAAGGAACTCAAGGTCGTCAACACCTCCATCATCGTGGTGCGCACCGCCAACGGTGAAGTCAAGGCGTACCACAACATCTGCAGGCACCGCGGCAACAAGCTGGTGTGGAACGACATGCCGCTGGAGGAGACCAGCGGTGTGTGCCGCCAGTTCACGTGCAAGTACCACGCCTGGCGCTACGACCTCGACGGCAACCTCACGTTCGTCCAGCAGGAGGGGGAGTTCTTCGACCTCGACAAGAGCCGCTATGGCCTGGTGCCCGTGCACTGCGAGGTGTGGGAAGGCTTCATCTTCGTCAACTTCGCCGATGAGCCCGAGCAGAGCCTGCGCGACTTTCTGGGGCCGATGATCACCGATCTCGAGGGCTATCCGTTCGACAAGATGACCTCGGCGTTCCATTACCGGTCGGAAGTGAAGGCCAACTGGAAGCTCTACATGGACGCGTTCCAGGAGTTCTACCACGCACCTGTGTTGCACGCGAACCAGTCCCCGACGGCATATTCGAAGGCTGCGGCCGAGGCGGGCTTCGAGGCTCCGCACTATCGCATCGAAGGGCCGCACCGGTTGGTGAGCACGTCGGGTATCCGGGCCTGGGAGATGGCCGACGAGATGCGCAAGCCGATCGAGGACATCTGCCAGAGCGGGTTGTTCGGGCCATGGGACAAACCGGATCTCGGCGAGATGCCGGCGGGGCTGAACCCGGCGAAATGCGATCCGTGGGGGCTCGACTCGTTTCAGCTGTTCCCGAACTTCGTGATCCTGTTCTGGGGACAGGGCTGGTATCTGACCTATCACTATTGGCCGACGTCGTTCAACACCCACATCTTCGAGGGCACGGTGTATTTCCCGCAGCCGAGAACGCCTCGGGAGCGCATCGCGCAGGAACTCGCCGCGGTGTCCTTCAAGGAGTACGGGCTGCAGGACGCCAACACGCTGGAGGCGACGCAGACGATGGTCGAGTCGCGGGTGCTGGACAACTTCCTGCTCTGCGACCAGGAGGTGCTCATCCGGCATCTTCACACCGAGACCGCGGCTTGGGTGGCGGACTACCGACGCAAGACCGCGGGGGTGTGAGATGACGACTGCCGAGTCGACGGCGAAACTGCCGCCCGAGTTCGCCGACCTCGAGTTGTTCTCGGACTGGTGTCTGGCCACCGAGGCCGAACGGTACGCCAAGAGGTTGGCCAGTTCCATGCACGAGATCCAGGCCTTCTACGACGCGATCACCGCGCGTGCCGAGGAGGCAATTGCCTACTGCGACAAGTTCACACTGGACGACATGCCCGAGGATGTGCTCAATCTGATGCGCCTCCTCTATTCGATGATCCAGGCATCCTTTCCGGTTGAGTGCTGGAAGCAACCGAAGGTGCCCGACACGGGCGCCACCACGCTGGACTGCGTGTCAGAACCTGTGCCGTGACCGGTCCGGTAACCCTCCTTCGCGCCGCGCGGTGGGCCGACGTGGCGGCCGGCGAGGTGCGCTCACCGGCCGTGGTGGTGATCGACGGCAACCGGATCTCCGCGGTCAATCCCGTTGAGCTTCCGCAGAATCCGGACCACGACATCGATCTGGGCGACGTAACGCTGCTGCCCGGTTTGATGGACATGGAACTCAACCTGCTGATCGGCGGACCAGGCGGTCCTGAAGGTCTGCCGAGTCCGATGCACGGTGTACAGGACGATCCCGCGTACCGAACATTGCGCGGCGCGGTCAATGCCCGCACCACGCTGGAAGCCGGCTTCACCACGGTGCGCAATCTCGGGTTGATGGTCAAAACGGGTGGCTACCTCCTCGATGTCGCGTTGCAGCGTGCGATCGAGGCGGGTTGGCACATCGGGCCACGGATCTACCCGGCGGGGCACGCTGTGACGCCCTACGGCGGACACCTCGATCCGACTGTGTTCCAGCGCCTCGCTCCTGGCATCATGCCGCTGTCGGTCGCCGAAGGCATCGCCAACGGCGTCGACGAGGTTCGGGCGTGCGTGCGCTATCAGGTCCGGCATGGCGCCAAGCTGATCAAGGTGTCCGCCTCGGGCGGTGTGATGTCGCACAGCACCGCGCCGGGCGCGCAGCAGTACTCCGACGACGAGTTCGCCGCGATCGCCGACGAGGCGCACCGCGCCGGGGTCCGGGTGGCCGCGCATGCTGTGGGGGACAGCGCTATTCGCGCGTGTATCCGGGCCGGGATCGACTGCATCGAACACGGATTCCTTGCCACCGACGACACCATCAAACTGATGGCCGACACCGGCACGTTCCTGGTATCGACCACGTACCTGACTGAGGCGATGGCGATCGACCGCATCGCTCCGGAGCTGCGCAAGAAGGCCGAAGTGGTGTTCCCGCAGGCTCAGGCCATGCTTCCGAAGGCCATCGATGCCGGGGTCCGAATCGCCTGCGGCACGGACGCGCCCGCGATCCCGCACGGGCAGAACGCAAAGGAGCTGTGCGCTCTGGTGTCGCGTGGCATGACACCCATGCAGGCGCTGCGGGCGGCGACCATCACCAGTGCCGAGCTCATCGAGGCCGACGACGAACTCGGGCGCATCGCGCCGGGGTACCTCGCCGACATCGTCGCGGTGCCCGACGACCCGTCGCGCGACATCGCCGTCACACTGGACGTGCGGTTCGTGATGAAAGACGGCGTCGTCTACAAGCGCTAGCGCCAAGACCGAGAGGAGCGAGCGTGGAACAAACCGACAACATCCTGTGGCTGCTCAAGCAGGCCTGGTACTTCTCCTTGACGACGGTCAACGACGCGGTGAGCGAGCACGGGGTGAGCACGGCGCAGATCGGTGTGCTGCGCCAGTTGTCGGCCGAACCCGGGCTGTCCGGGGCGGCCTTGGCGAGGCGGATGCTGATCACACCGCAAGGAGTGCAACTCGCGCTGACCGCTCTGGAACGACGCGGGCTCGTGGAGCGCAAGCAGGATCCCCAACACGGTCGAATTCTGCAGGCGTTCCTCACCGACCAGGGCCGCAAGGTGGCTGAAGCCGTCGTCAGCGACGCGATCTCCGCGCACGACAAGGTCTTCGGCGTGTTGACCAAGGCCGAGCAGAAAACCCTTCGTGAGCTGTTGGCGCGCGTTGTCGAGCAGGGCACCGGTCACGAGCTGTTCGAAGACCACATCGACTCCTAGGCGGTATTAAGTACTTGAGATTAATGACAAGTACTTGATATATTGAGGTCGATGGCTGACAACAGTGGAGCCGACGGCTTCGCGCCGCTGCGCGTCAAGCGAGTCGTACGCGAGACGTCGGACGCCGTTTCTCTTGTGCTGGACGTGCCGGAGCGCTGCTCGGCTCGGTATCGCTATCAGGCCGGTCAATTTCTGACGCTGCGCGTGACCGTGGACGGTCAGGACCTCCGCCGCTGCTATTCGATGTCTTCGGCACCGCTCGAGGACGACCTGCAGATCACTGTCAAGCGAGACCCGGGCGGCCTGGTGTCGAACTGGCTCAACGACACGGTCTCCGAGGGCATCGAGATTCACGCCGCACCGCCGGAGGGACGGTTCTGTCTGCGCGACACCACCGACGAGATCGTGGCGTTCGCGGGTGGCAGCGGGATCACGCCGATCATGTCGCTGGTACGTACGGCATTGGTCAGTTCGTCGCGGCGAATTCGGTTGCTCTACGCCAACCGCAGTCGCGATTCGGTGATCTTCGCCGAAGCGCTGTCCCGGTTGGCCGACGAGCACGCCGACCGTCTGGTGGTCGTGCACCACATCGACGATGACAGTGGCGTGGTGACGCCCCCGGTGGTCGAGTCCTTCGTCGCCGGCACCGGCGCGGCGGACTTCTACATCTGCGGTCCGGGCCCCTTCATGGACACAGTCGAGGCCACGGTTCTCGAGTCCGGCATCCCGCGGGAACGCGTTCACCTCGAACGCTTCTCGGTCGAGCCGGCTCCTGCCGATGTCACCGACAGTTCCGGGCAGACCGAAGAAGTCGTGATCGAACTCGATCACACGACCACCACCGCCGGCTACCGGGCGGGCAACACGTTGCTACAGACGGCGCGCATCGCAGGCCTGCGGGCACCGTCGTCATGCGAGACCGGTTCGTGCGGAACGTGTATGGCGCGCATTGTCTCCGGTAGCGCCAGAATGCTCAACAACGACGCGCTGGATGACGACGAAGTGGCCGACGGATGGGTGCTGACGTGCCAGTCCCTACCCACCAGCCGATCAGTCCACGTGATCTACGAATAGAGACGAGAGAGAATGGGACGGTCTAGCGTGAGCCGCGTCGCGGTGGTGACCGGAGGCGCATCCGGGATGGGCGAAGCGACCTGCCGCGAGCTCGGCAGGCGTGGGCACAAGGTGGCCGTGCTCGACCTGAACGGCGATGCGGCCCAACGGGTCGCGGAGGAGCTGCGCGCAGAAGGCGTGACGGCGCTCGGGGTGGCCGCCGACGTCAGCGACCGCGCCGCCGTGGAGGAAGCGTTCGCAAAGGTGCGCACCGAACTCGGACCGGTGCACATCTTGGTCACCAGCGCGGGTGCGGTGGACTGGGCGCCGTTCACCGACATCAGCGTGCAAGCCTGGCAGCGTCTGATCGACGTGAACCTTACGGGGACCTTCCACTGCTGTCAGGTCGCGGTGCCCGACATGCTGGAGGCCGGGTGGGGGCGCATCGTGATGATCTCCTCGTCCAGCGCCCAGCGTGGTTCACCGGGCATGGCGCATTACGCCGCGTCGAAGGGCGCACTGCTTTCGCTGACCAGATCGCTTGCCCGCGAATACGGTCCGGCGGGCATCACGGTGAACAACATTCCGCCGTCGGCCATCGAGACGCCGATGCAGCACGCGGGACAGGCGTCCGGCCATCTGCCCTCCAATGAGCAGATGGCGGCCAGTGTTCCGCTCGGACATCTCGGTACCGGCGACGATATCGCCGCCGCGGTCGGCTTCCTGTGTTCCGAGGAGGCCGGTTTCATCACCGGGCAGACACTCGGCGTCAACGGCGGGTCGGTGATGTGATGATCACGAGTTCGCGCACAGCACAGGGAGGTTCGCATGCAGAAATGGCCTAAACCGGCGGAGGGCAGCTGGACCCAACATTATCCGGAACTCGGGACCGGACCGGTTTCGTTCCGCGATTCGACCTCGCCCGAGTTCTATGAGCTCGAACGTGAGGCCGTCTTCAAACGGGCCTGGCTCAACGTCGCCCGCGTCGAGGAATTGCCGCGCGTCGGTAGCTACCTCACCAAGGAGATCGATGCCGCCAGAACATCTGTGATCGTCGTGAAGGGCAAGGATCAGCAGATCCGCGCGTTCTACAACATCTGCCGCCACCGCGGAAACAAGTTGGTCTGGAACGACTTTCCGAACGAAGAGGTCAAGGGCACCTGCCGTCAGTTCACCTGCAAGTACCACGGGTGGCGTTACGACCTCAAGGGCGATCTGTCGTACGTACAGCAGGAGGGGGAGTTCTTCGGCCTGGACACCGCGCAGTACGGGTTGAAGCCGGTGCAGTGCGATATCTGGAACGGGTTCATCTTCATCAACTTCGATCCTGAACCGAGGTGGACGCTGCGCGAATTCCTCGGACCGATGATCACCGCGCTCGACGACTATCCGTTCGAGATGATGACGGAGCGCTACGAGTTCGCCGCGCAGAACAACAGCAACTGGAAGATCTTCGCCGATGCGTTCCAGGAGTACTACCACGTGCCGTCGCTGCATTCGCAGCAGGTGCCCACCGAGGTGCGCCAGCCCAACGCAACCTTCGAATGCGGGCACTTCCAGATCGATGGGCCGCACCGCCTGGTCTCGACTGCGGGTACCAGACGCTGGTTGCTCGCGCCCGAATACATGTATCCGGTCGAAAGGGTCACGCGCAGCGGACTCGTCGGGCCGTGGCGTACGCCGGAGACGCACCAGTCGGCCGGCTTGAATCCTGGCGGGATCGAGCCGTGGGGCATCACCAATTTCCAGATATTTCCCAACCTGGAGATCCTGATCTACCACGGCTGGTATCTGCTGTACCGCTACTGGCCGACGTCGCACAACACCCACAAGTTCGAGGCCTACAACGCCTTTTACCCTGCACGCTCCGTGCGTGAGCGCATTGAACACGAGGTCGCCTCGGTGGTCCTGAAGGAGTTCGCGCTGCAGGACGCAGGCATGCTCGGCGGCACGCAGGCGGCGCTGGAGTACGGCGTCGTCGACGATTTCCCGCTCAGCGATCAGGAGATCCTGGTGCGCCATCTGCACAAGGTCGCCGTGGACTGGGTCGACGAGTACAAGGCCGAGCGTAGCCCGGTGGGGGTGTGACGATGGCCGAGTCCCGCCTGCCAAGTGCTTTCGCCGAGTATGAGAAGTTCGCCGAGAAATGGTGTCTGGCAACCGAACCCGAACGGTGGGCAACCCGGTTGGCCACTTCCATGCCGGAGATCCGCGAGTTCTACGACGCGTTCACGCCTCGCTTCGAAGAGGCGATCGACTACTGCGACAAGTTTCCGCTCGACGATGTGCCGGACGATGCGCTGAATCTTCTTCACCTCGTCTATTCGATGATCATGGTGTCGATGGCCGTCGAGGTCTTCGGCACCCAGAAACCCGCCGATTCCGCCGACGCGGTCATGCATCGCGTCAGCGCGCCGGTGCCGTGAGGACTGAGCGGGAAAGAACGAACCATGAGTCTGCTGACGATCAACAAGCTCACCGACGTCGGTCGGTGCGGAGGTGCTCGGCGTGGACTCCGGTCGGCTGGCAACCGACGAGTCGCTCGGCGCCGCCGTGCTCGATGCGCTGGAAGACAATGGCGTGCTGGTGTTTCCGGGCTTGAGCCTGCAACCCGAGGCGCAAGTGGCGTTCTGCCGCAGGCTCGGCGAGATCGACCATTCCTCCGACGGCCATCATCCGGTCGCTGGGATTTACCCGATCACGCTGGACAAGTCGAAGAACGCGTCGGCGGACTATCTGCGTGCCACCTTCGACTGGCACATCGACGGCTGCACACCGACCAACGGCGAATGCCCGCAGAAGGCGACCGTACTGTCGGCCAAGCAGGTGGCCGACCGCGGCGGTGAGACGGAGTTCGCGAACTCTTATGCCGCCTACGAGGCGTTCAGCGAGGACGAGAAGGAGCGGTTCGGTGCACTGCGGGTGATGCACTCGCTGGAGGCGTCGCAGCGTCGGGTCCATCCCGATCCGTCGCCGGAGCTGGTGGCGAAATGGCGGTCCCGCCCCACCCACGAGCATCCCCTGGTGTGGACGCACCGCAGCGGCCGCAAGTCGCTGGTGCTCGGCGCATCGGCGGACTACGTCGTCGGAATGGACCTCGACGAGGGCAGGGCGCTGCTCGCAGATCTGCTCGACCGCGCCACCCGGCGGGACCTGGTCTACAGCCACCGCTGGTCCGTCGGCGACACGGTGATCTGGGACAACAACGGGGTCCTGCACCGGGCGGCACCGTATGACCGCGAATCACCGCGGGAGATGCTGCGCACTACGGTCCTGGGCGACGAGCCGATTCAGTAAGGCCCTCGTTGACGGCGGCGGGGCACTGTGGAAATCTAATGCCCATAGATGAGAATCAGGTTCTCTTCATCAGAGATCATGGAGTAGCAATGGCGGAGGACCTCACTTCGGTCGACTTCTTTCGGGACAAGCGACTGACGGACGATCCGTACCCGTTCTACGAGGCACTTCGCAATAAGTGCCCGGTCAGCCGCGAGGAGCACTACGGCGTCACGATGGTGACCGGCTGGCAGGAGGCCGTCGACGTCTACAACGACGCGGAGACCTTCTCGTCGTGCGTCTCGGTGACCGGGCCGTTCCCCGGGTTTCCGGTACCGCTGGAAGGGGACGACGTCACCGAGTTGATCGTGAAGCACCGCGATGAGATCCCGTTCAGCGATCAGCTACCGACGCTCGACCCCCCGACGCACACGAACCATCGCGCCCTGTTGATGCGGCTGATCACACCCAAGCGCCTCAAGGAGAACGAGGACGCGATGTGGCAGCTCGCCGACGACATCCTCGACGACTTCCTTGCGCCCGGCGAGGGCGAGTTCATCAGCGACTTCGCCGGTCCCTTCACGTTGCGCATCATCGCCGATCTGCTCGGTGTGCCCGAAGAGGACCGCCCGGAACTGCTCGACCGCCTCGCACGAGGGACGCACGGCAGCGGCCTTGGCAACGCCGACAAGACGCTGGCCAAGACCCCGCTGGAGTATCTCTACGAGGTTTTCGCGACCTACGTCGAGGATCGGCGTCGCGAACCACGTGACGATGTGCTGACGGGTCTGGCGACCGCCACGTTCCCCGACGGCACGATGCCCGAGGTCGGCGATGTCGTGCGGGTGGCCACCAACGTGTTCTCGGCCGGGCCAGGAGACCACGGTCCGGCTGCTGTCGACCGCGCTGAAGGTGATGGGCGACCAGCCCGACATCCAGCGCAGGCTGCGCGATGATCGCAGCCTGCTGCCGAACTTCATCGAGGAGTGCCTTCGCATCGAGAGCCCGGTCAAGGGTGACTTCCGGCTGTCGCGGACACCGACCACCGTCGGAGAGGAAGCGTTGGCCGCCGGCTGCACGGTGATGGTGGTCAACGGCGCCGCCAATCGCGATCCGCGCCGGTTCGAAGACCCCGATACGTTCGATCCGGAGCGCAAGAACGCGCGCCAGCACCTTGCATTCGGCCGCGGAATTCACAGCTGCCCCGGCGCACCACTGGCCCGTGCCGAGACTCGCGTCGGCCTCGAGCGGCTACTGGACAGGACCACCGATATCCGCATCAGCGAGGCGCACCACGGCCCGCCGGGACAGCGTCGCTACCAATACATTCCGACGTACATCCTGCGTGGGCTGACGACTCTGCACCTGGAATTCGATGTGGTGGACGGTGATCGGCGATGAAGGTGACCGTCGACGAAGATCGGTGCGCGGGCCACGGCATGTGCCTGACGATGTGCCCGGAAGTGTTCGACCTGAACGAGGACGGATGGGCGGTCGCCGATCCCGAAGAGGTGCCCCCCGAGCTCGAATCTTCAGCCCGCGACGCGATCGCGAACTGTCCCGAACGAGCCATCCGCGAGATCGACTAGAGCAGGTTGGCGGTGCCGACAACTACATGAGGAGTTTTCAGTGTCAAAGGGCTACATAGTCATCACCGAGGACGTGAAGGACCCCGCTGGGATGACCGAATACGCCAAGCTGGCCGGCAAGGCGATGGCGGGTGCGACGATCCTGGCGTTCGACCAGAACGCCGAGGTGCTCGAGGGTGAGTGGCACGGCACCCAGACCGTTCTGCTCGAGTTCGAATCGCCCGAAGCCGCCCGGGAGTGGTACCACTCCGACGGCTACCAGGAAGCGGTGAAGCTCCGGCAAGCGGCCGCCGACTGCCACGGAGCCATCCTGCACGGCCTGGGCTGACCGCACGCTCGCGGGGTACGGGTCAATCAAATACGCGCACAGGCACGTGTGACCAGCCTGCGACGTTCTGCATGGCCACCCGCCGGCAGTCGTCCCACAGCACCTCGTAGCGCGGTAGGCAGTCGAGCAGGCGCTCCAACGCGATCGCCGTCTCCATCCGGGCGAGCGCCGCGCCGAGACAGCTGTGCACTCCGTAGCCGAAGCCGAGGTTCTGCGCCTCTGTGCGGTTGCGGTCGATGTCGAACGTGTCGGGGTCGCTGAACGCCTCGGGATCGCGGTGCGCCGAAGCCTGCAGCAGGAACACGGGCTTGCCCTCGGGAATGGTCACTCCGTGCAGATCCACCTCGCGCATCGACCGTCGCACGTTGTAGTGCACCGGCGGCTCATAGCGCAGCAGTTCCTCCACCGCGGCGGGAATGAGGCTGCGGTCGTCGAGCAACCTTTGCCATTGCTCGGGGAAGCGCGCGAACGTCACCGCCGCAGTGCCCACCAGCTTGGTGACGGTCTCGGCTCCCGCACCGCCCAGAAGCGTTGCGAATCCAGCGATCTCGAAGTCGTCCAGCGACTCCATCCCGCCGTCCTCGCGCTCGATCTCGGCGGCGACGAGGCGGCTGAACATGTCATCGCAGGGATTCGCACGACGCTCCTGAATGAGCTTGTAGTACAACGCCATCGCTTCCCCGATGGCCTGCATGCCCTTCTCGGACATGTCGATCTGACCGGGTTCCCGGTGCAATGAGGTGTCCACCCACTCGCGGACCTGCTGGCGGTACTCCTCCGGCACGCCCAGCATCTGGGTGATCACCTCGACGGGAAAGAACGCCGAGAAGTCCTGCACGACGTCGAAGCGCGTGCGGTCGACCTTGGCCAGGTAGCGGTCGATGGTGTCGGTCACCATCGGACGCATCGCCTCGATGGCCCGTGGGGTGAACACCTTGTTGACCAGGCTGCGCATCTGCCGGTGCTCGGGCGGGTCCATGAGAATGATCATCTTGGCGGCGAAGGGTTCCTCGGATCGCACCGTCGCAAGGTCGAGACCGTACGCCGACGAGTACGTCGCGAAGTCCTTGTAGGCCGCCGCGACATCCTCGTGGCGCGACAGCGCGTAGAAGTCGTGCTCTGAGTTGTAGTACACCGGCGCCTCGTCCCGCATGCGCCGGTAAATCTCCCACGGCCCGTTGAAGAATTCCTCGGAGAATGGGTCGAAGACGAGCTGGGACGTGGTCAATGGATCTCCTTATCGGCTTCGACCGCGATGTGTGCGGGCGTCACTCTTCGCGGATCGAGATCGCCTGCCGAGGACACTGGCGGACCGCTTCTGAGATCTGCTGTTCGTTCTCCGGGGTTACGTCCTCCTGCAACACGTGCAGATAGTCCTGGTCGTCGAGGTCGAACACCTCGGGGATGATGCCCATGCATACCCCGTTGCTTTCACACAAGCCGAAGTCGACTTCGATTTTCTGGGTCATCGTGAGAACCTTTACGGGAACGTGCTTCCAGCCGACCACATTCTGCATCTGGACGCGGTTGCACTTGTCGAAGTCGACCTCGTAGCGCGGCATGAAGTCGAGCAGTTTCTCCAACGCGATAGCGCTTTCCAGGCGTGCCAGTGCCGCGCCGAGGCAGCTGTGGATGCCGTAGCCCAGGCCGAGGTTCGTCGCCTCGGTGCGGTCACGGTCGATGTCGAACGTGTCCGGGTTTGTCCAGGCGCGTTCGTCTCGGTTGGCCGCACCGCCGATCAGAAAGACCGGGCTGCCCTCGGGAATCGTGGTGCCGTGCAGGTGAACGTCTTTCATGTTTCGGCGCACGTTGTACTGCGACGGCGCCTCGTAACGCAGTAGCTCCTCGACTGCGGCGGGGATCTTACTGCGGTCCTCCTGCAACGTGCGCCACTGATCAGGGTTCTGTGCGAACACGTACACCGCATTGCCGACGAGTTTGGTGACCGTCTCGGCACCCGCGCCGCCGAGAAGCGATGCGAACGCGGCGATGTCGAGGTCCTCGAGCTTCTCGAGTCCGCCATCCTCCCGCTCGAGGTCGGCTTCGATCAGCTTGGTGAAGAGGTCGTCCTGGGGCTGCGCTCGCCGCTTCTGCACCAGTTCGAGGTAGAACATCGCGTTGTCGATGTTCGCCTGCATTCCCTTCTCGCCGACCTCGACCTGGCCGACCTCGCGATGCAACCCGTCATCGATCCAATGTCGGACCTGCTGGGCCTGATCGTCTGGAACACCCAGCATCGTCGTGATGACCTCGACGGGAAACGGCGCCGTGAACTCCTGAACGGCATCGAACCCGTCCGGATCGAGGCGGCTGATGTACTTCTCGACCTTGGCGGTCACCATCTGCTTCTGCGCCTGGATGGCGCGGGGCGTGAACACCTTGTTCATCAGGCTGCGCATGTTGCGGTGCTCGGGCGGGTCCATGAAGATGATCATCTTCATCCCCGTGGCCGTCGGCACGCCGCTTCTCACCGACGAAAGATCCACACCGAAGCGCGACGAGTAGGTCTCGAAGTCCTTGAACGCGGGCGAGACGTCTTCGTGCCGGGTCAGCGCGTAAAAGTCGTGCTCCTCGCTGTAATAGACCGGCGCCTCGTCGCGCATCCGGCGATACGTCTCGTAGGCTCCGTCGAAGAAGTCCTGCGAAAACGGGTCGAATACGACCTTCGCCTGGGTCATCAAATGCTCCTGAGCTGTATGAACGGATCATAGTTCGTTACGTATGGCTGTTGGCCTGTAACCCTAGCGGTAATGGCGTTTCCCCAAAAGAGAATGAGGCATTCAGGAAATGTGTCTCATCGGTGAAGCGCCGTGTCGACAATTTCGGAAAGCGGTCCGAGGTCGCCGCCCAGTTCGGCGACCGTTGCGCGGACCATCGCGACATCTTTGCCGATGAAGTCGCCGACGGAGTCGATGAAGGCTCTCGTGGACCCCGCCCGCCCGATATTGCCCAGCGCGCGGCTGGCCGCGCTGCCGTGCGTGAGCGCCTCGAGCAGGGTGGGTTCCGAGACGCCGAGCAGACCGCCGAGCCGTACCCCCTCGGCGACCAGCCCGATCTGCGCGGCGAAGAGCGCGTTGTTGATCAGCTTCACCAGCTGACCCGTGCCTGTGCGGCCGACATGCAGGACCGGGTCACCGTAGGTACTCAGCAGCGGACGCACCCGCTTCACCGCGTCGTCTTCGCCTCCGACGAACAGCGTCACCCGGCCTGCGGCGATGTCGTGTGGACCCCCGCTCACCGGAGCATCGACCACGTCGACCCCGAGGGCGGCGATCGACTGGGCGGTGCGCGGGCTGCCCGTGGTGTGCACGACGAGCACGGCACCAGGCGACATGGCGGCGACCAGGCCGTCCTCGAGGCAGACCTGGCGCACCTGGTCGTCGGTGAACACGCAGACGATCACGGCGTCGGCGCCCTCGGCGACGGCCGCCGGATCGTTCACCGCGGAGGCGCCCAAATGCTCTACGGCTGCAGGCCTTCTCGGGCGTGCGGCCCAGCGCTCGGACCTCATGGCCGGCGTCGACCAGACGACGCACCATCGGGGCGCCCATTCGGCCGGTGCCGATGAATCCGACCCGTGTCATCGCGGATGTTGCAGCGCGATCAGCGCGGCATCGGCGGCGTCGAAGACCGCACCCTGGGGCGCCGACGCGGCATCGGCGATGCTCGCGGCGTGCCGGACGTCCTTCTGCAGGAGCGCACCGGCTATGGACGCGAGTTGGTCTGTCCGGCCGCCGAACGCGGCGATGCTGGACAACGCCTTGCTGTTGGCCGAACCGCGGGTGACGACCTCGCCGAGCTTCTCGCGCGGAATGCCAAGGGCTTCACCCAGTTCCAGCGCGCTGGCGGCGCTGCCCAGGTTGGCGGTGAACAACAGGTTGTTCAAGATCTTGGCGAGCTGTCCGCTGCCGAGCGGGCCGAGGTGCACGATGGGATCGGCATATGTCGCGAACACCGGGCGGCAGCGCTCGACGACCTCGTCGTCGCCGCCGACCATCACCAGCAACTGGCCCTCCTCGCGCGGCGGGCCCGCCGCCGCTCACCGGGGCGTCGATGATCGAAACACCCTGCTTGGCAGCGGATTCGGCCAGCTCGCGACATGTATCAGGATGCACTGTGCTGTGGATCGCCACGATCCCACCCGGCGCCAGCCCGGCCAGCACGCCGTTGTCGCCCGCCAGCACCTCCCTCACGTCGTCGTCGCCGACGACGCACAGACAGACCAGGTCGCTGGCCGCCGCCAACTCGGCCGGTGACTGCGCGGTCTTCGCGGGGGTGTCGGCGAAGGGTGCGAGGGTGGCGGGTCTGCGCGCCCACAACGTCACGTCATAGCCGCCTCCGACGATCCGTCGTGCCATCGGCCCCCCTTGGCTGCCGAGTCCGATGAAACCGACGCGCATCAACCCGCCTCCAATTCTTCACGTGCGGCGGCACATTCGTCGACGAACGACAGCACCCGCCGGTGGTATTCACCCGCACTCCAGCCCACGCTGAGGTTGTGGCCGCTGTCGGGCATGTCGTTGACGACGACCCGTTGCGCCGACGTGAACAACGCCGCGACGGCCTGTGCGGCCTGCGGTGTGGACTCCCAGACGCGCTCGTGATCGGCCACGCTGAATTCGACCGGCACCGTCACCCTTGCTGCGATCTCACCGAAGTCGCGGCGCGGCCAGTTCGCGGTCACCTCGGCCTCGTACGGTGCGCCCGGCGCCGAAAGACCGCCGGTCAGCACTTCGGGGGGATAGAGGTCGGTGGGTTGCCACAGCAGATCCCGCAGACCCGCGGGACGCGATGTCGCGGTGGCCTCACTGATGATGGCCTTGGCCGCATCGCCGTACCGAAGCCCGGTCCCTGACAGCTCGACACCCAGCACGTCGGTTGCACGTTCGTCGACCGCCATCCGCAACCCGATTTCACAGCCCGCCGAGTGGGCCAGCAGGAAAAGCCCTGCACCACGGGAACTTTCGCCAAGGATCTTGTCGACGGCGCCGAGGGCGAAGCCGACCCGGCGGTCCGCATGGGTCATCTTGTCGTGGTAGAAGGCGGACGCCCCGTAGCCGGGGCGGTCCAGCGCAATGGCCGTGTAGCCCTCGGCGGCCGCGGCACGCAGCAAGGACAGCTCCGGATGCCCTGGGCAGTCGAAGTACGCCGCCGACGTCGCCCCGCCGTGCACCGCGACGATCACGGCCTTGGGCTCCGGCACCGAGGCGACCAACGCGGACATCGGCACCCCGTCGGTCAGCACGACGCGTGGACGCGGTTGAGGCTCGCTCATGCGCCTATTCGGCCGTCCGGAGCAGAATGGCACCGCTCGGTGTCAGGCCGCCGCTGCTGACCACTCCGACGCGAGCGTCCTTCACTTGGCGCTCGCCCGCATCGCCGCGCAACTGGACGACGGCCTCGTGGATCAACCCCATGCCGTGCGTGCGCCCGTGTGACAGCTGACCACCGTGCGTGTTCAACGGAATCACGCCGTCACGGGCGATCGCCTTGCCGCCGTCGATGAAGTCCTTCGTCTCGCCGATTCCGCAGAAACCGAGCCCCTCGAGCCATGACAGGCAGTTGAACGAAAAGCCGTCGTAGAGTTCTGCCACGTCGACGTCCTTGGGCCGAAGCGATGTTCGCGTCCACATGTGGGCGGACTGACCCAGCACCTGTGGTTCGTGGGTCATCGTCGTCTGGTCCCAGTCGGTGCGCTCGACGATCTGGGTGCCGACCGCTTCGAACAGCACGGGCTTGCGCGGCAAGTCCTTGGCGACATCGACCGCCGACACGATGATCGCGATCGCGCCGTCGCACGGCACGTCGCAGTCGTAGAGCCCGAACGGGGTGGTGATCAGCCGGGCGTTGAGGTAATCGTCCATCGTCATCGGATCGCGGTAGATAGCGGTCGGGTTCAATGCGGCATTGGCTCTCTGGTTCAACGCGATCCAGCCGAGCGTCTCCCTCGTGGTGCCGTACCGGTCGAAGTGCCGCTGCGCATTCAAAGCGAGCGTGTGCGCGGCCGATGTCGCGCCGAAGGGCATCTGCCAGCTCGAGGTGCGGGCGCCCCCCGGCGGCGACATCTTGCCTTCCTTCATCAACTGCTGGAAGGTCGCCTCCCATAAGGTTCGGAAGCACAGCACATGGCGGGCCATGCCGGTGGCCACGGCCATCACCGCCGCGATCAGCGAGCCGCCGGGACCGAAGGTGTCCATTCCGCCGTTGATCCACGCGGGCCGCAACCCGAGCGCTCCCTCGAGCGCCGTCACCCCGCCTTCGCCCATGCCTGCGATGTCGAGTCCGGGATACGTTGAGAGCCCGTCGATGTCGTCGAACGTCAGACCCGCATCGGCCACCGCCTGCTCGCAGGCGTCGATGGTCAACGACAATGGCGGCACCATCTGACGCCTGCCGATCTTCGACATGCCGATTCCGGTGATGGCCGCCGCGTCCTCGAACTTCTCCTTGGTCAGCATCGGCGAGACGTGCCTGCCGAAGTCCGCGGGTGCGATCTCGTCGACCGCCTGCGGCCCGGTCCTCTTCTCCGCCGTCGGCGTGAACACCGGCAACCAGACGGGGCCGACCTTGTCCTCGATCTTCTCGAACCGGACCTCGACGAGCCTGGCCGAGCTCCAGCTCCTCCGGTTCGCAGTCAACGATGTTGGTGGTCAACCGAACCCGCGGGTCCTCGACGATCGCGACCTGCGCCACCACATAGGGCGGCGGCAGGTCGGGAAAGCCGAAACGGTGGTTGACGGTGAAGGCCGACAGGGTGGCCTCGCCCGACACGTCGCGCACTCCCATGTTGCGGCCACGGCAGTACCGGCACACCGGCTGGGGCGGATGGATCAGTGCATCGCAGTCCTTGCACTCCTGGATCCGCAGCACGCCGTCGGCGCCCGCAGTCCAGAAGAATTCGTTCTGCGCGTTGACTTCCGGCAGTGGCCTGGTCACCGGACGAATTCCGATATCGCCTCGTTGTCGTCTGTCGCCGGATCGGGTTCCTGCGCGTCGCGAAGGTCCGAATGTGCGGTCCCGTCACGGGAGGGTCGATGGTCCCCCATCTCGATGATGGCGTGCACGGGGCAGTCCAGCAGGGCCCGCGTCACCGCGGCCCGGTCCTGCTCGGGGATCGTGCCGTTGCCCTCCAGCGACGCGTATCCCCAGTCGTCAAGGGAGAAGTACTCCGGTGCGTGCTTGGCGCACGCGCCGAAGCCGTCGCAGACGGTCCGGTCGAGACGAATCTTCATGCCGTCACCACCGCCTCGATCTCATAGGGCCGGTCCGCCGTGAACGCGCCCGCGCGGCACGAGTCGCAGTCGTTGTCCAGGTGCCGCGCGACGATTTGCGGGAACGCCGTCAGCAGGCTGGCGGCCACGTTCGTCGCGGCATCCAGCGTCGCGCAGGCGCCGCGCCCGCGAAGCACCACCGACCATCTCTCTAGCCGGGCCAGGTCGTCGTTGGTGGCCACGCCGTCGCGGAGCGCCTCGGTCACCGCCGACATGGCGGCGGTGCCGTTGAAGCACGAACCGCACTGGCCCGCGTTCTCGCGGTCGAAGTACGCCATCACCGATGCCGCGACGGCGACCGGGCAGTCCTCGGTGAGGATTGTGATCGCTGCGCAGCCCAGCCCGCTGTCGAGGCGGCGCACCGATTCGTGGTCCAGCGTGATGTCGAGGACGTCGTTGTTCAGCAGGCCGGCGAAGTAGCCGCCCATCAGGACGCCGCGCACCTGATCGGCGGGCACACCGTGGAATTCGAGCAGCTCACCGAACGGCAGGCCGTGCGGCAGTTCGTACAGCGCCGGTGGTCTGCCCGCACCGGTGATCGTCGCGAGGAACGTTCCCGGCGACGTCGACGTGCCCTGTGCGCGGAACGCCTCGGCACCGTGCCGGTGGATGAACGGGATCAGCGCGAGCGTCTCGACATTGCTGACCATCGTCGGAAGGCGGCCGACGCCCTCGTCGAACGGGCGGGGCGGTTTGTCGGTCGGCTTGGCCGGACCACCGTTGAGCGCCCGTACGGCGGCCGTCTCCTCGCCCGCGACGTAACCGGGCTCGACCGTGCGCACCGTGATCGTCAGGCCGTCGAGAATGTCGCCGTCGATCTCGGCAAGCGCGCTTCGCACCGCTTCTGCGGCAGCGCCATCGGAGACGTAGACATACGCACGGTCGGCTGATACCAATCGCGCCGCCAGGCGCAACCCGTCGAGCACAAGGTGCGGGCGGTGCCGCAGCAGCCACCGGTCCTTGATCGACGCGGGCTCGCCCTCTTCGCCGTTGGCGACCACCACCGCACCGCCTGCCGCCCGACCGTTTGTCCGGACGGTCTTCAGCTTCACCGCGAGCGGGAAGGCGGCGCCACCACGGCCGAGAATTCCGGACAGGTCGACCTGGTTGAGCAGGGCATCCGGGTCATCGAGCGTCCGGTATCCGCCGGAGTCGCGGTAACCGGAGTAGTCCTCGGCTGCCGTGTCGCAGCAGCCGCGGCTCGAGTCCCGGCCACACCGCTACGGCGAAATCGGTTGTGGCCGTCATGGCGTCCTCCCACCCGCGGTTAGGGTTGCCGACATGAGAACCGCGGTGGTGCGTGTGCTGGTGGACCCCGAGGGTCGCCTCACGCCTGACCAGTTAGCGGACGGCATGACGGCACTCCGCGGTCTCGTCGACGCGGACATCGAGGTGCTGGACGGCAATATCGCCGCGATGCCCGCGGGCCGTCGGGAAGTGCAGATGCTGATGGGAGGCGACGACGCCGAGCAGCATGAAGAGTGCTGCGGTCGCGTTGTGCGCGAAGGCCTTCGGCACGGACCCCGCCCCCGGTGTGCTGACCTACATCAGCCGCGGCACCGACGACGACGCGCACGGCGTGCTTGCGGGTTTCGGTCTGACCGGGGAAATCATCCGCGCGCACGGAGACGACGGCTTCGACATCGTCACGGTGACGCTGCGCAAGGCCGACGTGGACCGCATCCCGGAAAGCCGCATTCACACCGCGCTCGAGGCGTCCCTCAACTGCGAAGTGCACATTCGAACGACGTAGCGCCATTACTTGTCCAGGAACTTCAGGATCGCGGGTGCGGCCTGCACCCACGTGTCGAACATGCAGAACGTCTTGCCTCCGCTGGCGGCGAACTTCTCGCCGGCGCGCTCCCAGGCGTCCTCGGGCCACGGTGGGTCGATCAGCGTGGAGCCCTTGATCAGGCAGCTGCACTTCCAGCGACGTACGCTTCGGGTGGTCCCAGTCGTTCTCGCCGCCGCGGATGATCAGCGTCGGCACCGTGATGTTGTCGAACATCTCGTCCTCGACACCGGGAATGGTCTGGCCCGGTTTCGAGACGAACGCATTGAGCCAGCGCAACATCACCTTGAGGAACTCGTCGACGTCGAGAGCGCGGAATCGGTCCTCGTTGTGCGGGTTCTCGGCGATACGTTCCTTCCACTCGCCGACGCGCAGCAGGCCGTTGATGCCCGCGCCCCTCGTCGCGAGGATGCTCGGCACGATGTAGTGTCCGCCGAGCACGAACGAGCCGTAGACCCCGCCGACGATGTTCCACACCACCAGTTTTCGGACGATCTCGGGGTAGAGCATCGTGGTCAGCATGGAGTCGCGGGCGCCGCCGGAACCGCCGGCGATGATGCACGGGCCGATGTCGAGCCCGGTGATCAGCGCGTGCAGCGTCTCGGCGCGCATGTGGGACTCGCTCTTGCCGTAGAACTGCACGTCCGACTTGCCGCAGTTGGGCCGGTCCCACAGCAGCACCCGGTAGCCGCCCTTGACCAACGCCTGTGCCAGCGGCCGCAGACCCGGGATGTCCTTGCTGAAGCGGCCGCCCGGCGTCAGCGCGATGAAATCGCCTTCCTTGCCGAGGATTTCGTAGACGACGTTGCCGCCGTTGACCTCGAAGACCTTCTCGCCGCGCTTCAGCTTGGGCCCTGTCGATTCAGTAGTGGTCATGCCATCACCAGCACATCGTTGCCGACGACCCGGACCGGGTAGGTGCGGATGCTCCACTCGGGTTTGACCGCGGTGGTACCGGTGGCGAGCTCGAATCCCCATTGATGCCAGGGGCAGTAGATGAATTCGAGGTCGCGGACCATGACGGCATCACCGGGTACTTTCTCGTCGACGACGGTTCGGCCCCGCGCTCGGCCCGAGCACAGCGGGCCGCCTTCGTGCGGGCAGTAGTTCGCGATCGCGTAGAACGTGCCGTTGACGTTGTATACACCGACGCCGTGGCGTCCGATCGGAACCAATTTGTGTGTCCCCGGCGGGATTTCGTCGACGGTGGCTACGACGTGCTCACGCCCCTGCGCCAGCCGGGGCGGTTTCGTCTCGTCCGGCACTGGTCAGAACACCCGAACCTGGCCCTCGAGGGCCGGGACCGTCTCGGGCAGGTGGTAGGTCGCGATGCCGTTGCGGAACATCACCGCCTCACGGGCGTGTTCGGGCAGGTGCTTGACGAGCCAGCGCGGGTCGTCGAACGTCCAGTGCGGGTAGTCCGACGAGAACAGCAGGATCTTCTCGCACTCCATCCACTCGAACGCCCGGGACAGCTCGGTCTTGTCCTCGGGATAGTCCAGCGGCTGGGTGGTGAACTTGATGTGGTCCTTGACGTACTCCGACGGCTTGCGCTTGATGTCCAGCCACGATTTGCGGGCCTCGTAGATGGCGTCCATCCGCCACATCAGCGGCAGGATCCAGGTGAATGCGTGCTCCACCAACACGATTCGCAGCGTGGGGAACCGGTCGAAGACCCCGTCGAAGATCAGGCTCATCACCTGGTTGGCCGCCAGCAGCGAGTAGGTGACCATGAAATCGTGGTTGTAGCTGGGGAATCCGACCGGCGGGATCGGCAGCTCCTCGTGGTGGCCGCGGGACAGGTGGCAGCTCACCGTGATGTCGTGCTTGGTGGCGGCGGCCCAGATCGGGTCGTACTTGGGATCGCCCCATGACGGGCGCGGCTCGGCCTTGATCAGGATCTGGCCCATGTAGGGATGGCCCGCCCACTTCTCGATCTCGCGGGCGCCCGCCTCGGGCTCCTCGATCGCGACGCAGATCGAGCCTCGCCACCGCTCGTGCCAGTTGTTGTGGCTGTCCAGCCAGTGGTTGGCCTGCCAGTCGTTCAGGCCGCACGCTGATCGCGTGGTTGGCCTCGCGGAAGCGAGCCGGGTAGGCGGCGGGCTCCAGGATCGCGATGTCGGCGCCGGCCTCCATGATCAGCTGCTTGAACGCCAGATCCGGAGAGCTGCCGGGAAACTCGCCGTCATCGGGGAACGTGTCGGCTCGCATCGCGTACGCGTGCGCGTAGTCGGGCGCGTCGTAGTAGATCTGGTCGCCGATCTTGCGGGCCAGGAAGTACTTGCTGCGCCACGGCTCCGGGATGTACTGCGTCAGCTCACCGCCGCGCGGCGTCGGATGGACGTCGGAGTCGACGCACCGCACAGCGATTCGCTCGGCAGCGGGCTTGCGCTCCGCTGGTTGTCACCGTCATCGTGGTCTCCCTTGCTCGAAACCTCTGCTACTACTGTGCGCTGACACCGGCCTCGACGTCTATCCCGTAGAGCTGCGCGGCGTTGCGCCAGCACAGCTTGTCGCGCTGTTCGGCGGTGTACGCGGCTCGGCACCTTCAGCTCGTTGTCCTGCCAATGCGGGTAGCTGGACCCGAACATCACCATGTCCTCCTTGCCGGTGAAACCGAGCCACTCACCGGCGAATTCGACATCGCCGGGGCCGTCCATCACGCCCTGGATGAAAAAGACGTGGCCGGGCAGGTAGTCGCTCGGCATCTTCGGCGCCCACGGTGTCTGTTCGAGGTGAGGGCGGCCGAAGCAGTCCATCCGCCACATGAACGGTGTCAGCATGTCCGCCGCGCCGTCGGCCCAGACGAACTTCAGCTCGGGCATCCGTTCGAATACCCCTTCGGCGATCATGTTCATCAGGTGATACAGGTAGTTCAGCGCCATGAAGCTGACGTACTGCTCGTAGGTCCTGGTGACGCCCGACGGCGTCGGCGCGAACGAGAGGCCGGCCCCGACCTCGATGTGCACGGCGACCGGAAGGTTCGCGTCGACGGCCGCCTCCCACAGCGGCCAGTACTGCGGCTTTCCGTAGACCTCGCGCGACTGCAGGGGCACGCCGATCTGCACCACCTTGGGATGGTCCTTGTACTTCGCGATCTCGCGCAGCGAGCCGGTGACGTCGTCGGGATTGATCCGGATGGTGCCGCGGAACCGGTCCCGGTAGGCACCGTCGTCGAGCCAGCGCGTCACCATCATCTCGTTGTGGCCCGCGGCGATAGCGGTTCCGAGGTGACGGTCCGGCATGATGCCGCGCGTCATCGGGTGCAGGATCGCGACGTCGACGCCGCGCTCGTCGAACAGGTGGCGGCCGACGATGTCGGGATCCGACCCGGGGTATTGGCGGTCGGGGCCCTCGCTGCCCTTCACGTACTCGCCGCCGGGGGCGCCGTACCAGTCCATCTCGTAGTCCGGGAACCCGCGGCTGCGATACGGCTCGGCCATGAAGTTCTTGCGGAGGTCCTTGTTCGACTTGACGAAGATGTGCACGCTCGCATCGATGACGGGCGTCGTCGCTCCGTCAGGATGTTGGATCACCGAGGGCCTCCGATGTCTGCCGGTCATGCACCGGACATAGCAGCCAGTGTAAAGCCAAGTTCTTCATTGGCAAGAATTGGGTTCTCAAGCGCAACGCTTACTTCTCCGCAGGTCAGGGTGTGCGCTGGTCACATGCACGGTAGCCCTCGCGCGAAACGAGGTAGTCGCATTTCGAGAACAGTTACGACATCTAAGGAGAATGTTATTCTCGTGCGCGACGGGCAATCGCACCAGGAGGCGCCGGATGCTACTCGAGTTCGATGCGGATCAGCGGCTGTGGCAGGACACCGTGCGCGATGCGGTCGGCAAGCAGTGCCCGCCGTCGCTGGTGCGGGAGGTCGCCGAGAACGGCGTCGACCCAGCGCCGCTGTGGCAGGCCTACATCGACGCGGGCTGGACGGAGCTGACCGACCCGGAGAACGCGGTCGAGCTGGCGATCGTGCTGTGAAGAGCTCGGCCGTGCCACCGACCCGACGCCGTTCCTGGCGACGTTGACGCAGTTCGCGCCGCTGGTCGGCGACCGTTTCGACCCGCAGCGCGCCGGCGCGGCCATCTACGACGGCGTCACCGCCTACCGCGACGCCGACGGCTGGGTGCTCGACGGAACCGCGCGCCACGTCCTCGACGCCGACCGCGCCGAGCGGCTTGCCGTCGTCACCGACGGCGGCGTCTTCCTGGTCGACGCGGACACAGACGACCATCCGGCGAAGCAAGGTCTTCGACCCGGTGCTGCACATCGCGGACGTGTCGTTGTCGGGCGTGCGGCTGGCCGACGCCGAACGGCTGCCGATCGATGCGGAGAAGGCGCGTCATCTGGCGCTGACCGGAATCGCGATCACCACCGTCGGCGCATGCCAGCGCATCATCGACCTCGTCCTCGAGCATGTGAAGCAGCGCCAGCAGTTCGGCGTCGCGATCGGGTCGTTTCAGGCCGTGCAGCACAAGGCCGTCGACATGCACGTCGCCACCGAACGCGCCCGCGCCCTGTCCTACTTCGCGGCGCTGACCATCTCCGCCGACGATCCGCGCCGCCGGCTCGCGGCGGCGATGGCCAAGGCGGCGGCGGGGGAGTGTCAGGCCGTCGTGTTCCGGCATGGCCTGCAGCTGTTCGGCGCCATGGGCTTCACATGGGAGAACGATCTCCAGTTCGCGCTGAAGCGCGCCAAGGCCGGCGAGCTGCTGCTCGGCGGCGCGGCCGAGCATCGCGCGATGATCGCGGAGGAATTCGATGCAGCTGACTTTTGATTCCGACGTCGAGGAGTTCCGTGCCGAGTTCTCGGCGTTTCTCGACGAGCACCTGCCGAGCGAAGCCGACACGCTCGAGCGGCCCGAGGTCGGTTTCGCACATGCCGGAGTGGGCGCGCAACTGGCAGCGGCTGCTGTTCGACAACGGCTGGCTGCTACCGGCGCAGCCGCCCGAGTTCGGCGGCCGCAACGCCTCGGTACTGCAGCAGTTCGTCCACCTCGACGAGCTGTGCCGGCGCCGCATCTACCACAGCTTCAACCCCCAGGGCGTCAACATCGTTGCGGCGTCGCTGATCTCGTTCGGATCCGACGAGCAGAAGCACAAGTGGGCGGTACCCGTACTCAAGGGCGAGCTGACCGCATCGCTGGGGATGAGCGAGCCGAGCGCGGGCTCCGACCTGGCGTCGCTGCGCACCCGCGCCGTCGCCGACGGCGACCACTTCGTGGTCAACGGCCAGAAGGTGTGGACCTCCGGCGCTCACGATGCCGACTTCCTGCTGACGTTCGTGCGCACCGACCCGGATGCCCCCAAGCACAAGGGCATCAGCGTGCTGATCATCCCGACCGACACCCCCGGCGTGGTGTGCCGTCCGTTCGCCGACATCTGCGGTGAGGACAACAAGGACTTCAACGAGGTGTTCTTCACCGATGCGCGGGTGCCCGCGGAGAACCTCGTCGGGCCGCTCAACGGCGGCTGGGGTGTGGCCAACGGCTCGCTCGGCCATGAGCGCACGATGATGTGGCTGGGCTTCGCCGACCGGATCAACAACATGATCACCGACTTCCGCCCGCGCGGCGAACTGCAGCGCGACCAGTTCGCCACCTCGGTGATGGATTACATCGCCCTGCGCGCCATGGGTTCTGCGGCGCTGGCCAAGGCCGCGCGTGGCGAGGCCGACACCGCATCGGTGTCGGTGCTCAAGCTGTTCGGCTCCGAAGCGGAGCTTCGCACGGCGGACACCGCGCTGACCGCGGCGGGAATCGACGGACTGCTCCATCCCGTCGACCACCGGCCGCTACGCGCACATGAACCTCGACCACTACTTCGCGAGCTGGTTCGAGCGGTATGCGCGCAGCTCTCGGGGCACCATCGCGGGCGGCACCTCGGAGATCCAGCGCAACATCATCGCCCAGCAGGTGCTCGGCCTGCCGCGGCGCTGAGAACGGTGACCGAGACGCTGCTCGTCGAACGGCCGCACGCGCGGCGTCCTTGTCGTGACGCTGAACCGGCCGCAGCGACTCAACGCGATCAACGATGTGATGCGCCGTGAGCTCGCCGAGACTGCTCGTGAAGACGGCCGACGACGAATCGGTCAGGGCGGTCGTGCTGACCGGGGCGGGCCGGGGCTTCTGTTCCGGCATCGACATGCGCGATTTCGGCACGGGGGTGCCCGACGCCACCGCCCCCGCCATCGATCGGCTGCGGTTCCAGGAGTCGATGGCGGCGCTGCCGCAGCACCGTCTGGGGATCTGCCGCAACCCGTCGTCGCCGCGGTCAACGGCCCCTGTGTCGGCGGCGGGACTGGCGCTGTGTCTGGCTGCCGACGTCCGGATCTGCTCCACGGCAGCCACATTCGGCAATGGCGCGATCCTGTTGGGACTGTCCGGCGCGGAAATGGGGATGAGCTATCACCTCCCGAGGATCGTCGGAACCAGCGTCGCCGCCGACTGGATGATGACCGGCCGCACCGTTACGGCCGACGAAGCCGACCGCCGGGGTCTCGTCAGCGAGCTGGTGGAGCCCGACCGGCTGGTCGGCCGCGCGATCGAGATCGCCTCCGCAATAGCCGAATTGGCACCGCTCGGGGTGCGGCTGACCAAGCGTGCGCTCCAGGTGAACGCCGATGCCACGGGACTCGACGCGGCGATGGAGCTGGAGAACCGCAACCAGGTGCTCAGCCACGCGTCCGCCGACGCCGCCGCGCGACGGCACAAGTGGTCGCAGGACTGACTTTCGACGGAAGGACGACGATGGCGTGGGACTTCTCCACCGACCCGGACTGGGCGGAGCAACTGGCCTGGGTCGAAGACTTCGTGCGTGCGGAATGCGAGCCGATCGATCTGATCGTCAAGGAGTCGCACGACCTGAACGATCCGGTGCGCCAGGCGCTCATTCCGCCGCTGCAGCAGATCGTCAAGGAGCGTGGGCTGTGGGCCACCCACCTCGGCGCGCATCTCGGCGGCCCAGGCTATGGCCAGATGAAGCTGGCGCTGCTCAACGAGATCCTCGGCCGATCCGAATGTGCGCCGATTGTGTTCGGTTCGCAGGCACCGGATTCCGGCAACAGCGAAATCCTGGCCCATTACGGGACGCCTGAGCTCAAGGAGCGTTATCTCGAGCCGCTGCTCGACAACCGGATCGTGTCGTGCTTTTCGATGACCGAACCGCAGGGCGGCGCCGACCCCAAGGTGTTCACCACCGAGGCGGTCCAGGACGGCAACCAGTGGGTCATCAACGGCGAGAAGTGGTATTCGTCGTTCGCCTCGATGGCGTCGTTCATCATCGTGATGGCGATGACCGACCCGGACGCGCCTCCCTACCAACGGTATTCGATGTTCGTCGTGCCCGGTGACACTCCCGGCATCAACGTGCTGCGCGATGTCGGCCTCGGCTATCAGCCGCTCGGCGGCGGCGGCCGCGAGGGTTACGTGCGCTACGAGAACGTCCGCGTGCCGGACGATCACATGCTCGGGCCTCGAGGCGGCGCGTTCGTCGTCGCGCAGACGCGGTTGGGCGGCGGCCGCATTCATCACGCCATGCGGACCGTCGGCTTGGTCCGGCGCATCTTCGACATGCTCACCGAGCGGGCAGTGTCGCGTTACACGCAGGGCGAAGTGCTGGCGAACAAGCAGATGGTGCAGGAGATGATCGCCGACTCGTGGATGGAGATCGAGGCGTTCAGGCTGCTGACCCTGCAGACCGCGTGGAAGATCGATCAATACAACGACTACAAGGCGGTGCGGGCTGACATCTCGGCGGTGAAGGCGATGATGCAGAAGGTGCTGCACGACGTGTCGGCCCGGGCATTACAGCTACACGGCTCGCTGGGCACGTCACACGAGATGCCGTTCGTGCAGTACCTGACCGAGTCGTTCGTCCTCGGTCTTGCCGACGGTCCGACGGAGGTGCACAAGGCCACGTTGGCCCGCTTGTTGCTCAAGGACGTCAAACCTGCACCCGACGTCTTCCCGTCCGAGCATCTGCTGCGACTGCGGGAGGCGGCCGAGACTGAAGTTCGCCGACAAGCTGGCTGGGATACCGCGGACGTGACGAAAGAAGGTCCGCTGTTGTGCGACGGCAAGGTGGCCCTGGTCACCGGCACCAGCCGGGGGCTCGGCAAGGCGATCGCACAACGCCTGGCCCGCGAGGGCGCCACGGTGGCACTCACCGCACGCACCATGGAACCCGACCCGAAATATCAAGGCTCCCTTCGTCAGACGCTTGCCGAGATAGAGGCCGCGGGCGGGGCCGGGGTGGCGATCCAGGCGGACCTCTCGAGCGCGCAGGACCGTGAGCGGCTGTTCGCGGAGGTCGTCGAACGCGTGGGTGCGCCCGACATCCTGGTCAACAACGCCGCGGTCACCTTTCTGCGGCCGCTCGATGAGTTTCCCGAACGTCGGGTGCGACTGATGATGGAGATGCATGTGCTTGCGCCGCTGCACCTGACGCAGTTGGCGATCCCGGCCATGCGCGAGCGCGGCTGCGGCTGGGTGCTCAACGTGACGTCGGTCGGCGGCGATCTGCCTGCGGGACCGCCGTTCTCCGAGTTCGATCGCGCGGCGGGGTTCGGGGTCTACGGCACGGTGAAGGCCGCTCTCAATCGGCTCACCAAGAGCCTTGCGGCCGAACTCTACGACGACGGAATCGCCGTCAACGCCGCGGCACCGACGAACCCGGTCGCCACGCCGGGTGCGGGCACCCTGGACCTCGCCAAGACCGACACCGAAGACATCGAGCTGATCACCCGAACCGCGCTGCTGTTGTGCACCGGCGACCCGAAGACACTGACCGGTCGCATCGCGCACACGCAGGAGTTCCTCCGCGAGGTCGGCCTGTCGACCTGACCTGTCGCGTTACCTCGGCAACTTCGCCTCGATCAACTCGGCGATGTCGCCTGCCTGAGTGACTGCGCTCTGTTGTTGTGGCCTGCATGCCTGAATATCGAGAATGACGTTCGCGGCGACCGCAAGTGCGCGTTGACAGGACCGAACCTGCTCACCGCTGCCACGGACGTACGGCATCGTCAGCCTGCTCGGAGAGGCGCTGAGATCGCCGCTGCGCCACGCGGGCAACGGCTGATCGTTGAGCCGGATGTTCACGCGATGGTTGGTGCACTTGGCCCACCGATCCGCCGACTCGGTGAAAAACCGTTGCGCGGCTTCGGGACTGCGGTATGAGACGACCGACTGCACGACGAGGCTGTCCCAGTTGTCGCTATCTGGGGAGCGAAGCATCTGTTGGCGCACTGACTGCCAATCGCTCGGGTCATATATCGGTGCCTCGTTGACCTGCCAGACGCCAAGGCAGTTCAGGTTCGGCAGCAGGTTGCGGTGGTCGCCCATCTGCGCGACGGGCGGGTGCGCGATCATCTTGTCGGTCGACATCACGGCGTCGATGTCGTCGCCGTTCAGCAGCAGCCCGGTCAGCGCCGATTCGGACACCGACTTCGGTGGCTCGTTGGCGGCCGGCGCTTGCGCGCACCCCGCCAGCAGCGAAAGGCCCACCGTGACAGCGCTTGCCAGTGCCGTCAAGCGTGAGTGCCGGCCGCTGCGCATGCCTCTTGTGCCTTGGTGGCGTCGTCGTTCATCTCGGTGGCCGTGGTGTTCAGGCTGTCTCCGGGTATCCGCAGGCCCATCTTGACGAGCAGCTTGGTCGCGTCGACCGACCACTTCCGCATCGGATCGGCGATCTCTGGCTGCAGGCCGGGTGTGTTGGCGGCGGTCATCGCCACCCCCGCCGCCTGCCGGAGCGCGGTGCGCCCGACGACATTGCTGTCGCTCACCGCCGGGTCCGCGTAGTCGGAACCTTCGAAGGTGTCGGCGAAGTCGCCGTAGTAGGTCGCGGAACCGTCGAGCACCTCGGCGAATGCCGCGCAGGCCGTGACGGCGGCCGGGTCGGCGTCAGCGGAGGTTCCAACGGTAGCGACCTGCACTGGCCCTGGCATAGACGGGTCGGCGCCCACGTCGTCCGCGAAAGACGTCGCCGGCGAGATCAACCCCAGCCCCACAGCGATACAAGACGTGGTGAAGGTGGCGATACGGACGTGAGATGCCCTCAACGTGCCTCCAAATATTTCGCACCGCGCGAAGTTTGCTCGAACCTGGTGTCGACGCTGCTCGCGATCGCGGCGCCTTTCGCCCTGCAGCGCTGCCGGGCATGTCGACCAACGGTTGATCGACGAGATGTCCGGCCGTTGAACGGCGGCCCAACGGGCGGCTGATAGCGGCGATCCATCTCATTATCCGAAGCTGTGAAATCGCCTGACGAATCGACTGCGATACCGGACAAAGCACCAGCATGACCGACCAGTCGACAACGGGGTGGGCATTGTTTTCCGTGGGTTCACCGACTGGAAACCCGGCCATTGGATGCTCCCGGCGACAGATCGTTTAAATCCGATGGGTCCCCCACGAGAGGCGTCGAATCGAACATGTCCACCCGCTTTGCCACCCTGGCAGCAGTTCTGTGCTTGGCAGTCCCGATCGGAGCAGCGGCGCCCGTCGCCATCGCCGATCCGCCGGCGCCTCCCGACCCTGCGGTGCAACCAGTGGCCGACGCCACCAACCCTCTGCCACCCGAGGGCGCCGTTCCGTCGGCTCCTCCCGGAGTCCTGGACACTCCCGACGGCTGGCACCTCGAAGTGGTTGGTAGCAACGAGACACAGCTACCGGTCGCGCCGTTGACGACCGCCATCTCGTCGCGCGAATATCTGGTCGCGGGCACCTTCACCGGCAAGATCACCGGTGGCGGCAAGACCAAGCTCACCGGCGGTTCGATGGAGGCCGGCGAACAGATCGGCTGCGGCATCATCTCCGACGAGACCGAGATCAACCCCGGCGCCAGCTTCACCCCTGGCATCGCGATTCCGTTCACCGGCAACGCAACTGGCGGCTTCGGCCTCAGCCTGCAGGGCAAGGTGTACCTGAAGCCGGGCACGGTGACGTCCGTCGCCATCGACAAGAAGTCGTTCAAGGGTAGTTCGACTCGCGTCACCATCACCGGCGTCCGGATCAAGACCGACCAGTGTGCAGGGCAGTCCTTCATCCGCTCGTACGCGACGTTGACGAGCTCGACCGACAACACCGACGACGTCATCACCTATCTCGGCGTCACCAAGGCCGTCTGACCGCAGTGCAACTCGAACGGAAGACCCTCATGCTGAATCGCTTTGTCACGTTTGCTTCTTGCCTGCTGATCGCGGTCGGGACCGCGCCGCTCGCAATGGCCGATCCCCCTGCGGAGGATCCCGGGCCGCCGCCGGACAACGGGGTGGTGGCTTCGGCCGAGCCCGGTGTGGTGACGACGCCGGACGGGTGGGTGCTGACGGTCGCCGCCAGCAACGAGACGCAGCTGCCGGTCGCGCCTCTGACTACCGCGGTGTCCTCGCGCGAGTACCTGGTCGGCGGCACCTTCACCGGAGTGGTCTCGGGTAATGGCAGCACCAGCCTCAGCGGCGGGACGCTCGAAGCCGGCTACCAGATCGGCTGCGGCATCGAACTCGGACAGGTGCAGGCTGATCGGCTCCGTCGGCGTCAGCACGTCGGGTTCGTCGCTCACCGGCGGCATCGTGCCGACGGGCGTCAGCTTCCCGATCTCGGGCACCATCGAGATCCACGCGAAACCCGGCACGGTCTCCAATGTCACCGTCGACAAGAAGACGTTCAAGGCAGCACCGGTTCGCGTCACGCTCAAGGACACGCATATCAAGGTCGACGGTTGTGTCGGCCAGTCGTTCCTGCGGTCGTATGCGACGATGACGAGCTCGTCGACGGACACCGACGACGTGGTCGCCTACTACGGCGTCACCAAGGCTGTGTGATGCCGAGAGCCGGTCAAAATCCACACGGGCGCACCATCTTTGCGGCCGCCGCGGTCGGAGCATTGATGGTCGGGGCGGCAGTTTCCTGGCCTGCGGTGGCCGCCGCGGAGCCCGCCCCGCCGCCACCGCCGCCCGTGGACCCGGCGCCGCCGGTGACGGTACCGGTGCTCGGTTCGGACCTGGGACCGAACGGGTTGGCGGTGTTGGGGCAGGCGGGCGATCCGGCACCCGGTCCGCTCGGCGCGCCGAACATCACCGGGCTCGACGGGACGACCGTGCTGGGTCAGAATGCAGCGCCGTCGGCGCCGGGCGCCGGTCCGGGAGTGACTCCGAACCTGCAGGCCTTCAACAACGCCTACGGCCCGCAACAGAACCTCGTTCCGTCGGCGCCCGGTGAGGGCCAGCAGTTCGACGTGGCGCCGGGGGACGAGAACGCGAACGTCAACGCCAGGACGTGGATGGGTCGCTACATCGACATGTACCGCGCCGGAATGCTGAAGGGCGGTCTGTTGGGACAGGTGCCGCAGGAGCAACTCGGTGAGCCGTTACCGGGAACGGCGCCCCCGCCCGGCACCAACGTTCCTTCCGGGCTCGGCGAATTCCTGCCGGGTCCAGGGGACGCGCCACCCTAGGCGGGCTGCCGCGAGAAATTACAGCCGGCGCACCGCCGCGCTCACATCCCTGGATTCCCAGAGGTTCAGCACGTTGGCCAGCATCTGCAGCGGGGCGCGAACACTCTCGTCGCCCTTGATGGCCGGATCCGTCCGCAGTGTTTCCGTTCGGATGTCGGGCACCTTCGCGTGGATCACCGCAGGCACATCCAACAACCACGTGACACCCATCAGTGCGACGTAGAGCAGCACTTGTCGTTCGAGCTCGACAGGATCCAGCTCGGGTCCGCCCGATGCCAGTACCTCGGCGCACAACAGGTGGAGCAGCTCCTCGAAATGGCTGTCCCATAAGTCGATTTCGGCTCCCGACATCGCACCCCAGATCGCCATCGCGAGGTTCAACTGACTCACGCAACCCCAGTCCATCAGGCCGCACTTCAGTTCGCCCCGGTCGTCGGTCCAGAACCACGCGTTGTCGACGTTGGCATTCCAGTGGGACAGAGCGATGTAGTCGCCCGCCTCGGCGAGGTATCGCCAGATCGCTCGCTCCTGCTTGACCACCAGAAGCGCTTCCTCGGCGAAACGGGCCAGAAAGTGCGTCGAGCGCACGTTGAGGGGGAGTAGACCAGGATGTGTCTCGGAGAATGCGGTCAACCGCGCCAGCCGGCGGTGCAGCTTGTCAGGCGTGAGCGGCGGGGGCTTGCCCACCGCGGCGGCCTGAAGGTCGACCGGGAACTCGCTTGTCAGCCGCTCCGGTAGTCGCCCTGATCGATGCGCGCCCGCCAGCCGCCCGAGGGCGGTCAGCAGTGCGCGGTAGTGGTCGGCGGGCCGAGGCATCTCGTAGTCGAGGCATTTGCCGTACTGCCGCTCGAAACCGTTGCTGCCGAATTGGATTCGTTGGCTGATGAGGATTCCGGTGCCGGTGGCACTGTGATAGTCGGCGAACTGCGCGTGTGGCACCGCGATCGGAAAGCCCGGCGAAAGTGACAGGGCGGCGAACCTGACCTCGGACTCCATCTGAGTTCTGCCGCGGTCACGCGCCGGGTCGTCGAAGTCACGGGAGAACTTCACGAACAACTCGGTGTGGTAATCGGGCGCCAGGTCCGCGTATTCCACGTCCAGCAGAATTTTGCGACCGGTGCTGCCGCCGGAAATCTCCTCACACCGGGTGACTTTTCTTACCGGGGTCGCAAACGCCTTGGAAAGGAATGCGACATCCCCGGCGCGAAGTGCGGCGGGGTCGGCGGGGAACGACAAGCCGGAATGGTCGCCGATGACCCACCTGTCGCTCACCAGGTCTGCTCGGCTGAGCGCACCAGGATCTCGTTGACCGCCACTCGGCGGTCGCGGGTCACCATGTAGAGCACTGCGTCGGCGATGTCCTCCGGGCGCAGTTTGACCATGCCCGCGGTCCTCTCATTCTGGGCCTGCTTGGCTTGTGCAGGAAGGGATTCGGTGATTTCGGTGGCGACGGTGCCCGGCTCGACCAGCCCGACGCGGACTCGCTTGCCGATCAGCTCCTGTCGGATGCCCTCACTGAACGCGTTCACCCCGAACTTCGTCAGCGAATAAACCGCCGTGCCGGGCCTGGCCACCCGGCCCCCTGTCGAACTGATCGTGACGACGTCGGCGACGCCCCGCGGCGAGTCGGCCGCCGCCGCGATGAGGTGGGGCAGCGCGGCGCGGGTGGCGTAGAGGACGCCGCTCACATTCACCGAGACGAGGTCGTCCCATTCGGTCAGCGACGCTTGGGCGGCCTCGCCCATGCGCAGCAGACCGGCGTTGTTCACCAGCGTGTCGAGGCGGCCCAATTCAGCGACCGTTGCCGCCACCGCGGCGGCCACCTGCTCGGCGTCGGTCACATCGGTGGGCGTGGTCATCGCGGTGCCCCCGGCCGCGTCGATTTCGGCCTTCAACTCCTCGAGACGGTCGGCGCGACGGGCGAGAAGCGCGACCGCGGCTCCCTCGGCGGCCAACGCGCGCGCCGTCGCGGCGCCGATACCGCTGCTGGCGCCGGTGATCAACGCCACGGTGCCAGAGAGTGCCTTGCTCATCGGGTCTCCTCCGTCACGTGAACACGTAGTCATTGTGCTCGCCGAGGTCGGGAGCGCCGCGTTGGATCCGCGCCGGATTGTTCGACATCCGCCACGATGGACCCAGGACGGGGCGCTGTCCCTCAACGCGGTCGGACACGAACAGGTACGCGCCGCGCGCCCACAGGGATTGGTCTGCGATGACGTCGAGGGACGTGGCGAGACGTCGATGAACTCACCGTCGCCGCCGTGTAGCGCAGAGAACAGACACGACGCCACGCACAGCGCCGCGTCCAGACCGGCCTCGTAATCGGCAAGGAAGCGGCCGGGACCCTTGAGTGGAGGGAGTGCGGGATCGGCGTGGCTGGGAGTGTGATAGCCCCAGCCACTGGCGTGGAACACATTGAAGCTCTTGGCGTTCCGCATCTCGGCAGGTGCGTCGATGCCGAACGGCGTGATCGAGCAGAACACCACTTCGTCATGGCGGCGCGCCAGCCCGACCGACGACGTGTGATCGTCGATGACCGCGTGTGCGGTGGCGACGACGTCGTCAAGCGCTTCACCGTCGAGCACGACAGACTTCTTGTTCGTGTTCAGATACGCGAACAGACTGCTCGGGGTCATCGCTCGTGTCGGGCTGCCCGTGTGCGGCCTTTCGATCTTGACGACTTCGGCGCCGAAGTCGGCGAGCAGCTTTCCGCAGTATTCCCCGGCCACCGACTCGGCCAGTTCGACGATGCGGATGCCGTTGAGCGCCGGCATGGTTTCGCCCTGCGGCTCAGGGCTTCTTGCGGCCCGAGCGGCTCAGTCGCCACTCGGGCGGAAAATTCATGTCGTTGTCCTTCACGACGTTGTTGAGGCCCTTCTCGAAGGTGCCGTCGGTGAGGTCGACGTCGTTCTGCTGGTCGTTCTGAATCAACGGGAGCATGCCCTCGACCATGCCGGTGAGCAGGCTGCCGAAGTATTCGCCCTTGTGCTGCTTATAGAGTTCGAGAAAGGTCTTCTGCACAGCGACGGTGTCGGTCGGACGCGTCTTCGAGCACGCGAGCGCATACTTCTCGGTCTCCTTCTCGAGCGCCTCGCGCGGCACCACGCTGTTGATGAAGCCGCATTCGTACATCTCTTTGGCGCTGAACGGCCTTCCGGTGAAAAGCATTTCGGAGAACTTGCGCAGACCCATCGTCTCGGCCCACCACCACAGTCGCGGCCCCCACCCGACGTAGCGGAAAGCCGGATGGCCGAATAGCGCGTCGTCGGAGGAGATGACCAGGTCGGCGTCGCCTGCCTGGTAGAAGTGCCAGCCGTAGCAGTAGCCCTTCGCCTCGATGATGCTGATCTTCCGGAGCTCCTGCAGCGGCCGGTTGCCTGCCTTGGCCTTGGCGTAGAAGTCGGTGACCGTCGACAGGTAGCGGTACGAGCCACCTGGCGGGTAGGCCACTTCGTCGTCGTTGATGGCCACCTCGTGCAGCAGCGGCATTCCGGGGTTCTCCAGCATCCCGCGCTGTTCCGGCAGGTCGCCGCCGCTGCCGAAATCCTCCCCTTCGCCGCGGATCACGACCACCTTGACGTCGTCGTCCACGTTGCACTTGTGGATCAGGTCGGCATAGTTCTGCCGCATACCCAGCGTCGTGGAATTCTGCGCTTCCGGTCGGTCGAACGTGATGTAGGCGATGCGGTTCTTCTTGTCCTTCTCGAACTTGATGTACTGCTCGGCTTCCTTCTTCATCTCTTCGAAGTCGTAATCGGGCATGCGCATCTCCCTTCAGTTTCGTCCTACTGCACTGTCACGCAGTCTCTCAGCGTCAGAAGGCGTTCGGGGGGTTTGTACTCTTTGCTTAAAAGAAAGGGCATTCGCATGTCTGACATCGCATTGCAGCCCGCACATGCGCTGGCCGAGGCCATTCGCCGGCGCGACCTGTCAAGCCGCGAGTTGCTGGATCATTACCTCGCCCGCGTCGATGCACTCAACGGCCCGCTGAACGCCGTCGTCACGCTCGACCCCGACGGTGCGCGCCGTCGCAGCAGACGCCGCCGACGCGGCGCTGGCCCGCGGCGACGACGTCGGCCCGCTGCACGGCGTCCCGATGACGGTCAAGGACACCTACCAGACCGCAGGCATGCGAACCACGTGCGGCCTGCCCGCCTGGGACCATGTCCCCGAGCGCGACGCGGAGGCGGTGCGGCGGCTGCGCGGTGCAGGCGCGGTGATCTTCGGCAAGACCAACACCCCGACCCTGGCGGGGGACTGGCAGACGTACAACCCGATCTTCGGCACGAGCAACAATCCGTGGGACACGACGCGCACCACCGGCGGATCCTCGGGTGGTGCGGCGGCCGCGGTCGCGACCGGCATGACGGCGCTCGAGCTGGGTAGCGACATCGGCGGCTCGATCCGCTTCCCGGCGAACTGGTGCGGCGTGTGCGGGCACAAGCCGACCTGGGGTGTCGTGTCGCAGGCCGGCCATCTGCCGCCTGCGCCGGGCACGCTCGCCGCGACCGATCTGTCCGTCGTCGGCCCGCTGGCACGAGACGTCACCGACCTCGAGCTCGCGCTCGGAGGTGCTCGCAGGCGCGGCAGGCCATGCGGCGGCCGGGTGGCGGCTGGAGTTGCCGGCTCCGCGCGGCGAGACACTGCGCGATCTGCGGTTGGCGGTCTGGCTCGACGATCCGGCATATCCCGTCGGCACCGAGGTGGGGACGGTCCTGCAGGCGGCGACGGACACGCTGCGGGCGGCGGCGCACGGATGGTCGACGCCAGGCCCGCTGTCGTGCTCCCTGACGTGGTCCGGCTGTATCAGCAGTTCCTGTATCCGATCCTGTTGTCCACCATGGGCAAACGTTCCTTCGACAAGTTGGTCGCGACGGCGGAGTCGTTACCGCAGGACGACGACAGCCCATTGGCGCGCACGGCGAGATTCGCCACCCAGCGCTACCGGGACTGGACGCTCGCCAATGAGAAACGCGAGCAGTTGCGTGCCCTGATGGCGGAGTTCTTCGTCGGGGTGGACGCCCTGCTGATGCCGGTGGCGATGATGCCCGCCATCCCGCACGACCACAGCGAGCCGTTTCCGAACGGGTGATCCGCGTCGACGGCGAGATCCGGCCGTACACCGATTTGATGGCCTGGATCGCGTTGGCGACGTTGACCCATCTGCCCGCCACCGTCGTGCCCGTCGGTTTCACCCCGTCGGGGCTGCCGGTCGGCATCCAGATCGTCGGGCCCTATCTGGAGGACCGCACCACGCTGGCAGTCGCGCGGCTGATCGAAGACCTGCTCGGCGGCTTCGTCGCGCCGCCGGGAGTGTGAGCTAGAGCCTCTGCAGGGCGAAGGTCCAGAACTGCGTCCCCGGGGGACCGCCGAAGCAGCCGACGTCGTAGCTGGAGTTGATCTCGCCGGCCAGCGTGACCTGGTCCCAGGTGTAGGTGTCGCGGGACGGCAGCTACCTGGCCAGGGCAGCGCAAGCCGTCGGGACGTCCACGCGCCAACGTGTACGTGTCACCGTCGACAGGTGCGCCTCGCCGTCGTACTAGTAGTAGTACTTCAGTCGCGCAATCCCGCTGATGTCGATGCAGTCCAGCGACTTCTCCGGGCTGCACGCGCGCGACGACCCATACCCACGAAGCCATGTTGTACCGGTTGGTGAGCACGTCGTAGTTGCCCAGGTCATCATCGCGCTGGCCGGCGGGGCAACCAGTGTCCGCGCCGCGGTGAGCAGGGCCGCGGCGAATCGCAGCCTTCAAAGGCTTCATGAGCGTCTCTCCGTTCCTCTCGTCGCGTACTGGCTGCCTATCAAACCATCCGGCCGGACATTCCGGGCTGGCGTTTCAGTCGATGACGGCGGCTTCCTTGCGCTCGGTGATCGGCCGGGCGAGTTCCTGCTCGACGCAGATCCGCTGCAGTTTCTCCAGCGTCTCGTCCAGGCCAGGGCCGAGTCGGTTCCCGGGGTGAAGGTGGCGGGCAGGTGCTTCATGCCCTGGATGACGCCGATCGTCTCGTAGTGCTCGGTGCCCTCGGGGTCGCAGACGTAATCGGGCATCCGGTCGAGCACGGCGGTCAACATCGACTTGAACACCGTGCGGGCCACGTTGGACCCGACGCAGCGGTGCACGCCGATGCCGAAGCTGAAGTGCCGGTTGCCTTTCCGGTCCATGACCAAGCTCGTTGGGCTTGTCGAACACCGCGGGGTCGCGGTTGGCCATCGCCCACGAGATCCACAGACGCTCACCCTCCTTGAACCGGGTGCCCTCGACCTCGACGTCTTCGGAGAAGGTGCGGCCGTCACCCGGTGCGGGAGTGTAGAAGCGCAGGAACTCCTCGGTCGCGGGATTCAGCAGGGTGTCACGCTCGCGGCTGAGCAACTCGCGCTTGTCCGGGTGCTCCGACAGCCACTCCAAGGAGTGCGCGGTCAGCGCGGTGGTGGTGTCGAACCCGCCGCCGATGATCAGTCCCAGGTTGCCCAGGATCTCCAGATCGGGAGCGGGTTCGCCGTCGATGCGCAGTTGCAGCAGCGCGTTGACCAGGCCGGGGCGCGGGTTCTCCCGAATCTCCATCATCGTGTTGATCATGTCGATGCCCATCTGCCGGTTCATCTCGGCGACGCGCGCGGCGTCGGGCGAGTGCTCCGGAGTGGACACCGAGAGGTGCGCGGGCTCGCTGTAGACCGGCCACTTCGCCAGCTCGATGCCCATCATCGCGAGCGTCAGCACCGCAGGCACGATGTTGGCGAGGTCGTCGACGAAGTCGATTCGGCCCGACTCGATCTTCTCATCGAGGGCGGCGCGCACGATCTCGTCGACGAACGGCTGCCAGCGTTTGATGGCCGCGGGGGAGAGGTAGGGGTTCAGCGCCCCGCGGTACAGGCTGTGCTCGGGCTCGTCCATTTCCAGGATGCCGCCGCGCACGACGGTGGCCCGTTGTGCCTTCGGAATCGTGATGCCCTGATACCCCTTGCGCTCACCGTTGATGTCGTGGTCGTTGGACACCGCCGGGCAGCGCGCAAGCTCGAAGACATGCTTGCTGTCGGCGGCGACCCAGTGACCGTTGTAGACGTCGGTCCATGCCATCGGGCACGTGGCATGCATCTCCTCGGTGATCTCGTCGAACTGCGTCCGATACTCGGGCGTATGCCGGTCGAAGTGGTACGAGTTCTTCTTGCGGGCATTGTCGGCGGCTGACCCCCCGCTGATGTGCTCGACCGTGCTCAAGGCGTTGTCTCCCTCATTCTTCGATCGAGATGGCCTGCTCGGGACAGGAGTGCACGGCCTCGCGCACCGCGTCCTCCTGGTCGACGGGAACGACTTCGTTCACCGGCGAAGCGGTGCCGTCAATGTCGCTGAGCTCGAACGAGTCCGGCGCGATCATCGCGCACAGGGTGTGCCCCTGGCAGCGCTCCGAGTCGACGAAAACCTTCACTTCAGACCTCCGTTAGACGTGGTAGTCGTACCACTTCAGATAGCCGCCCGCGTCAACGCGCTGTTGGGTGCCCGTGATGTAGCGGGCCTCATCCGATGCCAGGAACAGCACCATATTGCTGATGTCCTCGGGCTCGACCCACGGGATCTTCATCGCCTGCTGTACGTAGAACACCGGTTCGGCGTCGGCCTGCGTCGGATCATCCAGGTCCGGCCGGAAGGACTTGTACATCGGTGCACTCTGCAGCATCGGCGTGTTGGTGTTCGTCGGGTGCACCACGTTGGCGCGGATGCCTCGCGGTGCGAGCTCGGCCGCGAGGTTGTGCACGTATTGCGACAGCAGCCTTTTGGAGTGCAGGTAGGCGGCACCGCCCGGGTCGGTCCCCGGGTTGTCGTTCTTGGCGACGTCCATCAACGCCGCGGTCGAGCCGGTGGCGATGATCGATGCGCCGTCGCTCAGATGTGGCAGTGCCGCGTGGATGGCGTTGATCGTGCCGATCAGGTTGGTGTTCATCACGTCGATCCAGGCGGGTAGGTCGGCCGATCCCTTCATGCCCGCGATACCGGCTGCGGTGACGACGATGTCGAGCCTGCCCAGCTCGGCGATGCCCGCATCGAGGGCCGACTTCAGCCCGCCGCCGTCGGCGACGTCGACCTTCGCCGTGACGATGCGCTGCCCCGTCTTCTCGACGAAATGGGCGGTCTCCTCGAGGTCCTCCGGCGTCGCCATCGGGTAGCCGACGGTGGCGAAGTCCTCGCACCGGTCGACGGCGATGATGTCGGCGCCCTCTTCGGCCAGTCGGACCGCATGGCTGCGGCCCTGCCCGCGCCCGGCGCCGGTGATGAAGGCGACTTTTCCTTGAACGCGTCCCATCGAAAACGGTGTCCTTTCTCTCTTCAGGTGTTGCGGCCACCGTTGACCCCGAGGATCTGGCCGGTGATGTAGCCGGCCTCCTCGGAGATCAGGAAGGCGCATGCGGCGGCGATGTCCTCTGGCGTGCCGACCCGGCGTACCGGCGTCCTGGCGATGTGGTCCTGCACGGTTCCACCGAGGCGCCCACGCTCCTCGGACTTGCGCAGCATCGGGGTGTCGATGAAGCCGGGGGGCACGGCGTTGACCGTGATGCCCATCGGTCCGTACTCCAGCGCCAGCGACTTGGTCAGCCCGTTCACCGCCGCCTTGGCCGCCACATATGCCGACATGTACGGCTGCCCGGACTGCGCGCTGGACGAGGAGATGTTGACGATCCGGCCCCAGCCTGCGTCGATCATGTCCGGCAGCACCGCCTGCACGCAGTGGAAGACGCCGTTGAGGTTGACGTCGATCACATGGCTGAAGTCGTCGAAGGTGAGATCGGTGAACCGCTTGAAGCGTTCCATCCCGGCGGCGTTCACCAGGATGGTGACCGGGCCGAGTTGTTCGCGGACCGCGCCCAGCGCCGCGTCGACCGCGGCGCGATCGGTGACGTCGGCGGTGTGCGCGAACTTTTCGTCGGAAGCGACGAGGTCCACGGTGGCAACGTGATAGCCGCCTGACCGCAGCCGGTTCGCGACGGCCTGACCGATGCCTGATCCACCGCCGGTGACGAGTGCCGTCTTCACGCGGCGGGGCCCGTCTCAATCATCAAGAATCAACCTTTCCGAATATGAGAACCGTACTCTCGCTCTGTGCAGTATCGCAAGACAAACCAGACCGTATTGTCGCATGCGTATGCGCCTCGACGTCGTTATCAGGGCACATGACTAGGCCATCTTCATTTTCTTGAGTTCTCGTGCGGCGAATGTATGATTCGCCGAAGATGAGAATGAAGTTTCCATCACATAAGGGGAGGGTGGATGACGGAAGCGTCGACGATCACGCGTGAATCATCTGAGCAGGACGCCGATCGGCGGATGTTGATCGACGGTGCTCTGGTCGATACGCCGCGGACGTTTCCCTCCGTCAACCCCGCCACCGAAGAGGTCGTCGGCCACGCTCCGGATGCGTCGGTGGCAGACGCCGAGGCGGCGGTCGCAGCGGCGCGACGGGCCTTCGACACCACCGACTGGTCCACCAACACCGAGTTTCGGATCCGCTGCCTCGACCAACTGCACCGCGCTCTGGTCGACCATCGCGACGAGCTCGCCGAGCTCACCGTCGCCGAGGTCGGCGCGACGCGCGCGATGTGCGCGGGCGCCCAACTCGACGCGCCGATCGCGATCGTGGCGTATTACGCGGACCTGCTGAAGACATATCCACTGAGCGAGGATCTCGGCAACAGCGAGAGCCACGGCATGCAGCACCATCGCTGGGTGGAGAAGGAAGCCGCCGGGGTGGTCGCCGCGATCATCGCGTACAACTACCCGACACAACTCGCCCTGGCGAAGCTGGCGCCCGCGCTTGCGGCAGGATGCACAGTCGTGCTGAAGGGCGCGCCGGATACGCCGTTGATCACGCTTGCGCTCGGCGAGCTGATCGCCAACCACACCGACATCCCTGCCGGTGTGGTCAACGTGCTTTCCGGCACGGACCCCGAAGTCGGCGTCGCGCTGACGACGAGTGCCGACGTCGACATGATCACGTTCACCGGCTCGACACCCACCGGACGGGCGATCATGGCCGCCGCCAGCGAGACGTGCAAACGAGTCTTCCTCGAACTCGGCGGGAAGTCGGCCGCGATCGTGCTCGACGACGGCGACTTCGACATGGCGGCGCTCTTCACCGCGTTCGCGACGGCAAGCCACTCCGGGCAGGGCTGTGCGATCACCACCCGGATTCTGGTGCCGAGCACCCACCACGACGAGATCGTCGAGAGGTTGAAGAACAACTTCGGGGTGGTGAACTACGGCGACCCTGCCGACGACGGCACCTACACGGGTCCGTTGATCAGCGCCAAGCAACGCGACAAGGTCGACGGTATGGTCAAGCGCGCCGTCGAGGCGGGCGCGACGCTGGTGACCGGCGGCGAGAAGGTCAGCCCCGGCTTCTTCTACACGCCAACGCTTCTCACCGATGTCGACCCGGACAGCGAGATCGCCCAGGACGAGGTGTTCGGGCCGGTGCTTGTCGTCATCCGATACGAGGACGACGACGACGCCGTGCGCATCGCCAACAACTCCATCTACGGCCTGTCCGGCGCGGTGTTCGGCAGCGAGGACCGCGCGCTCGCGGTGGCGCGCCGGATCCGCACCGGCACCCTCTCGATCAACGGCGGCATGTTCTTCGCACCCGACAGCCCGTTCGGTGGCTACAAGCAGTCGGGGATCGGCAGGGAAATGGGCGCCGCGGGGCTCGAGGAGTTCTTGGAGCGCAAGACGATCGCGACGGTGGTCTCATGAGTACACCCCCGCTGGACGGCATCCGTGTTCTCGAAGTCGCGATGTACGGCTTCGTCCCGTCGGCGGGCGCGGTGCTCACCGAATGGGGTGCCGACGTCATCAAGGTCGAGCATGCGATCACCGGCGACCCGCAGCGCGGGTTGCGTCAGACCGGCTTGTTGCGCGTCGAGGGAGACCCCAACCCGAACATCGAGCACGCCAACCGCAACAAGCGCAGCATCGGGCTCGACATGTCGGTGCCCGAGGGCAAAGACGTGCTCTACGACCTCGCGCGGCGCAGCGATGTCTTCCTGACCAGCTTTCTGCCGGGGCACCGGACGAAGTTCGGCATCGACGTCGACGACATCCGCGCCGTCAACCCGAAGATCATCTACGCCAGGGGCAGCGCACTGGGACCGCGCGGCGAAGAAGCGGTGAAGGGCGGCTACGACATGACCGCCTTCTGGTGCCGCGCGGGTACCGCCGCCACGATCACCCCGCCCGGCATGCCGGGAATGATCGGACCGCCCGGGCCCGCCTACGGCGACACGATCAGCGGCACGAACCTCGCGGGCGGCATCGCGGCGGCACTGCTGAAGCGGGAGCGCACCGGCGAGCCGTCCATCGTGGACGTCTCGCTGCTGGGCAGCGGATTTTGGTCGATGGGCCACACCGTGGCGCTGACCAAGCACCTCGGCCAGCGCATGGAGGCCTTCCCGCCCGGCGTGCACGGTTCACCGATCAACCCGCTGGTCGGTCTGTATCCGACCGCCGATGACCGCTACATCTCCTTCGTCATGATGCAGCCGACGAAGTTCTGGGCCGACGTTTGCGCGCACATGGACCTCGATGAGCTCGCCGACGACCCACGGTTCGCCACCGTCGAGTCGATCGCGGAGAACACGGCGGCGGCGGCCGAGATCCTCACAGAGACGATGGCCAAACGGCCGCTTGCCGAATGGAGCGAACGGTTCTCGAGCATGCTCGGACCCTGGGCACCGGTGCAGGACACCCTGCAGGCGGTCGAGGACGCACAGATCCGGGCCAACGAGTATCTCGTGCAGGCGGGCGAGCTCGAATTGGTGGCGAATCCGGTGCAGTTCGATGTCAGTGCACCCCAATCTGGACCAGCACCGGCTTTCGCAGAGCAAACTGACGAAATCTTGCTGGAACTCGGCTTGGATTGGGACCGCATCATCGAGCTCAAAACGGCCGGCGCCGTCACCTAGATCACGAAGGACCACATGCCCTACGTCGCTTCGACCGGCACCTACATGCCGGGTTGGGAAAATCCCCAGCACCGGGTGGCCGGTGTCGATGTGACGGAAGTTCACGATTGTTTCCCCGGCGTCGAATTGATCGGCTATGAAGATCTAGGCTTCGCCCCCTGTGTCGAGCGCTTCGATGAGGTCATGATTCTGGAAGGACCGGTTGCCCATGGCAGATAGATGGTCTCCAGGCATCACGATCGGCAAGAACCTGTCCGGCCCGATGCAGGCCATCGGTGGACTGTTCGCGATGTCGAAGGACGCGGTCATGTTCATCTTCCGCAGGCCGTTTCAGTGGCGGGAGTTCCTCGAGCAGTGCTGGTTCATCTCACGGGTTGCGTTGGCGCCGACATTGCTGGTCGCGATTCCCTTCACCGTGCTGGTGAGCTTCACGCTGAACATCCTGTTGCGCGAACTGGGCGCCGCGGACTTGAGCGGCGCGGGTGCGGCGTTCGGTGCCGTCACCCAGATCGGTCCGTTGGTCACGGTGCTGATCGTGGCGGGCGCGGGATCCACGGCGATGTGTGCAGACCTCGGCTCGCGGACCATCCGCGAAGAGATCGATGCGATGGAAGTGCTCGGCATCAACCCGGTGCAACGGCTGGTGACGCCCCGCTTCCTGGCGTCCGGCCTCGTCGCGCTATTGCTGAATAGCCTCGTGGTGATCATCGGAATCCTCGGCGGCTACATGTTCTCGGTCTTCATTCAGGACGTGAACCCCGGCGCGTTCGCGGCGGGCATCACCCTGCTGACCGGCGTACCCGAGGTGATCATCTCGTGCGTCAAGGCCGCGCTGTTCGGACTGATTGCCGGGTTGGTGGCGTGCTACCGCGGGCTGACGATCAGCGGTGGCGGCGCGAAGGCGGTCGGCAACGCCGTCAACGAGACGGTGGTCTACGCGTTCATGGCGCTGTTCGTGATCAACGTGCTTGTGACGGCCATCGGCATCCGGATGACGACGGGATAGCGCGATGGCACTCAAAGCGACGTATCCACGGGTCTTCCGGCAGGCGCGACGGCCGGTCGACCTCTTCTCCCGGATCGGCGACCACGTTCTCTTCTACGGAAAGGCGCTGGGCGGCATCCCACACGCCGCCGTGCACTTCCGCAAGGAAATCGTCCGGCTGATCGCCGAGATCTCCATGGGCGCCGGCACGTTGGCGATGATCGGCGGAACCGTCGTGATCGTCGGCTTCCTGACCTTGGCGGCGGGCGGCACGCTGGCGGTGCAGGGATACAGCTCGCTGGGCAACATCGGCATCGAAGCGCTGACCGGTTTCCTTGCGGCGTTCATCAACGTGCGCATCAGCGCACCCGTCGTCGCGGGCATCGGCTTGGCGGCCACGTTCGGTGCAGGCGTCACGGCGCAGCTAGGCGCCATGCGGATCAACGAAGAGATCGACGCGCTGGAGTCCATGGCCATCCGTCCCATCGAGTACCTGGTGTCCACCCGGATCATCGCGGGCATGATCGCGATCACGCCGCTGTACTCGATCGCGGTCATCCTGTCGTTCGTGGCCAGCCAGTTCACCACGGTGGTGCTGTTCGGCCAGTCCGGTGGGCTGTACGACCACTACTTCAACACGTTCCTGAACCCGATCGACCTGTTGTGGTCGTTCCTGCAGGCGGTGTTGATGGCGATCACGATCCTTCTGATCCACACCTATTACGGCTATTTCGCGACGGGTGGGCCTTCCGGGGTCGGCGTCGCGGTGGGCAACGCGGTGCGCACGTCGCTCATCGTCGTGGTGTCGGTGACACTGCTCGTCTCCCTGTCCATCTACGGTGCCAACGGCAACTTCAACCTGTCGGGATAGGGGACACGAGTCGATGAAGGGAAGTGGCGCGCGGACGCTGGCAGGCGTGGGCCTCGTTGTGGCGCTCGTCCTGATCTTCGCGCTCGCGATCGGCCTGTTCCGCGGAAGCTTCACGGAAACCATCCCGGTGACCGTCGTTTCGGATCGTGCCGGTCTGGTGATGGATCCCGACGCCAAGGTGAAGATGCGTGGCGTTCAGGTCGGCAAGGTGACCGACATCGAGGACCGGGCCGACGGAACGGCCGTCCTGCACCTGGCGATGGACCCCAAGGCGCTGCAACTCATCCCATCCAACGTCGCCGTCGACATCACGTCGAACACGGTCTTCGGTGCGAAGTTCGTCCAACTGAACGCCCCGCCGGATCCCTCCCCGCAGAAGTTGCACGAGGGCCAGGTGATTCAGAGCCAGCACGTCACCGTCGAGATCAATACCGTCTTCCAACAGTTGACCGCGGTGCTGGACAAGATCGACCCGGCGAAACTCAACGAGACACTCGGCGCAATCGCCACGGCTTTCAACGGTCGTGGCGAGAAGTTCGGCCAGACGCTCGTCGACTTCAATGCGCTGCTGGCCAAGATCGAGCCGAGCCTTCCCAACCTGTCACACGACATCGAAGCGTCGGTCCCGGCGTTCACTGCTTATGCCGACGCCGCGCCGGACCTCGTCTCGACGATCCAGAACACCACGACCGTCAGCAACTCGATCGTCGATCAGCAGCAGAACCTCGACGAGTTCCTGGTCAGCGCAACAGGTTTGGCCGAGATTGGCAACGAGGTGGTCGGCGCCAACCGTCAGGGGCTGACCGATGTCACACATCTGCTGGTCCCGACCCTAGGCCTGACAGCCGAGTACAAGGACGCGATCCGGTGCGGTATCGGTGGCCTCGTTCCGTTTGCGAAATCGCCGCCGCAGTACTCGGCAATTCTCTTGACCGCCGGCCTGACGCTCGGCGTCGAGCGCTATCGCTATCCCGGAGACCTGCCCAAGGTCGCCGCCAAGAGCGGTGGGGCCAACTACTGCGACGCCCTCGGTCTACCCGAACTGCCTGCCAACTTCGTGCCGCCATACGTCGCCGGTGACGTCGGGGCCAACCCGGCGCAGTACGGGAACCAGGGCATCCTGCTGAACTCCGATGCGCTCAAGAACTGGTTGTTCGGCCCGCTCGACGGACCGCCGCGCAACACCATACAGATCGGACAGCCGGGATGACGCGTTCGACCGCCACGCTTCTCAAATTCACCGTGTTCGGGCTGGTGATGATCGTGCTGACGGCATTCCTGTTCATGGTCTTCGGTCAGACGAGAACTGGTTCGACGAATGGATATTCGGCCGTCTTCAACGACGCGTCGCGACTGAAGTCGGGGGACTCGGTCCGGATCGCAGGCATTCGGGTCGGCACCGTCGAAGGACGTCTCGCTGCTGGCGGACCGCAAGGTCCTCGTCAAGTTCGACACCGACCGAAACATCAAGCTGACGACCGGAACCCAGGCCGCAGATCCGCTATCTCAATCTGGTCGGCGACCGATACATGGAACTCGTCGACGGCCCGCGGATCGACCAAGATCCTGGCGACAGGCTCACAGATACCGGTGGACCGGACCGCGCCTGCCCTGGACCTCGATCTGCTGCTCGGCGGTCTGAAACCCGTTATCCAGGGCCTCAATCCGCAGGACGTCAACGCGCTCACGGGGTCCCTCATCCAGATCCTGCAGGGGCAGGGCGGGACGCTGGAATCGCTGTTCTCCAAGACGTCGTCGTTCACGAACTCGCTCGCCGACAACAACCAGGTGATCGAGCAGTTGATCGAGGACCTGCGATCACGCTCGACACCCTGTCCAAGGACGGCGACGACTTCTCCGGCGCCATCGACAAACTCGAGACTGGTCAACGGCCTGTCGCAGGACCGCGACCCGATCGGCACGGCCATCACTCGCTCAACAACGGAACGGCATCGCTCGCCGATCTGCTCGGCCGGGCGCACCCGCCGCTGAACGGCACGATCGATCAGCTCGAACAGGCTCGCCCCGCTCCTCGACAACGACAAGGACCGGCTCGACGCCACCATCCAGCGGTTGCCCAACATCTACAGGAAGCTGGCGCGGGTGGGCTCCTACGGCGCCTTCTTCCCCTACTACATCTGCGGGATCTCCTTCCGCGCCAGCGATCTTCAGGGCCGGACCGTGGTCTTCCCTTGGGTCAAGCAGGAAACGGGAAGGTGCGGGGAAGCAGTAATGCATGAAGTATCGCGGATCCCACTCATCAGGGCGGGCATCATCGGCGTCGTCCTGGTCATCCTGGTCATCGCCGTCGGGCTGCAACCCGAGCGGCTCGTGCAGTGGGCCACCGCACTGCGCTACCAGGCGCTGTTCACCGAGGCGGGCGGAATCGCGGCCGGCAACGATGTGACGGTATCCGGGATCAAGGTCGGCTCGGTGTCGTCGGTGGAGCTGGACAACGGTGATGCGCTGGTCGGCTTCACCATCGCGGTAAATACGCCCTCGGCTCCGATACCTCTGCCCACATCCGCACCGGCACCCTGCTCGGCGAGCGAGTACTGGCGCTGGAATCCGCTGGAAGCGGCACACTTGCGCCCAACGCGTCATTCCGGTCACGCGGACGTCGTCGCCCTATTCGCTGACCGACGCGGTCAACGAGCTCACCGCCAACACGGCGGCAACCAATACCGAGTCGCTCAACCAGTCGCTTGACACCCTGTCGGCGACCCTCGACCAGATCGCCCCGCAGCTGGGTCCCACGTTCGACGGGGTGTCGCGATTGTCTCACTCGCTCAACAACCGCAACGAAAGCCTGGCGGAGCTGCTGAAGACCGCGGGCGACGTGACCGGCATCCTTTCCGAGCGCAGCCAGAAGGTCAACGCGCTGATCCTCAACGCCAACGATCTGCTCGGGGTGCTCAACGAGCGCCGGTACGCCATCACCAGCCTGCTGGCCGCCACCTCGGCGGTGTCGCAGGAACTCACCGCGTTGTCGCCAACAACGAGAAGGAGTTGGCGCCGACGCTGGAGAAATTGAACGACGTCACCGCGATGCTGGAGAAGAACCGCGACAACCTGGCCAAGATGCTGCCCGGAGCGGCGAAATACTATCTGACACAAGGCGAAATCGTCTCCAACGGCGCCTACTACAACGCGTTCATCCCCAACCTGTCTTCGGACAGCTTCTGCAGCCGTTCCTGGACTACGCCTTCGGCTTCAGGCGCGGAACGACGCGGGCCAGCCGCCGGACAATGCCGGGCCGCGCGCCGAACTTCCGTTCCCCGTCAACAGCATTCCGCAGCCAGGAGACCTGCCCAACGATGGAGACCCGTAACGCCCGTCGCGGCTCGTCACGATCGCGGCCGTCGCCCTGGCGGTCGCATTGGTGGCGGGCGCGGTGTTCCTGGTGAGCCATGTCTTCTTCGGCCCCAACGACCATCACCGCGTATTTCCCGTCGGCGACGGGGATCTATGCCGGCGACGAGGTCCGGGTCTCGGGTGTCAAGGTCGGCACGATCGACTCGATCACACCCGAGGGCACGCAGGCGAAGATGACCCTCGAGGTCGATCACGACGTGCCCGTCCCGGCCGACGCCAAGGCAGTCATCGTCGCCCAGAACCTCGTCGCCGCCCGTTACGTCCAGCTCACGCCGGCCTACCGCAAGGGCGGTGGACCGACCATGGCGTGACGGCGCGGTGATTCCCACCGACCGAACCGCGGTGCCCGTCGAATGGGATGAGGTCAAGACCCAATTGATGCGGCTGGCAACGGAACTGGGACCGAAGAGCCGGGGTGTCGGGCACCTCGGTCTCCCGGTTCATCGACAGCGCCGCCAACGCGCTGGACGGCAACGGCGACAAGCTGCGGCAGACACTGGCCCAGCTGTCCGGTGTCGCGCGGATCTTCGCCGAGGGCAGCGGCAACATCGTCGACATCATCAAGAACCTGCAGATCTTCGTGACCGCGCTGCGCGACAGCAAGGAACAGATCGTTCTGTTCCAGAACCGGCTGGCGACCTTGAGCAGTGTTCTGAACGACAACAGGTCCGATCTGGACGCGGCGCTGACCGATCTGTCCATCGCGATCGGCGAGGTGCAGCGCTTCGTCGCGGGCAGCCGGAACCAGACCGCCGAGCAGATCCAGCGGTCTGGCCAACGTCACCCAGATTCTGGTCGACCACCAGATGGCGTTCGAGAACGTCCTGCACATCACGCCGAACGCGATCGCCAACTTCGACAACATCTACTACCCGAACGGCGGGTGCGGTCACCGGCGCATTCTCGCTGGCCAACTTCTCGAATCCGGTGCTAGTTCATCTGCGGCCTGATCGGCGCCGTCGAGAACACCACCGCACCCGAAACGGCCAAACTGTGCGCGCAATACCTCGGCCCGGCCCTGCGGCTGCTGAACTTCAACTGCCTGCCGATCCCGATCAACCCTTACCTGGGCCCGCACCCAACCCGGACAACATCCTCTACACCGACCCGAAGCTGGCACCCGGAGGCGCCGGGCCGGGCGACGCGCCCGAGCCGCCGCCCGCGGTGTCGGCCTACACCGGCGCGGCGACGTCCCGCCGCCGCCGGGCTGGGGAGCGCCGCCGGGCCGCCGGGGTTGTACTGGCCCGACGGACGACGTGCCCGCCACTCCGTCGCCGGCGTTGTTCCCCGGCGCCCCGATTCCGGGGCCGCCCCACTGTCGCATCCCCGGACCTCGGGTCGACCGTGGACAGCATGCTGCTGCCGGCGACGCCGCGCGCCGCCGCTCCGCCGTCCGCCCACGCACCCCGCTGCCCGCCGAAGGGACGCCGCCATCATGATTCGCGCTGCGCACGCGAGGAGCGATCGGCGATCGGTGGCGTGGTCATGTGCGTCGCGCTGGCGTTGACGGCGTCGTGCGCCTTCCAGGGCTTGAACTCGCTTGCCGCTGCCCGGTGCGGTGGGCCGGGGACCGGACGCGGTCATCTACCACGTCGAGATCGCCGAATGTCGCTACGCTGGAGTCGAATTCGCCGGTCATGATCGACGACGTCGTCGTCGGCAGCGTCGGCAAGATGACGGTCGAGAACTGGCACGCCGACGTCGAGATCTCGGTCAAGCCCGACGTGGTGGTGCCCGCCAATGCGGTCGCCACCGTCGGGCAGACCAGCCTGCTGGGATCCATGCACCTGGCGCTCAATCCGCCGCTCGGCCAAAAGCCGAGCGGCAGACTGCAGCCGGGGCCACGATCGCGCTGAACCAGTCGTCGACCTATCCGACCACCGAGCAGACGCTGTCGTCGCTGTCGGCGGTCGTCAACGGCGGCGGGCTGGGGCAGATCGGCGACATCATCCACAACTTCAACACCGCGCTGTCCGGCCGCGAACCCAGATCCGCGATCTGCTCACCCGGCTGGACAACTTCGTCGGCGTCCTTGACGGCAGCGGGACAACATCATCGCGTCCATCCAGCAACTGAACCGGCTCGCCGGGACGTTCGCCGGCCAACGCGACGTCATCGACCGTGCCCTCAAGGACATCCCGCCGGCGCTTGGATGTGCTGATCAAGGAGCGGCCCCAGTTGACGACCGCGCTGCAGAAGCTCGGCAAGTTCAGCGACACCGCCACCGCGTGGTCAACGACGCCGGCGAGACCTGGTGAAGAATCTGAAGAACCTGGAACCGACGCTCAAGGCGCTCGCCGATGTCGGGCCCGACCTGACCCTGGCGCTGGTTTCGCGACCGCTTCCCTACGGCCCGACCTTCGCCGACCGAGTCACCCGGGGTGACTACATCAACCTGTTCGCCGTCTTCGACCTGACCTATCCGCGGCTGAAGCGGACGCTGTTCCTGGGTACGCGATGGGGCGAGAGAACGCGAACTCGTTCCGGCGCCGGGTGATCCGTGGTACCTGAACTACACCTACGACCCGATGGGCGTCGGTGTCGCGCCGCCGCCGCCGGAGGCGATGCCGCACCTCCGCCGAGGCCGCCGCCGGCGGGCCGATGCCGCCCGTGCGGAGCCGATCCTGCCCGTGGTGCCGCCGCCGACAGCGGCGCCCGTGGCTGCCGCAGTCGCAACTCGATCGCGGGGCCGTATCTTCGCCGGGCCCGTACGGCGCCGACGACGTCCGCACCGCAGGCGCTCTGCCGGCACCGCCGGCTGATCCCGCCGACACCGGGAGGTGGTGGCTGATGCTTGACCCGCTTCGTCCGGACCCAGCTGATCATCTTCACGATCGCGTCGATCATCGGCGTGGCCGTGATGGTCTTCGCCTACATGCAGGTGCCCACCTTGCTGGGTGTCGGCCGGATCACCGTGAAGCTGGAACTGCCCGCCACCGGCGGCCTGTACCGGTTCAGCAACGTGACCTACCGCGGTGTGCAGATCGGCAGGGTCACCGATGTGCCGACCGAGACGGCGCGGAGGCGACGCTGTCGCTGGACACGTCGCCGAAGATTCCCGCGGATCTGAAGGCCGACGTGCGCAGCGTCTCCGCGGTCGGCGAGCAGTACGTCGACCTGCGTCCGCGCACCGACTCGGACCGTATCTGTAGGACGGTTCGGTGATCGCCGATGGACAACACCACGATCCCGCAGCAGGTCGGTCCGATGCTGGACCAGGTCAGCACGCTGGTGGAAGCATCCCCGAGGACAAGCTGAGCCGATCTGCTCGACGAGTCGTTCAAGGCCTTCAACGGCGCAGGCGACGATTTGGTCACTGATCGACTCGTCGGCAAGTTCACCGAAGACATCAACGGGGTATCCGGCCAGATGCGCAGGCCTGATCGATGACTGGGCCGCTTCTGGATTCGCAGGCCGAGACCACCGACTCGATCCGGACCTGGGCGCGCAGCCTGGCGGGGGTCACCGACAGGTCGCAAGAACGACCCGCAATTGCGCGCGATCCTGCAACGCGGACCGGGCTTCGCGCACGAGGTTTCGGGGTGCTCGATCAGATCAAGCCGACGCTGCCGGTATTGCTGGCGAACCTCACCACCGTCGGTCAGATCCCGTCACCTACAACCCGTCGTTCGAGCAACTGCTGGTGCTGCTGCCCCGTTCATCGCGGCTCAGCAGTCATTCGGGCTTCCGAAGAACAACCCGACGGGTCTGCCGCTGAGCGACTTCGCGCTCCATCGACGATCCGCCCGCATGCACGGTCGGCTTCCTGCCGCCGTCGCAGTGGCGCAACCCGGCCGACACCACCACATCGACACCCCGGACGGGCTGTACTGCAAACTGCCGCAGGACTCCCCGATCGCCGTTCGCGGCGCCCGCAACCCCCGTGCATGGGACACCCGGGAAAGCGTGCACCCACGGTCGAACTGTGCGACGACCCAAAGGGCTTTCAGCCACTGCAATGCGCCAACACGCGCTCGGGCCGTATCCGTTCGATCCGAATCTGATCGCGCAGGGCGTCCCGCCCGACGATCGGGTCACTTCAACGAGCGGATCTTCGCGCCGATCGAGGGCACACCGCTTCCGCCCGGCGCGGTCTGGTGGAACGCAACGATAGAATTATCCACTGGTAGCTACGGTAACGCCCTCACCGGCGGCCCCGCCGCCTCCGGGGAATTCGGTCAACCGGCCGCCGATTCCGCCGTCGCGGCTCCGCTCGCACCGGCGGCGGGGGAAGTCCCGCCCGTCCCGCAGGGCCCGGCTCCCGGGCCGGTGGAGGCGCCGCCAACGGAGGGCGGGCTGTGCCCGCGGCGCCAAGTGCCTTCGCCGGCAACGGTTCCAGCGGACCGTCAGTCACCGTCACGACCTACGACCCACGCACGGGCCGCTATGTCACGCCCGACGGTCAGGTGCAACAGCTGACGAATGTGAGTTCTTCGGCGGAGCCGAAGTCGTGGAAGGATCTGCTGCCGATCTGACGCGGGGAGCCGCCGTACGCGGCGGTTAGACCAGCTTGTCCAGGCGTACGGGCATGTCGATGACGAGCGGAAGGTTGATGCCGCACGCACCGCTCGGAGCCTTGGTCACGTCTCTGCCCGTGAGCAGGTCCACCTTCTTGTTGTCCCGATTGTTGGTGGGTCAGTGCCCCAGAACCAGAACTTCTGGGCGCCGGTGGCCGCTGTGCCGTCGGGACACGGCTCCCAGTTCGGCACGACGTGGTCAACTACCCAGTAGTCGCCGACCGCGGCGCCTCAACCCGCCAATTGTTCGGTCCAGCCCTGGTCGCTTGTCACCTCGCCCTTGCATATGATCGGGCTTGTGCATTTGAGGTCACGGTCCAGGTCTACACCGCGTCTGCTCGTCGATGAAGACCTTTTTTTTTTTTTTCCGTTATTTTTAGTCGCTCGTCTGCGACCAGTCGCCGTTGGACGTGACCCGATAGGTTCCGTTGAGCTCAACCCCGTAATTCGAGGCGTATGCCGGCGTTGCCGTGCCTACACTTCCGACCACAGCGATCGCCACCGGGCCGCACCGGCGGTTATCGCAACCGCGCGCATCGCTCGCTAGCCTATCGTGGGCATAGCAATCCTCTCCAAAAGGGAGAATTTCGTTCCCGCGTATGTGAGAATGACGCGGTGCGATCCACCGTCGCAGTGCTAGCTGCCGTGCTCACCGCCGCTTTGTCGTCGGAGCGCCGCCCGCCGCCGCCGATGAGGATCCGACCGACTGCAATTACCCCAGCTGCACGCCGGGCATTGCGCCAAACATCGTGCTGGGTTCCAACTGTGACAACCCCACTTATTACGCGTTCGGTGTGACGTCATGGGGACGGCTGGTGTTCTGCGGTTCGCCGAGGCGCTATGAACCGCGCTGGTTCCGCTCGCCTGAAATGCACGGAGTCAAGAACGAGAACTCGCCGTGTCCCGCCTTCGATGGCGAGATGGCCCAGGCGCCGGACGGCCTGATCTTGACGTGCGTGGCCAATAACGGCGCCAGCCTGTGGTTGCGCGGCGACACCTTAGAAATTCGCCCACCCTCTTTGTATCAACGCGTATTTTTATTTATCTCCACACACCTGAGCGGGACACCCGGGGTACGCATCAGCCTGTAAGTCGTTGCCCGCCAAGGGGGGTTGCTGCGCCGTGTCGCCCCGCCTATCGCAGGGCCTGCTTCACCTCGCGCGTACCGACCAGGGGCCCGACCCGTACCCACATCCCCTGCGAGGCACAGATGAGGGTCCTCCGCCGTCCGAGTCGAGGCCGAAGACGAAAAAGGGCGCAGGTGCACAGGGCGTGCCCGCGGCGACGTTGCGAGCGACGTTCGGCACGCAGTCCGACGGGCATCGCAAGCCGCCGATGACTCGCCGGCGAGAGATATTGCCGCCGTGATCAATCCGCAGGCAACGGCCGACACCGCAATGACTTGCGCACGTGTGCCTCCTTCGAAGACCGCCGGCCCCAGCCTAGCGTTGTCTTCCCAGCTTCGAGCGAATTCGCAAGCGACAGATCGGACGATGTTGCGCGCCTCTCACGGCTATCCGGCGGGCGTGAACCCGATGTTGAATTCGGTGAGGCCGCGCAGGATGAACGTCAGTTCGTACTCGTAGCGCGGGCGTGGGCGGCACCGTGCTTCTCCTCGCCGACCGTGATGTCGGCCAATCGGTCGAGGATCCGACTCGTCGAGACCCGACCTTCGACACGCGCCAGTGGAGCGCCAGGGCACGAGTGGATGCCGCGGCTGAACGCGATGTGCTCGCGGACGTTCTTGCGGTCGAGGGAGAACTGGTGCGGGTTCTCGAACCGGTCAGGGTCACGGTTGGCGGCGCCAGGGCTGACCATCACCGTGGTGCCTGCGGGCACTGGGGTGTCGCCGAGTGTCGTTGTCTTGCGGGCCAGCCGGAACACGCTCTTCACCGGGCTGTCCATCCGCAGGCACTCCTCGATGAAGATCGGAATGAGGCTGCGGTCGTCGCGCAGCTGCTGCTGAATGTCCGGGTCGGTCGCCGAGCACGCGAATCGCGGCGCTGAGCAGTTTGGCGGTGGTCTCCTGGCCTGCGCCGAACAGGAAGGTGGCGGTGCGGACCACGTCGACCACCTCTGGCGTCGACCCGTCCGGGTAGAGCGCGGTGGCCAGGCCGGTGAGCACATCGTCGCGGGGATTCGCGCGGCGGTCCTCGATGTAGTGGGAGAACTTCTCGTCGGCCCACTCCAACGGATTGGCCGACAATCGGCTCGTGATCGAGCCCGCCGATGTTGGTTCCGGGCCGCTGAGCGCCGAATGCCTCACGGAACTCTTCGTGGTCCCCCTCGGGCACACCGAGCAGGTCGGCGACGACCAACAACGAGAACGGCCTGGCGTAGGCCTTGAGGAACTCACACTTGCCGTCGGCGATGAACTCGTCGATGTGGCGGTCGGCCAGCCGCCACATGAAGTCCTCGTTCTCCTTGAGCCGCTTTGGGGTTAGCAGTCGGCTCAACAGTGAACGTGCATCGGTGTGGTACGGCTGGATCCATCGTGACCATGTGCTCGTACATCGGAATCTCGGCGCGGTGCTCCTCCAGCTGTGCGCAGATGTCGTCGCCCTCGGGAGTGAACGGGATCGGGGTGAACGGGCCCGCGACCGCGACGCAGGACGAGTAGTTCTCGGTGTCTTTGTAGACGGCGTTGGCGGCCTCCCACCCGGTGACGGCGAGCACCCCGTTGTTAATCGGGCAGCAGGATGCGTCCTTGGTCCGTAGATGGTCGAAATAGGGGTGCGGGTCCGGAACGAGAGACGGGTCGGTGAAGTAGTCGACGGAGTCGTAGTCGGTGGTCATGAAGAGCGCTTCCTCCTGGAACCCGTGACAGCTCCGTTGGCTGGACGTCGCACCGCGCTGAACGTGCACGGCACACAATATGCTGAGCACCTGCCTAGCATGGCGGTAGAGTCGTGGTCAAGATGACACCGCGGAATGATGGCTAACGTCTCGCAGTAGCGGCCGTGCCGGGAGGAAGATTTCGGAGAGGTGACATGGCGTCGGCCCGAAGAATCGGTGCGCCGGATGCGAAGAATCGCGGCGTGCTGCTCGACGCTGCCGAGCAGCTGCTCCTCGCAGGAGGGCTACGCCGCGGTCACATCTCGCCGTGTCGCGGATGCCGGCCGGACTGAAGCCGCAACTTGTGCATTACTACTTCCGGACAATGGAAGATCTCTTCCTCGAGGTTTTCCGCCGCAGAGCCGAAGAGGGCCTCGGGGTGCTTGCGACGGCACTGCACGTCGCCTCAGCCGCTGTGGGCGCTGTGGAGGTTCAGCACGCAGCCTGAGGCCACCCGGCTGACGATGGAGTTCATGGGGCTGGCGAATCATCGCAAGGCGCTTCGGGCCGAAATCGTCTATTACGCCGAACGGTTCCGGAAGGAGCAGAACAAGGCGATCGCCGCTGCGCTGCGGCGCTACAACGTGGACGTCGCTGAGGTACCGCCGGTGGTGTGGACGGTGTTCGCGACGAGCGTGTCGCAGGCGCTGGTGATGGAGCGGGCGCTCGGCATGTCCACCGGTCACGCCGAGACGTTCAAGTATTGCGAGCAATGGCTGCGTCGATTAGAAGGGGAGCCGGTGACCGTAGGCAACGCGGCGCCGGGGAGCGATCACCAGGCTGCGAATCGAACAGAGCGCACCCTTCGGTCCCTGATTGGTCTTCACGACCACGCCGTCGACGGCAAGCGCACAGTGGATGTTGGGTTTCTTCGGTGACTCGCCACCGGTGCCCGCGACAACCATCGCCCACTGATCGGGGTCGGCCAAACCGACGTCGAGGTTCCATTGCTGGTCCGGACCGACGGGCACTTCGATGTTGGGGCTGAAGAGGTAGGGGTTGTGGCTGTACTCGGCCCAGTTCGGCGGGTCGGTGTCTCGATAGTAGATCTCCGCGGTGAACGGCTCTTCGGCCCAAACCGTGTAATGGATCTGGCGCAGCGGCGGAGGCGGCGGGTCGTCCGCCGACGCGGTTGCGGTGCCGAAGGAGAGACAAGCCGCCGTCAACGCCGTTGCCGACAGCACGCCCAACGACGGCTTGGCCCGCAGGATAGCAACCGGAAACCTCATTACCGAGATCCTAAAACGTTGTTTCCGCAGCCGGTCTGGAATCGGCGATCTACGTGGTACGAGTTCTGGATTCTCCAGCCGGTACCCGGCACCGGGTTTGTCATAAGACCGCGCGGGGTATCAACACGCCAGTCGCTCGCTGCCGTTTGCCTGCCTGGCGAGGCGTCCAGCATCACTGCGCAGAGGGGTTTCTCATGAACCTGACCCGGTTGGCCGTGATGTTTCTAGGGTTGCTGTTCCTGAACGGGGTCTTGGCCGGCACCGCTTCGGCGACGACCGTCGTAGAGTGCCGGATGCAGGTAGCGCATCTTCGGAACGGCACGGTCGAAGCCCAGCGCCAGTCCGCGCAGACGAAGGACCAAAGCGGCAGCGTCGCAAAGCTCGACGACATCTCCCTGATGCTGGCGGAAGGCAAGAACGCCGATGCGATACAGAAGCTGACCGACTTCGTCGCGCAGGGATACCCCTCCATGGGCGTGCCGGACGTAATCAGCTGCATCAACGCGATCGGCAGCCCCTAGCTCGACTGCGGGCACCAGCTTTTCAATCCTCCGATGCATCGTTCGCAGCGGTAGGGGCCGGGGCGGCCACAACTCCGTTTCGCAGTTCGTGGCAGTGGGAACACGATTGCCCAGCGTGAGGCTAGAGTTGTCGCGTTGCGGTTCGACTTAGGAGTGGTCATGATGATGTTCGCCCGCCACGACGTCCCCAAGCTTTTCGGCGCGGCGATAGCGGTGGCCGCGCTGGGTTTGGTCACCCCCGGCAGCGCTGTCGCCGACGCCACCGATGACGCGTTTTTCGAAAAAGCTGTTCGCCGACGCGATCGATTTTTCACAACCGGAACAGGCTATTCCGAGGGCCAGGACGGTCTGCGAGGCGTTTGCCTCCGGCAAGTCGCCGGCGACCGTGCACGAGATGACACTTGACCACTCTGCATTCAGTCCTCGTCAGGCCGCGGTTTTCATGGCCGACGCGGTGCAGGCCTACTGCCCCGGGTACGCTAACGAGTTCATGAGCTGAATAAAGGTCTGGGTAAGGCTCCTATTGCTTTCGCTAGGTAGGGCCGCTGTCGGGCTTTATCCTGGAGGGGAAATGAGTGTCTATCAGACCCTGGTGGTCGGCACTGATGGCTCGGACACGTCGTTGCGAGCGGTGGACCACGCAGCTGCGTTTGCCGCGGCACTTAACGCGAAGTTGATCATCGCGATGGCGTACTTGTCGAATGTGGAGAAGGGAGGTTGGGGAAGACCAGCCCGGCCGGATCGCGTGATTGATGGCCGCGCCGAGGTTCAGCTCTCGGGGCGAGGGGGACTTCAAGATGCACGGGATGGCCCCGATATACGGGATCCTTCGGGACGCCGCGACCGGGCCAGGGCGGCTGGGGCGAACGATATCGAAACGCGACCATTCAGGTGGGTCGTTGGGTGTCCGGCACAGGCGCTGTCCCGCCTCGCCGAGGAGGTCAAGGCCGATCTGTTGGTGGTTGGCAACGTGGGACTGGGCACCGCACCGACAAATGGCTTGGCTCGGTGCCCGGCGACGTCCTGCGCAGGGCGAAGACCACGTGCTGGTCATCCACACCAGCGACTGAATTAACCGCAGCTAGCGCTTGATCCTGCCTCTGCCACAACATATCCGGCAGTCATGTCCGTTCCCGACGAAGTGTTGCTCAGTAGAGATATATCGCCAGGATCGCCAGCCACAGCACCACCAGCCAGGCGTCGGTGGCCACCTTCAGCCACCGCGGCGCGGTGCGCACCTCCATGAAGTAACGGATGATCAGCCGGCCCTTGATGAAGCCGAGCAGCACCACGGCGACGGTGATCGGCACGCTGGCCACCGCTGCGCCGCGGGCGTGGCCGGGTGCCAGCCACCACGACACGACGGTGATCGCCGACAGCACGCAGCCACGCAGAGGTGGTCGTGCGCGACGGCGTCGCGGTCTCGGGGGGTGGTCGGGTCAGCGTCATTCACCTCATCACGTAGAGCAGCGCGAAGATGACGATCCAGAGCAGGTCGACCATGTGCCAGTAGATGGCCCCGGACTCGACCATCGACATGCGGCGCGCGCGGGTTGCGCAGTTCGCGCACCACGATTCCCGAGGATCAGCAGGCCGAGCGCGACGTGGAACAGGTGCACGCCGGTGAGCATGTAGTAGAACATGAAGAACTCGTTGGTCGGCATGGTGTAGCCCGCAGCGATCTTCGGCGACCACTCGTAGGCCTTGATCAGCGATGAACAGCACGCCGCAGGCGCCGCCGAGTAGTCAGCCGCACGCGCCCGGTGCGTGATCGCCGGCACGGGCGGCCAGCACGCTGCGTGCGACGAACCACGAACTGGTAAGCAGCACAAGGGTGTTGACCACACCGATGGTGATGTCGAGGTGCTGCTGGGCGGCCAGGAACTGCTGCGGGCTCCATCGCGCGGTAGATCATGAAGATGACGAAGTAGGCGCCGAAGATGACCAGGTCGCCGAGCACCATCACCCACATGTGGCTGTCGCCGGGCAGGTGCGTGCGCGTGTGCCGGATGCTGCGTCTCGGTCGCGACTGCTCGGCGCGTGGTCTGCTCCGTGTTCGGTCATGGCAGCGGCGCCTCGTCGGCGGGCTGCAGCTCGGTGGCCTTCTTGAGGAACATGATCACGCACGACAGCCAGACGCCGAAGATCACCGTGCCCTCCAGAACGCGATCGATCCGTTCCACGCGAACGGCCCCGCCTTGGAGATGAACACCGGGACGGCCATGACCTCGGTGACGATCTGCCAGACCGTCATGTAGGCAAACCATTTCGGGAAGATCTCGTTGCGGTCGTAGAGGATCGCGATCGCGAAGGCGATCCAGGCGGCCGTGAAGCAGCCCAGCGAACCGACATAGGACAGCAGCCCGAGGTCGTACAGCAGCGCCATCAGCTCGGGGTCGCGGTCGGGCCGGAAGACTGGCGGTCAGGAAGCAGAACGCCACCAACAGGCAGCCCGGCAGTGCGCCGACCGCAAGGGAACCCATGTACGCGTACGCCAGCACCGAACCGACCGTCATCCGCTTCATGTGGTACATGACGATGCCGTTGGCCACGCCGGCGCCACCGACGATCAGGACCAGGAAGCCGAAACCGATCTGGATGGTGGTGGCGTGCTGGTGGAAGAAGTCCACCATCTGATCGGTCGTGACGTCGGGCCGCGGCGGCGGCATCACCCGCGCCAGCACGAAGAAGATGACGCCGAACGCCGTGTAGAACGCGGGCACGATCCAGAACACGATCCAGACGTCGCGCTTGCCCGCCGGCGGGCCGGACGTTGCGCGTGGTGCCGGTCTCGGCGCCTCGGCGGTGGCCGTGGTCGCGCCTCGCGTCACGCGACCACGCCCTCCTCGACCGCCTGCCGGTGCAGCGCCCCGCGCAGCACGAAGAACATCACGAACACGAACAGCGCGAACGCGCCGTTGCGCAGCCAGAACGACATCAGCGCCGTCCCACGCCAGCGGGCCGGTCCGGAAGATCGCCGCGCCGACGGCGGGGGCCATGGCCAGTGCGGTGGCGAGCGAGAAATGCCCGACCCAGCGCGGGAAGACGGGGTTCGGGCCCGTCGTCGAAGTAGATCGCGAGCGGCCAGCAGCAGGTTCATCGCGACGAGCGCGCCGACCGGGCGCGATGAAGATGATCCAGGCCATGTCGTTGAGCAGCATCACGAGTTCGGGATTGCGGCCGGGCCGGAACGCGGCGACCAGGAAGAAGATGTCGGCGAGCGCGAACAGCGTTGCGCCGCTGACCGCGGCAGTCAGATAGCAGTACGCGAAAATGTGGCTCTGGGTGGCCATCCGCTTCATCTGGACGACGATCACCATGAACAGCGGCAGCAGCATGATGCCGCAGATGTTGAAGGTGATCATGGTGAACCGGACCATCCGCCGTGTTCTCGGCGTAGAACGCCGCGACCTGGTCGGCGGTCATGTCCGGCGACATCGGCGGGAAGAAGCCCGGAAACGCCAGAAACGCGACAAGGAGCACGGCGCCGAAGACCGGCACGGTCCACAGGCTGATCAGTTGCGTCTTGATGTTCGCCGTCTTCGGCAGGTCTTCGGCTTCGGCAAGAATCTGCATCGACCCTCCTTCGAGCTAACTAGCCGATCGGCTATCCTAACCGACACTAGCCGACAGGCAAACGCCGATCAACGACCGCCGGGCACCGACCAGAACGCCCGCATCGAGGTGATCCGGGCGTCGTCGTCGAATGTCATGACGTCGATCCCGTCGATCCGGGTCGTGGCTGTCGCCGGCCATGACGGTCAGCCGCGCCAGAAACGCCGCCTCGTTACCGTTGACGTGTAAAGACACCAGTTCGACTGTGCGGTCTTGCTTTTCGATGCGGTCGTACAGATCGCGGATCTCGTCGTGGCCGTGCCGCACATCGCTGCCGACCGGGTCCTCCACGGTGGCGTCCGGTGCGAACAGTGCGACGAGTTCGCCGGCGGTGCCGGAGCCGAGCAACTCGACGTACCGGCTGACGGTCTCGGCGACGGTCGGCACGGCGCGCCGGCGCCGCCGCGCTATACCGACAGGATCGTCGCCGACGCCGTGCCCGGCGCGCCGTAGACCTGCGCCAGGCCCGACCTTCGGGTTCGCCCGGCACCTGGCGGTCGCCCGCCTCGCCGCGCAACTGGCGCACCAGCTCGTGCACCTGCCGCAGCCCGGAAGCGCCGATCGGCTCGCCGTTGGCGATCAGTCCGCCGTCGGTGTTGACGGGCATCGAGCCACCGATCTCGGTGGCGCCGTCGGCGAGCAGCTTCTCCTGTTCGCCGTCGGCGCACAGGCCGGTCTCGGCCATGTGGATCACCTCGGCGCCCGCGTCGGTGTCCTGCAGCTGCGCGATGTCGACGTCCTCCGGCCCGATGCCCGCCTCCTCGTAGGCGGCCTTGGCGGCGTACACCGTCGGCGACGCGTCCTCGTCGAGCGGCGCGAATGTCGCGTGCACCTCGTAGGCGCCGAAGGTGCGCGTCCGGATCTCGGTGGCCTTCACATACACCGGCTTTTTCGGTGAAGCGGTGCGCGATGTCGCCGCGGCACATGATCACCGCGGCGGCGCCTTCGTCCGGCGCGCAGAACATGTACTGCGTCAGCGGGTAGTTCAGCACCGGCGAGTTGAGAATCTCCTCTTCGGAAATCGGCTTGCGGCGGAACGCGTTCGGGTTCTTCTCGCCGTTGCGGAAGTTCTTGGCCGCCACCTTGGCCAGCGTCTCCTGCGAGATGCCGTGCTTGTGGAGGTAGTGGTTGGCCTTCATGCCGAAGAACTTCGTGGTGACGAACTGGCCGTTCTCGGCGTACCACTGGGGCAGCGCCAGCTTCGCCGGGTCGTCGGTGAACGCGCCGCGCGGATGCTTGTCCAGCCCGATGGCGATGCCGATGTCGTACTTGCCGAGCCGGATCGTGTCGGCGGTCTGCGCGATGGCTGATGCCGCGGTCGCGCAGGCGTTGAAGACATTGGTGAACGTGATCCCGGTCAGGCCGACCAGCCGGGTCACCGCGTCGGGGTTGGACACCTCGTGGCTGCCGCCGAAGCCGAACTGGATGTCGCGCCAGTCGACACCCGCGTCGTCGAGCGCGAACTGAATTGCCTCGGCGCCCATCTCCATCGCGGTCTTGTCGAACCGGCCGAAGGGATGAAGCCCCACGCCGATGATGGCGACGTCGTTCGTCATGGCTCGTCCTCTCTAGACCGGCTGGAAGGCGAAGGTGACGAGCTCGTTGCCCTCGTCGTCGGTGGTGAACGGAATCATGGTCAGCTCGACGTCCATGCCGAACTGCAGTTTCTCCGGGTCGTTCTCGGTCAGCCGGCCCTCGACGCGGATGACGTCGTCGAGCTGAACGAGCCCGACGCCGAACGGCACGAAGTCCTTGCCGGTCGGGCCCTTGTACGGCGCCCCGGGCGGAAAGCCCTGCGTCGTCCACGCGACGAGGGTGCCGCGACGCGGCAGATTCACGTTCGGACATCTCGCCGGCACTGCACCTGGGGCAGCGCTGCTGGACGGGGAACGTGGTGGCGCCGCACGCCGCCGCAGCGGCTACCGATCAGCTGCGGCATTCTCGTCGGGCCAGGTAGAGATCTCGGGCGCGAGCGCCTTCTGCGGTGTCGACACCCGGCTGACACTAACCGGAAATGGCATTCTCGTCTAGAGAGAACACGCGGTCCACGGTCCGGCGATCGGCTAGTCTTCCCCGCGTGGATGCCGACAACGCGCAGATCACCGAGGTGCTCGTTCGCTATGCCACCGGAATCGACTCCAAGAACTGGCCGCTGTTCCGCAGCTGCTGGGCCGACGAGGTCGACCTCGACTACGGCGAGCTCGGGACATTCACCGACCCCGACGCGTTGACCGATCTGTTCGCGCAGATTCACGACCCGATGGGGCCGACGTATCACCGGCTGTCGAACTTCGTCATCGACGTCGACGGCGACACGGCGACCGCGCGCACCTACGTGCACGCCGTGCTGATGGTGACGCCCGACGACAACGGCCCGTGGGTCGACGCCATCGGCCATTACGACGACGAACTGGTGCGCGGGCCCGACGGATGGCGAATTCGTCGTCGTGCCAGCTCAACACTCCGCGGATGACTCACCGGAGGACGGCCGGCTCGTGATGACCGAGCGATTTCGCGCAGCAGCTACGGCCGTGGGCCGTCATCGCGGGCGCGTCCGAGGGAGTCGGCGCCAGCCTGGCCGACCAATTGGCCGAGCGTGGACTGGATCTCGTGCTGATCGCGCGCAACGAAGCGAAGCTGGAAGAGCTCGCAGCGACTGTGTCGCGAGCGCCACGGCGTCGAGGTCCGCCCCGTGGTGCTGGACCTCACGGTTCCCGACATCTCAGATCGCGTGGCCGAGGCGACCGTCGATCTCGAGGTCGGGCTGCTCATCTACAACGCAGGTGCCGCCAACCGGACGACGGAGTTTCTCGACGACACGTTCGAGGAGTCGCTTCAGCAGATCAGGCTGGCGTGCATCGGTCCGGTCGCGCTGGCCCGGCACTTCGCCCCGGCCATGAAGGACCGCGGTCGGGGCGGCATCGTGTTGGTGGGGTCGCTGGCCTGTCTCGCCGGATCGTCGCTTCTCGCCGTCTACTCCGCGGTGAAGGCGTTCAACGTCAACCTCGCTGAAGGGCTGTGGGCGGAGCTGCGCCCACATGGCGTCGACGTGTGTTGCACCCCGCTTGGCATGACATGGACCGAGGCCCTTGAGCGGATGGGTTACGCCTACGATCCGGACACCGTCATGCTGTCAGAGGACGTTGCGCGAGAGATCATCGACAACATCGGCAACGGCCCGACATACCCTGTGGGAGAGCGAAATCGGATCATGGCGTCAATGGTGTGGACTGCCGACCGGCGAACACTGGTCGAGCTGATGAGCGCTGCATCGACGGACTCCGCCACCAAGCATGGAGGCGCAAGCTAATGCGCGCGGTGGTGTTGCGCGACGGAAAGCTCGAGGTGCGCGAGACGGCCGACCCGGTGCCCGGCCACGGCGAACTGCTCATCAAGCCGCTGAGCGCGGCGATCTGTGCGTCGGATGTGCACTACATGGACCATCCGAACTCGGCCGACCGGTTCGTGTGGGATTCCGGCCGCGACACCGTCATGGGCCACGAGTTCATCGGCGAGGTGGTCGGCCATGGCCCGGACTGTTCTGGCAGACTTCCCGATCGGTACGCGGGTCACCAGCCTGCCGATCATGATCCGCCACGGCGAGCAGCCACTCGTGATCGGGCACAATCCGGACGCGCCCGGCGCGTTCGGTGAGCTGATGCTCGTGTCGGAGGTGATGGCGCGGCAGGTACCCGACGACGTCCCGAACGACTCCGTCGCGGTGGTGGACGCTTTCGCGGTGGGCGAATTCTACGTTCGCTGTTCGGGAATCAAGCCAGGCGAGCTGCCGCTGGTTATCGGCGCAGGAGCGATCGGCCTGTCGACCGTGGCCGCCCTGGCCGCGCGCGGCGTGGCCCCGATCGTGGTGTCGGATTACAGCACAGACCGGCTCGCATGCGCCAAGAAGTTCGGGGCCGATATTCTCGTCGACCCGTCGTCGCAAGACCCATACGAAGTGTGGCGAGAGACGTTTCGGGCCAACAACTTCCAGACGACCCAGGTCATCTTCGAATGTGTCGGGCGCAACGGATTGCTGCAGAGCATCGTCGAGCAATGCGAATTCATGGCGCGGGTTTATGCCGCGGGTGGGTGGTACGACGCGGGCACGATCGACTGCACCGCTGCCACGCACAAGGGCATGACGATGCAGTTCGGCGGCGGACCGCATCCGCAGGACTGGTACGGCACGCTCGACGCGGTCGTGCCCGGGTCGGCTGGATCCGTCGCCGAGTATCGGCAAGATCATCGGGCTCGACGACGTGCCTGATGCCATCGATCAAGTGCGACAAGGCCAGGGCCCGCCGCGCATCATCGTGCATCCGAGCGCCTCGTGACTGTCGTGCCCGGCCCCGTTCGCCAGATGGGTTACGTGGTAACCGATCTGGATCAGGCGATGACCGGCTGGCTCGAGCTCGGTGTCGGCCCGTGGTTCGTGATGCGCGGCTTGGCGCTGCAGGCCGACTATCGCGGCGAACCGTGCGAAACCACGCTGTCGCTCGCCTTCGCCAACAGCGGTGAGATGCAGATCGAGCTGATCCAGCAGATGGCTGCCACGCCGAGCATCTTCACCGAGTTCCTCGCGGCACACGGCCCCGGGTTGCACCAGCTTGCCTATTGGACAACAGATTTCGCGGCCACGATGAACGAGGTCGAGAAGGCGGGCTGGCCGGTGGTGTGGTCCGGCGGCGAAGGGTACGGCGTACGGTTCGCCTACGTTGAGCCGCCGAACGCACCCGCGGCGGTCATCGAGATCTCCGAACTGACCGAGGCGACGGCTGCGAACGCGGTATTCATCCACGACGCCGCGGCCGAGTGGGACGGCACGAACCCGGTTCGCGAAGCCTGCGTGCGGTTGCCGCACCCGGCCTGCTATTTGTCGCGCTTCATCACCTTGTCGGCGGCGGTCCAGTGCTCGTCGGAGACCCACAACCGCGCAAATGCGGAGACCGCCTCGGTGGTGGTGACGCCGCGCATCACGCGTTTGATCTCGCCCGCGGGCCGGTGGGCCAAAGCCTTGGCGAGCGTCCGTGACTCGGCGGCGAAGGACGCGCGCGGGATCAGATGGTCGACCAGCCCGCTGCGCTGCGCCTCCTGCGCGGTCAGGATCATGCCTGTGCCCGCAAGAAGAAGTGCCTTGCTGAAGCCGACCAACGCGACGAGCCGCTCTGCGCCGCCCCACGCGGGCATGATCTCGAGCGCCACCTGGTTGAAACCGATCCTGATGTCGTCGGCGGCCAGTCGGATGTCGGCCGCCACCGCCACCTCGGCGCCACCCCCGAGGGCGTGCCCGTTGAGTGCCGCGACGGTCGGCCCGGTGAAGCCGGCGATGCGGTCGCAGATCGAGCGCATGCGCCACGCCATCGCGCCCGCCTCGCGTTCGGTACGCAGCGCGCTGAGCTCCTTGAGATCGCCGCCCGACACGAATGCCCGGTCGCCTGCGCCGGTGATGACAAGAGCTGCCGCGCCCTCCGCGCCGTCGAGAGCCTTGTCGAACTGGTCCATCGTCTCCAGCGAGATGGCGTTGCGGGCGTGCGGGCGGTCGATGGTGATGACCGCCAAACCCTCATCCATCTCGAGGTCGACCATCGTTCGTTCTCCGTCTGCGGTATTGGCATTCTCTCTAGCGGAGAATAGCATCACGACCGAACGGAGGTGCCGCGGCGCGCGATGCGAAAAATCCCTGTAGAGCTGACGAAACGCTACGAGGACGAAGGGTGGTGGCGGCCCGAGACGCTCGGTGATCTGATCGCCGACGGCCTTGCCGCCAACCCGGCCACCGGCTTTTGGGTGCACTCCGCGGTTCGGCCCTACGAGGGCACCTTCGCCGATGTCGAGTCGGCTGCCCGCCGGCTTGCCGCCGGCCTGCGCGCGCGTGGTGTCGGGCCTGGCGATGCCGTCGCGATTCAGCTGCCGAACTGGGTGGAGGCGGCGGTGGCGTTCTGGGCCTCTGCCTTCCTCGGTGCCGTCGTGGTGCCGATCGTGCACTTCTACGGCCGCAGGGAACTGAGCCACATCATCCCTGCGGCGCGGCCGAAGGTGTTCATCACCGCCGAGGAGTTCGGCCGGATGAAGTATCAGCCGGACCTGTGCGCGGACGTGCCGATCGTTGGCCTTGTCGGGGCCGAGGCGCAGGCGCGCGAGGAGCACGAGCACCGCTTCGACGACCTGCTGGCCGACGAGCCGTTGGCCGGCACCATCGCCGCCGACCCGGCCGGTCCGGCACTGATCGCGTTCACCTCTGGCACGACGAGCAAGCCCAAGGGCGTCATCCACAGTCATCAGACGCTCAGCTTCGAGACCCGCCAGCTGCTGGCCAACTACACGCCCGACCGCGGCAGACAGCTGACGGCCACACCGGTCGGGCACTTCATCGGGATGCTCGGCGCATTCCTGATTCCCGTTCTGGAAGGCGCATCGATCGATCTGTGCGACGTGTGGGACCCCGGCAAGGTGCTGGAGTTGATCGAAAGCGACGGCCTGTCGATCGGCGGCGGGCCGCCGTACTTCGTCACCAGCCTGCTCGACCATCCCGCCTGCACCCCCGAGCACATGTCGCATTTCAAAACCGTCGGTCTCGGCGGGTCTACCGTCTCGCCAACCGTGACCCGCCGGCTGGCCGACATGGGCATCTTCGTGTTCCGCTCCTACGGCAGTTCCGAGCATCCGTCGATCACCGGATCGAGTCGGGATGCGCCCGAGGACAAGCGACTGTTCACCGACGGCGATGTCCGGCCGGGGGTGGAGATCCGGCTCGGCCCGGACGGCGAGATCTTCAGTCGCGGACCCGATCTGTGCCTCGGCTACACGGACGACGCGCTGACGGAGCAGGCCTTCGACGCCGACGGCTGGTATCGCACGGGCGATGTCGGTGTCCTCGACGACGACGGGTACCTCACCATCACCGACCGCAAGGCCGACGTCATCATCCGCGGCGGTGAGAACATCTCCGCGCTCGAGGTGGAAGAGGTGCTGCTGGGGATGCCGGCTGTGGCCGAGGCCGTGGTGGTCGCGACGCCGGACGACCGGCTCGGGGAGCGGACGGCCGCGGTGCTGCGACTGCGGGATGGCCACGATATGCCGACCCTCGACGAGGTGCGCGACCACTTCAAGGCGGCGGAGATCGCGATCCAGAAATGGCCCGAGGAACTGCACCGGGTGGACGACTTTCCGCGCACGGCGAGCGGCAAGGTGCAGAAGTTCGTCGTTCGCCAGAGCATTCGTGGCTGAGCAGACGAGCACATTGCATTGAGCAGGTTGTGAGAATAGGATTCTCCCAAGACGATAAGGAGTGTTTCATGGGGCAGCTTTCGCATCGCGTTGACATCCCGTTTCCGCTGTTCGACGCGGACAACCACCTGTACGAGCCGCCGGAGGCGATGACCAAGTACCTCCCCAAGGAGTACAAGGACGTCGTCCAGTACGTGGAGATCAACGGCCGCACCAAGATCGCGCTGAAGGGCCACATCAGCAACTACATCCCGAACCCGACCTTCTCGGTGGTTGCCAAGCCCGGCGCCTGGGAGGAGTACTTCAAGTTCGGCAACCCCGACGGCAAGAGCAAGCGCGAGCTGTTCGGTGAGCCGATGAGGGCCATCCCGGCGTTCTTCGAACCTGGTCCGCGGCTGGAGAAGATGAACGAGCTGGGGCTCGACCGCTCGCTGATGTTCCCAACCCTGGCAAGCCTGATCGAGGAGCGCCTCAGCGACGACCCGGTCGCGATTCACGTCATCATTCATTCGCTCAACCAGTGGCTCGACGAGGTGTGGGGCTTCAACTACCAGAACCGGATCTTCACCACACCGGTGATCACGCTGCCGATCGTCGAGAAGGCGATCGAGGAGCTGGAGTGGGCGGTCAAGCGTGGCGCTCGCGCGATCCTGATCCGGCCGGCCCCGGTGCCCGGTTTCCGCGGCCCCCGGTCGTTCGCGCTGCCCGAGTTCGATCCGTTCTGGGAGCGGTGCGTGGAGTACGACGTGTTCGTCGGCATGCATTCCAGCGACAGCGGCTACTCCCGCTACACGTCCGAGTGGGATGGCGGCGCCCAGGAGATGCTGCCGTTCCAGACGAACGCCATGTCGATCCTCAACGAGTGGCGCCCGATCCAGGACGCGGTTGCCTCCTGGGTGATCCACGGCGCGCTGTTCCGGTTCCCGAAGCTGAAGGTGGGCATCGTCGAAGCCGGCTCGAAATGGATGTTCCCGCTGCTGGATTCCATGGCCGAGGTCTACAAGAAGGCGCCGGAGGCGTTCCCCGGCAACCCGATGGAGGAGATCAAGAACCGCATCTTCGTCAGCCCGTTCTACGAGGAGGGCATCGACGATCTGATCAACCTGATCGGTGTGGACCAGGTGCTGTACGGATCCGACTGGCCGCATCCAGAGGGCTTGGCGGAGCCGACCCACTACGTGACGGCGCTAGAGCACCTCTCCATGGAGGATCAGGCGAAGATCATGGGCGGCAACCTGGGCCGGCTCGTCACGGTGTGACGTACACGTACACCCGACGCTGGGAGACCATCCCCGAGATGGTCTTGAGTGCGGCGGACCGTTTCGGCGATGCAGAGGCGGTCGTCGACGGTCCGCTTCGGTTGTCCTACACCCAGGTTGTCGACCGAATCCGCTGCGCCGCAGGGGCGTTCAAGGACCTGGGGATCGACAAGGGTGAGCGGGTCGCGCTCTGGGCGCCGAACTCCGCGGAGTGGATGATCGCCGCGTTCGGTCTGCTGGCCGCGGGCGGCGTGCTCGTTCCGGTCAACACGCGGTTCAAGGCCGTCAGAAGCCGCCGACATCATCGGCCGCAGCGGCGCCAAGGCGGTGCTGACCCAGCAGGGCTTCCTCGGTCAGGAATACACGGCGCCTGCGAACGTGCCGGTGATCGACGTGAAGTCCGACTTCCTTGCCAGCGGTTCGCCTTTCGCGAACCAGGTGAGCGGCACGGACATCTCGGACATCATCTACACATCGGGCACCACCGGCAGGCCCAAGGGTGTGATGATGAATCACGGGCAGAATCTCCGCCTGTACGCCGAGTGGTGTGAGCTAGCCGACCTGCGCGAGGGCGACCGCTACCTGATGATCAACCCCTACTTCCACACTTTCGGCTTCAAGGCGGGGCTGATCTCCTCGTTCATCCGCGGTGCGACCATGGTTCCGGTTCCGGTGTTCGACATCGATAGAGGTGGTGGAACTGATTGAGGCCGAACACATCACGATGCTGCCCGGGCCGCCCACGTTGTATCACTCGTTGCTCGCGGTCGAGGACAAGAGCAAGCTGATGACGCTGCGTGCCGGGGTCACCGGATCGGCGGACATTCCGGTCGAGCTGATCCGGCGGGTGCATGAGGAGCTGCCCTTCCAGACGCTGGCGACCGGCTACGGCCTGACCGAAGCGGGCACCGTGACGCTGTCGCGGCCGGGCGATTCGTTCACCGATATCGCCACCACCGCGGGCGTGCCGTGCGACGGGGTAGAGGTGCGCATCGCCGACGACAGCGAGGTGCTCGTCCGCGGCTACAGCGTCATGCAGGGCTACCTCGACGATCCGGTCGCGACGGCTGACGCGATCGACGACGACGGCTGGTTGCACACCGGCGACCTCGGCAGGTTCAACGACGACGGCAGGTTGTTGATCGTCGGTCGAAAGAAGGACATGTTCATCGTCGGCGGCTTCAACGCGTACCCCGCCGAGATCGAGGGCTTTCTGCTCGAGCACCCCGCCGTCGCCCAGGCGGCGGTCATCGGTGTGCCCGACGACCGCCTCGGACAGGTCGGCAAGGCGTTCGTCGTGCTCAAGGGCGGTCACGAGGACGGGCCGACGGCCGAAGACCTGGTGTCGTGGAGCAGAGATCGGATGGCTGGTTTCAAGGTGCCGCGGTACGTAGAGTTTCTGGACGAGCTGCCGCTGAATGCGACAGGCAAAGTGGTGAAGGACCAACTGATCGAGAGATAGCGCTAAGCGCTCGCACAGCCCGTAAATAGCATTTCCGCAGCACATGCTCAATTTCTGCAGATTTGCGCGTCATGTATCGTCGCGGCGATACCGAAAATAGAAAATGCCATTCTCATCGAGCCCCGCGCTTACCGGACAGGAGGTTGCATGCGGTCCCGGAAGCAGACTCCGCCGGAACTGAACGGCGACCACATCGACGATCCGGCCACGGATCAGGATCCGGCCGCCGTCGACGCGCTTGCCCTCGCGGAGGAGGCGGAGGCGGAGGCCGCCGAAGCCGAAGCGGCCGCTGCTGCGGCGCGTGCGCGGGCGAAAGCCCTGCGGTTGCGCAGAGAGGCCGAGGTCGCCAAGGCTGCAGAGACTGTCGCGGAACCCGAAGTCGACACCGACCGAGACGACGACACCGACCGAGACGACGACGCAGAAGAGGCGAAGCGCGAAGAAGAGAAAGTCGAGGAAGTCGCCGTCGCAGACGACTCTTCGGTCGCCGAGCGGCGGGGCGTGCGGATTCGGATACCGCTGCCGTCGTGGAAGGCTGTCGCCGCTGTCGCTGACCGTCCTCATCATCGCCGCCCTGCTCGCCGTCTCCGGCTGGATGTTCATGGGGCACCACAAGGCGCAAGCCGAGCAGCAACGACGGGCCGAGTTCTCGGCGGCTGCCCGGCAGTCGGTCGTGACGCTGATGTCGCTGGACTACCACAAGGCCAAGGAAGACGTACAGCGGATCATCGACAATTCGACCGGTCAGTTCAAGACCGACTTCGAGAGCACGAAGGACGATTTCGTCAAGGTGGCAACCGATTCGAAGGCGGTCACCGAAACCAACGTGACCGCGACCGCTGTGGAGTCGATGACCGACGACACCGCGACCGTCCTCGTCGCGGCCACGTCGCGCGTCACCAACGCCGCGGGCGCCAAGCAGGAGCCGCGGGCCTGGCGGCTCAGCGTGAACCTGGCCCGAGACGGCGGACAGTTGAAGCTGGCGAAAGTCGAGTTCGTACCGTGAGCGCCGAGCAGGGCGTCCCCGACGTCGACGTGACCGGCGATGGCGAGCCCACGTCAACCGCCACCGAGGCCGACGCCATCGAGACACCGGCGACGCCAAAGCCCAAGCGGGACGTGTTCGGTCGGTTCAGGCGGGGCGCCAGGAGGCAGTGGGCGACCATCGCGTTGGCGTTGGCGCTCGTCGTGGCCGCAGGACTGGCGGCGTGGACGTTCTACTTCGTGTACCAGCCGGACCGCGAAACCGACTCCGCCGCTGCCGATTCCGCGATCAAAGCGGCATCCGACGGCACCGTTGCCCTGCTGTCGTATTCGCCGGACAGTCTCGACAAGGACTTCGCGACCGCCAAAAGCAAACTGACCGGCAGCTTCCTGTCGTACTACACCCAGTTCACCGAGCAGATCGTGGCGCCCGCGGCCAAGCAGAAAGCCGTGAAGACGGAGGCCGCGGTCGTCCGGGCTGCGGTTTCCGAGATTCGTCCCGACAGCGCAGTGGTCTTGGTGTTCATCAACCAGACCACCCAAAGCAAGGACCGGCCCGACGCAAGTTTCATCAACAGCGCTGTGCGGGTCACCATGCAGAAGATCGACGGCGGCTGGCTCATCTCGTCCTTCGACCCGGTGTAGCGCCGTGCGGGGCCGTGCTCACCGTTGACCTCGGCGACCCGCCGACCGGTTTGCCTGCCCCGACCGGAGTGGTCGTGGCGGTCGGATCCGCCGCCGACATCGCGTCACCGGCCAGCCCGACCGTGGGTCGAGCACGCCACCTTCACCCTGACCGAGGGCCAAGTCTCCGACCTCCGCGTCATCACCGTCGAGTCGGTCGCGGCCGCGATCACCGAGCTGACCGCCCGGTTCGAGATGTGGCCGCAGGCCGCGACCGTGTGCGATGACGTGTTGCGGTCGGTCGATTCCGACGCTCCAGCGCTGGCGGGGGTGATCACGGAATCGCTCGGGTACTCGACGCTGCAGTCGGGCGGCGAGTTCGCGGCGTGGTGCCGTCAGCGCGGACCCGCCGCGGCGCCGGTCATGCCGGACCCGGTGTTGGCCGAGCGGGACGGCGACTCGCTGCACATCCGGTTCAACAGGCCCGCGCGGCACAACGCCTTCTCCAACGATGCCCGTGCGGCGCTGCTCGAGGCCCTCGATATCGCCCGCCATGACCCGTCGGTCGACGAAGTGATCCTGTCCGGCAACGGGCCGTCGTTCTGCAGCGGCGGCGATCTCGCAGAGTTCGGCTCCTTGCGCGACCCGGCCAGCGCGCACATTGCACGGGTCCGGCACAGCCCGGCTCTGGTGCTCGACGAACTCGCCGCCAGGCTCGGACCGCGGTGCTGGGCACGGGTGCACGGCCAGGTTTTGGGCAGTGGACTGGAGATGGCCGCGTTCTGCGGCCGGGTCACGACCCACCCGGACGCGGTGTTCGGCCTGCCCGAGATGAGCCTCGGATTGATCCCCGGCGCAGGGGGCACCGTCAGCGTGGCGCGCCGCATCGGCCGTTGGCGCACGGCCTACTTGGTGTTGTCCGGCCGCACGATCGACGCGCAGACCGCACTCGACTGGGGTTTGGCAGACGCGATCGAGTCGGCACAAACCGATGCAGAATGACGTGGTGGGCTCGTTAGGCATCCCCGACGCCGTGTTCGCACGTGCGCAACGGATGGCCGACAGCATCCGAACTGCTGCGGCCGATCTCGGTGGGGCCCTGAGCGTCGACGCCGACGAGATCCTCACCGGGCGAGCGGGACTGCTCGGGCTGACACCGGCCGGGCGGGTCTCGGCAGGCGGCACGACGCGGCTGCTGTCCACCCGGGACGGCTGGTGCGCGCTCACGCTGTCCCGCCCCGACGACATCGAGACCGTTCCGGCACTACTCGAACTGGCCGAGCAACCGACCGACGTGTGGACGGCGGTGGCCGCCGGTGCGGCGGCGCGGGGCGCCGGCGAGTTCGTGGCGAGGGCGCGGATGCTCGACCTACCTGCCTCGATACTCGGCGAAGTCAATTACGCCTCAACACGTTTCGTGCCTGCCGGGCAGCGGGTGGCGCGGACGGTGTCCGATCTCTTGGTCGTCGACCTCTCATCGATGTGGGCCGGCCCGCTGTGTGGGCACCTACTCGCCGCGGCCGGGGCGACCGTCGTCAAGGTCGAAGGCCGCGGCAGACCCGACGGTACCCGCCGGGGAGATCCTCGATTCTTCGACTGGATGAACTCGTCGAAGTTGTCCTACGCCATCGACTTTCGCGACGACGACCTGCGGCCACTGTTGGAGGCCGCCGACGTGGTGATCGAGGGATCGCGACCTGCCGCGCTGATCCGCCGCGGCCTCGGACCCGACCAGGTGCGAGGCCGCGACGGCCGGATCTGGCTGCGTGTCACGGGATACGGCACCGAAGGGGAGCGTGCCGACCGGGTCGCGTTCGGTGACGACGCCGCCGTTGCCGGAGGCCTCGTCGGCGCGAGCGTCGAATTCGTCGGCGATGCCATCGCCGACCCCTTGACCGGCCTGGCGGCAACCTACGCTGTGCTCGATTCGCTCGGGCGTGGAGGCGGCGAGATCGTGGAGATCGCCCTCGCAGAGGTGGCCGCCGACTATGCGACGTTGCCGCGCACCGTGAACTCGAAAAGCACGCGGCCGCCGAGGATTCCCAGACTTGCCGCGAGTGCCTGCACCTGACCTCGGAGCGGACAACGGGCGCGTGCGCGAGCTGGTCGAAGCCAGGCTGACCGCGTGCTGATTCGCCGTGCCGCCGTGCCGGACGGTCGGATCGTCGATATCCGGGTCGCGGAGCGGATCGTCGAAATCGCCGATCGGCTCGACCCGCTCGACGCCGAGCAGGTGATCGATGCCGCCGCCGGCGCAGTGCTGCCCGGACTGCACGACCACCATCTGCATCTGCGGGCGATGGCCGCCGCACTCGATTCTCTGGTGGTCGGGCCGCCGGACGTCCGAACGAAAGCGCAAATGGCGCAGGCCTTGAGGTCGGCCGAGCCTGGGCCGGATGGCTGGATTCGTGCCGTCGGGTACCACGCCTCGGTCGCCGGTGAGCTCGACCGCGAGCAGCTCGACGCCGTCGTCGCGGACCTACCGGTGCGGATCCAGCACCGTAGCGGTGCGATGTGGATCCTGAACTCGGCGGCGCTGACCCGCGTCGGACTCAGCGATCATCCGGACGGCAGGCTGCACAGCGCCGACGACTGGGCGGACGCACTTCCGCGCCGGGCGACGGCGCTGGCCGATATCACTCGCCGGCTCGCCGGCTACGGCGTCACCGGAATCACCGATGCCACACCGGATCTCACGGCCGACGACGTGGCGATGCTCTCGGTGGCACATAGGCGGGCGGAGATCCCGCAGCGGCTGCACTTCCTTGCGCCAGGAAAGCGGATCCTGCACGACGACCGGCTCGATGTCGACGAACTCATCGGTTGGGTGGGCGATATCCACGACGACGACGTGCCGGTGGCGCTGCATTGCGTCACCCGCGCCCAACTGGTCGTCGCGCTCGCGGCCTTGCGGTCGGCGGGCGGTCATCCACGCGACCGCATCGAGCACGCGGCCGTGGTCCCCGACGACATGGTCGCCGACCTGGCTGAGGTCGGAGTCACCGTCGTCACCCAGCCGAACTTCGTCGCCGAACGCGGCGAACACTATCTGCGCGATGTGCCGACCGGCGATCATTCCCAGCTGTGGCGGGTGGGATCGCTTCTGCGCGCGGGTATCCCGCTGGCCGCGAGCACCGATGCACCGTTCGGCGGGATGGACCCGTGGGCGGCGATGCGAGCCGCGGTTCGCCGCAGCACCGCGGGGGGAGAGGTGCTCGGACCCGACGAGCGGATCTCCGCCAGGGAGGCATTGCGTCTGTTTCTCGGGCATCCCGATCAGGCCGTCGGTGCCGCGCACCGTCGAGGTCGGTCAGCCGGGCGACCTCATCGTGCTGACACCGGGCGCCGACGTCGAGACGCTGGCGTCCGATATGGTCGCCACCACCGTCATCGGGGGACGGGTCAGTTAGCGTCGGCCGGGTGTGGCGGCCGATAGAACAGCACGAGTTGGCCGATCCCGCCCGCGAGTCCCAGCCCGGCCGCGATCAGCAGCCCCCACCAGCCATGCAGGAAGTCATAGACGCCGGTGCCCGAGAACAAGACGTGATCGAGGCTGAACCGGCCCGCACCGAGCCCGGCCAGCGCGACCGCACTGACCGCCAGAATGAGGTTGTACTCCCAGCCCTCCTTGACGATGAAGAAGCCGTTCGCGCGGTGCACCGTCCACGCCGCCACGAACATCAGCGCGACGAAACCCGCAGCGGGGATCGGGGTGAGCAGCCCGACGGCCAGGCCAAGGCCCGCCGCCATCTCGGTGGTCGCGGCGATGCGGGCGTGCAGCACGCCCGGTTTCATCCCGATGCTCTCGAACCAACCGGCGGTGCCGGCTATCCGGCCGCCACCGAAGAATTTGTTGTATCCGTGTGCCGCCATGGTGAGGCCGAGGCACACGCGCAGAATCAACAGCGCAGTGTCATAGGCATAGCCGTCCATAGCTGACAAACCTAGTTCATTGTGTAAACCACCGCGGGCAGCCCCGCACTACTGCGCCAGGTCGAACGCCTTGAGTACTTTCGTCGGCTGCAGCCGGACCACCACTTCGCCCGGCACGCCGTTGCGGCGGCCGTACTCGTCGGCGCGGTCGGCACCCATGTACCGGGCGCCGGTGCGGGTGGCGATGTCGACCAGATCGGCCGGATCCTCGCTGATCGTGACGGTGCCCTGCACCTGGACGAACGAATACGGCGGCCGCTCGTCGTCCACACAGATCACCGCTCGCGAGTCACGGACGAGCGCACGACCTTTGGCGGTGTCCTTGCCGGTGTTGAAGGCCAGCGTGCCGTCGTCGACGACGAACCAGACGGGCGCGACCAGTGGGCGGCCGTCGGATGCCGTGTAGCCGAGCTTCCCGGTCCTGGTGCCCTCGGAGATGAAAGCGATGACGTCGTCGGTGAGTTCGTTCACCCGACCGAGGCTAGTCTTCGGCGTGCCGCTCGTAGTCCCAGCGTTCGAGCCGGGCCTGCAACTCGTGGACGCCGAGCGCGGCGATCGGCGCCGCCAGGCTCAAGCAGGTCACGAGTAGGGCGTTCACGGCTCTCGTCCAATCTCTTTGGTGTGTATCTATTTGACGATAAAAGCGTACGAATCGTTCACACCGACACGCACGCGTAATCCACTACCCGTCTTGCGCGTACGAACCCATGAGCACTTCGAGCGCGTCGAGTCGCAGCTCACGGTAGGTCTCGCGGGCGTAGGCATTCCAGTCGTCGGTCCACCCGTCGAGCAGGGCGCCCGCCCGCAAGAGGGGGAGCAGTTCGGCTGCGAGGTCGCGGTCGGAGTCCGCCGGTTCGCGATGGCCCACCAGCTGCCCGATCAGATCCACCGACTCATGCCAGTCCACCGACACATCCGGCGCGATGGCGATCGATTGCGGCGTGACAACGATCAGCGCGTCCGCGCCGAGTGGCCGCAGCCGCCACAGCGTGGTGCGTAGCCGGGCCGTCGCCCGATCCGGCCGTGTCGTCGGCCACAGAGTCCGGCACGTCCAACTGCGTGGCACTGCCCGGCGTTTCAGCGCCGCGAGCGCAACAAGACGCTGACACGAGGGTGGCAGGTCGAGCAGCTGACCGTCGCGATAGACCTCGAACCCACCCAGCATCGTGACCGTGAACTGTTCTGACATTGCGACCTGCCTTCTGCCTGATCGGGCTTCTGCAGTTGATGATGCGAAACCCGGGTCGCGGTGGCATGCGTAGTCGACTACCTGTTCCTGCGTGGCTCCGCGTAAAAGATCGCGCGTGTACATGACGCGCGGGCGCCTGGACAGTGCCGGTCAGGCTGGGCAAACTCTTCAGGTCATGAGTGAGGTTGAGTCGCACCGGCCGGGAAAGGTCGAGGTGCATCGCGTCCGCAGGATGTCCGGCCGTGACCCCGACGAGACGCATCGGGCGGCGACACCGCTGGAGTTGCTTTTCGACCTCACATTCGTGATCGGATTCGGCATCGCGGCCTCTGAGTTCGCCCACCAGCTCGCCGAAGACCACGTCGGGATGGGGTTGGCCTCGTTCGCGTTCGCGACGTTCTCCATCTGCTGGGCATGGATCAACTTCAGCTGGTTCGCGTCGGCCTACGACACCGACGACTGGATCTACCGGCTGACGACGATGCTGCAGATGGTCGGCGTCATCATCCTCGCCCTGGGCCTTCCCGCGATGTACGCCTCGATGGCCGAAGGACGGCACGTGGACAACCGGGTGATGGTGGCCGGCTACGTGGTGATGCGAATCGCACTGGTGGCGCAGTGGTTACGCGCGGCCAGGCAGGATCCGCAGCGCCGAACGGCGTGCCTGACCTACGCCACGGTCGTCACCGTCGCGCAGATCGGCTGGATTGCGATGATCCCGGTGAGTACGTCGGTCGTCACCACATTCGTGTGGGCGGCGGTGTTGATCGCCTTCGAGATGTTCGGGCCGTGGCTGGCCGAACGACGCATGGGCGGGACGCCATGGCACGCCCATCACATCGCGGAACGCTATTCGCTGCTCACGATCATCGCGCTGGGTGAGGGCGTCGTCGGCACCGTCGCCTCGCTGTCGGCGGTCGTCTCGGCACAGGGCTGGAGCGTGGCCGCCGTCCTCGTCGCTGTTGCGGGCACGGGTCTGACGTTCGGCATGTGGTGGGTGTACTTCATCGTGCCGCAGTCGCAGCTGCTGGCTGCTCGGCGCGAGCTGTCCTTCCGGTTCGGTTATCTGCACCTTGTCGTGTTCGGGGCGATCGTGGGCACCGGCGCAGGCCTGCACGCGGCGGCCTACTACGTCGAGCACCACTCGAAGCTCGATGCGGTGGGCACCGTTCTTTCGGTGGCGATACCGGTGGCGGTCTACATCGTGGCCGTTTATCTGCTCTACGCATCGTTGGTGCGTGCGCGCGACGTCTTCCACCTGCTCCTCGTCGGGCTCACCACCGCGGTGCTTGTGGTGGCGGTGATTCTCGTCGGCAGGGGCATGTCGATGGCCAACGCGCTGCTGATCGTCATGCTGGCGCCTGCGGTGACGGTCGTGGGGTACGAGCTGCTCGGTTACCGGCACGCCGAAGAGGCGATCGCAGCGCGTTTAGCCGAGGATGGGTCGGGTAAGCCTTCTTCTTAGCCGTCCGAAGTCGCGAGGTGGTGTGAGCGGCACCACAGCCTCGCCGTTGGCGAGCACTCGAAAGGTCTGGTCAAGAAGCGGCCGCCGTTTGTTGCGGGAGCCGACGAACATTTACTTCGCGACTTCGGCGGCGTGAACAGCTTTTTGACTTCAGGAGCGCGCAATGCCGAAAACAACGTCAGCCGGCAGTGCCAAGAAGAGCGAGTTGCCGAGCACGCTGCAGAAGTCACCCGCCAAGGCGCAGCGGACGTTCGCCAAGGTGCACGACGCAGCGGTCGAGCAGTACGGCGAAGGCGAGCGGGCGTACCGCGTCGCCTACGACGCGTTGAAGCACAGCTTCGAGAAGGTGGGCGACCACTGGGAGGCGAAGGCCGAGAAGGGCCCGTCCGATACGCGAGCGCGGAGCGGTGGCCCGAATCCCTCAGGCACGTCAGCCGAAGGCGTCGACGCCAATGCCTCGAAGGCGCATCTGATGGATGTCGCACGGCGCCTTGATATTTCGGGCCGCTCGACCATGACCAAAATCCAATTGGTAAACGCGATCAAAAAGGCCAACCGGCGGGAAAGCGCTCGTAACAGGTAATCGCTACCCGGTCGCCGCAGGCGTCGCCGGGTGGGGCTCGAACCCCTCCAGCAAATTTCGTTCGTCACGCATTTGTCTGCGCGCCTTCGTGCGGGTGATCAAGATGCCGACCGTCGCCAGCGCCCAGATCGCGTACTGAACCGTCCAGGCGAGCCGGAACGACTCGAACGAGTAACCACCGACCGCCCCGATCACCAGGCCCATCGCCTGCATCACCAGCAGGGAGGCCAGGAAGCCGCCCATGTTGACCATGCCCTGGGCGGTGCCGAGCGTTGCACTCGGATTGAACGTACGCGCGAAGTCGAAGCCGACCATCGAACCGGGTCCGCCGACCGAGATGACGATGACGAGCAGCGTCAGCAGCCAGAGTGGGGCCGCCGACGGCAGCGCCAGCACGACCGTCCAGACCGCGGCATTGCTCGCGATGATCGCCAGCACCAGCCGTGACCGTCGGTGAGGCTTGCGCCCGGTGAAGATGCCGATGACGATTCCCGAAAGGATGGCTGCGACGACCGAAAGGCTCAACAGTGTGCCTGCGACGTGAACCGACAGCCCCTGCCCGACCGTCAGGTAGGGCAGGCCCCACATCAGCGCGAAGACGGTCACCGAGAATTGCGTGCCCATGTGGGTGAAGAATCCCAGTCTGGTCCCGGGTCGCAGCCAGACGGTCTTGACGCTGACCAGGATTTCTCGCACGGAGGTCGACGGAGGCGGGGCGGCCTTGCCGTTCGGGGTGTTCTTGACCAGAGCAAGCGTCAGCGCAATCGACACCACACCGAGCGCGACCACCGACAGATATGCCGCGGTCCAGCCCCGTCCGGCGAGCAGCGCCAGGAACGGCACCGCAGAGAGCACCTGTCCGAGTTGGCCGCAGATGCCGGTCAGCTGGGTCACCAACGGAACCTGGTCAGGCCTGAACCAGTGCGGCACCAGCCTCAGCACCGAGATGAATGTGACCGCGTCGCCCAGTCCCACCACCGCGCGGGCGGCGATCGCGGCGGGCAGCGACTCGGTGAACGCCAGCGTCAGCTGGCCCGCGGCCATCAGCGTGGCGCCCGAAAGGATCAGCACCTTGGAGCCGAAGCGGTCGAGCAGTAGGCCCGCGGGCACCTGCGCGCCCGCGTAGACGACGATCTGCAGCACGACGAACGACGACAGCACGCCGGGGCCTGCGGTGAACCGGTCCCCGGCCTCCAGGCCGGAGACGCCGAGAGTGGTGCGGTCCAGTACGGCGACGATGTAAGCCAGGAGTCCGGTGGCCCAAACGATCCAGGGACGCACGCGGAACCTCTCGAAGAAACTTGTCTGGGAAAATTTGCTCCTTCATCGTCCCGTAGCGGCGTGCCGATGCGCCAATTCATTAGCGGTGAGATCACTCACCGGGCCGCCGGGAATAGCCCGGCGGCCACGCCGAAAAAATTGGCTGAAACTGCATGCCCGTGTAATGCTCGGTAGCTCGGATGAGCCATATCTGCAGATGGATGGGCATGGCTAACCTAACCCCCGACATTCTGAACGAACCGGCCAAAACTTCGCTCAAGATCGCGGATGGCGTACTACAGTGTCGTCATGCGAGGAGGCTGCCCCCGTCGCCGTTTGGTGCGCCGCTTTGGCTGAGTACCGACTCGACGACCTTGCGCGCATCTCGGGAGTCAGCTCGCGCAACATCCGCGCGTATCGCGAACGCGGCCTGCTCGACCCGCCGCGGCGCCAGGGCCGATCGGCGTTCTACGACGACTATCACCTGTCTCAGCTGAACACCATCAATCAGTTGCTTCGCAAGGGGTTCAACAGCGCGCACATCGCCGAGTTCTTCGCCCGGATGCGCGAAGGCCACGACTTGGCGGCCATCCTCGGCGTCCAGCAGGCGATTCTGGGCAGCAAAGCCGACGACTCCGTGGCCGAGGCGGTAGCTCTCGATCTCGATCCGGAGAGTGACGAGGCGCAGCGGCTGATCTCGTGCGGGCTCGCCGAACTCGTCGAGAACTCGGTTTCGCTCGTTCATCCGGGGATGGCCGAGATCGTCACGCGGTCAACGGATCAACTCTCCTACGTCCAGATGATCCTGCGGGTGGTCGACTCCACCGGCGGCACGATCGACGAACTCGCGGCCACGCTCGTCGGTGCGCTCGAGGACGCGCTCGCGGCCCGCTACGGGTCCGGCTACGTGCCGAAGCCCGAAGAGTCCGACGAGGTGACCGGGCTCATCGCGGACTATCGCGATCTCGGCATCGCGGTGGTCACACACCTGCTCGACAACGGGTTGCGCCGGGACATGGTGTCGGCCGTCCCGGACTACACGACCGGGGTCGTCGCGGGCGGGAACCGGGTACCGACCAACTCGTAGGTCACACCCGTGTCGTCGCGGGATCGCCGCCGAACCTCTGGGCCAGCCACACCGGGATGATCGCAACCAGGGTCAGCGCCGCCGCGACGACGTTGATGACCGGTGCCTGGTTGGGTCGGAACAGGTTTCCGAAGATCCAGATCGGCAGGGTCTGCACGGTCGGACCCGCGGTGAACGTCGTCACCACGATTTCGTCGAAGCTGAGCGCGAAGGCCAGAATCGCGCCCGCGACGAGCGCGCCGCGCATCATCGGGAAGGTCACGTATCGGAATGTCTGCCACGGCGAGGCGCCGAGGTCGGCCGACGCGTCCTCGAGGCTGGCTCCGAGCCGCCGCAGCCGCGCCTGCGTGTTGTTGAAGACGATGACGACGCAGAAAGTGGCATGGCCGACGATCACCGTTGCCAAACCCAGCGTGACGCCGAGTGCCGACGTGAAGGTCGCGTTCAGTGCGATACCGGTGACGATGCCCGGCAACGTGATCGGCAGCACCACAAGGAAACTGACGACTTCGCGGCCGAAGAACCTGTACCGCTGCACGGCGAAGGCGGCCATGGTGCCGAGGACCAACGCGATCGCTGTGGCCCCGAGGCCCACCGTCACCGAATTGGCGAGCGACTTCCACATTCCTTCGCTGTGCCATGCGACCACCCACCACTGCGTCGTGAAACCGCTCGGCGGGAAGGCGAAGGTGCGCGACGAATTGAACGCGTTCACGAGCACCAGAGCCAGCGGGACGTAGAGGAACAGCAGAATCAAAACCGTCCACGCCCGAACCGCGCGTCGCGCGCCGCTGGACAGCATCAGACATTCTCCAGCGCGCCGGTGCGGCGCATCGCGAGCAGGTACAGGATGATCGCGGCAAGCGGAATGATCGACAGCGCCGCGGCGAGGGGCTGATTGTTGGCGGTCACCAACTGGCCGTAGATGACGTTGCCGAGCAGTTGCGTCTTGCCTCCCACGATGGTCACGGCGATGTAGTCACCCAGTGACAGTGAGAAGGTGAAGATCGATCCCGCCGCGATACCGGGAAAGATCAACGGCGCCATCACCATCCGCAGCGTCGACAGGTCGGAGGCGCCGAGGTCGGAGCTGGCGTCGATCAACGAGTCGGGCACTCGGTCGAACGCCGCGAACACCGGGATGATCATGTAGGGCAGCCACAGGTACGCCAGCGTGATCACGGTGGCCGTGAGGCCGTATCCCGGCGTGTAGCCGCCGGCCCACGCCAGCGGCCCCTCGGGGGAGAGCAGCATGCGCCACGCGTACGCCTTCACCAGGTAACTGGCCCACAGCGGCGTCGTCACCGCGATCACCAGCAGTAGTCGCATCCGCGGTGAGGCCACCTTGGCCATGTACAACGCCAGCGGCACCGCCAGGACGATGCAGATCGCCGTCACCAGGAGGGCCACGCCGAGCGTGCGCAGCGTGGTGACCCGGAACACCGTCTTCGGTGAACGCCTGCACGATGTTGTGGGTGGTGAACTTGTGTACCACCGCGCCGGTGAAGCTGTTGGTGCTCCAGAAGGCCGAGACAAGAAGCACTGCAAGCGATCCCAGGTAGGCCAGCACCAGCCAGGCCATGGGCGGGACCAGGAGGAAGGCAAGCGCTATCCGGCGCCGGAGCCGCGTTGGCGGCGACATTCGAGTGGGCGTCGACACCGAGATGGGCGCGGCCTCTGCTACCCCTTGATCTGCTGCCACTTGGTGACCCACTCGTCGTAGGTCGTGCAGTTGTCACCGCTGCCGTCGACGCAGTTCTTCTGTGGCGTCGTCCAGTAGTGGATCTGCGCCGCGTAGTCGGCGTCCGTCGCGTGGAAGATGTCGCAGAAGTCCTTCTCGGTGGTGAACTCGCACGCCTTGGTCTGTGCCGGCGCCTCGCCGAAGTATTCGGCCACCTGCGCGTTGATCTTGGGCGACGTGATCCAGTCCATCCATTTGTACATGCAGTTCGGATGCGCGGACTTCGACGAGATCATCCAGGTGTCAGACCATCCCGTCGCACCTTCCTTCGGAAGCACGGTGTTCACCTGAACCTTGTTGTCGGTGCCGATCAGGTTGGCGATGACCTGCCATGTGGTGCCGATCACCGATGTACCGGACTCGAACGCCTGCACTGCTTTGGTGTAATCCGCCCAGTACTCGCCGATGTTCTCGCGCTGCTTCTTGAGCAATTCGACTGCGGCGTCGAGCTGTTCAGACGTCAGCGAATACGGGTCCTTGATGCCCAGCTCCGGCTTCGACTTCATCAGATACAGCGCCGCGTCGGCGATGTAGATGGGGGAGTCGTATGCGGTCACCTTGCCCTTGTACTTGTCGCCGCCTTCGAAGACCGCGCTCCACGAGTTCGGCGCATCCCGCACGACGTCGAGGTTGTACATCAACAGGTTGGCGCCCCAGCCGTGGGGGATCCCGTACATCTGGCCGTCGACCGAGTTCCACGACTTGTCCTTGAGGAAGTCGGAGATCGTCGCGTAGCTCGGCACAAGGTCGGTGTTCACCGGTGCGACGTCACCGGCGTAGATCAGCCGCAGCGTCGCGTCACCCGATGCCGACACTCCGTCGTACTGCCCGGTGCGCATCAGCTGGACCATCTCGTCAGATGTGTTGCCCAGCTTGACGTTGACCTGACAGCCGGTCTGCTTCTCGAACGGCGTCACCCAGTCGACGGTCTTGTCGTTGGAGCCGTCTTCGGCATAGCCGGCCCATGCGATGAGGTTCAGCTCACCTTCGCCGTCGCCGACCGAGCTCAGCTTTTCCAGCTTGGGCGGGGACTCACCGGTGCCGCCGGAATCCTCGGAGCCCGAACACGCGACGATCAGTGCGGCGCACGCGCCGAGCACAAGACCCATCCGGACGGCTGCTTTCATGGCTACTCCTCGATTGACAGTTGATGAAGGGCTTTTTCGGGCCACGCCAACGTGATTGGGGTGCCGTGCGCAAGATCGGGCGGTAACCAGGTGCTGGCCGTGAGCACGGTGGCGGTCAAGGTGGCCCCCGAGGGGGTCGACGCCGCGATCTTCGTGGTGGGGCCGGCGTAGATGACTTCGAGCACCGTCGCGTCCACCGTCCGAACGCCGGGGACGGGGTCGGTGCCCGGCGCGAAGACCGCGATGCGTTCGGGCCGCACGACGAACGTGCCCGCCCGGCCGACGAGAGCCTCGGCGTCGGGCCCGTCGAGCACGTTGGAGGTTCCGACGAAGTCGGCGACGAACCGGTTCGCCGGGTTCTCGTAGACGTCGCGGGCCTTCCCGATCTGCTCGATCCGGCCGTTGTTGAACACCGCGAGCCGGTCGCACAGGGTCAGTGCCTCGTCCTGATCGTGGGTCACGATGACGAACGTGATGCCGACCTCGCGCTGAATCTCCTTCAGCTCGATCTGCATCTGTTCGCGCAGTTTGAGATCGAGTGCGCCGAGCGGCTCGTCGAGCAACAGCACCCGGGGGCGTCCGACCAGTGCGCGCGCTAACGCCACCCGCTGACGCTGACCCCCCGACAACTGCGCGGGGCTCCTGGACGCCTCGCCGCTCAACCGGACCATGTCCAGCGCATCCGAAGTGCGCCTGCGGCGTTCGTCGCGCGCGACTCCCTTGACCTTCAGCCCGTACTCGACGTTCTGGGCAACGGTCATGTGTGGGAACAGGGCGTATTCCTGAAAGACGGTGTTGACGTCGCGACGCCGCGCGGGCAGGGCGGTGACGTCGACGCCGCCAAGGCGGATCGTGCCCGCCGTCGGCTGTTCGAAGCCTGCGACCATGCGAAGCACCGTGGTCTTGCCGGAGCCGGATGGGCCGAGGATCGCGAACAGCTCGCCGTCGCCGACGGTCAGGTCTGCGCCCTCAACGGCGACCACCTTGTGACGGCTGTCGCCGAACTCCTTGCGGACGCCTGCCAGCTCGATTTGCGGATCGCCAACGGCGGCGGCGGGATCTGCGCGCTGCTGGGCGCCGGCCATCCCCGAGGGCATTGGGAGATCCTACGAATTCCGCGGTGTACCCGCAGCCTCATACGCGATTTCGGCGTGATTACCCACGCTGAGCGCAGGTTTCCGCGCCGGAATCGCCCCTCAGGTCACCGTTGCGAAGAAGGTCCGGATGTCGGAGACGAGCAACTGCGGTGTCTCCATCGCCGCGAAATGGCCGCCGGTGTCGAAGTCGCTCCAGTGCGTGACGTTGTGCCATTTCTCGCCGACACTGCGGATTCCTAGATCCTCGGCGAACACCGCGACCCCGGTGGGCACGCCCGACGGCGGCGGCATCGCCCTGGCGTGGGTGGTCTCGTAATAGAGGTTGGCCGACGAGCCTGCGGTGCCGGTGAACCAGTACACCGACACATTCGCGAGCAGGCGGTCGCGCGGGACCGCATCGTCGGGCAGATGCTTGGCGGCGTTCGTCCACTCCTTGAACTTCTCCACGATCCACGCGAGCTGTCCTGCGGGCGAGTCGGTGAGCCCGTAGCTCAGGGTCTGCGGTCGGGTGCCCTGGAGTTTGAAGTAGCCGGCCTTCTCGGCGGCCCAGTCCTGCGCCCGTGCCACCCGGTCGCGTTCGAGATCGGTCATCGATGCCAGGTCCTCGGCGGTCACCCCCTTGCCGGGCATGAAGCCGAACGCGACGGCATTGACGTGGACACCGATCACCCGGTCCGGGGCGAGGCTGCCCATCACCGGGCCGATGAACGAGCCGTAATCGCCGCCCTGTACGCAATACCGGTCGTAGCCGAGGGCGGCCATCAGCTCGGTGAATGCCGCCGCGATGCGGGTCGCGGTCCAGTCGGCGCCGGACAGCGGGGTCGAGAAGCCGAATCCGACGAGGGACGGGATGACGAGGTGAAACGCCTGCGCGGGGTCCAGCCCGTGGGCGCGCGGATCGCTCAGCGGGCCGATCACGTCGAGGAACTCCACCACCGATCCGGGCCAGCCGTGCAGAAGGATCAGCGGCCGCGCGCTCGGTTCCGGTGACTCGATGTGCAGGAAGTGGATCGTCTGGCCGTCGATCTGGGTGCGAAATTGCGGATGGTTGTTGAGCTCGGCCTCCTGCGCGCGCCAATCGAAGCCGTCGGCCCAGTAGCCGGCCAGTTGTCTGAGGTAGTCGACGGGTACGCCGCGCTGCCAGGGTGTGCCCGGCAACTGCTCGGGCCAGCGGGTCGCGGCAAGCCTGGCCTTCAAATCGGCGAGGTCGGCGTCGGCAATCGCGATGCGGAACGGCTCGAAGGTGAGCTGTGCGGTCATCCCGCGATCATGCGGCATGCCGCCCGCGTCTGGTAATTCTGAGAATCTTGATGCAAGTGTGACCAGTGGCGTTGGAGTGAAAGCAGAGGTTTCTGTCGTACTCTGTGGCACGTGGCGGAGCGCAATTCGACCTCTCGCTCGGTGTCCCGTCGGACGGTCCTGAAGTACGCAGCCGCGGCCCCGGCGGTCCTCGCCGCGTCGTCGTTGGTGCCGCCGCCACAGGCGCAGGCAGCGCCGCTGGGCATCCTGCTGGACTATGCGGCAGGCGTCATCAAAGCGGCCGATATCCGCGCCGCAGGCGCGCACGGAGCTATCCGCTATGTCTCCGATCGGCGGCCCGGCGGCGGCTGGATGCTTGGCAAGCCGATCCAGCTTCCCGAGGCCCGCGACCTGTATCAGAGTGGCCTGAAGATCGTCTCCTGCTATCAGTTCGGCAAGCAGGACACCGCGGACTGGCTCGGCGGCCAGAACGCCGGTGTGCTGCATGCCAAGCGCGGCTGGCAGTTACACGTGGCCGCGGGCGGCTCCTATGGCGCTCCGATCTACGCGTCCATCGACGACGACCCGTCATATGACCAGTACAAGCAGCAGGTTGAGCCGTATCTGCGGGCCTGGGAAACGGTCCTCGGCCATCAGCGGGTGGGTGTTTACGCCAACTCCAAGACCATCGACTGGGCGCTGCAGGACGGGCTGGGCGCCTACTTCTGGCAGCACAACTGGGGGTCGCCGAAGGGCTTCGTCCATCCCGCAGCACACCTGCACCAGGTCGAGATCGACAAGCAAAACGTCGGCGGCATCGGCGTGGACATCAACCACGTCCTCAAGCCCCGGTTCGGTCAGTGGGACTAAAACTTACCGATCAGTAATAAGGACTAGCAAACTTTTTTCGTTGGCTGGCGCGCCCGACAAGACAATTTTCGTCAAAGTGTCCCGTCTCAAGCTGTCCGCGAAGCGCCGCGAGTGAGGCGAAATTTTTACATAACGATTTGATAACAGTCATGCTTTGATCTGCGCTGTTTCGCCTACTCGACCGTAACCACGTGCATGCAGGACGTTTGTCTTGGAAGACTTCAGCCGTTGTCGGAGTCGCTGTTACCGAACGCGTGGTTACCCGAGCGTAGAACTCGCCAGTAACCATTTAGGGCGGAAAAATGACGCTCGCTCTTATGACACTCTTAGTGGGGCTGGAGTGTCCGAGGGACGGTCCCCAAAGGGCCGTCAGACCGTCCGCCCCCGCGGGACGTGTCCAAAGCCAGTCGGGATTCGACGACGAATCAAGTGTGGCCCCCCGCAGGGGCCGGGCCGCGCAACTCCCCGACGACAGCCCACAGACGACGAAGTGCGACGCGAGACGTGCGAGAAGCAGGACTGAGGAGATTACAGAACGTGACGATCAATGAACATGACCGCGTGTCCGCCGGCCACGACGACGAGTCGGGAGCCCCACAGGCCAGCCATGCCCTTGTCGATCGTCTGACCGCAGGGGAGCCCTACGCCGTCGCGTTCGGTGGCCAGGGCAGTGCCTGGCTGGAAAGCCTGGAGGAACTGGTGTCCTCGGCCGGTATCGAGGCCGAGTTGGCGACGCTGGTGGGTGAAGCAGAGCTCCTGCTCGAGCCGGTCGCGCGAGAGCTGATCGTCGTGAGGCCGATCGGGTTTGCGCCGATGCGCTGGGTCCGCGCGCTGGCGGCCGAGGAGGCCGTGCCGACCGCCAAGCACCTGACGTCCGCAGCTGTCTCCGTGCCCGGCGTGCTGCTCACCCAGATCGCCGCAGTGCGCGCGCTGAGCCGCCAGGGCATGGATCTGGCCGCGACACCGCCGGTCGCCGTCGCAGGGCACTCACAGGGCGTGCTGGCGGTGGAGGCGCTCGCAGCCAAGGGCGCCAAGGATGTGGAACTGCTGGCGATGGCACAGCTGATCGGCACCGCGGGCACCCTGGTGGCCCGCCGCCGCGGGATCTCCGTGCTCGGTGACCGCCCGCCGATGGTGTCGGTCACCAACGCCGACCCCGCGCGCATCGCCGAGCTTCTCGAGGAGTTCGCGCAGGACGTCCGCACCGTCCTGCCGCCGGTGCTGTCGATCCGCAACGGCCGCCGCTCTGTCGTCATCACCGGAACCCCTGAGCAGCTTTCGCGCTTCGAGCTCTACTGCCAGCAGATCGCTGAGAAGGAAGAAGCCGAGCGCAAGAACAAGATTCGCGGCGGCGCGGTGTTCAACCCGATGTTCGACCCGGTCCAGGTCGAGGTCGGCTTTCACACCCCGCGGCTGTCGGATGCCATCGACATGGTCGGCAACTGGGCACAGACCGTCGGACTCGACGTCGACCTGGCCCGTGAGATGGCCGAGGCCATCCTCGTCCGCCGCGTGGACTGGGTCAGCGAGATCGGCGAACTGCATGAAGCGGGCGCCCGCTGGATCCTCGACCTGGGACCCGGCGACATCCTGACCCGGCTGACTGCGCCGGTCATCCGCGGACTCGGCGTCGGCATCGTGCCTGCCGCCACCCGGGGCGGCCAGCGCAACCTCTTCACCGTCGGCGCCGTGCCCGAGGTGGCCAAGCCGTGGTCGAGCTATGCCCCGACGCTCGTCACCCTTCCCGACGGATCGGTGAAGCTGTCGACGAAGTTCACCCGGCTGACCGGGCGGTCGCCGATCCTGCTCGCGGGCATGACCCCGACCACCGTCGACGCCAAGATCGTGGCGGCCGCCGCAAACGCGGGCCACTGGTCCGAGCTCGCAGGCGGCGGCCAGGTCACCGAAGAGATCTTCGACGGCCGCGTCGCCGAGCTGACCAAGCTGCTCGAGCCGGGCCGCGCGGTCCAGTTCAACTCGCTCTTCCTCGACCCCTACCTGTGGAAGCTCCAGGTGGGCGGCAAGCGGCTGGTGCAGAAGGCGCGCCAGTCCGGTGCGCCCATCGACGGCGTTGTGGTCAGTGCGGGCATCCCCGAGCTGGAGGACGCCGTCGCGCTCATCGAGGAGCTCAACGAGGTCGGCATCAGCCACGTCGTGTTCAAGCCAGGCACCATCGAGCAGATTCGTTCGGTCATCCGGATCGCCGCAGAGGTGCCGACCAAGCCGGTCATCATGCACATCGAGGGCGGACGCGCGGGCGGACACCACTCCTGGGAGGACCTCGACGACCTCCTGCTGGCCACCTACTCCGAGCTGCGCTCGCGGTCGAACATCACTGTGTGCGTCGGCGGCGGAATCGGCACACCCGAGCGGTCGGCCGAGTACCTGTCCGGCCGTTGGGCCCAGGACTACGGCTTCCCGCTGATGCCGGTGGACGGCATCCTCGTCGGAACCGCCGCGATGGCGACGCTGGAGGCGACGACGTCGCACGCCGTCAAGCGGATGCTGGTCGAGACCGGCGGCACCGACCACTGGATCAGCGCAGGAAAAGCGCAGGGCGGCATGGCTTCCAGCCGCAGCCAGCTCGGCGCCGACATCCACGAGATCGACAACACCGCTTCGCGCTGCGGCCGGTTGCTCGACGAGGTTGCCGGTGACGCCGAGGCCGTCGCCGACCGCCGCGACGAGATCATCGCCGCGATGGCCAACACCTGCAAGCCGTACTTCGGCGACATCGGCGAGATGACGTACCTGGGGTGGCTGCAGCGCTACGTCGAGCTAGCCATCGGCGACGGCAACAGCACCGCCGACACTGCCGCGCCCGGCAGCCCGTGGCTCGCCGATACCTGGCGTGACCGGTTCGCCGAGATGCTCAAGCGTGCCGAGGCCCGCTTGCACCCGAAGGACTTCGGGCCGATCGACACATTGTTCAATGATGAAGCGCTGCTGGAGAAGCCGCAGCAGGCGATCACCGCCCTGGAGGGCCGCTACCCGGACGCGGGCACCATCAAGCTGCACCCGGCCGACGTGCCGTTCTACGTCCAGCTGTGCAAGACGCCGGGCAAGCCCGTCAACTTCGTGCCCGTCATCGACAAGGACGTGCGGCGCTGGTGGCGCAGCGACTCGCTATGGCAGGCCCATGACGCCCGCTACGACGCCGACCAGGTGTGCATCATTCCCGGCACCCAGGCCGTCGCAGGCATCACCAAGGTGGACGAGCCCGTCGGCGAACTGCTGGACCGTTTCGAGAAGGCGTCGATCGATGATGTCCTCGCCTCGGGCGCCGAGCCTGTCGCTGTCGTCAGCCGCCGCCAGGCGCGCAACGATGTCACCGGCCCCCTTGCCGTTGTGCTCGATGCGCCCGACGTGCTGTGGGCGGGTCGCACCTCCATCAACCCCGTGCACCGCATCGGTGCGCCGGCGAAGTGGCAGGTCAACCAAAACCGAAGTGCCACACACCCATCCACAGGTGCGCGGTTGGAGCTGTCGGCTGACGACACCGTCACGCTGAGCGTTCCGCTGTCGGGCACCTGGATCACGATCCGGTTCACACTGCCGACCTGCACGGTCGACGGCGGCATGCCGGTGGTCACCGTCGATGACGCCTCCGACGCGATGCGTGCGGTGCTGGCGATCGCCGCGGGTGCCGAGGGTCCCGACGCGCTGCCGACGGTAGTCGACAACACCGCCGAGCTCACTGTGCAGTGGGATCCGGAGAAGGTCGCCGACCACACCGGTGTGACGGCGACGTTCGGTGCGCCGTTGGCGCCCGGTCTCACGCTGGTGCCCGATGCACTGGTGGGCCTCTGCTGGCCCGCGGTGTTCTCGGTGATCGGCTCGGCCGTCACCGAGGACGGCTTCCCGGTGATCGAGGGTCTGCTGAGCCTGGTGCACTTGGACCATGCCGGCCATCTGCTGACCGCGCTGCCCAAGGTGCAGGCCCAATTGACCGTCACCGCAACGGCTTCGGCGGCCACCGACACCGAGGTCGGCCGGGTGGTGCCGGTGAACGTCACCATCACCGATGCCGACGGCACCGAGCTGGCCAAGCTCGAGGAGCGGTTTGCGATTCGCGGACGCACCGGTGCGCTCGAGCTCACCGATCCGCCACGCGCCGGCGGCGCCATGACCGACAACGCGACCGACACGCCACGGCGTCGTCGCCGCGACGTCACCGTCACCGCGCCGACCAACATGAGCGCGTTCGCGGTGGTCTCGGGTGACCACAACCCGATCCACACCGATCGCGCCGCCGCGCTGCTGGCGGGTCTGGAATCGCCCATCGTGCACGGCATGTGGCTGTCAGCCGCTGCCCAGCAGGTGGTCACCGCCACCGACGGCAGGGCCGTTCCGCCTGCCCGACTTGTCGGCTGGACCGCGCGGTTCCTGGGCATGGTGTTGCCGGGCGACGAGGTCGACATCCGCGTCGACCGCGTCGGAATCGACCGTGGCGCTGAGATTGTCGAGGTTTCCGCCCGCGTCGGTTCAAATCTGGTGATGTCGGCGACGGCACAGCTGGCCGCGCCGAAGACGGTGTATGCGTTCCCCGGTCAGGGAATTCAGTCCAAGGGCATGGGCATGGACGTGCGCGCCAGGTCCAAGGCCGCCCGCAAGGTGTGGGACACGGCGGACAAGTTCACCCGCGAGACGCTCGGTTTCTCGGTGCTGCACGTGGTCCGTGACAACCCGACCAGCCTGATCGCCAGCGGTGTGCACTACCAGCACCCCGAGGGCGTGCTCTACCTGACGCAGTTCACCCAGGTCGCCATGGCGACGGTGGCAGCCGCGCAGGTTGCCGAGATGCGTGAGCAGGGTGCGTTCGTCGAGGGCGCCATCGCCTGCGGTCACTCCGTCGGTGAGTACACGGCGCTGGCCTGTGTCAGCGGCGTGTACGAACTCGAGGCGCTGCTCGAGGTGGTGTTCCACCGCGGTTCGAAGATGCACGACATCGTGCCGCGCGACGAGTTCGGCCGGTCCAACTACCGGCTGGCCGCCATCCGGCCGTCGCAGATCGACCTCGATGATGCCGACGTGGTGGACTTCGTCGCCGAGATCGCCGAGCGCACAGGCGAATACCTGCAGATCGTGAACTTCAACCTGCGTGGCTCGCAGTATGCGATCGCGGGAACCGTCCGTGGCCTCGAGGTGCTCGAGGAAGAGGTCGAGAAGCGCCGGGAGATCTCCGGTGGCAAGCGGTCGTTCATCCTGGTGCCCGGCATCGACGTGCCGTTCCACTCCTCGGTGCTGCGGGTCGGCGTCGCCGACTTCCGTCGCTCGCTGGAGCGGGTCATGCCGCGCGACGCCGACCCCGAACTGCTCATCGGCAAGTACATCCCGAATCTGGTGCCCCGGCCGTTCACGCTTGATCGCGACTTCATCCAGGAGATCCGCGACCTGGTGCCGGCCGAGCCGCTCGACGAGATTCTCGCCGACTACGACACCTGGCGGAACGAGAAGCCGACCGAGCTGTGCCGCAAGGTCGTCATCGAGCTGCTGGCATGGCAGTTCGCCAGCCCGGTGCGGTGGATCGAGACGCAGGACCTGCTGTTCATCGAAGAGGCGGCAGGCGGTCTGGGCGTCGAGCGGTTCGTCGAGATCGGCGTGAAGTCCGCGCCGACCGTCGCCGGACTGGCGACCAACACGCTCAAGCTGCCCGAGTATTCGCACAACACAACGGAAGTGCTCAACTCCGAGCGCGACGCCCCGGTGCTGTTTGCGACCGACACCGATCCCGAACCCGACCGACGACGACGGCAGCGACGAGCAGGCGCCCGTCGCGGAGGCCACGGCCGCACCCGCCGCCGAAGCCGCCGCCCCGGCACCTGCTGCCGCCACGGCGCCCGCAGGCGCTCCGCGCCCTGACGACATCACCTTCGATGCGTCAGACGCGACGCTGACGCTGATCGCGTTGTCGGCGAAGATGCGCATCGACCAGATCGAGGCGCTCGATTCCATCGAGTCGATCACCGACGGTGCCTCCTCGCGGCGCAACCAGCTGCTTGTCGACCTCGGTACGGAGCTCGACCTCGGCGCCATCGACGGTGCCGCTGAGGCCGATCTGTCCGGGCTGAAATCTCAGGTGACCAAACTCGCGAGAACGTACAAGCCTTACGGCCCAGTGCTTTCCGATGCGATCAACGACCAGCTGCGTACGGTCCTCGGACCGTCCGGCAAGCGCCCTGCGGCAATCGCAGAGCGGGTCAAGAAGACATGGGAGCTCGGCGACGGCTGGGTCAAGCACGTCACCGCCGAGGTTGCGCTCGGCACCCGTGAGGGCTCCAGCGTCCGCGGCGGCAGCCTCGGTGGGCTGCACGACGGTGCGCTGGCCGACGCCGCGACCGTCGACAAGGTCATCGACGCCGCCGTGACCGCGGTGGCGGGACGGCGCGGCATCGCTGTCGCGCTTCCGTCGGCCGCCGGCGCTGCAGGCGGGGGTGTGGTGGACTCCGCGGCGCTCACCGAGTTCGCCGAGAAGGTCACCGGCCGCGACGGCGTGTTGGCTTCGGCCGCCCGCACGATCCTCAACCAGCTCGGGTTCGACAACGCCGTCTCCGCTCCGGAGACCTCGACCGACGCCGAGCTGATCGACCTGGTCACCACCGAACTCGGTTCGGACTGGCCACGTTTGGTGGCACCGGTGTTCGACGCCCGCAAGGCGGTGCTGTTCGACGACCGGTGGGCCAGCGCGCGCGAGGACCTGGTGAAGCTCTGGCTGATGGACGAGGACGAGGTCGACGCCAACTGGCCGCATCTCTCGGAACGGTTCGAGGGCGCCGGTCACGTCGTCGGCAAGCAGGCCTCCTGGTGGCAGGGCAAGGCTCTGGCCGCGGGCCGCAACGTGCACGCGTCGTTGTTCGGCCGCGCCGCTGCCGGTGCGGAGAACCCGGGCAAGGGCCGCTACAGCGACGAGATCGCTGTCGTGACAGGCGCATCGAAGGGCTCGATTGCCGCTTCGGTGGTCGCCGGACTGCTCGACGGCGGTGCGACCGTCATCGCTACCACGTCCAAGCTCGACGACAACCGGCTGGAGTTCTACCGCAATCTGTACCGCGACAACGCCCGCTTCGGTGCGGCGCTGTGGGTGGTGCCAGCCAACATGGCGTCCTACTCCGACATCGACGCGCTGGCGCAGTGGGTCGGTAACGAGCAGAGCGAAAGCCTTGGGCCGAAATCGATTCACCTCAAGGACGCGCAGACGCCGACGCTGCTGTTCCCGTTCGCGGCACCGCGGGTGGCAGGCGACCTTTCGGAGGCCGGCTCTCGGTCCGAGATGGAGATGAAGGTTCTGCTGTGGGCCGTTCAGCGGTTGATCGGCGGGCTGTCGCACATCGGCTCCGAGCGCGATATCGCGTCGCGGCTGCACGTGGTGCTGCCCGGTTCGCCGAACCGCGGCATGTTCGGTGGCGACGGTGCCTACGGTGAATCCAAGTCGGCACTCGATGCGGTCGTGACCCGGTGGAGCGCCGAGTCGTCGTGGGCACAGCGAGTCAGCCTGGCGCACGCGCTGATCGGCTGGACCAGGGGCACCGGCCTGATGGGCGCCAACGACGCGATCGTCAACGCCGTCGAGGAGGCGGGTGTCACCACCTACTCGACCGAGCAGATGGCGGCGATGCTGCTGAATCTGTGCAGCGTCGACTCGAAGGTCGCCGCCGCGCAGGAGCCGTTGAAGGTCGACCTGACCGGTGGGCTCGGCGATATCGACATCGACATGTCCGAGCTGGCCGCCAAGGCCCGCGAAGAGATGGTGACCGAAACCGCCGACGAGAGCGACGAGCAGGGCAGCACCATCGCCGCGCTGCCGTCGCCGCCGCGGGGCTTCACCTCCGCACCCCCGCCGGAGTGGACCGACCTCGACGTCGACCCCGCCGACCTGGTGGTGATCGTCGGTGGCGCCGAGCTCGGCCCGTACGGCTCGTCGCGGACCCGCTTCGAGATGGAGGTCGACAACGAGCTGTCGGCCGCAGGCGTTCTCGAGCTGGCCTGGACCACCGGCCTGATCAAGTGGGAGGACGACCCGAAGCCGGGTTGGTATGACGCCGAATCCGGCGACCTGGTCGACGAATCGGAGTTGGTCGAGCGTTATCACGACGCCGTTGTGGAGCGGACCGGCATCCGCGAGTTCGTCGACGACGGCGCGATCGACCCCGATCACGCGTCACCGCTTCTGGTTTCGGTGTTCCTCGACAAGGACTTCACCTTCGTGGTGTCGTCGGAGGCCGACGCACGCGCATTCGTTCAGTTCGACCCGGAGCACACCGTTGCGACCCCGGTGCCGGACAGCAGCGACTGGCAGGTTACTCGCAAGGCGGGCACCGAGATTCGGGTGCCGCGAAAGACAAAGCTGTCGCGGACGGTCGGCGGTCAGATCCCCACCGGGTTCGACCCGACGGTGTACGGCATCAGCGCTGACATGAACACGTCGCTGGACCGGGTGGCGGTGTGGAACATCGTCGCGACGGTCGACGCGTTCCTCGGCGCGGGCTTCACCCCGAACGAGCTGATGCGCTGGGTGCATCCCGCGATGGTGGCGAGCACGCAGGGCACCGGTATGGGCGGCATGACGTCGATGCAGACGATGTATCACGGCAACCTGCTCGGGCGGAACAAGCCGAACGACATCCTGCAGGAAGTCCTGCCGAATGTTGTTGCCGCGCACGTCATCCAGTCCTATGTCGGTAGCTACGGCTCGATGATCCATCCGGTCGGTGCGTGTGCGACTGCGGCGGTGTCGGTCGAGGAGGGCGTCGACAAGATCAAGCTGGGCAAGGCCGAGCTCGTGGTCGCAGGCGGCTTCGACGACCTGACGCTGGAGGCGATCATCGGATTCGGTGACATGGCGGCCACCGCCGACACCGAGATGATGCGCGCCAAGGGCATCAGCGATTCGAAGTTCTCCCGCGCCAACGACCGGCGCAGGCTTGGCTTCCTCGAGTCGCAGGGCGGCGGCACGATCCTGCTGGCCCGCGGCGACCTCGCGCTGCGGATGGGCCTGCCGGTGCTGGCAGTGGTCGGGTACGCGCAGTCGTTCGCCGACGGCGTGCACACCTCGATTCCGGCGCCCGGGCTCGGTGCTCTCAGCGCGGGCCGTGGTGGCAAGGAGTCGCTGCTGTCGCGCTCGCTGGCCAAGCTGGGCGTCGGTGCCGACGACATCGCTGTGGTGTCCAAGCACGACACGTCGACGCTGGCCAACGATCCCAACGAGACGGAGCTGCACGAGCGGCTCGCAGACTCGATGGGCCGCTCTGACGGCGCGCCGCTGTTCATCGTGTCGCAGAAGAGCCTGACGGGTCACGCCAAGGGCGGCGCTGCGGTGTTCCAGATGATGGGCATGTGCCAGATGCTGCGCGACGGGGTCATCCCGCCGAACCGCAGCCTGGACTGTGTGGACGACGAGCTGGCCGGCTCCGAGCACTTCGTGTGGGTGCGCGAGACGCTGCGACTGGGCGAGAAGTTCCCGATGAAGGCGGGTCTGATCACCAGCCTGGGCTTCGGTCACGTCTCCGGGCGTCATCGCGTTGGTGCATCCGCAGGCGTTCATCGCGGCGCTCGATCCCGAGCAGCGACAGGCCTATCAGGAGCAGGCGAGCGCGCGGATCTTCGCCGGGCAGCGGAGGCTGGCCTCGGCGATCGCCGGCGGCACACCGCTGTACGAGCGGCCGGCGAGCAACCGCCGGTTGGACGACGAGGCGCCGGAGAATCGGGCAGAGGCCGAGATGTTGCTCGACCCGGCGTCCAGGCTCGGCGAAAACGGCGTGTACACGCGGTGAGCGCTTGCGCGAAGAGCAGATAGCGGGCGCTAGTGTTCCTCGGATGAGCATCGTTGGCGTCGGCATCGACCTGGTCTCGATCCCCGAGTTCGCGGAGCAGGTCGACCAGCCGGGAACGGTGTTCGCGGAGACGTTCACGCCCGGTGAGCGCCGCGACGCCGCGGACAAGAGTTCGTCGGCGGCGCGGCACCTGGCGGCCCGGTGGGCGGCCAAGGAGGCGGTGATCAAGGCGTGGTCGGTCTCGCGGTTCTCGAAGCGACCGGTGCTGCCGGAGGGCATCCACCGCGATATCGAGGTGGTGACCGACATGTGGGGTCGGCCGCGGGTTCGGCTGACCGGTGCGATCGCCGAGCACCTGGAGAAGGTGACGATCCATTTGTCGCTGACGCACGAGGGGGACACCGCCGCCGCGGTCGCCATCCTCGAGGAGCGCTAGATTTCTCCCGCGACCGTGCGTGTCTGCACGCGACACGCCGCAATATTTTGTACAACTGCGCACGCTCGCGGTCGATGAGTGAGCAGTTAGTGTCGTCTCCATGAGCGATCTGGTGGAGCGGGTTCGTGACGTGCTGCCCTCGGTGCGGCGCGACCTGGAGGACCTGGTGCGCATCGAGTCGGTGGGCGCCGACCCGGCGCGCAGGCACGAGGTCGAACGCAGCGCCGATGCGGTCGCAAAGCTGTTGACGCAGGCGGGCTTCGGCGACGTCCAGATCGTCAGCGAGGGCGGCGCGCCTGCCGTCATCGCACGGCACCCGGCGCCTGACGGCGCGCCGACGGTGCTGCTGTACGCCCATCACGACGTCCAGCCCGAGGGAGATCCCGGCCAGTGGGTGTCACCGCCCTTCGAGCCGACCGAACGCGACGGCCGTCTGTACGGGCGGGGTAGCGCCGACGACAAGGCAGGCATCGCAACGCATCTGGCCGCGTTCCGCGCGCACGGTGGTCAGCCGCCGGTCGGTGTGACGGTGTTCGTCGAGGGCGAAGAGGAATCGGGCTCACCGTCGCTTGGCCGGCTGCTGGCAGCGCACAAGGACACGCTGGCCGCAGACGTCATCGTCATCGCCGACTCCGACAACTGGAGTACCGATGTCCCCGCGTTGACGGTGTCGTTGCGTGGACTGGCCGACTGCGTCGTCGAGGTCGCCACGCTCGACCACGGCCTGCATTCGGGTTTGTGGGGCGGCGTGGTGCCCGACGCGTTGAGCGCGCTGGTTCGCCTGTTGGCTTCGCTGCACGACGACGACGGCAATGTCGCGGTCGAGGGTCTGCACGAGGCGACAGCAGCCGACGTGGACTACCCGGCGGAGCGGGTGAAGGAAGAGGCCGGGATGCTCGACGGCGTTGCCGAGATCGGGTCCGGCTCAGTGCCGCAACGACTTTGGGCCAAGCCGGCGATTACGGTCATCGGTATCGACACCACGCCGATCGCGTCGTCGTCGAACACGCTGATACCGCGGGCACGCGCGAAGGTCAGCATGCGAGTGGCGCCGGGCGGCGACGCGCGGGCCCATCTGGACGCACTGACCCGTCACCTGGAAAAGCACGCACCGTGGGGAGCGCAGGTCACCGTCACACCCGGCGACGTCGGCCAGCCGTACGCCATCGACGCAACCGGACCGGTCTACGACGCCGCCCGAACGGCCTTCCGGCAGGCTTGGGGCAGTGAGCCGGTCGATATGGGTATGGGTGGCTCGATCCCGTTCATCGCCGAGTTCGCCGAAGCTTTCCCGTCGGCGAAGATCCTGGTGACCGGCGTGGAAGACCCTGGCACACAAGCTCATAGCATCAACGAGAGCCTGCACCTCGGAGTGCTCGAACGCGCCGCGACGGCCGAGGCGCTGCTGTTGGCGAACCTGGCGTCAGACCGCTAGATCGCGCTGCACCCCATTGCGACTCCACTTGGGCAAGGTCGGGCGCTTGTCCCGACCCAACGGCAATCTTGCGGCACGACTGCAGCTGCAGCCGTTCTATGACCCTGCGCGCACGCGCATCCTCGACGTCGAAACCTGAACACGCTCAGACGGATAGATCGCGCCGCAGCTTGGCGACATGCCCGGTTGCCTTGACGTTGTACTGGGCGACCTCGATCTTGCCCTTTTCGTCGACGACGAACGTGGAGCGGATGACGCCCTGCACCGTCTTGCCGTACATCATCTTCTCGCCATAGGCGCCCCAGGCGGTCAACACCGTGCGGTCGGGATCGGACAGCAACGCAAAGGTGAGCTTCTCGTTGTCGCGGAACTTGGCGAGCTTCTCCGGCTTGTCGGGGGAGATGCCGACGACGTCGAGCCCGGCGTCGTTCAGTTCGGCGAGGTTGTCGCGAAAGTCGCACGCCTCCTTGGTGCATCCCGGTGTCGATGCCGCGGGATAGAAGTAGACGATGACCTTGCGGCCGCGGTAGTCGGCCAGGGACACCTTCTTACCGTCGGCGTCGGGCAGGCTGAATGCGGGGGCTTTGCCGCCCACCTCCAGGCGTGGGGTCTGTGCCACCAGTGATCCCTTTCTTATCCACCGGTGCGTCAGGGTTGGCGCCGGCTGATCTAGGGTAGTGCGGCAAGGCAGCGCGGACGCGGGCAGCGCACGAGCCCCGTGCGGACGATGGAGGACGACAGTGGCGGATCGAGATCCCGAAACCATCCGGCAGGACATCGATGCGGCTCGCGACCAATTGGCCCTTACCGTCGACAACCTCGCCGAGCGTGCCAATCCGCGCAGAATCGCCGACGACGTGAAGTCGGGCGTGCTGCGCTTCGTCAAAAAACCGCCGGTCGCGATCTCGCTTGCCGGAGTCGGCGCCGTGCTCCTGGTGCTGTTTGTTCGCAAGCGTCAGGCGTTGATCAGCCTGCTCTCAGCGGCTACGCCGATCGCGTAGCCAGTCACCAAAGGAAAAGCCGGGCGGGTTGGCGCAGCGGCCGAGACGGCTGCAGTTCCGGATGGCGGCTGGCTCTGGCGAGTCCGCTACCTGCACAGCAACACCGTTTGAGGCTCCGTGGGCCGACCCATCTGACGACCGCGTCGCATCGAACGCTAACATCAGCTAAGCCTCCCTTCCTCATCTCGAGCTGCATGCGGTTGCACCTGCAACAACCTCCAGCTAACAGCAGACTAACATAGCGGTTAGCCTTTATGCAGCTTGATACGGTGAGTTTGCGGTCAGTGAAACAACTCCGTTACCTGATCGTGTTTCGGGATCTGGATAGCTTGGCTTGCCATCGGTGGTGCACAGCACATATTGACGGTTCGATGCGGTTTTTCCTGCGTGATCGCTGGCAGTGAGAAACCTGGCAACCACCGGTCGATGGCAGGGTCCTCATCGGAGGCTTTGGCGCTGTCGTTAGCGCAGGTAAAGGCCCGACCGGGATGCGGTGGTTGGTTCGTCCATTTCAAAGTTTGCCAGGCTCTTGCCGGGTACCGTCTGGGTTGCTGCGTTGCAACGCTCGAGAGGGATCCGCCATGCGGAAGGCACTCCATCCCTATGTGATGGCCGCGGTGGCCGTCGCGGGAGCCAGTGCCCTTGCCGTCGCCCCCGTCATCGCTACGCCGCCCGACATCAAGATCGTCAATCCGCAAGTCCGGCCCACCGCGAGCCCCTTCGACGTCTACCGAGACGCCGTCGAACACGTCCTGGCGAATCTGGAGGCCCTGCTGGGTGCTGCCCTGGCCGGGCCGGAGCTGACCGGTTTGGATCTCGAATTCCTGCTCGACGGTGTCATCGGGGATCCGACCATCGACTTCACAAGCCTCCGGGATTCGCTCGCGCGCAACATCGACGACCTGCCGGCCCTGCTGGAAAGCACGCGGAGCAGAATTTCTGACGCCTTGCAGGCGGCGCTCGTCGACTTTGCGGCGGGCCGCCTCGATCTGGCGGTGGGCCAACTACTCAGCGCGAGCGTGGACGCGGTGGTTCAAGTGGTCAACCTCGCGACGACCTCCGTGCGCCCGCTGCTGACTGGGCTGAAAGAACCGGTCGCTCGGCTTCAGTCCGACTTGACCGTCGCACTGCTCGGTCCGGTGGTGATTGGAGTGGGCACAACTGCCCAGGCCGTTCAGGGCGTCATCGCCGCCCTGAAATCCGGCGAGCCCGAGCGCGTGCTGAATGCCGTCGTCGCCGCACCGTCCCTGGTCACAGATCGCCTGCTCAACGGGGGATACCAGACCGTTCCGGGGTCCGACACATTGACGACCGTCCCGGCGCCTGCGGAGCCCGAGCGAGTCGTGACGCTGAACGTCGCCGCCGATCCTTCTTTCGGTCAGGAACGGCGGCCTGGCGAGGAACAAAGGAATGCTCAGGATGCCGACAAGGGCACCAACAAGGACGTGATGGCGACCGATGGCGCAATGGAGGCGCCCGACGACAGCGGGCCCCGCGCCAGGCCGTTCGGGTCGAACTCCATCGGCCGAACCGGTGGACTAGCCGGGGTGAGCACACTGCGTGACGGCATCCGCGACGGCATCGAGGGGTTCCGCGACGGAGTTCGCAATGTGGTCAAGACGGTCACGGGACGCGCCGACGCGCACGACGACGGCACCACCGGCAGCGTGGCCGAATCTCCCTGATCGGTAGCTGAGGCATAGACCGGCGGGTTGCCACCTGTCAGCATGAATCCATGTCCGCGCGGGTGGTCAGCCGTGAGCCGCAAGCGGCCGAGATCGCCGCCTTCTTGACCTCGGTTGTTGCTGCGCCCTGCGCTCTCGTCATCGAAGGCGAGCCCGGCATCGGCAAGACCACCCTGTGGCTGGAGACGATCGAACGGGCCGAGGCCGACGGCTTCCGTGTGATGGCCGCGCGGCCGGTCGATGCGGAGTCGGTGCTCGCCTACACGTCCTTGGCCGACATGTTGGACGGCGTCGACACCGCGATTCTCGCGGAGTTACCTGAACCGCAACGTCTTGCGCTCGACCGCGTTCTGCTGCGCGGCGACGCCGCGGATTCCCCAGCCGACCAGCGCGCGGTTGCCGCGGGCTTCTTGTCCGTCGTCATGATTCTCGCGGAGAGCACGCCGGTCCTCGTGGCGGTCGACGACCTGCAATGGCTGGACTCCTCGAGCCGCCTCGTCATCGCGTTCGTGGCACGCCGGCTTGTCGGACGGATCGGTGTGCTCGCCACAGTGCGTACCGGCGACAACGACAGCGCGGGCCTCTGGTTACAGCTTCCGCGCCCCGATTCGGTGCGGCGGATCACCGTGCCGCCGATGAGTGTCGGCGCGCTGCACGCGGTGATCTCGGACCGCCTGAAGCGTTCGTTTTCGAGGCCGACGATGTTGCGCATCGAAGAGGCCTCCCGCGGCAATCCGTTCTATGCCCTGGAACTTGCCAGGGCGATGAGCGGCCGCGAGTCCAACACCGACTTGTCCCTGCCCGACAGTCTCCGGGACTTGATCCGCGCGAAAATCAGCGGCGGGGACGCTGATTTCGATGACGCCCTGCTGGCCGTCGCGTGCCTGGCGACGCCGACGATGAGCCTCGTTGCCCGTGCACTCGGCGTCGGAGTCGATGATGTCGCCGCGCAGATCGAGGACGCGGAGAGCCGGGGGATTGTCGACATCAATGGTGAGAAGCTCCGGTTCAGTCACCCGATCTTCGCTCGGGGGGTGTACAACGAGGCGGCCGAGGAGCGGCGTGTGCAGATGCACCGCCGACTGGCCGACGTCGTCGCCGAACCGGAGTTGCGGGCCAGGCATATGGCTTTCGGAGCACCCCCCGGAGATCGGGAAACTCTCGGGGCGCTCGATACAGCCGCAGAGTCGGCACGAAGTCGAGGTGCGCCGGCCGCTGCGGCAGAATTGCTCGATCTCGCTATCGGGCTTGGCGGCGGTACGCCGCAACGCGTCATCGCTGCGGCAGCGCACCACTTCAATGCCGGTGAGCCCGGCCATGCCCGTGCACTTCTCGAAGAGGTGATACCGCAACTCGCGCCGGGTGTGCTCCTGGCCGAAGCGAAGAGCTGGCTTGGCTACGTTCGGCTGCTAGACGACAGCTTCCCCGAAGCGGCCGACCTTCTCGAAGGAGCGCTCGCTGAGGCGGCCGATGATCCCGCAGTACAAGTTCCGATGCTGGTCACTTTGTCGTTCGCGCTGCTGAACATGGGCAGGCTTGATGACTCGATCCGCCGCGTCGGAGAAGCGGTCGACAAAGCCGGGACGACTGACAGGCCAGACCTCCTTAGTCAGGCGCTTGCGATGCGCGCAAGCATCGACTTTCTGCGTGGCGAAGGCGTCGACGAAGCCGCCATGCAGAAGGCGCTCGCGCTTGAAGATCATGAAACGAACATTCCGTTCGCGCTGCGGCCAAGGGTGCACAACGCGCTGATGCGATCGTGCTCAGGCGAGCTGGATTGGGGTCATGAGGAGCTGACGTCTCTTCGACGGCATTGCATCGAACACGGCCAGGACGGCGAGTTGATGCTCGTCGCCTTTCACACCGTTTTGGTCGAGATTTGGCGTGGCCGACTCGCGGCGGCTTCGCTGATTGCCGAGGACACGATGCAACTCGCGGAGCAGGTGGGTGGTGACCTTCCGCTTTCTGTGGCGCTGACGTGCCGGGCCTTGCTCGCCGCCTATATGGGTCGCGTCGACGAGGCGCGAGCCGCGGTGGAGGACGCGCGCGCGGCCAACCACCGCTGCGGGTCAGAGAGGTTGGGCGAGTGGCCGGCCACGGCGCTCGGATTTCTCGAGGTTTCGCTGGGAAATTACAGCGACGCCCTGGAGGCGCTGCAACCTCTGCTGGTGCGAGTCGAAATGATGCCGAAGGCGACGGAGATCATCGCCGCGTCCTACATCCCGGACGCTGTCGAGGCGATGGTGGAACTGGATCGGCTCGAAAGCGCCGAACAGCTGGTGACAACGCTCGAGCGGAACGGATCGCGGCTGCAGCGCGACTGGATGATGGCGGTCGGTGGCCGCGGCCGCGGCATGCTGCTGGCCGCCGGTGGCGAGGTTTCTGCGGCCGTCGATGCCGTCGAGCAGGCGATGACGGTGCACAACAGAATGACAATGCCGTTCGAACGGGCTCGTACGCAGTTCCTCCTTGGACAGCTCCAGCGCCGTCAGCGGATGAAGAGCCTGTCGGCGCTGAGCTTCCAGGAGGCATTGACGGCGTTCGACCAGCTAGGCACGCCATTATGGGCGGACCGTGTACGCAGCGAACTCGGCCGCGTCAGCGGAGGCGAGCCTCAGAAGATTCTCAGCGCCTCGGAACGGCGAGTGGCCGAACTCGCTACGTCGGGAATGACCAACCGCAACATCGCCGCCGCGATGTACATCAGCCCGAAGACAGTTGAATCGAACCTGGCCCGCATTTACGGCAAGCTCGGTATTCATTCGCGCGCAGAACTCGGCCGACACATCGGCGAACTAGATACATAGGGAAACACCCGATTCCTCGGCGGACATATCCGGTTAGCGTTGAAGCAATGACAGTCCCGGTGCCCTGCTATCTCGTCGAGTGGTATCACTCCGCCGTCACGGAGGAACCACTCGATGACACCGTCGCGCGGCTGAAGGACTCCGCGGTGTTGATGTCGGCGCAAGGATCACCGGTCCGACTGCTCAATCTGCTCGCAGTGCCCACCGACGAGGTGCTCTTCGCCGTCTTCACCGCAGACTCGGCGACCGCCGTGGCCGAGACGTGTGACCACGCCGGGATCCCGGCCCAACGTGTCAGCACCGCGACCGAACTGGACCTTTAGCGCGGGCGGCACCTGCGCCGAAATTGCGCCTGTGTCGGCGCAGCGTTTCTTGCTCCGCTAGGGCCCGCCCCTCCAGTGTTCGATGCGGTTGTGGTCAGGCGTGAAGCCATGATCGACGCCCCAGAGCACGGCTTGGGTTCGGCTGCCGACGTCAATTTTGCGGTAGATCGTCCGGATGTAGGACTTCACGGTGTTGGGGCTCAGGTAGGTCAGCCTTGCCACATCGGCATTGCTCTTGCCTTGCGTGATGAGAGCGAGGATCTCGGACTCGCGGTCGCTGAGTCCCTCGCCGCGGCCGGGCCAGTCAAGTCCGACGGCGCTTCGTGCGCGCGGTGGAGCGTCGCTGACTATCACCTCGCCGGCATGGACGGCCTCCAGAGCGGCGACCAAGTCACGAGCTGGCAACGTCTTCGAAAGGTAGCCGTGGGCTCCGTGCTGCCTGGCGCTGGCGACGAGATCCGGATGAAAGTTCCAGGTGTACACCACGACTCGGCGCGCGCTTGGATTGGCCACCAACTCGCCGATCTCGTGATGGTCGGATTCAGGCTGGGCGAAGGAGTCGTACAAGACGATGTCGACGGGGTCGTCGACGGGCATGGTGGCGTCGATCTCGGCGACGACCACGCGGTCGTTGTATTTGTCGAACATCTTGGCGATGCCCATCAGCACGACGTCATAGTCGTCGACGAGCGCTACGGTGATCGGCTTGCCGGTGGCTGAAGGCATGCTCGAAAGATTACCGCCCTAGGGGTGTATTGCCACCCCCCTAAAGGGTCTTTTATTGGTCGCAGAGTCGATTATCTCGACCAGTCACCTTTTCGACGCGCTGCACTCGGCGCCACATCAGAAAGGCTCTTTTATGATCTTTCTCGGCATCATCCTCGTCATCCTCGGGCTCGTCTTGCCCAGCCTCATACCGACTTTCGCCTTTGCGCATGTCCTCTTGGTCATCGGGGTCATCCTGCTCGTTGCCGGCGTCATCCTGGCGGTGCTGGGATCGCGCGGCCGCGCCGTCGGGGGTCGTCGCCACTATTACTGACCTCATCGAGTTCCCCACGTATAAGCCATGAATGGAAGGAGTATGAAATGCCGGTATGGGCATGGTTTTTCATTGCAGCCCTGGTTTTGATCGCGATTGGAGGGCTGATCGTCGCCGCTTCGTCGGGCCGTCGTAAGCGGACCGACCGCCTGAAACAGCAGTTCGGTCCTGAGTATGAGCGAACCGTTGCCGATGTCGGCGAACAGCAGGCAGCGGAAAAGGAATTGGTCGCCCGTGAGCGCAAGCGAAACAAGCTCGACATTCGTCCATTGACGCGCGATGCGTTGCAGGCGTACAGCCAGCGCTGGCGCCACGTTCAGACTGCATTCGTCGACAACCCCTCAAGTGCGTTGGATGACGCGGACCGACTTCTCACCGAGGTGATGCGTGAACGCGGCTACCCGGTTGATGATTTCGATCAGCGTTCAGCCGACATCTCGGTCGATCATCCGACGGTTGTCGAAAACTACCGAGCCGCTCACGCCATTCATCTCTCGAACCAAAACGGGGATGCGGGCACCGAGAAGCAGCGCCAGGCGTTCGTTCACTACCGCGCGCTGTTCGACAAGCTTCTCGAGGGCAACGACCACAAGCCACAGGCCACAGATACAGCTCAGGAGGCAAGCGCATGACCACGCACGATTACCAGGGTGAAACCAATCCGTCGCTCACACAAGTGGATCCGGCAACAGCGAGCGATCCCGGCTGGCAGCGCCAGGCCGACGAGTTCGCGGCTGATCGGGGCGAACGCACCAGCACCTACCGAGTGGTTCAAGACGATTCATCGGACTCTACAGTCACGAGCCAGGACGGCATCGATAATCGTCAGAGTGATGCCGCCCAAACATCAACCGACGCATCACTGTTCGCCGATGCGGAGCGTGATGGGTTGCGTATGCGTTGGGATGATGTTCAGGCCGGTTTTGTCGACGACCCCAGAGATTGCGTGCAGAAAGCGGATGGACTGGTCTCGGATGTCGTCCGACAACTCATCAGTGGCTTCACAGAGGCGCGTTCGCGTCTCGAACAACAATGGAGCCGCGGCGAAGAGGCGTCTACCGAGGATCTCCGCGTCGCTCTGAAACGCTACCGAGAATTCTTCGACCGTCTGCTCGCGGTTTGACGCTCGATTCAGCTCCACCGACCAGAACCCATTCGACCCGCACCAGGGTCGGATGGGTTCAGTCGTGATGACTCGAAGATGCGTCAGTGAGCCGCTCAGCCGTGCGGCGCCTCTGAAATCTTGGTGTCTTCCTTGCCGACCGCCTGGCAATAGATTGTCACCGAGGCCTTTGTTGCGGTGATCTCAAGATTCGCCGGGTCCTGGCCGCTTTTGTCCTTGAGCATCTTGCTGACTTCGTCGTTCTGCTTCTTCTCGTCCTGGGTGAGGAAGTCCTTGCACTTCGTGTCGCCGCCGGTGTTGACGATCTCGGAGGCCGAGCAGCCGCTCATCGCGGTCGCCACCGCCGATGCCGCTAGGACGCAGTAGACGATTTGCTTCACTGGGGACCTCTCTCGCGGGGACTGACACGGAGGTAATTCACAGATTGCGCAGATTTGAAACCCTGCCGTGTGTTCGGTGTGGGGAGTCAGCCTCAATCGAGGGTGTTCAGCAACTGCGTGTGGCGCGCGACGAGCCCGCGATCGAAGCTGCGCTTTCGGCGCACCGAACCGGGCCGACCCCGCGAGCTTCATCGCGACGATGTGGCGCTTTCGATAGCCACGAGAACGTCGTCGGAAGCTTTGCGCAGCATGGCCAGCCGCTGCGGCCCCAACACGTCGATGAAGAGTTTCCGAACACGGGCTGCGTTGACGGGAGCCGATGACTCGATCGCGTCTCGGCCCGCGCGCGTCAGCACGACGTCCGGATAACGCGCATTGGATCCGGCCGCGACCTCTCGGCGTACCAGTCCGCGTTTCTCCATCCGGCTGAGGTGATGCGACAGCCGGCTCTTCTCCCATTGCGTGGCCTGACCCAGCTCGAAGGCGCGCATTCGGCCGTCCGGAGCCTCGGAGAGGTTTACGAGTACCTCGAAGTCCGAGCCCGACAATCCGCATTCGCGCTGCAATTGTCCGGCGAGGTGCCGCTCCAATCGGTGATGCATGGTGACGAAGCTGCGCCACGCCGCCAACTCCTTCTCGCTCAGCTGCTCCTCATCTGCCATAACTCGTATTTTAGCAAGCCAAGTTGACATATCAACTCAAAACGATAGAGTTTAAGCCAGCAGATGACATGTCAACTCGGAACGATTGGAGAGATCATGACCGACGGAAAGTTGATCGCTGTGGTGGGCGGCACCGGATCGCAGGGTGGCGGCCTGGTACGGGCCATCCTTGACGATCCCGCACGGGAGTTTCGGGTGCGGACGCTCACCCGTAATGCACAATCCGCGAAGGCTCGCGAACTGGCGGCCGCAGGCGCGGAAGTCGTCGAAGCCGACCTCGACGACGGGCCGAGCGTGCGCAACGCGTTCGACGGCGCCGACGGCGCGTTCGTCGTCACCAACTACTGGGCTGAACGCTCACCGAAGGACGAGGCCGAAAGGACCAGGGCCGACATGGAACTCGCGCAGGCGGACATCGCCGCGCTGGCGGCCAAGCAGGCCGGCGTTAGTCACGTGATCTGGTCGACTCTCGAGGACACCCGCGACGTCCTCGGCGCCGACGACCGTGTGCCCACCGTCGATCAGCGATACAAGGTGCCACACTTCGACGCCAAGGCCGAGGCGGACGCGGTTTTCCGCGAATACGACGTCCCAACAACATTCCTACGCACCACCTTCTTCTTCGAGGGCTTCGCCGGCGGCGTCGGCCCGACCCGGGCCGGCGACGGCACACTCATGCTCACGCTGCCGATGGCTGACCAGCCGCTGTCCGGCATCGCCGTCACCGACATCGGCAAGACCGCGCTGGGCATCTTCAAGCGCGGCGCCGACCTCATCGGCGAGACGGTGAGCATCGCGGGCGACCACTTGACCGGCGACCAGTACGCGTCGGCGTTCAGCGATGCCTTCGGTGAAGCGGTCACCTACCGGCCAATGAACTGGGACGACTTTCGCGCGCAGGGCTTCCCCGGCGCGGTCGAGATGGGCAACATGTTCCAGTACTACGCGCAGAACTCGGCACGCTTCGTCGGCGATCGAGAGCTCGCCGCAGTGCGCCAGCTCAATCCGGCACTGCAGTCATTTCGCGACTGGCTCGCCGGGGCCGAGCTTCAAATCCCCTGAGCCAATTCGAATATCGCCCGATCCCCCATTCAGTCTGACTCGTCGCGGCGCGATTAGTTCGGACCAAGGAAATTGAAACTATTTCCGGTGTTGCCAGCCTGGTGTGCAATCTAAGGGTTGCAGGCACAGTGCTCTCGTCAGCTCGAGAACTTGTGGGGCACTCTGGCTGGCGACATCGATAACTGCGCTGACTAGGAGAGTGCCCCGGCGATGAGTGCTCGGAGCGCAATCCACGTTCCCGCACTTACAGCAGCGGCTCCGCCGGTGCGCGTCGATCAGGATGTGGCGGCTGACACGGCGATATCGGTGCAGGGCGAGACCGCAACGTTGCGGTCTCGCGGTGCGTGTGCCGCAATCGGCGATCTCGTCCTGGAATCCGGTGCGCTTCTTCCGGACGTACGCATGTTTTACGAGTCATTCGGCAATCTTGCCGACGATAAGGGCAATGCGGTTTTGGTATTCCACGGCCTCGCTGCTAACAGTCACCTTGCACCCGACACAGTCACACAGGATCCAGGCTGGTGGTCCGGCGTGGTGGGGCCGGGCCTCGGCCTAGACACCGAACGCCTATGCGTGATCTCCGCCAACATCCTTGGCGGATGCTACGGATCCACGGGCCCCACGAGCATCGCACCGGACGGCCAGGACTGGGCGAGCCGGTTTCCGCCGCTGACTATCCGCGACCAGGTGGCGGCAGCGGTGCGGCTGGGCGAGACACTCGGGATCACCACATGGGCTGGAGTTGTGGGTGTGTCATTCGGTGGTATGCATGCTCTCGAATGGCATGTGGCCGAACAGGGTAGGGCCGAACGTGTGGCGGTAGTCGCGGCGCCCTGGGCGACGACCGCTGAACAACTCGCGACCAACACCATGCAGACCGAGATCGTGAAACTGGACCCGGAATTCCGCGACGGGTTCTACCTCCGACGCGGCACCCGACCGCGGGCTGGCCTTGCACTTGCTCGGCAGGTGGGGATGCTGCAGTACCGCGCTCGCGACGAGTTCAACGAGCGCTTCGGCCGCGTGCGTCAGGATGTTGACGAGGGACCGTACGCTATCGAGTCGTATTTTCGTGCGAACGGGGCGAAATTCGCCGAATCGTTTGACGCTAACAGCTTCATCACGCTCAACGGCGCCAAGAGCTCGCACGATATCGGGCGTGGCCGCGGGAGCCCCGAACGCGCGCTGCAATCGTCAGCGGCTCCCCTTCTCGTGGTTAGCATCGAATCCGACCGTCTCTTTCCGGTGGCTCAACAGCGGTTCATCGCTCGTCACTCGCCCGGCAGCGTCAGCGGAGATGAACCAGTTGTGCTCCACAGCGGGCACGGCCATGACGCGTTTCTCATCGACCAAGCGTGGATGAGCCGCACCCTCGGCGAGTTTCTGTGCTGACGGGGGGAACGCATTCCTGTCATCTAGGCAGCTTCGATTCACCGTGCTTTTATCCGTTTCGCGGTCTACCGGGCCTTGCTAACTTGCCTATCGGCCCCCGGGCCCTCTCCATGACGGTGCTCGGTCGACAGGCTGAATACGCATGCAGGAGCGTGAAACTCGTTCACGCTCCCCACCGCTTGCGCGCTCGCCCATGCGCCTGCATGGGTCGACGCATCCGCGTCAGCGATGCGACTACCACTTCGACGAAAAACGGATACGAGATAACGTGGCAACTGCTCAGAAGCGAATCTTCAATGACGTCACACAAACGGTGGGACGCACTCCCATCGTGCGTTTGAACAATCGTCTTGCAGTCGACGGCACAGAGCTGCTGTTGAAGCTGGAGTACTACAATCCGACAGCCAGCGTGAAAGACCGGCTGTCCGTAGGGGCAATCAACTTCGCGGAGAAGAGCGGGAAACTGCGACCAGGCGGCACGATTGTCGCTGCAAGCAGCGGAAACCTCGGAATCGGGCTGGCCGCCGCAGGTGCTAGCCGCGGTTATCGCGTCGTCATAGTCATATACGAGGACACGAGTTATGAGCGGAAAGTCGTCGTACAGAACCTTGGGGCGGAGCTTGTCCTGACGCCGAAAGAAGACGGCGTGCGAGGGTCGGTCGAGGAAGGCGAGAGAATCGCCAGCCGCACTCCCGGCGCATTCTTCGTGAATCAGTTCATCATTCCCATCAACCGCGAAGTACATCGGGAAACGACTGGACCTGAAATCTGGGAGGACACCGCTGGCGATGTCGACGCAGTAGTAATCGGCGTCGGGTCGGGCGGGACGATCAGCGGTGTCGGATCCTTCCTGAAGGAGAAGAAGCCCGGTATCAAGGTCTTCGCGGTCGAACCCGACAATTCCGCAGTCCTGAGCGGCGAGAAGTTCAATGCTCACAAGATCTACGGCTTAGGTCCCAACTTCAAAAGTCCCAATTTTGCAGACGAAGTAGTCGACGAAATTCTCCGAGTCACCGAGGACGACGCGGCTGCCACTGCCAGGCAGCTCGCCAGACACGCCGGAATCCCCGCCGGCCTCAGCGGCGGAGCTTCGGTAGCTGCGGCCAGACACGTCGCCGAACGCCGAGACCCGTCCATCCGAACGATCGTCACTCTTGTTCCAGATTCCGCAGATCGCTACATATCCAGCTTTCTTTTTCAGGACGCATTCGATGAGAACGGGGTGCTTCGCGCGCATGTCGGTGTTTGAACAAGCGATCGATAATCAGGGTCAGATCACTCACGCTCAGCTTGAAGCGCGTGCGGCGCGCCTCCGGCAACCGGGCAAGCAGTTCAAACTGGGGTTCTTCACTCAGGTGCCGACCCGAGCCGACCAGCCGGCGCGACGTACATACGACGAGCTCGTCGAAAGCATTGTGGCCGCCGAGGACATCGGATACGACAGCGTCTGGATCGGGCAGCACCATTTCAGCCCCGAGGATGGCGGTGTTCCATCCCCTCTGGTCGTGCTAGCCGCGGCCGCGGCACGGACCAAGCGGATCCATCTCGGGACAGCGGTCATCGCTTTGCCTTTCGAGCACCCGATCAGACTCGCGGAGGATCTCGCAGTGCTAGACGAGATATCCGGAGGCCGAGTCCAGATCGGATTAGGGGGAGCGCGCGGAGATCTGCAAGCTTTCAACACGTTTGGAGTCGACTTCTCGGCACGGCACGACCTGTTCGATCGGAATCTCGAAGTCCTTCAACATTTGCTAGATGGCCGGAGCTGCGCCGAGTTCGCCCAGCCTCCGAACGTCGACGTGAAAAACACCGCTACTCCCGTCGACCGCATATCGTCAGAGAAGCTATCGGCCTCCGATTCGATTGCCGGACTGCAGGCTTCAGCGGACGTGGAGCCGAAGCGTCTCTTTCCCGGCGCGCCGAGTCTCCGATCCAGGGTGTGGCAGACAGCCAGCAGCGAGGACAGAGCACGGAAGATCGCGCGAAATGGGAACGGGCTCATGATCGGCGCTTTCCACGACCACGTCATTTTCCATCAGCTTCGGTTCATAGTCGGCTATCTCGAAGAATGGCTGACACTCAACGGAAATCTCGACGAGGCGCGCGTAGGCGCACAGCGGTTCACGTTTCACGGTGAGAGTGCAGACGCGATAGCGGCAGAACTCGGCGCTCATGTGTCGGCCACTCAGAAGACTCTGGAAGCCCGTTTCCCGCAACTCGGATCGCTGTCTCCGAAAGAGTATCTACAGTCGGTGACGCGGTCCGGCACCTCTCGAGATATTGTTCAGCAGCTTGTAAAAGATCCCGCGTTGTTGGGGTTCGTGACCGACTTCTTCCCCACGACCGGATTGTTCCCGTCGGTCAGGGAAGGCACTTCAGGAGCCGACCTCGATGTCGAGCGATTGCGTGTGTTCGCCGAGGAGATTGCGCCGGAGCTCGGCTGGAAGCCTGCTGCCCACGAATGAATGTCACGCGACCCGAGGACTCCCCGTAGCGAGACCTTCCTCACCAATCCCGCTGAGAATCAGTTTGATTCGTCGGACGCTGTTCTATTCGCCGCGATTCAAATGATTAACGCGCATGCCTGCGGTACCTACGCTTTGAGTGTCTGCCCTCTTGCTGACGGACAAGGAGTCGAGGTGCCTCGGACTCCGCGTGTTGACTAGCGCCCGGCAGTCGCCGTCACGCTTCATCACCCACCTAAGGAGACCTCCCTTGCCACAGCTCGAATTTATCCAGCAGTCGGGCGCACTGGGATATGCGCTGTTGTTCGGTCCGGGCATCGTCCTGTTACTCATCGCCCTCGCGGTGAAGGGCGCCGTCAAGACGACACACAACTTCGTGATCTCGGGCCGGCTGCTCGGATTCGGGTTTGGGGTGGCGTCGCTCATCTCTGTGTGGACGTGGTCGATGGCGGTCATGCTTTCCTCCGCGCAGGCATACACCTGGGGGACCTCGGGACTTGTCTGGTTCATCGTGCCCAACGGGCTCGCGGTGATAATCATGGTGCCGTTCGCCTTGAAACTTCGCCAGAAGATGCCCGCCGGCTACACGCTTGCGGAGTTCATCCGGGCACGCTTCCAGAACAGCATCAGCAGTGTGGCGACTCTAGTCTTCCTGATCGGTGCGCTGCTCGGTGTCATCATGATCAACCTGGCCGGCCTGGTGCTGGTGATGAACAAGATCTTCGGACTCACCCCGATCAGCATCGTGATCACCGGCATCATCGTCGTCACCGTCTACTCCTACTTCGGCGGGCTCACCACGTCCGCAGTGACCGGCACGCTGAACACACTTCTGCTCGGCGTCGGATCATCGGTGGTGGTTCTCTACGCCTTGGCCAAGGCAGGCGGAGCGGGGCTGGTGTTCAACGAAGTTCGGGCACTCGGCGATCAGCACCTCAATCCCTTCAACCCGGTCGCCGCCGCGAGCTTCGGTCTGGCATTGGCACTCGGCCTGCTCACCAATGTCATTGCAGACCAGTCCTTCTGGCAGCGCGTTTGGGCGATCCGGCCCAAGGATCTCGGCCGCAGCTTCCTCTGGGCAGGCGTCTGGTTCTATCCCATTCCACTGGCGCTGGGCCTGCTGGGATTCATCGGTGTCGCCTATGGCGTGACACCCGAACAGCTGGGGTCGCTCGGGGCGGGTGCGATCGGCCCGCACGTCATCGCCAGCCTCGGCTTGCCGATATTCATCATCGCGCTCTACACCCTTGTGGTTGTCAACGCATGCTTCGCAGCCATCGACGGCGCGCTCTCAGGTGTTACGTCGCTGGTGGCCGTCGACATCGTCCACCGCTACTGGCCGCAGGTCTCCGAGCGCAAGCTGCTCACCATTACCAAGACCAGCATGATCGTCGCAGCCGCGGTCGCGGGCGGCGTGGTGCTGACAGGGATCGACTACGTGAATCTCGTTACCACGGTGTACTTCTACGGGACGAGCCTGCTCATCCCGGTCACGCTGAGCATCTTCTGGTCACGCATGACCGGAACCGGATATGTGGCGGGCGTGGTTGCGGGCATCGTCGTCGGTGGGCCGCTGCGCGAGACGCTCGGGCCGACGTACGGCCCGCTATTCGGCATCATCGGCCTCATCGTGGCATCGGCGGTCGTATCGATCGTGGTGAGCCTGCGCGCCAACTCACGGTTCGACTTCGACAGCTTGGCGGAGGGAAAGCCTGCGCTGCTGGAGCGGGAAGGCGCGAGAGCACCGAAGAATGTCGCCGAGGATTCTGATGAGCCCGCGGCGGCGACCGACGACGACGTCCTCGTCGAGCCCGCCGGACAGCAGTAATGACACCGCTCACCAGAAAGGCATTGTCATGACCATCTTCTACATCGGTGCGACCATCGGTTTGGTGCTCGCCGTGATCTATCTGATCGTCGGAGCCAAGAGCTTCCTGCGGATCCGACGAGAACTGGCAAGTAACAACGACATTGCGATCGAGGAGGAGATCGATGCATCCGAGGTCGCGCTCGTTCCCGGGTTCACCTGGAAGGCGACGCTGGCGGTTCTGACATCGTTCGTCCTGTTGATCGCCGCGTCCTACAGCGGCGTGTTCTGGTACGTGCTCGCGTTGAGCGGACTGGGCACCGCGGTGGCAGTGATCATCGCGTTCGTTCTCGAGCTGCGCGCCGACCGCACCGGGACGGTGGCATGACCAAGAAGAGGGCCCATCTGCTCGGCTTCGTCCAGCACGGGGTGATGAACCACGCGTCGACGATGTGGGCGCATCCGCGCGACAAGGTCGGCTATCACTGGTCACGTCCGGAATACTGGCGCGACCTCGGCAGGATCATGGAACGGGGACTCTTCGACGCGATGTTCATCGCCGACGAGCTGGCTCCGTACACCACCTACAAGGGCAATTCGGATCCGGTGGTGAAGTACGCCGGGCAGTGTCCGGTTCACGAGCCCGCAACTCTGGTGCCGATCATCGGGGCGTTCACCAAACACCTCGGGATCGGCATCACGTTGTCCACTTCCTTTGTGCCGCCGTACATGATGGCCCGCCATCTCTCCACGCTCGACCACCTGACGAATGGCCGCGTCGGCTGGAACATCGTGACGTCGTACTCCAAGAGCGAGTTCCAAGCGATGGGCAAGGACAACCTGACGCCCCGCGACAAGCGCTACGAGGTTGTCGAGGAGTACATGGAGATCCTCTACCAGCTCTGGGATTCCTGGGATGACGACGCGATCGTCTACGACCGGGAGAACGGTGTCTTCGCCGACCCGTCGAAGGTGCGCGAGATCGACTTCCACGGCGAGTTCTTCAAGTCCAAAGGAAGGCATTTCGTCGCGCCGTCGCCGCAGAAGCGGCCGGTGCTGTGGCAGGCAGGTTCGTCGGATCAGGGCCGCGAATTCGCCTCCAAACACGCCGAATCCGTGTTCGGCATCTTTCCGACGCCTAAGAGCATGCGGGCGTACGCCGATGACATCCGTACTCGTGCCGACGACCACGGGCGCGACCCGGAGTCGGTGAAGTTGATCTACGGCCTGCAGACCATCATCGACCGCGACAAGTCTCGTGCGAACGACAAATACGCGGAGTTCGTCGAGAACGTACAGATCGAGAGTGCACTGGGAATCCTTTCGGGCCATACCGGATTCGACTTCTCCACGCTGGGGCTGGACGACAACGTCGTCGACGCCGATGTGCAGGGGATCCGGGGGCTGTTCGACGCCATCCTCGAGGCCAAGGACGGTGCACCGGTGACGGTGCGTGAGGCGGCGCAGATCTACGGTGTGTCGATGGGCGCGCCAGTCGCGGTCGGCACACCGTCGGATGTTGCCGATCAGATGGAGCAGTACCTCGACGCGGGCGGCTGTAACGGGTTCATGTTGCTCGCCAGCGACACGCCGGGCTGCTTCAACGACGTGACCGAGTTGCTGGTACCTGAACTGCAGCGGCGCGGACGGTATCGGACGCGCTATCCCGGAACGACGCTGCGGGAAAGCCTGCAGGAGTACTAATCGCGCACGGCCACCCAGCTGTGCAGAGGGCGGCCAATCGAAATTTCGAGGCCGGCAATCCCACACGCGCTGCCGCGACTTTGTGCGAGGAGCTGGTATCAACGTGGTCGACACGGGCACCGTGACCCTGACGTCTCTGGACGCTTTCCACGACGCGAAGGCAGCGGCTCTCGCCGATGGCGCGGAGCTGTCGGTTTTCATCTTGGCGCCTGACGTCGCCCTGACGTTATCCAGGCGAAGCCACTCACCTCGGGTTCCAATGTCGGCCTGCTCGACAGCACCGGAGTAGGAGACGGAGTAACTCTCACAGGTGTCGCGGTCCTGGTCTCTACTGACGTCGCGGCAGGCAACGATTGGGGCCTTGACGGTTCTCAGGTTTTCGTTGTCCAGCGCACCGGTACGAAGGTCGTCCGCTCGACCGACGCCGCTTTCGATTACGACGCTGTGCAGGTCCGTGCGACCGCCCCAGTCTCGTTCGGATTCGCTAACCCCGCCGGTGTGGTGCGGCTGTACGACAGCGCGTAAAGGCTTGTCGGGGAAGGCACCAGCTCCGCTGTCGTATAACGCGATGAGTAACCCCAACGGGGTGGCACTACAGCCATCCCTGCGGGGCCTCACCGTTGGGCTGCTACCGCCGGTTCAGCTCGGGCAGCGGGACGAATTTGATTGTGGGTGGCTGTCCCGAGATGCAGCGTTCGACTACGAGCGGTGAAATAGCACAGCTAGGGCTGGGAGCAGCGGTTAAGTCGCATCCCTGGTTAGCCGCTAGGCCGGGGTGAGGGTGGCGGTCTTCCCGTATTGGTTGGTGAAATTGACATTATCGACCGTCCAAATGCCATTGTCCGCCTGCCAGCGATCACCCACGAGGCGGAACTCGATCCGTCCTGCTGTTTCGGTCATCGACCAGCAGGACGGGCCGCAGTCCTGAGCGACCGTCTCCAGTGAACTCTGCTTGCTGGTGACGAACATGTACGTCCCCGATGCGGGGGCCGGTGCCGGATCGGCAGAAGCCAACGGAGCCAACGCCAACCCGGCGATGGAGAAGGCCCCCAGAGCGATTGCGATCTTCTTCTTCATGGTTTCTCTTTCTCTCTCAACCTAATTGGCCGTATGGGAAATTTCGGATACAAGCAGGCTGGGGGGTTCTGCTCGGCGGTTACCGCTTATCGGGCGTACCTGTCCGGGCCTCCCCGTGTCCTGTCGCGTCAACCGGCCTTGGTCAACGAGAAGGGGTTGCTGCCAGCAGATCCACCGAGAGTATCGTCGTTGATCGTCAACGTCCTTCCGTAAGACAGAGCGGTCCAAATATTTCCTTGTAGGTGATAGTCCACAGGCTCATATGGCCCAACTATTTGGATGTGTTTGCAGCCGTCGCCACAAGAATTGACAACCATATTTTGCGATGGCGATGGATCGCCTATATACGTGATCTGGTAGGTGCCGTCAGTTAGTTCGGCGGACGCCGGGCCGGCCAAGCCGATCGCGGCGCCGACAACGGCTGCCCCGGCGATTACGCCGCGTGTAATGGTGTGCATCAGTTTCTCCTTCGCTGTTGTTATCGCCTGGTCGAGCACTACGGGCAGAGGTTGCGCTGCGACACGTCGAAGAACGTGTTGGCCTCCACCGGGTCGCTGACTATCGCCAGAATGTCGCCCACGATCTGGTCCCGAGACTGCCCCCCGGCGAGCCGGTTGCACACCTTATGGGCATTGCTGATCGCTGCCGGGGGGTAGTGATACCCGGCGTCAGCGAGCTGCTGGATCACGGCGTCCTCCTGGGGCGTCGCGTTGGCGACCCCCGCGCTGGCGAGCAGCGCGCCGCCCGCCAGCAGTCCGATGATGAGTGTCTTCATGCTTCCTCCGTTCCGGCCACCCCGTTGGCGACTGTTGCGTTTGCCGGTGTGCATCAGTGCCCCAGCAACCCCGATGCGTGCCTTGTTCGTTTCCTGTATAGCGCGATGCTTGCCGCTCATTGCCCTTTGCTTCTTCCCCTGTGCCTACGCCGCTGCGTCAGGCCCCCGTAAGGAAGGCTAGCTGGTCGAGCCATAATCCATGAGCCGAAACGGTTAGGGATCTTGTAGTAGTTGCAAACTCAACGAGTTCGCTGGCCGTATTTTCTTCACCGTTACGAATCTGTGCATTTCACGGCGACCGCTGGCCGCTAGCACACGCAGCTCGTCCACAGTGAATTGAATCTAAAGTGACGCCGGCGGCAGCGACCCAGGGGGTTATCCCGTCACCCGGCACAAAGACCGGGTCGTAATGCGGGTCACCCATCGTGTGAGGAAAATCGCAATCCTGATCTTTCAGAACATTCCCTGATCATTGGCTAGATCGCTGGTAGAAAAGGCACCCCTTGGTGAACACCAAACCGAGGATGCCCCACGGGCTTGATCCCGAGGGGAATAGGCTCTGGGCCGGCGTCATAGGCGAGTTCAACCTGACCTACGAGCCGCATAAGGTCCGCATCCTGACCGACGCTTGCAAGACTGCTGACCTGATCAAACGCCTGGATGACGCAGCGGGCCAAAGCGCCGCTGACTGTCAGGGGGTCGATGGGCCAGGAGGTCATCAACATCGGCTGGCAACCAGGACCGGTACGGCAAGTTAGCCGACGACCTACTCATCGAATCTCTGGCCGACCGGCGGTCGCCGTCTGACGAGGTCGGTCCCGATACCCCGATCATGACTTTGGTCGAGGCGCACCTTCACCGTCTTGCGAGGACGGGCGGTCGCGCGCAACCCAGGAGACGTACAAGTTGGTAGCCGGCAAGCTGCGCGCCAAGCTCGGTGGTGTCCGGATCGTGGAGGCGAATCCCGCGCGCATCGACGCGGTGCTGAGAGCGATGACCAACGCTCACGGTCGATTGTCCGGCAAGCCAAAACGATACTGAGTGGCGCTCGGCAGCTCGCTGTGATGGTGAAGATGCTTATTGCCAACCCGGCTCGCGATGTTGCGATGATTAAGTCGAAGCAGCCGCCGAACGGTGTCCCGGTGCTAACCGCCGAGCAGTTGGGAGAGCTCTTAGTGGCTCTGCGGGCCTCCGACTATTGCCGGGCGTATGACTTGGCCGACTCGTTCATAATCCTAATTGCGACCGGCTTGCGACGGGGGAGCTGCTAGCGCTGCGTTGGAGCGACTACGACGAGCCAGCCGGGACATTGACAGTCTGCGGCAAGGTCGTACGCGTCACCGGTAAGGGTCTGATGCGCGCTGATGGGACCAAGACCGCAGCGGGGCGTCGCACTGTCGCGTTGCCGCGATTCGCCGTCGAGACGCTCGCCGCGCGGCGCAGACTGCCTTACTCGGGCGAGCCCCCCGACAATTATGTTTCCGTCCACGGCCGGCACGTGGCGGGACCCGAACAACTTCGGTGGGGAGTGGCGCAGAGTCCGCGCAGAGCTTGGCGTTCCTGAGGTCACCACACACAGCTTCAGGAAGAGCGTCGCCACCCTGATCGACGACCGAGGCTTGTCGGCGCGCATCGGTGCGGACCAGCCAGGGCACCCCAGGCCGTCTATGCCTCAAGACCGGTATATGGCGCGCGGCAAAGTCCATAAGTGCGCGATGGTGACTGGCCCGCGATACACGCGGTCGCCGACTATCTCTCGGTGGAAGTCCAGGTGGCAGCGTGACAACAGGACCCTGAGCTATTCAGCCCAAAAGCATTGGCTAACAATCATCATCGCGAAGTGCCGTGGTCCTCGGCATTCGCTCCCACACTGCTCGCGGGTAGCAAAGCGGTCGATGTGGCGCTGGCGCCCGCAACCCTTCTGCGGCAACCCGATGGGCGGCTGACCGCTTCGCCGATTCGCACCGTGCCACCGCCGCGACAAATAGGCTGCCAGGTCTCGGCCAATCACGCGGATGCCGTTGCGAATACCCACCTGTAGACAGGTTTCGTCGGCTGCTCGTGATGCTCGAAATACTCGGCCAATCACCCGGGTGAATTAGTTCGCTGGGTGATGACCACTCATCCCACGTCGGTAAATGCTGGCTCAGCAGATGGCGAGCGGACGTAAGTGCAGCCGACCATGTACCGGATATGTGTTCGGGGCGCATAAGCGAGCAACGGGTCGCATCGACGGTGGACGAGCTGGCTGCGCTTGATCACCGCGCAACGCCATCACCATAAATTGGAGAAACCAGATGAAGCGTCGCCAATTTCAACGATCGCCAGCTGAATACGGCTCCAGCGCCGCGCGAACACCATGGCTGCTGCATCGAATGCGGGACGCCGCCGCCTTTGCCCGGCGTTCGGCGCATCGGAAAGAAGATGCCGCGATCGACACCGTCCCGGCGATCGAGGATCAACTTCACACGCTGTGGCCCATCTGCAGTGCCCAACGGGTGTCGACCGGCATTGCATGCGGCGCGCCGGCGGTGGCGGTCGCCGAGATACACGCCATCGACGGATGCGAGCAGATGGGGTTAAGCCCAGACGGCGACGTCGTCGAGACGCTCTGCCACGCCTGCCTGTTTACTGTGCAACGCGCGATGGCCACCTACGTGGGCGACAAGCGCGACATGGCGTCTCGATGCAGCACCCACCCGGTGTGCAGCACCTGCGGGCGTCCCACTCTATACCTGCGCAGTGTCTTCGCTGTGCGCCCGATCGGGCGAGGGCTGGCATCATGACCCGACTACGCATCGCCGCCCTGTTTGTGGCTGTGGTGGCCGGTGATTACGCGGCCCTCATGTTGATCGATGGCCAGCTAATCGATTTCGGCGTCGCCGCCAGCCATTTGTGCGGGATCCTCGGTCGCGGCCGGGCTGATCGCCTACGCCGGCAGGCGACGCCGCAAGGCGGTGGCGCGGAGACGAGTCGCCGTCCCGGAGGACCGTGACCTGCAGGCGGCTATCGTCGCCGGCCAACAGTGCCCGTTATGTGGAGGGGCGCGCCAAACACGAAGTGACTCAACCAGATTCGTTGACCGGCAGGAAGCGCGGTTATGCGGGGCTGCGCGCCGACCCAGAGCCGACACGATGAGCCTACGGCCGGCCCGGTGCCAGTTCTGACAGGCGAGCAACGCGATCAGGTGCGCCGAGGAGGGCAAGCCCCGCCTTGGCGTCACCTGGAATCGGGTTGGGTGGCATCGGACACCTGATGACCCCGGCGTGGAAGTATCGACATGAGCGCACCCGCCGCCATGTCGGGTTTACCGCGCCCCAGTCTGAGAACAGCCAGGGCCGGAAAAAGCTCGACGCGTACCCGCTCCGCGCGGGCGCCGTCGTTGAGGTCATCCAGGACGGTCCGAGCATGGCCGGGCGCATCGCGTGGCTCAGCGCCCGGCTGATGATCCGGCCCACGTTGAGCGTGGGCAGCTACCTGCCCTCGGCGCCGTGGCCATGGGGCCTCGTCGAGTTCGCCGCCCGCGCCATCACGCCGACACCAGGCACGGTGCGAGCCGGCATCGGGCTGCCGCACTGCACCGCGCAGCTCGTCCGCGCCGCCGGAGTGCTACCGGCCGACGGCACCCGCCGGGTCGTGCTGTATCTGCACGGCGGGGCATTCCTCACCTGCGGCGCCTACTCGCACGGCCGACTGGTGAGCACGCTGTCCAGTTTCGCCGACAGCCCCGTACTGGTGCCCAACTACCGCAAGCTTCCCAAACATTCGATCAGCGAGGCGATCGACGACTGCTACGACGGCTACCGGTGGTTGCGCCGAAAAGGCTATCAGCCCGACCAGATCGTGCTGGCCGGCGATTCCGCCGGCGGCTACCTGGCGCTGGCGCTGGCCCAACGCCTGCTCGAGTGCGGAGAGCAACCGGCTGCGCTGGTGGCAATGTCACCGCTACTGCAACTGGGCACACAACCCAAAACGACTCACCCCAACTCCGGCTCGGATGCGATGTTTCCGCCCAGAGCGTTCGACGCCTTCCACGGCCTGATCACCCGCGCCGCAACACACCGCGACGCCAAGGTCATCCCGAGGCGCTCTATGAACCCCTCGATCACATCCAACCCGGCCTACCTCCCACGCTGATCCATGTGTCCGGTTGCGAAGTGCTGCTCCACGACGCGCAGCAGGCGGCCCAACAGCTAGCCGCCGCCAGCGTGCCCGTCGAACTGCAGGTATGGCCGGGCCAAATCCATGTGTTCCAACTCGCCGCGCCGATGATTCCCGAAGCCACCCGCTCACTGCGCCAGATCGGCCGTTACATCCGCGAAGCGACCGAACGGCCAAGGGGGACTGCGGTCGTTGTAAATGAATTTCGGGCATTGTGACCAAATCAACTCCGGCCGCCGGCCCCGACCTGTTGGGGTCCACCCGGGATGACTGCCGGTCCGCCCAGTACCGCATTTGTCCTCACCCGGGTGAATTGGCTCGCCGGGTGATGTCCGCTCACCCCGCGTCGATGAATGCTGACTCAACTGGACGTAAGCACACCCACCACCTTCCGCGTGTAGGTCGCTCACGCGGTCGTAGTCTCAAACAACAACCCAGATCAGGAAGGACCAGTAATGAAAGCCATCGCTGTTTCAGATCGTGAGGCCGGTGTCGCCGGCCTGTCGTTTACCGACTTGCCCCACCCCGAGGCGGCGTCAAACGATGTCGTCGTGCGGGTGCACGCTGCGGGCTTCATACCCACTGAGCTTGACTGGCCAGATACCTGGACCGATCGCGCGGGTCGTGACCGCACACCGAGCGTACCCGGCCACGATCTGTCCGGGATCGTGGTTGAGTTGGGTTATGGCACAACCGGATTGAGTGTCGGCCAGCGGGTGTTCGGGTTGACCGACTGGGCCCGCAACGGCTCGCTGGCGGAGTACACCGCAGTCGAAGCCCGTAACCTCGCACCCTTGCCGATCGACATCGACCATACTGTCGCCGCCGCGCTGCCGATCTCTGGATTGACCGCCTGGCAGGGTCTGTTCGACCACGGCCGCCTCACCGCTGGACAAACGGTCCTGATCCACGGTGTCGCGGGTGCGGTCGGGTCGATCGCGGTGCAGCTCGCTCGTGAGGTCGGTGCGCGCGTCATCGGCACCGGCCGGACCGCAGATCGAGACCGGGCGGCCGAGCTCGGCGTCCATACCTTCCTCGACCTGGATACCGAAAAGCTGGAGGACGCAGGGGAAGTCGACGTGGTGTTCGACGTGATCGGCGGAGACATTCTCGCCCGCTCGGCCGCACTGGTGCGCGCAGGCGGAACGCTCGTCACCATCGCCGAGCCGCCGCAGACCCAGCCGCACGACGGGCGGGCTGTTTCTTCGTTGTCGAAGCCGATCGCGCCCGGCTCGCCGACCTCGCCGCGCGAGTACGGGATGGACGCCTCAAGCCGGTGGTGGGCGCCGTGCTGCCACTCGCTGAAGCCGCCGCCGCATTCGCTCCCGACAAACGCATCCCTGGCAAGACGATCCTGCGCGTAGCCGAAGACTGAAAAGGAACCTCCCGATGATCGGACGGCGTGTACGCGAGCCTCCACGTCGTATGCCTAGCGCGCTGCTGGGAGGCGACGTGCCAGTGCGCGCCGCTCATCTGCTCGTTGCAGTGGCCGACGATCAATTGTGGAACCGGCGCTGTCGGTGGCAGCGGCGCAACTTCCCACTACCTAGCTGCGTCACCCTGGTCGTGAGGAGACTTCGCACGCACGCGGGTCATCCCAAATCGTGCGATCACATCAGCTAGTCGTCAAGACATCCGAAGGGAAGGCAGCCAAAAAATGGCCCTAAAAATACTACTCGCCACATTGATCGCTGTTGCGATACTTGCGCCTGCGGCCCACGCCGAGCCGACGCCCAGAATTCAGGTCAAAACCCGGTTGTCCGCACAGTTTTCGATCAACCTACCAACGTTCCGGGCAAATCACTGGAAGCAGTGACCGTCAGCTATCCGCCAGGAGCAAAAAGCGCAGCTCACCACCACGCGAAATCAGCGTTCATCATGGCCTACGTGATCTCCGGAGCGATCCGCAGCCAAGTCGAAGGTGAGCCTGCACGTGTCTACCACGCTGGCGAGACGTGGAGTGAATCCCCCGGCGCGCACCACACGATCAGTGAAAATGCCAGCGCGACCGAACCCGCTGAACTACTCGCAGTCTTCCTGCTCGATACCGGAGACGGCCCGCTCACCACGGATGACACCGCAGAAAAATAAGCCTAGCGTTAGCGATGAAAAATGTTCCCACTGTCCGACATCAACAATTTGGGACATATCGTTTTGCGAAGCGGCACAGCAGGAGGAGTCCATGGCACGCGCCTGATCGGATCCGGGTTCTCCGGATCGCCCTACGCTTGTCGCTCGCCGAGGGGTTTTTGTCCGCTGTTGCCGACCGGTTCGGCTGGTGGGCTCCGTTTGGACAGGGTAGCTGGGGGAGCATGGGTCCCTTCGCCGACTATGCCCACCAGGTTGTTCCGTTCGCTTCTGGATTGTTTTTGACCGCATTGTCTGGGCTGCCACCGCCACCGAAGCAACCCTGGGAGTCTTGCTCTTGGTTGGATGGCGGCCAAAACTCGTTGGCGCGGCGACTTGTCTGGTGCTCATGATATTTGGATCGCGATGGCTGTATCCATCGGTATGGAATCACCGCTTAGTTACAGTGTCTTTTCCGCAGCGAGCGCGGCCGCGGCCTACGCGATCGTTGACACAACATCGCCGTCAAACGCCATAAAAGCTACCCACTCCCGGCGCATTTTCCAGTCTGGACATCCGAGACCGGCACAAGCCGACTAACGGCGAATACGTCGCAGAAAGACTGTAACTCAGCGCATCCC
>CAVWWV010000010.1:0-357575 GCA_963758825.1 uncultured Actinomycetota bacterium | reverse complement strand
CGCCGACGCCGTCGACCTCCCCTTCGCGGACGGCACCTTCGACGCGGTCAGTTGCTACGGCGCGCTCTATCTGATGGACGAGCCGTTCGGCTCGCTGCGCGAGATGATCCGGGTACTGAAGCCCGGTGGCCGGATCGCCGTTCTGACCACGTGTGCGCGGGGGCCTGCGCCGCTCCGCCGCGCCGAGCTCTCGCGCCTCCCGGCTGGCGCCGCTGCGGCTCTTCGACGTCGACGAGGTCACCGACGTGATGCGCGACGCCGGACTCGTCGACGTCACCCGAAGCATGTCGGCCGCGTCGCAGACCGTGGGCGGGCGCCGGCCCGAAGCGTCGTGACCGCCGTCGTTTGCCAAAAGCAATGAGACACAACGTGATCAAGGGCCGGTGAGCGGTGTCCGAACGGCGCGCCCCGACGGCGCGTGAACCCGAGATCGCGTACGCATTCGCCGCGGTCCCGGCAAAGGCGTTCGCAACCGGCGCCACGACCGCAGGAGAACCGACGCTGCGTGATCGCTGGGAGTTAGCGGTGGCGTGCGGATGCGCCCGTGCCCGGCTCCCGCACGCGGCGGGCGCCGGGGACCGACGAGCCGCCAGAACTGTCCACACGAAACACGGCTCGAACTCTTGACGCAAGGCCGCAAACGGGTCAGTCTGTTGGTCAGCATGTATGCACGGGTTGAAGGATCCAGCCGCCAGCCAGCGCCGGTCTGCTTCACCATGCGGATGTTGAGGAATGCGCCGTTCTGCGCTAGTGTTGGACGTTGCGCTGGCTGCATCCTGCCCACCCTCACCCGCCTCTCGACACCGTGGTCCTAGCCTGAGCCCTGCTCAGTGATCTAGTCGCGTGCCTCGTGGCCGGAGAGTTCAGGACTCGAGAACGCCAGCCGAACCTAACGCAGATAACGCGGCAAGGGTCCGGTCTTCGGCCGGCCACCCGATAGTCGCATCCGGTGCTGGAAGGATGCATCTTGGCAGTCTCTCGCCAGAGCAAGTCAGTAGAAAACCCCAACAACTCCGTTCCTGGAGCACCCAACCGAGTTTCCTTCGCCAAGCTCCGTGAGCCGCTTGAGGTTCCCGGCCTGCTCGACGTGCAGACGGACTCCTTCGAGTGGCTGATCGGTTCCGACGGCTGGCGCGAGAAGGCGCTCGAGCGCGGCGAGGTCAACCCGGTCGGCGGTCTCGAAGAGGTGCTCACGGAGCTGTCGCCGATCGAGGACTTCGCGGGCACGCTCTCGCTGAGCTTCTCCGATCCGCGCTTCGACGAGGTCAAGGCACCCGTCGACGACTGCAAGGAGAAGGACCAGACCTACGCGGCGCCGCTGTTCGTCACCGCGGAGTTCATCAACAACACCACCGGCGAGATCAAGAGCCAGACCGTCTTCATGGGCGACTTCCCGATGATGACCGAGAAGGGCACCTTCATCATCAACGGCACCGAGCGTGTCGTCGTGTCCCAGCTCGTCCGCTCGCCCGGCGTCTACTTCGACAAGTCGAAGGACAAGGCCACCGAGAACGACCTGACCAGCGTCAAGGTCATCCCCGGCCGCGGCGCCTGGCTCGAGTTCGACGTCGACAAGCGCGCCACCGTCGGCGTCCGCATCGACCGCAAGCGTCGCCAGCCGGTCACCGTGCTGCTGAAGGCCCTCGGCTGGACCAGCGAGCAGATCACCGAGCGCTTCGGCTTCTCCGAGATCATGATGTCGACCCTCGAGAAGGACAGCACCGCCGGTCCCGACGAGGCACTGCTGGACATCTACCGGAAGCTGCGCCCGGGCGAGCCGCCCACCAAGGAGTCCGCGCAGACCCTGCTGGAGAACCTGTTCTTCAAGGAGAAGCGCTACGACCTGGCCCGCGTGGGCCGCTACAAGGTCAACAAGAAGCTCGGCCTGAACGTCGGCCAGCCGATCACGTCGCTCGACGCTGAACGAAGAGGACATCGTCGCGACCATCGAGTACCTGGTGCGCCTGCACGAGGGCCAGACCACGATGACCGCCCCCGGCGGCGTCGAGGTTCCCGTCGAGGTCGACGACATCGACCACTTCGGCAACCGTCGTCTGCGTACCGTCGGCGAGCTGATCCAGAACCAGATCCGCGTCGGCCTGTCCCGCATGGAGCGCGTCGTGCGCGAGCGGATGACGACCCAGGACGTCGAGGCGATCACGCCGCAGACCCTGATCAACATCCGTCCCGTCGTGGCGGCGATCAAGGAGTTCTTCGGAACCTCGCAGCTGTCGCAGTTCATGGACCAGAACAACCCGCTGTCGGGTCTGACCCACAAGCGCCGTCTGTCGGCGCTGGGCCCCGGTGGTCTGTCCCGTGAGCGTGCCGGCCTCGAAGTCCGTGACGTGCACTCCAGCCACTACGGCCGCATGTGCCCGATCGAGACCCCGGAAGGCCCGAACATCGGCCTGATCGGTTCGCTGTCGGTGTACGCGCGGGTCAACCCGTTCGGCTTCATCGAGACGCCGTACCGCAAGGTCGTCGACGGTGTCGTCACCGACGAGATCCACCACCTCACCGCCGACGAGGAGGACCGCCACGTCGTGGCGCAGGCCAACTCGCCGATCGACGACGAACAACCGGTTCACCGAGGAGCGAGATCCTCGTTCGCCGTAAGGGTGGCGAGGTCGAGAACGTCTCGCCGCTGGACGTCGACTACATGGACGTCTCACCGCGCCAGATGGTGTCGGTGGCCACGGCCATGATCCCGTTCCTCGAGCACGACGACGCCAACCGTGCCCTCATGGGTGCCAACATGCAGCGCCAGGCGGTTCCGCTGGTGCGCAGCGAGGCGCCCGCTGGTCGGTACCGGCATGGAGCTGCGTGCCGCGATCGACGCCGGTGACGTCGTCGTCGCCGACCAAGGCCGGCGTCATCGAAGAGGTGTCCGCCGACTACATCACCGTGATGGCCGACGACGGCACCCGGCACACCTACCGGATGCGCAAGTTCGCCCGCTCCAACCACGGCACGTGCGCCAACCAGCGTCCGATCGTGGACGCCGGGCAGCGGGTCGAGGCCGGTCAGGTCATCGCCGACGGTCCCTGCACCGAGAACGGTGAGATGGCGCTCGGCAAGAACCTGCTCGTCGCGATCATGCCGTGGGAGGGCCACAACTACGAGGACGCGATCATCCTGTCGCAGCGTCTGGTCGAAGAGGACGTGCTCACCTCGATCCACATCGAAGAGCACGAGATCGACGCCCGCGACACCAAGCTGGGCGCCGAGGAGATCACCCGGGACATCCCGAACGTCTCCGACGAGGTGCTGGCCGATCTCGACGAGCGCGGCATCGTCCGCATCGGCGCCGAGGTCCGCGACGGCGACATCCTGGTCGGCAAGGTCACGCCGAAGGGCGAGACCGAGCTGACCCCGGAAGAGCGCCTGCTGCGTGCCATCTTCGGTGAGAAGGCCCGCGAGGTTCGCGACACGTCGCTCAAGGTGCCGCACGGCGAGTCCGGCAAGGTCATCGGCGTTCGGATGTTCTCCCGCGAGGAGGACGACGAGCTGCCCGCCGGCGTCAACGAGCTGGTCCGCGTCTACGTGGCCCAGAAGCGCAAGATCTCCGACGGCGACAAGCTCGCCGGACGCCACGGCAACAAGGGCGTCATCGGCAAGATCCTGCCGATCGAGGACATGCCGTTCATGCCGGACGGCACGCCGGTCGACATCATCCTGAACACGCACGGTGTGCCGCGACGGATGAACATCGGCCAGATCCTCGAGACGCACCTCGGCTGGGTTGCCAAGGCCGGCTGGAACATCAGGTCGCCGGCGACACGCGGTGAACTGCCCGACTGGGCGGCGAACCTGCCCGACGAGCTGCTCTCGGCAGCCGCCGACAGCATCGTCTCCACGCCCGTCTTCGACGGTGCCCGTGAGAACGAGCTGCGAGGGTCTGCTCGGCGCGACGCTGCCCAACCGCGACGGTGACGTGATGGTCAACGCCGACGGCAAGTCGCAGTTGTTCGATGGCCGCAGTGGCGAGCCGTTCCCGTACCCGGTGACGGTCGGCTACATGTACATCCTGAAGCTGCACCACTTGGTGGACGACAAGATCCACGCCCGCTCCACCGGCCCGTACTCGATGATCACCCAGCAGCCGCTGGGTGGTAAGGCGCAGTTCGGTGGTCAGCGATTCGGCGAGATGGAGTGCTGGGCCATGCAGGCCTACGGCGCGGCGTACACGCTGCAGGAGCTCCTGACCATCAAGTCCGACGACACCGTCGGCCGCGTCAAGGTCTACGAGGCGATCGTCAAGGGCGAGAACATCCCCGAACCCGGTATTCCGGAGTCGTTCAAGGTGTTGCTCAAGGAGCTTCAGTCGCTGTGCCTCAACGTCGAGGTGCTGTCGTCTGAGGGCCAGCGGATCGAAATGCGCGACAGCGACGACGAGGACCTGGAGCGCGCTGCCGCGAACCTGGGAATCAACCTGTCCCGCAACGAATCTCCGTCGGTCGAGGATCTCGCTTAACTGTTGTTTCGGGGGCTTCGCGTCCCGCGTTTTGATTGATAGTCATCTAGTCCCGCAAGGGGAAAGGGAGTTACGTGCTCGACGTCAACTTCTTCGATGAACTCCGCATTGGCCTCGCCACTGCGGACGACATCCGCAACTGGTCCTACGGCGAGGTCAAGAAGCCGGAGACCATCAACTACCGCACGCTCAAGCCAGAGAAGGACGGCCTGTTCTGCGAGAAGATCTTCGGACCGACTCGCGACTGGGAGTGCTACTGCGGCAAGTACAAGCGCGTGCGCTTCAAGGGCATCGTCTGTGAGCGCTGCGGCGTCGAGGTCACTCGCGCCAAGGTGCGTCGTGAGCGGATGGGCCACATCGAACTGGCCGCACCCGTCACGCACATCTGGTACTTCAAGGGCGTGCCCAGCCGTCTCGGCTACCTGCTCGACCTGGCCCCGAAGGATCTCGAGAAGATCATCTACTTCGCGGCCTACGTGATCACCGCGGTCGACACCGAGCAGCGTCACAACGACCTGTCGACGCTCGAGGCCGAGATGGTCGTCGAGAAGAAGGCCGTCGAGGACCCAGCGCGACACCGATCTCGAAGAGCGCGCCCAGAAGCTCGAGGCCGACATGGCCGAGCTCGAGAAGGACGGCGCCAAGTCCGACGTCCGTCGCAAGGTCCGCGACGGCGGCGAGCGCGAGATGCGTCAGCTCCGCGACCGGGCCCAGCGCGAGCTGGACCGCCTCGACGAGGTCTGGACGACGTTCACCAAGCTGGCTCCCAAGCAGCTGATCGTCGACGAGGTGCTCTACCGCGAGATCATCGACCGCTACGGCGAGTACTTCAACGGCGCGATGGGCGCGGAGTCGATCAAGAAGCTCATCGAGACCTTCGACATCGACGCCGAGGCCGAGAGCCTGCGCGACACCATCAAGAACGGCAAGGGCCAGAAGAAGCTTCGCGCCCTGAAGCGTCTGAAGGTCGTCGCCGCGTTCCAGATGAACCGCAACTCGCCCATGGGCATGGTGCTCGACGCCGTTCCGGTGATCCCGCCGGAGCTGCGCCCGATGGTTCAGCTCGACGGTGGCCGGTTCGCCACCTCCGACCTGAACGATCTGTACCGCCGCGTGATCAACCGCAACAACCGGCTCAAGCGACTGATCGACCTCGGTGCTCCCGAGATCATCGTCAACAACGAGAAGCGCATGCTTCAGGAGTCCGTGGACGCGCTGTTCGACAACGGCCGTCGTGGCCGCCCCGTCACCGGGCCGGGCAACCGTCCGCTGAAGTCGCTGTCGGATCTGTTGAAGGGCAAGCAGGGTCGGTTCCGTCAGAACCTGCTCGGCAAGCGCGTCGACTACTCCGGCCGTTCGGTCATCGTCGTCGGCCCGCAGCTCAAGCTGCACCAGTGCGGTCTGCCGAAGCTGATGGCACTCGAGCTGTTCAAGCCGTTCGTGATGAAGCGTCTGGTCGACCTGAACCACGCGCAGAACATCAAGAGCGCCAAGCGGATGGTCGAACGTCAGCGCCCGCAGGTGTGGGACGTCCTCGAAGAGGTCATCTCCGAGCACCCCGTGCTGCTGAACCGCGCACCAACGCTGCACCGCCTCGGCATCCAGGCCTTCGAGCCGATGCTGGTGGAGGGCAAGGCAATCCAGCTGCACCCGCTGGTCTGTGAGGCGTTCAACGCCGACTTCGACGGTGACCAGATGGCAGTCCACCTGCCGCTGTCCGCCGAGGCGCAGGCCGAGGCACGCATCCTGATGCTGTCGTCGAACAACATCCTGTCTCCCGCGTCGGGCCGCCCGTTGGCCATGCCGCGTCTGGACATGGTGACCGGTCTGTTCTTCCTGACCACCGAGATCGACGGTGACCTCGGCGAGGGCACCGCGGCCGCCGAAGGATCACGTCGGAGATCGGGCGTGTACAGCTCGCCGGCCGAGGCGCAGATGGCCGTCGACCGTGGCGCGCTGAGCGTGCGGGCCAAGATCAAGGTTCGGCTGACGCACCTGCGTCCGCCGGCCGACGTCGAGGCCGCGCAGTTCCCGGACGGCTGGAAGATGGGCGACGCCTGGTTGGCGGAGACCACTCTGGGCCGCGTGCTGTTCAACGAGCTGCTGCCGCGGGGCTATCCGTTCGTCAACAAGCAGATGCACAAGAAGGTCCAGGCGTCGATCATCAACGATCTCGCCGAGCGCTACCCGATGATCGTGGTCGCGCAGACCGTCGACAAGCTCAAGGACGCCGGTTTCCACTGGGCCACCCGCTCGGGTGTCACCGTGTCCATGGCCGACGTGCTGGTGCCGCCGAACAAGGCACAGATCCTCGACGGCTACGAGCAGCAAGCGGACGCCATCGAGAAGAAGTACCAGCGAGGCTGCTCTGAGAAGATCGAGCGGACCGACGCGTTGGTCAAGATCTGGAAGGAAGCCACCGAAGAGGTCGGTAACGCGCTGCGCGATCACTACCCGTCGTCGAACTCGATCATTCAGCTGATCGACTCGGGCGCCACCGGTACGTTCAACCAGACGCGCACCCTGGCCGGCATGAAGGGCCTGGTGACGAACCCGAAGGGTGAGTTCATCCCGCGCCCGATCAAGTCGTCCTTCCGCGAGGGCCTGACCGTGTTGGAGTACTTCATCAACACGCACAGCGCTCGAAAGGGTCTGGCCGACACCGCGCTTCGTACGGCGGACTCGGGTTACCTGACCCGTCGTCTGGTCGACGTGTCTCAGGACGTCATCGTGCGCGAGCACGATTGCCAGACTGAGCGCGGCATCATGACGACGATCGCTGCCAGCCGAGGCCGACGGCACCCTGACCCGCGATGCGCACGTCGAGACCTCGACGTACGCGCGGACGCTGGCCGTGGATGCGGTCGACGCCAAGCGGCAACGTCGTCGTCGAGCGTGGACACGATCTGGGCGATCCGGCGATCGACGCACTGCTCGCCGCCGGCATCACCGAGGTCAAGGTGCGTTCGGTGCTGACCTGCATGACGGGCACCGGCGTCTGCGCCACGTGCTACGGCCGCTCGATGGCCACCGGCAAGCTGGTCGACATCGGTGAGGCCGTCGGCATCGTCGCCGCGCAGTCCATCGGTGAGCCCGGCACGCAGCTGACCATGCGTACGTTCAAGCAGGAGGGCGGCGTCGGTGAGGACATCACCGGTGGTCTTCCTCGCGTGCAGGAGCTGTTCGAGGCCCGCGTGCCCCGCAACACCGCTCCGATCGCGGACGTCACCGGTCGGGTCAACATCGAAGTGGGCGAGAAGTTCTACAAGATGACGATCGTCCCGGATGACGGTGGCGAAGAAGTCGTCTACGACAAGCTCACCCGTCGTCAGCGCCTGAAGGTGTTCAAGCACGAGGACGGCTCCGAGCGTCTGCTGGCCGACGGTGACCACGTGGAGGTGGGCCAGCAGCTGATGGAGGGCTCGGCCAACCCGCACGAGGTGCTGCGCGTCCAGGGTCCCCGCGAGGTGCAGATCCACCTCGTCAAGGAGGTCCAGGAGGTCTACCGCGCTCAGGGTGTGTCGATCCACGACAAGCACATCGAGGTGATCGTCCGGCAGATGCTGCGTCGCGTCACGGTGATCGATTCGGGCGCAACGGAATTCCTGCCCGGTTCGTTGACCGAGCGTGCCGAGTTCGAGTCGGCGAACCGTCGCGTCGTGGCCGAGGGTCTCGAGCCCGCGGCCGGACGTCCGGTGCTGATGGGCATCACGAAGGCCTCGCTGGCGACGGATTCCTGGTTGTCGGCGGCGTCGTTCCAGGAGACCACGCGAGTGCTGACCGATGCGGCGATCAACTGCCGCAGCGACAGGCTCAACGGTCTGAAGGAGAACGTGATCATCGGCAAGCTGATCCCGGCCGGTACGGGTATCGCCCGCTACCGGGACATCCAGGTGCAGCCGACCGAGGAAGCTCGCGCCGCCGCGTACACGATCCCGTCCTACGAGGATCAGTACTACAGCCCGGACTTCGGTCAGGGTGCCGGCCAGGCCGTGCCGCTGGACGATTACGGATTCAGCGACTACCGCTAGTCACTGTGTGGAAGGGCCCCGCGCTTCGGCCGGGGCCCTTTTCGTTGAGGCGTAGCGAGGCCCTCCCTTCCGCGAGCAGTCGCAAAAGTGCGCGACACGCCGGGTGGTTTCGCACGTTTGCGTCTGCTCGGCGGTCCACAGTTGCGCGTTCATCCACAGATTGGCTCGTCGCGTCTGTTGCGTCGGTGGGTCGAGCGCCAGCATCGAATGATGTTGCTCGATGCAGATGTTCGGTGAGCCGGGGCGGTTTGGCGACGACGGCGGACCTCTCGACGGCGCTCTCAATGCGCAGAACGCTGGCGCTCTTCGTCGAGGCGGGTGCGATCGTGCGGGTGTGTCATGGCGTCTACGCCCTGTCGCCGCCGGACGTGCTGGGCCGGTTCGCCGCTCTGGACCTGATGACCGGTCGAGAGATGGTGGCCTGCATGAACACCGCTGCCGCGTTGCACGGCTTCGACACCGAGAACGATCCGCGCGTGCACGTCCTCGACCCGGCAATCCGCATGCGGCCGACGGAGCCGGGTGATGGTGCATCAGCGGTCGGGTGCTCCGCTGAAGCGCGTCGACGGACGGCTGGCCACGACGCCCGCGTGGACTGCCGTCGAGGTGGCCAGGACGTTGCGCCGACCTCGTGCCTTGGCAATGCTCGACGCCGCCCTGCGCTCGGGGCCTGCACGGTCGGCGGACCTTGCGTGCCGCCGTCGACGAGCAGAAGGGGCGGCGTGGAATCGTGCGGGTGCGAGAACTGCTCGGCGCACGCCGACGGGCGGGCCGAGTCCCCGATGGAGAGCGAGGCGCGGCTCGTCTTCATCGACGGCGGATTGCCCACGCCCGAGCTGCAGTACGAGATCGTCGACCGGTGCGGAGATCTCTGGCGGACTGACTTCGCCTGGCCGACGGCCAGAGCTCGTCGCCGAGTACGACAGCATGCAATGGCACGCGACTCCGGAGGCGCTGAGGCACGATCGGATGAAGACGGCGCGGCTGCAGGAGTGCGGGTATCGAGTGGTCCCGCTCGTGGTGGACGACGTGCGTCGTCGACCGGAGCACCTCGTCGAGCGCATCTCCAGCCACCTGCGCGCCTCCTGACTTCCCCGCGAGCAGTCGCAAAGTTGCACGACACGCCGGCGTGTCGCGCACATTTGCGTCTGCTCGCGGGGAAGGGGGAGGGGGTCAGTGGCCGGGGTGGACGTTCTCGCCCGGCATCGCGCACGACGTCCGCGTCACCAGCGAGACGGGCAGCACGGTGCGCCGCCGCAGCTTGCGGTCGGGGTCGTCGAGCCGGTCGAAGAGACGCTCGACGGCGAACCGGCCCATCTCCTCGCCGTCCTGGTCGATCACCGTGATGGCGGGTTGCAGCGCCGCGGCGGTGGGGAAGTCGCCGAAGCCGACGACCGCGATGTCGCTGCGCCGCAACGTCTGCAGCGCCGACACGACGGACACCGTGCAGCGCGCGTTGGACGAGAACACCGCGGTCGGCGGGTCGGGCTCGGCGAGGATGCGGCGCAGCGCCGCCGTCACGGTCGTCGGCGTCGACCTCGCCGAGGTGGACGAGTCCGTCGGGCGTGGGGCAGGCCCGCGTCGGCCAGCGCCTGCCGGCAGCCCTTCAGACGCAGGACGCCGGTGACGACGTCGTCGCCGAGGAACGCGATGCGCGCGGTGGCCGTGGGAGATCAGGTGCGCGGTCGCCTCCCGGCCGCCGCCGACGTCGTCCTGCACCACGGCGTCGGCGGTCGAGCTTGCCGGGCATCCGGTCGACGAACACCAGCGGCGCGCGCGCCTGCCACGGCCGCAGGAAGGACATGTCCGGGCCGACGGGGCAGATGATCATGCCGGCGACCCGGCGGTGCAGCACCGCCTCGATGGACTGCCGTTCGTGCGACGGCTCCCAGCCGACGCTGGTGACGATGACCGCGACGCCGCGACGGCTGGCCTCCCGCTCGACCGCGCCGATGATGCCGGCGAAGAACGGGTCGGCGACGCCGGGCACCGCGACGCCGATCGCCGCGTCGCGACCGGTGCGGAACGTGACCGCCAGCATGTTGGGCACGTACTGCAGTTCGTCGATGGCCTGCTCGACGCGCTGGCGGACGTCGGCGGAGACGTAGCGGTCGTTGTTGACCACGCGGGACACGGTTTTCGCGCTGACGCCAGCGCGCGTCGCCACGTCGCGCATCGTCGCCATCGGCCGTCCTCCCTGGTCGGTCGGGCCAGTATGTCACCGATGTCAGAAAATTCGTGCAGATTTTTCTGACACCGGTGACATACGGCGCCGAAATGGCGTACCGTCACGCCTCGAAGCAGTACGAAAGTGACGCAGGTAACAGCAACGGACTCAAGGAAGAGGACGGAGCCGACGGATGAAGGCCGTGTACTACGAGGGCCCCAAGACGTGGTCGGTGACCGAGGTCCCGACCCCCGAGGCGGCGCCGGGACAGGTGCGCATCAAGGTCGGCCAGGTCGGCGTGTGCGGCACCGACCTGCACATCCACGAGGGCGAGTTCGGCGCCGTGTTCCCCCTGATCCCCGGCCACGAGGTGGTCGGCGTCGTCGACCAACTCGGCGAGGGCGTCACCCGGTTCCGCCTCGGCGAGCAGGTCACCGTCAACCCGAACGTCTACTGCGGGCAGTGCCCGTACTGCCTGGCCGGCCGGCTCGGCCAGTGCGAGGCCATGCTGGGATTCGGCAGCAACTTCCCCGGCTTCTTCGCCGAGTACGCGGTCGCCGAGCACACGCTGGTCTTCTCGACCGAGGGCCTCGCCAGACACCGCCGTGTTCAGCGAGCCGACGTCGTGCGCGATGCACGGCCTCGAGTCGCTGCAGATGCGCCCCGGCGGCAGCGCGCTGGTCCTCGGCGCGGGCCCGACCGGCCTGCTGCTGGCGCAGTTGATCGCCTCGGGCGGCGCGTCGTCGGTGACGGTGGCCGGGCCCAGCCAGTTCAAGCTCGACACCGCCAGCGGCCTCGGCGTGGACCGCACCGTGCGGATCGCCCGCGACGACCCCGACGCCAACATCGCCGCGCTGCTGGCGGCCTCGCCGCACGGCGACGGGTACGACGCCGTCGTCGAGGCCACCGGTTCGCCGGCGGTGGGCGACATCTGCGTCCCGCTCACCCGCCGCGGCGGCACGGTCCTGATCTACGGCGTCACCCGCGCCGACGACGTCGTGCGCTTTCACCCGTTCGACGTGTTCCGCCGCGAGATCACCATCAGGGGCTCGTTCGCCGAGATGACGTCGTTCGGCGCCGCCATCGACGCGCTGCGCGGCGGCCGGGTGCGCACCGACGGCATCGTCACCCACCGGTTCGCCCTCGACGACTACGGCAGGCGCTGGAGACGCTGCGCGGCGACCCGACCGCGCACAAGGTCGTGATCGAGCTGTGAGCCCGCAGCCACAACTGTTGCCGCCCAACGTCATCGAGCACTGGTACGCCGGTGGCCCCGCGCTGGCCGCATGGCGCGGGCTGGCGCCGGTGGGGGAGCGCTCGCCCGAGGAGTGGATCGGCGCCACGGTCGCGCGATTCGGCGAACGCCGACCACGGGCCCGCCCACCTGGCCGACGGCACCCGACTGCTCGACGCCGTTCGCGCCGACCCGGTCGGCTGGCTCGGCCGCGACGACGGCGCGCCGGGGGACACCGGCGTGCTGGTGAAACTGCTCGACGCGGGTCAACGGCTGCCCGTCCACGTGCATCCCACCCGCGACTACGCCACCCGCCACCTCGGCTGCGCCTACGGCAAGACCGAGGCGTGGTACGTGCTGGAGGCCGGGCCGGACGCCGCGGTCTGGGTCGGGCTGGCGCGAGGACGTCGACCAGCACCGCGTTCGCGAACTCGTCGACCGACCAGGACGCCGAGGCGATGCTCGCGCTCATGCACCGCATCCCCGTGCGTCCCCGGCGACGGCGTCCTGGTCCCAGGCGGCACCCCGCACGCGATCGGCGCGGGCATCCTGCTGATCGAGGCTCAGGAGCCGACCGATCAGTCGATCCTGTTGGAGCGCACCAACACCGACGCATCGGACGCGGAGGTCTTCCTCGGCTGGACCGCGACACCGCGCTGTCGGTCGTCGACACCGCCGCCCTCGCCGATCCCGGATCGGCTGATCCGGCACGCGTCCGCCGCGCCCGCCGAACTGGTGGCCGTGCTGCCCGCCGAGGCCGCCCCCTACTTCCGGATGGACCTGCTGACCGCGGGCGCCGACGTACCGGCCGGATTCGCGGTCGCCGTGGTGCTGGCGGGCCGCGGGGCCCTCATCTCCGACGCACGGCGCACCGCTCGACGTCGCGGCCGGGCAGACGCTCGTCGTCCCCGCCGCCGCCGGGAGCTGGCACGTCGACGGCGACGCCCGGTTGCTCGTCTGCAGACCTGGCACCACGTGGCCACCACGACTGGACTCGAGAAGGCAACTCATGACCGCACTGCTGGAGGCGCGGGGGATCTCGCGAAGCTTCGGCCACGTCCGCGCCCTCGACGGCGCCGACTTCGACGTCGAGGCGGGCGAGGTGGTCGGCTTGATCGGCGACAACGGCGCGGGCAAGTCGACTCTCATCAAGGCACTTTCGGGCAGCCTCGAACTCGACGAGGGCGAGATCTACTTCGACGGCGCCCCGGTGCGGCTGGCCAGTCCGCGCGAGGCCAACGATCTCGGGATCGAGGTGGTCTACCAGGACCTGGCGCTCGCGCCGCACCTCAACCCCGTGCAGAACGTGTTCCTTGGCCGCGAACTCAGCCGCAAGGGCGTGCTCGGACGGCTCGGCTTCATGGACGAGAAGGCGATGCGCAGGCAGGCCGCGGCGTCGTTCGCCGAACTCGGGGCGACGGTGCGATCGTTGAACACGCCAGTCGGGTCGATGTCCGGTGGCCAGCGCCAGGGCATCGCCATCGCCCGCGCCATCGCGTGGGCGGACAAGGTCGTCATCCTCGACGAGCCGACCGCGGCGCTCGGCGTCGTGCAGACCAAGAACGTGCTCGAGTCGGTGAAACGCGTGCGCGACAAGGGCATTGCGGTGGTCTTCATCAGCCACTCGATGCCGCACGTGCTGGAGATCTGCGATCGCATCCAGGTGTTGCGACTCGGCCGCCGAGTCGCCACCTACCGCGGGACCGACACCAGCGTGGAGACCCTGGTCGGTGCGATGACGGGTGCGCTGGACGGAAGGGAAGGCGCGGCATGAGCACGGTCGCGAACCAACCCGCGGTCACCGTCGGCACCGGAGCCGATGACGGCGACGACTCGCTGCTGAAACGACTGCTGGGGCTGCAGGCGATCTGGATCCTCGGCGTCCTGGTCGTCATCTGCGTGTTGTTCTCCATCGTCGCGGGGGACCGCTTCCTATCGACCGGCAACTTCTCGCTGATGTCCCAGAACGTAGCCGTGTGGGCGGTTTTCGGCGTCGGCATGACGTTCGTGATCATCACCTCGGGCATCGACCTGTCCGTCGGATCGGTCCTGGTGTTCTCGTCGGTGGTCGCGGCCAAGGTGATGGCGGCGCTGGGAGGCAACGGCCCAGGGGTGGCCGCCGCGGGCCTGGTGGCGGCGGTACTCAGCGGCATGGTCTGGGGCGCCATCAACGGCGTGCTCGTCGCCAAGGCCAGGGTGCCCGCGCTGATCGTCACGCTCGGCACGCTCTCGGTGGCACTCGGGCTGGCGCAGGTTCTCACCGGCGGCATCGACATCCGTTCGGTGCCAAACGAACTGACCGACTTCAGCGCCTACATCAAGGTGCTCGGCATTCCCGGCCTGCCGTTCGTCGCACTGATCGTCGTGATCCTCGGCGCGATCCTGCTGCACAAGACCAGGTTCGGCCGCTACACCTACGCCATCGGCTCCAACCAGGAGGCGGCGCGACGCACTGGCATCAAGGTGACCCGGCATCTCATCGCCGTGTATGCGTTGGCGGGAACCCTCGCCGGGTTTGGCGCGCTGCTGTCGCTGGCGCAGTACGGCACGACGACCATCGCGGGCCAGTCGCTGACCAACCTCAACGTCATCGCCGCGGTCGTCATCGGTGGCACCTCGATCTTCGGTGGCGAGGGCACCGTCTTCGGCACCCTCGTCGGGTTGTTCATCCCGGCGGTGCTGCAGTCGGGCTTCGTCATCATCGGCGTCCAGCCGTACTGGCAGGGCGTGGCGGTCGGGTCGGTACTGATCGCCGCCGTCTACGTCGACCAGTCCCGGCGGGCTGCCGCCATGCGCAGCGCACGGTCTCGAAACCTTCTCAACCGCAGAGGGTCCAAGCGAGGTTCAAAACGAAGGGAAAGTCCATGAGCCGTAAGCGTCTCGTGTTCGTCGCGAGCGTCATGACGCTCGCGTTGCCGATGGCCGCGTGCACGTCGTCCAAGCCGCAGTCCGAACCGAGCGGTACGTCGACGGGTGCGGGCACGTCGTCGGCGGCCTCGCCGCAGGCGGCGGCGACCACGGTCACGGCGCCGCCAAAGGCCAGCAAGGAGTACGACATTGCGCTCCTGCAGGGTGTGGTGGGCGACCAGTTCTACATCACCATGCAGTGCGGCGCGCAGGACGAGGCGGCCAAGCTCGGCGTGAAGGTCAACACGCAGGGCCCGCAGAAGTTCGACCCGACACTGCAGAAGCCGATCCTCGACTCGATCGTCGCCAGTAAGCCAGACGCGCTGCTGGTCGCGCCGACCGACGTCCAGGCCATGCAGCAGCCGCTGCAGCAGGCCGCCGCGGCGGGCATCAAGGTCGTCCTCGTCGACACCACGACCACCGATCCGTCCTTTGCGGTGTCGGCGATCTCGAGTGACAACGAGGGCGGCGGCGCGGCGGCGTTCGACGCCATCAAGCAGCTGCACCCCGACGGCGGCAAGGTCATGGTGATGGGCCTGGAGCCCGGCGTCTCGACGACCGACGCGCGCGCCAAGGGCTTCGAGGACGCCGTGAAGGCCGACTCCGAAGTTCAACTACGTCGGCGTTCAGTACAGCCACAACGACCCTGCGACGGCGGCGCAGCTGATCGGCGCGCAGTTGCAGAAGGATCCCGATCTGGTCGGCGTCTTCGCGGTCAACCTGTTCTCGGCGGAGGGGTCGGCCACCGGCATCAAGCAGGCGGGCAAGAGCGGTCAGGTGCAGGTCGTCGGATTCGACGCCGGACCCAACCAGATTCAGGCGTTGCGCGAGGGCACCGTGCAGGCGCTGGTGGCCCAAGATCCCGGCGCCATCGGCAAGTTCGGCGTCGACGAAGCGGTGACCGCGCTCGATGGCGGCAAGAACACGCCCAACGTGCAGACCGGTTTCACGATCATCACCAAGGACAACCTCGACGGCGCGGGGGAGCGGCGGCGTACAAGTCCGACTGCTGAGCCCCTACTCCCGCCGAGCACGTAAATGTGCCCACGCCGAGCGTTCAGCGATGGCGGCTGTTCGCCCGGCGCCGGGGAGAGGTCAGCGGCTGACGACGTCGAGCAGGTGCGCGACGGTGTCGGCGATCGCGGCCCGCGCCGAGCGCAACGCCCGGCGCGGGTCGACGGCGTCGTCGGCCGCGAACGCGCGCCCGGGCACCGCGCCGGTGTAGGCGACGTTGAGCGCCGTTCCGATGTTGACCTTGACGATGCCGGCCCGCACCGCGGCCCGCAGCGCGTCGTCGGGCACCCCCGAGGAGCCGTGCAGCACCAGCGGCACCGGCACCGCGTCGCGTAGGGCTGCGATGAGGTCGAGGTCGAGCTCGGCGGTGCGGTGGTCATGGCGTGGGAGCTACCGACGGCGACGGCGAGAGCGTCGACGCCTGTGGCACTGACGAATTCGGCGGCCTGCGCGGGTCGGTGCGCACGCCGGGGGCGTGGGCGCTGCTCACCTGGGTGTCCTTGCCGCCGACGTAGCCGAGTTCCGCCTCGACCGCCAGGCCCCGTCCGTGCAGCAGGGTCGTGGCCTCCGCCGTGACGGCGACGTTGCGGTCATAGGGCAGGGCGCCGCCGTCGACCATCACCGACGAGTACCCGGCGGCTGCCGCCTGCTCCCAGAGGTGCGGGCGCCTCGACGTGGTCAAGGTGCAGGCCGACCGGTACGGCGGCATCGGCCGCCAGCACCGCCAGCGCGGCGCTGATCGGCCGCAGCGTGCCGTGGAACGCCACGGTGTTCTCGCTGACCTGCAGGATCACCGGTGCCGGCGCGCGTGCTGCGCGCCCGCCACGATGCCCTCGGCATGCTCGAGGGTGATCACGTTGAAGGCGGCGACGCCGCTGCCGTTCGTGGCGGCGTTGCGCACGCAGTTCGGCCGTGGTGACCAACGGCATGGCGGCTCCTGACGGGGCTTGACGGATATCCAATCAAACGCAACCATATCCATGTACACCCAATTGGGCAATGGGCGGGAGAGCGATGACGGCATTCGCCGGTCTGGACGTCGGCACCACGTCGAGCAAGGCCGTGGTCTACGACGCCGACGGGCTCGTGCTCGGCACCGGTCGCGCCGCCACGACGTGGGACGTCGGGCCGCGACGGCACCGAGATCGACGCGGAAGCGTTGTGCCGCAGCGCCTTCGAAGCGCTCAGCGCGGCGGCGGTCGACGCCGGCGTGCGCGGTGCGCGCCGTCGGCGTCACCAGCATGGGCGAGTCCGGCGTCCTCGTCGACGCGCGCGAGCGTCCGCTGGCCCCCGTCATCGCCTGGCACGACGACCGCGACGGCGACGAGGTGGCCGACCTCGCAGCGGCCATCGGCGCCGAGGCCTTCGGCGGCATCGCGGGAAAGCCGCTGCGGGGCCAGTTCTCGCTCACCAAGCACCGCTGGCTGCTGCGCCACGCAGCCGGCCAGCCGCGAGGCGACGACCCGCTTCGACGTCGGAGGCTGGGTGGTGCGGCGACTCGGCGGCGAGGCGGTTCTCGAACTCTCCCTCGCCGGCCGCACCGGCTGGCTCGACGTCGCGGCCCGCGACTGGTGGGACGCGGCGCTGGACTGGTCGGGCGCCCGCCGCGAGTTGATGCCGCCGCTGGTGTCCGCAGGCGTGCCGGTCGGCGTCGTCTCCTCCGACGCGGTCAGCCCGCTGCTGCGCGGTGCGGTGCTGACCCTGGCCGGACACGACCACCAGGCCTCGGCCCTCGGTGCCCGCGCGAACGGCCAAGGGCACGAACTGGATTCGTCCGGCACGGCCGAGGCGCTGGTACGCACCATCGCCCCGATTCCGGCCCGCGCGGACGTCGCACGGCTCGCGCCGGCGGGCATCACCACCGACCCCAGCATCGAGCCCGGCCACTGGAGCCTGCTCGGCGGCACCGAGGGCGGGCTGGCGCAGTTGCGTGCGCTGCAGCGCCTCGGCGTCACCCCGCCGACGTGGCGGAGCTGGACGCCGCCGCCGAGCCGTCACGCAGCGGCCCGGGCGCCGAATGGCGCGCGGTGGTCGCCGCCGCCGCCGACGAGGCGCTGGCGCTGCACCGCGCGATGGACGACGTCGTCGGCCCGGCCGCCCGCGTCGTCGTCACCGGGGGTGGCGGCACAGCGCAGAGGTGATGCGCGCCAAGGCCGCCCGGTTCGGCCCGCTCGACGTGTCGGCCGTCGAGGAGGCCGGCGCGCTCGGTGCGGCCACCCTGGCCGCGCGGGCGTGCGGTGAGATCGGCGCCGACGACCACCTGGGGCAGCCGTGACGCGCGGACGTGGTTCGCCGACGAACGTCACGCCGAGGTGCTGCGGCTGCTCGCCGCCGACCGGCGGGTCGAAAGTGCCAGTCTGGCAGTCCGTTTCGGCATCAGCGCGGAGAGCGTGCGCAAGGACCTCGCGCTTCTCGAGGAACGGGGCCTGCTGCGGCGGGTGCACGGTGGCGCCGTGCCCCGGGAGCCCAGCCGCGCCGAACCGCACGTCGCCGACCGCGACGTTCACCTGGCGGAGAAGTCGGCGATCGCCCGCCGGGCGCTGCGATTCGTCCCCGACGGCGGCTCGCTGCTGCTCGACGCCGGGTCCACGACGCTTCGGCTGGCCGAGATGCTGCCCGCCGACCGCGATCTCGTCGTCTACACCAACTCCTGGCCCGTCGGCGCAGCCCTGCACGAGCGCGGCATCGAGGTGGTGGCGCTCGGCGGACGGATCCGCCCGCCGACGATGGCCGCCGTCGGGGCCCTCACCGGCCAGGCGCTGGCGGCCATCAACGTCGACGTCGCATTCCTCGGCACCAACGCGCTGTCCTTCGACCGCGGCCTCACCACGCCCGACGCCGACGAGGCCGACGTCAAGCAGCCAGATGCTCGCCGCGGCGCGGCAGCGGGTGTTCCTGGTCGACTCGAGCAAGTTCGGCCCCGAGAGCCTTGCCCGCCACGCCACTCTGGCCGACGTCGACGTGCTGATCACCGACGCCGGGTCCTCCGACGCGACCACCGCAAGCGGCTGCGGGCCGCCGGCATCACCGTCGAGGTGGCCGACCGATGATCGTCACCGTCACGCCGAATCCGAGTCTGGACCGCACGCTGCACCTTCCGCGGCTCGAGCCGGGGCCGTCAACCGGGCCACCGCCACCATGACCGAGCCCAGCGGCAAGGGCGTCAACGTCGCGCTCGGCTCTGCACGGGGTTGGCATCGAGGTGTGCGCCGTGCTGCCCGTCGGCGGCGGCACGGGACGTGAAATCTGCGTCGGCGCTCGAGCAGCTTGGGTCTCGACACCGTCGGCGTGCCGATCGCGGGCGCGGTCCGCAGCAACGTCTCCCTCGTCGAGGCCGACGGGCGCAGCACGAAGGTCAACGAGCCGGGGCCCGCGCTGTCCGACGCCGAGGTCGACGCGCTGTGCGCGGCCGCCCTGTCGCGGCGCGCCGGCGACCGCGTGCTGTGGGCGGGCAGCCTGCCCTCCGGCTTCCCGCCGAGCGGCTGGCGCGGCGCCGTCGCCGATGCCCGCGCCGCGGGCCGGTGGGTGGCGGTGGACGCGTCCGGTCCCGCGCTGGCGGCGGTGCTGGACAACGACCGCGACGGGCTGCCGCATCTGGTCAAGCCCAACGCCGACGAGCTCGCCGAGGTGCTCGGCGCCACGCTGCACACCGTCGGCGACGTCGACGGCCGCGGCCCGCACGCTGCTGGGCCGCGGCGTGCGAACCGTGTTGGTGAGCCTCGGCGGCGACGGCGCGCTGCTGGTCGACGCCGACCTGCCCGAGCCGCTGCACGGCACCGCCCCGGTCCGCCGCGTCGTCAACACCGTCGGGGCGGGCGACGCGTTCCTGGCCGGCTTCCTGGCCGAGCCCGCCGGTGGCGCCGAGGCGCTGGCCAGTGCGCTGCGGTTCGGCGCCACCGCCGTCGAGCACGACGGCACGCTGCTGGGCGTGCCCGACCCGCGGCGGCCGGTGCACGTCGGGCCGGCCAGGGCGGACACGCCACTGACCTGAGGTGTCGGCCGCCTCACTAGACTGGCCGCGTGCTGATCGGTTCGCATGTCCACGACGAAGACCCACTGGCCGCCGCTGCGGCCGAGGGCGCCGAGGTGGTGCAGTTCTTCCTCGGCAACCCGCAGAGCTGGAAGAAGCCGAAACCCCGCGAGGACGCCGAGGCGCTGCGCGCGTCCAGCGTGCCGCTCTACGTGCACGCGCCGTATCTGATCAACGTGGCGTCGGCGAACAACCGCGTCCGCATCCCGTCGCGCAAGATCCTGCAGGACACCTGCGACGCCGCCGCCGACGATCGGCGCGACGGCCGTCATCGTCCACGGCGGGCACGCCGACGACAACGACATGGACGCCGGTTTCGAGCGCTGGGTCAAGGCGCTGGACTACCTGAAGACCGACGTGCCGGTGTACCTGGAGAACACCGCCGGTGGCGACCACGCGATGGCGCGCCACTTCGACACCATCGCCCGGCTGTGGGATCACATCGGCGACAAGGGAATTGGCTTCTGCCTCGACACCTGCCACGCGTGGGCGGCCGGCGAGGCGCTGATCGACGCCGTCGAGCGGATCAAGTCGATCACCGGCCGCATCGACCTGGTGCACTGCAACGACTCGCGCGACGCCGCGGGCTCCGGCGCCGACCGGCACGCCAACTTCGGCACCGGTCAGATCGACCCGCAGCTGCTGGTCGCCGTCGTCAAGGCCGCCGACGCCCCCGTCATCTGCGAGACCTCCGACGAGGGCCGCAAGGACGACATCGCCTTCCTGCGCGACAACGTCTGACCGGTTCGGGCCGTTGAACGGCGGATGACCGAAGGGTTGACTAGCGTCACCGCGGGAACCTGACCTTTCCGACTCGCGAAAGGCTCCGCGTGTCCGCACTCGACCAGTCGTCACTTGTCGTCGACGCGTGCCGAGGCTGCGGCAGGCGCTCGAGAGCGTCGCCTGCGCATCGCGCGGCTGGCTCGGCCGTGGCCGTCTGGGCCGTCGTCGTCGGTGTATCGCACCGTCGACCGACGGCTTCGCCTTCAACCGCGAACTGCTGCTGCTCTACATCTGCACCGGCCTGGCGGCCGCCAGCATCGGGCAGGGCCGCCGCATGCTCTACGTCGTCCGCGACTGGCTGCCGTTCGCCCTGGTGCTGCTCGCCTACGACCTCAGCAGGGGAGCGGCCACGCTGATCGGCCGGCCCACGCTGTGGCACTGGCAGGCCGACGCCGACCGCTGGCTGTTCTCCGGCGACGATGCCGACGGTGTGGCTGCAGGAACGCCTCAAGCTGCCGCAGCCGCCCTGGTGGGAAGTCGTCATCAGCACCGTCTACATGTCGTTCTTCATCCTGCCGTACGTCGTCGCGGCGGTGCTGTGGCTGCGCAACCGCGAGGAGTGGAAGGCCTTCGTCCGGTTGTTCGTCGTGCTGTCCTTCGCGGCGCTGGTCGATCTACACGCTGCTGCCCGCCGCGCCGCCGTGGGCCGCGGCGCAGGTGCACCTCCGGCGACGTCGCCGGCGGCCCGTCCGACCCGCGGTGCATGTTCCGCTCCGGCCCGCGGCGTCCCCGACGGCGGTCTGCTCGGCGCGATGCAGTCCACACCACGACGGCGCGAACGCCTGGATCGAGCGCATCGTCGGGCGGGGCTGGGGCAACCTGCACCTGCACTCGGCGAGCGCGCTCATCGACCAGGGTCAGGCCAGCGTCAACCTGGTGGCCGCCATCCCGTCGCTGCACGCGGGGATGACGGCCGCGGTCGCCGGCGTTCCTGTGGCACCGGGTGGGCCGCGGTGGCGGCCGCTGCTGGTGGCCTATCCGCTGGTCATGGCGTTCACGCTGGTCTACACCGCCGAGCACTACGTCGTCGACATCCTGCTCGGGCTGGGCGCTCGCGGCCGTCGTGATGACGGCGTCTGAACCGCTACGACGGCGCGGCGAGCGGGCCCGCGCGTCTCAGCCGCCGGTGAGGTAGACCTTGCGCAGGGTCTCGGTGACCGTCCACACCGTCTCCGTGCCGGCGGCGAGCCGGACCACGTCGCCGGGGCCGAGGTGCAACGTGTCGCTGCCGTCGGCGAATTCGACCGTCGCCGCACCCGAGAGCACGACGAACACCTCGTCGGCCTCGACGTCGCTCATCACGCCGGGCGTCATCTCCCACACGCCGACCTCGAGGCCGCCGAACTCGTCGACGGCGTCGGCGCGCCGTGGTCGGCTCGCCCCGGACGGACTGATCGGCAGGCACCGGTTCGTGGTCGAGGTCGAGCGTCGCGGCGTGCACGACGGTGTTGGGCTTCATGGGATCAGTATGCGGGGGCACGGCGTCATTACGAACTCTTGTGCAGTTGTCGAGAAAATGTAACAGTGGTGGCATGTCAGACACGCACGTCGTCACCAATCAGGTCCCGCCGCTGGAGGACTACAACCCCGCGACGTCGCCGGTGCTCGCCGAGGCGCTGATCCGCGAGGGCGGCGAGTGGGGCGTCGACGAGGTCTTCGAGCTCGGCGCGCTGGCCGGCGGCGCGCAGGCGCAGCGCTGGGGCGAGCTGGCCGACCGCAACCAGCCCGTGCTGCGCACCCACGACCGCTACGGCCACCGCGTCGACGAGGTCGAGTACGACCCCGCCTACCACGAACTGATGACGGTCGCCGTCGGCCACGGCCTGCACGCCGCGCCGTGGGCCGACGACCGCCCGGGCGCCCACGTGGTGCGCGCCGCCAAGACGTCGGTGTGGACGCCGGAGGCCGGCCACGTCTGCCCGATCTCGATGACCTACGCCGTCGTGCCCGCGCTGCGGCACAACCCCGAACTGTCCGCGGTCTACGAGCCGCTGCTGACCAGCCGCGTCTACGACCCCGAGCTGAAGGTGCCCACCACGAAGGCCGGCATCACCGCGGGCATGTCGATGACGGAGAAGCAGGGCGGCTCCGACGTCCGCGCCGGCACCACCGAGGCCACGCCGAACGGCGACGGCACCTACTCGCTGCCGGGCCACAAGTGGTTCACCTCCGCGCCGATGTGCGACGTCTTCCTGGTGCTGGCGCAGGCGCCCGGCGGTCTGAGCTGCTTCTTCCTGCCGCGGGTCCTGCCCGACGGCACGCGCAACCGGATGTTCCTGCAGCGCCTCAAGGACAAGCTCGGCAACCACGCCAACGCCTCCAGCGAGGTCGAGTACGACGGCGCCACCGCCTGGCTGGTCGGCGAGGAGGGCCGCGGCGTGCCGACCATCATCGAGATGGTCAACCTGACCCGGCTGGACTGCACGCTGGGCAGCGCGACCAGCATGCGCACCGGGCTGACGCGGGCGATCCACCACGCCCAGCACCGAAAGGCGTTCGGCGCGTACCTGATCGACCAACCGCTGATGCGCAACGTGCTCGCCGACCTCGCGGTCGAGGCCGAGGCCGCCACCATGCTGGCGATGCGGATGGCAGGCGCCACCGACGCGGCCATGCGCGGCGACGAGCGCGAGACCCTGCTGCGCCGCATCGGTCTCGCGGCCGGCAAGTACTGGGTGTGCAAGCGCGCCACCCCGCACGCGGCGGAGGCGATGGAGTGCCTCGGCGGCAACGGCTACGTCGAGGAGTCCGGCATGCCGCGGCTGTACCGCGAGGCGCCGCTGATGGGCATCTGGGAGGGCTCCGGCAACGTCAGCGCACTGGATACGTTGCGCGCCATGGCGACCCGGCCCGAGTGCGTCGAGGTGCTGTTCGACGAGCTGAGTCGCACGACGGGCCAGGACCCGCGCCTGGACGCCCACGTGACGTCGCTGCGCGCCGAGCTCGAGCGACCTCGAGACCATCCAGTACCGGGCCCGCAAGATCGCCGAGGACATCTCGCTGGCCCTGCAGGGCTCGCTGCTGGTGCGCCACGGCCACCCGGCCGTCGCCGAGGCGTTCCTGGCCAGCCGGCTGGGCGGCCAGTGGGGTGGGGCGTTCGGCACGCTGCCGACGGGCCTGGACCTGGCGCCGATCATCGAGCGTGCGTTGGTCAAGGGATGACGCCCTCCGCCGAGCAGCGCGAAATGCCCTGAATCCGACCGGCGTGTCGCCGCATTTACGTACTGCTCGCGGGCGAGGGTGAGCAGCGCATGACGCACGCGATCAGGCCCGTCGACTTCGACAACCTCAAGACGATGACCTACGAGGTCACCGACCGCGTCGCCCGAATCACCTTCAACCGCCCCGAAAAGGGCAACGCGATCGTCGCCGACACCCCGCTGGAACTGTCGGCGTTGGTGGAGCGGGCCGACCTCGACCCCAACGTCCACGTCATGCTGATCTCCGGCCGCGGTGCGGGCTTCTGCTCGGGGTTCGACCTGTCCGCCTACGCCGACCGCACGTCGTCGGCGGGCGGCACCGGCGGCTACAGGGACACGGTGCTCGACGGCAAGACCCAGGCGGTCAACCATCTGCCCGACCAGCCGTGGGACCCGATGATCGACTACCAGATGATGAGCCGGTTCGTGCGCGGGTTCGCCAGCCTGATGCACGCCGACAAGCCGACGGTGGTCAAGATCCACGGCTACTGCGTGGCGGGTGGCACCGACATCGCGCTGCACGCCGACCAGGTGATCGCCGCGTCGGACGCGAAGATCGGCTACCCGCCGATGCGGGTGTGGGGCGTGCCCGCCGCCGGGCTGTGGGCGCACCGCCTCGGCGACCAGCGCGCGAAACGCCTTCTCTTCACCGGTGATTGCATCAGCGGCGCCCAGGCCGCCGAGTGGGGTCTCGCCGTCGAGGCGCCCGAACCCGAGGACCTCGACGAGCGCACCGAGCGCCTCGTCGCGCGCATCGCCGCGATGCCGGTCAACCAGCTGATCATGGCCAAGCTGGCGTTGAACACCGCGCTGTTCAACCAGGGCGTCGCCACCAGCAGCATGGTCAGCACCGTGTTCGACGGCGTCGCGCGGCACACGCCCGAGGGGCACGCCTTCGTCGCCGAGGCCACCGAGCACGGCTTCCGCGACGCGGTGAAGGCCCGCGACGAGCCGTTCGGCGACGCCGGCCGCAAGACGTCGGGGGTCTAGCGTGCTGCACTCGCGGCTGACGGCGCGGTCGGTGGTGCTGAGCGTGCTGCTCGGCGCCCACCCGGCGTGGGCGTCGGCGAGCGAACTGGTCACGCTCACCGCCGATTTCGGCATCAGGGAGCCGACGCTGCGGGTGGCGCTGACGCGGATGGTCGGCGCGGGCGACCTGGTGCGCTCCGCCGACGGCTACCGGCTCTCCGACCGGCTGCTGGCCCGCCAGCGGCGTCAGGACGACGCGCTGGACCCGAGGCTGCGCCGCTGGGACGGCACGTGGACGACGCTGGTGATCACCAGCGTCGGCACCGACGCCAAGACCCGCGCCGCGCTGCGAACGACGTTGCAGCGACAAGCGGTTCGGCGAGCTTCGCGAAGGCGTCTGGATGCGCCCCGCGAACCTCGACCTGCAGTTGACCGACGAGCTGCGGGAGCGGGTGCGGGTGCTGCGGGCCCGCGACGACGACCCGGCCGGCCTGGCCGCCGCGCTCTGGGACCTGCCCGGCTGGGCGCGCACCGGGCACCGCCTGCTCGACGACATGTCCGGCGCCGCGGACGTGCCCGCCCGGTTCGTCGGCCGCCGCGGCCATGGTGCGGCACCTGCTGCCGACCCGGTGCTGCCGACCGAACTGCTGCCCGACGACTGGCCGGGTGCGGCGCTGCGGCTGGCCTACCACGACTTCGCCGCCGAACTGGTGGCGCGACGCGACGACACGAGACTGATGGAGGCAACATGACCGACCATCCAGGCGGCGTGCGGGTGGAACGCAACGGCCCCGTGACGACGGTGATCATGAACCGGCCGGAGGCGCGCAACGCCGTCAACGGCCCCGCCGCCGCGGGCCTGCTACGCCGCGTTCGAGGAGTTCGACCGCGACGACTCGGCCGCGGTCGCGGTGCTCTGGGGCGACAACGGAACCTTCTGTGCGGGAGCCGATCTCAAGGCCTTCGGCACGCCCGACGCCAACCCGGTCCACCGCACCGGACCCGGGCCGATGGGGCCGTCGCGGATGGCGCTGTCCAAGCCCGTCATCGCCGCGGTCAGCGGCTTCGCGGTCGCCGGCGGGCTCGAGCTGGCGCTGTGGTGTGACCTGCGGGTGGTCGAGGAGGACGCCGTCTTCGGCGTCTACTGCCGCCGCTGGGGCGTGCCCCTCATCGACGGCGGCACGGTGCGACTGCCGCGGCTGATCGGGCACAGCCGGGCGATGGACCTCATCCTCACCGGCCGCAGCGTCGACGCCGGCGAGGCGTTCGCGATCGGGCTGGCCAACCGCGTCGTGCCGCACGGTCAGGCGCGGCAGCGCCGCCGAGGACACTGGCCGCCGAACTCGCCGCGCTGCCGCAGCAGTGCCTGCGGGCCGACCGGCTCTCCGCGCTCAACCAGTGGGGGATGTCGGAGGCCGAGGCGATGGACGTCGAGTTCGGCAGCATGTCCCGGGTCGCGGCCGAATCACTGGCTGGGCGCAAGCGTTTCGCCGACGGCGCGGGCCGGCACGGCACCAGCGCGTGACGGTCAGCCCTTCCTGATCGAGTTGCCCGACCCGGTGTCGTTGACCTTCGGGTCGCCGTCGGAGTAGCTGACGGTGTTGTTGAGGCCGACGACGCTGAGCCCGTCGTCGATCTTCTCGAAGGTAACCTTGTTGTCGGCGCCGCCGATGTTGACGTTGGCGCACGTGCCCTTGACGGTCAGCGTGTTGTTGGAGCCGCCGATGGTCAGCGACTTTCCGTCGGCGCAGTCGATCTCGGCGGTCGTGCCGACCGATCCGTAGTTGATGGTGTTGGCGATCTCGACCTGCACGCCCGACGATCCCGCCGTCACGGTCGGCGGATGTCGCGATGTCCGAGCCGCAGCCGGCGAGCCCGATCACTGCCAGCCGCGGCAACCGCAGCCATGCGCACTGACGAGTCGGAAGCGACGCGCGCGCATGCCTAGGCGGGTACCCGATCGATGCGGTTGGTCATGCCCAGTTCGCGGCCGCGGTCCCAGACCCCGGCTCGCCGCTGTGTAGAGCACGGTCTGGTCGAACCCGTACACGGTGATGTCGTTGATGACGTTGTCCGCGACGATGATGTTGGCCGAGCCCTGGACCGAGACGCCCCAGCAGGTGCCGACGCGCGGTGATGGTGTTGCCGGTGCCCGACCACGATCAGCGTCGGACTCGTTGCAGTCGAGGGTCTGGACGATGCCCTGCCCGGTGATGTGGGTGTCGCCGTTCTTCGCCTGCGCGGCGGGTGCCGCCACGCACCAGCGTCGCCGAGAACTGCGACCACGCTCGACGCCCAGCGACGTGCTCAACGCTTTCCAACCCACGGTGGTCCCCTTGCGTCGCAGCCCTGATCGGTCTTCGCAGACTCTACGTCGCGCGGTGCTGCCGGTGACGGCACTTCGGCCGTTGTCGCTGGGTAGCGTGTGCACGCGATGCGTGCGCCGACGTGTCGGAGCGCTACCGCCGTCGTCGCGGCGATCGACCGCGATGGTGGCCGTGGCGGCGTGCTCGCACACCGTCGGCGGGACCGCCGCAGCGGGCCCACCCCTCGCGTGCCCGACCCGGACCGCAGCTACGGCTATGTCGACGACCGCTGCGGGCTGCTGCGACGACAACTCGATCCAGGAGACTGCTCGGCGCCGATCAGCTGGTGCGAGCCCTTCAGCGGCGCCGTGTGTCAGTACGTGCTGTCGACCGACGCGGGCGTCATCGACGTCGTCTTCTCCTGGTTCGAGCGGGCAGCCTCGACCGGGAACGCGACGTTGCCGCCGACCGGGGCGCGCGCAGGCACGGACAAGGACGGTGGCGAGCGGCACCAGGCCTTCCTGGCCCGCCGCGACACCCCGAACGCCTGCGCGGCCACCGCGGCCGCCGGGCCGGCGTGCTGACGTGGTGGGTGCAGTTCCGGCAGAGCGCCAGGCCGACCCGTGCGCGGACGCCGAGAAGCTGCTCACGGCCACGCTGTCGGCGGACCTGTGACGCACGGCGTCCGTCGCTGTCGCCGCGCTCGCCGCGGGTCGCTCGGTCGTCGCCGTGCGGGTCGGCGCGGTACGCGGCGACCGGCGCCCGCACCTCCGTCGCCGCGACCGCCGGCAGCGGCTTCCGGAGCGCGCGACTGCAACGGCGTCACCGACGCCGACGTGGCCGAAGGCCGTCGGCGGCACGCTGTTCACCAAGGTCGTGGTGAATGACGCCGGCTGCTTCTGGCAGGAGAACACCATGCATCGGCGACGTTCGGTCGTCGGGCATGGGCATCTCGACGTGGTGGTACCGCGGCAGCGACCTGGACACCGAGCGGACCCTCGAGCGCAGCGCCGGGCGCGCACGCTCACCGAGCTGTCGATCAACGGCAACAAGGGTTTCAAGGCCTACGACGCCAACGCCTGCAGCGTCTACGTGGCCAAGGGCGGCGACGTCATCACCTGGTCGGTCCAGACGGTGAACCCCGGCCACGCTGCCCGATCTGTGCTCGATCACCGGGACGCTCGCCCAGCTCAGCCAGGACACGAGTGAACTGACTCGCCCGGGCGGCGGGTTAGAGTCAGTCGCCGTCCTCGATCGCAGGACACGCGACGTTCATCCGCGATCCGAAGGACGCAACCCCATGGCAGCTCGGTCGGAGTCGACATCCGGCACGGGCAGGCCGCGCCCGCCGGCCAGGGCCGACCAAGCTCAGCCGCGACGCCATCGTCAACGCCGCGCTGACCTTCCTGGACCGCGAGGGCTGGGATGCGCTGACCATCAACGCCCTGGCCACCCAGCTCGGCACCAAGGGCCCGTCGCTGTACAACCACGTCGACAGCCTCGAGGACCTGCGCCGCACGGTGCGGATGCGGGTCGTCGACGACATCATCGGCATGCTCAACACCGTCGGGCGAGGGCCGCACCCGCGACGACGCCGTGGTCGCGATGGCCAGCGCCTACCGCAGCTACGCCCACCACCATCCCGGCCGGTACTCGGCGTTCACCCGGATGCCGCTGGGCGGCGACGACCCGGAGTACACCGCGGCGACGCGCGCCGCGGCGGAGCCGGTCATCGCGGTGCTGGCGTCCTACGGGCTGGAGGGCGAGGACGGCTTCTTCGCCGCGCTGGAGTTCTGGTCGGCGCTGCACGGTTTCGTGCTGCTGGAGATGACGGGCGTGATGGACGCGATCGACACCGACGCCGTGTTCACCGACATGGTGCTGCGGCTGGCGGTCGGCATGGAGAGGCGATGAGCGCTGCCGAAGCAGGTCGACCTGACGGTCAGGTGGCGCTCGATCGGCGCGCTTTGACCTGACGCCTCCGCGCACTGGTATCGTGGATCGATCGTGCCTGGCCGATAGGGCGCTTGGGGCTGTGATGCCTGCGAGCAAGCCTGCACGCCGGGCCAATTCGCATGTCCACGATGCATCGACGAGATTCGGTGCGCGGGCGCGTGCGACACACCCGGTCGCGGGGTAACGCGGCAGGGCGTAACCGCAGTACACAGACTTGAGAACGACCGAAGACAGCAGAGCAGTCACGAAGCAACACAGAAAGCCGGTACATGCCAACCATCAACCAGCTGGTCCGCAAGGGTCGCCGGGACAAGATCGCCAAGGTCAAGACCGCGGCCCTCAAGGGCAGCCCGCAGCGCCGCGGCGTGTGCACCCGCGTCTACACCACCACCCCGAAGAAGCCGAACTCGGCACTTCGGAAGGTCGCGCGCGTCAAGCTGACCAGCCGGGGTCGAGGTCACCGCCTACATCCCCGGCGAGGGCCACAACCTGCAGGAGCACTCGATGGTGCTGGTGCGTGGCGGTCGTGTGAAGGACCTTCCCGGTGTGCGCTACAAGATCATCCGCGGCTCGCTCGACACCCAGGGCGTCAAGAGCCGCAAGCAGGCCCGGAGCCGCTACGGCGCCAAGAAGGAGAAGAGCTAATGCCGCGCAAGGGCCCCGCACCCAAGCGTCCGCTGGTCAACGACCCGGTCTACGGATCGCAGCTGGTCACCCAGCTGGTCAACAAGGTTCTGCTGGACGGGAAGAAATCCCTCGCCGAACGCATTGTTTATGGAGCGCTCGAACAGGCCCGCGACAAGACCGGCACCGATCCGGTCGTCACCCTCAAGCGCGCTCTCGACAACGTCAAGCCCGCGCTCGAGGTCCGCAGCCGTCGCGTCGGTGGCGCCACCTACCAGGTTCCCGTCGAGGTCCGCCCGGAGCGGTCCACCACGCTGGCCCTGCGCTGGCTGGTCAGCTTCTCCAAGCAGCGCCGCGAGAAGACCATGGTCGAGCGTCTGGCCAACGAGATTGCTCGACGCCAGCAATGGCCTGGGTGCCGCCGTCAAGCGACGCGAGGACACCCACAAGATGGCCGAGGCGAACCGGGCCTTCGCGCACTACCGCTGGTGATCAACGCCGGCGAGCCGGAGCCGCCTAGCGGCGACATCCAACCGGGCCGGCCGCCGGGCGTGACGACAACAGCAACCAAGCAAGCGAAAGAGTGGGAGACTGCCGTGGCACAGGACGTGCTTACCGACCTGACCAAGGTCCGCAACATCGGCATCATGGCGCACATCGATGCCGGCAAGACGACGACGACCGAGCGCATCCTCTACTACACCGGTATCAGCTACAAGATCGGTGAGGTGCACGACGGTGCCGCCACCATGGACTGGATGGAGCAGGAGCAGGAGCGGGGTATCACCATCACCTCGGCCGCCACCACCTGCTTCTGGGACGGCAACCAGATCAACATCATCGACACCCCCGGGCACGTCGACTTCACCGTCGAGGTGGAGCGCAGCCTGCGGGTGCTCGACGGCGCCGTTGCCGTCTTCGACGGCAAGGAAGGCGTCGAGCCGCAGTCCGAGCAGGTCTGGCGCCAGGCCGACAAGTACGACGTCCCGCGCATCTGCTTCGTCAACAAGATGGACAAGGTCGGCGCGGACTTCTACTTCTCCGTCAAGACCATGGAGGAGCGCCTCGGCGCCGAACGTCTCCCGATCCAGCTGCCGATCGGCTCCGAGGGCGAGCTTCGAGGGCATCGTCGACCTGGTCGAGATGAACGCCAAGGTCTGGCGCGTGGCGGGGCGAGACCAAGCTGGGCGAGACCTACGACACCATCGAGATCCCTGCCGATCTGCAGGAGAAGGCCGACGAGTACCGCACCAAGCTGCTCGAAGCGGTCGCCGAGACCGACGAGGCGCTGCTGGAGAAGTATTTCGGCGGCGAGCAGCTTTCGGTCGAGGAGATCAAGGGTGCGCTGCGCAAGCTGACGATCACCTCCGAGGCCTACCTGGTGCTGTGCGGTAGCGCGTTCAAGAACAAGGGCGTGCAGCCCATGCTCGACGCGGTCATCGACTACCTGCCCTCGCCGCTGGACGTGCCGCCGGCCACCGGCCATGCGCCCGGCAAGGAGGATGAGGTCATCATCCGCGAGCCGATCGACCGACGAGCCGTTCGCGGCGCTGGCGTTCAAGGTCGCCACGCACCCGTTCTTCGGCAAGCTGACCTACGTCCGGGTGTACTCGGGCAAGGTCGACTCCGGCTCACAGGTCATCAACGCCACCAAGGGCAAGAAGGAACGGCTGGGCAAGCTGTTCCAGATGCACTCCAACAAGGAGAACCCGGTGGAGTACGCGTCGGCCGGTCACATCTATGCGGTGATCGGGCTGAAGGACACCACCACCGGTGACACCCTGAGCGACCCGAACCAACAGGTCGTGCTGGAGTCGATGACCTTCCCCGATCCGGTCATCGAGGTGGCCATCGAGCCCAAGACCAAGAGCGACCAGGAGAAGCTGAGCCTCTCCATCCAGAAGCTCGCCGAGGAGGATCCGACCTTCAAGGTGCACCAGGACGTCGAGACCGGTCAGACCGTCATCGGCGGCATGGGCGAACTGCACCTGGACATCCTGGTCGACCGGATGCGGCGCGAATTCAAGGTCGAGGCGAACGTCGGCAAGCCGCAGGTCGCCTACAAGGAGACCATCAAGCGCAAGGTCGACAAGGTCGAGTTCACCCACAAGAAGCAGACGGGTGGTTCGGGTCAGTTCGCGAAGGTTCTCATCTCCATCGAGCCCTTCTCCGGCGAGGACGGCGCGACCTACGAGTTCGAGAACAAGGTCACCGGTGGACGCATCCCGCGTGAGTACATCCCGTCGGTGGACGCCGGCGCGCAGGACGCCATGCAGTACGGCGTGCTGGCCGGCTATCCGCTGGTGAACCTGAAGGTGACGCTGCTCGACGGTGCCTACCACGACGTCGACTCCTCGGAGATGGCGTTCAAGATCGCCGGCTCCCAGGTGCTGAAAAAGGCTGCGCAGCAAGCACAACCGGCCATCCTGGAGCCGATCATGGCCGTCGAGGTCACCACGCCCGAGGATTACATGGGTGAAGTGATCGGCGACCTGAACTCCCGCCGTGGCCAGATCCAGGCCATGGAGGAGCGGAGCGGTGCACGCGTCGTAAGGGCGCACGTGCCGCTGTCGGAGATGTTCGGCTACGTCGGCGACCTTCGGTCGAAGACCCAGGGCCGGGCGAACTACTCCATGGTTTTCGATTCCTACGCTGAAGTTCCGGCGCAGGTGTCGAAGGAGATCATCGCGAAGGCGACGGGTCAGTGAGAATCGAGGGCCGCCAGGCCCGAGGCTCGGAGCTGACCCGGAGTCGAGCAATCGATTCAGCGAAGGCGACGGGTCAGTAATCTCGGACCCGTCGTTTCGGCGGGACCACACAACTGCAAAGATCAACACACTGCTTTACAACAAGCACCAACACAGTCCAGGAGGACATAGAAGTGGCGAAGGCGAAGTTCGAGCGGACGAAGCCGCACGTCAACATCGGGACCATCGGTCACGTTGACCACGGCAAGACCACGCTGACTGCGGCTATTACGAAGGTTCTGCACGACAAGTTCCCCGAGTTGAACGAGGCGTCGGCCTTCGACCAGATCGACAACGCACCTGAAGAGAAGGCGCGTGGTATCACGATCAACATCTCCCACGTGGAGTACCAGACCGAGAAGCGTCACTACGCGCACGTCGACGCCCCCGGCCACGCCGACTACATCAAGAACATGATCACCGGTGCGGCCCAGATGGACGGCGCCATCCTGGTGGTCGCGGCGACCGACGGCCCGATGCCCCAGACCCGCGAGCACGTGCTGCTCGCCCGTCAGGTCGGCGTGCCCTACATCCTGGTTGCGCTGAACAAGGCCGACATGGTCGACGACGAGGAGCTCATCGAGCTCGTCGAGCTCGAGGTCCGCGAACTGCTGGCCGCCCAGGAGTTCGACGAGGACGCCCCGGTCATCAAGGTGTCGGCGCTCAAGGCGCTCGAGGGCGACCCGGAGTGGGTCAAGTCCGTCGAGGATCTGATGGATGCCGTCGACGAGTCGATCCCGGACCCGGTCCGCGAGACCGACAAGCCGTTCCTGATGCCCGTCGAGGACGTCTTCACGATCACCGGCCGCGGCACCGTGGTCACCGGTCGCGTCGAGCGTGGCGTGGTCAACGTGAACGAGGAAGTCGAGATCGTCGGCATCAAGCCGACCACCACCAAGACGACCGTCACCGGTGTCGAGATGTTCCGCAAGCTGCTCGACCAGGGCCAGGCAGGCGACAACGTCGGTCTGCTGGTTCGTGGCGTCAAGCGTGAGGACGTCGAGCGCGGCCAGGTCGTCGTGAAGCCCGGCACCACCACGCCGCACACCGAGTTCGAGGGCAGCGTCTACATCCTGTCCAAGGACGAGGGCGGCAGGCACACGCCGTTCTTCAACAACTACCGTCCGCAGTTCTACTTCCGCACCACCGACGTAACCGGTGTGGTGACGCTGCCGGAGGGCACCGAAATGGTGATGCCCGGTGACAACACCGACATCTCCGTGGTGCTGATCCAGCCCGTCGCCATGGACGAGGGTCTGCGCTTCGCGATTCGCGAAGGCGGCCGTACCGTCGGCGCCGGTCGGGTTACCAAGATCGTCAAGTGACGTTCTGACCTAGATAGCGCAAGTGGCGCTCATCCGAAAGGATGGGCGCCACTTTGCGTTTGGGTGTGGACGTCAGTCCATCGTCAGCACCATACGGAATCTCGCGTCGCCGCTCATCATCTTGTCGTAGGCCGCCTGCACCTCAGACAGCGGCACCGTCTCGATCATCGGCCGGACGCCGGTCAGCGCCGAGAACCGAAGTGTGTCCTCGGAATCCTGCGACGTTCCGGACGCATGTCCTTGAACGGCGGCGGACTTGAAGATCAACGGGGCCAGTGGCGTCTCCATCGGTTCAGCCGGCGCGCCGACGACGACGAGTTCACCGCGCGCCTTGAGACCGCCGATGGTGGCCGCCATCGCGTCCGCGACGGTAACCGTTGCGAGGATGACCTGCGCGCCGCCCAGCTTGTTCAACTCCTCGGCGACATCAGACGCCTTGGAATCGATGTAGTGATGTGCGCCGAGCTTTTTGGCCAATGGCTCCTTGTCCGTGCCGCGCGCGATCGCGGCCACCTCGAAGCCCATCTTGGCGGCGTACTGAACGCCGAGATGGCCGAGGCCGCCGACGCCTAGGACCGCAACGAGATCGCCAGGCCTGGCGACGGACTCGCGCAGAGAATTGAAGGTAGTGATGCCTGCACACAGCAGCGGGGCGGCGTCGACGTAGGACAGGTCGTCGGGGATGCGCGCGATCGCCTCCGCTGGCGCGACCATGTACTCCGCATAGCCGCCGTCGTAGGCGATGCCCGGAATCTGGCCGTTCACGCAGGAGATGAAATCGCCTCTGCGACAGGGCTCGCAGGTGAAATCGCAGCCGCCGAACCACCCGACGCCGACGCGATCACCGACGTTCCACGTATTGACGCCTTCACCGACCGCGTCCACCTCGCCCGCAATTTCGTGGCCGGGCGCGCGAGGGAACGAGTTGCCCATCATGCCGATAACCGTAAGTAAGTCGGAATGGCAGACGCCGCAGGCGTGCACCTTGACGCGGACGTGCCCGGGACCCGGCTCCGGGATTTCGACGTCGGTCAGTTCGAACTTCTCATTCGCCGCGGGACGCGGGCAATCTTCATTGTGGCCACGTCGGTTAGATTACCGGCCGCTAGGGATCCGCCGCAGTGCCCCGTATCCCGGCAACTACGTGGCCATGGCTTTCCTGAGTATTAACTGAGTGATGACCAGCTGATGAGTTCGCGGAACATTACCAGAGATGTAACGAGCTAATTACGGCTCCGGCAATATGGTCCAAGACTAGACAAAAAGGCCATTGGCGTCTTCATAGCTCATTGACAGATATGCAAATAACCGTAAACGCCCTGTGTGCTTGAGTGCAGGGCTGACAGTCGAGGTAGAGGACGGTCGGCGCGCGAGCTGTACCCAAATCTCTGCGCATTGAAACACTTTGCGGGGCTGCGACCTGCCACTTTGCTATAAGTACGGTATAGCGGCGCTAAACCAGTCGTGTGATGCTTGACACAGTGTCCAGCAAAGTCCTAGAGTCTCATCTCGTTACTTAGGTGTTACACAGCTTTCATCCGAGAGGTGGGGCCGAGGATGGAAATCGAAGGTCGTAGCGTGGACGGGTCGCAGGGCACGAAGAAGGGCGCGCACAGGGTGTCGCGCAAACGTAATTCGGTCATCGGCCGAACGGTCGTGGTCGGCGGCGCGGCCGTTTGCATCGGCCTGCTTGCAGAGATGAACGTTCCCGACGCGAACGCGCTTTCCATCTTGCTACCCGGCGGCAATGGCAACGCGACGCAGATCAACATTTTCGAAGGCAACATCTTCATGCCGCAGTTCGGTCTGGGCGGAAACGGCAGCAATATCAGCAACAACCGGACCATCGGCGGCATCATCTTCGGTGGGTACGATCCCACCGGCAAGTCCCACGTGATCGCGCTCGGCGGCGCCAAGGGCAGCGGCAACGTGACGCAGATCAACATCGCGTCCTACAACATCTTCAACCCGCAGACGAGCATCTTCGGCAGCAACACGAGCAACAACACGACCATCAGCAACGTCTCGGCGGCCAACGGCAACGGGGTGACGACCACGAGCGCGGACGCGGGCGGGCTCGGCGGACTCTTCGGCCCCGCCCTTGGTGCCGGAAACACGACGCAACTCTCGTTGTTGTCGAGCAACATCTTCAATCCGCAGTTGAGCCTGTTCGGCAATAACACGAGCAATAACACGGCGGTGACGAACGTGTCCGCGATTAACGGCAACCTCAGCCCGACTTCGACGACCAACGCGGGCATCTTCGGTGGGGCGTTCAACCCCATCACCGGCGCCGGCAATACGACTCAAGTCGCCGCCGGCGCCGGCAACATCGTCAATCCCCAGTACAGCCTGCTGGGCAGCAACTCGAGCAACAACCTGGCTCTCACGAATCAGTCGTTCTTCAACGGCAATGGCAGCCCGACAAATACCGAGGGCGGCGCCCTCGGAGCGTTCATGGTCGGCTTGACGGGCAGCGGCAATTCGAATCAGTTCGCCGGCCTCGTCTCCAACATCGTCAACCCGCAAGGCACCTTCGGCGGCGTCAACCAGAGCGACAACACGGCGGGGTCCAACAATGCCGGTTGGAACGGCATTGGGAGCCCCACTGACGTGACGTCGCCCGGCGGGGGTAACAACACCATCTTGGGACAAGTCGGCGCCGGCAATGCGAATCAATTCGGCAATGGCAACGGCAGCATCATCAATGATCAGTTCCGGCTGTTCACCGGGCTGACCCAGCCACAGCAGCAGCCCACCGGAGACGCGGTACAGCAGGTCCAGCAGACGCTCGCAGCAAGAACAAGTCACTGAACTCACGAACGCCCAGATTGGTTCCGGTGAGGAGCAGGGCAGCGGCACCGGTTCCGGCACGGGCACCGGCACCGGCACCGGCACCGGTCAGCTGTTTCATCCGACCGGTCAACCGGGCAGTCCCGGCGGGCTTTCGACTGTGGCCAAGAGCATCACTGACACGGTGAAGAACACCGCGGACGCGGTCAAGAAAGTCCTGTCTCCAAACAAGGCCGCTACCGGTAGCCCATCAGGCGCCGACTCAACAGGGGGCGGCTGATGAAGCCAACAAGGGGGTGCGGATGACGTGACTGTTCCTGGCAGTGTCACCGAACCGCACTGCAGTCAGATGTAGATCAAGGTCAGCACAACGTAAATCACAGCAGCACAACCAATCACATCAGTACAACAAAAGGGGCTCAAGAAATGGGTACACAGTTGAAGAAGACCATCGCAGCGGGCGCTATCGCCGGCGCAGCCGTGGGATTCGCCGCACTCGCCGCGGCGCCGATGGCGTCCGCCGATAACAACTAACAACGACGGGTTGGTGGCTTGGTAGCGGCAACGCCAACAACAACAACACCATCTATCGGACAGGCCGGCGCCGGCAACTCCAATCAGTTCGGCAACTTCAACGGCAACATCATGAACAACCAGTTGGGCGCCCTCAGCCCGGTGGTTGGTGGCACCGCGGTGCAAGCCAACACGACAACCACGGCGCAGACCGACGCCAATACCAGCACTCCGGTGTCGGCCCTCAACGGCGATCCCCTGGCCCTGGGGCTCAGCGCCGGCAACGCGACTACGGCCACTGCTACCCCCTTAGGCGGAGCCTTGGCCGGCAACCTCGGCCTCGGAACTGGCGGGACCTCCACACCCAACACCGGCCTCAATGCGGCCACACAGAATCCGGTGAGCATCCCCATAACAACCGGAGGTAACAACGTCGTTCCCGTCCTCCCGATCCTGAGCAATGTCAACCCAACCGGTCCGGGGACAGTAACCAACACTGCCAGCCCGATCGAATACCGCCACCGGTGGAGCGATCTCCGGCCCCGTCAGCTCTGGCGGCGTCGGTGCTGCCGGGAATCCGGACGCGACCAACGCCCAGGTCGCTGGTGCAACGTGCCTCGAACACGAACAACACGCTGCGTCGAGCAGCGGCGGCAACACCAACCAAACCAGCTCCGCGAGCGGTGGCACCAAGACCAACACGTCAATAACAACAACAGCGGCCATGCTGCCGGCAACGAGGCCAACAACAGCTCGAACAACAACACCTCGAACAACAACGGAGGCGGAAGTCCCACACACATTGGAAACACGCTGACCTTTGATCAGGCCGGAACGGCGCCCACCCCCCACCGGGTTGGGCGCCGTTTCTTTGTTCTTCAGTGCCTACGGAACGTGAGCACGGCAAATGCGGCGGGCAGCAGGGCCGCAGCGATCGCGAGGAAGATCGCGGTTATGCCACTGCCCGTTGATATTTCGTTGTGCCGCAGCATCTCGAGCGTCGTGCTGGACACCGCGACGCCGACACCGGCCAAGGTCACCAGCGATGTCAGCGTCACGCCTGCCGCCTCACCCGCGCGCTCGGGCCGCACCACGGCCTGCGTTGCGACGGTGGTGAAGGCGTACACCAGTCCCATCGTGAATCCGCATGCGGTGAGGGCGATTAGGTAAAAGACCCAGCCGCGCGACACCGCCAGCGCGGCGAGCGATATCGCCGCCGCCACGCAGCCGACTCCCATGACGAGCACTGGCGGATACCTGGCCGCCAGTCGACCCGAGATCGGGCCGCCCAGCGCCGCACCGATGGACGGCCCCAGAAACGCGAGGCCCGCCGTCAGCGGGTCGAGGCCGCGTACCTGCTGAAGGCTCAGCGTGGAGAGATAGATCGTCACCGCGTACGCGATATTCGCGAGTGTCCCCGCCACCACGAGAACGGTAAATCGCGCGTTGCCGAACAGCGACAGGTCGAGCAGCGGCCAGCGCACCCGTCGCTCGACAAGGACGAAGGCGCCCAAGACCGCGATGGCGCAGAGGAACGCGATGATCGTCCCCGGCGACAGCCAGCCCCAGCCCGGCGCGCGGTCAAAGGTCAACGTGAACACGCCGATTCCGGTGGTGATCAGCGCGAGTCCTGTCACATCGATACGGCGCGGCACGGTGTCGTCCGAACTCTCCGGCACCGTCAGTACGCCAATCACCAACGCCACCAACGCAAGAGGCACCAACACCCAGAAAATCCATCGCCAACCCAACGTCTGCGTCAGCAGGCCGCCCACCAGCGGCCCTGCCGCGTTGCCCAGACCCGCGATGCCGTAGGCGAACCCGATCGCATGGCCGGCGCGCGCCGCAGGAAAAGCATTGGTGAGCACGCTGACCGACACGGGAAAGATCAGCGCCGCGCCGACTCCCTGCACGGCCCGGAAAGCAATGACAAGGGCGGCCGAAGGCGCAACGGCGCACAACGCCGATGCGAGCCCGAATATCGCGATACCTGCCAGCAGTGCACGTCGGCGCCCGAAGATGTCCCCGATCCGGCCCGCCGGCACCATGAAGGCACCCAGCGCCAGCATGTAGACACTGATCACCCACTGCAGATCCGTGGCGTTGCTGTCGAGGTCCGCCGCCATCCGCGGCAGCGCCAGGTTCATCGCGAAGTAGTCGATCTGGACGCAGAACAGCGCCGTCGACACCGCCGCAAGGATCCACCGGGACCGCGGGGCCCCCACCGGCGAACTCACGCGCCGACGATACGACCCGCAACCGTCGATCGCGCAGATCCTGGCTTTTGTGATGCATCTGTAACGCGTGAGACCTGTGTTGCGATAGATCTCGCAGATAGCATGTTTTTGCAGGTCGGGTTGGGGGTTTTATGTTTCGTCGAATGAATGCGGCTGCCTGTGCGGTCGCTGTGGCTGGAAGTGCTCTGGTCGGGTTGACGGCCGGTACCGCAAACGCGGCGCCGGGTTGCCCAGACGTGCACTGGTTTGGTGCCGCGGGCTCCGGTGAGCGGACCGCGAACGACATCGCCGCCAACGGTGGCATGGGCGAGGTCGTCTACCAGTCGTACCAGGCTCTTCAGCAGCGGCTCGCGGCTGAGGGTCGAACCATCACCGCTGAAGCGGTCGACTACCCGGCCAAGGATGTGCCGCCCGATGCCGGCGTTGGTGACTGGCTCGACTACATGGGCAGTGTGGATGCCGGCACGAACGCCCTCGGCGCGCAGTACGCAGCGTTCACCGCTCAGTGCCCGACCACCAAGGTCGTCCTGGCCGGTTACTCCCAGGGCGCGATGGCGGTGCACCGGAACCTGGTGAACATCGGGGCCGATCCCAATCTTGCGGCTGCCCTTCTGATCGCGGACGGCGACCGGCATCCGAACGACACCACCGTCAACATCGGCTCGGCGTCACCAGACCCCGAGAAGACGGGAGGCGCCGCGCAGGACTGGCCGATCCTGGCTCACGCACCTGCGCTGCTGCCCGCGAACATCGGAGTCCGGACCATCAGCGTCTGCGACGCAGGCGACGCCGTCTGCGATTACGACCCCGACGCCGACGAGGTCTCAGCGACGGCCGTCGCGATTCACACCAGCTACACCACCGCAGACGCGGACGGACAGATGTGGACATGGATGGTGCACCAGCTGCTCGGCAGCCCCGGATCGACGCCCGCACCTGACGCCGCACAGGTACCTACCACCCTGTCGTAAACCCCGCGTCAACAGCGCCTGTTGGCGCTAATCTGACACGCAAACCGCGTCAAGCGAGGAGCGTGGCAGATGGTCTGGCGGTACATCAAGGCTCAGCTGATGGTTCTGCTGTGCGGCGGCCTCGTCGGTCCGATCTTTCTGGCCGTGTACTTCGCGACCGGACAGAGTTCACTGCTGAAGTGGATGTTCTACGTCGGTCTGCTCATCACCGCCGCCGATGTGCTGATCGCCTTGGCTCTCGCCAATTTCGGCGCGAAATCGGCGGCCAAGACCGCCGCCCTGGAGCAGGCTGGGGTGCTGGCGCTCGCCCAGATCACCGGCATGGGGGAGACGGGCACCCGCATCAATGACCAGCCGCTGGTGACGCTGCAACTGCACATCGAGGGGCCGGGGATCGCACCGTTCGACTCGCAGGACCGCGTCATCGCCAGCGTGACTCGGCTGGGCAACCTGACCAACCGAAAACTGGTCGTGTTGGTGGACCCGGCCACACGGCAGTATCAAATCGACTGGGAACGCAGCGCTTTGATCAACGGACTGGTCCCTGCGACGTTCACGATCGCCGAGGACAACCGGACCTACGACCTCAGCGGTCAGACCGGCGCGCTGATGGAGATCCTGCAGATCCTCAAGGCCAATGGCATCGGCATGAACAATATGATCGATTTGCGGTCCAACCCCGTTGCGCGCCAACAGGTTCAGGCGATCGTCCGGCGAGCGGCAGCGCAGCAGGCACCCGCCGGGCCGGGCCCGGCGCCCACTCATGGCGCGCCACCTCCTCCACCTCAGTATCCGGCGACGGCGCCGGAACCGTCCACATCACAGCGGTTGCAGGAACTGGAGACCCTGCGCGCGACCGGTGCCGTCTCCGAACAGGAGTACAACGCGAAACGGGCACAGATCCTCTCTGATCTGTAATCGGTTCGGACACCTGATAGGTGTGATCCATGACCGCAACCGAGGCGTCGACGGAGAAGTCGAACGACAAGGTCAGCCTGCCCACCCTGACCGCGATGGTGGTCGGCTCGATGATCGGGTCGGGCGTATTCCTGTTGCCCCGCCGCTTCGGCACCGAAACGGGTGTACTGGGCGCCATCATCGCGTGGATCATCGCGGGTGCGGGAATGCTGATGCTCGCCTTCGTCTTTCAGCGTCTGGCGATGCGCAAGCCGGATCTGGACGCCGGGATCTTCGCCTATGCCAAGGCGGGATTCGGGGACTACGTCGGGTTCAACTCGGCCATCGGGTACTGGGCATCGGCATGTGCGGGTAATACGTCGTACTGGGTGCTCATCACGGCGACGATGAGCGCAGTAGTGCCCGCATTGGGCGCGGGGGACACGGTGCTCGCCGTGATCGTCTCGCTGATCGGCGTATGGCTGTTCTGTTTCCTGGTGCTGCGCGGCGTCAAGGACGCCGCCGTCATCAACTACATCGTGACCGTCGCCAAGGTCGTGCCCATCCTGGTGTTCATCGTGATCGCGATCATCGCCTTCAAGGCCGACGTCTTCGCCGACAACTTCTGGGGCGGGGACGAATATTCGCTGTCCTCCATTTGGGATCAGGCGACGGGCACGATGCTGATCACGGTGTTCGTCTTCCTGGGCATCGAAGGCGCCAGCGTCTACTCCCGGATGGCCAGGAAACGCGAGGACGTCGGGCGCGCGACGTTGATCGGATTCCTCAGCGTGCTCAGTGTTTTCGCTCTTGTGACGCTGGTGTCTTACGGCGTCATGCCACAGGACGAGCTGGCAGGCATCAGCCAGCCTTCCATGGCTGCGGTCCTGGAATCCGTCGTGGGGCCATGGGGATCGATCTTCATTCGCGTCGGCGTCATCGTCTCGGTACTCGGCGCTTATCTCGCATGGACGCTGATGGCCGCCGAGGTCCTCTACATTCCCGCGACCACCGATGACATGCCGAAGTTTCTGGCCCGCACCAACCGTCACGGCGCACCCATGCCCGCCTTGGTGATGGCGGCCGGTCTGATCTCGCTGTTGCTCGTCGCACTGCTGTTCGCCGGCGACGCGCTCGATTTCATGCTCGATCTGACCGCGGCGCTGTCGTTGATTCCCTACCTTCTTGCGGCGGTCTATGCGCTCAAGTTGACCGCCACCCGCGAAACCTACGGCGACGGCAAGTCCCTCGTCGCGGACATGGTGATCGCTGGCGTAGCAACGGTGTACACGCTGTTTCTCATCTACGCCGCGGGCGTGGACAAACTTCTGCTGTCGTGCATCTTGTACGCGCCCGCCGCCGGGTTGTACTTCAAGGCCCGCCGCGAACGGGGACTCCGCGTGTTCACCCCCGCCGAGGCGGTGCTGTTCGGAGTGATTCTCCTCGGCGCGGTCGCGGGTGTGGTGTCCTTGGCAACAGGGGCGATTGAGATCTAGTAGCCCACGCGCGAGAGGAACTCAGGTGACGAATACGTCCGCCGATTACGGTGTGCATTCCGAGGTCGGCAAGCTGCGCAAGGTGTTGGTGTGCTCTCCGGGCCTGGCGCACGAACGACTCACGCCGACCAACTGCGATGACCTGTTGTTCGACGACGTGCTGTGGGTGCAGAACGCCCGCCGCGACCACTTCGACTTCATGGACAAGATGCGCGACCGTGACGTCGAAGTCGTAGAGCTGCACAACCTGCTGACCGAGACCATGGAGATACCGGAGGCCAAGACCTGGCTATTGGACCGCAAGATAGTGGCCAACGAGGTGGGCTTGGGGCTGGTCGACGACACCCGCGGATTCCTGGACTCGTTGCAGCCGCGGCGGCTCGCCGAGCTGCTGATCGGCGGAATGGCGACGCGCGATCTGCCCGCCGACGTCCAGTCGGGCTACCGGGCGCTGGCGCGCGAGGACACCGGGGTCACCGAGTATCTGATGCCGCCGCTGCCGAACACGCTCTATACCCGCGACACCACGTGCTGGATCTATGGCGGCCTCACGCTCAACCCGCTGTTCTGGCCGGCACGACACGACGAGACACTGTTGATGAAGGCGATCTACGAATTCCATCCTGAGTACGTCGGCTCGACAGTGTGGTGGGGTGATCCCGAAAAGTCTTGGGGGCTGGCCACATTGGAGGGCGGCGACGTGTTGATCCCCGGCAACGGGGTGGTGCTCATCGGCATGAGCGAGCGGTCTTCGCGCCAGGCCATCACCCAGGTCGCGGCCGGGCTGTTCCAAGCCGGTGCCGCCAAGAAGGTGATCGTCGCCGGAATGCCGAAGCTGCGCGCCGCCATGCACCTCGACACCGTATTCACCTTTGCCGACCGCGATGTCGTCACCATCTACCCCGAGATCGTCGACAGCATCGCGCCGTTCACGTTGGTACCCGGCGACAACGACATCGGCGTTGACGTGATCGACGAGACGAAGCCGTTCGTGGAGGTGGTCGCGGCGGCGATGGAGGTGCCGGAACTCAGGGTGGTGGAGACGGGTGGCACCAAGTACGACTACGAGCGTCAGCAGTGGGACAGCGGTAACAACCTCGTCGCCGTCGAACCCGGCGTTGTCTTCGCCTACGACCGCAACACCCACACCAATTCGCTGCTGCGCAAGGCCGGCGTCGAGGTCATCACCATCGTCGGGGCGGAACTGGGCCGAGGCCGTGGCGGCGGCCACTGCATGACCTGCCCGATTATCCGCGACCCAATCTAGAACACGTTCTAGATCTGCTGTTAGCCTGACTCCGGTGCTTGCCCGCGCTGGCGAGCCGGCGAAAGGAACAGTTGTGACGGCATCTGGCGGCCCTCTGGACGGGCGAGTGGCATTCATAACCGGGGCCGCGCGCGGTCAGGGCCGCGCTCACGCCATCCGGCTGGCCAACGACGGCGCAGACATCATCGCCGTGGACATCTGCGGACCGGTCTCCGACAGCATCACGTACCCGCTGGGCTCCTCCGAGGAGCTGGCGGAGACGGTGCAGGCCGTGGAGGCCACCGGCCGCAAGGTGCTTGCCCGCGAGGTGGACATCCGCGATCTGGCTGCGATGCAGAAGGTGGTGGCCGACGGTATCGAGCAGTTCGGTCGCCTGGACGTCCTGGTCGCCAACGCCGGCGTGCTGAGCTGGGGTCGGCTGTTCGAGATGTCGGAGGAACAGTGGGACACCGTCATCGACATCAACCTGAACGGCACATGGAAGACGATCCGCGCCGTGGTGCCCGCAATGATCGAGGCAGGCAACGGCGGCTCGATCGTCATTGTCAGCTCATCGGCAGGTCTGAAGGCCACCCCGGGAAACGGCCACTACTCGGCGTCCAAGCACGGCCTCGTTGCGCTCACCAATGCGCTGGCGATCGAGGTGGGCGAGTTCGGGATTCGGGTGAATTCCATCCATCCGTACTCGATCGAGACACCGATGGTGGAGAAGAAGGCGATGATGGACCTCTTCACCAAGTTCCCGCAGTACGTGCACAGCTTCTCGCCGATGCCGTATCACCCGGTCAACCATGACGGCAAGAAGGGGCTGATGGAATTCATGATGCCCGAAGAGGTTTCGGACGTGGTCGCGTGGCTGGCCAGCGATGGGTCAGCGACGATCTCGGGTAGCCAGATCGCCGTCGACCGGGGCACCGCGAAGTACTAGCTGGGCAGCACCAGCACCGGCACCGGACTGTGCCGGATGATCTTGGCTCCGTGTGAGCCGAGGAATACTGTCTTCAGGCTGCGGCGCGACGAGGTGCCGAGAGCCAGTATTTCGCCGTCGTCCCACTCGGTGTCGTCGAGCGCCTCATCCCAACCATTGCCCGTAATCACCTGCAGCTCAACGTCGTCGCCGACGACACCGTCCGCCTTCAGCTTCCCGACCGTCTCGCGTAGCTGCTCGGCCCATGCCGAAAGCAGGGAGTCCTCGGCGTGCAGGCCCACCTCTGGCGGGAACATCGTGCGTCCCCTGATCGCGTAGGTGACCACCCGCATCTTGACATCCAGTTCATCGGTGAGCGTCTTCACCCGCTCAACGACTTTCACGGATTCGGGTGTGCCCGAATAGGCACATGTGACGCGGTGCAGCTTGCCGGATTTGGCACCGCGATATCCGCGCGGACTGATCGCCACCGGTATCGGCGAGGAGTGAAGCAGCCAGTCGGTAGTGGAGCCGAGAACCACTTGGCCGAGCGAACCATGGGCACACGAGCCCGTTACCAACACCTGGGCGTTGAGTTGTTCGGCCGCGTCGAGAAGGCCTTCGCCAGCCGTCCGGCTGGCGAACTTGTGATAGCTGACGTCGAGCCCCTTGGCGTTCTTTTCCAGGAACCCCTGCGCCTCACGGTGCGAGTCACGGCCCAATTGGTCTGCCCAGGTGGCATATTCGGCGTCGATCCGTGCCGGTGAGGGCGTCGTCCACGGCTTCGGAACGACGGTCGCGACGGCGAGTGACGTCTTCAGAACCTGCGCGGCCTCGATGGCCAAGTACAGGGCGGACCGTCCACTCTTCCCGGCGAGATAGCCGACGACGACGGTCACGGCGTGTCCTGCGGGTGCCCGGTGGTCAGCACATCGTCGTCGCCGGGCACGGCGGTGGGAATGTAGCCGTCGCCGCCATCATTCAGCGCGCTGTGTTTGCGGCCCCAGACCAGATAGAAAGCCAGCACCGCCACGACACAGGCGCCGAACACCAGCCATGTCTGCCAGCGCAGCCCGTACAGCACCGCGATGCAGGCGAGGACTGAAAGCACCGGCGTCACGGGGTAGCCGGGAACCTTGAAGGGGCGGGGCAGATCGGGTTGGCGTACACGCAGGATGATGACGCCGACCGACACCGTGATGAATGCGACCAATGTGCCGATCGACACCGCATCCAGAAGCCAGTTCAGCGGGATGAATCCGGCCAGAATACTGGTGGCGACGGCCACGATGATCGTATTGGCGACGGGAGTCATGCTGCGCGGGTTGACCTTTGCGAACATCGACGGCAGCAGTCCGTCGCGTCCCATTGCGAACAGAATTCGGGTCTGGCCGTACATCACGACCAGCGTCACCGAGAAGATGGAGATCACGGCGCCCGCGGCCAGCAGAGTACTGGCCCAGGTGCCGCCGGTGATCTTTTCCAGGATCACGGACAAGCCCGCCTCGGACTGTTCGTCCGATCCGAATTCGGCGGCGTCCTGTGTACCGAGCCCGGCGAACGCGACGAGGATGTAGAAGCTGGTGACCACGATGAGGGCGGCGATGATCGCGCGCGGCATGGTCTTTTGCGGATCTTTGACCTCGTCACCGGCGGTCGATACCGCATCGAGCCCGATGAACGAGAAGAAGATCATGCTCGCCGCGGTCGTGATGCCTGCCATGCCCTTGTCCCAGAAGCCGTGGAAGTGGTCGGCGTCGAACGCGGTGAGGGCGATGATGATGAACATCCCCAACACACCGAGCTTGATCAGCACCATGACTGTGTTGACGGCGGCGGATTCACTGGCACCGCGGATCAGCAGAAACATGCACATCACGATCAGGAAGACGGCGGGCAGGTTGACAATGCCAGGGACCTCGTCCCACGGGGCTGCTGTCAGCGACTGCGGTAGTTGCCAACCAAACAGGTTGTCCAACAACTTGTTCAGGTAACCGCTCCACCCCACAGCAACCGCGGAAATCGACACGCCGTACTCGAGTAGCAAGCATGCCGCCACACCCATCGCGACGAACTCGCCCATCGTCGTGTAGGCGTACGAGTACGTCGAGCCCGACACCGGCACCGACGACGCCATCTCCGCATAGCAGATGGCGGACAGGCCGGCCGCGACCGCGGCGAGGACGAAGGAGACGAGCACCGCCGGACCCGCTTCTGGCACTGCCGCCGACAGCACGAAGAAGATGCCGGTGCCGACGGTGGCGCCGACGCCGAACAGCGTCAGCTGAAACGTTCCGATGCTTCGCTTCAGGTGGTCTGAGGCGCCGTGTGCGATGGGGGCGCCTGCCACCGGCCTGCGCCGCAACAGTTGCTGGGAGAAGCTTGGCGATGGAGTGGTCATGGTGCCTCCTGTGCGGCTAGATCTCCGTCGGGGACAAGTGTGAACCCGATTCGGCCAGAACATCGGCGAACTGACCGGTAGCCCAATCGATCTCCTCCTCGGTGATCACCAGCGGGGGCGCGAAGCGCAGCGTTGAGCCGTGGGTGTCCTTGACGAGTACACCGCGCTCGGCCAGACGCAGGCTGACCTGCTTTCCAGTCCCGATGGCCGGGTCGATATCGACGCCGGCCCACAGGCCGAGGCCCCGCACGGTGATCACACCCTTGCCGATCAGCGCTCGCAGCCGGCTGTGCAGCCGGTCGCCGAGTTCGGCCGAACGAGCCTGAAACTCGCCTCGGCGCAGTATGTCCACGACGGTGGTACCGATCGCAGCCGCCAACGGATTGCCGCCGAATGTCGAACCATGCTCACCGGGATGAAGCACGCCGAGGATGTCCTTGTTCGCCACCACAGCCGACAACGGCACGACGCCGCCGCCGAGGGCCTTGCCAAGCAGATAGATATCGGGCACCACACCCCAGTGGTCGCACGCGAAGGTGCGACCGGTACGGGCCAGCCCGGACTGAATCTCGTCGGCGATCATCAGCACGTTTCGCTCGGTGCACACGGCGCGCACGCGGGGAAGATAGTCGTCGGAAGGCACGATGATGCCGGCCTCACCCTGGATCGGCTCGATGAGCACGGCGACCGTGTCGTCGTCGATCGCTGCTGCCAACGCGTCGGCGTCGCCGAACGGGACCGAGCGGAAGCCCGGGGTGTAGGGGCCGAAGCCGCGGCGCGCACTGTCATCATCGGAGAAGCTGATGATCGTGGTGGTGCGGCCGTGGAAGTTGTTCTGCGCCACCACGATATTGCCCTGGCCGGCCGAAACGCCCTTGACGTCGGTGCCCCACTTGCGGGCCACCTTGATACCGCTTTCGACGGCCTCGGCTCCGCTGTTCATCGGTAGCACCATGTCCTTGCCGCACAGCTCGGCCAGCGACTGGCAGAACGGCCCGAGCCGGTCGGAATGGAACGCCCGGCTGACCAGCGTCACGGTGTCGAGCTGGGCATGCGCTGTCGCGATGATTTCGGGGTTGCGGTGTCCGAAGTTGACGGCCGAGTACGCAGCCAGGCAGTCCAGGTAGCGCCTGCCGTCGATGTCGGTGATCCAGGCGCCCTCGGCGCTGGCCGCCACAACGGGCAGCGGAGAGTAGTTGTGCGCGGCGTAGCGATCATCGATGGCGATCGCGTCGGTGGTCTGGGTCACGACATCAAGGATGGTCACGAATACACCTCCAGAGTGCAGCATTTGATTGATCCGCCGCCCTTCAACAGCTCCGACAGGTCGACGCCGATCGGCACGAACCCGGCATCGGAGAGCTGGCCGGCGAAACCGGTTGCGGCCGCCGGATGGACGACGTTGCGGCCGTCGGAGACGGCGTTGAGCCCGAGCGCGTAAGCGTCGGTGGTGGCTACCTCGATAGCGTCGGGGAACAGCTCGAGCAAGCGTGTGCGCGACTCTTCGCTGAACGCGGGTGGGTAGTAGGCGATGGTGGTGTCGTCGAGTACCGCGAGCGCGGTGTCGAGGTGATAGAACCTCGGATCGACCAGTTCGAGGCTGACAACAGGCATCTCGATGGCGGCAGCGATCTCGTCGTGTGCGCGCCGGTCGGTGCGGAATCCATAGCCGGCCAACACGATCGCGCCGACGACGAGGAGATCGCCTTGGCCTTCGTTCACGTAGCGCGTCTCGGCCGGATAGAAGCCGTGGCGATCCATCCACTCGGCGTAGGCCGCGGCTTCGCCTGCGCGCTGCGGGTAAGCGAACTTGGCGACGACGGCCTTGCCGTTGACGAGGAGACCGCCGTTGGCGGCGTAGACCATGTCCGGCAGCCCGGCGACCGGCTCGACCAGTTCGACGGTGTGCCCCAGTTCCTTATAGGTCTGGCGAAGCGCCTCCCACTGGTTCATTGCCAGGTGGGTGTCCACGGGGATAGAGGTGTCCATCCACGGGTTGATGGCGTATTCGACGGCGAAGAAGGTCGGGGGCGTCATCGCGTAGTGGCGTCGGGAAGGAATCCGCTGCTCACATTTCTGGTCGGCGCCGACGCGCCTCCGGATTGCGGCGACATCGGATACCGGGGCCGCGGAGGCGGCGACATCTGAAATCGTCATGATCAGACGATATTTGCTGACGGATTTGCAATCAATCGCCGTCTCTTGCGTGTCTACCAGCGATCTATTGTGCCATAATCGTTTGAACGGCGATTTATTGCGTGGAGGCTGGCATGGAACGGCTGGACGAAACCGACGAACTCATTCTGGCCGAGTTGGCGCAGGATGCCCGGGCGACCTACGCCGAGATCGGTCAGCGAGTGAATCTGTCCGCTCCCGCGGTGAAGCGGCGGGTCGACCGGATGCTCGACAGCGGCGTCATCCGCGGGTTCACCACGGTGGTCGACCGAAACGCGCTTGGCTGGAACACCGAGGCCTACGTTCAGGTGTTCCGCCACGGCACCATTGCTCCCGACCTTCTGCGAAAGGCCTGGATCGATATCCCCGAGGTGGTCAGCGCCGCGACCGTGACCGGCACCGCTGACGCGATTCTGCATGTGCTCGCCCGCGACATGCAGCATCTGGAAGAGGCGCTCGAGCGGATCCGTTCGGCGGCAGACGTCGAGCGCAGCGAGAGCATCGTGGTGCTGACAAACATGATCGACCGGATGCGCGGCTGAGGTCTCAACTGCAGGGTGGCGCACATTTGGCTGACGCCATCGTGTAGAAAACCCCACGTGAGCACATCCGCGGGGATAGTCATCGTCGGAGGCGGGCTGGCCGCCGCCCGGACCGCCGAACAGCTTCGACGGTCCGAGTACGCCGGCCCGGTCACGATCGTCAGCGACGAGGACCATCTGCCCTACGATCGGCCGCCGCTGTCCAAAGAGGTGTTGCGCGCCGAAGTGGACGACGTGACGCTCAAACCGGCCGAGTTCTACGAGGACAACGACATCACCGTGCGACTCGGCAACGGTGTGCGCTCGGTGGATGCCGCCGCGCAGACGGTGACGCTGGCCGATGGCGACGAAGTCGCCTATGACGAGCTGATCATCGCGACCGGGCTGGTGCCGAGAACCATCCCGTCTTTCCCGGATCTGGAAGGTATCCGTGTGCTTCGCTCGCTCGAGGAGAGCATCGCGCTGCGCGAGCACGCCGGTTCGGCCGGCCAGGCTGTTGTCGTCGGCGCGGGCTTCATCGGTTGCGAGGTCGCGGCCAGCCTGCGCGGCATGGGAGTGAAAGTCGTTCTGGTGGAACCGCAACCGACCCCCTTGGCGTCGGTGCTGGGCGAGCAGATCGGCGCCCTGGTCACCCGGCTGCATCGGGCCGAGGGTGTCGACGTGCGCTGCGGCGTCGGTGTGGACGAGGTACGGGGCACCGACCATGTCGAGAAGGTCGTGCTGTCGGACGGAACCGAGCTGGACGCCGATCTCGTCGTCGTAGGAATCGGCTCCAGGCCGGCCACCGAATGGCTCCAAGGCAGTGGCATCGAACTGGACAACGGCGTGGTCTGTGACGACGTCGGACGTACCGCGACGCCTCATGTATGGGCGATCGGCGATGTCGCATCGTGGCGGCATCCCGTGGGACACCAAGTCCGCGTTGAACATTGGAGCAACGTGGCCGACCAGGCGCGGGTCATGGTGCCCGCGATGCTGGGAAAGGACATTCCCGCGACGGTCTCGGTGCCCTACTTCTGGAGCGACCAGTACGACGTCAAGATCCAGTGTCTCGGCGAACCGCAGGCCGACGACATCGTGCATGTGGTCGAGGACGACGGCCGAAAGTTCCTCGCCTTCTACGAACGCGACGGTGTGGTGGCGGGAGTCGTCGGCGGCGGGATGCCGGGCAAGGTGATGAAGGTCCGTACCAAGATCGCCAACGGCGCCCCGATCGCCGACGTGCTCCCGTCCTAGAACTCGCCCAGATAGAAGCGGCTGCCCTGGTCGTCGGTGCACAGCGCGCTTCTGCCGTACGACTGTTGCGACGGCTCGTCGATGACCGTTCCGCCTGCTGCCCGCACCCGGGCCACAGCGGCGTCGACGTCCTCGACCGTCCACATCGGCACTGTCACCGGGCGACTGTTGCCGCCCGCGACCCCGGCCATCGGGTGTGTCTGGTTCACCTGCCAGCCGTCGGCGATCCGGCCCGGCTCGAATGTCCAGAACAGCACGCGGCTGTAGAACGCCCTGAACGCCGTCGAGTCGGTGACCTCATACGTGATGTATGAAAGTTCGCCCGGCCCTGTGCCGTTGAGCTCAGGCCGGGGCTGACCCGGATTCGGCTGGAAGACGCCGAACGACGCACCCTGCGGGTCGGTGGCGCCACTGAGCGTGCCGAAGTCGAACTGCTCTATTTCGTCGATCGTTCCGCCACCGTCCACGATCGCCTGCCGCGCTCCCGCGAGGTCGGCCACCGCGTAGCAGCAGAACAGCGTGGGCGGCCCGTCGACGGAGTAGATGCCGATGCGCTCCCTGGTGTTGGTGACCTGATGGGTCTGCGGATCGTAGGTCCAGCCGAGCACGGCGCCGTAGAACGCGGCGGCGCGGTCGGCGTCGGGAGTCCACACGGAGATGTAGCCGACGTCGCCGTGCTGGATCTGGATCGGCGCACCGGTGACCGGTCCGCTGAGCATCCACCGATGTCCGAACGGGTCGATGATGGTGGCATTGCGGGCGCCGTAGTTCTCGTAGGCCTCCCGCTGTACCGTGGCGCCACGTTCCCGAGCCCGCTCCAAGGTTGCGTCCGTGTCGGCCACGGGCAGCATCAGACTCACCGAACTTGCTTGGCGATCAGGCGCTTTGAGGCCCAGCTCGGGATACTCATCGGCGAGATAGAGCACGCCGTCGCCGATCTGCAGCTCTGCGTGCCCGACGCGACCGTCATCCATCTCGTACACCTCGCCGACGAGCGACGCGCCGAAGGTGTCGATGTACCAGCCGATGGCGTCGCGGGCATTCGCCACCGACAGGTAGGGCAGTGCCGCAGGCCGTGGGGGCGCCGTCGCCGCCTCGTGCTCGGTGGTGGACTCGTTGAGTTCTGCGATGACAGTGTCGGTGCCGCTCATGTCGATTGCTCCTGTTCGATTCGGCTGGGCCTCAAAAAACTTCACAGCCGACTCCAGCCGGGCGCGGAGCCGAGCCGCGAACGCCGGGTCGGGTTGAACCGGAAGCTCGTCGCCATGAAGCACGGTCAGCGGATCGTGGCTGTTGTTCATGCCAACCCTCCTTCCGGTTCCGGGTAGTGCGATCTGAAGGCGCGGCGAGCCCTCACCAGCAGGGCTTCTGTGGCGTGCACTGTGCGGCCGATCAACTCGGCGCATTCACCCACGCTGCAGTCGTCCATGTAGCGCAGTGCGAGCACGGTGCGGTGCTGCTCGGACAGTTTGGCCAAAACGCTCTCGGCCACAATCCGATTCAGCTCGCTGTCCCAGTCGTCGGCCGGGTCGACGGGTTCGGGCAGATCGGCCACCGGCACGGTGAACCGGTCAGACCGCCGCCGGTAGTGGTCGGCGAGTTTGTGCCGCGCCACGCCGATGAGCCATGGCACCGTTATCGGCGGCGGAACCTCCTTGCGCGCGGCGTCCATCGCCGCCAGAAAGGTTTCCGACGTCAGGTCTTCGGCTGCTCCGCGGTCGCCACAGCGTCGGACGAAATATCCGTACACCGTGGGCAGTGCCTCGTCGTACAACGCCAACAGCGTCCGCGGTGCGTCACCTGGCTCTGGTTCGGCACTCACACCCTTATCGTCGCCTCGAAGCGCCGTACTCCGACGCCCGAACCGGAACTTTTTTTCACCAGGGCTTTCAGGTCAGCGCGGCCAGCCCGCCGCTGACCGTGTCGAACGCATCGTCGAGCGCCTCGGCCAGCGACACCGTCTCGTCGGCCAGCCAATGCTCGTAGGCGGACAAGGCCGTCCCCAGCATCGTCCAGGCCACGGTCTGCGGTGCAAGGTCGCTGTCCTTGACACCGAGCCGTCGCGCCACGAATGCGGCCACCACCGCGCGCCACCCCGCGTACATCGTCATCGAATAGGCTTGCAGCTCGGCGGTCTGCAAGATGACCCGCATCCGTTGGCGGTGCCTCGGTGTCTCGGATTCGTCAAAGGTGTTGAACGCCAACAGCGCCGTCCGCAGCGCGTCCCCGATCGGCACACTCGGATCGAGGTCCGCCAGCTGATTGCGCATGCGCTCGAGGTGGGCGTCGAAATCGCCCCAGGGCAGTGCGCTCTTGGACGGGTAGTAGCGGAAAAGGGTGCGCCTCGCGATCCCCGCGGCATGCGCAACGTCGTCGACGCTGACCGCATCGAAGCCGCGCGCAACGAAGAGATCGATCGCGACATTGCTCAAGTGGTCCCAGGTCGTCGAGCGTCGCCGGCCAACCCGGTGCTCGGAACTCGACCGCATCACCACCCCGCCCTTCCATTCTGGCACTCGATGCCATATTCTTGCGATCTGGATCACAATTGTCGAGACCCGGTCGAAGAAAAGGTGGCAATCATGGAGCCGAATCAGCAGGTAGAGAACGACAACACCGAGCTCGTGACCGAGACGCTGGTCGAAGAGGTGTCGATCGACGGGATGTGCGGGGTCTACTGACCATGACGTTCGACCCGGACGTCAGCTGGCGGCTGCACCACCAGGTGGCGGTGCGGCCAGAGCCGTTCGGCGCGCTGCTCTATCACTTCGGCACGCGCAAACTCTCGTTCCTGAAGAACCGGACCATCGTCGAGGTGATCAATTCGCTGGGCGAGCACCCGGATGCGAGATCCGCCTGCCGCGCGGCCGGAATCGACGACGCACAACAGGGTCCGTATCTGCATGCGCTGGGCGTCCTGGTCCAGTCGAAGATGCTCGTAACTGGAGACGATTCATGACTGTGACAGATTCGGCGCCTGCGCCGGAAGCCCAACCGGTGCCACGCCTGGTCGAGCAGTTCGAGCACGGCCTCGACGCACCGATCTGTTTGACGTGGGAGCTGACCTACGCCTGCAATCTGGCGTGTGTGCACTGCCTGTCTTCGTCGGGCAAGCGCGATCCGCGCGAGCTGTCGACGCAGCAGTGCAAGGACATCATCGACGAGCTCGAGCGGATGCAGGTGTTCTACGTCAACATCGGCGGCGGCGAACCGACGGTGCGGCCGGACTTCTGGGAACTGGTGGACTACGCCACCGCCCATCATGTCGGGGTGAAGTTCTCCACCAACGGGGTGCGCATCACCGCGGAGGTGGCCGCCCGGCTGGCGGCAAGTGACTACGTCGATGTGCAGATCTCCCTGGACGGCGCGACTGCCGAGGTCAACGATGCGGTGCGCGGTCAGGGTTCGTTCGCGATGGCGGTGCGCGCGCTGGAGAATCTGGCCGAGGCCGGTTTCAAGGACGCCAAGATCTCTGTCGTGGTGACCCGGCACAACGTCGATCAACTCGATGAGTTCGCTTCGCTGGCAGCACGTTACGGTGCCACGCTGCGAATCACCCGGTTGCGCCCATCGGGCCGTGGCGCCGATGTGTGGGATGACCTGCACCCGACACCGCAGCAGCAGCGCCAGCTCTACGACTGGCTCGTCGCCAAGGGCGATGGCGTGCTCACGGGCGACTCCTTCTTCCACCTGTCCGGGCTCGGGGCGCCAGGTGCGCTCGCAGGCCTGAACCTGTGCGGCGCGGGTCGGGTGGTGTGCCTCATCGATCCGGTCGGCGACGTCTACGCCTGCCCATTCGCCATCCACGATCGGTTCCTCGCCGGAAACATAGTTGTCCGACGGCGGGTTTGACAACGTATGGAAGAACGCGCCGCTGTTCCGCGAACTACGGGAGCCGCAGTCGGCTGGAGCTTGCGGAAGCTGCGGTCACTATGACAGCTGCCGCGGCGGTTGCATGGCGGCCAAGTTCTTCACCGGCCTGCCTCTGGACGGCCCGGATCCCGAATGTGTCGAGGGTTGGGGAGTTCCGGCACTCGAGAAGGAACGGGTCAAGCCGAAGCCCAGTGGCGATCATTCCCGTGGAACCAAGCAGGGGCCCATTCCGCTCAAGCTGCTGACCACCCCGCCTGCTCGTCTCTGCAACGAAAGTCCGGTCTAGCCATGGCCCGCGACAAGTGGTTCGAGACGGTGGCGTTCGCCCAGCAGTTGGCGAAGAAGCGGCTGCCGAAATCCGTATACAGTGCCCTGCTCGCCGCCAGCGAGAAGGGCATCACCGTCGCCGACAACGTCGACGCGTTCGGCGAGCTCGGATTCGCGCCGCACGTCATCGGTGCCATAGAGAAGCGTGACTTGTCGACGACCGTTATGGGACAAGAGATCTCGCTGCCCGTAGTGATCTCGCCAACGGGCGTGCAAGCGGTCCATCCGGACGGTGAGATCGCCGTCGCTCGCGCTGCTGCTGCGCGAGGCACTGCAATGGGGTTGTCGTCATTCGCGAGCAAGCCTGTCGAGGACGTCGTCGCCGCCAATCCCAAGACGTTCTTCCAGATTTACTGGCTCGGTGGCAGGGACGCGATCGCCGCGCGGGTTGAACGTGCGAGGGCGGCCGGGGCCGTCGGCCTGATCGCCACCACCGACTGGAGCTTCGCGCACGGCCGAGACTGGGGCAGTCCAAAGATCCCCGAGCACATGGACCTGCGCACGACGGTGCGCATGCTTCCCGAGGGCCTGACCCGACCGCGGTGGCTCCTGCAGTGGGCGAAGACCATGCGCCCGCCCGACCTGCGGGTACCCAACCAGGCCGCGGTCGGCGAGCCCGGGCCGCCGTTCTTCGCTGCGTACGGCGAGTGGATGGGCACGCCACCGCCGACGTGGGAGGACATCGCCTGGCTGCGCGAGCTATGGGGCGGACCGTTCATGCTCAAGGGTGTGATGCGTGTCGACGACGCGAAACGTGCTGTCGACGCTGGTGTTTCGGCAATCTCGGTGTCCAACCACGGCGGTAACAACCTGGACGGGACACCGGCGTCCATTCGTGCACTGGCGCCCATCGCAGAAGCGGTGGGTGACCAGATCGAGGTGCTGCTCGACGGCGGTGTGCGCCGAGGCAGCGATGTCGTCAAGGCTCTGGCTCTCGGCGCGCGAGCGGTCATGATCGGCCGTGCGTACCTCTGGGGGCTGGCGGCAGAGGGTCAAGCCGGGGTCGAGAACGTGCTCGACCTCCTCCGTGGCGGCATCGACTCGGCGATGATGGGCCTGGGCCGAGCTTCGGTACACGACCTCGTTGCCGGCGACGTGGTGGTGCCTGCGGACTTCATCCGAGCGCTGGGTGTGCCCGCCGACACCCGCCCCTGACGCGGACGCCTCCACTACCAGCGCCATTACTGGTGAAACATGCGTGGCAGGGGAGACGGACGTGATTAGCCGACACCGTCTGCGGCAACTTCATGGAAAAAGAATTCTGCGCATGCGCGAACAACCGGCGCACAGCAGGTGAATTCGTCCTACCATCGGCAGGTGGCTTTCCCCAGCGAGCTTGGGAACTCAACGTCGAGCCAGCTGCACGGCATATCACCCGCGTTGTTAATCCCGGTAGGTTCCACCGAACAGCATGGACCCCACCTGCCGCTGGACACTGACACCAGGATCGCGTCGGCCGTCGCTCGCCGGGTTGCTGAAAGACTTGCAGAAGCCGATCACCATCGCGGATGGATGGTTGCGCCACCGATCTGCTACGGGGCCAGTGGCGAACACGAGAGCTTTTCCGGCACCGTGTCCATCGGTTCTGAAGCTCTGCGACTGTTGCTGGTGGAATTCGGCCGGTCGGCCGCGAACTGGGCGAGGCGCCTCGTGTTCGTTAACGGACATGGTGGAAACGTGGAGGCGCTGGCTGCGGCGGCCGCGTTGCTGAGATACGAGGGACGCGACGTCGGATGGTGCTCCTGCGGTGTGCTGAACGCCGATGCCCACGCCGGTCACACCGAAACGTCTGTATTGCTACATATTTCGCCGGACACCGTGCGTTTACAGGAGATGGTCCCGGGTAACCGAGCGCCGCTGGCCGAGCTGCTGCCCGCGTTGCGTAGGGGCGGGATGGCAGCCGTGAGTGACGTGGGTGTTCTCGGTGATCCTACGACTGCCACCGCGACCGACGGTGAACGGCTGTTTGCCGAGATGGTGGACGGCTGCCTCCGCCGGATCGTCGGTTGGAAGCCTGACCGGGACGGGATGCTGATATGAGTCAGCCCCGGCTGCCCGACGGGTTCGCGGTGCAGGTTGATCGCCGAGTCAAGGTGCTCGGGGAGGGCGCGGCTCTGCTCGGCGGTTCGCCCACCCGGCTACTTCGGCTCGCGCCTGCCGCGCAGACCATGCTCAACGGCGGCAGGCTCGAGGTGCATGACGCCCTCAGCGCCCAGGTCGCCCGCACGCTTCTCGACGCCACCGTCGCCCACCCGAGGCCGGCAAGCGGACCATCACACCGAGACGTTACTGTAGTTATCCCAGTGCGGGACAACGAGTCTGGTGTGCACCGATTGGTGTCGGCGTTGCGTGGCATGCGTGTGGTGGTGGTGGATGACGGGTCGGCCACCCCGATCCAACAATCCGATTTCGACGGCAAGCACTGCGACGTTCAGGTGTTGCGCCATCCCCACAACAAAGGACCGGCGGCCGCCCGCAACACCGGCCTTGCCGTCTGCCAGACCGACTTCGTCGCGTTCCTCGACTCCGATGTGGTTCCGCGGCGCGGCTGGCTGGAGGCGCTGCTCGGCCACTTCTGCGATCCCGCAGTGGCTTTGGTCGCGCCGCGCATTGTGAACTTGGCGCAGCCGGACAGTTTGGTGGCACGCTACGAGGCGGTGCGCTCGTCGCTCGACCTCGGCCAGCGGGAGGCACCCGTCGTGCCGTACGGGACTGTTTCGTACGTGCCGAGCGCAGCGATCATCTGCCGGCGGTCCGTGTTGGAGGAGGTCGGCGGATTCGATGAAACGATGAAGTCCGGCGAGGATGTGGATCTGTGCTGGCGCTTCATCGAAGCCGGTGCGCGGCTACGGTATGAACCCATCGCGATGGTTGCCCACGAGCATCGCACTCAGTTGCGAGAGTGGTTCGTGCGCAGGGCTTTTTACGGCGAGTCAGCGGCTCCGCTTTCGCTCCGCCATCCAGGCAAGACAGCTCCGCTGGTGATCTCCGGTTGGACACTTGTGGTGTGGATTCTGCTCACGATGGGCTCCGCCGTCGGCTACCTCGCATCCATGGTGGTGGCCACGATCACCGGCCGTCGGATCGCCAACTCGCTCGGCACGGTCGACACCGAACCCAAGGAGGTCGCGGTCGTCGCCGCGCACGGCCTCTGGTCGGGGGCCCTTCAGCTCGCCGCCGCGATCTGTCGGCATTACTGGCCGATCGCGCTGGTGCTCGCGATGCTGTCTCGGCGGTGCCGAAACATCGTGCTGGTGGCGGCGATCATCGACGGTGTCGCGGATTGGGTGAAGCGGCACGGCAATGCCGAGGACGACACCAAGCCCGTGGGTCTGGTCAGCTACCTGCTGCTGAAGCGACTGGACGATATCGCCTATGGAACCGGTCTGTGGACCGGAGTGGTTCGGGAACGGCATATCGGCGCCCTCAAGCCGCAGATCCGGACCTGAAGCAGCTTTGCCCATCGGCCCCGCTGCTCCTCGTGGGCGCAGTGACGTGCTGATCATCGGAGCCGGCAGTGCCGGATCTGTTCTAGCTGAACGGCTCTCGGCAGATGCCGGGTGTGATGTCACTGTTGTCGAGGCGGGGCCCGCGCCCTCCGACCCGAAGGTGAGCGCTCAGATCACCGATGCGGTGCGGATGCCGATCGGTACCGCCAGCTCGGTGGTGCGGCACTTTGCGACGACGTTGACAGACCAGCCGGTGCGCGTCGGGCACATCATGCGGGGTGCGGTGGTGGGCGGGTCCGGGGCGGTCAACGGCGGCTATTTCTGCCGCGCGTCGCCAGAGGACTTCGAGAGCTGGTCGACTCCCGGCTGGTCATGGGACGACGTACTTCCACACTTTCGCGCGGTCGAGCGTGATCTTGACTTCGTCGGCCCGCTACACGGGTCGGAAGGACCGATCCTTGTCCGTCGCGTGTCTGAATTCGACGGATGCACAGCCACTTTCGTGGACTCAGCCATCGAAATGGGCTACCCGTGGGTCGCTGACCTCAACGGCGCGGCTCCAGACATTCCGATCTCAGCCGGCATCGGTGCCGTGCCACTGAACATCGACGGCGGTATCAGGATCGGGCCGGGCGGTGCCTTCCTGCAGCCTGCGCTCGACCGTCCCAACCTGACGTTGATCGCGGACACGCGGGTGGCGCGGATCGTGTTCGACCGAGGCGTCGCGGTCGGCGTGGACGGCGTGGGGCCCGACGGACCGATCCAGCTATCCGCCGATCGGATTGTGTTGTGCGCAGGGGCAATCGGCTCTGCGCACCTGTTGATGCTCTCGGGCATCGGGCCCGAGGATGTCCTCGTGGGTGCGGGCGTTCCGGTTCTGCTGAATGCGCCGGTCGGCACTCGGACCAGCGATCACCCTGAATGGGTGCTACCCGTGGGCTGGACGCCGACGCACGACCTTCCTCCGCTGGAGGCAGTGCTCACTACACCTAACGGTCTCGAGATCAGGCCCTACACGAGGGGCTTCGGCGCCATGATGGAGGGCGCAGGTGACGATCCCGCCGATCGACCACACATCGGCGTCGCGCTGATGCATCCGCGGTCTCGGGGCAGGTTGCAGATAGTGTCGGACGATCCCGGGGTGGCACCGATCATCGAGCATCGCTACGACAGCGACCCGCACGATGTGGCCATGTTGAGCGCCGGTGCAGAACTTGCGCGTGAATTGGCCTCCTCTTCAACGGAAGTCGGCCATGCCAGCTGGTCGACGTCCCAGCATTTGTGTGCAACCGCGCCGATGGGGTCCGAAGGCGACGCGGCGGCGGTCGTCGACGAGCGATGCCGGGTGCGCGGCGTCGACGGACTATGGGTGGTCGACGGCTCGGTGCTTCCCGCCGTCACCGGCCGCGGCCCCCACGCCACGATCGTGATGCTCGGCCATCGCGCCGCCGAGTTCATCGTCGGCTGACGAACGCGCCAGTCGGGCCACGATCCGGAGCTGACGACCGTCGCGACCCGGGGCCCAGACTGCGACGAACGCGGCCGCGACGGCGAGTATCGTCGCCAGCACAATGAGCGACAGGTCCATCGCGTCGAGAAAGGCCGTTTCGGCGAGCTTGGTCAGCGCAGGCCCTTGCGGTCCAAGCTGTTTGGCGATCGCCAGCGCGTTGGCGAGGGAGTCGGTCGCCGCGCCGCGAACCTGCTCGGGAAACTGGGCCAGGACCGGCGACAGCGCATGACTGTACTGCGCGGCCAGGACGGAGCCCGCCACAGCGATGCCGACGGCGGCGCCCACTTCTCGGGTCGTGTCGTTGACGGCGGACGCTACTCCCTGTTTGTCGGTCGGAACGGCGTTCATGATGGCCGATGTCGTCGGCGCAACACTCAGGCCGATCCCGGTGGCGGTAATCATGATCGGCCAGACGATTTCGATGTAGGACGAGTCGGCTTGAAAGTACTGCATGCTGAACAGACCCGCGGCGATCAGGAACAAGCCGGCCGCCACCACCACCCGAAGGCCGACCTTGGGAAGAATCAGGTGCATCGTCGCACCCAGCGCGATGATGGGCACGGCCAATGGCCCTAGCGCCCAGGCTGTTTGAAGCGGCGTGTAACCGAGAATGAGCTGCAGGTACTGCATGGCGACGAAGAAGAAGCCGAAGTTGGAGAAGAACAGGAACGTTATGCCAACCGAACCGATGGTGAAGTCGGGACGCCCGAACAAACGAACATCGAGGAGTGGATGCTTCCTACGCAATTCGAAGAGCGCGAACACGACGGCGAGCGCCACACCCGCGGACATGCAACCCCAGACGATCGGATGCGACCATCCTCGGACAGGGGCCTCGATCACACCGAAGACGAAAACGGCAACGGAACAGCCGATGAGGACCGCGCCGATCCAGTCGACGGGCGTGGCCCTCTCGTCACGCGAGGAACGAATGGTCAAGGTGCACAGATGAGTACGACACTCGCGATCGCGAACGCGTAGAACACCGACTGCCACGCGAAGTAGCGCAGCAGCAGTCCCGTCCCCATGAACCCGACGATCGCTGCTGAACTCGCAAAGCCTGCCCATATTCCGATTGCTTTGTTGCGTTCGTTCTTGGGGAACGCGGCGGTCAGCAGTGAGAGCGTGGCGGGCATGATGAACGCGGCCCCGACGCCCGCGACCGCGCGGGCGACGATGATCTGCATCGGGCTGTCGAGGATCGTCGGAGCGAACGAGGCGAGGCCGAAGATCGTGAGGCCGACAAGCAACGCACCGCGGCGCCCGTATCGATCGCCGAGGGCGCCCGCGGGCAACAGCAAGCAGGCCAGTACCAATGTGTAACCGTCGACAACCCACGTGAGTTGGGTCTGGGTCGCCGCGGTTTGCACTGCGATGTCCGGAAGCGCCGCGTTGAGGGCGACCATCGACGCAATCACGAGCAGAACATCGAGCGCGGCGACGGTCAACAACCAGAATCGGCCGAATTTCGACAGGGATGCCAGGTTGGCGTCGATATCCTGATCGGACCGGACGAGGGTGTCGACCATAATCGTCACTCGCTTTCGATCGAGTATTTTTGAGACTAACAGTCTCGTAGCGAGACTGACAGTCCTGTACCCGCGCTGAAGGGGGCGAAACCATGACCGGCGGGCGAAAGGATCCGCGACCTGCGCGCTCGCGGGCTCGCCTGCTCGATGCTGCGACAACCCTGCTGCGCTCGGGAGGTCCGAGCGCCGTGACCGTCGATGCGGTCACCCGTGCCGCCAACGTCGCCCGAGCGACGCTCTACCGCCACTTTCCGAGCGGAAATGATCTGCTGGCAGCGGCGTTTCACGCGATGATTCCGCCGGCGCCGACGCCGCCCGCCGAAGGATCCCTACGTGACCGGTTGATCGCACTGGTACAGGCTCAGGCCGAGTTGATCGCCGAGGCGCCTGTCACCCTGACCGCGATGTCCTGGCTGACGCTGGGCGGCGATCTCGAGAGGTTGCCCGGCGCAACGCACCGCGGCTCGCAGGACAGCCCCGAGGTGCAGACGCTTCGTGAACGCGTCGCCGAACAGTACGCCGCACCCTTCGAGACAATACTGAGCAGCCCGCAGGCGGTCGCAGAACTGGGCGATGTCGACCGCACAAAGGCAGCCGTATTGCTGCTCGGCCCAATCGCTTTGGGCAAGCTGTCGACGTTGCCGGACTTCGATTATCGGGATATTGCGGTATGCGCCGTCGACGGATTCCTGGCCACCCATCGCAAGAAGGGGCTCAGCGCAGCGAGTAACGAATAGGCAGGTGCTTGAGTCCGCCGACGAACGTTGTCGCAGACAGTTCGGGCTCGCCTGCCAATTCGATGGACTCCAGGCGGGGCACCAACTCGGTGAAGAGGCTGTTCATCTCCATCCGCGCCAACGCTGCTCCCAGGCAGAAATGCACACCGTAGCCGAAGGCCAGGTGCTTGTTCGGGTCGCGGCCGACGTCGAACCGGAAGGGCTCGTTGAAGACATCCTCGTCGCGATTGCCCGAAACGTAAGTGAGATATACGGATTCACCCTTGGCGATCGGCACTCCGCGAACGGTGGTGTCCTCGGCCGCCGTCCGCATGAACTCTTTCACCGGAGTCGTCCAGCGGATCATCTCCTCGACCGCGGTCGGCATCAGGTCCATATTGTTCTGCAGGCGCGCCAGCTCACCGGGATTCTCGATGAGGGCGCGCAGGCCGCCGGAGATCGCGTCCTTCGTGGTGTCGTGTCCGGCGCTCGCGATGATCACGTAGTAGGAGAGTGTGTCCATATCGGATAGCAGTTCGCCGTCGACGCGCCCGTTGGCTATTGCGGATGCCAGGTCCTCGGTGGGCGTTTCCCGTCGCGATGCCGTCAACGCTCCGAAATACTGTGAAGAAGTCGGCGAGTACGGCCAGCAGGTCCTCCGTGCTGTCGCCTCGTCGATGCTCCTCGTCGTCACCGCCGAACATCTCCTGCGTCAGCTTCATCATCCGCGGGAAATCGTCCTCGGGCAGTCCGAGGAGCGAGAGAATGACATAGAGCGGGAAGTTGACCGCGATCGCCTCGACGAAATCGCACTCAGGCCCGACGTCACGCATCGTGTCGACATAGCGCTTGGCAAGTTCGTCGACGCGAACCTTCAGTGCGCGCATCGCTTTGGGGCGGAACCAGTCCGCGCCGATCGTCCGGACTTTTCGATGGTGCGGGTCGTCCATGTGGATGAGCGTGCGGATGCCCATGCCGGCGTCCTGCTGCGCCTTGAGCACGTCGTCGGTCTCCGCGGTCGCCAGCAGCGGGCGGGGTTCCGAAAGGAACAGGTCGTTCGCGCGCTCGATGGCCATGATGTCTTCGTGCTTGGTGATCGCCCAGAACGGGCGGTACGGCCGGCTGTCGACCCACGCCACCGGATTGTCGGTCCGCAGTCGGGTAAGCGCGCTATGCAGGCGGTCGTCGTCGGCGTATGCGGTCGGGTCGGCCAGTACCGTGGCGGCTTCGTCGATAGGGCGCGGGCTCATCGCGTCTCCCTGAGGTATCGGCTGGAGCGAACTTGACGGGTGTCAAGTTCGCAGTCTAGGGGATCGCCGCATGTGCGATCCAGCGGTTTGAGCGAAAGCCTGCGTAGGCTCGGACTTCGTGCAGCCAGGGACGGCTCGAAGCCTGCGGGTGGTCCTGATCGTCGTGATGGCGACGGTGCTGGTGGTTGCGCTCGGACGGCTCGTCGGGGCATCGCCGAGGTCGGCCATCCCGGGAATACTCGAGGCGCCGTCGCCGGTGGTCCCGACGCCTGCGCCGCAGTCGGATACCTCGCTGGTACAGACGGCCACCGGCACGGTCCGCGGCCAGGTCGAGTGGGATCATCGATTGTTCGCCGGCATCCCTTACGCGGCACCGCCTGTGGGCCCGCTGCGCTTCCGTCCGCCTGCGCCGCCGCCGGCATGGGATGGGATACGCGATGCCACCAAATCGGGGCCGCGCTGCATCCAGGATCCCAGTGCCGATCCAGAATTCGGAAAGCAGAGCGATGAGGACTGCCTGAGCCTGAACGTCTGGACGCCTGCGATGAAGGGAGCGCCGCGACCGGTCATCGTGTGGATCCACGGCGGCTCGTTCACCGGAGGCAGCGGCAAGATCTACGACGGCCGCTGGCTGGTGTCGCGCGGCGACGTCATCGTCGTCACCATCAATTACCGCCTCGGCACGCTGGGATTCCTCGCGCATCCGGCGCTCGGTCCGCCCGGCGACGTCGGCAACTACGGATTGCAGGACCAGCAGGCGGCATTGCGCTGGGTCAGGGATAACATCGCCGACTTCGGCGGCGACCCGGGAAAGGTGACCGTCGCAGGGGAGTCGGCGGGCGGCATGTCGGTATGCGACCACCTGGTGGCACCGGATTCGAAGGGATTGTTCCGCGCGGCGATCATCCAGAGTGCGCCGTGCGGGGCACAAGCCGACCTTCCGACAGCCGAACGGCGCAGCGTCGACTACGCCGCGAAAGTCGGGTGCGGCGATCCGAAGACGGCCGCGGACTGTCTGCGGTCCTTGCCGCTGGACAAACTGCGCGAACCCGTGACCTTCTACAACGTCGGCGAGGATGCGCTGCCCGGACCGGTAACCGGCAGCGTGGCGCTTCCTGTCGACCCGGTCACCGCGATCGCACGCAACGAGGCCGCCCGCGTGCCGGTGCTGATCGGCACGAACCGCGACGAGTTCACCCTCTTCGTCGCGTTGCAGTATCTGCGGTTCGGTGAGGTCTACACGCCCGAGCGGTACCCGCAACTGCTACGAGATACGTTCGGCGCCAATGCTCCTGCCGTCGGTGAGCGCTACCCGCTGAGCAACTACGGCGGCAATGTGCCGTCCGCGTACGCGGCGGCGGTCACCGACGGGGTGTTCTCGTGTGTCAACGAGCGGATGAGCGACGACCTGGCCCGGGTCGGGCCGGTCTACGCCTACGAGTTCAACGACCGCGATGCACCCGCGCCAGAGCCGATGCGCACGTTGCCGTTTCCCGTCGGCGCCAGCCACTCGTTGGAGTTGCGCTTCATATTCGAGATCGGCGGGGCGGGCCCTCTGGACTCCGCCGCAACAGAAGCTGTCAGACCAGATGCTCGACTACTGGAGCCGGTTCATCAACAACGGGTCGCCGGATGCGGTCGGTCAACCGGAGTGGCCCGCGCTCGGCGCCGACGTCGCCGCGCAGCCGTGGATGTCGTTGCAGTCCGACGGCAGTCGCGTCGTCACCGACTTCGATGACAGCCACCAGTGCGCGTTCTGGGCGAACCTGCCCCGGTAACCCTAGGCTTGCGCCATGCCGACCCCGGATCCCCAGACGTTCGCCGACGAGTGGGTGCGCGCGTGGAACGCACACGACGTGGAGGCCGTGCTTGCCCATTTCCACGACGATGTCGAGTTCACCTCACCGGTGGCCGCGCGCGTACTACCCGAGTCGAACGGTGTGGTGCGCGGAAAGGACGCGTTGCGCCACTACTGGACAACGGCTTTGACGATGGTGCCCGACCTTCACTTCGACGTCGTCGGGGTATATCGGGGCGAGTCGACGCTGGTGATCAACTATCGCAACCACCGGGGCGAACTGGTCAACGAGGTGCTGACGTTCGACGGCGACCTGGTGCGCGTAGGACACGGCACGTACCTGGGCTCATGAGCCCTCCGCTGCCGGCGGCCGCGGCGGTTTGTATGCGTCGAAATCCGCTCTTGCAGAGATCTACTCGCACGTCTTCTGTAAAAAGCGGATTTCGACGTCAGTCAGTGCGCGGGTGTCACCCAGCAGGTGATGTCGGCATGCACAACCTCGGTGCCCGCCCTGTCCGTCACGCTGACCGGGATCACCACCTCGACGCCGTCGGTGATCGCCGCGAAGTCGGGTGGGTCCAGCCGGGCCTGGGCGCGTAGCGAGGTGGTGGCCTTCTCGAGGTACTGCACATTCATCGCCTTCGGAATCCAGCGGTGGCTGGTGGGCACGGTCGCCTCCATCAACATCCCCATTGCGATCTCCGCCGCATTGCAGGATGCGATCGCATGCACGGTGTGCAGGTGGTTGTAGACGAAGAACCATTTCGGCACCGTGACCTCGGCGAGGCCGGGTTCCATCCGGACGACGTGCGGGGCGATCGATGCGAAATACGGCACCCGTACCATCGCTGCCGTCGAAAACAACCGGGTGCCACCCGGACGTCCGGCGAGGCGTTTCCACATCTGATAGGTGGTGGTCGGGGCTGCCATGACGGGCTACCTTACTCTGGAGTAAGAAAGCCCGGTCACGATGCCGCAGGCATGGCCGTCTGCCACCGCGGCAATCCCATGGCCAGGGATTTGGAGCAATTACCGATCTGAGGCATACTGTTCGGGTTGCCTTGAGCCGGGTTTGCGCCTGGCCGGGCATACAACCGGCGCCCAAACGGGCGCAAACGGTGCCATCTTCGACGAAGGCGGAATTTCCGTCGAGACGAAGTGCGCGTGCGGGCGACACACCCGACCGCGGGGACCGGTGAACTTCAGACAGGTAAACAGCGGCGGCAACACCAGCGCTGTGTCCGCGTGGCAATCACACGGACGGGCGCAGGGACCAGGTCCTCGAGTTTGGGCCGGCCGAAGTGCGAAGCAGGAGCGAGGTAGGAGAAGCGTGGCGGGACAGAAGATCCGCATCAGGCTCAAGGCCTACGACCACGAGGCGATTGACGCCTCGGCGCGCAAGATCGTGGAAACGGTCACCCGTACAGGCGCCAGTGTCGTTGGTCCAGTGCCGCTGCCGACCGAAAAGAACGTGTACTGCGTCATCAGGTCCCCGCATAAGTACAAGGACTCGCGGGAGCACTTCGAGATGCGCACGCACAAGCGCCTTATCGACATCCTCGACCCGACGCCGAAGACCGTTGACGCACTCATGCGCATCGATCTGCCGGCCAGTGTCGACGTCAACATCCAGTAGGAGACCCAAGAGAAATGGCTAGAAAGAGCATTTTGGGCACCAAGCTGGGCATGACGCAGGTGTTCGACGAGAACAACAAGGTCGTGCCCGTGACGGTCGTCAAGGCCGGCCCCAACGTGGTGACGATGATCCGTACCCCGGAACGCGACGGCTACAGCGCTGTGCAGCTCGCCTACGGCGAGATCAGCCCGCGCAAGGTGAACAAGCCGCTGTCCGGGCAGTACGCCGCCGCGGGTGTCAACCCGCGCCGTCACATCGCCGAGTTCCGGCTCGACGACGAGACCGCGGCAGCCGAGTACGAGGTCGGCCAGGAACTGACCGCCGAAATCTTCAGCGACGGCGCCTTTGTCGACGTGACGGGAACCTCCAAGGGCAAGGGCTTCGCGGGCACCATGAAGCGCCACGGCTTCAAGGGTCAGGGCGCCAGCCACGGCGCACAGGCGGTTCACCGTCGTCCCGGTTCGATCGGCGGGTGTGCCACCCCGGGTCGGGTGTTCAAGGGCACCCGGATGTCGGGCCGGATGGGCGGTGACCGCATCACGACGCAGAACCTGTTGGTGCACAAGGTCGATGCCGAGAATGGCGTGCTGCTGATCAAGGGCGCCATCCCCGGTCGCAACGGCGGACTGGTGACGGTCCGCAGCGCAATCAAACGAGGCGATAAGTAATGGCCACCAAGAATGTGAAGATCGACGTCCACACCCCGGCCGGCAAGACGGACGGCTCAGTCGAGCTGCCCGCCGAGCTGTTCGACGTCGAGCCGAACATCGCGCTGATGCATCAGGTGGTGACCGCGCAACTGGCGGCCGCCCGTCAGGGCACGCACTCGGCCAAGACGCGCGGCGAGGTCCGCGGTGGCGGCCGGAAACCGTACCGGCAGAAGGGCACAGGTCGGGCCCGTCAGGGTTCGACGCGTGCGCCTCAGTTCACCGGTGGTGGCGTCGTGCACGGCCCGAAGCCGCGCGACTACAGCGAGCGGACGCCGAAGAAGATGATTCGCGCCGCACTGCTCGGCGCGCTGTCCGACCGGGCCCGCAACGGCCGCATCCACGCGGTGACCGAGCTCGTCGAGGGGCAGGCGCCGTCGACGAAGAGCGCCAAGGCGTTCCTGGCCGGTTTGGTCGAGGGTAAGCAGGTGCTGATCGTCATCGGTCGCAGCGACGAGGCGGGCGCCAAGAGTGTGCGCAATCTTCCTAACGTGCACCTTCTTTCGCCGGACCAGCTCAACACCTACGACGTGCTGCACGCCGACGACGTGGTGTTCAGCGTCGAGGCGCTGGATTCCTACATCAGCGCCAACACCAAGACCGACGAGGAGGTTTCGGCCTGATGGCGACCATCACCGATCCGCGCGACATCATCCTGTCGCCGGTCATCTCCGAGAAGTCCTACGGGCTGATCGAGGACAACGTCTACACGTTCGTCGTTCACCCCGACTCGAACAAGACCCAGATCAAGATCGCCATCGAGAAGATCTTCAAGGTCAAGGTCTCGTCCGTGAACACCGCCAACCGCCAGGGCAAGCGCAAGCGCACCCGCGCCGGCTACGGCAAGCGCAAGAACACCAAGCGCGCCATAGTCACGCTCGCCGAGGGCAGCAAGCCGATCGACCTGTTCGGAGCACCGGCGTAACCGCCGGGTAAGGGATAGCTGACATGGGAATCCGCAAGTACAAGCCGACGACCCCCGGTCGCCGCGGTTCAAGCGTCTCCGACTTCGCCGAGATCACTCGCACGGAGCCGGAGAAGTCGCTTGTGCGTCCGCTGCACGGCAAGGGTGGACGTAACGCGCACGGCCGAATCACCACCCGGCACAAGGGCGGTGGCCACAAGCGCGCCTACCGCGTGATCGACTTCCGTCGCCACGACAAGGACGGCGTCGACGCCAAGGTCGCACATATCGAGTACGACCCGAACCGCACCGCCAACATCGCGCTGCTGCACTACCTGGACGGCGAGAAGCGCTACATCATCGCGCCGCAGGGTCTGGCGCAGGGGCACATCGTCGAGTCCGGCGCGAACGCCGACATCAAGCCCGGCAACAACCTGCCGCTGCGCAACATCCCGGCGGGCACGCTGATCCACGCTGTGGAGCTGCGTCCCGGCGGTGGCGCCAAGATGGCCCGTTCGGCGGGTGCGTCGATCCAGCTGCTCGGCAAGGAAGGCACCTACGCCTCGCTGCGCATGCCCAGCGGTGAGATCCGCCGCGTCGACGTGCGCTGCCGCGCCACCGTCGGCGAGGTCGGCAACGCCGAGCAGGCGAACATCAACTGGGGCAAGGCCGGCCGCATGCGGTGGAAGGGCAAGCGCCCCACCGTTCGTGGTGTCGTGATGAACCCGGTCGACCACCCGCACGGCGGTGGCGAGGGCAAGACCTCAGGCGGCCGCCACCCGGTCAGCCCGTGGGGCAAGCCCGAGGGCCGCACCCGTAAACGCAACAAGCAGAGCGACAAGCTCATCGTCCGACGCCGGCGTACCGGCAAGAAGCACCACCGGTAGGAGTAGCCGATGCCACGCAGCCTGAAGAAAGGTCCGTTCGTCGACGACCATCTCCTGAAGAAGGTCGACGTACAGAACGAGAAGAACACCAAGCAGGTCATCAAGACCTGGTCGCGTCGTTCGACCATCATCCCCGACTTCATCGGGCACACCTTCGCGGTGCACGACGGCCGCAAGCACGTCCCGGTGTTCGTCACCGAGGCGATGGTCGGACACAAGCTCGGCGAGTTCGCACCCACCCGCACGTTCAAGGGTCACATCAAGGATGACCGGAAGGCCAAACGGCGATGACCTCTGTTGAGACCGAATACCCGAGCGCGACGGCGAAGGCCCGCTTCGTCCGCGTATCGGCGACCAAGGCGCGCCGGGTCATCGACCTGGTGCGCGGCAAGACCGTGTCCGAAGCGCTGGACATCCTGCGGTGGGCGCCGCAGCAGGCGAGCGAGCCGGTCGCCAAGGTGATCGCCAGTGCCGCCGCCAACGCGCAGAACAACGACGGGCTGGATCCCTCGACGCTCGTGGTCGCCGCGGTCTACGCCGACGAGGGTCCGACGGCCAAGCGCATCCGGCCGCGCGCCCAGGGGCGTGCGTTCCGAATCCGCAAGCGCACCAGCCACATCACCGTGATCGTCGAGAGTCGTCCGGCACGCGGTGAGCGCGCCGGTCAGTCGGCCAGCTCCACCCGTTCGCGTCGCGCGCAGGGCAGCAAGGCCGCCGCCAGCAAGGCGCCGGCGAAGAAGGCACCCGCGACGAAGGCGACGGCTGAAAAGGCTACCGCTGAAAAGGCTCCTGCCAAGGCCGCTGCTAAGAAGGCGACCGCCGAGAAGGCGACTGCTGAGAAGGCTCCGGCCAAAAAGGCTGCCAAGAAGGCTCCGGCGAAAAAGGCTTCTGACGAAGCGAAGGGAGGCTCGCAGTAGTGGGCCAGAAAATCAACCCCCACGGCTTCCGGCTCGGTATCACCACCGACTGGAAGTCCCGGTGGTATGCCGACAAGCAGTACAAGGACTACGTCAAGGAAGACGTCGCGATCCGTCGGCTGCTGGCCACCGGTCTCGAGCGCGCCGGCATTGCCGACGTGGAGATCGAGCGCACCCGTGACCGGGTCCGCGTCGACATCCACACCGCGCGCCCGGGCATCGTCATCGGCCGTCGCGGCACCGAGGCCGACCGCATCCGGTGCCGACCTGGAGAAGCTGACCGAAAAAGCAGGTCCAGCTGAACATCCTCGAGGTGAAGAACCCCGAGTCGCAGGCTCAGCTGGTCGCCCAGGGTGTCGCCGAGCAGCTGAGCAACCGCGTGGCGTTCCGCCGCGCGATGCGCAAGGCCATCCAGTCCGCGATGCGTCAGCCCAACGTCAAGGGCATCCGGGTGCAGTGCTCCGGCCGTCTCGGCGGCGCCGAGATGAGCCGCTCGGAGTTCTACCGCGAGGGCCGCGTTCCGCTGCACACGCTGCGTGCCGACATCGACTACGGCCTGTACGAGGCCAAGACGACGTTCGGCCGCATCGGCGTGAAGGTCTGGATCTACAAGGGCGACATCGTCGGTGGTAAGCGCGAGCTCACCGCCGCCGTTCCGGCTGGCGCCGATCGTCCGCGCCGGGAGCGTCCTTCGGGCACCCGCCCGCGTCGCAGTGGGGCGTCGGGTACGACTGCCACCAGCACCGAAGCCGGTCGCGCTGCCTCCGGCGGCGATACCGGTCCCGCGCAGTCGGGTACCGAAGAGGCACCCGCCGTCGCGGAGGCGTCGACAGGCACCGAGGCCGCTGCAGGCGCTGCAGCCGAGGCGACCCCGGAGTCAACTCAAAGCACGGAGAGCTAGTCATGTTGATTCCCCGTAAGGTCAAGCACCGCAAGCAACATCACCCGCGGCAGCGCGGTATCGCCAGTGGCGGTACGACGGTGAGCTTCGGCGACTACGGCATCCAGGCACTGGAACACGCCTATGTCACCAACCGGCAGATCGAGTCCGCTCGTATCGCGATCAACCGGCACATCAAGCGTGGCGGCAAGGTGTGGATCAACATCTTCCCGGACCGCCCGCTGACCAAGAAGCCCGCCGAGACCCGGATGGGCTCGGGCAAGGGTTCGCCGGAGTGGTGGATTTCCAACGTCAAGCCGGGTCGCGTGCTGTTCGAGTTGAGCTATCCCGACGAGAAAGTCGCCAGGGAGGCGCTGACCCGCGCGATCCACAAGCTGCCGATCAAGGCACGCATCGTTACCCGAGAGGAGCAGTTCTGATGGCAGTAGGAGTGACGCCGGGCGAACTGCGCGAGCTGACCGACGAAGAACTGCACGACAAGCTGCGCGAGTCGAAGGAAGAGCTGTTCAATCTGCGCTTCCAGATGGCGACGGGTCAGCTGGCCAACAACCGTCGGCTGCGGGTAGTGCGTCAGGAGATCGCGCGCGTGTACACCGTGCTGCGCGAACGTGAATTGGGTCTGGCTTCCGGACCTGTTGGTGAGGAATCGTAATGGCAGAGAAGGCAACCAAAGGTCCCGGCGTACACACCGCGGACCGAAAAGCCGCGCAACCGTCGTAAGACCCGCATCGGCTACGTGGTGAGCGACAAGATGCAGAAGACCATCGTGGTCGAGCTGGAGGACCGGGTGAAGCACCCGCTCTACGGCAAGATCATCCGCACCACGACCAAGGTCAAGGCGCATGACGAGAACGGCATCGCAGGCATCGGCGACCGGGTCTCTCTGATGGAGACGCGTCCGCTGTCGGCCACCAAGCGCTGGCGGCTCGTCGAGATTCTGGAGAAGGCCAAGTAGCGGTATCTGCGCAAGCGGACGCAGAGCCCCTGACACTGACCGTGTCGGGGGCTTTTGCATTCGCAGGCTTCCGGCCAGCAGTACCGATCAGCCGTGGTCGTGCTTGGCCTCGCGCCACCCTCGCTCGAACGGTAGCCGCCACGCGTTGGGAGCGATCAGCTGATGAATTGAGTTCGGTCCCCAGGTACCGGGCTGGTAGATCTTGGCCGGTGGCGGGTCGGCGAGCAGTGGCTCTGATCGCTCCCAGAGCGACTCGATGCCCTCCGCGGTGGTGAACAGCGTGTGGTCGCCGCGCATCGCGTCCAGGATCAGCCGCTCGTAGGCCTCCAAGACATCGTTGACGGTGTCGATCTCCTGCGTCGAGAACTGCATCGACAGCTTGTCGAGCTTCATACCGGGACCTGGGCGCTTGCCGTAGAACGACAGCGACACCTTGGAGTTGTCGGCCAGATCGAAAGTCAGATGATCGGGTCCCTGGGAGCCGACGCCGGAGCCGGCCGGGAACATGGAGCGCGGCGCTTCCTTGAACGCGATCGAGATGACGCGAATGCCTTCGGCCATACGCTTTCCCGTGCGGAGATAGATCGGGACGCCTGCCCAGCGCCAGTTGTCGATACCGACCTTGAGCGCGATGAACGTCTCGGTATCGGAATCGCGAGCGACACCCTTGTTCTTGCGGTACCCCACGTACTGCCCTCGGACAACTTTTGCCGGGTCGACAGGCAACATCGAGCGAAACACCTTGTTCTTCTCTTCGCTGATGGCGCGGGGTTCGAGTGCCGTCGGGGGTTCCATCACGACGAACGCCATCACCTGGAACAGGTGGGTGACCACCATGTCCTTGAAGGCGCCGGTGCTTTCGTAAAAGTTGGCCCGCTCATCAAGGCCGAGCGTCTCGGGGATGTCGATCTGGATGTGGTCGATGAAGTTGCGGTTCCAGATCGGCTCGAACAACCCGTTGGCGAATCGGAAGGCCAGGATGTTCTGTGCGGCCTCCTTGCCAAGGAAGTGGTCGATCCGGAAGATCTGGGATTCGTCGAACGTCTCGTGGACGAATTCGTTGAGCTCGACTGCGCTGGCCAGATCGGTGCCGAACGGTTTCTCCATGACGACGCGCGACCGCTCCACCAGCTTTGCGTCGCGCAGCATGGTGATCACCGCGCGGGCGGCTTTTGGCGGTACCGACAGATAGTGCAGTCGTCGGACGTCGGGGCCGAGTTTCTCCTCGGCTTCCTCGACGGCGCTTGCGAGCGCCTCGGGACCTGCAGTCTGTGGGACGTAGTTGACCGTGTCGGCGAACTGGGTCCACTGTTCCTTGCTGAGTTTGTGCGTTCCGAAGTCGTCGATGGCCTCCTTGGCCACCTTCAGGAAGTCTTCTCGGGACATGTCCTCCAGCGAGGTGGCGACGATCTGGATGTTGGGCGCCAAGTCGGACATGTCCAGGTAGGCCAGGCCGGGGATCAGCTTTCGGCGGGCCAGGTCACCCGTCGCGCCGAACAGCACGACGACGTGCGGGTCGACCGCGTAGTCGTCGTTGCGGCGTGGGCGGGCACCCGGTGCCGGATAGGAGATCGTTTGCGCTTTGCTAGTCGCCACATTCGGCATACTTCCACCGCTGGAATCCTCACGCACCCTTTGCCGCCTCCGCCGCCGTGCAGTCACAAGTCGGATAACTTGTCGTTACCCCCAATCCGCGTCGGCCAACCGTCTTGTCGCTGGTATTGCCGCCATCGTCAATTTCTCAGCAACGCGATATGCAACCGGTGTAATCTCCGGGCGGTTGAGGACCACGCGGCGACGCACCTATCTGGACGAGGCTGGCCATGACGACGGAATTCAACGGCAAGATCGAGCTGGATATCCGCGACTCCGAGCCGGATTGGGGACCATACGCCGCGCCGACCGCACCCGAGGGCGCGCCCAACGTCCTCTATCTCGTCTGGGACGACACCGGTATTGCGACTTGGGACTGCTTCGGTGGTCTGGTCGACATGCCGACGATGAGTCGCATCGCCGACCGCGGTGTTCGGCTGTCGCAGTTCCACACCACGGCGCTCTGCTCGCCGACCCGTGCTTCGCTGCTGACCGGACGCAACGCCACCACCGTCGGCATGGCGACCATCGAGGAGTTCACCGACGGCTTCCCGAACTGCAACGGCCGCATCCCTGCCGACACCGCACTGCTCTCCGAGGTGTTGAACGAACGGGGTTACAACACCTACTGCGTCGGCAAATGGCACCTGACACCGCTGGAGGAGTCCAATGTGGCGGCCACAAAGCGTCATTGGCCGCTGTCTCGCGGGTTCGAGAGGTTCTACGGCTTCATGGGCGGCGAGACCGACCAGTGGTATCCCGACCTGGTCTACGACAACCATCAGGTGGCACCGCCGGCAACGCCGGAGGAGGGATATCACCTGTCGAAAGACCTTGCCGACAAGACGATTGAGTTCATTCGCGACGCGAAGGCGGTCGCGCCGGACAAACCTTGGTTCTCCTACCTCTGCCCCGGCGCGGGCCACGCCCCGCATCACGTATTCAAGGAGTGGGCCGACAAGTACGCGGGCAAGTTCGACATCGGCTACGAGCAGTACCGCGAGATCGTGCTGGAGAACCAGAAGAAGCTCGGCATCGTGCCGTCGGACACCGAATTGTCGCCGATGAACCCTTATCTCGATGTCAAGGGCCCCAACGGCGAGGCGTGGCCGTACCAGGACACGGTGCGCCCGTGGGGCTCTCTGAACGACGAGGAGAAGCGCCTCTTCAGCCGGATGGCTGAGGTGTTCGCCGGGTTCCTTTCCTATACCGACGCCCAGATCGGCCGCATCCTGGATTACCTCGAGGAATCCGGCCAGCTCGACAACACAATCATCGTCGTGATCTCCGATAACGGCGCAAGCGGCGAGGGCGGACCCAACGGATCGGTCAACGAGGTGAAGTTCTTCAACGGCTACATCGACACCGTCGAGGAGAGCATGAAGTACTTCGACCACATCGGCGGGCCGGAGACCTACAACCACTATCCGATCGGCTGGGCGATGGCGTTCAACACGCCCTACAAGCTGTTCAAGCGCTATGCCTCCCACGAGGGTGGCATCGCCGATACCGCAATCATCAGCTGGCCCAAGGGAATCAAGGCTCATGGGGAGGTGCGGGACTGTTACGCCAACGTCTGCGACGTCACCCCGACGATCTACGACCTGCTGGACATCGCGCCGCCCGCCGAAGTCGGCGGTATCGCACAGAAGCCGCTCGACGGCGTGAGTTTCAAAGCCGCGCTTGATAATCCGACCGCCGACACCGGCAAAACCACCCAGTTCTACACGATGCTCGGCACCCGCGGTATCTGGCACGACGGCTGGTTCGCCAACACCGTCCACGCCGCGACGCCTGCGGGTTGGTCGCACTTCGACGCCGACAGGTGGGAGCTGTTCCACATCGAGTCCGACCGCAGCCAGTGCCACGACCTGGCCGCCGAGCAGCCGGACAAGCTCGAGGAGCTCAAGAAGCTGTGGTTCGACGAGGCCGCGAAGTACAACGGGCTTCCGCTCGCCGACCTCAACATCTTCGAGACGATGACGCGTTTCCGGCCCTACCTCGTCGCCGACCGGAAGAACTTCACCTACTACCCGGACAACTCCGAGATCGGCCTCGGGGCCGCACCGGAACTGCGCGGGCCAATCGTTCTCGGTGCTGGCTGACGTCGCGGTCGACACCACCGGTGCCGAAGGAGTGCTCTACAAACAGGGCGCGGGTCATGGTGGCCACGTGTTGTTCGTTCAGGACGGTTACCTGCACTACATCTACAACTTCATGGGGGAGGACGAGCAGAAGCTGTCCGCGCCCGACCCACTGCCGTTGGGAGACCACGTCTTCGGTGTGTCCTACGACCGCACGGGAACGGTCGAAGGCAGCCACACCCCTGTGGGTGACGTCTCGCTCCACGTCGACGGTTCGGTCGTGGCGACGATGTCGGGCGTACGCACGCATCCGGCCAGCTTCGGTCTCTCGGGAGGCGGCGTCGCCGTCGGGCGCAACACCGGGCAGGCGGTCTCGAGCAGCTACAAGGCTCCGTACCCGTTCACCGGGGGAACGATCGCCAAGGTCGTCGTCGACATCTCGGGTACGCCCTACCTGGACCTCGAACGGGAATTGGCGCAAGCGTTCTCCAAGGATTGATGATGTAACGGTGAAGCGGTTCGGTTGGGCGACGGCGGTTCTGCTGACATTGGTGACCCCGCTGGTTTCGGCCTGCGTCCGGACCGACGAGGGCGTGGCGGTCCGCAGCGGGAGTGCCGCGACGACCACCACCGAACGTCCGCAGACACCGACGAAGTCGACCGAGGACGCCGGCCCCGCGGCACCGGGCATCGTCACCACAACGCGCAGCCCGGTCCCGGCTGCCACCGTCGGCTGTCCGCTGCCGGTCGAGCCGGCGGTATCGGCCGTCGCGCAGGTATCCGATCCGGCCGCACCGAAGGTCACCGTCGCCGTCCCCGACGGCTGGTCGCAGTTGCCTGGTTCCGGCGACGTCGGTCTGCGGTTGCAGGGTCCTGACGGCATGTTCGCGACGGTGACGATTGCGCCGACGAAGCTCGACCCCGCCGCAGCGTTCACCGAATACGCCGACGGGGTGATGGAGGTATCGGCGGTCAGCAGCGTGAGTGTGCTGCCCGCCGAACTCTGCGGCTACAGCGGGCAGAAGCTGATGGGTGCATGGTCGGACACCCCGCAGCAGTCCGTCGAGTTCCTCGACCGCATCGTCCACGTCTGGACCGACGCCGGCGACTATCTGGTCGCCGTCCATGTGCAGGCACCGGCGGGAACCGCCGCATTCGACGCCGCGTCGTCGGTGCTCATCGAGGACTTCGCCGTCGGAATACCCTGAATGCATGCTCACTGAGCTCGTCGAGTTGCCGGGTGGTTCGTTCCGGATGGGTTCGACGCGCTTCTATCCGGAAGAGGCGCCGATACACGCGGTGCAGGTGGCCGGGTTCGCGATGGAACGGCATCCGGTCACCAATGCGCAGTTCGCCGAATTCGTCGACGACAGCGGCTACGTCACTGTGGCCGAGCGCGAGCTCGACCCGGCGCTGTATCCCGGGGCGAATCCCGCCGACCTGGTGGCTGGTGCGCTGGTTTTCCGGCCGACGTCCGGGCCCGTCGATCTGCGCGACTGGCGGCAGTGGTGGCAGTGGGAACCCGGCGCGTACTGGCGCCATCCGTTCGGGCCGGACAGCGGGATCGAGGATCGGCTGGAACATCCCGTCGTACAGGTGGCGTATCCCGACGCGGCCGCATACGCCCGGTGGGCGGGACGCCGGCTACCGAGCGAGGCGGAATGGGAATACGCGGCGGCCGGGGGCAGCACGTCGACCTATGGGTGGGGTGAAGACCCGATGCCGGACGGCCGGCTGATGGCCAACACGTGGCAGGGCCGGTTCCCGTACGCGAACGACGGTGCGTCGGGCTGGACAGGCACGTCGCCGGTCGGGACCTTCCCGCCGAACGGCTACGGACTGGTCGACATGATCGGCAACGTGTGGGAGTGGACGACGACGGTGTTCTTCGGTCACCATCGGCTCGACGAACCGGCGCGTGGGGAATCGGCTCAGCTGTTGTCCGCAGGCCGATGAAGCCGACCCAACTGTCAGCCAGGCGCTCAAGGGCGGCTCGCACCTGTGCGCGCCGGATTACTGCCACCGGTATCGCCCGTCGGCACGGTCGCCGCAATCGCAGGACAGCGCCACCACGCACATCGGGTTCCGTTGCGTGGCTGAGGCTTAGCTCTGGCCCGATATTGCGCTCAGGGCTGTTGAAACCCGGCTGAAGCAGCCCTCAGTGCAATCTTGGGTGTGCCCAGCCGCGTCTCTTGAATGCCATGTGGGCGCGGTAGAGGATTGAATCGCGTGCTGTGTTCGGCGAGGACCCGGATGTCAATCCACCCCTGACTGTCGATCAATTCAGCTGCCCTATGTCGTGCACGTACTGACCGCGCACCTCGCTGTGGTGTGCGCCTTCGTAGTCGAATTCGACAACCGGCTCGTCGCACCCCATGTCGATGAACGCGCGGTTTATCCGTCGCCCAGCGGTACGTGCAATTTCGCCGTGGCGCCGAGTGCGACGCGGATATCGTCACCGCCGTGGCTGACAAGACATATCGGGTGATTCTCTGGGGGCCAGGGTCGATCGGCAGTGAGTTGCTCACCGCGATCATCGACCACCGCGACGACCTCGAAATCGTCGGCGTGAAGGTCTATTCCGAATCCAAGAATGGAGTCGACGCCGGGACGCTCGTCGGCCGGGACCCTATCGGCGTCACCGCAACCACCGACGACGACGCAATCGTCGCTCTAGACGCCGACTGCGTCATCTACACACCACGCAACGGCGACATCGGCGAGGTCTGTCGGCTTCTCGCCAGTGGCAAGAACGTCGCAACGACCGTCTTCGGTTTCTATCCGCCCCGGCTGCCCGATGCCGATCGTCAACGGCTGGCGTCGGCCTGCCGCGACGGCAGCACCACGTTTCACGCCAGCGGCATCAACCCCGGCAACCTGTCGGGGGTCCTACCGCTCGCGCTGTCCGGGATGAGTCGCACGATCGACACCATCACCCTGCAGGAGCGCGCCGACATGACGCTCTACGACAGCACCGACATCAGCTTCGGCAACATGAAGTTCGGCGAGCCGCCGGACATCAGTCGACGCCGAAGTCGACCCATTCCTCCGCGACATGAAGTCGATGTTCGTCGAACAGGTCTGGCTACTCGGTGACGCACTCGGCGCCGGCCTCGACGAGGTCACCGTCGACATCGAGGTGATCCCGGCGCAGCGAGACCACCAGGTGTTCGATCGTCTGCTCAAGACAGGCACCACGGCAGGCCAGCGCTGGAACCTGGTCGGGCGTCGTAACGGCGAATCGCGCGTCGAAATAGAGACGCTGTGGACGGTCGGTAACGAGTATCCGGAGCATTGGCCTACACCCGAGCACGGCTGGACACTGACCATCGAAGGCGACCCGTCCATGCGCGTGCACTTCCTGACTCTGGCCAGCTTCAGCCGCAACGCAAGCATCGCCGAGCACGCCCAGGCGGCCAACATCGCCACCGGCATGCAGGTGCTCAACGCCGTACCCGCGGTGTGCGACGCGCCCTCAGGTTTTGCGACCAACGCGACGCTGCCGCTGATCCGCAGCGGCACCGGCTTCCGCCGATAACCCGCGGCATTGTCCGGTCGACCTGCACGTTCACGGGGTGCGAGCGTGCGCAAACGTCGCCGGGCCAACGGCGTGTCGAGGATCAGACGCGCTCGCTCGCGGGATGGGTATGGGTGGTGGGGTGAGTGCTGGTGGGTGCTGACCAGCGGCGATTTGGTGCATTGCTGGTCGTCACCTAGAATTCACTGGTTGCCTTGGGCAGACCTCGGTTCTCTTCTGACGAAGAAGACCCTGCGTGCTCTTCGGTGACGCAAGACCGCGCACGTCAGGTCGGTATCTGCCGTGCATACGTAACCAGGTCGAGGAGATCGAGTGATTCAGCAGGAATCGCGGGTGAAGGTCGCCGACAACACGGGCGCCAAGGAGATCTTGTGCATCCGCGTGCTCGGTGGGTCGGCGCGGCGTTATGCCGGCATCGGCGACATCATCGTGGCCACCGTCAAGGAGGCCATCCCCGGTGGCAACGTCAAGCGCGGTGAGGTCGTCAAGGCCGTCATCGTGCGCACCGTCAAGGAGCGCCGCCGCGCCGACGGCAGCTACATCAAGTTCGACGAGAACGCCGCCGTCATCATCAAGCCGGACAACGATCCGCGCGGCACGCGCATCTTCGGCCCGGTCGGTCGTGAACTGCGCGAGAAGCGCTTCATGAAAATCGTCTCGCTCGCTCCGGAGGTGTTGTAGATGAAGGTCCACAAGGGCGACACCGTCCTGGTCGTCTCTGGCAAGGACAAGGGCGCCAAAGGCAAGGTGCTGCAGGCGTATCCGACCCGCAACAAGATTCTTGTCGAGGGCGTCAACCGGATCAAGAAGCACACCCCGGTGTCCCGCACCGAGCGTGGTGCGTCGTCGGGCGGCATCGTCACGCAGGAGGCGCCGATTCACGTGTCCAACGTGATGGTGGTCGACTCCGACGGCAAGCCGACCCGCATCGGCTACCGGAAAGACGATGAGAGCGGCAAGAACGTCCGCATCGCCAAGACCAACGGCAAGGACATCTGAGAATGACTACGGCTGAAACGACAGAGAAGACTCTGCCTCGCCTGAAGCAGCGCTACCGCGAAGAGATTCGCGACTCGCTGCAAAAAGAATTCAGCTACGGCAACGTCATGCAGATCCCCGGCGTGGTCAAGGTCGTCGTGAACATGGGTGTCGGCGACGCCGCCCGCGACGCCAAGCTGATCAACGGCGCGGTCAACGACCTCGCGCTGATCACCGGCCAGAAGCCCGAGGTGCGCAAGGCGACGAAGTCGATCGCTCAGTTCAAGCTGCGCGAAGGCATGCCGATCGGCGCGCGCGTGACACTGCGCGGCGACCGGATGTGGGAGTTCCTGGACCGGCTGATCTCGATCGCGCTGCCGCGTATCCGCGACTTCCGCGGACTGAGCCCCAAGCAATTCGACGGCCGCGGCAACTACACGTTCGGGTTGTCCGAGCAGTCGGTGTTCCACGAGATCGACGTGGACTCCATCGACCGCCCCCGTGGCATGGACATCACCGTCGTCACCACGGCGACGAACGACGACGAAGGACGGGCGCTGTTGCGGGCTCTCGGCTTTCCGTTCAAGGAGAACTGAACAGATGGCAAAGAAGGCTCTGGTCAACAAGGCCAATAAGAAGCCCAAGTTCAAGGTGCGCGGCTACACCCGCTGCAACAGGTGCGGTCGCCCGCACGCGGTCTACCGCAAGTTCGGGCTGTGCCGCATCTGCCTGCGCGAGATGGCGCACGCCGGCGAGCTGCCAGGTGTGCAGAAGTCCAGCTGGTAACTCCCAAGACCACGTCCCATTCGACAGAAAGTTGCGGTAGGCCCTTAAGACGGGAACCGCCGCGAGGAAGGTGAACCGGCTGTCATGACCATGACGGATCCGATCGCAGACTTCTTGACACGTCTGCGCAACGCCAATTCGGCGTACCACGATGAGGTGACCCTGCCGCATTCGAAGATCAAGGCGAACATCGCCGAGATCCTCAAGGCGGAGGGCTACATCACCGACTATCACACCGAGGATGCTCGAGTGGGCAAGTCGCTGATCGTCGAACTCAAGTACGGCCCGAGCCGTGAACGCAGCATCGCGGGCCTGCGCCGGGTGTCCAAGCCCGGTCTGCGGGTGTATGCGAAATCGACCAACCTGCCGCGGGTGCTCGGCGGCCTCGGCGTGGCGATCATCTCCACGTCCTCGGGGCTGCTGACCGACCGCCAGGCGTCACGACAAGGCGTGGGCGGCGAAGTCCTCGCGTACGTCTGGTGAGGGGGACTAGCTATGTCGCGCATTGGTAAGCAGCCGGTTCCGGTACCTGCCGGAGTCGACGTGACGATCGACGGCCAGAACGTCTCGGTCAAGGGGCCCAAGGGCACCCTGGACCTCGCGGTGGCCGAGCCGATCACGATCGCCAGAGACGACGACGGCGCCATCGTGGTGACCCGTCCCGACGACGAGCGGCGCAACCGCTCGCTGCACGGGCTGTCGCGCACGCTGGTGGCCAACCTCGTCACCGGCGTCACCGAGGGTTACACCATCAAGATGGAGATCTTCGGCGTCGGCTACCGCGTGGTCGCCAAGGGCAGCAACCTTGAGTTCGCCCTCGGCTACAGCCACCCGGTGCTGATCAACGCCCCCGAGGGCGTCACCTTCGCGGTGGAGACGCCGACGAAGTTCTCGGTCACCGGTATCGACAAGCAGAAGGTCGGCCAGATCGCCGCCAACATCCGTCGTCTGCGGAAGAGCGACCCGTACAAGGGCAAGGGCATCCGCTACGAGGGTGAGCAGATCCGCCGCAAGGTCGGAAAGACAGGTAAGTAGCTATGGCTCAAGCCCAGAAGACAAAAGGCGCAAAGCAGAAGCCCGGAGCCGGGCAGAGCGTCGCAGCGGCCCGTCGCACCTCGCGGCTGCGCAGGCACGCGCGGCTGCGCAAGAAGATCGAAGGCATCGGCCGACACGCCGCGCCTGGTTGTGCACCGCTCCGCGCGGCACATTCACGTGCAGCTGGTGGACGACCTGACCGGCACCACGGTGGCCGCCGCGTCGTCCATCGAGGCCGACGTGCGCGGCGTGGATGGTGACAAGAAGGCCCACAGCAAGCGGGTCGGTCAGCTGATCGCCGAGCGCGCCAAGGCCGCGGGGATCGAGACGGTGGTGTTCGACCGGGGTGGCTACACCTACGGCGGACGGCTCGCAGCGCTGGCCGACGCGGCACGCGAAGGTGGGCTGAAGTTCTGATGACGAATGACCTGAAAACAATTGGAAGGACTACGTAATGGCCGAGCAGGCAGCAGGCGCCGCCGGGCCTTCGAGTTCGGACGGCAGGCCGGCTCGCGGTGACCGCGACGGCCGGGGACGCCGTGACGATCGCGGCGGTCGTCGCGATCGCGACGGTGGCGAGAAGAGCAACTACATCGAGCGCGTCGTCACGATCAACCGCGTCTCCAAGGTGGTCAAGGGTGGTCGGCGGTTCAGCTTCACCGCTCTGGTCATCGTCGGCGACGGCAACGGCATGGTCGGTGTCGGCTACGGCAAGGCCAAGGAAGTTCCCGCCGCGATCGCCAAGGGTGTCGAGGAGGCTCGCAAGGGCTTCTTCCGCGTTCCGCTGATCGGCGGCACCATCGTCGCACCCGGTGCAGGGTGAGGCCGCTGCGGGTGTGGTCATGCTGCGCCCGGCCAGCCCCGGTACCGGTGTGATCGCCGGTGGCGCTGCCCGCGCGGTGCTGGAATGCGCAGGCGTGCACGACATCCTGGCCAAGTCGCTGGGCAGTGACAACGCGATCAACGTGGTGCACGCCACCGTTGCCGCGCTGAAGCTGCTGCAGCGTCCCGAAGAGGTGGCGGCCCGCCGTGGCCTTCCCATCGAGGACGTGGCGCCGCCCAGCATGCTGCGGGCGCGCCGCGAGGCCGAGGCGGCAGTGGCCGCGAGCGCCACGCGCGAAGGATCGGCATAGCCATGGCAGAGCTGAAAATCACCCAGGTGCGCAGCACCATCGGTGCGCGCTGGCGCCAGAAGGAGAGCCTGCGCTCGCTGGGACTGCGCAAGATCCGTCAGTCAGTCGTCCGTGAGGACAACGTCCAGACCCGCGGGCTCATCAAGACCGTGCATCACCTCATAGAGGTGGAGGAAGTTTAAGAAGATGACGCCGATCAAGCTTCACGATTTAAAGCCCGCCCCCGGCTCGAAGACCGCCAAGACACGCGTCGGCCGCGGCGAGGGCTCCAAGGGCAAGACCGCCGGCCGCGGTACGAAGGGCACGAAGGCCCGCAAGAACGTCCCCGCGACGTTCGAGGGTGGCCAGATGCCGATCCACATGCGGCTGCCGAAGCTCAAGGGCTTCCGCAACCGGTTCCGCACCTCCTACGAGGTGGTCAACGTCGGCGACCTGAACAGGCTGTTCCCCAAGGGCGGCGACGTGGGTGTCGACGAACTCGTGGCCGCAGGCGCGGTCCGGAAGAACTCGCTGGTGAAGGTGCTCGGCGACGGCAAGCTGACCGTGAAGGTCAACGTCACCGCGCACAAGTTCAGCGGCAGTGCGAAGGAAAAGATCACGGCCGCAGGCGGTTCCACGACCGACGCCGCTTAGCCTCTCCGCGCCAAGACGCCAAAGCCCCCGCCCGCCTCGGCGTGTCGGGGGCTTTCGCGTATCTCAGCTCAGCGGATGCCGGACTCGATCTCACCGACAATCGCGTCGGCGTCGGGCCCGCAGATCTTCTGCAGGTTCACCGGTCCTGCTGCCAAGAGGACGCCGACACGGTCCTTGAGGTCGGGAATGCGAGCGTAAAGGCTTGCGCCGGGGCAGGAAGTGTCGCCGCTGGCGTCTTTGTGTCCAGCGAGTCGATCGGCCGGGATGCCGTATTGCTCTGCCGCCCAAGCGAATGCGAGTGCGGCGCCGTTGAGTTGGTCTTCCGTTATGTCCTCTTCGTCGAAATTCCCCTCGCACACCACGAGGAAGTGGCCGGTGGGGTCATAGCTTGTTGCGGTGTCGCCGACGAGGTTCGGATCCCTCAACTCGTAGATGTTTCCCCTGCGGTCGACGCTGAGGTGATAAGCGATATCGATCCAGCCCTGAGTGTCCTGGTGATAGTGCTGGTGCTGCCGTAGTCGAGCGGGTGCGTTGGCGTTGTCGCCGAGAACGACGGCGGTGTGGTGGATCGTCATGAAATTGGGGGTATGGGGCGTTCCGCCCGGCTCGCGGCGGTGCAGCCCCCCAGGCGTCGCGGCACAGGATCACATTCGAGGCCGGGATCACCGTCGCAGTGGGTGACACTGCAGGGGCAGGCGTCGGGTCCGCGATCGTGGCGGGGACGGGGCTCGGCGGAGTGGGACTTGGCGCCGAGGACGAAGTAGCGCCTGCAATCGGCCTCTCTGAGCATGCGCTCACTGCCGTCACCGCAATGCCTGCGGTTCCGGCTAGACGGAGCAATCCGCCGGCGGCTAAGTCTGCGCCCCTTGTTGGACCGATCAGGCGAATCATCGTCCATGACGGTGACGATACGTAATTGCGGACGACCGTCGCGGCGCGATTGCGCTATCCAGTTTGCGCTGAAGGGGCAGGCGTGTACGGCAAGCGGCTTGATTACACAACAGACCCGAGCTTCCCGATCCTCTGCTGACGCACCGCTCAAGTCAACTGCGGAATCACTTCGGCGGCAAGCCGTTCCATCTGCTCGCGGTCCTCGGCGACACTGGTGCCGACGGGATTCAGCAGGACCATCTCGGCGCCCGCGTCGATGACCTCCCGGACACCCTGCGCGACCTCGTCGGGCGTGCCCGACACAGGAACTTTCTCGATCCCCGGCATGTCCCCATAGATGCGGTGCAGTCCGCCGACGACACGCTCCCGCGCGCGCTGGGCGTCGTCGTCGATCATCAGATAGACCCGCTTGCCAATGGTGAATCGGGTTGCGTCTTTACCCTGTTCGTCGAGTTCGTGGCGGACGGTCTGCACCGCTTTGGCGAACGTCTGGGTGGTCGATGAGCCGGCACCGATGAAGGCGTCCCCGAGACGCACGGCGCGGGCCAGCGCCTTGGGGGCGGTACCGCCGATCCACAGCGGCGGATGCGGCCGCTGGACGGGCTTCGGCGAAATCGGCAGGTCCGTCGACGTCGCGGAACTGGCCGTGGAACGTGACCTTCGGCTCGTCGGACCATGCCGCCTTCATCAGCTCGATGCCCTCGGTGAAGTAGCTGATGAACGTCGACTTCTCGACACCGAACGCCTCAAACGGACGGAAGTTGCCGCCGTGGCCGACGCCGACATCCACCCGGCCGTGGCTGAGCCGGTCGACGCCGGTGACTGCCCACGCCAGCTGCAGCGGGTCATGCAGCGTGGTGATCAGCACCGCGACCCCCAACCGCAGCCGGGTGGTGCACGCGGCGGCGTAGGCGAGCATCTGCAGCGGCGCGATCTGCGGAGAGCCGCCGACAACCTGCTCCATCGTCCAGCCGCCCTCGAAGCCGAGCTCCTCGGCGCGGACGAGATAGTCCTTCACGCCCACATCGTCGAAGCGGTCGTAGTCCAGCTGGGGGATTGAGATCGAGAACCTCACGCATCCACGGTAGGCGTTGAAGCTGACCGCGTGGTCGCGTCGGTAGGCTCGGGCCATGTTCAGCTTTCTGCCCGGCATCCCCGGCGCCGACGACCTGCGCTCTCTGGTCCGCAAAGTAGATACCGCCCGCCACCACGGTGTGCCCGACGGGTGTGTGCTCGAGCTCGATCTGCTGTCCGCACCACCAGAGGCGAGCGGATTCGACCCGATGGCGATCATCGGCGGCAGCGGCAGGCCGCTCGTCCTGCGGGAGGCGATCGCGGCGATCCACCGGGCCGCCGACGACCCGCGAATCTCCGGCTCTGATCGCCCGGGTGCAGATCCCGGCCGCCGCAGCTGGTCCGGTTCAGGAGCTTCGCGACGCCATCGCCGCCTTCAGCGACGTCAAACCCTCGCTGGCGTGGGCCGAGACCTATCCCGGCACGCTGTCCTACTATCTCGCGTCGGCTTTCCGCGAGGTGTGGATGCAGCCGTCCGGAACCGTCGGACTCGTCGGTTTCGCGACCAACGCGCTGTTCCTGCGCGACGCTCTCGACAAGGCGGGCATCGAAGCGCAGTTCGTCGCCCGAGGCGAATACAAGTCGGCCGCAAACCTTTTCACGCAGGACCGCTACACCGAAGCTCACCGCGAGGCGGACAGCCGGCTGCTGGACAGCCTGCACGGGCAGGTGTGGAAGGAGATTGCCGCCTCCCGGCACATCGAACCGGCCGCTGTCGACGAACTGGCGAACAAGGCACCGCTGCTCCGCGACGACGCCGTGACCGGACGGCTGGTCGACCGGATCGGCTTCCGCGACGAGGCGTACGCGCGGATCAGCGAACTCGTTGGGGCACCGGGCATTTCGCCGGAGACCGGCGATGCTGACAGCGACCCCGATGCGCCGCCGCGGCTGTACCTTTCGCGTTATGCCAAGGCGTCGGCGAACCGGCCGGGGCCGCAGATGCCGTCGATCCCCGGCCGCAAGCCCAAGCCGACGATCGCCGTCGTCACCCTGCACGGACCGATCGTCAGCGGTCGCGGTGGCCCGCAGGTGCTGCCGTTCGGCAACTCCAGCGCGGGTGGAGACACCATCGCAGCCGCGCTGCGCGAAGCCGCCGCCAACGAGTCGGTGTCGGCGATCGTGCTGCGGGTCGACAGCCCCGGCGGCTCGGTCACCGGGTCGGAGACCATTTGGCACGAGGTGAGCCGGGTGCGCGCCGGCGGCACGCCCGTCGTCGCATCGATGGGTGCCGTGGCGGCATCCGGCGGCTACTACGTGTCGATGGGCGCCGACGCGATCGTCGCCAACGCGGGCACGATCACTGGATCGATCGGCGTGGTGACCGGCAAGCTGGTGGCCCGCGAACTCAAGGACCGGCTGGGAGTCGGCTCGGATTCGGTGCGCACCAACGAGAACGCCGATGCGTGGTCGATCAACAAACCGTTCACCGACGAGCAGCACGCTCACGTCGAGGCCGAGGCCGATCTGTTCTACACCGATTTCATCGAACGCGTCGCGCAGGGCCGCAAGCTCAGCGTGGAGGCCGTCGACGCGGTGGCCCGCGGCAGGGTGTGGACCGGTGCCGACGCCCTTGAGAAGGGCCTCGTCGACGAACTCGGCGGACTGCGCACCGCGATCAACCGGGCCAAGGTGCTCGCCGGGCATGACGAGGACGACGACGTCCGCATCGTCAGCTATCCCGGGTCGTCGTTTCTGGACTTCCTGCGTCCCAAGCCGTCGTCACAGCCGGCTGCGGCCTCGCTGCCCGAGGCCGTCGCCGGGTTGCTCGGTCGGTCCGTGGCGGAGATGTTCGGTCGCGCCGAGGGGTCGTTGACGGGCGCGTCCGCACTCTGGCTCGGCAATTACCGCTTCTGAGCTTCTCCGACGGTCAGGGCAGCCGCTGCAGACCATCACCCGTGAGCACGTAGTCGGGCGCGATGGTCGTCGCATCCTGGCGGACCAGGTCGACGAGAACAGACCCCGCGAGTTCCGGAGTCACGACGCGCCCTAGCTTCTCGAGGTAGTCGTGCTCGGATTGCCCGCTACGGGCGGCGTATGCGCGGATTCCGCGTCTTCCAATGTCGCCGAACGGAGTCATCCTCGGCATGACCGCGGTGACGGTGATGTCGAGACCTGAAAGGCGCGCCTCCTCGTGGGCGTATCCGGCGATGAACCGCTGGGTGGCCTTCGCACCGGCGTAACCGCCGCTGGCGGGTGACCCGTTGATCGCGGCGCCGCTGCTGACCACGATCACCCGGCTGCCGGGCGGTAGCGGTTGCAGCAGCGCCTCGCGAAGCCACGTGAACGCGATCTTCACATCGGTGTGCCAGTTGGCGGAGAACGTCTCCCACGTTTGGTGCGCAAGTGACCGCATCACCGGATTCGCACCTGCAACCAGGATGAGAACCTGTGGCCTGTGCCGGTCCAGCAGGCTCCACGCCGTCGTCGCGTCGGCGGCATCGGCCGACTCGGCCTCAACGTTTTTGCCTGCCGCGACCAGCTCGTCGAGCGCAGGCCGGGAGCGGGCGACCGCGACCACTGGGGCACCCGCTTCGTCGAATGCGAGGGCGATACCGCGACCCAGACCCCGACTCGCCCCGACGACCATGGTCGTCCTGTCCGATAGATCACTCATGGTGTCCACTTCCTTTCGCGCAGCTGTGCTTTTTCAGCCGTCGAATGTGTAGACACCACCGACCGTCAGATCTGGCGCGGATTCCACCGCCCATTTTCCGGCCCTGCTGGTGTCAATACATCAGGCTGCCTAGGAGGGCGGGCCGCAACGCGAGAGTGGAGTGATGACAGCGGACCTGGTGATCAGGGCGCGGGCCGGTGACGGCGAAGCGTTCCGCAAGTTGACCGATCCGCACCGGCGGGAGTTACAGGTGCACTGTTATCGGATGCTCGGCTCCTACCAGGACGCCGAGGATGTTCTGCAGGACACGATGCTGGCGGCTTGGCAGGGTCTGCGGACATTCGAGGGCCGTGCATCCATCCGCACGTGGCTTTACCGCATCGCCACGAATCGGTGCCTCAATGTTCTGCGCTCCGCGCACCGACTACCAGCCAAGGAGTGGGACATCGCCGAGATGGAAGTGCCCGAGCCGACACGGTTGGGCGAGGTCGTATGGCTCGAGCCGTATCCCGATGTACTGCGCGAGGGTGCCGTCGACAGTAGCCGACCCGCAAGCGCGATATGAACAGAACGAAGCGATCTCGCTCGCCTTCGTCACCGCATTGCAGCTTCTACCGCCTCGCCAACGTGCCGTGCTGATCCTGCGGGAGGTGCTCGGATACCAGGCGACCGAGGTCGCCGACATGCTCGGCTCCTCGGTCGAGTCGGTCACCAGCGCCCTCAAACGCGCCAGGGCCAGTCTGGCAGCAGCGGCTTCCGCGTGCAGATGAACCTCCGCCCGCACCGGATTCGCCTGCCGAGCGTGCGGTCGTGGCGAAGTTCGTCCGCGCGTTCGAGGCAGGTGACGTCGACGCGGTGGTCGAGCTTCTCACCGCCGACGTGAACCTCTCCATGCCGCCCTTGCCTTTCGAATATCAAGGGCGCGAGGTGATCGCGCACTTCTACGCCACCATGTTCGGCAGTGGCCGGCGCTACCGGCTGGTGCCGACCCGGTCGAACGGTCAGCCGGCGTTCGCGACCTATCTTCGTGCCAACACCGGTGGAATCTGCCACGGAGCCGGACTGCTGGTGCTCACTCTGGCCGCCGACCGGATCAGTGCGATGACGCGATTCGAAGGCGGTGCGCTGAGTTGGTTCGGGCTGCCTCGATCGCTGTATGAGCACGACTGACGCGATGAGTCATCGACGCCCGCTCGGCGTACCGCGCCATGACCGGGGCGAAGCGCCGTGGGCCCGGCGGAACATCCGGCTGAAGTAGCCCGGATCCGCCATACCGACGCGACGCGCGATCTCGCCGACGGACAAATCCGTCTCCGCGAGCAGGGTGCGCGCCTCGGCCATCCTGCGTTCGCTGATCCATTCGACGACCGTGCGTCCGGTGCGACGCCGCACCACGGTGGTCAGATGTCCTGGAGTCATGCCGATCTCGTCTGCCACCTCCCGCAGTGACAGCGGCTCGGCATGGCGACGTTCGATCACCGCAAAGACGTCCGCCAACAGCGGTTCACCTGCCCGCGTCAGATCCTCGACGACATCTCCTGCCATGCGCGCGACATCGATGAGCAACAAGGTCAGGTGTGAAACCGCGGCCTGCCGGTAACCCTCTTGCCGGTCGGACAACTCAGTCTCGATCGCCCGGATCGCGGTATCCCACGGCGGCACGCCTGTCCGGCGGCAGATGCAACTCCAACAGCCCACCGGGCCGCCCGTGGAGAAACGGGAACAACAACGGGTGCCCGTTCCATGCGGGCCATAGCGGCGTGCCGGTGCCGCCGAGGACGGAGTGGTCGAAGAACACCCCGACACCGTCCTCACGATGTGCCATCCGTGCGGGGTCGAGCACTTCGCCTGCGGCGGCCACGTAGACGAGCGCGTCCGCCGCGGAATACCACAGCGCCGGGAAGTCATGGATGTGCCTGCCGCGTTCGAGTACGTCCTCACGGCCTCCGTGGACCAACGCGACAGGAGGGACATCCAGACCGGTCGGATATGCGTACATCGGGACGCCGCCCCGATGCCGAACCAGGCGGGCCAGCTGATCCATCGGCCTAAAGATAGTCCAAGTATCGGCGATTATCGGCCAATTATCCTGTAATCAAGGCGGACATCATTGCTGCTATGACCGAACATCGTCCTGACATCACCGCCGCGCACGCCCCGGCGAACGCTCACGACTACCTACCCGCCGCAGGTCTCCATGTGTTGCTTCCTGGCTATGACATGCTGACCCGCCTGCTCGGCATGCGGAGAAACTACGACACGCTGGTCGCCCAGGCCGACCTGTCCGACGGGCTGAGGGTGCTGGAGATCGGCTGCGGGACAGGCAACGTCACCCTGCACGCCAAGAGACTGCATCCGGAAACGGAGTTGGTCGGCCTCGACCCTGATCCGAAGGCACTCGTCCGTGCCGCGCGAAAGGCGTCCGGGCTGAGCGCAATCCGCTTCGAACGCGGCTATGCCCAGAGCCTGCCGTTCGGCGACGGCGAGTTCGACCGCGTGCTGTCCTCGATGATGTTGCACCACCTGGACGACGAGACGAAGGCCGCGACGGCTGCCGAGACCTTTCGCGTGCTACGTCCGGGCGGCAGGTTGCACGTCCTCGATATCGGTGGCCACATGACGGCTGCCGACGGCATCGCCGCGCGCCGCATGCTGCGCAGCACTCACGCCGTCGGCAATCTCGGCGACGCGATACCGCGTCTGCTGCGTGGCGCAGGCTTCGACTGCAGCGAGGTTGCCACGCAACGGCATCGCCTCATCGGACGGCTGACTTTCTATCGCGCCACGCGGCCGAACGGCTGAGCCACATCGGTGTTCTAGCGCTTGATTGCGCTCAGGTAACTCATATCGGTGAACAACCCGATCGCACCGTCTTCGGGGAACTCGAAACCGTTGTCGGCGTATGCGTCCGGCATCTTTCGCGCCGACACATCCCAGCCGTGCCGCTCGAGGTATTCGATGACGTCATTACGTTTACCGTGATAGATCAGGTCGGCCATCTCGAAGTCGTGGCCATACTGCTTGAGCCGATCCGAGATCACCTGCGACCGCTCGTCGGAGAACATGCTGACATCCGGGATGTGCTCGGTGGCGACCCGACTGCCGGGCGCACTGAGCGCGTCGATCCTGTCGAACAACAGATCCTGTGCCTCTGGCGGCAGGTAGATGAGCAGGCCTTCCGCAGTCCACGCAGTGGGTTGACCGGGGTCGAACCCATTGTCCAGCAATGCTTTCGGCCAGTCCTCACGAAGATCGATCGCGACCGTGCGGCGGTCCGCCTTGGCGTGTGCGCCCAAGCCGGCCAGTGTCTTGGTCTTGAACTCGATCACTTCGGGCTGGTCGACCTCGAAGACGGTGGTTCCGTCCGGCCACGGCAATCGGTAGGCGCGTGCGTCCAAGCCCGCCGCCAGGATCACGGCCTGGCGGCCGCCGTCGGCCGCGGCATCGGTGAACAGCCTGTCGAAATGACGTGTGCGCACCGCCATGCCCTGTGCGGCGCGCTGGAGGCTGAACCGGGGATCCGCGTCTTCGAGGTTGATCTCTCCGTCGAGCGCGCGGACGAAGAAGTCCAGTCCGACGGCCCGCACCAACGGCTCGGCGTACCGATCGTCGATCAACCCCTCACGATGGGCCAGCGCGCGTTGTGCGGCGACCATGGTCGCGGTCGCGCCGACGCTGGACACCAAATCCCAGGAGTCGTTGTCAGTCCGGGCCATCGTGCTCCTTAGAGGATTGCGGTGAGGTACCCGGAATCGCCCATCATCCTGGCCAATTCGTCGTCGGGAAAGGTGAAACCGTGCCCATCGTAGAGCGCCCTGGTGGAATCGACCGAGACCTGCCACCCCTGCGACGACAGGTAGTTGCGCGCCTCGTTTCGCTCTCCCTGGTAGAAGAGGTCACTCAGGTTGATGTTCGAGCCCGCGCGGCGCCATCGGTCGTTGATTCGATCGACCCAATCGTCGGGCAGGTTGGCGGTGTTCATGTGCTCGGTCGCCAGGCGACTGCCGACGGCCGAAAGCGCGGTGACGTTGTCGAACAACCGGTCCTGCGCGTCGGGCGGCAGATACGGCAACAAACCCTCGGCGATCCACGCGGTCGGCTCAGCCGAATCGAATCCTGCCGCCCGCAGAGCCGACGGCCAGTCGTCGCGCAGGTCGATGGCGACGGTCTTGCGCTGCGCCTTCGGCGCGGCGCCGAGCCCGTCGAGCGTCGCGGTCTTGAACGCGAGTACCTCAGGCTGATCGACTTCGTACACGTCGGTGTTCGCGGGCCAACTCAAACGGTAGGCCCGGGTATCCAGCCCCGCGGCCAGGATAACGGCCTGCCGTATCCCGGCCTCGGAGGCGGCGGTGAAGAAGTCGTCGAAAAGCCTTGTGCGGACAGCAATCTGCTCGCTCATCGCTCTGCGGGTCATCACCGGATCGTCCTGGTTGAAAGACTCACCGTCGACGACCTTCACGAATTCGTCGAGACCGACCGCGCGCACCAATGGCTCGGCGAACGGGTCGTCGAGGAGCGCGTCGGGGCCCTGGGAGGCGACAGCACGGGACGCCGCGACCGCCGTCGCGGTGGCTCCCACGCTCGAGGCCAGATCCCAGCTGTCGTTGTCTGTGCGTGCCAAGAGAATTCCTAGTGTCGAATTGCGGTGACCGCGAGCGAGTCACGCATCGGCGCGAGCTCTTCGCTGTCGGGAAAGTGTCGTCCGTACTCGGTGAACATCTCTGTCCTGTTGCGGGCGGTCACCTGCCACCCGTGCTCGGTGAGGTACTCCACGACGGGGTTGCGCTCACCGGGATAGAACAGATCAGCGAGGTTCATGTCGAACCCGTGCTTCTGCCACCGTTGACGGAACTCCTCTGCGCGCCGACCCATGCTGGCGCCTGCATCGGGATGGTATTCGGTGGCCAGCCTGCTGTCCGGCGCCGACAGCGTTGCGATGTTGTCGAAGAGACGGTCCTGGGCCTCGGGCGGCAGGTAGACCAGCAGTCCTTCAGCCGACCACGCCGCCGGCTTGGTGTCGTCGAATCCGTTGCGCCGCAACTCGGCAGGCCAGTCGTCACGAAGGTCGATGCTCACCGCGCGGCGCTGGGACGTCGGCTCTGCACCGATCGACGCCATCGTCGCATTCTTGAACTCGATGACCTTGGGCTGGTCGATTTCGTAGACCACGGTGCCCGAGGGCCACGGCAACCGGTACGCGCGGGCGTCGAGGCCGGAGGCCAGGATCACCGCCTGGTCGATCCCCGCCGCTGTCGCTCCGGTGAAGAAGTCGTCGAAGAATCGGGTGCGCACCGCCATCACGTTGGTCAACAGTTGGGTGGCGGCTCCGCCGTCGTCGTCAGCCGTCCCGATCTCGCCGTCGATCAGACGGGTGAAGAAGTCCAGTCCGACGGCGCGCACGAGCGGTTCGGCGAACGGGTCGTCGATCAGCGCATCCGGCTCTCGGCTGGCGATCGCCCGTGCCGCGGCGACCATCGTTGCGGTGGCACCGACGCTGGACGCGATGTCCCAGCTGTCTGCGTCGACCCTTGCCATCACTTACCGCGCAGGGTGCCGCTGATGTAGCTCAGGTTGGTGAAGGGCGTGTCGCCGTCGAACGGCGGGTACCCGTTGGCGGTCAGCAGCTCGTTGACTTTGGCGCCGCTCACGTCCCAGCCCTGCGCGGTCAGATAGTCGGCAGGCTCGTTGCGGTCGCCGAGGTAGACGAGGTTCGCCCAGTCGAGGTCGTAGCCGTGTTCGCGCCACCGGTCGGCGGCCGACTGCATTTTCTCCATCGCCTCGTCGACGTCCTTCTGGTCGATCGGCGGTGTGCTCTCGGTGGCCAGCCAGCTGCCGGGGGCACTCAGCGCGGTGACGGTGTCCAGCAGCCGGTCCTGGGCGTCGGGCGGCAGATATCCCAGCAGGCCTTCGGCGCTCCACGCCGTCGGCTGGTCGGCGTCGAAACCCGCCTCCTTCAATGCGGCAGGCCAGTCGAAACGCAGGTCGACTGCGACCGTGCGGCGGTCGGAGGTCGGCTGCGCGCCGATCTCAGCGAGCGTGCGCGTCTTGAAGTCGACCACCTGAGGCTGGTCCACCTCGTACACGACGGTGCCCGCTGGCCACTGCAACCGGTAAGCGCGCGAATCCAGGCCCGCCGCCAGGATCACCACCTGCCGGATCCCCGCGGTCGTCGCGTCGGTGAAGAAGTCGTCGAAGAACTTCGTCCTGAACCGCCATGTTGTCGACCATCCGGTCCATCCCGGCGTTCTGGTCGTCATCGACGGCGAACGCGGACGGATCCAGTTCGCCGTTGGCGAGTTTGGTGAACACGTCGACACCGACCGCCCGCACCAGCGGCTCGGCGTACGGGTCGCTGATCAGCGCACCATCGATCCTGGTCACCATCGCCCTGGCCGCCGCCACCATCGTCGCGGTCGCTCCCACGCTGGAGGCCAGATCCCAGCTGTCGTCGTCCGTGCGAGCCATGAAGAACCCCTGTCGATCGCTGTCCGTCAATTTACTTAGCTGATGTAACCAGCCGAATCAGACTGTACGCCTGATAGCTGAAAGGTTGCCTGACCTCAGTGCCTTGCCCAGCGGATGCGGGATAGACCTTCGGCAACTGTTACTCTCGGAGACTGCGTGACTCCGCAGGCTGGGCACAGGTTTATAGCCTGGGCTGACCAGCACCCAGGCTGCTCGGGGCGTGCGCACACGACGTAACCGACGCTGGTAGAGACCAGCCACATTGGCACGCCGCGATACGAGCCCGGCTGCGCAGGAGGAAGAGTGCTCTCGGCTTTCATCTCATCGCTGCGGACGGCTGACCTACGACGCAAGATCCTTTTCACCCTGGCGATCCTGATCCTGTACCGGATCGGCGCGTCGATCCCGTCACCCGGTGTCAACTACGGCAATGTCGAGAAGTGCCTCACGCAGCTCAGCGGCGGCGACTCGGCGCAGATCTATTCGCTGATCAACCTGTTCTCCGGCGGCGCGCTGCTGAAGCTGGCGGTGTTCGCGATCGGCATCATGCCCTACATCACCGCGAGCATCATCGTGCAGCTGCTCGGGGTGGTCATTCCGCGCTTCGAAGAGCTACGCAAAGAGGGGCAGGCGGGTCAGGCCAAACTCACCCAGTACACCCGCTACCTTTCGGTCGCGCTGGCGCTCCTGCAGGCCACCAGCATCGTGGCGCTGGCCGCCAACGGCGGGCTGCTGCAGGGCTGCACCCTCGACATCATCCAGAGCACGTCGATCTTCTCCCTCGCCGTCATCGTCCTCGTGATGACCGCGGGCGCGACGCTGGTGATGTGGATGGGCGAGCTGATCCAGGAGCGCGGCATCGGCAACGGCATGTCGCTGATGATCTTCGCCAGCATCGCCGCCCGCATCCCGTCTGAGGGCAAGACCATCCTCGACAGCCGCGGCCCGGTCGTCTTCACCGCGGTCTGCATCGCCGCCCTGGTGATCATCATCGGCGTGGTGTTCGTCGAGCAGGGCCAGCGCCGTATCCCGGTGCAGTACGCCAAGCGAATGGTCGGCCGCCGAATGTATGGCGGCACATCGACGTATCTGCCGCTGAAGGTCAACCAGGCCGGCGTCATCCCGGTGATCTTCGCGTCGTCGCTGATCTACATTCCGCACCTGATCACCCAGCTGATCCAGAGCGGGCAGTCCAGCCCGGGCAACGGCTGGTGGGACAAGTTCGTCGCGAACTACCTGACCAACCCGGCAAGCCCGACCTATATCGCCGTCTACTTCGGCCTGATCGTCTTCTTCACGTACTTCTATGTGTCGGTGCAATTCAACGTCGACGAGCGCGCCGATGAGATGAAGAAGTACGGCGGCTTCATCCCCGGCATCCGACCCGGCAAGCCCACCGCCGACTACCTACGCTTCGTGCTCAACCGGATCACCCTGCCCGGCTCGATCTATCTGGGTGTCATCGCCGTCCTGCCGAACCTGTTCCTGGAGATCGGCAACACCGGCGGCGTGCAGAACATACCGTTCGGCGGTACAGCTGTCCTGATCATGGTTGGCGTCGGTTTGGATACGGTCAAACAGATCGAGAGCCAGCTGATGCAGCGCAACTACGAAGGGTTCCTGAAGTGAGGGTCGTACTGCTCGGGCCGCCGGGGGCGGGCAAGGGGACGCAGGCGCAGAAGCTTTCCGAGAAGCTCGGCATTCCGCAGATCTCCACAGGCGACCTTTTCCGCGAGAACATCAGCTCCGGCACCCCGTTGGGCCTGGAGGCCAAGCGCTACCTCGACGCAGGCGACCTTGTGCCTTCGGAGCTGACGAACAAGTTGGTCGAGGACCGCATCGAGCAGGCCGACGCCGCCGACGGTTTCATCTTGGACGGATACCCCCGCTCGGTCGCGCAGGCGGAGGCGCTCGACGAGATGCTCGAGAACCACGACACCAAGCTCGACGCCGTGCTGGAGTTCGCGGTCTCCGAGGACGAGCTGTTCACCCGGCTCAAATCCCGCGGCCGCGCCGACGACACCGAAGAAGTCATCCACAACCGGATGAAGGTGTACGCCGACGAGACCAGGCCGCTGCTCGAGTACTACAGCCACAACAACCTGCAGACTGTCGACGCGATCGGTGGACTCGACGAGGTCTTCGCCCGCGCGCTCCGCGCACTCGGTAGGTAACCGTGATCACCCTGCCGGGTCTGCGCACCCGCAAGGTGGTCGAGCCGCGCACTCCCGGCGAGCTCGACGCGATGGCCGTCGCCGGAGCGCTCGTCGCGGCCGCGCTGAAAGCCGTTCACGGCGCCGCTGTGCCCGGGGTGTCCACGCTGGAGCTCGACAAGATCGCCGAATCCGTGATCCGCGATGCCGGTGGCACCCCGTCTTTCCTGGGCTATCACGACTTTCCGGCCAGCATCTGTTCGTCGGTGAACGACCGTGTCGTACACGGCATTCCGTCGGCCACCGAAGCGCTGGCCGCCGGTGACCTGGTGTCGATCGACTGCGGTGCGATCGTCGACGGCTGGCACGGCGACTCGGCGATCACGTTCGGGGTCGGAGACCTGATCGAGATCGACGCGGCCCTGTCGGAAGCTACCAAGGAGTCGATGGAGGCAGGCATCGCAGCGATGCGGCCGGGTAACCGACTCACCGATGTGTCGCACGCCATCGAGACCGGCACCCGGGCGGCTGAGAAGCGCCATGGCCGCAAATTCGGCATCGTCGCGGGTTATGGCGGCCATGGCATTGGCAGGCGCATGCACATGGATCCGTTTCTGCCCAACGAGGGCCAGCCGGGACGCGGGCCGTACCTGGTCGCCGGTTCGGTGCTTGCCATCGAACCGATGCTGACGCTCGGCACGTCGAGCACTGTGGTGCTGGCCGACGACTGGACCGTGGTCACCGCCGACGGATCCCGCGCCGCCCACTGGGAGCACACTGTTGCTGTAACCGACGACGGGCCGCGCATCCTGACCTGCTGAATCCGGCAACTGCCCAGTTGGTCGGGCAAAACGGGTGAACCGGACAGACCCCGTCCTCGTAGTAACGAGGGAGGTGCGAATGGACGATCCGGAGGCCACCTTGATACGTGTGCTCTACGACGAGCACGGCCCCGCCCTATGGCGCTATGCCGTAAGGCTCACCGGTGACCCGGCACGAGCAGAGGATGTTGTGCAAGAAACGTTGCTGCGAGCTTGGCAGCACCCAGAGGTAACCGGCGGTGATCGGTCGGCGCGAGCTTGGCTGTTCACCGTCGCGAGAAATATGATCATCGATGAGCGGCGCAGCGCGAGGTTTCGCAACGAGTCCGGAACCCCGGATATCGAGAAGAACTACGATCGCGCCGGCCCGGATGAGGTGGATTCCGCCTTGGACCGAATGCTATTGACCGGCGCCCTGGCACAGTTGTCGCCTGAACACCGCGCGGTGGTGAGGCGGTCGTACTACCAGGGCTGGACGACCGCGCAGATCGCTGCCGATCTTGATATTGCAGAAGGCACTGTGAAATCGAGGCTGCACTACGCCGTACGGGCGTTGCGGCTGACACTGCAGGAAATGGGGGTGACCCGATGACGCAACCCGCAAAGCGCGATGACGATTTGCGCGGTGACGACCCGTACGCAACGTGGGACGCCGCTTACGTCCTTGGCTCGCTGTCGGGAAATGAACGACGCGAGTTCGAACGGCATCTCGCCACCTGCCCTCGATGCAACGCGGCTGTCGCCGAACTGAGCGGCATCCCGGCGCTGTTGGCGCAGCTGACCGCCGAGGAAGTAGAAGCACTCGACGACCCGGCGACGGAAGTGCCGCCGATGCGGCCCGAGGTGCTCGACACGCTGATGCAGAAGGTCGAGTGGCGTCGACGTCGGACGCGCAGGTTCAGTGTGATCACGCTGGCCGCCGCGGCCGCGGTACTTGCCATCGCCTTGGCGATCGGAATTCTGCCCGGCATCCGAGGGCACGGCGACGATCAGCCGATGGCTTCTGCTGTGACGATGAGCAAGATCGCTCAAACGCCTATCAATGCCGAAATCACGCTCACCGGATTCGGTTGGGGCACAAGGATCGACATGGTCTGTACCTACGGAGACTATGCGAGCCGCGGCCAGACCACGACGGAGAATCTGTCGATGGTCTTGGTGGGCCACAACGGAACTCAGAGCGAGATCGCGACGTGGGTCGGTGTGAACGGTGCGACCGCGTTGCCGAGTGGCAACACGACGCTGCAGAAGGACCAGATCAAGTCCGTGCAACTCGTCGACACCGATACCAGAGCGGTGCTGCTGCAATCAGACCTGTGAGTCAAGTCACGGATTGAACCGTGGTTACTCAGGAGTCGTGTCACTTGCAGGTGTGAAAGCAGGTGGACTGAATGGCCAGAACGCATCGGGTTGTCGACCACATTGTCGGCTATCTGGCGGCGACCGGCGTCGAATACATTTTCGGCGTCGACGGCGCGAACATCGAGGATCTCTACGATGCCGCGCACTTCAATGACGACATCACCGCCGTATTGGCCAAGCATGAGTTCTCCGCGGCGACGATGGCCGACGGGCTCAGCCGAAGCGGCGCCGGTCTTGGCGTCGTGGCCGCGACCTCGGGCGGTGGCTGTCTCAATACCGTTGCCGGACTCGGTGAGGCGCTGGCCAGCCGGGTCCCGGTGCTGGCGCTGATCGGCCAACCGCCGACGACGCTCGACGGCCGCGGCGCCTTCCAGGACACCAGTGGGCGAAACGGTGCGTTGAACGGCGAAGCGCTGTTCTCTGCGGTGTCGGTGTTCTGCCGACGGATCCTGGCGCGCAGAGGACATCACGACCGCGCTGCCCGAAGCCATCGCGGCGGCCAACCGGGGTGGCCCCGCGGTGCTGCTGCTTCCGAAAGACATCCAGCAGTCCGACCTGGACCTCACCGGTTCGGTGAACGGGCATCACAACGGATCGGCAGTCGGAGCCGCGCTCGGCGACCCGCACGCCATCGCGCAGGCGCTGCGGCACGCCGACGGCCCGATCACGATCATCGCAGGCGAGCAGGTGGCCCGCGACGACGCGCGCGCCGAACTCGCCCAGCTGCGTTCGATGCTGCGGGCCCGCATCGCCACCGTCCCCGATGCCAAGGATGTCGCAGGCACGCCGGGCCTCGGGTTGTCCTCAGCGCTCGGGGTGACCGGCGTGATGGGACATCCCGGGCGTCGCCAAGGCGATCGCCGAGAGCGCGCTCTGCCTGGTGGTCGGCACCCAGTTGAGCGTGACCGCGCGCGCGGGCTGGACGACGCGCTGGCGTCGGTGCCGACGTACTCGATCGGGTCGGCTACGCCGTTCGTGCCGTGCACGCATGTCCAGACCGAAGACCTCCGCGGGTCGCTGCGACTGCTCACGCAGGCGTTGAACGGCGACGGCAGGCCGACGGGCGTGCGGGTGCCGGACGTGGTGGAGAAGGCCGAGCTGCAACCGCCGGCGCACGACGGCGACGGCGTGCGGTATCGCGAGGCGATGGCTGTGCTTGATGCCGCGCTGCCCGATGGCGTCGATATCGTCGTCGACGCCGGGAACATCGGCGCCTCTGCGATCCATTACCTGCCCGCCCGGCGGGACGGACGATTCATCGTCGCGCTCGGCATGGGCGGGATGGGGTACAGCTTCGGTGCCGCGCTGGGTATGGCATTCGGGCGGAGACGCCGGACCGTCGTCATCGCCGGTGACGGCTCATTCTTCATGCACGGCATGGAGATTCACACCGCGTTGCAGTACGGCCTGCCCGTGACGTTCCTGCTGTTCGACAACCACGCGCATGCGATGTGTGTGACTCGCGAGCAGCTGCTCTACAACGACCTCTACAGCTACAACCGCTTCGGCGCGAGCCGGCTCGGCGCCGGCCTGGCCGCCATGTTCCCCGGCCTGTCGGCGGTCGACGTCGACACGATCGACGATCTGCCCTCTGCGCTGCAGGCCGCGTTCGACATCGACGGGCCCGTCGGTCGTCGCGGTCGAGTGCTCGGCGGACGAAATCCCGCCATTCGCAAACTTTCTCGGCAAGGCCGCCGTGAAGAATCCCGTTACCACAGAGGAGAACAGTTCCCATGTCGTTGCCCGCGCTTGATGACATCACCGCCCACCGAGGCACAGACGAACCGATCGACGGAGTTATCCGCGTCGAGACGGCGCCGAGGGAGAAGGCCACCCCGATCATCATGGAGATGATGCGGTCGGTCTACCCGCATGACGAAGTGTTCGGAACATATTGCACCGTCAACGATTACATCGACTGTCCGCCCGACGAGCTGTTCGACTACATGTCCGACAGCCGTTGCCTGGAGGAGTGGACGTACAGCTTGCGGGGGTTCGCCCCGACGGAGGAGCCGGGCCTGTGGGTGGCCTACGACAAGCTCGGCGGCGACAAGGGCAGCCCGATCTTCACCCGCACGGTGGCCAACAAAGAGGCCCGCACGGTCGACTATCACTGCGCGTGGGACCAGGGCAAGCATCTGTGGATGATCTACCTGATCCGCATCGTTGACGCGCAACTGGTGTTCGACAAGCCCGGTTCGGTCGTGCTGTGGACCAATTGCCACCACCCGTTCTACGACAAGAATCCCTATCCCGAGACCGCACCCCCGCAACGTCCGGTGTGGGTCGGTGACTTCTGGGACATGTTCGGACCCGGTCATCTGCTCGAGATGAAGAACCTCAAGGCAATCGTCGAATATCGACATCAAAACGGCTTGTCGGTCACCCCGGCCTGGATGAAGTGAGGAATGAGATGACTGTCAGCCTGCTCGATATCTCGACGTATCTGCCGGGGGAACCGATCCCCGCCGACTATTACGCCGGCTTCGCCGAGTCCGATGACCTGCGCGACAACGTGATGTTCAAGGCGCCGAAGTTCCGCCATCACGTGGCCGAGGACGAGACGGCCATCGACATGGTGGAACGAGCCGCGGCGGGCATCGTCGAACGCCACGGCCAGGACACCATCGAGAACATCGACATCCTGATCACCCATGTCCAACTGCCGGACGTGCCGTTCTACGGCAGCGGCGGCGGAATGGCGCATCGCCTTGGCATGAAACCCAATTGGGTGTTCGATCTACACAACGGCGGGTGCGCGGCCTTCGTCCTGGGAATGCAGTTGGCCCAGAACCTGATCGAGTCCGGGCAGGGAGAGACGGCGTTGGTGGCCGTCGCGCAGAACGCCGCGGGCACCATCTTCGACCAGAAGACGATCCGCACCAAGGCACAGGCATCGGTGCCGGGCGACGGCGCTGCCGTCGGTCTGGTTGCGCGCTCGGACAAGTCGCCGATCCTCGACATCGAATGCCGCAACTACGGCGAGTTCGCGGGAGACATGGCGATTTCCACGCAGCCGGCGCGCAAGTGGTGGCAGCCCGGCACCGGCGAAGGATCCATCGGGTTCACCGAGAGCAAGATCACCAAGGTGCTGGCGCGCGGTAACCGTCAGGTGCCCGAAGTGTCCTACGCGGTTTGCGACCGAATCGGCATCAAGCCAAAGGATCTCGATCTTCTGGTCACCAACCAGCCGAACAGGGCCTTCCTGCGGAACTGGCGCGATGCGTTAGAACTGCCAAAAGAGCGACATCGCGACACCTTCGAGATGTGCGGCAACCTGTTCGCCGCGGGCATCCCGATCAATCTCGAGCGGGCCATCTCCGACGGTCAACTCAAGAAGGGCGACGTGGCGCTGATGGCTGCATTCGCGCACGCGGGCGACTTCGCAGGCGCGGCCGCGATCAAATGGGGCGGTCGGGACTGATGGGCGACCCAAGGGGGGACCTCACCGAGGCGGTCTCCGCGCTGCCGAGCGCGGTGAACCCGTTCGCGTTGTCGCTCAACGAGAATCCGTTTCCGCCGCTGCCGGGAGTGCGGTCGGCGCTGACCGAGTCCGTCGACGTGGCGAACCGCTATCCGGAGTTCCTACCCGAGCGGCTACGCGCGCTGATCGCGGGCCACGTCGGCGTTCGCGAGGAACAGGTGGTGATCGGCGCAGGCGCGACCGGAGTGATCATGCAGGTGTTGAGCGCGGTGACCAGCCCGGGCGACCGCATCGTGATGACGTCTCCGACGTTCGACGGCTATCCGATCTTCGCCCAGATGGCCCGGCTGATTTCGGTCACCGTGGCGCTGGACGAGCACGGCCACCACGATCTCGACGCGATGGCCGAGGCGGCGAGCCAGGCGCGGGTCGTGGTGGTGTGCCGTCCGCACAATCCGACCGGAACCGTCGAGTCGGCCGCCGACGTCGAGCTGTTCCTGCAGCAGGTGCCGTCAGGACACCGTCGTCCTGCTGGACGAGGCGTATGTCGAGTTCCTCGCCCCCGAGCACCGCATCGACGCACTTGCGTTAGTCCAGCGATTCCCGAACGTGGTTGTGGTGCGGACATTCTCGAAGGCGTATGGCCTGGCAGGACTACGCATCGGATACGGCTTCTGCGCACCCGATCTGGCCAGGAAAGCCTGTGGACGATGCAGCTGCCGTTCGGTATGGGCATCACCGGGCTGGTGGCGGTTGCGGCCTCCTATGATGCGGAAAGTCGAGCTACAGCAACGGATCCGGCATGATCGCGTCGGAACGGCGATATCTGCGGATGCGGCTGCGATTCGATGGGGGTGTACAGCACCGACGGGCACGCGAACTTCGTCTATCTGCCCGCCAACAGTCGGCCGTGGAGACAGTTCTTCGAGGACACGGGGCTGCAGATCCGTTACTACGCCGACGGCAGCGTGCGGATCACCGTGGGTAATCGCCAGTCCACCAGGGCGGTGCTCGACGCGTTGAAACCATTCGCGGCACGCTGAAAGTCCGTCGCTTCACGGGTGGGCTGCGGTATGAAGAGGCGTGGCCTCAGAACCGCCTGCGGACCCGCACAAGCGAGATCCCATCGAGCTGGCGCGTGCCAACTGGGAGCGTGCGGGCTGGGGTGACGTCTCCAACGGGATGGTGGCGGTCACGTCGGTGATGCGGGCCCACCAGATACTGCTGGCCCGCGTGGAGACCGCGTTACGTCCGTACGACCTGAGCTTCGCGCGATACGAACTGCTGCGGCTGCTCGCGTTCAGCCGGAACGGTGCGCTGCCGATCACCAAGGCGTCCGACCGGTTGCAGGTACACGTCACCAGCGTGACGCATGCGATCCGTCGGCTGGAAGCCAACGGTCTGGTGGCTCGCCTGCCCCATCCCACCGACGGCCGCACCACACTGGTGCAGATCACCGATCTCGGCCGCTCCACTGTCGAGGACGCGACGGTCACACTCAACAAGGATGTCTTCGCCGACATCGGTGTTTCCGAGGATGAATCGCGCGCGCTGGCCGCCGCGATCGAGACGTTGCGGCGCAACGCAGGCGACTTCTAGCCCGAGGCGCTGCTCACGGTCGAGCAGATTGGTCCGGATGGTCCGGATGGTCGGGATGGTCCGGGTGGGCGGGTTTGTCAGGATGGGCGGGCTGGTCAGGGTTGGCCGGTCCCCGTTTCGATCGGCTAACCGTGCCGTCCGCACCAGCTGACCCATAACAGACGGTCGAGCAGTTCCCAGGCAATGTATTTGGTACTGGGCGATCGTCTTATGGGCGTAGAGCGAATCGCTGTTCGGGTCGAGCGCGTCGACGCTTTGCTTTAGCCGGACGCAGTGGTCTTCGTCTGGGGTCGCCGCAGCGAGTGGCGCGCAGACCAACGAGAAGGCGAGCAGCGGCGCCAGCACCAGGGCGGATACGGACGTAGCTTCCTTCGGCCTAGGCATGGCAATCCCCTTCTCTACCAGTGATTGCTCAGGACGATACGCCCGCGATGGCTTTGCTGGTGCGGATTCGTCGTCTCACTCGGAGCGACCCGTGAACGGCGTAGCCGCTAGTCCGCGGGCGTTGGGCAGCGGGATCGTCGCCGTGACAGCCGTCCCCGCGCCCGGTCGCGAGCGGATGTTCAGCCGTCCGCCGACGATCTCCGCCCGCTCGGCCATCGACAGCAGACCATAGCCACCCATCTCGTCGCTTCCCAACGGATGCTCGAACGTGTCGAAACCCACGCCGTCGTCGACGATTTCGAGTCGCGCTGTGTCTTCGTCGGCCGCGAACGTCAGCCGTGCCGTCGAGGCGCCCGCATGCTTGACGACGTTCTGCAGACACTCCTGCGCGATGCGGTACAACGCGATTTCGATATGGTCCGGCAGCCGCGTTTCGGTGACTTCGACCTGGACGTCGATTTGGGGGATCGAGCGCGCCAGGCTGGTCAGGCCGCCCGCCAGCCCGAGGTCGTCGAGCACCGGAGGTCGCAGCCCGCCGATCGCCGCACGCGCCTCCTGCAAAGTCAGGTCGACCAGTTCCCTTGCCATGCCGAGCTGTTCGGCCATGGTGGCCGGATCGGTTCCCGCAGCCTGAGTCGCCGCGTCGAGCCGATAGGACAACGTGATCAACCGCTGGGAGATGCCGTCGTGGATGTCGCCTGCCAGCCGGCGACGCTCGAGCTCCTGTGCCTGAATGACCTGCTCGACGAAATTCTCGTGCGCGCGTTCGCGGACCACCAGCTGGCGGTGCAGCCGCGCCTGGTGAAGGGCGCCCGCGATGAGCCGACCGATCACCAGCAGCAGCTCCACGTCACCGGCGGTGAACTCGCGCCGCTCGACTGTGTGCACGTTGAGCACCCCGACAAGACCGCCGGGATCGGTCTCCATGGGCACCGACACCATCGACGTGAAGTCCGACCCGCGCAGGGACTCGAACGGCAGGTACCGCGGGTCGGACTCCTTGTCGTGGGTGATGACGACGGGCTCGCGGTTACTGGCCACCCAACCGGACACACCGGACCCTAGGGGCAGCCGGATCTTGCCCACCTCGGAATCGAACGGTGGCGTCGCCCCCGCGAGTGTGAGCGAGCGGTCGCTGTCGTCGAGGACGTGCACAAAGCAGACGTCGGTGGCGGTGGCCGCGGTGATCATCCTGGCGGCCGCGGCGGCCAGGGGTTCGACGCCGGGGCCGCTGGAGGCCGCCTGGATCAACTCGCGAAGCAGCGCGAGCTCACGATCCGCATCGACGACGTCGCGAACGGCGTTGGGGCGCAACGGGCCTCCGCCGACCGGGCTCATTGGTAGATCCCTTCCCGCAGCGCGGTCGCGACCGCGCCGGTCCGGTCGCTGACGCCGAGCTTGCGGTAGATCGACCGCAGGTGCGTCTTCACGGTCTCGTCGCCGATCACCAGCTTGCTGGCGATGCCGCGGTTCGACAGTCCGTTGACGACGTAGGACAGGATTTCGCTCTCTCGCTGGGTGAGGCCCTGGCGGGCTCCCGGCCAGAACTCGTCGCGTTGCATCCGTGCCGCGGTGTCGGCCGCCCTTGCCGCCATGCTCGGATCGATCGCGGTAGCGCCGCTGTGCACGAACTCCAGCTGGCGCACCAGGTCGTCGCCGCTGATGCTCTTCAACAGATAGCCCGACGCGCCGACGCGCAGCGCCTGAAACAGGTACTGCTCGTCGTCATAGACCGAAAGCATGACGACCTTGCGGTCGGACCGTCGTTCGCGCAGCGACTGGCACAGGTCCAGGCCGCTTGACCCCTGCATGCGCACATCGGAGAGCACGACGTCGGGGTCGAGATCATCGACCACGCTGAGCGCCCGCTCAGCACCAACGGCCTGGCCGACCACCGTCACCCGGTCGGAGAAGGCAGCGAGCATCGCCTTGAGACCCTCGATGACCATCTCGTGATCGTCTACCAAGACGATTCGCACTGGTCCGGAGGCGAGCGGGCTGTCGGACGCCATGGCAACACCTTAGGGCCGGCGCTCGCCGGGGTAACCCAACATGGCCTGGCCAATCCCCCGAATGGGGGAGGTTGGCACGCTGTGGTGTGGGTCACCCTTGTCTCGTGCCCATGACACAGCCCAATACTTGGCGTGCCGGACGATTCTGGTGGGATTGCAATTCACCCGTCGGCGCCGATGTGAATCCGCTTCGCGCACTGGTCTTCGACCTCGACGCCCTCGCCGACGTCGAATGCGACGGCCACCGTGTGGCCTACAACGCCGCGTTCGCCGCGCACGGACTGAACTTCGAGTGGTCGGTTGCGCGGTACCGCAAGCTGCTGGCGCTGACCGACGAACGTCAGCGGGTCACGGCCGAGTTGCGCAAGCGCGGCGTTTCCACCGAATCCGACGTGCTGACCAAGCTGCTCGCCGACGACATCTACACGACCAAGACCATGATGCTCGACGAGATGATCCTCGACGCCGACCTGAGCCCGCGACCCGGCCTGGTCGATCTGGTCATGGAGGCTTTCACCGCCGGTGTCATGGTCAGCGTCGTTGCAGGTGGTCAACGAACCTGGGTTGAGCCGTTGGTGCGACAACTGGTCGGCGACGGGGTCGTCGAAACCGTGGTGACCGCCGACGATGTCAAGAAGCCCATGCCGGATCCCGAGGCATTCCGAACCGCGTTGTGGGAGCTCGGGATACCCGCGGAGAACGCCCTCGCCGTCACGGGTTCGGCTTCGGGCCTGCGCGCGGCGACCTCCACCGGTATGGCCACCACGGTCATCACCGGCGACGGCGCCCCTGACATTCCGGCCGCCGTTGCGGTCCGGCCGGACTACGCAGGCAGCGAGCCGATGCGGATCGCGGATTGTCGACGGCTGCACGGCCGTTGGTGTGCGGCGCACAAGCCGGCCGACGCGGCGTAGTACCTCGGCGAACCTCAGCTGCCGCGCAGTAGTTCGATCACCGCGCTGAAGTCCTTGTCCGCGTGGTCGGCTGCGTACTTGGCATAAATCTCTGCTGCGTGGGTTCCCAGAGGAGCCGTCGATCCCGTCGAGCTGACCGCATCCATTGCCAGGCCGAGGTCCTTGTTCATCAGCGCGGTCGCAAAGCCCGGCTTGAAGTCGTTATTGGCAGGCGAAGTGGGGACCGGTCCTGGCACCGGACAGTTGGTGTGCACCGACCAGCAGTTGCCGGTGGCTCCGGTGATCACGTCGAACAGCGACTGCGCCGACAGGCCGAGTTTCTCGGCCAACACGAAAGCTTCCCCGACGGCGATCTGCTGCACTGCCAGCACCATGTTGTTGCACAGCTTGGCGCTCTGTCCGTTGCCAGAGCCACCGCAGTGAATGATCTTGCCCGCCAACGGTTCCAGTACCGGACGGGCGCGTTCGACGGCCTCGTCCTCGCCGCCGACCATGAACGCGAGCGTTCCTGCAGTGGCGCCCTTGACGCCACCCGACACCGGTGCGTCGAGTTGGGCGAACCCCGCTTCGATGGCCTGCTTGTGGATGTCGCGGGCATCGGCAACGGAGATGGTGGACGTATCGATGAACAGTGCACCGGATTTCGCCGCTGGCAGCACCTCGTCGTAGCACGCCTTGACGACCGCACCGTTGGGCAGCGAGCTGATCACGACGTCGGCCTCGGTCACCGCCGCAGCGCCGGAGTCGAATGTCTTGACGCCCTTGGCCTCCGCCGCCTCCTTGAGGGCGGGCACCGGGTCGAAGCCGTGCACGGTGTGCCCGGCCGCGACGAGGTTGGCTGCCATCGGGCCGCCCATGTTGCCCAGCCCCAAGAACGCGATATTGGTCATTGACCCTCCCGGTTAAGAGGCGCGGGTCCCAGCGGCTTCTGCCGATTTGCGGGCTCGGCCCGCGGCAGCACGACCGATGACCACGCGCATGATTTCGTTGGTTCCCTCGAGAATTCGATGCACCCGCAGATCGCGGACGATCTTCTCCAGCCCGTACTCAGTGAGATATCCGTAGCCGCCGTGCAGCTGTAGCGCCCGATCGGCGACGTCGAAGCAGGCGTCGGTGACGTACCGCTTCGCCATCGCGCACAGCTCCACCTTGTCGGGGTGATTCTCGTCGAGCGCAGTTGCCGCCCGCCACAACAGCGTTCGCGATGTTTCCAGCGCGGTGGCCATGTCGGCCAGTGAGAACCGGATCGTTGGCTCGTCGACGAAGTGCGCCGCCGAACGCCTGCCGGTCGGCCAGATAGCTCACCGCCTTGTCGTAGGCTGCCTGCGCGCCGCCCAGCGAGCACGCCGCGATGTTGAGCCGGCCGCCGTTGAGGCCGTTCATCGCGATGGAGAAGCCGGTGCCCTCGCCGTCGGCGCCGCCGAGCATCGCGTCGACAGGAACCCGGACACCTTCGAGAATGACCTGCGCGGTGGGCTGAGCGTGCCAGCCCATCTTCTCCTCGTTCGCGCCGAAACTGAGGCCGGGAGTGCCCTTTTCGATGATGAAGGCTGAGATTCCGCGGGGTCCGTCACCGCCGGTGCGGGCCATCACGATGTAGACGTCGGATCGCCTGCGCCGGAGATGAACTGCTTGACCCCGTCGAGCACGTAGTGGTCGCCGTCGCGGACGGCCTTCGTGCGCAGTGCGGCGGCATCCGATCCCGCGCCCGGCTCGGTCAGGCAGTAGCTGGCGACGGCCTCCATCGACGCGAGCTTCGGCACCCATGATTTGCGTTGTTCGTGCGTGCCGTAAGTGTCGACCATCCACGAGCACATGTTGTGGATCGACAGGAACGCCGCGACCGTTGGGTCGGCGGTGGCCAACTGTTCGAAGATGCGGACGGCGTCGATGCGGCGTAGGCCGCTGCCGCCGGCGTCTTCGCCGCAGTAGATCGCCGCCATTCCCAACTCGGCAGCCTCGCGCAGTTCGTCGACCGGGAAGTGATGCGACTTGTCCCACTCCAGTGCCTTGGGCGCAAGGCGTTTCTCGGCGAACGCTGCCGCCGTCTCGGCGATCACGCGTTCGTCGTCGTCCAGGCCGAAATAGATCCATGGGGATACGTGCGCTCTATTTCATTGTCGGGATGACGAATTCGGCGCCGTGACTGCCCGCGGGCCAACGTTGCGTCACCGTCTTGACCTTGGTGTAGAAGATGATCGACGACGGCCCGTGCTGGTTGAGGTCGCCGAAGCCGGAGCGCTTCCAGCCGCCGAAGGTGTGGTACGCCACCGGCACGGGAATCGGCACGTTCACGCCGACCATGCCGACCTGAACCCGGGACACGAAGTCGCGTGCAGTGTCGCCGTCGCGGGTGAATATTGCGACGCCGTTGCCGTATTCATGCTCGGTGGGCAGCCGCAGCGCCTCTTCGTAGTCGTTGGCGCGCACGATGCACAGCACCGGCCCGAAGATCTCGTCGGTGTAGATCGACATGTCGCTGGTGACGTGGTCGAACAGGGTCGGGCCGATGAAGTAGCCCTTCGACAGGTCGGCCTCGTCGAAAGTCAGTTCGTCGGTGGCGCGTTCGCGTCCGTCGACGACGGCTTCCGCGCCCGCCTCGATGCCTTGGGCGATGTAGTCGCGCACCCGCTGCAGAGCCGCCTCGGTCACCAGCGGGCCGTAGTCGGCTTTGGGGTCGAGGCTGTGACCGACGCGCAACTGGTTGACGCGCTCGACGAGCCTGGCGCGCAAGCGGTTTGCGGTCTCTTCGCCGACGGGCACCGCGACGCTGATGGCCATGCACCGCTCGCCCGCGCTGCCGTAGCCCGCGCCGATGAGCGCGTCGACGGCGTTGTCGAGGTCGGCGTCGGGCATCACGATCATGTGGTTCTTGGCACCCCCGAAGCACTGTGCGCGCTTGCCGTTCGCCGCGGCGTTCGAGTAGATGTACTGCGCGATGTCGGAGCTGCCGACGAACCCGACGGCCTGGATGTCCGGATGCTCGAGAATGGCGTCGACGGCTTCCTTGTCTCCGTGCACGACCTGGAACACGCCGGGCGGCAGGCCCGCCTCGACGAACAACTCGGCCAGCCGTACCGGCACCGACGGGTCGCGTTCGCTGGGCTTGAGGATGAACGCGTTGCCGCACGCGAGCGCGGGACCGGCCTTCCACAGCGGGATCATCGCCGGGAAGTTGAACGGGGTGATGCCGGCGACCACGCCGAGCGGCTGACGCAGCGAATAGACGTCGATGCCGGTGCCTGCGCCCTCGGTGTACTCACCCTTGATCAGGTGCGGGATGCCGATGGCGAACTCGATCACCTCGACGCCGCGCTGGATGTCGCCCTTGGAGTCCGCAACGGTCTTGCCGTGTTCCAGCGAGAGCAGTTCGGCGAGTTCCTCGACGTTGGCGTTCACCAGGTCGATGAACTTCATCATCACGCGGGCCCGACGCTGTGGGTTCCAGGCCGCCCACTCCTTCTGCGCCTCGACGGCAGAAGCCACCGCGGTGTCGACGTCGGCGGCCGACGCCATCAACACCTGGGCCTGCACTTCGCCGGTGCTCGGGTTCATCACGTCGGCGGTTCTGCTCGACGCCAGGTTGCTGCGGCGGCCGTCGATGAAATGTTGAATCTGTGTGGTCATGAGCGGATCCCTCGACAGAATGATGGAATACTAGGATATCCTAGTAAGTCCGCGTGATGCTGCGCAAGGGCCGTGCGATCTACAGTCCCAGCAGTCGGGTCGATAGCGCGCGCATCTCAACCTTGCGCACCTTTCCCGTCACGGTCATCGGGAACTCATCGACGATGTGGACGTACCGCGGGATCTTGAAGTGAGCGAGCTTGCTGGACGAGAACGCACGCACGGTGTCGGTGTCCAGCGGCGCACTGCCTGCCCGCATCTTGATCCATGCGCAGATGTCCTCGCCGTACTTCTCGTCGGGCACGCCGATCACCTGGACGTCTTCGATATCGGGATGGGTGTGCAGGAAGTCCTCGACTTCGCGTGGGTATACGTTCTCGCCTCCGCGAATGACCATGTCCTTGATCCGCCCGACAATCACGCAGTACCCGTCGTCTCGCATGACGGCCAGGTCTCCCGTGTGCATCCAGCCGTCTTCGTCGACCGCTTCCCGCGTCCTGTCTTCGTCACACCAGTAGCCCAGCATCACGGAGTAGCCCCGTGTGCAGAACTCGCCGGGCTGACCGCGCTCGACCGTCTTGCCGGTCTCCGGATCCACGATCTTGATTTCGACATGCGGATGTGCCCGGCCGACCGTCGCGGTTCGACGGTGCAGATCGTCGTCGATGAAAGTCTGACAGGACACCGGTGAGGTCTCGGTCATGCCGTAGGCGATCGCAACCTCCGTCATGTTGAGCTCGTCGATACAGCGCTTCATCACCTCCATGGGGCAGGTCGCGCCCGCCATGATGCCTGTGCGCAACGAGGACATGTCCCGGTCGCCGAGGTCGGCCTGACCCAACATCGCGATGAACATCGTCGGGACGCCGTAAACGGCTGTGCAGTGCTCTGATTCGATGGCGTGCAGCGTCGCCGCGGGATCGAAAGCCGCAGCCGGGATCACCATGGTGGCGCCGTGACTGGTGCAGCCCAGGTTGCCCATCACCATGCCGAAGCAGTGATAGAAAGGCACAGGGATACACAACCGGTCGCCGGCAGCGAGGTTGATCTGTTCGGTGACGAGGAAGCCATTGTTCAAGATGTTGCGGTGCGAAAGGGTGGCCCCCTTCGGGGCGCCGGTCGTACCCGAGGTGTACTGGATGTTGATCGCGTCACCCGGCTCCAGCGTGTCCATCCGAGCGCGCAGATCTTCCTCGGACACCCGTACGGCGCGACGGCGCAGCGTGTCCCAGTCGCCCGTCCCCAGGAACACCACATCGGCGAGGTCGGGTGCCTGCGGACGAACCTCGGCGACCATCGAGCGATAGTCGGACGACTTGAACGTCGTCGCCGACACCAGCAGCCGAGTGCCCGAATGCCGCAGGGCAAAGGCCAGTTCATGGGTACGGTAGGCCGGGTTGATCGCCACCATGATGGCGCCGATCTTGGCCGTCGCGTATTGGAAGATCGTCCACTCGGGGCAATTGGGCGCCCAGATGCCGACTCGATCCCCGCGCTCGACGCCGCAGGCGATCAAACCACGCGCGACACAATCTATTTCGGAGTTCAGCTCGGCGTAGGTCCAGCGACGGCAGCTGGCGACATCGACGAGCGCCTCGACGTCCGGATACCTCGATGCGGTGCGCTCGAAATTCGCGCCGATCGTCTCCTCGAGCAGGGCGGGTTCAGCAGGACCCGCATCGCAGGACAACGCGCTCGCATGCGCGGCACGCAGGCGTGCCTTGAGCACCTTTCCACCGGCGTTGCGCGGCAAGTTGTCGACGATCGCGACGCGGCGCGGACGCTTGTACGGGGCGAGGTGCGCGCGACTGTGTGACTCGATCTCGGTTTCGGTCGGCGGATCGGCGGGATCATCGGGCACGATCACCGCCAAAGGGGTCTCGCCCCACGTGGGGTCCGGCACACCGACGACCGCTACTTCGGCGATCTTGGGATGACCGGCGAGAACGTTCTCCACTTCCGCGCAGTAAATGTTCTCGCCGCCGGAGACGATCATGTCCTTCTTCCGGTCGACCACGTACACGTAGCCGTCGGCGTCCTGCCTCACGAGGTCGCCGGAATGAAACCAGCCACCCCGGAAAGCCTCGGCCGTCTCCTCGGGCCTGTTCCAGTACTCCTTCATCACCAGAGGACCGAGATACACGATCTCGCCGACCTCACCTCGCGACACATCGTTCATCTCGTCGTCGACGACGCGGATCTCGACGTTGAGCATCGGGGTGCCCACCGAGCCGATCTTGCGGATCGAGTCCTCGCCGCGTAGCAGGCAGGTGATCGGACTGCACTCGGTCTGCCCGAAAGCGGCGACGATCTCGGCGCCGGGGAAGGAGTCGATCATACTGCGCAGCAACGTTGTTGAGGCCGGAGCGGCGCCCCACCAGACGCGATGTAACCGAGTGAGATCCCGAGACGCCAGATCCGGCGTCCCACAGACCGCCTGCCATCCCGTCGGTACCATCCAGCACGATGTGACCCCCTCGTCGACGATCGTCGCGAGTGTGGCGGCGGCGTCGAAACCGCCCGATGCCGGAATCACGACCTTGCCACCGGTGAGGAACGTCGGCAGCATTCCAGCGACACCCGCGATGTGGAACAGCGGCGCGACCGCCATCCAACAGTCGTCGTCGGCGTGGTGACCGAGGGTGCTGATCGAGCTGAGCGCGTGTAGGTACAGATTGCGGTGTGTGATCACCGCACCCTTGGGAAACCCCGTCGTCCCCGATGTGTACATGATGAACGCGGGTGCTTCGTCGGCCACCGCGACGCCAACGGGGGATTCATCGGCGGCGTCGATGATGTCGTCCAAGTCGCCACCGATGGTGATGACGGTGTGAACCGCCGGTGCTCCGGTCTGCGCCTGTGCCACAACGGGTGCCAGGGCAATGTCCGCGATGACCGCCGCCGAACCGCTGTCGGCGAGCAGATACGTTATTTCGTCGGTCACCAGCCGGAAGTTGACGGGCACCGCGATTGCGCCCAGTCGCAGCGCCGCGAGCCAGGACTCGACGAGCTCGAGGCTGTTGAGCCCGAGCACTGCCACCCGATCTCCACGACGGATCCCACGCGCCTGGAGTGCATTCGCCAGGCGTGTCGCGCGGTCGTCGAGCTGCCGAAATGAGCACCGCCGTCGCGGATCGACGAACGCGACCTTGTCGGGCCGGACCAGGGCGTGCCGGGCGAGTACGTCGCAGAGGGTGATACCCGTCGAAGCCGACGTGGTCGCGGCGACGGATGCAGGGGGTGCGGACATCGTTCGCTCCTGGGATTAGAGGCCTGCCCGGTCAGCAATGAGCGACCGGTTGTACGCGCTGCTGCCGAACAGTGCGGCGGATGTCTGGGCACGGCGGAAGTAGAGGTGCAGATCGTGCTCCCAGGTGAAGGCGATCCCGCCGTGAATCTGAATGGCCGAGCCCGCACACTGCCGAAAGGTGTCCGCGGCTTGTGCTTTCGCCAACGGCCCGTTGATCTTCAGCTCGGTCACGTCGTCGGCACTCATTGCGGCGAACATGACCATCGCGCGGGTCGCGTCAATTTCGATCATCATGTCGGAGCAGGAGTGCTTGACCGCCTGAAATGAGCCGATGGGGCGATCGAACTGGTGCCGGCTCTTTGCGTAGTCGACCGCGAGGGCAAGGCACGCCTCGGCACCGCCAAGCATTTCGGCGGCGAGCAGTATGCGCGCCACGTCCAGCACGCGTTCGAAGTCGTCCGGCGTGCCTGCCGACAACGCTTCAGCGGGGGCCTTCGCAAACTGCAGTTTGACGACGGGACGAGTGCTGTCGAAGGACGGCAGACTGACCACCGTGACGCCGGGCGCATCGGCCGCCACCACATACGGCGTGACCGCTGCGTCGCTTGCGGCGGGCACGACGAACAGGTCTGCGACGGCTCCGTGCAGCACCGGAGTGCACTCGCCGGTCAGGACGGTCCGCCCACCGACACTTTCGGCCAGAACGATGGGCGCGCGTGCGGCATTCGGGTCGACGGCCGCGAGCGACCCGATCCGCTCTCCGGAGAGCAGGTCGGGAAGCAGGCGGCATCGTTGTTCTTCGTCCCCCATCCGCAGCACCGCCTCGACCGCCAAGGTCGTACTCAACAGCGGAACCGGGCTGAGTGCACGGCCAAGCTCCTCGGAGGCGATTGTCGAGACGACGAGCGATCCGCCCGTCCCGCCGTAGGAGGCCGCGATGTGCAGACCGGGCACCTCGAGGTCGCGGCACAGCCGTTGCCACAGCGGTGAGTCGTGGCCGTCGCAGGCGGCGACTTTACGCACCCGAGAAGGAGGGGACTGGTGAAGCAGAAAGCGGCGCAACGATTCCCGGAATTCGTCGTGCTCGCTGCCATACTGAAAGTCCATGTCAGCTCGCCGCAGTGGGCAGGGCGAGCGCGACGGTGCAGTCCTCGGCGCGCGGTTCCTTCGGAAGCCCAAGCAGCCGTTCGCCGATCACATTGCGCTGTATCTGAGAACTGCCTGCGTAGATCGTTGCCGCCCGTGCGTAGAGCAGCTCGTCGACCCAGCACGCGGCGGAGTTAGGCGTGCCGGCCTCCGGAACCATCAGCGCTTCACCGTTTCCGGGGCCATCCGGGCTGAGGACGTCGACCCCCAGCATTTCGACGGCGAGCTCGGTGTAGCGCTTGAAGTACTCGCTCCAGATGACCTTGCTGATCGCTGCGTCGGCGCCCGGCCGATCCCCGCTCATCATCGATGTCAGGGCGCGGTAGCCGCGGAAGCGCATGATCGCAACGCGGGAATAGCACCACGCCAGCGCATCGCGAATACGCGGGTCGGTGTGCATCCCCCGTTCGTGCGCGAGCTCGCACAATCGCGCCAGATCTCGGCCGAAGTCGATTGCCGCAGTCGTGATTTGAGAACTGCGCTCGAACCCGAGCAAGGTCATTGCGGTCGACCACCCGCCCCCCCGCCGCCCGACGACGTTGACGGCGGGGGTGCGCGCGTCCGTGAAGAAGACTTCGCTGAACGATGCGTGCCCGGCCGCGTTGACGATGGGTCGCACCTCGACGCCGGGTTGATCCATCGGCACCAGCAGCAGCGACAGGCCCTTGTGCTTCGGCGCGGCGTGCTCCGTGCGGGCCAAGACGAAGATCCAATTAGCGGTCGGTCCTGCCGACGTCCAGATCTTCTGGCCGTTTATCACCCATTCGATACCGTCGGGTACCGCCCTGGCGCGCACTGATGCCAGGTCCGAACCTGCTTCGGGTTCTGAAAAGCCCTGACACCAGCGATCTTCGCCGCTGAGAATGCGTGGCAGAAAGTGTTTCTTCTGCTGTTCGGAACCCAGCACTATCAGCGTGTTGCCGAGCAGTTCGATTCCGAAAAGGTCATTCTCGTTTCCCTTGGGCGCGCCGGCCCGGGCGAATTCCTCGGCGAGGACGACCTGCTCGAGCGCGGACAGCCCCGCACCCCCGTACTGCTTCGGCCAGGACACCGCCACCAGGCCGCAGTCAGCGAGGGTTCGCCGCCAGCGCGCAGTAAAGGCCATTCGCTCGTTCGCCGGGAGTGCACCGGTCCCGGACCAGCCGTCCGGTAGATGCTCGGCCAGAAACGCGCGGATCCTGACACGAAAAGCCTCGGCTTCGGGCGGGTAGTCGACATCCACTGCAGTGTTGGCCCTTTCGATCAGGGTTGCTCTTTGGATGCAGGCGAGATCTCGGGAGAGATGCGCCAGTCCTCGAGACCGTTTTCGACGGTGCCGTACGACAGCCTGCCGCCGGTCACCTCGGCCCAGTGCGCGTGGTTGAGTTGATGGATCTTGAAGCACGCGTCGAGCGCTGTAGAAAAGCCCATCGCATCGACGGTTTGGTTCACTGACTCCTTGATCAGCAGGGCGGTGATCGTCGGCAGCTTGGCGATCCGACGCGCGAACTCGACGGTACGGTTCGACAGTTCCTCGTCGGGAAAGACCTTGCTCACCATGCCAAGGGCGTGGGCTTCGTCGGCATCCAGGGAATCGCCGGTGAACAGTAGCTCCTTGGCCTTTCGCGGCCCGAACTCCCACGGGTGTCCGAAGTACTCGACCCCGCACATCCCCAGTCGGGTGCCAACGACGTCGGCGAAGACCGTGTCCTTGCCCGCAACGATGAGGTCGCAACACCACGCGAGCATCAGCCCCGCAGACAGGACCATCCCGTGCACTTCGGCGACGGTGACCTTGCGCAGATTGCGCCACCGCCGGGTGTTCTCGAAGAAGTAGTGCCACTCCTGCCGGTTGCGCGACTCCACTCCGCCCAACGTTCCGCCGTTGCATTGATAGGTGGCGTGCTGATCGGGACCCGGCGCGCGTTCGCGGACGTCGTCGGGTGAGCCGAGATCGTGCCCCGCGGAGAAGGACGGGCCTTCGGCACGCAGTATCACCACCCGGACCGTGTCGTCGGCTTCGGCGAGGTCGAACGCCGAGCCCAACTCGACGAGCATCCCGCGGTTCTGGGCGTTGTGCTGCTTCGGGCGGTCGAGCGTGATGACGGCGATGCGCCCCTCGTCGATGACGTCTCGTACTCGACGAATTCGAAATCGCCGCACGTGAGGGCTCCCTGTCAGCAGTGCTGAAGGCCGCACGGAGTGTTGGGTCGGCGTTGTCCTGACGCACATCGCCGGTCATGGCCACACCTTCCTGCGCCGCAGACGCTCTGACCTCAGCGAGGTTACGCGGCTCGGAGCTAAAGTCCATAGCCAATACGCCCACTAGAAACGCTCAGCGGCGTAAATCGCCAAGAAAACTGCTACTTGCGTCCATCGATGTATATTGCTAGTACTGTGGTGTACCTCGCAGTCAGCGATCCGGATATGCCTCGCGCTGATTGGTTCCCACGGTTGGGATCGTGTACGGCCACTACCGAGAAGGGTTGACGATGGAGATCGGAATCTTCCTCATGCCGGCGCATCCGCCGGAGCGGAGCTTGTACGACGCGACCCAGTGGGATCTCGACATCATCGAGTTGGCCGACCAGCTGGGCTATGTGGAGGCCTGGGTCGGGGAGCACTTCACCGTGCCGTGGGAGCCGATCTGCGCACCCGATCTGCTGTCTGGCGCAGGCGCTGCTGCGGACGAAGTCGATCAAGCTCGCGCCCGGTGCGCATCTGCTTGCCCTATCACCACCCGGTCGAACTCGCCCACCGCGTGGCCTATTTCGATCATCTCGCCCAGGGTCGATTCATGCTGGGCGTCGGCGCCAGCGGCATTCCGGGCGACTGGGCACTTATTCGATGTGGACGGCAAGAACGGCGAGCACCGCGAGATGACCCGCGAGGCGCTCGAGATCATGCTGCGCATCTGGACCGAAGACGAGCCGTGGGAACATCGCGGAAAATACTGGAACGCCAACGGAATTGCGCCGATGTTCGACGGGTCTGATGAGGCGCCACATCAAGCCCTTCCAGAAGCCGCACCCGCCAATCGGCGTCACCGGGTTCAGCGCCGGCTCCGAGACGCTCAAGCTCGCAGGCGAACGCGGCTACCTGCCGATGAGCCTCGATCTGAACGCCGAATACGTCGCCAGCCACTGGGATGCGGTGCTGGAGGGCGCCGCACGCAGCGGACGCACGCCCGATCGCCGCGATTGGCGACTGGTCCGCGAGGTCATTCGTCGCCGAGACCGACGAGCAGGCATTCCGCTACGCCGTCGACGGCATGATGGGACGCAACATGCGCGAGTACGTGCTGCCGACCTTCCGGATGTTCGGCATGACCAAGTTCTACAAGCACAATCCGCTCGTGCCCGACGACGACGTCACGCCGGAGTACCTCGCCGAGAACACCTTCGTGGTCGGGTCGGTCGAGACGGTGGTCGACAAACTCGAGGCCACCTACGACCAGGTCGGCGGATTCGGCCACCTGTTGGTGCTCGGATTCGACTACAGCGAAAACCCGGGCCCGTGGAAGGAGTCGCATGCGGCTGCTGGCCGAAGAGGTCATGCCACGGCTCAACGCACGCATCGCGAAAAAGCCGTCGGCCGCGATCGTCTAGTCGGCGGGTCGGGAAGGAACAACGCTATGGACTCGTCAGGTCACCGTTCGGTATTCGGACGGGACGCAGAAGAAGATGCCGGTGCGGCCGGACCAGTCGATCCTCGAGGCCGCCGAGGAACACGGCGTCGCCATCGTCAACGAATGCCAGAGCGGGATCTGCGGCACGTGTGTCGCCACCTGTGCGCGTCGGGCGACTACGAGATGGGACGCACCGAAGGCCTCTCCGATGTGGAGCGTGACGGCGCGAAAGATCCTGACCTGTCAGACTTTCGCCGACATCTGATTGCCAGATCGAACTGCAGTATCCCGCCGATGACAACGCGGCATTGCTGGTCACCGGCGACGGCGTGGTGACCGGCAGTCGAGCTGGTGTCGCCCAGCACCGCCATCCTGCGGATGGATGTCTCGGCGCATGGCAACTGCACTGACGTACAAGGCCGGCCAGTTCGCTCAGCTACAGGTACCCGGTACCGACTCCTGGCGGAATTACTCCTACGCGCATCCCGCCGACGGCCGCAACGAACTGGAGTTCATCATCCGGCTGCTGCCAGACGGGGTGATGTCGGACTATCTACGCGATCGCGCGAAGCCGGGCGACCGCATCGCGTTGCGGTGCAGCAAGGGCAACTTTCTATCTGCGTCCCGTCGTGCGGCCGGTGATCCTGGTGGCAGGCGGCACCGGCCTGTCGGCGATCCTGGCGATGGCCGAGAGCCTGGCGGCCGATAACTCGCGCAACCGGTCCGCCTGCTCTACGGCGTCACCTCCGTCAACGATCTCTGCAAGCTCGACGAGCTGGAGGCGCTCAAGCGCCGGGTACCCCGGCTGGACGTGCAGATCATCGTCGCGCAGCCCGACGCCGAGCTGGCACGGGCGGCAGGGAGTCGTCACCGACCTGCTCGACGAACGAGATGCTCGCCGGCGGAGAAGCCGACGTCTACCTCTGCGGTCCGGCGGCGATGGTCGAAGCCACCCGAACCTGGCTGGAAAACAACGGCTTCCATCGGGTCGGGCTGTACTACGAGAAGTTCGTTGCCGAGCGGCGCCGCGCGCCGGCGGACACCGCCAGCGTGGACTACGCCGATCTGGACATTGCCGAGGTGCGCCGACCGCGGCCGCGGCACCGCGGTCGTCATCGGCGGCAGTATCGCGGGCATCGCCGCGGCCAAGGTGCTCACTCGAGTCCTTCGAACGGGTCATCGTGCTCGAGAAGGACGGACCTCACCGCCGTCGGGAAGGCAGGCCCGGCGCCGCCCAAGGCTGGCATCTGCATCACCTGCTCACCGCCGGACAGATCGAACTGGAACGGATCTTCCCCGGCATCGTCGACGACATGGTGCGCGAGGGCGCATTCAAGGTAGACATGGCCGCCCAGTACCGGATCCGCCTGGGCGGCACCTGGAAGAAGCCAGGCCACCAGCGACATCCAGATCGTCTGCGCCGGACGGCCGCTGCTCGAATGGTGTGTGCGTCGCCGCCTGGACGAGCGATCCACGGATCGACTTCCGTTACGAATCCGAGGTCGCCGACCTCGTTTTCGACCGCGGCGGCAACACCGTCATCGGCGTCGCCGTCGAGTAGTGTGACGGCGGCGCTATCGAAGTGGTGCCCGCCGAGTTCGTCGTCGACGCGTCGGGTAAGAACACGCCGGTGCCGCAGATTCTGGACCGCATCGGCATCGGAGCGCCCGAGGTAGAGCAGGACATCATCAACTGCTTCTACTCCACGATGCAGCACCGGGTTCCGCCTGAGCGGCAGTGGCACGACAAGGTGATGGTGATCTGCTACGCGTACCGGCCGTACGAGGACACCTATGCCGCGCAGTACTACACCGACAGCTCGCGGACCATCCTGTCCACCTCGCTGGTCGCCTACAACTGCTATTCGCCGCCGCGCACGGCGCGGGAGTTCCGCGAGTTCGCCAACCTGTATGCCGTCGCCGGTGGTCGGCGAGAACATCGACGGGCTGGAACCGGCTTCGCCGATCTACAACTTCCGCTATCCCGAACATGCTCCGGCTGCACTACGAGAAGAAACGCAACCTGCCTCGGGCGCTGTTGGCGGTCGGCGACGCCTACACCAGTGCCGACCCGGTTTCCGGGCTGGGTATGACGCTGGCGCTCAAGGAAGTTCGCGAAATGCAGGTGCTGCTGGCGAAATACGGTCCGGGACATCCGGATCTGCCGCGGCGCTACTATCGGTCGATCGCCAAGATGGCGGACACGGCCTGGTTCGTGATTCGCGAGCAGAACCTGCGCTTCGGCTGGATCAAGGATGTGGAAAAGAAGCGACCGTTCTATTTCCGGGCACTGACCTGGTACATGGACCGCGTGATCGAACTCGTACACGACGACCTCGACACCTATCGCGAGTTCCTGGCGGTCGTCCACCTGGTCAAGCCGCCGTCGGCTCTGATGAAGCCGAGCGTCGCCGGGCGCGTGCTCGGCAAGTGGGCGCGGACCAGATTGTCGGGGCAGAAGACGCTGATCGCCCGCAACTATGAGAACCGCACGGTGCCCACGACGGAATCCCGGACCGCCTCGGCACGATCGTCGTCGACGAGATGACAGCGAGCCACTAGCGATGATGGCGAAGGGAGACGAAGCAGATGTCGCAAGTTCATCGGATCTTGACTGCCGGGGCACCCGGATCCACGCGGTGGAGGAGGGCGAGGGGCCGTTGGTCGTCCTGCTGCACGGCTTTCCGGAGTCCTGGTACTCCTGGCGACACCAGATTCCCGCACTCGCCGCCGCGGGCTACCGCGTGGTGGCCATCGACCAGCGCGGATACGGGCGTTCGTCGAAGTACCGTGTCCAATCGGCCTATCGCATCAAGGAATTGGTCGGCGACGTGCTCGGTGTCGCTCGACGCCTACGGCGAGGACAAGGCCGTCGTCGTCGGCCACGACTGGGGCGCGCCCGGTCGCCTGGACCTTCGCCTGGCTGCACCCGGGCGATGCGCGGGCGTGGTCGGCATCAGTGTTCCGTTCGCCGGCCGTGGCGTCATCGGCCTGCCGGGCAGTCCGTTCGGCGAGCGACCGCCCCAACGACTACCACCTGCGAGCTCGCCGGCGACGGCAAGGTCTGGTACCAGGACTACTTCTCCGCCCAGGACGGCATCATCGCCGAGATCGAGGAAGACGTGCGCGGCTGGCTGCTCGGCCTGACCTACACGGTGTCCGGGGAAGGGATGATCGCGGCCACCCAGGCCGCCATTGCCGCCGGCGTCGACCTGGCAGTCGATGGACCCGATCGACGTGATCCGGGCCGGCCCGCTGTGCATGGCCGACGGGGCACGGCTCAAGGACGCGTTCATCTATCCCGAGACGCATGCCCGACTGGTTCACCGACGCCGATGTCGACTTCTACACAAGCGAATTCGAGCGCTCCGGATTCGGCGGACCGCTGAGCTTCTATCACAACCTCGACAACGACTGGCATGACCTGGCCGACCAGGAAGGCAAGCCGCTGACCCCGCCCGCGGTGTTCATCGGCGGTCAGTACGACGTCGGCACCGCCTGGGGTGCCGAGGCCGTCGAGCGCGCGGACGAGGTGATGTCGAACTACCGCGGCACCCACATGATCGCCGACGTCGGCCACTGGATCCAGCAGGAAGCGCCCAAGGAGACCAACCGGCTGCTGCTCGATTTCCTTCGCGGGCTGCGATTGAGTGGACGGCGCGACATGTTCCATGATGGCCCGCCCACTCGTCTGATGAAGCCGAATTGCGGCGGGCGTTCGGCTGCTTCCCGTCCGGCGTGATCGCCGTCTGCGCGACCGTCGACGGCGAACCGGTCGGGATGGCGGCGAGTTCGTTCACCGCCGTGTCGCTGGTTCCGCCTCTTGTGTCCGTCTGCATCCAGACACACGCTCGACCACCTGGCCGCGGTTGCGGGGCCGGCCGAGACCTGGGCGTCAGCGTGCTTGCCGACTGTCATGGTGACGCATGTCTTGGCTTGTCGCGCAAGGCCGGTGACCGATTCGCAGGGGTGTCGCTGGACGGAGCAGCCGGGCGGGGCGGTGTTCCTCGACGGAGCCAGCGCCTGGTTGGACTGCACACTGCACGCGGAGCTGAGCGCGGGCGACCACACCATCGCTCTACTGGAAATTCGCTCGACTGGGCGGTAATCCGGAAACGCCACCGCTGATCTTCCACGGCAGTCGGTTCCGCCGACTCGCCGGCTCATGCATGCCAGGGGCGAGCCGATGAAAACAGCCGACATGCGCGTGCGGCGGGCGATCGACGGCGTCGCGGCGGGGCAGTCCCGTCGTCGTCACCGACGGCACTTCGCCGACGCCGACGGACTTTCTCGTTTTCGCCGCCGATGCCGCGACCCCGAAGCTGCTCGCGCTTCACCGTCCGGCACACCTCCGGTTATGTCCGGGTCGCCTTGCCGGCACCGAATGCGAGCGGCTGAACCTCCCGCCGGTGTGTCATGGCTCAGGCGCGCGCCGACTACCGGGTCTCGGTCGACTGGCACGGCACCGGCACGGGCATTTCGGCGACCGATCGCGCGCTGCACCATCGCGCGACTCGCCGCACCTGGGTCCGACGCTTCGGACTTCCGGCGGCCGGGTCACGTTGTCCCGGAACAGGCTAACGGAAACGGGAGTGCTGGAGCGGCCGGGGCCTCGCCGAGGCAGCCATCGACCTCGCCCGCCTCGGCGATCGACGGCCTGCAGCCGCAGCCTCTGCGAGATCGTCTCCCGTAAGATTCGACTCGGAATCGCGCACGGCGCCGAGTTCGTCGAATTCGCCGACGAGTACGGGTTGGCAAATGCGTCACCATCGCCGAACTCGCGGCCTATCGGCGGCGCACCGAACCTCAAGTCATCCGGGTGGCCGAAACGGCATCCTGCCGACCAGGGCCGGAAACGCACGGGTGATCGGATACCGGGGCCTAGCCGACGGCGCCGAGCACCTCGCGGTGATCGTCGGCGCCGCGGGCGCGGATATGCCGGTGCCGCTGCACGTTCACGTCGAGTGCCTGACCGGCGACGTGTTCGGTTCGGATGGCATGTCGGTGCGGCGGGAACTCGACGGCGCGCTGGCACGGCTATGGCGGCGCAGGGCAGCGGCGTGATCGTGTACCTGCGGCCCACCGGGCCGCTGCGCGCGTGCGGCCTGCCTCCGGCGCGCAGACGACCGTTCGACCGCGAGTCGGACACCGTCACGTGGATCCTGCGTGATCTCGGGGTGTATCCGGTCAGCCTCTCCGATGACGACGCCAGGATCTCGGCCTTGTGATGTTCGGCGCCATACGCGATCGACGGCGGCTCGAGCGCCAAGACGCTGCCTTCGCGGCCGCCGTGTAAAGCGCTGACGGCGCAATACTATCGCAACACGATCGCAGAGGTGACCCATGACGCATCCAGACCTGGACGGCAAGGCCGCGATCGTGACCGGAGCCGGAGCAGGCATAGGCCTGGCGATCGCGCAGCGACTCGCCGACGAGGGCTGCCAAGGTGCTGTGCGCGGACATCGACGGCGCTGCCGCCGACGCCGCCGCGGCAACGATCGGTGCCGGTGCCGTCGGTCACCGGGTGGACGTCAGTGACGAAGACAGGTGATCGCATGGTCGACGCCTGCGTCGCGTGCCTTCGGCGGCGTCGACAAGCTTGTCGCCAATGCCGGTGTCGTGCATTTCGCGTCCGCTCACCGACACGACCGTCGAAGACTTCGACCGGGTCATCGCGATCAACCTGCGCGGCGCGTGGCTGTGCACCAAGCATGCGGTGCCGAACATGGTCGAGCGCGGCGGCGGAGCCATCGTCAACATGTCCTCGCTGGCCGGGCATATCGCCGGCGGCGGGCACCGTCGCCTACGGGATGTCGAAGGCGGGGATCATCCACCTGAGCCGCGATCACCGCTGCGGAATTCCGTTCGGCCAACGTCCGTTGCCAACGCGCTGTTGCCCGCGTTCGTCGACACCCCGATGCAACAGGCCGCGATGACGATGTTCGACGAGCACGCTCGGAGAGGGCGGCGCGACGCACGATGATCGACCGACTTGCAGGGCCGGATGGCCGCATCCGGCGGAGATGGCGGCCGTTGTGGCGTTCCTGTTGTCCGACGACGCGTCGATGGTCACCGGCACCACTCAGTTCGCCGACGGCGGGACCGTTCCGCGCCCTGTGGTGATCGGCTCGACTGTCAGTATCGACATCGCGATGGCGGTCATCTCGTCGCCGACCCCGGCGTATCGGGTGAGATGCCATGTCCGCGCGACGTCTTCGATGAAGCTGATCGCCGCGGCGACGAGCAGCCTCGCCTCGGCAACCGTCGTGCCGGCACCAGCTTGCGGATCAGGTCTATCCACTCGGCCTCGCGGTCAGCCTGATTCCGCAGGTAGCCGTCGCGCACTTCGTCGGAGGCGTGCGACAGTTCGGTGATCGACACCGCGACCAGGTCCGGGTCGTCCAGGCTGATCCGGACGTGGCCCTTGACAAGCCCGCGCAGCGCTGCGCCTGCTTGCCGTTCGCGCGCAGCGCGCGCATGCATTCCAGGCTGCGCCACTCGTCGAGGCGGCGGACCAGTGCGTCCAGAATGGCCTGCTTGGACGAGAAGGAGCGATAGAGCCCGGGACCGGCGATTCCGGCGCCCTTGCCGATCTCGCTGGTGCTGACCGCGGGATAGCCCTGCGCCCGGAACAGGCGTGCGCCCGGTGGCCAGCAGCGTCTCGTAGCCGGCGAGAACAGCACAGCCTCTCGGTTCACATTCTCGTCAACGGGATCCAGGGAACTGGGCGGCCGGCGTCCGCGCTGCCGCCATGCACGCCTGGTACAGACAGCTCTGTCGATCTCGTCGCCCGGCAAGCGTCATGTTGTGCCTGCCCAGGCTGGTGAGGGTGCTGGACACCGCCCACGCCCGCAGCTCCGAGTGCTGCGGGGCGCAAGGCCGGGTACCTCGAGCAGCACGGCTCGCGCATGCCTGCGACGATCGCATTGATCCGGCGCCGCACCTCCGCGCGGTCGATCGTCGTTGAGGTAACGGGCCTCCCGCTGCCACAGCACGGTCAGTGCCCGCGATCACGACGGCCGCAGCGATCAGATCGGGCAGCTCGACGCGCAGTGGCCGAACCGCGGCATCGGCCCCGCTGGCCGCCGGTGGCCACGGGCGCTCTGGTACTCGTCCTGGCCGGTTCGGATGGCCGCGGCGAGCAGACGCCTGCTTGTTCTCGTAGTGGCGATACAACGCGCGCGCGGTGACTCCTGCGGCCTCCGCGATGTCCTCCAGCTTGACCGAATGGAAGCCGCGTTCGATGAAGAGCGCGAACGGCCTGTTCGAGAATCTGCTTCTTGCGGTCCTTCGGTCGGCGCCTGACCGTCGAGGTGTGACGGGTCGCCATCTCCTCAAGCCCCTTCCTGATGCATCGGCACGACCAATCCTGCCACGCATCGCCCTACAGCTTGAAGCCGCTCTGCCGCTCGAAGTCGGCCAAGTCGAAATAGTCGCTGAAACGGGTGATCTTGCCATTCTCGACTATCGAACACTCCGGTCACGGGCAACACGACCTTGCGCCCGTCGTTCATGGTGAAGTAGTCGACGCGCTCGGCAAGTACCAGGCCGGGCTCGGCGGCCAGGGTGACGATGTCGAGCTTGGCCTCGCGAACGCGGCCAGAAACGCTTGAAAAATCGCACGGATACCGGCGATGCCTTCGATCGGCTTGACCGGCACGTTGTGGTAGACCGCATCGTCGGCGAATGCGCTGCAGATGTTTCCAACTGTCGCGCCGCCCAAGCGCCCGAGAAAGTCGCGCACGAGCTTCTCGCTGGCTTCCTGGTGTCGGTCACGAGCGGACCTCCTCTGCGGCGACGTATCGGGTCACCCACCGTCATGCAGATCAATGGGCTCGTACTAACAAGATACATGATACGGAGGAAATAGCTTTTTGCATCGTCTATTTGGGCGAGTGCGATCGCTGATCATGCGTATCGGCTATAGACATACGGCGTGCCTGCCGCGTACCCTCGCGAATGTCAACCCGTCCACGCCAACCTGTCCGGAGAGCCAGCGTGAGCAGCTCCAGTCGTCGAGACGCCGTCACATCGGGACGTGCCGCACATTGGCTCGCGGCGTCCGTCGGCGGCGTCATGGTGACCTCCGCGCACGTCGCGACGAAGCCCGTTCGCGCGATCGGCGGGTTCTTCGCGATGTCGCTGGACACTTTCGTTCTGATGGTCAAGCCGCCGTTCGCGTGGCGCGAATACCTGTTTCAGTGCTGGTTTGTGGCACGGGTTTCGGTGCTGCCCGCGATGTTGTTGACGATGCCCTACTCGGTGCTGCTGGTTTTCACCTTCAACGTCCTGCTCAACGAATTCGGTGCGGCGGATTTCTCCGGAACTGGTGCCGCCATCGGCACCGTGAACCAGATCGGGCCGATCGTGACGGTGCTGGTCGTCTCGGGCGCGGGGGCGACCTCGATGTGCGCCGATCTGGGCGCGCGAACCATCCGCGACGAGCTCGACGCGCTGCGGGTGATGGGCATCAATCCGCATACAGGCGCTGGTCGTTCCCCGCGTGCTTGCCGCTACTACGGTGGCGCTGGCGCTTTCCGCCTCAGTCATCATCGTCGGCCTCGCAGGTGCGTTCTTCTTCTGCGTCTTCATTCAGAACGTCGCAGCCGGGGCGTTCGTCTCAGGCCTGACCTTGCTCACCGGTGCGGGTGACGTAGTCGTATCACTGACCAAGGCAACGCTTTTCGGGCTCGCCGCGGGCTTGATCGCCTGCTATAAGGGCATTTCCGTCGACGGAGGCCCGGCCGGGGTCGGAAACGCGGTTAACGAGACGGTCGTTTTCACCTTCATGGTGCTGTTCGCCATCAACGTCATCGTCACCGCTGTCGGCATTCAGTTCACGGTGTAGGGCGGTGACCCAGGTGAGCGCTAACGTCTCGGGCGGTACCCACCGGTGGCTCCGACGCAGCGCAACCGATTTCGCAGCGGCCTGGAACCGGATCGGCGGCCAGGCTCGTTTCTACGCCAGCACATTGGCCGCCGTGCCGGACGCGGTACTGCACTACCGAACCGAGCTGTTGCGACTGATCGCGCAGATGGGGCTTGGCAGCTGGGGCATTGGCGGTGGTCGGAGGGACGGTGGCCATCGTCGGGTTCCTCACCATGACCACGGGTGCGCTGGTGGCGGTGCAGGGCTACAACCAGCTGGCGTCCGTGGGGTTCGAAGCGCTGACCGGCTTCGCGTCAGCATTCTTCAATGTCCGCCTTATCGTCCCGGGCACCACGTCGGTCGCCTTGTCGGCGACCATCGGCGCAGGCGCGACCGCCCAGTTGGGTGCGATGCGGATCAACGAGGAGATCGACGCCCTCGAGGTGATCGGTATCCGCAGCGTCGCCTACCTCGCCGCCACACGGGTGGTGGCGGGGGTGATCGTGGTGATCCCGCTGTACTGCATCGCGGTGATGATGGCGTTCGTTGGCCGCGCGGTTCGGCACTACGGCGATCTATGGACAGGGCTCGGGCGTCTACGACCACTACTTCGACACGTTCCTCAGCCCGGCCGACCTGATCTGGTCCTTCTTCCAGTGCCTCGCGATGACGGTCGTCATCATGTTGGTACACACCTACTACGGCTTCACCGCCACAGGTGGCCCCGCGGGCGTCGGCGAAGCGGTTGGCCGCGCGGTCCGCACCTCGATGGTCGTCGCCGCGGTGGAAATCGTCATGATCTCACTGGCCGTGTACGGCCAGACCGGCAACTTCAACCTGGCGGGTTAGCGTGGGACCGCGGCCGGGCGAAGCTCGCCTCAAGAATGCGTGGTGGACCGCCATCCTGCTGGCAGCGGTTGCGGTGTTCCTGTTCGTCACCACCGCAGTGTTCGGCGGCACGTTCCGCTCCTATGTACCAGTCACATTGACCTCCGACCGGACCGGTCTGGTGATGGAGACGGGGGCGAAGGTCAAGATGCGCGGCGTCGAGGTGGGGCGGGTCAAGAGTGTCGGCGGTGCGGCTGGCCACGCCGAGCTCGAGTTGGCGATCGATCCCGACCAGATTCAGTTCATCCCCGCCAACGTGCAGGCTCAGATACAAGCCACCACCGCTTTCGGCGCGAAGTTCGTCGACCTTGCCATGCCGGCCGATCCAAGCCCAGTGCGACTTGCCGCCGGCGCGGTGCTGCACTCGGAGAATGTCAGCACCGAGGTGAACACCATCTTCCAGAACGTGTCCGCCCTGCTGAAGATGATCGACCCCGCCAAGCTGAACGCGGTACTGACCGCCGTCGCCGACGGTGTCCGCGGTCAGGGGGAGCGGATGGGGCGGGCCACCACCGACCTGAACGAGGTGTTGATCGCCCTCAACGCGCGCAGCGACACCATCCGGCAGGACTGGAGATCGTTTCGAAGCTTCAACGAGACCTACGCCGCCGTCGCGTCGGACATCGTCACCGTGCTCGACGGCGCTGCCACCACAAGCGCAACGGTGGTCGATCACGCATCCGACCTTGACGACCTGCTGCTCAACACGATTGGGCTGGCGACCTCGGGTACCGATCTACTTGCATCCAGCAAGGACAGCTTCATCAGGACTTGTCGGCTCCTTGGAATCGACGACGAGTCTGCTGCGCAAGTACGACCCGGTCTACACCTGCTGGCTACAGGGAGCGACCTGGTTCCTCGACAACGGGGGGTTCAACGTCTGGGGAGGCGGCGACGGTCGATCGATCCAGCTCGACGTCGGTCTGCTGTTGGGAAACGACCCCTATGGCTATCCAGAGAACCTGCCCATCACCGCCGCGAAGGGCGGCCCAGGAGGAAAGCCCGGGTGCGGCTCGCTGCCGGACGCTACGAAGAATTTCCCTGTCCGCCAGGTCATTACGAATACCGGCTGGGGCACAGGCCTCGACATCCGGCCGAACCCCGGCATCGGCAATCCCTGCTGGGCGGACTTCCTTCCGGTGACGCGTGCCAACCCCCAGCCCCCGAGCATCAGGCAATGTCTGCCCGGACCGGCGCCGGGACCGATCCCGTACCCGGGTGCACCGCCATACGGCGCACCGCTCTACGGCCCGGGCGGCACGCCGCTGTTCCCAGGCGTGGCACCCGCCGAACCGGCGCCGCCGACACCGTGAACGGACCCCGTCGACCGCAGGAGACAGCAACGTGAAAGACGACTTCAAAGGCGCGGCTTGGCGCCTGATGATCTTTCTGGCGGTGTGTGCGTTCGGGACGTTCGCACTATTGGCGGTATTCGCCCAGTTCCGGTTCGGCGACGGCAAGAGCTATTTCGCCGAATTCACCAACGTTTCAGGCATGAAGCGCGACGACATGGTCAGGATCGCAGGAGTCGAAGTCGGCCAGATCGAGAACATCTCCTTCAACCCCGACGCGACGGTCCGAGTGAAGTTCTCGGCTGACGATTCGGTCGTATTGACCGAAGGGACCCGGGCCGAAATCCGCTACGACAACGTGATCGGCGGAAGGTTTCTCGCCTTGCAGGAGGGGACCGGCGGCGTCGAGGCACTGCAACCCGGGCAGACGATCCCGGTGGCCAGGACGCGGCCCGCGCTCGACTTGGACTCCGTCGTCGGCGGTTTCAAGCCGCTGTTTCGCGCGTTGGACCCCCAGCAGGTCAATGCATTGACAGGCCAACTGGTTTCGGCGCTACAAGGGCAGGGCGCCACCATCGTGTCGTTCCTGAATCAGGCGGCTGTGGTCACCAACACGCTGGCGGACCGCGACCAACTCATCGGCGAGGTGGTCGACAACCTCAATGTCGTTCTCGGGTCGCTCGGCGATCAGGTCCGATCGGCTCGACAGCGCGGTGACGTCTTTGTCAGAGCTGGTGCATCGGCTCGCCGAGCGCAAGGCCGATCTCTCGAATGCCTTGGCATACAGCGATGCCGCGGCGGAGTCGATCGCCGATCTGCTGGCGCAGTCACGCAAACCATTTGCGAAAGTGGTCCACGAGACCGACCGGACCGCCGCGATCGCTGTAGCCGACCACGACTATCTCGACAATCTGCTCAACACGCTGCCGGAGAAGTACCAGGCGCTCGGCCGGCAGGGTATGTACGGCGACTTCTTCAGCTTCTACCTGTGCGACATCGTGCTCAAGCTGAACGGCAAAGGTGGTCAACCGGTGTATGTCAAAGTGGCCGGCCAGGTCTCGGGGCGGTGCACTCCGAAATGAAATCTTTCACCGAGCGCAACCCGATGGTGATCGGTGCCGTCGGCGTGGCTCTGGTGGCCGCCGATCGTCGTCGCGGCCCTGGAATACCAAAACCTTCCGCTCGTCGGCCACGGCAAGACCTACTCGGCCTACTTCGCCGATGCCGGCGGGCTTCTGTCCGGAGCCGACGTGGAGGTGTCCGGATTTCCCGCGGGGCAGGGTGTCGGACATCGAACTCGACGGGGCGCAGGTGCTGGTGCACTTCAGCGTCGACAAGAACGTCCGAATGGGCGAAGCGACTCACGCCGCCATCAAGACGAAAAGTCTGTTGGGCACCAAGGTGCTTGACGTCGTGCCGGGCGGCGGGGATGCGCTCACCGGACCCATTCCGATGACTGCCACGTCGTCGCCGTACCAATTGCCCGATGCACTGGGCGATCTCGCGAACACCATCAGCGGACTGGACACCGATCAACTATCGGCCTCGCTGTCTACGCTGTCGGAGGCATTCGCCGACACCCCGGCCGAACTGCGCAACGCTGTGCAGGGCGTCTCGCGCTTCGCCGAGACGCTCAACCGGCGCGACGCCCAGTTGCGCAACCTACTCGACAACGCAGCCACCGCAACGGGCGTGCTGGCCCAGCGCAGCGATCAGATCGTCCAGCTCGTCGGTGACACCAACGCGCTTCTGGCCGAGCTGCAGACACAAAGCAAAGCTGTGGAGCAGATCTGGACGAACATCTCTGCGGTCGTCACTGCAGCTGAAGGGGTTCATCGATGACAACCGGCAGCAGCTGCGGCCCGCCCTCGACAAGCTCAACGGCGTGCTGACCATCGTCGACAACCGCAAGGAGCGGCTTGCAGGACTCAGTCAAACTGCTGAACAAGTACGCGATGTCGCTGGGCGAGTCGCTGTCGTCCGGCCCGTTTTTCAAGGCCTACGTGGTCAACCTGTTGCCGGGCCAGTTCGTGCAGCCGTTCATCGATGCGGCGTTCTCCGACCTCGGTCTGGATCCCTACTGTGCTGCTGCCCTCCGACCGAACCGACCCCCAGACCGGTCAACCCGGCACTCCGGCGTTGCCGGTGCCGTTTCCGCGAACGGGGCAAGGGGGTGAGCCGGCGCTCAACCTGCCCGATGCCATAACCGGTAAACCCGGGCGATCCGCGGTATCCCTATCGGGAACCCCTGCCCGCACCGCCGCCCGGCGGGCCGCCGCCCGGTCCGCCTGCGACGGTCGCAACCGCCGACGGACCCGGTCCCGCAGCCATGAACCGCAGACTGCGCAGAACCCGTACGTTCATGGCCATCGTGCTGGCCGCCACCATCGCCTCAGGCGCTGTCCTTGTACTCCGCAACGCGGATCGGATCGGAAGAACGTGGGTGACAGCATATTTCGAGAACAGCAACGGACTGTTCGCAGGCGACGATGTTCGCATCCTCGGAGTGCCGGTGGGCAAAGTGGACACCATCGAGCCGCAACCCGACGCGGGCGATGGTCACCTTCTGGGTCGATCGCAAGTATCCCATTCCGGCCGAAGCCAAAGCCGTGATCCTGTCACCGCAGCTGGTGACCGGTCGGGCGGTCCAGTTGACGCCCGCCTACACGGGCGGACCGGCCATGACCACGGCGGCCGTCATCCCCATGGATCGCACCGCGGTCCCGGTGGAGTGGGATGACGTCCGAGTCCAACTGCAGCGTTTGACGAAATTACTCAGGCCGACAGAACCGGGCGGGGTGAGCACACTCGGCGGACTCGTCAACACCGCCGCCGACAACCTGCGCGGGCAGGGCGCCAACATCCGCGATGTCGTGATCAAACTGGCGCAGACGATTTCAGCGCTTGGCGATCACAGCAGCGACATCTTCACCACGTTCAAGAATCTGTCGACGCTGGTGACCGCGTTGCACGACAGCGCGGGAATTGCTCGAGGAGCTCAACCGAAACATGGCCTCGGTGACCTCGCTGATTGCCGACGACCCGCAGAAGGTGGGCAGGGCGGTTGAGGATCTCAGCGCCGTCATCGGCGACGTCCAGTCTTTCGCAGACGACAACCGCGAGGCCGTTGGAACCGCGGCCGACAAGCTCGCGGGAATCAGCGGTGCATTGGTTGGCAGCCTCGACGACCTCAAGCAGACCCTGCACATTGCACCCACAACGGTGGCCAACTTCTACAACATCTTCGAGCCTGCCAACGGATCGCTCACCGGGGCGCTGGCGGTCAACAATTTCGCCGACCCGATCAGCTTCCTCTGCGGCGCGATCCAGGCAGCGTCACGGCTGAACGCAGAGCAGTCGTCGAAACTGTGTGTCCAGTACCTTGCGCCGATCGTCAAGAACCGGCAGTTCAACTTCCCGCCGATCGGTGAGAACTTGTTGGTCGGTGCGCAGGCCCGTCCCAACGAGGTCACCTACAGCGAGGACTGGATGCGTCCCGACTTCGTACCGCCCGTGCCGGAGGCGCCGCTGGCCGCCGAAGCGCAGACCGACGAACAGCTACCTGGCGCGGCGTCGACCGACCCCACCGCAGGCCTGTCCGGACTGATGGTGCCCGCAGGAGGTGGCGGTTGATGACGCACACGCGCCGCATCGTGAGCAGCGTGGCAGCGGTCGCGGCGCTGGCCGGGATATCCGGTTGCGGGGACTGGCGCGGGTTGAATTCGTTGCCGATGCCCGGCACCCAAGGTGGTGGCGACGGCGCGTTCATGATCCAAGCCGAGTTACCCGACGTCAACAACATCCAACCCAACTCGCGAGTGCGCGTCGGCGACGTCAACGTCGGCACGCTGACGAAGATCGAGCGCCAGGGATGGCACGCCCTCGTGACGATGAGCCTGAACCGCGATGTGATCCTTCCCGATAACTCCACTGCGACAATCGGTTTGACCAGCCTTCTGGGCTCGCTGCATATTGAGCTGGCTCCTCCGACCGACGCGCCGCCGAAGGGCAGGCTGCACAACGGCTCACTCATCCCCTTGTCACGCGGCGGCGCCTTCCCGAGTACCGAGCAGACCCTGGCCGCGCTGTCGTTGGTCCTCAACGGCGGCGGGCTTGGCCAGGTCCAGGACATCACCGAGGCGTTCTCCACCGCCTTCCGTGGCCGCGAGCAGGATCTGCGCAGCATGCTCGAGCAGCTCGACGCTTTCGCCGCGCAACCTCAACGACCAGACCGGCGACATCATCGCCGCCACCGACAGCCTCAACGATCTGGTCGGGAAGTTCGCCGCGCAGCAACCCGTACTCGACCACGCCCTACAAACGATTCCGGACGCGCTCGCGGTGCTTGCAGGCCAGCGGGAGAACCTCGTCGACGCCGCAGATCGGCTGGCCCAATTCAGCGCGCTGACGGTTGATTCGGTCAACCAGACCAAGGAGAACCTGGTCAAGGAACTCAGCGATATCGGGCCGGTGCTCGAGTCTCTGGCTAATGCCGGACCGAGCATGACCCGTGCGCTCAGCTTGATACCCACCTTCCCGTTCCCGAACGAGACCATCGAGAAGTGGCAGCGCGGCGACTACGCCAACCTGACCGCCATCGTCGACCTCACTTTGAGCCGACTCGACGCGGGAATGTTCACCGGAACTCGGTGGGAAGGTGACCTCACCGAGCTGGAACTGCAGTGGGGACGCACGATCGGCCAGTTCCCCAGCCCCTACACCCAGGGCAACCCGCTGACGGTGCCGTACAACGGGGACCAGGGACCCTAGATGCGGCTGACCGGACGTATGCAGATCCAGCTCGCGCTCTTCACCGTGATCGCGCTGGTGGCGATGAGTGTGATGGCGCTGCACTTCATGAAGTTGCCCGCGCTGCTCTTCGGCGTCGGCCGCTACACCGTCACCGTCGAATTGCCCCAGACCGGCGGGCCTCTACGCGGGTGGGAACGTCACCTACCGCGGTACCGAGGTCGGCCGCGTCGATGCGGTGCGCTTGACCAGAACCGGCGTGGAGGCTCTGCTTTCACTGAAATCCGGTATCGACGTGCCCTCCGATCTGCGGGCCGAGGTGCACAGTCAGTCGGCGATCGGCGAGCAGTACGTGGCGCTGACACCACGAGGCGGCGATGCGCGCCCGCTGCGGGACGGTGACGTCATACCACTGTCGGACACATCAGTGCCGCCCGACGTCAATACCCTGCTTGCCGACGCGAACGCCGGGCTGCAGGCGATACCCGGGGACAACCTGAAGACCGTCATAGACGAGTCCTACACGGCGGTCGGCGGACTCGGCCCCGAGCTGTCCCAGATCGTCAGGGGATCGTCGAATCTCGCGATCGACGCACGCGAGAATCTCGATCCGTTGATCGCGCTGATCGAGCAGTCACAGCCCGTGCTGGATTCGCAGACCCATACCTCGGAAGCCATCCAGGCGTGGGCATCGCACATCTCCACGGTGACGAAGCAGCTGCAGACGCACGACCCGGCCGTTGCTCGTGTTCTCGAAAGGGGCGGCGCCGCAGCGGATTCAGCCCGACAATTAGTCGACCGCGTCAAACCTACGCTGCCCGTCGTGCTGGCCAACTTGCTCAGCGTCGGCCAGGTCGCCGTCACCTATCACGACAACATCGAGCAACTGTTGGTGCTCTTCCCGCAGGTCGTTTCGGCGGGACAGGCCGGGCTGGTGGCCAACCACGACACCAAGCAGGACTACAAGGGTCAGTATCTGAGCTTCAACCTCAACATCAATCTGCCTCCGCCGTGCAGCACCGGCTTCCTACCCGCGCAGCAGCAGCGGGTGCCGACATTCGAGGACGCTCCCGACCGGCCTGCGGGTGATTTGTATTGCCGCGTTCCGCAGGATTCGCCGTTCAATGTGCGTGGGGCACGCAACATTCCGTGCGAGACGGTGCCGGGAAAGCGCGCACCGTCGGTCGCGTTGTGCGAAAGCGACGAGCAGTATGTGCCGCTCAACGATGGTTTCAACTGGAAAGGCGACCCGAACGCCACACTGTCGGGCCAGCCAATTCCACAGCTGCCGCCCACCGCCCCGGCGGATAGCGGCCCGCCACCGCCTATCGCACCGCCGGTGGCCGTCGCCGAATACGACCCTGCCACCGGCGGTTACGTCGGACCCGACGGGCTGCACTACACGCAGGAGGATCTGGCGCGAGGCGCTGCCCGCGATAAGTCGTGGCAGTCGATGCTGTTGCCGCCGGGTGGCTGACCCCCCTTGTCGTCAGCCGAGTTCTGCGAGCTGCCTGAAGGCGGGCGCCATGCCGTCGATCCAGGCGGCAGGCGCGCCGGTAGTCGGCATGGTGATCGCTGTCTGCACGCCGAGCTTCGCGTATTCGGCCATCTGGGCGACGAACGCGTCGCGCGTCTCGGGGCTGTGCCGGGGGTTGTTCGCCGACACCGTCGTGCGGATCTCGTTGTAGTCGCGACCGACGTCATCGCAATGCCTGCGCAGCACGTCGAGTTTGTGCTCGACCTCTTCAGGAGAGCTGGCGAAAAGGTTGCACGCGTCGCCGTACTGGGCGACCAGGCGCAGAGTCTTGCGTTCCCCGCTACCGCCGATCATCACCTTGGGTCGGCTGATCGGTTGCGGTGAACACAACGTCTCCTCGAGTTGGTAGTGCTTGCCCGCGTAGGGACCGTTGTTGTTCGGGTCCCACATCTGGTTGCAGATTTGCAGCGCTTCCTCGAGCCGCTCGAACCGTTCGGCCAGCGGTGGGTACGGCACGCCGAGCCCTCGGTGCTCGCGTTCGAACCACGCCGCGCCGATGCCGAGCACCGCGCGGCCGCCAGACAGCACGTCCAAGGTGGTGACGGTCTTGGCGAGGACGCCGGGATGGCGGTAGGTCACGCCGGTCACCAGCAGTCCCAGGCTGACGGTCGACGTGTGAGCGGCCAGGTAGCCCAGCGTCGTGTAGCCCTCCAGCATGTTCGACTCGGCGGGCAGGCCGGTCGGTTCGATCTGGAAGAAGTGGTCCATGAAGGACAGCCAGTTCGCGCCGGAGGCCTCGACTGCGGCGCCGACGCTGGCCAGCTCACCGGCGACGGCGCTGGTCCCGCCGTCAATATCGAAGATGGGTACGTGAATGCCGACGTCCATTGAGCCTCCTCGTTTACGCTTGCGATTCATTCGTGTTGGCGGTACACCGTGACCAGCACCACACCTACAAGTCGGTCATTGTGATCGGCATTCCGCGACCCGGACCGTCAGCGTCAATTACGGTCCTCGCATGGGAACACCGAGGGCATATGTAACCGCCGTTGTAGCCGGCGCAATGACGGCGGGAATCGCGGCGGCCAACGTGGTGGCGACACCGCCCGATGTGGCGGTATCGCCTCCGTCGGCGAGGGACGTCGACCTGGCCGCGGCTCCGATCACGATCCCGATCATCGATATCGGACCAACACCTGGTCCGCTATCGATATGGCGGCTACCTCGCCATTCAGGCGGGAACGAACCCGCTGCTGCTGGGCCTCATGCAGGAAGGTGGGAACTCGTACAATCTGCCCGGACTGAACACGCTTGTGAACTCGACTGCGAATCCGCGTGTCGTGGCGACGCAGGGAGCCGACTACCTCGACTTCGGCTTCCTCTCCGACCGGACGCAATCCGCCGGTTATGAGCCTTCTCGGTGACGTCGTAAACAGCTCGGCCGAGGTCAACGGCTCCAGAAACGTCCACTTCAGGCCACTTCTTGGCGGTTCTGAGGGGATCGGTGCACGGCTATTCGGCGTTCTCGATGAGACCGCTCCGAACACGCCGATCTCTCGGTCTTTGTACGGTGCTGGGCAGCGGCTTCGACACCGAATCCGAACCAGAAAACCGGCGTCTTCGACGGTACTGGTCTCCTCATTCCGTTCAACGGCTTCAAAGCTGTCGGCGGCGGAACCTTGATCCAAGGCGACAACACAGACGACGGCCAACCTGGGAGCGCTCCAATTCGGCCGACCGGCAAGCACAGCGCGTGCGCTCGGCGGCAACGCCGGTCTCTGCCTGGGCTCTGCCCAAGGGACCAGGGCTGCGGTGGGGATACAGCGTTCCTCGTCGCTGGACGCGCCAATCAATTGGGACTCGGCACTCGGCGGTTCATCGGACAATCTCTTCGGTGTCGACTTCCCCACGAACAACCTGGCGGTCGACGCTCGGTAATGGGCGTTCGCGGTCACGGGCGAACTCGGTGGCACCGTTTCGGTCGGCGGCCTCGAGTTCGGACGACCGATTCCGATCGACTTCCAGATTCCGCGTGCGTCGTCGATGCTGTCCTCGACCAGCAGCAGGCAGTCGCCGACGGTCAAGACGTCGTTCATTGCCGTGCCAGGAAAGACCGGCTCGGACAACGACACTGCCTCGACCGGACGCCATGCCGCCCGCGACGCGGTGAACGAAGCAGTCTCCAACGTCAAGACCGCCGTCTCGAACGTGACGCAGTCGAAGCCGCGGCACGCCAAGCCTGACACAGACACGAACACAGCCGACTAACGCGAGGGGCCGAGGACTAGTCGCGGCCGCGCAGGTCCTCGACGAACGCCTTGGCGTCCTCCCATGTCGGCAACAGTCCTGCGGCCTTGACCTCGTCGAGTGTCGGCGCGTCGGCGTCGCGGTCGGACAACACATGGTCAGTGCCCGGCCATTTGATGTCGAGCGCCGGATCGGTAGCGAGAATCGTGTGCTCGCGAGCCGGGTCGTAACCGGCCGAGCAGAGGTACATCACCGTCGAATCTTCGTACAGCGCTTGAAAACCGTGCGCCAGACCCTCGCTGATGTATACCGAGCGGCGGGCGCGGTCGTCGAGCAGAACCGAGTCCCACTGTCCGAATGTCGGTGAGCCGACGCGGATGTCGACCACCACGTCGAAGACGGCGCCGCGCGGGCACGTCACGTACTTCGCCTGGCTCGGCGGCAACTGGGCGAAATGCAGCCCCCGAAGCACGCCTGCCGCCGACACCGAGCAGTTCGCCTGACGCAGGTCCAGCCGATGCCCGGCGAACTTTTGGAACTCGGCATCGGTGAACCACTCGAAGAAGACACCGCGGTCGTCGGCGTGCTGCTTCGGCGTGATCTCCCACGCGCCGGGAATGGCGAGCTCGCGTACCTCCACGTCACTGACCACGCTTCTCGTAGGCCGACTCGATTGCGTCCTTCATTGGGCCCCACCACGACTTCGTTGTCGCGATACCAGCCGATCGTTGCGCTCAAGCCCTCTTCGAAGTCTCTGTGTTTGGGTTCCCAGCCGAGCTCGTCGCGCAGCTGTGACGGGTCGATCGCATAGCGCAGGTCGTGACCGACGCGGTCGACGACATGATCGAAATCGTCGGGGTCACGGTCCATCAACGCCAGGATCGTCCGCATCACCGAGAGGTTGTCGCGCTCACCCTCTGCGCCAATGCAGATACGTGCGCCCGACCTGACCGTCTTGAAGAATCCGCCACACCGCGTCGTTGTGATCGTCGACGTGGATCCAGTCCCTGACGTTGGCGCCGGCGCCGTACAGCCTGGGACGCCTGCCAGTCAGCACGTTGGTGATCTGGCGGGGGATGAACTTCTCCACGTGTTGGTATGGCCCATAGTTGTTGGAGCAGTTGGAAATTGTCGCGCGAACGCCATACGACCGCACCCATGCCCGCACCAACATGTCAGCAGCGGCCTTCGTGGACGAGTACGGGCTCGACGGGTTGTACGGCGTGGCGGCGGTGAACCGGTCAGGCTGGTCCAGCGTCAGATCCCCGTACACCTCGTCGGTCGAAATGTGATGCAGCCGCACGCCATGCCGGCGCACCGCCTCCAACACCGTGTAGGTCCCGATCACGTTGGAGTGCAGAAACGGTTCGGGGTCGGCGAGTGCGTTGTCGACGTGTGTCTCGGCGGCGAAATGCACGACGGCGTCGGCCTCGGCGACGAGCTTCGTCACCAACTCCGCATCGGCGATGTCGCCCTGCACCAGGCGGATGTCGTCGTCGACCGGCGCAAGGGATTCCCGGCTGCCCGCATAGGTGAGCGCATCGAGCACCGTCACCGCATGCTCACCCACCGCGCCATGCACGAAGTTGGCGCCGATGAACCCGGCGCCCCCCGTGACCAGCAACCGCATGGACCTACCGTAGCGGTCGGGTGCCTTTCAGCCCTTCAGCCCCAACGGCCCGGCCAGCTCCGTGAGTGTCGGCACCAGCTTGTCCCAGCCGCCGAGCACCTGGATCGCGACGTGGTCTGCGCCGGCCTCGAGGTGCTGGTTCAGCCGGGCCGCGACGTCGTCAGGCGTGCCGTAGGCGACGACACCGTCGATCAGCCGGTCGCTGCCGGGCTTGGCGACGTCCTTGTCGGTGAAGCCGAGCCTCTTCCAGTTGTTCAGATAGTTGCTCAGGTTCAGATAGAAGTCGATGGTCTTCCTGCCGATCTCGCGTGCTTCTTCGACGTCGGTGGTCAGCACCACCTTGTGCTCGGGCGCCAAATACACCGTGGGACCGACCAATTCGCGGGCCGACCCGGTGTGCTCCGGAGTCGTCAGGTACGGGTGGGCGCCTGCGCTGCGTTGCGCGGACAGCTTGAGCACTTTTGGCCCCAGCGCCGCGACCACCCTGCGGCTGGTGGGCACCGTTGCGGCGTCCAACACGTCAAGGTATTCGACCAGCACGTCGTAGGGCTTGCGGTACTCGTCGGTGTGCTCAGGGTGGCCGATGCCGATACCGAGCAGGAACCGGCCGGGATAGGCGTCCTCGACGCGGTGGTAGGCCTCGGCGACCTGCTGGGCAGGAGCAGTCCAGACGTTGATGATGCCGGTGGCCACCTGCAGCGTCTCGGTCTGCTCGAGGATCGGCTCGACATAGTTCAGATCGCCCGCAGGGGAGCCGCCGATCCACAGCGCGCCGTAACCCAGCTTCTCGATCTCGACGGCCTGCTCAGGTTTGGGAGTTCCGAACGTCCACACCCCGAATCGGCCGAGGTCGGGTTTGAGGCTGACGGAGTCGGTCATGGAAGTCCCTTCACTGGAGTCCGAGCGGCCCCGCGAGTTCGGTGAGCGCCGGTACGAGCTTGTCAGTACCCGCCAACACCTGAACCGGAACGTGGTCGGCCCCGGCGGTCAGGTGCTCGGTGAGCCGCGCCGCGATGGCGTCGGTGGTGCCGTATGCGATCACCGCATCGACCAGCGCATCGCTCCCCGGCTTGGCGACGTCGGCATCGGTGAAACCCAGCCGCTTCCAGTTGTTGAGATAGTTGGCCAGGTTCAGGTAGATCTCGAGCGCCTTGCGGCCGGTGGCGCGCGCCTTCTCGGCGTCGGTGGTCAGCACCACCTTGTGCTCAGGGGCGAGAAACGCCTCGGGCCCGATCAGCTCTCGCGCCTGTGCGGTGTGCTCTGGCGTGGTCAGGTACGGGTGCGCGCCGGCGCTGCGGCGGGCCGACAGCTTGAGCACCTGCGGGCCGAGCGCGGCGACGACGACGCGGTCCTTCGGAACCCCGTGCTGGTCGAGTTCGGTGAGGTAGTCGCTGAGCGCGTCGTACGGCTTCTTGTACTCGGTGTGCGCCTCGGGGTGCCCGACGCCGATGCCGAGCAGGAACCGGCCCGGATAGGCCTTCTCGATGCGGTGAAACGAGTCGGCGACCGGACCCGCAGCCGCAGTCCAGATGTTGACGATGCCGGTGGCCAGCGCCAAGTTGTCGGTGACCTCCAGGATGGGGTCGATCCACTCGAGTTCGGCGGGAGGCGAGCCGCCGGCCCAGATGGCTCCGTAACCGAGCGCCTCGATGTCCTTGAGCTGCTGAGGGGACAACTGCTGCCACTGCGAGTAGTGGCCGAACACGCCGAACTTGCCGAGTTGAGGTTTCGTCATGGTGGGGTCAACCTCGGCTCGGCGGGCGGCTATTCCGATCGGCGCGCGGTGATTCGATCTATTCGGTTCCGGCGGCGGAAAGCTCACCGGGCGTCGGTGTCAGTGGCGGCGGCGCGACCAGCGGCAGGCACACGATGAAGCGCGTGTCACCCGGCTTGGACTGCACCGACATATTTCCGCCGTGCTTCTCGACGACGATGCGCCAGGCGAGGTCGAGTCCGAGGCCGGTGCCCTCGCCGAACGGCTTCGTGGTGAAGAACGGCGTGAAGATCCGGCCGATGATGTCCTCGGGGATGCCGGGCCCGTCATCGCAGATCTCCACCCGGATCATCTGCTCGTTCTCGCGTGCCGTGCGAATGGTCAGGGTGCCGTGACCATCCATCGCCTGGATCGCGTTGTCGATGAGGTTCGTCCACACCTGATTGAGATCGCCTGGGTAGCACTGCAATTCGGGCAGTGTCTTGTCCATGTCCTTGATGATGGTGACCGGCCTGCCCTTGCCCTGGTAGCCGACCTTGTCGCCGAACATCATGATCGTGCTGCGCAGCAACTCGTGGACGTTGGCGCTCTGATAGGAGCCGCGGTCCATCTGCGAGTACTGCTTGGCGTCGGCGAGCAGCGCCGAGATGCGCTTGCTCGCCTCGGCGATCTCGTTCATCCGCAGTTCGTTGTCGATGGTGTACTTCAGCCACCCGATCGCACTCTGCAGCGACGCTGAGGCATCGGCGTCCTCGACCACCGACGAGACCCGCTCCAGCCAGTCGGTGTCCAGCCCGGCTTCCACGAACGTCGGCGCGTAGTCCCAGGCGCCGACGATGTCGTGGTCCTCCAGCCAGTCGCCGAGCTGGTCCTCGCGGTCGGACGCCTCGAGAGCGGACAGTTCCACATCTGCGTTCTTGGCCACCTGCTCGGCGACCTGGTCCTGGATGTTGACCAGGACGCGCAACGCCTCGGGCGTGAACTTGGCTTCGGCCACCATCGCGAGCTTGTGCCGCATATGGCCGACACCCTCGCGGAGATCGGCCACCGCGCGGGCCGTCGCCGCCGCGGGGTTGTTGAGCTGATGGGTGAGCCCGGCCGTGATGGTGCCGAGCGCCAGCAGCTTCTCGCGCTGACCGATGATCTGGCTCTGCCGCCGGCCGCCGACCTTGTGCCCTTCCAAGAGGTGCACGGCCATCGGGAACTGGGTCTGCATGAACCGCGCGAATGCGTCGGAGGCCAACACGAAGCAGCGCGACGGCTTGGTCAGCCGTACCGACGCCTCGTAGATGTGCTCCTCGCCCGGCACGTACGCCGACCAGGCGCCGAAGTAGACGCCACGCTGCGATGTTTGTCCGGTCTGGATGTCGACGCCGCCGGAACGCTTCGACATGATCAGTTCGCCGTCGAGCATCACGTAGAAACAGCTGGCGGGCTCGCCCTCGACGCACAGAGGCCCGGCGGGGAACGTCTCGATGCTGCCGTCCGCGCACAGCATGTCGAGCTGGTCGTCGGTCAGATGTTCGAACAGGAACAGCGTGCGTAGTTCGTCGCGCAGGCATTCCTCGCCCATGGTGGTCCTCTCTAGGCTTCCGCCAGATACCTGTGCACCAACATCACCGCCATTGAGCCTTCGCCCACCGCGGCCGCAACCCGCTTGGCGGACTCCGAACGCACATCTCCTGCAACAAACACACCGGGCACACTTGTTTCCAGGTGATGCGGCGGACGGTCGAGCGTCCAGCCGCTGACCTTCATCACGTCCGGACCGGACAGCACAAAGCCGTAATCGTCGCGGGCTATTCCCGCCTCCTCCAGCCAGTCGGTGCGTGGCATGGCGCCGATGAAGCAGCACATCCGGTCGCAGGTCACCGTCTCGGTCTTGTCGGTCCGCTTGTCGAGGAGCTCCAGGCCGGACAGGTGGTCGTCGGTCGCCACGGTGTTCACGACCTCGGTGCAGGTCCGGACGGTGATGTTCGGTGTCTTGAGGATCCGGTCGACGAGATACTGCGACATGCCGGCCTCGAGCGAGGACCCGCGGATCAACATGGTGACCGACTTGGCCGTCTGCGACATGTACATCGCGGCCTGCCCGGCCGAGTTGGCGCCGCCGACGATGTAGACGTCCTCACCCGCGCACTCGCTGTTGTCGGACACCGACGCGCCGTAGAACACGCCGCGGCCGATGTAGTTGCAGCTCGGGTCGTCGGGGTCGTCCCAGCACCCGGTGATCTGCAGCTGGCGGTAGTCGACGCCGGTGGCGAGGATGACGGCGCGCGCACCGATGGTGTTGTCCTCGTTGAGCTGGATGGAATGCGCGGCGCCGACGCCGTTGACGGTGAGCTTGAACGCCTCCTGGGTCGTGATGACCTCGGCGCCGAACCGTTCGGCCTGGCGGCGCGCCGACGTGGTGAGCTCGGCACCCGATACGCCGGTGGGAAAACCGAGATAGTTCTCGATCTTCGAGCTGCGGCCCGCCTGCCCGCCGGTCGAGGACTTCTCGATCAGAACCGTCTTGAGTCCCTCTGAAGCTCCGTACACCGCGGCGGCCAGACCCGCGGGACCGCCGCCGATCACCGCGAGTTCGTACATCTCCAGCGCCGGGCTGGTCGACAGGCCGAGCAGGGTGGCCAGCTCGACGTCGGTCGGTTCGACGAGCGTCTCGCCCTTCTCGGTGATGACGACGGGCAGTCGGCTGTCGTCGAGGCCTGCGGCTTCGAGCAGTTGCTGGCCCTTGGGCTCGTCGGCATTGACGGCGCGGAACGAGTACTGGTTGCGCGCCAGGAACTGCCGCACCTCCCAGGACCGCTCGCTGTAGCGGTGGACGATGACCTTGGTGTACGGCATCCCGCGGTCGCCAACGGCCTGCCACTCCTCGAGCAGGCCGTCGATGACCGGGTAGAGCTTCTCCTCCGGCGGATCCCACGGCTTGAGCAGGTAGTGGTCGAGGTCGACGACGTTGATCGCGTCGATGGCGGCGTGGGTGTCGGCGTATGCCGTCAGCAGCACCCGGCGCGCCAGCGGGAAGAAGTCCATCGCCTTCTCGAGAAACTCGATGCCGCTCATCTGCGGCATCCGGTAGTCCGCGACGAACACCGCGACGGTGTCGCCGCGCAGCTTGAGTTCCTTGAGCGTCTCGAGAGCGTCGGCGCCCGACTCGGCCCGCAGAATGCGGTACCGCTCCCCGTAGTGTCTGCGAAGGTCGCGGGCGACCGCGCGGGACACTGCTGGGTCATCGTCGACTGTGAGGATTGCGGGTCGTCTGGCCTGATTTCCGGGTTCAGTCATCGCCACCAATTATGCGCGCACTGTCCAGCGGATATGCGGTCAGCGTAATGGCGCTGAGGTGGCCGTTCAGCGATTTTGGGGCAGGCCGCCGAGCGGGTAGTATGGACCAACGGTGCGGTTTCCGCGCCGGCTCTTGCGTGCCCCAGTTCTGGAATTTCTAGCTACCGGCTCACGTTTTGAAGTCGGAGTGTGTACTGCGCCGAACCGGCGCCAACTAACCAGACGGACACGGAGGATCTCCGAACAACAATGGCCAAGAAAGACGGTGCCATCGAGGTCGAGGGCCGCGTGGTCGAGCCCCTGCCCAATGCGATGTTTCGCATTGAGCTGGAGAACGGACACAAGGTACTCGCCCACATCAGCGGCAAGATGCGGCAGCACTACATCCGCATCCTGCCCGAGGACCGGGTGGTGGTGGAGTTGTCTCCCTACGACCTGTCCCGGGGCCGCATCGTTTATCGGTACAAGTAATCCAAAGACAGCACGAGACAAGAACAGGATCGACAAGCCGTGAAGGTGAACCCGAGCGTCAAGCCCATTTGCGATAAGTGCAGGGTGATCCGTCGGCATGGGCGGGTCATGGTGATCTGCTCCGATCCGCGACACAAGCAGCGGCAGGGCTAGCCAGCCCAACACCCCCTGCTTCCACAACTGAATGACGAAACCCCAGCACCACTGAGTGGATTAGCCGCTCATCTACGTCCGGCACGGAGGCCGGACCCCACAAGACGAGGGAACGGGCTGGGACAAGACCTCCGCATAGAGAAGGAACACTGCCTGATGGCACGCCTAGTAGGCGTCGACCTCCCGCGCGACAAGCGCATGGAGATCGCGCTGACCTATATCTACGGCATCGGCCGTACCCGCTCCCAGGAGATCCTGGAAGCCACCGGCATCAGCCGGGATCTGCGCACCAAAGACCTGACCGACGATCAGGTGACCCAGCTGCGCGACTACATCGAGGGCAGCCTCAAGGTGGAGGGCGACCTGCGCCGCGAGGTGCAAGCCGATATCCGCCGCAAGATCGAGATCGGCTGCTACCAGGGCATTCGGCATCGCCGCGGCCTGCCGGTGCGTGGCCAGCGGACCAAGACCAATGCGCGCACCCGTAAGGGCCCCAAGCGCACCATCGCCGGCAAGAAGAAGGCCAGGTAACCGATGCCACCCGCAAAGAAGGGCGCAGCCGCCCCCAAGAAGGGTCAGAAGACCCGCCGCAGGGAAAAGAAGAACGTCCCGCACGGCGCCGCGCACATCAAGAGCACGTTCAACAACACGATCGTGTCGATCACCGATCCGCAGGGCAATGTCATCGCCTGGGCATCGTCGGGCCATGTCGGCTTCAAGGGGTCGCGTAAGTCGACGCCGTTCGCCGCGCAGCTGGCCGCAGAGAACGCCGCCCGCAAGGCGCAGGAGCACGGCGTCAAGAAGGTCGACGTGTTCGTGAAGGGCCCCGGTTCGGGCCGCGAGACCGCGATCCGGTCGCTGCAGGCGGCCGGCCTCGAGGTCGGCGCAATTTCCGATGTCACCCCGCAGCCGCACAACGGCTGCCGTCCGCCCAAGCGGCGCCGGGTCTAGGGAGGAACAAGAACTCATGGCTCGTTACACCGGACCCGCAACCCGCAAGTCGCGCCGCCTCGGCGTCGACCTCGTCGGCGGCGATCAGGCATTCGAGAAGCGGCCCTACCCGCCCGGCCAGCACGGCCGCGCGCGGATCAAGGAAAGCGAATACCGCCAGCAGCTGCAGGAGAAGCAGAAGGCCCGCTTCTCCTACGGCGTGATGGAAAAGCAGTTCCGCCGTTACTACGAGGAGGCCAACCGCCTCCCCGGCAAGACCGGCGACAACCTGCTGCGCATCCTGGAGAGCCGGCTGGACAACGTCGTGTACCGCGCCGGCCTGGCGCGCACTCGCCGGATGGCCCGCCAGCTCGTCAGCCACGGCCACTTCACCGTCAACGGTGTGAAGGTCGACATCCCGAGCTATCGCGTGTCGCAGTACGACATCATCGATATCAAGGACAAGTCGATCAACACGCTGCCGTTCGAGATTGCTCGACAGACAGCGGGTGAGCGACCGATCCCGGGGTGGCTGCAGGTGGTTGGCGAACGCCAGCGCATCCTGGTGCACCAGTTGCCGGAACGCGCGCAGATCGACGTGCCGCTCACCGAGCAGCTCATCGTCGAGCTCTACTCGAAGTAAGACTTTCCAGCCGCCCGGATGGCGGTTGGGATTACGCGACATCAAATAGCGGTTGTCGCGAAGGAGGAAAGAAAACCATGCTGATTTCTCAGCGACCCACACTGTCCGAAGAGGTCCTGGCCGAGGATCGCTCTCAGTTCGTCATCGAACCGTTGGAGCCCGGATTCGGTTACACCCTTGGCAATTCGCTGCGGCGCACGCTGCTGTCGTCGATCCCCGGCGCAGCGGTCACCAGCATTCGCATCGACGGCGTGCTGCACGAATTCACCACCGTTCCCGGTGTGAAGGAAGACGTCACCGACATCATCCTGAACCTCAAGGGTCTGGTCGTGTCGTCCGAGGAGGACGAGCCGGTCACCATGTACCTGCGCAAGCAGGGCCCCGGCGCGGTCACCGCCGGTGACATCGTTCCGCCTGCCGGCGTGACGGTGCACAACCCGGAAATGCACATCGCCACCCTGAACGACAAGGGCAAGCTGGAGGTCGAGCTCGTTGTCGAGCGTGGCCGCGGCTACGTGCCCGCCGTTCAGAACAAGGCGTCGGGTGCCGAAATCGGCCGCATCCCGGTCGATTCCATCTACTCGCCGGTGCTGAAGGTCACTTACAAGGTGGAGGCCACCCGCGTCGAGCAGCGCACCGACTTCGACAAGCTGATCCTGGACGTCGAGACCAAGAGCTCGATCACCGCTCGTGACGCGTTGGCGTCGGCGGGCAAGACGCTGGTCGAATTGTTCGGTCTGGCACGGGAACTCAACGTCGAGGCCGAGGGCATCGAGATCGGCCCGTCACCTGCGGAGGCGGACCACATCGCGTCGTTCGCTCTGCCGATCGACGATCTGGACCTCACGGTGCGGTCGTACAACTGCCTCAAGCGCGAGGGTGTGCACACGGTGGGCGAGCTCGTCGCCCGCACGGAGTCCGATCTGCTGGACATCCGCAACTTCGGCCAGAAGTCCATCGACGAGGTGAAGATCAAGCTGCATCAGCTGGGTCTCTCGTTGAAGGACAGCCCGGCCACGTTCGATCCTTCGGAGGTCGCAGGCTACGACGTTGCCACCGGCACGTGGAACAGCGATGCGAGCTACGACCTGGACAACGACCAGGACTTCGCCGAAACCGAACAGCTCTAAACAACCCGTCCCGGTCCTACCTGATACGGGGACCGGCCCCATTTAGGAGATAGTCGCAATGCCCAAGCCCACCAAGGGCCGTCGCCTCGGCGGATCGTCCTCGCACCAGAAGGCGCTGCTGGCCAATCTGGCCACATCGCTCTTCGAGCACGGTCGGATCAAGACCACCGAGCCCAAGGCGCGGGCGTTGCGGCCCTACGCGGAGAAGCTGATCACCCACGCCAAGAAGGGCACGCTGCACAACCGGCGTGAGGTGCTCAAGAAGATCCGGGACAAGGATGTCGTGCACACCCTGTTCGCCGAGATCGGACCCTTCTATGCCGACCGCGCCGGCGGCTACACCCGCATCATCAAGGTGGAGGCACGTCAGGGCGACAACGCCCCGATGGCCGTCATCGAGCTGGTGCGGGAGAAGACGGTGACGTCCGAGGCCAACCGCGCGCGCAAGGCAGGTGCGGCGAAGAAGGCCGCGCCGGTCGCCGCGGCAGCGGCGCCGCAGGCTGCAGTCGAGCCGGAAGAGGCGCAAGGCCCGGTTGCGGAGGAATCGGTCGAGGAGGTCAAGGCCGAGGACGAGGCGATCGCCGACGCCCAGACCGCCGAGGCCGAAGCCGAGATCGAAGAGGCTGACGCAGAGAATGCCGACTCCGAGGACGAGGCCGACGACGCCAAGTAGTGAAGCGTTGAATATGCCCGCCATCGAATCCGGTGGCGGGCATGTTCGTCTTCGGCTCGACATCGCTTACGACGGCACAGAATTCGCGGGCTGGGCAACGCAGGCGGGCCAGCGCACCGTCGCAGGCGTTCTCGACGAGGCTTTGTCGACCGTCTTCCGCACTCCACTGCAGCTTCGCGCCGCAGGCCGCACCGACACGGGCGTACACGCGACCGGTCAGGTGGCTCACGTCGATGTGCCTGCCGACGCGATCCCGCACGCGTATCCGCGCACCACTCGCCCCGACGAGAGTGAGTTCTCTGCCGTTGGTGCGACGGTTGTCGCGTCTGTTGCCCACCGATGTCCGTGTCAGCGACATCGTCCGGGCGCCAGCGGGTTTCGACGCACGGTTCTCGGCGTTGCGGCGTCACTACGCCTACCGGCTGTCGACGGCGCCGTACGGCGTCGAACCGCAGCAGGCGCGGTATGTGACGCCGTGGCCGCGCCCGCTGGACGTCGACGCGATGGCGGCCGCGTCGCGAGAACTCGTCGGGCTGCACGACTTCGCCGCGTTCTGTCGGCATCGCGAGGGCGCTACCACCATCCGAGACCTGCAACGGCTGGACTGGTCGAAATCGGGCGATCTGATCACCGCCCATGTCACCGCCGATGCGTTCTGCTGGTCGATGGTGCGGTCGGTCGTCGGTGCATTGCTCGCGGTAGGGGAGGGCCGTCGTGAACCTGTCTGGTGCGCAAGCCTGCTGACCGAAACGCGGCGCTCCAGCGATTTCGCGGCGGCGCCGGCGCAGGGGCTGACGCTGGTGGGCGTCGACTATCCACCCGACGATCAGCTCGAGGCGCGCATCGCGGTGACCCGCGATCTGCGTCGCATCGACTAGACCCGGGCCGCGGCGAAGTCGGCGGCCTGATTCACCATCCCCGCGTCGATGTACGCCTTGGCGGCGTGGTCGACAAAGTTCGCTTCCCACGTATTCGGGTCGGCGGGGTTGCAGATCGGGTCAGCGCCGTGGCACAGCTCGATCGTTCGCTCGGAGTAGGTCGGGTTGAAGTTCGTGATGGGGCCGGCCCAGGCCGACCCGTTGCCGAACAGCGCGACGGCGGCGATCTTCTGCTCCATCTCCGCCGGAAGGGATTGTCGAATCCGAAGAACGCGAACGGGAGCGCGAGCACCACATCGGTGACTGCGGCGCCCAGCGAGTAGCCACCGAGCACCAGGCGAGTGTCGGGGCAGGTTTTGGCCATGTTCTGGATGTGCGCGCTCATGTCGTTGCGCGCCGATGTCGATCTCGCTATCGGCGGGGTAGCGCACCGCATAGACGCCGATGTTCTTGTTCACCTTTTTCCGCAGTGCGCTGATGAACGCGTTTCCGAGCACTCCTACGCCGGGTGATTCCAGTCGGCCGCGGGCGAAGATCACCTCGACCTGCGGGCAGGCGGCCGACGCTGACGGGATGGCATTGCCGCCGGGGAGCATCGACGGTCCGACCAGCAGGCCCGTGGCTACGAGGGTCGCAGTGACCGCCGCGATGAGGCCGCGACGAATCCGATCCATGCTGTTGCGGTCAACACGAATAATCATCACGCCGATGTTAGCCGACGAATTGACGCGCTCGTTTAGGTACAGCGCGCTACAGACGGCTCGCGGCGAAGTCGGCCGCCTGATTGACGAAGCCGCCCGTGTAGTTGGGGGACCTGTGCGCGTTGAGGGCTTCCCCGTCGGTTTGGCAGATCGGGTCACCGCCATTGCACAGATCGATCGACTTCGGACCCCAGACGGGTGCGATCGTCAGCGGGGCGCCGAGTTTGGCGCTCGGATTGCCGAAGGCGACAACCGCCGCGACGAAGTCGGGCGCGTTGGGAGGTAGTGGGTTGTTGAACCCCAGGATCGGCACCGGTACCGAGGTGATGACATCCATGACGGCCGCGCCCTGCGAGTAGCCGCCGAGCACCAGCCGCGTATTGGGGCAGGCGCCCATCATGTACTGCACGTGGGCGCTGGCGTCGTTTGCGCCGTCACCGGCCAGAAGGAAGTTGTAAGACGCTGGGTAGTTCACTGCGTAGGAGCCGACGGAGCGGCCGCCGACCTTTCCACTGAGGGCGTTGACGAACGACCCGCCGACGGCTCCGAGCCCGCCTGTGTCGTCGGTGCCGCGGGCGAAGACCACCTCGATGTCGGGACAGTCAGCGGACGCGACCGGCGCGAACACCATCGACGGCGTGACCACTGCTGCGGCGGCTACCAGAGACGCCGCTGCTGCCTTCATTACACGTAGTGCAGTCATTCTCTACACCCTTCCCGCTGCGAAGTTGGCCGCTTGTTGAGCCATTGCGTCTTCATAGCCCCTGTGTGCCAAGGGATTTCGCCCGTCTGAACAGATGGGGTCGCCGTCCTTGCACAGGTCAATGGATCTACTCGCGAACTGACCCACCGAGGATAGTGGGTTGCCGAACTTCGTTGCGGGATTTCCGAATGCCGCCACGGCCGCCACGGTCACCGCCGCCGTTGGCGACAATGGTGGCGCCGAGCCGACCTCGCCGATCTTGTTGCCGAGCGGTGGCACTCCGGCCAGCATGTCCATCACCGCCGCGCCCTGCGAGTAGCCGCCGAGGACGATCTTGGTCGACGGGCAGGACAGCGCCATCTGCGAGACGTGATTGGTCGCGTCTGTTGCGCCGTCGGCGGTGGTGAGGAAGTCGTAGCTCGCCGGATAGTTCACGGCGTAGGAACCGACGGTGCGACCGCCGACCTGTGCGGTCAACGCGTCGGTGAAGGCCTGGCCGACCCGGCCGACGCCTGCGGGCTCGGCGGTGCCGCGTGCGAACACCACCTCGATGTCGGGGCAGGGCACAGCTGTCGCGGTCGGGGCGACGATCACGGCGGTGGCCGCGGCGCCGACGGCGGACAGGATGGCGGCCCCGCGGGCCAAGCTACGTGGCAAAGTCACGCGGCCATATTTCCACACTTGTGTAACGGAGCTAACCGTTTGCCCTGCTGCACGGTGTGTGGTCCTCGAGCGGACCGGCGTCGGGCCAGGTCGCAGCCTCGAGCTTTTCGCCGCGGTCGCCTTGCCGAGCCAGCGCGAGGCCGGCCAGGACGACGGCACCGCCGATGGCCTGCGTCCACGTGATGGCCTGGCCGAGCAGCAGCCATGCCGCCAGCACCGCGAACATCACCTCGGACAACCCGACCAGCGAAGCGAACCTGGGCCGCAGCCGGGCGATGCCCATGATGCCGAGGCTGTATGCGATCGCCGTCGGGATCACGGCGAGGGCGATGACGGGTACCGCCCACGACACCGTGAACCCCGCGACGACGGTGTCGTTGGTGGTGAAGCGGAACGGCATCACACCGGTCACGCCGACCAGTGCGGTCGCGAACGCGCCGATGATCAGGCCGCCCGTGGCGAGTGTGATCGAGTTCAAGCTTCCTTCGCCGCCGTCGGCGCTGACTTCATCCGACATCACGAAGTAGCACGCGGCACACACTGCCGCCGCGAGTCCCCACACCACACCGACACCGTTGATGTGAGCACCAGCAAAGACGTTGAGCACCAGCATGATTCCCGCGATCGCAATCACGACGCCGGCCAGTGTGAGGTTGGTCGGCTTGCGCCGCGTGGTGATCCACACGTAGCCGACCACCAGGATGGGAGCGGTGTATTCGAGCAGCAGCGCGACACCGACAGACAAATGCTCGACGGCATTGAAATAGAACAGTTGAGCACCGGCCACCGGGACGATGCCGTACGCGATTACCGTCTTGGCGTGCTGGACGGCCTCGCGGACCCAGCCGGGCCTGATGATGCTCGCGACGATTGCCATCGCGACCGCGCCGCCCGCCATCCGCGCGGTTACTGCCGCGGTGGGCGTCCAGCCCGCCTCCATCAGTGCCTTGGCGAACGGGCCGGAAAGGCCGAACGTGAAGGCCGACAGGACGGCGAACAGGAGGCCGAGCCGGAAATGGTCGACGCCGTTATCGAGCTTGGTCGCGGTCATCTGGCACCTCCGGCGTGTAATGAGTAAAATGGCTGTTGGTCATGACATTAGTCGGACGGGAGGTCATGAGTCAAATGATTTTTACTTATGACACCGAGCTCACCTTGAAAGCCGCGTGTGTGCTGATCAATACCGATCGGGTAGACGGTGAGCGGCTCGGCGAGCTTGCAGAGCTCGACGCCTATCTGGACAGCTTCGGCTGGACCGGACGGCGCGACCACGACAGCGCCGAGCTCGCGTCCGTGCGACGACTGCGCGAGCGGCTCGGCGGGATCTGGGCGGCCGCAGGCGACGAAGATGCCGCCGTCGCCCAGGTCAACGCGCTGCTCAGCGACACCAAGGCGCAGCCGTGGCTGACGCGGCATCCCGAAATGCCGGAGTGGCATCTACACCTGGCTTCGGTGGACGACCCGCTGTGGCAGCGGATGGGCGCGGAGATGGCGATGGCCCTGGCCGACTTGATACGCGCCGGTGAGCTGCGCCGGCTCAAGATCTGCGCGGCACCCGACTGCGAGGCGGTGTTGACGGATCTGTCGCGGAACCGGTCCGGGAAGTTCTGCGACACCGGCAACTGCGGCAACCGCCAACACGTCGCGGCCTATCGCGAACGCCGCGCGCGGGAGGGCTGACAGTCGTTCGCTGATACCGAACCAGGCTCTGACTTCAAGTTCTCAGGTCACTGGTGCCATATGTGTGAGCGAGGTGGCGCGTAAACCACTAGCGCTCGCCCTAGCGCTGGTTCTTGCTCAACAAGAGCGAGTGGCTACATGTGAGCAGGCTGAAAATACGTTGTGAAACGGTGGCAGACGCTGTCAAATTTGTCGTCTGTGACAGTTTGCTCGATTCCGGCGCGCCGGGCGGCCCTTGCTGGCAGGATGCCTCCGGGAACCGAGGCTAGGAGCGTTGATGCGGAATTCAACCCGTTCAGTAACAAGGTCGATCGTCGTTGCGATCCTGACGGCGCTGGCCGCGCTGGTCATCGGCGTTATGTCGTCGTTGACTACGGCTGTTACAGCTTCTATCGGGTTGACCGCATTGCGTGCGCTGATCGTGCCCGGCACAGGCACACCACATGCTGCACCGGATTACCTCAACAACGCAGTCAACTACTACGTCATCCCCAGCGGCGCGTGCGGCTCACCTCCCGCAGCCGGCTGTCCCCAAGCCGTACAGGGCATCGACTACTACGCCACCTTCTGGCCGATCCCTCTGCCGGGATGGGGCGGCCTCGAGGGCCAGAAGTGGAACGTCTCGGTCGCGGACGGTGTCGAGAATCTCAGCAGCCGCGTACACCCCGCCGACCGCCGGTAACTCCGTCATCATCTTCGGGTATTCGCAGGGCGCGACGGTCGCCAACAATTTCAAGAGGCGCACCCGCAGGTGAACGTGCAGCCCGGCGATCCAACTACCGACTACTTCTTCATCGGCGATCCGCAGCGTCCGTCTGGCGGATTCTTCGAGCGACTCGCCTTCCTCGGCAACTGTCCCGATCCTCGACGCTCAGTTCGGCCAATCCGTCACCGACAGACACATGCGACGGCGGCAATCGCATCTGTGCCACCGACTTTGCGCTTGATGTACGACGGCGTCGCCGACTTCCCGCAGTGGCTGGCCAATCCGGTGGCGGTCCTCAACGCCGTCGCCGGCTTCCAGTACATCCACGGCACCTATCTGGCGCCGAACGGGGACGATCCGGCTGGCGAGACGCCGTATGGCTACACCCCGCAAGAGGTCCAGGATACATCGTCGCGGCCGCGGAGGCCAACTGCACCGCGGCGACACTACTGCCAGCACGTCGACGGCAGCGACACCATCTACGTCACGCTTGCCGGCCAAGTACCTGCCGCTTTACCAGCCGTTCGTCGATCTCGGTGACGCGACCGGCACGTCGGCGTTGATCGTGCCCGTCACCGACTTCCTGTCGCCGTTCACTCAGACGATCATCGAAACCGGTTACGACCGAACGAATTACGCCAATCCGCAACCGGGAACGATCCTTCCGCCGAAGACCTTCAATCCCATCAAGACCGCGGTGGATCTCGTCAACGACATCCCCGAGGGCATCAACATGGCACTGACACCGGGTCGCACGCCGCTTCCGCCGCCAGCCGGACAGGGCCCGCAGACGTTGACCACCTTGTCGGACACGAACACGACGAACACGATCGTCTCCAAGTCGACGACACCGAACCTGGGCACACCGGATATCAGGCTGGGCATCTTCGCCAAGCCCGGCGAGAACGCCACGACGGGTGCCAACGGATCGAGCGCCAATCGGCCGCTGCAGAATGCGCTGAAGGACTTCCACCCGGTGCGCGACGTGGTCAAGGCGGTCTCGGACACGGCGAAGAACGCGCTCGGCAAGGACGACAACTCCTCGGCCGGCGAGCGATGCGCGGAACGGACTAGAGCGTCTGAAACGCGGAATTGGTGAAGGGTCATACCCTCGACCGGCATTAGGCTGGGCGCCGGGGGAGTATGGCTCGTCAACCGACGACCCGGCTGCAAGTCAGCGGGTACCGATTTCTCGTACGCCGGATGGAACACGCGCTGCTGCGTGGCGACATGCGGATGCTGCACGATCCGATGCGAGCACAGTCGCTCTCGCTCATCGCGGGCTGTGTTCTGGCGACCGTCGTCGTCGCGGGATGCGCGGTCCTGGCGTTCCTGCGGCCGAATGCCGGATTGGGCGATGCCGTAATCGTCATGTCCCGTGACTCAGGGGCACTGTATGTCCGCATCGACGACACGCTGCACCCCGTCTTGAATTTGGCGTCGGCGCGCTTGGCCACCGGCAGCGCCGCGAGGCCGCAGGTTGTCAGCCCCGCCGATATCGACAAGGCGAAGCGCGGTCCGCTCCTTGGCATCCCCGGCGCACCTGCCGTCATCGCCAAGCCCCTGTCCGGCGAACGAAACCGCGTGGACGGTTTGCGACGCCACGACCACCACGGTGATCGCAGGCCGGATCGATGACTTCGACGAACGCGACAACCAACCGAATGTCTTGGTCACGCCGCGATCCGAAGGCGCGGCGACGACGTACCTGCTGTACGACGGCTGGCGCGCGCAAGTCGACCTTCGTAATCCCGGCGTCGTGTGGGCCCTTCGACTCGACGGCATCGAGCCACGACCTGTCTCGAGAGCCCTGCTCGACGCCATCCCCGAAGCGCCACCCATCGCCCCGCCACGCATTCCGGGCGCCGGCCAACCGGGCGCTGTCGCCGGCATTCGGGTCGGGACCGTGGTCCGGGTGACGCGCGTCGACGCCGACGACTACTTCGTCGTGCTGACCGACGGCGTTGCGCGCATCGGCGAAGTGGCGGCGAATCTGATTCGCTCCGTGGACTCTCAGGGCAGTCGTGAGATCGCTTCCGTCTCACCCGACGCGATCAGCGATGTACCGGTCGCCGATTTCCTCCCCGTCGTCGATCTTTCCCGCGCCGTGCAGGTACGACCTCGGGCGCGGGCGCCGACGGTGTGCTCTGCGCGCAGTGGCGCCCCGATAGGCCGAAAACCACTCTGTGGCTGGGCGACTCACTGCCCGCGCACTCGAGTCCGATCGATCTGGCGCAGGCCGACGGCGACGGACCCGCAGTTGACAGCGTCGCGGTGCCGTCAGGACGAAGCGCGTATGTGCGGGCGGCGGCTCTCACCGGCGGCCGCGACGATGCCGGTCCGCTGTATCTGGTGACGGACGGGGGAGTGCTTTTCGGCCTTCATGATGCGAATACGGCCAAAGCTCGTCGGGGTGCAGGGCGATCCAGTCTGGGCGCCGTGGCCGGTGCTGACATGGCTGCCCCGCGGACCCGAACTGAGCCGCGAAAGCGCGCTAGTCGCGCGCGACAGTGTGACTCTTCCGCCGTAAATGCCCGATCGAGGCCGTCGTCGCCAACCGCAGCAGCCACCACCGCGATGCAAACCGCGGCACCGCCGAATGCGATTCGTCGCCCGCTGGGATCCGATTTGGGTTCACTCTCCGGCGGTGACATCGGACGAACGTCGCCGTCGCTCGACTCGGTGCTTTCGACGAGATCGTTCGTGCCCACGGTGCCGCCACTGACGGCGGCAAGCGCGTCGACGACACCGTTGCCGACGAACGGATCCCAGCCCGACGGCGGCCGATGCGCGGTGTCCTTGATCCGCTGCATGACCTGTCGTGCGGTCAGATGCGGTGATCGTGCCCGGACCAGCGCGGCGATTCCACTGACCACCGGCGCCGCGTAACTCGTCCCCACAATCGGCATCGAACTCCCGAAGCGCCGGCAGTGAGGCCACGAGACCTTCGCCGTCCGCATCCAGCGACACAACGCCTTCTCCCGGCGCCGCGACGTCCACCCACGGCCCGGCAAGCGTGAACCGCGACGGCGCACCCTGCTGATCGACGGAGCCCACCGTCAGAACGTAGTCGTCGTACCATGCCGGGCTCACAATGACTTTCACCGAATCCCAATCCGGCCGGCCGGGGCGAGTCGGGTCCGCCGGCGGATTCTGATCAGGGCATTGGCCGAGACCCCCGACGTTTCCCGCCGCGGCCACCACGACAACGTTCTTGACGTCCACCGCGTACGCCAACGCTGCACCGAGCGCACGATCGTCGAGCCCCGCGGTGGCGGCAACGCAGGCGATGGACGACACGTTGATCACCGAGGCGCCCATGTCCGCGGCGGTCCTGACCGCCATGGCGAGCGTATCGACGTCGCCGAAACCCGGTGCAGATTGACCGGCCGGCGCGAACTTGACGCTCGACTGCCGGATGCCGATGATCGTCGCTTCCGGCGCGACACCACTGAATCTCGCGCTACCCGAGGAGGTTTCGGTAGCACCGATGATTCCTGCCACTATCGTGCCGTGACCATCGCAGTCATCCGTGCCGTCGCCGGTGAAGACGTAGTCACCCCCGCCGATCAGATGCGGCAGCAGGCGATGACGGGCCACGCCCGTGTCGATGACGGCGACAGTCTGACCGGCGCCGCGGCTGAGCCGCCAAACTGCGGCGAGGTCGAGCCCCTTGAGCTGACCTGCCTCGGGTCTCCGGTCGGCGTGGACGGGCGTTGACGCGAGGCACTGCTGCCGCTGTTCGGTGGCTTTTGGCGGAGCCGGCGGTCGCGGCTCAGGCAGCAGCGAATCATCGATCACAGGTGGGGCGACCGCCGCGGCAACGGGTGACATCCATACCGAGATCGTCGTCAAGACGATGGCGCCGGCGACTCGTGCCGATCGAGATGTCATGTCAGGCTCAAGCCGCGGACGAAGCCGAATAGACCTCCGACCCAACACGCCAGCGGTACCACCGCCGCGAGTGCGAGATAGTCGACGACTTCGATGCCGCGCCGTACAAACGGGCTCAGCCGCTCTCCGACATCTGCGAGAGTCAGACACAGAGTGCTCGCACCCACGATCATTGCAACCAGACCAAGCCAGGGAGCTTGCCCTGGCGCGGACAGTGTGAGAAGCGTGAAACCCGCGGTGGTGCTGATGAATCCAGCAGTAAGGATTGTGGTGGAACGAGCCGATCCTCGTTGCTGGACGGCGCGCAGGATCAGTGCCACCGAAACGGCACCGGCGAAATGCGGTACCGCCCCACTGTGACGTGATTGCGTTGATCTGCGACGACCAATGCGACGCCAAGCGCCGCAGACAGCGAGAACGCCGCAAGAAGTGCCGTTAATGTCTGATGGCCGCGTGCCGCTCGAAGGGCACCGACCGCCGCGGGCAGAGGGTCCTCGTCGGTGGTCGCGTCAACCGAACTCGGCATCCGCGGAGACAGGCCGGTCAGGACAATCGAGATTTTCGCCGCTGCGTTGATCATCGCCAAGGAAGCGGCGGCCAAAGCAGCGCCAACCGCGGCTGTCGGTGCAGGCCAAACCGCCGCTACCGCGGCGGCGACCGCCACCAGCACCGAGAACGCCGCGATTGCCGTGAAAAGCGTGGTCCCGCACGAGGTGACATGCATCAGCACTGCCGCAACGGTCGAGCAGATGACCGCCGCCAAGAAGTAGTTCGGCGGTCCTGGGCCGCCGGGGACGGCCAAGAATCCGGCGATCGCACCGAATACCGCGGCGGTCATGCCGAGTGTCATCGTCGGCAACGGCTGGGCACCGAGATGATTGATTAGTATCGCGGCGACAGTCGCCGCCACCGCCAGGATCGCCGCGACGACGGCTCGGGTGCCAGGTGCTGAGGGGCCGGGCCATGCCAGCGTCGTCGCACCGATGCCCGTCGACCACCAACACGCAACCGAGCCCATTGAGTGCGCCCATGCGGTACCACGGTCAGCCGAGGCTCGACATTTCGACGGCATGCTGGCCCGGGTCTTCTGAGTGCTGTTCGGGCCTCGGTATGGGTTCCGCGGCGAGCAGCAGAACGTCGCCGTCCCTAATGCCGTTCTCGAGCAGCGATACCGACTCGTCAAGCGCCGATCCGTCGACGCGCGCGAGCCTCAGTCGCTCCGGTAGACCGCCATCGGCCGTCTCGTGCCCTACGCCTACCAGATCGACGATTGCGGAAAGGATTTCGCCCAGCTCCGGCGACGTGGGCAGGGTGAGATCTACTGCCGTCGACGTGCCGAACCCACACGTGCGCACCGTCACCCGGCACAAGTCCACAACCATCATGTAACCCCCCGCGGTTCACCGTAATCGCAGCACCTCCTCGCGAGCGGCGCCAATTTCCTGCTGTGGAAAGGGAACGAACGCGGCCGCTGTCTCGTCTATGACCCGATGGAGTTTCTGATCGAACCGCGTCATGCACCGCCGCCCACCGCACAGGGCGACGTCGTCGTCCAACCGCCTCCAGAGGTGCCGCGAGACCTGCCCGGCAATCCCCTCTCGCGGTTGCTGCCCGTGGCGATGGTCGTCGGCACGGTGGGCATGATGGCCGTCTATCTCACGTCGGGCGCCTCGGCGACGCGGAATCCGATGTTCATGTTCTTCCCAGTGATGATGGTCGGTTCGCTGCTGGGGACGATGGCCTCGGGAACGCGCGGAGGCGGCCGGTCTGGCGGAGATCAATCACAACCGCCGCAATTATCTTCGTTACCTCGCGTCGTTGGAGTCATCCATCGTAAACACCGCTGACGATCAACGACTTTCGCTGGTTTGGAGCAGCCCGGATCCTGACCTGCTGTGGACGATGATCGGCGGGAGGCGGATGTGGGAACGCAGGCCCGACGACGCCGATTTCGCGCGGGTTCGGATCGGGCTGAGCTCTCAACGCCTGTCGACTCCCTTGGTCATGCCGGACCTCGGCCCTGCGGAGGAGCGGGATCCCGTTACCGCGATGGAGTTGCGGCGGCTCTTTCGCCGCCGGGCGATGGTGCCCGATCTCCCTGTTCCCCTGGCGCTGAGGGAGATCGCCTCGATAGAGGTCAGCGGTGACCTCGGTGCCGCCCGGAGCATGCTCCGGGCCGTGATATGTCAGCTGACACTGACGCACGGTCCCGAGGACCTGCGCATCGCTGCTGTCGTCAATCCGCTCACCGCCGTAGAGTGGGATTGGCTGAAATGGCTGCCGCACCATCAGCATCCGCACGTCACCGATGACGGTGGTCCGGCACGGCTGACGTACACCACGCTATCGTCTGCCGAGAGCGCACTCGAGAATTGCGTCGCACATCATGCGGTGCTGTTCGTCGACGGCGGTCTTGTTACCGGTACCGAGAGTCTGCTGACATCGGGTTCGAATCCTTGCGTGACAGTTGTGGACATCGGCACCGCGTCCAGCGGCATCGCTGCACTGCGCCTGGTCGTGGCTGGCGATGCGCTCATCGTGCGAAGTGAAGCCGACGAGGAGGTTTCGGCGCGCCCCGACACGATGACGAAGGGACATGCGCTGGCCTATGCGCGTCGAATGTCGCGATATCAGCAGGCCGCACGCGACACCGCGGTGTCGACGCGGGTATCACCGTCTATCAGCTGGCCGGAGTTGATGGGCATCGCCGATGTCGGCGCGGTCGACCCGGCAGTGATCTGGCGGAGCACTCGTGCCCCCGAACGGATGTTGCGGGTCCCGATCGGCGTGTCCGAGCATGGCCGGCCCGTCGACCTCGACATCAAGGAAGCCGCGACGAACGGTATGGGCCCACACGGTTTGTGCATCGGCGCAACGGGATCCGGCAAATCGGAATTTCTTCGCACGCTCGCGCTCGGCATGATCGCAGCGCATCCGCCCGATACCCTCAACCTGGTCCTCGTCGATTTCAAGGGAGGTGCCAGCTTCCTGGGATTCGAGCGTGCACCCCATGTGGCCGCGGTGATCACCAACCTCGCCGCGGAGGCACACCTCGTCGCCCGGATGAAAGATGCGCTGGCCGGCGAAATGACGAGGCGTCAGCAACTATTGAGGGCGGCGGGCAACTTCGCCAACATTGCGGAGTACCGCCGGGCGCGCGCCGAACGGACCCGGCTCGCCCCATTGCCTGCACTCTTCATCGTGGTCGATGAATTCTCCGAGTTACTGACCCACCATCCGGACTTCATCGACCTGTTCATCGCGATAGGACGGCTGGGACGGTCGCTCGGGATGCACCTGCTGCTCGCAAGTCAACGAATGGACGAAGGCAGGCTGCGTGGACTGGAGTCGCACTTGTCCTATCGGGTGTGTCTGAAGACGTTCTCGGCCAGCGAATCCCGTGCGGTTCTGGGAGTGCCCGATGCCTACCATCTGCCTAATGCGCCGGGATCGGCGTATCTGAAGACCGGCGCGGGTGATCCGCTGCGCTTCCAATCGGCCTTCGTCTCGGGACCCTGCGGGCTCGAGGGTCGCTCCGGCGGCCTGGCCGCGGTGCCGGCGCCGATGTTGTTCACCGCGGCGCCGGTGGGCCGCACCACGCACGGTGACGAACAGCAGGTCGAACGAGGGCCGCGCACCATCCCGAACCGTGCTCGACACCGTTCTCGATCGAATCGAGGGTTGCGGGTCTCCTGCATATCAAGTGTGGTTGCCACCGCTCTCCGAGTCTCCGGAGCTCGCTCTGACTGGACCGCGGTGGCGCTCAGATTCCGCTCACCGTGCCGATAGGCCTTGTGGACAGCCCCTTCGAGCAGCGCCGCGATCCGTTGGTTGCTCAACTTGCCGGCGCGGCGGGGAATGTCGCCGTCGTCGGTGGACCGCGATCGGGCAAGTCCACGGCGCTGCGGACACTGATCGTGGCACTGGCCAGAGCACACGATCCCGGCGACGTGCAGTTCTACTGTTTGGATTTCGGCGGAGGTGCACTGTCGGCGCTGTTACCGCTGCCGCATGTCGGATCGGTTGCAGGCCGACGCGACATCGACCTGATCCGGCGCACGATCGCGCAACTGGAGTCCTTGCTACGAGCACGAGAGGCCCGGCGTAGCTCGCCCGCTTCGGGCACCGGGACCGACCCCTATGGCCACGTGTTTCTCGTCATCGACGGCTGGGCCACCATTCGGCAGGAGTTCGACACGATGGAGGCGTCGATCACCGCCCTCGCGGCCCAGGGCCTTGCGTATGGCATCCACGTCGTCGTGTCGGCGTCGCGATGGGCCGAGATACGGCCTGCGTTGAAGGACCAGATCGGCACCCGCCTCGAACTGCGGCTTGGCGATCCGGCGGAGTCCGAAATGGATCGCAAGCGTGCCCGGCAGCTTTCGCAGAGTCCGCCCGGTCGTGGCATCACCGCCGACGGCCGCGAATTCGTGATCGCCGTGCCCAGGATCGACACCGCCGTCGCCGACGAGTTGCGAGCGCGGTTCGGAGGGCGCGTCGCCCCACCGGTCGAGGTGCTGCCCGAACGGGTCGAGTATGACGATCTGCTCGCGCGGTCACCGGGACCACGCCGCGCAACCGAGATCCTCGTCGGCATCGGTGACGCCGAGTTGAAACCGATAACAATCGATTTCGCCGCAGAGCCGCATCTCGTCCTCCTCGGACAGAGCGAATGCGGCAAGACTGCAGCCCTGCGGACGATCTGTCGCGACATCGCCGCGACGAACACCGCAGAATCGGCCCAGATGTTCATCGTCGACTTTCGGCGGGGACTGCTCGGTGTTGTCGAGTCCGACCACCTCGCGGCATACGCTCCGTCGCCGGCGGCGCTGGCTCCGCAAATGTCTGCTCTTGTTCAACGCCTACATGGGCGAATGCCCGGAGCGGACGTCAACCAGCAGCAGCTGCGGATGCGCTCATGGTGGTCCGGACCCGAGATGTACGTCGTGATCGATGATTACGACCTGGTGGCTGCGCCGAACGGCGTCAATCCACTGGCGCCGTTGCTCGAATATCTGCCGCATGCCAAAGATCTCGGTCTGCACGTCGTGGTGGCGCGGCGGTCCGGCGGCGCGGCGAGAGGGATGTTCGACCCGGTGCTGGGCCGGCTGCGCGACCTCGGATGTATGGGCCTGATGATGAGCGCCAGCCCCGACGAGGGCGTCTTGCTCGGTACCGTTCGGCCGACGCAACTCCCACCTGGCCGCGGAACACTCGTCACCCGGTCTCAGCAGCAGCAGCTCGTGCAGGTCGCTTGGACCGATCCGGCGTGAAGGACACCGTCGTCGAGGTGGGACCGGTCGCGGTCCGCGGACAATCCCGCGCAGAACAACACGTGGAGTCGACGGCGCTGCAGTTCATCGACGACGAGATCGCGATGCTCGACGAGCAGCCCGTCGCCGTGACGGCGGTATGGCGTCAAGTGTTCAGTGCGGTGCTACCCGAGCGTGTCGAAACCGCTGTGCTGGTCTGCCCGACGTGGTGGCCGTGGCCGCGCATCGCGCGCGTGCAAGAAGCAGCGGCCACCAGATCGACGAACGTCGTTGTAGTACAACGCGCCGATGTCCTCGTCGTGAACGTCCCCGGCGTTCCGGCGGTGGTCGAGATCGCACCGGAGTTCGTGGTGATCTGGCGATCAGGCGGCGTGATCGCAGCCGAGCCGCGGCTCGGCGACGACGTTGACGTCATCCGATCAGTGGTTGACGGCGTCGGCTCGGCAACCACCGTCCTGGTGGACGCCCCGCGCGGTGTCGCGGGCGCCGTGGACCTGGCCCGGGCAATATCTGAGCATCTCCGCGCAGACGGCGTCGCTGTGACGACAGTTCCGCCGGACCGGGTGCTGGCTGCGGCACGGGATTCGAAGTATCAGCCCGCACACATCCGAGCCGGCGTCGCCGAAAGGTCACCGGATCGCCGCGCTGATTGCTGTCGGCGCATCAGTGGCGCTCATTTGCGTAGGACTCGGATTCACCTCCGGCACAGATCAATCCGATGCGACCTCGGTGCCGATGACACTTCTGGTCGAAGGAAGGGTGGCGGTGAAAGTTCCGGCGCTGTGGCGGGTGCAGCGCATCACCTCTGGTTCGGGCTCTGCGCGGGTGCAGGTGACGGCGCCCGACACTTCGAACGCCGTACTGCTGACCCAGTCGCAGGTGCGCAAGGGCGAGACGCTGTCTGCGACGTCGGCGACGTTGCGCAACGCTCTCGACGATCAGCAGGCGGGGATTTTCAGCGCGTTCAAGCCCGATGACCGCCGCGCGGATCGGGCCGCCGCCACATATCGGGAAGTTCGCGACGGGCGGCAGATCGACTGGACGGTGTTCGTCGACGACACCGTGCGAATCGGGATCGGGTGCCAAGGCGCTCCAGGGAGCGCGTTCGTCGGCGACCCCGTCTGCGAGGAAGCGATTCGCTCGGCGCACGCACTCGTATAACGGGGGAACCACATGCGTCTCCGCTGCGTCGAAAACACAACAGAGACGAAAATCATGGAGAGGAACTCGATGACGACACCCGCGGGCGGATCGCTCAGCACCGACTTCGACCTGATGACAGCCGTCGCCGGCAAAATCGACGCCCGCAATGACGAAATTCGGGCCATGCTGCAGTCATTCATCGGGCAGATGATCAGCGTTCCGCCGTCGATTTGGGGCGGCGTCGCGGCGTCGCGGTTCAGGGATGTCGTGGACCGATGGAACGGCGAGTCGACAAAGCTGCACACCGCGTTGCAGAGCATCGCGGAGACCATGCGCCTCAACGAGCGCGCGCTACGCGAAGCGGCCGAGAGCCACTCGCACCAAATCGGCGCCGTCGGCACCGGGATCTGAGGAGCCGATCATGGAGCCAGTTCTCTCGTACAACTTCAACGAGATCGAGTACACCGTCCGGCAGGAGATCCACAACACCTCGGCGCGGCTCAATGCTGCGCTGGATGACCTGCGGGCCCAGATCGCTCCGCTGCAGGAGGTCTGGACGCGGGAGGCAGCGGACGCCTATCGGCTCGAGCAGGCGAAGTGGGACCAGGCGGCAAGCGCATTGAACGACATTCTGTTCAGCCTCGGCAACGCGGTGCGCGACGGTGCCGACGATGTCGCAAACACCGACCGCAGCGCGGCCAGCGCCTGGGGCGCGTAGCACCACAGACCACTGTGCGGTCCTGTCGGGAGGGGAGCCCGCGGGACCGCACAGTTCTGTACCACCGGTAGGCTGCCAAATCACGACGGACGGGTGAGGTGGCCAGTACCCTCCAGCTAACTCACGGGGAGGGGCGCCAAGTCATGTTCATCCACACCAGGCTCGCAATGGCCGCGCTGGTCGCTGTCCTGGGCGGTTTGACGTCGCCGTTCACCGGGTGGCTGACCCCGACAGCGGCCGCTGACACCACGCTTGCGCTCTACGAGCACGACACCGAGCAGCACGTGATCGACCACGGATCGCCAGGCCCTACTCCGGGCGATCAGTTCATCTTCGCCGGCGACGTCTTCGATCGGCCCGGCGGCGTGTTCCTCGGGCGCGCCAACGGCATCTGTACAACGCTCACCGGTGACGACAAGGGCGGCGAGACGACCTGCAGTGCGACGTTCAACCTCGATGGCGGCCAGGTGGCGGTGCAGGGCACGCTCGACAGCGCCGCCCTGTTCTCCAGCGGTAATCCGAACCCGTTGTTCATCACCGGCGGTACCGGGATCTACCGGAACGCCAGAGGCGACGGAACCATCCAGGTACCGGTCGACGTTCCCGACCAGACCGACGCGAATTTCGTCCTCGACATCGTTACCGCCTGACCGGAGCCTCTGCACGTCAACGAGATCTGCATCATGGTCGTGAGTTCGTCGCCATCGCAGCCCTGGCGCAGAACTCGCGCCGGCGCCGCTGCCGAAGGCGTTTTGACCTGCGACGACGCTCGCCGGTATGCTGCTCCGTTGGCGTGCGGTATGCACGGGTCCTCGGGTCAACGTCGGTCGCCGAGAACCACCCAGTCGTCACGCCTGACCGACAGCCCGGGTCACACCGGGATCCAACCCGAGAAGAGAAGGTAAGCGCTGTGCCTACGTACACGCCGAAGGCGGGTGACACCACGCGCACGTGGTACGTCATCGACGCCACCGACGTGGTGCTCGGCCGGCTCGCCGTCGCTGCAGCCAATCTGCTGCGCGGCAAGCACAAGCCGACATTCACGCCGAATGTCGATGGCGGCGATTTCGTCGTCATCATCAACGCCGACAAGGTCGCCATCAGTGGCGACAAACTGCAGAACAAGTTCGCTTACCGCCACTCGGGTTTCCCAGGTGGTCTGCGGGCGCGTTCGCTCGGCACCGAGATGCAGAAGCATCCCGACCGCGTCGTCGAGAAGGCGATCGTCGGCATGCTGCCCCACAACAAGCTCAGCCGCCAGGTCCAGAAGAAGCTGAAGGTCTACGCCGGCCCGGAGCATCCGCACACCGCGCAGAAGCCGGTGCCGTACGAGATCAAGCAGGTGAGCCAGTGACCGAGCCAACCGAGACGACTGAAACCACGGAAGCCCCGGAAGCCGAGGCCACCGAGGCGCCAGAGGTGACCGAGGCCGCCCCAGAGGCGACCGAAGCTCCCGAGGCCGCCGCGCCCGTGACCGAGGCCGAGACGGCGGCGCCCGAGCCGACGCGTGAGCCGCGCGAACCGGTCATCATGGACCGTCCCATCCAGACCGTCGGTCGCCGCAAGGAGGCCGTGGTTCGGGTGCGCCTGGTTCCCGGCACCGGCCAGTTCCATCTGGACGGACGCACGCTGGAGGCCTACTTCCCGAACAAGGTGCACCAGCAGCTGATCAAGGCTCCGCTGGTGACCGTGGACCGGGTCGACGCGTTCGACATCTTCGCCCACCTCGACGGTGGCGGCCCCTCCGGGCAGGCGGGCGCGCTGCGCCTGGCGATCTCCCGCGCACTGATTCTGGTGCAGCCCGAGGACCGGCCCGCGCTGAAGAAGGCCGGCTTCCTGACCCGCGACCCGCGGGCCATCGAGCGCAAGAAGTACGGACTCAAGAAGGCCCGCAAGGCGCCTCAGTACTCCAAGCGCTGATCTGCTCTACCTCACCGCCCGGTATGCGTACTGCATGCCGGGCGGTGTGCGTCAGCGGCCGAGGAAATTCCCGAGCACCCCCGCGACAGCGGAACCGGCCTGGCCTGCCTGTTGACCGCCGCCGGTGCCGCTCACGAATGAGCCAGGCACTTCCTCGGAGGGCTGCACGACAACGAAACCCTGGCCGTTGAACGACATCGTGAAGGCTTCGCCGGTGCTGCGTCCGATGAAGGTGCCGAGGCCGAACTGGTCGGCGCGGTGGAATCCGGTCTGCAGTGAGGCCGACCAGCACACGGCGGCCTGCGGGTCGGCGTAGGTCGGCTGGTCGACCTGCAGTACGACCGGCGTGCCCTTCGTGGTGATCGCGATGCGGCCCTGACCCGAGAACACACAGTTGAACAAGCCCGCGTTGGAGAGCATCCCGGCGCCCTGTACCCGGCGGATGTCGTAGGACAGCGTCGGCTCGAACGCGAGCACGTTCTTGCCGTTGATGGTGAGCCCGTCGTGTCCGCCCTCGAGGTCGATGAGGTGGATGTCGGAGGCCAGGTCGGCGAGGAACATGTCACCGCTGCCGGTGCACCTCATCAGCGGCACGCCTTCGCCGGTCAGATGCTGCTTGACGAACTGGCCGACGCCGCTGGCGCCCTGCCCCTGGAACTGGATATTTCCCTGGTAGGCCACCATGGCGCCCTGACGCACCATCATCTCGCCGTTGAGCGCGACCTTCAGCATCTTGCCGTTCTGCAGCTTCATGCCCGGCTGCGTGGTCTGGGCCTCGGCATTCTGCGGGGAAAACAGGTCGCTGCGCATGGGGATCCTTTCGTCCATGGCGACGCTATCGATCCGAGCGCGGCAGATAAATAGGGTGTTTCCCTATCGAAACCGGCTCCGGACGCTGCCGGATGAGCGATGAATGCAAATATTTTTTTCGCGCGTCAGTAACGATCTTGGGCGGTGGCGCAGACATACCTAATGACACCGTGACCAGCTCTTCGAAGGTCACCTTTATTGACGGCGAAGCTAATTAGCTGTGGTTAAATATCGAGTCCGCGGAGCAGGCCTTTTCTCTCGATCCGGTTTAGCTGTACCGAAATCGAGGAAGTCCCTTCCCCGGAAGTTGGGCACGTCGAGCGCGTGATGGCAGTTCCCAATACTGCTACCGGTGGGCGAGTGCATGTCAGTCACCTCGTCGGGGGACCGGGCCCTCAACTTCCCGACTGAAAGGAACACAAAATGCAGAACATCATGAAGAAGACCGCAGCCGGGGCCGTAATGGGCGGTTCGTTGCTGTTCACCGGCATGGGCGTCGCGCAGGCGGCACCGCCCCAGATCCAGGACGGCCTGGTCAACGTGGCCGTCGGCGACGTCACGGTGCTGCGGAACGTCCAGGTCGAGGCCGTGGCGCAGGTTCTCGCGGATGTGTGCCCGAACGTGAACGTCGAGGACGTCAATGTTCTGGCGACGGCAGGTGGACGCGGACGGTGGCAGCCAGCCGGTCGCCAACTGCACCGCCTTCACGCAGCCCGTCAACCTGCAGCAGAACGCGCCGGGCAATGGCAATGCCGCCAACGCACCCGGTCAAACCCGGTAACTAATCGATGAGCGCTCACCGCCCGTTCCGCCGAGGGGTACGGGCGGTGAGCCCTTTCCGGGTCTCGGCGGGGTACCGAATCGGCGGCGGCATGACTGCTGACGTCGGCGGTTGTGCCATTGGAGCTCAACTATGAGAAATTTGTCCGATGGCTCGACTGTTCGGCACCGACGGAGTCCGCGGAGTCGCCAATAGCAATCTCACCGCTGAGCTGGCACTTGGACTGGGCTCGGCGGCGGCGCGTCGGCTCGGCGAACTCCTCCCAGGCACGCCGTCGCGTCGCCGTGGTCGGCCGCGATCCGCGGGCCAGCGGCGAAATGCTGGAAGCCGCGGTCATCGCCGGGCTGACCAGCGAAGGCGTCGATGCGCTGCGGGTCGGTGTGCTGCCGACGCCGGCGGTCGCCTACCTGACCCACGCCTACGACGCCGAATTCGGCGTGATGATCTCGGCGTCTCACAACCCGATGCCCGACAACGGCATCAAGATCTTCGGCGCGGGCGGGCACAAGCTCGACGACGCCACCGAGGACCGCATCGAAGAACTCCTCGCCTCCGGACCGGGAGAGCGCCCGGTCGGCGCGGCCATCGGACGCGTCGTCGACGCCGACGACGCACTCGACCGATACCTGCGCCACGCAGGCAAGGCGCTGACCACCCGCCTGGATCAGCTGACCGTCGTTGTCGACTGCGCCAACGGCGCCGCGTCGACGGCCGCGCCGCGGGCATATCGGTCCGCGGGCGCGAACGTCATCGCGATCAACGCGGAGCCCAACGGGCTGAACATCAACGAGGGCTGCGGATCCACCCATATGGAGACGCTGCAGCAGACGGTGGTGTCCCGCGGCGCCCACCTCGGCCTGGCCCATGACGGCGACGCCGACCGCTGCCTGGCCGTCGATGCCGACGGCAACATCATCGACGGTGACGCCATCATGGTGATCCTGGCGCTGGCGATGCGGGAGTCAGGCGAGCTGGCATCCAACACCTTGGTGACGACCGTGATGAGCAACCTCGGCCTGCACCTGGCGATGCGCTCGGCGGGCATCGAGGTGCGCACCACCGGTGTCGGCGACCGCTATGTGCTCGAGGAGATGCGCGCGGGCGAGTACTCGCTCGGCGGCGAGCAGTCCGGCCACATCGTCATGCCCGCATTGGGTACCACCGGCGACGGCATCGTCACCGGGCTGAAGCTGATGTCGAGGATGGCGCAGACCCGCACGTCGCTGGCCCAGCTGGCGTCGACCATGCAGCAGCTACCCCAGGTGCTGATCAATGTCGAGGTCAACGACAAGGCCACCGTCGCCGATGCTCCTTCGGTACGCACGGCCGTCGCCGAAGCCGAAGCCGAGCTGGGCGACACCGGCCGAATTCTGTTGCGGCCCTCCGGGACCGAGCAGATGGTGCGGGTGATGGTGGAAGCCGCCGACGAGGACACCGCCCGCCAATTGGCCATCCGCGTCGCCGAATCGGTCAGCGAACAACGCTGAAACGGGTGGAACCGCAAGGGTTACGCCGACGTCGTAGTCAGTGTGGGAGATCCTGACACCGCGCGTGTCGATGTCGCGGCGGTGCTCGACGTCGCCCGCCAATACGACACGGCGTCCGACATCGTCGACGCCGCCATCCGAACTCATCTGACCGGTCTGCGGTTCGACGGGGCGGTCGCGGGTCGCATGCATGCGGCCCAAGGCGACGCACTCCGCGTGGCGCTCAACGAGCTGGTGAACCGGCTGCACCAATGGGCGCGCGCGGCAACCGAGATCGCCGCCGAACTGCGTTCGTGTGCAGATCGATACGTCGACATCGACGCCCGCGGCGCCCGACGGATCGGCTGAGCCGATGGCCGAACCGCTCGACGTCCCCGCGCGGCTGGCTGACGGCCGTTCCGCCGTCGACATCGTCGGTGAATATGTGTGGGCCTGCCATCTGGTCGGCTATCAGAATCCAGATCTCACGCTGCACGCCGCGCAGGTGCGCGATTGGTACGGCAGCGAGGACGGTTTGGACCTGCGGGCGCTGGAGGCTGATCGCGCGGCGCTCGACGCGGTCGGCAACCGCGACAGACAGCGCGCGACGGCTGCAGGAAGAGCAGACCGACGCGCTGGCCGGGGCGTGGCAAGGCCGCGGCGCCGAAGCCTCACGCGCGTTCCTGGCCCGGCACGCCGAAGCGTCCGCGTCCGCGGCGTCGGCGGTGCGCGATGCGGCCGACGCGCTCGCCGCACTTCGCGACGACCTGTGGCATGCGGTCGACGCCAAGGTCGGCGTCGCCGTGGAGATCGAGGGGCGCCGGCACACCGAGCGCGCCGAGTGGCTGGCCGCGACGCGCACGGTGACCACGGGAGCCGGTGACCGCGCCGTCGCGAGCGAACTCGTCGACCAGAACGTCAAGCCGTTCGTGGACAACGACATTCGGGCTGAATGGCTGGCGGCGATGCAGAAGACCATGGCTGCCGCTTCCGCTGCATTCGATGATGCGACCAGCGTGCTGACGGGCGAACCCGCTATGCCGTTCGAGGTGCCGGGCGATCTCGGCCCCAGCGTCGATACCGTCGTCGCGCGACGGAACTCAGGTGGCTGAGGTGGCAGGCACCGCGCCTGCGGGGTGGACCAGCCCGCCTCCTGCCGCGGTAGTCCAGGGTCCCGCGCCTGCCGTTCCTCCGCCGGCCGCCATACCGGCCGCGATACCGGCGGCACCGGAACCGCTCGCGGCGCCGGTGCCCGCAGCCGCAGCGCCCGCGCCTGCCGCTGCTCCGACCTCCGGGCCACCGGCGATGCCACCGATGCCGTCTGCCGGCGAGCTCGGTGGCGGATTGCCTGGCGCCGCAGGTGGGCTCGCCGGGCTCGGTACCCAACTCGCCGACGCCATCGGCGGTCTCGTCAACCGCCCCGACGGCGCGCTTCCGGATCCGCCGCAGCTGGAGGACGAGGCCATCGACGACGGGCCGCCGGGCGTCGATGACGATGAGCCGGCCGTCGACGACGATGAGCCGGCCGACGACGACGAGCCGGCCGACGAGCATGCCGACGATGAAGACGGCCGACGGAGACAGACGATCTCGCCGGTGCTGACGAGGCCGCCGGTGAGTCCGACGACGCGTGCGCAGACGAGTCCGTCGACGAGACACCCGTAGCCGAACCGGTCGCGACACCGCCGCCGGAGCCGATGCCGCCGCCTCCGATCGTGGAACCGCCGCCCAGTGCCGAGGCGATCGGAGCCGAGACGCCGTGCGAGATCGCCGCCGACGAGCTGCCCCAGGCAGGGCCGTGACATCCACTACTCGAGTAGTGCCGTACGCGTGTCCGGCACCGGTGTCCGTGCCTACGCTGCACTCTGACGCACAACCCGCGCCTGCCGATGCGAAGCGCTGGAGGACACATGCCACCCGTGACCGACCTTCCGACGCCCGACTTCACGTTCGATTCGACCGCGCCCGGCGCGTGCATCGCGGGCGTGCGGCCTTATCGCCGCGGCACGTACATGCTCGGTCACGAGCTGGCAGGCGGAAAGTTCCTGGTACACAACTACGGCCATGGCGGCGCAGGCATCACGCTGAGCTGGGGCTGCGCGCAGCAGGTCCACGACCTCGTCGCCGGTCGCATCGCCACGTCACACGACACCACGGCGGCGGTGCTCGGCGCGGGCGTCATGGGCTTGACCGCAGCGACATTGCTGAGCGATCTCGGCCTGACGGTGACGATCTACGCAGACCGTCAACCGGTCGACACCACGTCGCACAAGGCGGGTGGGCAGTGGGCGGTCTCGGTCGTCGAATACAGCCGACGCGCAGGAACTGAAGAAGATCCTCACCGACTCCTACACGCGGTTCAAGAGCTCAACTCGGCCCCGTGTTCGGCGTCTACGAGCGCCCCAACTACACCCACGAGCGCACCAAGAACTTCGACATCGTGCTGCAGCTGTGCCCCGGCCTGATACCCGACGCCGATTCCTCTGGCGCGCATGCCGTTCCAGGGCCACACGATCCCGGGATACGAATATCGCACGCTGCTGATCGAGCCGCCGGTCTTCCTGGCACGGCTCGAGTGCGATCTGCGGGACCGCGGGGTGACATTCGTCGACAGCCACTTCGTCAACCGCGCCGACGTGCTCACGTCACTGAGCGAAGACATCATCGTCAACTGCACAGGGATGGGCGCCAAGAAGTTGCTCGAACGACACTGCGATGCAGCCGATCAAGGGACAGCTGGCGATGCTGCCCACACAACCAGAACCTGAACTACCTCTACAGCGGCGACGGATATCTGTTCCCACGGTCCGACCACGTCGTCATCGGCGGGACGTACGAGCCCGACCTCTCCGACGAAACACGCCTCCCAGACCGTCTGCAAGGACATCGTGAAGTACATGGCGTCGCACTTCGGCGTGGTGCCCGCCGTGCCGATGCCCGACATCCACATCAACCATCCCGACCACGCCGCGATCTACGATCCGGTGCTGCCCAATGACCCGGCCGCAGCCGAGTCTGAACGTGTGAGCGCAGGGGAGGGCACCATGGCAGTCACCGTCGTCGACTACGTGCTGACACGGCTCAAGGAGCAGGGCGTCACCCATCTGTTCGGGGTACCCGCGCTCTACTGCGCGGCACTGTTCGACGCGCGCACCCGCCCACGCCATCACGCCGGTGGTGACCGCCAGCGATCTCGAAGCCGGTTATGCCGCAGACGGATACGCGCGGACCAGGGGACTGGCCGCGGTCTCGGTAGCCAACGGCGTCGGGACGCTGAGCCTCATCAACGCCATCGGCGGAGCCTTTGTCGAGCGCAGCCCGGTGGTGGTCATCAACGGCGGGCCGACCGCAGGCCACCTCGCCGATCTGGCTCAGCGTGACATGCTCTACTCGCATTCGACTGGCCGCGCCAACGCCGAACTCGACGCGTTCGCGCTCGTCACCGCGAAATCGGTGCGTGCCGCCACGAAGGATGCGGTGCCTGCCGCCGTCGACGGGGCGATCACCGCGGCGCTGACCTCCAAGCGTCCGGTGTACATCGAGATCGCCATGGACCTGTGGCGTCAGACCTGCGCCGACCCCGGCCCGCCGCTGACGTCGGACTGTGCCGGCTGCCGGTACCGAAACACAGCTTGCCGCAACGATTGTGGGCCTGATTCGCGGCGCGCAGAAGCCGGTACTTCTGATCGGAACCGAGGTTGCCCGCTACGGCCTTGCCGACGCGGTCGCAGATCTGATCGCCAAGCTCGGTGTCCGGTGGGCCAGCGACATGCTGTCGAAATCCACGCTCGCCGAAACGGGCGCGGGCTGGATCGGTGTCTACGACCCGCCGTATGTGCCGCAGGCGATTCGTACCCAGGTCGAATCAGCAGACCTGTTGGTGACGCTCGGCTGCGTCTACCCCAACAGCTTCGCGCCGCTGGTGGCCCAGAAGTTCACCAGCATGGTCGCGGTGTACGACGGCAGAGGTACGGGTGGGAACCAGCCCAAACAGAACGCCGAGATCCGGGCGCTGGTGGCAGCCATGCGGATCAAGGCCGCCGAGCAGCCGCCTGCGAATGTTCCCGCCGGCGCGGTGCCGACGGCTCCACCGGCCGCTGCGGGCACGCTGACCTACAAGCAGGTCTTCCAGCGCGTCGGCATCGCGTTGGACGAGACGCTGATCACCATCCCGGACACCTTCCTCGGCACGTACTCGGCGGCGAACCTGCCCGTGAAGGGCAAGGACGCCTTCCTGTGCGACGCGGTATGGGCGTCGATCGGCCATTCGGTCGCCGCTGCGGTCGGCGCGTCATTCGGATCGACCAGGCGTCCGCTCGTCATCTGCGGCGACGGCGGATTTCCAGATGACCGCGCAGGCGCTGTCGACGATGGCGCGCTACGGACGCAACCCCATCGTCGTGCTGATCGTCAACGGCATCTACGGCTTCGAGCAGTTCCTGCTTGACCGCAGCTACTTCACCACGAACAGCAACACCCCTGCCCGTCCCTACGCGAGTCATCGGCCAATGGGACTTCGTCAAGTTCGCCAACAGCGTCGGCGTGCAGTTCGCGAAAATCAGTCAACACGCGCGGCTGCGCTGGACTCCGAACTCGCTGCCGCCAAGGCCAATCCGGGACCGAGCCTGATCGTTGCGCAGGTGCCGCCGCGCGGGCTGCCCACCGAGATGGAGTGAGCTACGGCAGCAGCCCCTGGAGCTCTTCGACGAAGCGCACCGATTCGCGCCGGTCGCCTGTCAGCGGATGCACGAGCAGCGTCGTCACGCCGGCCTCGGCGTAGGCGGCGACGCGCTCCTTGACGAAACCGGTTGGCCCGATGAGCGATACGTGCCGCACCAAGTCGTCGGGCACCGCGTCGATCGCCTCGGTCTTCTTGCCCGCCAGGTAGAGATCCTGGATGTGGTCGGCCACGTCGCCGAACCCGTAGCGGGTCGCCAAGTTGTGGTAGAAGTTCTTGCCGCGAGCGCCCATGCCGCCGATGTACAGCGCCAGTTGCGGTTTCGCCCACGCCAGCCGATCTTCGACGTCGTCGCCGATGGCCAGGGTGGCGCTGACCATGACGTCGAGCGGCCCGAGTTCCGGATCGCGCTTGGCCATACCCGACCGCAGCGAGTCACCCCAGGCCGCGTCGGCCTTCTCCGGATAGAAGAACACCGGTTGCCAGCCCTCGGCGATCTCCGCGGTGAGCTCCACATTCTTCGGACCAAGGGATGCGATCGTGATCGGAATACGTTCGCGGACAGGATGATTGATCAGATGCAGCGGCTTACCGAGTCCGGTGCCGCGATCGTGGGGCAGCGGCAGCTGGTAGTGCTTGCCGTCGAACTCGACGTTCTCCCGGCGCCACACCTGTCTGCAGATCTCGACGACTTCGCGGGTGCGGCCGAGCGGCGCGTCGAACGGAACGCCGTGGAAGCCCTCCATCACCTGCGGCCCCGACGTGCCGATGCCCAGCCGGAACCGGCCGTCGGACACGTAATCCAGCCCGGCGGCCGTCATCGCCAGCAGCGTCGGGGTGCGGGTGTAGATCGGCACGACGCCGGAGCCGAGTTCGATCCGGGACGTCCTGGCCGCGAGGAATCCCAGCTGGCTGATCGCGTCGAACGAGTACGCCTCGGCCACCAGCGCGATGTCGACGCCGATTTTCTCCAGCTCGACGACCTCGTCGACGGCTTCCAGGAAACCGCCGGCATAGTTGAGAAAGATTCCTGTCCGCATGGCGGGCTCCTTCAAGGCTTCAGCAGCGCGACGACTTTGTTCTCCAGGTCAACGGGGTCGTCGGCGAAGGGATCCATCGTCGCCGCCTTGGGCAGGTCGATCTCGGGATCGGCGAAGTCGCGGTAGGTCTTGTCGCCGGTCAGCACGTTCAGCAGGAAGCCGGTCATCAGCGCCCGCACCATCTTCTGCGTGCTGCGGTCGGCGCCGGGCAGGCCGACGACCCGGGCAAGCCGGCGGCCCTCGATCAGCCCGCCCGCCTTGGCTTTCGGCACGGCGCGCAGCGTCGCTGTCTTCCACACCCGGGCCAACTCGACCGCGTTCGATCGCAAGAGACATCGGGTCGCCCGGGTCGGTGAGGATCAGGCCGGGCACCTTCAACGTCGCGGCGGCTTCCTCGGCGCGCGGCTTGGTCACCGTGGGGAACGCCGCAACGACGGCCTTGGGCTTCGCCGGCATGCCCGCAGCGGCGAACACCGCCGTCGACGCGCCGAAGCCGTGGCCGACGATGCCGAGCTTGGTGGGATGCACGCTGATCTTCCCGTCGCCGAGCCGGACTCCGGAGATGATGTCCAGCGTGGTGCCCAGGTCGAACGCCAGGTTGAGCACCGACGGCGCGATGCCCTTCTCGGTGTCCGGCGCGGCCGCGACGATGCCCCACGAAGCCAGGTGCTCGAGGGTCCCCTCGTAGCGCTCGGCTCCCGCCACCCATTCGTGCGCGAACGCGACACCGGGAAGGTTGAACCCGGATTCGGGGGTGTACACCACGCCGGGCAGACCGGCGAATGCCAAGTCGCCGCGCAGCACACGATGCGGCCCGCGCCGTTTCAGTGCGGCGAAAAGCTTCTTGGTGCTGGCCACCTGACGACCGTATCCCAGGCGCCGTGGTTCCGGCGCTAGGGTCCAACGTGTGAAGTTGCGCTGGCCTGTCGCGCTCGTCCTCCTCGCGCTGGGCGCGGTCGCGTCGCTCGTCGGGGACCACAGCCACGTCGTCACCGGCACCACCGAATACCTGTCCTCTGCGGTTCCGTTCGTCTGGAGCAGCCCGGTCTGGTTCCCGATGCTTGTCGCCTTGGCGACCGTTGCGATCGCCGAGTTGCGGCTGCGTCTGCCCGCGCTGCGCTCGGCCGTGACCGCGCGGCAGGGGCTCGCAGGCGTCGCCGCGGTCCTCGGCATCTACGTCACGACGGCCTTGGTGCACACCGCGCCCGCGGTGCCGGCGAATGTGCTCATCTACGCGCTCGCCGCGATCACGTGGTGCGCGCTCGGCGATCGGTGGGGTGCCGTTGTGCGGCGCGCTGGCCGCCGTCATCGGACCTGCCGTAGAGGCGGCGGTCGCCGCGGCGGGGCTGGCCCGCTACGCCGAGGACTCCGACGCGCTGTTCGGTGTGGCCCCGTGGCTGCCCGCCCTGTACTTCGCCTTCGGGCTCGTTGTCGCCCTCCTTGCCGAGATCGGCGTGCGGTCGAGATACCTAACTTCTGCACAGCCTCTACACATCTAGGTCGGCGTAGCGTCGATATCGGGTCGGGAACGAGTCATGATGTCCGATAACGACTTTGGGGTATTTATGGGCAAGAAACTGATGAACTTCGCGGTGGGTCTCGGCATTGCGGGCGCAATCGGCGTCGCGGCCGCGGGTATCGGTGCGGGCACGGCGAATGCGGCCCCTTCACCCGCTGCGCAGGCCGGCTTTGCGGAATGGGGCCCCGGCTGGGGCCCGGGCCCCTGGCGACCCGGCCCGCCGCCACCTCCGCCACCTCCCGGCGTGGGGCGGCGGCTACAACTACGGGGGCTGGAACAACTACGGCCCGCCTCCTGCGCCCTGCCTGAGCGGGCCCCTCGGCTTCGTCCAGGTTTGCGCTTAGTGCCTGAATAGGTACAAAGCCCAGTACACCGACAAAACGTCGAGGGCTATGCAGTTAGCTGGATAGTCGTCTACGCTTGGTACCTATGTGTGGAATCGTCGGCTACGTCGGGACGCGGGACGCTCGCGGGGTCGTCGTCGACGCGCTGCGCCGGATGGAGTACCGCGGTTACGACTCCTCCGGCGTGGCCCTGCTCGACGGCGTCGGTGGGCTCACCGTGCGCCGACGGGCCGGACGTCTGGCCAACCTGGAAGCAGCGCTGGCCGAGGCCGACGCCGCAAGCCTTGCGGGCAGCACCGGCCTCGGCCACACCCGGTGGGCCACCCATGGCAGGCCGACCGACCGCAACGCTCACCCGCACCGCGACAAGTCGGGGAAGATCGCGGTCGTCCACAACGGCATCATCGAGAACTACGCAGACCTGCGGGTCGAACTCGAAGCCACCGGCGTCGAGTTCGCCAGCGACACCGACACCGAGGTCGCCGTTCACCTGGTCTCCTGGCAGTACCACCACGGCCCGACCGCGGGCGATTTCGTCGGCTCTGTGATGGCCGTGCTGCCACGGCTGGAGGGCCACTTCACGCTGGTGTTCGCCAACGCCGACGATCCCGGCACGATCGTCGCCGCACGTCGATCGACTCCGCTGGTTGTGGGCATCGGCGACGGGGAGATGTTCCTCGGCTCCGACGTCGCCGCGTTCATCGAACACACCCGCGACGCTGTCGAACTCGGCCAGGATCAGGCCGTCGTGATCACCGCGGACGGCTACCGGATCACCGACTTCCACGGCGATGACGACGCCGCGAACGCGCGTGAGTTCCATATCGACTGGGACCTCTCGGCCGCCGAGAAGGGCGGCTTTGAGTACTTCATGCTCAAGGAGATCGCCGAGCAGCCAGCGGCTGTCGCCGACACCCTGCTCGGGCATTTCGTCGACGGCCGCATCGTGCTCGACGAGCAGCGGCTGTCCGACCAGGAACTGCGCGAGATCGACAAGGTCTTCATCGTCGCCTGCGGCACCGCTTACCACTCCGGACTGCTGGCCAAGTACGCCATCGAGCACTGGACCCGGCTGCCCGTCGAGGCCGAGCTGGCCAGCGAGTTCCGCTACCGAGACCCGGTGCTGGACCGCAGCACGCTCGTCATCGCGATCTCTCAGTCCGGCGAGACCGCCGACACGCTGGAGGCCGTGCGGCACGCCAAGGAGCAGAAGGCCAAGGTGCTGGCGATCTGCAACACCAACGGCAGCCAGATCCCGCGCGAGTGCGACGCGGTGCTCTACACCCGCGCGGGCCCGGAGATCGGGGTCGCGTCGACCAAGACGTTCCTCGCGCAGATCGCCGCCAACTACCTCGTCGGTCTGGCGCTCGCGCAGGCCCGCGGCACCAAGTACCCCGACGAGGTGGAGCGCGAGTTCCGCGAACTGGAGGCGATGCCCGAGCTGGTGAAGCGGGTGCTGGCGAACGTGGAACCGGTCTCGGAGCTGGCCCGCCGGTTCGCCAGGTCGCAGACCGTGCTGTTCCTCGGCCGCCACGTCGGCTATCCCGTCGCGCTCGAGGGCGCGTTGAAGCTCAAGGAACTGGCCTACATGCACGCCGAGGGCTTCGCGGCGGGCGAGCTCAAGCACGGTCCGATCGCGCTGATCGAGGACGGCCTGCCGGTCATCGTCGTGATGCCGTCGCCGAAGAACGCGGCGGTGCTGCACTCCAAACTGTTGAGCAACATCCGCGAGATCCAGGCCCGCGGCGCGATCACCATCGTGATCGCCGAGGAGGGCGACGACACGGTGCGGCCCTACGCCGACCACCTGATCGAAATCCCCGCGGTGTCAACGCTTCTCCAGCCGCTGCTGTCGACGATTCCGCTGCAGGTGTTCGCCGCAGGTGTCGCGCAGGCCCGCGGTTACGACGTGGACAAGCCGCGCAACCTGGCGAAGTCCGTCACCGTCGAATAAAGCACGGCAGCCTTATTCGGGCTGGCTTCCGCGGGCGTCCAGCCTGCGCAACACCCGGTCGGCGATGATGGGATCGGTTCCGGACTCTGTGCGGCCTTCGACGACTGCCTCCCGTGGCGGCCGCCAACAACTCGTCCTTCACGGCGTTGAGCGTGGACTGCATCTCCAGCGCCGTTCTCGCCGTCGGTGTGACCGTCGGGTGCGCGAATCCGATCGAGTGCCACATCCGATTGGCGTTTTCCGTTGCCTGCTCGACGACGTCGGCGTCGACGTCGCCCCGTTCGCGGATCTCGTCGAGGCGTTCGAAGCCGGCCATTCTGGCGCGTCGGATCAGCGCTTGCTCCGCCTCGTTGCGTTCGTCGTCGGACGCACTCACGTCGAGGCGCCGCACCAGCCACGGCAGTGTCAGACCCTGCAGGAGCATCGTGACGGCGATGACGACGAACGCGACGAAGATCAGCCGGTCGCGCTCCGGGAATTCCTGCGGCAGGGACAGCACGGCCACCAAGGTCACCACGCCGCGCATCCCGGCCCACGACGCGACGGTCATCTCCTGCCAGCCAACGGGTTCGGCGAGATCGGGGTTCCGGCGGCGACGAGCCTTCTCGTCGATGGTGGCGACCAGGAAGATCCACAGGAAGCGGACGACGATCACGACCGCCGTCACGATCAGTGCCTGGGCGATCACCGTGCCCAATTGGCCGTCCACTTCCGCGGCCACCGCGCGCAGCTCGAGGCCGACGAATGCGAAAGAAGCGCCGGTCACCAGCAGTTCGATGACCTCCCAGGTGGTACTCGACGCCAGGCGGGTCTTCGAGGACTCGGCATCGCCGTACCGGCTCAGGGCAAGCGCAACGGTAACCACGGCCAGCACGCCACTGCCGTGGACGGCGTCCGCGGCGGCGTACGCGGCGAACGGCATCAGCAGAACCAGGGCGCTGCCGGCGGGATGGGCGGGCAGCTTCTTCAGTAGTAACCGACTGATGACGGCGATGACCAGACCTACCCCGACGCCGGCCACAACCGCGACCCCCAGCGTCGCGCCGGCGTGCCACGGCGAGAACGCGCCCGTCACCGCCGCCGCGACAGCGACTTCGTACAGCACCAATGCCGTCGCGTCGTTGGAAAGCCCTTCGCCCTCCAGGACCGTGCGCAGCCGCTGCGGCAGACCCAGTTTCTGCGCGACCGCGGTGGCGGCTACGGGATCGGGCGGGGCGACCGCCGCGCCGAGAGCGACCGCGGCGATCAGGGGAAGACCCGGGACGAGCGCCTGCAGCGTCATGCCGACGGCGAAGGCCGTCACCGCCACCAATGCGACTGCCAACAGGCCGATCGGTCTGCGGTTATCCAGAAATTGGCGCCACGACGTCCGACGTGCCGCGGCGAACAGCAATGGCGGCAAGACGAGGGGCAGGAGGAGCTCTGGGTTGACCGACGGCTGCGGCAGGCCGGGAACGAAAGCGAGCAGGAGGCCGAAGATCAGCAGCAGGACGGGGTAGGGGACCCCGATACGTTCGGCGAGCGGCGCCAGCACGACCGTCGCCGCCAGCAGCGCCAGCAGCAGCGTCAAGGCAGCCAACGGACAAACACTCCCAACTCATCGACAGGTGGAGGCGGGATTCCCGTTCTCGCCGCCGCGAATCAGCGGGGATATAACTTGGGGAGTGATTCACGTCGCAGCGCGGCAAATCGAGCGGAACGGGAGCTGATGCGGTACTACTACTCCGCTGATGCGATCCGCGAAGCCGAGGCGCCGCTGCTGGCGTCGCTTCCCGACGGTGTGCTGATGCGGCGGGCCGCCAACGGGCTGGCCACTGCCATCGCCCGCGAACTGCTGGTGCGGACCGGCGGTATCGCCGGCCGGTCGGTCTGCGCGGTCGTCGGCTCCGGTGACAACGGCGGTGACGCGCTGTGGGCCGCGACGTTTCTGCGCCGCCGCGGCGCGTCGGCGGCCGCCGTTCTGCTCAACCCCGAACGCACTCATCCCAAGGCGCTGGCGGCATTCCGCAAAGCGGGCGGCCGGGTCGTGCACAGCGTTCCTGCGACAGCAGATCTGGTGATCGACGGTGTCGTCGGCATCTCCGGTGCCGGCCCGTTGCGGCCGGCCGCCGCAGAGATTTTCGCCGCCGTCGACGAGGCGGGCATACCGGTGGTGGCCGTCGACATCCCCAGCGGCGTCGACGTGCAGACCGGCGCGGTCAGCGGCCCCGCCGTACACGCCGCTCTGACCGTGACGTTCGGTGGCCTCAAACCCGTGCACGCGCTGGGTGACTGCGGCCGGGTCGAACTGGTCGACATCGGCCTTGACCTACCGCAGCCGGACCTCATGAGTTTCGACTCGGCCGACGTCGCCGCCCGCTGGCCCATGCCGGGGCCGAAGGACGACAAGTACACCCAGGGCGTCACCGGCGTCCTCGCCGGCTCGGCGACCTACCCGGGAGCGGCTGTGTTGTGCACCGGCGCGGCGGTAGCCGCCACATCCGGGATGGTGCGCTACGCGGGAAGTGCAGCGCAGCAAGTGCTTTCGCATTGGCCAGAAGTCATCGCATCACCGAGCCCTTCCGCTGCGGGCCGGGTGCAGGCGTGGGCCGTCGGACCCGGCCTCGGCACCGACGACGTCGGCGCCTCGGCGCTGTGGTTCGCGCTCGACACCAACCTGCCGGTGATCGTCGACGCCGACGCGCTGACGATCCTCGCCGCGCACCCCGACCTGCTCGCCGACCGCAAGGCGCCGACGGTGCTGACGCCGCATGCAGGCGAGTTCGCGCGGCTGGCTGGGTCGCCGCCGGGCGACGACCGCGTCGCCGCCACCCGCAGGCTGGCCGACCGGTTCGGGGCGACCGTGCTGCTGAAGGGCAACGTCACCGTCATCGCCGAACCCGGCGGTCCGGTCTACGTCAACCCCGCCGGGCAGTCGTGGGCGGCCACCGCGGGATCCGGCGACGTGCTGTCGGGAATCATCGGCGCGCTGCTCGCCGCGGGCCTGCCCCCCGGTGAAGCGGCCGCCGCCGGGGCATTCGTGCATGCCCATGCCGCCAACCTGTCGGCCGCAGACCCCGGACCTCGGCCCGCCCCCACCTCCGCGTCGCGCATCCTGGCCCACGTCCGCACCGCCATCGCTCGTCTCTGATCGCCACGAAAGGACTCTCCATGCCTCCCAAGCACACCCAAGGCCCAGTGATCGCTCCGGCCTACACCGGTCGGATGTCGATGGCGGCTATTCCGGCGTTGCGGATGCCGGACGAAAGCATGAACCCCGATGCCGCCTACCGCTTCATCCACGACGAGCTGATGCTCGACGGCAGCTCGCGGCTCAACCTGGCGACGTTCGTGACGACGTGGATGGATCCGCAGGCCGAGAAGCTGATGGCCGAGACGTTCGACAAGAACATGATCGACAAGGACGAATACCCCGCCACCGCCGCCATCGAGGCCCGGTGTGTGGCGATGGTTGCCGACCTGTTCCACGCCGAAGGGCTGCGCGACGACGACGCGTCAAGCGCGACAGGCGTTTCCACGATCGGCTCCAGCGAGGCAGTGATGCTCGCCGGGCTGGCGATGAGTTGGCGGTGGCGCGAACGCGTCGGCAAGGATTGGCGCAAGCGCAGGCCGAACATGGTGATGGGCTCCAACGTGCAGGTGGTGTGGGAGAAGTTCTGCCGGTACTTCGACGTCGAGCCGCGCTATCTGCCGATGGAGAAGGGCCGCTACGTCATCACACCCGAGCAGGTGCTGGAGAACATCGACGAGGACACCATCGGCGTGGTCGCGATCCTCGGCACCACGTTCACCGGTGAACTCGAACCGATCGGCGAGATCTGCGAGGCCCTTGACAAGCTGGCCGCCGACGGTGGACTCGACGTACCAATGCACGTCGATGCGGCCAGCGGCGGCTTCGTCGTCCCGTTCCAGCACCCCGACCTGGTCTGGGATTTCCGGCTGCCGCGGGTGGTGTCGATCAACGTCAGCGGACACAAGTACGGGCTCACCTATCCCGGCGTCGGCTTCGTGGTCTGGCGCAGCCCCGAATACCTGCCGGAAGACCTGGTCTTCCGGGTCAACTACCTCGGCGGCGACATGCCGACGTTCACGCTGAACTTCTCCCGACCCGGCAACCAGGTGGTCGGCCAGTACTACAACTTTTTGCGGCTGGGCCGGGAGGGCTACGCGCAGGTGATGGGGTGTCTCTCGCAGACCGCGCGGTGGCTCGGCGACCAGCTCAGGGAGAGCGAGCATTTCGAGCTGATCTCCGACGGGTCGGCGATCCCGGTGGTCAGCTTCCGGCTGAAGGGCGATCCCGGGCTACACGGAGTTCGACGTTTCGCATGCGCTGCGGTCCTACGGCTGGCAGGTGCCCGCGTACACCATGCCGGAGAACGCCACCGACATCGCCGTGCTGCGGATCGTTGTGCGAGAAGGTTTCTCGATGAATCTGGCACGGGCGTTGCGCGACGACATCGTCAAGGCGCTCAACACGCTCGACGAACTCAAGCCCGGCGGCCACTTCGACGAACTACAGCCGTTCGCGCACTGACGGGCGCGTCCGTGCGCAACCCCGACGTGGCGTTCGACGTAGACGCTCTGCGTGAGAAGTATGCAGAAGAGCGCGACAGGCGGCTACGGCCCGACGGGATCGCGCAGTATGTCGAAGTCGCAGGGCCATTCGCCGCATTCGCCGAAGACCCGTGGAGCTGAACCGGGTTTCACCCGCCCACCGTTGCACGACGAAGTCGACGTCGCGATCATCGGCGCGGGGTTCGGGGGGCTGCTGACCGGCGCCCGGCTGCGCGAGCTCGGGCGTGCAGAACATCCGGCTCATCGACAAGGCGGCCGACGTGGGTGGCACCTGGTACTGGAACCGCTACCCGGGCATTGCCTGCGATGTCGAGTCCTACGTCTACATGCCGCTGCTCGAGGAGCTCGGCTACGTCCCGACCGAGAAGTACGCCAAGGGCGACGAGATCTTCGCGCACTGCCGACGCATCGCCGAACACTACGACCTGTACCGCGACGCCTGCCTGCAGACCGAAGTCACCGAAATACGTTGGGACGACGCAGATTCCCGGTGGGTCATCTCCACCAACCACGGTGACGCGATCCGGGCACGGTTCGTGTCGATGGCCAACGGATACCTGCAGAAGCCGAAACTACCCGGCATCGAAGGGATCATGGACTTCCGCGGGCACGCGTTCCACACCAGCCGGTGGGACTACGGCTACACCGGCAGCCGACCTGGCCAAGCTGGCGGACAAGCGGGTCGGGATCATCGGCACCGGCGCGACCGCGATCCAGTGCGTTCCGCACCTCGGCAGGTCGGTGGGCCGGCTGTTCGTGTTCCAGCGCACGCCGTCGACGGTCGACGTGCGCGGCAACCGGCCGACCGACCCGGCAATGGTCGGCAGACCTGAAGAACGGCTGGCAGCGCCACCGCATCGAGAACTTCCAGCTGCTCACCGCGGGCGGCGAAGCCGACGAGGACCTGGTCAACGACGCATGGACGAGCATCGTCAAGAAACTGTTCGTGATGCGGCAGCGCAGCGTCGCGGGAATGTCGGACGAAGACCGTTTGCGCGCAGTCGAACTCGCCGACTTCGCCAAGATGGAGGAGATCCGCGCCCGCGTCGACTCGATCGTGGCAGACCGCGCCACCGCAGAAGGCGCTCAAGCCGTGGTACGGCTACTTCTGCAAGCGACCGTGCTTCCACGACGAATACCTGCAGACGTTCAACCGCGACAACGTCACGCTCGTCGACACCCGAGGCCTGGGCGTCGAGCGGATCACCGCGGACGGCGTCGTCGTCGACGGCACCGAACACCCCATCGACTGCCTGATATTCGCAACCGGATTCGAGGTCGGCACCGACTATTCGCGGCGCACCGGGTTCGATCTCGTCGGACGTGACGGCCTGACGCTGACCGAGAAATGGGGCGACGGCGTTCGCACGCTGCACGGCGTCAGCGTCCACGGCTTCCCGAACAGCTTCGTGCTCAGCATCGCCCAGTCCGGCTTCACCGTGAACTTCCCCTACCTCCTCGACGTCCAGGCAACCCATACGGCGGGCGTGATCGCCTGGGCGCTCAACAGTGGGATCGAGCGGCTGGAGGCGTCTGTCGACGCCGAAACGGCCTGGGTCGACACCATCGTCGAGCGGTCCGCCGCGAGCGCGCAGCGGGCCAAGGCGTGTACACCGGGCTACTACAACCGGGAGGGCCAGGCGAACGCGAAGACCCGCCAGGGCAGTTTCTTCTACGGCAGCCCAACCGAATACGCCGACATACTCGCGGCGTCGCGGTGCAACGGCGCACCGGAGGGCTACGAAACGTCGTGACGAAGCGCTACCTGCTAGGCCGCATCGCTGGCGCTTTCGCGCCGCCGCCCAAGCCCGAGGGTAGTGATCATCGGGGCCGGTTTCGGCGGCCTTGCCGCGGCAGTAGCGTTGCGGCGCCGAGGAATTGATGACCTGACGATAATCGAACGTTCCGACGGCGTCGGCGGGACGTGGCGGCGAAACGTCTACCCTGGCGCGGCGTGCGATATCCAAAGCCATCTGTACTCCTTCTCGTTCGCGCCGAACCGGGCGTGGAGCCGCACCTACGCGTATCAGCCGGAGATTCTCGACTACCTGGAGACGGTCGCCGACGACTTCGACCTCCGCAGACATCTGATGCTGAACACCGGAGTGCGCGGCATGGAATGGAATGCGCAGGCGTCGAACTGGCACGTGAATCTGACCTCGCGGCGGCGTCGTGGTCGCCGATGTCGTGGTGAGCGCCGTCGGGCTGTTCGGCTCCGTTCGTTACCCCGACATCGACGGCCTCGCCGACTTCTCCGGCACGCTCATGCACACCGCGCACTGGGATACCACGGTCGACCTCAGCGGCAAGCGGGTGGCGGTGATCGGAACAGGGGCCAGCGGTGTGCAGGTCGTCCCCGAACTCGCCGACGTCGCAGCCGAATTGACGGTATTTCAGCGGACGCCGCCGTGGATGGTCCCGAAGGAGGATCGGCCCTACAGCGCCGCGGAGCTGTCCCGCTACCGTCGGCTGCCCTGGGCGTCATGGCGTGAGCGATGGCGGTTGTGGAAGCTGCAGCACGACAACACCGCGCTGACGCCCGACCATCCGCGGATGGCCGTCGTCGAGAAATTGTCCCGTGGTTTCCTGCGCAAGCACGTCGCCGACGACCGGCTGCGCGATGCGCTGACGCCGCGGTACCCGTTCCGCTGCAAGCGGGTCCTGCTCGGCGAGAAGTACTACACCGCACTGCAACGCGACCACGTCGACCTCGTCACCGAACCCATCGCCCGCATCACGGAATCCGGCATCGTCACCGCCGACGGCACGGCGATCGACGTCGACGCCATCGTGCTTGCGACGGGATTCGAAACCAGCGACTACCTCTCGGGCATCGACGTCTTCGGCGTCGACGGTGAAAGCCTGCACGAGCGTTGGGGTTGTGACCCGCAGGCCTATCTCGGAACCGCCGTCAGCGGGTTTCCGAACTTCTTCATGCTGTACGGCCCGAACACCAACCAGGGCGCCAACTCGATCATCTACATCCTGGAGGCGGGTGCTCGGCTCATCGCCAGTGCGGTCAGCAGGTTAGCGCGCCGAGGAGGCTTCATCGACGTCCATCCCGACGTCGAGCGTCGATTCAACGAACACATCTCCGCAGAACTGGAACAGACGATCTGGACGCGATGCGACAGCTACTATCGCTCGCCGTCGGGCCGCATCGTCACGCAGTGGCCGCATTCGGAACTCGACTACGCGAGAGCGACATGGCGGGTGCGGTCAGGCGACTGGCTGCACAGTGGCCCCGGGTAGCCGATGGGCAAATTAACGCGTTTCGCCGGTCTGGGACAATCGGCGGTGGTGACATGACGATGCCCACGACCGAACTGACGACTTCACTGACGCCCGGCGCAAACGCCGAGGCGGTGGTGGACCTCGGCGCGGTCGCGCACAACGTCCGCGTCCTGCGCGAACTCGCGGGCTCGGCGCAGGTGATGACCGTGGTCAAGGCCGACGGCTACGGCCACGGCGCCACCCAGGTCGCACGGGCGGCGCTGGCGGCGGGCGCGGCCGAGATTCGGCGTCGCAACCATCGCCGAGGCGCTGGCGCTGCGCCGAGACGGCATCACCGCGCCCGTGCTGGCGTGGCTGCATCCGCCGGGCACCGACTTCGCCCCTGCGCTGCAGTCCGACGTCGCGGTGGCGCTGTCCTCATCGCGGCAGCTGCACGAGTTGCTCGCCGCCGCCAAGCTCACCGGTGTCACCGCCAACGTCACCGTCAAGGTGGACACCGGGCTCAGCCGCAACGGTGCCGGCCCGGCCGAGTTCTCGTCGATGCTGACGGCCCTGCGCGCGGCGGCGGCCGACGAGGCGATCCGGCTGCACGCGATCATGTCGCATCTGGCGCACGGCGACGACCCCGACAACCCCGTCAACGACCTGCAGGCGGGGCGGCTGGTCGAGATGCGAAACCAGGCGCGCGAGGTCGGCGTGAACTTCGAGATCGCGCACCTGTCCAACTCGCCCGCCGCGCTATCCCGGCTCCGACCTGGCCTACGACCTGGTCCGCCCCGGTATCGCGGTCTACGGGCTGAACCCGATCCCCGAACGCGGCGACGTGGGATTGCGGCCCGCGATGACACTGAAATGCCCGGTGGCATTGGTCAAGTCGGTCCGAGCCGGTGATGGGGTTTCCTATGGGCACACCTGGATCGCCGACCGTGACACCACGCTGGCGCTGCTTCCGATCGGGTACGCCGACGGCATCTTCCGTGGCCTGAGCGGCCGAATGAATGTGCTGATCAACGGCAGGCTGCGGCCCAACGTCGGCCGCGTCTGCATGGACCAGTTCGTCGTCGACCTCGGCCCCGACGCCGGCGATGTCAGCGAGGGTGACCAGGCGATCCTGTTCGGCCCAGGCGCCGACGGTGAACCCACCGCACAGGATTGGGCCGACGTGCTCGACACCATTCACTACGAGGTTGTCACCAGTCCGCGAGGTCGGGTCGTCAGGACGTACCTGGGCACCTCGGCGGAGGACTCAACCGGTGAGCGATAACGACCCGAAACGGCTGCGGCGCAAGACGAACGCCGGTCTGTTGGCGGGTGCCGCGGGGCTGGCCGCGGTCGGCACCATCGCGGGGGTGTCCGTCGCGCGGTCGATGACCAGGCGTACGACGCGCGACGATCTCTACCACGGCGAGGATTTCGAGCTGCTCGACGCCGACCGCAGCTCGGTGGTGACCACACCCGACGGCGTGGACCTCGCGGTGAGGGAGGTCGGTCCGCAGGACGCCCCGCTGACGGTGGTGTTCGCCCACGGATTCTGCCTGCGGATGGGCGCCTTCTACTTCCAGCGCGCACGCCTGGAGCAGGAGTGGGGCCCGCAGGTGCGGATGGTGTTCTACGACCAGCGCGGGCACGGCCAGTCGGCGGAGGCGTCCCCGGACACCTACACCGTCGAGCAACTCGGCAAGGATCTCGAAACACTGCTCGCCGTGACGGCGCCCAAGGGGCCGGTGGTGCTCGTCGGGCACTCGATGGGCGGCATGACGGTGCTGTCGCACGCCCGACAGTTCCCGCAGCGCTACCCCACCCGCATCGTCGGAGTTGCGCTGATCTCGTCGGCAGCCGAGGGTGTCGCACGGTCACCCCTGACGGAAATCCTGAAAAACCCTGTGCTGGAAGCGGTTCGGTTCGCGGTTCGCTACGCGCCCAAGACCGTGCACCGGACGCGGGGGGCGGCCAAGTCGGTGATCGCCCCGATCCTGCGGGCGGCGTCCTACGGCGACGAGAAGGTCAGCCCGAGCGTCGTCGCCTTCTCCGAGAAGATGATGCTCGGCACCCCGATCGCCACGCTTGTCGAGTTCCTGCACGCGCTCGAGGTGCACGACGAGGAGGCGGCGCTGCCGACCCTGGCCAAGGTGCCGACGCTGATCGCCTGTGGCAGCCGCGATCTGATCACACCCGTCGAGCATTCCCAGGCGATGGCCGCCGAACTGCCGAAGTCCGAGCTGGTGATCGTCAAGGGTGCAGGGCATCTGGTGCAGCTCGAACAGCCCGACATCATCGACGACGCGCTCGTCCGGTTGGTCGAACGCGCCACGCCGTCGAAACTCGTCGCGATGACGCGGCGGTTACGCGATCGGGCCAGGCCCCATGGCTGACCGGTCGGCGGGGACGGCGGAGCTGCCAACCGCCGAGGACACCAAGGCGCTCGGCGCAAGGCTCGGCGCACTGTTGCGGGCCGGTGACGTGGTCGTGCTGTCCGGCCCGCTTGGGCGCGGGAAAGACGGTGTTGGCCAAGGGAATAGCCGACGCCATGAATGTCGACGGCCCGGTGACGTCGCCGACGTTCGTGCTTGGCACGCGTGCATCGGGCGCGGCAGTCCGGCGCGCCCGCCATGGTCCATGTCGACATGTACCGGCTGCTTGACCACCCCGGCGCCGACCTGCTCGGCGAACTCGACTCACTGGACCTCGACACCGACCTGGCCGACGCCGTGGTCGTCGTCGAGTGGGGCGAGGGCATCGTCGAGCGTCTCTCGGAGCGGCACCTCGACATCCGCCTCGAGCGCGGCGCGGAGACCGAAGTGCGGACGGCGATCTGGCGGTGGAGCCGGTCATGACGAAGGTCGTCCTCGCGATCGACACGGCGACGCCGGCCGTCGCGGCGGGAATCGTGCGACGCGACGGTGACAGCATCGACGTACTCGCCGAGCGGGTGACCGTCGACCCACGCGCCCACGCCGAACAGTTGACCCCCAATGTTCTTGCCGCCCTTGGTGACGCGGGAATCTCGGTGACCGACCTCGAGGCCGTCGTGGTGGGTTGTGGGCCGGGGCCGTTCACCGGGCTGCGGGTCGGCATGGCCACTGCCGCGGCATACGGCCAGGCTCTCGGCGTTCCCGTGTACGGCGTGTGCAGTCTGGACGCCATCGGTGTCGACACCGCAGGGGACGTGCTCGTCGTCACCGACGCGCGCAGGCGCGAGGTGTACTGGGCGCGCTACCGAGACGGCGCGCGCATCGACGGCCCCGCCGTCAGTGCACCGGCCGACGTACCGACCGACGTTGGCGCCGTTGCCGGCTCGCCCGAGCACGCGGCGATGTTCAGCCTGCCGCGGCAGCCCGCGGTCTATCCGACGGCCTCGGGGCTGGTGCGTGTCGTCGACTGGGCGCAGCCGCCGCGGCCGCTCGTTCCGCTGTATCTGCGGCGGCCCGACGCCAAGCCGCAGGCCGTCCCGCCGGCGCGCAGTCATGACCGTCACCTACGACGAACTGGCACCCGGCGACGCGGCGAGATGCGCGGAACTGGAGGCGCAGCTCTTCGGCGGCGATGACCCGTGGCCCGCGGCGGCTTTCCTGCGTGAGCTCGCAGCGCCGCACATCCACTACGTCGCCGCACGCGCCGACGACAAACTCGTCGGCTATGGAGGCATTGCCCGGCTCGGGCGAAAGGCCCCCTACGAGTATGAGATTCACACCATCGGTGTCGATCCCGCATATCAGGGCCAGGGTATCGGCAGGCAGGTGCTGAACCGCCTGCTGCAATTCGCCGCCGATGACCCGGTCTATCTCGAAGTCCGCACCGACAACGCGGCCGCGATCGCGATGTACGAGAGCGCCGGCTTCGTCAACATCGGGCTGCGTAAGCGCTACTACCGGGTCAGCGGCGCCGACGCCTACACCATGCTGCGCCCCGCACAGGGAGGTTCGTCATGACGACAGTTTTGGCCATCGAAAGCTCCTGCGACGAAACCGGAATCGGCATCGCAGGGCTGGCCGCCGACGGCACCGTGACACTGCTGGCCGATGAGGTGGCCTCCAGCGTCGACGAACACGCGAGGTTCGGCGGCGTGGTGCCCGAGATCGCGTCGCGCGCGCACCTGGAAGCGCTGGGGCCCACCATGCGCCGCGCCCTCGACGCGGCAGGCATCGAGAAGCCGGACGTCGTGGCGGCCACCATCGGGCCCGGATTGGCCGGTGCCCTGCTGGTGGGGGTGGCCGCGGCCAAGGCCTACGCGGTCGCCTGGCAGGTGCCGTTCTACGCGGTCAACCATCTCGGCGGGCACCTCGCCGCCGACGTGTTCGACCACGGTCCGCTGCCGGAATGCGTTGGGCTGCTGGTCTCCGGCGGTCACACCAACCTGCTGCATGTGCGGTCGCTCGCCGAACCGATCGAGGAGCTCGGCAGCACCGTCGACGACGCCGCCGGCGAGGCCTACGACAAGATCGCCCGGCTGCTCGGCCTCGGCTACCCCGGCGGCAAGGTGCTCGACGACCTGGCCCGCGAGGGTGACCGCGACGCAATCGTGTTCCCCCGCGGTATGACCGGGCCGCGCGACGACCCGTATGCGTTCAGCTTCTCCGGGCTCAAGACGGCCGTCGCGCGCTACGTCGAGAAGAACCCGACCGCACCGCAGGCCGATGTCGCCGCGGGCTTCCAGGAGGCGGTGGCCGACGTGCTGACGAAGAAGGCGGTGCGGGCCGCCGCCGAGCTCGGGGTGTCGACGCTGCTGATCGCCGGGGGCGTCGCCGCCAACTCGCGACTGCGGGAGCTTGCCGAGGAGCGTTGTGCGGCAAACGGTTTGGCCCTGCGGATTCCGCGGCCCCGGTTGTGCACCGACAACGGCGCGATGATCGCGTCCTTCGCCGCGCACCTGGTCGCGGCGGGCGCGCCGCCGTCGCCGCTCGACGTGGCCAGCGACCCGGGCTTGCCCGTGGTGAAAGGACAGCTGTGAGGACATGAGCACAGACAAACTCGAGATCACCGAACTGCTGTACCGGTACGCCGAGCTCATCGACGCCGGCGACTTCGACGGGGTCGGACGGCTGCTGGCCCGGTCGACGTTCGGCGGCCCGGCGTCCGGGTCGGTCTCCGGCGCGGACAACATCGCGAAACTGTTCGCGATGACCACCCGCCGGTATCCCGAGCACGGAAACACACCGCGGACAAGACATCTGGTGCTCAATCCCGTCGTCGAACTCAGCGGTGACGGGACCGCCGCCACTCGGTCCACCTTCTGCGTCATGCAGGACACCGAAACCGTGTCGATCCAGCCCATCGTCGTCGGGCGTTACTACGACGCGTTCGCCCGCGACGACCAGGGGTGGTATTTCACCGAGCGAAAGGTCGATATTCAGATGATCGGCGACGTGTCGGCGCACCTGATGGTCGATCCCTCAGCGTTCGAGAAGTAATTCGACATGCACTACGACCTGAACCTACGCCCCGCGCAGCCCGCCACCCCGGCACCGGATGCGTTCGTCATCCACCGGCGGGAGGTTCCGCCGACCGACGGCCGCGACGGGTTGTCGCTGGCGTTCGTCCACGAAGGTCTCGGCGGTTACCCCTTGCTGCTGCTGCACGGATATCCCGAGACCAAGCGCATCTGGTGGCGCAACATCGCGGCGCTGGCCGACGCGGGCTACGAGGTGATCGCGCCCGACCTGCGCGGCTACGGCGATTCGGATCTGTCGGCGGCCGACGTGTATGACCCCGCGGCGTGGAGCCGTGACGTCTACCTTCTGGTCCACGACGTGCTCGGCCATGGGCATTGCGGGGTGGTCGGTGGCGACCTCGGCGGCGTCGTCGCGGTCGACCTTCTGCACCGCTATCCGGGCTTCGTGGACAAGCTCGTGTTCTTCGATTCCGTGCCGCCGTTCGTTTTCGATGACTTCGCCGCGGCGGGTATCGACGTCGCATCGATCCGCGCCATCGGCGACGGGCCGACGAGTGATTACCGGTATCTGCAGGGCGCGACGCCCGACGAGCTGGCGGCCGAACTCGACACACCCGCCAAGCGCAGGCGCTACATCGCCGGCATGTACGGCCATCGGATGTGGGCGTCGCCGGGCACGTTCTCCGCGGCGGACGTCGACTTCATGACCGAGCCGTTCTCCACCGAAGATCGGATGCGCGCAGGCTGGGCGGCCTATCAGCTGGCGCACGGTCGCCCGGTGAGCGAGCCGCCGATCCTCGACAAAAAGGTCGATGTGCCGACGTTGATCCTCTACGGCATGGACGACCATGTCGTCGGCCCCGACTTTCTGACCACCTGCGAGGTGGCATTCACCGACCGGACCGGCCCAGTCGTTTTGCCCGGCGCCGGGCATTTTTTGCAGTGGGAGCGCGCCGACCTGTTCAACCCGCTGGTCATCGCGTATTTCGGCGACGTGCGCGTTCGCCATGCGCGATAGGCACGGGCCGACCTTGAGTGCTAGCACTCTCATGTATAGAGTGCTAGGTGGCAGGCGGCCACGCTCTCGACCGGCACCCGCGACGACGGCGCGAGAGCACGGACGCATGCCGATACCTACTAGAGCTGTTAACACCCGAACTACTGGAAGGGCTCCATCGTGGCGAGCGTGAACATCAAGCCACTCGAGGACAAGATCCTCGTACAGGCCAACGAGGCCGAGACCACGACCGCATCCGGTCTGGTCATCCCGGACACCGCCAAGGAGAAGCCGCAAGAAGGCACCGTCGTCGCAGTCGGCCCCGGCCGGTGGGACGAGGACGGCGAGAAGCGGATCCCCCTGGACGTGTCCGAGGGCGACACCGTCATCTACAGCAAGTACGGCGGCACCGAGATCAAGTACAACAACGAGGAGTACTTGATCCTGTCCGCGCGCGACGTGCTGGCAATCGTCAACAAATAAACGACGAGCTTGACCGCCCCGGTGATCCCCGCGTGTTAGCGGCGGGTTTCCGGGGCGTCATGCTTAGCAAGGACGGATACGCTTATGGCAAAACTGATTCATTTTGACGAAACCGCGCGCCGCGCAATGGAAGTCGGCGTCGACAAGCTCGCTGACGCCGTGCGCATCACGCTCGGTCCGCGCGGTCGGCACGTAGTGCTGGCCAAGGCTTTCGGCGGCCCGACGGTCACCAACGACGGTGTCACCATCGCTCGTGAGATCGACCTGGAGGACCCGTTCGAGAACCTGGGCGCTCAGCTGGTGAAGTCGGTGGCCACCAAGACCAACGACGTCGCAGGCGATGGCACCACCACCGCAACCGTGCTGGCGCAGGCCGTGGTCAAGGCGGGGCTGCGCAACGTCGCCGCCGGCGCCAACCCGATCGAGCTGGGCTCGGGCATCAACAAGGCCGCCGACGCGGTCTCCGAGGCACTGCTGGCCGCGGCCACTCCGGTGACCGACAAGAAGTCGATCGCTCAGGTCGCCACCGTGTCCTCGCGCGACGAAGTGGTCGGCGAGCTGGTCGGCGAGGCCATGACCAAGGTGGGCAAGGACGGCGTGGTCACCGTCGAGGAGTCCTCGACGCTGGACACCGAGCTAGAGATCACCGACGGCGTCGGCTTCGACAAGGGTTTCATCTCGGCGTACTTCATCACCGACTTCGACACCCAGGAAGCGGTGCTCGAGGACGCGTTGGTGCTGCTGCACCGCGAGAAGATCAGCTCGTTGCCCGATGTGCTGCCGTTGCTGGAGAAGGTCGCGGAGGCCGGAAAGCCGCTGCTCATCATCGCCGAAGACGTTGAAGGCGAAGCGCTTTCGACACTGGTCGTCAATGCGATTCGCAAGACGCTCAAGGCCGTCGCGGTCAAGGCGCCGTTCTTCGGGGACCGCCGCAAGGCATTCCTCGACGACCTCGCCGTCGTTACCGGCGGTCAGGTCGTCAATCCCGACGTCGGTCTGGTGCTTCGCGAGGTCGGCCTCGACGTACTGGGCACCGCCCGCCGCGTCGTCGTCAGCAAGGACAGCACCGTGATCGTCGACGGTGGCGGCACTCAGGACGCCATCGACGGACGCAAGGCACAGCTGCGCGCCGAGATCGAGGCCAGCGACTCCGACTGGGACCGCGAGAAGCTCGAGGAGCGGCTGGCGAAGCTCTCCGGGGGAGTCGCGGTCATCAAGGTCGGCGCGGCCACCGAGACGGACCTCAAGAAGCGCAAGGAAGCCGTCGAGGACGCCGTCTCAGCCGCGAAGGCCGCGGTCGAAGAGGGCATCATCACCGGCGGCGGCGCCGCCCTGGTGCAGGCCCGGTCCGCCCTGTCGAAGCTGAAGGACTCGCTGTCCGGAGACGAGGCACTCGGTGTCGAGGTGTTCTCGCAGGCGCTGTCCGCACCGCTGTACTGGATCGCGACCAACGCGGGCCTGGACGGTTCTGTCGTCGTCAACAAGGTCACTGAGCTGCCTGCCGGGCAGGGTTTCAACGCCGCGACACTGGAGTACGGCGACTTGGTCGCCGACGGTGTGGTCGACCCCGTCAAGGTCACCCGCTCCGCGGTGCTCAACGCCGCGTCGGTGGCCCGGATGATTCTCACCACCGAGACGGCGGTCGTCGAGAAGCCGGCCGAGTCGGAAGACGATGGCCACGGCCACGGTCACAGCCACGGCCACTCGCACTAGTAACACAGCATAACGCGAAACACCCCCGGTCTCAACAGCCGGGGGTGTTTTTTGCGCGGCGGGCGAGGCGTGTCTCCTTGACGCGCAGTTGAGCGGTCAACGCGCTTAGTCTCCCGACATGGATCGCATCTGGCAGTGGGCGTGGGACCGGTACGGGACGAGATATTCGTGGGCGATTTGCGCGGTGATGTTCGCCCTGTTCCTACCGTCCTTCGTCATGTTGTCGTTCATCGTTGTCGCTTTGGAGAAGTCCGACCGCTACTTCGAGGCGGCCGCCGTCACCGTGGTCGCCCTGCCGGTGCTGGTGTACGTGTACTTCCTTCCCGGCCAAGGACGGTTAGACCTTGTGGACCAGTGGGCCGCCCGTCGCGACGTCGATCGGACCTGCGCGCTCGACGCCACCTACACGTGGGCTCGGGGGGCGCTTTCCCGTGGGTTGGTAGGCGTCGTTGTCTGGGGTGCTCTGCTGTTTGTCGGGGTCGGTGCGATCGCGGGGGCGACCGAGTGGCGGCTGGTCCAGTACGGGATTCTGGGCGCCTTTCTCGCAGCAGCCGCCCATTTGATCGGTGTGCATAGTTTCGTGGAAGGGGCGGTGCGACCGGCCAGGGCCGCCATCGCCGGTGATACCGGGATCGGGGACTTGCTGCCGCGTTCCCAGCCGACGTTTGCCGCGTGGTCGAGGATTTCGGTTCTCGGCGTCGCGTTCGGCTTCGCAGTCGGCGCCTCGTTGCTGGGCGCCGCGTTCAATCAGGTCAGCGAAAATCCCGCACTCGCCGTCGTGATCGGGTGTGTGGCGATCTGCTTCGCAGTGCCGATTACGGTCGGTGCCGGGTTCGCACCGTCCCTGCGGCCGATTCGCGACCTCGCCGAAGCCACCAAGCGCGTTGCGGCCGGTGATTACAGCCGGCGGCTGCCGGTGGTTCAGGATGATGATCTCGGCGCGCTGGCGGCGTCGTTCAACCGGATGCAGGCGGGTTTGGCTGAGCGGCAACGGCTTCAGGCGGCGTTCGGCACCTATGTCGACCCGGGTCTTGCGGCGCGGCTGCTCGAGCAGGGCGACGACGTGTTCACCGGCGAGCGTCGTGAGGTGACGGTGATGTTCGTCGACATCCGTGACTTCACGCCGTTCGCCGAGGCCAACACCGCCGAGGACACCGTGGCCCGCTCAACGCGTTGTTCGAGATCGTGGTGCCTGCCGTCGTCGACGCCGGTGGGCATGTCAATAAGTTCCTCGGCGACGGCGCCTTGGCGGTGTTCGGCGCCCCCAATGATCTGGCCGATCATGCCGACGCCGCGGTGAGGCGGCTGCTGCTGATCCACCGCCTCGTCGCGGAGCGATTCGGCGGTGCGCTTCGGATTGGCATCGGGATCAACACCGGTGTAGGTGATCGCGGGCACCATCGGCGGTGGAGGCAAGCTCGAGTTCACGCTGATCGGTGACACCGTCAATGTCGCGGCCCGTGTCGAGCAGCTCACCAAGACCACCGGTGATACGATCCTTCTGACACAGCAGTCGGTCGACGCGCTGGCATCACGCCCGCTCGGACTGGTCGACAGGGGAGGACATGCCGTCAAAGGCAAGGCAGCCGCTGTGAACGTCTTCGCATTCGCGCCGCCAGCTAAGTAAATCCTGAGGCTGGTCAGCGCCTGGCCCGCGTGCCAGCGGAAATGGGCGAAGTTCACAGCTAATGGCAAGGTGGCTGGCATGAGCCGGATTTCCTGCAGGTTGAACCGCAATTGGTTGGCGTTGGCGATCACCGGCATCGCGACTTTGGGGGTGCTGACGGCCTGCGCGGGCCCGTCCCTGCCCGACAACGCGTCCGCGTCCAGCTTGAAGGACAGCGTCGCCAGGCGCCCCGGAAGCGCCGCCCCACCCGAGCAGGGACCCCAGCCGGTGCAGGACGCACAGCGTGACGTTGTCAAGACCGCGTCGATGACCATCAGGGTTTCCAACACCTCGGAGGCCGCGGACAAAGCGGCCGTCATGGTGGAGAACTCCGACGGTCGGGTCGACAGCCGCAGCGAGGATGCGGGATCCGACCGCGGTCTGGCCCGCACCTCTGTTGTGCTTCGGGTTCCGGTGTCGAAGCTCGACGGTGTGGTGCGCGAGCTGAAGACTCTGGGTTCTGTGCAGACGGCCGAGACCAGATCCGAAGACGTCACCGCGCAACGGGTCGACATGGACGCCCGCATCAAGGCACTGCAAACGTCGGTGGATCGCCTTCTGGCCATCATGCGCGACGCCAAGGACCCCGAAGCGCTCATCTCCGCCGAAAACGCACTCTCGCAGCGCCAAGCGGATCTGGACAGCCTGCGTGCGCAGCGCGACGCGCTCGGCGACCGCATCGAGTACAGCACCGTCGACGTCACCTTCGTCGCCGAGACGATCGGTGGACCGGCGCCCAAGGAGTACCAGGGATTCGTGGGGCAGATCGAACGAGGCTGGGACGCAATGGTTTCCGTCGCAGGCAGCCTGGTGCTGCTGTTCGGCCTGGTGCTTCCGTGGCTGGCCGTGCTGGTCGTCGCCGGCGGTATCGGCTACGCCGTGATGCGGCTGGTCAGGGGCCGTCGACCCTAGCCGATGCGGTGACCGCAGCAACTGTCACTTCAGGGATGTACTGATGTCGATCTCCGAAGTCAGAGTCTGGTGAACCGGACACTGGTCGGCGATCTGCAACAGCCGCTGCCGCTGACTGTCGTCGAGGGCGCCGGTCAACTCGATTTCGCGGTCGATATGTCCGATCCATCCCTTGGTCGTCTCGCAGTGAGCACAATCTTCTGCGTGAATACGTGAGTGCCGCAATGTCACTCGAATCGAGTCCAGCGGCCAGCCCTTGCGATTGGCGTACATCCGCAGCGTCATCGAGGTACAGGCCCCGAGGCCGGCCAGCACCAGATCGTAGGGGTTCGGTCCGGCGTCGTCGCCGATCGGCCGCGGTTCGTCAGCGACGAGCCGGTGGTGACCGGCGGTGATCTGCTGCGTGTAGGTTCCCGACCCTGCCTCCGACACCGTCACCGCGCCCGCGGACGACGTCGTCGCCAGTCTCGTCTGTTGTCATGCTCTCTCCTCGATGGTCTCGGCAGCCGCATCCATACCGGAGTGGATCGTCCCACGCCAAGGATCCGCCAAGGCGCCCACATCACTCTGTGCGTAACCGGGCAGTAACCGCCCGACCAACCACAGCGAGGACACCATGAAGTTCCACATAATTGCGGCGCTGTCCATTGCGTCCGCGGCCGCCTTACCCCTTGCCGTCGTCGCAAACGCCTGCGGCGGAGGCGGCAAAATCGACCACGACCACGACTTCGCCACGCCGTCGGGCAACATCATCTGTAGCATCTACGCGGACGGCTCAGGCGTGAATTGCGAAGTCCGGGAGCACACTTGGGTGGCGCCGGCTTCCACTATCGGCCCCTTCGGCAGGCCGTGCGACCTCGATTTCGGGGGTCTGCAGTTCTACCTCAGTCAGGCCGAACCGGCGAATCTCGGATGCTACGAGGGAGTGAGCAAGTTCAGCGCCCCGGAAGCGCCCATTCTCGACTACGGTCAGGCCGACTCCCACGGTGCGATCACTTGCGTCAGCGAGCCGCCGGGCCTGACATGCAGCGACACCGCCACCGGGCACTTCTTCCGCGTCTCGCGAGAAAGCTACGAACTGGGATAAGCCCCAACTGCGGGCCTCGCGAACCTTATTCTCGCTGTGTGGTCGACGACCCAGCCCCGTGGCACGACGAGCTCCTCAAGACCGCCGACCGACTGGAAGCCAGGACGAAGCAGACGCGGTGGACCGACCGGACCGGCTACCTCATCGAACGGGACTTCGTGTTGAGCGCGTACGCGATGCGCAAGCTGGTCGAAGCGGGCGAGACGCCGGACGGAGTCAAGCGCCGTCAAATCCCGGTCAGGCGTTTCGAACTGACCGGCAGGCGCCCGCTGTCGGCCGACGACATCGCGGATTGCTATGACTTCGACAACGGCCGTCGGAAAACGCTTTCCCTCATAGAGCTGTGCGACGAGATCCTGCACAGCGTTGTCTTCACCTTCTGCTGTGGGGAGACCGAGGATCTTTTCGACGGCATATATGTGTCATCGGACAGTGACAAAAACGAATACGTATACCTACTGTTGGCATCGGACTTCATTGCCGTGTGCTGTGACATCGGCATGGCGGATACGCAGCCAAGATGATTAATTCGCAGTGGATTTGACGTTCCCCGTAGAATTGAGTGGTAGCTCCCGTTATGCAGAAGCGCTGACGGTGTGAGCCAAACCACTTGAAAACAAAGCAATAAACGGAAACGTTCGGCTCACCTGCTCGTTGCGCTGTGTCGAATCGTCCGATGTAACCGAAGGGGACATGCTGTGGAGATGACCCGTGATCGTGCGGGCCAGCCGTGGCGTGCGCGTCGCCGCGAGATCTTGAGCCGGATCGTCCGCGAGACCGACCCGCCGACGGACGCCATGCCGCGGATCACGGATTCACAGCGCGAGCGCGACGACGCGTACTACGAGCTGGTCGGCGAGGTGCTCGATCTGGCCGGGAACATCGGAGCCATTCTGATGGCATCCGGAACCCCTGCGACGGCCACCATGGAGCAGGTTTCGGCCATAGCCGCCGCGTACGGCATCGAACGGTGCGAGGTCGACGTCATCAACACGACGATTCACGTCGCCGCATACCGAGGGCCGACGATGCCCGCGGCGACCACGCTGCACATCGTGCAATCGCGGTCGATGGACTTCAGCCGCCTTGCCGCCGTCGACCGCCTGATCGGCCGCATCAAGGCCGGCGACGTCGCGCCGACAGTGGCCCGAGACGAACTCGAAACGATCATCACCGCCCCGCACCCGTACAAACGGTGGATAGCCACCCTCGCATGGGGCGCGCTGGCCTTCGCAACGGCGGGAACCCTGGGTGCGAGCCTGCTGGCCTGCCTGGTCAGCGCGGTGAGCGCGATGGCGATCGACCGCGTCAACCGGCGACTGAACAGGCACGGGCTGCCGTTCTTCTTCCAGTACGCGGTCGGTGGCGCGATCGCGACTGCGCCGCCGATCCTCCTCTACGCGCTCAGTCCGAAGCTGGGATTCCAGTTCGAACCGACCGTGGCCATCGCGGCAGGCCTTGTCGTGCTCCTCGCCGGCCTCTCGCTGGTCGGCTCGGTCGGCGACGTCATCTCGGGTGCGCCGGTCACCGCTGCGGCCCGCTTCTTCGAGCTGGTGATGTTGACGGCCGCGACGATCGCAGGCGTCGCACTGGTGCTTCATCTCGCCAGCCGGTTCGGCGCGCCGTTCGTCGGAATCAGCGCGGCCGCCCCGCCCGCACTGGCGGAGATGCCTGCGCGGGTGGCCTTCGGCGCGGCGAGCGCGGCGGCTTTCGCCCTCGCCTGCTATGCCGAGCGGTCTGCCGCGATGGCTGCGGCGTTCGGCGGCGCCGCAGGCACCATCGTCTTCCTTCTCGCCCAGGGCGCGGGCTTGGGCGCCGTGGTGGCGTCATTCGTCGCGGCGGTGCCCATCGGCCTGGTCGGCCGGCTGATGGAACGTCGCAACCTCGCGCCACCGCTGGTGGTGTCGATCACCGGCATCGTGCCGCTGCTGCCCGGCCTCTCGCTGCTGCACGGGATCTACGCGATCCTCAACGATCAGCACGCCGTCGGGTTCGCTTCGGTGCTGGGCGCACTCGCGATCGGCACCGCGCTGGCGGCAGGCGTCACGTTGGGCGAGTGGGGATCGTGGAAGGTTCGCAGGCAGAGCCGGGTGCCGCTCTCGCCGTCGCGATCTCGCTCAACGCGACACTGTGCGAAAGCGCGCTGCTGAGTCAGGAAGCGCGGCGGATGCCCCGCTTGAGGAGCAGTTCGCGCTCCGACTCCGAGAGCCCACCCCAGATGCCGTATGGCTCTCCGACGGCGAGGGCATGAGAGCGGCACTGGGTGATCACCGGGCAACTCCGGCACATCTCTTTTGCGCGCATCTCGCGTTGCGCGCGGGCCCGGCCACGCTCTCCGTCGGGATGGAAGAACACCGAGGAATCGACTCCTCGGCAAAGGCCGTGCATCTGCCAATCCCAGATGTCTGCGTTGGGTCCCGGTAGCTGCTGCGGTTGTGGCATCTGGAAAACCCCTCTCTGCGCACCGATTTGGAGACCGCACGGGTGCGTGAGTTGTGGAACCGAACCGAGCACAAGTCGCCGATGACTACTCGTGCACACAAAGTAGGTGCGCTTAGCAAAAGCAGTCAATAGCCCGAACATGTGCTCAAGGACATAACCGCAGGCCGAGAATTTACATCACGTTCATCGGTTCGACCCGCGCTCATCGATGAGGGTGATAGCCGACGGCCCGGTAATGCACGATGACTCGGGTTTCCGCAGTTCGCTCCGAACGCCGACACGACGATTTCGTTCAGCGGCCAGTCCGCGGTTGACATGGCTGTAACACGTGGCGCACAAACTGTTAACCAAGAGATTCGGCGTCCATCCAACGACCCGTGTCCACGGGTATCGGAATCGCCCCGACGTATTGATAACGTCGGCGGCTGATGATCGCCAACGCCGCCTTCGGCGATGACCCGGGGCGCTGGCCGCTACCGACGGCACAGTCCGCCGAGGAGTTGTGGCTTCGCGCGGTCGTCGCCGGCGGGCAGGGCCGCTACGCGAGCGCCTACGCCGATCTCGCTTACCTCCGGCGGGTGCACCGTGTCGGTCGGCTGGCCTCGCTGGCCAACAGCACGCAGGCGTCCTTCCTGCGTCAGCTCGGTCGACACGACGAGGCGCGCGGCTGGGACGGCCGCGCGCTGGCGACAGCGGGAGGCGATGCCGAGGGCATCGCCGACGCACTGATCGGTCTGGCCGCCGACGCCCTCGGCGTCGGACGGTTCGCCGCATCTGCGGCGGCACTGCGGCGCGGGTACGCGGTTTGCTCGACGACGGGCCGCCGCGACTTGCCGTCCGGTTGGCGTGGGTGTCGGCCGAATTGGCGATGGCGACCGGCGATGGCGGGACCGCAATGGATCACGCCGAGCGGGCAGTCGAGTGCGCCGACGCCTTCGGCTCGGCTCGTCACCGCGTGAAATCACAGGTCGTACTGGCTGCGGCGCTCTGCTGCGACGGCAGGCTCGACCGCTCGCGCGCGGTGGCGGACGCCGCGCTGGACGCCGCGCAGCAACACGGCCTGGTCCCGTTGAGCTGGGCGTTGGCCTGCCTACTCGGCGAAATCGGCAGCGGGAACCACTCCACCGCAAAAGTCGTTGGAATTCGCGACGTGTCCGCTGATACGGTGCGGCGCCGCGGCGGCGTGTTGCAAGATCGCTGAGCCGGGCGGCGCCGACCCGAGAGTTAGTGTTTAGCCCAGTTACTTAAACGCCACCTGTCCCATCAGTAACGCTGGAGAGAGCTTCACCGATGACAATTTCGGGAGAACGTCTCGATGCTGTCGTTGCTGAAGCCGTGGCGGGCAACCGGGACGCGCTCCGGGAGGTGCTGGAGACCATCCGTCCCATCGTTGTCCGGTACTGCCGGGCGAGGGTCGGGACGGCCGAGCGGAGCGGTCTCTCAGCTGACGATGTCGCACAGGAGGTGTGCTTGGCCGCCATCACGGCGCTGCCGCGCTACAAGGATCAGGGACGACCGTTCCTGGCCTTTGTCTACGGCATCGCTGCCCACAAGGTTGCCGACGCTCATCGCGCGGCCGCCAGGAACCGCTCTGAGCCGACGGAAGTCGTGCCGGAGCGCTTCGCCGCGGAGGCCGGCCCTGAACAAATCGCCATCGAGAGCGAAGCCGCGCAGCGGATGAACAAGCTGTTGGAGATCCTGCCGGAGAAGCAGCGCGAGATCTTGATCCTTCGCGTGGTCGTCGGCATGAGTGCCGAGGAGACCGCCGAGGCGGTCGGCAGCACGGCGGGCGCCGTCCGGGTGGCACAGCACCGCGCGCTGGCGCGACTGAAGTCAGAGATCATCGCGACGGGGCACGACCATGCCTGATTTCCGGCGCTGGGGCGCAAACGGAGGCGATCCGTCGCTCAACGCGATCGCGCACACGGACCGCTACCTCGACTCACTGGCTTACGAGCAGCCGGTGTACGCGACGGACCCGGCCGATGCCGAGCTGGCCGGGCTGATGTCGGGGTGGCGCGACGAGGTTCGCAGGCCGCCTACGAGGGTTGCGCCGCAGCACGAAGCCGAGTTCGTCCTTCAGCGCGCGCTCGCCTCGCGGCGACGTACGCGGATGTCGATGGCCGTCTCGGGCTCGGTTGCCGCCGCGCTGCTGTGCCTCGGCGGGTTCGGCGCCGTCGTCTACGGCGCGGGGCCGGGCGATGCGCTGTACGGGCTGCGCGTCTCGCTGTTCGGCGAGCAGCAGGTGACCCGCGACGACCAGGTCTCGCTGGCCGCCCAGACGGAGATGCAACAGGTCCAGCAACTCATCGAGCAGGGCAACTGGGACGCCGCTCAAGACAAGCTGCAGACCGTCACCTCGACCGTGCAGACCGTCGAGGACCCGCAGCGGCAGCAGGAACTGCAAAAGCAGTTGAACGACTTGTCGGCCAAGGTGGAGACGCGCGACCCGAATGCGACCGCGCCGCCCGTGCCCGACGCCTCGGTCGTACCGAACGCCTCGGTGCCGAATCCGCCGGGACAAATTTCCATGCCGCCGCTGCCGCAGCTACCGCCGTCGGTGCCCGGTATGCCGTTGCCGGACATCTCGCTGCCGCAGCTGCCACCGATACCGCAGCTGCCGCTGCCCGGACCCGGTGTGCCGCCGGACATTTCGTTGCCGGATCTGCCGCAGTTGCCGCTGCCCCTGCCGAAGCCGGTCGAGCAGCCCAAGCCGCTGCCGAAACCCGATCAGGACGAGCCGAAGCCGTTGCCGCAGGATCAGACCTGCGCCGGATTCGCCGAAGCCGCCCAAGCCGGTCGAGCAGCCGAAGCCGATCGAGTTGCCCAAGCCGGTCGAGCAGCCCAAGCCGGTCGAGCAGCCCAAGCCGCAGATACCGGACAACCCGAAGCCTGCGCCTGCACCCGAGCCTGAGCCGTTGCCGGCTCCTGCTCCGGTGATACCGGTTGTGCCCGCTCCGAAGCCACCGCCTGCCCTAGCGCCTGCGCAGGAGGAACCACCGGTCGAGCAGCCGACGACGACGCTGTTCCCGATTCCGGGCCAGAAGCCCAAAAACGGGAACTGAGGAATCAGCTCTCAGCGATAGCCGTCTGGCTCCGTCGTCGCCTCGTTGAGCGAGGCGTCGGCGTAGCCGCGGCAATAATCCCAGGTCACGTAGGCATCGGGCTCGGGGTCGTAAGCAGGTTCGTGGGGACGCACGGTGCCGTCGACCAGGAGCTGCAAGAGATTGGCCCGCAGCATGTCCCAGTCGTGATAATGGTCCTGCTGGCATTCGTCACAGCACACCACGAGACCGCGAATTCCCTTGTGCGCCAGAAGGGCTTCATAGACAGCGAGGTCGGCCAGATCGGCCTCCACCGCCGTACGTTCCTGTGCGTCCAGAGGCTGGCCGGGTTCGAGGGCGTCCAGCGCCCCCGAGGGGTCGCACGGGTCGTCGGCGAACGGATCCGGCGGCAAACCAGGCGGCAGGTGGTCTCGCACGGTTCCACCCTAGCTAGGGACACTGGCTCCCGCCAGCGGTTGCCCGTTCAACTGCGGGACCGCGGTTGGCCCGTGTGGGGCCCGGTTCATCGATGGCGATGCCGATAAGATGGTTATCTAGCTCCCCGCCGATGGAGGCTGTAACCCATGTCGATCGCTGAAAGCGATATCCCCATCGCCGTACCGGTACCCACCGGCGGCGATGATCCCACCAAGATCGCCATGCTCGGACTGACGTTCGACGATGTGCTGTTGCTTCCCGCCGCCTCCGATGTGGTGCCCGCCACGGCCGACACATCCAGTCAGCTCACCAGGCGCATCCGGCTGAAGGTGCCATTGGTCAGCTCGGCGATGGACACCGTGACCGAAGCGCGGATGGCGATCGCGATGGCCCGAGCAGGCGGCATGGGCGTGCTTCACCGCAACCTTCCCGTCGCCGAGCAGGCCGGCCAGGTGGAGACGGTCAAGCGGTCGGAGGCCGGGATGGTCACCGACCCGGTCACCTGCTCGCCGGACAACACGCTCGCCGAGGTCGACGCGATGTGTGCGAGGTTCCGGATCTCGGGGCTGCCCGTCGTCGACGACACCGGCTCGCTCGTCGGCATCATCACCAACCGCGACATGCGGTTCGAGGTGGACATGAACAAGCCGGTGTCCGAGGTGATGACCAAGGCGCCGCTGATCACCGCCCGCGAGGGCGTCACCGCCGATGCGGCCCTTGGCCTGTTGCGGCGCAACAAGATCGAGAAGCTCCCGATCGTCGACGGCCACGGCCGGTTGACGGGGCTGATCACCGTCAAGGATTTCGTCAAGACCGAGCAGCACCCGTACGCCACCAAGGACCGTGACGGCCGCCTGCTGGTCGGCGCCGCGGTCGGCATCGGCGCCGACGCGTGGGCGCGGGCGATGACGCTGGCAGATGCCGGCGCGGACGTGCTGATCGTCGATACGGCGCACGCCCACAACCGCCAGGTGCTCGACATGGTCAACAAGGTCAAACGCGAACTCGGCCACCGGGTGGACGTGATCGGTGGAAATGTCGCCACCCGTGCCGCGGCCGCGGCGCTGGTCGAGGCGGGCGCCGATGCGGTCAAGGTCGGTGTCGGCCCGGGCTCCATCTGCACCACCCGCGTCGTCGCCGGGGTCGGCGCACCGCAGATCACCGCGATCCTCGAGGCGGTTGCGGCGTGCGCGCCATCCGGAGTGCCCGTCATCGCCGACGGTGGCCTGCAGTATTCGGGCGACATCGCCAAGGCGCTGGCCGCCGGTGCGTCGACGACGATGCTCGGCTCTCTGCTGGCGGGCACCGCCGAGGCGCCAGGTGACCTGATCTTCGTCAACGGCAAGCAGTTCAAGAGCTACCGGGGGATGGGGTCGCTCGGCGCGATGCAGGGCCGCGCGGGCGCCAAGTCGTACTCGAAAGACCGCTACTTCCAAGACGATGCGCTCAGTGAGGACAAGCTGGTGCCAGAGGGCATCGAGGGCCGCGTCCCGTTCCGTGGCCCGCTGTCGACGGTGATCCGTCAACTGACCGGCGGCCTGCAGGCCGCGATGGGTTACACGGGCGCGGCGACGATCGAGCAGTTACAGCAGGCGCAGTTCGTGCGGATAACCGCGGCGGGGTTGAAGGAAAGCCATCCGCACGACATCACGATGACTGTCGAAGCGCCCAACTACTACACCCGATAGCGAGTCCGCATGCGCGACATGGTCGAAATCGGGATGGGCCGAACAGCCCGCCGCACTTACGAACTCGGCGACATCAACATCGTCCCGTCGCGGCAGGACGCGGTCGTCGCAGGACGTGTCGACCGCCTGGCAGCTCGACGCGTACCGCTTCGAGATCCCCGTCGTCGCCCATCCGACCGACGCGCTGGTGTCGGTCGAGTTCGCGATCGAGATGGGCCGTCTCGGTGGTCTCGGCGTGCTCAACGGCGAGGGGCTGATCGGCAGGCACGCCGACGTGGCCGCCAAGATCGCCCAGGTCGTCGAGGCCGCGGAGAAGGAGCCTGAGCCGGCAGCCTCGATTCGCCTTCTGCAGCAACTACATTCGGCGCCGCTGGACCCCGAGCTGCTCGGCGCAGCCGTCGCGCGCATTCGCGAAGCCGGCGTGACCACCGCGGTCAGGGTGAGCCCGCAGAACGCCCAGGCGTTGACGCCCGCATTGGTGGCCGCGGGAATCGACCTGCTCGTCATACAGGGCACCATCGTGTCGGCCGAGCGCGTCGCACAAGACGGTGAGCCGCTGAACCTCAAGACGTTCATCTCCGAATTGGACATACCCGTGGTGGCGGGCGGCGTGCTGGACCATCGCACCGCGCTGCACCTGATGCGTACGGGCGCCGCGGGGGTGATCGTCGGCTACGGCTCCACCAGCGGCGTCACCACCAGCGACGAGGTGCTCGGCATCAGCGTGCCGATGGCGAGCGCCATCGCCGACGCCGCCGCCGCCAGGCGCGAGTACCTCGACGAGACCGGCGGCCGCTACGTCCACGTGCTGGCGGACGGCGACATCCACACGTCGGGCGACCTGGCCAAGGCGATCGCCTGCGGAGCCGACGCCGTGGTGCTCGGCACGCCGTTGTCGCTGGCCGCCGAGGCGCTCGGCGACGGCTGGTTCTGGCCCGCCGCCGCCGCTCACCCGTCGCTGCCCCGCGGCGCGCTTCTGCAGATTGCGCTCGGCGAGCGGCCCGCGCTTGCGCAGGTGCTCACCGGCCCGTCCGATGACCCGTTCGGCTCGTTGAACCTGGTGGGCGGGCTGCGCCGATCGATGGCCAAGGCCGGCTACTGCGACCTGAAGGAGTTCCAGAAGGTCGGCCTGGCCGTCGGCAACTAGGCCGGGCGGCCGACCCGGACTTTTGGCTACTGGCCGGTAAGTTCATAATGATTCGATGCAGCCTGACTATGACGTTCTGATCATCGGTTCGGGGTTCGGGGGCAGTGTTTCCGCGTTGCGGCTGACCGAGAAGGGCTACCGCGTCGGTGTCCTGGAGGCCGGCCCCCGCTACGCCGATGACGAGTTCGCGAAGACCTCGTGGAACCTGCGCAAGTTCCTCTGGATGCCGAAGCTCGGCTTGTACGGGATTCAGCGCATCCACCTGCTCCGCAACGTGATGATCCTGGCAGGCGCGGGCGTCGGCGGCGGATCGCTGAACTACGCCAACACGCTCTACGTGCCGCAGGACCCGTTCTTCAACGACCCGCAGTGGAAGCACATCACCGACTGGCGCGCCGAGTTGTTGCCGCACTACGAGCAGGCGCAACGCATGCTCGGCGTGGTGCAGAACCCGACGTTCACCGACGCCGACAAGATCATGAAGGAGGTCGCCGACGACATGGGTGTCGGCGACACGTTCGTGGCGACCCCCGTCGGCGTCTTCTTCGGACCCGACGGCACCAAGGCGCCGGGCAAGACCGTGCCCGACCCGTACTTCGGCGGCGTCGGACCGGCCCGCACCGGCTGCATCGAGTGCGGCTCCTGCATGACGGGTTGCCGCTACGGCGCCAAGAACACGCTCGTGAAGAATTACCTCGGTCTGGCCGAAACTGCTGGGGCACAAGTTCATCCGATGACGACGGTGACGAGTTTCAAGCAGCGGCCCGACGGTCTGTGGGAGGTCAAGACCGCCCACACCGGCCGCTTGCTGCGCCGCAAGCGTCGGACCTTCACCGCCAATCACGTCATCCTCGCCGCGGGCACGTTCGGCACGCAGAAGTTGCTGTTCAAGATGCGCGACCGCGGGAATCTGCCGAAGCTGTCGGACAAACTCGGTGTGCTGACCCGAACCAATTCCGAGTCGATCGTCGGCGCTGGGCGGTTGTCCGTGCGCGACGACCTCGACCTCACCCACGGTGTGGCGATCACGTCGTCGATCCACCCCACCTCCGACACGCACGTCGAGCCCTGCCGCTACGGCAAGGGGTCCAACGCGATGGGCCTGCTGCAGACGCTGATGACCGACGGTGCCGGTCCGGAAGGCAGCGACGTCCCGCGGTGGCGGCAGCTGCTGAACCAGGCGGGCGAGGATCCCAAGAACATGCTGCGGTTGCTCAACCCGCGCGCGCTGGAGCGAGCGGACGATGATCGCGCTGGTGATGCAGAACCTGGACAACTCGATCACGACCTACACGAAACGCACCAGGCTCGGCATCCGTCGGATGGTCAGCAAGCAGGGCCACGGCGAGCCCAACCCGACCTGGATACCGGTCGGCAACGAGGTCACCCGCCGGCTGGCAGAGAAGATCGACGGCGTCGCGGGCGGCACCTGGGGCGAGCTGTTCAACATTCCGCTGACCGCCCACTTCCTCGGCGGTGCGGCAATCGGGGACAACCCCGAACACGGCGTGATCGACCCGTATCACCGGGTCTACAACTATCCGACGCTTTCGGTGGTCGACGGCGCCGCGATCTCGGCGAACCTCGGCGTCAATCCCTCGCTGAGCATCACCGCGCAGGCCGAGCGGGCTGCGTCGCTGTGGCCCAACAAGGGCGAGGACGACCTGCGGCCCCGCCAAGGCGAGGCGTATCGGCGGCTCAGCCCGATCGAGCCTGCGCATCCCGTCGTGCCCGCCGACGCCTTCGGCGCGTTGCGGCGCATTCCGTTCGAACCGGGCGAAAAGGTCAGTTCAGCCGGTTAACAACCCCAAGACGGGGTACTTCACCGGCCATGCGTACGGCGTACCAGGATGAACTGGCGATGCTCTGCGCGCCAATTGGCCGACATGTGCGGGCTGGCCGCAGACGCGATGGACCACGCGTCACAGCGCCCTGCTGCAGGCGCCGATCTCGACGCTTGCCGAACAGGTCATCAGCCGACCATGGCCACATCGCGGACAAGTGGCGAGTCAACGCACGAGAGCGCTGCGGTCAGGCTGCTCGCGCTGCAGCAGCCGGTCGCAGGCGATCTGAGGAAGATCGTCGGCTCGATGCATGTCGGCGCCGACATCGAACGGATGGGCGCGCTGGCGGTGCACGTCGCCAACATCTCGCGGCTGCGGCACCCCGACCGTGCGCTGCCCGACGACGTCCGGATCAGTTTCACCGAAATGGGCCGACGTGGCAGTTCAATTGGCCAGAACTGCGCGGGAAGTACTGCTGTCGCCCGACGCCGAGCAAGGCCGGCGCGACTGCGCGAGAAGGACGACGCCGTCGACGCCGGGCACCGGCACCTGTTCACGGTGCTGATCGACCGCGAATGGCGCAGCGGCGTCTGCTCCGCAGTCGACGTCGCACTGCTCGGCCGCTTCTACGAACGGTTCGCCGACCACGCCGTCGAGATCGGCAGGCGGGTGGTCTTCGAGGAGACCGGCGGCCTGCCTGACGCACAAACAGCTGGCCTAGGTCTGCGCTCTTCGCTGCGGCGCGCCATCTCCGCCTCGAGCATCTCTTCGAACGCGCCCTCGTCGCGACCGAGCGCGATTGTCGCCGCCCCCATCGCCGCGACCGCGACCGCCAGCAGTCCAACCTTGACCGGATCGCTGACCGCGAGTGCCTCGCCGAGCACCACCACACCCAACGAGACCGCGACCAACGGTTCGAGCACCAACATGGTGGGCACCGAGGCCTGCAGCGCGCCTGCGTGAAACGCCGACTGCTGCAACAGGGTTGCCGCCACGCCGAGGATCACGACGAGATACGGGGCGGGGATCAGCAACGTACCCCACATGCCTTCCTCGTTGAGCCGTTGCACGGTGACCTTGGTGAGCACCGACACCACGCCGAACAACACCCCGACCGCGGTCGCGATCAGCAGCGCGCGGTTGCGGCCCTCGGTGCGGGCGCCCCCGATCACACAGCCAAGCACCACGACCACGCACAGCACGGTGACCAAGATCCAGAGGACGGGCGGTGGTCGGTAGTTTCCCGGCTGCACGCGCGCGATCGTCAGGAATACCGCCAACCCCAACGTCAACACCAGCGCCCACACCCAGTCGTGCGCCGTGACGCGGCGATGGGCGAGCCGGGCGCTCATCGGTAGCGCGAACAACAACGCCGACACCAGAAGCGGCGCGACGAGAATGAGCGAGCCCCAGGTCAGCGCGAGAGCCTGGAAGCCATAGCCGGACGCCGCCACCGCCGTGCCCGCCCACCACAGGCGATTGCGCAGCAGCTTTTTGAACATCGTCGTGCTGACGCCCTCGTCCTGGGGGATCTCCAGCGTCGCGCGCTGACGGATCACGATCCCGAGCGCTGAGGTCACTGCGGCGGCCAGCGCCAGCAGAACGACCACCCACTCGGGCATGAATCTCCTCATCGGATGTGAACGACGTGCTCACGGGATACCCAATCACACCCGGTTCCTCGTCTATGGTGTGGCGGGTGAAGACCGAGGGTGTCCTCGAGGGCAAGGTGGCCATCGTCACGGGCACCAGCCGCGGGGTCGGCGTCGGCATCGCGCACGAGCTGCTCGGCGCGGGCGCCACCGTCATCGGCTGCTCGCGGTCGAAGCTCGAGGCGATCCCCGGCACGGACCACGACGAAGCCTGGCTGCAGCGCAGCGCCCAGATGGTCTGCGACCAAGGCGATCTCGGCGCGATCGACGCGATGGTCGCCGAGGTTGTCGACACCTACGGGCGCATCGACATCCTGGTCAACAACGCAGGCGGCACCGTGCCGAGCCCCAATGTCGAGGATGTGCCGGAACTCGTCGCCAAGCTCCAGGGTGCGCCCCGCGCCGACGACGATTTCGAGCGGACCGCGCTGTTTCACGCCTTCGCCATCCAGATGAACCTCATCAGCCCGCTGTGGTTCGCCATCCGCGTCTACCGGCAGATGCGCGGCCAGGACGGTGTCGGGTCGATCATCAACATCTCCAGCGGCGCCGGTCATCCTGCCGGGTCTCCGACGCTGGTGTCCTACGGCGCGGCGAAGGCGGGGCTCAACCACCTCACCCGTTCACTGGCGCAGGAGTGGGGGCCGCGTGCGCGCGTCAATGCGCTGGCGCTCGGCCCGACGATGACCGACAACTTCCGGTCGTTCGTGCTACCCAAGGACGATCCGTTGGGGGAGAAGTACTTCCGCGACGTTCCGCTCGGCCGTGCGGGTGAGCCCGCCGAGGTCGGCCGGGTCGTCGTGTTCCTGTGCAGTGGGGCCGCCGATTTCGTCAATGGGACGACCATCGAGATCGATGGCGGCATGCTGCCCGGCGTGCTCTACGAGGCGGGGCTGAAGACGATCACGGATCTGCTCTGAGGTCGCGTCTTCCTGGATCGTGCGACGTGCGCATACCTGCGATCACCTTCCCGAGGATGCGGCTACGGATGCGACGCGGCAGCGGCGTCAATGTCGAGGTGAGGAATTTGGCGCGGGCGCCCGGGATCACCGTTCGCCGTCCGAGCGCACTGAGCGCGGCCGTCGCGACGACCTCGGGGGAGGTGGCCGACGTCATCGTCAGGCCCGCCCGGGCGCCGAACCCCGAGTCGACGGGGCCCGGCGCGACGGCGAGCACGTCGACCCCCCGCGGCTCCAGTTCGTCGTGGAGTCCCTCGGCCAGACTCTGCACGTAGGCCTTGGACGCGGCGTAGTTGGCCTGCCCGGGCACACCCTGCCAGCCGACGATGGATCCGAACAGCACGATTCCGCCCGTGCCGCGGGCAGCGAGCCTGCCGGCGAAGATATGCGAAAGATGCATGACCGCGACGATGTTCACCGCGATCAGTTGGAGTTCCTCGCTCAATGCAGTCTCGAGAATTGTTCCGGTGGTGCCGAATCCGGCCGCCAGCACCACCAGACCGATGTCGAGATCGGACGTGAGGTGTGCGATGGTGTCGGCGGAGTCCTTGTCCGACAGGTCGGTCGGCAGCACCCTCGTGTCGACGTTGTGCACGGCGCTCAGTTCGGTGGCGAGGGCATGCAGCTTGTCGCTGTTGCGGGCGATGAGGACGACGTTGATTCCCTCGGCGGCGATGCGCAGGGCCATCGCCTGGCCAATTCCGTCGCTTGCCCCGGTGACGAGGGCCCATGGCCCGTACCGGTGTGCGTTCCTCATGCTGGGTCCGCCTTCGCGGGATGCGCAGGCAGCACGGCGAGGACGAAGAACGCCCCGACCAGACAAACGGCGGCCGCGGTCAGGCAGCCGGCGTGCAGGCCTGACATGAACGCGTCACTCACCGTGTCACGCACCGCCGCCGAGACCGACGGCGGAGACTGGGCGGCGACCTGCAAGCCCTGGGCCAGCCCCTCCCGCGCCGTCGCCTGGGCGGGATCGGGTGCGGCCCGCAGGATCTCGCTGTCGGACAGGTGACGGATATAGAGCGTGGAGAAGATGCTGCCGACCACCGCAACCCCGAGTGTGCCGCCGACCTGACGGGTCGCGTCGTTGACCGCCGAACCGGCGCCCGCCTGTTCCGGCCGGACCACCCCCATGATCGAGTCGGTGGCCGGCGCCGTCGTCAGCCCGAGCCCGCCGCCAAGCAGCACCATCTGCGCTGCCACCTGCAGGTAGGGCACGTCGACGTCGATGGCGGCCACCCATGCGAACGCCGACGTGAGCATCAGCAGGCCGACGAAAACCACCGCCTTCGTGCCCAATCGGGTCACCGCCAGTTGGGTGCCCAGCACGGATCCCACCGCGATCGACAACGCGACCGGCAGGATGCGCACGCCGGTTTCCAGCGGACCGAACCCCTTCAAAAGTTGGAAGAACTGGGTGATCAGGAAGATGAAGCCGAACAACGCGAAGAAGGCGACGGTCACCGCACCGCTTGCCGCGCTGAAGCGCAGGTTCGTGAACAGGCTGACGTCGATCAGCGGATCACGCTGACGTCGCTCCCACCAGACGAAGGTCAGCGCCGCCGCCAACGCCAGGCCGAAACCCAGCAGCGAGCGGGTAGCGCCCCAGCCGTGTTCAGGCGCTTCGATGATGGTGTACACCAGCGCCCCGAGCATCACGACCGACGCAAGCAAACCACCACGGTCCAGCCGGGCATCCGAGTCGTCGGTGGACGCAGGCACGAACAGCATCGCGCCGACCACTGCGGCCAGTGCGATCGGTGCCAGCGCCAGGAACAGGCTGCCCCACCAGAAGGTCTCCAACAGCGCGCCGCCGAGAATCGGTCCGATCGCCACGCCCGAGTCCCGTCACCGCGCCCCACACGCCGATCGCGCCGGCCCGCTGCTTGGGATCGCGGAAGGTGTTGGTGATGATCGCCAGCGTGGTCGGGTAGATCAGCGCCGACGAAATGCCCATCACCAGTCGCATCCCGATCAGCGGCCCCGTCGACGTGCACAGCGCCGCGCCGATGCTGCTGGCCGCGAACAGGGTGAGACCGGCTATCAGTGTGCCGCGTCGGCCGAATTTGTCGCCGACGGTGCCCCCGGCCAGCACCAGCGCGGCGAATGCCAGATTGTAGGCGTCGACGATCCACTGCAGCCCGCGCGTCGACGCGCCCAGTGCCGAATTCAATGTCGGCAGGGCCACATTCACGATTGTGGTCTCGACGTTGATGGCCAAGGCCGCCACCAGCACCACGACGAGAATGAGTATGGGTCGCACTCTCGGGGTGGTCGGGTGCGTCCCTTGGGCCGAATGCTTGGGGGTGTCGATGGTCACGGTTGTACCGCCCTAAATGTTGACAGAGATAACATCGTGAGAATGGCAGACAATGTTAATGCTGTCAACATTTAGCGCGGCGTCACCGCAGTCCGCCGCCGATGACGTCGAGCAGCCGGTCGCTGATCAGCTGCTTGCGGTGCGCGTCGGCCTCGCTGAGGGAGCCGTCGAGAAACAGCGTGGACAGACCGTGTACGGCGGCCCACACGGCCTCGTCGAGGCCGTCGCGGCGGTCGGCGGAGATCACGCCGACGGCGACCAGATCGTCGATGCACCCGATCAGAATGTGGAATGGATGGTGGCTCTTCATCTGTGGCTCGGCCCCTTCGGCCTGGCGCGTGTGCCCACCGCGGCCCGCTCCGGAGTGCCCGAAAGCAGTTCTGAACAAGCCTGGTTCGGCCAGCGCGAAGTCGATGTAGCCCTGCCCGGTGGCGCGCAGCCGCCCGAGCGCCCGTTTCGCCTTCGGTCCCCGGTTGGCCACTGCGTTCATCCGGGCGACCATCGCGTCTGCCAGTCGGGTCTCCGCATAGTCGGTCACCGCGGCAAGGAGTGCGTCCCGGTCAGCGTAGTGGCGATACGCCGCCGAGTTGCTGACCCCGGCCATCCGCTGAACGTCGCGCAACACCACCGCCTCCGGCCCGCCCGTCCTGGCGAGTTCGACGGCGTGCTCGAGAAGCGCCTGCCGCAGATTCCCGTGGTGATAGGTGTCGGCGCCGGAACGGGATCGTCGCGTGGTCAGTGGAGCTCCTTCCGCCGCAGCGAGATGTTTACAAGATTAACATTGGCGCGTGCAGGGCTGGCGCCTGAACTGGCGCGCGCCCCGCCCGTAGACTGAGCAGGTGCAACCGGCATCCCCGCGCCCCGTACTGGTGGTCGACTTCGGAGCGCAGTACGCCCAGCTGATCGCGCGTCGCGTCCGTGAGGCGCGGGTGTACTCGGAGGTCATCCCGCACACCGCGTCCATCGACGAGATCAAGGCCAAGGACCCGCAGGCCATCGTGCTGTCCGGCGGTCCGTCGAGCGTGTACGAAGAGGGCGCTCCGCAGCTCGACCCTGCCGTGTTCGACCTGGGTGTTCCGGTGTTCGGTATCTGCTACGGATTCCAGGCGATGGCGCAGACACTCGGCGGCACGGTCGCCCACACCGGCACCAGCGAGTACGGCCGCACCGAGCTGAATGTCTCTGGCGGACAACTACATCTGGACCTGCCGGACACTCAGCCGGTGTGGATGAGCCACGGCGACGCCGTCACCGCCGCCCCGGAAGGCTTCGAGGTGGTGGCCAGCAGCGCGGGTGCACCGGTCGCGGGGTTCGAGAACCCGGCGCGGAGTCTGGCGGGTGTCCAGTACCACCCCGAGGTGATGCACACCCCGCACGGCCAGCAGGTGCTCAGCCGATTTCTGCACGAATTCGCGGGAATCGACTCGGCATGGACACCGTCGAACATCGCCGACAGCCTGGTCGAACAGGTGCGCGCGCAGATCGGTGACGGACGGGCGATCTGCGGCCTGTCCGGTGGGGTCGACTCGGCCGTCGCCGCCGCCCTCGTGCAGCGCGCCATCGGCGACCGGCTGACCTGTGTGTTCGTCGACCACGGCCTGCTGCGGGCGGGCGAGCGGGCGCAGGTGCAGCGCGACTTCGTCGCCGCGACCGGCGCCAATCTGGTCACCGTCGATGCCGAGGACCGGTTCCTCGAAGCGCTTGCCGCGGTGACCAACCCGGAGGGAAAGCGCAAGATCATCGGCCGCGAGTTCATCCGGGCGTTCGAGGGCGCGGTCCGAGATATCGTCGGGAGACACCGGATCTGACGTCGACTTCCTGGTGCAGGGCACGCTTTATCCCGACGTGGTGGAGTCCGGCGGCGGCTCCGGCACGGCCAACATCAAGAGCCACCACAACGTCGGCGGCTTGCCCGACGATCTGAAGTTCAAGCTCGTCGAGCCCCTGCGGCTGCTGTTCAAGGACGAAGTCCGCGCCGTCGGCCGTGAGCTCGGCCTGCCCGAGGAAATCGTTGCGCGGCAACCGTTCCCGGGGCCCGGTCTGGCGATCCGCATCATCGGCGAGGTGACGGCAGGTCGGCTCGAGACCCTGCGTCGCGCCGACGCGATCGCGCGCGAGGAGCTGACCGCGGCGGGCCTGGACAACCAGATCTGGCAGTGCCCGGTGGTGCTGCTGGCCGACATCCGGTCGGTCGGTGTGCAGGGCGACGGCCGCACCTATGGTCACCCGATCGTGCTTCGGCCGGTGTCCAGCGAGGACGCCATGACCGCGGACTGGACGCGGGTGCCCTACGAGGTACTCGAACGCATCTCCACCCGCATCACCAACGAGGTGCCCGAGGTCAACCGGGTTGTGCTGGACGTAACCAGCAAGCCGCCGGGGACCATCGAATGGGAGTGATCACGCTTCCGGCGGGGTTTGGCTGTCGGCCTCTTTCTCGATGAGGTCGCCGAGAATCTGACCGACCGCCGACTCGATGGACGACTCGATCGAGAACGCAAGCGTTGCCGACACCGCGGAGACCGCCTGGGTGCGCAACCGCACCAGCATTGTGATCAGCTCTGCCATTTCGGTGTCCGCAGGCAGGGCCGCCCCCGGTTTGAGGCGGTCGATGACCTGCTCGACGCCGGCCTGCACCAGGATGTCGCTGATCTGATCGATCAGCGGTGCGACCTGTTCGTGGACGTCGATCAGCCTGCCCGTCGCGACGCCGTACTGACGGATGTCGTTGAACGCCGCGATCAGCTTGGGCCGCACGACCACCGCTTCGCCGTCTTCGAGCCGGATGACTCCGAGGCCGACCATGCGGTCGAAACCGGGGTCGTCGTCGACCAGCCGCTTGGCGTCGGCGACGCTCATCCGTTCGGGTTTCTCGGTGGCCCAGCTGCCGGCGATGGCGTTCTCCAGCCCCAGCATGTCGCCGACGTCCTTGCCCTGCTCCCACGCCGACAACATCTCGTGGACGTGCGAGATGTTGTAGCCACGGTCGAGAAGGGAGGTGATCAGCCGCAGTCGCGTGAGGTGGGTGTCGTTGAACAACACGATCCGACCCACCCGCAGGGGTGGATGAAGCAGGCCGCGATCGCGGTAGACGCGGATGTTGCGAGTGGTGGTGCTCGCCAGCTGGGCAAGCTCCTCGATCCGGTACTCACCGGAGGCGGCGATACCGTGCGGTTGGACGGCGGCGTCGAACAGCTGCGACACCGCGCTCTCGATGACGTCGCGGGAGCTCCTGCGGATCTGCCGGTCGGCGCGGCGCAGACCGCCGAGGATCGTCGAGATCGGCCCCGTGGGTTGTCGTGGCTGCCTGGCCGCAGACACGTCAGGCCGTTGACGTGACCGCAGGCACGGCGGCTTTTTCGTGCGCGATGTAGTCGCTGAATCGGAAGTCCCTCATCTGACGAAGATACTGGGTGGCAAAGCCCGGGTACATCGAAGCGTTGAAGCCGTCCTTCGTCAGGTACCAGCTGCTGCAGCCCGTCATCCAGGTCGTCTTGGTGAGCCGCTTCTGGATTCGCCGGTTGTACCGTCGCTGCACGTCCGCTCGGACATCGAGATAGCGCAGGTTATCCCGCAGGATCGTGGTGATCCCGCTGACCGCGTACTGGATCTGCCCCTCGACGTAGACGAGCAGCGAGTTGTGGCCGGGTCCGGAGTTCGGCCCCGTCATGAAGAACAGGTTGGGGTAGCCGTTGGCGTTGATGCTCTTGTACGCCTGCGCGCCGTCGGCCCACTCTTCGTCGAGGGTTCGTCCGCCGATCCCGGTGATCGGGTACGGCGGCCCGGTCAGATGCACGTCGTATCCGGTGGCGAACACGATGCAGTCCAGGTGGTGCTCGACGCCGTCGCTGGTGCGGATCCCGGCGGGGCTCATCGTGGCGATCGGCCAGTCGATGAGCTTGCAGTTGTCCCGCTGCAGCGCGGGGTAGTAGTCGCTGGAGATCAGCATCCGCTTGCAGCCCGGGGTGAAGTCCGGGGTGAGCTGTCGTCGCAGCCACGGATCGGACACCTGCGACCGGATGTGCGCCTTGCCCAGCCGGGCGACAAGCGAGGTGAGCGGAGTGTTCCACACCATGGCGGTCGCGGTGACTTCGTGACCCCAGTACAGCGCCTGGCGGGCAAGCTCCTGAGTGGCAGGCACTTTCGCGAAGAGTTCCTTCGCCGCGGCCGGCATCGAGACGTCCAGCCGGGGCATGACCCAGCCGGGTGTGCGCTGGAACACCTTGACGAAGTCGGCCCGCTTCACCAGTTCGGGAACGATCTGCACGGCGCTGGCGCCGGTGCCGATGACCGCTACCCGTTTTCCGGCGAAGTCGTAGTCGTGGTCCCAGCGCGCACTGTGGATCTTGTGGCCCTGATAGGTGTCGAGACCGCGGATGTCCGGCCATTTGTGGTCGGGCAGCGGCCCGGACGACAGCACGACGGTGCGGGCCCGGAATCGTTTGCGCGCCATGGTGGTCAGCGTCCACACGCCTTCGTCTTCGTCGAAGTCGAGCTTGTTGACCTCGACGCCGAACTGAATGCGCCTTCGCAGGTCGAATGCGTCGACCATGCCCTCGATGTGTTCGCAGATCTCACCGGCCGGCGAGTACGCCCGCGACCAGTTCGGGTTCTTCACGAACGAGAACGAATACAGCAGCGACGGAACATCGCACGCCGCACCGGGATACGTGTTGTCTCGCCAGGTGCCGCCGACGCGGTCCTCGCGTTCCAGGATCACGAAGTCGTCGACACCGGCCTGGGTCAGTTTGATCGCGGTGCCGATGCCGGTGAAGCCCGCACCGACGATCAGCGTGTCGTACACCTTGGTGTCAGCCACGTCACGCCGCCGGCTCGTGGGTTACCTCGTTGACCCAGCTCGGCACCGACGGCAGCAGCGGCCGGGGGTACCGGTCGGAGAGCCAGACCATCGAATTGGCCAGCAGGTGGTAGGGGTGACGGGGGTTGGTGACCACGCCGGCGTAGCGCCTCAGGAACCGGTATGTCGGCACCCGGCTGGTGGACTGGCCGCGGTCGCCGAGCTCTTTGAATCGCTTCACCGCCTTGTACAACCGCTCCGGCTCCATACCCATCGCGACGATCTCGTTGCGGATCCGGTTGATCAGCGGCGCACCCATGATCGCGCCGATGATCAGACCCGGAGTGGCGTTGTGGCCGACGAAGTCGATCAGCAGCCGTCGGATCTTGGCGTGCCCGATCATGTCGAGCACTTCGAAATCGACGACGAGGTGCCGCGACTCGTCGTTGTTGATCTTCTCGAACACCTGGTGGCACACGGGGTCGTGCACCTCGTCGAGCAGGAACTTCAGCAGCGCGCCGTCCAGCGCGACCTCCAGCATCGGGATCACCGTGCCGAGCAGTGACAGCGGCATGTCGTCGGCCCAGCGGTCCAGCCAGTCGATGGCCAGCCGGATGTTGATGTTCGGTTCGGGGACCTCGCCGTCCTCGAGCATGCCCCACCGATTCATCAGCGCCAGTTCGGCGTTCGCATGCCGTTGCTCCTCGGCGTGGAAGTACCGGTAGATCTCGGCGATGGTGGGAGTCGGCGCCTTTTTCGCCAGCGCCGCGAAACCTCTGGCTCCGATGTTCTCGATCCAGCACAGGTCGGCCATGAAGGCCTTCAGCTGGGGCCGCTGCTCGTCGGTGATGAACTCGGCGCCCGGCGCATCCCAGTCGATGTCGGCGAGTGCCCATTGGCGGTCCTTGATCTTCGCCAGCATGACGTCCATGTCGATCGCCACGAGATCCTCCTACTGAGTGCGGACGCGAGCGAGCGGTCAGTTGACCGCGAATCGCGTGCTGAGTCCGGCGGCGCGGGTGTACACCGTCGGCGTGAAACGCTTGATGCCCCAGCCGATCCGGGCATCGGGTTGCGGCATGCAGTACAGGCCGCCACGATCGAGGGTGTCCAGGCAGGTGCGGGCCACCCGATCGGGGGAGAACCCGGTCCAACGCATCAGCCGGTCGCCCAGCTCGGTCGACTTGCCGGTGATCCGGCCGGAATCGACGATGTTGGTCTTGACGAACGTCGGGCACAGCGCCGTGACGTTGACGCCGGTGCCGCTGAGTTCAGCGGACAACGTCTCCGACAGCGAGAGCACGCCCGCCTTGCTCACGTTGTAAGCGGCCATCCCCGGTGCCGCCGCGAATGCGGCGGCGGATGCGACGTTGATGATGCCGCCATAGCCGGCCTCACGGAGTATCGGCGCGAAGACATGGCAGCCGTGAATCGGACCCCACAGGTTGATGCCGAGTACCCAGTTCCAGTCGTCGATCTCGGTCTCACCGATGGCCGTACCGCCTGCACCGACGCCGGCGTTGTTGATCACCACGGTCGGCGGACCGCCGAGCCAGTCCTGCGACACCTTCGCGAGTTGGATGACGTCGTCGAGTTGAGCGACATCGCATCGCGTCGCCAAAGCCTAACCGCCAGCGGCGACGATGCCGTCGACCGTTGTCTGCGCGGAGGTTTCGTCGATGTCGCTGCAGACGACCCTGCCCCCTCGGCGAGCGAGCTCGGTGGCGAACGCCGCCCCGATGCCGCTGCCTGCGCCGGTGATGACCGCGGCAGCCTGGTTACTGCGTTTCCTCGACGATCCGAATATGCCCATCGCTCAACCTGCTTCCCGGCCTGCGGTGTAGTCGCCGAGCGACTCCGCGATGAATTGCGCGATGTTTCTCATCGCGGGGGCCGCCTCCGGGGTCAGCCGGGGCAGTGCTTGGAAGACGTGTACCTGGTCCGGCCAGACCTGCAGTTCGCACTCGCCGCCTGCGGCGATGATGTCGGACGCCAACCGCCTGGCGTCGCCGACGAGCATTTCGGCGCCGCCCGCCTGGACGAGCGTCGGCGGCAGCGGTCGCCCGCCCGCGACGTCGAGCGTCAGGCGCGGATGGGCGAGATCGCTGTTCGCGTAGTACAACCCGACGAGCCGTTTGGCGTCGCGGACCCGGATCGCCGGGTCACGCCGCAGCGCTTCCCTGGTACGCGACAACTCGAAGGAGAGGTCTATGAGCGGCGACATCAGGACCATCGATGCCGGGTGGGCGACGTCGGGCTGCAGCAGCATGTCGACGGCCAGGTGGCCGCCCGCCGAGTCGCCCGCGATGATCAGGCGTTGCGGCGCCAGGCCGTGCTGGTCGGTCAGCCAGTCCCAGCCGGTCCGCACATCGGTTGCAGCGGCGGGGAATCGATGACGAGGCGCCAGTCGGTAGTCGACGACGAATACCGGCAGCCCGGTCAGTGCCGACAGCCATGCCGTCAGTCGGCGGTGAGTGCGGGGCGAGCAGAGCGCGTATCCGCTGCCGTGCACGTAGTAGATCGCGCGGTCTTCGCGACGCACGCCCGCTGCGAGAACCCATTCACCGATCAACCTGCCGCCACCGGGCATCCGCACGTCGACGTGCTCGACCTGTGTTCCGGCCAGCGACGGGCCGAGGGTGTCCATGACTCCGGAGACGATCCGCCGCGACGCCCACAGGCCCCATGCCCGCTCGGGCGGAAGCACCGCACTCACCTGTCGCAGGGTCACGCTGCTGATCGCGGCCGCGCCACGGCTCCTCATCGAGCCGCGAACGGGCAAGTTGTCCGCCACGTCCGAAGTACACCAGCGAATGATGACATTTGTCAATGTCAACATTTGCGATTGTCAGCGAGGAGGATCGCCCCGCCAACTGAAGCTGTTGACGTATTTGCCCATGTCAAGAGCCAGTTGAAGGTTCGCACCCGACGGCTTGCCCAGCCCGAAATCCGGTCCGAATTGCCGGAACGGGCCGACGGCGGCGGCGATGAGGGCGAGGTTGTTCTTGATCGCCACCATCGCGATCACCCGCATCCGCATGTAATTGCTGTTGGCGCCCTGCGGCCAGCAGTCGGCGACCAAGCCGTATCCCGGTACGTAGCCCACCATCGCGTTGGGAATCTGGTAGGCGGTCTTGGTGTCCGGGAAGGTCTCGTTCACAAGGCCTTTGGCGATGTCCTCTGCGGTTTGTCCGTTGGCGGGACGGCTCATCAACTGCATGGTGCCACCGTCGCCGCCGAGGAAGTCTGCCCGTATCCCGTTCGGGCTCTCGGTGATCCGGTAGACCGAACTCGGTGCCGGGTGCGAAACGGAGAAGGATCCGTCGGGTGCGGTGAATCGTGGGTTGACCGAGACCGGCTCGCCGGTGGGTGGATGCCCGCAGTCCGGCGGGCAGGTGTAGCGAGCGGACGGTTTGTGGATGACGATCGAAAGGCCGACGAGCGCGACCGCGACCACCACGATGCCGGTGCCCCAGGTGCGCAACAGCCGGGCATAGGAGGTGCGCCGCACCGGCGTGGCGTCGTAGGTTCCCGACATCACCGAATAACCGGGATGCGTCACGTCGGTGGTGGGCTCATCGGGCTCGCGGCTCGTCGGCCGCGACTCGCGCCTGACCCTTGCGCGATGACCGGGACGCGGCGTGTGTCGCCACACCGCACGCCGGGCAGAACGCCATGTCGGGCACCACGTGGTGACAGTGCGGACACAACACCGGCTCGTCGGAGTGGATCTCGTCGTGTTCTTCGTGAAGCAGTGCGAGGTGAAGGCCGATGCGCAGCAACAGAAGCGCCACCATGGACACCGACAGATGAATGACCAGTTGCAGCCACTGCGGGATGTGCGAGACGTCGACGAGTCCGAGCCCGGCGTAGACGGCCACCACCGCGGCGGCGAACCCGGCCAGCGCCGCACGCACGTATCCCGGATGTTGATGGGCCTTGCTGGGCGGGCGGGTGAACCACAGCGCCGCACCGATCAGCCCGCCGACGGCGGCGGCGGTCACCGGCACCGCTACCCCGCGGATGCCCGCCTCGACGAGCAGCGACGAGACCGGGCGGGCGCGGGCCACCATGCCCGAGGCGAACTGTGGCGCCAGCCGCGTGATGGTCGCGGCGGCAGTGAAGGTCAACGTGCCGAGGGTCCCGATCATGAAGCCGTCCAACGACTCCCGATTCGTAGGCCGCAGCAGGCGTACCACCACCACCGGCACGAGCATGAGCAGCATGCTGCCGACCGGTACGCCGAGTCCGTCCTTGAGGAGCCGGCCCGCCGCTATCCCGGTGCCGAGAGGGACCCCGTACGACCGGGCTACCGCCGCACCGGTCAACAGCACCCAGCCGACCCCGAGCGTGATCCCGAGTCCAGCGGTCAGAAGAAGAGTTCGGACGGGAAGGTCGTGATAGGCATCCGTCTCCCGCAGGTACAACAGGAACAGCAGCGGAAGCCCAAGAGAGGCAACGGTGATCAGCGCCGCGGGCATCCGCAACGTCGCGAACGTCACCAGCGCGATCGCCACGAGAGTCAACACGATCCGGAACGGCGTGCGGGATTTGTGCGGCAGGTTCGGGAACAGCGAACTGGCCAGCGACGGCAGCAGCAGATGCTCGCCCGGAGCGGCACCGTAGGCGCGAATTCGTAACCAGGACGGGCCATTTCCGCGCCGCTCGGTCAGGAAGTCGCCGCAGAGACCGCAGAATTCGCCTGCCGGAACGTCGGTTTGACACACCCGGCATTCCATCGTGGTGGGGGAGTCTTCGGTCGGGGTGCTCATGCGGTCAGCTTCTGCACAACAAGAATGTTGCGGACGAGGTTGTCGACGTCGGGGGTGCCGAGTCCGGTCACCAGATCGTATCCGGGCGCCGCGTCGGCGACCGCATTGCCGCCGAGGGTGACGTCACGAAAGCCCGGCAGCCTCGAGCCTTCGGCGACCGTGTACAGCAGCGGATTGAGATCTCCGAGTGGTCGTCCGCCGTTCTCGACGAGGTACTGGTTCATCACCGCGGCGAGGCCCGACCAGATCGGCGCGGACTGTGAGGTTCCGCCGCCGACCAACTGCTTGCCGTTTAAGACGATCTTCACGCCGGTGAACTGATCGGCCACAGCGGAGACGTCCGGGGTGAGCCTGCGGCCGCGGTCCCTGTCCGGCAACACTGCGCGCTGCCAGGGCGGCCGGTCGAACAGTGCGGACACCCCGCCGCCGCTGCCCAGCGACAGCGGCACGTCGAACCAGGCCTGTTCGGACTGCCATACGCCTGCGGCGTCGGTGGACAGGGTGGTGCCGCCCACATCGGTCATCTCCGGCAGCGACGCGACGGAGTCGAGCCCGATATCGGCGTCACTCGGCGGCGACGACCAGTCCTGGCCGCCTTTGCATTCCAGGCCCGCGAGGTCACCGCTGGCGTTGAAAGCCGTCGTGCCATTGGCGTGGGCGGCCGCGAGCGCCGACCGCACCGGCGCCAGATCGGCTGCGGTGATCAGCTTGTCGCAGCCCCAGCCGATGGAGAAGCTCCACACCGCACCGGGGAACTGCCGGTCGGCCGACGCCAACATCTGCGCGATCTTCTCGTAGACACCGCCGTCGCCCTCGACCGTCGGTCGGGCGTTGATGACCACCTTCTTCGCATCCGGCGCAACGGCATGGGCGACTTCGAGGTCCATCGTCGTCTCGCCGCGCGGTGCCGACGGTTGGCCGCCGACCAGGGTGGGGGTGAACTTCGGCAACTTGTACAGGGTCGCGAAGCTGTCCAGGTCGGCCTGGTCGAAGCCGTCGAACGCGAAGATCACGATGGTCTGGCCCTTGCCGGTGAAGCCGGCCTTGGCCAGTGGGGTCACGTTGTAGGTGTTGCGCAGCGAGCTGGGCTGCAACCCTTGGTCGGGTACGTCGCGGGGCAGCATCGGTGGTTTCGACTCGTGATGCGGGATGTAGCTCAGGATCCGGCCGAGTTCGACGACCTCTGGGCGCACTTCCTCGGGCACGGACGGCTGTTGCGGGGACGCATAGAACAGCTGGCCGCGTTGGCCGCGATAGTCGTGGACCTCGACGTCGAACGCGGAGCCCACCTTGTCCGCCTCGCCCTCGACGACGGCCCAGTTCTTGCCCGGCTGCCATCGCACGGACAAGCCTTGGCTACGTGCCCAGCCGACCAGCCGAGTCGGCCGGGTCGAGTCGCGAAGTTCGACCGTCAGCTGGGTGTCGTCGCGGTGCGAGGGTCCCAGATCGGTTGAGGCGCCGAGTAGAAGCGCAAAGGGTCCGCCGATCAGCCGAGGCGTGTTGTCCGCATGGGTGATCCGCAGATCCGACGCAAGCAAAAGCACCCCTGCCACCGCGATCAGCGCCAGCAGTCGGTGCCCGGCGCCAGTTCGCCAACCGGGCACCGCGGTGCGCTAGTTGTCGCCCGGAGGCGCCGTGGGCGCCGGAGGTGCCAGGACCGACGGTGAGAACGGATTCGGTCCGCCGGGATCGAGTCGCGGTGCCTTCTCGGTCGGCTCGGCAGGTGCCGTGGTGGTTGTGGTGGTCGTCGTTGTCGAGGTCTCGGGAGCCTTCTCCTCTTCCTTCGCGCACGCGGCGGAAAGCCCGACAAGGGCGATGATCGCGGCGGCTCCGGCGATGGCCGGAATGCGACGAGCCGAACGACGTGTCGTCATCATTTTCCTATCTGTCCCCCGACTTGCTGTAGAACCGCTGTCAATGCGGTCGTCGTTCGAAACCTTATCCGATATGCGAAGAATTCCCCGGGTATTCAGCCGCAGGCGTACGCCGGTGGAAACCCCATATCGAGCTGCTGACGCTTGACGGTGTCGGTGGGCGGGTGTTTACTCGTTCTATCGAACATACTTTCGAATGAGCCATGATTCGGATGAGGCGGAAGGTGCTGTTGTGACGACGGCGATGAGCCTTGATCGGCATCGGGTTGACCGTGCTGATCAGGTAGAACACCTGCGCCGCAAGATGGCGGCGATATCCGGGAAGGTGGGGCAGGGCCGTCGCGGCCAGCTGTCGTCCAACGATGTGCTTCCCGAGTCGGAAAGTTTGCTGCCGTTACCCGAATCGTCTCCGGCAAGCGGGAGGTTCGACCAGGCCGAAGTGCCGCCGATCTCATTGCCGAGGGGAACGGTTGCGGTGCTGTCGGGTGCGCGGTCACTGTCGCTGAACTTGGTGGCCGCGGTGACGGCAGCGGGTGGGCATGCGGCCATTGTCGGCCAGCCCGACGTCGGTCTGCTTGCGGCCGTCGAGATGGGTGCGGACCTGAGCCGTCTCGCCGTCATTCCCGAACCGGGAGCAGATCCCGTCGAGGTGGCAGCGGTGCTGATGGACGGCATGGATCTGGTCGTGCTCGGTCTTGCCGGCCGCTGCGTGCCCGCGACACGGGCGCGGGCGGTGGTCGCCCGCGCGCGCCAGAAGGGCTGCACGCTGTTGGTCACCGGCGGTGACTGGCATGGCGCATCGGCTCGACTCGAAGCCAGGGTCAGCGGCTACGAAGTGACCGGCGGCAGTGACGGTCGACCCACATCCGGGTGCGGCCGGATCAGCAAGGTCCGGCTGGATATGCGGGCGAGGGGACGAAACTTCGGGTCGGTGCGTGCGGTAGGCGAATGAGCGCGTCACGGGTGCTGGCCATCTGGTGCATGGATTGGCCAGCGGTGGCTGCGGCGGTTGCGGCTGATCTGTCCCCGACGTCTCCGGTGGCGGTCACGCTGGCCAACCGGGTCATCGCCTGCTCGGCGTCGGCCCGCGCTGTCGGCGTGCGTCGTGGCCTGCGCCGTCGGGAAGCCCAGGCCAGGTGCCCACAGCTGCACGTCGTCACCGCCGATCCTGCGCGCGATGCCAGGCACTTCGAAAATGTGACGACGGCGGTGGACGACCTGGTGCCGCGTGCCGAGGTACTGCGGCCGGGCCTGCTGGTGTTGCCGGTACGCGGTGCGGCGCGCTACTTCGGCTCCGAGCAGGCCGCCGCGGAACGGTTGGTCGATGCGGTGGCGGCTGCCGGTGCCGAATGCCAGGTGGGTATCGCCGACCGGCTGCCCACCGCGGTCTTCGCCGCGCGCGCCGGGCGGATCATCGAGTCGGGCAAGGATGCGGCGTTCTTGTCGGCGCTGTCCATCCGTCAGTTGGCCACCGAGCCCAGCCTGGCTGCCCCGGGCCGCGAAGACCTGGTGGATCTGTTGTGGCGCATGGGTATCCGAACCATCGGGCAGTTCGCCGCGTTGTCCCGAGCCGACGTGGCATCGCGGTTCGGGGCCGATGCGATAGCCGCACATCGCTTCGCCCGCGCCGAACCCGGCCGGGGGCCGTCGGGACGCGAACCGCCTGCGGATCTCGACGCCGTGATGGACTGCGACCCGCCGATCGACCGGGTGGATGCCGCAGCGTTCGCAGGCAGGTCGCTCGCCAGCGACCTGCATCGCAGCCTCGAGTCGACCGGTGTCGGTTGTACCAGGCTGGCCATCCATGCCGTGACCGCCAACGGTGAAGAGCTGAACCGGGTTTGGCGTTGTGCGGAACCGCTGACCGAGGACGCCACCGCCGACCGGGTGCGCTGGCAGTTGGACGGCTGGCTGAATCGCCGCAATCCCAACGACAGGCCGACCGCGCCGATCACCGTGTTGCGGCTGCAACCGGTGGAGGTGGTGTCGGCCGAGGCGTTGCAACTGCCGCTGTGGGGTGGCATGGGTGAGGAGGACCGGTTGCGTGCCCGTCGTGCGCTGATTCGCGTGCAGGGTCTGCTCGGACCGGAGGCCGTGCAGGTGCCGGTGCTCAGCGGAGGCCGTGGACCCGCCGAACGCATCACGTTGACGCCGTTGGGTGATGAGCCCGTACCGCAGGCCGACCCCGGGCAGCCGTGGCCGGGGCAACTGCCCGAGCCCTCGCCGAGCGTGCTGCTCGACGACCCTGTCGAAGTGCTTGACGGCCAAGGCAACCCGGTCCGGGTGACCAACAGGGGACTGTTCTCGGCGGAGCCTGCACGGCTTGCCTCCCCGGGCAGGGAAGGCGCGTTGTCCTGGTGGGCGGGGCCGTGGCCGGTCGACGAACGGTGGTGGGATCCGGAACGCAAGGCCGGCCGTACCGCACGGGCACAGGTGCTGGTCGACGGAGACCCGGGCCAGGCGCTGTTGCTGTGCTACCGCCAGCGGCGGTGGTACCTGGAAGGGATCTACGAGTAGTTCAGTGGGTCTTCTCGATGTCCGGCAGCTTCCAGGTCTTGTCGAACAGTGCTTGCTCCGGACCGTAGAACCGGAAGATCACCTCGAAGGTGTTGCACGCCTTCGTGGGAACCCAGTTCGACGAACAGCCGTCGGGCGCTTGTGGACCGAAGTAGATGTCGACCGACCCGTCCGCGTTCGTCGTGAGCTGGCGGGAGGTGGATGACCTGCTGGACCACGGCGTGTTACGGATCAGCGCGTGGGTCGCCCCGTCATAGGCGGTGGCCGACCAGTATTGCCGCACCGGTGCAGATGCGGGTACGCGGAGACGGTAGCTGTTATCTCCTGACAGGGTATTGGCCGCCTTGTCCTTGGTGCACATCAGGTAAAACTGGCCTGCACCAAGCTCTTTGGCGCTGAAGAAAGCGACGGAGTAGGTGACCGCACGGCTGTCGACCGGGTAGCTGCCGGGGTCGGCGAAGTTCGTCATCATTCCCTTGGCGACCTCGTCGGAGGCGGGCACGTGCCAATGTCCGCCGTCGAAGTACGCGGGCGGAAAATAGGATGTCTTCCACCGGTTGACCAGCCAGGCATGCGCTTCGTGAGCGGCGGCCTCGAGGATTCTTCGCGCCTTGCCGGCGGGGGTGAAGGGGTTGCCCTTCTCGATGCCGATCGTTTTCAGCGAGTCGATCATCACCCTGTCACGGGCCAGCCACGGCTCCGCCTGCACGACGCTGTTCAGTGCATCGAAGTATCGGGCGTCGTAGGGGATGGTCGCGTCGAACAGGACGTCGATCGCATCGATGAACGTTGTCTGCGGTCGATCGGCCGCCTCCGACAGCGGATACACCCGAACGTGTTTCGCATACGCGACGGCGTCGGCGATCCCGGTTTCGTCGGCGCTGCGGTAGTTGGACCGCAGCAACGCATAGGACTGGTAGGTCGGTGAGCGCAAGGGGATGTAACCGTCGGGCACTTCACCAGGATGATCAGGAGGCAGGACGAGGTACTTGCCTCCCTGACCCTTGTCGACGCCTGCGGGTCCGACATCGGCTATCGCGGTCTGCCAGCAGTCGTCCACCGACCCGACGATCGTTCCCGCGCCGGCAGGCGGGATCTCCAGCACCACCGGCCCGGCTTCCTGGGTGTTGAAGAACGGCATCACGTAGATCGTGTCGGGGTTGGGTGTCAGCGTCTGGTTCTTCCAGGTGATCGGCCGAGACCAGAACACGACCTGGTTCGCCGACCCGCCCAGCTTGACCATCTGGCGACGCATCAGCTCGAAGTTGACCGCGGGCATGCCCCAGATGACCGCCTCGACGGCACGGCGATGCAGCGCCCGGTCGGCGATCTCGGCCGGGTTCGACGGCGAACCTGCTGACGGTTCCGCTCGTTGCCACAGCGTGCGCATGGCGCGCCTCCCACGTCGGGATGCCGCCATTCAACCCCAGGTCAGGCCAGATCGCGGGCGAATCGGCCGACGCGCGCGATGAACTGGTCGAAGAATGCGACAGGATCAACGTCAACACCGATGAGCGCGTTGGGTTCTCGACCCCAACGGCCGGACCAGTCGGCGATCGTCATGCCGCGGGTCAGTGTGCCGGTCAGCTCGACGTCGATGGTGGCCGGTCGCGTCGTCACCAGATCCGGATCGAGCGCCACGCCCGCGGCCAGCGGATCGTGCAGATGCGCGAGGTATCCCTCGCCCTGGTCGAAATGGAACTCGAAGTAGAACCGCATGGCGTCCTCGAGCACCCGGATCAACGGGTTGACGGCCGCCGAGCGGGTGCCGCGGTCATCGAGCACGCTCATCGGTGCGGTCGGCGAGTTCGCCTCCGTCGCAAGCCGACCAAGCAGTGCAGGCGTCATGGCGATGTTCTCGGTCAGGTTCAGCCCCAGCACAATCGGCAGATGTCGCGGCGGGTCCAGTCCCCATGCGGCAGACCAGACGGCGAAGACCTCCTGTGCGGCCTCGGGATCCACGCTGATGTTCCACTCCGCGACCGGCGTCGTGTTACCGCGGTACTCGAAGGCGCCACCCATGATCACCAACCGTCGAAGCAGCGTGGGCAACGCGGGTTCCCGCCGCAGCGCCAGCGCCAGATTGGTCAGCGGCCCGGTCGCCAACCCGATCAGTTCGCCGGGATATGCGTGCGCGGCCGTGATCCATGCCTGCGCGGCGTCGTGCGAGGTGAGCCGCCGATCCGTCGACGGCAGGGTGGCATAGCCCAGACCCTGCGGGCCATGGGTGTCCTCAGCCGTCCGCAGGGGTGAACTGACCGGCTGTTCGGAACCCTTGGACACCGGAATGTCCCCGACTCCGCACAACTCGAGCAGGCCCAGGTTGTTCTGGCAAACCTGTTGCACTGCAACGTTTCCCGCAGTAGAGGCGATGCCGACGAGTTCGGCGTCGGGACTGCCGAACAAATAGGCCAGCGCCATCGCGTCGTCGACACCCGTGTCGACGTCTGCGAAGACGGGCTGCGGCACGGCGTCAACCATACGTCGGCTCGTCGGCTACCAGTGCACGCCGGGCACCAGCCGAACCGCGCGCTTCACGGGGCGGGGCATCCGAACCTTCGTCACCGCACGTACCGGCCGCTTCGGCCGCCGCGACGCAACGTGCGATCTCGGCTCTTCGTCCAGCCCGCGGGCCGCAGCCGAATCCGGATAGCCCAGATAGAGCTGGTGCAGCACCCGGCGGGACAGCTTCGGCGTGAAGTACATGCCGACGTCGGCAAGCGTGCCCATCGGGGTGTCGATCCTCGCGGGCTTGTCGACCAGGCCGCGCACCACCATTGCCGCCGCGTGTTCGACGGTGATCGGCGGGACCGGGTTGAGCCTGCGTGACGGTGCGATCATCGGCGTCTTCACCAGCGGCATGTGGATGGTCGTGAACGTGATGTGGTCGGACAGTGTCTCGGTACCCACCACCTCGGCGAATGCGTCGAGCGCAGCCTTGCTGGGGATGTAGGCGCTGTACTTCGGGCTGCTGGCCTGCACCCCGGCGCTGGACACGTTGACCACGTGACCGAAACGGCGTTCGCGCCAATGCGGCAGCAGCGCCAGCACCATGCGAACCGAGCCGAAGTAGTTGACCGCCATCACGCGTTCGTAGTCGTGCAGCCGATCGGTCGATGCCGAGATCGACCTACGGATGGAGCGGCCCGCATTGTTGACGAGGTAGTCGACGTGGTCGAACCGGCCGAGGATGTCCTTCACCGTGTGCTCCACCGACGTACCGTCGGTGACGTCGCACGTGAACGCGTGCGCCTCGCCGCCTGCCGCGCGGATCTCGGCGATCAGGTCGTCGAGCGCTTCGGCGTTGCGGGCCAGCGCGAAAACCGTCGCACCGCGTTCGGCCACCGCGATCGCCGATGCGCGGCCGATTCCGCTGGACGCTCCGGTGATGACGACGTGCTTTCCGACCAGCGGGCCTGCCGGGTCGTCGCGCCTTGCCCGGTCGGGATCGAGGTGTTCGGCCCAGTACCTCCACAGCCGCGGCGCATACGATGCAAAGTCCGGAACTGTTATTCCGGTGTCCCGCAATGCGTCTGAGGTGTTGTCGGCGGTGAAGGTCGGCATCAGGTCGACGACGTCCATGATCTCGGCGGGAATCCCCAGCTGCGTCACCGCCATGTTGCGCAACACCTTGGCGCGACCGGTCGCTCGAAGGAACGGTGTGGCAGCGCCCCGTGGCAGTCGGCCGCGCAACCGCGGTAGCCCCGCCGCTTTCGATACGCCGCGATAGATCCCGCGCAGGCCGATCGAGTCGGGGGCGGTGAGATGGAACGTCTGACCGTCGCGGTCGGGCGCATGGATCAACTCGCCGATGGCGTCGACGACGTAGTCGACCGGAACGATGTTGGAGCGTCCGGTGTCGGGCAACAGCACGGGAAGCAACGACGGCAGCCGTGCGGCTCTCGCCAGGATGGGGAAGAAGTAGTACGGCCCGTCGACCTTGTCCATTTCGCCGGTGCGGGAGTCACCGACGACCACCGCGGGCCGATAGATGCGGTAGCGCAGGCCGGGCTCCGAGCGCACCAGCGATTCGGCCTCGAACTTCGTCTGGTGGTACGGCGTCGGCAGATCCTGGGCGACGTCGAAGTCCTCTTCGGTGTACTCGCCGCGATAGGTCCCGGCGACCGCGATCGACGACACGTGGTGCAACGTCGCGTCCAGCCGACGCGTGAGCGCGATCACCGCCCGTGTGCCGTCGACGTTCGCGGCGCGCTGTGCGTCCTCGGCGGCGGTGACGTCGTAGATGGCGGCGCAGTGCACCACATGGTCGACGGAGCCGAGCTCGCCGATGGTCTCCTCGGAGAGCCCGAGATCCTCCGCGGTCAGGTCGCCGACCAGCGCCTTGGCCCGATCGCCCCACGGATGGTCGCCTCGGCCTGCGAGCCGCTCGAACCTGGTCAACGACTCCCGACGGACAAGGACCCAGACCTGCGCATCGGGGCACCGGTCCAGAATTCGCGAGACGACGCGGCGACCAATAAACCCGGTACCGCCGGTAACGACATAGCGCATGCGGTCATGGTCGTCCGTTGACCGGCAAACGTCAACGCTATGTGACGCGGTCGATCAGCCCAGGTCACGGGGGGCGGACCCGTACGCGCGGTCGAAGTCGCCCGCGCTGGCGCGAAGCCGCCCGATCGTCGCGGTCAACGAGCGCGCCTGCGAACGGGTGAGGCCGGGGAGGCCGAAATCGATCCGGCCCAGCGTGTCGGTGGCGTCGTCGGCGAGCTCGCGACCGTCCGCGGTGATCGACACCAGCGTTGCCCGCCGGTCGTGGGGGTGCGAGTGCCGCTTGACCAGTTGCCTTGCTTCGAGTCGTTCGACGGCCAGCGTCACCGTGGTGGCATGCACCATCAGGTGCCACGCCATCCGGCTGAGCAGCCAGGTGCCTGCATCGCTGAGCTGCAGAGCTTTCAGGATCTGGTAGTCGGTCAGGGCGAGGTTGAACTTTGAGCGCAGGGCATGTTCGACCGCGGTCGTCATCAGGTGGTGCAGACGAAGCAGCGACGTCATCGCCAGAAAACCCGACGGATCGTCGTCGCTCTGCTGTTCTGCGTAGAAGCGCATCCATTGCACCGGATCGTGCTGCTGCTTGGAGCTCAGCGCGGATCCGTTCGGTAGATGAGCGGTCGATGGGTCGGCCACTCAGCATCCATATCCAAAAAAGCGGCCGCTCAATCCCCGCGCGACCGATCCCGATATCGTCTCCTGGCAACCCGAAGGGAGCGTCAATGCCGATCGACCCGAACGCGATAGGTGCCACCACCGACCCGCAGATCTTCGAATGGACCGACCGAGACACCCTGCTGTACGCGCTCGGCGTCGGTGCGGGCACCGATGACCTCGCGTTCACCACGGAGAACAGCCACGACATCCCGCAGCAGGTGCTGCCGACGTATTCCGTCATCGCCTGCACCGGCTTCGCGGCGGCGGGCAAGATCGGCTCCTTCAATTTCGCGATGCTGCTGCACGGATCCCAGCAGATCCGGCTGTTCGAGCCGCTGCCGAGCGCGGGAAAGCTGAGCGTGGTCGGCGAGGTCGCCGACATCCAGGACAAGGGCGAAGGTAAGAACGCCGTGGTCATGCTCAAGGCGACGGGCACCAACCCCGATACCGGGAAGGTCGTCGCCGAGACGATGGCGACCGCGGTCATCCGCGGTGAGGGCGGCTTCGGCGGGCAACCCGGGCAGCGCCCTGTGGCGCCCGAGATCCCCGACCGCGAGCCCGACTCACAGATCGCGCTGCCGACCCGCGAAGACCAGGCACTGATCTACCGGCTGTCCGGGGACCGCAATCCGCTGCACAGCGATCCCTGGTTCGCGCGTGAGCTGGCCGGCTTCCCCAAGCCGATCCTGCACGGGCTGTGCACCTACGGGGTCGCTGGTCGCGCGCTCGTCGGCGAGCTGGGCGGCGGCGACGCGACGAAGGTCACCGCGATCGCGTCGCGCTTCACCTCGCCGGTCTTCCCCGGCGAGACGCTCACCACCGCCATCTGGCGCACAGAGCCGGGCCATGCGGTGTTCCGCACGGAGGCGGCAAACCCGGACGGTTCGAACGCGCGGCTGGTGCTCGAGGACGGCGTCGTCGAATACACCGACTGAGCAGCCCTCGGTGGTACAGGATGTCCACCATGAAGCTGGTCGTCGGATACCTGGCCACACCCGGTGGCGCAGACGCTGTTGCGCTCGCAGTCAGGTTGGCCCGGACGCTGGGCGCGGAGTTGGAGCTCTGCATCGTTCTGCAGCCCGACCGGGCGGCAACGGCGCGCCTGTCGATCGGTGACTTCAACGACCTGCTCGCCGAGCAGGCCAAGGAGTGGCTCAACGAGGCGGCGGTCCCGGACGACGTCGTCGCCCGCAGCCATGTGAGTTTCGCCGATTCGTTCGCCGACGGTCTCCTCAAGGAAGTCGCACGGCTCGAGGGGGACGCGGTCGTGGTCGGCGGCTCCGGCGGCGGGCTGGCGGGGCCCCTTTCGCTGGGCTCGGTGGTCAACGAACTGCTGCACTCGTCGCCGGTCCCGGTAGCTGTGGCGCCGCGGGGCACCCGCCATTCCGACGTCGAGCGGGTTCGCGAGGTGACGTGCGCGATCGGTGAGCGTGAGGGCGCGGATCTCTTGCTGCGCACGGCGGTTCGGTTCAGCAAGGCGGCAGGGACGCCGTTACGTCTTGCATCGCTCGTTCCTCTTGACCCGACGTACGGTCAACTCCGCGGTGATCCGGAGGCCGTCCGCGAGCGCGCGCTCGAACATGCCCGGCACACGCTGGAGACCGCGAAAGACGCCTTGCCCGAGAGCATTCCGGTGACGTCGACGATCGTCGACGGACCAACGGTCGAGGACGCGGTCAGCAAGCTCGACTGGCGCGACGGTGACCTGATCATGGTCGGGTCGAGCAGGCTCAGCGCGCCCAAGCGGCTGTTCCTCGGGTCGACGGCGGCGAAGATGCTTCGGGTGCTCGACGTACCGATGATGGTGGTGCCGCGAGACCAGCTCGACGGCGACGCGCTGCCCTGATCGAAAAAGGCGCTTCGTCATCGGGTTTGATGACCAAAGGCCCATGCCGGCTCGCGACGGCCATCCATAGCGTTGTTGCATGTTTGAATCACAGTCAAGGCACGGCGTCCTGGTAGGTGTCGACGGGTCTGCAGCGTCCAAGGCCGCCCTGGCCTGGGCGACGCGCGAAGCGGCGATGCTCAACGTGCCGCTCACGCTTGTTCACATCGCGGTGCCGGTGTTGCCCACCGCCACCCCCGTTCCGTCGTCGGAATTCGTCGCCGGTACAGATTTTTTCAGGTGGCAAGAAGACCAAGCTGTACGCGTTCTCGACGAAGCGCGTGAAGCTGTGGCGCACTCGAGCGATGACGGGTCACCTCCGATCGTGCACAGTGTCGTCTTGCACGGCGGTGCGATCGCGAACCTCGCAGACATGTCGAAGGATGCTGACATGGTCGTTGTCGGGTCGCGAGGAATGGGCGCCTTCAGCCGGGCACTGCTGGGTTCGGTCAGTACTGGGCTGGTCCAACACGCGCATTGCCCGGTCGCGGTCATCCATGAAGATCCACCCGCAGTAGCACCGGATGCGCCCGTGCTGGTTGGGATAGACGGCTCGGCGGCGTCGTTGTCGGCGACCGAGATCGCCTTCGCTGAGGCATCCCGGCGAGGAGTGGACGTTGTGGCGATGCACGCATGGCGCGACATCACCACCGTGTACGAAATTCCGGGGCTGGACGCCGAACAACTCGAGGCGGAGGCTCGCCTCGAGTTGTCCGAGCGGCTGGCCGGTTTCGAGGAGCGGTATCCCGACGTCAAGGTGCATCGGTTGGTGGTCTGTGATCAGCCGTCTCGTCAGCTGGTCGAGCACGCCAAAACCGCCCAGCTCGTAGTGGTGGGAAGCCACGGCAGGGGCGGGTTCGCAGGCATGCTGCTGGGCTCGGTCAGTACCACCGTCATCCACGCGGTGAAATCACCCGCGATTGTCGCGCGCCCGCGCTAGTCGAGGGCTCCTCTGTGCCGCTTGACGGGCCGTAGTCTACGACTAGCGGTTCGAACGCGTGTTCGACTACCCTGGGTAGATGGGCTGGCATAACGGGCCGCCGAGTTGGACCGAGATGGAGCGGGTGCTTACGAGCAAACCGCGCCGTGCCGGCTGGCCCATCGACCAGCAGATCGGTGACGGTGGCGACAGCCCGGCCTGGTCCCGCAAGCGCGGCAGCTATCAGCCACTCGATATGCAGCGGCCAACATCGGCGGTCCCGTATGCCGAGTTGCACGCGCATTCGGCGTACAGCTTCCTCGACGGCGCCAGCACGCCGGAGGAACTCGTCGAGGAGGCCGCCCGGCTCGATCTGCGTGCCATCGCCCTGACCGATCACGACGGGCTCTACGGGGTGGTGCGGTTCGCCGAAGCCGCCAAGGAACTCGACGTGCAGACGGTGTTCGGTGCCGAACTGTCCCTCGGTGGCGGCGATCGCACCGAGGAGCCCGACCCGCGTGGGCCGCACCTGCTGGTGCTTGCCCGGGGTCCCGAAGGGTATCGACGGCTGTCGCGCCAGTTGGCGGCGGCGCACCTTGCAGGCGGTGAAAAAGGTGTCCTGCGCTACGACTACGACGCACTGACAGAGGCCGCAGGTGGACACTGGCAGATTCTGACCGGCTGCCGCAAAGGCCATGTCCGTCAAGCACTTTCCAGCGGTGGCCCGGCAGCGGCGGAGAAGGCGCTCGCCGATCTGGTTGACCGGTTCGGCAGCGACCGGGTCAGCATCGAGCTCACCCACCACGGGCATCCCCTCGACGATGAGCGAAACACCGCACTCGCTGAGTTGGCGCCCCGGTTCGGTCTCGATTGTCGCCGCAGGGGCGGCTCCGGTGTCGGCGTCGTCGCCACCACCGCCGCCCATTTCGCCGAGCCGTCGCGAGCACGGCTGGCGATGGCCATGGGAGCGATCCGCGCCCGCAACTCGATCGACGAAGCGGCGGGCTACCTTGCCCCGCTCGGTGGTTCACACCTGCGCTCAGGGGAGGAGATGGCGCGGGTGTTCGCACAATTCCCCGAGGCCGTCACCGCCGCAGCCGACCTCGGCGAGCAGTGTGCCTTCGAGCTGGCGCTGATCGCCCCGCGGTTGCCGCCGTTCGATGTGCCCGACGGGCACACCGAGGACAGTTGGCTGCGGCACCTGGTCATGACGGGCGCCAGGAACCGGTACGGACCGCCCGAGCGGGCACGCCGGGCATACGAACAGATCGAACACGAGCTGAGAACCATTGCCCAGCTCAACTTTCCGGGCTACTTCCTGGTGGTGCACGACATCACCCGGTTCTGCAGGGAGAACGGCATCCTGGCCCAAGGCAGGGGATCGGCGGCCAATTCGGCGGTCTGTTACGCCCTCGGCGTCACCAACGTCGACCCGGTCGCCAACGAGTTGCTGTTCGAGCGGTTCCTGTCCCCGGCAAGGGACGGGCCACCCGATATCGACATCGACATCGAATCGGACTTGCGGGAAAAGGCCATTCAGTATGTCTACAACCGCTACGGCCGCGACTACGCCGCCCAGGTCGCCAACGTCATCACCTACCGCGGTCGCAGCGCGGTACGCGACATGGCCCGCGCTCTGGGGTTCTCGCAGGGCCAGCAGGATGCCTGGAGCAAGCAGATCGGCCAGTGGGGCAACCTCACCGAATCGACGCACGTCGAAGACGTACCCGAACCGGTCATCGACCTTGCCGTGCAGATCTCTAACCTGCCGCGGCACATGGGCATCCACTCCGGCGGCATGGTGATCTGCGATCGGCCGATCGCCGACGTGTGCCCGGTGGAGTGGGCGCGGATGGAGAATCGCAGTGTCCTGCAGTGGGACAAGGACGACTGCGCGGCAATCGGTTTGGTGAAGTTCGATCTTCTCGGCCTTGGCATGCTCTCTGCCCTGCACTACTGCATCGACCTGGTGGCCGAGCACAAGGGCATCGACGTCGACCTGGCCAAGCTCGATCTGTCCGAGCAGGCGGTGTACGAGATGCTGCAGCGCGCCGATTCCGTCGGCGTGTTCCAGGTGGAGTCACGCGCACAGATGGCCACGCTTCCGCGGCTGAAGCCGCGGGTGTTCTACGACCTGGTGGTCGAGGTGGCGCTGATCCGGCCGGGACCGATCCAGGGCGGATCGGTGCACCCGTTCATCAAGCGCCGCAACGGCGAGGAGCCCGTCACCTACGACCATCCGTCGATGGAGGCGGCGCTGCGAAAAACCCTGGGCGTACCGCTGTTCCAGGAGCAGCTCATGCAACTCGCGGTGGACTGCGCCGGTTTCACCGGCGCCGAGGCCGACCAGTTGCGACGCGCCATGGGTTCCAAGCGGTCGACCGAGCGGATGCGCAGGCTGCGCAGCCGGTTCTACGACGGCATGCGCGAACGGCACGGCATCACCGGCGACGTGGCCGACCGGATCTATGAGAAGCTGGAGGCGTTCGCGAACTTCGGCTTCCCGGAAAGTCATTCGCTGTCTTTTGCCTCGTTGGTGTTCTACTCGTCCTGGTTCAAGCTGCACCACCCAGCCGCGTTCTGCGCCGCGCTGCTGCGGGCGCAGCCGATGGGCTTCTATTCACCGCAGACGTTGGTGGCCGACGCCCGCAGGCACGGGGTCACCGTGCACGGACCGGATGTCAACGCCAGCCTCGCGCACGCGACGCTGGAAAAGACGGGCACCGAGGTCCGGCTGGGTATCGGCAGTGTTCGCCACATCGGTGACGAGCTGGCCGAACAGATTGCCGAGGAGCGAAAAGCCAACGGGCCGTTCATGTCTCTGCTGGACCTGACCGGCCGGGTGCAGCTCTCCGTCCCGCAGACAGAAGCGCTCGCGACGGCGGGGGCGCTGTCCTGCTTCGGTATCACCCGTCGCGAAGGACTGTGGGCCGCGGGAGCGGCCGCCACCCAACGGCCGGACCGGCTGCCAGGCGTCGGGGCGTCGTCACACATCCCGACCCTGCCCGGAATGACCGACCTGGAACTGGCGGCCTCCGACGTCTGGGCCACCGGGGTCTCGCCGGACAGCTATCCCACCCAGTTCCTGCGTGCGGACCTCGACGCGATGGGGGTCATCACGGCCGACCGGCTGCTGTCGATACCCGATGGAACCCGGGTGCTGGTGGCGGGGGCGGTGACACACCGACAGCGTCCCGCGACAGCGCAGGGGGTGACGTTCATCAACCTCGAGGACGAGACCGGCATGGTGAACATCCTGTGTTCTCAGGGGGTTTGGCAGCGCCACCGCAAGCTGGCGCAGACGGCGTCGGCGATGGTGATCCGTGGCCAGGTGCAGAACGCCACCGGCGCGGTCACGGTCGTCGCCGACAGGATCAGCAAGCTCGACATGCGGGTCGCCTCCCGCAGCCGTGACTTCAGGTAGCGCGCCGCGAGTGGGGGTACCTCCCCGTTGCAGGGGAGCATGTCTGCACCGAGACACACCGCTGCCACAACCGATTCCGCGCACGCTCGGGGGTGTCGAAAGCGGTGCGCAGGGCTGCTCGGTACGAGGAGAATCGACGCAAAGCGCAGAGGAGATCCGATGAAGGCAGTTCGCAATGCGCCGCCCTCGGTTGAGGTCGTCGATGTCGACGAGCCAGAGGGTGCAGGAGAACTCGTAAGGGTCGTGGCGACGGGAATTTGCGCTTCGGATCTGAAGTACCTTCAATACGGCAGCACCCAGATCGCGGGCCACGAGTTCGCCGGGCTTCTCGAAGACGGCACCGCCGCAGCAGTCGAGGGCTTCTTCGGTTGCGGCGCGTGTGAGCAGTGCGAGCAGGGCACTTACAACATGTGTACGACAGGCCCTCCCACCGCACCGGGCATGCTCAGTCCGGGGGGCATGAGCGAGTATTTCCGAGCACCCCGCCGCGCCATTGTGCCGCTGCCCTCCGGCCTCGACGTCGCCGACGCTTCACTCGTGGAGCCTGCAAGCGTCGCGTGGCACAGCTGTCATCAGGGTGAGATCGGTCCGCAGACCCGTGTCGCAATCGTTGGAGCAGGTGCCATCGGCATCCTCGCGGCCGCCTCGGCCCAGCAGATGGGTGCGGCCGAGGTCGCCGTGCAGGCTCGTTACCCGCATCAACATGAAGCTCGTGAACGCATCGGAGCCGTCGAACCCACCGGCGACTACGACGTGGTGATCGAAACCGGCGGCAGCGAGAGCGCGCTGCACCGCGCCGTCGAGCTCGCGACGGTGGGCGGAACCGTGGTGCACCTTGGCGCTTATCCCCCTGGGACGGCGTGGCCGATGGACGCCGCGTTTGGTCGAGAAGTGACGTTGCGTCCATCGCTCGGCTACTGCAGCCATCGTGGGCGACGCAAAGACTTCGTCGAGGCTGCGGACCTACTGGCAGGCCGGCCGGAGCTGACTGAAACCCTTGTCACGCACAGATTCCCAATCGAGGATGCCGTCGAGGCGTTTCGTGTGGCGCAACACAAATCCGAGGGCGTGTTTCGCGTCGTGGTCGAGCCATAAGGTCACCCGCGTCTTGCGTGAAGTGTTAGCGATTCTTGATCCACCGCCACTGCGTGGACCACCAGGTAGCGGCGTCGGGCAGGGCATCGCGCACAGCGCCGACGACGCCCGGCCACCAGTCGGCGTTGAAATCGTCTCCGGACAGCCAGCCGCCCGCGCGCACCTTCGGCGCCCACGCGGCGATGTCGGCCGAGACGCTCGCGTAGTCGTGTCGCGCGTCGATGTGCACCCACGCCAGCGACTGGTCGGGAAACAGCTGCGCAGCGGCAACCGAGTCGCTGATGAGGAGCTGCACCAGATCGGCTGCACCGCAGGCGATTATGTTGCGGTGCAGCAGGCCCGCGAAGGTTCCGCCGCCGTACTCCACCGCCGGACCGTGCGCATTGGTGTCCCGCCGGCCCTCAGGACCGCTGCCCTGCGCGGTGTCGACCCCGATCAGCGCGATGTCGCGGCCGCTGTCGCGAACCACCTCGGCCAGCGAGCAGAGGCTCTTTCCCAGATAGCAGCCCACTTCGACGAACCGGCTGCCGTCGCCGAAGTGTGCGACGGCCTCCTCCTGCGCGCTGCGCCACTGGAACCAGCCCGGGATGTCCTGCCACCGCTGGACCGGGCGCTCGAAATCGGATTTGGTATGCACGTCAGCCCTCGGTCGGCGTGGTCCACACCTTGTCGATGCTGATCGTCAGCCGGGTGTCGTAGTCACCCATGGCGTCGGCCAGACCGAACTGCGTGGCGTCCGCCTCGTACTTCGCCCAGTACGGGCCGTCCTCGCGCGGGTCGGAACCCGTCGCGTCGACCGTCGCCTCGCCGCCGACCACGATGATTCCCCCACCGTTGCCATCGGAGTCGAGGTTCAGGCTCACCCGCGGGTGGTTACCGATGTGCCTGACCTTGGCGGCGTTCGGCATCGAGTAGACGACGATGTCGGTGCCGTCGAAGTAGAACCAGACCAGCTTGGGCACCGGCTGGCCGGATTTGGCCACGGTCGTCAGCCACCCGTAGTGATCGGCTTGAAGTCTGCTGGACACCTCTTGTGTGAATTCGGCTGCCATAGAAGCGAATGTAGTCTGGCTAGTCTTTCAGATATGAACCTCAACCTGTCCGTCGATGATGTCCTCACGACCACCCGCTCGGTGCGCAAGCGGCTCGATCTGGAGAAGCCGGTGCCGCGCGAGGTGCTGATGGAGTGTCTCGACCTGGCGCTGCAGGCACCGACGGGTTCCAACTCCCAGGGCTGGCAGTGGGTGTTCGTCGACGACCCTGAGAAGAAGAAGGCGCTCGCCGACATCTACCGGCACAACGCGACGCCCTACCTCGACCGGGAGCGACCGACGCGCGGTGACGTCCGCGACGACCAGATCAGCGCCGTGATGAGCTCCGCGAAGTACCTCAACGAGCACTTGCACGAGGTGCCGGTGATGTTGGTCCCGTGCCTCGAGGGCAGTCCCGACGATGCGGTAGCCGGTAGCGCCGGGTTCTGGGGGTCGCTGCTTCCCGCGGTGTGGAGTTACATGCTCGCGCTGCGCTCGCGCGGCCTGGGGTCGGCGTGGACGACGCTGCACCTCGTCGGCAAGGGCGAGAAGCTGGCCGCCGAGGTCCTCGGTATCCCGTTCGACCAGTACCGCCAGGGCGGCCTGTTCCCGATCGCCTACACCAAGGGCACCGAGTTCAAGAAGGCCAAGCGCCTGCCCGCAGAGCAGTTCGCGCATTGGAATGGGTGGTAGTCAGACAGCGCCGTTGAACCCGTGCTGGCGCCACGCCTCGTACACGGCGACGGCGGCGGCGTTGGACAGGTTCAGCGATCGCCTGCCCGGCAAGCATCGGGATGCGTACCCGCGAGGTGATGTGCGGGTCGGCCAGCGTGACCTCATCCAGCCCGGTGGGCTCGGGGCCGAACATCAACACGTCGCCGGGTTGGTAGGCGATCTCCGAGAACGACGCTGTCGCATGCGCCGTGAACGCGTACACCTGAGTCGGCTGCGATCGTGTCCCACGCTGTCGCGAGATCGGGGTGCACGGTGACCGACGCCAGGTCGTGGTAGTCGAGGCCTGCCCGCCGCAGCTTGGGCTCGGACAGCTCGAACCCGAGCGGCTCGACGAGGTGCAGCTCGCAGCCCGTCGCCGCGACCATGCGGATCGCGTTACCGGTATTGGGCGCGATACGCGGCGAGAAGAACATCACTTTGAACACAACGCGCTATCTTCCCCGCGAGCAGCCTCCTGCGAGAACGAAAACGCCCCCGGCCACAAGGGACCGGGGGCGTTTCGCTCGTACGGTTGTCAGGACTTGCTAGCAGCCTTCTGGCGCGATTCCTGCGCCTTGGCCTTGGTGCGAGCCGCCTCGGCCTCGGCCTCTTTACGGGCCGCCTCGAGCTGGTGCGAGGCCTTGTCGACCTGCGCCCGACCCTCTTCCTGAAGATCGTCGCGGCTCAGGATCAAACCGATGACCTGCTTGGTGAAGCCGATAGCTCCGGAGACGATGCCCCTCACGGCTTCGATCGGGCCGCTGTTGTTCTCTGCCATTGGATGCCCTCCTTCTTCGATGGCTGTTGTTCCTCCGTCGATACTTCGCCGAAGTGCTAGCTCTTGCAAGCACTTGTTAGCATTCCCACAAAGGGTTTAGGACACGGGGTGATCCGTTCACGAAGATTGCAGGCGGGCTAAGCGACATTTGCTCAGACGTCGACTAAGAGCGAAATGGCACGTCCTCGAACCTTGGCTGTTCAGTAAGAATTGTGGAAACGGCCGCGCGCTACTGGCATACTCGATCAATTGCCAGGCGATGAACGCCAGCCCGCAAAGGGGCAAAATCAGCAGGAAGCGTTATGAACCTCGCTCATGTAGGAAAAGACCGCGTCACAGCCGGTAGCGCGGTGGTGCAGCAATGACCACGTTCACCCAGCAAGAGCTGGTGGACGGGCTGGTCACCGACGACGATGCGCAGGCGCAGGAGCGGCCGAAACGACCATCTCGGTGGTCACTGAAGAATTGGCCGGTCCGCTGGAAGGTGTTTGCGATTGTTTTGGTGCCGCTGATTCTGGCCGGCGCTTTCGGCGGGTTACGCATCTACTCCAACGCGACCGATGCGCGTGATCTGCAACGCGCCGCCGACCAGGCCGAAATGGTGCCCGCGGTCGTTAGCTACATGAATGCCCTCAACGGCGCGATGTCGGCTTCGGCCGACGGCGGCGACGTGGCGGCCGCGATCGCCGCCTTCGACTCCAGCCGCGCTGAACTGGCGCGTCGGCTCAACAACACTCCCGATGTTCCACCGGACGTCCAGAAGGGCGTCGCCAGCATGCTCGAGGGCGGGCAGGCTCAGGTGAACAAGATCGGCAACAGTGTCCCCCTCATCGACAGGGTGACCGCCTACGTGCCGATCCTGCTCACCGCCGAAGACGCCATCACCGGATTGGTCCGGGTCGACGACCAACGCATCCGCGCCGAGGCGCAGGGCCTCAGCCGCGCCGTCGGCGCCCGCGGGTTGATGATGATGGAGCAGCTGATCGTCAACGGAGGCGCCGAACTGCCCGACCCCGAGCTGCGCTCACGGCTGATCGCGGTGGCAGGCGCCGAGCCGTCGACGCTGTTGGGCATGGCCCAGGTACTGGGCGTCGGCTCGCCGGAGGCCTTGCAGCTGCAGCGCGAGTACATCCATCGCACCGGCCTCATCTCTGATCCGAGCGTGCCGATCGTCGCCAATCCCGAGCTCCTGGCGTCGCTGCAGATCAGCGATCAGGTCGCGGCCAAGTTGATCGACAGGACGGGGCCCTCGATAACCGGCGCCGTCGCCGACCAGGCCGCGGCGGCCCGCGCCGAAGCCATCCGTGACTCGGCGATCGTTCTCGCCGCGATCCTGCTCGCGCTTCTCCTGGTCGCCCTGGTGGCCCGGTCGCTGATCCGTCCGCTGCGCACGCTGCGCGACAGCGCCCTGCGAGTGGCGCATGACGACCTCGCCCGTGAGATCGACCGGGTGCGCTCCGGCAAGGAGCCAGGACCCGTCGTGCCGATTCCGGTGCACACCACCGAGGAGGTCGGCCAGGTCGCCCACGCCGTCGACGAACTGCACGAGCAGGCCGTCCTGCTGGCAGGCGAGCAGAGTCGGCTGCAGTTGCAGGTCAGCGACATGTTCGAGACGCTGTCGCGGCGCAGTCGCACGCTGGTCGACCAACAGCTGTCGCTCATCGACCGGCTGGAGCGCAACGAGGAGGACCCGGATCGGCTGGATAGCCTGTTCCGGCTCGATCACCTGGCAGCCAGGATGCGCCGTAACGGCGCCAACCTGCTGGTGCTCGCAGGCGCGAAGGTGCCGCGCGAGCAGGCCGACCCGGTGCCCGTGGCGGCGCTCATCAATGCCGCCGCATCCGAGGTCGAGGATTACACCCGGGTCGTCACCGCGACGGTGCCCGACAGCGAGATCATCGGATCGGTCGCAGGCGATCTGGTTCACCTACTCGCCGAGTTGCTCGACAACGCGCTTCGCTACTCGCCGCCGATATCGCAGGTGCGGGTGTCGGCCGTGCACACAGGAAACGGCGGGCTGGTCATCGAGGTCAGCGACATCGGGCTCGGCATGACCGAATCCGATCTGCGAGTGGCTAATACGCGGCTGCAGTCCGGTGGCGAGGTGACTCCCTACACTGCGCGACACATGGGTCTGTTCGTGGTCGGCAGGCTCGCCCAGCAGCACGGGCTGGTGGTCCGATTGCGCAGCACCATTGCGGGAGAAGCGAACTCGGGTACCACCGCCGGTGTTTACGTCCCCTCGGAGCTGCTTCAGCGCGCCGGTATGCGCGACCAGCCCGACACCCGAGAGCACAGCAGCGCCACCGATGTGCATTCGGGCATGGCGACCGCAATGGCCCTCGGCGAGGTCGACAGCGACGACGTCGACTACAGCGACTTCGGCGATTACAACGACTACGCCGACTACGGCGACGAGGTCGGCGTGGATCAGCTCAACGGGCACTCCGAGCTGCCAGTCACCTTGCTGCCGCAACGCAATCCGGGTGCCAGCGGCATCTCAGGGTCCCCGAGCCCAGGCGGAGCCCGAGCCAGTGGCCGAGGACGATTACGACGACGACGACGACGAGTACGAGGATGAGCAGGAAGTCGCGTCCGACGACGGGTACGAGGACGAGCCTGCGTATCGCAGAACAGCCGCGGCAGGCTCCCGTCGACACGTCCGCGTTCTTCTCCTCCCGCGAGCAGGTGTTGTCCAACGGAACCAATGGAACCAACGGAATCAACGGCGCACCCGAGCACGAACCCGAGCACGAACCCGACGTATTACCGCAGACCGCCGAGGAGGACGCCTCGACGACGGCAGGCGCCGACGATGCGATTTATCAGCGGATGCTCTCGGAGTGGCTGGTCGATCCGACCGATCTCGCGAACAGCAGCGACCTGAACTGGGAGTCGGTTTGGGACCACGGTTGGTCGGCGGCCGAAGCGGCCGAAGAAGCGCCGGTGCAGGCGCACACCGACTCCGGGCTGCCGATGCGCGATCCGGGCGCCCGACTGGTGCCGGGTACGGCGGCGGGTCCGCAAGCGCGTCACGCCGCCAACGGAGTGCACTCCAACGGGGGAGCGCACCGCAGTCACGATGACGACGACGAGGTAGAGTCGGCGGCCGAATTCAGTACCGGTGCGCATGCGATCCCGGTGCGCGATCCGGAAGCTGTTCGCGCGAGCATGAGCAGCCACTTCGGCGCCGTGCACGCCGCGCGGTCGCATGCCCAGAAGACAAGAGGAACCGATAACGAATGACGTATCCGCCAAGTTCGACGCAGCGCGATTCGCTCGACTGGCTGGTCTCGAAGTTCGCCCGCGACGTATCCGGAGTGACCCACGCGGTTCTGGTGTCTGCGGACGGTCTGCTGATGGCCGCCAGCGAGCACATGCCGATCGAGCGCGCAGACCAGCTCGCGGCCGTGACGTCGGGCCTGGCCAGCCTGTCGACCGGGGCGTCGCAACTGTTCAACGGCGGCTACGTGTTGCAGTCCGTCGTCGAGATGGAGAACGGCTACCTGCTGTTGATGCGTGTCGGCGACGGCTCGAACCTGGCGACGCTGGCCACCACCGGATGCGACATCGGCCAGATCGGCTATGAGATGGCGATGCTGGTAGAGCGGGTGGGCAGCGTCGTCCAGTCGTCACGACGAGCACCACAACACTCGTGAGCGATGCGTGGACCATCTCGATTCTTTCGCCCCAGACGACCAGCCAAACCTGGTACGGCCCTACACGCTGACGGCCGGGCGCACGGACTCGCGCGTCAGCCTTCCGCTGGAGGCTCCGATCGAGGCCCTGGTTACCGACAAGCCCCGGCGATGGCCGGGAAACGATGTGCGGGCACAGATTTGCGCGATGTGCGGAAGCAGCCCGTCGGTCGCGGAGATCGCTGCCCGGCTATCGTTACCGGTCGGCGTGGCCCGTGTGCTGATTGGAGACCTTGTGGCCGCAGGGCATCTCCGGGTGCGCACCACCCTGAGCGAACGGTCGACCGTCGACGAGCGGCGTGAACTGATAGGGAGGACCCTCCGTGGCTTACGCGCACTCTGAGGGTCGCGACAAGGCGTCGACGAAGATCGTCATCTCCGGCGGTTTCGGCGTGGGCAAGACGACGTTCGTGGGCGCGGTCTCCGAGATCATGCCGCTGCGCACCGAGGCGATCGTCACCAACGCATCTGCGGGCCTCGACGGTATCGAGCTGACACCCGAGAAGCGGACGACGACGGTGGCGATGGACTTCGGCCGGATCACCCTCGATGAGAGCCTCGTGCTGTATCTGTTCGGCACCCCGGGTCAGCGGCGGTTCTGGTTCATGTGGGACGACCTGGTCCGCGGGGCGATCGGCGCGATCATCCTGGTGGACTGCCGTCGCCTCCAGGAAAGCTTCGCAGCGGTGGACTTCTTCGAGGCGCGCCACATGCCGTTCCTCATCGCGATCAACGAATTCGACGATGCGCCAAAGCATGCGCCGCACGAGGTGCGAAAGGCGCTGGCGCTGTCCGACGACATTCCGATCATCACCGTGGACGCGCGCGATCGGCACTCCTCGACGGCCGCGCTGATCGCTGTAACGGAGTACGCGCTGAACGTCCTGCCGTCGGTGCCCGGCTGAACGCGTGGCCGAAGCTGAAACCGTTTGGACCGAGCGGGAATTCGTCGAGCACGATTTTCGCGACGATGACCTCAGTCGGCTGCGAACAGAACGTGTGGTGTTCACCGAATGCGACTTCAGCGGCGTGGATCTTGGCGAGTCGCACCATGTCGGGTCGGCCTTCCGCAACTGCAAGTTTCGTCGGACCACGCTGTGGCACAGCACTTTTCGTCACTGTAGCCTGCTCGGCTCGATGTTCACCGAATGCCGGCTGCGCCCAGTGACGTTCGTCGAGGTGGACTTCACTCTGGCGGTGCTCGGCGACTGCGATCTGCGTGGCGTCGACCTTTCGGACTGCCGGCTGAGCGAGACCAGCCTGGTGAAGGCGGATCTGCGCAAGGCGGTGCTACGTCGAGCGGATCTGCGAGGAGCCCGCACGCAGGACGCCCGACTGGAGGAGGCCGACCTGCGGGGTGCGCGCGTGGACCCCACACTGTGGACCACCGCCTCCGTGCGGGGCGCGCGGATCGACATCGAGCAGGCGCTGGCCTACGCGGCCGCGCACGGCCTCGACGTGCACGGCGAATGAGGGCTCTTTAGCCCGGAGCCTGCGTGCAGTAGGTGCCGCGCGCGGCCCTCAAGACGACGGCGGCCTGATCGGGGCTCGCGCCGTACTGCGCCGCGGTCCCGTCGATCGCCCCCTGCGTCCCCGAGCCGGTGTACAGCAGGTGGCATGCCCCGCGACCCGCCATCAGCAGCGTGTCATCGTCTGCCGGCCAGGCGCCGCGGACCGCGCCGAGGTAGTTGTTGTCCTCCCAGGTCAACGGGATCGGCCACGCCGATGCCGTCGTCGCGGTCGCGCCAAGCAGCGCTCCTGCGGCAACCGCCGCGGCGAAGAGGCGAACGCCCTGCTTCCTTGCAGACATTGCTGTCCATCCCTTCTGTGGCCTGCCGCGTCGGCGTTAGGCACGTGAATTGTGGCTACGTAAATCCAGCCTAGCGCGTGTCCGACAGTGCCCAGTGCGGCAATATTCCTGAGCGATGAAAGGCCTGGTTACTTGTTAGCCAGCGAGGGATGCCAGCAAGCTATCCACCCTTGAGGCGGATCTTGAACCGCACGAAGCTCAGGTAGCCGAGGCAGATGCACCCGAGCATGGCCATGTTGAACCACCACGCCCCTGCGGTGTGTCTCCAGTGCGAGTCCTGTGGCGTCAGCGGGCCGGGTACGAGCCTCAACAGATCGATCGTCGAGGCGGTGCTGGCGAACCCCCACCGCGCAGGCGTGATCCAGGACAACTGGTCCAGCCCGATTCGGCCCGTCACCGGGATCATGCCGCCCTGGAACACCAGCTGCGACATGATCGCGATCACCAGCAGCGGCATGATCTGCTCGTTCGACTTGGCCAGCGCCGAGAGGGCAAGACCGACCATCGCTGCGGCCACGCAGCAGGCCGCCATGTCGACGAACAGCTCGAGGGTTCTGTTGGGAATCACCGCGCCGCTGGTGACGGCGCCTGGGCCCCACTTCTTTCCGTAGATGTTGATGGCGACGACGATGGCCGACTGCAGCACCGCGAAACAGGCGAAGACGACGACCTTGGCCAAAAGGTATGCGGTGGTGGACAACCCGACGGCCTGCTCGCGCAGGAAGATGGCGCGCTCACCGATGAGAGCGCGGATCGTCAGCGCGGTGCCCATGAAGATGGCGCCGACATTGAGCAGCACCAGGATCTGCCCCGGCTCATTGGGCGCCTCTCCGCCCCGGATCGCGGGGACGGGCACGCCGAAGCCGACATCGCCAGGAACCGACAGTGACAGCACACCCATGATGAAGGGCAGGAATGCCAGGAAGATGAAGTACCCGCGGTCGGAGATGATCAGCCTGATCTGGCGCCGGGAGATCGTCGAGAACTGCTTTCGCAGGCTGGTCTTCGTCGGTTTACCCAAGTCCGTAGGTGTCTGCGCGGGCGGTTGCGGCGGTGCAGGCCCGTTCACTGCGACGTACCGCTGGTAGGCCCCGTCCGGGTCACGCGCGACGCCGCTGAAGATGTCGGCCCAGTTCGTCGTGCCCATCGCCGCGCCGATCTGGTTGGGCGGCCCGCAGAACGCGGTCTTGCCGCCGGGTGCCAGCAGCAGCACCTGATCGCAGACGTCGAGGTAGGACAACGAGTGGGTGACCACGAGCACCACGCGGCCGGCGTCGGCGAGCTGGCGAAGCATCGTCATCACCTGGCGGTCCAGCGCGGGGTCGAGTCCCGATGTCGGCTCGTCGAGGATCAGCAGCGAGGGACCCGTCAACAGCTCCATCGCCACGGATGCCCGCTTGCGCTGACCACCGGAGAGCTTGTCGACGCGGGTTTCGCGGTGCTGCGTCATCTCGAGTTCCTCGAGCACCTGCGCGACGACCCGTTCGCGGTCTTCTTTGTTGGTGTCCGGCGGCAGCCGCAGCTCGGCGGCGAACATCAGGGCCTGGTTGACGGTCAGCTGGCCGTGCACAACGTCGTCCTGGGGCACCATCCCGATCCGGGACCGCAGCGACGCGTACTCGGCGTGGATGTCGTGGCCTTCGAAGGCGACGGTGCCTTCCGTCGGATGGGTGTAGCCGGCCACCAACCGTGCGAACGTCGACTTGCCTGCACCCGACGGGCCGATGACGGCCGTCAGCGTGCCGGGCCGCGCCGTCAGCGAGATGTTGTGCAGCAGTGTCTTGTTGCCCTCGATGGTCCACGTCACGCCGTGCACATCCAGGCCGCCGGTGCCGCTGGCCGCCGTGGTCTCGGTGCGGCGCACCAGCGTGCCGCCGCGGAACACCAGGTCGACGTTGCCGATGGTGACCGTGTCGCCCTCGTTGCAGCAGGGCGCTCTCGACGCGCGAACCGTTGACGAAGGTTCCGTTGATGCTGCGGTTGTCGCGGATCTCGGTGCCCGAGCCGGTCGGCACCAGGGTCGCGTGGTGGCGCGACGCCAGCACGTCGGGGATGACGATGTCGTTGTCGGTGTTGCGGCCGATCTTGACCGAGCCGGGCGCCGAGGACTCCGCCGGGCGGCCGGGTCGCAGGATCTTCAGCATGCTCGTCGCGAGGTTGCCCTCGCTCGAGCGCGGTGCGGCCATCGGGCCGATCGCCGTCACCGACTCCAGAGCAGGTTGCGACAGCGGCTGCGCCGCCTGCTGCGACGCGACGCTCGGCGGACGGCTCGGATTGTGGCTGTGAGCCGGTGTAGCTGGGCTGCGGAGCGCTCGGGTAGCGCGGCTGCTGGGTCGACGGGTAGGGCTGTTGCCCGCTCGGGTACGGCTGCGGGCGGGAGACAGGCGGCTGTTGGGTGGGCCAGCTACCGCTTGGCCGACCAGTGACCGGGATCGACGTCGTCGGCGGCCGGCCGGCGCCCTGTTGCCTGCCCACCTCGAACGTCAGCAGAGGACCGTCCGGGTTGCCGATATTGATGTTCTGGCCGTCTTGGATGTCGGCGGTCGGCACCCGGCGCCCGTTGACGTACATCCCGTTGAGGCTGCCGTTGTCGATGGCTATCCACCGGCCCTGATCGAACCGCAGCACGAGGTGTGCGCGGGAGATCAGTGGGTGGGCGATGCGGACGTCGGCGCGAAGGTCGCGACCGATAACGACATCGTTTCCAGCGGCGAAGGTGCGGGCTGACCCGTCGTTCCGAACGGTCAGCGCGGGCGGGGCTGGTCGGCTCATCGCGGACAACTCTATAGGTAAGCCAATGTTCTACGACGGGGTTAGGGAGGTCGGGCGTCGGTCCGGCGACCCGGTCACCACGCAGTGGGTGTGGCTGTAAATGGTGGCCATGCACTTGTTGCAGTGTGTGCACGCCGAAAGCACACTGTGGGCGTCGCCGTCGTCTCGGATGCGGTTGAGCAGGTCAGGCTCGGCCAACAGCGCCCGGCCCATCGCGACGAAGTCGAAACCCTCAGCCATCGCGAGATCCATCGTTTCGCGGTTGGTGATACCGCCGAGCAGGATCAACGGCATCGTGAGTTCGGCCCGGAACTTCTTGGCATCGCGCAGCAGAAACGCCTCCCGGTACGGGTACTCGCGGAGGAACTTCTTGCCCGTCATCCGGATGCCCCACCTCAGCGGTGGCTTGAACGCGCCCGCGAACTCCTTGATCGGGACATCGCCGCGAAACAGGTACATCGGGTTGACCAGCGAGCTGCCCGCCGTGAGCTCGAGGGCGTCGAGGCCGCCGTCCTCCTCGAGCCACTTGGCCGTCTGAAGCGACTCGTCGATCGAGATGCCGCCGCGGACCCCGTCGGTCATCGTGAGCTTTGCGGTCACCGCGATCGGCGTGCCTTCCTGCTCCACGGCACGGCGCACCGCCATCACCATGCCGCGCGCGACCTTGGCGCGGTTGGCCAGCGAGCCGCCGAACTCGTCGTCGCGCCGGTTGATCAGTGGGCTCAGGAACGAGCTGGCGAAATAGTTGTGACCCAGGTGGATCTCGATGGCGTCGAAACCCGCATCGATCGCGTACCGCGCCGCGGCGGCATGCGCGTCGATGATGTCGCGAATGTCGTCGGGGCCTGCCTTCTTGGCGAACCGCATCGACAGCGGATTGAAGAACCGCACCGGTGCGTAGGCTTTCGCCTTCGTGGTGCGGGCATTGGCCACCGGGCCGGCATGACCGATCTGGGCACTGATCGCGGCGCCTTCAGCGTGGATCGCGTCGGTCAGCTTGCGCAGGCCGGGGATGGCCTCGGGGCGCCACCAGAGCACGTTGCCTTCGGTGCGTCCGCCCTTCGACACGGCCAGATAGGCGACCGTCGTCATGCCGACGCCGCCTGCGGCCGGGAGCCGGTGGTAGGTGATCAGGTCATCGGTGACGAGCGCGTCCGGGGTTGCTCCCTCGAAGGTCGCCGATTTGATGATGCGGTTGCGCAGAGTCACCGGGCCGAGCTTGGCCGGGGTGAACACGTTGGGCGCAGTGTCCATGGTCAGAAGACTGCCACATTGACATGTCAGACTGGCTGGCGTGGGTGCGATCACATTGGACGGCAAGGCCACGCGCGACGAGATATTCACCGACCTCTCCGAGCGGGTAGCGGCACTGACCGCCGCGGGACGCACGCCGGGCCTCGGCACGGTTCTGGTCGGCAACGACCCCGGCTCGCAGGCCTACGTGCGCGGCAAGCACGCCGACTGCGCGAAGGTCGGCATCACGTCCATCCGTCGCGATCTGCCTGCCGACATCAGCCAGGCCGAGCTCGACGAGACCATCGACGAGCTGAACGCCAACCCCGAGTGCACCGGCTACATCGTCCAGCTGCCGCTGCCCAAGCACCTCAACGAGAACGCCGCGCTGGAGCGCCTCGACCCCGGCAAGGACGCCGACGGCCTGCATCCGATGAACCTGGGCCGGTTGGTCCTCAACGAGCCCGCACCGCTGCCGTGCACGCCGCGCGGCATCGTGCACCTGCTTCGGCGCTACGAGGTGGAGATCGCGGGCGCACAGGTGGTGGTGATCGGGAGGGGCGTGACCGTCGGCAGGCCGCTGGGTCTGCTGCTCACCCGGCGCTCCGAGAATGCCACGGTGACGTTGTGCCACACCGCGACTCGACATCTGCCACAGCTGACCCGCGAGGCGGACATCGTCATCGCCGCCGCGGGCGTCCCGCACATGGTGACCGGCGAAATGGTCCGGCAGGGTGCGGCCGTCGTCGACGTCGGTGTCAGCCGCGACGAGAACGGAAAGCTGGTCGGTGATGTGGCGCCCGACGTGTGGGACGTGGCGGGCCACGTGTCCCCGAACCCGGGCGGTGTCGGCTTGTTGACCAGGGCGTTCCTGTTGGCCAACGTCGTCGAGTTGGCCGAACGGTCGGCATGACCCTGGTGGAGTTCGCCCGCAAGGTGTTCCGCGGTCAGTGGCCGATCCTGATGGTTGGCATCATCTTCCTGGCCGCGTTCGGTCTGGTGGTCGCCGGCTACTGGCGCCGCGGGGCTCTGGTGCTCGGCATCGGTGTCGCCGTCGCGGCTGCGCTGCGGCTTGCGCTCACCGACGATCGGGCGGGTCTGCTCGTGGTGCGCAGCAAGGGCATCGATCTCGTCACCACGGCGACGGCCAGTGCGGCCGTGCTGTACATCGCCGCGACGATCGACCCGCTTGGCACCAGCTAGTTCACAGGAAGCTGCCCGCAAGGCAAAATTGCCCGCTGTGCATGTTTTGTCTACAGTGGTGGCATGACCGGACTTCGGGAGCGCAAGAAGCTCGACACCCGACGCGCGCTGAGCGACGCCGCGCTGAAACTCGCGTTCGAGCACGGCCTCGAATCGGTGACACGGGAGGCAATCGCAGATCTGGCGGGCGTCTCGTTGCGGACGTTCAACAACTACTTCACCGGCAAGTACGAGGCACTGGCCTACCGACAGACCGAGCGGCTGCGCCGCAGCATCGCCGTGCTGCGGGATCGTCCCGCCGACGAGCCGCTGTGGACGTCGATCGCCGAAGCCGTTATCGCTCCGCTCGAGGAGGACTTCCGCGACGCGACCGGTGAGGAGAACAAGATTCCGAGCCGAACCGAGCTCGCTGAGGTCCGAAAGCTGTTGATGAGACCGGAGATCCGCGACGCCGCGAACAAGGAGCTGTTCGACGAGTGGCTCGAGGTGATCGCGGAGCGGACAGGCACCGACGCCGACCGCGACCTCTACCCCCGGCTCGTCAGCGCCGTGGTGCGTGCCGTCGGTGACGCCGCGACCGAGCTCTACGTTCGGTCGGATCCCCCCGTCCCGATCACCACGCTGATCCGCGCCGGCTTCGCCGAGGTGGCCGCCGGTCTCCCCGAACCCGTCACGACCACGAGGAGAAAGAAATGACCGTCGAAGCCGCTGACGTCGTCATCTCCGGCGCCGGGCCCAACGGCCTGATGCTGGCGTGCGAGCTGGCGCTTGCGGGCGTGCGGCCCGTCGTTCTCGACAAACTGCCGGGACCCAGCGACGAGCCGAAAGCCAACGGCCTTGTCGGACAGGTGATCCGGCAGCTCGACATGCGCGACCTCTATCACACCTTCGGCGGCGACGAGGGACCGCCGAAGCCCGCGTACGGCTGGATGTTCGCGGGTCTGTCGCTGAACTTCCTCGATATCGAGGACAACCCGATGTATGCGCTTCTCATCCAGCAGCCGCGGGTGGTCCGGCTCCTGGAGAAGCGGGCGCGTGACCTCGGCGTCGACATCCGGTGGGGCCATGAGCTGACGGCACTGCGCGCCGACGACGACAATGTGGCGCTGACCGTCGCGACGACGGGCCGGGCATATCGGCTGGACGCCGCTTACCTGGTGGGCGCCGACGGCGGCCGCAGCACGGTGCGCAAGGCGGTGGGCATCGGCTTTCCCGGTCATACGTCGCCGATCGTGAGCAGGGTCGCCCATGTGCATCTGCCCGAAGAGCTCCTGGTGCCGGGCCGTGGATACCAGATCCCTGGATTCGGCCTACTACCGTTCGGCCACAACAGGTTCGAAGACGGCACCGTCATCGCCTTCCCGCTCGATCCGGCCCGGCCGATGCTGGGGTCGATCGAGTACGGCTGGACAGTCGGCAGTGCCGACGGGCCGATGACGCTCGACGAACTACGCGAAAGCCTCCGCCGCATCCTCGGCGTCGACGTCCCACTGGAGCCGCCGAAAGGGCCGGGCCCGCATGCGCTGCGCAGGCTCGACGGGACGAACTCGCGACAGGCCGAGCGGTACCGGGAAGGCCGGGTTCTTCTGGTCGGCGATTCCGCTCACGTGCACTCGCCGATGGGCGGTCCTGGGCTGAACCTCGGCATGCAGGATGCCGTCAACCTCGGCTGGAAGCTTGCCGGTGCCGTGAACGGTTGGGCGCCAGGCGATCTGCTCGACACCTACGAGTCCGAGCGCTATCCGGTGGGGGAGCGGGTCATGCTGCACTCGCAGGCACAGCTTGCCTTGTCTGCGCCAGGACCGGAAGTCGATGCGCTGCGCAGGCTTTTCGCCGAGCTGGTCGGCAAGCCGGGAGTGACTGATCACCTGGGGCGTCTACTCGCAGGGTCCGACGTCCGCTATGACGTCGGTGACGACCATCGGCTGTCCGGCCTGATGGTGCCCGAGCTCGTGCTCGACGACGGCCGCCGGGTCGCCGAACTGCTTCGCGACGGCCGGCCCGTGCTGCTCGACCTGTCCGGCGGTCCCGCATCAACCGTCGCGGCCGCGTGGGCCGACCGAGTCGACGTCGTGACCGCTTCGATCGCCGACCGGCCGGCCGACGCGCTGCTCATCCGGCCGGACGGCTACATCGCCTGGGCCACAGACACATTCGGTGCCGCCGACGCTGCAAGGCTGCGCGCTGCGCTGACGCGCTGGTTCGGTTCGACCGAATGAATGGTGTCGTGGCTGCGGGTCATTGATCGGCGGGATACAGGATGGTCTTGCCGGGCAGCCGACCCCCGTCGGCGGCGGCGTGGACGGCAGCGACCTCGGACAGCGGACGGCGGTCGGCGACGTCGATGTGCAGTGTCGCCTGCGTCGACGCGGTTGACGAGGTCGCCCAGTTGCGCGGCGTCGCTGTGCACGAAGATCCGCTGCGAGCGAATCCCGCGCGGCGGATTCTCCGGGCCTGACGTCATGGTGCCGATGTGCAACCCGCCGTCTGCCACGAGGCCTACGAGGGCCGCGGTCTGCTCCGGTGAGGTACTCACCAGGTTGAGCACGACGTCGAACGGCGCTCCGTCGACGGCGATCGGGGTGGCGGCATAGTCGATGTAGTCGATGACCCGGTCGGCCCCGTAGCGGCGAAGCCGGTCCGCACCGGCCGCCTTTGCGGTCGCGGTGACGACGGCGCCGGCCTGGTGGGCGAGCTGTACCGCATAACCGCCGACCGCTCCGCCCGCGCCGTTGATCAGGATCGTCTGCCCGGCCTTCAATGCGGCGACGTCGAACAAGGCCTGCCACGCCGTCAACCCGACGGTCGGCAGCGCGGCGGCGTCGGCAAGGGCCACCGACCGCGGTGCGGCGGCCAGCACATCGGCGGGTGCGACCACGTACTCGGCGGCAGCGCCGTCGGCGTCCATCGGAAGAAAGCCGACGACCGCGTCGCCGACGTTCCACCCCGTCACGCCCTGGCCGACTTCAGCGATCGTGCCCGCGACGTCGATTCCAGGAACATGCGGGAATGCGATCGCGTACACCTCGGACAGGTAGCCGCCACGGATGCCGGCGTCGACCGGGTTGAACGACGTCGCGGAGACCTTCACCAGGACCTGCCCTGTGTCAGGCGTCGGCCGCTCGACCTCGTCGTACTGCAGAACCTCGCTGCCGCCGTAGCGGTGGTAAATCGCTGCCTTCATGACCTCTCCCTCGATTGGTTGCTTCGATTTCGAAGCAGTTACCTGTCACATAACTGCTTTGAGATCGAAGCAATTCCGCGCGAGAAGGTGACCGTCGTCTCATTGCTTCGAGATCGAAGCACTATGCTTGCGGCGTGGCCGAACCGCTCAAGCCCGACCAGATGCGCACCTACTTCGCGCTCACCGAGGCGGCCAGCCTGCTTCAGTACGCCGTACGACAGCAGCTGCAGGCCGAGGGCAACCTGAGCTACGTGCAGTTCGAAATTCTGGCCAAATTGGTCGACGCCGACCGGCCGCTGACGATGACCGAGCTGGCCGACGGCGTCGTCTACAGCCGCAGTGGCCTCACCCACCAGGCCGGGCTTTTGCAGACAGCGGGGCTAATCACCCGCGAAGGCAGTACCCGTGACCAGCGCGCCACCGTCGTCGAGATCACCGAGGAGGGCCGCGCCCGCGTCGAGAAGGTCCTACCCGGCCACATCCAGGTCGTCCGGGAACTCCTGTACGGCTCGCTGTCCGATGAGGATGTCCGCATCCTCGGTGACCTGATGAGTCGCATCCGCGACCACATGCGTGACCGGCCGCCGCGGTCGGCCGCTCCGCGTGCCGCCTCGCGACGCGACTAGGGCAGCGTCGCGCGGATGCTCACCGTGACATACGGCAGTGCGAGCCCGGTGCTGTTGGCCAGCGCGGGGTGAGTGCCAAGCAGCTCGCGCACCCGCTCCAGCGTCTGGGTACGCACGTCGGTCGGTGAGGTGATGCAGTAGCTGCGGGATGCGACGAGGTCGATGAGCGCCTGCGGGGTCAGATAACTCGTCCACTCCACCTGGTGGCGCTCGATGTCCTCGAACGGCTCAGCGAGCGTGACCTTGTGGCTGAACGGGTCGTCCTCGTGGCCGATGATGCGGCCGAGGTCCTTGACCCAGCCCATCCGCTCGTCGCGGGTGTTCCAGACCAGGCCGAGGCGTCCGCCTGGCCGAAGTACGCGGGCGATTTCCTTTGCGGCGCGTTCGGGATCGAACCAGTGCCAGGCCTGCGCGACGAGCACCGCGTCCACGCTGTCGTCGGGCAGCGGAATCTCCTCGGCGGTGCCGAGCAGCGCAGGCGTGTCGGGCAGGGAGTGGCTCAGCAGCTCGAGCATCTCCTGGATGGGATCGACCGCGACCACGTCGAGCCCACGCTCGACGAGCCGGGTGGTCAGCTTGCCGGTACCGGCGCCGAGGTCGAGGACATCCCTGGCGTTGGCCGGCAAGAGCCAGTCGATGGCCTCGGGTGGATAGGACGGTCTGCCGCGTTCATATGCCGCGGCTTCCGCGCCGAACGACAGGGAACGCTGCTGTCTGGATCGGGTCACCTGGATGCCAGCTCCAATGTCTCGCGGATCAGGGCGCCGACCGCCTCGGTCTCGACGAGGAACCCGTCGTGGCCGTAGATCAGAATCGACAACCTTGCACTCCGCACAACCCGGCAGCAGCTCGGCTAATTCCTCCTGAAGCCGCAAGGGATACAGCCGGTCGGAGGTGATGCCGCCGACGATCACCGGAACGCGGCACGAGGCCAGGGCCGCCGCGATGCCGCCTCGGCCCCGCCCGACGTCGTGACTGGACAACGACTCGCTCAGAGCGACGTAGGTGCCGGCGTCGAACCTGCTCAGCAGCTTGTGGCCCTGATGCTCCAAGTAGCTCTGCACGGCATAGCGGCCGCCGGTCGCGGGATCCTCGTCGCCTTGGCCGTCGTTGCCGAAGCGGTCGTCCAACTCGACCTCGCCGCGGTAGGTCAGGTGCGCGAACCTCCTGGCGATCTCCATGCCGATGTCCGGCGATCGCCCGGTGTCGTAGTAGTCGCCGTTGCACCAGTCCGGATCGGACTTGATCGCGGCGATCTGATTGCACTGGGTGCCGATCTGGTCGGCGGTCGCACGTGCGCCGACCGCTAACACCAGGGCCGACCGGACGTTGTCGGGGTAGGCGATCATCCATTCCAGCGCGCGGGCGCCGCCCATCGAGCCGCCGACCACCGCGGCGACCTCGCTGATGCCCAGTGCCGAGAGAGCGGCGACGTCGGCCTCCACCTGGTCGCGAATGGAAACCAGCGGAAACCTTGAGCCCCATGGCTTTCCGTCGCGTGCCAACGAACTCGGACCGGTAGACCCGCGGCAGCCGCCCAGCACGTTGGTGGCGACCGCGCACCAGCGGTCGGTGTCGATCGGCGCGCCGGGGCCCGCAACACCGTCCCACCAACCGGCGGTCGGGTGACCCGGCCCCGCAGGGCCCGTGATGTGCGAATCGCCGGTCAGCGCATGCAGCACCACCACGACGTTGTCCCGGTTTGGCGAGAGCTCGCCCCACCGCTGGACGGCGATGGAGACGTCGTCGATCACGGCGCCGTTCTCGAGCGTCAGCGATCCGATGTCGACGATCGCGACCTCGCCTTCAGCGGGCAACGCGTCGGTAGGCACGTCAAAGATTGTCACGTCAGATTCCTCGCGAGCGTTGACTAAAACGCTGAGACGGTCGCCGGATCGGTATCCGCGGCGGCATGGAACGGCTTCGCCGCGGCGAAACCCTGTTCGAGGTCGGCGATGATGTCGTCGATTCCCTCGATGCCGACGGCCAGCCGCACCAGCCCGGGTGTCACGCCCGTGGCCAGCTGCTCCTCGGGGGTCAGCTGCGAGTGGGTGGTCGACGCGGGGTGGATCACCAGCGACCGCACATCGCCGATGTTGGCGACATGGCTGTGCAGCGTCAACGCGTTGACGAACGCCTTGCCCGCGTCGATGCCGCCCGCCAGCTCGAACGCCAGCACCGCGCCGGTGCCCTTCGGTGCCAGCTTGCGACCCAGCTCGTGCCAGGGGGAGCTGGGCAGGCCCGCGTAGTTCACGGCGGTCACATCCGGGTGGGCGTCGAGGTACTCGGCGACCCGCTGGGCGTTGGACACGTGACGCTCGACGCGCAGGCTCAGTGTCTCCAGACCCTGGGCGACCAGGAAGGCGTTGAACGGCGCCGCCGCCGAACCCATGTCGCGCAGCAGTTGCACCCTGGCCTTCAGCGCGTATGCGGGCGGGCCCAGCTCGGCGAACACCACCCCGTGGTAGCTGGGATCCGGTGTGGTGAAGCCGGGGAAGTTCCCGTTCGTCCAGTCGAAGGTGCCTGCGTCGACGATCACGCCCGCGATCGCCGCGCCGTGGCCGCCCAGATACTTGGTGGCCGAATGCACGACGATGTCGGCGCCGTGGCTGATCGGCTGGATCAGGTACGGCGTGGCGACGGTGTTGTCGACGATGAGCGGCACGCCCGCATCGTGCGCGACCGCCGCGACGCTGGGGATGTCGAGGATGTCGTTCTGCGGGTTGGAGATCGTCTCGCCGAAGAACGCCTTGGTGTTCGGCCGCACGGCCGCCCGCCACGAATCCAGATCGTCGGGGTTCTCGACGAAGCTGACGTCGATGCCGAGCTTGGGCAGCGTGTAGTGGAACAGGTTGTACGTGCCGCCGTACAGCCGCGGGCTGGACACGATGTGGTCACCGGCGTTGGCGAGATTGAGGATCGCGAACGTCTCGGCGGCCTGGCCGGAGGCCAAAAACAGGGCCGCAACCCCGCCTTCGAGTGCGGCGATGCGCTGCTCGACGACGTCCTGGGTGGGGTTCATGATCCGGGTGTAGATGTTGCCCGGCTCGGCAAGACCGAACAGGGCAGCGGCGTGCTCAGTGCTGTTGAACGTGTACGACGTCGTCTGGTAAATCGGCAGCGCCCGCGCGTTGGTGGCGCTGTCGGGCGTCTGCCCGGCGTGGACCTGTTTGGTCTCGAACGACCATTTGGCGGTCGGATCTTCTGGCGTGCTCATAGGAAGCCCTCATCTATCTACTCTGGGGGCCCGTCCGACGGACCCGCGCTTGCCGTGTGGCCGACTGTTGTTTTCAGAACTGCAGTCGGCTACTCAACCTGGTCATCACCCGGGGCACCCCACCGCGGTTGGAGGGTTGCCGGCCAGCAAGCCGGGGCTTGACGCTGGCGCTCATGACCGCCAGGAATCTTATCGCACAGCAGGTCATGGGTGCCAGCGGGTGATGATGACGTGATTCTGCCGCCGGGTACCCCGCGTGGCATGGGGCAAATGTCCCCATATGTAGGCACGCGTAGGTTCGTAACCGACGCGATACTGATAGCCGACACCGACGCCGGGAGACATCACATGAGCGACGAGAAGCCGACGATCATCTACACGCTGACTGACGAGGCGCCGCTGCTGGCGACCTACGCCTTTCTGCCGATCATCCGCACCTTCACCGACCCCGCCGGAATCGAGGTCGAGAGCAGCGACATCTCGGTGGCGGCGCGCATCCTCGCCGAGTTCTCCGACCGCCTCACCGAGGAGCAGCGGGTGCCCGACAATCTGGCCACCCTCGGTGAGCTCACGCATGACCCGGCGACCAACATCATCAAGCTGCCCAACATCAGCGCTTCGGTGCCCCAACTGCTGGCGGCCATCAAGGAGTTGAAGGCCAAGGGCTACGACCTCCCCGACTATCCGGGGGAGCCGAAGAACGACGACGAGAAGAAGATCAAGGAGCGTTACGCCAAGATTCTCGGCAGCGCCGTCAATCCGGTTCTGCGCGAAGGCAATTCGGACCGTCGGGCACCCAAGGCGGTCAAGGAGTACGCGCGCAAGCATCCGCACAGCATGGGCGAGTGGTCGCAGGCGTCGCGCACCCACGTCGCGACCATGAAGCGCGGCGACTTCTATCACGGCGAGAAGTCGATGACGCTGGACAAGGACCGCAAGGTCAAGATGGTGCTCGAGACCAAGAGCGGCGAGACGATCGTGCTCAAGCCCGAGGTGGCGCTGGACGACGGCGACATCATCGACAGCCACTTCATGAGCAAGCAAGGCGCTGTGCGAGTTCTACGAAGAGCAGATCGAGGACGCCTACAAGACCGGCGTGATGTTCTCGCTGCACGTCAAGGCGACGATGATGAAGGTTTCGCACCCCATCGTGTTCGGCCACGCGGTGAAGGTCTTCTACAAGGAGGCCTTCGCCAAGCACCAGAAGGTGCTCGACGAACTCGGCGTCAACGTCAACAACGGGATGTCCGATCTCTACGACAAGATCGAGTCGCTGCCCGCGTCACAACGCGAAGAGATCATCCAGGACATCCACGCGGTGCACGAGCACCGTCCCGAGCTCGCGATGGTCGACTCGGCCCGCGGCATCACGAACTTCCACTCGCCCAGTGACGTGATCGTGGACGCGTCGATGCCCGCGATGATCCGGCTCGGCGGCAAGATGTACGGCGCGGACGGACGGACCAAGGACACCAAGGCGGTGAACCCCGAGTCCACGTTCTCGCGCATCTACCAGGAGATGATCAACTGGTGTAAGACCCACGGGCAGTTCGATCCCACGACGATGGGCACCGTCCCGAACGTCGGGCTGATGGCGCAGAAGGCCGAGGAGTACGGCTCACACGACAAGACGTTCGAGATCCCCGAGGACGGCGTCGCCAACATCGTCGACATCGACACCGGCGAGGTACTGCTCAGCCAGAATGTCGAGACCGGCGACATCTGGCGCATGCCGATCGTCAAGGACGCCGCGATCCGGGACTGGGTCAAGCTGGCCGTCAACCGTGGGCGCGCGTCCGGCATGACGGTGCTGTTCTGGCTGGACACCGAGCGCCCGCACGAGGCCGAGTTGCGCAAGAAGGTCAAGGCCTATCTGCTGGACCACGACACCGAGGACCTGCACATCCAGGTCATGCCGCAGGTGTGGGCCATGCGATACACGCTGGAGCGGGTGTTCCGCGGCCAGGACACGATCGCCGCGACCGGAAACATCCTGCGCGACTACCTGACTGACCTCTTCCCGATCCTGGAGTTGGGCACCAGCGCCAAGATGCTGTCGATCGTGCCGCTGATGGCGGGCGGTGGTATGTACGAGACCGGCGCGGGCGGATCGGCACCCAAGCACGTGCACCAGCTGGTCGAGGAGAACCATCTGCGCTGGGACTCGCTCGGCGAATTCCTCGCCCTCGGGGCCTGTTTCGAAGATCTGGGCAGCAAGACCGAGAACAAGCGGGCCACGCTGTTGGGCAAGACGATGGACGCGGCGATCGGCAAGCTACTGGAGAACAACAAGGGCCCGTCACGCCGAACCGGTGAGCTCGACAACCGCGGCAGCCAGTTCTATCTCGCCATGTATTGGGCACAGCAGCTCGCCGAGCAGACCGAGGACAAGGAGCTCGCCGACCACTTCGCCAAACTGGCCAAGACGCTGGCGGACAACGAAGACACGATCGTGTCCGAACTTGCTGAGGTGCAAGGCGATTCGGTGGACATCGGCGGCTACTACTACCCTGACAGGGAGAAGACCACAGCGGTGATGCGGCCGAGTAAGACGCTCAACGAGACGCTGGAGGCTGCGCGCAGCTAAACCGCTTTCGGGTGGGCGTACTGGTCGACGAACCCGGTGATCACGTCGGCGACCCGCTGCGGTGCCTCGTACATCGGCATGTGACCGACCCCGTCCAGCGTCGGTCACCTTTGTGTTGGACTCCGGAAGTTGCTCGGTGAACAGTGCCGGGTGTACCGCGGCGTCGGCAGCACCCGGTCCTTCTCGCAGATCACCAGGTGGGTCGGCGTGCGCGCCCTTCGGCCAGTTCCAGCAGGCCGGGCAGCGTCAGCGACTTGACCAGCATTTGGTAGTACGCAGAGCAGTGTCCTGCGTCGTCGATGAGCTCGAGGACGTCTTCGTCGCTGAGGGCTGTCGGCGGTACGCGCTGATCGGAACGGATACGCAAGCTGTTCGGCGAACGGCAATTTGGCGCGCGCTTGCCGAGGAGCTTCGTCACCAGCCAACACCGGCACACCGGCGAGGAACTTGGCGACGATCTCGAACTTGGCGGGCGTGAAGTGGTGCCATCCGCCCGCAGGCGCGATACCGGTCAGCGTGCGGGCGCGGCCACGGCGCTCCAGTTCGAACGCCACCCAGCCGCCGAGCGAGTTGCCGACGAGGTGAGCGGTGCCCCAGCCCAGCTCGTCCATTCGCCGCTCCACGTCATCGGCCAGCGTGGCGGTATCGAGCAGGAATAATTGCCGCGGCGCCCCGCCGTTGTGGCCCGGCCATGGTCGGCGCGAACACCTCGTAGCGGCCCGTGTCAGCTATCAGCGGCGCAACACGTTTCCACACGTTCTGCGACAGGATGAACGGGTGCAGCAACAGCATCGGCTCGCCGGAGCCGAGGTGGATCGGGTCACGTCGCGTCATGGATGCCGACATTAAAGGTGGTACCGCCGGTATCGCAAGCTGGCCTGTTCGCCTCATCTGTCACAGGCGGGAACCACCTGCGCTATGAGGGGCGTCATCAAATGATGACGATCGAATCGGAACCGTCATCAAATGATGACGCTTCACAGAAGACAAGTGCTCCGGCGGAGGCCACCAGCGAGCCATGGTGGGTCCGCGATCCCACGATCATCGCGGCACGAGAGGAGGTCGACAGGTGGCTCGAGTCGGTGGAGCAGAGACCGGTCTGCGAAGACGACTCTGACGCAGTTCACAACGAAGTGATGAATGGCTCGTGTTGGCGAGAGCTCCGCGGGGCGCGCGATGATCTCGATCGCGCTCGCCTCCGATACGCGAATGCTGTGCGGGCCGCCAGGGCGGTCGGCTTCTCGTGGGGTGAGATCGGCCGGGTGCTCGGTGTACCCCGGCAGCTGGTGCACCGCCGATTTCGCAACGACGTGGATTAGTGTTCGCCGACGGACGCGTTGGCACGCGGCCAGTCCGGCCTGCGGCCGAGATGTCGCAGTATCCGGTTCAAGTCGCCCGTGCCGTCCTGTTCGACGGCGGGTGCGAACGGCGCTCCCGCCATGGTGCGAAAGTCACCTTCTGGCACTGCGAGCGCCAGCGGCAGCACGGCCTCGATGACGTCGATCGGTAGTTCGAAGGGGACACCCAGCGAGGCGGCGACGTCCCAGCCGTGGACGACGTAGTCGACGAAGTGAAAGCCCATCGCCATGGTGCCGGGGAATACCGCTCCTTCCCCGAACTCCGGCAATGCGAACGATGCATCGGCTGTTCCGTCGACCGCGAATGCGTCCAGCACGTCGTGCGCCGCCTCCGAGTAGGCGCGACCGGGATCGGCCCGCACCGGCTCCACGACGTTCTCGACGCGCCAGACGTCGGGGTCTGCGCCGAGCCCTCGCGCCGCGGCGGCGAACCCGCGGTGCTGGACGGTCATGTGGGCCAGGAGGTCGGCCAGGTTCCAGCCTTCGCACGGCGTCGTTCGATCGAGATCGGTCAGCCGGACCGTGTCGACGATGTCGATCGACTGCAGCACGGCGATTCGGTGGAAGCGGAGGAGGTCGGTCGCTTTTGTAGGCATATACAGATCATAAGCAGATGCATACGATAGTGCAATGCTTATCATGACGCCGTGGCAGCGAAGCAGTCTGATTCGCGGCGCCCCGACCTGGCCGCGATGCTTGCGCCGCTCCTGCGTGAGCTCATCGCCGCGGAGGAGCCGGTTCTCGACGCGCACGGCCTGACGATGTGGGGCTATGTCGTGCTGCTGGCACTGGACCGGTCGTCGATGCGGACCCAGGCCGCGCTGGCCGCGGCGATCGGCGCCGACAAGACACGGATCATTCGCACCCTCGACGATCTGCAGCACGACGGTTACATCGAACGCCGACCCGACCCGGACGACCGCAGAGTGCGCCTGCTGGCCATCACCGACGCGGGTCGCCATGTCAAAGACGCAGTGCAGGACGAGATCCAGCGCGGGGAAGAGCGGTGGCTCGGCGAACTCGGCGTCGAGGAGCGGCGCACGTTTCTGCGCGCCCTCGAGCGGTTGACCCCGCGCGACTGGGGATGACGAGGGTGCAAAGATCGAACCCATCATGAGCAAGCCAGCCGAGCGCGTCGTCTTCTCCGGCGTGCAACCCACGTCTGACTCCCTGCACCTCGGCAATGCGCTGGGGGCGGTTGCGCAGTGGGTCGGCCTGCAGGACGAGTTCGACGCCTACTTCTGCGTCGTCGACCTGCACGCGATCACGATCCCGCAGGACCCCGAAACGCTTCGCCGCCGCACACTCGCGACGGCCGCGCAGTACCTCGCGATGGGGATCGACCCGTTCCGGGCGACCATATTCGTCCAGAGTCATGTGCCCGCCCACACCGAACTCACTTGGGTGCTGGGGTGTTTCACCGGTTTCGGGCAGGCGTCGCGGATGACCCAGTTCAAGGACAAGTCGCAGAAGGAAGGCAGCGACGCCACCACGGTCGGGCTGTTCACCTACCCGGTGCTGATGGCCGCCGACGTCCTGCTCTATGACACCGACCTGGTCCCCGTCGGGGAGGACCAGCGCCAGCACCTCGAACTCGCCCGCGATGTCGCGCAGCGTTTCAATGCGCGCTTCCCCGACACCTTCGTCGTCCCCGAGCCGATGATCCCCAAGGCCACCGCGAAGATCTATGACCTCCAGGACCCGACCGCGAAGATGAGCAAGTCGGCGTCCAGCGATGCCGGACTGATCAGCCTGCTCGACGATCCCGGCGTCACCGCCAAGAAGATCAGGTCGGCCGTCACCGACAGCGAGCGCGAGATCCGCTACGACCCCGAGGCCAAGCCCGGCGTGTCCAACCTGCTGACAATCCAGTCCGCGGTCACCGGATCCGACATCGACAAGCTGGTCGAAGGATATGCCGGCCGCGGCTACGGCGACCTGAAGAAGGACACCGCCGAGGCGGTGGTGGAGTTCGTCGCCCCGATCAAGACCAGGGTCGATGATTTGCTCGCCGACAGCACCGAGCTCGAGGGAATCCTGGCCGCGGGCGCCACCCGCGCCAACGAAGTGTCTGCGAAGACGCTGAATCGGGTATACGAGCGGTTAGGTTTTCTACAGCAACCGCGATAGCGCCCTGACGGAGGTCGGCATGCCGGAACCGGCCAAACCGGGAATTCTGGATCGCTACCGCGCGCGGTACAAGTGGTTCGACCACGTCATGCGCGTCACAGGAGCGCTATCAGGACAGCAAGGGCGACTTCTATGCCGCGGGTATCACCTACTTCACGATCTTCGCGCTCTTCCCGCTGCTGATGGTCGCTTTCGCAATCGCCGGTTTCGTGCTCGCCAGCCAGCCCGACCTGCTTGCCGACATCACCGACAGGATCAAGTCGGCGGTGTCGGGCGAACTGGGCCAGCAGTTGGTGGACCTGATGGATTCCGCGATCAAGTCGAGGACTTCCGTCGGGATCATCGGCCTGGCCACGGCCGCATGGGCGGGGCTCGGTTGGATGGCCAATCTGCGTGAGGCGTCTGAGCCAGATGTGGGGCCTGCAGCGGCAGGAGGGTCCCGGCTTTCTGCGGACCAAACTCTCTGATCTGGTTGCCATCTTCGGCATGTTCGCCGCCATTATCGTCACCATCGCGTTGACTGCACTCGGCAGGAAGTCGAGTCATGAGGCGTGTGCTCGAATGGCTTGGACTGCAGGATCTTCCGGGCATGAGTTTAGTCCTGCGCCTAGCGTCCCTCGTTGGTCGCACTCCTCGTCTCGTGGCTGTTGTTCGCCTGGATCATCGCGCGGCTGCCGCGGGAGAACGATCAGCTTTCGGCGCGCCGCGCGGGCCGGGTTTGATGGCCGCCGTCGCGTTCGAGATCTTCAAGCAGGTGGGCACTTTCTATCTGAAGGCAGTGGTGTACCGGCCCCGCGGGCGCGACGTTCGGCCCTGTGCTCGGCCTGATGGTGTTCGCCTATATCACTGCCCGGCTGATTCTGTTCGCCACCGCGTGGGCGGCCACCTCCACGGAGATTTTGGAGGCAGCGCCAGTCGAGCCGCCTGCGGGTGCGGTGATCAACCCGCGGGTCCAGGTGCGAGAGGGGTTGGGTCCCGCGGGCGTGCTCACCGCGACGGCCGTGGGAGCCCTTGGTGCGCTGGGCTTTTCGCGACTTTCCCGCCGCCGCTGACGCTTACCTCAGCGCGCCGGCCGGCGGTTCATCGACCGCGCGGCCATGATGAGGCAGAACACGATGACCGCGCCGACGAACGCCACCCCGACCCGGACCGGCAGCGCGTCGGCGGCCGGAATCGCGGCGGTGGCCTTCAATGCGGTGTCTTCGGCGGCTTTTTCGGGCGTGGCCACCAGCGACGGGTCCGGTTCGATGAGCGAGCCGACCTTCGTGCCCGGCGCTGTGGCGAACCCGTAGTCGAGCAAGTGGGCGGCCTGTTCCCACGGGGCGATGGGTTGGCGGGTGCCCCGCATCAGCACCGCGACGAGCCTGCGGCCGTCGTGGTTGGCTGCGCCGACGAACGTCTGGCCCGCGTCGTCGGTGTAGCCCGTCTTGCCGCCCATCGCGCCCGGGTAGTTGTAGAGCAGCTTGTTGTCGTTTTCGACCGGATAGCCGGCGTCGCCGCGACCAGGGAAGTCGAAGCTGCGGGTCGCCACGATTTCGGCGAATGTCGGGTTCTGCCATGCATATCGGTAGAACAGCCCGATGTCGTAGGCCGACGTGCTCATGCCGGGGCCGTCGAGCCCCGATGGTGTCGCGACGCGGGTGTCGCGGCCGCCGAGCTTGCTCGCCAGATCGTTGAGCTTGGTCAGCGTCGCGTCCATCCCGCCCATCTGCATGGCCAGCGCGTGCGCGGCGTCGTTGCCCGAATGCATGAGCAGGCCGTGCAGGATGTCGCGGATCGAGTAGTGGCCGCCCTCGCCGATGCCGACCTTGGTTCCCTCCGCGCCCGCGTCGTCAGCGGTGCCTGCCACCACCTTGTGGATCGGCAGATCCCGCAGCGCCTCCATGGCCACCAGCACCTTGATGATGCTGGCCGGCCGGTGCCTGGCGTGCGGATCCTTGGCGGCGATGACGTCGCCGGTGTCGAGGTCGGCCACCAGCCAGGCCTCTGCGGAGATGTCACCGGGCACCGGCGGCGTGCCGGGCGCGGTGATCACGCCGCAGCCGCCGAGCGCGTCACCGCCGACCGGGTCGGAGGGGACCGCCAACGGTTGCGGTGGGTCGCCTGCCGTCGGAACCTCGGACGAGTCGACGGCGGGCGGGGTGCTGACCTGATAGGGGCATGCATCGGAGGCGTTGGGCTCGGCGTTCGCCAACGCCGGGGTCACCGTGAGAAAAAGCGCCGCTGCCAGGGCGGTAGCGCGCCGGGACACGGTCGTGAAGGTCGCCATCGTGTCCGAAGATTAGGCGATTCGGCGCGCAAACCCGGGGAGCCACGCTGTGACTCAAGTGGTTGGAGTTTCTAAAGTGACTCCGTCACATCCTCCGGCTGGCTTCGCCGAGCACGCTGCTGAGGATGTCGTAGATCGCGTCGAACTCCTTCTGCCCGCTGATCAGCGGCGGAGCCAGCTGGACGACCGGGTCGCCGCGGTCGTCGGCGCGGCAGTACAGGCCGGCCTCCCACAGCGCAGGAGTCAGGAAACCGCGCAGCAGACGCTCGGACTCCTCGTCGTTGAAGGTCTCCTTGGTCGTCTTGTCCTTGACCAGTTCGATGCCGTAGAAGAAGCCCTCGCCGCGGACGTCGCCGACGATCGGCAGGTCGTACAGCTTCTCCAGCGTCGACCGGAAGGCGGGCGCCATCTCCTTGACGTGGGCGTTGATGCCCTCCCGCTCGAAGATGTCGAGGTTGGCCAGCGCCACCGCGGACGACACCGGATGCCCGCCGAAGGTGTAGCCGTGGCCGAATACCGTCTGGCCGTCGTTGAAGGGCTCGAACAGCCTGTCGCTGGCGACCATCGCGCCGATCGGCGAGTATCCGGACGTCAAACCCTTTGCGCAGGTGATGATGTCGGGCACATAGTCGAAGTCGTTGCAGGCGAACATCGATCCGATACGGCCGTAGGCGCAGATGACCTCGTCGGAGACCAGCAGCACGTCGTACTCGTCGCAGATCTCGCGCACCCGCTCGAAGTATCCGGGCGGCGGCGGGAAGCATCCGCCAGCGTTCTGCACGGGCTCCAGGAACACCGCTGCGACGCTGTCGGGTCCTTCGAACTCGATGGCCTCGGCGATCCGGTCCGCGCAATAGCGGCCGAAATCCTTGAGGTCGGTGTCATAGGGCTCGGGTGCGCGGTAGAAGTTGGTGTTCGGCACACGGAAACCGCCGGGCACCAGTGGCTCGAACGGGACTTTGAACGCCGGGATGCCCGTGATGGACAGCGCACCCTGCGGTGTGCCGTGGTAGGCGATCGAGCGCGAAACCACCTTGTGCTTACCGGGTTTGCCGGTCAGCTTGAAGTACTGCTTGGCCAGCTTCCATGCGCTCTCGACGGCTTCGCCGCCGCCGGTGGTGAAGAACACCCGGTTCAAATCACCCGGTGCGTATCCGGCGATGCGTTCGGCCAGTTCGATCGCCGGCGGTGTCGCGTAGGACCACAGCGGGAAGAACGCCAACGTCTCGGCCTGCTTGGCGGCTGCCTCCGCGAGCTCCTTGCGGCCGTGTCCGACCTGCACAACGAACAGACCGGAGAGGCCGTCAATGTAGCTCTTGCCCTTGTCATCGAAGATGTGGACGCCTTCGCCGCGGGTGATGATCGGCGGGGTGATGCCCTCGCCGTGCCGCGCGAAGTGACCCCACAGGTGGCGGTTGGCCTTTGCGCCCAATTCGCTCGTGACGGGCTCGTTGATCAAAGTCTGTGTCATCTTGTACCCCAATTATATTGCTGCTTAACGAGTTTCAGGTATACCAGCGTTTCGGTGGATATCACTCCTGGCAGTGCGCGAATCTGGGTGTTGAGCAGCTCGAGCAGGCTATCGTCGTCTTCGCAGACCACTTCGATGATGGCGTCGAAGGAGCCCGCGGTCAGCACCACATACTCGACCGCGTCGATCGCGGCCAACTTTTCAGCCACCCGTGTCGTGTCGCCCGTGCAGCGGATGCCGATCATCGCCTGTCGGGCGAAACCGAGTTGCATCGGATCGGTGACAGCGACGATCTGCATGACGCCTGAGTCGACCATGCGCTGGACCCGCTGCCGCACCGCGGCCTCGGAGAGCCCCACCGCCTTGCCGATGCCCGCATACGAGCGACGACCGTCCTGCTGCAGCTTCTCGATGATTGCCTTGGACAGTTCGTCCAGCTGAACCGCTGCCCCTGGACGCGTCTGCACGCGCAGGGAGACGGGTTGGATGCCATCAGCACCCGGGTTGGCCATGGTTGAGATTGTGCACGGAATCCGTCGTCACAAGCAACCAAACCTATGAAATCACGCGCCGAGGGTTGTCGCGACTGCAGGAATGCGTAGCCGCTGGGGCATGCGTCGGTTAGCGTTGGACCATGACTGCGACGGTATCGGCCAGCGTGGCCAGCAGCTGGATCAACGGCGCGGCGGTCATCACCGGCGGCGCCAATCATCAGGTCATCAACCCCGCGAACGGCGACGTCGTCGCCGAGCTGGCATTGGCCACGCCGGCCGACGTCGACACCGCTGTCGAAGTGGCCCGACAGGCGCAGCGGGGCTGGGGCAGCGCCACCCCGGTGGACCGGGCGACGGTGCTGGCCAAGCTGGCTGCGCTGATGTCCGAGCACGCCGACGAGCTGGTCGCCGAGGAGGTCAGCCAGACCGGCAAGCCCGCGCGGCTGGCCCGCGAGTTCGACGTGCCCGGCAGCATCGACAACGTCGACTTCTTCTCCGGCGCGGCCCGTCACCTCGAGGGCAAGGCCACCGCCGAGTACTCCGGCGACCACACCTCGAGCATCCGCCGCGAGGCCGTCGGGATCGTCGCGAGCATCACGCCGTGGAACTATCCGCTGCAGATGGCGGTGTGGAAGGTGCTGCCCGCGCTGGCCGCCGGCTGCAGCGTCGTCATCAAACCCGCGGAGCTGACACCGTTGACCACATTGACCCTGGCGCGGCTGGCCACCGAAGCGGGCCTGCCGGACGGCGTCTTCAACGTCCTCACCGGGGCAGGCGGCGACGTCGGCACGGCGCTGGCCGGCCATCCGGACGTGGACGTGGTGACGTTCACCGGGTCGACGCCGGTGGGCCGCAAGGTGATGGCCGCCGCGGCGGTGCACGGCCACCGCACCCAGCTCGAGCTGGGCGGCAAGGCGCCGTTCGTGGTTTTCGACGACGCCGATCTCGACGCGGCGATCCAGGGTGCGGTCGCGGGTTCGCTGATCAACACCGGACAGGACTGCACCGCCGCGACGCGCGCGATCGTCGCGCGGCCGCTCTATGACGACTTCGTCGCCGGCGTCGGCGAGCTGATGAGCAAGGTCGTCGTCGGCGATCCCGAGGACGACGACACCGACCTCGGGCCGCTCATCTCGATGGCGCACCGCGCCAAGGTCGCCGGCATGGTCGAGCGGGCGCCGGATCAGGGCGGCCGCATCGTCACCGGCGGCAGCGCACCGGATCTGCCGGGATCGTTCTACCGTCCGACGCTCATCGCCGATGTCGGCGAGGACTCCGAGATCTACCGCGACGAGATCTTCGGTCCGGTGCTGACGGTGCGCCCGTTCACCGACGACGACGACGCGCTACGGCAGGCCAATGACACCGCGTTCGGTCTTGCCGCCTCGGCGTGGACCCGCGACGTCTACCGGGCCCAGCGCGCGTCGCGCGAGATCCACTCCGGCTGCGTGTGGATCAACGACCACATCCCGATCATCAGCGAGATGCCGCATGGTGGCGTCGGCGCTTCGGGCTTCGGCAAGGACATGAGCGACTACTCGTTCGAGGAGTACCTGACGATCAAGCACGTGATGAGCGATATCACCGGCGTCGCCGAGAAGGACTGGCACCGGATCATCTTTACGAAGCGGTAGCCCGTGCGCTCTCGTGACCTTCGGTTACCGCGCGAAAGCGCTGTGGGTTAGGTCACAATGCCAAAGGGGTACACCGGGCTGGTCAAGATCAAGGAGTGCACATGAGCGCATCGCCGGGACTGCACAAGGCTCTGAGTCAGCGTCAGCTGCGAATGATCGCGATCGGCGGCGTCATCGGCGCCGGTCTTTTCGTTGGTTCCGGGGTGGTGATGGGCGGTACCGGCCCTGGCGCATTCATCACCTACGCGCTGTCCGGCGTGCTGATCATCATGGTGATGCGGATGCTCGCCGAAATGGCCGTGGCCAACCCATCGACGGGTTCGTTCGCCGACTACTCGCGCGATGCACTCGGGCACTGGGCGGGCTTCTCCGTCGGATGGCTGTACTGGTACTTCTGGGTGATCGTCGTCGGATTCGAGGCGATCGCCGGAGCCAAGATCGTGCAGTACTGGCTCGACGTGCCACTCTGGTTGTGCGCGTTGGCCTTCATGGTCCTGATGACCGCGACAAACCTCTTCTCAGTGAAGTCCTACGGAGAGTTCGAGTTCTGGTTCGCGGGCATCAAGGTGGCGGCAATCGTGGTGTTTATCGTGATCGGCGGCTGCTTCGTGCTCGGCCTGTGGCCGAATAAGTCGGCAGACTTTTCCAATCTGTGGAGTCACGGCGGGTTCATGCCGATGGGCTTCGGCGTGATCACGGTCGGCATCGTCACGGTGATCTTCTCGATGGTCGGCCCGGAGATCGCGACGATCGCGGCGGCCGAATCTGCGGATCCCGAGACGGCGGTGACGAGGGCCGCCAACTCCGTGATCTGGAGGATCCTGATCTTCTACGTGCTCTCGGTCTTCCTGCTCGTGACAATCCTGCCGTGGAACGACAAGGGACTTTCCGCCTCGCCCTTCGTCGCCGCGTTCACCGAGATGGGGATTCCGTACGCCGACCACATCATGAATGCCGTCGTGCTGACGGCGGTGCTGTCTTGCCTGAACTCGGGCATGTACACCGCGTCGCGCATGCTGTTCGTCCTCGCCGCGCGCAACGAGGCACCTTCGGCGTTGGTCCGGTTGTCCCCTCGCGGCGTTCCCCGCAACGCGATCCTGTTCTCGTCGATCGTCGGCTTCGCGTGTGTGGTCGCTGCGGCCTTCTCTGAGAAGACGATCTTCGCGTTCCTGCTCAACTCGAGTGGTGCGATCATCCTGTTCGTTTACATCCTGATCGCGATCTCGCAGATCGTGCTGCGTTACCGCAACAAGGACACCGTCCTGCGCCTGAAGATGTGGTTGTTCCCGGCGCTGTCGATCCTGACCACGGTCGGCATGGTGGCAATCCTCGTGCAGATGGGGTTAGACGCCTCCTTGCGGTTGCAGCTGCTGTTGAGCCTGCTGTCCTGGGCGGTGGTGCTCGGTCTGTTCTTCCTCAATAAGCGGTTCAACACGAGTCACCACATCGACGCCGACGCCGCCGAGGCGAGGGCGCGCAAGTTGCTCGAAGACAAAGAGGCCGAAGACAGAGCGGTCGAAGGCAGAGCGTGACCCCGGGCCTTATTACCCGCGGATCTTCAACCTTCAGCTGATGCGGATCAGCTTCTTGTTGACGAACTCGTCGATGCCGTAGCGACCGAGTTCCCGGCCGAAACCGGACCGCTTCACGCCGCCGAACGGCAGCTCGACGCCTTCTGCGCCGACCGCGTTGACGAACACCATGCCCGCCTCGATCTGGTCGGCGACGCGCTTGGCCTGCTCGTCGTCGGTGGTGAAGACGTAGGAGCCCAGCCCGAACGGGGTGTCGTTGGCCAGCTGGACGGCTTCGTCTTCGGAGCTCGCCTTGTAGACCGTCGCCACGGGGCCGAACAGTTCTTCTTTGTACGACGACGAATCCGGTGAGACGTTCGTGAGCACACCCGGCGGGAAGTGCGCGCCCTTGCGCTCACCTTCGGAGACCAGGGTCGCGCCGTCGTCGACGGCACGCTTGACCTGTTCGTCCAGTCGCTCGGCCGCCGCGACCGACGACAACGGCGCGAGGCCCTCGGCCTTTTCCAGCACCTTCTTGGTGAACTTGTCCAGGAAGTCGTCGTAGATGCCCTCGTCGACGATGATCCGCTTGGCGGCGTTGCACGCCTGGCCGGTGTTCTCGAAGCGACCGTCGATGGCGGCCTCCACGGTGGCGTCGAGGTCGTCGGAGCTCAGCAGGATGAAGGGGTCTGAGCCGCCGAGCTCGAGGACGACCTTCTTCAGGTTGCGGCCCGCGATCTCGGCGACGGCGGCCCCCGCGCGCTCCGAGCCGGTCAGCGAAACCCCTTGCACGCGTGGGTCGGCGATGATGTCGGCGACCTGTTCGTTGGTCGCGTAGATGTTCACGTAGGCGCCCTCGGGGTAGCCGGCGTCGGTGAAGATCTGCTGGATCGCGGCAGCCGACTCGGGGCACTGCGGTGCGTGCTTGAGCACGATGGTGTTGCCCAACGTGAGGTTGGGTCCCGCGAACCGGGCCACCTGGTAGTACGGGTAATTCCACGGCATGATGCCCAGCAGGACACCGACCGAACTGCGCCGGATCAACGCGGATCCTTCGCCTTCGACCAACTCGATCGGCTCGTCGGCGAGGAACTTCTCGGCGTTGTCCGCGTAGTACTCGTAGATCGCCGCGCTGAAGTCCACCTCGCCCTCGGACTGGTCGATCGGCTTGCCCATCTCGCGGTTGATGATCTTCGCGAGCTCTTCTTTGCGCTCGGTGTGCAGCTTGGCGACCTTACGAATCAATTCCGCGCGGTCGGCGATTGTCGACCCCCGCGACCATTCGCGGTGCGCCTTGCTGGCCGCGGCGATGGCCGCCTCGATCTGCTGGTCGGTGGCCGTCGGGTACTCCTTCACCGTCTCGCCGGTCGACGGGTCAACCACGGCATACAGTGATGCGCTCATTCCGGTGTGCTCCTTTACCGCTTGTTCACGAAGCGCTGCAGTACTTTTTCGCGCTTTTGGATCCTGACCCTGATCCTGCACGAAATCAGTCGCCCGGTGCAACGATCGCGACGAATTCCGCCTGGCAGTCCAGTCAGCCGGGAGAGAAAACCGCAGTTCTAGACTTGGCTCGTGACCGCCAGCGCCCGCGTCGACGAGTTCGAGGCACTGCGTCCACATCTGCTGGCCGTGGCGTATCGGCTCACCGGGACCGTTGCCGACGCCGAGGACGTCGTGCAGGACGCATGGTTGCGCTGGAACGGCGCAAAGGTCGATGCGATCACCGATCTGCGGGCGTGGTTGACGACTGTGGTCAGCAGGTTGTGCCTCGACCGGTTGCGCTCGGCGGCTCACCGGCGCGAGACGTACGTCGGCGAGTGGCTACCCGAACCGGTGGTCACCGGGTTCGACGGCAGCGACCCACTCGCGCTGGTCGTTGCGGGCGAAGACGCGCGATTCGCCGCGATGGTGGTGTTGGAGCGGTTGACCCCCGACCAGCGGGTGGCGTTCGTATTACATGACGGCTTCGCGGTGCCGTTCGGCGAGATCGCCTCGGTGCTGGGGGTGAGCGACGCGTCGGCGCGGCAGTTGGCTTCGCGTGCGCGACGGGCGGTCACGTCCGCGCCGGAACCGGTGCCCGACGACACTCACAACGAAGTCGCGGGCGCCCTGCTGGCGGCACTCGCTGACGGCGACATGAAAGCCGTTGTGCGCCTGCTACATCCGGAGGTGACATTCACCGGGGATTCCAATCGCAGGGCGCCGACGGCCGCGCGTGTCATCCACGGGCCGGACAAGGTTGCGCGGTTCCTGTTGGGGCTGGCCACCCGCTACGGGCCGAACTTCGTCGCGACCGCTCAACTGGCCCTGATCAACGGGCAGCTCGGCAGCTACACCCCTGGTGCGCCGGCCCGCGACGGCTATCCCGAGATGATGCCGCGGGTGACCGCGATGACCGTTCGCGACGGAAAGATCTGCGCCATATGGGATATCGCGAACCCCGACAAGTTCACCGGCTCGCCTCTTCGGTAGCCCACGGCACCCGGCAGGCGTCTCCCGAGCTGAAGCCCTGTTCGGTGATGCCGAGCGCCGAGTACATCCTGGCCCGCATGTTCTCCACGCCGATCTGGTAGCTCAGCTCGATCACTCCGTCGTCGCCGAAGCGGCGGCGCAGATCGTCGACCTGTTCGTCGGTGATGGTGTGCGGATCGGTCGTCATCGCGTTGGCGTAGGCGATGGCGGCCCGCTCGTCGTCGGTGAAGAGCGGAGAAGTCGCGTAGTCGTCGATGTACTTGAGCCGCTCGACGTCGAGCCCCTCGAGGCGGATCAGCATCGAGCCGAAGTCGACGCACCACGAGCATCCGACGGTGCGGGCGGTCCAGAACACGGCCAGCTCGCGAACGCTGGCGGGCAGCTTCTTCGACCCGGACTGCAGCAGCATCTCGTGCACGCCGTTGGCCATCATCAGCCGCGGATGATGGGCGGCGACGGTGAACGGCTCGGGCACCTCGCCGAACTTCCGCTTGGCGAACCTGTACATCAGCCTGGTCATCAACGACGCCTGCTGCGGCGGCAGGGGAGCGATACGCGTTTTCTGTGTCATACCCGTTAGACGAGACACCCCCGCAATGTGTGACACCCCAGACGCGCGAAACGGAATTCCAGCACCGGAAAGTGCGAGTATGACGCGGTGCTGGAATTCCGTTTCGCGAGACAGCTAGCTGGCGGCGTGCCTACGGGGTGCCGACGCAGCCGACGCCGTTGACGCACGCGCCCGCACCGCCAGGTCCAGCACCGGCACCTGCGCCCGGCACGCCTGCGGTGGCGCCACCCGGCCCTGCTCCGGCACCTGCGCCGCCTGCGCCTGCTTCAGCGCCGCCAGGTCCGGCTCCGGCACCTGCGCCCGGCACGCCTGCAGTGGCTCCGCCCGGTCCGGCGCCCGCACCTGGCGCGCCCGTTCCTGGTGCCCCGGTACCGGTGCCGGGGGCCGGAGTGGCCGCCGACGGTGACGTCGTCGTGCGTGGTCGTGGTCGTGGTGGTCGAGGATGTGCTGCTCTCGTCACCCTTGTCGCCGCCTCCGCAGGCCGACAGCGTCAAAGAGATCGCTGCGGCGGCGATTCCTGTGGTGACGGAGAAGCGACGAAAGGTCAAGCGCTCAGTCATGGTTCATCCCGATTCTGTGAGTGGATCTACCTCGGCAAACGTGTAAATACCCACTCGCATCCGCGACAAACCGTGCCGGACGGTGCGAAGGCGTCAGCGCGCGAACATCAGCGCGCGCTTGACCTCCTGAATCGCCTGCGTGACCTGGATCCCGCGCGGGCAGGATTCGGTGCAGTTGAACGTCGTGCGGCAACGCCAGACGCCGTCGACCTCGTTGAGGATGTCGAGGCGCTCGGCGGCGGCCTCGTCGCGGCTGTCGAAGATGAACCGGTGCGCGTTGACGATGGCGGCGGGCCCGAAATACGACCCCTCGCTCCAGTAGATGGGGCAGCTGGTCGTGCAGCACGCGCACAGGATGCACTTGGTCGTGTCGTCGTAGCGGGCGCGGTCGGTCGGGCTCTGGATCCGCTCGCGGGTAGGCGGATTGCCGCTGGCGATCAGGTACGGCTTGACCGCGCGGTAGGCGTCGAAGAACGGCTCCATGTCGACCACGAGGTCCTTCTCCACCGGCAGGCCGCGGATCGGTTCGATGGTGATGGTCAGCTTCTTGTCCGCCTTCTTCGGCAGCATGTCGCGCATCAGCACCTTGCACGCCAGCCGGTTGACGCCGTTGATGCGCATGGCGTCCGAGCCGCAGACGCCGTGTGCACACGACCGCCGGAACGTCAGCGTGCCGTCCAGATACCACTTGACGTAGTGCAGCAGGTTGAGCAGGCGGTCGGAGGGAAGGCACGGCACCCGGAAGCTCTGCCAGCCTGCGCTGTCGGGGTCCTCCGGGTTGAAGCGGGCGATCTTCAGCGTCACCATCACCGCGCCGTCGGGGATCGGCGGCAGCTCGGGATCCTTGGTGTCGACCTCGGGTGCGGTCGTGGTCATCAGTACTTCCGTTCCATCGGCTCATACCGGGTCTGCACCACCGGCTTGTAGTCCAGCCGGACGTCGCTCAGCAGATCGGCGCCTTCCTTGTAGGCCATCGTGTGGCGCATGTAGTTGGTGTCGTCGCGGTTGGGATAGTCCTCGCGGGCGTGGCCGCCGCGGGACTCCTTGCGGTTCAGCGCGCCGACGACGGTGACCTCGGCCAGCTCGAGCAGCATGCCAAGTTCGATCGCTTCGAGCAGGTCGCTGTTGAAGCGTTTGCCCTTGTCGTGCACCGTGATTCGGGCGTACCGCTCCTTGAGCGCGTGGATGTCGGTGAGCGCCTGCTTGAGCGTCTCCTCGGTGCGGAACACCGCCGCGTTGTTGTCCATCGACTGCTGCAGCGCGCCGCGGATGTCGGCGACGCGCTCGTTGCCGTGCTCGGAGAGGATGTCGCCGATCCAGCCGACCACCATGCCCTCCGGGTTCTCCGGCATGTCGACGTGGTCGTGTCCCAGTGCGTAGTTCGCGGCGGCGATGCCTGCGCGACGGCCGAACACGTTGATGTCCAGCAGCGAGTTGGTGCCCAGCCGGTTGGCACCGTGCACCGAGACACACGCGCATTCGCCCGCGGCGTACAGCCCGGCGACGACGTTGGTGTTGTCGCGCAGCACCTGGCCGTGCACGGTGGTCGGGATGCCGCCCATGACGTAGTGACAGGTCGGATACACCGGCACCAGTTCCTTGACGGGGTCCACGCCGAGGTAGGTCCTGGCGAACTCGGTGATGTCGGGCAGCTTGGCCTCGAGCACGTCCGCGCCGAGGTGCCGCACGTCGATGTAGACGTAGTCCTTGTGCGGGCCGGCGCCGCGGCCCTCCAGCACTTCGAGCACCATCGAGCGGGCCACGATGTCGCGCGGGGCGAGGTCGACGATGGTCGGCGCGTAGCGCTCCATGAAGCGCTCACCCTCACCGTTGAGCAGCCGGCCGCCCTCGCCGCGCACCGCCTCGGAGATCAGGATGCCAAGGCCGGCGAGGCCGGTCGGATGGAATTGGTGAAACTCCATGTCCTCCAACGGAAGTCCCTTACGGAAGACGATGCCCAAGCCGTCGCCGGTGAGCGTGTGCGCGTTGGAGGTCGTCTTGTACATCCGGCCCGACCCGCCGGTGGCGAACACGATCGCCTTGGCGCTGAAGACGTGGATGTCGCCGGTGGCCAGTTCGTAGGCGACGACGCCGGTCGCCACCGGCCCGCCGGGAGTCTCCGTCAGGCAGATGTCGAGCGCGTAGAACTCGTTGAAGAACTCGACGTCGTGCTTGACGCAGTTCTGGTACAGGGTCTGCAGGATCATGTGGCCCGTGCGGTCGGCGGCGTAGCAGGCGCGGCGCACCGGCGCCTTGCCGTGGTCGCGGGTGTGCCCGCCGAACCGGCGCTGGTCGATGCGACCTTCGGGGGTGCGGTTGAACGGCATCCCCATCTTCTCGAGGTCGAGCACCGCGTCGATGGCTTCCTTGCACATGATCTCGACGGCGTCCTGGTCGGCGAGGTAGTCGCCGCCCTTGACGGTGTCGAAGGTGTGCCACTCCCAGTTGTCCTCTTCGACGTTGGCCAGGGCCGCGCACATCCCGCCCTGTGCCGCGCCGGTGTGGCTGCGCGTCGGGTACAGCTTGGTCAGCACCGCGGTGCGGACCCGCGGACCGGCCTCGACGGCGGCGCGCATGCCCGCGCCGCCTGCGCCGACGATGACGACGTCGTAGCGATGTTCAATGATCATTGGCGCTCATGTTTCTTTGAAGACCTCACTGCAACCTCACGAGATGTTCGCGTCGAAGGTGACAAGGACGTAGCTGCCCAGCACCAACGTGAAGCCGGTCGCCAGCAACAACAGCGAATTCAGATAGAACTTGGTGACGTTCTTGCGGGCGTAGTCGCCGATGATCGTGCGCATGCCGTTGGCGCCGTGGATCATCGCCAGCCACAGCAGGGCCATGTCCCAGATCTGCCAGAACGGCGAGGCCCAGCGCTGGGCGACGTAGTTGAAGTCGATGCGGTACACGCCGTCGTCCCACATCAGCATGACGAACAGGTGCCCGAGCGCGAGGAAGACGAGCGCCACCCCGGAGAACCGCATGAACAGCCACGCGTACTTCTCGAAGTAGGGAATGCCTCTGGGCCGCCGCGGCGCGCGCGGATGGTCCAGCGAGGCGGGCCGGTCGTGCTCCTTCTCCTGCGACGGGTGCCACCCGGCCCTCGCGGTGGTGGGGCGTCCACGGCGCGCTCACAGGAACCGCTCCGCCATGTGCATGCCGAGCACGCCGAGCGCCGGGATCATCACGGCCAGCCAGACCGCGGCCACTCCCCACAGCATCAGCCGCTGGTAGCGCGGGCCGTGCTGCCAGAAGTCGATCAGGATGACCCGGATGCCGTTGAGAGCGTGGTAGAGCACCGCGGCGACCAGCCCGACCTCCATCAGGCCGACGATCGGCGTCTTGTAGGTGTTGACGACTTCGTTGTAGGCCTCCGGGCTGACCCGGACCAGCGCGGTGTCGAGCACGTGAACGAAGAGGAAGAAGAAGATGGTGGCACCGGTGATTCGGTGCAGCACCCAGGACCACATGCCCGGGTCGCCGCGATAGAGGGTGCGTCGGCGTGCCGGCTTCTTCCGCGGGGCCGCTATCTCCGTGTCCGTACTCATCGGGCCTCCAACGCCATCGGTGGTCGGGGCGACTCTAAACCCATTTGTAGTAGCCAAAGCACTACCGTGTTAGCCGTTCGCAGGTGTTTGACCTTGAATTTAGGGTTACCTACATCACGTGTCGAGCCACGGGACGGAGGGTTCGGAATGCATTCAGAGCCCGGTTGGCGGTATTGACGTGACAGCCGATATCGACTGGAAGATGTTGCGGGACAAGGCAACAGAGGCCGCCGGCAACGCCTACGCGCCGTATTCGGGGTTCCCGGTCGGCGCTGCGGCGTTGGTCGACGACGACCGAATGGTGGCCGGCTGCAATGTGGAGAATGTCTCATATGGCCTAGGTCTCTGTGCCGAGTGTTCAGTGGTCAGCGCCCTGTATTTCGGGCGGCGGCGGCAGGCTGATCGCGCTGTCGTGTGTGAGCGCCGACGGTGAACCGCTGATGCCGTGCGGGCGGTGCAGGCAGGTGCTGCTCGAGCACGGCGGACCGCAGATGCTCGTCGACCACCCGCTGGGCCCGCGTCCGTTGGGCGACCTTCTGCCTGACGCATTCGGTCCCGACGACCTCGCCCGCGGGGAGCCGGAAAAGCCGTGACCGGACCCACTTTCGACGCGCCGACTGTCATCCGCACCAAGCGCGACGGCGGCGGGCTGTCCGACGCGGCGATCGACTGGGTCATCGACGCGTACACGCACGGCCAGGTGGCCGACGAGCAGATGTCGGCACTGTTGATGGCGATCTTCCTGCGCGGGATGACGGGCCACGAGATCGCGCGCTGGACGGCCGCGATGGTGAACTCGGGCAAGCGGATGGATTTCACCGATCTGCGCCGCGACGACAAGCCGCTGGCCCTGGTGGACAAGCACTCCACCGGTGGGGTCGGAGACAAGATCACCATCCCGCTCGTGCCCGTCGTGATGGCATGCGGTGGCGCCGTCCCGCAGGCCGCCGGGCGCGGACTCGGCCACACCGGCGGCACCCTCGACAAGCTGGAGGCCATCGCCGGGTTCACCGCCGAGATCTCGACAGAGCAGATCCGCCAACAGCTTTGCGAGCTCGGCGCGGCGATCTTCGCGGCGGGCGAGCTGGCGCCCGCGGACCGCAAGATCTACGCGCTGCGTGATGTCACCGCCACCACCGAATCGCATGCCGCTGATCGCCAGCTCGGTGATGAGCAAGAAGATCGCCGAGGGCGCCCGGGCGTTGGTGCTCGATTCCAAGGTGGGCTCCGGTGCGTTCCTCGCGACCGAGGCGGAATCACGCGAGCTGGCGCACACCATGGTCGAGCTGGGCACCGAACACGGGCTGGTCACCCGCGCACTGCTGACCGACATGGACCGGCCGTTGGGCAGGACCGTCGGCAACGCCGTCGAAGTCGACGAATCGCTGGAGGTGCTGGCCGGCGGTGGGCCGCCCGACGTCGTCGAGCTGACGCTGGCGCTGGCAGGCGAGATGCTCGACGCGGCAGGGTGCGACGGTGTCGACCCCGCCCAGACGCTGCGCGACGGATCGGCCATGGACCGCTTCCGCCTGCTGGTCGGCGCCCAGGGCGGCGACTTGTCGCAACCGTTGCCGATCGGTGCGCACTCCGAGACCATCACCGCTGCCCGCGGTGGCACGATGGGCGATATCGACGCAATGGCGGTGGGATTGACCGTGTGGCGACTCGGTGCGGGTCGCGCGGTTCCCGGTGAGCGTGTTCAGGCCGGCGCTGGTCTGCGCATCCACCGGCGTCCGGGTGAGGCCGTCGCCGCGGGCGAAGCGTTGTTCACGCTCTACACCGACACCCCGCACCGTTTCGAAGCCGCGATGGCGGAGATGGACGGCGGATGGAGCGTCGGCGACGCGGCCCCCGAGATCGGGCCGCTCATCATCGATCGGATAACGGCATGACGACCCCGTTGACCCTGGACTCCATTCGGCGCGCGCCCAAGGCGCTGCTGCACGACCACCTCGACGGTGGACTGCGCCCCGCCACCGTCCTCGACCTGGCTGCGCAGACCGGTTATGAGGATCTACCCGCCACCGACGTCGACGGTTTGGCGACGTTCTTCCGCACCGCCGCGCACAGCGGATCGCTCGAGCGCTACCTGGAGCCGTTCGCGCACACGGTCGGGGTGATGCAGACGCCGGAGGCGCTGTATCGGGTGGCCGTCGAGTGCGTGGAGGATCTGGCCGCCGACAACGTCGTGTACGCCGAGATCCGGTTCGCACCCGAACTGCACATCGACGGCGGGCTTTCGCTTGACGCGGTGGTCGACGCGGTGCTGGCGGGCTTCGCCGACGGAGAGAAGGCCGCCAGCGCCGAAGGGCGCGCGATCACCGTGCGTTGCCTGGTGACCGCGATGCGCCACCAGGCCCGGTCGTTGGAGATCGCCGAGCTGGCGATCCGGTTCCGGGACAAGGGCGTTGTGGGGTTCGACATCGCGGGCGCCGAGGCGGGCTACCCACCGACGCGGCACCTCGACGCCTTCGAGTACATGCGAAACCACAACGCCCGCTTCACGATCCACGCGGGCGAGGCGTTCGGCCTGCCCTCCATTCACGAGGCGATCGCGTTCTGCGGTGCCGACCGGCTTGGCCACGGGGTGCGGATCGTCGACGACATCACGATCGCTCCCGACGGCACCGTCCACCTCGGTCGGCTGGCGGCGCTGTTGCGGGACAAGAGAGTTCCGTTCGAGTTGTGCCCGAGCTCCAACGTGCAGACGGGAGCCGTCGGCAGCATCGCCGAGCATCCGTTCGACCTGTTGGCACGCAGCCGCTTCCGGGTCACCGTCAACACCGACAACCGGCTGATCAGCGACACGACGATGAGCCAGGAGATGCTCCGGCTCGTCGAGGCGTTCGGCTACGGCTGGACCGACCTTGCGCGGTTCACCATCAACGCGATGAAGTCGGCGTTCATCCCGTTCGACGAGCGGCTGGCGATCATCGACGAAGTGATCAAACCGCGGTTCGCCGTGCTGATCGGCTGACGTGACGAACTGGTTCGCCAGAGTCGCGTCGGCGCTCGGCCTGGGCAAGAAGGTCAAGTCGGCGTCGTTCGACCAGAGGAACGGCAATGCGCCTTTCAACGCCTCCGGTGTCGTCGAAGTCGGTCCAGGCCGGTTCGTCTTCGTCGACAATCACGACCCGTCGGCGTTGTTCGAACTCGCGCTCGATTCCGACGGCGCTGAAGCGGAAAGGATTTCGCGCCGCCCCTTTGCCGGCCTGGCCGAGGGCGAGTTGCGTGATCCCGAAGGACTGACCCGCGTCGACGGTGGCAGCGAGACCGTTCTCGTCGTCGCGTCCTCGCTCTGCGTCCTCGGCGCCAACGGGTCAGGGCGACAACAGGTCTGTGACGGACTGGTGCGCGTTCGCTATACGCCCCACGGCGACCTGCAGGCACAAGCGATGCCCGGATTCCGCGACTGGCTGTTGCGCCAGGTGCCGTCGATCGCCGAAGCCGCCCAGCGCGAACCGGATGCAGGTGGGTTGAACATCGAAGGCCTTGCGTGGGACCCACGGGCGCGGGCACTGCTCTTCGGCCTGCGAGGGCCCGCGGACCGTGGAATCGTCACGGTCATTCGGGTGCCCATCGATGCGGGCGCTGCACCCTGGACCGTGGAGGAGCTCGAACCGCCGTCGATCGTGCACGTTCGCCTACCGCGATCGAAGGCGAAGCAGGGCATCCGCGACATCTCATACGACGAGCAGGCCGGCGACGTTCTGATGATCGTCGGGCGTTCGATCAGCACGGCCGACGAACCGTTTCAGCTCTGCGCGTGGGACGGCAGCAGCGACACCGTCGACCTGCTCGACGTCAAATTCCGTCGGTCGATGAAGCCCGAAGGCGTCGTCGCCTACTCCAGCGCCGACGAAAGGCGGCTCCTCATCGTCGACGACGGAGGCGGCTACGCAGTCGTCGGCTACCCGAAACGCGATCAGTAGAAGTACAGGTTGGAACCGGGCAGTTCCTGGTGAACTCGCGGCCTACCCGATGGCGTCAGATCATCGCCGAACTTCGCCATTTCGGTCGTTCGCACGCTGACGATGTTGAAGTAGCCGGTGAACGCGAAGCGGCCCGGCGGGTTGGCGGGATCGATATCGGGTACCGGTACCGGCGACGATCGTGAACTCTTCGGCATGGTCGCCGTTGCTCGGTGCGCATGTGTAGAGGAACTTGTGCCCCGCGGGTGTGACGGACGTCGCGCTGGCGTGCAGATTGCGGTTGAAAGCCTGATTGGTCAACGACTTGCCGGTGCCGAGGTCGTTGAGAGCCCACAGGTCCGCGGGCTGGTTGTTGTCGAACAGCTGCTGGTGGTACACCTCGAAGTCCGCAGGGGCCGGCGAGCCCGGTGGAATCGACTCGGTGTTGCTGGCATGCAGACAGTCACTGGTGTCGTGCTTGAGGATGTAGACGGGGTTGGTGGGTTCGGGCAGGCCGGTGAAGATGTAAGCGGCCGACTCGGCGAGCCGCAGTTGCTGCCGCACGGAATCGATCTCCTGCACAGCGTTGGGTACGCCGAATCCCTGGACCAGAGCCTTGCATCTGATCGATCAAGGGTTTCAGCACGGTCTGCTGATGCTCGCGGCTGAACAATGTCTCCCGGTACGCCCGAATCTGGTCCATCAATTGCTTGCGGCGTGCGTCGTCATTGCGCACAAGTTGCGCTATCAGCCCGTCCCGGCCCAGCTTGAACGGCTTGTTCGGTTGAAGCGTCTGGTCGACACCCCAGGGGATGAACTTGAACTTGATGTCGCCCACGCCCGGCGTGGCGACAGCGTCGACGTCGTTGTACAGATAGGTGTTGTTGGTGTTGTCGGCATAGCCGTCCCAGTGCTTGAGCAGAAACTCCATCGCGTAGAGCTTGAGGTACTGCTCCATGTCGATCAGCTGGTCCGCCCCCGCGAGGCCGTTCGCCTTTATGTGCTCGCAGGCGAACTTCAGATCGGCTTTGTCCTCGAACTTCGAGAGCTCCTCGACCCCGATGAATTCCAGCCGCTCTTCGAGGAAATCGTTTTTGTGCGCGATCTCGTACAGATTGCCGTTCATATTTCCGCTGAAATTGCGTTCGATGTACTGCTTCATGATCGGTTCGGCATTGACGAAGATGCCTGGGGCGTTGACGCCGCCGACGCCTTGGCCGATCAACGTTCCGTTCACGAACACACGGGCGTAGTTGCACCGAGAGTTGGGCAGGTCGGCCATCTCCATCATCCGGTAGCCCAGCGTCTGTTTGACGAAGGAATTGTCCTGGATGGAGTTGTTCAAGGTCACGTAGCGTGTCCCGATCAGCGCTTCGGCCTGCGCCTCGCCGGCGTTGTTGCCTTTGCCGAAGTCGACGTGAATGCAGGGCTTGTTGCTGTCGATGGAGCCGCAGAACGACTTCTTCTTGATGCCCACATTCGTGAATGTCGTACGCGCGGGGAACTTGGTTCCGGAAATCTCGACCGAGTCGGCTTTTCGCCACGTGTACCGGCTGCCGCCGGTCCACTCCCAGAAACAGCGGCCGCCTTTCGGCTCCTCGTTTCGTACCTTGTCCCACTCGGGCGCAGGCATGGTGATCTTGATCGTGATCACGTTGTCGAGCGCGTAGAAAGAATCCATCGCCTGTTGTTGTTGAGCGGTCATCGCCATCTCCGTTCGTCGCGGCTTCCAGCAGCATGCTGCGACGCGGCGCTTTCGACGCGAGTAGTCAGATACTCGATCTCGAAAAAGTGCCGTGCACGAAAGAAACGCTAATCCTGCGTCGAGCGCGCGGCATCGAATGTGCAGAATTGCACGTTGGCGCAAAGGTAGGGCTACTCCTGGCGCAGCCGTGACTCCAGGAAGGTCTCCAGCGACTCCCACTGCTCGACGGCCTTGGCATACGGCGGGCTGGGCTTAACGACCGTGCCGGGGTCCAGCACGTGGGCGACCAGACCGCCCAGCGGCATGTCGGCGTCCAGCGTCTCCTCGACGATGTCGTCTTCGGCGTACTCGCCGACGTCGCGAAGCAATTCGACAGCCAGCTCCAGCTGGTCGCGATCCACTGAGTCGGGGCCGTCGGCGATGTCGTCGGCCAGGCCGCTCGTCACATAGACGTTGTCGTCGGTGACGTCGACGTGAAGCGAGCCGTCGGTCGCCGCGGTCTTGATGTCCTCGTAGGTCGCCAGATCGGACAGGTCGTGGTCGTGCTCGTCGGCGAGGTAGCGCGCCAGCGAGCGCTCCGACCCGAAGACGCTGACCCGGCCGTTTCGGCCGAGGAACACCGGCGCTTCGTCGAGATAGCACCGCAGCGTGTAGAAGGTGCCGCCGCGGGTGATCATCTGAATCGGGTCGATGCCGACCTTGAGCCAGAAGTCCTCGTCGGCGCCGAGCACCAGCCCGCCGGTGGAGGCGGGGGCCACCACCTGCTCACCCAACGTCTCGTCGGCGTCGCCGCCCTCGGCGTCGACGTCATCGCCCTCGACGTCGTCGACCCCGATCTCGTCGGCTTCCTCGATCTCTTCGGGCTCGGGCTTGGGTCCTTCGAGTTCGGCCGCCGCCTTCTCCGACGCCGCCTTGTCGACGTCCGGGACGGTGATGACCTCATCGATGGCGTCCACGACGTTGTCCCAGCTCCGCCCGATGACGGTCCCGATCTCGGCCCAGCGCTTGCGGCCACTTCTGCCGTTGAAGCTGTCCATGCCCGTACCGAGCGAGCCGAGGATCGGGTTGCCGTTGAAGAACTTCGTGACCGCAGGCAGTTCGCAGACCGACCCGACGGACGACACGATCGCCAGGGTCCTGTGCAGCGTCGCCACCGATTCCTCGGTCGGCTTCTCCGCCAGCAACTCCTGCACGCCGATCAGGTCGTACTCGCGCTCCTCCGGTGGATCGAACCGGTGCGCGTTCGCCTCGATCAGACCCTCCCACGCCGGGTGGTCGGTGAGGTCGTTGTCGCTGTTCGTCCTGATGAAGGCGACCAGATCGGCGACGGACTCGAAACCGTAAAGGTCCTCGTCCTTGCCGAGCAGGGCCTCCCACTCGTCGCCGGCATCGCGCCAGCGTGGAGCCCAGAGTGTGTACAGGTCGCCCTTGGTCAATCCGAGCCGGATCGGCACGATGTCAGCAGCCATGCGGCACAGCCTAGAGCGTGCCGGTGTGCATATTGCCAAACGGTGTGCTGACCAGCCGCTCCGGCGCTACTGTGACTCGGGTCCACAGGTGGCTCACAGGTCAGGGGAGGCGACCATGGTGGCAGCGATGTTTCCGGCGCAACAGGCGGGGCTGAACTACCTCACCGAGGGTGGTCAGGAAACCGAGATCATGTACAAGTACGGGTTCGATCTGCCGCACTTCGCCATGTTCCCGTTGCTCGACAACCCGCGTGCAGTGTCCGAACTGCACGGCATGTACACGCGGTATCTCGATACCGCGGCACGCAACGGATTCGGCGTTTTGATGGGGGGCCTGGACTACCGGGCGAGCCCGGACTGGGGGTCGCTGCTCGGTTACTCGTCCGAGTCTCTGGCCGAGATGCAAGTGCGCGCAATCGATTTCCTGCGCGAGCTCGGAAAACCGTATGAGGGGCAGGTGCCCGCGCTCCTGTACGCGGGAATAGTCGGTCCACGCGGTGACGCGTACGAGTTGAACACGACCATCACCGCCGACGAGGCCGAGCAGTATCACGGCGAGCAACTGGCCACCCTCGCCATGGCCGGCGTCGACGTGATCGAGGCCATGACGTTCAACAGCATCCCCGAGGTGGTCGGGCTGTCGCGTGCGGCGGCGCGTGCGGGCTTGCCTCTCGCGGTGTCCTTCACGCTCAATCACGACACCCACCGGCTGGAATCAGGCGCGTCGCTCAAGGAGGCCATCGAGTCGATCGATGCGCAGACCGGTGACGATCGGCCCGCGTTCTACGGGATCAACTGCTCGCACCCGCTGGAGTTCACACCGGCGATCGAACCGGGCGAGTGGTTTACCCGGGTGCGGTCTCTGCGGCCCAACGCGGCGATGATGGACAAGATCTCGCTGTGCACGCTCGGGCACCTCGAGATGGGCGACCCGCCGACGCTCGGTGAGCTCATGGGCGACCTGGCGCGGCAGTATCCCAACATCGACGTGTGGGGTGGGTGTTGCGGCACCTGGGACACCCACCTCGAAGAGATCGCGCGCAACGTGGGTACGGCGCGCAACGGATAAGCCCTTGCTATGGTCCTCGCGTGCGCGGAGCAGTGACGGTCCATATGAACGCCCCCGCGCAACGGGTGTGGGAGTTGGTCTCCGACGTCCGCAACACCGGGCGGTTCTCGCCTGAGACGTTCGACGCCGAATGGTTGGACGGCGCGACAGAACCCGCGGTCGGTGCCCGCTTCCGTGGGCACGTCAAGCGCAACGAGATCGGGCCGGTCTACTGGACGACGTGCCGGGTCACCGCCTGCGATCCCGGCTGCGAGTTCGGCTTCGAGGTGTTGGTGGGCAACCGCGCCGTCAACAACTGGCACTACGCGTTCACGCCGAGTGATGACGGCACGGACGTGACCGAGTCGTTCTGGGTCCCCGTCCCGAAACTTCTGCGGGCCACCGCTTTTCTGGGGTATCTGCGCAAGCGGCGCAACATGCGTGACATGCGCACGACGCTCGAACGGATCAAGGACGTCGTCGAAGCCTGAGGAGTCAGTCCTTCTTCTTGTCTTCTGGCAGTGGCCGGTTCGCGACGACCGGGAACGAACCCGTGAATCCTTCGCGCTCCCGAGCGACCTCGAGCACGCGACCCCGGACGGCGAACCAGCCGACGACCAACGCCGGAATGATGAGCACCAGGCTGGCGACGGTCCAGGTGCCGATCGGCGGGTCGAGTGCCATCAGCACGATGACGCCGAAGAGGAACGCCAATGTGAGATAGCCGGTGTACGGCGTGCCCCACAACCGGAACGACGGCCGCTCCAGGATGCCCTTCTTCGACCAGCGGTAGAGCTGGATCTGACAGATGACGATGGTGCCCCAGGACGCGATGATGCCGAGAGCGGCGATGTTGAGCACGATCTCGAACGCCTGGCCGGGGAAGAGAAGGTTGAGGATAACGCCGAACAGCCCGACCAACGCGGTCAGGAAGATTCCGCCGTACGGCACGCCGCGGCTGGACATCCGCGCCGTGAACTTCGGCGCGCTGCCGTTCATTGCCATCGACCGCAGAATCCGGCCGGTCGAGTACAGCCCGGCGTTGAGGCTGGAGAATGCGGCGGTCAGCACGACGATGTTCATGACCGTCCCCGCGCCCTCGATTCCAATCTTGGAGAAGAACGTGACGAACGGGCTCTCGCCGGCCTTGTAGGTGGTGTAGGGGAGAAGAAGGGCCAGCAGGAACAATGAACCGACGTAGAAGACAGCGATACGCGCGATCACCGAGTTGATCGCACGCGGCATGATCTTATGCGGATGGGCGGTCTCGCCGGCCGCTGTTCCGACGAGTTCGACTGCGGCATAGGCGAACACGACGCCGGACATGACAATCACCAGCGGGAAGAGGCCGGCGGGGAAGAGTCCGCCGTTGTCAGCGATCACACTGAATCCGGTTGGCTGTCCCTGAATTTGGTAGCGGCCGGCAAGGAAGATGGTGCCTGCGACCAGAAATGTGATCAGCGCAAGGACTTTGATGGCAGCAGCCCAGAACTCGAGTTCCCCGAACAGCGTGACCGAAATGAGGTTTACCCCCACCACGAGCGCCAACGCGATCAATGCGATCAGCCACTGCGGCACGCTGCCGAACGACGACCAGTAGTGGAAGTAGGTGGCGATCGCCGTCGAGTCGACGATCGCCGTGAACGCCCAGTTCAGCCAGTACATCCAGCCGGCGACGAACGCCGCCTTCTCGCCGAGGAACTCGCGCGCATACGACACGAAGGATCCCGACGACGGCCGGTGCAGCACAAGTTCGCCCAGCGCCCGCAGGATGAGGAAGACGAAGACGCCACAGAACGCGTAGCTCAAGAAGAGGCCCGGTCCGGCGTTGTGGAGTCGGCCGCCGGCACCGAGGAACAGACCGGTGCCGATGGCACCGCCGATCGCGATCATCTGCAGCTGTCGGGGCTTGAGGCCCTTGTGGTAGCCCTCGTCCTCCGCCGTCAGCGCGGAGTTGTCGTACGTCGACGGCTTGGGTTCAGTGGTCATAGAAGCGGCCTCGCTCTAGTCGGTTCCGGGTGACGCAGGATCAACGGGGTTACCGCGGGCATCCCAACGCTCCGGAGGGTCTGGCGTATCGCTGACGTCACGGAATGTCATTACGAAGCCGGACACGGCGACCACGGCCGCAATCGCGTAGCCGATGATCGAATACCAACCGGCGTGCAGGTAGGCGGTGACCGCGACGATCGCCATGGCAAGGAACACCAGGGTCATCCCGATCAGTGGGATCTTGGCGAAAAGGTCGACACGTGCCATGACACTCACCCCCGAACCGAACGTGAACTTCTGGTGAAACGAGTAGACACCCTCCCGGTCACAAGGGCGACTCGAACTCCAAGATTCCTTTGAGAAACCTTCAAGTCGGTGCACAGATCCTCATCCGGTGACCACTGCCGAACTCACCAGGCCGGACGTGCGCGATGTTCCCCGGTTTGACGGCGCCGGGACGGGGGATATCGCGCCGCGGCTGCCGTTCCTGCGGCGAATCCTCAAGCACCCGCGCCTGAAGCAGTACAACCGGCTCGTCGTATTGGTGATGACGGTCAACCTCGGATGGGTTGCATACACCGCCGCAGCCGCCGACTGGTGGACATCGGACGGCAGCGAGCTGCGCGCCATCGCACTGACGGCGCAGACGAATCTCGCCGCCGCCGTGGTGTTTCGACAGCCCTACGTCCTCAATGCATTGGCATGGCTGGTGACTCGGCCGCCGACGTCCTGGCCGCTGCGGGTGCGATGGGCGCTCGGAAAGTACTACCATTTCGGCGGTTTGCACGTGGGTACCGCGGTGGCCGGAACGCTCTGGTACATGACCCTCGTCGTTTCGTTGACCCGCGACGCCGTCGCGGGTGTCGGCGATGTGTCACACGCTCACATGGTCCTCGGAATCACCATCGCCACGACGTTCACGGTCATGGTCACGATGGCGCTGCCTCGGCTGCGCGCGACACATCACGACCGTTTCGAGGTGACGCACAGGTTCTGCGGCTGGGCGGCGCTCGTGCTGGTGTGGATCAACACCATGCTGTTCGTCAACGGTGGCCGTGGCGATCAGTCGTTCGGCTCGGCGCTGATGGCCGAGCCTGCCTTCTGGCTGGTCGTGCTGACCGCGCTGTTGGCCATCTGGCCGTGGCTGCTGCTCCGTCGCATCCCGATCGGTTGGGAACGCCCGTCGTCGCATGCCGTGATCCTGCGCCTGGATCACGGCGTGGTCCCGGCCGTCGGTACCACCCGCCCGATCAGCCGTCACCCCTTTGTGGGGTGGCACCACTTCGCCAATGTGCCTGCCGCGCCAGGCGCGAACGGATATCGCATGCTGGTGTCCCGTGCAGGCGACTGGACCTCTGCCTTCGTCGACGAACCGCCGACGCACGTGTGGGTGCGGGGAATTCCGACCGTCGGGGTCGCCAATGTGCGCAAGTTGTTCACCAAAGTCGTGCTGGTGGCGACCGGCAGCGGCATCGGGCCCGTATTGGGACACATACTCGACACGTCGGTGCCGTCCCAGTTGGTGTGGGTGACCAAGAACCCACGCCTCACCTACGGCGACGCGTTCGTCGACGAGATCGAAGCCGCCCAGCCCGACGCGATGATCTGGGATACCGGCGCGCTCGGCAAACCCGATGTGCTGCAACTGGCTTACGGCGCCTACGCCCAATCGGGAGCCGAGGCAGTCATCTGCGTGTCCAACAGCACTGTCACCCGGCAGGTGGTGCACGGCCTGGAGCAGCGCGGGATACCGGCGTTCGGCCCGATCTGGGATTCGTGACCGACATGAGACACTTCCCTTGTACCCGATGGGATCAGGGGGTTCGACGTGGAGTCGCGCGTCGGCACGGCGTTCGGCAAGTACACCATCATCAGCCTGCTCGGCAGAGGCGGGATGGGTGAGGTGTACGAGGCCTACGACACCGAGAAGAACCGAACCGTCGCGCTGAAGATCCTCGCCGACGGGTTTTCCAACGACGCTACGTTTCGCCAGCGATTTCAACGCGAGTCCCATGCGGCGGCAGTGCTGCAGGAACCGCACGTCATACCCATTCACGACTGGGGCGAGGTCGACGGCAGGCTCTACATCGACATGCGTCTGGTGCACGGCCATACGCTCGACGAGCTGATCGCCACGGGCCCGCTCGAACCGTCACGCGCCGTGGCGATCATCGGTCAGGTCGGCGCCGCGCTGGACGCGGCACACGCCGAGGGTCTGATGCATCGGGACATCAAGCCGCACAACATCATCGTCACCCCCGCCGATTTCGCCTACCTGGTCGACTTCGGTATCGCCGCGACAAAGGGCGACACCCGGCTGACAACCGCGGGGATGCCGATCGGCACCATCAATTACATGGCGCCTGAACGGTTCACCGAACAGGAGGCCACCCCTGCGGTCGACGTGTACTCGCTGGCGTGCGTGCTGTACGAATCGCTGACAGGAGACAGCCCGTTTTCTCGTGACAGCCTCGAGAACATGGTCGCGGCCCATCTCGCCTCGCCACCTCCGCGGCCGAGCGTGACCAACCCGCGCGTTCCGGCGACGTTCGACGCGGTCATCGCCCGAGGAATGGCGAAGGACCCCGACGACCGGTACGGCACCGCCGGCGGCCTCGTCCGCGCGGCGCAACGGGCGGCCGACGGCAGCAGATCCACCCTCGTCATGCCGCCGGACACTGCGGCTGCCGATCCCGCGCAGGCGCCCGCCGACCGTTACGCGGCCGCCGCGGGCGGGGATGGCTGCTGCCTGCCGTGATCGCCGTGGCGACGGCGCTGATCCTGGGTGGTATCGGCGTGGTCATCGGCCTGCTGACCCAGCAGGATCGGGGGGCCCAGTCGCAGGCCCCGCCGCCGGGGCCCGACCAGACCAGCCGAACTCAGCCCACACCCACTGGCGGCGTGCCCTTTCGCGGTTATGTGCTGCAGCGACCCAGTCTCGAGGTGCGCGCCGAGCCGGTGCTTGCCGCGCCGGTCACCGGCTACCTACCGGTTGAGACGGAGGTGTTCATCGTCTGCACGACGATCGGCGACGTCGTGGAGGGACCGGGCGTCGGAGCAGGACCGTCGATAGCCACACCGGTATGGGACAAAGTTCGTACCGATCCAAACGGCACCGACCTCGGCTTCGTACCCGACGCATGGGTGAAGACGGGCACGGCGCAACCCCGGGCGGATGCCTGTTGATCGGTTTCGGGGTGCTGGGTCCGCTCGAGATGACCGTCGGCGGCGAGCCGGTGTCGTTGGGCTCGCGCAAGCAGCGCGCAGTGCTGGCCATGCTCCTGATCAATCGCAATCGGGCGGTCGGCAGTGACGCGTTGATCGACGGGGTGTGGGGACAACAGGCCCGGCAGGAGGCACGTGCGAGCCTGCACACGTATGTTTCCAATCTTCGCGGGTTTTTGAACAACGCCGGCGTCGAAGGGCGCACGGTGCTGGCGGCCGCGCCCCCGGGATACCGGCTCGCGGTGTCCGACACCGATTGCGACATAGGCCGATTCGTCACTGAGAAGACGGCGGGCATACGTGCAGCCGCGGCCGGCCGATTCGAGCTGGCAAGCAGGCATCTGTCGGCCGCGATATCGCAGTGGCGTGGCCGAGTGCTCGAGGACCTGGGCGATTTCGAGTTCGTCGCCGCGTTCGCCGCCGCGCTCACCGAGGACAAGGTCAACGTCCACACCGCCTACGCGGAAGCCGAAATCGCCTGCGGGCGAGCAGATGCCGTGATCGGTGCTCTCGAAGGTCTGACCAAAGAGCATCCCTATCGCGAGCCGCTGTGGGCGCAGTTGATCATCGCCTACTACATCGCCGAACGGCAGTCCGACGCCCTTGACGCCTACCGCCGTCTGAAGACCGCACTATCCGACGAGCTGGGTATCGAGCCGGGGCCCACGCTGCGCGCGCTGCACGGGCGGATTCTGCGTCAGGAGGTACTGGACGTGAAGACGAGCCGCGCTCACCCGCGCCTCCGCGACCGCGAGCACCCTCGACCGGCGGAACACGGCGACCGGCGACACGGCGGTAGCGCGCCTTCATGCATCGTCGGGACAGGTGTATCCGCTGATCGGGGCGGCCACCCGGATCGGCCGGTTGGCCGATAACGACGTCGTGCTCGACGACGCCGAAGTCAGCCGCCACCACGCCGTGATCAGCGATACGGGCACCAGCTTCGTCATCACCGATCTGCGCTCCGCCAACGGTGTCCACGTACAAGAGCCGTCGAATCCGGGGCAGCGTCGCGCTCGCTGACCGCGACCGGATCCGGATCTGCGAACACGAGTTCGTGTTCGAGGTCGAGCCGCGAGAGTTCGTAGCAGCCAACGGCGGCTGATCACCCCGTCGGTCGCCAGAAGCCCTGAAATCCCTGACCCGCATTGGTGGTTCGGATCGGTGACAGATGGATGGGGTCACCCGCCTCGATCATCTGGCCGTCACTAGGGTGCCGATGGTGATGGCGCGCGACGGCATCGCTCCGGACCGCGCGGCGTGACTGCGAAATATTGCAATACTTCGGGCGTTCGAATTGACCCCCATTGCATTATCCGGATCTAGCATTTCATCGAGCGATTTATTGTGCAGGGAAAGGTGGGCCACGATGACCGAAATTGATTTGCCTAGGGTCCGTGAGGCACTGCTCGCTGCACGGGATCTGAGCCGGGCCGCGGACGCGCCCCAGCGTGCAGGCGACTCGACGAGAGGACGGCAACTTCCGCAGAGCAACCAGGTTCGGGCGCTGGCCACCGAGAAGCTAGCCCAGCTGGGATTTGACAACGCGACGCTGGAGCGCGCACTGGCGGCGGAACGCGCGGAGAGCCACCGCCACCTGGAAAAGCTCAAGGCTGACGCGGTCGCCGAGTCCCCTGCACGGGCGCAGTCCCTGCAACGCCTGGTAGATGCCCGGCGTGCAGCGCTCGGGGGGGTGGTGGGCCTCTGGCCCCCCGCGACGCAGTACCTCGCCATCGATAGCCCGGTCGAAATATGGGCGACTGACGGCGTGAATCTCGAGTCCACCACCATCGAGCCGTACAAGAGCCGAACGCAGTTTCGCCTCGACGCGAGCTTGTACGAACATATTCCCGGCGCGTACTCGATCGGTTGGGAATATGAGTTCGTCCACTTCTATTTCCTCTGGAAAAACCCGGAGAGTGTGTCCGCCGTAGTTGCGGTCAATCCATATCTCATTCTCAACGGCTTCTGCTCGGCGCAGTCGCAAGGCGGGTGGTTCTTCGGCGGAAAGGGGGAGCTGACTCTCGACCCAACTCTCGACCTCGTGCAGACGTGGACGCAGCCGTTATCGTCCGCCGCGCCCCAGAGCGGCGAAACGTGGAACGCCCTCGATCTCATCGCTGATTCGACAGGCTTCCACACCGACGACCAAACGGCATACGACGTGTTGTTTCGGGGATTTCTCTTGAGCTACCAGCAGGAGATCGTGCCACCTGCCCAGTACCTCATTATCGATGTCTCGCTCAGGCTGGGCTCCTATGTCGAGAACGCCGCAGTCAGCGCGGACTTTGCGACGGGTGAGTTCTACGTGATGAGCCCATTGGTCGACCTTGCAATCGTGTACCCAGCGATAGGAGAAGTGTTGGCGTAGTGGATGATTGAGCCATCGAGTCGGAGCTCATGCCGTCGGCCGCCAGAACCCCTGAAAACCCTGGCCCGCGTTGGTGGTTCGGATCGGCGACAGATGGATGGGATCGCCCGCCTCGATCATTTGGCCGTCACCGACGATCATCGCGACGTGGCCGTCCCACACAGCAAGGTCACCCGGTCGAAGCGAGTTCTGGTTCACCGCTGCGCCCAGGTCCTGTTCCTGAGCGAGTCGCGGAAGATCCAGCCCTGCTTCGTGATACGCCCACTGCGTCAGGCCGCTGCAGTCCAGCCCGACTCCCGGTGCGGTGCCACCCCAGACGTAGGGAACGCCGAGTTGTGTCAGCGCGTTACGGACGGCGTCGGCGGCGACGGCGTTCGGCGCTTCCACCGTGCTGCCATCCGGAAGCCGGACGGCAACCCCGTCGCCGAACTGCTCCGGATCCGGCAGCGGCAGCGACGCGAGTTCGGCGCCGGTGGGCGCAGCACCGCCTGACGCCCCGGCAGGCATGCCGCCGAATCCCGCGGGCGACGCGAATCCGGCCGGCGCGGTAGGCGCACCGGCCATCGACCTCCGTGCGCAGGTGCCGTCGCTCCCGCAGGCGCCATCGGTGCCGCCGGTGCCTCGACATTCGCGGCACGGCCGTCGAGCTCTGTGCGCAGCTCATCGACGACGGCGACCGCCTCATTCAGCGCACGTCGAGCCTCCTCTCGCAGCTCTTCCGCTGCACCGGGTTCGTCGAGTCGCGCCTCGATGGCGGCGGCGCGTTCTTCGAAGCGGCTGATGATGTCCTGCAGGCGTGAGCGCGCCCAGGAAACCGCATCCGCAGCGCCTGCGGTGCTAGCCCTCAGCTCATCGATTCGCTGCGCCAACCGGTCCGCGGAATCGGCGACACCGGACATGAAATCCGCGGCCCCGTCGGCACCCGCGCCCGACCACCTCTCTGCGACACGTGCCCATCCGGTGCGTGCCGCAGCCGAGATGTCCGCCAACTGGTCGCGTACCTCCGCAAGCGAGGTGGCCGGATCCCCCTCGTCCGACCAGCCGGGGCCGACCTGCGCCGCCACCTCTCGGATGGGCGCCGCCAACGCGGCGATCAGTCCGCTCGGCATCGCTAGAGAAGCTGGCTGCCGCGTCGGTCAGCGTCGGAGTAGGCCTGCGCCACGCCACCCGTGACGGACTGCGCCGAGGCGAGGTCGTCGCCCAGCGCGAGGACGGCCCGCATTTCGATCGCGACCGCGTCGGCGAGTGCGGCGAGGAATCGCGCGCCGACGGGGCCGAACGCGGCGGCCGCGCCCGCACCGGGCAGCGACTTGAGGGCGGCCGCGGCCGTGGACAGGTCATCGGCGTGGGCAGAGCAGTCGGTGCCGAGCGCACAGATGGCGTTTGTGTCGACGAACATGGCGATACGACGATCGATCGCGCCGGGTGGTTCCCTGACGTTAGGGTCGGCGCATGGACGTCCGCGTCGTCGACCATCCGCTGGCCGCAGCGCGGCTGACCACATTGCGCGACGAGCGCACGAACAACGCGTCGTTTCGAGACGCGCTTCGCGACCTGACCCTGATGCTGGTGTACGAGGCCACCCGTGACGCGGCCACCGAGAGCGTCCCGGTCCGCACGCCGCTCGCAGACACCACCGGAGCCCGACTCGCCAACCCGCCGCTGCTGGTGCCCGTGCTGCGCGCCGGTCTCGGCATGGTCGACCAGGCGCACGCGTTGATCCCCGAGGCGCACGTCGGCTTCGTCGGTGTCGCGCGTGACGAGCAGACCCACCAGCCGACGCCGTACCTGGAGTCGCTGCCCGACGATCTGAGCGGCCAGCCCGTGTTCGTGCTCGACCCGATGCTGGCGACCGGCGGCTCGATGGCGCACACCATCGGACTGCTGCAGGCCCGCAAGGCCGTTGACATCACGGCGATCTGCGTCGTCGTCGCCCCGGAAGGCATCGCGGCGATCGAGAGGGTGGCACCCGACCTCAAATTGTTCACCGCAACCATCGACGACCGTCTCAACGACGTCGCCTACATCGTTCCCGGACTGGGCGATGCAGGCGACCGTCAGTTCGGGCCGCGCTAGAACTTGCCCGCGAGCTCGGTCAGCTCTTCGGCAATGCGTTGCGGCGTCGGCGCGGGCCGCCGCCACATCGCCGTCGACGCACGCGCGTCGAACTTCGATGTAGGACTTGACCTTCGGCTCGGTACCCGACGGCCGCACCGCGATCCGCACGTCAGTATCGGTGTCTCCGCCGGAGAGGATCACCGCGTCGGCTCGGCGTTGGTAGGGCTGCGCCGCAGCCAGATCCGTCATCGTCACATCGAACCCGCACAGTTTCGTCGGCGGCTTGGAACGCAGCCGGGTCATCACCGCCGCGGCGTCGTCGGCATTGCCCACCGGCCGGGATACCGCTGTCGTCGTGTGCACGCCGTGGCGTCGGGCAAGGTCGTCGAGTGCGTCGAGCACTGTGCGTCCCTGCTCGCGCAGCGCTACGACCAGGTCGCAGAACAACACCGCGGTGCTGATGCCGTCCTTGTCGCGGACCGCTGACGGGTCGACGCAGTAGCCGATCGCCTCCTCGTACGCATAGACCAGCGTGCACCCCGGCAGATCCGCATCCGCCCGCGACAACCACTTGAAGCCTGTCAGTGTCTCGACGTGGCGGGCGCCGTGCGCGGCGGCGATCCGGGCGAGCATCCGCGACGACACCACAGAGCTGGCCACCACCGTGCACTCGGTGACGTCGCCGGGATCGATCTGAGAGAGTATGTAATCGCCGAGCAGCCAACCGGTTTCGTCACCGGTGAGCATCCGCCAGCCGTCCGGCGTCGGCACGCCGACCGCGCATCGGTCGGCGTCGGGGTCGAGGGCGATGGCGACCTCGGCTTCGTTGTCGGCGGCCAGTTTCAACAGTTCGTCGGTGGCTCCCGGTTCCTCCGGATTGGGGAACGGGACGGTGGGGAAGTCGGGGTCGGGCGCGAACTGACTCTCGACCACGGCAACGTCGGACAATCCGGCCCGGACGAATGCATCGAGTGCGTACTCGCCGCCGACGCCGTGCATCGCGGTGAACGCCAACCGCACCGAGCCGTGCGTGTGCCGGACCTGCGAAGCGCGGTTGACGTAGCGCTGGATCAGGTCCATGCCGGATGTCTGGACTGGCGCTCTCGGGATCTCGTCGGCGTGCGGCGCCTTGCCGATCAGCGCCTCGATCTCCCGGTCGGTGGGCGGGACGATCTGAATGCCGCTGTCGAAGTAGACCTTGTAACCGTTGTCCGATGGCGGGTTGTGAGAAGCCGTGATCTGGATGCCCGCGCTCGCGCCGAGATGGTGACTACCGAACGCCACCACCGGCGTGGGCACAGCGGCGAACAACAACGTCACCATGAATCCCTGCCCGGCGAAGACTTCGGCTGCGGCGAGCGCGAACTGCTCCGAGCAGTGGCGGGCGTCGCCGCCGACGACGACGTTGGATCCGTCGAAGCCACGTTCCTTGAGCACCTGGGCCACGGCCCAACTGGTCCGCAGAACGACGGCGAGGTTCATGCCGCCCGGCCCGCCGCGCATCGGACCTCGCAGACCTGCCGTGCCAAAGGTGAGCGGAAGGGCGAACCGTTCGGCTAGCTCGTCGTCACTGCACGACTTCAACTCCGCGGCGGTCGCGGGGTCGGGGTCGTGCTCTATCCATTCTTGTGCGGCGCTGGCCCGAGGGCTCGTCATACGGGCAGTGTGCCCACTTTGTGTTCGGCGTAAGCCAGCTTGCGAAGCACCGGCGCAACCAGCATCAGTAGGTTGAATTCGAGGTCCGTCAGGTTGTCGCGCATGGTGGCGTTCAGCCAGGCGTCACGCTCGGCGCGATCCTCGTCGAGGAGCGCGATGCCGGCAGCGGTGACCTCGATGAGTTGGCGACGTCGATCGTCGTCGTCGGGGCGGCGCGACACCAGACCGCGGCCCACCAACTCGTTGATGCTGTCGGTGAGGGACTGCACCCGCACGTGCAGCCGTATGGCCAGCTCGGCGGGTGTGATCACGCCTGTCCTGGTGACTTCGCTGAGCACCTCCATCTGACTCAGCGTCAGCCCGTGGTCGGGTCGGTGCCTGCGCATCTGCCTGGTCACCGCCACCATCGATTCCCGCAACTCGGTGGCGGAGGACCTGGCGCGTGACTCGGTCATCACCAAGTTATACCTTGGTTAATCTTCGCTGTCATAGCTATAACGCCGTGTTGCACGCCAATTTTGTTAAGGGCATACTTGACATAGTGACCAGACAGCGGCTGAACCAGGCATCCAGATGGGTGCTGCTGGCCGCAATCACGATCGCGGTCACCGTTCCCTTGACCATCCTCGGCGTTCCCTCTGCCGCGCTGTTCGCTGCGCTGATCGTCGGCATTGCGCTTGGCGCTGCCTGCGCTGGCTCCCAAGCGCGTCCCCCGTCCAGTCGGCATCGCCGCCCAGGGCGTGCTCGGCGTCTACATCGCCACGATGGTCGATCGCGACTCGGTGAATGCACTCGGCCCGGACTGGCCCATCGTTCTCGGGGTCGCCGTGGCCACGCTGGTGCTCAGCATCGCCGCGGGCGCCCTGCTCGGGTGGCACCGCGACGTCAGCCCTCTCACCGGATCCCTTGCGCTGGTCGCCGGTGGCGCGTCGGGCTTGGTTGCCATCGCGCGCGAACTCGGCGGTGATGATCGCGTCGTCGCCGTGGTGCAGTATCTGCGGGTCGCACTGGTGACCGCGTCGATGCCGGTGGTGGTCACGCTCGTCTATCACGCCGACAAATCACACCATGCCGACTTGAGCGGTCAAACCGATTCGGCGCCTTGGTATCTCAGTGTCGGGATGATGACCGTGCTGATCGTCGCCGGAGCGGCGGGGGGACGGCTCATCCGGCTGCCGGGGGCGGGGCTGCTCGGGCCGATGGCGTTGACGATCGTGCTTCAAGTCACCGGGTTGTCGTTCGGCCTCTCGGTGCCGATGATTCTGGTCCAGGCCGGCTACATGTTCATCGGCTGGCAGGCCGGTGTGGCCTTCACCCGCGACGCGCTGCGGGCAGTGGGACGGCTGCTGCCGGTCGCCGTCGCCCTGATCGTGGTGCTGACCATCGCCACCGCGGGCCTTGGCGTGGTGCTGGCCGACGTCGCAGGTCTGACCCCGCTCGAGGGCTACCTCGCCACCAGCCCCGGCGGTGTGTACGCCGTGCTCGCAACGGCGGTGGAGACGGGATCGAACGTCACCTTCGTCATCGCGGCGCAAGTGGTACGAATCCTGTTGATGCTTTTCACCGCGCCGTTACTGGCCCGGGTCGTGATCAGGATGACCGAGCGATTCGGTGATCAGAGCCGCGAGATCACCGAGGCCAGCAGGGAGCCGGTGCGGGTAGCCGACTGACGGCCTGCGGCAAGCACCTCTTCGTGGTTCAGCGGCTGTCCCGTCATGCCCGCCGCGGCGTTGGTCACCAACGACACCGCAAGCACCTCGGCGCCGACCGCTCGCGCAGCGATCGTCTCGTGCACCGTCGACATGCCGACCAGGTCGGCTCCGAGGGTGCGCAGCATCCTGATCTCGGCCGGAGTTTCGTAGTGCGGTCCAGGCAGGCAGGCGTAGACGCCCTCGGCGATATCGGGATCCACCTCGCGCGCGAGCGCCCGCAGTCGCGGCGAGTAGGCGTCGACCAGGTCGACGAACTGCGCGCCCACCAGCGGAGATCTTGCCGTCAGGTTCAGGTGGTCGCTGATCAGCACCGACTGTCCGACCGCGAAATCTGTTCGGAGACCGCCTGCGGCGTTGGTCAATATCACCGTCCGCACGCCTGCCGCGCAGGCCGACCGCACGGGGTGCACGACGTGGCGCAGGTCGTGGCCTTCGTAGGCGTGGATCCTGCCGACGAACACCAGCGTGCGGTGATCGCCTGTCCGCACCGAGATGACGTCGCCGCCGTGTCCCTCCGCGGTCGGGGGAGTGAAGCCCGGCAGTTCGCCCACCGGCACCACCGCCGTCGGCGCACCCAACTCGGCGGCCGCCGGCGCCCATCCGGAGCCCAGGATCACGGCGACGTCGTGCTCCTCGACGCCGGTGCGCTCGCGGATTGCGGCTGCGGCCTGCTGCGCTGCCACCTCCGGATCGGTCACAGTTCGGCAGCTTAGCTGTCAGTGAGATACTGCCAAGATGCCAACCGCCACGGCCGCCGTCAGCGTCGAAGACGCGATCAACCGGCGAAGTGGCGACCTGATCGAGCTGTCGCACTCCATCCACGCCGAGCCGGAGCTGGCGTTCGCTGAGTTCAAGAGCTGCGCCAAGACGCAGGCCCTGGTTGCCGAGCGCGGCTTCGAGATCAGCGCCTCACCCGGCGGTCTGGACACGGCGTTTCGCGCCGAGTTCGGCAGCGGGCCGTTGGTGATCGGGATCTGTGCCGAATACGACGCGCTGCCCGGGCTCGGACATGCCTGCGGGCACAACATCATCGCCGCATCGGCCGTCGGCACGGCGCTCGCGCTCGCCGACGTCGCCGATGACCTCGGCCTCAAGGTCGTGCTGCTCGGCACACCGGCCGAGGAGTCCGGCGGCGGAAAAGTCCTGCTGCTCAACGCCGGAACCTTCGACGACATCGCCGCGACGGTCATGCTGCATCCCGGCCCGATCGACATAGCGCGTGCGCGCTCGCTTGCGGCGGCGCAAGTCGAAGTCACCTATCTCGGCCGCGAGGCGCACGCCGCCGTCGCGCCGTACCTGGGTGTCAACGCGGCGGACGCGATCACTGTGGCGCAGACGGCGATTGGGCTGCTGCGCCAGCAGTTCGCGCCGGGCGAGATGGCACACGGCATCGTCACCGACGGTGGCCAGGCCCCCAACGTCATTCCCGCCCGCACCGTCCTGCTGTACCTGATGCGGGCGACCGACGCCGCATCGCTGCGTCACCTCGATAACAGGATGGCGGACTGCTTTCTCGGTGCGGCGATCGCCACGGGCTGCGACTACGAGATCGTGCAGACCGAACCGCCGTACGACGAGCTGGCGCCGGACAAGTGGCTGGCCGACGTTTTCCGCGGCGAGATGATCCGCCTCGGCCGAGAACCCATCGGCCAGGAGTTCGAGGCTGCGGTGCCGTTGGGCAGCACCGACATGGGCAACGTCACCCAGGTGATGCCGGGCATCCACCCCGTCGTCGGAGTCGACGCGCAGGGGGCGTCGGTCCATCAGCCCGGCTTCGCGACCGCAGCGGCCGGTGCGAGCGGCGACAAGGCCGTCCGCGATGGCGCGATCATGCTGGCCCGCACGGTGGTCGCGCTGGCCGAATCGCCCACCGAGCGCGACCGGGTGCTCGAGCTGGCGGCCAAGCGGGTTGCGTCATGACATTGGCAGACGCCGCCGACGGCTGGCTGGACGCCCACTACGACGACGTGGTGGCCTGGCGCAGGCACATTCACGCCCACCCCGAGCTCGGCAGGCAGGAGTTCGGCACCACACAGTTCGTTGCGTCCAAGCTCGCCGATGCCGGGCTGAACCCGAAGGTGCTTCCCGGCGGCACCGGCTTGGTCTGCGACTTCGGCCCGGAGCACGGCCAACGCATTGCGCTGCGTGCCGATATGGATGCGTTGCCGATGGCCGACCGCACCGGAATGCCTTACGCCTCAGTGGTTCCCAACGTCTCGCACGCATGCGGCCACGACGCGCACACCGCGGTGCTGCTCGGCACGGCGCTTGTGCTGAGCTCCGTGCCCGAGCTGCCGGTCGGCGTGCGGCTGATCTTCCAGGCCGCCGAGGAGCTGATGCCCGGCGGCGCCATCGACGCCATCGCCGCCGGCGCGATCAACGGCGTGTCACGGGTCTTCGCATTGCACTGCGATCCGCGGCTGGCCGTCGGACGGGTCGCACTGCGAGCCGGGCCGATCACCTCTGCCGCCGACCACATCGAGGTCACCCTGCACAGCCAGGGCGGGCACACGTCGCGACCGCATCTCACGGGTGATCTGGTCTACGGGCTCGGCACCGTGATCACCGGCCTGCCCGGTGTGCTGTCCCGCCGCATCGACCCGCGCACCAGCACCGTGATGGTGTGGGGTGCGGTCAACGCAGGCGTCGCGGCCAACGCCATCCCGCAGAGCGGCATGCTCGCAGGCACTGTCCGGACCGCCAACCGCGATACCTGGCTGACCTTGGAATCGATTGTCGACGAGGCCATTACGGCCCTGCTGGCGCCGCTGGCCATCGAGCACACGCTGCACTACAGGCGCGGTGTGCCGCCGGTGGTCAACGAGGAGATCTCGACGCGGATCATGACGCACGCGATCGAGAGCATCGGTCCCGATGTGCTGGCCGACACCCGGCAGTCGGGCGGCGGGGAGGACTTCTCCTGGTATCTCGAAGAGGTGCCGGGCGCGATGGCACGGCTGGGTGTCTGGCCCGGCCGTGGCCCGCAGCTCGATCTGCACCAGCCGACGTTCGACATCGACGAACGCGCGCTCGCGGTGGGCATCCGCACACTGGTGAATATCGTCGAGCAGGCCGCCGAGTTCTAAGGGCTGGTCCCGTCGGCTGGTCCCGTCGGCTGGTCCGTCGTCACCGCGACACCGCGAGCGTGCGTGTTTGCACACGACACGCCGCAGTTTGACGTTCAACTGTGCACCTTCGCGGTGCGGGGGCTGTGCACAGTTCGACATTGATCCACCGCCCACTCCTCTGGCTCTACCGCTCTACGCAGTCGCCTCGCTGGCGTCGACGATCTCGTCATGAACGCAGAGCTGAAACGATTGTTCGACGATCAAGGAGGAGTCGCGACCAGTGCCCAGATTCTCCGCCGGACATCAAGGCGCAGTTTTGCAGCGAGAACTCGAAAGCGGTGCGCTGAGCAAAGATTTGGTACGGGATCTACTGCCGCGGAGAACCCGACGACTACATGCGTTTACGGGGCCTGGATCTCTCGTGCCGCGCCAAGGTGCCAGTATGCCTTGGGACTGCCGCTGCATTGCACGGCTTCGATACCGAAGAGCCCGCGGACCTACATGTGCTCAATCCGCCGCGCCGCCAGCTGCGACCGAGTGATGGCTTGGTCGTACATCGCCGCGACGGTGCGCCACTTGTAATGGTCGATGGGCGTCGGGTGACGTCGCCGGCATGGACCGCTGTCGAGGTCGCACGCAGCCTGCAACGTCCACGCGCACTAGCGACGCTCGACGCGGCGCTGCGCAGCGGCAAGTGCAGCCGGGCCGATATCTGGCGAGCAGCTATCGAGCAGGCCGGGCGACGCGGCATAGTCGAGGTCCGAAACCTGATCGCGCTGGCGGATCCTCGCGCGGAGTCGCCGATGGAAAGCGAAGCGCGATTGGCAATGATCGACGGCAACCTGCCGACGCCGGAGCTGCAGTACGAACTCATCGACGGGAACGGTGACCTCAGGCGCCTGGACTTCGCCTGGCCCGACCATCGGGTCGCTGTCGAGTACGACGGAGTGGACTGGCATAGCGGGCCGGACGCGATGAAGCGGGATCGTCGGCGTCAGGCCGCGCTGGGAGACATACGCTGGGTCGCGCTCGCAATTGTCTTCGAGGATGTCAGATACCGGCCGTCGGAGTTCGTGGGCCGCATCCACGCACAATTGCGTCGCGCTCAGGCGGCGTGAAGGTGCACGGAATGCCAGCCGGCCGCGGCGTGTCGTGTGCAAACACGCTCCCCCTAGTAACACGGGGAGGTGCCCCCAGGTCGCGGTGCAAGGCGCGAAGGCTAAGGCTCCACCGTTCCTGGGCCGATGTTGCGGGCCGGGCGGGTGCGCAGATCGCGGACATATTCCGCTGGCGCACCGGCGATTTCGGCGGCGTCGGCCATCACACCCAGATAGCGCGCCGACGGCAGCCCGCCTTCCCACGCGTCGACCACATACAGCCACGCCAGCACCGGATCGGTGGTGGTGTCCGACGACAGCCGGTCCACCCGGCAGCGGATCTTCTTGTGCACGCCCAGCTCGCCGCCCTCCCAGCGGTCGAGGTTCGCCTCGTCGGACTCCGTCATGTCGTAGAGGACGACGAACACCTTTTCCAGCGGATCTTCGACCAGCGTGGCGAGTGCGCCTTCCCAGCCGATGTCCTCGCCGCCGAAGGTGAGCCGCCAGCCATGCAGCCATCCCGTTCCCGCCATCGGCGAGTGCGGCGCCCGCTCCAGCATCTGCTCCGGATGCATGTTCGACCCGTAAGCGGCGTAAATCGGCACGGGAGCAGCCTAAGGCTTCGCTCGATGGCTGGGCGTTCAACGGCACGCTTGGCTAGGTTAGGGCGGTGGCAACCCGCATTGTGATCATCGGCGGCGGCCCGGCAGGCTATGAAGCGGCACTGGTGGCCGCGGCCCGCGGTCGCGATCGTCGCCGAGGTCACCATCATCGACAGCGATGGCATCGGCGGGGCCTGCGTGCTGTGGGACTGCGTGCCATCGAAGACCTTCATCGCCTCGACCGGTGTGCGGACCGAGCTGCGCCGCGCGCCCGATCTCGGCTTCGATCTCGAGTTCGAGGACGCCGAGATTCAGCTGCCCCGCATCAACGAGCGCGTCAAGCGGCTCGCGGCTGCTCAGTCCGCCGACATCGCCGACCGGCTGCGCAGCGAGGGCGTCACCCTGATCAGCGGGCGCGGTGAACTCGTCGACGACGTGCCCGGCATGGCCGCGCACCGCGTCAAGGTCACCACGGCGGACGGCTCGACGAACGTCGTGCCCGCCGACGTCGTACTGATTGCCACCGGCGCCAGCCCCCGCGTGTTGCCCGGCGCGAAGACCGATGGTGAGCGAATCCTGAACTGGCGGCAGCTCTACGACCTCGACGCGCTGCCCGATCACCTCGTCGTGGTCGGATCCGGCGTCACCGGTGCCGAATTCGTCAACGCCTACACCGAGCTCGGCGTGACGATGACGGTAGTCGCCAGCCGCGACCAGATCCTCCCGCACGAGGACTCCGACGCCGCCGCTGTGCTCGAGGAACTGTGGGAGCAGCGCGGCGTCAAACTCGAGAAGAACGCGAGGGCCGACTCGGTCACCCGCACCGATAGCGGCGTGCTGGTGACGCTGACCGACGGCCGCACCGTCGAGGCCAGCCACGCGCTGATGACCGTCGGCTCGGTGCCCAACACATCCGGCCTGGGGCTCGAGAAGGTCGGCATCGAACTCGGGCAGGGCAATTATCTGACCGTGGACCGGGTGTCGCGCACCTCGGCGCCGGGCATCTACGCGGCCGGTGACTGCACCGGCCTGATGCTGCTGGCCTCGGTTGCGGCCATGCAGGGGCGCATCGCGATGTACCACGCACTCGGCGAGGCGCTGCACCCCATCAGGCTGCGCACCGTCGCCGCTGCGGTGTTCACCCGCCCCGAGATCGCCGCCGTCGGCGTCCCGCAGGCCAAGATCGACGACGGCACGGTCGCCGCCCGCACGATCATGTTGCCGCTGAACACAAACGCGCGAGCCAAGATGTCCAGCCTGAGCCGTGGCTTCGTGAAGATCTTCTGCCGCCCGGCGACCGGCGTGGTGATCGGAGGCGTGGTGGTCGCGCCGATCGCCTCCGAATTGATCATGCCGATCGCGATGGCTGTCCAGGACGGCCTGCCGGTGGACGAGCTGGCGGAGACGTTCTCGGTCTACCCCAGCCTGTCGGGCTCGATCACCGAAGCGGGCCGCAGGCTGATGCGTCACGACGATCTCGACTAGCCGCAGGTAGCCTGGAGCGAAGAAGCTACCGACCAGTAACAAGAGGAGTCCGCGTGACCGACCCGATACCCGGTTTGGGCAGCGGGCAGACCTTTCTCGGCCCTGAGCAGCGCAAACTTGCGTGGGAGCGATTGGGAAGCGAACAGTTCGACGTCGTCGTCATCGGCGGCGGCGTGGTCGGCGCGGGCGCGGCTCTCGATGCGGCGACCCGCGGGCTCAAGGTCGCTCTCGTCGAGGCCCGCGATTTCGCCTCCGGCACCTCGAGCCGCTCGTCGAAGATGTTCCACGGCGGACTGCGCTACCTCGAGCAGCTCGAGTTCGGGTTGGTGCGTGAGGCGCTGCACGAGCGCGAGCTGTCGTTGACGACGCTGGCGCCGCATCTGGTCAAGCCGCTACCGTTCCTGTTCCCGCTGACCCACCGATTCTGGGAGCGGCCGTACGTGGCGGCGGGCATCTTTCTCTACGACCAACTCGGCGGCGCCAAATCCGTTCCCGCGCAGAAGCATTTGTTCAAGGCGGGCGCGCTGCGGTTGGCGCCGGGTCTGAAGCGAAGTTCGCTGATCGGCGGTATCCGCTACTACGACACCGTCGTCGACGACGCCAGGCACACGATGAATGTGGCGCGCACCGCGGCACACTACGGAGCGGTCGTTCGGACGTCGACCCAGGCGGTCGCACTGCTGCGTGAGGGTGATCGCGTCACCGGGGTGAAGATCCGCGACTCAGAGGACGGCGACGTCACCGAAGTGCACGGCCACGTCGTGGTCAACGCCACCGGGGTGTGGACCGACGAAATCCAGGCGCTGTCCAAGCAGCGCGGCCGGTTTCGCGTCCGCGCGTCCAAGGGCGTGCACATCGTCGTGCCGCGGGACCGCATCGTCAGCGAGGTGGCGATCATCCTGCGCACCGACAAGTCCGTGCTGTTCGTGATCCCGTGGGGCACGCACTGGATCATCGGCACCACCGACACCGACTGGAATCTCGACCTCGCCCACCCCGCGGCCACCAAGGCCGACATCGATTACATACTCAGCACCGTCAACACCGTGCTCGCGACACCGCTCACCCATGACGACATCGACGGTGTGTACGCCGGCCTGCGGCCGCTGCTGGCGGGGGAGGTCGAGGAGACCTCGAAGCTGTCGCGCGAGCATGCCGTCGCGGTCCCCGCGCCGGGACTGGTGGCGATTGCGGGCGGCAAATACACCACCTACCGGGTGATGGCCGCCGACGCGATCGACGCCGCAAGTGAATACGTACCAACCCGGGTGGCGCCGTCGGTGACCGACAAGGTGCCGTTGATGGGCGCCAACGGGTATTTCGCGATGATCAACCAGACCGAACACCTCGGGGCGATGTACGGGCTGCACCCCTACCGTGTGCGGCATCTGCTGGACCGCTACGGCTCGATGATCGGCGAGGTGCTGGCGATGGCCGACGACAAGCCTGAGCTGCTCGCGCCGATCACCGAGGCGCCGGTGTATCTCAAGGTCGAAGCCTGGTATGCCGCAGCGGCGGAGGGCGCGCTGCACCTCGAGGACATCCTGGCCCGTCGCATGCGAATCTCGATCGAGTACCCGCACCGCGGCGTCGACTGCGCCCGCGAGGTCGCCGAGGTGGTGGCGCCCATCCTGGGGTGGACGCCCGAGGACGTCGACCGCGAGGTGAACACGTACATCGCGCGGGTCGACGCGGAGGTCCAGTCGCAGCAGCAGCCCGACGACGAGTCCGCCGACGCGCTGCGGGCCGCCGCGCCCGAGGCGCGTGCCGAGATCCTCGAGCCGGTGCCGCTCAATTGAGCCGTGCCCCGTTGCCTGACCGCGACGGCGTGGGTCCGGCGCGGGTGCGGCTGCGCGGCGGTGCGGTGCTGGTGGAGCTGGCGGATCGGTTCGGCGAAGCGGCAGCGGCGAAAGTGCTTGCGGGCGAGGTCGTTTGCGCCGACGGTGCGGTGGTGACGGCGGCGACGGTGCTGCCGCCGAACTCGGACGTCTATCTGTACCGCGATCTGCCCGACGAAGCTGTGGTGCCGTTCGACATTCCGGTGCTGTACCGCGACGACGAACATCGTGGTGGTCGACAAGCCGCACTTCTTGGCGACGATGCCGCGGGGCGGGCATGTCGCGCAGACGGCGACGGTGCGACTGCGGCGAGAGCTGGATCTGCCGGAGTTGTCGCCCGCACATCGGTTGGACCGGCTGACGGCGGGCGTGCTGTTGTTCACGACGCGGCGTGAGGTGCGCGGCGTCGTATCAGACGATGTTCGCGCGAGGCGAGGTGCGAAAGACGTATCTCGCGCGGGCGGCGGTGGACCCGGCATTGGAGTTCCCGTTGACGCTTGCGCAGTCGAATCATCAAGGAGCGCGGCCGGTTACAAGCGTTCGAGGAGCCGGGCGAGCCGAACGCCGAGACGCTCGTCGAGCATCTCGGCGACGGCTTGTACCGGCTGACCCCTCGCACCGGCCGCACACATCAGCTGCGGGTGCACATGGCGTCGCTCGGCCTGCCGATCATCGGAGATCCGTTGTATCCGGACGTCATCGACGTGGCCGCCGGACGACTTCTCGAATCCGCTGCAGCTGCTGGCCCACAGCCTCGAGTTCGACGATCCGATCAGCGGATGTTTGCGTCGGTTTGTCAGCGGGCGCAGTATCGAGCAATGACTGGCGTAACGGTTGGCAAGTTGTGGCAGTACCCGGTCAAGTCGATGCAGGGCATCGAAGTCGATCAGATCCTGCTCGGACCGGCTGGAGTGGCGGGCGACCGTGCCTACGGGTTCGTCGACGTCGAGACTGGCCGGCTGGCCAGCGCCAAGCGGCCGAGGCGGTTCGGTCCTCTGCTGGACTGCCGAGCCAAATTCCTCACCCCTCCCGCCGTTGGCGGCGATTCGCCCCCGGTCGAGGTCACCTTTCCCGACGGCACGGTGATACGCACCGACAACGACGACGGCGCCGAGCTGACCAAGCGGGTAGCCGACCTGCTCGACCGCGACGTCCAACTGATCAGTACCGCGCCAGAGGGCATCGCGCTGGACGAGCTGATCCCGCAAATTGAGGGCCTCGGCGAGAACGCTCTGGACGCCATGCAGACCGAACCCGACAGCTACGGCGACAGCTTCATACCAATTCCCGCCGCGATGGCTGCGCCGGGCACGATGCTCGACCTTGCCGCCATGCATTTCATGGCCACCAGCACCTTGCGGCGGATGGCCGACGCCCATCCCGACGGCAATTGGGATCCGCGGCGGATGCGGCCCAACGTCCTGGTCGACGATTCCGCGGCCTGGCCGCCACTGAGGACGACTGGCTGAGTTGCGACGTGCACCTCGGTGAACAGGCCGTCGTGCACCTCGCCATTTTGACACCGCGTTGTGTGATGACGACGTTTGCCTCAGCCAGGTCTGCCGAAGGACGCTGCGATTCTGAAGGCGATCGCGCGACTCGGACTTAGGGATCTCCCGTTTTTCGGCCAATCCGCCTGTGCCGGTTGGTATGCCGACATTGTCAGCCCTGGCGTCGTGCGGCGTGGAGACCCGATCGACGTCGAGCGCGTTACGCCTCGAAAAGGCGCTATCGCTGCCACAATCGACCTATGACCGCCGAGCCGGCAGCCTAGAAACGATGAGCCAGTCCTGGAGCCACGCGCGAACAGATGGCCGCACTCGCCGCCCGACCGGCCGACGAGCCCGTCGTGATGATCAACCTGTTGCAGTTCCGCCTCGACGGCGGCCGCGAAAGCTATGTTCGCTACGCGCAGGAGGTCGTGCCGCACCTGCAACGGGTCGGCGGCACCGTCCGCTACGCAGGCAACGCGCCGACGCAAGTCATCGGAGACGGTGAAAAGCCCTGCTGGGACGCGATTCTCGTGGTGGAGTACCCGTCGCCCGCAGCGTTCATCGACATGGTGACCAACGAGGACTACGTGAAGATCCATGAGTACCGAGCGGCCGCGCTCGATCGCGGCGACCTGATCGCCACGTCGACGTGGACGATGGCCGACTGACCGTGTACCTGGTCACCGGCGCGGGCGGCGGGATCGGTAGCGTCAGCCGCCAGGTGGTGAGGCTGCTCCTCGATGGCGGACAGCCGGTGCGGGCGATGGTTCGTCGGGATGACGACCGGGCGACCGTGCTTCGCGAGCTCGGCGCGGAGGTCGTCATCGGAGATCTGACCAACCCGCGGGATGTCGCGAATGCGATGGCGGGCGTCGAGCGGATGTTCTTCAACATGAGCGTCTCGCCGGACTACCTGACCGCCACGTCCATCGTCTGCGCGGTCGCAATCGAGGCGGCGCCAGTCGAAGTCATCGTGAACATGTCGCAGATGACCGTCTCGCAGATGACGCTGACCAGCACCTCGGAATCCAAGCAGCACCGGTTGCACTGGCTCGCCGAACACATCATGAACTGGTCCGGAGTGCCGGTCGTTCACATGCGACCCACGGTGTTCATGGAGAACCCGCTGCTCACCATGCTGGCCGCCGACTCGATCCGCGAACGCGGGGCGCTGGTGTTGCCGTTCGGCAGCGGGCGGACATCGCCGATCGCGGCTGCCGATGTCGCCCGTGTAGTCGCCACGGTGCTCCGCGAACCCGCGGGGCGCGTCGGCAAGGTTTACGAGCTGACCGGGCCCGAAGTGCTTGACATCGACGGGATCGCCGAGCAGTACTCACGCGCGCTGGGCAGGCAGGTGGTCGCGCAGGACCTGCCGCTCGACGAGTGGACAGATCGAGTGCTGGCCCCGATCGGGCTGCCCGCGCACGTCGCGCAGCACATCGCCACCATGGCACGGCTACACCGCGAGGGCCGCTACGACCGCAGCACCGACGACGTCGCGCAGATCACCGGCGCCCCAGCGCAAACGGTGGAGCAGTACGTGGCCGCACACGCCGACGTGTTTAGCTGACCGGTGTGGACCGCACAACATTCGACCGCCTCTTCGACATGTCCGACCGCACCGTCATCGTGACGGGCGGCAGCCGCGGCATCGGCCTCGCGTTGGCCGAGGGGTTCGTCCTCGCCGGTGCGCGCGTCGTCGTGGCCAGCCGCAAACCCGAGGCCTGCGACAAGGCCGCCGCGCACCTGCGTGACCTTGGCGGCCAAGCAATCGGCGTGCCGACCCACGTCGGCGATGTCGAGGACCTCGGAGGGCTGGTGCAGCGCACCGTCGACGAGTTCGGCGGCGTCGACGTGGTGGTCAACAATGCCGCGAACCCATTGGCGCAGCCTCTCGGGTCGATCACCGTCGACGCGTTGACCAAGTCGTTCGAGGTCAACCTGCGCGGTCCGGTGTTTCTCGTGCAGGAGGCGCTACCGCATTTGAAAGCCAGCCCGCACGCCGCTGTGCTGAACATGGTGTCCGTCGGAGCGTTCATCTTCTCGCCGATGCTGTCCATCTATTCGTCGATGAAGGCGGCGATGATGTCGTTCACCCGATCGATGGCCGCCGAGTTCGCGCACCACGGCATCCGTGTCAACGCGATCGCGCCCGGACCGGTGGACACCTACATGATGCAGCAGAACCCGCAGGAGATGGTCGACGCGATGGTCGGTGGCACGTTGATGAAACGACTGGCCACTGCTGATGAGATGGTCGGACCGGCGCTCCTTTTGTGTTCGGACGCAGGCAGTTACATCACGCGGCTCGGTGATCATCGCGGACGGTGGCGGAACTCCTCGCTGAAGCGGGCCACGGCGCCGCCGGTCGATGCCAGGATCTGGCTGCGGTTCTCCACGTGTAGCGCCGCCTCGAGGCTGGACGCCTCCAGGTTCGCCCACAGCACCTGCTTGGTGGACTCAAGCCCGAATTCGCCGTAGCTGCATAGCGTTTCGGCAACCGCGAGCGCGTCGTCAAGCACCGCCGAATCCGCCGACAGGCGGGTGACGAGGCCGAGCCGCAGTGCTTCCTGGGCGTCGACGACGCGCGCGGTGAGGATCATGTCGAACGCCGGGCCCGCGCCGATGATGCGGGGAAGCGTGTAACTGACGCCGATGTCGCAGCCGCCGAGGCCGAGCTTGATGAACTGTGTGCAGAACCGTGCGGACTCGCCCGCCAGCCGGATGTCGCAGGCCGCCGCGATGCCGAGGCCGCCGCCGTAGGCGGGTCCGTTGACGGCCGCGATCACGGGTTGGCGCAGTCGGTGAATGCGGCTTGTCAGGTCGGCGATGCGTTCCTGCCACCGCATGCCCGAGCGCGGGAACTCAAGCCCCGCGCCCACACCGGGCGGATTCGGGTCGGTCAGGTCAAGTCCCGAGCAGAAGCCGCGGCCCGCGCCGGTGAGCACCACCACCCGGCACTCGCGCGTTCGCGGCGATGTCGGTGATGGCGGCGTGCAGCGACTCCACCAACTCGCGTGACAACGCGTTGAGCTTCTCGGGCCGGTTGAGTGTGACGACGGCGATCTCCGGCCGCGGATAGGTCAGTTCGAGGTGTGGCATGGCCACACGTTATTACGTTGACGGGCAGGCTATGTCGACATAGACCGTGGTTCCGGGGTGCACGCCGGTGACCGTGCACTCCGACAGCGGTGTGGTTGCGGCTCCGTTGATCCCCACCGTGTAGCCGTCGGCCTGCAGTTCTTTCACGGTGTCTGCCGCTGAGCCGACGCCGCTGGGGGCGGCACCGGCGTCCGCCGCGAACCCCAACGCACTCAATGCCAGAACGCCGGCTGCGACTGCGGAAAAAACGAACTTCATGAAGCTAAAGAACGTCGGTGGTTCCTCAGGTATTTCTCAGCTTCAGGGGGCCGCTATGGGCTGCTGTGCCAGGCGTTGACACCGACGGTGATCATCCGCAGCTGTTTGACCGCGATGCGCTTGATTTCTTGGAGTGCCGCCTGGTCGCTCGCGTCCTCGATGGCTTCGGCGATCACGATCATCGAGTTCACGAAGAGACTCGCCAGGATGTTCAGGTCCTCGCTGCTCCAGTTCGTCAGGCCGGGGAAGCGGGCAAGGTCGATGGCCAGCTCGGAGGTGATCAGCCGGATCTCTGTGCGGATCGCGTAGCGCAGCACGGTCACTCCGCTGTTGCGTTCACGGCCGATGAAGACCCAGTGTTCGCGCCGCTCATCGACGCCCTCGACGAGGATGTCGACCGATGACTCGATGACGCGCTTTGGGTCGAGCTTGCCCGCCCGCGCGCCCCGCAGCATGTCCCGCAGTACCCGGAACGACTCGTCGATGAGGACAAGGCCAAGCGCTTCCATCGACTCGAAGTGCCGGTAGAACGCGGCGGGCACGATGCCCGCCTCGCGCGTCACCTCACGCAGGCTCAGCTGCGAGAAGCTGCGCTCCTCCAGCAGGCGAAGCGCGGCCGCCACGATCGCGCGCCGGGTGACCTCCTTGCGCTCTTCGCGCGAAGGGGTGTCCCGTGAACGCGACCGGCTTGATCTGCGCGTACGTGAGCTAGGCGTACGACTGTTCACTCTGTGAAACCTACCACAATCAGGCACTTTCCCATTGACGGACCAGGCTGTACTGGCGCACGGTATACACATGTTCACTCAAACTTTGACACGCCGAGCGCGACGGTCGCCCCTTCTGGAGCTGCTGACCGGCCCCCACGGCGTCGACCGATACACCGAGCTAGTCGACCGGACCTGGACCAACGGAGAAGCCCGCGCGAAGGTCGTCGCGGTACGGCGCCAGACGCCCCGCAGCGTGACGCTCACCCTGGAACCGAACCAAGCGTTCACCGGATTTCTGGCCGGCCAGCACATCAACCTCACCGTCGAGATCGATGGCCGCCGCCGCACCCGCTGCTACTCGCCCGCGAGCGCAGAAGGCGCGACGCACATCGAGCTGACCATCGGCCGCCATGACGGCGGGCTGGTGTCCAGCTACCTGTGCGACAACGCGCGGCCCGGCATGGTCGTCGGCCTCGATTCGGTCGGTGGCGACTTCACCATGCCGACGGAGCGGCCGACCCGAATCCTGTTCGTCTCCGGCGGCAGCGGCATCACCCCGGTGATGTCGATGTTGCGCACAATGCGCGACGAGGGATCCGATCGCGAGATCGCCTTCATCCACTACGCGCGCAGCGCCGAAGAGGCCTGCTACGCCGACGAGCTTGCCGCGATGCCGGGAGTGCGCGTGCTGCACGGCTACACCCGCGAGGGCGCAGGCGACCTGACCGGCTACTTCGACGCCGATCACCTGGCCGCCGCGATGCCCGAGCCGGAAGCCGTATATGTCTGTGGTCCGCCCGCACTGGTGGACGCGGTCCGGGCACACTGCCCCGACGCGAAATCCGAGAGCTTCGTCCCGCCCGTGTTCAACGCGCCCGCCGAGGCCACCGGGGGCCGGATCTCGTTCACTGACAGCGGTGTCGAGGCCACCGATGACGGCAGGCCGCTTCTGGTCCAGGCCGAGGACGCCGGACTCACACCCGAAAGCGGATGCCGGATGGGCATCTGCCACAGCTGCACCCGCCGCAAGACCAGCGGTGTCGTACGCAACCTGATCACCGGGACGGTCTCGGATGCCGAGGAGGAGGACGTGCAGATCTGCGTGTCCACCCCCGTCGGTGACGTCGAGATCGCCCTCTAGGCAAGGAGAATCATGACTACAGCAACGATCACCCAGCCCAAGACCCTGTCGAAGACGGTGGCAGGCAAGACCGTCACCTTGACCCCGGAGCAGACCGAGGCGTTCGGGCGTGAGCTCGACGCACTCAAGGAGCGTGTGATCGCCGACCTCGGCGAGCGCGACACCACCTACATCCGGCGGATCATCAAGGGCCAGCGCGGCTTGGAGGTCGCCGGCCGGGCAATGCTCTTCGGCGGCATCTTCCCGCCCTTCTGGCTCGCGGGCACCGCGATGCTGGGACTGTCGAAAATCCTCGACAACATGGAGATCGGCCACAACATCATGCACGGCCAGTACGACTGGACCGGCGATCCTGCATTGGCGAGCAAGAAGTTCGAGTGGGACACCGCCTGCCCGGCCGACCAGTGGCGTCATTCGCACAACTACATGCACCACACCTACACCAACATCGTCGGCATGGACCGCGACGTCGGCTACGGCATCCTGAGGATGAGCAAGGACCAGCGCTGGAGCCCGTACTTCCTGGGCAACCCGGTCTACGCCTTCCTGCTGATGGTGCTGTTCCAATACGGCGTCGCGCTGCACGAGCTGGAGACCGAACGGATTCGGTCAGGCGAGATCACCGTCGCCGAGAAGCGAGACATCCTCAGCGCGATCTGGCGCAAGACGAAGCGGCAGACGCTGAAGGACTACGTGGCCTTCCCGTTGTTGGCCGGGCCGTTCGCGCCGTGGGTGTTCGCAGGCAACATGACCGCGAACCTCATGCGCAACGTCTGGTCCTACATGATCATCTTCTGCGGCCACTTTCCAGAAGACGTGCAGGAGTTCTCGATCGAGGAGACGAAGGCCGAGACACGCGGCGGATGGTACTTCCGCCAGATCCTCGGATCGGCGAACCTGACCGGCGGCAAGCTCTTTCACATCCTGAGCGGCAACCTGTCATTCCAGATCGAGCATCACCTGTTCCCCGACGTGCCGGCCCATCGTCACGCGGAGATCGCCCCCGAGGTGCAGGAGATCTGCAAGCGGTACGGCATCCCCTACAACAGTGGTTCGCTGCCCAAGCAGTTCGCCACCGTGGTGCGCAAGATCGTCAGGCTCGCGCTGCCCTAGGTCTGGCAGTTCGGACACCAGAACGTCACCCGGTCGCCGGTGCGATCCGTCTTGATGGCGGTGCCGCACCGGCGACACGGCTCTCCCGATCGGCCGTACACCCACACCTGCTGCCCTCGCCGGGTGTCGCCCGTGGTGGTCCTGTTGGACCGCGATCTGTTCAGCCACAACATGTCACGCGCCCGTTGCGCCAGCCGCAACGGGTCCTTCACCGCGCCCGTCGGCGCTGTCGGCAGGTGCCCGAACAGGAAGCACAGCTCGTTGGCGTACACGTTCCCGACGCCCGCCATCACCCGCTGATCCAGCAGGGTCTCCGACAGCGGCCGGTCCGGATCGGCGACGAGGTTGGCGGCCGCGACGTGTGGATCCCAATCCGGCCCAAGCAGATCGGGCCCGAGGTGGGCGACGACCTCCTCGTCGTCGGCGCGCTCGAGGATTTCCAGTACGCCGAGATCGATCCCTGCAGCCTGCACGTCGCCGGCCTCCAGGATGATGCGGATGCGGTGGCCCGCGCGGCTCGGCCGGTCGGTGCTGGTCACCCACCAGCTGCCGTCCATTTTCAGATGAGAGTGGATGCTCGCCCCTCCGACCCTGATGAACAGGTGCTTGCCGCGGCTGACGACCTCGTCCACCCGCTCGCCCGTCAGGTCGACGGTGGCATAGCGCGGTACGCGAACATCGCAGCGCGTCAGTGTCTTTCCCTGCAACGCCTCGCGCAGCTTGGCGGCGGTATGAAAGACGGTGTCACCTTCAGGCATCGTTATCCGGTCATCCGTAACGAGACTTCCCACAGCCGTTCGGCGTTCGCCGGGTCGACCGCGTACGCGGCAACCCCGCCGCTTCCCGGCGCGCCGCGACGCTCGACGACGCGGGCTTCGTTGCAGTCCTCGAAATAGCGGCCGCCGACCCCTTCGAGCGACGGTGACGTCGCCACCAACACCGACGTCGCCGCACCCTGCTCGACGGTTTTGACCCTGAGGTCTTTCATCGCAGAGACCGCATGGCCCGCACCGACGTGGCGCCCCAGTCGGGTGTCGAAGATCGCACCGGGCATCAGCGCGTTCGACGTGATCCCGTCGTCGGTCCATCGGCGGGTCGCCTCGACGGCGAACAGCACGTTGGCCGTCTTGGATTGCCCGTACGCGCTGAACGGGTCGTAGTCGCGGAATCCGTAGTCGATGTCGTCGAATACGACCGGTGACCGCAGATGGCCCGCCGAACTCACCGACACGACTCTGGCACCGTCCGCGGCGGCGAGCGCTTCGTGCAGCCCGACGGCGAGCCAGAAATGGCCGAGATGGTTTGAGGCGAACTGCAATTCATGCCCGCTCGGCGCCATGGTCAGCTCGGGTGTCGCCATCACGCCCGCGTTGTTCACCAGGATGTCGAGCGGCCCCGTCCAGGCTCGAACGAAGGCGGCGACGCTGGACAGGTCGCTGAGGTCGATGACACCGACGTCGACGCTGTGGTTCTTGGTGCTGTCGCGGATCTCGGCGGCAACGCGATCGCCGTACGTGGTGTTGCGGACGGCCAGCGTGACCGATGCGCCCGCTCCGGCCAGCGCGCGTGCCGTTTCGACGCCGATACCCGACGAAGCGCCGGTGACGATCGCCGTCCTGCCGGTCAGGTCGACCCCCGCGATGACCTCGGCTGCGGTGGATTCGGGCCCGAACGGTGTCGTGACGCGGTCATCCGATGTCGCCGGCAGCCCGGCTCCGTCAGTCATGGTGACTGCCTACAGCGGCGATGGCCTGCTCGGCTTCGCGCGCGATCCGTCCGACAAGCGCTGCGGCGGAGTCCTGTTCGGCAATGATGTCGACGGCCTCGCCGGCCCAGACGGGAACGTAGTCGGGATCGCCGCGGCGGACTCCCTCGCGGAACGCGGCCCTGGCCGCATCGTCGATGTCGGCCTCGCGGCCCTGCCAGGCATCGGTGACCCTGTTGCGCAGGGTTCGCGCGGGATAGCGCTCCGGCCACGGTGAATCGCGGATGACGTCGAGCGCGCGCCCCCGGGTGGTGTCGGCTGCGCCCGCGGCGATGATCGCCTTCACGGCGTCAGGGGCGATCAGCGCCTCATGGGTGACCTCGAACCGGGTGCCGATGACGGCGCCCGCGGCGCCGAGCACCAACGCCGCGGCAAGCCCTCGGCCGTCGGCGATGCCGCCAGCCGCCAGCACCGGCACGGAGCCGGCGATATCGACGACCGCGGGGACGAACGGCAATGTCGCGCGGCCGCCGCCGTGCCCACCCGCCTCGGAGCCCTGCGCCACGACGACGTTCGCACCCACGTCGAGCGCGCGACGGGCCTCCGCCACCGTGGTCACCTGAACGATGATCGGGATTTTCGCGGCGCGGATCGCCTCGGTGAATGGTGCGGGATCGCCGAACGACAGCATGATCGCCGCGGGAGACTGCTCGATCGCCGCGTCGATCGTCGCCGCGTCGATGGCCCAGGACAGGAAGCCGATGCCCCACGGCTTGCGGGTGGATGCCCGCGCCTGCGCGCACTCCCTGCTCAGCCAGGCCAGATCGCCGCGGCCCGCGCCGATCACGCCCAGGCCGCCGCCCTCGGAAACCGCGCCGGCCAGTGCTCCGCCTGCGACATCGCCCATCGGGGCAAGCACCACCGGATGGTCGATGCCGAACATGTCGGTCAACGCTGTGCGTAGCCCCATGTCGTGAACTCTAGGAAGTCGACCGGTCAGCGCAGTCGGAGACCCCGGGGTGTCCGGGCGAAACCGGCATCGGTGAGCGCGGTAACCACGGCGGCCTGGCCGACTTGCGCGTCCGGCGCGAGCACCGGTTCGCCGTTGACCTTCTCGACGAGCAGCGACTGCACGCGGCGCGCGCCGACCAGGTCGGCGAGCGCCCCGGCGGCTGCATGGTGGGCGTTCGCATCGTCGGTGAAGGTGAGCAGTGTGCGTCCGCCGCGTTCGAGGAACCAGGCGAGTTCGCCGTCGACGAGCGCAACAAGAGCGCCGGCCTTCCGACCTGGCCGGTGGGCGCCGTCCGGCCACGGCAGCGCCGCACCGTACGGGTTGGCGGGGTCCGCGGCGGCGAGTACGACAGTCTGGTACTCCCTGCGATCCGGGTCGACGCCGTCGAGGTAGGTCCGCAGCCGATCCACCGTGGACGCGACCGCGAACTGCGCCCCGCCCAACGACTCGACGAAGTACCCCCGCTGACACCGGCCGGCATCCTCGAACGCGCTGAGCACCTTGTAGAGCATGGCGAACCCGCCCGGAATGCCCTCGGCCGCGGCGGCGCCCTTGGTCAGCACGCCGTATCGGTTGAGTAATAGCTCGGCCTGAAAGTGCGCCCGCACAGTCGAATCCAGCTCGGCTTCGGGAAGAGCCGACCATCTGCCCGCCACCGTCGGATCGGAGGTGCGCGTCTGCGCGTGGGCAACGCTGTAGCGGCTCAGCCGCGGCGGTCGTGAGCCTTGGCGGTGTGCGGGCCGGCTCGATCGCCGCCCGCTGCCGCCGACAAGCGCCCGAACGGGCGCGAACGTGTCACCGGTGATCCAGCCGGCCCAAACCAGTTCCCACAGAGCTCGTTTGAACTGTTCGGTTTCAGCACCGGCGAGCTGACGGAAGAAGAACGCGCCGCCGCCATGGCCGGGGGAGCCGAGAATCTCCAGCATTGCCCGGTGGGTGTCGGTGAACTCGATCTCGGTCGGTTGGGCGAGCGTCAGCGGTGCGGATTCGGCTGGGTGGAACGCGATCCAGCCGTCGCCGCTCCCGATCGTGCCCGCCCCCGACCATGTCACCTCGCCCGACGCGAGCAGTTCGTCGAGCATCGCCGGCTGGTAGTCGCGGACGCGAGTGGCGAACACCAGCGGTTCGATCGCCGACGCAGGTATGGGCACTCCGGCCAGCTGATCGATGACCGATGCGAGGCCGTCAATCCCGGAGGCCTTCTCCAAACCGACCTGCTGCCACGCGGGCAGGAACCGGGCATAGGCCGTGGTGCTGACCGGCTCCACCTGCGCCCGCAGCGCCGCCAGCGACCGCCGCCGAAGAATCTTGAGCACGCCTGCGTCACACCACTGGTCGCCTGCTTCGGCGGTGTCGGTGAACTCACCGCGCACCAGCTTGCCGTCGATCGTCATGCGGCCCAGCACATCTGCGGCCACTCGCTGGCCCAGCCCGAACCGTGCCGCCGCATCATGCGTGGTGAACGGCGCACGTGTCCGCGCGTACCGGCCGAGCAGTTCGCCGAGCGGATCGGCGCCCCCCTCGGTGAATACCGCGGGCACGCCGACCGGCACCGCGACGCCGACGCCGTCGCGAAGCAGGCCGATGTCCTCGATGGCCACCCACCACGTCTGCCCGGCGAACGACACCGTCAGTGCGCGCTTGGCCTCGCGCAGCCCCTCCAGCCAGCCGCCGACGTCGTCGGCGGTGCACCGCTCGGCGATCTCGGCCTCCGTCAGCGGCCCCAGCATTCGCAGCAGGTCGGCGACGCCTTCCGCGTCACGTGCCGCGCGATCCTCACTGAGGTGCTGCAGTTGCGCGGCGGTGCTGGCGATCACCTGGGGGTCGAGCAGCTCGCGCAGTTCGACGCGGCCCAACAGCTCGGCCAGAAGCATGCTGTCCAACGACAGCGCGGCGGCACGGCGCTCCGCCAACGGGCTGTCGCCCTCGTACATGAACGCACCGACGTATCCGAACAGCAGCGACGCCGCGAACGGCGACGGTGTCTGCGTTTCCACCTCGACCAACCGCAGCCTGCGCTGTGCGATGCGGCCCATCAGCTCGATCAGCGTCGGCACGTCGTACACATCTTGCAGGCATTCGCGGACGGTTTCGAGCACGATCGGGAAGTCCGGGTATTTGCGTGCCACATCGAGAAGCTGTGCCGCACGCTGACGCTGATGCCACAGCGGCGACCGCTTGCCCGGGTGGCGGCGCGGCAGCAGAAGGGCGCGCGCCGAGCATTCGCGGAACCGGGATGCGAACAGCGCCGAGCCGCCCACCTCGGCGGTCACGATCGGCTCGATCTCGTCCGCGTCGAAGACGAACAGTTCAGCGCCCGGCGCCGTATCCTCGGTGTCCGGCAGCCGCACGATGATCCCGTCGTCGGAGGCGGTCGGCTTCTCGTCGATGCCGTAGCGCTCACGCAGCCGTCGCGACACCGCCAACGCAAGCGGGCCGTGCACCCGCAGCCCGTAGGGGGAGTGCAGGATCACCCGCCAGTCGCCCAGCTCGTCGCGGAACCGTTCGACGACGAAGGTGGCGTCGGTCGGCACGGTGCCGGTCGCCTGGCGTTGGTCGTTGAGCAGCTGCCACAGGTTGTCGGTCGCGTAGTCGTCGAAACCCATTGCCGCGCAACGCTCTGCGAAGGTCTCGCGGTCAAGACCCGGCGAGCTCGCCGGTGAAGGCGCCGATCGCCGCGCCAAGCTCGGCGGGCCTGCCCACCCCGTCGCCGCGCCAGAACGGCAGCCGGGCCGGCTCGCCGGGCGCGGGGACGACGAGCACCCTGTCGTGGGTGATCTCGGTGATACGCCAGCTGGTCGCACCAAGGGAGATCACGTCGCCCGGTCGGGACTCGTAGACCATCTCCTCGTCGAGTTCGCCTACCCGCGAAGGCTTGTCGGATTCCGCACTGGACGCCAGGTAGACGGTGAACAGGCCGCGGTCGGGAATCGCCCCGCCGGACGTCACCGCCAGCCGCTGGGCGCCCGGCCTGGCGGTGAGCGTGCCCGCATCGCGGTCATACACGAGGCGAGGCCGCAGCTCGGCGAACTCGGTCGACGGGTATTTCCCGGACAGCAGATCGAGCGTCGCCTCGAACGCGCTGCGCGGCAGAGTCGCGAACGGCGCGCTGCGGCGCACCGCCTCGAACCAGAGGTCGGCGTCAAGAGGCTCGAGCGCGCACGCGGCCACGGTGTGTTGGGCCAGCACGTCGAGCGGGTTCGTCGGTACCCGCATCGTCTCGATCTCGCCGGACAGCATCCGCCGCACCGTCACCGCGCAGCCGATCAGGTCGGTGCGGTGCTTGGGAAACAGCACGCCCTGGGAGATCTCGCCGACCTGGTGGCCCGCCCTGCCGATGCGCTGCAGCCCGCTGGCCACCGACGGCGGCGTCTCTACCTGGATCACCAGGTCGACGGCACCCATGTCGATACCCAGCTCCAGGCTGGAGGTGGCGACGACGGCCTTGAGCCGTCCGGTCTTGAGGTCGTCCTCGACCAGCGCCCGTTGCTCCTTGCTGACCGAGCCGTGGTGTGCCTTCGCCAGCAACGGCGAAGCACCGGAGGCGAGCCCGCTGCCCATGATGTGGGCGGGTGAGCCGCCGCCCACCTGCGGGTTGGGGCCGGTCTGCAGCTCGATGCCGTTGCGTTCGGCGTGAATCTCGTTGAGCCGAGAAGTGAGTCGTTCGGCGAGCCGTCGTGAGTTGGCGAACACGATCGAGCTGCGATGCGCCTCGATCAGGTCGACGATGCGCTCCTCGACGTCGGGCCAGATCGAGTTGTTCTCGAGGTTGGCCATGTCCGGAACGGGCACCTGCACCGACAGGTCGAACGTCTTGGCCGCCGGCGGGGCGACGATCGTCGTCGGCGCCTGGCCGGACAGGAAGCGCGCCACCTCTTCCGGCGGGCGCACCGTCGCCGACAACCCGATCCGCTGCGCAGGTTTGTCCTGGTACCTCCCTGCGGGGACAGCTGATCCAACCGCTCGAGCGAGAGCGCCAGATGAGCGCCGCGTTTGGTCGCGGCCACCGCGTGCACTTCATCGACGATCACGGTCTGCACCGCCGCGAGCGAGTCGCGTGCGGCCGACGTGAGCATCAGGAACAGCGACTCGGGTGTGGTGATCAGGATGTCGGGCGGTTTGGCGATCAGCTCCCGCCTGCGCGCCGGTGGCGTGTCGCCGGACCGGACGCCGACGCTGATCTCCGGCGCGGGCAGCCCCCGACGTTCCGCGATGCGGGTGATACCGGTCAGCGGCGTGCGCAGGTTGCGCTCGACGTCGACGGCCAGCGCCTTCAGCGGTGACACGTAGAGGACGCGGGTGCCGGTCCCCGGTGGCCGGGGCTCGGCGGCCAACCTGTCGATCGCCCACAGAAACGCGGCCAGCGTCTTTCCTGACCCGGTCGGCGCGACGACCAGCGTGTTGTCGCCGTCGGCGATGGCCGACCAGGCCTGCGCCTGGGCATCCGTCGGCACCACGAAGGTGCCGTTGAACCACTCCGCGGTCAGCCTGCTGAACCGGGAAAGCGGGTCCTGGGTGGAGCTCACATAGCCATCGTGCCAACCGACACCGACAAACGTCGGCGGTCGCGCCGCGTTACCTGTGATGATGAGCCATGGTCGGGGACCACGCGGTCGTTCTCGGCGCCAGCATGGCCGGCCTGCTGGCCGCCAGGGTGCTGGCCGACTTCTACCGCGTGGTGACCGTGGTGGAGCGCGATGACCTGCCGGAAGCCGCAGCCAACCGTCGAGGGGTTCCGCAGGGCAGGCATGCCCACGGGTTGCTCGGCCGCGGCTCGCTCATCCTCGGCGAGCTGTTCCCCGGCTTCTCCGACGAACTCGTCGCGGCGGGCGTGCCCGCATTCGACTACCGGGACCTGTCACGGGCGTCGTTCTCCCTCGGCGGTCATCGGGCGGGCGCCGAGGGCGGGTTCACCACCGTCCCGCCGCTGTACTTTCCCAGCCGGCCGCTGCTGGAGAGCCGTGTCCGGCGGCGGGTGCGGGATACGCCGAATGTCGACTTCCTGACCGAACACGACGTCGTCGACGTGACGGCGACGCCCGCACACGACCGGGTCACCGGCGCACGGGTGGCGTCTCACGCCGGTGGGGGCGAACGCGCTCTCGAGGCCGATCTGGTGGTCGACGCGACGGGGCGCGCGGCCCGTACACCGGCGGTTCTCGAGGGCATGGGCTACGGCAGGCCCGCCGAGGACAAGGTGACCGTGCACGTCGTGTACTCCAGCCAGCTGCTCCGGATACCGCCCGGCACGCTGCGAGAGATGGTGGTCGCGACGACGCCTATGCCCGGAAGGCCAACCGGGATGGCTCTTTTCGGGTACGAGGACGACACCTGGATGTTCACCGCATTCGGCATGGCGGGTCGCGAACCACCGGTCGACCCGGCCGAGCGGCTGGAGTTCGTCGAGCCGATTACGCCTCCGCATGTGATGGCCGCGCTGCGTGACGCCGAGCCGCTCACCGAGATCTGCCGCTACCGATATCCGGAGAACCGTTGGCGTCGCTACGACAAGATGAGTCGCCTTCCCGACGGCCTGCTGGTCATCGGCGACGCGGTGGCCAACTTCAATCCCATCTACGGCCAGGGTATGACGGTCGCGGCCCTGCAGGCACTTGCTTTGCGGCACAGCCTGTCTCACGGCCAGCACGATCTGCCGCGGCGATACTTCCGTGCGGCGGCGAAGCCGATCGGGGTGGCGTGGCGATTCGCCACCGGCGCCGACCTCAGCCAGCCCGAGGTCGAGGGCCACCGATCGTTGACGACGCGAATCGCCAACACCTATGTCGAACGGCTGCTGACGGCATGCGAATCGAATAACACTGTCGCAGAACAACTCGTCAGGGTGACCGGGTTCATCGATCCGCCGATACGGCTGTTGCGCCCGACGATCATGTACCACGTTGCTCGGGCGCGACCGCCTCGGTGAGTTCGGCGGGCACGCCGGGCACCCGGCCGACCATGTCGAGGAGCGCATGCGCGCATGTATCGGCGATCTGGCCGGCGTCGATGGATGGATCCAGGATGCGCTGCCTGCACATCTCCATGGTCATCGCGAGCCAGCCGTACATGGTGATGCGGACGTCACGTTCCACCTTGGAGTCCAGGTCGCTGCCGAGCGTCTCGTTCATCCGGCCCAGCAGCCGGTTGATCTGACGCTCGTTGTCGGTGTCCTCGATCCCGCGAAGGACGGGGTCCGATGTGCCCATGCCGACGTACGCCGCCCATGCGCCGTGCGGATGCTGCTCGTCGTAGTGCAGATACGCCAGCACGCCCGAGCGCAACTGCTCGAAAATCGTCTGACCCGGCACCGGTGGGAAATTCGTCGCCTCGAACAGCCGGTCGCCCTCGGCCTTCACCACCGCGGCGAAGAACGCGCGCTTGTCGGGGAAGTAGTGATACATCAGCGCGCGGGACACGCCCGCCCGTTCGGCGATTTCGTCGATCCGGACCTCGTCGTACGGTCGTTCGCCGAAAACCTTGGCACCCAGCGCCAGCAGCTCGCTCCGCCGATCGTCGGGGGACAGCCGCCGCCGCTGCTCAGGCACCACGCCATTCTAGGATGACGCCTTAGCCGAAGTGCACGCCTTGGGCCAGGGGTAGCTCGGAGCTGTAGTTGACGGTGTTGGTCGCCCTGCGCATGTAGGTCTTCCAGGCATCCGAGCCGGACTCGCGGCCGCCGCCGGTCTGCTTCTCGCCGCCGAACGCCCCACCGATCTCGGCGCCCGAGGTGCCGATGTTGACGTTGGCGATGCCGCAGTCGGAGCCGTCGGCGGCCATGAAGCGCTCGGCCTCCCGCACGTCGAGTGTGAAGATCGCCGACGAAAGACCCTGCGGCACCGCGTTGTTCAGCTCGATCGCATCGTCGAGGTCGTCGTAGGTGAGCACGTAGAGGATCGGCGCGAACGTCTCGCTGTGCATCAGCTCGGTCTGCGCGGGCATCCGAACCACGGCGGGTGCGACGTAATACGAGTTGTCGCCGAGGTCGTGCCGGTCGCCGCCGAACACCTCGCCGCCCTCGGCGCGGGCCCGCTCCAGCGCGCCGACCATGTCGCGGTAGGCCGTCTCGTGAATCAGCGGCCCGACGAGGGTGCCGTCGGTCGCGGGGTCGCCGACCGGCAGCTGCCGGTACGCCGACACGATCCGCTCGACGAGGGTGTCGGCGATCGACGAGTGCACGATCAGCCGGCGCATCGTCGTGCAGCGCTGGCCCGCGGTGCCCGCGGCGGAGAACACGATGCCGCGAACGGCCAGCTCGAGATCGGCCGACGGAGTGACGATCGCGGCGTTGTTGCCGCCGAGTTCCAGCAGCACCCGGCCGAACCGCTGCGCGACCCGCGGGCCGACCTGCTGACCCATCCGCACCGAACCCGTCGCGCTCACCAGCGCCACGCGGGGGTCGTCGACCATGCGCTCGCCGACCTCGCGGCCGCCCATGATCAGCCGGGTCACCGCGCGCGGCGCTCCGACGTCGTCGGCGGCCCGCTCGGCCAGCGCCTGGCAGGCCAGCGCGGTCAGCGGGGTGAGCTCCGAGGGCTTCCAGACCAGCGTGTCGCCGCAGACCAGCGCGATCGCCGCATTCCATGACCACACCGCGACCGGGAAGTTGAAGGCGGTGATGACGCCGACGACGCCGAGCGGATGCCACGTCTCCATCAGCCGGTGCCCTGGCCGCTCGGAGGCGATGGTCTTGCCGTACAGCTGCCGCGACAGCCCGACGGCGAACTCGCAGATGTCGATCATCTCCTGCACCTCACCGAGCGCCTCGGAGGTGATCTTGCCTGCCTCGATGGTGACCAGCGCGGCGAGATCGTCCTTGTGCTCGACGAGCAGCTCGCCGAGCCGCGCCACCAGCGCGCCACGCACCGGGGCCGGCGTCGTCCGCCACGTCGTGAACGCCTGCGCCGCTTCGGCGATGGCGGCATCGGCCTGCTCCGGTGTGGTCTCGGCGACGGTGAACAGCACATCGCCGGTGATCGGCGTGCTGGCGTGCACCCCGCGTGCGCCCGGCTCACCGAGTTCGACGCGCGAACCGATGGCCTGCAGTGCGTCGCGGGCCTGTGCGCGAAGGTCGTCGGACGGTCGGAAGCTTGTGATGTCTGAACGCTGGTCATGATGCTGCGACTTTCTCGTAGAGCTCGTAGGGGTCATGAATCAGATGGCCGATCTGGCCGGCCATCCAGTCGGCTGTGTAGTCCCAGCCCAGATCTTCCTCGCCATGCGGCCTTCTGCGCGTCGGTATCGAGGTTTGATCGGAATATCCCGGCCGCTGATGCGGGCAGGAAATCCTCGTAGACAACGGGTTTCGACGGGTCGCCGCCGTGGTAGTAGGCCAGACCGGCCGATGCCATGTGCTCGTGGGAGGCGGGGAAGTAATCGGCCCACACCCGCGCCGGATCCGGGGTGGCCATGGCCGCGTCGAAGCGTCGGCGTCCCTTCGGGGTGAGGGCGACGCCGCGCGACTCGACCTCGCCGAAGCGCACGCGCAACGTGCCGTCGACGACGCCGCCGTCGGGGTCACGGAAGCGCCGCGGCTCCGCGAGAGCCCGAAACGACGTCTGCCGCAACAGCACATCGGGGCCGTGCCAGCGCGGCGGACCTTGAATCGCGTCGGTCATCGTGATGCCGCGCGCGGTCATCCGTCGGTACAGCTCGTCGATGTCGAGGACACGCGGCGTGAGGTGGTTGATGTGCGTGGTCGTGACGCCCGCGATGTCGGCGGCGACGGCGGAGACCGCGGTCAGCTCGTCGTACCAGCGGCGATCAATCGGTTCGCGGGACAACGCGAATGCAGCCACCGCTGCCTCGACGAACGTCTCGGCGCGGTCAGGCTCTGCACCACCGGCTGCGGCGATGGCCCGAGCCTCCGCGATCAACGCGGGATCGAAGAGCCGACGCGCGGACAGGAAACGCTCGACGCGGCCACGCAACTCGGGGGAGAAGAAGCGTGTGTCGGCGGTCGCCAGCATCGACGTGAAGACGCGGAATGGGTTGCGTTCCAATTCATCCGCGTCGATCGGGCGAAACGCCGTGGACACCACGGGCACCGGCGGCGTGGCCTCGCGCAAATCGTAGAACCCGACCGGGTACATGCCGAAGGCCGCAAACAGGTCGGCGACGTCGGCGAGCTCGCGCGGACTGCCGACGCGGATCGCGCCGTGGCGTTCGGCGGTCACCCGCTGCGATCCGCCGAGTTCGCAGTTCACTTCCGAACTGACGTCGACGAGCGTGGTGTACGCGGGCACCTCGGCGCCGTACATGCGCGACAGCGCGGCGGCGAATTGGGCGCGCAGCTGCCAGGTTTCGACTACGTCTACTCATTTCGCGCCATCCGCTCGGATACAGTGCGGCCATGAGCGAACCGCTCGACGAGATCGATCGGATACTGGCGCGCGAACTCGTCGCCGACGGTCGCGCCACGCTCGCACACCTGGCGGCCACGACGGGTCTGTCGGTGTCGGCGGTGCAGTCGCGGGTGCGACGACTCGAGTCGCGCGGGGTGGTGACCGGGTACTCGGCCCGGATCAACCCCGAGGCCGTCGGGCACATGCTGTCGGCGTTCGTGGCCATCTCTCCTATCGATCCCTCTCAACCCGATGATGCGCCCGCCCGTCTCGAGCACATCGAGGCCATCGAGTCGTGTCACTCGGTGGCGGGCGAGGAAAGCTATGTCCTCCTGGTGCGTGTCGAGTCGGCGCGGGCGCTTGAAGACCTTTTGCAGCAGATCCGGACGGCGGCCAATGTGCGCACTCGAAGCACGATCATCCTACAGACTTTTTACGCAGGACGCGACCACATACCGTAATAGTTCCGGTCAAATGGTAGTTAGACCGTAAAAAAGTTGTTAGGATGGTTTTTATGACCGCCGTGATGACCCCTGCCCAAAAGACAGCCGCCGTCCACGCGATCGGCCCCGCCGATGTCCGCGAGGTACTGGGCCGCAGCATCCTCGCCGACGGCCTGGACTTCGTCCTCGACATCGAGCGCTCGACCGGCTCGATCCTGGTCGACGCCCGCACCGGCGAGCGCTACCTCGACATGTTCACCTTCTTCGCGTCGTCTGCGCTGGGCATGAACCATCCCGCGCTGGCCGAAGACGAGGCGTTTCGCACCGAGCTGGCGCAGGCCGCGATCAACAAGCCGAGCAACTCCGACGTATACAGCGTCCCGATGGCGCGCTTCGTCGACACCTTCGCGCGTGTGCTCGGCGACCCCGCACTGCCGCACCTGTTCTTCGTCGACGGTGGCGCGCTGGCCGTCGAGAACGCGCTCAAGGTTGCGTTCGACTGGAAGAGCAGGCTCAACGAGACGCGCGGCATCGACCCCGAACTCGGCACCAAGGTGCTTCATCTGCGGGGCGCCTTCCACGGCCGCAGCGGATACACGCTGTCGTTGACCAACACCGACCCGAACAAGGTCGCGCGGTTCCCCAAGTTCGACTGGCCACGCATCGATGCTCCGTTCATCCGGCCCGACGCCGACATGGACGCGGTCGAGGCGGAGTCGCTGCGACAGGCGCGGGCGGCCTTCGAAGCCAACCCCCATGACATCGCCTGCTTCATCGCCGAGCCGATCCAGGGTGAGGGCGGCGACCGGCATTTCCGCCCGCAGTTCTTCGCCGCGATGCGCGAACTGTGCGACGAATTCGACGCGCTGCTCATCTTCGACGAGGTGCAGACCGGCTGCGGACTGACCGGAACCGCCTGGGCGTACCAGCAATTGGGTGTGATGCCCGACGTGGTCGCCTTCGGCAAGAAGACCCAGGTGTGCGGCCTGATGGCGGGCGGTCGCGTCGACGAGGTTGTCGACAACGTGTTCACCGTCAGTTCGCGAATCAACTCGACATGGGGCGGCAACCTGGTGGACATGGTCCGCTCGCGGCGCATTCTCGAGGTCATCGAGTCCGACGGGTTGATGGAGCATGCCGCCGAGGCGGGCCGTTATCTGCACGCCCGGCTCGAAGAGTTGGCCGCCGACTTCCCCGAGCTGGTTCACGATGTCCGCGGTAGCGGCCTGATGCGCGCATTCAGCCTGCCGTCTGCTGCGCAGCGCGACGAGCTGATCTCCAAGTTGTGGGATCGCCACGTCGTGATGCTTGCCAGCGGTCCCGACAGTGTCCGGTTCCGCCCCGCGTTGACGGTGTCGTTCCGCGAGATCGACGAGGCCGTCGCCGCCGTCCGGGACGCGCTCAGCTGACCTCTTGAGCGGTCAGTCGACGGACGATCGACCGCAGTCTCGGCAGCTCCGCTCCGTCGACGAGTTCGCAGCCGTGCAACTCCGCGAGTTTGATTGCGGCAGGGGTGAATCCGTGGTTGGTGACGACCATGGTCTTCGAACAGCCGTGCATCGGCGCACCCGCGACGACCTCTTGGACCGCACCCGCGCCGACCGGCCGTGACTGCCGTTTGCACTGCACCGCTACGCGATCGGGGCGCTTGCCGACGATCAGGTCGACGCCCCAGTCGCCGGTCACCGCAGTCATGATCACCGGAACCCCGCAACCCCGGGCGATCCGCGCGACATGGTCTTCGAACTCCATGCCCGTCATCGCCGACTCCGCCGCCGCCTCTCGGGGGCCGGGGGTGAAGGCGCCTCTGACTGTGGCCAGCAGGAAACGTGGCGTGGCGGCCAGCACTACCGGTGCGACGATCCCGACGGCAAAGCTGAGAGGGATGGCTACGCCGCACAGGTGAGCCGCCGCACCCTGCTGCGATCCCGACGGCTAGATACACCTTCGTTCTGGTGCGCATCACGAGGCGAATGGTAGGTCCGCGCACCGACACGCAGCGGTTGTGGATAACCGTTGGCGTGTCGTGGACGTCGGTACTATCGAACTTATGTTCGAAGGTGGCGCGGTCGACGAAGTGAGGCTCGCGTGGAGTCGATCGCGCATCGGTGGTATCGGGAGCTGGTGGTGTGGAGTCGAGCGGCGGTGGTGGCGCCCGTTCCGTTGAGGACTGCCGCGAGATCGTCGCGCGTGTCGGGAACGGTCCATGTGCCGGGTACTGCCTGAGCAGAGTGGCCGGGCCCGGGGCGATCTCATGGCAGGTATCGTCAACCGCAGCTCGGCCGATCCACGCGGCGTGGGCGGCCTGTATGGTGCGGGCTCGCGCGTCAATCGATGGCCTAACCGCGGCGCTTCGGTGAGCGCAGTCTGTGCGAGGCGTTCGGACGCACGGCGACGATGCACGTGGCTTGCCGATGCGTCGCGGCATTTGCTGCAGCGCCGGCATGTGCGCGCCGATGCAGCACCTTGTTGCCTGCGACAGACGATGTGGTCGGGATGCCGCGGCGACCCGTCCATGGAGTGGAAGTGTCGGAGAGCACGAGGGCGTGACAAGCCAGGATCCGGCGAGGCGGTGATCGGCGCGAGCGGCCGCCGGCGGGGCGGTTGACCGTGCGTGCACGACGGGTCGGTGACCCGCTGCCGTTCGCCGATGGAACCTTGAACGGTGTCGTGACCGTCAACACCATTTACTTCGTCGCCGAGCTGCAGGAGGCATTCACGGAGTTGGCCAGGGTGACGGCGCCCTCCGGGCGCATCGTCGTCGGCGTCGCCGACCCCGAGACGATGGCGAAGTTACCGTTCACTGGGCACGGCTTCCGCCTTCGCCCTATACCCGAGGTCATCAAGACGCTGCAAAGCGCGGGTTTCACCGTGCACCACCGTCGGATCAATGCCGCAGACGGGGCACCCGACCTGTTGATCGGTACGCCGGCTTCATCAAGCTGACTTCGGCAAACTCACGCCGCCCACGATCGGCCAGCGCGGTGCGAACCGAACGCGTCTTCATACAGCGCTTCGGCGCTGCGCCGCGTCGTCGCTGCAAGCGGAGGTTTAACCCCGGATAGCCAGGGGAATCAGCCAGTGGTGTACCGCACCACTGAGGACCTGCGACGCCAGGACCCGGATGCCCGAGACGGCGTTCGCGATGCCGTCCGGTTCAGCGTCGTCGTGGCCGTGGCAGCAGCGGTATTCGTGGCGGTAGCAACGGTGTGGGTCGGCACCTGTGGCGGGTCCACATTCGACACGGTTGCCTGCGGCGCACCGCAACTCACCCTCCTCGCCCTCGGCGCTCCGCTGATCCTGATGGGCGGCGGAATGTGGGCGTTCTCTCGCACGTATCAGATTTGGCGCCAGCGCGGCACCTCGTCGCCGTGGCATGCCGCGGGCTGGGTTCTGATGACCGCGATGTTGCTGGTTCTTGCGACGGGTGTGCCGTCCATCGCAATGCCCTGATCGAAAGGCATTGCAATGCCGGATAATTCAGAACGGCCCCTCACTGCCGTTGCACTCGTGTGCAGCTTGAAGCGCAGCCCCACGCAGTCGAGCAGTGATCTGATGGCCGAACATGTCTGCGAACAGCTGCGCAGCCACGGCGTGAAGACCGACACGCTGCGGTGCGCCGATTACGCGATCGCGCCCGGCGTCGAGGCCGATATGGGTGACGGTGACGAGTGGCCCAAGATCAGAGATCGTGTGCTCGGCGCCGACATTCTGCTGGTGTCGACACCTGTCTGGCTGGGGCACCCGTCCAGCATCACCCAACGTGTGCTCGAGCGTCTCGACGCCGAACTGTCCAATACCGACGACGATGGCCGGCCGATCATGTACGGCAAGGTCGCCGTCATCTCGGTCGTCGGCAACGAGGACGGTGCGCACAAGGTCTTCGCCGACTGCGCCCAAGGGCTCAACGACATCGGCTTCTCGTTCGCGGCCCAGGCGAACACGTACTGGAACGGCGAAGCGATGCACACCACCAACTACGACGATCTCGACGAGGTACCCGAGCCGGTGGCGAAGACGACGGCTTCCGCCGCACGCAACGCCGCACACCTCGCAGGCCTGCTGCGAGCCCAGCAATACCCGCCCCAGCAGTGATGTCGGATTCGGCGTCATAGGCGCCGGGTAGTTCTACCGTGGATGTATCCCTGTCAACGGGCAGAGGTATGGCGGAAGGAGAAGCCATGAAAAGCCCTAAAGATCCCGTCGACCATGCGAGAACGACTCGGCCGCACGCGGGCGAATCGATGACGGACACCAAAAACATGCCTGCGCTCATCGTCATCGGGGTGGCGCTGGCGTGTTTCATCGGCGCCCTGACCGCACACGCGACGAGTCACCACAGCACCGGCTATGTGTTCGGCTCGATTTCGGCCGTGCTCTTGATTCTCGGGCTGGCGTGGTTGGCCATCGAGCACCGGCGAGTGCGTGGCGTCGAAGAACGCTGGTACGCCGAGCATCCCGAAGCTCACCGGCAGCGACCGAGCAGCTAGTCGTCTTGACGAAAGAAGCCCAGCCGGTCTCCCGGCTGGGCTCCTGCTCGAGCATTGGCTCTTACTGATTGGCCTCTTGACGCTTTTCGGCTGCCTTCGCGCTGCCGCGCGCGGCTTCGGCTTCGGCTTCCTTCTTGGCGGCGTCCTGCTGGGCGTCGGCCTTGTCCTGCTGGGCCTTGCCCTCGTCGACCAGGTCATTACGGCCCGCGACGGTTCCGACCGCTTCCTTCGCCTTACCCTTGACGTCTTCCACGGCGCCCTTGACGCCTTCTGCGGGCCCACTGTTCTTGTCAGTCATATTCACCTCTCCGCTTAGCGGATCTGCTTGGGGTTGTGCCCTCTTACGGGCGTACACGGGGCTATCTCCCCCCGCGCAACAACAGGGTTTCCCGCTGGGCGGGTCGCTAAACGCGCAGCCGTATCAATCGGCCGGCAAAACGGCCGAATACCTGGTGTATTGCGGCCGCAGAAGAATTCGGTCGGCCGCGACCCGTGCGACGTCCTCCCAGCCGGCGAGGAATGTGCCGCGGTGCCGATATCGCAACAGCGCCGCCAGCATCGTCGGCGCGGTGGCCGAACTGCGCTCATAGCCGAGAAACGATGACTTCGTCCGAGGGCTGACGATCAGCCCCACCACCCGGGGCGTCGACGGGTCGTGTTGCAGATCGCCGGAAATGGACAATCGCACATCCACGACGGTGCCGACCCGATGGCCGGCCGCGTCGACGACACGCAGTCCGAGAAATCTACTCAGCTGCATGTCGGCCTCCCGGGATGTGGCGGATGATGTGGTCCCGCAGCCACCGCTCCACCCAGTCCACATCGAAGGTCTCATCGGTCTGCTTGAGCGTGACCACCACCCCAACCGCGTCGACCAACTTCCACGGGATCTGCTGCATCAGGGACCGCGGTGGCGCGCCGCCCAGGATGCGGGTGGCCACCACCCGGCCCGACAGCAACGCGGTCACCTGCGGCGCCGGGGATCCCTCCGCGACGTCTCCGTCCAGTTCCACGCCGGAGAGTTCCAGGTCGTCGACGATCCCGACAGGGTCCTCGTGCTCGTTGAGCAGTTGTCGATCCAGCAGGTGCAGACGCGCGTCGACGAGTCGGCCGCGGTGCCGCTTGGCCGGTAGTTCGTCCCTCATTGGCCGGCTCCTGTCACGATCATCAGCGGGATGGCCGACAGCGACGCGATCAGGATGATGACGAGATACACCGAGGCGAGTGTGTTCATCACCTTCCCGTTCGTCTCGTCGCCCATGTACTGAGCGTCGTTGGCGACGATCAGGATCGGTAGATACGTCAACGGCAGCGCGATCGCCGAGAAGACAACCGAGTATTCGGTGACCAGGATTGGGTCGACGCCGGTGAACAGAACAGCGGAGCCGACGATGATGGTCACGAACATCACCACATGGAATCGAGCGGCCTCTGCGGGCCTGCGGAATTTGCCCCAGGTCCAGCCGAGGAACTGCGCCAGGATGTAGCCGCCGGACAACGTGGTCTCCAGCGCCGCGCCGAACGTCGCCGCCACGATGCCGACGATGACGAACGCCAGCGCCAACTTTCCGCCGGCGGCCACCACGGGCATGTACAGTCTGTGAGAGCGAGGTCACTTCGATCTGGTTGGGCAGCAGCACAATCGCGCGCACCTGCGGCGATCGCGATCGACAGGATGCCGCCCAGCGGGAAGCCGATCATGACGTTGAGTCGGGACGTGCCGAGGTCCTTCCTTGTCCAATGCTCTTCGACCGCACCGGACGAGAAGAAGAACACTTCGTACGGTGTCATGGCGGCACCGAACAACGCGACCGCGTAATACCAGTAGGTTGCCGACGACTCCTGCTCCGGAATGATCGGGGCCGTGGCCTGATGGATGAGGTCGCCCCAATTGGGGTGCAGCGCAAACACGCTCACGGCAAAGACGATCAGGCACAGGCCGAGCAGACCCGTGACGTTCTCCATGATCGAGAACCTCACCCGCCAGACCACCACCCAGACCGCGAAAGCGGCGACGGGTATCCACATCATCCGGCCGACGTCGGTGGCCAGCTGCAAAGCCAAAGCCACACCGCCGATCTCGGCCGTCAATGTCATGAGATTGATCAAGAATGAGGCGGACAAGTTCGACGCCGCCGCTTTCGGGCCGAGCCGTTCCCGAATGATCTCGAACGTGGCCCGTCCGCTGACCGCAGCCACCCGGCCAGCCATGTTGGCATAGAGGCAGATCCCGAGCACGCCCACCGGCACCACCCACGCCAGTGCGAGGCCGAACCGGGATCCGACGACGGCGTTCGTCACCAGATCGCCGATATCGAGGAAACCGCCGATAGCGGTGAGGATCCCGAGCGCGACCGAGAAGAGCTTGGCCATCAGCGGTATCGGCTTTCCAGCGCATCAGCCGACGCGATGAGACCTTCGCGCGCCCTGCGTGGGTCAGGTTCTGGGGTGACCTCGCGAACCGTCGCCGCGGCCGCATTGAGTTGCCCGACGATAGTCGTCATCGAGTCGGTGAGCGCGCGCTGCCGCTCGATGTCGACCGGGTCATCGGCTTTGAGATCCGCAATACCCTGGTATGCCTTGACGACCTCGTCGCGGGCATCCGACAGGGCGACGCTCGTCAACGCCGCGCTGGACCGCCGTTGGTCCCACAGGTCCAAGGCCAGCGCGCCGCTCCGTGCCGCTCCTGTGGTTTCTTCCATGGCTTGCGCCAACTGCCCCGGCATACCGTCCCGGTTGGCCGGGCATCGGGTCAGTAGAAGGCCGAGACCGATCATCAGCAGCGCAAGCGCGAGCGCTGCCCTTATGCGCATGGCACACGGATACCCGGAGAAGTGAGCACGAAACGGTGCCCGGGTCCCTGTGAGTCCGTAAAGCGAAGCACTTCGAAGTCACTTTGCGAACAGTCGAGCGTTCGAGGTTTGCCGCCCTTGAGCCCGCGGTAACGCGATTAACGTGGATATCGGTGGCCCTGCGCGCTCTGGTGTGGCATGTGCACGGCTCCGGGATGGAATCGGTCGTCGCAAGCAGGCAGACATGAAGACCTTGACATACGCGTTGCAGGGCTTCGTAACCGATTTCGCCGCAGTCTCTTTGGCCGAAGTGGGGCCGCGCGATCGAGGAGCACCCGAGATGGACAGGCCGGACAGGTGCCAATGAAGATCGCATTGGTATCGGAACGTGCGAGCCCCCTGGCTGTGCTCGGCGGCGTGGAGGCAGGAGGCCAGAACGTATACGTCGCCGAGTTGTCGGCGGCGCTGGCCCGCCGCGGGCACGAAGTCTCGGTGTACACGCGTCGCGACGACCCCGGGGTGCCCGAGCGAGTTCACACACCGCAGGGCTACACCGTGGTCCACGTCCCTGCCGGGCCGGCCGAGCCGCTGCCCAACCATCAGCTGTTACAGCACATGGGTCCCTTCGCTCAGTACCTGGACGCGCAGTGGTCTGTCGACCGACCCAACGTCGCGCACGCGCACTTCTGGATGTCAGGCATTGCCACCCAACTGACGGCCCGCCATCTCGGGCTGCCCGCGATTCAGACGTTCCATGCGCTCGGCGTGGTCAAGCGCCGACACGCGGTTGCCGACGACACGAGTCTGCAAGACCGCTTGCGGTTCGAGTCGATGGTGGCCAGGGCCGCGACCTGGGTCGCGGCGACCTGCACCGACGAGGTCTTCGAGTTGATGCGGATGGGCAGGCCGCGCAGCCGAACATCCGTGGTTCCCTGCGGCGTCGACAATCACCTGTTCAGCCCTGACGGTCCAGCGGCTGCCAAGAGCGCGATGCATCGCATCGTCAGCGTGGGAAGGTTGGTGCCGCGCAAAGGGTTCGACGACATGGTGCGGGCGATGCCGTCAATTCCGCACGCCGAACTGGTCATCGTCGGCGGTCCGAAACCGACGGAGCTGCACAGCGATTCGGAGGCTCGAAGGTTGCGCGACCTCGCCGATGAACTCGGTGTCGGCAGCCGCGTGCACCTCCTCGGCTCGGTTGCTCACCAGGACATGCCCGCGATACTTCGATCTGCCGACGTCGTCGCGTGCACGCCGTGGTACGAGCCCTTCGGCATCGTGCCGCTCGAGGCGATGGCCTGCGGTGTACCGGTAGTCGCATCCGCGGTCGGCGGCATGCTCGACACGATCGTGCACGATGTGACGGGTCGGCTGGTCGCTCCGAGGAAGCCCAATGAGGTTGCCGCGGCGATAAATATGTTGCTTGGCGACACCTTTCTACGACAAAGCATGGGCGCCGCAGGCCGGGATCGTGTGCAGGCCCGCTACTCATGGGACCGGGTGACATCGGACATGATGCGGATCTACGACAAGGTGGCAGAGGTCCGCGCCCCGCAGGTCTCCGCTTCGAATGTGCAGTCGGGATGAGTCTGGTCCGTGCGGCGCGAGCGGCCGGTGGACACGGAACCTAGCTCGACGTCGAACATGCTCGGCGATGCCGGGCTGACGTACGTCGGTAACGGCACGCCGGGCGGCTTCTAACCGCGCGCCACCTTGCGGATCAGCCGCGCGGTGCTGTCCTCCAAAATCGCCTGACGCTGGCCGGCGGTCTTCGCGCGGTTCGCACTGCGCACGCCGGAGGCGATGGTCATCTCCTTCTCATACCCCTCGACAACCCGGGGGTCGACGTAGGAGCCGCGAGCCACCGCGGGGGTGTTGCCGAGTTCCTCTGCAACCTCCTTCATCACCGCGGACTCCACCCGCTTGATCACGGTCTTGTTCACCGGCGGGTCGGCGTCCACGAAGGCCGCGGCCGCCAGCACCGTGCCGTGCCAGGTGCGCAGATCCTTGACCGTGTACTCATCCCCGACGAGTTCCTTGAATCGGGCGTTGAGGTCGTCGGCGTGAATGTCTTTCCACTCCGACGAGTTGCGGCAGACGAGCAGGCGGCCACCGCGCTCGGGTCGGCGCATCAGCGCGCGCACTGACCGGACCACTTCGGCGTCCTCGATGAGCAGGGTGCGACGCACGCCGCTCTTGGCGGGGAAGTCGAACTCGACGGCTTGGCGCCGAAGGGCCACGTGTTCACAGAGCAGCGTGGCGATGCCGAACGAATTGTTCTCCTCCGCGTACTGCTCACCGCCGGCCCGAAAGTACCCGAGGTCCAGCAGTTGCAGTGCCAGGGCGAGGACGCGGTCCCGTTCGAGGCCGCGCTTTTTGAGGTCGGCGTTGATCTGGCGACGCATGTCGGGCAGCGACTTCGACATCTCCAGCACCCGGTCGAACTTCTCCTCGGCGCGGTCCTGCTGCCACTTCTCGTGGTAGAGGTATTGGCGACGCCCCGCCACGTCGGTGCCGACGGCCTGGATGTGGCCGGTCGGGTGGGGACTGATCCAGACGTTTTTCCACGCAGGCGGAATCACCAGGTCCTTGATTCGCGTCAGGGTGGCCTCGTCGGTGATCGCCTTGCCCTCTTGGTCGTGATAGGAGAAACCGCGACCGCGTCGCACCCGGTGCAGACCGGGGCCGCTCACTACGCTGCGACGCAACCGCATTGCAACCTGCCGTTACAAACCCGCAAAGGCTGGGTATCAAAGATCGATGTCATTGCATCATCGGCGCGAGGATGTCGTTCATTCGGCGTTATTACCCCGCCGAGAGCCACATCACACGTTGCTGGAAGCTGGGTGCGCCAGTGGTTAGCTGGGACACAGCTTGGAGTAGTGTCGGATCGACATTGCCGGGAGGTCAGATGGCCGACGTCGAGAAAAACAACAACGGGCACCAACACGGTGATCGTTCAGTCGAGGTTCGTGTTTCAGCACAGCTGGAGAACCTCGCCGTCGTGCGCACTGTCGTCGCCGCGATCGGTACGTTCGAAGATCTCGACTTCGATGCGGTGTCCGATCTACGGCTCGCGGTCGACGAAGCGTGTACGCGACTGATCCGGTCAGCAGTGCCGGACTCCACCTTGGTGGTTGTGGTCAATCCACGCGAGACCGAGGTGGTCGTCGAGGCATCCACCACATGCAAGACTCAGGACATACTGACTCCGGGCAGCTTCAGCTGGCACGTGCTGAGCTCGCTCACCGATGAGGTCAAGACGTTCCAGAACGGTCAGGGTGCCGAAGAAGGCCAGGTGTTCGGAATCTCTATGACGACGAGGCGAGCGAGTTCGCTCAGGTGAGTCGGCAGTCCTCCCAGGGTTCGTCATCACGGCAGAACTCTGAATACGCGGATGTCGCAGACATGTTCCGCGAGTTGCAGGGGCTGTCAGAGGACTCGGCAAAGTTCAGCCGCCAACGGGACCGCATCGTCGAGCGATGCCTGCCGCTGGCCGACCACATCGCGCGCCGTTTCGACGGACGCGGCGAGCCGCGCGACGACCTCGTTCAGGTCGCCCGCGTCGGTCTGGTCAATGCCGTGATCCGGTTCAACGTCGACGCAGGCTCGGACTTCGTTTCGTTCGCGGTGCCGACGATCATGGGTGAGGTCCGTAGACACTTCCGCGACAACAGTTGGTCGGTGAAGGTGCCGCGGCGGCTCAAGGAACTTCATCTGCGGCTCGGTGCGGCGACTGCCGACCTGTCTCAGCGGCTGGGCCGTGCGCCGACGCCGTCGGAACTCGCCGCCGAATTGGACATGGACCGCGACGAGGTCGTCGAGGGTTTGGTTGCGGGCAGTTCGTACAACACGCTCTCGATCGACAGCGGCGGCGGCAGCGGCAACGAGGATGCGCCTGCCATCGCCGACACGCTTGGCGACGTCGACCTGAGCCTGGACCAGATCGAGAATCGAGAAGCGTTGCGGCCCTTGCTCGAAGCGCTGCCGGAACGCGAGCGAACCGTGCTGGTGCTCAGGTTCTTCGAATCCCTGACCCAGACTCAGATCGCCGAGCGGGTCGGCATCTCACAGATGCATGTGTCGCGGCTACTCGCGAAATCCCTCACGAGGCTCCGAGACCAGCTGCAGTAGCCGACGTTGGTCGGCGCGAAGATGTGCCAGCCCGGCGGGCATGGTGGCCGCGACCGGCAGGGTCGAATCCGGGTCGCAGATCTTCATCACTCGGCTGACCGCATTGCTGGGTACCAGGACCCACTCGACACCCGCGCTCGCGCACCGCACGTTCAGCGTGTGCAACGCGGAGAAGCCGGCGGTGCCGAAGAACTCGAGCCCGGTCAGGTCCAGTGCCAGGCGCTCGGTGCGCTCGGCATCGCGGAGCGCGTAGTCGACGAATTCCTGGGCGTTGGACGCGTCCAGATCACCGCGTGCGGTGATGACCGATGACCGACGGCTCGAGCCGTCGCGTCGTGAAGGTCGCGGTGGTGCTCTCCGTGCGGTCGACGGGGCGAGGGGTAGTGAAAGCTGTAGACATTTTTATGTGACTCCATCAGTCGCAGAAATTTTTGGACTGTGGTTCGCGTCAAAAGTGAAGGCCCTGGATCCTCAAAGCCCATCGGTGCAAGTAGCGACAAATATGCGCCTGCACGTCGATGACGTATCCCGCGGCTGGAAACTCAACCTGGTTAGACCCTACGCTCAATTGCGGCCGTTGATCAATCTTGATGGCGGATTTTAATAAAGCCTGGTCAGCGCGGCGTTTCGGCCCGACACTGGTGGCATGGCCGAGCGCGCCGCCGGAGTGGTCCTCGCAGCGGGGGCCGGCACTCGATTCGGTATGCCGAAAGTTCTTGCAGAAGGTGGAAGGTGGCTGCGCTCAGCGGTTTTGGCGCTGGAAGACGGCGGCTGCGACGACGTCGTCGTGGTTCTGGGCGCCGCAGTCGTCGACGTACCCGCCCCGGCGCGTCCCGTGCTGGCAGCCGACTGGGCGGAGGGGATGAGCGCTTCGTTGCGGGCAGGCATATCGGCGCTGGAATCCGATTCGGCCGATTATGCCGTGCTGATGACCGTCGACACGCCGGACATCGGCGCCGCCGTGGTGCGGCGTGTGCTGTCCGCCGCCCGTGGCTCGCCCTCAGGTATCGCCCGGGCCGGGTACGGGCGACGGCCTGGCCACCCGGTCGTCATCGCGCGTTTGCACTGGCCGGCGCTGGTCGCCTCGTTGCGGGGCGACGAGGGGGCGCGGTCGTTTCTGGCTTCCCGCACCGATGTGGCGTGGGTGGACTGCGCCGATCTGGCGACGGGTGTCGATATCGACGTCAATCAGCAACGGTGACGCCGAGCGCCTGGGCCGCGAAACGGCGGACGGCCTGCTCGGCCGCCTCGACCGCATCGGCATCGTCGCCGAAGGAGGACATCGTCGCGGTATCCGGATCGAGGCTCACTCGGGCGACGACCTCGCCTGAAACCGGCTCGCACACATCCCACCGATAGCCGGTATCGGAACGCACACCGCGCAGATACCAAGCGCCGGCATTGATTTCCACCGGGTCCACGAGGGCTAACTTAGTAGGCATGAAGATCGCAGTGATCGGGGCCAGTGGCCTGATCGGAACCAAGCTCGTTGACCGGCTGGCCGCCGACGGCCACGACGTCGTCGCCGCGTCCCGGCAGCACCGGTGTCGACGTCCTCACCGGCGAGGGACTCGCCGATGCGCTTGCAGGCGCAGACGCCGTGATCGACGTGCTCAACTCGCCGGATTTCTCTGACGGTCCGGTGATGAACTTCTTCACCACGTCGACGACCAACCTGGTGTCGGAAGCCAAGAAGGCCGGGGTCGGTCACTACGTCGCCCTGTCGATCGTCGGAACCGACGGGCTTCCCGGCAGCGGCTATCTGCGCGCCAAGGTCGCCCAGGAGAAGATCATCACCGAATCGGGTCTGCCGTACACGCTGGTGCGGGCCACCCAGTTCGAGGAGTTCACCGACCAGATCACCGATTCGCTGGCCGTCGGCGACGAGCTACGTGTTCCCGACGCGCTGATCCAGCCGATCCCTGGTTGGAAGGTGGCATCCGTCGTCTCCCGCGCGGCGGTCGCCGCTCCGCTCAACGGCTACGTGAACATCGGTGGGCCACAGAAGATCTCGTTCGAGCAGATGGCTCGCGACTCGCTGGAGCGTCGCGGCATCACCAAGACCGTCGTCGTCGACCCGAAGGCCACGTACTTCGGCACCGCGCTCGAGGAGCGCAGCCTGGTGACGCCGGACTAGGTGTCTTTTCCAGTCCGCTACTTGATCTCGGCCAGCACCGTGCCCTGCGTGATGGCGGCACCCGCCTCGACCGCCAGGCCGGTGATGGTGCCGTCCTTGTGGGCGGTGACGGGGTTCTCCATCTTCATCGCCTCGAGCACGACCACCAGATCGCCCGCGGCGACCTCCTGGCCCTCCTCGACGGCGACCTTGACGACCGTGCCCTGCATCGGGGCGGTGACTGCGTCACCGGATGCCGCGGCCCCTCCGTGCGAACCGCGCTTGCGGGCCTTGGGCTTCTTGCGCACGACACCGGGCGCGGCGGCGCCGCCACCGTTGCCGATGGCCAGATCGCCGGGCAGCGACACCTCGAGCCTGCGGCCACCCACCTCGACGACGACCGTCTGCCGCGGGATGGTGTCCTCGGTGTCGACGGGATCCCCGCCGGTGAACGGCTCGACGGTGTTGTCCCACTCGGTCTCGATCCAGCGGGTGTGCACGGTGAAGCCGTTGTCGTCGCCGATGAACGCCGGGTCGGACACCACCGCGCGGTGGAACGGAATGACTGTGGCGAGTCCCTCGACGGTGAACTCGTCCAGCGCCCTGCGGGACCGCTCCAACGCCTCCTCGCGGGTGGCGCCGGTGACGATCAGCTTGGCCAGCATCGAGTCGAACTGACCGCCGATCACCGAACCGGTCTCGACACCTGCATCCATGCGGATGCCCGGACCCTGGGGCGCCTCGAACTTGGTGACGGGGCCGGGGGCGGGCAGGAAGCCGCGGCCCGCGTCCTCGCCGTTGATGCGGAATTCGATCGAGTGGCCGCGCGGCGTCGGGTCCTCGGTGATGTCGAGGGCGTCGCCGTTGGCGATGCGGAACTGCTGGCGGACCAGGTCGATGCCCGAGGTCTCTTCGGTGACGGGGTGCTCCACCTGAAGACGCGTATTGACCTCGAGGAACGAGATCAGCCCGTCCTGGCCGACGAGGTACTCGACGGTGCCTGCGCCGTAGTAGTTGGCTTCCTTGCAGATGCGCTTGGCGGACTCGTGGATCTCCTTGCGCTGCGCGTCGGTCAGATACGGGGCAGGAGCCTCTTCGACGAGCTTCTGGAAGCGACGCTGCAGCGAGCAGTCACGCGTGCCCGCGACGACGACGTTGCCGTGCTGGTCGGCGATGACCTGGGCCTCGACGTGGCGCGGCTTGTCCAGGTAGCGCTCGACGAAGCATTCGCCGCGGCCGAACGCCGCGACGGCCTCGCGGGTGGCCGAGTCGAACAGCTCGGGGATCTCTTCGATGGTGCGCGCCACCTTCATGCCGCGGCCGCCGCCGCCGAACGCGGCCTTGATCGCGATCGGCACGCCGTACTCCTTGGCGAAGGCGACGATCTCGTCGGCGTCCTTGACCGGTTCCGAGGTGCCGGGCACCAGCGGGGCCTTCGCCTTGGCGGCGATGTGGCGGGCGGTGACCTTGTCGCCGAGGTCGCGGATCGACTGCGGGCTCGGGCCGATCCAGATCAGATCCGCGTCGATGACCGCCTGCGCGAAATCGGCGTTCTCCGAAAGGAATCCGTAGCCCGGGTGGATGGCGTTGGCGCCGGACTTCGACGCCGCGTCGAGCAGCTTGCCGAAGTCCAGGTAGGACTCCGCGGAGGTCTGGCCGCCGAGCGCGAATGCTTCATCGGCGAGCCGGACGTGTGGGGCGTCGGCGTCGGGTTCGGCGTACACGGCCACGCTCGGAATTCCGGAGTCCTTGGCCGCGCGGATCACCCGGACGGCGATCTCGCCACGATTGGCTACCAGCACTTTCTGGATGCGTGAGCTGGCGTGACTGGGCACTGCGCCTCCTGATCGGCAGATATCTAAGAATCGTCTTTAAGAATGTATCCCGCGCAGTTTAAGCGCCCGCGGGGCGGGGACTGCAATCGACCCGATGAGCCGATACGAGCCGCGCGAGTGTATGGGCTACGTACGCCGGGCCGCCTGTTTCCGTCCATAGGCCATACAGTCGACGCAAATGATGGGCCGTCGCGTCAGCGCAGGTGCTTTTTGATCCTGGCCAGCATCGCCGACATGCCGCGCAGCCGCAGCGGGCTGATCAACGCGGCCAGCCCGAGTTCGGTGTAGAAGTCGTCGGGCACGGCGAGGATGTCGTCGGCGGGTTGATTGTCCAGCCCCTGGGCCAGGATCGACGCGAATCCGCGGGTCGTCGGCGCCTCCGGTGGTGCGCTGAAGTACAGCCGCACCTGGCTGCGGTCCTCCGCGTCGACGTGCAGGAAGAGCGGCGACTGGCATTCGGGCACCGGTTCCATCGCCGCCTCCTCGAGGTCGGCGGGCAGCGCGGGCAGCTCACCGGCGAACTCCAGCAGCAGCTGCAGTTTGTCCTGGCCGGTCACCTCTTGGAAATCCGACACCACTTCGGCCAGTGGCGCTGGCATCGTCATGGCGCTTCGCCGGGCTCTTCCCCGACGGCGACGGGCACCCGCACGGCATTGCCCCACTCGGTCCATGACCCGTCGTAATTGCGCACGCCCGGAAGGCCGAGCAGATGGGTCAGCACGAACCAGGTGTGGCTGGACCGCTCGCCGATGCGGCAGTAGACGACGGTCTTGTCATCGGGAGTCAGGAATCCGTAGAGCTCGTCAAGCTCCTTGCGGCTGCGGAACCGGCCGCTGTCCTGGGCGGCCTTGCCCCACGGGATCGAGCGCGCGCTCGGGATGTGGCCGCCGCGCAGCGCGCCTTCCTCTGGATAGTCCGGCATGTGGGTGCGTTCGCCGGTGTACTCCTGCGGCGAACGAACATCGATCAGCGGCTGCTGGCCGAGCACGCCGAGCACGTCGTCCTTGAACGCCCGAATCGGCGCGTCGTCCCGCTCGACGACGGGGTAGCCGGTCGTCGGCTTGTTCGGCACGTCGAGGTTGGTGTCCCGACCGTCGGAGATCCACAGGTCGCGGCCGCCGTCGAGCAGGCGGACGTCGGGATGGCCGAAGAGGGTGAACACCCACAGCGCGTACGCCGCCCACCAGTTGCTCTTGTCGCCGTAGATCACGACCGTGTCGTCGCGCGAGATCCCCTTGCGGTTCATCAAGTCCGCGAACTGCTCGCCGTTGATGTAGTCGCGGACGTGCGGGTCGTTCAGGTCGGTGTGCCAGTCGATCTTCACCGCGCCGGGAATGTGCCCGGTGTCGTAGAGCAGCACGTCTTCGTCGGACTCGACGACGACCAGGCCGGGCCTGCCGAGATTGCCTGACAGCCAGTCGGATGTGACGAGCCGTTCCGGGTGGGCGTAGGCGGCGAGGGCGGGATCGGGATCGGGTGGAAGTGGCACCCCACGAGCCTACAGCGGGTTGTCAGACCACAGTTCGGCGATCGACAACCCGACGCGGGCGAACAATCGGCGCATCGTGGGCAGCGAAAGGCCCACCACATTCGAGGGATCGCCGTCGATGCCGTCGACGAACCAGCCGCCCAGCCCGTCGATCGTGAAGGCGCCCGCCACCCGCAACGACTCCCCGCTGGCCAGGTACGCCGTCAGCTCCGCCTCCGTCGGGCGGGCGAATCTCACTGTGGTGGCGCCGAATTCGACCTCGCGGTGTGTTTCTGCACCGTCGCGCAGCCGGATCGCGCAGTGCCCGGTGTACAACACGCCCGAGCGGCCGGACATGGTGTCCCACTGCCGCCGCGCGTCGTCAACGGAGCCCGGCTTCCCGCGCAGCGCACCGTCGATGAACAACATCGAATCACAGCCGATCACAACGCAATTCGACGTCACTGCCGAGTCGAGGTCGGCGACGACCTGTTCGGCCTTTGCGGCTGCGAGTGCGTTGGCGACATCGCCCGGCGCGGCGTCGGGACCCTGCGCGGCGAGGACGGCATCCTCGTCCACGCCGGAGACGACGACGAGCGGGATCGATTCCGGCTTGGCGCAACACCATTCGCCTGCCGGGTGAGGCGGACGCGAGCACTACGCGCGTCATGAGTGACAATCTTCGCGCAAGCGGCTCATCAACGCCGCATGTGCGTCCGCTCAACCAGCGTCACCAGCTGCCAGCTGATGGGGGAGAAGCGAAGTTTGTCGACCGGATGACCCCACAGGTTGAGTTCCTGCGGGCCCGGTTCGACGCGCCCGCCCGTTGCTGCGCTGAGCACCGCCACCAGCGCGGCGATCTCCTCGGCGGTCGGCTCACCCTTGACGACCGTGATCTCGTCGACGGCCTGCGTCGGCGGGTCGTCGATCGTCATCGCCCGAATGTCGCTGACCTCGGTGATGTTGTGCTCGTGCTGATTACTCACAGCGGAATGTTCCCGTGCTTCTTGGGCGGCGTCTGGGTGATCTTGCGTTCCAGCAGCCGCAGGGCGGTGGCGACGTAGCCGCGGGTGTGCGACGGCGGGATGACCGCGTCGACATAGCCGCGCTCGGCGGCGATGTACGGGTTCACCAGGGTGTCCTCGTAGTCCTGCTGCAGCTCGAGGCGCAACGCGTCGACGTCCTTGCCCTCCTTCGCGGCCTCCTTGAGCTGCCCCCGGTACACGAAGCCGACCGCGCCGGACGCACCCATCACCGCGATCTGCGCCGTCGGCCACGCGACGTTGACGTCGGCGCCCATCTCCTTGGAGCCCATGACGCAGTAGGCGCCGCCGTAGGCCTTGCGGGTGATCACGGTGATCTTGGCGACGGTCGCCTCGCCGTAGGCGTACAGCAGCTTGGCGCCGCGCCGGATGATGCCGTTGTATTCCTGGTCGGTGCCGGGCAGGAATCCGGGCACGTCGACCAGCATGACGATCGGGATGTTGAAGCAGTCGCAGGTCCGGATGAACCGGGCGGCCTTCTCCGAGGCGTTGATGTCCAGGCAGCCGGCGAACTGGGTGGGCTGGTTGGCCACGACGCCGACCGGGCGGCCGTCGACGCGGCCGAAGCCGACCAGGATGTTCGTCGCGTAGCCGGCCTGCACCTCGAGGAACTCGTCGTCGTCGAGGATGCGGGTGATGACCTCGTGCATGTCGTAGGGCTGGTTGGGCGAGTCCGGGATCAGCGTGTCCAGCTCGAGGTCCTCGTCGTTGAGGGTGTCCTCGATGGCGCCCTCGGGAACCTCGGCCGGATACCGCGGCGGCTCGGAGTAGTTGTTGCTCGGCAGGTAGGACAGCAGGTCGCGGACGTAGTCGAAGGCGTCCTGCTCGCCGGAGGCGACATAGTGCGCGAGCCCCGACTTGGCCATGTGGGTGTGCGCGCCGCCGAGCTCCTCCATCGTCACCTCTTCGCCGGTGACGGTCTTGATGACGTCGGGCCCGGTGATGAACATCTGGCTGGTCTGGTCGACCATGACGACGAAGTCGGTCAGCGCGGGGGAGTAGACATGGCCACCGGCGGCGGCGCCCATGATCAGCGAAATCTGCGGGATGACGCCCGACGCCTGAATGTTGTTGTGAAAGATGTTGCTGTACAAGCCAAGTGAGACGACACCCTCTTGGATGCGCGCGCCAGCGCCGTCGTTGATGCCGATCAGCGGGCGGCCGGTCTTGAGCGCCAGCTCCTGCACCTTGACGATCTTCTCGCCGTACACCTCACCGAGGCTGCCGCCGAAGACCGTCGCGTCCTGGCTGAAGATGCAGACGTCGCGGCCGTCGATGGTGCCGTAGCCGGTCACCACACCGTCGCCGAGCGGACGGTTGTCCGCCAGGCCGAAGTTCGTGCTGCGGTGCCGGGCCAGCGCGTCGAGCTCGACGAAGGAGTCCTCGTCCAGCAGCGCCAGGATGCGCTCGCGGGCCGTCAGCTTGCCCTTGGCGTGGACCTTCTCCACCGCCTGCTCGCCGACCGGGTGCAGCGTCTCCTCGGCGCGCCTGCGCAGATCGGCCAGCTTGCCCGCCGTGGTGTGGATGTCGGTCTGGTGGTCCGCGGACGGCTCGGCCGTGTGGTCTGAGTGTCCTTTGTACTGCTCGTCATGGTCGTCGATGCTATCGACATACGCTCATTCGATGAAAAGCGGACCGTGGCGACGCGTCGACGTCGTCGACCGAGACCGGATCCACCAACGCCGACCTGCTGGCGCGGGCCGCGGCGGGTGAGGACATCGACGGCGCCGTGCTGATCGCCGAATCCCAGACCTCCGGCCGCGGCAGGCACGGCAGGAGCTGGTCGACGCCGCCGCGGTCGCAGGTCGCGCTTTCGGTCGGAGTCGGGGTCGGCGACGTGGCCGGCGAGGCGTGGGGCTGGCTGCCGCTGCTGACCGGTGTCGCGGTGGTGGACGCGGTCGCCGAGGTCGCGGGCATCAAGGCGGGGCTGAAGTGGCCCAACGACGTGCTCGTCGGCACCGGAAAGCTCGCGGGCATCCTCGCCGAGGTGGCCTCCCCGCAGCCGGTCGTGGTCGTCGGGCTCGGCCTCAACGTCACCGAGGCGCCGGATCCGGTCGCCACGTCGCTGTACGAAGCTCGGCGCGACGGTCGACCGCGCCGACGTCGCCGAGGCCGTCCTGAAGCATCTGGCGGCCAGGATCGCCGCCTGGCGCGGCGCAGGCGGCGCCGACGACGCGCTGGCCGCCGACTACCGGTCGCGCAGCGTGACGATCGGGAACCGGGTGCGCGCCAGCCTGCCCGGCGACCGCACGGTCGAGGGCGTTGCCGCCGACGTCGACGACCTGGGCAGGCTGCGCATCGACACCGGTGACGACGTCGTTGACGGTGTCGGCGGGCGATATCACCCATTTGCGCGGCTATCGAGCCATAGAGTTTCCGATCGTGGGTTACCCGGATAACGTGCTGGCCGCCGACGAGCGGGTGGTGCTGCACCGCCACCCGCACTGGAAGCGGCTCATCGGCCCGGCGCTGGCGTTGATCATCGGCACGGCCGTCGCCGCGTTCGGCGCTGCGGTCGTCGAGAAACAGGACTGGGGCACCGCCAAGACCGTCGTCGTAGCTGGTGATCCTCGCCGTGTGGCTGCTGATCGTCGGCTGGCTGACCGTCTGGCCGTTCCTCAACTGGCTGACGACGCATTTCGTCATCACCGACCGGCGGGTGATGTTCCGCCACGGCGCTGCTCACCCGCACCGGCATCGACATTCCGCTGGCGCGGATCAACAGTGTCGAGTTCCGGCACGGATTGATCGACCGGATGGTGCGCACCGGCACCCTGATCATCGAGTCGGCGTCACAGGACCCGCTGGAGTTCAACGACATTCCGCGAGTGGAGCAGCGTCCACTCGCTGCTGTATCACGAAGTCTTCGACACCCTCGGCGGCGAGGAGTCCGCCAGCCGGTCACCCGGTAGGCGCTGACGACGTCGCGTCGGCTTCAGCGGAGTGACGTTCGACGCGTCGTGCTCGTGATGTTCGATGCGCTCGTCCTCGATCGCCTCGGCGATGCCGCCGGCGGTGAGGTGGACTCGACGGCCTTGTCGGGGTCGCGGCCGAACTCGTCGGGGAACACCCAGCGCCGGAACGCCCAGAACCGGAACGCCATCTGCAGCAGGTTGCCGATGATGTAGGCGGAGACGAAGTCGGCGATGTTCTCGATGGTCAGCGACACGTCGGGGACGCGCAGCATCAGCACGTAGCTGGAGAACCACAGCGGCGCCATGCGACAGCAGCACGCCGACGCGCGCTGACGCCGAAGAACAGCAGCGCCTCGTGGTGGCGTTCGCGGCCGCCGCGGTCGCGGAAGCTCCATTCCCGGTTGAGGATGTAGGAGGCGATCACCGCGACGATGCCGGCGATGATCTTCGCCGTGACCGGCTTGGGCTCCAGCACCGTCAGCTTCAGCGTGTAGAAGATCGCCGAGTCGATGACGAACGTGCGTCGCGCCGACGATCGCGAACTTGATGAGCTCGTGGTGCCGCTCGAAGTACGGGCCGGATCGGGCGGGGCAGCCGCGCGATCGTGGCATCGGTGAAGGACACAAGAGGCGAGTGTACGGAAACAATGGCACCCGACGCGCACCCGTGCAGGTCGCGGCCGGTACGGCACCGACGCATGACACCATAGACGGTGTGCGCGACACCCCAGTCGTGGCCATGATCGGCGGCGGCCAGCTCGCCAGGATGACCCATCAGGCCGCGATCGCGCTCGGTCAGACGCTGCGCGTGCTCGCCGCCGCAGCCCGACGACCCCGCCGCGCAGGTCACCCCCGACGTCGTGATCGGCTCGCACACCGACCTCGACGCGCTGCGCCGCGCGGCCGACGGGTGCGCAGGCGCTGACCTTCGACCACGAACACGTCCCGACCGAGCTGCTCGAGAAGCTGGTCGCCGAGGGCGTCAACGTCGCCCCGCCGCCGGAGGCGCTGATCCACGCCCAGGACAAGCTGGTGATGCGGCGCCGGCTGGAGGAGCTCGGGGCGCCGGTGCCGCGCTTCGCCGAGGTGACCGACGCCGCCGACGTCGACGCGTTCGCGGCGCGCATCGGCGGACCGATCGTCGTCAAGACCGCGCGCGGCGGCTACGACGGCCGCGGTGTCACGCTGGCCCGCGACCTCGCCGAGGCCGCGGACGTCGCCGCGCGCATACCTGGCCGACGGTGTCGCGGTGCTGGTCGAGGAGCGCGTCGACGATGCGCCGCGAGCTGGCCGCGCTGGTGGCCCGGTCGCCGTTCGGGCAGGGCGCGGCGTGGCCGGTCGTGGAGACCGTGCAGCGCGACGGCATCTGCGTCGAGGTCATCGCGCCCGCGCCGGATCTCGACCGCGAGATCGGCAGCGCGCGCAGAGGCACTTGGCGCTGCGGCTGGCCGACGAGCTGGGCGTGGTCGGCGTGCTGGCCGTCGAGCTGTTCGAGACCGTCGACGGCGGGCTGCTGGTCAACGAGCTGGCGATGCGCCCGCACAACTCCGGGCACTGGACGATGGACGGCGCGCGCACCAGCCAGTTCGAGCAGCACCTGCGCGCGGTGCTGGACTACCCGCTCGGCGACACCGGCGCCGATCGCGCCGGTGACGGTGATGGCCAATGTGCTCGGTGCGCCGCAGACGCCCGCGATGAGCATGGACGAGCGGCTGCACCACCTGTTCGGCGCGGATGCCCGAGGCGAAGGTGCACCTGTACGGCAAGGCCGAGCGGCCCGGCCGCAAGATCGGGCACGTCAACGTCGCTCGGCGCGCCGACGGCTCGCTGGACGACGCGGCGTACGTCGCCGACGTCGGGAACGGGCGGTGCGGGCGGCGCACTGGTTGTCGCACGCGCGAGTGGACCGACGGATGGGATGCGCACGATGGCAGTAGCGCAGCGCCCGGGTCGGCGTCATCATGGGCAGCGACAGCGACTGGCCGGTGATGGAGGACGCCGCGCAGGCGCTGGCCGAGTTCGACGTGCCGTTCGAGGTCGGCGTGGTCTCGGCGCACCGCACCCCGGCCGCATGCTCGACTACGCGCGGACCGCCGCGGGCCGGGGCATCGAGGTGATCATCGCCGGCGCGGGCGGCGCGGCGCACCTGCCGGGCATGGTCGCCGTCGGCGACGCCGCTGCCGGTGATCGGCGTGCCGGTGCCGCTGGCCCGGCTCGACGGCCTCGATTCGCTGCTGTCGATCGTGCAGATGCCCGCCGGTGTGCCGGTGGCGACGGTGTCGATCGGCGGCGCCCGCAACGCCGGGCTGCTGGCGGTGCGGATCCTCGGCTGCGTCCGATCCCGCGCTGCGCGAGCGCATGGAGCAGTTCCAGGCCGATCTCGAGGCGATGGTGCTGCGAGAAGGACGCGGCGCTGCGGGATCGGCTGCTTGGGCCGTGACGGCGCAGCAGGTAAAGTTACCGGCGAGTAGCAAGGAGTTCTCATGGCCATCGGTAACCCGTCATTCGACGTCTTCAAGCTCTCCGACGAGCACGACGAGCTGCGCGCGGTGCTGCGCGATCTGTGCGAGAAGGAGATCGCCCCGTACGCCGCCGACGTCGACGAGAAGGCCGCGCTACACCGACGAGGCGCTGGCGGCGCTGAACGCGTCGGGCTTCTCGGCGATCCACATCCCCGAGGAGTACGGCGGCCAGGGCGGCGACTCGGTCGCGGCGTGCATCGTGATCGAAGAGGTCGCCCGGGTGTGCGCGTCGTCGTCGCTGATCCCGATCTGCAACAAGCTCGGCACGATGGGCATGCTCCTGCGGGCTCCGAGGAGCTCAAGAAGCAGGTGCTGCCGTCGATCGGCGCCGGCGAGGCGACGGCGTCCTACGCGCTGTCCGAGCGCGAGGCGGGCAGCGACGCCGCGGCGATGCGCACCCGCGCCAAGGCCGACGGCGACGACTGGGTGCTCAACGGCTCCAAGTGCTGGATCTCCAACGGCGGCCACTCGCAGCTGGTACACCGTGATGGCGGTGACCGACCCGGACAAGGGCGCCAACGGCATCTCGGCGTTCGTCGTGCACGAGGACGATCCAGGGTTTCACGGTCGGGCCCAAGGAGAAGCAAGATGGGCATCAAGGGCTCGCCCACCACCGAGCTGTACTTCGAGGACTGCCGCATCCCCGGCGACCGCATCATCGGCGAGCCGGGCACCGGCTTCAAGACCGCGCTGGCCACCCTCGACCACACCCGCCCGACGATCGGCGCGCAGGCCGTCGGCATCGCGCAGGGCGCGCTGGACGCGGCGATCGCATACACCAAGGAACGCAAGCAGTTCGGCAAGTCGATCAGCGACTTCCAGGGCGTCCAGTTCATGCTCGCCGACATGGCGATGAAGATCGAGGCGGCCCGGCTGATGGTGTACACCGCCGCGGCGCGGGCCGAGCGCGGCGAGCCCGACCTCGGCTTCATCTCCTCGGCGGCGAAGTGCTTCGCCTCCGACGTCGCGATGGAGGTCACCACCGACGCCGTGCAGCTGTTCGGCGGCTACGGCTACACCGTCGACTTCCCGGTCGAGCGGTTCATGCGCGACGCCAAGATCACCCAGATCTACGAGGGCACCAACCAGATTCAGCGCGTCGTGATGTCGCGCGCGCTGCTGAAGTAGCCCGCGAGAC
>CAVWWV010000009.1:0-138471 GCA_963758825.1 uncultured Actinomycetota bacterium | reverse complement strand
TTGGCCCACGGGAAGAACCGCCGCACCGCGGTGGCCACGACCCGCTGGTACCCCGACCCCGTGAGCCGGGACAGCATGTCGAGGGCTTTGGCCTCCCAGCCGATCACCACCCGCGCACGGCCATCGCGGACACCGTCGACGATCGTCGCCGCGGCCATCTCCGGCGAATGCAGCGCCAGGTACTTGTCGAAGAACTCCGCGAACGTCTGCGCATCCTCGCTGTCGCAGACAGTCGCATTGCGCGCGACCGCGGTCTTGATGCCGCCGGGATGCACACACGTCACCTTGACCGGATGCCCGGCGACAAGCATCTCCTGCCGCAATGCCTCGGTGAATCCGCGGACCGCGAACTTCGCTGCGTTGTAAGCACTTTGACCCGGCACCGCGATCAGACCGAACAGGCTCGAGATGTTCACGATGTGTCCGTCACCCGACGCGATCACATGCGGCAGAAACGCCTTGGTGCCGTTCACCACACCCCAGAAGTCAACGTCCATGATCCGTTCCATGTCCTTGAATTCGGAATCCTCGACATTGCCGTTATGGGCGATGCCGGCGTTGTTGTACACCTGGTGCACCATGCCGAAGTGCGCGACGACGTCGTCGGCGTAGGCCAGCACTTCGTCACGCTCGGCGACGTTGAGCCGGTCCGCCTTCACCTCCGCCCCACACATCTGCACCGCACGCACCGTCTCCGCGAGGCCGTCGGCGTCGATGTCGGAGAGCGCCAGCTTCGCGCCCTTCGCCGCGAGATTCGAGCGCCAGCGCCCTGCCGATACCTGAACCCGCCCCGGTGATGACCGCGACCTTGCCCTCGAACGAACTCATCTCACTGTCTCCTTTTCGGTCATGAGGGTGCGCAGCCGCGCGCCCATGTCGTTGATCGCCTCGTCGGCCTCGGCGAGAACGCCTGCCTGCAAATGAAAGTCGTGCCACAGGTCGTCGAACCTGCGGTGTTCGACGAGCCCTGTTCCCGCTTCTGCGGCGGCCTTCTCGATCCTGTCCGCATCGATGCACAGCGGATCGTCGCCTGCCGAATGCAGCACGATCGGCGGCAGCCCCGCCATGTCACCACGCGCCGGCGAGATGCCCGGCAGTCGCGGGTCATGCTCGCCCACGTACCGCGGCGCCCACTCGGCGGCCATCGACGGATTGATCAGCGGGTCGCGCGTCTTCGGCCGTCCGCCGTCGATGTCGACGGCGAGGTCGGCCCACGGGCAGATCAAGCCGACCGCCGCCGGGCCGGGGATCCCGCGATCCCGAAGAGCCATCACCAGCGACAACGCCAGTCCGCCGCCCGCCGAATCGCCCACAATGACAAGGCTTTCCGGCTCGACCCCACATGCGATCAACGATCGATAGACCGCGACCATCTCCTCGAGTGCAACCGGATAGCGCGCCTCCGGCGACCGCGAGTAGTCGGGCACCAGCGCCGTCATCCCAGCCGCAGCGGCCAGCCGCGCCACCACGCCGCGATAACCCTTGGCACTGCCCAGCGCATACGCGCCGCCGTGCAGGTACAGCAGCGTCGCGCCGGAGTCCACCCCGCGCGGTCGCACCCCCTCCACCGGCACACCCGCGATGGTGACGCCGTCGTAGCCCGTACCCCTCGGCACCCGAGCTACCCGTGTGAACAGGTCGTACATTCTGCGCTTGCCGCCGACCGTAACCCGGTCGGAGGCCAACAGCGGTCGGCAGCCGCGCAACGCGGCGCGGACCACGTCTGGATGGATGCTCATGCGAACGCCTCCACCCGCGCCGCGTCGAACGACAGCACGCCGTCCTCGACGGGCTCGTCGAGCAGCATCCGAGAGTCCTTCTCGTAGTGCATCAGCACCTGCCACGGCAGCTTCGAGCCTTGGCGCGGCATGACGTCCTTGCCGCGCTGCACATAGCCGGATTGCAGCTGTCCAGCATGCCGTCGCCCGTCACGCAGCCCTCGATATCGCGCGGCGTCGCCACCGCATGACCGTTGTCGTCCATGTGCCGCATCAGCCGGCAGAGATACTCACCGGCCATGTCGGACTTCAGCGTCCACGGCGCGTTGGTGTAGCCGAACATCCACCCAAGGTTGGGCATGTCCTGCACGAGCACGCCTTTGTAGGTCATCGCGTCGTGCAGCTCACGCGCCTCGCCGTCGACCGACAGCGCCATGCCGCCGAGCATCTGCAGGTTCAGACCCGTCGCGGCGACGATGATGTCCGCCTCCAGCTCGCGGCCCGACTTCAGCAGAATGCCTGTCTCGGTGAAGGTTTCGATCTGATCGGTGACGACCGACGCCTCTCCGGAGGCCAGTACGTCGAACAGGTCGCCGTCGGGCACCGCGCACAGCCGCTCGTCCCACGGCATGTAGTCCGGGGTGAAGTGGCTCATGTCGAACGACGCGCCGACGCGACGGCGCACCTGCGACAGCAGGAATCGGCGCATCGTCTTCGGCCAGCGCCTGCACGCCTTGTACAGCGAACGCTGGATCACGATGTTGCGCTTGCGCCCGAGCGCGTACACCGTTTCCTCGGACAGGAAGCGGCCCAGCGCCTGTGAGATCTTGTCGAACGCGGGCAGGGAGAACACGTACGACGGCGAGCGCTGCAGCATGGTCACGTGCGCCGCGTCGCCCGCCATCGCGGGGACCAGGGTGACTGCCGTTGCGCCGCTGCCGATCACGACGACCTTCTTGCCCGTGTAGTCGAGGTCTTCGGGCCAATGCTGCGGATGGACGCAGCGGCCCGTGAACCGCTCGGCGCCGGGGAAGGTCGGCAGATAGCCCGCGTCGTAGTTGTAATAGCCCGTGCAGCTGATGAGGTAGCCACACGTGTAGTGGCGCGTCTCGCCCGTCGCCTCGTGCACCGCGGTCACCGTCCAGCGACTCTCGGCGCTCGACCAGTCAGCGCCGACGATCTTCAGCCCGTACCGGATCTTCTCGTCGACGCCGTACTCGACGGCGGTGTCGGCGATGTACTGGCGGATCGACGGCCCGTCGGCCAGCACCTTCAGCTCCTGCCACGGCCGGAACTTGTAGCCGAAGGTGAGCATGTCCGAATCGGAGCGGATGCCCGGGTAGCGGAACAGGTCCCAGGTGCCGCCGAGGCGCTCGCGGCGCTCCAGCACCGCGAGGGTCTTGTGCGGAAACTCGGCGGTCAACTGAGCGGCCGTCCCGATGCCCGACAGACCCGCGCCGATGATCAGGATGTCGAAATGCTGTGCGTTCATGACTAGAAGAATGGCCGTCGGCGCCGCTGCGGGTCTTGACATTCTCCGACAGTTTTTTATCATTTCCCGACAGGTGGTGTTTGATGGGCAGTCTGCTGCGGACCGCGGCCCTGCGGGGTTACGGCGAGCTGGTGCGCGAACTCGGCGGCGACGCGCACTCGTTGTTGGCGCGCTTCGGCATCCCGGTCGACGCCGAACAACAAGCGGACGGCTTCGTCGCCGTCGACGCGTTCATCCGCTTGCTGGAGGCGACTGCCGAGGACCTGAAGTGTCCGGATTTCGGGCTTCGCCTTTCCCGCGGCCAGGGGCTCGACATTCTCGGACCTATTGCGGTGATCGCCCGCAATGCCCACACGGTGCTGGGCGGTTTCGAGGAGATCGCGCGCTACCTCTACGTCCATTCCCCCGCGTTGACGCTCACGGTCGGTCGGGCGTCTGCGGAGTCCGACGTGCAGTGCACCTATGAAGTGACCGAGCCCGGCGTTCCGTATCCGATGCAGTGCTACGAGCTCAGCATGGGTATCGCCGCGCAAATTCTTCGGCTCCTTGGCGGACCGCACGCCCGGCCTCGGGCGGTGTCGTTCATGCACAGCCAGCACGGATCGCAGGATGCTTACCGTTCGGAGCTGGGCTGCCCGGTGCGCTTCGATCAGACCTGGAACGGATTCGAGCTGTCCGCGCATGTTGCCGACAAGGCCATCGACACCGCCGATCCCGAGACCCGACGCATCGCGACGAAGTACCTGGAATCCACCTACCTGCCCAGCACTGCCGCGCTGTCCGAACGCGTGGCCGAACTGACCAGGCGGCTGCTGCCCACCGGTCAATGCAGCGCCGACGCCATCGCCGACCAACTCGCGCTGCATCCGCGGACCCTGCAGCGACAACTTGCCGCCGAGGGCGTGCGCTGTCACGACATCATCGACGGTGAGCGACGGGCGCATGCGGCGCGCTACCTCGCGGTGCCGGGACTGCATCTGCAGCAGATCGCCGGTCTGCTCGGCTATTCCGAACAGAGCGCGCTGAACCGGTCGTGCCGTCGCTGGTTCGGCCAGACGCCGCGGCAATACCGCGCGAGCCGTTCGGCGACCTGACCACCGCGCCAGCGCAATGATTGTCTGATGCCTGTTTGCCATCGCGCCGACTGCCGGCGGAGCGCGGTCGCCGTGGTCGAGGCCGCGGCGGGCACGAACGCCTTCCATCGCGTCGTGCAGCCAGCATGTCCCGCATCGACGGTCACGGTATGCGCGTCGGGCGACGTCACGCACAGCCGGCCGCAGAACTGATTAGTTGCGCTTGATTGTGAGGGACGTATTATTCGGGCGCGCAGCGGTTTTCAGCGAATCGGAATTGCCATCAGGTACACACCCGCCACCCATTGCCATGCCTTGCCCGTGGGAGGACGATGAAGTGGTTCGGCGGCGCCGTCGAGACGTTGCCCCACATCCAACGGAGGCAGAACATGTACGCACGAAGCACCACCATCCAGGCGCAGCCCTCGTCCATTGACGCCGGTATTGCGCACATGCGCGATACCGTGATGCCCACACTCGAGGGTATTCCCGGGTGCCTCGGCTTCTCCTTAATGGTCGACCGAACGTCAGGCCGCTGCATTGCCACCAGCTCCTGGGACTCCGAGGAGGCGATGCGCGCGAGCGAGGAGACCATTCGGTCGATTCGTAACCAGGCCGCGGAGCTTTTCGGTGGTAGCACGCAGGTCGAGGAATGGGAGATCGCTGCCATGCACCGCGAGCACCGCGCGGGTGAGGGCGCCTGCGTCCGAGCCACCTGGGTCAAGGTCGATCCGGATCAACTCGACGCAGGCATCGATTTCTTCAAGACGACTCTCCTTCCGGCCCTCGAGGAGTTGGAGGGATTCTGCAGTGCCAGCCTGCTCGTGGACCGAGCCTCCGGTCGTGGCGTGGCCGCGGCGAACTTCGACAGCGCCGAAGCGCTTGAGCGGAATAAGGACCACTTGGACAGGATCAGGGCCACGGGCAGCCAGGAAGCAAACGCAGAAGTACTCGACCAGTGCGACTTCGAGTTGGCGGTCGCACACCTGCGTGTGCCCGAGATGGCCTGACCGCACAAGCGCGACAACTCCGGGTAGCGCGACCGTTGTCCGGGAAACCCGGGCCTGCCGACAAGTCGCGCTACCTGGAAGGAGGACAACGCAATAGCGGCGCGCAATATGGTGCCCGCGTTACTGCCGGACTTTACGTCCGTCTCTCAGCTGCGCGCGCAGCCGGTCAACGAGCGCAGCATCCCGGCACGATGACATCGAGGCGGCTCTCGAGGACATGACCGCGGGCCATGGGACACCTAGCGTTTTGTGCTCCGCCGCGCCGGCTTAAGGCACGATTCTGATACATGACCAACCGGGCCGCGCTTCTATTCGCGTTCACCTTCGCTGTGATGGCCGACCCGGTCTCCTCGGTCGCCTACGCGATCGAAGCCGCTCTCCGCGCATTGCGCGGCGACCTCGCGCTGCTGCTTCCCACAATGACTCTCGTCGTCGTCATCATTGTCGTCGTGATCGTCAACTATCACCAGCTGGTTGGCCGTTATCCCCGCGGCGGAGGCGCCCCCGCCGCGGCCGCGGAGGCATTCGGAGAAGCCAGCGCATTCATCCCGATTGCAGCACTGATCGTCGATTTCGGCCTCACCATCGCCATCAGCACCGCGGCCGCCGCGTCCGCAATCATCGCGTTCTTTCCCGCCCTCGACGGTCTACGGGCCCCGATTGCGCTGCTGCTCATCGCCGGAGTCGCCGCCGGCACCTGGTTCGGTCATCGGGGGCGCACCGTGTTTGCGGTGATGACAGTTGCATTCGTCGTGCTGACCGTCGTCGTACTCATCTTCGGACTTTTCCTCACGCCACGTTTCGGTTCGCCGGCCAATGCCGACCCCGGCCACGCGCCGCCTTTGGCGGTCGCTCTCGCGTTTCCCGTAGCCATGGCGCTCGCCACAGGCATCGAGGCCCCGTCGTCGGCGATCGCACAGCTCGGGGAACTCGACGATGCCGGCCGCCGCAGATTCGGCCGAATTACGTTGTGGCTCACCGCGGTCGTGGTCGGCACCCTCACCCTCGGCTTGACCGCAGAGCTGGCCTATCTGCGCATCGGCGTCCCGCCAAACGACTCAACCCAGCTCGCAGAGCTCGCCCGCGCCGCCACCGCCCCACCGCTGTTCGCCGCGTTTCAGCTCGCCACCGCGTTCCTGCTGCTGTCGGCGGCCAGCTCCTCCTTCCAAGCTGGTCCCGGCCTTTTGAAAGCGCTTGCGCGGCAACGAGAAATCGATGGCACCAGCGCCGGGATCCTGCCGGCGTGGCTGGGCCGTACAAACAGCAGATATACGCCGTACTGGGGCGTCGCGGTCTTCATGGTCGCCGCCGGCGCGGTCACCCTGGCCGCCGGCGGACGCGACCAGGAACTCGTGCTTTTCTACGCCGCGGCGGTGTTCGTGGCCTTCCACGCCGGCTTGATCTCCATGTGCCGGTTTTCGTGGCAGGAGAGGCGGTTCGGCTCTCTTGCAATCAATTTGGTAGGCGCAGCCGCAGTCAGCTTCACGCTCGCGATCAATGTCGCGCGTGGCGAGCCCATTGTCTCCATCGCCGCGGCCGTCCTGATCGCCGCTGGGCTATACGCACTGTGGGTGAAATCCGGACGACCGCGGGGCATCCGGCATGTGGAACCCGCAGCGCCGATAGCCAAGAGCACCGGGTAGGAATCGGATCGTGGGCACTCGGTCAGCCATTCCTCATGGTCTTTCGGGACAGCCGGGCGCCAAGTGGGCCGCCCGAACCGCTGGACGGCCACACTTGCGACTGCCGCCGTTCCGTTCCGGTGGCGAGATCAGCAGCTGAAAAGCGTCACGAAAAATGATGGCAGAGGCACCAAGTCGACGCGCCTTCGTCGACGATGCGAATTACATCGATGTATAGCGACACGGTCACGAGTACATACCCATTGATACATCACTGAGCACATGAGTCACTCGAGTCACTACCGTCACATGCGTTAGCTGGCTCACGTCAAGGCGACGTTGCGCCCCGGGGAAGGTGTGCCATGTCGCCGCATCTGCGAATCGCCACAGCATCAGTGGCTTCCGCGACCGCTATCGGACTCTGCGGTGCGACCGGCGTCGCGCCACCCGCCTTGGCCGAGCCCTGCACAGGTCCCGCCGCGGCGGCCCAGCCGCAGGCCCCCGCGGCCCCCGCCGCCCCTCTGCCTACGACCGGCGGCCCACCGGTCGGACACCGGCCCACCTACGCGAATACGCGGGCAGCACTACCAAGAATCGGCCAGATACCGCGAGCCCTCCTCAATGTGCTTACCCCACAGGGCCAGGTGCAGAAGCAGGCCGGAGTCGCTCCTCCGCCTGCTCCCCCGGCGCCGCCCGTCCAACAGCCGACGGACGCCCAGCCGATTCCCGAAGCAGCCGCCGCTCCGGCTCCTGCACCGCCGCCGGCCGACCCGCCCGGAACAGCGCTCGTCGGCTGGGTGACCGGACCGAACAGCCCGAACAACACGCTGGAACGCTTCGCCGTCTCAGGAACCGACCTCGGGATCATGTGGGACAACGGATCCCGCCAAATCCTGATGGCCTTCGGCGACACCTCCGGCTACTGCAGCGCCCCGGGCAACCAATGGCGTTACAACGTGCTCATGCGCAGCCAGGACGACTCGCTTGCCGACACCGTCAAGGTCGCCGATTCACCTCTGTATGCCCGCGGCATATCCAAACAGATCGTCAACAGCACCAAATGGGCCCCCGATGAGACCGGCATCATTCCCACTGCGGGCATCTCCGTCGGCGGCAAGCAATACCTCAACTACATGTCCATCAAGAGTTGGGATGCCAACGGCGCGTGGACAACCAACTACTCGGCTATCGCGGTGTCGCCGGACAACGGCGATCGCTGGGGTATTTACCCCGGATCCGTCCGCACGCCGAGGGAGAACGCCATCCCGAGTGCCCGGCACGCTGCGGGAAATGAGAACTTCCAGCAGGGCGCGTTCCTCAAACCCGGGCCCGGCGACCCCTACATCTACTCATTCGGCACACCGGCGGGACGCGGCGGCCCGGCGTTTGTATCACGGGTAGCGCCCAATGCAATCCCCGACCCCACCCGCTACGAGTACTGGAACTCCGACCGAAACGCCTGGGTGCCAGGCGATCCGGGGGCTGCGACGCCAGTCATCGGCGGTCCGGTCGGCGAGATGTCCGCCCAATACAACACTTACCTCAGGCAGTACCTCGCGATGTACTGCAATGGCGCCAACGACGTCGTATTCAGCACCGCACCCGCCCCACAAGGACCGTGGACTCCCGGACAGATGATCGTCCCGTCAGGACAGTTCCCCGGCGGCATCTACGCGCCCTTCCTGCACCCCTGGTCGACAGGTAGGGAGCTCTACTTCAACCTGTCAGAGTGGAACGACTACAACGTGATGTTGATGAAAACCGTTCTGCCATAGTGTTGCCGGCGGGATTGGGAATCGTGATCGGGTAAGCGGACGACCGGTCATCCGCCGGACACGGCGATCACCGAGGCAGGGGTCCGCCATGAGGACCAAGCGATTACTGGCCGCGGCCGCCATCGTCGGCGGCACGGGACTCAACCTCGTCGGGTTGAGCCCGATAACCGTGACTGCTGACGCGTCCCCGGCCATCGCCTCGAACGAGCCCGACCCTTCTGGGCCGTCGATCATCATCGAGCCGGCGCCCTCCGCGCCGTCATCCGACATCTCTGGCGACACCGGCATCGCAGCGTCGACGGACACTGGCGCCGGCATGCCCAGCGAGTCGCTTCCCGATCCAACTGCCGGTGCTCCATCCGATATGCCGCCGATTGTCGATATACCGGCTGGCGCACCGCCGATCGAGAGCACCACCGGTCCCGCCGACCCTTCGATAACCGGCGCTCCACCAAATCCCGCCGCTCGGTGATCCACATGAGTCGCCGACAGACCTGGATCATGGCTGCCGTCCGCTGTGGTGCCCGCGACCGCCAGACCCACCCATCCAGCCTCCGCTCTGGCCCACCGATCCGTTCTGGCCGGACACCTCGGACTCATGGGAGTCCACCACCGTCTTGCCGTCGCCGTGCGTGGCGCCACCATCGCCGGACGCTGCGCCTCCCGCACAGCTGCAGTACGGCGGTCAGACCGTCACTCCGGTGATGGACGACGGCTTGCGGCAGTGGGGCTTCTGGTATCTCGGCAACTGGGTTCCGTTGTTCGGCGCCGAATGCCAAACACCGGATCACCGGACTTCATGACGAAACCGCAATTCACCCTGTATCGAACAGTTACCCAACACCGCGAGACATTGCGTAGCGTTTTCCGCTAATTGCCGACGCGACGCCTGGGGGGCGAATGGCTTTTCCGTGGGAATTGAATCTCGAACCTACATACCGTGACGAGAAGCCGCCTTCTCGCGAACGCGATGTTGTCAGGGGGCCAGCTCGTTCCGAACGACCTTGCCCGCCGGATTCCGGGGAATCTCCTCGACGATCCTGATATCCCGGGGTTGCTCGAAGCGAGAAACTCTGTCTTTCAGGAACTCTCGGACTGAGTCTTCACCGACGTCGGCGTCCGGTCGCGGCACGACGAACGCCACCAGCCGCTGCCCGTAGTCCTCGTCCGGCACGCCGATCACTGCATTGTCGGCGATGTCCGGGTGCTCGGCGAGGGCGTTTTCGACCGCCCGCGGGTAGACGTTCTCTCCCCCGGACACGATCATGTCGTCTCCGCGGCCGACGATGAACAGCCGTCCCGCGCGGTCGAGGTAGCCCATGTCGCCGGTGTCCATCATGTCGTCGACGACGTCTTTGTTCTCGCCGCCCGTGTACCCCTCGAAAGTCAGGTCGCCGCCGACGAAGACCCGCCCGGTCACGTCCGGCCCGACCGGTTCGCCGTTCTCACCGAGAATACGGACCGCGCATCCGACAACGGGTCTGCCCACCGTCTCCGGCGCTTCCCGAAGATCGGTCGGCGTTGCGAGAGCACCGATCCCGACTTCCGATGAGCCGTAACCGTTGTAGATGATGTCGCCGTACGCCTCCGAGAACCGCCGAGCCAGGCTCGGATCAAGCCTGGCGCCGCTCGATATCACCGCCCGCAATGACGGCACCGGATGTCGCGCTCGTACGTCTTCGCTCAGGTCGAGGATTCGCGCAAGCATGACCGGCACGACAGTCAACGCGTCGGCGCGATGTTCAGAGGCCTGCGCGAGTGTGGCTTCGGCATCGAAGCGGCGACTCGTCAGCACAGTGCCGCCAAGACCCAAGGTCAGAGTGAGCAAGCCGAAACCCAGACCGTGAAACATCGGCACAGGCACTGAGATTCGTGATCCAATCCGAAGTCCCGTGCGATCCAAGATCGATGCGCCGATGCCCAATGCCATCCGGATTTTCGGCTGACGCGGCACACCTTTCGGTGCGCCGGTCGTGCCGGAGGTCAGCAGAACGATTCGGCCGGCCCGCGCCACAGCAGGCCGCGACACCTTCGCGCATATCGACATCCGCTGCATCGACCACCCTGACCCCGTCGTCCGCGTCACGCACGCGCGGAAGCGAATTCGCTGTCACAGACGACCATTCCGATCCGGTGGCTGCGAAGCGCGGCGGCCAGCGATTCGGCCCGAAAGTCCGTGTTCAGCAGCACTACGTCGGCCCCGACCATGGCCCCAGCGAAAACAGCGGCGACGAAAGCCCCGCCCGTTGCGGCACAAGACTCCGACCGCGTGCCCCGGGCCGCTGCCGCGGAGTTGCAGCTCATCGGCGAGACTCTGTGTGCACAAGAGCAATTCGTGATAGCTGATGGCACCCTCGTCGTCGATCATCGCTGTCCGATTCGGCCAGCGGGCGGCGCCCATCCCCAGCAGGGTGGCCAGATTCGTGCGCCCGCGGGCAACCTCGCGACCAATGCGGAGCAGCGCCGTCGGCCCCGGCGGCACCATCAGCCGCGAGCGCACCAAAGCCCGTAACCCCGTCGTCACCAAGCTCTCACTCATCTGTCCTCCGTTCGGACGGTGTCCGAATGCCGAGCGCGCCGCCGCCACCACACTTGCGTCGCGCGCTCCACCGGCGACCGCAGGAGCACCGTGGTGACTTCGGCCGGCCATAACCACCACGGCGCGATTGTCCGCGGCCGCTCGATGATCGCCTTGGCGATGATGTCCGCCGCCTCGTCGGGTGACAGGCCGGGAGCATTGCGCAGGCTCTCCGTCGGCTCCATCATCCGGGTACGGATCAGCGCCATATAGATCGACGTGACATCGATGCCGTCGGCGTGCAACTCCGCTGCGACGCTGCGCAGCCACATGTCGAACGCACCCTTCGACGCCTGGTAGGCGCCCCACCTCGGACCCGGCGGAACACGGACACCGACGCTCGAGACATTGACGATGTGCCCCGTCCCACGCTCCCGCATCGCGGGCAGCAAGCCCAGCAGCAGCCAGATGGGACCGAGGTAGTTGATGCCGATCGTGCGGTGAAAATCCTGCGGTCGCTCGTACTGGTGATGCAGCGACCGCCGGATCGACTTACCGGCGTTGCTCACCACGATGTCCGGCGGCCCGTGCTCGTCGGTGATCCGGTTCGCCAAGGCGGTCGCGGCGGCCTCGTCGCTCAGATCGGCTGGATAACTGACCGCGTGCCCGCCGCCCGCGTTGATCGACCCCGCCAACTCGTCGAGCTTGTCCTCCGACCGAGCCGCCAGCAGCACGGTCGCTCCGGCGGCCGCAAGCTTGCGGGCGGTGGCCTCACCGATGCCGAATGATGCGCCCGTGACCAGTACGGTCGCCCCGGACACCGCGTCGCGGAGGCGGTCTGGCGCAGACCCATGCGATGGGTTCACGACTTTGTCGAGGGCTTTCGCCGCCAGGCTCACCCGGAGTGACTTCCCCGGAACCGGCTCTGCTCAACCCGCTGCGCGGCTGAGCCGCGTGCGCCGGAAAGCAAAGGCCTCACCTGCGCGCCGGAACCGCGCATTCGAGTAATTCCTCGAGTGCGACATCGAAGTCGTCGGCCAGCCGCCACAGGTCGGCCACCAGGTCCGGGCACGAGATCACGCCCACATTCAACTTGCCGTCCAGCGACATCACCGTGATGTTCAGCCCGCAGCCGTGAAACAGCGGTCCCGAGCGGATACATCGCCTCGACTTCACAGCCCAAGAAGTACAGCTTTGCTTGCGGCCCCGGCGACATTCGAAACGATGAGGTTGTGCACGGGGTTTCCGATCAGCGGCGAGTCCGCCACGAAGACGGAAGATGGCGCCGAACACCGCCCGGGCCGCCAATTGCGCCCAGTCCTGCAACAGGGTCGGGCTGATCGCCGAGCTGTGGTTCTTGGCAGCGGCGTCCGCACGGGCGATCGCCCGCAATCGTTCCGCCGGGTCACGGATATGCGTCTCGAGGCTGCAGAACATCCCCGACAACTGGTTGTGGCCCGGCCGGTCGGATTTGTCGTGCACCGACACCGGCACCATCGCCACCAGTGGCCTATCCGGCAGCTCGCCGTAATCGCTCAAGAACCAGCGCAGCACCGACGCGCACAAGGCCATCACCACGTCGTTGACCGTGACATTGAAGCGGTCCTTGACCTTCTTGATGTCGTCGAGGTCCATCTGCACCAACGCGATGTTGCGATCTGCGGTGACCGATGTGTTGAACCGAGTTGCCGGTGCTGAGAACGGCGCCGCCATGGTCAGACCGTCGCCCGCACGCCGCAGGGTCTTCACGATCGTCGCGACCGTCGTCGGCATCAGATTCATCAACTGCCAGGGCCGGACGGCGAACCTCATCAGCCCACCCGCCGCTATCTGCAGCGGACCGGCACCCCCCGAGCCCTGCACCGGTTTCGGCGGCGGCGTGTCGGGCGCGGCGCTGCACAGCTGCGAAAAGAGATTGGCGCCGCTCACCCCGTCCACCGCGGCGTGATGGACCTTGGTCATCACCGCCAACAGTCCGCCCGCGCGCGGGTCGGTATCGGCGATACCGTCGATCACCCACATCTCCCACAGCGGCCTGTCGCGATCGAGTGGCGTCGATGCGATGTGCCCGCAGATCTCCGCCAGCTCTCGACGTCCTCCCGGCGCGGGCAGTTCGATGCGGAGCAGATGCCGATCGAGGTCGAATCCGTCGTCGTCGACCCACACCGGATAGTCCAGATTGAGCTGGCTGTCGGCCAACTTTGCCCGGAACTCCGGGATGGCGGCGATCCTGGTGGCCAGGTCGTCGCGAAGCCGATCGAAGGTGTAACCGTCGGGCCTCGATGACGTGTCCAATTCGAGGATCGAACAGACATGAAGGGGCTGGTCGGAACTTTCAATGTAAAGGAAACTCGCGTCGAGTCCGCTGAGCCGTTCCATATTCCGATGCTAGAACCGATGACCACGCACCGAAACCAAATACACCGAATACCAACAATTTTCGAGATCAGTTTGCATGCCGATCGAACAGAATCCGCGGTCCGAAGGGTTACATGCGCGGGCCGATTGCCCATAGGTTGAGGTCATGTCATTGGTGGACGTTGCCCTCCTACCCATTCGCGTCGGGCGCGGCATCGCCGATGCGTTGTTGCAAATGGTCGTACCGGAGTCGCCAGCGCCGCCGTCGGAGCTGTTCGTGGTCGATGGGATGCCCGAAGGGGTGCCCGCCGCGGCGTTGCGGCCCGAGCCCGAGCTTCCGGCACCGGCCGGATGGCCATTCGGCGAGAAGTTCCCGCGCACCTGCGGCACCAGCCGCTTCGCCGACGGCGCCCTGTTCTGGACCGATTTCCTCTACGACGACCATGGGGCCGACGGCGTCCGGCTCAGCCTGCCCAGCGGCGGCGCGCCACCACGCGGCACGTACACCTATCCCGACGGGGCCGCCGCCCGCAACGGCGCCGACATCTTCCGCGCCGCCATCGGGCTCACCGACACCGATACGTGGTGGCGCGTCGACTGGAACACGCTGCTCGACCCGTCCGTGCCCATCGCGCTGTTCACTTTCGACACCGACCGCGCGACGACAACCACCGACGAGTGGCCGGCGGGGGCCGGTGTCCGCTCCGCAGGCATCGACCTCGCACTGCTCGTGTCGGCCTCGGGCGGACGGCTCATCGACCTCACGACACACGCGTCGACACCCGTCGAGCACACCGTCGACATGTCGGTCGCTCCTTCCTCGCCCGGGTTCCGCGTTCGCTGGTGGAGCCGGAAGGCACCTGGACGGTGCGGCTCGCCGCAGGGCTCGCAAACGACATCGGTGACGGGTTCGCCGACGTTCCCCTGCGCCACGGCGCGAAACCCGGGCAGCCGAACGTCTACAACGTCGCCTTCCGCACCCTTGAACAGGAGAGGCCACACCTGAACTTCTGGTCCGACGCGGCACAGGCCGACCGCCCTCGCCGACGGCGACGTGTCGCAGTTCTCGCTGGCCGTCCAATGGAGTGCGCTTGCCGATCGCATCACCACCGACGAGCCCGTCGTCACGGGCACGTCGACCCGGTGGTACGTCTCGTCGGTGGAGCTGGGACAGGGTGTCGCCGACACCGCGCCGTTGAGCACCGACCCTGTGTTCCTCGGCCGGGTGCAGCCCTACTCGGTGTGCCTCCCCGCGACGTACGCCCCCGGCCGCACGTTGCCGCTGACGCTGCTGCTGCACTCACTCGCGCTGGGCCAGAACCAGTTCGCCGCTATCGGCCCGCGGCTGCTGCACCAGATCTGCGAGGACCGCGACTCGGTCGTGGTGACGCCACTGGCCCGCGGTCCCTCGTGCTGGTATCTCGACGAGGGCGAGCTCGACGTGTGGGAGGTCTGGGCGCGCGTCGCCGAGCAGCTAGGCACCGACCCCAACCGCACCGTGATCGCGGGCTACTCGATGGGCGGCTACGGGACCTACAGGCTGGCGCTGGCCTATCCGGAAGTGTTCGCTCAGGCGGTCGTGCTGGCCGGCCCACCCGCGTGCGGTGTGAAGTTGCTGCCCGACGTGACCATTCCGGGCAACCTGGACCCGAAATCGCACTGCGCGCGCGAGGGCGACACCTTGCGGCTGCTCGTCAACGCGCGGTGGCTTCCGTTCGTCATCGCCCACGGGATGCTCGACGAGTTGGTGCCGTTGTCCTCGGTCCTGTTCCAGATTCACGAGCTGGACCGGCTCGCCTACCGCTACCGGTTCACCGTCTATCCGACCGAGGACCACATCGGGTGGGTGTTCAAGGACGACTTCGGCGACCCGGTTTCGCACATGGGCACCGGGCCCCGGCAGGGCGACCCCGGACACATCACCTTCACGTGGTTTCCGCAGCTGGTGCGGCCCGACCTCGGCATTGGCCCGCACCAGGTCTGGTGGCTGTCGGACCTGCTGGCCGATCCGGACACCACAGCCCACGAGGGGCGTGACCGCCTCCGTCGACGCGAGGTCTCATGCACGGCCGGACCCCACCCGTACTACGCGGCGTCGTCGCGGCTTCGAACCCGACCTCGACCTCTCCCCCGGGCTCTACACCGAGGTCACTTGGCGGATCGGGTCTGCTGTCGACCCGTTGCCTTCCCTGGCGCTGAATCTCACCCGCGTCGCAGGGCTTACTGTCGATGTCGCCCGGGCTGGGCTTGGCGCGTTGTCAACGTCGGCAATCAAGGTAAGTACCGACACGGTTGCGCAGATAAAGCTCGCGGCGCTGCCACCCGACACCACGGTGCTGCTCGACGGCCAGCCCAGCGGTCCCACACTGGCGGTCCCGGTGGGTCAACACACCATCACGTTGACCAGATGAGGCGTATCACCTTGCGGCGAACGACTTCTCCAGCGCATTGTCCTCCACTTCGCCATCACGCAGATCTTGTGGCGGTGTCAGCCCGCGGGCCGCTTTCCGGCCGCGACTTCGTCGGGGTACTCGTCGTAGTACCGCACGTAGCCTTCGTCGCGGCCCTTGAGCACGTAAAGCGGATCGTCGACGTCGGCTCCATAACCCTGCTCGCGCAAATCGACCTTCTTGGCCTTGACCGTTGCGGTGTGCTCCAGGGAATCGACGACGCGCACGAACAGCGGCACCGCGTAGCCGGGCAGATGCTCGTATACGGTCTTGGCCAGCGACGCGCCGTCGAACTCTCTTCCTCCGTCCAGCACCACGGCCACCATTCCGGCGCGCCCGTCGGCGCCGGGCACCTCCACCCCGAAGACCGTCGCCGATTCGACGGCCGGATCGGTCGCCACGGCGGCCTCGACGTCCGTCGTCGCCACGTTCTCGCCCTTCCACCGGAAAGTGTCGCCGAGCCGGTCGACGAACACAGCATGGCGCCACCCCTGAGGACGCAGCAGGTCGCCGCTGTTGAGCCACACGTCACCGTCACGAAAAGCGTTGCGTACCAGCTTTTTCTCACTGGCTTCCGGGTCGGTGTAGCCGTCGAACGGCTGAGCTTTTGTGATCTTGCTCAGCAGAAGACCCGGCTGGCCACGACGCACCTTGCGGACGCGGCCGTGGTCATCACGAACCGGCTCGCCTGTCTCCTGGTCGTACTCGACGAACGCCACCGCGGTGGGGCATATGCCGGCGGTTTTGGGAATGTGGAAGATGTTGACGAATCCGGTGTTTCCCTCGCTCGCCCCGTAGAACTCGAACACCCGCGGGATACCGAAGCGAGCGGTGAACTCCTCCCAGATATCCGGGCGCAGTCCGTTGCCGCCGATCACGCGCACCTTGTTGGTGCGATCGGTGTCCTTCTCGGGCTGGTTGAGCAGATAGCGACAGACCTCACCGATGTATACGAATGCGGTGGCGTCGTAGCGAGTCACCTCATCCCAGAACCGCGAGACCGAAAACGACCGGCCGATAGCGAGTGTGGCGCCGGCGCTGATCACGCCCGACACCGCGACGGTCAGGGCGGTGTTGTGGTACAGCGGCAGGCAGCAGTACAACGTGTCGCTGCTCTTCAACCGCATGCCGAGGGCGCCGGACCCGCCCATCGCCCGCAGCCACCGGTAGTGCGTCATGACGCTGGCCTTGGGTGCTCCGGTGGTGCCGGAGGTGAAGATCAAGAACGCCTTGTCCTTGGCCAATAGCGATGATGTCACCCCTGGGTTATCGACGGACGCGTCGGCGGCGAGGCGCTCAAATTCGTTCAAGGTCAACGTGTCGGCGATATCCGCCCCCGACTCGGCCACAGCCGAGAGCAGGTCGTCCTCGCCGATGAGGACCTTGGCACCTAAGAGCCCGACGCTGTGCGCGAGGACGTCGCCGCCTTGCTTGTGGTTGAGCATGCCCGCGACCGCGCCGAGTTTGACCACGGCGAGCATCAGGAGCACCGGGCTCGGCGAATTGCGCATCATGATGCCCACCACGTCACCGCGACCGACGCCGCGTTCGGCCAGCGTGGCCGCCCAGCGGTTGACGGTCTGATTGGCGTCGCGGTAGCTCAGCGCTTCGTCGTCGAAGCGGATGAAAATCTTGTCGCCGTAGCGCGCCGCACGTTCTTGAAATACCCGGCCGATCGACTGCTTGGCTGACCCACGCGCCAGGAATGCCGTGAGCGTGCCGCGCACAACGACGGGCGCGTCCATGACCAAGGCAGGAAGCCGCGCGATGATGTCGGTCAGCCCGACGGTGTCACCGGCCATTAGCGCTTACCACCGTCATGGTGCCAGGGGCGTTGTCATCCGTCGCCGGCATGAGCGTCGACAGCGGCGGTGCCGGCGTCCGTTGCGGCAGGGAGGTGGATGACGAGCAACGCGAACAGCGCTATGACCGCACTGCGAAATGCGGCTTCGGACCCGTTCCAATCGGACGAACGCCACATTTGGAACCATTCGCCACCGACGGCGAGGAAGCCGCCAACGAACAGCACGACAATCATCGTCAGGCCGATGGTTGCCAGCGCGCGGGCCCGGGTCCGCCTGCGCACGGAACCAGCGAACCACGAGATGGTCGCTGCCGCCAGGGCCACGCCGGCAAGCAGTTCCCAGGCAATGATGCCGACGTATGCGGCATTCTGAAGTGGACTGGACCCGACCGCGTGCCACATCACCGCCGAATCGAGACCCTGGCCCACCGGCGCACCGAAGTTCGCCGTGTCCATCGAGAGAACGTGATGAACGAATGCCTGATTCGTCTCAAAATCGGTGATGTTTCCGAACGCGACCAACAGGATGAAGAGGGCGTTCAGTCCCACGAGAACTCCACCTGCAGTGAACAAGCTACCCATGGCTAGCCAACGCGGTTGCGATTGCCCAGCGCCGTCGACGCGCTTCGAGGAGTTCATGCCCGACTTCTTTCCTGTCATTGGCTGACGATGGCAGACGGACCGCGCCTATTGTGGTGAGATGGCGGCGAAGGTTGCCGAGGAGAGCCACCTCGGCGGCTTCGCCACCGCGGACGAGGTGCTTGCCTTCATTCGATCCCACCTCTGACGGATACAGCAAAGCCGACTAATACGCTGTCGTACAAAGAAATCCGCACAGTCTGAATATTCGGCTGCATCTCGCCGTCACGTATCGGCGCAGCGAGTAGGGTCTTCATCGCAGGGCAAGCAAGCCCACGTCGACGCCATCCCATAGACGCTTACGCGGGACTCGCTCCCCGCCGAGAGCGGTAAACGCCTAGCAGAGCTGTGGGAGGGGCGGTGGAGCTCGTACTCGGTGTGTCGATGACAGCCACGACGATTCGCCTCGCACTCGTCGAGGGTGAAAAGGCCGACGGCGTCATCGTCGACCATGACGTCTTCGACATCACTGCGGTGGACGGCTCGGCAACTCCGCGTGCGTCCGATGAAGTCATCGCCACGATCCTCGGAACTCAGGAAAGCGCAATCGACGCCGGCCACCATCTGGTGTCGATCGGCGTGACATGGATGGATCGCGCCGAAGCGGCCGCCCTACGGGAGGGATTGGTCGCCCGTGGCCTCGAAGACGTGCTGCTGGTTTCGGAGTTGCACGCCGCCGCCGCTCTGGCGCAGGCGGTCGGCCGGACTGTGGGCTACGACAAGACCGGCCTGATGTTCGTCGAGCGCGAGACCGCCACGCTGGCGGTGGTCGAAACCGCCGATGGCTCGGTCGTGAAGGTCCTGCGCGAAAGTCTGCATGGCGGCGACGCAATCGCCGCGGTGGCCGACATGGTCAGCGGTTCCAACATCGAGGAATCACAGGCCCAGGGCCTGTTGGTCGTTGGCTCCGGCATCGATGTCGCCGCGGTCAGGGCACATGTGACAGACCTCGTCGCGGTGCCCGTCATCGCCCCTGAAGAACCCCACCTGGCGTTGGCGCGCGGCGCTGCGCTGGCGTCGGCAAGCGCGCCCCGCTACGACCCGTCCACCATCGGCCTTGCCTACTCGCAAGATTCTGACGGCACCACGGCCCACCAGATCTTCATGGCCGATCTTCTCCACCGCGACACTGCATTCCGCGAGGCCGCAGATATCGATTCCATCGACGACGTGCCGGAACGCAGCAAGCCGTTCCTCTTGGTCGGCAGCTCGCTGACCGCCGTCTTCGTCGCCGGGATGTTGGCACTGACCATCGCGGTGGCCGTCAATATCCGGCCGACTGCGGATCAAGGCCCGGAGGCCATTTCGGCCGGCACTGCAGCGACACCCCCAGGCGTGCGCAGTGCGCCACCCACCGTCGCGAAGCAGGTGCCCGCGCCGGTGGTCGCCCCCGCACCGGCGGCGCCACCACTTGCGCGGCTCGCCATTGCACAGCTGAAAGATTTGCCTGCCCCGGCGCCACCGCAGGTGTTTGTGCGCAATGCCGCTGCCCGCCCCAGCGGCACCACCCCCCGCGCCGCCACCGCCCGTTGTGGTTCCGCCAGCGATCCCACCGCCGATCATCCTGTTCCCGGCACCGTGGATTCCGCCGATTCTGCAGCCACCCCCACCGGTGCAAAGCCCGCCGTGGTACCCAGGTCCGAGTTGGCGGGCCTGGTCACGGTGGCTCCGGCCGCGGCCACGGTGGCGGCCACGGCGATTAACGCCGCAATCCCGCATGCGTCGAATAGTCCGCGGCAGCGCTGCGAGGGTGGGATCGTGCAGACATGCGATCAACGGAGATTGTCACAGCGTTCTGGGAGGACGTCTGGAACGCGCATGAACCGGATGCCGTCGACCGGTTCGTCGCCGACGACGTCGTCGTCGAGGCAGGCGGCAAGGAGATCTCGGGCAAAGACAACGTCAAGGACTGGGTGAGAGGGTTTCTCGACCATGTCAACGAGCTTCATGTCGACACCCTCGAAACATTCCAGAACGAAGACGGCACTCGCGTCACGTCCCGATGGGTGCTGACCGGGACGAACAACGGCATTCTCGGCACCGAACCCAACGGCAAGCCGATCGCGCTCACCGGCACAGCCGTCTGGACGGTGGACGGCGAAAAGCTGCAGCACGGCTGGGTCGAGCAGGCCAACTTCGAGCTCTACCACTGGTTGCTCGCGAAGTAGCCGTCACCTAAGGGGGCGGCGGCGGTGGTGGTTCGTCCGGCGGTGGCGGTCCGAGAAGTGGCACGGAGATCGGCGGCAGCCCCGGAATCTCCACGATCGTCATGCCCTCCGGCGGAGGACCTGGGACGTCCGGCGGGCGATCGACAGGGGGCGGCGGTGCCGGCGCAACGCCGTTGCTGATGTTGATCGTGATGATCGATCCCGGGAAGGTCTGGCCGCTCGGCGACGTCCCTACGACGGTTCCGTATGAGGCTGGGCTGTTCACCGATGTGGGCTGGTCGGCGACCTGGAAACCGGCGTCCTTGAGGCGCTGACGCGCGGCATCCACGTCCAGGCCGGACACGTTGGGCACCCGGCCGCCCGGCGCGCCGTCGACGTAGCGCGGATCGGTTGGCGGCAGATACACGTCGCCGAAATCGGTCGCAATCGGCTTCATCGCCTCGAACCAGGTACGTGCAGGCTCGTTGCCGCCGTACAGATCACCGTCGCCGCATGCCGCGCAGTGGGAAGGAGCAGATGCCCGACAGTGCGCCGGAATCGGCGAAGATGTAGTTCGCCGCGGCGTAGCGGTTGGTGAAGCCCACGAAGCCCGACGACCGATGCGACTCAGTGGTGCCGGTCTTGCCGGACATGGGCAGGGTCCACCCCACCGAGCCGGCCGCGCCCGATGCGGTGCCTCCGCCCTGATCGTCCTTGCTGAGCGCGTTCGCCAATGTGTTTGCCAGTCCCTCGGGCACCGCCTGCTCGCACGGGTCGATGGTGTAGGGCACCTCGTTGCCGTGACGGTCGAAGATCTTGTCGATCGGAGACGGCGGACACCACGTCCCGCCGGAGGCCAGGGTCGCCGCCACGTTCGACAACTCGAGCGCATTGAGCTGGAACGGGCCCAGAGTGAACGACCCCATGTTCTGGCGCTTGATCAAGTCGCCCAGGCTTTCGTTGCTCTGCGGGTCGTAGGCCCGTGCCGTCGCGGGCGTCGCGTAGGAGCGCATGCCGAGCCGGACCGCCATGTCGACCGCGCGGGGAACGCCCACCTGCTGAATCAGCTTGGCGAACGCCGTGTTTGGTGAGGTCGCCAGCGCATCAGTCACGTTCAGCGAGCCGCGGTAGTTGCCCGCGTTCTTCACACACCAGGTTTCCCTTGGACAACCCGGCGTATCGCTGCTGCCAAGGCCCTTTGCTTGAAACGAGCCCGGGACAGTGAGTTGAGCGTCGATACCCATGCCCATGTCCAGCGCAGCAGCCGTGGTGAAGATCTTGAAGATGGAGCCCGCACCGTCGCCGACAAGCGAGAACGGCAGCGGCTGCACCGTCTCGTTGGCGTCGTTGTTGAACCCGTACGTGCGGTTGCTGGCCATCGCCACCACCCGATGCGCGTCCTTACCAGGCTGGATCACGCTCATCACGCTGGCGACCCCATCCAACGTCGGGCTGGCGACCTTGTCGATCGCCTGCTTGACCGAAGACTGCACCTTCGGGTCCAGCGTCGTGCGGATCAGATAACCGCCGCGTGCCACCTGCTCCTTGTTGATGCCCGCCCGCGCGAGGAAGTCCAGCACATAGTCACAGAAGAACGCCCGATCGCCTGCGGCGATGCAGCCACCCGGCAACTGGTTGGGCTGCGGCAGGATGCCCAGCGGTGTAGCGATGGCGGCCCGAAGCTCGCCGGCGTACTGCGGCAGGTTCTTGATCATGGTGTCCAGCACCAAGTTCCGGCGCGCCAGGGCACCCGCGGGGTTGATGTACGGGTTCAACGAGCTCTCCGACTGCACCATCCCGGCCAACAGCGCGGCCTGCTGCCAGTTCAGCTGCGAGGCGTCGATACCGAAGTAGGTCCGGGCTGCGTCCTGGACACCGTAGGCGTTGTTGCCGAACGACAACAAGTTGAGATAGCGGGTGAGGATCTCGGGCTTCGTGAACGTCTCATCGAGCGTCAGCGCCATCCGGATCTCGCGCATCTTGCGCGCCGGAGTGACTTCGACGGCCGCCCGCCGGTCGGCCTCGCTCTGCGCCGTCACCAGCAGTTGATAGTTCTTGACGTACTGTTGCTCGATCGTCGAGCCGCCGCGAGTGGTGCGGTCGCCGGAGAGGTAGCCGGACAGACCGGTCAGCGTGCCCTGCCAATCCACACCGTTGTGCTCGGCGAACCTCTTGTCCTCGATCGACACGATCGCCAGCTTCATCGTGTTGGCGATCTGATCGGTGGGCACCTCGAACCGGCGCTGGGAGTACAACCACGCGATCGGATCCCCTGCCGCGTCGACCATCGTCGTCACCTGCGGGACGTCACCTTCGAGAAGCTGCGCCGAGCCGTTGGCGACGATGTCGGAGGCGCGATTGGAAACCAGCCCGAGACCCCCCGCGAGCGGGAACATCAGGGCCGCCACCACTACCCCGGCCAGCAGGCAGCAGCCTGCCAGCTTCATGATCGTGACCCTGGTCGGCCGCCCCTCCGACATGCCTACAGAGTAGATCTCCTTTTTGACGAAGTTGCTTATTTCGGGCAGCGGGATGTCGGCTTCGGCCCCCAGCCGATCCGTCGGCTTCGGCCATCGCAGACTGGGTCGACGTCAGCCGCCGAGCTCAGCAACCAGCTCGCGCAGCGGCACGGTGGCAATGCCGATAGCCGCGTCGCCGATCCCGTACGGAATCACCAACGTCTCGCCGTGCACCAACGCACCGCACGAATAGACGACGTTAGGGACATAGCCGTCCTGCTCGTCGGCAGCGGGGCTCAGCAGCGGCCGCTTCAGTTGGCCGATGATGCGCGTCGGCTCCTCCAGATCCAGCAGGATCGCCCCGATCGAATAGGTCCGCATCGGACCGACGCCGTGCGTCAGCACCAGCCACCCGGCCTCCGTTTCGATCGGCGGCCCGCAGTTGCCCAGCTGCAACGCCTCCCACGCCTGCGTCGGCTGCTGGCACGGCTCCGAGTCCGGCCAAATGAACGGATCATCCGCAAACGCAACCGAATTCGACTCCCGGTCCGACCTCGACATCGCCACGAAGCGTCCACCGATACGTCGCGGAAACAGCGCCAAGCCCTTGTTCGACGCCGCCTTTCCCGCCATCGGCCTCGACGTGAACGACTGAAAGTCCGTCGTCTCCAGCAGCTGCTGGCTGATCAGGCTTCCGCTGTACGCCGTATACGTCGCGTAGTACCTGACCGACCCGTCGTCCTCGACGAAGCGCACGAAGCGCGCGTCCTCCATGCCCGCCGCTTCCGCTCCCATCGCCGGGAACAAGACCCGCTCTGACAGCGGTATATCGTCGGCGAACTCGACCGCATAGAACCGCTCGGCGATATCCCGAATCAGCGAGATCGTCTGCTGCGCACGGCCTCGAGTGCTCATGTTTGTCTTCAGCGTGTCGAGTTGTTCGTCGAGATCGGCTCTGGTGAAGCTGTCGCCCAAGGCGTCCAGAACGTAGTCGGCCGCCTCGCCTCCGTTGCGCAGCCGCGCGAGCTCAGTGCGGAACACCGCCGCGTCCAGCAGCGTCGACCCGACCGATCCGACCGTCGCGAACCGCGCCGCAGCGTCGACCGTAACGCCGCCTTCGGCGTCGACCACGCCCGTCCGGAACCCGATCGATGACCGGTGCCCTTCGCCGATACCGCGCACGCTCATCACAAACCGCAGGCTGCCCGCGGCCACACCTGATTGGTCCGGATGAGCGACGATGCTCGGATTGCACAACGCCGCCGCCTCGATGGCGTATTCACTGGTGAATGTGGCCCCCAGCAACAACATTCGAGCCGAGGACCGTGCCACGTCCGCTTTCAACCGATCGGCGAGCTCACCGGCGTGCTTGCGGAAGGTACCGAGCAAATCTCGGTGTCGCCCGTCGAAGCGCGTCATGACATCGTCCAACGCCAACCGCACCTCATCCTCGTCGAGGGCGAGGATGCGTCTCAGCACGGCTCCGGCGCGGGAGTCCTGACGCTCGAACCCCTCCTGCCCCGGCACGAAGAGCCGGGTGATGACCCTCGAGGGATCGGCTGCGAGCCGAAGCGGGCTACGTGTGACCAGCCCGGCCCGCACCGAAGTCATTGCGGCACAATGGCGAAACGCTGCGCATGCTGCAGGGTCGAGATCACAGCCAGAGTCGACTCCGCGCCCTGGTTCTGGTTCACCCCGTCGGCGTGAAGTCCGTCGAACCCGCCGCCTGTCTCCGGGTCCCACATGACCCGTCCCGCGTCGTTGGCACCCTGGAACCAGGCTGCCGCGGATGCGACACCATCGGGCCACTTCGCCGCGGCGTCGACGGTGGCGGCGCGCGCGCACGCATCGGCCAGTGCGGCCACCTCGATCGGCTGCTGGTCGAACGCAGGCCTGTCGTCTTCAGGCCCCCTGCCACCCACCGGGGTAGGAGACAAGTGGCCGTCCGCCGATTCGTAGTCCAGCAGCCAGCCCAACAGCTCCAGACCACGCTGCTGCAATGCGGTGTCCTCGAGCGCAACGCCCGCAGCGATCATCGCCTCGGGAAGCACCGCATTCGCGTAGGCCAGTCGCGGCTCGGGCCACGGCCACGCGCTGTCGCCATTGGGCGCGGCGAGCGAAGCGACATAGTCGGTGACGAGCTTGCGTGCCGCGGGATGCTCGGGTTGGACGGCGAGAAGCTCGGCGGCTCCCACAGCGGCGTAAGCCATCGCACGCGGCGACGTCGACCGTGCCAACGCGGCGCGCTCGAACTGAACGACCGCCAACTTGCGAACCAAGCCCACGTCGCTGTGAGCGGCGGCCGTGCCGAGGCCCCAGATGCATCTGCCCCAGGCGTCGTCCGTGGTCGGCTCGTCCGTCCACCGGCCGAGCCGGTCCATCCGATTACGGCATGCACCGTTGTAGGCCTGCGCCTCGTTCAAGAACCGCACCGCAAGCCCGGCGAGACCGTTCACCGGACCGTCGGCGTCGGGCTCTCTGGTGGCCACGACAAGAACGCGGGCCATGTCGTCGGTGCAGTAACCGTCCTCCGGTCGGGGTTCGGCGAAGCACGCATGCTCGAAGGTGCCGCGGCGGTCTGTCAGCCGCAGCAGATGGTCGAAGTTGGCAGGCGGGGTCGCGGTCGTCATACCAGCGCCCGCCTGTCGTTGTGGAGCCTGTCCGCCAGATTCAGATACGCTCTCGCCACGACCGACCACGCCATCTCCGGCGCCAATCGGCGGGCCTCCCCGGCCATCGCGCCTGCGAGACGCGGCTGCGTCAGCACCTGGCGCAGGGCAAGCGCCATGGCATCCGGATCGTCGTGGTCGACGACGATGCCTGCTCCCGTACCGAGGAGCTCGACCGCATGCGGAAACGCGGTGGCCACCACGGGCCTGCCACACGCGATCGCGTCGACCAGAACACCAGAGGTGACCTGATCGGTGGAGTCGTAGGGCAGGACGACGACCGAAGCGGACTGGATCAGAGCGGGCAACTTCGACACGCCCCAGTAGCGGGGATCGAAGGACACCGAATCCGTCACGCCGCGGCGGCGTGCCTGGTCCTTGCGGGCATCGCGATATGCCTCGCCATTGTCGGCGAGGACCTTCGGGTGCGTCCGGCCGGCGATCAGATATTGCGGCCGACCGGGCAGGTCCTTCAACGACGGCATCGACTCGATGACCCGCTCGACACCCTTGCCAGGACCCAGCAATCCCCACGTCAAGAGGGTGGGTCTGCTCGGACGCTTCTGAGCGGGCCCGCTGGGAATGGCCGCGCCGTGCGGGATCGTGGTGACCTTTCGGCTGTCCACATCGAAGCCGGCACACAACCGTTGCCTGGCGGCCTCGGACATGACGACCACTTGATCCGCCATCGCCGCGATCGACTCCAGCACCGAACGCTGGTGTGGCGTCGGGTGTTTGAGGACTGTATGGGCGACGACAATCGACGGCACACGCAACCCGTCGATGATGTCCAGCACGTCGTCTCCGTCGACACCGCCGTAGATTCCGTACTCATGCTGGATGACGGCGACGTCGTTCTGGTTCAGCAGTTCGGAGGCTCGCCGCGATGGATGTCGCCGAATCCGCTGACCAGCTCTCCGATCACCCGTTCGCTCGAAGACGGCTCCCCATCAGCCACACGCACCACACTCACGTCGGCGCCATTCGCGCACAAGGCGTCGGACAGGGCAGCGGTGAATGTCGCCAAGCCGCAATGGGTCGGCGCATAGGTACTGAGGACGCCGACACGAGCACCTCGCGAAAAGCGTTGCGCCCCAACGGGGTCGAGAATCGATTTGAAGGGAGAGAAACTGGACGGAGAAAAGGATGGAGCAGTCAAGGTAATCCCGGGTTGACGGTTGTTACCTGCATGTCCGGTATGAGCGGTTGCTCGGCGATAAGCGGAAGACGGCGAATGCATTCCGGACTGGCTGGGTTACCAACTCCCCAACGGTACACCCAACGACCTGCGGCAACGTCGGCGGACGGTCAGGCAGAGACCCGTGATCGTGGGCCGACATGCGAGCCCGCGATGCATCGGTCGTAGAGGTCGATATAGGCCGCGGCCATGACGGACGGTGCAAATCGCCGTTCCGCCGTTGCGCGGCAGCAATCGGGGTCCAGCCTGTCGACATCGGTGATCAGCTGTGCCAACCCGTCCTCATCGCCGAACTCGGCGAGCAATCCGGTGCCGGGTTCGACGAGTTCGGGCAGGCAGCCGCGACGGTAGCCGACCACCGGTGTGCCAAGGGCCAACGACTCGGTGACCGCGGTGCCGCCCGGTTCGTCCCAGCAGACCGGAAACAGCGTCGCGCGCGCCGTCGCGACAAGGTGGTCACGCTCGGAATCTGTTCGAGAACATGTCGATAACCGCCGTACTCGCCCGCCAGCGGCTGCACGAAGCCGGCCAACCGCGGAGCCGACGTCGTATTCCAATGTCGCGGTCAGCCAAGTGCTTTGGCTCTCGCTCTTCGCATACTGCGCCCCCAAGGCACGGTTATCGACCTGGCGTTCTATCCGGGCGGCTGCGAGGAAGTCCGACTCGGGGAGGAGTTTCACCACAACGGGCTGAGCGTGCGCTGCGCACAGATCGGACGGGTACCGCGCGGAACCGGCCATCTGTGGGACCGCGATCGCCTCAGCACCGAGACGTTGGCGCTGCTGGCCACCGACGGCAAGGACATCGCGAAGCACGTCATCACCGACTACACGCCCCTGTCCGAAGCGCCGGAGACCCTGGTTCGCCTGGCCGGCAGCCGGCACGACGGGCTTCAGCTCGTGTTCACCTGAGCGGACTCAGCTCGATCAGCCTTCGTTCGAACCCGGCGTGCGGCGCGCCACCGTGTCATCGATGAGCTGGCGCATCGCGGGCACATCCTCGAGCAAGCGGTGGAGGTCGTCGCGATCGATGTGCAGCACCTCGGCGCGGCCCGTCGTCGTCACCGTCGCACCGCGCAGCTTGCCCTTCTTGAGCGCCGACTCGCCGATCACCTCACCCGACTTCACCGTCGCGATCTTGTCCTGGCCGACGAACACCCCCGCCTCCCCGCTGAGCAGGATGTAGCAGGCGTCCGACACGGTCTGCTCCCGGATCAGCGGCCACGGCCCCGACGTCGAGGTGCGATGCGACGCCTTCACGATCCGCTTCAGATCTTCCTCGGAGAAGTTCTTAAAGCCCTCGAACTCCTGGAGCTGGCGTATGTCTTCTGCCTCTTGCTGGGTAACGGCTGCCGCCTTCTCACGGGCGATCTGACGTTCACTCATTGTGGTCTCTCCCCGGTTTACCGATGTGGTCTGTCGCAGGGAGCGTAACGAGAAACACCGTCCCATCTGCTCAAACCGCAAAAACCCGTTGCTGCGGTTACAGACCCAGCGCCTGCGCTGCCGCCGTCGCGACGTCTCCCCGCAGCTTGGACGCCGGTGGACTGCCCCGCGTGTGGATCGAATTCGTCAGCAGCACCACATACGAGTCTGAGCCCGGGTCGATCCAGATGCTGGTGCCCGTGAAGCCCGTGTGGCCGAAGCTCCCGATGGGAAAGGCCCTGCCCCGCGGCACCGACTGGCCCGTATCGATGTCCCAGCCGAAGCCCCGCAGGTTCTGTCCCCTGATCGCCGGATAGTGCGGCGCCAGCAGCGGGTCAGTTGGGTTGGGTGCGGCTGCCCGCTCGGCCTCGTTGGCCGCTTCGATCTGTCCCTCGCTGTGCCCGGGCTGCTGGGGAGTCGTCATCAACTGCAGCGTCTCCTGCGTCAGCGGGTAGGCGCTCGGCCGACCCGCCAACCGGTCCAGCAGCGCCTGCGCATAGATGCCGACATCGTTAGCCGTCGAGAACACCCCCGCATGGCCGGCCACACCGCCCATCCGCCGCGCCGTCGTGTCGTTCACCGCGCCCCGCAGCAGGTAATCGATGTCGGGATTCTTGTCCGGCTCCGCTCTGCTTTCCTCGTCGCGCGCTGTCGGCGCAATGCGCGGCAACAGGCTCATGCTCCACGTGTCGGCGGAACACTCAGCAGGCGCGAACCCCGCAGTCGCAGGCTCCCACGCGATCGCCGCGCCCCTCATCGAGTGCGGACCGCACGCCTTGGCCGCGGGCAGATACCGCGTCTCCGTCATGCCCAGCGGCGCGAAGATGTTCTGCTGCACGTAGTCGTCTTCCGCTGCGCCCGTGAGCTTCTCGACCATCAAGCCGAGCAGGATGAAATTGATGTCGGAGTAGCGGAAGCCCGCACCGGGCGCCGACTCGAGCGGCGTCGTCAGCGCACGCCGAAAGCCTTCTTCCCTGTCGACCTGTGCCAGTCCCCACGGATCCTTGAGCTCGACGTCACCCGTCTCGCCCGACGTGTGCGTGAGCAACATGCGCACCGTTACTTCTGCCCGCACCGGATCGTTCGTCGGATTGAAGTCCGGCAGATACTTCTGCACGGGATCGTCGAACTGCACCTTGCCCTGCTCGTACAGCTGCATGACCGCGGGCGCCGTCGCGAACGGTTTCGTCAGCGACGCCAGGTCGAAGATCGTGTCCTCCGTCATCGGCTCCGCCGGTGCGGGCGACGCGTCCAGTCCCGGCTCACCCGCGAGCTTGCGCTCGCCGTACGCCTTGCGGAAGACGACCTGTCCGCCGTGCCCGATCTGCACCACGGCGCCGGGCAGTTTGTTGGCCGCGATCGCATCGTCGATCAGCGTGGAGACGGTGCTGAAGTCATACGGGTTGGGCGCAACGGGCGGCAATGTCGGCGGGGCGGGGGCGGAGGCGGAGGCGCTGGCACGACGGGAGCTGGCGCTGCCTGCGAGCTGTGGGTCTCGGTCGGTTGTGCCGCATCGCCGTGCGAGCACGCCGTCGCGAGTGCGAGCACCGCTCCAACCGCGACGGCCGTTCGCGCACATTGCTTGCCGAACATCGACTACGGCGATAACACCGGCGTTGTCGCGGGTGCCTGCACGGCGCCCCCACTGCCGCTGGACGATCCGCTTCCGTAGGACGATCCGCTGCCACCCGACGGCGCCTCGATCACCGGCGCCGGTGCAATCGCAGGCGCTGGTGCCACGATCGCGGGCGCAGGTGCCACGGGTTCAGGTGCCGGCGCGACTACCGCGGGCGCCGGAGCGGGCGCCACGATCGCAGGCGCAGGTGCGACGGGCGCGACCGGAGCGACGGGTGCAGGTGCCACCGGGGCCACCGGGGCTGGCGCCACGACCGCGGGCTTGGGCTCGGGCGCGAGAGCCGGCGGTTTGTACTCGGGCTCGGGCTGCGGCTGAGGTTTCGGCGGCGGGGCCTGAATAACCGGCGGCGGCTCCGAGGTGGTCGTCGTTGTCGGGCTCGTCGTCGTCGTTGTCGGGCTCGTCGTCGTGGTCGTGGGGCTCGTCGTCGTGGTCGTCGGTGACGTTGTCGTGGGGTACGTCGGCCACGTGAACGTCGGCATCGGGAACGGGTTCCACGGCGGCAAGACCGTCGGCACACCCGGGATCGGCGGCACCTCGGGAATCGGGACCGCGGGCACCTCCCCGGGCCCGACCACCGGCGGCGCCACCTGCGGCGCTACCGGCACGTTGTTGGGCACAGCCGGGATCTGGTTGGGCCGGATCCGCGGCATCGCGGGCGCGGCGGGCTGCGGCGACACCACCGCGGCAGGCAATGCCACCGGATCCGCTTCGTGCGGCACCGCCGGCAGATAACGGCCCGGCACCGTCTCCGACTGGATCGCCGGCACCGGCTGCGCCTCGGCGTCGGCGACCGGCCGGATGTTGACCGCGACCGCCACGGCCAGCGTCGTGAAGGCCATCACCACGAACGACAGCGCGCTGCCCATCAGCAGTGTCCTCGGCGGTGGCGGCGCGATCACCGCGGTGTACGGCGCCTCGTCGTCCTGCTCCGGAACGAACTCCTCGATCGATTCCGGGGACATCTCGTAGAAGTCAGGCTCCTCCTGCGAGTACGCCAGCAGCGGGCCGACGACCCCGTCAGAAGCCGGTGCCATCTGCGTCGCGTCGCCAGCGGCCGGTGCCATCTGCGTCGCGTCGCCAGCGGCAGGCGCCATCTGCGTCGCGTCCGCAGCGGCCGGCGCCATCTGCGTCGCGTCCACAGCGGCCGGCGCCATCTGCGTGGCCGCACCCGCCGGGGCGAACCACGGATCGGTGGCCGTCTGCGCGGCACCCCGGGCGATCGCGAAGCCCGGATCCGGCGGCACCTCCACCGGCGTCGTCGTCGAACGCAGCTCGGCCGCAACGGAATCCAGGTCCAGCCGCTGCCCGACCAACATCACCCGGGTGGCGGCCTCCGGCGCCTGCTGCAGCACAGCGGCACACGCGACGGCCACACCCGCCGAACCGATGGGCATCGACGTCAGCACCGACGTCGATTCCTCGTCCTCACCGATCACCGTCAGCGACACGGTGTCGTCGGCGGCCAGCAGCAGCGCGGCGTCCGCACCGACACTGCGGGCCAGCGCCGCGGCCGCCTCGGTCTCCAACACCACGTCGACGTTCTGCACGCCCGCGTTGGCCACGGTCTGGCGCAGGGTCTCGGCCTCGGACACGTCGGGCAGGCAGAGCCGTGTCGCGACCACCTGACTGCCTGAGTCGGCCACCGAACGGTAGGTGCCGACGATGGTGTCGGCGAGTTCAGTCGCGGCGTCCCCGGTCAGGTCGAGCGCGTACTCGTCGAACACCTGGCCGCTCGAGGCGGAGGCACCGACCAGCGCCAGCCGCGCCACCCGCCCGGTGACCGCGACCCCGAGGACTACGTCCACAGGTTCACTCCTTGCCTCATCGACGTTCCAAGCTACCGGACAGTTTCCGCATACTCGCCGGTCGAGTCGTCGCCCGAACCGGCTTGTGCACGGATGCAAAAATGGCACGCTGGGGTGGCACCCCTCGATTTGCCACCCTGAGAGGAAATCGTCCCGTGAGCGACCAGCGTTACGACGCGCCCGACACCGCCGTGGTGGCGACCGCCGCTGCGGCCGTCGTCGGCCGGTCGCCCCGAGTCGGCTACGTGCCCGCCCGCGCCAACGCCGTGCGCGACGGGGTGGCGGTCGGGCTGCTCGCCGTCGCGCTGCTTCTGCCGTGGAATCTGGACTTCGGCGTCGGTATCCCGGTCGGCAACGGCCTGCTGATCGCCGTCGTCGTCGCCGTGACGCTGCTCGCCATCCTCGCCGCGCTGGCGCCGCACGTCGGCCCGTTCCGGCTCACCGCCGACGGCCAGAATGTCCGCCGGACAAGCCGGATCCGGCTGCTGCTGACCCTCGCCTACCTGATCGTCGCCGTCGGCTTCGTCGTCTATCAGTTGCTCGAGACATGGCGCGGCGGCGGAACCGGCCTGGTGGGGCCGGGCGTCGGCCCCGGATTGCTGCTCGGGGTCGGGGGCGCGCTGCTCGCGTCGCAGCCGCCGATCACCGGTATCACCATCCAGGACAACGGGTTTCGGCGTTGGTATGCGGCCGCGCGGATGCTCGGCGGCGTGTCGATCGCGCTCGCGACGCTGTCGGTGGCCTTCAACGTGTACTGGCGGCTGCGCTATCTGTTCGTCACGAACGGCGCGTTCGGCGGCGAGGACATCGCCACCATCATCACCACGCTGCTGTACGGCGCGGAGGCGTTGATCGCGTTGGTCATCGCGTCGCGCTGGCTCACCGAGCGGACCGCCGCCGCGAGGCTGGCCACGGCTGCGCTGGGCGCGTCCGGCGCGTTGGCGGCCACGCTGGTGTGGATCCTGCCCATCGGCCGCGACGTCGACGCCTTCCACGGCTTCGCGCAGAACACCTCGACGGCCGCCGTCGGCTACGAGGGTTACCTGTTCTGGGCGGCCGCCGCCGCGATCGTGGCGCCGACGACGCTCTACGCCATCTTCCTGATCAAGCCGCCGACGGTGGGCGCCTACCGGTCGGCCGCGGAGAAGTGCCTGACGCTCATCGCGTTCTGGGCGTTCGCCGCGGCCGCGCTGCGGGTCATCGACTACCTCGTCGCCTGGTCACTGGACCTCCCCCGCGCCCTGTACGACACCGTCGCGATGACGGTGTTCAACCTGATCACCGGCTTGGTCGCGCGGTGGCTGCACCGCCAGCTCGCCAGAGGCGAAGTCACGCTGCCCGTGATCGCGGCGTTCAGCGGGCTGCTGTTCGTCTTCACGGTCGCGAACCTGGCCATCGGCGTCGCGCTCGCCCCGCGGTACGCCGAGGCGTCGCCCAACTCCGTCTACGGCAACAACCTGGCCCAGCAGATCACCAGCACGTTCGACGTGACCATCTGCCTGCTGAGCTTCGCCGTGCTGGTCGCCATGCTGTTCACTGGGCCGCTGGCCGGCTACCTGGTTCGCCGCCGCGAGAAGCGCAGCGCGGCCCCCGTTTCCGCGCCGCAGCCCGCGGTGTCGGCGCCACCGACGCTCGCGCGACCTGCGCAGCCCGCGCAGCCGCCCGAGATGCCGAGAATCGTTCGGCTGAGGGAGGATTCGACGACGGTGCTTGCGGCACCTCCGACCGAGGAGATCGCCGCACCGACCACCGGGCTTCGCATCCTGCGTCGCGAACGGTCATCCGAGCCGACGATTGCGCTGTCCACGCCGCAGGACGATGCCGACGAGCACAAGCCGCCGTCGGGCCCCGTCGCCGGGAGCTGACTGCGTTCTGCCCGCCTTCGGGCGACTTTGTCGGGCAAGCGTAGGGCGCCTAACCACTGCCGACAATGTCGCTGCGAGGCGGGCACTTCCGACAGTCCTCCGGCAGGCGGACCGCCACGGCCGCCGCTGTCACTAGCCTTGCCGGTGTGCATGATTCGTTGTGGACCGCCGCCACCCACCACCCGTTTCTCGATGCCGTGCGCGACGGCACCATCACCGACTCCGCATTCGACCGATGGTTGGCGCAGGACGCCTTGTTCGTCGCAGACCTGCTGACCTTTCAGGCGCGCCTGCTGGCCCGCGCGCCGCGGCAGGCACAGGCAGCGCTCGTCGGAGGATGCAGCGCGCTGGTCGCCGAGCTCGACTGGTTCGAAGACCAGGCCGCTCGGCGCGGGCTGCAACTGGAGGCTGCCGCCGCTGCCGGCGACGCTCGCGTACCGCGAACTCCTGCAGCGACTGGACGCCGAACCGTACGAAGCAGCGATCACGGCGCTGTGGGTGATCGAACGCGTGTATCTGCTCGCGTGGACCTCCGCCGCGTCGGACTCCACCCCGTTCGGTGAGTTCGTGGAGCACTGGTCCACACCGGAGTTCGCGGACTATGTCGCCGCGCTCGGCGACCTGGCAGCGCCCGGACAAGCACGAGGACCTCGTCGGCGACGTGCTCGCGCTCGAGGTGGCGTTCTGGGACATGGCGTTATCCGCTGACTGACGGCACTTGACCGCTGACCACGCGAAATTCATGACACGATCAGTGACGTGAGCGTCAGCCAGGATGGCGGCGGTCGACTGACCGCGACGGGACTGATCTGTGGTTCCTGCGGTGCGCAATCGCTCTCGCCGACGAGCAGGTTCTGCAGCGAGTGCGGCGCGCGACTCACCCCGGCAACACATTCGGCTGAGTACAAGCAGGTGACCGTGCTGTTCGCCGATGTGGTGCGGTCGATGGACATCGCGGCGACCCTGGATATCGAGCGGCTGCGCGACATCATGACCGCCGTCGTGGAGCGGTCCGCGGCGGTGGCGCAGCGCTACGGCGGAACCGTCGAGTACACCGGCGACGGCGTGATGGCGATCTTCGGTGCCCCAGTTGCCCTGGAGGACCACGCTTTTCGCGCCTGCGTGGCCGCCCTGGCCATCCAGAACGAAATAACGCATTTGGCCACCGACGTACAGCTCCGCGATGACGTGGCGCTGCAGGTACGGGTCGGCCTGAATTCCGGCCGGGTGATCGCCGGCGACATCGGTTCCGGATCATTGGGCTACGCCGCGACCGGGGACACCGTCGGGTTGGCGCAGCGGATGGAATCAGTCGCTCCGCCCGGCGGCGTGATGCTGTCCGAGTCGACTGCGCGACTCGTCGAGCACATCGCGGCGCTGGGCGAACCCGAGCAGGCGCACATCAAGGGAGTTGACGAGCCGGTTGCGGTGCGTCGACTGCTGGCGATCAGCCCGCGCGACGGCCACGGCGGCCGCATTGAAGCGAGCCTGGTCGGGCGGCGCTGGGAAATGGCGGCCCTCGACGCCCTCGCGGACCGCACGATCGGCGCCCGCGGTGGCGTCGTCAATGTCGTCGGACCGCCGGGCATCGGCAAGAGTCGGGTGGCCAGAGAGGCCGCTGCGGCCGCTGCCGGACGCGGACTCGAAGTGTTCTGGACTTTCTGCGAATCCCACACCCGTGAAGTCCCGTTCCAAGCGGTGACGCGCTTACTACGGGCCGCCACCGGCGTGGCTGACCTGGAGGGCGAAGCACGCCCGCGCCATGGTGCGGGAACAAGTCGCGGATGCCGACTCGCAGGATGTGCTGCTGCTGGATGATCTGCTCGGCATCGCCGACCCCGACGTGGCGTTGCCCCAGATCGATCCCGGACGCGCGGCGACGCCGGTTGACGGCCCTGATCAACACCGCCTCGCTGGCGCGCACCGAACCGGCGCTGCACATCATCGAAGACGTCCACTGGATCGATGTGGTCAGCGAGTCGATGCTGGCCGACTTCCTCTCGGTGATCCCGCAGACCAAGTTGATGGTGCTGATCACCTCGCGCCCCGAATACACAGGCGACCTGACTCGAGTGCGCGGTGTCCAGACGATATCGCTTGCGCCGCTGAATGATTCGGACACCACAACACTGCTGGGTGAGCTGCTTGGGTCGGATCCCTCGGTCAGAGACCTGGCGGTCGTCATCGCGGAGCGGGCCGCCGGGAACCCGTTCTTCGCCGAGGAGATGGTGCGCGAGTTGGCCCAACGCGGGGTGCTCGACCGGCGAGCACGGTGGCTACGTGAGTGAGGCGGATGTCGCCGACGTCGCGGTGCCTGCGACGGTGCAGGCGGCCATCGAGGCTCGCATCGACCGGCTGACCGACCCGGCCAAGCGGACACTGAATGCGGCGGCGGTCATCGGGGCCCGCTTCGGAGCCGACCTGCTCACCGCGCTCGGCATCGACCCGGCGCTCGACGAGCTGCTCGGCGTCGAGCTGATCGACCAGGTGCGGTTCACCCCAACCGCCGAGTACGCCTTCCACCACCCCCTGATCCGGGCCGTGGCCTACGAATCGCAGTTGAAGGCCGATCGCGCCCAGTGGCACCGGCGCCTGGCGGCGGCGATCCAAAAGCGTGCCTCAGGGTCCGTGGAGGAGAACGCGGCGCTGATCGCCGAACACCTCGAGGCGGCGGGCGAGCTGCCCGCTGCGTACGGCTGGCATATGCGCGCCGCGGCGTGGCTAACCAACCGCGATCTCGTCGCGGCCCGGCTCAGCTGGGAACGGGCCCGTCGGATCGCCGATGCGCTGCCTTCCGACGACCCCAACCAGTTGTCGATGCGCATCGCCCCCCGCACCATGCTGTGCGCCACCGATTACCAAAACGCAGCGGTCCAGGAAATCGGGGGACACTTCGCAGACCTGCGGGAGTTGTGCGGCCTGGCCGGAGACAACGCTTCGCTGGCCATCGGCATGAACGGGGTGCTCACTCAGCTTCAATACACCGGTCGATCGCGCGAAGGTTCTCGGCTGGTCTCCGAACAGATAGCGCTGCTCGACTCGATCGGCAATCCCATCTTGACCATGGGGTTGGCAATCGTATGGTTCAACGTCTGGGGCGATGCTGGTGAATTCGGGGAGATCCTGCGGTGGTCGCAGACCGTCATCGACCTGGCCGACGGCGATCCCGCCAAGGGCGGCAGCTTTGGCTTCGGTTCACCGCTGGCAGTCGCACTGCAATGGCGCAGCAATGCTCGGTGGTGGCTGGGACGCCCTGGATGGCGGCAAGACCTCCGCGACGCCGTCGCAATGGCCCGAAACAGCGACCCGGCAACCTTCGCCGCTGTCATCGCCTGGAGTTACAACCTCGCGATGGACTACGGGGTGCTTCGGGGCAATGACTCCACAGTGCGCCTGCTCGAGGAGGCGGTTCAGACCGCGGGATCCACCCCAGATGTCGTACTGAGCTTGACCGATTACACACTGGGTATTGCGCTTCTGATTCGAGACGACGCGGCCGACCGTGACCGCGGCCTGGCCCTGATGGTGCAATTCCGCGAGTTTGTCGGCGAGCGTGCTCCATTCCTCGTGCCGGTAGCCGACTTGTGGATCGCCCGGGCGCGGGCCCGATGCGGTGACCGGAACGCCGCCATACCTGTTATGCGCGAAGCCGTCGCCGAGATGCACCGGTCAGGACGGCTCGGGTATGGCGTTTGGGGCACCGGCGTTCTGGTGGAGACACTGCTGGAACGTGGCGACGAGGGCGATCTGGCCGAAGCTCAAGTAGCGATCGACTGGTTGGCGAACCTGGCGGCAGATCAAGATTCGGCGATCCTGCACATCACGTTGCTACGGCTTCGCACGCTGTTAGCCCGAGCCCGCGGCGACGACTCGTACCCGGAGTTGGTGCGCCGCTACCGCGACATGGCGAGATCGCTTGGCTACGAAGGACACATCGACTGGGCCGAGGCGATGATCGCGGACGGCGGTCAGTCGTCTGTCGAGCCCTGAGGTTGACTTCCCGCACCCTGCTCGCGGTCATCGCCTTCTTGATGTTGTCGGAGACCTTGTCGACGACCTTCTTGACGTCACTGCTCAGTGTCTTGACCGCATCTCGCAACGGTGTCGGCCGCGCATGGCCGGCCTTGAAAGGCGTCGAGTTGTTGCTGCGGTCGGAAGACTTGACCGTATTGTCACCATCGACAACCGACTGCACTGCGCCGACGGATTCGTTGGTCTGCAACTCGACGGTTTGGACATCCTCGTCGACGCCTGTATTCGTCGATGCCGCAGTGAGTTTGAGCGACGGCGCCGGCTTGACGAGCGTGCCGGCGTTGTCGATCCCCTCCCCGATGGCATCGACGAGGTCGGTGGCCAACTTCGCTGGCTCGAACTTGGGGATCAGCCGTGCGGGCGTGGGCTGCCACGCTGGGATGCTGCGGTCATAGCCCTGTTCCACGATCACCCGGAAAAACGGCTCGAACACATCGATCACCGGCTCGGGCACGCCCAGGGTTCGTAGCGGACCGAACAACGGCAGATCTGGGTTCTCGAAGAAGTAATAGTCGGTGTCGCCGTGGTGGTACTGATACGCAGGCGATTCCGTTGGGTGCTCGGCGGGCAGGCTCAGGTCGAGGCCGTACATGTGCACGTAGACGATGCCCAGGAGTGCGTTCAAATCGGCGACGACATTCAGCGGATACAACGGGAAGTCGGCGAAGCCGTCGTACTGCTCGTTGATTTCGACCGTGTCGAACTGGGTGTCGGTGAGCGCGGGGCCGTTGAAAGTCAAATTGACGATCGGAATGTAGAGGCCCGAAAACCTGCTCATCAGGCCGCCGTTGGGCAGGTTCGGGTCACCGCCCAGCACGAAGTCGATATCGGGCGCGTCGGTTCCCTCCGGGTACTGCTCGGCGAGCTTGCGCTTCTCCACGTTCGCGATGCCCGCGCCCTGCGAGTTGCCATAAATCACCAGGGGGCCGATGGGGTGCGTCGGCCATCGCCGCTCCAGACCGGCCACCCCGCCCTGCAGCGACTCATTCGCGGTGAGGTCGAACAGCCCCGAGAGTTTCCACAACGGCTCGTCTGGCCAACCTGGGCCACCAGGGCCCCAAATGCTTGGAGGTCCCAGAGCGAGCCCGATAACGCGGAACAGCCCCGTGATGGGCCAGAACTCCATGGGCGCGGTCACCTTGGCCGGTGTCGATGGTCTCGCCCGGATGGGTAGGCACGACGAACTGGTTCGCGATGTTGTCGATCCAGAACTGGTTGGGCGTCGGGCAGGTGGTGCCGCACATGATCAGCGCGGTCCTAGGCGGCGGCGGTGGCACGTCCGCCGCCGACGCCGGCGCGACCGATGCCATTACCCCTACGCCAAGCGCGACCGCCAGCGCCCCGATTCGACCGATGTGCTTCGCGATACCCGTCATGCGGTGGAATTTTGGTCGCGTGCGGCGCGTAGGGGTGCAGTAGTGCACCACTGCAATGTCGCCGATATGAGCGCGGACTACCTAGTTCCATCAACGAGAGGCGTTATGAAACCGCCCGCCTCCGAGCGAATCTTTCGCTCGAAGCATTGACTGCCTATGGGCTTAGCGACAGATTCGCTGTGAGGCGGGCACTACGGGCGGTGCTACTCGGCTGACGGGAGCTGACGGCGCCCTTCGATCCACTGCTCGTCGGGCTCGGCCGTCTCCTCGGACGTCACGCTCACCCGGTGGCTGCGCCGAAGGCTGAAGTGGATCTCCTCGGTTTCCTCGTACACCTGCCGCGCAGCGCGCAGCGGCCTCGTCGTCGTCTCGATCGCGCTGGCGACGACCGGCGGCACGAACGGACGCATCCAGCGCACCGCCGCCCCCGCCACGTCCGGCAGCGCCGGGATCAACGAGCGCTTCTCGTCCGCCGCTGACTCGGTCAGCGCGGGCAGGTTGTCCGACTCGGCAACCGACTCATTAGGCGGGCGACTCCAACTCGGCGACGACCTCGGTCACCCGCTCCGACGACACCTGCGTCGGCGCCTCGATCGCTGCAACGACGCGGCGGCGCTGCTCCTCGCGATCGATCTCGTTCTGCGCCTCGATCTCCATGCGGGCACTGGCCAGCTCCTGCTCGGCCCGCATCGTCTCGATCGCCGCGCGCACCTCGGCCTTCTTCACCGCGATCGCGGTGTCGGCCTCCAGATCCGCCCGCTCCTGCGCCGCAATCGCCGCCGTGCGGCGATCCTCGGTCGTCTTCGCCCGCGACAGCCGCAGCAGCAACGGGAATACGAACAGCGCGATGAACAACCCGGTCAGCAGCGCACGCAACGCCGTCGCTGCGGGGCTCGCGAGCGTGTGCGCGTTCATCGCCAACCACCGCGCGCCGAAACCGCGGTCCGCAGTCGCGATCGCGGCATCGCGTGCCTGCGCGACCTTCTGCTCGTCGTCGGCGACCGCCGCGTCCAGTGACGGCGCCAGACGGTCCCGCTCGACGACCGCCTTGTCGAGCTGCGCCTGCGTGTCCGCGAGAAACTCGTCGGCCGTGCGGTGCTCGGGTCCCGCACCGGGCACGCCGGTGATGTGCGTCTGCGGGCAGGCCGCCGACGGGTTGGCCTCGCAGCGGGCGACGACCAGCGCCGAGTCGCGCTGCCGGCTCGCGTCCACCACGGCGTCGTCCAGTGCGGTGCGGGCCTGCCGCGTCCGCTCCAGATCTGCCGACGCGGAAACCACGGCGGGTGCCGTATCGGCGGTGCGCGCCGCCTGCTCGTCGAGCCTGCGGTCGCTGGAGCCCGCGAAGATCAGCATGGCCAACAGCTCGCCGACGACGACACCCATGACGACCGCGGCAATCGCATACGCCACGGCACGCGGCCACGGCAGAACAGCACTGAAACGTTTGGCAGACATCGAAACTCCACAAGTCGGGTTACGTGGGGACGCGGCGGATGAGTCACGCCGGCGTGATGTCGCACATCGTCTCATACGCGCGGTCGCGGCCGCACATTGTGACGCCCTGCGAAGCGTCTAGCGCACGACCCGGTAGTGCAGGAAGACCACCTTTGAGGTGAAGGTGCGCGTCTCGACGAGTTCGAGATTCGCGCGCTGTTCACGCTGGGGAAAGAACGAAATGCCACCGCCGACCAGCACTGGTAAGACCCTGGCCCGGTACTCGTCGATCAGACCCAACGCGGCTACCTCGGCGGCGAGAGTCGCACCGCCGATTCCGATGTTGCCCTCCCCCGGCTCGGCTCTCAACTTCTCGATCTCCTCCGCCAGACCGCCCGAAGCCAGGCGGGTATTGCTGCCCTGCACCGTCGACAGCGTGCTGGAGAACACCACCTTGGGGAGCGCCTTCCAGATCGCGGCGAACTCACGCTCCAAGTCGTTCACCGAAGGATCCTGCTCGGCGGTCTCCCAGTACAGCATCGTCTCGTAGAGCCGCCGCCCCATCAGGTGAACCGCGAGCCCTCGTACCTCGTCGGTGGCGAAGCGAAAGAGCTCCTCGTCGGGGTCCGCCCAGTCGAACTTGCCGTCCGGCCCGACGATGTAGCCGTCCAGTGAGATGGTCATCGAATAGGTCACGCTGCGCACCAGCAGTCCTCCTCTGTCGGGTTCGACAGTATGACCGTCGGACCCCGCAGAACTCATCGCAACGAGTGACCTCTAGGGCCGTCGACTCCTGACGACGCCTTCGGCGGTGAACCGAACCCAGCGGCCCGTGTCCCCGCGCTCGCCCGACTTCTCCCAGTCGACGACCGCACGGCCGGACAGCTGAAGCGTGCGCCCGCTGTCGAAGTCCATGAACAGCAGCGCGGCGGTCGGGTCGATCTCGAGGTTGCCGAAGCTGTTGAACATGTTGTTGCCCGGGTAGTCCGGCCACTCGACGGTGGTGGCGTCGGCGTGCACGAAGCCGGCCGGCCCTCCGCGATGCGACGCGTCGTTGCCGCGGTCGGGATGCGTGGTGCCGAGGAAGAAGGTGTCCGCCGAACGGATCAGCGCGATGTCATCGGCATTGAGTGAAGTTCCGCGTTCGACGTCGGAATCGGTTGCGGAAGCATCATTTTCCGCAGTGATGCGCCGGGGATGAATGTACTGCGGGCAGTTGCCGTACGCCTGGACGACGTCCACTTCGAGCGTGCCGTCGTTGGTTGCCACCAGCGTCCCGTTGATGCGGATGCGTCGCTTGGCGGCGAACTCCATCACGACGATTCCGACCGGCTGATTCTCGGGAAGCCCGTGCAGCGGGTCGCCGGCGGGCAGCATGTCGCGCAGCGACAGCCGCGTCGGCGTGGTCGCCGTCATGAAGCCCGGCGGTCCGATGAGCGGGGACGTCCACAACCGGCCGTCGCGATCCCGCGCGGTGAGTGCGGCGAACGATGCGTGCGCCAGGAATGCGGGGGCGCCGCCGCGCAGCTCGCCGGGAGCCATCATCGGCCGCAGCCGGGCGGCTTGCGCCTGGACTCCGGCCCGCCGCTGCACGGCGAGCTCGCCGCTGTGAAACCCGACGACGTCGACACTGGCCTGCTCACTCGACATGCTAACCCCTAAACGTGGTTTAGTCGGTGCAACGCCGGCCGCCCACTGTTCATTCCGCGGCGGCGATCAGTCGTCGCCCACGTCGACGACGTGGACGTGTACGCCTGCCGCCGCGATGTGCTCGAGCTGCCGGGGATCGGCCGTCGTGTCGGTGACCAGGTGGTCGATTTCGCTGAGCGACACCATTTTTGCGAGCGTCACCTTGCCGATCTTCGATCCGTCGACGGCGACGACGACCCGTTGTGCGTTGGCGGCCATGGCGATCGCGGTGCGCGCTTCGGCCTCGTCGTAGGTGGTGGCGCCGACCTCGGCCGACATCCCGTCCGCACCGAGAACCGCGGTGCCGACGGTGATGACCTGGAAGGCGTGCTCGGACATCGGACCAACGGCCTCAAGGGAATTCGCTCGCACCAGCCCGCCGGTGGCGATCACCTTCATGTGCGCGTCGACGGCGCAGTCGGCCGCGATCGTCAGCGAGTTCGTCACGATCGTCATCTGCGGGCGGCCCTTCAGCGATCGGGCCACCTCGCCCGTGGTGACCCCACCGGTCAGGGCGACCGCCTGCGGACCCGCAGGCACCAGCGCGGCGGCGTGCTGGGCGATCCGCCGCTTGATCGCGATCATCCGGTGATCGCGCAGCCGCACCGGGATCTCGCTGCCGCTCGGGTCGAGCGCGCGGGCGCCGCCGTGGGTGCGCACCAGAAGCCCCTGCTCCTCCAGTTCGCTGAGGTCGCGGCGCAGCGTTGCCGCCGAGACCCGCAGCTCGGCCCGCAGCACCTGGGAGTCGACCTCGCCGCGGTCACGCAGACGCGACAGCACCTCACGCATCCGATCGGTGCGGCGGACCGACATGGGGGCGGCTCCTCGAAGATCGAAACGATCAGATTTAGTGATCGTTTAACGGCTATCCATTGCGCACTATGAGCGAGCTTCTCATGATCGATGAATGTCGCACATGCTTGCCGACACGATCAATCGACACAAGGCCGGTGAATCCGTCGGGGTCTACTCCGTCTGCTCGGCCCACCCGACCGTGGTGGAGGCGGCCATCGCGCAGGCCGCCGCCGACGGCAGCTACGTCCTGATCGAGGCGACGTCGAACCAGGTCGACCAGTTCGGCGGCTACACCGGTCTGCGGCCCGCGGAGTTCCGCGATCTCGTGCTCGGCCTCGCCGACCAGGCCGGGCTTCCCGCGAGACCGCGTCGTCCTCGGCGGCGACCACCTCGGCCCGAACCGCTGGCAACGCGAATCAGCAAGTGCAGCAATGGCCAAGGCCGAGGTTCTCATCGCCGCGTACGTCGAGGCGGGCTACACGCAAGATCCATCTGGACTGCAGCATGTCCTGCGCCGACGACCCGGCCGTCCTCGACGACGAGGTCGTCGCCGGTCGCGCCGCCCGCCTGATGCGGGTCGCCGAAGACGCGGCGCAACGAGCCGGCATCGAGGGGCCGATGTACGTCATCGGCACGGAGGTGCCGGTGCCCGGCGGGGCGCACGAGACGCTCGACAAGCTCACCCCGACGCCTGCCGACCGGGCCCGGAAGACGATCGCCGCGCATCGCACCGCCTTCGAAGAGGCTGGGCTGCAGCACGTCTGGCCGCGGGTGATGGCGCTGGTGGTGCAGCCCGGCGTCGAGTTCGACCACCTGCACGTCATCGACTACGAGCGCAGCGCCACCGTCGAGTTGCGGCGCGTCCTCGACGGCGAGGAGCACCTGGTCTTCGAGGCGCACTCCACCGACTACCAGCGGCCCGCGCAGCTGCGGGAGCTGGTCGAAGACCACTGGGCAGTCCTCAAGGTCGGGCCCGGCCTGACCTTCGCGATGCGCGAGGCGCTGTTCGCGCTGACCTTCATCGAGAACGAACTCATCCCACGGCCCTCCCGCTCCAACCTGATCGAGGTCATCGAGCGCCGCATGCTCGCCAACCCCGACTACTGGCAGGGCTACTACGAGGGCGACACCGATCGCCCAGCGCACCGCCCGTCGCTACAGCTACAGCGACCGGCTCCGCTACTACTGGGCCGACGACGAGGTCGACGCCGCCCGCCGGAGCCTGCTGTCGAACCTCGACCGCACGGGTATCCCGCTGCCGCTGATCAGCCAGTTCCTGCCCTATCAGTACGACCGGATACGCGCGGGCGAGCTCGAGCCCGTCGCGCAGTCCCTGGTCATCGATCGCATCCGCGACGCGATGCGTCCCTATTCGCGGGCCTGCCGTGCCGCCACCACCAATGCCCTCGCCTTCACTGGAGCAGCCGAATGACGACCTCCCCTCCCGCCCAGGAAGACGGCGGCGCAACGATTCTCGAGATCGGACAGCAGCCCGACGTCTGGCGCGAGGTCGCCGGCCGCGACGACGAGGCGGTGGCCGCGTTCCTGCGCGACGTGGTCGCTCGGCCCGACATCCGGATCGTGCTGACCGGCGCGGGCAGCTCCGCGTTCCTCGGCGAGATCGCGGCACCCGCCCTGCGTCGCCATCTCCAGCGGCGCGTCGAAGCCATCGCGACGACGAGCATCGTCGCCAGCCCGCGCGACTTCCTCGAGCGCCACACCCCGACGCTGCTGGTGTCGTTCGGCCGGTCGGGCAACAGCCCCGAGAGCCTGGCCACCACGGCGCTGGCCGACGAACTCGTCGACGACGTCTGGCACCTCATCCTGACGTGCGATCCCGACGGTGAGCTGGGCCGCGCGCACAGCGGGCGCGCCAACTCCTGCGTCGTCTACATGCCGGAACGCACCAACGACACCGGCTTCGCCATGACGTCGAGCCTGACGTCGATGCTGTTGACGTGCCTGCGACTGCTCGGCCCGGCCACCGCAGCCGACGGTGAACCGCTGGCCCGCGCGGCCGAGCACGTCGCAGGTCTGCAGCCCGACATCCGGACCCTCGCGCAGACCAAGAAGCAGCGGTTCGTGTACCTGGGCAGCGGACCGCTGGAGGGACTGGCCCACGAGTCTGCGCTGAAGATGCTCGAGCTGACCGCCGGTGAGGTGGTCACCTACTTCGACTCGCCGCTGGGCTTCCGGCACGGGCCGAAGTCCGCGCTCGACGGCGACACGCTTGCCGTCGTCTACGTCTCCACCGACCCCTACACCCGTCGCTACGACCTCGACATCGTCGCCGAGATCCGCGCGCAGTTGGGCGAGGACGCCGTCACCGTGATCAGCGCCGAGCCGATCCCCGAGACGCACGGGCCCGCCGTGGTGCTGCCCGGGCTGGACGGTCTGGACGACACCCTGGTCGCCCTGCCGTATCTGGTGTTCGCCCAGTACCTGGCGCTGTTCACCGCGCTGGAGCACGGCAAGACCCCCGACAACCCCTTCCCGTCCGGTGAGGTCAACCGCGTCGTGCAGGGCGTCACCATCTATCCGATGGCAGAGGAGGAGCGCTGATGAGCGCTTGCGCGAAGAAGATCGGACTATAGACATGGCCCGTTATCTCGGGGTCGACGGCGGCGGCTCGAAGACAGCTCTGGCGCTCATCGACGACGCGGGCACCGTCATCGCCCGCGCCACCGCGCCGACGTCCTATTACTTCAACGACGGTTTCGAGGTCGTGGAAAAGTCGCTCGCGCAGGGTGTTACGGACATCTGCAGCCAGGCAGGGATCGCGACCTCCGATATCGACGCGGCGTTCTTCGGCCTTCCCGGCTACGGCGAGGCCAGCGGCGACATCGAGCAACTCGACGCCGTCCCCGGCGGTGTGCTCGGCCATGACCGGTACAGCTGCGACAACGACATGGTGTGCGGCTGGGCCGGCTCGCTCGCAGGCGAGGACGGCATCAACGTCATCAGCGGCACCGGCTCGATGACCTATGGCGAGCGCCAGGGCGTCGGCCACCGGGTCGGCGGCTGGGGCGAACTCTTCGGCGACGAGGGTTCGGCGTATTGGATTGCCGCCCAAGGGCTCAACGCGTTCTCCCGGATGAGCGACGGCCGCATGGCGCACGGCCCGCTGCACGCGATGCTCAAGGAGCGCCTGCAGGTGGCCGGTGACCTCGACGTCGTCAGCCTGGTGATCGACACGTGGAAGGGCAACCGCAGCAAGATCGCCGCGCTGGCCACCACGGTGACCGAGGCCGCGGACGCCGGCGACGAGGTCTGCAAGCGCATCCTCTCCGCGGCGGTCGACGAGCTCGTCGTGCTGATCGAAACCACCCGGACGCTGATCAAATTCACCGACGAGGAGTCCGTGCCGGTGTCCTACTCCGGCGGCATGTTCAAGCACCAGGGCTATCTCGAACTCTTCGTCAGCCGCGATGGGAAACGCCCCCGCCTCCTACGACCTTCAGACTCCGCGGCTCGATCCAGCAGTGGGCGCCGCACTGTACGCCGCCAAGCACAGCGGACATCCGCTGAGTCCGGCTGCTGTACAACAACTTTCCGAGAACGATTCGACGAGGTGAATGATCATGACTGAGACCACCGCAGAAGACGGGCCAGACCCGCAGCTGGATCTTCTACGCCGCCCTGCTGATCGTGTTCTGGGGTGTCTGGGGCGCGTTCTCCGCCCTGCCTGCAACGAAGTACGACTATCCCGACGAGATGATCTACAGCATCTGGGCGCTGACGATGCTCATCCCTGCCGCCGTCATCCTGCGCGGCCAGCGCTGGGATCGCCGCCGCGCCGCGACGATCTACGGGCTGCTGATCGGCCTCACCGGCGCGGGCGGGCAGCTGCTCCTGTTCCAGGCGCTGACGATGGGTCCGGCGTACCTCATCTTCCCGATCATCTCGATCTCCCCCGCGATCACCGTCCTGATGGCGATGGTGCTGCTGCGCGAGCGGCTCAAGCCGCTGGCAGTCGTCGGCCTCGTCTTTGCGCTGACCGCCATCGTGTTGTTCACCATCACCGGCGGCGAAGCCGAGGAATCGAAGGGTCCGTGGCTGCTGCTGGCGATCCTGATCTGCATCGCGTGGGGCGTGCAGGCCTACTTCATGCGCAAGACCGCGACCATCGGCGTCAACGAAGCCACCACATTCGGCTGGATGACGATCAGCGGGCTGCTTCTGATCCCCGTCGCGCTGATCATGGTCGGCGGCCTCCCGACCGACTTCCCTTGGCAGGCACCGGCATTGACGGCCGTCACCCAGGTGCTCAACGCGGTGGGCGCGCTGTTCCTGGTGATGGCGCTGGCCCGCGGAAAGGCGTCCATCGTCGCGCCGACGACCAACGCGCTGGCGCCCGCACTCACCGTCGTCATCTCGCTGATCGCCTACCAGACGCTGCCAACGCCCTACGGCGCCATCGGCATCGTGCTCGCGCTCGTCGGCTCGACGTTGATGGTCTACAGCGACGAGAAGCGCGGCGAGGACCTCACCGAAGCGGTGGTGGCCGACGTGCCTCACACAGCCGAACGCCGGGCGGTGCAGTGAAACCCACCATCGTCATCATCGGCGCGGGCAGCGTCGAGTTCACCCGCGAACTGCTCGGCGACATCCTGTCGTTCCCCGAGCTCGGTTCCGTTCGGGTGGTGCTGCACGACATCGACGATGAGCGGCTGGAAACGGCGGAGGCCATCGCCAGGGCCACCGCTAAGGCGGCGGGCGCCGAACCGGAAGTGGTCGCCACCAGCGACCGCAGGCGGGCACTCGACGGCGCGAACTACGTCATCAACGTCATCGCGGTCGGCATGCACGAGGCGACGGTGCGCGACTTCGAGATACCGGCGCGCTACGGGCTGAACCAGACCATCGCCGACACCATCGGCGTCGGCGGAATCTTCCGCGGGCTGCGGACCTTCCCGGTGCTGGCCGGCATCGCCCGCGACATGGCCGAGGTGTGCCCGGACGCGTGGCTGCTCAACTACACCAACCCGATGGCCATGAACGTCACGTTCCTGCACCGCGTCGCGCCGCAGCTGAAGGTGCTGGGGCTGTGCCACTCCGTCTACTGGACGATGGTCGGCCTGTGCGAGCTCATCGACGTGCCCTACGACGAGGTGTCCTACTGGTCGGCCGGGGTGAACCACCAGGCCTGGGTGTTGCGGTGGGAACGCGGCGGCGAGAACCTCTACCCGCGCCTCGACCAGCGCATCGCCGCCGACCCGGAACTGCGCAGGCGGGTGCGCGTCGACATGTACCGGCGGCTGGGCTACTACCCGACCGAGACCAGCGAGCACAGCAGCGAGTACGTGCCCTGGTATCTGCATCACCCCGACGAGATCGAGCGGCTGCGGATCAACGTCGGCGAGTACGTCTCGATCAGCGAGGCCAATGTCGCCGAATACCACCGCGTGCGAGCCGAATTGGCGGACACGCAGTCGCTGCCGATCGACACCGAGTCCACGGAGTACGCACCCCAGGTGATCCACTCCCTGGAAACCGGGACGCCGCGGGTCATCTCCGCCAACGTGGTCAACGACGGGCTGATCACCAACCTGCCCGACGGGGTGGCCGTCGAAGTGCCGACGCTGTTGGACTCGCTTGGCGCACACCCGATGAAGGTCGGCGACCTGCCACCGCAGTGCGCGGCGCTGAACCGCAACTTCCTCGGGCCGGTGGACCTGGCCGTGCGCGCCGCCGTCGAGGGCGATCCGCGGCTGGTGCGTGCGGCGGCCATGGTCGACCCGAACACCGCGGCGACGCTGACCGTCGACCAGATCGCGGAACTGTGCGACGAACTGACCGCCGCGCACGGTGACCTGTTACCCGAATCCCTGCGTATCACCCAAGATTTCGCCAACTAAGGAGTGTTCCCTGTGATTCGACGCCGGCTCGCTGTCGCACTGATCGCCGTCCTCGCCCTCGTGCTCGCCGCATGCGGGGGTGGTGGGGGCGACTCGTCGTCCGGGCCCACCGAGATCGCGGTGTGGCACGGCTACCAGGACACCGAGGGCGACGTCTTCAAGGGCCTGGTCGCGCAGTACAACAAGGACCATCCCGACGTGAAGGTGTCGGAGCTGTACTCCTCCAACGACCTTGTGCTGCAAAAGGTTCTGACGGCGGTGCGCGGCGACAGCGCGCCCGACGTGGCCTACATGTTCGGGTCGTGGTCGCCGAACATCGCCAAGATCCCGCAGATCGTCGACATGAAGGACGAGGTGGCCAAACCCGACTGGAAGTGGGACGACTTCTATCAGGCCGAGCGGGACGCGGCGACCGTCGGCGACAAGGTCGTCGGCGTGCCCGCCCTGGTGGACAACCTCGCGATCGTCTACAACAAGAAGCTCTTCGCCGATGCCGGCGTCGCGCCGCCGAACCCGAACTGGACCTGGGACGACTTCCGGGCGGCCGCCGCGAAGCTGACCGATCCGGCGAAGGGCCAGTTCGGCTGGCTGATCCCCGCCGACGGCAGCGAGGACACCGTGTGGCACTACGCGCCGATGCTCTGGGAGGCCGGCGGCGACATCCTGTCACCGGACAACACCAAGGCCGTGTTCAACTCCGACGCCGGGGTCAAGGCGCTGACCGTCCTGCAGCAGATGGCGGTCACCGACAAGTCGCTCTACCTCGACACCACCAACGAGAACGGGCCCAAGCTGATGAACAGCGGCAAGGTCGCGATGCTCGTGACGGGGCCGTGGGACCTGAGCTCGTTGCCCGACATCGACTACGACGTGCAGGTGATGCCGACCTTCGCCGGCTCGAGCGGCGGGCACCAGACGATCGCGGGCCCGGACAACTGGGTGGTGTTCAACAACGGCGACAAGCGCAAGCAGGCCGCGATCGACTTCGTCAAGTGGTTGACCGCGCCCGAACAGGTCAAGGCGTTCTCGCTGGGCACCGGCGACCTGCCCATCCGCTCATCGGTGGGTCAGGACAAGGCCGTGCTGGACAAGCTGAACGAGAATGTGCCCGGCACAGCTGCTTTCGTGGAAAACTTGAACAACGTCAAGAAGGTCAGGCCGCAGGTCGAGCAGTACCCCGCCATCTCGGAGTCGCTGGGGCAGGCGATCGTGTCCGTGATGCTCGGCAAGGAACAGCCGAAGGCCGCCCTTGACGGTGCAGCGCAGGCCGCCGACGCGAAGCTGGCCGAGAAGTAGGGAGTCGATGCCTGCCCTGCTTCGGCGGCTGAGCCGTACAGACCACGTCACCGGGTGGGCGTTGGTCAGCCCCGCGGTGGTGCTGATCGGCATCTTCGGCCTGCTGCCGGTGCTGATGTCGCTGCAGTTGTCGTTCCAGAAGTCGGACCTGCTCACGCCGGAGACTCCGTGGGTCGGCTTCGACAACTACAAAAAGCTGGCCGACGACCCGGTCTTCGTCGAGGCGATCAAGCACACCATCGTCTACACCGCGCTGTTCGTGCCCGGCACGATGCTGGTCGGACTGTTCGTCGCCGCCGCGTTGAACCGTTCGGTGCGGTTCATCTCGGTCTACCGGACGGCGGCGTACATCACGATGGCGGTGTCGACGATCTCGCAGGGCATCATCTTCCTGTGGCTGACCGACCGTGACTACGGGCTGGTGAACGCGGGCCTGAAAGCCGTCGGCGTGGGCCCGCAGGCGTTTCTGGCCTCGCCGTCGCAGGCGCTGTACGTGATCGTGGCGATGACGATCTGGGGCTGGACCGGATTCTCGGTGATCGTGTATCTGGCTGCGCTGCAGGGCGTTCCACCCGAACTGCACGAGGCCGCCGCGATCGACGGGGCGAGCGCGTTCACCCGCTTCCGCACCATCACCGTGCCGCTGCTCGGTCCGGCCAATCTGTTCCTCCTGGTGTGGTTGACGATCAACGCGCTGCAGCTCTTCGACGAGGTCTACGCGACCACGAAGGGCGGACCGCTGCGCGCCACCACCGTGATCGTCTACTACCTGTGGGACCGCGCGTTCGTGCAGTTCGACGCCGGCTACGCCGCGGCGATGGCCTATGCACTGTTCGTCGTCATCCTGGTGATCACCGCCGTGCAGTTCCGGCTGGCCCGCAGGCAGGTGATCTCATGACCGACACCGTCACCCCTGCGCCGCTGCGTCCCGCACCGCTCGAGGACGCGCCGACCGGCCGTCCCCTCATGGGACGCCTGCGACTGCCGTTCAGCCCATGGCATCTCGTGCTCATCCCGGTGACGTTCATCTTGATCGTGCCGCTGCTGTGGATGCTCATCACCTCGCTGGAGACCGAGGGCGAGGCCAACCGCTTCCCGCCGGTGCTGCTACCGGAAAGCCCGCAGTTCGGGAACTACTCCAAGGCGTGGGCCGAGGCGCCCTTTGGGCACTTCTTCGTCAACAGCGCACTGGTCACGCTGGTGGTGCTGGTGAGCAACCTGGTCGTCTGCGGCCTCGCCGGCTACGCCTTCGCCCGCATCCGATTCCTCGGCCGCGGAGCACTTTTCGTCACGTTGATGGCGACGTTGATGGTGCCGTTCCAGGTCACGATGATCCCGGTGTTCCTCATCGTCAAGTGGTTCGGCGACAACGTCTGGGAGGGGCTGGGCATCGACCACATCGGCGCGTTGATGCTGCCGAACCTGGCGACGGCGTTCGGCATCTTCTTTCTGCGCCAGTTCTTCCAGACGGTGCCCATCGAACTCGAAGAGGCCGCCAGGGTGGACGGGACGTCACGGCTCGGCGTGCTGTTCAAGATCGTGCTTCCCCTGTCACTGCCTGCGCTGTCGACGCTGGCCGCCCTGACCATCCTCACGTCATGGAACGACTTCATGTGGCCGCTGATCGTCATCACCTCGCAGGACCAGATGACGATCCCGTTGGGGCTGAGCTACTTTCAGGGCGCCCACTTCGTGAGGTGGCCGCTGCTGATGGCGGCCAACGTGATGAGCCTGCTGCCGATGCTGCTTGTGTTCATCGGAGCGCAGCGGTACTTCGTGCAGTCGGTGGCCAGCACCGGGCTGAAGGGCTGACCGGTGGCATCCACGACGTCGAGAAGGGAATTACGTTGGCGGAGGTAGAGTTCCGTGACGTCACGCGGCGTTACCCGGGCGGCGTGGTCGCGCTCAACGGTCTGAACCTGACCGTGGCGGACGGGGAGTTCCTGATCCTCGTCGGTCCCTCGGGCTGTGGGAAGAGCACCGCCCTTCGCCTGCTGGCCGGGCTCGACAAGCCGACGTCGGGCGAGATCAGGATCGGCGGCACGGTGGTCAACACCCTGGCCCCCGGCGACCGCGACATCGCGATGGTGTTCCAGAACTACGCGCTGTATCCGCACATGTCGGTCTACCGCAACCTGGCGTACGGCCTGCGGCAGCGCAGGACGCCACGCGCCGAGGTCGATCGACGGGTGCGCGAGACGGCTGCCCTGTTGGAGATCGACCAGCTCCTCGACCGCAAGCCCGGCCAGCTCTCCGGCGGCCAACGCCAGCGGGTCGCAATGGGTCGCGCGCTGGTGCGCAAGCCGCAGGCGTTCCTGCTCGACGAGCCGTTGTCGAACCTCGACGCGAAGCTGCGCAATCAGGTCCGCGGTGACCTCAAGCGTCTGCACCGCGAGCTACCGGTCACGTCGATCTACGTCACCCACGACCAGGTCGAGGCGATGACGCTCGGCGACCGGCTGTGCGTGATGTCCGACGGCGAAGTGCAGCAGATCGGCACCACCGACGACATCTACAACCGGCCGGCCAACACGTTCGTCGCGGCGTTCATGGGCAGCCCGCCGATGAACCTGATCTCTGCCGTGGTCCGCTCCGGAGTTCTGCATGTCGGCGGCACCGTCGTGGCGGCGGTCCCGACGACCGACGGGCCGGTCACCGTCGGGGTGCGCCCCGAGCACCTGCGGCTGCACAGTCGGTACGCCCACGGGATGGTCCCCGCCCGCGTCGACTTCACCGAACCGCTGGGCAGCCACGTTCTGGTCACCGCGCTGGTCGACGTGCACGACGACGACTCGCCCTCCGCGCCGAAGGCGGCCCGCGTGATCATCCAGGCGCCTGCGGGCACCGACTTCGACGCAGGCACCCGGATCGGCCTCGAGATGCCGCCGGACCGGACGTACTTCTTCGACGCCGACACCGGCGATGTCCGAGCCAGCCGCGAGCGCGTAGCGCTCTGACGGCATCGCGTGTCAACAGGCACGCGTTCGGGTAACCCTCGTTTCAACGGGAGGTGCCGGGTGGGGACTCGACTGATCGAACTGGCGGCAACGCTGGCCGCCGTCACCGTCACCGCGGGATGCGGCCTGACGGGGACGGAACCCAACGAGCCGTCGCAGAAATCCGGTCACATCTCCATCGGCGACAAGTCGCAGCAGACGCAATCCGTCAAGTGCACCCAGATAGAGCAGATCCTGCAGATCGCCGCGAAGGCCGACCCGGGAAACGCACGCGTCCAGCTGCAGATCGGTGGTGCCAGACCGGTCGTCAAGACAGTCAGCATCGAGAACATCAACGGCCTCAGCGGCGTCTCCGGCGGCGATGTGGGCAAGGCCGAAGCCTCGATCGACGGCAGAAGCGTCTACACGATCACCGGCACCGCCGCCGTCTCCGATCCGGCCACGCCAGGCCAGACGAAGGACATGCCGTTCACAATCGAAGCACCCTGCTGACCCGCGGCCAGTAGCATCCAGCGCGTGCCGACGGATGCTCCTGCCGACAGGCGACACCAGTACGTCTCGGGCCTGGCGGCAGTCATGACGGTCATCGCCATGGGCCTTGGCTACGCGATCTCGATCGGCGACCCGACGATCCTGTCGGCCAACCTGCAGGTCGTCTCCGCCGGCCTGCACATCACCGGAAGCACCTCGACGTTCGTGGCCAGCCTGGCGACCCTCACCCTGGCGGCCGCCGTGCTCAGCGCGGGCGCGCTCGGCGACCTCTACGGCATGCGGCGCATGTATCTGGTCGGGTTGTCCGGCGCGGTCGTTTTCAGCGCGCTGGCCGCCGCGGCGCCGAACGCGGCGGTGCTGATCGTCGCTCGCGCCGGGGCAGGCGTGGCACTGGCATTCCTGGTCGGCCTGTCGCTGGCGATCACCAACGCGGTCTTTCCGCCGGGTCGGCGGGCCGCGGCTATCGCGGCGTACTTCGGCGTCGGATACGCGGTCGCCACTCCTCTGCCGGCACTCGGTGGCGCACTCGCACACGCGATCGGTTGGCGCGCATGCTTTTTCGTCGTGCCGGTCATCGCCGCGGCGGGGTTGATCGTCGCCTGGCGGTTCGTGCCCGAGACGGTGCGCGCCGACCGCCGCCTGGATGTGGCGGGCCTGGTGCTGTTCGCCGTCGCGCTGCTCGGGCTGATCTACGGCACCTCACGTATGGAGACGGGCGTCGACCTCGCCGGCCTGGCCTCCATCGCGCTCGGCCTGGCGGCCGGGGGCGGCTTCGTCATGTGGGAGTTGCGCTCGCAGGAACCGGCACTCGACATGCGGGTTTTCCGCTCGAGCCGGTTCAACGCGGCCGTGACGGCGGGCGTGATGTTCAACATCGTGCTCGGCGGGTCGATGGTGCTGCTGGCGTTCTACCTGGTGACGATCCGCAAGGAATCCCACGAGCTGTTCGGCTTCCTGCTGATCCCCGCCACCGGGATGGCGGCGGTGGCGGCGTTCTCGGCTGGACCGGCCGCGAACCGGTTCGGCACCCGCACCGTGCTCGTCGGCGGGCTGGTGCTGATGCTCGCCGGCCTGCTGGTGCTGAGGACCTTCGACCTGGACACGTCACGCCCGGTGGTGTTCGCCACCACCGCACTCATCGTGGTCGGCGGTGCACTTGTCACCACACCGCAGGCAACGATCATGATGAGCAGTGCGCCAGACGATCTCGGCGGGTCGATCTCCGCGGTCAAGAGCGCGGTCAACGAGGGCGGCTATTCGCTCGGGCCCGCGCTGTTCGCCCTCGTCGGCATCAACCTCTTCCTCACCGACAGCGCCCACGACCTCTCCCACTCGGGCATCACCCGCGCGGAGACACGCGAGGCGCTGCTGACCGCGCACGGCGGGCGGGGTGCGCACCTGGTCAATCCCGAGCAGGCGCAACTGGTGGTGGCCCAGGCGCCGCACAACGCCGTCGACGCGATTCACACGCTGAGCCTGATCATGGCCGTCGGCCCGGTCGTCGCGATCATTCTGGCGCTCTGGCTGATCAAGCCTCAGCCCGACCAGACGGTGGTGTGAGAGTCGCGGCAAGGCCGACGAGTATCAGATCGAGGCCGCGGTCAAGCTCAGCGGCGCCGTCGTAAGACGCCAGAACCGATGCAAGCGCGCGCACCTGAGGGAACTCGGTGACCGCCAGCCGATGTAGCCCTAGGCGCAGCACATCGTCGGTCTCCTCGGGTCGCTCGATTACCTCCTGCAATTCGTTGAGGATGTGGCCCTGTAGATAACCGAAGAGCACCCGGTATATATGCAGCGCATCTGGACCGCTGAAACCGGCGGTCATGAGGAGGGCGAGGACATCCTCTAGTGATCGCAGCATCCCCGGAGGCCGCTGACCCAACGGGGTTGCCAGCGGCCGAGTCACCAGCAGCGGCACCACGTTTGGGTGCGCGAGAGCCAGACGCCTGAATTCATGAGCGACTGCCCGCAACTGGCCTGTCCAATCTGGATCAGACGTATCCACCCGTAGTTGCCCGAGCACGATCTCGGCGACCCCGTCGAGCAGTGCCGCCTTGCTCGGTACGTGCCGATAGAGGACTGTGGGATCCCGACCCACCTCTTCGCTGAGGCGACGCATGGACAAGCCGTCGCTGCCGTCGCGATCGATGATTCTCAGCGCCGCTTGCAGAATCATCGGGCGGCTGACCAGACCGTCGGCCATGTCGATTCGTCCTCTTCCTTCGGCTCTCGCGTGCGAGCAGATCGTACGTCAACGCCGTCCGTCAACGACGTTGACACGAGGGTGAAATAGGCGTTCACTGGAGGCAGACCAGCAGATGAGAGGCGCTGAAGTGCTTGTCTTCGCTGGCGAAAGTGTTTTGCTCGGCGCACCGATGGCGGATGCGGCGAGCAGTGCAAGGACGGCCCACTCACCGACCGAAAACATGCGTGTTCGGCTAGCGCCCTCCGGGGCCAACCGGTGCGACGTTCCTCTTTTGGATCATGGTCGGCGCAGTGGCGCCGCTCGCACAGAGCGGCCTTTAAACCGGCGCCGGCAGTAATGCGCCGCCGCAGAAGACCCTCAGAAAGATTCGCGGCGACGCGCGTGCTTCTGACTGGAATCCACCCGGGCTCGACAAATCTGATGGACCCGAAGTGGCTGCCAATCGATCTCGACCACTCAACAGGCGACACACCGCAAAATTCGATACTCGGTGGACGGTGTCTCCGGTCGCCATTGTCAGCGCCAACGGCGACATCGACGGGACGAACGCGGGCTCCCTCACCGAATATGTCGGTAAGACGGGGTACTGCCGCGGAATGGTCGTCGATCTCAGCGATCTGGAATTCTTTGGCACGGAGGGGTTCTTGGCGCTGCATAGAATCTCGGTCAACTGCGCGCGCGCAGGGATCGGGTGGGTGGTGGTACCTGGTGGTGCCGTCTCTCGGCTGCTAGGAATCTGCGACCCGCACGGATTGCTGCCCACCAACGACACCGTCGATAGGGCACTGGCTACGCTGAGGCCCCGGGTCTCGATGTAGGGCATTGAACACGCGCGCTTCTTGCCGTCACGTCGGCGGGTACGGCAGGCCGAACTCGTCGGCGAGCAAGCTCTGTACGACGATCATGGCGGCTTTCGACCCTGCCGCGATCGCGCCTGCCAGGTGCGGTTCTTTGGTGCAGACGTCGCCCGCGGCGAATACGCCGCCCGCCTCCGTCCGGTGAATCTTGTCGACGCTGATAGCGCCCGACGCCAGGGACCCCGGCGTGCACGTCGCACCCAATTGCTCCGCGAGTGGCGACCGCTGCCGCAGCGGCGCTTCGACAAGCAATCCGTCGCGTTCCATCCGCGTGCCGTCGGCGAATGCGATCGCGGTCAGTTGGCCGTTGTCCCCGATCAGCTCGACGACGCGCCGATCGTCGACCGTGACACCGGCCGACCGTAGCGTCCTCTGATCGTCGGGCGACAGGTCGGAACGACCGTCGGTCAGCGCGACGACGTCGTCGCTCCACCCCCGCAACATCAACGTCGAGTGCAGGGCCGTCTCACCCGCCGCCAGCGCGGCAAGCCGCTTGTCCCGCATCTCCCAGCCGTGGCAGAACGGGCACTGAAACACCGTGGTCCCCCAGAGCTGCTCAAGTCCCGGTATCTCCGGCGGGCAGTACAGCATTCCTGTCGCGAGGAGCACACGCCGCGCGTGGACCGGCTCGGCGCCCTCAATTTCGAGCACGAATCCGTTGTCGACGCGACGACCGCTGCACACCCGTTTGCGGCGGTACTCGACCGCCGGATACGCCAACAGTTCCTGTCGACCGGCGGCGTACAGATCGGCAGGCGGCCGCCCGTCATAGCCCAACAGGCCACCGATGACGTCGGACGCCCGGTTGCTCTGGTCGTTGTCGTCGATCACCACCGTGCGCCGCCGAGCCCGCCCGAGCACCAACGCCGCACTCAATCCGGCCGCACCTGCTCCGACGACGGCGCACTCCCACTCTCCGTCCATGGCCTATTGATGCCCAGCGCTGCCGCAAGGAAACGGCATGCGCTCCGGCCGTGTTCTGCGTTCGGTCACCGCGGTATGCGGCGCGATGGAGTCACGCCACCCTTCGGTCGACATCACCCTGCACGTCGACGGCACGCCACACAGCGTCCGCGTGGATGATCCTGGTTGTCGATTCTCCACATCCAGGGGACGTGCGGGTCTAGCGTCAGAAGGGTCAAGTCAAGGCGACCTAGGAGGTCGACATGCCACGACGTGACCGTGATCGCGACATCGAGTATGTCCAACCAGCCCCGCGGCCGAAGCCCCAGTCCAAAATCGCTTGCGGCTGCGGTTGCGGTACGTGCAGCGGCGCCGGGCACTGCCACAACATGGACGCCGGCTGCAACGTGAGATGAGCCGGCGCGCGGGCGCACGCGTCACATCCGCGAATACCGCGTCAGCGCAAAGCTGTACAACCCGTATGCCGCGAAACCCACTGCGGCAGCGGTCAATATCGCCCCGCCATAGCGCGTCGAGCCCAGCGCCTTGACCGCGCCGTCCAACCCGCTCGCCTTGGCCGGATCGCCGAGAGCCGTCGCCACGATGACGGAGATGCCCACCGCCGACAGCACCAAGCCCTCCGCGACATGGCCGATGACACCGAGTGCGGTCAGCACGCGCCCGCCGTCGGTATTCAGGTCGTTGAGGAACCGTCTCGACGCCCCCTTGTGGGCGTAGTAGCCGCCGATCCCCACGATGACGAGGCCGACGATCACCAGGACGGCCTTGCCGCCGCCGGACTGCATCAGCCGTGCGCTCACGCCTGCCGTCTGTCTGCTGCCACGCGCCTGCGCGCCGAGGGCGAACTGGATGGCCGTGAGCGCAACCGCGCCGTAGATCAACGCAAGGCCGAACGCCTTCAGCCGGTGCGCGATCGGCGAATTCCGCTTGTGCGCATCGGGGTGCTCGGCGGGATGCAATCCGAGCACGCTCTCGAAGAGCCGCCACATCGCCAGCGCAACCAGCCCCGCGGTGACCACATAGAGCGTCGCCGTGCCACCGGGTCTGCTGGCGAGCGTCGCGAGCGCGCCCGTCTGATCCGCCTCCCCTTTGAGCCCGAACGCGATCCGCATGATGATGCTCGCCACCAGCAGGTGCAGCGCGCCGCTGATCAGATAGCCGGCCCGCGCCACCCGCTGCAGCGCTCGGTTGCCGGTGGCGCTGTTGACGGCGCTCTTGAAGCTCATCGCGTCGTGAGTACCAGTCCCGGATAGCCTTGAGCCGCAACATCGTCCATCGATTTTCGGTAGTTGCCGAAGCCGCCGATGTAGGGCATGAATACGCGCTTCTTGCCGTCGATGTTGGATCCCAGATACCACGACGATTCGGCTCGCGGAAACAGCGTCCGCTCGGCGGCCTCCGCGACGTGCTTCGTCCATGCCTTCGCGGCGTCGCGGCGCGGTTCGACCTCGGTGATCCCTTGGTTGTTCGCCGCCACCATCAGGCCGACGGCCCAGTCCACCTGCACCTCGGCATGCAGGACCATGTTCGCCAGCACCGACGGGCTGCCCGGCCCGCTGAAGCTGAATAGGTTCGGCAGCCGCGGCACCATCACGCCGAGGAACGTCACGGGCCCGTCCGCCCACATCTCCGAGAGCCGGTGCCCGTCCGGACCCGTCGGGTCGATCCGCGTCATCGCGCCTGTCAGCGCGTCGAAGCCGGTCGCGAACACCAGCACGTCGCAGTCGTATGTCTCCTCTGCCGTCCGAACGCCGTCCGTGGTGATCGCCTGAATCGGTTCGCGGCGCAGGTTCACCAATCGCACGTTGTCGCGGTTGAACGTCGCGTAGTAGCCCGCGTCGGTGCAGATGCGTTTGGTGCCGATCGGGTGGTCGGTGGGGATCAGGTCCTCGGCGACCGCGGGGTCGTCGACGATGTCGCGGATGCGGTCCTCGGCGAACCGCCGCGCGATGTCGTTGGCCGCGAGCACCGAGCCCTGGTCGGGGAAGGTCTTGCTGAACAGCACGCCGCCGTCGCGCCAGCGCGCCCACATCGCCTCGTCCCGTTCGGCGGGGTCGGTGTCGAGTGCGTTCTGGTGGTACGTGCCGTGCGGCGTGCCCGACGGCGCATACGACGACCGCTGCCTGCGCTCCGGATACTCCCGCCGGATGCGTTGCAGGTCCTCATCCGTCCACGGATAGTTGGGCATCGGGATCGTGTAGTTGGGCGAGCGCTGGAACACCACCAGCGACTCGGCCTGCTCGGCGAGGATCGGCGTCACCTGGATGCCTGACGAGCCCGTGCCGATCACACCGATCTTCTTGCCGCGCAACGGCGGATCCTCACGCGGCCAAGCCGCGGTGAAGTACACCTCGCCGGCAAAGTCGTCGAGGCCTGGAATGTCGGGGCGGTTCACCGCCGACAGGCAGCCCGTCGCGCACAACAGGAACCGGCCGCGGTGCGTCTCCCCGGTGGACGTCTGCACCACCCATTCGCCCGCGTCGAACCGTGCCCCGATCACCTCGGTGTCGAAGACGTAGTGCCGACGAAGATCGAACCGGTCGGCGACATGGTCGAGGTACGCCAGGATCTCGGGCTGCGCCGCGAACCGCTCAGTCCATGTCCAGTCGCTCTGCAGGCTGTCGTCGAAAGAGTATGAGTAGTCGACGCTTTCGACGTCGCAGCGCGCCCCGGGATAGCGGTTCCAGTACCAGGTGCCGCCGACGCTCGGGGCCGCCTCGATACCGGTGACCGTCATGCCTTCCGCCAGGCAACGGTGCACGGCATACAGCCCCGCGAACCCGGCACCGATCACGATCGCGTCGGTCTTCACGCGGGCGCCTCCACATCGATTGCCAGCAGCCGCGCCATATCGGCCCACAGCAACTCCCGGCCTGCAGCCCCCGCCGAGAACGGCATCATCGTCAGGAACCCGTGGAACAAGCCCGGGTAATCCCGATGCACGACAGCAACATTCGCCGCCCGCAGCGTTTCCGCATACGACGCACCCTCGCTCTGCAGCACATCGAAGCCCGCGGTCACCACGATCGCAGGGGGCAGGCCCTCATGGGATTCGGCCCGCGCGGGCGCCACCAGATACTCCGGAGACGGCATCTTGTCGTCGAGGTACTGCCGCCAGTAGTACTGCATCGCATCGCGCGTGTTGACGTATCCCGTCGAGTACTTGCGATAGCTCTCGGTGTCGAAGAACGGCTCGATGACCGGATAGATCAGCAGCTGCCCGGCGGGCATCCGCGCCCCGCGCTCGCGACACATCAACGCGGTGACCGCGGCCAGGTTGCCGCCCGCGCTGTCCCCGGCGACCAGCACCCGCTGCGAGTCGACGCCGAGATCGTCGGCGTGCTCGATCGTCCAGCACCACGCGGCGAACACGTCCTCCGCGGCGGCGGGCGCGCGATGCTCGGGCGCGAGCCGGTAGTCCACCGACACCACCACGGTGTCGGTGTGCCGCGACATGGCGCGGCAGAAGCTGTCGTGCGAGTCCAGGTCGCAGAGCACGAAGCCGCCGCCGTGCGCGAACACCACCGCGGCACGCGAATCGCTGTCGCCATGCGGGCGGTAGACCCGCACCCGCAGGTCACCGCCCTGGCCGGGGATGAGGAGGTCGTCGGCGCTCGCCACGTCGTCGAGGTTGGCCACCGGCGGCCTGCGACCGACGAGCACGGCCCGGGCCTCCTCTGCTGACATCGTCGAGAGGTCGGGGAAAGTGTCGTTCATGGCGCGCATCAGTTTTGCCACGCCGTCGTCCATGAGTTGCACCGTAATGCAACGCCCCCGGCGGGTGGTCTCTAATCTGGACAAGTGTCCAGTACCGCCTCGGTGACATGTCCGCTGTGTGAGGCGATGTGCGGACTGAGAGTCAGCATCGATGGCGGCGGCCAGGTCACCGACGTGCGCGGCAATCCCGACGACGTCTGGTCGCAGGGCCATCTCTGCCCCAAGGGCACCTCGCTCGGCCACCTGCACACCGATCCCGACCGGCTGCGCCAACCGATGGTCCGCACCCGCAACGGCCACACCCCGGTGTCGTGGGACGACGCCTACGCCGAAGTCGAACGGGTGTTGCGGCCGGTGCTCGACCGCTACGGCGCCCCCGCCGTCACCGTCTACGTCGGTAACCCCGTCGCGCACAACCTCGCGCTCAGCACCCACATCGGCGCGCTGATCGGCATGGCGCAGGCAGCGGGCATGCCCGCGTACTACTCGCCCGGCACCGTCGACCAGTGGCCGCTCAACCTCGTCAGCGCGCTGCTCTTCGGCCATATGTGGAACGCACCGATTCCCGACGTCGATCGCACCGACCACCTGATGATCCTCGGCGCGAATCCCTCAGCGTCCCAAGGCAGCATGCTGTCCGCGCCCGACCTGATGGGCAGGCTCGCCGCGATCCGAAAGCGCGGCGGAACCGTCACCGTCGTCGACCCGCGCCGCACCCTCACCGCACAGCGCGCCACCCGGTGGGTGCCCATCAAGCCCGGCACCGACGCACTCCTGCTTTTCGCGATCCTTCATACGCTCGCCGAACAAGGCTGGATCCGGCGTCCGCCACACCTCGACGGTCGCATCACCGGACTCGACGACGTGATTGCGATGGCCGCGGACTTCGCCCCGGAGGCCGTCGCCGCCGCGTGCGGCATCGACGCGACGACCATCCGGGCGCTCACGCACGGCCTCGCCCACGCCGAGAGCCCCGTGCTGTACAGCCGCATCGGCGCCTCCACGCAGGAATTCGGCACGCTCGCCACCTGGTTGGTGTTCGTCATCAACGCTGCGCTGGGATCGCTGGACCGGGCCGGCGGCGCGGTGTTCCCGCAGCCCGCCACCTGGTCGCCGATGTTCATGAAGCCGCCGGACCAGGACGGCGACGGCTGGCAATTCGGTCGCTTCCACAGCCGGGTGCGCGGCGCGCCCGAGGTGTTCAACCAGTTCCCGATCAGCTGCCTCGCCGAGGAGATCGACACTCCCGGTGACGGTCAGCTTCGCGGCCTGATCACGGTCGCAGGCAATCCCGTCGTGTCGGCGCCGGGCGCCCGACGACTGGATGCGGCGCTGGCGAAGCTCGACGCGATGATCTCCGTGGACAGCTGGCTGAACGAGACCACCCGCCACGCCGACGTCATCCTGCCGGGACTGTCGCCGCTGGAACGGCCGCATGCCGACGACCTGTACTGGATCTACGCGATCTCGTCGTGCGTCAAGTGGAACGACCCGGTATTCGCAGCCGATCCCGACCGGCCCGAGGAATGGGAGGTCCTGCTGCGGCTCGCCGGCGCGATGGTCGGCACCCCGATGCCCGACGTGGACGTTGCGGCGATGGACGACCTCTACGTGGCCGGCCTTGTCGCCACCGCATGCATGGCCCCGCACACCCCGCTGACCGGACGCGATCCGCAGCAGGCCACCGCCGCCCTGAAGGGCGTGGGCTCGGAACGACTGGTGGACTTGGGAATTCGGCTCGGGCCGTGGGGCGATGACCTCGGCCGGCGTCCCGGCGGACTCACGCTCGACGAGGTTCGACGGCATCCGAACGGGCTGCGGCTCGGTGAGCTGGAAGGCGGCCGGCTCGACGAGGTCCTCTGCACACCCTCCGGCACAGTCGAATTGGTGCATCAGCGGTTCGTCGACGACGTGCCACGACTACGCGAGCGGTTGACGCGCCCAGCCGAAGAGATGGTGCTGACGAGCCGTCGGCATCTACGCTCGAACAATTCGTGGATGCACAACGTGCCCGCGCTGATGCGCGGCAAGGACCGCTGCACGCTGCTCATCCATCCCGACGACGCCCGTCGCGTCGGCGTGCAGTCCGGCGATGTCGCCGAGGTGTCGACATGCGAGGGAATGGTGGCGGTTCCCGCCGAGGTCTCCGACGAGATGATGCCCGGCGTCGTGTCGCTGCCGCACGGGTGGGGCCACGGTCTCGACGGCTCGCAGCTGCAGGTCGCCAACGACCATCCCGGCGTGAACTCCAATCTTCTCAACCCCGCCCACCTGATCGACGTCCCCAGCAGCACACAGGTTGTCAACGGTGTGCCGTGCCGGGTCCGTAATCGACCCTGAGGAGGTCCGTATGACCCCACCTGCTCCTCGCGTCACCGCTCCCAACCTGCCGCCCGGCTTCGACTTCACCGATCCCGAGATCTACGCGCAACGGTTGCCGACCGAGGAGCTCGCGGAGGTACGCCGCGCCGCACCGATCTGGTGGAACGAGCAGCCGCCCGATGTCGGCGGGTTCGGCGACGGCGGCTTCTGGGTGGTCAGCAAGCACCGCGACGTCCGCGAGGTGTCGCTGCGCAGCGACGTGTTCTCGTCGCAGAAGAAGTCGATCGTGCCGCGCTACAAGGTGACTGGCGGCGGGGGCCAGATCGAGGCGGGCGCCGCGTCGATGATCATGATGGACGATCCCGAGCACAGTCGGCTGCGCAAGATCATCTCCCGCGGCTTCACGCCGCGCGCCATCGAGCGGCTGCGCGCCGAGCTCGACGCGCGGGCTCAGGGCATCGCCGCGCAGGCCGCCGCCGAGGGATCGGGCGACTTCGTTCTCCAGGTCGCCCGCGAGCTGCCGCTGCTGGCCATCGCCGAGCTGCTCGGGGTGCCGCTGGAGGACCGCGGCAAGCTCTTCGACTGGACCAACCAGATGATCGCAGGCGACGACGACCCCGAGTTCGCCGAATACAACCCGCTGCAGTCGACCGCCGAGTTGATTTGGTATGCCATGCAATTGGCGGCCCGCAAGGCCGAGGATCCCGGCGACGACATCGTCACCACCCTGATCGACGCCGACGCCGACGGCCAGCTCACCGAGGCCGAGTTCGGGATGTTCGTCGTCACCCTGACCGTGGCGGGCAACGAGACGACCCGCAACTCGATCACCCAGGGCATGATGGCGTTCACCGACTTCCCCGACCAGTGGGAGCTGTTCAAGGCTCAGCGGCCGAAGACCGCCGCCGACGAGATCATCCGCTGGGCGTCGCCGATCACCGCGTTTCAGCGCACCGCGCTCGTCGACACCGAGCTCGGCGGTGTGCCGATCAAGAAGGGGCAGCGGCTGGTGCTGTTCTACCGGTCGGCGAACTTCGACGAGGATGTCTTCGACGACCCGTTCTCGTTCGACATCATGCGGGATCCCAATCCGCACTTGAGCTTCGGCGGCACCGGTGCGCACTACTGCGTCGGCGCCAACCTCGCGCGGATGACGATCGACCTGATGTTCAACGCGATCGCCGACCACATCCCCGTGCTGACGCCCGTCTCCGCGCCCGAGCGCCTGCGGCACAGCATGATCAACGGCATCAAGCACTGGCAGGTCCAATACCGATGAATGCGCCACTTTCCAGCCTTCGACCTTTGCAGGCGCGCCGATCGAGCCGCATCATGAGGAGACGCTGGTTGACGAGCGGGCGTCTGGCATTGAGCGCGGGTCCGAACTGGTTCTTCATCGTCCGTGGCACCTGAGCGACCAGCGGACCACTGACGAACGGCGCCCAGTCGCAGTCAGCACCTTCGCGACCGCAGGTCGCCGACCGTCTACCGCACGTGTCGCTCGAGGCGGGCACGCACAGGAGTCGGTCAACGCTGACATGGTGGGGATGCTGCGTCGCGCATGCCTCTGGCACGTTCACGTCGGCGGCCAAGTCCGGATCGGCGTGGTCAGTCGGCGTGGCAGTTCGCCGAATCCGGCAGCTTCGACAGTTCTACCTTTCCGATCGAATATCACTCCAAGGCCGTGCGGCGCGGCGGACTCGAGCGCGCTGGTATCCGATCTTGCACCACAGCCGCTGGCACCAGCGAACATCGGCTCCGTCGCGCGGCGGTTGACCTCGATCCGTGCGCCGATCGAGTCGGTCGTATGAACGCGGGAGGATACCGGTGGATCGATCACCCTCGACGCTCATCAGGACGCGCGTCCAGCCAGGTCCGCTACGGCGAACGTACTCGGTCATGCGGCGCTCCTCGTGCGGTCGATCGCTGCGGGCGCTCTGACGAGCTGGCCGTACTCGTCGGCAGTGAGGCCGCGCGCGGTGTGCCGAAGCTAGGACTCCCCGCTCCGCCTTCGCCGAGCATTCGGTCGACGAGTTCGCCAGCGTCATCGACGGGTCGTTCTACGCCGGGCGGTAAGACGACGCAGGCCGTGCATCACGGGCTGTCAAATACCTCGGCGCCCTGTGGATGTCGGAGCTCGACATGTGCAATCCGCAGCTCGGCTCGTCACCGTCAGCCCGGCAACACCGCGGGCACCGACGTGTTCAGAGACTGGGACGTGCTGACACCCTTGATGAATCGGGTCCTCATGCCGTACGTACCAAGGTTCGGCCTCGCCCACCCACTGGATGCGGGCGCTCGGCGACTGGTCGACGCCACTGTCCGAGACGACCTCGACAGCGGAAACTTCTACGCGAGCGCCGCCAAGATGCTGACGGTTTGGCCGCTCGTCGATCAGGCCGGCAGCGTCGCCGACTTCGCCGATCCGACCATCCAAGCCAACGCCTACGAGGCGGTTCACCGGTTTCTGGCTGCTCGCTAGGGACGTGGAATCGGGTCCAGCGCATTGCCCGCCGGGATTGACGAGCAATTGTTCGGCGCGGCCCGTCCGGCAAAACGATCGTTGATCCAGTCGATGGCCTGCATCAACCAGAACCCGACAGCCGAGGTATGGCTGAAAAGCTCGTACTGGTCGGTAATACACGACGGTTCCGCGCGCGCAGTAGGTGCGCGCGAGCGTGCGAACGTCGCCGGCGATCATCACGCCATCGCCGCGGCCGATGCCCGGCTTGTTGCCGGGTGTTCCCTCGGGAACGCCGTTGGCGCCCTGGCCGATGAACAGGGGAATGGTCGGCGTGCCGCCAGTGCCCATGATGAGTTGGTTGGCCACCTCGACGAACAGCGGAAGGCTCTCCGGCGTCGGGAAGTCCGATATGACGACATCACTCCATTTCAGCCGCCAATACCGAGGCTGGCCGAGGACATGCACGATCGACGAACTCTGCATGGTGTTGTACAGGTCCAGACCCCGGGTTGTGAGGTAGGGGGTGAAGTCGACCTCGAACGCTCGCGCGATCCCGATGAGAGCCATCGGCATCACGCCCGCCCAGACGTACGTGTTCTCGACGTAGTGCAGGTTGTGCGCCGGATGCACCAGCACACCACCGATGGCGGCACCGATCAGGCGGGCGTTGACATCTGGCGCGTACGAGGGTGCGAGTTCTGCGGCCCATTCGCTGGCGATCGCGCCTCCGGAGTAGCCGAGCAGAGCGACGTTCGCGTTGCTCGCGGTCTCGACCGCCGACGCATTGAACGCAGCGCGGATCGAGTCGAGGGTGTTCTTCCCGTACTCCGGGCCTGCGGCGAAGTCGGCCCGCTGACCTTCGGTGTCCGGCACGATCACCGTGAAGCCTTGCGCGAGAAAGATTCCGAACACAGCGAGCTCGACACTGGGAACGAGGCCGCCGAACGTCAGGCCGCCGTTGATCGCATGTGACGGCTGGTCGTTGCGGTTCAGCGAGTCGTAGGCGGACTGATACGACAGAATTCGCGTCGTATCGGGCTGGTGCGCCGGCTGGATGATCGAGGTGACGTTGGCGGTCGGCCTGCCGGTTTGGCTCGTCGAGCGGTACAGCAGCTGAGTGGTCTTCAGCGGAGTCGGGACGCCCAGAATGTGGTACGGAATGTTGCGAGTCGCGAGTACCGAGCCCGGCGGCCACTCTTCGAGCGGTTTGTCGCCGGAATAGGTGTAGAACGGGTCTTCGTTCGGCGGCGGCACGAATGCCCGAGCCGGCGTGACTTCTACGGGTAGGCCACTGGGAATGGGATAGAAGGCCTCCGGTGGCAGTGGCGCGGTCATTGCGCCGAGTATTCCCGCCCGCGAGCGTCGCGCGTCCACAACGCGCCGTGCCCGGCAGTGACGCCTTCCTTGATCAGCGTGCGCTTGAGGATCTTGTTGGTCGCCGTCTGCGGCAGCGTGTCGTTGATGCGGACGTACCTCGGCCACGCCTTCGGTGACAGGTCGGGCTGTGCTGCCAGAAAGTGCTCGAACTGCTTGGGCGACAGGGTCGCTGCGTCGTTGAGGACGACGGCCGCCATCACCTGGTCGCCGACGACCTCGTCGGGCACGGCGTAGACGGCGACGAGGCTGATCTCGGGCAGCCGCTGCAGGATCCGTTCGACCGGACCCGCCGCGAGGTTCTCGCCGTCGACCCGCATCCAGTCGGCGGTGCGGCCGGCCAGGTAGATCCAGCCGTCGGCGTCGCGGTAGGCCAGGTCGCCCGACCAGTACATGCCGTGCCGCATCCGCTCCTCGGTGGCATCGGTGTCGTTGTAGTACCCGGTGAAGCCGCCGACACCGTAGGTGTTGACCAGCTCCCCGACGGCGTCGTCGAAGTTGGCCAGCGCGCCGTGTTCGTCGAAAACCGCTGCCGCACATTCGGTCACGGTGTCGGCGTGGTACACGCTGACGCCCGGATATCCCTTGCCGATCGATCCCGTCGGGCAGCCGTCCTCGCGCATGACGACGACGGCGAATTCGCTGGAGCCGAAGCTGTCGACGACCTTGCATCCGAACCGTCGCGCGAAGTCGTCGACGTCGCGCTCGGTGGCCTCGTTGCCGAACGCCGCCCGCAGCGTGTTGTCGGCGTCGTCCGGCTTCTCGGGTGTCGCGAGCACCAGCGCCAGCGGCTTGCCGACGTAGTTCATGTACGTCGCGCCGTAGCGGCGGATGTCGGGCAGGAACCGCGACGGCGAGAACTTCGCGGGCACCATCGTCGCGCCGCACGCGAGCGCCACCGCCCAGCCTGCCGCCACTCCATTGGAGTGGAACAACGGCATCGACAGGTAGCAGACGTCGTCGGCGGTCAGTTCGAACCGTTCGGCCAGGCTCGCACCGCACAGCACCGCCATCGCATGGGCGAACCGCACCGCCTTCGGGTCGCCGCTGGTGCCCGACGTGAACAGCATGACGACCGGGTCCATGCCTTCGACTTCGCGGTAGGGCTCAAGCGGTTTCGCCGCCGCTACCGCGTCGCGGTAGGCGGGGCCGTCGACGTCGATGACCGGCGCGCCGCCGAGATCGAGGCCGTCGAGCAGCGGCATGTGCTCAGCGTCGGCGAGGACCAGCTGGCAGTCCGACCGCGCGGATGTCGGTCGCCAGGCCGTCGCCGCGCCGTGTGGTGTTGATCCCGCACAGCACATACCCGCCGAGCGCGGCGGCCGCCATCGACCGCAGCATCGCGGGCGTATTGCCCAGCAGCGCACCGACATGCATGGGCCGCGTCGGGTCCATCTGCTCGATGAGAGCCGACGCCTCCGCCGCCGCCTCGGCCAGGTGCTCGCGCCAGGTCCACGTCCGGTCGCCGTGCATCATCGCGATGCCGTCGTCGTCCATCCGCGAGCGCAGCAGCTGCTGCACGGTTTCAAACATCAGCGGGCCGGTAGCGCAGCAGCGTGACGCCGGCGTCGGGCACGTCGCAGAACACGGGCGTGACCCGCATGCCGATGCTGATGTCGTCGGGTTCGACGTCGACGAGTTCGGTGCTCACCCGCGGGCCGACGTCCCATTCGACGACGGCCAGCAGTTGCGGCAGCTTCTCGGCCCATGGCGGCCCGGTCGGCCGTCGCGCGACCGTGTAGGTGTACAGCGATCCGGCGCCGTCGATCTCCCGCCACTGGAGGTCGTCGGCCAGCGTGCCCGGCGCCAGCGTGCGCGGGTAGAACACATACCGGTCCGCCGACGGCGAGTACTGAATCAGAATCCGGTGCTCGCGCAACGCATCCCAGAACGGCTGCGACACCGGCGTCGGCTCAGGCAGCGGCACGCCGTCACGTCAGTCACCACCCATGATCAGCGCCACCTGCTCGCTCATGATGCCGCCATTGCCGGTGACGAAGGCGATGTTGCAGTCGGTCACCTGAGCATCCGCCGACCGGCCCATCACCTGGCGCGCGCCGTCGACCACATGGTGCATTCCGCCCGCCATGCCCGCCTGTCCGAACGACAGCTGCCCGCCCGCGGTGTTGACCGGGAAGTCGCCGCGGAAGGTCAGGTCGTGCTCCGTCAGCCACGCCATGCCCTCGCCCTTGCCGCAGAAGCCCGCGTCCTCCAGCGTCATCAGCACCGTGATCGTGTAGCAGTCGTAGATCGACGCCATGTCGATGTCGGAACGCTGCAGACCCGCCATCGCGAAGGCCCGTTCGGCGGCGCGCGCAATCGGCGTGCGGATGAGATCGTCGGCGTATGTCGGCGTCTTGAACCGGATGTGTTCGCCGAATCCCTTGATCCACACGGGGCGATGACGCGCCCGCCGCGCGACGTCTGCGTTCGCGATCAGCACGCCCGCGCCGCCCTGCACCCGCATCACGGTCTCGAGCATGTGGATCGGATCGGCGATCACCGGGCTGTTCAACACGTCGTCGACGGTGATCGGCTTGCCGTGGAACACCGCACCGGGATGGGCGCACGCGTTCTCGCGTTGCTGCACCGCGATGCGCGCCAAGGCCGCTGCGTCATAGCCGAATTCGTGGGCATACCGCTGCGCGATCTGCGCGTACGGCCCGTTCTGCCCGACGTTGCCGTACGGAATCTCGAACTCGGCCTGCGGGGAGCCGTAGTTGTTGCTCGACGCCCCGAACCAGCTCAGCGTCCGTCCTGGCTTCGCCTCCGACCGCGGAACCTCCGTGGAGCCGGGCATGACGACGAGGACCGCGTCGGCTTGTCCCAGCTCGACGGCGGCGGCGGCGCGCCACACCATGCCCGCCGCGGTCGCACCGCCGAAGTCGACGCGGTCACCGAAGTCGAGCGGCAATCCCAGGTACTCCGACAGTGTGGCCGGGGCGAACATGGTCGACTCGGCGATGCCGTGCGTCGAAAGCCCGTTCACCACAGCGGGATCCACACCGGCGTCCTCGATGACCATCTTCGCCAGCCGCGCGTACTGGTCCAGCGTGAACGACGGTGGCGCGCTCTGCCGCTTCTCGGCGGGCAGTTCCGCGATGCCGACGATGGCCGCCTCACCGCGCAGACCGGTCACGACTCACCCCGCTGCGGCAATGCGACGGTCGCGGTGCCCGGCATCAGCACATCGTCGCCGCGCTTGCAGAAGATGTCGAGGTCGACCAGACCGTGCTCGCGCTTCGCCGTAACGATCCCGCCGAAGGTCAGCGCCTGGCCGGGCAAGGCGATCGCGCGGTTCTGCACCGAGAACGCCACCAGCCGCCCGTCGCCGCCGATCCAGTCCGTCAGCGCCCGCGACAACAGCGCCGCCTGCAGCGGGCCCTGGACGAGCACGTTGTCGTAGCCTTCGCGGTCGCGCGCCCACTCCTTGTCGTAGTGGATGCGGTGACCGTTGTAGGTGGCGGCGCTGAAGAAGAACATCTGCGTCTCGTCGACAGCGACCGTCAGCGCAGGGATCGCGTCGCCCGTGTCGACGTCCTCGAAGTACACGTGCGTTCCCTCGCGAGCAGACGCAAATGGCCCCTTTTCGGGCACATTTTGGGTGCTTTTGCGTCTGCTCGCCGGGGATGGTGGGCTCATGCGGGCCGCGCGATCATCGACGTGGTGGCTTCGGCGAGGAGGTCACGGTGCTGGTTGCGGTATTCGGCGCGCCAGGTCACCAGCACGAATCTGCCTGATCTGCCGTCCTTTTCGACGATCGACTCGACGGTGCGCGTCATCTCGACCTCGTCGCCGTGATAGGCGGGCAGGTGAAACGTCGTGCTCTCGCCGCCCGCCATCCGTCGCGGTGCGCGCGGGAACGCCATGCTGCCCGTCACCGCACCCGACGAACCGTCCGGCCGCAGGTCGCCGAGTGCCGCGACGCCGAGGATCGCGTACTGCAGGTAGAGCGGTGGGCAGACGATGTCGCGGTACCCGTGTCGGCGCGCGTAGTCGGGGTCGAACCACAGCGGGTTGTGGTCGCCGACGGCGGCGGCCCAGCGCTGCCAGTCCCGCCGGTACACCTCACCCGTCGCCACCGCGACGACGGCGCCGATCTTCTCCGCCGACTCCGGGTCGATGAGGCTGTCGGTCATCGCGCCGGCTCCCAGTTCATCTCGTTCTCAAGCCATTCGCGGCGATGTCGGCTCCCCCACCGAGCGTGGACAGGATGCGGGCGCGCTCGGAGAACTTGTACAGACCGGTGTCGACGACGTATCCCATGCCGCCGTGCAGTTGATGGGCGTCCAGTGTGATCTTCTTGACCTCGGCGGCGCGCATCCGTGCGACGGCGGTCTCCCGCGTCGCCGTCCTGCCCTTGCCTATCCAGAACACCGCCGACTGCGCGGCGAGCCGGGCGGCCGCGAGCGCGATGTGCATGTCGGCGACCAGGTGTTGCGCTGCCTGGAACGACGCGATCGGCCTGCCGAACTGCTCGCGCATCTTCGTGTACTCGACGGTGCGCTCGACCACCGCCTCACCGACCCCGACCAGGTCCAGACAATCAAGCGCCACAATGGCATTGGCCAGTCGCCGTAGCCGGGCCGGGTCGACGTCGACCCCAGCCGCGGCGTCATCGAAGCGCACGCTGAACGCCGGATACCCGCCCATCATGGGGACGGGCTCGACGCTGACGCCAGTGGACGTATCGACGGCCATCACACCTGAGCTCGTCGAGGCGATGATCACGTCGGCGACATCGGCATCCGGAACGAAGTCAGCGCCTCCGCTCACCGTCAAGCCGACGGATGCGTCTCGCGGATCGAAGAGCGCATAGGTTCCGCGCGCGTCACCGGAGGTCAGCCGAGGCAGCCAGTCCGACCCCACGCCGAGCCAGTCGATAGCCAACGCCGCATACATCGTGCTCTGAACGACCCTGGGGCACAATGCCCTTCCCGCCTCGACGCAGAAGATGCCTACATCGGTGAGGCCGCCGTCGACAGGCAGCCCAAGCACTCCCGCGTCGGCGAGCGCCTTCCACTGCGCGTCCGGCTCCAGGTCGGCGGCCAGCACGCTGCGGCACATCGCCGCCAGATCGCGCTCGTCCTGAGAGGGAATCACCCGCACGCCGTCACCGACCGTACGACGGCATCGTGTGACCACGCTGGGCGATGACGTCGCGCAGCACTTCGTTGGTGCCGCCGCCGAACCGCATCAGCGGCGAAACCCGGTACAGCCGCTCGAAGAAGTTGCCGACGCGCAGGCCGTCCGGCCCGAGCACGTCGATAGCAAGGTCGGCGATCCGCTGTCGCAGCTCGCTGGTGAAGATCTTCTCGACGCTGACCTCGATGCTGGGAATCCGACCGCTGTCGAGCAGAGACGCCGCCTCGTAGCCCATCAGCTTGGCGACCTCGACGTCGGCCTCGGCCTGGGCGAGGCGGCGGCGGAACGCCGGCTCCGGTGAACCCGCCATCGCGATCAGGTCGTCGAGCGCGCGCCGCAGATCACCGGCGTTGGTCAACGCGCCGCGCTCGAGGTCCAGCGCGCCGGTGATGTAGGTCCAGCCGGCGTTGACCTCGCCGATGAGGTTCGCCACCGGCACCCGCACGTCGTTGAAGAAGGTCTCGTTGGTGCGGTATCCCGACCAGGCGATCAGCGGGTGGATCTCGATGCCGGGGCTGTCCACCGGAACTGCGATCACCGATATTCCGCGGTGCCGCGGGGCATCGGGATCGGTTCGCACACAGAGCCATTCGTGTGTCGACCGCTGGGCCCCGCTGTTCCAGATCTTCGACCCGTTGATCACCCACTCGTCGCCGTCGCGGACCGCGCGGGTGCGCAGGGCGGCCAGGTCGGTCCCGGCGTTGGGCTCGGAGTAGCCGAGCGCGAAGACGATCTCACCCCGCGCGATTCCGGGCAGGAAGTCTTTCTTGTTCTGCTCGGTGCCGTGCCGCATGATCATCGGCGCAATCGAGGTCACCGTGAGGTCGGGTCCTGGCACACCGGCGTACTCGAACTCGCTCATCAGCAGGTGCTGATGGGTCGGGGTGAGGCCGAGGCCGCCGTACTGGGTCGGCCAGTTCAGCCCGAACCAGCCCTTCTCGCCGATCTTGCGGCGGAACGCGGTCAGCTCGCCGCCCTGGAACTCCAGCCCGTGCTCGGCCATCTCGGCCTTCAACGCAGGGGTGACGTTCTCCGCGAGAAACTGGCGCACTTCGGCGACCCACGCGCGCTGCTCGTCGTCGAGCTCGAAGTCCACGCAGGCGACACTATCGACAAGTTGTCTACCGGGCTGGCGAACGAGGCACGTTCGCGCCTGCGCCGGTGAGCGGCCCGCTCCAACCGAATGAAGTAGTCGACTACTGACGTACACAAGCGACGGCCCGCCGACACTATTCGAACAGCAGCTTCTGACCAACAGCCGACAGGAGAACCGCGGAAATGACGAAATTCACGCTCGGCGTTTACGGCATCTACTGTGCGCCGAAGAACAGCCCGGCGCCCACCTTCGACCTCGGCGCCATGTTCGACCCCAACTATGAGTACAGCCTCCTGCGCTACTGGCGTGATGTCACCGCGGGCACCCGCGAGATCGACGCCACCGTGCACGACTGGGTCAACATCGGCACATCCCAGAGCGACATCGACAAGCTGGAGGCCACCGCTGACCCCGAGCACAGTCGGTCCGTCGGCGCCACGCGCGCCGCCGAGTACGCCAACGCGCACTTCCCGAAGTCACCGCCGTCGAACTTCGACGGCGTTGTCATCTTCGCGACCACTACCTCGGTCACCGGTCAGCTCGACACGCCATCGGCAGCAGGTGGTGCGACGGCGATCGACATCGACAACAAGCGGCGTCCAGCCGCGTACCTGAACCTCGGAGCAGCGTTCAACTTCTACGCTCACGAAATCGGCCACGTTCTCGGCTACGACCACTCCTCGGGCCCACTGCACTCTGTCGATCAGTGGGGGACATATGACGACCCGGTCGATTGCATGTCGTCAGCGCGGTACGGGGCAACCGACCCGACATTTCGCATTCCCGACGCCGACCGCCGATTCGCGCATCCATTGCTGTGGGGCGACGACGCCTTCAACGCCGGCGCGGGCCCGGCATTGTCGCCTGCCCAGCTGTGGCGCTACAGCGCTTCACCAAATGGCATGGACGACTTCACGGCTCCCGATATGCCGTGGGTGCGCAAGCTCGCGCCAGGGGCACCGCCTACCCTGATCAAGCTGTACCGCGCAGGAACGCCGATGCTCGACATGCCCTGGCCCTTGGACGACGTCGCGTACTGCACGCTGGTAGCGATCCCGTCCCCCGACGCCGACCCGTACTGGACCACCTTCGAATACCGCCCGGCCTTGGGTTGGGACCGTGGTCTGGGCCATGGACCCGGCCTGGTTGATCCCGCGCTACAGCGGCCGCCAGCCGGAGTCGTCGTACACAGGATCCTGCGCGACGACGGCGCACCCAACGACGGGCCCGTCGACCGCGTCAACTATCGGCACACCGTGACCGTGCCTGGCGGCGACCAGGATTGGCAGGATTGGACCGACGGCCGCACCGCCGTTCGGGTGATCGACCATTCACCCGACGCGGTGTTGATCCTCGTGGGTTCGCGGCTTCCGAAGGTGCATGAAGTGAAGCTGACAACGGACCCCAAGGTGGTCGACCCGCTCGTTCTTCCCGGTGAGATGGTGAATGTGTCCGGTGTCGGACCGCGCTGCGGCACAGCTAAGTTCCGGCTTCAGCATCGCGAAACCGGCTCTGAAGTCACCGCGTCCGCCGAGTATGCCGGCTTCACATCCCCTGTGCTGCGATGGACCGTCAACGGCGAAACCATACCGTTTTGGCTCGACCCCACCGCGACGGCTCCAGCCGAGTTCCAGTTGACCATTGCGGTTCCTGTGAAGGTGCCCGTCAGCTATAACGTGTCGCAAACCATCACCAAGCCAATCGATCTCGTCGTCCGCGTCGACGGATACCAGGCGATCATCACGGCCCCGAGGGGCGACGGAACCTGGAACATGTCTGTATCCGTAGAAGTCGCCGAAGCCGCGCAGCACCCCGTGGCGTTGGCCACGGCGACCGCCGACGAGACGCTGACGACGTTCGCGCTGACCCTGCCGATCGCGGTGGTCGCGGCACAAGGCGCATGCCTGGCGACGATCGCCGACGAGATCCGCCAGCTGCCGCCCGACAAGCTGGATATCGTCAACCCGAAATACCTGCTCGACTACGTCAAAGACCACGAGTTCACCGAATTGGGGCCGGTATTCAAGTCGTTGTTCGAGCTATCGGTGGTTATGCCGTCCGCCGCGAGTGGCCTGATCGCCGACGTCGCCGAGCAGCTCGACTTGCAAACCGGTGACATCAGACGGATCGGGCTAGCCCTTGCCGAGCTGGAAACCGCAGCCCCGAATGTCGGGACCGAAGTATCGACATAGGCCGGCCCCTAGCTCGAGGTCAGCGTCGGCAGGGCTGCTCGGGAATGGCCATCACCGGGATCGTCGAGTGCGCGATCACGGCAGCCGCCACGCTGCCCTGCAGATGCCCGACCAGCCCGCTGCGCCGATGCGGCCCGAGCACGATCAGGCTCGCGTCACTTTCCTGCGCGGCCGCCACGATGCCTTTCCACGTCGGCGCCGCCTCCATCGCGATGCTGTCCGCGGCGAAACCGGCCTTCTGCGCGAGCGACGCGCCGTGGGCCGCGGTGCTCTCGGCGGCCAGCCGTACCTCGCCGGCCTGATCGGCGTCGAAGTGCTTTTTGTCCACCGGAGTGAATCCGACGTGGGCCGGTTGCCACACGCACACCACCAACGCGCATCGTCCCTGCGGCAGCTGACGCGCGGCCTGTTCGATCGCGCACGCCGCGAGGTCGGACCCGTCGTAGGCGAACACCACCGGACCGACCGACGTCGGCTGGCGTCTCGGCGCCGCGGGCACGGGTTCACGCCGGTCGATCGCCGGAGCCGGTGACGGCACGCCGGATCGGATGCGGGCCAACAACGGCGGTGAATACCAGGCGGGCGAATCGCCGTCGAGAAATTCGTCGAGATCCGGCGTCTGCGGTCGCGCCCCGCTCAACAGGTAGATCGCCAGCCCGAAGACCGCACCGCCGATCGCCAGCCCGAAACCGATCCACAGCGTGGTGCCCGTTCCTGCGGCCAGATCACCGGGCAGCGCATCGGCGATGTGCGCCAGGATCGGCGCCACCATGAACGCCGCGACCGCCCGCAACAGCTCAATGATCGCGAAAACCCGTTGCAGGCTCGCCGACTGCAGTGAGAAGCCCGCGACGAACAGCGCGGGCGCCACCGTCGCGCCCAACGCCAGCCCCGTCAACGCCGAGCCGACCATGGCCAGTGGCTGGTTCGCCGGAAGGGCGTAGGTGAACACCAGGATTCCGGCCGCCAGCAGCGCCATGCCGACCAGCGGCAGGTAGTGCATCGCCTTGCGGGAGATGACGAAGCCGAACACGACCGCCATCACGATGGCGCCGCCGACCTCGGGCAGATAGATGAGCCCGACCTGAACCGGGCTGAAGTTCTCCAACAGCACGTTGGCCGTCAGCGCCGTCGCCGCGACCGAGGCTGCAGCGGCGAACAACGCGACGCCGACGCCCGCGACCGGGATCGCGCTCGTCAACATCGTGCGCACCGTCAACAGCGGTCGCTTCGCCCTGAACTGATACACGATCAACGCCACGATCAGTGCGAGGCCGCCGAACATGGGCAGGCTGGCGGCCAGGTCGCTGAACGCGTGCGTGGTGAGTTGCGCAGCGCCGACGAACGCGGCCGTACAACCGACCGTCGCCAACGCGATGGCCTTCAGGTCGCGCGGCGCGTCGAGGTCGGCGGGTGGCGCGTCGTCAAATGTCAACGCCGCCATCACAAGAGCCAGCACCGCGATCGCGGCGATGATCCAGAACAGTGGTCGCCACGCATGAGCCTCGGCCTGCACACCACCGATGAACGGGCCGAGTGCCACCGCCCCGAACACACACATGTTCATGATCACGGCGGTGATGCGCAGTTTGTCGCGCGGGAACCCGATCGTCAGCGGCGGGGCGGCGGCGATCAACAGCATGCTCGTCGACAGTCCCTGCAGCACGTGCCCGCCGATGTACATGCCTGCGTTCTGCGCGGATGCGGCGAGCACCGAGCCCACCACCAACAGCACCGCGTAGCCGACCAGCATCCTGCGCTGCGGCAGGTGCTGGGCGAACTGGACCGCAAGGACCGTACCGACTGCGTACGCCGCATTACCCAGACCGGAACCCAACGTCATGGCCTGGGTGCTCATGTGGAGGTCGGCGGAGATGATCGGCACCAACGGGTCGATCGCCGCCGACAGCGCGAGATAGGGAATCAAGGCGAGAGTGACCATCGCGGCCACCGCCGGATACCGTCCGGCGAGCGGTCCCTGGCGCACGCGTCGCTGCAACTGGCAGCCGATTGAATTTATTCCTGTACAGCAAACACACAGGCGGTCATCGCCTGAGCCTGGTCCTGATCGTCTCGAGGACACTCCAGCCGACCAGCGTGCCGAGCGCGATCGAGAAGATGGCGGCAACGCTTGAGCCGAGCGTCGCGATATCGGTTCCTCCGCCCTGGACGGCCTCGCCGAGCGACTGGAAGCTCAGCGAGCCCGGCACCAACGCCCAGAACGCCGCGAGCATCATCACGATCGCGGGCGGTGACGTCCTGATCCGTGCGCCGAGCATCGCGAACGGCACCACCAGGAACGCGCCGACGGCACCGGAGTGCGTCGGCGACAGGAACAGCCCGCCCACCTTCTGCCCGACCAGCGCCACTCCGACCGCCAGCATCAGCCACAGCAGCGACCCCGTTGGCGCCGACAGGTAGATGTAGAGCCCGATCGCGATCACCACCACGGCGACATACAGCGACCACCCACCCATCTGCGGCGACGGCGGCTGCGGTGCGACCCGGCCCACGACGTGGATGCCGAGCCCGACACCGAAGACGAGCAACATCAGTTGTGTCACACCGTAAATCAGCCTGCTGGCCCCGCTGATGATCTGCGCGCTGGCCAGTTCCATGGCGGCGATCGTCAACGACAGGCCCGGCAGGATCGCGACCAAGGGCGGACTGATCACCCGCAGCAGCCCGTCGTTGGCGGCGTCGGCGACGAACCACGTCGCCAGCATGGTGACCACCATCGCCGCCAGCGTGGGCAGCACCGCACTCAGCGTCGGGAACGGCCGACCGAGTATCACGATGGCGCCGACCACCGCGCCGAGAAACACGTAGCCCCACAGCGACGCCCACGTCGGGTTGATCACCATGCCGAAGCCGAGCGTCGTGATGACGTAGCCGATCACCGTCGTGACGGGCCCGAAGCGCGGCTTCATGGTGCGCGCGACCGCGGCCTCGCGCGTCGCGTCGGCCGGGGTGATGGCACCGACCTCGGCGAGCTCGGCGATCGCGTCGATCCGGCCCGCGAGGTTCAACTGGGTCGTCGGGTTGACCACCGTCTCCACCTCGTAGGCGACGGTGCCGACCTGGACCACCAACGCCGTCGGCAGCACCACGACCCGGACGGTCTGGTGGGTGTATTGACTCGCGATCGCCAGCAACCGGGCCCGCACGAGCTGCGCAGGCTGTTCGCACTCGATGAGCGCGATCCCCAGCTCGCGCAGCATCGCCGCGACTTCGGCGTCGTCGTGGCCCTGCCCCTCGACCGCGTCGGGGATCTCCTTGCGGATCGACTGCAGGAACCGCTGTGCCCGACTGGTCATCGGGCGGCGCGGATCGCGTCGACGACCTCGACGGTGGACACGACGGCAGCGTAGTTCGGAAGGTTGATCTCCAGTGCGGCGTGCATGTGGTCGTCGGAATAGCTCGTCGTCGCGTCCCTGACCACCGTGACCTGGTAGCCGAGCTCGGCGCCGTACCGGACGGTGGCCTCCACGCAGCTGTGCGCGATGAGGCCGATGACGATGAGCTCATGGATCCCGTGCTTCTTCAGCAGCAGGTCGAGGTCGGTGTTAGCGAAACCGCTTGAACACCAATGCTCTTGAGCGACGATATCGCCCGGCTGCGGTGCGAACTCGTCGCGCAGCTCGCCGCCCCAGGTGCCGAACTCGAACGTCCTGCGGTCCCACGCAGCTTTCTGGATGGGTGCGACGTACTTCCAGGTCTCGTAGTCGCCGGGACGGTACCGACGGTGCAGCGCGTAGAACACCCGGATGTCGGCCGCACGCGCCTCGTCGAGCACCTGCTTCATGTGCGGGATGCAGCCGTTGGCTTCGGCGACACCCTTCAGCCGGTCCCACACCTTGCCGCCCTCGGAGATGAAGTCGTTGTACGGGTCGATCACCAGCAGTCCCGTGATGCCCGGCGCGAAGGTCATGGCGCCAGTCCTCCTCTCCGCCTCGTCCGGCGGGTACGGCATGGCGTCGCGATCGGGCACCGTCGGGGTCGCCGCCAGCCCGACGACGAAGGCCGTCAGATGGCCCACCTCCGTGAACGTCGGCCGCAGCGCCGCATTGCCTGCGAGCGCGGCGACGCCCGCCACCTGGCTGCGCGACCTCCAGTGCGGCCGGACGTAGCCCGTTAACGCGCCCGCCACGCCGAGGACGAAGTAGCTCACCCCGACGTCGCGGGCGTTCACCAACCGCCTCGGCGCCTCGCCCCTCTTCAACGACCACCTCAGAAAGCCCTGGCCCGCGAAGGTGCCGGTGGCATGCGCCGCAAATCCGATGAGAAGCCAACGCCACCAACGCAACCGGCGCTCGGCCGGCGCGACCACTGCGACGAACATCGGCACGTACGGCCACCACATGCGGCCGTCGAGCCAGAACAGGCTCGCCGCCAGCACCCGCGACGGTTCGCTGTTCAGCCGACGCAGGTTGGTCGAATGCTTGCGCTGGATCCGCTTCGACCCCCGCCGCCCGGCCGACCGCTGAATCCGGGTCGTGACGAACAGCACGAGCAGCCACCCGAAGGTCAGCGGCGCACTCCTGATGGCCCGCACCATGCCCTCTGGCGTCGCGTCCGTTCACCTCGTCAACCTAGCGCCTCGGTGTTCGTCATAACGTGGGCGCTATGGCGGGCCGCGCCCTGGAGGACTGATCGACGTCGCGCTCCAGCGCCAGCTGGAGCAGTGGAAGCTTCGCATCGACGGCGATGCCATCGGTCGCGGCGGCTCTTTCGTGCAGCCGGTGCGGACCACCGACGGCGCGCGGGCCATTCTCAAGATCGGCGGTCCCGACGAGGAAAACGAGCATGAGCATCTCGTGCTCCGGCGCTGGGGCGGCGACGGGGCCGTCCGGCTGCTGAGTGCCGACCCGCCGCACCGTGCACTGCTGCTGGAGCGATTGAATTCGGCGACCCTGCACAGCGTGCGCGACATCGACGCATGCGACATCGTCGGCGGTCTCTACCGACGGCTGCACGTGCCTGCGATGCCCCAATTACGCTCAGTGGCAACAGAGCTCGAGGGTTTGACGCGCGAGCTGGAGTCGCTCCCCCGCAGCGCGCCGATCCCGCGTCGGCTGGTCGAGCAGGCGATCGGGCTCGGCCGTGACCTGAGCACCGAACCAGCCACCGTCGTGCTGCATGGCAACCTGCACTACGGAACCGTGCTCGCCGCCGACCGCGAGCCCTGGCTGGCGATCGCCCCGACGCCGCGCAACGGTGATCCGCACTACGAACTCGCCCCGATGCTGTGGCACCGCTGGTCCGATGTGGCCGGTGACGTCAGAGAAACCGTGCGACGCCGCTTCTTCCGTCTTCTCGACGCGTCAGGGCTCGACGAGGAACGTGCCCGCGCGTGGGCAATCGTCCGAGTCGTTCGAGAGGCGATGCGCGACCCCGCGAACCTCACGACCTACGTCGCGGTTGCGAAGGCCATCGCGCGAGTAACTGCCTCAGCGCACCTTTTCGGGGATGGAATTCAGCGCGTGCAGTACGTGCACCGCGAGTTCACCCGCGTCCTGGTCCTTCAACTTGGAGTGAGCCACGATGGCGTCTTTGACCATGTCGACGCGAACGTCATAGGGGGTGCGGAGAGTTGTTGGCGAAGCCATCACATTGTCCTTTTTAGTCGAGCATGTTCGCTCGCAACCGAGCTACCCGATACCGATGACAGTACTCTGTTGCGCGTCATCGGGATTCGCGCACCCGCTTACGACGACGGGCACGCGCCCGTAACGCCGTGCCGAGCCCGCTCGTCGCGTCACCCGATCCGGTGGTTGAGGGGGCGTCGGCATCAAACATCCGCTCCGACGCCGTCTCCGGCGCGTCGTCGGCGGTGGCCCTCAGGAAGCCGTCGGGAAGAGCCAGCTTGTGGATGGTGCGCAACGTCAGGAAGTACTGACGCGGCAGGGAACCCGTCGTGTAGGGCAGGTCGTACTTGTCGCACAACGCCTTGACCCGCACCGCGATCTGCGCGTAGCGATTACTCGGCAGGTCCGGAAACAGGTGGTGCTCGATCTGGTAGCACAGGTTCCCGGTCGAAAATGCCAACAGCGGACCGGCTTTGAAGTTCGCGGCGCCGAGCATCTGGCGCAGATACCATTCGCCTCGAGTTTCGTTCTCGAGCACGTCGGCGCTGAACTTCTCGGCACCGTCGGGGAAGTGACCGCAGAAGATGACCACGTACGTCCAGAGATTGCGCAGAAGGTTCGCGAGCGTGTTCGCGCCCAACGTTCTTCGCCAGCGAGACAGGCTCAGCGCCGGAAAGATCACGTAGTCCTTGGCGGATTGGCGGACGATCTTGTCGGCGAACGTCCGCCTGGCTTCGGAAACCTTTTCGGCGTCCGGAGCCAGCCGGTCACGTTCGGAGTGAATGCCGTGCAGGCCGATTCCCCACTCGAAAATGCTCGCCAACAACAGGTTTCGAAGCGGCTGGAACAGATGCTCGAGCCGCCACGCCTCGTCGCGAGTCACCCGGATGACGCCGAATCCGAGATCGTCGTCCACGCCGACCACATTGCTGAACACGTGGTGGCGATAGTTGTGCGAGTACCTCCACTGCGACGAGACGGCCACCATGTCCCACTCCCAGGTGGTGGAGTGGATCTCGGGATCGTTCATCCAATCCCATTGGCCGTGGCTGACGTTGTGGCCGATCTCCATGTTCTCGATGCACTTGGCGTAGGTCAGCGACGCGGTCCCCAATGCCCAGCCGACCCGCGACCGGCTGCAGCCGATGAGCAGCCGCGACGCCACCTCGAGCGTCCTCTGGAACTTGATGGTGCGCCGGATGTAGGTGGCATCCCGCTCACCGAGTGACTCCTCGATGTCGCTCCGGATGGAGTCGAGCTCGTTCCCGAGGGCCTCGATGTCAGAAGCTGTCAGATGCGCGTACGCGGCGATGTCGGCGATTGCCAATTGGTGTCCTGTCGATCCGGTCGGATTGCGAGGGCTGTTGTGACAACCCGAGGGGCGTGCGGAACACCGGCCGAAATCGAAGTGACGGCGGCAGCGCGTCGGCGTATCCCCAGCCTACGGACCATCGCCGTCGGCGGCAACGTCGCGCCGTTTGGGCCGGCCCGGGGCAAACCAAAGCGGGGTAAGGTCAGGGCATCGGGACCACCCAGGCCCCCACGATCAAGGGGCCAGCTATGTCTGATAAATCTCCTCGACAATCCATGACCAAGAAGACCGGAAAGTCCCTCAAGGAGAAACGGACCGCCAAGCACGCGAAGACAGCGGCCAAGGAATCTGCCGCCCAGGCATTGTTCCATGACAAGAAGCGCTGATACGCAAGAGCTTTCGATAGGGGTTCTGGCTCGTTCGCGCAAGCCGAACGAGCGCAGGTTGCCGATTCACCCGGCGCACTTCAGCAGGATCGACCCCCGGATCCTGCCGCGGATCTTCCTCGAGCACGGATACGGCTCGGACTTCGGTGCCACGGACGACGCGCTGGCCGACCTCGTCGGCGGAATCCGCACCCGAGAACAACTCATCGCCGACTGCGACGTCATTCTGCTGCCCAAGGTGCAGGCCGAGGACGTGGCGGAATACAGAACAGGACAAATCGTCCTCGGCTGGCCGCACTGCGTGCAGGATTCCGCCCTGACGCAGGTCGCGATCGATAAGCAATTGACGTTGATCGCATTCGAGGCGATGAATCACTGGCAGGCCGACGGCGGGTTCGGCCTGCACGTCTTTCACAAGAACAACGAGCTCGCGGGCTACTGCTCGGTTCTGCACGCGATGCAACTCGTGGGGATCACGGGCATCTACGGCCGCAGGCTGCGCGCTGCCGTCATCGGCTTCGGCGCCACCGCCCGCGGCGCGGTCACCGCGTTGAACGCCCACGGCGTCGACGACGTGCGCGTGCTGACCAACCGCGACGTGGCCGCCGTCGGCTCCCCGATCCATTCGACCCAGATCGTTCAGATGGGCCGCGACGAGGCGACGCCCGACCGGACCTGGGCGGACACCCCCGACGACGGGGTGATCCCGGTGGCCGAATTCCTCGCCGACAACGACATCGTCGTCAACTGCGTGCTGCAGGATCCCGACGCACCGCTGATCTTCGTCACCGAGAAGGACTTGGCGTCCTTCACTCCTGGAAGCCTGATCATCGACGTCTCATGTGACACCGGCATGGGGTTCGACTGGGCGCGACCGACCTCGTTCACGCAGCCGATCATCGAGATGGCGGGCGGTATCCACTACTACGCGGTGGACCACAGCCCGTCGTACCTGTGGAACTCGGCGACGTGGGAGATCAGCGAAGCGTTGCTGCCGCACATCGACACGATTCTTGCCGGACCGTCAGCGTGGGATGCGGCGCCGACCATCGCCCGGGCAATCGAGATCCGCGACGGAGTCATTCAGAACCCGAGCATCCTGTCGTTTCAACGCCGCGACGACGCCTATCCACACGCGGTCAGAAAAGACCAAACCGAGCCCTCAAGGGTAATGCCCTAACTCGAACCGCCCGGATGCCGGATCGTCGCTTCCCGTAGCCGACGGTTGTGCATCGGATCGCGCGCTGACTTCTGGTGTTCGAGCTGCCTGATCAGCTCACGCTTCGCTTCGGAGAGCGCGCAATCGATGTCCTTGTTGTCGGCCACCGCAATCAGCGGCGGCTGGCCGGGCAAGACGGTACGCAGCGTGACGCGCTGCTCCTTGCCTCCGCGGTCCTGCAGCGAGACGTCCAGGTCCACTTCCCTCGAGTCCCACTTTCCGAGATGCGGTCCTAGTGTCGACAACATGTCCACGACGTGTTGTCGTTCCTTCGCCACGAACCCGGCGCCTACATGAATCACGTTCTCGCGATGGGGATCTTTTCGTTGACCTTCATGACCTGTCATCGTGGTCGCCCTCCTATCCGCACGCGGTCATGTCGCAGCAGGCCGCTCGGCGATAAGCCGTTGCGCCACACGTAGATACGCACCGGCCACATTGGGCCAGGCCATGTCCGGTGCCAACCCGCGGGCCTCGGCGGCCATCGAACCGGCGAGGCGCGGCTGCGTCAGGATATTCCGCAACGCCGTCACCAATGCGTCGGGATCGCTGTGGTCGACGAAGGTGCCCGCGCCGTTACGGAGAATTTCGACAGCGTGCGGGAATGCGGTGGCGACGGTCGGTCGGCCTGCCGCGATGGTGTCGGCCAGCGCGCTGGAGCTGACCTGGTCGGTGGAGTCATAGGGCAGTACGACGACGGCCGCAGACTGGATGAGCGCGGTCAGCATCGACCCGTTGAAGTAGCGGGCGTCGAAGACCACCGAATCCGCCATCCCGCCGCTGCGAGCCTGCTTCGATCAGGGCCTCGCGATATGCCTCGCCATCTTCGGCGAGCACATCCGGGTGCGTGGGTCCGACGATCATGTACCGGGGCCTGCCGGGCAGCTGATGAAGCGAACTCATCGCCTCGATCACGCGCTCGATGCCCTTGCCCGGGCGCAACAGTCCCCACGTCAGGATGGTCGGCCTGCTCGGGCGCTTCAGCGGAGGGTCGCTCGGGACGACCGCGCCGTGGTGGATTGTGGTGACCTTGCGCCGATCGACCCCATAGATCTCACACAGCCGTTGCTTGGCAACCTCGGACATGACGACCACTTGGCCTGCCGTTGCGGCGATCCATGCGAGGACCGAATGCTGATGCGGCGTGGGTTTTTTCAGAACCGTATGCACCACCACGATCGACGGGACGTGCAACCCCCGGATGACGTCCACCACGTCGTTGCCGTCGACACCGCCGTAGACGCCGTAGTCGTACTGGATGACCGCGACGTTGCCCTGGTTCAGCAGGTCCACGCAGGCCCCGACCGACGTCGCCGAGTCAGCGCGAAGCTCTCCGACCACGTCGCCCCGAGACGACGGCGATCCGTCGGCCACCCGGACCACCCGAACGGCGGCGTCAAGCGCTCTCAGGGCTTCGGACAGCGCAGCGCTGAAGGTCGCCAGTCCGCCAACGGTGGGCGGATAGGGAGTGAGGATGCCCACGTCGGCGCGGCGAGAGGCATGCTGCACGCGAACGGGGGGAGCCAACGACGGGAGATAAGGCGGAGCGCTCAAGGTAAATCCGATGGACGGTTGTTACCGGCGTGTCCGACATGAGCGGTTGCTCGGCAAATCAGCGGATGCCAATGATGCATTCCGGACTGGCTGGGTTCCCAACCGCTTCAACGGTACACCCAGAGCTTCCGAATGCTGCGCTCGGGTGCGGGCGGCGCGTTTTTGCTTGCGCCAGCACATATTTCACCACTGACCAGGCCTAACGCCGGTCAATGGGTAACGAGAAGGTGCGCGCGTCGCATCGTCGCAGGTGTAACGTCAGAGGTGAACCCACCCCCGCATTCGTGCGACGGGCCAGCTCGAAGTAAGGGAATCGCCCATGGATCGCGCTGGCACGAATACGAAAACCTCTGCGCACGAAGGAAATCGGCGCCAACAGTCAGGCCAGGTCCGGCTCACGCTGGTTTCGGAACTGGGCGGCGCGCTTGACGGTGGCTGGTGGCCGTACACGTCGTCGGTCGCAAAGGAACTTCCCGAGCTGATCGAGGCGCTGGAACGTCCGTTGGGCGAGATCATCGACATCGGCGTGAACTGGTCGCCGCTGGAGGGTGTGCCCGATCTTGACTCGCTGAACTACCGCGGCAATGCCGCCGTTCGCAGCCGCAACACCCGCCCGCAACGCGTCATTACCGTCACCGGCAGCCGCGCGTGCGCGCGCCTTCTTGTGGTGCCGTGCCAGACCAGCACGGCGCTCGCCGTCATGTTGCTGCGGCGAGCCGCCGGACTGGCGGTCTTCTCGGTCCACCGAGACACCGACGCGTTCCGGACGGCGGAGGACATCGTCCTCGCCGCCCGCGCCGAACACCCCATGTTTGCGAGGTCGGCGTCCGGATCAGCGTGAGACGCTGCGCCGACGCCCTGCGGGGTTGCGATGCTGGCCGCGGGCTGAACCGCCATTGCCTCCGCTGCGCCTTCGGCGCGGCCCTCCGGACGTATTCGCGCCCGTAGCGTTCGCGGCAGGCGCGGGACGACTCGGCGGCGCCTTGAACGGGGCGACCTCGCCGACCAGCGCGGTCACCGGCGCGGAGTTCGCGACGACTTCCTGCGGGCGGACGTTGATCCCGGCCTTGCGCATCAGCGCGTTGGTGTCCCTGCGCTGCTCGGGCAGCACGACGGTGACCACATCGCCCGAATTGCCTGCCCGCGCCGTCCGACCGGACCGGTGCAGATAAGCCTTGTGCTCGACCGGAGGGTCGACGTGCACAACGAGTTCGACGTCGTCCACGTGCACGCCGCGCGCGGCGATGTCGGTGGCCACCAGCACACGTGCGTCGCCCGTGCTGAACGCGGCCAGGTTTCGGTCGCGCGCGTTCTGGGAAAGATTGCCGTGCAGGTCGACTGACGGCACACCGGAATCGGTGAGCTGCTTGGCGAGCTTGCGGGCCTGGTGTTTGGTGCGCATGAACAGGATTCGCCGTCCGGTGCCGGAGGCGAGATGGTGTACGAGATCCTTTTTGGCCTGGACTCCGGTCACGTGGAACACGTGGTGGGTCATCTCGGGCACCGGTGAGTGCGCCTCGTCGATGGAATGTGTCACCGGGTTGTGCAGGAACTTCTTGACGAGCTTGTCGACGCCGTTGTCCAGCGTCGCGGAGAACATCATCCGCTGCCCGCGTGCGGGCGTGGCGGCCAAGATTCGGGTGACGCCGGGCAGAAAGCCGAGGTCAGCCATGTGATCGGCCTCGTCGACGACCGTGACCTCGACCGCGTCGAGGCTGATGACGCGCTGGCGCATCAAGTCTTCGAGCCGGCCGGGGCATGCCACGACGATGTCGACGCCGGAACGCAGCGCCGACACCTGACGGCTCTGCGGTACACCGCCGAAGATTGTCGTGACCTTGAGTTGATGGGCGGCTGCCAGCGGCGCCAGCGTCGCAGCGATCTGGGTCGCCAACTCACGGGTGGGTGCGAGCACCAAACCGGTCGGGCGACCGCGACGCTGCATGGCTGCAAGCCGGGTGACCAGCGGGATGGAGAACGCAAGCGTCTTGCCACTGCCAGTCTTGCCGCGGCCCAACACATCTCGACCGGCGAGAGTGTCAGGAAGCGTCTTCTCCTGAATGGGGAAAGGGGTGAGGATTCCGCGCGCGGCAAGCGATTGGATCAGCTTGTCGTCGACGCAGAGATCAGCGAAAGTTTGTTGAGTGGTAATTGCGAGTGCCTTTCAGGCATTTGTTGCACTGCGCTGCGCGCGAATGATCGGCACGAGCGAGCACAAGTCTGGCGAGATTGCCGGTGGGCAATATCGATCGCCGTGAGAAAACCTTGTGCGGTGTGCACGATGGGGAAGTGATCCACGACGCTGTTGGCAAGATCTGTTGAACGCCAACGTTGCTACCAGACTACAGGGCGACGACCTGCGGGCGAAACCAGCTGCGCCAGCGAGGACGATGATCTGCGTCACTCCCCTGGCATCGACTGGCGGCGGAAATCAGCTGATGGCGCCGTTGATGACCGGCTTGGCGATCATGCCTTTCTCCACACCCCATTTGGTGGCGATGGCCTTGTATTCGCCGGTCGACATCACGTGCTCGAGCGCCTGCCGTATCGACTCGGCCAGCCCCGAATCCTTCTGCACCGGCCACCCGTACGGTGCGGTGTCGAACTGCTCCCCGGCGGGTGCCAGCGCACCGCTGCTGCCCTTGATGGCGAACCCGGTGACGGGCGAGTCCGCGGACATCGCGTCGATCTCCCCGTTGATCAGAGCCGCGGTCAGTTCGTCCTGCCTGGGATAGGTGACGCCCTCAACGGGTGGCAAGCCGGCCGCGACGCATTGATCGCTCTTGGCCGGGATCTCAACGGTTTCATGGGTTGAGCCCGGCGTCATGCCGACTCGCAACCCGCACGCCGCGTTCGGGTCGACGCCCGACCCGGTGCGCTGCGCCCACAACGTCCCCGCTTCGAAGTAGGTGACGAAGTCGACCTGCTCCTGGCGGTCCAGCGTGTCGGTGAACGACGACATGCCAATGTTGATTTCGCCGCGCTGCACCGTCGGGATGATGTCCTCGAACAAGAACTCCCGGTACTCGGGAATCAGCCCCAGGGTCGCGGCCACCGCGTTGATCAGGTCGACGTCGAAGCCGACGATGTCGCCCCCCGAATTCTTGAATTCGTTTGGCGCATAAGGGACATTGACGCCGACCGTCAACCGGCCCGAGTCCCTGATCTCGGCAGGCAGTGTCGCCGCGATCGCGGGTACCAGCCCGCTCGATCCGTCCGAGGGCCCCGGTGTCGCCGACGTCGACGGCGGTTCCGCGGACCCGCCACTTCCGTCACGCCCTCCCCACAGCTGCCACGCACCGAAAACCAGTGCCAGGCCCAGCAGAACCGCAGCGCCCACGATGGCGAGTGTCTTGGCCGACAGGCCACCACGACTCGACTTCTGCTTGACGCGGCTCGCCGAATGACGGCCGGAGCCGGTCGTCCGCACCGGAACGCTCAACGCCTGGCGTGCCGCGGCGGCCATCTCGCCCGCCGTCTGATAGCGCCGACCGGGCTTCTTCGACATGCCCTTGGCGATGACCTCGTCGAACGCCGCCAATTTCGGATTGATGGCGGAGGGTTTGGGCGCGGGCGCGTTGATGTGGCTGGCGATCTGCTGCTCGAGACTGTCCACGGGATAGGGCCGTGAACCGGTCAGGCACTCGTAGAGGACGCACGTCAGCGCATAGACATCCGAGCGGGGATCGACCTCGCCGCCCTCGAACCGCTCGGGCGACATGTAGGCCATCGTGCCCAGCGTGCTGCCCGCCGTGGTCAACCCCTGCTGGCCTGCGGTCCGCGCGAGGCCGAAGTCGATCAGATAGGCGAAGTCGTTCTTGGTGACGAGGATGTTGGAGGGCTTGACGTCGCGATGGATCAGGCCGAGTTCGTGCGCGGCGTCCAGCGCGGCGGCAACCTGGTCGATGATCGACACCGCCAGCGCGGGCGCCAGCGGCTTCTTGTCGTCGTCCTCGCCGAGCATGGCCCCGAGGTTGCGGCCGTCGATCAGCCGCATGTCCAGGTAGAGCTTTTCGTCGATCTCCCCGAAGCCGTGGATCGGCACGATGTGGGGCTCGTTGATGCCCGCGGCGGCCTGCGACTCCCGGCGGAAACGCTGCTGAAAGACGGCATCCTTGGCCAGATGCGAGGGCAGCACCTTCAGGGCGACGACGCGGTCGGTCTTGGTGTCGAAGGCTCTGTAGACCTCGCCCATTCCGCCCCGGCCGATCAGCTCCCGCAGCTCATATTGCCCGAATGGTGTCGCATCCACCGCTAACTCCTCGGCAGCGGCCAACCCGCTGATGTGTCGATTGAAGCTACATCAGCTTTGCCGAAATTGTCCGTGCGCACGTCGCTTTGACCTTCTGCGACTAGCCCTGCCGAGGCCAATCGCCATGGGGGTCGAGGCTGCCGCCGTCGTCCCAGGCGTCGCTGGGCTGGGGGCGGGGGGCGATGATGCGCCGACGTAGCTCGAGGAGCAGTTCCTCGGTGGTGGCACGAGACAGTGCGTTGTCTGCGGAGGTCGGGGCGAGTGGGCGGTGGGGAGCACGGCGTAGTTCGGTGACGACTTCGTTGGGTTCGCCGCCTGCCAGGATGGTGTCGACGCTGCCCGGCGCCCAGGCCAGCTTGTTCTCCAGCATGGCGTAGGTACCCGGGCTGGCTTTACGGACACCGTGTTCGATGTCGGCAAGGGTGCGGACGGTGAACTGCAGGCTGTTGGCCAGGTCGGTGCGGCTGCGGAAGCCGAGCGCGACGCGCCGGCTCACGATGTAGTGGCCGAGCCGTTCCAGCGAGCGGCGGTCCATGCGCCGATCATGGCCCACCCAGACCGGGAAGTCGAGGCGCCATGCCCGTTTCTTTCCATCCGCTGCTCGAGCTGGCGGAGATCATTTCCGTTGAATGCCCGCCAGTTGTTCCCTGATCCGCGTGATCGCGTCCCAGAACATCTCCTCGACCCTCTCCTTGGACGAGCCGATCACTTCGACCCGCGGCACCCCGGCCAGTTCGCGACGGACGACTTTGGCATCGGGTAGCTCCTCGCCCGTCCACCATTCTTGGCGGATGGCGAAGTCGTCGAATCGTTCGCCGTCGTCGGTGTCGCGCAACGCGCCGCGCCGTTTGGCGGCCGGGACACGCGCCCACCACTCCGCCCGCCAATACGGGCCGTCGTACTCCGCGGTGGGGTCGCCGACCTGCCATTCTTCCACCTGAACGGGGTCGGTTGGCCCGACGCCGTTGTAGGCCTGTGCGAATCCGTATGCCTGCTCGCTGTCGAGATAGATCCTCTCGATGCGGTAAGTGTCTTCCTTGCCCGCCGTCACCACGTACACGGTCGTCATCGCTGCCCCTCGGGTCCGTCGATAGCCGGATCTCAGTTTGACAGCACCACAAGGCTGCGTCCGCAAAACTGCAGGTCCAGCCTCGTCAGGGTAGCTAGCAGAAATACATGCCACCTGGACGCGCGTAGGTTGCAGTGTGATACACATCACTATGGCAATATTTGCCGTTTTATTGACAGCATTGCCGTTTATTTCTTACTCTTTCGCTCAACAGCTGCGTCGTCGCCCACAGGCGGGATTTCACACAACAAAGCTTGAGTGGTCCCGGCATTTTGAGGGGTCCGGGACCACTCGACTCGTCCGACGCCTCGGGCGAGTGATGGACGGGGACCGAGTCCTCGTTCAGTCCAACAGATTAGGGAAATGCGACATGACAATTCACAAGACAGCTGTCGTCGGCGGCATCGCGGCAGCGGGAATCATCGCCGCCATGTGCGCCACGGGGACGGCCTCGGCCAGCTGCGCGTCGCTCAACGGGAATCACATCGGCAAGGGCTGCGATGGCGTCAACGGCGGCTTCGCACTCGGACTCGGTCCGAAGGCCACGGCCGTCGCGGACGGACCGGGGACCGTCGCCATCGCCGTCGGCAACGCCGGGGCAAACAAGTTCTACCCCGACACTGTCATGGGGCCGCAGGCATACGCGAAGGGGTCGCAAAGCGTCGCACTCGCGCTCGGCGATGGGTCGAACGCGGGCACGCTGGGCCACCACAACCTCGCCGTCGTGCTGGGCAAGGGCTCCAACGCCTACTCGTACGGAGGCAACAGCGATAACCTCCGGCCGTACCCGGGCAACCGCAACGCCTCCATCACGGTGGGCGACGGCAAGGAAGCCGGGGCGGTGGGCAATCACCGATTCGCCCTCGGCAAGCAGTAGGACAACTAGTGCCCGGCGGCGAGACTATGTCTCGTCGGCGACCTGTTTGTGCGTCTGATGGCCGCCCGGCGCGTCCGGGTCGTCGTCCTGATGATCGAGCTCGTCCTGCAGCTCACGCTGCTCGTCGGTCGCCTCGGAGGCGTCCTTCGGCGTTGCCGGTGGATCGTTGGGCTGTCCCATGCCGCGAGGGTCTCCAGAACTCCGCCCGCGTAAACAATGCACACTTGCGAACTGCCCGCCTCTGAGCGACTTTGTCGCTGGTACTGAAACGGAATCGAGAAGAGCGAATTATTCGCGCGGAGGCGGGCAGTTCGAGGACGCGCCCCCCTCCCTCGGGCTATCGCGAGCCGTACTGCAGCGCAGGCTCGTCGGAGTCCACTCCGCCGTTGCTGAGGATCCGCAGCCGGTCGGGCCGCACCTCGTAGTGCGCGCCGTCGGCCGGGTTGGTGGCGTCGAATCCCCCACCGGCGGGCACCGCATTGTCGAGCTGAATGTTGGCGCCGTCGCGCAGCCGCTCACCCCGGTACTGGTACCTGCCCGGCGCGGTCTCGCACACCACCGCCATCGACTGCGACGTCTCGATCGCCGTCACCAGTGAACTGCCCGCGTCGCAGCGGGTCGTATGGCCGACGAACCCCTGGCCGTCAGTCCCCGTCATCCCGGCAAGAGCTGCCGCACTGGTCGTCGACGTTGTGGTCGGCGACCCTGACGTCGTGGTGACTGTCTTTGTCGTCGTACTCGCCGACGGCGGCACCGCCAGCGGGGTCGGCCGCGGCGGACCGCTGTCGTCGCCGCTGGAAATCAGTAACGACGCCAGCACCGCAGCCACGGCGAACAGCACGATCACCGCCCCTGCCAGCGCCATCTGTGGCCTGCCGAGGCGCCTCTTGCGCGGGGCGGGCAGCGACGGCGGCGGCGGCGCGGGATACGGCGTGTACCCCGTACCGGCGGGATTCTCGTAGATCGCCGAGAACTGCCTCGTGTTCGTCGGCGGGCCCGGCACAGGAAGCGGCGGCCGCGGCGCCTCGACCGCACCCACGGCCGCATTCGCCGCCTTGGCCAGCGCCCCGGCCGTCGGGTATCTGTCCGACGGCTCCTTCGCCATGCCCCGCGCGATGACCTCGTCGAACGCCCGCGAGATGCCGCGTCGCATGATGCTCGGCCGCGGCGGCGGCGAGAACATGTGCGCGCTCATCAGCTGTCGCAGATCACCGTCGGCCTCGAAAGGCGCCCTACCGGTGAGGCATTCGTACAGCAGGCACGTCAACGAGTAGATGTCGGCTGCAGGCCCGACCCGGCCGCCCGCAAAACGCTCCGCGGCCATGTACGCACACGACCCGATGATCAACCCCGTCGACGTGACGCTCGCGTCGCCCTCGCCGTGCGCGATGCCGAAGTCGACGAGATAGGCGAAGTCGTCGTGTGTCAGCAGCACGTTCTCCGGCTTGATGTCCCGGTGGACCAGGCCGTCGGCGTGCGCGGCGTCCAGCGCCGCAGCCACCTGCGCGATGATCGACACCGCTCGCCGCGGCTCCAGCGGACCGTTCGCGGCCAGCTCGTCTTTCAGGCTCGCACCGTCGACCAGCCGCATGTCGATGTACAGCGTGCCGTCGATCTCGCCGAAGTCGTGGACGGGGATGACGTGCGGCTCCTGCAACCGCGCGGCCATTCTCGACTCGCGGCGGAATCGCGCCTGATAGCTCGTGTCGGCCGCCATCTCCGCGCGAAGCACCTTCACGGCGACCATGCGATCCTTGACGGTGTCATACGCGCGGTACACCTCGCCCATGCCACCGACCCCGATCAGAGTCTGCAGCTCATACGGGCCGAATCGCGTGCCCAGCCGCGAGCCGCCCTGCGCGGAGGTCATTCACAATCCTTTCCGTTCTTCCCGACCTGGGATGGCGTTGCGGTGCAACGTGCGGCCCTGGTTATGTTCCCGTTTCGCACGCCGTTTAACGTTCCTACCGGATATGGCAGATAACTTCGTCATCGAAGTTTGCTGCGGCGCAGTATGTTCGGCAGTTCGGCACATCGCGCACACTTGACGTCATACGGTAGCGGCATGACAGATCAGTTGCCTGCGGTCAGCATCGCGCACCCGCCTGAGGGGCTCCTGAGAGCCGTCAACCCCGCCGTGAAGTTCCTGCTGGGCACGCCATTGGGTGGCAGCCTGAAGCGGCAGATGATGGTGCTCAATTTCACAGGTCGCAAGAGCGGACACCAGTACTCGATTCCGGTCAGCGCACATCAGCTCGACAACGCCCTCTACGCGCTGGCCAGCGCGGGCTGGACGGCCAATTTCCGCGACGGCGCCAAGGCCGAAGTGCTCTGGGACGGGAAGAGGACCGCCATGCGCGGCGAACTCATCCGCGACCCCGCCACCGTCGCCGACCTCGGCCACCGCGTCGCCGAGTCCTACGGACCGAAGAAGGCCCAGCGCATGATGGGCCTGAAGTTCCGCGACAACCGGGTGCCCACACTCGCAGAGTTCACCGAGGCAGCGCAGCGCGAAGGTATGCGGGCCGTCAAGCTCACGCCCGCCTAGGACGCCGCGCTAATACGTCGCGGCGGCCAGTTCGAGGATCTCCGAGCGGTCCGCCCGCACCAGAAAGCCCGCGCGGATCGTCGCGTCCAGGGACTCCGTGAACCGTTCGAGGTATTCGCTCTTGCCACCGGGATAGAGCCGGCGGCGCGTTGCCGCGTCGAACGGCTCCCCCGACCCGAAGAGGTGCGCCAGGACGTTGTCACTCTCGGCGATCCCCGACGTTTTGGCGATCGGCACGTCGACCCACGGCGTGCGGACGCCACCCTTCGCGATCCCGTTCGCGTCGAGAACCAGCGGTGGCGGATCGCCGTCGCCGATCTCGATGCGGGGCGCGCTCGGCGGTGCTGTGCCGGTGCGGACCCAGTTTTCGAGGCCGGCGATCGCCGCCTGCAGCACGTAATGATGCTGCGGGGCGAAGTTGATGAAGTAGCCCATGTCCTGACCCATCAGCATCGTGGTCGGGGCGTACGCGGCCGCAAGTTGCGCCACCGGTGTGGAACCGCCGTCGATGAAGCCGACCGCGATGGTGTAGGCGTCGGCGTGCGCGGTCCCCGGGATCTCCCACGTCCGCAGCCGGTCGTTGTCGGGCTGCCTGGACCGGTAGTAGCCGGCCAGCACCGCGCCGACGAGGTCGGTCTCGGTGATGATGTTCACCACAGGGACGCGCAGATCCGTCCGGAACGGGGCCGGATCCGACGTGCCCTCCTGCAGGGCCTCCAACGCCGACACTCCGTCGAGCGGTGCCGCGGCGCCGAAGCGGGAGTGGACCAGGAAGCCGTCGTAGACGCCGGCGATGCGGTCCACCGAGTTGATGTACGTGGTCAGGAACATCGCCGACTGCGATTCACCCACTGCCACAAAGTTTTCCGGATTCAGCCGACCGAGGATCGCATCCGATGCGTCCCGCACCAGCTTGCCCGCCTGGCTGAAGATGTCGTACGCGTATGCGTCACCTGGATGGCTGAGACTCGAATACCGTTCCGGATCCTGCTTTTTCAGTGACAGGTCCATGCCGGTGATGGTCAGCCCGCCGTCGACACCGACTTTCTGCGCCGAGACGACGACATAGGCGTAGCCCTCGCGGGCGATCTCGCGGTGGGCCATCATCCAGACTGCGGGCGTGTCGATCCCGCCGCTGACGTTGAGCCACTCGACGAGGACGGTGCCGTTGAACGCCGATGCGTCGATCGGCGTCAGCGCGACGATGCGGGTGGTGTACTCCGCCTCACCGGCGACGCCTTCGCCTGCATAGGACGACGCTGTTCCGGAAATGAAGAACTCGCTCGCGGCGTAGCCGAGGTCTGCGAGGTCGTAGCCGCCGATGAGCAGATTCGGTTTGCCCGCGACGGGCGTGACGGTTGGCATGCCACGACCCTAGTCATCGGGCGATACTGAGCCGATGCCGGATCTGAACGTGCTGGGCACCCCGATGGAGCCGTGCGGCACTGACCCGCTGACAGGTTTCTACCGCGACGGCTGCTGCTCCTCGGCGGCCGAGGACGTCGGACTGCACACCATCTGCGCGGTGATGACCGCCGAGTTCCTCGAACACCAGGGCCGCATCGGCAACGACCTGTCGACGCCGCGTCCGGAATACCGCTTCCCCGGGCTCGTGCCCGGCGACCGCTGGTGCGTCACCGCCGCGAACTGGCTGCAGGCCTACGCGGACGGCCTTGCCGCACCCGTCGTGATGGCGTCGACGCACGAGCGCACGCTCGAGGTGGTGCCGCTCGAGGCCCTCGCCGAGCACGCCGTCGACGTGCCGGACGACGCGAGCGACCTCTAGCCCTAACGCGCGTCAGCGGCCTTGACCGCGTCCGGCCCGCTTGGCCTTGTACATCGCCCGGTCCGCGTCGCGCAGTATCGCCTCCGCGCTCCTGCTGTCGTCGCGGTCCACCTCGACGATGCCCACACTTGCACGAATCGGCACTGACGTGTCGGCGATGTCGACCGGCGCCGCAAGCCGCACCCGTAGCCGGCTGACCAGATCGTCGAGCTCGGCGCGGGTGGTATCCCCGTAGATGAGGAGCACGAACTCGTCGCCGCCGTGCCGGCCGACCACATCGGCCGGGCCGACGGCCTGGCGCAGGCGCGCCGCGGCGGCGTTCAGCAGGTCGTCGCCCGCCTCGTGGCCGAGGGTGTCGTTCGTTGTCTTCAGGTCGTCGAGGTCGATGAACAACACGCCACGTAAGTGGCCGCAATCGTCGGACGCCAACGCCTCACTGATCTTCCGCAGCACGAAGGCGCGGTTGGGCAGACCCGTCAACGGATCGTGATTGGCTTGGTAGACAAGGCGATCGAGATCCTTGCGCTCCGAGGTGATGTCAGAGAATGCGACAAGCACGTCGGAGCAGGGATCGTCGGCATCCAGCAGCCGCGCACTGGTGCGCATCCATTTGCGCTCACCGGTCGGCATGTCCACGCCGTACACCTGGCCGGAACACTGAACAGCGTTGCCCGCGACCCGCGCCGCTGGACGCAGTTCGGGCGGCACGGGATTGCCGTCGACGTCGTAAACCGCTGCCGCCGCGGCCTTTCTGACGAATTCACCGATGGCTGCGTCCGGCCCGAGACCATAGATGTGCAAGGCTGCGGCGTTGACCAGCGTGATGTGACCGTCGGCTCGCACGAGCATCACCCCGTCGTCGAGTGAGTCGATGACGGCCGAGAAGCGTTGGGTGGTCATCGACGAGCGAGCGTCCCGGAAGATGACCTGATGGGCGGGCCCGCCGTCCCACTGCGTCAACACCGAGACAACCGACACGCTTCGAGTGGCGCCGTCGCAGCGCCGTATCTTCGCTTCGAAATCGACAGAGACCTCACCGATCTCCCGTAGCGCCGCGTTGGCTGACCGCAGCACCGCTATCGCGTTCGGGTCGAGCACGTCGTCGATGTGGCGGCCGATCAGCTCGTCGCTCGACTGTGCCGCCATGCATTGCACCGCAGCGGGATTGACGTAGCTGAGTCGCTCGTTGGTCAGCACCAGGATCGCGTCCGAGGCATGCTCGACCAACCGGCGGTACCACTCTCCGGTCATCCAGTGGTCGATCTGCTGGCTTTGCAGCCTGGCCACCTGCGTCCGCTCCCCTCTGCGGTGTTCCGTGCAAGACTTTGCTGGATACAGTTCAGCATAACCGCCCAAGATGTTGGGGTATCCGGCTTTGGGCGGCGCGTCCAGCGCCCTCATCTGCGACTTAGTTTCGCTAGTATCCATGTCAACTCACATCACGCCCTGAACTGACGCTGGTGAAAGTTACCGAGTTGTCACTTCAGCAACACGCGACACGTTTGCGAAATCAGCTGCTCCGTGCGACGTTTCCACTAATCTGGCGTACCGACAGCATCGGTCCGGCATTCAGGGGTAGACGTGGCAGAGATTCGCTGTGCTGCGCCCATGGCCTCGACATGAGCTGGCCTCGGCTCGTACCGCCCGACCCGGAGGGCTCACCCCAGGCGGATTCCACCCCCACCTACGAGGGGCTGGTCAGCCGCCTTGGCGTCCGATCCGACCCGGGCGTCGATGCCGCCTCGAACGGGGTCGGTCTGGTTCCGATGTTCCAGCCGGTGGTGTCCCTGCCCGATGAACGGGTGATCGGTTACGAGGCGCTGGCCCGCTGGCCGATGTTCGACACGGTCACCCCGCAGAACGTCTTCTCCTTCGCTAACGCATCGCGGCGGGCCGACCTGCTCGACCAGCGGTGCATCGACGCCGCCGTCCGCAGCGCACTCGAGGCGGCGATGCCGCGCGGCAGCCTGCTGCTGGTCAACACCGAGCCGACGGTGGCCCACGTGCCCAGGTCCCGTCAGCCCGCGCTGAGCGCTGCCTGCGACCGATTCCAGGTGGTTTTCGAACTCACCGAGCGACAACTGCTCGCACACCCGCAGTCATTGCTGAAGAAGGTTGCGGCGATCCGCGCCGACGGCATCGCGATCGCCGTCGATGACGTTGGCGCACATCCTGATTCGCTCGCCGTGCTCGACGTCCTCGATCCCGACATCGTCAAGCTCGACATGACGGTGATCCAGAACAGTCCCGAGCGTGACAGGGCCGCCACCTTGACCGGTGTGCTCGCCCATCACGAACGCACCGGCGCGCTGATCATCGCCGAGGGCGTGGAGACCGAGGAACACCTCGAACAGGCGCTCGCGGTCGGCGCCGGACTAGCGCAGGGCTTCCGCTTCGGCCATGCCGCGCCACTGAACCGGCACCAGTGCGCCGAAGGATTGCCGCGGCTTGTGCACGCGGCACGGCGCGGCGGCGGATCCGCCAAGGCCCGGAACACCGCAGGGCGCTGCGGGTCGCGCGCAAGGAGATCGTGACCGCGTTCTCCCACCACATCGAGGAGCAGGCGCGCCACGCCGTCGACCATCCGATGGTGCTGGCGGCGGTGCAGCGGATCGACAACTTCTCGGAGAGCTCGCGCTATCTGTATCAGGAGTTGGCGAAGATGTCGCCACTGGTCGTCGTGTTCGGCGGCGACATGCCTGCCGATTTCGGCGGCGGTGTCCGTGGGGTCGCGCTGGCGCCGACGATCCGCTGCGCGAGGAGTGGGCGGTGGTGACGCTGGGCGCCGACACCTGCCGCGCGCTCGTCGCACGCCAGGTCGCCGACGCTGTGGACCGCCCGGGTGAACGACGCTTCGAGTTTCTCGTCACCACCGATCGCGCGATGGTGACCAGAGCTGCGCGCGACCTGCTTGCCCGCGTGCCGTAGCTCTCCGGCTGCGCCGCCCGTTACCGTTGGGGCATCACGGATTATCGGCGAATGGCGATCGTGGTGGTGCTGGCCGCCATGAGTGCCACCGTGCTGCAATGCCGCGCTCCTGAGTCCGCCCAACCGGCCAAACCGGCCTCGTCGTCCACCGCGACGACACGGTCGACGACGCAGCAGCACGCCACACCGACGAGCACGGCACCCCCACCGCCGCCCGCTGCCGTCCACCCCGTCACCGTCGACGACCTGGGTGCGACGTGGCGGCCCGGGTGTCCCGTCGCTCCTGAGCTGTTGCGTCGGGTCGAGGTGAACTACGTGGGCTTCGACGGGCAGACGCACCGCGGCGAGCTCGTTGTGCACCAGGACGTGGTCGCCGACGTCACCGCGATCTTCGAGCAGCTGCACCGAATGCACTATCCGATCGCGAAGATGCACACGGTCGCCGACTATCCCGGCGCCGAGGACGAGCTCTCGATGGAGGACAACAACACCTCAGCGTTCAACTGCCGGCTGCTGCCTTCCGGGCGCGGGTGGGCACTGCACGCCTACGGCCGCGCGATCGACGTCAACCCGCTGATCAATCCGTTCATCGACGGTGGCGGCGACATTCAGCCGAAGACGGCCGGACCGTACCTCGACCGCAACCGCACCGATCCTGGAATCCTGCACGGAGGCGACCCCGCTGTGCGAACGTTCACCGACCGCGGGTGGCGCTGGGGTGGCGACTGGCGAAGCCCGAAGGACTATCAACATTTCGAGCGCAGCTAGCGCGGGAGGAAGCTAGCCCGGCGGGTACATCGGCTGCGGGTCGTGGAACCTGTTGATGATCGGTATGCGCTCGATGATCTTGTCGCGCAGCCGCGGCTCCGGCTGCACGGCAGGCACCTGCGGCTGCGGCGGCACATACGCCGGGGGCGCGTGTAGGCGGGCGCAGGCGGAACATAGGCGGGGCGGGCGGAACGTGGCAGGCTCTCCTCCGGAACCGCTGCGGGTGCGGGCGGCACCGCCACCATCGTCTGCGCGACCGGTGGAGCGGCGGGCACAGGGGCAGCAGGTTCGGGGGCGGCGGGGCGTGCTGCGGGTAGGGGCTTGCCGGCCGGACGCTGTTCCAGCTTGGGCGCGGCCATCGCGGCCCTCGCCTTCGACGGCGCAGTCATCTCCTTGACCTGCTCGCCGGTGGCGCTGGCGTTCTGCGCCTCAGATGGCGAATCCGGTGTCGCCTGCAGGCCGAGAGCGACCGAGAGCGAGATCACCAGGGTGACCCCCGCGGCAACCAGGACAGACGCCAACACGCTGGTCTTCGACATCCCGCGCAGCCGCATCATCATCGTCGGATCGCCGGCCAGTGCATTCACCGCCATGGCCGACGCCACCGCCGCGCCGCGCGACATGGCCATATCGGCTTCGGCGGCGGAGATCACCGGCGCCGCCGCAACGGTGTCCATCGAGGAGACAACCGGATCGAGGTCGGCCGAGCCGACGACGAAGATGGCGTCCAACTGGCGGTCGTTGAGGTCAAGGGCGATCACGCTGGCCGCCAACTCGACATCGTCGGGCAGGTTCTGCGGCTCGGCGGTCACTCCGTCGGCGTTCACCACCGCGACCATCGTGTAGCCGGGCTCGAAGACGCAGACGGCGACATTGTCGAATCCGCCCAGGTCGGCGATACCGCTGGCCAGCGCCTCTGCGGCCTCCAACTCCGAGACAGAGATGGCGTTCTGCACGCCCCGCTCCTGCAACGCCTCGACGATCGGACCCGCGATGGGCTCCCCAGCCGGAGTCCACGTCACGCCGACGGCATGCACGCCGTTCTCGATGACCGCCTCGTTGGCATCCAGCAACACCGTGAGCAGGGCGTCAGCGTCGAATTCCACGCCGTCGACGATGTCGAGCGCACCGCGGTCGACGGCATCGCCGTCGCCTGTCACGCCTTCGACGAGCACCCACCGGACAGCCGTCGAGGTGACCGAAAGACCGAGCACCAGGTCCATTCGCTATCCCCCTCTGCCTTTCATCCGGATCAGACATTACCGCCGTGGCCTGTCACTTGGACATTCAATGAGTTAGCGGCCGATCTGCAGCGCCGATCGATACCATGACTGCCACGATGCCCGACACTGCGCTGACGGGACACATGCTCATCGCCGGTAAATCCGTTCGGGGTTCCGGCCAACAGATCCGTGCCTTCGATCCCACCGCAGGCCAGGAACTCGAGCCCGCATACTTCTACGGCGACACGACAGACGTCGAAGCCGCCTGCGCCACCGCTGCGGCCGCCTTCGCCGACTACCGGTCGACGACCGCCGAGCAGCGCGCCCAGTTCCTCGAGGCGATCGCCGCCAATCTCGAGGCCACCAAGGACGCCCTTGTCGAGCGAGCCGTCGCCGAAAGTGGACTGCCGCAGGCCCGCCTCACCGGTGAGGTCGGCCGAACGACCGGACAGCTTCGGCTGTTTGCCGGCGTCCTGCGTGAGGGCAGCTGGAACGGCGCGCGCATCGACCCGGCGCTGCCCGATCGAACCCCGTTGCCCCGGCCCGACATCCGGCAGCGCTCCATTCCGCTGGGCCCCGTCGCGGTATTCGGCGCCAGCAACTTCCCGCTGGCCTTCTCGGTCGCGGGCGGAGACACCGCGTCGGCGCTCGCCGCGGGATGCCCCGTCGTCGTCAAGGCCCACGACGCCCACCCCGGCACGTCCGAGCTCGTCGGCCGCGCCATCGCCGACGCCGTCGCCACCACGGGTCTGCCCGCAGGTACCTTCTCGCTGCTGTACGGATACGGTCCCGAACTCGGGGTCGCGCTAGTGACCGACCCGCGCATCAAGGCCGTCGGCTTCACCGGATCCCGCTCCGGCGGAATGGCACTCGTCGCCGCGGCGGCCGGTCGACCCGAGCCGATTCCGGTGTACGCCGAGATGAGTTCGATCAACCCGGTATTTCTGCTCGAGGGCGCACTGGCCAGTCGTGGCGCCGACCTCGGTCGCGCATTCGTCGGTTCGCTCACGCTCGGCTCGGGGCAGTTCTGCACCAATCCCGGCCTGGTGATCGCCGCCGACGGACCCGGACTCGACGCGTTCATCGCCGCCGCCCGTGACGCGCTGGTGCGGTCGCCGGCCACGCCAATGCTGACCCCTGGCATTGCCGAAGCATTCGCCGCAGGAGTCACGCGCCTGACCGGCGAAGCGGACCTGGTCGTCCGCGGCGAGGCGAGTGATAATGAAACAGCCTGTCGTGCCGCTCTTTTCGCGACCGATGTGGACAGCTTCCTGAAATCCGAGACGCTGCAGGCCGAAGTCTTCGGCTCCTCGAGCCTGATCGTCCGCTGCGCAGACGCCGCCGAGATGCGGACCGTCGCCGAGAACATCGAGGGCCAGCTCACCGCGACGGTGCATGCCGACGAGTCCGACTACGACGACGCGCGGCAGCTGTTGCCGCTGCTCGAACTCAAGGCGGGCCGGATACTGTTCGACGGCTGGCCCACCGGTGTCGAGGTGTGCCACGCGATGGTGCACGGCGGCCCGTCACCCGCGACGTCGGATTCGCGTACCACATCGGTCGGCGCGCGTGCGATCGAACGCTATCTGCGGCCCGTCTGCTACCAGAACATGCCGAAGTCGTTGCTGCCCAGCGCAATCGCTGACAGCAATCCCGATAACTTGTGGCGGCGCATCGACGGCCGGCTCCAGCAAGATTGACCCGATCACCCAAGGCCCTTTCAGGAGGCGCCCTGGCCGCGGCGGGCCCGCTTGGCCTGATACATCGCGAGATCCGCGTCGCGCAGAATCTCATCCGCCGTCCGCCCGTCGCCGGGTTGCACCTCGATCACGCCCACGCTGGCGCCGACCCGCACGCTGCTCGCACCAACGGTGACCGGAGTATCCAGTTCACCGCGCAGCCGCTCGACCATGCCGTCGAGTTCGCCCTTAACGAGGTCGCGGAAGACGAGGACGACGAACTCGTCGCCGCCGAGTCGGCCTGCCACATCGGCTGCCGGCACCACGCGACGCAGGCTCGCCGCCACCGCGCGGAGCAGCTCGTCGCCCGCAGTGTGGCCCAAGGTGTCGTTGGTCGACTTGAGGTCGTCGATGTCGATGAAGAGCACCGCGCGCAACCGGTCACCTTCGTCGGGCGCTGCGAGAGCTTTCCTGAGCCTGCGCAGGACCGACACCCGGTTGGGCAGCTCGGTCAGCGCGTCGTGCGTCGCATAGAACAGCACCTTCTCGGTGGTCTTACGTTCGGCGGTGACATCGGTGAACGTCATGAGCATGTCGGACTCCCCCGGCAGGTCGGGGTTCAGCAGACGGCAGCTCGACATCAACCAGATGCGGTCACGGCCCATCCTGTCGAACCCGAACACCTGGTTGAAGAACGGCACACCGGTTCGCAGCACTGCCAGCGCCGGCCGTAGCTCGGCGGGGATGTTCACGCCATCGGAGTCGTAGAACGGCAACTGCCCTGTGAGTGCGAAGAAGTCGCCGCCGAGGTGCTCGGGCCCGGTGCCCATGATCTGCACTGCCGCGGGATTGATCGATTTGATGCACCCGTCCTTGTCGGTGACGATGATGCCTTCCGACATCGTCGTCACGACAGCCTCGTAATGCTGTTCTGCGCGGTGCAGAGCGGTCAGATCGCAGCACACGAACACATATCCGTGTGCCATCGCGGCGGCCGAGACACGAACGTCCAGCGACGTGCCGTCTGCGCTGCGGTGGGCGCTGTGCACGACTCCGCCCGATGCCACGATCGCGACCGGATCCATCGCAGCGCCGACCGCCTCGCTGATGAGTGTGCCGTGCGCCTCGTCGGCGGATCGACCGTAGATGGCTTCGGCCGCGGGATTCCAACTGGTGATCACGCCCGTTCGCGTCGTCCCGATGATGGCATCGCTGACGTGATTGACCAGCGCCGCCTGATATCTCAGGGCGACGTCGGTGGCGTGGCGCGAGCTGACGTCTCGGGTGATCACCTGGTGGGCGAGTTCGTCGTCCCACATCGTCAGCACGATGACGATCTCGACCGCAAGCAACGTGCCGTCGGTCCGGATCATCTGCGCCGGATAGTGCGGGGAGCAGTCGCCGACTTCTCGCAGTGCGGCGACGCCCGCCTGCATCGGCGGGATCGACTCCGGCGACAGGAAATCGGTGACCGGGCGACCGGTGATCGCCTCAGGAGAGTCCGCCAGCATCAGCCGCACACCGGCGTCGTTGACGTAGAGAATGCGGCCGTCCCTGTGAACGCAGATGCCGTCGGGGCTGCGTTCGACCAGGCGGCGATAGCGTTCTTCGGTCAGCGCCTGATGGGGCTGCCGATGATCCACCCTCGCAAAGGTACCGGGTTGCGGGAAAAAGCCGTACGCGATTCCCGAGCACTAAATCGATGCTCACCTGTTGCATAGGAAACGGGCAGTAACGCGCAGCGTGCATCCGTTCATCGCTAGCCGGGCGGAGCACGCTCGTTGGCAGCATCTTGCCCGAGGGTTCGATTGCAGCAAGAGTCATTTCACGCAGCCGCTCGCGCTCGTCCAGCATGGATTCGCCGGTAACGGCACCGGCAGTGACCGCATGCCCGGTCGGAAGCGTGGAAGCACGGTACGACGACCTGTGCGACGCTGCGCAATGTCGTGCACGGCAGCCGAGCCTGTCGGTGTTAACTAGTCGGCGTGCGAGTCGACGGGCGGGAAATCACCGTTTCGGGCAGCTTGCTGCAGCCGTTGACCCGGCGCACCAGCGACATCCTGCGGCTGCTGCTGGCGGCGATGTTCCTCGGGCTCGTCATCACCAGTTCGCTGATCACCCGATATGACTGGGTATCCCTGGAGAGGTCGATCTCCGACATCGTCGGAGTCCTCACCCCCACCCAGTCCAACCTGGTCTACCTGGCCTACGGCATCGCGATCCTGGCGTTGCCGTTCGCCATCCTGATCGGGCTGATCGCCGGTAGGCACTGGAAGCTGCTCGGGGCGTATGCGGCGGCGGGCGTCATCGCCCTGCTGGCGTTGTCGATCAGGCCGGGGGGCTTCGCGGCGCCGCAATGGCACTGGGACCTGGCCGACCAGCCCAAGACCTTCCTCTCCCAATTTCTCGACGACCCGCGCTGGATCGCCATGCTCGCGGCGATGCTGACGGTGTCGGGCCCGTGGCTGCCTGCACGGTGGCGGCACTGGTGGTGGGCGTTGCTGCTGGCCTTCGTGCCGATCCATCTGGCCGTCAGCGCCGTCGTGCCTGCCCGTTCGCTGCTCGGGCTCGCGGTGGGGTGGTTCGTCGGTGCACTGGTGATCCTGGTTGTCGGCACACCCGCCCTTGAAGTGCCACTCGAAGGTGCGGTGCGGGCCATGCACCGCCGGGGTTGCACGGTGACGGGGCTGACTGTGCTGCGACGGGCCGGTCGCGGATCGCTCCTGCTCGCCGCTGACTGTTGCGATGGCGCTACCACCTCGATCGAGTTGTACAGCCCGAATCAGCGCAGCGGCGGCGCAGTGCGCCAGCTGTGGCGGAAGTTCACGCTGCGCGGCGGGGAAACGGCGCCGTTCCACGCGTCGATGCGGCGCATCGTCGAGCACCGCGCATTGATGGCGATCGCCATCGGCGATCTCGGGATCGCCAACACCTCGCCGATGGCCGTCACGCCGCTTGATCGCGGGTGGACGTTGTACGCACACACGCCGGAGCAGGGCAGCCCGCTCGACGACGTCACCGAAACGACGCTGGTGCCGCGCATCTGGGGATCGTTGCGGACCCTGCACGATCAGCACATCTCTCACGGCGACCTGCGCGCCAAGAAGATCACCGTCGACGGCGACGCGGTGCTGTTCGGCGGCTTCGACTTCGCCGAGTATGGGGCGACGGACGCGCAACTGCAGTCGGACATCGCGCAACTACTGATGACGACGAGCGCGCTGTACGACGTCCCCACCGCGGTGCGGGCGGCGATCGGCGTCTTCGGCAAGGGCGATGTTTTGACGGCGTCGGCGCGTCTCACGAAAGCCGCTGTGCCCAGGCGTATCCGGGAGTTCATCCCCGACTCCAAGCGGATGCTCGGAACGGTTCGCGACGAGGTGAAGCTGCAGACCGGCGCCGACGAGATTCAGACCGAGACAGTAACCCGGTTCAACCGCAACCAAATCATCCAGATGGTGCTTCTGGTCGCGTTGGTATACGTCGCTCTGCCGTTCATCAGCACCGTGCCGACCTTCCTGTCCGAACTGAGGACGGCGAACTGGTGGTGGGGCCTGTTAGGTCTGGTGGTGTCCGCGCTGAAATATGTCGGTGCAGCCGCGGCGTTGTGGGCATGCGCCGACGGGCTGGTGAGTTTCCGCAACCTCACCTTGATGCAGGTGGCCAACACCTTCGCCGCCACCACCACACCAGCGGGCGTCGGCGGTTTGGCGTTGAGCGCACGGTTCTTACAGAAGGGCGGGCTCGGCGCTCTGCGCGCGGCCACGGCGGTGGCGCTGCAGCAGTCGGTGCAGGTGGTGACGCACGTCGCGCTGCTCATTCTGTTCAGCGCATTCGCCGGAGCGTCGGCCAACCTGACGCGTTTCGTGCCGTCCACGACGATCGTGTACCTCGTCGGCGGCATCCTGCTGCTGGTGGTCGCGGCATTCGTCGTCGTACCCAAACTGCGGAGGTGGTTGACCGAGACCGTCGGGCCGCGAACTCGAGAGGTGCTGCGCGACCTGAGAGAGTTGGCCAGCGAACCGAGGCGGCTCGTTCTCATCGTTATCGGCTGTGCAGCAACAACTCTCGGCGGAGCACTCGCCCTGTGGGCGTGCATCCTGGCGTTCGGAGGTGACACCTCTTTCGTCACCGTCACCGTGGTGACGATGATCGGCGGAACGCTGGCGTCGGCCGCGCCCACTCCCGGCGGGGTCGGTGCGGTGGAAGCCGCGCTGATCGGCGGTCTCGCTGCGTTCGGCGTGCCTGCCGGAATTGCGGTGTCCTCGGTGCTGCTCTACCGGGTACTCACGTGTTGGCTACCCGTGTTCGTCGGCTGGTTCCTGATGCGATGGCTGGCCGACAAGGACATGATCTAGCCGCACTTACCGATACGGTGGCGCGCTGAAGTTCAGCGGTGGGCAATTGCTCGCGAATTACTCGAATGACAAAACTAATAAGCCACTTCTGGCCGATTGGTAAGACATTCATTAGCTGTTCGATATTCGAATCCCGTTCGTCTGCGCGTATGCCAGCATTGCGCCATGAGGCGACGCAATATCGCCATATTCGTAGGCGCGGCGACCATGGCGAGTTTGACTCCGGTGGGCGCCGTGGCGACCGCGTCCGCGCAACCGTGTCCCGACGTAGAAGTGGTGTTCGCGCGCGGTACCACCGAGGAACCCGGCGCGGGACCCACTGGCGATGCCTTCGTGGCCGCGCTGCGTTCCCGTATCGGCACGAAGACGCTTGACCTGTACCCGGTCGACTATCCCGCGACCACCGATTTCCCCAAAGCCCTTGACGGAGTGCGCGATGCGAGCGCCCGCGTCGAGTCAATGGCGGCGAACTGTCCCGACACCAACATCGTCCTCGGCGGATTCTCCCAAGGCGCCGCCGTGGCCGGCTACGTCACCGCCGACATGATTCCCGACGGGGCACCCGAGGGTGCACCGAACCCGATGCCCGACGACGTGGCCAAGCGCGTCGTTGCGGTGACTCTGTTTGGCAAGCCCAATGACCGCTTCATGCGTGCGATCAATCAGCCGGACGTCGATGTCGGACCGCTGTACGCGGACAAGACCGTCGAGTTGTGCGTCGACGACGACTTCGTCTGCTCGAGTGGTCGAGACTTCAATGCACATACGCAGTACGTGGAGACCGGCATGGTCGACCGGGCGGCGACATTCGCTGCGGGCAAAGTGTTGACGGCAATCCCACCCGAGGCGAACGCGCCGCCGCCGTCGGCCGCTGCCCCGCAACCGCATCTGCAAAGCAGCCCGGAGACCATCACCTCGTGTACAACCGGATGCCGTGTCGTCGGACCTGAATAGGGGATTCTCACGACGTGAGGTTCTCCGATACGCGCTGTGCGGTCCGGTTCTCGCGAGTCTCGGCGCGCTGACCGGCAGCCCGCCGAGCGCATCGGCCGCCAGCTCGACCCTGATCGACTTCACCGAGCGACTGGTCCCGGCGGATCAAGTGGCCGCCGCCGGATACGCTGGCGCCCTGGTTTATGTGTCCGAGCTGCGGCCGGGTGCCACCTTCGACTTCAAGCCCGTCACCCTCGAGTACGCGGATGCGCTGCGCGCGTTGGGGCTTCACGTCGTCAGCTGCTACCAGTACGGCAAGCCCGGATGGCCGACGCCGTCCGACTTCACCCGCGGCTACGACGGCGGCGTCGCCGACGCTCAAACCGCACTTCGGCTGCACGCCGCGGCGGGAGGTCCGGCATCCGCGCCGATCTTCTTCAGCGTCGACGAGGACATCAACGTCGACACCTGGAAAAGCGTTGCGGTCAAATGGCTTCGGGGCATCAACTCGGTGCTGGGCGTGCAGCGCACCGGTGTTTACGGCCACGCCGGGGTGTGCGGGTGGGCGATCGCCGACGGAGTCATCGGGCAATCGACCACTCCGGGACACCGCTGGGCGTGGCAGACCAGGGCGTGGTCGGATGGCGAACGCGAACCAGCTGCGGTGCTGTATCAGCGAGTCATCGTCACCGCGTCGGACCCTGGCATCAGCCTGGGCGGCACCCATGTGGACGAGGACGACATCCTGGCGGCCGACTTCGGACAGTGGGATCTGGCCCGCTGACATCGGGCCTTGCCTCGCGGATAGGAAACCCTTCCTTTATCGGTGTGGAATCTGGCTTCTCTGCGATTACGGAACCACGGCGCATCCGTGAGCATTAATCGCAAGCCGCAACGCAGTGGCGAAACCTTCATTCAAGGAGTCCCACATGAACGCCAACCGCCGCCCGATCCTCCGCTGGCTCACCATTCGGCTCGCGTCCTACCTGGAGGTCCCTGTGACCGCGGTCGACGCCATGGTCCCGCTCGCCGAAATGGGCGTCGACTCGGTCCACGCGGTCAGCCTCGTCGGTGACGTCGAACTCCATTTCGACATCGACGTCGACCCGACGATGATCTTCGACTACCCCACCCTGTCCGCCATCGCCGAATTCATCAGCACCGCCGTCGGCCAGCAACAGCAGCAGGTTGCGTAAACATTTGCCAAGCGCTGAACCGTCCGACGCGCCCAACACTCACATCTGACCAGTATTCAGGGGTTGAAAAACCATACTTATGGGGCCACTATCATCACAGCGCCGGTTTGCTGGAAGTGGCCGCAGCGGGTCCGGTGCCGTCCAGGGGGCGTCGCGCATGGTCTGCGTTACCCAGGTCCCGCCGGGTCGCCGGCGCGGCCCCGATGAGGAGCAGCGATGACCGTGGCCGACAACGCAAACCGACCGACGCCTCGGATTGGCGGCAACGACCTCGTGTCGCATGTGCGGTCGCAGTTCGAGATTCACGCCGATACGCGTTGTTTGACGCACTTGAGCGAGTCCGGACGACATCTCGTCCCCGAAGTGACGAGTTTCGGAGATCTCGACCGTGATGCGCGCGAGGTCGCCACCTGGCTGAGCACCCGCCAGGAGACGCAGCGGCCGGTGTTGCTTTTGTTCGAGCCGGGAATCGATTTCTGGCGGGCGTTCCTCGGCTGTCTCTACGCCGGAGTCGTCGCTGTGCCCACGCCGCTGCCTCTCGATGAGCGGAGCATGAAGCGCGTCGCCGGGATCCTCCGCGACGCGGACAGCAGCTTGGCGTTGACCACCGAGAAATTGCGCGGTCTGCTCACCACGGGTATCGAGGGGTTTGATCTCGTGCGCCCGCTGCAATGCGCGGCCATCGATGACGCGCCGCTTGCCGATCCCGACTCGTGGACCATGCCGCACCTCACCGACGACACCGTCGCATTCCTTCAATACACGTCCGGGTCGACGGGTGACCCAAAAGGCGTCGCCGTTACTCACGGCAACGTGGTGAACAACGAAACCGCGATATCGGAGGCGCTCGGCACCGACGCCACGTCGGTACTGGTCGGCTGGATCCCGCACTGGCACGACATGGGCCTCATCGGCCAGTTGCTGGCATTCTTCACCGGAGGAAACCTCGTCACGATGTCGCCGCTGGCATTTCTGAAGCAGCCGATCAGGCTGCTGAAGGCGCTGAGTGATTACCGCGGAACCATCACCGCCGCACCAAATTTCGCTTATGACCTGATCGCACGCCGGGTCACTCCAGAGCAACTCGCCGACCTGGATCTGTCCGCCTGGGAGGTCGCGCTCAACGGCGCGGAGCCCGTTCGCCGCCGCACTGTCGAGCGGATCACCGAATTGCTCGCCCCGGCCGGATTCGCACCGTCGGTGATGCGCCCCGGATACGGCATGGCAGAGGTGACGCTGATGGCCACCGTGAGCCGCGGTGTGCCGCGCCACCTCGACGCCGACGCCGACGCCCTCGAACAACACCGCTACCTACCGGCCACGGACCGCGCAATCAGTCTGGTGAGCTCCGGCGAGCCCGCACCCGGCGTCGAGGTGCGGATCGTGGAGCCCGACACCCTCCGTGTGCTGTCCGAAGACCAGGTAGGCGAGATATGGCTGCGTAGCGCCAGCGTGGCAAGCGGATACCACAACCGCCCCGAGGAGACGGTCGAACGGTTTGCGGCCCGCACCTCGGACGGCGAGCAGCCCTATCTGCGCACCGGCGACCTCGGGTTACTGCACGCAAACGAGCTGTACGTCACCGGCCGCCTCAAAGACCTGTTGATTGTCAACGGCCGCAACCTGTACCCGCAGGACATCGAAGAGTTCGTACAAGATGTGCACCTGGCGGTGGCGGGTTCACGCGGGTGTGTGATCCCGGTCGACGTCGACGACGCCGAACGCCTTGTTCTGATCCAGGCCGTCAAGACCGAGTTGCTCGGCGAGACGAGCTTTGACGAGCTCGCCGCTGCCGTCAAGAGCGCCGTCGCGCGTGCCTTCGAGGTTCCCGCCCCGGCGGTGGTGTTCGTCAACCGTGCCGGGATTCACCTCACCACGAGCGGGAAGGTACAGCGCGCATCGATGCGAGCCGCGTTCCGCAACGGCGAGCTCACCGACGTCGTCCACGAGGAGCACCTCACATGAGCCCCGTCGACATCGCGATCGTGGGGCTGGACTGCCGCTTCCCGAAGGCAGATGACCCCGCCGCCCTATGGAAACTGCTGCTCGACGGCGCGGACGCTATCGACGAGATCCCCGCCGACCGGTGGAACGCGGCCGACTTGCATCGCGACGGCTCCATCAATCACCGTGCCGGCGGGCTGATCAACGATGCCGATGCCTTCGACAACGACTTCTTCGGCATCGCCCCGCGCGAGGCGATGGCAATGGATCCGCAGCAACGCCTGCTCCTGCAGACGGCGTGGCGCGCGCTGGAAAACGCGACTCTCGACCCGCGCGGGCAGGCCGGTTCCAACACCGGAGTATTCGTCGGCGTGATGGCCAACGAATGGGCCCACCTGCACATGAGCGACTACCGCGGGATCACGGCGCAGGACGGTTCGGGCAACGGCTACTTCATGACCGCGAACCGGCTCTCCTATCAGCTCGATTTCAAAGGCCCAAGCCTCGCTGTGGACACCGCGTGCTCGTCGTCGTTGGTCGCAGCGCATCTGGCCGCGCAGGCGCTACGCAACGCGGAATGCGATCAGGCGGTCGCCGCGGGCGTCAACCTCACACTGACCCCGGCGCTGAACGTCTTCTATTCGAAGGCAGGCCTCGCGGCGCCGGACGGCCGCTGTAAACCGTTCAGCGGCAAGGCCGACGGAATCGGTAGGGGCGAAGGTGTCGCCGTCGTCGTGCTGCGGCGTCTGCAGGACGCGCTCGCTGCGGGCTTGCCGATCTACGCCGTGATCAAGGGCAGCGCGGTCAACAGCGACGGCCGCAGCAATGGGATCACTGCGCCGAACCGGTGGGCGCAGCAGCAGGTCGTTGCCTCGGCGTGCGAGTCTGCCGGGATCGTGCCCGAGCAGATCAACTTCCTCGAGGCACACGGCACCGGCACCCTCCTTGGTGACATGATCGAGGCGAAAGCGCTTGCACACGCGCATCGTTCGCACCGTGAGACACCCTGCGCGATCGGCTCGATCAAGGGCAATCTGGGACACACCGAGGGCGCAGCGGGTATCGCCGGTCTGATCAAGGTCGCGCTCGGCCTGCACCATCGCGTTGCCCCGCCGTCGCGCTTCGCCGACTCAGAGAACGAACAGCTTCGGCTCGCCGACGGCGGACTGAGGATTCTGTCCGAACCGATGGAGCTGCCGGCGCAGACCGTTCATGCCGGTGTCTCCAGCTTTGGTCTCGGGGGCACCAACTGTCACATGGTGCTCGCCAGCGCCCCAGTGGCCCCAGTCGCCGAACCCGCGCCGACGGCGAACGGCGCCGGTGTCCTCACCATCTCGGCAGACAATCCAGAGGCTCTGCGCCGCAATGCTTTACAGCTGGCCCTCGACATCGAAACCAGCGATGTCCCGCTGGTACAGCTGTGTTGGTCGACCAACCGGATCAAGGCCTCCGGCAAGGCGCGGGTCGCGATCAGTGCCGGAGACCGCGCCGAGACCGTCGCTGCGCTGCGCGGCGAGCTCGAGATCGGCACCGCTGCGGGGATGTCGACGGGTTGGCTGTTCAGTGGCCAAGGCACGCAGTCGCCCGGCATGGCGGCCGAACTGTACGACGGCAGCGCGGTTTTCCGCGAGGCGTTCGACGAAGTCGACGAAGCGCTGGCGCCCCATCTCGGGTGCCGGATTCGCGAGGTCATGCACGACGACCGCGTCGACCGCACAGAGTTCGCCCAGCCCGCAATCTTCGCGGTGCAGTATGCGCAGGCACAGGCACTCATTCGGCTCGGTGCCGAACCAGCCTGGCTGCTCGGGCACAGCATCGGTGAGTATGCCGCAGCCGCCATCGCCGAGGTCTTCAGCCTCGACGACGCCTGCCGCCTGGTTGTCGCTCGCGGCCGTCTCATGCAACAACTGCCTGCTGGCGGCGGAATGCTCGCGGTCCGCACCACTGCCGACGAGGTCGCAGGCCTTCCGCTCGATCTTGCCGCGGTGAACGGCCCGAGCGAAGTGGTGCTGTCCGGTGCAACGGAAGCGATCGAAGCCGCCGCGCGCACCTTGCAACACGCGGGGATCACCGTGCGTCAGCTCAATGTGTCGCACGCTTTCCACTCCAAGCTCATGGAGCCGATGACGGCGGAGTTCGCGGCGGTGGCCGCGGAGTGCTCCTACGGGTTTCCCGCGTTCCCGGTCTTCTCCACATTGCACGGCCGACTGCTCGGCGATGACGAACCGATGGACGCGGCCTACTGGACGGCCCATGTTCGCGCAACGGTGCGATTCGCCGACGCAGCGGCCGCAGCGATGAAGGCCGAACCTACACACCTCGTCGAGTTCGGCGCTAAACGCACTCTCGGCCCGATGATCACGCGATCGCACCTAGGCGCGCCGCCTGCACTGAATGTCGCGACGGATCTGACCGAAACGGTCGCCGCGCTCTATCGCGATGGCCTGAATCCTGACTGGAACCTGCTCTACCCCAACGAAGCCCGGGTGGCACATCGGCTCAGCGGCTACGCGTTCAGTACCGCAAACCGGTTCTGGATCAGGGCGGCCGCTCAGCACGCTGCCCCGAAGGCGATCATTTCGACCGACTCACCAAAGGATTCGACGATGGACAATCTCATCGCGCTGTTTCGCGAACAGGCCGCCGTGCTCGCCGCATACGGGCAGGGCGGTATGTCGGCCGCGGCACCGGTCGAGCCTGCGCCGCAAGCGAATCCAGCTGTTGACACGGCAGCGATCGTGCGCTCTGAGATCGCGCGCGTCAGTGGATTCCCCGAAAAGAATCTGCGCCCCACGCAGACCATCTCGGGCGACCTCGGATTCGACTCGATCATGGTGGCCGATGTGTTCAGCGGCCTCACCCGCAAGATCCCTGGCGTACCTCTCGACGCGGCGGGCTTCGGCCCGGAGACAACGATCGCCGACGTGATCGGCATGGCGGGCGGCCAGCCACATGAGGTCACAGCAGCGGATGTTCGGGAAGCGGCGACAGTTACCCCGCAATTTCAGATCGGCGAGTTCGAGGAGGTCAAGGCGCTGGCCGACCGGTTCGCTTTCGGCGAGGCGATCGGCGTCGAGAACCCCTACTTCATGGTCAACGACGGCGTCACCCGTGACACCTCGATCATCAACGGCGCGCAGGTGATCAACTTCTCCAGCTACAACTACCTGGGTATGTCCGGCCACCCCGCGGTGGCCGAGGCGGTGTCGGATGCGGTGCGAAGATGGGGAAGCTCCTGCTCGGCGTCGCGCCCGATCTCCGGCGAGAAGCCTGTCCACCGTGAACTGGAGCTCGAGCTGGCGAAACTGCTCGGCACCGAGGATGCGATCGCTCTGGTCAGCGGCCACGCCACCAACGTCACGGTGATCGGGCACCTGCTCGGCGAAGGCGACCTGGTGATCCACGACAGCCTCGCGCACGACAGCATCATGCAGGGCTGCATGCTCTCCGGCGCCACGCGCCGCCCGTTCCCGCACAACGACCACGCCGCGCTCGACGAGCTGCTCGCGAGCATCCGTCACCAATACCGCCGGGTGCTGATCATCATCGAAGGCATATACAGCCAGGACGGTGACATCCCCGATCTGCCTGCCTTCATCGCGGTCAAGCGCAAGCACCATGCGTTGCTGATGATCGACGAAGCGCACAGTATCGGTGTGCTCGGCGCGACCGGCGGTGGCATAGGCGAACACTTCGGCGTCGACCGCACCGACGTCGAGCTGTGGGCGGGCACCATGTCCAAGGCCCTGGCCGGCTGCGGCGGCTACGTCGGCGGAAGCCGGGAGCTTGTCGAGTTCCTCAAGTACACGACGCCGGGCTTCGTCTACAGCGTCGGCATGCCACCTCCCACCGCGGCGGCATCGCTCGCGGCGATCCGTACGATCCGCAGCGAGCCGCAGCACCTGCGGCGACTTCGTGAACTGTCCGCACTATTCCTGGGGCTGGCGCGCGAAGCCGGCCTGGACACCGGAGACAGCGAAGGCACGCCGGTCATTCCATGCATTGTGGGCAGCTCGGCCACGGCACTGAAACTATCCAACGCGCTTCTTGGGCGGGGCGTCAACGCTAACCCGATCATCTACCCGGCGGTGCCGGAAGACAAAGCGCGACTGCGGTTCTTCGTCACCAGCTGCCATTCCGACGAGCAGATCCGGTACACAGTAAAGGCGATTGCCGAGGAGCTCGCGCTCCTCGCGGAAACCTCGTGAAGGCGCATAAACCATGCGGTTATTCTGCTTCCCTCACGCCGGCGGTGCCGCCGCGATGTTCAACGCCTGGAATAAAGGCCTCGGTCCGCGAGTCGACGTCGTTCCGGTGGAGATTCTCAACCGCGAGCGATTCGCCACCCTGCGCCAGCTCGTGGATGAGGCGAATGATCAACTGCGACCGGCATTCGACGGTCCGCACGTGTTCTTCGGCCACAGCTTTGGCGCGCTGCTCGCATACAGGTTGGCCTGTCTGCGCGCGGCATCGGGCTATTCCCTGCCACGCGCACTAATGGTGTCTTCCTTTGCGCCACCACATCTTCCGGCACCGATGCCGGCGGTCGACCACCTCGACGATCACCAGCTGACGGCGCTGCTGTCCGATCTGGGCGGCATTCCGCCCGAGCTCACCGAATGGCCCGCTCTGCGTGACAACGCCGTCGCGGCGGCTCGAATCGACCTGCGCTTGTGCACGACGGACGAGGAAGCCGAACCAGTGGCGCTGCCCTGCCCGATTCACGCCTTCGGTGGCAGCGACGACCCCTTGGTGACCGAATCCGATTTGCACGAATGGCGTTCGCGGACAACGGGCGCGTTCAGCGTGCACGTCCTGCGGGGCGGTCACTTCTATCTCAGTGACGGTCCGCAATTGTTCGCCGCTCTGCTCCCACTGCTGAACAGACTCCCGCACGTGAGCGAAAAATGCTGAGCCGGTTAGCCGTTTTCACAGTGCGGCGGCCCAAGCTGGTCCTGACCGCCGTCCTAGCCCTACTCGCCATCAGCATCGTATTCGGCGGCACGGTGACCGAGAAACTCGGCGTCGGCGGATTCGTCGACCCGGCCGCGGAATCGTCTCAGGTCGCTGACTACCTCGACCAGAACTTCCCCACGACACCGAACCTGGTGTTGGAGGTCATCGCGCGCGATGGGGCCCTCGACGATCCTGACGTCGCGGCCGCCGCGGAGGGGGTGCGGCAACTCGTCGAAGCCGAACCGTCGGCGACGGTGGTCGGATCGTTGCGCCAGGAGTCCGCAGCCGATCTGCGCAGCACGGACGGACGCTCCGGTCTCATCCTCGTGCACGTGGGCGGGACCCTTGACGAAGCCACGAAGACGTCGATTCGGATCATCGACAAGTTGCCCGCTGACGACCCCGCGGTCGAAGTGCGCGCAGGCGGCCCGCTCGGCGTGTCGGTGGAGATCGAGGACCGGGTCGGTCACGATCTGGTCATCAGCGAGAGCGTTGCACTGCCTATCCTGCTCGTCGTTCTGGTGATCGTCTTCGGCGGCCTCGTCGCCGCCTTTGTGCCCCTCGCGCTCGGTATCACGTCGATCGTCATGACACTGCTGGTGCTGGCGATCATGGTCAGCGTCACCGATGTGTCGGTGCACGCGCTCACGGTCGCAACGGCGTTCGGCCTCGGGTTGTCCATCGACTTCGGATTGCTGATGGTGTCGCGGTTTCGTGAAGAACGCGACAAGGGCAAAGACCATGAGGCAGCCATCGTCGCGACCGTCACGACCGCCGGTCGGACGATCATATTCAGTGCGGCGACGGTCACCTTGGCCATGTCCGGACTTCTGGTGTTCCCCCTCTACTTCCTTCGTTCGACCGCACTCACTGCCAGCGCCGTCGTGGTCCTGTCGGCACTCAGCGCCATCGTGGTATTGCCGGCCCTGCTGGCCCTGCTCGGAAAGCGAATCGACTCGCTCGCGGTCATCCGCAGAAAGGTTCCGCTCTCAGCGGATTCGGCCTTTTGGCGACGTTGTGCCGAGGCGGTGACCAAAAGGCCACTGCTGTGCGCCCTTCCGGTGATTGCGGTGCTGCTGCTGCTCGGCATTCCCTTCCTTGGTGTGCAGCTCGCGATGCCGGATGAACGGGCATTACCGCCCGACTCCAACGCTCGGTTGGTGACCGAATCACTACGTCAGAATTACCCGGCAGACAACTCGCAGGCAGTAACGCTATTGTCCCGCAACGATACCCGTGCACTCGATGACCTTGTCGGCCCGGTGTCCTCAATGGACGGTGTGGTCCGGGTGGTTGCACCCAGCGGCACCTATGAACGCGGCAAGCCCACCGCCGGACCGACGCCGGGGTTTGAACATAACGGAGCTGCCTACGGATTGGTGTATCTGGCCGCACCCGCCCAGACGGATGCCGCGCAGCAGGTGGTACACGCCATCCGCGCGAAGATCGCCGACCAGCAAGTCGAAGTCGGCGGTCCGACCGCCACGCTCATCGACACCAGCGCGGCCGTCGGCGACCGGCTTCCGGTAGCCATTCTTCTGATCGCCCTGGCCACGTTCGTGCTGCTGTTCCTGTTCACGGGCAGCATCGTCGTGCCCATCAAGGCTCTCGTCCTGAACCTGCTGATGCTGAGCGCGGTACTCGGCACAATGGTCTGGGTCTTCCAGCACGGACACCTAACGCAGATTCTCGGAGTCACGCCGGCGCCGCTGAACCTGTCGATGGTCGTCTTGCTCTGCTGTATCGCGTTCAGCTTGTCCGTCGATTATGAGATCTTTCTGCTCAGCCGGATCAAGGAAGCCCGCGACTCGGGGCTATCGAACAACGACGCCATCGTCGTCGGACTGGGCCGGGTGGGCCGGATCATCAGTAGTGCCGCACTCCTGCTCACCATCACGTTGTTGTCCTTCGCCAACGGTTTGTCCTTCATGAAGATGTTCGGCATCGGCACCGCGTTGGCCATCGTCATTGACGCCACTGTGATCCGTGGAGTCGTGGTTCCCGCGTTTCTGCGCGTCGCGGGCGACCTCAATTGGTGGGCGCCACGGCCGTTGAAGTGGCTGCACGCACGCATCGGCTTCAGCGAAGCCCCGAGCCAGACCGAGATCCCATCGGTGGAACCTGAGCAAGACGAGGTCACGCAGCGGTTCCGACCGATCCGCACACCCGAACCCGATACCGTCCGGCACCCAAGGCCAAAACCCCGGCAAGACGACGAGACACAGCGACTCCCAACGATCCGCACACCCGAACCCGATACCGTCCGCCACCCAAGGCCAAAACCCCGGCAAGACGAAGAGACACAACGCCTCTCAACGCTCGAGCCGCGCGAACCGGACACCGTCCGGCATGCAGCGCCCGGGGTGACGGGCGATGTCGCCGCGAACCCGGGTAGCAGCGACCAGCTTTCCGACGACACCACGATCCGACAACGTCCTCACCACTGATACGTCACGCTTGAAGACAACTCTCGGCAAACACGTGTTCCGAATGGTTCAGATCTGTCACGCTTCGTGCGGGAGGAGGTCTGATGCGCTGCATCCGTACCGTCGTGAGCCGCATCGGGCACGCGCTGCTAACCGCGAGAGGTGAGTCGGGGTGAAGATCGGGCTTGTTTCTGGCGATGGCCTACCTGTCTCGGGATTGCTGACGGTGTTTCGCAACGTGTTTCATCTCGGACAGTCGATGAAGATTCTTCGACGACGTGGTCGTCGCCGATCTCGGGTACTCATGGCGATCGGATAAAGCGCGATTCTTTCCGAACGGCCCGAATCCTCACCGTTACCCGGCGTGGCTCAGACCAACGATCAACAGCTCGATCGCAGGTTTGAACTGTGCTGAGTTGTCGGAAGAGCTGGAGGACATCCGACGATGCGTCGCCATATTCGAGCAACTCGATGAACCCCAGCAGACGTCAATGGCGGACCGGATCGAAAATCTGCGAAAAGTGTACTTCGACCATTTTTCATCATGGCTGGAGCGTGATGAGCCCGATTGGGTCTTCGCGATGAACCTCACTCTTCCGCACGCGGTGAGTGTCACCTCCGCGCTGTACATGGCCGCGGACCGTCATTTCCGCGGACGCCCGGGTGGACTCGTGGTTTGGGACCATGATCTGTGCGGATCAAACGGGCGCTGGGACAACGCGATTGATCGACGGTTCTATCCGTCCGCCCCTAACAACGTGACGCCCCTGCCTGCCGACGCGCGTCACATCAAGTGGATCGTCGTTTCCAAAGCGCTTGCGCGGGAGACTGAAAGCTACACCACCACAGCGCGCCCACAGATCCTCGCCAACATGCTGCCCGCGGTTCCACCGGGAATCGAACAACGCCATCGTGAATTTGCGCATCAGTTCGACTTGAATCTCCAACGGCCAATACTCGTGAGCCCGGTACGCATATACCGGGTGAAGGGCGTGAGTCAGGCACTGCGATTTCACGCAGAAGTCGTGAGTGAATGTTGCCGCCGTTCCCGCCCTGCGCCCTACCTCCTCATTTTCGGCAGCCTCGATGAAGATCCGGAGTACGCAGAGGAGCTCGTCGCACTCCGCGACGAACTTGACACCGCGGAATACGTCCGATTCCTCGACGGCGTTCCTCTCGAGACGTTCCGGGAAGCCAACGGAGACTGGCGGTTAGACGAAGTCGATCTATTGCGGCTGGCCCGGGTGACCAGCGGCGGTGTTGTCTTCACGCCTTCCGTCAGCGACTTCGAGACGGTCGGGCTGGGTCCCGGCTTGGCAGCTGCCGCGGAGATTCCCGCCGTATCGACGAGATACAACGCCTTCGACGAGGTCTACGGTGCTGCCGGCGTGTCCTGCACGATGTTCGAGCCTGCCGGAAGTGGCATGACCCAAGCGGCGGCGGAGTTTGTCGACGTGCTGGCAAGATTTGCTCGTCAGGACGCAGTCCTGGTCGCCGACCTGAAGCGGAACCGGCGAGCCGCAGAGTCACTGTTCCCGGCGGATCCGTGGAGGGCACTGCTCGAGTCGATGGACGACGTCATCGCCACGTCGGGCGATGTTGTGGCGAAGAGCGATTGATGTGAACTCCGAACAACTAGGAGTGGCTCTTGTCGCGCCACCGTATTTCGAGGTTCCGCCAAAGGATTACGGCGGAACCGAGACGGTCATTGCGGATCTGGCTGATGGTCTTGTCGCGCGTGGCCACAACGTCTTCGTGCTCGGCGCGGGACGATCCACGACGAACGCGCGGTTTGTCGCGGTTTCTCCTGAGGCTGCGCCAGAACGACTCGGACAGGTTCGCCCCGAAATCGTGCACGCCATAGAAGTGCGCCGGGCAATCGCGCGAATCGCGGGCCGCGATGGCGTGGATATCGTTCATGACCACACCATGTCCGGCGCCCTGAATGCATCGGACTACGGCAGCCTCGGCGTCAAGACGGTATCCACGCTGCACGCGACGATTGACGCAGACATGCGCCGTTACTACGCGGCTCTCGGTCGCGACCTCGGCCTCGTGGCGATCAGCTCTCGTCAACGAATGTTGGCGCCAGATCTCAACTGGGTAGGGACCGTTCACCACGGCCTTCGTGTCACCGATTGGCCCTTTCGCGCGATAAAGGATGACTTTGCGTTGTTCCTTGGCCGCTTCTGTCCAGAGAAAGCGCCGCACTTGGCGTTGGACGCCGCTCACTTTGCAGGCATTCCCGCAGTCCTCGCCGGAGCTTTTGTCGAGCCGGCCGACCGCCCATATTTCGAGCAGCAGGTGCGGCCGCGATTAACCGACAGCGACAAGGTCATCGGGCCTATCGGCGGCCTAGCGAAGCGTGAACTGCTCGCTGCGGCACGGTGCCTGTTGTTTCCGATCCGTTGGGAGGAACCATTCGGGCTGGTGATGATCGAGGCGATGGCGACTGGCACACCCGTCGTGGCCCTACGGGCCGGCTCGGTCGGAGAGGTCGTCGTCGACGGCAAAACCGGGTACGTCTGCGACGAGCCGTCGGACCTCGGAGCCGCCTTGGAGGCTGTCGGCGATATCGATCCGAAGGCATGCCGATCTCATGTCCAGGAATGCTTCGGTTTGGACCGCATGGTTGCCGGTTACGAAGCGGTCTATGCGTCCGTCCTCCAGGGCGGCCGCCGCGTCGGTCATGCTCGAAGTCATCTGGCCCAGACTGAAGGACTGTGCTGAAGTGCAGGATTCGAAACTCGCATGGTGCCGCCGCGGCTACGCTCGGTTCTATGGGTGAACCGACTCGCACGACCGCGGAGCTTATCGTCGAGTGCCTGGAGAACGAGGGAGTCACGCACGTCTTCGGTATCCCAGGCGAGGAGAACATCCGCTTCACCGAGGCGGTGTCGAGATCGTCGATCGAATACGTGCTGACGCGCCACGAGCAGGGCGCCTCGTTCATGGCCGAGGTTTACGGTCGCCTGACGGGGCGCGCCGGCGTGTGCTCGGCGACCCTCGGCCCCGGAGCGATCAACCTACTGCTCGGCGTCGCCGACGCGACCACGAATTCCACTCCCCTGGTTGCTCTCTCGGCGCAAGTGGGAATGGGTCGCAGTTACAAGGAATCGCACCAGGGCATCGACCTTGTTTCGATGTTCGGACCGGCGACGAAATGGTCCGCGCTTGTCGCAACACCGGGTTCGGTGCCGGAGATGTTCCGGAAGGCGTTCAAGCTCGCGCAGACCGAGCGCCCTGGCGCTGTCTATCTCGCGGTACCAGAGGACGTCGAGGAGGCCGCAGCGCCAGCGGATTCGAGTCCACTACCGGTCAATGTGCCACGACCAGAAGATCCCTCAGCTGCACAGCTGGAGCGGGCTGCGGAGATTCTCGGCAGCGCACACAATCCCATCCTGCTGGCCGGTCACGGGGCTGCCCGCGGCGGAGCGGCTGAAGCGGTACGCCGATTCGCCGAGGCGCTCGATATCCCTGTGGCGACAACGTTTCACGGCAAAGGTGTCCTGTCCGACGACCATCGGCTCGCCCTCGGTGCGGTTGGCTTCATGCGCCACGATTACGTCAACTTCGGCTTCGACCGAGCCGACGTCATCGTCGCCGCCGGTTACGAGCTACAGGAGTTCGACCCGGTCCGGATCAATCCGGACGGCGATACCAAGATCATCCACATCCACCGATTCCCCGCTGAAGTGGACGCGCACTACGACGTCGCAGTCGGCTTGCTGGGCGATATCGGCGGCACCCTTGATGCCCTGGCAACCCGGGTCACGCGCGATCATCCGCTCCTCACCCGGTCACGAACGGATCCGCGAACTGCTCTTCGCCGAACTGGACGGCGGACGCGCAGACGACAGGTTCCCGCTGGCGCCTGCCCGCATCGTCGCCGACACGCGAGCAGCGATGAACAGCGATGACATTGTCCTGGTCGATACCGGCGCACTCAAGATGTGGATGGCCAGGCTCTATCCGACATATGAGCCCAACACCTGCCTGATCTCCAACGGACTCTCGACCATGGCATGGACGGTGCCGGGGGCGATCGCGGCCAAGATCGCCCGGCCTGCCGCGAAGGTGCTCGTCGCCACGGGCGACGGCGCGTTCCTGATGAACTCGCAGGAGATCGAGACTGCCCTCCGACTCGGAACACCGATGGTGATCCTCATCTGGGACGACAACGCCTATGGACTGATCAGCTGGAAGATGGACCTCGAGATCGGCCACAACGTGGAAACCCACTTCGGAAACCCCGACTTCGTCGCCTACGCCGAGAGTTTCGGCGCGAAGGGCTACCGAATCTCGGCCGCCGACGAACTGCTCCCGACACTGCGCACAGCGCTCGCAGACGACACCGTCAGCGTCATCGCCTGCCCGGTCGACTACTCGGCCAACAGCGCCCTGATCGCCGCGCTGGGCGACCTGGACGAATCTCTGTCATGACGCGGCTCGCGTCACTGGTGTGCTGCGTCGGCGTTGTGATGCTCGTTGGCGCTTGCGGAACCGAGTCTTCGAGTCAGACCTCCACTGCGACAGCGTCTTCGAGCGCCTCGTCGACGACCTCGGCACCGCAACCGCCGGCGTTGACTGCGTTCGTCGGAACCTGGGACAAGCACCAGGAGAAGCTCGTGATCGACGCCGCGGGCACCGGTACATGGACCTATGCGGACGTGAAGCGATGCCCGAGCTGTTCGTCCGCCGAGGCGCCTGCGGGCACGCTGTCCTTCACCTTGACGCCGGTCAGCAGCGGCATGGCCAGCGGAGCCGTCACCGCCAGCTCCGATGCCGACAACGGTGCGGTCGGCGATCCCGTCACCGCCAAGATCGTCCCCGGCTTCGAGGGTAAGGGCGTCAACCTCGTCATGACCATCGGCGCAGGCACCGTGAGAGTGATGTGCAACAGCACCTCTGCGGGCCAGTGCGGGGCCTGACTCAATCCACCGGTGGCACGCGAAGCAACGGTCGAAGTGGCCGTTCTCGCCGCGTCTCATGAAGCCGAGTCTCCGCGCGCGATCAGCTTCTTGGTATCGGCGGAAGCCGGCGCTTCGAGGAACCCCGTGAGCCCGTCGACTACTCCACTCACGAACAGCGCAAACGGCACAACGGCGTCATTGCGCCGCACCGCGCGCTCGCGCTCGGCAGCGAGGTGCACCGCGAGGTCCTGCACCTGCCGAATCCGCATCGTTCGCGCCGCTTCAGGGAGGTGCGCCAGTAGCCGCTGCATCCCAGAAGCGAACTCGTCCTGCGACTTCACCGCATCCGACTGGTGCAGCAAAACCTCGACCGCGCCGGCTCGTTGGAGCTGCTCGATGAAGGACACATACGAGCTTTCGGGCGACTCCGCCAACTCGATCAAGGGAAGCACGTGTGCCTCGAGCTGCTCCCGAAGATCGTCAGGGTTCGCCCTCGCCCGCAGCAGTGTGCGGCGTTGCATCAGGTCGCCCAAGCGGTAGGCGAATATGGCGCGGAGAAGATCGTCCTTGGAGCCGAAGTGGTACTGGATCGCCGAATTGTTCGACGAACCCGCCTCGATGCAGATCTGCCGCAGTGAGATACCGGCGAGCCCGTGCGCGGCGAACAGCCGTTCAGCTGCGAGAAGGAGCTGCAGCGCCGTCGCAGGAGGCGGTCCGGTGGTGGCGTTCACCATGAGATCATTGCGCACTTTGGTTCACCGGATCGTTGAGATGCATGTCATCCTTGTGCGTCGATGCTCGCCTGTATGTAGGCCTCGATGTCGCTGGCGCGCTTCAAGAGAGCGTCGTGCACCTCGGGAGCGGTGACGACAAGGAACCGCCCGGCTTCGACCGCGTCGGCGGTGAGGTTGCCGACGTCCTCTGCGGACACGATCCGGTGAGCGGGAGCAACCGGAGTCACACCGACTTCGCCGTACGCGGTGATGCCTTCGAGGATGTTCGTGATGACCCCGGACGGGCACAGGCAAGTGACGCCAACGCCTTTCGGTCCGAGATAGGTCGCCAACGCCTCGGACATTCCCACGATCGCGTGCTTGGACGCGACGTAGGGAAGGCGATCGAAGCCATAGCCCAGCAGTCCCGATGCGGAGGCGGTGTTGACCACGTGACCACTGCCCTGAGCTATCAACCCGGGAAGGAACACTCTGTTGCTTCGCGCGACGCTGAACAGGTTGACGTCGATTGTGCGAATCCAGGCTTCGTCTGGCAACGTTTCTGGAGCGCCGATCGCCAACACTCCAACGTTGTTCATCACCAAGTCGATTCGACCGAACCGCTCGAGCGCAGCGTCGCGAAGCTTCTCGAGTTCGGCTTCGACCGTGACATCGACAGGCAACCCGATAACCGGATGCCCCAGTGCGCCGATCTGCTCGACGACATCAGCGACGCGCTGTTCGGACAAGTCGCTCACGACGACAGAGGCCCCGCGCTGTGCGAAAGCGAGTGCGGTCGCGCGGCCGATACCGCTGCCCGCGCCGGTGAGTACAGCGACTGCGCCGTTGAGGTTGAGCGGCTTGCTCATGCGATACCAACTGCTTTTGTGCGCAAGAACTCGAAGAGACCTTCCTCGCCCCCTTCACGCCCGTAACCCGAAATGCCGACGCCGCCGAAGGCGAGCTCACAGCCGACCACCGGGCTGGCGCCATTGATGTAGACGCCGCCGGCTTGCAGTGCTGTCACCATGCGCTGGATCCGGTCGATGTCCTTGGTGTAGACGTAGGATGCCAGCCCGTATTCAGTCGAGTTCGCGATGTCGATCGCCTGCTCTTCGGTGTCGAAGCGGATCAGCGAGAGCACCGGACCGAACACTTCGACCTGGCCGAGTTCGGAGGCCGGGTCGACGTCTCCGAGCACTGTCGGTTCGACGAAGAAGCCGTTTGGAAGGTGGCTGGGAACGCGACCGCCTGCCAAAAGCTTCGCTCCGTCGGCTTGAGCTCGTTCGATCATTGCCAGGATGCGTTCCTGCGCCTGGCGGGTGACGACAGGGCTGATAACGGTCGCCGGATCAAACGGGTCACCACACCGCATGCCGTCGACCATCGAGAGAAGGCGCTCCACGACGGCGTCGTAAATGTCGCTGTGTACGAGCATGCGCGACGCGATCGCGCAGCCCTGCCCGGCGAGTGTGCCCAGGACGCTGAAGGCGTTGACGGCGACGGCCATGTCCAGGTCCGCGTCCGGGAAAACAATATTGGCGGACTTTCCGCCGAGTTCGAGAACCGCAGGCTTGAGGAACTCAGCACACGTCGCGAGAATTTTGCGGGCCGTTGAAGGTCCGCCGGTGAAACTGACCTTTTGAACGAACGGGTGGCGTACGAGTGCGTCGCCGATCTCCGGGCCGCCCAGCACGAGATTGACGACGCCGTCGGGGATGCCTGCTTCTCGGACCAACCGCATCACATGTTCGGTGGCGTACGGCGTCAGCTCGGACGGCTTCATGACGACTGTGTTTCCCGCCGCCAACGCCGGAATCAGTTTCATGCCAACGGATACCACCGGGCCGTTCCAGGTGAGGATGATGCCCACGACGCCATACGGCTCAGGCATCGAGTAGGCGAGCTCACGCTGGTTGGCCGGGAAGGACGTGACCCGCCCTTCGACCTTGTCGGCCCAGCCCGCGTAGTAGGCCGTCCAATTTGCCATGATGCCGACGAGTGGCTGGCTCATGCCTGCCGTCATTCCGTTGTCGAGCACCGACAGCCGGGCGATTTCGTCGGCGTCGCGCTCCATCAGCTCGCCGAGCCGACGAAGGACTCGTGCGCGCTCCGACGGCCGCCAGGCGCGCCAGGCCGGGTATGCGGCCTGGGCGGCGTGCACTGCGGTATCGACGTCGTCTGGCCCGGCAAGCGGGACGGGGCCCTGGATCTCGCCACTGGCCGGATACACGTGGTGGTGCACGCCTCCCGAACCACTCGTACGTGCCTCGCCACCGATGTGCAGGTGCACCTCGGGAACGGTCAGGTCAACGCCCATCGTGTGGTCCTCCGCTTCGAGCCGGACTCCTAAGATACATGCCTTATTAGTAAGGCACTTGACTTCATAGGTCAAGTGTGTGCCTAATGCTCGGATGGACGTGAAGGAGCTTTTCGATCTCACCGGCAAAGTCGCAGTGGTCACGGGCGGAGCCGGCGGCATCGGCGAGGTGTACGCCGAGGCGCTCTGCGGCGCCGGTGCTTGCGTCGTCATCGCCGATGTCAACGTCGACACGGCTGCGGTCACGGCTGACGCGCTGCAGGGCAAGGGCTTCCGGGCCATCGCGGTGCATCTCGACGTCACCTCAGCCGATTCGGCGGCGCAGATGGCAGCGACGACGATCGAGACGTTCGGCGGGATCGACATTCTGATCAACAACGCAGCAGTGATGACCAACCTGCCGCCCTACGGTTTGTCGAACATGCCGGTGCCGGACTGGGATCGGGTTCTCAACGTGAACCTGCGCGGTCCGCTGCTGTGTACCCAAGCGGTCATCGAGTCGATGGCAGAACGCGGCGGCGGCCGAATCGTGAACGGTTTATCCGCAGGCGGCTTCATGCCCGGCGGGATCTACGGCGTCTCCAAATACGCACTACACGGACTCACGTGCAACCTCGCCGCCGAGCTCGGGGGGCGGGGCATCAACGTCAACGGGATCGCGCCCGGGCTGGTCGACAACGAGAGCGGATACGTGAGCCTGCCGAAGGATTCGCCGTTCCGGGAGATCCTCGGCGCTCAAATTCCGGGGAAGACTTCGGGGCCGCCTGCCGATTTGATCGGAACCATGCTCCTGCTGTGCTCACCGGCGGGCGAGTGGATCAACGGCCAGACGATCTCGGTCGACGGCGGATGGATCATGCGGCTTTGAGCACGCACGAACAGCCGCGACGAATGGAATTCACCGATGTCTGAATGGTCAACCCGCGACGACCGCCAGGCCGTCGCGAGGGCTGAATACGAGCACATCATGACGACTCCCAGCCCGGATCCCAGTGGCGCTTTCATCGAGGCTGGGGTCGTCGGTTTTGTGTTCGGCGAGATGTGGCGCCGCGGCGTGCTCACTCCACGAGACCGCCGGTGGATCACGCTCACCTGCGTCGGCGGGGCCGGTGCGATCACTCCGATCGAAACCCACGTCTACGCAGCCCTCAAGAGCGGGGACATCTCGTACTCCGAGTTCGACGAATTCGTCCTACATTTCGGCACGCAAGCGGGCTGGCCCAAGGCGTCTGCCATGCAGATGTACGGCATGATGAGCATGTACAAAATCGCCGAGGAATCCGGCGAGCAACTCAGAACTCACGACTACGAGCTCTGGGCCGAACCCACCGAAGACAGCGTCCGGCGTGAACGCGGTATCGCCGCATACGAGGAAATCCACGGCGTTCCACCGCCACCAGCGTTGACCCCGTTTCAAGGTCGCGCCCGCCTCGACTATCTGTACGGCGAGGTCTGGAGTCGCCAGAAATACCTCACCCGCCGCGACAGACGAATCATCAGCATCTGCAGCGCCGCCTCGGCCTCTATTGATGAAGAGGTGACCGACCACCTCCGAGCTGCCCTCACACTCGGCGACATGACCTCGGCGGAGCTCGAGGAACTCGTCGTTCATTTCGCGGTCTACCTGGGCTGGAATCTGGGACGGCGCCTCGATGACCTGCTGTGTGCCATCACGGACCCGCGGATCGGAAACTGATGACAACCAGCCACCTTGCCGACGCGGACTACTTCACCGACGCCGCCATCACCCAGCACCCCTACGACTATTGGGACGAATTGCGCAGGCAAGGGCCGGTTGTTCGGGAACCGCACCATGGCGTGATTGCGGTGACCGGGTACCAGGAAGTGCAGGCTGCGTTCAAGGACGTCGAAGCGTTCTCCGCGGTCAACGCCATCGGCGGACCATTTCCTCCATTGCCGTTCACGCCCGATGGCGACGACATCGGCGAACTCATCACCGCACACCGCCATGAGTTTCCGATTTTCGAGCACATGGTGGTGATGGATCCCCCCGAGCACGGGAAGGCGCGGTCCCTGTTGAGCCGGCTGTTGACGCCCCGGCGCCTCCAGGAGAACGAGGAATACATCTGGAGTCTCGCCGACAGGCAGCTCGACGAGTTTCTTGCCGATGGGCGGTGCGAGTTCCTCGGCGCGTACGGAAAGCCTTTCGCCACACTGGCGATCGCCGATCTCCTCGGCGTGCCCGAGAAGGATCGCGCTGAGATTCGCCACAACCTCGGCGCTGGGCGGCCTCGCGGCGGCAGTGTCGGGGGGCTGAATCACGAGCCGGTCGGAAGCAATCCGCTGCAATACCTCGACGACCTGTTCAGCGGATATATTGCCGAACGCCGCCGAACGCCGCGTGACGATGTACTCACCGGTCTGGCCAGCGCCACCTACCCTGACGGCTCCGTTCCGCCGCTACTGGAGGTCGTCCGACCGGCGACCTTCCTGTTCGGCGCCGGCCAGGAGACCGTTACCAAGTTGCTGAGCTCCGCGGTCCAGATACTCGGCGACCGACCTGAACTGCAGGACCGCCTGCGCGCCGACCGCAAGCTGATCGGCCCCTTCATCGAAGAATCCTTGCGCATGGAAAGCCCGACCAAGGTCGACTTCCGACTCGCCCGGAAATCCACAACGTTGGGTGGCGTCTCGATCAAGGCGGGCACCGTCATCATGCTCTGCTTGGGCGCAGCTAATCGTGATCCACGGAAGTTCGAGAGTCCCAACGATTTTCGCTTGGATCGCACGAACGTTCGCGAGCACATTGCTTTCGGGCGAGGCATTCACACATGCGCAGGGGCGCCGCTGGCCAGAGTCGAGGGCCGGGTGACCATCAACAGGCTGCTGGACCGAACACGGGACATCACAATCAGCAAGGCAAAACACGGACCGGCTGGTGCGCGGCAATACCGCTACACGCCGACCTTCCTGCTGCGTGGCCTGCGCGAGCTGCACATCGAATTCACGCCGGCACCCGGGTAACACCACCGACGTACACCGGCCTGCTCACTGCGCCTCGAGACGCGAACGGATCGAGGCGAGCCGCGCGCGAAGGTCGGCTTCGTCGATGAGACCCCGCTTCAACAGCGAGTGCGCAAGTGAGACAAGTTGATTCTCCGGGTAGGGCAATTGGGCATACCGGTCGGCGGAAAGCTCGTCTTCCTCGTCGCGGCGCTGCTTGAATGTGAAATCCAGCTCGTCGTTGGCGCGACACGATCGGTCCAGCGCATCGCACAGGCCGTCCAGACTGGTCTTCCATGGCGGCAACGGGTTCTCCACACCGTACTTGGCCGTCATCGCGGGCCAGGTCTGCTCAGGCTTCGAGATCTCCGTCAGGACAGCGAATTCGTCGCCGCTGCCCCGGGTTTCGTCGACCACCGCGGTCACGCCTCGATCGGCCGGATCGCCGCACGGACCAACGGGGTGACGTTCGTCGTGACACCCGGCCGTGGCAGGGCGACCCCGATGAGGCAGTCGCGGGTGATGATTTCGGTCAGCTGATCCTCGGTCCACCCATCGGTGCCCTCCGGACGCATCGGCATGACCATGAAGCGGTGCTTCTGGTTGGAATCCTCCACCCGCACCTCCACGTCGTCGGGCAATTGGAGACCGAACTCGGAGAGCACCTGTCGTGGCCAGCGAACGATGCGCCGACGGTAGTTCGGGGTGCGGTACCACTCCGGTGAGTTGCCCAGGATCGGACGGGGGTAGCAGGAGCAGAGTGCGCACACGATGACGTTGTGCACGGTCGGGGTGTCGGCGAGGATCTTGAACGCCACAAAGTCGCTAGGAGTGCCGAAGCCGGTCGGCTCGAGCCAGTCGATCCCGACTTCCTTGGCAGCGGCAACGGCATCGGAGATCGCGAGCTCCTTGAAGTCAGGGTCCAGCCAGGCCTTGGCGACCAGACGCGCCCCAGGGGTCGGCCCGATGTGCTCGGCATACTCGGTGAACAGGCGGTGGTCCTCGGCGGTGAAAAGCCCCTTCTCGATGCACAATTCGCGCAATGCGATCTCGAGCACCTCGAAATCGGTGATCTCATCCACCATCGGCTTGACGGTTCGCGAATGATCGTGATCGTGACCGTGCTCGGACATAGACGCAAAATTCCTTTCGATCAAGCGTGACTGCGGTTGGGCAACGCGCTCTCTGTCAGCCGACGGCTTCCAGCCAGCGCTCAGGGATCTCGGTCTGCAGAGTGTCGTTCTTGGGACCGGTGTAGTTGTCCCAGAGCTCAGCCTGGTTGAACCGCACGATGTAGAACCACTCCGATTCGGCGTCCTCGCGGTCCCAGGCCTCATCTTCGGGAGCCGGGCTTTCGTAGGTCACCTCGGCGATCGTCCCCTCGGCGCCGCGGCAGTATTCCGGCGTGCGGGTGTAGAACATCGCGGGCAGGTCGCGCACCTTCACCTTGTCGCCGACGTTGAACTTCGCCACGCCGGCCTGACCCGCGAAGCACTGGGGGTCACCGACTCCGGCGGCTTCGAGGTGATGCTTGTTGCGACTGACGCCGGAGCCATCGCCTTCGAACTTCGGCTCAGCCTTGGGGCGTTGACCATTCAAACCACCGGCATAGCGCGCCTGCACCTCGGCCAGCCGATCGGTCAGCTCACCCCAGGAAATGTGCTTCTTCTCCATCAACAACCGGCCGACCGACCAGAGCCAGCGGCTGTAATACGGAAGACCCAGATAGATGGCACGGCCGACGTCGACATTGGCAAGCCGCCGACGTTCCTCGGAGACCCAGATACCCCGCATTCCGAGGACCTCGCAGAGCACGTAGGTCATCAGTTCCCACTGCTCTTCTTCCTTGTTCTCGTAGGGGTGTGGGTAGTCCAGCTCGCCGCCCACGTCGTGCGAGGTCTTCATGTAGGCGAGGTAGTGATCATGGGTGATCATGTCCGGCGTCGGCCATTCCGGAACTTCGGGGAAAATCGTCTTCAGGCGCGAAACGAGGGCCAGTTGTTGGGCCCGTTCGGCAGCATCAGTCACGGCGACCTACTTCCGCATGGATGTCATCTACCAGATCAGCAGGGCTCAAAAATATCATCGGCGCAGCAAACGCACTGCGAACTCAGGGATTTCGGTGGGTCGTTTCTGCATCGGACAAAGGCGCTTGTAGACCTCGGCGTCAATTATGTTGGTCGCGCTCGAGACTGCCTTCATCAGCTACGTATTCGTGGAGCGGATTAACGACTCGAGGAATTGAGGTGGCGGTTCGGTCAGCCGCCTTTCACCAAACGTGAACTGGCATACGTCGATGTAGCCGTCCCGGAACAGGTCGGCGCAGCCGGTGAGGTACTTCATGTAACGGTTGTAAACCTCTTCGGATTGAACTGCGATGGCCTGCTCGCGGTGGCTCTGCAGCGTCGCCGCCCAGATGTCGAGCGTTCGAGCGTAGTGCGGTCGCAGCGGCTGGACGCGGGCCACCCGGAAACCGGCTCTGACTGCGTGTTGCTGGACTTGGGCGACCAAGGGCAGCTCCCCGCCGGGGAAGATCTCATCCATGATGAACAAGATGAACTTCAGCAGTTTCGCCGGTAGCTTCAGCTCCCGCTTCTGGACCTCTTCGATGCTGGCTCTGACGATCGTATGCAGCAGCATCACGCCATCGGGAGGCAGCACGGAGTAGGCCATGGCTGAAGAAGTCGTCGTAGCGAGCTTTGCCGAAGTGCTCGAACGCGCCGATCGACACGATCCGGTCGACCGGTTCGCGAAACTCCTCCCAGCCCGCCAAGAACACCCGCCGGCTGCCGCGTGCTGTTCGATCGCGCGGAACGACCTTGTCAACGGCGACGGCCTGGTTCCTGCTCAGGGTCAGGCCGACGACGTTGACGTCGTATTTCTCCACGGCACGCCGCAGCGTGGCACCCCAGCCGCAGCCGATATCGAGCAGCGTCATGCCAGGCTGCAGCCCTAATTTGCCCAATGCCAGGTCGATCTTGGCGATCTGGGCCTGCTCCAGAGACATGTCGTCGCGCTCGAAGTAAGCGCAACTGTAGGTTTGGGTCGGGTCGAGGAAGAGCCGGAAGAACTCATCGGACAGGTCGTAATGAGCCTGCACGTTCTCAAAATCCGGTCTCAGACCGGTCCTTCCCCCACCCGCAGTAACTGCGGCCATGGCGCGACAATATTCGCCAGCCTGCATCGACGCAATAGCCGGTGACGGTAGCGCGAGTACGTTTTCGCACTGGCGATGGCGGCGCGGAGTTTTGGCAAACGTGACAATTCGCGCTGAATCACGCGTTTGCACAAGAAGCAAAAGGACTCTTTTGACCTTGATGGCAGGTGCATACGCGCGCCTGTCACGTCGGTCACCTACTGTCTGCGGTACCGCGGTCGGAACGCCCGTGTCCCGTCCAGCGCAGGACTTGCGGCGCCGAGGCGACGCGCTGGGACCGCCGGCAGGCGACGATGGTCACATGACGTCGCCTTCCGCACCGCGTTCGGGCCCCGTCTCCGACGGTCGTCCGCGTGACGTTCGGATATGGCGGCGGGCGATGGGCGGCGCGAAGACACCGAGCGACGTGCCGGTGTACCGCGCCGATCTGTACTCCCACGCCGCTATTCGCGATCCCTACCCGCATTACGCAACCCTTCGGGCCCTTGGTCCCGTCGTATGGCTACCGAAGCAGAGGTTGTACGCGATTCCGCGATACGCCGAGGTGAAGGGGGTGCTCCGCGACGCCGATACATTCCGTTCCGCCGGCGGCGTGGCGCTGAACACCATCTCGCGCACCGTCGGCAGGCGGAGCTTTCTGATGCTGGACGGCGCCGAGCACGACCGCGTCCGAAAGCTCTCGGCTCATCGGCTGATGCCGCGAGCATTGCGTCCGCTGCAAACTCAGATAGACGACTTGGCCGAGGAGACGGTGCGTGCGGCTGTGGCGAACGGCAGGGTCGACGGCGTCGGGGATATCGCGTTGAGGCTCCCGCTGTCGGTGGTTCCCGACCTCGTCGGGTGGCCCGAAGGCGACCGCGAGCACCTGGTCGCGTGGGCCGGCGCCACCTTCGATTTGCTTGGGCCTTTCAACAGTTTGGCCGTGCGGTCGTCTGGCGACGCCCTGTCGATGCTGGCGTTCGTGCATCGGCTTGCCCGTCGGCGCAATGTGATTCCGGGCAGCATGGCGCACGAGGTGGTGCAGGCGATCGAAGAGGGCGCGATGAAGCAGTCGCAACTTCCTTCGCTCTTCATCGATTATCTGGCGCCCTCCATCGACACGACGGCAAGTGCTATCGCCGCGGCACTGTGGCTGTTCGCTACCAACCCCGATCAATGGCAGCTGCTGCGGCACGACACTGCCCGGATACCCAATGCGGTAAACGAAGTCGTCCGGATGGAATCCGCGGTCAGGGCGTTCGGACGCCGCGCCGAGCGTGATACCGAGATCGCGGGGACCCGAATTCCGGCAGGCTCACGGGTGCTGGTCATGTTCGCGTCGGCGAACCGCGATGACCGTGTCTGGAGCGACCCTGACCGCTTCGACATCACGCGCGACGCCTCCCGTCAGCTCGGCTTCGGGCATGGAGTTCACGCGTGCGCTGGCCAAGGTCTGGCACGGATGGAGATAGAAGCGATGATGCGCTCATTGCTTCGACATGTTGAACGCATTCAGCTCGACGGCACGCCAGAGTTGGCTCGCAACAACGTGATTCGCCGCTTCGAGAGCCTGCCGCTTCACCTCGTCCCCAAGGGTTGACGGTAGTCCAGCATTAGGGCGACCACGCGCCGAGGGGAAGCGGTGGCCAGCCGTACTCGCTGAGCACCGACGCGACTCGAACATCTGATCAGGAGTCTGTCGCTTCCCGCAACCTGGTAAACGCGTCCACGAACGCGTCGGTCACTTCGTGTGTGTCGTTGAGTGTTGCGGCGTCGGAAATCACCGAGACGCTGAGCTGGTCGACATAGCTCCACACGGTCACATTCAAGGCGGCACCCGCTGCAAGCGGTCCAACCGAATAGAACTCGGTTACCACTGCGCCGGCGATGCAGCCATATTCCCGTGGTCCGGGAACGTTGGAAACAATCACATTGAACAGCTTGTTGGGCGCTTCCCTTCGTGACATCCAACGAAAGACTGTGCGCGTGAGTGTCGGCGGCACGAACTCCAGCCACCGGCCCACCAGGGTGGGGCCTAGGAGTTGATGATCCTCCTTCGCGATGCGTGTCGACGTGCGGATCAACCGAAGCTGCTCCATCGAATCGTCGATGTGAACAGGCAACGAGACCAGCATCGTGGCCAGCGCGTTGCCGGCGATCCGCTCCGGCGAGGTGTCGGTAGTTGCGGGCACCGAGGCGATGAGCGGCGCGTTGGCGTCCTCTCCGTACATGAGGAGCAGACGTCTCAGCGCGCCCGCGACGGTGGTCAGAACCAGGTCGTTGATCGTGACATCGAGCTTCTTGCTGATCGCTTTGACGTCGGCGAGCGGCAGCGTAGCGCTGGCAAAAGTTCTTGCCGCGGTGGGTTTCCGATTGAAGAAAGTGGGCGGCGGCTTGAAGCGGCCGGCAAGATCAGGATCGCGACGGCGTTGCCGCACTCTACGCTGCAACCGGTAACCACCGACCACTCCGTCTCGCACCACTGACGGTAGGGATCGGAACCGCGAGACGTGGTCGCGTGCCGCGAAAAGCAGGACATCGCGTGTCGTTGGCGGCGGGAGATCCTTCGGCGTTTGATCATGCGGTGCTTCACCGCCCGGCCATTCCATCGCGCGCGCCAAGAGATTGGCTGATGCGACGCCGTCGGCCAGGACGTGATGCACCTTGCCGATCACCGCAATTCGATTGTCGGACAGCCCTTCGGCGTAGTGAAACTGCCACAGCGGACGACGGCGATCAAGCGGCTCGCTTGCTATCGCGCCGATCACTGCGTCGAGCTCTCGCCGTCCTCCGGGGGCAGGCACCTGCACCTGCCGAAGGTGGTAGTCCAAATCGAGCTCGGCGTCTTCACGCCAGATCGGGCGGTGTAGACGCAACGGCGTCGACACCAACTCGTAGCGCAGCGGTAGAAGAAGTGGCAGCTTGGCAAGGAATACGGCGCGGAACGCCTCGAACGTCGGCTCGCCCTCGAAGCCATTGGTGTCGACGATCGCGACCTTGAGGGTGTGCTGATGGACGTTGGGGGTTTCGCTCGATAGCAGCAGCACGTCCCAACCACTAAGCCGCTTCACCCCACTCTTCCCCTCGCATTGGTCGCGAATTCGCCTATTCGGCCATCCGCTCGGTGCGGCGCGACGCAGGAAGCCGGCCATGTACCGATTCAATCGCTCGGCGCAGACCAGGAACGAACGCGGCCGGCTGCAAAGTGCAACCGGCGTGACCCGCGTCGACAGGCACCATCTCGGCGTTCGGGATCTGGCTTGCCAGCCACTTCTGCCGTCGCACGCCAAAGGCGCGATCTTTCATCGTCACCACCACGGCTGTGGGGACATCGATTTCGCCCACCCAGCTCGTCGAATCGAAACGGACCACTTCGGCGATCGCACGGGTGATACTGCCCGGCGACGTGGAGCGGATCTGGCCCAGAACCCATTGGTGATCGCGGAAGTATCCATGGTTGGCCGCCTTCGCGGGCTCGCACAGGCGTGGCGCGGGACTGACGGCCTCGATCAGTGCTGCGAACACTCCGGTGGCGACCCGCTCGTAAGCTGCTCGGCTAACTGCTGCCGCTGCGGCGCACAGCACCAGGCCATCGACCCTCTCCCGGTGGCGCTTCCAAACAAGTTGGGCGACGAGCGATCCCATGGAATACCCCACCGGCACGAAGCTGGGAATGTCGAGGACGTCGGCCAGGGCAGCGACATCGTCGGCGCAGTCCTCCAGCAGCATGCGCGGCGGCAGAATTCCTTGGCCATGACACCGCTGGTCGAAGACCACAACCCGGCCGAACTCGCGCACCGTGTCCAACGCTGGATACCACGTCACCAGACCGGTGCAAGCCAGGGAGTGCAGCAGCACGTACGTGGGCCCATCGCACGGGCCGGAATCGTAAACGTACGTGCTTCCCCGGCCCGGAAGGTCGACGGTCATTCCATCCGGGATGTGGCCGACCGAAGCCAACGCGGGCACCGGCAACCGCGGTATCGGGAGCGCTCGAGGACGCCAGAAACCGTCGATGAAGCCATTGAAACATGTTTCAGCACGACGCAGAACGCGCCCGGCCGTGTGGACGCGGGCCATTCCCGCTCGTAGCGGCCTGCCGCCGCTCGGCCGATGATCGCGGATTGTCAGCTCAACAGGTCGGGTCGGCGGCTTCGCGCATCATGTTCCGGCTCCGGAGCGCACCTCGCGCCGCAAGTCGATGACCTGCTTTTCCAGGTCGATCACCCCCTTGACGCACATCGCGCTCAGCGCGATGAGCTTACGATCGCGGACCAACTTTTGTTCTTGCCGTTGAAGGACTCGTCAAGCTGCTCGAAATTTTCGACGAGCTCCTTACCCACCACTGATTCGGGATCGAGAGCTATCCGCCGAATTCTGCTGAACGGCGAGAAATCCGGGATTTCTTCGGACTCGGGCTCCATTTTGCGAGCCTAGCCCGACCAACTGCCGCGAGAGGGCTCAGATTCGACAATTTACTTGCGTGCCGAAGACCCGCTCCATCATGGCGGTGTCCGAGAAGTTCTCAGCCCTTACGACTTTCCCGTCGCGGAAGCTGTACAGATCGGCGCTGTGAGCCGATTCGCCGCCTACCTTGACTTCGGTCAGCACGACCACCTCGTCGTCGTCGGCGATGAATCGGTTAGGGGTGGTTGCGAACGACTTCTCCGCCAGCTTCGCGAAGAACTCACCGACTTCGGCTTTGCCGTGATACGTGCCGCTGATCGCGCTGTTGCCCGGTTCGACCCACTCGATGTTGTCATCAAGGTCCCGCATAGCCCCTTCGGCGTCTCCAGAGGAGAAAGCGGCGTAGCCCTTGTTCAAGGTCTCAATGTTCTGGTCTTTTGACATCTTTACCTTCTTCGATGGGGTCTCGCGCCGACCACGATTGGAGGCGGTCGGTCGGTTGAGACGGGGCCAGAGTACGGCTGGGCGGTTGCTGCCGGGGTTAAACGAGCAGAACCGCCGCCATTCCAGTAATTGCCAGCTCTGACAATTAGTGGCTGCTGAGCGAGCCGCCGGCGACACCTCGGTGAGCGAAGAGTCGAGTCGCTGTCGTCAACGGAGGGTTTCGGGCCCCGGCGCTCATGGCACGCTCGGAACTATGGCATTCACCGTGTACCTCTCCGCAGACGAGGGCATTTCCCATGGGTACGGAGACAAGGACAGGTACGAGCTTTCCGCCGCGGGCACGTTGGTTGTCAGACCTGCAGACGGGACCCAGACTTACACGTACGCGCAATGGGTCTACTTGAAGGCTGATACCGACCACACAGCGGGCGGCCCGAAGTCCGGCTCGGGGAAAGCGACGTTCATCTAGGACCCAATCAGCTGATTGACGGCCTTCTTGCCGACGACGGCGACAAGAACCGCTCTCGCTCGTGCCAGGACGTCGCCTATGACGGTGGTGCTGGTGCACGGCAATCCGGAGACAGACGCAATCTGGGACCCCTTGTCGAGGTTCTCGGGCGCGATGACGTCGTTCGGCTCTGTGAGAGGTCCCTCGCAACAACGGCTCCCGACCAAAGCTTCTGG
>CAVWWV010000008.1:0-900422 GCA_963758825.1 uncultured Actinomycetota bacterium | reverse complement strand
GTTCCTCCGGCCCTGTGTTGGATGGAGCGGCGGGTTGCGACGCGCTGCACGCGGCAACCACGGCGCACGCGAGCACACCGCCCAGTCGCCCAACGAATCTCGCGATCATGTGTGTCCCCTTGATCCTTAGTCACGAGGATGGCATAGGCGGTAGCCTTCAGGGGCCTTTCCAGCCGCTTGCATTCTGCCGACGCGGCGTTGCTGACCGAGGGATAGGCCCCCGTTGCCTTTCAGGAGTTGTCGCGGGTGTGGCTGTGCACTCTCGAAGCGAGAGTGCATAAAGTCTACTGTGGCAATGCATGTCAAGCGCCGGTCCGGAGCCGACCAATATTCCGCTGCACGGATCGACGGCCACCCGGGTCACGACGTCCGGAATTATCTCGCCGACGCCCAGTCGGCTGTGGCGCTATCTGTGGTGGAACCAGCGTGTGGTTGGGCCTGACCCCTCGCGTTGGTGTTGCACCACATCCATGGGCACCCCACGAACAATCGGCGGGTTGACTGTTGCGTTCCAGGCAACGTTCAGATAGCTCGGCCCTCGCACAACTTGGCCCGAGTTGACCTATTCACCCCTAATATCGACATAACGGCCGGTCGCCGACACCGCAAGTCCACAGTGCTGCGAGGGGGAATGGATTTGTTCGGGCCACAGCTTGACGGCGATGAGCACGACACCGTCCGGTCCGATAGCCATCATCGGAATGGCCTGCAGGCTGCCCGGAGGCATCGACTCCCCAGAACAGCTATGGGAGGCGCTGCTGCGCGGCGACGACCTGGTCACCGAGATTCCGGCCGACCGATGGGACGCCGACGAGTTCTACGATCCCCAGCCTGGCGCGCCCGGACGGACGGTGTGCAAATGGGGCGCATTCCTTGATGACGTCGCCGGCTTCGATCCCGAGTTCTTCGGCATCACCGAAAACGAAGCGACCGCGATGGATCCGCAGCACCGGTTGTTATTGGAAACGTCCTGGGAGGCAATGGAACACGGCGGACTGACCCCGAAAGCGCTGGCCGGCTCGCGGACCGGCGTGTTCATGGGTCTGATGCATGACGACTACCAGTTCGTGCACGCGCAGGCCAACGCATTGGAGGGGCCTTACGGATACATGGGCAACAGTTTCGCCATGGGCTCTGGGCGGATCGCCTACGCGTTGGGACTGCACGGTCCGGCGATGACCGTGGACACCGCGTGCTCGTCCGGCCTGTCGGCGGTGCATCTGGCCTGTCGCAGCCTGCGTGACGGCGAAAGCGACATTGCTCTGGCGGGCGGCGCCTCGGTGTCGCTCGAGCCGCGCAAATCCTGTTCGGGTTCTGCCATCGGGATGCTGTCTGCGACCGGACGCTGCCATGCGTTCGACGTCGCCGCCGACGGGTTCGTGGTCGGCGAGGGTTCCGTCGTGCTGTTGCTCAAGCGGCTGGCGGATGCGCTGACCGACGGCGACCGGATTCTGGCTGTATTGCGCGGCACGGCCGCCAACCAGGACGGCCACACGGTGAATATCGTGACGCCGTCGCGGGCCGCACAGGTGGACGTCTATCGGGCGGCACTGGCCGTGGCGGGTGTGGATGCCCGCACCGTCGGCATGGTGGAGGCGCACGGCCCCGGCACCCCCGTGGGTGATCCCGTCGAATACGCCAGCCTGACAGAGGTGTACGGGCTCGACGGGCCGTGCGCGCTGGCATCGGTGAAGACCAACTTCGGGCACACCCAGTCGGCTGCCGGAGCGCTGGGGCTGATGAAGGCGGTCCTCGCGGTGCAGCACGGTGTGATTCCGCGCAATCTGCACTTCACCCGGCTGCCTGATGCAATGGCCGAAATCGAGACGAACCTCTTTGTGCCTCAAGCGAATACGCCGTGGCCAAGCAACGGTCATCACGGACCTCGGCGGGCGGCGGTGTCGTCCTACGGATTCTCTGGAACGAATGTGCACGCGATCGTGGAGCAGGCTCCCGAGACGACGGCACCTGCCGACGCACCAATCGATCCCGCCATCGACGGACGGCTGGTTTTCCCGCTGTCGGCCACGTCGGCCGACGGGCTGCGGCAAACCGCGGGGCGGCTCGCTGATTGGGTCGACGCAAACGCGCCGGACCTTTCGCCGTCGGATCTGGCGTACACCCTTGCTCGACGCCGTGCGCATCGGCCGGTGCGCACGGCGGTCCTCGCAGGCAGCCTCCAGGAGCTGACCGAGGGTTTGGCCGATGTCGCCAAGAGCGAGTTTCCTTATCAGCCCGCAGCCGGGCAGGACGATCGTGGACCGGTGTGGCTGTTCTCCGGGCAGGGTTCGCAGTGGGCGGCGATGGGCGCCGAGCTGCTCGCGACCGAACCGGTGTTCGCCGCCACCGTCGCCGAGGTGGAACCGCTGATCGCCCGGGAGTCCGGATTCTCTGTTACTGAAGCGATTTCGGTGCCCGAGACGGTGCGTGGAATCGATCGGATCCAGCCCTCACTGTTCACTATGCAGGTCGCGCTGGCTGCCACGATGAAGGCATACGGTGTGCAGCCGGGTGCCGTGATCGGCCACTCGATGGGCGAGGCCGCGGCCGCGGTTGTGGCAGGAGCGCTTTGCCTGGAGGACGGGGTACGCGTGATCTGCCGCCGATCGCGGCTGATGGCCACGATCGCCGGCTCCGGGGCGATGGCGTCGGTGGAACTGCCTGCCGAGCAAGTGCTTCTGGAACTGATGGCTCGCGGTGTCGACGACGTCGAGATCGCAGTGGTGGCCTCGCCGCAGTCCACCGTGATCGGCGGTGCCAAGCAGGCGGTGTCGGATCTGGTCGCAGCCTGGGAGGCGCGCGACGTGATGGCCCGCGAAATCGCCGTCGACGTCGCCTCGCACTCCCCCCAGGTCGATCCGATCCTCGACGAGTTGTCCGAGGAGCTGGCAGATCTCGACCCCAGGACACCGGAGGTGCCCTTCTACTCGGCGACCGCTTTCGACCCGCGCGAGCAGCCCGTGTGCGATGCCTGGTTCTGGTCGGACAACCTGCGTCACATGGTTCGCTTCGCCGCTGCCGTACAGGCGGCGTTGGAGGACGGCTTCCGTGTCTTCGCGGAGTTGGCTCCGCATCCCCTGCTCACCCATGCTGTGGAGCAGACAGCCGCAGGCCTCGGCATGTCGCCGGCCGTACTCGCCGCCATGCGCCGCGAGCAGGGGTTGCCCCACGGGCTGCGCGGCTTCCTCGCGGATCTGCACAGCGCGGGCGCGGCGATCGACTTCTCGGTGATCTATCCGGGCGGTCGACTGGTGGATGCACGGCTCCCGGCCTGGAGTCACCGCACACTGATGCTCTCCCCCGGTGGTGAGGAGTCACGGGCACGCGGCGCGCACACAATTCCGGTGCACCCGCTGATGGGCGCGCACGTGCAATTGCACGAGGAGCCGGAGCGCCACGTCTGGCAGGGTGAGGTCGGCACCGCAGCGCATCCCTGGCTGGCCGACCACCGCATCCACAATGTGGCTGTTCTTCCGGGAGCCGCCTACTGCGAGATGGCGCTTGCCGCGGCTCGCACGGTCCTCGGAGAGGAATTCGAGGTCCGCGACATCTGTTTCGAGGCAACGCTTTTGCTGGACGAGGAGACCGCGGTGTCCGCCGCCGCATCGGTGACCTCGCCGGGCGTCGCCGACTTCGCGGTGGAGACCTTCGGTGACGGCGTGCAGACTCGGCGGGCGACGGCGGTGCTGCACGCAGGAACCGACGACCATCCCGCGGCGTACGACATATCCGCCCTACTCGCGGCCCACCCCTGCCCGCTGGATGGGGCCGAGATGCGCAAGCAGTTCGACGAACACGGCCTGCACTATGGCCCGGCTTTCGCCGGACTGGCCGCGGTGCACACCGCGAACGACACCGCGGAGACAGTGCTGGCCGAGGTCCGGCTGCCCGGCCCTATCCGCTCGCAACAGGGCGCCTACGGCGTTCATCCCGCCTTGCTGGATGCCTGTTTCCAGTCGGTTGCGGCTCATCCCGACGCCCAGATTGCAGCCAGCGCAGGTCTTCTGCTGCCGCTTCGCGTAAGCCGGATCCGTTCCTATGCCTCCGCGCGCACCGCCCGTTACTGCTTCACGAGGGTGACCGGTGCCGACGGGGCCGGGTTGGCGGCCGATCTCGATGTGCTCGACGAGCACGGGACGGTCCTGCTGGCCGTGCACGCACTGCAACTCGGCATCGGGGCATCCGATAGCGCGAACCGCGATCGCGTGCTGAACGAGCGCCTGCTGACCATCGACTGGGAACAGCGAACACTGCCCGACGTTCACCACGTCGCCTCGGGCTCATACTTGCTGATCAGCACGTGCACCACTGCAGACGTCGTCGCGACGAGGCTGACCGATGCGTTGAAGGCCGAGGGCGCCGGCTGCACGACCATGACGTGGCCGCAGCATTCCGATCACCAGGCCAACGCCGAACTGCTCGGCTCGCATCTTGTCGGCGGCGAGGTCGGCGCAGTGGTCATCCTCGCAGGCCCCAAGAACGGCGATCCGGATGAGGAGTGTGCCGTACGCGGCGAGGACTATGTGCGTCACATGGTGCGCATCGCGCGCGAGATAGCGGAGACCGATGAAGAATCGCCGCGCCTCTACGTCGTCACGCGCAACGCCCAGACCGTTTTTCCCGGCGACGCGCCGAACCTGGAGCAGGCCGGGCTCCGTGGCCTGGTGCGAGCGATCAGCACCGAACATCCCCATCTGCGCGCCAGCCAGATCGACATGGACGAAGATACCGAGGCCGAGCAGCTGGCATGTCAACTCCTGGGCAGGTCCGACGAGGACGAGACGGCTTGGCGGAACGGCCAGTGGCACACGGCGCGCCTGACCCCAGCGCCGCTACGGCCAGACGAGCGGCGAACCGCCGTGGCGGATCATCCGCACGATGGCGTGCGTTGTCAGATCCGCGCGCCCGGTGACCTGGAGACGATGGAACTGGCCGCGTTCGAGCGCGTGCCGCCGGGGCGGGGAGAAATCGAGGTTGCGCTGACCGCGTCCAGCGTCAACTTCCCCGATGTGCTCCACGCCACCGGTCGGTACCCCGGCGTCGACGGCGATGCACCGGAGCTCGGTATGGATTTTGCCGGCGTCGTCACCGCGGTCGGTCCCGACGTGACGACACATCGGGTAGGCGACCATGTCGGCGGTTTCTCCAAGAACGGTTGCTGGGCCACGCATGTGACGTGCGACGCCCGCCTTGCCGTCCTGCTGCCCCCGGGCCTCACCGACGACCAGGCGGCCGCGGTGAGCACCGCTCACGCCATCGCCTGGTACGGCCTCCACGACCAGGCAAGGATCGCCACGGGTGACCGTGTGTTGATTCACTCCGCTACCGGCGGCGTCGGACAGGCGGCGATCGCGATCGCCCGCGCCGCGGGCGCCGAGATCTTCGCAACTGCAGGCAGCGAGTCGCGGCGAGTGCTGTTGCGCAACAAAGGGATCGAGCATGTTTACGACTCCCGCAGCGCGCAGTTCGCCGAGCAGATCCGCCGCGACACCGACGGATATGGCGTCGACATCGTGCTCAACTCACTGACCGGCGCCGCACAGCGCGCCGGGCTGGATGTGCTGTCCGTTGGCGGACGATTCGTGGAGATCGGCAGGCGCGACGTCTACGCCAACACCCGGCTGGAGCTCTTCCCGTTCCATCGCAACCTCACGTTTCACTACGTCGATCTGCACCTGATGACGCAGAGTCATCCGAAGCGGGTCGGCGACCTTCTCGCCACGGTGTACCGGCTGGTCGCAGACGGTGAGCTGCCAGTGCCGGAAAGCATTCACTACCCGTTCGGCGATGCGGTCACGGCTGTCCGGGTGATGAGTGCGGCAGAGCACACGGGCAAGCTCGTACTCGACGTGCCCCAGTCCGGGCACACCCCCGTCGTGGTACCGCCCGAGCAGGTGCGGGCATTCCGGCGTGACGGCTCCTACATCGTCACCGGCGGTCTGGGTGGCATCGGACTGTTCCTCGCCGAGACGATGGCCGCGGCCGGCTGTGGCCGTATCGTGCTCAGCTCCCGCTCTGCGCCCAGCCCCACGGCGTTGGAGACGATCGAGCTCATCCGGACGATGGGCACCGATATCGAGGTGGAATGCGGCGACATCGCCGACGTCGGGACGGCGACGCGGCTGGTGAACGTGGCGACAGCCACCGGGCTTCCGTTGCGCGGGGTGCTGCATGCCGCTGCGGTCTTCGAGAACGCGATGCTGGCCACCATGACCGACGACCTCATTGACCGCAACTGGGTTCCAAAAGTCAACGGCGCGTGGAACTTACATCAGGCGACCGCCGCTCTTCCTTTGGATTGGTTCTGCCTGTTTTCGTCGGCGGTAGGCCTGGTGGGGTCGCCGGGACAGGGGGCGTACGCCGCGGCCAACAGCTGGCTGGACGCATTCGCGCGGTGGCGCCGGACCCACGGCCTTCCCGCCACGGCGATCGGGTGGGCGTTGTGGGCGGAGGTCGGTCGCGCCGCCGAAATCCGGGCCGAGATCGGGGAGGAGTTGGCGCTCGGACAGGACGGCGAAGGCACCGCAATCGCGCACTGGCGTGACACCGCATTCACCGCCGACGAGGGCGCCCACGCCTTCCAGACTCTGCTGTGCCACGACCGCGGGTATTCCGGCTATGCAACGATGACGGGGACGCCGTGGTTCGCCGCCTACGCGCAGCGCAGTCGGTTCGCTGAGATGTTCCGGTCCAAGCATCAAAGCTCCACGGACACAAGCCAAGTGCTCGATGAGCTGTACGCGCTACCCTCCGCGGAGTGGCCCGGCCGCCTCCGACGCCTGGTCTCCGACGCAGTCAGCTTGATCCTGCGTCGCTCCATCGATCCGGATCACCCCCTATCCGAATACGGCCTTGACTCCATGGGCAACCTCGAGCTGCGCACCCGCATCGAGGCCGAGACGGGCATCCGCGCCACCACCAACGACGTCACCACCATTGGGGGACTGGCCGGCTTGCTCTGCGAGAAGCTGGCTGCACACCCGTCCGCTCAACAGGTGTCGGACTGAGGGGGAAGGGTGTTCGAAGCCGCAGGGTCAGCGCAGGCGCTATTCGTGGGGACAGTCCGTGACTGGGTCCCGGAGCAGGGGAAGGTCGTGTCCTGGGAGGCGTCGCCTGCCTCGCTCGCCAAAGCACGGCAGGCTCCGATAAGTGATGTCCCGCTCAGCGCGATGCAGGAAGCCCATCTTCGCGGCTTTGTTCGTTACGCGGCCCAGGGGCTCGATTATGCCCGGCTGGTGATCGGCTCCGGCGACGAACCAGGTCGGTGTGACATCCGCGCGATGGGCTACGTGATCAACTCACACCTTCGTCGGCACAAGACGTATCACAGTTGGTTCGAGCACACGAACACGCGCGACTTCGTTCGACACACCATCGGCGATTCCGCCGACATCGACTTCATCCCGGTGCGACACCAGGAGATGACGCCGGCTGAGTGGCAACGGTTTGTGCTGTCCACACCTGATCCGCTGCAGTGGGATTGCTTCCGGTTCGGCATCATTCAGGGGGCGGACCACTTCACATTCTTTTCGATCGTCGATCACCTGCACTGCGACCCGACGATCATTTCCGGGCTGTTTACCGAGGTCATCATGAACTACCGCGCGCTTGTTCGGGGCGCCGCACTCGCAGCGTTGCCGCCTCCGGCCAGTCATGACGATTTCTGCTTGCGCGAGAAGCGCCACCTGGCCGCATTGTCGGTGGAATCCCCCGACGTCCGGAGGTGGATCGACTTCGCCGACCAAAACGGTGGAACACTGCCGGATTTCCCACTGCCGCTTGGTGATTTGTCGGTCTCCACCGGTGGCGACCTCGTGGTCGAACAATTGATGGACAAGGAACAGACAGCCGTATTCGAATCCCGCTGCACAGAGGCGGGCGCCCGGGTCAGCGGTGGCTTGTTCGCCTGTGCGGCTCTTGCACAATACGAGTTGACCGGTGCCACTACATATTACGGACTCGCACCGATCGACAAGCGCAGGTCGCTTGCGGAATTCTCAACTATGGGATGGTTCACCGGCGTGGTTCCGTTCACCGTGCCTGTCAACCCCAGTTCGTTCGAAGAGACTGCCCACGCGGCGCAGGTCTCCTTCGATTCGAACCTGGACCTCGCGAATGTGTCGTTCAACGACGTGTTGAAATTGGCGCCTCGACTCAGGCCATGGGGACCGAACTGCACCATGGTCAACTACATGGATGCGGGCCTGCCGCCTTTTTCCGCCACCGTCACGTCTGAGATGAAAGACGCGAACGTGAGGATCTATTGCGACCCAAGGGATCCTGCGCACCTCTATATCTCAGTTATTCGACTGTTCGACGAGTTGTCGATTTGGATCAACTTTCAGAACAATTCGATCGCCAGGGACTCGGTGCTCCGATATCTGAGTGCGATGAAGTCTGTGTTCGGGCGGGTCACTGGTGGGCGGCACGCGGGGCCACCGGTTCACTTACCCAGTTAAGGGCCGGGTTTCGCCGATGAAGGTTGTCTTGGCCGCGCATGGAACTCGCGGCGATGTGGAGCCGAGCGCCACCGTCGGTCTGGAGTTGCAGCGACGAGGGCACGAAGTGCGCATGGCCGTTCCACCCAACCTTGTCGGCTTCGTGGAGTCGGTCGGGCTCGCCGCAGTCGGTTACGGGCCGAATTCCGATGAGCAGGTGATCGCCGTCGCGGATTTCGTTCACCGCGCCTTCACACCGCGGAATCCGGTCAGCGTGCTGCGGGCGGCCCGCGAGCTATTCGTCGAGGGCTGGGCAGCGATGAGCAGGACGCTGATGTCAGTGACGGACGGGACCAACCTGCTCGTGACGGGCCAGACATATCACGGCGTCGCCGCCAACATCGCGGAGTATCAGGACATCCCGTGTGCGACGATCCACCACGTCCCCATACGCGTCAACGGCCAGCTCGCTCTCCCGTCGATACCCGCCACCACGTACATGGTCCGCTCGACCATGCGGGGGGTGTGGAGGGTGTACTGGCTGATGACGAGGGCCGTCGACGATGCGCAACGCCGTGAACTGGGCCTATCGAAGGCAGGGGCCCCTGCTGCGATACGGATGACTGAACGTGGATCGCTGGAAATCCAGGCCTACGACGAGGTCTGTTTTCCACACCTCGCGGGAGAGTGGAATGGCCGGCGACCGTTCGTCGGGGCGCTGACGATGCAGGCGCCTACGTGCTCCGACGCCGAGGTCGCCTCGTGGATTGAAGCGGGAACGCCACCCGTTTACTTCGGATTCGGCAGCACACCGATCCGATCCCACGACGACACGATCGCGATGATCGCGATGGCCTGTGCGGAACTGGGCGTTCGGGGACTGATCTACACCGGCCCGAGTGGCCCGGTCGGCATCTCACCGTCCGAATACGTGAAACTCGTTGGTCCGTTGAACTATGCGACCGTCTTTCCCCGGTGTCGCGCGGTGGTGCATCACGGTGGGGCGGGCACCACGGCGGCCTGCCTGCGAGCCGGAGTCCCCATGGTGGTCCTTTGGGACGTGGCCGATCAGCCGATCTGGGCGGCGCAGGTCACTCGAATGGGAGTTGGTCGCGCCCAACGCCTGTCGACCATTACCGGGAATTCGTTGGTGGCGCACCTCCGCCATGTGTTCGCGCCGCATTACGCCATCCGAGCCGCTGAAATCGCCACCAGGATGACCAAGCCTGCCGAAAGCGTCACCGCGGCCGCTGACCTTCTGGAACGGGCCGCCCGCGGGAAGCGCTCTGACTGATGCGTAACCTCTCCACGTTCGATTCGATGAGTCGGTAAGGGTAGGAAGTGCCCTGCTCGATGACGTCCCGCAAGTGCGGGATGGATACATGCCATCGATCGGCTTGGCGCGCCAGGACCGTCTTCAGGAAGGGGAATCGGACGTCCTCGATGAGTTTGTCCCAGTGGTAGAGCGTGCCGTTGTTCTGGCCGACGAGCGGGCCGAGCCAGGGATGCGCCTGCGAGCCACAGGCAGTTTCGATGCTGGCAGCAGACACGAACGGCTTGACGCTGAGCCCTGCTTGACGCGCGCGCCTGGACAAGCCCACCTCGTATCGCAATATGACGGTGCCTTTGTGGACGACATATCTGAAGTCATCCCAGAAATCGTTGAGGAAGGGGCGGGTGCGCACGTTGAGATCCCATGCCAGAAGGAAAGACTGGAGGTGCGGAACTATCTGGTTATTTTCGATTGCACCGTACATATCGGCTCCGTGGAAAGACCCCCACATCTCCTCGATGGGGAAGAGTGGACCGAAGACACTGTCGTTGGCGACGACGAACCGGTCGAATTGATCGAGTGACCACCCGCGCTGTCTGAGGATCCACCACGCGAGGTGCCACGAGCCGAAATCAAGGGAGAGGGTGCGGCGGGTGTAAATGCCCGCGCAGAGAGAGCGGATGGGTGCTACCGATTCCGGTGTGAGAGAGGGAGAGCCGGACACAAAAATGATGGCTGCACCGAGGCCGTGCAGCGCCTTCAGGTAGTAGACGACATAGGGATCGATGACACCGTCGGGGTCGAAGTGGGCGAACAGAACCAGCGTGCGGCAAGCGTGCGGCTGGCGCGGAAGCTCACGGTGGGTTTCGCAGAGAAAGCCAAGAGTGTTGTGGTCCAGCCTGTGGCGCATTGCAGCCAAGGACCGCTCGGACACGATGCGCAGCATGTTCAACCGTCCAGCCGGGCGAACCCATTCTGTCGGTACCGCTCGACACAAGCCGCTCTTCTGACCTTGCCGCTTGTCGTGATGGGGATCGAACCAGGCTCCACCACAACAAGATCTGCTACACCGAGTCCATGCACATCGGATATCGCCGAGGTGACCTTCCGTTTGAGGACGTCGAAGTTGTCAATCGCCTCTTGTTTGGCGCCTGCACGGTTCTTGCACTCGATGATCGCGACGAGTTTCTCGGTGCCGTCGTCCGCAACGGCGATCGCCGCGCAGCGTCCCGGCGCGACGCTCTGGATCGTTGCCTCGAGGTCGTCGGGTGAGTGGTTGCGCCCGTAGACGATCAAGAGATCCTTGATGCGGCCGATGACAAATAGCTCTCCGTCGGAGATGAAGCCCAGATCGCCAGTTCGCAGCCACGGCGTTTCGGGGAGTCCTGGCGACGAAGCGACCAGCGTTGCGCCGAATGTCTGCTCGGTCTCTCGGGGTTTGCGCCAATATCCGGTCGCGATGTTGTCTCCATGCACCCAGATTTCACCGGTCGTCCCTGCCGGACACTCGATTCCGGTCTCGGGATCGACGATGCACACCTTCGGTGATCGCGGCACGCCGTAACTGACCAACGGTGTGCCGCCGCCGGCCGCCGACGGTTTCGCCTTGCCTGCGGTGAGCTCTTCGGATTCGAAGTGAACGACGCGCGGCGGTTGACCCGCCTCACGGGTCGCGACGTAGGCCGTTGCTTCTGCCATCCCGTACCCCGCCCGTACCACACTGCTTCGGAGGTTGAAGCGGGCGAAGCGTTCTGCAAAGCGTCGCAGGGTCGAAGGTTGTACCCGCTCGCCGGCATTGAGGAGGAAGAGCACGTCTGCCAGATCGAAACCGGCCATGTCGTCGTCGGACGTCTTTCGGGCTGCCAGGTCGAAGGCGAAGTTGGGTGCTGCCGACGTCGCATGACTGTTGCTGGCCAGCAACTGCATCCATCGGGCCGGCCGCTGCAGAAAGGCGATTGGACTCGTGAGCACGGTGTGAAAGCCCGTCAGTATCGGAAAGACGACGCCGAGATGCAGCCCCATGTCGTGATAAAACGGCACCCAGGACACCACTGTCGTGTCAGGCGGGGCGACACCGCCGTGGTCGGCGAAGAAGTCGGCATTCATGTGCTCGAAATTGGCGATGACATTCGCGTGCGAAACCATGACACCGGCGGGGTCGCGGGTGGATCCGGAGGTGTATTGCACGTACTCGGTCCCTGGCGACATGTCGGCGCGGGCCGTCGGCGCCACCTTCGAATCGAGGTCGAGCAGATCAACCTCGATGATCGATGGAGCAGACTCACCGGACGTCGGCTCGACGTATCGAGCGATCTCGTCCACGACACCCGATGTCGTGAGGACCACTGACGGTGTCGCGTCGTGCATCACCGAGTTGATACGTTCCTCACCGCCGACACCCAGCGGAACCGCGACGAGTCCGGACTGCAATGCGCCGAGAAACGCTGCGATGTAGTCAAGTCCTTGCGGCGCGAGTATCACCGCGCGGTCGCCGGGTGACCCGTGCAGTCTGAGCTCCTGCGCGATGTTGACCACTCGCCGATGAAGCCGCGACCACGTCACACTCTCGGAAACGCCCGCCCAATCCTTTTCGTAATCGATGAATGTGAATGCCGTCCGGTCGGGCTGCAGACTGGCGCGCTCCCGCAGCAGGGCCGGAATGGGCCACCTAGCCATGGCGGTCAGGCTACCCAAGGTGATCCAACGGCGCTGGCCGATTTCTGAATCGCACAGGCGCGCAAGGGATCAGTATCGGTGAGCGCATCTGTGAAGTCGTGAATCGTGTCATAATGCCGTGGTGGCGCTCAACCGTACGCCTACCGAACGCCTCATCGACCGACTGAACCGCAACCCAATCTTGCTGAAGATTCTGGATTTGCGCTTCACACTCGGTTACCGCTTGCTCAGCAGCCTGCTCACAAGAGACGACGTGTTGTTCCTCAATTACGGATATGAGGAAGATCCGCCGATGGCCCTGCAGCTGGCGTCGTCCGATGAGCCCGACCGATTTCCCATCCAGCTTTACCACCGCACGGCGACGCAGGTGGATCTCGTCGGCAAAGAAATACTGGAGGTCAGTTGCGGTCATGGCGGCGGCGCTTCCTACCTGATGCGGACGCTGCACCCGAAGTCGTACACGGGCCTGGACTTGAACACCGTCGGCATCGAGTTCTGCCGGAGGAGACACACCCTATCGGGTCTGAGCTTCGTCCACGGCAACGCCGAGAACCTGCCCTTCCCCGATCAGTGCTTCGACGCCGTGATCAATGTCGAAGCCGCGATCAACTATCGAGACGTCCCACGATTCTTTGCCGAAGTACAGCGGGTGCTCCGCCTTGGAGGACGTTTCCTATACGCAGATATTCGCTACGCCGACGAAATCGCTACCTGGGAGGCACAGCTTGCCGATATCCCAATGCGACTGCTTTCAGAAAAGGTCATCAACGCCGAGGTCATGCGGGGGCTCGAGAACAGCAGGCTGCTCGACCAGGTCACCCGCCGTCTGCCGAACATCGGGTTTCTGCGAGGCATAGCCAGTGACTACGCGGGCGGCCCTGGCTCGCTGATCTACCGCCGCCTACAAAGCGGCGAGGCCTCGTACCGGCTATTCTGTTTTAGCAAAGGTTGAGCGGGACGACGCGCCGACGACACGTCCTCCGGAGTAGCCTCCGGGGGGTTCCCGACCGGACGGCGAACATGTCGGCGCATAACCCCTTGTTGATTGTTCAACGGCCTATTCTTTGGAGAGCCCCGTCAAATAAAGGTGGGGCCGGTTATTGGCGGAGGTCGAATGGCGGCCGGAGCGGCGTGCTGGGCGTGCGGCGCTGCGCTTTTCGAGAATGCGCGGTTCTGTCACGCGTGCGGATCAGCGGCCGTCGAGCCTGCCGCGCATGCGGAATACAAACAGGTGTCGGTGCTGTTCGCCGACGTGGTGCATTCGATGGACATCGCCAGGGCCGTTGACGCGGAGCGGTTGCGGTACATCATGGCCGAACTCCTCGACCGCTGCGCCAAGCTGGTGCACCGCTACGGGGGCACGGTGGACAAGTTCACCGGTGACGGCATCATGGCGGTGTTCGGCGCACCTGTAGCCATGGAGGACCACGCTTTCCGCGCCTGCATGACGGCCCTCGATATTCAGGAGGAGATCAAGCGACTTGCCGTCGATATCCGACAGCGCGACGGTGTGGAGCTCGAGTTGCGGGTGGGGCTGAACTCCGGTCAGGTGATCGCGGGTGAAATCGGTTCGGACCCACTCGCGTACACCGCGGTCGGCGAGCAGGTCGGGATGGCGCAACGGATGGAGTCCGTTGCACCGCCCGGAGGTGTGATGCTCAGCGAATCCACCGCGCGGCTCGTTGAACACATCGCCGTATTGGCCGATGCCGAACAAGTGAAGGTGAAGGGCAGTGATGTTCCGGTGCTGGCCCGTCGTCTGATCGGCCTCACCGAAGGGCCACTACGAAGCAGCGCGATGAAAGGAGCATTGGTCGGGCGCGATCTCGAAGTCGGCACCATCACAAGCCTTTTGGATCGATCTATCGACGGCCGGGGATGTGTGGTGTGTGTTGCCGGGCCTGCAGGAATCGGCAAGACGCGGCTCGGGGAGGAGGCTGCCGCGATTGCCCGAGGTCGTGGTGTCGATGTGGTTTCGGTTTTCTGCGAGTCGCACACCAGTGATGTCCCCTTCGTGATGGTGGCGCGGCTGTTGCGCGACGCCGCCCGGATAACCGAGCTGGGCGACGAGGCGGCGCGCGCACAGGTGCGTGCCGTGCTGAGCGATGCCTCAGATGACGACGTTCTGCTGCTCTTTGACCTGATGGGCATCCGCGATCCCGATACACCGCCCCCGACTATTCATGCCGACGCGCGACGACGGCGATTGGTCGCATTGTTCAGCACAGTGTCACTCGCGCGCACGCGGCCGGTCCTGTACGTCATCGAGGACGTGCATTGGATCGACGAGGTGAGCGAGTCGATGCTGGCCGAGTTCCTCGCCGTCATCCCGCAGACCCCGTCGCTCATGTTGATCAGCTATCGACCCTACTACCGCGGGGTGTTGGCGAACGTGCAAGGTGCGCAGACGATCTCGCTGACACCATTGACTAATGCGGAAACCGCGGAGTTGCTCGACGAGTTGCTTGGTACCGATCCGTCGATCGCGGGGATCAAGGCGCTAATTGCCGAACGGGCCGGGGGCAATCCGTTCTTCGCGCAGGAGATGGTGCGCGAGCTCGCCGAGCGCGCAGTGCTTAAGGGTGACCGTGGCGGTTTCACCTGCGGCACAGATCTAGCCGAGGTCACCGTCCCTGCCAGCCTTCAGGCCACGATTGCCGCACGCATCGACCGACTTGATCCCGATTCCAAGAGGACCTTGAACGCAGCGGCGGTGATCGGCTCGCGTTTCACACCCGACTTACTGGCCGCGGTTGGCAATGTGCCCGCCGTCGACGCGCTGCTGGCGGCCGCCCTGATTGACCAGGTCCGTTTCACGCCCACCGCCGAGTTCGCCTTCCACCACCCGTTGATCCGCGCCGTGGCCTACGAATCGCAGCTGAGAGCCGATCGCGCACGGATGCACGGTCGTCTGGCCGCCGCGATCGAGGCCCATGAACCGGAAGGGGCCGATCAGAACGCAGCGCTGATCGCAGAGCATCTCTCGGCCGCTGGTGACATTCGGGGCGCATACTCCTGGCACATGCGGGCTGCTACATGGGCGAGGTACCGCGACATCACCGCGGCGCGCCTGAATTGGGAGGGCGCCAGAATGCTCGCCGACGCGCTGCCCGTCGATGACCCGACCCGGGCAGCGATGCGCATTGCTCCCCGCACCATGCTGTGCGCGATCGCCTGGCGGGTGCACGTGAAAGACGTCGAAGACCGCTTCGACGAGCTGCGAACGTTGTGCAGCGCGATCGGGGACAAGGCGTCACTGGCCATCGCGATGGGCGGGCTGGTGATCGGTCACACCGCCCAGGACCGGGTGCCCGAAGCGTCGCGGCTTGCTTCCGAGGCGATCGCGCTGATCGAGTCCGTCGGCGATCCGACCGTGACGGTCGCGCTGTCGTTCATGCCGATGCGCGCCAAGGCCGCGGTTGGCGAGTGGTCCGAGGTGCTCCGCATGGCGCAGCAGGTCATCGACCTGGCCGACGGTGACCCCGCCATGGGCAACTTCGTCTTCGGGTCCCCCCTTGCCCTCGCGTTCGCCCAGCGAGGTCTCGCCAGGTGGGCGCTCGGGCGGTCCGGGTGGCGAGACGACCTGCGGCGAGGCGTTTCCGTGGCGTACAGCGCCGACTCGTTGTCCTACGTCACGGTCGTGAGCTACGTCTACACCGCAGGGGTACCTGCAGGTGCGGTGCGCCCCGACGATATCGCGTTACGCGAGATCGAGGATTCGCTCGCGATCGCCGAACGATCCGGCGACAACCTGCAGTTGGGTTTCGCCTGGCTGAACTTGGGCCTCACGCTGTTGCATCGCCGCACCGATGCCGAACGGGAACGCGGACAGAAGCTGCTTGCCGAGGTCCGTGACGTGTTTGTGACCGGTGGACACTTCCTGTGCGACATACCGTTCATCGACACGTACATCGCGCGGGAGACGGCACGGCGCGGCGACCGGGACCAGGCGATAGAAACGATGCGCACCGCAGTCGGCCACCTGGTCCAAGGTGGACAGCTGCTGTGCTGGGGCGTCCTGGCAACGGGTGTCTTCGTGCAGACACTGCTAGACCGCGGGACCGAAGCCGACGTGGCTGAAGCCGAGGCGGCGATCGAGGTGCTTGCGGCGCCGCCTCCCGACGGGGATCTGACGGTGCGTGAGGTCTGGCTGCAGCGGATGCGGGCGTTACTGGCACGGGCGCGCGGTGATGTCGCAGCCTATGAGCACTTCAGGAACCGCTACCGAGACATGGCGAGAACAGTCGGTTTGGAAGGACATATCGATTGGGCCGAGGCGATGCCGTAAGTACCGAAGTATGCCGCTTCACCGAATTCAGAGGTGGGTACACACCAGTGTCCATGTCGTTCGTTCGGGAAGGCAACACGATGGGTCGTCAAGAAGGCAGCCGGTGGGATGTCGGCACCAAAGACAACGTGATCACGCTCGAGCGTTTTGGCGAGGATGACGAGCGCGTGTCCGAGGACGTGTTGGAGGTCCAGGAAGCGCGCGATCTCGCCGCCCTTCTGACCAAACACGCGGACAAGATCGAGTCATCCGACAAGGACGACTCGAGCGACGACGATGATTCCGACGACGATGATTCCGACGACGATGATTCTGACGATGACGATTCCGACGACGATTAGGCCCTAAGTAGCCGCGCCGAGGGCGGACGAGATTGCAGTAGCGCGCTACTGCGCACGGAGCACCCCACGCGCGCGACGATCACCTGCGTGACACCGGTACTGCAGCTCGAGGGCGTCGGCAAGACGTACCGCAGGGGCAACGAGCAGTTGCACGTGCTCGTCGACTTCGACTTTTCCCTGGATGCGGGTGAATTCGTCGTCGTGACCGGGCCATCGGGAGCAGGCAAATCAACCCTGCTTCACATCGCCGGCGGTTTGGACGCGCCCGACAGCGGCAATGTGGCCGTGACCGGCCAGGACGTCTGGTCGATGAGCGCAGGTGCGCGCGCCGCGTTCCGGCGGCGAAACCTCGGCTTCGTTTTCCAGTTCTTCAACCTGGTGCCCATGCTGACCGCGGTCGAGAACGTCTCGCTACCGCTGGTGCTCGACGGTGTGGCCGCCCGATCAGCCGACGCGCGCGCTGAGGAGCTGTTGGAGCGGGTCGGGCTCGGTGACCGCGCGCGGCACCGGCCTGCAGAACTGTCGGGCGGTCAAATGCAAAGGGTGGCGGTGGCGCGCGCGCTGGTGGCCCGTCCGTCGCTCATCCTCGCCGACGAGCCGACAGGAAACCTGGACAGCCATTCATCGACCGAGGTTTTGGATCTGCTGCGGTCACTGTCAGACCAAGACGGTGCGGCGGTGGTGATGGTGACCCACGATCAGGTTGCCGCCCGCTACGGCTCCCGCGAGCTACACCTTGTCGACGGGCGTGCATGTGCCGTCGACGCTGCCGCTCCCGCCGCGGAGCGGTAATGACAAGGCTGCGCGCCTGGTACATCTCGTTTCGGCGCATCCACCTCGCCGCGTTGGTCGCCGACTGGCGCAGGACGCTGCTCAGTGTGATCGGCGTCGCGCTCGGGGTGACGGTGGTTCTGGGAGTCCTGGTACTCAAATCCGAGCTTTCCCGCCCGTTCGACTCGTTCGGCCCGTCGCTCACCCACGCCGCCGACATCGGGGTGGTCGAAGTCTCGCCGAACGTCAGTGGCCGGTTGCCGATCGAGGCGGTCGACAGGCTGCGGGCCGAAGTGACAGGGGCGCAGGCGGTCATCCCGGTCGTCGCAGGCTTGACGCCCGTGAACGTCGCAGGCGGAAGTCACGGGTTCTTTCTGCTCGGGGGATCGTGCCAGATCGAGCAACTGGTCGGCCCGTTCAACTGCGAACAGCGCGCCCGCGACGTCAAGCCCGCAGAAGGTTCCGGCATGCCACTGCTGATGCCTGCGGCCATCGCCCAGCGACACGGCGTACAACTCGGCGACGAATTACGCATCCCCGGACTGCCACCGGGTTCGGCGCACCTCGGTTGGACGTTTCCCGAGTTTGACCGCGTCGCGGGGATCAACGACGGCTATGTGCTTATGGCGCCGTCGACGGATGTCGCCGCGACGCTGCTCTCGGCGCCCGGTTACGTCACCGCCGCTTTTGTCCTTCCGAGACAGGGCGCTGACGTCACGGCCGACGTCGATCGCGTCACCGCAGGCGTCGCAACGGCGGCCCCGCCCAGGCCGCATGTGCCTGCCGTCTTCGCCAACAGCACACAGAGTCTCAACCTCACTGCACTGGCCGGCATCATCGTCGGCATCCTCATCGCCGTGAACACCGTCCTGCTGGCAGTTGAAGACCGGCGAGCGGTGATGGGGACCATCGGCGCGATGGGCGCCAAACCGGTGGGCCTGTTCGGCGGGATGCTCGGCGAGGGTGCCGTGGTGGGTCTCCTCGGCGGATTGCTCGGCGTGCCAAGCGGATTCCTACTCGGTGAGTATCTGGTGGACAGATTCGGGCGATCCATGTTGGCCGGATCCGGGGGCAGCATCGCCGCGCACTTCACACCCAACTTGATCGCGATCGGAGCCGCCGCGGGGATCGTCTGCGGGATCCTTGCGATGGTCGGGCCTGCCGCCAGACTCCTCCGCGACGGGCCGTTGGCTTCGATGGCGAGCGCAGGCGGAGTGCAGCGCGCCAGGACGATCCCGGTGTGGCCGCTGATCGTCGGGGCCGGGTTGCTCGCCGCCGCCGTCGCCCTGCTGAAGATTTTCGAGCGCGGGTCGCTGCCGCTGAGCATGGGCATCAACGGTCTGACGGTGGGGCTGTGCGGCGTGGTGTTGGTGACGGTGTGGATCGCGCCGCGCGCCGCCGGGCTGTCGAGCGGACTGTTGACGAACGTGCGGCCCGCCGTCGGGCGGCTGCTGGGTGCCGACATCCGGCGCTACACGTTGCTGTTCGGACTGTCCGCCGCGCTACTCGCCGAGAGCACCAGCCTGGCAATCGGCTCGTACAGCATGCAACTGCTCGGCACCGAGCAGATTGCCGCACAGAAGGCCGACCGGCTGCCCGCCGCCCTGATCATCAGCGCGCAGTCGGTGCTCGACCAGCGCGACGGCCGGATCTCCGATGCCACGTTCGAGTTGGTGACGAATGCCGCCGACGGCCGCAGCGTGTCGTCGCGCCGGCAGTCGACGATCTCGTCAGGGACATCATCTCGACAGGTCGTCGGCGTCACGCCGGGCGATTGGTACAGCCAAGCCGTCTATGAGCCGACCGACGCCCGAGACGGGTTCTGGCAGGGTTTGCGGGATGGCGATGTCGGCCTCTCCGAGATCGCCGCGAGCCGCCTCGGCGTTGCCGCGGGCGACACCGTCGAATTGCCCACCGTCGAGGGGCGGAAGCGCTACCGGGTGGCCGGAATCTTCCATCCACAGATGGTCAACGACGCCGCGGTGGGCGACATCGTGCTGGTCTCAGAAGAACGTGCCCGTTCCGATTGGGCTGCCGCGCGAGACCAGGTCGCGGTGGCTTATCCGTCCCCGGCCGACGCCACCGCCCACCGTGGCGATTTCCTCGGACTCGGCGCCGGATTGTTCGTGTACGACAACGAGCAGTGGCGCTCGGTGGCCACCACCGGGATCACCCGCTTCTTGCAGCCGATCACGTTCGCCGCGTATGTCGTGATGGCAGCCGCCGGCCTGAGCGTGCTGAACGTGTTCCTGCTGGGCCTCGTCCAACGCAAGCGTGAGCGGGCCGCGTTGCGTGCGATCGGGGTGACGGCCGGGCAGGAACAGGCCGTCATCATCGCCAACGCCGGCCTGCTCGGCTTTCTCGTCGCGGGGCTCGCTGTGCTCGGCGGAATCGGCCTCACCTACCTGTGGTCGCTCGGCTCACCGGTGTTCTACGGGACCACGATTCATTGGGGTGTGCTGAGTCTGCCGCTGCAGACCGGAGTGGCGGCCGTGTTCGGGCTGGTCCTCTCGGCGGCGGTGTATCCCGTGATCCATGCGCGGCGGCTTGAGACCGTCGAGGTGCTGCGGTCCAGTTGACGCGCTAGCCGTGAACGCGACGGTGCAATGATGGAATATTGTCGTCTGCGGACCGAAACCGGTGCATGTGTTCCCGACTCACGGGAGCTCGACATGGCCTGGAATTCTCTGGGCGGCAATGACATCTGGAAGACCAGTCCGCGGCCGTCTGCGCCATCCACCAGGGCACCGAGCTCCCGCAACAGGCGCTTTCATCAACAGCGTGCAGTAGGACGTGAAGGCATCTTCGAACTGGATGCGATAAACGCCGAAGCCGCTCAGGTTCGAGACAAGCGGGTTCCACCGGGCCGGATTGAAGGCAGTCGATACACAGCGGGCGGCCCGCCATGCACCAGCAGCGTCCAGGAACTGTTGATTGATGCGCATGTCGCAGTGTTCGTCGGCAAAGTGGTCCACGTTGTGGCGGATGCGTTCGGCGATCGAACGTGCAGCCTCCCCGCGTCGCAGGTCGAAGTTCAGCGTCGTGATGATATTGCCGACAAGCATCGGGTCGAGGCCGCAACGATTCCGCGCATTGACGGCGATCGCGAGGGTGCGACGATCCACGCCGAATCCGCCATTCATGAGCGCTTCGGAAACATGCGCGCACACAACGTCATTCGCGGACAGGCACATCCGGGGTCCGTAGGCGTCGCGCATGCGGGCGATTTCGTCATCCCCGAAGTAGAGGCCCAGTGTCCGCTGCTTTCGGGCATCCTTTGCCAAGTACAGCGCGCTACGTGCAAATTCTGCGAGCCCGAGGAAACGCACACCCGGGCTCTGAAGCGCCATCGGCGGGGAGATGCTCGTCGAGGTAGGCGGCGCGGTCTTCGACGATCAACGGCTCAGCGAGTGGCTTGCCGGCAGCGGCGGCAGCCCACGCGTTCATGAAGTGCATCGACGTCTGCATGTCGCCGATCGCGTGGTGCCACGAGAAACCGATCGCGGTGGCGTCGTCCGCGAGCTGCGTGACACGTACCTTGCATAGCGGGCCCCACCCCCATCGAGCCGTGGCGCCGTTCACCGGGTCGACGAGCCATAGTCCGCTGTCCTGCGACGCCGAACGAATCGCGTCACAGAGCGTGCGGTCCGACGACACCGTCGTGAAAGGCACACCCTGGCCCTCACATCGGATTCGCATCCTTCGCCGTCGAGCAGGGCCATGCGCCCCGCGAAAATCGGAAGATTAGTGAGCGCCTGGGCGAATGCGCGGGCGAGCGCACCTGTGTCGAGACGCCGCTCGAAGAAGAAGACAACGTGTACGGCCAAGTTAGCGACGATGGCGTCGCCTGCGTTGCACCGGATCTCGAGCCGTTGTGCATGCGATGGTCCTGATCAGCTGGGTCGACACTGCGTGCCTACTTTCTGCGATTCACACTGACGCGGCCGCCGAGTTTCGGGGTGTGGGCGATTCCCCGGAAATGCGACTTCTCATCGGCGGCGGCATCGGTCTGTATCCGGAAGTTCTGCAGCACCGTTCGCAGCACGATGTCCATTTCAGCGATGGCGAAATCGGCGCCGATGCATCGCCGTGCTCCGCCACCGAACGCGAGCCAGGTCGGTGCCGCCGCCTTGGTGCCGCGGAAGCGATCCGGATCGAACCGTTCGGGGTGAGGAAAGACGTCCGGATTCTCGTGCAGATCGGCGATCCTCACGAGCACCGTGCGATCCTGCGGAATCCGCCAGTCGCCGAGGTCGGCGCTCGGCGCCCTGACCCGGCGGCCGGCCACATCGATGACGGTGCGCGACCCGCAGCGACTTCAGAATTGTGGCCCGACGGAACTCGCTGCCGCCCTCGTCGACCTCTCTGGCCAGTTCGGCCAGCACGTCCGGGTGGCGCCGCAACCGCTCAAACGTCCAGGCCAACGCTGACGCCGTGGTTTCGTGGCCGGCGCAAAGGAGGGTCAGAAGTTCGTCGCAGAGGTCCTGCCGCGAATCTCGGCTCCGTCGTCGTGCCCGTTGCGCACCAGAAAGGCCAAGACGTCCGCCCGCTCGGCTGAGACCAGGATCGGCCTCGGCCGCCGCGATCAGCGTGAAGACGGTCCGGTCGAATGCCTCGCGGAGCTTGTCCAGCCTGCCCCAGGGGCCGAGGCGGCCGGCCCAGGATGGCGGCGCCGGCACGAATGCCATGAGCTGCCCGAGTTTCATATAGGGCGGGATGAGCGCACGTAGCTCCTCGAGTTCCGGCCCGTCGGCACCGAAGATGGTCTGCAGGATCACGTTCAAGGTGATCCTGTTCATCGGTTCGAGCATCCGGAATTCCTTGCCCTCAGGCCAATTCGCGCATTCACGCAGTGTCTCGTCCTACGATGACCTTTCATAGTTCTTGAGGCTCTGACCGTGAAATGCCGGTGCGAGCAGCCGACGCCGATCGCGATGGGTGCCTGTCGTCGAGCCCGAACACCGAACCGGGCCCGAACCAATTGCCCAGATTCGGCTGCACGTTGGCCAGCTGTTCGGCGCTCGCGGTGCACACCGACCTCACCAGATCCGGGTCGGAGACGACGATTGACCGGCCGAAGAACGGGATGTTGATCTCGAAGATGCGGCCGTGCCGTTGAATCCATCTCTGCATCGCCTTGCGTCGAAAGAAGGCGAAACCGACACCTTGGACGAGTTTCGGACTGCGCACCACCGGCGGGCTCAACCTGTTCGGCGTCGATGTTTCGCACGTGTCGACCACGGCCGCAATCGTCACTCGCATTCGGCGCGACGATCTCGGTAGTCGGCTACTGCAATCCCCCCGGTGCCGGCTCGGTAGTACCTAAGACGACGCCCGGCCCGTCACCGTGGCGGTGACGGGCCGGGCAATTCAGCTTGAGCTAGTTCTTGAAAGCGTCTTTGATCTTCTCGCCTGCATCCTTGAGGTTCGACTTCGCCTGATCGACTTTGCCCTCGTTCTCGGTGCTCTTGTCGCCAGTCGCCTTGCCGGTCGCCTCTTTGGCCTTGCCGCCCAAGTCGTCGATCTTGTTGCTGGCTTTGTCTCCTAAGCCCATGATGCGTTCCCTTCGATGGTCCGCGTGCGGCCCGGAAGTCGGGCCTGGAACGGGGATACCTTCGAGCGGCCGATCTCAAACCCGCAGTGGCTGTGAGCTGGCTCAACAACCGCCAACAGTGTGACGTCTGCGACGAGCTAGGGGCTGGAGCTGATGGTCGACCGCGGCACCGGCTGCGGCCCCTCGGCCTGCTGCTCCTCCGCCAACCCGATGCAGGCTCCACTGTCGTGGCCGGTGCACGGGACACCGTCGATCTCAGGAATGTCGGGGTTGGCCGCGTTCGTGGTGAAGCCGCCGTCGTCCGGCGAGTTGGGCACCAGCATGGGAACGCAGGACGTGGTGTACACGTCTTCCTCCTCGCCGCTGGTACACGCCGCGAGCGGAGTGGAGACCACTGCAGTCGGCGTCGTCGTCACCGCCAGCAGTGGCGCACCGACAACCGCCAGCGCCAGCACAGCGGCGGGAAACAGCCGTCGAGCGCGGACCGAGTAGTTCGCCATGGGCACGAGTCCTCAATTCTGTATCGCCAAGCACCTGGCACTTGCTGTGAGCATTCTGCCTTTTGTTCGGCGCCGCTGGGTCAGCGCTGTACGGCCGGCCGACATTTCCGGTTGCGAGCTCGGCGTGTTCTGGGGAGGATGAGAATGCTGGTGGGGGGTCGCAAGCCGTGGTACGCAGTGCTTTTGAACGAGGCGGTGTCGGGTAGGCACCGTGCGCGGCGCGCGACGAGGCCCCGCCAGGTGTCAGAAATAGTATTTCTAGAGGCGGTGGCCTGAATTGATTGTCATCAGTCGTTTGTTCGCAGCAACTGGACTTATCGCGTCGGCGCTGATGAGTCCGCTCATCGCAATCCCAGCCGCGTCGGCCGCGCCGTGCCCCGACGTCGAGTTGGTGTTCGCGCGCGGCACCTTCGAACCGCCTGGTGTCGGCGGAACCGGAGAGGCGTTCGTCGACTCGCTGCGCTCGAAGCTGGCAGGCAAGTCCCTCGACGTCTATCCGGTGGCATACCCGGCGTCGCTGGATTTCCAGACGGCCGCTGACGGCGTCATCGACGCGAGCAACAAAGTCCAGGCGGTAGCCGCGGAATGCCCCGACACCAAGATCGTGCTCGGTGGCTTCTCGCAGGGAGCGGCGGTGGCCGGGTACCTCACGGCAGACTCCGTACCGGTGGGCTTCGCGATGCCGGCCGGCCTTACCGGGCCGATGCCTGCCGCGGTGGCCGACCGCGTTGCCGCCGTAGCGCTGTTCGGTAAGCCGTCGAGCGGATTTCTGCAGATGGTCGCCAACACCGCACCGCCGATCACGGTCGGACATCTCTATGCGGCCAAGACAACGGACCTGTGCATCCCCGAGGACCCGATCTGCTCACCCGGCGGCGGCGACAGCAACGCACACAACCTGTACCCGGCCGACGGCCTGACAGACCAGGCCGCGGACTTCGTCGCACAGAAGGTCGCGGCGAGCACGCCTAAGACTGAAGAAACCGCTAGGTAGGGTTGCCGCGCTCGTCGCAGGGCACTGCGACACCGTTGTCGATGCGCATGAGCGTGCGGGACATCTCGGTCGGCTTGATGCTGCCGTTCCCACCTGTGTACGGGTTGTCGAGGAAAACGACGAGGAGTAGGCCCGCGCTCACGAGTGCGGCGACGAAGGCGATGGGGATCGCCTGGATGACCGCGCCCTCCCGACGGTCGGCCTGGGCGACCATGTAGGCGAGGGTGGCCGTGGCCCCGATCGCCAGCGCCAACCACAGCGGCAACGGGAGGAACGGAGACGACTCGGCGAGCCGTTCGCGCCGACCATCGCGGCGCTGCGCCACCACGTCGAACCACTGTGCATACGCCGCTTCCTGTCGGGCTTCGTGGGGGGTGGCGGCCGCGAAGTCGTCGTGCAGCGTGTCGACCCAGGACTCCACCAAGGCGCTGGAATTGCCCTCTTGCATCGCAGGCCACTCGTCATAAACCACGGCACGGCCGTAGCACACCAGACCTCCGCGCAGGCTTTCGCTGGTCGCAGGTCCGAAAATGCCTGCGACAGCACTGAGTTCGGTGACCGCGACAGCCTCGACGCTGGCGCCCTCCCTGGCATGTTGATAGCTCTGCAGCGAGAACAGGATCACGAACGCGAGCATCACCGCGAACATCGTTCCGATGACCGACAACGTGCCTGCGCTCCGCGGTGAGTCGGTGAACCAGCCACCCTCGGGCGCGCGACGGCGTGCCAGCAGCTTGGCGGCGACCGCCGTCACCACTACGACCACGATGATGATTGGAGCGAGCCAGGTCAGCACGGCCACTCACTTTAGGTCAGCGGCACGCGCCCAGAGTTGCTTTTGGGCCGAGCGCTACAGGAAGTGACGGGTCGATTTGCCGACCAGGTAACCCGGCGGAAACGACTTCTCGATCACCTGACACTGATTGTTATGCAGGCACTCCAGCTCCATGACGACGCCGCCGCCGGGGATCGGCCTGGCCTCCAGGACCTTGTAGTGCTGACAGCCGCCATCGGCGTCATAGATCGGATCACCGCAACGAACGCTTTCGATCGGCACTCGGTGTGCGTCATCGGGAGATAAGGACATATCCACGAGGGTAGGCCCAGGGCCCGACGTCATGGAAGGGTTCGCCAGCAAAGGTTTACCCCGGGCTCGGCGGCAATAGCTCGCGGCGCCGGATCGCGTTTCGAGTTCGATATATGACAGAACCAGTGAAAACGTCTCAGTCCCTATGGATTTGGCCGGACACGGGGTCGGCCGGTACTCGGCAGGCGCATACTCGGTTGATGGCCAAGCACAAACTGTTTTGCGTACCAGGAACGTGGGAAGCGGTAGCGGCGGCGAACGGCAACCCCGGCGGAATCACTCCCGGATGGACGGCGCTGCGGCACTCCGCCAACCACCTGAACTTCTGGGGGCCTCGCCTCCCGACCACCATCAATGTCTAGGCCGCTGCGATGAGGATCGGTTTCATCGGGCTGGGCAACATGGGCTCGGCCATGGCCGCCAACCTCATCAGGGCGGGCCACGACGTCACCGTCTACAACCGGTCACGGGCGAAGGTCGACGCGCTGGCCGCCGAGGGCGCGACGCCGGCGAACTCGGTCGCCGAGGCGTGTGCCGGGGACATCGTGATGTCGATGCTCTCCGACGACGACGCCGTCGCCGGGGTGACTTTCGGTGACGCGGGCATCGTGGCCTCCCTGGCCGACGGCGCGATACACGTGTCCTCGTCGACTGTCAGCGTGTCGCTGTCCGAGCAGATGACCGCCGCACACGCGCAGGCGGGCCAGCGGTTCGTCGCTGCACCGGTGTTCGGCAGGCCGGAGGCGGCGCAGACGGCCAACCTGTTCGTCGTCGCCGCGGGTGAACCCGCCACCCTTCAAGCGGTCTCGGCGGTGTTCGACGCCATCAGCCAACACGCGTTCGTGGTATCCGACGAGCCGAAGACCGCCAATCTGGTGAAGCTGAGCGGCAACTTCCTGATCACGTCGGTGATCGAGTCACTGGGCGAGGCGATGGCGCTGGTCGGCAAGGCCGGCGTCGACAAGCACCAGTACCTCGACATCCTCACCTCGACGCTGTTCGGCGCCCCGATCTACAAGACGTACGGGGCACTGATCGCAGGCGAGCAGTTCGAGCCCGCCGGATTCGCCGCGTCACTGGGGCAGAAGGACATTCGCCTCGTGTTGGCGGCCGCCGAAGAACTCCAGGTACCTATGCCGGTGGCCAGCCTTATCCGTGATCGCTTCCTGACGCTGCTGGCCCGCGGCGGCGCTGACCTCGACTGGTCGGCGATAGGCGCATTGGCAGCTTGGGAGGCCGGAGCAGCTGATCCGACCGGCCGCTAGCCGGATACGACGCCGCGAAGGCCGTCCGCCCCGAAAATGGGCTCGAGCATCGAGGAGTAATCCGGGCCCCGCCGCACCAGCACGCCGCCGTCGACGTTGATGACCTGACCCGTGATGTAGCTGGCCGCGTCGCTGAGCAGGAAAAGGGCAGTGTTGGCGATGTCGGTGACCTCGCCGGGCCGCGGGAGCGGTGTGCAGGCCGCATAGTCGGCGCGCAGCTCGGGCGAATCCAGCACCGGCGCAACGAGTTCGGTCCTGATGAGGCCGGGCCGAATGCAGTTGACCCGCACCCACGACGGCCCGAGCTCGTCGGCTGCCAGCTGCATCAGGTGATCGATGCCCGCCTTGGACACCCCGTAGGCGCCGAACCACCGGTGGGTATTGCTGGCGGCGATCGACGAGATCCCGATGAACGATCCGCCGCCGCCGCGCACCATTTCGCGAGCAGCGTGCTTGAGGACATACATGGTGCCGTTGATGTTCAGGTCGACGGTCCGCCGCCACGCCTCGGAGTCGATCTGGGTGACGGGGCCGATCGTCTCACTGCCGCCTGCGCAGTGCACGACCCCGTGCAGCGTGCCGGTCCAGGCGGTGGCCGCCTCGACGACCCGGCTGACCTCGTCTTCGTTGGTGACGTCAGCGGGTTCGTAGAGCACGTCGCCGCCGTCGGCAGCCACGGCCTTGATCTCGTCGGCTGCGGCCGCCAACTTGTCGGCGTTGCGGCCGACGATCATCACCTTCGCGCCTGCCGCCGCGGCCGCGGCGGCGACACCCTTGCCGATTCCGCTGCCACCGCCGGTGACCATGACCGTCTTCTCCGCCAGCGAGAGCTGCACCGTTACCCCTTCGACAAACTGAAACAAGTTCCAGTTATCCAACCACGCACCTCAAGGGGTGTCACGACGCGACGGCGTCGGCGCACCGAGCGTGCGCCAGTCCGGAACGTCTGGCGGCAGGCCGACGGGATATCTGTTCTCGTTGGCCGCCGCCCAGTGCGCGTGACCGAGCTCGTGGATGTGGAAAGCGTGCCGCAGCGCCTCGGTGAAGCCCATCGCATCGCTGGCCGCGTTGACCGAGTCCTTCACCAGAAGCGCTGCCATCGTCGGCCGCTCGGCGATGCGCCGCGCGAAGTCCAGCGTCTTGTCCTCGAGTTCTGCGCGGGGAAAGACCTTTGACACCATGCCGAGCCGATACGCCTCATCGGCATCGATCGAATCACCGGTCAGCAGAAGCTCTTTGGCCTTACGGGCACCGAATTCCCATGGGTGCGCGTAGTACTCGACGCCCGGCATTCCCATCCGGACCGCGACGACGTCGCTGAACTTCGCGTCGTCGGCGGCGACGATCAAGTCGCACGCCCAGATCAGCATCAGACCCGCCGAGATGGCATTGCCCTGCACCTGGGCGATGGTGATCTTGCGCAGGTCCCGCCACCTTCGGGTGTTCTCGAAGAAGTAGTGCCATTCCTGCAGATACGTTCTCTCGGCGATACCGCTGCGGGTCGAACCGTGCGAACGGAACGTCGGATGCTGGTCGGGCCCGGGCTTGCGCTCGAGCAGGGCCGCTTCCGAACCCAGGTCGTGGCCTGCGGAGAAGTTCTTCCCCCGCCCGGCGAGGATCACCACCCGCACGGTGTCGTCGGCCTCGGCCCTGCCGAACGCCTCGTCCAATTGCACGAGCAGCGTGCGCGATTGCGCATTCTGGGCGTCGGCCCGATTCAGCCAGATGCGGGCGATGCGCCCCTCGTCGAGGGTCTCGTACGTCACCTGCGCTGCCGGTTCCTGCGGAACCGATTCGGCGTTGGTCAGATCCGGACTGGCCACGGTGCACACCTCGTTACGTTAAATGCATCAGATGTAATGCACCCTACTTCTCCGTCCCTGCCCGCTCGCCGCCGGGATCCGCACCGCGTGCGACCCGCCATCGCCAAGCGCCTGTCCAGCTGCGGCACAGCAACCTAACAGACAGCTCACAGAGATGCCGCGCAAGCTCCCTGTTTAATGGATATCAGCAGGTGTCATGCGTTTGCCGAGGGTACGCTTGCGCTAGCAGATGCCAACTCCTGCTACAACTTCGGAGGTGGCATAGGCAGGGAACCGGACGACTGCGATCAGCTCGCTGACAGCAACCCTCCCCTTCCTGGACGACACAGTCAGCAAACTAGAGAAAGCGTGACGATGGCGACCTTCCACCTTCCAACTCGACGACTGATCCTTGCGGGGGGATTCGCTGTCGCGATCGCTGCTGCGCCGGCGGTCGCAATGTTCGCCGTTCCGACGAACGCCGGCTCGGCACCGTCGGTTTCGGCATGCGCAGGCGGTGAAATCGAAGACCAGTTCACCAATATCTGCGTGCCCGACCTCGTGCCCAATTCGCCCGAAGTCAACAGCACCGCCCCGGTCGGCGGCCTTCCTGAGGTCGGTGGCATCCCGTGCACCGGACACAATTCCGGGCAGTGCATCGGGCTCGGCGAGGAGGAGAACGCCGAAGGCCCCGCAGCGATCCCGCACTCGTCGGTCAGCTCGAGCCCCTAAGCAGCCGATCTGGTAGGGCCGGACGTCACTTCTGCGTCCGGCCCTTTCCTGGTGCGCGTCCTGTTTCTGTGGTTGGCCTGCGGAAATCGGGTGGTCAGATTCGCAGGAAACTTTGCGAACTCATGCAGATTGCACGCAGTTTCCATACAATCTCCCCGACGATAACCGTCAGGAGATCTACAGAAAGCGTGACGATGGCGACCATGAAGTTTTCAGCACGACGACTGATCATTGCCGGTGGATTCGCCGTCGCGGTCGCGGCAGCACCGGCGATCGCCTTCGTCGCGACGCCCGCACCCTCGGCCGGCTCGTTGGCCTGTGCCGGTGGCGAAGAGCCGGATCTCTACACCTCGGTCTGCGTTCCGCACCTGGTGCCCAATGCCGGCGAGCCGTACTCCGCGATCGGCGCCAACCCCGACCTGCCCGCGGTGAACCTGCCCGGTGGCGGCGGGTCCATTCCCTGCACGGGCCACAACTCCGGACAGTGCATCGGCCTGTCAGAGGAGCAGCAGGCACCCGTGGTGACACCGGAGTCGACGATTGGCAGCAGTCCGACGGTCACCGGTTTCGACGACAACGCCGGGTAGGGCCGGAAGGGCACTCGCTCAGAGGTACACCTATATGCTGGTGTGATGGCTACAAAATCTGATCCCGCCGAGCTCGGCGACGTCGAACCGCTAGCCGACAGCACCGCCAGCCAGGCCAGGCGCGTTGTCGCGGCCTATGCGACCGATGCCGACGAGTGTCGGGTGTTTCTGTCGATGCTCGGTATTGGACCGGCGAAACTCGAGGCGTAGGTGAGTCCGGGGAGCGGCCAGGACGGCGGCCCCGGCAATTCCGACTTCGTCGTGGTGGCCAACCGGCTGCCGATCGACATGGAACGGTTGCCCGACGGCACGACGCAGTGGAAGCGCAGCCCGGGCGGGCTGGTGACTGCGCTGGAGCCGTTACTGCGCCGACGCAAGGGCGCGTGGGTCGGCTGGCCGGGCGTCCCGGACAGCGACGAAGATCCGATCGACGAGGAGGATCTTCGGCTCTGGCCGGTGCGGTTGTCGGCCGAAGACGTCGCGCTGTACTACGAGGGCTTCTCCAACGCCGCGCTGTGGCCGCTCTACCACGACGTCATCGTCAAGCCGATCTACCACCGCGAGTGGTGGGACCGCTACGTGGAGGTGAACCGACGGTTCGCCGAAGCCACCTCGCGCGCCGCCGCGGACGGCGCGACGGTGTGGGTGCAGGACTATCAGTTGCAGCTGGTCCCGAAGATGCTGCGGATGCTGCGCCCGGACCTCACCATCGGATTCTTCCTGCATATTCCGTTTCCGCCGGTCGAACTGTTCATGCAGATGCCGTGGCGCACGGAGATCATCGAAGGGCTCCTCGGCGCCGACCTGGTCGGCTTCCATCTGCCGGGCGGCGCACAGAACTTTCTGATTCTGTCCCGACGCCTGTTGGGCGCCAACACATCACGTGCGTCGATCGGTGTCCGGTCCCGATTCGGTGAGGTGCAGACCGGTTCCCGCACAGTCAAGGTCGGCGCGTTTCCCATCTCGATCGACTCGGGTGATCTCGACACCAAGGCCAAGCAAAGGGACGTCCGCCGGCGCGCCCGTGAGATCCGCAACGAACTCGGCAATCCGCGCAAAATTCTGCTCGGTGTCGACCGACTCGACTACACCAAAGGTATCGACGTCCGGCTGAGGGCCTTCTCGGAGCTGCTGAAAGAGGACCGGATCAAACGCGACGACACCGTACTCGTGCAGCTCGCCACGCCGAGCCGCGAACGGGTCGAAAGCTATATCGAGATGCGTGAGGACATCGAACGACAGGTCGGCCACATCAACGGAGAATTCGGTGAGGTCGGACACCCGCTCGTGCACTACATCCACCGGCCGGTTCCGCGCGAGGAGTTGATCGCCTTCTTCAAGGCGGCCGACGTCATGCTGGTCACGCCGCTGCGGGACGGCATGAACCTGGTGGCCAAGGAGTACGTCGCTTGCCGCAGTGATCTCGGCGGCGCCCTGGTGCTGAGCGAATTCACCGGAGCGGCAGCAGAACTCCGCCAGGCATACCTGACCAACCCGCATCACCTCGACGGTGTCAAGGACGCGATCTCCGATGCGCTGAATCAGGAACCGGAAGAGGGCAGACGCCGGATGCGCGCGCTCCGCAGGCAGGTTCTCGTCCATGATGTCGACCGCTGGGCGCGTTCGTTCCTCGACGCGCTGGCGTCGACACCGTCCGCGGAGCGGACAATTCAATCCGAGCCGGACTCCATTAAATCGGGGTGATGTAGTTGATCAGCCACTGGCCGTCGACCTTGACGTAGTCCACCTTCAGTCGACTGCCGTCATAGACCGGCTGCTTGGACTTGTCGGTCACGGTGCGGTTCAAATACACCATGACAGAGCCCGAATTACGCTGCGCGGCCAGAACTCCCACGCCAACCGTATTGGCCTGGCTGACAAGCTGCCGCTCCCGTGCCTGCGGGATGATGTCTTTGTTCGCGCGGTCCTTGAACTCCTGGCGGTAGCTCGGTGTGAGCAACGGGTAGATGTCGTTGAGGGTCCGCTCGACCGTCTGATAGTCGTATCCGAAAACCTTGGGAATCTGCTCTTTGGCTTTGTCGGCCAGAACGGCGCGCGCATCGTTCTCACCCTGGATCTCGACGCCGGTCCAGTAGTACCAGCCCCCGACGCCGGCCAGCGCGACGAAGCCGCACGCCAGCAGGATCGACAGCGCGCCAACCAGTTTCGCCACCCTCGATGACATCAGTTGCCCCCGTCGGGGTACTTGAGGTCGTAGAAGGACATGTGTCCGTTGTCGTCCTCGGCAACAGTGACCCGAAGGCGATACGGCTTGGACGGCGCGTTGTTTCCGTCCAGGTCGGTGACGGTCACCCGCACCGCCACCAGCACGTCGGCCCGATCGGCGACCTTGTCGAGCTTCTCCAGCGCGGCGCCGTTGACGACAGCCTCGGCGCTGGCGTTGGTGTCACGGAACAGCAGCTTCAAATTCTCGGTGTTCTGGCCCTGGCTCATCATGTCGCGCAGAGGTCCGCTGGTGTTGTTGACGAACCGGTCGACGTCCTCGTCGATGGACTGCTGTGTGTAGCTGAACATGTTGACGACGAACTGCGACGCGGTGTCGACGAAGAGCTGGTTCTGCGCTTCCTGGGCTTCCTCGGCGTGTTGGTGCCGCGCCGTCACGAAAACCGCCGACCCGAGTGCGGCCAGCGCCACGACGAGCGCCACCAGCGCCACCAGTGCCACCCGCGCGCGGTGGGGTTGCCTGCGCGGCGGTCGGCCGGTCGGCCTGGACAGCCGCACCTTGATCGGCTTGGGCGCCTCGACAGGAACGCCTGTGGACGTGGTGGCTGCACCGCTGGTCGGACCGGCGGCCCGCGACGCACGACGCCGTCCCGCCGGCTTCGGCGACTGTTGCGTCGAAGCCGTTTCCTCGCTCATCTACGCCTGCCTCGGAGCCATCATCAGATCAACCCAGTTTTCCGCGGGCGCCAGTTTGTCAGCTCCACCCGCGAATACGCCAGTTCCCCCGGCCGGGTCGACGAATGTCCCGCTCTTGTCGTATGAGGCGAAGCTCTGCCCCGACGCCTGGGGCGGCGCCTCGGCAGGCAGCGGAGGGGCGTCGGCGGGCGGCGAGTCCGCGGGCGGTTGCCCCGGCAGCGGCAGCGGCTCCCCCGCAGGCGGAGGCGGCGGCCGCCCGTACGGAGGCACCGCCTGGTCCGGCGGCGCGTAGAACGGGAACGGCGACGGCAGCGGACCGGGCTCGTTCGGCGGTACCGGCAGCGGGTACGGGCCGTGCGGCGCCGGACCCGGTCCCGGTGCCACGCCCGGCGGCAACTGCACCACCGGCGGACCCGGGTCGGGGTCCACCTGCGGCGGGATGAACGGAAACTTGTTCTGCGGCAAGATCATCCGAGGATCGTCGATTGGTTCGCTGCCGTACGGGACGGGCGGGCCGCGCCACGGATTGCTGCCAATCGGCACATAGCCCTTGGGGTCCCGGCAGAGCTGGATGGTGGGTGCCCGCTTCCCGGGGAACTCCTGGCAGGGATAGTTGCGCGCGCCGCGGACCACGGAGGGGTCGTTCTGCGCGGTCTTGCAGTACAGGTCGGGTGGAATGTCGCGCAGCGTGGTGTCGGCGGGAGACCGGATCAGCGAGGGCGGAATGAATCCGGTCGTGCAGGGCGGCGGGTCCTGCAGGTGGATCTTGAAGTCGAGCTTGCCGCCCTCGTCGGCGGGTACGCCACCGGCGACGGTGCCGAGCGCAGCCATCAGCGCGGGGAAGATGACCAGCGCCTGTTCGAGCGACTTGCTGTAGATCACGCCGATCCGGCCGAAGTTCGCGAGGTTTGCGGCGAGCACGGGGAAGGACGGCCGGATACCGGTGAATGTCTCGTTCGCCGCCTGGGTCGCGCCGGGAACCGTCTGCAGCGTCGACCTCAACTGAGGGTCGGCGTCGGCGACGTGCCCGGTGAGCCGGGCCAGACCCTCCGACAGCGACTTGATGTCATCGCCGCCGCGGATCTGCGCGTCCAGGAACGGGCCGGCCTGATCGATCAACTGGTCGACCTGCCCGTAGTTCGCGTTCGCCTCGTCGACCAACATCCGCGACGACTCGATCATCCGAGCGAGCTCCGGACCGGATCCGTTGAATGCGTTGAACGATTCGCGCAGCAGATCCTTTATTCGGGTGTCACCGACGCTGGCGACCAGCCTGTCGGCCTCGTCCAGCAGACCGGCGATGTCCTGACCGATCGCCGTGCGGTCCTGGCCGATGCTCGCGCCGTTGCGCAGCTTCGCCGAGGATGGTTTGTCCGGCGGCACCAGGTCGATGTACTGCTCGCCGACAGCGGACACGCTCTTCACCGTCGCGGTGACGTTGTCGGGAACCGGGGTCCCGCTGTTGAGCCGCATGTGCGCGACGACACCGTCGTTCGTCAGCCCGACGGACTCCACCCGGCCGACTGTCACGCCGCGGTAGGTGACGTTGGCGTTCTGGTAAATGCCTCCGCCCGCAACGAAATTCGCATCGACCTTGTAGGCGCCGAAGCCGACCGCCGAGGGCACATGAAGATAGAAGATCGAGATGGCGCCCACGGTGAGCACCGTGACGATCGCGAAGATCGTCAGCTGCACCTTGGTCAACCGGTCCAGCATCAGGGCCCCTCATGCTGGGTCGCGGTACCCGGCGGGATCTTGAAAGGATCCGCCGCCTGGCCCGACAGATTGGCGAGAGCCCCGGTCAGGAAGTCGGGGGGATTGATGATCTCGCTCATGTGGGCCATGTTGGTGTCCAGCCCCCACGACGTGGTGAACACCGACTCTCCGAGACGACGCAACGTCAGGTCGAAGGTGGTGTACACGTTCAGGTAGTCGCCGCGCACCGCTCTCCGCAGGTATTTGTAATGGAACGGGAAGGTCGGAAGGAACTCGAGGTCCTTGATCAGGTAGTCGACGTTGTCGTTCAGCGACTTGATGACCGGATAGAGGTCCTTGAAGTCCGCGGCGAAGTCGTCCTTCGTCTTCTCAAGGATGTTGCTGGCGACTCCGGCGAAACGCTGCAGCGCACCGAACGCGTCAACGATGTTGCCGCGGTTCTTGTTCAGCACGTCCAGCGCGGCGGGCAACGTGTCAAGGGTGCGGCCGAGACTGTCCTTGCTGCGTGCCAGGATCCCGGAGAATCGGTTCAGGCCTTCTGCCGCTGCGATGATGTCACCGGTCTGCTGATCGAGGGAGCTCGTCAGCTCTGCCAGTCGCGGCACCAGATCAGTGAAGGTGCCCTCGCGGCCTGCGACCGCGTTATATGCCTCATCGGTGATGTCCTGCAGTGCACCGAGATTGCCCTTGTTCACCACGACACCCAACGACGAGAGCACTTCCTCCGTCGTCGGGTAGCGCCCGGTACGGCCCAGCGGAATCTGCGAGCCCTCCTTGAGCCGGCCGACCCCCTTTCCGTCCGCCGGTGACGCGAGCTCGATGTGCTGCGAGCCCAGCAATGACGTCTGCGCAACCTTGGCCGTCGCGTTCTCCGGCAGGTTGACGTTCCCGTCCAGCGACAGCTGCACTGCCGCATAGAACGTGCCGTCCGGACGCTGCATCGCCTCGATGCCCGACACGCTGCCGACCGTGACGTCGTCGACCATCACCGGCGAATTCTGGGGCAGCGTCGCGACGTCGGGAAGGGCAACGGTGATCTTGTACGAGCCCGAGCCGTGCCCCGACGTACCCGGCATGTCGAGCGAGTTCAGCCCGCCGAACGAACAGCCGGCGAGCAGCGTGGCACCCGCAGAGATCGCGACCGTCCGCTGGACGGCACGAGATGTCAAGGTCTGCAGAGGTTTGCGCATCACCCACCTCCCTCGGCCGGCAGCGGGCCTGCGGGCGGCGGCGCAGCCGGTGCATTCGGGTCGGCTGGTCCCGGCGCGGGTGCCGGAGCTGCTTCGGGACCGCCTGCGTGTGATGTCGACTGTTCCGGCGGCACCATCAGCGAACTCAAGTCGGTTGCGGCCGAGGGCTTCGGCCCGCTCACTCCTGGTGCGGACTGCCACTGCAAATAGGGCACCGGCGTCTCCGCCTTCGCCTCGGTTTGCGGTGTGTCGTAGATGATCTGGCCCTTGTAGGCGGTGATGCTGTTGATCGGGTGGAACAACAGAGGCGGGAAGTTCATCGTGATGCGACGCAGCACCGGTCCCATTCGTTGCCTGCACAATTCGGCGCGCTTGTAGTTGTCGGTCGATGTACCGGCGTCGAACACACCGCCGCAGATGAACTGCACCGGGTTGCCGAAGTTCGGCAAGGTGAGCAGGCCGCCGACGGTGCCCTGCGCCGGGTTGTAGATGTTGTAGAAGTTCGCAAGACCGTTCGGCGTGATGTGCAGGATCTGTTCGATGTCGTCGCTGTGCTCGGTCAGAATGCTGGTGAAATCGGCCAGCTTGTTCACCTGGCCGATCAACGCGTCGTTGCTCTCGTTGAGGAACCCCTTCACATCGCCGAGGGCCTGGTTGAGAGTGCCGAGTGTGTTGTCGAGATCCGTTGTGCTGTCGGCCAACACCTGCGATACCGAAGCGACGTGACCGGTGAACTGGACAATCTGTTCGTTGCTGTTCGACAGCGCGTTGATGAGCACCTGCAGATTACGGATGGTGCCGAACAGATCGGTGCGCGAGTCGCCAAGCCTGCCCGCCGTCTGCGACAGCTCCCGCAGCGCCTCCCGGAACGAGTCGCCGTTCCCGTCGAAGGTATCAGCGGCCTGGTTCACGAACGAACTCAGCGGGCCCTGCATGCCTCCCTGCTGCGGTCCGAGTTCCCGGCTCAGCGCCGACAACTGCTCCTTGACCTCGTCCCATTCCACCGGAACCGCGGTGCGGTCAAGCCCGATGCTCGCGCCGTCGGACAGCGACGGCCCGCCGGTGTAGGCGGGTGCGAGCTGAATAAAACGCGCCGACACCAGGTTCGGCGAGATGACGAGCGCCTTCGCGTCGGCGGGCACCTTCACCCCGTCGTGCAGGGTCATGGTGACCTTCACGTCGCTCGCGCGCGGTTCGATCGAGTCGATCTTGCCAACCGGCACACCGACGATGCGGACATCGTCGCCCGGATAGAGACCCACCGTCGATGTGAAATACCCGACGACCTTGTCGCCGGTCCGCGAGGGCCACACCAGGTAGACGCCGACGGCCAGCACAGCGACCAGCACGGCGGCCAGCGCTATCCGCAGCCAGCGGCTGCGGTCCGGTGACGGATTCGCGTAGGTCATGGTGACTTCGGCCTGATGATCAGTCGTTCGGAGATGTAGCCCTTGAGCATGTCGGAAAGGCTGTCGGGCAGCTTGCCCGGCTGGAAGTACGTGTCGAACAGGACTTCTGCGATCGGTGCGGGCGGCAGGCCGTACAGGTTGATCTGGAAGCCGGGTCCCGAGCCGACGACCTCACCCAGCGCGGTCGCATACGGCGGCAGTCGCTTGAGCGCCTCGCCGATGTGCTCGCGGCGCTCGAGAAGGTTGTCGAGTACCAGGTTCAGCTTCTCCAGCGCTGGCTTGAACTCCTTGCGGTTGTCGGCCACGAACCCCGAAAGTTGTTCGGACACATCGTCGATACCCGCGATGAGATTACTCAGCGCCTGCCTGCGCTCGTCGAGTGCCGCGAAAAGCAGGTTGCCGTCCAAAACCAGCTGGTTCACCTGGCCGGCGCGCTGAGCCAGCGTGTCCGAGACCTTCTTGGCGTGTGCCAGAAGCTGTTCCAGCGCCTCGTCACGCTTGTTGATGCTGCGCGACAGCGCGGTGACGCCGTCGAGCGCATTGCGCAGTTGCGGCGTCGAATCGCGAAGAGAGTCGGTGAGCGTCTGCAGCGCCTGCTCCAGGCGCGGCTTGTCCAGCTCGCTGGCGTTCTGGCCAAGGTCCTGCAGCGCAGTGTTGAGGGTGTAGGGGGTCGTGGTGCGGCCCACCGGGATAACGGTGGACCGGCCTCCGCCGCGAGGGGTGACCGCCAGCGACTTCTCCCCGAGCACGGTGTCTGTCTTGATGGCGACCAGCGACTGGTCCCCGACCTTGACGTCACGGTTCACGGTGAAGGTCACCTTCGCCGCATCGCCCGCGAGTTCCACTCCGGTGACCTTGCCCACGTTGATACCCGACACGTTGACGTCGCTGCCCGGCGAAATACCGCCCGCGTCGGTGAAATACGCCTCGAACGGCTTGCCTTGCGGCCAGAACGGCAAGCTGGTGTAGCCAAACGACACCAGCACAAGACACGCGACCAGAATGATGCCGAATACGCCTGTGCGGAGCGGATTTCCCTCGTCGGGCCTAGCCATTCTCCGAGCACCTCCCCTTGGACGGATCCGGTGGCCCACCGAACGGAACCAGGATGTCGCTGCCCGCGGGCCCGTTGATCTTCAGCCGCGTAGAACAATAGAAGATGTTGAAGAACGACCCGTATGCACCGAGTGCGTTGAGTCGCAGGTAGTTTTCGGCGAGCGGCTCGACGACCTTGTTGATGTCAGCTTTGCGCACGTCCATCCGGTCCGCCATCGGCCGGACGTTCTCGATCACACCCTGCAACGGTCGACGGGACTTCGCCAGCATGTCGGTCAGGTCGTTCTCGGCGGACGCCAGCGGCGGAATGGCGCCTGCGATGGGATCGCGATTCTCGGCCAGGCCGGTGAGCAACTTCTGGAGCTGGTCCACGCTGGCGTCGAATTGGGCGCCCTTCTCGTCGACGGTGCCCAGCACGGTGTTGAGGTTGGTGATCACGTCGCCGATGAGCTGGTCGCGCGCCGCGAGGTTCTGGGTGAATGCGCCGGTGGTCGCCAAGAGGTTGGACAGCGCGCCGCCTTGGCCCTGCAACAACTCCATGACGGCGCTGCTGACCTCGTTGATCTTGGCGCCGTCGAGGCCCTTGAGGACCGGCTTGAGTCCGCCGAGGAGTGCATCGAGGTCGAGCGCGGGCTGGGTGTTCTCCCTCGGGATGGTGCTTCCCGGCGGGATCTTGCGCAGATCGCCCGGCCCGGCGGTGATCTCGAGGTAGCGGTCGCCGACGAGGTTCTCGTAGCGGACGGCCGCGCGGGTCGATGAGTAGAGCTGATAGCGCTTGTCGACCGCGAAGGCGACGTCGACGGTGTTGTCCGGGTTGAGCTTGATGTCGCCGACCGATCCCACCGGAACGCCCGCGATGCGCACATCCTGTCCGGCCTTCAGCCGGGATGCGTCGGTGAAAGTCGCGTGGTACTTGGTCTCCGATGCGAACCGGAACTCACCGAACACCACCACCAGCATCGCCGCGACCACAAGCATCGCGACGGTGAAGATGCCGACGTTGAGCAGGGTCCGATCACGCTTCATCAGTAGTCGTCCCTTTCCGCGAACGCGCCGTTGAACAGGAACTGCGCGGTCGAGGGCGCATCGAACTGCAATTCGGTGTTCGGCTGGTAGGGGATGTATGCGTTGTCTGTGACCAGGAACGGCGACTTGTACCAGGACCCGCCGAGCTGTTTGCTCGGAATGTTGGGCAGGCCACGGCAATTGGGCCCACCGGAGGCGTTCACGATCGGCAGGCTCTCCGGGTAGGTGTACGCGGGCGAACCGGGCAGGAAGTTGGACGACACGAACAGTCCCGGCCGGGTGCCGCCGATGATCGGGGCGAAGAAGTCCACGGCCTGGCCCGTGCCCACCAGGATGCAGCCGAACTCGGGCGAGTAGTCGCCCGCCACCTTCAGCGGCGCACGCAACCGGTTGACGGCGGCGATGTAGTCGTTTTCCGCCGGTTCGAGCGTCGCGGTCCCGTTGTTGGCGAGGCCAGTCGCCGCGAGCAGCGTCGCATTGAGGTTGTCCTGCTCATCGACGATGGTGTCACTGATCGTGGGCGCATTGTCGAGGATCCGGGCCAGATCCGGTCCGGCATCCCCGTAGATGTTCGCCACCGCAGCGGTCTTCTGAAAGTCCTGCTGAAGCGTCGGAAGTTTCGGGTTCAGTTGCTGCAGATAGTAGTTCAGCCCGGAAAGCAGGGCGCCGAGGTCGTCGCCGTGACCGCGGAGGCCTTCGGCGAGTGCGCTCAGCGTCCCGTTCAGGTGCACCGGGTCGATCTTGTGCAGTACATCGGTCAACGTCTGGAAGAGCGTGTTGACCTCGAGCTGGACCGCAGCGGCCTGCACCTGGGCGCCCGACCGCAGCGGGGTGCCCGAGGGCTTCTCCGGCGGCACGAACTCCACCGACTTGGCGCCGAAAACCGTTGTGCTGGCGATGCGAACCACCGCGTTGGAGGGGATGAACCGCAGCTCTTCGCTCTTGATCGCGAGCGTCAACTTCGCTTGGTCGCCCGCGTACTCGATCGAGTCGACCTCGCCGATCTGGATGCCACGGTACTTGACCTTGGCGTCGCGATCCATGACGAGCCCGGCTCTCGGCGAGGTCACGGTGACCGTGTCCGTCGACGTGAACGCGGCGGTGTAGGACAGGTAGGTGAATACGACGGCGGCGGCGAGCAGAGCCGCGAGAATCGCGGCTGCGATCCGCACGTGGCTGCGGTTGGCGTCTCCGTCAGACATCGTCGGTCACCTATCCGGAGAGGTTGAAGTTACCGGACGCGCCGTAGACGGCGAGTGAGATGAACAAGGTGATGGTGACGACCACGATCAGCGACGTGCGGACGGCCTGACCGACCGCGATGCCGACGCCGACCGGACCGCCGGACGCGTTGTAGCCGTAGTAGGTGTGCACCAGCATCACCGCTATCGACATGACGATGGCCTGGAGAAACGACCACAAGAGGTCGGTGGGCACCAGGAACGTATTGAAGTAGTGGTCATACAGGCCGGCGGACTGGTTGTTGATGAAGACGGTGGTGAATCGCGCTGCGAAGAACGCCGCCAACACCGACAGCGAGTAGAGCGGAATGATCGCGACCATTCCGGCCATCAGCCGGGTGGAAACCAGGTACGACACCGAATGCACGGCCATCGCTTCCACGGCGTCGATCTCCTCGGCAACCCGCATCGCGCCGAGCTGTGCGGTGGTGCCTGCGCCGATCGTGGCGGCCAGCGCGATGCCCGCGATGACTGGCGCGACGATGCGCACGTTCAAGAAGGCCGACAGGAATCCGGTCAACGCCTCGATACCGATGTTGCCGAGCGACGAGTAGCCCTGCACGGCGATGACACCGCCGGAGGCCAGCGTCAGGAACGCCGCCACACCGACCGTGCCGCCGATCATCACCAGAGCACCGGTGCCCATCGTCATCTCGGCGATGTTGCGGATGGTCTCCTTGCGGTAGCGCGTCAGCGCGTTGGGGATGTAACGGAATGTCTCGCCGTAGAACAGCGCCTGCTCTCCGACGGTGTCGACAGCCCGTGAGAACCCGCCGAAGAACCGGCGGAACCGCAGTGTGACGTCGTAGCTCATGCATCGCGTAGACCAACACCCGGACGCCGATCGCGGTCATGATGACGTTGATCACGAACAGACAGATGAAGGCGTAGACGACGGTTTCGTTGACGGCGGTGCCGACACCCTTGGGCCCACCCTGCACGGTCAGGCCGCGGTAGCAGCCGACCAGCCCGGCGACGACTCCGAACAGCAAAGCCTTCACCTCCGCGAGCACCAGCTCGCCGAGGCCGGTGAGAACGGTCAGGCCGTTGATGAAGGCACCGGGATTGACGCCCTGCAGGAAGACGGAGAAGACGTAGCCGCCCGCCAGCCCGATCGCGCACACGAGACCGTTCAGCAGCAGGGCGACGACGGTCGACGCCAGCACACGCGGTACGACCAGGCGCTGGATCGGGTCGATGCCCAGCACCCGCATCGCGTCGATTTCCTCGCGGATGGTGCGGGCGCCGAGGTCGGCGCAGATCGCGGTCGCACCCGCACCGGCCACCACCAAAACCGTCACGACGGGACCGAGCTGGGTGATGGTGCCGAACGCCGTGCCCGCGCCGGATAGGTCGGCAGCTCCGATCTCACGCAGGAGGATGTTGAGGGTGAAGGCGACCAGAACGGTGAACGGAATGGCGACAAGCAGCGTCGGGATCAGCGAGACCCGGGCGATCATCCATGTCTGCTCGAGGAATTCGCGGAACTGGAATGGCCGGCGAAAGATCTTGACGAACGTGTCGATGGACATCTCCACGAACCCGCCCACGGCCCGCGCCGGGACCGCAAGCTGTTCGATCAACCTCGGCTCCGTTCTCGGGGGCGGGGGTTTTCCTGAAATGTTCCACCATGGCGAAGCTTCCGAAACCGCTTGCCGTGGCGACGTTTCCACCCCTGCGTCGCTCGCAACTCGTAGTGAGCCGGATCATACTAACTAGAACGTGTTCGCAGTGTCAAAGGCGACGAATTGAGACAATAATGCAGCTTATGTCCAGGTCAGACGAGGTGTGATCCAGGTCATTCTGGAACGTGTTCTAGCTGTGTATCGACCGTGGGTCACCAGGTATCGCCTAGGGATTTCCCATCAGGTTCATAGCTGAGAATCCCTGCTCGAGGGATCCGGCCAGCAAAGAACTCGCGCAGCGTGCCGCTGAGCTCTTCCGGCGCCCACGCGGAGCTGTCCGCGGTGAATTGCTGTTCCACGGTCGGTGGGGCCACCAAGGTGACCGTCGGACCGTACACGATGAACACCTGGCCGCTGACGCCGTCGGACGCGGGCGATGCGAGGAACCGCACCAGCGAGACGACGTGCTCCGGTGCCAGGCTGTCGATCTCACCTGCGGGAACGTCCGGTGCATCACCGAACACATCTGCGGTCATCGCGGTTCGTGCCCGCGGGGCGATGGCGTTCGCCCGTACCCCGTAGCGCTCGAGCGCTCTGGCGGCCGTCAGCGTCAGCTGGATGATGCCGGCCTTGGCCGCGCCGTAGTTGGCCTGTCCGACGGGTCCGGTGAGACCCGCCTCCGACGACGTGTTGATGATTCGGCCGTAGACCGAGCCGTCACCTTCCTTGGCCTTGGCGCGCCAATACGTTGCCGCGTTGCGGGTCAACAGAAAGTGCCCGCGCAGGTGCACGGCGATGACGGCGTCCCAGTCCTCGTCGGACATGTTGAACAGCATCTTGTCTCGGGTGATGCCCGCATTGTTGACGACGATGTCGAGCCCACCGAGGCCTTCGGCGGTGGCGACGAGCTCGTCTGCGGTTGCCCGGACACTGATGTCACCCTCGACCGCGACCGCCTTCGAGCCGGCCGCAGCGATCTCGTCGAAGACGTCCGATTTGTCCAGGGCCGCCGCCATGTCGTTGACGACGACGGTCGCGCCCGAGCGGGCGAGACCGATCGCCTCCGCCCGGCCAAGGCCCGCTGCTGCTCCGGTCACCACCGCGACTCGGCCGGAAAGATCGGTCAGATCGTCTTGTTGTGCGCTCACTTAATGAATACCTCTAGTCCTTGCGAAGCAATGCGGCGCGAGGGCATTCTGCGATCGACTGCTCGGCCAGGTCCTCCTGGTCGGCGGCCACCGGATCCTGCTTCACCACCGCGTAGTCCTCGTCGTCCAGATCGAATAGGTCAGGTGCGATTCCCACGCAGACGGCGTTACCTTCACACCGATCGCGATCAACTTCAACTCGCACGACAACCTCCTAGCGTTGCGCTCCGACGGGCTGTTCCCGGGCAGCAACCAGAATACGACCAGGTCGACAAGCTGCTGACGGGAACCGTCGCTGGACCCCAAGACTAGAACGTGTTACAACCGGGGTGGCAGATTGGGTCTGCTTCTTTCAGATGTTGCGACGTTAAGGACGAGGCGATGCGGATCGGCTACACCCCTGAGCAGGAGGAGTTGCGCCGCGAGCTGCGTGCCTACTTCACCAAGCTGATGACCCCCGAGCGTGCCGAAGCGCTCAGTTCCAGCGACGGGGAAATGGGCCGCGGCACCGTCTATCGCGACACCGTCGCCCAAATGGGCAAGGACGGCTGGCTGACCCTGTCGTGGCCCAAGGAGTTCGGCGGTCAGGAGCGCCCGCCGATGGACGGGCTGATCTTCAACGACGAGGCCTCGATCGCCAACGTGCCGGTTCCGTTCCTGACCATCAACAGCGTGGCGCCGACGATCATGGCCTACGGCACCGACGAGCAGAAGAAGTTCTTCCTCCCCAGGATCGCGGCGGGCGAGCTGCACTTCTCGATCGGCTATTCGGAACCCGGTGCGGGCACCGACCTGGCCGCGCTGCGCACCACAGCCGTGCGCGACGGCGACGACTACGTCATCAACGGCCAGAAGATGTGGACCAGCCTGATCGCCTACGCCGACTACGTCTGGCTTGCGGTGCGGACCAACCCGGAAGCCAAGAAGCACCGGGGCATCTCGATGCTGATCGTGCCGACCACCGCCGAGGGCTTCTCGTGGACGCCCGTGCACACGATGTCGGGCGTCGACACCAGCGCGACCTACTACCAGGACGTCCGGGTGCCCGCCACCAGCCTGGTCGGCGAGGAGAACGCGGGATGGAAGCTGGTCACCAACCAGCTCAATCACGAACGGGTGGCGCTGGTTTCGGCGCAGCCGATCTTCTCGGCACTCGACGGGGTCCGCGAGTGGGCGCAGAACACCAAGGACGCCCACGGCAGGCGGCTGATCGACTCCGAGTGGGTGCAGCTCAACCTCGCCCGCGTGCACGCCAAGGCCGAGGTGCTCAAGCTGATCAACTGGGAACTGGCCTCTACCGAGGACGCTCCCTCGCCAGCAGATGCGTCGGCCGCGAAGGTGTACGGCACCGAGTTGGCCACCGAGGCCTACCGGCTGCTGATGGAGGTGCTCGGCACCGCCGCAACGGTGCGCACGAATTCTCCCGGCGCGCTGCTGCGCGGCCGGATCGAGCGGATGCACCGGTCCTGCCTGATCCTGACGTTCGGCGGCGGCACCAACGAGATTCAGCGCGACATCATCGGCATGGTCGCGCTCGGCCTGCCGCGAGTGAACCGGTAAGGAAAGCAGAGATTCCACATGGACTTTTCACCACCTGAAGCCGCCGAGGATCTCGGCGGCCTGGCACGCACCATCACCGACTCGCTGTGCACGCCGGAGCGCCAGCGCGAGCTGGACGGGCAAAACGAGCGCTTCGACGACGTCCTGTGGGCCAAGCTGCGGGACGCAGACATCCTGTCAACCACGGCACCGGAGTCGTTGGGCGGCGGCGGTTTCGGAGTACTCGAGCAGGTCGCGGTGCTCGTCGCGCTCGGCAGGCAGATGGCTGCGGTGCCCTACCTCGAGTCGGCGGTACTCGCTGCGGGCGCACTGGCGAAGTTCGGCAGCAAGGAACTCCAGCAGGCGTGGGGGGTGCCCGCCGTCGCCGGCGACAAGATTGTCTCCGTAGCTCTCGATGGCGACATGGGTGAGGGTCCCGTCCAGGGAACTGCCAACGGCGACGGCTATCGGCTCACCGGCACCCGCACCCAGGTGTTCTACGGACCGCTCGCCGACGCTTTCCTGGTTCCCGCCGAGACCGATGCGGGCACCAAGGTCTTTCTGGTGGCCAAAGACGATGCGGGCGTGACGGTCACCTCACTGAAGACCACCGGGCACGGCAGTGTCGGGCTCCTTGAATGCCACGGCGTCGAACTCGGGGCCGACAGGGTCGTCGGGGATGGCGAGGTCGTCTCGTGGTTGACCACACATGCCACTCTGGGCCGCAGTGCATTTCAGCTCGGCGTGGTCGAGCGGGCGCTGGAGCTGACCGCGGAGTACGCGCGTGAACGCGAGCAGTTCGACCGGCCGATCGGCAGCTTCCAGGCGGTCTCGTCCCGGTTGGCCGACGGCTACATCGACGTCAAGGCGCTACGCCTGACCGTCACACAGGCGGCATGGCGACTGTCGGAGGATCTTCCCGCTGAGCTTGATGTGAACACGGCGGCGTTTTGGGCAGCCGAGGCCGGCCACCGCGTCGCGCACACCACGGTGCACGTGCACGGCGGCGTCGGCATCGACACCGATCACCCCGTCCACCGCTATTTCCTGGCGGCCAAGGAGACCGAGTTCGCCGTCGGCGGCGCCACCGGGCAGCTGCTGCGCATCGGTCGGGAACTGGCTGACACACCGGCTTGAATCTTCGCGAACGCAAGGAGCAATGACGCGGAGTAGGAACAATGAACCCCTGTCGGGGAGCCGCTTCCCACCGTATCGTCGCTGATCGCGCCGCTGGTCGACGTCGACGATCGTGGTGTGCATTTCGAGGAGTCGTTCACCTCGTGGCGCGACCACATCAAGCACGCCGCCGCGGTGGCTGCGGCCCTGCGCGCACGGATGGACCCCGAGCGGCCGCCGCATGTGGGCGTGCTGTTGCAGAACACACCCTTCTTCTCGGCGTTGCTCATCGCCGCAGGCCTGACGGGGATCGTGCCGGTGGGCCTCAACCCCATTCGCCGCGGCGCGGCACTGCAGCGCGACATCCGGCACGCGGATTGCCAAGTCGTTCTTGCCGATTCGGCGTCAGCGACGGTGGTGGGCGGTATCGAGCACATCGAGGTCGACTCGCCCGCCTGGGCGGCCGAGGTCGCGGCGCATCATGACGCGGCGGTGACGGTGCGCACGGCCGATCCCGCCGATACGTTCATGCTGATCTACACCTCGGGCACCAGCGGTGACCCCAAGGCGGTGATCTGCAGCCACGGCAAGGTCGCGATCGCCGGTGTGATGATGACGCAGAGATTCGGCCTTGGCGCCGACGACGTCTGCTATGTGTCGATGCCGCTCTTCCATTCGAACGCGGTGCTGGTCGGCTGGGCGGTGTCGCTGGCGTGCCAGGGCTCGATGGTGTTGCGGCGGAAGTTTTCTGCGTCGCAGTTCCTGCCCGACGTCAGGCGCTACGGGGCGACTTACGCCAACTACGTCGGCAAGCCGCTGTCCTACGTGCTCGCGACGCCGGCGCGTCCCGACGACGGAGACAACCCGCTGCGCGCGGTTTACGGGAACGAGGGCGCGCCTGCCGACGTCGACCGCTTTGCGCAGAGGTTCAACACCCTGGTCGTCGACGGATTCGGCTCAACCGAGGGCGGGGTGGCGATCGGCCGGACCCCGGACACTCCGCCGGGCGCGTTGGGTCCGCTGCCGGAGGGGACCGAGATCGTCGACGTGGACACCGGCGAGCCGTGTCCGCCCGGTGTCACCGGTGAGATCGTGAACGCCGCGGGCGCTGGACGTTTCGAGGGCTACTACAACGACCCTGACGCGGATGCCGAACGCATGCGTGGCGGGGTTTATCACAGCGGCGACCTCGGATACCGCGACGAGAACGGCTATGTGTACTTCGCGGGCAGGCTGGGCGACTGGATGCGCGTCGACGGCGAGAACCTCGGCGCCGCGCCGATCGAGCGGGTACTGCTGAGGCATGCCGACGTGATCGAGGTCGCCGTGTACGGAATACCGGCGCCCGATGTGGGAGACCAGATCATGGCCGCTCTGCTGCTGACTGATGGCGCCGACTTCGACGTCGACGCGTTCCGCGAGTTCCTGGCCGAGCAGACCGACCTGGGCCCCAAGCAATGGCCGGCGTTCGTGCGGATCGCCGCCGAACTTCCGCGCACCGAGTCGTTCAAGGTCATCAAGCGTCAGCTGGCCGCAGAGGGCATCAACACCAAAGACGTGGTCTGGCCGATTCGGCGGTAACCTCGGTGAGGTGGGCTACCGCGACTTCCCACCTCCGCCGCACCTGCGCGAGCTCGTCGAATGCGCGTGGGTGGTAGACGGACCACCCGAGCCGGTCCGCGTGCTTCCCGATGGCTGCATGGACCTCATCCGGATGTCGGACCGGATCGTCGTCGCCGGTCCGGACACCACCGCCTTCGTCAGCTCCCGGGGGCGAGAGGCCCTCGTGGGCTTGCGGTTTCGGCCGGGAGCCCTACCCCGGCTGCTCGGCGTTCCGGCAGACGAGCTGCGCAACGGTCGCGTCCCGCTGACCGACATCGGTGTCGAATGCGCTCGGGACGGCTCGCTAGTCGAGCTGGCTACTGCGCTCGCCTCCGGTGATCCGGCGAAGGAGACGGCCCCATGGTCGCTTCGCCAGCTGAGCCATATCACCGAAAGTCTCGACAACGGTTCCGCCGTAGCCGAAGTGGCACACCGTGCGGGCTGGTCGAACCGGACGCTGCAACGTCAATGCATGGCGGTGTACGGCTACGGACCCGCGACGCTACGCCGCATCCTTCGGTTCCGTCGCGCGGTCCGACTCCTCGACAGCGGGATGCCGACCGCCGACGCGGCGACCACGTCCGGCTACGCCGACCAACCTCATCTGCACCGCGAAGTCCGTGACCTCACCGGTTTGTCGCTTGCGGCTTTGCGTCAGGGCAGCGGGCAGAAGAGGTCGACCGACGTGCCGTCGGGATCGGTGACGGTCGCGTAGCGCTGGCCCCACGGAGCGTCGAAGGGCTTCAGGGGACCGGGATGCCCCGCAGCGGTGACCTTTTCGAAGAGGGCATCGACGTGGGCAGGTTCACTCACCGCGAACGCGACCGCGACCCGGCCCTGCTGTGTCGGCGGTGTCCATCCCGGGTGCATCCCCGCGATGATCTCTTCGTCGTCGAATGCCAGCCTGTTGCCGCCCGGAAGCTCGACCTCGACATGAGGACTGTCCGGTTGGGGAACATCCAGCCCTAGCAGCCGGTAGAAATCGAGCGCGCGGGCCAGGTCCTTGGTCGCGATCTCCAGCACGGTCGATGTGATGCGAATATCCATGAGGGCCAGGTTAGGTCGGCGGCACGATCACGTCGTGAACAAATCGGACACCGACACTCGCCAGGAACCGACCGACGGCGTCAGCGGCCCAGGGCGAAGACGCGCTCGGCGTTGCCGTGCAGATAGTCGTGCACGGCTTCGTCGGTCAACCCGAGACCATCCAGACCGTCGAGAGCATGCTGGTGTCCGATCATCGGATAGTTGGTGCCGAACAATACTTTTCGTTGACCGCTGCCGGTTCGCATGAAGCGGATCAGCTCATCCGGAAGCCGCTTCGTCGTGTAGGCCGAGGTGTCGATGTAGACGTTCGGATGCTTGCGTGCCACAGCCACCATCTCCTCCGTCCACGGGTATCCGACGTGACCGCAGACGATCACCAGTTCGGGGAAGTCCAGCGCGACCTCGTCGATGTACGGGATGGGCCTGCCCGTCTCCGATCGCCGCATCGGCCCGGTGTGCCCGACCTGCGTGCAGAACGGCACACCCAGCTCGACGCACTCGGCGAACAGCGGATAGTAGCGACGGTCGGTCGGCGGAAGGCCCCACAGCCACGGAACAACCCGCAGACCGACGAAGCCGTCGTCGCGAACCCGTCGGCGCAATTCGCGAACGGCCGCCATCGGGTTGTCCAGGTCCACGGTCGCCAGACCGGCAAAACTGTTGGGATACTTGGCGACCCACGCGGCAACCTCGTCGTTGGACACCAGGTCGAGCCCGTTGGGCCCGCGCCATGCCGACAGCAGTCCGAAGTCCACCCCGGCGGCGTCCATCGATGCAACCGTGGCCTCGATCGGCACGTCGGAGTCCTTCTGCGGCATCGCGCCGCCGGTCCAGCGCCGCAGCGAAGCCAGCATGTCGTGGCCGAGGAAACGAACGGTGGGGTGCTGCATCCAGACGTCGATGGTCATATGACCCGACTGTAGACGCGCTAATCCCCCCGGATGTCGTCCAGCTTGCGGGTCGCGTCCTCGAAGCCCTGAACCAACTCGGCGATGATGTCGGCGACCGGCCGGATCTCGTTCATTGTTCCGACGATCTGACCGACGGGCATCGCGACAGCGCTCGGGTCGGCCGACTCGCTCATCCGCTGATGCGCCTCGCTGACGAGGATGTTCTGCAGCGGCATCGGCAACGGCTCGGGCGCGTCCTGCGCATCCCAGGCATCCGTCCACCGGCTCTTCAGCAGACGCGCGGGCTTGCCGGTGTAGATGCGCCGCCGCACGGTGTCACTCGATGTCGCGCTGAGCAGCGCCTGCTGGATCACCGACGTGCCTGCATCGGTGCGAACGCCGAGGTCGTACTCGGCCGACGTCAGGAACGCCGACCCCATCCACACTCCCTGCGCGCCGAGCGCGAGCGCGGCCGCGACCTGCCGACCGGTTCCGATGCCGCCAGCAGCCAGCACCGGAGCCCGGCCCTCAAGGGCGTCAACGATTTCCGGCCACAGCACCATCGAGCCGATCTCGCCGGTATGGCCGCCCGCCTCATGCCCCTGTGCGACAACGATGTCCACGCCGTTGTCGACGTGACGCTGCGCATGTTTGGCGCTGCCCGCCAGCGCGGCAACCGGGACACCGGCCCCGTGCACCTGGTCGATGACATCTTTGGGCGGCGAGCCCAGCGCGTTGGCGATCAACTTGATCGGATGCTTGAGCGCGACCTCGACGTGCGACCGGGCAACCGAATGCAGCCAGCCGAGCACCCCTGCGGAACGCTCTTCGTCGTCGGGCAGCGGAGGCACCCCGAGGTCGGCGAGCGTCTTGTCGACGAACTCGCGATGCGCCTGCGGGATCAGCTTGTTGATATCGGCGGACGTGCCCTCGGTCGGGATCTTGGCGGGCATCACGATGTCGACACCGTAGGGCCTGCCGTCGGTGTTCTCGTCCATCCAGTTCAGGACACCCTCGAGTTCGTCGGGGTCGTTGAACCGGACGCAGCCGAGCACGCCGAGACCGCCCGCCTTGCTGACCGCCGCCGCCACCTTCTCCGACGGGGTGAAGACGAAGATCGGGTAGGTGATGCCGAAGCGGTCACACAGATCGGTGTGCATCTACGTGCTCGCCCCGGCGTGTTTGGCGTGGACGTCGTCGGCAGGACGCTCCTCGGTGGTGTCCTTGGCCCAGCGGTAGTCGGGCTTGCCCGCAGGGGTGCGGTGGATCTCGTCGACCCACCAAACCTTGCGCGGGACTTTGTAACCCGCGATCTCCTGACGCACGAACGTGTCCAGCTCGGCGAGGGTCGGGTCGGTGCCGGGACGGCGGTGCACGACCGCTGCGACACAGTTGCCGTAGCGCTCGTCCGGCACGCCGACCACCAGCGCGTCGAACACGTCGGGGTGGCCCTTGAGTGCGGCCTCGACCTCCTCGGGGTAGATCTTCTCGCCGCCGCTGTTGATCGACTGCGACCCGCGGCCGAGCATCGTGACGCTGCCGTCCGCGTCGACCTCGGCGTAGTCGCCGGGGATCGCATAGCGAACGCCGTTGAAGGTCTTGAAGGTCTCGGCTGTCTTCTTTTCGTCCTTGTAATAGCCGACCGGGATGTTGCCCTTCTTGGCGATCAGCCCACGGACACCGGAGCCTGGCTTCACCTCGTTGCCGTCCTCGTCGAGAACGACGGTGCGCTGGTCGATCGTCACCCGCGGCCCGCCGGTGTGCGACTGACCCTTGGCCACAATGCTGGTGCCCCCGAAACCGGTTTCGGAGGACCCGATGGAATCGGTGATGATCCGCTCCGGCAGCAGTTCGAGAAACTTCTCCTTGATGCTCGTGGAGAACAACGCGGCCGTGCTCGCCAACAGGAACAAGCTCGAAAGGTCGGGTTCGTGGCCGGCGTCGTGCAACTTCGTCAAGGCGTCGAGTAGCGGACGCGCCATCGCGTCTCCGGTGAAGAACAGCAGGTTCACTTTGTGCTTCTCGATCGTCCGCCACACCTCGTCGGCGTCGAATTCCGGTGCCAGCACGGTTGTCTGGCCGGAGAACACCGACATCCAGGTGGCCGACTGGGTGGCGCCGTGGATCATCGGCGGTATCGGGTACCGGATCATCGGCGCATTCTCGGCGGCCGCCTTGGCGAGGTCGTGCTCGCCGGAGACGAACTCGCCTGTCGCGAAATCGGTGCCGCCGAACAACACCCGGTAGATGTCTTCGTGGCGCCACATCACGCCTTTGGGGAAGCCGGTGGTGCCGCCGGTGTAGAGCAGGTAGATGTCGTCGGCGCTGCGCTCTCCGAAATCGCGCTCGGGTGAGCCCTTCTCCAGTGCCGCGTAGAACTCGACACCGCCGTAGCGCTGATAGTCATCGTCGCTGCCGTCTTCGACGGACAGGATCGTCGTGACATTCGGCGTCTCGGGCAACACATTGGCGACCCGGTCGGCGTAGCGGCGTTCGTGCACCAACGCGACCATGTCGGAGTTCTCGAACAGATACTTCAACTCGCCCTCGACATAGCGGAAGTTGACGTTGACCAGGATGGCGCCCGCCTTGACGATGCCGAGCATCGCGATGACGATCTCGATGCGGTTGCGGCAGTACAAGCCGACCTTGTCGTCCTTCTTCACACCCTGATCGATCAGGTAGTGCGCGAGGCGGTTGGCCTTCTCTTCCAGCTGCGCGTAGGTCAGCTGATCGTCGCCGCAGATCAGGGCGACGCGGTCTGGCACGGCATCGATGGCGTGCTCGGCGAGGTCTGCAATGTTCAGGGCCACGGACACCAAACTAGAACGTGTTACATTTCGTGACAAGTCTGTGGCATCGATGCAGGAAGGCGGACATCCGTGAGCGATCCCGACAAGGGCCCCGACGCCCTCATTGAGCAGCGCGGACACACGCTGATCCTGACGCTCAACCGCCCGGAGGCGCGTAACGCGCTTTCCACCGAGATGCTCTCGATCATGGTCGACGCCTGGGACCGCGTCGACAACGATCCCGAGATCAGAACCTGCATCCTGACCGGGGCGGGCGGCTACTTCTGCGCGGGCATGGACCTCAAGGCCGCGACGGCCAAGCCGCCGGGCGACTCGTTCAAAGACGGCAGCTACGACCCGTCGCGCATCGACGCGCTGCTGAAGGGCCGCCGGCTGACCAAGCCACTGATCGCGGCCGTGGAGGGACCCGCCATCGCCGGCGGCACCGAGATCCTGCAGGGCACCGATATCCGCGTCGCCGGTGAGAGCGCCAAGTTCGGCATCTCCGAGGCCAAGTGGAGCCTGTACCCGATGGGCGGCTCCGCGGTCCGGTTGGTCCGCCAGATTCCCTACACCGTGGCATGCGATCTGCTGCTGACCGGACGGCACATCACCGCGACCGAGGCGAAGGAGATGGGCCTGGTCGGATACGTCGTCCCCGACGGTTCGGCGCTGGAGAAGGCCATGGAGATCGCCGAGGTGATCAACAACAACGGTCCGCTCGCGGTGCAGGCGATCCTGAAGACGATCCACGAGACCGAGGGCATGCACGAGAACGACGCCTTCAAGATCGACACCAAGATCGGCATCGGCGTGTTCATTTCGGACGACGCCAAGGAAGGCCCGTTGGCCTTCAAAGAGAAGCGCGCGCCCAACTTCCAGATGAAATAAGCCTCCGCGGGCGTGCACGCTCGCGGTGCCTCGCGGCCCGGAATTAAACGGCTGTTGAAATCGTTTCGACTGGTATCGCGAGTCGAGAGGCCAATCAATGTACGACTTGGAACAGGCGATCAACGAGCGGCATTCGACCCGCATGTTTCTCCGGGACAAGGCCGTGCCGCCCGAGTTGATTCAGGAGGCACTGACGCTTGCGATGCGGGCGCCCTCGAATTCCAACATTCAGCCGTGGCAGCTGGTGCTCGCAACGGGCCCTGGCCGCGACCGGCTCGTCGAAGCCCTGCTCGAAGTGGCTGCGGTCGAGTCACCGGCTGTGCCGGTGCTGCCGGAATCCTTCGCACACATGCGTCGCGACCTCGGCGCGCTGGTGTACGGGTCGATGGGCATTCCCCGTCACGACGCCGAGGCCCGACGCATCGCGGTCCTGCGCAACTGGGAGTTCTTCAGGGCGCCGGTTGCCGGAATCGTATGCATGCACCGCGATCTCGACTACGTCGACGCACTGGGCGTCGGCATGTTCATCCAGACCCTGCTGCTGGCATTGACGGCTCGAGGGCTCGGGACGTGTGTGCAGGTGTCGATCGCCGGCTACCCGGAGGTCGTTCGCGAGCAGTTGAAGATCAGCGACGACATGCGCATCCTGTGCGGCCTTGCCATCGGCTACCCGGACCCGAGCTTTCCCGGCAATGCAATACACGTGCCGCGCAATCCCGTCGAGTCGAACGTGGTCTTCGTCGACCGCTAGACCGCGCCGGCGAGCGTGCAGCGCTAGATGTTGAGGGGCTTTGTCGGGCTGAACTTGACCGGCATCTGTTCCAGGCCGCTGACGAAGTTGGCCGGACGAAGCGGCAAGTCCGCGTCTGACGCCAGTTGCAGGTCCGGCAACCGCTTGAGCAGGCGCTCCTGCATCAATGAAAGCTCAAGGCGGGCAAGCTGATTACCCAAACAGAAGTGGGTGCCGAAACCGAACGCCAGATGGTTGTTGGGATAGCGGGTGATGTCGAACCGTTCGGGATCGGAGAACACCGTCTCGTCGAAGTTGGCGGACTCGAAGAGCAGGATCATCTTCTCGCCCTCCTTGAGTCGGGTGCCATGGAACTCGGTGTCGGCGGTGATGGTGCGGGCCATGTTCTTCACCGGGGCGGTCCAGCGCAGCATCTCCTCGATCGCGTTGGCCAGCAGGTCCAGGTCGTTGATCAGACGCTGATGCTGATCGGGGTGGCGCAACAGCTGTCGGGTGCCACCCGACAGCGTGTGGCGGGTGGTCTCGTCGCCGCCGATCAACAGCAGCAGCACCTCGGTGACGATCTGGTGGTCCTCGAGCTTCTCCCCTTCGACCTCGGCGTGCACCAGGACGCTGACGAGATCGTCGGTCGGATCCGCCTTGCGCTCGGTGATCATGCCCATCATGTACTCGCTGTACGCCGCGAACGCATCCATCGTGATCTGCATCTTCTCGGGATCCGCGGTGCTGCTCAACGCGCCGACGAGGTCGTCGGACCAACGCAGGAACATCTCTCGCTCGTCGGGACGGACGCCGAGCATGTCGCCGATGACCGCCATCGGCAGCGGTGCGGCGAGATCCCAGACGAAGTCGCATTCGCCGCGTTCGCAAACCGCGTCGATCAACGTGTCGCACAGTGAAATGATCGATCCCTCAAGGTCTTTCACGCGCTTGCGGGTGAATCCGGAGTTGACGAGCTTGCGCCGCAGCAGGTGCTGCGGGTCGTCCATCTCGATCATCATCTCGACGCCCGGCTGGTCGGGTCGGATGCCGCCCGCGTTGGAGAAGAGCTCGGGACTGCGCTCGGCCTCGATGACGGCCGCGTACGAGGCGGCGGCGGCAAGCCCGTTGCGATCCCGGAACACCGGCTCGTTCTCGCGCATCCACTTGTAGACGGATCGGGAGTCGCCGGCGTAGAAGTCGCCGTCGGTCAGGTCAACGTCTGGTCTTGTAACGGTCATGCCTGCCTCCATCGGTTGATAAGCGAATCTAGACGACCCGTCAACCGGCTCATCTGCATTACCGTGATTCGGCATGCCCGCCAGCAGAGCTACCGTCGCCGTCGTCGTGCTCACAACGGCCGTCGCAGCTTGCCGGATGCGGTAAGTCAGACGGACAAGTCTCCCGCCTCCGAGTCGTCGCAGTCCAGCGCCGCTCCCGCCGCGGCCGGCATCGACGCCTGCACGCTGATCAGCGCCGACGACATCACCAAGTTGCTCGGCAAGCCGATCGAGGGCAAGCCGCTGGGCGCCGACCCCCAGATGCCCGCCTGCACCTGGGAGAACCGCGACACCTACGAGTCGGTCACCGTGGAGATCGGCAATCCCGGCACCGCGATCAACGGCACGCTCGCCCCGCCCGAACCCGGCTTTCCCGAGGTCGGCACACCCGGCCCCGACGGCATGCGCTTCCTCGCCAGCGGCATGGTCGAATTCCCGGCCGGCGGTCGCTCGAACACCGTGCAGGTCGCCGTCCTCGCGCTGATGGGCCAGGACGCTGACAACGCAGCCGTCGACCTGGCGCACAAGATCGGCGGCCGACTACCGCAGTAGCCGAACTACAGTGACATGCATGCCTGAGTCCCAGCACACCATCGCCGGCACCGTGCTCACCATGCCGATCAGGGTCCGCAAGGCCGATGTGCACAGCGCGATGTTCTCCGTCGACGCGGACGCGGCGCAGCGCCTCATCGACTACAGCGGGCTGCGGGTCTTCGAGCTCCGGCCGGGCCGCGCTGTGGTCAATCTTCTTCTGACCCGGTTCGTCGACTGCGATCTCGGGCAGTACAACGAGTTCTCGTTCTGCGCGATGGTGCAGCCGCCGGGAAGCGATGTTCGCGGGCTGCGGGGGTTCGGCACGGCAGGCACTTTCGTGCACCGCATGACGGTCGACGGGGCCTTCACGCTGGAGGCGGGCAGACAGATCTGGGGATACCCGAAGGTGATGGCGGACTTCACCGTTCGAGACGGCAATCCGTTCGCGTTCGATGTCAGCGTCGACGGATCGCTCGTCGCCGAGATGGAGATCGGCCGCGGGCTGCCCGTGCCGATGCCGTCGCGGCCGCAGTCGCTGCTCACCTACACCAGCCTCGACGGCAGGACCCGCGAGACCGCCGCCGAACAGCTGTCGTCGGGATTCCGCGCCCGCCTCGGAGGCGCCTCCATCAGGCTGGGCGATCACCCGATCGCCAAGGAGCTCGCATCGCTCGGGCTACCCAAGAAAGCGTTCGCTTCTATGTCGATCGCCAACGCCGACATGACGTTCGGCGACGCAACAGAGGTCGGCTAGATCAAGGTGGCGAGCTCGCGGATCTGATCTGCATCGCGGCCGGTCACCAGCATCATCGTGACACCGGCGGCCTCCCACGCCTTGATCTGCTCTCGCACGTGGTCGAGGTCACCGACGATCGCGGCGTCGTCGACCAATTCGTCGGGGATCACCGTCGCCGCCTCGTCCTTGCGGTCGGTACGGAACAACGTCGTGACGTCGTCGACCACGTCGGCGTAGCCCATCCTGCGGTACACGTCCGCGTGAAAGTTGGTGTCCTCGGCGCCCATTCCCCCCATGTACAGCGCCAGGTACGGCTTCATCGCAGCGAAGGCCGCGGCGCGGTCATCGGTGATGACGATGTTGGCCGTCGCGCAGATCTCGAAATCCTCGCGGCTGCGCCGAGCGCCGGCACGGGCGAAGCCCTCGTCGAGCCACTCGTTGTAGGTGTCGGCCATCCGCGGGGTGTAGAAGATCGGCAGCCAGCCGTCGCAGATCTCGGCGGCCATCGCCACGTTCTTCGGGCCCTCGGCGCCCAGCATGATCGGGATGTCGGCGCGCAGCGGGTGGGTGATCGGCTTGAGCGGTTTACCCAACCCGGTGGTGCCCTCGCCCGCCAGCGGCAGCGGGTAGTGCGGGCCGTCGCTCGTCACCGGCTTCTCGCGTGCCCAGACCTGCCGGATGATGTCGATGTATTCGCGGGTGCGGGCCAGCGGCTTGGGGAACTTCTGGCCGTACCATCCCTCCACGACCTGCGGGCCCGACACTCCCAGCCCGAGGATATGGCGGCCGCCGGAGAGGTGATCCAAGGTCAGCGACGCCATCGCGCACGCGGTGGGGGTGCGCGCGGACAGCTGCACCACCGAGGTGCCAAGCCGCAGCCTGCTGGTTGCCGAACCCCACCAGGCCAGCGGTGTGAAGGCGTCGCTGCCCCACGCCTCGGCGGTGAACACGGTGTCGAAGCCCGCCTCCTCGGCCGCGGCGACCAGTTCGGGCGCGTTTGCGGGCGGCTGCGCACCCCAATATCCGAGCTGCAATCCGAGCTTCATTTAGACCGCCTTCCGACCCGTCCTTGAAACCATTCTTAGAACCTGTTCTACTCGATGCCGTGACCACCAGCCAAAGCAGCCCGGTGCAGATCGACACGCATCAGCCGCCCCTTTCGGCGCCGCTGAGACTGTCGTTCGACTACACCCGTTCAGTAGGACCCGTCCTCAGCCAGTTCTTCACCGCCCTGCGCGGGCGGCGCATCGTCGGCGTGCGCGGTTCGGATGGTCGGGTGCATGTCCCGCCTGCAGAGTATGACCCCGTCACCTACGAGGAGCTGACCGAGATCGTACCGGTGGCCAGCGTCGGAACCGTGGTGTCTTGGTCGTGGCAGCCCGAACCTCTGGAGGGCCAACCGCTCGATCGGCCGTTCGCGTGGGCGCTGGTCAAGCTCGACGGCGCCGACACCCCGCTGCTTCATGCGGTCGACGCAGGCTCGGCTGCCGAGATGAGCACCGGGGCCCGGGTGCACGTGCACTGGGTTGATGAACCCGTCGGTGCGATCACCGACATCGCCTACTTCGCGCTCGGCGACCAGGCCGAGGATGTGCCCGACACGGCGGACGACGACCGCGACCCGGTGACCATGCTCGTCGTCCCGACCACGATCGAGATCCAGCACACGGCATCCGTTCCCGAGAGCGCGTTCCTTCGCGCGCTCGAGGAGGGCAAGCTGCTCGGCGCGCGGACCGGTAAGGGAGGAAAGGTTTACTTCCCGGCCCGGGAAGCCGACCCGGCGACGGGCCAGCAGCTCGACGAGTACATCGAGCTGCCGGACAAGGGAACCGTGACGACGTTCGCGATCATCAACATCCCGTTCGCCGGCCAGCGCATCAAACCGCCGTACGTTGCGGCCTACGTTCTGCTCGACGGCGCCGACATCCCGTTCCTGCACCTGGTGACCGAGATCGACGCCGCCGATGTGCGGATGGGAATGCGGGTCGAGGCGGTGTGGAAACCCCGCGAGGAGTGGGGGCTCGGCATCGACAACATCGACTACTTCCGGCCGACGGGTGAGCCCGACGCCGACTACGAAACCTATAAGCACCACCAGTGAGGATTCTTCTTCCGTGACTGAAGTAGCTGTTGTCGGCTTTGCGCATGCCCCGCATGTGCGCCGCACCGAAGGCACCACCAACGGCGTCGAGATGCTGATGCCATGCTTCGCCGAGTTGTACGCCGACCTCGGCATCGAGCAGACCGACATCGGGTTCTGGTGCTCTGGATCCTCGGATTACCTTGCCGGGCGGGCGTTCTCGTTCCTTTCTGCGATCGACTCGATCGGCGCCGTCCCGCCGATCAACGAATCGCACGTCGAGATGGACGCTGCGTGGGCGCTCTATGAGGCCTACATCAAGATCCTCACCGGTTCGGTCGACACGGCGCTCGTCTACGGCTTCGGTAAGTCAAGCGCGGGCGTGCTGCGCCGGGTGCTTGCGATGCAGACCGACCCGTACACGGTGGCACCGCTGGTGCCCGATGCCGTGTCGACCGCCGGCCTGCAGGCCAGGTTCGGCCTGGACTCCGGCAAGTGGACCGCCGAGCAGATGGCGCAGGTGGCGCTGGACTCCTTCGCGGTTGCCGAGCGCACCGATTCGGAAAAGCCCGCCAAAAGCATCGACGAACTGCTTGCCCGGCCCTACTTCGCAGATCCGTTGCGCCGCCACGACATTGCGCCGATCACCGACGGCGCATCGGCGATCGTGCTGGCCGCGGGCGACCGAGCAAGGGAACTGCGGGAGAACCCGGCCTGGATCACCGGCATCGAGCACCGCATCGAGACGCCGGTGCTCGGCGCCCGCGATCTGACCACGTCGCCGTCCACGGCGGTGTCCGCCTCGGCCGCGACGGGTGGCGACAGCGGTTCGATCGACGTCGCCGAACTCTATGCGCCGTTCACCCATCAGCAGCTGATTCTCACCGAGGCCATCGGGTTGGGTGGCTCGACGAAGATCAACCCGTCCGGTGGCGCGCTGGCCGCCAACCCGATGTTCTCGACGGGCCTCGAGCGCATCGGCTTCGCGGCCCGGCACATCTTCGACGGCTCCGCGCAGCGAGTGTTGGCGCACGCCACGAGCGGGGCGGCGCTGCAACAGAATCTGGTCGCGGTCATGGAGGGGAAGTAGATGGCAGGCAAACTGGCAGCCGTCCTGGGCACCGGTCAGACGAAGTACGTCGCCAAGCGCAAAGACGTCTCGATGAACGGCCTGGTTCGCGAGGCCATTGACAAGGCGCTGGCAGACTCCGGGTCGACATTCGACGACATCGACGCCGTGGTCGTCGGCAAGGCACCCGACTTCTTCGAGGGCGTGATGATGCCCGAGCTGTTCATGGCCGACGCGGTGGGCGCCACCGGTAAGCCACTGATCCGGGTGCACACCGCGGGCTCGGTCGGTGGGTCGACCGCAGTTGTCGCCGCCAGCCTGGTGCAGTCCGGCAAGTACAAGCGCGTGCTGACGATGGCGTGGGAGAAGCAGTCGGAATCCAATGCGATGTGGGCGCTGTCGATTCCGGTGCCGTTCACCAAGCCGGTCGGTGCGGGCGCGGGTGGTTACTTCGCCCCGCACGTGCGCAGCTACATCCGGCGCTCGGGCGCGCCGACGCACATCGGCGCGATGGTGGCGGTCAAGGACCGGCTCAACGGCGCGAAGAACCCGCTTGCCCATCTGCATCAGCCGGACATCACGCTGGAGAAGGTGATGGGGTCCCAGATGCTGTGGGACCCGATCCGTTTCGACGAGACCTGCCCCTCATCCGACGGCGCCTGCGCGCTGGTGATCGGCAACGAGGAGATCGCGGATCGCCGCGTCGCCGACGGTCACCCCGTCGCATGGGTGCACGCCACCGCACTGCGCACCGAACCGCTGGCGTACTCGGGCCGCGATCAGGTGAACCCGCAGGCAGGCCGCGACGCTTCGGCCGCCTTGTGGCGCGATGCGGGCATCACGTCACCGATCGACGAGATCGACGTCGCCGAGGTCTACGTGCCGTTCTCGTGGTTCGAACCGATGTGGCTGGAGAATCTTGGCTTCGCCCCCGAGGGCGAGGGCTGGAAGCTGACCGAGGCCGGCGAGACGGCGATCGGCGGCCGTATCCCGTTCAACCCGTCCGGCGGCGTGCTGTCGTCGAATCCGATCGGCGCGTCGGGCATGATCCGGTTCGCCGAGGCGGCCATCCAGGTGATGGGCAAGGCGGGCGACCACCAGGTGGCAGGCGCCCGCAAGGCCCTCGGCCACGCCTACGGCGGCGGTTCGCAGTACTACTCGATGTGGGTGGTTTCCTCCGACAAGCCGGTCGAGAAGCCGTGAGCAAGATGCAATACACCTGCGCGGTGCCGATGTGTCCGGTCGACCAGCTTGTCGAGTTGGCGAAGACGGTCGAGGAGGCCGGATTCGACAACATCGCGCTGCCCGACTCGATCTTCTACATGGAGAAGCAGGCGGCGGACTATCCGTACACACCCGACGGCTCGCGGATGTGGGACGAGAACACCCCGTGGGTGGACCCGCTGATCGCCGCGGGCGCGATGGGCGCCGTCACCTCGACGCTGCGGTTCTACACCAACGTGATGAAGCTCGGGTCCCGCAACCCCCTGCTGATGGCTCGCCAGGTCGGGTCGGTGGCGAACCTGACCAACAACCGCTTCGGGTTCGGGATCGGAATCGGTTGGGCGCCCGAAGAATTCGAGTGGTGCGGCCAGCCCTACGCCAAGCGCGGCAAACGGGTCGACGAGATGATCGAGGTGATCAAGCTCGTCCTCGGCGGCGGCATGGTCGAGTTCCATGGCGAGTTCTATGACTTTGACCGGCTGCAGATGAGCCCCGCCCCGACCAAGCCGGTGCCGTTCTATGTCGGCGGCCACACCGACGTGGCGTTGAAGCGGGCCGCGCGGGTCGGCGACGGCTGGACCAGCGCGATGCTGACCGGAGCCGAGCTGGCCGACATCATCGGCAAGATCAAGAAGCTGCTCGCCGAGAACGGCCGGGCCGACGAGCCGTTCGAGTACCAGGCCGTCTGCATCGACAAGTTCGGTGTCGACGGCCACCGCGAACTGGCGGCGGCGGGAGTCACCGACAACATCGTCATGCCGTGGGTATTCGACGGCCTCGGCTTCGATGCGCCGCTGGCGGCGAAGCAGGATTCGGTGAAGCGGTTCGCCGACACCTACATTCACTCGGGTTGGCAGGACTGATGACCGACTCTCCCGTCCACCTGGCGGGCAAGCGGTCGCGCGAAGCCGCGGTGGCCCGGGACAAAGAAGCCTGGCTGGCGGTGTTCGCCGACGACGCCGTCGTCGAGGATCCGATCGGACCGTCCCACTTCGACCCGGAGGGCAAGGGGCACAGGGGCAAAGAGGCGATCGCGAAGTTCTATGACATGGCGATCGCCCCGAGCGAGCTGACCTTCAACTTCACCAAGACCTACCAATGCGGCGACGAGGAAGCCAACGTCGGCAACATCGTCATCCGGTCAGGCGGGTACGAGGTCGTCGCCGAAGGCGTTTTCACCTACCGGGTGAACGACGAGGGCCAGATGGTCGCGCTGCGCGCGTACTGGGAGCTCGACGCCGCCACCAAGAGCGCCCGAAAGATCTAAGGCGTTCCCGGCTCGGTGATCTCGCGCAACCCGTCGGCGTAGCGGCGGGCCAGGTCCTGGTAAGCCTCGGGGTTGGAGTCCACCCACATCTGCGCGCCGGTGCCGGCAACGGGTCCCCTGACCTTGGCGGGCGCACCGGCCGCGACGACTTCGTCGGGGATCTTCGTGCCGCCGACCACCAGTGAATGAGCCGCGATCAAGCTGCGCGAACCGATCACCGCGCCGTCGAGCACCGTCGAATGGTTGGCGATCACCGCCTCGGCGCCGATGTGCACGCCGTGGATGACACAGCCGTGGGCGACCGTCGCCCCTGGGCCGATGTCGACTGGAATGCCTGGTGGGGCGTGCAGCACGCAGCAGTCCTGCACGTTGGCGCCTTCGCGGACGATGATGGGGGCGAAGTCGCCGCGGAGTACCGCGTTGAACCACACCGAGGCGCCGCGCTTCGACGCGAACGTCGCCGACCAGCGTCGCAGTGGGTGCGATGAACGCTCCCGGGTCGACCGTCGGCGAGCGGCCCTCGAACGTGAACAGCGGCATCGTCTAGATATACCGCAGGTAGATGCCGTTTACCTTGCGCGGTCACCGGGAAAAACTGTAACGTGTTCTAGTTAGAGAGCAAGGACGGGAGGCGCGACGTGACGGCTGACACGGCTCACAGCGGCATTCGCGAAATCGACACCGGTGCGCTGCCGGACCGGTACGCACGCGGTTGGCACTGCCTGGGCCCGGTGAAGGACTACCTGGACGGCAAGCCGCACGGCATCGAGATCTTCGGCACCATGTTGGTGGTCTTCGCCGACTCGCATGGCGAGTTGAAGGTGCTTGACGGCTACTGCAGGCACATGGGCGGCAACCTGTCGCAGGGCACCATCAAGGGCGACGAGGTGGCCTGCCCGTTCCACGACTGGCGCTGGGGTGGCGACGGCAAGTGCAAGCTGGTGCCCTACGCCAAGCGCACACCGCGACTGGCCCGCACCCGCGCCTGGACCACCGACGTGCGCGGCGGACTGCTGTTCGTCTGGCACGACCACGAGGGCAACCCCCCGCAGGAAGAGGTCCGGATCCCCGAGATCCCCGAGTTCGCCGACGACGGGTGGACCGACTGGAAGTGGAACTCGATCCTGATCGAGGGCGCCAACTGCCGCGAGATCATCGACAACGTCACCGACATGGCGCACTTCTTCTACATCCACTTCGGGCTGCCGACGTACTTCAAGAACGTCTTCGAGGGCCACATCGCCTCGCAGTACCTGCACAACGTCGGTCAGGCCGGACGTGAACGATCTCGGCACCTCCTACGGCGAGGCGCACCTGGACTCCGAGGCCTCCTACTTCGGGCCGTCGTTCATGATCAACTGGCTGCACAACAACTACGGCGGCTTCAAGGCCGAGTCGATCCTGATCAACTGCCACTACCCGGTCAGCCAGGACTCGTTCGTGCTGCAGTGGGGCGTCATCGTCGAAAAGCCCAAGGGTCTCGACGAGAAGACCACCGAGAAGCTTGCGACGACCTTCACCGAAGGTGTCAGCAAGGGCTTCCTGCAGGACGTCGAAATCTGGAAGCACAAGACCCGCATCGACAATCCCCTGCTGGTCGAGGAGGACGGCGCCGTGTACCAGATGCGCCGCTGGTACCAGCAGTTCTACGTCGACGTCGCGGACGTGTCACCGGACATGACCGACCGCTTCGAGATCGAAATCGACACCACCGCCGCAAACGAGAAGTGGAACGTCGAGGTGGAAGAGAACCTCAAGGTGCAGGCCGAAGAGAAAGAAAAGGCCGAGCAGCCCTCGTCATGAGTTCTCGCGACAGGCCGGACGTACCAGACGTCGACCGGCTCGCCCGGTCGATGCTGGCCCTGCACGGTGCGCATGACGACGACGACCACGGACACGCCCTCATCGGCGAGTCGACCGGGTCATGGTCGAAGGCACCGGATTTCGCGTCGGACCCCGATCGTGCGGCCGCCGTTCGCGAGGCGACGCAGCGGGACCGGGAGCGCTATCTGAGCTCTGGTCTGGTCTCCGTCGACTGCCGGTTCTGCCATGTGTCGGTCAGCGTCAAGAAGCTGGGCCCCGCGCACACGTCGGTCCAGTGGAACTCCGAAGCGACCCGGCGTTGCGCGTACTTCACCGAGGTGCGCGAGTCCGGCGGTGAGCCCGCGCGCGCCCGCTCCTGCCCGAAGCTGGCCGACAGCATCCGACACGCTGTGGCCGAGGGTGTCTTGGAGGAAAAATCCAGCGCCCCGTCGCCGGGTGACGGCTAGTTACAGCCCTTTGAAGCGTTCCTTGACCGCGTCGGCCGTCAACCCGTAGTCCTCGAGCGAGTATGTGTGCTTGGGCGCGCGGGGACCCTGCTTGCTCTCTTCGTCGCTCGCGCGCATGGCCGCCCTGGCCTCATCGGTCACCTCGATGCCGAAGTATCGGTATATCCCCTCGACGGTGCCGACCGGATCGGAGATCAGATCGAAGTAGTCCATGTCGTAGAACTGGGCCGAATCATGTTTGGCCCGTTCGGCGGTGAACAACTCGAGGCCGCGCGACCACGTCTCCATCGCGTCCTGCCCGATCAACTCTGCGTGGAAGCTGTTCGACCAGCCCTCGGTGGTGTGCTGGGCGAGCGAGCACATCGACGCCATGATCGTCTCCACCGGCCGATGGCACTGCACCACCAACGCGTCGGGGTAGGCGGCCATCAATGCGTTGAGTGCGAACAGATGACTCGGGTTCTTCAACACCCAGCGCTTCTCGGGCTCGTTGAGTCCGATCAGCGCAAGGTTCTTGCGGTGTCGCTCATAGGGTTTGATCCAGTCCCGGCCGGCCAGCCAGCGCGAGTACGTCGGCAGGTGTGCCAGCGTCTCGTAAGAAACCGAGTGCAGCGACTGGCGCAGCAACTGCCAGCACTCTTCAACCTCGTCGGCGGTCATGAAGTGCAGGCCGGTGTAGTCGGGGTTCTCGTTGTGCGCCTGGGTGAATCGGGCGTCGAGCTCCCGGAAAACCGGGTTGTCCGACCAGGTTTCGCGCGGGGGCCGTGGCTGCGGGAACTCCGCGAGCCACAACTCGAGACCCTGGTGCCGCGGGTCGGCGCTCATCAGTCGGTGCAGGACCGTAGTTCCGGTGCGCGGCAGACCCGTGACGAAGATCGGCCGCTCGATACGCACGTCAGCGTGCTGCGGGTACTGCTTCCACGCCGCCTCGGACATCAGGCGCGCGACCAACGCGTTGCGCACGAAGAAGCGGTTCATCTTGCTGCCGATCTCGGTGAGATCGGCGTCGCGTCGGTAGGACTCGAGCAGAACGCCGAGCGCCTCGCGGTAGTCATCGTCGTCAGAGCCGAAGTCGTCGAGACCGCAGGCCTTGGTCGCCGAGGCGAGCAAGTCCTCGACGGTGCCGGGATCGGTGCGAGGAGCCGTCATGCCTTGTACTCCCCGCAGTTCACGTCCAGCGCCTGGCCGGTGATGCCGCTGGACAGATCGCTGGCCATGAATAGGATCGCTGAGGCCACCTCGTCCTCCGTCGGCAGCCGCTTCAGGTCGCTGTTGATCGCCGCCGCTTTGTAGATGTCGTCGACGGTCGTGCCGTACTTGCCGGCCTGATGCTCGAAATAGCCCTTCAGTGTTCCGCCCCAGATGTAGCCGGGCAGAACCGAGTTCACTCTGATTCCCTGTTCGCCGAGCTCGGTGGCCAGCGACTGGGACATCGCCAGCAGGGCCGACTTGGCCATCTTGTAGGCGCCGTACTTGGCCTGCGAGTGCCGTACGACCATTGAGTTCACGTTGACGATCGATCCGTTCGCCTCGGCGAGCGCCGGGGTGAAGCCCTGGATCATCCGCAGTGCACCGAAAGCGGTCAGCTCGATCGCGTCACGCATGTGGTCGAAGGTGGTGTTGGCCAATGGTCTCATCGACGGCACCCGAAAGGCGTTGTTGATCAACACGTCTACCTTGCCGTATGCCTTGAGTGTCTCGTCGACAAGGTTGCTCACCTGCGCGTCGTCGGTGATATCGGTGCCTACCGTCACGGCGCGGCGCCCGATGTCGGTGATCTGCTTGGCGACGTCCTCGAGGCGTTCGACGGTCCGCGCCGCCAGCACCAGGTCCGCGCCGGCTTGCGCGCATCGCCGCGCGAGCGTGGTCCCCAGAGCCGGACCGACACCGCTGATGACCACCACTTTGTCTTTGAGCATTACGCAACCATCCTGTCGCCGATCTGCTTCTGACGCAGTGCGATTCGCGCACGCCAGTCTTCATCGGAGATCTTGTTGGACTCGAAGTACGGCAACGCGTCCGCCACCTTGTCGATGTCGAGCAGCTCAACGGAGGGTCCGTCGGCCTCGGTGAGTTCGCGTGACAGCCGCTGCCAGCGGAACTGCAGATAGCCCTTGCGATGGCCGAGCGTCTCGACCCAGTTGGTCACGCCGGGATTCGCATCGGCTATCACCATCCGGATCTTGCCGTCCGGATCCGCTTGCGCCTGAGTGCCGTTCAGCGACGTCTGGTGGTTGATGTAGTCCAGCGAGATGTACCAGAGGCTGCCGAGCTGGAATCCGAGATACGGCGCGTCGGTCACCGGCAGCGTAATGAGCAGGGCCTGATCGGGATTCAGATCGAAGTGCCCGACAGACGAGTACTGGGTGGCCAGCCCTCCCGGGGTGAGGCGCGGTGCGACCATCGTGTTCACCGGCAGAGTGTTGTAGAACCACTGCGGGAATTGCAGCCACGTCTTCACCCGTTGCACGAGTTGCTTTCCGGCGACCGCGTACCGCTTCTCGATCAGCTGGCGGGTCAAGGGCGGCGGCGCGGTTCCCGCGGTGTCGGTCCTGGCGATGCTGACGTAGCCACGCCGCGCGGACCAGTCGTTGTACACCTCGCGCACCAGCAACTGCGACGGACTGTTCGGCGTCACCCGCCACTCGAAGCTGCCGTCGGGTGCGATGTCGAGTTCGCGGTCGTCGAACGCCGCCTGGCTGACGGGCACGTTGTCATCGGTGTACTCGCCGCCGAGCATCTGGAAGCTCAGATCGGTCGTGGTGCCGCGAGTGCCGGTGACGACGTATTCGTGGCCGGGTTGAACGCGGGTGCCGAAGTAGAGGGTGTCCGGGTTGTCGAGTCCCATCTTGGTGAACGGGCCGGTGCCGGACTGCATGAACGGATGGTCGCGGTCGTAGTCGAAGGCCAGGTGGGTGCAGCCGGCGATGCAGCCGGCCAGGTACTGCAGGCCCTCGGTCAGATCGGCCTCGGATTCGATGAACGGAGCGGCAGCGACCAAGCGCTCGGCCTCGGCGATCGCGTCGGCAAGTGGCTGGGAGTACACCCCTAGAAACTAGAACGTGTTCTCATTTCCGTCAATGTTGAACCGGCAAATCGTTCGATATTTGGAACGCACAGGTACATTTTTGACATGCCGATCGCAGAATCGTCCGGCCGGGCCTCCCCGCCAACCGAGCGCGTGGTTGCCGTACTCGATTTCCTGGCCCGCCACCCACGCGATCGGTTCGGGGTTTCGGAACTCGCGCGCCGCCTCGGCCTGAGCAAGCCGACCTGTCTGGGCATCGTCACGACGCTGACCGACTGCGACTACTTGGTGCGTGACTCCGCGGACAAGACCTACCGGCTGGGCCCGGCGCTGATCGCGCTCGGTCATACCGCACAGGAATCGCTGCGGGTCGACCCGGCGGCGCGGGCGGAGTTGCGCAGGCTGTCGGCGGCATCCGGCACCACTGCCGCCTTGTCCGCGGTGATCGACGACCGCATCACCGTGCTGGAACTCGTCGGTCCGCCGGGCGCCGACGTCGGTGTTCGGGTCGGGCAGAGCTATCCGTTCGCCCCGCCGGTCGGGCTGATGTTCGTGCTGTGGGACGACGTCGCGCTGCGCGACTGGCTGGCCAGGGAGCCCACGATCCCGCTGCGCACCGACAGCGAGCGAATGGACCGCGTCGTCGACGAATGCCGCAGGGCCGGCTACCTCGTCGAGCGTCTCACGGCGGGCGGACGGCGGCTCTACGCGCTGATGTCCGGTATGTCGAACAGCCTTCCCGACGAACTGCAGGCCTTACTCGGCGAGCTGATCGCCGATATCGGCGAGCGAGTTCATCTACGAAGTGAGAACCCGTCCACGGGACAGCGCCGTCCCGTCCGATTCGATATCAGCGTCATCTCGGCGCCGGTGTTCGACCACCATCAGCGCCAGGTGATGGTGGTGTCGCTGCAGATCGGCCGGGCCTTGACCGACGCGGAGATCGTCAAGCGCGCCCGCGCGCTCACGGCCACGGCCGACATCCTCACCAGCCGGCTCGGCGGCACCAAGCCGGTGTTCGATCCCTAGAGGTCTGCGAGCACCGTCAGTGCGTCGGTCGGCGAGACCTGCATACCGCAGCGGTCCTTGAACGCAGCGAGAGGCGCCTGGATGGCGCGAATCTGGTCTGCCTGATCAGGATGGGCATCGGTGTAGTCCTCGAACTGACCGACGGCAATGAACGCCGGCTGACGCGTCGCGTCGATCAGCGCCTGGTTGGCGTCGGGATGAGCCGCGAAATATGTCGACAGCTGAGTCGTCACCGTGCTGATGGTCGACGCCAGGGTGGCGGCGTTGCAGTCATCGGTCGCAGCGGGCGCAGGCGCAGTGTCTTCCGGGTCTGCGCTTGCCGCCGGAACGCCGAGCGTGGCGCAGGCCGCGCCCGCTGCAAGTACTCCGACTACGGTCCGCCGGACGCGTGTCACCGCAGAGGTCATGAGATTGCTCCTTTGGTTCAGGTGTTACCGATGTGGCACTAGAAACGGGCCCGAGTGAACGCTCGTTGTCACACAGTCGCACACCCAGGCCTATCCGAATGCAGGCACCGCTAAACAGCCGTGGCGAAAAAGCTGGTTAGCCGCCCGAGCGGAGGCGATCGCGCTAGGTGAGGCTGGCCACCGCGAACGGCAGCACCACCGGCGCGCCGGCCTGCCGCAACACGCGGGCCGACATCGTCAGTGTCCAGCCGGTGTCGGTGAAGTCGTCGACGAGCAACAGCGGACCGTCGACGGGCGGCAAATCCGGTGCCTCCCATGACCCGTCAAGCGCGGCAACCCGGTAGGCCGAATTGGCAGCCGTCGCGGGGCGGCGTCCAGGTCGGTATCGCAGCGTGCCCAGATGCTGGAGCCTGCCCAGTTCGGCGAGCCTGCGCGCGAATGACGCTACGAACTGAGGGCGGCGTTCGGAATCCAGTGCCATGACCGCAGTGGGCCGCGTCTCCCACTCCCACGCCGCCAGCACGTCCACCGCCGCACGCACCACGTCGTCCGGCACCTCACCGTCTGGCTCGTCAAGAACCGCGCGCAGGCGCGCACCCCAGCCCAGATCCGTCAGCCTGCCGATGACCCGGCCCGCTGCGGGACCGTCGGAAATGCGGCCGCTCAAGTCGATTCCGAGGTTCTGGAGTCCCGACGGCCACTGCTTACGCGGCGTGATCTCGACTCCGGGTCGCATCAGCCGGGCCCGGGTTTCCGCGGCAGCCACGTCGTCGACGTGGGCGTCGTACCGAGCGCCGGTGCAGTTGTCACATCGGCCGCAGCGCTCGCCGTCGACCAATTCCGGATCGTTGAGTTGTGTGCGCAGATAGGTCATCCGGCACTCGGTCGTTTCGACGTAGTCGAGCATCGCCTGTTGCTCGCGGGTCCGCGCTTCGTCCAGCCTGCGGTAGCGCTCTTCGTCGTAGACCCAGTCCTGACCGGTGCCGATCCAGCCGCCTTTGACCCGCCGGACCGCACCGTCGACGTCGAGGACCTTGAGCACCATCTCCAGTCGCGTCCGGCCCATGTCGACCAGCGTCTCCAGGGCCGGTGTCGACTGGGCGCGGTCGGGCTCCAGCGCCCGAATCACGTTGCGCACCATGGCTTCGGAGGGAAACGCCACCGATGCGAAGAAGCGCCAGACGTCACGGTCCTCCTTGCCGGGCAGCAGCACCACCTCGGCGCGTTCGGTGGACCGGCCCGCGCGACCGACCTGCTGGTAGTAGGCGATCGGTGACGGCGGAGCGCCGAGGTGAACGACGAAGCCGAGGTCGGGTTTGTCGAAACCCATGCCGAGGGCGGACGTCGCGACCAGCGCCTTGACGCGGTTCGCCGAGCAGGTCGAGTTCGAGTTGCTCACGCTCGGCGGCCTCGGTGGCGCCGGTGTAGGCCGCCACCGTGTGGCCCCGTTCGCGCAGCATGCTCGCGACGTCGTTGGCCTGCGCCACCGTCAGGGTGTAGACGATGCCGGAGCCCGGCAACGATTCGATGTTCGCGGCCAGCCAGGCCGCGCGTGCGGTGGCGTTACCCGCGTCAACCACCGACAGCCGCAGCGACTGACGGTCCAGTCCGCCGCGCAGCACGACGGTTTCGCGGCCGCCGACACCCAGCTGGCTCCTGATGTCGGCGACGACACGGTCGTTGGCGGTGGCGGTGGTCGCCAGCACCGGGATGCCCTCGCCGAGTTCGGCGATCAGCGTGCGGATGCGCCGGTAGTCGGGGCGGAAGTCGTGGCCCCAGTCGGACACGCAATGCGCCTCGTCGATGACGACGAGCCCGGCGTCACGGGCCAGCGCGGGCAGCACCTCGTCGCGGAAATCGGGATTGTTGAGCCGTTCCGGGCTGACGAGCAGGACGTCGAGATCGCCCGCAGCCACCGCGCGATGCACGTCCTGCCAATCCGTGATGTTGCTCGAGTTGATGGTGGCCGCCCGCACGCCGGCCCGCTGCGCCGCGGCCACCTGGTTGCGCATCAGCGCCAGCAGTGGCGACACGATCACCGTCGGGCCACGCCCTCCCGTCCGCAGCAGCTTGGCGGCGATGAAGTAGACCGCCGACTTGCCCCAGCCGGTGCGCTGCACGACGAGCGCCTGCCTGCGGTCGACGACCAGGGCTTCGATGGCCCGCCATTGGTCGTCGCGCAGAACGGCGTCCGGACCGGCCAGCTGTTCGAGTAGTGCCTGGGCGCTCTCACGGGTCGCGCTCAGGCCGGCTGACCCGCGTCCTGTTCGCGCTTGATCTCCAGCGCGATGTCGATGAGTTGGTCCTCCTGGCCGCCGATGAGCTTGCGCTGGCCCGCCCGGTGCAGCAGCTTGTGCGCGGGCACGCCGTAGCGCTCGGACTGTCGGATGGCGTGCTTGAGGAAGCTCGAGTAGACCCCCGAGTAGCCCATGATCAGCGCGTTGCGGTCGAGCAGGCATTCGGCGGGCATCGCGGGCGCGACGACCTCCTCGGCGGCGTCGGCGATGTCGAAGAAGTCGATGCCGGTCTTCACGCCGATCTTGTCGAACACCCCGATCAGCGCCTCGACGGGCGCGTTGCCCGCGCCCGCACCGAACCGGCGGCACGATCCGTCGATTTGTTTGGCGCCTGCCCGCACCGCCTCGATGCTGTTGGCGACGCCGAGGCCGAGATTCTCGTGGCCGTGGAAGCCGACCTGCGCGTCGTCACCGAGTTCGGCCACCAGGGCAGAGACGCGGTCGGCCACGCCCTCGAGGACGAGTGCACCCGCGGAGTCGACGACGTACACGCACTGGCAGCCGGCGTCGGCCATGATGCGGGCCTGGGCGGCCAGCTTCTCCGGTGCGATGGTGTGGCTCATCATCAGGAAGCCGACGGTCTCCAGGCCGAGCTCGCGGGCCAGCCCGAAGTGCTGGATCGACACGTCGGCCTCGGTGCAGTGGGTCGCGATCCGGCAGATCGAGCCGCCGTTGTTCTGCGCCTCCTTGATGTCCTCCTTCGTGCCGACACCGGGCAACATCAAAAATGCGATCTTGGATTCCTTGGCGGTCTCGGCCGCCAGCTTGATGAGCTCCTGTTCGGGCGTCTTGGAGAAGCCGTAGTTGAAGCTCGAGCCGCCGAGGCCGTCGCCGTGAGTGACCTCGATGACCGGAACACCGGCAGCGTCCAGCGCCGCGACGATCGCGCCCACCTCATCTTTGGTGAACTGATGGCGTTTGTGGTGTGAGCCGTCGCGCAGCGACGTGTCCGTCATCCGGATGTCCCACATGGGGTTGAAGTAGATGTCGTCAGTGCTCATGCTTGGCCTCCTCCGGCCGTCGCCGACAACGCCTCTTTGGCGATCTCTTCGCCGACCTTGGTCGCCGCCGCGGTCATGATGTCCAGGTTTCCAGCGTAGGGCGGCAGATAGTCGCCCGCACCCTCCACTTCGACGAACGTGGTGACGACATGGTTGCCACCGATTGACCACCGACGGCTCGTCGAATTGCGGCTCGTTGAGCAGCCGGTAGCCGGGCACGTAGGTCTGCACCTCGGCGACGACGTCCGTGATCGACTGCGCGATCGCGTCGTGGTCCGCGTCCTCGGGGATGGCGCAGAAGATGGTGTCGCGCATGATCATCGGCGGATCGGCGGGATTGAGGATGATGATCGCCTTGCCGCGTTTCGCGCCGCCGATCGTCTCCACACCCTTGCTGGTGGTCTTGGTGAACTCGTCGATGTTGGCCCGAGTGCCCGGTCCTGCCGACGACCGAGGACACGCTCGCGACGATCTCGGCGTACGGCACGTCGACGACGCGGGACACCGCGTAGACCATCGGGATGGTGGCCTGGCCACCGCAGGTGACCATGTTCACGTTCGGCGCTTCGAGGTGCTGCCCGCAGGTTCGCGGGCGGAATGACGCCGGGCCCGACGGCGGCCGGCGTCAGATCGATCGCGCGGATACCGGCCTCGGCGTATTTCGGGGCCGCGTCACGGTGCACGTACGCGCTGGTGGCCTCGAACAGCAGGTCCGGTTTCTCGTCGAGACCCAGCAGCCAGTCGGCGCCCTCGGCGACTGGTCTCGAGGCCGAGCTTGCGGGCGCGGGCAAGACCCTCGCTGTCCGGATCGATGCCGACCATCCAGCGGGGCTCCAGCCACTCCGACCGCAGCAGCTTGTACAGCAGGTCGGTGCTGATGTTGCCGGATCCGACGATCGCGACGGATGCCTTCGAAGGCATATGTCCTCTTCTCTTTTCGAACGTTCTCTATTCGAACGACAGGTGGACCGAACCCAGCCCGTCGAAGTCGGCGACGAAATCGTCTCCGGGGTTGGCGTCGAACGCCTTGGTGCACGACCCGGGCAGCACGATGTCGCCCGCCTTGAGTCGCACGCCGAAGCTGTCCACCTTGCGGGCCAGCCACGCCACGGCCGTCACGGGGTTTCCCAGGACGGCGTCACTGCGCCCCTTGGCCACCACCTCACCGTTTCGGGTCAACACCGCGTCGATGCTCTGGATGTCGATGTCCTTGGGCGACACCCGCGCTTCCCCGAGCACCCAGCCGGCCGAGGACGCGTTGTCGGCGATCGTGTCGCACAGCTTGATCTTCCAGTCCCGGATACGCGTGTCGATCAGTTCGATGGCGGGAGCGAATGCGGCGGTGGCGGCCAGCACGTCGTCCTCGGTGCAGCCCTCACCCGGCAGGTCGTCGGCCAACACAAACCCGACCTCGACCTCGACCCGCGGATAGAGATATCTGCCCGCGGGCACCGGCCGGTCCTCGAAGACAGCCATCTCGTCGAGCAGGTGCCCGTAGTCGGGCTCGTCGACGCCCATCATCTCCTGCATCGCCTTGCTCGACAGCCCCACCTTGTGACCGATCACCGTGGCGCCCTCCGCGACGCGCTGGCGGATGTTGATCAGCTGAATCTCGTAGGCGTCGACGACGTCGATATCGGGGTTGGCCGTGGTCAGCGGGGCGACCGGGACGCGGCTGCGCTCGGCCTCCGCCAGGTCGGCAGCGAGCACGTCACGCACGTCGACACTGAGCATTCTGGCTACTTCCCCTCGTAGTCCGCTCGCATCATCCGACCGGGCCAGTTGTTCTGCGGCGGGGCAATTCTATAACGTGTTCTACATGACAGGACAGGAGTTCGACGTCGTCGTGGTCGGCAGCGGCGCCGCCGGCATGGTCGCTGCCCTCACCGCCGCCCATCAGGGCCTTTCAACATTAGTCGTAGAGAAGGCCGCACACTACGGCGGATCCACTGCCCGATCGGGCGGTGGAGTGTGGATCCCGAACAACGAAGTCCTCAAGCGCGACGGCGTCTCCGACACGCCTGACGCGGCGCGGACCTACCTGCACGGCATCATCGGCGACGTCGTCGCGCCGGAACGCATCGACACCTATCTCGACCGCGGCCCGGAAATGCTGTCCTTCGTGCTCAAGCACACCCCACTGAAGATGTGCTGGGTACCCGGTTACTCCGACTACTACCCCGAGTCCGCCGGCGGCAGGTCGGGCGGTCGCTCGATTGAGCCCAAGCCCTTCAACGCCAAGAAACTCGGCGCCGACGAGGCGGGCCTCGAGCCTCCGTACGGCAAGGTCCCGCTCAATGTCGTTGTGATGCAACAGGATTATGTGCGGCTGAACATGCTCAAGCGCCATCCGCGCGGAGTGCTGCGCAGCCTCAAGGTCGGCGCTCGCACCATGTGGGCCAAGGCGACGGGCAAGAACCTCGTCGGCATGGGCCGCGCGCTGATCGCGCCGCTGCGGGTCGGCCTGCAGAAGGCCGGGGTGCCCGTGCGGCTGAACACCGCGCTCACCGACCTGTATGTCGAGGACGGCGTGGTGCGCGGCATCTATGTCCGCGATACCAACGCACCCGAATCGGCTGAGCCCGAACTGATCCGGGCCCGCCGCGGCGTGATCCTCGGCTCGGGCGGGTTCGAGCACAACGAGCAGATGCGGGTGAAGTACCAGCGCGCCCCGATCACCACCGAGTGGACGGTCGGCGCCAAGGCGAACACCGGCGACGGCATCATCGCGGGTGAGAAGCTCGGCGCCGCACTGGACATCATGGAGGACGCCTGGTGGGGGCCGACGGTGCCGCTGGTCGGCGCACCATGGTTCGCGCTGTCGGAACGCAACTCGCCGGGCTCGATCATCGTGAACATGTCGGGCAAGCGATTCATGAACGAGTCGATGCCCTACGTCGAGGCGTGCCACCACATGTACGGCGGCGAGTACGGCCAAGGGCCCGGTCCCGGCGAGAACATCCCGGCGTGGCTGATCTTCGACCAGCAGTATCGCGACCGCTACATCTTCGCGGGACTTCAACCGGGACAGCGCATTCCGAAGAAGTGGCTGGAATCCGGCGTCATCGTCACGGCCGACACGATCGAGGATCTGGCCGCTAAGGCGGGGTTGCCCGCAGAGGCGCTCGGCGCGACCGTGCAGCGATTCAACGGCTTCGCGCGCGAGGGGACCGACGAGGACTTCCACCGCGGCGAGAGCGCATACGACCGGTACTACGGAGATCCGACCAACAAGCCCAACCCCAACCTGGGCGAGATCAGCCATGGGCCGTTCTACGCGGCCAAGATGGTGCCGGGCGACCTCGGCACCAAGGGCGGCATCGTCACCGACGTGCACGGCCGCGCGCTGCGCGACGACGGTTCGGTGATCGACGGTCTCTATGCCGCGGGCAACGTCAGCGCACCGGTGATGGGCCACACGTACCCGGGGCCGGGCGGCACGATCGGCCCGGCGATGGCGTTCGGCTACCTGGCGGCGCTGCACCTGGCGGGCAAGGCCTGAGATGCCGATCAACCTCGACGAGGCGCTCGGCGCGACCCTTGATCCGGTCGAATTCTCGTGGACCAGTAGCGATATCCAGCTCTACCATCTCGGTCTTGGCGCGGGTCAGGACCCGATGGACAAGCGCGAGTTGCGCTATCTCGTCGACGACATCCCGCAGGTACTGCCGACGTTCGGCAATGTGGCCGCCGAGCTTTCATGACACGGCGCCGCCCACGGTGAAGTTCCCCGGGATCGACATCGAGCTGAGCCGAGTGCTGCACGCCAGCGAGGCGGTGTCGGCGCCCGCACCGATCCCGCCGTCGGGCACGGGACGTGCGGTCACCAAGTTCACCGACATCTGGGACAAGGACAAGGCCGCGGTGATCTGGTCGGAGACGACGGTCACCACGCCCGACGGCGCTCCGTTGTGGACGCAGAGGCGGTCGATCTTCGCCCGGGGCGAGGGTGGGTTCGGCGGCGAGCGCGGACCGTCGACATCATCGGAGCCGCCGCAGCGGGCGCCCGACTTCGAGCTGTCCATCGCGGTGTCTCCGCAGCAGGCGCTGCTCTACCGGCTGTGTGGCGACCGTAACCCGTTGCATTCCGATCCCGAATTCGCCGCGGCCGCAGGCTTTCCCAGGCCGATCCTGCACGGCTTGTGCACGTACGGAATGACATGCAAGGCGATGGTGGATGCGCTGCTGGATGGCGACACGTCACGCGTCGGCAGCTACGGCGCCCGGTTCGCGGGCGTGGTGTTCCCCGGCGAGACGCTGAAGGCGAGCGTCTGGTCCGACGGCGACGGCTTCCGCGCCGTCGTCACCGCGCCTGAGCGCGACGACGCCGTAACGCTGGCAGGCGTCGAACTGGTGCCGACGTAAAAGCGCTCGAGCGCGGCGATCGCGTCGTGCGCCGACGGGGATGCCCGGCGGTGAAGACCGACGGCACAGGATCTCAGAGAACTCGACGATCCGTTTCGGTGCTCGGCCGATTCCAGACTCGTCCCACATACCAGTGCGTCCAGCGTGTCTTCGGTCGCCGAAACGCTCGCACGCAGGCTGAACAGCGTTTCGACACGCACACGCGCGGCTTGGCCCATCTGATGTGCAAGCTCGGAATCGGACAGGATGCGTACCAGCCGATCGGCGAGCGCACGGGATCGCGGGAAGGCACCAGGTAGCCCGTCGTCGGTTCTTCGATCATCTCGGGTACGCCGCCGACTGCGGTACACACCGCCGGCCGTCCGGCCGCCATAGCCTCCAGCAACGCACATCGGGAAGCACTCCACGGTGGAGGAGCTCAGGACGAACACGTCTATTGCCCTGAGGAGATCCGGCACATCCGAGCGAGGCCCCGTCAGCACGACGCAGTCGGCGAGCTCGAGTTGGCGGACGAGCCTTTCGATCTCGGGCCGCATCGGGCCGTCACCGACGATCAGGAACTTCGCATTCGGAACTCGGTCTACCACCAGGCGTGCGGCACGAAGAAAGTTCTCGTGGTCCTTCTCCGGCCGCAACCACGCGAATATCCCGACGACCTTGTCGGATTCGCCGATTCCGAGATCGGACACCGCGCTTCGTTCGTCGGTCCACTCGAAACCATCGGGATCGACGCCGTTGTGGATGATGCGGATCTTGTCCGGCGAATACTTCAGGTCGTTGACCATGTAATCGATCTGCGCGCTCGCCACCCCGAAATAGGCGCTGGTCACCCGGTCCAGCACGCGATCTGCAATTCGGCGAACCGCGCCCCGTGGCTCTATGTCTCCGTGGTTGTGAACCCAGACGACGTTGTGCGGAACGCGTGTCAGCCAAGCTGCGATGCGGCCGAGCATCTCGGCGTTGTAGCCGCGCGTTATCACCACATCAGGCATGAAGTTGCGCATCTCACGCGTGAGATCGCGTAGAGCGCCGAGCATCTGCCGTTTACTGCGATGCAGTGCGACCGCCCGCGTGCCGGACGGTGCGAGATCGCCGACGAACTCCTCGTCATTGCCGATGCACACCACAGCCGCGTCGAAACGCGAGCGGTCAAGATTCGGCATCAGTGTCATGACGTGCCGCTCTGCGCCGCCATAGCCCCCGCCGACGCTAAGAGCGGGCACGACGTACATCACGCGAATGCGTTTCGGACGCGTCACCAGCCGACCTCGCGACCAGGCATGACCTTGGACCGGCTTTGGGTTGGGCCGCTCGTACGAGAAACTTGGCCAGCTATTGAGCCGCTTGGCTCGACCTGCTCCGCGCCCTGACGCGGCCGGGCGAATGCCAGCCCGGCACCCAGCGCCATGCCCAACACCAGCGAGCTCGCGGGCTCCAACGGCAGCGGGTTCACCACACATGCTGCGAGCAGGCCGGCGCTGACGGCGGCGCTGATCTTCGCTCCCGCTGATGCGCTACGGATCCCAAGCGCTATCGGCGTCAACGCGAATGCCGCGAAGCTCGCCATCCCGACGGCGCCCGCCTTCACCATCCACCACAGATAGAAGTTGTGCGCATAGGTTGGGCCAAGCGTCTGGGTGAACGTCCCTGGCTTACCGAACGGCAGCTGATACGCGTAGCCCATACCGTGGCCGAACACCGGCGCCTCCGCGATCGCCCGCTGCAGATTGGCGTCCTCATGCAGCCGATCCAGCGTCGATGAGTCAACGGCTCGCGCGGCCGGCGATATACCGTCAACCACCCTTCCTGTGAACGCACTCACCTGATCGGCCAACCAACCGCCCGCCGTCGAATGCTGGAGCAGGAACAGCACCCCCGGCACCACCACAGCTACTAGTGTCGCGGCGACGACGGCCAGCACCCCCGACCGGAGCACCGTCGACCACCGCAGGCTCGCGACGAACGCCACCACGGCGGCCACCGTCAAAATGATCAGCGTGTTACGGGAGAACGCCATCACACTGATGATCAGCGCGGGAAGCCCCAGCGCCGGATACAGCGACAATCGTCCGCGACCAATGATCCCCGCGGCCACCACCGCGGCCAACACCGCCATCGCCGGCGTCTGGGTGGAGGTCAGAAACCGGACCGCCTGTGCGCTTCCCGTCTCGGTTGCCAGGCTTTCCACCCGACCGATCAGTTGCAGGCCCGTCAGCGAGCTCACGACCAGCATGCCGGCGGAGAACCACAGCACGCCGGCCATCACCCGGATGGCCTCTCTTACATAATTCGCGCGCACGATCAGCAGCGCCAATACGAAGCCGGCGATCACCTCACATAGAAACAACACCTCGTGGGCCACGATCTCGGGGTCGTGGCCGGCCGCCTTGCCTGCCGCGGCGAAAAGCAAAACCGTGAGCAAAAAGATGCCCGGCAGCACATACGCCGAAAACCGAAGGCGGACAAGCGGAACCAGGAACACGATGGCAGCCACGACCGCAACTTGATACGTGTATGCCGACATCGGCCACGACCCGTTGCCGAGTGGGATTCCAGCCGGCAGCGACGCAAACGCCAAAAATAGCGCGATCCACGCCATCCACTGCGGTCTGGTCAAGTAGACGACCACGCACACCAGCGCACCGATCATCAACCAGCCTCGGATGGGGGTGCGCACCGCGTAGGCGCCGACGACGAAACAACCCAGCGCAATCACCGCACCCGAGACGATCAGCGCCGCATTGTTGCGGCGGTCGACCACACTCGTCATGCAGTCCTGCCGACCTTCGCCCGGTACGCCCGGTTGGCCGCCCTCAGGTGGCGCGACACGGGGGCGTCGGTCAGCACCGTGCCCACGACATTCCCACCGGCCGCACGCAGAGTCTCTATCGCTGCCGCCACATCGTCGACAGTCGTCTTGCCGGCACGCACCACCAACACCGTGGCCTGAACCGACGCGGCCAGCATGCTGGCATCGGCGGTCGTCAACGCCGGCGCACCTTCGATGACCACCCGGTCGAAGCGGGCGCAAAGCTTCTCCACCGTCCGCGCCAACACCGCGGTGCCAAAATGCCATTCCGGGCCGATGGCCGTGCTCGACGCCAGCACCCAGAGGTCGGGACGGGATGTGGCTTGGACGGCATCGTCGAGGGTCCGGCGCTCAGCCAGCACGTCGGCCAGCCCGGCATCAGACTCCACACCCAGCGAACCCGCGATCACCGGCCGACGCGGATCACCCTCAACCAGCACAGCCTTCTCGCCGATCTCTGTGAAGGACAGAGACAGGTTCAGCGCCGTCGTGGGAGCACCCTCATCGAGCACCGGGCCCGTCATCAATAGCGAGCGGTGCTCCGGCCCCGACAGCGCGAGCAGTCGAGTCCGCAAGCCCCGGACCGCCTCCTCGAATTCCTGGGAGCGGTCGGCCCGATGTCCGCCTTCGGCCGGCCTTCGGTACCGCGGCAGCGCCGCAAGCATCGGCACACCCGAGATACGGTCGAGCGTCTCGCGGGTGCGAACGGTCCGGTCAGTGGCGTGGCGGATCAACGCCAGCGCGATCCCCAACAACACTCCTGCCAGCAGACCCTGCGCCAGGTTCTGCGCCGGCACGGGACGGAACGGCTCAGTTGGCACGCTGGGCGCCTCCACCACCGTCGCTTGGGCAGCCGGGGCTGGTATCGGGCCGGGGGGCGGCGGTGGGTCCATCTGTTGGACCAACGCGGTGAACTGATTAGCCATAGCGCCGGCAAGAGCGGCGGCGGTCTGCGGGTTCGTACTTTTCACGGTAAGCCGCAACAACAACGACTCCGGTGTGTAGGTGACCTTGGTCCCGGCAACTAGCTCATCGGCGGTGATCGGCGCGTGCAACTGGTCGATCGCCCGCTGCGCCAAGGCGCGACTGCCGGCGATCTCGGCGTACGACGACATACGGAGCTGCGACGCCTCGGTGGCCTGGTTGACGTCGGAGACGTCGGTCGAGCCTGCGAACGACATCAGGATCGAGGTCGACGCCTCATACCCCTTGGTCTGCAGCATGGTGACGGTAGTGGCGCCGACCAGGCACGCCAGGATCGCCACGACGACGATCTTCCACCGAAACGCGATGATCCGGACAAAGGTGCGGAAATCCATCGTCGTCCCACTTTCTTCTTGAGCTTGCCGGAGAACTTCCCCGAACTGTAGCCGAAAAGATGCCGTGCACGCCAGCCAAACGAATTAACTGAGCGATTTCTTGCAAACCCTAGCGGATTAGTCAACACCCTTAGTAGCTCTGAAGCTCCATCGGGCCGATACTTAACTGAGGGCTGGCGCTGAGTCGCCTGTGTATTGCGTAACAGCGATGTGTGCCTGGCCATGAGCAGCAGCCAGTGGCTATGCGTTTAACAGGGTGAAAAGTGTTGAAAGCGCTTGCCAGGCGGAAGCGGAACAGCCCGGTTACTGCGGCAGGCGCCGCTGCGATTTCACACGCCTGCGTTAGGTTGCTAACTATGCACGCTGTTGCACACAATGTAGTGTGCAGTACATGAGCTCGCCTCATCGAGCGATCAATCGTCTGATAGCCAGCATTCACAATGCGAGGCGGTGCACTATCGTCGGAGCCGAACGCTCGGCGCGTGCTGTCACGACGAGAACAGTGTGGTTGCGATCCCCTGTCTAAAAGGAGTTGCTATGTCCCGCCCCTGGCTCGCGATTGCTTCAGTCGCAGTCACCGCGATCACTGCGGCCGTGGTTATCGCCGTGCCGGTGACACCGGACGCGCAGGCGTCGGAGCGGCTGTTCACCGGCGACTACTCCACGGGTGACTTTTCGCAATGGCCGGATATCGGGACAATCTTCTGGGGCGACCCCGACGCGGGATATCTCAAGAGCACTGAGGGATATCAACCGGCTTACCCTGCTGCCGTCGTCCCTGATCCGGTTAAAGGGCTGGCGGCCCGGTTCGAGGTCCGGTCCGGTGACGTTACCGACGGCAAGGAAGCGTCGCAGGTCACTGCGTCTGCCGCCGACACAGGTGGCACCGAAGGTCAAATCCGCTGGTATGCCTTCTCGACCAAATTCGACCCGACCTTTCCGATGAATCATGCCAGTCTCGGTTGGGGATTGACCAACCAATGGCACGAAGGCTCAGATACGGACGGCAGTCCGCCGTTCGGAATGTATGTCGACCAACTCAACGGCAATTGGTCATTGACCATCCAAAAACAATCCTCGCCCGGTGTCTATCTGGGCGTCTTCCCTATCTGGAACACCCCGCTGGACCGCGGAAACTGGCACGACATCAAGATGGAAGTCATGTACTCCACGTCAGACGCCACTGGCTATATCCGGTTGTGGCACAACGGTATTAGGCAGACATTTCTCAACGGAACCGACACCTATTTCGTTCGCACCCTGATACCGGGGACCACCACCGTCTACTACAAAGAGGGCTACTACCGCGAACGCATGGCCCCAACCGGAATCGTTTACCAATCCGGGTTCCGAGTCGCCGATAACGAGTCGGGACTCTAGGCGGACTCTCCGCGCGGTCGTGGCGATCGCAGTGCTGGCCCTCCTTTCGCGAATACTTCTCAGCCACTACGTCTTCCGGTCGCCGATACGTGTCACGTAGGAACACGGCCACAAGCTGAGCTTCGCGACCATCATGGAACGTAGCCGGTCCGGGCTTATGTGTCGGTGGACTTTTGGCTCGCAGGTGTGCCCCTACGCGTTCGTCCTAGCAAGGGTTTGTCCACTCACCGTAGGTTGCCCGTCGGTCAGGCCCCTGGATCTTCGGCTCTCGGATACGAGGGCGAGTATCACCGCAACAGCGACGGCTGCCTCGATCAGCAGGATGCTGTCGAGTGGTTGCCGAAATCGGATTCTGGTGAAGAACACCGCCATTACGAAGGCGTTGACGAGGAACAGTCCGAGGAATACGCGCTCAGTTGGACCGAATGGAAGCCGCCGCCGAAGGAACAGACGCAGAAGCAGGAGGAGGACGAGCACCGCGCAGCTCAGGTAGGCAACCAATTGTTTGAGCGGTGCCGCCTTCCGAAGCTGTGACCGGCGCGTTGTACGGCGAAAAATAGTTGCCGACCTTCGCGATGTAGAGGATGGTGCTGTCGATCGGGTGGTGAGTGATCCAATCGAGCGCTGATGCACGCAGATACGCGTCGCTGTCGACCTCGCTCATCGTGGATGTTGTCTGCTGCTGCGCGCTTATGTCTACTGCCACGCCGGAGGACCCGGTCGCGGTCGGGTTGTTTCCGATCAGCAAGTTAACCCCGGTGCTGGTGCTCAAATAGATTGGCGCATCGAGTGAAATGATGTTCCTGATCGTCCATGCCGCGATCGGTCCCAAGAGTGCCGCGAACGAGTACGAGGCGGCCCGAAATCGGTCGCCTGGAACCGCGAATACCATCCACCCGACCACGGCCAGTCCTGTGAATGCGAGCGTCGGAACCGAAAGTGCGAGCAAGGATGCCAGCAGTCCGAGTAAGAGGTACAGCAGCACGTTCCGTCGTGCTTGCGAGACGCGGTCCTCGGTGATCAGCAGTAGAACGAGCCACAGCGAAATCACTAGCAAAGTGGCGAACGCCTGTGGGTAGAGCGTGACGGCCGTGTAGATATTGAGTGGATAGGCCAGCACGGCGACACCGGCGAGTGCACCCCATGCGCCGCGGCTGACCTTGACACCCACGACCGCGGCCACGACTGCTGCCGCGATCATCGCGCCTGCTGAGATCAGCGAAAGCAGAGACGCCGGCAATCCAAGCGCCAGAAAGAAGGCGAGCAGCATCGGCCATACCGGAGGACGGTAGGCGGTCGGCGACCCGTTGAGTTCGTACCCATGGCCATTCCGGAGGCTCGTAGCTATTTCGACGTATTGCCGCTCGTCTGCATAGCGGAGCGGGGCGCCGGTCTTCAGTGCATAGGCCAGGAGCCCGAGCGACATGACTGCGATGACTCCGATGATTATCACTAGGACGCCCGACCGGGGACGACTCTGCATAGTAAGAGAGCATGCAGTACCGAGGACTTTGCCACTCAATGAGGGCGGAAATGACCTCAATATAGAGGCACCGATCGTGAATGGTGGTGGTGTTTCAACTCGCGCGGAACACGTCGTTCGAACGGTACTGGTGGTCAGGCGAGTTGGTTGGTTGGGGCGGTCCAGAAAGTGAGGTTGTGCGCGTCGAACCCCCATTTTTGATTAGTTCTCGATGCCAAACCTCGAGTGACAGCAGGGTCCAGATGCGTGACTGTTCGTTGCGATCGTGAGAGGAGTGATCATCCAGCAGTTTGCGCACCGATGCTTGGTCAACGTTGTGCCAACGAACGAAGACGGACCGGCCAAGAGATCAAAGGTCATCTCGCGCAGGCCTCCCCGAATCCACCTATCGAAGGGCACCTTGAATCCGACCTTGGGTCGATCGACGACTTCTGCAGGGGAGGTACTGGCGAGCCACTTGCTTGACGACCCATTTCGTCGTTCCTCTACGCACCTTGACGGCACTCGGTAGCGCAAACGCAAGCTCGACCAATCGGTGATCCAGGAACGGCGGCCGCAACTCCAGCGATGCCGCCATCGACATTCGATCGCCGCGTTCGAGGAGATTATCGGCAAGCCAGGTGTGTACATCCGCGTAGAGCATGCGACGCAGCGCATCGCCACGTCCTTCCAGATACGGAGCGAGATTAGTGCGCGCCGCAGGCCGATCGATCAGTGTCCCACGCTCCGCCACAGTGAACGGCGCGAACCAACCGCGCATACGTTCGGCGTAACTGGATTCGGACAGGGCTCGCATCGCGATGCCCCTCGAGCCATGCTCAGGGGCAGCGCTCGTTCCAGGCGACGCAGCCCTTGCGCGGGCACGAGACCGGTCCACCGTGTAACACCTGCGAACAAATACTTTGAATAGCCGCCGAACAACTCGTCGCTACCCTCACCGGACAACACGACCTTGACGTGCTGGCGTGCCAACTCCGCGAGTCGAAACACCGCGACGTCGGCGGGCTCCGACAAGGGGCATCGCGGTGCCAGCTCAGCCGGGACCAATTCTGTTGAAAGTCTTGCGCGGTAACGAGAACGTCATGATGAGTACTCCCCACGATGCCGGCGACCTTGCGTGCCCAAGACCTCTCATCAAGGCGATCGTCATCAAAACCGGCGGAGAATGTGTGCAACGGACCCGTGTGGTGCCGCGCGGCAAGGGCGGTGATGAGACTGCTGTCCACACCGCCGGAGAGATACGTACCCACCGGCACGTCAGCGGTCATCGAGTTTCGCACCGAGTCGGTTAGCGCGTCACCGACGAGTTGGACGGCACGACTGGCAGTTACGTCGCGTGACACGGAGTCGGTACTCACCTGCCAGTAGGCGGTCAAGTGCACTGTGCCGTCGGCTTTTACCACCAAGTGGTGGCCCTGAGGAACCTTGCGCACCCCCCTGATGAGCGTATGCGGGGCCGGAACCGTCCGGTGAGCAAGATAGTCGTGCAGGCTGTCCTCATCAACGCTCGGCGAACCGATGACTGGAAGGAGCGCCTTGATCTCCGACGCGAATGCGAAGAGGCTCTCGCTCACGAAGTAGTAAAGCGGCAGAATGCCAAGACGATCGCGGAACAGATGGGTATCGCCAGTAACCAAATCATGTATGGCGTAGGCGAACTGGCCTTCCAGTCGTTTGACCCCGGCGGGTCCATACTTCTCATAGAGAGCCAGAAGAACTTCGGTGTCGCCTGAGGTACGGAATGGGTATGACAGCCCTGAACGAAGCTGACGGTAATTGAGAATCTCACCGTTGAAAACCAGGTGGGTTCGCCCACCCGCTCCTGCCATAGGCTGCGACGAACCCGCCAGGTCGATGATCGATAACCGGGTGTGGGCAAGTCCTACGTGGCCCCGAATCCAGTTGCCGGAACCGTCAGGTCCGCGATGGACGAGCCGGTCGGCCATCTCGGACAGCACTCCGGGGCTGACTGGAGCCCCGTCGAGCCTTCGGATGCCGACTATCCCGCACACGGCGCACCCTGCAACCTAGCCATTAGTAGCTGCGCGGCGAGTACCACCATCGGTTCGACGCCTCGACATGACCCGATCAGAGACAAGAACACTCGCACAGCGCTCTCCCAGCATTTTGACAGTTTCACCGAGTGTAGCGGTCCGTCAGCGTTTCTGGGGCAAGTCTTTGGTCCTTGCGCAAGCTTTTCTGCGGAGTGGCCGGACTGCGACTAGCCTTTTGCTGGTCCCGCCTTCAATTCGGATTTCGTTAACTGGCGACGCGACCGCGAATACTAGCGGGACCGCGACACCTCACGGTAGAGGGCGTCGAGCTGGCGCCAGACGATACTGACGTCGAATTGGTCCGCGGCTCGCGCGTAGGCTGCGGCACCGTATTGGGCGCGCAGATCATGGTCGTGAACGGCAAGCCGCAATGCGGCCGAATTGCCTCGAGATCGTAGGGCTCGACGATTACGCCGCATCCGCCGCCGATCATCTCCGGCACCCCGCCGACATCGCTGGCGATGACGCACATGCCGCGCGCCATCGCCTCCAACACCGCCATCGGCTGGCCCTCGTTGCGTGACGGCAGCGCTAGCACTTGAGCGCGGTCGAGCAGTTCGCCGGTGTCGCTCCCGGACAGCCAGCCATGAACTTCGACGGTGTCCTCCAGTTGGAGTTCCCGAACGTAATGCCGCGCTCGCTCCACCTCGCCGTCTCCGGCGATCGACAAGATCGCAGCCTTCCCTTTACCCGTGTCGAAGTCGGGGTCGCGCACCAGTTTGGCCCACGCGTCGAGCAACCTGAATGTGCCCTTGTGCTCACCGATGCGGCCGAGAAAGACCACGTGCACGGGCTCGCCCGGCGCGGGCTGGGCACTACGACGGGCCAGTGGAACCGCGTTGGGGATCACCGGTATCCGCGCGGTCGGGGCCATCATCCGCAGCCGGTCTGCCCACACCTCGCCAAGCGCTACGACGGCGCCGGCCCTGCAGAGGGTCGCGCGGATCACCGCCTGTATCGCCCGCGGTGAATTCTCGTAGTAGTTCTGGATACCGGACCCGTGCATGTGCACGACGACTGGCACGCGGGCGAGCCAGCTGATCCAAAGCAGAACACCCTTCCGGATGAAGCTGGTGTCGCTGGCGGCATGCAAGTGGATCACGTCGGGACGGAACCGGATCAATTCGGCGACGAACAGCAGCGCGCCACGCGCGAACACGCGGATCTTCTCCGCCTTCGAGCCACTCCGGTGGGTTATCGACGTGGCGGATGTTCCAGTCGGTCCACAGCGGCGACTGCTGGATGACCCGAACGTAGGTTGCGATGCCGCCTCCGTCCTCGGTGCTCGCCCATAGCGCCCGCCGCTCAAGCATGTCGCGGCCCTGGTGCTCAGCAGTATCGCCAACGTCCACAATACGTCCTGTTCGGGAGATCATTCAGGCAAGGAACGCACGAGCGCGAACTTCACCTAATCATCCCTATGAAGTAGTATTCAGCGAACGCAGCCTCATCGCAAGCTGCTGAGTCGCAGCAACCGTCGACGCTAATCCAACCTGCCATCGACTCCTCAAATGGCCGGTTTAGTGAGCACTTGAAGTCACGCGTGCAGCTCGCTCACAGCTACGACAACTGTATCCGCGCCAACTCATAACTTGACGTTAGACCGCAAATTTTCCTGCATACATGGCAAGTGTTGCCATAGTCCCGAGCAATCAGCGGGACGGAAGTGGTACGTCCCCGAACCCGCTTCGAATACCGCGAAGCCGTCCTGCACCCGGTCCATCTCGAAGACCATCCGAGGCGTGGACATCGGAACCATCGGCGCTTCCACCGTAAATCGGCACCCACACCTCGCCCGTCGCGTTGACCGGGATTGTTACGTCAAGCTTGAGCCGGCTTCCGTGACCGACCAGGACGAGGACACCGTGCCGCGCACTGTGTCGACAGCCGCCTCGACGTGGGTGAGCCCCGACGGGATCGCAGGCTTGATCCGCACCTTCTCGTACGCGGGCGCGACCGGCTCGATGCCGCCGAACTCCGTGATGAAAGACGCGTTGATTCCCGCCATCATTGCGTGGTCGTACGTGTGCATCGCGGAGCTGTACGTCCACTCCTCCCAAGCAGTGGTCGCACCGAGGCCGATCTGGAACCCATACCCCGGATACGTGCGCTGCTGGAGGACCGTCAGCGCCACGTCGGGACGTCCGGCATCCACAAGAGCATCGACGAGGTAGCGCGTTCCGAAAATGCCCGTGTCGAGGTGCCCGTCGTCCTTCTCCATGACCGTTCGTACGAGGTTCGCCCCCACCACTTCCCTATCCGCTGCCGGGACCATTCCGAACGCCAGGGGAAGCACGCTGGTGACCTGGCGACCGCTGCCGTAGACGCCCGTGGTCTCATCCAGGAAATGTTCGTTGAAGGCCGCCTTGACGCGTTCCGCCAGCGCCGAGAAATATGCGGTGTCCTCGTCGTGGCCCAGCGCCGTTGCCGCCCAAGACATCATCTGGGCTTGCCGGTAGTACAACGCCGTGTTGACGAGTGACACCTCGCTCGTGCAGCTGTCGTACCCGCCGACATCCGGGCCGCCCATCCCGCCGTTCGCCGCGTCGACAGGAAGCGGCGGACACCAGTCGCCGAACCCGTTGCCCTCGGGCCAGATGCCTGCCGGGCGCCTGCTCCGCCAGCGATCTCACGTAGGCGGCGAGGTTGTCATAGTGACGGGCCAGCGTTTCCTCGTCTCCGTACTGCTCGTACAACGTCCAGGCGAGTGTTACAGGCATCCCGCTCATCTCCGGGCTGCCACCCATGCCGGGCACCGACGTCGTCGAGGTACTTGGCGTAGAAGCGACCCATGTCGAAATCGCGCGTCGACGCGTCCTGGTAGGCCTGCACGTCCATGCCGGGCGGTGTGCGCTCATCGCGTACCGGGTTGTCCGTCGGGAAGCTCATCGAGTTGTTGAGCATCGTCCAACGATTGTTGGCGTAGATCTGGTTGATGAGGCCGTCCGAGGAGGTGAAGCTGGCCCTGTCGTCAACATCGGCGTGGACGACGCGACCCTCGAGCGTGTCCATCGTCGGCGGCTCCGCAAGGCCGCGCGACCTCCACATAACGGAAACCGTGATAGGTGAATCGCGGCTCGTACGTCTCGGTCTGCCCTGTCCCTGCGAGCACGTATGTGTCGGTGGACTCAGCCGCCCGGTTGGTGAACGTGTCCAGCGACCCGTCATCATGGACCGCCTCGGCGAAGCGAAGTTGTACCGCCGTACCCCGCTCGCCCTTGACGTGCAGCCTCGCCCAGCCTGCGATGTTCTGGCCAAGGTCGAAGACGTAGACCCCGGGCTCCGGCTCCGCATCCGTACCGGCCGCAACGTGTCCACTACGCGGATCGGCGGAGTCGTATCCGCGACAAGCCGCTGGCTCGGGGCGGAGACCTAACGAACCTGCTGCCAATCGCGCGCGTCGAATCCTGGGGCGTCCCAACCTTTCTGCTCCAGCCGCGCGTCGTAGGACTCGCCGTCATAGATCTGCGCCGACGTGATGGGCCCGTCCGCCCAGGTCCATGACGGATCGCTGACGACGCTCTGCGTCGTGCCGTCGGTGAACGTCACGTCCAGCTTGACGATCGCCTGGCGAGGACCCAACCAGCGCCATCCGTGCTCCGAGTAGGTCGGCCCGTATCCCTCGGCGAGCCACAGCCCGATCGTGTTGTCGCCCTCGTGCACCTGGTCAGTGACGTCGTAGGTCTGGTAGAGGTTGCGGTCCTGTACGGCGTTGCCGCAGGGGCCATCACCTGGTCGCCGACCTTCTGGCCCGAGAGCCGCAGCTCATAGAAGCCGAGGCCGTAGACGTACGCGCGCGCCGAGGCGACCTCCTTTCCGAGAGCGAAGTCCTTGCGCAGTAGCGGGGCCTCCGGTTGCGCGGCAGGCATGATCTGGACGTCGCCGTTTGCCGTGATGAGCATCCACTCTCGATTCGCGCATTCGGGAACGAAGGATCTGGAGTTGTCGCGAAGTCGTCGCCGAACAGCACCTGACCGTCGCCGCCCGTCACCACCACGTTGTCGTAGCGGCTGTTCTCCTCTTTGTCTCCGGACCGGAATCCGATGACGCCGCGCGCGAACGTCGAGTCGGTTGTCGAGTCGACGATGTTCCCGTCGATCCGCGTCGTGATGGTCTCGCCGCTGACCGTGATACTGATCCGATGAGGCGAGTGCGCTTCGCTCATCGGGATGATGTCGTCGAGCGGAATCTCTTTCAGAACACGCCACGAACCCCCCTGCTGCACGTGCGGACGTAGCACAACCGAGTTCCCGACCATCGTTGCGACCTGCCACATGTAATAGTTGGCAGCGTTCTGGGCTCTGAAGACGAAGCCCGCCTGCTCCCCCGTCGATCACGAAGTCGCTCTCGAAGGTGTAATCCGTCCAGGACGAGGGACTACCCTCAGCTCGACGGGCTGATCCACTGAGCATCGCCCCAGTCTGACGGCGACAACAGCGCGGTCTCGAACCACGAGGCGGAACTCCACTGCGACTCCTTGCCGCGCGAGTCCCACACCCGGACCGTCCAGTGATATCGGGTTGCCGACTTGAGCGCAGGCCCACCCCAGGGCACGTCGACCGAATCGGCGGACGCGACCCGCCCGCTATCCCAGATGTCCGCTACTCCTGGGCGCAGGAGCTTCGGGTCACTCGCGACGAGCACCTCGTATGCCGTTTGCCGCTCCCCGTTCGCCGAGGACCGCAGCTGCCAACTCAACCGTGGCTGCGGGTTGTCGATGCCCAGTGGCTCAGCGACCTGGTCCACCCGCAGCTCGGCGACGGAGACGCGGTCGGTCACGCGAGCGGCAGACGCGGACGGCACGAGTGCCGACGACGAGGACCACCGCCAACATCGCGGTAGACCATCGCAAATTTCGTGCCCGCAACCCCGGCACGATGTGGGTGCGTCGCATCAGGTCGGCGTAGTTCCCCGCGCTGCGGCGGCCGGGGTCTCGATCCGGCGTGGTGCGGCGAACTGGCGGATCGGCGGAGCAACGGGACGGCCTTCAAGCAGCCCTTCGACCGAACCCTGCTCGATTGCGCGCCGGTACAGAGGCAGCGCGCCGCGTACCGCGGCGACGGTCTGCTCGATGTCGAGATCGGTGTGCGCGGCCGAGGTGACGAACGATTGGCCGAGCACGCCGCGTTGAAGCAACTCCTGCAGAAACAGCGTGCGATAGGCCTGGGACGGATTCTTCTCCGCGTCCCGGGTGACGAAGATCAGGCACGACGGCCTGCCGGTCACCTGTACGTAGTCGGCCAGCCCCTCCTCGCGAACCGCCGCTTCGACGCCGTCGGCCAACAGCCGCCCGGCGTGTTCCATCCGGACGATCGGGTCGTCGGTTGCGTAGGCCTTGACCACCGCGCGGAACGCCGCGAGCGAGCCGGTCTCGGGACCATGCGTCGTGGACAGCAGGAACACCCGCTCGCCGGTCGGTCCGCAGGCCGCCGAGCTCCATGAACTCGCGCTTGCCCGCCAGAGCGGACACCGGGAAACCGTTGCCCATCGCTTTTCCCCAGCAGGACAGGTCGGGCTCGACGTCATAGACCGTCTGCGCACCGTGGGCGGACCAGCGGAACCCGGTGATCATCTCGTCGATGATCGAGCAGCGCGCCGTGCCGGTCGCACAACTCGCCGAACGCCTTCGAGATAGCCAGGTTCGGGTTCGGCGGTCGACGGTCGCGGCCTCGAGAATGACGCAGGCGACGTCGTCGCCCGCCAACACCGCCGACAGCGACTCGAGGTCGTTGTAGCGGAAGCGAACGGTCGCGTCCCGACTTGAGTCCGGGATGCCGCTGTCCATTTGGGTGGCGCCGATGAACCAGTCGTCGGTGGAGAAGAAGGGCTGCTCGCAGACGGCGACCTTGACGCGGCCGGTCGCGGCGCGGGCCAGGCGGACGGCGGCCGTGGTGACGTCGGACCCGTTCTTGGCGAACTTCACCATGTCGGCGCCCGGAACGAGGTCCAGGAAGTCCTCGGCCGCAGCCAGCTCGAGCTCCGTCGGTCGGCTGAAGTTCACCCCGTCGGCAATCGCCGAGCACACCGCGTCGACGACCGGCCGGAAGCCGTGACCGAGCGTCACCGACCGCAGGCCCATGCCGTACTCGATGTACTCGTTGCCGTCGGCATCCCAGACGTGGCAGCCCTGGCCACGCACCAACACGGGCGCCATGAACTCGGGGTATTGATCCGAGCCCGCGCGAGTAGGTGTGCGCGCCGCCGGGAACGAGTTCGTGCAATCTCGCCTGGAGCTCGTTCGAGCTCTCGAACGATCGATTTGCGGGGACAGGCGGCATCTTGTTCTCCGATTGAATGGGGCCGGTGTTGAATCCAGTGTACTTCGTGAAAAAGTTTGCCGTCGACCGGTGATTGCTGTCCGGAAGCTGCCAGTCAGCCGTAACTGTGCACTTTTCGGGAAGCGGCTCGTCCTTCATGTCCTTCTTCGCCGTTCTGGCTGGATCGACATGCGAATCATCTGATGGGAGCGAGAATTGAGCGTTGCCCTTGAACATCACAGCACACATCTCGGCGATTGCGGAAGGTGATTGTGGTGGTCGCTGCGCTCGATATGCACGGTTGGGCACAGTCCTTCGCTGAATATGCAAGCTGACGTCATTGTTTTTCGTTGTGGTGAATCACGCCCGCAAGGGGCTCCGGGATCAAACGTTGCTCTCGGGCGCGAAGGAGGCCGCGGACGCAATGCTGCGCAGCGAACCGCCCTCGAGTTTCAGCCCTGCGCGGAGACCAATCCCTCGTAGGAAAGGGCCAGGTCTTCTGCGATCCGTTCGAGATCGTCCGCGCGCAGGAAGTCCCGCAGCGACGTGCCCGTGCATTCGGAGTCGAAGTTCGGCGCCTCGCGGCGTGATTTCACGTCGTCGATGTTCACGGTGCGGAAGTCGATGCTGAACCTGGTCCGACCCGAGGTGTTCGGCACGGTCGAGTGCAGCTGGTTGCCGGAGAACAACATCACGCCGCCCGACTTCGGGCACGACGCGCACCTGCGGGTCCAGCTGCACCGGCTCCTCGGGCTTCGGCTGATCGCGGGTGTCGGTCTTGATGTGCTGAGCAGCAGTCAGCCGGCTGGTCCGGTTCCATTCGTAGTAGTTGTAGCGCCGCGAGCCGTTGCGTACCGGATTGCCCCAGTACTGCGGATGGAACGCCATCACGTTCTCGGGCACCACCGGGAAGATCGGGATCCACCAGTTCAATTGGCAGAACGGCGCCGAGTACCAGGTGTCACGATGCGGGTGAAACGCATACGAGATTCCCGATGTCAGGTAGTCGTCGGACGTCGACGTGCGCATCCGCGGAACGTCGAAGTACGTCCGCTCGAGGTCACAGCCGAACGATTCGAGCAGCGCCTTGATCAGCTCCTTGGACTCCGGGTGATGGATGAACTTCGGCTTCAGCTCCGCCAGCAGCGCCGCGAAATCCTCGACGGGCATGTCGAACTGCGCGGTCTGCGGATCGATCGAGCCGAACGCCTCGGCGATCAGGCTGCGGGCGTGCTCGACGAGCGCCAGCGACTCGTGGTGACGCCGAATAGACGAGCACCTGTCCGTCGTAGAGTCGCGTGCGACGCTCGTCATCGGTGAGCTTCGGGTTGAAGAGAACTGTCGTCATGCCGATTTCCGCCTTTCGTCATCGACATCCGTCGACGAATAGTCGCCGTCGACCTTCCACCGGCCTGCGAGCTCCGGAAACCGCGCGCTGACCTCGGGCAGCAGATCGGGAAGCGTCAACAGCACCCGGTCCGGCTTCGCCGCGAGCAGTTCGTCCGGCGACACGATCGGGATGTCGGTTCCCGGCATCCGCCTGCCCTGTTTGGCCGGCGAGGCGTCGGCGACCGCCGCGAGCAACGCGCGAGTCGATCCCGGCGCGGCTGAACAGTGCCACCGCGCGCGACGCGGCGCCGTAGGCGAACACGGTGCGGCCCGCGTCGGCTTCCTGCTTCAAGCCAGCTGCGCAGCGACTCGACGTGTCGATCGGCGCTGCGCTGGAGACGCCCGACGACCAGCCGGGTCCGGTGATGCCCAGCGCCTCCTCGTCGGCGAGGATGCGCCGCACCGACTCGTCGGGCTGCGCGCTGTCCGTGCACGGCGGCGAGCAACACCGTCCCGCCGTACAGATCGAACTCCCACGCGGTGACGACGCGCATCCCGACCGCGCCGAGCAGCCGCGTCAGCGTGGTCAGCGAGTAGTAGGCGAAATGCCCGTGCCGCAACGCATTCCACTGCCCCTGCGCGACGATCGTGGCGAGCGAGTGGTACTGCAGCAGCAGCACGCCGTCGGGTCCGGTCGCCTGCGCGCGCCGCGCGAACGCAGCGCGCTGGTCCGGTTCGTGCATGATGCCGAAGCAGTCCAGCACCACGTCGGCCCGCGACGACGGTGCTCGTCGAAACCGCGCTCGGTCAGCAGCGGGATCCAGGTGCCGCCGTGCGGGCTGCCGAACTCGCGGACCGTTCTGCCCCGGCAGCCAACCCGCCGCGGCGACCCGCTCGACCGCCGTCTCGGCCTGGTCCCTCAGCGCCTGCGGCTCGACGCCGCGCGGCTCGTCGGCGACGGTGTCGTCGTCGGCCAGTTGCGCCAGGCCGCAGTGCCGGCACAGGTCCATCGCCAGCGCGTGCGACGCCTCGTCGGCGCGCACCGGATCCGTCGCCGAGCGGAAAGTGGTCGGCGGCGGGAACGTTGCCGAGATCGAGCACCCGACTCAAGTGCGGATTCCCCGCATCCTCGGCACTCAGTCATGACAGCATTTCCCTGTGCGCATCGAAGACGACCGACCTCGCAGACGTTCTCGTCCTCGTCCCGCAGCCGTTCCGCGACGACCGCGGCCTGTTCACCCGGACGTTCGACGCGGACATCTTCGACGACTACCTCGGCAGCGCCGGGCACCGCCGCATCGTTCGTGCAGGACTCGCAGTCCCGCTCGGCGCAAGGGCGTGATCCGCGGCATGCACGGACGCTCCGGGCGCGGCGAGGCGAAGCTGGTCCGCTGCGCCAACGGCGCGGTGCACGATGTGCTGGTCGACATCCGAAGGGACTCGCCGACCTTCGGCCGGCAGCAGGCATTCCTGCTCGACGACAACGACTTTCGGCATCTGTACGTGCCGCCCGGCTTCCTGCACGGCTTCCAGGCGCTGACCGACGACGGCCGATGTCTGCTACCGGATCGATCGGCCGCATGATCCCGCCGAGGATCTGGCGGTCGCGTACGACGACCCGGACCTTGCGATCGACTGGCCGCTGCCGGTCTCGGTGGTCTCGGCGCGCGACGCGAGCGCCGGGAGCTGGGCCGAGCTGCTCACACACCTGTCGTGACCCGTCGCATCGATGCGTCGAGAACGCCCTGGCGCGCGAAGCGCTTCCAGTGCGGCAGCCGGGTGAACTTCTTGGCGAAGTCCTCGGCGGTCAGGCCCGCCGACGGTGTACTCGCTTGTAGAGCTCGGCGGCGCCGTCGGGGATCGACCACGCCGCCTCGAAGCCGAGCGCGTCGCGGAACGCGGAGAAGTCCACCCGGTACGACCGCGGATCGGCGCCCGTCTCACCGGTGATCAGCAGCTTGGCGCCGGGCACCACGTCGACCACCGCCTCGCGCGATCTCGGCGACCGTGAGGTTGTTCGATTCGGTGCCGACGTTGTAGGCGCGGCAGTGCACCTTGTCCGGTCGGCGCCTCCAGCGCAGTGAGAAACGCCGCGGCGATGTCGCGGGCGTGCACCAGCGGCCGCCACGGCGTGCCGTCGGAGAGCACGCGAACCTCGCCGGTGAGCACCGCGTGGCCGACCAGGTTGTTCAGCACGATGTCGGCGCGCAGACGCGGCGAGAAGCCGAAAGCCGTTGCGTTGCGCAGGAACACCGGCGAGAAGCGAGTCGTCCGCGATCGCCGCGACGTCGTCCTCGACCCGGACCTTGCTCTCCGCGTACGGGGTCAGCGGGCGCAGCGGCGCATCCTCGGTACCAGATCCTCGCCGGCCGAGCCGTACACCGAACATGTCGAGGCGTAGAGGAACCGCCGGACCCCCGCCTCCTTCGCCAGCCGCGCCAGCCGCACCGACGCGTGGTGGTTGATGTCGTAGGTGATCTGCGGGCGCCAGGGCGCCGAGCGGATCGTTCGACAACGCGGCGAGGTGGATGACGGCGTCGAAGCCGCTGAGCTGCTCGACGGTCGACGTCCCGCAGGTCGACCGCGGATCGCCGGGCGGATCGTCGGGCGCAGGCCCGAGCACGCAGTCGGCGAAGAAGCCGGAATCCAGACCGGTTACGTCGTGACCCGCTGCCTGCAGGATCGGCACCATCACCGTGCCGAGATAGCCCTGGTGGCCGGTGACCAGTACCCGCATGTCATGTCCTTTCAACCTCTGCCTGCGGGAACGTCGAAAGCGAGATCGCCTTCTCCAGAATGAAGGCCTCCGCGTGCGGGCTGCGGCACTGCACGCCGCGCAGTCGGGACAGGCCGAGAAACGCCTGCTCGTCGAACCAGTCGTGGCCGATCTGCGACGGGTAGTGCTTGAGCAGCAGCCGCGCCTTCTCCTCGGCGACATCGGTGTCCAGCGGGTGGAAGATGCGTCGGGCGCGGAGTGTCGGCTTCCCACTTGAGGATCTCGTAGCCGAGGATCAGTGATCGCGAAACTCGGTCGGCAGCAGTTCGGCGAGCAGCCGATGATCCTGATGAGCGTCGTCGCGCTGCGGGCCGAACACCACATGCCGGATCGCAGGACCGGCGAAAGTCGCTCAGGTGGTCCTTGATGCGGTCCCAGTGCGCCGGCGCCCGCCCGTCCGGGATGTCGAGGACCGTCACGCTCGACGTCCGCTCCGGGGCAGAACGCCGCGAGCGCGTCCAGCTCCTCGGTCTCACGCTCGGTGCCGCCACCGGACAGCACGAGTGCGCGCACCCGCAGTCCCGGGCTGCGCTGCCGCCAGGGTCAGCAGCGTGCCGCCCATGCCGATCGCGATGTCGTCGCAATGCGCTCCGACGACCGCGATCTCGTCGATGCGCCGGTGAACGAGCGGGATCATCGCGACCGCGCGGCGGCATCGACGGCTCTCGGCCGTGCTCCCACACCATCCACGGCCGGTCGCCGCGGTGGTAGCCGGCGTCGAGTTCGGCGCGTTCCTTGAAGGTGTCGGCCGGCTTCCAGAAGCCGTGGTACCGGTAGCCGAACAGCCTGTCCCTCGCCGGCCAGCGTGCCGCAGGCGTCGGCGACGAGGTCGCCGCCGGGCGGCAGGTAGTCGAAGATCTCCTGGGACAGCACGAAGTAGCCGCCGTTCTCCCAGATCGGCAGCTCGGAGACGGGGATGATGTCCTTGACCTCGCCGGTCTCGCTGACCTCGACGCAGTGGAACGACGACTGCGGCGGAACGACCATCATCGACGCCGCGGCACCGGACTCGTGGAACTTCGTCGACCATGTCGTCCATCGGCGCATCGGTCAGCACGTCGGCGTAGTTGGCGAGGAAGTACTCGTCGCCGTCGAGGTAGCTGCGCACCCGGCGCAGGCGCTCGCCGATCGCGCGATTCGAGCCCGGTGTCGACGAAGGTGATCGACCAGTCGCTGATGTCGGACTGCATCAGTTCGACCTGGCCGCCGCGCATGACGAAGTCGTTCGATGCGGCCTCCTGATAGGTCAGGAAGTAGTTCTTGATGTGCGCCGCACCGTAGCCGAGGCACAGGATGAACTCCTTGTGGCCGAAGTGGGCGTAATAGCGCATCACGTGCCAGATCAGCGGCCGCGGCCCGACCATCTGCATCGGCTTGGGCATGCCGTCGTCGGCGCTGTTGCGCATCCGCATTCCGTAACCACCGCAGAACAGAACGACCTTCATGATGAGTTCCTCCCGTTGCTTCTCGAGAGTCGAGATGTCGGCCGTATGCAGCGTCGGCAGCGGGAAGACGAGCTGGCCGCCCCAGTCGGCGATGTAGGCGAGTTGCTCGGTCAGCTCGGCTTCGAGGTTCCACGGCAGCGCGAGCACGACGTCGGGACGGTCCTTGTCGATCTGCGCCGGATCGTAGATCGGGATCCGTGTGCCGGGCGTGAATCGGCCGTGCTTGTAGGGATTGCGGTCGACGGTGTACTCGAGCAGATCGCTGCGGATGCCGCAGTAGTTCAGCAGCGTGTTGCCCTTGCCGGGCGCGCCGTAGCCGACGACCCGCTTGCCCTCGGCGCGGCAGTCGAGCAGGAACCGCAGCAGCTCCTGGCGGATCGCCTCGGTGCGGCGGCGCAGTTGCAGGTAGCCGTCGACGTGGTGCAGTCCGGCCTCCCGCTCGACCCGCAGCACTTCGTGCGACCCGCGCGCTCGGCGCGCCCGCGCGCTCCTGCGGGCGCGCCCAGAGCCGGATCGACCCACCGTGGGTCGGCAGCAGTTCGACGTCGACGACCGCCAGACCGGCGGTGGCGAGCGCCCGCATCGCCGAAAGCACCGTGTAGTACTGGAAGTGCTCGTGGTAGATCGTGTCGAACTGGCCGAGGCCGACGAGATTCAACGCGTGGTGCACCTCGATGCTCAGCCAGCCGTCGTCGGCGAGCAGTGCGCGCAGCGATCGGGTGAAGCCGAGCAGATCGGGGATGTGCGCGTAGACGTTGTTGGCGACGACGAGGTCCGCCGGCCCGTGCTCGGCGCGCACCGCTGCGGCCGAGCTCCTCGTCCAGGAACGCCGTCTCGGTCGGCACGCCACGCTCGCGGGCGGCCGCGCCGACATTCACCGACGGCTCGATGCCCAGGCACGGGATGCCCGCTGGCGACCGCGTGCTGCAGCAGGTATCCGTCGTTGCTGGCGACCTCGACGACGAACGACTCGCGGCCGAGCCCGAGCCGTTTCGGCGGCGTCGTCGACGAACGTCTTCGCGTGCTGCACCCAGCTGTCCGAGAATGACGAGAAGTACGCGTACTCGGTGAAGGTGTCCTCCGGCGTGATCAGCGCCGGGATCTGCAGCAGCAGGCAGTCCTCGCACAGCCGCAGGTGCAGCGGGATACGTCGGCTCCGGCAGCGTCGAGTTCGTCGGCGGTGAGGAACTTCTCGCACGGCGGAGTCGCGCCGAGGTCGAGCACGCTGACCAGGCGGTTCGAATTACACAGTCGGCACCGCACTTGCTACCCCTATCTCTTCCACGCCCTGAGGCGTCAAGCAACGACGAGCGCGCTCGGCTCGGGCGCCAAGGCGCCACGCAGCCACGCAATCGTGCGCTCGATTCCATCGAGCAGATCCACAGCCGGCGTCCACCCGAGTTCATCCTGGGCCTTGGTCGAATCCAGTGCGATCGCCTGCAATTCGCCGCTGCGCGCCGCCGCGAAGTATGGCGACGAAAAGCTCCCGAGGGCTTCGGCGATCAGCCGATGCACTTCGATAACGGTCGTTTGTTCGGCCGGTACCGATGTTGAAGGTCCCGACCGTGCTGTGCGGAGCCTCAGCGGCCCGCATGAACGCGTCGACAACGTCGTCGACGTACACGTAGTCGCGCGCGGCGGTTCCGTCGCCGTACACCGTGGCGGTGTTATCGGTGATCATCGCGCGACCGAATACGGTGATGACGCCGGCCTCGCCGTGCGGATTCTGCCGTGGGCCATAAACATTGGCCAGCGCCAGGCAGATCGGCGAGATCCCGTACATCTCCGCATAGGCGCGCAGATACATCTCACCTGCGAGTTTGGCCACGGCATACGGCGAAATGGGATCGGTGCGAACGCATTCGTCGGCGGGCGTGCGCTCTGGGTCCCCGTAACGCGAACCGCCGGACGCGGCGTAAACGATTCGCTTGACATCCGCATGCCGGGCGGCTTCGAGCGACATTGATGGTGCCGAGCACATTGTTCCGAGCGTCGAACTGCGGATCGGTGATCGACGCCCGCAGATTCACCTGGGCGGCGAGATGGAAGATGACATCCGGGTTGCTGCCCGCGACGATATCCGTCGAGCTCGGGTGCCTGAATATCGCTCTGCACGAACGTGAACCGCCGGTCGATCAAGTCGGTAGTCGTGCTGACGAGCGTTCGTCGAGGTTGGCCAGCACGCCTGTGCTCAGGTTGTCGATCCCGACGACCTGGTGGCCCTCGTGTAGCAGTCGATCGACCAACGTCGACCCGATGAAGCCGGCAGCGCCGGTGACGAGTGCTCGCATCCGCTTGTCCCCTAATCTCCCTGAGACCGATGGCTCTCAGTACGCCCCGCGGCGCTCGAGCACCGCGCGCATCGTCTTGGCGATGATCAGGACGTCGCCGACCATCGACCAGTTGTCGACATATGAGAGGTCGAGTCGAACTGCCTTGTCCCACGGCAGATCGGACCGACCGCTGACCTGCCACAGTCCGGTGACGCCAGGTTTGACCAGCAGTCGCCGCTGCACATCGTCGTCGTACTGCTCGACCTCTCGCCTCAGCGGCGGACGGGGACCGACGACGCTCATCTCCTGCCGGAGCACGTTGATGAACTGCGGCAACTCGTCGATGCTGAACCGCCGCAAGATCCGCCCGACCGGCGTGATCCGTGGATCGTTGCGTGATCTTGAACAGCAGTCCGTCGCTCTCGTTGCGCGACGAGCAGGCTTCTCCAGCTCCTTGTCGGCATCCTCGACCATGGTGCGGAACTTCAGCATCGAGAACGGCTTGCCGTCGATGCCGATGCGCTCCGCCGCGTAGAAGACCGGGCCCTTGCTGGTCAGCTTGATCGCCAACGCCGTCGACAAGAAGAAGCGGCGACGACGGCCGTCAGCGCGGCCAGTGCGAAGCAGAAGTCGAACGCGCGCTTCTGGAACCGCTTCGCACCCTGGTACTGCGGCTTGTCGATGTACAGCAGCGGCAGTCCGGCGATCGGCCGCATCGCCAGCCGGGAGCGCGCAACATCCATGACGCCGGGCGACACCACGAGTTCGACACCCATCGGCTCGAGTTCCCAGATGAGCCTGCGGATGCCCTTGACGCCGAAGTGTTCGGTGCCGGCTATCGCCACCGTGTCCGCACCGCAGCTCCGGATCGCCTGCAGCACATGCGCCTTCACCACCGACGATCGGGATCTGTCGGCCGTTGACGGTGAGGTGTTCGCCGCGCGGGGCGCCGTAACCGGGTATCGCCGATTCCGACGACGTGGTATCCACTAGTCGGGGTCTGCTGGTCAGCTCGTCGCGAGATTCGTAACCGCGTCTCGTGTCTCCGATCGCCAGCACCGCTGTTTGGTAGTTGCCCGCTCGTGCGCTGGCGCACGACGTGGCCTCGCCACTGCCATCGACTCAGGACCAGACACAATGATCCCCACCGGGAGGGCCACCGCCAGATAGCCCCGCGAGACCTCGAGCTTCAACAGCAATTCGGCGATGGCCACGGCGCCGAACGTCCAGAACGACGCGGCCACCACCCGCCGATACTCCTCGATGCCCGCACCCATGTACTTCGGCGATCGGGTGCGAAAGCCGGCGAGAGCAGCCAGCCAGATGGCGACGAGCACCAGCCGAGTACGCCGTCTTGATACTGGCCCAGCGCCATGTCCGCAGTGGGCGTGCTGCCGAAGCGCACGTACTGCGCCAACAACACCGCGCCGCAGACCACGATCAGGTGTCGGTGATGCGCAGATTGCCGGTGTACCGCCGCTCCCACTGTCGAGCGCCCGATCGTACTCGGCTGCCTTCCGCTCTCGGGCTGCGAGTCCACAACTGTCGAGACTCGGGTCGCGCCGAGATCGCGACCGTGCTTATCGCGACGTAGGTCGAGCGAACGAACTGTGGCCCTGCTGCATGACCATCGCGCTACCCTGGCACCGGTCGCGGCCGGTCGGCAGTCGCAAACCGGTTGTAGAGCCGGCGGAGTCGGCTAGGGGTTTGCCGACTCCGCCGGCCTTCGAATCGCGCCGCGAGCGGCAGGCGCGTCGAGTCAGTAGTGGCAGTGGCGATGGGGACGACGTGCTGAGACGCGTTGTTTGATCTGGCACGAGTCCTCCCTCCCTGTTGTCTCAGAGCCGACGTGTCCCAGGCCTGGGATACGGCGCTGTGCAAATTTCTGAGAATTAGCTGCCGGTTCGGTGACCGGAGCGAACACCTCCCTTGATTCAAGGAAGCTACCACTCGCACTTTTGCACTGCAAGGCGAATCTAGCAAATTTTTGAGTCACTCGATCCGAGGTCATCGGTTGGATCCAATGGCGGTGAACCACATCCGCACTGGCGAACCTGCTCTAGCTGCAATTATAGGTGGCTGACCGGCATGCACGTCGCTGAAAATTATTTACTGCTACGTCAAAGTTGCACGAATTGTGCAGATCTAGCAATATGCCTAGGTTTTTTAAGCGATATCGCGGACGAGCGCTGCAACTACGTCCTGGACAGGCGGTTTACCGATCGCGAAGCAATCTAGGGCAAAGTTAGTTAGCGAAGGTTAAATGTTCGCCGACAATGCGGCAGCGACGCCGTCGGCGGCACACGATGCGCGATCGCCCACGCAACTACCCGCTAAGGGGTCGGCTCACGCTCAGACATCGATCCGGTGCCGGAACGGTCAGCCGAGAATCAGACCTGAGGTGGGCACGCCGGTGCCCGCGGTGACGAGAACATGTTCGACATCGGGAACCGGGTTCACCGACGAGCCGCGAAGCTGCCGAACGCCTTCGGCGATGCCGTTCATGCCGTGGATGTAGGCCTCGCCGAGCTGACCGCCGTGGGTGTTGATCGGCAGCCTGCCGCCGACCTCGATCGCACCGTCGGCGATGAAGTCCTTGGCCTCGCCTTTGCCGCAGAACCCCAACTCCTCCAACTGAATCAGCGTGAACGGAGTGAAGTGGTCGTAAAGGACGGCGGTCTGAATATCGGTGGGCTGCAACCCCGACTGCTCCCACAGCTGCCTGCCGACCAGACCCATCTCGGGCAGTCCCAACTCGGGCCGGTAGTAGCTGACCATCGAGTACTGGTCCGGGCTGGAGCCCTGCGATGCGGCCTCGATGACCGCGGGCCGGTGCTTGAGGTCTTTCGCCCGCTCCGCCGAGGTGATGACCAGGGCGACACCGCCGTCGGTCTCCTGGCAGCAGTCCAACAGCCGCAGCGGCTCGGCGATCCACCGCGAATTCTGGTGATCCTCAATGGTTATCGGCTTCTCGTAGAAGTAGGCCTTCGGGTTCTTGGCGGCATGCTTGCGGTCGGCCACCGACACCGCACCGAAATCCTTGCTCGTGGCACCGGAGAGGTGCATGTACCGCCTGGCGATCATCGCCACCTGAGCCGCGGGCGTGGACAGGCCGTGCGGATACGAGAACGAGTTGTCGACCCCGGTCGAATCCGCGTTCTCCACCAACCTCATCTGCACCTGGCCGAACCGCTGCCCCGATCGCTCGTTGAATGCTCGGTATGCGACAACGCAATCCGCGACCCCGGTGGCGACGGCTATCGCCGCCTGCTGGACCGTCGCGCACGCCGCGCCACCGCCATGGTGGATCTTCGAGAAGAACTTCAGCTCACCGATTCCGGTGGCGCGCGCAATGGCGACCTCTGTGTTGGAGTCCATCGTGAACGTGACCATGCCGTCCACGTCGGCCGGCGTCAGACCCGCATCCTCGAGCGCATCCAGTACCGCTTCCGATGCCAGCCGCAGCTCACTGCGGCCTGAGTTCTTCGAGAAGTCGGTGGCACCGATCCCGACGATGGCCGCCTTGCCGGACAACTGACCCGGCATCAGGCAACGCCGATCGTCAACGTGGAGGTTGCGATCACATGGTCGCCGAGGCTGTTACTGCCAACAACTTTCACGGTGATCAGACCGTCCTCGACCGCCGTCACCTCACCAGAGAACGTCACCGTGTCGTACGCGTACCAGGGCACGCCGAGACGCAGCTTGATCGACCTGATGATCGCGGTCGGGCCTGCCCAGTCGGTGACGTAGCGCTGCACCAACCCGGTATCGGTGAGGATGTTGACGAAGATGTCCTTGGACCCCTTGGCCTGTGCCTTGTCGCGGTCGTGATGGACGTCCTGATAGTCACGTGTCGCGATCGCCGTGGACACGATGAACGTCGGATCGCCGTACAGCGACAGCTCCGGCAGCTTGGTTCCGACCGAGATCGTTGGTGTACTCATGCGTCAGGCTCCCATGCGTACAGAGTCCAGGCCGGCCCGCCCGGCCCCTCGGGAAAGTCGATGTACGTTGCGCGGACCGGCATTCCGATCTGCACGGCCGCGGGATCGACACCGCGGAGCTCGCCGAGCATCCGGACCCCTTCTTCGAGTTCGACGAGCGCGATGACGAACGGCAAGGTGCGGCCGGGCACCTTCGGTGCGTGATGCACGACGAAGCTGAACACCGTGCCCTTGCCACTGGCGACGACGTAGTCCGTCTGCGAGTCTTTGTCCTGCCACAGCGCGGGCACCGGCGGATGCTGCAGGCCGCCGTCGCCCCGCTTCTGGATGCGCAGCTCGTGGGCGTTGATGCCGTCCCAGAAGAATTTGGTGTCGCGAGACGAGGCAGGCCGCATCATCGCGTCGGCATCGAGGTCCTCGGGGACCGTCACCGCTTCGGCCTGGCCTGCGTCGGCCGGCCTGAATTTCAGGATGCGCCAGTCCATCTCGGCGACGTCCTCATCGCCCACCTGCCAGGTGATCCGCTGGCTGATGAAGTAGCCCTCGCCCAGAGCGGTGTTCTTGGGCCCGACGACGTCGGTCAGCTCGGCGACGACGCTGACCTCCTCCCCCGGCCGCAGGTAGCGGTGATAGGTCTGATCGCAGTTGGTTGCGACGACACCGACGAAGCCTGCGCCGTCGAACAATTCCATGATCGGCCCGATGGGATCGTCACCTGGACGGTCACCGCCGAGGCCCATCATCGTCCACACCTGGATCATCGCGGGCGGTGCGACGACACCCGGATGGCCGGCCGACTTCGCGGCCTGCTCGTCGAGGTAGATCGGGTTGTCGTCCCCGATGGCGTCGACCCAGTGCCGGATCATCGGTTGGTTCACCGGATCACGGGCGACCCGCGGCTTGCTGCGTCCGGCCGCCTTGATCTGTTCGACGGCGTTGTGGATGTCGTCCGGGTTCACCTGGGAACCCTCGGCACCTTCAGCCCCGAGGCCGCGATCATCTCCCGCATCACCTCGTTCACCCCGCCCCCGAATGTGATCACCAGATTCCGCTTGGTCTGGCTGTCGAGCCATTCGAGGAGTTCGGCCGTATCCGGGTCCGCCGGGTTGCCGTGCGTGCCGACGATCTCCTCGGCCAGTCGTCCCGCATACTGAATGCGCTCGGTACCAAAGACTTTCGTCGCTGCCGCATCGGCGACATCGATGGTCTCGCCGGACGCCGCCACCTGCCAGTTGAGCAGCTCGTTGATACGCCACATCGCTTTGATCTCGCCGAGCGAGCGCTTGACGTCGTCGTGGTCGAGCGGCGTGTCGCCGTTGCTGCCCGGTTTGGACGCCCACGTGTGGATGCGGTCGTAGAGCGCCGCGAACCGCCCAGCCGGTCCGAGCATGACGCGCTCATTGTTCAGTTGCGTGGTGATCAAGCGCCAGCCGGCGTTCTCCTCGCCGACGAGCATCTCGGCAGGCACCCGCACATCGTTGTAATAAGTGGCGTTGGTGTGGTGCGCACCGTCGGACAGAATCATCGGAGTCCACGAGTAGCCGGGATCCGTCGTGTCCACGATCAGCATCGAAATGCCTTTGTGTTTCGCGGCTTCCGGATCAGTGCGGCACGCCAACCAGACGTAGTCCGCATCGTGTCCGCCGGTGGTGAACACCTTCTGCCCGTTGACGATGTACTCGTCACCGTGGCGGACCGCGGTGGTGCGTAACGACGCCAGGTCGGTGCCCGCCTCGGGCTCGGTGTAGCCGATCGCGAAGTGAATCTCACCCGCGAGGATGCCGGGCAGGAACTTCTTCTTCTGCAGTTCGGTCCCGTACGCCTGCAATGTCGGGCCGACGGTCTGCAGCGTGACCGCCGGCAGCGGCACGTCGGCACGGTGCGCCTCGTTGACGAATATCGACTGCTCGATCGGCCCGAAGCCGAGGCCGCCGAACTCCTTGGGCCAACCGACGCCGAGCTTCCCGTCGGAGCCCATCCGCTTGATCACCGCGCGATAAGCCTTGCCGTGCCGGTCGGCCTCCATCTCCTTGGCCTCTTCCGGCGAGATGAGATTGGAAAAGTACTGTCGCAGTTCGGCTTGCAGCTGCTTTTGCTCGGGGGTCAGTTCGATGTACATAGCTCTCCCACCAGGTCGAGGCGGTGTGACGGTCCACCAAGCAGTCGGGTCAGGTCCTTGATCGTCGAGTAGTAGCGGTCCATCGGGTAGGCGATGTCCATACCCATGCCGCCGTGCAGGTGATGGCATAGCTGCATGACCGGTGGGGCCTGCGAGGCGAGCCAATAGCCGAGCACGTCCAGATCCTCGTCGGCGTCGAGCCCCTCGGACAGCCGCCAAACCACTGAGGTGGCCGCCAACGTCAGTGTGCGAGATGCGATGTACACCTCGGCCAGCTGCGCCGCCACGGTCTGGAACGTCGACAGCGGCTTTCCGAACTGCTCACGGTTGGCGACGTAGTCGGCCGTCAGCCGCAAAGCACCGGCGACGACGCCCGACGCGAATGCTCCGATGCTCGCCAGCACCAGCTGGTTGACCCTCGTCGCCGCCGCGCCCGCCAGAACGTCATCGTCGGAAACGGCGACGTCGGAGAATGTCACCGCGTATTCGTCGGAATGGTTGGCCGTCGGTGTCTGGGTGAGCTGCACACCGTCGGCCTTCGGCGACACCACGACGACGCCGGTGTCGGCCGTCACGACGACCCAGTCCGCCTGCGCCGCATACGGAACGCCGATCTTCGTGCCGTTGAGCTTGCCGCCCGCCAGCTTGGCCGTCGGTTTGTCCGGCAGCGCCGCGCCGGGCTCGTTGAGAGCAGGCGTCACGATCGAGCCCTTGCCGACGCCTGCCAGGTAGCGGTCCTGTTGCGCGTCCGACGCCAGGTCCAGCAGCACCGCCGTGGCCCCGAGAACGCCCAGCGCCGGACCGGTGGTGCCGTGCCTGCCGATCTCGGTCAGCGCTGTCGCGAGCTCGGGCAGGCCAACCCCGTCCCCGCCGACGCGTTCCGGCACGGCCAGTGCCGTCACGCCACCCGCGACCAACGCGTCCCAGCTGTTGTCACGCTCGAGAACCGAGGTGACGACGTCGGCGACGGCCTGTTGCCCTTCGTCTGGACTGAAGTCCACCCGAATCCTCCTTGATTCGCCTGCGGGTCAGTGACGCGACTGGACACTGTCCCGTGTAGTCAACCTGCCAGTGCTTGATGCCGTTCAGCCACCCCGACTTGAGCCGCTCGCGGCTCACCGATCGGCTTGAGATCCGGCATGTGGTCGGCGACCGCATTGAAGATCAGGTTGATGGTCATCTTGGCGAGGTTGGCGCCAATGCAGTAGTGCGCTCCTGTGCCGCCGAAGCCGACATGCGGATTCGGGTCGCGCAGGATGTTGAACGTGTGCGAGTTCTCGAAGACCTCTTCGTCGAAATTGGCTGAGCGGTAGGACATCACCACCCGGTCGCCCTTGCTGATCTTCACACCGCCGAGTTCGGCGTCTTCGAGCGCGGTGCGTTGAAACGCCGACACCGGCGTCGCCCAGCGGACGATCTCGTCGGCGGCGGTTTCGGGGCGTTCCTTCTTGTACAGCTCCCACTGATCGGGGTTTTGTGAGAACGCGATCATGCCGTGGGTGATGGAGTTACGCGTGGTCTCGTTGCCCGCCACCGCGAGCATCACGACGAAGAAGCCGAACTCGTCGTCGCTGACAGCTTCTCGCCGTCGATGTCGGCCTCGATGAGGGTCGTGACGATGTCGTCGGTCGGGTTCTTCGCCCGTTCCTCGGCCATCTTCATCGCGTAGGTGATGAGTTCGAACGACGACATCGCGGGGTCGACGTCGGCGTACTCCGGGTCCTCGCCCGCGGTCATCTCGTTGGACCAGCGGAAGAGCTTGTCGCGGTCCTCCTGCGGCACGCCGAGCAGTCCGGCGATCGCCTGCAGCGGCAGCTCGCAGGAAACCTGTTCGACGAAGTCGCCCGACCCTTCGGCGGCGGCGGTCTCGGCGATCTTCTGGGCGCGGGTGCGCAGCTCGTCCTCGAGCCGTCCAACGGCGCGCGGGGTGAAGCCGCGGGAGATGATCTTGCGCAGACGCGTGTGCTGCGGCGCATCCATGTTCAGCAGCACCGCCTTCTGCAGGTCGATCGCATCGCGGGTCATGTCCTGCGGCCAGGTCGGGATCGCGCCGTCCGGCGAGCTGCCGAAGACGTCGTTGCGCTTGGACACCTCTTTGACGTCGGCGTGCTTGGTCACCAGCCAATAGCCCTTGTCGCCGAACCCGCCGGTACCGCCCGGCACGTCGACCCAGTGGACAGGCTCGGACTTGCGGAGCTCGGCGAGCTCCTCGACAGGTAGGCGCTCGAGGTTCAGGCTCGCGTCGAGGAAGTCGAACTCGGGCGAAATGGGGCAGGGCATAGCAAAGTACTCCTCAATTGCAACGTGTTCTAGTGCCAGTAAAACATGCCTTCTCCGCAGATCAAAGGCTCGGCTGTAACTCCGCTTGTCAGAGTAATGAAACGTGTTCTAGCCTGGCGGGATGGGTAACCCTGTCATCGTCGAAGCCACCCGCAGCCCGATCGGCAAGCGGAATGGATGGTTGTCCGGCCTGCATCCCACCGAGCTCCTGGGGTTCACCCAGAAGGCGCTCGTGGAGAAGGCCGGAATCGACCCCGCCGAGGTCGAGCAGCTGATAGGCGGCTGCGTGACGCAGTTCGCCGCGCAGTCCAACAACATCACCCGGGTCGGCTGGCTGGTTGCCGGCCTGCCCGAGCACGTCGGCGCCACCACCGTGGACTGCCAGTGCGGCAGCGGGCAGCAGGCCAACCATTTGATCGCCGGGCTCATTGCGACCGGCGCCATCGACGTCGGCATCGCCTGCGGCATCGAGGCGATGAGCGCGATCGGGCTGGGCGCCAACGCGGGCCCCGACCGTTCGGTGCTGCGGCCGGAGTCGTGGGACATCGACCTGCCCGACCAGTTCACCGCCGCGGAGCGGATCGCAAAGCGCCGCGGCATCACCCGCGAGGACATCGACGAGTGGGGCTTTCAGTCGCAGAGCAGGGCCAAGCAGGCGTGGGCCGAGGGCCGCTTCGACCGTGAGATCTCACCCATCGAGGCACCGGTGCTCGACGAGCAGAAGCAGCCGACGTCCGAGCGCGCATTCGTGACGCGCGACCAGGGGCTGCGTGACACCACGCTTGAAGGCCTGGCGTCGCTGAAACCGGTGATCGACGGCGGCATCCACACCGCGGGCACGTCGTCACAGATCTCCGACGGCGCCGCCGCGGTGCTGTGGATGGACGAGGACAAGGCCAAGGCGCTGGGCCTGCGGCCGCGGGCGCGGATCGTCAGCCAGGCGCTGGTCGGCGCCGAACCGTACTACCACCTCGACGGGCCGGTCCAGTCCACGGCGAAGGTGCTCGAGAAGGCCGGGATGAAGATGGGCGACATCGACATCACCGAGATCAACGAGGCGTTCGCGTCCGTCGTACTGTCGTGGGCCCGGGTGCACAACCCGGACCTGGACAAGGTGAACGTCAACGGCGGCGCGATCGCGCTTGGCCATCCTGTGGGCAGCACCGGAAGCAGGCTGATCACCACCGCCCTTCACGAATTGGAGCGCACCGACCAGAGCACGGCGCTGATCACGATGTGCGCAGGCGGCGCGCTGTCCACCGGCACGATCATCGAGCGCATCTAGTGACCGAAACCCGGGTCTTCACCGAAGCCGAGCGGATCGCGGCCGCCCAGTCTTACATCGACGCGCTGGTCGACCACGATGCGAACGGCGTGCCGTTCGCGCCGGACTGCGTGCGCATCGAGTTCGGCTTCAAGACCGGATTCTCGGGCGACCATCTGCGGCGCAGCCTCAACGGCGGCCCCCAGTACCGGGTCATCAGGTCGGCGACGGCACCGGAGTACACCGTCGACGGTGACCAGGTGCGGGCCCGGTTTGACCTGACGACAAAGCCGTCGCTCGCCGGCCGTCGGGTCGGTGCCCACGTCGACGAGACGTTCGTGATCCCCGCCGCCGACGGCCAGATCCATCACATCCGGGCGATCGTCCGGCCGTTCCTGACGACGTCCTAGGATCGTGCAGGTGGACCTGCACTTCTACTTCGATCCGGTGTGTCCGTTCGCCTGGATGACGAGCAAGTGGGTGCGGATGGTCGCCGCGCAGCGCGACTATCAGGTGGACTGGCGATTCATCTCATTGCGAATCCTCAACGCGCACATCGACTATGACGCGCATTTCCCGCCCGAGTACGAGGCGGGGCACACGGCCGGTCTCCGGCTGCTGAGGGTCGCCGCACGGACGCGTGCCGAGCATGGCAGAGCAGCAGTCGGCCCGTTGTACGAGGCGATCGGCACCCGCATCTTCGACACCTCACGCGAGATCGACCCGCTGTCCGGTGCCGAGCAAGGCGCACGGCGTGTCCTCGAGCCGCTGCTGCGCGACGTCGGGCCTGCCCATCGAGTTGGCCGATGCCCTGGACGACGCGTCGCTCGATGACGAGATCCGCGCGGAGACCGAGGAGGCGCTCGCCCTGACCGGCCGCGACGTCGGCACCCCGATCCTGCACTTCCAACCGCCCGGTGGCACCGCGTTCTTCGGCCCGGTGATCAGCCGGCTGCCGAGCCCCGAGGCGGCGGGCGCACTCTGGGACCACGTCATCGGCTTGGCGCAGTTCGCCGGCTTCGCCGAACTCAAGCGCAGCCTTCGCGAACGGCCCCAGCTGGCCAGTTTCGGCGTCGACACCGAATCCGTTGGCAAGCAGGAGGATTGGCACGGCGGAAGCCGTCGTCTCAAAAAGTAGTTTGCGCGGGCCTGCGGCCGCGGCATAGACCTCTGGCCATGGCAGGCACGCCGATTCCGCAACTCCCGACCGCTCGCGCTCGCGATGAAGTACTTCGCCCGCGCGCACATCTGGGTCATACCAGCGCACCGAACGGTACTCCTCGGCGCCAGGTTGCTCCGGTTTCCCGCAGCGCTGATCACGACGACCGGCCGGAAATCGGGGATACAGCGCACCACCCCGACGCTCTATCTGCGCGACGGCGATCGGGTGGTGCTGCCCGCATCCTTCGGTGGGCGCGACGCGAACCCCGGGTGGTACCACAACCTGCAGGCGAACCCCGAGGTGCATGTGCAGATTCGCGGCGATCATCTCGACCTGATCGCCCGCGACGCAACCGATGAAGAACGAAAGCGCCTCTGGCCGCAATTGATCAGGATGTACCCGCCGTACCGAAACTATCGGGAAGCGACGGATCGGGTGATTCCGCTTGGTCGTCTGCGAGCCATCCGATCGCGAGCACAGATTCAGCCCGACCGCGATCGCGAACAAGGCGGCACCGATGACGATGGTCGTCGGGTGCAGATAGAGCAGTGCCGCTGCCGCCGGTGCGCACAGCACCCGTTCGGGCCAGCCCGCCCGGCGGATCAGCCAGCCGCCGGTGACGACCGCGAGTGCCGCGACTCCCAGCGCGGAAACCGCTGCGGTCCAAGCCATGTCGCCGATCGACCGAAGGCCGAGCAGCCCCTCGCCGTTATCGGTCAGGACAAAAGCGAACGGCACCAGGAACGCAGGCAGCGTGTACTTCCACGTCTGCATCATGGTGGCCATCACCCTGCCGCCGGTGATCGCGGACGCGGCGACGGACGCCAGTGCTGTCGGTGGCGTGACCTCCGACAGCACCGCGAAGTAGAAGACGAACATCGCCGCGGCAGGCGCTGCGACGCCGAGGTCCTGCAGCGCGGGCCCGACGACGACCCAGCTGATCACGAACGAGGCAGTCACCGGCACCGCGAGGCCGAGCACCGCCACCGCCAACGCGGCGAACAACGCGGTGAAAGTCAGTATCAGTGCCGGGTTTTCGGTGATTCCCCGTGCGGCACTGACCAGGATCGAGTGCAGCTGCAGGCCCAGTCCGGTCCTGGTGATCATCGCCGCGATCACGCCTGCGGCGGCACAGACGGTGGCCACGGCGAGAACCCCTCGGACGCCCTTGCCGAGCGCGCGGTAGAGCTTGACCGGCGTCAACCGGTGTTCGCGGTCCAGGAACGACAGCGCAATCTGAATGAAGATCGCGTAGACCACCGCGCGCACCGCCGAGATGTCCATCGCGAGGAAGACCACGATCAGCAGCAGCGAAATCAGGTGGTATCCGAACCTGCCGAGCAGCCGCCAGCCCGACTGCTCGCTGATCTCGACTTCGCGTGTTCCGTACCGGCGGGCGTCGATCTCGACGGCCAGCAGGATGCCCAGGTAATACAGGATCGTCGGCACGATCGCCCACACCAGCACGGTCAGGTAGGGCACACCGAGGTACTCCGCGATGATGAACGCCGCCGCGCCCAGAGTCGGCGGCGACAGGATCGCGCCGATGCCCGCGGCCGCCAACATGCCGCCCGCGTTCTCCTTCGGATAGCCCGCGCGACGCAGGATGGGCCAGGTCACCGTTCCGAGGCTGACCGTTGTCGCCGTCCCCGAACCCGAAACCGAACCAAGAAGGAAACCCGCCAGCGTCACCGTCCGGCCCGGCGCCGCCCGCGACCGCCGGAACGCCGCGAGGGACAGATCGATGAAGAACTTGCTGGCACCCGACGTGTCAAGCACCGCACCGTAAATCGTGAACAGCACGATGTAGGTGGCCGCGACGTCGAGTGGCACACCGTAGAGGCCGGTCGACTGGATGAACGACGCGCTGATGATCTGGTCCCAGTTCACTCCGGCATGCGCGATCGCCGCGCCTTGCGGCAGATAACCTCCGTAGTAGGCATAGGCAAGCGCGAGCAGGCAGACGATCGGCAGCGCCAGCCCTGTCGTTCGCCTGCAGGCCTCCAACACCAGCAGCAACACCAAAGTGCCCACGACGACGTCGATCATCGCGGGGGTGCCCTGTCTGCTGAGGAACTCGTCGAAACCGCCTCCGCCGCCGGCGATTTCGAAAGGAAGTATCGGATAGAGACATGCCACGAGGGCGACCGCGGCCAGCAACCAGTCCACAAGCGTCGGATTACCGACCGGCACTTCTTCTTGTTTGTCGTCTCTCGTCGTCGTGCTCGTCACCTTCGGGTTCGGTCTTTGCCTTGCGCGGCAACCGGATACCGGAGCGATAGCACAGCAGGGTCAGTGGCAGCACGGCCGCCAGGAAGTAGATGAGGGAAACCTGGTTTCCCTGCGCCAGCGGGAAGAACACCTGATAGATCGCGGACACGCCGATCAGGACGCACACGGCCGTGACCGCATGACTCACCCACCCGGTCAGCTCGCGGGCCGGCTTTTCTTCTTCATAGGCGGCTGCGGCCGCAGGCGCTGTCTTGGTCGCGGTACCTCCGGCCGGTTCCGGCCGGCCGTCATTGTCTTCGCGCTCGGTCAGCTTTTCGCGCCGAGTTCGTCGAGTGCCTTCTTGGCACCCGGATGCAGTGGAACGGGATCGGTCTGGCGGGCCGTGTCCAGGCTGATGTCCTGGGCCGCTTTGTTCACCTTGACCAGTTCGGCCTTGTTCTCGAACAGCGCCTTGGTCACGACGCACGCGATGTTGCCGTCCATATCGTCCTTCACCAGAAGCAGGTTCGGCACCACAACGGTCTGCACATCGCCGGGTGTCTGGTACGTCGCGGCCGGAATGACACCCTGCTCATAGATCGTGTTGATCTCCTTGAGCTTGTCCAAAGTGCTTGCGACGTCGATGAACTTGACATTGCCGCGCTGGCTCGTGAAGAGGTCGGTGATGCCGCTTGTCGGCAGGCCGCCCGACCAGAACATCGCATCGATCGAGCCGTCCTTCATTCCTTCGACGGTCTTGCCCAACTCCGTGCGCTGCGCCTGGATGTCCTTGGCGGGATCCAGTCCGGACGCCTGCAGCATCCGGTTTGCGATCACCTCGGTGCCGGAATTCGGCGCTCCGGTGGACACCCTTTTGCCGCGCATGTCGGCGACCGAGTTGATGCCGGAGTCTGTCCGCGCCACCACCTGCGTGTAGTTGGGATACAACCGGGCCAGCGCCGCGATCGGCTGTGGCGAATCGAACGATTCCTTGCCCTCTGCCGCGTCGGCCGCCGTGTCGGCAAGCGAGAAGGCGACCTGATGTGTGCCAGCCACCAACTGCTGGATGTTCTGCAGGGACGCCGACGTCTCGGCCGCAGTGGCCTTCAGCTTTCCGCCGCTGCTCTTGCCGATCGCTTCGGCGAGCGCGCCGCCGAGGCTGTAGTAGACACCGGTGGTGTTTCCGGTCGCGATGCTCAGGCGGGCGTCGGAGTCGACGGTGCACGTTGTCGGCTCCTTGGCGGCTTCGCCGCCCTCACCACCTCGTTGTCCCCCGCATCCGGCCAACACCAACAGCATTACGCCGGCAACAACCGGCAGTGTGATCCGCCTCACTTGATCATGATGACCTTCACAGCGAGTTTTCAAACGCCCTTCAGGGAATCAGAACAACCTTTCCGGTCGCGTGGCCCTGCTCGACGAGCTCCAGAGCGGCCCGCGCGTCGGATAGTGGTCGGACGTCGGTGACATACGGATCCAATCTGCCTGCCCGCACCAGTCGAGCCAGCTCGGTGAGCACCGCCGTGCTGCGGTCACGGACGAGCTCGAAGCCCCCCAGCTCGAGCGCCAACGGCTTGTCGGCCAGCGACGTCAGCCGGGACCGATCGTCGAGCAGTGCCGCGACTGTCCGCAGGGCATCTCCTCCCACCATGTCGAGGATGGCGTCGACCCCATCGGGTGCTGCCGCACGTACCCGGTCCTCGACGCCTGCGCCGTAGGCCACCGGGATGCCACCGAACCGAGCCACCAACGGGTGCTTGGCCGGACTCGCCACCCCGACGACCCGGAGCCCGCGGGCCATTCGCCAATTGCACAGCGGGCACGCCCACCCCGCCACCCGCGCCGTTGACCAACAGAGTGGCGCCCTCGGGCAAGTCGAACCGGTTCATCGCGTCGTACGCGGTCGCGGCGGCGACGGGCAGCGCAGCGGCGGCCTCGGGGCTCAGCCCGTCAGGACGTCGCGCGGTGAACGAGACGATCGTCAGCGCATGCTCGGCCCAACCGCCGACCATTCCCGGGCAACCGCCGAAAACCTCGTCACCGACGGCGAACTCGGACACCCCGGGCCCTACTTTTTCGACCGTCCCCGCCACTTCGCGACCCAGCACCGTCGGGCCGCGGTGACCGTAAGAACCTTCGCGCAGCCGCCAGTCGCCGGGGTTCACGCCCGCTGCCCGAACCCGGACCAGAAGTTCGTCGGGACCGGGTTGCGGTACCGGGACATCGATAAACGTCTGCCTGTCAGGTCCGCCGATCTCGGTGAAGCCGTATGCGCGCATCGGTTACCAGTGTGCGCTGTCGAAGTCAGCGCCCGTCAGGCTCCGTAGACCGGCACGGGCGGGCGCGCTTTCGCCAGCAGATCGTGGACGACCGGACCCAGTTCCGCGGGATCCCATCGGGCGCCCTTGTCGACCTCGGGCCCGTGCGCCCAGCCCTCAGCGGCGCGGATGATGCCGCCCTCGACCTCGAACATCCTGCCGGTGACATCACGTGACTTCCACACTGCCCAGCCACACCACCAGTGGCGAAATGTTCTCGGGCGCCATCGAATCGAAGTCTTTACCCTCGGTCGACATCATGTCGGCGAAAACCGTCTCCGTCATCCGGGTGCGCGCGGACGGCGCGATCGCGTTGACGGTGACGCCGTAGCGGCCCATCTCCGCGGCGGCGACCAAGCGTCATGGCCGCAATGCCCGCCTTCGCGGCGCTGTAGTTCGCCTGGCCGACGCTTCCCTGAAGCCCAGCGCCAGAACTGGTGTTGATGATGCGTGCGTCGGGGGTGTTGCCTGCCTTGGACTGCGCACGCCAGTACGCCGCCGCGTGCCGCATCGTCGCGAAGTGGCCCTTCAGGTGTACCGCGATCACGGCGTCGAACTCGTCTTCGCTGGTGTTGGCGAACATTCGGTCGCGGACGATGCCCGCGTTGTTCACAAGGACATCGAGTCCGCCGAAGGTGTCGACGGCCGTGGCAATCAGGCCTTCGGCCTGACTCCAGTCGGCGACGTTGGCGCCGCTTGTGACGGCTTCGCCTCCCGCACCGGTGATTTCATCGACGACGCCCTGCGCGGCGCTGCCACCCCCTGCCGGCGAACCATCGAGGCCGACACCGATGTCGTTCACCACGACGCGCGCCCCTTCGGCGGCGAACGCCAGCGCGTGCGCGCGCCCGATGCCGCCGCCGGCGCCCGTCACGATGACCACGCGACCGTCGAGCAGTCCCATATTTCGTTGTCTCCTTGATTATTTGATGTCGGCGGTTGTCGTTGTCAGGTAGTGCGGCGGTTCGCCGCCGCCGTGCACTTCCAGCGATGCTCCGCTGATATAGGACGCCGCGTCCGACGCGAGGAAGGCCGCGGCCCAGCCGACGTCGGCCGGTTTCGCGAGCCTGCCCAGCGGCACGTTCTTCGCGATCGCTGCGATGGAATCGGCGTCGCCGTAGAAGAGTTCGGACTGCTCGGTCTCGACCATGCCGACGACGACCGAGTTCACCCGCACCTTGGGCGCCCATTCGACGGCCAGTGTGCTGGTGATGTTCTCCAGGCCCGCTTTCGCAGCACCGTATGCCACGGTTCCCGGCGTCGGCCGCCTGCCGCTGACGCTGGCGATGTTGACGATCGACCCGCCTTGCGCCTGTGTCTGCATCACGGCGTTCGCGTGCGTCGACACCGAGAGGGGCCCGAGCAGGTTGAGCTCGATGATCTTGGTGCTGAACTTGGCTGACGCCTCCGTGGCGGGTACGTAGGGCGACCCACCCGCGTTGTTGACCACCACGTCGAGGCGGCCGTGCTGCGGCGACGATCGCATCGATGAGCGATTTCACCGATTCGTCGTCGCGAACATCGCAAGGACGAAATTCGTACGGCGATCCCTCGACCGGCCGCCTCGCGCACGTCACGACGGTCGCGCCCTGCTCGGCGAAGACCGCGCTGATACCGGCGCCGACCCCTCGCACGCCGCCGGTCACCAGGACGACCCGGCCGCTCAGCCGCAGGTCGATGCCCGCCACACCAGCACTGTCAGCCCCGTCGGTCACTGTGCTAGCGTACCAAGCAAGTGCTTGCTTAGGTAGCCGACCCCTGCAGGAGACAAGATGTCGATCACCACCAAGTCGGTCGAACCGGGCATCGTCTCGGTCACCGTCGACTACCCGCCCGTCAACGCGATCCCGTCCCGAGGGTGGTTCGAACTCGGGGACGCGATCACGGCCGCCGGCCGCGACCCGTCCACCCACGTCGTGATCCTTCGGTCCGAGGGCCGCGGGTTCAACGCAGGCGTCGACATCAAGGAGATGCAGAAGACCGAGGGGTATACCGCGTTGATCGACGCCAACCGCGGCTGCTTCGAGGCCTTCCGCGCGGTCTATGAGTGCGCGGTTCCGGTGGTTGCCGCCGTCAACGGGTTCTGCGTTGGAGGCGGAATCGGTCTGGTGGGCAACGCCGACGTGATCGTCGCCTCCGACGACGCCATCTTCGGCCTGCCCGAGGTGGAACGCGGCGCCCTCGGTGCGGCCACCCACCTGTCGCGTCTGGTGCCGCAGCACATGATGCGCCGACTGTTCTTCACCGCCGCCACCGTGGACGCCGCGACCCTGCACCACTTCGGGTCGGTGCATGAGGTGGTCCCGCGCGCCGACCTCGACGAGTCCGCGCTTCGGGTCGCGCGCGACATCGCATCGAAGGACACCCGGGTCATCCGGGCGGCCAAGGAGGCGCTGAATCTCATCGACGTGCAGAAGGTCAACTCCAGTTACCGGATGGAACAGGGCTTCACGTTCGAGCTGAACCTGTCCGGGGTGTCCGACGAGCATCGCGACGCGTTCGCCGGGACCGACAAGGGGACCAAATGAGCGACAAGCGAACAACTCTCGACGACGCGGTAGCCGTCGTCGAGAGCGGAATGACCATCGGCATCGGCGGCTGGGGTTCGCGGCGCAAACCGATGGCGTTCGTCCGCGCACTGCTGCGCACCGACGTCACCGACCTGACCGTGGTCACCTACGGCGGGCCCGACATCGGCTTGCTCTGTTCGGCGGGCAAGGTCAAGCGGGTGTACTACGGATTCGTATCGCTGGATTCGCCGCCGTTCTACGATCCGTGGTTCGCCAAGGCGCGCACGACCGGTGCGATCGAGTCTCGCGAGATGGACGAAGGCATGCTGCGGTGCGGCTTGCAGGCTGCGGCACAACGACTTCCGTTCCTGCCGATTCGCGCCGGCCTTGGCAGCGACGTACGCGCGTTCTGGGGTGAGGAGCTGCAGACAGTGCGGTCGCCCTACCCCACCGACGGCGGCTACGAGGAACTCGTCGCGATGCCCGCGCTGAACCTCGACGCGGCGTTCGTGCACCTCAACATCGGCGACCAGCAAGGCAACGCCGCCTACACCGGTATCGACCCGTACTTCGACGACCTGTTCCTGATGGCCGCGCAGAACCGCCTGCTGTCCGTCGAGACAGTGGTGCCGACCGAAGAGTTGGTGAAATCGGTTCCGCCGCAGGCGCTGCTGATCAACCGGATGATGGTGGACAGTGTCGTCGAGGCGCCCAACGGGGCGCACTTCACCACCGCCGAACCCGACTACAAGCGAGACGAGAGGTTCCAGCGCCACTACGCAGAAGCCGCCGCGTCGGACGAGACATGGCAGCAGTTCGTCAGCACCTACCTGGCCGGCAGCGAGGCTGATTACCAAGCCGCCGTAGCCAGATTCGTCGAGGAGGCGAAGTGAGTTCCGTGTCCCGTGCAGAGGTGTGCGCCGTCGCGTGTGCCGAGCTGTTCCGCGACGCAGGCGAGATCATGGTCAGCCCGATGGCGACCATGGTGTCGATCGGCGCACGGTTGGCGCGCCTGACGTTCTCCCCTGACATCGTGCTCACCGACGGCGAGGCTCGGCTGTTGGCCGATACCCCGGCGATCGGTGCGGCGGGTGCGATCGAGGGCTGGATGCCGTTCGGCCGGGTCTTCGAGACGCTGGCATGGGGGCGCAGGCACGTCGTGATGGGCGCGAACCAGGTCGACCGGTACGGCAACCAGAACCTGTCCGCGTTCGGGCCACTGCAGCACCCGACCCGTCAGATGTTCGGCGTGCGCGGCGCTCCTGGAAACACGATCAACCACGCGACCAGCTACTGGGTCGGCAACCACTCCAAGCGCGTCTTCTGCGACAGCGTCGACATCGTGTCCGGGATCGGTTGGAACAAGGTCGATCCCGACAATCCGGCATACCGGTTCGTCAACATCTTCCGCGTGGTCTCGAACCTCGGTGTATTCGACTTCAACGGCCCCGAGCACACCATGCGGGCGGTGTCGCTACATCCCGGCATCGATGCCGAACAGGTCCGCGAGAACACCTCTTTCGAGGTGCACGGACTGGATGAGGCCGACGAGACGCGACTCGCCACCGCCGACGAGCTGAAGCTGATTCGTGAGGTGATCGATCCCAAGTCGCTGCGGGACAAGGAAATACGGACATGAGCAAACTGCGCACTCCGCTTACTGAATTGGTCGGCATCGACCATCCGGTGGTCCAGACCGGAATGGGCTGGGTGGCGGGCGCGCGGCTGGTGGCGGCGACGTCCAACGCGGGAGGCCTCGGCATCCTTGCGTCGGCGACGATGACGCTGGACGAACTTCAGACCGCGGTCACCAAAGTGAAAGCGACCACCGATAAGCCGTTCGGCATCAACATCCGTGCCGATGCGGGCGATGCCATCGACCGGATCGATCTACTCATCTCCGAAGGCGTCCGGGTGGCGTCGTTCGCACTCGCACCGAAGCCGGATCTGATCGCCAAGCTCAAAGAGGCGGGCGTCGTTGTGATTCCGTCGGTCGGGTTGGCCAAGCACGCCAAGAAGGTGGCCGGCTGGGGTGCCGACGCGGTGATCGTTCAGGGCGGTGAGGGTGGCGGCCACACGGGACCGGTGGCCACCACGCTGCTGTTGCCGTCGGTGCTGGACGCCGTGGACATTCCCGTTGTTGCCGCGGGCGGATTCTTCGACGGCCGCGGGTTGGCCGCCGCACTGTCCTACGGCGCAGCGGGCGTCGCAATGGGAACCCGCTTCCTGCTCACGTCGGACTCCACCGTGCCGGACGACGTCAAGCAGCGCTATCTGCAGGCCGGTCTCGACGGCACCGTGGTGTCGACCCGCGTCGACGGCATGCCGCACCGAGTGCTGCGGACCGGGCTGGTGGAGAAGCTCGAAAGCGGTTCGCGACTGCGCGGCTTCAGTGCAGCGGTACGCAACGCGGCGAAGTTCAAGAAGATGTCGAAGATGACCTGGCGGTCGATGATCAGCGACGGGTTGGAGATGCGGCACGGCAAGGAGCTCACCTGGTCGCAGGTGGTGATGGCCGCCAACACACCGATGCTGCTCAAGGCCGGATTGGTCGAGGGCAACACCGATGCGGGCGTGCTGGCATCGGGCCAGGTGGCCGGCATAGTCGAGGACCTGCCAACGTGTGCGGAGCTGGTCGAGACGATCGTCAACGACGCGATCAAGCACCTGCAGGCAGCGGCCGCACTCGTCGATTAAGAGGATCGCTTCAGTTCTGACTAATTGAAGCTATACTCTTCATATGACCGGGATGAAGAATATTGCTTCATCGCGACTGCGGGCGACCCTCATCGGCGATGTCGTCGGTTCGCGGACCGTTGCCGACCGCGCCGGCACCCACCGAGCGCTGAACGAGGCCCTGCGAGACGTCGCCGCAGCGGCGATCGACCCGCCGGCCTTCACGGTCGGCGACGAATTCCAGGGCGCGTTCACACGTGTCGGCCTCGCGATCGATGCTGCGCTTTCGCTGCGGTTGTCCATCGCACCCGACATCGACGTGCGGTTCGGCATCGGCTGGGGTGGGGTCACCATGCTCGACGAGAGCGCGGGCATTCAGGACGGTCCGGGCTGGTGGGCCGCCCGCGAAGCCATCGAATGGACGGCTTCGGCTCAACGCCAACCCGGACTGGCGCTCGTCCGCACCTCCCTCCGAGCCGCACCCGAGACCAGGACCGACGTCGACGCGATCAACGCCGCGCTGATTTGTCGGGACCACCTGCTTGGATCGATTGACGACCGATCGACACGGATTGTGAAGGCATTGTTGGAGAACCGGACAAAGAAGGACATCGCCGCGACAGAGGGCATCAGCCCCTCGGCGGTGTCGCAACGCTCCGGACGCGACGGTCTCGACCTGATCGTCGTGGCGTCGGAGTACCTCCGGAGCCTGCCGTGAGCACGCTTGCGGTGATGCTCATCGCGATGGGCATCGCCGACGGGGTCCGGCGTCTGACCCGTCCGGTATGGGTGCCCGCGGTGGTAGCACCCACCGTGGTCGTGGTCTGCGCCGCATTGTCGGGGCTGTGGCACCGGGGCGACCTGGCGTTGTTGGCGATCGCGGCCGCCGCGGGCGTCGGTTGGGTCCTGCTGGGTGCTCGCGCCGAACGATCCGGCGATCACGAGGGCGCGCCCTTGGCGGTGTTCGGGCTTGCGCTCGCGGCTCTGATCCTGTTGAACGGCTGGGCTTCCGACGTCGGCGGCCTCGTCGCAGCGTTGGAGCGCGTGGGTCGAAATTGCCGGCATCGGCGACGTCAGCCCGAACCGGTTGCTGATGATCGTCGGCGCGGTACTACTGCAGTTGGTCACCGGCAACCAGTTGGTGCGGCTGGTGCTCGGCTCGGTCGGCGCCGTGAAACCCGAGGGGCAGCCGCAGCCGTCCGACCGGCTCAAGGGCGGTCGTCTGCTCGGCCCGATGGAACGCACCCTGATCTTCGGGCTGGGCCTGGCCGGTCAGCTCGCCGCCGCCACCGCCGTCGTCGCAGCAAAGAGCATCATCCGGTTCCCTGAGATCAACGCCGCGAAGGCCCGCGAGAACGGCAACATCGGCATCGACGCCGTCACCGAGTATTTTCTCGTCGGCAGCTTCGCCAGCTGGATCATCGCGCTCGGCGGACTGGTGCTCGCGCAGTAGCGCGCCTTCAGACGCTGCGACTCAGAGTCGCTCGATGATCGTCACGTTGGCGGTGCCGCCGCCCTCGCACATCGTCTGCAGGCCGTAACGGCCGCCGGTGCGCTCCAAGGTGTTCAGCATCGTGGCGAACAACTTCGCGCCGGTGGCGCCCAACGGATGACCGAGCGCTATCGCGCCGCCGTTCGGATTGACCTTCTCAGGGTCGGCCTTGATCTCCTTCAACCAGGCCATCACCACTGGGGCGAACGCCTCGTTGATCTCGACGGTGTCGATGTCGTCGATCGACAGGCCCGTCTTCTCGAGCGCGTACCTCGTCGCGGGGATCGGCCCGGTCAGCATGAATACCGGATCGGCTCCGCGCGCGCTGATGTGGTGAATTCGCGCCCGCGGCTTCAGGTTGTGCTCCTTGACCGCCTGCTCGGATGCCAGCAGCACCGCGCTGGCGCCGTCGGAGATCTGGCTCGCCATCGCGGCGGTAAGGCGGCCGCCGTCGACGAGTGTCTTGAGGCCGGCCATCTTCTCCAGCGACGTGTCGCGCGGTCCTTCGTCGGTGACGAAGCCCTCCACTCCGATGATCTCGTTCTCGAAGTGTCCTGCGCGGATCGCCTCCTGCGCGCGCTGATGGCTCGCGAGCGAGTACTCCTCCATCTCCTCGCGCGAGATGTTCCATTTCTCGGCGATCAACTCCGCTCCGCGGAACTGCGAGATCTCCTGGTCGCCGTAGCGGTGCAGCCAGCTCTTGGATTCGTTGGTCGGCGATGTGAAGCCGAATTGTTCGGCGACGGTCATCGCCGAGGAGATGGGGATCTGGCTCATGTTCTGCATGCCACCGGCCACGATCAGGTCAGCGGTGCCGGACATGATGGCCTGTGCGCCAAAGGAAACGGCCTGCTGGCTGGAGCCGCATTGCCGGTCCACGGTGACACCGGGCACTTCCTCCGGGTATCCGGCGGCAAGCCAGGACAACCTCGCGATGTTGCCCGCCTGTGGTCCGATGGCGTCGACACAGCCGGCGATCACATCGTCGACCGCACCGGGATCGACATCGACACGATCGAACAAGACCGCGCCATCCCGCGGCGCCCGAGATCCACCGGGTGCACACCTGCCAGCGACCCGTTTCGCTTGCCGATCGCGGTGCGCACAGCTTCGATGACGTATGCCTCAGGCATTTTTGGCTCCTTCTTTGGTGATCCCGCCAAGGACGATCGAAAGGTATTGTCGGCCAACTTCTTCGGCCGTCAACGGTCCGCCTGGTTGATACCAGCGGACCGAAACCCATGTGGTGTCGCGGATGAACCGATAGACCAGGTCTACATCGATGTCGGGGCGGAAGTAGCCCTCGTCGACGCCCTGGTTGAGCAGGTCCAGCCACATCTGCCGCTGCTCTTTGTTGCGGGCCTCGACGAAGTCGAACTGCGGCAGCCCGGAGAGTCGTTTCGCCTCGTCCTGGTAGATGACGACCTGTGCGTGCCGGTGCTCGATCGCCTCGAACGACGCCATGAACAATCCCTTGAGCCGCTCGAGCGGGTTGGGCTCGGTGTCGGCGATCTCCTGATAGCGGTCAAACAGCCAGTCGAGAAAATCGCGCAACACCTCCTCCACCATCTGCTCTTTGCTCTTGAAGTGGTGATACAGGCTGCCGGACAGAATGCCTGCCGAGTCGGCGATATCGCGCACGGTGGTGGCGCGCAAGCCGCGTTCGGCGAACATCATCGCGGCGAGCTCCAGAAGCTCGTCGCGACGACTGACCGACGGTTGCTCTGTCATGCGCGCTGACTCGATACCGAAATCACTTCTCCGGTCAGGTAACTGGAGTAGTCACTGGCCAGGAACGCGATGGTGGCGGCGATCTCCCACGGTTCGGCGGCCCGGCCGAAGGCCTCGCCCTCGGAGAGCCGGTCGAGCAGGTCCGAGGAGCTGGTCTTCTCGAGGAACTTGTGTCGGGCGATGCTCGGCGACACCGCGTTGATCCGCACGCCGTGCTCGACGGCTTCGATTGCGCTGCAGCGGGTCAGGGCCATCACGCCCGCCTTGGCCGCGGCGTAGTGCGACTGCGAATGCTGGGCACGCCAACCGAGCACGCTGGCGTTGTTGACGATCACGCCGCCGTGGTCGGCGTCCCGGAAGTAGCGCAGGGCGGCGCGGGTCGCCCGCATCACCGACGTCAGCGTCACGTTGAGCACCCGGTCCCACTCCTCGTCGGTCATGTCGACGACCGGGGTCTCGCCGCCGAGACCCGCGTTGTTGACGAGCACGTCGAGCCGGCCCATCCGCGCGGTCGTCGACGAGATGAGCGCATCGACCTGTGCGGTCGACGTCACATCGCAGACCACGCTTTCCACCCGGCCGAGCCCGAGTCCGACCAGTTGCTCGCGGGTTTCGCCGAGCCGACGCTCGTGGTGGTCGGAAACGACCACGTCGGCACCCTCGGCCAAGCGCGCGGCGCGCGACAGCCGACCCGATGCCGGTGCCCGCCGCCGCGGTCACGACGACGACCTTTCCGGTCAGAAGTCCGTGCCCGTCAATCTCTTTGGGCGCTTCGGCAAGGCTCATCCTTTCACCTCACGGGGTAGTCCGAGCACGCGCTCGGCGATGATGTTGCGCTGGATTTCGTTCGACCCGCCGTAGATGGTGTCGGCGCGGGTGAACAGGTAGAGATGCTGCCACGCGTCGAACTTACCGTCTTCGGCCACCAGGCCTGCCTTGCCGACGATGTCCATCGCCAGTTCGCCGAGATCGCGATGCCAGTTGGCCCACAGCAGCTTGGACACGTTGTCCTGCCCGGGCTGCTCGACGTCCATGGTCGCCAGGGCGTAGGACCGCATCGTCTGCAGGCCGACCCACGATCGAGTCAAGCCGCTCGCGAATCAGCGGATCGTCGGCGCTACCGGTCTTCTTGGCCACCTCGGCGAGATTGGAAAGCTCACGCGCGTAACGGATCTGCTGCCCCAGGGTCGACACCCCGCGTTCGAATGTCAGCGTTCCCATCGCGACCCGCCAGCCGTCGCCCGGCTGGCCGACGACGAGGTCGGCGTCGGTGCGGGCGTCGTCGAAGAACACCTCGTTGAAGTCCGCCGTCCCGGTCAGCTGCACGATCGGCCGCACTTCGACACCGGGCTGATCGAGCGGCACCAGCAGATACGACAGGCCGGCGTGCCGCTTCGATCCCTTCTCGGTGCGGGCCACCACGAAGCACCACTGCGACAGGTGCGCCATCGACGTCCAGACCTTCTGGCCGTTGATCACCCACTGGTCGCCGTCGAGTTCGGCGGTGGTCGACACGTTCGCCAGATCGCTGCCTGCGCCGGGCTCCGAATAGCCCTGGCACCACAGCTCGGTCACGTCGAGGATTTTCGGAAGGAAGCGCTGCTGTTGCTCCGGGGTGCCGTAGGCGATCACCGTCGGCCCGAGCAGTTCCTCGCCGAAATGGTTGACCTTGTCAGGGGCGTCGGCCTTGGCGTATTCCTCGTAGAAGGCGACGCGGTGAGCGACCGAAAGGCCGCGACCGCCGTGCTCCTCGGGCCAACCCAGACACGTCATGCCTGCGGCTGCGAGGTGCTTGTTCCACGCCAGCCGTTCCTCGAATGCCTCATCCTCGCGACCCGGTCCGCCTAGGCCCTTGAGCGCGGCGAATTCACCGACCAGATTGTCGGCGAGCCAGTCGCGGACCTCGGCCCTGAACTCCTGGACCTCTATCACCCCTGTAGGCTAACCTACCAAGCACTTGCTTTGTTAGAGGAGCATCGATGACGCCCGATCTGAGGACCATTCCGCAGGTCCTCGACCGGATCGCCGGCCAATTCGCCGACCATGACGCCCTGGTCACCGACGCGAGACGGCTGACCTTCGCCCAACTGCGCGACGAGGTGCGGGTCGCCGCCGCCGCGATGATCGACCATGGCGTCGCCGCCGGGGACCGCGTCGCGATCTGGTCGCCGAACACGTGGCACTGGGTCGTGGCATGCCTGGCCACCCACTATGCGGGCGGCGTGGTCGTACCGCTCAACACCCGCTACACCGCAGGCGAAGCCGCCGACGTGCTGGCCCGCACCGGCAGCGCCGCTGCTCGTCGCGGCCGGTGAATTCCTCGGCGCGGACAAGACCGCGGACCTCGACCGCGTCGCCCTGCCCGATCTGCGCCACATCGTGCGCGTCCCGATCGACAAGGACGACGGCACCTGGGACGAGTTCGTCGCCCGCGGCGAGGATCTGGACGCGGTCGAGCGCCGCGCGGCCGCCGTGCAGCCGGACGACGTCTCCGACATCCTGTTCACGTCCGGCACCACCGGCCGCAGCAAGGGTGCGCTGTGCGCACACCGGCAGTCGCTCGACGCGCCCGCGGCATGGGCGGCATGCGGGCAGGTCACCAGCTCCGACCGCTACCTCTGTATCAACCCGTTCTTCCACAACTTCGGCTACAAGGCGGGCATCCTGGCCTGCCTGCAGACCGGGGCGACCCTGATTCCGCAACTGACGTTCGACCCGGAGAAGGCGATGGCCGCGGTGGCCGAACACCGGATCACCGTGCTGCCCGGACCTCCGACGATCTACCAGACCCTGCTCGACCACCCCAGGCGCGGCGACTACGACTTGAGCTCACTGCGATTCGCGGTCACCGGCGCGGCGACGATCCCGGTGGTGCTGATCGAACGGATGCAGTCGGAGTTGGACATCGACATCGTGCTGACCGCGTACGGGCTGACCGAGGCCAGCGGCTTCGGCACGATGTGCCGGGCGGACGACGACGCCGTCACCGTCGCCACCACATGCGGGCGCCCGATCGCCGACTTCGAGTTGCGCATCGACAAGCCCGCCGACGACGGCGCCGGGCGAGGTGCTGTTGCGCGGACCCAACGTGATGCTGGGCTATCTCGACGATCCTGATGCGACGGCCAAGGCCATCGACGCCGACGGCTGGCTGCACACCGGCGACGTCGGCCGCGTCGACGGGGCGGGGAATCTGCAGATCACCGACCGGCTCAAGGACATGTACATCTGCGGTGGCTTCAACGTGTATCCAGCCGAGATCGAACAGGTTCTCGCCCGGCTGGACGGGGTGGCCGAAGCCGCGGTCATCGGAGTGCCAGACGAGCGGCTGGGCGAGGTCGGCAAGGCATTCGTCGTCAAGTTGCCGGGCGCCGAACTCGACGAGGCGGCCGTGATCGCCTATACGCGTGAGCATCTGGCGAATTTCAAGACCCCGCGATCGGTGGCGTTCCTCGACGCCCTGCCGCGCAACCCAGGAGGCAAAGTGGTCAAACCACAATTGCGAGAGACGATCTGATGGACCTGGCGTTCGACGATGACACCGAGGAGTTCCGGGCCGAGGTCCGCGACTTCCTCGCCGCCAACTCAGAGCACATCCCGACGAAGTCCTACGACACGGCAGAAGGCTTCGAGCAGCATCGCCGTTGGGACAAGGTGCTTTTCGATGCGGGCCTTTCAGTCATCGCATGGCCGGAGCGTTACGGCGGTCGCGACGCCACATTGCTGCAATGGATCGTCTACGAGGAGGAGTATTTCCGGGCCGGAGCGCCCGGCCGCGCCAGCGCCAACGGCACCTCCATGCTGGCGCCGACCCTCTTCGCACACGGCACCTCAGAACAGCTCGACCGGGTGCTGCCGAAGATGGCCAGCGGTGAGGAGATCTGGGCGCAGGCCTGGTCAGAACCGGAGTCGGGCAGCGACCTGGCGTCGCTGCGCTCCACCGCCACCAAAGTCGACGGCGGCTGGAAGCTCAACGGACAGAAGATCTGGAGTTCACGGGCGCCGTTCGGCGACAGGGCATTCGGCCTGTTCCGGTCCGACCCGGAGGCGCAGCGGCACAAGGGCCTCACCTACGTCATGTTCGACCTGAAGGCCGACGGCGTCACCGTGCGGCCGATCGCACAACTCGGTGGCGACACCGGGTTCGGTGAGATATTCCTCGACGACGTCTTCGTGGCTGACCACGACGTGATCGGCGCGGTGCACGACGGCTGGCGCTCCGCGATGAGCACGTCGAGCAACGAGCGCGGGATGTCGCTGCGCAGCCCCGCTCGGTTCATCGCACCTGCCGAGCGACTCGTCGAACAGTGGACGGCCAACCGAGACCCGGTCTTCGCCGACCGGGTCGCCGACGCGTGGATCAAAGCCCAGGCGTACCGGCTGCACACCTTCGGCACCGTCACCCGGCTCGCCAACGGCGGCGAGCTCGGCGCCGAGTCGTCGATCACCAAAGTGTTCTGGTCGGAACTCGACGTCGCCCTTCACCAGACCGCTCTGGACATGCGGGGACCCGACGCCGAGCTGGCCGACTCCTGGACAGACGGGCTGCTGTTTGCCCTCGGCGGCCCGATCTACGCAGGCACCAACGAGATTCAGCGCAATATCATCGCCGAGCGGCTACTCGGCCTGCCCCGCGAACCCAAGGGGCAAAAATGAACTTCGAGATCGACGAACAGCAGCGCGACTTCGCCGCGAGCATCGACGCCGCGCTCGGCGCGGCAGGCGTTCCCGCCGCGGTGCGCGCATGGGCGCAGGGCGACACCGGTCCTGGCCGCAAGGTGTGGTCGACGCTGACCGACCTCGGTGTGACGGCGCTGTTGGTGCCCGAACGGTACGACGGCATCGAGGCGCATCCCGTCGACCTCGTGGTCGCCGCCGAACGACTCGGCTACTGGGGTGTGCCCGGACCGGTCACCGAATCGATCGCGGTCGCTCCGGTTCTGCTCGCAGACGATGACCGCTGCGCTGCGCTCGGGTCCGGCGAATTGATCGCCACCGCCGCCCTTCCCCCGCACGTGCCGCGCGCCGTCGACGCCGACTCCGCCGGGTTGATTCTGATTGCAGGCGACGGTGAGGTGCGCGACGGCAGCGCCGGCGCTCAACACGAGTCCGTCGACCCCGCACGAAAGTTGTTCGACGCGACGGCCGACGGCGACGCCCGAAAGGCCGACACCGCCAAGGCTTTCGAGTACGGCGTGCTCGCCAACGCCGCACAGCTGGTCGGTGCCGGCCAAGCCATGCTCGACGCCTCCGTCGACTACGCGAAACAACGCAGCCAGTTCGGCAGGACCATCGGGTCATACCAGGCGATCAAACACAAGCTGGCCGACGTGTACATCGCCGTCGAGCTGGCCAGGCCGCTGGTCTACGGCGCCGCACTGTCGCTGGCAGACGACTCCCGCGACGCGGCACGCGATGTCAGCGCCGCGCTTGCCGCGGCGGCCGACGCCGCGCTGCTGTCCGCCCGTTCGTCGCTGCAGACCCACGGCGCCATCGGCTTCACACAGGAGCACGACCTGTCACTGTTGCTTCTGCGGGTACAGGCGTTGCGGTCGGCGTGGGGTGACCCGACGTGGCACCGCCGCCGGGTATTGGAGGCCTTTCATGAGTGAAGAACGCGAGCTGCTCCGTGACACCGTCGCGGCGCTGGTCGACAAGCACGCATCGCCGGCGGCGGTGCGCCAGGCCATCGAGGCGGAACGCGGCTACGACGAGTCGCTGTGGAAGCTGCTGTGCGAGCAGGTCGGAGCCGCGGCGCTGGTGGTGCCCGAGGAGCTGGGCGGCGCGGGGGGCGAGCTCGCCGACGCCGCTGTCGTCGTCGAGGAACTGGGCAAGGCGCTGACGCCGACGCCGCTTCTGGGCACGACGCTGGCCGAGCTCGCGCTGCTTGCCGCCGACGAGCCCGACACCGATGCACTCGAGAAGCTGGCCGAAGGCGCCGCGATCGGCACTGTCGTCTTCGATCCCGGCTTCGTGGTCAACGGCGCGATCGCCGACATCGTCGTCGCCGCCGACGGCGAGACGCTCACCCGCTGGTCCACGTTCACGGCCACCCCCGTCCCCACCATGGACCTGACGCGGCCGCTGGCGCGGCTGGAGCCGAAGGACACCGTGACCATCGGCGCCGACCCCGGGCTCGCCGACACCGCGTCGATCCTGGTGGCCGCCGAGCAGATCGGCGCCGCAGCGAAGTGCCTTGACCTGACCGTCGAATACACCAAGGACCGCGTCCAGTTCGGCCGCCCGATCGGCAGCTTCCAAGCGCTCAAGCACCGGATGGCCGACCTCTACGTGGCGGTGCAGTCCGCGCGCGCCCTCGTCAACGACGCCGTCGCCGAGCCGACCGCCGACGTCGGCGGCGCTGGCCCGGTTCGCGGCCAGCGAGGCGTTTTCGAAGGTGGCCGCCGAGGCCGTGCAGATGCACGGCGGCATCGCGATCACCTGGGAGCACGACATCCAGCTGTACTTCAAGCGCGCACACGGCAGCGCGCAGCTGCTCGGACCGCCGCGGGAGCATCTGCGCAGGCTCGAGTCCGAAGTGCTCTAACGTTGCTCCTGATGGCGGACGAGAGGAGCACCTGATCGGCACCGTCTCGCTACGCGCAGGCATCCCACCGTTCTATGTGATGGACGTGTGGTTGGCCGCTGCGGAACGCCAGCGCACGCACGGCGATCTGGTGAACCTGTCGGCAGGCCAACCCAGCGCGGGCGCGCCCGCCGCGGTGCGGACCGCGGCGAAAGCGGCGCTCGACAACACAGTCCTCGGGTACACCGTCGCGCTCGGCATCCCCGAACTTCGTGCCGCGATCGCCGGCTCCTATCGGACGCGGCACGGGCTGACCGTCGATCCCAACGAGGTAGTGGTGACCACCGGGTCGTCGGGCGGGTTCCTGCTGTCCTTTTTGGCCTGCTTCGACGTCGGTGACCGCGTCGCGATCGGTAGCCCCGGCTATCCGTGTTACCGCAACATCCTGTCGGCACTGGGCTGTGAGGTCGTCGAGATGCCGTGCGGACCCGACACCCGGTTCCAGCCCACTGCGCAGATGCTCGCGGAACTCGACCCACCCGTGCAGGGTGTGATCGTCGCGAGCCCCGCCAACCCGACCGGCACGGTGATCCCGCCCGACGAGCTGGCGGCGATCGCGTCGTGGTGTGCGGAGTCAGGTGTTCGGCTGATCAGCGACGAGGTCTATCACGGTCTGGTGTACGAGGGCGCGCCCGATACCAGCTGCGCATGGGAGACATCGCGGGAAGCCGTTGTGGTCAACAGCTTTTCGAAGTATTTCGCGATGACCGGGTGGCGGCTGGGATGGCTGCTGGTGCCGCGGGAACTGCAGCGCGCGGTGGACTGCCTGACGGGGAATTTCACCATCTGCCCTCCTGCGCTGTCGCAGACGGCCGCCGTTTCGGCGTTCACGCCGGAATCGATCGCCGAGGCCGACGCGCTGCTCGACCACTATGCCGCCAACCGGCAGCTGCTGCTGACCGGCCTGCGCGAGATCGGCATCGACCGGCTGGCACCGACCGACGGCGCGTTCTACGTCTACGCAGACGTATCGCATCTGACGGGCGACTCATTGGCGTTCTGCTCGAAACTACTGGCCGACACCGGAGTTGCGATCGCGCCGGGAATCGATTTCGACACGCAGCGCGGCGGTGCGTTCGTCCGGCTGTCCTTCGCGGGCCCGACCGGTGACATCGAAGAAGCACTGCGGCGCATCGGTGAGTGGCTGCGCTGATTCAGCGCGCGCTCCAGCCACCGTCCATGGAGTAGGACGCGCCGGTCACCATTCCGGCGTCGGGTGATGCGAGCCAACCAACAAGGGACGCAACCTCTTCCGGCTCGAGAAGCCGTTTGATCGCGCTCTCTTTCAGCAGCACGTCCTCGACCACCTGCTGCTCGGGAATGCCGTGCGAACGGGCCTGGTCGGCAATCTGCTTGGTCACCAACGGTGTGCGCACGTACCCGGGGTTGACGCAGTTGCTCGTCACCCCGTGCGGCCCACCCTCGAGCGCGGTCACCTTCGACAGTCCCTCGAGCGCGTGCTTGGCGGTGACGTAGGCGACTTTGTACTCGGAGGCACGGAGTCCGTGTACCGACGACAGGTTGATGATGCGCCCGAAGCCGGCGTCATACATGTGCGGCAGCGCCGCACGGATCAGCAGGAAGGGCGCCTCCACCATGAGCGCGAGCATGAATCGGAAGCGTTCCGGCGGAAAGTCGGCGATGGGGCTGACGTGCTGGATTCCCGCATTGTTGACCAGGATGTCGGTCTGAAGCGCTAGATCCTCCAGGGCGGCTACATCGGAAAGATCGACGGCCCAGGACTTTCCACCAATCTCATCCGCGATGGCCGTAGCGCCTGCGTGGTCGAGGTCCGCGACGGTCACCACGGCGCCGAGCGCAGCAAGCTCGCGGGCGCACGCCGCACCGATCCCGCTCGCGCCGCCCGTGACGAGGGCGGTGCGTCCCTCGAGTGCTGTCATGACAGGAATCGTAAATGAAAAAGAGGGCACCCCGGCTGGGGTGCCCTCTTGTCAGCTAGCGGCTGGTTACGGATTGCTCCGCACCGTCGTGTCAGGACGCGCCACGTTCGGCTTCTGCTGGATGTCGTTCAGCCAGTCGAGGTGATCGATGCCCTGCGACGGACCGGTGATGACGACGTCCACAGCGTTCGCCGGAACGGTCGCCTGAGCCGGCGCGGCAAAGCCGAGCACGGCGGCGGCCAAACCGCTCGCGAGGAGTGTGGCAAACCCGAACTTCTTCATTTGGTGCCTTCTTCTTTCTTCTCTGTGGGGTTCGCGCCTTATGGGCTCGGACTCCGCGTTACCGGCTTTTGTGGGGTTCTCCCTGACCGGTATGTCTCTTTAAACGGGGAGGTCAAGGGTTTAATTCCGCTGGCAGCAATTGGTCGACAGCTGGCAGGAATCTCTGGGTCGCTGAGCACAAATAGGGGCGCGGCGGATCTCAGTCGCCATGCCCATGTGTGGTGGATCACAGCTAAACTCACCGCCATGCCGTTCATCGATCACCCGAATGGTCGGGCCTACTACCGCCACTGGGCGGCGCACCAGCCGCGCGCCGTCGTTGTCTTCCTGCACGGCTTCGGCGAACACACCGGCGTCTATCACCGGTACGGCTTCGCGCTCAATGCCGCAGGCATCGACCTGTGGGCGGTCGACCAGTTCGGCCATGGGCTCAGCCCCGGCGAACGCGGCGACTTCGGCTCCATCGCGGAGAGCTCGGATCTCGCCGACACCTTGACCGAGCTTGCCGAGGGCGAACGTCCCGGGCTACCGCTGATCGCCGCGGGCCATTCGTTCGGCGCCGTGGTGACCCTGACACGGCTGCTCGACCAACCGGACCGCTACCGCGCAGGCGTCATCTCCGGCGCACCGCTGGTGCCGATCCCGGAGATGCTCGACGCGGACAGCTCATTCGATCTCGACCCGCACTGGCTCTCCAACGACCCGTTCTACCTCGACTCGCTCGAGAACGATCCGCTGGCGTTCGTCGACGCCGACGGCGCCCCACTGACGCGCGCACTCGACACCGCATGGGATCGGTTCGGCCGCGACCTTCCCGGCCTGACGGTGCCGACGCTGGCGGTGCACGGAGTCGCCGACCCGATCGCACCGGTCGGCGCTGTGGCCGCCTACGCCGAACAGATAGAACCGTTGCAGCTCAAGGAGTTCGTCGGCGGGCACCACGACATACTGAACGACACGATGCACCGCGAGGTGGCCGACGAGATCATCGCCTTCATCGGGAAGATGGTCTAAAGCCAGGTGTCGTCGGTGGTGGCGGTGAGGAACGCCTCGAGGTCGTCGCGCCAGTGCGCGGGCATGTTCTTGTCCGGTTCGATCCCGGTGTACTGGCCGCGGTAGAACAGCAGCGGCCGCGGCTTCTTGTGCGGCACGTCGGTCAGCGAGTGCACGGCGCCGAACACGACGAGATGGTCGCCGCCGTCATGCACCGAGTGCACGGTGCAGTCGATGTGCGCGAGCGTGCCCTTGATCACCGGTGATCCCAATTTCGATGGGCCCCAGTCGATCCCGGCGAACTTGTCGGGCTCCCTGGAGCCGAATCGCGCCGAGACGTCCGTCTGCTTCTCGTGCAGAACGTTCACGCAGAACTTGCCGGAGGCCTCGATGGCCTTCCACGACCGGGAGACCTTGGTCGGACAGAACAGCACCAGCGGCGGTTCCAGCGACAGCGCCGCGAACGACTGGCAGGCGAACCCGGTCGGCGCACCGTCGGCCATCGTGGTGATCACGGTGATGCCGGTGCAGAACTGGCCGAGCACATTGCGGAATGTGCGGGGGTCCATCGGTTCGGCGGACACGACTGCTAACGCTACTTGAACCCGATGCTGAAGTCGTGGCCCCACAGGCTGACGGCGGTGCTCTCCCTGGCCACCCAGTCGGGGTCGTCGACCATTAGTCCCTCACAACCGAATTCGACGTCGAACCCGCCCGGCGTCTTCATGTAGAACGACAGCATCTTGTCGTTGACGTGCCTGCCCAGCGTCGCAGACATCGGCACCTTACGGCGCAGTGCACGGTCGAGGCACAGCCCGACGTCGTCGGCCTCACCCACCTCCACCATCAGGTGCACGATGCCGCTCGGCGTTTCCCCCGGCATGAAGGCGAGGCTGTGGTGGCGCGGGTTGACGCCGAAGAACCGCAGCCACGCGGGTGCGCCGTCGGCGGGCCTGCCGACGAGCTGCGGTGGCAGCCGCATCGAGTCACGCAGGTAGAAGCCGAGCACGTCACGGTAGAAGTGCAGCGACTCGGCATCGTCGCGCGTGGTCAGCACAACATGGCCGAGGCCCTGCTCTTCGGTGACGAACTTGTGCCCGTACGGGCTGACGACGCGGCGGTGTTGCGAGGCGACGCCGTGGAACACCTCGAGGGTGTTGCCCGATGGGTCGTCGAATGTGATCATCTCGTCGACGCGACGGTCGGCGAGCTCAGCGGCCGAGGCCTCCTTGTACGGCGTGCCCTCGACGTCGAGCCGCTGGCGAATCTCCTGCAGGGCGGCGGCATTGGCCGTCTCCCAGCCGGACTGAAGCAACCGGTCGTTATCCCCCGGAACGATGACAAGGCGGGCCGGGAACTCGTCCATCCGGAGGTAGAGCGCGCCTTCGGTGGACCCGGAACCCTCGACCATGCCGAGAACCTTCAGGCCGTACTCCCGCCATGCGGCGACATCGGTGGCCTCGATCCGCAGGTAACCAAGAGATTTGATGCTCATTTCCCGCCCCCGAGAAAATCGGTCGTCAACTTGTTGAATTCGTCGAACTTCTCCAGCTGTGCCCAGTGTCCGCACTGCCCGAAGACGTGCAGCTGCACACGCGGAATCTGCTTGAGCGCGACAAGCGCGCCGTCGAGCGGGTTCACCCGATCCTCCCTGCCCCAGATCAGCAGCACGGGCTGGCGAAGTTTGTACACCTCGCGCCACATCATGCCCAGTTCGAAGTCGGGTCCCGCGAACGACTTTCCCATCGCCTTGGTCGCCGCCAGCGACTCCGGCTGGCTGGCGATGGCGAACCGTTCGTCGACGAGTTCGGGCGTGATCAGGTTCTGATCGAACACCATGATGCGCAGGAACTTCTCGATGTTCTCGCGGGTCGGGTCGACTGCGAACTTGCCGAGCAGCTTCACGCCCTCGGTGGGATCGGGGGCGAAGAGGTTGACCGACAGCCCGCCCGGACCCATCAGCACCAGCCTGCCCGCGCGCTTGGGATTGTCGAGCGCGAACCGCACTGCGGTGCCGCCACCCAGCGAATTGCCCACCAGCGCAGCGCGTTCGATCTGCAGGTGATCGAACAGGTTCAGCAACGCGGTGGCGCTGTAGCGGTTGTACTGCTCGTGTTCGGTGTGTTTGTCCGAATGGCCGTACCCCGGTTGGTCGACGGCGAGGACGTGGAACTGCTTCGCCAGTTCGGGGATGTTCTTGGAGAAGTTCGACCAGCTCGATGCGCCGGGACCGCCGCCGTGCAGCAGCACGATCGTCTGCTCGTTACCGACGCCGGCTTCGTGATAGTGCAGCCGCATGTCCTCGCGGACCTGCGCATACCGGGAGGTCGACTCGAACGTGATCTCTTGCTGTTGAGCGGCTTCGGCGGCGAAGGATGTCATCAGGCCGGCCAATTAAACCATCGTGTCCTGGGGCGGCAGCCCGAACTCGTTGTTCCCGAAGATCAGGTAGGCGCGTTCTGGATCGTTGGCCGCGTGCACCCGACCCGCGTGCGCGTCGCGCCAGAACCGTTGCACGGGGGCGTCGTTGTTGAGTGCTGTGGCACCCGATGCCTCGAACAGCCGGTCGACGGAGGCGATCGCACGTCCGGTGGCACGAACCTGGTCGCGACGGGCGCGGGCACGCAGCTCGAACGGGATCTCCTTGCCCTCCTTCAGGAGCGCGAATTCGTCGCCGACGTTGCCGATCAGCTGCCGCCATGCCGCATCGATGTCGCTGGCCGCCTCGGCGATGCGCACCTTGGCGAACGGGTCGTCCTTGGCCTTCTCGCCCGCGAATGCGGCACGAACGCGCTTGCCCTGGTGCTCGACGTGGGCGTCGTAAGCGCCGTAAGCCATGCCGACGATCGGCGCCGAAATGGTGGTGGGATGCACTGTGCCCCAAGGCATTTTGTATACCGGTGCGGTGTTGGTCTTCAACCCGCCCGCCGTGCGGTCGTTCATCGACTTGTACGAGAGGAACCGGTGCCGCGGGACGAAGACGTCCTTGACCACCAGCGTGTTGCTACCGGTGCCCTTCAGGCCGACCACGTGCCACACGTCGTCGATGCGATAGTCGCTGCGCGGCATCAGGAAGCTGCCGAAATCAACCGGCTTGCCGTCCTTGATCACCGGGCCGCCGACGAACGTCCATGTCGCGTGGTCGCAGCCGGACGACCAGTTCCATGAGCCGCTGACCAGGTATCCGCCGTCGACCACGTGACCGGCGCCCATCGGCGCGTACGACGAGGAGACGCGCACGGTCGGATCGTCGCCCCACACCTCTTCCTGCGCCTGCTGATCGAACAGCGCGAGGTGCCAGTTGTGCACGCCGACGATCGAGCTGACCCAGCCGGTGGAGCCGCATGCCGTCGCGATGCGACGCACCGCCTCGTAGAACATGGTCGGATCGCACTGCAGGCCACCCCACTGTTCGGGCTGGAGCAGCTTGAAGAAGCCGACCTCGTCGAGTTCGGCGACCGTCTCGTCGGGTAGCCGCCGCAGGTCTTCGGTGGCCTGCGCCCGCTTGGCGATCAGCGGCAACAGATCGTCGATGCCGGCTAGGACCGACTGCACGTCACGCTGTTCAATGGACGTCACTGATTTGCCTCCCGAGAGAACGGACCTGAAGAAAGATTAGAACACGTTACGATTTGTGTCGAGCAGCGCATTCCTGCGGCAGCTAGACCTGCGCACATGCATTTCTGTAACCTGTTCTAGTTATGGGCCCCTCGGGCCGGAGAAGGAAGGGCAACCGCGTGACAGACGAGCCGCTCGGTAGCCACGTGCTGGAGCTGCAGGTGGCCGACGTCGTCAAGGAGACCGACGACGCGCGCTCGCTGGTGTTCACCGTGCCCGAAGGCGTCGACATCCCCGCCGACCGGCTGCGCTATGCCCCGGGCCAGTTCCTCACGCTGCGGGTGCCGAGCGACCGCACCGGATGCGTGGCGCGGTGCTACTCGCTGTGCAGCTCACCGCACACCGGTGATCCGTTGACCGTCACCGTCAAGCGCACCGACGGCGGCTACGCGTCGCATTGGCTGTGCGACAACGCGCATGCGGGGATGCGGATCCACGCCCTGGCCCCGTCGGGCAACTTCGTGCCCAAGACGCTGGACACCGACTTCCTGCTTCTGGCAGCCGGCAGCGGCATCACGCCGATGATGTCCATTTGCAAGTCGGCGCTCGCCGAGGGCAGCGGCAAGGTCGTGATGATCTACGCCAACCGCGACGAGAACTCCGTCATCTTCGGCGGCGCCCTGCGCGAGCTGGCGGCGAAGTACCCCGACCGGCTGAGCGTCGTGCACTGGCTGGAATCGGTACAGGGGCTGCCCAGTGTCGCCGCGCTGTCCGCGCTTGCGGCCCCGTACGCCGGGCACGACGCGTACATCTGCGGCCCGGGGCCGTTCATGGCGGCCGCGGAAGAGGCGATGAAGAGCGCGGGCGCCGACCGGATCCACATCGAAGTGTTCAAATCGCTCGAGTCCGACCCGTTCGCCGCGGTGGTGATCGAGGAGGACGACAGCGACGAGGGGCCCGCAACCGCCGTCGTCACCCTCGACGGAACGACACACGAGGTGCGGTGGCCGCGCAACGCGAAGCTTCTCGACGTGCTCCTCGACGCGGGCCTCGACGCCCCGTTCTCCTGTCGCGAGGGCCACTGCGGGGCCTGCGCGGTGCTGAAGAAGAGCGGCGACGTCGAGATGGAGGTCAACGATGTGCTCGAGCAACAGGATCTCGACGAGGGCCTGATCCTCGGTTGCCAGGCGCGCCCGCGGTCGGATTCGGTTGAAGTCACCTACGACGAATAAGCGCCGGGCTAACATTCGCCGCACCGGAGGGGAGCAGTCATGAAGCGGTTCGCAGCAACATGCGCCGCGGCAGCGCTGACGGCGGTGCTCGCGCAGCCCGCGTCGGCGACGGCCGCCACCAACACGGCCACCACCTCGATCGCCGTCGACCCGGCGACCTCGATCGAAATGCACGTCACCGCCAACTGCGTCTCGGCGGCGAACAGATGCTGGTTCAACACCGCCGCCAACCTGCTGACGCCCGACGGGCCAACCGGTTTCCCCGGCGACACCTGGGCGCGTCAGACCATCACGCTGCGCAGCCTGGACCGCCAGGTGTGGCAGGAAGCCTCCTACAGCGCCCCTTCGGGCAATCCGCGCGAGGTCAAGGGCGCCAATCACGACAACGTTCTGTCGAAGATGTTCAAGGCGGTCACCAACGTCGAGATCTCGGTGACCTACTTCGGCGGCGGGCCGATCGAGCGCTTTCAAACCGACGGAGACTCGGTGCCCACCGACTGGGTGACCGGCCAGCCGAGAACGCAGGCCGGTTTCGTCGCGTGCTCGCAGATCCAGGTGGTCTACGGCGGCGTGAACCTCACCACGCCGAGCGCCTGCGCGCAGACCTCGTTCAGCTAGCGTCCCGCCGGCTGCAGCCGCGAGCGCACCGCCGCACGGGCGCGCTCGAACACCGCCGCGTCCCCGTGAAGGATGAATGTCGAAGCGGCGGACACCACCACCGCGTTGAGCTCGAAGGCGAGCTGGGCCGCATTGATGCCGGGCCCGAGTTCGCCGACGTCCATCGCCTTGTGGGCAAGCCGTTCCAGAAGTTCGATCCAGTCACGTTGCTGCGCGGCGACGGCATCACGCACCGCGCCCGCTCGGGTGCCGACGTCGGCGGCCGCCACCGCGAAGAAGCATCCACCGGGGAACACCCGCCGCTCGATGTGAGACAGAAACGCATCGCAGGCGGCATACAGGCGGCGGATGCCCTGCGGCGCGGCAAGAGCGGGCACGAACACCTCGGCGACGAACGTCTCTCTCGCCGATGCGATGGTCGCCAACTGCAGGTCCTCCTTCGAACCGAAGTGGGCGTACAGACCGCTCTTGCTCATCCCGGTCGCCGTGGCGAGGCCGCCGATGGTCAGCCCGTCGAGTCCGTCGACCGACGCAAGGCGGGCGGCCTCGGTGAGGATCGCCGCCCTCGTGCGCTGCCCCTTCGGCCGCTGCTTCACCTGCTCAGCATAAAGGAACGACCGTGCTTTTTGGCTGTTCGGAGCGGGTTTTGCCTAGCGCGGCAGGCCGAGCAGCCGTTCGCCGGCCATCGTGAGCAGGATCTGCTCGGTGCCGCCTGCGATCGTCAGGCAGCGCACGTTGAGGAAGTCGTGCACGGGCTGGTTCTGAACCACACCGGCGCCCTCGGACAGATCCATCCGGAACTCCGACAGCGCCTGCCGGTAGCGCACGCCGATCAGCTTGCGGGCGCTGGCCTGCGGCCCGGGATCGGCGCCGCCGACCGCCAGTTGCGCGATGCGCTGGTCCAGCAACGAGCCGACCTGCGCGGCGACGATCAGCCGGCCGAGTCGGTCCTGCACCGTCGGGTCCAGCTCGAGGGTGGCGACGGTGCGCACCACCTCTTCCATCGGATTGCCCAGCGCAGTGCCGTGCGCCATCGCGACCCGTTCGTTGGCCAGGGTGGTGCGGGCGAGCCGCCAGCCGTCGTTGACCTCACCGACCACCATCTCGTCGGGCACGAACACGTCGTCGAAGAACACCTCGTTGAACAGATCTTCGCCGGTGATCTCCCGCAGCGGCCGGATGTCGATGCCCGGCGACGACATGTCGATCAGGAAGTACGTGATGCCCTTGTGCTTCGGCGCGTCGGGGTCGGTGCGCGCCAGGCACACACCGTACTGCGCCCAGTTCGCCGCGCGACGTCCAGACCTTCTGCCCGGTGAGCTTCCAACCCCCTTCGGCGCGAACGGCTTTCATGCGCAGCGACGCGAGGTCCGAGCCTGCGCCCGGCTCGCTGAACAGCTGGCACCAGAACAGTTCGCCGCTCAGCGTCGGGGGCACGAACCGCTCGATCTGCTCAGTGCTGCCGTGCTCGAGGATCGTCGGGGCCGCCCACCAGCCGATCACCAGATCGGGACGCTCGACGCCCGCGGCGGCCATCTCACGATCGATCAGCAGCTGCTCTGCGGGCGAGGCGGCTCTGCCGTAGGGCGGCGGCCAGTGCGGCGCCTGCAGCCCCGCCTCCGCGAGCGCGATCTGTCGCTTCTCGTCGGGCTGGGCGGCGACTTCGGCGACCGCGGCCGCGATTTCGGGCTGCAGGTGCTCGACGGATGCCAGGTCGATGTGCAGTTCGCGGCGGACGCCCTGCTGTGTGAGCGCGGCGACCCGGCGCAGCCAGCGCGACGCCGCCACCGAGAAACTGCGAAATGCCGTATGCGCGACGCAGATACAGATGGGCGTCGTGCTCCCACGTGATGCCGATGCCACCCAGTACCTGGATGCAGTCCTTGGCGTTGGCCTTCGCGAACTCGATGCCGGCGGCCGCCGCGACGGCGGCGGCGATCGACAGCTGTGGATCGTCGGAGTCGTTGGCGGCGTGGGCCGCGTCACCCGCAGCCACCGCGACCTGCTCGGAGCGCAGCAGCATCTCCGCGCACATGTGCTTGATCGCCTGGAAGCTGCCGATCGGCTTGCCGAACTGCTCGCGAACCTTCGCGTATTCGGTGGCGGTCTGCAGTGTCCACCGTGCCAACCCGGCAGCCTCGGCGGCCTGCACTGTCGCGGCCAGGTCCTCGACGCGACGCCTCGAAACGGGCAGAACCTCGGCGGGAGCGTCGGCGAGCACGACCCGGGCCAGTGGCCGGGAGAAGTCGGTGGGCGTCAGCGGTTCGACGGTGACCCCGTCGGCGGTGGCGTCGACGAGAAGGAAGTGATCGCCCGCGGGCAGCAGCAGCACCCCACCGGCGTCGGCGCCCAGCACGAACTCGGCGGTGCCCGATGCCCGGCCACCGTCGTAATTCACCTCCGCGCTCAGCGCCAGGCCCGCGGTGCGCTCGCCGGACGCCAGTGCCTCGAGCAATTCTGCATGCGAACTGGGCACCACCAGCGTGGCAACCGCGGTGGTGGCGACGGGTCCGGGCACCAGCGCCGCGGCGGCCTCGTCGACCATCGCGCACAGGTCGTCGACGGTGCCACCGGCCCCGCCGCATTCCTCGGGCAGCGCCACGCCGAAGATGCCCAGTTGGGCCAGGCCCGTGTATGCCGTCCGCCAGGCGTCGGGATCGCCCTGCTCGACGTCGCGGGCGGCCCTGACGGCGTTCGACCCCGCTGCCCAGCTACGGACCAGTTCACGCGCGGCAAACTGCTCGTCGGTGGCGGTCGCTGACGCCTGCGACATTTTCGGACTCCTATGCCATCGCGCGAGAAGGGTCTGCTTCTCACTAGAACGTGTTCTAATAGTGCCAGTGTTCGACCGTCAAGTCGAACGCCGTTACAGCAGCACACGTCGGTGCCGTACGGTCGCTGAGGTGAGAAAACAGGGATCGGCATGCGTATCGTTTCCACCGAGACCGCACGATGAAGGAGCGCTCGGAACTGATGTCGTCGCCAGCACAGTCCAACCCGTCCTCGGGGTCTGAATCGCGACCGCCTCAGGTGATGCCGGTGTCCGTCCTCGCCGAATCCGAACTCGGTTCCGAGGCGCAGAGGGAGCGCCGCAAGCGGATCCTCGACGCCACCCTCGCCATCGCTTCCAAGGGCGGCTATGAGGCCGTCCAGATGCGTGCCGTCGCCGAGCGGGCCGACGTCGCGGTCGGCACCCTTTACCGCTACTTCCCGTCGAAGGTGCACCTGCTGGTGTCGGCGCTCGGCCGCGAATTCGAACGCATCGACGCCAAGACCGACCGCGCGGCGCTCGCGGGCGGCACGCCCTATCAGCGGCTGAACCTGATGGTCGGCAAGCTGAACCGGGCGATGCAACGCAACCCGCTGCTGACCGAGGCGATGACAAGGGCCTTCGTCTTCGCCGACGCGTCGGCGGCCGGGGAGGTCGATCACGTCGGCAAGCTGATGGACTCGATGTTCGCGCGCGCCATGAGCGAGGGTGAGCCGACCGAGGACCAGTACCACATCGCGCGGGTCATCTCCGACGTCTGGCTGTCCAACCTGCTGGCCTGGCTGACCCGCCGGGCTTCGGCCACCGATGTGAGCAAGCGGCTCGACCTTGCGGTTCGGCTGCTCATCGGGGACGGGGAGCACCCTAAGATCTAGCGGGTGACGCAGGAGTTGCCCGCCGAGCTGAAGCGCGCCCTTGCGACGGTCGCTCGGGTCCCCCGTGTCCTCATCGCCTGCGACTACGACGGCACCATGGCGCCGATCGTCGCCAATCCCGACGATGCGCGCCCGCTCACCGAATCCGCAGCGGCGATGCGCGAGCTGGCGGCGCTGCCGTCGACCATTGCCGCACTGATCTCCGGGCGGGCGCTGCGCGACCTCGCCACCCTGTCCCGGATGCCCGCCGAGGTGCACCTGGTGGGCAGCCACGGCTCGGAGTTCGACACCGGTTTCGTGCACGCCATCGACGACGACGCAAAAGCCTTGCTGCGCAAGATCAAAGACGCGCTCGGCGCCATCGCCGCCGAGTATCCGGGCGTGGCGATCGAGATCAAGCCGGCCAGCATCGCGCTGCACGTGCGCAACGCCGACCCGGCCGACGCGGACGAGGCGATGAAGAAGGCGCACGCGGCGTCGCAGCAGTGGGACGCCCAGATCACCTCGGGCAAGGCGGTTCTCGAGTTCGCGGTGATCCAGACCGACAAGGGCCAGGCCCTCGACATCCTGCGCCACCAGCAGGGCGCGTCCGCGGCGGTGTTCTTCGGCGACGACGTGACCGACGAGAAGGCCTTTCGCCGGCTGCACGGCCCCGACGTCGGAGTGAAGGTCGGCGACGGCGACACGCTGGCCGACTACCGGGTGGAGTCCCCGGAGGACGTGGCGCTCGCGCTGACCTTTCTGCTCGAGTGCCGCCGCACATGGCTCCTCGGTGGGCATTCGACGCCCATCGAGCGGCTGACGATGTTGTCCAACAGCCGAACCGTCGCGCTGCTGACTCCCGAGGCCGACGTGGTGTGGATGTGCCATCCGGCGGCCGATTCGGCGGCGGTGTTCTCCAGGCTCCTCGGTGACGCGAACGCAGGCCATTACGAGATCGGCCCGCAGCGGGAGTCGCTGCCGTTGAGCCAGCGCTACGTCGACGGCACGATGACCGTCGAAACCCGTTGGGCCAGTCTGCTGGTGACCGACTATCTGTCTCACGACGTCGGCGCGGGCCGCACCGATCTGGTCCGCGTGATCAGCGGGCAGGCCAAGGCCGTGGTGTCGTTCGCGCCGCGGCCCGAGTTCGCCCAGGCGCCGGTGCACCTGCGCGTGCAGGACGGCGGGCTTCGCGTGTTCGCGACCAACGAGCCGATGGTGTTGCGTGCGCCCGGCGTCGAATGGGAGATCGTCGCGGACGGCGTCCACGAGACTGCCCGTGCGGTGGTGGACCCGTCGCAGGGCTCTGTCGTGCTCGAATTGCGCTGCGGCACCGAAGATTTGTCCGAAAGCCCGGTCGACGATGATTCACGACGCGAGCGGGCCGAGAGCTATTGGCGGGACTGGGCGCAGACGCTGACACTGCCCGCACTGAACCAGCCGCTGATGAAGAGGTCGGCGCTGACGCTGCGCGGCCTCGTGCACGCCGACACCGGCGCGATCATGGCCGCGGCGACCTCGTCGCTGCCGGAGGAGATCGGCGGCGTCCGCAACTGGGACTACCGATACTGCTGGATCCGGGACGCCGCGATGACCGCGGCCTCGCTGGTTTCGTTGGGGTCGACCGACGAGGCCGAGGGATATCTGAACTGGCTGCACGGGGTGATCGAGACGATGCACGGGCCGGAGCGCCTGCACCCTCTCTACGCGCTCTCCGGCATGATCCTCGGACCCGAGGCGGTCATCGACTCGCTGCCCGGCTATGCGGGCTCGCGCCCGGTGCGGGTCGGCAACGCCGCGAACGCCCAGGTGCAGCTTGATGTGTTCGGCCCGGTGGTTGCGCTGATATCCGACCTGGTGCACAAGCGGGTGGAGAACGGGAGTGCCGACGCACTCACCGACGCCGACTGGAATCTGGTCAGCGAGATGGTGTTCGCCGTCGAGAGCCGTTGGGCCGAACCGGATCACGGCATCTGGGAGATCCGCGGGGCACCCAGGCACCACGTCTACTCGAAGGTGATGTGCTGGCTGACCGTCGACCTGGCGCTGAGACTGGCCGAGGAATTCGGCCGCGACACACCTCCTGGCTGGGCAACCCTGCGCGATGTCATCTCCCAGCAGGTGCAGGACCGCGGCTGGAGCGACGAGGTGCAGTCCTACACCGCGGCCTATGACGGCATCGACCTGGACGCCGCGACGCTGCACATCGGCCTGTCCGGTCTCATCGAACCGTCCGACCCGAGGTTCGCGGCCACGGTCGTCGCCACCGAGGCGCAATTGCGCAGCGGTGCAACCGTTTACCGGTATCGAAGTGATGACGGCCTGCCGGGCACCGAAGGCGGCTTCCACCTGTGCGCCGCGTGGTTGGTCGAGGCATACCTGCTGACCGACCAGCGGTCGCAGGCCGAGGCGCTCTTCGACCGCCTCGTCACCGCGGCGGGTCCGACCGGCCTGCTGTCCGAGGAGTACGACCCGGTCGCCGAACGCGCGCTCGGTAACCATCCGCAGGCCTACAGCCATCTGGGACTGCTGCGCTGCGCGCAACTCCTCGGCGCCTGAGTCAGGAAGGCGGACCCGAGGTGCGGCCGCGGATCAACTCCGTTTCGAGCACGTCGATCGCCGGCAGACCCGATCGCGGTGGGTTGTGCAGCAGGTCGCCGGCACGGCGACCCTTGTCCATGCTGGGCTGCTTCACCGTCGTCAGTCCGCGCCGCAGCGCGTCGGGCACCCCGTCGAAACCGGTCACCGTCATCTGACCCGGCACGTAGATTCCGCGTGCTCGCAGGTGGTCCATCGCTGAGACCGCCAGCACGTCCGCGGTACAGATCAACGCCGTGATGCGCAGGGTTGGCCGACAGGGCGACGTCGGCCGCGACCCCGCCCGAGCTCGGCTGGTGCTCATAGCTTTCCACCACCGTCAGCGATTCCGGATCGAGTCCCGCTTCGATCATCGCGTCGTACACGCCGTCGATCCGCTCCCGTTGCACGTGGAAGTGCGGCGTCTGGAGCCGATCCGGATCCGCCACCACCGGCTTGCCGTCACCTGGCGGCCGCTCCCTGCCCAATCGCATCGTGAGCACGCCGATCTCCCGATGGCCAAGCCCCACAACGTGTTTGGCGAGCTCGGCCATGGCGGCGCGGTCGTCGATACAGACCCGGGACGTGCCGGGGACGTCCTTCGGCTGGTCGACGACCACGACGGGCAGATGGCGTTGGAGTACGACCTGCAGATAGGGGTCGTCGTCGGACGCGGAGTAGACCACGAAGCCATCGACACCTGCCGAAAGCACCGCTGCCGAGCCGTCACTCACGCTTCGGTTCGGTCCGACCGCGACGAGCAGAAGGCCCTGGCCCGCCACCTCGCAGGACTCGGCCAGGCCCGGCGACGAAGTCCAGCGCGGCGGGATCGTTGAACGAGTAGTTCAGTGGTTCGGTCATCACCAGGCCGACCGCGCCGGCCCTGCGTGTTCGCAGCGAGCGGGCCACCGGGTCCGGTCCCGGGTATCCGAGGCGCTTGGCCGTCGCGAGGACCCGGTCGCGTAGATCGGCCGACAGCTGGTCGGGCCGGTTGTAGGCGTTCGAGATCGTGGTCCGGGAGACCTTCAGTTCGGCCGCAAGGGAAGCAAGCGTCGCCCGGCGCCGTGGCGTGGGGCTCCTGGACATGCCGGTGACGTTATCCGACGTATCGGTTCGCGCGGCGGCACCGGTTGCGATAAAGTTATTGGAAACGGTTTTCATTTGTATTAGGAGGCGTCGGTGGGCGGGACGGCGATCAGGCTCGCAGTCGGACTGACGGTGGCCGCACTCGCCGCCGCGGGATGCAGCCAGGATGCGTCCCGGCATGACAACACCTCGGTCGACATCGTCGCCTCCACCGATGTGTGGGGCAGCGTCGCCAGTGCCGTTGCCGGAGAGTACGCGTCGGTCAAGTCGATCGAATCGGGTGCCTCCGCCGACCCGCACTCGTTCGAAGCCACTCCCGCCGACGTCGCGGAGATCTCCGACGCGTCGCTGCTTGTCTACAACGGCGGCGGCTACGACCACTGGGTGGACGACGTGATCGCGGCCGACCCCGAGATCGACGCTGTCGACGCCTACTCACTGCGCGGGACGCAGGGACGCGACAACGAACACGTCTTCTACGACCTGGGCGTCGCCAAGGCCGTCGCCGACGAGATCGCGAAGCGCCTTGCGAAAGTCGACTCGACGCACGCAGACGAATACCGTTCCAATGCAAGACGATTCGGCGAACAGGCCGATGACATCGCGACGTCGGAGCGAGAAATCGGCAAAGCCCACCCGTCGGGATCGGTCATCGCGACCGAGCCGGTGGCGTACTACCTGCTGCGCAACGCGGGTATCGCCGACCGCACCCCGGCCGGCTTCGCCAGCGCGGTGGAGGAGGGCGACGACCCGGCCCCCGCCGATGTCGCCGCCATGCTCGACCTGATCAGCAGCCACCAGGTGTCGGTGCTGCTGTTCAACCCGCAGACCGAGACCGCGGCCACCGAAACAAATTCAGGACGCGGCGCGCAGTGCGTCGCTACCGGTCGTCACGGTCACCGAAACGCTGCCGTCCGGGTGTTGACTATCTGACGTGGCAGCGCGACACCGTCGACCAGCTGGCCGCCCAGTTCGACAAAGCACCGCAGACGAATCGATAGCGACTTGGTTGATGCTGCAGACGTCGTCGACCTGAGGGGCGGCCGCCTCGCGTTCGGCGACCGGGTGCTGTGGGACCACCTCGACCTCACGATCCGGCCGGGCGAGTTCATCGCGGTGCTGGGGCCGAACGGGACCGGCAAGACCTCACTGCTGAAGGTGCTCCTCGGTCAGCTGCCGCTGAGCGCGGGCACGGTCACGATCGCGGGAAAACCGGTCACCGAAGGCAGCGACCTGATCGGATACGTACCCCAACACCGGGCGCTCGATCGTGGCCTGACGCTGCGCGGCAGCGACCTCGTCGGGCTCGGGCTCGACGGTCACCGCTGGGGTGTGACAAGCCTGCGTCCCGCCGGACGGACCCGGCGCCGCGTCGCCGTCCAGACGGCGCTGCGGCAGGTGAACGCCGACCGGCTTGCGGGTGTGCCCGTCGGGGTCATGTCAGGCGGCGAACTGCAACGGGTACGGATCGCCCAAGCGCTCGCCAGCGATCCCGTGCTGCTGCTGTGCGATGAGCCGCTGCTCAATCTCGACCCGGCGAACGCGCGGCTGGTCTCCTCGCTCATCGATCAGCGACGGCGGGACGCCGACACGGCCGTGCTGTTCGTCACGCATGAGGTGAATCCCGTTCTGCCGTACGTGGATCGGGTGATCTATCTGGTCGACGGGCGATTCCGCGTCGGCATCCGTCGAGGAGGTGATGACGTCGGACACGCTGTCAGCGCTGTACCGCGCCGACATCCAGGTGGTGAAGGTGCACGGTCGCTACGTCGTCGTCGGCGAGCACATCGACCATTCCGGCCACACCAGCGGGCACACCCATGAATGACCGGCTCGCCGACCTGCTCGCGCACCTGTTCGCGTTCGACGTCACCGCCGACCTCCTCGGCCGCAGCTTCGTCCAGCAGGCACTGGTGGCGGCCGCGCTACTGGCGCTGGTCGCTGGTCTGATCGGGCCGTTCATCGTGATGCGCCAGATGTCCTTCGCCGTGCACGGATCCAGTGAATTGTCCTTGACCGGAGCCGCTTTCGCGTTGCTGACCGGGTTGAACGTCGGTCTCGGCGCACTCGTCGGCAGTGCGCTGGCCGCCGTGCTGTTCGGCATTCTCGGCCAGCGCGCCCGCGAGCGTGACTCCGCGATCGGGGTCGTGCTGGCATTCGGGCTGGGCCTCGCGGTGCTGTTCATCCACCTGTACCCGGGCCGCTCGGGTACCAGCTTCGCGCTGCTCACCGGACAGATCGTCGGCGTCGGCTACTCGGGCCTGGCGCTGCTGGCGGTCGTCACCGTCGTCGTCATCGTCGTGCTGGCCGTCTGTTACCGACCGCTGCTGTTCTCCACCGTGGACCCCGATGTGGCGGCCGCGCGGGGCGTACCGGTCCGCGCGATGGGCATCGTGTTCGCCGCGCTGGTGGGCGTGGTGGCGGCGCAGGGCGTGCAGATCGTCGGTGCGCTGCTGGTGATGTCGCTGCTGATCACGCCTGCCGCAGCGGCCGCGCGGGTCTTCGTCTCCCCCGCCGCCACGATCGCCGCCTCGGTGGCTTCGCCGAGCTATCGGCCGTTGGCGGCATTCTGCTGTCGCTGGCCCCCGGCGTGCCGGTATCGGTGTTCGTCACGACCATCTCGTTCGCGATCTTCCTGCTGTGCTGGCTGGTCGGCAGCCGCCGCGCTGTCATGCACTAGCCCGTTTCGACGGGACGCGTCCCGTCGGAAGACCATTCCGACCACGAGCCGGGATACAGGGCGGCGTCGACGCCGAGCGTTGCGAGCGCCGCGACGACGACCGACGCGGTGACGCCGGAGCCGCAGTACGCGCCGACGTCGTCGATGTCGCCGAACAGCATCGCGAGGTCCCTCTCGTCGAGGAACGTCCCGTCCTTGGCAAGAAAGCCCGTGCTCGGCGCGTTGCACGCGCCGGGGATGTGTCCGGCAACCGGATCGATCGGCTCGACGTGGCCGAGGAATCGCTCTGGCGCCCGCGCATCGAGCAGGGTGTCGGCGGCCGTCACCGTTTCAGCGGTCAGGGTGGGAAGCGCACCGGCGTAGAGGTCATCGTGGCCGACCGTGACGTCGCCGGGCTCGGGCGTCACCGGTCCGCTCTCGAGTTCGCCGGCCCAGGCCGCCAATCCGCCGTCGAGGATGCGGACGTTCTGGATGCCCGCTGCGGTCAACACCCACCAGGCGCGCGCCGAGCCCGCCCTGTTCCAGTCGTCGTAGACGACGACGGGCACGCCCGTGCGCAATCCCCACCGGCGCCCGGCGACCTCGACTGCGCGGCCCGAGGGCAGCGGATGACGTCCGCGCCCGTCGACCGAGTGGTCGCTGAGCTCGTCTTCCAGCGATACGTACACCGCGCCCGGCAGGTGGCCGCGTTCGTAGGCGTCGCGCCCGTCGGGCTCGGTCAGCTGCCACCTCACATCCAGGATCGTCACCGGGTCACCGGCCGCCAGCAGGTCGGCCAGTTCGGTTGCGGTGATCAACACCTCGTCACGACGTCGTCGGTCCACGTATGCAGCCTGCCATCTAGGCTTGCGACATGGCCTCAGTCGACCTCAACGCCGATCTCGGGGAGAGCTTCGGCACGTGGCAGCTCGGCGACGACGACGCGATGCTCGGCCTGGTCACCAGCGCGAACGTCGCATGCGGATTCCACGCGGGCGACCCCACCACGCTGCGCCACAGCTGCGAGGAAGCCGCGCAAGCAGAGCGTCCGGATCGGCGCGCAGGTCGGCTACCGCGACCTCGCCGGGTTCGGAAGGCGCTTCATCGACGTCACACAGGCCGATCTCACCGCCGACGTGATCTACCAGATCGGCGCACTGCAGGCACTCGCGCACGTGGCCGGGTCATCGGTCAGCTACGTCAAACCCCATGGCGCGCTGTACAACACGATCGTCAACAACCACGACCAGGCCCGCGCCGTCGCCGAGGCGGTGCACGCCGTCGACCCGAACCTCCCCGTCCTCGGGCTGGCCGGATCGGTGTTCTTCGCCGAAGCGGAGCGCCTCGGCCTTCGCACGGTGCCCGAGGCGTTCGCCGACCGGTCCTACCGGCCCGACGGGCAGCTGGTCTCCAGGCGGGAACGCAACGCCGTGTTGCACGACCCGGCAGAGATCGCCGACCGGGTGGCGTCCATGGTGCAGTCCGGGCGGGTGGTCGCCGTTGACGGATCGACCATCGCCATCACCGTCGAATCCGTTTGCGTACACGGTGATTCGCCGGGAGCCGTGCAGATCGCCACGGCGGTGCGGGACCGGCTGGCGAGCGACGGCGTCGAACTGGCGGCGTTCGTCTGATGCGCCTCAAGGCGGGTCGACCCGATCTGGCTGACTACGCGCGGTATTTCGACGCGCCCGAGGCGAAAGCCGACGCCCCGCTGACGGTGACGTGGGCCGGAGTCACCACGCTTCTTGTCGACGACGGCTCGTCGGCACTGATGACCGACGGCTTCTTCTCCCGGCCCGGGCTGGCCGCCGTCGGTCTGCGGTCAGATCGCCCCGTCGGCCGCACGCATCGACGGCAGCCTCGAGCGGCTGGGGGTGCACCGGCTGGAAGCCGTGCTGCCCGTACACACCCATTTCGACCACGCGATGGACTCGGCTGTCGTCGCCCAGCGCACCGGCGCACGCATCGTCGGCGGCGAGTCGGCGGCCCAGGTCGGCATCGGCGGCGGCCTCCCGCAGGACCGCGTCGTCGTCGCAACCCCTGGCGAGGCCGTCACCCTCGGCGATTACGAGGTCACACTGGTCGAGGCGGAACACTGTCCGCCGGACCGGTTTCCGGGTGTCATCACCGCGCCTGTCACCCCGCCGGTGAAGACATCGGCCTACAAGTGTGGCGAGGCCTGGTCGACGCTCGTGCACCATCGGCCGTCGAATCGGCGGCTGCTGGTCATCGGCAGCGCGGGCTTCGTCCAGGGCGCCCTCGCCGGGTACCGGGCCGAAGCGGTGTATCTGGGCATCGGTCAGTTGGGTATGCAGCCCGAGCGGTACCTCGTCGACTACTGGACCGAGACGGTGCGGACCGTCGGCGCGCGCCGCGTCGTGCTGATCCACTGGGACGACTTCTTCCGGCCGCTGACCAAGCCGCTGCGCGCACTCCCCTACGCCGCAGACGACCTCGACGTCTCGATGCGGGTTCTGACCGCGCTCGCCGACGACGACGGCATACCCCTGCATCTGCCGACGCTCTGGCAGCGCTCCGACCCGTGGAGCTGACGCTCGCGCTGGTCGCGCTGGCGGTGGTGCTGGCATTCGCAATGGTCAAGCCGCGAGGCTGGCCGGAGGCCGTCGCCGCGGTGCCTGCGGCTGCGCTTCTGATCGCCTTCGATGTTGTCCCGCTGCGGGATGCGGTGCACGAAGTCGAGCAACTTCTCCCCGTGGTCGGGTTCCTCGCGGCGGTGCTCGTGCTGGCGCAGCTGTGCGACGACGAGGGCCTGTTCCGGGCGGCGGGTGCGGCCATGGCGAGGTCGGCCGACGGCAATTCCCGGCGACTGCTGGCCTGGGTGTTCGTCATCGGTGCCGTGACGACCGCCGTGCTGAGCCTGGACGCCACGGTCGTGCTGCTCACCCCCGTGGTGCTCGCGACGACGCGCACGCTGCGGGTGCCCGCACGACCGCACGCATATGCCACCGCGCATCTGGCCAACACCGCGTCGCTGCTGCTGCCGGTGTCAAACCTGACCAACCTGCTCGCGTTCACCGCCGCTGGCCTGTCGTTCCTCCACTTCACCGCAGTGATGGCGCCGTCGTGGTTGGCCGCCGTCGCCGTCGAATTCCTCTTGCTGCGATGGCTTTTCGCACGCGATCTAGCAGTGAAACCACAACCCGAGCCGGAACCGGATCCCGTGCGGGTGCCGGTATTCGTGCTGGTGGTGCTGTGCCTGACGTTGGTCGGGTTCGCCGTCGCGTCACTGCTCGGCTTCTCGCCTGCGTGGGCCGCGCTCGCCGGTGTCGTAGTCCTCGGCGTGCGTGCGCTTGCCCGGCGCGAGACATCCTTGCACCGAATAGCCTCCGCGGCCGACGTGCCGTTCCTGGTGTTCGTGTTGTGCCTCGGCGTTGTCGTCGAGGGACTCATGCTGCACGGCCTTGAATCCGCGATGCGCGGCGTGTTGCCGAGTGGCGACACGTTGCTCGCGCTGCTCGGCATCGCGGCCGTCGCCGCGGTGTTGTCCAACATCGTCAACAACCTGCCCGCGGTACTCGTGCTGCTGCCGCTGGTGACCGCATCGGGTCCGGCCGCGGTGCTGGCGATGCTGCTCGGCGTCAACATCGGTCCGAACCTGACCTACGTGGGCTCGCTGGCGAACCTGCTGTGGCGAAGCGTCGTCCGTCGGGACATCGCCGCCGGCTTCCGCGAGTTCAGCCGGGTCGGGTTGATCACGACGCCACTCACGCTCGTCGTCGCTGTGCTTGGCCTGTGGGTCGGCGTCCGACTGTTCGGCGTTTAGCCCTTCGCGACGAGCGTATGGGCTATGGACCACAACCATCGGTTTACCCGCCGTATCCCATGCACTCGAGAGCCGGCCGCCTGACGAAACGGTTACGGAAACGCGAACAGCGAAGGGACGGTTGACGTCCAGTCGTCGATCGACCGCGATGCGATTAGCCAATCGCCGTGCGATCCGCAAAATTAGAGGGCGTGGGCGTGTTCTCCCGATACGTGGCGCTCGGCGACTCGTTCACCGAAGGTGTCGGTGACCCCTATCCCCCGAGCCCCAACGGTCTGCGCGGGTGGGCCGATCGGGTTGCAGTAGCACTCGCACAGACGAACCCCGCATTGCACTATGCCAATCTCGCGGTGCGGGGCCGACGCATGAACGAGATCCTCGACGAACAGATTCACACCGCCGTCATGCTCGAACCGGATCTCGTCACCATCTACGCGGGCATGAACAACCTGCTCCTGCTGCGCAACGATGTCGACGCCATGATGGCCAGGTACGCCGAGGGCCTCAAGACGCTGCAGCAGACCGGCGCCGTCGTGCTCGCCTTCACGGCAGCGGACCTCGGCACCGTGCCGCTCTTCCGGCGGCTGCGCGGTCGCGCGGCGGTCTACAACGAACTGCTGCGCGGCATCGCTGATGACCTCGGTCTGACCCTGGTCGACTTCTGGCGCTACACCGAGTTCCGCGACGCGCGACTATGGGACGGCGATCGGATCCACCTGTCGCCGTTGGGACACGAGCGATTCGCCGCCAAAGTCCTTGACACGCTGGCTGTTTCCCATGACCTCACCACCAGGTCGGCGGCCCTGTTGCAGTCGGCGCCGCCGGTGCGAGACCTTCGCGCCAACCTCCGATGGACCGCGGCATTCGCGGCGCCTTATGTCGCCAAGCGAGTGCGGCTGGCCAGGCGTGGTGCGGGCGCGGATCCCAAGCTGACAACGCTGACGAAGGTTCTCTAACCCCGTCGCTGACGGGCGATCTCGGCCAGCACCACCCCTGCGGCAACCGACGCGTTGAGCGACTCCGTCGGGCCCGCCATCGGGATGGACACCACCGTGTCGCAGTTTTCCCGCACCAGCCGAGACAGGCCCTTGCCCTCCGAGCCGACCACGAGGACCATCGGGTCGGTTCCGTCGAGATCGTCGAGCGTGGTGTCACCGTCCGCGTCGAGTCCGATCACCCCAAGGCCCGCGTCGTGCCAACTCTTCAGTGTCCGATTGAGATTCGTGGCTCTGGCCACCGGCAGCCTTGCGGCCGCACCGGCACTGGTGCGCCAGGCGACCGCGGTGACCGACGCCGATCTCCGCTGAGGGATCAGCACGCCGTGCCCGCCGAAGCCCGCAACCGAACGCACGATCGCGCCGAGGTTGCGCGGATCGGAGATGTTGTCCAGCGCGACCAGTAGAGCGGGCTTGCTGTCTTTGGTCGCGGTGGCGAGCAGGTCGTCGGGGTGAGCGTATTGGTACGGCGGGACCTGCAGCGCGACGCCCTGGTTCAGGCCGTTAGCACTGATGCGATCCAGATCGGCGCGTGGCACCTCGAGGATCGAGATCCCGGCATCCGCTGCGCGTCTGACTGATTCGGTCAACCGCTCGTCGGCGTCAGTGCCAAGCGCCACGTAGAGCGCGGTCGCAGGCACACCTGCGCGCAGGCACTCCAGCACCGGGTTGCGGCCGAGCACCACCTCGGTGTCGTCGGTCCGCTTCTGCTGACGGCGTTGGTGTTGGTTCTTCGCGGCTCGCTTGGCGGCCTTGGCGGCGGGATGGTTGGGCCGTTGGTGTGCCGGAGGCGTGGCGCCGCGCGCCTCAAGGCCGCGACGGCGTACACCGCCCGACCCGACCTGCGGGCCCTTCTTGGTGCCTGCCTTGCGGACCGCGCCTCTGCGCTGGGAGTTGCCTGCCATTATTTTCAGTACCCGTCCAGAAGCGTCCACTGCGGTCCGTCGGCGGTGTCGGTCACCTCGACACCAGCCTTCTTCAGCCGGTCCCTGATCGCGTCGGCCTCGGCCCAGTCCCTGCGCTCGCGCGCGTCGACCCGACGCTGAATCTCCGCGTGCACCAACACATCGACGGCGGCCAGTGCGGCCGAAGTCTCGTCGCGGGACTCCCACCGCTCGTTGAGCGGGTCACAGCCGAGGATGTCCATCATCGTCCGGATCGAGGAGGCGCGCGCCATCGCGGTGTCGTGGTCACCGGCCTCCAGCGCCCGGTTGCCTTCCGCGCGTGCGGCGTGCACCTCGGCGAGCGCGATGGGCACAGAAAGGTCGTCGTCGAGTGCGGCGGCGAACGCGGCCGTCCATTCGCCCGGCTCGACGGCACCGACCCGGTTGCGCACCCGATGCAGGAAGTCCTCGATGCCGGTGTATGCCTTCGCCGCATCCTGCAGTGCGTTCTCGGAGAACTCCAGCATCGACCGGTAGTGTGCACTACCGAGGTAGTACCGCAGCTCGGCGGGCCGAACCCGTTGCAGCACAGCGGGTATCGCCAGCACATTACCGAGCGACTTGCTCATCTTCTCGCCGCCCATGGTCACCCAGCCGTTGTGCAACCAGAAGCGGGCGAACCGGTCGCCGACGGCCTCGGCCTGGGCGATCTCGTTTTCGTGGTGCGGAAAGATCAGATCCATTCCGCCGGCGTGGATGTCGAATTCGGGGCCGAGATACGCCTCGCACATCGCGACGCATTCGGTATGCCAGCCGGGCCTGCCCCTGCCCCACGGCGTCGGCCAGGACGGCTCACCGGGCTTCTCGCCCTTCCACAGGGTGAAGTCGCGTTGGTCGCGCTTTCCCGGTCGCGACCCCCTCGCCCTGATGCACGTCGTCGATCTTGTGGCCCGACAACTTCCCGTAATCGGGCAGGCTCGAGACGTCGAAGTAGACGTCACCGTCCGCCGCATACGCGTGCTTGTCGTCGATCAGCCGATCGATCAGCTCGACGATCTGGGTGATGTGGCCGGTCGCACGCGGCTCGGCCGACGGCGGCAGCACGCCCAGCGCGTCGTAGGCGGCCGAGAACGCCCGCTCGAAGGTGGCCGCCCATTCCCACCACGGCCTGCCCGCGTCGGCGGCCTTGTTGAGGATCTTGTCGTCGATGTCGGTGACGTTGCGTATGAAGGCGACGTCGAGGCCCTTGGCCATCAGCCAGCGGCGCAGCACGTCGAAGGCGACGCCGCTGCGGACGTGACCGATGTGCGGCAGGCCTTGAACGGTTGCGCCGCAGAGATAGATCGAGACGTGGCCTTCGCGCACCGGCACGAAGTCACGGACGGCGCCCGTCATCGTGTCGTATAGCCGCAGGTCGGTCACGACGGGCCAGCTTACCGGCCTAATCGGCGTCAACCACCAAAGCGGTCGCGATGGCGGCCAATCCTTCGCCGCGACCCGTCAGCCCGAGGCCGTCGGTGGTCGTCGCCGACACCGAAACGGGGGCGTCCAAGAGCTCCGAGAGCACCTGCTGCGCCTCTGCCCGCCGCGGGCCCACCTTGGGCCGGTTGCCGATCACCTGGACCGCCGCGTTTCCCACCCGGTAGCCCTCGGCGCGCACAAGGCCGTGCACGTGGCGGAGCATGTCGGCGCCGCTGACACCGGCCCAGCGTGGGTCGTCGGTGCCGAACACCTCGCCGATGTCGCCGAGGCCTGCGGCGCTGAGCAGCGCGTCGCACAGCGCGTGGGCCGCGACGTCGCCGTCCGAGTGCCCGGCGCAGCCGTCTGCGCCCTCGAAAAGCAGTCCGAGCAGCCGGCACGGCCTGCCCGCCTGGACCGGGTGCACGTCGGTGCCGACTCCCACCCTCGGCATGCTCATATGGCCTGTCCCAGCAGGGCGTGGGCGAGCAGTAGATCCGTCTGTGTGGTGATTTTGAAGGCCAGCGGGTCGCCCTCGACCACCTGCACCGGTGTGCCGGTCGTCTCGACCACCGAGGCGTCGTCGGTGAAGCCGCCTGCGGCCGCACGGTCGTAGGCACGGCGTAGCACTTCGGTCTGGAATCCCTGAGGGGTCTGAACGGCGCGCAGCCCCGCCCGTTCGGGGGTGCCGAGCACGACGCCATTGGCGTCGATGGCCTTGATGGTGTCGCTGACCGGCAGGCCGGGCACCACGGCGGGATGACCGGCGTGCAGCGCCTGCACCACCCGCACGATCAACGAGGGCGGCGTCAGCGCCCGTGCCGCGTCGTGGATGAGGACGAATTCCGCGTCGCCGACCGCCTCCAGCGCCAGCCGGACGGACTCCGTGCGATCGGATCCGCCCGCCACGATGGTCGCCGCTCCGCCGAAGACCAGCTTGGCCTGGTCGGTGCGGTTGGGTGGCACGGCGACCACCACGCTGTCGACCACACCGGAATTACGCAGGCCGTCGAGGGCATGCTCCAACATCGGGCGACCGCCCAAATTGACGAATGCCTTCGGCGCGCCTGCTGCCAACCGTTCCCCTGACCCTGCGGCCGGGACAACGGCAACCGTGCTCATGCGTCAGGACGCGGCGGCGAGAACCTCGTCGAGAATGATCTCGGCCTTGGCGTCATCGGTGTTCTCGGCGAGCGCCAGCTCGCCGACGAGGATCTGCCGGGCCTTGGCCAGCATCCGCTTCTCGCCTGCGGACAGGCCGCGCTCCTGATCGCGGCGCCACAGGTCGCGAACGACCTCGGCGACCTTGTTCACGTCGCCGGAGGCCAGCTTCTCGAGGTTGGCCTTGTAGCGGCGCGACCAGTTGGTCGGCTCTTCGGTGTGCGGGGCGCGAAGCACCTGGAACACCTTGTCGAGGCCCTCCTGCCCGACCACATCGCGCACGCCGACATACTCGGCGTTATCGGCTGGGACTCGCACTGTGAGGTCTCCCTGGGCGACCTTCAAGACGAGATATTCTTTCTGCTCGCCTTTGATGGTCCGGGTTTCGATCGCCTCGATCAATGCAGCACCGTGATGTGGATAGACAACGGTGTCTCCGACCTTAAAAATCATCTGTTTCGAGCCCCTTTCGATACTCCATGCTAACACGGCGCGCAGACACGTGCCGCACAACGGTGCAGGTCAGGGGCCCCGCAGGTGAAGAGTAGGGGTTGACACGATGACGAATACGTGCATGGCAACGGCTGGTCAGCGACCACGCCGCGCCCCCGCTCACGTGCCTGTGGATGATTCGCGGCAAACCCCTTCGGGTGACCCCGGCACCTCCGCTACCGCCGCCAACCACCACCTACTACTGTGCATAGTGGAACAGGTCGGCCGAGCAGGAGGCTTCTGGGTGAACCGCTTCAAATCCCGCAGTTCCGCCGTCACCGTGGCCCTCGGGGCGTGCGGGCTGGCCGTCGCCGCCACCCTGGTCGGCTGCAGCGCCGGACAGGTCTCGCAGACCGCGACCCAGCAGGCGGCGGTGAACGGCACCGCAGCCACGGCAGGCAACATCACGCTCCGCAACGTCCACCTGCGCGTCGCGCAGACGTCCGACTACGTGAAGCCGGGCAGCGACGTGGAGCTGATTGTTCGTGGCGGCCAACGAATCGCCCGATACCTCCGACAAGCTGACCTCGATCACGTCCGATTCCGGCACGGTGACGTTGACCGGCGACACGTCCCTGCCCGCCGCGGATGTTCTGGTGGTCGGCGAGCCCGACGGGCAGACCAAGGCACTCGAGAAGGCCGAGACCGCCGACGCCGCGACGGCCAAGGTCGACATCAGCAAGCCCATCACCAACGGCCTGACCTACAACTTCACCTTCACATTCGAGAAGGCAGGCGACATCACCGTCCCGGTTCCGATCTCGGCGGGTGAGGCACCGCGTCGCGAAGCGGCAGCCGACGCGTCCCACGAAGAGGGTGGCGACACGGGCGGTCATCACTAAGGAACTGTCGGCCCCGGCGGATACCGTCACACCGTGGCCAAGGCGCGTTCGCAGTACCGCTGTTCGGAGTGCCACCACGTCACCGCGAAATGGGTCGGACGCTGCCCGGACTGCGGCACCTGGGGAACCGTCGACGAAGTAGCTGTGCTCGCCGCCGTCAACGGATCGGCGACCAGACGAGCGGTGGTGCCGACAACGCCCGCCGTGCCGATCAACTCCATCGATCCCGGCGCCACCCGGCACCATCACACCGGCGTCAGCGAGCTCGACCGCGTCCTCGGCGGCGGCATCGTGCCCGGCTCGGTGATACTTCTGGCCGGCGATCCGGGCGTCGGCAAGTCGACCCTGCTGCTCGAGGTCACCCACCGCTGGGCAGAGAGCGGGCGGCGGGCGCTGTATCTGTCGGGCGAGGAGTCCGCGGGCCAGATCCGGATGCGGGCCGAACGCATGGGCTGCGATCACGACGACGTGTACCTGGCCGCGGAATCCGATCTACAGACCGCGCTCGGACACATCGACGAGGTGAAGCCGACCTTGGTGGTGGTCGATTCGGTGCAGACCATGTCGACGACCGAGGCCGACGGTGTGACCGGCGGCGTCACCCAGGTACGTGCCGTCACGACGGCGCTGACGATGACCGCGAAGACCACCGGCATCGCGATCATCCTCGTCGGCCACGTCACCAAGGACGGTGCGATCGCCGGGCCGCGGTCGCTGGAACACCTCGTCGACGTGGTACTGCACTTCGAAGGCGACAAGACGTCGGCGCTTCGCATGGTGCGAGGTGTCAAGAACCGCTTCGGCGCGGCCGACGAGGTGGGCTGTTTCATGTTGCACGACAACGGAATCGAGTGTGTTGCCGATCCGTCCGGGCTCTTCCTCGATCAGCGCCCCGCACCCGTTTCCGGCACCGCGGTCACGGTGTCGCTCGACGGCAAGCGCCCGCTCATCGGAGAGGTGCAGGCCCTGATCGCGGCGCCGACCACGTCGTCGCCCCGCCGTGCGGTCAGCGGCATCGACTCGGCGCGCGCCGCGATGATCGCGGCAGTGCTGGAGAAGCGCGCCCATCTGAAGGTCGCGCAGTGCGACATCTATCTCTCCACGGTCGGCGGGATGCGGCTCACCGACCCGTCGTCGGACCTGGCCGTTGCGCTGGCCATCGCGTCGGCCTACGCCGATCTTCCCCTTCCGACCACGGCCATCGCCATCGGCGAAGTCGGACTGGCAGGCGACCTGCGCCGGGTGAGCGGCATGGAGCGCAGGCTGGCGGAGGCGGCCCGGCTCGGGTTCACGTGTGCGGTAGTTCCGCCCGGAGTGAAAACGGTGCCGATAGGCTTACGGGCGATAGCGGCCGACAACATCACCGCTGCCATGAAGGTGCTGACGGAGATATCGGTGAAAGCCGGCCGCTCCGAGGAGGGGCCATGGCCGTGAAGTCCACCCGCCGAAACGTGGTGCAGCTGGTCCGTCCCACCTTGCGGGAAACCATCGGTCGGCTCGCTCCGGGGACCGCGTTGCGCGACGGCCTCGAGCGGATCCTGCGTGGCCGGACCGGCGCGCTGATCGTTCTCGGCTACGACGACAGCGTCGAGTCCATCTGCGACGGCGGCTTCTCGCTGGACGTCGCATACGCGCCGACCCGGCTGCGTGAGCTGTCCAAGATGGACGGCGCCGTGGTGCTGTCCAGCGACGGCAACCGCATCCTACGGGCCAACGTTCAACTGGTTCCCGACCCGTCGATTCCCACCGACGAGTCGGGCACCCGGCACAGGTCCGCCGAACGCACAGCGGTCCAGACCGGATATCCCGTTGTGTCGGTGAGCCATTCGATGAGCATCGTGACCGTCTATGTGGCCGGCGAACGACACGTGGTGCCCGACTCGGCGACCATCCTGTCGCGCGCCAACCAGACCATCGACACCTTGGAACGGTACAAATCGCGCCTCGACGAGGTGAGCAGGCAGCTGTCGACGGCCGAGATCGAGGACTTCGTCACGCTGCGCGACGTGATGACGGTCGCGCAGCGGCTGGAGATGGTCCGCCGGATCAGCCTCGAAATCGACTCCGACGTCGTCGAACTCGGCACGGACGGCCGGCAGCTGAAACTCCAGCTGGAGGAGTTGGTCGGCGACAACGACAACGCCCGCGAGCTGATCGTGCGCGACTACCACGCCAACCCCGACCCGCCGACCGCGGCGCAGGTGACTGCGACGCTCGAGGAACTCGACGGGCTCTCCGACACCGAGCTGCTCGACTTCACCACGCTGGCAAGGGTTTTCGGCTACCCGTCAACGGCGGAGGCGCAGGATTCCGCAATGAGCTCGCGCGGGTACCGGGCGATGGCAGGCATTCCCCGCCTGCAGTTCGCCCACGTCGACCTGCTGGTCCGGTCGTTCGGGTCGCTGCAGGGGCTGCTGGCCGCCAGCGCGAACGATTTGCAGTCCGTCGAGGGCATCGGGTCGATGTGGGCGCGCCACATCCGTGAGGGTTTGTCGCAGCTGGCGGAGTCGACGATCGCCGACCGGTTGGCCTAGCCGGCCGGCGCGGGCGCCTGCTCGGGGGCAGGCGCGCCCTCGGCGGGTGCCGGGGCCTCGGCCTGCGGTGCGGGCTGGGCGAGGATGAAGGGCATCGTCGCGGACCGCAGATTGCCCAGTTGCACAATCAGGTTGTACGTGCCGGGCCCGATCGGCTGGCGAGGCAGCGGACAGCCCGGCGCCGAGCCCATCCCCGTCCAGGTCACCTCTGTCGTCACCTGTTCGCCCGGGTTGAACGTCTTCACCAGGGTCTCGTTCGACGGCGCGCAGTCCAGGTTCGACCAGAGCCGGGTGTTGTCGAGGCCGTAGACGTAGGCGGCCAGCACGGCGGCGCCGACGTCACGCTTGCAGGCCACCAGGCCGATGTTCGTGACGACCATGGTGAACTTCGGTTGGTCACCGACCACGTATTCCGGCTGGCTGGTGATGCCCTTGACCGCCAGCGTGGAGTCCGGGCAGTCGTCGCCCTCCTGCAGAACCGGCGGCGGGGCGACGGCAGCGGTCGGTGTCGCCGTTGGGGCCGGTGCGCTCGCGGCGGGCGGCACGACCGGCGTCTTGACCTGGGGGTTCTCCCCGGGCAGCGGCGTGGGCGCGGCGGCGGGCGAGGGTGACGGTTTGTCGGCGTTCTTCGCGTCGGTGCCGGTGTTCATCATCACCACCACCACCACTGCGGCGATGACCCCGATGACAAGGACCGCGATACCGATCGCAAGTGCCCTGCGGCGCCAGTAGATCTGGGTGGGTAGCGGGCCATGCGGCTCTAGATCCAGCACAGACTCACGGTAAGGCCAGGTCACGCACAATCGTTCGAGGTGACCCGGCGTGTCGGCCGGTCAGCCTTCGCCGATGTCGCCCAGATAGTCCCGCAAAACAGCTTGTCCATCGGCGAGGCGATAGGTCAGACAGGCGATGGCCAACGTCCCCGCGTCGAGGCGTTCGGCGATCGCCGTCGACCGGGCACGCAGCTGTGCCGCGGTCTCGGTGACGTGTCTGGCCTCGAATTCGTCAGGTCTGGTGAGGCCTTCGCGGCGGCCGACGAGGATGGACGGGGTGACCCGCTCCACCACGTCGCGCACGTAACCTCCTGGGACCACACCGTCGTCGAGGGCCGACATCGTCGCCTTGACCGCGCCGCAGCTGTCGTGGCCGAGCACGACGATGAGCGGAACGTTCAACACGGTGACCGCAAACTCGATCGAGCCCAGTACCGCGGAGTCGATGACGTGACCCGCGGTGCGGACGACGAACATGTCGCCGAGGCCCTGGTCGAAGATGATCTCGGCGGCCACCCGGCTGTCCGCGCACCCGAACAGCACCGCCGTCGGCTTCTGGCCCTCGGCGAGTGCCGCCCGATACTCGATGCTCTGGCTGGGATGTTCGGGCTTTCCCGCGACGAAGCGCTCGTTACCCTCCTTGAGTGCTTTCCATGCAGTCACGGGATTTGTATTGGGCATGGCCGACATTGTGCCGGAGCGCGATTTGACGATCGATTCGACCGAGCTTCTCGGTTGGTACGAGCGCGAGCAGCGCGACCTGCCGTGGCGCAGGCCCGGTGTCTCGCCGTGGCAGGTACTGGTCAGCGAATTCATGCTGCAGCAGACCCCGGTGGCCCGGGTGGAACCGATCTGGCTGGCCTGGGTCGCGCGCTGGCCGACCCCGTCGGCCACCGCGGCGGCAAGCGCGGCCGACGTCTTGCGGGCATGGGGAAAGCTCGGCTACCCGAGGCGTGCGAAGCGTCTGCACGAGTGCGCGCTCGCAATCGCGGGCGAGCACGGCGATGTCGTGCCTTCGGACGTGGAAACCCTTCTGTCGCTGCCGGGATCGGTGCGTACACGGCGCGGGCCGTCGCATGCTTCGCGTACGGGCAGCGGGTGCCGGTCGTCGACACGAACGTGCGCCGCGTGGTCGCGAGGGCCGTACACGGCAGGGCCGACGCGACGGCTTCGACCTCGCCGCGCGACCTCGCTGACGTCGCAGCGCTACTGCCCGACGGCGCTGACGCGCCGCGCTTTTCGGTGGCACTGATGGAGTTGGGAGCGACGGTGTGCACTGCGCGTTCGCCGCGTTGCGGCATCTGCCCGTTGAGTGTGTGCGCTTGGCGGACGGCGGGCTTTCCGGCCGCGACGACGCGGGCACGCCGGGCGCAACGCTACGCGGGCACCGATCGGCAGGTGCGCGGACGCCTGCTGGATGTCCTGCGCGGCAACGATTCTCCGGTGACCCGTGCGGAGCTCGACGTCGCGTGGCTTGCCGATACGGCCCAGCGTGACCGAGCGCTGGACTCCCTGCTTGTCGACGGGCTGGTCGAGCAGACGGCCGACGGCCGCTTCGCGCTTGCCGGGGAAGGCGATTGACGGACGGGCCGCGATTCTCTACGCGGTCTTGGCGCATTCCGGGTCGACGTTGCAGGCGAAGCTGCGCCGGTAGTCCGACGGTGTCACCCCGATGATGCGACGGAAGTGGTGCCGCAGCAGCGTTGCGGTGCCGAAACCCGACCGGTCGGCGATCTGGTCGATGTCCAGGTCGCTCTCCTCGAGTAGCCGCCTGGCGTAGAGCACGCGTTGGTCGGTCACCCACTGCATCGGCGTGGTGCCGGTCTCGTCGACGAACCGTCGCGCGAACGTGCGCGCCGACATGTTCGCCCGGCGCGCCAGCGCTGAAACGGTGTGCGGGGTCTGGAGATTGGCCAGTATCCAGTCCAGATGCGGTGCAAAGCCTTCCGAACACCGGACCGGGATCGGCTGATCGATGTACTGCCGCTGGCCTCCGTCACGCTGGGGGGGAACCACCATTCGGCGAGCGATCTTGTTGGTGACCTCACTGCCGAGCTCGCGACGGACAAGGTGCAGGCATGCGTCGATGCCCGCGGCGGTACCCGCGCTGGTGATCAGGTTGCCGTCGTCGACGAACAGCACGTTGCGGTCCACCTTGGCGGTCGGGAATCGGCGGGCCAGGTCGTCGGCGTGCATCCAGTGGGTGGTGCAGGGCCGGCCGTCCAACAGCCCGGCCTCTCCTGCGACGAATGCCCCCGAGCACACGGTGAGGATGATCGCGCCGGCGTCGGCTGCGGCCCTGACCGCCTCCAGCGCTTCGGGCAGGTATTCCGACCCGGCGATCGCCGGGATCGCGACAAGATCTGCCCCGACGAGGCTGTCGAGCCCGTAATCAGGGGTCAGCGATGCGCCCACCGAGGTGCGGATCGGCTTGCCGGGCTCGGGCCCGCACACCTTGAAGTCGAAGTTGGGCACCCCCTCGGCAGAGCGGTCGATGCCGAAGACCTCGCAGATCACGCCGAACTCGAAGACGGCCAGCCGGTCCAGCACCAGCGCCGATACCTTCTCAATTGCCATGGCAGTATCTTATCGCACGCTGTCACTGCTGCCACTGTTGGCGGGATATGTACCAGTGAAGCATTACTGCCATGAGTACCGCACTGATATTCCTGATCCTGATTGCCCCTTTCGTGGTGGCCGCCGCACTCAGCTGGGCCGCGCACCGTTCCGACTCGCTTCGGATCCGGTTCGACCAGTTCCGCTGGTCCGCTCCGCTGGTCGGCAGGCTCTTCGAGGACGACCGAGACGGGTTCCGCGTCGCGCACGACGTCGACGCGATCCGCACTCGGTTCGAGAAGCAGCCGGTCTGGCCCGCTTCAGGCGCCACCGGTGAGCGTCGCTAGGAACGAGTCCACGGCGTCGCGATAGTTCTGCGGTGCCTCGTCGTGCACCAGATGACCGGCGCCGGGCACGTGCAAATACGTTGTCCGGTAGCCGGTTTCGTTCATTTCGCGCATCTGTCCCGGCGGCGTCACGGAGTTACCCGCCTCGATGAGCAGGGTAGGCACTCGAACCTCACGCCACTGCGCCCAGTAGTCCCGCGTACCCCACTGCGCGGCGATGTCGATCCAGATCTTGGTGTGCCCGTGCAGGCGCCAACCTGTAGGAACCCGGTCGAAAGCCTCAAGGAAGTACTGCCCGGCCACCGCACCGAACTCGTCGTAAACCTGCTTGTTCCGAAGCGAATTCGACGGGAAGGGCATGCAACCACGGCTCCCACGGGCCGGTGGTGCGGCCACGGAAGTCCGGTGCCATGTCCTCCACGACGAGGCCCGTCACCAGCTCGGGCTTCGATGCCGCCAGGCACCAGGAGTGCAGGCCGCCCATCGAGTGGCCGATGAGGGTGGCGGGCCCGTCCAGCGTCGCCACCGCGTCGCCGAGGTCGTCGACGAATCGCTCCGTGCTGATCGGATACGGGTCTGCGACATCGCGACCGCGATGCCACGGCGCGTCGTAGGTGTACACCTCGCCGTGCCGGGTCAGCCACGGCAGCTGCCGCGTCCATGTGGTTCCGCGGCCCATCAGCCCGTGCACGAGAACGAGCGGCGCCCCGTGACCGCCTCGGCGAGTGAGGAATTCGTCGGCCACGTGGTCACATACCGATCAACGATTCGATCCAACCGCGCGCGAAGTACACCAGGAAACCGGCGGCGGCGACCCAGAGCAGCGGACTGATCTCGCGCGCCTTGCCTGCTGCCGAGCGCACGATGACCCATGCGATGAAGCCGATGCCGATACCGTTGGCGATCGAGAAGGACAGCGGCATGATGGCAACGGTCAATACGACCGGCACGGCCACCGAGAACTCGGAGAGGTCGACGTCGCGAAGGTGCGAGAACATCATCACGCCGACGACGACGAGCGCCGCCGCGGCGACCTCCGTCGGCACGATCGACGCCAACGGCGTCACGAACATCGCCGCGAAGAACAGCACACCGGTGACCAGGTTCGCCACGCCCGTGCGCGCGCCCTCCTGGATGCCGGCCGCCGACTCGAGGAACACGGTGTTCGACGACGACGACGTCGCCCCACCGACGACCGCGCCCGCTCCCTCGACGATCAGCGCTGAGCGCAGGCGCGGGAAGGTGCCGCGTTCGTCGGCGACGTCCACCTCGCGCGACAGGCCGGTGAAGGTCCCCATCGCGTCGAAGAAGTTCGCGAATACCAGCGTGAAGACGAGCATGACGGCGGCGAGGACTCCGATGCGACCGAAGCTGTCCAGGCTGAACGCACCGACCAGCGACAGGTCGGGCAGGGCGAACGGCGAGCCCGACAGCGTCGGCACCGACAGGCTCCAACCGCCGGGATGATCGACCGCCGACCCGAGATGCCAGACCGCCTCGATGACGACTGCGACGACGGTGCCCGCGACAAGGCCGATGAAGATGCCGCCCCGCACCTGCCTGACCACGCAGAATGCAGGTGACCAGCAGCGTGAAGACGAACACCAGAGTCGGGACCGTGCTGATCGAACCGGTGCCACCGGTCCCGAGGCCCACCGGCGGTGACGGCAGACCGGTCGAGCCGATGAAGCCGGCATCGACCAGCCCGATGAACAAGATGAACGCGCCGATGCCCGCCGTGATCGCGAGCTTCAGCTGCATCGGAACGGCGTCGAAGATCAACGTGCGCAGCCCCGTCGCCGCCAGCACGACGATGATGACGCCGTTGATGACCACCAGACCCATCGCCTCCGGCCAGGTGACGCGAGCCGACGACGGTGGTCGCAAGAAACGAGTTGATGCCCAACCCTGCGGCGAAAGCGAACGGAAGCCGGGCGATCAGCCCGAAGAGGATGGTCATCGACACCCGCGGCCAGCGATGTCGCCGCGGAGACCTGCGCGAAGTCCAGCCGGTTGCCGTCTACGTCGGCCGCCTCGGACAGGATGATCGGGTTCAGCACGACGATGTAGGCCATCGCGATGAAGGTGACCACACCGCCGCGTATCTCGGCGCCCAGCGTCGATCCGCGCGCGGACAGCTCGAAGAATTCGTCGAGGCGGCCCCGGCTCATGACTGGAACCCTAGGTGCGTCGGACGGTCTTCGCGCGGGCGGTAGCCTTGGCCGCATGGCCGTGGTGAAGATCAACGCAATCGAGGTACCGCCGGACGCCGGTCCGGAACTGGAGAAGCGGTTCGCACACCGTGCGCACGCCGTCGACAATCAGCCCGGCTTTCTCGGCTTCCAGCTGCTGAGGCCGGTCAAGGGTGAGGACCGCTATTTCGTCGTCACGCAGTGGGACTCCGAGGAAGCGTTTCAGGCGTGGGCGAGCGGTCCGGCCATCGAGGCGCACGCCGGCCAACGCGCCAATCCCGTCGCCACCGGCGCGTCACTTCTGGAGTTCGAGGTTGTGCTGGACGTTGCGGGGACCGACGCGAAGGCCTGACGCGAGCAGGGCGCGCCGCCTGGCGACCTCGATGTCGGTCGTCGTCACGCTGGCCGCCCTTGCTTGCGGGTGCGCCGACGCCGGGCCTGCCGGCCCAGCAGGGGCCGCGCAGACCATCCACATCGACACCAACACGCCGCAGGGTCTGCGCGCCAGGCAGGTCATGGACATGCTGAACTCCGACTGGCCGATCGGACCCACCGGAATCCGCACCCTGGCAGCGCCGAAGATCGCGGACGACGTCGGTGTGACGATGGACAAGATCTGGTGGGACCGCCCGTTCACGGTGACGGGTCTGGATGTCGGCGCCGGGCACGCCACGCTGCACGTGCTGACCTCCTACCAGGTAGGCCAGACCATCGAGCTGCGAACCAACGACGAAGGCCTGGTCGACCGGTTCAAGGTGTCGCTGGTGGAACCGGTCATCAAATCGTGGAAGGACATCGACGCAGAGATCTCGAAGACCGGTGCGAAGTATTCCTACCAGGTGTCGAAGGTCGACGACGGAAAATGTGACCTGGTTGCGGGCACCAACACCGATCTGTCACTTCCTCTGGCGTCCATCTTCAAACTCTATGTGCTGCTTGCCGTTTCAGAGTCGATCAAGGCAGGCACGGTCAGCTGGGACGACCAGCTGACCGTGACGAAGGAAGGAAAACTCGTCGGCGCCGCCGGTCTCGACGAAGTGCCGAACGGCAGCACGGTCTCGGTACGGACGGCCGCGCAGCAGATGATCTCCGCAAGTGACAACATGGCCACCGACCTGTTGATCCAGCGGGTCGGCCACGGTGCCGTCGAGCGCGCACTGGTCGCCGCCGGGCACCACGACCCGGCCAGCATGACGCCGTTCCCGACGACACACGAGTTGTTCTCGGTCGGTTGGGGCAAGCCGAATCTGCGCGACAGTGGCAGAAGGTGTCGGCTTCGTCGACGGGGCGCGCGCAACTGTTCGAGCAGACCAATACGCGCCCCTACGACCCGGATCCGGCGCGAACCCACACGCCCGCCTCGGACATCGGCGCGGAATGGTACGGCTCTGCGGCCGACATCTGTCGCGTGCACGCGGCGCTTCAGGCTTCAGCGGTCGGTGCGGCCGCGCCGGTCAAGCAGATCCTGTCGGCGATTCCCGGGATCGACCTGGATCGCGCCAAGTGGCCGTACATCGGCGCCAAGGGCGGCAACCTGCCCGGCGACCTGACGTTCAGCTGGTATGCCGTCGACCGCACCGGGCAACCGTATGTGGTGAGCTTCCAATTGAATTGGCCGAAATTCCGGAGTCAGACGGCGGCGGCCTGGCTGCTGTCGATCGTGCACCAGACCTTCGATCTGGTGCCCGTCGGCTGAGTCACTTCGCGGTGCGCAGCGTCCACGCGTGCCCGCGGAAATGCATGACCGTACGGCTCACCGGTGCAATGTCGATGCGCCAGAACGACTTCGGAGGGGCGTCGAGGGCTATCAGGATCGCGGCGCGTACCACCGCAGGGTGCGTGACGGCGACCAGCCTGCTGCGACGCGCTCGTCAACGTGTTCATCCAGTCACGTACGCGCTCGATGAGCTCGACGACGGATTCACCGCCGTGCGGCGCCCTTGTCGGGTCGGTGAGCCAGATGGCGAGGTCCGCGGACCGCACGCCGCCGAGCACATCGCCGCGCCACCGGCCGCAGTCCAGGTCGGCCAGCCGGTGCTCGATGCTCGCCTGCAGGCCGAGGAGTTCAGCGGTCTGTCTGGTGCGTTTCTCCGGCCCGCAGTAGGCGCTGTCGGTGACTCCGAGCTCGATCGAGGCGTCGGCCTGGCGGTATCCCACCGAGTTCAGCGGCTCGTCGGTGGGAAACCGTCCGGCCGACATCGCGTCGGTCATGGCGTGCGACACCAGTGTCAGCCGGACGACCTCAGTCACGCCTACGCGCTCGCCTTCGGAGTCATGCAGCGAGGGCCTCCGCCTGCCGCTGCGGTTCTCCGAGTAGTCGCGAGACCATCGAGCCGAACACCACAGCGATGATCGCCCACAGTACGAACTGCGTGCCAACCGAATAGAGCCGGAACTCGTAGAGCACGTCTGCCGGAAAATCGTCCGGCGTCTCGTCGATCGTGGGCAACAGCACCATCACGACCGCAACGGCGACGATGTAGGCGGCTGCCGCGATCAGTGTTGCGCTCCATGCGCCGTACCGCTCTGTCAGACTGCGGCCCAACCACACCGCGGCGACGAGCAGCACCACCGAGAGCACCACCATCATCAGGTAGAGCAGGGTGCGCTGCCGGATTGTCTCCTCGAGGCCGACCGCAGGCGGACTGGCGGGGTACTTCAGGAACGGGATCACGTAGAGCGAGAGAAACATTCCACCCGCCAGCAGCGCGGACAACAGTCGCGGTGACAGGTTCCCCACGCGGCCGTAGGCAACGCAGTATGCGACGGCGAACAACGCCCCCATCGCGACCCCGAACGCCAGTACGCCGAACCCCATGCCGATGTTGGCCTGCACGCCTCGGGTGAACAGTTCGACCCCCCCCCGTGCTCGTGGCCGGCCTGCTTGAGCGCTTCCTCGTAGGCGATGGTCTTGCCGTCGCGGTCGATCACCGGCTCGACGAATGTACGGGCGAACACGAACGCCGCCACGCTTGCGATGGCGCCGGACAGCAGCCCGCGCGCGATTATTCGTTTTTCCACGTGTAGGCGTCTTCGGCGAATCAGTGGCAGGGGAAGCCGAGCAGGTGGCGTGCATCGTGGACGAACTCATGAACATAGGTGTTGTTGCCGAACACCGATGTCGCGCCCTGGTCCATCCCGACGAAGTAGAGCACCAGCAGGGCGAGAAACGCTGTGACGGAAAGCCACACCGCTGCCTTGGTGGCCGAGAGGACCGGTGCAGGCGCGGTGGCTCTTACGAGCCTCAGAAGACGTCATTTGAAGGATTCCTTTCCGGGATTTCGCGTCCCAGTCGAGGTGACGGCGGCCGTCGGGTCTGACTGTCACAGTGGCGCGACCGTTCTGGATTCTCACCAGATTCCTTCGCCCGCCTGATTACATCAGCATCCTAAACAAACCTTCCAGCACCTCGGGCCGGGGCATAGCAAAAGACCCCGAATCTTTTTGATCCGGGGGCTTCTGCTCGAACAGCCGTTGACTACTCGGTGGCCGTCGCCGCGGTCGGCGTGCCTGCGGCACCCGCACCGGCCAGGTCGGCTTCCTCGACCGGCTTGGCCGGCTTCTTGGCCCCGGCGAAGGTGAACACCGCATCCTCGCCTGCACCCTCGCCGTCCCAGTTGTCGACGTCGACGGTGACCAGCTGGCCGGGACTCGATCTCGTCGAAGAGGATCTTCTCGGACAGCTGCGTCCTCGATCTCGCGCTGGATGGTGCGCCGCAACGGCCGCGCACCGAGCACCGGATCGAAGCCACGCTTGGCCAGCAGCGACTTGGCCTTGTCGGTCAGCTCCATGGCCATGTCCTTGCCCTTGAGCTGCTTTTCCACCCGGCCGATCATCAGGTCGACCATCTGGATGATCTCTTCGCGAGTCAGCTGGTGGAAGACGATGATGTCGTCGATGCGGTTGAGGAACTCGGGCCGGAAGTGCTTCTTGAGCTCGTCGTTGACCTTCTGCTTCATCCGCTCGTAGTTGTTGTCGCCACCACCCTGGGTGAAGCCGAGCCCGACGGCCTTGGAGATGTCCGACGTGCCCAGGTTGGACGTGAAGATCAGCACGGTGTTCTTGAAGTCGACCGTGCGGCCCTGGCCATCGGTGAGCCTGCCGTCCTCGAGGACCTGCAACAGGCTGTTGTAGATCTCCTGGTGCGCCTTCTCGATCTCATCGAAGAGAACAACCGAGAACGGCTTCCGTCTGCACCTTCTCGGTCAGCTGGCCGCCCTCCTCGTAGCCGACATAGCCGGGAGGCGCACCGAACAGACGCGAAGCGGTGAAGCGGTCGTGGAACTCGCCCATGTCGATCTGGATGAGCGCGTCGTCGTCACCGAACAGGAAGTTGGCCAGCGCCTTGGACAGCTCGGTCTTACCGACACCGGACGGGCCGGCGAAGATGAACGAACCGGACGGGCGCTTGGGGTCCTTGAGGCCCGCGCGCGTGCGGCGAATCGCCTTGGACACCGCCTTGACGGCGTCCTCCTGGCCGATGATCCGCTTGTGGATCTCGTCCTCCATGCGGAGCAGCCGAGTGGTCTCCTCCTCGGTCAGCTTGAACACCGGGATACCGGTCCAGTTGCCGAGCACCTCAGCGATCTCGTTCGTCGTCGACTTCGGCGACGACGTCGAGATCGCCTGAGCGCCATTGCTTCTCACGCTCGGTGCGCTGCGCGACGAGTTGCTTCTCGCGATCCCGCAGGCTGGCGGCCTTCTCGAAGTCCTGCGCGTCGATCGCGGACTCCTTCTCCCTGCGCGCGTCGGCGATCTTCTCGTCGAACTCGCGCAGGTCCGGCGGAGCGGTCATCCGTCGGATGCGCATCCTGGCGCCCGCCTCGTCGATCAGGTCGATCGCCTTGTCGGGCAGGAACCGGTCGTTGATGTACCGGTCGGCCAGCGTGGCCGCGGCCACCATCGCGCCGTCGGTGATCGAGACGCGGTGGTGCGCCTCGTAGCGGTCGCGCAGACCCTTGAGGATCTCGATGGTGTGCTCGACGGTCGGCTCACCCACCTGCACCGGCTGGAAGCGGCGCTCCAGGGCGGCGTCCTTCTCGATGTACTTGCGGTACTCGTCGAGCGTGGTGGCGCCGATGGTCTGCAGCTCGCCGCGGGCCAGCTTCGGCTTCAGGATCGAAGCGGCGTCGATGGCGCCCTCGGCGGCACCCGCACCGACCAGCGTGTGCAGCTCGTCGATGAACAGGATGATGTCGCCGCGGGTGTTGATCTCCTTGAGCACCTTCTTCAGGCGCTCCTCGAAGTCACCGCGGTAGCGGCTGCCTGCGACCAGCGACCCGAGGTCGAGGGTGTAGAGCTGCTTGTCCTTCAGCGTCTCCGGCACCTCGCCGTGCACGATGGCCTGCGCGAGCCCCTCGACGACGGCGGTCTTGCCGACGCCGGGCTCACCGATCAGCACCGGGTTGTTCTTGGTGCGCCTGCTCAGCACCTGCATCACCCGCTCGATTTCCTTCTCGCGGCCGATGACGGGGTCGAGCTTGCCTTCCATCGCAGCGGCGGTCAGGTTGCGGCCGAACTGGTCGAGCACCAGCGACGTGGACGGGTTACCCGCCTCGCCGCCGCGGCCACCCGTGCCTGCCTCGGCGGTCTCCTTGCCCTGATAGCCACTCAGCAGCTGAATGACCTGCTGACGCACGCGGGTCAGCTCGGCGCCCAGCTTGACGAGGACCTGGGCGGCCACGCCTTCGCCCTCACGGATCAGGCCGAGAAGAATGTGCTCGGTGCCGATGTAGTTGTGGCCGAGTTGCAGCGCCTCGCGGAGGCTGAGCTCGAGAACCTTCTTGGCGCGCGGGGTGAACGGGATGTGGCCGGACGGAGCCTGCTGGCCCTGGCCGATGATCTCCTCGACCTGGCTGCGCACGCCTTCCAGCGAGATGCCCAGCGACTCCAGCGACTTGGCGGCTACGCCTTCACCCTCGTGAATGAGGCCCAACAGGATGTGCTCGGTGCCGATGTAGTTGTGGTTGAGCATCCTGGCTTCTTCTTGAGCCAGAACGACGACCCTGCGGGCGCGGTCGGTGAATCTCTCAAACATCGGTGTTACCTGCTCTCCATCTAGGTCGGTGCGCGTGTGGCTGAACGCCGCGACGTACCTGCCGTCCACTCTAATGGGCGGCGGCCCCGGGTGCCTTGCTTGGCTGTCCTTCGCCAACAAGAGACCGAATTGCGTAATAGACCGCTATTCGCCCTGCACCCGGTGACTCTAAGTGAGCAACGCCCGGGTCGGATCATTCGTTTCCGCAGCGTCGCCGCTACCAGTTCGCCGCTAGCGAAAGCCCGACCGGTGCGGGATCGCGCTTTCGCGTCGTGGCAACGCTGCATTCTGTTGCCCGAATTACGTCGCCGCGTGGAAAGCGTCGATGACGTCGGCGGGGATGCGACCGCGGGTGGACACGTTGTGGCCGTTGCGCCTTGCCCAATCTCGGATCGCTGCGCTCTGCTCGCGATCGATCGCTGCGCGGCCCCTGCCCGTGCCTGCCGACCGCCCGCGGCGGCGGCCACCGACGCGACGCCCCGCGTCCACCCACTGCTTCAGATCAGCCCGTAGTTTCGAGGCATTCTTTGACGAAAGGTCGATCTCATAGCTGACGCCGTCGAGGCCGAATTCAACCGTTTCGTCGGCCGCACCTTCTCCGTCGAAATCATCGACCAGGGTGACGGTCACCTTTTTTGCCATTTAGCCCACACGACCCTTCTGACTGGCACATAGTGCCCAGCTCCATGTTGAAACCTTGCACCAATGTGCCATATCGGGGCAGGCCATTCAACAAGAGGGTTTGCGATGTGCCGTTCAGTTGCTCTGTCGGCGAACAATCGGAAACAAAACCGTCTCTCGAATTGACAGTCCGGTCAGCGCCATCAACAACCTGTCGAGGCCCATTCCGGTGCCGGTTGTCGGCGGCATCCCATACTCGAGTGCGGCGAGGAAATCCTCGTCCAGCAGCATTGCCTCGTCGTCGCCGGCCGCCGCGGCGCGGGCCTGGGCAGCGAATCTTTCCCGCTGCACCACAGGGTCGATGAGTTCGGAATATCCGGTCGCGAGCTCGATACCGCGGATGTACAGATCCCACTTCTCGGTGACGCCGGGAATGCTGCGGTGAGCGCGGGTGAGCGGGGTCGTCTCGGTGGGGAAATCGCGGACGAAAGTCGGCGCCCAGAGGCTATCGCCGACGGTGTGCTCCCAAAGCTCTTCGACCATTTTCCCGTGCCCATAGCCACGGTCACGGGGTATCTCGACACCTAGCCGGTCGGCGAATTCCATTAGCCGCGCGACCGGCGTCTGGGGGGTGACCTCTTCGCCGAGCGCCTCGGACAACGATGGATACATTTGGATCGTCGCCCATTCGCCGTCGAGGTCGTAGGTCGTGCCATCAGGCAATGGCACCGTCCTGGTACCAATGGCCTCGTCGGCGACCTCTTGAATTATTTCGCGAGTCATCCTGGCGGAATCGTCATATGTCCCATACGCCTCGTATGTCTCGAGCATCACGAATTCAGGTGAATGCGTGGAATCGGCGCCTTCGTTTCTGAACACGCGATTCAGTTCGAAAACCTTCTCCAGACCACCGACCAAGCAACGCTTCAGGAACAGTTCCGGTGCGATACGGAGGTAGAGGTCGGCGTCGAGCGCATTGGAATGCGTGACGAACGGCCGAGCGGCGGCCCCTCCTGCCAGCGTTTGCAGCATCGGCGTCTCCACCTCGAGGAAGCCGCGCCGTTCCAGCGCAGAACGCACCGCGCGCACGACCGCCACCCGCTGTCGGGCAATCGTTCTGGCCTCCGGTCGCACGATCAGGTCGACGTAGCGCTGGCGAACCCGCGACTCCTCGCTCATTTCCTTGTGGGCGACCGGAAGCGGCCGAAGCGCCTTGGAGATTATTTGCCAGGAATCGGCAAGCACAGACAATTCGCCGCGCCGCGAGCTGATCACTTCGCCGTGGACGAAGACGATGTCGCCGAGGTCGACATCCGACTTCCATCGATCGAGGGAATCCTGCCCGACCTTGGCCAGGCTGATCATCGCCTGCAGTTGGGTTCCGTCGCCCTCCTGCAGGGTGGCGAAGCAGAGCTTGCCGGAGTTGCGGGCGAACACGACGCGACCCGCGACGCCGACCAGGTCGCCGGTCTCGGTGTCGACCGGCAGGTCGGGATGGTTGGCGCGGATCTCCGCGAGGGTGTGGGTACGCGCGACCTCGACCGGGTACGGCTCGCGCCCCTCGGCGAGCAGCCGTTCGCGCTTGGCCTGACGAATCCGGAACTGCTCTGGGAGGTCGGCCTCTTCCGATGTCGCCTGCCGAGCGGCTCCGGCGTTGTCGGGTGGATCAGTTGAGGTCACGACGTGCCAGCTTAAATCAACACATGGTCGAAACCATCAACGCGGCGGCAGTGGCGGCTCTTGCGGACGAACCGTTGGATTGGCGTTTCAAGGGGTTACCCGCTTCGTGGTGGGGACGCACCGCCGGACAGATCAGCTCCGCTGCTCCGAAACTGGTCCGCGAGGAGGCGGCGGGCCCGGTATGCGTGCTCCGCGCCGAGGCCCTCTCCCACAACCTCGCGACGATGGCCGGCTGGTGTCGTGACCGGGGCGTCGAGCTCGCCCCTCACGGCAAGACGCACATGGCCCCCCAGTTGTTGGCGCCGCCAGTTCGAGTCGGGAGCGTCCGCCGTCACCGTCGCGACCATCAGCCAGGCGCGTATCTACCGGGCATTCGGTGTGCGCGATTTCATAGTCGCCAACGAGCTGGTGGATGCCGCAGGCCTGCGCTGGGTCGCCTCGGAGTGCGACGCCGATCCCGAATTTCGGCTGATGTGCTGGGTGGACTCGGTGGCTGGCGTGCAGCAGATGGCCTTCGCGCTCCAAGGGGCGGCCCGACCCGTCGACGTGTGTGTCGAGATCGGCCTGCCAGGGGGTCGCACCGGCGTCCGCGAAGCAGCTGCCGTGGACGAGGTGGCACGCGCCGCCGCGGAGTGTCCCGCCCTGCGGCTGGTCGGCGTTGCGGGCTATGAGGCGGCGCTCGGTCACGACATCTCGCCCGACGGGCTCGCGCGCATCACCGCCTACCTGTTGCAGCTGCGGTCGGCCGTCGAGCGGCTGGCCGACATGTTCGAGACCGACAGCGTCGTGGCGACCGCGGGCGGCAGCACGTACTTCGACGCCGTCGCCGATGTGCTGAGCATCGGCTCGGTCGGCGGGCGGCAGGTGCGCACCATCGTCCGCAGCGGCTGCTATCTCACCCACGACCACGGGCTGTACGCGCGGACGTCGCCGCTTCGCGAGGGGCTGCGGCCCGCGCTCGAAGTGTGGGCACAGGTGATGTCGCGACCCGAGCAGGATCTCGCCCTGCTGACGATGGGCCGCCGCGACGTGTCGTTCGACCAGGACATGCCGGTGCCGCTGGGACTGCCGGACAGCCGCGTCACGAAGCTCAACGATCAGCACGCATACCTGATGATCGGCCCCGACGCAGCAGGCCGCCGTCGAGGTGGGTAGCTGGCTGCGGTTCGGGATCTCGCATCCCTGCACCACGTTCGACAAGTGGCAGATGATCCCGGTGCTGGACGACGACGACCGCGTCGTCGACCTGATCCGCACGTTCTTCTAGCGGGGCTGTTTCAGCCTGCCGCGCTCGCCTGTCCCGGTTGCGTTCGAACACCAGCCGCAGCCCGTCGAGCGTCAGATGGCGGTCGTAGTCACTCACCGTGTGCAGGTTGGGCAGCAGCAGCGGGGCCGTGTGCCCGGTCGCCACCACCGCGACGTCGCCGCCGCCGAACCCGTCGATGTCTTCCCGGATCCGCGACACCAGCCCGTCGACCAGACCCGCAAACCCGAACACGGCGCCCGCCTGCATGCATTCCACGGTGTTCTTGCCGACGACCGACCGTGGCCGGGTCAGCTCGACACGACGCAGAGCCGCCGACCGGGCCGCCGCCGCATCGGACGACACCTGCACGCCGGGAGCGATTGCGCCGCCGAGGAACTCACCCTTGGCCGACACGACGTCGACACAGATCGACGACCCGAAGTCGACGACGATCGCGGCCGTCTTGTACTTGTGAAATGCCGCAAGGCAATTGACGATCCGGTCGGCTCCGACTTCCTTCGGGATTGTCGACCAGCAGCGGAATGCCGGTGCGCACACCCGGTTCGATCAGAACGTGAGGCACCGACGGCCAGTACTGTTCGAGCATTTCGCGCACCTCGTGCAGCACCGAGGGAACGGTCGACAGCCCTGCTGCGCCGGTGAGCCGTTCGGAGTCGTCGCCGATCAAGCCGTCGATGGTCAGCGCCAGTTCGTCAGACGTCACCTCGGTTTCGGTGCGGATCCGCCACTGGTGCACCACTTTGCCGTGATCGCCCGATCCCGAGATCAGGCCGACGACGGTATGGGTGTTGCGGACGTCGATCGCTAACAGCACGAGCTCACCGCGGCCATCGTCGGTAACATCAATTCCTCCATGGCAATTCATGGTTGCCGTCCGACCCGACCGGCCGTTGTCCGTCGGTACCCGCGGTGGCCCCGACGTCTATCGCGATGTTGTCGAGCAGCCTGGTGTTGCCAAGTCGCGCCGCCAGCACCATGCGCGCCGCACCCTCGGCAGGCGCGGGTCCGAGCCCGGGGTCGCGCACTTCCAGGTAATCGACATCGATAGCGGGCACCTCGTCGAGCACCGCGCGCGCGGCGTCCAGCGCGGCGGGTGTGCCGGTCGATGCGGCGTACATTCCGGCCAGCAGTGCCGCCGACAGCGCTCCCGCCTGCTCGCGTTCGACGTCGCTGAGGTACCGGTTGCGCGACGACATCGCCAGCCCGTCGGGTTCGCGGACAGTCGGCACGCCGACGATCTCGGCGTCGACGTTCAGGTCCTCGACCATCTGACGGATCAGCACGAGCTGTTGGTAGTCCTTCTCCCCGAACAACGCCCTGTCCGGTCGGACGATCTGCAAAAGCTTGAGCACAACGGTCAGGACACCCGCGAAATGCGTTGGCCGCGAGGCGCCTTCCAGCTCGGCTCCCAATGGGCCTGGCTGTACTGAGGTGCGCGGTCCGTCCGGATACATCTGTGCCGCGGTCGGGGTGAATGCGATCTCGACGCCCTCGGCGCGCAGTTTGACGAGGTCGTCGTCGAGCGTCTTCGGATACTTGTCGAGATCTTCGTTCGCACCGAACTGCAACGGGTTGACGAATATCGACACCACCACAACCGAGCCCGGCACCCGCTTGGCGGTCCGCACCAGAGTGAGGTGCCCGTCATGGAGTGCGCCCATGGTCGGCACGAGCATGACGCGTCGTCCGGTCCGGCGAAGCGCCCGCGTCACATCTGATACCTCGCGGGGCGAGCGGTAGACATTGAGCTCACCCGCGGCGAATTTCGGCGGCTTTCGAACGGTCACGCCGACCCCTTGTCATCCAGCACGGCGAAGACCTCGGCGGGAGCGTGTGCACGCTGCGCGGTACGCAGTGAGTTCGACCGATATGTCTGCGCCAGTTCGGGATCCACTTCGGCCAGGGCTCGCAGATGCTCGGCGACCGCACCCGCGTCACCGCGTGCGACCGGTCCGGTCAAGGCGGCCTGGCCCCGATTCAGCGCGTTCTCCATCGCCGCCCGCGCCAGCGGACCGACCACCCGCTCGGCGATGCCGCCGGGACCGTCGCCGACAAGTTCCTGGCCGAGTAGCTCCTGACCCCACAGGGCGGCCCGCAGCGCCTCGACGGCGTCGAGCAGAACGCGTCACCACGTGATTGCTGGCGTGGGCAAGGGCCGCGTGATAGAGCGGCCGGGCGTCCTCGCGGACCCGGAACGGTTCGCCGCCGATCTCGAGGACCAGCGACTGCGCGACGGCGTAGCCGATGTCGTCGGCGGCGGTAACGCCAAAGCAGGTGTCGGGCAATCGGGCGATGTCCTCGTCGGCGCCGGTGAATGTCATCGCCGGGTGAATGGCCAGCGGGATGCAGTCCTGTTCGGTCAGCGGGTTCAGCACCGCGATGCCGTTGGCGCCCGAGGTGTGTACGACGATCGTCCCGGGTCGCACGGCCCGCGTGGCGGCCAGGCCGGACACCACAGAAGCCAGTTCGGAATCGGGCACCGCGATCAGCAGCAGTTCTGCGCGGGCCGCCACCTCGTGCGCGGGCAGAACCGCTGTGTCGGGCAGCCGGCGCTCCGCGCGCTGCAGGGAGGCCTGCGATATCGCACTGCACGCCACCACCACGTGGCCCGCCCGCTCCAGAGCCACGCCGAGTGCGCTGCCGACGCGCCCTGCGGAGATGATTCCGACCGAGAGCCGCGCGGGACGCATAGGTGCGTCTTGGGGACCCCACGCTTGCATCGGTGACTGCTCCATTGCAGAGGGCCTCGCGAGATCCGTGTTTCGTTCCAGTCCTACGTTGCTGGTACCGGACGGTCGCTAAGAGACTAACTCACTCCTCGCGACGACGACGACGCCCGCCGCCCGCCGAGCCGACTTCCAGTCGCGCCAACAACTCGGCGACAGAATGACCACCGGTCGACTCGGCGTCATCGAGACTGCGGTGACGCGGTGCGGCGTCATCCGCAGGCGCAACGGGCGGCGTCGGTTCGGGAGCCGGATGGCGTCGGCGGTGCCGCCAGCGTGGGGATCGGTTGCGGCCGCCCGGGGTCGGTGGCATGGGGCGGGGCGGAGTGGCGCCCGCGATTCACGTCGCCGGGTGGTGTCGACATCGCAGGCTCGGCGGCGCGTCGCCGTCCGACGTACTCGTCGGCGGTTCCGTTCTCCTCGACAGACGGCGACCAGTTGCTGCCGGGGGCGCCGGGCGGGAGCCACTCGCCGTCGGCAGGCGCGGGCTGCCAGGAGGCCGCCTCGGCCTGCCTGGCGGCTTCCTCCTCGGCGGCGCGCTGCGCGGCAGCCCGCTGCTCGGCGATGGCGCGTTCTTCCGCGGCCCGCTCTCCGCTCGCTCGTTCCTCGGCGGCCCGCCGTTCTTCGGCGGCTCGGTCCTCGGCGGCCCGCCGTTCTTCGGCCGCCAGTCGTTCCTCGGCCGCCGTCGCTCTTCCGCCGCCCGCTCGTTCCGCTGCGCGTTGTTCGGCGGCCCGCTGCTCGGCGATCCGTTGTTCGGCGGCCCTCATCGTCCGCCGCCCGCTTCTCGGCCGCGGCCCGCTGTTCGGCCGCCCGTTGTTCGGCCGCGGCGCGTTGCTCCGCGGCGGCGCGCTCCTCGGCCGCGCGGTGTTCTGCTGCGCGCTGCTCGGCCGCCCATGCCAGCCGCTCCTCCGCGGTCGGCTCGGCTTCGGACGACCTGCGGTGAGCACCGCCGAACAGGGCCGTCGGAGACCATTCATGTTCTGGCGCGTGGGGTTCGGCGGAGACATCGATGATCGGGTTCTCTTCGGTGCGAAGATTGGGTCCCTCGTCGGTGTCGATTCGGCTGACGGTGATCCGGCCGGGCCGCACCGGCCCTTGTTCGGTCTCGATCGCCGGCCGGTGGCTCAGGTCGGCGTCGAAGAGATATTCGAGATTGGCCCGAAGCGCGGCAAGCTCGGCGCGCAGCGCGGCAATCTCGTCGGCGGCCTGTGCGCGTATCTCGGTGGACAGTTCGCGGCGCAACTCCGATTCGACCGTCAGCTCGTACTCGCGTCGTGCCGAGATCTCACGGTCCAGCTGCAAGTCGTAGACCAGCTTCAGATCGCGCGCCTTGGCCGCATCGACGTCGCTCTGCCGTCGATAGATGACCGACACGAAGGCGGCCACCACCGCGGCCCACAACGCGAGGATCACCGCGAGCTTCAGCAACTCCACCCGGCTGGTGAACACCAGTGCCGAACTCGCCATGATTGCGAGTACCAGCAACACCGTTAACAGCAGCCAACCCGGCCTGCGACCGCTGCGCCGCGGCCGGGCACCACGGGTCAACACGGTCATGGGCCGACTGTACCGGTCACAGGTCACTGCGCGTGTCGTGCATCGCGGCGATTCGCGATCCGCTAGTGTCGTCCAGCTACTCCGCGGCGCCTTCGCCGTTCTCCGGCGGCTCCTGCGGTGACTTGCAGCAATGTTGTAGCCACAGCGCGGCGACCAACAGGGCAAGCGCGCTCACCGCCGCAACGACCGCCCCGGCCGTGTCCTCGCCTGCGATGCGCAGCGTGCCGCGCCGTGGCAAAAGATAGACCAGCACCCCGACCCACCACCCCAGCACCAGTGCGCCGACCCACGCCGACGCCTTGGCGATCATCACCGAACGTGCGACGGCCAACGGATGCAGCCAGCCCGGCCCGTCACCGATCTGGCCGTTGTTGATCTTCGACCGGACATAGAAGGCCCAGCCACCCTCGGCGACGGCGACCGCCAATAGCGACAGGCCGGTCCACACCGTGATCGGCGGAAACCAGCGGTAGAGCACGGTCACCAAAACAAAGCCGAGGACGGCCGCGATCACCGTCGCCGCCGTCAGGTCGCGATTGCGGGTCGGGCCCATCAGGCGAGCACCAAGCCGGTCAGACGCACTCCGTCGCGTTCGGTGGGGTCCAGACCGGCGAGCAGTTTCTCGACCGGTCGGCGCTCGCCGGCCACGGTCAGTTCGGCGTCCGGGTCGACGTCCAGCCACGGAACCAGCACGAAGGCGCGCTGATGTGCATACGGGTGCGGCAACGTGAGGTCTTTGTCGCGGATGATCACCTCGGATTCGCCGTCATGACATGTGACGAGATCGACGTCGAGGGTCCGCGGACCCCAACGTTGGTCACGGACCCGCTCGGCGGCGTTCTCGAACTCGTGCGCGCGACGCAGCCAGCCGTAGGCATCGCGTTGCGGGTCATCGGCGATCAGCACGGCGTTGAGGAACGGACCCTGTTCCACGCCGCCCCACGCGTCGGTCTCGTAGACCGCGGACACCGCACGCAGAGCCGGCCCGAGCCCGTCGACAACCGACTGCAACCGGGCCAGCCGATCACCGAGATTCGACCCGATCGACAACACGACCCTCAACTCGTACCTCCGCGGCCTCCGCGACGGGACCGTCGTGCCACGACGGCGACGTCGGCGAAGTTCAGCGGAATCGGGGCGGCGGGCTTGTGCACGACGACCTCGACGGCGTGCACCCGCTCGTCGGACATCACGCCGTCGGCGATCTCGCCCGCCACCGTCTCGATCAGATTGCGCGCAGGTCCGCCCACGATGTCGGCGGCCCGTTGGGCGAGTGCGCCGTAGTCGAGCGTGTCGGCCAGGTCATCGCTGGCGGCCGCCGTCGCCAGATCGACCCACACCGTGATGTCGATGACGAAGTCCTGGCCGTCCCGTCGCTCTTCTGCGAATACGCCGTGGTTTCCACGAACGGTCAAGCCGCGCAATTCAATTCGATCAGCCATCGCACTCCGCATTCGTCCACGCCTCAACGACCTTCAGCGCGTCGACCGATGCTCGCACATCGTGCACCCGCACTCCCCACACACCCTGCTGGGCGGCGAGCGCAGACACCACCGCGGTAGCGATCTCGCGACCGTCCGGCGGACGGGGTTCGCCGTCGACGTCGGCCAGAAGGGCTCCGAGGAAACGCTTTCGCGACGCCCCGACGAGCACCGGGATCCCGGTGTCGACGAATTCCGACAGCGCGCGCAGCAGCGCCCAGTTGTGCTCACCGGTCTTTGCGAACCCCAGTCCGGGATCGATGATCAGGTTGGCCGCGTCCACGCCCGCCTTCACCGCGGCGTCGGCCGCCGAGAGCAGTTCGGTGCGCACCTGCGCCACCACGTCCTCGTACGGCGGCACCTCGTGCGGACGCTGCGCACTGACCGAGCGCCAGTGCATCAGCACCCATGGCACCCCGGCGTGGGCCACCACACGGGCCATGTCCGGGTCGGCCCGCCCACCGGACACGTCGTTGACGATTTGCGCCCCGTTCTCGAGCGCCGCCGCAGCGACGTCCGCGTGCATCGTGTCGATGCTTACGGTAAGTCCTTGTCCGGCAAGCTCTTTGATCACCGGCAGCACGCGTGCGGACTCGACACTGCCGTCGATGCGGGTGGCGCCGGGGCGCGTCGACTCGCCGCCGACGTCGATGATCGCCGCGCCGTCGGCGGCCAGCGCCATTGCGTGTTCGACGGCGCGGTCACGGTCGAGGAACAGCCCTCCGTCGGAAAAGGAGTCGTCGGTGACGTTGACGACTCCCATGACCCGCACGTGTGTAGGGCTCACTTGCGCAAGATGAGATCCAGCGCCTCGGACCGGGATGCCGCATCGGCCTTGAACTGTCCGCGCACGGCAGAGGTCGTTGTCGTTGCCCCCGGCTTGCGCACACCGCGCATCGACATGCAGAGGTGCTCGGCCTCGATGACGACGATCACGCCGCGCGGATCCAGCTTGCGCATCAACGCATCCGCGATCTGCGCGGTGAGCCGTTCCTGCACCTGCGGCCGTTTCGCGTACAGGTCGACCAGGCGGGCGATCTTCGACAGCCCCGTCACCCGGCCGTCCACGCCGGGGATGTACCCGACGTGGGCCACCCCGTGAAACGCCACCAGGTGGTGTTCGCAGGTGGAGTACATCGGGATCTGTTTCACCAGCACCATTTCGTCGTGTTGCTCGTCGAATGTGGTGTTCAGCACCGAATCCGGATCTGTGTAAAGCCCGGCGAACATCTCCTTGTACGCGCGGGCGACACGGGCCGGGGTCTCCTCCAAGCCGTGCCGGTCCGGATCCTCGCCGACGGCGATGAGCAGTTCGCGGATCGCTGCCTCGGCTCGCGATTGGTCGAACTTCTCCGCGGCTAAGGTCGCCGCAGAGTTGTTGTGCGGCTGCGTCATCGGAGCCTCCGTCGAGTATCAGCCATTGGTCGGCGGCTTCGGCCGGTTGGATTCCTGGCCCGCGTCGTCATCGTCGGGCGGGGGCGCTCCGGTCGGTCCGCGGTGCGGCGGTTGGTGCCCCGCGGCATACGGATAGTGGCCATAGGGCGGATAGGGCGGCGAAGGTGGTGGCGGCGGGTACCACTGGCCCTGCGGCGGGTACTGACCCTGCGGCGGGTACTGGCCCGGCTGCGGGTACTGCGGCGGCCAGCCCGGTGCGTGCCATCCGGCCGGTGCGCCGTAGTCGGGCTGCGTCGGGCCGTTCGGACTTCCGTTGCTGCCCGCACCGTTTGAGCCGTTCGCCGCAGATGCTTCGGCGGCGGCGGCGGACGCCTTGGCGATCGCGACCTTGAATGCGGGCTCGGGCACCGGTTTGGGCCACGGTTCGCCGCGTTCGATCGCGAGTTCACCGGGCGTCTTGATCGGCGGCTTGTCGGACGGGATGCGCCCGCCGAAGTCGTCGAACATGGTCAGCCTTGGGCGCTTCTTCACGTCGCCGAAGATCGCCTGCAGTTCGGCGCGGTGCAGCGTCTCCTTCTCGAGCAGCTCACCGGCCAACGTGTCGAGCACGTCGCGGTACTCGGTGAGGATCTCCCACGCCTCGGTGTGCGCGGCCTCGATGAGCTTGCGCACCTCGTCGTCGATGATCTGGGCGACCTCGTGGCTGTAGTCGGCCTGCGTACCCATCGTGCGGCCGAGGAACGGGTCGCCGTGCTCGGTGCCGTACCGCACCGCGCCCAGCTTGCTGCTCATGCCGTACTCGGTGACCATCGCGCGGGCGATCTTGGTGGCCTGCTCGATGTCCGAAACGGCGCCGGTGGTCGGCTCGCGGAACACCAACTCCTCCGCGGCGCGCCCGCCCATCGCGAACACCAGCCGCGCGATCATCTCCGAGCGGGTCATCAGGCCCTTGTCGTCCTCGGGCACCGACATCGCGTGCCCGCCGGTGCGCCCGCGCGCCAAGATGGTCACCTTGTAGATCGGGTCGATGTCCGGCATCGCCCACGCGGCGAGGGTGTGCCCGCCTTCGTGGTAGGCGGTGATCTTCTTCTCGTGCTCGCTGATGATGCGGCTCTTGCGCCGCGGACCGCCGACGACGCGGTCGACGGCCTCCTCGAGCGCGGCACCGCTGATCACGGTGCCGTTCTCGCGGGCGGTCAGCAGGGCGGCTTCGTTGATCACGTTGGCGAGGTCGGCGCCGGACATGCCGACGGTGCGCTTGGCCAGCCCGTCCAGGTCGGCGTCGGGTGCGATCGGCTTGCCCTGCGAGTGCACCTTGAACACCGCGCGGCGGCCGGCGAGGTCGGGATTGGACACCGGGATCTGCCGGTCGAACCGGCCGGGCCGCAGCAGGGCGGGGTCGAGAATGTCGGGCCGGTTGGTGGCCGCGATCAGGATGACGCCCTGGCGCTCGCCGAAGCCGTCCATCTCCACCAGCAGCTGGTTCAGCGTCTGCTCGCGTTCATCGTGGCCACCGCCCATGCCTGCGCCACGCTGGCGGCCGACCGCGTCGATCTCGTCGACGAAGATGATGCACGGGCTGTTCTGCTTGGCCTGCTCGAACATGTCGCGCACGCGGGAGGCGCCGACGCCGACGAACATCTCGACGAAGTCGGAGCCGGAGATGGTGAAGAACGGCACGCCGGCCTCACCGGCGACGGCGCGGGCCAGCAGCGTCTTGCCGGTGCCGGGCGGGCCGTAGAGCAGCACGCCCTTGGGGATCTTGGCGCCGAGCGCCTGATACCGCGTCGGGTTCTGCAGGAAGTCCTTGATCTCGTAGAGCTCTTCGACGGCCTCGTCGACACCTGCCACGTCGGCGAACGTGGTCTTCGGCATGTCCTTGCCCAGCTGCTTGGCCTTCGACTTGCCGAAGCCGAAGCCCATCCGGCCGCCGCTCTGCATGCGGGAGAACATCACGAACAGGCCGACGAGCAGCAGCAGCGGCAGGAGGTAGATGAGCAGCGAGCCGAGGATGCTGCCCTGGTTGACGACCGTGTTGACCTTCGCGTTCTTCGCGCTCAGCGCGTTGAACAGGTCCACCCCGTACCCGGTCGGGTACTTGGTGATGATCTTGTCGCTGTCCTCGGTGTCGCCGTTGCCGCTCTTCAGATCCAGACGCACCTGCTGTTCGCGGTCGTCGATCTGAGCGCTCTTGACGTTGTCGCTGTTGATCTGGGCCATCGCCACCGAGGTGTCGACGGGCTTGTAGCCGCGGGTGTTGTCACTGAAGTAGAAGAAGGACCAGCCCAGCAACAGCGCCACCGCGATGACGGTGAGCGTGCGGATCACATTTTTCCGGTTCATTCGGCATCGGCCCTGCAGGGCCACGTCCTTCCGATACGTGCAGCTGGAAATGTCAAGGCTACCGCTAGACCAACGTGCGGCGGTTCCCGACGGCTTCCGGCCTTCCGGCCGGCGGGCCACTTCGTCCGCGACGGGCGCTGTGCTTGGCTGGGATTGTGCTCACCTCCACCGAGCGGTCCGTCGAGACCAACGGTGTGCGGTTGCGAGTGATCGAGGCGGGCCAACGAGGGGCCCCGGTGATCCTGCTTGCCCACGGCTTCCCCGAACTGGCCTACTCCTGGCGCCATCAGATTCCGGTACTGGCGCAGGCCGGCTACCACGTGCTGGCGCCCGACCAGCGCGGCTACGGGGGCTCGGACAGGCCCGAGGCCGTCGAGGACTACGACATCCATGCCCTGACCGGCGACCTGATCGGCCTGCTGGACGTGGTCGGTGCGCAGCAGGCGATATTCGTCGGCCACGACTGGGGCGCCATGGTGGTGTGGCAGACCGCGCTGCTGCATCCCGGGCGGGTCAGGGCCGTCGCCGGCCTCAGCGTGCCGCCCATACCCCGGGCCAGGTCGCGGCCCACCGAACGCTGGCGACAGAAGTTCGGCGACGACTTCTACATGCTGCGTTTTCAGGAGCCCGGACTCGCCGACGCCGAGATGGCCGCCGACGTTCGTTCGACCATGAGCGGAATGTTCGCCGGCCTGCTTGGCGGGCCGTCGCCACTGCCCGACTGGATCAGCCCGGCCGAGTTCGAGTATTACGTGTCCGAGTTCAGCAGGACCGGGTTCACCGGTGCCTTGAACTGGTACCGCAACTACGACCGCAACTGGGAGTCCACCCCGCAGTTGGCGGATGCCCGCATCGAAGTGCCTGCGCTGTTCGTCGGCGGCACCGCCGACCCGATAGCTCCGACCATGAACCCCGCCCGTGCCGGTGAGGTTGTCGCAGGCCCCTACACCGTGGAGATGATCGACGGCGCCGGGCATTGGGTGCAGCAGGAGCGCCCCGATGAGGTCAACAGAATCCTGCTGGGCTTCCTCCGTGAAGTGGAGCGGCGGCCATGAGTGATAGGCCAATCATCGACCGCGGCAATCGAATACGACATGATGCCTGTGCAACACCCTCGCGTCCGATTCGCACCCCAAATAACTGGTAACTGCCTGAGAGTTCCTTGAATTCCGCTGTGTGCCGAGCCTCACAGGCACGCAGCGGAATTCCTCAGTGGTGCAACGCCCTTTTCCAACTAGACCTGCGTGCGAAAGGCTAGATGGTGACCAACATGAATGACAGAATCGCCGACCTCTACGCGAACGACGAGCAATTCCGAAACGCCCGGCCCGACCCGGCCGTGATCGAAGCGGCCAGCGCGCCGGGGCTGCGGTTGACCGAGGTGTTGCAGACGCTGGTCGACGGTTATGCCGACCGTCCCGCCCTCGGCCATCGCGCGCGGGAGTTGGTGACCGACAGCGCGACCGGGCGCATCTCGACGCGTCTGCTGCCGAGCTTCGAGACGGTCAGCTACCGCGATCTGTGGGATCGCGTCGCAGCGCTGGCCGCCGCGCTGCGGACGGACGACGCCGCCCCGGTGAACCCCGGCGACTTCGTCGCCACGATCGGGTTCGCCAGTCCCGAGTACCTCATGGTCGACCTGGCCTGCTCGTACCTCGGACTGGTCTCGGTGCCGCTGCAGCACAATGCGCCTGCCTCACAGCTGCGGCCGATCATCGCCGAGACCGAGCCGAAGGTCATCGCCGTCGGCGCCGAATACCTGGATCTTGCCGTCGAGGCGGCGGCGGAGAGCGCGTCGCTGCGGCGACTGCTGGTCTTCGACTTCGATCCGGCGGTCGACGATCAGCGCGAGAGCCTGAAAGGGCCGAAGCCCGGCTGCGCGAGGCAGGCCTGCCCGTGACCGTGCACACGCTCACCGACGTCGTCGAGCACGGCCGCTCGCTGCCGCACGAACCTGCGTACACCGGTGGCAGCGCCGACCGGCTCGCGATGATCCTGTACACCTCCGGCTCCACCGGGGCGCCGAAAGGCGCGATGATCACCGAGCGGACGCTGGCGACATTCTGGACCTCGACGTTCGCGTCGGCAGGCGATGTCCCGGTGTTCAACGTCAACTTCATGCCGCTCAACCATCTCGGTGGGCGGCTGCCGCTGGTGTCGTCGTTCCGTGCCGGTGGCACAAGCTATTTCGTTCCGGAGTCCGATCTTTCGACGTTGTTCGAGGATTGGGCCCTTGTGCGTCCCACCGACCTGGCGCTCGTGCCGCGCGTGGTGGACATGCTCTTCCAGCGGTACCGCAGCGCCGTCGACCGGCTGGTCGCCGACGGCGCCACCGCGCGCAAGCCGAAGCGGCCGCCGCGACGGAGCTGCGCGAAAAAGTTCTCGGCGGGCGGGTCATCGGCGGGTTCGTCGGGACCGCGCCGCTGGCCAGGGAAATGAAGACGTTCATCGACTCGGTGCTGGACACCCACATCACCGATGGCTACGGCACGACCGAAATCGGAGGGGCGATCAACGACGAGAGCGGTGATCCGCCCCCTGGTCATCGACTACAAGCTCGTCGACGTCCCCGAGCTCGGCTACTTCCTCACCGATACGCCGTACCCGCGCGGTGAACTGCTCATCAAGACCAAGACGATGATGCCCGGTTACTACAAGCGTCCCGAGGTCACCGCGGAGGTGTTCGACGCCGACGGCTACTACCGCACCGGTGACGTGATGGCCGAACTCGGGCCGGACCGGCTCAGGTATGTCGACCGGAGCAAGAACGTACTCAAGCTGTCGCAGGGCGAATTCGTCGCTGTCGCGAAACTGGAGGCGATCTTCGCGGGCGCGGCGCTGGTGCGCCAGATCTTCGTCTACGGCAACAGCGAGCGGGCCAACCTGCTCGCAGTCATCGTTCCGACGCCAGAAGCGCTGGCGCGGTTCGGCGGCGACACCAGCGGCCTCAAGTCGGCGCTGACCGACTCGCTGCGGGAAACGGCACGCGCGGCAGAGCTGCAGTCCTATGAGGTGCCCGCCGACTTCCTGATCGAGACCAACCCTTTCACCGCCGCAAGCGGGCTGCTGTCCGGGGTGGGAAAGATCCTGCGCCCCAGGCTCAAAGAGCGATACGGCCAGCGACTCGAGCAGCTTTACGCCGAGCTGGCGGCGGCCCGCGTCGACGAGTTGCGCGCACTGCGCGACAACGCTGCGGACCGTCCCGTGATCGACAGCGTCGTGTCGGCCGCTGCGACCGTGCTGGGCTCGACGGACGTCGAAGTCGATCCCGAGTCACATTTCACCGATCTCGGCGGTGACTCGCTGTCGGCGCTGACGTTCGCCAACCTGCTGCGCGACATCCTCGGCGTCGACGTGCCGGTCGGTGTCATCGTGGGTCCGACGAGCAACCTGCGACAGCTCGCCGCATACATCGAAACCGAACGTGAATTCGGCTCGAGACGGCCGACATTCGCGAGTGTGCACGGCCGAGGCGCCACTTCCGTCCGGGCCGACGACCTCACCCTGGACAAGTTCATCGACGCGGAGACGCTGGCGACCGCCCCGTCCATCGCCTACGTGACCGGCGAACCGAAGACCGTTCTGCTGACCGGAGCCAACGGCTGGCTGGGACGCTTCCTCGCACTCGAACTGCTCGAGCGGGCGGCGCAGAACGGCGGCACCGTGATCACCGTCGTGCGCGGCCACGACGAAGCTGCCGCGCGCGCCCGGCTCGATGCGGCCTACGACAGCGGCGACCCGGAGCTTCTCACCCGGTTCCGGCGATTGGCCGCCGACCACCTCGAGGTCATCGCGGGCGATATCGGCGAGCCGAAGCTGGGCGTGGACGACGCGACGTGGGATCGCCTGGCCCACAACGTCGATCGGATCATTCACCCGGCTGCGCTGGTCAACCATGTGCTGCCCTACAGCGAGGAGTTCGGGCCCAACGTGGTGGGGACCGCCGAGATCATCCGGCTGGCGATCACGGCGCAGATCAAGCCTGTCACGTATCTGTCGACCGTCGCGGTCGCGATGTCGGTCGCGGCCAGCGACTTCGTCGAGGACGGCGACATCCGCGACGTCAGCCCGGTCCGGCCCGTCGACAGCTCGTATGCGAACGGTTACGCGAACAGCAAGTGGGCGGGCGAGGTTCTCCTGCGGGAGGCGCACGACCTGTGCGGCCTGCCGGTCGCGGTCTTCCGCTCCGACATGATCCTTGCCCACACCCGATACGCCGGACAGCTCAACGTGCCGGACGCCTTCACGCGGCTCCTGCAGAGCGTTCTGGTGACCGGCATCGCGCCGGGCTCGTTCTATGAGCGGGCCGCCGACGGGCGTCCGCAGCGGGCCCATTACGACGGGCTGCCAGTCGACTTCGTCGCCGAGTCGATCGTGACGCTTGGCCGCGAAGCCGACGGACGACTACCGGTCGTTCGACGTGATGAACCCGTACGACGACGGCGTCTCGTTGGACACGTTCATCGACTGGCTGATCGCTGCCGGCCATCCGATCACCCGCATCGACGACCACGACGACTGGTTCCACCGGTTCGAAACTGCGCTGACCGCGCTGCCCGACACCAAGCGGCGCCAGAGCGTGCTGCCACTGCTCGACGCGTACCGCAAGCCGGAGCGGCCGATACTCGGCGCCATCGCACCGGCGGACGGGTTCCACGCCGCGGTGCGCGCGGCAGGTGTCGGCGCCGACGGGGACATCCCCCACGTCACCGAGTCGTTGATCGGCAAGTACGCGGCCGACCTCGAGCGCCTCGGCTTGGTCTGAGCGAAGGGTGTTCTAGGCTGCCAGGCATGCCGATCGCAGCGAGAGCGAAACTTGCGACCCGTTTGATCGTTCTCGCCGCGGCGGGGATGACCGTCGTCGGCCTGTCGGCGTGCGACGCGCAGTCGAAGTCGGGGCCGTCGATCATCCCGACGCCCGACGCCGACACTCGGCAGGTCACTGTCGTCGGCACCGGCGAGGTACAGGGCACGCCCGACACGTTGACGGTGAACGCCTCGATCGAGTTCACGGCGACGGACGCCACCGCCGCGATGAACCAGGCGAGCACGCGTCAGCAGGCCGTCATCGACGCGCTGGTGGGCTCGGGCATCGACAAGGCCGACATCAGCACCACGAATGTGACCCTGCAACCGCAGTTCGGCGGCGGCGACACGCCCTCGATCATCGCGTATCAGGCCAACAACTCGATCAACGTGAAGATCCGCAGGCTTGACTCCGCGTCTGCGACGCTTGGCGTGATCGGCACCACGGGCGGCGACGCGACCCGCATCAACTCGGTCAGCTACTCGATCGAGGACGATTCGCAACTCGTCAAGGATGCCCGCACGCGCGCGTTCGACGACGCCAAGGACCGTGCCGAGCAGTACGCCCTGTTGGCCGGACTGACTCTGGGCAAAGTCATCTCGATCTCCGAGTCGGCGGGTACGACGCCGCCGATTCCGCCGCCCACACCGATGCCGCGCGCGGCCATGGAGGCCGTGCCGCTGGAGCCCGGCCAGCAGAGCGTCACCTTCTCGGTGACGGTGATCTGGGAGCTGACCTAGTCGCCTAGTCCGCGGGGGCGATATCGACGGGGATGCCGTTGAGAACCGCCGTGCCGGACAACGGGTCGAGCTGCACGTCCGTCGTTGAGCTGGTTGACGTTGACGCCGGGCTGGCCGGCAGCGACACCCATGCCGCGTGCCGCCGCGGTCGTGACCCCATCCGTGCGGTAGCGACACCACGCCACGCCGCATCCCGGGCATCGGCTCGATCGGGGCCAGAACCTCGCCGCCGGGGCCCTTGATCTTGGCGGTGTCGGCCAAGCCGAGTTCGGCGACATCGTCGGGATGCATCTGCAGCGTGCACCGGTTCGTGCCACCGGCCAGCGCGGGCACGTTGTGCATCCAGCTGTTGTTGGAGCGCAGGTGACGTCGGCCGATCAGAACAAACCTGTCGGCGTCTCGTTCCAGCGACTCTCGAAGCCGCGCGGCGTCGGCGACCAGTGGCTCGGGCGCGAGTTCGATTCGGCCGCTGGGTGTTCGGAGCACTTCGGGCAGCCGGGGCGCAGCGGGCCGAGGTCGATGCCGTGCGGTGCGGCCTTGAGCCGTTCCAGGGTGAGGCCGTCGGGCCTGGCGCCGAACGCGTCGCCGTACGGCCCGAGCCGAAGCATCATGTCGAGGCGGCGTTCGTAGCCGGGGCCCGCCGCGAGCATCGCGGTCAGCTCGTCGACCGGACGCCCGGCCACCGGCGAGTCGGGGTCGGCGGTCTCCTTGGCCAGCGTCGTCGCGATGACCTGTTCGTCGACCAGCGACGGGTCGCCGTCGACGCCGATGCCGTAGAGGATCAAGGCGATGCGCGACAGGATCTCCGCCTCGTCGGGCCGCCCGTCGAGCGGTAGCGGCGGCGGTGAGTAGCGAACGTTGTTGCGCACCGCGAGATTGTTGAGAGCGAAATCGAAGTGCGGACTCTGCGACGGCGGCGGCGGCGGCAGGATGACGTCCGCGTGCCGCGTGGTCTCGTTGAGGTACGGGTCGATGCTGAGCATGAACCCGACGCCGTCGAGCGCACGGTCGAGCCGGTCCCCGTCGGGTGCCGACAGCACGGGGTTGCCTGCGATCGTGATCATCGCCTTGATCTGCCCCTCGCCGGCGGTGTCGATCTCCTCGGCCAGTGCGGCGGCGGGCATTTCGGACAGCGCCTCGGGATATCCCGAGACTCGGCTGTGCCAGCGGCCGGTCTTGAAGCCGCGGCCCGGTTTCGGCGGCCGTGGCGCGGGCATCGCGGGTCCGAGCGGGAACATCGCCCCGCCGGGCCGGTCGAGGTTTCCCGTCAGGATGTTGATGACGTCGACGAGCCAGCTGCCGAGCGTGCCGAATTCGACTGTGGACGTACCGATTCGGCCGTACACCGCCGCCGTCGGCGCCGCCGCGAGCTCGCGGGCGAGCGTCCGGATCTCGTCGGCGGGCACGCCGCAGTGGTCGCTGACGGCCTCCGGCGAGAACTCTGCCGCGAGGGCGCGGACATCGTCGACGCCGTTGACGTAATCGGCGATGCCGCCGAGATCCGTTGCGACAAGGCCCTCTTCGAACAGCACGTGCACGACGGCGAACAGCAGAGCACCGTCGGTGCCCGGCCGCGGAGCGATGTGCCGGTCGGCCATTTCCGCGGTGCGGGTGCGGGCCGGATCGATCACGATGAGCCGGCCGCCGCGCTTGCGCAGTGCCCGCAGCTTGCCGGGGAAGTCGGCCGCGGTGGCCAGACTGCCGTTGGAGACAAGCGGATTCGCGCCGATGATCACCAGATAGTCGGTGCGGTCGAGGTCGGGCACCGTGAATGCGACGGGGCTGCCGAACATCAGAGCCCAGCGCAACGTGTTTGGGCATCTGGTCCAGGGTGCTGGCGGAGAACACCTGACGGGTGCCGAGCCCGCGGATGATCAGCGGCGGATACAGGCTGCCCGCGACGGTGTGCGCGTTCGGGTTGCCCAGATAGACGCCGACCGACGCCCCGCCGTGCTCGCGGATGACCTCGCCGAGCCGGTCCGCGACGACTGCGAAGGCCTCGTCCCACGTCGCCTCGGTCAGCGTGCCGTCACGCCGCACCATCGGCCGCGACAGCCGGTCGGGATCGTTGTCCAGTTCGGCGAAGCTCGCGCCCTTCGGGCAGATGAACCCGGCGCTGAACACGTCCTCGCGGTCGCCGCGCGCCCCGGTCACCCGGCCGTCCTCGATCGTCAGCGTCAGGCCGCAGGTGGCCTCGCACAACGGGCAGATCCGGAGGGCTGTTCGGCTCTCGCGTGCGCGGTAGCGGTGTCGGTCATGTCGTCCACCTCCCCGCGAAGCGGAATTCCAGCACGCCTCTTCTCGAACTTTTGGTGCTGGAATTCCATTTCGCGCTAGTACTCCTCGTACACCTTCGGGTCGAGCGTGCCGATGTAGGGCAGGTCGCGGTAGCGCTCGGCGTAGTCCAGGCCGTAGCCGACGACGAACTCGTTGGGGATGTCGAAGCCGACGTAGGCGATGTCGACGTCGTCGCGCACGGCGTCGGGTTTGCGCATCAGCGTGCACACCCGCAGCGACCGCGGGTGCCGGGTCGCGAGGTTGCGCAGCAGCCACGACAGCGTCAGCCCGGAGTCGACGATGTCCTCGACGATCAGCACGTCGCGGTCGTTGATGTCGCGGTCGAGGTCCTTGAGGATTCGCACCACGCCCGACGACGACGTCGACGAGCCGTAGGAGCTGACCGCCATGAACTCCAGCTGCGTCGGCACCGGGATCGCGCGGGCCAGGTCGGTGACGAAGAAGACCGCGCCCTTGAGCACCGTGACCAGCAGCAGATCCTGGTCGTTGGCGGCGACGGTGTCGCGGTAGTCCGCGCCCACCTGAGCGCCCAGCTCGGCGACCCGTGCCTGGATCTGATCCTCGGAGAGCAACACCGACTTGATGTCGCCCGGGTACAGCTCCTCTGATGGCACGTCCACAGCGTGCCACGTGTGACCGCCCCCGACCAACGTGAGCTCGCCCTAACCTCCTCACACGGTTCGCGGTACAGGGTCAGCATGCCGTCGCGGCGGCCCGCGAACAGCCGCTCGCTGCGCAGCGGGGAGCCGACCGCCACGCCGCCCTGCCCGCGCCAGCCGGTGACCAGTGCGTCGACCCCGCGGATCTGTTTGTCGGTCAGGTCGCATCGCGCCGCCCGCCAGCAGCCAGCCGCGGATCACCCTGCGCCGGACGGCCTCCGGCAGGGCCGTCAACCGTCCGGTGTCGAGGCCGTCGCCCGACGTCGCCGCCGGCCAGCGCCGGACTCGCCAGCTCGTCGAGCGTCTCGGTGTCCTCGCGCAGCGCGGTCGCGGTGCGGGCGAGCGCCTCGGCGACACCGCCGCCGAGCACATCCTCGAGCAGCGGCAGCACCTCGGCGCGCAGCCGGGTGCGGGTGAAGCGGCGATCGGCGTTGTGCGGGTCGTGCCACGGCTTGGATGCCCAGCTCGTCGCATGCCTGGTGGGTGAGCGCGCGCCGGACGCCCAGCAGCGGGCGGCACCACGGCGGGTCGTAGCGGCCGCATGCCGGCGATCGAGCGGGCGCCCGACCCGCGGCCGAGGCCGAGCAGCACCGTCTCGGCCTGGTCGTCGAGCGTGTGCCCGAGCAGTACCGGGGCGTCGAGCGCGTGCCGCGTCCAGCGCGCGGTAGCGAGCCGATCGGGCGGCGGCCTCCGGGCCGCCTGTCGGCGCCGACGTCGACGCAAAGCACCTGCGCGTCAACGCATCCCAACGCAATCGCCTGTTCTCTGGCGGTCGCCGCGACCCGGTCGGAGTCCTGCTGCAGCCGGTGGTCGACGATCAGTGCGGTCGTCGGCTTCACTGTGCGCGGCAACGGCCGTCAGCGCCAAGCGAGTCCGGCCCACCCGACAACGCGACGCACCACCGGTCGTCCTGCGGCGACGTAGCGCGCGGCCGAATGCCGACACCGCGGCCCGCAGCGCGCTTACAGCACCCTGTCGATCCATCGCTGCGGCTCTTCGATTTCGGTTGGCAGCGGCAGTGTTTCGGGCCCCGACCAGATCGTGTTGAACCGGGCCATCCCGACCCGGTCCGACGACGTGGTCGACGAACGCCTTGCCGCGGGTGTACTGGCTCATCTTCGCGTCGACACCCAGAAGTGCGCGCAGCACCCGTTGCAGCGGGGGCTGCTTGCGGCTGCGCCGCTCGTTGAACCGGCGCCGGATGGTGAGCACCGACGGCACCACGGCCGGGCCGACGGCGTCCATCACGTGGTCGGCGTGGCCCTCCAGCAGCGTGCCGAGCACGAGCAGCTTGTCCAGCGCGCTGCTGTTGCGGCTCGGACTGAACGGCGCGCAACACTCCGAGCACGCCGGTCGAATTCGGGTTCGGGCCGAACACCTTCGCGGCGGTCGCGGACGAACCCGGCCAGCCTGCTGATCACCTCGGTGACGTCCTCGCCGGTCTCCTCCGTCAGCACCGCGAGCGCACCGGACATGTGTTCGGCCAGCCACGGGTTGGCGCGGAACTGCACCCGATGGGTGACCTCGTGCAGGCACACCCAGAGCCGGAAGTCGGCAGGCAACACCCGCAGCTGTCTCTCGACCGCAATAACGTTGGGGTACACCAGAAGGAGCTCGCCGCCGTTGTCCCCGAACGGGTCGTACTGGCCGAGGATGCCCGACGAGATGAACGCGAGCACCGCACCCGTCTGCGCACCGGTGATCCGGCCGGTGATGGGGTGCGGCTTCGTCGTTCTCGCTGCCGCCGGTCATCGCCCGCATGGATTGGGAAGCGGCCCTGATCCATTCGGCACGATCGATGATGCGGGCGTCGGCCACCTCGCCGCCTTCGTTCAGCCCGGTCACCTCGCGCACCGGCATCTCGGCGCGCAGCGCGGCGTCGGACAGCTGATCGATCACCTGGCGGCGGGTGTAGTCGGTGGCCGCGGGACCCGGCCGGGCCAGCTTGGCGCCGACGGTGGCGGCGAATCCCCAGTCGACGGCACGGCCGACGGTGACCTTCGTGGGCTTGCTCATGTGCTGCACCCGCACGATCTCAGCGTCGCGGCGAACGCGTCGATGGCGGTGCGTCCGGACGGTCCCGCGTTGTTGGAGACGAACGCGAAGCTCAGCACGCGGCCGCTGGCGTCGGTGACGATGCCGACAAGCGAGTTGGTGCCCGTCAACGATCCGGTTTTGGCGCGCAGCCACCCCACCGACGCGCGACCGGCGTCGGTGTCGAGGAATCGGTTCGACAATGTGCCGCTGCCGCCTGCGATGGGCAGCAGGTCCACCAGCGGCCGCAGCTTGGGCTGGTCGGGGCCGGCGGCGGCGTTGACGGTCTCGTCGAGCGTTTCCGCGGTCAGCCGATCGTCGATGGACAGGCCGCTGCAGTCCATCAGGTGTGCACCGCCGGTGTCGATCTTCGCCGAGTCCAGCTCGCCGAGCACCGCGCGAACCGAACCTTCGAAGCTTTGCGGCTTCCCTTGCGCGGCAGCGACTTCGCGGCCGATCGATTCGGCCATCACGTTGTCGGAGTTGTTCATCATCTCGCGCAACCGGTCGAGCAGCGGCGGGGACTGCACCTTGGCGATCTCGTCGCCGTCGGACCCTGATGGCAGCACCATGACGGTGGCCGGGTCGACGCGCAGCGCGACTGCCAGCGCGCGACCCGCGTCGAGCGCGGGCGTTCTCGATCGGGCCGAGTCGACGCTGACCGGCTGGGTGCGGCCGCCGTCGAGCATCACCGCCTCCATCGGCGCGATGTCGCCGCCGTCGATGTCGAGCGGATCCCAGCCGGGCGCCATCGTCGGGCCCGCTGAATGCGCTGACGTCGACGGCCACCGTCGTCACCTTGGTGCCGCTGCGCTTCACCTGGTCGGCCAGGTCGCTGATGCGGGCCGCGTCGCGGTACCAGGTGTCCTGCCCCTTGGGCACCGCCGACAGCGTCGGGTCGCCGCCGCCCTTCAGCACGACGACACCGGGCTGTCGGTCGGAGGCCAGCACCGTCGTGGTGAGCCGGGCGTCGCGGTCGAGTGCGTGCAGCGCCGCCGCGGTGGTCAACACCTTGGTCACCGAGGCAGGCTGCATGGGCACGTCCGCGCCCTGCGTCCACAGCTGTTCGCCCGTTGCGGCGTCGGTGATCCTGCCGGTGAACGCGCCGAGGTTCGGGTCGGCGAGCGTCAGCGCCAACGTCGCTGCCAGCTTGTCGGGGGTGGGCTTGTCGGCGGAGTCGGAAACCGGTTTGATCCCGGGGTCGGCGGTCGCAGGCGCGGGAGCAGCGGGGAGCGCGACGGCGTCGCTGGACTGGCCACCCTGCAGCAGCGCCGCGGCCACCACCACCGCGGCAACCAGGAGCACCACGGCCACCCCGATCACGACGTGGGTGGACCGTCGCCACTGGGTGGGACGCATGGTTCTCCTGACTCCGGCCTGCCAAAGAAGGGTATCGGCTGCGGGGAAGTGCGAGGTCAACGACGGCAGGTGCCGAGAATGATCGGTCCCTCTATTAGGGTGACGTCGTCCCCAACGACACGAGCACAGAACGAGGAGCGCGACGGTGGAGTTCGACGTAGTCATCGAGATTCCGAAGGGCTCGCGCAACAAGTACGAGGTCGACCACGACTCCGGTCGGGTCAAGCTCGACCGCTACCTCTACACGGCCTTCGGCTACCCGGCCGACTACGGCTTCATCGAGAACACCCTCGGCGAGGACGGCGACCCGCTCGACGCGCTTGTGCTGCTGCCCGAGTCGGTGTTCCCGGGCTGCATCGTCGAAGCCCGGCCGGTAGCAATGTTCCAGATGACCGACGAGGCGGGCGGCGACGACAAGGTGCTGTGCGTGCCTGCCGGTGACGGGCGGTGGGACCACATCAAGGACGTGGGCGACGTGCCGACCTTCGAGTTGGAGGCGATCAAGCACTTCTTCGTCCACTACAAGGACCTGGAACCGGGCAAATACGTGAAGGCCGCCGACTGGGCAGGCCGGTCGGAAGCCGAGGCCGAGGTCAACCGCTCGATCGAACGCTTCAAGACCAACGGGCACTGACCGGGTTTGCTCAGGAGTTTTCTTCGCTGTAACACGGCGTAACGTCTGCGTGCCTTGCTGCTCGCATGATGGCGGTGTGTTGATGCATCAGGGCATGGGGTTGGACGTGTTCAACGACATGCCGATGCGTCGCGCCGTTCACGCGGTCTACGAATGTTGCTACAGCGTGCCGCTGGCCGCCGAGATCGCCCGCGGACGTCCGTACGAGAACCACGATGCGCTGTTCCGGCAGGCCGACCGGTCACTGTTCGGGCTGGCCGAGGAGTCGATCGACTCGATCCTGCAGGCCTACCCCGATGTCGGCCGCAGGCCGGGCAGCGAGAAATCCGCGGCCGAACAATGCGCGATCTGCGACGAACGCGCCGAGGTGATGGACCAGCTGGCCGACGGCGTCGAAGACACTACCTGGACCAGTTCGGCTTCGGCTTCGTCATGTTCGTCAACGGCTACAGCGCCGAGGATGTGCTGGCCGCGATGAGCGACCGCCTGCATGAACGACGTCGAGACCGAGCGGAAAGTCGTCCGCAACGAGTTGGCCAGGATCAACCGCACCCGGCTGGAACGCATGCTCGGGCCCGAGGGCGGCTACGACAACTGGTGACTGGCCGGCGCGCTGCGGTATAGGTTCCACCGCATGACCCCCGCCGTGCATGGACACGCAGACGCCCGATTCGACAAGGTCGCCGACGCGCTCGCCGATGAGCTGAGCACCGGCGCAGAGGTCGGCGCCGCCATCGCGGTCGACATCGAAGGCGAACTCGTCGTCGACATCTGGGGCGGACACGCCGACGCGGCCAAGACGGTCCCGTGGGGCGAGGACACGATCGTCAACGTCTGGTCGAGCACCAAGACCGTGACGAGTCTGGCCGCACTCATACTGGCCGACCGTGGACTGCTCGACCTCGACGAGCCGGTGGCCACCTACTGGCCCGAGTTCGCCGCCAACGGCAAGCAGGACGTCAGAGTGCGCCATCTGCTGTCGCACACATCCGGCGTCGCGGGCTGGCAGGAAACGATGACCATCGACGACCTCTTCGACTGGGACAGGGCCACGTCGCTGCTTGCCGCTCAGGCGCCGTGGTGGGAGCCGGGCACCGCATCGGGCTATCAGGCGCTCAACTTCGGCTTCCTGATCGGTGAGGTGGTCCGCCGCACGGCAGGCAAATCGTTGAAGGACTTCGTCGCGCGACGATATCGCGCGCCCACTCGGCGCGGACTTCCAGATCGGGGCGCGGCCCGATGACTACGGACGCATCGCCGAGCTCATCCCTCCGCCGCCGTTCGACATCCCCTTCGATCGACTGCCCGAAGACAATCTGATGCGCAAGACGTTGACCAATCCCGCTCCTGAAGCCGGCATCGCCCACACCGCCGCGTGGCGCGACGCCGACCTGGGCGCGGTCAACGGTCACGGCAATGCGCGCTCGCTGGCGCGGATGCTGTCTCCGATATCGCTGGGCGGCACCGCGAACGGGGTGGAGCTGCTGTCGGCGCAGACGATCGCGCGGATCTTCGACGTGCAGTCGCACGGACCCGATCTGGTGTTGGTCGCTCCGCTCAAGATGGGCATCGGCTACGGCCTGTCGACACCCGAGGTCATCCCGTTCCTGCCCGCCGGACGAGACGGTCTGTTTCTGGGGCGGCTGGGGTGGCTCGATGGTGCTGATCAACCCCGACCGTCGCACCACCGCCACCTACATGATGAACAAGATGGGTATGGGCACCCTCGGCAACGAGCGCACCGCGCGCTACGCCCGGCTGATCTACGAGGCGCTTTCCTGACGATGGCATGCTGGCTGTGTGGAGAATGTGTTCCACTTCTGGTGGCTGATCTTCCCGCTCGCCGGCACGGTGGGCGGGGCGGTGCGGGCGGTCGCGGCGGCCAATGAGCGGCGCGCCGAACGCAGGCTGGAGCGCTACCGGATCAAGCAGCAGACGAAGATCGCCGTCGCCGAAGCGGCCGGCCGTTCGCAGACCAACGAGGTCAAGAACCGGCGCGACGTGAAAAGGGTCGTCGAGAAGCACGGCGAAACCGACGCGCGCTGGCTGGAGTACGAGATCGACATCGCGAAGCTACTCGACTTCCCGCTGATGACCGATATGCGCAACCCGTTGACGATGGAGTTCCACAAGGCGCGACGGCGGGCCGATCTGCTGCGTCCCGAGAATGCCGACGATCTCGCCGGTGACCGCGAGGCGCAGCTGGAGTACCGCGACGCCGTGCACGACTACGTGAGCGCCTTCGACGTCGCAGAAGCCGAGGCGATCCGGCTGCGGCGCAGCACGTTCTCCAGCGAGGACCAGCAGCGCATCGCGCGCGCCCAGAACCTGCTCAGGCTGGCCGAGGACGACGGCGCGACGCCCCAGGAGCGGCAGAACGCCTACACCCGCGCCAGGGCCGAGCTCGAGGGGATCCTCGCGCTGCCCGCCGCCACCAGGGCCAGCATCGAACGCAAGCTCGCCGGAGAGCTGGAGGCGTGACCCGTCAGGCCGCACCCGAGAGCGGCAGACGACGTGCAATGCGGTCCAGCGCGGCGTCGGCCAATTCCTGAATGTCCTGCGCGGGCGACGCCGGAATGAAGGTGACGCCGTCGGCCACCTCGGCCATGAAGATGTCGGCGACCAGGCCGGCCAGCCCGTCGATGGTGCCTGCGTAGTGCAGGGTGTCGTCGTCGCGATGGGGCATCGCGTCACGAGCGGAACGGAAGTCGGCAGCGACCGCGACGGTGATGTCGAGGATCACCGCGACGTCATCGGAGATGCGACCGCGTGCTCGTCGGGCCTGCTGCAGGTCCGGCGCCGTCAGCCGCACCGCCGTCGCCTCGCCGGACGTGAGCTCGCTCCAATTGCCGCCGGAAGCATCGGCCACGAAGAGCCGCAGAACCCGGTCATTACCGCTTGCCACGACGACACGCTAGGTGCCCGCTCGCGCAGCGACAACGGTTGCGCTCAGCGAGAATCCAAGCCGGTGCAGACGCGCGGCCGGCAGGCGCTTAGTACGTTGTAGGCGTGGCGATGCCGGAAGTTCCTGCGCAGTACCTGTTGTCGTCGTACGCCGCGGAGCCGCGCACCCTGGTCGACATCCTGTATGAGACCGCCTTGCGCCACCCAGATGCGCCCGCCATCGACGACGGCTCCGTACAGCTGACGTACAGCGAGCTGATCACCGATATCGAGGACAGCGTCGCGTGGCTGGCGGCGCGCGGCGTCGGTCGCGGCGACCGCATCGGAATCCGCATGCCGTCGGGCAGCTACGCGCTGTATGTGGCGATCCTTGCCACCCTTGCCACCGGCGCCGCCTATGTGCCGGTCGACGCCGACGACCCCGACGAGCGGGCCGCGCTGGTTTTCGGCGAAGCGAATGTGGTGGGTGTCATCACCGAGCAGGGCCTCACCCGCGGCGTCGGCGACTCCCGCGGTTGGCGCGCCGCGTCGCCGCTGGGCCGCGACGACGCGTGGATCATCTTCACGTCCGGTTCGACCGGAACCCCGAAGGGGGTCGCCGTCACACACCGCAACGCCGCGGCGTTCGTCGACGCCGAGGCACAGATGTTCCTGCAGGACAATCCGATTGGGCCCGGCGACCGGGTGCTGGCCGGCTTGTCCGTTGCGTTCGACGCGTCCTGTGAGGAGATGTGGCTGGCCTGGCGCAACGGTGCCTGCCTGGTGCCCGCGCCGCGCTCGCTGGTGCGCAGCGGCATGGACCTCGGACCGTGGCTGGTGTCCAAGGACATCACGGTGGTCTCGACGGTGCCGACGCTGGCCGCGCTGTGGCCGGCTGAGGCGTTGGAGGCGGTGCGGCTGCTGATCTTCGGCGGCGAGGCCTGCCCACCGGACCTCGCGGAGCGGCTGGCCGCCGGGCCTGACGGTGTGGGCCGCGAAGTGTGGAACACCTACGGCCCGACCGAGGCGACGGTCGTGGCATGCGCGGCCAAACTCGACGGCATCGGAGCTGTCAGCATCGGGCTGCCGCTACCGGGCTGGGATCTGGCCGTCGTCGACAAGGACGGTGCGCCCGTCGCGGTCGGCGACGTCGGCGAGCTGGTGATCGGCGGCGTCGGGCTGGCCCGCTATCTGGACCCGGAGAAGGACGCCGAGAAGTATGCGCCGATGCCGACGCTCGGCTGGGACCGTGCATACCGCAGCGGCGACCTCGTCCGACTCGAGCCGCGACGGCCTGATCTTCTGCGGACGCGCCGACGACCAGGTCAAGGTCGGCGGCCGCCGCATCGAACTCGGTGAGGTCGACGCGGCCCTTGTGAACCTGCCCGGTGTCAGCGGCGGGGCGGCGGCGGTACGGAAGACCGCAGGCGGCACTCCTCTCCTCGTCGGCTACATCGCCAGCGCCGACCCGTCCTTCGACGTGGCGGCGGCCCGCACGACCCTGGCTGCGTCACTGCCCGCCGCGCTGGTGCCGCGCCTTGTGCTCGTCGACGAGCTGCCGACGCGCACCTCGGGCAAGGTGGACCGCGATGCGCTGCCGTGGCCGCCGCCCGGCGAACCCGACCAGGAAGCACCGGACCTCGGCGGCACGATGGGCTGGCTGGCGGGTCTGTGGCGCGACGTGCTGGCCGCGCCGGTGGACGGTCCCGAGGCCGACTTCTTCGCGCTGGGCGGCGGCTCGCTGTCGGCAGCGCAACTGGTCGCCGCGCTGCGCGGGCGCTACCCGCAGGTGACGGTCGCCGACCTCTACGACCACCCCCGGCTGGGTTCGCTGGCCGGTTTCCTCGACGAGCTCGACCCGCCGCCGCGGGTTCAGACACGCGTGGTGGCGCCGATGCCGCTGCTGTCGCAGGCCTTTCAGGTTGCGATGTCGCTGCCATTGGCCACGCTGACCGGCCTGCAGTGGGTGGTTTGGCTGGCGCTCATCAACAACGTCGCCGCGGTCGTGCGCCCGGTGCCGTGGCTGGTGCCGATCGACTGGTGGTGGATCGTCGGCGGATTCCTGCTGTTCGTCAGCCCGGTCGGGCGGATGGGTATCGCCGTGCTGTCGGCCCGCATGCTGATCGGGTTCCTGAAACCGGGCACGTACCGTCGCGGCGGTTCAGTGCACCTGCGCGTCTGGATCGCTGAGCGGCTCGCGGACGCCAGCGGTGCGGAGAACCTGGCAGGTGCGCCGTGGATGGTGTACTACGCGAGGGCACTGGGCAACAAGGTGGGCAAGGGCGTCGACCTTCATTCGGCGCCCCCGGTGACGGGGATGCTCACCCTGGGCCATCGCAGCTCGATCGAGCCGGAGGTGGACCTGTCCGGGCATTGGATCGACGGCGACCACTTTCACGTCGGCACCATCACGATCGGCAACGACTCCACCATCGGTGCGCGTACGACGCTGCTGCCGGGCGCCACGGTCGGGAAGAACGCCGACGTCGCCCCCGGCTCCGGTGTGGTCAGCCGCGTGAAGAAGGGCCAGTACTGGAAGGGTTCACCCGCGGTGAAATCCGGCAAGGCCCGCCATCCATGGCCGCAGGATCGCCCCGGCAGGGCGCCGTTCTGGGTGCTGGCCTACGGAGTGACCTCGATGCTGCTTGGCGCGTTGCCGCTTGCCGCACTCGGCTGCGGGCTGGCCGTCATCGGCTGGGCAGTCGCGGATTCCGCGTCGCTGACGGACGCCGCGCTGAGCGCACTGGGGTGGATCCCCGTCGCGACGCTGGTCGCGCTGGTGGTGTACGCGACGCTGACGGTTATCGGGGTGCGGATGATGTCGCTGTGGCTGCACGAGGGATATCACCCGGTCCGCAGCCGTTCGGGTTGGCAGATATGGACGACCGAACGACTGATGGACGCCGCTCGGCACTACCTGTTCCCGCTGTACGCGAGCCTCCTCACCCCGAGCTGGTTGCGCGTGCTCGGGGCGAAGGTGGGTCGCGGCACCGAGATCTCCACGGCCTTGCTGACGCCGAAGTTCACCACCATCGAGGACAGCGCCTTCCTGGCCGACGACACCATGGTGGCGTCCTACGAGCTCGGTGGCGGCTGGATTCACGTCGCACGGGCGACGATCGGGAAGCGGGCGTTCCTGGGCAACTCCGGTATCACGCAACCGGGCCGCAAGGTCCCCGACGACGGGCTGGTAGCGGTGCTGTCGGCGGCGCCGCCCAAGTCGAAGGCCGGGTCGTCGTGGCTGGGTAGTCCACCGATTCGGTTGCGCCGCAAGCCCACCGCCGCCGACGCGTTACGCACATTCCATCCGCCGACGCGTCTCAAGGTGATGCGGGGCTTCGTGGAGACGTGCCGGCTGGTGCCGGTGATCGTCACGTTCGCAATCGGGGTCGGCGTGCTCTTCGCGCTGCAGGCGGTGATCGTCGAGTTCGGATACCTGTGGGCAACCCTCGGCAGCGGCGTGGTGCTGCTGGTCGCCGGAGCCGTCGCGGGCGCCATCGCCGTGATCGCGAAATGGGTTGTGGTGGGTCGCATCCAGGCCGTCGAGCATCCACTGTGGTCGGCGTTCGTATGGCGCAATGAGGTCTCGGACACCTTCGTCGAAACGGTGGCAGGCCCGTGGTTCGCCCGCGCGGCCACCGGAACGCCGGTGATGAATCTGTGGCTGCGGGCACTGGGGGCGAAGATCGGCAGGGGTGTCTGGTGTGAGTCCTACTGGCTGCCCGAGGCCGATCTCGTCACCCTGGAGAAGGGGGCCACGGTCAATCGCGGATGCGTTGTACAGACGCACCTGTTCCACGACCGGGTGATGCGGATGGACACCGTCGTTCTCGAGGAAGGGGCGACGTTGGGGCCGCATTGTGTGGCGCTGCCCGCGGCACGCATTGGTGCGGGTGCGACCGTCGGTCCGGCGTCGTTGGTGATGCGTGGTGACGAGGTTCCACCGTCCACCCGGTGGCAGGGCAACCCGATCGCGCCGTGGAATGTGTTCCGCAAGAAGCGCGGTGACGATGCGCCGGACGAGGCGTCCAAGGAAACCGCCGCGTGAGCCGATTGAAGAAGGCGGCCAAAAAGGTTCCGGTGATCGATCCGTACCTGCCCCACAACGGCAACTTCGGCTACCGGGTGTCGCGCTACGAACTCGATCTCGAGTACAAGGTCGCGATCAACCGGCTCGCCGGCTCGGCGACGATCACCGCCGTCACCCTTGCAGAACTGCAAACCTTCACGCTTGATCTGTCCAACGCCCTCACCGTGACGAAGGTTTCGGTGAACGGACGCCGACCCGCGGCATTCAGCTGCTCGAGCGGCAAGCTACGCATCGCGCTGTCATCGACGTTGCCCGCCGGTGCAGGCGATGACCATCGAGGTCCGCTATGGCGGCACGCCGCGACCCGTCCGGTCCCTGTGGGGAGAGGTCGGTTTCGAGGAGTTGACCGAGGGCGTGCTGGTGGCGGGGCAGCCCAACGGCGCGGCATCGTGGTTTCCGTGTGACGACCATCCCAGCTCGAAGGCCAGCTATCGCATCCAGATCAGTACCGAGAATCCCGTATCGGGCGATTGCCAACGGCGAGTTGAAGTCTCGGCGCACACGCGCGGCGATGACGACGTGGACCTATGAACTCGCGGAGCCGACGTCCACCTATCTGGTCACGCTTCAGATCGGCATGTACGAGTCCTACCGCCTGCAGAAGACGCCGGTGCCGATTCACGCGGCGCTGCCTGCTCGGTTGAAGCGAAACTTCGACCACGACTTCGGCAGGCAGCCGCAGATGATGAAGCTGTTCGTCAAGCGCTTCGGGCCGTATCCGCTCTCGACCGGTTATACGGTCGTCGTCACCGACGATGACCTGGAGATACCGCTTGAGGCTCAAGGTATTTCGATATTCGGCGCCAATCATTGCGATGGCAGCCGCGACTCGGAGCGGTTGATCGCCCACGAGCTGGCGCACCAGTGGTTCGGCAATTCGGTGACCGCCAGGCGGTGGCGCGACATCTGGCTGCATGAGGGTTTCGCCTGTTATGCCGAGTGGCTGTGGTCGGAGGAATCCGGCGGTCAGACCGCCGACGAGTGGGCGCGCCACTTCCATGCGCGCCTCTCCGATTCGCCGCACGACCTGCTGCTGTCGGACCCCGGTCCGCGCGACATGTTCGACGACCGGGTGTACAAGCGCGGCGCGCTCACGCTTCACGCGCTGCGGATGGCCATCGGCGACGACAATTTCTTTGCGCTGCTGCGCGATTGGACGAAGCGGCATCGCCACTCCACGGCGGTCACCGACGACTTCACCGGCCTTGCCGCCAACTATGCAGATGTATCGCTGCGCCCGCTGTGGGATGACTGGCTGTACTCCACGGACGTGCCGACACTGTGACCGACGCGGCCACACCCACCGGCCCGATCACCCGCGGCAGCGTCGCACGCGTCGGCGTCGCCACGGTGCTCACCGCGCTGTGCGGATATACCGTGCTGTACCTCGCCGCGCGCGACCTCGAACCGGCCGGCTTCTCGGTGTTCGGCGTGTTCTGGGGCGCGTTCGGATTGGTGACCGGAGCCGCCAACGGGTTGCTGCAGGAAGCAACTCGCGAAGTGCGGGCGACCGGTTATGTCGAGATTCTCTCGGGCCCGCGCACACGGCCGATGCGGGTGGCGGCGATGGTCGGTGTGGTGGCGGCGGTGGCGATCGCTCTTAGTTCACCGCTGTGGTCGGGCCACGTGTTCGTCGAATCGCAGTGGCTCAGCGTCGCGCTGCTGAGCGTGGGACTCGCCGGGTTCTGTCTGCATGCCACCCTGCTGGGAATGCTGGCGGGCGTCGGCCGGTGGACGCAGTACGGCGCGCTGATGGTCACCGACGCGGGCATCCGGGTGGCCGTCGCCGTCACCACATTCGTGATCGGATGGGGGCTCGTCGGCTACCTCTGGGCGACCGTCGCTGGAGCATTGGCGTGGTTGATCATGTTGATCGCCTCGCCGTCGACGCGCGCGGCGGCGGCTCTGATGACGCCCGGCGGCACCGCGACCTTCCTGCGCGGCGCCGCGCACTCGATCGCCGCCGCCGGTGCCAGCGCGATCCTGGTGATGGGCTTTCCAGTGCTCCTCAAGGCGACGTCGGGAGACCTGGGTGCCGCCGGCGGGGTGGTGATCCTGGCGGTGACGCTGACCCGCGCGCCGCTGCTTGTGCCCTTGACGGCCATGCAGGGCAATCTGATCGCACACTTCGTCGACCAGCGCAGCGAGCGGCTGCGCGCCCTGCTGGGGCCTGCGGCGGTCGTCGCCGTGTTGGGCGCGGTGGGTGTGGCCGCCGCCGGGTTCTTCGGGCCGTGGCTGCTGCGGGTGGCGTTCGGGGAGGAATACCGCGCGAGCGGTGGCCTGCTCGCCTGGCTGACGACTGCCGCCATCGCAATAGCGCTGCTGACATTGACGGGAGCGGCGACGGTGGCGGCCGCGCTGCACCGGGCGTATTCGGCGGGCTGGATCAGCGCGACGCTCGCGTCGATGTTGTTGCTGCTGCTGCCGGTCGGCCTCGAGACGCGCACGGTGGTCGCGCTGCTTTGCGGACCGATGGTGGGAATCGCCGTGCACCTGGGCGCGCTTGCCAGAAGACCGCAACACTGACCGTGTATTTTGGTCGGCATCGATATGCGCTACCAGGATGTTTGGATCGTCGTACCCGCCTATAAGGAGGCGAGCGTCATCGGCGACGTCATCTCCGACATTCGCTCGGTTTTCGACCATGTCGTCTGCGTCGACGACGGCAGCAAGGACGGCACGGGCGACCTCGCGCTGCGGGCAGGGGCTCACGTGGTCTCGCATCCGGTCAATCTTGGTCAGGGTGCGGCGATTCAAACCGGCGTCGAATATGCGCGCAGTCAGCCCGGCGCACAGGTGTTCGCGACGTTCGACGCAGACGGGCAGCACCGGTTGAAGGACGTCATCGCCATGATCGATCGGCTGTCCACTGACGACGTCGACATGGTGGTCGGCACGCGATTCGCCGAGCCGAGTGCGAGCAAGCCGCCGTTGTTGAAGCGGATCATCCTGCGCGCGGCCGCGGTGCTGAGCCCCAACAGTCGGCAACTGCGGCTGACCGACGCGCACAACGGGCTTCGCGTGTTCAACAAGAAGGTGGCCGACGGGCTCAACATCACCATGAACGGCATGAGCCACGCGAGTGAGTTCATCGCGTTGGCCGTCGAAAACGGTTGGCGGGTAGCCGAAGAGCCGGTCGAGATCCTCTACACCGACTACTCGAAGTCCAAGGGCCAGCCGTTGCTCAACGGGGTGAACATCATTTTCGACGGGCTACTGCGAGGGAGGTTGTCCCGATGAATTGGATTCAGGCACTTCTGATCCTGGCGATCGTGGCGCTGCTGGTCTACCTGCTGCGGTCGCGGACGAGCGCACGCACCAAGGCGTGGGTCAAAGTCGGCGGCGTGCTGTTCGTGATCGCCGCCGTGTATGCGGTGCTGCGGCCGGATGACACCACCGTCGTCGCGAATTGGCTTGGGGTGGACCGCGGTGCGGATTTGATCGGCTACGTGTTGATCATCGCGTTCGTGTTCACCACGCTGAGCACCTACATGCGGTTCAAGGATCTGGAATTGCGGTATGCGCGTCTTGCCAGGGCGGTCGCTCTGCAGGGCGCCCGCGTGCCCGACGATGCTGAGCTTCATAGCTCTCCGTTCCATCGCACCGCGAGCGTGCGTGTTTGCACACGACACGCCGCACATATGCGGCATTCTGCGCACGCTCGCCGATTAGGCACTCTGCTCGTCGCGGAAGAACTCCACCGTCTTGGCGATCCCGTCGTCGAGCTTCACCTTGGGTGTCCAGCCGAGAACCGCTTCTGCCCGGCTGATATCGAGACATGAACGCCGTAGGTCGCCGAGCCGCGGCGGGTGAAGTTCGGGCTCGTCGGGCTTTCCCGCGGCCTTCGCGATCGCGGAATGTAATTGTCGCGTCGAAGTTTCCACTCCGGTACCGATATTGAAGCGTTGCCCGCCGCCGTGTTCGCCGGAGGCCCTGACGAACGCGTCGACGACGTCGTCGACGAATACGTAGTCGCGGGTGTCGGTGCCGTCGCCGAAGATCTTGGTCGGTTTCCCGGCGAGGAGTGCCCGGGAGAAGATGGCGACCACGCCGGCTTCACCGTGCGGATCCTGGCGGGGCCCATACACATTCGCCGGCGCGATGTGGGAACACTCGAGGCCGTAGAGGTTTCGGAAAGTGTTGAGGTAAACCTCGCCCGCCACCTTGCTGGCGGCATAGGGCGAGGCGGGATTGATCGGAGCGTCCTCGCTCGTCGGGTACGTGGGCGGGGTGCCGTACACCGATCCGCCCGAAGACGTGTGCACGATCTTTCGAACCTCTGCGCGGCGGGCGGCCTCGGCCAGACGCACTGTGCCGACGACATTCACGGTTGCGTCGAACGGAGGGTCGGCGACCGATTGGCTGACGGAGATCTGGGCGGCGAGGTGGAAGATCACCTCCGGCCGGACATCGGCCAGAAGACCGGTGAGATCGGCGTCGACGATGTCGGCCTTCACGAATTCGAAGTCGGAGTGCCGGTCGGCCTCACCTAGATTGACGCTGTTGCCCGAGCTGAGGTCGTCGAGGCCGATGACGGTGTGCCCGTCGCCGAGAAGGCGGTCGACCAGCGTGGATCCGATGAATCCGGCCGCCCCCGTCACCAGTGTGCGCATCGGCTCACCATACCGACGGCGACGATGCGCCCTAGATCTCGGTGAGACCGGCCTGCGGCACCTGGGTTTGGATCTCGGTGATCTTGCCGGTGTTCTCCTCTTCCTGCGCCTGCATGGCTGCCACCGCCCGAGTGGATGCGACGCTGTGCTCGGTTCCCCGGGTGGACAGGGCTTCGGAGGAGGCCGCAGCTTTCTCTGCAGCGGCGGCGGCCACCGCGTTGAGTGCGACGTCTATCGGGCTTGCGGCCGGCCCGATCGGCGGTATCGGACCTGGCACCGAGACTTCGGCCATCGTCGCGGCGATCTTGCTGACGTGACCGAGTGTCTCTTCGGGGTTGAGCTTTATGTCCTTACCGGCCATAGCTGTCCCTCCTTTGCGACCTGCTCGGTGGCATAAACGATATCGGCATAGTCCGGATTGTCGCCACGCCAGAGCGACAACGCCTCGACGGCGCGGTCCAGGTTGTGATGGGCGCGGTAGAGCACGGTGGTGTTCGGGTCGCCGGACGGTTCGACTTCGATGAAGCCGGGGCGCATGAACAGCGACTTGCCGTAGAGCCGCACTTCGTTCAGCGCGGACCACTGCTCGTCTGTAATAGGCGAACCGCTTGCCAGCGAGCCGAGGATCTCGCGGATGACGGGCGCCACTTCGATGCGCAATGGCTCCGCACCCGCCAGTGCGGTCGCGACGGCACCGGCTGTCGCCTCCCACGCCGCCGATTGTCGTTCGACGGCAGGCAGATCGGCGTCGACGAGTTGTGCGTAACTCTGCGGGGACATGACTTGGAGGCGGTGCAGCCGAGTCTCGTCGAGTTCGGGGGCGGGCGTGGCGGGATCGATGGGCGACCGCGTCGAGTCGCAGTCCTGATAGTGGGGAACGCTGGCGCGACGGGCCGGAAGCACTGATGACCCGCCGGGGTCGGTGGTCGCGGCAACCGCATACAGCTCGATGTTGGGATCGAGCACGGCACGTTCGGCGGCGTAGGCGACCATTGTCACGGTGGGATTGACCCAGCCGAAGAACTTGGCCTGGAAGCCGGAGCTCAGTTCGGGGTCAGCGAAAAGCACTCGGGCAGAACGAGGTACGTAGACACCGGGTGGAATGTAGCTCGCGCCGTCGTTGCTGACGATGACGGTCTCGATGCCATCGGCGACCTTGAAAATGCCAACGCACCAATGCAAGCCGGGATAGATGCGGGAAGCATGCAGAAGTTCGTAGGCGAGTTTGATGGCGTCGTCGAGATGTTGGTCCTGGGTCTCGGAGCTCACCATCGCTGCGCCGGTGCCGGTGGCGGCGATGCCGGACGTAGCGAGGACGCTGGGTGACACACCGGTAGACGAGATGCCGGCGGAAGCGGCGGGCGGAGTGAGCGAGGCGGTGCCTCCGCCGCCGCCGGCGGAGACGGTGGGCGTCGAGCCTGCGGTGCCTCGAGGCAGGTCCGAGCCGTATGCGGCGAGGTTGCCTGCGGCCGGGGGCGGCCCCGCGATCATCGGTGCCGGGGTGCCCGCGGATGCGGCAGCACTGGCCGCCGCAGAGTGCCCGGCGACAGGAGCACTGGGAGCTGCTGGCGGCAGAGCGGAACCCGAGGCAGATGCCGGAGTGACGCTGGCGGCCGCGGGAGGCGGCGCAGGGGTCTGGGGAACGGACGGCGGCAGCGGGTTGGCCGCACCCGAGGCGAGGCCTTTGGTGAATCCCTGCGACAGATCTTGGGCCGCCGTGGTGGGCGTCGGGAGGCCCGCTGGCGCAGTGGGGGTCGAGGGCATGCTCGGAGTGCTCGGCATGCTGGGGGTGCTCGGCATGGAGGGCATCGATGGCGGCTTCATCCCGCCGCCTCCTCCCATACCTGACATCGGACTCATCGGCGGAACCATCGCGCCGCCGCCGCTGGGCTGCTGCACAGCGGGCGCAGGGACGCTGGCAGACCGCCCACCTCGGATCGACCAACGGCATGCCCTCGCCGGTACGGAGCTGCGCCCAGGCTCCTTGCTATCTTCGGCAATACCCCCGGCGTCGGTTCATCGGCCGCACTGGCTGAGTCGACGTCGATCCTTGACCGTCTGGCGTTCTGAGGTCCTTGACCGACGTCGGCACCTGATCGAGCACCAGACGCCGGACTGGCGCCTGTCGGAACGTCTCGTTGCCCGCCGTGAAGTAGTGCGCCTGCCCGTCTCGGGACGGTACGGCTCGGCCTGCACTGGCGGACCTGCCTCTCCGCCCGGTCGACGGCGTTCTGTCGCCGCTTCGACTTTCGCGTGCCTGCGATCCAATGTTCGCCCACAGCCGCGGCGGAGACTGCTACTGCTGCTGTCCTCGCCTGAGCGAGAATTGCCCAGATCATCGACATCATCGCCCAGGCGCCGAACCAGCCACCCTTGCTATCGATGATCTTCTGAATTGCCTCGTGCGCTTCTCGGTCTATGGCATCCATCTGCGTCCGCGCATCTGTCAACGCATGCGAGCGCATTCGTCTATCGCGGTCGGCCATCGAGGCGAACAAATCCGCTTGTGCCTCAACGCCTTTGCTGTCACTTTGATAGGCGACGTGCATCGCTCGATCATGTGCGCCGTCGTTGTCGCTGAGGATTGCAGACGCCGACGCGCCGATGTCGCGAGCACCCGCGTGAGAAGTCTGAGCGAACGTACGCTGCGCGCTGCTGCCGCCCGTCCATGGAGCGGGAGAGGTTCCAGGCCACAGGCCACCGAGGATGAAGTCCGAAAACTTGTCGATTTGGCCTTAACGTCGCCTGCGCCGACAGCTACCACTTAACGCCAACCTTGTAACAGGTTCCTAGCGGTCCGCCGACGGCGACAATCGCCGAATCATAAGTCGTGTTGTCAAATGGATCGGGGCCGCGCATCCGCGTACATATTTTCGCTGTAGAGCAGCAGATGCCGTCGATATATTGCTTGCAGCGTGCGAGTCAGGTACCGCGGAGGGCTCCGCATGTTCTTCAGCAAGCTTCTGGATTCCGATCGCCCAATCCGAGGTTTCCGCCTTGAATTTCGGTATCGCGGCTAATCGCTCGGGCGACTCCGGGCGCCCCCGATTCTGAGAAAAGCGTTTGCTCCTTCAGTCGCTCTCCCTCATAAGCGGGCCGATCGCCTCGCATAGAGCCTTGTCAGCGTCATCGACGAAAAGCTCTTGCGGCTCTGCTTGAGGAGCAGGTGGCGGCGGCGCAGGCTCGGGACCGCGGATAGTCCTGATGATCGACAACACCAGCGCGGCGACTCCCAAGCAGCACCGCCAGAACGACGCCGCTCGCCAACAAGCCGGTTCTCGCCCGCTTTGGAGGCCACGGTTGGCCCGAAAGTTCGCCGGTGGCTGCGACATGTAACCAGGACCGTTCGGCGGCTGCGGAGGGCCACTTCCCGGCGGTGGGGCGCCGAACCCGGGCGGATAGGGCGAGCTTCCGGTCATTCGTCCAGCGTAAAGGCTTACGGATTCACCCTGCAGCAGCTGTTGTGAAGGCGTTATCTGGTGGCGCTGATCGCCAAGTGCGCCGACCCGTACCCTCGTAGAGACCCGCCGACCAGCAGAAAGGACGTATGGCAGTCCGGCTGACCCGCACAAACTGGGTTGCTCTGACCGCCATCGTCCTGATCGCGGTCCAACTCGTCATCCGCGCGATCCTGGCGTTCAAGGGCTACTTCTACTGGGACGACCTCATCCTCGTCGGCCGCGCCGGGACCCAAGGCCTCTTCTCACCGGGATACCTCTTCGACGACCACGACGGTCACGTCATGCCCGCCGCGTTCCTCGTCGCAGGCGTCATCACTCACCTCGCTCCGCTCAACTGGGTCGGCCCGGCGATCAGCCTTGTCGTTCTGCAACTACTGGCCTCACTGGCGCTCTTGCGCGCACTCCACGTCATCCTTGGCTGGCGGCCCGTCCTGCTCATCCCGTTGACGTTCGCCCTCTTCACACCACTGGGCATACCTGGATTCGCATGGTGGGCAGCCGCATTGAACTCCCTGCCTATGCTCGCCGCGATGGCGTGGGTGACAGCCGACGCCATTCTTCTTGTGCGCACCGGCAATCAGCGCTACGCCGTCAGCGCCCTGCTCGTCTTCTTCGGCGGCCTGCTCTTTTTCGAGAAGGCGGCCGTGATTCCGTTCGTCGCGTTCACCGTCACCGCGCTGCTCGCCCACGTCACCGGCGACCGCTCTGCACTCCGAACAGTGTGGCGTGGCGGCCTGAAACTCTGGGTCGGATCGCTCGCCCTGACCGTCGCCTGGATCGCGCTCTACCTCGTCGTCGTCGACCAGGAGCGTTGGAGTCGCGATCTGCCCATGACGCGAGATTTGTTGAGCCGCTCCATCACTCACGGCATCGTGCCGGGACTCGCGGGCGGCCCGTGGGACTGGCAGCGGTGGGCGCCTGCATCCCCATGGGCAACTCCCCCAGTCACCGCGATGGTTCTTGGCTGGCTTGCCCTCGCCGCCGTAATCGCGGTCTCATTCCTCCGCAAGGAGCGCATCGGCCCGCTGTGGGTCGTCGCCGTCGGCTACGCGATCGCGTGCCAGATCCCGATCTACCTGATGCGCTCGTCGAAGTTCACCGCGCTCGAGCTGGCGCAGACATTGCGCTACTTCCCCGACCTCGTCGTTGTCCTGGCACTTCTCGCGGCGGTCGGCTTCTGCGCACCCAACCGCGAACGATCTCGCTGGCTCGACGCCTCCCGCGCACGAACCGCTGTAATCGTCACCGCCGCAGTCGGATTCGTCGGAAGTAGCCTCTACTCCACCGCGACGTTCACGACGGTCTGGCAGGATAACCCGGCCCAGCCCTACCTCCAGAATGCCGAAGCCAGCCTCGCAACGGCACATCAAACGTCGACCGTCCCGATGCTCGACCAGGAGGTCGACCCTTTCGTTTTGCAACGCGTCGCCACTCCGGAGAATTTGGCCAGCCACATGTTCGCTCTCCTGCAAAATCGTCCCGAATTTGACAGCAGCACAAGCGAACTCCGAATGCTTGACAATCTCGGCCGTCTGGTCGACGCGAAGGTCACCTGGGTACGCACCATCGTCAGAGGTCCCGACGCAAAATGCGGCTACCTCGTACAGACCGACTTTCCGGTGCGCATGCCGCTGGACGGACCACTGCTGCCATCGGACTGGACTGCCGAAATCAACTACCTCGCCAACAGCGAGGGTTCGATGACGATGTCCCTCAGCGACGGACCCGACATCAAGGTGCCCGTGCACCCCGGACTCAACCGCGTCTTCGTACGCCTACCTGGCGCCGGCGACGCCATCAACGTGCGCGCGAACACCGCGGCGCTATCCGTATGCATCGCGTCGGGCCCGGTGGGGTACCTGGCGCCGCTGTGATGCCATGGCGGGGAAAGGAAGCGAGCCACCTGGGGGAATCGAACCCCCGACCTATTCATTACGAGTGAATCGCTCTACCGACTGAGCTAAGGTGGCGCGCCCGGCGCTAGCCGGGCGGGACGAGTCTACGACAGGCTCAGGCGACCACCCAAGTCAGTTGCGCAGCGCCTTACCCACGGTGGCGACCATCGCGTCGACCGCGAATTTCGGCTTCACATTGACCGCAAGCGCCTCACGACACCCCAGCACCGCCTCGATGCACCGCAAGAGTCGATCCGGCGGCACCACAGCCGCCATCGCCTGCACCTTGTCGGACATATCCGGATGGTTCGGCCGAATCTCGCCTGCATGCGCCGACACCAGAAGCGCATCGCGGAAATACGTCGCCAGATCGATCAGCGCCCGGTCCAGTGCGTCGCGCGACGCGCGGGTGTGCCGTGACTTCTGTCTGCGCTCAAGGTCTTTGATGGCGCCCGTCGCACCGCGCATCGTCCCGGCGGTGCCCTTCCCCGTGCCGCCTGCACCCAGCGCGGTCCGCAACTCCTCCGACTCGGTCTCGTTTCGGCCGACCGTCAACGCCAGCGCCTCCGCTTCGGCGGCGGCCACCAGTTCCTCGGCGGCGCCATAGGCTCGCGAGGGCGTCGCCGCGTCGCGCGCCAGCGCAAGCGCGCGCTCACGTCGCCGCCGCGCCTCCTCGTCGGTGGCCAGCCGGCGCGCCCGCCCGACATGCCCGCCACTCACCGACGCCGCCCAGTTGGCCGCCTCGGCGGGCAGGCCGTCCGAGTCGATCAGCACCTGGGCGATCGCCTCGACCTGGGGCGTCACCAGGGCGACGTGTCGGCAACGAGACCGCAGGGTGATCGCGATGTCCTCCGGGTCCACCGACGGCGCGCACAACAGGAACACGGTGGACGGCGGCGGCTCCTCGACGACCTTGAGCAGCGCGTTCGCCGCCCCCTCGGTCAGCCGGTCAGCATCCTCGATCAACACGATCTGCCAGCGGCCCGTGCTCGGGCGCCGCGACGCGATCTGCACGATGTTGCGCATCTCGTCCACCCCGATCGACAACCCCTCGGGAATGATCCTGCGCACGTCAGCGTGGGTGCCGGCCATCGTGGTGGTGCATGCGCGGCACTCACCGCAGCCGGGCACACCGTCGGATTCGCACTGCAGCGCCGCAGCGAAACACAGCGCCGCCACCGAGCGCCCCGACCCCGGCGGCCCAGTGATCAGCCACGCGTGTGTCATAGTCCCGGTGGCAATGGCACTGTGAGCTGGGCCACGGCGTGCAGCCTGTGCTGCAGCTACCAATTCCGCCTCAACGGCGCCTTGGCCCACAAGACGCGAAAAAACCCCGGCCATCGCACATAACAGTAGTGCTGCGAACCGACACAGCCGTACCAGACAGCCCTTTCCTGTGTGCCGGGACCGATACGGTTAACGGGTGACCACACAGGCCGAGCCGATGGGGCGAATCAGCGCATTCGTCCGCTGGGTCGCGCGCACGCCGTGGCCGGTGTTCACCCTCGGCATGCTGCAGTCCGACATCATCGGCGCGCTGTTCGTGCTGGGCTTCCTCCGTTTCGGGCTGCCACCCGAGGACCGTATTCAGCTGCAGGACCTGCCCCCCGTCAACCTGGCAGTCTTCCTGGGCTTCCTTTTCCTGACCTTCATCATCGGCGCCTACCTCAGCCTGCGACTGCTGATCCCGGTCATGCGCTGGCAGCGCCGCGACAGCCTTATGGTCGACAGCGAGCCCGCCGCAACCGAGCTGGCCCGCACCCGCGCGTTGAGGATGCCGTTCTATCGCTCGCTGATCAGCGTCGTCAACTGGGGCCTCGGCTCGATCGTGTTCATCGTCGCCAGTTGGCCCGTCGCCAGCCATGCAGCACCCGTTGTCGCGGTCGCCACCGCGCTCGGCGCGACCGCGACCGCGATCATCGGCTACCTGCAATCCGAACGCGTGCTCCGCCCCGTCGCCGTTGCGGCACTCCGTGGCGGTGTACCGGAGAACTACCGCGCCGCGGGTGTCATCCTGCGCCAGGTGCTGACGTGGGTGCTCTCCACCGGCGTCCCGGTACTGGCGATCGTGCTGGCGCTGGTGGCCAGCAAGTTCCAGATCCTCACCGCGTCCGCCGAACGGCTGACCACGCCGATCCTGATCATGGCCATCGCCGCACTGCTGGTCGGATTGGCCGGCACCGTGCTGGTGGCGATGGCCATCGCCGACCCGCTGCGCCAATTGCGCTGGGCGCTGGGCGAGGTGCAGCGCGGCAACTACAACGCGCACATGCAGATCTACGACGCCAGCGAATTGGGCCTGCTGCAAGCCGGATTCAACGACATGGTTCGCGACCTCGCCGAACGGCAAAGGCTGCGCGACCTTTTCGGTCGCTATGTCGGCGAGGACGTCGCCCGTCGCGCACTCGAACGCGGCACCGAACTGGGCGGTCAGGAACGCGACGTCGCTGTGCTGTTCGTCGACCTGGTCGGCTCGACCCAGCTGGCCTCCAATCGGCCCGCCTCCGAGGTCGTCAGCCTGCTCAACGAGTTCTTCCGCGTCGTCGTCGACACCGTCGCTCGCCACGGCGGCTTCGTCAACAAGTTTCAGGGCGACGCCGCGCTGGCCATCTTCGGCGCGCCGATCGAGCATCCTGACGCGTCGGGCGCCGCGTTGGCGGCCTCCCGCGAGCTGCACGACGAACTCCTCGCCGTGTTGGGCTCGGAAATGGAGTTCGGCATCGGGGTGTCGGCCGGACGCGCCATCGCGGGCCACATCGGGGCCCAGGCGCGCTTCGAGTACACCGTCATCGGCGACCCGGTCAACGAGGCCGCCCGGTTGACCGAGCTGGCCAAGTTAGAGGAAGGCCACGTGCTGGCATCGGCGATCGCGGTCAGCGGGGCGCTGGACGCCGAGGCACTGTGCTGGGACGTCGGCGAGATCGTCGAACTGCGCGGGCGGTCCGCCCCGACTCAGCTCGCTCGCCCGCTCAACCTTGTTGATTCCAGCCAGGATTCGGCCAACGATGCGGCGAGGACGCCGGAGGACAGCCGCCGTTAGCTGCGCTTCGCGGCCTTCTTGGCAGGTGCCTTCTTGGCGGCCTTCTTCGCCACCTTCTTGGCCGGACGCTTCGCCGGTCCACGTGCGCGCCGGTCGGCAAGCAGTTCGGCGGCCCGCTCGTCGGTGATCGACAGCACGTCGTCGCCCTTGCGCAGGCTCGCATTGGTCTCGCCGTCGGTCACGTACGGCCCGAATCGGCCGTCCTTGATGACCATCGGCTTCCCCGTCGCCGAGTCCGCACCCAACTCCCGCAGCGGCGGCGCCGAAGCACCCTGTCCCGCACGCCGTTTCGGCTCGGAGTAGATCTTCAGCGCCTCGTCGAGCGTGATATCGAACATCTGCTCTTCGTTCGCCAATGAACGAGAGTCGGTGCCGCGCTTGAGATATGGCCCGTACCGTCCGTTCTGGGCGGTGATCTCCTCGCCGGTGTTCGGGTCGGTGCCGACAACGCGGGGCAGCGACAGCAGCCGCAGCGCATCCTCGAGCGTCACCGTCTCCAGGTCCATCGACCGAAGCAGCGAACCGGTGCGTGGTTTGGGGCCGGTCGGCTTCTTGCCCTTCTTCGCCGGGGCGCCGTCCTCGGGCTCGTCGGGCTCGGGCAGCACCTCGGTCACGTACGGCCCGTAACGGCCGTCCTTGGCGACGACCGGGTGACCCGTCTCGGGGTCGACGCCGAGCGTGCGGCCCTCTTGCGGTGTGGCGAAGGCTTTCTCGGCCAGGTCGAGGGTCAGCTCATCCGGCGTCAGCTCGTCCTTCAGGTTCGCGCGCTGCGGTTGGGCTCGCCGTCGTCACCGATGACGGTGCGCTCCAGATACGGCCCGTTCTTGCCGACGCGGACGTAGACCGGACGGCCTTCCTCGTCGTCAAACAGCTTGATGGAGTTGACCTCTCGGGCATCGATGCCTTCGAGGTTGACACCGACGAGCCTTTTGAGGCCGCCGGAGCGGGCGATCGACTCGGGCACGCCGTGGTCGCCGCCGAAGTAGAAGTTCGACAACCATGTGGTGCGCTGCTCGTTGCCGGACGCGATCTCGTCGAGCTCGTCCTCCATCGCTGCGGTGAACCCGTAGTCGACCAGACGTCCGAAGTGCTGCTCCAGCAACCCGGTGACGGCGAAGGCCACCCACGACGGCACCAGCGCGCTGCCCTTCTTGTGCACGTAGCCGCGGTCCTGGATGGTCTTGATGATCGACGAGTACGTCGACGGACGACCGATGCCCAGCTCTTCGAGCGCCTTGATCAGCGAGGCCTCGGTGTAGCGAGCCGGCGGGCTGGTGTTGTGGCCGTCGGCGGTCAGGTCCTTCGCGTCGACCCGCTGGCCCTCCGTCAGGTTCGGCAACCTGCTCTCGGCGTCGTCGGCCTCGCCGCCGGCCTGCTCGTCGAGGCTCTCGACGTAGGCCTTGAGGAAGCCGGCGAAGGTGATGGTGCGGCCACTGGCGCTGAACACCACCTGCTCGCCCGAGCGTGCAGCTGCCCGAGATGCGCAGCGACAGCGTCGTGCCGCGCGCGTCCGCCATCTGCGAGGCCACCGTGCGCTGCCAGATCAGCTCGTAGAGGCGGAACTCGTCGGTGTCGAGCTGACTGTGCAGCTGGCCCGGTGTCTGGAACACGTCACCTGCGGGCCGGATCGCCTCGTGCGCCTCCTGCGCGTTCTTCACCTTGCGGGTGTACTGACGCGGCGTCGGGTGCACGTACTCCTCGCCGTAGAGCTGGCGAGCCTGGTTGCGCGCGGCGTTGATGGCCGACTCCGACAGCGTCGTGGAGTCGGTACGCATATAGGTGATGTAGCCGTTCTCGTAGAGCCGCTGCGCGATGCTCATCGTGCGCTCCGACGAGAACCGCAGCTTGCGGCCTGCCTCCTGCTGCAGCGTCGACGTCATGAACGGCGCGTACGGCCGACGGGTGTAGGGCTTCTGCTCAACGGAGCTCACCTCGAGCTGCACACCGCGCAACCCCGTTGCCAACGCTCCCGCACTGGCCTCGTCGAGCACCAGCACCTCGTCGGGCTTCTTCAGCTGGCCCAGCGAATCGAAGTCGCGGCCTGCGGCCACCCTCTTGCCGTCGACGTTGTTCAGCTTCGCACGTGAACGTCGGCGGGGACGCCTGTGCGTCGGACACGCTGGCGTCCAGCTCGGCGGTGACATCCCAGTAGCCGGCGGTGCGGAACGCCATCCGCTCGCGCTCGCGCTGCACGATGATGCGGGTCGCCACCGACTGGACCCGGCCTGCCGACAGCTTCGGCGCGACCTTCTTCCACAGCACGGGGCTGACCTCGTAGCCGTACAGCCGGTCGAGGATGCGGCGGGTCTCCTGCGCGTCGACCAGGTCGTTGTCCAGGTCACGGGGGTCGTCGGCGGCCGCCCGAATCGCCGACTCGGTGATCTCGTGGAACACCATCCGCTTGACCGGAATGCTCGGCTTCAGCGTCTCCAGAAGATGCCAGGCGATGGCCTCGCCCTCCCGGTCACCGTCCGTGGCCAGATAGAGCTCGTCGACGTCCTTGAGCAGGCCCTTGAGCTCGGTGACGGTGCTCTTCTTATCGGGGCTGATGATGTAGAGCGGTTCGAAATCCGCGTCCACATTCACCCCGAGCCGGGCCCACGGCTCGGATTTGTACTTGGCGGGCACGTCGGCGGCCGCCCTGGGCAGATCCCGAATGTGACCACGGGAGGACTCGACGATGTAATTGGAGCCCAGGTAACCAGCTATTTTGCGCGCCTTAGTGGGCGACTCGACAATGACGAGTCGCCGCACACCACCGTTGCGTCCGCTGCCGCGGTCCCCGTCAGCCAACTGTTTTCTCGCTCCACTCCATATATTGCCGTCCGACGCCGGATTCATGCGTTCTTCGCTATCCGTCGCCGTTAGCAACTGACAATTTCGCACCCCGGGCGAGCCGACGCAAACTGACTACCCGCGCCGAGGGCCTTAAATACGGGGCCAGAGCGAGAACGCCTCGACGTCTCCCGGAGGTTCCCCGACGTTCTCTACCAGGCGCGATAGCCGTCGGCGACCGCTGATTCGCAGCGCCGGATGCGCGCCCCTGGTTCCGATGAGAGTCGGTGCTATCCCAACCCGCATCAAGGCCGAGGCAAGCGGCGAATGGGTATCGGGTGCGTGCGGGTCCAGTCCCAACAGATACCGGTCCGATTCGGGGGTGCCCGCCGCCAGCGTCCAGGCCCGCAGCTCCCGCGGTCCCGGCAGCCACTGGGGTGGCACCGTCTTGACCGCTCCGCGGGTCCACTCGGCGGCGATCCCGAGCAGTTGAGGGTCTACCGCCGTGCGGACCAGCGGAGTGTTCTCATCCGTTCGGGCGATCTCCGGCTCCAGACCCGCTTCCACGATCATCTCGGCCAGGGCCACGGCCCGCCACGGGCGATCCACCACCACCGACAGCCGAGCGCCCTCCCCGACCACGACCACCTGGCCGGGCGCGGCGAGCAGCCCCGTCAGGTCGGCAACCGCGGGCGGCACCGACTCTGCCGAGAAGAACGACAGCTGACTCACGGAGACGACAGTAGGCCAGTACCGCGCCGGTGCGGCGTCGGCCGGGCCGCACAAAAACGAAAACCCCCCGCCGTCCTAGGGGACTGTGCGGGGGGATTCGTTCAGGTTCGATTGCTCAGACGGAACGAACGCCGGTTGCCTGCGGGCCCTTGGGGCTCTGACCGACCTCGAACTCAACCTTCTGATTTTCCTCAAGAGTCCGGAAGCCGGATCCCTGAATTTCCGTGTAGTGGACAAACACATCGGCGGAGCCGTCCTCGGGAGCGATAAAGCCGAAGCCCTTCTCCGCGTTGAACCACTTCACAGTTCCCTGTGGCATCTTTCGATCTTTCCTTCTCTTCTACCGGGTACGGCCCACCGACTTCCGGTGCACCGGGCCCGTTCCGACCGCCATACCTTCGTGGTGTCGCCGGAACTTGACCCGACCTAAACCCTCGCAGGAACCGCGACCGCAACGTCGATCCTGCGAGTGCATATACACGAACACAGAAGCTGCGACCGCCATAAGTGAATCATGTTCCAAGCTCCAGCGACAGTCTTGCCGCAGCAACTAGGGAACAATTAATTTGCAGGAGGGCAAACGATGTCGGATTTCGGCCGCGAGCTGCTCGCATGCGCGGTCGAAGGCACCGACCCGGAGGAGAATCCGCTGCGCCATGTGGCAGACCTGGCGCCGCGGCAAGCACGGCCACAGGCGTGGCCGCACTGGGCGGATCCGGATGTGGTGCGCGCGTTCCATGATCGTGGAATCACCGCGCCGTGGTCGCACCAGTCCGAGGCGGCCGATCTCGCCCATGACGGCCGTCATGTCGTCCTCAGTACCGGCACCGCGTCGGGCAAGTCGCTGGCCTATCAGCTGCCCATCCTGACGGCGTTCGCGACGGATCCGCGGGCACGCGCGCTGTACCTGTCGCCGACGAAGGCCCTTGGCCACGACCAACTGCGTGCCGCCCATGCACTCATCGACGCGGTGGGCACGCTCGGCACGGTCGCACCAACCGCCTATGACGGCGACAGCCCGAGCGAGGTACGACGATTCGCGCGCGAACGGTCGCGCTGGATCTTCTCCAACCCCGACATGATCCACCTGTCGCTGTTGCGCAACCACGCCCGGTGGGCCGTGTTCCTGCGAAACCTGCGCTACATCGTCGTCGACGAATGCCATTACTACCGCGGCGTTTTCGGCTCGAACGTGGCGATGGTGTTACGCCGCCTGATGCGGCTGTGCACGCGCTACACTGCTGCGCCGACGGTGATCTTCGCCAGTGCGACGACCGCGTCACCGGCGGCCACCGCCTCGGAGTTGATCGGGCAGACGGTGCTCGAGGTGACCGAGGACGGCTCACCCCAAGGTGCACGCACCGTCGCGCTGTGGGAGCCGGCGCTACGCACCGACCTGGTGGGGGAGAACGGCGCGCCGGTGCGACGCTCCGCCGGCGCCGAGGCGGCACGGGTGATGGCCGACCTGATCGCCGAAGGCGCCCGCACACTGACGTTCGTCCGGTCCAGGCGCGGAGCCGAACTCACCGCGTTGGGTGCCCGTGCACGGCTGGAAGACGTCGCGCCCGAGTTGGCGGGCCGGGTGGCGTCCTACCGCGCCGGTTACCTCGCCGAGGACCGTCGCGCTCTGGAACGCGCACTGGCGGAGGGCGATCTGCGCGGCCTTGCCAGTACCAACGCGCTGGAACTCGGTGTCGACATCGCGGGCCTGGATGCCGTCGTGCTTGCCGGCTTCCCCGGGACCGTGACGTCGTTCTGGCAGCAGGCCGGACGGTCCGGCAGACGTGGGCAGGGTGCGCTGATTGTGCTGATCGCCCGCGACGACCCATTGGATACCTACCTGGTCCATCATCCGGAAGCTCTGTTGGACAAGCCGATAGAGCGAGTTGTCATCGACCCCGGCAATCCCTACGTGCTCGGGCCGCAACTGCTTTGCGCGGCAACTGAGCTGCCGTTGACCGACGCTGAGGTGCGCGCGTGGAACGCCGAAGACGTTGCCGGCGCCCTCGTGGACGACGGGCTGCTGCGCCGGCGGCCGAGCGGCTACTTCCCCAGCCCCGGCGTGGATCCACATCCCGCGGTCGACATCCGCGGTTCCTCCGGCGGCCAGATCGCGATCCTGGAAACCGCGACCGGGCGGCTGTTGGGGAGCGCCGATGTCGGAAGGGCGCCTGCGACCGTTCACCCGGGGGCGGTGTATCTGCACCAGGGTGAGACCTATATGGTGGACTCTCTCGACTTCGAGGACGGTCTGGCCTTCGTGCACGCCGAGGATCCCGGCTATACGACGTTCGCTCGCGAACTCACCGACATCGCGGTGACCGGTCCCGGCGAGCGAAAGAGCTTCGGGCCGGTCACTATCGGGCTGGTTCCGGTGTCGGTGAGCAACACGGTGATCGGGTATCTGCGGCGCGAACGCAGCGGCGAGGTGATCGACTTCGTCGAGCTCGACATGCCGACCCGCACCCTGGACACCAAGGCGGTGATGTGCACGATCACTCCGGAAGCATTGCAGGACAACGGTGTCGAACCGCTGCGGATACCCGGCGCCCTACATGCCGCAGAGCACGCGGCAATCGGCCTGCTCCCGCTGGTGGCCAGCTGCGACCGCGGCGACATCGGCGGATTGTCGACGGCCGTCGGTCCGGTGGCGGGCCTGCCGACGATCTTCGTGTACGACGGCTATCCCGGCGGCGCCGGTTTCGCCGATCGCGGCTTCGAGCAGATCTCGGCGTGGTGGGATGCGACCGCCGCGGCAATCGAGGCCTGTGAATGCCCGATGGGCTGCCCGTCGTGTGTGCAGTCGCCGAAGTGCGGGAACGGAAACGACCCTCTGGACAAGGCGGGCGCGGTGCGCGTGCTGCGTCTTGTGCTGCGCGAATTGCAGCGCCAGGAAAGATGAAATCCACGGCGACGGCCGACCCCTCGACGGCCGCCCCCGTGGACCAGCTATCGACGGTGCCGGTGCTGGGCACGCCGAGCGCCAACCGGTTTCGATCAAACGGTCATACAACGCGATCCGTTTCAGTACCCGCCGGTATGGCGTAGACGTAAATTACCTTGTCGCAGCGTTTCGAGCAACTCAAATGGACATATTCGGCAGCGTTAAATACGTGGTATATACCAAGCGGCTACGGATTTCGTTGCGGTCGTCTACCTGGTGGTTCGTAAACCGCAGACCGGTAAGATTTGCCCAATGAGCCACGACTGGCTGCTCGTGGAGACGTTGGGCGGCGAGCCTGTTGTGGTGGCCGATGGCCGTCAGACCAAGAATCTCATCCCGATCAGCGTGTTTCTGCGACGAAGTCCGGACCTGATGGCGATTCAGACCGCGATATCCGACACCGTGCGCGCCGGCGAGGCGATGAGCGCCATCACTCCGCGCAATGACCGCGTAATCCGCACCGAGCCCGTCGTGATGTCAGACGGGCGATTGCACGGGGTTCACGTCTGGATCGGGCCGCTGAACATGGAACCGCCGGAGCGCCCGATACCGGGACCGCTCAAGTGGGACCTGACCGAAGGCGTCGCCACCGACACCCCCGAGTCGATCTACAACAGCGGCCGAGACCCTTCGACCGAGGCAACCCACGGCCGGACGTTCGCTGAAGACCTGCCTATGCGCGCCCTCAACGCGAGCGAGACCAAGGTGTTGTCGATGGCGATCAAGGGCGAGCCGGGCATGACGATGTGCAGCACGTGGAACGTCACCGACCACAAGGGCGAGACGATCTCGGTCGGCTTCGTCGCCCGCGCTAATCAGGAGGAGCAGGACGACGGCAGCGAGCGGCTGATTTGTCGCGCCATGAACTGGCGTGCTGAACCCGAGGGTCCGTCACTGCCGCCCGACCACCTGGCGCAACGGATTCTCGACGGCCTGGCGCGCCCTGGAGTGCACCGCGCGCTGGTGGATCCGGTCAACTGGAGGCTGCTCAAGTGGCTCGACAGGCCGGCGCCGTTCTTCGACTGGCACGCCCGAGAGGCGGGCCGGCAAGCCGTCAATCCCGCCGACGCGGTGCACATGGCGCGGATGACGCTGGAATTCGCCAACGGATCCACCAGCGCTGTGCTGCGCTTGCGGGCGACCGACGGCGGATGGATACCGGTGCACATGACCATCAACCGAGTCGAACTCGAGCCGGGTACCTTCGCCGCCCTGCTGGCGCTGCGACTGCCGACGGACGCGGAGTTGGAGTTGGTCGATTTCTCCGACGACCACGACCAGGACGCCTCGGAGCAGAAGAAGCCGCGCAAGGACAAGAAGCGCAAGAAGAACAAGGGCAAGAAAGACGACGGCGACTAACCCGGGCCCGCCCGGGCGGCGGCGCGCGCAGGGCCAGCCTGCACCGTGACCACCACGTCGAGTTCGTCGACTTCGCAGGCGGCAAGATCGACCTTCATCGCCTTCGCAATCACCGATGCCTGGCCGCAGGCCAGTTCGGCGCCTTCGGGTAGTCGCATTGCGGCCGCCAGCGCGGCCATGTCAGCGGCCGACTGCGCGCGGTGCCGGGCGACAACCGCCGACCCGATATAGATCCCGCCGACGGTGACCGTCAGCAGCACCGCCATCATCGCGGCGGCGAGCACGGTTGCCGCGCCCCGGTCACCACCCATTCGGTTCGATCGCAGATACCGTCTCCGCCCGTATCGTGATGCCCGGCAACAGGATCGAATGAGCTGTGACCGTCGCAACCACCAGACCACTTTCTTTGCGAATGTCGAGCTTGGCTCCGTACGGAGCAATGCTCTCGTGGGCCTGCGACGCATCCCCGTCCGCCCCGCGTGCCGCAAGGCGGGCCGCTTCCCTGGCCGCGTCGATACACCGCACCTGCATCGAGACTGCGGTGAGCCCGGCCATGCAGACCAGCAGAACCGCCACCAGCGCGGCGATGGCGAATGCCGCCTCGATGGTGGTGGCGCCACGATCACCGGTCAGACGTTGGTGTTCAGCGCCCGATTGATGATGTTCGTCAAGGCGGTGACAATCGAGTCGCCGGTGACGACCGTATAGAGAATCGCCCCGAACGCCGCGGCGGCAATCGTACCGATGGCGTATTCGACCGTCGACATACCTGCGTCGTCGACCAGTAACACCACCACCCTCGCCTTGACTTCGCGAATCATGTTCGCCACCATGTGTTTTCCCTTCTGTTGGTTGACCGGACAGTGCGGAGCCGCTCATGTCAGTCCCGACCGAAGCACGTCTCCTGCCAGCCCCGCGACGATCGGGACGATGCCCAGGCATACGAAGGCGGGCAGATAGCACAACCCGAGCGGACCTGCGATGAGTACCGAAGCGCGCTGGGCTCTGGCGTCAGCCGCCGATGCCGCGTCGTGGCGCGACTGATCGGCCAGGTCGGCAACCCCTTGGGCCAACGCGGCGCCCGACATCGCCGATCGCCTGGCAAGCCGGAGCAGGGCATCGCCGTGGTTGCCCAGCGGTAGGCCTGAATTCGACCATGCCGCAGCGGGATCCGCGCCGAGCGCCAACATATCGGCGGCACGGTCGAGCACTGCGGCAAGCCGTCGCGGCGCCGACGGTGCCGCCGCAGCGGCCGCCGACGACACCGCCATACCGGAGGTCAGGCACGTCGCGAGCACGTCGAAGGTGGACGCAATGGCGAGAGGATCCGTGTCGCTCGGCGACGATGCAGACGTCGTCGAAGTCACGGCATCACTTTGGCGATCGAATCCTCGGCGGACGGCCGGTGAGCAGAAGTGCGGCTGCCAACAGAAGAGCCGCGGTGCTCATGCCTCGCCTCCCGCCCCCGCCGTGATGCGGTCCGACCAGAGGAGCCCGCAGCATGCGAGCGTCACACCCGCAGCCAGCAGCCAGCCACCGGCACCGCCGGACAGCAGGAAGTGCAGCGGGTCGGCCCCGATGAGTTGGCCGAGCCCGATGCCGAGTACCGGTAGACCGGCCAACACCGCCGCGGTGGTGCGGGCGCCCGCCATCCCGGCGTCGACCCGAGCCGAGAAGTGTTCGCGCTCAACGACATCGCGATGCGCCGCACGCATCAACGTCGCGATCGCCAGGCCGTGGGTCTGCGCCAGCCCCCAGAACAGAGCCAGCCGCTCCCAATGCGCGGACAACCGCGATGACGTGGCGAAACTGCGGAGGCCCGCTGTCACATCGGCGCCCAACCGCGCCCGTGCCGCGACGCCACGCAGGCTTTCCGCGACGGGGCCGTCGACCTCGCGCGCCGCGACCTCGAATGCGGCCACCGGGTGTGCACCGACTCGCAGTTCACCGGTCAGCACGTCGAGCGCGCTCTGCAGTGCGGCGGCTTGCATCGCGTGTGCTCGGCGCGCGAGCGACCGCCGGCGACGCAGCGTCACTGTTGCGCCGAGGATGCCCGCGGCGAAGGTAACCGCGACCGGCAGCACCACCGCCATCGCGCAGGCGCACGCGACCCCGACCGCCACCGCGGGCAGCCGCCGTCGGGTGGGCGGCGCTGGAGCCAGCCGATGCCGCGACGGGCGGGGTGCGACGAGGATCGCCAACGCCAACGCGACCGCCGCCATGGTCACTGCACACCCCGCTGCCTCAGCAGAGACGTCAGATCATCTGCGCCGCTGCCGAATCCGCTGTCCGCACACCACGCCGACACGACCCCGACCAATCCGCTGCCTGACCGGCGCAACACGGCGATCTCGTCGAGCCTGCGCTTACCCGACCGGTTGCGACCGACGTGCAACAGCACCTGAACGGCCGCCGCGAGCTGACTGTGCAACGCCAACCGGTCGAGGCCACCGACAGCTGCGAGCGCCTCAAGCCGGGCGGGCACCTCGGCGGGATTGTTCGCATGCACTGTGCCCGCCCCGCCGTCGTGACCTGTGTTGAGTGCCGCGAGCAGATCGACCACCTCCGCGCCCCGCACCTCGCCGACGACGATCCGGTCCGGTCGCATCCGTAGCGCCTGCCTGACCAGGTCACGGACGGTAATCTCGCCTATCCCTTCGACATTCGCACATCGCGCGACCAGCTTCACCAGGTGCGGATGCCGCGGCTGCAACTCCGCGGCATCCTCCACACACACGATGCGTTCGCCAGGCGACACGGCGCCGAGCACCGCCGACAGAAGCGTCGTCTTCCCGGCGCCGGTCCCTCCAGAGACGAGAAACGCCAGCCGGGCGGCGACAATCTTGTCGAGCAGCGTGGCCGCCTCGGGAGCGATAGCCCCGGCGTGTGCGAGCGTCGCAAGATCCTGGGTTGCCGGCCGCAGCACCCGCAACGACAGACAGGTACCGCCGCACGCGATCGGCGCGAGCACCGCGTGTAGCCGGACCGTGAACTGGTCCGCGGTCAAGCCGATCAGCTGGCCGTCCACCCAGGGCTGAGCTTCATCGAGCCTACGGCCCACACTCAGCGCGAGACGCTGCGCCAGTCGCCGTACCGCATCCTCGTCGGCAAACCGGATGGAAGTACGCCGCAATCCGTTTCCGTCGTCGACCCACACAGCGTCGGGCGCGGTGACCAAGACATCCGTTGTGCCTTCCGCGCGCAGCAGCGGCTCGAGGATGCCGACACCGGTCAGCTCGGTCTGCAGCGTCCGCAAATTGCTCAGCACTTCGGTGTCGCCGAGCACTCCTCCCGATTCAGCGCGGATCGCGGCGGCCACCACATCGGGGCGCAGAGGCGCGGATTCGGCGGCCAGCCGCTCGCGAACCCGATCGATCAGCGACACGCTCACGCTGCGGCCGCCGATGGATGCTGCGCCAAAACCGTCAGCACCCGCCGCGCTGCGATGGCAAGGGACGAGCGGTGACTCATCCGCAGCCCGCCGCGCTCCAGCATCGCTGCGATGCCGGGTTGCGCCCGCACGGATGCCAGCAGCGGCAGGTCGACGATGCGTGCCACGTCCACCGACCGCAATCCGGCCGGTGACGGGCCGCGAACCACGAGGCCGACATTCGGGTTGATGGCGCCCACCGCGGCCGCAACGGCTGTCGCCGCAGCGCAGCCGCCGACATCGGCTGTGGTCACCAGGACGACCAAGTCCGCTGCGTCCACGGCGAATTCGACCGACCGAGAAAGCGCACGAGGCAGATCGCAGACCACGGTGACGCCGCCACGTCGTCCCGCATCGATGACCGCGGCCAGCGCGCCGGGCTCGACCTCGTTACCAGGGCGGACGCTCGACAGCACGCTCAGCCCGTCGAGTCGCGGCAGCGCCTGTCGCAACGCCGCGAAGTCGAGCCGGCCGTGCTGCAGAGCCAGGTCCGGCCATCGCAACCCCTGCGTGTCCTCGGTGCCGACCAGGAGATCGATACCGCCGCTCCACGGGTCACCGTCGATGAGCAGCGCGGTGCGCGCCGACCGGGCCAGTGCTGTTGCGAACAACGACGCGCCTGACCCGCCGCGGCCGCCCATCACGGCGACCACCGGACCTCTGGCCTGGTCGTCGCCACCGGATGCCGCGGCCGCCGACAATGCCGCGACGAAGTCGGCTTCATCTGCGGGCAGATTCATGACGTGCTGGGCGCCGACCGAGATTGCGGTCTGCCAGTCGCGGGCCTGTGGTTCACCGCGGCTGACCATGATGACGTGGGCGCGCCGCGGTAGCGACGGCACCCAGCAGCTGCCTGCTCCGGCCGCGTCGAAAACGACCGCCTTGGCCCCGGTCCAGGCTTGCCGACTCGGCGGGTGCGCAAAATGGACGACGGCCACGCCCGCGGCAGCGGCGACGCGGTCGACCTCGTCGCGCATCGTCGAATCGGCAAGCATCGCGAGGACGCCGTTTCCTGCGCTCATCAGTCCACACTGTCGGCGCGGTGCGACGCGACGCCAGTGCCGTTACGGCTTCTGTGGATGGGGCGCGAACTGTGTACAGGTTGTGCCGACTCGGCAACGAAAACGAGATTCCGCAACTACCGCGGACTTCCCCAACTATCCGGCCAACGAAAAGGGTCTGGAAAAGGGACGACCCCCGCCAGGGGGGGAGGAGGCGGAGGTCGTCGTGTATCAGCCCCGGGGGGTCGGGCTGATGCACACCCGGCATAAGCCGAGTAATCCTCACTATACACACGGAAAGCCCAAGAGGCGCAAGTAGTGCTTGCCACTGAAAGCACCCGTCAGCCTCGCAGAAGTGCAGTCATCGGCACGTGTCGTGAACTGCCATTTTGGCCGCCTGGCCGGTTGGCGCGAGCCGGTGCGCCCTATGCTGGGCGTTGTGACCGCAACCGATCCGGCGGCCGCGGAGGGCGTTGTACCGCAAACGAAGCCGAAAACCGGACAGCCCGTTCGCACTGCAGCGTTCTTCGACCTCGATAAGACGGTAATTGCTAAGTCCAGCACGCTGGCTTTCAGCAAACCCTTCTACGATCAAGGGCTAATTAATAGACGCACCGTACTCAAGTCCGCTTACGCCCAGTTCCTGTTCCTCATGTCGGGCGCGGACCACGACCAGATGGACCGGATGCGAAATTACATCACCAATATGTGCGCCGGCTGGGACGTGGAACAGATCAAGTCGATCGTCGGCGAGACCCTGCACGAAATCGTCGACCCTCTGGTCTTCGCCGAGGCCGCCAACCTGATCGCCGACCACAAGCTGTGCGGCCGTGACGTCGTCGTCGTATCGGCGTCGGGCGAGGAGATCGTCGGCCCGATCGCCAAAGGGCTCGGTGCGACGCACGCGATGGCCACCCGGATGGTCGTCGAAGACGGGAAGTACACCGGCGAGGTCGCGTACTACTGCTTCGGCGAGGGCAAGGTGCGGGCGATTCAGGAGCTGGCCGCACGCGAGGGGTACGCGCTCGAACACTGCTACGCCTACTCCGACTCGATCACCGATCTGCCGATGCTCGAGGCGGTCGGGCGTCCGACCGTGGTGAACCCCGACCGCGCACTGCGCAAAGAGGCGGTGGCCCGTGGCTGGAAGGTGCTGACCTTCAGCAGACCGGTCCCGCTGCGCGACCGACTCCCCGCCGCGCCGTCCGGCGCCGCCGTCGCAACGACCGCTGCGGTCGGTTTGACCGCCGTTCTGGCCGGCGCGCTGACGTACTCGCTACTGCGCCGGTTCGCTTTATAGGTCCGACCGACGGTAGTAGCTGACGGCCCGGCGGTAACGATCAAATCTCGCGGGCGATTCACCCTTGCTGTGACCGGGGTCACGGAGTACAAAGGAAGCACGGAAGCCTGGCGAGGCCAAGCTCGAGCCGGAAGAGAAGGCTCGAACTCCCGAAGGCAGGCTGCCCAGCACGGATCCCGGCACCCACGCGGAGCTAAAGCCGCGGAATAGGCAAAAGTGTTGCGGGCCTGCGTAATTGCGAAGAGCGGACGACCACGACGACCCCTTGGGTGGGGTTGCAGCCGTAGCGCATCGTCGAAGACGCCGAGGCCACCCACGCACACCTGACCAGCACGCTTGGTAACCGGAGTCCGTGCTAGCGGGCGACGAGCCGAACCAGTTTCGGAGCGTCGCCCGCTTCACTTTGCTGGGACGCTATTTCGACGCGCCTTCCGCGATCGACAGCGCCTCTGCGTGCGCCGGCCCGCAGCGCTTGACAACTCAGCACCAACCAGGCGGCCAATCCGTCGGGAGTGCCCGATCGCGAATCCGCGTGCGGCGGCCAGATAATCGCCGGAATGCCGCATCCAGAACACCTCTGGGACGCCGAGACCGTGCGGATCCAACCCACTCGCGATCGTCACCAACCGCGACACCCCGCGGGCGACCAGCCCGTCGGCGGTGCCGAACGGCGCCAGCGTCAGCAGCTCACCGTGGGCGACCGCCGCCAGCACCGTCGCCGGCACGTCGGATTTGCCGGTGACCATTTCGACCAACAGCTCGAGCCGAGGCACGACGTCCGCGTCGGCCCGCGGGCGGCCGAGCCGGTCGTCGTCGACGAGGTCGGCGGCGGCCAGGGCGTGCAGCCGCGCCAATGCCTGCATCGGCGCCTTCTGCCAGACCCCGACCAGCGCTCGTCGCGCCGCCCTCGAGCGCCTCGGAAACCCGAAGAGCGCCCGCGAGCACCGGATCGGGCTGCCCGGATTCCGGCAGTTGCAACGAGCCACCCTCGAGCACCGACGACGCCCTTGCGGCGCGCAGCGCGGCTTCCGCGGCGGTCGCAGGCCAGCCCCGGAGGTTGGTGCGGTGCCGGTGCGCCTTGCCAAGAGCCTCGCGCGCCTCGTCACTTGCGCCTGCCACCCCGGGCAGTCCGGCCAGCGGCGTCAGCGGATGCGGCGTCATTCCGGCAAGGCTAGCGGCGCGCGACCGGGGACCCAGATGGGATGCGACAACAAGGCAATGTCGATGCCACCATCGGGTGACTAGGCTCACAGATATGTCGCAGAACCATGCAGAAGGGCCATCCACCTATCCCCCAGCCGACGACTTCGCCGCGCAGGCGAACGCGACCGCCGAGCTGTCCAGTGAGGCCGAGAAGGACCGGTTGGCGTTCTGGGCGAAGCAGGCCAACCGGTTGTCATGGGACACCCCGTTCGACGAAGTCCTCGACTGGTCCGACGCGCCCGTGGCGAAGTGGTTCGTCGGCGGCAAGCTCAACGTCGCGTACAACTGCGTCGACCGCCACGTCGATGCGGGCAACGGGGATCGGGTGGCGATCCGCTGGGAAGGCGAGCCCAAGGACGACAGCAGGGAGATCACCTACTCCGAACTGCTCGCCGAGGTGAGCAAGGCGGCCAACGCGTTGACCGACCTCGGCCTCGTCGCCGGTGATCGGGTGGCGATCTACATGCCGATGCTGCCCGAGGCGATCGTGGCCATGCTGGCCTGCGCACGCCTTGGCGTGCTGCACTCCGTGGTCTTCGCCGGCTTCTCCTCGTCGGCACTGGCGGCGCGCATCGAGGACGCCGAGGCCAAGCTTGTGATCACATCGGACGGCCAATACCGGCGCGGCAAGGCGGCGTCGCTCAAGGAGCCCGTCGATGAGGCCGTGGACGGCCAGAAGTCAGTCGAGCACGTACTCGTGGTGCGCCGCACCGGGATTGACACGCCGTGGACCGAGGGCCGCGACCTGTGGTGGCACGACGTCGTGGACAAAGCCTCCCCCGAGCACACGCCGGAGGCGTTCGACTCCGAACACCCGCTGTTCCTGCTCTACACATCGGGCACCACCGGCAAGCCCAAGGGCATCATGCACACCTCGGGCGGCTATCTGACACAGGCGTCGTACACGCATTACAACGTCTTCGACGTCAAGCCCGAGACCGACGTCTATTGGTGCACAGCGGATATCGGCTGGGTCACCGGCCACACCTACATCGTCTACGGACCGCTTTCCAACGGCGTCACCCAGGTGGTCTACGAGGGCACACCGAACTCGCCAGACGAGCACCGGCATTTCCAGGTCATCGAAAAGTACGGCGTCACAATCTATTACACGGCACCCACGCTGATCCGGATGTTCATGAAGTGGGGCCGCGAGATTCCCGACTCCCACGATCTTTCCAGCCTTCGGCTGCTGGGTTCGGTCGGCGAGCCGATCAATCCCGAGGCATGGAGATGGTACCGGGATGCGTTCGGCGGCAACCGAACTCCGATCGTGGACACCTGGTGGCAGACCGAGACCGGCGCGATCATGATCTCGCCGCTGCCTGGCGTGACGGCGGCGAAGCCGGGTTCGGCGATGACGCCGCTGCCGGGCATCTCGGCGATGATCGTCGACGAGGACGGCAAGGAGCTGGTGCCAGGTGCCGACGAGGCCGAGCATGTCACGGGCTACCTGGTGCTCGACCAGCCGTGGCCTGCGATGCTGCGCGGCATCTGGGGTGATCCCGAGCGCTACAAGGAGACGTACTGGTCGCGCTACGGCAAGCAGGGCTGGTACTTCGCGGGAGACGGCGCCCGTGTCGACGCCGATGGCGACATCTGGGTGCTCGGCCGCATCGATGACGTGATGAACGTGTCGGGCCACCGGATCTCCACCGCCGAGGTCGAGTCGGCTCTGGTGGGCCATTCCGGGGTGGCCGAAGCGGCCGTCGTCGGCGCCAGCGATGACGACACCGGCCAGGGCATCTGCGCGTTCGTCATCCTGGCGGCGAACACACCCGACAACGAGGGCATGGTCGACGAGCTGCGTGAGCAGGTCGCCAAGGAGATCGGAAAGATCGCGCGGCCCCGCGAGATTCACGTCGTGCCCGAGCTGCCCAAGACACGCAGCGGCAAGATCATGCGGCGGCTGCTGCGCGACGTCGCCGAGGGACGCGAACTCGGTGACACCTCGACGTTGGTGGATCCTTCCGTGTTCGAGGCGATCAAAGCGAGCAAGTAGCCGCTAGGCGGGAGCCGGCGCGCTTCCGACGGGCACGAATCCCGATCCGGGCCGGTTCTTGGCGGCGATGTCGGCCAACTGCGTGTTGATCGACATCGCGACCGCAGGCGTGTGCAACGGGATGAACTTGACGACGCAGGTCGGCAGGTCCTCGGCGAACGCGCCGTGGATCATGCCGACCAGGCGGTTGTTGACGGTGACCGGCGCCCCGGAGTCGCCCGGCTGACCGCACACCTGGCTGACGATCGTGCCCGGCTCTTGGCCCGGTCCCCAGACGACGCCGCAGGAGTAGCCGGTGGTCCGGCCGAGCTTGCACGCGACATCGCCGGTGACGGGGTCGGGCCCGAGGCCGTCGATCTGGAAGTTGTCGACGTTGTTGAGCGGCGTCACCTTCTGCGGGTCGAACTGGATCACCGCGTAGTCGAGGGCGTCGTTGCCGGCGACCATGGTGCCGAGCACGCCGCTGGCTTCGGCCCCTTCTGCGCCCACCTGCGCACCCGGACCGCCGCAGTGCGCGGAGGTGAAGCCGATCAGATTGCCTCGGTTGTCATTGCCGATCGCGGTCAGCGTGCACAACGTGTCCCCGTTGACGACGAGCCCCGAGCCACCGCCCATCGGAACCGGATCGTCGGCGTGTGCCACGGGAGACATCGGTGCCAGCATCGCGGCCATTGCCGCCGTGACCACCGAGAATCGTGCGAGCCAGCGGTGCCCGGTCTTCAAAAACCCATCCCCTATCGACGTCCCCGACCCGCCTGCTCGACTGTGACAGTCAGTCTATCGCTCGGCCGGGATCGTTTAGCCCGGCGCCACGTGGCAACATGACTCGAGGACATCGACATCGGGAGGACCGTTCGTGAGCAGTGCCGACCGGAAGAATGGCGTACCGACCACCGTCACCTCGATTCCGCTGGTGGATCCGCACGCTCCCAAGCCCGATCCGTCGATCGGCGAGCTGGTCAAGGATGCGACAGCGCAGGTGTCGACGCTGGTGCGGGCAGAGGTGGAGCTGGCCCGCGCCGAGATCACCCGCGACGTCAAGAAGGGCCTCACCGGCAGCGTCTTCTTCATCCTGGCGCTCGTGGTGCTGTTCTACTCGACGTTCTTTTTCTTCTTCTTCGTCGCCGAGCTTCTCGACACGTGGCTGTGGCGGTGGGTTGCCTTCCTGATCGTGTTCGGCGTGATGGTCGTCGTCACGGCGGCTCTCGCGCTGCTCGGCTATCTGAAGGTGCGCCGCATTCGGGGCCCCCAGAAGACCATCGAAACGGTCAGAGAGATTCCTGACGCGCTCACGCCGGGTCACGAGAAGACCAAGGCGTTGCGCGCCTCCGACGGCAAGGCCGCGGCCGACCCGACCGCGGATCCGTCTGGCTGGTAATGGTACGGAGCCGCGCTGGCGGCGACATGGGAAGACGGAGCCGCGCTGGCGGCGACATCGGCCGGATACCCGATCCGTCGGTCGTCCGGATCGACGGTCCGTGGCGCCATCTCGAGGTGCACGCCAACGGGATTCGGTTCCATGTCGTGGAAGCCGACACCAAGGCCGACGAATCAGCGGACCCGATGACCGAGCGCCCGCTGGTGATCCTGCTGCACGGTTTCGGCTCCTTCTGGTGGTCGTGGCGCCACCAGCTGCGCGGCCTGCGCAACGCCCGTGTTGTCGCGGTCGACCTGCGCGGATACGGCGGCAGCGACAAGCCGCCGCGTGGCTACGACGGCTGGACGCTGGCCGGCGACACCGCGGGCCTTGTCCGGGCGCTGGGTCATCCGTCGGCGACGCTGGTCGGCCACGCCGACGGCGGACTGGTCTGCTGGGCGACATCGGTGCTGCATCCACGAATGGTCAAATCGATCGCGGTGATCAGCTCACCGCATCCCGCCGCGCTGCGCACGTCTGCCCTCACCCGGCGCGACCAGGGGCGGGCGCTGCTGCCGTCGATGCTGCGATACCAGGTGCCGATGTGGCCTGAACGCGCGTTGATGCGGCACGACGCCGCAGAGCTGGAAAGGCTGGTGCGTAGTCGGGCCAGCGCGAAATGGGTTGCCTCAGAGGACTTCTCCGAGACCATCGCCCATATGCGCCGAGCCATCCAGATTCCGTCGGCCGCTCATTCCGCGTTGGAGTATCAGCGCTGGGCGGTGCGCAGCCAGCTGAAGAGCGAGGGTCGGCGCTTCATGCGCTTGATGAAACGGCCCCTGACCGTGCCGATGCTGCACATCCGCGGCGACGCCGACCCCTACGTGCTGCCCGACGCCGTGAACCGAACCCGGCGTTACGCGCCTCACGGCCTCTACGTGTCCATGGCCGAGGCAGGACATTTCAGCCACGAAGAGACGCCGGACGCGGTCAACGAACAGCTGTCACGCTTCCTGGACCATCGCTGAGGACATTCGTCAGGCGTTGACACACACGCCGGTGGCGACCGGCGTGGTGCTACCCATTCTGTCGAGTTGTCGGCGAACTTCCTTGGCGGTCAGTACGAAACCGGTCTCGGCGTCGTCGACCGCGGCGCCGAAGACCACGCCGAGTACCTGCCCCTGCCGGTCGATCAGCGGGCCGCCGGAATTACCTTGCTTGATAGTCCCTCGGACGGTGTAGACCTCGCGTTTGACGGTCTTGCTCTTGTAGATGTCGGGTCCTTGCAGCTCGATGGTCTCGCGTATCCGTGCCGGGGTGGCCTGGAAGTCGCCGCCGCCCGGGTAGCCGAGCACCAGCGCATCGTCGCCGTCCTTGGCGGGTTGCGGCGCGAACGGAAGCGGTGTCGACGGCAGGCCCGGCACGTCGAGGATCGAGATGTCGGCGTCCGGATCGTAGGAGATCACCGTGGCGTCGTACGTCTGGCCGTCGGCCTCGAGCGTGACCGTCTCAGTGCCCGCGACCACGTGCGCGTTGGACATCACCCGGTTGGGTGCGACGACGAAACCTGTTCCCTCAAGGACTTTTTGGCAACCTGGCGCAACACCGCGGATCTTGACGATACTCGGCCGGACCTCCGCGACCATCGGATCGTTGATCAGCGCCGCATCCGGCGCGTCGACGTTGGCGATCGGGGTGCGACCGAAGTTTCCCAGCACGTCGGGCAGGCCGGAGGTGTCCAAGAGCGCCTTGAGCCGGTTCGGCACCGCCTTGAGCCACGGCGGCGCGACCTGGTCGACCTGACTGAGCACCTTCGAACCACGCACGGCCGCAGCCAGATTCGGCTGGTTGGTCGATGTCAGCGGGGTGGCAAGCAGATACGCCACCACGGCTACGGCCGCCACCATCACCACGACGCCGATCACCGAGTCGAACAGCCGCAGCGTGCCGTTGCGGATCGCACCACGCACCGCGCGGCCCAGCACCACACCCGCGATCTCGCCGACCACGACCAGCCCGAGGATCAGGAACAGGGTGATGAACAGCTGTGTGCGGGTGCCTGCGACATGGGTGACGATGTGCGGCGCGAGCAGGACACCGGCCACGGCACCGAGGACGACGCCGATGAAGGACAGCAGCGAGCCGAGCGCCCCGGATCGCCAGCCCGAGATCGCCGCGACGAACGCGACCGCCAGCACGGCCATGTCCAGCCACTGAGACGACGTCATAGTTGTGCCCCTCCGTCGGTGTCATCATGACCGACAAGGGCCATCACTTCGTCCAACTCGCGCACGTCTTCGGTGTTCCAGGGTCGTGCCCACCCGGCCACGTCGAGCATCGCCGAGATCACCTGTCCCGTGAAACCCCAGACCAACATCTCGTTCAGCAGGAACGCCGGCCCGGCCAGGCGGCGGGTGTTCTCTTTGCGGTACACCATCAGCCGGTTCTCGGGATTGATGAATGCGCGCACCGGTACGCGCGCCACGACGGCGGTCTCGGATTCGTCGACGACGGAGACCGGGCCCGGATCCGGCGAGTAGGCGAGCACCGGCACCACGTGGAATCCCGACGGCGGGATGAACATCTTCTCCAGCGTTGCCAGCGGTGTCAGCCTGCTGGTGTCGATGCCGGTTTCCTCCGTTGCCTCGCGCATGGCCGTGAATATCGGACCGTCGTCGCCGGGGTCGGCCGCTCCGCCGGGGAATGCGGCCTGACCGGCGTGATGCCGAAGAGTCGACGCCCGAACTGTCACCAGCAGATCGGCATCGTCGGGCAGACCGCCGTTCGGTGAGTCCGCCGGGCCCGAAAAGAGCACCAGCACCGCGGCGTCGCGACCCGTGCCGGTCAGCGCGGCCTTCGCGTTGGCCGCGGTCACCAACGCCAGCAGTTCGGCGGGCACCCGTCGCCGGTAGGCCTGCTTCACGGCGCGTGCGTTGTCTACCAGGGGCTTCAGCCACGGTGGAGCGGCGCCTGGAGACAACAGACTCCGCTCGCTCTCCGGACTCACCCCGGCACTCCTATCTGTGGATCGACCGCGGCGGCGATGTCGTCGGCGCTGGCGAACGAACGCGGCAAGATTTCGGCAACGCTACCGTCCGGCCGCAGCACCACCGTCGCGGGCATCACATTGGGCACCTGCAGTGCAGCGGCGATCAATCGCCTGCCGTCCTGCAGCGTCGGCAACCGCACACCCAGCTCGGCAAGCCGCAGCAGCGCCGCCGTCTCGTTCTCGTCCTGGTGCACCGTCACCACCGAGACAGCCGGGCCGACGCGACGCTGATACTCGGCCATCGCAGGCAGTTCCTCGGCGCACGGCGCACACCAGTACGCCCACAGGTTGAGCACCACGGTGCGGCCGGCCAGCGCCTTGGCGACGTCGACGTCGGCGCCGTCGGCGGCGCACTCGACCGTGATCCCCCGCAGCTTCGCCGGACCCGCGCCTGCTCCGTCTGCCGGACAGGGCGCGAGATCGGCCCTCGACCGCGGTTCGGCCAGCGCCTCGGCAGTGTCGGCGTCGCGGTGCTCCCTGGCAGGCGCCTGCCCGGGTCTGCCCGTCGGACCGTCGCGGCCCAGCTGCGTCCACAGCCCGACTCCGAGCGCGACGATGACGACGAGCGTCGCCACCGTCCACCGGGTCGACGTACTCATGACTCAGGCGGGTCGGCTACAGGCCGGCCAGCGCCAGCAGATGTGGGGTTTCCGGACCCTTGACCAGAGGGGCGGCAACGAGCGGATCCGTCGGCCCTTCCCCGAAGGACGGGCAGTCCTTGGCCAGCACGCACACACCGCACGCAGGCTTGCGGGCATGGCAGACCCGGCGCCCGTGGAAAATCACCCGGTGGCTCAGCAGCGTCCACTCGCGGCGCTCGATCAGCTCGCCGACGGCGTGCTCGACCTTGACGGGGTCCTCGAGCTCCGTCCACCGCCACCGCCGGACCAGCCTGCCGAAATGGGTGTCGACGGTGATGCCGGGGATGTCGAAGGCGTTGCCGAGGATCACGTTGGCGGTCTTGCGGCCGACGCCGGGCAGCGTCACGAGCTCCGCCATGGTGGACGGCACCTCGCCGTCGAACCGCTCGACGAGTTCCTGACCGAGCCGGATGAGCGAGTTGGCCTTGTTGCGGTAGAAGCCCGTCGGCCGAACCATCTCCTCGAGTTCGGTGCGGTCGGCCTGTGCGTAGTCCTTTGCGGTCCGGTACTTCTCGAACAACGCCGGGGTGGTGAGGTTGACGCCCTTGTCGGTGCTCTGCGCCGAAAGGATGGTCGCCACTGTCAGCTCGAGGGGGTTGGTGAAGTCGAGTTCGCAGTACACGTGCGGAAATGCTTGCGCTAGCGCGCGATTCATTCGCCTCGCGCGGCGCACCAGGCCGGTGTGGGTCTCGGAGTCCCACTTGCGCGACGACGCCCGCCTGGCCGGCTTGGGCTTCGCCGTCTTCTCCGTCGAGGACTCACCAACAGTCACGGATGCAAGCGTACTGAGACGGCCGACAACGGATACTGCGACCGGTGACAATTCGTGATCCCACCGAGACCTTCGACGTGTTAACTACCTGCTTGTGTCGTGGTTGCTGGTGGCTTTCATCCCAGGGTTGCTGATGCTTGCCACCTTCGGGCTGGAGCGCCTCGAATCCGGCCTCGACAGCGACACGGTCTCGGCTGCCGACGTGGCCGAGTTTCTCGAGCAGGCGCGCGCCGATGACGTCCGTACGCTGGCGCGGGACGGAATGCCGGGGGCGCTCGACGGCATGCATCGCCGACTTCAGGAACGCATTCCCGAGCCCGAGGTCGCCACGCGCTACGTTATCGACGACGACTGGTCGAATTTGCCAACACCGCTATATGTGGACAACGTGGCCAATACTGAATTTCAGCCGTCTCCGCATGCCAATCGTGTGTAGCGTGACTACTCACGAAATGGCCAGCCTCTAGACTGATCTCGCAAAGCATTTAGAGGTTGGCGTGCGCATGTCATATCACTCAACAGCTTAAGAGGGGCAACGTGGACGAGATCCTGGCCAGGGCCGGAATCTTCCAGGGAGTCGAGCCGAGCGCCGTATCCGCGCTGACGAAGCAACTGCAGCCCGTCGACTTCCCACGCGGGCACACCGTGTTCGCCGAGGGAGAGCCCGGCGATCGGCTGTTCATCATCATTTCGGGCAAGGTCAAGATCGGCCGCCGGTCACCGGATGGACGCGAGAATCTGCTCACCATCATGGGCCCGTCGGACATGTTCGGCGAGCTGTCGATCTTCGACCCCGGCCCACGGACGTCGAGCGCGACCACGATTACCGAAGTGCGTGCGGTTTCGATGGACCGCGACGCGCTGCGTGCCTGGATCGCCGATCGACCCGAGATCGCCGAGCAGCTGCTGCGGGTGCTCGCTCGCCGGCTGCGTCGCACCAACAACAACCTCGCCGACCTGATCTTCACCGACGTGCCGGGCCGCGTCGCCAAGCAGCTGCTGCAGCTGGCTCAGCGCTTCGGCACTCAAGAAGGCGGCGCGCTGCGGGTGACCCACGATCTCACGCAGGAAGAGATCGCCCAGCTGGTCGGCGCGTCACGGGAGACCGTCAACAAGGCGCTCGCCGATTTCGCTCACCGCGGATGGATCCGGCTGGAAGGCAAGAGCGTGCTGATTTCCGACTCAGAGCGACTGGCCCGCCGAGCCCGTTAAGGATTACCGCGCGCAGGTAGTCGAGTTGGGCCTGCACGCTCCATTCGGCGAAGTCCCATAGCTTTTCGTCGACGTCGGTGTAGACGTGTTCGACGATCTGGCGCGCGGTGGCATCGTCGCCGAGTGCCTGCAGCGCGTCGCGCACCTGCGCGAGCCGCTGCTCGCGGTGCGTCAGATACATCGCGGTCACCGCCTCGAGATCGTCGAGATCGGGGCCGTGCCCGGGCAGCACCGTCCGGTGCCCCAGGCCCTGAAGCCGCTTGAGCGACTGCAGATACTCACCGAGGCTGCCGTCCTCGGAGTCGATCACGGTGGTGCCCTGGCCGAGCACGGTGTCCGCTGTCAGCACGGCGTCGGCGAGCACGAAGGACAGCGAGTCCGCCGTGTGGCCCGGTGTCGCCATCACTGTGATCTGCAGCCCTGCCGCATCGATGACCTCACCGTCGGTCAACGGGCCGCCGAGGCCGCGCAGAAAGCCGCTTCCCACCGCACGGACCACCGCCCCGGTGCGCGCGACGATCTTGTCGATGGCGCCGGTGTGGTCCTCGTGCTTGTGGCTGATCAGCACCAGCGGGATCTTGCCGAGTTCGGCGATCTTGGCGATGTGCTCGTCGTCATCGGGGCCCGGGTCGACGACCACCATCTCGTCGCTGCCCGCACCACGCAACACCCAGGTGTTCGTGCCGTCCAGCGTCAACGGGCCGGGGTTGTTGCACAGCAGCACCGACGCCGTGTCGGTCACCGGGCGCAACAACCCGTACGCGGGATGCTGCACGGCTCACGCCACCTCGACGATCAGCTCGACCTCCACAGGCGCGTTGAGCGGAAGTTCGGCCACCCCGACCGCGGACCGCGCATGGGCGCCCGCCTCGCCGAAGACCTCGCCGAACAGTTCGGATGCGCCGTTGACGACGCCGGGCTGGCCGTGGAAGCCGGGTGCGGAGGCGACGAAACCGACGACCTTCACCACCCGGGCGATGGCGTCGATGCCGACCAGCGAATCGACGGCGGCGAGCGCGTTCAGTGCACAGATCCTGGCGAGCGCCTTGGCCTGCTCGGGGGTGACCACGCCGCCGACGGCGCCCGCCGCAGGCAACTCCCCTGCCACCATCGGCAGCTGCCCCGCGGTGTAGACCAGATTTCCGGTCTGCACCGCGGGCACATAGGCGGCCACGGGTTTGACCACCGGCGGCAGCTCGATGCCCAGCTCGGACAGCCGGGCTGACCACTGCGTCCCCCTCGCGCCCGCCGCCGCTCATTTCGGCCGTTTCAGGTAAGCGACGTGTTGCTCACCGGTAGGGCCGGGCAGCACCGAGACGAGCTCCCAGCCGTCCTCTCCCCACTGGTCGAGAATCTGCTTGGTGGCATGCGTCAGAAGGGGGACAGTGGCGTACTCCCACCGGGTGGATTCGCTCATGCGGCTGAGCTTATCCGGCGAGCCGAGCGCCTTGGCTAGGCTGCAGTGGTGGCTACCGAAGCGAATGACCGTAAACCGGTCGGCTGGCCGTCCAGGCTGACAAAGGCGCGGTTGCACTTCGTCACCGGCAAAGGCGGCACTGGCAAGTCGACCATCGCCGCCTCGCTGGCGCTGGCGCTGGCCGCGGGCGGCCGGAAGGTGCTTCTGGTCGAAGTCGAAGGGCGGCAAGGCATTGCGCAGCTTTTCGATGTCCCGCCGCTGCCCTACGAGGAAGTGAAGATCGCAACCGCCGACGGCGGCGGAACGGTCAACGCGCTGGCGATCGACATCGAGGCGGCGTTCCTCGAATACCTCGAGATGTTCTACAACCTCGGGTTGGCGGGCCGGGCGATGCGGCGCATCGGCGCCGTCGAGTTCGCGACGACGATCGCGCCAGGCCTACGGGACGTGCTGCTCACCGGCAAGATCAGGGAGATCATCACCCGCGGAGAGAAGGGTAAACAGCCGGTCTACGACGCGGTCGTGGTCGACTCCCCGCCCACCGGCCGCATCGCCCGCTTCCTCGACGTCACCAAGGCGGTCTCGGATCTCGCCAAGGGCGGTCCGGTGCACTCGCAGGCCGAGAGCGTAGTCAAGGTGTTGCATTCGGACCTGACAGCCATTCACCTCGTGACGCTGCTGGAGGCGCTGCCGATGCAGGAGACGTTGGAAGCGATCGACGAGCTGCAGGAGCTGCAGCTGCCGATCGGCAGCGTGATCGTCAACCGCAACATTCCCGCCTATCTGGCACCCGACGCGCTCGCCAAGGCGGCAGAGGGCGACATCGACGCCGACCAGGTGCGTGCCGATCTCGCCAAGGCGTCGATCACGCTGTCCGACAGTGACTTTGCCGGTCTGCTGACCGAGGCCATTCAGCACGCCACGCGCATCGCCGCCCGCGCCGAGAGCGCAGAACAACTGGAGGAGTTCGAGGTGCCCCGGCTGGAACTGCCCGCCATCCCCGACGGCGTCGACCTTGGCAGCCTCTACGAATTGGCGGAAGCGCTCAACAACCAAGGGGTGAGATGAGCACCACACCGCAGACACTGGACATGGCCGCGATCCTGCACGACACGTCGAACCGCGTCGTGGTGTGTTGCGGCGCAGGCGGTGTCGGCAAGACGACGACCGCTGCGGCGATGGCGCTGCGTGCCGCCGAGTACGGCCGAACGGTCGTGGTGTTGACCATCGACCCCGCGAAGCGTCTCGCCCAGGCGCTGGGCATCAAGGATCTGGGTAACACGCCCCAGCGGGTTCCCTTGGCGCCCGAGGTGTCCGGCGAGCTGCACGCGATGATGCTCGACATGCGTCGCACGTTCGACGAGATGGTCATCCAGTACTCGGGATCCGAACGCGCGCAAGCGATTCTGGACAACCAGTTCTATCAAACCGTTGCCACCTCGCTCGCAGGCACGCAGGAATACATGGCGATGGAGAAGCTGGGCCAGCTGCTGGCCGAGGACCGATGGGACCTGGTGGTCGTCGATACGCCGCCGTCGCGTAACGCCCTGGACTTCCTTGACGCGCCGAAACGTCTGGGCGGCTTCATGGACAGCCGGCTGTGGAAGCTGCTCCTTGGTCCTGGCCGCGGCATCGGAAAGCTGGTGTCGGGGGCGATGGGCCTGGCCATGCGCGCGCTGTCGACTGTGCTCGGCTCACAGATGCTGTCGGACGCCGCGGCGTTCGTGCAGTCGCTGGACGCCACGTTCGGTGGGTTCCGCGAGAAGGCCGACCGCACCTATGAGCTGCTGAAGCGGCGCGGCACCCAGTTCGTCGTGGTGTCCGCGGCCGAGCCGGACGCTTTGCGCGAGGCGTCGTTCTTCATCGACCGGCTTTCCTCGGAGCACATGCCGCTGGCCGGCCTGATCCTCAACCGGACCCACCCGACATTGACGTCGCTGCACGCCGATAAGGCCGCAGAGGCCGCCGACTCGCTGGCGGCCGAGGATCCCGAGTCGCTGACCGCCGCGGTATTACGGATTCACGCCGCGCGGGCGGGGACGGCCAAGCGCGAGGTTCGGCTGCTGTCGCGGTTCACGGGCGCCAACCCGCACGTATCGATCGTGGGCGTGCCGTCATTGCCGTTCGACGTGTCGGATCTCGAGGCGCTGCGCGCGATCGCCGATCAGATCACCGGCGAAGCACCCGCGGCGTAGCCGCGAGTCGGCCGGAGCTGCTTGGGTTAAACGGCGCTGCGATGTTTGCGCTGGGCGGCGAAGAAGTCGGCCCAGGAGACCACCTCGGGGTGCTGCTTGAGCAGAGCCCGACGCTGGCGCTCGGTCATGCCACCCCAGACACCGAACTCGACGCGGTTGTCGAGGGCGTCGGCGCCGCATTCCGAGATCACCGGGCAGTGCCTGCAGATCACTGCGGCTTTGCGCTGGGCCGCGCCGCGGACGAACAATTCGTCGGGGTCGGCTTGCCGGCAGCGGGCCTGGGAAACCCAGGCGATTCGGGCCTCGGCCTCTGCGCCTTGAACCAAACTGGTGGGAAGAGAGGTAGTAGTAGTCCTGCGCGCAACTGGCCGTGTGCTCGACACCAGCGTTTCCCCTTAAGTCCAGCCGCCGTTACTTGACGGCTCAGTCCTCCTGTGTAGAACGCTGATGCGATCTACGCCACATTGCGCAGGTCTTTGTTACCTGAATCGCACTGTAGGTACAAGCTAGGTGGTCAAAGGGTATTTACGCAACAGTTTGTTTGCCCCTTTTTTGGGACAACCGTCCAGACTCGCCGCGCAGCGCAAACCCGATCCCGGCCGTAACGCCATTTATGCTGGCAATCTGGCCGCGCGGCGTAGGCAACGCGGCTGGCTAGTTACTCTGTAGGGCATGCCGGAGCGCCCACCGAATAGACCGCCGGCCACGGTCACGGTTATCAAGCTGGCGTGGTGTTGCCTGTTGGCCAGCGTGGTGGCCGCGGGATTGATGTTTCCGGTCGTCGGCGGGTTCGGACTGGTGTCCAACCGGGCCTCCGATGTGGTTGCTAACGGGTCTGCTCAGCTCGTCGAGGGTGAGGTGCCGGGAGTCTCGACGATGGTGGACGCCAAGGGCAACGTCATCGCGTGGCTGTATTCGCAACGCCGGTTCGAGGTGCCGGGCGACCAGATCGCCAACACGATGAAGCTCGCCATCGTCTCGATCGAGGACAAACGGTTTGCCGAGCACAACGGTGTGGACTGGCAGGGCACCCTGACGGGCCTTTCGGGCTATATGTCGGGCAATCTGGACACCCGCGGCGGATCCACCATCGAGCAGCAGTACGTGAAGAACTACCAGTTGTTGGTGATCGCTCAGACCGACGCGGAGAAGCGCGCCGCCGTCGAGACCACCCCGGCCCGCAAGCTGCGGGAGATCCGGATGGCGCTGACGTTGGACAAGACGTTCACCAAGCCGGAGATCCTCACCCGATATCTGAACCTGGTGTCGTTCGGAAACAACGCCTTCGGCATCCAGGACGCCGCGCAGACCTACTTCGGTATCGACGCCTCCGCACTGAACTGGCAGCAGTCCGCGCTGCTGGCCGGCATGGTGCAGTCGACAAGCACGCTGAACCCCTACACGAATCCCGACGGCGCGCTGCAACGCCGAAACCTCGTGCTCGACACGATGATCGACAACATTCCGCAGGAAGCCGAGGCGCTGCGCGCCGCCAAGGAGCAGCCGCTCGGCATCCTGCCGCAGCCGCAGGAGTTGCCCCGCGGCTGTATCGCCGCAGGCGATCGGGCCTTCTTCTGTGATTACGCACTCGACTATCTGGCCCGCGCAGGCATCAGCAAGGAGCAGGTGGCCAGGGGCGGCTATCTGATCAAGACCACGCTGGACCCCGATGTTCAGGCGCCGGTGAAGTCCGCGATCGACGGCATCGCGAGCCCCGACATCCAGGGCGTCGCCAGCGTGATGAGTGTGGTCAGGCCGGGCAAGGACTCCCACCCGGTGTTGGCGATGGCCAGCAACCGGACGTACGGCCTCAACATCGACGCCGGTGAAACCATGCAGCCGCAACCGTTTTCGCTCGTCGGCGACGGCGCAGGTTCGACATTCAAGATCTTCACCACCGCCGCCGCCTTGGACATGGGTATGGGCATCAATGCCCAATTGGACGTGCCGGGACAGTTCCAGGCCAAGGGTCTTGGCAGCAGCGACACCCCCGGCTGCCCGAGAGAAACCTGGTGCGTGAAGAACGCGGGCGGGTACCGCGGCTCGATGAACGTCACCGATGCGCTCGCCACCTCGCCGAACACCGCGTTCGCAAAATTGATCTCGCAGGTCGGCGTCCAGCGGTCGGTGGACATGGCGGTCAAGCTCGGCCTGCGGTCCTATGCGCTGCCGGGCACTGCCCGCGACTACGACCCGGAGAGCAACGAAAGCCTCGCCGACTTCGTGAAACGGCAGAACCTGGGATCGTTCACACTGGGGCCGATAGAGGTGAACGCCCTGGAGTTCTCCAATGTCGCGGCGACACTGGCGTCCGGCGGAATGTGGTGCCCGCCGAATCCGATCGACAAGGTCTTCGACCGTCGCGGCCAAGAGGTTTCGGTGACCACCGAGACCTGTGAACAGGTGGTCCCCGAGGGCCTGGCGAACACGCTGGCCAACGCCATGAGCAAGGACGACCAAGGGGGAGGCACCGCCGCCGGGTCGGCCGGTTCCACGGGCTGGGACCTGCCGATGTCCGGGAAGACGGGCACCACCGAGGCGCATCGCTCGTCGGCATTCCTCGGGTTCACCAATACGCTGGCGGCCGCCAACTACATCTATGACGACTCCACCTCGCCGGGCGAGCTCTGCTCGTTCCCGTTGCGTCAGTGCGGTTCGGGCGACCTGTTCGGCGGCAATGAGCCGGCACGCACCTGGTTCACCGCAATGAAGCCGATCGCCAACAACTTCGGCGAGGTGAAGCTGCCGCCGACCGACCCCCGCTATGTCGACGGCGCCCCGGGCTCGAAGGTGCCCAGCGTTTCGGGGATGGACCAGAATCTGGCACGGCAGCGGCTCAAGGAGGCCGGCTTCCAGGTCGCCGACCAGGCGAACACGGTCAACAGCGCCTCGTCTTACGGCACAGTGGTCGGGACCTCACCGTCGGGCCAGACCGTGCCAGGCTCGATCATCACCATTCAGATCAGCAACGGCATCCCGCCACCACCGCCGCCACCGCCTGAGGGTGCGATTCCCGGACTGCCTCCGGTTGCAGGCTCGACGGTCGTCGAGATCCCCGGCTTGCCGCCGATCACTGTCCCGATACTGGGGCCGCCGCCACCGGCGGCGCCACCGCCTCCGTAAACCGTGCGGTCTGGGTAACGCGCCGCGGGCGAGGAGCGGTGCGGGCACGCACATGGCAGTAGGCTGCGTTGCATGCCTGCCGCTTCGACCCTGAAGAAAACCGCTGCTGTGGCCGCCGGCTCACTTGTCGCCGGAATCGGCTACGCGTCGATCATCGAGCGGAATGCGTTCGTGACGCGCGAGATCACCATGCCGGTGCTGACCCCGGGATCGACGCCGCTGCGGGTGTTGCACATCAGCGACATCCACATGCGCCCGAACCAGAAGCGCAAGCAGGCCTGGCTGCGTGAGCTGGCCAGCCTCCAGCCGGATCTGGTGGTCAACACCGGGCGACAACCTTGCTCACCCGAAGGCGGTGCCCGCCGTCGTGCAGACGCTAGGCGATTTGCTTTCGGTCCCCGGCATTTTCGTGTTCGGCAGCAACGACTATTTCGCGCCGCGGCTGAAGAACCCGGCGCACTACCTGACCAAGCCCTCGCATCGCTCATTCGGCCAGCCACTGCCCTGGCAGGACCTGCGGGCCGCGTTCACCGAGCGCGGCTGGCTCGACATGACGCACACCCGCCGCGATGTCGAGGTGGCCGGGCTGCGGATCGCCGCGGCAGGCGTCGACGACCCGCACCTCAAGCGGGACCGGTACGAGACCATCGCGGGACGGGCCGACCCGACCGCCAATCTGCGGCTGGGCCTGACGCACTCGCCTGAGCCCCGCGTGCTGGACCGGTTCGCCACCGACGGCTACCAGCTGGTGATGGCCGGCCACACCCACGGGGGGCAGCTCTGCCTGCCGTTCTACGGCGCCATCGTCACCAACTGTGACCTCGACCGGTCGCGGGCCAAAGGGGCATCGCGCTGGGGCGCCAACACGGCGCTGCACGTCTCGGCGGGCATCGGCACTTCGCCGTTCGCCCCGGTCCGGTTCTGCTGCAGGCCCGAGGCCACGCTGTTGACCCTGGTGGCGGCGCCGACCGGCGGCCGTGATGCCGACACGCGGGTGGGGCAATCCCACCCGACTGCCTCGGTCCGGTGACTGACGCGCCCTCGAGCGCGACTCGCAGCCAACCACGCGAGTGGGTGGACAATGCGGTTCGGCTGATCGAGGCCGACTCCCGGCGCAGCGCCGACACTCACCTGCTCCGCTATCCGCTTCCGTCGGCCTGGTGTGACGGCGTCGACGTCGCGCTGTACTTGAAGGACGAATCCACCCACATCACCGGCAGCCTCAAGCATCGACTGGCGCGCTCGCTGTTCCTCTACGCGTTGTGCAACGGATGGATCGGTGAGCACACCACCGTCATCGAGGCGTCATCGGGCTCGACTGCGGTGTCCGAGGCCTATTTCGCCGCGTTGCTCGGTCTGCCGTTCATTGCGGTGATGCCTGCGACGACCAGCGCGTCGAAGATCGCCTTGATCGAATCACAGGGTGGCCGTTGCCATTTCGTCGCGGAGTCCTCTCAGATGTACGCCGAGGCCGAACGGTTGGCCGAGGAGACCGGCGGGCACTACCTGGACCAGTTCACCAACGCCGAACGGGCCACCGACTGGCGCGGCAACAACAACATCGCCGAGTCGATCTACGTGCAGATGGGCCAGGAGGCACATCCGATTCCGGAATGGGTCGTGGTGGGCGCAGGCACCGGCGGAACGAGCGCGACCATCGGCCGCTACATCCGGTACCGCCGCTACGCCACCCGGTTGTGTGTCGTCGACCCGGAGAACTCGGCGTTCTTTCCGTCGTATGCGCAGTGTCGCGACGACGTCGTCACCGGCGTGTCGTCCCGGATCGAGGGAATCGGCCGACCGCGCGTCGAACCGTCGTTCCTTCCTGACGTGGTCGACCGCATGCTGACGGTGCCCGACAAGGCCTCGATCGCGGCCTCGCGTCACGTCAGCGCGGTGCTCGGCCGCCGGGTCGGCCCGTCGACGGGAACCAATCTTTGGGGAGCGTTCTATCTGCTGGCCGAAATGGTCGCCGAGGGGCGCAGTGGATCTGTGGTCACGCTGATCGCCGACAGCGGAGATCGCTACGCCGACACCTACTTCAGCGACGAGTGGCTGGACAATGCCGGGCTTGACCCCTCGGCAGCCGCCGGAGTGCTCGTGGAGTTCGAGCGATCGGGCCGCTGGCCCTGACCCTCGGACTCGCGGGTGAGGGGACCGTCGGACGTGAGGAACAGCCACAGCGCGGCCAGGACGAAGAAACCGACGTAGATGGACGCTCCCAACCCAGTCATTTCGCGCCTCGTTTCGACCTTCACACAGTTACTTGCCGTCATTGTGCATAACGACTCCGACAATCAAGATCCATCCCGCGGCGTGGCGTGACCTGGATCGCTAATTCGTGACTTGCCGCACATCTGCCCGCTCGGTTAACGATTTGGCGGCACACCTGACCGGTGCGATACGCTGTCGTGGCTTCACGCGGGGTGTGGCGCAGCTTGGTAGCGTGCTTCGTTCGGGACGAAGAGGTCGTGGGTTCGAATCCCGCCACCCCGACAAGTTGGTGCAGCCCTGGAAGCCCTAATCGGATTGACCGGTCAGGGCTTTCTCGGCGCTAGCCGACGGTGTCAGCCGATCTCGGTGCGAAGTCCATCATGTCGCTGCTGAAGGGTGCTGCTGATCGCGGTGAACAAGTCGGCGGCGTCAACATCGGAGGCCACGCGGAGTTTGACCGTGATCGCGTCATCACCCTTGTCCACCACGATGCTCCCCCCGGGCTGCAACGGATAGCTGTTGGCGCCTCCGACGACGACACTCTGGGCTTCCGCCAACTTGTAGCCATGGTCATCACGCAGCCGCTCCCCAAGCGCCGTGACGATTTCTTCTTCGAGCTCCGTGACGTCGACTGTCGTGGGGATCTCTACCTTGAGCGCGGTCACCAATCCAGGCTACCCACGATCGGAACGCATCAGTCGCGACGCTTAGCGACAGCAGTTCGGGTCGAGAACCCTGCAGAGCGCGACCAATGATTCCCGCCGGGGACGGTGATAGACGTTCATGCCGCGCCGTTCCGACTCGACGAGCCCCGCACGTCGCAGCTGCGACAGGTGGTGGCTGACGGTTGATTCGCCCAGCCCGACCGCCGAGGCCAGATCGCAACTGCACAGCTCGCCCTGGTCGGAACTGAACAGAAGTGACACGAGTTTGACGCGCACCGGATCGGCTAACGCCTTGAGCCGCAGGGCAATTTCCAGCGCTGCGTCATCGTCCACCGGGCCGGCCGCCACGGGCGAGCAGCACACCGGGTCGGACATATCGACAGAAGGCAGCGTCTTCGGCATCCCTCGATTCTGCCACACCTTATTGACATATATCGAAGAGGTGGCATGATCGGACACGCCACGCATTCGACATAAGTCGCAGAGGTTGGAGTCGTCATGTCCCGCGCACAACTTGCCCTCAACGTCGATGACCTCGATGAGGCCATCACCTTCTACTCCACGCTGTTCAACACCACGCCCGCCAAGGTCAAACCGGGTTACGCGAACTTCGCCGTCGCCGAGCCGCCACTGAAGCTCGTCCTCATCGAGAACCCCGGTCGCGGTGGCACCCTCAACCATCTGGGTGTCGAGGTCGAAAGTAGCGAAGCCGTGCATGCCGAGATCGCGCGACTATCCGGCGAAGGCATGTTCACCGACGAAGAGATCGGAAGCACCTGCTGCTTCGCCAAGCAAGACAAGGTGTGGGTCACCGGACCGGCTGGCGAGAGGTGGGAGGTCTACACCGTGTTGGCGGATTCGGACACGTTCGGTACGACCGAGGTGACTGGTTCGTCCTGTTGCTGACGACCGCCCGCTCCACCCGGTGCCCTTACCCCGACGGCTGCTTGCCGAGGCGACCGGAACCGGCCTGCTCGTCGCTGTGGTCGTCGGCTCGGGCATTGCGGCTCAGCAGCTCTCGCCGGGCGATGTCGGGTTGCAACTCCTCGAGAACTCCACCGCCACCGCGTTCGGCCTTGCCGCACTCATCCTGCTGTGTGGCCCAGTGTCCGGCGCGCACTTCAATCCTGTTGTGTCGGCGGCAGACTGGCTGCTTGGGCGACGAACCGGGACCGGCATCAGTGCCCGACACGCGGCCTCCTACACGGTCGCTCAGACGCTCGGGGGCATCCTCGGTGCGGTCTTGGCCAACGTCATGTTCGACCGACAACTCATCGAGATCGCCACCAGGAACCGGATCACCTCCGGCCACCTGGTCGGTGAGGTCGTCGCCACCGCAGGGCTGATCGCGCTCATCTTCGCCCTGGCGCGAAGTGGCCGGGCGGCACTGTCGGCGGCCGCAGTCGCTGCATACATCGGTGCCGCGTACTGGTTCACCAGCTCCACGTCATTTGCCAACCCGGCCGTCACCGTCGGCCGAATGTTCTCCGACAGTTTCGCCGGAATCGCACCCGGGTCGACGCCCGGCTTCATCGCCGCGCAGATCCTCGGGGCTCTCATCGGCGTGGGCCTGGTCGTGGCGCTTTACCCCGGTGAAGCACTGCGCCCCAAGCCCGTCGTGCTGTTCCTGTGCACCCACAATGCGGGCCGCTCCCAGATGGCCCTTGGCTACTTCAACCACCTCGCGGGCGACCAGGCCGTCGCCCTGTCAGGAGGTTCACAACCCGCCGACGAGATCAACCCGTCTGCCGTGCAGGCGATGGCGGAGGTCGGCATCGACATCACTCGCGAGTTCCCCAAACCCTGGACCGACGAGACCGTCATGGCCGCCGACGTCGTCGTGACCATGGGTTGTGGCGACTCGTGCCCCTTTTTTCCCGGCAAGCGCTACGAGGAATGGGACTTGCCCGACCCCGCCGGGCAATCTGTCGATTCGGTGCGCCCAATCCGCGATGAGATCGAACGCCGAGTGCGGGTGCTGCTGGTCGAACTCGGTGTGCGCCCTGTCCGTCAACAGACGGGTGACACCAGAAATTGACGGCCCCGTGGCGAATCGACAACCATCGGGTCTCAAGCCGAGTGTCCTTATCTGTGCAAAGGGTGTCGATCCCCGTGAAATAGCTGGTTATCTGCGTGAATCACCTATGGTCGTCTACGATTAGCAAGTCTGATCTTCATGAGGAACCCGAGCGCGAGCTGCTCATACAGCAATCGCCCGACCGGACAGGGGTGCAGGCCGTGATTCCCGACATCAAGCGGGCGTTGCGGCTGGCCGGCATGCGTCCGATGCCACGATGGCTCCGCCCGCAACCGTGGATCTGCGCGGCAAGCGGATCTTGCTGACCGGCGCGTCTTCGGGAATCGGCGCGGTTGCCGCACAGAAGCTGGCCGCCGAAGGCGCAACGGTCATCTGCGTGGCGCGTCGCCGAGACCTGTTGGCCGAGCTCGTCGACCGCATCACCGCAGCGGGCGGAAACGCCACCGCCATCGTGGCCGACCTGGCCGATCTCGACCAGGTCGACGAGGTGGTGAAGGCGGCCGGGCCCGTCGACATCCTGATCAACAACGCGGCAAGGTCGATCCGCAGGCCGCTGATCGATTCGTTGGAACGCTGGCATGACATCGAACGAGTCATGGCAGCTGAACTACTACGCGCCGCTGCGGCTCATTCGCGGCGTGGCACCAGGAATGATCGAACGCGGCGACGGACACATCATCAACATCGCCACCTGGCGCGTGCTGCCGGAGTCCTCCCCAATGTTCGCCGCCTACAACGCATCCAAGGCGGCGTTGAGCGCCGTCAGTCGCGTCATCGACACCGAGTGGGGCAACCGGGGCGTGCACTCGACGACCATCTACTACCCGTTGGTGGCGACGCCGATGATCGCGCCCACCCGCGCCTACGAGGGCGTGGCAGCGCTCACCGCCGACGAAGCCGCCGACTGGATGGTGACCGCGGCAAAGACACGACCGATCCGCATCGCGCCGCGCAAGGCGCTGGCGCTTCGTGCCCTCGACGTCGTCGCGCCCTCGCAAGCTCAACGGCGTCCTGGAACGCGAGACCAACCGCATGAATGCCCGCACGGCCGCAGGCCGCCGAAGCACCGGCACCGGTAGCACAGCATCTGATGATCAAATCCGCACTCAGCGCCATGCTGGCCGCTCTCGCTCATCCTGACCGGTTGCCAGAGCCCCGAGCAGACATCCGGCCAGACAGGCTTACCCCTCGGGGCCGGTGACGATGACGGCGGGAGCCAACCCGGGCAGCGGATTCGACATCACGATCCGCTCGGTCGTCGAAGCCCTGCAGAAAGAAGAAATCGTCAATGTGCCACTGCCGGTGCAGAATCGGCCGGGCGGCAGCGGAGCCGACTTCCTGGCCACCATGGTGGAGCAGTACAAGGGCGCCGACGACCAGGTCTCTGTCACGTCCCTGTCGATGATGGTGAACGAACTGCGCGGCAAGTCGAAGTACGGCTACGACGACGTCACCATGATCGCCCGCCTGATGACGGAGTACTTCGTCGTCGTCACCGCGTCCCGGCTCCCGTTCAAGAACCTCGGCGACGTGATGGCGGCGATCAAGTCCGACCCCGCCCACGTCAAAGTCGGTGCCGCGCAAGACGACGAGGCCCCCTTCGACCTGCTGGTTTCGGCGGCAGGCGGCGACCCGTCATCGATCAACTACGTCACCCACGAGGGCGGCGGTGACCAGATCGCCGCGCTTCGCGACGGCGACATCAGCGTCGCGATCGGCGGAGTCAGCGAGTTCATCGATGCCAGGTGAAGTCGGGAGACCTCAAGGCGCTCGGTGTGCTGGCCGAGAATCGCCTGCCCGGCCTTGACGCTCCGACCGCCAGAGAGCAGGGACTCGACGTCACCCTGTCGAACTGGCGGGGCATCTACGGGCCGCCGGACATGCCACAGGCGGCCGTCGCGTACTGGCAGAAGGCGCTCGGCGAGATGGTGAAGTCACCAACATGGAAGCAGATCGCGGAGCGACAGCCAGTTCACCACCACCTTCATGATCGGTGACGAGTTCGCAGACCTTCCTGGCCAAGACCCAGGCGGACGTCAAGGCTGCGCTGGAACGAGGCGGCCAAGTGAGCGATGGGGTGGACACAAGCACCGGGCGCTGGGTCACCGACCCGAGAACCTCAGTGCTGGCAGCAGCTCTCACCACTGCGGCATTCTTCTGCGTCGCGCTGGTGGGCACTCTGGCGAAGGTGTCCGGCCAGTACACCTCGACCGGGGTGCTGCTGCTGTCCCAGAACTTGATCTGCTTGCTGTTCGTGCTCCCGGTGGCGCTGCGAGGCGGCTGGTCATCGCTGCGCACCGGCAAGATCGGCCTTCACATTCTGCGCGCGACGATGGGGACCGCGTGCTGGTATGCCCTCTTCTTCGCGATCACGCAGATTCCGCTGGCCAACGCGACGCTGCTGACCTACAGCGCGCCGCTGTGGATGCCGCTGATCGCCTGGGTCGTCACCCGCCAACGGGTGTCCAGGCGACCTGGCTGGGCGCAGGCATCGGCTTCGTCGGGGTGATGCTGGTGCTTCAACCGCAGGGCCACACCTTCAGCCTCGGCGAACTGTCCGCGCTCGCGGGCGCCGTATTTCTTGCCGTCGCCATGATGTCGGTCCGCTGGCTCGGGGCGACCGAACCGACGATCACGAGTCCTCTTCTACTACTTCCTGCTCTCGACGGTGATGTCAGTCCCCATCGCGCTTTTCGACTGGCGCCCGTTCACGTCGCAGGCCTGGGGTTGGTTGATCGCGCTCGGTTTGCACAGTTGTTCTCGCAGGCCTTCATCGTGGTGGCGTACCGCTACGCCTCGGCGGAGAAGGTCGGGCCCTTCATCTACTCCGTCATCGTGTTCACCGCAGTGATCGACTGGATCGTCTGGGGCCATGCGCCGACGCTGTCCTCATATCTCGGCATGGCGCTGGTGATCGGAGGGGGACTGGTGGCCATTCGTGCAAAACGAAGCGCGGCAAGGGATGCGAAGGTAGGAGTTCAAGCATGAGTCAGTGGTTGGTGAGCAATCTTCCGTCCTGGTTGCTCCTCCTGGGAGTCATCACCGTCGTTGCGGGCGGCGCAGTCCTCATACAAAGAATCGTGCGCCGCAGGTTCACCAACCTCAAGGGCGAAGAGCACAACGACGTCATCAAGTTCGCGTTCGGGGTGATCGGCTTCGTGTTCGCGTTCTTCGTCGGCTTCGTCGTATCGGCGATGTGGGGGCAGATCGGCGATGCCGACGGTAGGGCCAGGAGCGAAGGAGCGGCGGGTGTGCAGCTCGTCAGGGACGCCTCCGTGTTCGAGCACGCCGACAATGACCGAATTCGGAAAGCGTTGCTCGAATACGAGCAGGCCGCATTGGTCGAATGGAACGAAGCCGCGCAGGGCAATTCATACCCCGCGGCCGACGACGCGTTGTCCCGCCTCTATTCGGCATACGACGGCGTCAAAGTGCGGACCGACACCCAGAAGACCCTGCTTGGCGCCTCTTTCAGCAGCCTCGACACTCTCAGCCAGGCCCGCACGCAGCGGGTACTTCAAGCGCGCTCAGACGTCGGACCACCCTGGTCACTGTGGGCCGTGATCTGGCTGACCAGCGGCCTGCTCATCGGGTGCGCCATCATCTACGGCGTCGAGAAGCCCGCCACCCACTACACGATGGTGGCGATTCTGGGCGTACTGGTGGCCACCAACATTTTCCTCGTTCTGGAACTCTCACACCCGTTCATCGGCGAGATCGGCACGTCCTCGGAGCCGCTGCACCAGGTAGTCCGGCTATTGACGTGATCGAGATAGCAATTCTCTGGTTTGACCGGCACCGACGATGGGCATCAAAGGCTCTGTGACGCTGGCATCACCCAAGCTCGAACCCGCCCTGCCCGCTGCGGCAGGCCCCCTGTCGTCGACCGTTCTCGACCTGCTGGCCTGCCGTCCGCCACAACGGACGTTCAGCCCTGTCGCACTGCCGGTCGGCGAGGCGGACCCGTACGGGCTCGATCTGCACCTGGCGCTGTATGTCTGCTACGAGATGCACTACCGCGGCTTTGCGGGTGTCGACCCACGCTGGGAGTGGAACCCCGCGCTGCTGGCGCTGCGTTCCCAACTCGAAGACGTCTTCCTGGAAGCGGTCCGGCTCGAGGTCGGCGACATCGCCGCCGACGAGCACGCCGACGCCGAGATGGATGCCCTCTGTGTCGAGCCGGTCGACGGCACAGGCCCGTCCTACTACCTGCGCAACGAGGGCACCTGGGAACAGATGCAGGAATACTTCGTGCACCGCTCGCTCTACCACCTGAAGGAAGGCGATCCGCACGCCTGGGTCATCCCCCGGTTGTCCGGCCAGGCGAAGGCGTCGTTCGTCGCCATCGAGTTCGACGAGTACGGCGGCGGGCACGGCGACAGAGTTCATCAGCAACTGTTCGCCGACCTGATGGCCGCCGCGGGGCTGGATGAGTCGTACCTCGGATACCTCGACGCCGTGCCCGGCGAATCCCTTGCCGTGGTCAACCTGATGTCGATGTTCGGGTTGCACCGGGAGCTTCGCGGTGCTGCCATCGGACATTTCGCGTCGACCGAGATCACCTCCCCGCCCGGCTCACGCCGGCTCGTCGAAGCGCTGCGGCGGATGGACGCACCGCAAGCCTGCGTCCACTTCTACGCCGAGCACGTCGAGGCCGACGCCGTCCACGAGCAGGTGGTGCGCGTCGACGTGGTCGGTGATCTGGTGGCTGCCGAACCGCAGCTCGATCGCGATGTGGTATTCGGAATCAGGGCAAGGGATTTCGTCGAGGAGCGACTCGCCACTCACATGATGCAGTGCTGGGCCGAGGGCCGGTCTTCGCTACGCAGGCCGCTGAGCTGACTGTTCGTCGCTTCGTTGACGCCTGCGGTGGCTGGTGTCGCACAGTGGATAGTTCTTCGAACGCCGACACGCGCAGATCGCCACCATGAAGCGATCGGACTCGACGACACTTCCGTCGGGCATTTCGATACGCACCGGTCCCTGCACCATCACCGGCCCGGACGGCACCACCCGCACGACGCGGGCTTCATCGCTCATGATCTGCTCATGCCTTGTCAGCTCTGATCACGACCAGTTCCTCTTCCCGCCTGCCGGACTCCAGTCTGCCGGTGTCCTCGAGCCATTGCGCCCGCGCCGACAATACCGGACCGAACGGGATCCATTGATAGGCAAGGATTTCCACATCGAGGCCGGTGCTGGCGAGCGCCGCGAGTGTCTGCCGGGGCACCGCGAACTCGGACTGCACCAGCAGCATCGTGCCGCCGTCAGCGAGGAGGTCCCGCACCGATGCGCACAGCGGGTCGAGCACGAGCCTGCCGTCATAGCCGGCATCCCAGGCCCGAGCCGGTCCGATATGCGGCGGCACGTCAGGTTCATCGACGCTCGGGTCGTGCGGAACGTACGGCGGATTGCAGACCACCAGATCGTAGGGGCCGAACTCCGCCGCTCTCGCCCACGAGCCGAGGTGCACGCCGACGTCGGCGCCGGCTTTTGAGACCTGTTGGCGGGCGAAATGCGCCGCGCGTGGGCAGATGTCGAAGGCGGTGACCTCGGATGCGCCCTGTTCGGCTGCGGCGATCGCGATCACGCCACTGCCCGTACACAGGTCGGCAACCCGACGCCCTCGCGCCAGGCCGGTTTTGTCCATGACGTCGATCAGCAGTTGGGAGTCTTCCTGCGGCGCATAGACGCCCTCGGCGACGACCGGCTCATCCCAGTCGTTGTAGGCAGTGGTCAACGTCGACCCTCCGGGTGTGTGTGGACAAATCGGACCTATAAATGCCCGATATCGACACTGTTAAACCGGGGTTCACACGTTTGCTCCGCGGAGCGCCGGGCAAACAGAACGCGTGGGAATCTCCGAGATCGCAGCCCTGCCCGTTCGGATGGGCGCCGCAGTGCGCAACCGCCGATTGTTCCACCCCGACGGTGTGCTCGCCCGCGGCACACTCGCGCGGATAGCGCCCCTCTCGGAGGGGCTGCCGATGACGTCCGGTGACGTCGTCGGCCGGGTATCGAAGGGTATCGGCTTGCCTGGTGCGCTTCCGGATATCGCGGGCCTGGCGTGGCGTATGCCCCCGACATCGCAGAGCGCGCCACCGTGGGACGTGCTGTTGGCCTCGACGTTTCGCCAGCGCCTGCTCTTGGCGCCGGTGAGTAGCTGGTCGGCCGCCACCTTTTCGAGCCTGATGCCACTGGGACATCGAGGCGGCCGGTGGTGGGTGCAGGCGAGATTGGCCACCCATATCGGGCAGTCGGCCTGTCCCTCGACACGGTCCGCGACCGAATCGCCACCACCGGTGTGGAATTCGACATCGAGCAGGCCGCAGGCACAGGCCGGTTCCGGCCGCTAGCCCGGCTGACACTGCACACCATCGCAACCGATGTCGGCGACTTGGCGTTCGACCCGACGGTGCACAGTCACCTCGGACGTCGCAGCTGTCTCCCGGATGGCTGACCGGCTTCCGGCAGGCGGCCTACCGACGCAGTCGCGAGGGTCGCGACGCCGAGTAAGTCAGGCCGTCGGCTCGCCGCCGCCCTCGGCGACATCGGGCGTGTTCTCCCGCGTCGCCATGCCACCTTCGTGCCCTTCGTCCTTCGGGCCGGGCCTGCCGCCCTTGGGCTCGTCGGCGCTTTCGTCGTCGTAGATTCCCTGTCCGCGCGTCATCTCAACCTCCTTCTACCGCGACGCCGTGCGCAGCTTGTCCAGCAGCGGTTCGGCCGCCTCTTTGAAGAACAGCTCCTGAGACTCGCCGCCGACCTGCACCAAGGCGATGTCGGTGAAGCCTGCCTCCCAGTACTTGCTGACCGCATCGACGATCGCGTCCAAATCCGGACCGCACGGGATGGACTCGGCGACGTCCTCGGGTTTGACGAACTGCGTCGCTCCGTCGAACCCGGCGGTGGTCGGCAGGTCAGAGTTGACCGCCCAGCCGCCTGCGAACCAACGGAATTGATCGTGCGCGCGGGCTATCGCCGCATCGCGGTCGGGATCCCAGCAGATCGGAATCTGGCCGATCACCCTGACGTCACCCGGCAGCCCGGTCGCCCTGCGCGCCTCGTGCCAGGCGTCCACCAGATCCTTGTTCGGTTCGACGGCGATCAGGTGGTCGGCCAGCGGAGCGAACGTCTCGACCGAGCGGTCTCCTGACACCGCCGCCGCGATCGGAACGCCGGTGTCCGGGACGTCCCAGAGCCGGGCCGAGTCGACCTCGAAGTACTCGCCCTTCCAGTCGACCAGTTCCCCGGTGAACAGCTCGCGCATGATCTGAATCGCTTCTTTGAGCATCTGCTGTCGGCGCGTTCACGGTGGGCCAGCCTCTCCCGACGACATGCTCGTTGAGGTTTTCACCGCTGCCGACGCCGAGGGTGAACCGACCGTCGGCCAGGATCTGCAGGGTGGCCGCCTTCTGCGCGACGACGGCGGGGTGGTAGCGGAACGTCGGGCAGGTGACGTAGGTGAACAACTCGACCCGCTCGGTGGCGTGCGCGACCGCGCCGAGAACCGACCACGCGTACGGAGCGTGGCCCTGAGACGAGAGCCACGGGAAGTAGTGGTCGCTCGATACTTCGAAGTCGAAGCCGACACGCTCCGCCGAAACGGCGTAGTCGACAAGCTCTTTGGGTCCGCTCTGTTCGGTCATCAGGGTGTAGCCAAAACGTGTCATGAGGTTTGGTTACCCGGGTGCCTTGAGGCGAAACGGCTACAGGCGGGCCTTCACCGCGGCCGAGAGCCGGGCCCCGTCCGCCTTGCCCGCGGCGATCGCCGTCGCGGCCTTCATCACCTGGCCCATCTGCTTCATACCTGGCGCTTCGCCGTTCTCCTCGGAAACCGCGGCGATCGCCGTGTCGACCACGTCGACCAGTTCGGCCTCGGTCAGCGGCGTCGGCAGATACTCGTCGATGACCCTGGCCTCTGCGTGCTCGTTGGCCGCCAGCTCGCCGCGTCCGTTCTGTGTGTAGATCTCCGCCGACTCGCCGCGCTTCTTCGATTCCCGTGCCAGCACCTTGAGCACGTCGTCGTCGGACAGATCACGCGACTGCTTGCCGGACGTCTCCTCCGCCTGGATCGCCGACAGCAGCATCCGCAGTGTCGCGGTGCGCAGCTTGTCCTGCGACTTCATCGCGCTGGTGAGGTCCGCCCGCAGCCGATTCTTCAGTTCCGCCATGTCATGAGACGTTACCGCCGGGAGCCGGCTCAGCCGGCAACAAACCGTGCGTCGACCGTGGCCGACACCTCGATATCCTCTGGCACCAGTTCGATCTCCGGCGCCGACCCGACGGCCATCGAGCGCATGAGTCCGACGTCGTGGCCGCCACCCGGCGAAGGGCCTGCACTCAGCATTCCTGAGTCGGCGACCGCGACCGGCCGCACCTCGCCGAGGTGAAGCGCATCCGCGTACTGCTGAGCGCGCCGGACGGCATCCTCGACGGCTTCGGTGCGGACCTGCCGACGAAGTTCGTCGTCCCGCCGGGTGCTCAGTGACCACTCCACGTCGGAGATCCTGACGCCTTCGGTCTCGTTGGTGTGCGCGGTGATCCACCGTGACAGCGCGGTGAAGTCGCGAAACTCGACTTCGATGTCGACCCTGGCGTGGTACACGACCGGGAGCCGCTTCCCGTCTTGGTTCCAGGGCCGCGAGGACCAGGTGCGCAGATCCTGTGCGGACCAACGCGTCACGGGCCCGTCGGCTGCGCGCAGCGACTCGACCGACCGTCTGACGTTGTCCACATCACGGGCCACCCGTTCGTACACCGGCTCCATGGCGGGCCCTTCGAAGGCGATGGTTGCGTGCACAGTGCCGCGTTCGGGCGGCTCAGACGCACTGGATCGTCCCCGCACAGTGATCTCGGTCGGCATCCGGCCACCGTAGCGCCGGTGGCCGACTCCACCGGCCCACGTTGTCAATCTTCTCGGTGATCGACAGGATGGTGGCCATGAGCAACCCTGGGTACGGGTCGTCCGGCTACCCGCCGCCCGGCTACCCGGGTTACCCACCGCCCGGCTACCAGCCTTATCCGCCGCCCGGATACCAGGCCTATCCACCGCCCGGCTATTCCGGCTATCCACCGCCGGGCTACCCGCCGCCCGGTTACGGTCCGCCCTACCCGTTGCCGCTCGCAATCAAGCCGGGCGTCATTCCGCTTCGGCCGCTGACCCTGACCGACATCCTCAACGGCGCGTTCTCCTATATCCGGACCAACCCCAAGGCGACGCTCGGGCTGACGACGGTCGTGGTGGTGGTCGCCCAGTTGATCGGGCTGATTCTGCAGATCGGTCCGTTGGCCGCGATGGGCGAACTCGGCGTGCTGCGCGGAGAGGAGGCGTCGACCGGTGCGCTGTTGGGGTCGTCCGCATCCGGCATCGCCAGCACCATCACCACCCTGCTGTCGTCGATCGTGCTCAGCGGCATGCTCACGGTCATCGTGGGGCGGGCGGTGTTCGGCGCAGGCATCACGATCGGCGAGGCTTGGCAGCGCGTCCGTGGGCGACTGCTTCCCTTGTTCGGCTACATGATGTTGTGGCTTCTTGCGGTCGCCGTTCCCGTATTCATCGTGGTGTTCGTCGTCGCCATCGTTGTTCAGTTCAGCGGTGCCGTGGCGTTCGTCCTGGCTATTCCCCTCGGACTCGGGTTGATCGCCCTGCTTGTCTATTTGTGGACGGTGCTCAGTTTCGCTCCGCCGCTGATCGTGCTGGAACGCCTCGGCGTCTTTCCGTCGATCACGCGTTCCATCAGGCTGGTCAAAGGCGACTTCTGGCGCGTGCTCGGGATCCGGCTGCTGGCCACCCTCGTCGCCGGGGTCGTCGCTGGAGCGGTGTCAATACCGTTCAGCCTGACCGGCCAACTCATGCTGATGGGTTCGGAATCCACCACGACGACCCTGATCGCACTCGTGCTCGTCGCCGTCGGTGGTGCCGTCGGCCAGATCATCACCGCGCCGTTCAGCGCGGGCGCGGTGGTGCTCCTCTACACCGATCGTCGAATTCGGGCAGAGGCGTTCGACCTGGTGCTGCAGACCGGGGCGGCGATCGCGGCACCGGGTGCGGCGCCGGACTCGACCGACCACCTGTGGCTCACCCGGCAGCCCTGACATGCCCGCGATCGACATCGACCGAGACACCGCCCACGAGGCAGCCCAGCGTGAACTCGCAAAACCCATCTATCCCAAAGCGTCTCTGACCGAACGCTTGTCGGAATGGCTCGACGACCTGCTCTACCGCATCGCGCAGGAGGGTTCGCGGCTGCCCGGCGGCTGGTTCACCGTCACCCTTCTGCTCATCATGGCGGCCATCGCGATCGTGGTCGCTGTGCGAATCGCGCGCCGCACCATGCGCACCAACAGAGACGGCGAACACGCACTGTTCGACTCGCACGAGTTGACCGCCGCAGCACACCGCGCCACCGCCGAACGATATGCGGCGGAGGGCAATTGGGCGGCCGCGATTCGCCATCGCCTCAGAGCCATCGCACGGCAGCTCGAGGAAGACGGCGTGCTGCACCCCGTACCGGGCAGAACGGCGACCGAGCTCGCGGTGGATGCCGGAGCGGCCCTTCCGGTTCTGGGCAGCGAATTGATGCAAGCCGCAAGCGCTTTCAACGACGTCACCTACGGCGAGCGGCCAGGCACCGAGCCTGCCTATCGGATGATCGCCGACCTCGACCGCCGGCTGCGGTCCCCCGGTGCGACGACGGCGGGCCGGTCAGCGATGCCTTCCCCCACAGACACCTGGACGGCCGTCCGATGACGGACGTCGACTCCGCTATCGCACCCACGGTGCGGCAGCGCTGGCGGGCAGGCCGTTGGGTGATCTCGGCACTGGTGCTCATCACAGCTGTCGCCGCGTTGACCACATCTCTGACTGCCGCACGGCCCGGCGGCCGGATGGACCCTGCCGCAACGTCTCCCGAGGGCGCTCACGCGCTGATCGCACTGCTGCGCGACCACGGTGTCGATGTGGTGGTGGCAGACGACATCGGTGCGGTCGAACGTGCGGCGCAACCGGACACCCTCGTCATCACCGTGCAGACGAACCACCTCGTCGACGACGACGTGCTGCGGCGGCTGGCAGCGGTACCCGGCGACCGGCTAGTCGTCGAGCCGATCTCGCGGACGAGAGACGTTCTCGCGCCGGATGTTCGCCGCGATTCAGCCGGCACCGCCGGTGGCTCTCCGGACTGCGACATGCGGGAGGCCACCACCGCCGGGGATGTCCAGTTCGGTGCGAGCGATACGTTCGAGGCGACCGGCGATGTGCCCGTGACGCGGTGCTACGGCGGCGCGGTTGCCCGTTACACCGACTCGGGCCGCACCGTGACAGTGGTCGGCAGCTCGGACTTCATGGCCAACTCGGGACTGCTGAAACGAGGCAACGCGGCGCTGGCGATGAACCTGGCAGGCGCCAAGCCACGGGTCATCTGGTACGCACCCCAACACAGTGAGGGCGAATCATCCGGCGGCGCAACGATCTTCGATCTCATCCCCGATCGCGTGACGTGGGTTGTCGTGCAGCTGTGCCTGGTCGTACTGCTGGTCGCACTGTGGAAGGGCCGCCGAGTCGGCCCGCTGGTGGCCGAGCGACTGCCGGTCGTGGTGCGCGCATCGGAGACCGTGGAGGGCCGCGCGCGGCTTTATCGGTCGCATCGTGCGGGTGACCGCGCCGCCGACGCGCTGCGCACTGCGACACTGCAGCGCCTCCTGCCCCGCCTCGGGCTCGGACCCACCGCCGACCCCCCGGCGATCGTCGCGGCCGTCGTCGGCCGGATCGGCTGGGAGCCGGAGTTCGTCCGGCATACTCTGTTCGGCCCGGCGCCTGCCACCGACGCCGACCTGTTGAACCTCTCCCACGCTCTCGACAACATCGAAAGGCAGGTCGCACAGTCGTGACTCAGCCAGCAGCAGCCGCTACGGCGACATCGGACAGCGCACGGAATGCGTTGTTGATCCTGCGCAACGAGATCGCCAAGGTGGTCGTCGGGCAGGACGCGGTCGTCAGCGGACTGGTGATCGCCCTGCTGTGCCGGGGGCATGTGCTGCTCGAGGGTGTGCCGGGCGTGGCCAAGACGCTGCTCGTGCGCACGCTCGCCGCGGCACTGCAATTGGAGTTCAAACGAGTTCAGTTCACCCCGGACCTGATGCCGGGCGACGTGACCGGCTCGCTGGTCTATGACGCGCGCACCGCCGAGTTCGAATTCCACGCGGGCCCGGTCTTCACCAACCTGCTGCTGGCCGACGAGATCAACCGCACCCCGCCGAAGACGCAGGCCGCGCTGCTGGAGGCGATGGAGGAGCGACAGGTCAGCGTCGAGGGGGAGCCGCGTCCGCTGCCCGATCCCTTCATCGTCGCGGCGACGCAGAACCCGATCGAGTACGAGGGCACCTACCAGCTTCCCGAGGCGCAGCTGGACCGGTTCCTGCTCAAGCTGAATGTGCCGCTGCCACCGCGCGACCAGGAGATCGCGATCCTGGACCGGCACGCCCGCGGCTTCGACCCGCGTGACCTGTCCGCGGTGCAAGCGGTGGCAGGCCCTGCCGAACTGGCCGCAGGGCGGGCGGCGGTGCGCGGGGTGCTGGTGGCCGACGAGGTTCTCGGATACATCGTCGACATCGCCGGTGCCACAAGGCATTCGCCGGCTCTTCAGCTCGGCGTTTCACCGCGCGGCGCGACCGCACTGCTGGCGACCGCGCGGTCCTGGGCATGGCTGTCCGGACGCAACTACGTGACGCCCGATGACGTCAAGGCCATGGCACGCCCGACGCTGCGGCACCGGATCGCACTGCGACCGGAGGCCGAGCTGGAGGGTGCGAACCCAGACGGTGTGCTCGACGGCATCCTTGCTGCCGTTCCGGTGCCGCGGTAGTGGTGCTCACCGGCCGTACCGGGCTGGTGGCGTTGATATGCGTGTTGCCGATCGCACTGTCGCCCTGGCCCGCAACGGCGTTCGTTGCGCTGCTGGTTCTTCTCGTCACTGCGATCGCGGTTGATGTCGCGGCGGCGGGCAGCACCCGCAGGCTCAGGTTCGTCAGGTCCGGGGAAACCGCCGCGCGACTGGGTCAGCCCGTCGCCGCCGGGCTGACGATCCACAACGTCGGCCGCAGGCGGTTCCACGGCCAGGTCCGCGACGCCTGGCCGCCGAGCGGACGCGCCGAGCCGCGCACGCACCCGCTGGACGTCGCCGCCGGACAACAGGTGCATCTGCAGACCTGGCTGCGGCCGGTGCGCCGCGGGGATCAGCAGTCCGCGTTGGTCACCGCCCGCTCGATCGGGCCGCTCGGCCTTGCCGGCAGGCAGGGCTCGCACCGGGTGCCGTGGGAGATACGGATCCTTCCGCCGTTTCTGTCCCGCAAGCACCTGCCGTCGCGACTGGCAAAGCTGCGGGAGCTGGAGGGCATGGTGCCGGTGCTCATTCGCGGACAGGGCACCGAATTCGACTCCCTGCGTGAATATGTCATCGGCGATGACGTCCGGTCCATCGACTGGCGTGCCACCGCGCGCCGCGCCGACGTCGTGGTGCGCACCTGGCGGCCCGAGCGTGATCGCCGTGTGGTCATCGTCTTGGACACGGGCCGCACATCGGCCGGCCGGGTCGGCGTCGATCCCACCAGAGCCGACCCCGGCGGCTGGCCCCGGCTGGACTGGTCGATGGATGCCGCGCTGTTGTTGGCGGCCTTGGCATCGCGGGCCGGTGATCACGTCGACTTCCTCGCCCACGACCGGGTCAGCAGGGCCAGCGTGTTCAACGCATCACGGACCGAACTCCTCGCGCAGCTGGTCAATGCGATGGCTCCGCTGGAACCGGCGTTGGTGGAATCGGATGCCACGGCGATGGTGTCCGCCGTGCAGCGTCGGGTGCGTCGACGCGCGCTGGTGGTGCTGATGACCGACCTGAACGCCTCGTCGCTCGACGAGGGCCTGATGACGGTGTTGCCGCAGCTGTCCGCCAAGCACCAGGTGCTGTTGGCCGCCGTCGCCGACCCTCGAATCGACCGGCTCGCGGCCGGCCGGGACGACGCCGCACAGGTCTACGACGCCGCCGCCGCAGAGCGCGCGCGCAACGACCGGCGGTTGATCGCGTCGCGGCTGCGTCGCCACGGCGTCGACGTCGTCGATGCGGCGCCGGAGGAGTTGGCACCTGCGCTGGCCGACCATTATCTGGCGATGAAGGCCAGCGGTCGGCTCTAGCCCCCGTCAGCCTGTCGGCACGACGTCCGGCGCGTCGTCGATATCGCCGGTCTCGTTGGCCGCGACGGCTTTTCGGCCGAAGTGAATGACGTAGGCCAGGAAGCCGGCCTCGGCGAGCACACCGATCCCGATCCGAACGAATGTCGGCAGCGGTGACGGCGTGACAAGGGCTTCGATCAGCCCGGCGACCAACAGGACGACAACCAGTCCGACCGCGACGGACATCACCGCCCTGCCCCGTTCTGCCAGCACCTGCAGGCGTGGCCGGTTACCCGGTGAGATCACCGACCAGCCCAGTTGCATGCCCACCGCGCCCGCCAGGAACACCGAGGTCAACTCGATCAAGCCGTGCGGGGCGAGGAGCCCGAGCATGATGTCGCCTTTTCCCGCGTTGAACATCAAGCCGCCGATCACGCCGAGGTTGGCGGCGTTCTGGAACAGCAGATACGGGATCGGGATGCCAAGCAGCAACGCGAACGCGATGCACCGGGCGGCCACCCAGGAGTTGTTGGTCCACACCTGCAGCGCGAACGAGCCTGCCGGGTGTTCGCTGTAGTAGTCGGCGAAGTCGTGGTTCACCAATTGGTCTATCTCACTGGGGGTTCCGACGGTGGCCTGCACTTCCGGATTGCCCGCCACCCACAGGGCGACGATGACCGCGACGACGAAGAAGGCCAGCGCCGTGGCGGCCCACCACCGCCAGCAGCGGTAGGCGACGACCGGAAACGACACGGTCCAGAACCGGACGAACTCACTCCACAGCGGCGCATGGGCGCTGGTGACCGCCGACCGGGCCCTGGCAACGAGCGACGACAACCGGCCGACCAGCACCGAGTCGCCGGATGCGGTGCGCACCATCGACAAGTGCGTCGACACCCGCTGGTAGAGGTCGACCAGTTCGTCGACCTCCGCGCCGGTCAGCCGTCGACGCCGCTTGACGAGCTCCTCGAGTCGCTTCCACGTCGGCCGATGGGCGAGCACGAACGCATCGACATCCACCTGAAGAATCCTAGTAGCGTGGACTTTCATGGTCGGGCAGGCAGAACAGGTGGTGACCGGCGATGCCGTCGTGCTCGACGTCGCGATCGCCCAACTCCCTGTCCGGGCGCTGTCGGCGCTGATCGACATCGCGGTGATCTTCGTCGGCTATGTCGCTGGCGTGATGTTGTGGGCCTCGACCCTCGGCGATTTCGACCCCGCCTTGTCCGGCGCGGTGCTGGTCATCTTCACCGTGCTCACGATCGTCGGCTATCCGCTGATATTCGAAAGCGCGACGCGGGGCAGGACGCTGGGCAAGATGGCACTCGGTCTGCGGGTGGTATCCGACGACGGCGGTCCTGAGCGCTTCCGGCAGGCGCTCTTTCGGGCGCTCGCATCGGTGATCGAGATCTGGACGTTCTTCGGCGGACCCGCTGTGATCTGCAGCCTGCTGTCTTCGAAGGGCAAACGCATCGGGGACGTGTTCGCAGGCACCGTCGTGATCAGCGAACGCGGGCCGAAGCTTCCGCCGCCCCCGGTGATGCCTCCGTCGCTGGCGTGGTGGGCGTCGTCGCTGCAACTGTCGGGGCTGGGTCCCGAGCAGGCCGAGCTGGCCCGCCAATTCCTCTCTCGCGCATCGCAGTTGGATCCCCGGATTCGCGAACAGATGGCTCATCGCATCGCTGTCGAGGTGGTCGCGCGGGTTTCCCCGCCGCCGCCTCCCGGCGTGCCACCGCAGTACGTGCTCGCCGCTGTGCTGGCGGAGCGGCACCGGCGAGAGCTGGACCGGTTGCGACCCGCACGCGCAGACGCCGCCGCACTCCACCGTCGTGGGGTGCTCCTGCGCAGTGGACACCACCGGCACAGACATGGCCGCCGGTGCAGTCACCGCCCGTCGCACCGCCACCCGACGCGGGCGGCTTCGCCCCGCCGGGGTGAGCGGGTCAGCGATACCGCGCGCCGATCAGCATCAGCACGGACGCCACGATGGCGGTGACGGTGCGGGCGTGATTCCACGCCGTCCATGTCGAGAAGTACGCCTGCCATTCGCGTGCGGCGTCGGCGGCGGACAGTCCCGCAGGGTCGACGGTGTCGAGATGGTTGTTCAGCGGCACGTTGAACGCCATCGTGATCACGGCGCCGAGCACGCCGAAGATCGCCCCCGCCAACAGCCATCCGCTGCCGGGTTGGCGAATCTGGACGACGGCCACCACCCCGACGGCCGCAGCGAGCAGCGCCGCCCCGAGGTACGCAAGCAGGAAGGGCGCGTTGGCGTTCGCTTCGACGTTGATCCCGCGCATCGCGGTGATGGCATCGACCGGACCGGTGCGGTCCAGCCCTCGCATCACGAAGGTGGAGAAGACGTACATCATCCCCGCGGCGGCCGCGCTGGCGATCGCGGCGATGGAGGCGAGGGCGACGGCTGGTGTCATGTTCATGACAAGGAGTCAACCGTCAGCGATGCAGACGATCCATCGCTGAGAATCCCGATCGCATACGCGTGCGTCTCGAAATGGGCATCATGAGCGATAGGCTCGAGTCATGGACGCCGTCGTCGGACTGTTGGACGGAGTGCGGGCGCGAGGCGCGTTCGTGCTTCGGATGGTGCTGGACCCGCCGTGGTCGATGCGCATCCAGGACGACGCACCGCTGACCCTGATCTGCCAGACAACGGGCAGGGCGGCCATCGTCGGGGACAGCAGCGGAACGGTCTGGCTCGAGGCCGGAGACGTCGCGCTCACCCGGGGCACCGAGCACTATCTCTTCGCCGACGACCCGGCCACGGCGCCCACGATCGTCATCCATCCCGGCAACCGCTGCACGACGCGCTCCGGTGACGACCTGAAGTTCGAGATGTCGCTGGGGGTGCGCACGTGGGGCAACAGCGCAGGCGGGGCCGACCGGTCGATCGTCTGTGCCTACGAAGGTCACAGTGAGGTCAGTTCCCGGTTGCTCGACGCACTGCCGACCGTGTTGGTGTTGCGGGCAGACGAATGGGATACCCCGCTTGTCGATCTGTTGGCCGCCGAAGCGGGCCACGACGGTTCGGGCCAGGAGGCCTACCTCGACCGGCTGCTCGATCTGCTTCTGATCTCAGTGCTGCGCACCTGGTTCGACCGCGCGGAGAACGCCCCGGCGTGGTGGCACGCCGAACAGGACCCGGTGGTCGGGCAGGCTCTTCGGTTGATCTACAACAACCCGGCGCATCCCTGGACCGTTGCCAATCTTGCTGCGGCCGTTGGCTCTTCGCGTGCCGCGTTCGCGCGCCGGTTCACCGAGTTGGTCGGCGAGCCGCCGATAGCGTTTCTGACGAGTTGGCGGCTGGCGCAGGCAGCCGACCTGCTGCGGTCGAGTCAGTCGACGATTGCCGCCGTCGCCAAGCAGGTCGGCTACAGCACCCCGTTCGCGTTGAGCAGCGCGTTCAAGCGCGCATACGGCGTGAGCCCGAACACGCACCGGGCCACGGCCGCATACCCCGCTTGAGCTAGGCGCCGATCCAGTTCCCGTGGAAGCCGTACGGAACTCGGTGCGGCAGTTTGATTCTGGCTACCGGGTCGCCCGCGAAGTCGGACGCGTCGATGATCACCAGATCGCTGCCGTCGCGCGCCGGGTCGTAGACGTAGCCGACGTACCAGCCGTTGCCTTCGTCGGCGGGCCCGGTGGTCGACGGGACGAACACCGCCTCCCCCGGCCGTCCCGGCGCCTGCTCGGTGCCGAACCGGTGCTCGACGGCACTGCCGGAGGTGAGGTCGTAGCGAACCAATTGCGTTTCACCGACCGACACCGCGTAGCGGGCGGGCAGCCCGGCCAACCGGTCGTCGATGCGGGGGAACTCGATGGGCCGGTCGTCCAGCTGGCGCTCGGCAACCGTGCCGGTGCCGAGGTCGATGGTCCAGCTCCACAACACGCCGTCGGTTTCGAAGCCGCTGGTGCCGCGCCACAACTCGGGATAGCGGATGGCCTGCAGCACAATCGAATTGCCGTCGTCGTAGGCATTGGCGACATGGAACACGTAGCACGGATCGATGTCGAACCAAACCACCTCGCCGAACGGGTCGTCGCGTCGCAGGACACCGAGGCGGGCGCCGTAGTTGTCGTCCCAGCGGTAGGGCATGTCGCGCTTGCCCGTCATCGCGATGTCGAGATCGAACACGATCGGAAGATCCATGAAGATGACGTGTCCCGCCGTCAGCGCGAAGTCGTGCATCATCGTCAGCGCCGGAACGTCCAGCGGGCGGTTGACGGTCAGCTCGCCGTTGGCATCGGCGCGGTGATAGGTGACGTGCGGCGCGAAGATGCTGCCGTAGCCGAAGAAGTGCAGCTCGCCGGTCGTCGGGCAGATCTTGGGATGCGCTGTCATCGAGTCAGCCAACTTGCCGCCGAAGTCGTAGGCGCCCAACGTTTCCAGCTCGTTGGTGATTTCGTACGGCAACGATGATTCGACGAGCGCAAGCGTCTTGCCGGCATGGTTGACGACGTGGGTGTTCGCGACGCTGGCGTGCAGGTTGCGGGTGCCGTCGGCGTTGTAGAGCGGGAAGCTCTTCTCGAAGCTCTCGGTGCGAACCCACCGGTTGCGGTACCAGGCCGCCCGCCCACCCTCGACCCGGATGCCGTGGATCATCCCGTCGCCGCTGAACCAGTGTCCGGTCGCAACCCGTGGGTTGGGCCCGTTGCGCAGGTACCAGCCGTCGAGTTCGGTTGGGATGGCGCCTTCGACGGTGAGATCGAACTCGGTGAGTTCGTCGGCGACCGGCGCGTAGTTGTCGCGCTGGAAGAAGTCGTCGGTGCCGAAGATGGCTGACGCGTTCGAAGCGGTCTCGGTCATTCAAGTCTCCTGTCGTCGGACACGCCTAATCTGACATGTCATTAGTGACATGTCAAGAGTGGAGGTACGATCGGCCGCGTGAGTCTGCGGATGGCGGCGCTTGGACTGTTGGCCCAACAGCCCGGCAGCGGGTACGACCTGCTGAAGACGTTCGAGAAGTCGATGGCCAACGTATGGCCCGCGACCCAGAGCCAGCTCTACGGCGAGCTCAACAAGCTCGCCGATTCCGGGCCTGATCGAGGTTGCCGACATCGGGCCCCGCGGACGCAAGGAATACCGCATCACGCGGGCGGGGCGTGCCGAGTTGCAGCGCTGGATGATGAACCCGCAGAACGACCCGCCGTTTCGGGACGCGTCTTTACTGCGTGTCTTCCTGCTCGGCGAGATCGAACCCGAGCAGGCCCGTAGGCACATGGTCGCGGTGGCCGAGCATGCCGACTCCGAGGTGAAGCGACTGAAGGCCCTCGGCGACTCCATCGACTGGTCCGACGGCGAGCGCCTGTTCTTCGGCCGTGCCGCGCTCGAGTACGGCCTACGCCTCGGCGCGATGGAGGGCCAGTGGGCGCGTTGGGTGATCGGCGAGCTCGACAAGCGTCGCACCAAGTAAAACTCGGACGTTGCATCGCGATAGATTCCGATATATCGTTGACGTATCGGAAGCGCACACGGCGCTTCCTGACACACGTAAGGATCTCTCACATGAACCACCCATTCACACCACCACCTGGTGGATTCGGCTTCGGGTTCGACCCCGACGCAGCGTCGTGCGCTCCACGAGCAGCGGCGAGCTGCCCGTCGTGAATTCCGGGAACACATCCGGGAGCACGGCACAGACCGGCACGGCGGCCCCTTCGGCCCCGGCTTCCAGGCCGGCTTCGGCGGGTTCGGGCCCGGCCGCGGCGGCTTCGATCCCCGCGGCGGCTTCGGATTCGGCGGCCCGCGCGGCCGTCGCGGCGGAGGCCGACGCGGAAAGCGCGGCGACGTCCGCGCAGCCATCCTGGCTCTGCTTGCCGATCGCGCAATGCACGGATACGAGATGATCCAGGAGATCTCCGAACGCAGCGGCGGCCTGTGGCGTCCCAGCCCGGGCTCGGTCTACCCGACGCTGCAGCTGCTCGTCGACGAGGGCCTCATCGTGGGCACCGAAAGCGAAGGCAGCAAGCGGCTTTTCGAGCTGACCGACGACGGTCGCGCAGCGGCCGAGAAGGTCGAGACTCCGCCGTGGGAGGAGATCGCCGGCGATGTCGATCCCGGCCAGGTCACGCTGCACACCGCGCTGAGCCAGCTGATGGGTGCGGTGGCGCAGTCCGCGCACACCGCAACCGAGCAGCAGCAGGCGCGCATCGTCGACATCGTCAACAACGCCCGCCGCGAGGTGTACAACATCCTCGGCGAAACCGAGTAGCCACATCCGGGTCGGAATAAGCCCGGCGGGACTGGTGTACGCATTGAGTATGCAAACCTTCCCGCTGGGCTCCTTCCATGTCGGCCGCGTCGGTTTCGGCGCGATGCAGCTGCCAGGACCGGGCGTGCTGGGCCCGCCGCGTGACCACGACGAAGCGATAGCCGTGCTGCGGCGAGTGATTGAACTGGGCATCAACCACATCGACACCGCGCAGTTCTACGGGCCCAACGTGTCCAACGAGCTGATCCGCGAGGCGCTGCACCCCTACCCCGCCGACCTGGCGCTGGTCAGCAAGGTCGGTGCGCGCCGCGACGAGTCGGGCAACTGGAACGCCGCACAGCAGCCCGACGATCTGCGCGCCGACATCGAGGCGAACCTCGCCACGCTGGGCACCGACCGGCTCGCCGCGGTCAACCTGCGCATCCACGCCGGAGATCCCAGTGCGGTCGGGCCTGTCGACCCCGAGCTGTTCGACCGTCAGCTCACCGCGATGATCAAAGCTCGCGACGAGGGCCTCATCGGCGGCATCGGGCTGTCGAGCATCTCGGTCGACCATCTGCGAATCGCGTTGGACCGCACCGAGATCGTCACCGTGCAGAACGCCTACAACCTCGTCGACCGGACGTCGCAGCCGGTGCTCGACGCGTGCATCGAGCACGGCATCTCGTTCGTGCCGTTCTTCCCGCTCGGTTCGGCATTCACCGCCGACAATCCCGTGCTCGGCCATCCCGCCGTCAAGCGGGAGGCCGAGAAGCTGGGGCGCACCCCGGCGCAGATCGCGCTCGCCTGGACGCTGTCGGTCGCGCCGAACGTGCTGCTGATCCCCGGCACGTCGTCGGTGGCGCACCTGGAGGAGAACACCGCCGTCGCCGACATCGAGCTCGACGACGACGTCAAGCGCGAACTCGACGACGCCGCCGATTAGTAGCGATTTCGGCGTGAAAACCTGCGGTGAGCGCAGGAAATCACGCCGAAATCACTCGACGTCGACCCAGTTCAGCGTGCGCTCGACGGCTTTCTTCCAGCCCGCGTAGCCTTCATTGCGCTGGTCCTCACTCCAGTTCGGAGTCCAGCGCTTGCCCTCCTGCCAGTTGGACCGCAGGTCCTCGGGGTTCTCCCAGAAGCCGACCGCAAGGCCTGCGGCGTAGGCCGCGCCCAACGCCGTCGTCTCGGCGACCACGGGCTTGACCACATCGACCCCGAGGACGTCCGCCTGGATCTGCATGCACAGATCGTTGGCGGTGATGCCGCCGTCGACCTTGAGCACTTCCATGTGCACACCGGAGTCGGCCTCCATCGCATCGACGACGTCGCGGCTCTGGTAGCAGATCGCCTCCAGCGTCGCGCGCGCCACATGGGCGTTGGTGTTGAACCGCGAGAGTCCGACTATCGCGCCGCGGGCATCCGAACGCCAGTACGGCGCGAACAACCCCGAGAAGGCGGGCACGAAGTACACCCCGCCGTTGTCGGAGACCTGGCGCGCCAATGATTCGCTCTGCGCGGCGCCGCTGATGATGCCCAACTGGTCGCGCAGCCACTGCACGGCCGACCCCGTGACGGCGATCGAACCCTCAAGGGCGTAAACGGGTTTGGCGTCCCCGAACTGGTAGCAGACCGTCGTCAGCAGTCCGTTCTCCGAGCGGACGATCTTCTCGCCGGTGTTGAGCAGCAGGAAGTTTCCGGTGCCATAGGTGTTCTTCGCCTCGCCCGCGGCAAGGCATACCTGGCCGACCATGGCGGCCTGCTGGTCGCCGACGATGCCGGTCAGCGGGACCTCCCCGCCCAGCGGTCCGTCGTCGCGGGTGACGCCGTAGGACTCGGGATATGACGACGGCTTGATCTCGGGCAGCATCTGCCGGGGGATGTCGAAGAACGACAGCAGCTCGTCGTCCCAGTCGAGCGTCTCGAGGTTCATCAGCATCGTCCGACTGGCGTTGGTGACATCGGTGACGTGCACACCGCCCCGGGGCCCGCCGGTCAGGTTCCACAGCACCCACGAGTCGGCGGTGCCGAAGATCGCGTCGCCCTTCTCGGCGTCGGCCCGCACGCCGTCGACGTTTTCCAGGATCCAGGCCACCTTGCCGCCCGCGAAGTACGTGGCAGGCGGCAGACCGGCCTTTTGCCTGATGACATCGCCTCGCCCGTCACGGTCGAGCGCCGACGCGATGCGGTCGGTGCGGGTGTCCTGCCAGACGATCGCGTTGTAGTACGGCCGGCCGGTGTTCTTGTTCCACACCAGCGACGTCTCGCGCTGGTTGGTGATGCCGAGTGCGGCAATGTCATTGGCGGACAGCTTCGTCTTGTTCAACGCCGACGTCATCACCGAGGCGGTGCGTTCGGTGATCTCGACCGGGTTGTGCTCGACCCAGCCCGCCTTCGGCAGGATCTGTTCGTGTTCGAGTTGATGGCGGCCGACCTCGGCGCCGTCGTGGTCGAAGATCATGCAGCGGGTGCTGGTGGTGCCCTGGTCGATCGCCGCGACGAACTCTGCCAATTCCTGCTCCCTCCTGATAGCCGCTGCCGTCGTCCATCATGGACTACATGGCAACCGAGATCGTCGACATTGACCGCATGCCACGGGGCGGGCCCGACGCCTCGTGCATCGACCGGCTACTTCAGACCGATCGCCTGGAGTACCTCGACCGCGAGGACGTCGACGAGTCGAAGAAGCGCAGCGTGATCCGGGCGCTCGAGTGGACCGGTGAGGCGTTCGGCCAGAACGAGAAGTTCGCCAGGATCGCGCTCGACGAAGTGGCTGACGTGCCCGATCCCAGGATTCTCGAGCTCGGTGCGGGCCACGGCGCCCTGTCGCGAAAGCTGCTCGAATGGCATCCCACCGCCCAGCTGACGGTCACCGACGTCGAGCTGCCATCGGTGCAGGCGATTGCCGAAGGGGACCTCGGCGACGCATCCGCGCGCGACGGTGCGCGAGATGGACGCGACGGCGATCGACGTCGCCGATCGGCCATTTCGACCTGGCGGTGTTCGTGCTGGCGTTTCACCATCTGCGGCCGTCGTTGGCGGCGGAGGTGATCGCAGAGGGCACCCGGGTGGCCGACAAGCTGCTGATCATCGACCTGCCGCGGCCGCCGTGGCCGCTGCACCTTCTCCGGCTGGCGACGATGCTGCCGTTTGCGCCGTGGATCCCGATGGTGCACGACGGCGTGATCAGCTCGCTGCGCACCTACAGTCCGTCGGCCCTTCGCGCCCTCGCGGCCCACGCCGACCCGTCGATCGACCTCGAGCTGCGCGGCGGCCTGATCAGCGCCCAGGTGGCGGTGGCGAGCAGGACTCCTCAGTCCGTGTAGCGGCGGTGATGGCCCCAGTCGCCGCCCTGCGAGATCAGCACGATCAGGAAAATCGCGTAGAAGATGATGAACAGCAGCAGTAACCCGCCCGCTATCCACAGCGAGAGCTGGCCGAGTCGGCGCGCCCGGTCCGACGCGTACTGAGCGCCGGCGTAATTGCCTGCGGCCCACAGCGGATAGACGTTGAACGCATGGGTGAACGCCGAAAACGACAGGGGCCAGAAGAACAGCACCGCGGCGACCGCCCAGCCGACGTGGTGCGGCGGCGGGCCTAATGGCGGTGGAGCGGCCGGCGGCGGAGCAGCCGGTGCCTGCGGCGCGGTGGTGGGCTCGGATTCAGTCATTTCAGACTCCCCAGTCGATGAACTGCGACAGTTCCGAAGGTACTGCCATCGACGAAGTCCGTCAGATGCTCACCGATGCCCCCCGCTCCAGTTCGATGATCCGGTCGGCGATTCCGCGCTGCTTCATCTCGGCGACGAAATCCGAAAGGGGCGACGCGAAAACGCCGTAGTCGTCGAAGTGCACAGGGATCATCCTGGGCAGGTTCAGCGCCTCGACGGCGGCGGCGCCCTGCCTGGCGTCCATAGTCACGGTGAGACCGAAGGGCAGCCGCCGACCTGCGGGCAACCGGGTGCCGCCCAGGTGAAGGATGCCGACATCGATCGATTCGAATCGCACCGGGATTTCGTTGAGTTCCTCGACCAGCAACGTGTCTCCGGAGACGTACAGCCGTCGGGTCTGGCCGCCGGATGTGAACTCCAGCATGCTGCCCATCACCGGCGGCAGCATGCGGTGGATCGGTGCGGGGGCGTGCCTGCCGGGCAGGGACGTCACATTCACCACGGTGTCGCCTTTGACGATGTTGTGGGTCTGCCATGTCGAGAGCCCCAACGCGGACCCGAATCCCCGGTGGGCGAGGCGCTTTGCGGCATCGGGAGTGGTGAGCACCGGCAACTCGTGATCGAGTTCGGTGGTGGCCCGCCGGTCCCAGTGGTCGCCGTGCATATGCGACAGCACCACCGCTTCCAGCGGCGGCAGCTCGTCGATGTCGATCGCCGGTTCGCGCAGGCGTTTGGACACCAGACCGTAGCCGAGATAGGCGTGCTGACCCCGGTGCAGGAAATTGGGGTCGGTGAGAAGGGTGACGCCTCCACCGGAGATCAGCGTGGTGGCGTTGCCGATGAAGGTAACGGTGACTTCCATCGCCCGGGGCTACCCGCCAAACGGCGATTTATGCACCATTTCCTTGCGTCTGCGTCATTGAGCCTGTTGCATCGCCTTGTGGGCGAAGAAGTGAAGCAGACCGACTTCAGTCGCGCGCACCGCCGCGAGTATCGACGCAAGGTCCAGTTGTGCCTCGACGTGTTCGAGACGATGCTGACCCGGTCCAGCTTCGAGTTCGAGCGTCCGTTGACCGGCATGGAAATCGAATGCAACCTCGTCGACGCCGGCTACCAACCCGCGATGAGCAATTCCGAGGTGCTGACCTCCATCGCGGATCCGGCGTACCAAACGGAATTGGGCGCCTACAACATCGAATTCAACGTTCCACCCCGGCCGCTGCCGGGACGCGCGGCACTGGAGCTGGAATCCGAGGTGCGCGCCAGCCTCAACGCGGCCGAGTCGAAGGCGAATGCGAGCGGCTCGCACATCGTGATGATCGGCATCCTGCCGACGCTGATGCCTGAACACCTGACCGGTGACTGGATGAGCGAGTCCACCCGCTACCAGGCCCTCAACGATTCGATCTTCTACGCCCGCGGAGAGGACATCCAGATCGACATCGCGGGTCCCGAACGGCTCAGCCTGCAGGCCGCGTCCATCGCGCCCGAATCCGCTTGCACGAGCATGCAACTGCACCTGCAGGTGTCGCCGGAGGACTTCGCGAAGAATTGGAACGCGGCGCAGGTGATCGCGGGCCCGCAGTTGGCGCTTGGCGCCAACTCGCCGTACTTCTTCGGGCATCAGCTGTGGTCAGAGACCCGGATCGAGCTGTTCGCGCAGGCCACCGACACCCGCCCCGACGAGCTCAAGGCGCAGGGGGTGCGACCGCGCGTCTGGTTCGGTGAACGGTGGATCACGTCGATCTTCGATCTGTTCGAGGAGAACGTCCGCTATTTCCCGTCGCTGTTGCCCGAGCTGTCCGGCGAGGACCCGGTCGCCGTCCTCGCCGACGGACGCACGCCGACACTCCCGGAACTGCGGCTGCACAACGGGACGATCTACCGATGGAACAGGCCGGTGTACGACGTCGTGGACGGTCGACCCCACCTGCGCGTCGAGAACCGTGTGCTGCCCGCAGGCCCGACGGTCGTCGACATGATGGCCAACTCGGCCTTCTACTACGGCATCCTGCGCAGCCTGTCCGAGGAGGACCGGCCGTTGTGGACGAAGATGAGTTTCGCTGCGGCACATCAGAACTTCCTCGAAGCCGCCCAGCACGGCATGGACGCCCGGCTGTACTGGCCCGGCCTCGGCGAGGTGACGCCGGACGAATTGGTGTTGCGTCAGTTGCTGCCGATGGCCCGAGAGGGCCTTCGCAGCTGGGGCGTGTCCACCGACGTCTCCGACCGGTATCTCGGTGTCATCGAGGGCCGCGCGAAAACCGGTCGCAACGGGTCGGTCTGGCAGGTGGAGACGGTGCGGGCGCTTCAGGAGCGCGGCATGGCCCGGCCTGAGGCGCTGGCCGAGATGCTGCGGCTGTACTGCGATCTGATGCACAGCAACGAGCCGGTGCACACTTGGGAGATCGGCGGATGAAGACCGCGTCGAGGTGGCTCATTGTGGCGGTTCTTGCCCTCGCGATGACGGCCTGTCAGGCCAGCCGGAAAGCCGAGGCCGATCCCGTCGAATTCGCGCTGGGTCAACAGTTTCCGCTCAGTGGTGGGCAGGAGGCGACGATTGGCAGGCGAGAACCTGCGTGTGCGCTTCACCGATGTGCTCGAAGACTCCCGATGCCCGACCGAGGTCGAGTGCTTCTGGACGGGGCAGGCCCGCATCGCGGTGGCGGTCGAGCCTGCCGGACGCGCAGCGACAATCGTGGATTTCAACACCAACCCGGCACCCGGCCAGAACGTGCAGACCGCCGACGTCGACGGATACACGGTCGAGCTTGAAATCCCTTGAGCCCTACCCTCGCACGCCCGACGACGGCCTCGCGCTGGAGGACTACACGGCGACCCTGGTGGTGCGGCGCTAGGGAGCGGCGGCCGTCGCGGTCGCTTTGTCCCCCGTCGGCTTTTCGTCGTCATCGTCGTCGTCGATCATCGTCCGTTCGTCGAACGGGATGTCGCCGTCGAGTACGTTCTTCACCCGGTCGCTGTCCACCGAACTCGTCCACGTCCCGACCAACAGGGTGGCCACCGCGTTGCCGGAGAAGTTCGTCACCGCGCGGGCCTCGGACATGAACCTGTCGATGCCGACGATGATCCCGACGCCGTCGAGCAGGTCGGGGCGATGGCTCTGCAGGCCTGCGGCCAGTGTCGCAAGGCCCGCACCGCTCACCCCGGCGGCGCCCTTGGACGCGATGATCATGAAGGCGAGCAGGCCCAACTGTTCGCGGTATCGACATGGGGGTTGCCCATCGCGTCGGCGATGAACAGCGACGCCATCGTCAGGTAGATCGCGGTGCCGTCCAGGTTGAACGAATAGCCGGTCGGCACAACGATTCCGACGGTCGCGGTTCGCACGCCCGCGTGCTCCATCTTGGCGATCAGCCGCGGCAGCGCCGACTCAGATGACGACGTCGCGACGATCAACAGGTATTCGCGGGCCAGGTACCGCACCAGCTTGAAGATCGACACCTTGGTGACCATCCACAGCAGCGCGCCGAGCACACCGAACACGAAGATGACACAGGTGAGGTAGAAGGCCAGCATCAGCACCGCGAGCTGGATCACCGCGTCGAACCCGGTGGCGCCGACCACCTCTGCCATCGCACCGAATGCGCCGATAGGCGCGACCCACAGCACACCGATCAGGATGCGGAACACCAGCTTCTGCAGCAGTTCAACGCCACGCAGCAGCGGCACGCCTGCGCTGCCCATCGCTTGGATGGCGAACCCGACGAGTAACGCCACGAAAAGGCCCTGCAGCACATTGCCTTCGGTCAGCGAGGAGAACAGCGTCGTCGGGATGATGTCGGAGAAGAACTCCATCGGGCCGCCCTCGGACGCGGCTTTGCCCGCCAGTTCGGCGCCCTTGCCCGGATCGGAGGGGATGTTGAGACCGGTTCCCGGGCTGATCAGGTTGCCGACGACCAGTCCGATGGCCAGCGCGACCGTCGACATCGCCAAAAAGTAGGCCAGCGCGAGACCGCCGACCTTCCCGACCGCGGTCGCCTTGAGCTTGCCGATGCCGATCACCACCGTGCAGAAGATGACCGGGATGATCATCATCTTGATCAGCTTGACGAACAGCTCGCCGAGCACGCCGAGTGATTTGCCGAGGTCCGGGGAGACCAGGCCGACGATGATGCCGGCGACGACGCCGATGATCACCAGGATGTAGAGCCAGTGGGTGCGGTCGCGCTTCTGCTTCGGCGGCTTCGTCGTCCCGCTCGGCATCGACGTGCTCGGTCATGGTCAGCCCCTTCGTATGGTGGCTGTGGAATAGCCAGAAGTGGGCTGTGTCACACCTGCGCGGTTGCAGCTACCAGGGCTTCGGCGAATACATCCAGGTCGTCGGTGGTGGTGTCGACGTGTGGCGACACCCGCAGCACCGGCGTGGCCATCTCGAACGGCGCGCGCTGCACCTCTGCGTAGGTGGTGACGATCCCGCGTTCGGCGATCAGCCAGCCCCGCACGCTCTGCGGGTCCGCCCCCGTGGTCGCCTGCAGCGTGGTGATCGCCGTCGGCTCATCGACCGCCTCGACGACCCGCCACCCGTCGAGGTCCGCCAGGGCGGTCCTGGTCAATCGCCCAAGCTCGGACAGTCTTGCGCGGATGCTCTCCGGGCCCACCGCGAGGTTCTCTCCGAGCGCAACCGAAAACCCAACGCGGGCAGCGAGGTTGGCCTCCCCGTGCTCGAGGCTCTCCATCACCGTGTACGGCAGGTTCCATTCCGGCGGTGGTAACCGAGGCCGAAGACGCTCTGCCAGTGCGGGTTTGATCGCGAGCATGCCCACCCCCCGCGGACCCGCGATCCACTTGCGCGACGACGAATAGACGGCGTCGGCGCCGACCACACAGTCGATGTGCCCGAAAGCCTGCGCGGCGTCGATCACCAGCGGCAGGCCGAGGCCGTGGCACACCTCGGCGAGTTCGCGGGCCGGCTGGACGATTCCACGGTGACTGGCCAGCGGGGTCAGGTGCACCAACCCTGGCGGATTGACGGCCAGGACCGTGGCGGCGTCGTCGACGACCAGACGGCCGATCCCGTCGACCGGAAGGACCCGCACGTCGAAGCCGTTCGCCGCGAACAGCGCGAGGTTCGGCCCGTACTCGCCGGGCAGACACGCCACGGTGCGCGGCCCCGTCCAGCTGCTCAGCAACAGGTCGAGGGCGTGGTTGGAACCGGTGGTGAAGACCACGTCTGAGGCCGCCATCCCGGTCAGCGCCCCGATCGCCGAGCGTCCTGCGTCCAGCGCGGGTGTGGCGGCCGCCGCCGCGACGTAGCCGCCCACCTCGGCCTCGTGCCTGGCGTGCTGGGCGGCGGCGTCGATGACGGCCAGGCTCTGCCGCGAGCACGCGCCGCTGTCAAGATGCAGGCCCGCCACCTTCGGCCGGGCCGCGCGCCACCGGTCCGCGATGTCGATCATTTCGTGGACAGCGACAGCCCGAAGTCTCCCGCCGGGTCGGTCCACCAGTGGCTGCGTTTCAGGCCCGCGGCGGCCAACTCATCCACGACGCCTTGCTGGCGGAACTTGCACGACACCTCGGTGAGCATCTCCTCGCCCGCCGCGAAGTCGACGGTCAGATCCAGTGCCGCCACGCGCACCCGCTGCGCAGAGCCTGCCCGCAGCCACATCTCGATGCGCTCTTCGTCGGCGTTCCAGTTGGCCACATGGTCGAACGCTTCCAGGTCGAAGTCGGCATCGAGCTCACGGTTGACCACCGCAAGCACATTGCGATTGAACCGCGCCGTCACGCCGGCGCTGTCGTCGTAGGCGCGGATCAGACGGCCGGGGTCCTTGACCAGGTCGGTGCCCAGCAGGAGGGTGTCGCCTTCGGCAAGGGTGTCGGACAGCGCCGAAAGGAACTCGGCGCGCGGCCCCGGCGTCAGGTTGCCGATCGTGGACCCGAGGAATACCACGAGCCGCCTGCCGACGCGAGGGATCTTGCCGAGGTGCTCCTCGAAATCACCGCAGACAGCGTCGATCTCGATGCCCGGGTACTCGTCGAGGATGGCCGAACTGGCTGCCTGCAGCATCCCGGCGTCGACGTCGAACGGGATGAAACGGCGCAGCGATCCAGTGTCACGCAGTGCGCGCAGCAGGAGCCTGGTTTTCTCCGAGGTGCCGCTGCCGAGCTCTACCAGGGTGTCCGCGCCGGACGCCGCGGCGATCTCCGCCGAATGATCGCGAAGGATCTGCGCCTCGGTCCTTGTCGGGTAGTACTCCGGCAGCCTGGTGATCTGATCGAACAGGTCACTGCCGACCGAGTCGTAGAACCACTTGGGCGGCAACGTCTTCGGTGTCTGGGTGAGCCCGTTGTAGACATCGCGGCGGAGCGCGACTGCCGCGGAGTCCGCGGCGAGATGGTTGGACAGCGACACCGTCATGCCGATCCTTTCAGCGCGGCAAGTTCCACGCGAGAGTCTGTGACCGTGACCAGGTGACGGTCGGGAATTTCCTGCCAGTCCTCGTCGTCGTCGAATGGTTCGCTCGCCAGCACCACACCGTCGGCATCCCTGCGCACGAACAAGGTGTCACCCCATGTGGTGGCGCGCAGTTCAGATCCGTTGCCCGCCAGAATGTTCAGCCGTGCGTTGGGGTCGGCCGTCGCGACCTCGACGATCGTGTCGCCCAGCGCGTCAAGGCCGCGTTCGAATATCAGCGCGGCCAGCAGCGCGCTGTCGTTGGTCGATTCGGCCACCGCGGACGCGGGCAGCACGGCGCGATCCACCAGCCCGTTGTGTGACAGCAGCCAGCGCCCGTCGGTGAACGGCGCCGACGCCGACGCCTCGATGGGCATCCCGACACTCGCCGAGCGCACCGCTGCCACCAGACAGCCGCTGCGCAGTGCAGGCGCCACCGACGCGAACGAGGCATCACCCCACAGCGGAGCGGCGCTGCGCCAACGTCGTGGCTCATCGTCCTCGTCGAAGAACCCGATGCCCCAACCGTCAGCGTTCATCAGCCCGTGCTTCTGCCGGCGCGGCGAATACGACTGCACCAGTAGCCCATACGGGGGATCGAGCACGAGTGATGCCACCGAACGCGGTTCACCCAGCCAGCCCAGGTGGCGACACATCAGACGTCCCAAGCCAATCGCAGACCGCTGAAGATCTGCCTGCGGATCGGGTGGTCCCAGTTGCGGAAGCTCGGCCGCAGGATGTCGCCCGCGACCGCCCATGAACCGCCGCGCAGCACCTTGTAGTCGCCGTCGAAGAACGGCTGGCTGTACAGCTCGTAGAGCATCGGTGTGAACCCGGGCCACGGCCGCAGCGGAGATGACGTCCACTCCCACACATCACCGAGCATCTGCTCGGCGCCGTATGCCGATGCGCCTGCCGGATACGCACCGACCGGAGCGGGGCGCAATGCGTCGCCGCCGAGGTTGGCGAGCGCACTGGTGGGTTCGGATGCGCCCCAAGGGAATCGGCGCCGCGCGCCGGCGTCCGGATCCCACGCGCACGCCTTCTCCCACTCGACCTCGGTGGGCAGCCGCGCACCGCTCCATGCCGCGAATGCCTCTGCTTCGAAGTAGGTGATGTGCTGCTACGGGCTCGTCGGCGGGAATGTCCTCGACGTGGCCGAACCGGGTGCGGGTGCCGTCGGCGTTCCAGAACTGCGGCGCCGTCAAACCCGCCTGCTCGCAATGGTGACCAACCGCGCTGCGACCACCATTGCGGCTGCCGGTATCCGCCGTCGTCGACGAACTGCTGCCATTCGCCGTTGGTCACCGGCACCCGGCCGATGCGGAAGGCCGGCACATCGACGACGTGGGCGGGGCGCTCGTTGTCCAGCGAGTGCGGCTCGGTCACCGCGTCGACGCCGAGGACGAACGGGCCGCCGGGCACCAGTACCGATGTGCCCGCCACACCCGGCCTACCCGCCGGAAGCGCGGCGCCGTGGTCCAGCAGCGCGGGACCCGTCCGCAGATTCAGCGCCTGCAGCATCGTTTCGTCGTGCTGATTCTCGTGGCTGATCACCAGCCCGAAGTTGAAATCGGCCTCGACGTCGTCGTCGGTCAGCGCGTCGAGGGTGTCGAGCGCCTTGTTGCGCACCGTCGCGCAGAACGCCCGCGCATCGGACGGCGGCAGCAGCGGCAAGTCCACGCGGCTGGCCCGGGAGTTCTCGAACGCGTCGTAGAGGCGTTCGACGTCGGGCGCCAGCATGCCCGGCCGGTGCGGATCATTGCCGCGCAGCAGCCACAGCTCTTCCTGCCATCCGATGTGGGCGAGGTCCCATAGCAGCGGGCTCATCAACGGGTCGTACTGCCGGTGCAGTTCGGCGTCGTCGAACTCGACGAGCCGCAGTGTGCGCTCGCGCGCCTTGGTCAGCCGGTGGGCCAGCATTTCGCGTGAGGTCACTGCTCCCCTTGCGCCAGTTCGGTGACCGCTGCCGCGATCCCGTTCCTCACCACCCGGTCGGAGAAGTCGTCGGCCGGACAGCGTCCCTGTTCGACCGAACGCACCAGCTGCTGCATCGATTCCTCGAGTTCGGCGGGCGCCCGCTCGGCAGCGGCCTGCACGCAGCGGGCGGCGGCCTCCTGCAGGCGCCGGTCACCGAGGCCGATCTGGGCGGCACGGTCCCATGCCGTCGCGACGGGTTCGGTGGCCTCGGCGGCGATATCGGCGGCGACTGGGTCGTCGAGCAGCGTGGTGAGGGAGAAGACCATCGCCGGCCACAGCGTGTCGGGCACGCTGTCGAGGTAACGGATCTCCAGGAATCCCCTGGGCCTGACCGGCGGGAACAGCGTCGTGAGGTGATAGTCGAGGTCGGCGACTGTCGGTCGGCGGTCACCGAGAAGCACGCGCCCGTCGGCCCATTCCGCGAACGGCACCCAGTCGGCCATCGGCACGGCGTCCTCTTCCGGGGTGGGATGCACGAGCATCACGGGTGCCTTCATTGCGTAGCGCGCCCAGTCGCTTGCCGGATCTTCGCCGGTCAGACCGAGGATTGGCCCGCACCGTGCCGAATCGAGCTGGCTCCACACCCACTGCCGCGAGCTGCACCAACCGGTGAATTCACCGCTGAGCAGCGGCGAATTGGCGGCAATCGCCACCATTGTCGGGCCGAGCGCGTGAGCCAGGTGAATTCGGCGGGCCCACCCCGCCTGCGGTCCCGCCTCCAGGTTCACCTGCACCGAGGCCGTCGATGTCATCATCGCCGCCGCGGCGGTACCGCTCTGGCTGGCGGCGAAGAACTCTTCCATCGCGCGGTAGCGATCGCCTGGGTTGACGCGTTTCGCGGGCCGTAGCGGGTCCGCGCCGAGCAGGACGAGGCCAAAACCCGCATCAGCGAACGCCGTCCGCAGTACCTCTCGGTCGTCGGCCATGGCCTTGATCGCGGGCAGCACACCGTCCATCGGCGGTCCGGACAGTTCCACCGCGCCGCCGGGCTCGAGGGTGATCAGGCTTCCGCCGGGAAGAGGCCCAACCCCCGCGACGACCTCGGTCAGCTCGTCCCAGTCGGGCCGGCGCAGTGGATCGGCGAAGTCGAAGCAGTGCGCTTCGATCTCCAAGCCCACTCGACCGACGGGGCCATCGATCAGACAGCTGGCACTGATTTGGGCGGCGGCGGTGTTCGCGCTGGTCAGCTGGGTGTCGGGGGCTGGATCCGGATGTGCTTCACCCAGGTCGGACGCGATGGTGTTGGTCATACCAACCATCCCTCCGGGGTCTCGGACGCACGACGCCTTCATCCATCTTCCAGATGACACTGACAAAGTCCCGCGATTTACGCATGACGGCTCGGTGACGGGTACCCAAAAGGGCGGTCGCTACTGCCCCAGTGTGTTCTGCATCGCGCCTGCCAGCACGTTCACCGCAGGTCCGCCGTTGCCCGGTTGGCACACTTTCGCCTGTAGCAGAACGTTCTCCCGCAGCCGTGTCGTGGTGAAGCAGCGCCGGTCGGTGCCGGCTTCCTGCTTCACCCAGTCGGCGTCGGTGGCCGATCGCCGGGTCCGCCGGTGAACGACCACACCTCGGTCGCCATGTTGTCCAGGTGCATGGCCGTCGTCTGGCCAGAACAGCCGACGGTTCTGTCGACGACCCGGTGGAAGGCACGGTCAGCGGCCTCGTGGGTGGCGAACACCCCGATGGCCTGCTTGATGCGGTGGGTGTCGTCGGTCGCCGATTCCTGCGTTGTCGTGCCGTTGAACGACGCCAGGTCGGGATCGGCGTACACCTCGGGCAGCCCGATGTCGGCCCAGTTGTTGCACGCCGGGTTGTCGACCCAGTACGACTGGAACGGGTCGGTGAACGGCGCGTCGAAGCGCAGTGTCGCGCCGACGATGTTGCCGACCGATCCCTTGCCCAGGACGGCGTAGTTCACCACACCGGGATCGGATGGGCGGGCGTCCGCTGGGGCGGCGACCGCCAGACCGAGCGCCAGACCGACGCCTGCAACGGCGACGGTTCGCATACGACTAGACCTTCGCCGACAGCTTGACGTCGATGTTGCCGCTAGTGGCCTTGGAATAGGGACACACACCGTGCGCCTTCTCCATCAATTCCTCTGCGGCGCTCTGCTCGAGGCCGGGCAGGTAGCCGATCAGGTGCGCGTTGATGCCGAAGCCGCCCTCGGAGTCCTTGCCGAATCCGACCTGGGCGGTGATTCCGGAGGCGTCGTCGATGTCGACCTTCTCGTTGCGTGCCACCAGGCGAAGTGCACCGAGGAAGCATGCGGCGTAGCCGGCGGAGAACAACTCTTCGGGGTTGGTGCCCTCGCCGTTGCCGCCCATCTCCTTCGGCGGACGGGTGTCCAGGTCGATCCTGCCGGTCGTCGACTTCACGTGGCCGTCGCGGCCACCCCCGGTTGCGGTTGACTCTGCGGTGAAAACGACTTCGATGCTCATGGGCTCGATCATGCCAGTCCGGCACAGGACGGCAAGACGCCCGGTGACCTAGTCGCCGTTCGCGCGCACGCCTTCCTCCACCTTCTTGCCGAGATCGGGATCGACATTTCGCCAGTACTCGAAAACCCGAGAGAGCACGGGTTCCCGCACGCCGTCGGACACATGGCCGATGATGTTGTGCGCCAACCGGTCCCGCGCATCGTCGTCGAGCACCTCGCGCACCATCGTGCCCGCCTGGCCCCAGTCGTCGTCATCCTGGCGCAGAGCGTAGGCGGTGCGGACCATGTCGCCGTCGGATGCCCAGTGCACCTCGGCAGCGCGCTTGGCGTCCACCTCGGGGCCGCCCATCGAATTCGGCGTGTACACCGGATCGGTGGCGTGGCGGATCCGCATCGCCCCGTCCTTGGAGTAGGCGTTCACCTCGACGTGCGGCTCGTTGACCGGGATCTGCTTGTAGTTCACCCCGAGCCGGGCGCGATGCGCGTCGGAGTAGGAGAACCCGCGCGCCAGCAGCATCTTGTCCGGAGACAGGCCGGTGCCCGGCACGATGTTGTTCGGCTCGAACGCGGCCTGCTCGATCTGGGCGTGGTAGTCCTCGACGTTGCGGTTCAGCGTCATCTTGCCGACCTCGTGCAGCGGATAGTCGCCGTGCGGCCAGACCTTGGTCAGGTCGAACGGGTTGAACCGGTAGGTCTTGGCGTCCTCGAACGGCATGATCTGCACGTGCAGCGTCCAGCTGGGGAAGTTGCCCTCTTCGATCGAGGTGAACAGGTCGCGCTGGTGGTAGTCGCCGTCCTCACCCGCGAGTCGATCGGCGTCCTCCTGGGTCAGGAAGTCGACGCCCTGGTCGGTCTTGAAATGGTATTTCACCCAGAACAGTTCGCCTGCGGCGTTGAGCCAGCTGTAGGTGTGGCTGGAGTAGCCGTTCATCTGGCGCCATGTCTTCGGGATGCCGCGATCACCCATCAGCCAGGTCACCTGGTGCGCCGACTCAGGTGACAGCGTCCAGAAGTCCCACTGCATGTGGTGGTCGCGAAGGTTGTTGGCGGCCATCCGCTTCTGGCTGCGAATGAAGTTCTGGAACTTCATCGGGTCACGGACGAAGAACACCGGGGTGTTGTTGCCGACCATGTCGAAGTTGCCTTCGCTGGTGTAGAACTTCAGCGCGAAGCCGCGCGGGTCCCGCCATGTGTCTGGGCTGCCGCGCTCGCCGGCGACCGTCGAGAACCTGGCCACCATCTCGGTCTTGGCGCCGGGCTGCAGGAAGGCGGCCCGGGTGTACCTGCTGACGTCCTGGGTCACCTCGAATTGGCCGAACGCGCCGCCGCCCTTCGCGTGAGGCTGCCGTTCCGGAATCCGCTCCCGGTTGAAGTTGGCCATCTGCTCGATGAGGTAGTGATCCTGCAGCAGGATCGGGCCATCGGGCCCTACGGTCAGCGAGTGTTCCACGCTCGGCGCCGGTGCACCGGCGTCGGTCGTCGTGAACTTTTCGGCCATCAGGTGTCATCTCCTCGATGAAGTGGTGAAGGGGCTGCGCTTCGTCGAGTGTCCCCCCTGATGGCCCGATTCGAAACCTCCGTCAGGGGCGGGCAGGTGCGGACGTCGGCGGCGACGGGGGCTGCTCCTGCGGAGCCGGGTCCTCCTGGCCCGCCCGGGCCGAAGGGTGGGCGCTCGAACCGCGGCGGCCCCATCGGGCCCATTTCGAACATCGGCGGTGGTCCGCCGCGGTGGGTCATGGCGAAGTCGCGATCGCCGCCGCCTTCGTGGCCGCGGTGGCCACCGGAATGCGCACCGAGGATGAAGCCGCTGAAGAAGATGACCGCGACGACGAAGACGACGCCTGCGACGATGCCGACCCACGCGGCGACGGCGGTGAGCCTCGAGCGGCGCGGTTCGCGCTCGACATAGGCGGGTTGCGGCGGCGTGGTGGTTGCGACGGGTGCCGTCGCCGGTTCAGGTGTGGTTGTTGGTTCGCTCATGGTTTCGAGCATGCAAACGTTTGTGATGCGGCCGTTTTGATTTTCATATGAATCAGCTGTGAATGGGCAGCCTTCGAGATGGTCATCGTCGGGCGATCTGACTGCTTACCCGGGGGTAGACAAACCGGATAGAATGAGTGGATAGCGTGCCCGTAGCAGCGGTTATCTCATGCTTGTGAAGGGCACCATTCACATGAGTGCTGAACTGTTCGCACCGTTGGCCAGGCTCTCGACCACAGCAGAGGCGATCGAGGGTCTACGAGACTTATTCGCTGCCGAAGAGCCCCTAGACGATGTCGCGGGCCGGGTCGCTGAGACGGCACTGGCCGCGATTCCACACGCGGACATCATCAGCATCACCGTGCTGTCGTGGCCCGACGTCCGCACGGCGGCCTGCACCGATGAACAGGCGCTGGAACTCGACCACGAGCAGTACGCTTCCGGCCGGGGGCCGTGCCTGGAAGCCGCGTTGCAGCGCACTCCGTTGCGATCGATCATCGACGAAGAACTTCACCGATGGCCGGAATTCGTGAGGGCCGCGCAGCGAGCGGGAGTTCGCGCAAGTTTATCGGTTCCGCTGCTGATCACAGGCGTAGATGGTGAGCAGGAACTCGCGGGTTCGCTCAATATCTACAGCCACACCGCAACCGCGTTCGACTCGTTCGATGCTGCGCTGATGCGCCTGTACAGCGTTGCCGCCGGCGAAGCGATCAGCAACTCCAGCCGCTGGCAAAAGGCGCGGGAAACCGTCACCCAACTCGAGACAGCACTACTCTCTCGTCCCGACATCGACATGGCCAAAGGCGCCCTGATAGCGATACACGGCTGCGATCCCGATGGGGCGTTCGCCAGACTCACGGATGAATCCCAAAGGCGCAATACCAAACTGCGCGACGTCGCCCGCGAAATACTCGAGCGGCTGCAAACACCTGCTCAGTAATTACCCTCAGTCCGACCACGGCTTCAATGGATTCACCGCGAACTGGATAACGCGGTAAGGCGACTGGGCGCGCGGCAGGGTATTCCACTGGCTGATGAACACGCGCACCTCGTCGAGCGTGGATCCCGGCGAGATATAGCCGCCGTAAGGCTGAGCAAGCCGGTTGATCTCGGGCGGCGGCAACTCCTCTGCGGGCGTCGGCCAGTCGCTCGCGAACACGACGGTGGTGACCGGCGCGGCGCCAAGGGCGGTGGGGTTGTCGGCGACCCGCACCTCCATGTTCCCGTTGCTGGCGTTGAAATACGACAGCACGGTCTTGCCGTCGATCTGACGAATGCTCATCTCACCGACCCGGTCCGGCCACAGCGGAGTCGGGGGCTTGTTCCAGCCGGCCAACGACCAGCCCTGCCAGCTCGCCCGGTCGGTGAAAGCCTCCCGCTTCGCGCGGTAAAGGACGACGGGTCCGGTGCGGTCGAAGTTGTTGGCCACGATGTATACCCAGCCGGTGGCCGAGTCCGCCGTCGGGATCGGATCGTAGTAGCCGCTGATCTGGCTCTGCCTGCCGCCCTCGAATCCGGCGTCACGCCGCGAACCGGGTAGCGTCTGCCAATTTCCCTGCGCGGGATCGGCTTTCACCAGTCGAGACGACTGCGGACGCAGATCCTTGGCCGTCGTCACCATCATGTAGTTTTCGCGGTTGATCTGCACGACGCCGGCAGGTAGCTGCGATTCCCCCGGCTGGGTCCGGTCCGCCAGTAGAGGCTTGTCGGTGCCGGTGACGCCGTCGTATCGCACCCCGCTGGGATCATCGATCGAGTCCGTTTCCACGTGCAGCGCGATCGGCGAGTACCAGCCGCCGAAGCCGACGCCCTGCCCGGCGAAGCTGTCCCCGCACACCTGCAGGATGCCGCTGGGGAACTCCATGAACTCGCACAGGTCGGTGGCGCCGATGCCGTAATCACTTGTCGGCGTACCCGTTCCCGCGGTCGGCCCGATGCGCAGCACCTGACCCGACGCGAGCGGCGGTAGCACGGGCTCCGGTATCGGCGACGGGGGGTCGGCGTGCGCTACGGGTATGGCGAGCGCCGAAATCGACGTAATGGCGAGAACTACTCGAACTCTTCCGCCCAAACGTGAGTTTCGGCGAAGGGGGCTCACAACTCGGTAGCCAGCAGCTCGGCAATCTGAATCGTGTTCAGCGCAGCGCCTTTTCGCAGGTTGTCGCCGGACACGAACAGTGCAAGGCCTCGGCCCTCGGGCACACCTTCATCCCGGCGGATCCGGCCGACGAGCGATTCGTCGACACCGGCCGCCGCCAGCGGCGTCGGCACATCCACCAGCTTCACGCCTGCGGCACCGTCGAGGATCTCTCGCGCCCGTTCGGGGGACAGCGGCTCGGCGAACTCGGCGTTGATCGACAGCGAGTGGCCGGTGTACACCGGTACCCGCACACAGGTGCCGCTGACCAACAGGTCAGGGATGCCGAGGATTTTGCGGCTCTCGTTTCGCAGCTTCTGATCCTCGTCGGTCTCACCGGAGTCGTCGTCGACGAGCGATCCCGCCAGCGGGACCACGTTGAACGCGATCGGCGCGACGTACTTGACCGAAGGCGGGAACTCCAGCGCGCCACCGTCATGCACCAGCTTCTCGCTGTCGTCGACGACGGCGCGGGCCTGCTCGAAAAGTTCCTGGACGCCGGCCAACCCACTGCCGGAGACCGCCTGGTACGTCGACGCGATCATGCGCACCAGCTGCGCCTCGTCGTGCAGCGGCTTCAACACCGGCATTGCGGCCATCGTTGTGCAGTTTGGGTTGGCGATGATGCCCTTCTTAAGGGATCGAGCGCGGTTGGCGACATCCCGGTCGAAGTTGACCTCGCTGACGACGAGCGGCACATCGGGGTCCTTGCGGAATGCCGACGAGTTGTCGATGACGATCGCGCCCGCGGCGGCGAACCGCGGTGCCTGCACACGCGACATCGTCGCGCCCGCGGAGAACAACGCGATGTCCAGACCGCTGGGGTCGGCGGTCTCGGCGTCCTCGACCTCGATCTGCTGCCCGCGGAATTCCAGCTTCTTGCCCTGCGAGCGGGCGGAAGCGAAGAACCGCACGGACGTCGCGGGGAAATCGCGCTCGTCGAGCAGTGTGCGCATCACCTGGCCGACCTGCCCGGTCGCGCCGACTACACCGATGTTGACCATGATCTGTCCCGTCCCCGGCCTAACGTCCCGTTCCCGCGTACACCACGGCCTCTTCGTCGCCGCCGAGGTTGAACGCCTCGTGCAACGCCGAAACGGCCTTGTCCAGTTCGGTGTCCTTGACGAGCACCGAGATCCTGATCTCGGAGGTGGAGATCAGGTCGATGTTCACTCCGACCCCGGCCAGCGCCTCGCAGAATGTCGCGGTGACGCCGGGGTGGCTGCGCATGCCCGCACCGATCAACGACACCTTGCCGATGTGGTCGTCGTAGAGCACCCTGCTGAAGCCGATCTCGCCCTGCAGCGCGGTGAGCTTCTCCACCGCACCGGGCCCGCTGTCGCGTGAGCAGGTGAAGGTGATGTCGGTCTTGCCGTCCTCCACCTTGGAGATGTTCTGCAGCACCATGTCGATGTTCACGTCGGCGTCGGCGACGGCGCGGAACACCTTCGCCGCGTAGCCGGGGACGTCGGGCACGCCGACCACGGTGACCTTGGCCTCGCTGCGGTCGTGCGCGACTCCGGTGAGGATGGCGTCTTCCATCGGGATGTCCTCCATCGATCCTTTGACTACCGTGCCGGGCTTGTCGGTGTAGGACGACCGAACGTGAATCGGAACGTCGTACCGGCGGGCGTATTCCACGCAGCGCAGCATGAGCACCTTCGCCCCGGCCGCCGCCATCTCGAGCATCTCCTCGAAGGACACGGTGTCCAGGTGCCGCGCGTTCGGAACGATGCGCGGGTCGGCGGTGAAGATGCCGTCCACGTCGGTGTAGATCTCGCAGACGTCCGCCTTGAGCGCGGCGGCCAGCGCGACTGCCGTGGTGTCCGAGCCGCCCCGGCCCAGCGTGGTGACGTCCTTGCTGTCCTGGCTGACGCCCTGGAATCCGGCGACGAGCACGATCAGCCCTTCGTCCAGCGCCGAGCGCAGCCGGCCGGGGGTGACGTCGATGATCTTGGCGTTGCCGTGGGTTCCTGTGGTGATCACGCCCGCCTGCGACCCGGTGAAGGACCGGGCCTGCGCGCCGAGCGACTCGATGGCCATCGCGACCAGCGCATTCGAGATGCGCTCGCCAGCGGTGAGCAGCATGTCCATCTCACGCGCGGGCGGGGCCGGGCAGACCTGCCTGGCCAGGTCGAGCAGGTCATCGGTGGTGTCACCCATGGCGGAAACCACCACGACGACGTCGTTGCCCTGCTTTTTGGTCTCGACGATGCGCTCGGCGACGCGACGGATCCGTTCGGCGTCAGAAACCGATGATCCGCCGTACTTCTGCACGACGAGCGCCACTGTCAAACCTTTCGGGTTTTCGGAAGAGATCCCACCAAGGATAAGGGGTTGGCGCACCTCATTTAGTCCGCCGGTAGCGTCACGGCTGTGGGCCACAACCCAGCCGAGAAGCCCGCCGACACCCGGGTGCCGATCCATCCCGTCATCGCCGCACGGTGGAGCCCGCGGATGTTCGACCCCGATGCGGTGCTGGACACCGAGGCGCTGGTCGCCGTCCTCGAGGCCGCGCGGTGGGCGGCGACGTGGGGACACCGGCAGCCCGTCCGGTTCATCGTCGGGTTGCGCGGCGACGACACCTTCGGCGAAATCACCGAGCTGTTGAAGCGCGGCAACCGCTACTCGCATGCCGCGGGCGCACTGATCATGGTGTGTATCGACGAAGGCGAGGACGAGCGCACCGCCCGCTACGCGGCGGTCGACGCGGGCGCAGCGATCGCGCAGCTGACCATCGAGGCGGTGTCGCGCGGCCTTGTCGCCCACCCCATGGCCGGGTTCGACGCCGACGGTGCCTGCGAGGTGTTCGGGATTCCGGCGGGCGTGCGTCCCGTCGCAGTCGTTGCGGTGGGCTCGCTCGGCGACTACGACAACGCGCCGCCCGAGATCGTCGAGCGCGACGCGCAGGGCCGCAGCCGCCTGCCGCTCGAGGACGTCGCCTTCGCGGGCGGCTGGGGTACGCCGCTTCGATTCTGACCGCCCTCAGTTAGGGCAGGCGTCGGAGAGCTTGGCAAGCGTCTCGGTGATCTGGCTGTTGAGGGCCTCCATCTGATAGGCCTCCGCCGGCGCGGGCGCGCCGGGCGCTCGGGACTGCGACTGCTCGCGCAGAACACCGAACTTGCTGACGAACTCGCCGGACAGGCTGGCCAACTGGGTGGCATCCGTCGCGAGGTCGGGATCGTGCACGCTCTGTGCGCGCTCGGCAAGGCCGTCCGCCCAGGCCTGATACGCGCCCTCCTCGGCCACGGTCGGGATCCCCTCGGAGTCACCGGACTTGGCCGCGATCTGCTCACCTTGGGAACGGTTGAACTCCAGCATCTCCTTGACCGGACGGCAGTCCTCGGCCGACGGGCCGAACACACCGAACTGCGACAACGCGAACGCCACCACCGCGACGACCACGGCCATGATGGTGAACATCCACCGCCGACCGAGTTTCATCGCGCGCAACTTTAACCGGCTGGTCTCGCATCCAGCGACTTTTAACACCTACGCAACAGTGTGAACCCGTCCACGTAACAGAAACATCGGTTACTGCCAGTGATCGGCCGACGGAAGGCCGCAAACACTGATGGAGATGTATATGGACGTGGATACAGGAACCACAGCATTCATGCTGTGTTGCATCATCGGCCTCACGCTGATGATCCCCGGGCTCGCGCTGTTCTACGGCGGCATGGTGTCCGTCAAGAGCTCGACCAACATGATGATGATGACGTTCGGCTCCGTCGCGATCGTCGGCGTGCTGTGGGTGCTGTTCGGATTCTCGATGACCTTCGGCACTTCCTATGGCGGATTCGTCGGCGACGTCTTCGAATTCGCGGGGATGAAGGACCTACTGGAGTCGAACACGACCATCAGCGGGTTGCCGATAACGCTGTTCGCGTTGTTCCAGGCACTGTTCGCGGCCATCACCGTCGCGCTGATCTCGGGTGCGGTCGCCGACCGGATGAAGTTCGGCGCATGGATGGTCTTCGCCGCCGTCTGGGCGGTCCTGGTGTATTTCCCTGTCGCACACTGGGTTTTCGCCTTCGACGGTGTCGTCACCGAGAACGCCGTCGGCGGCTGGATCGCCAACAAACTGCACGCCATCGACTTCGCGGGTGGCACCGCGGTGCACATCAACGCCGGCGCTGCCGCGCTTGCCGTCGCGATCGTGCTTGGCAAGTCCGCGGGCTGGGGCAAGCTTCGTAAACCGCACAATGTGCCGCTGACACTGCTCGGCGCAGGCCTGCTCTGGGCCGGTTGGTACGCCTTCAACGGCGGCTCCGCGCTCGCCGCCGGTAACTCCGCCGCCATCGTCATGGTCACGACGTTCGTCGCCACCTGCGCGGCCACCCTGGCCTGGATTGCGGTCGAGAAGGTCAAGGACGGCCATGTCACCGGCGTCGGTGCGGCCTCGGGTGCCATCACCGGCCTGGTCGCGATCACACCCGCCTGTGGTGCGGTCACCCCCGTCGGAGCGATCATCCTGGGCGCGATCGCGGGCGCCGTCTGCATCTACGCCGTCGGACTCAAGGAACGGTTCGGCTACGACGACTCGCTCGACGTGGTCGGCGTCCACCTGGTCGGCGGCGTCGTCGGCACGATCCTGATCGGCTTCCTTGCCAGCGAGAGCATGCCGAACGCAGTGAACGGCCTGTTCTATGGCGGCGGTTTCGACCAGCTGTGGCGGCAGGCCGTCGCGGCGGGTGCCGTGATGATCTACTCGTTCGTCGTCGCGGGCATCATCGCGTTCGCGATCAAGAAGACGATGGGCATTCGCATCTCGCCCGAGGAGGAAGAGGCGGGCATCGACGCCGCCTTCCACCGCGAAGCGTCGTACGAACTGGCGTCTGCCTGACCCAAGCCCCGGCCGGCGCGGCACCACTCGCCCGCGCCGGCCGGTTTGGTCGGCATAGCTGTTTCCTATCGCGATACACTGATTCCTAACAAGAGACAAGGCGCTCACGATGTCCACCGACCTCGCCGAACTGGCTGCGCAGTCAGGAACGAAGTTCATCCTCGCGTTGTTCGTCGACCTGCGCGGCAAGCCGTGCGCGAAGCTCGTACCTGTCGAGGCCGTTGATCTGCTCGCGACCGACGGTGTCGGTTTCGCGGGCTACGCGGTCGGTGCGATGGGCCAGGAGCCCAAAGACCCTGACCTGATGGCCATTCCGGACGTCGCGTCGTTCACACCGATCCCGTTCGTCAAGGACGGCCTCGCCATCGTGCACTGCGACCCGCACGTCGAGGGCCAGCCATGGCCGTACGCACCGCGGGTCATCCTCAAGTCGCTCATCCAGCGGGCCGCCGACGCGGGCTTCGAGCCGTGGGTCGGCGCCGAGGTGGAGTACTTCCTGCTGCACCGCGACGCCGACGGCGGCCTCTCGGTCGCCGACACCGCCGACAACGCCGCCCAGCCGTGCTACGACGCCCGCGGCGTCACCCGGATGTACGACCACCTCACCTCGATCTCCGCCGCGATGAACCAGCTCGGCTGGTCCAACTACGCCAACGACCATGAGGACGGCAACGGCCAGTTCGAGCAGAACTTCGAGTACTCCGACGCCCTCACCACCGCGGATCGCGTTGTGACACTGCGCTATCTGTTGTCTGTGATCGCGGCCGAGCGCGGCATGGTCGCCACCTTCATGCCCAAACCGTTCTCCGACAAGACCGGCAGTGGGCTGCATCTGCACATGTCGCTCACCTCGGCCGGTACCCCGGTCTTTCCCGCAGTTGACGACCAGCGCGGGCTCGGACTCTCCGAAACCGCGTACGCGTTCGTCGGCGGAATCCTCGAACATGCCTGCGCCCTGCAGGCAGTGGTGGCACCAACCGTCAACTCCTACAAGAGAACCGGTGCGACGAGCACGTCGTCCGGTGCATCCTGGGCGCCGAGGACTCCGACGTACGGCGGCAACGACCGAACCCACTACATCCGGGTGCCTGACTCCGCGCGCGTCGAACTGCGCGGCGGAGACGGCTCGGCGAACCCGTACCTGGCGATCGCCGCGGCGCTGGGCGCGGGCATCGACGGCATCAAGCGCAGCGCGGACCCCGGCGCCGTCGGGCAACCCACGGCGGGACGGCCGCTGCCGCCCACCCTGCTGCACGCGGTCGAGGAGTTCGAGGCCGACCCGGTGATCACCGGCGTCCTCGACACCGCAGGCGAGGGTGTCGCGGCGTACTTCGCCAAGGTCAAGCGCGAGGAGTTCTTCTCCTACCACAGTGCCGTCTCGCCGTGGGAGATCGACAATTATCTGACCGCCTTCTGAAGACGGAAACATCAAGGGAGCCAATGCATGTGCGGGATCGTCGGATTGCATCTACGCAATCCTGAGCTGTACCCGAGGCTGGGGGAACTGCTCAGCGGGATGCTGTGCGAGATGGGCAACCGCGGCAGCGACTCGGCGGGAGTAGCCGTGTACGGCGACCCGACCTGGTCGCCCCCCGGTCGCGGCGGCGTCAGCGTGGTCGACGTGTCCGACGACGCGCAGGCCGTCGTCGCCGCGGTGAGCGGGCGACTCGGCCACGACGTCGACGTGGTCACCGTCGACGACACCTACCTGCTGTCTGCCGACGTGGACTCCGCGGTGCTGCTCGACGCGGTCAAGGCGGCGTATCCGCGCGCCCTGATCGCCGGGTTCGGCACGGACATGGCCGTGCTCAAGGGTGTCGGCCACCCGCGCGCATTGACCTCTGCATGGAACCTCGCCCGGGCGCAGGGCTGGCAGGGTGTCGGACATACCCGAATGGCCACCGAGTCCGCCGTCACGCCCGCGGGCTGCCACCCCTACACGGTGGGCCCCGAACAGTGCATGGTGCACAACGGTTCATTCGCCAACCACGCCACCATCCGGCGCCAACTGCGTTCCACGGGAATCGAGTTCGACAGCGAGAACGACACCGAGGTGGGCGCGCGGTTCATTGCCAAGCAGCTGGCCGACGGCCGCGACGTCGAGTCCGCGCTGAAAGAACTCTGCGCGACGTTCGACGGCTTCTACACACTGCTGGTGTCCAACCGGGACTCGTTCGCGGTGGTTCGTGATGCGATCGCCTGCAAGCCGGCCGTCATCGCCGAGACCGCCGACTGGGTCGCCGTCGGGAGCGAATACCGCGCGCTCGCAGGTCTTCCCGGCGTCGGGAAGGCCGCGATCTGGGAGCCCGAGCCGGAGGTGATCTACGCGTGGAACAGGTGAGGGCATTCGACCTGCGCGTCATCCCGCTGCGCGATGTGAATTCCGCGCTGCACGCCCCCGACCTGTCCGGTGAGTTCGTCATCAGCCATCCCGACGGAGCCCACAATGTCGCGGTCGGGATGGACGCGGCGGTGAAGGTCACCGTGGACGGCCACGTCGGCTACTACGCCGCCGGGATGAACCAACAGGCCGAGATCGTCATCAACGGGAACGCGGGGACCGGCGTCGCCGAGAACATGATGAGCGGCTCGGTCTGGGTGAAGGGCGACGCGTCGCAGTCGGCCGGCGCCAGCGCCCACGGCGGTGTGCTGGTTGTCGAGGGCAACGCCGCCGCGCGGTGCGGCATCTCGATGAAGGGCATCGATATCGTGATCGGCGGAAACGTCGGCCACATGAGCGCATTCATGGCCCAGGCCGGGCGGTTGGTGATCCGCGGCGACGCAGGCGAGGCGTTGGGTGACTCGATCTACGAGGCCCGCATCTACATCCGTGGCGAGGTGGCGTCGCTCGGCGCGGACTGCGTCGTCAAGGAGATGACCCGCGAACACCATCAGGAGCTCGAACACCTCTTGAAGGCAGCCGGTTTCGAAGGCGACGACACCAGCGCCTACACCCGGTACGGATCGGCGCGCTCGCTGTATCACTTCCACGTCGACAACGCCGGGAGCTACTGATGAGCCACACCACCGACGACCGGGCCCGCCTCGGGTTACGCGAGTCCGCCACCTTCGACCGCCAGACGATCGCCGCGATCCACCGGGCGGCCGAGACCGGCATCTACGACATTCGCGGATGGGGCGCCAAACGGGCTCTTCCGCATTTCGACGACCTGCTTTTCCTCGGCGCGTCGATGTCGCGCTACCCGTTGGAGGGCTATCGGGAACGCTGCGACACCGATGTCGTCCTGGGCGATCGGCACGCCAAACACCCTCTGCACCTTGACATTCCCGTGACCATCGCCGGAATGTCGTTCGGGGCGCTGTCCGGGCCGGCCAAGGAGGCGCTCGGCCGAGGCGCCAGCGAGGTCGGCACGTCGACCACCACCGGCGACGGAGGGATGACGCCGGAGGAGCGCGGGCAGAGCAAATACCTGGTCTACCAATACCTTCCGTCGCGCTACGGGATGAACCCCGACGACCTGCGGAAGGCCGATGCGATCGAGGTAGTGCTCGGCCAGGGCGCCAAACCTGGCGGCGGCGGCATGCTCCTCGGCCAGAAGATCTCGCCACGCGTCGCGGGGATGCGCACGCTGCCCGAAGGCATCGACCAGCGGTCGGCATGCAGGCACCCGGACTGGACCGGGCCCGACGACCTGACCATCAAGATCAACGAACTGCGCGAGATCACCGACTGGGAGAAGCCGATCTACGTCAAGGTGGGCGCGACCCGCACCTACTACGACGTGAAACTCGCCGTGCATGCGGGCGCGGACGTCGTCGTGGTCGACGGCATGCAGGGCGGAACGGCCGCCACCCAGGAGGTCTTCATCGAACACGTCGGGATTCCGACGCTGGCCGCCGTGCCCGAGGCCGTGCGGGCGCTGCAGGAACTCGATGTGCACTCGCACGGGGAGGGTGCAGCTGATCGTGTCCGGCGGTATCCGCACAGGCGCGGACGTCGCCAAGGCGATCGCGCTCGGCGCCGACGCCGTCGCGATCGGCACCGCCGCCCTGATCGCGTTGGGCGACAACCATCCTCGCCACGAGTCCGAGTACCGGAAGCTGGGCAGCGCCGCGGGCTTCTTCGACGACTTCCAGGACGGCACCGACCCGGCGGGCATCAGCACGCAGGACCCCGAGCTGGCGGCGCGGTTCGACCCCCTCGAAGGCGGCCGCAGGCTCGCCAACTATCTACGGGTGCTGACGATGGAGGCACAGACCATCGCGCGTGCCTGCGGCAAAGCGCATGTGCTGCACCTCGAACCGGAGGATCTGGTCGCGGTGACCATCGAAGCGGCAGCCATGGCGCGCGTTCCGTTGGCGGGGACGGACTGGATTCCGGGGCGCAGCATGAGCGAGACGGCCGACGTCGTGATCGTCGGCGGCGGCATCGAGGGCGCGGCGGCCGCATGGGCGCTGAGCCAACGAGGCGTCACCGATGTGGTTGTCGCCGAACGCAACACCGTCGCATCGGGCATGACGGGCAAGTCCAGTGGCATCGTGCGGTGCCACTACGGGGTGAGCTCGTTGGCCGCGATGGCGACCGTCGGCCTCGAGGTGTTCGAGAAGGCCGACGACATCTTCGGCACCGACATCGGGTTCCGGCAGACCGGCTACGTCGTCGGCGTCGGCGAGCACAACGTCGAGTCGATGCGCAAAAGCCTGGCCGCACAGCGGGCGGTCGGCGTGCAGACCGAGGAGATCGACCGCTCCGATGTCGCGCAGATGTGGCCGTTCGCAGACCTTGCGCCGTTCGCGGCGTTCGGCTGGGAGTCGCGCGGCGGATACGGCGACGCTTACATGACCGCGCAGGCCTTCGCGGCCTCGGCGCGGGCGGCGGGTGTCCGGGTCCGCCAGGGAACCACGGTGACGGGCCTGGTGGTCGACGGTGACGCCGTCACGGGCATCCGGCTTGCGGACGGCACCGACGGTGTCGGCGGGCGCCGTCGTGATCGCCACCGGTGTCTGGACGAAGCCATTCCTCGAGCCGTACGGCGTGCGACGTACCCATCCGCGTCGTGCGCGAGCAGATCGTCACCATCGACCCCGGCGTCCAGACAGGCGACGTGCCGGTGTTCTCCGACCTGGTCTCGCTGCAGTACGTCCGCCCCGAGGTCGGCGGCGACATTCTGTTCGGCAACAGCGACCTCTCCGACGTCGAGGAGGCCGACCCGGACGACTACCTCAACCGCGCGACCGAGGCGTTCGTCGACCTCACCGTGGACAAGGTGGGCACCAGGTTCCCCGGCTTCGGCGGCGCCGCGATCCGCACCAGCTATGCGGGCTGCTACGACGTCACGCCGGACTGGAATCCGGTGATCGGCGCCGGACCGCTCGACGGCCTCTTCATCGCCGCCGGCTTCAGTGGGCACGGCTTCAAGATCTCCCCGGCGGTCGGACGGCTGGTCGCCGACCTCGTCATCGACGGCCGCAGCGCCGACCCCCGTATCCCCGAGGCCGACTTCCGGCTGTCCCGCTTCGCCGAGAACGACCTGCTGAAGACGCCGTATCCGTACGTCGGCGCCGGGCAGATGCGCTAGACAGGGAAGGGGAAAGGAGCCTTGTGAGCGACGTTCCGCTGCTGCGCAACAAGTCCGGCACCGCCCGTGACCGCGATCCGGACGCGCCGGTCGAGGATCTCGAGTTCGAGGCCGCGATCGGGCGCAACGTTCGCCAGTTGCGGCTTCAGCACGGCCTCACCGTCGCCGAAATGGCTGCGCGGGTAGGCATTTCGAAGGCCATGATGAGCAAGATCGAGAACGCCCAGACGTCGTGCAGCCTGTCGACGCTTGCGTTGCTCGCCAAGGGCTTCGACGTGCCGGTCACCAGCTTGTTCCGCGGCGCAGAGGTGGAACGGCCCGCCGCGTTCGTCAGGGCGGGCACCGGTGCGCGCATCGTGCGCAACGGCACCAAGGAGGGCCACGAGTACGAACTGCTCGGCTCGCTGCGCGGGGAACACAAGCGGCTGGAGTGCCTGCACGTCACGCTGTCGGCGAAGAGCAAGACCTATCCGCTGTTCCAGCATCCGGGCACCGAGTTCATCTTCATGCTCGAGGGCGTCATGGACTACAGCCACAGCCGGACGGTGTACCGGTTGGAGCCGGGCGACTCGCTGCAGATCGACGGCGAGGGCGCCCACGGCCCTGTCGACCTGGTCGAGTTGCCGATCCGCTTCCTTTCGGTCATCGCCTTTCCCGACAGCCAGGTCTAGAACCTGGGGTTTTGGCCGGGCAGCCCGGTGGGTTACAGTGATCGACGTGCAGCGGGTGCTCCTTCTCGGCAGCCGCGACGGGGTCTGACCAAGACCGGCTTCCCGTCGCGGGTAGTCGCGATGCGCCGGTCGAGTCCCTTTTCACTCCCGGAGCAATCATCGTGAACAACCCGAATTCCAGTCAGACGTCCGTCGACGCATTCACGTCGGCACGCACCATCACCACGCCGTCGGGCGCCCCGAACGACGGGCAACCCGCATGGAACACCCAGCGGCGCACATCGATGCCGACCAGTCGGTACCGGCCCTTCGCCGAAGAGGTCGAATCCATCTCGGTCCCGGATCGGACGTGGCCCGACAAGATCGTCGACACGGCACCGCTGTGGTGCGCCGTCGACCTGCGCGACGGCAACCAGGCGCTGATCGACCCGATGAGCCCGGCCCGCAAGCGGCGCATGTTCGATCTGCTTGTCCGCATGGGCTACAAGGAGATCGAGGTCGGCTTCCCGTCGGCCAGCCAGACCGACTTCGACTTCGTCCGCGAAATCATCACCGAGGGCGCCATTCCCGACGACGTCACCATCCAGGTGCTGACGCAGTGCAGGCCCGAGTTGATCGAGCGGACGTTCGAGGCGTGCGAAGGCGCACCGCGCGCCATCGTGCACTTCTACAACTCGACGTCAATCCTGCAGCGGCGCGTCGTGTTCCGTGCCGACCGGGATGCGGTCAAGGCGATCGCGACCGACGGTGCCCGCCAGTGCGTCGACGAGGCGGCGAAACGTCCCGGCACGCTGTGGCGGTTCGAGTACTCCCCCGAGTCCTACACCGGAACCGAACTGGAGTACGCCGTCGAGGTGTGCAACGCCGTCGCCGACGTCATCAAGCCGACGCCGGACTGGCCGCTGATCGTCAACCTGCCCGCCACCGTCGAGATGGCCACGCCCAACGTCTACGCCGACTCGATCGAGTGGATGAGCCGAAACCTCAACCCGCGGGACAGCATCATCTTGAGCCTGCATCCGCACAATGACCGCGGAACCGCCGTCGCCGCAGCGGAATTGGGCTACCAAGCAGGAGCCGACCGGATCGAGGGCTGCCTGTTCGGCAACGGCGAGCGCACCGGAAACGTCTGCATCGTCACGCTGGGTCTGAACCTGTTCAGCCGCGGTGTCGACCCGCAGATCGACTTCTCCAACATCGACGAGATCCGGCGCACGGTCGAGTACTGCAACCAGCTGCCGGTGCACGAACGCCACCCGTACGGCGGCGATCTGGTGTACACCGCGTTCTCGGGCAGCCACCAGGACGCCATCAACAAGGGTCTTGACGCGATGAAGGTGTCCGCCGACGAGGCCGACGCCGACGTCGACGACATTCTCTGGCAGGTGCCGTATCTGCCGATCGACCCGAAGGACGTCGGCCGCACGTATGAGGCTGTCATCCGGGTCAATTCGCAGTCCGGCAAGGGCGGCGTCGCCTACATCATGAAGGCCGACCACGGCCTGTCGTTGCCGCGGCGGCTGCAGATCGAATTCTCGCAGGCGATCCAGAAGATCACCGACGGTGAGGGCGGCGAGGTGTCGTCCAAGGAGATGTGGGACGTCTTCGCCGAGGAGTACCTCGCGCCGGTGCGGCCGCTGGAGCGCATCCGCCAACACGTCGACGGGTCAGAGGTGGACGGCGGCATCGACACCATCAACGCCGTCGTCAAGATCGACGGCGTCGAACGCGAGATCAGTGGATCGGGCAACGGCCCGCTCGCCGCGTTCGTCGACGCGTTGTCCGGCGTCGGGATCGACGTCAGCGTGCTCGACTACTCCGAGCACGCGATGTCCTCGGGTGAGCAGGCCAAGGCCGCCGCCTACGTCGAGGCATCGGTCAACGGTCAAACGATCTGGGGCGTCGGCATCGCCACGTCGATCACCACGGCATCGCTGCGCGCGGTGGTGTCGGCGGTCAACCGCGCCAGCCGGAGCACGTGATTAACTGACGTACGCGCAAAATTTGCGTCTTCAACATTCAGTCAAGCAAGGAGCTGAACGTGAACTGGGGCTCAACGTGGGATTTCCTCTGGCACTTCCTGATCATCTTCGCCTGGATCGCGTACCTGCTGGTGCTCTTCCAGATCCTCACCGACCTGCTGTGGCGCGACCACAAGACTTCGGGTCTGGCCAAGGCGGTCTGGGTGATCTTCCTGATCGTGATCCCCTGGCTCACGGCGGTGGTCTATCTGTTCGCCCGCGGTAGGGGAATGACCGAACGGGCCCGCGAAGCGTCCGCGGCCGCCCAGAAGCAGACCGACGACTACATCAAGCAGGCGGCGGGACGTTCGCCCGCCCAAGAGATCGCCGACGCCAAGTCACTCCTCGAGGCGGGCACGATTTCGCAGGCCGAGTTCGACGGGCTCAAAGCCAAGGCGCTGTCCTAATCCAGGAAGGCGCTGAGCAGTCGGTCCACAAGACCGGCGGCATCCTGCGTGCCCGGTTGGGGCGCGAGGGTGAGGTTGCTGAACACAAAGCCGTTGAGCAACCTACTGAGTTCGTCCATCCGCTCCGGCTCCGGGGTGAAGCCGGCGGCCTCGAAAATGAGTGTCGCCGACTTCACCGCGGCCGCCTGGAGTTCGAGCATCAGCGGTCGAAGCTCTTGGCGACGAGTGCTTTCCATGAACAGCTCGAATCGCGCCAGCGTCCATCGGCGGAACTGCTCGTCCGGGTCGAGCATCCGAATCATCAATGCCCGCAGCGCATCTCGGGACATCGGTCCGACCGCCGCCTGCAGCGCCTCGACGCGCTGCCAATGCAGGTCGACCGTCCGGGAGGCGGTGGCTTCGAGGAGCGCCTGGCGGGTGCGGAAGTAGTTCGACGTCGTGCCCGCAGGCACCCCGGCGCGGCCGTCAACCTGCCGGTGCGTCAGACCTCCGACGCCGTCGTCACACAGGATGTCGATTGCGGCGTCGAGGATCTGATTACGGCGTTCCGGGTTGGGCGACATCAGTTCCTATAGTGCAGCTTGGAGAACAGCGTCAGGAACGCCGGGTAGACGGCAATGAGCAGCAGATAGCTGAACCAGTAGCCGGCCATGTGCACGTAGAAGCTGACGTCGTGCAGCACCAGCGTGACGCATAGATGTGCAACGGCACGCTCAGCGGCGATGTACACCGATAGCCGCAGTGAGCGCCATCCTGTGCATGCGATTGGCGAACACCATCCGGCGGTAGCTCAGGATGCCGGTGATCGGCGCGTACGTCATCGGGATCATCAGCAACATGTCGGTCGTGGGCGTGAGGACGTGCTCCAGGGTGGCTTCGTCGCCGAAGACGACGCGGTAGAGGTGCAGACAGAAGCCCATCGCGATGGTGAGAATCGCTGACTTCGCGGAAGAAGTAACCGTGCTGCCGGAAGACCGTCCGAAACAACGGTCGATGTACTACACCTGTAGTGGTTATCATGGCCGAGACGGTACCACTACAACTCGTAGTGGTTGTCAAGAGGGTCACGGGCGGGGCGGCAGGCTGTCCAGCCAGCTGTCGGGAAGAAGCTCGATCAGCTGCCCGTCGGGGTCCCGGATCATTGCGAAATGTGCGGTGACGGTCTCGTCGACGACCGATCCGCCGAAACTCTCCACCTGCGCCAGCACCCCTGCCAGGTCCGACACCGACAGCGACATGTGGGTGAGCCCCACTTCGTCCATCACCCGCTTCGACCCGGTATGCACGTCGCGCCTGGAGTAGTCGATGAGCTCGAGCACGACACCGTCGCTGACCAGGTAGGTCGCCCGAACGCCGATCGGGCCGTCCAGCTGGAGAAGCTTGGCAGTGCCGGCGTCGGGGAGCTCGAGGTCCCGCCAGAACGTGAAGCCGAGCAGGCCCTCGTAGAACCGGCGCGACCGCTCGCGGTCGGCGACGCACAGACCGATGTGGTTGAAAACCGTCCGGTGTCCGCTCATGACATCCTTGCGTATCGCGTGAGCGTCGATGCCGCGTTGCCTGCCAGCTCGACCGTGGCACGCTCGAGGCAGCCGCCGACGCCCTCTTCGGTCATCCACGATTGGACGCTGAGCACCATGCCGTCGTCCAGTGCGGCGTCTCGCCCTCGGCCCAATCCGATGAGTGGCGGCTCGGCACCCAGGCCCAGGCCGTGGGCCAGGGGCACGGGGCAGTCACGATTGCCTTCGTTCTCCCATACCCGGTACAGGTCGGCACCGGTATTGCCCGGCCGGCAGGCGGCCACCAGCGCATCCATCGATCGGGCACATCGTGACGCCAGGTCCGCCGCCGCCTTGCCGGGCCGGCGACCGGCCACTCGCGTACGGGCCAGGCCGGACTCGTAGCCGGCATAGAGCGCTCCGGGAGCGAGCACGACGAGTTCGCCGTCGCCGATCGGACGGTCGGATGCGAGATGGCGAAATGCCACCCGCCCGCTGCGAAGGCGTCGCGAAGCAGACGCTTTCCGACGGCGGATGCGGCGCACCGAGACTCGCCACCCGCTCGTCATGAAGACCGAGCAGTTCGCGTTCGGTGATGCCCGGCGCCAACGCCTCCTCCATTGCGCTCAGCGCCGGCTTCGGCGATCGCGGACGCCACCTCGAGGCAGGTGACCTCGTCGGGAGTCTTGATCCGTCGGGCGGCCGCCATCACCGGTGCGGCGTCGACGAGTTCGGCGTCGGTGACGAGCTGCTGAAATCAAACCCTTGAACCTCGGTGTCAGCCCATCGGTGCCGACGCGTTCGGGCCTCACGCAGGCCGGGGACCTTCGCCAGGTCGGCAGCGAGGTTGGCCGGGTTCCAGCTCATGCGGTACAGGTCCTCGTAGCCGATCTCGGGTGGCACGCCCTCGTCCCAGGTCGACAGCAGATGCACGCGTGCGGTCTGCCTCACCGCGACCGCCACGGGGGCGAACGGCAGCACGCCCGACCGCCCGAGCTGACGAGCTCCCGATCACGTACCGGACGTTGCCGACACCACCGAGCATCAACGCGTCGATGCCGTGGCGTTCCAAACCGGCGAACACCTTGTCGCGCCGGTCTTTCCGAAGCCGCGCGAAGTCGGCGCGGGCGTCGTCCTCGAGGCCCATCGTCCCGACGAGCAGTCCGCGGTCTCTGGGTCGCGGGGCTCACGAGCTGACCCCGAACGGTTCGTACGTCGAGCCGCTCAGCTTGACCCAGCCCGTATCCGTCACCGCCACAATGTCTTCCGATCGATAGCCGGAGGCACCTTCGTCCCAGATGACCGGTTCGAAAACGGCAACCATCCCCGGCTGCATGATCAAGCCGCTCGTCGAACTGGTCGCCGAGGTCGGTTCCGATGAGCGGCATCTCTGCGCTGTCGACGCCGATGCCGTGTGCCAGATAGAAGTGGTCGATCCACGGGCGCACGCCGTCGTTGGCCTCGATTGCGGCCTTCCCGAGCTCCAGCGCTGACACGCCGGGCTTCAGAATGTCCAAAGCGGCGTCGACGACGCCCTCGCCACCGGTGAAACTGCTTCTGCTGCTTGGCATTCGGCGCCGCGGCGCGACCGGTGATCCACGTCCGGCCGTAGTCGGAGGCATATCCCTGCCAGGTGATGCCCGCGTCGACCCAGATGATGTCGCCGTCGCGGAGGAACCGGTCGGTGGTGACCGTCGGATAGGCGAGGTCGCCGTGCACGGTCCACGGCCCGCTGTTCGCAGCGTCGGGGCCATCACCTGCCAGATCGGGTCGATCGCGTTCGCTGATGCGCCGAGCTCGAACACCCGGCGCAGGAACACCGCGCTCAGGTCGATCTGCCGTACGCCGGGGCGCAGCAACTCCCTGGCGTCGACCATCGCCAGCTCGTTGAGCAGCTGCGCGTTCCGGATGCAGGCCACCTCGTCGGGGGTCTTGAGCAGCTTGGCCGGCACTCACCACATCGGCCGCGTCGACCCAGTCGACATCGGGCAGCGCCCGCAGGACCGGATGCGTTTGGTGGTCGATGCCGATGCGGGCGCCCGGCGCGAAGTGGTCGGCGATCGCCGCGGCGAACAGCTCGATGCCGTCGTCGAGATCCGGGAACAGTGGGCCGTGCAGATGGTCGTCCGGCAGGTCGTCTGGCACCCCGTCGCCGTACATGCGTGTAGAGGTGCGGCGCCGAATCTCCCTTCACCACAACGGCAACCGTGCGGAACAGCGCGGCCCGGTCGCCGTCCTGGCCCGGCTCGGCGGCACCCGTCGCATACGCGACCGAGCTCGAACCGAGCAGAACCAGGCCGTCGACGCCCTGCGCGTCGAGTTGGTCCTGCAGCCGCGCGAACCGTTCGCGCCGCATCCGGGCGATGTCGGGCATCGCCGGGATCGCCCGCCCGCCGATCGTCGCGCCCGCCGGCCAATCGTCGATGGCTCAACCTCCTTAAGGATGCAAAGATAGCGCAATGGGCCGCCCGGACGTCAGCGCAGACGTGATCGTCGATCTCGATCACCATTCCGACGACTACAACCGCAACGAGCACGCGATCAACGACGATCTGCGGCGTCGCTGTCCGGTCGCATGGAACGAGCGCTACGGCGGGTTCTGGTTCGTCACCGGCTATGACGCGGTGACACAGGCCGCCCGAGACGGCGAGACCTTCGCGCACAAGTACGAACCCGACGCAGCCGACGGCGTGAACTACCAAGGCGAAATGGGTGTCCCGCGCCCGCAGGGCCAGCCTCCGCTGGGCGTCGGCGAGGTCGACGGGCCGTACCACAAGGCGTTGCGGCGCGCGCTGATGCCGTTCTTCTCATCGGGGGCCGTCGACGGGATGCGGCCGTTCATGGAGCAGTCGGTGCACTGGTTTCTCGATCAGCGGATCGCCGACGGACAGATGGACCTGGTGCTCGATTTCGCCAGCCCCGTTCCGGCGATCCTGACGATGAAGTTGATGGGTCTGCCGTACGACAACTGGCAGCTGTATGCGAACCTCTTCCATTCCGTGATGGCCGCTTCCGGCGGAGACGAGTACGACAGGGCCATCGCCGAAGTCCCCGCGATGATCGACGGCCTGCTCGAAGTTCACCGCTGCCCGACGGGCCGACCCGGGCGACGACCTGACGAGTTTCCTCGTCCAGTTCGAGTTCGACGGCAGGCGACTCGACGACAAACAGCTCATCGACATTCTCTGGAACCTCATCGGCGGCGGCGTCGACACGACGACGTCGCTGACCGCGCTGAGCCTTCTGCACCTCGGCACCCATCCAGATCTGCGACGGCAGCTCATCGAGCGTCCTGCGCTGTACCGCACCGCGGCGGATGAATTTCTGCGCTACTTCTCGGTCAACAAACAGCTCAGCCGCACCGTCAGCCGCGACACGGTCCTTGCGGGCCAACAGCTTCGACGCAACGACCGGGTGCTCATCAGCTGGATCGCGGCCAACCACGACGAGCAACAATTCGAGTGCCCGCGTGACGTGCTGCTGGACCGGTCGCCCAACCACCACGTCGCGTTCGGGCTGGGCCCGCACCGCTGCATCGGGGCGCCGCTCGCGCGGGTCATGTTCGAGGTGATGGTCAAGGGCGTTCTCGACCGCATGCCCGACTACGTCGTCGACCTCGACGGTGTGGCGCAGTACGCGGGAAACCCGACGATGACGGGGGTCGAGCAAGCTGCCGGTGACATTCACGCCGGGGCGGTCGTGGGGGACGCCACCCGTTGGGTGAGCTGGCTCAGAACAGCGCGAACTGCCCGCCGTGCAGGGTGTGGTCGGTGAACTCCTCGATGTCGGTGCCGCCGATCACGCCGTCGAGGTGGTCGAAGAACTCGGTGTCGGAGACGAGCGGCACACCCAGCTCGTTGGCCTGGTAGCCCTTACCCTGTTCGGGCTTCGGCTCGTTGCAGATCACCAGTGACGTCTCCGGGTCGACGGCGTCGGAGTAAGCCAGCCCGGCGTGCAGGATGCGCTCGACAAGCTCCTCGTGCGTGCGTTTCACCTCCGCGGACAGCGCGACGCGCATGCCCTGCACGAGTGGGCGGCCGCGGACGAAGCGGCCGGGGTTGAGGTACGGGCACGGCAGCCGCGACGCGATCATCTTCAGCGGTCGCAGCTCCTCATGGGTGACCAAGCCGCTGGGCCACCGTCGCCGCTCGACTGCCCGCAGCGGCAACCAGACCTTGCGCTCGCGCGCCCGAACCAGCGCCGGCTTGAGGATCTGCGCCAGCACGAGCGCGTCGTCGAGCGCGTCGTGCGGCTTCATCTGGCTGATGTCCCAATGCGCGGCCAGCGTCTCCAGCCGCATGTTGTCGCAGCGGAGGTCGAGCCGACGGGCCAGCTCGACCGTGCACATCACGGTGTCGATCGGCAGCTCCACCTCGGCCAGTTCGGCCTCGGCGGCCAGGAACGAGTAGTCGAAGCCGACGTTGTGCGCCACCAGGGTGCGTCCGCGCAGCACCTCGACCAGGTCGGGAGCGACGTCGGCGAAGCACGGCTGCCCGGCGAGCATCTCGGCCGTCAGGCCGTGCACATGGGTGGGTCCCGGGTCGACACCGGGATTCAGCAGGCTGGAGACGCTGCGCTCGACGTTGCCGTCGTCGCCGACGGCCAGTGCGGCGACGCTGACGATGCGGGCCTGCCCGGGCCGGAAGCCGGACGTCTCGACGTCGACGACAGCCCAGCCTGCGCCGGGTTCGGCTGCCGGCCGGCCCCAGATGTGGCTCACACCGTCAGGATGGCACGGCGATCCGACATCTCTCGTTAGGCTGCTCGGCCGGTGATGCCGCGTGTCGGGGACCTAAAATGCCGGGGATGGTTACCGCTCGTGGACGTATCGCGCTGGCGGCCGGGTCCGCCGCACGCTGGTCGTCGCGGGTGACCGGCCGCGGCGCTGGCGCGATGATCGGCGGCCTCGTCGCGATGACGCTGGACAAATCGGTCCTTCGCCAGCTCGGTCGGAGCCGCCGCACGGCCATCGTGACGGGCACCAACGGCAAGTCCACGACCACCACGGATGACCGCCGCGGCGCTGGGCACGTGCGGTCCCGTCGCCACGAATGCCGAGGGCGCCAACATGGATGCGGGTCTGGTGGCGGCGTTGGCGGGCGCGCGCGACGCCGAGCTGGCGGCGCTGGAAGTCGACGAGATGCACGTACCGCACGTCGCCGACGCCGTCGACCCGATGGTGATCGTGCTGTTGAACCTGTCCCGCGATCAGCTCGACCGGGTCGGCGAGATCAACCACATCGAGCGCACGCTGAGGGCCGGGCTCGCACGTCACCCCGAAACCGTCGTCATCGCCAATTGCGACGACGTGCTGATGACCTCGGCGGCCTACGACAGCCCGAACGTGGTCTGGGTCGCCGCGGGCGGCGGCTGGGCCAACGACTCGGTGAGCTGTCCCCGCAGCGGTGAGATCATCGTTCGCGACGGCGCCCACTGGTATTCGACGGGAACGGACTTCAAGCGGCCCAGCCCGCAGTGGTGGTACGACGACACCACCATCTACGGGCCCGACGGATTCTCGGCGCCGATGCAGCTCGCCTTGCCGGGAACGGTCAACCGCGGCAACGCCACTCAGGCGGTGGCAGCGGCCGTGGCGATGGGGGCCGACCCGTCGGCCGCGGTGAAGGCGGTCGAGGGTGTCGACGAAGTCGCGGGGCGCTACCGGACCGTGTCGCTCGGCGCGCACACCGTGCGGATGCTGTTGGCCAAGAACCCGGCGGGCTGGCAGGAGGCGCTGTCGATGGTCGACACCGACGCGGGCTCGGTGGTGATCTCGGTCAACGGCCAGGTGCCCGACGGGGAAGACCTTTCCTGGCTGTGGGACGTCAACTTCGAGCATTTCGTCGACCATCCGGTTGTCGCGGCGGGTGAGCGGGGTACCGATCTGGCTGTTCGCCTCGGCTATGCGGGCGTCGAGCACACGTTGGTGCACGACGCCGTCGAGGCCATCGCGTCGTGTCCGCCCGGCCACGTCGAGGTGGTCGCGAACTACACCGCGTTTTTGGCTCTGAACCGCAGCGTTGGGCAGGGGCGGCCGTGGCTGACTCGACGGTGCGGATCGGCCTGGTGCTTCCCGACGTGATGGGCACATACGGCGATGGCGGCAACTCGGTTGTGCTGCGGCAGCGGTTGCAGCGCAGGGGTTTTGACGCCGAGGTCATCGACATCACGCTGGACGACCCGGTGCCGTCCACCCTGGATCTGTACACACTCGGCGGCGCCGAGGACTACGCGCAGCGGCTCGCGACCAGGCACCTGATCCGCTACCCCGGCCTGCAGGAGGCGGCGGCCAAGGGTGCTCCGGTGCTGGCGATCTGCGCGGCGATCCAGGTGCTCGGACACTGGTATGAGACGTCAGCGGGTGAGCGGGTCGACGGCGTCGGGATGCTGGACCTGACGACGTCGCCGCAGCCGCGGCGGACCATCGGCGAGGTGGTCAGCCAACCGCTGCCCGCCGGGCTGACCGACCGGCTGACCGGCTTCGAAAACCACCGCGGCGGAACGGTTTTGGGTGCGGATGCCCAGCCGCTGGCCAGGGTCATCTCGGGTGCGGGTAATCGCGAGGGCGACGGTGTCGACGGTGCGGTGCAGGGCAGCGTCGTCGCGACGTATCTGCACGGCCCGTGCCTGGCCCGCAACCCCCAGCTCGCCGATCACCTGCTGTCGCGCGTCGTCGGCGACCTCCCGCCGTTGGACCTGCCCGAGGTCGACCTGCTACGCCGCGAACGGCTCGCCGCACCCCGCCGCGTGTAGCGCGTCACCGACCCTGGCCAGCCAGTCGTGCGGGCTGTCTTCGGCGATCACCCGAATGATCCTCCACCCCAACGCTTCCAGCATCCGCAGCCGCGCGATGTCCTTGACGTACTGCCTTCGGTCCTTCCGGTGATGATCGCCGTCGTACTCGACCGCGACCATGAAGTCGCGCCAACCCATGTCGAGCCACGCGACAGGTTGCGTCGATTCGCGCCAACACGGGGATCTGCGTTTCAGGACGCGGAAAGCCCGCGTCGTGCAGCCACAGACCGAGTCGTGCTCTCGCGCGGCGACTCGGCTCCACCGTCGACCAGTGGAAGCAGCTCCCGCAGCTGCCGATTCCCGCGTGCGCGCGGATACCGATCAGCAAGTGCAAGCACCGCGTCGATCGAGAATCTCTGGTTCCACATCAGTGCGTCCAGCCGCGCCAACGCTTGCGGTCGCTCGAGGTGGCGCCCGACGTCGAATGCCGTACGCACCCGTGTCGTCACGGGCAGCCCGGACAGCCGCGTGATCTCGTCGTCGGCGATTCGCTCAGTTCGCGGCACGAGTCCGTCCTGCGGCACGGATCTTCACCCCGACCAGCTCGATCGGCACGTCGGGATCGACCCACGGGGCACCGTGGAGCGCTGACGCCGCGACGCCCGCGACGACGCCTCTGCGCTTCGATGCCAGCCACGCGGCGATCGCTCGATCACGCAGCGACAGGTCCGCATCCTTGGGCGCGTACACACCCCGATAGACGGGCCCGTGCCAGCGTCCGAGCTCGTGGCGCGTCACCACACCTGCCGCAACGGCCTCACCGCCGAGAATGATCTGTGCCATGTACGCATCGTGCGCGCAGGCACCGACATCGCCGTGAAATCAACGTTCTGCAGACGAAGTGCGAGTAGACGTCTGCAAAACGTCGATTTCGCGAAGCTCTAGGTCAGGGCGCGGCGGCCCGAGAGCGCGCGGCTAAGGGTCAGCTCGTCGGCGAATTCCAGGTCGCCGCCCATGGGTAGGCCCGAAGCGATGCGCGTGACGGACAGCCCGGGTATGTCGCGCAGCATCCGGACCAGATACGTCGCCGTCGCCTCACCCTCGGTGTTCGGGTCGGTGGCGATGATCACCTCGGTGATGTCCACACCGTCGACGCGTTCACCAATCCTGTTGAGCAGCTCGCGAATACGCAGCTGCTCGGGACCGACACCCGACAGCGGATCCAGCGCACCGCCCAGTACGTGATACCGGCCGCGGAATTCCCGGGTGCGTTCGACGGCCTGCACGTCCTTGGGCTCCTCGACGACACACACCACCGACGCGTCGCGGCGTGAGTCAGAACAGATCCGGCAGCGGTCTTCGTCGGAGACGTTGCCGCACTCCACACAGAACTTGACCCCGTCGCGGACCTTCCCCAACACCGCGGTCAGCCGGTCGATGTCCGGCGGCTCCACGGATAACAGGTGGAAGGCGATGCGCTGGGCGCTCTTCGGACCGATGCCCGGCAGCTTGCCCAGCTCGTCGATCAGATCCTGGACGGGGCCTTCAAACATTGCGGTAAGTCAGAGCCCCGGTAGGCCCAGATCGCCCATGCCGCCTGCGAGCGGTCCGAGCCGCTCCTGGGCGAGCAGGGTGACTTGCCGCGCCGCGTCGGCGTGCGCGCCGACGATCAGGTCCTGCAGCGTCTCGACATCGTCGGGGTCGACGACCTTCGGGTCGATCGACACGCCCACCACCTCGCCGCTGCCCTTCATGGTGACCTGGACGAGGCCGCCGCCGGCCTGCCCGTGCACCTCGGTGTTGGCGAGCTGTTCCTGCGCTTCCATCAGCTGCTGCTGCACCTGTTGGGCCTGCGCGAGGAGCGCCGACATGTCGGGCTGGCCTCCGGGTTGCATGACAGTCCCCTTGCGTATTGGTCTCGACTTGGTTGCGCTCGCTGGCACGCGGCGTTTTGGCCTTTCAAGCCTAGACGCCCGGGCGCTACCTTGACGCCGTGCACGTGTCAGCGACCCTGCGTGTCGGCGCGACCGCGGCTGCTTGCCTAGTCGTCGCCGCGTCGACGCTTGCCAGCCCCGCATCAGCCGCGCCCGCCAACATCGCGGGCATGATCGTCTTCCTCGACCCCGGCCACAACGGCTCCAACGACGGCTCGATCAGCCGCCAGGTGCCCACCGGCCGCGGCGGCACCAAGAACTGCCAGGAAAGTGGCACCTCGACCAACGACGGCTACCCCGAGCACTCCTTCACCTGGGAAACGACGCTTCGAATCCGGCAGGAGCTGACGGCGCTCGGCGTGCGCACGGCGATGTCGCGGGGCAACGACACCGGGCTGGGGCCGTGTGTCGACGAGCGTGCGGCGATGGCCAACGCGCTCAAGCCCAACGCCATCGTCAGCATCCACGCCGACGGCGGGCCGCCGACCGGCCGCGGCTTTCACGTGCTCTACTCGTCGCCGCCGCTCAACCAGGTGCAGGCGGGACCGTCGGTGCAGTTCGCGCAGACCATGCGCGACCAGTTGCAGGCCTCGGGCCTCGTGCCGTCGACCTATGTCGGCACCGGCGGCCTCAACCCCCGGTCCGACATCGCAGGCCTCAACCTGGCGCAGTATCCGTCGATCCTCATCGAGCTCGGCAACATGAAGAACCCCGCCGACTCGGGCCTGATCACCACCCCCGAGGGCAGGCAGAAGTACGCCGACGCCGTCGTGCGCGGTATCGCGGGTTTCCTCGGGGTGCAGACCCGCTAGCCGGCTTCCACGGCCTTCTTGAGGTTGTCCAGCACCTCGGCCTGAATCTTCTTCAGCCCCAGCGGTGCAAACGTCTTCTCGAAGAAGCCGCCGATGCCACCCGCGCCCTGCCACGACGTCTTGACGGTGACCGACGAGCCGGGTCCGGCGGGCGCGACGGTCCAGTTGGTCACCATCGAGCTGTTGGCGTCCTTCTCGATCACGGTGTGCCCGGCGACGTCGACGGTGGCTTTCACGTCGCGCACCCGCGACTTGGTCGCCTGCAACTTCCAGCTCGCGACGGTGCCTGCGCCCTGGCCACCTTCGAGAACCTGGTAATCGTGGTAGTGCGGCGACAGGATCCTCGGGCGGACCGTTGTGTAATCCGCCACAGCCGCCAACACCTTCTCCGGTGTGGCGTCGATCAAGACGCTGCTGGCGGCGCTGACCTGTCCCATCTCCAATGACTCCCCTCGTCGTGGTGCGGTCGCATCGGCCGCGGCCGCGGACTAGCGTATATGCGTGTCTGTCCCGGCCGCCGAAGCACGTGCTGCGCACGCCGCAGGCGTGCAGCGACTCCTTGCCAGCTACCGCGCGATCCCGCCGTCGGCCACCGTCCGGCTGGCCAAGCCGACCTCCAACCTGTTCCGCGCCCGCGCCAAGAGCGACGCGAAGGGCCTGGACGTCTCGGGACTGACGGGTGTGGTGTCGGTGGATCCCGACGCGAGGACAGCCGACGTCGCGGGCATGTGTACCTACGAGGACCTGGTCGCCGCGACGCTGCCCTACGGTTTGTCGCCACTCGTCGTCCCGCAGCTGAAGACCATCACCCTCGGCGGTGCGGTCACCGGGCTCGGCATCGAGTCGACGTCGTTCCGCAACGGCCTTCCGCACGAGTCGGTGCTCGAGATGGACATCCTCACCGGCACCGGCGACGTGGTCACCGCATCGCAGGAGCAGAACGCCGACCTGTTCCGCGCCTTCCCGAATTCGTATGGCACGCTGGGCTATTCGGTCCGCCTGAAAATCGAGCTGGAACCCGTCAAGCCGTTCGTGGCGCTGCGACACCTGCGCTTCCGATCGCTGCGCGATCTGGTCGCGGCGATGGACCGGATCATCGAGACGGGCGGCATCGACGGCGCCCCGGTTCACTACCTCGACGGCGTGGTGTTCAGCGCGGACGAGAGCTACCTGTGCGTCGGCGTGCAGACATCCACACCGGGGCCGGTCAGCGACTACACCGGCAGGGACATCTACTACCGGTCCATCCAGCACGACGGCACCGAGAAGCACGACCGGCTGACGATCCACGACTACCTGTGGCGCTGGGACACCGACTGGTTCTGGTGCTCGCGGGCGTTCGGCGCGCAGAACCCGCACATCAGGCGGTTCTGGCCGCGGCGCTACCGGCGCAGCAGCTTCTACTGGAAACTGATCGGCTACGACCGGCGCTTCAACATCGCCGACCGGATCGAGAAGCGCAACGGCAGGCCACCCCTGGAGCGCGTCGTGCAGGACGTCGAGGTGCCGATCGGGCGGTGTGTCGAGTTCCTCGACTGGTTCCTGGCCAACGTGCCGATCGAGCCGATCTGGCTGTGCCCGCTGCGGCTGCGCGAAGACGGCAACTGGCCGCTGTACCCGATCCGACCGCACCACACCTACGTCAACGTCGGATTCTGGTCGTCGGTCCCCGTCGGGCCGGAGGACGGCCACACCAACAAGCTGATCGAGCGCAAGGTCAGCGACCTGGACGGACACAAATCGCTGTACTCCGACGCGTTTTATTCTCAGGATGAGTTCGACGAACTCTACGGCGGGGAAGCCTATAAAACCGTCAAGAAGGCATACGATCCCGATTCACGTCTCCTCGACCTATACGCAAAGGCGGTGCAAAGACGATGACGACATACAAAGAGCAGCAGACGAATGCGCCGGCGCGAAAGCTGACACTCGCCGAGATCCTGGAGATCTTCGCCGCTGGTCAGCAGAACCCCCTGAAGTTCACCGCGTACGACGGGAGCACGGCAGGACCCGAGGACGCCACCGTCGGGTTGGACCTGCTGACCCCGCGCGGCACCACCTATCTCGCCACGGCGCCAGGGGAACTCGGATTGGCCCGCGCGTATGTGTCCGGTGACGTCGCGCCGCTCGGCGTGCATCCCGCCGATCCCTACGAGCTGCTGCGGGCGCTCGCCGACAAGATGGACTTCAAGCGGCCGCCCGCCCGCGTGCTGGCGAACATCGTGCGCTCCATCGGCATTGAGCACCTCAAGCCGATCGCGCCGCCTCCGCAGGAGGCGCTCCCCCGCTGGCGCCGCATCGCAGAAGGCTTGCGGCACAGCAAGACCCGCGACGCCGAGGCGATCCATCACCATTACGACGTCTCGAACACGTTCTACGAATGGGTCCTCGGCCCGTCGATGACCTATACCTGCGCGTGCTACCCGCATCCCGACGCATCGCTGGAAGAGGCGCAGGAGAACAAGTACCGGCTGGTGTTCGAGAAGCTTCGGCTCAAGCCGGGTGACCGACTGCTGGACGTCGGCTGTGGCTGGGGCGGGATGGTCCGGTACGCGGCCAGCCACGGCGTCAAGACGATCGGTGTCACGCTGTCCAAGGAGCAGGCGGCGTGGGCGCAGAAGGCCATCGCCGAGCAGGGCCTCACCGACCTCGCCGAGGTCCGCCACAGCGACTACCGCGACGTTGCCGAATCCGACTTCGACGCCGTCTCGTCGATCGGGCTGACCGAGCACATCGGCGTGCAAAACTATCCGGCGTATTTCAGCTTCCTGCAGTCGAAGATGCGGGTCGGCGCACTACTGCTCAACCACTGCATCACCCGGCCGGACAACCGGACCACGCCCTCGGCGGCGGCGTTCATCGACCGCTACGTGTTCCCCGACGGGGAGCTCACCGGCTCCGGCCGGATCATCAGCGAGGCGCAGGACGTCGGCCTGGAAGTCGTGCACGAGGAGAACCTGCGCCACCACTACGCGTTGACGCTGCGCGACTGGAGCCGCAATCTCCTCGAGCACTGGGACGAGGCCGTCGAGGAGGTCGGGTTGCCCACCGCGAAGGTGTGGGGCCTGTACATCGCGGGCTCACGGCTCGGTTTCGAGACCAATGTCGTTCAGCTGCACCAGGTCTTGGCGGTCAAGGTGGATGGCGGCGGCAACGACGGCGGGTTGCCGTTGCGGCCGTGGTGGACAGCCTGACGTACTAGCCGCTGTCGATCCGACGAGCGCCGAGTTCGTTCTGCAGTAGTTCAAGGGCCGCTTCTTCCGGATCGCGGCGCACGGTCTCGGAGGTGTCGCTGCCCGCCTCGGCCAGCATGTCGTCCTCCTCGTTGCGGGCGACCTCGGTGACCGCGGCGGCCGACGACGAGGCCACTTCGCCCGCCGCCCCGACTTCGTAGCGCACCTTCAGCCCCACACCGAGGGCGTCCTTCAACGCCTCCTGAACGACTTCGGCGTTGCGGGACTCGTTGAGTCGCTTTGCCAGCGGCGAGGATTCGTGGTTGAGCAGCAGCGTGCCGCCATCGACGGTGCGGACGACTGCACCGGCGAGCATGACCGCCAGCGAGCGGCTGCGATCCCGCACCTTGTCGAGCACGGTCGACCACTGCCTGCGTATCGCGGCCGCGTCGGGTTCACCGGCTGCGGCAACGGCAATGGGTACCTCCACCACCGGGTCGGCGGGTGGCTGAACAGGCGGCGGTGACGGAGGCGGCGGCGGCTCAACCTCTTGGGGCGCAACGGGTTCGGCGCAACGGTTCGGGAGCGGGTTCGGGCGTCGACGCCGGCGCCGTCGGCTCCGGTGGCGGCGCGGTGGCCTTCGTCTTGCGAACGAACTGCTTCGACGGTTTCGTCGGCTGCGCCGACACGGCGGTGGCACTGTCGGCGGGAATCGACATGTCCAGCCGCGTCTCGATGCGCTCGAGTCGTTGCAGCAGAGCCGATTCCGTGTCGCTGGCCGACGGCAACAACAGGCGCGCACACACCACCTCGAGCAGCAGCCGTGGCGCGGTCGCCCCACGCATCTCGCCGAGGCCCGCGTGCACCACCTCGGCGTAGCGTGCCAGCGTTCCCGCTCCGAGACGGGCGGCCTGATCGCGCATCCGCTCGAGCACATCGCCTGGCGCGTCGACCACGCCCCGTGCGGCGGCGTCGGGCACCGCCTGCAGCACGATCAGATCGCGGAAGCGTTCCAGCAGATCGGTGGCGAACCGGCGCGGATCATGGCCCGCGTCGATGACCCCCTCGACCGCACCGAACAATGCGGCGGCGTCGCCTGCGGCCAGCGCGTCGATGGCGTCGTCGATCAGGGCCACGTCGGTGGCTCCCAGCAGGGCAAGCGCCCGCGGGTACAGCACCCGGTTGCCGTCGGCGCCGGCGAGCAACTGATCGAGCACCGAGAGGGTGTCGCGGGGCGAGCCTCCGCCTGCGCGGATGACCAGTGGGTAGACGGTCTCGTCGACCTCGACGCCTTCCTGCACGCAGATCCGCTCCAGCAGCGACCGCATGGTGCGCGGCGCAAGCAGCCGGAACGGGTAGTGGTGGGTGCGCGAGCGGATGGTCGGCAGCACCTTCTCCGGTTCCGTGGTCGCGAAGATGAAGATCAGGTGGTCCGGCGGCTCCTCGACGATCTTCAGCAGCGCGTTGAAGCCTGCCGTGGTCACCATGTGCGCTTCGTCGATGATGAAGATGCGGTAGCGCGACTGTGCAGGGGCGTAGAACGCGCGGTCGCGCAGCTCGCGGGTGTCGTCGACGCCACCGTGGCTGGCCGCATCCAGTTCGACGACGTCGACGCTGCCGGGCCCGTTGGGGGCGAGCGCGACGCACGAGTCGCACACCCCGCACGGCGTCGGGGTCGGACCCTGCTCGCAGTTCAGTGACCGGGCCAGGATCCGCGCCGACGACGTCTTGCCGCAGCCGCGAGGGCCGGAGAACAGATACGCGTGGTTGATCCGCCCTGCGGTCAGCGCAGTGGAAAGCGGTTCGGTGACGTGCTCCTGGCCGACCACCTCGGCGAAGGTCGCGGGTCGGTACTTGCGGTAGAGCGCCACGCTCAGCAGGCTACCGAGGCGGTCTGACGGATCGACACCTCAGTCCTTGAGCAGGGCTTCGGTGGCGGCAAGCAACGCGCACGTGGCAAGCCCGTGAATTGCCTCCCGCAGATCGGGCAGCGCCGGAAATGTCGGGGCGATCCGAATATTCTTGTCCTCCGGGTCTTTTCGATACGGGAATGACGCACCGGCTTCGGTGACGGCGATGCCTGCGTCCTTCGCAAGCGACACGGTGCGACGGGCGGTGCCCGGCCACACGTCGAGGTTGACGAAGTAGCCGCCCTTGGGGTCTGTCCACGATGCGATCTTCGACTCACCGAGCCGGTCGCCGAGGATGTCGCCCACCAGCGCGAACTTCGGGGCGAGCAGCTGCTGATGACGCTGCATCTGCAACCTGACTCCGTCGGCGTCCTTGAAGAACCGCAGATGACGAAGTTGGTTGACCTTGTCGGGGCCGATCGATTTCTTTCCTGCGTGCTGCAGATACCAGGCGATGTTGGCAAGCGATCCGCCGAAGAAGCTGACGCCCGCACCGGCGAACGTGATCTTCGAGGTGGACGCGAACACCAGCGGCCGGTTCTGGTTACCCGCTGCGGCGGCCAGCCCCAGCACATCGATCTGCTGCACCGGCTCGTGGGTGAGGGTGTGCACCGCGTATGCGTTGTCCCAGAACAACCGGAAATCGGTTGCGGCCGTTCGCATTTGCACCAACCGTCGCACCTTTTCCCACGAGAACGTGACGCCGGTCGGGTTGGAGAACACCGGCACGCACCACATTCCCTTGATGGCCGGGTCGGCAGCAACGAGCTCCTCGATCAGGTCGACGTCGGGACCGTCTTCGAGCATCGGCACGTTGATCATCTCGACGCCGAGGCTCTCGGTGATCGCGAAGTGCCGGTCATAGCCGGGCACCGGGCACAGGAACTTGACGGCGGGCTCGTCGCGCCATGGCCGCGCCGAATCCACCCCGCCGTGCAGCAGTGAGAACACCACCACGTCGTGCATCAGTTCGAGGCTGGCGTTGTTACCGGCGATCAGGTTCTGCACCGGGATGCCGAGCAGCTCGCCGAAGATGGCGCGCAGCTCCGGCAGACCGTGCAGCCCGCCGTAGTTGCGGGTGTCGGTGCCCTCCCCGTCGCGGTAGGCGTCCTTACCCGATCCCGGCAGATCCAGCAGCGCGTTGGACAGGTCCAGCTGCGCGGGTGACGGCTTGCCGCGGGTCAGGTCGAGTTTGAGCTGCTTGGCCTGCAGGTCGGCGTAGTTGTTCTTCTGCGACTGGTGCTGCGCCTGCAATTCCTCGCGGCCGAGCGAGTGAAACGACACGATGCGTCCTCAATGTCGGAGGAAATAAGGGGACCCCGCGCACCCGACAGAGCCCATTGACCCTTGCTGCCTTCCGGCCCTGGGGGAGTTCACAGGATAGACGCCGCGCGGGGTCCACGGCGAGTGTAATACGTGGTCGCCCCCAGCCTGGACGGCCCTGTTAGGCAGGTCGGTTACCATGGCCCGCGGAGGATTCGCCTAGTGGCCTATGGCGCTCGCCTGGAACGCGGGTTGGGTTAATAGCCCTCAGGGGTTCAAATCCCCTATCCTCCGCACTTGGTCCGAGGGGCGACCAGTTGGGCAGTGAGAGCTGGTCGCTCCCCGGTCCAGAAATCTTGAGGAGGAGTATGGGCCGCAAAGTTGCGGTGGCTTGGCACGCGTCGTTCTCGATCGCGGCCGGCGTCTTGTACTTCTTCTTCGTACTGCCGCGGTGGCCGGAGCTGATGGGCACGACCAGCCACACGCTGGGCACGGTGCTGCGCATCGTCACGGGTGCGGTGATCGGCCTTGCGGCACTGCCGGTGGTGTTCACACTTCTTCGCACCCGCAAGCCCGAGTTGGGCACCCCTGCGCTGGCGCTGAGCCTGCGAACCTCGTCGATCGGGCTGCACGTGCTGGCCGGTGTGCTGATCATCGGCACCGCGATCAGCGAGATCTGGCTGAACGTGGACACCGCGGGTCGCTGGCTCTTCGGCATCTACGGCGCCGCGGCCGCGATCGCGCTGCTCGGCATCTTCGCGTTCTACCTCGCGTTCGTGGCCGAGCTTCCGCCGCCGCCGCCCAAACCGCTCAAGCCGAAGGCGGCGAAGAAAAGCCGGCGCGGGCGCCGCAAAGCGACGGAGGATGCGGACGCCATCAGCACGGAAGCCGCGGCTCCCACCAGCGACGACGAGGCCACCGTCGGCGACGACGAAACGTCCGAAACCGAGGCGCCGGCCGAGTCCGAGGAACAGCAATCCGACGAGCCGGCCGAGGTGACGGCGCACAACGCCGGGGACGACGACACCGAAACCGAAACTGAGACCGACACCGAAACCGATGACACCGGCGCCGCCAACGGCTCCGAGTCCGCGAACGGCGGTCTGCGCAACCGGCGAGCAGGTGGCAAGATCAGCCTGCGTAAGCGCAGACGGTCGCGCGGCGGCGTCGCCGTCGACGATTAGCCCCGCGTCGACAGGGGAACCAGTCATTGCCACGATGTAATGAGAAACCGTCCCCAGCCGAAAGTCTCCATATGCCCCGCATACCCCTGTATCGCCTGCTGATCGCGCTGGCCGCCGTGATGACACTGGTGGCGCCGATCCGCCCGGCGATCGCTTCTGCGGCGCCTTTGGACACGGCGATCGCGTCCGTTGAACCCGCCGTGGTGCAGATCGACACCACGATCGACTATCAGCACGCCATCGGTGCGGGCACCGGTTTCCTGCTCAACCCCAACGGCGAGGTGCTGACGAACTTCCACGTGGTGCAGGGTGCCGATACCGTCACCGCCCACAACGTCGGCACCGGCCAATCGTTCGGGGCGGATCTCATCGGCTACGACCGCACACACGACATCGCACTTCTGCAGCTGCGCGGGGCCTCCGGCCTGCCGGTCGCGCCGCTGGGCAACTCCGCCGCCGTCGCCGTCGGGGAGCCCGCGGTGGCCATCGGCAACGCCAATCCGGGCGGCCCGCCGACGCGCGAAGCGGGCACCATCACGCAGCTGGGCCGGACGATCGAGGCCAAGGACGCACTGACCGACAGCTCCGATGAGCTGACCGGTTTGATCGAGGTCGCGGCGGGCGTCCGCGCGGGCGATTCCGGCGGCCCGTTGGTGAACGGTGCGGGCCAGGTGATCGGTGTGACCACGGCAGCCACCGTGAACTACCGGTTCGAGCCGGGCGGTAAGGGCTTCGCGATTCCTATCAACCAGGCGCTGGGCATCGCCGACCAGATCCGTTCGCGGGCGCCGTCGGACACCGTGCACATCGGACCTCCCACGCTGCTGGGTGTCGGTGTCGCCGCGGGCGATCAGGGCGCACAGGTGCCCGGCGTCGTCATCCGCGAGGCGTTGCGCGGCGGTCCGGCTCAGGCAGCCGGTCTCGTCGACGGCGACGTGCTCACCACAATCGACGGTGCACCGCTGGATTCGGCGACCGCGCTGACTCAGATTCTCGATCGGCACTACCCCGGCGACGTCATCGACCTGACCTGGGTCGACCGCAGCGGTCAGCAGCGCAGCGGCAAGGCGACGCTGGGCTCCTGACCGCAACCGTCAATTTTGTGGCCGAAAGCCACCGCTGGAACCGCACCGCCTTCCCTATGCTGAGCGAGTGCCAAACACCACCCCCTACCGGGTCGTCCAGTGGACGACGGGCAACGTCGGAAAGAGCTCGGTAGAAGCGATCACGAAGAATCCGACCTACGAGCTGGTCGGGTGCTACGCCTGGTCGAAGGACAAGGCCGGGGTCGACGTCGGCGAGTTGGTCGGCATCGAACCACTCGGCGTCAAGGCCACCGACGACGTCGATGCGCTGCTGGCGCTCAAGCCCGACTGCGTCATCTACAACCCGATGTGGATCAATGTCGACGAGCTCGTGACGGATCCTGTCGGCGGGTGTGAACGTGGTGACGTCCGCGTCGTTCATCACCGGCGGCAACCTCGGTGACGGCCGCGACCGGATCGAGGAAGCCTGCAGGCAGGGCGGCGCGACGATGTTCGGCTCGGGGGTCAGCCCCGGGTTCGCCGACCTGCTGGCGATCGTCGCGGCGACGGCCTGCGACCGGGTCGACAAGGTCATCATCGCCGAAACCGCCGACACCACTCTCTACGACTCACCCGATACCGAGCGGCCCGCCGGTTTCGGCGCCGCGATCGACGACCCCGGCCTGCAGCCGATGGCCGCCCAGGGCACGGCGGTGTTCGCCGAAGCGGTGCAACTGGTCGCCGACTCGCTCGGCGTCGAGCTCGACGAAATCGTGTGCGAAACCGAGTACGCCCAGACCACCGAGGACCTGCGAGATGGCGTCGTGGACCATCAAGGCCGGCCATGTGGCAGGCGTCTTCGCCAGCTGGCAGGGCCGGGTCGGCGGCAGGACCGTCGTCGACCTCAATGTGCGGTGGCGCAAGGGCCAGACGCTGGAGCCGGACTGGAAGCTCGACGCCGACGGCTGGAAGATCACCATCGAGGGCCGACCGACGGTCAACATGACGGTCGGCTTCCTGCCGCCGCAGGACATGATCGAGAACGCCAAGACGCTCGAGGACTTCTTCGTGCTCGGCCACATCATGACGGCGATGCCGCCGATCCATGCGATACCGGCGGTCGTCGCCGCAGCACCAGGCATCGCGACCTACAACGATCTGCCGCTACCTCAGGCCCGCGGCGTCGTCCCGACCCACGGCTGAGCCGACGCTAGATGCAGGCGCTGCCCTGCACATAGCCGAACGGGCCCTGGACACCGACACAGGCGTCGATCGGATCCCAGTGCCCGGGTCCCTGGTCCCGCCACCACCAGTCGTCGCCATGACCGTGCCCGTGCCCGTTCCCGTTCCCGTTTCCGTGGCCGGGTCCGTTCTCCGAGATGTACTGCGGTCCCGCGACGGTAGGCACGGCATTGGCCACACCCGCGCCGATGCCGACAGCGGCAAGAGCCGTTCCGGTCGAGACGAACATTGCAGCTGCTACGTATTTCAGATTGATCATGCTTAATCCCCTCGGCAACTTGTCCTACGGTGCACGGCGCCGAACCGCTTGGCGCGCCCCGTCGGCCAAAGAGGTTGGTATTGCACATCTTCCGGCGTCCGCGCACCACTATAACGCCCGATGCGAACGGCTGCCCGCCCGGCCCTTGTGTTCATCCGTGGCCGAGTTTGCTGCTGCCTAGCGTCTGCCTGCTACCCGCTTCTTCGATGCGTCGCTGTGCTCATTGGCCTCACGGAATGTCGCACCGTAGCGGGGCACCGCCATGGCGCCTGCGCTGCGGGCGGCGGCGATGGCACTGCGCATCGGACGCGCGATGCCCGCGAACGAGCCCATGTCGAACACCATCGCCGTCAGCAACCTGTTGTGCACGAATGCGAATGCGCTGCCGGTCGCCGGGTCGGCCCAGCCGAGGGTGCCGCCCAGGCCGATATGGCCGAATCCCTTCAACAGCCCGGGGATAGGCGACTCGTGGTAGCCGAGGTGAAACGGCATCGGCACCACCATGTTCAGGTCGGGCCGCACTTTCGGCTTGCCGATCAGCCCGTCGGTCATCTCGGGTGAAAGGAACTGTTGGCCGTCGATCGCTCCGCCGTTGGCGATCGCCGCGTACATCTTGGCGAGGCCGCGGCCGGTGACGACGCCGTTTGCTGCAGGCACCTCCCCGTCGAGGAACGGAATATCGCCCTGCACAAGAGATCTGATGCCGGGGAAGTACATCGCGCCGAGCGCACCCGAGAACGGTAGACCTGCCACCCGCGGTGCGACGAAGTCGAACACCGGATTGGGGCGTGCGTTCTGAGGTATCAGAATCTGGGCCACCTTCGTCGGCGACCCGGCGGGCGGGCGGCCCAGGTGCAGGCCGTCGGTGTTGAGCGGGCGCGCCACCTCGTCACGAATGAGGTCGCGCATGCCCGACCCGGTGACGGCTCGGCACACGCCCGATACCAGCCATCCGAACGTCAGCGCGTGGTATGCGGGCCATCCCCGAAGGTGATCAGCGGACGCTGCGGCCAACCGCTGCTCCATCAGGTGGTGGTCGAGCAGGTCCTCCCTGGTCACCCCTTTCAGGTGCGAGAGGCCGGCCCGGTGTCGCAGCACGTCGCGAATGGTGATGTCGGACTTGCCGTTCGCGCCGAACTCGGGCCAGTACTCGGCGACGGGGGTGTCGTAGTCCAGCAGGCCGCGGTCGACGAGCCGGTGGACCACGGTAGCGGCCACACCCTTTGTCGCCGAGAACACCATCGCACCGGTGTTGGCGGTCCACGGCGACGTTCCGTCCCGATCGGAGAACCCCGTCCAGACGTCGACGACGGGCTTGCCGTCGATGTAGACGGCCAGGGCCCCGCCGCCGAACCGGCGACCGGGGAACAGCCCGTCGAAGATCCGGATGACGTTGGCGAATCGCGGGTCGGCCGCGCCCTGGACGCTACGTGGCAGCCCCTCTCCAGCGCGAAGGAGCGACAACGACGTCATGGAGCTAACAATGCCTCAGCGCTTCGCCGATCGGAGCGAATCGCTGAATGGATCACTTGCCAGAGTCGACGCCATCGAACACCTCGAGCGAGTGTTCGAACGGGGCAGGCGTGATTCCGATTTGAGTGCCGAAGGGATGGTCGAGGCAGTAGACCAGGAACAACAACAAACCCAGCAGCAGCGCGACGGCGCCCGACAGGACGATGTGGCCGCGCGTGCTGGCTAGGCGCATGAAGCCGGTGAGGCCGACCAGCAACGCGCCACCGAACGCCAGGCCACACCACAGCAACCACGGGATCCGTGGCTCGGCGTCGAGCACCCTGGTGTTGCGTTCAGAGGCCAGGACAGTCAGCTGGCCGAGGAACTCGCCGTTGATCGCCGACGACACGGCATCCGGATCCTGCCGGCCGATGACACGGTACATATCGGTGATCGCGCTGCGCGCAGAGTCACTGGTCCCACCCTCGAGTTCCTCCTGCTTTTTCCATTCGGGCCCCTGCACCGCCGTTGTGTACTTGCGCAGCAGGACCCGGATCTCCCCCTGCTCCTGGGAAGGCATGGCCACGGTCTGCCGATACATGGTCGCCAGGGTGGACGCCTCGTTGGCGACGTTGGTTTCGGCCGACGAAAACTGCTCCCACGCGACCACGACGGTGAAGCCCAGGAGTGTTCCGTAGACCAGGGCGACCGTGGTCACGAATGGCGAGAGGGTCGAATTGTGCTCCTTCCCAACAGATGCGGGAATCGCGCGGTTCGCCACCAGGATGCTGCCGACCGCAACCACCACCGAAGCCACGATCACCAGAACGAGGAGCAACCACACGTTCACGGCGCTGACCCGACGACCTGGGTGACCGTCGCCTGCAGGCGCGCACCCGGCGGCCCCTCGATGGGCACGTCCTGCAACACTTGGGCCTGGTCACCCTTGACGGTGAAGTCGCCGGTCTGCGGTTGATGCCCTCCGGTCACCTGGTAGATGACCTTGATTTCGTTGGTTGGCAACGGGTGTAGGCCGATGTATTTCGGCTCGATGCGGTATTTGTACACACATTCCTGCGGGCACGGCGCAGTTCTGATCCGTCACCACCACGCTGAGCTGAAACTCGACCGGTGTCGGCACCTGGGGAGTCAGCGGTGGCGGAGGTACCGACGAGGTCCTCGGCGCAGCGGGGGGCTGGTCCTCGCTGCTCGAGGTGAGTACCGCGATGGTGATCCCCAGACCTGCGACGACGACGGCAAAAATGGCCAGCGCGGCGATGAGGCGACTCACGACCCAACGATGACGCAGTGCCGCCGAACCCACACCGGTTTTGGTGGTAAAGCGTCGCGGCGCCGCAGACCATAGGAGGCTTGATGGCGGCCTTGGCGTTCGCGCACACCTCCGGCGCCGAGCCGGTGGCCGGCGACGACCGCGACCATCGAAGACCTGAAGCGAACCCTCCGACTCCGTTTCGGTATCGGCTTCGGCCCCGGCTTCTGAGACTTATTCACTGAAGTAGTCCAATACTTAAGCAAACGTCACTAATTGCGGTAATTCTTGTTCGCATGCACGAGCAGCTGGCCGGCTACATCTCAGGGCCGGTGAACGCTGAGGATCTCGCCGTGGCCCCCGGCGGCGAATGGGTGTTGACGTCGGGAATGACCGGCCCGACCGCGCCGTTGGGACGGCTCTATGCGGTGAGCGTGGCGGACGGCGCGTGCAACGAGATCTTCCCGTACCGCGGAACTTCTGCCCTCGACGCCCGGAGGTTCGTCGAGCAGCCCGACCTCAATCCGTTGAAGTTCAGACCGCACGGCATCGACGTCAAACTGCGGCCCGACGGCCGCACCGAGTTGTACGTCGTGAATCACGGCGGCAACGAGTCGGTTGAGGTGTTCGACGTCGACCTCGACGCACCTCGCCCATCTCTGAAATGGATTGGCGGGGTGCGACTCCCGGGCAGCACCGTGGGCAATGACGTCGCCGCGGTCGACGACGGGTTCGTCGTCAGCACCACAGGAGACCCGGAAGGCCGCAGCGGGGTAAGTGTCGAGCAGGCGATTGCAGGTCTCGACACGGGTGGTGTGCTGGAATGGTCGCCGGACCATGGCTGGGCGGCGTTACCCGGCACGCAGATCAACACGGCAAACGGCGTGGCAGTTTCACCCGACGGGCAGTGGCTCTACATCGGCGGATGGAATTCGCGCTGCCTCAGGAAGGTTCGGCGGGGCGCCGCTGACCCCGACCCCGTGACGGTGAATGTCAACATCATGGTGGACAACCTCACCTGGACGACGTCCGGCAGGCTTCTGGCCGCGGGCACCTACGGCGCGAGCATGCGGGAGTTCCTCGACGGCCACTTGAGCAGGAATCCGCGACTCGGTATCCCCTCGAGAATCATCTCCGTGGACCCCGAGACGCTGGCAACCGAACAGCTCATCGACTACGGCCCCGAAACCTTTGGCGCGGCAACGGCCGCCCTACAGGTCGGCCGCGAGATCTGGGTGGGCACAGCGCGCGATCAGGGACTGGCCCGGTTTCGGTTTCCCGCGCAATCGGTGAACTGACACGAATTCGACTCCGTCGGTTTGAACTGCGGGTTAATGAGGTACCCCGGAGTCGAATATTGACGCGACGGAAGGAACCAACTAACCGTGATCGTTCTCGGTGTGATCCTCATCCTTGTGGGTTATCTGCTGCCCGTACCAGCCATCATCGCGACGATCGGGTGGATCCTGCTCGTCATCGGCGTGATCCTGCTGATCCTCGGCCAGGTTGGGCGCCCTGTCGGCGGCCGAAAAGTCTGGTTCTAACGCGCGATCTACTCGTAAACCGGCCGCGGCGAGTCTACCAATCGCCGCGGCCCTTTCATGTGTCCTTGACCGCATTTCCGTCGTCATCCCAGTTCGCGGCCACCTTCTTGCTGGGCTGCACGCGTGGCGGCTCGCCCGGCATCTTCGGGTAGCTCGGCGGATACGGCAGGTCCGCCGAGGCCCTGCTCCTCGTCGGCCTTGACCATCTCGAGCAGCGGCTCGATCGACTGCGCGTTCGCGTCGATGTCGGCCCACGGGTCGTCGCGGCCTGCCAGGAAGTCGGGCACGGTCGGATGGTGTAGTCGTCGGGATCGGCGTCGGCGCAGTTCGGCCCACGTCAGCGGCGTCGACACCGTGGCGATCGGCGTCTTGCGCGCCGAGTACGCCGATGCGAAGGTGCGGTCGCGGGCGTTCTGGTTGTAGTCGATGAACATCCGCTTGCCGCGCTCCTCTTTCCACCACGACGTGGTCACCGCGTCCGGTGCGCGCCGCTCGATCTCGCGGGCCAGCGCGATGCCTGCCCGGCGCACCGCGATGAAGTCCCAGTCCGGGGCGATCCGCAGAAAGACGTGCACGCCGCGGCCGCCCGAGGTCTTCGGATAGCCGACCAAGCCGAGTTCGTCGAGCAACGGCTTGAGCACGTCGACGGCGATGGTCCGCGCCTCGGCGAACCCGGTGCCGGGCTGCGGGTCGAGGTCGATGCGCAGCTCGTCGGGATGCTCGGTGTCCGGGCAGCGCACCTGCCACGGGATGCAGCGTGACGGTGCCCATCTGCGCCGCCCACGCAATCGCCGACGGATGCGTCACCTTGAGCGCGTCGGCCGTGCGGCCGGACGGAAACGTGATCAGACAGGTCTCGAGATAGTCGGGGTGCTTCTGCGGCACGCGCTTCTGGTAGATCTCCTCGCCGTCGATGCCGTCGGGGAACCGCTGCAGATGAACGGGCCGGTCGCGCAGCAGCGTTCACCATCCGGTCGGCAACGGACAGGTAATAGTCGAACAGCTTGCCCTTGGTCCCCTTCGAACCGAGCTTCGGGAAGTAGGGCTTGTCGCGGTTGGTGAGCCGGACGGCCACGCCGTCGACGTCGATCTCCTCTGCCTTGGTCGCCATTTCAGGACTCCAGTACGTCGTAGAGGTCGTAGTTGACCGGCACGTCGAGTTGGTCGAAGGTGCAGCTCTGCGGCTCTCGGTCGGGGCGCCAGCGCAGGAACTTCACCGCGTGCCGGAATCGCCTGCCGTGCACCGTGTTTCCCTCCATCTGGTCGTAGGCGACCTCGCACACCTTCTCCGGCCGCACCGGAATCCAGCGCTTGTCGGCGGCCGAGTTCCACCGGCTCGGCTCGCCGTCGACCGGCTCGTCACCCTCGCGCAGCGGCTCGAGGTCGGCCAGCAGTCGCAGCCGGTCCTTTGCGGTGAATGACGCTGCGCCGCCGACCATCTGGAGTTCGCCGTCGTCGCGGTAGAGCCCGAGCAGGATCGAGCCGATGCCTTCGCCGCTCTTGTGGATGCGGTAGCCGATGGCCACGCAGTCGGCGTCGCGGGCGTGCTTGACCTTGACCATCTCGCGCTTGCCCGGCAGGTACGGCCCGTCGAGCCGCTTGGCGATCACGCCGTCGAGGCCCGCGCCCTCGAACGTGTTCAGCCACTGCGCACCCAGCTCGGGATCCTCGGTGGTGCGGGTGACGTGACACCACTGCTTTTCGTGCACCGGCCGCCGACAGTGCCTCGCGACGGACCCGGAACGGCTCCTTGAGCAGCGATCGTGTCACCGATGGCCAGCGCGTCGAAACCGATGAAGTGCGCGGGGGTCTCCTCGGAGAGCATCTTGATCCGGCTGGCGGCCGGATGGATGCGCTGGCGACAGCGATTCCCAGTCCAGCCGCATGCGGCCACCGATCTCGCGGGGGACGACGACTTCGCCGTCGAGCACGCAGCGCGGCGCCAGCTTCGTCACGCAGCGCCGACCAGAAGCTCCGGAAAGTACCGGCCGAGGTCCTTGCCGTTGCGCGACTGCAGGACGACGTCGTCGCCGTCGCGGAACACCAGCGCCCGGAAGCCGTCCCACTTCGGCTCGTAGGACCACACCCCGGCCTCGTCGGGCACCTTGGCCTGCGCCTTGGCCAGCATCGGCTCGATCGGTGGCTGCACGGGGAGATCCACGGTTTCCATACTCACGTAGACCGCCGACACCAGGCAATGTCATCGGTCGAGGCGACAATGGACGAGTGCAGCTGCCCGTCATGCCGCCGGTGTCGCCGATGCTGTCGAAATCGGTGCCATCGATCCCGCCCGACGCCTCCTATGAGCCGAAGTGGGACGGCTTCCGGTCGATCTGCTTCCGCGACGGCGACGAGGTCGAGCTGGGCAGCCGCAACGAGCGCCCGATGACCCGCTACTTCCCCGAACTCGTGGCGGCGGCCACCGCAGAGCTGCCCGACCGGTGCGTCGTCGACGGCGAGATCATCATCGCCGCCGACGGCGGGCTGGACTTCGAGGCGCTGCAGTTGCGGCTGCACCCCGCCGCGTCGCGGGTGCGGATGCTGGCCGAACAGACCCCTGCCTCGTTCATCGCGTTCGACCTGCTTGCCCTCGGCGACGACGACTACACCCAGCGCCCGTTCAGCGAGCGGCGCGCCGCCCTGGTCGACGCCCTGGCTGGCGCAGGCCCGTCGTTTCACGTCACGCCTGCGACCACCGACCCGGCCACCGCACAGCGCTGGTTCGCCGAGTTCGAGGGCGCGGGCCTCGACGGAGTCGTCGCCAAGCCGCTGGCGATCCCCTACCTTCCCGACAAGCGAATCATGTTCAAGATCAAGCATCAGCGCACGGCGGACTGCGTCGTGGCCGGCTACCGCCTGCACAAGTCCGGTGCGGACGCGATCGGCTCGCTCATGCTGGGGCTCTACAAGGACGACGGCACACTTGCGTCGGTCGGCGTGATCGGCGCCTTTCCGATGGCCAGGCGGCGATCGCTACTCATCGACCTGCAGCCACTCGTCACCACCTTCGACGAGCATCCGTGGAATTGGGCCGCGCACGTGTCCGGCGACCGCACGCCGCGCAGGAACGAGGGCTCCCGCTGGAATGCGGGCAAGGACCTCTCGTTCGTTCCGCTGCGGCCCGAGCGGGTCGTCGAGGTCCGCTACGACCACATGGAAGGCGAACGGTTCCGCCACACAGCACAATTCAACCGCTGGCGGCCCGACCGCGACCCGCGCTCGTGCACGTACGCGCAACTGGAGCAGCCGGTGACGTTCGCCCTCGGCGACATCGTCCCGGGCTTGTGACACTTGACCTCAACTTCTGTTGAGGTTGCACGCTGGTCTGATGGAAAAAGTTCTCACTGACCTCTGGCAGACCCGCACCGACTCACCGTTTCCCGGGCTGACGACCCACGCATTCCTGTGGACCGGCCCCAACGCGCTGTTCTATTCCACCGCAACGGATGCCGACTTCGACGAACTCGACGAACTCGGCGGCATCGCCGATCAGTACCTGTCGCATCGCGACGAGGCAGGCCCGATGCTTGCCAAGATCGCCGACCACTTCGACTCGTCATTGCACGCCCCTGCCGCCGAGCTGCTCGAGATCGGCCAGCACGCGCACGTCGACGTTCCGCTCGGCAGCCGTCACATCGACGTCAACGGAATCGAGGTCATCCCGACGCCCGGCCACTCGCCAGGCAGCACCTGCTACGTGGCGGACGGCGCCGAGGGCAGGTATCTGTTCACCGGTGACACCCTTGTCCTCGGTGACTCCGGCGAGTGGTGGGCCGGCTACATCCCCGGCATCGGCGACGCCGACGCACTGGCCGCCAGTCTTCGGCTGCTGCGCACGCTGTCACCCGATGTGGTGATTTCCAGTGCCTTTCAGGGTGACTCGGCCGTACATCGTATTGAGCCGGCACGCTGGACCGACCACGTCGACCAGGCGCTGGACGGGCTCTCGACAGCAACCGCGAAGAGGCAGGCCCGCTACGTGTAGATGGCGGCTCTCAGCCAGTCCGTGTCACCGAGGTAGCGCTGCGCCAAACGCGCCGTCCCTTCGGCAAAACCGTCGGCGAACGCGATGGCACTGTCGGCGTGCGCGTGCGACGCCACCCATGCCGTCAGCTGCAGCCGCCGCAGCATCACGAACGACGGGATCATGTCGAGGTGTTCGACGGGCAACTCCCGAGTTTCGCGGTATCCCGCCAGCCAACCCGCGATCATCGCCTCGGCTTCCGGGGTGTCTTCGATGAACGACACCACGGCGCCGAGATCGGCGAGGTGCCACGACCATCCACAGTCGTCGAAATCGATGACGGTGATCGGGCCGCCATCTACCTGCGGGTCGATCATCAGGTTCGCCATCCGCAGATCGGCGTGAATCAGACCGAAACGATCGGGGGTGCAACCGAACTCGGCCAGCTTGACCCCCAGTTCGGTCGCTGTGCGTTCGAGCACCGCGGCATCGGCGGCGGTGAGCCCCGGCGCGTGCCGCCAGTCACCCCATCGGCCGTCTGGCCCGATCATGGTGTCGGCGTCCCAGGAGAACCGGGTGAAGTAGTCGGGCGCCTGCCACTGTGCGACGTGGTCGTGCATGGCTGCGGTGATCCGGCCGAGTTGGTCGAAGCCGACCGCCTCCGGCCGTTCCTCGGCGGTACATCCGGACACGAACGTCACCGCGTCGACGTTCAGCGGACGGTCGTCGTGAACGGCCGTCACCACCTCGCTTCCGTCTCGGGCCGGAATCAGGCGTGGCGTGACGACATCGGTCTGTTCGCGCAGCGCCGCCATCCAGGCGAGTTCCGACCGGATCGCTTCGCACGAGTGGTAGTCGGCGCGATGGACCCGCAGCACGATCGGTTCTTCCTCGTCCACCAGGTACGTGGCGTTCTCGGACAGGCTGAGCAGCCGCAGCGGCGCGTCGGGGTCTCGGCCGTACGACGGCAAGGCGGCGCGCGCATACCTCTGGTGATCGGCAGGCAGTCCTGACACTCCCATAGTGTGGGGCACGCCCTGCGATGCAGCAGACTGGCGTCATCAACCTGCGATGCCGGAGGCACTGGTCGTGAGCTTTTCCAACATCATGGACTCCAACAGCTACCGGGCGGAAGGCTCGGCCGATCCGCTGATCGTCAGTCGCGAACGGGTGCTCGGTCCCGCGTACCGGTTGTTCTATGACCAGCCGGTGCACCTGGTGCGCGGGCAGGGCAGCCACCTGTTCGACGTCGACGGCGTCCAATATCTGGACGCCTACAACAACGTGGCAAGCGTCGGGCACTGTCACCCGCACGTGGTCGAGGCGGTCTCCCGGCAGATGGCGACGCTGAACACCCACACCCGGTACCTACACCGCGGCATCGTCGAGTACTCCGAACGGCTGCTGGCGTCCATGCCGGACGCCGTGGACCAGGTGATGTACGCGTGCACGGGCTCGGAAGCAAACGACCTGGCGCTTCGAGTCGCCGAAATGCGCACTGCCGCAACGGGAGTCGTGATAACCCGCGACGCATACCACGGCAACACGGCGTCGACGACCGCCATCTCGCCGTCGCTGGGCGGCGCAACCAGTGTCGGTCCCAATGTGCGCGTCGTCGACCCGCCCGACACCTACCGGGTGAACGCCGACGAGGTCGCGGCGCGCTTCACCGCCGACGTGGCGCAGGCCGCCGACGAACTGATCGCGGCGGGCTACGGCATGAGCAGCCTGATCGTCGACACGATCTTCTCGTCGGACGGTATCTATGCCGACACCTCGGTGCTCGGCGGCGCCGTCGACGAGGTGCGCGCCCGCGGCGGGGTGTTCATCGCCGACGAGGTACAGCCCGGATTCGCCCGCACCGGGGCGTCGATGTGGGGCTTCGACCGGCACGGCCTGGTCCCCGACATCGTGACAACGGGAAAGCCGATGGGGAACGGCATTCCCATAGCGGCCATGGCGGCGCGGGCCGACGTGCTCGAACCGTTCGCGCGCGCAGTGCCCTATTTCAACACCTTCGGCGGCAACCCCGTGTCGATCGCCGCGGCGTCGGCGGTGCTCGATGTCATCGAGCAGGAGCACCTGATGGCCAACGCCGCGACGGTGGGCGATGCGTTGCGGGCGAAGCTCGCGAGCATCGACGATCACCGGCTCGGCGACGTCCGCGGGGCCGGACTCTACGTCGGCGTCGAGGTGGTTACCGATCCGGAAAGCAGAAGTCCCCGACCGCGCGGAAGCCCGTCGACTGGTCAACGCGCTTCGGGAGAGGCGGGTACTGATCTCGGTGTGCGGCGCACGACGGCAACGTGCTGAAAATCCGACCACCGCTGGTGTTCTCGTTGGCAGATGTCGACTGGTTTTACAGCGCCTTCACAGACGCGCTCGGCGTTTAGTCGAGCGCCCTTGCGGGCACGCATCTTTCCTATGTCCGTGACAGCATTTCAGGATCTGCCGCTCGCCGATCGTGACCGCGAATGGGACGGCGACGCGGCAGAGAAACGGGTCCGCAAATGGGCGGACGCCGAAGACGAACCGAACCAGAAGTACCGCGACGCCCACCTCTGGTACGACGGCGACAAGAAGGACAACTTCACCGCGTACAAGTTGCTGATCGCCGATGTGGTCGACGGGAAACTGAAAGCGGTACCGCGCGGTGTGATGGCAGCAGGCGCCATCATGGACGGTGCACGCGGCGGCATCGACATCCCAAAGGACGACGCCGAACGGGTGAAGAGCCATCTGGCCAAGTACTACAAGAAGATGGGCGACGCGGCGCCGTGGGAGCGTGACTGATATCCGCTAGATTGCGGGCGTGACCCCAACCGGCGCGGGCCGGTTCGCGCCAAGCCCGTCGGCCGACCTGCACATCGGCAACCTGCGAACGGCGGTGCTGGCATGGCTGTTCGCCCGCTCGACGGGCAGACGATTCCTGATGCGCGTCGACGACCTCGACGACCGCACCCATACCGACATCGGTCTGCGTCAACTCGACGACCTGGCGGCTATCGGCCTCACGTGGGACGAGCCCGCGCAGTGGCAGACGCAGCACCCACAGCGCTACGACGACGCCGTCGCGGGGTTGGCCGAACGCGGGCTGCTGTACGAATGCTATTGCAGCAGAAAGGATATCCAGCAGGCGCCGCGGGCGCCGCATGCCCCGCAGGGTGCCTATCCTGGCACCTGTCGTGACCTGACCGACGCCGAGCGCCGTACCCGTCGCGAAGCCGCGGGCCGGCCGCCCGCGCTGCGGCTGCGCACCGACGTCACCACCCACACCGTTCACGACCTGCTGCACGGCGAATACACCGGCATCGTCGACGATTTCGTGGTCCGCAGGGGCGACGGGGTGACCGCATACAACCTCGCGGTCGTCGTCGACGACGCGACACAGGGCGTCGACCAGGTGGTACGCGGCGACGATCTGCTGGCTTCGTCGCCGCGCCAGGCGTATCTCGCCACCCTGATGGGCCATCCCGAGCCGACGTACGCGCACGTCGCCTTGGTTCTCAACGGCGGCGGCGAGCGGCTGGCCAAGCGCGACGGTGCGGTCACTCTGGCGCAGATCGGGATGCCGCGCGCGCTCGAGCAGATCGCCGGATCGCTCGGGTTCGGTGCGACCACACTGGCCGGGATGCTCGACGAGTTCGACCCCGGCGCGCTGCCGCGCGAACCGTGGATCTACTCACCGGCTACGTGAGGCGGCGGCGAGCAGGCCATCCCGGAACTGCGGGTGCGCGATCGCCGCCAGCGCCTCGCCACGCTCCCGTACGGTTCTGCCCTCCAGTTCGGCAGCACCGTATTCGGTGATGATCACGTCGACCTGATGCCGAGGCGTCGTGATCACCGCTCCGGGACCGAACCACGGCACGATCCTCGACTGCAGCACCCCGTCCTTCTCGAAGGTCGACGGCAGACAGATCAGCGACCGGTCCGACAGTTCGAGGCCGGCGCCCGCCACGAAGTCCTCGGCCCCGCCGATGCCGCTGAACTGGCCGCCCGAGATCGTGTCGGCGACGACCTGCCCGTGTATGTCGATGGCGAGCGCGCCGTTGATCGTGACCATCTCGTTGTTGGATGCGATCACATCCGGTGCGTTGACGATCTCGACGGGCAGAAACACGACGTCGGAGTTGCCGTCCAGCCACTCGTAGAGCTCCGGTGAGCCGAACGCGAACGTCGTCACGCTGACACCGTCGTACTGGCCCTTGCCGGTGTTGGTGACCTTGCCCGCGCGATGCAGCTTCATGCAGCCGTCGGTGAACATCTCGCTGTGCAGCCCGTAGTCACCGCCGTCACCCTCGGCCAGCACCGTCGCGATCTGGTTGGGGATCGAACCGATTCCGGTCTGCAGCGTCGCACCGGACGGGATGTAGTCGACGGTGTGCCGGGCGATGGCCTTGTCGACGTCGGTCGGCGGCGCCTCGCCTCCCGGCAGGGCAAGTGGCGCGTCCGTCGAGCGCACCAGCACGTCGATCTCGTCGGTGTGCAGCGCATGCCGATGTTCTTCGCCGAACCCGAACGTCCGCGGGTAGGCGTCGGAGACCTCGACGACCAGCAGCCGGTCCGGGTCGGCGCCCGCGCGGTGTAGTTCACCGATGGTGCCGCCCGCATGCAGCGACAGCGAGCACCAACCGTCTGCGTCGGGCGGCGTTGCGACCGACGTCATCACCCGCGGGGACTGGGCCTGCAGCAACGGACCGAAGCGGCGGAAATCCGCGGGGGTGAACTCGATGTCGGCGCCCGTGTCCCGCAACGCCCTCTCGAGTGGACCGTAGAAACCGGACAGGTAGTGCACGCCGGGACGCGAGAACAGTTCGGTACCCACCGCGAGCAGCGCGCCGTAGACGCGAAGATCCGTCCAGTCCTCGCGCTCGCCGAGCGCACGCAGGAACGCGGGCGGCTGACCGGGCCCCAGGGGCATTCCCAGCGTGTCTTCGGGGTTGAGCCGCGCGGCGGCCTGCTGGGCGGTCAGTTCCTGTGGCATTGCGCGGTGATCCTATATACCGGGTGACTTGAGCAGAACCCTTGGGCAATCCCCAGCGACTTGCTAGCGTCCGCCGGTGCGCTATGTCAGAAAACCCGTCCTGGCCCTGATGCTGCTCGCTGCGCTGCTGGCGCTGGCGGCATGCGGCGGCTCATCCGGCCAGAACCAGGTCAAGTCATCTGGTGTGCTTCGCGTCGGCACCGAGGGCGTCTACTCCCCGTTCAGCTACCACGACGCAGGCAACGAGCTCGTCGGCTACGACGTGGACGTAGCGAAGGCGGTCGGCGAAAAGCTCGGCGTCAGAGTCGAATTCGTGGAAACGCCGTGGGATGCCATGTTCGCGGCACTGGAGGCGAACCGCTTCGACGTCGTCGCCAATGAGGTGACGATCAACGACGAGCGCAAGGCCAAATACGACCTGTCGGAGCCGTATTCGGTTGGCGAAGGCGTCATCGTCACCCGCGCCGACGACAACTCCATCAAGACACTGGCCGACCTCAAGGGCAAGGTTGCGGCCGAGAACGCGACGAGCAACTGGTCGGATGTCGCCCGCAAGGCCGGTGCACGGGTCGAGTCCGTCGAGGGATTCACCCAGGCGATCAAGCTGCTCAACCAGGGCAGGGTGAACGTCGTCGTCAACGACAGCATCGCGGTGTACGCCTACCTCGCCGAAACGGGCGACAAGACCGTCAAGATCGCCGGGAATGTCGGTGAGAAGAGCGAGCAGGGTTTCGCCGCCCGCAAGGACAGCGGACTGCTGCCCGACCTGAACAAGGCGCTCGACGAGTTGCGCTCCGACGGCACGCTCGCCGAGATCTCGCGGAAGTACCTCAAGGCCGACGCATCGGGTGGGCCCGCGGCACCTGCCGAGAAGAAGGTCACCCAGTCGCAGTGGCAGCTCGTGCTCAGCAGCCTCGGGCCACTGGCGAAGGCGGCGATCACCAAAACGATTCCGCTGACGGTAATCAGCTTCGTGATCGGCATCATCATCGCGTTGGCGGTCGCGCTGGCACGTCTGTCGCCGAACGTGATTCTGACGAACATCGCCCGGTTCTACATCTCGGTCATTCGCGGCACTCCGTTGCTCGTGCAGCTGTTCATCGTGTTCTACGCGCTGCCGCAGTTGGGGGTGAAGATCGACCCGTGGCCGGCGGCCATCATCGCGTTCTCGCTGAACGTCGGAGGCTACGCCGCCGAGATCATCCGATCGGCGATCCAGAGCATCCCCAAGGGCCAGTGGGAGGCGGCCGAGACCATCGGCCTCAACTATGTCGGTTCGCTGCGACGGATCATCCTTCCGCAGGCCGCCCGCGTCGCCGTGCCGCCGCTGTCCAACACGCTGATCTCCTTGCTCAAGGACACGTCGCTGGCATCGACGATCCTGGTGACCGAGCTGCTGCGGCAGTCGCAGGAGATCGCGGCACGGACGTTCGACTTCCTCGCGTTGTACACCACGGCCGCGGTCTACTACTGGGTCATCTGCCTGGTGCTCTCGTTCGGTCAGAGCCGAGTTGAAAGTCGGCTGGAAAGGTATGTGGCGCGATGACGGAGCCCCGTGAAGACAGGATCACCGCAGAGGGCGTGCACAAGGCCTTCGGCGACAACGAAGTGCTCAAGGGTGTGTCGTTCACCGTTCCGCGGGGGACGTCGACGGCCATCATCGGCCCGTCGGGTTCGGGCAAGACGACGCTGCTTCGGGCGCTCAACGCGCTCGACAAGCCCGATGCCGGGGTGATCCGGGTCGGCGGGGACGACGGCGTCGAGGTCGACTTCTCCAAACCGGTGTCGAATGACCAGCTGCGCAAGTACCGCGCGCAGAGCGGCTTTGTGTTCCAGTCGCACAACCTTTTTCCGCACAAGACGGTCCTGCAGAACGTCACCGAGGGACCGGTGACCGTGCAGAAGCAGCCGAAGGAGGAGGCCGAAGCCGAAGCAACCGAGCTACTGGAGCAGGTCGGGCTCGCCGAAAAGCGGGACCAGTATCCCGTTCCAGCTGTCGGGCGGCCAGCAGCAGCGCGTCGGCATCGCACGGGCACTGGCGCTCAAGCCGAAGGTGGTGCTTTTCGACGAGCCGACTTCTGCGCTGGACCCCGAACTGGTCGGCGAAGTGCTCTCGGTGATCAAGGACCTGGCCGTCGAGGGCTGGACGCTGGTCATCGTCACCCACGAGATCCAGTTCGCCAAGCAGGTTTCCGACCAGGTGCTGTTTCTCGACCAGGGTGTGATCCTCGAGAAGGGGCCGCCCGCCGAGGTGATCGGCGACCCGAAGGAAGAGCGGACGCGCCAGTTCCTCGACCGAATCCTCAACCCGCTGTAGGCGGTCCGTGGGAAGGTGTGCACCATGGCACACCCGTGATCACGTCCGACAGGAGATCTCCATGCTGTCGGAATCCCTGACCGGGAAGTGCACGCTGACGTACCCGTTGGCCGGGTCGCGCACGTAGTCGAGGTAAGGCGCCAGGCCCGCCATGCTGGTGTTGTCGGCGACGATGAGCGCTCCTGGCACCAGCCGCGGCTCGAGCAACTGCAGCACCTGCAGGTAGAGGTCTTTCCATCCGTCGAGAAGCACGAACTGCACCGGCCCGTCGATCGACGCCAGGGTCTCCAGCGCGTCACCGTGCAGCACGGTGATCAGGTCGTCGAGCCCGGCATCGGCGAAGTTGGCAGAGGCGATGGCCACCTTGTTCTCGCTGAGCTCCGTAGTGACCACCCGGCCGGCGCCGTTGTCGCGCACCGCAGACGCCAGGTGGATCGCGGAGATGCCCAGCGACATGCCGAACTCGACCACCGTCGTCGGACGGGATGCCCGCACCAACGTGTAGAGCAGCCGGCCCGCTTCCGGGGTCACCGGGAGGTAGAACTCGCTCAACGCGTCGGCGCGATCCTGCGCGCTGGACTCGCCGGGCACCGCGTCTCGGCGCATCATCTCGCCAAGCAGTGGCATCTGCGCATCGGCTTCGGCGAACATCCGGTGAAGGGCGGCCGCGACGCGCGCATCAAGCAAGGTGGAAGTCATACCCACGACGGTAGTCCACACTGTTCCCATGCCCGTCCTGCACATCGAGCACGAGATCAGCGAATTGTCGGTCTGGCTAGAGGCATTCAAGAAGTCGGCGCCCGCTCGTGAGGCGGCCGGCGTCATACGCACCGAGGTGTACCAGCGCGATGACGATCCGAACTACGTCGTGATCAACTTGAGCTTCGAGAACCTCGACGCAGCAAGTGGTTTCCGCGAACTCCTGATCAACCAGATCTGGTCGTCGCCCGACTCCGCGCCTGCCCTCGTCGGACCACCGACCGCACGCGTGTTGACCGAAGTCGAACTCTAGCGGTCAGCTCCGGTAGTAGCGGCCGAGGACATGGTCGCGCAGCTCGTCGAATTCCCCTGCCTTGATCGCCATCCGGATCTGGTCGACGAGCCTGATGATGAAACGTTCGTTGTGGATGGTGCACAGCGTGGCGGACAACATCTCTTTGGCCTTGAACAGATGGTGGATGTACGCACGGGTGTAGTGCGCGCACGTGTAGCAGTCGCATTCGTCGTCGATGGGTGTGAAATCCCGGCGGTAACGAGCCCCGGTGATGTTGTACCGGCCGCTCGCCGAATAGACCGCCGCGTTGCGCGCCACGCGTGACGGCGATACGCAGTCGAAGGTGTCGGCGCCCGCGGCGACGGCGTTGAAAAGGTCGTCGGGCTCGCTGATCCCCAGTAGGTGCCGCGGCTTGTCGGCGGGCAGTTCGCTGCTGACCCAGCCGACGATGGTGGCCAGATTCTGCTTCTCGAGCGCACCACCGATGCCGTAGCCGTCGAACCCGCGGCCGTCGTCGTCGACCACCGACACCAGTCCGCGCGCGGCTTCCCGCCGAAGGTCCTCGTATTGCGCCCCCTGCACCACACCGAACAGCGCCTGCGGGCTGCGGTCCGGTTCGGCCGCCGCCAGCCTGCGATGTTCAGAAAGGCAACGCACCGCCCATCGGTGCGTGCGCTGCACCGAGTCCTCCTGATAGCCGCGGGTGTTCACCAGGGTGGTCAGTTCGTCGAACGCGAAGATGATGTCGGCGCCGATCTGGCGCTGGATCCGGATCGACACCTCGGGGGTGAACCGGTGTGTCGATCCGTCCAGGTGCGACGTGAAGGTGACGCCGTCGTCGTCGACGCGGGCCAGCCGCTCCTTGCCCTCGGCGATGATGTCGTCGGCCCTGATCCGCTCGGTGTCCATCGCGAGCACCTTCCGAAAGCCTGCACCCAGCGACAGCACCTGGAAACCGCCGCTGTCGGTGAACGTCGGCCCCTGCCAGTTCATGAACGCACCGAGTCCGCCTGCCTCATCGACGATGTCGGCGCCGGGTTGCAGATACAGATGGTAGGCATTCGCCAGAAGAGCCTGTGCGCCAAGCTGTTTCATGGTTTCGGGTAGTACCGCCTTGACCGTGGCCTGAGTGCCGACGGCGATGAAGGCGGGAGTGTGGATGTCGCCGTGCGGTGTTCGGATCACACCGGCGCGGCCCAGCCGTCCGGGAAGCTCCGCTTCGATGCTGAAAGACGGCTCTGACACGACGTGTATTCAATCAGCAGCAGGTGCACAGGCAAATTTCGAGCAATATCAAGACCGCGCGTAGGCAGCCCTCCATACTCTGTTGGACGGTCCGCCGATGTCGACGGTCCGCGATAACAAAAGGAGAACACTGGTGAAGCGTGGGTTCGTGGTCGCCATAGGCGGCGCGGCGATTGTCGTCGCCGGTCTGTCGGGCTGTTCGTCGGAGAAGAAGTCCGAGACCAGCGGGGATACGTCTTCGGCTGCCTCAGCGCAGGGCAAGAGCACTGTCACGATCGATGGCAAGGACCAGGCCGTGCAGGGCACTGTCGTCTGCAGCACGATGGGCGAGAACGTCAACATCGCAATCGGCGATGCCACCACTGGTATCGGGGCCGTTGTCAGCACAGGCGACAGCCCGACCGTTCATTCGGTCGGCCTCGGCAACGTCAACGGCGTCACGCTGGGATTCCAGGAGAACGCGGGCCAGGGTGAGGCCAAGGCCGAAAAGGACGGCAGCACCTACAAGATCTCCGGCACCGCGGTCGGCGTCGATATGGCCAACCCGATGCAGCCTGCCAACAAACCATTCGAGATCGAGGTCAGCTGCCCGTAATCGGCTGATACTGCTCGACGAACGGCGGCGTCCTTGGGGCGCCGCCGTTTTCGTGCTCAAGCGGGCACGGTGTAACCGGCCGCCGACTCCCGCAGCTGCCAGATCTGTGCGGGGCATAGTTCATTGACGGCCTGATTGATCAAATAGGCGCCCTGGTAGTAGTCGACGGTGCCGAAGTCGCGTTTCACCTCGTCGACGAGTTGTGCGTAACTTATCTTCGCGCCGACGCGGTCGCAGACGCTGTACCCGTAGCCGAGCGCGGCGTCGGGGTTCGGGAAGTTGTACCCGGGCCGGACCGTCACGTTGACCAGATAGGCCACCTGGTCGGCGTGCGCCGACGGCGCACCTGTGAGCGCGGCGGCCGAGAGCGCTGCCGCGGCCAGAATTCGCTTCATCGCAGGTGAGCCTAGTTCGGCGGAGCGCGGCCTGCGACCTGTGTAAGAGTGGAAAGCGTGAGCCCACGCCAACTGACCCGGGTGCTCGGCGTTGCAGCGGTGACCACGGGAGCGCTGCTCGCCGCACCTTTCCCGTCCGCGGCCGCGGCGCCGTGCCCCGATGTCGAGGTGGTATTCGCCCGAGGCACGTTCGAACCCCCTGGTCTCGGCGGCATCGGGCAGTCATTCGTCGACGCGGTGCGCACCAAGGCAGCGGGTAAATCGGTATCGGTCTATCCGGTCAACTACCCCGCCAGCACCGACTTCCCCACCGCCGTCCAGGGCATCAGGGATGCGGCCAATCGCATCGAATCGACGGCGGGAGCCTGCCCCGATACGAAGATCGTGCTCGGCGGATTCTCCCAGGGCGCGGCCGTCGCCGGCTTCGTCACATCAGAGGCAGTGCCGAGCGGAGCGGATGCGGCCGACGTGCCCGATCCGATGCCGCCCGCGATCGCCGACCACGTTGCCGCGGTGGTGCTTCTCGGCAAGCCGTCGCCGAAGTTCATGGAACTCATCGGGACGCCGCCGGTCGAGGTCGGCGACCTGTACGCAGCCAAGACGCTGGACCTGTGTATCGCCAATGACCCGATCTGCTCGGGCACCGGCGACGGCGCGAACCACAGCCTCTACAACAAGAACGGAATGACCGACCAGGCAGCGGCTTTCGCGATCAGCAAGCTCTAGCCGAGTTACATCGATGTAAGTTGCCGCGGCGTGCTTTCGGGCCGTTTCGGGTATCGACACGATCACGGATCGATACCTTTCAGTACATCACTGGTCCCATCAGCCCCATTAATCACTATCGTCACATCAGCTAGCGCGGGACGTCAACTGCGACGTACTGCCCCCTGAAAGGTGTGACATGTCGCCGTTTGCTCGAATCGCATCGATACCGGTGGCGTCGGCGGCCGCGGTCGGGCTCGTCTTCGGGATCGTCGTCGCACCGCCCGCCGCTGCGGAACCGTGCACCGGGGCTGCTGCGGAGGCCCAGCCTCCGACGGCGCCGAACTCTGCGGCGACTCCGGAACTGCCCGGTGTCAGCGGCCCGCCGATCGGCCATCGGCCCTCCAAGGCCAACGACAGCGCGCCGCTGCCCAACCTGGGCCGGCTGTCCCGCTCGTTGCTGAACTCCTTCATGCCGCAGTCGGCTCGCGTGCAGCAGCAGGCGGGAGTGGCACCTCCACCCGCTCCTGCGCCCGTTCCCGATGCGGCGCCCATTGCTCAACCCGCGCCTGCACCCGCGCCTGCGCCGCCTCCCGCACCGGGCCCGGCGCCGGGAACGTCGCTCGTCGGCTGGGTGACCGGACCGCAGAGTCCCAACGACACCATCAAGCGCTTCGCGATCACCGGAACCGACCTCGGAATCATGTGGGACAACGGGGATCCCGGAAACAACCAGGTGCTGATGGCCTTCGGCGACACGATCGGCTACTGCAGCGTGAAAGGCAGGCAGTGGCGGTACAACACGATGTTCCGCACCAGCGACCGCGCCTTAGAGAAAACGGTCAGCATCCCCAATGGCGTGGTGAACAACAAGTACTCCGGTTCGCCGCTGTGGGCGCCCGCGCTGTCCAAGCAGGTGATCAACAGCATCAAGTTCGCACCGTCGGAGACGGGCATCATTCCGACCTCCGGAATCGCCGTCGGCACAACGCAATACATGAGCTTCATGTCGATCAGGAGCTGGGACGCGCCGGGTTCGTGGACGACGAACTTCTCGGCGATCGCCGTGTCACCCGATAACGGCGAACACTGGGGCGTCTATCCTCAGAGCGTCCGGCCCGCATCGGGAGACGCCACGCCGAAGGTCCCCTACGTTCCCGGTGGGGAGAAGTTTCAGGTCGGCGCATTCCTCAAGGCCGGCGACGGATACCTCTACTCGTATGGCACACCGTCCGGACGCAGCGGCCCCGCGTTTGTCTCGCGCGTCCCGCAGTCCATGGTGCCGGAGCTGAGCCGCTACGAGTACTGGGACGGCGGCAACTGGGTGCCGCAGAACCCGGGTGCCGCGCAACCGGTTATCCCGGCGCCGGTGGGTGAGATGTCGGTGCAGTACAACACCCATCTGAAACAGTTCCTCGCCCTGTACTGCAACGGCAACAACGACGTGGTGGCGAGGACCGCGCCCGCACCGCAGGGACCATGGGGTCCCGAGCAGATGCTCGTCTCGGCCAACGATTTCCCCGGCGGCATCTACGCGCCGCTGCTGCACCCGTGGTCGACGGGCAAGGAGATTTACTACAACCTGTCGCTGTGGTCGGACTACAACGTGATGTTGATGAAGACGGTGCTGCCCTAAGCGCAGACGAGTAGTCGATTACCTGCGCCGCGGCAGTCTACTCGCACTTACGCTTCACGGCATGAATCGCTGTTCAAGCCGTCATCCTGATCGGCGGCTTCGCCGGTCTGATGTGGGCGATGGTCTCATGGATGGTTCGGGCCAACAGGCGCGAGAAAGAGATCATCGAGCGCAGACACAACGAGTGGGTCGCCCGTGGCTCCGATCCCGACGAGAAGCCCAACTTCTTTTCGGGCAATCTCGGCGGAGGAAGCGGCTGAGGGCGATCAGACGTCAGAGCTTTCGCGCCACAGGTCGACACCGGAATCCGTTGCGTAGGTGTCGATTTCGCTCAGCTCGTCCGGCGTGAACGCCAGGTTGTCGAGCGCTCCGAGATTTTCCTGCAGCTGCTCGACGCTCGATGCGCCGACCAGTGTCGAGGCCACCGCATCATCGCGCAGCACCCATGCCAGCGCCAGTTGCGCCAGGCTCTGACCACGGCGCTTGGCGATTCCGGCCAGACCCTGCAGCCGCTCGCGCACCTGCTCTGTGACCAGCTCATCGTCGAACGTGGGACGCGCCGTCGCGCGGGCAATGTCGGACGGCGGCTGCTGCAGATAGCGATCGGTCAGCAGGCCCTGCGCCAAGGCGGTGAAGGCGATGGCGCCCATCCCTGCATCGGCGAGCGTGCTGATGAGGTCGCCCTCGACCCACCGGTTCAGCAGCGAGTACGACGGCTGGTGAATGACCAGCGGTGTTCCCAGCCGCTGTGCGATCGACGCCGCCTCGGCTGTCTTGGGGGCCGAGTACGACGAGATGCCGACATAGCGGGCCTTCCCCGCACGCACCGCGGAGTCGAGGGCGCCGATGGTCTCCTCGAGCGGCGTGACCGGATCGATGCGGTGTGAATAGAAGATGTCGACGTAGTCGAGTCCGAGGCGGTCGAGCGACTCGTCGAGGCTGGCGAGCACGTAGGCCCGGCCGCCGAGCTGGCCGTACGGACCCGGCCACATGTCCCAGCCGGCTTTGCTGGAAATGATCAGTTCGTTGCGGTAGGGCTTGAAGTCGCGGCGCAGCATTCGGCCGAAGTTTTCCTCTGCCGAACCGTACGGCGGGCCGTAGTTGTTGGCGAGGTCGAAATGCGTGATGCCATGATCGAACGCGTACCGCAGGATCTCGCGTTGCCCGTCGAACGGCCGGTTGTCCCCGAAGTTGTACCAAAGGCCGAGCGAGATCGCAGGCAGCAGCAGCCCGGAGGTACCCACTCGCCGGTAGGGCATCGTGTCATAGCGTTCCCGCGCCGCGACCCACGGATCGTGCGTGAACGGGACATCGGAAATAGGAAGTTCGCCGGCCATAAGCCGATCGTAGTGATGATGGGGGCGATGCAGCCGTGATGTTCCGCGTCTGCAGCCATATCCTCGGACGATGAGTGGATCAGAAGCCTTCAACGACATCGTCGCGGCGCTGAACTATCCGATGTTCGTCGTGACTACCAAAACGACGGCCGACGATGGAACCGCCGCAGGTTGTCTGATCGGTTTTGCCAGTCAAACCAGCATCAACCCTCCCCGCTTCCTCATCGGCCTTTCGAGGCGAAACCACACCTTTCGCACCGCTGAACACGCCACGCATCTAGCCGTGCACGTGCTGTCCCGCAAGCATCTCGAGATCGCACAACTGTTTGGAAGTGAGACCAGCGACGAAATCGACAAGTTCGCCCGGTGCGCTTGGGAGAGCGGCCCTTCGGGTTTGCCGATACTGACTGCCGCCTCCGCATGGTTCGTCGGCCGCATCCTCAAGCGGTTCGATGTCGGCGATCACGTCGGCCATCTTCTCGAACCCACCGATGGCAACGCTTCTGATATGACTCGTGATTGGGTTTCATTCGCCGACGTGCGCGATCTTGAACCGGGACACGAAGCATGACGGTCACGACCATCGACGATCCTTCTGATCTGTCCGGGCTCTATGCCGATGCACCCAACGGTGTGCGCGCGAACATGATCTTCAGTGCCGACGGCGCCGCGGCTTTCCGCGGCCGCGCAGGCACACTGTCTTGCCCCGCCGACCAAAACCTGCTGCGCGACCTGCGTGCGTTCGCCGACGTCGTATTGGTCGGTGCAGGCACGGCGCGGGCCGAGCGATACGGCCCGGCCCGCTTGACCGAAGCCCAGCAAGCGCTGCGCGGAGCAGATCGCGGGCTCGCGCCGCCACCGATCGCGGTCGTCAGCCGAACGGGACGACTCCCGCCGACGTTGTTCGTTGACGCCTCGTCGACCCCGATCCTGGTGACCAGTGCCAGCGCTGTGCGAGCCCACTCTTTGGACAGCGACCCGCGCTGGAGACTTCTGGTGGCGGGCGAGCGAGACGGTCGATGTCGACGCGGCGATAAAGCAGCTCCGTGCCCTCGGCATGCAACGGATCCTGTGCGAGGGTGGCCCTACTCTTCTCGATCAACTCGTCGACGCGGATGTCGTCGACGAAATCTGCGTCACCATCGCGCCACGGCTCGCCGGCAGTCAACCCGTCGGCGCTCGCACACCGAGTCAACAATCCGTCCCGGCTTCCTTGGAACTCCGCCATGCGCTGCTGTGTGACTCGTACCTCTTCCTCAGATACCGGCGTACGAGCGAGATGTAGCGCTAGGACGGCGGTTCGCGAGCGGTCGGGCCGATAGCATGCGCGGTGTGCTCACGATGCTCTCCCGCGTAGTCATCGCAGCCCCCAAGCGAGTGCTCCTCGCCGTCGTGCTGTTGACCATCGTGGCGGCGGGTTTCGGCGCAAACGTCGCCGAACACCTCGGCGCGGGCGGCTTCCAGGACCCGAGTTCCCAGTCGGCTCGGGGAGTGAAGGTGCTCACCGAGAAGTTCGGCCAGGGCGACATGGACCTGACGTTCGTGGTCCGCAGCCCGAGCGGCGTGCTCGATCCGGCGGCGGCAGAAGCCGGCCGCAAGCCTCGTCGACGAAGTGCGCAGCGCCCCGCACATCAGCGGCGTCGTGTCGCCGTGGGATGACGAGTCCGCACGCAGGGAAGGGCTTGATCAGCGAGGACGGCAAGACCGCGGTGGTGATCGCGCAGGTCTCGGGCGGCGAGAACAACGCGCCGAAGTACGCGCAAGGCGGTGGCCGACCGAGTCAGCGGCGAGCACGACGGTCTGACCGTGCTGGCCGGCGGCACGGCGATGGTGGCCTCGGAGATCAACGAGCAGTCCGAGAAGGATCTGCTCAGCGCCGAACCCATCGCCCTGCCGCTGTCGCTCATCGTTCTCATCTGGGTGTTCGGCGGGCTGTTCGCCGCGCTGCTGCCGCTCGTGGTCGGCGGGATGGCCATCGTCGGGACGCTCGGAATGCTGCGGGGGATAACCCTTTTCGCCGACGTGTCGATCTTCGCGCTCGACCTCACCACCGCCATGGGCTTGGCTCTCGCGATCGACTACACGCTGCTGCTCGTCAGCCGGTATCGCGAGGAATACGCCGCTGATCGGCGATCGCGACGAAGCCTTGCGCCGGGCGGTGGCGACGGCCGGGCGCACGATTCTGTTCTCGGCGTGCACGGTGTTCCTCGCGGTGGGCGCACTCGCGGTGTTCCCGATGTACTTCCTGCGTTCGATGGCGTACGCGGGTTGCGGGGTGGTGGCCCTCGCCGGGTCTCTACGCCATCGTCGTCGCCCCGGCGGTGATCAAGCTCCTCGGCGACCGGATCGAGTCGCTGAACATCCGAAACTTGTTCCGCCGCAAGGCCGAAGGAGCCAGAGACATCACGGCAGAGTTTCCTGTACTCGACGGCCACTTTCGTCATGCGCCACGCTATTCCGTGCGCGTTGGCGGTGGTGGCGCTGCTGCTGATGCTCGGCGCCCCGTTCCTCAGCGCGCGCTTCGGCCTGCCCGGACGACCGGGTGCTTCCCACGAGCGCCGCAGTCACGGCAGGTGGGCGACACGCTGCGCACGGAATTCCCCGGCAACGACGGCGACGGCCACGTCGATCGTGATCCCGGACGCGCGGGGCCTGACCGACGACGACGTCGCCGGGTTATGCCGCCGCGCTTTCCAACGTTCCCGGCGTCGTCGCCGTGTCGGCACCCGACGGTTCCTACGTCGCACGGCCGTGCCGTCGGTCCACCGCTGTCGCGCGACCGGCGTCGAAGGACGGGAGCGTGTGGCTCTCGGTGGCGATCGAGAACCCGTCGTCGGACTCGCAGTCCCGTGAGGAACTCGACCGGCTGCGCGCGGTTCCCGTGCCGCGGCGGCGCCGAGGCCCTGTTCACCGGGCCCAACCAGCTCAACCAGGACTCGGTGGACGAGATCGTCCGCCTCCTGCCGATCGTGCTCATCCTCGTCGCGACGACGACGTTCCTGCTGATCTTCCTGCTCACCGGCAGCCTTCTGCTTCCGGTGAAGGCGCTGGTCCTCAACACGTTGTCGCTGTCGGCCACGCTCGGCGCGCTGGTGTGGGTGTTTCAGGAGGGGCACCTCGGCGGACTCGGCACCACGGCGACCGGCACCCTGGTCGCGGACGTGCTGGTGTTCCTGTTCGCGACCGCGTTCGGGCTGTCCATGGACTACGAGGTGTTCCTGCTGTCCCGGATCCGGGAACACTGGCTGGCGTCACCCCAGCGCAGCGAGGACAACGCCGAGGCGGTGGCGCTCGGCATCGCCGGCGCCGGCCGGGTCATCACTGCGGCCGCGCTGTTGATGGTGATCGTCTTCGCGGCGCTCAGCAGCGGCCAGGTCGCCTTCATGCGGATGATCGGGGTCGGCCTCGCGCTCGCCGTCGTGGTGGACGCGACGCTCGTGCGGATGGTGTTGGTGCCGGCGGTCATGAAGCTTGCGGGCAGGTGGAACTGGTGGGCGCCGGGCCCGCTCGCCAAGCTCCACGCGAAGGTCGGGCTCGAGGGTTAGCGACGCCGCTTACTCGGCGGTCAGAGTGATCTCGCCGCGCAGTTCGTGGTCGAGCAGGAAGGTGCCGGACTCGCGCAGCGTCGGCGGGTGGAACGAGTAGGCCGAGATGCACGAGGAGAGGTAGGCGATCTCGGGATCGGTGGCGAAGGCGACGCCGCCCACCCGCGAAACCATTCGGGCCACGCTGGTCTGAAGCTGGTCGCGCAGACCGAGCCGGACCCACAACAGGTCGGCGAAGAGGGCGTCGCTGCGGTCGCCGGCGTCGTAGCGCTCGGCGATCATCCGCAGTCGCGCGCCACACTCCTTCGACCGGCGAGAACAGTTCGACGAAATCGGCCTCGGTGAAGTCGGGTCGATCGGCGAGTTTGAGCGCGAGCCGGGTTGCGGCGCCGACGTAGCCGGCCGTGATGATCAAGCCGAACAGCACGTAGCCCGACTTCTCGTTGCGCCCGTCCGGATCCTCGACGTCGCTGACCATCATCAACTCGTTCGGCACGAAGACGTCTTGGAAGATCACCTCGTGGGTTTGCGCGGCAGACAGCGGTGAGCTGGTCCAGAGCGGAGTCACGCTGAGTCCGGGGCTGCCGTTCCAGATCAGCATGATTGCCCGCTGTTTGGTGTCATCGAGGAGCACGCTCGCCATGACGCAGTCCATGCTGTCCGCCAGGCTGCACGGTTTCTTGCGCCCGGTGACCGTATAGCCGCCGTCGGCCGGGGTCGCCGCCATCGTGGGACGAAAGACGCTGCCGGAGATGGTGCCCTCCGAGAAACCCGACGCGAAGACCGTGCGGTTCTCGATCAGCGACTTGATCAGTCCCACGGTCTCCTCGTCGGTGGTCTTGGCGAAGTCGGCAAGGCCGGCGACGGAAAGATAGTGCATGGTGCTCGCGGCGGCGAGCGACGGACTCAGGTAGCCGATACCTCGTTGCAGCTCAACTGTTTCCACGCAGGTCGCCCCTAGACCGCCGAGGTCGTTCGGCGCGGTGAGCCGAGGGCCGTCATGCTCCTTCCACAGCTCGACGACCCCGGTCGCCGGGTCTTCGGCGGCCATCAGCCCCAGCGCCTCCAGCTTGCCGCCGAGTTCGGGGAGGTGACGGCTGACTGCGGGCACATAAGACAGTCGCGCTTCGAGTCGGCTGCGATCCATCGCGGTCTCCTTCGTCGACTTGGGCTGAATCAGGTTGGTAGACAATGGTTCAGGTCACTACGGCGATGTACCGCTGCAGAGCCTCGGCAGACGTCGTAGACGGCTGCCAGTTGGTCGTGGATCGGAGCAGTCTCGAGTCGAGCAGCGGGTCGCCGAGCGTCACCCAGTGCCCGGAGAAGGGCGCAAGGTGCAACCGGAACAGCAGGTCTGCGCCATTCTTCAGCAGGCCCAGCGGGCCGGAGATCAGTCGTGATCCGTTGATCGAGCTGATCTCCCGAACGCTCGTATGGTCAGCCGGCGCGATGTTGTAGATGCCGGTGAGCCCCTGCCTGAGGATGGTGACATAGGCGTCCACCAAGTCTGTGTCCCAAAGGAATTGGTAGTAGGAACGTGCCGGTTCGGGGTAGAGCACGGACTTTGCGAGGAAGGCGCGGAGGCCGGAGTTGGCGAAGTGCTCGCCGACGATGTAGCAGGGTCGCGCCACGGTCAGATCCATGCTCACCTCGGAGGCGTTGGCCCAGTGCCAATTCGCCAAGTGTTCGAGAAGAGCCTTGTGATAGAAGTAGTAATTGTCGGGGTTCTGGTCCCCCGCGGGATAACTGTCCTCGGACATCTGCCTGCCTGTACCGCAGGCTGCCACGCCGAGCGCGTTCGCGCTCGACGTGAGGACAAGATGGCCGATACCCACCCGGCTGGCTTCGTCGAGCAGCGTCCGCGTCGCGACCACATTGACCTGAAAGGCTTGGCGTTTGTCCCTGGGCTCTTCGACGCAATAGGCCAGATGAACCAGCGCGTCGTAACCGGCGACTGAGTCGAGGTCGAACCGTGCGCTCAGGTCGAGGAACGTTTCGCGCAGCTTGGGGTGTCCTATGTCTGTGCGTCGGCGCCCGAGCACGGTGACTTCTGCGACGTCGTCGCTGCGCAGCGCCCAGCTCAGCAAGGAGCGGCCGAAATCGCCGGTCCCGCCGGTGATGGCGAGGCGGAGCCCTTGGCTCATGCGGGTGCCAGGGCCCAGGAGAGTTCTTCGGTGAGCAGTTCAGCGCACCACAGGACCTCTTCCTGGCTCAATTCAGAGGTCATGCAAACGCGCAGGATCGGCTTGCCCAACGGCACCGCCGGGTAGATCGCCGGGGTGACGAAGATTCCCGCGTCTCTGAGCTTGTGCCAGCTCAGAGCGGTTCGCAATTCGTCGAACAACCGAATGGGAATGATCGGGGACCAGTCGGGACTGAGTTCGTCTTGGCGGTGCAGGGCGACGTCGAGGGGCGCGAGCGCCTCGCGAATGAGACGGGCATTGCGCTCGAGACGACTCCGGCGTTCTCGTCCCTCGTCGCCCTGGATGACCTCGATCGCGGCGGCGGCGGCCGCCATCGATCCCGGAGTTCCAGATGTGCTGAACCAGAAGGACCGAGCGCTGAGCCGGATCTCGTCGACGATGTCCTGCGAAGCGGCGATGAATCCGCCCAACCCGCCGATGGCTTTCGACAGCGAGCCCATCAGGATGTCGATCTCCTGTGCCACCCCGTTGCGTTCGGCCAGGCCGGCGCCGGTTGGTCCGAACACCCCGACCCCGTGCGCCTCGTCGACCATCAGCATCGCGCCTGCGTCCTTGCAGACGGCGATGATTCGTTCGAGGGGGGCGGTGGAACCCTCCATCGAGTACAGCGAGTCGACAAGAACCAAGATCCGTCGGAACGGCGTCCCTGCGTGGCTGCGTAGCGCCGCAGCCAGCGACGCGGCGTCGTTGTGGGCGAATTTGGCTTCCACAGCTTGGCTGAGACGCACCCCGTCTCGAATCGAGGCGTGCACATAGGAGTCCACGACGGCGAGGCAGTCCGGCCCGAGGAGTCCCTGGATGGTGCCGACGTTGGTCTGATAGCCGTGGTGAAGACGACAGCACCCTCGCGGCCGAGCCATTTCGCGATCTGCTGTTCGAGCGCGACGTGCAAGCTGTAAGTGCCGTTGAGCAGTCGACTACCCGTGGTGCCTGCCCCGAAGTCTTCAGTCGCCTTGACTGACGCCGCGATGACGTCGGGATGCTTCGACAGCCCGATGTAGGAGTTCGAACCGAGCAGCACGCACTCTCGCCCTGCCACGCTGACCGTCGGTGGGGTCACAGAGTCGATCTGCTGGAAGAACGGCAGTTGCCCGGTGGACGCGAAGTGACGAACCATGGCTATCCGTTGGCTGACGTCCGTGGCGATGTCGCCACTGTCGGAGTATTGCGTCCGGTCGTCCTGCATGAGCTGTACCTTGTCGTTCGGGCGGCGTGAAGGGATCATCCCCCGACCCATAAAGCCTACCCATGTGCGCGATTTCGCCGTCTCGACGCCGTAGGCGGGGCTCACCTTCGACGAGGATAACCGCGTTAAGCTAACGTAGCTATTTGCGAAACATGTTGACCCGCTGCGCATTCGAAGACTGTGCGAGCGCAGATTACGCTTCTGTGACGCTGCGTTCCGTGTGAAAAATGCTTCGCCAGGCAATCATCCAGCGCGCAGAAAGATGATCAGCCGGCTCGATGCGCCGACGGGACCACGAACCCGACCTGCGGCGTGTCTGCCTGTTCGGCAAAGCGAGGGCTAATAGGCTGCGGTCTCATGCGGGTGGCTCTCCGGCGTCTGCTTGCGGTCTTGATGTTGGCCGTCGGCTTGTTCGGAGGTATGGGAATTACCGCACCGATTGCCGGAGCCCTGGGGTGGGGGGCGATCGCGATTTCACCGGATACCGGCAGGGTGGGCTACTCGAAGGGCCTCAACTCGGCTGCCGACGCCCAACAAGCGGCCATCGGGCTGTGCAATAAACGCGATTGCCGAGCAGTCCTGAACTTCACCAACGCATGCGGCGCGGTCGCCCAATCACGCGACACGTCGTGGGGATGGGGCCAGGACCACAGCAGCGCCGGCGCGGCGAACAGGGCATTGATTCATGCAGTCAATACGGCGCCGGCTGTCGGGTCGTCGGATGGGTGTGTAGCTGAACGCCTGGGCGCCGCAGCCTTCCGGTTCGCCTGGCAGACGTGCTTCACCCAACGGCTGAAGGTGGCGCATTGAGCGGCTGCTAACCCTCCTCGGGCCAGTCGCCGTGTGGGTCGAGGCCGTCGTCCCAGGTGTCGTGGCGTCTGTCGCGGGGCGCGACGACGCGCCGTCGTAGCTCGAGGAGCAGGTCCTCGGTGGTGGCGCGAGACAGTGCGTCGTCGGCAGAGGTCGGCGCGAGCGGGTGGTGGGGAGTGCGGCGCAGTTCGGTGACCGTTTCGTTGGGTTCGCCGCCGGCCAGGATGGAGTCGACACTTCCCGGCGCCCACGCCAGCTTGTTTTCCAGCATGGCGTAGGTGCCAGGGCTGGCCTTACGCACTCCGTGCTCGACATCGGCAAGCGTGCGCACGGTCAGCTGCAGGCTGCCCGCCAGATCGGAGCGGTTGCGGTAGCCCAGCGCGACGCGCCGGCTCACGATGTAGTGGCCTAACCGTTCGCGAGAGGGCCTATCCATGCATGCATCATTGCGCAAAAGAGTGGAAATGTCGATTCGCTATTACCGTCTGTTTCCGTTCCGCGCCGCCAGCGGCGTGGGAAATCTGCGCCCGATCGTGGGCTAGGTCTGTCCTCGCGGGCCACCGCGTGCGAGTTGACTTGCCCTACATTGACCACAGATAGGCCTACGACCTCGATCTTTGGCACGACAGGAGCCAACCGGGCCGCAACCCCCCGATAACTCCACCGGTCCGGGGTTGTGATGCAGACCATAGTGGTAATTGTTTCCGGACCATTGACATAGTTGCCGTTTATTTCCTACCGTTGCATCACAACCGAACCAGACCCAGTTGCACCCCGCGACGCTGGACGGCGAGTCAAGGAGATACCCAATGAAACGAATCCTGCTTCTGGCGGCGGGCGCATTCGGCACTGCCGGCATGATCGCTCTGGCTTCCCCAGCATCGGCCCAACCCAGCCAGCTGGAGGAGCTCGGCAACAGCGAGGTCGTCAAGACGTTCCTGTACGGCAATTGCGGGGCCAAGCTAGCCTACGTCTGACCCGCAAGAAGGTCTCGCACTCCGGCGTCTTGAACCAGTTCGGCTTCTTCCGGGGGACCTCAAGACCCAGTCAGCAACGTTCGGCGAAAGCATCGACAGTTTCGTCAAGGGCATCCCCGCCCCGCCCAAGACGCCGGCGCCGAAGTAATCCCTTTCGAGGCCCGAGGCCTGAGATGCACGACTTTTCATCGTCACCAGCGAAGGTTCGGGCGGCGGACGCATCGTCCGCATCGTCCACGCCGCCAGTGAGGACGACGCACGCCAAACGCGACCAGGAGCATTACCCTCGCGACTCGATCATGGACATCGTCACCCGGTCCTCTCAGCTGAATTCGATCACGAAGTCGGCGCGCTAGTCGCCGCAAGGAAGCCGAAAACACAGGCTGAGTGGTCACGGCTTTTGAGAGGCCCGGGACCACTCGACGGACGCGGAGAGGTTCCTCGTCCAATCCATACAGTCACTCAATGATGTTGCGCTGAAAAATGATTCGTTAAGCGCATCGCCATCACGTCACTGCGAGAAGAGCACCTTGGCGAGCGGTTGGCCGAGGTGCGGCCCAAGCTGGCCAAGGGGCGTGAGATCGCCGGGAGGGCCGAGACCGAGGGCCGTGAACTTGGCGGTGGCGGAGGGATTTGAACCCTCGGACGGGGGTTACCCGTCACACGCTTTCGAGGCGTGCTCCTTAGGCCGCTCGGACACGCCACCGTGTGGCAGCCTACCGAACACCGAACCGTCTATCCCAATCGCTGCCTGGCGAAGAACGCCTCGAGCGGCGCGGCGCACTCGTCGGCCAGCACGCCGCCCACGACGGCGGGTCGATGGGTCAACCGGCGGTCGCGCACCACATCCCACAGCGAGCCCACCGCCCCGGTCTTGGGTTCCCACGCCCCGAAGACCAGCCGGGATACCCGGGCCATCACCAGCGCACCGGCGCACATCGTGCACGGTTCGACCGTCACCGCCAGCGTGGTGCCTTCGAGTCGCCAGCCGTCGCCGAGGACAGCGGCCGCGGCCCGGATGGCCAGTATTTCGGCGTGCGCCGTCGGATCCCCAGACGCCTCACGCGCGTTGGCCGCCCGCGCCAACTCCGTTCCGTCGCGCCCGACGACCACCGCCCCGATCGGCACATCGGCCGGGTCCGCGCTGCGTGCAGCGTCGAGAGCGGCGCGGATGAGGTCTTCGTCGGTCACCGATCGAGGCGGTCGAGCACCGCGGCCAGTTCCTCGGCGAAGCCCATTTCCCGCGCGATCCGGCCGAGTTGCTCGTCGGCGTAGAGGTCGTACTCCGAGATGATCACGCCGAGCACCGCCTCGGGCAGACCGACATCGGACAGCAGCCCCAGATCGCCCTCTTCGAAGGGATCCGCGTCGTCGAGGTCGTCCGGTTCGATATCGGCGTCGAGCTTCTCGAGTACCTCAGCGGCGATGTCATAGTCCAGCGCCGCGGTGGCATCCGACAACAGCAGACGGGTGCCCGCAGGCGCGGGCCGCACGATCACGAAGAACTCGTCGTCGACGTCGAGCAGCCCGAAAACTGCGCCTGCGCTACGCAGTTCACGCAATTCAGTTTCGGCCGCAGCCAGGCTGGTCAACGCGGCGGGACGCATCGCCGAGCAGCGCCATTTGCCGTCTTCGCGCACGACGGCAACCCCGAAGCCGTCCAGCGCGTCGGCGTCCTTCGCGGGTGCCCGCTGTGGTCCCATGGGCGCTTACGCTAGTCCCCGACCAGGGCATTTGACCAGCAATCGACGCCAGCCGCGCGTCCGGCGAACAAGATCATGTGCCACCCTTGATGCCGTGACGAAACCGCCCGTTTGCGTGCTGGGTCTCGGCCTGATCGGCGGCTCGGTGATGCGGGCGGCGTCGCTGGCCGGCCGCGAAGTCTTCGGCTACAACCGGTCGGCGGAAAGCGTTCAGGCGGCCACCGCGGACGGCTTCGACGCGACCGAGAACATCGAAACGGCGCTGAAGCGGGCCGCAGACGCCGGTGCGCTGATCGTCGTCGCGGTGCCTGTGCCTGCCCTGCCGACCGTGCTGGAGCGCGTCCGCGATCTCGCACCGCACTGCCCGCTGACCGATGTCACGAGCGTCAAGGTCGCCGTGCTCGACCTGGTGAAGTCGGCCGGGCTGGCGGCCAATTTCGTCGGCGGTCATCCGATGGCAGGCACCGCGCACTCCGGCTGGGCCGCCGGTGATCCGGAGTTGTTCACCGACGCGCCGTGGGTGCTGTCCGTCGACGACGACGTCGACCCGGAGGTCTGGGCGACGGTGATGGAGTTGGCGTTGGACTGCGGAGCCGTTGTGGTGCCGGCGAAATCTGACGAGCACGACGCGGCCGCGGCCGCCATCTCGCATCTTCCTCACCTGTTCGCCGAAACCCTGGCCGCCACCGCGGGCGAGGTGCCACTCGCCTTCGCGCTGGCCGCCGGATCGTTCCGCGACGGAACCCGGGTGGCGGCCACCGCTCCGGATCTGGTGCGCGCCATGTGCGAAGCGAATGCCGAGCAGTTGCTGCCTGCGCTCGACCGCTCCATCGACCTTCTCACCACGGCGCGCAAGGCGCTGGCCACCGAGGGATCGGTTGCCGAACTGGTCGAGGAGGGGCACGCATCGCGGATGCGGTTCTCGGGCTTCCGCCGATCTCAGATCGTCACGACCGTCATCGGCGAGGACGGCTGGCGCGACGAACTGGCTGCCGCCGGTCGCGCCGGCGGGGTGATCAAATCCGCTCTGCCAGTCCGGGATAGTCGAGGATGAAGCCGTCCGAGTCGACCGTCACTGTGGTCTCGGCCACCGGCGAATGCAGCTTGATGCCGTCGGGCGCGCTGCTGTAACTGGTCGTCACTGGGTTCACCGTCAGATCGGGCAGCGACACGTAGACCACCGGAACCGCAAGCGAGTCACTGCGCTGATACAGGCCGGTCCGCCGAATCGGCAGCGCGTTGAAGAACGGGCTGAAGATCACGTCGACGTCCAGCGCACCGTCGTACGCGGCGCGGCTAGACGTGCCGCCATGATCCTGAACCAGCCACATGTTCTCTTCGTCGCGGGCGATGGACAGCTGCCGCTCACGCTCGGCGAGAGTGACGGTCAGGGAGAGTCGTTTGGTCGCCCCGGATTCGTCGGTGACGAGATCGTAGGACGCGGAGAACGCCGGATGAATCGCGGTTGCCGCCGCGACGATCCGGCCGTAAGCCTTGATCCGTTTGTTGGACAGCGCCACCCGCACCGATTCCATCCGGGGAACGTCGTGTGCGCGCCAAGTCAGGACGGCGGGCCAGGGAGCGGGTGCTGCACTCACCCATCTACCGTAGGCGACGGACCGCTTCGTTCGTAGCCCGCTGAGAAACTGCTCTGCGTCCGATTTCTCGACGGTGCGCGAGATTCGAGTGCGACCTCGTCATCCAGCAACGGCGCAGGCATGTTCCGCAAGCGTCCGCTGCCTGGCACCGATGCCCACACCGCAAAAGCCATCAGGCCGTCGAGGATCAACGCCAGCGCGGTCACCATCAGCGCACCGACCAACGCGAGATAGAACTCGCGGACCTTGATGCCGTCGATGAGGTAGCGGCCGAGGCCGCCGAGGCTTGCATATGCGGCAACGGTCGCGGTCGCGACGATCTGGAGAGTCGCGGTGCGCAGACCGCCGAGGATCAACGGCATCGCGTTGGGCACCTCGACGCGCAGCAGCACCCGGCGCTCGGTCATGCCCATCGACCGGGCCGCATCGACCACCGCCCTGTCCACGTTGGCGATGCCCGAATAGGTGCCCGCCAGCAGTGGTGGAATGCCGAGCAGCATCAGCGCGACGGTCGGCGGGATCAGACCAAGACCCCACAGCAGCACGCCGAGCAGCAGCACGCCGAGGGTGGGCAGCGCGCGTAACGCGTTCACGCCGGAGACGACGAGGAAGGTGCCGCGGCCGGTGTGGCCGATCACCATGCCCAGCGGGACCGCGATCAGCGCCGAGAAGATCACGGCGATCACCGTGTACTGCAGATGCTCGAGGATGCGGGCCGTCAGACCCGCGGGCCCGCCCCAGTTCGCGGCGGTGAAGATGAAGGACAGCGCCTGCTGCAGAAAGTTCATGCCGCCGCCCCCGCCGTCGGCTTGGCCGCCTTAGGCGTGCTGGTCGCCCTCGTCCACGGCGTGAGCGCTTTGCCCACAAGCATGATCAGGGTGTCGATCACGAGCGCCAGCACGAAGATCGCGATGATGCCCGCGATGATCTGGTCGCTCTTGTTGGCCTGATAGCCCTCGGTGAACCAGGTGCCGAGGCCGCCGACACCGATCACCGAGCCGACCGACACCATCGAGATGTTGGTGACGGCGACCACGCGAAGGCTCGCGATGAGCACCGGAACAGCAAGGGGCAGTTCGACTTTCAGCATCCGGGTCAGCGGTTTGTAGCCGACCGCGGTCGCCGCGTCCAGCACCGCGGGTGACACCGCGTCCAGCGCTTCGGGCACCGCACGTACCAGCAGCGCGACGGTGTACAGGGTCAGCGCCACGATCACGTTGGCCTCGTCGAGGATTCGCGTCGGGATGAACAGCGGCAGCACGACGAACAGCGCCAGCGACGGAATCGTGAAGATGATGCTCGCGGTGACCGTCGTCAGCCGTCGCAGCACCGTGGTGCGCTGCACGAGCGCACCGAGCGGCACGGCGATCAGCAGCCCGAGCACGATCGGGATCAGCGACAACCGCAGGTGGATGACCGTGAGGGTCCACAGGTCGTCGAGGTGGGTGAACAGATAGCGCACCGGCTACCCCACCTCCGGGATGCGCCGCTGCTTGTCGAGTAGTTCGAGGACGTCGTCGGCGCGCACCCCGCCGATCAGCGTGCCGTCCTCGTCGACCGCCACCCCGAGCCCCGTCGGTGAGGACAGCGCCGCGTCGAGCGCGAGGCGCAGGGTGCCGTCGGGCCGGAAGAACGACCCGCCGCCGACGGTGCTGTCGTACAGCGAGCTGCCCTTGCGGTGGACGTCGACGCCTTCGGCGTTGATCCACGCGAACGGCTTGCTCTCCTTGATGACCAGCGCCCACTCGTCGGGCCCGAGGGTGAGCGCGTCGAGGTCGCCCTCGGCGACCGACTTGATGTCGTGCAGCGGCAGGCCCGCTCGCGTGGAAGAACTGCAGACCGCGGTAGCCGCGGTCGGCGCCGACGAATCCCGACACCAGCTCGTTGGCCGGGTTCGACAACACGAACTGCGGGTCGGCGTACTGCAGCAGCGCGCCGCCCCGACCGAACACCGCGACCTTGTCGCCGAGCTTGACCGCCTCGTCGATGTCGTGGGTGACGAACACGATGGTTTTGCGGAGTTCGCTTTGCAGCCGCAGGATCTCGGTCTGCAGATCCTCGCGCACCACCGGGTCCACCGCGGAGAACGGTTCGTCCATCAGAAGGATCGGCGGGTCGGCGGCCAGCGCCCTGGCCACGCCGACGCGCTGCTGCTGACCGCCCGACAGCTGGGCCGGGTAGCGGTCTCCCAGCTTGGGGTCGAGCCCGACGCGTTCCATCACCTCCAGCGCGGCCTTGCGCGCGCTTCGCCGGGATTCGCCGCGCAGCACCGGGACGGTCGCCACGTTGTCGACCACCCGAAGGTGTGGCATCAGGCCGGCGCTCTGGATCACGTAACCGATCCCCAGCCGCAGCTTGACCGCATCGACCTTGGTGACGTCCTCCCCGTCGACCGTCAGCGTGCCCGACGTCGGGTCGATCATCCGGTTGATCATCCGCATCGACGTGGTCTTGCCACAGCCGGACGGCCCGACGAACACGGTCAGCGTCCCCTCCGGCACCTCCAGCGTCAGGTCGTCGACCGCGACGGTGCCGTCCGGGTATTTCTTGGTGACGTTCTCGAAGGTGATCATGCGCTCACTTCTGCACGGGCTTGTCGAAGCCGTTGTCCTTGATCCACTTTTCCGCCGCCTCGTCCGGGTCGACGCCTTGGTTGCCCTCCACCGCGGTGTTCATGTCGATCAGCGCCTCGGTGGTGAGCTTCGCGCTGACGGCGTCCAGCACGGTCTTGAGTTCGTTGGACATCTTCTGCGACGACACCAGTGGCACGACGTTCGCGGCGAGGAAGACGTTCTTCGGGTCCTCCAGCACCACGAGCTTGTTCTGCTCGATGGACGGCGAGGTGCTGAAGATGTTCGCGGTGGTGACGGTGTTGCCGGTCAGCGCCTTGACGGTCGCAGGTCCGCCGCCGTCGCTGATCGCGATGAAGTTGGCGGGCGCGATGTCAAGCCCGTACTTGTCTTTCAGACCCACCAGGCCGGTCACCCGGGTCTGGAACTCCGAGGGCGCACCGACTTTCACCTCGGCGGAATGCGTGGCCAGATCCGCGATCGACTTCAGGTTCAACCGCTGCGCAGTCGCCTCTGTGACGGCGAGCGTGTCCTTGTCCTCGGCAGGCGAGGGGTAGAGGATCGACAGGTCGCCCGGCAGTGTTTTGAGCAGTCCCAGCAAGCACCGCGTCCGGGGTGGTGGCGGGGGTTTCCTTGTCGAAGTACTGCAGCAGATTACCGGTGTACTCCGGGATCAGGTCGATCGAATGGTCTTGCACCGCAGGGATGTATGTCTCCCGGCTGCCGATGCCGAACTGGCGGGTGACGGTGAAGCCGTTGGCCTCGAGCGCCTGCGCGTAGAGCTCGGCGATGATCTTGCTCTCGGTGAAGTCGGCCGACCCGACCTTGATCGACTTGAGATCGCCGGAGATCTCGCCCCCGCCCAGCGGGTTGGAGCTGCCGCACGCCGCCGTGATGAGGACTATCAAGGCGGCGAGAAAGCGCCAGATGCCACCTACGTGTCTTCGACATACCGCTCGACATACCCAGTGTCCTCTCAGCCCATAGCTTCATCGGACACTATCGGCATGTGTGGCCACTCGCCGCGCTTTACATTCAGCGTGAAAGTGACGAGTTGTTTCACTATCCGGCTGAAAGGGCAAAGATGAACCCATGACCAGCGATCCCGACCGGCCGATAGCCGCGAATTCTCCGCTTCCCGGCGAGCCTGCGCCACCGCCGCTGGCAGAACTTTCCGGGGTGCCCGCCGAGCCGGCGCCTCGCCCGGAGTCCGCGGTTCACTTCACTCGCGCGGCCGCGCTGTGGTCGGCGCTGATCATCGGGTTCCTGATCCTGATCCTGCTGCTGGTGTTCATCATGCAGAACACCAACTCCATCACCATCAACTTCTTCGGATGGAACTGGAACCTGCCACTGGGCGTCGCGATACTGCTGTCCGCCGTCGGGGGTGGCCTGCTGACCGTGGCGGTGGGCACCGCCCGCATCGTGCAGCTCCGCCGAGCGGCGAAGAAGAATCTGAAGGCCGCGCCTTTAACCGGCTGATCGCCTCGTCACTGCGGGCTGGAATAGATCCTCCCTGGTTTTGTTGACATGTCACGTAAACAGATTAACGTGATACGTCACGTAACGGCATATCGGAGGCGGACATCATGGGTGTGGTACAGGACAAGGTCGCATTGGTCACCGGCGGCACGTCGGGCATCGGCTTGGCGGCCGCGAGCCGGCTCGCCCAGGAGGGTGCGCACGTCTTCATCACCGGACGCAGCCGACAACGGCTCGACGAGGCGGCGGCCCAGATCGGCCATGGCGCAACGGGTGTGGTGAGCGATGTCAGCAACTTCGCAGACATCGATGCGGTCGTCGACGCGATCCAGGCGCACGGCCGCGGACTCGATGTGGTTTTCACAAACGCAGGCGGCGGAGAGTTCGGGACGATCGCCGACGTCACCGTCGAGAACTATCTCGACACCTTCAACCGCAACGTCGGCGGAACCCTGTTCACAGTGCAGAAGGTTCTTCCGTTGCTCAATCGCGGAGCGTCGGTCATCCTGGCCGGCTCGACGGCGGCGTCGAAGGGCACGCCCGCGTTCGGTCTTTACGCGGCATCGAAGGCGGCGGTGCGATCGCTGGGCCGCACGATGGCCGTCGAACTGGCCGATCGCGGCATCCGCGTCAACACACTGGTCCCGGGTCCCGTCGAGACGCCCGGGTTGGTCGGGCTGGCACCCGCAGGCGGCGAATCCGCGCTGTTGGCGCAGATGGCCGAGGGTGTGGTCATGAAGAGGGTGGCCGATCCGAGCGAGATTGCCGCGACCGTCGCCTTCCTGGCCTCCGACGCCAGCAGCTTCATGACGGGCAGTGAACTGTTCGTCGACGGCGGCGAAGCGCAAGTCTGATTCCGGTGGCGGCCGGTCAATCGGGGCGTGGCAACGTCCCGTTCCGCAGGATCGTCTCGTAGACGCTGCCGAGCAGGTCGGCCAGTCGGTCGGCGGACGCGTCGTCGAGGTCGGAGAAGAACAGGGTGCGAACCAGGTCGACATGCTTGGGGGCGGCGGACTGCAGCAGCCGCCAGCCCTGCGCGGTGAGCTTGGCGTCGGTGACGCGGCCGTCGGACTTGGAGCCGATCCGCTCGACGAGCCGCCTGCCCTCCATGCGACGGAGCTGATGCGACAGCCTGCTGCGTTCCCAGCCGATTCGGGTGGCCAATGTGCTGGACTGCAACCGGCGCCCCGGCTCGTTCGACAGCGCCGTCATCACGGTGTACTCGGCGAGCGAAATTCCGGAGTCGGCCTGCAGCTGCCGGTTCATCTCGTACTCGAGCCGCAGATAGACCTGTATGTAGTTGAGCCACGTCCGCTGCTGCGTGGCGGTGAGCCATCGGCGCTGGGCCATGGCTCCCATCATCACCGTTGGTTGATACATCACGCAATGAGAAGGACACGATGACCCAGACCGTTCAACAACTCATGCAGGGCAATCTGCTCGAGGTCTTCAACGAGCACGACCCCGAGCGGCGCCGAACGGCGATCTCACGGATCTACGCCGCCGATGTGCACTGGACGGACGACGAGGGTGTCACCGTGGGGCACGCCGCTCTCGACGCGAAGGCGGCCGACCTGCAGGGCAAGATCGGGCCGCTCCAGTTCGTCACCGCAGGCCCGGTGCATCAAACAGTCGGCTTCGGCTACCTGGCCTGGCATCTGGTCGCGGAGAACGACCCAACGCCGCAAGTGTCGGGTTTCGACGTGGCGATCATCCGCGATGACGTCATCGCCGAGCTGTACACCGTGCTGACCACCGGCGCTTAACGCCCCAGCGCTTCCAGCCCCTCGGCCATCAGCGGGCCGACCGCCTGGTCGACTTGATCGGTGTCGGCCGCGACTCCGCCGCCCATCCTCGCCCGGAACGCGATACCCGCGGCGATGATCGCCACCTTGAAGTATCCGAGGGCCATATAGAAGTCCCAGTTGTCCAAAGACTGTTCGGCCGCAAGCGAATAGCGATGCGCAAGATCGTGCGCCTCCGGCATGAGCGGCGACGCCCATGCCGAACTCGCGTGGATCACGTTGAACAATGGATGGCGGTACACGCACATCAGCGCGGCGTCGCTGATCGGGTCGCCCAGAGTGGACATCTCCCAGTCCAGCACCGCAAGCACCTTGGTGGCGTCGTCGACGTCGAGCATCGTGTTGTCGATGCGGTAGTCGCCGTGCACGATCGAGGCGCGGCTCTGTGCCGGAATCGCTTCTGCGAGCGCGGAATGCAGTCGCCTGACGTCGGCGTCGAAGGGATCGTTCTCGCGCTTGACCAGATCCCACTGCGAGCCCCACCGCCGCACCTGGCGCTCCAGATAGCCGGCCGGCTTGCCGAAGTCGCCGAGTCCGACGGCCGCCGGATCGACCGCATGCAGGTCGGCGAGCACCTTGATCAATGCGTCGACACAGCTACTGATCGCCGCCTTGTCACCCAGCGCCTCGAGTTCGTCGGTGTGCCGGACGACCAGGCCGGGCACGTACTCGACCATCTGGAACGGTGCGCCGCCGACGGAATCGTCGTTGCGCATGGTGACCGCACGAGCGACCGGAACCGGGGTGTCGGCAAGGGCGGCGACGACCCGGTACTCGCGGGCCATATCGTGCGCCGACGGCGTCAGGCCGTGCAGAGGCGGCCTGCGCAGCACCCATTTCGACTCGTCGTCGCCGACGAGGAACGTCAGGTTGGACCGGCCGCCGGAGATCAGCTCAGCCCGCAACTCGCCGCTGCGCGGAATGCCCGCCTCCCTGAGATGGCGATCGAGGGCGGCGAGGTCGAGCCCTTCCAGCGAAGTCGTCACCGGACTTGTCTACCACCGCTGATTTCGCGGCAGCAGGTCCCATACGTGTTCGGTGCCGTTCACCGCGGCGACATAGAGGTCGCCGTTGCGCGAGGACAGCAGCCGCGTGATCCCGGCGTAGTCGACGTTCACGCAGAGGACCTTCTCCGTGCGCAGGATGCCGTGCAGCAGTCCATTGATCACCCCGCCGTGGCTGAAAACCGCGACGGTGTCCTCGTGGTCGCCTGCGTCGGCGATGTCCCGGATTCCTTCGTTGATCGCGGGCCAGGAAGGCCTCTTCGTCGACGGTGCTCGGCAGGTGACCGCCTGCCAACCGGGCCAGCTCCTCGGGATACTCGGCGGCGATCTGCTCGATCGGGATGTAGTGCGCCAGATCGCGGTCGTACTCGGCGAGCCGCTCATCGATGTCGATCGTCAGTCCTCGCGCCGCAGCCACCGGTTCTGCGGTCTGCACCGCGCGCCGCTGCGGGCTGCTGACCAGGCGGGTGATCGGGAAGCGCGCCAACGCATCAGGCAGCCGCTTGGCCTGCTCGATACCCACCTCCGACAAGTCGGGATCGGAACCCTCGCCAGGCTCACTGCGGTGCGGCAACGCATGCCGGATGAGAAGCAACTGCACCGTGACACCATATGGCTCTCGTGTCGGCTACTCCGTCCTAACCGTTGCCGGTTCCGAGCGGATCCAGTTGATCGTTCGTCGCGTCACCGGCGGCGGTGGACAGGCTCAGCGCCTCCCACTTCTGGTCGGATTCCAGCAGATCCCGTCCAGCAGCGGTGGCGTAGCGGTACGCGTCGGGCCCGACCAGGAGTCGGGCGGGCGGCTCGGCCATGTCGACGATCTCGAGCAGCAGCGCGGCTACCTTGGCGGGGTCGCTGGCGCCGAGATTGCCCGAATTGCTCATCGCGGCGGCGGCTCCCACGGTGGCGACGTACTCGTTGCGCACCGGGTCGATGCGCATTGAGGATCCCGCCCAATCGGTACGCATGCCACCGGGTTCCAACACGGTGACCTTGATGCCGAGCGGTGCGACCTCCCGGGAAAGAACGCCGGAGAATCCGGTGACCGCCCATTTTGCCGACTGATATGCGGCCAGTCCGGGCCGCACCAGTCGGCCGCCCACCGAGGACACCTGGATGATGTGGCCACTGCGCTGGGCGCGCATGACGGGAAGCGTCGCCTGCGTCAGACGCACCACGCCGAAGAAGTTGGTTTCGACCTGGGCGCGGAAGTCGTCGAAGTCGACGTCCTCGATCGCCGCCATGTTGGCGTAGCCGGCGTTGTTGACCAGCACGTCGAGTCGGCCGAATCTGTCGATGGCGGTGGCGACCGCAGCGCGCACGTGGTCGTCGTTGGTGACGTCGAGCGCGACGACGGCGAGGTGGTCGGGGTGCCCAGCCGCAAGGTCGTCCAGCGCCGATGCGGAACGGACGCCGGCCACCACGCGGTGCCCGGCGTTCAGCGCGGCCTCGGTAATGGCACGCCCCAGTCCGCGCGAGGCTCCGGAAACGAGAAATACGTGTGCCCGATCGGTCATGGCGGTTCCTAACTATGCGTGAATTCGGACTTTTCAGGAGACGGCGCGGACTATCCCGCCGTCGACGCGGATATCGGCGCCGCTGATGTAGTCGGCATGCGTGCTGGCGAGGAACGTGACGGCAGCCGCGATCTCCTCGGGTCGGCCGAGTCGACCGATGTCGTTGGGGAACCACGCTGTTGACGCTGCCGTCTCGATGTCCTCCCAGACCGGGCCCCAGCCCCGCTCGGCGGCGACCTGCATCGCCATCTCGCGCACGGGTTCGGTGAGGATTGCACCCGGCGCGACGATGTTGGCGGTGACTCCGGTGCCTGCGAGTTCTCGGGCCAGCGACACGGTGAGGTTGTGCCGGGCGGCCAGCGTGGCGTTGTAGTGCGGCTGCTGGGCCGCGGGTTGTACGGCCAATCCACCCCCGATTGTGATGACCCGGCCCCACCCTCGGCTGCGCATGCCCGGAACCAGATGCTCGATCATGCGAACCCCGGAAATCACGTTGACCTGGTAGATCTGTGCCCAATGGTCGTCGGTGAGCTCCGACCAACCGAGTCCGTCGTAGTAACCGGCGTTGTTGACAAGGATGTCGACGTGACCGGCAGCTTCGGCGACTCCGGCGGCTCCGGCAGTCGTGGCCAGGTCACCGAAGATCGCAGTGGCATCGCCGCCGCCGGCGCGGATACCGTCGGCGACGGCGGAGGTCCGTGCTCGGTCGCGCCCATGCACTGCCACCGAAGCACCCTCTGCGGCAAGCATTTCGGCGATTGCCTGTCCAAGGCCCGCGCTCGAGCCGGTGATCAGCGCCCGCTTGCCAGTCAATCCCATGTCCATGATCAGCTCCGTATCTACACCCGTAGACTTTTGATAAGTATACAGACGTAGACATGCCCCGCCCTATTCCCTAGGGTGAGGCATGCCCTCCGGCCCGCCCCGCCCGCGCAATGCCGCCGCCACCCGTGAAGCGATCCTGGACTCGGCCATCCGGAGTTTCGCGCGAGCGGGCTACGACGGGGTCGGCGTGCGCGAGATCGCCCGCGATGCCGGCGTCACCGCCATGCTGGTGAACAGGTACTTCGGCTCCAAGGAGCTGTTGTTCGCCGAGGCGGTGGAGGCATCGTTCAGGCAGCCGGTGTTCATCGCCGAAAATCCACAGGCCATCGCCCGGGACGCCGCCACGGCGCTGGTTGCACGCTCCGCCCCGGATGCCGACGACCTTGCACCGTTTCTGATCATGTTGCGGTCAGCGTCGAACCCACGCTCCGCCGAGATCGTCCGCGCAGCGATCGAACGGCACGTCGGGAAGCGACTGGCCCGACAGCTGCCCGAGCCCGGCCGACAGCTCCGCAGCGACGTCGCACTGTCGGTGATCAGCGGGGTACTGCTGATGCGACGGGTGGTGGGCACCCGCGCACTCAACGGACGCAATACCGACGAGCTCGCCGCGCTGTTGGAGGCGGTGTTCGACGTCATCATCAACACCCCGCTCAATTGACGGCACCGCCGAGTCCGTCATGCCCCCGTGGCGCGCACGACGTGACCGACGATCCGCAAATACACCTGTTCGGTGATGTCGACGGCACTGCTCATGATGTTGTAGCCATGGTCAACCCCGGCCACCTCGTGATATTCGGCCAATGATCCTGCTATGTCGAGCTTTTCGGCGTACCGCTGGGCTTCGCCGCGCAACCGGTCATATTCGGCGGTCACCACCAGGGCAGGCGCGATACCACCGATGCCGTCACCATTGGCGGCCCATGCCGGCGAAGCGAGCCGGTCGCGACGTTGTGCCGGGCGGGGAATGTATGCGGTGTCGAACACTTCACCCATCCACGGTCTCATCACCGCGCGCGCACCGACGCTCGACGGCTTGTCCCGCGTGGGAGTGACCAAATCCAGTGGCGCGTAGTGCAGCACCTGCAAAGAGATGGCCGGTGCGCGGTGCTCAAGAGCCAGGCGTGCTGCCGCGGCGCTCAGGTTGCCGCCCGCGCTCTGGCCGCCCACGCATAGTCGTGTGCCGTCCCAGTCTCTGTTCGCGCCGGCGGCCCAGCAGATGATGTCGTAGATCTGTTGGGGCGCATCGGGAAAGCGATGGCGCGGTGCCAGTACGTAGTCGGGGTTGACCACAACGACTCCGGCGTTGGCTGCCAGGAACCGGCACCATGGGTCGTCTTGCTCGGGGTGACCGACGACGAACCCACCACCGTGGACGTTGACGTATACCGCGGGAGAGGACACCTCGGTCGGTGGGTGGTAGAGCGTTGCCGAGACGGTGCCGAACCGAGTCGGGATGGTGGTCTGCGAGACACGGCCCGGGATTTCTGCAAAGCACACCTGCTCCTTCGGCGACGGGTTGACCGTCGCGGCGAACACCCGGGCAAGGCTGTCGGCGACCACGGGCAGCGACAGGATCGACATAATGACCTCCGTAGTGGAACTTCTGACCACTTTAAGAAGGTCGGGTGCCACCGAAGCGAGGAGAGCTGATATGGGCTACGCCGACGAACTGTTCGACCTCACCGACCGGGTGGTGCTGGTCACCGGCGGCAGCCGCGGTCTCGGCAGAGAGATGGCGTTCGCCGCGGCGCAGTGCGGCGCCGACGTCGTGATCGCCAGCCGCAAGATGGAATCGTGTCAGGCCACCGCCGACGAGATCACCTCGGCCACCGGCCGCGCCGCCATGCCCTATCAGGTGCACGTCGGCCGGTGGGATGAGCTCGACGGCCTGGTGGATGCGGTATACCAACGGTTCGGCAAGGTCGACGTGCTGATCAACAACGCCGGGATGTCACCCCTGTACGAATCCCTGGACTCGGTGTCGGAGAAGCTCTTTGACGCCGTCATCAACCTGAATCTCAAGGGACCGTTCCGGTTGTCGACGCTGGTGGGCCAGCGCATGGTGGCCGACGGCGGCGGATCGATCATCAACGTCAGCTCGAGCGGCTCGCGGCGGCCCCGGCCCGAACAGCTGCCCTATTCGGCGGCCAAGGCGGGGCTCAACGCGTTGACCGAGGGGCTCGCCCTTGCGCTCGGCCCTACCGTGCGGGTGAACACGTTGATGCCCGGTCCGTTCCTGACCGACGTCAGCAAGGCGTGGGACATCCCGGCGACGACGAAGGGCGCGCAGAGCTTCGCGCTCAAGCGGCTGGGCAACCCGGCCGAGATCATCGGCGCCGCTTTGTATCTGGCGTCGGATGCGTCCAGCTACACCAGCGGATCGATCATCCGGGTGGACGGCGGGATGCCCTGACGCTACGGCTCGACGATGTTGAAGCCCGGGTCCGGCCGATCCACCACCGCGATGATCGACGGCATCGCGTTGGCATCCCCGGTGATCTCCAGCCCGGGCGAGTCGGCGTCGCCGCCGCGAACGCCAGCAGCCGCATCTTGTTCGCGAGCTTGATGGTCGATTGCGCGGTTGACTCGTCGGCTGTCACCTTGCGGTGGACCAGCACGCCATTGCGCAGTGTCAGCCGGTAGTTCGTCGCGGTGTCGAGGAATGTCATGTCGACGGCGACGTCGAGATCCCACGCGCGAGGGCCGTTGATGTTGATCGCGAACGTGTCGAACATCTGCTCGGGTGTCAGCTGTCCCATGATCGACGGCGACGCCGTCTGGGTCGGCGTGCCGAAGTTTCCTTCCCGCAACTCCGTCGCCCCGGACAGGAAGAAGTTGCGCCAGACGCGCGTTTTCGGCGCCGTATGCGAGCTGTTCGAGGGTGTCGGCGTACAACTCCCGCGCCGCGACATGGTCCTTGTCGGTGAAGATGGCATGGTCGAGCAGCGTTGCCGCCCAACGGAAATCACCTTCGCCGAAGGCGGTTCGGGCAATCTCGACGACGTCGTCGATGCCACCCATCGCTTCGACGTATCGCGGCCCGATGGCTTCCGGCGGGTGTGCCCACAGCCGGCCGGGGTTGCCGTCGAACCACCCCATGTAGCGCTGATAGACCGCCTTCACGTTGTGGCTGACGGAACCGTAGTACCCGTGCGCGTGCCACGCCTTCTCCAGCGCGGGTGGCATCTGGAATGTCTCGGCGATCTCGATCCCGGTGTAGCCCTGGTTCAGCTGACGCAGCGTCTGGTCGTGCAGATAGGAGTACAGATCCCTTTGCAGCGAGAGGAATTCGACGATCCGGTCCCTGCCCCAGGTCGGCCAGTGGTGAGAGGCGAACACCACGTCGGCACGGTCGGAGAACGTGTCGATGGCCTCGGTGAGGTAGCCCGCCCAGCCGTGCGGGTCACGCACCAGTGCTCCGCGCAGCGTCAGCAGGTTGTGCAGGTTGTGGGTGGCGTTCTCGGCCATGCACAGCGCTCGGAACTTCGGGAAGTAGAAGTGCATTTCGGCGGGCGCCTCGGTTCCCGGCGCCATCTGGAACTCGATCTCGACGCCGTCGAACGTGTGCTTCTCACCGGTTTCGCGGATGTCGAGCGTCGGCACGATGAGCGCCACCTCACCCGTCGACCCGACCTGACCCAGCCCGCAACCCACCTGCCCCTGCGGTCCACGCGCCAGCACGGCGCCGTACATGTAGGCCGCCCGCCGCGCCATCGCGGTGCCCGCATAGACGTTCTCCTGCACGGCGTGATCGACGAAGTGTTCGGGCGCGATGATCGGCGACCTTGCCCGCGTCGACATCCGCCTGAGTGGTGACGCCGAGCACGCCCCCGAAGTGGTCGACGTGGCTGTGCGTGTAGATGACGGCGACTACGGGCCGATCGCCGCGATGCTCGCGGTACAGCGCAAGCGCGGCCGCGGCCGTCTCGGTGGAGATGAGCGGATCGATGACGATGACGCCGGTGTCGCCCTCGATGAAGCTGATGTTGGACAGGTCGAGGCCACGCACCTGGTACACGCCGTCGACGACTTCGTAGAGCCCCTGCTTCGCGGCTAGTTGGCTTTGCCGCCACAGGCTGGGATGCACCGACGTCGGCGCATCGCCTGAAAGAAACGAGTAGACGTCGTTGTCCCACACCACCCGTCCGTCGGCCGCCGTGACGACGCAGGGCTCCATCGCGCCGATGAATCCCCTGTCCGCATCGGTGAAATCGACGCGTGTCGTCGAACGGAAGATGGTCGTGCTGAGCGCGGTTCGCCGACTCGATGACGGAGGATGGCGGCTTCTGGTCCATTCCCCGACCCTGCCACCGATCGTGGTCATGCGGGTTCGGTTGGCGCCAGAACTTCGATCACGCCGTTGTTTTCGCGCACCTCGAACTTCGGCAACGGTGGCGGTGCCGTCGGCAGCTGATGGGTGACCGTCTCACCCTCCAGTGAGAACGACGTCGAATGGCATGGGCAACGCAGCCGACTGTCCGGAGCGTCCAACCAGAGCTTGCAGCCCTGATGGGTGCAGACGCCCGAGACCGCCTCCACCTTCGCGTCGGCGCGGTGCACGAACCCGTTCACCGAGCCGAGATCGAATGCCATCGCGCCGCCCTTGGGCAGGTCGGCACTGGCACCGACGGCATGCCAGGCACCGGAGTTCGGGTCGAGTACGCCCTGTGTGGGTGGCGACGCCTCGGTAGGGGCACGCGGGGGTGCCAACAAGTTGCGGCCGACGACGATGCCGGTGGCCGCTGAAGCAGCCGCGAGGCCGGTGCCGATGACGACCTGCCGGCGGGTGCCCGACGGCCCCCACGACGACCGGCTTTCGGCCTGCGGTGCGTCGCCCATCTGCTCGGCCAGCCGGCGGTGCAGGTCGGTGACGAAATCCTCGCGCGGCGAGTCGCTGCCCGTACGGGCGGCACGCAGTTCGATGGCCGTCTTCATCTCCTGGGCCTCGACATCGTCGGGGCGTGCCCGCTCGATGCGCCGGCCCTGCAGCAAGCCGTCCACGAAGCGGCGCACTGGTCGTCCGCTCACAGCGCCTCCTGGTTCATCTGCGCAGCCATCTGAATTGCCCGATGCTGCAAGACCTTGGCGTTCGCGACGCTAACACCCATCTGCCCCGCGGCCTCGCGAACCGAGAAGGCCTGCAGGAAGCGGAGTTCCAGGATGCGACGATACCGCTCCGGCAACGTCGTCAACACCTGCCGCACGCGGTCGGGTGCATCTGATTCGAGGACTTCTCGTTCGCTTTCGTCGGGTAAGTCGTCATCGATGGTGGTTATCTGCCTGCCCATCCGGTCTCGCCAGAAGGACGCGAGCACAGTGCGTGCCGTCATCTTCAGGTACTTGCGCACCTCCGGCACCGTCGCCGACACCCGCAGCGGCTTCAGCGCCGTCATGAACACCTCGGCGGTGAGGTCTTCGGCGTCGGGCTGGTTACCAACCTTCGAGTACATCAGCCGGTACACCCAGCTGACGTTGTCGCGGTAGACCGCATCCCAGTCCGGATAACTCGCATCCGTCACCGCTCGCAGCCCTCCCTCGGGGCGGGACCTACGCGCCGGGCCGAGTCGAGGACGACGCGACTCATTCTGGCTCGCGATCAATGCTCACCGTCCTCGAATCGACCTGGGAGGTTGCTGTGTGCCCGACTAGACCGCGGCACCGGTGACACGTGTCGATGAGCCGACGCGGTTCACCCGACCGTCGAACGAGTGACCACCTGCGCCGACGATGAGAAGGAAGATGCTGCCGCACAACATCGCGATCTCGAGTCGGCCTTCGTGGAAGAAGTCCAAGAAGCCGTGTTCCTTCGGGTACAGGGCCGCGCTGCCGAACAGCAGAGGGACCTTGGTGAAGGCGAGGGCGCCGATCATGTCGACGATCATCGGCAGGGCGGCCAACCGAACCAGCAGGCCGACGAGGATCGCTGCGCCGCAGCCGATTTCGAACACCCCGTCCAGGTAGGCGGTGAAGGTCGAGAAGGGAATGTCGACCTTGGCGAATCGGCCGGGCCCGAGCATCTCGGGACGGAGAAACTTCAGGAATCCTTCACCGACGAAGATCAGCCCCACATAGAGCCTGATCCAGACCACCGCACCCGACGCTCGGGTGGCGGTCAGCGAAGCGATTGAGATTTGGCGCTGTGACATGGGGCAAGTGCCTTTCTGTGTGGTTGTCCTACAGAGATAGGCAGCGGGGTTACACATCGCGGTGATTGACTGACCGCATGGGTGTTCGTCGAGTGGTGACCGGCCACGATGAGTCCGGAAAGTCCGTGTTCGCGAGCGATCAGACCGTCGAGCCGGACCGGCCCGCGTTGCTCCCGTCGTCCGAGTTCTACCAACTCTGGGGCGGCGACACGACGCCGCAGTTCCCCGACGACGGGTCGATGCCCGACTGGCGCGCCTACTTCCCGCCCGTCGGCGGCTTCCGCTTCGGCATGTTGACCATTCCGCCGCAGACGGGCGCAGCCGAACAGGATCTTGGCAACGTCGAGGAGGCGGTCGCCGACATCGAGGGGAAGCTTCCCGGCTTGCTGAGGTACATGGACCCGTCGGACCCCGGCATGCACGCCACCGACACCATCGACTTCGAGGTGGTGCTCGAGGGCACCGTCGTGCTCGAACTCGACGACGGCGCCGAGGTGACCCTCAACGTCGGCGACACCGTCGTGCAGAACGGCACGAGGCACCGGTGGAAGAACCCTGGCGACAAGCCGGCTCGAATGGCGCTGTTCATCTGCGGCGCAGACCATGCCGACGGTGCCTCCGCCGGCCTAGCCGCCGTGTTCGGCAAGCCAGGCCCGAGCCCGACGCTCCGACGCCCGGGACAGCCACGCGTCGGCGATGAGCTCGGTCAGTTCCTGCGGTGCCGATCTCGGACAGTGCGCTGGCCCGCACCAACACCGACGGGTGTCCGTCGAAGCGGTCGGTGGTGAAGAACGGCGAGCTTCGGGTCCTGCAGGAGCGCGAGCTTGTCGCTCTCGGATTCCACCCAGATCATGATCACGTCGGTCCAGCGCTCACCCGTCTCGGGATCCTCGGCGTCGGGTTGCGGCGTGCGGAAGAACACGAACGACTTCCCGCCCACCTGATAGATGGTGTTGCCCTTCGGTCCCTCGATTCGCTTGACGTGCGGCATGCCCGCGGCGATCTCGATGCACGTCGGCGACCTTGGCCGGCCGGTCACGCACCGGGGCGCTCCAGGCGGTGCAGGGTGACGTCGGCCAGCACACCGTCGTCGACGCGTGCGGTCATGTACGTGCAGAACGGTTGGCGCCGCCGATCGGTCGGCGATCCGGGATTGAGCAGCCGCAGACCCGTCGTCGCCGTGGTGTCCCACGGAATGTGGCTGTGCCCGAACACCAGCACGTCGGTGTCGGGGTACAGCCTGGCCATCCGGGCATCCCTGCCCGCAGACCCGCCGGTTTCGTGGACGACCGTGAATCGCACCCCGCCGAGAGTGACGTCGGCACGTTCGGGCAGCCGCGCCCGCAGTTCGTCGCCGTCGTTGTTGCCCCAGCAGGCGACGAGGCGATCCGCGTTGGCCTCGAGTGAATCGAGCAAGGCCGGCTCCACCCAGTCGCCCGCGTGCACGACGACGTCGGCGCGGGCCACCTCGTCCCACACCCGTTGCGGCAGATCGCGCGCCCGCTTGGGCACGTGGGTGTCGGCGATGAGCAGCAATCGCATGGTCAGCTGGGCGCGAGAAGCTCGGCCATTCTCGGCATCAGCGCCTGCAGGCCCTTGAGCGGTCGCACCATCACCTTGAACGAGACGATCTTCTCGGCGTCGTTCCATCCGATCATGTCGATGCCGTTGACGTACTTCCCGTCCAGGGTCGCGGCGAACTCCAGAATCGCCGACCGCTCGCCGTACCACTTCTCCACGTAGTGAAAGTCGGTGCCGTCGAACACCTTCGCCGCCGCGGACAGGTAGGCCAGGGTGGCGTCGCGGCCCTCCCCCGGCGTGAACACGGCCGGAGAGTAGAACACGGCGTCCTCGGCGAGCAGGCTCTCCAGTTCGGAGGTGCGGCCGTTTTCGATGATGTCGATCCAGCGTGCGATCACCGGTGGAGTCATGGCGTCAACCCTATCGCCAAGAAAAGATTGTAAGCACTCACTATCTTTGGTACGGTCATCCGCATGACCTACGACGTGATCGTTCGCAACGGCCTGTGGTTCGACGGCACCGGCGCCCGCCCACAACGCCGCACGCTGGGTGTTCGCGACGGCATTGTCGTCGCGGTGTCCGCCGAACCGCTCGACGAGACAGGCTGCCCCGACGTCATCGACGCCGACGGAAAGTGGGTTCTCCCCGGCTTCATCGACGTGCACACCCACTACGACGCCGAGGTGCTGCTCGATCCGGGCCTGCGCGAGTCGGTCCGGCACGGCGTCACCACACTGCTGCTGGGCAACTGCTCGCTGTCCACCGTGTACGCCGACTCCGAGGACGCCGCCGACCTGTTCAGCCGCGTGGAGGCGGTGCCGCGCAAGTTCGTGCTCGGCGCCTTGGAAGAACACAAGACGTGGACCACCCCTGCCGAATACGTCCAGACGCTCGACGACCTGCCGCTCGGGCCGAACGTCAGTTCCATGTTGGGGCACTCGGACCTTCGCACGTCGGTCCTCGGACTCGAACGCGCGACCACCGAAGGCGTCGAGCCCACCGATGCCGAACTCGATCAGATGGCGGAGTTGCTCGACAAGGCGCTGGAGGCGGGTCTGCTCGGCATGTCGGGCATGGATGCGGCGATCGACAAGCTCGACGGTGACCGGTTCCGGTCCCGCGCCCTTCCATCGACGTTCGCAACCTGGCGCGAACGCCGCAAACTGATCACGGTGCTGCGTAAACGCGGCCGCATCCTGCAGAGCGCGCCCAACACGAAGAACCCGCTGGAGGCGTTGAACTTCTTCCTCACCAGCAGCCGGATGTTCGGCCGCAGGCGGGGTGTCCGGATGAGCCTGCTGGTGTCTGCGGACGCCAAGTCCAACACCGGCGCTGTGCATGTATTCGGCCCCGGCACAAGGATTCTCAACAGGCTTTTCAACTCGTTCGTGAGGTTCCAGCACCTGCCCGTCCCGTTCGAGCTGTACTCCGACGGAATCGACCTGCCCGTGTTCGAGGAGTTCGGCGCGGGCACCGCGGCCCTGCATCTGCGCGATCAACTCGAACGCAACGAGTTGCTTGCCGACCCCGAGTACCGCCGCCGGTTCCGCGCGTCGTTCGACCGCAAGAAGCTCGGCCCCACGCTGTGGCACCGCGACTTCCACGACGCCACCATCGTCGAGTGCCCCGATGCCACTCTGATCGGCAAGAGCTTCGGCCAGATCGCCGACGAACGCGGTCTGCATCCGCTGGACGCCTTCCTCGACGTGCTCGTCGAGAACGGTGAGCGCAACGTGCGCTGGACGACGATCGTCGCCAACCACCGGCCCAAGCATCTGAACGCGCTCGCCATCGACCCGTCGGTCCACATGGGCTTCTCCGACGCCGGCGCACACCTGCGCAACATGGCGTTCTACAACTTCGCCGTGAAGCTGCTTCGGCGGGTCCGCGACGCGGAGCTGGCCGGAAAACCGTTCATGACGGTCGAGCACGCGGTGTACCGGCTCACCGCCGAGGTCGCGGAATGGTTCGGCCTGCCCGCGGGCACGCTGCGAGAAGGCGACCGCGCCGACTTCGTCGTCATCGACCCGGCCGGCCTCGACGACTCGGTGGACAGCTACCACGAGGAGAAGGTGCCGTTCTACGGCGACCTGTCACGCATGGTGAACCGCAACGACGAGGCCATCGTCGCCACGGGCGTCAACGGCGTGGTCGTGTTCCGCGAGGGCGAGTTCCGCGACGGCTACGGGGAGACGGTCAAGTCCGGACGGTTCCTGAAGGCCGGCCAGCCCGCGCGGGCATCCGTCTCGGCCTGAGATGGCCAGAACCCAGCAGGAGCGCCGGGAGGAAACGATCGCCCGCCTCCTCGACGCCAGCATCGCCACGATCGTGGAAGTCGGCTATGCCCGCACCTCGGCGAAGGTCGTCGCCCAGCGAGCGCAGGTGTCCGACGGTGCTCTGTTCCGGCACTTCCCGACCATGGGCGACCTCATGGCGGCGACGGCCCATGAGGCCGGTCGGCGGCAGCTAGAAGTAGCCGCCAAGCGCGTCGTCGACATTCCGTCCGACAAGCCGGCCATCGAGGAAATCCTTGCCATCATCCGCGACCTGACGGGCAACTCCACCAACACCGTGATCTACGAGTTGATGGTCGCAGCGCGCACCGATGAGAAGCTGCGGGACACTCTGCGAGAGGTGATGACGACATACGTCGCCAAGATTTACGAGGCCGCCCGCGCGGTGCCCTCGGCCGAGGAGATCGAGGCCTTCGGCGAGGAGAACTTCACAGCCCTGGTCGCGGTCCTGATCAACACATTCGATGGCGCCGCCATGTTCAGCCATGTGCTCTCACATCCCGAAATCGAGGAGCGGCGGATTCCGGTTCTGCTCTCGCTGCTGGACGGCGTGCGCCGGTAGCGGCTTGCTAGCAAACTTTCGACCTTGACGCGCATGTTGCATCGGGTTTCCACCAAATCGGCCTTTTCATGCGTCGTCACGCCCAGGCTTACGGCGGCGGACCCCATACCCGTGACCCCTAGCCGGCCTCGGCGCTCGCCCTGCTGAATACGCTGTAGGCATGTCGGAACAGCGCAGGGCAATTGCAGTGCCCGCCAAGCTGATTCTGTACATCTTGACCGCAGGTCTGATCGTCGCGGGGTTGGTGTTCCCGATTGTCGGTGGCGCGGGCGCCGTGGCCAACCGTCTCTCCGACGTGGTGGCGCAGGACTCGGCTCAGCTCCTGGAGGGCGAGGTGCCGATCATCTCCACGATGGTCGACACCGCAGGCAACCCGATCGCGTGGATCTACACCCAGCGCCGGTGGGTCGTTCCCGGCAATCGCATCGCCGACACCATGAAGCTGGCAATCGTCTCGATCGAGGATCGCCGTTTCGGCGTGCACAACGGCGTGGACCTGCAGGGGTCGCTCACGGGTCTGGCGGGGTATCTGCGGGGTGCCGTCGACACCCGCGGTGGCTCGACGATCGAACAGCAGTACGTCAAGAACTACAACTTTCTGGTGAACGCCAGCAACGAAGCCGAGCGCCGCGCGGCGATCGAAACCACGCCGGTGCGCAAGCTGCGCGAGATGCGGATGGCGCTCGAACTCGACAAGGCCCTTCCGAAGGCGGAGATCCTGACCCGGTATCTGAACCTGGTGTCGTTCGGAAACGGCAGCTTCGGCGTCCAGGATGCCGCGAAGACCTACTTCGGCGTCAACGCGGCGGACCTGAACTGGCAGCAGTCCGCACTGCTGGCGGGGATGGTGCAGTCGACGAGCACGCTGAACCCCTACACCAATCCCGAGGGTGCCCTGGCGCGACGGAATCTCGTTCTCGACACCCTGATCGACAACGTCCCGGACAAGGCCGACGAGATCCGCGCCGCCAAAGCGAAGCCACTTGGCATTCTGCCCAAGCCCAACCAACTGCCTCAGGGCTGCATCGGGGCCGGCGACCGCGCGTTCTTCTGCGACTACGCGCTGTCCTATCTCGCTCGTGCCGGCATCGACAAAGACGACCTGGCGCGCAACGGATACCTGATTCGCACCACGCTGGATCCGAAGGTGCAGGACTCCGTCAAGCAGGCCATCGACAAGGTCGCCAGCCCCACCCTCGACGGCATCGCGAGCGTCATGAGCGTTATCAAACCGGGCAGGGACACCCACCGCATCCTTGCGATGGGCGACAACCGCACCTACGGGCTCGATCTCGGCGCAAGGCAGACGGTCCAGCCGCAGCCGTTCACGCCGGTCGGCGACGGCGCCGGATCTGTTTTCAAGATTTTCACCACGGCGGCGGCGCTCGACGCGGGGATGGGCATCAACGCCCAACTCGACGTCCCCGCGACGTTTCAGGGGGCCGGGCTCGGTGACAGCAACACCCCCGGATGTCCGCCGCGCACGTGGTGCGTCAAGAACGCCGGCGGCGGCGGCCGCGGCCAGATGAGCGTCACCGATGCGCTCGCGCAGTCGCCGAACACCGCGTTCGCGAAGCTGATTCAGCAGGTCGGTGTTCCGCGGGCCGTGGATATGGCGGTGCGGCTGGGATTGCGGTCCTACGCCGAACCGGGAAGCGCGAGGGACTACGACCCCGACAACCTGGGCAGCCTCGCCGACTACGTCAAACAGCAGAATCTCGGCTCGTTCACGCTCGGCCCGCTCGAGCTCAACGCACTCGAACTGTCGAACGTGGCGGCCACACTGGCCTCGGGCGGCATGTGGTGTCCGCCGAACCCGATCGACAAGATCATCGACCGTAGCGGGCCGGGAAGTGCCTGTCCCACAGGCGAAGTGCGAACAGGTGGTGCCCGAAGGCCTGGCCAACACGCTGGCCAACGCGCTCGGTAAGGACCACACGAGCGGAACGGCGGCCAGTTCGGCAGGCTCGGTCGGCTGGAATCTCCCGATGTCGGGAAAGACGGGAACCACGGAGTCCCACCGGTCATCCGCCTTCCTCGGGTTCACCAACCAGTACGCGGCTGCCAACTACATTTTCGACGACACCCCTACCCCGTCGGAACTGTGCTCGTGGCCACTGCGCAGATGCTCGAGCGGAAATCTGTACGGCGGTAATGAGCCCTCCCGCACCTGGTATCTCGCGATGAAGCCGATCGCCGAGGACCTCGGCCCGGTGTCGATGCCCCCGACCGACCCGCGCTACGTCAATGGCGCGCCGACCGTTCCGTTGCCGAGCATCACCGGCCTGAAGTTCGACGCCGCGCGTAAACGCCTGCAGGACGCCGGTTTCCAGGTCGCCGACCAACCTTCGCCGGTCGACAGCTACCTGTCGAAGGGCTCGATCGTGGGCACCTCGCCCAAGGACAAGGCGGTGCCCGGCTTCCTCATCACGATCAATACGAGCAACGGTGTCGCTCCTGCGCCGGTGTACTACCCGCCGCGCGCGCCGCAAGCACCGCCGCCACCGCCTCCGGATGCCGCGCTGCTGCCGCCGCCCCCCGACGTCTTCAACCCCTTCGGGCTGCCGCCGTTTCTCCTGCCACCCCCGCCACCTCCGCCGGAGCCCGCACCGCCGCCGCCCGGCCCGCCGCTCCCGCCTGGTCCGCCGCTCCCGGCGGCACCGCCGCCGCCTTAGTCGGAGCCGGGGACAGGCCACTCCCACTTCAGCTCGAGCCACGAAAGCCGAAGCATCTTAGCGGGTTTCGGGGCGCGTACGACGACCCTGGCGTGCACGCGCGTGCCTGCGGCAACGGGTTCGCCGATCGGAGCTGTGCCGTCGCCGCATTCGGGCTCGGCGACCAGGTCGTGCAGGGTCCCGTCCGCGCCGTCGACGGTCCAGTTCCGCAGTAGCAAAGCGTCTGCGGAGTCGGGGAATTCGAAGGTCTTGTTGCTCGAGAACGCCTCGATGTCGAACCGGAGGAACTGTTGATCCGGGCCGGGGCGTTCGGCGGCATCGCAGGGGCCGCCGGGCTGGATCGCCGTCACAGTGAAGTTCAGGTCGCAGGGTTTCTTCGAGTCGTCGGGGCAATTCAGGCCTGCGGGCTCACCGACCTTCTTCTCGATGACCCCCTCGGCGTAGGTCGGCCCGAACGCCTGGCTCGGCGCGGGTGTGGTGCTCGAGCCGGTCGACTGACCCGACGTGTTCGCTTCGGGAGCGTCACCCGACCCGCAGCCGGCAACCGCAACGACGGCGATCGCGGCAAGCACACACTGCACCCCGGTTGATGTCATTGGTCAATAATGACCGTGCCCGCCCGATTTCGGACGCCGAATTCCCATGCGTCCTATGCTGCGACGATGCAGCTCGATGGCAAGCGGGTACTGATCACTGGGGCGTCACGCGGCATCGGAGAAGCGCTTGCAGAAAAGTTCGCCGATGCGGGTGCAGCCGTGGCGCTCGTGGCACGCAGCAAGGACGCGTTGCAGGATGTGGCCGAACGATTCGGCGGCACCGCGCATGCCGCAGATCTGTCAGACCCGGCACAGGTGTCCGGTTTGATCGATCGGGTCGAAGCCGAGGCAGGGCCGATCGACGTGTTGGTGAACAACGCGGGCGGCGGAGTCGCTCACGGCTTCACCGGTGCACCCGAAGATGCGCTCCGTATGACGACGGAACTCAACTACATCGCACCGGCGGAGTTATGCAGGCAGGCGATTCCGCTCATGCTCCGGCGCGGCGGCGGCCACATCGTCAACGTTTCCTCGCTTGCCGGCATCGGCGTGTATCCCGGTCTGGTGACCTACTCGGCGGCCAAGGCGGCCCTGTCCCATCTCACCGCGGGGCTGCGCGCGGATTTTCGAGGCTTGCCGATCGGCACCACGCTCGTGGAGCTCGGTCCGGTACCGACCGACCTGCTCGCAGGCGCCGATGACTACGAACCGACCGCCAGGGCGTTCCAGCGGTTCTACCGTTTGCACATTTCCGCCGTGGTGCCCCGCGAGAAGGTGGCCGCCGAGGTCGTCAGGGCGGTGGAGAAGGGCAGACGACACGTGCGGCTTCCGAAGCGAGCGGCGGTGTCCGCCATGCTCGTCGAGGCGCCACGGAGGATCACCGAATTCGCTCTGAAGGGCGTACCGCACCGATAGCTGGGCGCGCCCGTGATCAGGCCCCCGAGTCTCGTGCCCGGTCAACACACTCTCGAGACCCTGGTCACCGGTATCCCAGGCGCAGGCGTCGACGGAAGAACGAGAGCGCGCCTCGTTTCTGCATGGCAAACGGCGAAGTCGAGTTCAACGCCTCGCGGGGCAATTCCCACCTCAGACTCTCTTCGAACGGACACCGCCGCCGTTCACAGTGGTCCGCCCCCGAAAACATACCCTTTTATCTATTTTCGCCCACGTCAACCAGTGCCTGAGCTATCTTCTACCCACTTTGTCAGCTACCTCGTCAGCGGCCGAGCGGATCGGCCACAGCACGCGAAGGAAGGGTGGGTCGCCATGATCCGAGCCGGACGTCCGACGAGTCCGATCGGTGCCCGGCCGACCGCACGCCGGGCGACGTCGTACATCGCACGGGTGGGCGGACTCGCCGTAATCCTCGGTCTGGGCGCAGCGGTTGCCGGCGGGCAAGCCATTGCCGAGGCGCAGCCCAACGACGCGAATCCGTCCCCGGGAGCGTCGCACCCCGACGGATCTCCTCACTCGCGGCGCGCCGCCCCGTCGGACGCACGGATCAACGGTGAGCGTCGTTCGCAAGAACGTTCAACGACCGACGGCACTCCCACTGCGAAGGTGACAGTGGCCGATGGCGCGTCGACTCCGACAACTCCGGTCAGCCTTGGTGTGCCGAAGCGATCTCCCGGTAAGCCGTCGAGAAATGCGCGCGGGTCGGCTGACGGACCGTTACGACCCACGAACATCCGACCCACGGACACAGTGATCGGCGCGCAGCGACACCGAACCACCGTCTCCGGAACAGACTCGGCCGTTCGCGAGTCGGCGCACACCGCCACCGGTGGTGGCACGCCGATGCTCACTCGGTCCAATTCCGATCTGACGGCTCGTGCGGTGGCGTTGCCGAAACGCCCCGTCACAGCGGAGGGTTACTCGCCGACCACGGTAGCCGCAGACGTCGTAGCGGTTAGCCCCAAACTCGGCACAGTGCAACTATTTTCGCGTGCATTCCACCTGCTGGCACTATTCCCCGGGGCAGGCGGTGCACCGAAGGCGCCGCCGCCGTCGCCGATCGCGTGGGCAGTCCTGGGTTGGATACGCCGCGAATTCTCGGACACCTTCTTCAACAAGCCACCGACGGCGCAGCCGCAGCAAACAAGCGAAACCGTAGACGGGACAACGACTACCGTTCAAGGAACCCTCGGCGCCACCGATCCCGACGGGGATCCGCTCAGCTACGTGGTGACCCAGCCGGCCACCGACGGCACCGCAGTGGTCCACCCGAACGGCACCTACACATACACGAGCACCGATCCCGACTTCGCGAACAAAGAAGATACCTTCACCGTCGCGATCAGCGACGACGCAGGACACACCATCCGACAGGTGGTCGCCGTCGAGGCACCACCGGCGGGCAGCACCGTCAAGTCGTACACCCTGCATGGCAGCCCAAGCAGCGTGACAGTCGGTCCCGACGGCAGGGTTTACGTCACCGACGGGACTGGCTTGGAGGTGATCGACCCCTCGATCGCAGAACCGACGCCCACCGACATCAGCGTCGGCGATCTGCCCGCCGGCAGCCGACCCAGCCACGTCGTGGTCGCCAACGGCTTCGCCTACGTCACGGTGTCGGGTGAGAACACAATTAAGGTGGTCAACCTCTCGACCTCAACGGTCGTCACCACCATCCAACTCGCGGGGACGCCGCAAGGCATGGCGTTGACGCCAGGCGGGCTGCTCGACATAGGAACCAGCGGGCCGCGGCTCGGTAGCGATACGTATGTGATCGATACGAGCACCAACACGCTGGTCAGCGGCCCTATCCGCTCGGCGTCAGGGCTGAGGAGCATCGTCGTCAACTCGGACGGGACGCGCGGCTACATCACCGAAGGTGGCGCGTTGAGGCAAATCGACCCCACTACCGGTGCTGGGGTCGGTCGCCCTATCAACATCGGCGGAACCCTGGGCGCGTTGGCGATCAGCCCTGACGGGTCGCGGGTTTTTGTCAGCGATACGCGATTGAACAGGATCGAGGTCGTCGACACGGCTACCAATAGCGTGATCCGCAGTGCCGCAATCAAGGTGAATGGTGTCACCAGCATTGCGGCCAGCCCCGACGGGTCGCGCCTGTACGTCGCTACATCGACGGGAACCGGCGGCGTCAACGGCAGCGCCGCCAACAAGCTACTCGTGATCGACGCCAAGACCGGAACGATCATCCAGACGGTGAACCTTCAGAACACGTCGAGCCTGTCGAACAACGTTGTCGCGGTCAGTGCCGACGGCAGTCAGGTATACGTGACGATCGAAAAGGCGTCTTCTTTAGCGGTGATCTCCGTCGCCCCGCCAGCCGTAATCCTTTAGCAAACAAGCAATTTCACAGCGCGCAATATTGCTCCCCTCACAGGGAAGGACAGAAAGCGATGGGTCACATCAGGTATGTCGGGCGTATGAGTGCGCTGGCTGTTGCCTTGAGCGTCGGGGTGATACCAGCCGTAGCGTCCGCCGACAATGCCAACGTGGCGATATCCAAAAACGGCAAGCAGGAGGTTCAGAAGGGCACCGCACGGCGACGTCGTCGGGTGCCGGTTCGGTGGCCATCGCCACCGGCGACAAGGCGACCGCCAAAGCAACAGGCGCCGACAACAGGGCGGTTGTCGACGGCAACGGTAGTAAAGCACTCGCTACTGGCGGTACCAACAACACCGTCCGGGTCGACGGGTCCGGCAGCAACGGTTTGACCGCAGGGGGCACCGAGAACAACGCAGCGGTCAAAGGCAACAACAGCAACGCCATCATCGATCAAGGCGGTAATCGCAACAAGATGGAGATCACCGGAGACGGCGACTTCGGCAACATCATCGGCAATAGCGACACCGTGACCATCATCGGGAACAAGAGTCGCGCCAATACTCTGGGGGACAACGACGTCGCATACGTGAAGGGCAATCGTAGCCAGGCCGCTGTCGAGAATGGGGGTCCCGTCAACAACGCCACCGCGAAAGTATTCGGCGACGACCGTTTTGCCCAAGCCACTGAGAACGGCCAGACCGTCACCGAGCCGTCACTGAGGTCGGCATCGCTGTTTGGCGGCGTACTGCTGGCCCCGACAACCGGCGGGCTGTCCGCGCTTGCATTGCCGACCGCACTTCTGTCTGGTCTGGGCAACAACAACGGCCCGTTCCTCGGCCTGATCGGCAACGGCGCTGACGCCCCCGCCGACTGCACGGGCGACGAGTGCAACGGTGGCGACGGCGGTCTGCTGTTCGGAAACGGCGGCAAGGGCGCCAACGGAGGCCGCGGCGGAAACGCTGGACTCTTCGGCGATGGCGGCGAAGGCGCCGACGCGACCGACACAACCCCCGCCGGCGACGGCGGACGCGGCGGACTGATCCTCGGCAACGGAGGCGGAGGCGGGGCGGCCAGTGAGGCCTTCCCGATCGCCGGCAACGGCGGCGACGCCGGGGCGATCGGCAACGGCGGCCCGGGTGGTTCGGCGAACGTGCCCGAAGGAATCGGCGGCGACGGCGGTAACGCCCGGTTGCTCGGAAAGGGCGGCCGTGGCGGCGACGGCGGAACAGCGAAGGGAGACATGGGAATAGGAGGCGACGGCGGCCACGGCGGGTCGGTGGCCGGCGACGGCGGCTCGGGCGGGTCGGGCACTGGCGCATCGGTTGGCCTCGGCGGCAACGGCGGCGACGCACGCGGCCTCGGCAACGGCGGCGAGGGCGGCTCGGGCACGGGCACGAACCGCGTCAGTGACGCCGATCCGGAGGGCGGCATCGGAGTCGGCGGCGACGGCGGCGACGCCGGGTCGGTCGGTCACGGCGGCAAAGGCGGAACCGGCACCGGCGTATACGGAATCGGCGGAAATGGTGGACTTGGCGGATCCCACTTCGGTCGCGGGGGCAACGGCAGCGCTGGTATCAGCACCGACTCTGCGAACGGAAGCGCAATCGGCGGCGACGGCGGCAATGCCCGGCGGGTTGGCGATGGCGGTGACGGCGGCGACACCAACGCCGGAGGCACTCCCGGTGCTGGCGGCAGCGGCGGCACCGTCGCCGGCCACCATGGTGTCGCGGGGCATCAACTCTGAGCGTCATCCCCACCAGAACGCCGTGGCGATTGCCACGTAGAGCGCGCACAGCACCGCCCCCTCGAACCAGTTCGATTCGCCGTCGAAGGTCACCACCACCGCGACCAGTGCCGACATGATCATCACCGCCAACAGCAACGGAGAGAACACCAGGTCGAAACCGGGCTGGCCGAGCCATACCGCCGCCAGACAGATGATCGGCGCAATCGTGAGCGCGATCTGCACGGGTGACTGCAGTATCACCTGAACCGCATAGTCCATCTGGTTCTTGGCGGCCAATTGGATACCGACGAAGTTCTCCACCGCGTTGCCGGCGATGGCCACGATCACCAAACCGGCGAACACTTCGTTAATACCCGCCGCGTCCATCGCCGGTTCCAGGGCGGCCACGAACCACTCCGATACGAACGCAGCGCCCACTCCGGCGACCGCGAGCATGCCGATGGCCATCACCAGCGGCCACTCCCCGTGTGCCGTGGCAGAACTGGCGGCCTTGGCCGAATCCGGGCTGGCCACAATGGGAGACGACGCTCTGGGGTGTTCCACCGGATCCCTGTCCCGCTTTCCCAACGTGGCCGGCAGCGAGAGTGCGAACAGCACCAACATGACGACGGAGACCACCACCGACACCGCCCGTTCGTGCGACTCGGCCGGGGTGTGCAGCGCATCGGTGAGCGATGGGATCGCGAGGATGAACACCGCGAGGGTGAACATCAGCCCGAGGGTGCGTACGTCGTCGGCGGCAAAACGCTGCCGCCCGTGTTTAAGGCCGCCGACCACGAATGCCAGGCCGAGCACTAGCAGCGCATTCGAGAGAATCGAGCCGACGATGGTAGCTTTCACCACCCCGAACAGGCCCGCCTTGAGCGCGAACATGATGACGAAGAGTTCGGGCAGGTTTCCCAGCGCCGTCTGCAATATCCCAGTGGCATTGGGCCCGAGCCGGTCTCCGAGCGCCTCGACCGAACGGCCGACCAGGGATGCCAGCGTGGCCAGCGCCAGCGCAGCGACGACGAACGCCACCACCGCGTTCACGCCGGCGAAGTACAGAACTCCCGCAGCCGCCGTCGCAACCACCGTGATGGCGAGCATGGTGCGGTCACGTCGGGTGAGCAGCGCTGGCTGTTCGGCACGGGTGTTCATCAGGCCCTCCCAGTCTGGATACGGCGAAGTGTTCCAGAAACCGGTGGGCTCGCGGCGTGACACTGTGGGCGCGGACGGTATCGAACTACCGACCTGTCGTCAAAGGTGTCGTCAACCCGTTTCGAAGCGCTCGGCGTGCGACGACATAAAGGACCATATGAAATGAGCGCGCCCGAAGGTGTCTGGGGTCATGACATAGGTGACAGGTGAGTCGCGTCATGGGTTACACCTGGAACGGCGCTCGATGAGTCGCGTCATAGGTGACAGTCGTGGCTCATGTCGAAAGCGCGGGTTGCCGTCCTCCATATCGTCAGTGGTCAGCTCAGCGTCACCGCTGCAGCCAAGACCTACGGGTTCTCGCGCCAGCATCTGCACCGACTGCTCAAGCGCTATCGCGAGGGCGGCCTGGAGGCCGTCGATGCCCGATCGAGGCGACCAGGCAGCAACCCCCGTGCGGTCAGCGACGAAATCATCATCGCCATCGTGGGGTTGCGTGAGCAGCTGACCGCCGACGGGCTCGATGCCGGGCCGCTGACCCTGCAATGGCACCTGCGACAGGCCGGCCTGTCGGTGCCCGCGACATCCACGATCCGGCGCATCCTGCACCACCACGGCCTGATCACCCCACAGCCACGCAAACGACCAAAAAACTCTTACCACCGCTTCGAAGCCGCCCAACCCAACGAATGCTGGCAATCCGACTTTACCCACTGGTCCCTAGCCGATGGCACCGACGTCGAAATCCTCAACTGGCTCGACGACCACTCCCGGTACCTGTTGGCCTGCACCGCATATGCGCGTGTCACCGGACCCGACGTGGTGACCAGCTTCACCGCGACCGCAGCCATCTACGGCCCGCCCGCATCCACCCTCACCGACAACGGAACTGTATACACCGCACGATTCACCAACGGCCACAACGACTTCGAACGCCTACTCGCCACCCTGGGCATCACCCAGAAAAACGGTCGCCCCGGCCACCCCCAAACCCAAGGCAAAATCGAACGATTCCATCAAACCCTCAAACGCTGGCTCCGCCCGCGCCCCCGCCCCTCCACCATGGCCGACATGCAACAACTCCTCGACCAATTCACCGCTGTCTACAACACCCAACGCACACACCGAGCCCTACCACCGAGCACCACACCAGCGCAGGCGTACAACGACCGCCCCAAAGCCAACCCCACCAACGAACCCACCGGACACTTCCGAGTCCGCCACGACACCATCGACCAATTCGGCAAACTCACCCTGCGCTACGGCAGCCGCATCCACCACCTCGGCACCGGCAAGACCAACGCCCGCACCCCAGTACTCATCCTGGCCACCACAACCACCGTTACCGTCATTAGCAAAACGACCTACCGCCTCATCTCCAGCCACACCATCGACCCCGACCGCAACTACTGGCGCAACCAACAAAAACACCCCGGCCGATGGCCGGGGTGATCTGTAACCGATGACGCGACTCAGGTGTAACCCATGACGCGACTCATCACATGAGCGCGCCCGAAGGGATTCGAACCCCTAACCTTCTGATCCGTAGTCAGATGCTCTATCCGTTGAGCTACGGGCGCTTGTCTATGTAGTTGTGGCGGAGGCGAGAGGATTTGAACCTCCGGTCCGCTTTAAGGCGGACAACTCATTAGCAGTGAGTCCCATTCGGCCGCTCTGGCACGCCTCCCGACGATTACCGCCGATCCGACAGCGTACACATGCCCTGCGCCACCAGGCAAAGCGCATTACGGCCACCCATAGACTGGTCGGATGCCTGCCCGCCTGCGTCCGGAACTGGCAGATCTGCCTGCGTACACGCCCGGCAAGACCGTGCCGGGTGCGATCAAGATCGCAAGCAACGAGACCGTGCACGGGCCGCTGCCGAGTGTGCGAGCCGCGATCGAGAAGGCGACCGACAACGTCAACCGCTACCCCGACAACGGCTACGTCGAGCTGAAGGAGCGGCTGGCCAAGCACGTCAACTTCGCGCCCGAGCACATCGCGGCGGGCTGCGGATCGGTGAGCCTGTGCCAGCAGCTCATCCAGATCACCTCGACCGTGGGCGACGAGGTGCTGTACGGCTGGCGCAGCTTCGAGATCTATCCATTGCAGACCCGGACGGCGGGCGCCACCCCGGTCCAGGTGCCGCTGACCGACTACACCTACGACCTGGACGCGATGCTGGCCGCGGTCAGCGATCGCACCCGGCTGATCTTCGTCTGCAATCCGAACAACCCGACGAGCACCGTTGTGGACCCCGACGCGTTGGCCCGCTTCGTCGAGGCGGTGCCGTCCGACATCCTGATCGCGCTCGACGAGGCCTACGTCGAGTACATCACCGACGACATGCTGCCCGACAGCTTCGGGCTGGTCCGCGCGCACAGCAATGTCGTTGTGCTGCGGACCTTCTCGAAGGCGTACGGGTTGGCGGGCCTGCGCGTCGGTTACGCGGTGGGCGATCCCGACATCATCACCGCGCTCGGCAAGGTCTACGTGCCGTTCAGCGCGACGAGCATCTCGCAGGCCGCGGCCATCGCATCCCTGGACGCCGCCGATGAACTGTTGGGCCGCACCGACGCCGTCATCGCCGAACGCGCGAGGGTGACAGCGGCGCTGCGCGAGGCCGGCTACGCCGTCCCGCCGTCGCAGGCCAATTTCGTCTGGCTGCCGCTGCCCGGTCGCGCCCAGCAGTTCGCGAGCGACTCGGCCAACAGCCGCGTCATCGTCCGGCCCTACGGCGAGGACGGGGTACGCGTCACCGTCGCTTCCCCGCAGGAGAACGACATGTTCCTGGAGTTCGCCATGGGCTGGATGGCCGACGCGATCTAGCCGTTCGGGGTGCGACCGGTGTAGGCCACCAGCCGGTCCAGTGAGCTCGCCTCGGCGGGCACATCCACTGGGTCGTCGAACCCCGCGGTGGTCCGACCCTCCGGAGTGATGACGCCCTGCGCCACGCCCATCACGTAATCCACCAGCGAGTCGGGCGCGTTCACCTCGGTCCCCATCGCCGCCGCGTAATCCCAGGCGTGCACCAGGAATTCGAGCGAGAGGATTCCCGCCATCACCCTGGCGGGCGCTTCGTTGTCGCCGAACTTCACGGTGCCGTCGAGCCCGCGTCGTTGCCATGCGTCGAGCGCAGGCCTTGCCGCGGCGACAACTTGGCGCTCCACCGAATCGGCGGGATCCCGCTCGGGTAGCTCCGCACCGGCGGCGCCACCGATGACGGTGATGGAGTTCATCAGGTGATCGGTCAGCGACGCGATGTCGAATTCTCGGCACGGCGTCTGCTTGGACCATTCGTCGTTTGCAATGGGGTGGAGCACGTGCTGCAGCACACTCAGGCTGGCCTCAGCGCTGTCGAGTTCGTCGGTCGGCGGTGAATCGGGACCGGCAGGCAAGTCGGCGGGCATGATGCCCACGCTACGTCGCGCGTGCGCCTATCGTTGCGCAGATGAGAACGCATCTGCGGGTGACGGCCGCGGCACTGATCTTCGTCGGCCTGGCCACCGGGTGCTCTCGCACCACGGAGGGTGCGGTCGCGCAGACCACCCAACCGGGACCGCCGATCGAGTCGCCGTCGACGCGGACGCCCTCTGCCGATCCCGGGTTCCCCGGCCTGCCCGGTCTACCGAACATTCCGGGCCTTCCGCAGATCCCGGGCTTCCCGATGCCCGGGAACACCGACGTTCCCGACGTCCCCGCACCGGCGGGTTGGGACACCATGAAGTGCAGCGACTTCACCAAGCTCGACGAGGCGCAACAGAAGGCCGTCGTCAAAGCGATCCTGAAGGACCGCGGCAACTCGACGCCGGAATCGGAGATGGTCGCGGGGCTGATGGCGACGACCATGTGCGGATTCCTGCCCAGCGCGGTCGTCAAAGAGGTGGTGACCGGCGGGTCGCCGCCGTGAGTGGCTAGCCTCTGCAGTCATGGGTGACGCATACGAATCCGTGACGGTCGACCTGCACGGCCAGGTCGCGCAGGTGACATTGGTCGGTCCCGGCAAGGGCAATGCCATGGGGCCGGCGTTCTGGGCCGAGATGCCCGAGGTGTTCGCCAAGCTCGACGCCGACCGCGACGTCCGCGCGATCGTGCTGACCGGTTCGGGCAAGAACTTCAGCTACGGTCTCGATCTGCCCGCGATGGGAGGGTCGTTGTCCGATGTGTTGGCGGCCGGATCGTCCGCGCGGCCGAGGGCGGACTTCCACGCCACGATTCTGCGCATGCAAGGCGCTATCAGCGCGGTCGCCGACTGCCGCACCCCGACGATCGCGTCGGTGCACGGCTGGTGCATCGGCGGCGGAGTGGATCTGATCTCGGCTGTCGACATCCGCTATGCCAGCGCCGACGCCAAGTTCTCGGTGCGCGAGGTGAAGCTCGCCATGGTCGCCGACGTCGGCAGCCTGGCCCGGCTGCCGCTCATCCTCACCGACGGTCACCTTCGTGAGTTGGCGCTGACGGGCAAGAACATCGACGCCGCGCGGGCCGAGAAGATCGGCCTTGTCAACGACGTCTACGACGACGCGGAGGCATCGCTGGCGGCCGCGCACGAAACCGCCGCCGAGATCGCCGCCAACCCGCCGCTGACCATCAGCGGTATCAAGGACGTGCTGGATCAGCAACGGATCGCGCGGGTTTCGGAAAGCCTGCGCTATGTGGCGGTGTGGAACTCGGCGATGCTGCCGTCGAAAGACCTCACCGAGGGCATCACCGCGACGTTCGAGAAGCGCACGCCGAACTTCACCGGCGAATAGTCAGCCCCGAGGCACAGGCGTCCAGCCGAGTTCGGCCTTGGCCTTGGCGTTGGACAGCGGCAGCCAGGTCGTGCCGAACGCGGTCGCCGGATACGAGGCGACCAGGCCCACCAGCCGATGCGAGATCGGAATGGGCCGCGGCCGATGCAGTTTCGACGAGAGCTCGCGGACATAGTCGCCGAAGGGCTGCGGCCTGTCGTCGACGATGTTGTAGATCTGGCCGCCGCGCCCATGGTCGACGGCGTCGGCTGTCGCCTTTGCGACATCGTCGATGTGAATCCACGACACGATCCCGTTGCCGGTCATCGCGGGCAGCATGCACCACTTCGCGAGCCGCACGAACAGTTCGTCGTGCGGGACGCCGGGGCCGTAGAAACACCCGTACCGCAACACGATTCCCTCGGTGTCGCTGTGCTCACCCGACGACAACACGTTGCGCTCCATCCCCCGCAGCGCCGCAAGCATGTCATCCCCACCCTTTGGCGGCGGCCCGGGATACGGGTCGGTCTCGTCCATCACGGCGGGCCCGGAGGTCGGATAGCCGTAAGCGAAGATCACCGACTCGGCCACGATCCGGCGCACACCTGCGCGCTGCGCGGCGGCCACGAGGTTCGAAGCGCCTGTGCTCCACAGCTTTGCTGGCCGGCTCGAAGTCCCTCGGCCGTTTGGGCCCCAGCTTCGGCAGCGTCGTCAACAACGACACCACGACATCGGGTCGAATGTCGGCGACCACCGTGCCGATGTCTTCGGCGTCGAACACGTCGGCCACCACCGGCCGCGCGCCGGCGGCCGCGATCTGTGTCGTCTTCGACGCCGATCGGGTCAGGCCGATGACCTCATGACCACGAGCGGTCAGTTCGCGCAAGCAGCGGCAGGCCGGGGACGCTGGTGGCGCCTGCAACCAGAACACGCATCAGCGCTCACCCGCTTTCTCGCGCAGTGACAGCGGCGCGCAACGCGAAGGCGAGGATCACCGTGGTCGCCACCAGCCCCCCGGCCTCGAGCCAGCCGATCAGGTCGCCCGCGCCATGGTGTGGGTCGACGATGTGGCTGATCGAGTGCAACGCCCAGTGCACAGTGGCGAACGCCAGGGCGGGTACCCGCCACGACACCCGGCGAACGGCGGCCAGCAGCAACAGGCCCTGCGGTATCTCGAATGTGGCGTTGTCGAAGATGTAGTGGTCGTTGCGGGTCCCGAACGTGCCGATCGTGTCGAAGAACGCCCCAGGGAAGAACAGCATGAACAGCCCGAGGCCGACGGCATACAGCCCGAAGACGATCAAGGTCACGTGACCACTTCGCTCCTCGCGTCGCTCGACGAACCCGGCTCTTGTGCGCGTAGGTGTCATTGACATACGTTCACGCTAGTTCCTCAATGGTCTCCGGATAGGCACCACTTTCATGGCAATATCGGGTACCACTTCTGGCCCAGAGCTGCTGATCGAGCTGGACCGTGCCAGAGACGAGCCGCTGCACCGCCAGCTCGCCGACGGCCTGCGGACCGCCATCCGCACCGGCAGGCTGGCACCGCACACGCGGATGCCGTCGACTCGCGTGCTCGCGGCGGACCTGCGAGTGTCCCGACGGCTTGTGGTCGACGCCTACAGCCAGCTGGTCGCCGAGGGCTTCCTGTCGAGCAGGCACGGTTCAGGCACTCAGGTGGCGACCGTCGAGGCGGCAAGCGCACCGCAGTACGCCGAACCGACGCGACGCTACGACGTCGACTTCGCGCCAGGGTCACCGGATCTCAGCAGCTTCCCCCGCACCGCGTGGCTGCGCGCGCTGCGAGCCGGCCTCGCCGAAATCGGTTCGGACTCCTTCGGATACGTCGAACCTCAGGGCCTACCTGCGGCACGCGTCGCGATCGCCGACTATCTACGGCGCACCCGCGGCGTGCAGGCCGACCCGCAACACATCGTGCTCTGCTCGGGAGCGACGCAGGCGGTTGCGCTGCTCGCCCGGGCGCTGCAGGGCGGCGAACTGCCGTTCGCCATGGAGGACCCCGGCTTCTGGCTGCACCGTATGGTGCTGCGGCACAACGGCGTCGCGCCGGTCGCCGTGCCGATCGACGAGGACGGCCTCGACGTCGCCGCCCTGACCGACAGCGGCGCGCAGACCGTTCTGACCACGCCCGCACACCAGTCGCCGACCGGCGTGGTGCTCTCGGCCGCGCGGCGCACCGCACTCGTGGAATGGGCTCGCGCCGGACATCTGGTGATCGAGGACGACTACGACGCGGAGTACCGCTACGACCGGGCGCCCGTCGGCGCGTTGCAGGGCATCGCACCGGACCGGGTGGTCTACATCGGTTCCACCAGCAAGACACTCGCGCCGGGTCTGCGCATCGGCTGGATGGTGTTGCCACCGCACCTCGTCGGGGCGATCAGGCTGTCGAAAGGTCTTGCCGACACCGGGAGTTCGGTGATGGATCAGATCGCCTTCGCCGCGCTGCTGACCACCGGCGGTTACGACCGCCATCTGCGCCAGATGCGCCGTCGATATCTGACCCGCCGCAACGCGCTGCTGACCGCACTGGCCCGACACCTTCCGCAGGCCGGCGTGCTCGGTGCCGCCGCGGGCGTCCACCTCACCGTGCGGTTCCCCGACGGCTATCCGATCGCCGACGTGGTCCGGCGTGCAGCGGCCATGCGGGTCCACGTCGAACCCTTGGCGCCCTGCTATGCGGACCCAGCGACGGCGCCGCCGGGCCTGCTGCTCGGCTACGCCAACCTCACCGAGATCCCAGATCGATGCGGGGGTTCAGGCGCTGGCGCGGGCGGCCGATGATCGCAGGGACACGTGCATGGGACGGTCGACGTCGAGGTGCACACCACCATCGACCGGCCGCGCGCCGACGTCGCCGGGTACTGCTGCGACCCGGACAACGTCACGGCGTGGTACGCCAACATCAGGACGGTGGAGTGGAAGACCGCACCACCGGTGACAATCGGGTCCCGGTTCACGATTCACGAGCGAGTTCCTCGGCCGGTCAATGGCCTACACCTACGAAGTGGTCGAGCTGGTCGCTGCCCGGCGGTTCGTCATGCGGTCCGACGGCGTCCCGTTCGCGATGGAGACGACGTACACCTGGGAAGACGCCGACGACGGCGGCACCTTCATGACGCTGCGCAATCGCGGAGAACCGAGGGGTTTCGCCGGGCTCGCCGCGCCGATCCTCGCCACCGCGATCAGGCGGGCGACCAGCAAGGATCTGGCACGCCTGAAGACCATTTTGGAATCGCGCTGAACAGCGGTTTTCAGATTTCGCTGCAGAGCAGCGCGCCGCCAACTTGTCTCAGAACGCCAGCTTGTTACGCTCCCGGGAGCCCTGGGACAGAGCGCGGAACGGCCCAGCTCGGGCACGTGACTAAGCAGACGAGCAGCATGACCGAGCGCGGAGCGCTCACCGAGCACGCCGCACCCGAGCGGCTCGTCGTCGCTCGCGGGCCTGTTCAGCGGACCCGAGCGCGCAGGTGTCCGACGACATGTACGCGCGCATCGTGAGCGGCCAGGCGCACCGGGAGCGCAACGCGCTGCACCTGGAACAGGGCGCGACCGTCGACACCAACACCTACTTCGGCCGGCTGCCCGCCAGCTACTTCCAGCGCTGGACCACCGCCGACGAGGTTCAGCTGAAGCTGGTGTTCGACACCTCGACCCGCGGCCCGGGTGCTGCTTCGCGGCTCCGACATCCACGGCGGCGCCAGGAACCATCGACAGCGCCGAGGTCGACGGCACCGGCACCGCGTGCTGACGGCCCGGCTCAACGAGTACGTCGACGGCGGCGCGTTGTGGATGGAGTGCACGCGCGATCGGCGGGCCCGCTGACCATCACCGACCTGGAGTGGACCGTGGCCGCGCCCGCCGACGATCCGGCCCGCCGCGATCGCCATCTGCACGTTCAACCGGGCCGACGACTGCGCGACCAACGTCGCGGCCGTCGCGGGCGACAAGGGTCTGCTTGCGGGCATCGACGCGATCTACGTCGTCGACCAGGGCACCGACGCCGTCGAGACCCGTCCGTTGTTCAACGACGTCGCCGCACAACTCGGCGACAAGCTCGTCTACCTGCGGCAGCCGAACCTCGGTGGTGCGGGCGGCTTTTCGCGGGGCATGTACGAGATCTCCAGCGTCGCCGACCACGCGAACGTGATCCTGATGGATGACGACATCCTCTGCGAGCCCGAGACGATCCTGCGGCTCAACGCGTTCGCGAACCTGACGCCGACTCCGACCATCGTCGGCGCGCAGATGCTGTACCTGAAGAACACCCGGCAGCTGCACGTCAGCGCAGAGCAGACCCAGATGCACCGGCTGCGGGCGGGCCGGTGGGCGCCGCGACGCACTGCACAACTCGGACATGACCAAGTACCGGCAGCACAAGCGCATCGACGCCGAATACAACGCGTGGTGGTCATGCCTGATCCCGTCGGAGGTGATCGCCGCGATCGGTCTGCCGTGCCGATGTTCTTCCAGTGGGACGACATCGAGTACGGGCTGCGCGCCGCGAAGCCGGCTTCCCGACGACGACGCTGCCCAACGCCGGCGTCTGGCACGCCGACTTCGACTGGAAGGACCGCGACGAGTTCTTCCGCTACTTCAGCGTCCGCAACTCGCTGATCACCCATGCGCTGCACGGCACAGATCGACGGCAAGGCGACCGGCAGGTGGCTGGCGCGTGAGATCACCGAGGGTCTGCGTTCGATGCAGTACGGCATGGCGTACACCATGATTCGCGGTATCGAGGACTTCCTGGCGGGCCCGGAGGTGCTGCGCGACGGCGGAGCCGCCGCACTGGCGGCGATCCGCGCGGAGCGCAAGGAGTACGCTGAGACCGTCGTGCATCCGGCGGTCAAGATCGGCGAACTCACCGGCGCGCGTCCCGCGGATCCATCCGCGCGGCCCTCTGCCCCGCAAGGAGAGAGTCAACCTCGTTCTCGCCAAACGCGTGGCTGTACCAGTGGCTCGGGCGCACCATCCCCGGGCCGGTCGCCATTGCGGCAGAAGACAATCAGTGGTGGCACGTGTCGCTGTTCGACCACGCCGTGGTGACCGACGCCTCGCAGTCCGGGGTCCGGATTCGACGCCGCGACAAGCAGAAGCTCACCAAGCTGACGCGGCGAATGCACGAAGGCGCTCAAGCAGTTCCGACTGCCGAAGCGCCCGCGCTGCAGGAGCAGTACCGGCAGGCGCTTCCGGAGTTGATCAGCCGCGAGAACTGGGCCCGGCTCTACGACAGCTGATCAGTGCAGGCCGCACGACCACCTGTTCGTTGTTGCCCGTATACGCCGAGATATTCGAACGAACGGCCCGTTCGCGCGATGAACTCGGTCCATGCCCGGTACTCGTGCTGCCGCCAGCCGGGATAGTTGAAGAACTCGTCGAATACCAGCACCGCATCGGGTGCGAGCCGGTCGGCCAGTCAGATCGAACACGGTCTTCGACGACGAGTACAGGTCGCAGTCGACATGCAGGAACGCGATCGGTTCGTCGTTGTCGGCCAGATAACTCGGGCAGGGTGTCCTCGAACAGACCCGGCATCGACTGTTGCGCCGGCGACATGTCGGGCGGTTCCTGCGCGAACTCCCCTGCCGGGAAAGCCGGTGCGCCAGGTCTCGGGCAGGCCGGTGAACACGTCGAACCCGCGACCGTGCGGTCGCGGCCACCGCGTCGGCGATGATCGTCAGCGTGGCGCCGGTCGCCACCCCGAACTCGAGAGCCAGGCCGGGACCCTTGATCTCGCCCGAGCGCGAATCGCAGCGTGTCCGGCGGCTCCCAGAACACCTTCGCCTTCGGCATGTGCTCGAGCACGAATGCCGCGCTCTCGCTGCGCCGCCTGGCGTCCTGGGCGTACGAGATATCCCGTCGGGCCCGGTATTCGGTGTCCGCTATGCGGGTGCACGACTGCGCTTACCGACTCGTTCAGCCGGTCCAGCGCGGCGACCAGCTCGGCGTTCTGAGCAGCCAGCTCATCTGCGGGTCGGGCCTGCTCGGCGGCCACGACCTCGGCCATGGCTCGCTGCAGCTTCTCCCGCGCCGCCACCTTGAACCGGTCGAGCATGCGACAACCGTAGCGTCGGTCACCGCAGCACGAACGCATGCCGCCGCGATGGACCATCGATCGCCGAACCGATCCGGAGGCCGCGACCACCCGACCGCGAGCTTGCGGTGGGCACGTGCCCGGGGCGCTTGGTCGGCGCGCTCGTCATTCTACGTCGCACACCGCGGCCTGATCGACGACGCCTACATCACGCTGAGCTACGCCCGAAACGTCGCCGAACACCTGCACTGGGGGATGATCCCCACCGAGGAGTCGAACACCGCGACCTCGCCGTTGAACGTGATCCTGTTGGCGGTGGCCACCTGGATCAGCGGTGTGACCGGCGCCCTCCAGCCGGTGGTCGGGCTCGGAATCCTGACCGTCGCACTGTCGGCGGCGATGGCGGTGTGGGCGGCCCAGATCGCGCGGCGCCTCAATGTCGCCGGCGCCTGGTCGATCGCGGTGCTGGCCGTCGTCTTCGCCAACCCGTTCGTGAACTCTGCGATCGGGCTGGAGGTCGTGCCCATCGCCGCGTTCCTCACCGGGCTGACCGCGCAGGCCGTGCACGGTCGCCGCGTCGCGTTCGGGGTGCTTGCCGGTCTGCTCGTCCTGACCCGGCCCGACCTGGCATCGTCGTCGCCGTCATGTACGTGGTGACCCCCGCACTGCGGCGGCGGTTCTGGGTGGCCCCCGCCACCGCCCTCGTCGTCGCGCTGCCGTGGTGGGTGTTCAGCTGGTATCACTTCGGCTCCGCGATTCCGACCACGCTGGTGATCAAGACGCTGCAGAAGTCGTTCGGCGACGCGACCTTCGCCAACGGGTTGTGGAAGATGTGGCAGGCGGGCACGACGCTGCCGCTGTCGCTCGCCCTCGTCCCCGCGGCGGTCGGCGCTGCTCACGGTGCTGTGGCTGTTGGCGACAGGCGTGCGCGGCCGGCTGCCCGCCGAGCATTGGCCGCTGGTGGGCCTCGGCATCGGCGGCCTCGCGGAGTACGGGGCGTACTGCCTGCTCGGGGTTCCGCCCTACCACTGGTACTACGTAGTCGTCGACGGTCGCCCTCGGGGTGACCGGCGTGTTCGGGCTGGCCCTGCTGTCTGCGAAGGTGTCTGCCGGAGCGGCGTCCGGCCGTTCGTCATTCTGCCCCAGTCGCCGTGGCCCTGCTGCTCACCGTCGGCGCCGTCGTGTCCTTCCGCGGCCTCGGGGTGCCCTGGGCGCATCCGGTCATCTTCGGCAACTGGGCGATCCCCGAGCAGTACATGGCCGCTGGGGAGGAGATCGGCGAGCTGGTCGGCGATGCCACCGTGAAGTCGCCGCCGGAGATCGGCACGGTCGCCTATGCGTGCGACTGCTCGGTCGTCGACGTGTTCTCCGACCCGGGACGGACGCTGCCCGTTGATCGAGAAACGCATCCGACGAGGCCGGGCCGGTGATGCGATTCCTGCTCGAGGCCAACTTCTCCCGGCTCGACCGCAGCCAGCGACCGCGGCCTGCCGCAGTACCGGTTGGCCTGGTCGCGCGACGGCTTCTCCGCCGGGCCTGCCGAACTGGCACATGAACTCGCCGTGGACGGGCGCAGGCGTTCATGTACCTCGAACCGATCGAACAACGCGGCGGTGGCGGAGGGATTTGAACCCCCGGACGGTGTTAGCCGTCTCTCGCTTTCAAGGCGAGTGCATTAGGCCGCTCTGCCACGCCACCGCGTGTAAGCCTAAGGGGTCTAGACCCTGCCGACCTTCGCGCCCGACGGGGTTTCCTTGAGCCCGGCGCTGATGCGACGGCAGTTCTCGCCCATCGCGGCGATCTGGGGACGCGACAGCTTGCCGAGGAAGTTCTCGCGCACACCCTCCCCGTAGGTGACCATCGCCTGGCGCACCGAGAGGCGGCCCTCATCGGTGATGGTGGCCAGCACGCCGCGGCCGTCGTCGGGGCTGGCGCCACGGCGCACCAGGCCTGCGACCTCCAACCGGCGGATCTGCCGGGTCACCCGGCTCGGCAGTGACATCAGTCCCTCGGCCAGATCACCCATTCGCGCCGAACCCGTTGGCGATCTGTCCAGGATGTCCAGCAGTCGCACATCGTTCAGTGTCAGTTGATGCGCCTCGACCAGCGCCCGGTTCAGGTTCGCGTACATGCGCAGTGCCGAGTCGAGGAAGTTTTGCCACGACCGCTGCTCAGCGATGTCCAGGCCGGGCATATCACCAGCCGTACGCCCGGCAATCATCCCCTCCATCTCGGCATGGTAAACGACATCGGTATTGCCAAGGGCGGAAATTCGCGCCGGTAGGCTTTTGGAGATGCGCGCGATCGTGGCTCATTCACCCGACCGGCTGGAATGGCAGGAAGTGCCGGACGTCAGCCCCGCTGCAGGTGAGGTTGTGGTGGAGGTCAGCGCCGCCGGTGTCAACCGAGCCGACCTGCTCCAGGCCGCCGGTAAATATCCGCCCCCGCCGGGAGCAAGCGAAATCTTGGGCCTCGAGGTTTCCGGAACCATCGCCGAGGTCGGCGAACATGTCGATCGTTGGCAAATAGGGCAAACGGTGTGTGCATTGCTGGCCGGCGGTGGCTACGCCGAGTTCGTTGCCGTGCCCGAGGGTCAGTTGATGCCGCTGCCGGACAGCGTCGAGCTGCCCCATGCGGCCGCCCTGCCCGAGGTGGCCTGCACGGTGTGGTCCAACGTGGTGATGACTGCGGGCCTGAAGGCAGGCCAAGTGGTGCTTTTCCACGGCGGCGCCAGCGGCATCGGCACACACGGCATCCAGGTCGCGCGGGCCCTTGACTGCCGCGTCGCGGTGACCGCGGGATCGACGCCGCAAACTCGACCTGTGCAAGGAGCTTGGCGCAGAGATCCTGATCAACTACCGCGACGAGGATTTCGTGGAGCGGGTGCGCGAGGCGACGGACGGGGCGGGCGCCGACGTGATCCTCGACATCATGGGCGCCCCCTACCTGGACCGCAACGTCGACGCGCTCGCCGCCGACGGCCGGGTTGTCATCATCGGCATGCAGGGCGGCGTCAAGGCCGAGCTGAACGTGGCGAAGCTTCTCGGCAAGCGCGCCGGGGTGATCGGCACGACGCTGCGGGCGCGACCCGCGTTCGGGCCTGGCAGCAAGAGTGAGGTCGTCGCCGAAACCGTCCGCAATGTGTGGCCGATGGTCGCCGACGGCCGGGTACGCCCGATCATCGGCGCCGAGTTTCCGATCGATCAGGCGGCGGCGGCCCACGAGTTGCTGAATTCCGGCGACGTATCCGGCAAGGTCCTGCTGCGCGTGGGCTAGTCAGCCGAGCGACGCCAGCGCGCGAATCAGCTGGTCGACCTCGGCGGTCGTCGAGTAGTGCGCGAGGCCGATCGTGACCGCACCGCCGATGTCGTTGACGCCGATCACGTCGAGCACCCGCGAACTCGCGCTGGCGATCGCCAACACGCCGTTGTCGGCGAGTCGCTGCACGACGGTCTCGGCGGGCACCTCCCTGACCACGAAGCTCAGTACCGGTATCGCCGTCTCGGGTCTGCCGATCACCATGATCAGCGGCAGCGACCGCAGCGACATCAACAGGTAGTCGAACAGCCTGGTCATGTACGACGACGCGGAGTTCATCGAGACGGCCAGCCGTTCCCGCCGGGTCCCCTTCGCCGACTCATCAAGGCAGGCAAGGTATTCGATGCTGGCGACGAGTCCGGCCAGCAGCGGGTACTGATGCGCACCGATCTCCAGCCGGTCGACTCCGGTGGCATACGGGTTGAGCGCGATCGAGCCGAACGAGCCGATGACGTCGGGGTCGCGGAACACCAGTGCGCCGACCGGCGGACCGCCCCACGCCAGCGCATTCACCGCGACGACGTCGGCGTCGATCTCGTCGATGTCGATGAGGCGATACGGTGCGGCCGCCGAATGGTCGACGATGACCAGGCCGCCGTCCGAATGCATCAGCTTGGTGGCGGCCCGGAGATCGGTGACGGTGCCCAACGTCGCGGAGGCGGACGTGATCGCGACCAGTCGCGTCGCCTCGGTGATCAGGTTCTCCCACTGCCAGTTCGGCAGCTCGCCGGTTTCGATGTCGACTTCGGCCCATTTCACCTTGGCGCCATACCGATTCGCCGCCCGCAGCCAGGGCGCGATGTTTGCCTCGTCGTCCAGCCGGGTGACGACCGTTTCATAGCCCAGTCCGACCCGCGACGACGATGCGTCGGCAAGCGAGTTGAGCAGGATGGCGCGGTCGGCCCCGAGGATGACGCCGCGCGGATCGGCATTGACCATGTCGGCCACCGCCTGGCGGGCCGCGTCCAGCACGGCCGCACTGCGCTTGGCGGACGGATGCGGTCCGACCGTCGTGGTCATCGAATTCCGGAACGCCGTCGAGACGGTGGTGGCAACGGAGTCGGGCAGAAGCATGCCGTTCTGGGCGTCGAAATGCACCCAACCATCGCCCAACGACGGATGCAATCCGCGCACCCGGGCGACGTCGTATGCCATGCCAGCCACCTTAGAGAGTCTGTGAAGTCCACAAACCGACAGCGTTCCGTGGGTTGCCCAACCCCACGTGGGCAGTGCCGGACGGAGCCACCTGGGCAGCCATACTAATGCAGTGAGCTTGGCCTTCGAAGTGCTACTAGCAGTGTTGGTGCTGGTAGTGCCGGGAGCCATCGTCGCATGTGCGAGCAGATTGCCCGTTTCCGTCGCGATCGCCGTCGGGCCCGCGTTGACCTACGGCGTCGTCGCGCTGGCGATCGTCCCGTTCGGCGCCGTCGGAATCCCATGGAACGCATGGACCGCTTTCTTTGCCCTTGCCGTCGTGACCGCGATTGCCGCCGGTTTGCCCAATGTGCTCAAGCGTTACCGCGACCGGGATGCCGAGACGCGGGCACCCTCCCGCGGCCCCGCGCTCACCGTCGCCGTCGGCGTCGTGCTCGGCGCCGCCCTGATCGGGTTGGCCGCGGTCAAGGGACTACCTCACTGGCAGTCGATACCGAGCACCTGGGATGCCGTCTGGCACGCCAACACGGTCCGGTTCATCCTCGACACCGGGCAGGCCTCACCGACACACATGGGCGAGCTGCGCAACGTCGAAACCCATGACGCGCTGTACTACCCGTCGACCTTCCACGCCGTCGCCGCGGTGTTCAGTCAGCTGACCGGTGCCGCGCCCACCACCGCCTACACGCTCAGTTCGGTGGCGGTGGCGGTCTGGCTGTTCCCGGCCAGCGCGGCGATCCTGACGTGGAAGCTGCTGCGCGGCAAGTTCAGCGAGTGGCAGACCGCGGGCGCGGCCGCGACCGCCGCAGCGCTGTCCGCGTCCTTCACGGCGATCCCCTATGTCGAGTTCGACACCGCATCGATGCCCAACCTCGCCGCATACGGCGTCGCAGTGCCGACGATGGCGCTGGTGATGTCCGCGGTGCGCCACCGTGACCGGATCCCCCTCGGTGTGCTCGCGCTGCTGGGGGTTTTCTCGGTGCACATCACAGGCGGCGTCGTGACAGTCGCCGTTCGTGGTGGTCTGGTGGCTGGTCGACGCGCTGTGGCATCCGGTGCGCGGAAGGCTCTCGGATTTCGCCGCGCTCGTCCTCATCGCGGCGCCGACGGTGTGTCTGCTGCTGCCGCAGTTCGTCGGCGTGCTGCAGCAGGCCGAGATCATCGAGGGGCACGCGTTCATCACCCACGAAGGCAAGAAGCGCGGACTGATCGACGCTGTCGTCCAGCACACCCGCCACCTGAACGACTTCCCCATCCAGTGGGTGCTGGTCCTGCTGGCCGGCGTCGGCGCCGTCGTCTTTCTCGTCAAAAAGGTCTGGTGGCCGCTCGTCGTCTGGCTCGGGCTGGTCGTCTGCATCGTGCACTCGTCGGCACCGTTCGGCGGCCCGCTCGGCGCACTCACCGGCAAAGTCAGCGACCTCTTCTACAGCGACCCGCGCAGGCTGTCGGCCGTGGTGGCGATGCTGCTGGCCCCCGCCGCGGGCGTCGGACTCTTCGTCCTCGTCAGCGTCGCCGCCCGCCGGTTACGTCCGCCGCACTCATACCGCGTGACCGCAGCAGTGCTCGTCATCGTCACCGTGGTCATCGGCGTCTGTTACCTACCCCGCGGCAGTTTCCTGTTCGGCGAGAAGTACGACTCGGTGATCATCGACAAGAAGGACCTCGAGGCGTTCGCCTACCTCGCGACGCTGCCCGATGCGCGCGACACCCTGATCGGCAACGCGAACACCGACGGAACGGCCTGGATGTACGCGGTGGCCGGGCTGCATCCGCTGTGGACCCACTACGACTATCCCGTCCAGCAGGGACCGGGCTACCACCGCTTCGTCTTCTGGGCCTTCGCCGACGATGCCGACACCGACCCGCGCATCGCCGAGGCGGTGAAAGCGCTCAACATCCGGTATGTGGTCACCAGCACACCGGTGGTCTTGAAGTTCGCAATGCCCGACGGGCTAGTGTCGCTAGACAAGTCCAAGTCGTGGGAGATGATCTACGACAACGGTGAGACCAAGATCTATGAGTGGCGCGGCGCGTAGAGGGAATGCGGAGCGGATGACTGCGAATCCAGAAGACGACGACAACATCGAGATCATCGGCGGCGATGGACAGATGCCCGGACGAGGCTGCCGACGGCAAATCGCTGACGGATCTCGTCGAGCAGCCCGCCAAGGTGATGCGGATCGGCACCATGATCAAGCAGCTGTTGGAAGAAGTGCGGGCGGCACCTCTGGACGACGCCAGCCGCGGCAAGCTGGCCGAGATTCACAAGACGAGCATCCGCGAGCTGGAGGATGGCCTTGCGCCCGAACTGCGCGACGAGCTCGAGCGGCTGACGCTGCCGTTCACCGAGGACGGCGTGCCGTCCGACGCCGAGCTTCGAATCGCCCAGGCGCAGCTGGTCGGATGGCTCGAAGGGCTTTTCCACGGGATCCAGACCGCGCTGTTCGCCCAGCAGATGGCGGCCCGTCAGCAGCTCGAGCAGATGCGACAGGGCGCGCTGCCGCCCGGCGTCAGCGTCCCGGGACAACGCGGCGGGCCCGGTTCGCCCGGCACCGGGCAGTACCTGTAGCGGCGGCTCAGGTTGGCAGCACCACATATCGAGACGCGCAACGCGTGGGTGGAGTTCCCCATCTTCGACGCGAAGGCGCGCTCTCTGAAGAAGGCGTTCCTCGGCAAGGCGGGCGGCACGATCGGACGCAACGAGTCCAACGTCGTCGTCATCGAGGCGCTGCGGGACATCACGATGTCCCTGGAGCTCGGCGACCGGGTGGGGCTGGTCGGCCACAACGGTGCGGGCAAGTCGACGCTGCTGCGGCTGCTGTCGGGTATCTACGAGCCCACCCGAGGCGTCGCCACCGTGACGGGGCGCGTTGCACCGATATTCGACCTCGGCGTCGGCATGGACCCCGAGATATCGGGTTTCGAGAACATCATCATCCGCGGCCTGTTCCTTGGTCAGACCCGCAAGCAGATGATGGCCAAGGTGGACGAGATCGCCGAGTTCACCGAGCTCGGCGACTACCTATCGATGCCGCTGCGCACCTACTCCACCGGCATGAGGGTGCGGCTGGCCATGGGCGTGGTCACCAGCATCGATCCCGAGATCCTTCTGCTCGACGAGGGCATCGGCGCCGTCGACGCCGAGTTCCTCAAGAAGGCCCAGACGCGGCTGAAGGGTCTGGTCGAACGGTCCGGCATCCTCGTGTTCGCCAGCCACTCCAACGAGTTCCTTGCCCGGCTGTGCACGACCGCGATGTGGATCGACCACGGCACCGTCAGGATGACCGGCGGTATCGAGGAGGTCGTGCGCGCCTACGAGGGCGAGGACGCCGCGCACCACGTGCGCGAGGTGCTCGAAGAGAACGCCCGTGAAGCCACATGACCGACACCGTCTTCGGTGTGTTGGTCACGCACCGGCGTCCCGATGAGCTGACCAAATCGCTCGACGCGCTGACCACTCAGAGTCGCGCGCTGGACCACCTCATCGTGGTCGACAACGATGACGACGAGCGGGTGCGCGATCTGGTCGCCGGCCAGCCCGTCCCCACCACCTACCTCGGCTCCCGCCGAAACCTCGGCGGCGCAGGCGGTTTCGCGCTCGGCATGCTGCACGCACTTGCGCTGGGCGCCGACTGGATCTGGCTGGCCGACGACGACGGACGCCCGCAGGACCGCACCGTGCTGGCGACACTGCTGGACTGCGCAGGCAGGCACGCACTGGCCGAAGTCTCGCCGATGGTGTGCAACCTCGACGACCCGGATCAGTTGGCGTTCCCGCTGCGTCGCGGGCTGGTGTGGCGTCGCCGGGCCAGCGAGCTGCGCACCGAGGGCGCGGGACAAGACTCTGCTGCCGGGGATCGCGTCGCTGTTCAACGGCGCGCTGTTCCGCGCGGCCACGGTCGAGGCCGTCGGCGTGCCGGATCTGCGGCTGTTCGTGCGGGGCGACGAGGTGGAACTCCACCGGCGGCTGGTCCGCTCGGGTCTGCCGTTCGGAACCTGTTTGGACGCAATCTATCTGCACCCCTGCGGGACAGACGAGTTCAAGCCGATCCTGGGCGGCCGGATGCACACCCAGTACCCCGACAACGCCGCCAAGAGGTTCTACACCTACCGCAATCGGGGTTACCTGTTGTCCCAGCCGGGATTACGCAAGCTGCTGCCGCAGGAGTGGTTGCGGTTCGGCTGGTACTTCCTGGTGTCCCGTCGCGACCCGAGAGGTCTCGCCGAGTGGGTTCGGCTGCGCAGGCAGGGCAGGCGGGAAAGGTTCGAGAAGCCATGACGTTCACCGATGCAGCCGCCCAATCCAGGACGATGTCGCGCGCGCGGCGTGACCTCGTCGACGGCTTCGCGCGCCGCGAGCTGTGGGCACACCTGGGTTGGCAGGACATCAAGCAGCGCTACCGGCGGTCGGTGCTCGGCCCGTTCTGGATCACCATCGCCACCGGCGTCACCGCGATCGCGATGGGCGGGCTGTACTCGAAGCTGTTCAAGCTCGAGCTGTCCGAGCATCTGCCGTACGTCACGCTCGGCCTGATCATCTGGAACCTGATCAACGCGGCCATCCTCGAGGGCGCCGACGTGTTCGTCGCCAACGAGGGCTTGATCAAACAGCTGCCGACACCGCTGTCGGTGCACGTCTACCGGCTGGTGTGGCGGCAGATACTCCTGTTCGCGCACAACATCGTGATCTTCGTGGTCGATCGCGATCATCTTCCCCAAGCCGTGGTCGTGGGCCGACCTCACCGTCATCCCGGCGCTCGGCCTGATCGTGCTCAACTGCGTGTGGGTGTCGCTGTGCTTCGGCATCCTGTCCACCCGCTACCGCGACATCAGCCCGCTGTTGTTCAGCCTCGTCCAGCTGCTGTTCTTCATGACGCCGATCATCTGGAACGAGTCCACGCTGGAGAATCAGGGCGCAGGCAAGTGGGCCAAGATCGTCGAGCTCAACCCGCTGCTGCACTACCTCGACATCGTCCGGGCGCCGCTTCTCGGCGCGCAGCAGGAGGTGCGGCACTGGGTGGTAGTGGTGGTGCTCACGATCATCGGCTGGATCTTCGCGGCCATCGCGATGCGGCAGTACCGGGCGCGAGTGCCGTACTGGGTCTGAGAACTTAAGCTTTATCCGAGCAAAGCCATGGACGCGGATACCGAGCCCCCCAGCGAACCGTTGCGCCAGACGGCGACTAGGCAGTTGATGTCGTGGGTCGCCATCGGCGCGGCCGTGTTGGCGGCGTTCTGGCTGGTGGCAATGATCATCGACGCCGTCGCCGCATTGGTGACTGGCACATACGAACATCTGGTGCGACTGCCGAAGGTGCCCAGAGACACGTTCTGGGCGTGGTTCGCCGTCTACTCCGGTTTGGTGGCGCTGACGGGTTTGGTGGTGGCGAGGGCCCGACGACTGCGTTTGGTGTTCAACCAGCTGATCTGGTCCATCGCGGCGGTCGTGATTCCACTGCTGATGTTGACGTGGCCGGTGTCCTACACGAGTGTCTCTCGGCGAAGTCAGTTGTGGCTCGTACCAATCGTGGAACGACTCATCCAGTGCGCTCAACGACGTGTGCGTGGAGAAACTGGAGTCGCGGTCACGGTGGGCGCTGACCGTGGGCGCCCTCGGAATCGTCGGACCAATCGCGTGGCTCTATCGGGAAGTTCGCAGGGAAGAACGGGCTGCTGGCGCGCGCAGGGGTGATGAAGACCTATGAGCGCAACGGTATCCAGCAGTCGACACCTGGCATCCGTCGCGACCGCCTGCCGAGCTGGCCGGATGCCAGTCGCCGTGCACCAGCGTCGACGGCCGGTCGTCCGAGCTCGGCCCGGCAGGCACGGGGCAACGCAGTGAGGCGGCCAAGCGGCGCACGACCTCATTGCCCCGCGCGGCGTCGACGGCTCCGCTGAGCCGCTGCGGCCACCCGTGCGGTGGCACCCGCGTAGGCTTCGGTTCGGCGTGCAGTCCGGGCGAATGTCGACGGCCTTCGGCCCACGGTAGGTTATCTGGTTGCTGGCACAACGGTTTCCACTCGCGGCCAGGTTGTGCGCCACCGCATGTTCATCGGCTGTGGAATGTTCTGAGCGGAGAAAGAAGAGAACCCGACTCCGCGGCGATGCGCAGTCGGGTTCTCAAAGCGGTTGGGTCTGTGCCCGTCCGGTGCGTCTTGACGACCACGTCGCCGTTGACGACGATCTCCGCACCGGACCGGGTCTGCACCCTTGTCAGTATCAGCGGCGGGGCACCGCCGTGCGGACCGTCACGTTGATCCGGTTCCACGCGTTGATGGCGACCACTGCGGCGATGATCTGACCGAGCTCGCGATCGTCGAAGGTCTCGGCGGCGCGCTGGTACACGTCGTCGGGCACTCCGTCGGCAACCTCGGTGATCGCCTCGGTGAGGGCGAGCACGGCACGCTCCCGCTCGGAGAACAGGTCGCCTGCCTCCTCCCAGGCAGCGAGCACGTCGAGCTTCTGCTCGCTGACGCCGTGCTTGCGGGCATCGACGAGGTGCATGTTCAGGCAGAACGCGCAGTGGTTGATCTGCGAAGCGCGGATCTTGATCAGTTCGCCGAGCTCGGGATCGAGGTCCTTGGCGGCCGCGGCGCTGAGCGCCATCATCGCGTCGAGCAGCTCCGGGGACGACTTGTAGATCTTCAAGCGCTTGTTGGCGGCCAGCTGGGTTTCGCAGTGTCTGTGTCATGTCTCCGAGATTAATGCGGAAAGACCCATCATCATGGTTCAATCCTCGTGTGACTTCGTGGGCCAATTCCGGCAGTCGCGACCTGCACCTCGACTTGCGCGAGGTGATCAAGCCAGGCGCGCGAGGTACGCGGGAACTCCTGCTCGGAGCCCTTCGTGACGCCGTTAGATCGGGCCGACTGGCTCCTGGGTCGATGCTGCCGCCGTCGCGCAGTCTCGCCGCGGACCTCGGACTGGCACGCAATACGGTGGCCGAGGCGTACGCCGAGCTCGTCAACGAAGGCTGGTTGGCCTCGCGGCAGGGTGCGGGCACCTGGGTGCTCAACGCCGGCGGGGCGGACGCGCCGCCACGGGCCCGCGGCGTGCGGGCGGCACCGGTGCACAACCTGATGCCGGGCTCACCCGATGTGTCGCAGTTCCCACGGACCGAATGGGCGGCCTCCGCCCGAAGGGCGCTGTCGACCGCCCCCACCGAAGCGCTGCGAATGGGTGATGCGCGCGGCCGACCGGAGTTGCGCGCTGCGCTCGCCGAGTACCTGACGCGGGCCCGTGGCGTCCGCACGTCGGCCGAGTCGGTGGTGGTGTGCGCGGGCGTGCGCCATGCCGTCGAATTGTTGGCTCGGGTCTTTCGCGGGCAAGGTCCCGATCGCCGTCGAGGCCTACGGGCTGTTCATCTTCCGGGAAGCGCTCGCGGCACTGGATGTGCCGACCGTGCCGATCGGCGTCGACGATCGCGGCGCGGTCATCGACGAACTCGACGGCCTCGCAGACTCCGGCGGTACTGCTGACGCCTGCGCACCACAGTCCGTTCGGCATGCCGCTGCACGCCGAACGCCGAACCGCAGCCGTCGACTGGGCGCAACGCACAGATGGCTACGTCTTCGACGACGACTACGACGGCGAGTTCCGTTACGACCGCCAGCCGATCGGGGCCCTTCAGGCGTTGTGCCCGGATCGGGTGGTGTACATGGGATCGGCGAGCAAGAGCCTGTCGCAAGCGTTGCGACTGGGCTGGATGGTGTTGCCGGACAACCTGATTGATGCGGTGCTGGATGCCGCGGGTGGGCAGCAGTTCTACGTCGACGCCCTGACGCAGCTGACCATGGCGGACTTCATTCAACGGGGAAGCTACGACAAGCACATCCGGCGGATGCGGATGCGATACCGCAAGCGGCGCGACACCCTCGTCGACGCGCTGTCCGGCTTCGACGTCGGCATCAGCGGGCTGTCGGCGGGCGTGAACCTGCTCCTGACACTGCCCGACGAGAGCGAACACGAGGTGCTGCGGCGCGCGGGCGAGGCAGGCATCACGGTGCAGGGCCTTGCGATCATGCGCCATCCACTGGCCGGTCCCGGCAGGTGCCGAATCCCGACGGGATCATCGTCGGCTTCGCCGCGCCCGCCGATCACGGGTTCGCGGCGGCCGTTGATGCGCTTTTGCAGGTGCTGAGGGCGTCCGGGCTGGCAAGGTAATCGGTTATGGCTCCCCAGCAGCGTCGCAAGATGAGTGTGTACGAGCGGACGTTGGAGAAGGTCGCGCGGACGCCAGTCGGCGACTGGTACCTGAAGCGGATCGCGCCGCGGCTCGATCCGCCGCTGCTGCGTCTCACCGGGGGGCGGGTCAGCTCCGTGTATCCCGTGCCGGTCATGCTGCTCACGACGACGGGCGCCAAGACCGGCCTGCCGCGCACGCTTCCGCTTCTGTACCTCGATGACGGTGACGACATCATTCTGATCGCGTCCAACTACGGCAAGACGTCGCACCCGGCCTGGTACCGCAACCTCGTCGCGAACCCGAGGGTGGAGGTGCTGGCAGGCAAGAACAGCGGGACATACTCGGCGGCCGAGATCACCGACGCCGCTGAGCGCGATCGGGCCTGGGATCTGGCGCTCGACATGTACGCCGGCTATGGCGACTACGAGGGTCGGGCGGGCGATCGGACCATCCCCTTGGTGCGGCTGTCGCGGATCGCCGACTGAGTTATCCACAGTTGTAGTTTCATCCACAGGTAACGCTTGACCTGTTGGTATTCGTCTCGGACAGTCGGCGCTGCGGATTAGATTCGAAAGCATGTTCGATGGTTCGGTGCCCGAGATCGGCGACCTGTCTGCGTTGAGTGACGCCGCATTGGTCGACGCCGCGGCCGGGTGGGCGCGCACCGAGAACGCCGCGTGTGCCCGGAAGTTGGCGGTGATGGCAGAGATGTTCGCCCGCCGCACCGGACTACCCGCCGGAGAGCGCGAGTTGTGGTGGATCGACCCGCAAGCCGCGGTCGCGATCGAGATCGGGGCCGCGGTCACCGTCAGCCAAGGCATGGCGCTGCATCAGACCCACCGCGGGGTGGCCCTGCGCGACCGCCTCCCTGCGGTAGCGGCATTGTTTGAGGCCGGGCTGGTCAGCGACTGGCTGGTGCGCACTATCGTGTGGCGCACCTACCTGATCACCGACCCGGCGGCGATGGCCACTTGAGTTCCGGGTGGTCTTAAACGTACTTCGCCAAATCGCTACCACCACTTACTCAAAACCTTCGGCGGCTGGCGCGACCGACATTGGCCCGACGGCACGGTAACTCGTACAGGAGACCCCTACAAAAATGTCTGTCCGGCACGAACACGGCTGACAACCGGCTAGCAGTGATGTGGCCCGGCGGGCTAGAGAGCACGTAACCTTTGTTCGAATCGGCGTCGTGGAAACATCCGCTGCGTCTATGTCGTTCGTGCAGAGGGGCGACGGCGAAGATATGCCACTCGCCTCGCACGCGTTCGAGTTGGTGAGTCCCGCGCTCCTCGAATTAGAGTCCTGACCCGATCACCAGATCGCGCAGCATGCTGGACACACGAGCCGGAATCAAAGTGTTCTTCGCATGTTCGGAGTGAGCTGAGGTTTGAATTCTTCGCAGGCTATCGCCGTAAACTTTGGTCCGTTCCGGATTGTGATTGGTCGGTGGCGCAGTACTTGCATTTGCTTGCCGCAGCCGGAAGGTCGTCGGATAGGCACGCCGGGCACGTCTTCGTCGGCGCTGGGTCGCCGAACACCGTCACGCCCCGCTTGGCTGAAATGTGCTTGTAAGGCAGCACTATCACGAAGTAGACGACCGTCATGAACACGATGAAGTAGATGATCGCGGAGATGAACGCACCCACGTCCACGAAGGTGGCTTTGTTTCCTGCGCTGCCAAGCTGCCAGCCCAATCCGATCGTGTTGCCGCCCTGCGCGGCGGCCACCAACGGGTTGATTACCGAGTCGGTGAAGGCCTTGACCAACGTAGAAAACGCCAACGCCACTACCAGGCCGACCGCAACGACTATCACGTCACCACGCATGAGGAAATTTCTGAAACCCTTGCCCACGATTTACTCCCTTGCGCCTATGACCGCCGAGTGGCGAGGATGGTCCCCCGCGCGGGAAATCTACGCCGGTCCGACCCACCTTGGTCCGTATTCGCAATGGGGAGACGTTTGCCCGTGGCGGGATGCCGGATTCGAGGCTTCTCCCAAGCTCAGGGTCGAGCCACCGCAATCGCGGACGCGCACCCGGCTGACGAGCTAACCTCATGCGTGAGGCTCCAAATACCTGAATCTGTGGGAGGACAAATGTCGGTAACGGTGGATCTCGCCAAGGCGCTTGATAAGGCCTACGAGGACAAGTCGCTCAAGGACATCTTGGATGCTTCCCCGTCCGCACTCGCTGGTGTCACTGACGAGGACGCTGGCGCGTTGGAGAAGGCATTCAATATCAAAACCGTCCGCCAACTCGGGTCGAATAAGTTCTTCGCCGTCGCAGCGGCTCTGGTGGCACTAGAAGAAGCCGGGTAAGCCCCCAATTCAGCCACCGTCGTGTTGACGAGCGGTGAGATCACCAGGATCACCCCTCTGGTCAGATTTACACCACCCGACCCGCCGCCAGTCGTCTAGAACCTGTGGGAGATTCCTGCGTGACTTTAGCTTCGCGGTCACTAGACGATTCACTTCGGCTTAAATGTTCTTCGCATATTCGGTACCACCATCTCTTGAAAACGTTCTGGAACGGCGCGAGCGGCTGGCGGGACCGACAACTACCCGACGGGACTGTCGAGTGGACCTCACCGACCGGGCACACTTACATCACGTACCCGGGCAGTAAGCACCTGTTCCCACAACTGTGCCAACCCACCGCCACGCTCTGGGCCGGCGAGCCACCGGTCACCGAATCCACTCGAGACCGCGGTGCGATGATGCCTAAACGCCGCCACACCCGCGCCCACAATACAACCAAAGCCATTGCAGCAGAACGGCGACTCAACGACGCCTACGTCGCCGAACGCAACAAACCGCCACCGTTCTAGGACGCGACGGCGAACAGATGCCAGTCGCCGGGCACACCCTTCAACTCGTGTGCACCGCGGTCCTCGAACTCAAGCCCCGACCCGATCACGAGGTCGCGCAGGGTGCCGGACACCAGCACATCGTTCGCGCCTGCCAGTGCGCTCACCCGAGCGCCGATGTGCACGGCGATCCCGCCGATGTCATCGCCACGAACCTCGCACTCACCGGTGTGCAACCCGGCGCGCACCTCGATGCCGAGCGCCTGCACCGCGTCGCGAATTGCCATGGCGCAGCGGATCGCTCGCTGGGGGCCGTCGAACATCGCCAGGAAGCCGTCACCTGATGTGTTCACTTCGCGGCCTCGAAACCGATTAAGTTGCGACCGAACAATCGCGTCGTGCGCGTCCAGCAAGGCATGCCAGTCCCGGTCGCCCATCTCGACGGCGTGGCGCGTCGAGTCCACGATGTCGGTGAAGAGCACAGTGGCGAGGACCCGATCATCGGCCACCTCTACCTGGTGGCCGGTGATGAACTCGGCGATCTCGTGGAACGAATCCCGCCAGGGTTCCACGAAGTGGTACAGGTTGCGCCCAGGCAGCTCAACGTATTTCGCGCCAGGTATGTGATCAGCGACGTACTTGCCCCAGGAGGACGGGATCAGCAGGTCGTCGGCGTGCTGGAGCACGAGAGTTGATACGCGGATGCTCGGGAGCACCGCCCGCACGTCTACCTCGGTCAAAAGGGGCAATAAGAGAGCGTAGGTTCGTGGGCTCGCGGCAAGCCGGTCATGTCGCCCAACCGCGGCGCTGATTTCCTCGTTCCACGGCATGTCGGGATTGATCGAAAGCCAGTATTCACCTCTGCCCCACATGGCTGTCAGGGCAGCGACGACTTCTTCGGGATTGACGTCATCAGTGCGTTCAGTAATCGGATTGGCGTGGCCCTCCAGCACTACGAGCGCGGTGGTGCGAGCCGGATGGGTAGCAGCGAATAGCGCACCCGGCGCTAACGCGCCGGGCGGGGTGAGGAGCACTGCTTCGCGGATTTCGAGATCGTCGAGCACCGCAGTGATGCTGTCTGCCCATTGCTCCAAGGTTGGCAGCGCGCCCGGCTCGACAGGATCGGACGCTCCACTGCCCGGCTGGTCGAAGAAGATCATTCGACCGAGCGATGTCATCGCCTGCACCCATCCCTGAAGAGGTGGCAGCTCCGGCAGGTGTTCGCAGCATGTGAACCAATTTGGGACGAACACGATGTCGCGTTCACCCTTGGGCGACGCCCTATAGGCGACGTGCAAGTCCCCGTTGCGCGCATACCGCGTCTCCGAGAACATTGCGGAAGTGTAGGCCGTGGATCGGGTCAAGAGGTGCGTATCGGCAGCGTTTATGCTGCTCAAACGTGTTCTCTACAGCGGTGTTCGGCCAGTCAGTACCACCCTTGTTAGAACGTTCTGGAACGGCACGAGCGGCTGGCGGGACCGCGACCGCGGCGCGATGATGCCCAAACGCCGACACCCGCGTCCATAACAAAGCCAAAGCCGTAGCTGCCGAACGACGACTCAACAACGACCTCGTCGCCGAACACGGCAGACCACCGCCGTTCAAGACGCGACATCGAAGAGGTGCCATCACCAGGTGAACCCATCAGCTCATGAAACCGCTGATTCATTTGCTCAAAACGTTCTGGAGTGGGCTGGGTGGCTAGCGCGATCGACGACTGCTCGACGGCACCGGCGACCACCTACAAATTGAATCCGCGAATCGGTGAAAACCGCCAAAAAATGCAAATAAATAGGCAGAGCATAGTGATATGAGCGCGTATCAGACCATGGTGGTCGGCACCGACGGCTCGGACACATCGCTTCGTGCGGTGGATCACGCAGCCACGTTCGCTGCGGAAAGTGATGCGAAGTTGATCATAGCGATGGCGCACTTGCCCAATACGGACAAAGGAGGCTGGGGAAGACCAGCCCGACCGGATCGTGTGATAGACGGCGACGGCGAAGTCGCCCTCCGGAGCGACGGCGACTACAAGATGCACGGGGAGGCCGCCGTGTACGAAATCTTGCGGGAGGCCCGCGAACGGGCCAGGGCGGCTGGGGCGAAGAATATTGAAATCCGGTCGATTCTGGGTGATCCGGTACACGCGCTGTCCCGCCTCTCCAAGGAGGTTGATGCGGACCTCCTGGTGGTCGGCGACGTAGGGCTGGCGACACGCAGCGGCAAGTGGCTTGGCTCGGTGCCCGGCAACGTCTTGGCCAGGGCCAAGAAGACCGCCGACGTACTGATCGTCCACACAACCGACTGAGGCATCGGGAGATTCTTTCCGCGTCCGGCCGCAAACCGTCGTCGTTCTGAGTGATCCGCTACGGAGATGTGGCAGCGAAGAGATGCCATTCGCCGGGCACGCCCTTGAGCGCATGGGTGCCGCGGTCGTCGAATTCGAGCCCTGACCCGATCACCAAGTGGCGCACGGCGATCCCGCCGATGTCGTCGCCACGAGTTGCGCCCGAACGACGGCGTCGTCTAAGTCCGGGCAGTGCGCATTGGCGGCGCTTACGCCTCTCAAGAGCGTTCCTAGAGGACGTGCACTCCGATGAGCTGTCCGATCGCGCGAATATCGACCTGGCCTTTGAAGTCCAGCCGAACTTTCCCGAGACCCGAGAACCACAGTTCGAGTTCGGCGTCGAGATCGAACCGCCCCGCGGTTTCAATGCTCCAGGCTTGGACCTTGCTGTACGGAAGCGAGGAGTAGTCGCGCTTCTTCCCGGTCATGCCTTGGACGTTGATGGTGATAAGGCGCTTATTGGTGAACACCACCGAATCGCGCATGCCCTTGAAACTGAGATGAACCGCTTCACCGTCGACCAGGATGGGCGCCAACTCGGCAGCAATCGCTCTCGGGTCGCTCGGTCCTAGCCTGGCGAACACGCCGCCACTGTGGAAGTCAATCATGTCAGCAGGGTAGCCAGGGCGCGTCGGCCAACGACGGGTGAAGGAACCGCTGGCCCCTGAGCCCGCATCTGTTCCGAAACCGGCCAAGTAGGCTGCCCGGGGTGACCGAGCCCCCGATGCAGCCCAACCTGAGTCTCACGACTCAGATATGGCGGTTCGTGGTCACCGGCGGATTCTCGGCCGTCGTGGACTTCGGGCTGTATGTCGTGCTCTACCGGATCGCCGGGATGCAACCTGACCTCGCCAAAACCATCGGATGGATCGCCGGAACCACGACGGCATACCTGCTCAACCGGCGGTGGACGTTCCAAGCCCCACCCAGCACTGCACGGTTGGCCGCGGTGTGGGCGCTCTACATCACGACCTTCGTCGTCCAGGTCGGCCTCAACCACCTGTTCCTGCGGCTACTCGACTACACGCCCACCGCCGTGGTGGTCGCGTTCGTCATCGCCCAGGGCACTGCGACGGTGATCAACTTCATCGTGCAGCGGATGGTGATCTTCCGCTTGAGGTGAGCCGCGGAAACCGCACGGTACCCTCGTCACGATGTTTCCGACCACCTCACGACGCCTGACCGGCTGGGGCCGAACCGCCCCGTCGGTGGCCCAGGTGCTGTCGACGCCGGATCACGAGCTGATCGCCAAGGCCGTCACGCAGGCGGCCCACGGCGGCTCCCGCGGCGTCATCGCCAGGGGTCTCGGCCGGTCCTACGGGGACAACGCCCAGAACGGTGGCGGGCTTGTCGTCGACATGACGGCGCTGAACCAGATCCATTCGGTCGATCGCGAAAGCGCACTCGTCGACGTCGACGCCGGCGTGAACCTCGACCAGCTGATGCGGGCGGCACTGCCGCTCGGCCTCTGGGTGCCGGTGCTCCCCGGCACCCGCCAGGTCACCGTCGGCGGCGCCATCGCCTGTGACATCCACGGCAAGAACCACCACAGCTCGGGCAGCTTCGGTAACCATGTCCGCTCGATGCAGCTGCTGACCGCCGACGGCGACATCCGCCACCTGACCCCCGACGGCGCCGACGCCGAGTTGTTCTGGGCGACGGTCGGCGGCAACGGCCTCACCGGCATCATCCTGCGCGCCACCATCGCGATGACCCCGACCGAGACCGCGTACTTCATCGCCGACGGCGACGTCACCGGCAGCCTCGACGAGACGATCGCGTTCCACAGCGACGGCACCGAATCGAACTACACCTATTCCAGCGCCTGGTTCGACGCCATCAGCGCGCCACCGAAACTGGGCCGCGCGGTCATCTCCCGCGGCTCGCTGGCGACAATCGACCAACTGCCCGAGAAGCTTCGCAAGAACCCGCTGAAGTTCGACGCCCCGCAATACTTCACCGCACCCGACGTCTTCCCCAACGGTCTCGGCAACAAGCTCATCTTCGGCGCGATGACCGAGCTCTGGTACCGGACAGGCAAGACCTATCGGGGCAAAACCCAGAACCTCACGCAGTTCTACCACCCGCTCGACATGGTCGGTGAGTGGAACAAGGCTTACGGCTCAGTGGGTTTCGCGCAGTACCAGTTCGTGGTGCCAACCGAGGCTGTTGAGCCGTTCAAGGGCATCATGTACGACATCCAGCGCTCCGGGCACTACTCGTTCCTCAACGTGTTCAAGCTGTTCGGGCCGGGAAACCAAGCCCCGCTGAGCTTTCCTATCCCCGGCTGGAACGTGTGCGTCGACTTCCAGATCAAGCCGGGCCTCAACGAATTCCTCAATGAGCTCGACCGACGTGTGCTCGAATTCGGCGGCCGGCTTTACACCGCCAAGGACTCGCGCACCACCGCCGAAACCTTCCACGCCATGTACCCGCGCATCGACGAGTGGATCGCCGTGCGCCGCAAGGTCGATCCCGACGGCGTATTCGCCTCGGACATGGCCCGACGTTTGGAGCTTCTGTAAATGGTGTTCGACGCCACGGGTAACCCCCAGGCCATCCTGCTGCTCGGCGGGACATCCGAAATCGGCCTTGCGATCTGCGCGCGATACCTTCGCAACGCGGCCGCACGCGTTGTCCTTGCCGACCTTCCCAACCACCCGAAGCGCGACGCTGCCATCGCGGAGATGAAGGCCGCAGGTGCCAAGTCCGTCGAATGGATCGACTTCAACGGTGTGGACACCGAAAGTCACCCCAAGGTCATCGACGAAGCATTCGCAGGCGGTGACATCGACGTCGCGATCGTGGCCTTCGGCCTGCTCGGCGACGCCGAAGAGCTGTGGCAGAACCAGCGCAAGGCCGTGCAGATCGCCGAGATCAACTACACCGCAGCCATTTCCGTCGGCGTCCTGCTCGGAGAGAAGATGCGCGCTCAGGGCTCCGGCCGGATCATCGCGATGAGCTCGGCCGCAGGCGAGAGAGTGCGGCGCTCCAACTTCGTCTACGGGTCGACCAAGGCCGGACTCGACGGCTTCTACCTCGGCCTCGGGGAAGCGCTGCGGGAGTTCGGTGTTCGAGTCCTGGTGATCCGTCCAGGGCAGGTACGCACCACCACTACGATCGATCACTGGAAGGCCACGGGCGCCAAGGAGGCGCCGTTCACCGTCGACAAGGAAGACGTCGCCGAGCTGGCGGTCACGGCGTCGGCCAAGGGCAAGGAACTGGTATGGGCGCCGGGGGCGTTCAGGTACGTGATGATGGTCCTGCGGCACGTTCCGCGTCCCATCTTCCGCAAGCTCCCCATCTGAGATCCGACGGGTCGATGATGCGAGGCGCGCTGGCCGTGCTCGGCCAGATGGCGGTGGCGGGCGCCGTCGCGGTGATCGTCTCGGCCATCTCGCTTTTCGCCATCGCCAGCGTGGAGTGGCCCGCATACAACTCGTCCAATCAGCTGCACGCCCTGACCACTGTCGGCCAGTTCGTCTGTCTGGCAGGACTGCTCGGCGCCGGCTGGATGTGGCGGCGCGGGCGTCGACTCGCGGCGCATGCGGGCGCCGTCGTGTTCCTGTCCGCGTTCTCGGTCGTCACGCTCGCCATGCCGCTCGGCGCCACCAAGCTCTACCTGTTCGGCATCTCCGTCGACCAACAGTTCCGCACCGAGTACCTGACCCGGCTCACCGACACCGCGGCGCTACACGACATGACCTACTTCGGCCTGCCGCCGTTCTATCCGCGCGGGCTGGTTCTGGATCGGCGGCCGGATGGCCGCGCTGACCGGCACCCCGGCATGGGAGATGTTCAAGCCGTGGGCGATCACCTCGATCGCCGTCGCAGTCGTGATCGCTTTCGTGTTGTGGGCGAGCATGATCCGGTTCGAGTACGCGTTGATCGTGACGGCGGCGACATCAGCCGCGACGCTGGCGTACTCCTCTGCAGAGCCGTACGCCGCCGTTCTCACGGTGCTGCTGCCGCCCGTGTTGGTGCTGGCGTGGTCCGGGCTTGCGCGGACGGCCGCGGGCGGGCGGTTGGGCGGCCGTGATCGGCGTCGGCCTGTTCCTCGGTGTCGCCGGGTTGTTCTACTCGCTGCTGCTGGGCTACGGCGCTTTCGCCGTGGCGATCATGGCGGTCGCGCTGGCGCTGGACCGGCGCAGCGCAGAACCGCTGCTGCGGCTCGCCGCCGCCGGGGTGATCGCAGGCGCGATCATGTTGATCGGCTGGCTGCCGTTCCTACTGGCCGCGATCGGTGGCTCGGCGACGTGGCTCGGGCACCGCGCAGCACTACCTGCCGCCCGACGGTGCGCAGCTGTCCTTCCCCATGCTGGAGTTCACCCTGCTCGGTGCGCTGTGCATGGTCGGCACGCTGTGGCTCGTCATCCGCGCTCGCAGTTCGACGCGCGCCGCAGGGCTGGCGTTCGGCGTCGTCGCGGTCTATGCCTGGTCGCTGGCCTCGATGCTGACCACGCTGGCGGGCACCACTCTGCTGTCCTTCCGACTCCAGCCGACGCTGACGGTTCTGCTCACCGCCGCCGGGGTGTTCGGCTTCATCGACGTCACGCTCGCCGCGGCCCGCCGGTACAGCGCCGACACCGGCGCGACGCATCGTCGTGGCCGCCGGTGCGGTGGGCGCGATCGGCGCCATGACCTTCGCCCAGGACATCCCCGACGTGCTGCGCTCCGACATCGTCGTCGCCTACACCGACACCGACGGATACGGCCAGCGGGCCGACCGCCGTCCGCCGGGCGCGGAGAAGTACTACCGCGAGATCGACGCCAGGATCCAGGAGGTGACTGGCCGACCCCGCAACGAGACCGTCGTGCTGACCGCCGACTACAGCTTCCTGTCCTACTACCCCTACTACGGCTTCCAAGGCCTGACGTCGCACTACGCCAACCCGCTTGCGCAGTTCGACGAGCGGGCCGCGGCAATCGAGCGCTGGGCGGCGTTGGAGCGCCCCGACCAGTTCATCGCCGAACTGGACAAGCTGCCGTGGCAGCCGCCGACCGTCTTCCTGATGCGCCGGGGCGGTGCAGGCGACTCGTCTGACGCCTACACGCTGCGGCTGGCCGCCGACGTCTACCCCAACCAGCCCAACGTGCGTCGCTACCAGGTGGCACTCGATGCGGCACTGTTCGACGACCCCCGCTTCAGCGTCTCTGACATCGGACCGTTCGTGTTGGCCATCCGGCTGCCCGAGGGTGGCTGATGGCCGTCGAGACGCCGCCGCAGCCGGGCCAATTACCATCAACCCCCGTGGTCGGTAACGGGGCGCGCCAAACCAATCACCACACCGCGCGGTTGATCGCCATCATCGCCGGGCTTGCTCGGCGCCGCACTCGCCCTCGCCACCCCCTTCCTGCCCGTCAAGCAGACGACCGCCCAGCTGAACTGGCCCCAGAACGACGTGCTGCGGAAGCGTCAACGCGCCGCTGATCGGCTACGTAGCCACCGATCTGGAGATCAACATCCCGTGCTCGGCGGCGGCGGGCCTCGCCGGGCCGCAGAATGCGGGCAGGACGGTGCTGCTGTCGACCGTGCCCAAGCAGGCGCCCAAGGCCATCGACCGCGGCCTGCTCATCGAACGGGTCAACAACGACCTTCTGGTCATCGTCCGCAACACGCCGGTGGTCACCGCGCCGCTGAGCCAGGTGCTCAGCCCCGCGTGCCAGAAGCTGACGTTCACCGCGCACGCCGACAAGGTCACCGGCGAGTTCGTCGGCCTGACCAAGGGACCCGACACCGACGATCCCGGCGCACCCCTGCGCGGCGAGCGCAGCGGCTACGACTTCCGGCCCCAGATCGTCGGCGTGTTCACCGATCTCGCCGGGCCCGCACCGCCCGGGCTGCACTTCTCGGCAACCGTGGACTCGCGCTACAGCACCTCCCCGACCCTGCTGAAGCTGATCGTGATGATCGTCGGCGTCGCCATGACGATCATCGCGCTCGGGGCGCTGCACGTGCTCGACGCGGCCGACGGGATGCGGCACAAACGCTTCCTGCCGCCACGGTGGTGGTCGATCCGGCCGCTGGACGCGATCGTCATCGCGGTGCTGGCGTGGTGGCACTTCGTCGGCGCCAACACGTCCGACGACGGCTACATCCTGACGATGGCCAGAGTGTCCGAGCACGCCGGCTATATGGCCAACTACTACCGCTGGTTCGGCACACCGGAGGCGCCGTTCGGCTGGTACTACGACCTGCTCGCGTTGTGGGCGCACGTCAGCACCAACAGCGTCTGGGTCCGGCTGCCGACGCTGCTGATGGCACTGACCTGTTGGTGGGTGATCAGTCGCGAAGTGATCCCGCGGCTCGGCCACGCTGTCAAAACGAACCCCGCGGCGAAGTGGACAGCGGCAGGCATGTTCCTGGCGTTCTGGCTTCCGTTGAACAACGGGCTACGACCCGAGCCGATCATCGCGTTGGGCATCCTGCTCACGTGGTGCTCCGTCGAGCGCGGCGTGGCCACCAGCCGCGTGCTCCCGGTCGCCATCGCGGTCATCATCGGAGCATTGACGCTCTTCTCGGGCCCGACGGGTATCGCCGCTGTCGGCGCACTGCTGGTCGCGGTCGGTCCCCTGAAAACCATTGTTGCCAGCCATACTTCGCGATTCGGCTATCTCGCGCTGCTGGCACCGGTGCTGGCGGCGTGCACCGTCACGATCTTCCTGATCTTCCGTGACCAGACGTTCGCCGCGGAGATCCAGGCCAGCACCTTCAAGTCGGCCGTCGGCCCGAGCCTGAGTTGGTTCGACGAACACATCCGCTACGAGCGACTGTTCATGGCCACCCCCGACGGGTCGGTTGCCCGCAGGTTCGGCGTGCTGACGGTGTTGCTCGCGCTGGCCGTGTCGGTGGCAATGACGTTGCGCAAGGGCAGGATTCCCGGCACAGCCGCCGGTCCCAGCCGGCGCATCATCGGCATCACCATCATCTCGTTCCTTGCCATGATGTTCACGCCGACCAAGTGGACCCACCACTTCGGGGTGTTCGCGGGCCTGGCCGGATCGCTCGGGGCGCTGGCCGCCGTCGCCGTCACCGCGGCGGCCATGAAGTCTCGACGCAACAGGGCGATGTTCGCCGCCGCCGTGTTGTTCGTCATGGCGCTGTCGTTCGCCAGCGTCAACGGCTGGTGGTATGTCTCCAACTTCGGCGTGCCGTGGTCGAACCAGTTCCCGGAGTGGCACTTCGGATTCACGACCTTCCTGCTCGGCCTTGCCGTCGCCGCGCTTCTGGTGGCGGCCTGGTTCCACTTCTACGGCCATGACCGCTCGCCGCCCGACGGCAGCGATCGGCGGCTGACGCGGATCCTGCAGTCTCCGTTGGCAATTGCGACGTGGTTGCTGGTGACGTTCGAAGTGTTGTCGTTGACCCTCGGCATGATCGACCTTTGGCCTGCCTGGTCGAACGGCCGCTCCAACCTCGGCGCGATCGCCGGAACACGTTGCGGCCTGGCCGACTACGTGATGGTCGAACAGAATGCCAACGACGGCATGCTGACTCCGGTGGGCGCACCGGCAGGCGACGCCCTCGGTGCGAGCAGCTCAGAAGGGTTCGGCCCCAACAACATCCCCACCAACCTGTCCGCCGACGAGGTGACAGGCGGGGGCCCCGGCACCTCGAGCAACTTCGCCGACAGCGCGCAGGGCGAGCGAAGACGATTCGAGTGGCCAGGCGGCACCGAAGGCGGCACGACGGCGGGGATCGGAATCAACGGATCCCGCGCCCGACTGCCGTTCAACCTCGACCCGGCCCGCACGCCGGTGATGGGCAGCTGGCGCAGCGGCACTCAACAGCCGGCGCTGCTGCGCTCGGCGTGGTACCGGCTTCCCGCCGACTGGAGCGAGCGCGACCGGTCATCGTCGGTGCTCGTGGTGTCGGCTGCGGGACGCTTCGACCCCAGCGACGTGATCGTGCAATGGGCAGGTGACGACGGGGAGCCCAACGGCTCGCTCGGATTCGCCGACGTCGGCTCGCCACCGGCCTGGCGGAATCTGCGCGCACCGCTGACCGCGATCCCCGCTGACGCCACCCAGGTGCGGTTGGTCGTCAACGACGACGACCTGTCGCCGCAGCACTGGATGGCCGTCACCCCGCCGCGGATACCGCAGCTGAAGACGCTGCAGGAGGTCGTCGGCTCGCAGGATCCGGTGCTGCTGGACTGGCTGGTCGGCATGGCCTTCCCGTGCCAGCGGCCGTACGGCCACCAGAACGGTGTCATCGAGGTGCCGAAGTGGCGCATCCTGCCCGACAGGTTCGGCGCCGAGGCGAACTCGCCGGTGATGGACAACGTGGGCGGCGGCCCGCTCGGCATCAGCGAGCTGCTGCTGCGGGCGACCACCCTGCCCTCCTATCTGAAGGACGACTGGTTCCGCGACTGGGGTGAGCTTCAGCAGTTCACGCCCTACTACCGGGACGCCCAGCAGGCACGACTGGATCTCGGTTCGGCGACGCGGAGCGGTCTGTGGAGCCCGGCGCCGCTGCGTCACTAGGTCCGTCGCCTAACATCGACCCTCGTGCCACGCGACGAATCTGAGCGGACGGGCGTGTCCGCCATCGCCCGGCTCGTCGCCGTCGTCGCAGGCATTGCGGGGATAGTGCTGTGCGCACTGGTTCCGCTGCTGCCGGTCAGGCAGACCACCGCCACCATCGCTTGGCCGCAGGCTCCGGGGCCGAACGGGATGATCTCCGACATCACCGCCCCGCTGGTGTCCGGGGCGCCGCAGGCGCTCGACATCACGATTCCCTGCCAGGCCATTGCCACGCTGCCTGCAGAGGGCGGTCTTGTGCTGTCCACGGTGCCGCGGGAGGCCAACGACGCCACCAAGGGCGGCCTCTTCGTCCGCGCCACCGCCGACACGGTGTTCGTCGCGTTCCGCGACACGGTGGCCGCCGCCGCGCCCCGCCCAGCGGTCGCCGCAGGCAACTGCAGCGCGCTTCACATCTGGGCCAACGTCGGACAGGTGGGCGCCGACTTCGTCGGCATCCCCGGCGCCGCCGGGACACTCGAACCGGAGAAGAAGCCCCAGGTCGCCGGCATCTTCACCGACCTCAAGGTCGCCGCCGCAGCCGGGCTTGTCGGCGCGCATCGATGTCGACACCCGGTTCATCACCTCACCGACGACGCTGAAGCTGGCCGTGATGGTGCTCGGCGTCATCTCTGGTGCTGGCGTCGATCGTCGGCGCTCGCGTTGCTCGACAGAACCGCAGGAAGGCGGGTGCCGACGGCTTGGCGCCGGTTCTTCCGGGCAGGCCCGATCACGTGGCTCACGGACGTCGGGGTCATCGGCACCCTGCTGCTGTGGCACGTCATCGGCGCGACGACATCCGACGACGGCTACAACCTCACGATCGCGCGGGTGACAGCCGATGCCGGGTACACGCCCAACTACTACCGATTCTTCGGCGCGACCGAGGCGCCGTTCGACTGGTACCAGAGCGTGCTCGCCCACCTGGCGGCCATCAGCACGGCCGGGGTGTGGATGCGGCTGCCCGCCACCGCGGCGGCCATTGCGACATGGCTGATCATCAGTCGCTGCGTGCTGCCCCGGCTCGGCAGGCGCATCACGCTCAACCGGGTCGCCGTGCTGACCGCGGGCGCGGTGTTCCTTGCCGCGTGGCTGCCGTTCAACAACGGCCTTCGCCCCGAACCGATCATCGCGTTCGGCACCATCGCCGCGTGGGTTCTGGTGGAGAACGCCATCGGCACGCGCAGAGCTGTGGCCCGCGGCCGCGGCGATCGTCATCGCGGTTTTCAGCGTCACGACCGCCCCGCAGGGGCTCATCGCGCTGGCCCCGATCCTGGTCGGCGCCAGGGCCATTGCCCGCAACATCGCGACTTCCGCAGGCCCGTCGACGGCCTGCTGGCCCAGATCGCCCCGCTTGCGGCGTCGCTGTCGCTGATCTTCGTGATCGTCTTCCGGGACCAGACCCTGGCCACCGTCGCCGAGTCCGCCCGCATCAAATACGTCGTCGGACCGACCATCGCCTGGTACCAGGAGTTCCTGCGTTACTACTTCCTCACCGTCGAGGACAGCGCCGACTCGTCGCTGACCCGCCGGTTCGCGGTGCTGGTGATGCTGCTCTGCCTGTTCGGGATGATCGCGGTGCTGCTGCGTCGCGGAAACCTGCCCGGCGTCGCATCGGGTCCGGTGTGGCGGCTGATCGGCACCACCGCGATCGGGCTGCTGCTGTTGAACTTCACGCCGACGAAGTGGGCCGTGCAGTTCGGCGCGTTCGCCGGTTTGGCGGGCGCGCTTGGAGCGGTCACCGCGTTCGTGTTCGCCCGCGTCGGCCTGCAGACCCGACGCAACCTCGCGGTGTACGTGACCGCGCTGCTGTTCATATTGGCTTGGGCCACATCGGGTATCAACGCGTGGTTCTATGTCGGCAACTACGGCGTGCCGTGGTTCGACAAGCAGCCGGTGATCGCGGGCGTCCCGGTCACCTTCATCTTTCTTGCCTTGGCGATTGCGACGGGTCTGCTGGCCGGTTGGCTGCACTTCCGGATGGACTACGCCGGACACACCGAGGTCGCCAACACTGGCCGCAACCGGGCGCTCGCGTCCACGCCGCTTCTGGTGGTGGCCGTCATCATGGTCGTGCTCGAGGTGGGCTCGATGGCCAAGGGAGCCGCGCAGCGCTACCCCGTCTACACCACCGCCAAGGCCAACGCCGTGGCACTGGCCTCAGGGTTGAGCAACACCAGCTGCGCGATGGCCGACGATGTGCTGGTCGAACCCGACACGAATGCCGGTATGCTGCAACCCGTTCCGGGCCAGCGCTTCGGACAGTACGGCCCACTTGGCGGCGCGAACCCGGTCGGGTTCAACCCCAACGGCGTCAGCGACACCCTGGAACCAGCCGAGCCTGTGTCGGCCAACCCTGGGACGGTGAACTCCGACGGCTCGCCCAACAAGCCCAACGTCGGGGTGGGCTACGCGGCAGGCACCAGCGGTGGGTACGGGCCCGAGGGCGTCAACGGCTCCAAGGTCTTCCTGCCGTTCGGCCTCGACCCGAAGCGCACACCCGTGATGGGCAGCTACGACGAGAACACCGTCGCCGCCAAGGCCACCTCATCCTGGTATGAGTTGCCGCCGCGGTCACCCGACCGTCCACTGGTGACGGTCGCTGCCGCAGGGGCGATCTGGTACTACGAGGAGGACCGGTCGTTCAACTACGGCCAGTCGCTCAAGCTGGAGTGGGGTGTGCATCGACCCGACGGTTCGTACCAGGCGCTCGGCCAGGTTCAGCCGATCGACATCTTCATGCAAAAGGCCTGGCGCAACCTGCGATTCCCGCTGGCATGGGCGCCGCAGGAGGCCAACGTGGTGCGCATCGTTGCCGACGACCCCAATCTGTCCACCGACCAGTGGTTCGCGTTCACCCCGCCGCGGGTGCCGGTACTCGAGACCGCGCAACAGATGATGGGGTCGCAGACGCCGGTGCTGATGGACATCGCCACCGGTGCGAACTTCCCGTGTCAGCGCCCGTTCTCCGAACACCTTGGCGTGGCCCAACTTCCGGAGTACCGCATTCTCCCCAACCTCAAGCAGACGGTCGTGTCGTCGAACCAGTGGGAATCCCGCGAGGACGGCGGCCCACTCATGATCACCCAGGCACTGCTGCGCTCCGACAGCGTGCCGTCGTACCTTCGCGACGACTGGTACCGCGACTGGGGCGCCATCGAGCGCTACCACCGGTTGGTGCCAGAGTCCGAAGCTCCTGACGCAGCCATCGATCAGGGCTCGGTGACGGTGCGTGGCTGGAGCCGAAGCGGTCCGATCAGGGCGTTGCCATGAGCGAAAATATCAAGCTCACCCGCTGGGTCGCGACGATCGCGGGCCTGATCGGTTTCGTGCTGTCGGTCGCGACGCCGCTGCTGCCGGTGGTGCAGACCACCGCGACCCTGAACTGGCCGCAGAGCGGTCAGCTCAATGATGTGACGGCCCCGCTCATCTCGGAGACGCCGGTATCGATGACGGCGACGGTGCCGTGCGATGTGATCCGGTCGATGCCGCCGAGCGGCGGGATGGTGCTGAGCACGGCCCCGAAGGGCGGCAAGCAGGCCACGCTCAATGCGCTCTTCGTCACCGTGACGCCCCAACGGGTGGATGTCACCGACCGCAACGTGGTGATCGCGAGTGTGCAACGGGCCCGGGTCGTTTCACCGCAGTGTCAGCACATCGAGATCACGTCGACCGATGCGGGCACGTTCGCCTCGTTCGTCGGCCTCACGGATCCGACGACAGGCAAGGAACTGCGCACCGGGTTCGCCGACCCGAACCTGCGGCCCTCCATCGTCGGCGTGTTCACCGACCTCGTCGGGCCCGCACCGCCCGGGCTGTCGCTGTCGACCACCATCGACACCAGGTTCTCCACCACGCCAACTCCCTTGAAACTGGCCGCGATCATCGGGGCCATCCTGGCCACCATCGTCGCGCTGATCGCGCTGTGGCGACTCGACCGCCTCGACGGGCGCAGAATGCACCGCCTGATCCCGGAACGCTGGCGCTTCTTCAGCGCCGCCGATGTCGTCGTCGGCGGCGGATTCCTGGTTTGGCACGTCATCGGTGCCAATTCCTCCGATGACGGCTACATCCTCGGCATGGCCCGTGTCGCCGACCACGCCGGCTACATGTCCAACTACTTCAGGTGGTTCGGAAGCCCGGAGGACCCGTTCGGCTGGTATTACAACCTGCTCGCTCTGATGACCCACGTCAGCGACGCGAGCATCTGGATGCGATTGCCGGATCTTGTTTGCGCCCTTGTGTGTTGGCTGCTGCTGTCGCGGGAGGTGCTGCCCCGGCTCGGGCCTGCAGTAGAAGCGTCCAAGCCGGCACTGTGGGCGGCGGGCCTCGTCCTGATGGCGGCGTGGATGCCGTTCAACAATGGGTTGCGGCCAGAGGGCCAGATCGCGACCGGCGCACTGATCACCTACGTGCTGATCGAACGCGCCATCATCTCGGGCCGAATGACACCGGCCGCACTCGCCGTCGTCGCGGCGGCGTTCACACTCGGCATTCAGCCGACCGGGCTGATCGCGGTCGCGGCACTGCTCGCCGGTGGCAGGCCGCTGCTGCGCATCCTGGTGCGCAGGCACCGCCTCGTCGGCACGTGGCCACTCGTGTTGCCGCTTCTCGCCGCAGGCACCGTCGTCCTGACGGTCGTGTTCGCCGACCAGACGCTGGCAACGGTGTTGGAGGCCACCAGGATTCGCACCGAAATCGGCCCGAGCCAGGCGTGGTACACCGAGAACCTTCGCTACTACTACCTGTTCCTTCCGACGGTGGACGGCTCGCTGTCGCGGCGCTTCGGCTTCCTGATCACAGCACTGAGCCTGTTCATCTCCATGTTCGTCATGCTGCGGCGCAAGCGGGTGCCTGGGGTTGCGCGCGGCCCGGCATGGCGGCTGATGGGTGTCATCTTCGGCACGATGTTCTTCCTGATGTTCACCCCGACGAAGTGGGTGCACCACTTCGGACTGTTCGCTGCGGTCGGTGCGGCGATGGCGGCGCTGGCGACGGTGCTGGTGGCGCCCAAAGTGTTGCGCTGGTCGCGCAACCGGATGACCGTCGTGACGGCCGTGCTCTTCCTGATGGCGCTGTGCTTCTCGTCGACCAACGGCTGGTGGTATGTCTCGAGCTTCGGCGCTCCCTTCAACAACGCGATGCCGAAGATCGTCGGAATCACCGTCAGCACAATCTTCTTCGCGTTCTTCGCGGTATCGGCTTTGTATACGCTCTGGCTGCACTTCGCCACCCGCGATCACGGCGAGGGGCGGTTTGCGCGCACGCTGACCGCTGCTCCGATTCCCATTGCCGCGGGCTTCATGGTGCTCGTGTTCGTCGCATCGATGGTCGCGGGCGTGGTACGGCAGTATCCGACCTACTCCAACGCGTGGGCGAACCTCCGCACGTTCTCCGGAGGCTGCGGACTGGCCGACGACGTGCTCGTGGAACCGGACACGAATGCGGGCTTCATGACAGCGCTGCCGGGAAACTACGGTCCGCTGGGCCCGCTTGGGGGCGAGAAGCCGGTCGGGTTCACACCGAACGGCGTGCCCGATCACATTGTGGCCGAATCGATCCGCATGACGTTGCCGATATCGGGCACCGACTACGACTGGGACGCGCCGACGAAGCTCAAGACCGAGGGCGTCAACGGGTCAACCGTGCCGCTGCCCTACGGCCTCGACCCCGCGCGGATCCCGGTTGCGGGCACCTATGTCGATGGTCCGCAACAGCAGGCGACGCTGACCTCCGCGTGGTACGAGCTACCGCGACCCGACGCCGCCCATCCGCTGGTTGTCGTGACGGCGGCAGGCACGATTGCCGGCAACAGCGTGCTGAACGCACACACCGACGGGCAACCGGTCGAATTGGAGTACGCGCTGCCCGGACCAGGCGGAGCACCTGTGCCAGGAGGCAGGCTGGTGCCCGACGACATCGCCGTCGCGCCGTCGTGGCGCAATCTGCGTTTCGACCGCTCCATGATCCCATCGGACGCCGTCGCGGTACGTGTTGTCGCACAGGACCGTTCACTGACCCCTGGCGACTGGATCGCGGTCACGCCGCCGCGAGTCCCCGAACTGCGGTCCCTGCAGGAGTACGTCGGCTCGCAGCAGCCGGTGCTGATGGACTGGGCGGTGGGTATGGCGTTCCCGTGCCAGCATCCGATGCTGCATGCCAACGGGGTGACCGAGGTGCCCAAGTTCCGGATCACGCCGGACTACACCGCGAAGAAGCAGGACACCGACACCTGGCAGGACGGCCTCAACGGCGGTCTGCTCGGCATCTCCGATCTGCTGTTGCGGGCACATGTCATGGCCACGTACCTGTCGCGGGACTGGGGCAGAGACTGGGGATCGCTGCGCAAGTTCGACACCATCGTCGACGCGCAGCCCGCGGAGATCGAGCTGGGCACCGCGACGCGCAGCGGGCTGTGGAAGCCCAACAAGATTCGAATCGGTGCGTAGGCCGTAAGGTTTCCGGTGTGGTCGACCGAGTACGACTGGGCACGGCGGAGGTCACCCGCGTCGTCGAACTCCCCGTCGACCTTCCACTGAAGGTCTTTCCGCAGACCCCTGAGTCGGCGTGGCACGACCTCGCACCGGAGTACTCGCCGACGTTCTGGGCCGACGATCACTGGCGCGCCGCAATGCAGAGTTGGGTGATCGAAGTGGACGGCCTGACCGTGGTGGTCGACACCGGCGTCGGCAACGATCGCGACCGGCCGGCGATGCCGCCGCTTGACCACCTCAGCACCGACTTCCTCGACGCCTTGGCCCGCGGCGGGCGTCACACCGGAGTCGGTCGACGTCGTCGTCAACACACATGTGCACACCGACCACGTCGGATGGAACACCAAGCGGGACGGCGACTCCTGGGTACCTACCTTCCCGAACGCGCGCTACCTCATCCCGGAGGCCGACTACCGGTACTTCCACCCGGACAACGAGGACGCGCGGCCGCCCGCGCGCACCGAGGACGAGCAGGCGCGTCGGGACGGCATGCGAATTGTGTGGGAGGACAGCGTCGCACCCGTCGACGAAGCCGGTCAGATCGAGTTGTGGTTCGACGACCACCAGATCAGCGACGCGCTACGGCTGCGTCCCGCGCCAGGACACACGCCCGGTTCCTCGGTGCTGTGGCTGGACGCGGGCAAGCCCGCCGTCTTCGTCGGCGATCTCACCCACTCGCCGATGCAACTACACAGGCCGATGGATCCGTGCGCTTTCGACGAGGACTTCAACGCCGCCGCGGTGACGCGAAAGCGGGTGCTCACCGAGGCCTCCAGACGTCGCGCGGCGGTGATTCCCGCGCACTATCCGGGGCACGGCGGCGCGACCGTGGTGGCCCGCGGCGACGGATTCATGGTCGACGATTGGCTCGAAATAAGCGCCTTGTAGATTTCTTGACTTATTCCAGAAAAGGGACAAGACTTTCGAACGTGCCTACGGCGGAGGACTTCCAGCAGCTGCTGCGCGGAGCCGCCCTCCGCGTCACCCGTCCCAGGGTCGCGGTGTTGACGGCCGTGCACGAACATCCGCACGCCGACACCGATTCCATCATCCGTGCCGTGCGCGGGAACCTTCCCGATGTGTCGCATCAGGCCGTGTACGACTCGCTGAACACTCTGACGACAGCCGGGTTGGTGCGACGGATCCAACCGACCGGCTCGGTGGCCCGCTACGAGTCGCGGGTCGGCGACAACCACCACCACGTGGTGTGCCGGTCCTGCGGTGTGATCGCCGACGTGGACTGCGCCGTCGGCGAGGCGCCCTGCCTGATCCCGTCTGACGACAACGATCTGCTGGCGGGCTTCGTCCTCGATGAGGCCGAGGTCATCTACTGGGGCCTGTGCCCCGATTGCGCGGCCGCACAAGTTTCCCGATCACAGCCGTGATCACAGCCCCAATCACCCACTCCCGGAAGGAATGCTGTGTCATCTGATACATCCGATGCCCGCCCACCCCACGACGATTCCAAGACGGCAAGCCACAGCGAGAGCGAGAACCCGGCGATCGACTCGCCGAAGCCCAAGGCACACGCTCCCCGCAAGAATCAGGACTGGTGGCCTGAGCAGGTCGACGTTTCGGTGCTGCACAGGCAGAACGAGAAGGGCAATCCGCTCGGCGAAGGCTTCGACTACGCCGAGGAGTTCAAGAAGCTCGACATCGAGGCGTTCAAGCGCGACGTCGCAGAGGTGGTCACCACCTCACAGGATTGGTGGCCCGCCGACTACGGCAGCTACGCAGGCCTTTTCATCCGGATGAGCTGGCACGCTGCCGGCACCTACCGCATCTTCGACGGTCGCGGTGGCGCCGGGGAGGGCGCGCAACGCTTCGCCCCGCTCAACAGCTGGCCCGACAACGCGAACCTGGACAAGGCGCGCAGGCTGCTGTGGCCGATCAAGAAGAAGTACGGCAACAAGATCTCCTGGGCCGACCTGATCGCATACGCCGGGAACGCGGCACTGGAGTCGGCGGGCTTCGAGACGTTCGGCTTCGCCTTCGGTCGCTCGGATATCTGGGAGCCCGAGGAAATGCTGTGGGGCCAGGAGGACACCTGGCTGGGCACCGACCAGCGCTACGGCGGCACCAACGACAACGACCGCCAGCTGGCGGAGCCGTTCGGCGCCACCACGATGGGCCTGATCTACGTCAATCCCGAAGGCCCGGAAGGCAAGCCGGATCCGCTGGCCGCCGCGCACGACATCCGCGAGACGTTTGGCCGGATGGCGATGAACGACGAGGAGACCGCGGCGTTGATCGTCGGCGGCCACACGCTGGGCAAGACCCACGGCGCAGGCCCGGACGACGGCATGGGCCCCGAGCCCGAGGGTGCTCCGATCGAGCAGCAGGGCCTGGGCTGGAAGTGCCCGTTCGGCTCCGGTAAGGGCGCCGACACCATCACCAGTGGTCTCGAGGTGGTGTGGACCAACACGCCGACCCAGTGGAGCAACGCTTATCTGGAAATCCTCTACGGCCACGAGTGGGAGCTCACCAAGAGCCCGACCGGTGCGTGGCAGTTCGAGGCCAAGGACGCCGAGGCGACGATCCCCGATCCGTTCGGCGGACCGAACCGCAAGCCCACGATGCTGGTCACCGACGTCTCGATGCGGGTCGACCCGATCTACGGCCAGATCACCCGGCGGTGGCTCGATCACCCCGAGGAGATGAACGAGGCGTTCGCCAAGGCGTGGTACAAGCTGATGCACCGCGACATGGGCCCGATCGACCGCTACCTCGGCCCGTGGGTGGCCGAGCCGCAGCTGTGGCAGGACCCGGTTCCCCCGGTCCAGGGTGAGCTGATCGACGAAGCCGACATCAAGGAGCTCAAGGCCAAGGTCCTCGACTCCGGCTTGTCCGTGCAACAGCTGATCAAGACGGCGTGGTCGTCGGCATCCAGCTTCCGCGGCACCGACAAGCGGGGCGGCGCCAACGGTGCGCGGCTGCGCCTCGAGCCGCAGAAGAACTGGGAGGCCAACGAGCCGTCCGAGTTGGCGAAGGTGCTGCCGGTGCTCGAGAGGATCAAGCAGGAGTCCGGCAAGAACGTGTCGCTGGCGGACCTGATCGTGCTGGCCGGCTCGGCGGCGATCGAGAAGGCTGCGCGTGACGGCGGCTTCGAGATCGACGTTCATTTCGCGCCTGGTCGCACCGATGCTTCGCAGGAGCAGACGGACGCCGACTCCTTCGCCGTGCTCGAGCCGCGGTGCCGACGGGTTCCGCAACTTCGTGCGGGCGGGTGAGAAGGCGCCGCTGGAGCAGCTCTTGGTCGAGAAGGCGTACATGCTCAACCTGACGGCTCCCGAACTCGCGGTGCTGATCGGCGGTCTGCGTGTGCTGAACGTCAACCATGGGGGCAGCAAGCACGGCGTGTTCACCGACAAGCCGGGCGTTCTGTCCAACGACTTCTTCATCAACCTGCTCGACATGGGCACGCAGTGGAAGCCGTCGGAGAACGGCCGAGAACGTCTACGAGGGACGCGACCGTACATCGGGTGCGGTCAAGTGGACGGCCACCGCCAATGATCTGGTGTTCGGATCGAACTCCGTGCTTCGTGGCATCGTCGAGGTCTACGCGCAGGACGACAGCAAGGGCAAGTTCGTCGAGGACTTCGTCGCGGCGTGGGTCAAGGTGATGAACAACGACCGCTTCGATCTGGAGAAGTAGCAGTACTCAAGGGACACCCCGCGGGCCTTCGGGCTCGCGGGGTGTCGCTGTCTTTCGTGTCTCAACGTCGCACGTAGACAACGCGAGTGCCGAGCAGGAAGTCCTGAACCGACCTCCTCCGGCGATCGATGGCGACCGACAGCAGACCGACGGGGAACAACACGCAAGCGATGGCACGCACGATTGCCACCGCCAAAGGAACCCGCTCGGATCGGCGGCCGACGACGCGCAGCCCCATGACCACCGCCCCGACGGTGCATCCCGATACCGCCCACGAGGCCGTGAGATAAAGCGCGGACACGGTGAGGACCGCCGCCGTCGAGAAGAGTACGTCGAGGGCGGGTAGCTGAAACCCGGTCGGGTCGAACAGAAGTCGGCTGAGCACGAGGCCGAGATAGAGCAGACCGATGACGACCCCGACGACGACCAGATCGACGACCGCCGCGACACCTCTGCTGACGATGCCCGCCGTCAGGGGCGCGTCAGGGTCCGTCACGTGGGCTCCGGCTGGCGCACGATGACTTGCTCTTCCCGTGCGCGACCGAGAAGCCGGTCGACGAAGCCGGACACCATGTCGTCGGCGCGTTCACCCTGAGTTCGGACGTCGGACATCACGTTCTCGGACACGGTCGCCGTCGACTGCCGGATGATCGCCTGCAGGTCGACGCCGTCGATCACCTCGTCGGCGAGTCCGATCAAATCGATGCGCTCACGCACCAGGTTGTTCAGGTCGAGCTCGTCGAGCACCAACTCGACCATCTGGACCGCGACGGAGACGATGATCGCCTTCACCGGCTCGATGCTCTGGTCGATCAGCTGCTCACCGCGACGAGCCAGGTCGGTTCGGCCCCGGCGCAGCAAGCCCCCCAGTACGGGTAGCCGCTCCGACGCGAGATAGAGCTGCGTTGCTGCGCCCGCTGCGGTGGCTGCCGCGCCCGCTGCGACGGCCACGGCCGGGTGCTTGAGCATCTGCCCGCCGTCGGCCACATGGGCATGGTAGTGCTATTTCATCGACGGGATACCGAGATGGCCGCTAGATCGGGGTCAGGCCGTGCTTACGCTGAACGCGCTTGATCTGCTTATCTCGCAACAGATGAAGAGACTTGCGTAGCAATAGCCGAGTCTCGTGTGGCTCGATGACCGCGTCGATGAACCCGCGCTCGGCGGCGATCCACGGCGTCGCCATGTTGAGGTTGTAGCCCTCGATGAAGTCGGCGCGGATCTTCTGCACCTCCGGCGCGGTCGGATCGGGGAACCGCTTCACCAGCAGCTGCGCGGCACCCTCGGCGCCGATCACCGCGATCCGGGCGGTCGGCCAGGCGAAGTTGAGGTCGGCCGACAGCTGCTTGGACCCCATCACCGCATACGCGCCGCCATAGGACTTGCGAATCGTGATGGTGACCTTGGGCACGTCGGCCTCGACGACGGCGTTCAGGAAGCGGCCGCCGCGCTTGATGATTCCGCCCTTCTCCTGCTCGACGCCCGGCATGAAGCCGGGCGTGTCGACGACGAAAACCAGTGGCAGATTGTAGGAGTCGCAGAACCTGATGAACCGTGCCGCCTTGTCGGAGGCCTGGTTGTCGATCGCGCCGGAGAGATACATCGGCTGGTTCGCGATGACACCCACCGGACGTCCGTCGACCCGCGCGAACGCGGTGATGATCGCCTGACCCTGCTGCGCAGCGACGTCGAACACATCGCCGTCGTCGAAGATCCGCAACAGGATCTCGTGCATGTCGTAGGCGGTGTTGTCGCTGTCCGGAACGATGGAATCGAGCTCGAGGTCGTGTGGGGTGATCGCCGGCTCGAGACCGGGATTGACGATCGGCGCGTCACCGAATGTGTTGGAGGGCAGGAAACCCAGGTAGTCACGGACGTACTGGAACGCCGCCTTCTCGTCCTCCACGACCTGGTGGATGTTGCCGTACTGGGCCTGCGCGTCGGCGCCCCCGAGCTCGTCGAGGCTGACGTCCTCGCCGGTGACGTCCTTGATCACGTCCGGTCCGGTGACGAACATGTAGCCCTGGTCGCGGACCGCCACCACGAGATCGGTCTGGATCGGCGAATACACTGCTCCGCCTGCGCATTTGCCAAGGATGATGGAGATCTCGGGAACCAGACCACGGAGCAGCTCGTGGCGCCGACCCAGCTCCGCATACCACGCCAGCGACGTCACCGCGTCCTGGATGCGGGCGCCCGCAGAGTCGTTGATGCCGATGATCGGGCAGCCCACCATCGCGACCCATTCCATCAGGCGGGCCACCTTGCGACCGAACATCTCGCCGACCGAGCCCTGGAACACGGTCTGGTCGTGGCTGAACACACCCACCGACCGGCCGTCTATCGTGCCGTGGCCGGTGACCACGCCATCGCCGAAGAGCGCGTTGGGATCTCCTGGCGTCTTGGCAAGCGCGCCGATCTCCAGAAAGCTGCCTGGGTCCAGCAGGGAATGAATCCGGGCGCGAGCGCTCGGAATGCCCTTCTTCTCTCGCTTGGCGACCGCCTTCTCACCACCGGGTTCCTTTGCCAGCTCCAGCTTTTCGCGGAGTTCTGCCAGCAGTGTCGCGGTGGTTTTCTCGGTCACTTCGCCTGCTTCTCCTCAGCTTCGATGCGGTTGATCGCCTCGCTCATGTGCGCGCCGACCTTGGCAATGTACGGCTCGTCGATCGCCTGGATGTGTTCGCCCCCGATCGGCACGACCTCCAGCTCGGAGACGTACTGACCCCAGCCGCCGTCCGGCTTTCGGGTCGCGTACCGCGGCTCGAAGAAGATCGCATCGTCGTGATAGCGGTCGGCCATGTAGAGCGTGACGTGCCCGTCGTACGGCCGGATCTCTGCAGTGTCGATGACCCGGTTGTCCAGATACGACGTGCGCTGGTGTTCGATGACGCCGCCGGGGATCTCCACACCGCTCGCCTTGACCGCGTCGAGGACGAACCTCACCTGGCCGTCGTCGTCGAGATCCTCGAGCTGCTCGTAAGGGATCGCGGGCACGGTGACATTGAAGGTGCGCTCGGCGAACCGCGCGTAGCGGTCCCAGCGGGCGCGGACCTCCTCCTTGGTCTGCGGCACCTCCTCGCCGGCACGCACCGCGTCGATCAGCCCGACGAAGCGCACGTCGGCGCCCGCCTGCTTGAGCCCGATCGCGCAGGCGTATGCCAGCACGCCGCCGAGTGACCAGCCGGCCAGGATGAACGGGCCGTCATGCATCTCGAGCAGTTTCGGCACGTACTCCGCGGCGCGCTCCTCGACGGAGCCCTCCACCCGCTCGATGCCGTACATCGGGGTGTCGGCAGGCAGCCGGTTCAGCAGCGGCTCGTACACCACGGTCGAACCGCCCGCCGGGTGGAACACGAACACCGGGACGGCCTTCGAACCCGCCTTCGGCGCGCGCAGCACGCGCACGAACCCGTCCAGGTCGCCCGCCTCGAGGTGCTCGCGAACGATGGTCGCCAGCGCTTCGATCGTCGGCGAGTTCTTCACGTCGTCGACGGTGATGGTGCCCTCGGCGCGCTCGGTGAGGCGCTGCGGCGATCTTCTCGGCGGTCTCGTCGTCGACTGTGGGCAGCGCGTTGAAGATGCCGCCCGGCGACTTGCCGGTGACGATGGCCCATGTCGCGAACGTGACCCGCTCGGCGGCCTCCCGCGGCGGCACGTCGGAGCCGAGCGCCTCGGTGACGGCCTCCTGCGTCAGCACCTGGGCCGCCATCGCGGCCGCACTCGGTTGCGCCCCATTGGCCTTCGGGCCCGACGGGTCGGTCGGCGGCGGCGGGATCGGCGTCTCGGTCGCCGGGGCGTCCGACTGTGTTTCGGGCTCGGCCTGCGGGTCGGCCGTCGGCACGGACACCGTCGCAGGCGTCGCGCCGCTCATCACCGCGGCCTGCTCGGCGGCGATCTCCTCCGGCGTCTGCGTCTTCTGGTGCTCGTGCAGTTCCTCGACCTCGTCGCGGTGCTCGATCGCGTACTCGATCAGCTTCTCGACGGCGTACAGGTTGGCGTCGCGCACTGCGGTCAGCTGAATCGGCGGAAGGTCGAAGTCGTACTCGACGCGGTTCTTGATCCGCACCGCCATCAGCGAGTCCAGGCCCAGCTCGATCAGCGGCACCTCCCACGGGAGGTCCTCGGGCTCGTAGCCCATCGCGCCACCGACGATCGCCGCCAGCCGATCGTGCACGGTCTCGCCCGAGTCCGGTGACCATTTCGCAAAGCCCGCACCAAGATTGGCGCCTCGCGTCAGGTGATCGCTCAGGATCTCCGCGTCGTTCTCCTCCTCGACGACGGGTGCTGCCGAAACCTGCTCGGCCACAGCCGTTCCGGTGGCCACGGCACTCGGCAGTGCGGCGGCTTGTCCGTCGCGACTCACGATGGCGTCATAGACCAAAGTGAACGACTCGTCGATGCGGGCGTGCACCTGCACGCTCGCGCCGCCGGGGTGGCGGGTCAGGGTGGTCACCAACCGCGCACCGTCGCCGGCAACCGCACGCTGCTCGGACGCCGTCAGCTTGGCATCTGGAAGCACCTGTCCGGCTGCGGCTTTCACGAGCACACCGAGGTCAGCGTGGCCGTCCTTCGGGAAGTACTCCCAGACGTGCCTGCCGTCGGGCATCGCCACGTGGTTGCCCGGCATCAGCGTCGAGCTGTCTCCGGTGAAGTGAGCCTCCAGCCAGTGCGGCTTGCGACGGAACCTGGTCGGCGGAATGTTGGCGTACTCGCCGGGTGGGACCGCCCGGAGAACAGAGTCCGGATGTCCAGATCGTGGCCGTGCACGAACAGCTGCGCCATCGCGGCCGTCATCGCGTCGACCTCGTCCTGCTTTCGCGCAAGCGTCGCGATCAGCTGCGCATCGTGCAGACCTGCGGACGCCGTCGTCAGGCCGACCTGCATGAGCGCCACCGGGTTCGGCGCCAACTCGAGGAACGTGGTGTGACCGTTGTCGACGGCGTTGCGGATGCCGTGCGTGAAGTACACGCTGTGCCGCAGGCCCTTCTTCCAGTAGTCCACGTCGTGAATCGGCTCGCTGCCGGGCCGCAGGTAGCTGCCCTCGTGCACGGTGGAGTAGTAGCCCGTGGTGAGCGGACGGGGCTCGATGCCCTGCAACTCGGCGGCAAGCTCGCCGAGCAACGGGTCCATCTGCTGGGTGTGGCTGGCGCCCTTGGTCTGGAACTTGCGGGCGAACTTGCCCTCTTTCTCGGCCCGCTCGATGATCGCGTCGACCTGCTCGGGCGGTCCGCCGATCACCGTCTGCGTCGGCGCGGCGTATACGCACACCTCGAGGTCGGGGTAGTCGGAGAACACCGTCTTGATCTCTTCTGCGGAGTACTCGACGAGCGCCATCAGGCGGATGTACTCGCCGAACAGCATCGCCTCGCCCTCGCCCATCAGGTGTGAGCGTGAGCAGATCGTGCGGGTGGCATCGGCGAGCGACAGGCCGCCCGCGAAGTATGCGGCCGCGGCCTCACCGAGCGACTGACCAACCACCGCACCGGGTTTCGCGCCGTGCGCCTTGAGTAGCTCACCGAGCGCGATCTGGATCGCGAAGATGGTGACCTGCGTGGTCTCGATGCCGTAGTCCTGCGAGTCGTCGAGGATCAGCTCGACGACCGAGTACCCGAGCTCGTCCTGGACCAACGCGTCGACCTTGTTGATCCAGTCGGCGAAGATCTCGTCGCGCAGATACAGGCTCTTGGCCATCTTGCGATGCTGCGCACCGAAACCGGCCAGCACCCACACCGGCCCGTTCGTCACCGGTCCGTCGGCGCTGTAGACGTTCGGGCTCTGCTTGCCGTCGGCGAGCGCGCGCAGCGCCTTGATCGCCTCGTCGTGGTCATGCGCCATCACCACGGCACGCGACCGGCCGTGGTTGCGCCTCGACAGGGAGCGGCCGATCGACTCCAGCGAGGACGCACGGCCCTCCTCGCTATCCATCCAGTCCGCGAGCTCAGCGGCGGCCGACTTCTTGCGGGACGTCAGGAACGCCGAAACCGCAAGCGGCACAACAGGTGTGGGCGGTTCCTCGGCCGCCATCTCCTCGCGGGCGACCTCGAGCAGCCGCTTGGCCTCGTCGGTAAGGCCGAGCACTTCGGATTCCTGCTCGTCGGTGTCATACGCGTGCTGGCCGAAGAAGTCGCCCGCGTCATCCTCGGGAACGAACTCGCCGTACTCGTCCATCTGCACCCCGCCGACGAACACCGCGTCGGCGTCGGCGGCGGCGTGCTTGCCTTCCGAGATGTCTTCTGTTTGCGGTTCCGGCTCCACCAGATCCGACGGCAGCACCTCACGCAGCACCAGGTGCGCGTTGGCGCCGCCGAAGCCGAAGCCCGAGACGCCTGCGATGGCGTGGCCGCTGTAGCGGGGCCAATCGGTGACGGTGTCGGCGACCCGCAGGCGCACCTCCGCGAAGTCGATGTAGGGGTTCGGTCCGCTGTAGTTGATCGACGGCGGCAGCTTGTCGTTCTTCAGCGCCAGCGTCATCTTGGCCAGGCTGGCCGCACCTGCGGCCGACTCAAGGTGGCCGACATTGGATTTCACGGCGCCGAGCAGCGCGGGCCGGTCGACGGGACGGCCCCTTCCGACCACGCGGCCGAGTGCGTCGGCCTCGATCGGGTCACCCAGGATGGTGCCGGTGCCGTGCGCCTCGATGTAGTCGACGGTGCGCGGATCGATGCCCGCGTTCTTGTACGCCTTGCGCAGCACCTCGGCCTGCGCGTCGGGATTCGGCGCGAGCAGGCCATTGGACCGGCCGTCGTGGTTGATGGCGCTGCCCGCGATGACCGCGAGGATCTCGTCACCGTCGCGGCGGGCGTCGGCCACACGTTTGAGCACGAGCATGCCGCCGCCCTCGGAGCGGGCGTAGCCGTTGGCGTCCTCCGAGAACGACTTGATCAGGCCGTCGGGCGCCAGCACGCCGCCGACTTCGTCGAAGCCGACGGTGACGAGCGGGGTGATCAACGCGTTGACGCCGCCCACGATCGCGACGTCGGACTCGCCGGACCGCAGTGACTGCACACCTTGGTGCGCGGCGACCAGCGAACTCGAGCACGCTGTGTCGACAGCGATCGAGGGTCCACGGAAGTCGTAGAAGTACGACACCCGGTTGGCGATGATGGAGCTGGCCGTACCGGTGATGGCGTATGGGTGCGCGACCGACGGGTCGGACATCGCCAGCATGCTGTAGTCGTTGGTGGAGCTGCCGACGTACACGCCGACGCTCTGGCCGCGCAGCGACGATGCCGGAATGCGCGCATTCTCCAGCGCCTCCCAGGTGAGCTCGAGCGCCATCCGCTGCTGCGGGTCGATGTTGTCGGCTTCCATCTTCGACAGCGCGAAGAACTCGGCGTCGAAACCCTTGATGTCGGAGAGGTATCCGCCTCGGGTGTGGGCCTTGGCCACACGTTCGGCGATCCGCTGGTCGTCGAGGAACTCCACCCAACGGCCTTCGGGGAGATCGGTGATGCCGCTGCGTCCCTCGAGCAGCGCCTGCCAGGTCTCGTCCGGCGTGTTCATGTCACCGGGGAAGCGCGTGGCAAGCCCGACGATCGCGATGTCGTCGACCTCGGGGTCGCGCGACCAGTCGAAGTCGTCGTCGGCATCGTCGAGTTCGGGTTCGCCCTCGACGATCACGGTCGCCAGCGACTCGATGGTGGGATGGCGGAAGGCGACGGTTGCCGTCAACGTCACACCGGTGAGGTCTTCGATGTCGCTCGCCATCGCCACGGCGTCACGCGACGACAGGCCCAACTCGACCATCGCGGCGGACTCGTCGATCGCGTCGGCCGACTGCCCGGTCGCATTGGCGATCCAGTTGCGCAGCCATTCGCGCATCTCCGCGACGGTCATGTCGGTCCGTGCGGGCGTGACGGACCGCTCGGACGCCAGCGTGAAGCCCTCACTCGATGTCGCCGCCGGTGCGGCTCCGTCGTCCGATGTCGCCGCCGGCGCGGCTCCGTCGTCGATGTCGCCGCCGGCGCGGCTCCGTTCGTATGTCGCTTCAGGAGCAGTGTTCTGCGAATCCGGTTCCATGTCAGCCATTTTCAGTACAAACCTGCAATTCAGTCAGTTTCGTCGGGGAAGGCGTTGGCCACCTTCCCGCTGCGCAGGCTGCCGTCGAGGTAGGCGGCGCGGCAGGCGCGGCGGCCGATCTTGCCACTGGAGGTGCGCGGGATCGCACCGGCGGGAGTGAGCAGCACGTCGCGCACGGTGACGCCGTGACGCACCGCGATCGCGGCGCGGATGGCGTCGGTGATCGGTGCCATTTCCATCTTGTGCGCTCCTGGGGCGCGCTCGCCCACGATGACCAACTGCTCGGAGGTGTCGTCGGGGTCGCGCTTCAAGCCGGCGTGCGCGTTCTCGAACACCTCGTCGGGGAGTTGGTTGGCGGGCACGGAGAACGCCGCGACGAACCCGGTACGCAACGCCTTCGTGGACTCCTGCGCCGAGTACTCGAGGTCCTGCGGGTAGTGGTTGCGGCCGTCGATGATGACGAGGTCCTTGACGCGGCCGGTGATGTAGAGCTCGCCGTCGTGGTAGGCGCCGTAGTCACCCGTGCGCACCCACAGCGCGTCGTCGGTCGCACCCTCGGCATGGCTGGGATTGGTCCGCGACTTCAGGATGTTCTGGAACGTCGCTACCGTCTCTTCCTTCTTGCCCCAGTAGCCGGTGCCCATGTTCTGGCCGCTGATCCAGACCTCGCCGATCTGGCCGTCGGGAAGTTCGGTGGCGGTCTCGGCGTCGACGATGGTGGCCCATTCCGCGATGCCGACCTTGCCCGCGCCTGCCTGAGCCACCGCGCTCGGCGAGTCCTCGGGTACCTCGGTGAAGGTGCCCGTGTTCATCGCTTCGCGATCGACGTACACGATCTTGGGGTGATCACCCATCGGGGTGGTCGACACGAACAGCGTGGCCTCGGCCAGTCCGTACGACGGCTTGATCGCCTGCGGCTGGAACCCGTAGGGGCTGAACGCCTCGTTGAACCTGCGCACGGTGGCGGCCGAGATCGGCTCGCTGCCGTTGAGGATGCACTTGACGACGCTGAGGTCCAGGTCCGGTTCGCCCTCCTTGGGCAGTCCCCGTGCCGCGGCGTGGTCGAAGGCGAAGTTCGGCGCGACGGAGATCACGCCGCCGGTGTCCTCCGGCTTACGCGCCATCGCACGGATCCAGCGGTGCGGCCTGCGGACGAACGCAGCGGGCGTCATGAACTCCACGTAGTGGCCGATCATCGGCGAGATCATCGCGGTGATCAGTCCCATGTCGTGGAAGAACGGCAGCCAGGAGACGCCGCGGTCGCCCTCCTCGCCCTGCAGCGCCTCGATCACCTGCACCACGTTGGTGGCGAGGTTCAGGTGCGTGATCTGCACGCCGGTCGGGATGCGCGTCGACCCGGAGGTGTACTGCAGATAGGCGATCGTGTCGTGTTCGACGCCGACCGGCTCCCATGTCGCGCCGACCTCGTCGGGCACCGCGTCGACGGCGATCACGCGGGGACGTTCCTTGGCGGGCCTGCTGCGGAAGAACTTGCGGACGCCCTCGGCCGAATCGGTCGTGGTCAGGATGGCCGACGGGTGGCAGTCGTCGATGACGGCGTGCAGCCGGCCCACGTGGCCGGGCTCGCTCGGGTCGAACAGCGGCACCGCGATGCGGCCGGAGTACAGGGTGCCGAAGAACGCCATCAGGTACTCGAGGTTCTGCGGGCAGAGGATCGCGACGCGGTCACCGGGCTCGGTCACCTGCTGAAGCCGGGCACCGATCGCCCGGTTGCGCCTGCCGAAGTCGGCCCAGGTCAGATCCCGGGCGACGCCGTCGCGCTCGGTGGAGAAGTCCAGGAACCGGTAGGCGAGTTTGTCTCCACGCACCTTGGTCCATCGCTCGACGTGAAGAACAAGGCTTCCGCTGTCGGGAAACTTGATCTGTCCGTCCTTGACGAACGGGTTGTGGAACCCCATCGCACTCTCCTGTCAAACCACACGCGGGCGTCGCGCAGGACTCCGTTGTCCGCGCGGATCGCAAGCCCCGCAAGATGTTACCGAGGCGTCGGCCACCCGCCGCAACACCCTATGACCAGGCACTTGGGCCCGGCTTTCAGTCATCAGTCTTAGTTATTTCTTAATGTTAGGCGACCGTCTGCCGCTGGCCAAATCTGCCACGGTCACGTATCAGCCATGTTTTGGATGCGGAGCGGCATCGACGACCTGCCGTGCCCAGTCCAGTGTCCACGCCGTGGCCGGTTGGCCGCCCAGATTCCAGAACTGTGTGGTGGCGTACATGGCGTGCACGGGTTGCCCCGCACCGCCGCCGAGGATCTCCAACGTCCGGGGCAGGTTGGTGATCGAGAACGCTTCTTCGGGCGCCGAGCAGATCAGGTCACCGGTCGCGCAGATCTCGTTGGTGCGGTCGTTGAGGGAGCCGAAGCCGCCGGGGCGCGGGCCCGTCATCGTCAGTCCCATCGCCTGCAGCATCGGCACCTCGTGCAGCGTGATCTCGGCGCCCTGGCCGGGAGGGTTCGGCCCGATGTCCATACCGACGCCCGTCTGCCTGCGGCCGTCGGCGATCGACGTCACGCCGAGCACCAGGTCCGCGTCCACCGGGCCGCGGCCGTTTCCGATATCGCTGGCGATGTCGCCGGCGATCACCGCGCCCTGGGAGAAGCCGACGAGCACATAGCTGGTCAGCGGGCAGCGGTTGTTCATGTCCGTCATCGCCTTCACCGCGTTCTGGGCACCCTCGGCGCGGCTGTCGTTGTAGTTCATCTGGCCGTCGGCCGAAAGCGGATTGTGGAACTGCGCCGTGTAGGGAACGGTGTACACCTCGAGCCGATCGGTGCCGAATTGCTGGCGGATCGGGTTGGTGACGTTGAGCAGCAACGCGATCGGGAACTGCGTCGGGTTGAACGGATCGAGTTGCGGCGACGACTCCCAGGTGCCGGGGATCGAGATCAGCTGCACGTCGGGGCAACTGGCGTCCTGGAACTCCGGGCGCGGCTTCGTGCCCGGAGTGGTCGGCACCGACGGCGGCACCGCACTGGGCGGTAAGGCGGTGTCCGTCTTGTCGGGCTGACGGATCATGATCCACACGACGGCGACGACCAGCGCGACGACGAGCGCCATCGCACCCGCTGCGATGAGCGCGAGTATCCGGTGGCGCTTGCGCCGACTCTTGGTGGCCATGTTCCCCTCAGCTAGCAGAGACGTTCGGTAGCGATCCGAATGTAGTCGGCGGTCAGCGCGTCCACCTCGGACGGCGGCGGCGCAACGGCGTTGAGTTGGGTGCTGTGCACATCGCCGCGCACCAACGGGGTGACATAGTCGCGGACGGCCGCCTCGGACTGCTTGGCCGCGCGCGCCTGGCAGACATACGACCCGATGCTCAGCGCAAGCAGATCCGTCGACGGCTTCACGCCCGCAGCCTTGAGCGCATCCAGATAGGTCCGCTGCTGAGGGGTGACCGTGAGCATGCTCGGTTCGGCGCCGTCATCGGGAGTCTGCGGGCCGCCGGCCTTCGCTTCGGCGCGGGACTGCATCGTCGAGGGTGGCTGCACCGACATCGTCGGCAGCATGCCGTCACCGGTCGTGCAACCGGTCAGCAGCGCAGGGGCGACCAGGGACGTCGCTACGGCGACGTTGCTGGACCACCTCGGCCAACGCCGAACCGTGTGCTGCACTCCTCCAACGTACCGGCGCTACGGAGTCACTTGATGGTCGAGACGAGCTCGCCGGACATCGCGGCCAGCTGCGGTCCCCAGGTGCCCCAGTCGTGCTCGCCGCTGGGCGGGAAGTCGAAGTGCGCGTTGTGCCCGCCGACGCTGCGGTAGTGCTGATAGAACTCTCGGTTATTGCCCTGGGCGATCGCGCAGTACCCGATCATCGCCGCGGGATCACTGCATCCCAGCGTCGTCGGGCTGAACACCCACAGCCGGGTGTTGTTGTCGGCCAGTAGCTGCGCGTGCACATTCGGCGAGTGCCACTTCCAGCGCCCCAACTGTGGCAAACCCCACATGTTGCGGATGTCGACGCCGCCGAACTCGGCGAGCCCGGCGGTGATCGCGCCGTCAGTGCCGGTCCGCTCCGGTGCGAGGAACCCCGACAGCGAGCCCGCATAGCGGTAGCGGTCCGGGTGGAAGGCCGCCATCGCCATCGCGCCGAAGCCACCCTGCGCGGCGCCGACGATGCCGTGGCCGTTCGGCGCGAGGCCCTTGTTCGCGGCCAGCCAGTCCGGCAGCTCGTCGGCGAGGAACGTCTCCCACTGCTTGCTGCCGTCCTGCTCCCAGTTGGTGTACATGCTCCAGGCGCCGCCTGCCGGGGCGGCCACGGAGATGCCCTTGCCCGCCAGCGTGGTGAACGCCCCCGCACCGACCCAATTGCTGACGTCGGGGCCTGCGTTGAACGCATCCAGCAGAATGACCGCGTGCGGACCGCCGCCCTGGAAGGCGACGGGGATGTCGCGCCCCATGGCCGCAGACGGCACCATCAGCATCTCGACACCGTCGGCCCGCACAATCGGCGCCGTCACGGACCACAGGCCCGCAGCCAACACCACCGACAAGACCGCTCGAATCATCCCGCGCATTCGCCCACCCTCACCTTTAGCTGTCCTCGCGCAATGCAGTGAACCACATCACCACGCCTCCCGGAAACGACTGACGGCGGCGACCCCGAAGGATCACCGCCGTCAGACGAACATATCTGTTACCGCAGTGCTTAGCCGCCCGTGCTGGCCGAAGCCGTGTCGGTGGTCGCCGCCGTCGCCGCTGCCTGCTCAGGCGTCGGATTGGACGGCCCCGGGGTGGCACCCAGCACACGCTGGATATCGGGCTTCATCTGCTGCAGCTGCGCGCCCCAGTACTCCCAGCTGTGAGTACCGGCGGACGGGAAGTTGAACACACCGTTCTTGCCGCCCGCGGCGATGTACTGCTCCTGGAACGTCTTGTTGGTCCGCAGGGTGAAGCCCTCGAGGAACTTCGCGTTGAAGTTGTCGCCCGCGATCTCGCCGTTGACGTCGCCCGGCTTGCCGTTACCGCAGTACACCCAGACGCGGGTGCCGTTGGCCACCAGCGTGCCGATGTTGACCATCGGGTCGTTGCGCTTCCACGCCGGATCGCTCGAGGGACCCCACATGTCCTTGGACTTGTAGCCGCCCGCATCACCCATCGAGGTGTTCACCAGCATCGGCCACCAACCCTCGGAGAGGTTGAGGAAGCCGGACAGCGAGGCCGCGTACTGGAACTGCTGCGGGTAGTAGATCGCCAGCGTCAGCGCGGCCGAACCGGCCATCGACAGGCCGACCGCCGCGTTGCGGTTCGGGTTCACGCCCTTGTTCGCCGCCAGGTAGGCAGGCAGCTCTGAGGTGATGAAGGTCTCCCACTTGTAGGTGGAGCAACCGGCCTTGCCGCAGGCAGGCGAATACCAGTCGCTGTAGAAGCTGGACTGGCCGCCGACCGGCATGATCGTGGAGAGGCCGGAGTCGACGTACCACTCGAACGCCGGGGTGTTGATGTCCCAGCCGTTGAAGTCGTCCTGCGCGCGCAGACCGTCAAGCAGATAGACGCCCGGGGCATTCGCGCCACCGTTCTGGAACTGGACCTTGATGTCTTTGCCCATCCCCGCGGACGGAACCATCAGATACTCGACCGGCAGACCCGCCCTCGAGAAAGCCCCCGCAGTCGCCGAGCCTCCGACGGCGCTGACCAGGCCGGGCAGCACGGCGGCTGCTGCAACCGCGACCGTGAGCCGGCGCGCCCAGGCGCCGCGCTTCTTCCCAACGAACTTCATGCTTCATCTATCCCATCTGTCGTATGCCGCACCCGGAATCCGAGACCCACTCGTGACGTGTGCCCGTGTAGTCAACCACACCTTGATGTGATATCTCTCTTCAGCTTCTGTCCTCCCTGGTCGCCGCCCTCAGCCGTTGAGGGTTCTGATCAGGTCTGATTTGAGGGACTGCAACTGCGCCGCCCAGTAGGGCCAGGCGTGGTTTCCCGCCGCCGGGAACTGGAACGTGGCGTTGCTTCCACCGGCCTTTGTATAGGCGGCCTGGAAGTCCTTGTTGCTCCTGAAGGCGATCGCCTCCAGGCCGTCGGCATTGAGCGCCTGGGCCGGGTCAGCGGCGGCATCGAGGTCCGTGGCGCCTCCCGCCGGCGAGCCGGCAATCAGGCCCGGTGCGCAGTAGATCCACAGCCGGGTGCCGTTGGACACGATGCGAGAAACCTGCCTGACCGGGTCATTACGCTTCCATGACGGATCCCACGGCGGGCCCCACATGTTGTCGACGTTGTAGCCGCCCGCGTCGAGCATCGCGACCCGGATCGCCTGCTGCATGAAGACGGCCGACGGGTTCAGGAAACCCGACAAGGAGGCGGCGTAGGCGAACTGGGCGGGGTGATACGCCGACAGGATCAGCGCCGCGCCCCCCGACATCGACAAGCCGACCACGCCGTTACCTGTCGGGGACACCTGCTTGTTCGTCGACAGCCACGCCGGGCAGCTCAGCGGTCAGGAACGTCTCCCACTTATACGTATAGGTCTGGTTGTTGAAGCTCGACGGTGAATACCAGTCGGTATAGAAGCTGGACTGCCCACCGACGGGCATCACGACCGAGACACCGGAGCCGTCGAACCACTCGAACGCCGGGGTGTTGATGTCCCAGCCGCTGTAGTCATCCTGGGCGCGCAGCCCGTCGAGGAGGTAAACCGATTTCCCGCCCGGCCCGATGTCGGCGCCGTCGCGCCTCCGACGCCGCCGGCCTGGAACTCCACGCGCACGCTGCGCCCCATCGCCGACGAGTACACGTCGAGGTACTCGACGGGCAGGCCTTCACGCGAGAACGCCTGCGCGGCGGGTGGACCGATCGCGGCGGCCAACCCCGACAGCGTCAGCATCGCGGCAAGCGCGACGAGCATGCGGCGCATCTGGTGGTCTGACCATCCATTCATGGTTCATCGCCGCACGGGTCCGGCGGTTGTCGACTGGTTATCGCCCCGACGAGGCGACGCGTTACCAAAGCAGAAGATGCGACCGGCTGACAAATCGCTCGAGTCAGGGACCCGTTGCGGGCAATCCCGTATAGGCGGGCACCGACGGCGGCGGTATCTCCAGACCGCACCGGATCAGTTCGTACATCGGCACCCGATCGATGCGGTACTTGGTGAACTCGTACGCGTGCACCACATTTGACAGGAACCGCCGCATACCCAGCGGTGCACGGATCGAGGTCAGCATCGATTCGGTGGCGGGGCAGTCCAGCGCCGCCTCGGCCTGGGCGACCCAGTCGCGGTCGATGTACGGCGGAATGTAGGGCGGGATCTTCAGGAACGGTCCCTCCGCGACGGCCCAGTCGGGGAAGAGGTTCTTGTCGTGGCCGATGCGGCCGTCCTGCAGGCGCGCGGTGTGCGCGGCCAACGGGTTGGCGAGGCCGATCTGGTCGATCACCCGAACGTCGAGGCCGACGTTCATGCCGAGCATCCCGAGATTGGTGAAAAACACTGTGTGCGGCCCGATATAGGCCTTCCGGACGTCTGGCGGCATATCCGGCGGCGGCGGGTATCGCGGGCACGACATCCCACACGGTCGTAGTTGCCCGACGGCAGCAGCAGCGCCCCGTCGGGCGTGTTGTCGAGCGCGGTCACCACGGCGCGCATCCGCGGGTAGTCCAGATAGTCCGCGGCGGTCAGTGGATGTGCGTGACCGGTGGCCTGGGAGTAGAACCGACGTTCGTCGACGATGCCCGTGTACGTCACACGGGTGGCGTCCGACCCCATTCCCGGCGCGTTGGCCGCCCACAGCGACCAGCCGACCACGGCGAGCCACAACACCGAGGTGATGCCAGCGAGTTGGTATCCGATACCGCGGCTGAACTTTTCGCCGTCCGGCAGCGGCACCGGGATCACCGCGACGGGTGCCAGCAGGCAGAACATCGGCGTCAGCAGAACCCTGCCGTGCATGAAGTCGCCGCCCTGCCGGATCCAGTAGACGGCCTGCAGCAGACCGCTGAAGACGATGAAGGCCACGACCGCGGGCGGGCTCTGCACCATGCGCGCCAGCCTGCTGTAGCCGTACGGCGTCTCGCGCCTGATCCACCACGGGCGACTGCGGGTGCTCATCAGGATGAGCGCCAGGATCGCGAGCAGCAGCGCGGGCACCCAGAGCAGGTAGGGCTCGTCGAAGTTGGTGAGATACACCCAGCCCTGCGCCCACTTGTCGCCGGATGCGTCCTTCGCCAAGGCCGTTTGGGGAAAAAGCAACCCGTAGTAGCCCATCCGGAATATCTGATAGGCGACCGGAAGCAGGCCGCCCGCGGCGACGATCACCATCCGGCGTCGCCATCCGCGCGCGGCGACCAGCATCATGACCAGGGCCAGACCACCGATGAGGGCCAGCTCGGGGCGAACGAGGACGGACAGGCCGGCCAGGAAGGCCAGCGCGGCATCGAAAACCCAGCTGACCGCATTGCGCTGCGACGAGTCCTGTTGCGTGCGTAGTGCCTGCGACCAGCAGACCATCACCCACCACAGCAGGCCGAGATAGGCCAGCACCAAACCGTTTTCGAGGCCTGACGTCGCGAAGTCGCGGGCCGGCGGCACGGCGATGTAGACCAGCACGCCCGCGGGCAGCAGAAGCGCCCGACGACCCACCAGGCTGGGTGCATACAACCGCGCGGCGCCGAGCATCAGGAAGACGACGCCCGCGACGCTGAGCACCAACGCCAGCCACAGCGTGACGTATTCGAGCTGCGTCGGGCCGCCGATCACGGCGCCGAGGTAGTTCAGGTAGGTCCACAGCGTCGAGGTGTTCGATTCGACGCGCTCACCCTGGTTGAAGACTGGACCGTTGCCGGCCAACAGGTTTCGCACCGTGCGCAATACGATCAGGCCGTCGTCGGCGATCCAGCGCCGCTGCCATGCCCCGTAGCTGAACAGCGCTGCGGCGACAAGGACACTCAGCGAAAGGCTGATGCGTGTGGTGATGTCGTAGGGAAACGCCGCCCCGCGTCTAGCCCAGGAGAACAGCGGCACCGATGGTTCCGATCCACGCGACCGCCAGAAGCTGAAGTACCCGATCCTTGAGCGCGATGTCCTCCGGTTCGCCGGCCAAACCACCGTCGACGTCGACGGCGTAGCGCAGGATCGCGATCGTGAAGGGGATCATCGTGATCGCATACCAGGATGCGTTGGCGCCGTCACGCTCGAACGCCCACAGGCCGTAACAGACCACCATCGCAGTGGCCGAGAGCGTCCAGACGAACCGCAGGTATGTCGACGTGTAACTCTCCAGCGATTTGCGGATCTTCGCCCCGGTCTTCTCCGAGAGCTGCAGTTCGGCGTAGCGCTTGCCCGCCACCATGAACAGCGATCCGAAGGTCATCACCAACAGGAACCATTGCGACAGAGGGATATTCGCCGCGACGCCACCCGCGATCGCCCTGATCAGGTAGGCAGAGGAGACGATGCAGATATCGAGCACCGCCTGATGCTTGAGGCCGAAACAGTAGGCCAGCTGCATGGCGATGTAGACGCCGATCACGCCCGCCAGGTTCGGCGTCGCGATGAACGACACGGCCAGCGATGCCGCCGCGAGCACCACGGCAGTGCAGTACGCCAGCCACGCCGGGACGACGCCTGCCGCGATGGGCCGGAAGCGTTTGGTCGGATGCGCGCGGTCGGCCTCGACGTCGCGGGCGTCGTTCACCAGATAGATGGACGATGCGGCGAGCGAGAACGCCACGAACGCGATGGACACGTTGACCGCGACCTCGCGCCAGTCGTAGTTCACGTCGCTGCCGAGCGCGGCGACGGGTGCGATGAGCACCAGCAGGTTCTTCACCCATTGACGGGGTCTGGCCGCCTTGATCAGGCCGGTGACGACATTGCTTGGTGGACCTTTCACCGGTGCCGGTTCTTCAGTCATCTTCGCCGCCCTGGATGCACTGCTTTCACTTGAGATGCTCATGAGTCTCCTTCGGCCCCGCCGACGCAACGAGCGCCACCACCTTCGCGACGGCCGCGCCGACCGCCACGCCGGTGATCACATCACTGGGATAGTGCACGCCGAGCACCAACCGGGACAACGCCATTGGCGGTACCAGCAGCGCAGGCACCGGCAGGCCCGTCACGCGGGCCATCAGTACCGAGGCGGCGGTCGTCGAGGTGGCATGCGCCGAGGGAAAGCTGAGCCTGCTCGGGGTGCCGACGTTGACGACGACGCTCGGATGATGCGGACGCTCGCGTCGCACCACCCGTTTGATGACGACGGCGGCGGCGTGCGCGGCAAACGCCCCGACCCCGACGGCCAGCCACGCCCGACGCCTCGCAGGTGCGAGCAGCGCGCCGAGCGCCGAGACCGCCAGCCAGCCGATGCTGTGCTCACCGAAGTGCGAGAGGGTGCGCGCAGCCGCGAGCACGCCCGGCCGGTCGGCGAGCGCCGACTGAACGGCCACCAGCGCGGCGTCCTCACCGCGCGGGCGCTCAGCCATCTGCGGGTGCTTCCAGGAAGACGGCTTCCCACTGCTGGACACCGGACAGCGTTGGGAGCGCGTCGCGATACGCCTTGCGCATGTCGTCGAAGCGACGCCGCAGCTGGCGCTGGCGCCGAAGCGACGCCCGCAACAACGCCAACATCTTGGCCCGGTCACGCTGGCGGTACACCACTCCGCGGCTGTCGGCGGTGGTGACGGTGACCCCGTCGACGGTGCACAGCAGAAACCAACGCGAGTCCTGGGTGGGGACGTTCAGCTGCGGTCGCTCGTGGTGTGCGGGGTCCGCCTTGGTGAAGTTGTGCAGCACCCCTCGAACCAGACGAATTGCCTTGCCCGGCGGAGTTTTCGGCTCTCCGACGGGGCCCACCATCCCCGAGGGCGGTGGCAGCTGGGTGGCCGACGGCAGGATCACCGCGTCGGGGTATTCCCTGCGGAGGCGGTGCACCTCGGGAAGGGCCGACTCCAGGATCGAGAAGATGTGCTCGGGTCCGGCGAGGAAGTCGTCCATCGCCTTGTTCTGGATGGCTACAGTCGAATACTCAAGGCACAGAAGGTGTTTCAGCGTCGCCTTCAGATGGCTGCGGACCAGGCCACGCACGTCGCCGTCCCAGTGCAGCGCCGCGACCACCAGCCGGTTCCGCAGGTGGAAGTAGGCCTGCCAGTCGATGGCGTCGTCCTTGTCGCTCCACGCCATATGCCAGATCGCGGTGCCCGGCATGGTGACCGTTGGGTAGCCGTGCTCGGCGGCGCGCAGCCCGTAGTCGGCATCATCCCACTTGATGAACAGCGGCAACGGCTGACCGAGCTCGTCGGCGACCGCGCGCGGGATCATGCACATCCACCAGCCGTTGTAGTCGACGTCGATGCGGCGGTGCAGCAGCTTGGAGTCGGAGTACCGGTCGTTCAACGGATATCGCGCGAAGTCGTGGTCGTACTTGGTGTTTGGCGCGTTGGTCCACATGAAGTCGCCGCGGCCGACCACCTCGCCCATCACGTGAAGGTGTGCCGGATCCTGGAGGTTGAGCATCTGACCACCGACGAGCATCGGCGTCTTGGCGAACCGGCTCATCGCCAGCGCCCGCAGGATCGAGTCCGGCTCGACGCGGATGTCGTCGTCCATGAACAGGATCTGCTGACAGTCGGTGTTCTTCAGCGCCTCGTACATGACCCGGCTGTAGCCGCCGGAACCGCCGAGGTTGGGTTGGTCGTGAATCGACAGCCGATTTCCCAGCGGTGCGGCGGCTTCGGCGAACTCCGGGTGATCCCGCAGCTTGCTGCGGCCCTGATCCGGCACGATGACGGCGCCGATCACCTTGTCCACCAACGGGTCCGATGTCAGTGCACGAAGTGTCTCGACGCAGTCGTCAGGCCGGTTGAATGTCGGCATGCCCACCGCGATGTTCGCCGTTCCCGGTGCGGGCGAAGGTGCGTACCAGCCGGCGTCATGCAGGGTCACCGGGGTGTCGCTGGTGATGTCGAACCAGATCCAGCCGCCGTCCTCGAAGGGCTCGAGGCCGATTTCGAACTCGAGCGCCGAGGGCCCGTCATCGTCATGGTGAAACGGCCTGCCCTCCACGAAGATCCGAGCGCCGGTGGCCTTGCTTCGGTACACGTCGACCCGACCGGTCCCGGTCAGCTCCACGCGCAGCACCACCGACTGCAGAATCGACCAGCGTCGCCAGTAGCTTGCCGGAAAGGCGTTGAAGTACGTCGAGAACGACACCTCGGACTCGGCACCGATCTGCAGCGTGGTCCTGGTCGCGGAATGGGCGCGGCGGGCGTTGGTGTTCGACTCTTCGATGTACAGCTTGCGAACATCGAGCGGTTCGCCGGGGCGCGGCAGGATGATGCGGGAAAGCAGGCTGACCGCAGCTCCGCTCATGCCGCTCATTCGGCACCGCTCTCGTGCAGCGGTGCGCCGTCGCGCAGGTGCGGAGCGAGGATGTTGTCGTACATGTTCAGCGCGCTGGCGATCGCCATGTGCATGTCGAGGTACTGGTAGGTGCCCAGCCGGCCGCCGAACAGCACACCGGCACCGGTGGTTTCGGCCTTGGCCCTGGCACGGTAGGAGGCCAGCAGCGCGCGATCGCTTTCGGTGTTGATCGGGTAGTACGGCTCGTCTTCGTCGTCGGCGAACCGCGAGTACTCCCGCATGATCACTGTCTTGTCGGTCGGGTAGTCGCGTTCCGGATGGAAATGCCGGAACTCGTGAATTCGGGTGTACGCCACGTCCAGATCGTTGTAGTTCATCACCGGCGTGCCCTGGAAGTCGCCGGTCGGCAATACTTCCAGTTCGAAATCCAGTGTGCGCCAACCCAATCGCCCATCGGCATAGTCGAAGTAGCGGTCCAGCGGCCCGGTGTAGACGACGGGTGCGTCGGGGTTCTCGGCGCGCAGCGCATCACGCACGTCGAACCAGTCGGTGTCCAGCCGCACCTCGATGCGGTCGTCGGCGGCCATGTTGGTCAGCCACGCCGTGTAGCCGTCGACCGGCAGACCCTCGTAGGTGTCGTTGAAGTAGCGGTTGTTGAAGTTGTAGCGAACCGGCAGCCTGGCGATGTTGGCGGCGGGCAGCTCCGTCGGGTCGGTCTGCCACTGCTTGGCCGTATAACCCTTGACGAACGCCTCGTACAGCGGGCGGCCGATCAACGAGATGGCCTTCTCCTCGAGATTCCGCGCCTCGGCGGTGTCGATCTCGGCGGACTGCTCCTTGATCAGTTGCCTCGCCGCGTCCGGCGTGAAGTACTTGCCGAAGAACTGCGCCACCAGGCCGAGTCCCATCGGGAACTGATAGGCCTGCCCGTTGTGCATGGCGAAGACGCGGTGCTGGTAGTCGGTGAACTCGGTGAACTGCCGCACGTAGTCCCACACCCTCTTATTGGAGGTGTGAAACAGGTGTGCGCCATAGCGGTGCACCTCGATACCGGTCTGCGGCTCCGGTTCGGAGTAGGCATTGCCGCCGATATGCGGGCGCCGGTCCAGCACCAGGACTCGCTTGTCCAGCTGGGTCGCCACGCGCTCGGCAATCGTCAGGCCGAAAAAACCGGAACCGACGACAAAGAGGTCAAAACGAGCGGTCATCGGCAGCCAGGGTATCGGACCGGGCTCCGCCAGCCCGAATCCCAGACTGGCTCAAGGTCTCCATTCGCTCACAATTGCATCTCGTCACTTCAGACACACCAGTCACATCCGTAACATCGTTCACGTAGCACCCAGCTGTACGTAGTCCACATATTGAGGAGACTTCCCGTGCCTAACCGACGTCGACGCAGGCTCTCGACAGCCACGAGTGCGGTCGCCGCCCTGGCCGTCGTGAGTCCATTCGCCATTTCTGCCATTTCCGACATGACCAAGCCCGCGCCGCAACCCCGCGAGTTCCGCTCGGCCGCCATGGTCACCGATCTACCCAATGAGCTTATGTCGGCGCTGTCCCAGGGTCTGTCGCAGTTCGGCATCAACTTGCCTGCCATGCCCAGCGGTCTGACCGGCGCAGGTACAGCTACGAGTACAGGCATGCCGACGACGTTGACCGCCCCGGGCGCGCTCGCGTCGCCGGGTCTGACGTCTCCTGCCCTGACGCCCGGCCTCGCCAGTCCCGCGCTCACCCCAGGCCTGACCACGCCGGCCCTTGGCACCGACCCGGCGGCAGCCCTTGCCGATCCGGCACTTGCCAACCCCGGGCTGACCAACCCGACGCTCCCGACGACCCGGCGGCCCGGCGGGGATGCCGGGGCTGGCGGCCGACGCCGCGGCGGCGAACCCGGCGCTGAACCCCGCGCTGACCAGCCCGACCGGGGCAGTTCCCGGCGGATTGACGACGCCTCCGGTCACCGGCCTCGAGCCGGCGCTGGCGACGACACCGATCAGCAACGCCGCGGGTCTGCCCGCTCCCGGCGAGGTGCCGATCTCCGCGCCGATCGGGCTCGATCCCGCCGCAGGCACCTACCCGATCCTGGGCGGCGACCCCGGACTCGGCCTGGGCTCCATGCCCGCGGCGAGCACCGGCGGCGGCGGCATTTTCAGCGAACTCAGCAGCGCGGCACAGCAATTGGGTGCCGGCCAGGCGATCGACCTGCTCAAGGGTGTGGTGATGCCGATGATCACCTCGGCGATGAAGCCCGGCGCGATCGCACCCCCGGTGCCCGCACCGCCACCACCACCGGCCCCCGCCGGATAGTCCTGCCCCCTAAACGGCGCCGCAGAGCCAAGTGGCGGGTTCTGCGGCGCCGTTGCAGGCATATACACAGATAAGACTGCAGTTCGGCCGTGTCGAAACACTGGTAACAACTGACTCATACGTAACATCAGTCCGTGCTGTCCCGTCGACACCCGATGCTGTTCACCGCGATTGCGGGGACTGTGGTGATCCTGCCGTGGGCACTTCCGAGCACTCCGTTCGACGAGGCCCGTCGGCCGCTCGCCGAGCAGACCCAGCTGGCTCAGCAGCCGCTCACGGGTCTCGGCGGCGGTGAGACGATCCGGGAGGTCCACCAGGACACGCCGTTCTCCCTTGTCGCATTGACCGCGAGCTGACCTCAGTACCACCTCGGCACGGGTTCGGGCCAAGAAGCCAGACGGCTCGTGGGGCCCTTGGTATGCCGCCGAGAACCTCGACGGTGTCGGCGACGGCGCCACCGCGCCCCGCGGTACCGAGCCGGTCTTCGTCGGCCTGACCACCACGGTGCAGATCTCGGTGACCCGGCCCGGCGGCACAACGGCGTCGGCCCCCCAGAATCAGGTGGCGAGCGGACCGGCCAAGCCGGACCTCGGCTATATCCCCGCCAACACCGGCCAGCCGTTCGGGCAGAACGTGAACGCCGTGCTGATCAGCCCGCCGCAGTCGCCGATGGGTGACCTGCCACTGCCCAACGCGGTGACGCCGCCGGGCCAGCCGCCCGCCGTCATCACCCGCGCCCAGTGGGGCGCCGACGAATCGATGAAGTGCCCGAACACGGTGTATGACAACGGTGTACGCGCCGGGATCGTCCATCACACCGCGGGGAGCAACGACTACGGGCCGCAGGACTCCGCGGCGATCGTGCGTTCGATCTACGCGTATCACACCCGAACACTGGGCTGGTGCGACATCGCCTACAACGCGTTGGTCGACAAGTACGGACAGGTATTCGAGGGCCGAGCAGGCGGCATGGACAAACCGGTCGAGGGCGCCCACACCGGTGGCTTCAACAAGAACACCTGGGCGGTGGCGATGCTCGGCAACTTCGAGGTGGAGCCGCCGACACCCATCCTGATACGGACCGTCGGCCGGCTACTCGGCTGGCGGCTGGGCCTGGATCACGTCGATCCGAGGGGCACGGTCGTCCTCACCTCCGACGGCGGCTCGTTCACCCACTTCCCACGCGGCGCCACCCCGACCCTGCCGTCGATCTTCACCCACCGCGACGTCGGCATCACGGAGTGTCCGGGCAACGCGGCATACGCGGTGATGGATCAGATCCGCGATATCGCGGCGCGATTCAACGAACCGCTCCCGCCGCCGAGCCTGACCGACCAGCTACGCGGCGGCGCCATCCTGGCCAAGTGGGAGACGATGGGCAAAGACAACAGCCCGCTCGGCGCACCACGATCACCGGAGGCGGCCGGTGAAGGCAGCGCCCGCTACGCCACCTTCGACAAGGGCGCGGTCTACTGGTCTCCGGAGAGCGGAGCCGAACCCCTCACCGGAGCCATCTACGAGGCGTGGGCGTCACTCGGCTACGAACGCGGCGCGCTCGGGCTGCCGACAAGCGGCGAAATTCAGGAACCGCAGTGGATCGTGCAGAACTTCCAGCACGGCACGCTGAACTTCGATCGCGAAAAGGGCACCGTGACAAGGGTCATCGACGGCGTGCCCGAAGAGCTGCCACCGCCTTCTGCCGACGGGCCGCCCGTGCAACTCGAGCGCATCAAACCGATCGACCCGAGCTGATCTAGAGCCACCAGCGTTCCAGCACGCGGGCCACGCCGTCGTCGGTGTTCGGCGCCGTGATCTCGTCAGCAGCCTCGACCGCCTCCGGATGGGCATTGCCCATCGCCACACCGAGGCCGGCCCACCGAAGCAGCGGGATGTCGTTGGGCATGTCGCCGAACGCCACCACGTCGGATGCAGTGATCTCGTAGGGCCGTGAAACCTCTTCGACACCGGTGGCCTTGCTGATGCCGAGCGGTACCACCTCGATGAGTCCGTTGTTCGTCGAGTAGGTGATATCACCCTGCAGTCCAACGTGTTTGACGAGCTCGGCAGCCATATCGGAACTGCGTGCACCGGACTTGCGGATCAGCAGCTTGATCGCCGGCGCGCCGAGCAGGTCCTCCACCGACACCTCGGTGTTGTCCGGGTTGAGCCAGGCGTGTTCATAACCCGGCGAGCTGACGAACTGCGGGGTCGCCGCGTCGTGTGCGCTGCGGCCCACCCGTTCCACCGCGAGGCCCGCGCCCGGGATCACGCGGGTGGCGATCTCGGCGAGCTCGCCAAGCTGGTCTGCCGACAACGTCCGCGCCGAAAGGATGCGGTCGGTGGCCGGGTCGTAGATGACCGCGCCGTTCGCGCACACCGCCATCGGCGCGAAACCGAGCGCATCGACCACGGGTGCGACCCACCGCGGCGGACGGCCGGTCGCCAACACGAACAGGGCGCCCGCATCCACCGCGGCGCGCACGGCGCTACGGGTTCGCGGGCTGATCTCCTCGTCGGCGTCGAGCAGCGTGCCGTCGACGTCGCTCGCGATCAGTGCGGGCAGGGTCACTTACTCTGTCGCTCTGCTTGCTTGCGGGCGCGCTCCGCCAGTTCCCTCTCGTCGAGCACTTTCGCCTCGGCCATCGTCGGCGCCGAACCGCCCATCCGCCGCGGCACCCAGTACGCCCCCTCGGGATGCTCGTAGCTCTGCTGGACGCCGTGCAGAAGCGTCGTCATCGCTTCGCGCATCGCCGCGTCGGTCCGTTCGACGGTTTCGGCGGGGGCCACGGGCTCGCCGGCCTTGACGATGATCGGGATCTTCGCGCGACCGAGCTTGCGGGGATGGTCCTTGGTCCAGCGCCGCTGCGCACCCCAGACGATCAGCGGGATGATCGGCACCTGCGCCTCGACCGCCATGCGCGCCGCACCCGTCTTGAACTCCTTGAGCTCGAAGCTGCGGCTGATGGTGGCCTCCGGATAGACGGCGACGAGCTCGCCCGCCCGCAACCGCTCCACCGCAACACCGTATGCGCCTGCACCCGCCTTCCGGTCGACGGGGATCGTTCCCGTGTGTCTGATCAGGAAGTTGACGATCTTCACCGCCGTCATCTCCTGCTTGATCATGAAGCGCAGCCGCCGGTGCCTCTTGTACGCGGCCAGTGCTGCGGGCAGCCAGTCGATGTAGCTGGTGTGGTTGATGGCGATGACGGCCCCGCCTCGTTCCGGGATGTTCTCCAGACCGAGATAGGTGATACGACTCCCGGACACAGCCACACCGGTCGAGCAGGCGATCTCCAGCGTGCGGAAAACTGGTTCCATCGGCGCTACTCCGGCGTCCCCGCCTGCCCCCGCTCTTCGCGGCGCGCAGCCTTTTCGACGGCCTCGTCGGCGTCCATCTGGTTCGCCTCGGCCAGCGTCGGTGCCCCGCCGCCGAGCCGGTGAGGTACCCAGAACTCGCCGGCCGGATACGGCCCGTAATCGTCCTGCACCTGGCCCAGCAGGTGTTGCATGCGCGAATGCAGTAACGCCGTCAGCTCGGTCGCGGGCAGGGTCGGCGGGATCGGCTCGCCGACGGCCACCGAGATCGGAACCTTGGGCCGCCACATGTTCTTCGGATGTCCCTTGGTCCAGATCCGCTGTGCGCCCCAGACGATGTGCGGGACGATCGGCACGTCCGCGGCGATCGCCATCCTGGCCGCGCCGGACTTGAACTGCTTGATCTCGAAGCTGCGGCTGATGGTGGCCTCCGGATAGACGCCGACCAGTTCGCCTTCCTTGAGCTTCACGCAGGCCTGAGCGAAGGACTCCGCGCCGCTGGTCGCGATCGACCTCGATGTGCCGCAGGCTGCGCATGATCGGGCCGGTGATCGCGTGGTCGAAGACCTCTTTCTTGGCCATGAACCGCACCTTGCGCCCGCGCTTCTGCTTGTAGGCGGGCAGGCCTGCGAAGGTGAAGTCGAAGTAGCCGGTGTGGTTGATCGCCACCACGGCGCCACCGGTGATCGGCAGGTTCTCCACCCCCGTCACCGTGAACGTCAGCCCCTGCAATCGCCAGGCCAGGCGGGCGAGTTGGATGACGGTGCCGTAGACGGGTTCCACACCTGGCAGCCTAGCGCCGTGACGTTCCCCACCGAACGCGTCGCCTACTACCGCCGCAGCTGGGACTAAACTCAGCCCTCGAGCCCCTACATATTCAGGAAAGGCGATACGTGCAGGTCACCAGCGTCGGCCACGCCGGTTTTCGCATCGACACCCAGGCCGGAAGCATCCTGTGCGACCCGTGGGTGAACCCGGCGTACTTCGCGTCGTGGTTCCCGTTCCCCGACAACAGCGGGCTGGACTGGGACGCCCTCGGCGACTGCGACTACCTGTATGTCTCGCATCTGCACTCCGACCACTTCGACCCGAAGAATCTGCGTGAGCACGTCAACAAGGACGCGGTCGTGCTGCTGCCCGACTTCCCGGTGCCCGACCTGCAGCGCGCGCTCGAGAAGCTCGGCTTCCATCGCTTCTTCTCCACGACCGACTCCGTCAAGCACACGGTTACCGGGCCGAAGGGCGATCTCGACGTGATGATCATCGCGTTGCGCGCCCCCGCCGACGGCCCCATCGGCGACTCCGGCCTGGTGGTCGACGACGGAGAAACGGTGGCGTTCAACATGAACGACGCGCGGCCCGTCGACCTCGACGTCGTGCACACGGACTTCGGCCAGGTGGATGTGCACATGCTGCAGTACTCGGGTGCGATCTGGTATCCGATGGTCTACGACATGCCTGCACGGGCCAAGGAGGCGTTCGGCACCCAGAAGCGGCAGCGCCAGATGGACCGTTGTCGCCAGTACATCGGTCAGGTGGGCGCCACGTGGGTCGTTCCTTCTGCCGGGCCGCCCTGCTTTCTTGATCCAGAACTGCGCGACCTCAACGACGACCACGGCGACCCGGCCAACATCTTCCCCGACCAGATGGTGTTCCTCGACCAGATGCGCATGCACGGCCACGACGGCGGGCTGCTGCTGATTCCCGGTTCGACCGCCGATTTCACCGGCTCGCAATGTAACTCGGTGACACATCCATTGCCCGACGCCGAGGTCGAGGCGATCTTCACCACCGGCAAGGCGGACTACATCGCCGATTACGCCGACCGGATGGCGCCGGTACTGGCAGCCGAGAAGGCCCGCTGGGCACCCGCGGAGGGCGACTCCCTGCTGGAGCCGCTGCGTGCGCGGTTCGAGCCGATCATGAGCCAGAGCGACCAGATCTGCGACGGCATCGGCTACCCCGTCGAGCTGCGGCTGGGGGCGGAGACGGTCGTGTTGGATTTCCCGAAACGCGCTGTCCGCGAACCGATTCAGGACGAGAAGTTTCGCTACGGATTCGCCATCGCACCGGAGCTGGTTCGCACGGTGCTTCGCGACGAAGAGCCCGACTGGGTCAACACGATCTTCCTGTCCACCCGCTTCGCGGCGTGGCGGGTCGGTGGCTACAACGAGTATCTGTACACGTTCTTCAAGTGCCTGACCGACGAACGCATCGCGTATGCCGACGGCTGGTTCGCCGAGGCGCACGACGACTCGGCCTCGATCGAGCTGGACGCCTACCGGATACAGCGCCGCTGCCCGCACCTCAAGGCCGACCTGTCCAAGTTCGGTGTGGTCGAGGGGTCGACGCTGACGTGCAATCTGCATGGCTGGCAATGGAATCTGGACACCGGCCGGTGCCTGACGTCCAAGGGCCACGAGTTGCGCAGCGAGCGGCTGTGAGCGCCGCACCCGAGCAGTACTACGACGACGGCCTCGTCCAACTCGACCAGCAGGCGCTCACGTTGCGGCGGTACCACTTTCCGTCGGGAACGTCGAAAATCATTCCGCTGCGGGCGATTCGCGGCTACAAGGCCGAACCGCTCGGGATGCTCACCCAGCGCTTCCGCATCTGGGGCAGCTCGGACCTGCGGCGCTGGCTGCCGTTGGACGTGTGGCGCCCGATCAAGTCCACGTTGGTGACACTCGACGTGGACGGCGCGCGGCCCAAGCCGGCGTTCACCCCGCAGCGGCCCAAGGAGTTCCTCGCCAAGCTGGACGAGTTGCTCGAATCCGGCTAGCGCTCGAGTCATTGGGCCCGGACGCGTCGCTCCCCGACCGGTCGGCCGTCTTCGCCCGCACCGGCCATGCGTAAGAAGGTCCCGAGCAGCGGCCGATAAATCGCCCGGGAGACCAGGCCGGGCAGGTCGGCCCGCCGCTCCTCCCTCGCCACCCTCGCGCGCGGGTGCGGGCTCACCACGCGCATCCGCCGCGGCCATCCCGGGTCCGTCTCGTGCAGGTCTAGCCGGGACAGGTGCTTCACGCTCATGAACCCGTACTGCGCCGGGCAGACCAGCCGCAGCTGGCCGCCGTGCTCGGGCTGGAGCGGCCGGCCGTCGAGTTCGTCGGCGAGCAGCACGTCGTCGGCCAACAGGTCGTCAAGACAGATAGTCGCTCGCCACCCGTCGAGCCCCGAGGCCGTGGCGTACGCGGGGGCGGCCCCGGGTGCCAGGTGTGGCGCGAGCAGCGCGTCGTACGCCTCGGCGAAGCGGTAGCCGCCCCACCGCAGGCCGGTGGCCGTCCAGCCGGCGACGCAGTGAAAGTCCGCCGACACCTCATGGCGGGGAAGGCCGGCGAGGTCGGCCGTGCCGAAGACTGTCGGCTCGGGGACGAGCGGGCCGCAGAGGCGTACCACGGGGTCGGCGGGCAGCGGCGGCGGCGGTTTCCGCAGATGGGCGCCGAAACGCGGGAACCCTACGACCTCGACCTGGCCCGGCGGCAGTGGATGAGACATCGGACCCTCCATGTATACGGTGGCGTATGGATACGGTAGCGTATGGTTCGTGCCCGCGCCAGTGCAAACGTCCCGCGACGCCTGGGTGGACGCCGGCCTTCGCGCTCTGGCCATAGGCGGTCCCGAACACGTACGCGTCGAGTCGGTCGCAGCTGCGCTCGGCGTCACCAAGGGCGGCTTCTATCACCACTTCGCCGACCGCCAAGCGCTGCTGGCCGCGATGCTGGCGCGGTGGGAGTCGCAGCTGGTGGACCACGCGATCGAGGTCGTCGAGGACCGCGGCGGCGACGCCCGCGACCGGCTGCGAACCCTCTTCGGGTACGCCGGCTCCTCGCCCCACCTGCTCGCCATCGAGCTCGCAGTCCGCGACTGGGCGCGACGCGACCCGGAGGTCGCGACGCGGTTGGCCCGGGTGGATGAGCGGCGGATGGACTTCCTGCGCGTGCTGTTCGCCCAGGTGTGCAAGGACGCCGCCGATCCGGTGGCGGACGCGGAGGCTCGCTGCCTGCTGACGATGGCGTTGTTCGTCGGGCAGCCGTTCCTCGCAGTCACCCACGGCGACCGCCCACGCGAGGACGTGCTTCACGACGCGGTGGCGCTGTTGCTGGGCGCCGAGCAGATCTCTGAATCCGGCTAGCGCGGTTCGAGTACCTCGACGCCGACGTAGGGCACCAGCGCGGAAGGCACCCGCACACTGCCGTCGGGCTGCTGGTGGTTCTCCAGGATTGCCACCAACCAGCGGGTGGTCGCCAGCGTCCCGTTCAACGTCGCGGCGGTCTGCGGCTTGCCGTTCTCGTCGCGGTAGCGGGTCGCGAGGCGGCGGGCCTGGAACGTCGTGCAGTTCGATGTCGACGTCAGCTCCCGGTAGGTCTGCTGGGTCGGTACCCACGCCTCGCAGTCGTACTTGCGGGCTGCAGACGCACCCAGATCCCCCGCGGCGATGTCGATCACGCGGTAGGGCACCTCGATGTTCGCCAGCATCTGGCGTTCCCAACCGAGCAGGCGGTCGTGTTCGGCGGCCGCGTCCTCCGGCTTGCAGTAGACGAATCCTTCGACCTTGTCGAACTGGTGCACACGGATGATCCCGCGGGTGTCCTTGCCGTGGCTGCCCGCTTCGCGCCGGAAGCACGACGACCACCCGGCGTACCGCAGCGGGCCCGCTGACAGATCCAGGATCTCGTCGGAGTGATAGCCGGCCAGCGGCACCTCGGAGGTGCCGACGAGGTAGAGGTCGTCGGCCTCGAGCCGATACACCTCCTCGCTGTGCGCGCCGAGGAATCCGGTGCCCTCCATGATCTCCGGCCGAACCAGTACGGGCGGGATGACGAGCGTGAAGCCGTTGTCGGTCGCCAACCGAACCGCGAGTTGCATGAGGCCCAGTTGCAGCAGCGCGCCGTATCCGGTGAGGAAGTAGAAGCGTGCCCCCGAAACTTTCGCGCCGCGCTCCAGGTCGAAAAGCCCGAGTGACTCACCAAGGGCGACATGGTCTTTCGGGTCGACGATCGCGGGCGGCTCGCCGACGGTGTCGAGGACGACGAAGTCGTCTTCGCCGCCCGAGGGAACGCCGTCGATGATCACGTTCGATATCGCCATATGAGCCGCGCTGAACGCCTTGTCGGCATTCGACTGCTCGGACTCTGCGGCCTTGACCTTTTCGGCGAGTCCCTTCGCCCGGGCCAGCACCGCAGGCCGCTCCTCCTTGGACGCGGCGCCCACCTCTCTGCTCACCGCCTTCTGCTCGGCACGCAGATTGTCGGCGGCCGAAACCGCGGCACGGCGGGCGGTGTCGGCCTTCAACAGGGCGTCGACGAGGCCGGGATCCTCACCTCGGGCGAGCTGTGACGCGCGCACCGCATCCGGGTTTTCGCGCAGCAGTTTGAGGTCGATCACGGCGGCAACCCTACCGCCGGCAGCACAACCACATAACGTTACATCTGCCTCTCTTGTCACAGCCCCCGCCACGCCTGTCACAATGGAGCGGATGTTGGATGCACCCGAGCGGGTCGAGTTGACCGCCGACGAGGCAGAACACCCCACTCCGAAGGTGGCGTGGTGGCGCAGTCTGCACGCCACATCCACCCGCCGCGCGCTTCTGCTGACCGCACTCGGCGGGCTTCTGATCGCGGGCGTGCTGACCGCGATGCCGCGTGGCGACGGCCCGATCACCCCTGGCGCGATAACCCTGGGTCTGCGCGGTGCCGAGACCTTCAGCAAGTCCAAGAGCGGTGACTGCCTGAACTGGCCGGAACGCAACCCGGATGCGGCCGAGGTCGTCGACTGCAAGGGCGAGCACCGCTTCGAGGTCGCGGAGTCGGTGGACATGCGGACCTTCCCCGGCAGCGAGTACGGACCCGACGCCGCACCGCCCTCGCCGTCGCGCATTCAGCAGATCAGCCAGGAGCAGTGCCAGGTCGCGGTGCGCCGCTACCTCGGTGAGCACTTCGATCCCAACAGCCGATTCACCGTGAGCATGATGTGGGCGGGCGACAAGGCGTGGCGCCAGTCGGGCGAGCGCCGCATGCTGTGCGGAGTGCAGCTGCCCGGCGTGAACAACTCTCAGCTCGCATTCCAGGGCAAGGTCGCCGAAATCGACCAGTCCAAGGTCTGGCCCGCAGGAACGTGTCTTGGCATCGACCCGTCCACCAACCAGCCCACCGACATTCCGGTCGACTGCGCGGGACCGCACGCCATGGAGGTGACCGGCTCCGTCAACGTCGCCGAGAAGTTCCCCGCCGGGTTGCCACCCGAACCGGAACAGGACGCGTTCATCAAGGACGCGTGTACCCGGATGACCGACGCCTACCTCGCTCCCATCCAGTTGCGGAGCACCACGCTCACGCTGATCTACAGCACGATCTCGCTACCCAGCTGGTCGGCGGGGAGCCACCAGGTGTCGTGCAGCATCGGCGCCACGCTCGGCAACGGCGGCTGGTCGACGTTGCTCAACAGCGCACGGGGGCCGCTGCAGATCAACGGGCAGCCGCCGGTCCCGCCGCCGGACATCCCCGAGGAGCGGCTGAACTTCCCGCCGATCCCGATGCCCGACATGTCGGCGTCGCAGCCAGAGCAGCAGCGGTTACGACCAGAGCGGGTCGAGCCAATCCGGCCAGTCCAGCCAGTCGACTCAGCAGACGCAGGCCAACCAGCACGGCCAGCAGACACCAGGTACGGCGGCGCAGACGCCTGCGTCGCCGGCCGCCGACGCACCACCTGCCGACGGCAACACCTACATGAACGGGCCTCCGCCGGGGGATGCGCAGGCACCACCCGCCGCGGGGCCTCCGGCGCCGCCGCCGGATCAGCCGGCTCCGCCTGCCGCTCCGGCGCAAGGACCCGCACCTGGGCCCGCACCCGGCCCGCCGCCCGCCGAACCCGTTATTCCACCCCCGCCCGGGGCGTAGCCCGGTGACCGTGCGGATGAGCCCGCAACGGTTTGAGGAGCTGGTGGGCGACGCCCTCGATCTGATTCCGCCCGACCTTGCCTCGGCGATCGACAACGTCGTGGTGCTCGTCGAGGGCCGCAACGAGAATGAGCCCGATCTGTTGGGGCTGTATCAGGGCGTCGCGCTGACCGAACGCGACTCCTGGTACGCCGGTTCGCTTCCCGACACGATCACGATCTATCGCGACGCCCTTCTCGATGTCTGCGAAACGCAGGACGAGGTCGTCGACGAGGTCGCCATCACCGTCATCCACGAGATCGCCCACCACTTCGGCATCGATGACGACCGCCTGCACGAACTCGGCTGGGCTTAACCACCGAACACCTGAGCGCGGCATCCGCGAATTGTCCGCCGTTGGTGCTATGAACGGGCCATGGACAGCGACTGTCGGGGGTGTCGAACCGAACTCGACCACTGCCACGGCACCGTCATCCATCACGGGATGCAGTGGACGGAGTGCACGGAGGACGGCTGCGTCATGGCCGAGGTCGTGCACGCGTTCACCATCGATTGCGAAGCGATCGGCTGCGCTTGCGCTCAGCCCATCGGGTCGGCCGACGACAGGGCGTCGGAGACCGGGTGAACGTCGGGCTCGGGATAGAACGGCGGGTTCTCGGCTCCCCATTGCAGGCAGCTCCACCGCCCGTCGGTGATCGGCGTCAGCACAACGGATTCGGCTGTTGGGCAGGTGATGGTCGAGGGCGAAACTTCCATCCACGCCCGCCAAGGTGGCGGCCACCAGCCGGATCGCCGCGCCGTGGCTGACGACGACGATGTCGTTGTGCCACGCGTCGTCGTCGAGATAGCGCATCCGCAGCTGCGTGATCACCGGCACATACCGAGCAAGCACCTGCGCCGCTGATTCGCCGCCGGGCATCCGCAGATCCAGCTCACCCTCATGCCATCGCTTGTAGACGGCGGTGAACTCCTCGACGGCCGCATCGTCGTTACGGTCCTCCAACTCGCCGACCTGAACCTCGTGGATGCCGTCGAGTTCGTGGGGGTCCAGGTTCAGTTCACCGCCGATCTCGGCGGCCGTCTGCGAGGCACGCAGCGCGACCGAATGCGCCACCATCCCGATGTCGTGGCGCCAGTCCTTCGCGAACGCGCGCGCCTGCTCCCGGCCCAGGTCGGTGAGCTCCCTGCCGGGCGGGCGGGTATCGAGCCTGCGGTCGACGTTGCTGACCGACTGGCCGTGACGAACCAACACCAGCCTGCCGCTCATCGGTTGCCGTCCCTCGGCCATGACCCCAGATAGCGCACATCGGTGCAACGATCGTGAAGCGCTTTGAGTGCCTCGGCGACGACATCATCCTCGATGTGCCCGACGCAGTCGAGGAAGAAGATGTACGTACCCAACTCCCTTCGGGTGGGCCGAGATTCGATACGGGTCAGGTCGATGTCGCGGATCGCGAACTCGGTCATCGCCGAGACCAGCGCACCGGGAACGTTGTCCAGTCGCAGTACCACCGACGTGCGGTCCGCGCCGGTTCTCGGCGGCGGCGGCCCTGGCGGACCCACCAGCACGAAGCGGGTCCTGGCATTGGGTTCGTCGACGACGTCGGATGCCAGTGCGGTCAGCCCGTACCGCTGCGCCGCCAGCGCGGTGCTCACACCCGCGTCGGCGCGGCCGTCGGCGACATCGTTGGCCGCCGCAGCGTTCGAGTTGGCCGGTATCAACCGAGCATTCGGGACGTTGGCGGCCAGCCAGTTGCGTACCTGAGCGCTGGCGACGGGGAACGCCGCGACCGAGCCGACGTCCGCCGCGGTGGTGCCCGAGCGCACCACGATGGTGAATGCGACGTCGAGCGTCAGCTCGGCGAAGACCTGGAGCTCCGAGCCGGTCGCGAGGCTGTCCAGCGTCGGCAGCACCGACCCCTCGATCGAGTTCTCGATCGGCACGCACGCGTAGTGGACGTCGCCGGAGCGCACGGCGGCCAGCGCCGCGCTGGTGCTGTCCTCGGGTACCGGGGTGAACTCGTCGGATGGGCCGCTACCGGGCACCATCCCGTTCTCGGTGATGCGGAGCAGCGCCGCTTCGGTGAAGGTCCCTTCGGGTCCGAGGTAGGCGATGCGCGGCACGATTCAACCCTATCGGTTCGGTGCGATCTTGCCCGCCAGGTTAGGGTTCGCTAAGTTAGGGTCACCTTATCTACGAAAGGCGATGCGATGGCCTCAGCGAGGACAGCACCGACGACGGCCGAGCGCATCCGCAGCACGTGTGTGCGGGCAGGCGGGGCGATGCTCGCGATCGAGGGCGTCGAACCGATTGCCAGCGCGGTGCACCACCTTCTCGATGACGGCTCGTTCGCCATCACGGTCCCCGTCGACGGCCTCGTCGCGGACCTGTCGGTCGCCGCGGGCACCGCCGGTGTACCCGCGGTGCTCGAGATGACCGACTACTCTCCTCTGCCGCTGCGAGAACCGGTGCGGTCGCTGGTGTGGATCCGGGGCACGGTTGCAGGCCGTACCGGCGACGGACATGCCATGAACTTCTCGACCTGATCGCCGCCGCAGACCCCAATCCCGCACTACTGCAGGTGAACTCCACCGACAACGTCGACGGAGACCCTCGCCTCACCCTGGTTCGGCTCGAAGTGGAATCCGTCGTCGCCGCCGACTCGACAGGAGCGGAGGCGGTGGGCATCGGCGCGCTGCTGCAGGCACGCCCCGACCCGTTCAGCGGCATGGAGTCACTGCTGGTTGCAGCATCTCGAGATCGCCCATCGCGACGTCATCGACCGGCTCGCCGAACGGCTGCCGAACGCACTGCGGCGCGGACGCGTGCGTCCGCTTGGACTCGACCGGTACGGCGTGCGGCTGCGCGTGGAGAACGACGACGGCGATCACGACGTCCGGTTGGCCTTCACCAAGCCCGTCGACGACGTCACCGGACTCAGCCAGGCGATTCGGATCCTGATGGGATGCCCCTTCCTGAACGGGCTTCGGGCAAGGGGCCGCTAGCCTGGCTCCGGTGAGCGCGCCCGCGGAGCAGCCCGAGGCCGACCGGCGCGCGCTGCGCATCGAGATCGCCGTCGTACTCGCGGTGACCTTCGGGCTCAGCGCGTACACCTCGATCCTCGACCTCATCGAGGCGATCCTGCTCAACCTGTCCAAGCAGACCGTTGCGCTCAACCCTCGACTGTCCCCGTTCGATCTGATCAACCTCGGGCTGAATCTGGCCCGGGTCGCGCAGCTCGTCGCGTGGGGCGCGCTCGGCGTATACCTGCTGTGGCGCAGCGGAATCGGGTTGTCGAAGATCGGGCTGGACCGCATCCGCCTTCGCCCCGATGTGCTCGGCGGGCTCGGCCTCGCCGCGCTGATCGGCCTGCCCGGCCTCGGCCTGTACGTCGCGGCGCGCGAACTGGGCTTGAGCGTGTCGGTGGTGCCGTCGACGCATGACGAACTCCTGGTGGCACATCCCGGTCCTGATTCTCATCGCGTTCGCCAACGGCTGGGCAGAAGAGGTCATCGTCGTCGGGTTTCTGCTCACCCGTCTGCAGCAACTGCGGGTGCACCCAGTCGTCGCGCTCGTGGCCACCAGCGCGCTGCGCGGTGCCTACCACCTCTACCAGGGCTGGGGCGCGGGCCTCGGCAACGCGGCGATGGGCCTGGTGTTCGGCTACGCCTGGCAGCGCACCGGCCGATTGTGGCCGCTGGTCATCGCGCACGGCGTGATCGACACGGTGGCGTTCGTGGGGTACATCCTGTTGGCGAGCCATCTGAGCTGGCTCACCTGAGGCGCCCGCGTACATTTCTTTTGTGAACGGCGACCGACGGCCTCCGCCACCTCGGCGGCGCGAACCGTCGCAGGTGATCAGGCGCGACCCGAACCGACCGCCGCCGCCGTGGCCGCCCAATCCGCCGACGCCGCCTCGACCGCGCTACCAGCCGCCACCGCCGCCGTCCTATCGGCCACCGAATCCTGTTGTGCGCCAACCGCCGCCGCCGACCCGACCCGCCAAGCCCAAGCGCCGCGTGCGTCGCGTCGTCTCGACGCTGTTGGCGGTGATGATCCTGGCCGTCGTCGGTGTATTCGGCACGGCGTTCTGGATCGACACCACACTGCACCGCATCCCGGCGCTGGCCGACTACGCCGACCGGCCTGCCGAGGGCAAGGGCACCACATGGTTGCTTGTCGGCTCCGACAGCAGGCAGGGACTCACCCCCGAGCAGCAGGCCGAACTCGGCACCGGCGGCGACATCGGCAACGGGCACACCGACACGATCATGCTCGTGCACATGCCTGCCCCGTGGTCGGATGCCCCGACCACGATGGTTTCCATCCCCAGGGATTCCTACGTGGAGATCCCGGACTACGGCACCGACAAGATCAACGCGTCGTTCGCCGTCGGCGGTGCGCGCGCTGCTGGCCCAAACCGTCGAGCAGGCGACGGGGCTGCGCCTCGACCACTACGCCGAGGTCGAGTTCGACGGATTCGCACGGCTCGTCGACGCCGTCGGGGGGGTGACGATGTGTCCGCCGGAGCCGATCTCCGACCCGCTCGCCGGCATCGACCTTCCTGCGGGCTGCCAGAAGCTGGACGGCCCCAACGCGCTCGGCTATGTGCGTACCCGTGCCACCCCACGCGCCGACCTCGACCGGATGGTGAACCAGCGGCAGTTCATGTCGACACTGATGCATCGAGCCGCCAGCCCGGCCGTCTGGCTGAACCCGCTTCGCTGGTACCCAATGGCCACCGCGGCGGCCGACTCGCTGACCGTCGATTCCGACGCACACATCTGGGACCTCGCCCGGTTGGCGTGGGCGCTGAACGGCGACGTCAGCACCACCACCGTCCCGATCGGTGAGTTCACCGTCAGCGACTCGGGTTCGGTCGTGGTCTGGGACTCCAACGTCGCCGACCAGTTGTTCGCGGCACTCAAAGCGGACAAGCCCGTTCCGCAGGATGTGCTCGACGCAGGCGCGATCCGCTAGTCGCGGCCCGCCCCGGTCAGCCCGTTCTGGAGCCAATCCTTGGTCCGCCCAGGATGATTCGTGGCTACCCACGCCACCTCGAGCTCGCGGCAGTATCGGACGTCCTCGTAGTGGTCGACGGTCCAGCAATACAGCGCACGGCCCTGTGCCGCCGCGCGGTCGACGAGTTCGGGATGCTCGCGCAGCGTCGCGATCGACGGGCCGACGGCAGTGGCACCGACGGTGGTGGCTGCGCTTCCGCCGAGGAACCGGGACGTCTCGCCGAGCAGGACGGTGGGCAGCATCGGCGCCGCACGCCTGATCCGCCAGACCGCGGCCGCCGAAAACGACATCACCACAGCTCGCGACAGGGCCGCCGACGCAGGCGATGCGATGCCGTAGCGGTGCAGCAGCGCCAGCACCTTGCTTTCGACCAGTGCGCCGTAGCGCACCGGATGCTTGGTCTCGATGAAGATCTTCACCGGCCGGTGCCAGTCCAGCACCAGCGACACCAGGTCGTCGAGGGTCAGCAGCCCGGTGTCGCCCTGCGAGCCGTCGGGGCGCCAGCTGGAATGCCAGGAGCCGTAATCCAGGGCCTTCAGTTCCGCCAGCGACATCTCGCCGACCAGGCCGGTGCCATTGGACGTGCGGTCCACCCGACGGTCGTGCACGCACACAAGATGGCCGTCCTTGGTCAACCGGACGTCGCACTCCACACCGTCGGCGCCCTCCTGCAGAGCCAGCTCATAGGCGGCAAGCGTGTGCTCAGGACGGTCCGCCGAGGCACCCCGGTGGGCCACCACGAACGGATGCCCGACGCCGAACCCTTCGCCGGCTCCGGCGTCGCCCGAGTTCATAGGGCTATGCTGCCGGGTTTCGGCCTTGCGCCTCAACCGGTACGCCGGAATCGGCGGAAGATTCGTCGGCGACGATCACCCAACGTTTGGCCGGTTTCTCGACCGGCCTGCGCTCGAACGCCATCAGGACCTTGCCCATCAGGACCATCGTCGCGGTCGCGATCAGGTAGGCGACGATCGTCGTCACCGTGTTGTCGGCGATGCCCTGGGCATCGCTGGTGAAGCTGGTCGCGATGGCGAACAGCGACACCGCGGTGGAAAGCACCCATACCGTCCACCACACCGCGATCGGTCGGCGAAGCCGGTCGAGCTTGTCCTCGACGCTGGCCAGTTCGAGAACGAAGACAGGCGCCCATGCCAAGTTCGCCAGCGGCACCAGACATCCGGCACGTAACGCCCACAGCGGTCGATGTTCTTGGCGCCCAACGTGTTTGAACGCCAACGACCGCCGGGCGATCAGCCAGTTCGTCAGCAGAACGAAGCTGGCGAACAGCAGGAACAGGGCCGCGACGCTGACCACGATTCCGAACCAGGTCGCCGCCCACGCCACCACCGGATTCAGCAGCACGTCGCGGTTGATGATGAGCAGCGCGTATCGCACGATGTGAACGAGCGCGGCCAGGCCGAGCGCGGCGATGGTCGCGACCAGGGTGGTGCGCAGAGCGGTGATCGACGGTCCGGTGCGCGGGTGGATGTGCTGTTCGGATTCGGCGGCATCGAATCGCTCGACCAGACCCCAGCGCGGTATCACCCCATATCGCGGGGTCGGGCCGAGATTGCGTTGGCGCCGACGGGCGGGCGGCGCCGAACCTGGACGAACCGCGATCCAGCGGTATCCCGCGGGTAGCCGCGGCGTTGCCTTCTGCGCGCCCTGCCCGTTCGGACGCACGGCCGGTGCGGTCGGACGCGCGCTCCATTGCGACGGGGACGGTGACGGCGGTGCGGGCGCAGCGGACGGCGAGAGCAGGGTGCCGTTACAGCGCGGGCACCAGACACGCTGGCGGTCGCGCACGTTCCACCGCGTGCCGCAGCGGGAACACACCTGGATCATCCGACCAGCCTAGCGAGGGTTGCTCAGACGGTGCCTGCGCCGCCGGTGTCGGTCACGACGGACCGGCCCGCCTCGACCCACGCCTGCATGCCGCCGCTGACATTGACCGGTTCATAGCCGTTCTGCGCCAGGTACTGGGCCACCCGCATGGAGCGACCGCCGAGATGGCAGACGACGAACAACGTCGCGCCGGGATCGATCTCGGCCAGCCGCGCGGGCACCTCGCCCATCGGAATGTGCTGCGCCCCGGCGGCGTGGCCGCGTTGCCACTCGTCGTCCTCCCGAACGTCGAGCAGCACGACCGAGTCGTCGAACGTCGTCGGCACGTCGGACACGTCTACTTGCTGGACGCTCATGCCCTCATGCTACGAGGCGGGTTTTGTCGACACACGTCAAGCAGCAATGTGGAGCTATCCACAGTTTCCACAGGTTCATCCACAGGCCGCCGGCCGTCGGAAAGCAGGCTCTGAGCTTCTCAAACTGTGTGATTCCTGGGCGATCCTGTGGATAGCCTGGCGTCGTTATCGAACAGTGATCAACAGGCCAGCCGGCCCAGAGCGAAATCGATTGGCGCTCTAACCTTTGCTGAGTCGGCCCGATTTCTGCCATGCCTCTCCAGGGGCTATGATCGGCGTCACAGCAACAGCTGTGACAGATCTCACGGGGGTGGGTAGTTGAACGTGCAGGTCAGGGGCATCAGATGACGTCGCATCCATACGGAACCGGATCCACGGCCTCATCGGAGTGGCAATCGTCGACCCACGCCTACACGCGGGGCCAGTTGATGGCCTGTATACGCGCCGGTCTGATCGCGCTCGTGCTGTTGGGCATCCTCGCCCTCATCGTTCTGTTCTGACGTACGAAAAACGGCCCTGGTCTCACAGCGGAGATCCAGGGCCGTTCTCGTCAAGAGTCTCAGGCGGGCGGGTAGACGCCCATGTCCTTGGCCTTGTCGGTCTGCCAGAAGATATCGGCGATCTCGTCGATCGTCTTGAGGAGCTTCTCGGCCACCGCGACATCGGTCGACTTCTTCACATCGCCCGCGCCGTGCACACCGTCCCAGAACAGCTGGTGCAGGTTGGGGAACTGCTCGAAGTGATCCTTGGTGAAGAAGTCGGCCCACAGCACCATCAGGTGGTGCTTGACCTCCTCGGCGCGCTGCTCCTTGATGAGGATCGCGCGGGTGCGGAAGTGGTCGTCGTCGGAGTCGTGGAACTTCTTGAGCGTCTTCAGGCACGACAGCGCCTCGATCTTGGCCTGAGCCGGATCGTAGACACCGCAGTACAGGTCGCAGTGGGCATGGGCTTGTGTGGCGTTGGAGAAAAGTCGATCAAGCATGGTTTTAACCTACCCTCAGCGCATGCGCGATAACCATCCGCATCGTGACTGGCCGCTGAGAACGTTCCGGGTCGCCGAAGACTCGATGCGACCGACGCTGCGCCCCGGTGACGGGCTCCTCGCACTGCGCGGAGGACGGGTGCGGCGCGGCCAGTTGCGGGTGTTCCCCGATCCGCGGAAGTCGACGCGCTGGCTGGTGAAACGCGTCGGCGATGTGCACGGCTCGGGACGCCGCGCGATATTCGAAGCCCGCTCGGACAATCCGCGGGCCGCAGGGGCGGCCGACTCTCACGAATTCGGTTGGGTGCCCGCGGCGGGGTCCTACCGCGTGCTGTGGACAGCCAAGGCGAAAGTCGCCCGGTAGCACCCGTGTCGTCTTGCGCGCAAGGCGTTGCTGGCCCATGCTGAGCGGATCGACCCAGTGGGGTGTCGGGCAGGGTCTACACGCCGGCTCGACCGGCGCGTCCGAACACGAAGTCGCGGAGGCGAGATGGAGACTGGGTCCGGTCGGGCGATCGAGATCGCTCCCTTCCATTCGCGGGGGACGCTGAGGGGATTCGTGGTGTCGGGCCGCTGGCCGGATTCCACCAAGGAGTGGGCACAGGTGTTGCGAGTCGCCGTCCGAGTCGCCTCTTTCCCTGGATTGCTCTCCACCACAACGATTTTCGGCGCCCGCGAGGAGCTGCCGGATTCACCCGAGCCGGGCACGGTCGGGCTGGTCGTAGCCGAGGGCACCGTCGTCGGTGAGAACGCTGTGCCGCCAGGGCATTTCGCCGATCACCAACCTCCCGCGCTTCTCATGCTGCATCCCCCGTCGGAGACCACCCCGTCGCTGCCCGAATGCTCCGGTGCCGCCTCTGGCTGCGTCCTGCTGCCGGGACTTCCACACCTGGGTCTCGAACACCGTGCCGCGTGGGTGGAGGCCGAGTCCGACGGAACGGTCACCTCGATGGTCAGTCGCGTCGGCATCGATCCGATCAGCGATCCCGATACGGCGATCCTGGCCATGCTGCTTGCTGCTTGACCTCCGCGCGGCGGGATCGGCCGCTACTCCGCTGGAATCGTGGCCCGGCACCACCAAACTTAACGCTGGCAATTCCGCGCTGGAGAGCCGACCGCGCTCCGTCGGGACGGGATCCGCGAGCACACGAATTCAGCAAACACCGGTATCCGCTCCGGCGGCCGCTGCGCTGGTTGCCCGCCGACCCGTTGGCTTGCGGAAAGACAATGGTCGGAAGCCTGTGAGCTAAGGAAAAGCGACGTATCCGTCAAAATTTGCCCGACCACACCGTGGGACAGCGATGGGATATGGTCTAAACATGCTGCTTAGCGCGGTATCGAGGCCCTTGAAGAAAAAGCCGGGTGAACTTTTACGCGGTTTGCACTTGGTTGTTGGCACAAGTCTCGCTACGATGATCAGCAAATACGCCGCCTAAGTAAACCGCTCTGCCATCTCGTGGAGGTCAAATCGATGAGCAAGACGTTCTCCGCCCGCCTAAACCGCCTGTTCGACACGGTCTACCCGCCGGGGCGTGGTCCGCACACGTCGGCTGAGGTGATCGCCGCCCTCAAGTCGGAGGGCATCACCATGTCGGCTCCGTACCTGTCTCAGCTGCGTTCAGGCAACCGTACGAATCCCTCGGCAGCGACCATGGCGGCCCTTGCCAACTTCTTCCGTATCAAGCCGGCGTACTTCACCGACGACGAGTACTACGAGAAGCTGGACAAGGAACTGACGTGGCTCGCCAATATGCGTGACGAGGGCGTCCGCCGTATTGCGGCGAGGACGGTCGGCCTGTCCGTAGAGGCGCAGCACGACATCGTCCAGAAGGTCGATGAGTTGCGTCGTCAGGAACACCTCGACGATTAGCCCGCGGGTAGCCGCATCGCGGCACCCGGCGAAGTAATCGGCGATCCTCCATCAGGAGGCGGCTGCGACACCCGCCCTGTCGAGCTGCCGGTACTGCTTGGCGATGGCAAGAATCCACTCCCGGTCGGAGTACGTGGTCGGTTGGCGTAGCCATCCCAGACCCGGGAACATGGCTCGTTTCGTTTCCACATCGGTTTCGCCGCGGCCCGCATAGATCCACTCCGCGATGGCACGAGCCTGTTCCTCAGGCTGCACATCGGGTGTGTCGAAGTCCGACAGGTCGGCGATGCCGTGCTCCAGGTCGTGTTCCGCCGATGCCCCGGCGGCATCGACGCGATGGCGTAGCGCGGCGTCTGCCGCCGTCGCCTCGAGGAACAGCGCGTCGGAAATCAGCGACATCCGCTCGGCCACCCGGAAGACCAGCGGCCCACGCGGACGCACTCCGATGCCGACGTCGGGATGCCGCTGGCCGAGTTCGTCGAGCAACGGCTGGATGGTCCGCAGCTCTCGGCGCGCGCCGAACCAGTCCTCGACGCTCGGCAGCAGTGAGCCTGCGGCCACCACCAGCATCGCGCAGCCCAGCAGCGTCGCCGCCGCACCGACACCGACGAACTGTGTGGTGCCCACCGCGCGCAGGAAGAAGAACGCGCTGGCAAGCACGATCAGCACGATGCCGATGGTGAACACGAACAGCGCCCTGCCGCGCCGTGTGCGATTCGAATGCCGCATGCCCGCCCATGACACCAACGTCAGCGCCAGAAGCACGTACAGCAGCGGAAGCAGCCACGACAGCGCCAAGCCGTTCGAGCCGAGGTTGCGTCTCAGGTACTCCTCCGGTGACATCTCCTGCTGCCGGCCTGCGGCGAAGAAGGCCACCATGGTGGCGACGGCGATGGCCACGGCGACGCCGTACTGCCACATCGCGATTCGCCGAAGGATGGCGGGCTTACGCGGCGACGAGACCGTCGTGATCATCACGCAGCTGCCCGCTGCGCAGCCGACCAGCGCGACCTGGCTCAGACCCATCGAGATGTTGGGCCAGTGCAGCAGCGTGTCCAGCAGCAGGGTCAGCGGTTGCCAGTTGAGCGCCGCCACCATGCCGAGACTGCCGAGCGCCAGGATCATGGCGGTACTGACCAGGGACTGCTTGTTGACCAGGGCCCAACCGATTCGCAGGCCGGTCGCAAGTCCGAGAAGACCGGCGATCACCCAGATGATCAACCAAACGCCTCTCCGAGCCGAACCTGCACGATCGAGGAGCGGTCGGAGGGCAGCCTGCCAAGGCGGTAGATGAGCAGAGCCGCGAAGTCCTCGGCTTCCTGCTCGGCGTCTTCACCGCTCGGGCCCATGCAACCGGTGCGTTGGTTGAGCATGTATCCGATCAGGTCCGAGCTGGCGAATTCCGTCTCCGCGCGGGCGGCTTGGACGACTGGAATGCCCTCGTGGCCGAGGACCAGGTGACCTAGTTCGTGGGCCAGGGTCCGGTCCCACGCCGGTAGACCCTTCTGGATCAGGAAGACGTCGCGGTCGGCGTACTGCCGCCACTGTCCGCACACCCCGGGCGGCAGGTCCGACATCTTCAGCTCGATGGCCCGCTGACGGTGCCCGCTGACGGCGTCGACCAGGCGAGGCAGGGAGATCTCCCCGCGTCGCGGGGCGAGATCCAGCACGTCACTTACTGCGCGCGTAACGCGACGACTCGCTGGCATACAACCCCCTCTCGAACAGATCCACTATGCGCTGCCCAGCCCGGTTGAGGGGCCAGTTTGTAGTACTACCTGATGAAACGTGCTGAGCCACTGACGTGCACGGCGTGGCCCGCTTTTGCTTGCCTGTACCCCAATAATCCCCCGGCACCCGTAAGCACCATGATCCCGACGAGTCCCGGCACGGCCAGGGCCGCGACCTGCGGCAATCCGGCCGTTCGCAGATACTCGGTGTAGCCGATCCGATACGACGAATTCGGTGTCGCGACATTGCTGCCCACGCTCGCGGGTGGCGGGACGCGTTCGGCGGGCGGTTGGGCGGTGACGGCTCGCGGGGCGGCAGGAGGAACCCCCGCTGACGCACCGCCACCCGACCCGGCGCCGCCCGCGCCTCCGGGAAGAGCGAGCGGCGGCACGACGATCACCGGTAACGCGATGGGCGCCGCACCGACGGGTGCTGCCGCGGCGATACCCGCACCGGCGTCGAGGACGGCGGGTGCGCCTGCCACGCCAGGCTGGTCCGGCTTCAGTTCGTCGGGCAGCTGCATGCCGGGGACCGCCGGCGGCTTGAAGTGCGGAAGCTGCTGGATGGCGCCGCCGCCACCACCTCCCGTGCTCTGCGGCGGATTCGGCAGGGGATCACCCGGAGGCTTCGGTGGGTTCTGGGCACGGCTTCGTCGGCGATTCTTTCGTCGGCGATTCTTTCGTCGGAGACGTTCCTGTCTCCGATGGTTCCGTCCCGCCCGGATACTGGCCTTGCCTGCCGTTACCCCAGCGGGTCTGCGGCCCTTGCCCCGCCGGCTCAGACGTCTTCTGGTCGTTGCCGTCGCCGAAGCCGAACGCGCGACGCACCATGTCGCCGATCGAGTCGTCACCCCTGCTGTTGTCCGCGCGGTCCTGGCGGTCCATCTCCGTGGCCGGGATCCGCAAGCGCTATGGCGCCGCCGGCACCGGCCATGAACAGGCCAGACGCGACGAGGCATGCCGACGCGGCGACACGCACACGCGAAGCCACACGGTCACCACCTCTCATCACGACGTCCGAACACTTTTACGGTTGCGGCGATTGTCGCACAATCCGGTCAACACGTTTGCTAGTGCACGGAACTGCGCCCGTAGCGGGACGTGCCACGGAGCGGTCGCAGCAGCGGGCGATAGTGTTGTGCTGCGCGATCTCAGACACGAAAATCGGAAATGCCGACGAGACGACCGGAAGGCGGCCGGATGGGCCTGTTCACCCCGCGGAAAAGCCGCGCTACTCGGCGAGCTGAGGCCCGTGCCATCAAGGCGAAGGCGAAGCTGGAAGCCAAGCTCGCGGCGAAGAACGAGAACCGCCGCATGAAGGCCGCGCACAAGGCCGAGACCAGGGCGCTGAAGGCGCAACTACGCGCACAGCGGGAGAGCGACAGGACCGCCCTCAAGGTTGCTGAGACAGAGCTCAAAGCGGTGCGCGACGGCAGGCTGCTGTCGCCTGCGCGCATTCGCCGGACCCTCACGGTCACCCGGCTGTTGGCCCCGATTGCGGTGCCGCTGGCCTATCGCGCCGCGATGGCTGCGCGGGGATTCCTGGACCAGCGGCGTGCCGATCGGCTTGGCGTTCCGCTCAGTCAGCTCGGCCAGTTCTCCGGCCACGGCGCGCAGCTGTCGGCCCGCATCGCGAGCGCCGAGCAGACATTGCGGCAGGTGGCCGACAAGAAGCCGAAGGACGCCGAGACCAAACAGTTCGTCGCCGCCATGACCGAACGACTCACCGACCTTTCGGCGGCGGTAACGGCTGCCGAGCACATGCCGACGGCGAATCGCCGGACGGCCCACAACGCAGTCAGCCAGCAGCTCGACGGTGTCGACGCCGATCTGATGGCTCGCCTCGGCGTGGTCTGACCCACCGTGCCGGCCGAGCCGACGACAACCGCCGCACGGCTGCGGGGCATCGCCGCGGGCCTGTTGACCGCGACGCTCGCGGTGGCTGCGCACGGCATCGCAGACGGCGCGGCACCGTCCGGCACGGCCGTGGCGCTGCTGGCCGTGCTCGCCGCGACGATCGGCGGGCTGGCCACCACCGTCTCGCGCACCGCCGATGTGCGCGTGCTCCTCGGTCTGCTGGTGACCGGTCAACTCGTCGGCCACCTGATGCTCGCTGCAGCGGGCCATCACCACGGCGAACCGACGTCGCCCGCGCCTGCCATGCTCGTCGCGCACACACTGGCCGTCATCGTCGGCGCGGTCCTGATCGCCACCGGTGACCACCTCTGCCGTGCGGTGTCGCGGGTCGCGAAGGTCGCGACGCGCGCCGTCGTGGCACCGATCCCGACCAAGCCGTCCGTCATCACCGGCGCCGATCAGCCTCTGCGTTCCTCCCTGCTCCTCGCAGCATCTGTGTCACACCGGGGTCCGCCGGTCAGCCGCGCGCGCTGACCGACCGAAACCCCGTCGAAAGAAAGTGACAATCGAATGCACTCCCCATCAGGGGCGCCCATGCGCGCCCTCATCACCGTCGCCGCAACCGGAGTCGGTCTCGGCATCATTGCGGCTCTCCGGTGCGGCGCCCGCATGGGCCCACGTCCACGCCGATGCCGACAATCCCGCACCGGGCGCCACCTCGGTGGTGACTTTCCAGGTTCCCGGCGAATCCGAAAATGGCGCTCTGACAACCCAATTGAGCGTCAAGCTGCCCGATGTGGCGTCCGCCAGAACAGAAGTCATGCCCGGCTGGACGGCCACCCTCGACCGGGACGCGGCCGCGGGTACCGTCCGCTCGGTGACCTGGACCGCTGACCCGAAGGTCGGCATCTCGTCCGACCAGTTCGCGCTGTTCCGGGTGTCGGTGAAGCTGCCGCAGGGCGACAGCGTGGCGTTTCCGACCACGCAGACGTATTCCGACGGCACGGTGGTGCGCTGGGATCAGGCGCCGCTGCCCGGCGGCGGCGAGCCCGAACATCCGGCTCCGGCGCTGAGCTTGACCGGTGCGCCGCCGACCGGGATGGACGACCATGAGATGACGGCGCAGGCCGCGCCGACCGCGCGACAACACCGCGCGCTGGCTAGCAGGCGGGGCCATCACACTGGCCGCGGTGGGCGTTGCCGCGGCGTTGATCGCGCGGAGGCGCACGTTGACCTGGTTGTTCCGGCTCGCGTTCGTCGCCGCCCTCGTGGCGGCGACGGCGCTGGCCGGTGCGCCGGTCGCGTCTGCGCACGCCACCCGCATCGCCACCGATCCGCCCGACAACACCGCACTCGCCTCGGGACCGCAACGCGTCAGCGCGACGTTCAACGAGCAGTTGCAGCCCGAGTTCGCCGCGATGACCGTGGTCGGGCCCGACGCGAACCTGTGGTCCACCGGCGACCCAGAGGTGCAGGGCGCGGTGATCGCTGTCGGGGTGCGCCCACTCGGACCGACGGGCACCTACACCGTTAACTACCGGGTGACGTCGGCCGACGGTCACCCGGTGTCGGGTGCGTGGTCGTTCCGGCTCACGGTGGCCGCGACCGGCACGCCGGGCCCCCCGGCGGCCAGATCGACCGACTCCGGCGGCGACGGCGCGATCCCGGTCTGGCCGTTCCTGGTGGCGGGTGCATTGATCATCGGCGGTGGAATCCTGTGGGCGGCACGACGAAAGACGTGACCACCCGCGCGGTGACCGGTGGTTTCGTCGTCGTGGTCGGCGCATCGGCGGCCGCATGGGCGTTGACCAACCCGCAGGCCGCGCCCCGCCGCGACCATGGTGCGTGCGCTCGCCGACTGTGCGGCCGCCGCGACGCTCGGGCTGGCAGTGGTGCCGATGCTGGACACCGGGCGGTACCGGGAGCAGTTGACGCTGCGGGCCGGCCGTTCACTCGGGTGGGCGGCGGGCCTCTGGCTGTTCACCGAACTGTGCCGCCTCGCGGTGGGCGCCGCCGCGGCCGCGGCCGTACCGGTCAGCCGGGTGGGCCTGACCACGACGGCGGAGTTCGCGACCGCGACGTCTGCAGGACGGTCCGGCCTGTTCAGCATCGCGGCGGCCGGGCTGGTGTTGGTGGCCACGTTCGCGGTGCCGAAGACACCGCCCGCAGCGGTCGCCGCAGCCGGGATCGCGGCCGTCGGGCTCGTCGCACGCACCGTCGGCGGGCACATGTCGGCGAGCGTGCCCGGCGCCATCGCGATCGCGGTTCACGTGCTGGCCGCCGCCGTGTGGTGCGGGACGTTGGCGGCGCTCGTCTTGACGGTCGACCATCGTGGCCAGTGGGCGCGGGTGCTGCCGCGATTCTCCGAGATGTCGATGTGGTGTGTGATCGCATTGCTGGCCGGCGGCGTGACAGGTGCTCTCGTAGCGGTGGATTCGGCGTCGCAGTTGTTCGCTACCGGCTACGGCCGTGTTTTGCTGGTCAAGATCGTCCTCACCGTTGTCTTGATGGCGTTGGCCTGGCGCAACCGCGCCCGCTGGCTGCCCGCGGCAAAGTCGCATCGCGTTACCGCATACGTATCGCGATCACGATCGCTCACCGAGTTGGCAATCATGGCGGTGGCGTTGACCATGGCCGCTGCACTGTCGGTTACCGGCTAGGGTTGAATGATTGAGGACGAGACACTGCAAAGGAGCAGCCTGATGGCCGACCAGCAGGATCGACCCGACGAAAACCCTGACGTCCCACCGCCTGCGTCACCGCCACCCGTGCCGACCCCCACGCCTGAGTCGGCGACTCCCCCGCCTGCACCACCGCCACCTCCTGCGCAGAAGAAGGCCCCGGCCAAGAAGGCGGCCAAGAAGACCCCCGCGAAGGCGGCCAAGAAAGCCGCACCCGCCAAGAAAGCCGCCAAGAAGGCCGCGCCGAAAAAGGCACCGCCGAAGGTTGCGCCCCCGGTCGCACCGAAACTGGCCGACACCAACGGTGACCGCAATATCGCAGACGCGGCGAAACAGACGGCGGCACAAGCGAAGTCGACAGTAGCGGCGGCGGTCAACCCGGCGGTAGGCCCCGCCACGGTGCCGCTCGTCGGGCCTGAGCGGTCACGTGTGCCGCTGGCCGCGGCGGTCGCCGCGGGCGTACTCGCCATTCTGTTGGCGATCGTCGTGCGTCGACACGGCGACGACTGAAACCGCTTGACCCTCACGTCGCTAGCATCGACCGGTGACCATCGAACCGCGTCCCACCGCCGACCTCGTCGACGAGATCGGACCCGACGTCCGCAGCTGCGATCTGCAGCTGCGCCAGTTCGGCGGCAGGTCGGAGTTCGCGGGGCCGATCACCACGGTGAAGTGCTTCGAGGACAACGCCTTGCTGAAGTCGGTTCTCTCCGAACCCGGTGACGGCGGGGTGCTGGTGATCGACGGCGACGGCTCGTTGCACTCCGCTCTTGTCGGCGACATCATCGCGGGCCTCGGCGTCGACAACGGCTGGGTGGGCCTGATCATCAACGGCGCGGTGCGCGACGCGGCGACACTGCGCACGTTGGACATCGGCGTCAAGGCGCTGGGCACCAATCCGCGAAAAAGCGGCAAAACCGGTGATGGCCAACGAGATGTGGCGGTCGAGTTCGGCGGTGTGGTCTTCGTGCCGGGCCACATCGCCTACAGCGACGACGACGGCATCGTCGTCGTCGCGGCAGGCTGATGCTCTAGGCCGAAGCGCCCACCGGCGCACGGCTGTTTGGTGAAGTGCAGCGCATCGTCGTCGACCTTGCCGCGCCGGATCATCTGGATGTCGAGGAAGTAGTTCTGCTTGAGCCGCCACGGCGCCACGTGCCCCGCCCTTCGGCAGCTGGTCGAGGGCGCGCAGCACGTAGCCCGGAGTGAAATCCATGATCGGCCGCTCTTCGACCGCATCGCCGGGGTGCTGAGGCTCCACTCGCTCGAAGCCGTTGTCGTCCATGTAATTGATGACAGCCGGCAGACGAACTCGGACACCAGATCGGCCTTCAGCGTCCATGACGCATTGGTGTAGCCGACAGTGAACGCCATGTTCGGGAGGCCGGTGAGCATCATGCCCTTGTAGGCCATCATGTCGGTCAGCGGCGATCGTCTCGCCGTTCCGCTCGATCTCGGCGCCGCCGAACAGCTGCATGTTCAAACCCGTTGCGGTGACGATGATGTCGGCCTGCAGCTCCTCGCCGGACGTCAGCTTGATGCCCGGTCTTCGTGAACCGTTCGATGGTGTCGGTGACGACGTCGGCGTGCCCTTGCGGATCGCCTTGAACAGGTCGCCGTTCGGCGCATGCACACAGTCGCTGATCCCACGGCTTGTAGCTCGGGCTGAAGTGCTTGTCGAAGTCGATAGCCCTCCGGCAGCCGGCGCTCAGCCATAGTGCGCAACGCCTTACGGAAGAAGTTCGGGAACCTCCTGGCGAGTCTCGTAATTGAACGTGCTGCGAGCGATGGCCTTCCAGCGGGTAGCGGTGTAGGCGGCCTTCTCGTCGGAAGCATTCTGTTCATCCGCGCGGCAAACGGTCCTTGTCGGGCATCGCGGCGATGTAGGTCGGCGAGCGTTGCAACATTGTGACGTGGCCGGCGCCCGAATCGATCAGAGCGGGGATCAGCGTCACGGCGGTGGCGCCACTGCCGATGACGACGATCTTCTTGTCTTGGTAGTCGAGATCCTCCGGCCAGTGCTGCGGGTGAACGATGGTGCCGCTCGAAGTCGTCGCGGCCGGCGAACTCGGGCGCTGTAGCCCTCGTCGTAGTTGTAATAGCCGCTGCAGGCGAACAGGAAGCCGCAGTTGATCTCGCGCTTGCTCGCCGCGCTCGGTCGACCGTCAGCTCCCACGGTTGTCGGCGTCCGACCAGTTGGCCGCGACCAACCTTCTGGCCGAATCGCATGTGCTTGTCGATGCCGTTCTCGGCGGCCGCCTCCTTCAGGTAGTTCAGGATCGACGGGCCATCGACGATCGCCTGATCGGACGCCCACGGCTTGAACCGGAATCCCAGGGTGTACATGTCGGAGTCCGAGCGCAGACCCGGGTACTTGAACAGGTCCCAGGTGCCGCCGAGGTTCTCCCGGCGCTCCAGGATCAGGTAGCTCTTGTCGGGGCAGCGGTCCTGCAGATGCCAGGCGGCACTGATGCCGGAGATACCGGCCCCCACGATGACAACGTCGACAAATTCGGTCATGCTGTAAAGCTATCAACACCGTGTCGAATAAGTCAACGGTGTGTTGAGAAACTCGACACCGTGTAAAGTATCGGACGTGACAATCGCCAGCCAACCCCGTGCCGGCCGCGGCCGCCGGACCGCCCGGCCGTCGGGTGACGACCGTGAGCTGGCCATTCTCGAGACCGCGACGCGACTTCTCGAGGAGCGGTCGATAGCCGAGATCTCGGTGGACGACCTCGCGAAGGGCGCAGGCATCTCACGACCGACCTTCTACTTCTACTTCCCCTCGAAGGACGCCGTCCTGTTCGCGCTCTTCGAACGAACGATCCGCGAGATGGACGTCGCATTCGAGCAGCACAACCAGTCCCCGCCCGCCACCGACCGCTACGAGATGTGTCGCGCCGGCATCCGCGTTTTCTTCGACACGTTCGCTCGGCATCGCGGCGTGACCCGCGCCGCGCACGAAGTTCGTGCCGCCCATCCCGAGGTGCGCGAACTGCTGGTGAGGTTCATGGACAAGTGGATCGACAGCACCGCCGCGATCATCGAAGCCGGGCGCGCTCAGGGCTTGGCGCCGACGACCCTTCCCGCCCGCGACCTCGCCACGGCGTTGTACCTGATGAACGAGCGGGCCTTGTTCGCGTCGTTCACCGACGAACAGCCTTCGATCGCGCAGGACCGACTTCTCGACACCTTGACCCACATCTGGGTCACCAGCATCTACGGCGAATCTCGGTAGCTACGTCGGACCTCGGTGCGAACATATGTTCGTGTCTTCCGCGGGATCGACGGCTCGGCCGTCGGCCACCATCCTGCACGCTGATCTCGACTCGTTCTACGCGTCGGTCGAGCAGCGTGACGACCCCGCGCTGCGCGGCAGGCCGGTGATCGTCGGCGGCGGCGTCGTACTCGCCGCGAGCTATGAGGCGAAGGCCTACGGCGTTCGCACCGCGATGGGCGGACGGCAGGCCCGCCAACTCTGCCCCCACGCGCTCGTCGTGCCGCCGAGGATGAGGGCATACTCCGAAGCCAGTGACGCGGTGTTCGAGGTCTTCCATGACACGACGCCGATCGTCGAACCGCTGTCGGTGGACGAGGCCTTCCTCGACGTGTCCGGGCTGCGCCGGGTGTCGGGCACGCCGGTCGACATCGCGGCGTGGCTGCGGGCTGCGGTCCGCGAGCGCGTTGGCCTACCCATCACCGTCGGCATCGCCCGCACCAAGTTCCTCGCGAAGGTGGCCAGCCAGGAGGCCAAACCCGACGGGCTGCTGCTCGTCCCGCCCGACCGCGAGCTGGCCTTCCTGCACCCGCTGCCGGTGCGCAGGCTGTGGGGCGTCGGCGCGAAGACCGCCGAGAAGCTGCACGCGCACGGCATCGAGAAGGTGGCCGACGTTGCCGAGCTGAGCGAGTCGACGCTCGCCGCGATGGTCGGCGGCGCGATGGGCCGTCAGCTATTTGCCTTGTCCCGCAACATCGATCGGCGCCGGGTCGTGACGGGGGTGCGCCGTCGCTCGGTCGGCGCACAGCGCGCTCTCGGTCGGCGCGGTAACACGATGTCGTCAGACGAGATCGACGCCGTCGTCATCAATCTGGTCGACCGGATCACCCGCCGCATGCGCAGTGCCGGGCGCACCGGGCCGAACCGTGGTGCTGCGGTTGCGGTTTGACGACTTCGGTCGTGCCACCCGGTCGCACACCATGCCGCGCGCGACCGCGTCCACCGATGTCATCCTCGAGGCGGCCAGGGACCTCGTCGCGGCGGCTGCACCGCTGATCGCCGAGCGGGGGCTGACCCTGGTCGGTTTCGCGGTCTCCAACATCGACCGCAACGGCGCCCAGCAGCTGGAGCTGCCATTCGAGCGAACATGCCGACACCGTCGCGCTCGATGACGCCGTCGACGAGGTGCGCAAGCGCTACGGCAACGCCTCCGTCACGCGCGGCGTCCTCGTCGGCCGTGATCCCGGCCTGGAGATGCCGCACCTGCCCGACTAAAAGAGTTGTGCGGCAACGAATCCGGCCAGGAGAACGGTGAAGCCACCCATTTCGGCCACGATCAGCGCAAGCATGCCTGCATGGACACCCGGGGCAGGATTCGCGAACTGATTGGTCGTGTCACGTTTCGCGCCGTGTCGAATGTAGGTGACTATCGCAATGACGAAAAACAGCACGACCACCATCGCCGCGGTCAGGTTCACCCAGGTCGGCCATGCACTCAACTCGACGAAGACGGCGATCAGCAGGGTGGCGAACGAGTACAGCAGCGCGGCCCGGTGCGCGATGTCCACATACGGGTGCGCGAGATGATCCTCCGCGACGGCCATCTGCCGGTACTTCCATACGCCGAGCGCCAGCGACAGCAGAAAGATGAGCCCGGCCGCCAGCAGGGTAACCCTGGTATCGATGCCTAGATCCACGCACCTACGTTACGAGGTCGTCCATTCCAGTAGCTTGTCGGCGGTCCACGTGTTGACGATCCGGTCCACCGGAACCTTCGCGTCCAGCGCCCGTTGCGCGCCGTAGCCGAGAAACTCCAGCTGACCCGGAGCGTGCGAATCGGTGTCGATCGAGAACAGGCAGCCGATCTCCAGCGCCATGTTCAGCAGCCGCGTCGGCGGGTCGCGGCGCTCCGGCCGCGAGTTGATCTCCACCGCGGTGCCGTTGTCCCTGCACGCGGTGAAGACCTTCTCCGCGTCGAACTTCGACTCCGGCCGCATACCCCTGCCGCCCGTGACAAGCCGACCCGTGCAGTGGCCGAGCACATCGGCGTGCGGGTTCTCCACTGCGTTGATCATCCGTCGCGTCATCGCGGGCGCGTCCATCTTCAGCTTCGAATGCACGCTGGCCACCACGACATCGAGCCGCTCCAGCAGCTCGGGCTCCTGGTCGAGCGAACCGTCCTCGAGGATGTCGACCTCGATCCCGGTGAGGATGCGCATCGGCGCGACGGTCTCGCGCAGTTCGTCGATCACATCGAGCTGCTTGCGCAGCCGCTCCGGCGAGAGCCCGTTGGCGATCGTCAGTCGCGGCGAATGATCGGTCAGCGCACAGTACTCGTGGCCGAGATCCTTTGCCGCCAGCATCATCTCCTCGATCGGCGCCGACCCGTCAGACCAGTTGGAGTGCACGTGCAGGTCGCCGCGCAGCGCCGACCTGATATCGCCTCCACCGAGATCCTTGGCGGCCGAGCGCAGTTCGACCAGTGCGTCCGGCTCCCGGCCCGCCCATGCCTGGGCGATCACCTTCGCCGTCTTCGGTCCGATACCGGGCAACGACTGCCAGCTGTTCGCAGCGCCGTGACGATCACGGTCAGCATCACTGAGCGCCTCGACGATGTCGGCGGCGTTGCGGTAGGCCATCACCCGCCGAGAGTCCTCGCGCGCCCGGTCCTTGTAGTACGCAATCTGACGCAGGGCGACGATCGGATCCATGGCTCCAGTGTGCCGCCTACGAACGCCAGATGGGATCGCGCCCGCTCAGCGCGACGATCCGGTCGAGGTCTGATGCGTCGTCGGAAACCGGCACCGCGGGCCCGAACATGCCGTCGGTACCGGCCGCGTCGAACTGCGCAAGGTGCTCGAGGCAGGCCTGCGCAGTCGCCGAGTCGCAATCGTAGGTCTGCCCTGTTGCAGCGGCCACGTCCCACCCATGGATGACGACTTCGGCCAGCGCGACAGACCCCGCGACATCGCCGGGCAGGTCGATTCCACCCGCCCGAGTCATGCCGCCCCACGCGTCAGGGCCGCGCCAAACCTCGGCCAGCTCGGCGAGGCGCCGCGGATAGGAGGTGCGCCAGTCGGACTCCAGCTGCGCACCGTCAACGGGCGGGGTGTCGGTCATCGGGCCGAAGTCCTTGGCCCCCGCCGCGGCGAAGGCCGAGGCCAGCATCCCGACGTGCGCGATCAACGCGTCGAGGCGCAGTTTCTCGCACGGTGTGGGCAGGGCCAGTTGTTCATCGGTGACTCCCACCAGGACATCGGAGGTGCGCTGGCAGGCGGAGGTGAGATCGATCATGTGCGTATTGACCGGAGGTAGCCGACAAAATCATCGGTCGCGAAGTGGCTGGGTAGCCCCGTGAACCAGCGCGCGGACCTGGTCCTCGACGGCACCACCCGCGAAGAACAGCATCTCGTCACCTGCCTGCAGCACATCGTCGGGTTGCGGAAGGATGACCCCGCTGTCGCGGATCACGATGGCCAGCGCGGTGTTGTCGCGCAGCGAGACGTCGCGCACCCGCTTGCCGACCATCGGATCGTCTTCGGGCAGTTTCAGTTTGGTCAAGCTGACCTGACCCTGCCGCAAGTCCATCAGTCGCACCAGGTGGCCGATGTCGATGGCGCCCTCGATCGCGGCGACCAGTGCCCGGGGTGCCGACACTGCGAGGTCGACGCCCCACGCCTCGGTGAAGAGCCACTCGTTGCGGGCGTCATTGACGCGTGCCACCACCCGGTCCACCCCGAACTCGGTCTTGGCCAGCAGCGACGTCGTCAGGTTCGCCTTGTCGTCACCGGTCGCCGCGATCACGACATCGCACGTCTCGATACCGGCGTCTTCGAGCGACGTCAGCTCGCACGCATCGGCAAGCAGCCAGTCCGCGTCCGGAACGGTGAGCGGTTCGTAGTGCCGGATATTGTTCTCGATCAGCAGGATCTTGTGGCCGTAGGCGAGCAGCTCCAGAGCGACGGAACGGCCGATCGCGCCCGCGCCCGCGATGCCGACACGCATCGTCTGACGCTCGTCGGCCCGGCTCGACGACTCGTCGGACCGCCGCCTGATTCGGAACACAACGTCATACTGACCCATGCGCGGCCGTACTGGTTAACTGCGGGATGAAATGACTTTGCAGCAGCTGTATCTGGTTCTGCTGGCCGGCGGGCTCGTATTGCTGGCCAGCATTGTCGCCACGCGTGCGGCCACCACGGTCGGCTTGCCCGCGCTGCTTCTTTTCCTCGGCGTCGGTGTCATCGTCGGCGAGGACGGGCTGGGGCTGCACTTCGAGAACTACCTACTCGCCGACCATCTCGGCACGGTCGCGCTGGCCATCATCCTCATCGAGGGCGGCCTGACGACGAAGTTCTCCGATGTGCGCCGGGTGTTGGCGCCCGCAGGAATGTTGGCCACTCTCGGCGTGGCGGTCAGCATGGTGATCACCGCCGCCGGCGCACACCTGCTACTCGGGATGGACTGGCAGCTGGCCTTCCTGCTCGGTGCGATCGTATCCTCCACCGACGCCGCCGCCGTGTTCTCCGTTCTGCGCGTCGTTCCGCTGCCACGGCGGGTCGCCGGGCTGCTCGAGGCGGAGTCCGGATTCAACGACGCGCCCGCCGTCATCCTCGTGCTGATGTTCTCCGCCACACCGCTGGAGTTGTCGCCGGTGCATCTCGTCGGCGAACTGGTATACGAACTGGGTGTCGGTGCGGCGATCGGGCTGGGTTGCGGGTTCGTCGGCTCAATAGCGCTGCGCCGCATCGCACTTCCCGCATCCGGACTGTATCCATTGGCGAACTTCGGCATCGGGCTTGTCGCTTTCGCCGCGGCGGGCAGTGCCCATGCGAGTGGGTTCCTCGCCGCATATCTTGCCGCGGTCGTGCTCGCCAACTCCGGGCTTCCGCACCGGTCGGCTACCCGCTCCTTCGCCGAGGGGCTTGGTTGGCTCGCGCAGATCGGCCTGTTCGTCCTGCTGGGGCTGCTGGTCGACCCCAGCGACCTCGGGTCCGAGCTGGTGTCAGCGATCGTGATCGGGCTCGTCCTGCTGCTGATCGCGCGGCCTGCGTCGGTCATCATCTCGCTGGCCGCTTTCCGGGTGCCGTGGAAGGAACAGGCCTTCCTGTCGTGGGCCGGGCTGCGCGGCGCGGTCCCGATCGTATTGGCGACCTTCCCGATCGTCGAGGGCGTTCCCGACGCCATCCGGCTGCTCAACATCGTGTTCATCCTGGTGGTGGTGTTCACCCTGGTGCAGGGGCCGAGCCTGGCCGCGCTCGCACACCGGCTCGGGCTGATCCCGAAGGAGGCCACCCGGGAGATTCAGGTGGAAGCCGCGCCCCTTGACGTGTTGGAGGCCGAACTGCTGACGATGACGGTGCATAGGCCGTCGCGGTTGCACGGTGTCACAGTGCTGGAACTGCGGTTGCCCGATCCCAGCGTCATCACGCTGATCATCCGCGACGGGCACACGTTCGTTCCGCAGCCCGAAACCCGGATCGCGGCGGGCGACGAGCTGCTCATCGTCACCACCCCGAAGACGCGGTTGGCCGCCGAACGCAGGCTGCGCGCGGTGAGTCGCCGCGGCAAGCTCGCCTACTGGTTCGACGAATTCGGCGAAGCCGAATAGAAGGCGGGGGTGGCGAAGCCGAATAGAAGGCGGTAGTCGGCGAAGCCGAATAGAAGGCGGGGGGGGAAGCCGTGGGGCGGTGGCGAGGCGGCCTGACAGGACACATCCAGGTGATCGGGTCTAACGTTGATGCAGTGCGATTCGCTTTCAAGACATCCCCGCAGAACACCAGCTGGCACGACATGCTCGCCGTCTGGCAGGCCGCAGACGATATCGACGTCTTCGAGTCCGGCTGGACGTTCGACCACTTCTATCCGATCTTCTCCGACTCCAGCGGCCCGTGCCTGGAGGGTTGGACGACGCTGACCGCGCTGGCGCAGGCCACCAAGCGGCTCCGGGTCGGCGTGCTCGTCACCGGCATCCATTACCGCCATCCGGCCGTGCTGGCGAATATGGCTGCAGCACTGGACATCGTCTCCGACGGCCGACTCGAGCTCGGCATCGGCGCGGGCTGGAACGAAGAGGAATCCGGCGCCTACGGAATCGAACTCGGCTCGATCAAGGAACGCTTCGACCGCTTCGAAGAAGCGTGCGAAATCCTCACCAGCCTGTTGACCAACGACACAACGACATTCGACGGCAAGTACTACCAACTCACAAGACGCCCGCAACGAGCCGAAGGGCCCGCAGAAGCCGCACCCGCCCATCTGCATCGGTGGCAGCGGCGAGAAGCGCACCCTGCCGCTCACCGCGAAGTACGCCGACCACTGGAACTTCGTCGGCGGCACGCCCGAAGAGTTCGCGCGCAAGCGCGATGTGCTGGCCGCCCGCTGCGCGGACATCGGCCGCGATCCGAAGGAGATCACGCTTTCGGCGCACGTCCGGCTCGAGCCCGACCTCGACTACGCCAAGGCGGTCGATGAGGCGGGCGCGCTGGGCAAGGAGGGTCTGGACCTCGCGATCGTCTACCTGCCGCCCCCGCACGACCCTGCCGTTCTCGAGCCGCTCGCCGAGGCGATCAGAGATTCGGGACTCAACAGCTAATTTCGGTGACGGTAACGAAAATATAACGGTCCGGCAAAGAAACGGTCACGACGCGACGTAACGCCGCGATCCGCGGGATGTGACGGTTGCTAGATACCGAAGCGGACGAGTTCGTCGGGGGTGACCAGGCGCTCGGCCTTGGCCGGATACTCGCGGCACTTAACCGGGTGACGAAGAAGCGACCAGGCGATTCGACTCATCCGAGTGCGGTATATGGGATTGAGGTACACGTCGATCACTCCTGCGGCATAGCAATTGCTGGACCGAGGTGCCACGTTACCGCAGCGTCCTCACCAAGTCATTAGATACCTCAGGACTGGCAAACAGAAAGAGGCGCGCCGATTAATGATCGGATGTTTTTGTTGGGGCAGAAGTGACAGATGTGACTCAGCCTAGCGCTGCGGAACGGCGGTGGGCTTGATGGGCGCAGGTAGCGCCGTGCTGCCCATCAGATACCGGTCGACGCCGGCTGCGGCGGCGCGGCCCTCGGCGATCGCCCACACGATCAGCGACTGGCCTCGACCCATATCGCCAGCGACGAAGACGCCGGGAACGGTGGTGGCGAAATCGGCATCGCGTGCGACGTTGCCCCGGTCGGTGATCTCGACGCTCAGGTGGTTCAGCAGGCCTTCGCGCTCCGGGCCGACGAAGCCCATCGCCAGCAGCACCAGGTCGGCCTCCAGCTCGAAGTCGGTGCCTTCGCGCTTCTCGAACTTGCCCCCGACCATTTCGACCTCATGGCCCCGCAGGCCGACGACCCTGCCGTCGCGGCCGATGAACTCCTCGGTGTTCACCGAGTACACCCGCTCACCGCCCTCTTCGTGGGCGGACGACACCCGCATCATCAGCGGGTAGACGGGCCACGGCGTCGAGTCGGCGCGTGACTCGGGCGGCCGGGGCATGATCTCGAACTGGTGGATGCTCTCGGCGCCCTGCCGGTGGGAGGTGCCAAGGCAGTCGGCGCCGGTGTCGCCGCCGCCGATGATGATGACCTTCTTGCCCTTCGCCGTGATCGGTGGCTCGCCGTCGTCGCCGACGACTGGGTCGCCCTGCTGAACCCGGTTGGCCCACGGCAGGAATTCCATCGCCTGGTGGATGCCGTCCAGGTCGCGGCCGGGGATAGGCAGATCCCGCCATGCGGTCGCGCCTCCGGCGAGCACGACGGCGTCGTAGTTCAGCCGCAGCTGCGCCACCGTGATGTCGACGCCGACGTTGACGCCGGGACGGAACTGGGTGCCCTCGGCCTCCATCTGCGCCAGCCGCCGGTCGATGTGTCGCTTCTCCATCTTGAACTCGGGGATGCCGTAGCGCAGCAGTCCGCCGATGCGATCGGCCCGCTCGAACACGATGACGGTGTGTCCCGCGCGGGTGAGCTGTTGCGCGGCGGCCAGCCCGGCCGGACCGGAGCCGACGACAGCGACCTTCTTGCCGGTCAGTTTGTCCGGCGGCAGCGGCACCACCCAGCCCTCGTCGAAGGCGTTGTCGATGATCTCGACCTCGACCTGCTTGATGGTCACCGGGTCCTGGTTGATGCCGAGTACGCACGCCCCCTCGCACGGTGCTGGGCACAGCCTGCCGGTGAACTCCGGGAAGTTGTTGGTGGCATGCAGCCGCTCGATCGCGTCGCGCCACCGGTCGTTGCGGACCAGATCGTTCCACTCGGGAATGAGATTACCCAACGGACATCCGTTGTGGCAGAACGGGATACCGCAGTCCATGCAGCGTGTCGCCTGCTCACGCAGCGCATCGTGGGAGAAGTCTTCGTAGACCTCTTTCCAGTCGCGCAGTCGCAGCGGGACCGGCCGCCGCTGCGGGGTCTCGCGCTTCGTGTACTTGAGAAAGCCTCTTGGGTCAGGCATTCGCAGCCGCCATGATCGCCTCATCGACGTCTTCGCCGGACTTCTCGGCTTCGGCGATCGCCTCCAGCACACGCTTGAAGTCGCGTGGCATCACCTTGTTGAAGTTCTTCAATTCACCATCCCAGTCGGCGAGAATGCGTTGCCCGACGGCGGAATCCGTTGCGTCGACGTGCGCGGTGATGATGCCGCGCAGGAATTCGATGTCCTCGTCGTCCATCGCGTCCAGGTCCACCATCTCGGAGTTGAGGTTCTCGGTGAACGTGCCCTCGACGTCGTAGACATAGGCAACGCCGCCGGACATGCCTGCCGCGAAGTTCCGGCCGGTGGGCCCGAGAATGACGACCTTGCCGCCCGTCATGTACTCGCAGCCGTGGTCGCCGACGCCTTCCACCACCGCGTGGGCGCCGGAGTTGCGCACCGCGAACCGCTCGCCGACCACACCGCGCAGGAAGGCCTGACCGCTGGTCGCACCGAACAGAATGACGTTGCCCGCGATGATGTTCTGCTCGGCGACGTAGTCCTGGGGAGCATCGTCGGAAGGCCGCACCACCAGCCGTCCACCCGACAGGCCCTTGCCGACGTAGTCGTTGGCGTCGCCGTACACCCGAAGGGTGATGCCCTTCGGCACGAACGCGCCGAAGCTGTTTCCTGCTGAGCCGTCGAACGTGATGTCGATGGTCCCGTCGGGAAGCCCTTGGCCGCCATAGGCTTTGGTGAGCTCGTGGCCGAGCATGGTTCCGACGGTGCGGTTGGTGTTGGCGATCGTCGTCGAGAACCGGACCGGGGTGCCCGAATCCAGCGCCTCCCGGCACATCACGATCAGCTGCTGGTCGAGCGCCTTGTCCAGGCCGTGATCCTGACGCGAGCTGCAATACAGGTCCTGGTTCATGAACGCCGACTCGGGTTCGTGCAGCACCGGGGCCAGGTCGAGCTTGTAGGCCTTCCAGTGTTCGGCGGCCTTGGTGGTGTCCAACGAGCCCACCCGGCCGACCATCTCGTTGACGGTGCGGAAACCCAACTGGGCCATCGTTTCCCGCACTTCCTCGGCGATGAACATGAAGAAGTTCTCGACGAACTCCGGCTTGCCCGCGAAGCGCTTCCGAAGCGTCGGATTCTGAGTCGCCACACCGACCGGACAGGTATCCAAATGGCAGACGCGCATCATGATGCAGCCCGACACCACCAGCGGTGCGGTCGCGAAGCCGAATTCCTCGGCACCGAGCAGCGCGGCGACAATGACGTCGCGGCCCGTCTTGAGTTGACCGTCCACCTGCACGACGATGCGATCGCGAAGACCGTTGAGCAGCAACGTCTGCTGGGTTTCGGCGAGTCCCGAGTTCCCATGGCGCGCCCGCGTGCTTCATCGATGTCAGCGGGGTGGCGCCGGTGCCGCCGTCATGGCCCGAGATCAGAACCACGTCGGCGTGCGCCTTCGAAACGCCCGCGGCAACCGTGCCGACGCCGTTCTCGCTGACCAGCTTCACGTGCACCCGCGCCTGCGGGTTGGAGTTCTTCAGATCGTGGATCAGCTGCGCGAGATCCTCGATCGAGTAGATGTCGTGGTGCGGCGGCGGCGAGATCAGGCCGACGCCCGGTGTCGAGTGCCGCACCTCGGCCACCCACGGGTACACCTTGTTGCCCGGTAGCTGGCCGCCCTCACCGGGTTTCGCGCCCTGGGCCATCTTGATCTGGATGTCGGTGCAGTTGCTCAGGTAGTGGCTGGTCACGCCGAACCGGCCGGACGCCACCTGCTTGATCGCACTGCGGCGCCAGTCACCGTTCTCATCGCGGTCGAACCGGCTGACGGCTTCTCCGCCTTCGCCCGAGTTCGACCTTCCGCCAAGGCGATTCATCGCGATCGCCAGCGTCTCGTGCGCTTCGGCGGAGATCGAGCCGTAGCTCATCGCGCCGGTGGAGAACCGCTTGACGATCTCGCTCGCCGGCTCGACCTCGTCGAGCGGAACCGGCGGTCGCACGCCGTCGCGGAACTTGAGCAGCCCACGCAGCGACGCCATTCGCTCACTCTGGTCGTCGACCAGTGCGGTGTACTCCTTGAAGATCGAGTACTGGCCGGTGCGGGTGGAGTGCTGCAGCTTGAACACCGTGTCGGGATTGAACAGGTGATACTCGCCCTCGCGGCGCCACTGGTACTCGCCGCCGACCTCGAGTTCGCGGTGCGCCCACTCGTCGGGGCGGTCCAGGAACGCCAAGCGCGTGTCGCGTCGCCACGTCGTCGGCGATGTCGTCGAGGTCGATCCCGCCGACGGGACACGTCAGGCCTGCGAAGTATTCGTCGAGCAGCTGCTGGCTGATGCCGATGGCCTGAAACAGCTGCGCACCGGTGTAGGAGGCCAGCGTCGAGATGCCCATCTTGGACATCACCTTCAGCACACCCTTGCCCGCGGCCTTCACGTAGTTCGCCTTGGCCGTGTCGCTGCTGATGCCGGTGATCACGCCGCGGTCGCACATGTCCTCGATCGACTCGAACGCCATGTACGGGTTGATCGCGGCAGCGCCGAAGCCGACGAGGCACGCCATGTGGTGCACCTCGCGGGCGTCGCCCGCCTCGACGACGAGCCCGACCATGGTTCGGGTGCGGTCGCGAACGAGATGGTGGTGCACGGCCGACACGCTCAACAGCGACGGGATCGGCGCCATCGACTCGTCGGACTCACGGTCGGACAGCACGATGATGCGCGCGCCTTCCCGGATGGCTTCCGACACCTTGGCCTTGACGTTGTCCAGCGCCTCCTTGAGGCCCTGCCCGCCGCGGTTCACCGGATACAGGCAGCGGATCACCGCGGCGCGCATCCCGTGCTTGTGACCGCGGATCTCGTGGTCGGGGTCCACGCACATGAGCTTCGACAGCTCGGCGTTGCGCAGGATCGGCTGCCGCAACAAGATCTGCCGACAGGACTCGGCGTCAGGGTTGAGCAGGTCGCCCTCGGGGCCGACGGTGCCCGAAAGGCTGGTCACCACCTCTTCGCGGATCGCGTCCAGCGGCGGGTTGGTGACCTGGGCGAACAACTGCTGGAAGTAGTCGTAGAGCATCCGCGGCCGCTGCGACAACACGGCGACCGGAGTGTCGGTGCCCATCGACCCGAGCGGCTCGGCACCCGAGCGGGCCATCGGCGCGACCAGGAGGTTGAGCTCCTCGTAGGTGTAGCCGAAGATCTGCTGGCGCAGCACCACCCGGTGGTGCGGCATGCGGACGTAGTCGCCGGGGGGCAGCTCGTCGAGGTGGAACAGACCGGCGTCCAGCCACTCCTGATAGGGCAGCTCCGCGGCGAGCTCGGCCTTGATCTCCTCGTCATCGACGATGCGGCCCTGTGCGGTGTCGACCAAAAACATCCTGCCCGGTTGCAGACGCATCTTCTTCACGACGGTCGACGGGTCGAGGTTGAGCACGCCGGCCTCCGACGCCATCACCACCAGACCGTCCTCGGTGACCCAGATGCGCGACGGGCGAAGGCCGTTGCGGTCGAGAACCGCACCGATCACGGTGCCGTCGGTGAACGTCATCGACGCGGGGCCATCCCACGGCTCCATCAACGAGGCGTGGTACTGGTAGAACGCCCGGCGCGCCGGGTCCATCGCCTCGTTGCGTTCCCACGCCTCCGGAATCATCATCAGCACGGCGTGCGGCAGGCTGCGCCCGCCGAGATGCAGTAACTCGAGCACCTCGTCGAAGCGCGCGGTATCCGATGCGCCCGGCGTGCAGATCGGCACCACCTTGTCGAGGTCGGCGCCGGAGCCGAAGATGTCCGTCTTGATCAGCGCTTCACGCGCCCGCATCCAGTTCTCGTTGCCGGTGACGGTGTTGATCTCGCCGTTGTGCGCGATGCGCCGGAACGGGTGGGCGAGCGGCCACGACGGGAATGTGTTCGTGGAGAACCGCGAGTGCACGATGCCCAGCGCACTGGTCAGCCGGTCGTCCTGCAGGTCGAGGTAGAACGCCTTCAGCTGCGGTGTGGTCAGCATGCCCTTGTAGACGAATGTCTGACCGGAAAGGCTTGGGAAATAGACGGTTTCGCGACCGGGGCCGTCCTGGCCCGGACCCTTCGTCCCGAGTTCGTGCTCGGCGCGCTTGCGCACGACGTACGCCTTGCGCTCGAGATCCATCCCGCAGGCACCGGCCATGAACACCTGGCGGAATGTCGGCATGGCGTCGCGGGCCAGCGCACCGAGCGACGAATCGTCGGTGGGGACGTCCCGCCAGCCCAGCACCTCGAGGCCCTCGGCTTCGGCGATCTTCTCGACAGATTCACATGCGGCGGCGGCGTCCTTCGACGACTGCGGCAGGAACGCGATGCCGGTGGCGTAGCTGCCCGCCTCCGGCAGATCGAACTCGACGACGGCGCGCAGGAACTCATCGGGAACCTGAAGCAGGATTCCTGCACCGTCGCCGGTCTGCGGTTCGGCGCCTTGGGCACCGCGGTGCTCCAGGTTGACCAGGGCCAGAATGGCCTTGTCGACGATGTCGCGGCTGCGGCGGCCGTGCATGTCCGCGACCATGGCAACGCCACACGCGTCATGTTCGAACGCGGGGTTGTACAGCCCTTGTTTGACGGGCGCCATTCCCACCTAGCCCTTCACGACTCACTAGAAAACACTGTTGGCCACCGACGACGGCTTTAGCCGTTCATGGCGGTGGCGGTGACTGCGTGCAGCACTGAACGACGACCCCTACCCCACATGGCACAAGTGGGGAAAACGATATGACAAACCCCGCGCGACATGCCAACTTAGTCAAACCTAACTAACGAGCTCGGCCCCCGCGGCAACGCTGCCCCATTCGCTCCCATGATACGAGCGAATTCGTTGCGCGCCTTCGATTTACGGTGACCCCGGCCGGCGCCGTCGCGAGCTCCGGTGACTCCGGAGTGCGACCAAGATCACTGGCTGCCGTTGCTGGTTGCTAGCTATCCGCACCATCAGCTGCGCTAAAGACGCGAGAGATAGTTTGCTGCAAAGCCTAGTCAGTTTCTTAGAATCCGCCCCGCGGCCCACCCGCTCCTCCCCTCGTCGAGCGGGCAGGCTGCAGGTGCCTCAGCGGTGGACCGGATAGCCGCCGCGCTCGGCCAACGACCGGAGCTGCTTGAGGGCGAACGTGCGGCCGCGGCCGCCCTCGGGAATATGGATGCCGGCCCACAGCCCCTGGGCGCCGGGCATCTCGCAGGCCTCTCGCGCGCACAGCCAGCGACGCGGGCATGCCCGGCACACCGCCTTGGTCTGGTCATCGGTTGCCGTCATCCACCGTTCGGGGTCCTGCGTGCAGGCGCCGATCTGGTTGTCGGTCAATAGCGGCATGTCGATCATGACGGTCATGGCGGTCCCCTCGCTCGCTGGAGTATCGCTTAAACCGTAGCGTTCTTTCCGTAGCACCGCAACACTTGTTACGTCTCTCGCCGCTTCGGCCCGGTCGGCCCTCTACCGTCGGATCCGCTGGCTACACTGGGCGGGTGGAACCCGAAGCCGGCGATCCGGGCATAGCCCGCGCTGGCGCAGCGGTCGCCGCCCGGCGCCGCGAATTGGACATCAAGCAGCGGAATCTCGCGAAGTTCAAGATCATCAATGCGGGCGCGCTCATCGCCTTCGAGAAGGGTCGTAGCTGGCCAAGGGAGCGGACGAGGGCCAAGCTCGAGGAGATTCTGCAGTGGCCCGCCGGAACCATAGCGACGATACGGTATGGCGGCCAGGTACCCGGCGCCGTGCCGGAGCCACCCGCAGACGGCGGCACTGCATCGCTCATCGCGGGCACGGTCGAGGTGGCGATGACGACGCTCGGTGCGGCCGTCGAGTCGCTGCCAGGCCGACGACGATCCCGATTTCGCCGGGCGCGCCACGGTCATCCTTGCCGAGCTTCGCAAGCTCGAAGCCGTCGTCGCCCGAGCCGCACAGCACAGCAGGGGCACCCCCGACGTGGTGTTGGCCCTGCGGACCGTCCGCGGCTGCTACGACGACCTGATGTTCCGCGCCGCCGCGGCACCGGGGGCGACGCTGGGCCAGCGGCTGTACGCCGCGCGTCGGCGCGCCAGCCTGTCCGCCGTGGAGACGGCCAACGCGGCGGGCCTTCCCGTCGAGCTGGTCGCCGCGGTGGAAGCGGGCGAACCGGCGGCTGACGCGGACACCAGCGCCCTGAACGACCTCATCGACTCGCTCGATGGCTGATACTTGGTCTTGTGCCGCTGTCCGATCTGGTCCGCAACGTCGGGGACGTGATGTCGAGGGCCGACTCGCTGTTCGGCACCGCTGACCCCGACGCGGCTGCGACCGCTGCCGACAAACTGACCGAGGCAACCGACGTCATCCGGTCCGGGCAGGAACAGGCCGCATCGATGTCGGGAGACGCCATCACCAACTACGGCGACTTCGCGCAGGGCACCCGCGACGCGCTTGACCACCTGTCCGGCGTCGAATCCGATCTGGGCCACCGCCTCAGGGACGCCGCCGAGGCGGTCACCGCGGCACACACGACGTCGCAATCGGCGCTCGACGCCGTGTCGTCGACCTCGGATGCGCTCGAGCACCTGACCGAGACGCCGGCTTCTGAACTGGCGGTCCTGCGCGCACTGCGCGCTCAGGTCGGCCAGCAGCTCGAGCTGATCCGCACGCACCAGGCAGTCGCCGAACAGCTCGGTGCCCAGTTGCGTGGCCTCGGCTACTGATTGCCGACCGGCCGCAGATCCAGCCGCCGCAGCAGTTGCGCGTTGAGCGCGACGACCACCGTCGACGCCGACATCAGCAGCGCACCGACCGACATCGGCATCACGAACCCGACGGGCGCCAGCACCCCGGCCGCCAACGGCACCGAAATAAGGTTGTAACCCGCTGCCCACCACAGGTTTTGGGCCATCTTGCGGTACGCCGCCTTGGACAACGTGATCACCGAGAGCACCGAACGCGGATCCGAGCCGGCCAGGATCACCCCCGCCGACGCGATGGCCACGTCGGTGCCCGCGCCGATGGCGATGCCGACGTCGGCCTGGGCCAGCGCAGGCGCGTCGTTGACACCGTCACCGACCATCGCCACCTTGAGGCCGTCGGCCTGCAACTCGGCGACCTTGGCCGCCTTGTCCTGCGGCCGCACGCCCGCGAACACCCGGTCGATGCCGAGCTCGTCGCCGACCGCCCGCGCCACCGGCTCGGCGTCGCCGGTGATCATCACGACCTCGATGCCCAGCCGGTGCAGGCCCTCGACCGCCTGACGCGATTCCGGTCGTACTTCGTCGGCCAGCTTCAGTGCGCCCGCCACCGCCCCGTCGAGAAGGACGTGCAACACGATCGCGCCTTCGCTGTGCCATGCCGCGGCTTCGGGCATCTCGATCTGCCCGGCCTGTGCCAACAGCCGCGGACCGCCGACGCGGACCTCGCGGCCGTCGACCGTCGCGGTCACCCCGACCGCTGGTGACGACGAAAAGGCCGACGAGGCAGGCACATTCACATCTCTTGCGGCGGCCGCAGCCACGATCGCGCGCGCCAGCGGATGTTCGGAGTCCAGTTCGGCGGCCGCTGCAAGCGCCAGCACCTCGCGATCGCTGTGCCCGGCCGTCGCGGCCACGTCCGTCACACTGGGCTCACCCTTCGTCAGGGTGCCGGTCTTGTCGAACAGCACGGCGCCGACCGTCCGCATGCTTTCCAGCGCAAGCCGGTCCTTGACGAGCACGCCCGCGCGCGCTGCTCGTTCAGTGGCGATGGACACCACGAGCGGTATGGCCAACCCGAGCGCGTGCGGGCACGCGATGACCAGAACGGTGATCGTCCGAATGACGGCTTCCTCCGGCCTGCCGACGACGCCCCACACCACCGCGGTGATGACGGCGGCGCCCAGCGCGAACCAGAACAGCCAGCCCGCGGCGGTGTCAGCCAACCGCTGCGCCCGCGATGTCGAGTTCTGCGCCTCGGTGACCAGCCGCTGAATTCCCGCGAGCGCGGTGTCGTCACCGACGGCGGTGACCCTGATGCGCAGCCCGGAATCCGTTGCGACCGTGCCCGCGACGACGTCATCACCAACGCCGCGCCGCACCGGCACCGACTCTCCCGTGACCATCGACTCGTTGATGTCGGCGGCGCCGTCGACGATCTCGCCGTCGGCGGGCACGCTGCCGCCGGGCCGCACGATCACCACGTCGCCGAGTCGTAGATCCGATGGGGCGACCGTGACGATGTCGCGCCCGGCGTCTCCCTCGACCCGTTCGGCCTCGTCGGGCAGCAGCGCGGCAAGGGAGTCCAACGCCGAGCTGGTCTGCGCCAGCGACCGCATTTCGATCCAGTGGCCGAGCAGCATGATGACGATCAGCAGCGCCAGCTCCCACCAGAAGTCGAGCTGGTGGTCGAGCGCGCCGAGGCTTGCGCCCCACGACGAGACGAATGCGACGGTGATCGCCAGACCGATCAGCAACATCATTCCCGGTGCGCGAGAGCGGATCTCGCTGATCGCACCGGTCAGGAACGGCCTGCCGCCCCAGAAGTACATCACGGTCCCGAGCACCGGGGACACCCAGCCAGATCCGGGGAACTGCGGAACGGAGTAGCCGAGGATCATCGCGAACATGGGAGAAAGCACCACCGTCGGGATGGCCAGCACCCCCATGATCCAGAACAGCCTGCGGAACTGCGCGACGTGATCGTGGTGGCCGCCGTGGCCGTGGTCTGCGTGGTCGGTGTCGCTGTGGTGCTGCGAGTGATCGACCTCGGTCATGCGTTTCACTATACCCCGTGGGGGTATCTGCCCCGGTAAAGTTCGTCGCCTTATGACGGCGCAGGCGGCAGGACCCCTCCAGCCCGACGAATCGATGCGCGGCACGGTCGGAATCTGCGTGACGGCGATCGTCGCGGGTGTCGTCATCGGGTTCGTCGGTGGCGGGTTCCGCTGGTGTCTGCAGATCGCCGACGACCTGCGCATCGACCTCGTCGACTGGGCGCACAAGCTGCCAGGTCCGGGCTGGCTGGTGCCCATGGCCGCTGCCGCACTGGGCGCCACCCTGGCCGCCCTGATCGTGCGATGGGAGCCGCTGGCCGCAGGCAGCGGCATCCAGCACGTCGAAGCGGTCTTTCTCGGCGAGGCAAGGCCGCCACAGATCCGACTGCTTCCGGCGAAGTTCATCGGAGGCGTGCTGAGCATGGGCTCCGGGCTGGTGCTCGGCCGCGAGGGGCCCACGGTGCACATGGGCGCGGCGATCGGCGCCGAAGCCGCCAGGCGCGCCCGGCTACCCGACTCCGAGGTCAGGATGATGCAGACGGCGCTTGGCGGCGCAGGCCTTGCGGTGGCCTTCAACGCGCCGATCGGCGGCACCCTCTTCACCCTCGAGGAGGTGACCAAGTCCTTCAGGGTGAAAACCGTTCTGGCGACCCTCTTTTCGTGCGCTGCCGGTGTCGCATGCTCACGGCTGGTGTTGGGAAACCATGCCGACTTTCGGGTCGAACCCATGGCTGCCCCTGCGCTGGCATGGCTGCCCCTTTTCCTCGCCTTCGGCCTGCTGACCGGAGGTCTCGGCGCCGCTTACAACGGTTTGACGCTGTGGTTCCTCGATCACGTCGGTGCGATACACCGCATCCCGGCGCCGGCGAAGGCCGCCATCATCGGTGCGATCGTCGGGTTGGCGATGTTCGTCTACCCGCTCTCGGTGGGCGGCGGCGAGGACCTGACGCAGCGGATCCTCGGCGGACAGAACCTCGTGTTGTCCGTCGTCATCGGGATACTCGCGGTGCGGTTCGTCGCGGGTCCCCTCTCGTACTCGGCGGCGGTGCCGGGCGGGCTGTTTGCACCACTCCTTGCCGTTGGGGCCCTGTGGGGGCTGCTGTTCGTCGGGTGCTTCGCCGCGGTATGGCCGGAAGACACCTCGCAACTGGCTGTTCCGATGGCGCTCGTCGGGATGGCGGCGTTCTTCGGGGCCACCGTGCGCGCGCCGGTGACGGGCATGGTCGTCGTCACGGAGATGACGGCCACGACGGCAACGCTTGGTGCCGATGATGGCCGCAACCGCGGCGGCTGTGCTGGTCGCGAACCTCGTCGGATCGCCGCCGATCTATGAGAGCCTTCGCGAGCGGATGCCGGACGAGGCGTCGATCGAGCGACGCGGTAACGGTTAGCGACTGCAAAATTTCGGTCGACGGCACGATTCGGCAACGCCTGACCTCAAACGCCGGACTCGCATGCAACGCTCACACGATGACTCCACCCACCATGCTGCACCGTTTGACGGCCGAGTTCATCGGCACCTTCTGGTTGGTCCTCGGAGGCTGCGGCAGCGCGGTGTTCGCCGCGAAGTTCGCATCGTCGGACGGTGCATCGCTGGGAATCGGGTTCCTCGGTGTCGCACTGGCATTCGGCCTGACAGTCCTCACCGGCGTGTACGCCTTCGGCACCATCTCGGGCGGCCACTTCAACCCGGCCGTGACCCTCGGCGCCGCCTTCGCGCGGCGCGTCGAGTGGAAGGCGGTACCCGGGTACTGGGTGGTGCAGGTGATCGGCGGCTTGGTCGCGGGCCTGGTGATCCTGGTGATAGCCAACGGAAAAGAGGGTTTCGACCCGGTCGGCAACATGGCCGCCAACGGCTACGGTGACCATTCGCCGGGCGGTTACTCGCTGCTGGCCGTCGCACTCACCGAAGTCATCCTGACGGGGGTGTTCCTCCTCGTCATCCTCGGCTCGACCGACGACCGCGCACCGGCCTCAAAAGGCTTTGCGGGTCTGTCGATCGGGCTCACCCTGACCCTGATCCACCTGATCTCGATCCCGATCTCGAACACGTCGGTGAACCCGGCGCGGTCCACCGGCGTCGCATTCTTCAACGGCGACGGCGCACCCGCGCAGCTGTGGATCTTCTGGCTGGCACCGCTGATCGGTGCCGCGATCGCCGGTCTCGCCTATCCCTACCTGTTCGGCGGGAGCGAGGAACTCGCCGACCAGCCGGTCCGAGACGACGCCCTCGAGGAATCCGGTCCTACTTGACCGGCGCCTTCTTCCTGGCGCGGCTGGCGGCCGCCTTTTCGGTCTTGGCGCCCCCGCTGGCCAGCTGACCGCCCGAGTTCTCCAGATGGGCGCGCACGAACCACTGGAATTTCTCCAGCTCCGCCGAATGCGCGATGAGCATGTCCTCGGTGACCGGGTCGAGGTCGCCGACCCGCTCGATGCTCTTCCTGGTGTCCTCGATGACGCCGGTGTAGACGACGTCGAGTGCGGCCAGGTGCGCCTGCGCGGTGTCCCGCTCGACCGAGTAGTCGTCCCAGGTGCGGTCGTTGATGATCGCGCCAGGCGTGCCGAGCGGAGACTTTCCGAGCGTGGCGATCCGCTCCGCAACCTCGTCGGCGTAACCACGGACCAGTTCGACCTGTGGGTCGATCATCTCGTGCACCCCGATGAAATTGGGGCCGACCACATTCCAGTGGATGTGCTTCAGCGTGAGATGCAGGTCGTTGTACCGGCTCAATGCCTTCTGCAGCAGGTCGGCTACTTCGCTGCCTTCTTTGTTCGACATGCCGGGAACGGTGAATTGAGTCATCGATTGCTCCTTCGATTTCGCGTCGTCGAAAGGCCTACCCGTGACGCACCGGGGTTAATCACCTGCGCTCAGATCGCCCGCAGGTCGGGGATGGCCTGCCGTGCCCCGAACCGCGGGTTACGGGCAAGCCCGCTGACCTCGAGGAGTCGCACCGCCCGGTGCCGGTGCGGACGCAGCGGGGCGAGCAACGCGACCATCGCGTCGTCGTCGATGGGATGGCCGAGCAGCGACCAGCCGACCACCTTGGCCAGGTGGTAGTCACCGATCGACAAAGCGTCGGCGTCGCCGAATGCGCGCTGGGCCGTCTCAGCCGCCGTCCACACCCCGACGCCGGGCAACGAGGTCAGCGCCTCCCTGGCCTGCTCGGCGGGACGGGTGACAAGCCGCTCCAGCGAATCGGCCCGCTGGGCACAGCCGACGAGCGTGCGGGCCCGGCCGGGGTCGACGTTGGCCAGGTGGAACTCCCACGACGGAATGCGGCGCCACACCTCTGAAGGTGGCGGTACGCGCATCCGCGCCGGTGCCGGACCCGGCGCGGGTGCGCCGTACTTGGTGACCAGCAACCGCCAGGACCGGAACGCGTCCTTGCCTGCCACCCGTTGCTCGATCACGGCCGGGATCAGGGACTCCAACACCCGCCCCGTCCGGCCCAGTCGCAGATGCGGCACCCGGCGATGAGCCTCGGCGATGGTCGGTTCGTCGGGCGAGAACCCGCTCGCGTCGTCCTCGGCGCCCAGCAGCGCGGGAAGTCCGGCCGCGAATTCCGCTGCGCCGCTTCCCCATGCCTCGCACGCGATGGTGCACGCGCCTGACCGGCTGATCCGCGCTGTCACCGGCCCGGTGCGCATCAGGCTCGTCCGCCAGATGGCACCGTCGGACGCCGTCACGTAACAGGGGTCGCCGCCTCCGCGGCGCAATGGGGACAGCGTGTACCCGGGGCTGGCCGGCCCCGCGAACTCGACACTGCACTCCACCGCGACGTCAAACATTGGTGACGTAATACTGACATCAAGTCAGATTCGGCCGCCTCGGCTGGGGGTATCGCCAGAACGCCAATAGGCTGACGGCTCCGCCGGTGGGTAGGGGAAGGGGTACAGGTTGGGCGTCGACGGACGGCTGTTTGCGCCTGCGCTGCACCCCGCGCCTGCGGTGACGTGCCCGGAGGCCGGACAGTTCGACATCTGGCGCAGCAATGTGCGCAAGGCGGTGCTCGACTCTGTCGACGAATTCGTCTCCGACCGGTGCGCGCACGACCTGCGCGGCGCGGGAGTCGATGTCGCGGCCGATGTGTTGGTCGGATTCGTCGGCTCCGGCAAGTGCCTGCGCTCGACGTTCATGTTCCTCGGCTGGTTGTGCGGTGCCGAGCCCTCTCACGCCGCGCTGCGCTCCGCCGCGAGCCTCGAACTGCTGCACGCGTTCGCCCTGCTTCAGGACGACGTCATGGACGGGTCACAACTGCGCCGCGGCCGTCCTGCGGCTCACGTTCAGTTCGCCGACTGGCACCGCGGCCGAGAACTGTCAGGGTCGCCGGACCGGTTCGGAGAGTCGGCGGCCGTCCTGCTCGGCGACCTCTGCCTGGTCTGGGCCGAACAGATGCTGCGGGACAGCGGCCTGGACCCCAACGCGCTGAGCAGGGCCTGGCCCAGATACGACGCCATGCGCACCGAGTTGGCAGTCGGCCAATTCGCGGACTTGGTCAACGACGTCGGCGGGCTGCCCTACGCTGGATGAGGTGCTGGACGTAGCGCGACGCAAATCGGGCAATTACACGGTCCGCCGGCCGCTGGAGATCGGCGCGGCGATGGCGGGCTGCGCCGACGGTCTGCTGACCCGTCTCGGTCGCTACGGCGACGCGGTCGGCGAGGCCTTCCAGCTGCGTGACGATCTGCTCGGCATCTTCGGCTCACCGGCGATCACGGGTAAGCCCGTCGGCGCCGACCTCACCGAGCACAAGGCGACAAGCGTGGTCGTGGCCGCCCATCGGATGGCCGATCCGACGCTGCGCCGCCAGCTGAACGAGCTGATGGGCACCGCCGACCTCGACGAGGCGGACATCGAACGATGGCGCAGCCTGATCACCGCGACCGGCGCCGAGCAGCAGATCGAAGAGATGATCGCCGATCGGCTGCGCCGTGCCTCGGACTGGATCGACGAGAGCCGGTTCGACGACGCGGTGCGTTCGGCACTGCTCAACATGGCGTCGGTATGCACCGAGAGGGCGTCATGATGCGAACCATCGGCGGCAGAACCGATCACGTGGTGGTCGTCGGCGCGGGGCTTGCGGGACTGTCGGCGGCGCTGCACCTGGCGGGCCGGGGCCGCTCGGTGACGGTCGTCGAACGCGGTGACGTGCCGGGCGGACGCGTCGGCCGACTCGACGTCAACGGATACCGGATCGACACCGGCCCGACCGTTCTCACGATGCCCGACCTGATCGACGAAACCTTCGCGGCGGTAGGCGAATCCACCGCAGACCGGCTCGAGCTGGAAGCCGTCGAGCCTGCCTACCGTGCACTCTTCGCCGACGGCAGCGGGCTCGACGTGCACAGTGACCGCGATGCGATGGCGGCCGAGGTGGAGCGGTTCGCCGGGCCGGAGCAGGCGCAGGGCTATCTGCGGCTACGCGACTGGCTCGCGCGCTTGTACGAAGTCGAGTTCGACGGCTTCATCGGCTCGAATTTCGACTCGCCGTTGTCGTTGTTGACTCCGTCGCTGGCCCGGCTGACCGCGCTCGGCGGGTTCCGCCGGTGGGACCGGGCGGTGAAGCGGTTCATCACCGATCCGCGGCTGCACCGGATCTTCACGTTCCAGGCGCTGTACGCGGGGGTGCCGCCGCAGCGGGCGCTCGCGGTGTACGCCGTCATCGCCTACATGGACACCGTCGCCGGTGTGTACTTCCCGCGCGGAGGAATGCGGGCACTTCCCGACGGATTGGCCGCCGCTGCGGTCGACGCCGGGGTCGAGTTTCGTTATGGCGCAACGGTAACCAAGTTGGAACGGCAGGGAGACCGGATCCGCGCCGTGCACACCGACACCGATGATCGCATCGAAGCCGACGCCGTGATCCTCACCACCGAACTACCCGACACCTACCGGCTTCTCGGCCGCACCCCGCGCCGTCTGCTGCCGCTTCGGCCGTCGCCGTCGGCGGTCGTCGCCCACATCGGCTGCCGATCGCCGGACACCGCGCTGCCGCACCACAACATCCTGTTCGGTGAGAGCTGGGAGCAGACGTTCCGCGAGATCATCGACGACGGGGTGGTGATGAGCGACCCGTCCCTGCTGGTGACCAGGCCGACAGCCGGTGACCCCACGCTCGCGCCCGCCGGACGAGATTTGCTCTACGTGCTGGCGCCTGCACCGAACCTGTCCAGGGGCACCGTCGACTGGGAGAGCATCGGCGACTCCTATGCCGACAGCATGATGGCCGCGGTCACCGACCGGCTTCCGCAACTGGGCGTCGACGCCGAACTGCTGCATGTCGTCAACCCCGCGGACTGGGCCAGGCAGGGCATGCTGGCGGGCACGCCGTTCGCGCTGGCGCACACGTTCGGCCAGACGGGTCCGTTCCGTCCCGCCAACACGGTTCGCGGCATCGACAACGTCGTGCTGGCGGGATCGTCGACGGTGCCCGGTGTCGGCGTTCCCACCGCCCTGATGTCTGGACGGCTGGCCGCCGACCGCGTCACCGGAGCCGTCATCCGGTCCGTCACGGCTCAGATCGGCAGCGGCCAGACATGATCCGCTCCGAACTCGATGCCGCAGGTGTGCACGACCCGGCACTGCGCGACGCCTACCAACACTGCCGGCTGCTGAACGCCGAGCACGGCCGCACGTTCTTTCTCGCGACCCGGTTACTGGCACCCGAACAGCGCCCCGCGGTGCACGCGCTGTACGGGTTCGCACGCCGCGCCGACGACATCCTCGACGACTTCGACGACACCCTCAGCGTCGGCGCAACGCACCGAACGGCTGCAGCGGCTTTCCACGCAGCTCTTCAATCAGCTTGTCCAGCATCAGGATTCCGGTGACGACCCGACCCTGCGGGCCGTCGTGCACACCGCGCGCAGATACGGCATTCCGTGGGAGATGTTCGACGATTTCCTTGCCGTCGATGCGGATGGACCTGACGGTCACCGACTACCCGGACCGCAAGTCGCTCGAGCGGTACATGCACGGCTCGGCCGAGGTGATCGGTCTGCAGATGCTTCCCGTGCTCGGCACCGTCGGCCCGCGCGAAGAGGCCGCACCCTATGCCGCGGCGCTGGGAACGGCTTTCCAGCTCACCAACTTCCTGCGGGACGTCGACGAGGATCTGCAGCGCGGCCGGGTGTATCTGCCCGCCGATGAGCTGGCCGCTCACCGGGTCGACCGGGACGTGCTGACGTGGTGTCACGCCAACAGGCGCACCGACCCCCGGGTACGGCGCGCACTCACCGAACAGCACGCCGCCACCCGCCGGGTATACGACGTCGCCCGCAAGGGCATCGACATGCTCGACGCCACGGTCGCGGCCCTGCGTCGAGGCCGCCTTCACGCTGTACTCGGAGATCCTCGACCGCATCGAGAACATCGACTTCGCGATCTTCGACCAGCGCGCGACCGTCGGCACCGGCAGGCGACTGCAGGTGGCCGGTCGTCGGCCTGCTGGGGGCCTGGCGCGCGCGGCTGACGCACGGCAGGTAAGAACTCCGACATGGACCACTGGCAGTATCTGATCGTGCTGGGCGCGTGCCTGCTGATCACCGCGCCGCTGGAACTCTTCGGCGAGGGCATCTACCGGCAGGCCCGCCGCGCGGCATTCGCGGTGCTGCCCGTCGCCGCGGTGTTCGTCGTGTGGGATGCGGTTGCGATCGCCGCGAAGATCTGGACCTACAACCCGCGCTACGTCACCGGCATCCGGCTGCCCGCCGACATTCCGATCGAGGAGTTGTTGTTCTTCATCGTGATTCCGCTGTGCGGGCTCTTCACCTACAACGCCGTCGACACGATGCTGACGTATCTGCGCAAGAAGTTCACCGCCCGATCGGAGCAGTCCGACGTGACGGGGCTCGGCTACACCCTGCCCGCCGTGCTGGCGGTGATCGCCGTGTTCGCATTGGAATTCGGCGTCCTGCACACCGGCCTGCTCCGCAGGCCGGCCTACTGGATCTCGATGGTGATCGTCTTCGCATTCCAGATACCCGTGGACGGCTGGCTCACCAAGCTGTCGCGCGCCGATCGTCATCTACGACGACAGCCACACCAGCGGCATCAGGTTTCCGTTCGACATCCCCGTCGAGGACTTCCTGTTCGGCTTCGCGCTGGTGACCGCGGTGCTGCTGCTGTGGGAGCGTCAGCGGCTGCGCGATCGCAAGGTTGGGAGTTCGAAATGACCGACAGCAAGTCCGGCGGTGCCTGCCGCGTTCGATGCGGGCGCGGCTTCGTACGACGGCCTGGTGGACGCCAATCCCGGCTATCACCGGCACCTGCGGATGTCGGCGCAGCGCATGCGGCTTGCCAACGGCGGCAAGGGACTACGGCTGCTCGACGCGGGCTGCGGCACCGGCGCGTCCACCGCCGCGCTGCTGTCCGTCGCCCCGCACGCCGAGATCGTCGCCGTCGACGCGTCGGCGGGCATGTTGGCCGAGGCCGCCGCGAAGCGCTGGCCGGAAACGGTCCGGTTCGTGCACAGCCGCATCGAAGACCTCGCCGCCGCGGGTGTCGACGGGCCGTTCGACGGCATCTTCGCGGCGTACCTGCTGCGCAACCTGGCCGATCCCGACACCCAGTTGACCGAATTCCGAAGCCTTTTGAGGGCCGGGGCGACGCTCGCGGTACACGAGTACTCGGTGCGCGACTCGCGAATCGCGACGGCCATGTGGAACGCGGTGTGCGCGACGATCATCATCCCGATGGGCAAGCTGCGCAGCGGTGACGCGGGTCTCTACCGGTACCTGCGGCGCAGCGTGAACGAATTCGACGGGGCGGAGGCGTTCCTGAACCGGCTGCGGGCCAACGGTTTCACCAATGTGCGCAGCGAGACGGTGCCGGGCTGGCAGCGCAATATCGTGCACACCTTCCTCGCCGAAGCCCCGCGATGACCGATCCGCGCCGCGCCAGCCACCCCGCACCCACCGGCCTGCCTGATGCCGAGCGCGCTGAGCGGCACACCGCATGTCGTCGTCGTCGGCGGCGGGATCGCCGGGCTGGCCGCGGCGACCGGGCTGGTCGAGCGCGGAGTGACCGTCGACGTCGTCGAACGGGAGAGCTATCTCGGCGGTCGCGTCGGCGGCTGGACCGAGCAGTCCGACCGACGGCACCGATCTGCCGATGAACCGCGGCTTCCACGCGTTCTTCCGGCAGTACTACAACCTGCGTGCCCTGTTGCGTCGCATCGATTCCGGGCTGGGCATGCTCACCGCCGGTCGAGGACTACCCTCTGGTCGACGGGCAGGGCAGGCGCGACACGTTTTCGCGGGCTGCCGCAAACACCGCCGCTGAACGCCATCGCGTTCGCACTGCGCAGCCCGACGTTCCGGCTGCGTGATCTGGTGCGGATCAACGCACGTGCGGCCGCGCCGTTGGCGGCGGTGTCGGTGCCGGACATCTACCAGCAGCTCGACCATCTGGATGCCGACAGCTTCCTGCGGGACATCAACTTCCCCTCTGCTGCACGGCATCTCGCGTTCGAGGTGTTCTCCCGCAGCTTCTTCGCCGAGCCGGGCGCGCTGTCAGCGGCCGAGCTGGCCACCATGTTCCACATCTATTTCCTGGGTTCGAGCGAGGGCCTGGTATTCGACGTGGCGAACGCCAACTTCGATGTGGCGCTGTGGAATCCGCTGCGCGAGTATCTGGAGTCGCGCGGCGCGAAGTTCCACACCGGGGTTTCGGTGAACCGGGTGACCACCGACCCGCGGCTTCGTGTGCACTGCGACTCTGGCGTCGACTTCGAATGCGACGGGCTGGTGTTGGCCACCGACGTGGCCGGCCTGCAACGCATCGTCGACGCTTCGGCCGGGCTGGGCGACGACCCCTGGCGGGCGCGCATCGCGGCGATGGGAACCGCACCGCCGTTCGTGGTGCAGCGGTTGTGGCTGGACCGGCCGGTGAACGCAGACCGTGCGCCGTTCCTCGGGACGGGCGGCCGTCCACCACTGGACAATGTCAGCGTGCTGGAGCGCTACGAGAAGGAAGCAGCCCAGTGGTCGCGCCGGACCGGCGGTTCTGTCGTCGAGCTGCATTCCTACGCCGTGACCTCGCCTGCCGATGACCTCGGCGACCGGATGCTGGCCCGGTTGCACGAGCTCTACCCGGAGACCACAGAGGCGAAGATCGTCGAGGAGCGGGTGCTGACTCGCAGCGACTGCCCGCGCTTCGCACCCGGCGACCACGCCGCACGGCCGACCGTCGCCACTGCGCACCCCGCCGTCATGCTGGCGGGCGACGGGATCCGCATCGACCTGCCCGTGGCGTTGATGGAACGCGCCGCCACGACGGGTTGGTCGGCGGCGAACCGGCTGCTGGCCCACTACGGGCTGGCCGGGCACGTCCTGCACACCGTCCCGGTGCAGGGCCGGTCCAGCGCGCTGCGACGGCTCGCGCAGCGGGAGAGGCAGCCTGCGCGATGAGCAGGCTCGACGGCTGGGCGGCGAAAGTGGCGAAGAGGTCGCCCTTCACAGTGCTTCCGCGCGAACAGTGGGCGAGCCAGCGGCCGACATACAAGGATGCCGAGCCCGCGATCATCGACGCCGCGCTGGTGCGGTCGCAGCGCAGACCCAGCGGCAACTGGTACGCGTTCGCCGCAAGCGACACGATCCGCGACCGGCCACACGGCACGTCGGTCGGCGGGCTGGAGATCGTGGCGTGGCGGGACACCGACGCCACTCTGCACGTCGGTCCGGCGACCTGTCCGCACCTCGGGGCGGACCTGGCGACGGGCACGGTGGACCGCGGTGCGCTCATCTGCCCGTGGCACGGGCTGCGGCTCGAGGGCGGTCGCGAATTCGGCTGGAAGCCGTACCCGGCATACGACGACGGGGTGCTCGCGTGGGTACGGCTGGACCGCATCGGAGGCGAGGAGCCGACCGACGAGCCGGTGGTGCCCGCACGGCCTGCGGGCGTGAGCATGCACGCCGTCACACGGTTGGTCGGCACGTGCGAGCCGCAGCGACATCATCGCCAACCGGCTCGATCCGTGGCACGGCGCCTGGTACCACCCCTACTCGTTCGCCCACCTCGATGTGATGTCCGCACCGCCTGTGGACGCCGACCTCCCCGAGGAGCAGGACCGCTTTCTGGTTCCGGTGACCTTTCACGTCGGCAGGTTCGGGGTGCCGGTCGTCGCCGAGTTCTCCGCTCCAGAGCCGCGCACCATCGTCATGCGCATCATCGACGGCGAGGGGGCGGGCAGCGTCGTCGAAACGCACGCCACTCCCGTCGGCGCAGGCCCTGACGGGCTGCCGCGCAGCGCGGTGATCGAGGCCGTCATCGCGCATTCCGATCGACCCGGCTTCGCGCACGCCCTGCACGGGCGTCCGCTGATCGCGCCGTTCATGCGGGCCGCCGCGGCCAAGCTGTGGCGCGACGACCTGGCTTACGCCGAGAGGCGCTACCGGGTCCGCACCCGCGGCTAGTCACTTCAGCGGGGTGGGTCTCAGGCGGCTTGGTTGTCGGGTGGTCCCGGTCCGCCGGGTGTTTCGGTGGGGTCCAGATGTTCCGGTTCGGCGTGAGTATCGTTGTGTCGCTTGAATTCTAGCTGTGTTGGCTCGGGCGGCGCCTGGTCCTCGGGTGGTCTGAGGAGTGCTTCGGGGCGGTGGTAGTAGTTGATTCGGGTTTGGCCGTGGTCGAGGGCGGGTGGTGGTGTCCATTCGCATTCGCCGCGGGTGTTGATGGTGGTCTGCCAGCCGCCGTCATCGACGGCGCGGTTGTCGGGGCCACACGCCAGGGTCAGGTCGTCGACGTTGGTGTTACCGCCTTGGCCCAGTCCTGCGAGGCGTGGTGGGCCTGGCAGCCGTAGGCGCCCACGGTGCAGCACGGTTTGGTGCAGCCGCCGTCGCGGGCGATCAGCATGATCCGCTGGGCGGCTGAGGCCACGCGCTTTGGTCCGGTACAGCGCCAGCGCCTGCCCGGTGGCCTTGTCGAACACGGCGAGGTGGTGGTGGGCGTGGGCGCCCATCCGGATGACGTCGGCGATCGGCAGTTTGGTGCCGCCGCCGGTGACGCCGATGCCGGCGCGGCTTTCCAGGTCTTGCAGGGTGGTGCGGATGATGACGCTGACCGGCAGCCCGTTGAGGTGGCCGAGTTCACCGCTCATCAACGCGATGCGGCCGACCACCAGCATGGCGTCGTGCTGGCGTTGGGCCAGGGTGCGATCGTCGTTGTCGATCTGGGCTTGGGTCGGGGTGCCCGAGGTGCATGGCTCGGCGTCGGCGGGGTTGCACATGCCCGGGGCGGCGTATTTGGCGAAGATCACTTCCCACACCGCCCACGCCTGGGGGTGAAGTTCGCGCTGGCCGCGGTCATCGCGTCGCGGCCCTGGGCGGTGGTGGTGAAGTGGCGTTTGCGGGCGCGTTCGGCGTCGTCGGGTTCGGGGCCGTCCTGATCCAGCAGGAACAACCGCAGGGCGGCGGTCTCGCGCAGCTCTTTGGGTCCCGACGCCGGCCGCGACGCGCACCAGGTCGACCTCGAACTGGCCGGCGGTGATGGTGTCCACCCAGGACGGCAGCGCTTGATGGCGTCGCGGATCGCGGTCACGTGCTCGCCGGTGATCACTCCGGCTGACTGCGCGGCGGCCACGGCGGGCAGCATCGGCGCCAACGGCTGACCGACCAGGCTGGTGCGGGCGGCCAGGTCGGCGGCCTCGTGCAGTCGCCGCGACGCTTCGGCCGTCGACAGCCGCCAGCGGATCCGCAGGACTTCGTTCCAGGATTTGGCGCCCATCTGGGCGGGTGTCGTCTCGGCCTGCAGCCGGGTCAACAGCCGATGCCACTGGGTCGGCATCCGGCATGCCAGCCTCTGGTAGTCGTCGATCATCGACACCACCTCGGAGCCGGTCAACGAATCGACGTCGCAGGCAGCCAAGGCGTCGTAGGCGGCGCACAGGTTCGCCATCGCCTCCCGCACCGCAACCCCTGACATGACTCGAACATACATTCGAACACCGACAAGCGGGCTGGGCGCTGGCTACGCCAGACTCTAGGATGCCGACGACGACCTCGGCCTTGTCCGGATAGAACGCGACATGGCCCGCGATGTCGGCCACCGCGGGATAGGGCTGCTCGTAGGTCCATATGACGTCCTCGACGCGCCGCCCGACGCGGTCGTGCTCGACGCTGGAGTAGCTGGCGTCGCCCTTGAACGGGCAGTACGTGGTGGTGCTGCTCGGCTTCAGCACGTTCTGCGCGACGTCGCTGCATCGGGATGTACTGCACGGCGGGATAGCTCGGCCTCCTGCAGCGTCAACGAATCGTCGGTGTCGGCGACGACCACGCCGTTCACCGTGCACCGTCACGTGCTTGCCGGTGGGTTGACGGTGATCGGATGGGTTGCCGAGGGCTAGATGAATGGGTTTGTCGGTCATATGTGAGGCCAACGACGCAAACTCCGCACCTGTTCCTCGGTCATGGTTACGATCGCCGAATGACTGATCGCGGACCGGCCTCCGCCAAGGCGGAGGTCACCATCGACGCCGAACCCGCCGCTGTGTACGACCTCATCACCGACCTGCCCACGCTGGCCTCGCTGGCCGAGGAGAACGAGGCGATGAAGTGGCACAAGGGCGACAAGGTGGCGCCGGGCGCGGTGTTCAAGGGCACCAACCGAAACGGCTTCCGGCGCTGGACGACCACGTGCACCGTCACCGACGCCGATCCCGGCCGCGCGTTCGCGTTCGACGTGAACTACTTCGGGGTGCCGATCGCACACTGGCGCTACGACATCGCCGCCGTTGACGGCGGCTGCCGGGTCACCGAGGGCACCTGGGATCACCGACCCGGCTGGATGGCGGTGGCAGGCGGTCTCGCCACCGGGGTCAGCGACCGCGACACCGCCAACGACAGCCACATCAAGCTGACGCTGCAGAGGCTGAAGCAGAAAGCCGAGCGCCGCTAGGGCCGACCGGCGATCTTGTCCGCGAGGACCGCGATCGGCGACGTGCTCGTTCGGCCTCGGGCCTCATGCCAATCCGCCGCCTTGTAGGCCAGGTACATGCTGCGCACGCCCAGCCAGCGCAACGGCTCGGGCTCCCAGTTCGGCGACTGGTGGCCCACCCATGGCAGCTCGGTCAACGGCGTCTTGCGGTCGAGGACGAGGTCGGCGAGGGTACGGCCCGCGAGGTTCGTCGCGGTGACGCCGTGGCCGACATATCCACCGGCCCAACCCATTCCGGTGGCCTTGTCGAGTGCGACGCCTGCCGACCAGTCCCGCGGCACCGCCAGCACGCCACACCAGCCGTGCGCGATCGGGACGTCGCGCACCTGGGGCAGCACCCCGCGCAGCACGCCGGTCAGGTAGGCGATCGTCGCGTTCGGGCACCCGCCCGTCGACGTCGGTGCGCGACGCGTAGCGGTACGGCACGCTGCGGCCGCCGATCGCGATGCGGTTGTCGGCGGTGCGCTGCGCGTAGAAGAAGCCGTGTGCGGCATCGCCGACGGTCTCGCGGCCGTCGCCAGCCGATGCTGTCCCACAGCGTCTCCGATATCGGCTCGGTGGCGATCATCGAGCTGTTCATCGGCAGCCAGCGCCGACGCAGCCCCGGCAGCCGGGCGGTGAAGCCCTCGGTCGCGCGCAGCACGATCGGCGCGGTGACGGTGCCGTGCGGCGTGCGTCGCCTTGCCGGCCTCGATCGCGGTGACCGGCGTCTGCTCGTAGATGTCGACGCCGAGGCGCTCGACCGCGTCGGCGAGCCCGCGTGCGAGATGCGCGGGCTGAATGCGCGCGCAGTGCGGGTTGTAGTACGCCGCGACCACGCCGGCGAACCGAACACGTTCGGCCGCTTCGGCTTTCGACAGAACGGCGATGCCGTCGACCTTCCAGCTGAGCTCTTCGTCGGCTTCCGCGGTCAGCCGCGACGCCTGGGCCGGGTTGCGGGCGATCTGCAGGGTGCCGCCCTTGACGATGCCCGCGTCGATGCCTTCGCGCGCCGCAACGTCGATGACCTCGTCGACGGCGTCGTTCAGCGCGCGCTGCCAGGCCACCACCCCGTCCCGGCCGTGCTGCTGCGCCATCCTGTCGCGGTCGCCGGGCACCAGTCCCGACAGCCAGCCGCCGTTGCGGCCGGACGCGCCGAACCCGGCGAACCGGGCTTCCAGGATCGCGATGCGCAGCGACGGGTCGGCGCGCTTGAGGTAGTACGCCGTCCACAGCCCGGTGTAGCCGGCGCCGACGATGCAGACATCGGCGTCGCGGTGGCCTGGCAGGGAACCCCGGGAGGCAGGTAGTTCGTCGTACCAGTTCGAGACACGGCCGTTGACGGGAGCGGTGGGCACTGGACGATTCTGCCACCCGTCAACTTGTCAGAGGCGCGGCGATGGTGCGGGCATACGACGAAAGGGCATGCCATGTGCTGGCAATGTGAAACACGCGACGACGACATTGCGGAACACCTCGACGAAATCCGCGACGCCGTGCGCCAACACGGTTGGGTCATCAAATGCGTTGATGACACCAAACGCCCGTACGCCTACACGACCGGCTTGCACCAGTTCGGCTGGCCTGAATTGATCGCTACCGGTGTGACGACGGAACGGGCGCTCGTCCTGTTGGACCATTTCATCGGCGAGACGAAGACCGGAGGGCCGTTGACACCGGGAGCCCACCTCGATTTCCTGGGCGTCGCAGCGATAGAGATCGTGGAAGTGGACCAACCCGACGCCCACCTGGGGCTGGCAGTTGCCTTATTCGGAACCGATATCCGTGCTGTTCAGCTGGTATGGACGGACTTGTCGGGCCACTGGCCCTGGGAGTCGACATTCGACGACGAACTACCGCAGCCGGTGCTTGGAGTGCGCGCTCAGGCGGCTTAGCCGCCCGGCTCAGCTCTGATGTCGGTGCACGAGCGCATGGTGTGGGCAAGTACTACGAAAGGACATGCCATGTGCTGGCAATGCGACCACCCGCACGCCACCGTCGACGACTACCTCGACGAGCTACGGAAGACCATCACCAAACACAAATGGGCTGTGCAATACGTCGAGGACGAGAAGAGACCGTTCGCCTACACGATCGGACTGCACAAGCGGGGCTTCGCTGAGTACCTGGTGACCGGCGTATCGCCCGAACGTGCGATGCAACTCCTGAACTCGGTTGCCTACTACACCATTCGCGAGGTAGCGCCCAAGCCGGGCGACACCATGAATATCGCCGGTGAAGTAGACCTCGAGTTCGTCGACGTCGACCAACCGGACGCGCATCTGGCTCACGCCGCTAATATCTACGGGCCGGGCGTGCGTGCGCTACAACTCGTCTGGCGCGACGAGCGCGGCCACTCCCCATGGTGTCCTGACTTCGACGAGGGCCGCGGAACCCAACCCGTGCTTGGAAAGCGGGGGCGTCAGAAGGCGTAGCGGTGGTACTGCGCCATGTAGCGCAGCTTCGACGACACCGACATCACCTTGGCCATCACCCGGAACGGCAGCGAGACATCGGCGAAGGTTGGCGAGTCGAACGGCGACACCCAAGCCAGCAACCGCAGTCCGGGCACAGCCCTGAGAATCTCGTCCGGCCCGTCGATGCCCCAGTGCAGCGTCGCACCTGATCGCCTCACGACGGCGTTGGCTCCACTGTGTCCTGATCCCGAACCGGCTGAACGCGTCGAACTGCAATTCGCCCGACGGCGCGTGGTCGACGATTCGGCGCAGCAGTGCGACCCCGTCGGCCTCGGTCAGGTACATGGTCAGCCCCTCGCCGATCATCAGCGTGGGACGGTCGGCGGACACGTCGGAGAGCCAGGCCGGGTCGGTCACCGATGCCGCGACGACGTGGCAGTGCTCGCGCGCCGGGAACAGCTGCGTGCGCAGTTCCGCGACATCGGGATAGTCCACGTCGTACCACTCGACGCTTGGCGGTGGGTCGAGTCGGTAGTAGCGGCTGTCCAGGCCGCAGCCGAGGTGCAGCACCGTCGCCTCCGGATGTACTGCCAGGAACTGGCGTGCCCAGGTGTCGAAGTGTGCCGATCGGGTGGTGACCGCCGGAGAGTTGCGCGCCGTGATCGTCGTCTTGGACCAGTCGTAGTCGATGCGGTCGACGATGTCTTTGGCCCACCGGTCGCCGAGGATCGGGTTCTCGAGGTCGGCATCCAGCGCCTTGGCGTAGAACGTCGCCAACATCGTCTGCGGGGCGCCCGACAGGTCCACCTTCAGTTTTTCGGTCACGCCCCTCGACGCTAGTCCTGCCTCAGCCGCCCTGCCTGCTCTTGCGTTTGGCGTCTCGCAGGCTCACCCAGAACTGCGCAGCCTCACGAATCGACTCCTCGACGGGCCTTGGCTGCCAACCCAATTCGCGCCGGGCCTTGGTGCAGTCGACCGGCGCCTCCGCGCGCATCAGCCGCAATGAGGCCAGCGAGAACTGCTCGTCGGTGCCCCGTAGCCGCGCCTTGGCCGTCCCCATCGCGGCCAGCGCGTACGACACCGCCAGCGGAATCGACCTGGCCGGCGGTGCCACGCCGGCCGCCTCGGCTGCGATGCGGGCCACGTCGGTGTTGGTGATCATCTTCTCCGAGACGAGGTATCGCTCACCCACCCGACCTTTTTCGGCTGCCAGGATGAGCGCGCGGGCGGCGTCGTCGACACCGACGGCCTCCAACTCGATTCCCTTCATGACGAACGGCAGCTTGCCGAACGCCGCGCCCGCGATGATCGCGCCGTGCGGCGTCCGACCCCAGTCGCGGCCGCCGTAGGTGGTTGACACGCACATCGCGATCGCGGGCAGGCCGTGCTCACGGGCATACCGCAACACGAGCTCCTCGGCCTGCACCCGTGATCTCACGTACGGGGTCACGCCGCGGAGCGCGATGGTGTCATCCTCGGTGGCCACCCGGCCGCGCTTGCGGCCGACCGTCACATAGCTGCTGGTGAAGATGAAGCGCCGGAGGCCGGCATCCTTGGCGACCTCCAGCACGTTTCGGGTGCCCTCGACGTTGGTGTGGAACAGCGGCGCCGGGTCCTTGAGCCAGCCGCGGGTGTCGACGACGCAGTAGTAGACGACGTCGCAGCCGGCCATCGCCTCGCGCAACACGTCGTCATTCCAGATGTCGCCGACGAACCGGGTCGTCTTCAGATCGTCGATACCGATGGTGTTGGCGCCGTCGCGCACCATCACCCGTACGTCTTCACCCGAGTCCACGAGTTGGCGGGTGACGTGGCTGCCGAGATAGCCGTTGGCGCCGATGACGAGAACGGTCATCGACCGAACTGCTTCATCCACGCCGCTGCCTCATCGGGCAGCGTGCCGAGTTCCTCGGCCTTGCGGCACCACTTCACCGTCGCGGAGACGAACCGCAGCGGGTTGTAGACGTCTTCCTGGCGGAGCCACTGTCCGTCGCCGGCGTAGGTGAGGATCGAGATGTTCGTCGCGCTGATGATCGTGCCGTCGCCGGGATCGCGCATCGGGTTGTCCAGCTCGCAGATGACCCGACCGGTCGACTCGTCGATGACCGACCACAGCGAAGGAAAGTGCGTCATGTGGCTGCCTGGAAAGGTCTCCATGGTCTTCCAGATCCACGTCCGGACCTCCTCGCGGCCGCGCATGGTGCCCGCCGCGTGCTCGACGTAGACGATGTCCTCGCTGTATTGCGCGACCCACGGATCCCAGTCGCGGGTCTGCGCGGCCCGATCCACTGTCGCCTCGAAGTTCGTGAATGCCTCTGCCAGCTCGTCGCGCGTGAACACCTTGCTCGCCACGGGACAAACTAGAACACGTTCTAGGCGTGTTTGTCGAGCGTGATCACGCGGCGCTGAGCACCTGGCGGTCACCGAGCGGCGCCTGCAACGGCACCTCGAGCGTGCCGAACAGCGCGATCATGATGCACGCCCGGTCGACCGCCTCGGGCAGGGTGCCACCCTGCAGGTCGACGGTGACCGTCTGCCTCGGTCTCCTGCACGGTGGCGTGCACGCCGTAACAGGTGTCGGTGCCCGACGTGAAGTTCACGTTGATCGCGTTGTCGCCGGCCGCGCGGCTCCACGACTCGACCCGCATCGGGTGCGGATCGACGATGGCCGGGTTGTCGACGAACACCACCCCGCCCGGCGGCGCCTCGGGTGGCGCCGTCGGCTCGGCCGATGCAGCGGGACTGCCGATCGCCACCGAAACCAGTCCGGTCACAAGAACCGCCGTCGCTGTCCGCATGTGTCCACGGTAACCGCGTTGACCTGGATTAATCGGGCGACGTATACCGTTATACGGACGCCATGAAATCCAACTTTCACAAGAATCCCGAAGCGGTCGGTGCATTGTCACCGGAGCAGTATCACGTCACCCAGAAGAACGGCACCGAGCGACCGTTCACCGGCGAGTACTGGGACAACCACGAGCCCGGCATCTACGTCGACGTCGTCTCCGGCGAGCCTCTGTTCGCCTCGGTCGACAAATTCGAAAGCGGCAGCGGTTGGCCGAGCTTCACGCGGCCCATCGAGGGCGAGAGCGGCTCCAACGTCGTTGAGAAACGCGACTTCTCGCACCTGATGATCCGCACCGAGGTGCGCTCGGCGCACGGCGACAGCCACCTGGGCCACGTATTCACCGACGGCCCGAAGGCCGACGGCGGGTTGCGCTACTGCATCAACTCGGCTTCGCTGAGATTCATCCATCTCGACGATCTCGAGGCCGAGGGTTACGGCGCATACAAGAAGCTGTTCACGACGGAGAGAGAAGCGCAGGCATGAGCGACTACGAGAAGGCGATTCTGGCGGGCGGCTGCTTCTGGGGCATGCAGGACCTGATCCGCAAGCAGCCCGGGGTGGTCTCGACCCGGGTCGGCTACACCGGTGGCGAGAACGCCAACGCCACCTACCGGAACCATCCCGGTCACGCCGAGGCGATCGAGATCACCTACGACCCTGAGCAGACCGACTACCGGGCGCTGCTGGAGTTCTTCTTCCAGATCCATGATCCGACGACGAAGAACCGGCAGGGCAACGACATCGGCACCAGCTATCGGTCTGCGATCTTCTACACCGACGAGGAGCAGAAGCGCTGTCGCGCTCGACACCATCGCCGACGTCGAGGCGTCAGGGCTGTGGCCCGGCAAGGTCGTCACGGAGGTCACTCCCGCGAGTGACTTCTGGGAGGCCGAACCCGAACACCAGGACTACCTGGAGCGCCTGCCGTGGGGCTACACATGCCACTTCCCGCGGCCGGACTGGAAGCTGCCGAAGCGGGCTGACGCAGAAGGCCTAGCGCTCACACGCTTCGCGGGCTTCTAAACCCCGTGCGCGCGTAGCTGATACAGCCCGCGCGTGACCGAAACGGTTTGGCCGGCCTCATCTTTGACCACAGCGTCGAGGACGAAGTCGGCCTTTCCCTTGCTGGTGGCCTCCGCCTCGATGCGAGCGATCTCGCCATCATCCAGGCTGGCTTGCGCGAGTAGGTCGGTGCGGGCCATCCCGGTGAACGTGATGTCGACGCTCTTCACCAGCGGGTAGTACTTGGCGGCGTCGAACGTGGCGAGAGCGATGACGCCACCGAGCATCTCGGCGACGGTGAACTGCACTCCGGCGTAGATGACCCCGAAGTGGTTGCCGTTGCCCTCCAACGGCACCGACGCGACGGCGTGGCCGCGGCGCGCCTCGACCACCCTGACACCCATTTTGTGCACGGGCGGGATGGTGGACTCCATCGCGCCGTTCATCATGTCGACGAGGTTGCTCACGCCGCTGACACTACGTGCGGCGGCTCATCACAACGCGACCGCCGTCCTTGGGCGTGTAGGCGACGCCGCGGTGGTGCGCCTTCTCGGCAGGGGCGTCATCGGTCTGCGATTCGGAAGTGTGTCAACACGGTTCGCAGCACGACGTCCATCTCGGTGTTCGCGAACGCGGCGCCGATGCAGCGGCGCGTGCCGCCGCCGAACGGCAGCCAGGCGAACGTCGGGGGCTTGGTATCGACGAAGCGGTGCGGATCGAACCGGTCAGGCTCAGGGAAGATGTCCGCGTTCTCGTGCAGATCGGCGATGCTGACGAGAATCGTGTAGCCGTGCGGGATCTCCCACTCGCCGAGGTCGAATTTCGGCGCGTTGACGTGCCGGCCGGCGAAGTCGATGACCGTTCGCGCCCGCTGCAACTCGAGGATGGTGGCCTGCCGGAAATCGCTGCCGCCCTCGTCGACCTCCTTGACGAGTTCGGCGAGGACGTCGGGGTGGCGACGCAGTCTCTCGAACGCCCAGCCCAGCGAGGATGCCGTGGTTTCGTGTCCCGCGCCGAGCAGGGTGAGCAGTTCATCGGAGACGTCCTGCCGCGACATCGCGGTTCCGTCCTCGTAGCGGCTGCGCAGCAGCAGCGCCAGAATGTCGGACCGCTCTTCGAGATTCGGGTCCGCCTCGGCCTTGTCGATCAAGGTGAAGACGACGCGGTCGAACTGCCTGCGGAACTCTTTGAGCCGGCCCCACGGGCTGCGTCGGCCGGTGCGAAACGGCGGCTCGGGCAGGGTGGCCATTCGCGAACCCAGCTTCACCCACGGCGGAATGATCTCCCGCAGTACGTCGAGGTCTTCTCCATCGGCGCCGAACACCGTCCGCAGGATCACGTTCAGCGTGATCCGGTTCATCGGCTCGAGCGTGCGAAACTCCTTGCCCTCGGGCCAGGTTGCGCTCTCGCGCAGCGTCTCCTCCTCGATGACCTTCTCGTAGTTCTTGATGCTCTGGCCGTGGAACGGTGGGGCGAGAAGCTTGCGCCGGTTGCGGTGCTCCTTGCCGTCGAGCGCGAACACCGACCCGGGGCCGAAGATACGGCTGAGGTTCGGCTGGACGTTGACCAGGTCGTCGGTGCCTGCCATGAACACCGACCGCACGAGCGCCGGATCGGAGACGATGACGGTGCGGCCGAAGAACGGGATGTTGATGGCGAACACCTGACCCAACCGCTTGGCTCCGTCGCGCATCGTCTTGCGGCGGAACGCGGCGAAGGCGACCCCCTGCACGACCTTCGGCAACCGCAGCGCGGGCGGACGTTTTCCGCGGTGATCCGACGCGGGTGCGTCGGCGTCGACGGCGGCCGTCTCAGTCATCGCGCATCACTCCAACCAGTCTGTGGTACCGCTTCGTACCGGACCTATTTCTCCGAACGGTACTCTGCGGTACCGTGTTGTGACAAGGTTTACCCCTCAACGCCGGAAGGATGAGTGGCCGTGACCGTCGCCGAGGATTGGCAGCCCGTCGTCGTAGGCGAGGCGGCAAGCGCATTTCGGCGCCGCCTACTCGACGGCATGGATGCCTCGATCACGCAACGCGGCTACCGAGAGACCACGGTCGCCGACATCGTTCGGCACGCACGCACCTCCAAGCGCACGTTCTATGGCGAGTTCTCCAGCAAAGAGGAGTGCTTCATCGAATTGCTGCGCACCAACAACGAGGAGATGATCAAGCGGATCCGCGGCTCTGTCGACCCCGATGCCGAGTGGAAGAAGCAGATAGAGCAGGCAGTCGGCGCATACGTCGATCACATCGCCTCGCGGCCGGCCATCACACTGACCTGGATCCGCGAGGCGCCCGCTCTCGGCGCAGACGCTGCGCCGCTTCATCGGATCGCGATGAACAACTTCACCGACATGCTGGTCGACCTCAGCGACAGTCCGGGGTTTCGGCGCGCCGACCTGCCCCCGATCACCGCGCCCCTGGCCTTGATCCTGGTCGGCGGATTGCGGGAGCTGACAGCGCTTTACGTCGAGGACGGCCTTGACGTGCACGGCATCACCGATGCCGCGGTGACGGCTTCGACCGCGATCCTCGGCCTGGCCCGATCAGCCCAACATTAGGCGGGCCGACTTCTCCAGTCTGTCGGCGATGTCGGAGTAGGACCCGTAGCCCATCCCCGCCCGCACCAGCGCGCCTGCATACAACAGTTCGAGGCTCTCGATGACGTCCGGGTCGCGGTCGGATCCAAGTGCAGCCACCAGCCGATCGTGGATGTCGCGGCCGATCCGCAGCCGCAGCACCTCGACGTCGGGATCCCTGCCGAGCAGAGCGCTGGTGACCGCCCCGGCGAACTCCGGTTCGTCGGCCACCAGCAACGCGATGTGCCGGAGCACGTCGATCACCCGGCCTGCCGGGTCGTCGGAATCGCGCGCCGCAGGTGGGTCGGCGGCCAGCTTGCGCCAGAACACCTCGGCGACCAGATGTTCCTTCGACGAGAAGTAGGTGTAGGCGGTCGCCGCGCCGACGCCGGCCTCGGCTGCAACGCGGCGGACGGTCAGATCGGCGAAGCCGTGCCTGGTCAGGATCTCGACTGCGGCCCGGCCCAGACGATCGACGGTATCGGCCTGTTTGGCGGTAAGACGGCGCCTTGTCGACTCAAGAGCCGTTTCGGACACGTGTCCGGACGCTACTACAACCACCCTGCACCAGCAACGGTAAGTTGGACGCGATGAGCAACACCGACACCGCACTTCCCGCGCCGGCCGCACGGCTTTTCGCGCTCGCCGAACAGGTCACCGGATTCATGCCCGCCGACGAGGGACGCGCGCTGTACGACGCCGCGGTCGGTTATCTTCGCGACGGCGTCGGCGTCGAGATCGGCACGTACTGCGGCAAGTCGACGCTGATGCTCGGCGCCGCGGCGCAGCAGAGTGGCGGCGTCCTCTACACCGTGGACCACCATCACGGCTCCGAAGAGCATCAGCCCGGCTGGGAGTACCACGACACCTCACTGGTCGACCCGGTCAGCGGGCGGTTCGACACACTGCCGTCGCTGCGCCGCGCTCTGGACTCCGCAGACCTCGACGAGCACGTCGTCGCCGTAGTCGGCAAGTCGTTCGTGGTCGCCCGCGGTTGGCGAACGCCGTTGCGGCTGCTTGTTCATTGACGGCGGGCACACCGAGGAGGCCGCACAGCGCGATTTCGACGGCTGGGCCAGGTGGGTCGACGTCGGCGGCGCGTTGGTCATCCACGACGTCTTCCCCAACCCCGACGACGGCGGCCAGGCCCCGTTCCACGTCTATCAGCGCGCGCTGGCCACCGGGGCATTCCGTGAAGTGTCGGCCATCGGATCGATGCGCGTACTGGAACGCGTCTCGGGAACGCCGGGCGAAGCGCTCTAGGCGAGTCAGCGACCGGTGGTCGCGCACTCGCAGTCGAATTGGCCCTCGAGGCCGCGCGGCAGGTCGAGTCCGCGGAAGATGCCGTTGGCCGGCGTGGTCCGCGACAGCGCGTCGGCGGCGAGGATCATCGCACCGCCCGTCCACGTGGTGCGCTCCTCGGGCCAGCGCTTGCCGTCGGCGAACACCAGCCCGGTCCAGTAGGAGCCGTCCTCCTCGCGGAGGTGGTGCATGGCCGCGAACTGCTCACGCGCCCGCGACGGTCTGACCGATCGCATCCAAAGCCATGACCAATTCGCAGGTTTCGGCTCCGGTCACCCACGGCCGGTCATCGACGCACCGGATTCCCAGACCGGGTACGACGAAGTCGTCCCATCGCTGCTCGATGCGCGCGTTGGCCGCCGCCCCGCGCAGCGCACCACCGAGCACCGGGTAATACCACTCCATCGACCAGCGGTCCTTGCAGACGAACAAGTCGGGGTGGTGGGCGATCGCGTGGCCGAGTTGACCGACGGCGACCTCCCACTCGGGCTGCGGCTCGTCGAAATAGTCCGCGAGCGCCAGCGCGCAGCGCAGGCTGTGATAGATGCTCGCGCATCCGGTCAACAGTGCGTCCGGCTCCGGACCCGGAGGGGCTTGCGGCCCAGACGATTTCACCGCTCGGCCGCTGCAGATCGATGACGAATTCGACGGCCCTGCTGACCACCGGCCACATTTCCTCGGCGAATCGGCGGTCACCGGTGCTCAACACGTGATGCCAGACGCCGGTGGCGATGTAGGCGCAGAAGTTGCTGTCGCTGTTGGCGTCTTCGATGACGCCGTTGCGCAACTGGATCGGCCATGATCCGTCGGCGCGCTGGGTGGTCCGGCACCAGTCAAACGCCGCACGTGCGGGTTCCAGTCAGCCCGGCGGCGGTCAGCGCCATCGCGTTCTCGACGTGATCCCACGGATCGGTGTGGCCGCCATCGGACCACGGGATGGCGCCGGACGACTCCTGGGTGTCGGCGATCGATTTCGCCGTCTGCCTGCACTGCGCAGGGGTCAGGACACCAGGCACGCTGGGAACGTCAGGCACCAGCACCGGACACCTCCGGCTTGCGGAAGTACAACGCCACACTCTTGCCGATCAGCGGGTTGAGCAGCGACTCGGCGGTCCGGGTCAGCCACGGCCTGCTGACCATGTCCCACACCAGCAGCTTGTGGTAGGCCGCCACCGCGGGATGGTCCGAATTCGTCGGTACCGACAGCGCATTTCAGCCACCAGAACGGCGAGTGCAGCGCGTGCGCGTGATGGCGTGTGGGTCATCCGCAGGCCGTGCGCGAGCACCTTGCCGCGCAGTTCGTCGGCCCGGTAGATCCTGATGTGGCCGCCCTCGTTGGCGTGGTATTCGTCAGACAGCGCCCAGCACACCCGCTCGGGCAGCCATCGCGGCACCGTGATGGCCAGCGCGCCACCCGGTTTGAGGACACGGACGAGTTCGGCGATCGCCCGATCGATCCTCCGGGACGTGCTCGAGGATCTCCGACGCGATGACGCAGTCGAATGTGCCGTCGGCGAAGGGCAGGTCCAGCGCATCGCCCTTGACCGCCTCTGCCTTGGCCGACGCGGGCACCTCACCCTGGTCCTTCATCGCCTGCAGGATCTCGTCGACGTCGTTCAGGTCGGATGCGCTCTGATCGAATGCGATGACGTCTGCGCCCCGCCGGAATGCCTCGAACGAATGCCTGCCCGCGCCGCAGCCGACGTCGATCACCTTCGTGCCGGCGCCGATCTCGAGCCGGTCGAAGTCGACCGTCAGCATTGGCCCACCCGCGCACGAGCCATCTCGTACACCGCGACCGTCTGTGCCGCAACGGATTCCCAGCTGAACACGTCGAGCGCACGCCTGCGGCCGTTGGCGCCGAGGCGACGCAGTTCCAGCGGCGAGTCGAGAAGCTCGCCGAGTACCGTCGGTCAGCTCGTCGACATCGGCGGGCCTGACCAGCCGCGCGCACTCGCCGTCGGATCCCGACCACCTCGGGCAGCGCACCCGCCCGGCTGGCCACGATCGGCGTCCCGCTGGCCATCGCCTCGACCGCGGGCAGCGAGAAACCCTCGTAAAGCGAAGGGATGCAGGCGACTTCGGCCGACGCCAACAGGTCGGCCAGTTCGGAGTCGGTCAGACCGCTGGAGCTGTGCACGATGTCGGAGATGCCCAGCTCGGCGATCAGCTTCTCGGTCGGCCCGTTGGGCTCCAGCTTGGCGACGAGCTGCAGTTCGAGATCGCGCTCCACGCGCAGGCGTGCGACCGCGTGCAGCAGATGGCTGACGCCCTTGAGCGGTACGTCGGCGCTCGCGATCGCGATGATGCGGTTGCGCACGCGCTGCTCGGCGGGCTTGAACAACGTCGGTGTCGACGCCGAGCGGAACGACATGCAGTTGATCGGCAGACACTGCGAAGTCTTCGGCGATGTCGGCGGCCGACGTCGACGAGACGGTCAGCAGTTCGGGGATCTGGTGCGCGACGTCCTTCTGCATCTCCGCGAACCCGTACCAGCGGCGCACCAGCGGCTTGCGCCACCATCGCGCCGCCGCCACGTCGAGGACGCGGTCGCGGGTGATCGGATGGTGCACCGTCGCCACCACCGGCAGCCCCAACTCGGCGATCTTCAGCAGGCCGGTGCCGAGGCACTGGTTGTCGTGCACCACGTCGAAGTCGGCGAGGCGCTCGGCCAGCACCCGCGCGGCGCGCAGGCTGAACGTCCGCGGCTCGGGAAAGCCCGCCGTCCACGTCGTCAGCAGCTCGAGCAGGTCGATGCGGCGTCTTGATCTCGTTCGGCCACGGAATCCGGAACGGGTCCGGCTCCCGGTAGAGGTCGAGGCTGGGCACCTTGGTCAGGCGTCACCCGCGGGATCGAGCCCCTCGGGGTAGGGCTGACCGGAGAACACCTCGACGTCGTGGCCGAGCTCGACGAGACCGCGGCTCAGATGGCGGACGTAGACACCCTGCCCACCGCAGTGCGTCTTGCTCCGGTAGGACAGCAAGGCAACGCGCATACTCAATTCACTCCGACTTCAGGGCCGACAAGCGCTTCCGCGAGAAGTCGACGAACAGTCTGGCTACCCTGTTGACCTGCGGTGCGAAGACGACGACAGGCTACTGGACATGTGTCCAGACTATAGTTTGACAGTCTATCTGACGCAACGCGGCCACCCTGCCTGACTACCACAGTCGCAGCGCAGCGGCGCGGTCAGCCGTCGATTCGAGACGGCCGCCGATCGGGTATCCGAGGCCACATCCGACGACGGATCGAGGCCGGAATGACCGCACACATCAAAGCCAGCTTCGAGATTGCGAACTGGGACGAGACGCCGTTCGACGACGGCGTCGGTGTTTCGAAGCTGACCGAGGCTCTGGTCGACAAGACTTACTCAGGCGACATCGACGGCACGCTCGGCGACGAAGTGGCTGATGGCGTACGCCCCCGACAAGACCGCGACGTTTGTGGGCATCGAGCGGATCAAGGGCACAGTCGGCGGGAAGCGCGGCAGCCTGGTGCTGCTGCACGAGGGCACATTCGAAGGCGGCGCCGCCACCGCCACCCTTCGCGTCGTGTCCGGGACCGACGAGTTGACCGACGTGACCGGCGGTGGAAAGTTCCGCGCCGACCCGGCCGGCGCCGTCACGCTGGATCTCGACGGCGTCTGATGCCGCTACTAGGGCGGCGGGAAGCCGCCGGTGGCGACCGGACCCCAGCGCCGCGGCGTGACGCGGATCAGGCACTTGCCCTGGTCGACCATCGCCTGCCGGTACTCGTCCCAGTCGGGATGCTCGCCCGAGATCGACCGGAAGTAGTCGACGAGCGGCTCGACGGCGTCGGGCAGATCGATCACTTCGGCGTCACCGTCGACCTGGACGTAGGGCCCGTTGAAATCATCGGAAAGGACGGTCACGCTGGCACGCGGCGTACGGCGGATGTTGGCGGACTTCGCCCGCTTCGGGTAGCTGGCGATGACGATCCGGCCGTCGTCGTCGACGCCCGCGCTCACCGGTGAGCTCTGCAGCGTCCCGTCGGCCCGGAACGTGGTGAGCACCATGCGGTGTCGCGGACGGACGAACTCGAGCAGTTCGGGTAGGCCAACCGCATCGGCGGTGGCGTAGTTTCTGGCCACCCGGCCAGCCTAACCAGACCCCGGGATTTACCCGGTCCACGACGTGCGAATGCAACGTTCTGCGCGTATTTGCTCGGTACCTTTACACCAGCGCGAATCATCTCTCTTCTCATCGGAGGACGATCGACACATGGCGGACGGACCCCCAGAGGGCACTCCCTCCCCGCGATCAGGCGGTATAGCTGCCGAATTGGCGGCCGCCGGGTTCACCGACGCCGTCGAAATCGGCCGCGGCGGCGGGGGCGTCGTCTTTCGCTGCCAGCAGAAGTCGCTCGGGCGAAGTGTCGCCATCAAGGTGCTTGCGTCCGGTCTCGACGACGACGACCGCGAGCGCTTTCTGCGTGAGGGCTATGCGATGGGAGCGCTCTCCGGCCATCCGCACATCGCGAACATCCTGCAGGTCGGCCTGACCGAAAGCAGCCGGCCGTTCATCGTAATGCCGCTGAGCACAATGGGTTCCCTCGCAGACCGGGTGCGCAGGGAGGGGCGCGTCTCGTGGCCGGACGCACTGCGGCTCGGCGTGAAGCTGTGCGGGGCCCTGGAAACCGCACATCGAACGGGCACGCTGCACCGAGACATCAAGCCCGCCAACGTCCTCGTAAACGATTACGGCGAACCGCAACTCAGCGACTTCGGCACCGCACGCATCGCGGGCGGGTACAAAACGGTGACCGGTTTCTTCACCGGCACCCTCTCCTACACCGCGCCGGAGGTGCTCGCCGGAAACTCGCCGACGGTCGCGGCCGACGTCTACTCCCTCGGGGCGTCGCTGTACGCCCTGATCGCAGGCAGTCCCCCGCATGAGCGCAAGGCCGATGAGGATCTGATCGCGCACTACCTGCGAATCACCTCGACACCGGTGCCCGACCTGCGGCCGCAGGGAATCCCCGCCGACGTATGCGCCGCGATCGAGAAGGCGTTGTCGCGTGAGCCGGTCGACCGGTACGGATCGGCGGCTGAGTTCGGTCGCGAACTGCAGTTCGTTCAGCGACACAACGGCCTCACGCCTGATCAGATGGCCCTCAGCGAGCCCGCCGGTCACCCGGAGTCGACGAGCGGCACGCAAGCGTTGCCGCTACCGCTGCCGGAGCCGTCCAGCCGGACCGGTCTGCACGAGGAGGGCTCGATCGCGGCGGGCGGGTCGACGGGGTCCCTGCCACCGCCGACGCCGGACATGTTCGCCCACACCGCCTCGGTCAGTCAGTCCAGCCTCAAGTGGCAGCCGGTGCCCTCAGCCGAATCGCCCGATCCCCGCACGACGACGCTCAATCCCGAGACGAAGAAGGACCGCAAGAAGGTCCTGATCGCCGTTGGCGCCGCGGCGGCCGTACTGCTGTTGGTGGTGGCAGGTGTCTTCATCGTCTCGTCGCGCGACACCGGCGGCGGCCAGACCACCACCGCGAGCCAACCGACCCCTGAGGCGCCGGCCGCGTGGGAGCCGATCGCGGATGCCCGCGTCGCCCGCGACGGGGTGGCGGCCACCCAGGCCGACGGCACCATCTGGGTGTTCGGCGGTATGGCTGCCGACGGCCGCGTCAGCGGAAAGCACGAGGGCTACGACCCGGCGATCGACAGCTGGAAGAGCGGCGAAGAACTGCCGGTTCCGGTGCAGCATGCGATGTCGGTGACGTGGCAGGACACCCCCGTGGTGCTGGGTGGTTGGCGCACGGAAGGAACCAACACCCAGGTCGCGACCGACGGGGTGTGGCGGGTGGTCAACAGCCGCTGGGTCCCCCTGCCTCCGCTGCTTGCGCCACGGGCCGAGGCGGCGGCCGCCGTGGTGGGCGACCGCATCATCGTCAGCGGCGGCGTCGGCTCCGACGGCAACCTGTTGACCACCACGGAGATCTTCGACGGCACGACGTGGAAGCTGGGCGCCCCCATCCCCACTCCGCGGCAGAGCCTCGGTGCGGCGTCGGACGGCAAGCTGGTGTACGCGCTCGGCGGCAGCAACGGGACATCCGACCTCGCGACGGTGGAGACGTATGACCCGGCGACGGACGCGTGGACGAGCCTGCCCGAACTTCCCGGACGGCGCAGCGACCTCGGCGTGGCATACGCCGATGGCCGGCTGGTGGTACTCGGTGGCGTGTCGGCCGGCCAGGTCCTCAAGAGCGCGGTCGTACTCGACCTGATGACGCGATCGTGGAATGGCTTGCCGGACATGGCTACCGCGCGCCACGGCATGGCGGTGGCCGGGGTCGGGAGGACCGTCTATGCGATCGGCGGATCGACGGGCGCAGGAGACGGGCAAGTCACCTCGGCCGCCGAATCCTTGAAGCTGGGTGCGCGCAAACCGCAGCCGGCGCCCGAATGGCGGAACCTACCGGACGCGCCGTCCGAGAGGTTGATGATGGCGTGGGCGGTACTCGGCGACGAGATCTGGATCGCAGGCGGAATGCGCCACGGCGAGACGCTGCCGACGGTGCAGAGCTACAACACCCAATCCGGACAGTGGCAGGAACGGCCCCCGCTGCCGACCCCGCTTCATCACGCGACCGGGGCAGCGTATCGGGGCGAAATGGTCGTGATCGGGGGTACCACCGACAGCCTCGCGGATGCGTCCGACAAGGTGTACGCCTTCCGTGGAGGCAAATGGCAAGAGCTGCCGCCACTTTCGCACGCGCGAGCCGCAGCGGCGGCAGCGGTCGTCGGCGACAAGCTCGTTGTCGTCGGCGGACAGGATGACAAGAAACTCGTCGCGACGACCGAGATCTTCGACGGCGAATCCTGGACGCAGGCCGCCGACCTGCCGACGCCGCGTGAGCACCTGGCTGCGGTGTCGGACGGCGTCTACGTGTACACCGTCGGTGGCCGGAACCTGTCCGCGGATGAGAACTCACCGGCCTTCCAGCGGTTCGATCCAGTATCCGGCAACTGGGAGAACCTCCCGGACATGCCCACTGCGCGCGGGAGTTACGGCGCCGCCTTCATCGACGGCCGGATCGTCGTCGTCGGAGGCGAGGAACCGACGCGCGTGCTGGCCACGGTCGAGATGTACGACATCTCCAATCGGAAATGGTCCACGCTGGCGCCGATCAACACGCCGGTGCATGGTCAGGTCGTCGCGGCGGTCGGCGAGACGGTCTATTGCATCGGCGGCGCGGACCGGCCCACACACGAAAGTGCCGTCGCCACCGTCGAGGCCCTCGACTTCACTTAGTCGGGTTGTCGCGCAGTTGCGCGATGGTGACAGCGCCGCGCCGGAGTGCCTCATTGGCCAGCCGGACCCGACGGTCACCCTCGGTGGGAATCGAGAACTTGTCGTAGAGGTTCTGCAGATGCTGTTTGACGGCGGCCTCGGTCACGTACAACTCGCCCGCCATCCGGCGAACCGAAACGGGCTCCGGGAACGGGTCATCGGACACCAACGGGCGGCACAGCACCATGAGCACGTCGACTTCGCGACGGGTCAGTCGAGGCGGGAGTTGGGCGGCGTCGGGAACCATCGTCGCTTCATCGAGCGGTTCGTCGGATGGCCTCATCTGCTGGAAGACCAACCGGCACTTGCCCAGTCGTAGCTCGTCGCCGGAACGAAGAACCCGTTCGGCGTCGATCTTCTCCCCGTTGATGAATGTGCCGTTGCGGCTTCCGAGGTCGCGTATCGACCAGGCGGAGCCGTGGTTTTCGAGAATGGCGTGCAAGCGTGAGACGGTCGGGTCGTGCTCGAGCGACACCGCGTTCGTCGGTGCCTTGCCGAGCGTCACACGTGGCCCGGTCAGTGCCACGAGCTCTCGTCCTGACGGTTTCCAGACTTCCAAGTGGGAAGACACGTGACCTCCTATCTGGGGCAATTCTGACCCAGATAGGAGGTCCGCGGTATCGAACGGGTTGTTCATTCCTATGCGTCGCCGACTCGCCACGTCTGCTGATCGCTGCCGAGCGGACGGGTCACGACGTCGAAGTCGCCGTCCAACGTGGCCTCGAGGAACCGGCCGCTGCTCACTTGCTGAATCGTGACGAACCCGCCGCCGAAGTCCTGGATCCGCCACAGCTGGGTGTCGTTGTCCTGCTGCGGGCGGGTGACCACGCGGAAATTCAGCTCAGCGATCTCATGCGCGTCGAGAAAACGGCCACTGCTGACCTGCTGGATGGTGCTGCCACCGGCCACGTCGTTGATCCTCCAGTGCTGGGTGGTGTCGAAGCCCTGGAACGGTCGGGTGACGACCTGGAAGTCCTTCTGCGGTATCTCGTGCGCGTCCAGGAAGCGCAGGCCGCCGCCTTGCAGCCGGACGATCCGGGTGTTGGCATGCGGCGTCACGGGTGGCCGTTTCTTGGGTGTGATTTTGATTGACATGGTTGATCCTTTCGGTGGTGGTGATATTGGATTCGCGACGCTTGTACGTCACGAGCTCTTGCGCCCGTCGTCGCGCGCCGAGCGATGGCTACGTCGCCATGCGGCGGGGGTGAACCTGCGGACGATCCTCGTTTCCAGGATCGGTGTCCACGGCCAGTCGCGATGGGCCCCTCCGCGCGGCGCCTTCAGGAAGGCGAGGCCGAGAAGACGCCGAAGATCAGGTGACCGATCAACGTGATCGAGATCGTGGCCGTGTTGAGGGGGAACATCATCTCCTCGCCGTGCGGAGCCAATGCGACCGTCGCGATCAGCCCGGTCCACGTCGGGAAGACGGCGAAGGCAACCGCGGCCAGCACCGCCTTGGTGTTCGACCACCGGTCGATGCCAAGCGCGAATGCGACGACGAAGAACGCGACGCCGAGTCCGCCACCGTCGCCGATGTAGCGCCACACGTATCCGACGGCGGCGCTGCCCGCGGTGTCCGGCTCGCCGGTGACCCACGAACCCATCACGGGGATGAAATCGCCCATCAGTCCCAGCACGTGCACGGCGAACAAGCGGGCTCCGTCATAGACGATGCAGGCGACCATGCCGGCGATCAGGCCACGTCCGACGATCATGTCGATGCGGTGCGGCGCGAACGTGATGATCGCCCCGAGCACTGCGCACAACGCAATCACCACGATCGACGTGGTGCTCTGCGAGACCAGCCCGAAGACGTCGACCGAGATCCCGAGGATCGGCATCGCCGCCAGCAGCAGCACCAACATGACGCGCGCGGCGAGCCACTTGCTCGGCCGCTGCCCCATCGTGCGCGGGATGCGGTCGGCTATGGCGCTCGGCAGCGGCTTGACCGCCACGTCGACGATGCGGTGCCGCACCGTCTTGGCGTCCATGCCGCTGACAACGGGCGGCAACGGCTTGACCGGCTTCGGCGGCTGAACTGGATTGGGTCGCAGTCTACAGGGCGCACGCGCACCGTCTCGGCGTCGATGCCGGCGACGGGTCGCATCCGCACTGTCTGATCTGTGGCAGGCATGAGGGGTTTCCTATGGCGTATCGGATTTAGGGACGACATTCATGGTCGTGACCTGGCCGTTCTCGCGTAATCGCCGGGAAGCCAGGTTCCTGAATTCGCGGGGGAGAGTTTCCTATCCGCCGGGTAAGTACCGGCGGCCCGCAGAACAGGTAGTTCGCCACTCGTGGCATGGGGCCACCGCGTTCCTAGCGTGACCCGTGTCAGATATCGCTCGCCCCGAAGGGACTACCGATGCTCATCACGGAATCCGAGGTAGCCGTTGCCACCCGCGTCGTCCGGTTACAAGGAGGCGGTCTGCGTTTCCTGGACGTTGACGGAACGGCCCACGGGGATTTCCGTGTCGTCACCCGCGTCTACCGGGGCTTCGACTCCACCCAGCAGTGGCGCGTGACCGATCTGGGGTCCGGTATGTGCACGATCCAGCAAGTCAGCAGCGGCCGCTTCCTCGATGCGCATGAGGTCGGCGCACGGGACTTCCGGGTGGTCACCCGCCCGCAGCAGAAGCGCGGCACCCAGATCTGGCGGATCGAGGACTTCGGTGGCGGATTCATCTCGATTCAGCAGGTCAGCAGTGGCCGATTCCTGGAGGCCACCCTTGGCGGCGACTTCTCTGTCGTGGCGCGGCCCGCGGTCAGCAACGAGCAGACCTGGCGGATCGGCGACCCGTAGGGACTTGTCGGTGCTTCGAACTATTGTTCGAATCATGAGTACGAAGGATGACATCAGTACCGCACTCGATGCGATCAAGGCGGGCCAGAACAAGCTGCTGCGCCTGCCGCTGTACACGTTGACGTGGTCGGAGCGGATAGCGCTGCTGCAGCAGATCGACGAGCTGGGCAAGGAGTTGGTGGATTTCGACCGTCGGTTGATCGGCCGGCTCATCACCCAGGCCCCACCGCCCCAGTTCGGCGGGGCCTCATGGGCCGAGGTCTTGTCGCGACGGTTGCGGATATCGCGGGCCGAAGCTGAACGCCGAGTCGCTGCGGCGAGCTTCGCGACAGACGCGGACCGCCCGTCGGCTTGACGATGAGTTCGCCAAATGGGGCGCACCGGGCATGTGCAACCCCGACGACGGCAACCCCAGCATTGAACGTGCCGCAGCGCGCTCATTTGCCGCTAACGGCAACCGCTGCGAGCGCCCTCGGCTCAACGGCTGGAAATGCCGTCGTGATCTTGTCCGCTAAATCTGACGACAATCCTCTGCGTCGATACTGCTCAGGACCTCAACGCTCTTGCCCTGACGACGACTGTTAGTCATCGGCGCTCCGGCTTGCGCTTCAACATCCACGCGGGGATCCAGTGCGTGACCGACCGCCGTTTGGGGCCGTAGGCGATGGCGTAGGTGACCAATCCCCACCAGTGGCCCTGCTCGCAGATTCCCCAGCAGGTCAGCCGGCCGTCGACGACCGAATGCATCTGCAGACCGGCGGGGTTGTAGCCGCCGGGGCTGTGCGGCTCGCGGGGAAACAGCGCGGCGAGGTCGACGAGGACAGCCATCGGCGGCTCGACGGGCCGAAAGGCTTGTTGCACGGGTTGACCGTTGTAGCCGATGGACTGCAGCTCGCCCACCGTTCGATCATACGTTCGAACGGACTATCCTGGAACCTGATGTACGTACCCCGCAAATTCGCGCTGACCGACGAGCAGACCGCAGCGGCGCTCGCGGCGGCGGACTTCGCGCAACTGGTCAGCCACGACCCGTCGGGGCTGCTGGTGACGCCGCTGCCGCTGATCTATCGCCCGCCCAGCCACTCGCTCATCGGCCATGTTTCCCGGGCCAACCCGCACTGGCACGCCGACGGCGCCGAGTCGGTTGCGATCTTCGCCGGCCCCGACACGTACATCTCGCCCAACTTCTACGCGACCAAGACCGAGACCGGCAAGGTCGTGCCCACCTGGAACTACGAAGTCCTCAATGTCTACGGCCGCCTGGTCGTGCACGACGATCCCGACTGGGTTCTCGACCTGGTCACCGAGCTGACGAACCGCCACGAGGCGAGCCGGTCCGAGCCCTGGCAGGTAACCGACGCGCCGGAGTCGTACACGCAGTCGCAGCTGCGCGGCATCGTCGGCAGTCGAGGTCGTCATCGCCAAAGTCGAAGGCAAGTCGAAGATGTCGCAGAACCAACCCGACCGCAACCGGGCCGGCGTGGTCGCCGGGCTGCGGGAGTCCGACGCCCCGCGTGATCAGCTCGTCGCCGACCGTGTCGCCGCCCTCGACGACGGCAGCACGAAAGCGAACGGTCGCGAATAGCCCAGCCCGGTCAGCCGTGAGCGCCTGATCGCGTCGATGTTCGCCGGCCTGATCTCGCCCGAAGACGGCTCGTAGCACTGCAGCGTCTGCCCGTCGACACCGACGATCAACACCCAGTGCCTCGGTATGAGCCGGCCGACCAACATCGCGACGGGCCAGCCTGCCTGCGCGTAGTACTGCACGTCGGACAGCCGATCGCGTCGACCGCGGAACGGCCGCCACCGGTATCGGACGCCGCGCGACCTCGGTTCGCGTGGTGAGCGCGCGGGCGACGCCCATCGGGGTGGTGCCCAGCATCCGTGGCCACACCCGGTTCACCTCGGTATGGACCCGCAGCTGTTCGTCGTCGAACCAGCTGCGTGGAGATTCGGTCAGCGCCGTTCGATAATCCGGGTCCACCAGCGCGCCCGCCACCACCGCGACGCTCGGGCCACATGTGGTGGAGTCGCGCTGGCGTAGTCGGAGGTCCGAGAGCTTCATGAATCCCCGAGCAGCTCCTCACCGCGCTCGCGCAACTCCACCTTCCTGACCTTGCCCGTCACGGTCATCGGGAACTCGTCGATGACTTGGACGTACCGCGGAATCTTGTTGTGCGCGATCCGGCCTGCACAGAACGCCCGCAGGCTGTCGGGGGTGGGGGAGTCGGCGCCGTCCTTGATCCGTAGCCAGACCATCAATTCCTCGCCGAACTTCTCGTCGGCCACTCCCACCACCTGTGCGTCGACGATGTCGGGGTGGCTGTACAGAAACTCCTCGATCTCGCGGGGATAGATGTTCTCGCCGCCGCGGATCACCATGTCCTTGATCCGACCGGTGATCGCCAGGTAGCCGTCGTCGTCCATCACGCCGATGTCGCCCGTGTGCATCCAGCCGTCGGCGTCGATCGCCTCGTCGGTCTTCTCGGGGTCGTCCCAATAGCCGGCCATCACGCTGTAGCCGCGGGTGCACAGTTCACCAGGCGTGCCGCGCTCCACCTGCGCGCCGTCGTCGTCGATGACCTGCACCTCCAGGTGCGGGCCGACGCGCCCGACCGTCGTCACCCTTCGGGTCAGGCTGTCGGTCGGCAAGGTCTGCGTGGACACCGGGGACGTCTCGGTCATGCCGTAACAGATCGCCACCTCCGTCATGTGCATCCGGTCGATGACGTTGCGCATCACGTGCTCCGGGCAGGTCGACCCGGCCATGATCCCGGTCCGCAATGTGCTCAGGTCGAAGCTGTCGAAGTCCGGCAGCCCGAGCTCCGCGATGAACATCGTCGGAACTCCATACAGCGATGTACAGCGTTGTGCCGCAACCGCTTTCAGGCTTGCTTCCGGGTCGAACCCTGGCGCGGGAATCACCATCGCGGCACCGTGCGTCGTGCAGGCCAGGTTCCCCATCACCATGCCGAAGCAATGATAGAAGGGCACGGGAATGCAGACCCTGTCCTGCTCGGTGTACCCGAGCAGCTCGCCGACGAAGTACCCGTTGTTGAGGATGTTCGTGTGGGTCAGCGTGGCGCCCTTGGGAAATCCGGTGGTGCCCGACGTGTACTGGATGTTTATCGGATCGCTTGGCGACAGTTCGTACCCCACCCGCGCCAGCGCATCTAGGTCGACGCCTGTGTCGGCGAACTCCTGCCACGGCTCCCAGCCGACGATGATCACATCGTTGAGCGCGGGGCACCGCCCCTGCACATTGCCCAGCATCGCCACGTAGTCGGAGCTCTTGAACTCAGCCGCTGCGAACACCGTGCACAACGACGCCTTGTTGAGGGCGTACTCGAGCTCGTCGACTCGATAGGCGGGGTTGATGTTGACCAGGATCGCGCCGACCTGCGCGGTGGCGTACTGGATCATCGTCCACTCGGCGCTGTTCGGTGACCAGATGCCGATCCGGTCCCCCGGCTTGGTGCCGCGGTCCAGCAGTGCTGTGGCGATCCGTCGGGTCGCTTCGTGGAATTCCCGATAGGTCCAGCGCCGGCCCGTCGCGCATTCGACAAGCGCCTCGCGGTCGGCGAACGCTTCGGTCGTTCGGGCGAGGTTGTCGCCGATCGTCTCGTCGAGAAGCGGCGGCCTGGTGGCTCCTGCGTCGTGGGACAGCATGCGACGAGCTCCTCCCGCCGTGGATTTTCGGCCATCGCTGGGTACCCCGACACCGTAGATCGGACGACGAGGGGGACGGTGCGGAATGTCAATCCTGGACACGGCGACGAACTCATGAGCTTCGACATCACGCCGACTGCCGCGCAGCACGATCTGGCCCGGCGCACGCACGAATTCGCCGAGCAGTGCGTCCGACCGGTGGCCGCTGACTACGACGCGCGCCAGGAGTTCCCCTGGCCGGTTCTCGAGGAGGCGGCTGGACGAGGCTTCTACAGCCCGCTGTTCTACCGCGACCTGATCGGCGACCCCACCGGCCTGTCGCTGCCGATGTTCATGGAGGAGCTGTTCTGGGGATGCGCGGGGATCGGTCTGGCGATCGTGATGCCCGCCTTGGCGCTGTCGGCGATCGGGCAGGCGGCGTCCCCGGAACAGATGCTGGATTGGGCGCCGGAATGTTTCGGCAGCCCAGGCGATCTCAAGCTCGCCGCGCTCGCGATCTCCGAACCGGAGGGCGGCAGTGATGTGCGCAATCTGCGCACCCGGGCCAAGCGGGACGGCGACGACTGGATCATCGACGGCCACAAGATGTGGATCGGCAACGGCGGCATCGCCAACGTTCACGTGGTGAACGCCGTCGTCGACGAAGAACTCGGTCACCGGGGCCAGGCCCTGTTCATCGTGCCCGGCGGCACGCCAGGGCTGGAGATGGTGCGCAAGCTGGACAAGCTCGGCTGCCGGGCGTCGCACACCGCCGAGCTGAAGTTCAACGCGGTCCGGGTGCCCGCCGCCAACCTGCTCGGCGGAGACGAGAAGCTCGAGCACAAGCTGGCCCGTGCACGCGAGGCGGTCGAAGGCGGCAGGCATTCCGGGTCCGCGACGATGGGCACATTCGAGCAGACGCGGCCGATGGTGGCTGCCCAAGCGCTCGGTATCGCAAGGGCGGCAATGGAATACGCGACCGAGTACGCCAACCGTCGGGAGGCGTTCGGCGCCCCCATCATCGACAACCAGGGCATCGCCTTCCCGCTCGCCGACCTTGCCACCGCGATCGACGCCGCACGCCTGCTGACCTGGCGCGCATCCTGGATGGCCGCCACCGGCGTGCCGATGGAGCGCGGGGAGGGGTCGATGTCGAAGCTGGCCGCAAGCGAGGTCGCGGTCCGCGACCACCGAACGCGCGATTCAGACGATGGGCGGCTGGGGCTACATCAAGGACCATCCGGTCGAGAAGTGGTACCGGGACGCCAAGTTGTACACGATCTTCGAGGGCACCAGCGAGATCCAGCGCATCGTGATCTCGAACGCACTGGGCGCCGCCGACGGAAAGCCGCCGCTACACGTCGACCTCGAACCCACCGGTGGCCCGCTGAACCGCTGGTTCGGCCGCGGCACCCCGGCCCGCACCCAGGTGGCCAATTCCGCCCTCGAGATGAGAGAGCGCATCCCGCAGCCGATCATGGCGCTGGCGATGAAGGTGCTGAAGCCGCCCAAGAAGTAGCAATTTCTGACGCACGCGCAGGTTTTTTCCTCATGTTCGGCGGGCACGTCGACTTCAGACGCGACATGAGGAGGGTTTCATGCGAGCGGTCACCTGGCAGGGCAGGCGGAAGGTCACGGTCGAAACGGTTCCCGACCCGATCATCAAGGAACCGACCGACGCGATCATCAAGGTCACCAGCACGAACATCTGCGGGTCCGACCTCCACCTGTACGAAGTTCTCGGCGCGTTCATGACGCCTGGCGACGTGCTCGGTCACGAGGCGATGGGCGTTGTCGAGGAGGTCGGTAGCGAGGCAGGCGATCTCCACGTCGGTGATCGAGTGGTGATTCCGTTCAACATCTCCTGTGGACACTGCTTCATGTGCGGCGAGGGCCTGCAAAGCCAGTGTGAGACAACGCAGAACCGCGAACAGGGCACCGGTGCGGCGCTGTTCGGCTACTCGAAGCTGTACGGCGAGGTACCCGGAGGGCAGGCCGAGTATCTGCGCGTGCCTCAGGCCCAGTACACCCATATCAAGGTGCCGCAGGACGGACCCGACGAGCGCTACGTCTATCTGTCCGATGTGCTGCCGACCGCGTGGCAGGCAGTGGAGTACGCGAACGTGCCGCCCGGCGGCACGCTGGTGATCCTGGGCATGGGACCGATCGGCTCGATGGCGTGCCGGGTCGCCCACCACCGCAACGACTGTCGAGTCATCGGTGTCGACATCGTTCCCGAACGCCTGCAGCGAGCGCGGGAGATGTGCAGCGACGTCATCGACATGAACCTCGACGATCCCGTCGAGGTGGTGCGCGACTCCACCGACGGCCGGGGCGCCGACGCGGTGATCGACGCCGTTGGCATGGAGGCACACGGCTCACCCATCGCGACCGCCGCCCAGACCGCGGCCGGATTCCTTCCGCCGCCGATGGCCCGGGTGATGATGAAGAACGCAGGCGTGGACCGACTGGCCGCGCTGAACACCGCGATCGCGACGGTGCGTCGCGGCGGCACCATCTCGCTGTCCGGCGTCTACGGCGGCGCGGCCGACCCGATCAACATGATGACGTTGTTCGACAAGCAGATACAGCTCCGGATGGGCCAGGCCAACGTCAAGCGGTGGGTGCCCGACATCCTGCCGTTGCTGACCGACGACGATCCACTGGGCACCGAGTCCTTCGCCACGCACCGGTTACCGCTGCTCGCGGCGCCCGAAGCCTACGAGAAGTTCCAGAAGAAGCAGGACGGCATGATCAAGGTGGTGCTGACGCCATGACCCTGTCGAACCCTCACCCGGAAATTCCGGGTGGTCGCATGAAACTATCCGGTACCCCTGGTTTCGTTTGAGGGAGATCTGGCAACATTACCGACCGGTAAGAGGTTTCCTCCGATACGCACCAGGTGGGGCAAAATGACGGGTTCGACGGAGATTTCAATCCTTGCTGCAGCGGGGTCCGAGGGCGGCGGCGCCGCGATCGGCCAGGTGATCGGCATGACGGTGGTCGCGGTGATCATCGGCGCGGCGCTGTGCTGGCTCGGCTATCTGCACAGGGCACGCAAGATCACCTGGGTCAACAGCGTTGCCGAGTACGCAGGCCGCAAGTTCAAACGGCCACCGTGGGTGGCGGTGCCGATGGCATTGTTCATCGCGACGCTCATCTGCGCCCTGTTCGGGTTCATCTGGGACGTCAGCCTGCACATCGGAAAGGGCCGCGACCCCGGACCGTTGGCCAACCCGGCGCACTACTTCATCCTGGTCGGCCTCTTCCTGCTGTTCGTCGCGGGCTGCGCGGCGATCATCCTGCCGTATGAGAAGCCGGGCCCGTTCGCCGTCCGAATCACCAAGGACTGGTATGCGCCGGTCGGCGGGTTCCTGATGGCCGGCTGCGGCCTGTATGCGCTGACCGGCTTCCCGCTCGATGACGTCTGGCACCGCATCTTCGGCCAGGACGTCACGCTGTGGGGGCCGACCCACCTGATGATGATCGGCGGCGCCGGGTTCTCGACGATCTCTGCGCTGCTCCTCGAATACGAGGGCGATCGGGCGATGGGCGCCGACAAGCCCAAGGACGGCGTCTTCCTCAAATCCATCAGATATCTCGGCTTCGGCGGCATCATCATCGGCCTTTCGGTGTTCCAGATCGAGTTCGACTTCGGCGTGCCGCAGTTCCGTCAGGTCTTCGAGCCGATGCTGATCGCGGCGGCCGGTGCGTTCGGTCTCGTCGCGGCCCGCATGATGCTCGGCCGCTTCGCCGCGATCCTGGCGGCGCTGTTCGCGATCGCGCTGCGGGGCCTCGTCGCGCTCGTCGTCGGCCCGATCCTCGGCTCGCCGATCAACTGGTTCGCGCTGTATCTCGGCGCGGCCCTGATGGTCGAACTCGTCGCCCTCACCCCGCTGTTCAAGCGACCCCTCCTCTTCGGCGCCGTCAGCGGGCTCCTGGTCAGTACCGTCGGGCTGTGGCTGGAGTCGTTCTGGGTCGACGCCGTCTACCACTACCCGTGGCCGTCGAGCATGTGGCCCGAGGCGCTGATGATGGCCGTACCGGTCGCCGTCCTCACCGGCACATGCGGCGCGATGCTCGGCATGGTGCTCACCGACCAACGGCTGCCCAGCCGCGCGATCGGCATCGGATTGGTCGCATTGACCGTCCTGGTCATCGGCGGCGCCACCGCCAATGGCCTGCGTTACGAGGTACCGCAGAACGCGACCGCAACCATGACACTGACGGACGCACCCGGCTCGGCTCCCGACAAGCGCATGGTGACCGCGGACGTCCGGATCAACCCGCCAAACCTGATCAGCTGAGGACGCTAACTGGGTCTCGGTGTTGGGCTGGCAGGGCGGACTGGCCAACGAGCGCGGCATCTTCGTCGATCGTCTGGAGCGGCTCGGTCCCGGCCACTACCGCTCCACGCAGCCGATGCCGGTGTACGGCAAGTGGAAGACGCTGCTGCGTGTGCACGACGGGCGCATTTTCACCGCCGTGCCGATCTTCCTGGCCGGCGATCCGGGTATCGGTGCGCCCGAGATACCGGCACAGGCCACGATGACGCGACCGTTCGTCCCCGAGATCACCATCCTGCAGCGCGAGCGCAATCCCGATACGCCCATGGTGCTGTGGACCATCGGCGGCCTGGTGGTGCTGGTCTGCACGCTGATCATGATCGGCGGTCTCACCTGGGGCGCCGGCCGGATCAACAGGAGAGAGCCCACCGATTCGAAGACGGAGTTGCAGCCGTCGGCGCAGGCATGACCGTCGATCCGAACGTGACGATCCTGGCCCACCACTCGCTGCTGCTCGCCATCCCGGCCTTCGTCCCGGCGTTCATCGTGGCGGGAGTCATCGCCTACATCGCGATGAAGGACCGGCGGAATAGAGACGGGTCTCACAGTGAAGGGACAGAATCGACCGGCCAAGATAGTTCATCGTGACTTCCATTCATAGCGATAGACGACTCCTTGCCGCGCTCGCCGCAGGCGCCCTGCTGATCGCCGGCTGCGGAGGCGGTGGCGGCTCCGAGGGGGCGCAGAGTTCGTCGGGCCAGCCGTCGGCGTCGACGGTCAGCCCGTCGGACATGCAGAACGAGCAGAAAGCTCCTGACCGGCTGCTCATCGACGTCACCATCAAGGGCGGCCAGGTCGACCCGACCAATGCGCAGCTCGAGGCCAAGACGAACGAGCCCATCGTCGTGAAGGTCGACAGCGACGTGGCCGACGAGCTCCATGTGCACTCCACGCCGGACCACACCTTCAAAATCGAAGCAAAGCCGGGCCAGCAGTTCCAGTTCTCGGTTGACGTGCCCGGCAAGGTGGACATTGAACTGCACCACCTGGAGAAGACGATCGCGACCGTGCAAGTCCAGCCGTGACCGACGGGTCCGTCGTGGTGCTGGCGCACGGCCTCGGCGGGTCGTCGGATCTGCCGATCCCCTACACCTACGCCCTCATCGGGGCCGCATGGGCGCTCACCTTCACGTTCGGCGTGGTTGCTCTGGCATGGCGCCGACCGCGGTTCGATCCGGACAAACCCGGGCGGGCGCTGCCGCAGTGGGTGACGACGGCGGTCGATGCGCCTGCCACCCGGTGGCTGCTTGCCGCGGCGGGCCTGCTCTTCGCCGCGTGGGTGGCGATGGCCGCGATGTTCGGCACGGCCGACGGCAACCCGCTGCCCGGCGTGTTCTACGTGCTGATGTGGGTCGGGCTGGTGGCGGCTTCGCTGGCGGTCGGACCGATCTGGCGAGCGGTCTCGCCGGTGCGCACGGTGTACCGGCTGCTCCGGCTGGCGCGCCTGCGTGACGGTCGCGGCTATCCCCGGCCCCTCGGCTACTGGCCCGCCGCGTTCGGCCTGTTCGCCTTCGTGTGGCTGGAGCTCGCCAGTCCCGACCCGGGCTCGTTGGGCGCGATCAAGCTGTGGCTGTGGGTGTACGTCGTCGTCACCCTCACGGGCGCAATCGTCTGCGGCGACAAGTGGTTCGGCCGCGCCGACCCTTTCGAGGTGTATAGCGTCGTGGCATCCCGCTTCTCGCCCATGCGCCGCAACCCGCAGAGCGGGCGCATCGAGATCGGGAATCCGTTCAACCATCTGCCGACACTGCCGATCCGGCCGGGCACTGTCACGGTGCTCGCGGTGTTGCTGGGCTCCACCGCATTCGACAGCTTCTCGGCGTCGCCCGCCTGGCGCAACTTCGTCAGCAGCATCGCGCACACCGGCCCGACCGCCAGCCTGATGCGCACCGCAGGCTTGCTAGTGTTCATCGCCGTCGTGGCGGTGACGTTCTCGCTCGCGGCGCGAGCCACCGGCGGCGTCGACAAGCACACCCGACGCGAGCTACCGGGCGTGATGGCGCACTCGCTGATCCCTATCGTGCTCGGATACGTGTTCGCGCACTATCTGTCCTATCTCATCGAGCGCGGCCAGCAGACCGTCATCGACCTGGCCGACCCGCTCGGCCACGGCTGGAACCTGCTGGGCCTCGGCAACGCCCAAGTGAATTACGTTCTGTCGCTTCATCCTTCGGTCCTGGCCACCATCAAGGTGTGCTGCGTCGTCGGTGGACACGTTGCCGGGGTGATCGCCGCACACGACCGCGCACTGAAGGTGCTGCCGGCGGGATATCAGTTGACCGGTCAGCTCGCGATGATGCTTGTGATGGTCGGCTACACCTTCACCGGTCTCTATCTCCTTTTCGGTGGATGAAGCGTCGTAAGGTTGGCCGCATGCGGGCGCTCTTGATCGTCGACGTGCAGAACGACTTCTGCGAAGGCGGCTCCCTCGAAGTGGTCGGCGGCCAGGTGGTGGCCCACGCGATCAGCGAGTTCCTGTCCACACCGCGGGGTTACGACCACATCGTGGCGACAAAGGACTTCCACATCGATCCCGGCGATCACTTCTCCGACGAGCCCGACTTCGCGGCGTCGTGGCCGCGGCACTGCGTGGTCGGAACGGCGGGCGCCGATTTCCATCCGGAGTTCGACCACTCCGCGGTGCAGGCCGTCTTCACCAAGGGCCGGTATGCGGCGGCCTACAGCGGCTTCGAGGGCATCGACGAATCCGGCACAACGTTGGCGGACTGGCTGGTCGAACGCGGGGTCGACGCGGTCGACATCGTTGGCATCGCCACCGACTACTGCGTGTTGGCCACCGCAACCGATGCGGCCGCGAAGAGGCTTCGCCACCCGCGTGCTTCTCGAGCTGACGGCAGGCGTGGCGCGGGAGTCCAGCGCCAAGGCCGTCGAGGACATGCGCGCAGCCGGCGTCGATGTCGTCGGTTCGGCGGCCTGAAGCTATCTGCCGGTCCACCTCGGCGGCCTGCGCTCGGTGAACGCGCGCACACCCTCCTTGGCATCGTCGTGCCGCATCAGCGCGAGATGAATCTCGGTCTCACGCGCACCCACCGCAGCACGGTCGAGATCAAACGAATCCCACAGCAGCCGCTTGCTGGCGGCCACCGCGGCGGGGGCCGCGTTCTGCGCGATGTCGCGTGCGAGCTCCTGGGCGGCGGGCAGCACGTCGTCGGCTTCCAGCACCCGGCTGCCCAACCCCAGCTGCACCGCCCGGCGGCCGTCGAACGTGCCGCCGCCGAGCAAGATCTCGGCAGCGTTGGAGAGGCCGACCAGGCGCGGGAGAACCCAGTGCGAGTAGGCGTCGCCGACCATGCCGCGGCGCACCTGCACGACGCCGTACTGTGCGTCGGCGGCGAAGAACCGAATATCGCACTGCAGGGCCAGCGTCAGACCCAGCCCGATCGCGTGCCCGTTCACCGCGGCGATCACCGGCTTGCAGACCGTCCACGCCTGCACGTCGACGCCCGCCGCCGAGAACGTCGGCCCCGGCTCGGTGAATGTCTGCTCGCCCGCCGCCAGGTCGGCGCCCGCACAGAAGGCAGGCGGCGCACCGGTCAACACGACGACGCGGACCGCGTCGGCCCGGTCGCACCACAGGTACGCGTCGGCCAGCTCCTCACGCATCCCGTCGCCGACGGCGTTGCGGCGGTGCGGTCGATTCAGCGTGATAGTTGCCACACCACCGTCGGCGTCGAGGCGCAGAGTTCGGTAGGACGGCAGGTCCGGGGGGTTGAGCAAACGATCTACCTCCGGTTGATAGGGCGGCGTCTTTGGTTGTGATGCTGCCCCACTGGGCATCCCCGTATCGTCTCGTTGGTCCCGTCAATTTTGGAGTGTGTTCGTTGACCCAAGCTGCCACCCCGCAGTCCGCCTCGCTGGAGATCTGGCCTGGCAAGGCGTATCCGCTTGGCGCCACCTTCGACGGCTTCGGCACCAACTTCGCGGTGTTCAGCGAGGCCGCGGAGAAGGTCGAGCTGTGCCTGTTCGACGCCGACGACGTCGAGACCCGGCTGACGCTGCCCGAGGTCGACGGGTTCGTCTGGCACGCGTTCATCCCCGGCATTCAACCGGGGCAGCGCTACGGCTACCGGGTGCACGGCCCCTACGATCCGGCAGCCGGTCACCGGTGCAACCCGAACAAACTGGTGCTCTGCCCGTATTCGAAGGCGATCGACGGCACGTTTGACTGGAACCAGTCGCTGTTCGGCTACAACTTCGGCGATCCGGACAGCCGCAACGACGACGACTCCGCGGCGAGCATGCCCAAGTCGGTGGTCATCAACCCGTACTTCGACTGGGGGGTGGACCGTCCACCGGGCCACGAGTACGCCGACTCGGTCATCTACGAGGCGCACGTGAAGGGCCTCACCAAGACCCACCCCGGCATCCCGGAGAACATCCGCGGCACCTACGCCGCGATCGGGCACCCCGCGATGATCGAGCACATGAAGTCGCTCGGGGTGACGGCGATCGAACTCATGCCGGTACACCACTTCGCGAACGACGCCACGCTGATCGAGAAGGGCCTGTCCAACTACTGGGGTTACAACACAATCGGGTTCCTGGCACCCGACCCGAAGTACAGCAGCAACCCGGCGCCCGGCGGGCAGGTGCAGGAATTCAAGGCGATGGTGCGCGCGCTGCACGAGGCCAACATCGAGGTGATCCTCGACGTCGTCTACAACCACACCGCCGAGGGCAACCACATGGGGCCGACGTTGTCGATGCGCGGCATCGACAACGCCGCCTACTACCGGCTCGTCGACGACGACAAGCGCTACTACATGGACTACACCGGAACCGGTAACAGCCTCAACGTCAAGCACCCGCATTCGCTGCAGCTCATCATGGACTCGCTGCGCTACTGGGTCACCGAGATGCATGTCGACGGCTTCCGCTTCGACCTGGCATCGACGCTCGCGCGCGAGTTCTATGACGTCGACAAGCTCTCGACGTTCTTCGAACTGGTGCAACAGGATCCGACCGTCAGCCAGGTGAAGCTGATCGCCGAACCGTGGGACGTCGGACCGGGCGGCTATCAGGTCGGCGGCTTCCCGCCGCAGTGGACGGAGTGGAACGGCAAGTACCGCGACACCGTCCGCGACTACTGGCGCGGCGAGGCCGCCACCCTCGATGAGTTCGCGTCCCGGCTCACCGGCTCGGCGGACCTGTACGAGAACACCGCACGCAGGCCGGTGGCGTCGATCAACTTCGTCGTCGCGCACGACGGGTTCACGCTGCGTGACCTTGTGTCCTATAACGAGAAACACAACGAAGCCAACGGCGAGGACAACAACGACGGTGAGAGCCACAACCGCTCGTGGAACTGCGGTGTCGAAGGCCCGACCGATGACCCGGAGGTCAATGCCCTGCGGGCGCGACAGCAGCGCAACTTCCTGACCACGCTGCTGCTGTCCCAGGGCGTGCCGATGATCGCGCACGGAGACGAACTCGGCCGCACTCAGCAGGGCAACAACAACGTCTACTGCCAGGACAACGAGCTGTCCTGGATCGACTGGGCTAGCGCCGACGAGGGTCTGATCGAGTTCACCCGCGCGGTCTCAGCGCTGCGCGCGGCCCATCCGGTGTTCCGCAGGCGGCGCTTCTTCAGCGGACGGCCGGTCCGGCAACGTGGTGGGCCGAAACTGCCCGACATCGCATGGTTCGCCCCGGACGGCTCGGAGATGACCGACGAGGACTGGGACTCCGGCTTCGTCAAGTCGCTCGGGGTCTACCTCAACGGCTACGGCATCCCCGACCTCGACGTGCGCGGCCAGCGGGTCACCGACGATTCCTTCGTGCTGTTCTTCAACGCGCACCACGAACCCATCGACTTCACGCTTCCGCACCAGGACTTCGGGTCGTCGTGGGTTCCGGTGATCTACACCGCCGACGATGTGGTCGAGGAGTCCAAGCCGTACGACGCGGCGGCGACGGTCACCATTGAGGCGCGCTCAGTGATGGTGCTGCAGGCTCACAGCTGATTGCCTCACTCGACGACGTCGTAGAACGAATCGCCGTCCTCGGGCGTCCCGTCGATCTGTCCGCGCTCGCGACCATGCTGCTCCGGATCGAGGTGGTCCACCGCGTCGTCGGAGATCGATTCGGTCTCCCGCACGGTGTCGTCGGCATCGCGTACATCGATGTCCGACGGCTTGACGTCGGGTTCCTCATCGGACAGCCGCTCGTCGAGGGACTCGTCGTCGCGGGCATCGATCCACTTCTCCGGTGGGTCCACCACCTCGTCGCCGTCGTCGTTGCGCACCTCGTCGGAGTCGAGTGCCTCTTCGGGAGTCAGGGGGAATTCATCGGAGGTGTCGCTGGCCATGGAACCCATGGTGCCCGACGGCGGATACGGCGCACCAGCGGCCGTCCGCATCGGCCGTCGGGATGGTTGCTGACGGGAAGCTATCGCGACGATCGCGAACGGTGGTCCGGACGTCGGCGCCCTGCGCATCTCTCGTTGACCCGAATCAGCCGAAAACGCTGCCCATACCAGGCGAGTATGGTACGGTTTAGCCAGCTGAAGCAGCCGTGGTCGCGTAATCGGCACCGAGGGGTGCCGCCGGCCGGGCGGGCTGGATGTAGAAGCCGAAGAGCGGCGGTGACTACCGGCGGCCACGGTTGCAACAGCACCTCTTGCCGGAACTCGTTACCGCCGCTAATTTTCACAAGCGTCACGTTGCTGGTCGTCGTATGCTGCCCTGCATGACCCCGCCGCGCGGCGCCGGACGCCGGCTTTCGGTCGACGACTGGATTCAGGCCGGTTTCGCGCTCCTGGCCGACGGCGGCCCGAATGCCCTGCGCGTCGACCGACTCTGCGAGCGGCTCGGGGTCACCAAGGGCAGCTTCTATTGGCATTTCGCCGATCTGCCCGCCTACCGCTCCGCACTCATCGCAGCCTGGGGAAATTTGCAGGACCAGGACCGGCTGCGGTTCGCGAACATGCCCGGCGTCGCAGCCGCGAGAACGCTTGAAAACCATGATGCAGGCGTTGATGGGTCCCACGCTGTACGCGCTGGAACGGGCCATGAGGGTGTGGGCACTGACTGACGAAACCGTCGCCGAGGGCGTGCGAAGAAGCGATATGCAGGTACTCGGCGCCGTGCATCAGGTGTTCGTCGACGCCGGCTTCGAGGAGCAAGACGCGCTGGTTCGAGCGGTCACCTTCTTCGCGGCAGGCATGGGGTTCGTGCACGGGTTCGACATCGAACGGCCGCCCGACGGCGAGGACCTGTTCCTGGACTTCATGTTCCGGCCCTAGCCCGAGGGCCGCAGGCCGGTCTTGGCGTCGAGGTACTGCAGCAGATCGTGGGCGGCCAGCTCGATGTCCTTGTGACGCCACTCCGAAGCGCGGTAGACGCAGGCGATCAGGCCCGTGCGGTGAATCCGGCGCAGATCGCCGTAGACGAACGCGTACCGGGCCTTGGTTTCGTCGTTGGCCCCTTCGGTGAGGCCGAGGTGCCACTGCGCGTATTCGTCCCAGGTGTGGTTTTTCAGGAAGGTGTTCTGCGCGTCCGCGTTGGGCTGCGCATCGCCCCAGTCGCTGTCGAGGACGTACTGCTTGCCATCGATCAGCTTGCGCGCCTTGGTCACCGCTGACGTGTTCACCGTGTAGGAAGCCATGCCCGTGGTTACCCGTTATGCCACCGCAACCTGCTCGCGGGCCATCACCTCTGCCGCCGCGCGTTCCCCTGAGCGCACGGCCCCGTCGACCCAGCCGCACATGACCGCCGAGCTCTCGGTCCCCGCCCAGTGGATGCGGCCGCACGGTTCGCGCAGCGCCGGCCCGAACCCGGTGAGCACGCCCGGCGGCGCGTGGCTGATCATTCCGCCGCCCGAATAGCGTTCGATCGTCCAGTTCTGCTCGATGAAATCGACCGGTGACCCCGCTTCGGCGCCGAAGCGGTTGGTCAGCTCGGCCAGGATCAGCCTGCGGCGCTCCACGGCGTCGAGCGCGCACATGTCGCGTGCGGTCGGCCCTTCGACGATCACGCACAGCACGCCCGGCGTGCCGGTGTCGGTGCACGCGTCGATGGTCACCGGCGCAGGCGTCCCAGGTGCGGCGGATTGGCCGGACAGGCCGTTCGATCGCCAGAACGGCGAGTCGTAGACGACGTTGATCTTGTATACGGCGCCGCTCGGCATTCGTTGATGCAACAGTGCTCTGTTGACGGGAAGCATTGGCTCGTAGAGGATTTGGCTGGCTATGGCGATCGGAACCGCAACGATCACGCGGCGCGCGGTCACCGTCATGTCGTCCGTTCGCACCGTCACGCCGTCGTCGTCCTGCTCGATCCGCCGCACCGGCGCAGACAGACGCACCGCTTCACCCATCGTTGCGGCCATCGGCCCGTACACCGCGCCCATGCCCCCGACGATGCGCGAGTCCTGAGAGCCGCCCTCGACGCCGAACACGAACTGAGGTCCGCCGCCGGAAGCCATCTGATGGAGCGCGAACAACAGCGAGACCTCTGACGTGTCACTGGTGTAGGTGCCGCCGATGGCCGTCTCGAGCAGGTCGCGGGCGGGCAGAGACCGGACGTGGTGGTCCAGCCACTGCGCGACGGTGATGCTGTCCCACTTGTCCGCCTTTGCTGGCGTTCCACGGCTCCTCCAGCGGAACCGTCTTGCACATCTTGGCCAGCTCGAGCATCGCGGTGCCGAGGTTGACGGTCGCCAACGGGTTCAGCGTCCGCGGCACGGTGCCCCGGTAACGGAACTGCTTGCCGCCGAGCACCATCATCGACTCGCCGCCCGCGTACTGCTTGTAGGCTCGGTACGTCGAACTCGTTCATCAGCGCGTGGATACGGTCCTGTCCCGGCCCGACCCAGGCGCCGCCGCGGTCGATCCACGTCCCGTCGGCGCGGTGCTCGGTGAACGTGCGCCCGCCGACCCTGTCCCGGGCTTCCAGTACCGCCACCGACCGCCCCGCCTGCTTCAGCCGCAACGCGGCGGTGAGGCCGGCGAAACCGGCCCCGACTACGCAAACATCCACGTCAACCATCATCGGATGGTCCACCCCGAGCGTGCCGCGCGGAGCCTTTTGGCAAATTTTTACGTGCGCGTCAGGGACTCAGCCGACGATGCGCGCGATCGACCGCAGCGGGATGGGCAGCCACGTTGGCCGGTGCCGCGCCTCGTAGGACGCCTCGTACACCGCCTTGTCCAGTTCGTAGCCGGCGAGCAGCGCGGCGGAATCTCGCGGATCGGCGCCGGACTGCGCGGCGTAACCCTCGCAGAACGCGGCGCTGTTGCGGTCCACCCATTCCCGGGCCCGCGCGGCCAACTGCCGGGTGCGGTCGTCGTCGGAGGACTGTTCCATCAGCCGTTGGTAGGCGGCGTACTCGAGCGAGCGCAGCACGCCCGCCACGTCTCGCGCCGTCGAGTCGGGCCGTCTGCGGTCTTCGAGCGGCTGTCCCGGCTCGCCCTCGAAGTCGATCAGCAGCCACCGTTCCGGCGTGCGCAGCACCTGCCCCAGGTGCAGATCGCCGTGCACACGCTGAACGGTGATGGTGTCCTCGCTCAGCTTGCGGTAGCGCTCCTCGATGAGTGGAACGTACTGCTCCAGATCGGGCACGGCCGCCGCCGCGGACGCCAACCGCTCCAGCACGGCGTCGGTCGGGAACGGAGTAGTCGACGTGCCGAGTTCGTCGGCGAGGGTGGCGTGCACCGAGGCGACAGCCTCACCGAGCCGGTAGGACTCGCCGGCGAAGTCGCCACCCACCTCGTCGGCATACAGGTCGCCCTCGGCGAACAGATCGCGCGTGCTCGCCGTGGCCATGTCCCAGCCCTCGGCGGAGTTGGCGGCGAATTCGGTGACCATCCCGAGTGCGTACGGCTCGTCGTCGAGCGTCGTTTCGTACGAACCGAGCAGCCGGGCCACATGGGGGTTGCCCGCCCGCGCCAGCACCCGGTTCAGCTCGATGTCCGGGTTGACGCCGGGAGTGACACGACGGAACACCTTGAAGACGGCCTGTTCCTCGAACACCACGCTGGTGTTGCTCTGCTCTGCGCTCGCCACCCGCGGCGCGGCGTCGAGTGGCAAGGTGACGTCGGGTTCCCTGCCGAAGCGCAAGTCACCGAAGGTCGCTTCCGAATCAGCAAGCGACAGAAGGTATTTGGCGTCTGCGGGGTTGTAGAGCGCATCGTAGGCGACGCGGTCCCCGTCCACCCCGATGGTCGCCAGTTCGAGGTACTCGTCGATGGGACTCGAGCGTGACGTCTGCGCTTCGGCGGCCGCGGTGTCCCATCGCACGATCACCTGATACCGATCGGTCGATCCGTCGCGGTAGCCGATGTCGAGCAGCACCATGTCGAGGTCGTCGCGAAGCGCGACGATCTGTGCGGGTCGGGCGGTGGCCAGTTCGCGCGTGCGGCCCGCATACCAGCGCTGCTCAGGCAGCCACTCCGACCACGGCAGGTTCGCGACGCCGCTCATAACCGCTCCTCGGACGGCCGCAACTCGAACCAGTAGAACCCGTGCCCCGGCAGGGTGAGCAGATACGGCAGCTGGCCGATGGATGGGAACTCGACGTGCCCGGTCATCTCGACGGGCGTGTAGCCGGTCCAGTGCTGCAGGTTCAGCTCGATCGGCTGCGGAAAACGGGACAGATTGTTCACGCACAGTGCGACGTCTTTGCGGCCGTCCTTTTCCAGCTCGCGCACGTACGTCAGCACCGACGGATTGGACCCACCGAGTTCACGGAACGTCCCGGTCGCGAACGCCTCATGGCGACGGCGCACGGCCAGCATGGTGCGGGTCCAGTTGAGCAGCGACGACGAACTGTCGACCTGCGCCTCGACGTTCACCGACTGGTAGCCGTATATCGGATCCTGGTTCGGCGGCAGGTAGAGCTGGCCGGGGTTGGCCTTCGAGAAGCCGGCGTTGCGGTCGGGGGTCCATTGCATCGGCGTGCGCACACCGTCGCGGTCGCCGAGCCAGATGATGTCGCCCATGCCGATCTCGTCGCCGTAATACAGCACCGGCGAACCCGGCAATGAAAGCAGAAGTGCGGTGAACAGTTCGATTTGATTTCGGTCATTTTCCAGCAAGGGCGCGAGCCGCCGCCGAATTCCGACGTTCGCCTTCATTCGCGGATCCTTGGCGTACTCGGAGTACATGTAGTCACGCTCTTCGTCGGTGACCATCTCCAAAGTCAGCTCGTCGTGGTTGCGTAGGAAGATTCCCCAGTGCGCCATATCGGGGATCGGCGGCGTCTGCGCGAGGATCTCCGAAATCGGGAATCGCGACTCGCGTCGCACCGCCATGAAGATGCGTGGCATCAGCGGGAAGTGGAACGCCATATGGCATTCGTCGCCGCCGGTGTCGGGGTCACCGAAGTACTCGACCACATCGGCGGGCCACTGGTTGGCCTCGGCCAACAGCACCCGGCCGGGGAACTCGTCGTCGATCACCTTTCGGCAGTGCTTGAGGAAGGCGTGCGTCTCGGGAAGGTTCTCGCAGTTGGTGCCCTCGCGTTCGAACAGATAGGGCACGGCGTCCAGCCGGAAGCCGTCGATGCCGAGATCGAGCCAGAACCGCAGCACGTCGATCATCGCTTCCTGGACGGCTGGGTTGTCGTAGTTGAGGTCGGGTTGGTGGGAGAAGAACCGGTGCCAGTAGAACTGCTTGCGCACCGGATCGAAGGTCCAGTTCGATTCCTCGGTGTCGACGAAGATGATCCTGGCGTCGGTGTACTTCTGGCTCGTGTCGCTCCACACGAAGTAGTCGCCGTAGGGCCCGTCGGGGTTGCGGCGCGACTCCTGGAACCACTCGTGGGAGTCCGACGTGTGGTTCATCACGAGATCGGTGATCACGCGGATGCCGCGGCGGTGCGCCGCGTCGAGCAGCGCCACGAAATCCTCGACGGTGCCGAACTCCGGCAACACCTTGTAGAAGTCGCGGATGTCGTAGCCACCGTCACGCAACGGCGAGTCATAGAACGGCGGCAGCCAGAGGCAGTCGACGCCAAGCCATTTCAGATAGTCGAGCTTCTCGATCAAACCGCGCAGATCGCCCGCACCGTCGGCGCTGTCGTCGTAGAACGCGCGCACCAGCACCTCGTAGAACACCGCCCGCTTGAACCAGGTGCGGTCTTCGGGCAGCACGGCGGCATGGTCGAAGTCGTCGGCGGTCGGGTGTTCCACCACGCCGCCTTCGACGTGGCTGCCCTCTGTCGGGTCGTGGTCGACCAATTCGTCGACTTGGCTTCGCGCATCAAGTGGAGCGTCCATCGATCTTCAAACCTACCCACCCGCGACCGGATTGAATCTGCTGCGCGTGTCGCGACGGCAATGAGCAAAGCGACCGACTGCGATGGTGTAAAGGAGCGGTTGAAACCCGCGCCGAACCGGGATAGCGTTTCGGCGACCTTTGTTCCCATTGCGGGGTGGCATTGGTCTTCATCAATTCTTCGACGAATCGAGTGGCGCGTGGTTGAGCCTAATGATGGTGAAGCTCCTGTAATCGTTGGTTTGTCCGATGCGGCCATGCACATGTATGCCGCGGCGATCGACGCCCTGCCCGATCCCGGCGATCCCGATTTCGCGGACCGGGCAAGCGTGATCCTTTCCGGCTTACGCAAACTTCAGGACTCCCTGGCCGATGCCGCGAGCCGTAGCCGCGTGACTCCCTCTGTCATCGTCGCTCTCAGCGGTGTGCGCAGTCGCTACGACGATCTGATGGCCACCGCGGCCAACGGGCCCGGCGCGACGCTGGGCCAGCGCCTCTACATCGCGCGCGGTCGGGCGAAGCTGTCGACCAAGGAAGCGGCCAACGGTGTGGGGCTGCGCAAAGACCTGATCGAGGCCGTCGAAGCCGAAGAGCCGGTGCTCGAGGACGAGGCGTCGAGGATCAAGGATCTGATCGCCGCCCTCGGCGGCTGACGCCGAAGCGACCATCGGATCGGTGCGCTCGCGGTCGCGAGAACCCTTTGATGGTGCTGGGGGCCGGATCGAGAACCGACAGCTCGCCGACCAGGTCCGGCGGCGCCAGCGTGGTGATCTCGGATTCCTAACGGCTGGCCCGCCGGGCGCTCTTTGAGCGCCTGCCTACGGCAGATACCGCGCGGCGCCGCCGGCCCGGATCATCCGGCCCGCGCTGGCCTGGCGGTAGCCGATGACTCCACCGCCGAGGGTCATCAGCAAAATGCCCGCGACGCCGGGTAGTGCCGCGCCGGCCAGCTGGGGAAGGCCCGGGCGGCGCAGGTAGTCGGTATATCCCTGTCGCGGCGCCTGTCCCGACATCGCCTTGACGGTGCCGACGGGGGCTTGTTGCCGCGGGCCTTCCGTGCGGACGCCGCCCGCCGTCGGCCCTTCGACGCCGCTCGTGCCACGGGCAGCGGCCGTGCCGACACCCGGCGCAGACGTCGCCGCGGGCGGGAACGACGGGAACCGCGCAGCGGCCGGGGGCGCCACCGGCGCCGCGACGACGGGCGCCGACAACGACGGGTGCACCGCCGAAATCGGTGCTCTGATAGTCACTTCCGCCTGCGACGCCGCCGGACGCATCGAGAATCGGTTCCGGCGCGGGAGCCTCGGGCGCCGGTCCGCGGAAGGCAGGCCGGGGCACGACCTCGGGCTCGGGCTCCGGCGTTGGCTGACTGACGACCTTCTGGCGCCGGGAGATGATGATGGTCGCATTCCACCAGCCTCTACCGCCTCGGCGTACCTCGAGCAGGTAGTAGAGGAACGGATACTCGATGACCTGCTGCCTGGGCGGCGCGGGCTCGGGCTCGGCCGCAACCGCGGCGTTGTCGATGACGACGACACGGTCGGTGTATTCGCTCCCGCCGGCGGCTTCGGCGTTGGTGACCAGGTCGACACCCGCGGGCTCGGTGCCGTCGGTGCCGGGCTGTGTTCCTTCGGGGTCGGTCGCGTCGTCGGCGTCCGCGAATGTGGTCGCCTCGTTTGATTCGCTGGCTATGAAACTGCTGTCAGGTGCAGAACCGATCTTGGCCTGTGGGGCGCTTCGCGGCGAGCTGTCCGCCCACTTCCGATGTTCGCTGAAGATCCGACGAATGATATGCGAGAGTGTCCGGTGCTCGTTATTGACGGCTTTGCTGGATTGTTCGTCGCTGTGACGGTGGCCGGCACCGCCCGGGTCGGCGACCGCGGTCCCGGCGGCGCTATCGCCGAGTAATAGGACGCCAACGAGCAAGCCGGCACACGCCGCGACGCGCAGAACCGACACCCCCATCGACTCCTCATTTCTGATGAAAAGTTGCTGATTAGGCGTTTATCGTGAGGGGATTCTCGCACACCTCCTGCCATTGATCGGTGGATTCTCTGCTTGCTGGGAAGACGCTGTAGGCCACGATCGGCGGTGTTGACGTATCGTGCCGACGTGGCATCCCGAGACCATGGCGACCCTGGTGACGCCCCGTCCGTCCCGCCTCCGTTGAGCGACGTCGCGAGCGCCGCCCGACCATCCGCCGCAGAGGAAGCGCGCACCATTGCGGCCTCCACCAACAACGGCACGTTGGCGACACTGACCGCGAGTGGCGATCCGTGGGCGTCCTTTGTCACCTACGGCCTGCTCGACGGTGCACCCGTGCTGTGCGTCTCGAATATGGCCGAACACGGCCGCAACCTCGCGGCCGATCCGCGGGCCAGCATCGCGATCGTGGCGCCCGCCACCGACCCCGACCCATTGGCGAGCGGACGGGTCACACTCGCGGGCGTTGTCGAGTGCCCGTCCGGAGATGAACTCGCAGCCGCGCGCCACGCACATCTGGCCGCGGTTCCCGCGGCGAAGTACTACGTCGACTACAGCGACTTCGCGTTGTGGGTACTTCGGGTCCATCGGGTGCGCTGGGTCGGCGGCTACGGCCGGATGGACTCCGCGACCGGCGAGGCGTACACCGCAGCGTGCCCTGACCCCGTCCAACCTCTGGCCGCAGACGCGATCAGCCATCTCAACCACGACCACACCGAGGCGCTGTGCGCGATGGCGAAAAACTTGGGCGGTTATCCCGACACCACCGCCGCGACATGCACAGGCGCGGACCGCTACGGGCTTGACCTCAAGGTCAGTACGCCGCGCGGGGTGGCATACACCCGAGTCGGATACGCCGCACCGATCGACTCCTACGACGATTTACGCTCGGCCACAGTCGAATTGGCGGCACGCGCTAGGATCAGCGGGTGACAGAACGCTCCGAGCTGTGGCAGGCCGCATTCGAGCTGATCCGCACCCGAGGCCACGAACGCCGCGACGAGCCGTTCAAACTGGTCAGTGGTCAGCTCAGCCACGATTACATCGACGGCAAGTACGCCGTCGACACCGGCGAGCGGTTGGCCGTCGTGAGCCGCGCGGTCGCCGAGCTCGCGGCCGCCAACGGCATCGAGTTCGACGCCGTCGGCGGGCTCACCATGGGCGCCGACCCGCTGTCGCACGGTGTCGCGATGGTCACCGGCAAGGCGTGGTTCTCCGTGCGCAAGGAACAGAAGCAGCGCGGCCGCGAGCAATGGGTCGAGGGCACCCGGCTGCAGGCGGGCACCCGAGTTCTCCTGGTGGACGACGTCATCAGCACCGGCGGCTCGACGGCACTGGCGCTCGACCGGATCGCCCCGCTCGGCGTCGTCGTCACCGGCGTCATCCCGATGGTCGACCGCGGCGACGTCGCCGCCCAGCTGTTCGCCGATCGCGACGTACCGTTCGTCGCCCTCGTCACGTATCGAGACCTCGGCATCGAGCCGATCAAGCCGGTCTGAGTGCCGTTACCTCGGCTTAGCCGGCGGCCGCTACCACCAGCACGCCCGTCGGTTCGACGCCGACCGTCACCCGATCGCCCGGACCGAAAGCCCGTGCCGCCGAGCTCGTCATCTGTGCGCTGACGACCGTTCCGTCGGCGAGCGTGCAGAACACCCGGGAGATCGGCCCGAGGAACGCCACCGACGTCACCGACGCGGTACCCGCCGGGTCGGCGGTGACCGTGACCGACTCCGGCCGCACCATCGCCAGCCCGCCGCCGGAGCCGATCGAGCCGGGCAGCGCGGGGACCGATGTGCCGAGCAGCCGGGCCTGATCGGCCGAAACCTCGGCGGGCACTTTGTTGTTCAGGCCGACGAACTCCGCGACGAACGGCGTCGCCGGGTTGGCATAGAGCTCGGCCGGGGCGGCGAGCTGTTCGAGCTTGCCCTGGCTCATCACCCCGACCCGGTCCGCGACGGCGAGCGCCTCCTCCTGGTCGTGCGTGACGAACAGCGTCGTCGTCCCGACCTCGAGCTGCACCCGCCGGATCTCGTCGCGCAGCGCTACCCGCACCTTCGCGTCGAGCGCCGACAGCGGTTCATCGAGCAGCAGCATTCGGGGCTGGATCGCCAACGCCCGTGCGAGCGCGACCCGCTGCTGCTGGCCGCCGGACAACTCACTGGCGTACTTGTGCCGATGTGCGGTCAGCCCGACCAGCTCGAGCATCTCCTCGGCGCGAGATGACCGTCTGCCCCTTATCTTTTCCGCGCATCTTCAGCCCGAAGGCGACGTTGTCGAGCACGGTCAGATGTGGGAAGAGGCTGTAGGCCTGAAAGACCATGCCCATGTCGCGCTTGTTCGCAGGCACCCTGGTGAGGTCCTTGCCGTCCACCGACACGGTGCCTGACGTCGCCTCGTCCAGCCCGGCCAGGATGCGCAGCGCGGTGGTCTTGCCGCAACCGGACGGACCGAGCAGCGCGACCAGCTCACCCGGCTCGATGTGCAGGGTCAGCCCGTCGAGTGCCTTGACCGACCCGTACACCCGGGTCAGATCGTTGAGCTCGACGGAAACACCATTCGTCATGTCGGAACTCCAGGTTGCGTTGCGGGCGTGGGGGCGGCGACGGCCGGGTCCGCCGCGGTGGTGCGGCGTCTGCCGCGGGTCACCAGCGCGAGAATGAGCAGCAGCACGAAGCCGAACACGAGCGTCGCCAGCGACGCCGCCACGGACGTCGGGCCGTCGGACTTGCCGATCAGCACGATCTGAACCTGCAGCGTCTCGTAAGCCGGACAGCGATGCGATCGTGTACTCCCCCAACACGACCGCGATCGATATGAACGCCGCCGACAGGATGCCCGACCAGATGTTGGGCACCACGACGCGAGCGATCGTGGTCAGCCAGCCCGCGCCAAGTGAACGCGCCGCCTCCGACAGCGTCTTCAGGTCGATCGCCGACAGGGCGGCGTCGATCGCGCGATAAGCGAATGGCAGCACGAGGACCACATAGACGAATGTCAGCGTCAGCGCCGACTCGCCGAGGAAGTAGGTAACCCACAGATAGACGTTGCGCAGCCCGACCACGATGACAAGAGCCGGGATCGTCAGCGGTAGCAGGCAGAGGAATTCGACGATGCCCTTGGCCCACGGCGCCCGCAGCCGGACCCAGATCATCGTCGGCACCAGAATCAGCAGCATCAGCACCACGGTGAAAACGGCGAGCAGCAACGAGATCACGATTGCCTGGTACAGCGCGTCGTCGGCAATCAGGTTCTTCCAGGCCGCCATGGTGCGACCACCCGCGATCAGGTTGCGGGTGGAGAAGTCGGCCATCGCATACAGCGGGAACAAGAAGAACAATCCGAACGCGGCGAGCAGAGCACCGCGAAACACCTTGCCGCCCAGTGTGGTTCTTCTCACTGCAGCCACCTCGCGGTACGTCGCACGAGCGCGTTGTACGCGATCATCACGGCCGCCACGATCACGATCATCTCCAACGCCAGCGCATAGGCGAACCCGGACTGGCCGAGCACCACCTCGCTGGTCAATGCCGCGCGGATCAGCAGCGGCAGGATCGGGCTGCCCTGACTGACCAGTGCCGCGGCGGTGGCGTAGGCGGCAAAAGCGTTGGCGAACAACAGAAGAAACGAGCCGAGGAACGCCGGAGTCAGAAGTGGCACCGCCACCTGGCGCCAGTACTGGAACGTCGACGCGCCGAGGCTGACGGCCGCCTCCCGCCACTGCTCACGAAGTCCCTCAAGCGCGGGCACGAACACGATGACCATCAGCGGAATCTGGAAATACGTGTAGACCAGGATCAACCCCGTCAGGCTGTACAGCCAGCCCGACCCGGCGAGATTCCAGCCGAAGTGCTCCTGTACCCACAGCGTCAGCACACCGTTCAGCCCGATCGTCGCGAGGAACGCGAAAGCCAGTGCGACGCCGCCGAATTGGGCCAGCACACTGCACAGCGAGATCACCGCCCTTCGGAGCACCGAGGTGGGCGGACTGCTCACGATCAGCCAGGCCAGCACCGCGCCGAGCACCGCGCCGATGATCGCCGTGCTCGCCGAAAGCAGCACGCTCTTCCACAACGCCGACAGCGCGGTGTCGGAGAACAACGCCGCGATCCTGGCGAAGAGAGAAGACGCCGTCGACGAAGAACGCGCTGACGATCACCGTCGCGGTCGGGACGATCAGGAAGATCGTGACCAGCGCGAAAAACGGCAGCAGCGGAAGCGACTCCCGTATCCGTCGGCTCACAGCCTTTTTGCGCTCCTCGCGTCCGCGGTCAGCCGATGGCCTTGGCCCAGTTGTCTGCGAGGTACTTCGTCGCCTTCTCGGTCTGGTCGGGCGTCGGCACCGTGACGGGACCGTCGATGACCGGGATCTTGTCGACTGCGGCCTTGTCGATCGAGCCCGCCTGCATCATCTTGTCGGCCCGCACCGGGCGTACCCCACCGGCGGCGTAGAGGTTCTGCCCCTCGTCGCTGTAGAGGAACTCCTGCCACAGCCGCGCGGCGGCGGGATGCGGCGCGCCGGCGTTGATCGCCTGGTAGTAGTAGCCGGCGACCGCCGCGTTCGACGGCACGAAGACCCGCCAGGACGGCAGCTTCGCGGTTTCGGCCGCGTTGAGATAGTTCCAGTCGATGACGACCGGTGTCTGGCCGGACTCGATGGTCGCGGGCGTCGGGTCGACGGGCAGGAAGTTGCCCGCGGCCTTCAACTTGCGGAAGAACTCGACGCCGGGCGCGATGTCGTCGACCGAGCCGCCTTGGGACAGCGCGACCATCAGCACGCCGGAGAACGCCGCACCGGCCTGGGTCGGGTCGCCGTTGAGCGCCACCTTGCCGTTGTACTCGGGCTTGAGCAGATCGTTGACGTCGGCCACCGGCGGCACCTTGGCGGAGTCGAACCCGATGGACATGTAGCCGCCGTAGTCGTTGACCCATTTGCCGTCGGCGTCCTTGTACGCCTGCGGGATGTCGTCGAACGTCGCGACCTTGTATGGCGCGAACATCGCCGTGTTGGCCAGGGCGACGGACTGGCCGAGGTCGAAGACGTCGGGCGCGGTGCTCTTGCCCTTCTGCTGGGTCGCGGCGTTGATCTCGTCCTGGCTGGCCGCGTCCGGCTGCGCGGAGTTCACCTTGATGCCGTACTTGTCGCCGAACGCCTTGATGATCGCGCCGTAGTTGGCCCAGTCCGGTGGCAGCGCGATGACGTTCAGCTGACCTTCCTTCTTGGCCGCCTCGACGAGGGCGTCCATGCCGCCGAAGTCCTCGGCAGACTTCGCCTCCGAGGCGTTCCCACCCGACTCCGTCTGTCCGCCTTCGCTCTTCTTCTCTGGCGGGGCACAGCCCGCGATTCCGGCGACGAGGACGGCGGCGGCGGTGAAGCCGAGGAGGCGTGTTCTCTTCATGGGCGAACCTTCCGATGGGCGGCGATGGAACCCTATCGTGGCTGCGCATCAGAGGCAGGCTGTTCCTGCGAGTCGAAATTTATCGGCGGTGGGCGCGCATTTCCCCAGGTAGTGGGGCTAACATCGGAATGTGGCGGAGAGAGGGGCCTCGGGGGACTTCGACTACCTGCGGGAAGAAACCGACGGGAGCGATGGGGTCGACGTCGTTGACGAGGGAAATGCTTACGGGTCCGAGCCGGACCTCGATTACCTGTTGGCCGACGGCGAGCCGAAGGCGCACGACGGGTTCGACGCATTCGACGAGAACACCTGGGACGAGGACTTCACCCCGATAGCGGTGACGACGTGGCACCGGTCCTCGCAGGCGCGCACCCTGACGATCGCCAGCGCGGTCGCGCTGTCGGCGATCGTGGTCTCGGTGGTGCTGTTGGTGTTCCGGGGCTCTCCCGGTGCCGACGAGCCCACACCTTCCGAGAGCACACCGCCGACCACCACCCCGTTGGCGACAGCGACGGTTAAGCAGTCGCCGCCGGAGCCTCCGCCGCCGCCGCCACCGCCACCGCCGGAGCCGTCAGTAGTGAACGAGGCGCCCGCGGTGGTCAGGCCGACGGTACGGCCGCGACCCACGAAGCAACCCGAGATCGGCGTGACCCGCACGCCGGTGACCCGGCTGCCGATCAGCGTCGCGCCGCAGCAGCGTGGACCCAGGTAGCCCACCTGACGCTCAGCGGTGATGTCCGCCGTGATGGAACAGCAGGACGTTGCCGTAGAACGGGAACTGGTACGGATCGGTGACCGGTTGGTCACTGTTGATCTGGACGTTGCCGGGTGACTGACACTGCGTGGTAGTTGCACCCACATTGACGCAGGTCAGACCCGTGGGCGCGGCAGCCGCCGTCGGTGCCAGCGCTATCGCGGCCGACGCGGCGCCCGCGGCGACCAGTGCGGAGATGTGACGCAGTTTCATGATGGACCCCTGTCCTGAGCATTATCGAAACTGTACGTTTAGTTTCAACAGCAGGGGTGCGCAGGTCGATACCGCGCACAACGGTGATGTCAGTCACCGGGGGACAGGCCGCGGATGGCGGCGTCCACAAGCTGGTCGGCCGCCTCGGCGCCCATCGGCGCATGGCCGATCATCAGGCGATACAGCGCGGGCCCGATCACCAGGTCGAGCGCCGCTTCCGGGTCAAGGTCGGCACGCAGCTCGCCCCGCTCGACACCGCGGTCCCAGATGGTCCGGAACAGTTCGCGGCGTGAGTCGACCAGATTCGTGCGGAGCTCCTGCTGGATCGACGGGTCGGCCTGAGCCTCGCCGACGAGCTGTGCGAACACCCGACCGCTGGGGCCGGTGTAGAAGTGCAGAAGTCCGCGCATCACCGCGGTGAGATCGTCGCGGGCCGAACCGGTATCCGGATCGCGCGACTCGGCCATCATCTCGGACAGGAACGCGTCGATGGCCACCGCGTACTTGTTCGGCCACCACTTGTAGATCGTCGCCTTGCTCGCACCGCTGCGATTGGCGATCTCCTCGGTGGTCATCGCGCGCAGGCCGACCTCGTGCAGCAGCTCCGAGGTGGCCCGCAACACCGCCGTCCTGGACTCCTCGCTGCGCGGACGGCCGGGCCGGGGGCGCGGCCGCGTCTCGACAACGCGACTACCCGCCATCCGCCGGCCTTCCATTGATAATGAACGTGGCGTTCACAATCCTTACTATTGACTATTCCGCGTATCGCAACTCGAGAAGGGCAACATGGCGGAGTTCGACACGAGAGAGAGGTTCGCCTCTTCACCCGTCGCGCAGCTTGCGACGGCGGGTGCCGACGGCGTCCCGCACCTTGTCCCGATCGTGTTCGCGGTCAGCCATGACGTCATCTACACCGCGGTCGACGCCAAACGAAAGTCCACGCACAGGCTGCGCAGGATGGCCAACATCGAAGCCAACCCCGTGGTCAGCCTGATCGTCGACCACTACGACGAGGACTGGTCGCAGCTGTGGTGGGTCCGTGCCGACGGGACCGCCGAAATCCATTACAGCGGTGAGGAAATGGCCACCGGCGTATTTCGAGCTGCGGCGGAAGTACAGCCAATACCAGCGCATCGCGCTTGACGGGCCCGTCATCGCCGTCACCGTGGCACGGTGGTCGGGCTGGCAGGCCTGACCCGCCAGTAATACCTGGGGCCGCGGCGGCGATAAACGTCGTGACATGACTCAAGGGGTAGGGCTATCGGTCGGTGCCACCAAGGTCGCCGCCGTCATACCGGGCTGCGCGGCCGTCACGCGCCAGTCCGTCCTCACCGTGTATCGGCACCGCCGCCCGAGGTCGGGGTTCCTGCGGAGAACTCCCGACTGAACGAGCGCGGGCTCGTCCTCACCGATTTCGTGGACCGGGCCGCCGACCCGGTCGGCATCATGGCCACCGACGGCTCCTTTCATCGCGGCGAGACGCTGATCGCCGATGCGCTGCGCGCGATGACCTATACAGCCACCGCCGGCCGTTCACCCGCTTCCCCGCCCGGCGTCGCGTTTCCCGCCCATTGGCGCGCGGCGGCGGTCGAGGCACTGCGCCGCGAACTTGTCCGGTTGCCCGAATGGTCGGCACGCCCCGAGCGGTTGACCCTCATCCCGGACGCCGCGGCTGCACTCAGCGCATTGCAGGCCGACCCGGGACTGCCCACCCGGGGCGTGGTTGCGCTGTGCGACTTCGGCGGCACCGGAACCAGCATCACGCTGGCCGACGCCGCCAACGGTTATCGGCCGATCGGCGCGACGGTACGCCACCACGATCTCTCCGGAGAGCTCATCGACAGGGCGCTGCTCACCCATGTGATCTCCGACCTGTCCATCACGGGTACCGCCGATGTGGCGGGGACGGCCGCGATCGGATCGCTGCAACAGCTCAGGACGCAGTGTCGCGCCGCCAAGGAGCGGCTGTCCCGCGGCGCGGTCACGACGCTGTTCGCCGATGTCCCCGGGTACCGCGGTGAGGTCCGGCTGACCCGCGCCGAGCTCGATGACGAGATCCGCGCGCCGCTCTCGATATTCATCGAAGTATTGCGGGAGCACTTGGCCCGCAACCGAATTCACCCCGCCGACCTGGCGGCCGTCGCGTCCATCGGTGGCGGTGCCCGTATCCCCGCCGTCACCACGGCGCTGTCCGACCAACTTCGGGTGCCGGTGATCAGCACCCGCCATCCCGAACTCACCGCCGCCAATGGCGCGGCCCTGCATGCCGTGCGGGGGCCGGAGGATGACAGCCTGACCGCCGTCGCGTCACCTGTGCCATCGACCGCATTCCGTGCGCTCGCCTGGTCGGAGGTCGACGACGTCCCCGAGATCGCCTCGGTCGCAACCGAATCCGAGGCGCCTGCCGGTCTGAGCGCCGCCCGGCCGCCGGTCGACTTCGTGCCGGAGGACGCCTCAGTGCTCCGCGCGCCGAAGACCGAGGCGTGGTATCGCCCGATTCTCGTGACCGTCGGGGTATTCGCCGCCATGGTGCTCGTCGGCACCGGCGCCGTGATGGCGATCCGCAACGATGCCTCCGCGATGACCGGAGCGGCGACGACGACGACCACGGTCGCGCCCGGCCCGGCCGCACCCGCAGCCGCCCCACCGGCCGAGCTTGCGGTCACACCCGAAGCGGCGCCGAATGCACCGTCCTACATCCAGGCGCCGGGTCCGGTGACCCGCGTCGTGGTGACCACCCCCCCGCCCGTGATCATGCGGGCGCCTGCGCCTGCGGTGGTCCCGCCCCCGGCGGACACCCCACCGCCGCCAAGCGCACCGCCGCCGTCGACCCCGACCACCACGCCCACGACCACGCCCCCTCGCCCGCACCGAGCAGCCCGCCGCCCTCGGCGCCTCCGAGCAGCCCACCTAGTAGCCCACCCTCATCGCAACCACCGAGCAGCCCACCAAGTAGCCCACCGTCGTCGCAACCACCGAGCAGCCCACCAAGTAGTCCGCCCGCGTCCCAACCGCCGAGCAAGCAACCGGCGACACCGCCGGCGCAGGACGGCATGCCCGACGAGCAGGCCGAGCAACCCAAATGACGGGGCCGGCGTCACCCCGGCGGGAATAGATCTTTGCTGTTCAGTGTTCACGCAGAGAGCTTGAGTGGCCTCTCTTCATCGCTCTGGTACGGGCGAACCACTTCAATCCTGCCAATCGGCACTCAATTACTGCCATCGGAATTAAAGCGCTGACCTGTCGGTTTATTCGGTCAGCCGGATCGGAAGTTTCGTCGTTCGGCATCAAACGCGGCCAGGTCTGTGACTCGAACCGCATACAACAGAAGAGAAGAAGGCACCAAAGATGAAGAAGACCGGATTAGCCACCATCGTCGTCGCAGGCGGATTGACCGCGGCGGCCCTTGGACTCGCCGCGCCCGCCGTCGCCGCGCCGGCCGGCCCTGGCAACGCACCAGAGACCATCAGCGACCTCAAGGCCGATGGCTACAACGTCATCGTCAACCGTGTCGGCGGAACGCCGCTGGAGCAGGCGACCGTCGTCGCCGTACGGCCCGGTCAGACCTATTCGCGGACTGACTCGGGAAATCCGGGCGACAGCCTGGCCACCACCATCACGAGCAAGACGGTGTACGTCGACGTCAAGTAGTCACCGCGCAAGCGACGCAAGGGGCACCCCATCGGGGTGCCCCTTCTTCGTCGGCCATCATGTAGCGCGTGACGGAGTACTCGCTGCCGATCGTGCCGCGCTATGCGGAGATAGACCAGCAGGGCGTGGTGTTCAACGGCCACTACCTCACCTGGTTCGACGAGGCGGTGACCGGATACTTCGACCACCTCGGCGCGAGCTATCCGGACCTGATGTCCGCCGACCTCGACATGCAGGTGGTGCACACCGAGATCGACTATGCGGCACCGGTTCGTTGGCGTGACAACGTGCGCGTCGCCGTTGCCTGCGAGCGGGTGGGCGAAACGAGTTTCACGATCGGATTCTCGGTACTGCGCACGCGCGCCGGATCCGACGAGTCGGTCGCGGTGCGTGGCCGCAACGTCTACGTCGTGGTGTCCACCGAGGACTGGACCAAGCGACCGATACCCGATGCACTGCGCACGGTGCTGTCGCCGTAGGCGTCTCGATTACCCGCCAGGTAATGGTCGCGGCGACCGTGGCGGTCTAACGTCGGCGTGTGCATGACGTCAAGAACAAGCATGGTGGCGAACTCCTACGCCAATGGCGACAGCGGCGCAGGCGCAGCCAGTTGGACCTCGCTCTGGACGCAGGCATCTCCGCCCGTCACCTCAGCTTCGTCGAAACCGGACGGTCCCGGCCGAGCCGCGGCCTGCTGCTCGCGCTCGCCGAGCAGCTCGATGTGCCTCTGCGCGAACGCAATACGCTGATGCTCGCCGCGGGATATGCACCGACATACGCCGAGTCCGACCTGAACGGCGAAGAGACCCGGGAGGCCCGCGATGCGCTCGCGCGGCTACTGGCGGGCCACGAGCCCTACCCGGCGGTGGTACTCGACCGCTGGGGCGACGTCGTGCTGACCAACGGCGCCGTCGGCCCGCTCCTGGAAGGTGTCGACGCCGAACTGCTGGCAGCCCCGATCAACAGCTACCGGCTCAGCCTGCACCCGAAAGGAATGGTCTCGCGGATCCAGAACCGGGCCGAGTGGACAGCCCATCTCGGACACCGGCTGGCCCGGCTGGCACGGCTCACCGGCGACCAACGCCTTGCCGAGCTTCTCACCGAGATCCGCACGTATCCCGGCGTCGCCGACGCACTCGACGGCTTCGGTGAACCGGCGACATCGGACCTGCTGCTGACGTTGCAGCTGACCCACTCCGCAGGCGACCTCCGGCTGCACAGCACCCTGACGAGCTTCGGCAGCCCACACGACGTCACACTCTCAGAGTTGACCGTGGAGTCGTTCTTTCCCGCCGACGACGCCACCCGGCAACGCCTGCAAGAACTTTCGCGCTAACGTCGGCTACGCCTGCACGATGACCGGGTCGCCGATCCGCACGGTGTCGAAGTACCAGGCGGCATTGTCCGGGCTGAGGTTGATGCAGCCGTGGCTCACGTTCGAATTGCCCTGCGAACCGACCGACCACGGCGCGCTGTGCACGTAGACGCCGCCCGAGGTGATGCGGACCGCGTCGGCGACGGTGAGCTTGTAGCCCTCCGGGTCGCTCAGCGGGATGCCGATGGTGCGCGAGTCCATGACCACCGACTTCTCTTTCGACATCGCGGAGAAGGTGCCGGTCGGCGTCGGATGCTTGGGTTTTCCCATTGACGCGGGCATCTGCCGCACCACCTGGTCGTCGATGCTGACAGTGAACGTGTGATCGCCGATGTCGGCCACACCCTTCACCGCCGAGCCGGTTTCGAAGCTCGTGGAGAAACCGCCGGCCGTGACCGAGATCGGCGAGTGCGCGGGCCAGAACTGATCAGGCGCCCATTGCACGGTCTGGTTGCTCAGCCAGGTGAACGAACCCGCAGGCGTCTTTTTCGACGCGATGTCGATCGATCGCTCGGCGCGGGCACGGTTGGTGACCGGCGCTGCGAAGGTCACCTCGATGGTCGCGGCGATACCGACGACGTCTCCCTTGCCTGGTGAGATGGCGGTGACGGAGGGTTCCGAAATCGGACCGGGTACCGCGGCCATGCCGACGGGAGCCGAACCCGCCATGGCGACAGCCGTAGCCCCGACCGCGACGAGAATGTACCGAACAGCTCTACGCAACGCTTCTATCCCTTCACCGACTTCCCGACCAGCAAAGTCGCATTGTAGTGACTCAACTCGCCGGACAGCCGCCGACAGGCCGTTACTCCACGTCGGAACGGGTCTTGCACACCGCCGGGATTAGCGGAATTGTGGATTTACACCCCGGGCCCGACGAAGTGACCCGGGTCTGGAAGGGGCCGTCATGGCTGACAAGGCGAATACTTCCAAGGGCGCCGGAGCCGCCCCCACCGCGGACAGTCCGGCCGCCATCCGAAACGTGGTGCTCATAGGCCCATCGGGTGGCGGCAAGACCACACTCGTCGAGGCCCTGTTGACCGCCACCGGGGTGCTCTCCAGACCCGGATCCGTCGTGGACGGCACGACTGTGTGCGACTGCGACGAAGCCGAGATCGCCCAGCAGCGTTCGGTCGGGCTGGCACTAGCACCGCTCTCGCACAACGGCGTCAAGGTGAATTTGATCGACACCCCCGGCTACGCCGACTTCGTCGGCGAACTCCGGGCCGGGCTGCGGGCGGCGGACTGCGCGCTGTTCGTGATCGCCGCGAACGAAGGCGTCGATGAACTCACCAAGTCGCTGTGGCTGGAGTGCCAGCAGGTCGGGATGCCGCGCGCCGTCGTGGTCACCAAGCTCGACCACGCCAGGGCGAACTACGACAACGCGGTGGCCGCCGCCCAGACAGACGTTCGGCGACAAGGTACTTCCGCTCTACCTGCCCGCTAACTCCCCATGCACCGGGCTGATCGGCCTGCTGTCGCAGACGCACTACGAGTACAACGGCGGCAAGCGGACCACCAAAGAGCCCGACTCGTCCTACTCCGACCGGCTGTCCGAACAGCGCGGCACGCTGATCGAGGGGATCATCGAGGAGTCCGAGGACGAGACGCTGATGGAGCGTTACCTCGGCGGTGAAGAGATCGACGAGAAGGTGCTCATCGAGGATCTCGAGAAAGCGGTCGCCCGCGGCTCCTTCTTTCCGGTGATCCCGGTGTGCAGCAGCACCGGCGTCGGAACGCTCGAACTGCTCGAGGTGACAACCAGCGGGTTCCCGTCTCCGCTCGAACATCCGCTGCCCGATGTGTTCACTCCGCAAGGCAAGGACCACGCCGGGCTCCGCTGCGACCCGAACGGACCGCTGCTCGCCGAGGTGGTCAAGACGACGTCAGATCCCTACGTCGGCAGAGTCAGCCTGGTCCGGGTCTTCTCCGGCACCATAAGGCCCGACGCGACGGTTCACGTGTCGGGCCATTTCTCGTCCTTCTTCGGTTCCTCGGCAACCAACGGAAGCTCGGGCGGCCACGAGGACCACGACGAGGACGAACGGATCGGCACGCTGTCGTTCCCCTTGGGAAAGCAGCAGCGGCCGGCGGGCACCGTCGTTGCGGGCGACATCTGTGCGATCGGCAGGCTGTCGAAGGCCGAAACCGGGGACACGTTGTCCGACAAGGCCGAACCGCTGGTGCTCAAACCATGGGACATGCCCGAGCCGCTGCTGCCGATCGCGGTGCAGCCGCACGCCAAGACCGACGACGACAAGCTATCGGTCGGATTGGCGCGGCTCGCGGCCGAAGACCCGACGCTGCGTGTGGACCAGAATCCCGAGACCCACCAGATCGTGCTGTGGTGCATGGGCGAGGCGCACGCAGGCGTCGTGCTGGACGGTTTGGCCAACCGGTTCGGGGTCAGCGTCGACAAGATCGACCTGCGCGTGCCGCTGCGCGAAACCTTCGGCGGTTCGGCGAAGGGACACGGCAGGCACGTCAAGCAGTCCGGCGGGCACGGCCAGTTCGCCGTCTGCGACATCGAGGTAGAGCCGTTGCCGGAGGGCTCGGGCTTCGAGTTCGTCGACAAGGTGGTGGGTGGCTCCGTGCCGCGGCAGTTCATCCCCAGCGTGGAAAAGGGCGTGCGGGCGCAGATGGAGAAGGGCGTTGGCCCTGGCTATCCGATGGTCGACATCCGCGTCACCCTTTACGACGGCAAGGCACACAGCGTCGATTCATCCGACTTCGCCTTTCAGATGGCGGGCGGCCTGGCGCTTCGTGAGGCCGCCGCTGCGACGAGCGTGAAGCTGCTCGAGCCGGTCGACGAGGTGTTGGTGCTGGTACCCGACGACCTGGTCGGCACGGTGATGGGCGACCTGTCCAGCCGTCGCGCAAGGGTTCTCGGCACCGAGAACGTCGGCGAAGACCGCACCCAGGTGAAAGCCGAGGTGCCCCAGGTGGAGTTGACGCGCTACGCGATCGACCTGCGCTCGCTCTCCCACGGCGCCGGCTCGTTCACCCGCACCTTCACCCGCTACGAACCCATGCCGGAGTCGGCCGCCGCCAAGGTGAAAGCCGAAGCCTAGGAGACCGCCGTGAGCGCGGCCGCTGCGGACGCGAACATGGTGTTCTTGATTGCGCCGATCGTGCCGGGGTCCTTGGCGCCAAGCGGAGCAAGGATGTTGAGGGCCGTGCCCGTCACGGCGTCCTCCTCTGCGGTCGCATCGACAATCCCGATGGCGGCGGCCTCCTTGCCGCCGAACCGGCGGCCGGTGGTCATCGCGGCGACAGCCGCCTGCGGCGTCAGCTTGGCCTGAATCAACGCCGCCATCCCCGGCGTGAACGGAATGCGGATATCGACCTCCGGGAAACAGAAGTAGCCACGGTCGGCGCGCATCACACGAAAGTCGTGGGCCAGAGCCAGCATTGCGGCCGCACCGAAACTATGGCCACCGATCGCGGCGGCCGTCGGCATCGGCAGCGTCAGCATGCGGGCCAGCAGGGCCTGCACCCGCCCGACGTACCACTGGGTCTGGTCGCCATGGGCGGCCAGCCAGTCGAGATCAAGACCGTTCGAGTAGAACTTGCCGGTCGCCACCGTCACCAACGCATGCGCACCAAGGGATATCGCATCGTCGATCTGGGCGTCGAACTCGTCGAGAAACTCTGGCGAGAAACGGTTTTCGTCGTCGCCGAGATGCAGCACGGCGATCGTGTCCTGAAAACTGAGGGCGATGGGCATCGTTGCGCTTCACTCCGGTAGGTCTAGGAGACGACGAGTCAACACCATCAGCTGCGCGCGCAGCTCGTCGTCGTCGATGTCGGTGACAAGCGGGTGTACGACTGCGGTACCGATGGCGCCCGACAGCATCGCCGCACTCACCCTGCCCTCGGCGTCGGCATCGCCGAGCAGCACTCCGTAGAGGCGAGTGAGGAACTGCTGGAACGGCTCGTGGTCGGCGAGCAGCCGGATCACCACGGGGTCGAACTGCAACGTTGCGGCCGCGCGGCGCCGCTCGATGGCCATGTCGATGACGCGGGTGAGCAGCACTTCACGGGCCCGCGGCCGGGACTTCTGCGCCTCGGCCGCCTCGAGTGCGTCGTCGAGTCTGCCGAGCTCCCGCTCGGTCAACGCGATGACGATCTCCTCCTTCGTCCTGAACTGGTGGTAGACCGCTGCCTTGGTGACGCCGACCTCGTCGGCGATCATCTGCAGCGATGTGCCACCGACACCGTGGTCGGCGATCAGGGTGAGGGCTGCGTCCAGGACGCGGTGCTGTGCCGCACTGCGCTGCACGTCCGAGAACCGGCCGGCTGCGACGCGCTCTGCGGAAACCACGTCACGAGGGTATCCGGCGGGCCATCCGTTGCCACGGCCACGTCATCAGAGCCCACACGATGAGGATGAGCACGGCAGCGACAAGTACGTAGGCCGGCCACGGCCCGAACAGGTCGAGCAGGGACGGCGTGCTCGGCTTCCTGTTGAGGAACCCGTAGTTGGACCCGGCAATGCTGTTGAACGTCAACGTGATCACCGCCCACGCGAGCGTGACGCAGACAACGAACCGGTAGTCGCGCCACGTCGGCCGAAAGCCCCGGCCCCACGTCAGGTAGATCGCCGCCCAGACCACGAGCAGGTGAATCGCCCAGAAGGCCAGGAATTGATAGTTCGGGAAGTCGGGACCCCGCAACACGGGCGAGATCAACGCCTGCACGCTCAGCGCCAAACCCCAGTAGTAGGTCAGTGCGACGGCCCAATGTCGTTGCGACCACAACGCGTAGGCGCCCACAGTCGTCGCCAGGTCGGTCAACTGCAGCGGTACCGACCACATTATCGACGGCGGAATGAAGGAGTAGACCAACACGGCCGCGTAGATGAGGCCGGTCAGCGCCCCCAGCGCCCGCCCGAGCGTGCGGGCTGTCGCCTCGGTCTGCCTGCGTCCGACCCACACCAGCAGCACCGCACCGAGCGCGAACACCGCGAGTACGGCCCAGTGTGAGGGGCCGTACGCCGTGAACTGTCGCTGCGTCAGCGGGCCGCCACCTGCGCCGTCATCGCGGTCCCCGGCAGCGGACGGCCGCCCGTCTCCCGTAGCGTCAGCACGGTGGCCAGTGAAACCACCGCCGCGACAATGACATAGAAGGCGGGCACCTGGTTGTTGCCGGTGCTGCCCGTCAGCCAGGCAACCATGTACGGCGTGGTGCCGCCGAACACGGCGACGCAGACGTTGTAACCGACCGAGAAGCCGCTGTATCGCACCCGGGTGGCGAACAGCTCGACGCCCGTCACCACGGCGACCGAAATGTAGATCGATTCGATCGCCGCCAACAGCACGTGCGCGGCGATCGCCGCACCGACCGAGCCCGAGTTCAGCAGCAGGAACAGTGGATATGCCAACAGCGCGAACGCCATCGTGCCACCGATGAGCAGTGGCCTTCGGCCGATCCGGTCCGAAAGCGCCGCGAGAGGAAGGATCAGCACGATCGCCACCACGCACGCCATGGTGATCGAGACGAATGCGACGGTCTTGGACAAGTGCAGTGTCTTGATGAAATACGTTGGCAGATAACTGAAGACGACGTAGTAGCCGACGTTGAACATGATCATGATACCGATCACCTGAAGGATCGGTCGCCACGCCGTTCTGAGCGCCTCACGCAGCGGTGATGTGGCGACGTCGTTCGATGCAGACAACTGCTCGAACGCGGGAGTGTCGGTCAGCTTCATCCGGATGTACAGGCCGACCAGTCCCAGCGGTCCGGCGATCAGGAACGGGATGCGCCAGCCGTAGGAGTCCATGGCCGCATCGCCGAGCAGTGTCTGCAACAGGGTGACCGTCACCGACCCCAGCAGGAATCCCACGACACCGGACCACGCGATGAAGGTGACCGTCAGCCCGCGCCGCTCATCGGACGCGAACTCGGCGAGATAGCAGGCACCGCCGCCGTACTCCCCGCCGGCCGAAAAGCCTTGCAGGCAACGCAGAAACAGCAACAGCAGCGGGGCGCCGACGCCGATGGCGTCATAGGTCGGCAGCAGACCCATCCCCAGCGTCGAGCCCGCCATCAGCAGGATGACGATCGCGAGCACGCGTTGTCGACCGATCCGGTCGCCGAGCGGACCGAAGACGAGACCACCGAGCGGTCGCATCACGAACGCGGCGGCGAAGATCGCGAACGTGTTGAGCAGCGCCGCCGTCTCGTTACCGGCGGGAAAGAAATTCGCCGCGATGAACGTGGCCAGGAAGCCGTAGATCGCGAAGTCGTACCACTCGACGGCGTTGCCGATCGACGCACCGCTGATGACCTGGCGAAGAGGAGAGGCGCCGCTCACCTCACCCACGCTAAATCAATCGACTGACTTAATGAAGTGACTTCATATAGGCCGCCATGCGGGCGTGAGTCTCCTGCGACATCCAGCCGGCCCGCACGGTTACGTCCGTTTCGGTGCCCGCGTCGATCGCGTCCCGGGCGGGCCGGTGCAGCTGCCGCTTGGTCATGGCGTATGCGGCGGGCGCGTACTCAGCGAGCTCGCGGGCGAGCGCCGTCGCCCGCGGGAGCAGCTCTTCAGGGGTGACGACCTCATCGACCCAGCCCAGCGCGGCGGCAGTGGATACGTCGACGGTGCCCGCACCCAACGTCGCCTGCGTCACCGATGTCCCCATCGCGTACCGGCAGATCTCCAGCGCCGACATCGGGAACATCGCGCCGACGGCTAGTTCGGTCAGCCCGATCGTCCCAGCGGACATCAGCCGGATGTCGGCGGCCATCGCGAAGACGCAGCCGCCTGCTATGGCGTGGCCGTTGATCGCGGCGACCACCGGCGCGGGGTGATCGAAGACGGCGAGGAACGCCGCCGACAGCGACGTCATGAAGCGATCGGTGTACTCGGCGCCGCCATCGACGATCGCGGGGAGGTCCACGCCCGCCGAGAAACACCGGCCGGCGCCGGTGATCACCACCGGCCCGTCCAGCCCGCGCATGGCGACGATGACGTCGTCGAGCAGGTCGAGGTCCAGCGCGTTGACCGGCGGGTGATCGAACCGCACCACCGAAACGCCGTCAATATCTTCGATGCTCATTGCTCGGCGCTCGCGTCCTCGGCGCTCGCGTCCTCCGCGTCCGTCGCGTCCTCGGTGCTCTTCTTGTCCTTGACGCGGGTCTTGTACAGGCTCGCGACGGTGGTGATGACAAGGGTGACGATGATGACGCCGAGGGATGCCAGTGTCGGGATCTCCGGCACCGCAACGTGCTTGCCGCCGTTGATGAACGGTAGCTCGTTCTCGTGCAACGCGTGCAGGACCAGTTTCACACCGATGAAGAACAGGATGAACGCGAGCCCCTGAGACAGGTAGACCAGCCGCTTGAGCAGGTCGCCGAGCAGGAAGTACAACTGCCGCAAGCCCATCAGCGCAAATACGTTCGCGGTGAACACCAGGTACGGCTCCTGGGTCAGGCCGTAGATCGCGGGGATGGAGTCCAGCGCGAAGATCAGGTCGGTGGTGCCGAGCGCGACGATGACGAGGAACATCGGCGTCATCAGCCGCTTGCCGTTCTCCTTGATGTAGAGCTTGAGGCCGTCCCACTTGTCGGTCAGCTGCATGTGGCTGCGGGCGAACCGCACCACGAAGTTGTCCGCGTCGTCGTCATGGTCGGTGTTTCGCACCAGACCGATGGCGGTGTAGAGCAGGAACGCGCCGAAAATGTAGAAGACCCAGGAGAACTCGTTGATCGCGACCGCGCCGATCGCGATGAAGATGCCTCGGAAGATCAGCGCCAGGATGATGCCGACCAGCAGCGCCTGCTGTTGATACTTTTTGGGCACGTTGAAGCTGGCCATGATGATGAGGAAGATGAACAGGTTGTCGACCGACAGGCTGTACTCGGTGAGCCAACCGGCGAAGAACTCCACCCCGAATTGGCTGCCGTGGAAGAAGTACACCCAGATACCGAAGGCCACCGCGAGCCCGATGTAGATCGAAAGCGCCGTCACCAACTCACGCTTGTTTGGTTCATGCGGCCGCCGGCCGATGACCACGACGTCGAACAGCAGAACAGCGATGGTCACGCCCAACGTGACGATCCACTCGATTTGGGAAACTTGCATCTACGGTGCCTCCGGTCGTCAAAACGCCCGAGGTCTCTTCCACCGTTCCGTCTCGGCCCGCGAGCCGGTCGTCTGATGACAGTCGACGTGATGACGACACCGCGGCGAAGGAATACTCCCCTCTCCGACCAGTCTGTCAGAAACCTGTGGGCGATGCCCAACCCGGATGCAGCCGAAGGCCTGTGCGACGATGCCCCGATGACGGCTCGTCCAGCACATTTCACCCCGGCGGGCGAAGACCGCTACCTGCCGACCAGGTACGCGCAGAGCCATTGGGGACCCGATCACCTCAACGGTCCCGCGCTGGTCGGTCTGGCCGCCCGCGCCTTGGAGACCGAGTTCGGATCACCCGAGTTCATGCCCACCCGGCTCACGGTGGACCTGTTCAAGGCCGCGCGCGGAGTGCCGACGACCACGAAGGTCACCCTGGTCAGGGATGGGCGCCGGGTGCGCAACTCCGAATGCGAGATCACCCAGGACGGTGTCACCGTGGTGCGCGCCACGATGGTGGCCTACCGCCGCTCGGAGGCGCCTCGGGGCGAGGAGTGGGCGTCGGCCGACGATTTCAGCTGGCCGCCGGAACTGGGCGGGGTCGGTATGTCCTTCATGGGCAGCGACGGTGTGGGCTGGACGAAAGGCATCGCCGAACACCAGCACACCGCCCGCAAGCGGTTCGTCAACCGGATGGTCGACGTCGTCGAGGGCCACGACAACACGCCCTTTGTCCGCGGCGCGATGGTGGCGGAGGGCGCCAGCCTGGTCACCAACCTCGGCTCGGCGGGGGTCGGTTACATCAACGGCGATCTCACGGTCGCGCTGGCCCGATTGCCGGTCGACGAGTGGATGGGTGTGCAGGCCGACTCACACTGGGCGGCGGACGGCATCTCGGTCGGTTCGGCGACGATGTTCGACCGCATCGGTGCATTCGGATCGGCGCTGGTGACCGCGGTCGCCAACCCGGCGGCGCAGATCGACTTCGCCGCCGATCCGTTCCCGTCGCGCAGTCCATAACGGTTCGCCGCCAATGTTTTCCAGTTGAGCTTTTCGTCACCGACGAAAAACGGCCAAGCGCATGGCGCTGTAGATGAACACCGCTTCACAACAACCTGCGAGGATCCGCGACAGGCGGAAGTCGACACCGAGCGCCGTCAAGGCGCTGGACAGCCCGAGGACGAACGCCAGATAGTTCGCCAGAACCGCAATCAGGTAGACCGCGAGCTGAGGACCGACGGGTGCGTGCGACGCAAAATTCATGGTCCGGTTCAGGAAGTAGCTCAGGGTGAACGCGCACCCGTAGGCCACGGTGACCGCGAACGGTATCGGCATGCGCAGGCCCGCGTGCAGACCGGAAAGGAGCAGCAGATCGACTCCGAAGGTCAACCCGTTGATCAACGCGAATCCCAGAAACGTCGGGGCGACAACGGAATTGAGGTGCCACGGAAGCCGCGCTACCGTCGCGACACAGAACCGGTGAAAACGGTCGGTCGGGCTCTTTCGGCCGGCGGGCACCGATTGGAACCGCACATGGCGACGCTCCCACAGACAGGTATCCACGACGTGAGCAGCGGGCCAACTCCGTGCGGCGCGCAGGGGCTGCCCGGTTGAAACCTGCTCCTTGGCAACACCGCTCGGTGGCTTCGTTATTCGGATATCAGTGCGAATTTCCCCGTCTGCGGCGCGTACAGCAAAATCTCTTGAGATACTGACCGGGTGCCCAGCCGCGTCGTCAGTCGACCAGACGAGGGTCGGGCGGTTATGGCATTCCTCGCTGCCGCGGCGTCGGAACCTGCCGGCTTGGTGGCCGAGGGCGAGCCGGGCATCGGCAAGACCACACTGTGCCTGTCCGCCGTCGAACTCGCCGAAGAGCGCGGGTTCCAGGTGTTGTCGGCCCGGCCCGCCGAGGCGGAGTCGGTGCTCGCCTACGCCTCGCTCGCGGATTTGCTTTCGGGCGTTGGCCCGTCGGTACTCGCGGACCTACCGACCCCCCAGCGGCTGGCGATCGATCGAGTTCTATTGCGCGCGGATGCCGAGGACCTGTCCACTGATCAGCGCGCGGTGGGTGCGGGCTTCGTGTCGGTGGTCGAGCTGCTCGCGGAGACGGCTCCAGTGCTGGTGGCGATCGACGACCTGCAGTGGCTCGACCCGTCCAGCCGCAATGTCATCGCGTTCGCTGCTCGACGGCTGTCCGCCAGGGTCGGCGTGTTCGGCACCGTCCGGACGAATCCAGATGACCGCGGCGGTCCGGCGTCCTGGCTGCAGTTGCCGCAGCCGGATGGTGTGCAGCGGGTGCAGATCCGGCCGCTGAGCCTAGGCGGTTTGAACGCTGTCATCACCCAGCGACTCGGGCGCTCGTTGTCGCGACCGGCCATCGTTCGGATACAAGAGGTTTCGGGGGGCAATCCGTTCTACGCGCTGGAATTGGCGCGGGCGATGGACGGGGGCAACGCAAACGCGGACATGCCCATGCCGATGACGCTCACCGAGTTGGTGCGTGCCCGGATCGGCGACCTCGACGAGTCCGTCGGCGACGTCTTGCTGGCGATGGCATGCCACGCGGCCCCCACCGTCGAGGTGGTGTCCCGCGCGACCGGGATCGCCGCCGAGGAAGTGGTCGCCCAACTCGAGGAGATCGAAAGTAAAGGCCTCGTCGGGGTCGACGGCCATCGGCTTCAGTTCGCACACCCGTTGTTGGCGAGGGGGTTCTACACCGATGTGACCCCGGCGCGACGTCGGTCGATGCATCGTCGGCTGGCGGAGATCGTCGACGAACCCGAGCTGAAGGCCAGGCATCTGGCGTTGGCTGCCACGCACGGCGATGAGATGACGCTGTTCTCCTTGGACGAGGCCGCCGACATGGCGCGGAGTCGGGGCGCACCCGCGGCAGCGGCCGAACTCCTCGATCTGGCCATCGGTCTGGGCGGCGGCACTCCAGAGCGTCGAATCCTCTCCGCCGCACATCATTTCGACGCCGGCGAGCCCGCGCAGGCAAGGACGCTGCTGCAGGACGCGATCGGACGCCTCGAGCCCGGGCCGCGGCGGGCGGAGGCGTTGACGCTTCTCGCCCTTGTCGCTTCGCTCAATGACAGCTTCGATGAAGCGGCCGACCTGCTCGAGCGTGCGCTCGACGACGTCGGAGACGAGCTTGCCCAGCGGGTGGCCATCCTGGTGTCACTGTCGTTCGCGGCGGTCAACGCCGGGCGGATGGATTCCGCCGTCCAGCGCATCGAAGAGGCCGTCACCAGGGCCGGTGAACTCGGCGACCCGCACGCCCTCAGCCAGGCGCTGGGAATGCGAGTGATGCTCCACTTCATGTGCGGCCAGGGCGTCGACGAACGCAGTCTTCACCGCGCTGTCGAGCTCGAAGACAGCGGCGCCGACGTGTCATCGGCCTTCAGTCCGCGTGTCCAGCAAGTCCTGCTGCTGGCCTGGAGCGGCGCGCTCGACCGCGCCAACGACGAGATGCTGGCGATCCGGCGCCGATACATCGACACCGGTGAGGAGGGCGAGCTCTCGTTCATCGACTTCCACTCGGTGCTGATCCACATCTGGCGCGGATCCATGGCCGAAGCCACCCTCATCGCCGAGGACGCGGTCGAGCGCGCGCTCCAACTCAACGGCGATCTGCCGTTGTCCGTGGCACTGACGGTGCGTGCCGCCATCGCCGCATATGCAGGAGACGTGGAGTCGGTCCGCCGCGACGTCGCCGAGGCGATTGCGGCGAGCGAGCGCTGCGGATCACGCAGGCTCGGTGAATGGCCGGTGACGATGCTCGGTTTCCTCGAAGTCTCGCTCGGCAACTACGAGGCCGCGATCGAAACCATCAAACCGCTGATGGGAATGCTCCAGGCGGTGCCGGATTCAACGGAGGTCATCAACGCGTCCTATGTTCCCGATGCCGCCGAGGCCCTGATCCAACTGGGCAGACCTGCCGAGGCCGAACCGTTGATCGCGGCACTCGAACGCAACGGGAATCGGCTCGACCGGGCGTGGATGAAGGCAGTCGGCGCGCGGTGCCGGGCGATGCTGCTCGCTGCGCAAGGCGACATCCAGGCCGCAAACCGTGCCGTCGAACTGGCGCTCACCGAGCACGAACGGCTGCCCATGCCGTTCGAACGGGCACGCACGCAGCTGCTGGCCGGCCAGCTTCAGCGCAGGCAGCGCCAGAAGGACCAGGCCGCAACGACTCTGCGTGAGGCGCTGAAGACATTCGAAGACCTGAATACGCGGCTATGGGCGGACCGCGCCCGCGCCGAACTCGCCCGAGCCGACGTCGGCACCCGCCGGATGTCCAGCCTCAGCCCGTCCGAGCAGCGGGTGGCCGAACTCGCCGCGTCAGGCATGACCAACCGCGATGTCGCCGCCGCCCTCTTCATCAGCCCGAAGACCGTCGAGTCCAATCTGGCCCGGATCTACCGCAAGCTCGGCATCCACTCACGTGCCGAACTCGGAAGGCACATGGGCAATTCCGATCAGTAACTCGCTCAGGGATTGCGCACGCAGTCGTAGGTGAGCGGGATCTCCTCGCCGAGTTCCACCACCTCGAACTGGTCGACGCCGATGTCGTTGAAGGACTGCGCTTCAATGCCGAGGTCGGCCCACTTCGCCGTGCTGTTGCGATCGTCGGCGAAGGTCAGCGCGATCTCACCGCCATCGGACAGCAGCATGCCGTGCGTCTTCAGCGCCTTGAGGATCACCTTCTCGGAATCGGAGTAGCCGGACTCGTCGAAGTCGGGCTTCAACCGAAACCGGACGCCGTAAGGCGGTGCGTCGGGCGCCGGGTTCTCCGGGCCGCCCGCATGCGTCGCCGGATGCACGTAGACGTCGGCCTTCATCCGGTCGTTCGGAAGAATGAACCGCAGCGCATGATTCACTGTGCCGGAGGCGACTTCGTCGGCGGTCGGGGTCATGGCGCTGATGGGGAATCCGGCGGCGTCGGCACTGGTGCACTGATCGCCACGCAGATTCTCCGGGTACGACTTGCTCAGGTCCCAGATGAACATCGCCTGTGTGGTCATGCTGTCACCGGACCTGGTTGGCCTGATAGAGCTCGTAAAGCTTCTGCTCGTCGCGATCGGCGACCAGTAGATGGCAATCGCCCTGCCCCTCGGTATCGCCTGAGATGTCACAGGAAAGATCCTGCGAGCCTTCGATATTGGCGTCTGCCGGCACCGGCATCTGCGTCGGAACGCTGTCACAGTCTGGACCGCCGCCGCAGTAGTCCTCGATGCCGACCACATCCATCCGCGGAGTGCTGCTGTCCGCGTTGAAGATCGAGATCGAGAAGTCGGTCTGGAGGACGTTGTCGTTGCCCCAGCCGCCCGCGGCGGTCAGTGCCGCAAGGATCGCGTCGCTGCGGTCGGACTTCGCGGCTCCCGACACGTCGACTGTCCAGGGCTGCTCGGATCCCGACGGAACGTCCCCCGTCGCGGGTGCGGCGCTCGCGCAGCGCGGTCTTCGATTCGGCTGCACTGGAACTCGGGCCTTGGACTCGACACTGTGTGAGACCCGCACGCCACGCACGCCGCGGCGGTGATGCAGATGACGGCGCAAGGCGCCGAGTCGCGTCGGGGTTCATGTGCGTTGTCATGCAGCAGTCAGTCCTTCTCGGAGATAGTGAGCTGTGTGCAGACGCTATCGCGGTCGGGTTTGCTGAGATATCGGGTGTTTCCCTACCGCTGACCGGCGATCACGGCAGCACGACGCGCAACCGCTCCCAGCCCCGCACGGTGGACGTCGGCGCAGGCACCGCGCTTTCGTAGTCGATGCCCCATTCGGGCCACCGGTTCAACAACTCGTCGAGCGCCACCCGGCCCTCCAGTCGCGCGAGGTTGGCCCCGAGGCAGTAGTGCACCCCCTTGCCGAACGTGAGATGGCTGATGGTGTCACGGTGGATGTCGAAGGTATCCGGATCGGTGTAGCGCCGCGGGTCCCGATTGGCGGCACCGAAGAGCAGCAGAATCGCACTGCCCGCGGGCACGGTCGTGCCGTACATCTCGAAGTCCTTGAGGGCGTAGCGGGCGACGTGCGGGCCGGTGGGCTCGAAGCGCAGGGTCTCGTCCACGGTGCGGTTCAGCAGCGAGCGATCCTCGTACACCTCGCGACGCTGGTCCGGGTGCTCGGCAAGCACTTTGGCAAGCCAGCCGATGAGCCTGCCCGTCGTCTCGTTGCCCGCGCCCGCGACGACCTGCGTGTAGTGCAGGATCTCCTTGCGGTGCAGCCTGCGGGTGACTCCGTTCTCGTCTTCGAACTCCATGTTCAGCAGCGCCGTCATCAGGTCGTCCGACGGGTTGCTTCGCACGCCACTCCACGTAGTCGGCGTAGATGCTGCCGTCGGCGATCTTGTCGGCCTTGGCGACCTTCATCGGCGCGCCGGGCTTGGTGCGCAAATTGGCGTCGTTGGCATCGCGAACGGCGATCTGGTCGGACTCCGGAATCCCCAGCAGCATGCCGATCACCCGCATCGGCATCATCGAGGCGAGTTCGGCGACGATGTCGAAGCCGTCCGAACCGACATGCGGGTCAAGGCAATTGACGCAGAATCGCCGTATCTGGTCCTCGATCTCGGCCATCCGGCGAGGGGTGAACACCCGGCTCATCAACCCCCGCAACATGGTGTGTACGGGCGGATCCTCGAACATCATCACGCCCTTGGGCATGTCGAAGTCCGAATTCACGAGTTCGAGGATGTCGCTGCGGGAGTTGGAGAACGTTTCCCAGTTCGCGACCGCCGTCTCGACGTCGGAGTGCCGCGAGATCGCCCAGAAGCGGTACCTCTCATTGTGATAGAGCGGCGCTTCCTCGCGCAGCCTGGCATACGTCGGCCATGGGTTGGCCGCGATGTCGAGGTCGTACGGGTCGTAGTAAACGACGGCGTCGTCGGTGATCGTCATGGTCTCTCTATTTCAGGAGGCTGCCCGCGTCGACGGGCAGCGTGACGCCGGTGACGTAGCGCGCCTCGTCGGAGGCCAGGAACAACACCGCGTTGCTGATGTCGACCGGCTCCACCCACGGGATGGGAAGGAAGTGGAACGACTGGCAGATCGGCGCGAGGTCGTCGGGCCCAGGGTTCTCCAGGTCCGGACGGAACAGCCGATAGGTCGCCTCGTTCATCAGCAGCGGAGTGCAGACGTGGGTGGGATGGACGGTGTTGACCCGGATGGAATGGTGGCCCAGCTCCACGGCGAATGTGCGCATCAACCCGACGACCCCGTGCTTGGCCGCGATGTAGTGACCGACCTGCGGGTAGGCCTTCGTGCCGCCGACCGAGCTGGTGATCACGATCGAGCCGCCGCGACCGCCCGCCAGCAGATGCGGCACCGCGGCCTTCACCGTTTTCCACACACCGCCGAGGTTGACGTCGATGGTCTCGTCGAAGATGTCCTCGCGCATCTTGTGGAGCTTCACGCCCCTGGTGCCGATGCCTGCGTTGGCGACGACGATGTCGAGCCGCCCGAGTTGCGCGACGCCGCTGTCGACGGCGGACGCCAGGGCGTCGAAATCACGCACGTCGACTTCCGCGGTGACGATGCGCCGATCCAGGTTCTTGACCATGTCCGCGGTCTCGGCGAGGTCCTCCGGCGTGGCCGCTGGCGCGGTCGAGTCCTCGAAACCGCGGCAGATGTCGACCGCGATGATGTCGGCACCCTCTTCGGCAAGCCGCACCGCATGGCTGCGGCCCTGGCCCCGGGCGGCGCCGGTGATGAACGCGACCTTGCCTTCCACCCGTCCGGCCATGGCACCTCGAATGTTGAAGCTCTTGTTGGGCGACTGCCCAACATTTATGCTGACGCCATGTCTAGCAGTCGGCGCACGAAGCGGTCAAGGCCCAGATGACGGCGCCAAAACCGTCGGGCCGTGACTCTGCGACGCGGCAGGCTTTGATCCAAGCGACTGCCCAAGTGATGCTCGAGGAAGGGTATGCCGCCGCAACCTCCCGCCGAGTCGCGGCAAGGGCGGGGGTGAAGCCGGCGCTCGTGCACTACTACTTCCCGAGCATGGACGACCTGTTTGTGGCCGTGTTGCGCGAAGGCGCCGAGGACAACCTTGTCCGTCAGCGCGAGGCGTTGGCGGCCGACGAACCCCTGCATGCCTTGTGGAAGCTCAACAACGCGCACGGTGCCCGGCTGCTGATGGAGTTCATGGCGCTGGCCAACCATCGCAAGAAGATCCGCAGCGAGATCGCCGCCTACGCGGCGCGCTTCGGCGATCTGGAGGAGAGCGCGGTCACCCTGGCCCTGCGCGCGCACGGTGTCGATGTCGCCGAGTTTCCCCCCGTCGTGATGTCGATGATCGTGACCAGCCTGGCTCGGATCCTCGTATTGGAGCGCAGCCTCGGCATAGACCGCGGCCACGCTGAAGCGGGCGACTTCATCGAGCGTCTGCTCGACAGGTATGAGATGCCGTCGGCCTAGTTGGCGCGAATAACGATTCGGTCACTATCTCGATCACGATCAATTAAGAATTCCGCCGAACTCATAAGAAGAATGGCGCATTCGATGGCAATCGAACGTCGGCGGCCCCTATAAGCGGGTGAAAATGAGGCATAAATCACCCCAATAGATGTAACGCTTCGTGTTCACTGCCAGCGAATACATCGGTGACGTTTGACCGTCTTGCGCTTCGGCTACCTTGGTTCTCAGGGGCCGGGGGAACGCAATTACACACCGCAATACGAGGGAAAAATCGATCATGAAAAACACTGGTATAAATGCGCGCCGCAAAGTTGTCGGCGCTGTCGTCGGCTCGGTGCTCGGCGGGGTTGCCGCGGCAACGATCGCCGCGCCGTCCGCTGTGGCCGCCCCCCAGGGGTGCAGCGCAGCCGATGTGGCAGGCACCGCCAGCTCGACGCTGGGTGCGGCTCGCGGTTACCTGAACGACCACCCGGGCGCCAACCAGGCCGTGACGGCTGCCTTCAACCAGCCGCGCGGACAGGCCGCGGCTGACCTGCGGAACTACTTCACCGCCAACCCCGGTGAGTACTACGACCTGAAGGGCATCCTCGCCCCGATCGCCGACAAGCAGCGCCAGTGCAATGTGGCGGTGCTGCCCGGGGACCTGCAGTCGGCCTACGACGAGTTCATGGCCGGCTAGTTGTACCGACCACGACGACGCCCGCCGCCGCAGCCGACGCTGTGGCGGCGGGTTTCTCGTCTAATCCGTGCGGTGGCCCCACTGCAGGGTGCCGTATGCCAATTCCAGGCACTGCAGGGCGATTCCGTCGGAGCCCTGAGCCGACAGGTTCAGCGCCGGGCACGGCATCGTCACGTTGTACACCCCGATGAGCGGGCCCGCCGAGGCCCAGGTTCCGGCGGCGTTGCAGATGACCGTCCCCCCGGTGGGTTCCAGGCCGTAAGCGAAGGCGCGGCGAGGTTGAGGCGCGCACGGCGCGCCCGCGGTGACGTTCCTTGCCACGTTCGGCACACAGTCGGCCGAGTAGCACCAATCTGCAGATGCGTTGTCCGCGAAGAGGATCGACGTCGGCAGCACCGCGCTCGCCGCAAGAGCGGCACCCGCAAGACCGCGAAACAAACCGATTCGAACCGTCATGCCCGATCCTCTCCTAGGTGACGCCCGGCGTCCGCTCGTCGTTCGGTGCGCTTCAACGTTATCGGTTCGGACTTCACCGCTCGGCGGATCGGCGGATCGGTGTGCGCCCAGGTGGCTGCTCCGGAGGTGGCAGTAGCGCGGTCCGGCTACTGACGGCCACCGTCGAGGGTGATTTCGTGCTGAGGTCGACATCCTCACCGTCGTGACGGATGGTCAGCGTGGCGTCCGGCCCGTCGCGCAGCGTGTAGGTGACCTGGTCATGGTCGGCGTCGACGGTGAGCCGGAAATCTCGCCACCTCAGCCGGAAGCGCAACCGGTCGATCCCGTCCGGCAGGTGCGGATCGAGCGCGAGGATCCCCTCGTCGTCGCGCAGGCCGCCGAAACCCGCGACCAGAGCGGTCCATGCCCCGGCCAGCGACGCCATGTGCAGGCCGTCTTCGGTGTTGTTGTGAAGGTCGCGCAGGTCGATCAGCGCCGCCTCGTAGGCGTAGTCGTGGGCGAGTTCGAGATGTCCGACCGCCGCACAGATCACCGCCTGGGTGCACGCCGACAGAGACGAGTCGCGGGTGGTACGCCGTTCGTAGTAGTCCAGGTTGCGCGCCGTTTGTTCGGGCGTGAACGCGTGGCTCCGCCAATGCATGGCCAACACCAGGTCGGCCTGTTTGACCACCTGCGACGGATACAGCCGGCTGTAGGGCTCGTGCATCAACAGCGGATATTCGGTGTTCTCGGTGAAATTCCATTCCCGAAGTGTGGTGAAGCCGTCGCACTGCTCGTGCACCCCCAGACCTTCGTCATAGGGGATGTGGGCGGCGCCTGCGGCGTCACGCCACGCGGCCATCTCCTCGGTGGTCACCCCCATGTCCTGCGCCGCGTCGGGGTGGCGCTCGCACGCGTCGGCGGCAATCTGCATGTTGTGCGCCGCCATCAGGTTGGTGAAGACGTTGTCCCGCACGATCGCCGTGTATTCATCGGGACCCGTCACACCGTCGAGATGCCAGACGCCGTGCCGGTCGTGGTGGCCCAACGACAGCCACAGTCGCGCCGTCTCCACAAGTACCGAGAGGCCACACTCGAGTTCCAGCGAATCATCGCCTGTGACAACGCGATAGCGTTCGAACGCCATCGCAATGTCGGCATTGACGTGCCAGGCGGCCGTGCCTGCCGGCCAGTACGCCGAGCATTCTTCGCCGTGGATGGTGCGCCATGGGAACGCCGCGCCTTTGAGGTCGAGCAGCGCGGCGCGGTCCCTGGCGAGAGCCAGGGTCGAGGCGCGCCATCGCAGGGCATCGGCGGCCGCGGTCGATGCCGTGTAGGTCAGCAGCGGAAGTACGAAACCCTCGGTGTCCCAAAAGGCGTGGCCGTCGTACCCGGTGCCGGTCAGGCCCTTGCCCGGAATGGCCCGCCGCTCGGCCCGCGCGCTCGCCTGAAGCACGTGAAAAAGCCCGAACCGCACCGCCTGCTGACAGTCGGGGTCGCCGTCCACCTCGACGTCGGCGGAGTCCCAGAACACGTCGAGGCATTCCCGCTGCAAGTCGACCAGCCCCTGCCAGCCCGTGTAGCGGGCTCCCGCGATGGCCGCGGCGACCTGGTCCCGCAGCGCGGGGCGGGACCGCAGGCTCGACCACCCGTAAGCCAGATACTTCACGATGCGCAGCTTCTGGCCCGGGCGCAGCCCGCAGATCACCGTCGTGCGTGCCAGATCACCGACGGCCTCGGTGCTCACCTCGACCCGTCCCGGCACCTCGACGTCGTGATCCATCGCCGCGGCCATCATCAGGCCACTGGCCCGGGTCTTGTGCACGAGCAGCGCCGCATACTCGGTGGCCTCGTGACGGACCGCCTCCAAGGGATCCTGCAGCAGGGTCGCGACCCGCGGGTCCTTCGATCGTTCCGGCTGGTCTTCGTTGGCGACAAGCTCGGACTGCACAGTGACGCGGACGAACTGGTCGATCGCCTCGACGACGTACTCGATGGCGGCCACGCTGCGCTGCCCCAACGACACCAGCCGGGTGGACTGCACGCGAACCTCCTTGCCGGCGGGCGACTTCCACTGCGCAACGCGAGCAAGGGTGCCGGCCTGCATGTCCAACACCCGTTCGTGTTCCGACAATTCGCCGTATCGGACGTCGAACGGCTCGTCATCCACGAGCAGTCGGATGATCTTGCCGTTGGTGACGTCGACGATGGACTGCCCGTCCTCGGGATACGAGAAGCCCGTTTCGGCATAGGGCAGTGGCCGCGTCTCGTAGAAACCGTTCAGATATGTGCCCGGAAGGCCGTGGGGTTCACCTTCCTCGAGGTTGCCGCGTAGCCCGATGTGGCCGTTGGACAGCGCGAACAGCGACTCGGTCTGGGCGATCCGGTCCATGTTCAGGCTGGTCTCGCGAACGTGCCACGGCTCGACCGGGAAGGCGTCGTCGTCGATCATCAGGAGTCCAGCAGCTCGGCGAGATCCGACACGACGACGTCGGCTCCGTTGCGCCGCAACTCATCTGCCTGATCGGTGCGGTCGACTCCGACCACCAACCCGAAGTCACCCGCGCGACCGGCGGCCACGCCCGCGAGCGCATCCTCGAACACCGCCGCCTCGTCGGCGGACGCTTCGAGCAGTTGGGCGGCGCGAAGAAACGAGTCTGGTGCGGGCTTGCCCGCGATGTTCTCCTCGCGCATGGTCTCTCCGTCGACCCGGACCTGGACGTAGGAGTCGAGGCCGGTGATCTCGAGCACCTCGCCTGCGTTGGAGCTCGACGACACGACCGCGACGCCGAGCCCGGCTGCGGCGACTGCCTCGAGGTACCGGCGGGACCCCTCGAAGACCTCCACGCCGTCGTCTCGCAGCGTCTGGTGGAACAGCGCGTTCTTCCGGTTTCCCAGGCCCTCCACCGTCTCGGTTTCCGCGTCGTCGTCCGGATTGCCCTCTTCGAGACTGATGCCGCGGCTGTCCAGAAAGGACCGGACGCCGTCTTCGCGCTTCTTGCCGTCCACGTACTTGCGATAGTCGGCGTCGATGTCGAACGGGACGAATTGATCGCCGCTGCTGTCAGCGCGCGCCTTCAGGTAGGCGTCGAACATCTGCTTCCATGCTTTGCGATGCACGCTTGCAGTGTCGGTGAGCACACCGTCGAGGTCGAAGAGGCAGACATGAACACGTTCGGGTAATCCCAGTGTTTCGGCCACACGCGGGGGGTACCCACCAACGCCCGACCATAGACTGGCTAAATGGCCGACCTGCATCCCGGCGTCGCTGCGCTCGCCCCTCTGCTCGGCGTTTGGGCCGGTCAGGGCTCGGGCGAGTACCCGACCATCGCGCCGTTCGATTACCTCGAGGAAGTCACGTTCGGCCATGTCGGCAAGCCGTTCCTCAGCTATGCGCAGAAGACGAAGGCAGGCGATGACGGTCGGCCCATGCACGCGGAGACGGGCTTTCTGCGGGTACCGTCGCCCGGGCGGGTGGAGTTGGTGCTGGCACACCCGACCGGTATCACCGAGATCGACGAGGGCACGCTGACCGTGGCGGGCGACACGATCGTGATGGACCTCGCCGCGACGACGATCGGGCGCACCGCGTCGGCGAAGGAAGTGACGGCGCTTGGCCGGTCCATTCGCGTCGACGGCGATGAACTCGTCTACACGGTGCGCATGGGTGCGGTCGGCCAACCCCTGCAAGACCACCTGACCGCCACTCTGCACAGGAAGCAGGCATGACCATCGCAGCAACCGGCAGAATCCGCGTCCCGGCCGACCTCGACGAGGTGACCGACATCGCCGCAGAAGACCACTCCGACATCGACCCGGCGTCGATCGAACGAATCTGGCAGGCGGCCAGGCACTGGTATGCCGCGGGGATGCACCCGGCGATCCAGCTGTGCCTGCGTCATAACGGGAAGGTCGTGATGAACCGGGCGATCGGTCACGGCTGGGGCAATGCCCCGGACGACCCGCCCGATGCGGAGAAGGTTCCAGTCACCACGGACACCGCGTTCTGTGCGTTCTCGGCGGCCAAGGCGGTCGCGACGACGGTCGTGCACATGCTCGTCGAGCGGGGCGCCTTCTCGCTGGACGACCGGGTGTGCGAATACCTGCCCACCTACACGAGCCACGGCAAGGACCGAACCACGATCCGGCATGTGATCACCCACAGCGCGGGCGTCCCGTTCGCCACCGGCCCGCGGCCCAACCTCGACAGGATGGACGACACCGAATACGCGCGCCGCAAGCTCGGCGAGCTGAAGCCGATACACCGACCCGGCCTTGTGCACATCTACCACGGGGTGACGTGGGGACCGCTGGTGCGGGAAATCGTTTCGGCCGCAACAGGTAAGACCATCCGCGAAATCCTGGCCACCGAGATTCTCGACCCGCTCGGCTTCCGCTGGACGAACTTCGGTGTCGCCGAGAACGACGTGGCGCTGGTGGCGCCGAGCCATACGACAGGCAAACCGCTGCCCGCCCCGATCGCAAAAGCGTTCAAGATGGCGGTCGGCGGCACCATGGCCGAGATCATCCCGTTCTCGAACACGCCGCTGTTTCTCACCGGCATCGTGCCGTCGTCCAACCTCGTCTCGACGGCGAACGAGATGTCACGGTTCGCCGAGATTCTGCAACGCGGCGGGGAGCTCGACGGCGTCCGGGTGATGCGACCGGACACGCTGCGCGCGGCGACGAAAGAGTGCCGAAGGCTGCGCCCCGACATCGCCGACGGATTCGCACCCCGCCGGTGGGGTACCGGCTACATGCTCGGCAACAAGCGGTTCGGACCCTTCGGCCGCAATGCGCCCGCGGCGTTCGGCAACACCGGCCTGACCAACATCGCGGTGTGGGCCGACCCCGAGCGCCGACTCGCCGCCGGGCTCATCAGCAGCGGCAAGCCGAGCGGCCACCCGGAGGCCAACCGCTATCCCGCGCTCCTCGACCGCATCACAGCCGAGATCCCGCGTCAGCGGATCTTCTCGCCGTAGACCTTCTCGACGGTCAACGCCATCAGCACCCGGCGATCGGCCACCATCACCGACCGGTACTCGTCCCAGTCCGGGTGCTCCCCGGCCGCCCTGCGGTAGTAGTCCACCAGGGCCTCGACCTCCGCGCCATGCGGATCTGTTCCCGGTCCGGTCAGCGTCACCCGCCCCTCGGCGGTGGCCCACGCCCAGCCGTCAGGGCTGGTGACCTCCAGAGCGGCCCGCGGGTCGCGCCGCAGGTTCGCGGTCTTGGCCCGACCCTCGGTCATCGACACGTAAATGACGCCGGCGTCACGGTCGTAGAACGGGGTGATCGGCGACAGTTGCGGCAGTCCGTTCGACTTGATGGTCGCGAGGACTGCGAGTCGGCTCTCGGCGAGCAGCGTGTGCGGGTCGAATCCTGGGGCGGTCATGCTCTGGGCAACCTGCTACCGTCTGTCCGCTATTCCGGTACTGCCCGGTAAACTCGCGGTGCTGTCGCCGGAGGGGCAGACAGACCTGGAGGTAAGCATGGAAGGTGCGGCATCGAGTAGCTGCGCAATTGAAGAACGCCACATCGACTCCGTCTGCGTGGTGTCGGTGGCCGGTGTAGTCGACATGCTTACGGCCCCCGACCTCGAGAAGGCGATAGCCGAGGCTGCCAAATCTTCCCCGAGCGCCGTGGTCGTCGACATGAGTGACGTCGAGTTTCTGGCATCTGCGGGGATGGGGGTGCTGATCGCGGCCCAGGACGAACTCGCACCCGCGGTCGGGTTCGCGGTCGTCGCCGACGGACCCGCGACGAGTCGGCCACTGAAGCTCGTCGGTGTCACCGACGTGGTCGACCTCTACGCCACGCTCGATGAAGCACTTGGTGCTCTGACGAGTTAAAAGGTCGACGATCGGGTAGCCAGCAGCCTGAGATGGAAGATTTTGGACAACGCGACTCGAGGACACGGTTCGCACCGACGAATGTCCCCGCCGATGCCGCATGCGCCGCGCAGATGCGGCAGGACTTCTCCGCCTGGCTCAAGCGGTATTTCGCGCTCGATCCCACGAAGGTCAGCGATGTCGTGCTCGCGGTCAACGAGGCGCTGGCCAACGCGGCCGAGTTCGCCTACTCGTCGGCGTCGCAGCCCGGCGCGATGAACTTGCTCGCCGCCTACGACAGCTACACCTCGGTCCTGTCGGTCACCGTCACCGACGAGGGCGCCTGGCGCATCGCGGACTCCGAGAGGAAACGCGCCTCCCGCGGCCGGGGCATCCCACTCATGCGTGCACTGGCCGATAGGGCCACGATCGACTCGACTGCGAAGGGCACGCGGGTGCGCCTGGAATGGAACCACGTCACCGCGGCACAGAACGCTGTGAACTAACCTGCGCTCACTTCGGCAGCTTGACCACCTGGACGAAGAATTCGTCGATCTGCCTGACCGCACTCATGAACTGATCCAGGTCGACCGGCTTGGTGACGTAGGCGTTGGCGTGCAGCTTGTAGCTCTTGAGGATGTCCTCCTCGGCTGACGAGGTCGTCAGCACCACCACCGGGATGTGGCACAGATCTTCGTCGGATTTGATCTGCTCGAGCAACTGCCTGCCGTCGTACTTCGGCAGGTTCAGGTCGAGCAGGATCAGGTCCGGCCGTGGCGCGCCTTCGTATGCACCGCGCCGGTAAAGGAAGTCCAAGCCCTCCTCGCCGTCGTGCGCCACGTGAAGGTTGTTGTTGATCTTGTTGTGCTCGAACGCTTCCCGGGTGATGAGCTCGTCGCCCGGATCGTCCTCGACCAGCAGGACGTCGATGGCTCGAGTATCTGATGTCACTCGTGTGATCCTTCCAAAAGAGCGGATGGTATTGCGTTGGGTTCGGTCGTAGGGGTGGCGGACAGGGTGAACTGAATTCGGGTGCCTGGGCTGTAGGACGGGTCGACCCAGATGGATCCGCCGTGATGCTCGACGATCTTCTTGCACAACGCTAGACCGATGCCGGTCCCGCTGTATACCTCGCGGACGTGCAGGCGCTGGAAGATGACGAAGACCTTGTCGGCGAACTCCGGGGCGATGCCGATGCCGTTGTCGGAAACGCTGAAGAGCCAGTCATCGGCCTGTTCGCCGGTGCCCTGCTCTACTTCGATGACGAGTCGCGGTGCGACGCCGTCTCGCCGGAACTTCACCGCGTTGCCGATCAGGTTCTGCCACAGCATCGTCAGCAGCGTCGGGTCGCCGTCGACTGTCGGGAGCGACTGCTGCGGCCGCTTGATCTCGGCGCCTGCCTCCTCGATCGCCGTCGACAGGTTGCCGAGCGCGATCTGCAGCGTCTCCTCGAGGTCGACCTCGGTGTGGGTCGCGTTGAGCCGCCCGACCCGGGAGAAGGTGAGCAGGTCGTTGATCAGGGCCTGCATTCGTTTGGCGCCGTCGACGGCGAAACCGATGTACTCGGTCCCGCGTTCGTCGAGTTGGTCCCCGTACCGCTTCTCAAGAAGCTGGCAGAACGATGCGACCTTGCGCAACGGCTCCTGCAGGTCGTGTGAGGCGACGTAGGCGAACTGCTCGAGTTCGGCGTTGGACCGCCGCAGCTCCTCGGCCTGATCGTCGAGCGCGGTCTTGGCGGCCCGGGACGCATCCAGTTCGTCGACGATTCGCTGCCGCATGTCCTCGACATCGGCCGCGATGGCGCGGATGTCTCGCGGCCCGCGCGGCGTGATGCGCTCGGAGAAATGGCCCTCGGTGATGCGGCGGCACGCCGCGGCGAGGGCGGACAGTGGGCGGGTGACCGCACTTCGAACCAGCAGAGCCAGCACGACGCCCAGACCGACGAACACGACCACCATGGCGATCGCCAGCCCGTCGCGCCAGTGCCGCATGTTGTCGAGCTGCTCGATTCCCTCTGTCCGCGCCGCCCGGAGATTTTCGTTCTGACGGTCGAAAAGCGTTCGGAGACCGTCGAATTCGGACTTGCCGCGATCGGTCAGGCTGCGGCTCTGCGCAGCGGGGACGCCCCTGCCGATCTCCGCGATGACCGGCTCTGCGTACGTCGTCCGCCACGTCTGCGCGCGCTGTTGGATGTCGTCCAGGTCGGATACCAGCTCGGGGTGTGTGCCGACCCGCTCACGGACGTTTTCCGCTGCTTGTTTTTCGGCGGCCTGGCCGGCGTAGTACGGATCGAGAAATTGCATGTCGGCGGTGATGACGTAGCCGCGTACCGCGGTCTCCTGGTCGCGCAGCGCCGCCTGCAACGCGTAGGCCTGCACCCGTGCCGGCTGGATGTTGTCGATCACCTCACGCGAGAGCTGATCGGTTCGCGTCATCAACAACCCGCCCGCCACCAAACCCGTGAGCACGACCAGTCCCATCGCGGACAGCACCAGGTTCTGCCACCCCTGCACCGTGAGCCGTCGCCCATGCGTGGGCTTGGCCCCAGATGCGCTCCCGTCGCGATCCGTCATCGAGACGTGCGCTCCACGCGGACGACTGCGATGTCGTCGGTGAGGCCGCCGTGGGCCCGCGCGCGGCTCGACGCTTCCTCGATCAGCGCGTCGATGAATTCCGGGCCGGACAACCCCGCATGCGCACGCGCCAGGTCGAGCAGTCCCTCTTCGCCGAGTCGTTCGTTGCCCCGCCCGGAGTGCCCCTCGAAGAGACCATCGGTGAGCAACACCAAGCCCGTGTCCTGCGGCCATTCCACCTGGTGATATTCCCAGTCACCGGCGTTCAGGCCGAGCGCGGGGCCGCCCGGCGGCTCGAGCCACCGCACGGTCCCACCGCCGTGCAACAGCATCCCCGGATGGCCCGCGCGCACCGCGCGGAACTGGGAACCCTCGGGCGGTATCGCAAGGCTCAGCACCGTCGCGAAGATGCCCTTGCCCGCCCGTTCGGTACGCAGAATCCGGTCCAGCTCGCGCATCCGGTCGGGACCGCGCAGGCCGGCGAAGGTCAGTGCACGCCATGCGATGCGCAGCGCAACCCCGAGTGCCGCCTCGTCGGGGCCGTGGCCTGCGACGTCACCGATCATGACGTGCACAGTCCGGTCCGGCGTCTGGACGAAATCATAGAAGTCGCCGCCGAGCAGCGAGTTCTTCCGGCTGGGCACATACCGCGTCGTGATGTCGAGGCCGGGATTCTCCAGCAGCAGCGGCGACGGCGAGAGGCCACGTTCGAGGCGGGCGTTCTCCATGGCGCGCAGCTGGCTGGCGTGCAACTCCACCGACGTGATCTCGGCGCGCTTGCGCTCGATCGCGTAAAGCACGGCGCGCCTGAGCATCTCGGGTTCAACGCGACCCTTGACCAGATAGTCCTGCGCACCGGAGGCCACCGCAGACATCCCGAAATGCTCGTCGGACAGTCCGGTCAGCACGACGATCGGAAGATTGGGGTCGACGCCTTTGATGCGTTCGAGCGCCGCGATTCCGCTCGCGTCGGGAAGGTTGAGGTCCAGCAGCACGCAGTCGGGGCGGGAGACGGACAGTTCGCGTTCGGCGTCGGAGGCCGACTGCGCCCATACGCAGGCGATGTCGGCGGCCGCATCGGCGATGAGCTCTTCTACCAGCAGCGCATCGCCGCGGTCGTCTTCTACCAGCAGTACCGAGAGCCGACGGCCGCCCGCCGTGCGGACGGACGCAGGGTCCGGCGCAGGCTGGGTATGCGGCTTAATCGGCGCGCGCATGGGTCATCACGTCCTTCAGTAACGCCACCCGGTCGCGCGACCCTCTGCTTCAGTGACAACGCCTAGACAATACCCAGGGTCCCTTCGTGCTGCCGCACATCGGTCCCCCGACCTCCGCGCGCGCGGAGACGTTTCCTATCGTGGCTTAATGAGCACCGTTCTCGATGCGGATCGCGTCGCCGATCTCGCCAGAAAGGTCGTTGCCGACCACGACCCGAAATCCGTCCCGATTCCCGAGTTGCTCGGCGCCGCCTATGACGCCGGGCTGTCCTGGGTGCACTTCCCGGAGGGGCTAGGCGGTCTGGGGGTTTCGCGCGGCCTGCAGGCCGTCGCCGACGGAATCCTCCAGGGCGCGGGTGGCCCGGTACCGCTCGGGCTCAACCCGATGGGCTACGGCATGGCGGCGCCGACCATCCGCGAGCACGCACAGACCGACGAGGTGAAGCGCCAATGGCTACGACCGCTGGCGACGACGGACGATCTATGGTGCCAACTGTTCTCGGAGCCGGGTGCCGGTTCGGATCTGGCCGGGCTGGCGACCACCGCGGTGCCCGACGGCGACGAGTGGATTGTCAACGGCCAGAAGGTGTGGACCAGCCTGGCGCACCGCGCGCGGTGGGGCCTGCTGCTGGCGCGCACCAATCCCGAGGTGCCGAAGCACAAAGGGCTGACCTACTTCGTGATCGACATGCACGGAGCGGGTGTCGAGACGCGCCCCTTGCGGCAGATGACCGGCCAGGCCGAGTTCAACGAGGTGTATTTCACCGACGCGCGCATCCCCGACGCGCACCGGCTCGGCGACGTCGGCAACGGCTGGAACGTCGCGATGACCACGCTGATGAACGAACGCACCGCGCTGGGCGGCAGCGGCAGCAGGCGCGGCGCGGGCACCATCTCCGAAGCCGTCTCGCTGTGGGCATCGCGGCCCCATCGGCAGACCCCTGTGCTGCGGGACCGGCTGACCCAGCTGTGGCTGCGCTCGGAGGCACAGCGCCTGACATCGGAGCGCTCACGCGCCTCGGCCGGTGTCGGTGGTCCAGGGCCGGAGGGCTCGATCGGTAAGCTGGTCGGAGCCGAACTCAACCAGCAGATCTACCAGTTCTGCATGGATTTCCTTGGGCCGGAAGGCATTCTGTACCACGGCTACGACAGCGGCAGTCGCATAGGGGACAAGGACTGGCAGGGTCCGATCCAGCAGCGGTTCCTGCGCAGCCGCGCCAACACCATCGAAGGCGGCACGTCGGAAGTCATGCGCAACATCTTGGGCGAGCGAATCCTCGGCCTGCCGGGTGATCTGCGCGCGGACGCGGGCATGCCGTGGAAGGAGATCCCTCGTGGTTGAGGAGCTTGCGGATCAACCCCGCAATCATGCTGAATTCGTCTTCTCCGACGAGCAGAACCAGCTGCGCGCGGCCGTGCGCAAGTTCTGCACCGAGAACTTCGACGAGCAGACGGTACGGACTCTGATGGAGTCCGATCCGCCGTTCGACGCCAAGGTGTGGGCGCGGCTGGGCGGTGAGCTCGGCGTGCTCGGGCTTTCGGTGCCGGAAGCCGACGGCGGGGTCGGCGGCACCCTTGTCGACCAGGCCGTCGCGGTCGAGGAACTCGGCTCATCGCTGGCGTGTGGGCCGTTGTTCGGCACGGTGTTCCTGTCGATCCCCGCTCTGGTGGCGGCGTCAGCGGGCGCAGCGCGGGACGAGTTGTTGGCCGAGCTGGTCGAGGGCCGACGCACTGCGGCATTCGCCGTGCCCGATTTGGCGGGCACGCTGGGCGAGGTCACCGTCACCGCCGACGGCGATGCGCTGACCGGGCACCATCGAGCGGGTGGTCGACGCGGGTGCGGCAGACGAGCTGCTCGTGGCCGCGCGGGGTGCCGACGGTGTGGCGCTGTATGCCGTCGACGCCTCCGCGTCGAGTGTGCACCGCAGCCCGCTGGCCACGCTGGACCTGACCAGGCCGCAGGCGGGGGTCGAATTGGCCGGCGCACCGGGGCGACTCGTTGCCGGTGCGGACGAGGCGGAGCGCGTCATCGAGCACGCTCTGCAGGTTGGTTCGGCGCTGCTGGCGGTCGAACAGGTGGGCGCAGGCCAGCATCTGCTGGATCTGTCGGTCGAGTACGCGAAGTCCCGACTGCAGTTCGGCAGACAGATCGGGTCGTTTCAGGCGATCAAGCACAAGCTGGCCGACCTGCTCGTCGACCTCGAACACGCGCGGTCGTCGGCTTACCACGCGGTGTGGGCACTGTCGGACGGCTCCGATGACCCGGCACTCGCGGTGAGCATTGCGCAGGCGACGGCATCGGCGGCGCTCAGCCGGATCGCAGCGGACACCATCCAGGTGCACGGCGGCATCGGCTTCACCTGGGAGCACCAGGCTCACCTGTACTTCAAGCGGGCCACCACCGACGCCGCCCTGCTCGGCAGCGCCGAGCAACACCGGTCACGGGTCGCCGAGTTGGTGCTCGACAACCTCGACATCCCAGAGCGCGGTCCACGGGTGGCCGACGGCACCCCTGCCTAAGGCGCTAGGCAAGTGCCGTACCGCTAGGGGCGCGTGCCCCCTTCGAACGGGCCGGGAATCCACGTCAGGAGATCCTGGACACCGTCGTTGTAGACGACGCTGTTCGGCACGTCGCCCACGACGTCGAAGTAGAGCTTGCCGGGTACCGCGCCGCCGACGACGCGGTAGCTCGCTCCACTCTCAGCGCGGGCATTGAACATCGACATCACGGGCATGCCCCCCTCGGCAGTCACGCCTGCTTCATACAGCTGGCCGACGTGGGGCACCGCGTCGGAACTTGGATTCAGCCCGTCAACCGTGTACGTGATCTGCGGCGCGTTGTACGGACCGAGCAGGGTCTCCGCCTGACCGAACGGCTTGATGTTGCTGGCCGCCGACGCCGGGACCACCGTCCCGGCAGCAACGCCGATCACGATCGCGGCGGCGCTCACCGGTGCCGCTAGTGTCTTGATCTTCATCCTTACTCCCTTCGGCGTGTCGATGCTGTACACAAGTTTGGACATACCCCGCGGTATGTGTACGAAAACTGCCAATTGCGCTCACGAAACCCAGCACCAACCCGGGCTACACAGGAAGAGTTGTGCCGGTCTCCTTTTCGGCGAACGCGAACACCTCGGCGGCGGCTTCGTAGTCGCCTGCCAGTGCGGTGCGGCCGAGCATGACCAGCGGGCCCGACAGGCCGAACGGGCCGTCGTAGCCGATGTAGCTGCCCGGCGGAATCGGTTCGCTGATGCAGTACAACGTCGACGCGGCGCCAGCGTCGATGTCGTTGGCGACAACGGTGGCGACTTTCCGCACCACCTTGTCGGCGGCGGCCAGCACCGGTTTGTCGGAGATGCTCGAGATGTTCGAGGCAACCCAACCAGGGTGGGTGAGCTGGCTGACGACAGGCGAATTCGCCGCCCTCAGCCTGCGGTCCAATTCGAGACCCCACAACATCACCGCGAGCTTGGACCGCCGGTACGCGCCCATCGACGTCCATTTGCCGGTGCGCAGGTGCATGTCGTCGAGCCGAAGCTCGGCGGTTCGATGTGCGTGCGATCCGACGTTGATGATCTTCGAGCGCACCCGTGGGAAGACGAGGTTCGTCAGCGCGAACGGCCCCAGCATGTTCTGGCCGATCTGCTTCTCGAACCCGTCGACGGTTTCTTCACGTTGCTGCGTCAGCCCGCCCGCGTTGTTGATCAGGATGTCGACGTCGCCGTCGAGCGCATCAGCGAAGGCCCGCACCGACGACAGGTCGGCGAGATCGACCTTCGCAATCGACGTCGAGCCGCCGATCTCCTTGGCGCGCTGCGCGCCCAGTTCCGGATTGCGCACCGCCATGATCACGTGCGCACCCGCCCGGGTCAGCGCCCGCGCGGTACCGAGGCCGACGCCGTTGGTCGCACCCGTCACGATGATGCGCTTGCCTGTCAGGTCGCCCAGCCGGGCCGGTGTCCAGTGCCTCGTCACGGGGCAAGGCTAGTGGGTTGGTTGTCGCGCACCCCGCGGTAGATGCCCCAGCGGACGATCACAGGCATCAGCACGCGATCGAACGACCACGCCGGGAACCGGAACGCCTGGCCCTTGGGGGTGAACACCTCCAGGCCGTTGGGCTGCACGCCGAGCACAGAGCCCCAACGACGATTGGGCGCGCGATAGGAACGCAGCGGCTTGCCCGCGAACCCGGCGCGGATGTTGCGGGCGAGGATCCCGTCCCCGCGGTTGCGGGCCGAGCTGCGAAGCGGATCGGTGGCCGCGACGTCGCCTACCGCGAACACCGTCGGATGCCCGGGCACGTGCAGCTGCGGCGTCGTCGCGACGAAGCCCTGCTCATCGAGAAGCTCGGCGGGCAGCCAGTCGGTGTTGGGCCTCACCCGTCCGATCGCCCACAGCACGGCGTCGGCCGATGCAGGCGGTTGTCCGGTGCTCCACTGCACGGCCTCGCCGGTGATCTCGTCGCACATGAACCCGTCGGGAATCAGGGCCCGGTGGCCGGGATGCAGGCCGACGCCCGCCTCGTTGAGCCGTCGCCGCACCTTCTCCCAGATTCGCGGGTGGTGCGACGGCAGCGCCCGCTCGCCGGGGAAGTAGAGGTCGACGCGCTTGTCGGGCCACGTGGTCGCGACCTGGGCAGCGCTGCTGATCGCCGCGGCGCCACCGCCGATCACGATCACCGACTTCGCACCGCGCAGGCGTGCGTGCGCCTGGCGGAGATCGGCGCCGATCTCGTTGTGCGACTGCAGGTTCGGTGTACGCCAGAACCCATTGCTGACGCCTGTGGAGATGACGAGCGCGTCGTAGGGCTCCTGCGTCGACAGCCCGTCGTCACCACGGACGGTGACGGTGCGGGTGTCCAGGTCGACTCCGGTCAGCGTGCCGTGCACGGTACGCACCCGGTCAAGGGCGCGGAACCGGTCGAACGGAATCCAGTTGGCCCTTGCCCACTCATCGGGCCGGGAGAGCCGCCACCCCAGTTCCTGGCCGCTCACCAAGGCGGGCTTGGCCGAGATGCCGACGACATCGAACTGTCGGGCCAGCCGGATGGCGGTGAGCACACCGCTGTCCCCGAGCCCGGCAATAACGACACGTTTTCGGCTCACGCCATTTTGTAGCATCCGCAGACGCGCATCGATTCACCGAGGAGGTCAGGCGATGAAGACACACAGCTACGACGTCCGGGTGGCGTGGACCGGGAACACCGGCGTCGGCACCGCCGGTTACGCCGACTATCGACGGGACACGGTCACCACCGCAGGCGACAAAGACGGGCTGCTCGGATCGTCCGATCCGGATTTTCGCGGCGACCCCGCCCGGTGGAACCCGGAGGAACTCCTTCTCACATCGCTTTCGCAGTGCCACCTGCTCTGGTATCTCGACCTGGTCGCGAGGGCAGGTGTCGTGGTGACCGATTACGTCGACGAACCGAGCGCCACAATGATTCTCAACTCTGACGGAAGTGGCCAGTTTGAGCGGGTCGTGCTGCGGCCGAGGGTCACCATCACCGATCCCGACGACCGATCCCGAGCTCTGGATCTGCATTCGCGCGCCCACGACATGTGTTTCATCGCCCGGTCGGTCAATTTCCCGGTCGACTGCGAGCCAACGGTCGACGTCCGGCAGTCAGGTGTCCTAGGCTAACCATGTTCGATTGCCGCGGCTTGCCGACCAAGAGTTGTTGCCGGCCGCGACCCGAGGAGCCACCGTGACGCACGACTTGCGACGAATGACAGGCGCGGTGATGGCCGCGGCGGCCATGGCGACCGTGCCGATGGCGGGCGTCATCGTCTTCACGCCTGCAATCAGCTGGGCGTGCCTGCCCGGCGAGACAGCGGGCCCCGCGGCTTGTGCGCCGTTCTGTCTGCCCGGCAAGGCGCTCGATGTGCAGACGGGTTTGTGCGTTCCCATTTCGGACCCGGCGCCGAACGGGGTCAATCCCCCGATCAACGACTACTAGTGCGTCAGGCCGCAGGCGTCGGCACCCAGTTCCCGTGGAATCCGGCGGGCACCCGGTGTGGCAGCTTGATGCTCGCCACGTCGTCGAGCGTTTGCGCATCGAGGATCGCCAGCTCACTTCGATCGCTTGCACGGTCGTAGACGTATCCCATCAGCACCCCGTCGTCCTCCGCGGCATCAGGCGAGGAAGGATGAAAGACGAACTCGCCGAGCGCTTTCTGTTTCCCGAACGAGCGTGCCTCAGCTCCGCCGCCCACCAGGTCGTGCTTGAGGAGCACGTCGTTTCCGCTTGCGCCCTCGCCGACCGTCGGCGCGTAGCCGTACCGGTGCCGCCTGCCGACCAGACGTTCGTCGACGCGGGGGAATTCCTGGCCGCGGTCGTCGACGCGGGACTCGCGCACCTTGCCGTCGGCCAGGTCGACGGTCCAGCGATCAAGCGTCGGCGGCCCTTCGTTGGGACCGAGGTGCTCGGTGTCGAACATCTTCGGATGCCGCACCACATCCAGCACGACGGTATCGCCGTCGTCGTAGGCGTTCATCGGGTGGAAGACGTAGCACGGTTCGACGTCGAACCAGCGGACGTCGGAGTTGTCGCCGTCGCGGGGCATCACCCCCACCCGCGCGGGGTACCTGGGGTTCCACGAGTAGGGGAATCGACGGTCGGTGCCCTTGCCGCTCGGCTGCCTGGCTGAAACGGGATCCGGGATGCGGACGCGACCGATCAAGGCGGACAACATGAGTCGTGCGGGCAACCGCAGGCTGCGAGGCACCGTCATCTCGGCCGCCTGTCGGGTGTCGAACGTCACGGGCAGGTCGTAGAACACCACGTGACGCTCGGTCAGCGACATGTCGTGCATCATCGGGCTGCCCGCCACTTCGATGTCGACGGTGCGCCGCGCCTTGCCGTCCGCACCGATCACCGAGTACTGCACGGTGTTCCCGCGATACATGCTGTACGAAACCGCATGCAGCTCATCGGTGTCCGGATCACGCTTGGGATGGGCGGTGTAGCCGCCGGTGAGCGTGCCGTCAAAATCGCAGACACCGACGGTGTCGAGCTCGTCGGTCATCTCGAAATTGGCGACACCGGATTCGATCAGGGCAAGAGTCCTGCCCGCATGTCCGATCACGTTGGTGTTCGCGCCGATCCCGGACAGCCGGAAGTCGCCTGTCGGTGGGGTCTCGCCCAGCGCTCGTGCGGTCTGCGGGCCACGCACCCAGCGGTTCCGGTACCACTCGGCCTTGCCGTCTCGGATGCGGATCCCGTGCACCATGCCGTCTCCGACGAACCAGTGATACAGCTGAGGGTCGATCTCACCGATCGGGTTGGGACCGTTGCGCAGATACCGGCCGTCGAGGTAGTCCGGAATCGTCCCCGCCACCTCCAGGTCGGTCAGCGTGTACTCACGGTCCACCGGCGCGAATTCGCCGTCGAGATAGCGGTTCGTCATCGCCACACCCCTAATAACAGTGTTATGAACACCTCTTGTATAACACCGTTATGGCACCATGGCAACTGTGAGCGATGTGCGGGAGCAGCTGGTCGAGGCGGGCATGCGAGTTCTCGAGCGGGACGGCATGGCCGCGCTCAGCGCGCGGAAACTCGCTGGGGAGACCGGCACCTCGACGATGGCCGTCTATACCCACTTCGGCGGCATGACCGGGCTCATCGACGCCATTGCCGGCGAGGCGTTCGTCCGCTTCACCGCCGCGCTCACCGAGGTCGAGCAGACCGATGACCCGGTCGCCGACTTCTTCGTGATGGGGGTTCACTATCGAGAGTTCGCACTGGCCAATCCACAGCGCTACCAGATGATGTTCGGCACACCCGCCGACTCCCTCGACCGTCATCACGCCGATCTGACCGTCACCGGCAGCGCCAGCGACCGGGCCGAGTTCGCCGTGTCGTTCGAGGCACTGCTCGAGGTGGTCCGGCGGATGATCGGTGCGGGCCGAATTCGCGACGACGGAGCGTCGGTGGTTGCCGGGCGGCTGTGGTGCATCACCCACGGTGCGGTTCTGCTCGAGATCGCCGGCTTCTTCGGGCACGAGGGGCACGGAGTCACCGAAATCCTGGCGCCGATCACCGTCGACGTCCTGGTCGGCATGGGCGATGACCGGAAGCGGACGAATCAATCGCTGACCGAAGCGGTCACTCGCATCGCCGACCGGATCTAATCGGCCGCGGCGTCGAGACCCGTCCGCACGAGATCCCATGCGAGCCGCCGCGCCTCGGCCGCCTTTTCGTACATGGTCCTCTGCACGGACGGGATCGGATTCGGCTGCGTCGTACGCCCCTCGACGATGTCGTCACAGACGTCCTGGGCGACCCGAATCCCCATCAGCACAGCCTCGTTCACACCTTCGAGCGCTCGATTGAGGCGAGTGTCGTCCACGATTTGGTGCGCGTTGGCGAGTTCGACCGAGAAGTCGTTCACGACCTGCCCGATCTGTTCGAAGATCGGCAGCATCGCTGCTTCCCGCTCGGCGCGATCCTGGCTGCCCAGGACGCCCGCACCCCGGTTCCACAGCGTCGCCAGCATCTGGGTATGCAGGCTCACCGCCCGCGACACCTCTATCACCGCCTGCTTCTGAAGCTGATTGCGTAGATGTGTGCGCTCGACCTCCGCCTGCCGGTGGTGGGCGGCCAATTCTGCGCGATGAGATTTCTGCTGGCTCTCCAGTTCCGCCGTATGCAGCTTTTGCGTTGATGCCAACTCACGCGCCGAGCGCTCCTCGGCGGCAGCCAACTCGATGCGCAGCCGCTCTTCCGCCAGGGCCGCTCGCTGGTTCGCCTGACGCTGAACGTTGACGGTCTGCCACATGATGACCAGCACGGCGCAGAAGACCGCGGCGCCGAAGAACCAGTCCGCCTTGGAGCCGACCTCGCCGGGAGCCCCGAGGATGAACCACGCGATGGCCAGGCCGCCAACGGCCCCGCAGGACAGCCAGCCGACGCCGCGCCAGCCGTCGATTGCAGCCAACCAGCCGTCGCCACGGCGGGCACGGCACTGTCCCGAGTGTCGGCTCCGTCGCGTCCCGTACCTCGCCGGGTTCTGACTGGTCGTCCTACGACGGTGGACTCCACAAGTCCCGTCATCACCGACCCTCCGTTCCACCCGAGCCTTCCCGCGTTGCGGGTACAGACTAGGGAACCTCACGCCCGGTCGTCACACCGTGCCCGGGACTCCCGGTGACGCAGCGGGGCGCCGCCCGCTAGTGTCAACCCGTGCTCAAGTCGAGCGGGGCGACGGACAGGCACGCGTCGTCGGCTGCTCACTGCTTTCGCAATTGACCGCAGAGATTCGAGAGGCCCATGGGACAAGCAGCGCCACAGGATGATTCGTCGATCATCGTCAATCTGTCCGAGGCGGCGATGCATATGTACAGCGCCGCGATCGACGCCTTGCCGTTCGCCGAGGACAAGAAATTCCACAAGCGGGCCGACGTGGTGCTCGAGGGCTTGCGGAAGCTGCGCACCGCCCTGGGTGACGCCGCTAGCAGCAACAGGCCGTCACCTGCAGTGATCGTCGAGCTCAGCAATGTGAGGCGGCGATACGACTCCCTCATGGAGCATGCCGCCGCCGCACCCGGATCGAGTCTGGGCCAGCAGCTGTACGTGACGCGGGTGCACGCCAAGCTGTCGGCGGAAGAAGTGGCCAACGGCGCGGGACTGCCAACCCATCTGCCCGACGAGCTCGAGGCGGGCGGCACGCCCAACGATGACGAGGCCGCAAAGATCCGGGACACGATCGCCGCGCTCGGCGGAGTGCCCGGCACCGAACACCTGCAGCACCCCGAGCCAGATCATCACGAGGCCGAGGAGCACCACGACCACGACGACTCACACGTCAACGGTCACGAAGAACACTTCGCCGAGGAGCACGCCGGCTGAGCTGGGCAAAAAATCCCGCGGAAAAGTGTCCGGCAGATCGGCGCCCGCGACTCCTACCTACTAGAGCGACCCATCGAGGGGTCGTCGTAGGAGAGGAGCACACATGATCAACACCCTTGCCTATCCCCGACTGACCTGATCGAATAACCGCACAACCCATGTCATGGGAAGCGCAGTCATGACCGCAGTACCCCACTGGGACGTTGTTGGCCCAGTCGACACCGACGCGGACCTCGCCCGCGCGGCGGCTGCCGGTGACCGCGGGGCATTCGCAGGCATTTACGACCGCTACGCCGACCGGCTATATGACTTCTGCGTCGGGATGCTTCGCGACCGCGACGACGCCGCCGACTGCGTCCAAGACGCGTTCTGCACAGCCGCAAGCCGGCTGGGCCAGCTGCGCGACGCCGACAAGCTGCGCCCGTGGCTGTATGCCATCGCCCGCAACGAGGCGCTGCGGCGCCTGCGGGACCGCCGCCGCGAAACCCTCTCCGACGAACTGCCTGAAACCGTGTCTGATGAGCCCGGCCCGGAAACCCTGGCCGCACGAACCGAACTCGCCGAGTTGATCTCCGCGGCCGCGGGCGGGTTGTCCGACCGCGACCGGTCGGTCCTGGAACTGACCTACCGCCACGGCCTGGACGGACCCGACCTCGCAGAAGCGCTCAGCGTCAGCCCGGCCAACGCGACCAAGATGGTGCAGCGGTTGCGCGACACCGTCGAGCGTTCGCTTGGCGCACTGCTGCTGGCAAGGCGCATCCGCAACACCGGTGCGGGATGCTGCGAGCTGTCCGCGATTCTGGACGGCTGGGACGGCCATTTCACCGTGCTGATGCGCAAGCGCATCGCCCGCCACATCGAGTCCTGCCCGACCTGTCATAACGACCGGCAGCGGTTGGTGAGCCCCGTGGCGCTGCTCGGCGCGACGCCGGTGTTCATCCCGGCGCCTGCGGCGCTGCGCGAACGGACCCTCGACGGCATACGACTCGCCCCTTCGGCAGATCCGATCAACCCCGAGGTGGCGCAGGCCGCTGCGGGCGGGCCCGCAGCGGATGTGAGCGCCCAGCTGCCGAATGAGCCTGTCGCGAAGCAGCCCGGCAAACGGACCCGCCGTCTACTGCTCGCGATCGGGTTGCTCGCGGCCGTCGTCGCGGCGTCGCTCGGGCTGGCGATCGCCTGGCACCAGCAGAAGAACGTCACCATCGCCCCCGCCGATATCAAGGAAACGGCGACGCAGCCCGTCGACACCACACCGAGCGAGACAGCAAGCCAGACGCCGAGCAGCCCGACACCGTCACCGACCGCGACGACGTCGCTAGCCGTGCCGCCTGTCGCGGAACCTCCGACGGCGCCGCCCACGACAACGAACACTCCGCCGCCGCGGGCTGTCGCTCCTGAACCGCCAGTCTTCCAAGAAGCGGTGCCAGCCCGGCCTTCGGCACCTGCCGTGCCCGACCCGGGTAAGCCGCCGGCCGATCTTCCGAACGACGCCGTCACGCCGCGTAACGAGCGGGCGCAGCCGCCTGCCGGCATCGCGGGGGTCCCGCCTGCGCCTGCTGCGGAGCAACCGAATCGGCGCGCGATCAATCCGCCATCGCCGCAGCCATCCAACCGAAGGGTCGTGACCCGCTCGACCGGCGACCAGGACCCGCCCCGCTGACGGCGCACCGTCGTGCGGGCATGCTGAGCTCATGGACCGCATCGCGATCATCGGCGCCGAGTCGCAACGATTTTCCGACGTGCTCTCCTCCGCCGAGCCGACGACGCACTGCCCCACGTGCCCGGATTGGACCGCCGCGGACCTGTTGTGGCACCTGACCGAGGTGCACTACTTCTGGGCCGGGGTGCTCGAAAAACGAGTCCGCTCCGAAGCCGACCTGGCTTCCGTGGAGGCGGCGAAGCCCGAACGACCGACGACGATCGCCGACTTGGTGAAGCTGCGCGCCGACGCGACAGCCGCGCTGATTCAAGAGCTCACCGGGCGCGAGGACGCCGAGCCGTGCTGGTCGTGGTGGCCGCCGGACCAGACCGTCGGCTTCACCCGGCGGATGCAGACCTATGAGGCGACAATGCACCGGGTCGACGCCGAGTTGACGGCGGGTGTGCCGGTCGGTGCCATCGCCGACGATGTCGCGTCGGGCGCCGTCGACCACGCCGTCGACGTCATGTGGGGGTGGATGCCTGAGGGGGCCACCTACCGGGCCGACGGTGTCGTCGAACTCGTCGCGACCGACACCGAGGCACGTGGCTCGTGGAGGTCGGGGCGTGGACCGCCCCCAGCGGAAAGTCCGCACCGAGGGCGGCGCGCGCGCAGGTGGGCGACCCGAGCACCGTGGTCACCGGGTCGGTGCAGGACCTTGCGCTGTGGGCGTGGACGCGTGGGGGCACTGTCGGCATCTCTGGAGAACCGGCGTCGCGGGATGCACTCGCTGCGCTGATCACCCAGGGCATGGTGTAGCGGTCAGCGGTCGAGCTCACCGGCGATCCCGCGTTCGATCGCGGCGCGGGTGCGCTCCGGCAGCACGATCAGGCCGTCGAGTTCTCGTCGGGCGACATCGAAGGCGCGTCCCCGTTCCTGCGGGGTGGCCGCGGTGTCCGTCGCGATGCGCAGCGCGCTGTGCGCGCGGGAGAGACGCTGCTGCTGGTCCCTTGAGAAGTCGTTGCGGCGCTTGCGGATCGCTTCGGCCTCCGCGACCTCGAACGCCGTCACGTACTCCTCGACAGCGTCCCGGTAATCGCGGGCGGCGGCACTATCGTCGAGCAGATCCCCCGGCTCGGCGGGACGCAGCAGGTCGGCCCGCAGCTTCGCGCGGTGGAACCGTTGGGTGAACGGATCGCGCATATCGGTCATCAGCGGATAGTCGAGCAGCTTGCTGACATCCATTTCGTAGTCGAGCCAACGGGTGTCCGTGCGGTCGTGCTCACGCACCGTCCGCTCGATCGCCCGACGCTGCGCCGACGTGCTGGTCCGCTGTGCCTGCGGAGCCCCGCCTACCGCCGGGACGTCGTCGGCGCGGTCGCGAACTTTGGACACCGCCTTGAAGCCGCCGTAGGCCAAGCCGATCAGCGGCACGACCACGATCAGCAGCTCCACCAGACGCACGATGAGCAAGCCCACTCCGCCAGGATGCCACCGCCGCGCGCCTGAGCGACTAGGGAGGAGTCTCGGGCTGCGCGTCAGTCGATCCTCGGGCGGACAGCAACAGCGCCACGACGACGAGCGCGATGCCGAGTATTTCCAGGATCGTCGGAATCTGTCGCAGCACCCCGATGCCGATCAGCGTCGCCGTCACCGGTAGGAGCGCCAGCAGCAACGCGAACTTCGCACTGCCGATCTGGACGAAGACGAGTTGGTCCAGCGCGTAGGGGATGGCGGTGGACAGCAGCCCGATGCAGAGACCCAGCAGCCATGTTCGGGAATCGGCGAATACCGACGCGTCGATGAGTGCCTGGGGGACAAGGATCGCGGGGGCGAGGATCACCGCTCCCAGTGACATCCCCACCGCCAACGAATCGAGGCCGTCGCCGGTGTCGGCGACCCGCTTGCCGACCAGGATGTAGCAGGCCCACATCGCCGCCGACAACAGCGCGAACAACACGCCGGTCAGGTTGGCGTCGAACTCCACCCCAGCCAGCAGCACCACGCCGACGCATGCCAGCCCGACGGCGGCGAAGTCACGTCGTCTTCGCGAGCCGAGTGCCGCCACCGCCGTCGGACCGAGAAACTCGATAGCGACGGCGGTGCCCAGCGGGATGCGCGAGATCGCCTCGTAGATGGCGATGTTCATGCCGATGGTCACGAGCCCGAACATCAAGGCGACACCCGCTTGGCGCCTGCTCCACCGACGACGCCACGGTCGCCGCCACGCGAGCAGGGCGACTGCGGCGGCGGCGGCCCGAAGCCAGGCGACCGTCGCCGGTTCGGTCGTGTCGAACAGGAACACGCCGATGGCGGCGCCTGCGTATTGAGAGATGGCCCCGACCACGAAGACGATCGGTATCGACCATCCCGGCAGCAGCGATTGAGATCGGATGAGTCGCAACGATACTTCGTCGGCATAGGGTGGCCAGATGAGCACCGGCGACGAGCGCGACGGGGTGAAACTCACCAATCTCGACCAACCGCTGAGTCCCGAGTCGGGCGCCACCAAGCTCGACCTGGTGGACTACCTCGACGCCGTCGCCGATCGGATGCTGCCGGGGCTGGCCGGGCGACCGCTCACCGTGCTTCGAATACTGCGCGGGCAGGCGCCGTTCATGCAGAAGAACGTGCCGAAGTACACCCCGGACTGGGTGAAGACCGTGCCGATCTGGGCCGAGGCGTCCAAGCGCGAGGTGCACTATGCGTTGTGCGACGACCGACGCACCCTGTTGTGGTTCGCGAACCAGCGCGCGGTCGAATACCACCCGACCTTGGGGCTTGCCGACAACATCTACCGGCCCACGCATATGGTTCTCGATCTCGACCCACCCGGTGACGATGACTTCCGCGCCGTGGTGGCTGTCGCACATCTGGTTCGGCAGGCTTTGGCGGATGCGGGTCTGTCGGGAGCGGTGAAGACGAGCGGTGCGAAGGGAATTCACGTTTTCGTACCCATTGACGATTCCGCGCCCGTCGACGATGTGGCCGCGGCAACGCGTGCGGTCGCGGCGAGGGCGGAGGCGATCGATCCGACTTTGGCCACGACCGCGTTCATCGTCGAGGACCGCGGCGGCAAGGTGTTCGTGGACTCCACCCGCGCAGGCGGGGCAACTGTAGCGGCCGCCTACAGTCCACGGCTTCGACCGGGCACGCCGGTCTCTTTTCCGCTGGACTGGTCGGACTTGGATTCCGTCAACCCCGCCGACTTCACCGTGCATTCGGCTATCGACGCGCTCGGCGGGCGTGATCCGTGGGCCGATGCGATGCCCGAATCACAGCGACTACCAATCGATTTGATCGAACAGGGCCGCACCATCCCCGTCGCCCGGGTGGCCGCGATGCACGAAGGGAAGCGGCGCGCCAAGGCCCGCCGTGCGACCTCTTAGCCGGAAAGTGTCCGGCTCGAGTCGCCCTCCGGCAGCACCGACGCGCCGGTGCGCTGAGGATGCAACCAGACCGCGAGGTTTCGGACGTAAACCATGAAGACCTCCATGCGGGATCGGTCGGCTTTGATCTGCGTGCCCGGCGGCTCGGTGACGAACGACGGTGCGCCGCTTCCCAGATCCCAGTTGTAGTCGGCGAAGTGATGGAACGTCGACTCGGCGACCGCCCTACCCATCGGCCTGCCGTCGGGTCCCCGCTCACCGTCGATGACGACGGCAAGATTGAAGCGACGACCGGTCGCCGTACTTCGGCCGTGCGCGAGCACAGTGGCTTCGGGCACCGCCGCGGACACACCGCCCTCATGCGGGTGCGCGGGAAACCACTCGACCCGCCCGCTCGCGGTCAGGTCGGTGTGCAGCAGTGCATGCGCCGGCCCGTCGGTGAGCACCGGCTGATAGTCGCCGTTGGCGCCGGAGTGATAGTTGGGCCAGGAAATCGACGGGGTGTCCTGGTCGTCGCAGCGGGTCGCCGCGTCCACCGACTTGTCATGGAACTGGTTGACCTTCCCGATCGTGCCGAGACACAACAGACATCGGCCCAGATCCTCGTGGTCGCGCGCCGTCAGCACACCCCCACCATTGCGGCGAAAGCGCACGATCGCCTCGGCCTCGGCGTCCGTCAGCCCGTCACCGACGTCCACCGCCATCAGCCATAGCTGGTCGAAGTCCAGCCCGCCCAGGCGACTCAGCACCGGGTCGTCGACGCCACGCCTGGCGCGATTGCGCGCGACGACATCATGGCCCGCACGCCGCAGTTCGCCAGCGAGCAGCGAGAAGCGGGCGATGTCCCAATCGTCGGGATCCTCTTCGATCGTGGTTTGTAGCAATATCTTCGACATCGGCTCGCACCTATCCGACAGTGCCGGGTTCGGCGGCCACCCGACGATTCTCGCGCTGCTGCAGCTCCTCGTCGCTGACCAACTCGAGCATCGGCCTTCCGGGCACGCAGAGCATGGTGACCGTGAACCGGCACTCCATGTCGTCCCTGTTGTTGGCGTCCGAGTAATGGATGGCGTCACCGCCCGGCTCCCAGAACGCCTCGCCCGCACGAATCACCCGGGGCGGCTCACCTTCCAGCTCGAACAGCATCTCGCCCTCCAGCATGTAGCCGAAGCACGGCCCGCTCGGGTGCCGGTGCGGCGGTGCACCCGCACTACCCGGCGGATACGCGATGACGACGGTCATCGCGTGCGCGCCCTCGGGGATGTGCGGCGGCTGCACTTCAGCCACCACCGTCAACGCGTCCTCCCACGAGGGGTCATAGTTCTTCGGCATCGGTCATTCCTCCTTGGATTTCTCGGTCTTCTCAGGCGATCAGGGGTTCGTCGGCGGCTGGCGGCGCGAGGTGCGCCAGCGCGATGCGCAACCGCTGCCTGCCCCGCGACGCCCGCGACATCACCGTGCCCAGCGGGACGCCGAGGATGGCGGCGGTTTCGGCGTAGGTGTATCCCTCGATGTCCGCGTAATACACCGCTTCGCGGAAGCCCGGGGGCAGCGCGGCGAATGCCACCTTGATGTCGTTGTCGGGCAACACATCCAGCACCTCGGCTTCTGCCGAGCGCGAGGCCACGTCGCGCTCGGTGAGCTCGTCCGCCAAGACCTCCGAGGGCCGGGACTGCCTGGCGCGATGCGTGCTGACCCAGCGGTTGTAGAGGATGCGGAACAGCCACGCCCGCAGGTTGCTGCCCTCCTGGAAGGAACGGAACCCGGCGTACGCGTGCAGCAGAGTGTCCTGCATCAGGTCCTCGGCGTCAGCGGCGTTGCGGGCCAGTCGACGCGATCCGCGGGACAGGACGGCGAAGTGTGGCTCTGCTTGTCGGGCGAACTGCGCTGCGAGATGTTCGTCGGTGTGAAGCGTGTCTGGCACGGACGAGACGGACATGTTCAGATCTCCTCTTTGGTGCGGTGAGCGGCTGTTGTCATTCAGACTCGCGGGTGCGCGGGCCAAGCGAACCCTTGGAAACCCGTAGTCCGTGGCCCGCGGTCCGTGGTCACTAGCCGTCGATGAAGGTGACGGTCTCCGCGAGCGGTGCCCGGCCGGTGGGGATGTAGAAAATGGACGGGTCCTGGTAGCCGATCGACATGCCGCAGAAGAGCATCAGCTCATCTGGCGGCGAGACGATCTCGGCGACGGTCTTGCGGACCTGCGACCAGGCCATCTGTGGGCAGCTGTGCAGCCCCTCGGCGCGTAGCAGCAGCATGACCGTCTGCAGATACATCCCGAGATCTGACCACTGGGGCATGCCGAGGTCGCGGTCGATGTAGCAGAACAGTGCGGCCGGGGCCCCGAAGCAGTCCCAGTTGGCGATCGCCGCTCGCTGCCTTGCCTCCCAGTCGTCCCGCACGATGCCCAGCGCGCTGTAGCGTTCCTTGCCGAATTGATTTCGACGCTCGACGTACGGCGACTTCAGCTCGGGCGGGTACATCATCGAACTCGCGCTCGTCCCACGGCTCCCCGGCTGCGACGCGCTCGGTGGCCAGCTTCCTCAGCCGCTTGAGCGGTTCGCCGGTAACCACGTAGATGTGCCACGGTTGCAGGTTCGACCCGGACGGCGCCCGGCCTGCCGCCGTGAGCACGCGCTTGAGCGCCTCATCGGACACGGGCTCGTCAGTGAACCCACGCACCGCCCGGCGACTCTCGACCGCCTCGTAGACGTCCATGTTCGCCTGCCTTCCTCAGAGCTTTCGATCTCTGAATCCAGCGTGTCTGGCGGGCAGTCCGAGCGAACCCTTGAAGATCCGTAGTCACGTATCGCGCGAGGGCCGCAGGCGCTAGCTCGGCCACGACACATTGCGGAGCTGCCTGCGCGAGGTGATGCCGAGCTTGACGAACACCTTGCGCAGATGCCATTCGACGGTGTGGGTGCTGATGAACAGCTGCGCACCGATCTCCTGATTCGTCAGCCCTTCGCCGGCAAGGCGCGCGATCTGCGCTTCCTGAGCGGTCAGTTCGGTGCCGACGCCGACGGGCTGCTTGCGCACCTTCTCGCCGGTCGCGGCAAGCTCCCGGCGGGCCCTCTCGGCGAAGCCTTCCGCACCGATCCTGGTGAACGCCTCGTATGCGATGTTGAGTTGGTCGCGGGCGTCGCGTCTGCGGTTCATTCGTCGCAGCCACTCGCCGTAGCTCAATTGCACACGGGCGCTGTGCAGTTCGACGTTGGCCTGCTCGAGACGTTCGACAGCCTCGACGAAGAGACCATCGGCCTCCTCTTCGCCGGCAAGCATGGCCCTGGCCGCCGCGACCAGACCCAGCCCCCAGTCCGTCCCGCTGGCGCCCGCTCTTTGTTCGAACAGCGGCAGAGCAGCGGCGGCAGAGCGCGTGTCGCCGACATGCACTGCGGCTTCGATGAGCTCGAACAGACACCAGCCGAAGAAGCCCAGATCCTCGTATTCCACGCACTCACGCGCGGCTGCGAGCGCCTCGTCGTAGCGACCGAGGCCGTTGTAAAGAATCGCGGAGAGGAGCTTGGTAAGCCCGACCAGGCGGCCTTCCCCCTTGGCCGCGCCGTCGGCGGCTGCCGCCGCGATCAGGTCGACGGCCTCGCCGTGAACACCCCGCCATGCGGCCAGGTTCAGCGCGTGGTACTTCCGCGGCGCGTAGCCGATCGACTCGGTTATTGCGTCAGCCTCTTCGAGAAGTCCTTGCTGCGGAGGCGAACTCGCCCCTATAGACGTGCGCCCCGGCCTGATAGGCGAGCGCGGGCGGCAGAGCGGCGAGTGCACCGGCGTCGCGAGCGCGCTTCACGGTCTGGGTGGCGATCTGCTGCAGTACCGCGTCATCCCACAGTTCGTGGGCGGCCGATTCCTGTGCGATCGGGAAGGGCCAGTTCCGGTCGTGCCTGTCGCTGCGCTCGTCGTGGGCGTTCCACAGTTCCAGCGCGGCGCGCATGTGGTCGAATCCCTGGCCTGGACCGTCGATGATCCGGCTTGTCATGCCGCTCAACAGGAAGTCGATCGGGCGGCGCAGTTCGTCGCATCGACTGACTGCGGCGCGCCCGGCCGCCGCCACCATCACCAAGCGCTCCGGGCTCGCCGAGCCTGCCCGCGTACATCGCAGCGGTGAGCGCCTCGAAATGCGTGTCCCGAGCCAGGTCGTCGTCGAGTCCTTCGAGACCCGTTGCGGCACGGTGCAACAGAATGGCGGCTTCGCTCGTACGGCAGGGCGCCCGCCATGCCGCTGCGGCTGCGGACGAACTCCATCTGAGCACGCATCCGGGCTATCTCCGCCTGCTGCAGTTCGGACAGCGGCGTCATCTCGGCGATCGCGAGGAGTTCGTACGCGGCCCCGGGCGCGGCGGCCTCTCGTTTGGCCCGCGCGGCGGCGATCGCCCTCGATCCGCGCAGGGCGGGGTCAGACGTGAGGATGGTCGCGCGCTCAAGGAATGCGGCCGCCGCCGCCACTCCGCCCCTGCTCTGAGCCCGGCCTGCCGACGCTTCGAGCTCGGCGGCAACGGCGTCGTCGGACCCGGTTGCGGCATGTGCGGCGTGCCATGCGCGCCGGTCGGGATCCGACTCCGGGTCGGTCACATGCGCCAAGGCGCGATGGATCTCGCGACGCTGCGCTATCTCCGCGGCGCGGTAAGCGGCGGAGCGCATCAACGGATGGCGCGAAGCGCATGCGCGAGCCGAACTCGATCAACCCAGCGGCCTCGGCGGGCGCCAGTGCGTCGATCGGGATACCCAGCTCCGCCGCGACGCGCAGGAACAAGTTTGCGTCGCCGACGGGTTCCGCCGCCGCGGCCAGCAACAGGCTCTGGGTCTGCGCCGGAAGCGACCGGATGCGGCGAACGAATCCCTCCTCGATCGCCGCAGTCGACGAACGCTTCCCGGAGATCCAGAAGCCACCCGCCAACTCGGTCGCGGTGATGCTGCGCGGCACCTCGAGTATGGCCAGCGGCACACCGCGCGTCTCGGCGATGATGCGGTCGCGGACCCGCGGATCGATGCCACCGAGCATCACCGATTCCAGTAGGTCGCGCGCGGCCTCGTCGGACAGGCCCTTGACCGGGATTTCCGGCAGCCCGGCCAACACCTCGGCTCCGCTGTCGCGGGCAGCGAAGACCAGGGCGACCGGTTCGGCGAGCAGTCGCCGGGCCACGAAGGCGAGGGTCTGCACGGACACCTGATCGAGCCACTGGGCGTCGTCGACGATGCAGAGAACCGGTTGGTCGGCGCTGGCCGCGGCCATCAGGCTCAGCACAGCCAGCCCGACGAGAAATCGGTCGGGGGTGGGTCCACCCGTACGTCCGAACGCGACGTTCAGTGCGTCGCGCTGGGGTTCGGGCAGCTGGTCGAGGTGATCGATCAGCGGCGCACACAGTTGTTGGAGGCCGGCGAAGGCCAACTCCATGTCGGACTCCACACCCGCGACGTCGACACAGCGAAATCCATGGGCCTGCTCCGCGAGATAGGAGAGCAGCGCGGATTTCCCGACACCTGCCTCGCCCCGGAGCACCAGAACTCCGCAGCTGCCCGCTCGGACGGTCGATATCAGCCCCCGAAGCGCCTCGCATTCGCTGTCGCGACCGCGAAGACCGATCCCCCAACCCTGGCTCGACATAAGCTCCACCGCATGTGTTTGCAGTGGACTTTACCGGCCTGATCCATCCCGGTGTCGTGCCGGCCGGGCCGCAGGGACGGGTCGTTCATGCCCTGGCGGCGGCCTCGGTGATCCAGTCCTCGAACCGAGTGGCGAACAGCGTTGCACCGGCGTCGGGAACCAGATCGCGCTCGTCGATGTGGACACCCCAGTAGCCGGCCGCGGGGTCGGCGACGACCTTGCGGGTATCGCCACGGGCGGTCAGCGCGGTGCGGATCAGGTCTGGCATGCGGAACTGCTCGGGCCCGCCGACTTCGGTGATGCCGTTGGCCGGCGCGTTGAGAGCCGCGACCACGACGGCCTCGGCGACGTCGTCGCTGGCCATCGGCTGGATGAGAGCCGGTGGCAGATGCACCTCGTTGCCGACCGTCGCGGAATCCGCGATCACCTCGACGAACTCGAAGAACTGCGTCGCATGCACGATCGAATAGGGGATCGGGCCTGCGCTGATCAGCGCTTCCTGGGCCAGCTTGGCGTCGAAGTAACCACTCTTGGGGGCGAGCCGATCGGTGCCGACCACCGACAGGGCGACATGGTGGCCGACGCCTGCGTCGGCTTCGGCCCGAAGCAGGTTGGTGGTTGCGGTATTGAAGAACTCCCTCGCCGCATCGTCGAGGGTCGGCGAGTTCGAGACGTCGACGACTACCTGCGCACCCCTGACCGCCTCGGCCAGTCCCTCACCGGTGAGCGTGTTGACGCCCGTCGAAGGGGCGGCGGCCACCGCGTCGTGACCCTGTTCGGTCAGGCCAGCCACCACCTTCGAGCCGATGCGGCCGGTTCCACCAATGACGACGATTCGCATGATTGATCCCTTCTGATCGTGATTGCTGACGGCCAGAACGGATGGGGCATCGTCGATTCATCCCGATTCTCAAAGGTTCTCTGCGGACTAGGCCTCCAGCGAAACGACGGTGATGTCCGACGGCGCACCGATCCGGACGGGCGGGCCCCAGAAGCCCGCACCCCTGGTGACGTACAGCTGCGTCTCGTCCACCGTCGACAGCCCGGCCAGCGACGGCTGCACGGCGCGGACGATGTAGTGGAACGGCCACATCTGGCCACCGTGGGTGTGGCCGGACAGCTGGAGGTCCACGCCACGCGCAGAGGCCTCCGTCACCTGAACCGGTTGGTGGGCAAGCAGAATCGTCGGTCGCGATCCGTCCACGCCGGATAGCGCCCGGTCGAAGTCAGGCGGTTGCGAACGTTGCTCACCGGCGACATCGTTGACACCGGCCAGATCGAAGGCGGCCGCTCCCCGCCGGATTGCCGTGTTCTCGTTCTGCAGCGGCGCTACGCCGAAGTCGCTCCAGCTCACGTAGCCAGGAGGGCGTGTCGTCGACGAAATACTCGTGGTTGCCGGTGACGAAGAAGGACCCCTCCCGAGACACCAAGTCCCGCAGGGGTTCCGCTGCGGGTCCGAGTTCTTCGACCGTCCCGTCCACCAGGTCGCCGACGATCGCGACGAGATCCGGCTCGGTTTCGTTGATCATCGCGACGATCCGCTCGGTATGCGCACGCCCGGCCAACGGGCCGAGGTGGATATCGGACACCACGGCGATTCGGAACCCGTCGAAGGCGGGATCGAGCCTGCGCAGTCGCACCGGGACTCGCAGGACGTCGGGCGGACCAAGTGCATCGGCCATGCCGACACCGACCAGGCTCACAGAGGCGACGCCTGCCGCGACCGCGCTCGTCCTGGCGATGAACATGCGGCGGTTCATCGACTGCTCTTTCGCCTCAGCCAGGTCCGGTAGCCTGCGAGTGCTCCAGCGGCGCAACGCAATTCGGACCGGTTCGACCGCCAGCAAGGTGAGAAACAGATAGACGATCAGACCGAACCAGACATACCCGGGCCATGCGAGCCACGCCGGCTCACGCCAGCCAAACAGCCTCGGTAACAGCAGCGTGCACACCAGGAGCACCAGCAGTGCGACGAAAACTGCGGTGAGCGCCCATCGAGCGCCGCCCGCACTGGTGTCCTTGATCAGCCGCTTCCAGATGTAGCAGTGCATCAGTGCGAGGACCGTGCCGAGGACGGCGATGAACATGCGTCAGCAGGTCAGCGGCGGTAGTGCGTCGACGCGGAGAACACCTGCGCTTGTGGGGGGCTTCTTCGTGGTCGCCCCAAGGCCCACCGCGATGGTGCCGCCGTCCGCGCCGCCGACCGACGGGCGTAGGTAGGTGAGCGCGCCCGACCGCGTGTCGATGACGGTCGCAGAGGTGTCGACATCATCGCCTGGGCGCCCTCTGGCCAGCACCACGTACGGTCCGACGACGAAGAGCGGCAAGGCGCCAGACTTTCCGCCCGCCGGGACATTCCCCGTGACGCGTACCAGCCCTGAGTTCGGTGACCAGTACGCGAGGGCGGGCTCGCCCCGGTCTGTTCCGGTGGACCACGCGTAGGCATTGCCGTCGGTCGCGAGCGTCAACTGCTCGCGGCCGGTGCCAACCGCCCCGGCGACCGCGGGCGGCAACGCATCCGGAATCTTCAGCTCAGCCCGCACGCCGGTGTTTTGATCCCAGGCGACGTCCCACGTCAGACCCGCAGCGGTGGCCCGCACGTTGCGCATCTCGCCGGCCGCCACATCGCTGACGGTTCCGGTGTTCAGGTCGTACGACTGAATCTTGCCGGCGTCGCCGGCAAAGGTGTCCCGCGTGATCCAGTACACCTTCCCGCCGAACAGGGCGACCGAATCGATGGTCTTGCCGCCGGACGTGAGGTCCTCCAGAGGGCTGTCAACGACATTCCTGGTCGCGCCGCCCTGCCGGTCCACCACGTCGATACGCATGATCGTCGGGATGATGCCGTTGGCGCCGCGCGGTGAGTGCTCGACGCCGACGACGACCCAGCGGTCGTCCATCGTCACCGTCCCGATCGTGTTCTCGTCGGGCTCCGGCACCGCGTAGATCTCACTCACGGATTTGTCGGAGTTGATCAACAGCAGGTTCCGAGTGCCGCCGTCGTCGCGTGAGACGGCAACCTCACCGCGCCTGCCGACGGCCATCGGAACGTTCGAGACGCCGCCGGTCTCGACGGCGCTCTCGTCGATAGCCTTCTGCCACGCCGCCGGAGTCGTCGTTACGCAGGACGGCAGCGTGGTCGGCTGCGGCGCCGCGACCGTCGTCGTCGTGCTGGCGGCCGGCTGCTCGGAACCAGACCCGTCCGAGCACGCGGCCGCTGCGACCGTCAGGACCGCCATCGCGACGGCGACGCGACCGCCTGCCGCCATCGATGTCACACCGCCGCCCACCCACCGACCTTAGAACCTGCCCTGTGAATCGGCAGTAGATGCCTCCGCAAGGGTTTTGATCCCGTCGACCGTCGCCGTCATCGCTTCGTCGAACTGGCGCAGACGGGCGGCGACGATCATCTGTGCTCGGTCGGGCTCCCTGCCGACCAGCAGCGTCACTCCGGACGTACCGGGACCGAGCTGCACCCGGTACGTCAACGTCGTTCCGTAGTCCGTGGGGGTCAGCGTGAAACGCCAGATCGCGGCCGGACGCTCGCGTCCGCCGACGGCCCACGCGAATGCCCGCGGGGCATCCCACTCGATGACCTCGGACTGGGTGGTCCATTCCCCCATCGCCGAATGTCGATTGCGGCCGACGAACTTCGCACCGAGACCCGGGCCGTCGCCGCCGAGCCATTCGACGGACTGCAGTTCGGTGCTCAATGTCGGCATCAGCTCGATGTCACTCACCAGCTGCCACACCCGCGTCGGAGTGGCTGCGATCGTTGTCGACACCTCGGTCCCGGGTGAGAGCACGGAACCGAGACTAGGCAGGACGGCGGCGATGCACGCGGACCCGATGTGGATGTCAGTCTTCTGTCACAGCGCATAAAGCATCACGTTCAGCGGGTATCAGGGCCCCGCAACCCGTTTCGTTTTGCTGTTCTGCGGCAATCCCCTGCGCACGTAGCGGCGACAGCTCCCTTACGCGCGGCTACCCAACAGAAAGGACCGAGCATGGCGCTCAACGACGACGACATCACCACATCAGGCGGCGGCGGAGAGGGCACCGCCGACGGCGGCTCCAACCCCGAGGGCCACGACGGCGGCGCCGACGGAAGCGCAGGCGCTGAGGGTCCGGCCGACGGCGGCTCGAACCCGGCAGGCCACGACGGCGGAGCCGACGGAAGCGCAGGCGGCGAAGGCGCGGCCGACGGCGGCTCCAACCCCGAAGGCCACGACGGCGGCGCAGACGGCACAGCCTGACCGCGCCTCGGTGCTGAGCCGCTGCGTCTCGACCGACCCCCAGATATTCGCTGCCGAGTACTGGGGGCGTCGGCCGCTGCTCAGCACGTCAGACGCGCTGCCCCGCGACTTCAGCGATCTGCTCTCGCCGGACACGGTCGACGAGTTGATCGCCGAGCGCGGGGTGCGCGCGCCGTTCATCCGGCTGGCCAGCGAGGGCGACCTGTTGGCCAAAGACAGCTATCTCGGTCCCGCCGGGTTCGGCGCAGAGATGCCCGACCAGGTGGACTCCGCCAAGGTGCTGGCCCAGTTCGCCAGTGGCGCAACGATTGTCCTGCAGGGCCTGCACCGACTGTGGCCGCCCGTAATCGATTTCGTCCGGCAGGCGGTCGACGAACTGGGTCATCCGGTGCAGGCGAACGCCTACATCACGCCGCCCACCGGTCGCGGCTTCGATCCGCACTACGACGTCCACGATGTATTCGTCCTGCAGGTATCCGGGCAGAAGCGGTGGATCGTGCATGAGCCTGTCCATGTCGATCCCCTGCCGTCGCAACCCTGGACGGAGCACCGCGCCGCGATAGCCGACCGGGTGGCCGGGGCACCGGTCATCGACACGGTGCTCTCCGAAGGCGATGCCCTGTATCTGCCACGCGGATGGATCCATTCGGCGCAGGCGCTGAAAACCACGTCGATTCATCTCACCGTCGGCGTGGCTCCACTGACCGGCATCGACGTGGCACGAACGGTGATCGACGAGTTGGCGACCATCCAGGCATACCGGAAGTCGCTGCCGATGGGCGCCGACCCGACCGATCGGGATGAGATCATCGCGTCGGTGAGCAAGGTGATGGCGGAGATGGTCGCGACACTGCGGGACGAGGCGTCCGCACTGAGCGACGGCGCAGCCTCGAGGTTGGTGCAACGGCACGCTGACCGGACACGGCCCGTCGCGATCCGTCCGCTGGCCGCCCTTCTGGCAGGCGGACAAGCCGATACGGTGCGGGTTCAGTGGCGCCACGGCCTGGTCTCCACGATTCACGACTCCGACGGACATGTCGTGCTCCGACTGCCGGACAAGATGCTGACACTGCCGATGTCGTGCGCAGACGCGGTCGCTGCCCTGCGCACCGGGCAGGTGGCTGACGCCGGTAGCCTGCCGGGTCTCGACCACGCCGACGGGACTGTGTTGATCCGCAGACTGCTGCGAGAGGCTGTCGTCGTGCCGGTCGACGGATGACGGCTGCGAGAAGGGTCCCGTGCAGCGACCAGTCGCTGTTGCGCGCCGACCCGATGTACGCAACGGCCTCCGCCGGGTTCTCCTGGGTACTACTCGAATTGCCTGGCGCTTGGGGACATTCCGCGTTTCTGCAATCGCCGGCCGTCATCGACCCCCAGCTCGGGCGCGCCATCGTCCGCCGCGTCGAGTCCGCGAAGATGCGCATCGCGGCAATTCGTCGTCCCGGTCGTCGGTCGGCCACACCACGATGGCGTTGGTTCGTGGCGCACTGCGAACCTGGTAGCGAAGCGCTGTACGGCGGCGAGGTCGGCGACCCCAGCGGATACCTCGATATCGCTCTCGACGGCAGCGACGGCTCGCCGTCCACCGATCCTGTCGTGGCGATTTGTGCACATGGCAAGCACGATCAGTGCTGTGCAGTGCGGGGCCGCAGCGCCTGCAAGGCGATTGCGGCGCGGTACCCCGAATACACCTGGGAGTGTTCGCATCTGGGTGGTGACCGTTTCGCGGCGACCATGCTCGTACTGCCCGAGGGGCTGTGCTACGGACGGGTCGACACGGCCGATTCTGCGGATCTCGTCCGGCTGTATCTCGAAGGGCGCGTTGACAACAGGTTCCTGCGCGGGCGGACATCGCTGCCGCACGCCGTACAAGCCGCCCAGCACTTCGCCCGTGAGGCGTTCGGAGACGACCGCATCGCCAGCCTGTCACCGCTGACGGTCGAACGGGGCGATCACCGAATCCGTATAGTTCTTCAGGACGACTCGGGAACCATCGATGTCGTGCTCACTGAGCAGATGTCGGAGCCGCTGTTGTCGCAATGCGACGCGCGGGTGCCCGGCCAGGTCCGGATGTTCAGGCTGGCATCGATCTACAGAGAGACGGTTCCGTAGGAGCCGATGTGCCCGACGAGCGCACGCAATTGATCGTCTGCTGTTCCAAAGGTGTTGTCGATGGCCGTGAGTCGCGCCGCGTAGTGGCCGACGGGGTACTCGGCCGTCATTCCGATGCCGCCGTGCAGCTGGATGGCCTCTTGGGCGATGTGCCGTCCGGACCGGCCGATCTGCAGCTTGGCCCGCGCGGCGACAACCGGGTCGAACCTGCCGTCGGCGATCGACATCGCGGCATAGAAGTTCATGCTGCGCGCCAACTCCTGTGAAACGTACATGTCGGCGGCGCGCTGGGTCAGCGTCTGAAAATTGCTCAGCGGAACACCGAACTGCTTGCGTTCGCCGAGGTATCCGGTGGTCAGCCGCAGCGCCTCCTCCATCGCACCGACCGCTTCTGCGCACAACGCGGACTGATACCGAATGACGGTGCGCGCGATGTGTTCTGCGGCGTCACCGCCGGCCCCCAACGGCTCGGCGGAGACGGCGTCGAAGTCCAGTTGAGCCCCCCGTCTGCCGTCGAAGGTGCGGTAGGCGTGCCGCGTCGTCGCGGCGGCGTCGACGAGGAACAGTCCCGAGCCACCGTCGGGAAGCGCGGCGGTGACGATGACCGTGTCGGCCGAATCGCCCGCCAGCACAGGGTTTTTGCGACCACTGACCGTCCAGGAGTCTGCACTTCTCTCCGCCCGGCTGTTGAGTTCGGCCGGGCCGGTCCGTGCACCAGGTTCGTCGTGGGCGAAGGCCAAAAGCACCTCGCCCGCCGTCACGTCATCGAGGATCTTCTTCTGCTCGTCGGAGCCCAGCTCGGCGATCAGGCCGCCGGGGATCAGCGCCGCCTGTGCCAGCGGCTCCGGCGCCAGCCGCCTGCCGATCTCGGTCATCACCACCATGACCTCGATCTGACCTGCCTCGTCGGGATCGAATCCAAGGCCCAGCAGGCCCACCTCCGCGAACTGCTTCCACACCTCGCGGCTCCAACCGAGTTCACCGTTGGTGATCTCGTTGTATCGGGTGATGTCGTAGTTCTGCGACAGCACGTCGCGGGTGACGTCGCGCAGCAGCTGCTGCTCCTCGGTCAGGTCGAAGTCCACGGTCAGCTCACAATCCCAGAATGGTCGAGGCGATGATGGTGCGTTGAATTTCGTTGGTACCGCCGTAGATCGAGGTCTTCCGGTAGTTCAGGTAGCGAGGTGCGGCATGCCGCGCCCACGCCGGTGCGTCGAGGTCGGTACCGGTGTCGAACGGCAACGCGTCGGGTCCGGCCACCTCGACGAGCAGTTCAGTGGCGGCTTGCTGAAGCTGGCTGCCGCGCAGCTTGAGGATCGACGATGCGGGGTTCGGCTTCCCGTCGGCCTCCGATCCGCTGACCCGCATCTGCGTGAGTTCCAATGCCAGCAGACCGTTCTCGATCTCGACGACCCGCGCCGCGAACAGGGGATCGTCGAGCAGCGTCGACCCGTTGACGCGCACCTGGGCTGCTCGCTCCTTGACCTGTGCCATCCAGAGCTTGGTGTTGCCGATGCGCGCAATGCCGGTGCGCTCGTTGCCCAGCAGGAACTTCGCGTACGTCCAGCCCTGGTTCTCCTCGCCAACCAATTGGTCGGCGGGCACTCGCACGTCTTCGAAGAAGACCTCGTTGACCTCGTAACCGCCGTCGATGAGCTTGATGGGTCGCAGGGTGATCCCCGGCGTATCCATCCTCGCCAGCAGAAACGAGATGCCCGCTTGACGCTTGGGTGCATTCGGGTCGGTGCGCGCGAGAAGGAAGATCCAGTCGGCGTACTGGCCGAGCGTCGTCCACGTCTTCTGGCCGTTGACGACGTAACTGTCGCCGTCACGTACGGCGGTGGTGCGCAGCGATGCCAGATCGGAGCCGGCTTCCGGTTCCGAGAAGCCCTGACACCACCAGATGTCGAGGTTGGCAGTGGGTGGCAGGAACCGCTCCTTGAGTTCCTGTGACCCGAATTGGGCGATCACCGGGCCGACCATCTTGGCGTTGAAGGGCAGCGGTTCGGGCACCGCGGCCAACTGCATCTCGTCGAGCCACATCTGTCGCTGCAGCGGTGTCCAGTCCTTGCCGCCCCATTCGACCGGCCAGTTGGGCACCGCCAGACCGTGCTGGTTGAGGATCTGTTGGGTGCTGACCAAATCGTGGGGATAGTCCGGTTCCCCCGCGCGGGCCCGCTCACGGATATCGTCGGGAATCTCGGTGGTGTAGATGCGCCGAAGCTCTTCGCGGAAGGCGGCATCCTCGTCACTCAATTCCAGCTTCACGGTCAACCCCGTTCTGTGCTGCGCTTCCGCAGTTGCTTGAACGAGGTACCCGTTGAGGGCCACGTCCATGTGGCAGCGCACAAAAAAGGAAGGGATCGACGTCCCTTCCACCATCAATCTATATCGCACCCGGGGGCTTGCGGCAAGGCCCCGGACATGCTTCACAATCTTCCACCTAGGCGAAACGCGCCGCAATTGGGGGCATGTGACAACTCGGGAGTATGAGAGCGAGCTGCGGTCCGAACAGCAGTACGTGACCGAGCTCTACCGCCGGCTCGATGCTGAACGGGCGCGGGTGAAGGGCGGCTACGCCGCGGCCTTGCGGGGCCCGATCGACAAGAAGGACGGCGGCACGTTCGTTCAACGGGATTCCGAGGTGCGCGCGCTGGCCAAGGAGATGCGGCGGCTCGGCATCGCGGACAACGGTTTGTGCTTCGGACGGCTGGACTCCCTCTCCGGCGAGCGCTCCTACGTCGGCCGGATCGGCATCTTCGACAAGGAGGACGAATACGAACCCTTGCTGATCGACTGGCGAGCGCCCGCGGCGCGTCCGTTCTACACCGCCACCGGCGCCAACCCGGAGAACATGCGCCGCCGGCGTCAGTTCCACACTCGCGGCAGGCAGATCACCGAATTCACCGACGAGCTGCTCGGCCGACCCGACGGTGCGCAGCAGGGAGACGGTAGCGATGCCGCTCTGCTCGCGGCGGTCAATGCACCGCGCGGCGACGGAATGCGCGACATCGTCGCCACGATCCAGGCCGAACAGGACGAGATCATCCGGCTCGACCATCCTGGCGTGCTTGTGATCGAAGGTGGCCCCGGCACCGGCAAGACCGTGGTGGCGCTGCACCGGGTCGCATACCTGCTCTACACCCAACGCAAGCGGATCGAGAATCACGGTGTGCTCGTGGTCGGTCCGAATTCGGCCTTTCTCAACCACATCGGCCGCGTCCTGCCGTCGCTCGGCGAGACCGACGTGGTGTTCATGACCACCGGGGACCTGGTGCCCGGTTTGCAGGTGAGCGACGAAGACGCGCCGGAGGTCGCGCGCCTCAAGGGCTCACGCACGATGGCCGATGTGCTCGCGGCGGCGGTCGCCGACCGGCAGCGGCTGCCGATAGACCCGATACCGATCGACCTGGCCGACGTCACGGTGCAGATCGACGCGGAAACGGCGCAGTGGGCACGAGAGGAGGCGCGCGGGAGCCGACGCCCGCACAACGAGGCCCGCGCCGTCTTCACTGACATCGTCACGTATGTACTGACCGAGCGAGCGATAGCGCGGATCGGCCGCGGCTGGCTGACCCGGGAAGACAAGAAGGCGTGGGAGCAGATGCGCAGCAACCTCACCCGCGACCTTGCCGACAATGCCTCGTTCTCGGCCGCGGTCGACGAACTCTGGCCGATACTGACCCCCGAATCGCTGTTGGCGACGCTGTACAGCTCGCCCGAGCGCTTGCAGGCGGCGGGGGCGGACGCGGCGCTGTTTCGTGCCGACGGCGACTCGTGGACGGTGTCGGACGTGCCGTTGCTCGACGAGCTGGTCGACCTGTTGGGCCCCGACAAGCCCGTTGACGACTCCGCGGAGCGGGAGCGGAAGGCCGAAGCCGAGTACGCCGAGAAGGTGCTCGACATGATGGTCGGCCGCGAGGACCTGATGTCCGACGAGGACCACCTGCTCGCCACTGACCTGCTCTACGCCGAGGACCTGGCTGACCGCTTCGTCGTCCGCGACACCCGGGAGCTCGCCGAACGCGCGGCCGCGGACAGGGACTGGACCTACCGGCACGTCGTCGTCGACGAGGCACAGGAACTGTCCGAGATGGATTGGCGGGTGCTGATGCGTCGCTGCCCGAGCCGGTCCTTCACCGTGGTCGGTGACCTCGCGCAGCGCCGGTCGGCGGCCGGAGCGACGTCGTGGGACACGATGCTCGATCCGTACGTGCCAGACCGGTGGGTGTACCGGTCGCTGTCGGTGAACTACCGCACTCCGGCAGAGATCATGACCGTCGCCGCGGCGCTGCTCGCCGAGTTCGCGCCGGACGTCCAACCGCCGGATTCGGTGCGCGCGACCGGTGTCAAGCCATGGTCGAAGCAGGTCACCGAAGTCGAATTAGCCTCTGCGATAGACAGATTTCGTCCGCGAGGAAGCGGGGCGCGAAGGCACCAGCGTGGTGATCGGCCCACCCGGTGTGCCGGGTGCGGTGGCACCGTCGGAAACCAAGGGCCTGGAATTCGACGCGGTGCTCGTGGTCGAGCCGGAGCGGATCCTGGCAGCGGGACCGCGGGGCGCGGCCGAACTGTACGTCGCCCTCACCCGCGCCACGCAACGCCTTGGTGTCCTGCACTGCGGCCCGCTGCCGTCTGCGTTGAGCGGACTCGCCGACAACCAGGGTTAGTGGGCGCGCATGTGCAGCACTTGGGCGGGCTCCCGGTCTGCCCGGGACTCCGGCAGATCACCCTGATAGGACGGGTGCCTGCGCATCGCGGCCATGAGTGCCTCTGACCGGGTTCGGGACGCCCGCCACCCGGGATGCGCTTCGAGAAAGACGACATTGGCGGCTGCGGCCGTCGCGGTCATGTCACCACCACCTTGTGCGAATATGGCGTCGTTCTTTTAGATGTTGTCGTCAATGTGCCCGGCGAACCTGAGCGAGACCGTCGGCACTGCCCGTGAACTCGCTAAGAAATGCCCTGCCGTTGCACTTTGTAAACCCGTCGCTTCCGCTGGGTATTCCTACTTCCAGGCGAAAACCGGCTGCTCCAGGTCGTCGACCCGGTCGTTGCGTCCCTCCAGCCCCAGCCGCCTCAGCTGCAGCAACACGGCGCCTGTCGGAGCGTGGATCAGGTCGTTGCCCAGCGGAATCTGCACGACCGGGCGCGGGCTCTCCGGGATTGAGATGAAGCGCGGAGAGTCGCCGCGCTGAAGTTGATGCAGCCCGACGCGGTAGACCGCCACCACCTCGTCGGGTGCGGGACGCGGGTCGAGCCGCCCGCCACCCCAGATCACCACCGGGGTGATGACGTAACCCGACCGTGTCGGATAGTCGTCCAACAGCCCCAGTACATCGGCTTGTGTCAGCGTGACGCCGACTTCTTCGTCCAGCTCCCGCAGCGCGGCGTCGACCACTGTCTCGCCCGGGTCCAGGCGGCCGCCGGGAAGTGCCCACTGGGCGGCGTGAGACGAGAGCCGGGTGGCCCTGCGGCACAGCAGGAAAGCGGCGCCGCCCGCCACGTCGACCATCCGGCCGTCGAGGCCTTCCAGCACGATCTCGCGTCCGTCGTTCCAGTCGTCGACATTCACCGGGTCGACCCTGTCGTCTCCGACATCGGAGTCGACGAGCACCACGGCGACGGCCGCGTGCCGCTTCGTCGGGTCGGCCACCGTGCGCCGGTCGTGGGCGCTCAGGTTGGCCCTGATCCGCTCGCGCAGCGCGTCGTCGTACGTGATCGTCACCGCTCGACCTTAGGACGAGGGGACGATGGAGACGTGCCCGAGGGTGACACCGTATACGCGCTGGCCCGCCGCCTCGACGGTGCGCTGCGCGAGCGCGTGCTGACCCACGGCGAGTTGCGGGTACCCGCGCACGCGACGGCGGACCTGGCCGGGCTGACGGTGCTGGGCCACGTCACGCACGGCAAGCACCTGCTCACCCGGCTCTCCGGTGACCTCACGCTGCACACCCACCTCAAGATGTCGGGCTCCTGGACCGTCTCTTCGACGGGGCGGTGGCTCCCGCCGACTGTCATGGCCGATGCGCGGGTGGTGCTGCGGACCGAAGAAGGTCCTGCGGCGTACGGCGTGCGCCTGCCGGTTGTCGAGTTGCTGCGCACCCGCGACGAGACAGCTGTTGTCGGCCACCTGGGCCCCGACCCGTTGCGCGACGACTGGGACGTCACCGAAGCCGCGCGTCGCCTGGCGGCCGACCCCGGCCGACCCCTCGTCGCCGCCCTCCTCGATCAGCGCTGCGTCGCCGGATTCGGCAACCTGTGGGCCAACGAACTCTGTTTCCTGCGCGGGCACAACCCGTGGACACCGGTGGAAGACGTCGACATACCAGCGCTCCTTGAACTCGGGGCAAGGGCTCTACGACATTCCGCCACTGTTCCCGGGGCGATGCAGGTGACGACGGGCATTCGTCGCAAGGGCGAGCAGCACTGGGTGGCCGGCCGGGCGGGCCGGCCGTGTCTGCGGTGCGGTACGCGGGTTCGAGTAGTCGCCGAGGTGGCCAACGATCCGGAACGTCGGCGCACCTGGTGGTGTCCTACCTGCCAGCCGGGTAGCGCGAGCGCCATTCGTTCATCAGATCGACCGCCTCGTCGAACGGCCGGTCCCAGTAGCCCATGACCGTACCGTCGGCCCTCGTCCCGTCGCGCCCGCTGAAATCGGCGAACAGCCTGCGGGACAAGGATCGCCGACGTCTGGTCGACAATGCGAAGCCAACCCGAAACACCGGAAGGCCGCCGCCGTCCTTGACTACCTCCGAGGAAGAGATCGCGGGGGTGAGGACCGCGCGCTCGATCTCAGCCGTCGGCGCGACAAGCATGAACTTCTCTATATCGCACCAGTCATAGCGCCGGGGCCGCAGGATTCGGTCGTTCACCTCGAATCCGCTCGTTGACAGGCGCAACCACCAGTCGCCCCGACCGCTCCGTCGGGAGATGACCGCGACACGCAGAGCCAGCCAGCCGAACAACCACGTCGTCGCGATCGAGACGAGGCCGACCGCGACGACGGCCAGCGGCATCGAAGGCGGATAGATCACCAGGAGGTAGAGGAACCATAATCCTGCGCCGGCGAACGCCCCGAAGAACATCGGCAGGAAAGCCCGGACGAGTCGGCCGTCGACGTCGGAGTAGTTCATTTGGTAATTTGTCATCGCGTCACCTCTTCTGCATTTCGGTTGCCACCGTGTGAATTTCGGCCACCCGGTCCAGGTCCAGACCCCACGGCTCGTCGACCCCGACCCGGCGGTCGAGATCCCAGAGCACACACCGTTCGCCAGGCCTCGCCACCAACGTCCAGGCGATCACGGTTCGACGCAGCTGGTCCTCCATCGGGTCCGCGTTGACGGCGACATGATCGGGCACGCCGCCTACGGGACTGTGATGCATGAACTTTCGATAGGCCTCCGAGCAGAAGGCCTGGTAGCGCATGGTGCACAGGATGAACCCGTGCCACGCCTCGTCGACAGCGTGCGACGGCATCCCGATCGTCTGATCGTCGTGCAGGGCAGCAGCGCAGCAGCGCAGCCACTGCCGCAGGCCTGTCTCGACAAGATCGCGCGGCTGCCACGGGCACGTCTTGAACACCGCGGGTGGAAACTCGAGTCGCGCAACCGCACGGGACGCCCGATGAAAAGCATTGTCCCGTCGGTGAAGTGTGGTCAGCGGCCTCGATCGCGTCATCATCCGCCGCACCCGCATCCCCCGCAGCCCCCGCATCCCCCGCATCCCCCGCAGCCGCTCACCGTCCCGATGGCCACCCACGAAACGGATTTCTTCGCGCGCAGTGCGGAGTCGGGATCGGCGCCGGCAGACCAGATGTCGGTCACGGCGTGTGCTGCGCCTTGCGGCCGGCTTGCTCGTCGGAGGGCCTGGATGTCCCGACGGCATTGCGCCTCTAGCCCTTTCGGGGTCGCCCGCCGCGTCCTTAACCACACCGTCAGCGCAGCCATGGCAAGCGCCGCACCGAGCGCAATGATCGCGTAAACCATGATTGCCCTCTCCTTCCTGGCGGTGCGCACATCATCAGGCGGGGGGCGTACCACGCGGAAGCGCGCGGGAAGGTATCGCGCATTTCCTTGCGCAATCCACAGACTCACGCGTGCCGGTGTGACGAGAACCTGTGGATCGTGCAAGAAACCGCTCCGATCCGGCGTCGAGGTATTCCTCTACCTCGTCATCGCACCCATGATGGGCTGCACCAGGCATGAGGGGAGATCGAGATGCGAACACTACTCACAGGGACGTCGCTGAACCGCCAATCGCCGTCACGTCGCGAGACCCCCTGCAGCACACGATGATTCATCGGTACCGTGTTCGCCCGACCCACCTTGGTGATGTCGGTACGGTCGACGGCGGCACATTACTGGAGTGGATCCACAGAGCTGCTCGCGCCGCGGCTGTCCGGTGGAGCGGGCATCGCTGCGTCGCCGCGTCCGTGAGCAATTTCCACCTCGACCGGCCCATCCGCATCGGCGAATCGGTCGCAGTGCACGCGTGCCTGGTATATGCCCGCCGCAGCAGCCTGCACATCCTGGTCACCATCTACGCGGGCGACCCTGCCGACGCCCACGCGGTCCGATCTGCCCAGTGTCCAATTGTTTTCGTCGCTGTCGACGATCTCGGCGATCCGGTTGCGGTTCAGCCGTGGACGCCGGTCACCATGCTCGAACTTCAGCGGGAACATCAGGCGCGGGTTCGGATACGGACCCGAACACAGATCGAGGATGCCATCGCAGCGCAGACGTACACGGCCGGAGGCGCCGCGCCCCGCATCACCCGACACATCCTCGTGTGTCGCGCAGATGTGCGCAGTGATGGCGTCCTGCATGGCGGTCGGATCATGCGGTGGATCGACGAAGCGGCGAACGCCGCTGCGACGGACTGGTGCGGAGTTGCCGGGCTGACGGCATACGTCGCTGCCATCCGCTTCTGCAGGACGCTCACCGTCGGCGACCAGTTGGACGTGTCGGCACGAATCCTTCACACCGGGCCGCGCAGCGTGCACGTCGGAGTCCGCGTCATCGCGAGCGACATGGTCACCGGCGCCACCTGCGTCGCGGCCGAGGGTCTGCTGGTCGTCGCCTCCCTCGACGAACAGGGCAAGGCCCGACGTGTTCGGCAGTGGACGCCGGGTTGTGACGACGACATCCGGCTCGACCGGCACGCACGACACCTTGTCGCATTGCGTGGCTTCTTCGAGCCCTATCCCGTGGCAGCTGGATCAGCCGCAGCCCTGAACGCGGCGTCGAAGAACTCGAGCTCTAGACGCATCGCCCGCCGATAGGCGGTGCGGACGGTGGCGGTGTCATCGGCCTGTTCATCGAGGAGCCGTTCCAACGACGTCGCCGTCGCGTTGAACTCCGGATCGGCGTACGTCTGCACCCACTGCGCGTAGGGCCCCGCGGTGTGCGCATCGAGCGACGAGCCGAGCCACGCATAGAGCCGCATGCACGGTGTCATCGCCGCGTAGATGACGCCCAGATCCTGGGTACAGGCCGTCGCCAGCAGGAATTCGGTGTAAGCCGACGTCGAGGGCAACGGCTCCACGCGGGTCATGTCGATGCCCCACGAACCTGCGTAGTCGGCGTGCAGCCCCAGCTCTTGCCGAACACCGGTGAGGAGGTCAGCCAGGGTGAGCAATGTTGACGTGTCGCGGCTGCGCGCCAGAGCCAAAGCATATGCGCGGGCGAAGGATTCGAGGAAGAAGGCGTCCTGCGCGATGTAGCCTGCGAAAAGATCCTTCGGCAACGAGCCGTCCCCGATGCCGCGTACGAATGGGTGCGCGAGTACGTCGGCCGCCACATCGGCGCTGTCCGACCACAACCGCGCGGACAACGTCACGAGCGGACCGGTCAGCGCTTCAACCAACTCCGCACCGTTTCGAGATCCCTGGTCAGAGACATCAGGATGCCGTCCCGGTACAACACTCCACCGCTGATCGCGTGGCTGCCCTGCCAGATGATGTGGACGCGCTCCGGCCTGCGCAGGTAGTAGTCGCTGCGGTCGGCGTCCCTGTGCTGCCAGCCGGCTTGTGCCGCAAGGTCAGACACCTCTTCGCGCTCGACGATTGCCGTCATGGCACGTACCTCCTGTGTCGCACGGGTACGTTATCAGCCGCGCTCGCCCTGCACGCTGCGGCGCAGGGTCGCCGCCCGAAGCGTGAGGTGATTGCGCTCGGCGACGTTCTGCGCCCGCTCGGCGGCAGCGACGTACAGCTCCGCGGCGGTTGCGATGTCGCCGGCCCGCTCGTGAAGGTAGGCGGCCGAGGCCGTGTACCGCGGCAGCGTCGGGTCGAGCGCGGCGAGCGCCGCCAATCCGGCCTGCGGGCCGTCAGCCTCGCCGACCGCGACGGCGCGGTTGAGCCGCACGACCGGGCTGTCGGTGAGCCTGACGAGCTCGTCGTACCACTCGACGATCTGCGGCCAGTCGGTCTCGTCGGCCGTCTGCGCGTCGCCGTGCAGAGCGGCGATCGCGGCCTGCGCCTGGTACTCGCCCAGCCGGTCGCGGGCCAGCGCCGCCTGCAGCACGGCCACCCCCTCGGCGATCATGTCGCGGCGCCAGAGGCTGCGGTCCTGATCGGCGAGCGGCACGAGGCTGCCGTCGGCGCGCGTCCGTGCCGGACGTCTGGCGTGGTGGAGAAGGAAGAGGGCGAGAAGGCCCGCGACCTCCTCGTCCTGGGTGGAGGCGGCGAGCTGCCGCGCCAGCCGGATCGCCTCGGCGGCGAGGTCCACGTCGCCGCTGTAGCCCTCGTTGAACACCAGATACAACACCTTCAGCACGGTGCGCAGGTCACCGGGCTCGTCGAGCCGGACATCGCCGACGACGCGCTTGGCCCGGCTGATTCGCTGTGCCATCGTCGATTCGGGCACGAGGTACGCCTGCGCGATCTGGCGGGTGGTGAGGCCGCCGACAGCCCGCAAGGTGAGGGCGACCGCCGATGGGGCGGTCAGGCTCGGGTGCGCGCACAGGAAATAGAGGTGCAGCGTGTCGTCCACAGAGGCGGCAGGCCCCGGCGGTGGCTCGTCGGACACCACGCTCTCACGGCGGCGACGCGCAATGTCGGATCGTGTCAGATCGATGAAGCGCCGCCAGGCCGTCGTGATCAGCCAGCCCTTGGGATCGTCCGGATACTCAGCGGACCACGTCCCCCACGTTTCGAAGGCGCGCATCAGCGCTTCCTGCACGGCATCCTCGGCGGTCGCGAAATCCGCCCCGCGGTGGACGAGGGCCGCCAACACTCCCGGGATCAGATCCCGCAGCTGCGCCTCGTCGACCGCGCCGACGGCCATCACTCAGTGATGCTCGTCGGGGCACCCATGAACGGCCGCACTTCGAGCCACTCGTGAATCGGCCTGCCGCCAGCGCCCGGCGCCGCCGACAATTCGCCGGCCAACTCCACGGCCCGCTGGTAGGAGGCGACGTCGATGATCATGAAACCCGCGATCAGATCCTTGGTCTCGGCGAACGGGCCGTCGGTGACCGGCGGCTTGCCCTCGCCGTCGTAGCGCACCCAGGCGCCCTCGGAGGCCAACGCCTGGCTGTCGACATACTCGCCGCTGTCTCTAAGCCGGGCGGCGAAGTCCTCCATGTACTGGATGTGCGCGTCGATCTCGTCGGGCGTCCACTGGTCCATCGGCACATTGTTGACCGACGCCGGTGCGCCTCGGTAGTGCTTGAGAAACAGGTACTTGGCCATCAGGCTCTCCCTTCTGGTTGGCGACCCTAGTTGGTCACTCATCCATGGGACGGAGCCGTCACGCCGTTCTCGACATCTACTTCTGAGGCTTCCCCTCGATCTCGTCGTCGGCCTCGGTCGGCAGAGCTTGAGCACCCGGGGTGGCAGGCGTCAGCACCTCGTCAATGGGGGCATCTGCACCAGTCGGCTCGGTCATCGTCATCTCCGTTTCGTCGTCGGCGCGGCTATCGGCGCCACACCACCATCACCGCGCGGTGTACCCCGTATCGGGAGAGGTGGAAACGCCGACCGCTTCGGAGGAGTAGTCGGGTAGGGGCAGGTGCTCAGCGGCGTTCATCCGGTTGTCGGTGACGGCGCCCAGCGCTTTACCGACGGGGCTCGAGACCAGACGGGCGCCGGCATGAAGCGCGCGGATGCCGGTACGCGTCCGAGGGTTGGCCATTCGCAACATGGCGGGGCGAATATAGGGCGCGGCGTCGACGAAGGGCCGCATCGACAGTTGGTACCGAGCCAGCGCAGCACGGGTGTCGCGGGCGCGGGCCAGTTCACCGGCCAGGATGTAGGCACCGATCAGCGCCAAGCTGGTTCCTGCCCCGCCGAAGGTGGCATTGCATGATGCCGCGTCGCCGAGCAGGGCGACGCGGCCCTTGCTCCACACACTGTTGCGCAGTTGGCCGACCGCGGAGAAGTACATCGGCGCGCCCTTGTCCAGTTCGGCAAGGACGCGAGGTGCGACGCCGCCGATACCCGCGAAAGTCCTTCGGAGGATGGTGACTTGGGCATCCTGATCGAGTTCCTCGAGACCCCGCACGTCAGACATGAAGGTCAGGATGGCGCGGGTAGTGCCCAGATTGTCGGGACGTAGATGCACGGTGCGAGACCGGGTCGCATTCTGCCAGTTCCACCACTGGTCATCGGCGTCGTCGCGGGGAAGGGTCGCGTAGGCGAAGTACATGTCGAGGTCGGTGACCTCGACAGGGGTGACGAATCGGCGCGATCGCGAGCGCAATCCTTCGGCGATGACGAGCAGGTCGGCGTCGATGGCGGTGCCGTCGTGCAGCGTGGCGGTGACGTGATCACCGTGGTCGTGGACGTCGATGATCTGTGTATCGAACCGGTAGTCCGCGTGGTCGATGGTGCGCTCGATGAGGATCCGCGACAACTCTCCGCGCAAGATCTCCAATTCGGCTGTCGGACCGTCCCTTTCGCCGGGAGCTGCTATCGGGAACGCGGCCGCATGCGAGCCGTCCGCCTTGACGAAGCGCAGGCCCACCTCACCGGTGTTGGCCGCCCGCACGTCGGCGTCGATACCCATCCGGCGGATGACTTCGCGTGCGGCGCCGCGGATGTCGACGTTCTGGCCCTCGTCGCGGCGTTGAGGGAAACGTTCGATGACGGTCGTTTTCCAGCCGCGCGACGCGAGCTGATGAGCGAGTGCGGGTCCGCCGATGCCTGCGCCGGAGATGACGGCGTGGGGAGTCAAGTGTCCTGCGAAATCCGCGCGCTGGTCGTCTTGATGAAATCGTCGATGAGGTCGACCACCTGGGTGGGGGCTTCGACCTGGGCGAAGTGGCCCACGTCCGGCAGCACCTCGAGGCGACAGTCCGGCCGCGCCTGCAGCGCGGCGTACGCGTGATCGACCGGAATGATGGTGTCGTCTTCGCCCCAGATGGCCAGCGTGGGCAGATCGGCCTTGAGCTGCAACCGGTTCAGGGCGCTGACCGATTGGCCTCGGTAGTCGACGACCGAACGGAGTGTGCGCAGGAAGGACTCTCGGGTCGAGGCATCGGAGAACGACGAGTACGAGCTCCATATCTCTGCACCGCGCGGCGAACGCAGACCCATTGACGACAGCCAGGACTTGACCGAATCACCGGCGCGCAGAACGAATTTCGGCGCAATCACCGGCATCAACAGCTCGGCGCCCGGCGCGGAGAGTAACCGCAGTATCCAGCCGACATCCTGCCCCAACCCGCCACTGCTGATGAGGATGAGTCGCCGACAGTAGTCGGGATGCTGGTAGAGGAACTGCATCGCGATGCCACCGCCGAGCGAATGGCCGACAACGGTCGCCGAGTCCACGCCGAGTTCGTCGAGCAGGTCACGCAACCCGACCGCGAACGCACCGAGCGAATAATCGGTTCTGGGCTTCGCGGACTGTCCGTGCCCCAGCAAGTCGGGTGCGATCACCCGGTAGTCCTTGGCGAGCCGAGGCATGATCTCCCGCCACGTCGCAGAACTGCCCGCCATGCCGTGGACCAGCAGGATGGCCTCGCCGTGGCCTTCGTCGTAGTAGGCCAGCCGTTCGCCGTGGATGTCGATCGACTTGTGTTCGATCACGATGCCCTCCGTTCCCCGAGCAACACTCTACCGGCGGGTAACTTCGCCGGCAGAGCCGGAACGGAGGGTGAGCAGCGTGATCTCGCTGGGCGCGAACACCCGGAAGGGCGGCCCCCAGAACCCGGTTCCGCGGCTCGTGTACAGCTGCGTCCGATCGCCGTGTCGACTGAGGCCGTGCACCACCGGTTGGTCCAGCCGGACCAGAAAGTTGAACGGCCAGATCTGGCCGCCGTGGGTGTGACCCGAGATTTGCAGGTCGACGCCCTCCCGTACCGCATGCGCGACCTGCTTGGGTTGATGCGCGAGCAGAAGGACCGGCAGTTCGCGGTCGGCTTCTGCGAGGGCAGCCTCGAGGTTCGCTCCGTGGCCGGCCAGACCCGAACCACTTTGCCGTCGCGTCGTCCACTCCGGCGACGACGAGCCGGTCACCGCCCTTCTCGACGATCAGGTGCCGGTTGTGCAGGGCCGCCCAGCCGATGCCCTCCATGTAGTCCAGCCAGCCCTGAGCTTCGCTGAAGTACTCGTGGTTGCCGGTGACATATACGCGGGCTGTCGTCGCGTTCACCGAAGCCAGCGGCCTCGCCTGCGCCTCCCGTACGTCGACCGTTCCGTCCGCGATGTCGCCGACGTGGCAGACGACATCGGCGCCGAGCTCGTTCACCCGGGCGACCACCGCGGCCGACCACCGTGCCCGATCGATGGGCCCGTAGTGCGTGTCGGTGATGACCGCGACACGCAAACCGTCCAGCCCGCTCCCCAGTCGATCGATGGCGACGTCGACGTTCCTGACCCGCGGAACCCGCCTCGCTTCGGCGTACCCCCACACCAGGAGCACCGCCGCCACGGCCGTCACCGCCGCCGCGACCATCCGTGAACGCACCGGATCGTCAACGCCCGCGGTCAGCAGGCCTAGCCGCAACAGCTGGCCGAGCACCGACCACACGAACAGCACCCAGGCCGCGCCGAGCAACGCGTCTCCGCCAGCCGCGGCCCAGTCGAGATGCCGACGGCCATGACCCAGCACCATCAGGGCGGGCATCGCGACGAAGGCCACCGCGAACGCCAGCGTGCCGGTGACGAAGACCGGAGCCGGCCAGGCGGCACCCGCCGCGAGCAGCGTCCACCACGGCACCCCGAACAGCAGCAGCAGGACGGCCAGCACGACGGCCATCCGCCGCCAGTGCCGCCGTCGTCGCGGCGGGCCCGTGGCTTCGACTACCTCTGCCGGGGTTTCTGTCATCGGACCTCGATCTATCTACGGCCTGGTTCCATCGACGACGTTACCGATGGAGAAGCCTCACTTCGCGTGTCGGCACAGAAGGGAAAATGGAGAGTATCGGAGCCGGCGCCCCTGAGACCTTGTCTTTCGCATCAAGCGCTGCCGCCCGCTGGCTCTGTGTCATCCGGATGATTTGCAGCCGCCGTTCGGGGTAGCCCGGCTTCAGTCAACGAAAGGACCCGCGATGCCCAACGAACTGCAGAACCGCACGATCGCCATTCTTGCCGCGGACGGAGTGGAGAAGGTAGAACTCGAAGAGCCGCGCGCAGCCGTGGAAGGCGCAGGCGGACGCGTCGAGGTGCTCTCACTGAAATCGGGTGAGATCGACGCGCGCTCTCACGATCTTGAGCCCGCGGGGACTATCCCGGTGGACCGGGCGGTCGGTGAAGCGAACGTCGACGATTACGACGGACTCGTGCTGCCCGGCGGCACTGTCAACCCCGACAAGCTGCGACTCGACGAGACCGCAGTGTCGTTCGTGCGCGACTTCGTCAGGTCGGGTAAACCGGTTGCCGCGATTTGCCACGGACCGTGGACGTTGGTGGAAGCCGACGTGGTCAGGGACCGCACTCTGACGTCGTATCCGAGCGTGCGCACCGACCTGCGCAACGCGGGTGCCACCGTCGTCGATCAGCAGGTCTGCGTGGACGGGAACCTGATCACCAGCCGCTCGCCCGACGACCTGCCTGCGTTCTGCCAGGCCATCACCGATCAGTTCGCCAACACTCCAGCCCACACATAAGAGCGCAGGAGAGCTATTTCAAGCCCAGGAGGACCCGATGACGTCACCCGAATCGAATGATGCAGGCGACGAAGACGATTCGCAGTCACACCAAGTGCCGCCCGCGAATCCCGCCTACGCGACACCCCCGCCCGAGGGACTTCCCGACGCGGACAACGACTGATCGTCGCGGCCACCGTTCGTCGCCGACGATTGGCGCTCGTTGCGTCGCGGCATCTATGTTTCTGGCGTGACGTCCTCAGTTGTCCGCGCAGTCGCGCGCTGGATCTCCCCCTTCCTGGCGGTGGCGGCCGTCGCAGGCATCGGCTCCTCGGTCGTCACGGTCGACGACGCACCCGCCTCGGCCGTTCGTCTGGCCAGCGACGGGAACCCGCTGGCGGGAATGCCCTTCTACGTCAACCCGTCGTCGAAGGCGCGGGCGGCAGCCGACGGAGCCGGGAGTCCCGAGTTGGACGCCATCGCAGGCACGCCGACCGCGTACTGGATGGACAACCTGTCCACGCCTGCCGTGGACGCGAAGTACATCGCCGACGCACAGGCCGCGGGCACCATACCGGTGCTCGCGCTTTACGGCATCCCCCATCGTGACTGCGGGAGCTTCGCCGCAGGCGGGTTCGGGTCGGCCGACGCCTACAAAGGCTGGATCAACGGCGTCGCAGCCGCCATCGGCGGCGGGCCGGCGGCGATCATCCTCGAACCCGACGCCCTGGCCATGGCCGACTGCCTGTCGGGTGACCAGCGCCAGGAACGTTTCGACTTGATGCGTTACGCCGTCGACACGCTGACAGCCAACCCGGCTACGGCGTTGTATGTCGACGCCGGGCACTCGCGCTGGGTAAGCGCCGAGGACATGGCGGGCAGGCTGAACGACGTCGGCGTCGGCAAGGCGCGCGGCTTCAGCCTCAATACCGCGAACTTTTTCACAACCGAAGAGGAAATCGGTTATGGCGACGCGATTTCCGGTCTGACCAACGGTGCCCACTATGTGGTCGACACGTCGCGCAACGGCGCAGGTCCGGCGGACGGCGACATGTACTGGTGCAACCCGAGCGGCCGGGCGCTCGGCGCCGCACCGACGACGGATACCGGCAACGGGAACGTCGACGCCTTCCTGTGGGTCAAACGTCCCGGCGAGTCCGACGGCTCGTGCGGAAGCGGCGAACCCGGCGCCGGGCGCTTCGTGAACTCGTTCGCCATCGAACTGGCCCGCAACGCCGGCCGGTAGACCGTCAGGGCAGCGCGAAGCGCAGCACAGCGGCGACGCCGTCCTTGGGCGCGAGCCGTTCGTCCACGCGGATGAGTGCCGCGTCGCTCATGATGGCGACGGTCGGCAACGCCTCATCGGCCCGCAGAGTTTGATTTGCCGCGGTCCCCAGTTCTGACAGCACGTTCGCATTCGGCGCGACGGTGAGCAGGTCGTCCCCGGCGACCACGGTCAGATCACCGACATCGCCGATGATCAGCGTTGCACGAGACGTCGACGACGGCGCCTACCCGGGTTCTGATGTCGCTCCGCCGGTTTCCGGTGTCCGCCGGGCGCAGATCGACGGTGTGCCCGAAGACGGCGACTCCTTGTTCCCGGTGGTCGACTGCGCGGAATACGGCCCGGCCGGTCGGCGTTGCGGCCAAGCATGACCGAGCATGCCGAACTGAGCCCGACCGACTGGGTCCGCGAGCAGACCGAACGAATTCTGGAGCAGGGCACCACCGACGGCGTCGAAGTACTGGACCGACCCATCGTCCTGTTCACCACGACGGGCGCAAAGTCCGGCAAGAAGCGCTATGTGCCGCTGATGCGCGTTGAGGAGAACGGCCGCTACGCCATGGTCGCCTCGAAGGGCGGCGACCCTGCGCACCCATCCTGGTATCACAACGTCGTGGCCCATCCGCGGGTGACGGTGCAGGATGGCGACAAGGTGGCCGAGCTGACCGCGCGCGAGGTGGACGGCGCCGAGCGTGAGCACTGGTGGGAGCTGGCCGTGCAGGCCTACCCGCCCTATGCCGAATACCAGGCCAAGACCGACCGCCTGATTCCGGTGTTCGTTCTGGAGTAGTCAGAGGTGCCACCGCGTCGGAGGGGCGCGATAACCGTCCAATGCCCGGCAACGCCTGTTGGCTAGTGTTCTGTGGTCGGCCTCGGCGAACAAGCCGACAGAAAAGTTGAGCACTCATGACCGCAGAAACAGAAACGTCGGCGCTCGCTCACCTCTCTCAGACGCTCCACGCCGCCCCCAGACGACCCGTCAGTCCCAGAGCCTGCCAGAAGGGGCCCGCTCCGTCGGACAGCAGCTGTCGAAGCCGCGCCATGCCGCGCGCGCTGACAGGGTGTGGCGCTTCTGTCGCCGTGACACCTGATCGATCAAAGCCTCGGCTGCGGCGATGTTGACCCGATGCACCAGCACCCGTCCGGACTGCAGAGCGCGGGGGCCCTTCGCGTCGCGACTGCGCGGCGCAGCACTCCGGCGACAGCTTGCCGTTCCGCGACAGAGGTCAGTCGAGCGGCATGCGCGGCGAGCGCGCTACCGATGGGGCAGGCCCCCGACCGCAGCGCCCGGTCGATCGTGCGGCCAGCAGCAGGCCATCATCCGTGCGTGGATGTGTCCCCGAGCGTGACCGCGGCGAGCCGATCCGGCGTGCCGGGTCGGCGCCGAGCGTATCGTGCGATTCATATTGTTCCTGTCTCTTGATTGTGGTGTCCACGTCCGTACCGTCGTCGCAGGTCGCCGCGCCTGCACCGGATCGGGCGCGGAGCTCTGCGGGCGAACCGTGACGGCCTGGCGGAACCCGACACGACCAGTCGCGCAGCAGATCAATACCAAGGACGCACCGGATCGAGGACCACGTCGAAATCGATCAGACCGAATGGATTGCCGACCCCATAGCCGCGGCAGCCGCCGGGTCATCCACCGGTTGCACCTCGCGGATCAGGCTCTTCTTCACGCCGAACACCGCGTCGTCATCGAGATAGGGGCTCCCCTCGATGAATAAGTGAGTGACCACGGGCGTGAAAGCTTCTGCGCCGCCGATGAAATGGATGTGTGCAGGCCGGTTGGGATGACGGTTGGTCGCGCGCAGCAGTCGCCCCACTGGACCGTCGTCGGGGATCGGGTAACAGCTGGGCACGATGGTGCGGAACCAGTATTCGCCTGCCGCGTTCGTGGAGAACAGGCCTCGGAGATTGCCTACGGGAACACGGTCGGGCTGTTGGGTGTCGTAGAAGCCGGCGTCGTCGGCCTGCCAAACGTCGAGCGTCGCGCCGGGCAGTGGGCGCCCGTCGACGGACCGCACGGTGCCGCGTACCACGCACCGCGGAGTATCCCCGGTCAGCGCGATGTCGGCTCCGAGCTCGCGCGTCGGCGAATCATCGACGTGAAACGGCCCGAGCACCGTGGATTCAGTGGCGTCCGGCGTCTTCCGGTTGTTGACGGCGTCGACGAGCATCGACGCACCCAGCACGTCGGAGAGCAAGATGAACTCCTGGCGACGACCGTCGCTCAGCCGGCCGGTCTCGGCAAGAAACTCGATGGCGCGGTTCCATTCGTGCTCGGTCGGTTCGATCTCGCGGATAAAACCGTGCACGTGTCTGACGACGCCCGCCAGCACTGCCTTCAACCGGGCATCGCGGCAGCCGTCGAAACTGGCGATCGCCGCGGCGGTTGCGGACTCTTCGGAGAAGTCGGTGGTCATCGGTGTGAACTGCCCTTCGGTCGGTACCTGGATTCGAACCTAGGCAGCGGCACCGCCCCAGTCGCCACCCTCGCCAAAGGGGATTAGCGCACGGGGTTGAGGGGATTAAGATTGCCGATAATGGGCGGCGCCGAACCGATGGAACGCGCAGCCGAGCTGGAGCAGCTCTCCGCGTTGCTCGCCACGGCTGGAAACGGCCGCGGGCAGGTATGTGTGATTCAGGGCGAGAGCGGAATCGGAAAGTCACGGTTGCTCGAGGAGTGCGGACTCCTCGCCAGTTCGTTGGGCATGCAAGATCATCCGGGCGCGTTGCAGCGAATTGGCGACCGAGTACACCTTCGGGGTTGTTCGTCACCTGTTCGAATCCAACGTCGTTCGTGCCGAACCCCGTGACCGTGCAGTGTTGCTGCAGGGACCGGCTGCGCTCGCTTCACCGGTTTTCGGCGACGGTCAGGCCGCAGACGAGTTCAGCGTGATGCACGGCCTCTACTGGCTCACCGTCAACCTCGTCGAGCGGCGCCCGACGACGATACTGATCGACGATCTGACGTGGGCGGACGAGCGCTCGCTGCGATTTCTCGTCTACCTCGCCGAACGACTCGACGACCTGCCGGTCGCCCTCATCGTCACTGTCCGGTCGGGGGATTCTGCGGGCGAGTCGCCGCTGGTCAGCCATCTGTGGGAGTGCGGAACATCGCCGACAATCCGGCTGGCTCCACTCACGCAGGACGGTGTCGAGGCGCTGCTGCGCGTCGCCCTTCCCGGGCATGATGTCAGCGCGTCGCTTGCCCAGACCGTGCTGGGCCAGACCGGCGGGAACCCGTTTTACGTCGTGTCCGTCGCGGACGCTATCCGGACCGGCGAGGACCCCTGCCTGACGACGCCGGAGTCGATCCGTCGCCGCGTCACACGTCGTCTGGCCCGTGTCGATCAAACCGCGCGCGCTCTCATGAACGCTGGATCGGTGCTCGGCGACGACGCGACTCTGCGTGATGCCGTGCACGTGGCGGGGCTGGAGCCGGAACAAGGCCCGGTGGCGGCCGGAGAGCTGGTCCGCGAAGAGCTTCTCACCTCTTCGGACCCAATGACATTCGCGCACAGGATCGTTCGGACCGCCGTTTACAGTCTGCTCACGCCGGCGCAGAGATTGAGACTGCACACGGGGGCGGCTAGGCGACTGGCAACAAACGGTGCTGAACCGGAGGTCGTCGCTGAACATCTGCTGCTGTCAGGACCGCCCCGTCAGGATTGGGCCATCGAGGCGCTCCATGCCGCGGGTCGCTCGGCAGCGCGAAAAAGTGCATCCGGCAACGCATTACGGTATCTGCGGTGCGCCGTCGAGCTTGCCGAACCCGAGAAGTTACCCCCGGGGCTGTGCGTTGATCTGGGACTCGCTGAAGCGGCTGCGGGCAAGCCAGTGTCGCTGCTGCACTTCGAGCGGGCCTTGAATCGCCTCGCCGATGCCACCGAACGCGCCGACGCCTTGTACTGCCTCGGCCAGACGCTGTACCGCTTCGGGCGGCAGGACGAGGCCGCGGCAGCGTTTCATCGAGGCGCTGAGTTGTTCAGCGCCGCAGGCCATCAGGTCCGGCTGCGATTTCTGGGCGCTGCGATGGCCGCCGAATCGCATCGTGCACCGGCGCAGGGACCTCCCGAAGGCGTATTCGACGATGACGACGACGGGCCGGGCACCCGCGCGATCCTCGCCGTTCAGGCGTTGCAGCAGTCACTCACCACGCCGCCGGCCTCCAGTGCCGCGACTCTCGCCATCCGCGCCCTGGGGAACGGCGCCTTACTGGCCGAACAGGGTTCACAAGAGCCCGGTGTCAATCTCGCGGTCCTCGCCCTGTTGCAATCCGGCTGGGTGATCGAGGCGCAGGAGGCAGCGGATGCGGTCGTCTGCGACGCCCGCGGGCAGGGTGCGCAGCTTGCTTACGCGGAGGCATCGACGATTCGGGCGCTCGTGCACTATGCCCGTGGACAGGTGAATGAATCTGCGGCGGATGCGCAGGCAGCGCTGGATGTTCTCGAGAACAGGCACAATGCGGACTCGCGGACGGCGTTGGCGACGCTGGTGAATTGCATGATCGATCGTGGTGAGCTGGCGGAGGCGGAGGATATCTTCCGCAACCTGGGGAGTGCCCCCGCGTCGACTCCGGCCAGCGATGCGTACGCAGTGCTGGCGCACGGACGACTGAACCTGCAGCGCAACAATGTCGACGCTGCTCGACAGGACCTCGACGAAGTCGAGAACATAGTGCGGGACTTCGGTGACACCAACCCGACCATGCTGCCCTGGCATTCATTGGCCGGAGTCATTGCGCACCTCTCAGGAGACGAGGAACGAAGTCGAACCCTGATCGAAGAGGAGATCCGGCTCGCCCAACTCTTCGAGGTGCCAATACCGTTGGGCGTCGCGCTATGCCGTCGGGCGATCACCGAAAGCGCTGAACAATCAATCGAGACGTCGCAAGAGGCCATCTCCGTGCTGCGGGGAACCGAGGCATTGCTTGAACTCGCCCGGGCTCATGCCAGCCTGGGCCGCGGCCTTCGGCGGGCAGGTCAGCGCGTCGAGGCCCGCGCTCAATTGGGAATCGGCATGGACCTGGCGCATCGGTGCGGTGCCACCGGAGTGGAATCTGAAATTCGCGAGGAGCTGGCGGCCGCGGGCGGACGACCGCGTCGGTCGGCGCTCACCGGCGTGAAATCTCTGACTCCAACCGAGCTGCGGGTCGCCCAACTCACCGCGCAGGGCCTGTCGAACAGTCGGATTGCGGAGCACACGTTCGTATCGCGAAACACGGTGGCATGGCACCTGCGCAATATCTTTCGGAAGCTGGCGGTCGACTCCCGCGAACAGCTGTTGTCATTCGTCAGCGACTAAACCCAGTCATTCTCGACGCTAATCCCCTCCACCGAGGATGGCGATCCGGACCGCGCGGATCCCTAGTTTCGAGGCTATGACATGCACAGAATCGCCACTCCAGTTCGATCGTCGCGAGATGCTCATCGTGCACGACGTGTTCCGGCGCGAGTTCGCGCTGATGCCCGGTCTCATCGGCACCGTCGCGCCGGGCGATCGCGAGCGGGCACGACTGGTCGGCGCCCACATCGACGGGCTGACGACGCTGTTGCACCACCACCACCACGGCGAAGACACGGACGTCTGGCCGCTGTTGGTGGATCGATGCGCCGACGCCGCCGCCCATACCGGATCGATGCACGATCAACACGAACGACTCGCCACTGACCTGGATGACGTGCATGCCGCACTCGAGGTCTGGCGGGTCGATGCGACGGCCCAGGATGGCAATCGCCTCTTCGACGCACTCGACCGGACGCTCACATCGTTGCGACAGCACCTCGATGAAGAGGAGCGCCACGTCGTGCCGCTGTTGGAACAGCACATCACTGCTGCGGAGTGGGACGGCCTGGTTCAGAAAGGGGCGGCCGACGCCGACCCGGCGCAACTACCACTGCTGTTCGGCATGTTGATGTATGAGGGCCACCCCGAGATCATCGAGCGCGCCTTGGCTGCAATGCCCTCCGACGTCCGGCCGGTCATCGCGACGCTGGCCCCGCAGACGTTCGCCGAGCATTCTCGAGCCGTCCACGGCACCCCCACGCCTCCACGCAGCACCGAGCTGACGGGCGAGCCGGCATGACTGACTATGGCCACGATCTGATGTTCGGCGCGATGCTGGAACCCGAACGTGCGGTCGACGCCGTGGCGATGGCCGTCCTGGCCGAACAGGCCGGGCTGGATGCGGTCAGCCTCGCCGACCACCCCTATTGGCCCGAGCGGCTGGACACCTTCACCTTGTTGGCGGTCATCGCCGCGCGCACTGATCGCGTGCGAGTCTTCGCCAACCTGGCCAACCTTCCGCTCCGCCCGCCGACCCTGCTCGCCCGGACCGCTGCCACCCTGGACATCTTGAGTGGCGGGCGGTTTGAGTTGGGAATCGGATCCGGCTCACAGCAGCTGTGGGACGCCATCGTTGCCGAGGGCGGACCCCGCCGAGGCGCAGGCGAATCGATCGACGCGCTCGGCGAGGCCGTGCAGGTGATTCGCCTTCTTTGGACGAGTGGGCCCGATGTCTCGTTCAGCGGTAAGCACTATCGACTCGTCGGTGCAAAGCTTGGGCCCGCACCGGCGCACGACATGAACATCTGGCTTGGCGCCTACCAGCCGAGGATGCTGCGGCTGGTCGGAAGCGTCGCCGACGGCTGGATACCCAGTTCGCCTTACCTGCCGCCCGAACAGCTTCCCGCCGCCAACCAGACCATCGACGTGGCCGCTGTCGACGCCGGCCGATCTCCGGACGCGGTGCGTCGCATCTACAACATCGGCGGCGAGTTCAGCCGAAACGCCACGGGTTTCCTGCAAGGGCCGCCGGCCGTGTGGATCGAGCAGCTCACCGAGCTCGCGCTCGTCCACGGCGTCAGTGGATTCATCCTTTACCGAGTCGAATCCGGTGACGTATTGAGGCGATTCGCCGACGAGGTGGTCCCAGCGGTACGCGACGTCGTGAGCAGCGAACGCGGCCAAAGTGCTGACCGCACGGAGCGATCGCGGGGGAACCGATGAGTGAACCGGATACCGCGTCAGCCGTCGGGCAGGCCGAGCAGGTGGCTCCTGACGCGATCCTGCAGCTTGGATTTGCGTTTTGGGGCTCAAAGACGCTGCTGACCGCGATCGAGATGAGGCTTTTCGGGGTGCTCAGCGAGGCTGGGCCGCAAGACGCCGAACAGCTTCGCAACCGACTCGCCCTGCATCCGCGTGGCGCGACGGACTTCTTCGACGCCCTCGTTGCGCTCGGGATGCTCAAGCGCAACGAAGGCCGGTACTCAAACACACCGGCGACCGAACTCTTCCTCGACCCGGCGAAATCGTCGTATATGGGCGGCATTTTGGAGATGGCCAACGCTCGCCTCTACCCATTCTGGGGATCGCTGACCGAGGGCCTCCGGACCGGGAAGCCGCAGAGCGAAGTGAAGACCGGAGGCGACTTCTTCGCGTCGGTGTACGCCGATCCCGAGAGGTTAGCGCAATTCGCCTCCGCGATGAGCGGGCTCAGCGCCCACACGGGCCGCGTGATCGCGGCCAAGTTCCCGTGGCGCAACCACGCCAGCGTCATCGACATTGGTTGCGCCGAGGGCGCTGTCCCGGTTGCGATAGCGCGTGCGCACGCGCACCTGACCGGCGGCGGCTTCGACCTGCCTCCAATCGAGCCGCTCTTCGACGCTCACGTCGCCCGAGCGGGGATGGCCGACCGCCTCCAGTTCACTCCCGGCGACTTTTTCGCCGACCCGCTGCCGAGCGCCGACGTGCTCGTCATGGGTCACATCCTGCACGACTGGGACCTCGACCAGAAGCGCATGCTGCTCCAGAAGGCCTACGCTGCACTACCCGACGGCGGGGCGCTGATCATTTACGACGCGATCATCGACGATGCCCGGCGCACCAACGCTTTTGGACTCCTGATGAGTCTCAACATGCTGATTGAGGGGCCAGTCGGATTCGACTACACGGGTGCAGACTGCCGCGCCTGGATGGCCGACGCCGGCTTCCGCAAGAGCTACGTCGAACACCTGGTGGGCCCGGACTCGATGGTGGTCGGAATCAAATGAACGACATCGCAATAACGCAGCAGGGCACTCACTCTGGAAAGGAATACAAGTGAATCGCGATCAGATGGTCGAGTTATGGGAACGACACGCGGCATACGAATTCGCGCTCAAGGACGCCGACCTTGCGGTCTCCACCATGGTCCACGAGGCGTCGGTCATGCACGTACCGACGATGAGTGGCGGGTTCGGCAAAGAGAACCTGCGGCGCTACTACGCCGACGTGTTCATCCCCAGCATTCCAGCCGACACCACCAGCGAGCTGATCGCTCGGTCGGTGGGTGAGGACGTGCTCGTCGACGAGTTCATCATCAGGATGACCCACGACCGACACATGCCGTTCCTCTTGCCAGGGGTGGCACCGACGAAGAAGGCGATTGAAGTGCCAACCGTTGTCATCGTGAACTTCCGCGGCGACCTGATGGAAAGCGAACGGCTCTATTGGGACCAGGCCACATTGCTCAGCCAGCTGGACATGACCGATCCGACTCTGCCCATCGCCGATATCAAGGAGATTGTCGGATTCCTGCGACAAAAGGTCTTGCAGTGATCGAACGCGGTCGCACGACTCCGTGACGTGCATAACGCTGCAGCCATCGCCCGACGCCTGCTGCCCCCGCGTTAGTGTGCTTGGGTCAGCCACAGCGAACAGGGCGTCGGCCTCAGCGAACAAGCCGATAGAAGAGTTGAGCACATCCATGACCGCACCAGCAGAAACGTCGGCGCTCGAGCGCGGGTCGGCCACTACTACCAGATGGACGGCACCTACCTGGTCGGCCGGGAGAAGCTGCGCGAGTACGCCCGCGCGGTGCAGGACTACCACCCGGCACACTGGGACGCCGCCGCCGCCGCCGAGCTGGGCTATTCGGATCTGGTGGCGCCGCTGACCTTCACGTCGACCCCGGGTATGACCTGCAACCGCCGCATGTTCGAGCAGGTGGTCGTCGGATACGACACCTACATGCAGACCGAAGAGGTCTTCGAACAACACCGACCGATCGTGGCGGGCGACGAATTGCACATCGATGTCGAGCTGACGTCGGTGCGCAGGATTGCCGGCAGAGACCTGATCACGGTGACCAACACCTTCACCGACGCGGCCGGCGAGCGGGTGCACACCCTGCACACCACCGTCGTCGGCCTCACCACCGAGGACGTCGATCCGGCGATCAAGACCGCAGTGCAGAAAATGATGATGCACGACGTGGACATCTTCGGAATAGGTGAATCCGAGTATCACAAGACGGTGCGCCCCGATGGCGAGGTTCGGATCGCGGAGGGCGGCTCGACCCGCACCCCGGGAACGCCGTCCTTCGAAGACGTGAGCGTCGGCGACGAGCTACCGGTGCGCCACACCCGCGTGTCACGCGGCGACCTGGTGAACTATTCCGGCGTGGCAGGCGACGCCAACCCCATTCACTGGGACGAGAGCATCGCCAAGCTGGCCGGCCTGCCCGATGTGATCGCCCACGGAATGCTCACCATGGGCCTGGGTGCCGGATTCGCCTCCGCATGGCTTGGCGACCCCGGGGCGGTCACCCGCTACGCGGTGCGGCTGTCTGCGCCGGCGATCGTGTCCGCGGCCGAGGGCGCAGACATCGAGTTCAGCGGTCGGGTCAAGTCGCTGGACCCGGCGACGCGCACCGGTGTCGTGCTTGTCGCGGCGAAGTCCGCAGGGCGGAAGATCTTCGGCCTGGCGACATTGGACGTCCGCTTCCGCTGAGCTGAGGGCGTGAGCACAATGCGCACAAGGTCGTTTACCGGACTTACCGCGGGTAGTGCGCAGAAGCGCGACGCCGTTGCCTGATCTCCGTAATTTCTGAAGTCACACCACCACAGGTGGATAACGAAGTACGGAGAATCCTATGCCAATCTCATTGCTGTGCGCCCGTTTTCAGCGCGGCACATCTCGCGGCGGTGCCAAGTGACAGATCAAGCCCTGCGCGAATGGAGCACGTCCGCCGCGCGGCGAATCATCGGTGTCCTGCTGCTGGTGGCCCCCCTCGAACAGGTCGCCTTCGACATCTACACCCCTGCGCTGCCCAAGATCGCCGAGCACTTCGCGGCGTCCAACACCCTGGTGCAGAACACCGTCACCGCCTACGTCCTTGGCATGGCGCTGGTCGTGCTGCCTGCCGGACTGATCGCGGACGCCATCGGACGCAAGCGCGTGTTGTTGACCGGGCTGGGCCTCATGACGCTGACGAGCATCGGCTGCGCGCTGGCAGACAACCTGACGATGATGATCGGCCTGCGCTTCCTCCAGGGCCTCGGCGCGGGGACGTGCCTGTTGTTGGCCGCTACCGTTGCCGCGGACTGCTTCCGCGGCGCCAAACTCGTTTCTGTGTTGGGCCTGCTGGGCGCGGCATGGGGGTCGGCGCCCGTAATAGCGCCTGCCGTCGGCGGATTCATATCGCAGTTCGGATCCTGGCGGCTGGTGTTCGTGGTTCTGGCGGTCCTGACCGCCGTCGTCGCGATTCTGGTCGCCGTGGTGTTGCCGGAAACCCTGGGGCAGTACAACCGATCACCGATCGACCTGCGCGCTGCGGGACGGGTTCTGGGCGAGGCGTTGCGTCATCGGGCATTCGTCGCGTTCGCGGTGATGTTCGGCCTGGTCGCGGCGGCGCAGACGGTGTTCGGTGTCGTGGGCCCCTTCCTGTACGAGGTCGGGCTCGGATACCCCTCTGCGACATACGGTTTCATCGCACTCGGCGTGGGCGCTGCTAACTTTCTCGGGGCGGCGGCATGCGGCACACTGGCTCAGCGGACCACCACACGGAAGTTGGCCATCGGCGGATCCGCGGTGCTGGGGCTGGCCGGTGTGATCATGCTGGTTTCCGCGCAGTTCGTCGGGCTGTCCGCGTTGGCGATCACCGGTGGTGCTGCGCTTGCGCTGATCAGCATCGGTGTCCTCGACCCGTTGACCAAGGGTCTGGCGATGGGTGTGTTCTCCCGCAACGTCGGACTGATAACCGGGCTGATCAGTACGTTCTGCTACGTGTCGATAACCCTGGCAACGGCATTGATGGCTTGGCTGCCCGAGCGGTCACAGGCACCCCTTGGCTGGTTCTACGTCGCGGCGGCGGCCGGGCTGGTTGCCGTGCTGACAGTCGCGGCAAAGTACACGTCTCGAGTCGGCGCAGCAGCGTAATTCACGCCCATGGAATCGGGGCATGCCGCTCTACTGACGGACCGCCGGGCGTGTCCGTCGATGTGATCGCGCCTAGTTCCCGCCTGCGGCAGAAGGTACCGCTGCCGCAGGGATGGCGTTGTCGACGAGGACGGCTGCGATGGCGGCAGCGGTCGTGAAGGTGTCAGTGTTGAGGACTCGATTGCGGGCCGAAGCGCCATCCAAGAGCAGCGCCAGTTGTTCGCCGAGCTGTTCTGGGTTGGTGGCGCCGGCCTCGCGCGCCGTTTCGGTGAGCCGCGCGGCAAAAGCCTTCTTGTAGTCGCCGGCGTGCACGCGTGCCGGGTGGCCCGGGTCGTGGATTTCGACGGCCGCGGCGATGAACGGGCACAGAGGCGCGCGGATGCCGAAGGCGGCGAGAAGCCGTTCGCGCGGTGTGAGGTCGGTGCGGTCGAACACCTCGGGCAATACGTCGGGATCGAATCGGCGTAGATGTTCGGCAATTAGCTCATCTTTGCCGGTGAAGTGCTGGTAGAAGGTGCGCTTGGAAACCTGCGCCACCGCGCACAGCTGGTCCAGGCCGGTGCTGTTGATGCCTTGATCGCGGAACAGTTGTCGTGAAGCGCCGATGATGCGCTCCCGTGCGCCCCTGCCGCGGCGCAGGCCTCGCGGCCCCTTCTCCAACTCCGTCATATACGCAGCTTAGCCCAATTGGTACCGATCGGTGTACATAGCTTGCATTGCCGGTGACCGATCGCTACGTTAAGGATACAGACCGGTGTACATAACATCGGTACGTCGAAGGAATGGACTGATCATGGGAAAACTCGATGGCAAGGTCGCGGTAATAACCGGCGCGACCAGTGGTATGGCGCTGGCCGGTGCCAAGTTGTTCGTTGACGAAGGCGCTCACGTCTTCATCTCGGGCCGACGGAAGGATGCGCTGGATGAAGCCATCGCGCACATCGGCCGGAACGTGACCGGCGTGCAGGGCGACTCCGCCGACCTGGACGACCTGGACCGGTTGTACGAGACGGTCAAGCAGGAGAAGGGCTCGATCGACGTGTTGTGGGCCAGTGCCGGCACGGGCGAGCAAAGCAGGCTCGGCGAGATCACCGAGGAGCACTTCGACGCCGCGTTCAGCCTGAACGCGCGCGGCACGCTGTTCACGGTCCAGAAGGCGCTACCGCTGTTCAACGAGGGTGGCTCGATCTTCATGACCGGGTCGAGCGCCTCGCTCAAGGGCTACCCGGAGTGGAGTGTGTACGCGGCGAGCAAGGCGGTGCTGCCCGCCTACGCCCGGGTCTGGCTGTCCGAGCTCAAGGACAGGCGGATCCGGGTGAACGTCCTCACCCCCGGCCAGGTCGCCACCCCCATCCAGGAGCAGTTGTTCGACGCGGAGATGAAGGCACAGTTCGAAGCCATGATCCCGCGGGGTGAGATGGGCCGCCCTGAGGAGATCGCGTCGGTCGCGTTGTTCCTCGCCTCGGACGACTCGAGCTATGTCAATGGCATGGAGTTGGTTGTCGACGGCGGCACCACGGTGATCTGAGTGAGCGATCAGGTTCGCAAGCCGAAAGCAACAAACGACATAAGGAGTAACCGTGACCACGTTCGCCCTACACCGCGAGGCCGTGGAATTGTTTGTCGACTGCATGCACAGCGGCGCTGACAAAGACGCTCTTTCCGGAATCCTCGCCGATGACGTCGTGCTGTACGGCCCGCTCGGCGATGAGCCCGTCACCGGCCGCGACGCAGTCCTGGAAGCCGTGCGGACGGTCGGCACGGTGGCGACCGACCTCACCTACAAGGAAGTCCTCAGCGGCGAAACGCACCACGCCGCGTATTTCCGGCTGCAGATCGAGGACGCCGTGGTCGATGGGATGGACTACATCCTGCTCGACGCGGACGGCAAGATCGCCGAGGTGACCATATGGTGGCGGCCGCTGCCGTCGGGCGTCCAGATGCAGCGCCACCTTGCTGGTCTCCTCGGTATGGGTCCTTGGAAACTTCTCACCAGTACCGAGTAAGGGAGGAGTCAAGCCCGCTCCGATCCGGAATAGGGTCCGTTAGCCCGACGTTGGCCCATCCGAGTTGGACAACCATACGGAGGCGATGCATGAAGATCGGAATCATTGGGGCGGGTCAGATTGGCGGAACCCTGGCGCGTCGGTTTCGCGAACTCGGGCACGAAGTCAACGTGTCGAACTCGCGTTCTCCCGAAACACTTGCAGACCTCGAGGACGAGACCGGTGCGACGGCAGTATGGGCCAAGGACGCCGCCGCCGATGCCGACCTCGTCGTTGTGAGCATTCCTCAGAAGAACGTCCCCGACCTTGCGGACGGAATCGTCGATGCCCGAAAGCCGGGTGCCCCCGTGATCGAGACAAACAACTACTACCCCCAGCAGCGCGACGGTGAGATCGCCGGGATCGAGGACGGACAGGTCGAGAGCGCATGGGTCGCAGAACAGATCGGCGCACCGGTTTACAAGGTGTTCAACGGGATCTGGTGGAAGCATCTGCTCGAAAAGGGAATGCCCAGCGGCACACCGAACCGGATCGCACTCCCGATCGCCGGCGAGGACGGACCGGGCCGTGCGCTTGTCCACGACATCGTCGAACAACTCGGATTCGACCCCGTCGATGCCGGTCCGATTTCTGAATCATGGCGCCAGCAGCCCGGAACACCGGTGTACGGCAAGGATTTCGACCGGGACAAAACTCAGAAGGCGCTCGCCGATGCCACTCCCGAACGGACATCCGAATGGAGCGCGCGCACGGCGTGATCGGGGTCGAGTGACGGGTCCTAACTCGTTACACGAAGCGTGGTGATCCTCAGCTGAACCGCGTCGAGTAATCCGTCGACCGAGTCGTAGTCTTCGGGATCCAGTGGCTCTCCGAAGATCACGTGCACAGTGTGCCCGAAGGTCGGAAGCCTCTTGCCGAGCGGCAGGACCTTGTTGGCGTTCACGATGCGCACGGGGATGATCGGCACGTTCGTGCGCTTGGAAAGCACCGCGACGCCGGGTCGGTACGGAGCGACTTCGCCAGGCCGCACACATTTCTGTTCGGGGAAGATCCCGACCAAGGCCCCGTCTTCCAAGGCGTGAGCGGCGCTCTCCATCGCCTGCTTCCCGGACTCGGGGTCGCCCCGAACGACCGGGATCTGGCCAAGCACCTCCACAAGCCATTTGGTGAACGGCGACTTCCACAGTTCGGCCATCGCCATGGCTATCGCCTCACGACGCAGCGCTCCGAGGATGAAGAACACGTCGATCATCGACATGTGGTTGGCCGCCAGGAGCACCGCGCCCTTGCCCGGTACAACGTCGGCATTCACGATCTCGGTTTTGATGATGCGGGTGAAGCCCAGCGTCCACAGCGCCAGCCGGATCGACCATGTCACCAGCCACGCACGTTTACCGAGCCCGCGCGCCCTCGGGCGCCTCAACAGTCTCGGCAGTCGGACTTTTCGGTCGTCAGCTTGCGGGCTCACGCAGATCAGCGGCGAGGAAGCGTGGTGACGTGCACGTGGTCGAAGTGGCCGTAACCCGATCCCGAAGGACCGCCCGGCGTGTAGTACGTGCCGCGCCAGATCACGTCCTGCATACCGAATCGGCCCGCGTTGCTCATCACGTACGCCTTGATCTCGTCCCCGAGCGCGATGCCCTCGGGGCTGCTGGGATTGGGAATCATGATGTCGATCGCCAGACCACTCGGATGCCACGGCTTTGAGTCCGGCCGCACCCCATCGATTTCGCCAATCTGAGGGAATTTCGCGCTGATGGCGCGAGCGACAAGGATGGTGTTGGCCTGCAGCCCGGCCTCGTTCGCGACGCCGACCGGCAACGCCTCTGGGATATCTACTCGGGCGATCGCGAGCGCGGGATCGAGAGCGGGATCGGCGACTTCGGGAGTTTGGCCGGGCATCGCGACGATCGACGGGTCCGCAGGGATGGGCGCATCCGGTGGCGGTGGAGGCGGGACGGCGTTGTCGATTACCGCCTGCTGTTGCGGTGTCAACGCCGCGTATTGCGCCTCCGCTGCGGCGATCTGACGCTGCAGGTCACCGAATTTAGCTTGTAGGTCTGCCCGCACCTTGGCCGACTGCTCGGCCGCGGCGCGGGCGTCGGCTGCCGATGCCTCCGACGCCTTGGATGCGGCGGCGGCGCGATCACGTCCCGCTAGATAGGCCGTCATCTGGTCTGCCGTCTCAGCGGCGATCGCCCGCTGGAGCGAAAGCTGGTCGATCAGCTGTTGCGGGGAGGCCGCGGTCAGCACCGCCGCCAACCCACCGGTGCGTCCACTCATGTAGTCCGCCGCGGCCACCCGGCCGACCGCGGCCTGATACGGCTCGAGTTCGGAGTTCGCGGCCTCGAGGGCCGCTAGATCGGCGTGGTGGCGGTCTTCGGCGGCCGTCTGGGCAGCCAGTTTGGCCTCGGCGTCGCGCTGGGCAGCGGTCACGGCGTCGCGACTCTGCAGGGCCTGACGGGACAGGTCGTTGAGCTTGGACAGCGCGTCAGATGCGGGATCCGCATTCACGTCGCCCACGATCGACAACGTTACGGCCAGGACCACAGCCGCCGAACCGGCCGCCGTTCGCCGAAGTAAACGGCGCGCCCGACTCATGCGAATTGTCACGATCCTTCGTTGCAGGGACGATCTGGTGGTCCGGCTACATGTGCTTCGCAAAGGCTACGAACTGGAGTAGACGATGTCTACTCGTCCATCTCGATGAGGACAACTGCGATGTCCGCGCGTTGGCCCTACGACGGCGCGGCGTCGCCCTCTCATCCCGCCGGCGCGGCGGGTGCCTTGACCGCCTCCACGCACACGGTGACATCGACGGTGTCCCCGAGCGCCGGGCCGCCTCCGGCCAGCACGGGAGTGTCGGTCAGGACGCCGAAATCGCCACGCTTCAGTGTGATCACACCTTCGAACCCGGCCACTTCACCGTGACCCATGCCGGCGCTCACGCCGAGAAATGAGAACGCCAGCGGTAGGCGTTTGGTGATTCCGCGCAGGGTGAAGTCGATTATTACCACCCAATCGTTCTGCCCGGTGCCGTGCATGTCGACCGAGACGAGGGTCGCGGTGGGGAACTCGTCGGCTCCGAAGACGTCGGGTGCCCGCAGGTGCTCGTCGCGGGTTGGGTTGCCGGTGTCAACCGACCCGACCGCGATGGTGGCCGTAATGCTCGGAGTTCCGTTCTCGGGCACGGTGATTGCCCCGGAAAAGTCGTCGAACCGCCCACGTACCCTGCCGACCATCAGGTGGCGAACCGAGAACGTGATGGAAGAATGGACGGGGTCGATCGTCCACGTGCCGGGGGTGAGATCCCGCCCGACCGCCGACGTCACCTGAGTGTTCTCGAGTTCGGACGGCAGTTCGTACAGCTCCCGCAACACCAGGGCGTTGCGGGCTTGGATGAGCACGCCGCCCTTGTCGATACGTCCGAGTTCGATCGGGGCGAAACCGAGCTCGGTGCACAGTCCGGCTACCACCGCGCTTGCCGCGGAGGTGTTGCTGGACACGAAGACCACGCGTTTCCCGAATTCGGGTGGGCGCTTCTCGGCGAGCTGCCTGGCGGCGGTTTGGTTGAACGACTTGACCACCGCGGCGCCGGGAAAGGCCTCGGCGTTGAACTGGGTCGACAGCCGGCCCGCGAGAATTCGCTCGGAGTTGGGCACCAGGAACGCATTGGTCGCGTCGACGATGATCTTGCCCGACCAGTCTGCGCGGCGCCCACCCAGCTCACGGACCTTCAGGAACGGAATGGCCAGGATGATCACGTCTGCGTCCAGGGCCGTGTCGAGGGTGACCGGTGTGATCGCGTCGGACAGTTCGGTGACGTCGATCGTCTCCGGACCTCGCGTGTTGGCCCAAAGTGCCGGGACGTGCTGGTCGGAGAATCGTTGCGCCAGAACCGCGCCAATGCTGCCGGTGCCCACGATCGCGTACTGCAGAGTGCTGCTCATCGCACGACCTCCAGTGCGCTGACCATGTTTCCCAGGCCGATGACGCTGATGCTGCGCATGAAATATCCCGTCTTGACTGCTGCACGAAAAGGTTGATTCCTCAACCATACGCATAAACGGTGACGCGTCAACCAATCGAGGTGGGATGGAGAAGGACGGGCTGATCAGCCGCAACCCCAACCCCGGCGACGCGCTCGCAGCATCATCGTCTGACTACTGTCGGCCGACGACCGAACATGGCGCAGCGGCTGGTGACCGGAAATCCTGCGCGTTCGAATAAGTTCGAGCATGACGACTTGACCCTCACGCGACGTGAGGCACCAGCCTGATCGACGTGACGCAGGAGAAACCACTGGACGAACTCACCGTGGGCGAGGTCGCGGAGCGATTTGGCATCACGGTCCGGACGCTTCACCACTATGACGACATTGGGTTGTTGACCCCGAGTCGCCGTGCAGCCTCGGGTTATCGGGTTTACACGTCGGCGGACCTGACGCGCTTGTCCCAGGTCATCGTTTACCGCCGGCTCGAGCTTTCGCTTGACGAGATCGCGAGCCTGCTGGACGAGGGCAACGAGGTCAGCCACCTGGTTCGCCAGCGCGAGCGCGTCATGTCCCGGCTCGACGAGATGAAGGGCCTCGTCGAGGCAATCGATCAGGCATTGGAGAAGGCAATGGCGAACACACCCATGACCGATGACGATATGCGCGAACTCTTCGGTGACGGCTTCGACGACTACCAGGCAGAGGCCGCGCAGAAGTGGGGCGAGACCGCAGAGTGGAAGGAATCGCAGCGCCGAACGAAGTCTTACGGTCGCGACGATTGGGTTCAGATCAAGACCGAGGGAGCAGCTGTCGAGAAGGCGTTGGCCGACGCCTTCCGCGCTGGGCTCCCAGCCGACTCCGAAGAGGCGATGGACGCGGCAGAGCAACACCGGCTCCACGTGAATCGCTGGTTCTACGACTGCCCGCCGGCATTCCACCGCAACCTGGGCGACATGTATGTGAGCGACCCAAGGTACGTCGCTACATACGATGAATCATTCGGGCTTCCTGGCCTCGCGGCCTACTGTCGCGAGGCGATCCACGCGAACGCGGATCGAACTGGCCGCTGACGTGATCTGGCGCAATGCAAGGCCGACGGGCCGCTGCTGCTAGCAGCGTGCGTGGTAACTCAGACGGCTATTTCGCCATGTTGGTGAAACGCGACAGGTGCAGTTGATGTGCAACGGTGACGGTCTTGGTCGGGCCGTTACGGTGCTTGGCCAGAATCAGATCGGCCTCGCCGCCACGAGGATCGTCGCGTTCGAACGCGTCGGGACGGTGCATCAGAATCACCATGTCCGCGTCCTGCTCGATTGCGCCTGATTCGCGAAGGTCCGACAGCATGGGCTTCTTGTCGGTGCGCTGCTCCGGGCCGCGGTTCAGCTGGCTCATCGCGACGACCGGCACCTCGAGTTCTTTCGCCAAAAGTTTGAGCTGCCGGGAGAACTCGGACACTTCCTGCTGACGTGACTCGACCTTCTTGCCCGACGTCATCAGCTGCAGATAGTCGATCACGATCAAGCTGAGATCGTGCTTCTGCTTCAACCGACGTGCCTTCGCGCGGATCTCCATCATCATCATGTTGGGCGAATCGTCGATGAACAACGGCGCTTCGCTGATCTCGCTCATCCGCCGGGCCAGCCGCGTCCAGTCGTCATCGCTCATCCGGCCCGACCGCATGTCGGCCAGCTTGATCTTCGCCTCGGCCGACAACAATCGCATGACGATCTCGGACTTGCTCATCTCGAGCGAGAAGATGACGCTGGACATCCGGTTCTTGATCGAGCACGACCGCAAAAAGTCCAGTCCAAGGGTCGAGTTGTGCGTCGGAACCATCGACCGACTAGCCAGATACATGTGGTCGTCGTTGTCGACCTCAACACAGCGCACGGGGACACTGTCTATCGGACGGACATCGACGATAAACCTAGAACTCGAGCGTGTCGCGCTAGCACTCGCGCGACGGTCCTTGTGCGCCATCGCCTTTCGCGTAAGACCGAAGACCTCGTCATCGGTCGAGAAAGTTATCGTGAACGCGACAGAAGACGCCTCAGAGCGGCCCTTCACGCGCTTGGTCGTTGTCTGGCTCCGGTAGCCCAGGCTGACGATCAGTTCGTTGACGTCTGAGGCGAGCCGGTGGCTCGTCACTGAGAATTGAACGGCGCCGCCAGCGGTGACGGTGCCGTCTGTGTCGAGAAGGCCAGCAAGCAACGCGCGCCGTTGTCCCTCGGACGCGCGCAGATAGCTAATCGGAATGTGCTTGTTTCCCAGTACTCCCAGAGTCCGTCAGCCGTGCCTGCAAGAGTTCCGCTAGCGATCAGGCCTTCAGCCTCGATACGCATCACGATCTCGGGGTCAGCGGAGGTGATCTGAGCGGCCGCCGACGTGCCGTCGCCCAGCCAAGCGCCCAGCGTGTAGGGCGGCACCGGAAGTTCTGCGACACCGGCCTGTAGCGGCTTGGCATTGACTACCGAATGGTTCAATCGTCGATCCACGGTCGCGCACCGCAACGTTTCCGCAATCTCTCGCGTGGTACGCACCGCCGCGAACGTGCGCTGATTCTTGTACCTGTTGTACTGAACCGCAGCGGCCTGTGCCGATTTCCGCGATGCCCTCGTCTCGGTCAGCCATTGATGCGCTTCGTCGGCGACGATCTCTGTGCCGTCCGAGAACGTGACCCGATAGCACGGTCGCCCGTGCATCACATCCGTGACGGCTACGACGCGCGTCGGCCTACCGTCGGCGCCGATCAACTCGTCTCCGACCGCGACCTCGCCCATCGTGGTCCAACCCGTTGGTGTCGGCAGAGGCGTATCGAGCGACAGCGCCTTGCCAACGCCAGGCCTGGCCGCAATGACGATCATCTGGCCGGGGTGCAGCCCGTTGGTCACCTCGTCGAGTTCCAGGAAGCCCGTCGGTACACCGCGTGAGATGCCGCCCTGGGACGCGATGGCGTCGATCTCGTCCATCGTCGGCTGCAGGAGGTCCTCCAGCGCGACGAAGTCCTCCGATGTTCTGCCGTCTGTGACGTCGTAGATCTCGGCCTGCGCACGGTCGACGACCTCAGCCACATCGGCGCCCTCCGCGCCGGCGTAGCCGTACTGAACGACCCGGGTGCCAGCCTCCACGAGGCGGCGCAGCAGCGCCTTCTCCGCGACGATGCCCGCGTAGTACCCGGCGTTGGCAGCGGTGGGCACGGTCGAGATCAACGTGTGCAGATAGGGGGCGCCGCCGATCCGGCGCAGCAGCCCCCGCCGGTCGAGCTCCGCGGCCACCGTCACGGCATCGGCAGGCTCGCCACGACCGTAGAGGTCCAGGACGGCGTCATAGACGCTCTGATGGTTCGGGCGGTAGAAGTCGCCGGGCCGCAGCCGCTCGAGGACGTCGGCGATGGCGTCCTTGCTCAACAGCATCCCGCCGAGCACGGCCTGTTCGGCGGCCTCGTCCTGCGGCGGCTGGCGGCCGAAATCTTCGGTGGGTGGCGGGACGTCGTTGATACCCGCGCGACCGCGATCGTCCACGACAGCCACGGCGTCCCCACCTCCCCTCTAGATCGAACGTACGTTCGATAGCGCCGTCACAACTCTAAGCTGGGCCCCCGACAGACACAACCTCCCCGGCGCCGGGACGACCTTGCGACGGCCAACGCTAGACGTTGCTGGAGCGACCGCAAGGGGGGCCTGTTCATGAACTTGTGGATGGGGTGTGGATATCTCCGCTCGGCGGTGTTGAACCCTTGGGGAGAACCTGTGGACGGACGACGACGTCGGTCACATCCCCGCAGATAAGCGGACCACAGGGGTGGGAGTTAGTTGTGGATGACAAATTCATCGGCGTGTCGGGCCGGGTTGCGTCCTCGGGCGTGTTGTGTTTCCCCTTAGCGCCGCGCAGGTTAACAGCAGGTTAGCTTCGCTGGGGGGATAACCCGATTTACAGTTCGCCAGAATTACAGCAACAGCGGCGTGAAGGCCAATCAGGCCTCCACGCCGCTAATTAACGTATGCGTTTACGACTGGGCGACGACGTCGACTGTCACCGCGGCGTCCACGTCGGGATGCAGTCGTACCGCGACGGGGTGGGTGCCCAGGGTCTTGATGTGGCCCTTGGGCAGTTGCACGGTCCGCTTGTCGAGATTGGGTCCGCCGGCCTTCTTGATCGCGCCGACGACGTCTGCGGCGGTGATCGAGCCGAACAGCTTTCCGCTGTCGGACGCGGTCCTCGCCGGCAGCTCAACGGTGCCGAGACCCTCCAGAGCGGTCTTCAGCTCGTTGGCGTGCTCGATGCCGCGAACGGTCTTGATCTCGCGTGCCCGGCGGATCGCGTCGGCCTGGCGCTCGGCTCCCTGGCTGGCGGCGATCGCCAGGCCACGCGGAAGCAGATAGTTGCGTCCGTAGCCGTCCTTGACCTCGACGGTATCGCCGGCCACGCCGAGGTGGTCGACCTCAGCAGTAAGAATCAGTTTCATCTCTGGTGTCTTTCGTTGGGGGTACTGCCGGCTCAGCGGGTTGACGAGCTGAACGGCAGCAGCGCAACCTCGCGGGCATTCTTGACGGCGATCGCGATGTCCCGCTGGTGCTGAACGCAGTTACCGGTGACCCGACGGGCGCGGATCTTGCCGCGCTCGCTGATGTAGGTGCGCAGCAGCGCCGTGTCCTTGTAATCGATGGTCTGCCCCTTCTTGGAGCAGAACACGCACTTACGTGTCTTGACCGGCTTCTCGGGTGCCGGACGCCTCTTGGTTGAGGACTTCGCCATTTCGCTATCTCTTTCTTACTTGCTATTGAAGTTCGGGTCAGAAGGGCGGTTCGTCGTCGCCGCCGGAAAACGATCCGGACGCCGGGGCGCTACCCCATGGGTCGTCCTTGGGCTGCTGCTCTGGACGGGAGCCGCCGCGGTCGCCGCCGCCCCCACCACCGCCGAAGCCGCCGCCTCCGCCGCCACTGCGGCTGGCCTTGTTCACCTTGGCGGTGGCGTACTTGAGCGACGGGCCGATCTCATCGACTTCGAGTTCGACGACGGTGCGCTTCTCGCCCTCACGGGTCTCGTAGGACCGCTGCTTGAGCCGTCCCTGGACGATCACCCGCGAACCGCGGGTCAGGCTCTCGGCCACGTTCTCGGCGGCCTCCCGCCAGATGCTGCACCGCATGAACAGCGCGTCGCCGTCCTTCCACTCATTGCTCTGGCGGTCGAAGATCCGCGGAGTGGATGCGACGGTGAAGTTGGCGACAGCCGCCCCGGACGGAGTGAAACGCAGTTCCGGGTCGGCGGTCAGGTTTCCGACGACGGTGATGATCGTGTCACCAGCCACGGGATCCTCCTCAGATGGGCGGCATGTTGGGCGCGAGCCTACGCAAGGCTCATGACACCCGACAGCCGTTCGACGACTAGTGCTTGTCGGTCCGCAGAACCTTGGTGCGCAGCACGGCCTCGTTCAGGCTGAGCTGACGGTCGAGCTCGGACACGGTGGCCGGGGTGGCCTTCACGTCGATCACCGCGTAGATGCCTTCGGCATGCTTGGCGATCTCGTACGCCAGCCGGCGCTTGCCCCAGATGTCGACCTTGTCGACGGAGCCGCCGTCCTTGCGGATGACGTTCAGGAACGTCTCCAGCGACGGGCTGACGGTGCGCTCGTCAAGGGTGGGGTCGAGGATGACCATGATTTCGTATGGACGCATGAGGACCTCATCACCTCCTATGGGCTAGTCGGCCACGGCCAATCCGTGGCAGGAGGGTCGCCTGCGTCGGCAACCGGGCCAGGTTACAGGAAGGCCCGCTGATCTGCGAAATCGCACTGCTCGGGATGCTTACACTTCGGCCGTGTTCTCCGAGACGCGGTATGCGCGCAACGGAGATCTTGCGCGTCGCCTATCGGGCGTCTCCGCCAGGCGACGCGCGACATTGTGTTCGTGCCGAACTGGTTCACCTGCTGCGAGGTCATCCCCGAGTTGCCGTCCATCCAAGGCTGGATCGAGGCGATGACGTCGATCGGTCGGGTGATCTTCTTCGACCAGCCAGGCACCGGAGCGTCCGATCCCATCGCCCCGGGCGCGCTGCCGACGTTGGAGCAATGGGCCGACAGCATCACCGCGGTGCTGGACGATCTCGGCAGTCGCGAAGCTGTCCTCCTCGCTATCGACGGCGCTTTCGCCGTCGGCGGCGCTATTCGCCGCGACGCACCCCTCCCGTACGACGGCGTTGGTCGGCTGCGAGTGCTATGCGGATCCGCTTCGACGCGGCCACGCCTGATCCCGAGAAGCGCCGCGAGGCGATGGTCGGCCATGTGGGGAACGGGCGAGATTCAACATGTCTCAATCCAGACATGCCGTGGAACGAAGAGATCCGGGCCGCGTGGGCCCGAATGGAACGCCTGGCGGCCAGCCCGGCGACTGTCGCACTCATGCTGGCGCTTGTGTCGGAAATGGACGTGCGGGCGCGTGCTTCCCACAGTCCGCGTGCCGACGCCTCGTCGTCCAACACCCCGACGATGCGCTGATCACGCCCGAGATGGGCAAGTACGTTGCCGACCACATTCCCGGCGCCAAATACGTCGAGCTGCCTGGCCGCAATATGTATCACTTCGTGGAACCATGGCGGCCTTCCTTCCAGCGAGATCGCCGAGTTCCTCACTGGCCATCAACCCGAGGTGGCCGACGACCGCGTGCTGGCCACGGTGTTGTTCACCGACATCGTCGACTCGACGCGGATGGCCGCCGAGACTCGGCGACCGCAATTGGCATGCGCTGCTCGACGCGCACGACGCTGTCGTCCGGTCACAACTCGCCCGATTCCGCGGCCGCGAGGTGAACACCTCGGGCGACGGCTTCCTCGCGACGTTCGACGGGCCGCAGCGAGCCATCCGCTGCGCCATGGCGATCCGCGACGCCGTGCAACCGCTCGGCATCGAAGTACGCGCCGGACTCCACACCGGCGAATGCGAGATTCGCGGCGACGACATCGGCGGCATCGCCGTGCACATCGGCGCACGCGTCAGCGCACTCGCGGGACCCAACGACGTCCTGGTCTCCAGCACACTGCGCGACCTCGTGATCGGATCGGGCCTGCTGTTCGACGACCGCGGCACCCACCAACTCAAGGGCGTACCCGGCGACTGGCACCTGTTCGCCGTCGCCGCAGGCTAGGACTTGCAGGGTGCGGGAACCGCCTCGCTGAGCTTCTCGGCCCAGGCCTCGTACGCCTCGGGGGTCGGGTGGATGCCGTCTTCGACCCACTGCCCCTGTTCGGCCTGCTCGGCGTACAGCGGTCGCATATCGACGAACTCGGCGCCGTGCGCCGACGCCTCCTTGATCAGCACATCGTCGAACGTGGATCGCTGGGCAGCGCCGTCTTCGCCGACATAGCTCACGCCCGTGGGTGATCGGAACCATTCGTTCTGCGCCAGCACGATCACGCGTGCACCGCTGCCCGCTGCCGCATCCAGTACCGACGGACGTTGTTTCGGTACTCGTCGATCGAGATCCCGTTGACGATGTCGTTTCCGCCGGCCTGAAAGGTGATGATGTTCGGCGCGAAACGACTCGATCTGCGGCACCTGCTCGGCGAGGATCTGACCGGCCGTATACCCGCTGATTCCGGCGTTCTGAAGTTCAACTTCGCAGCCGTCCGCCCGCCAGTGCTCGGCGACGAGCGCCGGGAACGCGCCGGTCTGCTCGTCGACTGCGCCGACGCCCTGGGTCAACGAGTCACCGAGCGCCAGATATCGGACTTCTCCGCCGGAACCCGTTGCCGGACTGCCCGGTTCGGCCGCCGCTGCCGTCTTGGCTGCGCGGCCCGTCGGCCTGCGGGCTTCCGTGGTGCTACAGCCCACCCGCCGCAGCGGTCACGGCGCATGCCATCACGAACACGCATTGCTAGCCCGGCTCACGCGTTGAGAATAGCCGCAGGCGTCTCTTCGGGAACGGTGATCGCAATTTCTCTCGGCGCAGGTCGCAACCGCTTCGGCAGCCAGTTCGGAGGCCGGTCCTCTGCGTCGTCGAACACCCCGCCGGACGGGTCATCGAACTGCCCGTGATGACGCACCAAGTCGAGATCGGGACGGTAGATCTGCCTAATCACCAAGGCGCACAGCGCAATCACCGCGATGTCGCGCAGCAGGACGGTGATCGTGAACCACTGCTCCGGCAGTCCGCGGTTCTGCTCGCCGTACAGGAAGAGCATTCTCGGCACCCACACCAGCGCATCGATGGTCATCCACGCGAGCAGGATGCGCCGGTGCGGCAACGCCAACACTGCCAGCGGCACCAGCCACAGCGAGAATTGTGGGCTCCACACCTTGTTGGTCAACAGGAACAGGGCAACGATCAGAAACGCCACCTGCGCCAGTCGTGGTCGTTGCGGCGAAGTCAGCACGATGTAACCGACACCGGCACAACACAAAAGGAACAACACGAACACGACGGTGTTGAGTATCGTCGGCGGTTCCCACAGACCAAGGCCGGTGTCGAAGCCCTGCCAGTCGGTGAAGGATTTCACCACGTTGTACAGCGAGTCCATGTCGTCCCCGCGCCGGGTGTTGAGCCGGAAGAACTCCGACCACCCCCGCGGGAACATCACCATCACCGGCAGGTTGACCACCAGCCAGGCCACGATCGCCGCGACCACCGTCTTGCCGACTTCCCGCAGCCGGCCGGTGCGCAGGCCCAGGAGCGCCAACGGGATCAGCAGCAAGATCGGATACAGCTTGGCCGCGACGCCGAGGCCGATCAGCGCACCCGCGAGCACGGGTCTTCGCCGTGCCCATGCCAGTACGGCACCGGTGGCGAAAGCTGTTGCCAGAGCGTCGAAGTTGGTGAATATCTGGAAGATGACGATCGGCGAACCCGCGACCAGCGCTGCGTCCCAGATGCGTCTGCCCGCCAGCCTCGACGTGGCCCACACGGTCGCGAACCAGGCCAGGGCCAGACCGAGCGCGGAGATGTTGAAGAACATCACGACTTCCGCGATCGACGGGATCGGCACCAGCTTGCTCAGCGCGGAGTAGCTCTTGGCCAACGACATCGACAGGTACTGGTAAGTGCCCACGATGACCGGATACTCCATGTACCGCACGGCGACGTTGCCATCGAACTGCTTCTGCGGTCTGCCCTCGCTGTCCTTCTCGATCCAGCTCGACTTGTACGGAAACTTGCCAAGGTTCAGTAGTTCCGCCGTGTAAAGCGGGACCGTGTCGGAATAGCACATCTCGTAGTACGCCCGCTGGTTCTGCCAGTTGGCCACCTTCTGATCGGCCGTGCCCGTGCCGGTGGACACCAGGCACGCGGCCTTCGACGAGTAGCCCAGCGCGAGGAACACCACGGCGATCACCAACATCACCCGGAGCGGGGTGAAGAAGCGCGTCCGGCCGATCAACGCGTGCCGACCAACAGGGCCCCCGATCACCTGCGAGAGCGAACCGACCAAAACATCGTTGCGGCTTGGCATGTCGCGGTCGTCTGCGCTGCGCCGGTCGAGGGCAAGTGGCAGCGGGGACACGGCGGAGGGCCGCTGCGACGAAACGCCGGCGGGCTGCTGCGATGACACCGAAGAACGGAGCGGCGTGCGCGCCGCTCCGTGTTCGATTTCGGTATCCCCGCTCTCGGTCACGGGGGCGGAGGCAGCGGTTGCGGACCCGGCCCTGGCACACCCGGCGCAACCGGCGCTCCCGGTACACCGACCGCATTCGGGTCGGGTGCGGGCTGACCCGGAGGACCGGCCGGCACCGTTGTCGGCGGACCGAACGGAATCGTGATGCCCGGCGCCACTTCAATCGACGGCTGAATCACGGTGTCCGAGGGTGGAGGTGTGCTCGGTGGCGGAGGCGGGGCCGCGGGCACACCGGCGTAGCCACCGATCTCGGTCGGCTTCGGGAACGACTCGTTGTCGGTGTCCTCCAGCGCACCGTCCATCGTGTGCTTCCAGATGTCGGACGGCAGGCCGGACCCGTACACCGGCGATCCCCACTTGTTCTCCAGGGGTTGGGTGCCGTCTGTCGTGCCGACCCATACCGCCGTCGACAGCGACGGCGTGAAGCCGACCATCCAGGCGTCCCGGTTGGCGTCGGTGTCGCCGAGCTGGTTGGTGCCCGTCTTCGCCGCCGACGGGCGACCGCCCGCCAGGGCGTGACCTCTGGAGTACGCGGCGATCGGCTGCATGGCGGCGGCCACGTTGTCGGCGACGGCCTTGTCGATGCGCTGCTCTCCCGAGTTGTCCTCGTTGGCCGCGTCGAACAGTACCTGACCCTCGGCGTTCACCACCTTCTGCACGAAGTGCGGGCGGTGGTAGACGCCCGACGCCGCGAGCGTGGCATAGGCCGAAGCCATGTCGATGACGCGGCTCTGGTACTGGCCCAACACGATTCCGTTGTTCGGCGGACCGCCTTTGCCGTCCTCGGACAAGGTGTGCTCGACGCCGGGGAAGCTGTCGGCGACGCCGGCGTCGTGGGCGGCCTTGGCGACGTCGGACGGCCCGTTCTTCAGCTTGAGCATCAGCCGGTAATACGCCGTGTTCAGCGAGCGCTTCAGCGCTTCGGCGATGTTGCAGGTGCCGCAACCTTCGCCCTCGACGTTGGTGATCTTGATTCCGTTGACCTCGACCGGCGAGCTGTCCACCTGATAGCCCAGGCCGATGCCCTGCTCGAGCGCGGCCACCAGCGCGAAAACCTTGAACGAAGAGCCCGTCGGTAATCCGGCCTGGGCGAAGTCGAAGCCCTGAGCGTCCGATCCTCCGTAGTACGCCTTGACGCCTCCGGTCTTCGGATCGATCGACACCACGGCCGACCGCATATCCGGGTTCTGCCCGTCCATCGTCTCGGTCACCGCCGATTCCGCGGCCGACTGAGCCTTCGGGTCGATCGTGGTGGTCACCTGAAGACCCTCGGTGTTCAGTGTCTGCTCGCTGATGTCGAACAGGTCGAGCAGCTCCTTCTGCACCTGACGCTCGATCAGCCCGTTGGGGCCGGTTGTCTGGTTCTGGACACGTGCCAGGTCAGGCGGCGCGGTCGGCGGAAACACCTGCGCCGCACGGTCGGTCTGCGAAAGGGCGCCGATCTCGACCATGCCGTCGAGCACCCAGTTCCAGCGCTCGAGCGCCCCGTCCGGGTTGGTCGCCGGATCGAGTCCTGAGGGTTGCTGGATGAGCGCCGCCAGCAGCGCGCCGTCGGCGACAGTCAGTTGCTCGACCGGTTTGTCGAAATAGGCCTTGGACGCGGCACCGATGCCGTATGCACCGCGGCCGAAGTAAATGATGTTGAGATACGACTGCAGCACTTGGTCTTTGGACCATTCGCTGGACATCTTCGTCGAGATGACCAGCTCCTTGGCCTTGCGGACGATGCCACCGAGGCCCGAACGTTGGGAACCGACCAACGCGTTCTTGACGTACTGCTGGGTGATCGTCGACCCACCCTGGACATCGCCGCCGAAGATGTTGTTCTTTGCGGCGCGCGCGAAGCCGCTGAACGAGAATCCGGGATTGGAGTAGAAGTCGCGGTCCTCTGCGGCCATCACCGCATCGCGCACGTGAACCGGAATTTGGTCGATGTTGACGTCGACGCGATTGCCCTCGGGCGGAACGATTTTGGCGATCTCACTGCCGTCGCTGGCGAGGATCGTCGAAACCTGGTTCGTGCGGATGTCGCCCGGTTTGGGGACTTCGACGATCATGTAGGCCATGCCGAATGTCACGATCGGCAGCAGGATGAGCGCGGCGACCGATATGTAGAGCGCGCGCCGGACCCACTTCCAGTTGATGTGGTCCATCGCGGACGGCCGGCGAGGAGGCCGGCCTCCAGGTCCACCACCACCCGGCGGCGGACGCCGCGGCGGTATCGGCGGTGGCGGCTTCGGCGGCGGGGTGCCGTCCAGCGCGGCCTTGACGGCTTCGATCGGGTCGCGCAACGGCCGGGGATCATCCCTTACGGCCGGGATGATCGCGGTGTGCCGATCGTCGAAATGGCTGGCGGGTCTGCGAGGAAGAGGCGGCCGTTGCACTTCCACTGTCTTGCGGTCGTCCACACCGTCAGCAGCCTGTCCCTGCGGAACATCGCTGGCCGACCGGTTATGGCGCCCTTCGCTATTCACTGGCCGTCCGCGCGCCGTTGCGCGCGGTCCGCGTCGGACGTGAGCCCTTCGGCGGCCGAACCGCGCCCAGCACGTACGACTTCACCAGATGATTCCAACTGCAGGTGCGGCATACCTCCACCACATGGACCGAGAATTCGTCGAAGCGGGTCGCCAGCATGACGAGCTCCTCAGCTGTCCTGGCCGACCCGGACACCGCGCCCAGATGATCGCCGAAGACCCATGACACCAGGGTGAGTTGTTCCTTCCGGCAGATCGGGCACATCACCGAGCTGGGTTTTCCGTGAAACTTCGCAGCTCGCAGCAGGTACGGATTGGCATCGCAGACCTCCGAGACGCCGGTGCGCCCCGAATAGACCTCCGCCAGCAGGGACCGCCGCCGGAGCGCGTAATCCACCACCTGTCGCTGCAATCGCACGCTGACCAGAGTACGTCGGCCCCGCCCGGGTAGGGGCGTGACGGGTCATGTGCCCGCGTCGCGTGTGCATCTGACTGCGTGACGGCAACCGAACTCCTACGATCTTCGACGTGGCGACACCGCGAACACCGGGCACGCGCGCAAAGGACAGCGACCGCACTGCAACCTGCCAGGTGCTCGACACCGCGCTCGCCGACGGACAGCTGTCGATGGAGGAGCATCGGCAGCGGGTCTCGGCGGCCACCCACGCCACCACGCTGGGGGAACTGTGGTCGTTAGTCGGCGACCTGCAGGCGACGAACCCGCAGGCGTTGCGCACCCCATCGTCGAAGCTGCCTCGCGGCACGATCGTCGTCGCGGCGGTCATCGGAGTGGCGGTGGTGCTCAGCGGCGTGATCGCGTGGACCGTGATTGCCGATTCGGACGCGCCCGACAGCGCCACACCGACACCGAGTTCCGCAGTGCCGACCACCCATGCACTGGCTGACGAGCCGTCCACAACCGTCGAGGAGCCGGCCCGGTCGCCCGAGGACCCGCGCGCCGGTCGTGCTGGCCCCGCCGCCGGATCTGCACACCGCAGACGGAATGGCCCGGGTCATCGACGAGATGCGCCAAAGGTTCGGCGACACGACGGGCTACGAGCTGGCCATCATGACCGACGAAGCGATTTTGGCGCGACCCGATCCGACGGACGACGGTTCGAAACTGATCTACAACTACGCGCGTGGCTGGGGAGACCCGTCAGCGCGGCCCCGCTCGGACACCGACCACGTGATCGACCTCGGCGCATTCGATGTTCCCGCGGCGGCCGCCGCACTCGCGGCCGCACCCGAAACCCTGCACATCGCACCGTCCGACGTATCGGAAACCTTCATTGACATCGACCATGTCGCCGAGCCACCCGGTCCCGGAGCGCTGGAACTGTTGGTGAAGGTCACGACGAAGTCGGGGACGGACGGCTTCATCTACCTCGACGGCGCCAGCAACATCAAGCGCGTCGAGTACCCGGGCTGACCCCTACGATCATCGACGTGGCGACACGGCAGACACCGGGGACCCGGGCAAAGGACAGCGACCGCAACGACACCTGCCAGGTGCTCGACAGCGCACTCGCCGAGGGACAGCTGTCCATGGAGGAGCACCGGCAACGGGTGGCGTCGGCCACCACCGCCGCCACGTTGGGCGAACTCCAGTCGTTGGTCTCCGACCTCCAGAACGCGAACGCGCCCGTGCGACTGCCGACGCTGAAGTCGCGCCTACGACTACCCGTGGGTGCCGGGTGGGGCCTTCGGATCGCGACCGCCGGGGTGCTGGTGCTCTTCGGCGTCGGCATCGGCTGGGGTCTGTACGGAAACACCGCCTCACCGCTGAGCTTCGAGACCGACCCGGGGGCGAAGTCCGACGGCATTCCCGCGAAGGTGCTGACACCGCCCCGGCAGCTGCAGTCACTCGGCGGGCTCAACGGCCTTTTCGAACAGATGCGGCAGAAGTTCGGCGACACCACCGGCTTTGCGATGAATATCCGCCCGGACCGGGCGACGCTCTACCGTCCCGATAGCGACGACCCGCGGCGCAAGCTGATGTACGACTACCGCGGCGGCTGGGGAGACCCCTACTCCACCAGCACCGTCGACAGCTGACGATCGCGTCGTCGACCTGTCGAAGTTCAACGTCGAGCAGACCATCGCGATCCTGCGCGGCGCACCCGAGTCACTCGGTATCAAGCGCAAGGACATTTCCGACACCTGGATCGACATCGAACCGTCGAAGGATCCGGCCACACCCGACGCCGTCAACGTCCGTCTCTATGTCAGCAGCGAGTTCGGTAGCGGCTTCATCGACCTGGCACCCGACGGCGCGATCAAGCAGGTCAGCAACCCCGAGCTAGGCGGCTGATCAGGCGTTTGTCGTCCCGATGTAGCGCCGCATATATCGGCGCGATACACTTTTGCGAGGTGTTGAGTCGTCCTAACGGCAGGCAAAGGAGGTGGTTCGATGCTGGAGCTCGCAGTGCTGGGTCTTCTGCTCGAGTCACCCATGCATGGCTACGAGCTGCGCAAGCGGCTGACCGGTCTGCTCGGCGCCTTCCGGGCGTTCTCCTACGGCTCGCTGTATCCCGCACTGCGCCGGATGCAGGCCGACGGGTTGATCGTCGAGGACGCTGCACCGGACGGCACGCCCAAGATGCGCCGCGCGCGCCGGGTGTACCAGCTGACCGACGCAGGCAAGCAGCGCTTCGCGGAGTTGGTGGCTGACACCGGTCCGCAGAATTACACCGACGACGGCTTCGGCGTTCATCTCGCCTTCTTCAACCGCACCCCGGCAGAGGCCAGGATGCGGATCCTGGAGGGCCGCCGCCGCCAGGTGGAGGAACGCCGGGAGGGTCTGCGTGAAGCCGTCGCGCGGGCCAGCAGTTCGCTTGACCGCTACACCCGCCAGCTGCACCAGTTAGGGCTGGAGTCCAGCGAGCGCGAAGTGAAGTGGCTCAACGATTTGATCGCGGCCGAGCGGGTAGCTCAGGGTCGTGCCGAGCAGTCGTAGAACAAACAAGTTTTGCAATTGGCATTTGGATCGAGAGGGAGAACGTCGCCATGACTGAGAACGTCGGAGCCGGATCGCCGGCGACACCCAGCACCGAGGTGCGGGTCGCGATTGTCGGTGTCGGCAACTGCGCATCATCGCTTGTTCAGGGTGTGCAGTACTACCAGGACGCCGATGAGAACGCCACGGTGCCCGGCCTGATGCACGTGAAGTTGGGCCAGTACCACGTCCGCGACGTCAAATTCGTCGCCGCCTTCGACGTGGACGCCAAGAAGGTCGGCTTCGATCTCTCCGAGGCCATCTTCGCGTCGGAGAACAACACCATCAAGATCGCCGACGTCCCGCCCACCAACGTCACCGTGCAGCGCGGTCCGACCCTCGACGGCATCGGCAAGTACTACGCCGAGACCATCGAGGTCTCCGACTCCGATCCGGTCGACGTGGTCAAGGCGCTCAAGGACAACAACGTCGACGTGATGGTCTCCTACCTCCCCGTCGGTTCCGAAGAGGCCGACAAGTTCTACGCGCAGTGCGCCATCGACGCGGGCGTGGCCTTCGTCAACGCGCTGCCCGTGTTCATCGCGTCAGATCCGGTGTGGGCCAAGAAGTTCGAAGACGCCGGAGTGCCGATCGTCGGCGATGACATCAAGAGCCAGGTCGGCGCCACCATCACCCACCGCGTGATGGCGAAGCTGTTCGAGGACCGCGGCGTGCAGCTCGACCGCACGATGCAGCTCAACGTCGGCGGCAACATGGACTTCCTCAACATGCTCGAGCGTTCGCGTCTGGAATCGAAGAAGATCTCCAAGACCCAGGCCGTCACGTCGAACCTGCAGCGCGAGTTCAACACCAAGGATGTGCACATCGGCCCGTCCGATCACGTCGGCTGGCTCGACGACCGCAAGTGGGCCTACGTGCGGCTGGAAGGCCGCGCATTCGGCGACGTGCCGCTGAACCTGGAGTACAAGCTCGAGGTGTGGGACTCGCCGAACTCGGCGGGCGTCATCATCGACGCGGTGCGTGCGGCGAAGATCGCCAAGGACCGCGGCATCGGCGGCCCGGTCGAGGCCGCGTCCGCCTACCTGATGAAGAGCCCGCCCAAGCAGCTGCCCGACGACGTGGCCCGCACGCAGCTCGAAACCTTCATCGAAGGCTAGAAGCCGAAGCCGAGCTCAGCTGGAATGTCGGTGGCGAACGCCGCGTCCAGCGCAGCCACCGTTTCGGTCGTCGCTGCAGCGCAGTCGATTCGCGGTCGCGAAGGCCGACGCACGGTGGACACCCATGTACAGGCTGCCGAGCACTGACAGTTCGGTGTGCACATCAGCGCGCGGCGTCGGTGCGGACGCACCGCGCCTTTCCGTTGCACACGTCGAGCGCGTAACGGCCGCCGCCGCCGAGCACCCCGTCCGTAATATCAAGCACCACAGACAGATCCGACGAGTAGGTACGCGCTTCCATCGCCGCGGGTACGTCGAGGATCCGCAGCCACAACGCGTCCTCCACCAGGGTGGTCCGAACCAGGCGCGGATCGGTCAGCAGATACGGCAGCACATCGTCTGGATGCGTCCACGTCATCACCTTCTCGATGAGGTCCATACCGAGCAGCACCCGCCACAGTGCGATGTGCGCCTCGCGGCGTCACCGCGGTCAGCTTGGCGATCTTGACCGTCTTCTTCTCGTCGCCATGGACGCGGTACATCGCGAAGCCGTCGGCATGCAGCAGACAGAACAGCGCCGTCCCGCCGTCCCTGAACTCATCGCGATCGGTGAGCACCTCGTCCCACAGCCGGCGCGGGCTGTGCAGACCGGCAGGCGTCTGCAGGCGCCACCGCTCGTAGATCTCCTCGAGTTGGTCGCGGTGCTCTGTGGGCCGCACCGTCCTGACGCCGCCGGGGTCGGGGACGTCGTCGTGGAACCTGGCCTCGCGCCGGTCGATGGTCAGCTCGCGCCACAGCGTCGACGGCCCGTAACCGAAGCGGCCGTAGATGCCTGCCTCGCTGGCCTCCAGTCCGGCGATCGGATAGTCGCCGCATCCGGCCGTGCAGTTCGGTGAACATTGCCGTCAGCGCGCCGCGTCGCCGATGCGTGGGAGAGACCGCCACGCCGGACAGGCCGGCCATCGGCAGCACGGCGCCGCCGGGAACGGTGAGTTTCAGGTCGAGGTAGAACGCCGCGCCGACGACGTCCTCGCCGTCGCACGCGACGACGACGCTGCCTTCGGGCATCATCGTCCGCCACGCGTCGTTCGCTTCCGTCCGGCCGCCAGTGCCCGAAGCATGTCGCGGCGACCACTGATATGGCCGGCCAGTCCGCGTCCTCGGCGGTGCGGATGGTCAATCTCGGAGCCATGCATCGACGCTGACACAATGCCGCGCGGATAGCACCTGAATTTCGGCGGTGCGTAATGTCGAGCCGTGGCGGAAATCTCCGATGACGAACTGCGCGATCTCGACGAGTTCGCACTTCTGCCTGAGAACGCCGAGCAGATCGGACACACCGGCCCACTCCCCGCGGTCGTCCGTGTCGATTCCGCCGGCATCAGTGCCTTGAAGTGGGGCGACGACGCACCAGCAGGTGGTTTTTCTGCACGGCGGCGGGCAGAACGCGCACACCTGGGACACCGTGATTCTTGGCCTCGGCCTGCCCGCGCTGGCGATCGACCTGCCCGGCCACGGCCGGTCGGCGTGGCGCGAGGACGGTGACTACGGCCCCAGGCGCAGCGCCGAGACGCTGCGACCGGTGCTGCGCGAGTGGGCTCCGCATCCGCGCCTCGTCGTCGGCATGTCGCTGGGCGGGTTGACCGCGCTGCGCATCGCGGCCACCGAGCCCGACCTCGTTCCCGAACTGCTGCTCGTCGACGTCACCCCGTCGGCGCCGGAGCGCCACGAGCGAGATGACCAAGGCACAGCTCGGCGCCGTTGCGCTGGTCAAGGGTGACCGCGAATTCCCGAGCTTCTCGGCGATGCTGGACGTGACGATCGAGGCAGCGCCACACCGAGATCGAAAGTCTTTGCGGCGCGGAGTCTTTCACAATTCGAAGCGGCTCGACGACGGAACCTGGACGTGGCGATACGACTCCTTCCGTAATGCCGATGGGTTCGACGGTCTGTGGGACGACGTGCCGGGCATCACGATGCCGACCACGTTGGTGCGCGGCGCCAACTCGTTCTTCGTCAACGACGAGGACGCCGAGGCCTTCGCGAACGGCGCCCCGGGCTTCCAACGGACCCATGTCGTTGCCGACTCAGGCCATTCGGTGCAGGGCGACCAGCCGCGCGCACTGGTCGACATCCTGGGCAGGCTGCTCGGCGGCTGACCCGCCATGTGTTTGCTGATTCATCCCCGGCTGATTGCCATATTGACGTAAGTTTCGGCAGGTTCGGCCAACAGCCCGGCCGGCGGACATGCTCGGAAGGAACCGTCCATGGCGCTTGTGCCGTTGAACTTCTTCATCACCCATGACGGAAAGTCCAAGCGGCAGCATGTGACATGCCGATACAAGTGCGGGGACGCCTGCTCCAAGCCCGTCCGCAACACCAGCGACAACGAGTACTTCGGCGACATCGCCAAGGCGGTGTCACGGCGCTCGGTGTTGCAGGCCGGCGGCATCGCTGTGCTTGCCGTCGGTGCGGGGTCGGTTCTGGCGGCGTGCGGTAACGACCAACAACCGGCGGCGACCCCGACGTCGTCGACGGAGCACCCAGCAGACGCCGCGGGGCATGAAATTCACCGCCGTCGCGCCGAACAGCGAGGACGCCGTCGTCATCCCGGACGGTTATCAGCAGAGCGTGGTGATCCGCTGGGGCGAACCGGTATTGGACGGCGCGCCGAAATTCGACATCGCGAATCAGACCGGCGCCGCGCAGCGCGGGCAGTTCGGCTTCAACAACGACTTCGCGGGGCTGCTGCCGATCCCGGCCGGTTCCGGTGCGCAACCCAACCGGTTCCTACTGGTGACCAACTTCGAATACGTCGACCCGGTGTTCATGTTCCCCGGCTACAACGCCGACGCCCCAAGCCGAGAGCAGTTCGATGTCGAGATCGCCGCGGTCGGCATGGGCGTGCTGGAGGTCGAACGCATCCCCGGCGGTGGTCTGCGACCGGTGATGGGCCGCTACAACCGTCGCATCACCGCCGACACCCCGATGACGTTGACCGGGCCTGCGGCGGGCACCGATTTCGTCAAGACGCCCGCTGACCCTGCGGGCCGCACTGTGGCGGGCACCTTCGCCAATTGCGCAGGCGGCGTAACCCCCTGGGGCACAGTACTTTCCGGCGAGGAGAACTTTCAGAGCTACTTCGGTGCGGCGAAGGGAGCCCTGCAGCCGAGCGGGGTGGAAGCCGCCCGGATGGACCGCTACGGCGTCGCGCTTGAGCCCTCCGACCTGTTGTGGGAGACCTTCGACCCCCGCTTCGATGTAGCCAAGACGCCCAACGAGCCCAACCGCTTCGGCTACATCGTCGAGCTGAACCCGTGGGATCCGAACTCGGCGCCGGTCAAACACAGTGCGGTGGGCCGGTTCAAACACGAGGGCGCCAACATCCACATCACCGACGACGACACCGTCGTGGCCTACAGCGGAGACGACGAACGCTTCGACTACATGTACAAGTTCGTCTCGAGCAAGAAGATGCAGCCCGGCACGGATCCCGCGGCGCTGGCGCACAACATGACCCTGCTCGACGAAGGCACGCTGTATGTCGCGAAACTGTCCAGCGACATCCCGGCAGACGAGATCGACGGCTCTGGCACGCCGCCGGCCACGGGGTCCTTTCGGGGAGCCGGACAATGGCTCCCGCTGCTGCGCTCGGGCCCCAACGGCCAGGCCGAATCGCTGGTGCCCGGCGTGACCGCGCAGGAAGCCGCGGTCTTCACCCGCGTGGCCGCCGACAAGGCAGGCGCCACCAAGATGGACCGGCCCGAAGACATCGAGGCACACCCGAAGACCGGCAAGGTGTACGTCGCGCTGACCAACAACGACGAGCGTGGCGCCCCCGGTGAGGCGCCCCCGGACGCGCCCAATCCGCGCACCGACAACAAGAGCGGACAGATTCTCGAGATCACCGACAACCACGCGGGCACCGACTTCACCTGGGAACTGCTGTTGGTGTGCGGCGATCCCGCCGCTGCCGACACCTACTTCGCCGGGTTCGACAAGACGAAGGTCAGCCCGATCTCATGCCCGGACAACCTGGCGTTCGACGACCACGGCAACCTGTGGATCTCCACCGACGGCAACGCCCTCGACTCGAATGACGGCCTCTTCGCCGTCGCGCTCGACGGGCCGAACCGCGGTGAGACGAAGCAGTTCCTCACGGTGCCGCTGGGAGCCGAAACCTGCGGACCGATCATCACCGACGACCTGGTGACCGTGTGCGTGCAGCACCCCGGCGAGAACGACGACAACAGCATTGACAACCCGTTATCGCGTTGGCCGGAAGGCGGCAACGGAACGGCGCGTCCGTCGGTTGTTGCGGTGTGGAAGACCGACGGACGGATTGGCGTCTAGCCGAAAAGGGAATGATGGCGGGGTGACCTCCCCCATTCGCATCGGCGTGCAGCTGCAGCCGCAACATTCGTCCTCCTACGGCCATATCCGTGACGCGGTTCGTCGCTGCGAGGACATCGGCGTCGACGTCGCCTTCAACTGGGACCACTTCTTCCCGTTATATGGCGACCCCGACGGTCCACATTACGAATGCTGGACGATGCTGGGCGCGTGGGCCGAACAGACGTCGCGAATTGAAATCGGCGCGCTGGTCACCTGCAATTCGTACCGCAACCCCGAATTGCTGGCGGACATGGCGCGCACCGTCGACCACATCTCCGACGGTCGGCTGATTCTCGGCATCGGGTCGGGCTGGAAGCAGAAGGACTATGACGAGTACGGCTATGACTTCGGCACTGCGGGCAGCCGTCTCGACGATCTGGCCGCCGCGTTCCCCCGCATCAAGTCGCGGCTGGGCAAGCTCAATCCGGCGCCGACCCGCGACATCCCGGTGCTGATCGGCGGCGGTGGCGAAAAGAAGACGTTGCGGCTGGTCGCCGAGTACGGCGATATCTGGCACTCCTTCAGCGACAGCAGTGAATACCCGCAGAAGTCAGAAGTGCTGGCACGGCATTGCGCCGACGTCGGCCGCGATCCCTCGGTGATCGAGCGGTCGGCCGGCGTCTCCGGTAAAGGCACGGACGCGCTGCTCGCCGAGGCCGACGCGCTCGCCGGACTCGGGGTCACCCTCCTCACTGTCGGTGTCAACGGTCCCGATTACGACCTCAGCGATGCAGAGGCGTTGTGCCGCTGGCGCGATCAGCGGCGGGCTCAATAACCAACTGAGCTTAGGCTGCGCAAAAGTCGCGAAAACAAAGCGATTCATTCGGTCAATTTCAGCCTGCTGACTTGGCGGCGTGGTTAACTGTCGCCGCTATGCCCAAAAGGTATGGAATCAAAGAAAAGGACCAGGTTGTCACGCACATCATCAACCTGGTGCTGACTGGCAAGTTGCGCTCGGGGGATCGGGTCGACCGCAACGAAATCGCCCACGAGCTCGGCCTGAGCCGGGTCCCGATACAGGAAGCCGTCGTTCAACTCGAGCACGACGGAATTCTGTCCACCCGCTACCACCGCGGCGCGTTCATCGAGCGCTTCGACGAGTCCGTCGTACTCGAGCACCATGAGCTGCACGGCATCCTGCTGGGCATAGCGTCCGCGCGTGCCGCCAGCGACCCGCGCCCACAGGTGCTTTCCCAGCTCGACACGCTCACCGACTTCATGCGCGCCAACCGCGAGTCGCGTGCATTCCAGGAGGCTGCCTGGCAGTACAGGCAGACCATCAACGAGGAATACGCCGGCCCGCGGCTTCTTGCCGAGATTCGGGCATCGCAGAGCTTCATCCCGCGGTCGTTCTGGGTGACGTACATGAACAACCACGACGAGATGCTGCCGTTTTACGAGGCCGAGACGCGGGCCGTCCATGTGGGTGACCCCGAAGGCGCACGCGCCGCATGCGCGGGCCGGTCCGAAGCGATGGGGCGGATCATGATCGCCGAGCTGGTGCGCCGTGGCGTGTTCAGCCCGTCGAGTCTGGCCAGGCAGCCCTCGGTTGCGTTCTGATTGAGCGCAAGCCGACGCCTACGCCACCGCGGCGGCTACGTTGCTCCCATGACCGGGATTCACGGGCCGGATAGCGAGAGCACTCGTTCTGTCACTGGTCGCGCTGCTGGTGTTCAGCCTGCCGATGGCGGCCCCTGCAGTCGCCGACCAGTGCGCGCCGCCGGGCCTCGACAGCGCAAGCACCGTTCCGACCAACCTCGCCTCCGCCGCCGCGGGTCCCGGCGAAGACAAGTACACGACACCGACCGTCGCGCCGCTCGACACCGTCAAGGTCGACACGCTCGGCCTGGGCACACCCGGTGTGCTGACCGTCGGCACGCTGTCCGACGCGCCGCCGAGCATCTGCATCGACTCGGCCGGCCAGTTCACCGGATTCGACAACGAGCTGTTGCGTGCGATGGCCGAGAAGATCGGTCTGCGAGTCAATTTCGTCGGCACTGAGTTCTCCGGCCTGCTCGCTCAGGTGGCGTCGCGTCGCTTCGACGTCGGCTCGTCGTCGATCACCACCACCGATGCCCGCAGACGCACCGTCGGATTCACCAACGGCTATGACTTCGGCTACTTCTCTCTGGTGGTGCCGAGCGGGTCGGCGATCACCGGCTTCGACAAGCTCGCCGCGGGCCAGCGGATCGGCGTCGTCCAGGGCACCGTTCAGGAGGCCTACGTCGTCGACTCGCTGCATTTGGATCCGGTCAAGTTCCCCGACTACAACACGGTGTACGCCAGCCTGAAGACCCGCCAGATCGATGCCTGGGTGGCGCCGTCGCAGCAGGCGCAGGGCACCGTGCAGCCCGGCGATTCGGCCGAGATCATCGAAAACACCTTCAGTCTGGACAATTTCGTGGCCTATGCGGTGGCCAAGGAGAACAAGCCGTTGATCGACGCGCTGAACTCCGGGCTGGACGCGGTCATCGCCGACGGCACCTGGTCGCGGCTCTATTCCGACTGGGTGCCGCGAGAATTGCCGCCCGGGTGGAAGCCGGGGTCCAAGGCCGCGCAGCCGCCGAAGCTGCCGGACTTCGCGGCCGTCGCCGCCAGCCACCAGGGCGAACCTGCGGCTTCGTCTGCGGCACAGCCGAAGTCGACGCTGTCGCAGCTGGCTGACTCGTTCCTCGACTGGGATCTGTACAAGCAGTCCGTCCCGGTGCTGCTCAAGACCGGCCTGCCGAATACGTTGATCCTGACCGTCTGCGCCAGCGTGATCGCACTGGTGCTCGGCATCGGGCTCGCGATGGCGGGCATCTCAACGGCCCGTTGGTTGCGGTGGCCTGCCCGCATCTACACCGACATCTTCCGCGGCCTGCCGGAGGTGGTGATCATTCTGCTGATCGGCCTCGGTGTCGGGCCGATCGTCGGCGGGCTGACCGGAAACAACCCCTACCCGCTGGGCATCGCGGCGCTGGGGTTGATGGCCGCCGCCTATGTCGGGGAGATTTTCCGCTCGGGGATCCAGAGCGTGGAGGCCGGTCAGCTCGAAGCGTCGCGCGCGCTGGGCTTCAGCTATCCCGCGTCGATGCGGCTGGTGGTGGTGCCGCAAGGGATTCGGCGGGTGCTGCCCGCGTTGGTGAACCAGTTCATCTCGCTGCTCAAGGCCAGCTCGCTGGTGTACTTTCTCGGGCTTGTCGCCAACCAGCGCGAGCTTTTCCAGGTCGGCCGCGACCTCAACGCGCAGACCGGCAACCTGTCACCGTTGGTGGCCGCCGGCCTGTTCTACCTCATCCTGACGATCCCGTTGACCCACCTGGTCAACTACATCGACGCCCGGTTGCGGAAGGGCAAACCCGCCGAGCCGGAGGATCCGCTGTCACCGCTGAACCCGGCCTCGTCACAGGAGATGATCTGATGGCGACAGCGCCTGCACCAGTCTCGTTGGCCGGCAGCGACATTCATCTGGCCTTCGGCCCCAATGCCGTGTTGCGGGGCGTCGATATCGATGTGCCCGCAGGCACAACCGTCGCGGTGATCGGGCCGTCCGGCTCGGGCAAGTCGACGCTGCTGCGGACGCTCAACCGGCTCTACGAGCCGGACAAGGGCGACATCCTCCTCGACGGCAAATCGGTGCTGACCGACAACCCGGATCAACTGCGGCAACGGATGGGCATGGTGTTCCAGCAGTTCAACCTGTTCCCGCACCGCTCGGTGCTGGACAACGTGACGTTGGCGCCGCGCAAGCTCAAGAACCTCAGCGCCGAGGCGGCCCGCGAGGTCGGGATGGCTCAGCTGGACCGGGTTGGACTGCGGCACAAGGCCGACGCCCGTCCCGGGACTCTGTCCGGCGGCCAGCAGCAGCGCGTCGCGATCGCCCGCGCGCTCGCGATGACCCCGCAGGTGATGTTCTTCGACGAGGCCACCTCGGCGCTGGATCCCGAGCTGGTGAAGGGGATCCTGGAGCTCATCGCCGATCTCGGCTCGGACGGCATGACGATGGTCGTCGTGACGCACGAGATGGGTTTCGCCCGCTCGACGGCGGATGCTGTCGTCTTCATGGATCACGGCAAGGTCGTCGAATCGGGGCCGCCGGAGCAGGTATTCGAGGCCGCTGAAACGGAAAGATTACAGCGATTTCTGTCCCAAGTTCTTTAACCGCCAACATTGCGCGATTCCATACCGTCAGAGCCTGACAGGTTAGACTAGCGAACTATGGTGGAGACAGAAGCGCAGGTCGACGAGCTCGCAGCCGAGCTGCAGCGCGTCCTGTCCAAACTGTTCTCCGTCCTTCGTCGCGGTGACGCCAATCGCGGCACCGCAGGCGACCTGACGCTGGCCCAATTGTCGATCCTGCTGACTCTGCTGGAAAAGGGTCCCATCCGGATGACCGATCTCGCGGCTCACGAGCGTGTCCGCACCCCGACGACGACGGTGGCGATCCGCAGGCTCGAGAAGCTCGGGCTGGTGAAGCGGTCGCGCGACCCATCCGACCTGCGGGCCGTACTCGTCGAGGTCACGCCCCGCGGACTGGTCCAGCACCGCGAAGCCCTCGCCGCGCGCCGGGCCGCGCTGGCCGCAATGCTCGGCAAGCTCACCGAGGACGACGTCGAGACCCTGACCAAGGCGTTGGGCCCGATGGAGCGGCTGGCCGACAAGGAACCCGGCCACGACGAGGCTTAGCCCAGCCAGTCGAGAACGGCGGCGGCAGTCCATGACTGCTGCATGCTGCCGAGCGGTTCCCCCGTGAACGGTTCGTAGTACTCGGCGAACGTGCCGTCGCTGGCCTGCCGCAGACCTTCGCGGCGAAGGATCAGGGACCGCTCGGCCCAGCCGCGGCGCGCGAAGGCCCAGGAGAACAGCCAGGTCATCACCGGCCAGACCGGCCCGCGCCAGTACTCCCTTGACCGGAAGTCCCGCGACACCGGCGACGTCGAGGGGATCAACGCGTACTTCAGGTCCGGATGCCCGCAGAACCGCGGCCCCTCGAGGAGCCGAAGCAGCGTCCGCTCCTTGTCATGGGGCAGGCCGCCGCACAGCAGGGGCGCAAACTGCGCGACCGTCTCGGTGGCTATCGACCTTCCCGCCCGGACGTCGAAATCCCTGGCCGCCCCGGTCCTTTCGTCAGCCGTCTCGATGACGCCCGACCGGAACCGGTCCGCCCACCCGTACAGATCTCGGACGTCGGCGTTCGGGCGCTTGTAGTCCTCGCCGATCTCGGCGAGCACCGTGCAGGCCACCGACAGGATCGCCGACACGAACACGTCCTCGACGGCGAAGCTCATCACCTTGGGCAGCAGATCGTCGTCGTAGTGTGCCGACTTCATCTCTTCGAGCAGCCACAGGTAGCGGTCGTACTCCAGGTCGGACGGCCGCTGGCTGGCGTCGGTGACGATGGCGTTGTCTTCGCGCTGATATTCGGGGACCGCGCCGGGAATCACGTTGGCATACGCGGCATCCCACCGTGGCGAGTTGTCCATACCGGACTCCCACCCGTGATAGAGCGTGACTCGGCCATGGCCGTTCTGGTCGCGCGCTTCGGCGAGCCAGCGGTGCCAGCGCACCAGATCGTCCCAGCGGCGGTCCAGGAACGCCTCGGCCACCCCGCGGGTCGACCGGCCGCGCGAGCGGGCGTGGTCGAGGATGCGCTGCACGGCGATCGCATGCACCGGCGGCTGGGTGATGCCCGACGTGTGCCGGTTGCGCGGCGCGTTGACGGCGAGCGCCGAGGTCGCCCACCGCGCAGGACCAGGGAAGTAGCCGTCGACCCCGTTGGCGAACACGATGTGCGGAATCATCCCGTTGGACCACTGTGCCGAGAGCAGCGTGTCGAGTTCGACGACGGCCCGCTCCACGGACAGTGGGGCGAGGCCGATGGACACGAAGGCGGCGTCCCAGCTCCACATGTGCGGGTACAGCAGCGGCGCCGCCGTGGTCATCACGCCCAGGTCGTTGCCGCGCAGCAGGTAAGCAGCGCGCGCGGCGAGCTGCGTGGGAGCGAAGCTGGGATCTGGTGCCATCTCGTCAATGATCGCAGTCGGTAGGGTGACCGGCATGCCGACCGCCTTCATCACCGGACCGGCGGGCGGCCTCGGTACGGCACTCGCCGAGGCACTGGAGCCCACTCACACGTTGTTTCTCGGCGGTCGGCCCTCGGACCGGCTTGACGCCCTGGCGCAGCGGCTCGGAGCCACCACCTGGCCGCTGGACCTGCAGGATGCCGACGCCATCCCCTCCGCGGTCGAACCGATCGACGAGCTCGATGTGCTGATTCACAACGCAGGCGCCGCCTTCCCCGGGCGCGTTGCGGAGTCGACGGTCGACGAGTGGCGCGTCACCATGGAGGTCAATGTCATTGGCGCCGTTGCACTTACGCTTGCGCTGCTGCCCGCCTTGCACAGTGCGCGCGGCCACGTCGTGTTCATCAACTCCGGCGCGGGGATCAACGCTTCGCCCGGGTTGGCGTCCTACACCGCGAGCAAGTTCGCATTGCGGGGCTTCGCCGACTCGCTTCGCAACGACGAGCCCTCGCTTCGGGTGACGTCGATCCATCCGGGCCGGATCGCGACGGTCATGCAGGAAGGGCTCGTCGCCTACGAAGGCGGCGAATACAAGCCCGAGCGATTCCTGAGCCCCGAGACCGTCGCGCAGGTCGTGGCCGATACCGTCAACGCCCCGCCCGACGCACATATCCACGAAGTCGTCGTCCGCCCCCGGTGATTTCGGCGTGATTTCCTGCGCTGAGCGCTGGTTTTCACGCCAGAATCGCTAGATGAGCACGATTCGAGGAAACCGCAGAGCAGTTCTTCGACGCATGCGAGACCGGTAAGGGCTGGGACGGCTGCGCACCGTACTGCCACGCCGGTGCGACGTTCACCAGTCAGACCGATGCGCTGGCCGGAATCGACACCCTCGAGGCGTACACAGAGTGGATGAAGAACCTGCTCACGCCGCTGCCCGACGGCATCGCAGAAGTGAAGTCCTTCGCCGTCGACGAGGTGCGCAACAACGTGGCGGTGTACGGCGTATTTCGCGGGACGCACACCGGCGAAGGCGGTCCCGTGCCGCCGACCGGAAAGGGCGCGGCCGCCGACTACGTCTACGTCATGGACTTCGACGGCGACAAGATCGCGCATATGACGAAGATCTGGAACGACGGCTACACCATGCGCCAACTCGGCTGGGGCTAGACGACGAGGTTGACCAGACGGCCCGCGACGACGATGACCTTCTTCGGCGTCGCTCCACTCAGGAACGCCTGCACCTTCTCATCGGCGAGCGCCGCCGACTCGATCGCATCCGCGTCGGCGTCGGCGGCCACCGTGACGTGGCCCCGCACCTTTCCGTTCACCTGAACAGGGAGCTCCACGGCGTCGACGGCCAGGTAGGCCTCGTCGGCGACCGGGAACGGGCCGTGCGCCAGCAATGTCGCATGCCCCAGCCGGCGCCAGAGCTCCTCGGCGAGGTGCGGTGCCAGTGGCGCGACCATCAGCACCAGCGGTTCCACCGCGGCCCGCGGAACCTGCCCACTGTGCTGCTTGGTGAGGTGGTTGGTGTACTCGATCAGCTTGGCGCCTGCGGTGTTATTGCGAAGCGACGCATAGTCTTCCGACACCCCGGCGATCGTGCGATGCAGCGCCCGCAGGGTTTCGTCGTCCGGGTCATCGTCGGAAACCCGAAGCTCACCGGATTCTTCCTCGACGACCAGCCGCCACACCCGCTGCAGGAACCGGTAGGCGCCGACGACATCCTTGGTCGCCCACGGTCGCGATGCCTCCAGCGGGCCCATCGACATCTCGTACATGCGCAACGTGTCCGCGCCGTACTTCTCGCAGATCTCGTCCGGAGACACCGAGTTCTTCAGGCTCTTGCCGATCTTTCCGAACTCCTGGTTCACCTCGATCTCGCCGTCGGGTCCCGGCCAGTAGAACTTGCCCTGCCGCTCAACGACTTCCGCGGCGGGCACGTACGTGCCCCGCGCGTCGGTGTAGGCGTGTGCCTGGATATAACCCTGGTTGACCAGCCGCCGGTAGGGCTCCCGCGACGACACGTGGCCGAGGTCGTAGAGCACCTTGTGCCAGAACCGGCAATACAGCAGGTGCAGCACCGCATGTTCGACGCCGCCGACGTACATGTCGACGCCGCCGGGGTCGTCGGGGCCGTGCTCGGCAGGTCGCGGGCCCATCCAGTAGGCCTCGTTCTCCTTGTCAGACAACGCTTCCGAATTGTGCGGATCGGTGTAGCGCAGCTCGTACCACGAGCTGCCCGCCCACTGCGGCATGACGTTGGTGTCGCGGGTGTAGGTCTTGAGGCCGTCGCCGAGGTCCAGCTCCACCGTCACCCACTCGGTCGCCTTGTTCAGCGGCGGCGACGGCACGCTGTCGGCGTCGTCGGGATCGAACAGCACCGGCGCGTAGTCAGCCATGTCGGGCAGCTCGACGGGCAGTTCGGATTCGGGCAGCGGGTGCGCGCGACCGTTCTCGTCGTACACGATCGGGAACGGCTCACCCCAGTACCGCTGCCTGGCGAACAACCAGTCACGCAGCTTGTACTCGACCCGCGACCGGCCACGACCGTCGGCCTCCAGCCGCGCGGTGATCGCTTCCTTCGCCGACGCCACGCTCAGCCCGTTGAGGAAACCGGAGTTCACCATCTCGCCGTCGCCGTTGTACGCGGCCTGCGAGATATCGCCTCCCGCAACGACTTCGATAATCGGCAAGCCGAATTCCTTGGCGAAGTCCCAGTCACGCTGGTCACCGCCGGGCACCGCCATGATGGCCCCTGTGCCGTACCCGACCAATACGTAATCGGCGATGAAGACCGGGATGGCTTCGCCGTTGACCGGGTTGGTGGCGAAGCTGCCGAGGAACACGCCCGTCTTGGACTTGTTCTCCTGGCGCTCCAGGTCGGACTTCGCCGCGATCGACCGGCGGTACTCGGCGACCGCCTCGGCTGGAGTCGCGGCGTTGAAGGTCCACCGCGCGTCCACCGCATCGGGCCATTCCGCAGCGGTGAGCTGTTCGACCAACGGATGCTCGGGCGCCAGCACCATGTAGGTCGCGCCGAACAGCGTGTCCTGACGGGTGGTGAAGACCTCGATATCTCCTGCGTCCGTCGCGAAGAACACCGATGCGCCGGTGGATCGGCCGATCCAGTTGCGCTGCATGGCCTTGACCTTCTCCGGCCAGTCCAGCACCTCGAGGTCGTCGAGCAGCCGGTCGGAGTAGGCGGTGATCCGCATCATCCACTGCCGCAACCGCTTACGGAACACCGGGAAGTTTCCGCGGTCGCTGCGGCCGTCGGACGTGACCTCCTCGTTGGCCAGCACCGTGCCCAGCCCGGGACACCAGTTGACCATCGAGTCGGCGTGATACACCAGCCGGTGAGCGTCGACGACGTCGGCGCGTTCGGCCGCCGACAACGCCGTCCATGCCCTGCCATCCTCGAGGCTGCGCTTGCCGGATTCGAATTCGCTTATCAGCTCGTCGATGCGGCGGGCCCTGTTGAGATCCTTGTCGAACCAGGCGTTGTAGATCTGCAGGAAGATCCACTGCGTCCATTTGTAGAAGTCGACGTCGGTGGTGGAGAAGCTTCGCCGCGCGTCGTGCCCCAGACCGAGCCGGCCCAGCTGGCGGCGGAAGTTGACGATGTTCGCCTCGGTCCTGGTGCGCGGATGGGTGCCGGTCTGCACGGCGTACTGCTCGGCGGGCAAACCGAACGAGTCGAAACCCAACGCGTGCAACACATTGCGGCCCGTCATCCGGAAATAGCGGGCGTAGACGTCGGTCGCGATGTATCCGAGCGGGTGCCCGACGTGCAGGCCTTCACCCGATGGGTAGGGGAACATGTCCTGGACGAACATCTTGTCGGCAGGCACCGGCGTTCCGTCGGTCGGCGCCAACGAGCCCACCGGATTGGGCACGTTGAAGGTGCCCTGCTGCGACCACGTCTGCTGCCAGGCGCGTTCGATCTCCCCCGCCAGCTTCGCGGTGTACCGGTACTGCGGGGCGTCGCCTTTCGCATCGGAAGCGTCGGTGGCCGACTCAATACTCACGTGAACAGCGTAAAGGGCCGCCGAGGGCGGCCCATCGGCCACGGGCAGGTATCGGTTGCATTGCGGAGCGGTCAGGGGTTCATTCCAGCTCGGTTCCAGGCCTGGTGGCTAACTCGGCGCCGGGGGTACGGTCGCCCCCTGACCAGGGCATGCCTGCCCCGGCGGCCGGAAGGACTCGGAAAGGTATCGGGCGATGAGCGCAAATGCCCGCCGATGGCGGTTTCTCGCAGGTGGTGTCGCGGCGGGCATGGCAGGCGTGCTCGGCCTGGCGGGCAACACCGCAGCGGCCGACCCCCTTTATCCATTGCCGCCGCAACCGGCTCCCGCGATCGTCAACGTCGCGCCCGGCGCTTCGCAGGCCTCCCAGTCGGCGGGTCAGCTCGCCGTCGCGCCCTCTCTGGGCGCACAGTCCATGGCCGCGCCCGGGCTGGTACCGGCCGCCGCCGCGGCTCCGGAAACGCTGGTGCCGGCCCCCTCGGTGACGTTGACCGATTTCTTCAAGGAGAAGGGCGTCAAGCTCGAGCCGCAGGTGGCTCACGGTTTCAAGGCGCTCAACCTCGTGCTGCCCGTCCCCCGCGGCTGGTCTCAGGTGCCTGACCCGAACGTGCCCGATGCGTTCGCGGTGCTCGCCGACCGGGTCGGTGGTGACGGCATCTACACCTCCAACGCGGCGCTCGTCGTCTACAAGCTCGTCGGCGGCGACTTCGACCCGAAGGAGGCCATCACCCACGGCTACATCGATTCCCAGCAGCTGCCTGCCTGGCGCACCACCAAGGCGTCGCTGGCCGACTTCGGTGGCATGCCGTCAGCGACGATCGAGGGCACCTACCGCGACAACAACATGACGCTCAACACGTCGCGCAGGCACACCATCTCGGCCGCAGGCGGTGACAAGTATCTGGTGACCCTTTCGGTCACCACCACCGCAGCCGAGGCCGTCCCCGCCGCGAGCGCGACCGACGCCATCACCAACGGGTTCAAGATTGGAATCCCCGGCGCCGCAGCTCCGTCTGCGGCCGGGTCTGCCGCAGCGGCCGCCTGGGTAGCGCGCGACCGGACGGCGCCCTTTAGGGTGGCCGCATGCTCTTCGCGGCGGTGGGATGTCTGTGTGCCGCCGTCGCCACCGCCGCACTCGGCGGATGGACGTTGTCCCGCCCGCGGTCCGCCGACTTGGTCCGCCAGGTTCTCCGCGCGGTCGCTCCGACTCAGCTCGCCGCCGCGGCGATGTTGACGGTCGCCGGTGTGGTCGCGCTGTCATCCCAACCTGAAACCGCGCTCGTGGTGGTGATCGTCTGTGTGGGCGGCGCAATCGCGACTGTCGCCGCCGGCTGCTGGCAGAGCGCCAAGTTCGTCGCGGCCAGCGCCGGAGCGGCGCCGGCTTGCAGCGGCGCGTCGGTGTGCGGCGGCACCGCCTGCGGCACCTGCACGCTTTTGCGCGGCTAGTTCCTGCTGATATCGATCGGGTGCGTCGCCAGCAGCGACAACGGCAACGGTTGTCGGCGCAGCACCCGCCCCCACAGATCGACCCGAGCCTCGGCGAGAACGTCAGATGGCAACGCAGACAACACGATCCAGTCGTCGCGCTCGATCTCGCCCTCGAGTTGACCGATGGTCCATCCCGAATACCCGGCGAAGATCCGCACGCCTTCGACAATCGGAGCGATCGCCTCGGGTTCCGCGTCGAGGTCCACCATCACCATCCGACCCTGCACGTGCCGGATACCCGGCACCCCCGTCGGGTCCGTCCCCGCGCGCAGGGTCGCCAGGCACAGTGCCGCGTCACGCTTCACCGGGCCACCGATGAACATGGTCTTCGGCTTGGTGGCCAGCTTGGCCCACTGGGGAAGGACGTTGTACACCGCGGTCTCACTGGCCCGGTTCAGCACCACTCCGAGCGTGCCGCCGTCGTTGTGCTCGACTATGTAGATGACGCTACGACGGAAGGTCGGCTCGAGCAGGTCGGTGTTGGCCAACAGCAGGGTTCCTGCGCGTACCCGGTTCGCCGTCGGGGCGACGAAATCCTCCGGTTCCTCTGACTGCGCCACCACTCCATAATGTCATCAGCGAACGTTCAAGGTAGCGAACAACGGCGGCCCGCCGGGATATTTGTACTGTGAATTCTCGTGGTTGACGCACACGCACCGGTGGCCCTGTGGCGGTCGGTGCGCAGCCTCCCCGAATTCTGGCGGCTGCTCGAGTTGCGAGCGGCGAGCCAGTTCGGCGATGGCCTGTTCCAGGCCGGCCTTGCGGGTGCCCTGCTGTTCAATCCCGACCGGGCCGCGGGTCCATGGGAGATCGTCGCCGCGTTCGCCGTGTTGTTCCTGCCCTACTCGGTGCTCGGACCGTTCGCGGGCGCGCTGCTCGACCGCTGGGACAGGCGGTTGGTGTTCGTCGGGGCGAACCTCGGGCGGCTGCTGCTGATGCTCGGTATCGCGGCGCTGCTGGCGGCCGGCGCCAGCGACCTGCCGATCCTGTTCGGTGCGCTGATCGCCAACGGCTTCACCCGGTTCGTCTCCTCAGGCCTGTCGGCGGCGCTGCCCGACGTGGTGCCACGCAAGCACGTCGTCACGATGAACTCGGTTGCGACGGCCACCGGCATTGCGGCGGCGTCCTTCGGCGCCGGCTTCATGCTTGTGCCACGGTGGCTTTTCGGCGCGCGCGACACCGGTGCGGCGGCGATCATCCTTCTGGTCGTCATCCCGGTGTCGGTCGCGCTGCTGCTGTCGGTGCGGTTTCCGCCGCACGTACTGGGCCCGCACGCCAGCCAGCGCGCCGTCCACGGGTCGGTCGTGTACGCGGTGGCCACCGGATGGCTGCACGGCGCGCGCACCGTGCTGGCAGTCCCCGCCGTCGCTGGGACGCTCGCCGGGCTGGCCGCTCACCGAATGGTGTTCGGTATCAACAGCCTGCTGGTGCTGGTCATGGTGCGACACAGTGACTCCCAAAATGTCGCGGGCTTAGGTACCGCGGCGCTGTTCGCCAGCGCCGCAGGCGTCGGATTGTTCGTGGCCACGGTGCTGACCCCGGCCGCCGTCGGCCGCTGGGGCCGCTTCCGCACCGCCAACGGGGCCCTGCTATTGGCGGCGATCATCCAGCTCGGCGCCGCAGGACTGCAGCTACCGATGATGGTGGTCTGCGGGTTCCTGCTCGGCGCGGCCGGTCAAGTCGTCAAGCTGTGCGCCGACTCGGCCATCCAGATCGACGTCGACGACGCGCTGCGAGGTCACGTCTTCGCCGTGCAGGACGCGCTGTTCTGGATGTCGTTCATCCTCGCGCTGGCGGTGGCGGCGGCGGTCATCCCACCCGACGGCCGGTCACCGGGGCTCGTCGTCGCCGGGTCGGCGGTCTATCTCGCCGGGCTGGCGGCGCACGCATTCGTCGTCCGCCGCGCCCAAGCCCCGAGTTAGGGTGTGCCGCATGGCGACAGCGGCCCCCATCGTGGACGACCTCCGCGCCGAGAGCGATGCCCTCGACGACTTGGTCGCCGACCTGCCCGGCGCGCGATGGGCCGAGGTCACCCCGGCACCGGGCTGGACGATCGCCCATCAGATCGCCCACCTGCTGTGGACCGACCGGGTCGCGCTGTTGTCGGTCGACGACGATGCCGGCTTCACGCAGATGCTGGGTGCCGCCGCCGAGGATCCGGGCGGCTTCGTCGACCGTGGCGCGGAAGAGATCGTCGCCGCTGCGGCGCCCGCCGATCTGCTCGCCGACTGGCGGACCACAAGGAATCGGCTGCACGACGCGCTGCTGACCGTGCCCGACGGGCGCAAGCTGCCGTGGTTCGGGCCGCCGATGAGCGCCGCGTCGATGGCCACCGCGCGGCTGATGGAGACCTGGGCGCACGGACTCGACGTCGCCGACGCACTGGGTGTGCGACAGCCCGCGACCGCGCGGCTGCAGTCGATCGCCCACATCGGTGTCCGCACCCGTGACTTCGCGTTCGCGATCAACGGCCTTGCGCCACCGGCTGATCCGTTTCGGGTCGAGCTGGCCGCCCCCGACGGCTCCGCCTGGACGTGGGGTCCCGAGGATGCGAGTCAGCGGGTGACGGGGTCGGCGGAGGACTTCTGTCTGCTGGTCACCCAGCGCCGGCCGCCCGCGGCCCTCGACGTCTCCGCAGAGGGTGACGACGCTGCGCGCTGGTTGACGATTGCGCAGGCTTTCGCCGGTCCGCCGGGACCCGGGCGTTGACACCGAGCCCCGGCGCCGGGGCGTCGCGCGCTCAGGCGTAGAGCGCTTCCCATGTCTTCGGGCCGACGATGCCGTCGACCTTCAGCGGAACGCTGTCGCAGTCGGTGAGAATCGACTGGACGTTTTTCACGGCCGTTTCGGTCAGCTTGCCGAAGTCGCCGTCGACGGGTCCGGGGTCGTAGTCGGGATACGCCCAGCTCTTCAGGATTTCCTGAACCAGGAACACCGGGTTGCCCTTCGACCCCTTCTTGATCACCGGCGGAGTGAGACGGGACCACGTCATCGGCCCGACGATGCCGTCGACGGCCAGCGGGAACGAGAACGCGAAGAACTCGCCGACGCTGCGGTCCAGTTGGTAGCGGATGACCCGATTGCGGGTGATCGGGCCGAAGACGCCGTCGACCTCGCTGAGATCGACCAGATAGCGGCGGCAGTACAGCGCGTGTTGCGCCTTGCGGACTGCCTCACCGGTGGAACCGATTTTGATGATTGGATCGGCCATTTCGGAATGCTCCTTTCGTGAGTGTTGAGCACGTCGAACGGTGCCGACCCGGCGGCCACAAATCCCGAGTACTCGACTACCTGATTTCGGCGCGTGAGCCGCGTCACACTCCGAGTGACGTTTGCCGTCGAAAGTGCTCTGTGCAACAACGTCCGTGGCTGAAGCGGTGGGTCAGTACCTGACCTACAGGTCGTTGGCGATGTCGGCCTTGCCGTCGGCGTTGCTGTCGGTGAGCCTGATGTCCCAGCGTCCGTCGCCGTCGGTGTCGACGTAGGCCACCCCGACGCCCAGCGCGCGGTCGGCCAAACCGTTTCCGTCGATGTCGATCAGCCGGTCGTCGGCCTGACCGTCACCGTCGAGGTCGACAGACGGCCCACCCATCTGTTCGACGCCGTCGAGGCCGAACCATCGCAATTGCCCACCACGGTCCACGCTCACCGCCCACGTGCCCGACCCGTCGTCGGTGAAGTAACTCTGGCCGTCGAGCACGGCGTGATCGGCGATTCCGTCGCCGTCCAGGTCGGCCAGCGCGTCGTCGACACCGCCGTCGCCGTCGACATCGAGGCCGACCGCGTCGAGCGTGCCGTTACCGTCCACATCGGTGTCCAGAGGTGCGGTCCACATCGTGGCCGACCCGTCACCATCGGAAAGGCAGTAATCCACACCGTTTCGACGGCGGGTCAGCCCTTGGCGTTCCACCACTTCACGAGTTCGGCGACCGCCTCGTCGTGGTCCAGCGGCCCGCGGTCCAGCCGCAGCTCCTTGAGATAGCGCCACGCCTCGCCGACCTGCGGACCCGCCGGGATGTCGAGGATCCGCATGATCTCGTTGCCGTCGAGGTCCGGTCGCACCCGCTGCAGGTCCTCCTTGGCGGCCAGCGCGGCGATGCGCGCCTCGAGGTCGTCATAGTTGGCCTGCAGCCGCGCCGCGCGCCGCTTGTTGCGCGTGGTGCAGTCCGCGCGCACCAGCTTGTGCAGCCGCGGCAGCAGCGGGCCCGCGTCGGTGACGTAGCGCCGCACCGCCGAGTCGGTCCATTTCCCAGGCCCGCTGGCGTCCGCGTAGCCGTGGAACCGCAGGTGCAGGTACACCAGCTGCGACACGTCGTCGACCATCTGCTTGGAGTACTTCAGCGCCCTCATCCGCTTGCGGGTCATCTTGGCGCCGACCACCTCATGGTGATGGAAGCTCACGCCGCCGTCCGGCTCGTGCCTGCGCGTCGCGGGTTTACCGATGTCGTGCAGCAGCGCCGCCCAGCGCAGCACGAGATCGGGGCCCGCGTCTTCGAGCCCGATCGCCTGCCGCAGCACCGTCAGCGAATGCTGGTAGACGTCCTTGTGCTGATGGTGTTCGTCGATCGCCATCCGCATCGCGCCGACCTCGGGCAGCACCACATCGCCGAGTCCGGTTTCCACCATCAGGTCGATACCCGCCGCGGGATCAGCGCCGAGCACCAGCTTGTCCAACTCAGCGGCGACCCGCTCGGCGGTGATGCGGCCGAGCTGACCGGACATGGCGGCCATCGCTTCGCGCACCCGCGGCGTGACGGTGAAGCCGAGCTGCGATACGAACCGTGCGGCCCGCAGCATCCGCAACGGATCATCGCCGAACGACACCTCGGGCGCGGCGGGCGTATCCAGCACGCCTGCTCGCAGCGCGTCCAAACCGTTTAGCGGATCGAGGAATTCGCCGGGACCATCCGCCGTGATGCGCACCGCCATCGCGTTGGCGGTGAAGTCGCGGCGGATCAGGTCGTCGTCCAGACGTTCTCCGAAGCGCACCTCGGGATTGCGCGACACCTGGTCGTAGCTGTCGGCCCGGAAGGTGGTGATCTCCATGCGCTGGTCGCGCTTGCCGACGCCGATGGTGCCGTATTCGATACCGGTGTCCCACAGCGCGTCCGCCCACGGCCGCAGGATGCGCTGCATCTGTTCGGGCCTGGCGTCGGTGGTGAAGTCGAGGTCGGTGCCGAGGCGGCCGAGCAACGCGTCCCGCACACTTCCCCCCACGAGGTACAGCTCGTGGCCCGCGTCAGCGAACAGCCTGCCCAGATCGCGCAGTATGTCGGCGTACTGGTTCAGCGCCACCTGGGCAGCGACGAGCAGTTCAGCATTGTCGGACACGTTCAATGAGCGTAGAGGTAACGGTCCTGCACCGAGCGGCGAGTGTGGCGGGAGGCAATTATCGTGGCAGCTACTATCGCTTGGGTGTCGGACGGCGAACAGGCCAAACCACGACGGCGCCGGGGGCGGCGCCGCGGTCGGCGCGCGGCAGGTCCACCCGACACCGCCGCTGCCGCGCACAACAACAACTCGGTCGTGCCGGCCAACAACAAGGCCAACCAACAACCCAGTGCGCCCGTCCCGGACGGCAGGCCCAAGCCGCACAAGCCGCGGGGCTCACGTCGCGGCCCCGACCGGCTGCGCACCGTGCACGAGACGTCGGCAGGCGGCCTGGTCATCGACGGTATCGACGGCCCCAAGGACAGTCAGGTCGCGGCGCTGATCGGGCGCATCGATCGACGCGGCAGGATGCTGTGGTCCCTGCCCAAAGGCCACATCGAGCTCGGTGAGACGGCCGAACAGACCGCGGTTCGCGAGGTCGCCGAGGAGACCGGGATCCAGGGCAGCGTGCTGGCTGCGCTGGGCAGCATCGACTACTGGTTCGTCACCGAGGGCAGGCGGGTGCACAAGACGGTGCACCATTACCTGATGCGGTTCCTCGGCGGCGAGCTCTCCGACGAGGACGTCGAGGTCAGCGAAGTGGCCTGGGTGCCGCTCAAGGAGCTGACATCGCGGTTGGCCTACGCCGACGAGCGCAAACTCGCCGAGGTCGCCGACGAGCTGATCGCCAAGCTGCACACCGATGGGCCCTCCGCACTACCGCCGCTGCCGCGCAGCTCGCCACGGCGGCGCGCGCAGACGCACTCGCACACCCGCAACCGACGTCCCGACGAAGCGGGCCCAGCCAATCCGGGCCGACGGACGAACGGCTGCGGACCAGGGCCGTGACCGCCCGCCGGGGTTCCGGCACGGTGCTGCCTCGACTGCTCGCCGTGCTGGCGATGCTTGTCCTGGGTGCCGTACCCGCGGTGTCACCGCACGCGGCCGCGGGCGAACCGGGTTCGACGCCGTTTTTGCAGGTGCGCATCGAACGCGTGACGCCCGAGGTGGTGACGACCACGAGCGAGCCTGTGGTCACCGTCTCGGGAACCGTGCTCAACGTCGGTGATCGGCCTGTCCGCGACGTGATGGTCCGCCTCGAGCATGCCGCGGCCGTCACATCCTCTGCGGGCCTGCGCACCAACCTCGGTGGCGCGAACGATCAATTCGAAGCGGTCGCGGACTTCATCACCGTATCCACGGAATTGCAACGCGGCCAAAATGTTCCGTTCACGTTGACGGTTCCGTTGCGCTCACCGCGAGGCCACTCGCTCGGCATCGACAAGCCTGGGGTGTATCCACTTCTGGTCAACGCCAACGGAACACCCGACTACGGTGCTCCCGCCCGCCTCGATGACGCGCGCTTCCTGCTACCGGTGATCGGCGTTCCGCCCGAACCCGCCGCGAACGCGTCGCCTGACGCACTGGCTGACGTCGTCGCGCCCGATACGTCGAAACCCGTTCGCCTGACGCTCATCTGGCCGCTCGGCGACCGACCCCGGCTCGCGCCCGGCGCGCCGGGCGGGACGGCTCCGGTGCGACTGATCGACGACGAACTCGCCACCTCGCTCGCCAACGGCGGGCGTCTCGACGTCCTGCTGTCCGCCGTCGATTTCGCGACCAGCCCGACCGTCGACCCCGGCGGCCAGATCCGCAGTGCGGTATGTCTGGCCGTCGACCCCGATCTGCTGGTCACCGTGAACGCGATGACGATGGGGTATGTCGTCGACGACGGACCCGACACCGGTCCGGCAACGCCGACACACCCGGGAACAGGCCAGGACGCCGCGGTGAACTGGCTCAATCGGCTCAGAACGCTGGCCCAGCGGACGTGCGTCGCGCCGGCGAACTACGCCCAGGCCGACCTCGACGCCCTGCAGCGGGTCGGTGACCCCGGCCTGAGTTCGATCGCGACCAACGGCGCAGGCGACATCGTCGACCAGATCCTGGGTGTCACCTCGACGCGGGGCGCCACGCTCGTCGGGGACGGCCCGCTGACCGCCCCGGCGGTTGCGCTGCTCTCCACCCAGGGCTCGACGGTCGCCGTCGCGGCGGCCAACCTGACCGCTCACGACTCACAGGACGGCCAACAGGCCACCGCGGACGTCAGCGCCGTGCGCTACACCCCCGAAGTGGTCGCCGCGCCGTTCGACCCCACCGTCTCGGCCGCGTTGGCGGGCGTCGGGACCGATCCGTCGTCCCCGTCGTATCTCGATGCGGCGCTTGATGTTCCGATACAACATGACTCGACGGTTGCGCGGCGTCAGGACGCGCTCGGCTCGCTGCTGTGGCGCACCCTTGCGACGGAGGCCCAGCCGCGCAGTCAGATCCTGATGCCTCCGATGGAATGGGGCGTGCAGGCCGACGACGCCGCGGCGATTCTGTCCGCGGTGGCCACCTCGATCCGGGCGGGTCTGGCCGCACCGCGCCCGCTGACCGCCGTGATCGCCGAGAGCCAGGCGGTGCCGCAGCAGGACGCCCGTCCGCTGCCCGACAACGTGGCCGCGAACTCGCGCGCCCGCTTCGACGACGCGGTGACCTCGGGCATCGCCGCAACCACCGGCAGGCTGTGGGGACTCACCTCCGCGCTGACGGCCGACGAGCGCACCGGTCTGACCGGCACGCAGTACACGGCGCCGCTGCGCGAGGACATGTTGCGCGCGCTCAGCCAGTCGGTGCCGCCCGACGCCCGCAACGGGATGGCTCAGGCCCGGCTGGCCAGAACGAGCGCCACCGTCAACGACCTTTTCCACGCGGTGACGATCGTCAACCCCGGTGGCTCCTACACCTTGGCCACCGAGCGCAGCCCGCTGCCACTTGCGCTGCGCAACGACCTGCCTGTGCCGATCAGGGTCCGGCTGCAGGTCGATGCGCCGCCGGGAATGTCGGTGACCGATATGGGCGAGATCGAGCTACCGCCCGGATACCTGCCGCTGCAGGTGCCGATAGAAGTGCACTTCACCCAGCGGGTGGCCGTCGACGTCGCCCTGCGCACCGCCGATGGTCTGCCGCTCGGCGAACCCGTACGGCTCTCGGTGCACTCCAACGCGTACGGCCAGGTGTTGTTCTTCATCACGCTGTCGGTGGGCGCGGTCCTCGTTGCGCTCGCGGGCCGCAGGCTGTGGCACCGGTTCCGCGGCCAGCCCGATCGCGCCGACCTGGATCGCTCGGACCCGCTTGACACTGCGCTGGCCCATGACGACGAACCTGAACACGCGATCCATTCGGGCGAAGAGCTGGAGAAATGAGCACGACCGGCCGGCCTTTCGGGCCGGCTCAGCCGCCGTTCGACCGGAGCGGCGGCCCGATGGGTCGACCGCCCATCCCCCCGCGTCATGCTCCGCCGCCACCCGGTATGCGCGGCTATCCACCGCCGCCACCACCACCGCCCCCGCCGCAGCGGACGCCGCCGCTCCCCGCCACGTCAGCGCATCCCGCGGGGTCCGGCGCCGCGGCGACGTGCAGGCAGGCCTGAGCTGAGCGACGCCGCCGTGGTGTCGCGCTCCTGGGGGATGGCAGTCGCGACACTGGTCAGCCGCATCACCGGATTCATCCGCATCGTCCTTCTTGCGGCCATCCTCGGTGCCGCCCTGTCCAGCGCCTTCTCGGTGGCCAACCAGCTGCCCAACCTCGTCGCTGCACTGGTTCTGGAAGCGACGTTCACGGCGATCTTCGTGCCGGTACTGGCCCGCGCCGAGCGCGACGACCCCGACGGCGGAACCGCATTCGTCCGCAGGCTCGTCACGCTGGCCACCGCGCTGCTTCTGGTCGCGACGGTGGTGTCGGTGGCGGCGGCGCCGTTGTTGGTCCGCTTGATGCTGGGCAGCGACCCGCAGGTCAACCGATCACTGACGACCGCGTTCGCCTACCTACTGCTGCCGCAGGTGATCTTCTACGGCCTGTCATCGGTTTTCATGGCAATCCTGAACACCCGCAACGTATTCGGACCGCCGGCCTGGGCGCCGGTGATCAACAACGTCGTCGCGATCGCGACGCTCATCCTGTACCTCGTTGTGCCGGGCGAGCTTTCGATCGATCCGGTCGAAATGGGCAATGCCAAGCTGCTGGTGCTGGGAATCGGCACCACCCTGGGCGTGTTCGCACAGACGGCCGTGTTGTTCATCGCGATCCGCAAGGAGCGGATCAGCCTGCGACCGCTCTGGGGTCTGGACGACCGCCTGCGTCGGTTCGGCGGGATGGCCGCGGCGATGGTGCTCTACGTGTTGATCAGCCAAGTCGGGCTTATCGTCGGGAACCAGATCGCCAGTGCGGCAGCGGCTTCGGGGCCCGCCATCTACAACTACACCTGGCTGGTGCTGATGCTGCCGTTCGGCATCATCGGCGTGACCGTGCTGACGGTGGTGATGCCGCGGCTGAGCCGCAATGCCGCGGCCAACGACACGTCGGCGGTACTCGCCGACCTCTCGTTGGCGACGCGGCTGACCATGGTGACGCTTATTCCGATCGTGGCGTTCATGACCGTCGCCGGGCCGGCGATCGGCAGCGCGCTGTTCGCCTACGGCAATTTCGGCGACGTCGACGCCGGCTACCTGGGCATGGCGATCACCCTCTCGGCGTTCACGCTGATCCCGTACGCGCTGGTGCTGCTGCAACTGCGGGTCTTCTACGCCCGCGAACAGCCGTGGACGCCGATCGTGGTGATCATCGTCATCACGACGGTGAAGATCGCCGCGTCGCTGGCCGCACCGCACCTGACCGACGATCGCGAGTTGATTGCCGGATATCTCGGCCTTGCCAACGGGGTCGGCTTTCTGGCCGGTGCCATCGTCGGCTATATCCTGTTGCGCGCCAATCTGAATCCGCCGGGCGGACGCCTCATCAAGCTGGAGGTGGTCCGCACTGCCCTGGTCGCGACCGCCGCATCCCTGCTCGCCGGGCTGATCGCCCATGTGGTCGATCAGCTGCTCGGCCTCGAGTCGCTGACCAGTCACGGCGGCGGCGGATCCATGCTGCGGCTGCTGGTGCTGGGGTTGATCATGGCGCCGATCATCGGCGGCGTCATGCTGGCCGCCCGGGTGCCCGACGCCCAGGCTGCCCTTTCCGCGGTCCGGAAACGGCGGCTCGGCAGGACCCCGCGAGTAGCCGGGCCGCCGGTTGCACCGCCCGTCCGACCACGCTCAGGGGCCCCACTCCCGTACCCTGATCACAGGAATTCGCTCGCGCCGCGGGGTCGCCACAGCCCGTCGGCCGCCTGGCGCGGGCCTCCGGCTTCGGTTGCCGGAGCCGGGATGCGGAAAGGACCAGCGGTGACCGACGACTCCGCAGGCGACTCCGCACCCCTGCCTGACAACGGCGCGACCACGAAGATGCCGCGCCCGACTGCCGACGACTTCGAGCCCGACGTCCCTGTCGACGCGCCTGCCGGGCCTGGCGAAGCGGCAGGCGGCGAGCAGGCGGATCTGGGAACGATGCCGGTCAGCACGGTGTCCCCGCCGACATCGGGCAGGCCGCCCGCCGACTACGGCGGCGACCCCAGCCGTGAAGGGCTGCCGTTCGACATCCCCCGCGAACCGGCGATCGAGGCCGCCACGTCCGACGAGGACGTGCACCTCATCCCCGGCGCCACTATCGCCGGCGGCCGATACCGGCTGCTTGTCTTCCACGGCGGACCACCCAATCTGCAGTTCTGGCAGGCGTTGGATACCGCGCTGGATCGGCAGGTCGGGCTCACCTTCGTCGATCCGGAAGCCGCCCTTTCCGACGAGGACCTGCAGCAGATTCTCGACCGTACGCTGCGGCTGAGCCGGGTCGAGAGCCCCGGCATCGCCCGCATCCTCGATGTCGTGAACACGGGGTCGGGTGGCCTTGTCGTGAGCGAGTGGATCCGTGGCGGGTCACTGGAGGAGGTGGCCGAGACCTCGCCGTCCCCGATCGGCGGCGCCCGAGCGATGCAGACCCTCGCCGCGGCCGCCGAACAGGCGCACCGGTCGGGGGTCGCGTTGTCGATCGATCATCCCAGCCGGGTCCGGGTCAGCATCGAGGGCGATGTGGCGCTCGCATTCCCCGCGACCATGCCGGAGGCCACGCCCGAGGACGATATCCGCGGCATCGGGGCGGCGCTGTATGCGCTTCTCGTCAACCGGTGGCCGCTGGCGGAGGCCGGCGTCCGCAGTGGGTTGGCGCCTGCCGAGGTCGACGCGGCGGGCGAGCCGGTCGAGCCCCGCTCGATCGACCGCGAAATCCCGTTCCAGATCTCGGCCGCCGCCGCGCGGTCGGTGCAGGCGGGCGGCGGCATCCGTACGGCACCCACGCTGTTGAACCTGCTGCAGCAGGCCACCGCCGTCGCCGACCGCACCGAGCTGATCAATCCCGTCGACGAGCCGCAGGCGCCAGCGAAACCCGCGACGGCCCCGGACAAGACGGTTGACCCCGAGGCCGCCGCACGCAGACGCAAAGGACTGATCGTCGGTTTCAGCGTCGGCGGCGCCATCCTCGTCGTCGCGTTGATCGTGCTGGCCTCCGTGCTCAAGGGCATCTTCGGCGACGTCGGCGGATTCTCCTCGGACGAACTGGGCCTCAGCGCGCCGACGACTTCGGCGGATGGCGGCGGCGGCGGCAGCAGCGGCGCCGTCGTCAAACCCGTTAAGGCGACGGTGTTTTCACCCGAGGGTGAAGCCGACGCGCCCGATGCGGCTCCCCTGGCGATCGACGGCAACACGTCGACCGTGTGGCCGATCGACACGTACAGCGATCCGGTACCGTTCCCCAATTTCAAGAACGGCGTCGGGCTGATGCTCCAGCTGCCGCAGCCGACCACGGTCGGCGAGGTCACCATCGACCTGAACAGCACCGGCACGTCGGTCGAGATCCGCTCGGCTCAGACGCCGACGCCGTCATCGCTGTCGGACACCACCGTGCTGACGCCTGCTACACCGCTGCGGCCCGGCTCCAACACCATCAAGGTGGACAACGCCTCCCCCACGTCCAACCTGTTGGTCTGGGTATCCACCCTGGGTCAGGTCAATGGCGAGAGCCGGTCCGACATCGCCGAGATCACCGTCAAGGCGGCGTCCTAGCCCGTCATCCCAAGGGCACCCCACCCAGAACGCCATGTCAGCCGGGTTTGGGAAAACTGGTGCAAAATCGGGTGTCCCGGCGTGCTTAGGGTTCGGCTGTGGGGAGCCCCTGGGGAATAGCCGAGAACCAGCGCAGCGATGCCGAGTTGCTCGCTGCGCACGTCGCGGGTGATCGGTACGCCTTCGAGGAACTGTTCTACCGCCACCACCGGCAGTTGTACCGGTTGGCGATGATGACCAGCCGCAACCCGGACGACGCCGCCGACGCGCTGCAGGATGCGCTGTTGTCCGCGCACCGCAGAGCGGGTTCGTTTCGCCGCGACGCCGCGGTGAGCAGCTGGCTGTACCGCATCGTCGTCAATGCATGCCTGGACCGACTGCGCCGCAACAAGTCCCATCCGACAACTGAACTCAAGGACGACAACTGCGCTGTAGGTGACCACGGTCCGCGGGTGGACACCGCGATCATGGTGGAACGCGCGCTGATGCGGCTGCCTGTCGAACAGCGGGCCGCGGTCGTCGCCGTCGACATGCAGGGCTACTCGGTGGCCGAAACCGCGCGGATGCTCGGGGTAGCAGAGGGCACGGTGAAAAGTCGCTGCTCGCGTGCCCGCGCCAAGCTGGCCGAAGCCCTCGGGTACTTCGACAGCGCTGCGACCGTGCCCGACCGCCGCGGCGCGATGCAGTGAGTCACTATTGAGCGGTGCACAGCGGTGATGCCGGGCTTCCGCAGGAGCGAGTCCGCCGCGCGCTCGGCCGGCTCGGAACCGACGCCGATTCGGCGCCACCCGTACCGCCCGGCATCACCGCCCGGATCGCCGAGGCCCTGCGCGCCGCGCCACCGGCACACGCGGCCAGGTCCACACCTCGCGTCGGTCGGCTCCGCATAATCGGCCTGATCATCGGCATCGGCGCGGCAGCGGCGTTGATCGTCTGCACGCTGCTCATGCACAGCAGCCCACGAACCCCGCCGTTTCCCACCGGACCAACCGCCGAGCGCATGACGATATCGGTGTCCAGCGTGACGCCCGACACGCCCAAAGCCGTGAACACGCCGCCGTAGTGCAGGCAGCCGCCGATGTGGGAACACCCCGGCTTACCCTGGTGTTTGAATCTTTGCAGGCAGAAAGGCTCGCATGACTTCTCAACCTAACGTTCACGACGTGATCGTCATCGGCTCCGGACCGGCCGGCTACACCGCGGCCGTCTACGCCGCGAGTGCCCAGCTGACGCCGCTGGTGTTCGAGGGAACGCAGTTCGGTGGCGCGCTTGATGACGACGACCGAGGTGGAGAACTACCCCGGCTTCCGCGACGGCATCACCGGGCCCGAGCTGATGGACCAGATGCGCGAACAGGCGCTGCGATTCGGCGCCGATCTGCGCATGGAGGACGTCGACGAGGTTTCGCTGGACGGGCCGGTGAAATCGGTCACCGTGGGCGGGCAGACCTACCAGGCGCGCGCGGTCATCCTTGCGATGGGCGCCGCTGCACGTCACCTCGGCGTTCCCGGCGAGGACAAGCTTCTCGGCATGGGTGTCAGCACCTGTGCCACCTGCGACGGCTTCTTCTTCCGTGACCAGGACATCGCCGTCGTCGGCGGTGGCGACTCCGCGATGGAGGAGGCCACCTTCCTGACCCGGTTCGCCCGCAGCGTCACCCTGATCCACCGCCGCGACGAGTTCCGCGCATCGCGGATCATGCTGGAGCGCGCGAAGGCCAACGACAAGATCACGTTCCTGCTGAATACGCAGGTCGTCGAGGTCGAAGGCGACAACCGGGTGACCGGCGTGCGGGTGCGCAACAGCGCCACCGGCGAGGAGTCCACGTTGTCCGTCACCGGTGTGTTCGTCGCGATCGGTCACGACCCGCGCTCCGAACTCGTCCGCGGCCAGGTCGACGTCGACGCCGATGGATATGTCGTGGTGCGTGATCACACCACCAGCACGTCGATCGAGGGCGTCTTCGCCGCGGGCGATCTGGTCGACCACACCTACCGCCAGGCGATCACCGCTGCGGGCACCGGGTGTTCGGCCGCTATCGACGCCGAGCGCTGGCTCGCCGAAACTGCAACTGGCACAACGCAAACCACGGACACGGACCTGATTGGAGCACAACAATGACCGGCACAGAGAAGACCAGCAAGACGGTGAACGTCACAGACGACTCGTTCTCCGACGACGTTCTGTCGAGCAGCACGCCGGTGCTGGTCGATTTCTGGGCCACCTGGTGCGGACCGTGCAAGATGGTCGCCCCGGTGCTCGAGGAGATCGCCGGCGAGAAAGCCGGCTCGCTGACGGTGGCCAAGCTCGACGTCGACGCCAACCCCGCCACGGCGCGGGACTTCCAGGTGGTGTCGATTCCGACGATGATCCTGTTCAAGGGCGGCAAGCCGGTGAAGCGCATCGTCGGTGCGAAAGGCAAGGCTGCGCTGCTGCGCGAACTGACCGACATCGCCTAAAGCCCTGGTCGTTACCGGCGGCGACCCGCCTGGCGTTTTCCTGAATCGGCCGTGCTTCTGAGATAATTCCGCCTAGCCTGTCCTGCAATCGTCATCGCGGGACCCCCGCTGATATGCGCTATCGAAAGGGCCCCCCGTTATGTCGAGTCTGCGTCGAGGTGACCGCGGAGGCGCGGTTGCCGAGATCCGGACCGCGCTCGCGGCGCTGAGGCTGGTGGAGAACCCGGACGAGGACCTGAGCACGGGCAGGCACGTCGCCGCCGACTATTTCGACCTCGAGCTCGACGAGGCCGTCCGCGCGTTCCAGCAGCATCGGGGCCTGCTCGTCGACGGCATCGTGGGCGAAGCGACGTATCGCGCGCTGAAAGAGGCGTCATACCGTCTCGGAGCGCGCATCCTCAGCCACCAGTTCGGGGCGCCGATGTACGGCGACGACGTCGCCACTCTGCAGGCGCGGCTCCAGGACCTCGGCTTCTACACCGGGCTGGTGGACGGACATTTCGGGCTGATGACCCATAACGCGCTGATGTCGTATCAGCGCGAGTACGGCATGGCTCCCGACGGTATCTGCGGTCCGGAGACATTGCGCTCGCTGTACTTCCTCGGATCCCGGGTCACCGGCGGCTCCATTCACGCGATCCGCGAGGAGGAGCTGGTTCGACGGTCCGGTCCGCGGCTGTCCGGCAAGCGCATCATCATCGACCCGGGCCGCGGCGGCAGCGACAACGGGTTGATCATGCAGAGCTCGGCCGGTCCGATCAGCGAGGCCGACATCCTCTGGGACCTGGCCAGTCGGCTCGAAGGCCGGATGACGGCCATCGGCATGGAGACCTTCCTGTCCCGGCCGCCCACCCGTAGCCCGTCGGATGCCGACCGGGCCACCACCGCCAACACGGTCGGCGCAGACCTGATGATCAGCCTGCGGTGCGCCACCCACCCAAGCACGTCGGCGAACGGCGTCGCCTCCTTCCACTTCGGCAATTCGCACGGTTCGGTGTCGACCATCGGCCGCAACCTCGCCGACTTCATACAGCGAGAAGTGGTGGCGCGCACGGGATTACGAGACTGCCGGACGCACGGACGGACGTGGGACCTGCTGCGGCTGACCCGAATGCCGACTGTGCAGGTGGACGTCGGCTACATCACCAATCCCCGGGACCGCGACATGTTGGTCTCCAACCAGGCGCGCGACTCGATCGCCGAAGGCATCCTCGCGGCGGTCAAACGGCTCTACCTATTGGGCAAGAACGACCGCCCCACCGGCACATTTACGTTCGCCGAGCTGCTTGCACACGAGCTGTCGGTGGAGGCAGGCCGCAGCTAGTCGGTCAGCAGATACCCGCGCCCGCACCCACGGGCTGCTTCAATGTGTCGGATTCCAGCAGTCGCTCCAGCGCGGCCTCGACCTCGGCCTTCCAGCCCAGGCCGCTCTCCAGCTCGAGACGAAGCCGCGGGAAGTAGCGGTGCTTCGACACTTCCACGAACCCGACCTGCTCGAGAAAATCCACGTCGAGGACGCATTGGTCCACCGAGCAGTCACCGAGCACCTCCACCACCGGCCGGAGTTCTGCGGGCACCCGTCGGGGATCGACGAATTCCACCGTCGCCTCGGTACGGCCGAACGCTTCAAGTGCCCGCACGCCGCGGCGCACCAAATCCGCGACAACCGACACGATCAGCCCCTGGGACAGGCCGCCGGCACTCAGATCGTCACCGCTACGCGCCTGCGCGCCCTCCACCCCGAGCGAGGTGAGCAATACCGCGTCGGCGCTCACCGGTCCGCTGGGAAAGAGCCGCGCCCGCGGCACGACGCCCGGCGGCGCGTAGAACGCGTAGCCGAGGCAGGGCTGGTCTCGCTTGCCGCGTCGTCGTCGGTCGCATCGGTGCGGCTGCCCGCCGGCGCGCTCGAGGCGATCTGGCCGCACGACCCCCACTCCAGCATCACCATCGACAGCCAAGCTTCCTTCTCGAATTCCGGGTCGGACAGATGATCCTCGGCACCAAGCGTCGAGGGATCCACCTCCCAGAACACACATCGGCGTGCGTGCTTGGGCAGCTGCTCGAAGGCCTCGAGGCGCAGGGGCGTGATTCGCGCTGACACTAGACTTCCCGGGTTCCAGGCGGCGCCGCTATCTGTGACCGCCCCTCCAGGATAGGAGGATGCAGCCCGGACGGCCCGCTTTTGGCGCGCTGGCTCACTCGCCGCAACCGCGATTCGCCAAAGGCGTTGCGCGACATCGAGATTCCCGCGGTGCGCGCGGGTTCGGGCTCGGGCCGTGATCGATGTGTCACAGTGACGTAATTTCCCCGTGTCCTAGGTCAGGCGTTCGCAGAGTTCATCAGGTCGACTATGCGCTGTAGGTCGTCGACCGACCCGAACTCGACCACGATCTTGCCCTTACGTTTGCCCAAGCTGACCGTGACGCGGGTGTCGAAGGCGGTCGACAGCCGTTCAGCAACGTCTTGCAGTCCCGGCATGTGGATCGGCTTGCGGCGGGGTGCGGACGGGGTGGAGGTGTCCTCCCGATTCGCCAGCGTGACCGCTTCTTCCGTCGCGCGCACCGACAAGCCCTCGGCGACGATGCGCGCGGCGAGCTCCTCCTGTGCCTCCGGCCCAGCGTCCAGCGAGAGCAGTGCCCGCGCATGCCCCGCCGACAGCACGCCTGCGGCGACGCGGCGCTGAACGGCGATGGGCAGACGCAGCAGGCGGATCATGTTTGTGATCAAGGGCCGAGACCGCCCGATGCGCGCCGCGAGCTCGTCGTGGGTCACCTCGAACTCGTCGAGTAGCTGCTGGTACGCCGCAGCCTCTTCGAGGGGGTTCAGCTGTGCCCGGTGGATGTTCTCCAACAAGGCGTCTCTCAGCATGCTGTCGTCGGCGGTCTCCCGCACGATCGCCGGAATCGCCGCCAACCCCGCCTCTTGGGCGGCGCGCCAGCGGCGCTCCCCCATCACCAGCTGATAGCGCGCCCGGCTGCCCGGATATACCGCGCACCACGATGGGTTGCATCAGCCCGAATTCTTTGATGGAGTGCACGAGCTCGGCGAGTGCCTCTTCGTCGAACACCTGGCGCGGCTGCCTCGGATTCCGCTCGATCGCGGACGGATCTATTTCCCGGTAGACAGCGCCGACCGAGCTCGGCTGCGGCGCCCCGCCCAGAACGACGTCCGCGGCGGCGTCACCCATTCGATGCCCCATCGAGGCCGAGTTGGAATCTTCGGGGCCCGTTGGGATCAACGACGCAAGGCCGCGTCCGAGCCCGCTCCTCTTCCGCGATGGCTGCGTCATCGGTCTTGTCCTCTCTGCGCGGCGCCCCGTTCGGCGAGTTCGCGACTGGCATCCATGTAGCTCAACGCACCGCGCGAGCCCGGGTCGTAATTCAGGATCGTCATTCCGTATCCCGGCGCCTCGGACACCTTCACGCTGCGCGGGATGACCGTGCCGAGCACCTTCTCTCCGAAGTGTGCGCGAACGTCGGCCGCGACCTGGTCGGCCAGTCTCGTCCGGCCGTCGTACATGGTGAGAATGACGGTCGAGACATCGAGTCTGGGGTTGAGGTGGGCCTTGACCATTTCTATGGTGCGCAGCAACTGGCCCACCCCCTCGAGCGCGTAGTACTCGCACTGAATCGGGATCAACACCTCGGGCGCCGCGACGAGCGCGTTGATCGTCAGCAGGCCCAACGACGGTGGGCAGTCGATGAACACGTAGTCGAAGTCGTGGTTCTGGAGTTCCGCGAGGGCGGTGCGCAGCCGGCCCTCGCGCGCGACCATGCTGACCAACTCGATCTCGGCGCCGGCCAGTTCGATGGTGGCAGGGACGCAGAACAGTCGCTCGCTGTGCGGACTACGTTGCAGAGTTTCCTGCAAGGGAGTTTCGCCGATCAGAACCTCGTAGGACGACGGCGTGCCCGGGTGGTGGTCGACGCCGAGCGCGGTGCTGGCGTTGCCCTGCGGATCGAGGTCGATGACCAGAACCTTCAGGCCCTGCAACGCGAGCGCGGCTGCGACGTTGACGGCCGTGGTCGTCTTACCGACACCGCCCTTCTGGTTCGCGATGGTGAATACCCGTTGGTTCACCGGCCGGGGCAGGCGTGTCTCGGCGTGCAGCAGGCGCACAGCGCGCTCGGCTTCGGCTCCGATCGGAGTGTCGATGACATCGTCCGAGACCCATGTTTCACGTGAAACATCGGCACCTCCCGTGGTGCCCATCGGCGGCACCGCGCTACCCTCCGACACTGGATTCATCCCCTTCTCCTGCCCGCTCGTGCCGACCGGCGATGTGCCGGTACCGACTCCCCGCGCCTCGCTATGACCACGGTGGCGGGCGGATCCAAGTAGGCCTCTCCACATGTCACCACCCTGGCATCCACCACACCGAGTGACTCCATCACACGCCGGTGCTCATCCAGCTCGCTCGCCGCCCGTTCGCCCTTGATCGCCAACATCCGCGCCCCCGATCGGAGCAACGGCACGCTCCACCTCGTCAGCTTGTCCAACGAGGCCACCGCTCTGGACACGACCGCGTCCATCTCCCCCACTTGCTGCCGCACGGCTTGTTCTTCGGCTCGGCCACGGACCACGGCGACGTCCAGGCCGAGGTCGTCGATGACCTCTCGGAGGAAATCAGAGCGCCGCAGAAGCGGCTCGATCAGTGTCACCCGCAAGTCCGGCCGGGCCAACGCTAACGGTATCCCCGGAAGGCCGGCTCCACTACCGATGTCGGCAATCTGCTCGCCGGCGTCGAGCAATTCGCCGAGCGCCGCACTGTTGAGCACGTGACGATCCCATAGTCGATCCGCCTCGCGGGGGCCGATGAGGCCGCGCTCGACGCCATCGCCGGCCAGGATCTCCGTGTATCGCCGGACCAATGCCGACGCGGTCGCCGAACACCGCGCGGACACCTTCCGGGGGTTCCGAGACGTCCACATGTTTCACGTGAAACATCCTCCAGATCCCCGCGCCAGTGAGGCGGCGCTTCGAACTACACCTGTGTAACTCCGTCAGTCGACGAGGACGACGACGCGGCGCGCGGGTTCGACGCCTTCGCTCTCGCTGCGAACGCCGTCGACAGCCGCCACCGCGTCGTGCACGATCTTGCGCTCGAATGGCGTCATCGGCGACAGTTGCTCCCGCTCGCCTGACTCCAACACCCGTCGCGCCACCTTGTCGCCGAGCGCGGTCAATTCGTCGCGCCGCTTGCGTCGCCAGCGCGCGATGTCCAGCATCAGCCTGCTGCGCTCGCCGGTCTTCTGATGAACCGCGAGCCGAGTCAGTTCTTGAAGCGCGTCGAGGACCTCGCCCTTGCGGCCGACGAGCTTGGCCAGATCCTCGCCGCCATCGATGCTCACGACCGCACGGTCGCCCTCCACGTCCAGGTCGATGTCGCCGTCGAAGTCGAGCAGGTCGAGCAGCTCCTCGAGATAGTCGCCGGCGATCTCGCCCTCTGCCACGAGGCGGTCCTCCAGGTCCTCCCCGGGCGCCGTCACCGATTCGTCGCCGTTCTGTGATGCTTCCGATTCCGCGGCGTCGGTCTGCTCGTCGCGCTCGCTGGTGATGGGGTCGTCGAAGTCAGTCATCTGTTGTCATCTCCTCATTCGCCGGGTTGGGGTCCGGTCAACGCTTTCGCTTCTTGGGACGCGCGCCTGGGCGTGGCGTCGCGCCCGGCTTCGGTGTGCGGCTGCCTCCGTTGTTCGTGCTCGGCTTCGCCGAATTGCCGCTGTCGGATTCTCCATCGGTGAGCTCGCTCGCCGAACTCTCGGTCACCTCGAAGGCGTCGGGCGCGACCCCGTCGGTGGGTGGCGTCTCGCCCTTCCGCGCGCGTTTCGGCTTGGCGCCCGGCGGCGGTGCGTTGGCCGCACGTCGTTCGATCGCCTCGAGCTTCTTCGCCTCTTCTTCCTTCTCGATGTGCCCGAACACGTAGTGCTGTTGGCCGAAGGTCCAGATGTTGTTGGCGAACCAGTACAGGATGATGGCCAACGGCAGGAACGGACCACCGACCACCACGCCGAGCGGGAACACGTACAGCGCCAGCTTGTTCATCATCGCGGTCTGCGGGTTGGCTGCCGCCTCCGGACTCTGGCGCGCCACCGATGCCCGGCTGTTGAAGTACGTCGCGACGCCTGCCGCGATCATCAGCGGTACTCCCACTGCGATCACCGACGCGCGGTTGAACTCGGTGAACGCGTCCAGGCCCGTCTTCTGAATCATGTTGGCGCCCAGCGGTGCGCCGAACAGGTTGGCATCGAGGAAGTGCGCGACGTCGGTGGCGCTGAAGACGTAGTTGCCCAGCGACCGGTTCAGCTCCGGAGAGAGCTTGGGCTGACCGAAGCCGCCTTGGGTCCGGTTGAACGACCGCAACACGTGGTAGAGCCCGAGAAACACCGGGATCTGCGCCAACATGGGGAGGCAGCCCAGGATCGGGTTGAACCCGTGCTCGCGTTGCAGCTTCTGCATTTCCAGCGCCATCCGCTGGCGGTCCTTGCCGTATTTCTTCTGCAGCGCCTTGATCTGCGGCTGCAACTCCTGCATCTGTCGCGTCGTGCGGATCTGGCGGACGAACGGCTTGTACAGAATCGCGCGGAGCGTGAAGACGAGGAACATCACCGACAGTCCCCATGCGAAGAAGTTCGACGGCCCCAGCAGCAAGCCGAACAGCTTGTACCAGGCCCACATGATCGCCGACACCGGGTAATAGATGATGTCCAGGCTGAACCAGTTAAACAACCGACTTGCTCCTAGCGTCGTCGACGGCGGCACTCTCCGGGTTAGGCCCGCGGCGCTCGGGTATTGGGTCCCATCCTCCCCGATGCCACGGACCACACTTCGCCAGCCTGACTGTCGCCAGCCAGCCGCCGCGGATCAGCCCGTACTCGGTCAGCGCCTCGACCGCATACTGACTGCAGGTGGGGCTGAACCGGCACGTGGGCAAGCGCAGCGGAGAGACGGTGTTGCGATACAGCTGGATCAGAAAGATCAGGGCACGCGACATCATCGCCGGGTCCCGTCGAGCAACTGGGCGCGCTTGAGCGCCACCCTGCAGTTGCTGTTCGAGCCGGGCCGAGATGGCGTACCTGCTACTCGGAAGGGCCCGTATCACGACTCGGTCGGCTGGGTTCAGGTCCGTTGATGACCGCCCGCGCAACGTGCCGCAGCCGTCGGGCCACCCGGTGTCGTTGCACCGAATTGCCGACCTTCTTGGCGACCACCAGTCCCACCTTCGGGCCGGCCTCACCCGCCCCGTCGCATCGCCGTGCGTGCACAACGATGTCGGGCTGCACTGCGCGCACCCCTTGGTTGACTGTCGCACCGAATTCCGTGGACCGCGTCATCCGGTTCTGCGCCGGAAGCACCGCGCTAGATCCTGCGTCTGATTACGCAGTCAGCGAGCGGCGGCCCTTGCGACGCCGGCCGGACACGATCGCCCGCCCCGCGCGGGTCCGCATCCGCAGCCGAAACCCATGCACCCGCGCACGGCGCCGGTTGTTGGGCTGAAAGGTCCGCTTGCCCTTGGCCACGGCTGTCACTCCTCATTGCGTTTGGCAACCACATCAGACGCACAGGTCTGGATACGCTCGCCGTTGGTAAGCTCGTCGTCTCGCTCGCTAGCCGGCGCGGTCTCCGAGAGATCTCGGATCGCAGCCGTGCCGCCACGTACGGGCGACTGTTCGAGGGTACTGACGAGATTTCCCTAGGTCAAACCTCCGCCGGCGGCCCGCGGCATGTTGACATCAGTCACAGCAGTCACCGCGCTTACGTTGCCGAAAACTCTGCCCCGGGCAATGTTGCAGAACGGTTGGCACTCAGGCGGAAAACTGTTAGCTTCTGCCAATGCCGTTCCCACACCGGGACGGCGAACAGACAACGAAGCGAGGACGCCCGAACAGGTCGCGAGCCCACAGCGGACGGAACCGCTGTGCCGAGCCCAGACCCCGCGGCGTCCCCGCCGGTAGACAACAGAGCGACGACGATTGTCTCTCCACAGGCTGTGGATAACTATGTGGACAGTTCGTCTGCGTTCTCTTGGTGGTCCCTTGGACCAGCTTGAGGGGGTACCTGTCATTGACCGCTGACCCCGACCCTCCCTTCGTCGCCGTGTGGAACACCGTGCTCGCCGAACTGAACGGCGACACCGCCGCAGGCGACTCGGTCAACGGCGAACCACCACCGCCCAACCTGACCCCGCAGCAAAGGGCCTGGTTGAAGCTGGTCAAGCCGCTCGTCATCACCGAGGGATTTGCTCTGCTTTCGGTTCCGACCAGTTTTGTGCAGAACGAGATCGAGCGGCACCTTCGCGAGCCGATCATCTCCGCATTGAGCCGACAGCTGGGCCAGCGCGTCGAACTCGGTGTCCGAATCGCCAGCCCAGGCCCGGAGGATCCCGACGAGGGACACGCCGTCGTCACCGACGTTTACGGCGAATCCGACTCCGACGAGATCGACGAAGTCAGCGAGGCGCTCGCCAGCGCCGAGGAGAGTTGGCCCACCTACTTCTCCCGCGGACCGCGTAACTCCGACACAAGCGACGACAACTCGGTCAGCCTCAACCGGCGCTACACCTTCGACACCTTCGTCATCGGCGCATCCAATCGGTTCGCTCACGCCGCGAGCCTCGCGATTGCTGAGGCGCCCGCTCGGGCCTACAACCCGCTGTTCATCTGGGGAGAGTCCGGCCTCGGCAAGACCCACCTTTTGCACGCGGCGGGCAACTACGCCCAACGACTGTTTCCCGGCATGCGGGTCAAGTACGTCTCGACCGAGGAATTCACCAACGACTTCATCAACTCGTTGCGCGATGACCGCAAAGCCTCGTTCAAACGCAGCTACCGCGACATCGACGTGCTGCTGGTCGATGACATCCAGTTCATCGAGGGCAAAGAAGGCATCCAGGAAGAGTTCTTCCACACCTTCAACACGCTGCACAACGCCAACAAGCAGATCGTCATCTCATCGGACCGTCCGCCCAAGCAGCTGGCCACGCTCGAGGACCGGCTGCGAACCCGGTTCGAGTGGGGCCTGATCACCGACGTCCAGCCACCGGAACTGGAAACGCGCATCGCGATCCTCCGCAAGAAGGCTCAGATGGACCGGCTCGACGTCCCCGCTGACGTTCTCGAGCTGATCGCCAGCAGCATCGAGCGCAACATTCGTGAGCTCGAGGGCGCACTGATCCGCGTCACCGCCTTCGCATCGCTGAACAAGACCCCGATCGACAAATCTCTCGCCGAGATCGTGCTGCGCGATTTGATCGCCGACGTGAACAGCATTCAGATCGGCACGGCGGGCATCATGGCCGCCACCGCCGAATACTTCGAAACCACCGTCGAAGAACTTCGCGGTCCCGGCAAGACCAGGGCGCTGGCTCAGTCACGGCAGATTGCGATGTATCTGTGCCGCGAACTCACCGATCTCTCGCTGCCCAAGATCGGGCAGGCGTTCGGCCGCGACCACACCACCGTCATGTATGCCGAGAAGAAGATCCGCGGCGAGATGGCGGAGCGCCGGGAAATCTTCGATCAAGTCAAGGAATTGACGACTCGGATCCGTCAACGCGCCAAGCGCTGACCCGATCGAATCAAAAATCTTTCAAAAAACTTCTGCCACCGTCGCACCAGCCGTCACATCACATCGCTGTGCACACCCATGTGGAAATCCGCCGAGTAGTTGTCCGTGCCGGCATCGATTTCTCCACAGTGACGATTGTCTCCCCAGCCATCCCACCCAGAAGCTGTGGCCGTCCACAAGTAACTCACAACCCGATATCAGCTCCGTCCAGCACCAACTGACCTTCATCCACAACTTCCACAGCCCCTAATACTGTTACTTCTCTATCTCTCTAGTTTTCTCTCAGAAGAGAGGGCCTGGGGACACCTGGGCATACCCCGTTCACGACGCGTCGCTGACCTCCGTTGTCACCGCGATCGATTAGCTTTCAAGATGGGGCCGAAAGCTCTACGGTGGTTCTTCGACAGCCGTTACGGTCGTCGCAGCGACATTGGGGGACCGATGCGAAAGCATCCCGAAACCGCTGGTTAGGGCATAAGTTGTGAGTTGATCGAAGGGACACCATGGACGTGGCGACAACGACGGCAGGTCTCTCCGATTTGAAGTTCCGGCTGGTGCGAGAAGACTTCGCCGACGCGGTGGCCTGGGTGGCCCGCAACCTGCCGACCAGGCCGACGGTTCCGGTGCTGGCCGGTGTCCTGCTGACAGGTTCCGACGACGGTCTGACAGTCTCGGGTTTCGACTACGAGGTGTCGGCAGAAGTGCAGGTTGCCGCCGAGATAGCTTCTCCTGGAAGCGTTTTGGTTTCTGGTCGGCTGTTGTCAGATATCACCAGGGCGCTGCCGGCCAAACCGGTGGACGTCAGCGTCGAGGGCACAAGGGTCCTGCTCAACTGCGGTAGTGCGAAATTCTCCCTGCCGACGATGGCTGTCGAGGACTACCCGACGTTGCCATCCCTGCCCGACGAGACGGGCGTCGTTTCCGCTGACCTGTTCGCCGAAGCGATCGGCCAGGTGGCGGTGGCTGCCGGCCGCGATGACACGCTGCCGATGCTGACCGGCATCCGCGTCGAAATCTCCGGCGAGAGCGTGGTTTTGGCGGCGACCGACAGGTTCAGGCTTGCGGTCCGGGAGCTGACCTGGTCGACGAATGCGGCGGATGTCGAAGCGGCCGTACTGGTGCCTGCCAAGACGTTGGCCGAAGCCGCGAAGGCCGGTACGGGCGCCGGCGATGTGCACCTGTCGTTGGGCGCAGGGGCGGCGGTCGGCAAGGAAGGATTGCTCGGAATCCGCAGCGACGGCAAGCGCAGCACGACGAGACTGCTCGATGCCGAGTTTCCGAAATTTCGTCAGTTGCTTCCGGCTGAACACACGGCTGTCGCCACGATCGCCGTCGCCGAGCTGACCGAGGCGATCAAGCGCGTGGCGCTGGTGGCGGACCGCGGTGCACAGGTTCGGATGGAGTTCGCCGACGGAGCGCTCAAGTTGTCGGCGGGGGCCGACGACGTCGGTCGTGCAGAGGAAGACCTGCCCGTCGAATTCGCGGGCGAACCGTTGACCATCGCTTTCAACCCGACGTATCTGACCGACGGGTTGGGTTCGTTGCATTCAGAACGTGTGACGTTTGGTTTCACGACACCGAGCCGTCCTGCGGTGCTGCGTCCGGCGGGTGACGATGGGGACGACACTGTCGGGGGGGCCGGCCCGTTTCCGGCGGCGCAGACCGACTATGTCTACCTGTTGATGCCGGTGCGGCTCCCGGGCTAGGGCTTCAACCCGCGAAGAGAGAGGCGCTCCATGCAATTGGGTTTGATCGGCCTGGGCAAGATGGGCTTCAACATGCGCGAACGGCTGCGCGAAGGTGGGCACGAGGTGGTCGGCTACGACCCGCGCCCTGAGGTGTCGGACGTGCCGACGCTCGCGGCCCTCGCCGAAGCGCTGGAATCTCCCCGCGTGGTGTGGGTCATGGTGCCGTCCGGCCCGATCACCGACGGGACGATCACCGACCTCGCCAAGGAGCTGTCGGAGGGCGACCTGGTGATCGACGGGGGTAACTCGCGATACACCGGGGACGAAGAGCACGCAAAACTGTTGGCCGAGAAGGGAATCGCCTTCATCGACGCCGGAGTGTCGGGTGGTATCTGGGGTGGGAAGGAAGGGTATGGCCTGATGGTCGGCGGCAGCGAAGCCGACGTCGAACGGGCGATGCCGATCTTCGATACGCTGCGGCCGCCAGGACCGCGAGAAGACGGATTCGTGCACGCCGGCCCCGTCGGGGCAGGCCATTTCGCCAAGATGGTGCACAACGGAATCGAGTACGCCCTGATGACGGCATACGCCGAGGGCTACGAGGTGCTGGCCGCCGAAGACCTGATCAAGGATCCGCAGGCCGTCTACCAGGCGTGGACCAACGGCACGGTGGTGCGGTCGTGGCTGCAGCAGCTGCTGGCCAAGGCGCTCAAGGAGGATCCCGACCTCAAGGAGATCTCCGGGTACACCGAAGACTCCGGCGAAGGCCGGTGGACGGTGGAGGAGGCGATCCGGCTGCGGGTGCCCGTCCCGAGCATCGCGGCGGCGCTGTTCGCCCGGTTCCTCTCCCGCCAGGACGACTCGCCCACCATGAAGGCGGTGGCGGCGCTGCGCAATCAGTTCGGCGGCCACGCGGTCAAGCGGATCAGCGAGTCCGGATAGTCGGTTGTACGTCCGCCACCTGGGGCTGCAGGACTTCCGGTCATGGGCACAGGTCGACCTGGACCTCGAGCCGGGCCGCACTGTATTCGTCGCCCCGAACGGCTACGGTAAGACCAATCTCGTTGAGGCACTGTGGTATTCGGCGACGCTCGGCTCTCACCGGGTCGCGTCGGACGCGCCGTTGCTTCGAGCCGGGGCTGACCGGGCGATCATCTCGACGATCGTGGTGAATGACGGCCGAGAGCTCGCCATCGACCTGGAGGTGTTGGCGGGGCGCGCCAACAAGGCGCGGCTGAACCGCTCCCCCGTCCGGTCGGCACGCGAGGTGCTCGGCGTGCTGCGCGCGGTGATGTTCGCCCCGGAAGACCTGGCGCTGGTACGCGGAGATCCCGCCGAGCGAAGGCGGTACCTCGACGAGCTCGCGACGACGCGCCGCCCGCGGATCGCGGCGGTACGCGCCGACTACGACAAGGTGTTGCGGCAACGGACGGCGCTGCTCAAAACCGCTGCGGGGGCGCGTCACCGGGGCGACCGCAGCGTGGCTGACACCCTCGACGTGTGGGACGGCCACCTCGCTGAACACGGGGCGCAGCTGGTGGCGGCGCGGATCGAGCTCGTCAACGAACTCAACCCCGAGGTCGAGAAGGCCTACCAGTTGCTTGCGCCCGCGTCGCGGCCCGCGGCGATCCAGTACCGCAGCAAGGTCGAGCAGATCGACGGGCAGAACGAGACCGTGGAATTCTTCGAGGCGGCACTGCTCGATGCGCTGGCCCGCCGCCGCGACGCCGAGATCGAGCGGGGCGTCTGCCTGGTCGGCCCACACCGCGACGACCTCGAGCTTCGGCTCGGCGATCACATCGCGAAAGGCTATGCGAGCCATGGCGAATCGTGGTCGATGGCGCTGGCGCTGCGACTGGCCGCCTATGAACTGCTGCGGGCCGAAGGCGGCGATCCGGTGCTGCTGCTCGACGATGTCTTCGCCGAGCTGGATTCCGCGCGCCGCCAGGCGCTGGCCGGCGTGGCGGCCTCTGCAGAGCAGGTGTTGGTGACCGCGGCCGTTGGCGACGACATCCCACGCGATTGGGATGCGCGCAGGATCGAGATCACCATGCGCGATGACGACAGTGGCCGAGTTTCGGTGGTGGGAGCGTGAGGCGAGGCAAATGACTGATAACGAAGACGACGCGGTGGCACCCCCGGAGCATCTCGCCGGCCTGACGGGCATGGACCTGGTGCGCCGCACGCTGGAGGAGGCGCGCGGCGCGGCGCGCAGCCAGGGCAAGAATGTCGGACGCGGGCGCACCTCGCCCACCACCCGACGCGTCGCAGGTCGCCGGCGCGCGTGGTCGGGGCCGGGGCCCGATGTGAGGGATCCGCAGACGTTCGCCGCGGCGACGCAGGATCTGGCGCGCACCCGCGGCTGGTCCGGGCGGGTCGCCGAGGGCACCGTGCTGGGACAGTGGCAGACGGTGGTCGGCGAGCAGATCGCCGCACACGCGACTCCCACAGCGCTGCGCGAAGGAGTGTTGAGTGTTTCCGCCGAATCCACGGCGTGGGCCACCCAATTGCGGATGGTTCAAGCGCAACTTCTGGCTAAAATCGCGGCAGCAGTCGGCGACGGCGTGGTGACCTCGCTGAAAATCGTCGGTCCGGTGGCGCCGTCGTGGCGCAAGGGCCGCTACCACATCGCCGGGCGCGGACCGCGCGACACATACGGCTGATCGCCTTCGGAACCAGTTGGCTGAGAGCCGCCAGAACGCCGCAAGCATACTTCCCAAGCGTCTTGACGCACCTCGGATCGAGAAATTCCACAGGCGGCGCAAATAGGTGTGCAGAAACGCGCCCTCAGAATCGGTCCTGTGGCCAGTTCCCGGTAGACTGGTCGAATGACTTGCCGGCGGTACCACCACCGCCGCTGCGACCCCCGAGGAGATGCTGGCGATCGTGCCTGCCGCTAAGAAGACTGCGCCTGCTGCAAAGAACACGAAGAAGAAGGAATACGGCGCCAGCGCCATCACCGTGCTGGAAGGTTTGGAGGCCGTCCGCAAACGCCCGGGCATGTATATCGGCTCCACCGGCGAGCGCGGTCTGCACCACCTGGTTTGGGAGGTCGTCGACAACGCGGTCGACGAGGCGATGGCCGGCTACGCGTCCAAGGTCGACGTCCGGATCCTCGAGGACGGTGGCGTCGAGGTCGCCGACGACGGCCGCGGTATCCCGGTCGAAATGCACGCCAGCGGCGCCCCCACCGTCGACGTCGTGATGACCCAGCTGCACGCCGGCGGCAAGTTCGGCGGCGAGAACAGCGGCTACAACGTCAGCGGCGGCCTGCACGGCGTCGGCGTATCCGTGGTGAACGCGCTGTCCACCAGGCTCGAGGTGGACATCTCCCGCGACGGCTACGAGTGGTTCCAGTCCTACGACCGCGCGGTGCCCGGCACCCTCAAGCAGGGCGATGCCACCAAGAAGACCGGCACGACGGTCCGGTATCTGGGCGGACCCGGACGTCTTCGAGACCACCAACTACGACTTCGAGACCGTGGCCCGGCGGCTGCAGGAGATGGCCTTCCTCAACAAGGGCCTGACCATCACGCTCGCCGACGAGCGGGTGGCACCCGAGGAAGTGGTCGACGAGGTCGTCAGCGACACCGCCGAGGCACCGAAGTCCGCGGAGGAGAAGGAGGCCGAGGCCAAGGCGCCGCACAAGGTGAAGAACCGCACCTTCCACTACCCGGGCGGGCTGGTCGACTACGTCAAGCACATCAACCGCACCAAGACGCCGATTCAGCAGAGCATCATCGACTTCGAAGGCAAGGGCGAGGGCCACGAGGTCGAGGTCGCGATGCAGTGGAACGCCGGATATTCGGAGTCGGTGCACACCTTCGCCAACACCATCAACACCCATGAGGGCGGCACCCACGAAGAAGGGTTCCGGGCAGCGTTGACGAGCGTCGTGAACAAGTACGCCAAGGACAAGAAGCTGCTCAAGGAAAAAGACCCCAACCTGACCGGCGACGACATTCGCGAGGGCCTGGCCGCGGTGCTCTCGGTGAAGGTGTCCGAACCGCAGTTCGAGGGCCAGACCAAGACCAAGCTCGGCAACACCGAGGTGAAGTCGTTCGTGCAGAAGATCTGCAACGAGCAGCTGAGCCACTGGTTCGAGGCGAATCCGGCCGAAGCGAAAACCGTTGTGAACAAGGCGGTCTCGTCGGCGCAGGCGCGTCTGGCGGCCCGCAAGGCCCGCGAGCTGGTGCGGCGCAAGAGCGCCACCGACATCGGCGGGCTGCCGGGCAAGCTGGCCGACTGCCGGTCCACCGATCCGCGCAAATCCGAGCTGTATGTGGTGGAGGGCGACTCCGCGGGCGGCTCGGCCAAGAGCGGCCGCGACTCGATGTTCCAGGCGATCCTTCCGCTGCGCGGCAAGATCATCAACGTGGAGAAGGCGCGCATCGACCGCGTGCTGAAGAACACCGAAGTCCAGGCGATCATCACCGCGCTGGGCACCGGCATCCACGACGAGTTCGACCTCGCCAAGCTGCGCTATCACAAGATCGTGCTGATGGCCGACGCCGACGTCGACGGCCAGCACATCTCGACGCTGCTGCTGACCCTGCTGTTCCGGTTCATGAAGCCGTTGGTCGAAAACGGGCACATCTTCCTGGCGCAACCGCCGCTGTACAAGCTCAAGTGGCAGCGCAGTGAACCGGAGTTCGCCTACTCCGACCGCGAACGCGACGGGCTGCTGGAGGCCGGTCGGGCAGCAGGTCGGCGGATCAACACCGAAGACGGCATCCAGCGCTACAAGGGCCTCGGTGAGATGGATGCCAAGGAACTGTGGGAGACCACGATGGACCCGTCGGTGCGGGTGCTGCGCCAGGTCACCCTCGATGACGCCGCGGCCGCCGACGAACTGTTCTCGATTCTGATGGGCGAGGACGTCGAGGCGCGCCGCAGCTTCATCACCCGTAACGCCAAAGACGTCCGCTTCCTTGATGTTTAGCGAACTCACGCCACTAAATAGGACTGAAACTTTATGACTGACACCACGTTGCCGCCCGGCGACGAAGCAGGAGACCGCATCGAGCCTGTTGACATCCAGCAGGAGATGCAGCGGAGCTACATCGATTACGCGATGAGCGTGATCGTCGGCCGCGCACTGCCGGAGGTCCGTGACGGTCTCAAGCCGGTGCACCGCCGCGTGCTCTACGCGATGTTCGACTCCGGCTTCCGGCCCGACCGCGGACACGCCAAGTCCGCCCGTTCGGTCGCCGAGACGATGGGCAACTACCACCCGCACGGCGACTCGTCGATCTACGACACCCTGGTGCGGATGGCCCAGCCGTGGTCGCTGCGCTATCCCTTGGTCGACGGGCAGGGCAACTTCGGCTCACCCGGCAACGACCCACCGGCCGCCATGAGGTACACAGAGGCGCGCCTCACGCCGCTGGCGATGGAGATGCTGCGTGAAATCGACGAGGAGACAGTCGATTTCATCCCGAACTACGACGGCCGGGTGCAGGAGCCGACCGTCCTGCCCAGCCGGTTCCCGAACCTGCTCGCCAACGGTTCCGGCGGCATCGCGGTCGGCATGGCCACCAACATGCCGCCGCACAACCTGCGGGAGCTCTCGGAGGCCGTCTTCTGGTGCCTCGACAACTACGAGGCAGACGAAGAGGCGACGCTGGCGGCCGTCACCGAACGCGTGAAGGGGCCTGACTTCCCCACCTATGGCCTGATCGTCGGGTCGCAGGGCATCCACGACGCGTACACGACCGGTCGCGGTTCCATTCGCATGCGCGGTGTGGTGGTTATCGAAGAAGACTCCAGGGGCCGCACGCTGCTGGTCATCACCGAACTCCCCTATCAGGTCAACCACGACAACTTCATCACGTCGATCGCCGACCAGGTCCGCGACGGCAAGCTGGCCGGCATCGCGAACATCGAGGACCAGGGCAGCGACCGGGTCGGCATGCGCATCGTGGTCGAGATCAAGCGCGACGCCGTCGCCAAGGTGGTGTTGAACAACCTCTACAAGCACACCCAGCTGCAGACGAGCTTCGGCGCGAACATGCTGTCGATCGTCGACGGCGTCCCCCGAACCCTGCGGATCGACCAGCTCATCCGCCTGTATGTGGTCCATCAGCTCGATGTCATCGTGCGGCGCACCACCTATCGGTTGCGCAAGGCCAACGAGCGGGCCCACATCCTGCGCGGTCTGGTCAAGGCGCTCGATGCGCTCGACGAGGTGATCGCGCTCATTCGCGCGTCGGAGACCGTCGACGTCGCCCGCCAGGGCTTGATCGAGCTACTCGACATCGACGAGATCCAGGCCCAGGCCATCCTCGACATGCAGCTGCGTCGGCTGGCCGCCCTGGAACGCCAGCGGATCGTCGACGACCTCGCCAAGATCGAGGCCGAGATCGCCGACCTCGAGGACATTCTGGCCAAGCCGGAACGCCAGCGCGCCATCGTGCACGATGAGCTCGCCGAACTCGTCGAGAAGTACGGCGACGACCGTCGCACCCGAATCATCCCCGCCGACGGGGACGTCGCCGACGAAGATCTGATCGCCCGCGAAGAAGTGGTCGTCACGATCACCGAGACCGGGTACGCCAAGCGGACCAAGTCCGACCTGTACCGCAGTCAGAAGCGCGGCGGCAAGGGCGTGCAGGGCGCGGGGCTGAAGCAGGACGACATCGTCAACCACTTCTTCGTCTGTTCGACCCACGACTGGATCCTGTTCTTCACCACCCAGGGCAGGGTGTACCGCGCCAAGGCGTACGACCTGCCTGAGGCATCGCGCACGGCGCGGGGCCAGCACGTCGCGAACCTGCTGGCGTTCCAGCCCGAGGAGCGGATCGCCCAGGTCATCCAGATCAAGAGCTATGAGGACGCGCCGTACCTGGTGCTGGCCACGCGTAAGGGGCTGGTGAAGAAGAGCAGGCTCACCGACTTCGACTCCAACCGCTCCGGCGGGATCGTCGCGGTGAACCTGCGCGACGGCGATGAGCTGGTCGGGGCGGTGCTCTGCTCGGCCGAGGACGACCTGCTGCTGGTGTCGGCCAAGGGACAGTCCATCCGCTTCTCGGCAACCGAAGAGGCGCTGCGGCCGATGGGCCGGGCGACCTCCGGTGTCCAGGGCATGCGGTTCAACACCGACGACCAGCTGCTCTCGCTGAACGTCGTGCAACCGGATACGTTCCTGCTGGTCGCGACCGCCGGCGGCTACGCGAAGCGGACGGCGATCGACGAATACCCGGTGCAGGGTCGCGGTGGCAAAGGGGTGTTGACCATCCAGTTCGACAAGCGACGTGGCAGTCTGGTTGGAGCGCTGGTGGTCGATGACGCGACCGAGCTGTACGCGATCACGTCCGGAGGGGGCGTCATCCGCACCACTGCTCGCCAGGTTCGCAAGGCTGGACGGCAGACTAAGGGCGTTCGGTTGATGAACCTGGGCGAGGGCGCGACACTGATTGCGATCGCTCGCAACGCAGAGGAAAGCGACGAGGAGGCCGAGGCGGCTGAGTAAGGCCGGCGGAGCGACAGACGGTAAGGAGCCGGAGTGACTTCACCGAACGAGGCGGGCTATCCGCACTCGGGAGAAGGTAGTGGCAACGGTTCCGTGCCCGAGGACCCCGAAACAGGCTCGCTGGGCAATGCGATGGGCCGCGACGTGCCGCCGTGGCAGCGCGGTCCCGCGGCCCGCGCGACACAGAACCAGCCGCCCCGCACGCCGCGGGAGCCCACCCGCCCAGAACCCCACCGCGGCGCATCCGGCCATGCCCCGGGGGCGGACGCGCGCCTGAACCGGTTCATCTCCGGCGGGTCGTCGGCCCCGGCGGCCGAGGCTGAGCCGGCACCGCCACGCAATGAGCCGGCAAAGCCACGCAACGAGCCGGTCGCCACCGAGGCATACGCGAGCGAACTACCCGACCTGTCTGCCGGACCGGCACGGCCGGCGCAGCGCAAGCCGGTACCCGAGCGCACCGAACCACCGGTGCGCACCGCGGCACCCAATCGGGTCCAGGTCGCTGGTCGCCCGCACACGGGTCCCGTGCGCGCGGCCATGCAGATCCGCCGGATCGACCCGTGGAGCGCCCTGAAAGTCTCGCTGGTGCTGTCGGTGACGCTGTTCTTCGTCTGGATGATCGCCGTGGCGTTCCTGTACCTCGTGCTCGGCGGCATGGGCGTGTGGGCCAAGCTCAACAGCAATGTCGGCGACCTGCTCACCAGCGCGAGTGGTCAGGCGGGCGGCGAGCTGGTGTCCAGTGGAACGATCTTCGGCGGCGCGGCGCTGATCGGGCTGGTCAACATCGTGCTGTTGACGGCGATGGCCACCGTCGGCGTGTTCATCTACAACCTGACCACCGACCTTGTCGGCGGTATCGAGGTGACGCTGGCCGACCGCGATTAATCCGGTTTGGGTCGAGCGTCGCAACTGCGGTAATCTCGTCGCTCGGCCATGTGCGATACGGGCCTATAGCTCAGGCGGTTAGAGCGCTTCGCTGATAACGAAGAGGTCGGAGGTTCGAGTCCTCCTAGGCCCACGGAAAGGGTCACCATGAGACTGGTTCTACTGGTCGTCGCGGTGGCGGTGGCGGTATTCGTGGTGCGGTCGCGACGTGGTGTCGAGGTGTGGCACGCAGCCGCCGATCAACCTTCCTGAAACGGGGCCTTAGCTCAGTTGGTAGAGCGCTGCCTTTGCAAGGCAGAAGTCAGGGGTTCGAATCCCCTAGGCTCCACAAATCGAACGCCTACGGCGCAGGCGTCAGCCGCAAGACCGGAATCCTGCGGGCGCCACTGCGCTCCTCATGGAGTGCAAACACCTTGGCGAGGCGGTCCACAGCGAGTTTGTACAACCGTTCGCGGTCCTGGCCGTCGACCTCACGGGCGACGAACGAACCGCCCCGTCGTCCGATGCGTAACTCGCACTCGGGATGAGCGAGCAGGTTGTGATACCAGGCCGGGTGCCGGTCGCCGCCGTAGTTCGACGCGATCAGAATTACGTCGTCGCCGTCGGTGAAGTAGGCGAGTGGAGTCTCACGCTGTTGCTTACTGCGTGCTCCGGTAGACGTCAGCACCACCATCGGGACCGCGATGTTGAGCCGAATGCGACCGCCTGTCGCCTTCATCAGCGGGGCTTCCACCGGCGCCGCGACCCGGCGCCATACGGCGAGCCCTTTCTTGCTCGCGAACAGCGGGCCGCCGAGCGCCCAATAGAGATTGCGCTTCCACATCCCCTGCGCTTGCAATTCGGCGCGGGGGATCCCGTTGATCGTGTCGGCAGCCATAGTTCGTCAACCATTGCGCCGAAATCTGCACGAGGGTCGCGAATGAACAAAATCGACGACCACCATGCAGAACTCGCGCCGACTGCGGCGGCGCGACCCTACGGCTTCGGGGTCACCTCGACGCTCGGCGGGCGCGGCGACGGGTCGGGTTGCATCGATCGGCGCACGATCGAAAACACCACTCCCCCAACGCCGATCATCGCGACACCGGCAGCGGCCAGGACGAGCGGGCGCGGCCGACGCTTGGGTTGGCGAGCCTCGGCAATCGTCTGAGGAAGATTAGCGAGCGCCTCCCTGGCTTCGGCGAGCTCGCCTGCGATGGCAACCTGCGCGTCCTCGAACTCTCTGGCGAGGTCCTTGGCAAGCTGGCTCTTCTCGACACGCTGACGAAGGCTGCTGACCGCGGAGTGCGCGCCCTGCCAGCTCAGCCCGACCGTGCCGCGAGTGACGTCGACCGGACCCACCGCCGTATAGCGCAGCCCGCGCGACAGCCGTTGTCCCGGGCTCAGTCGAGCATCCGTCTTCGAGCTCATCTCCACCTCTTTCGCGCCGTGATTGCCGTTGATGCCCACCCTGCCATCACCGCAACACAACGGTGCCCGGTTCGGCGTCAAACGCGCGTGGCAGACTGACTCCCCGTGACGAGCCCCATTCAGACAGCGACCGCGACCCTGCACACCAATCGTGGTGACATCAAAATCGCACTGTTCGGAAACCATGCCCCCAAGACCGTCGCGAACTTCGTCGGACTGGCACAGGGCAGCAAGGACTACAGCACCGAGAACGCGACCGGAGGCACCTCCGGACCGTTCTACGACGGCGCCGTGTTTCACCGGGTGATCGACGGCTTCATGATCCAGGGCGGCGATCCCACCGGAACCGGTCGCGGCGGGCCGGGCTACCAGTTCGACGACGAGTTCCATCCGGAGCTGCAGTTCGACAAGCCGTACCTGCTGGCGATGGCCAACGCCGGGCCGGGTACCAACGGCTCTCAGTTCTTCATCACCGTCGGCAAGACTCCGCATCTCAACCGGAAGCACACCATCTTCGGAGAGGTCGTCGACCAGGAGTCGCAGAAGGTCGTCGACGCGATCGCGACGACGGGCGTCGACCGGAGTGACCGGCCGACCGAGCCTGTGGTGATCGAGTCGATCACCGTCTCCTGACGGCTGCGCTAGCGGCCGGCGAGCCCGGCCGCGGTCAGCGCATCGAGCACTTCGAGCGGGTCGGTGCCCAGATCCCAGCGCGTCAGGACGAATAGCTGATCGTCTGTTGTATCGATCTCGAGTAACCGCACCTTGCGGCCTATCCGGCGGAACTCGGTGATGCGGATGATCTTGATGTCCGCCTTCTCGAGTCGGTGTGCGCGCAGCGGGCCGCGAATGATTAGACCGTGATCCCTCATTGCCAGCTTTGGCCTGGCGCGCCACGAAAGGATTGCAAACAAGATCAATCCGGCGGCGGCAATGATTGTGAGAACCCTGCCCGGCGCGTCTGTGACAAGGGTCACAGCGGCGGTAGCCATCATCAGGCCCAGTACGCCGCACGCTGCGACTCCGAAGGCGGGCGGGCTCCACTCAGTTTGCTGCACGGGTAATCCACACCCCTTTACCCCGCTTTATGGGGTTATCCACAAGTGCTATCCCCAATGGGGATGAATCACATGGATGTGATTGCGTGACCATCAGGTTGCCGAACGGGTAACGCGCCGAGTCCCAAATAAATTCATCAGGACGTATGCGACGGTCACCGCCAGCGCATAGTTAGCAACAATCCGGTGATCATGAAAGCAAATGCGATCGCGTAGTTCCACGGGCCGAGTTCGGCCAGGAACGGAATCGACGACGAAGCGAGCTGAAAAACCAGTAGCCAGGCAAGCCCGATCACCATCAAGGCAAGGAAAAAGACCACGAACCAGGTGCTCGAGGGGCCGGCCTTGACCTTGACCGGAGTGCGGCTGACCGGGCTGACGGAGAAGTCGTTCTTCTTGCGAACCTTGGACTTGGGCATGGTTACCTTCACAAACACTCGGCGCCATTGGTGCGACGATGAAGCGGGAATCGACTACGAGGTTAACGTAGGTCGGCCATAGATCGAGAATGCGACGGGGGAGCGGCGGATGGCAGAGCTCAGGCGTCCCCGACTTGCGCGTGGAGACGGCGGCTGGCGCGTCGGTGTGCCGCTCGTCTGCCTGCTGGCCGGGCTGCTCCTGGCGGCCACCCACGGGGTCTCCGGCGGAGGCGAGATCAGGCGTAGCGACGCGCCCCGATTGGTGGACCTGGTCAGGGAGGCCCAGCAGTCGGTGGACCGGCTCAGCGCCCAGCGCGACGAGCTCGTCACCGAGATCGACACCCATCACGGCGGGTCACCGGGTGCCGACGCCGCGCTCGCCGCGATCCAGCGACGCAACGACACGCTGGCGGCCGACGCCGGCCTCGATCCGATTCGCGGCCCAGGCCTCGTCGTCACCCTCACCGACGCTCAGCGCGACGCCAACGGCCGATTTCCGCGCGACGCATCTCCCGACGACCTGGTTGTGCATCAACAGGACATCTCGGCTGTGCTGAACGCACTGTGGAACGGCGGAGCCGAGGGCATTCAGATGCAGGATCAGCGCATCATCGGCACGTCAGCGCCGCGATGCGTCGGCAACACGCTTCTGCTCAACGGCCGCACCTACAGTCCGCCCTACGTCATTACCGCGGTGGGCGACTCCGCAGCGATGCAGGCGGCGCTCGCAGCGGCGCCGTTGGTGACGCTCTACAACCAGTACGTCGTGCGGTTCGGGCTGGGCTACTCGGAGGAACCCCGGGCGTCGGTCGACTGGTCGGGCACGCCGAACCGGTGCGGATGAGGTTCGCCAAGCCTGCGGGTCCCATCGGCTACTGAGCGCCGCGCGACTTATACGAGGTTTCGCGGATGTTTTCCGCGGCGCGGCTTCGCATGCTGGCTAGCATGAGCGAATCCGAAGCGTGGAGCGATTTCGCGGACGTGAGGAGCATCATGGCCTCCGCTGTGGGCGAGCTGCCGACTGGAACCGTGACGCTGCTGCTCGCCGACGTCGAGGGCTCGACTCGACTGTGGGAGACCCAGCCTGACGAAATGGCCCAAGCGCTAGGGCGGCTCAATGAGGCGGTGACCGAACTCGTATCCAGGCACGACGGCGTGCGCCCCGTCGAACAGGGCGAGGGTGACAGCTTTGTGGTGGCGTTCGCTCGAGCCAGCGACGCGGTGGCGTGCGCGCTGGAACTCCAGCGTTCACCGGTGGCGCCGATCCGGTTGCGCATCGGCGTGCACACCGGTCAGATCCAGCTGCGCGACGAGGGCAACTACGCGGGACCGACGATCAACAGGACCGCACGCCTGCGCGATCTGGGCCACGGCGGTCAGACGCTGCTGTCGGGCGCGACCGAGCCGTTGGTCGTCGACTGGCTACCTGAAAGCGCATGGCTGACCGATCTCGGCACGCATCCGCTGCGCGACCTGCCCCGCCCCGAGCGGGTGGTGCAGCTGTGCCATCCCGACACCTGCAACGACTTCCCGCCGCTCCGGACGGCGAAAAGCGTTGGGACGTCGAATCTTCCGGTGCAGCTCACCAGCTTCATCGGCCGGGAGACGCAGATGGAAGATGCGCGACGGCTGCTGGCTGACAACCGGTTGGTGAACCTGACCGGTGCCGGCGGTGCAGGCAAGACGCGACTCGCCATCGAGATCGCCGCCCGCTTCGGGTCCGATTTTGCAGACGGCGTGTACTACGTCGACCTGGCACCCGTCACGCATCCCGAGGTCGTAGGAGTTGTCGTCGCGCGAGCGATCGGTCTGCCCGATCAGCCCGGCCGGTCGAGTATCGACAGTGTCATGCGGTCCATCGGCGGCCGCCGGATGCTGCTGGTCGTGGACAACTGCGAGCATCTACTCGAGCCGGTGGCGTCGCTGGTGACCGAACTCTTGGGCGGTTGCCCCGCACTGCGGTTGCTGGCGACGAGCCGCGAACCGCTCGGGGTGCCCGGCGAGGTGACTTTTCTGGTGCCGTCGCTGTCGATAGCCGATGAGGCGATCGACCTGTTCGCCGATCGGGCCCGCCGCGTCAGGCCTGATTTCGTTGTCATCGAGAGTAATTCGACGACCGTGGGCCAGATCTGCGGACGCCTCGACGGGATGCCGCTGGCCATCGAGCTCGCCGCGGCCCGCGTTCGGGCGCTGTCGTTGGACGACATCCTCGGCAGCCTGCACGACCGCTTCCGCCTGCTGACCGGGGGAGCGCGCACCGCGGTGCGCCGGCAGCAGACCCTGCGGGCGTCGGTGGACTGGTCACACGCCTTGCTGACCGAACCCGAGCGGGTGCTGTTCCGCCGGCTGGCGGTATTCCTCGGCGGCTTCGACCTGGACGCGGCACAGTCCGTCGCGGGCACCACCGAGGTGGAGCGCTACCAAGTGCTGGACCAACTGACGCTGCTGGTGGATAAGTCGCTTGTGGTCGCCGAGAACACCACTGGCCGAACGCGATACCGGCTGCTGGAAACCGTCCGTCAGTACGCGCTGGAAAAGCTCGGCGAGTCGGGTGAGGCGGACGATGTGCGTTCCCGGCATCGCGATCACTACCTGACCGTTGCCGCGGTTCTGGACTTTCCGGAACGACCGGGCTATCTGCACCATCTCGAGCAGATGAACAGCGATATGGACAACCTCCGCGCGGCCTTTTCATGGAGCTTGGAAGCGGGCGACACTGAGGCTGCGCTGCGATTGGCGTCTTCCCTGTTCCCGGTGTGGCAGGACGGCGGCCGCAACGGTGAGGGCTTGGCGTGGATGAAAGTAGCTCTCGCGCAGGGGGACACGAAGACGTCGGTGGATGCCGTCGCCCGCACGCGCGCATTGGTCGACAGCGTCATGCTCGCAGCGTGGACTCTGCTGGCAGAAAGCGAGGACAAGGCAGATCAGGCGCTGACCATGGCGCGGGCGCTCGATGATCCGAAACTGCTGATTCGAGCGCTCATCGCCAAAGGCGTTGTGACCGCCTATGACCCGGAGTTGTCGCAGCCCTACTTCGCCGAGGCGAACGAACTCGCCAAGGGTCAGGATGATCCGTGGATCTGGAGCCAGCTGTACATCGAGGAAGCACGATCTGCGATGGGTGCGGGCGATCCGGCCGCCTGCCAGCGGGCCGCCGCCAAGGCGCTGGAGGTGGCGAGCGCGATCGGGAACCACGCGACCGTCCGCGCCGGTCACTGGGCCTCCGGCTGGGCGCGGGGATTTCGCGGCGATTTCCGCGGCGCCCTGCGCGAACTCGGCACCGCCATCGATTTGGCAACAGCCGCGCACGACACGATGCTGCAGCTGTATGGGCTGCTGGTGCAGGGATTTCTGCGGGCCCACCTCGGTGATGCCGATGGCGCGCGAGCCTCGGCCGATTCAGCCCAGGAGACCGCGTCCGATCTGATGGAGTTCTTCGCGGCGCCCTGGTTTGCGACGGTCGCCATGGCGTGTCAGGCCGCGGGCGACGGTCGCGGCGCCCAGGAGGCGTACGCCACGGCCCGCGGACAGGCTTACGTCAATCGCATGATGGTGGCGGGCGTCTTCGGGTGGTGTGCGCTGGCACCGCTGGCGGCCGGTGATGTCGGACTCGCGCGGGAGTGGGCAGACGACACGGTCGATAAGACCTACGGCTCTTTCCGGATGGTGTCGCTGCTGTCGCGTGCGCAGGTGATGATCGCCTGCGGCGATATGGATGCAGCGGACCGAGATGCGTCAGGCTGCATTGACTGTGGCCGCCGAGACCGGCTCCCGATATGGACTGACCTGCATCCTCGAGTCCCTCGCCCGCGTTGCGGCGGGCGCCGAGAGCCACCGCGAGGCCGCTCGCCTGTTCGGTGCCGCCGAGGCGATGCGGCGCTGCACGGGGGAGGTGCGGTTCCCCAGCTTCGAGGCGGACTACCAAGCCGGCGTCGAGGAACTGCGAACCAGCATGGCCGCCGACGAGTTCGACGAAGCCTGGGCACAGGGGGCATCGATGTCGACAGAGGAGGCGATCGCCTACGCGCAGCGTGGCCGCGGTGAGCGCAAGCGGCCCAGCACCGGCTGGGCTTCGCTGACTCCGACCGAACTCGATGTGGTGCGGCTGCTCACCGAGGGGCTGCCGAACAAGGACATCGCGATGCGGCTTTTCATCTCGCCGCGCACCGTCGAGACCCACCTCACGCATGTGTACGCCAAACTGGGCATGTCGTCGCGCGTGCAACTCGCCCAGGAAGCCGCCAGGCACGCCTAGTAACCTGGGCTGATGCAGGTCTTGGTCGTCGACAACTACGACAGCTTCGTGTTCAACCTGGTCCAGTACCTCGGTCAGCTGGGCGTGACCGCGCAGGTGTGGCGCAATGACGACGACCGGCTCGCGACCGATACCGACGTCGCCGCGGTCGCGGAAGCCTTCGACGGGGTGCTGCTCAGCCCGGGCCCCGGCACACCTGAGCGCGCGGGCGCATCAATCCCGCTGGTGAAAGCCTGCGCCGCGACCACGACGCCGCTGCTCGGGGTGTGCCTGGGTCACCAGGCAATCGGGGTGGCGTTCGGCGGCACCGTCGACCGGGCCCCGGAGTTGTTGCACGGGAAGACGAGCACCGTCTTCCACGCCAATGTCGGTGTGCTGCAGGGCCTTCCGGACCCGTTCACCGCGACGCGCTATCACTCGCTGACGATTCTGCCCGACACCGTGCCGGCGGAGCTCGAGGTCACCGCCCGCACCGAGGGCGGGGTCATCATGGGCGTGCGGCACACCGAGCTGCCCATCCACGGAGTGCAGTTCCATCCGGAGTCGATCCTCACCGAGGGTGGACACCGGATGCTCGCCAATTGGCTGGCCTACTGTGGCAGCGCGCCCGCCGAGTCGCTGGTGCGGACGCTGGAGGACGAAGTCGCCAACACCGTGCGCGCGGCTACGCAGCGAAGCTCAGCGTAATCGTCGCGCTGAACGTCACCGGGCTGCCCGGCGAAGGACTCTGAGTCACCACCGCATTGGTCCGTTGACCGCTGTCGCGCGCGTCGGCGCCCCTGTCGAGCCCGCCGGTCCAACCCAGCGCACGCAGTCGCGGCTCCGCGTCGGTCCAGAACTGTCCCCGCAGGTCGGGCATCGTGAACTGGTTGCACCGCGACTGCTGCATCTGGATCGCGGTGTCGACCGGAACCTGCTGGCCCGCAGGCGGATCGGTGCCCATCATCTGTCCGCACGGCGCGATGTTGTCGACGGGAACCGGGACGAGGTTGGTGAACCCCGATGCGGTCAGGATCTGCCGAGCCGAATCCTCGGCCTGGTCCTTGACGTCGGGCACCGGCTTTGCTTCGGGCCCGGAGCCGACGACGATGGTGATCTCGTTGGTGATCGCCGAGGTCTGATTGGCCGGCGGGAGCGTGCCGACCACCCGGTCCTTGAGCTCGGGCGTCGACGCCGATGGGCTCTGCTTGAACCGTCCGAAGCCGGCGTCGGTCAGCTTCTTGACGGCGTCGGCGTAGCTCAGCGTGGCGACGTCGGGAATCTCGCGCTGCTCGGGACCCACCGAGACGTTGATGGTGATCTCGTCGCCGGCGTCCACCGAGGTGCCCGCACCCGGCTCGGTGTCGATCACGATGCCCGGCTGGATCTTCGAATCGGTCTTCTGCTGCGTGCGGGTCTTGAACCCGGCGTTCTGCAGCGCGACCACCGCATCGGCGGACACCTGATTCCGGACGTCGGGCACCTGCACGTCGCGGGTGTTGCCGCCGATCATGTTGATCGCGATCGTCACCACGACCGTCAGCACCGCCAGGACCGCGACCGCGATGATCCATCGCCCGACCGACGGGCCCCGGTCGCGTCCTCCGTAGTTGGCGGGCTGGTGGGTGGGCAGCTGCTCGGTCGCGGGCGTCTGGTGCATCGGACCCGTCGACGCCATGAACGAGGTGCGGTCGGCGTCGGTCAGCACCTTCGGCGCATCCGGCGTCTCGCCGCTGTGCACGCGGATCAGATCGGCGCGCATCTCCGCCGCGGTCTGGTACCGGTTGTCGGGGTTCTTGGCCAGCGACTTGAGCACCACGGCGTCCAGCTCGGGCGAGATGCCCGGATGGCGTACCGACGGCGGAACCGGATCCTCACGGACGTGTTGGTATGCGACGGCAACCGGCGTATCACCGACGAAAGGCGGTTCGCCGGTGAGGATTTCGTACAGCACGCAGCCCAGTGAGTAGACGTCGGAGCGGGCGTCGACCTTTTCGCCGCGGGCCTGCTCGGGCGACAGGTACTGCGCGGTGCCGATGACCGCGGAGGTCTGCGTGACGCTGTTGGCGTCGGACAGCGCGCGGGCGATGCCGAAGTCCATCACCTTCACCGCGCCGGTCTTGCTGATCATGATGTTGGCGGGCTTGACGTCGCGGTGGATGATGCCGTGCTGATGGCTGAAGTTCAGCGCCTGGCACGCATCGGCGATCACCTCGATGGCCCGCTGCGATTCCATCGGGCCGTCGGTGTGCACGATGTCGCGCAGCGTGACGCCCTCGACGAACTCCATCACGATGTAGGGAAGCGGTCCGTTCGGCGTCTCCGCCTCGCCGGTGTCGTACACCGCGACGATCGTCGGATGGTTCAGTGCGGCCGCGTTCTGGGCCTCCCGCCGAAACCGGAGGTAGAAGCTCGGGTCGCGGGCCAGGTCCGCGCGCAGCACCTTGACCGCCACGTCTCGGTGCAGGCGCGTATCGCGCGCGAGATGGACCTCGGACATGCCTCCGAAGCCAAGAATTTCGCCGAGTTCGTAACGGTCGGACAGGTGTTGCGGGGTGGTCATTCCAATGTCTGTTCTGGATCCGAGGGCGCCGCCCGCATCGGTGCGGACGGCGCGTTCGCGTTGAGTCGGTATACCCCGATTTGTTCCCCACCATGACCGATGGACCCGTCGTCGGTCCAACCCGGCACGGTGACCAGCGGCGGAGCACCCTGCGGCGTCGTCTGCGTGACGGTGTCGGTGACCGTCGGCGGCGGCGATTCGCGGTCCTTCTTGTCCTGGGCGTTCAGCACGATCAGGATCGCGATGGCGATCGCCAGCGCTCCGAGCACGCCTGCGGCCCACAGCAGCGCGCGCTGGCCGGACGAGAACGTCCGGCGCGGCGGGGGAGGCCGGTAGCCACCGGTCGCGGGCCGGGCGCGTGCGGCGGTCGCGGGTGCCCCGCGCGGTCATCGCGGCACTCGGCGGAGCCGTTCCCACGGCGGTCGGGGCGGCACGCCCGATGGCGGGCGCGGCATTGGGCCGTGGTGGGCGCCGGCCGGACCGGACCGCGGCCACCGCGTCGGCGAACGGGCCGCCGGAGCGGTACCGCATGCCCGGGTTCTTCACCAGCGTGATCTCGATCAGCTCGCGCACGTTGGGCGGCAGATCGCTCGGCAGAGGTGCGGGCGTCTCCTTGATGTGCTTCATCGCCACCGTGAGGGCACCGTCACCGGTGAACGGCCGCTTGCCCGAAACCACTTCGTAGCCAACCACTCCCAGCGAGTAGACGTCGCTGGCGGCGGTCGCGTCGTGACCAAGGGCCTGTTCGGGCGCGATGTACTGCGCGGTGCCCATCACCATTCCGGTCTGGGTGACCGGCGCGGCGTCGACGGCCTTGGCGATGCCGAAGTCGGTGAGCTTCACCTGACCGGTCGGGGTGATCAGGATGTTGCCGGGCTTGACGTCGCGGTGCACCAGGCCCGCGGTGTGGGCGACCTGCAGCGCGCGGCCCGTCTGCTCCAGCATGTCCAGCGCGTGCCGCAGCGAGAGCCTGCCGGTGCGCTTGATCACCGAGTTGAGCGGTTCGCCGTTGACCAGCTCCATCACCAGATACGCCGTGCGGCCCTCGCCGTCCATGTCGGTTTCGCCGTAGTCGTACACGCTGGCGATTCCTGGATGGTTGAGCATGGCCACGGTGCGCGCCTCGGCGCGGAACCGTTCGACGAACTCGGGATCCGATGAGAACTCGGCCTTGAGCACCTTCACCGCAACCCGACGGCCCAGCCGCGAGTCCACGGCCTCCCACACCTGGCCCATGCCGCCGGTGGCGATCAGCCGCTGCAGCCGGTAGCGGCCCGACAGTGTCACTCCAACGCGTGGGCTCATGCTCGACTCCCACTCGCTCCGGTCCTCGCTCGTTCCTCGCTGCGATCCTCACTCGCGGTCGTCTTCGCGGGCTCATCGTGCCTCCCGCAGAGCCGCGGCGATCGTCGCTCGCCCGATGGGAGCGGCCAGGGCGCCGCCGGTGGCCGAAAGTCGGTTGCCGCCGTTTTCCACGAGCACCGCGACCGCCACCTTCGGCGCGCGGGCGGGCGCGAACGCGATGTACCACGCGTGCGGCGGAGTGTTGCGCGGGTCGGTCCCGTGCTCGGCGGTACCTGTCTTGGATGCGATCTGCACGCCGGCGATGGCTCCCTTCTGCTGCGTCACCTGCTCGGCGTCGACCATCAAGTCAGTAAGTGTATCGGCGACCTGCCCCGACACCGCACGGCGCTTGTACGCGCGGGCTCGTCGTCTCGATATTCGACAGGTCGGGGCCCTTGAGGCTGTCCACCAGATACGGCTGCATCGCGACGCCTTTGTTCGCGATGGTGGCGGCCACCAGCGCGTTCTGCAGGGGGGTCAGTGCGACGTCCTTCTGCCCGATGCTCGACATCCCGAGGGCTGCGCCATCGCTGATCGGGCCGACGGTGGACTCGGCGACCTGCATCGGAATCGGCGCCGGACTGTCGTCCAGGCCGAAGGCCTCCGCGGTGGATTTCAGTGCGTCGGCACCGGTGTCGATACCGAGTTGGACGAATGCGGTGTTGCACGACTTCGCGAACGCATCCCGCAGCGAGGCCGACGGTCCGCCACCGCACGGTGTGCCGCCGAAATTCTCCAACGTTGCGGTGCTGTCCGGCAGAGGGATACGGGCTGCGGAGGGCAACTGGCTGTTCGGGGTGGCCCCGGTCTGCAGTGCGGCGGCCGTGGTGATGACCTTGAACGTCGATCCCGGCGGGTATGTCTCCGAGATCGCCCGGTTGAGCAGGGGATTGCCGGGATCGTCCCTGAGCCGCTGCCAGGCGTCGGCCTGCTCGTTGAGGTCGTGGCTGGCCAGCAGGTTGGGGTCGTACGAAGGGGCCGAGACCAGCGCCAGGATCTTTCCGGTCGAGGGTTCCAGCGCGACGACGGCGCCCGTGCACGGTCCGTTGCAGCCGCCCGCCATCGCGTCCCAGGCCGCCTGCTGCACCTGGGGGTTGATCGTGGTCGCCACATTGCCGCCGCGCGGGTCGCGACCGGTGAAGAAGTCCGCGAGCCGACGGCCGAACAACCGTTCGTCGGAACCGTTGAGGATGGTGTCCTCGGCGCGCTCGAGGCCGTTGCTCGAGAACCGCAGTGAGTAGAACCCGGTGACAGGGGCGTAGGTGAAGGGATTCGGATAGACCCGCAGGAACCGGAAGCGGCCGTCGGTCGACACGGAGTAGGCCAGCAGCTGACCGCCTGCCGAGATCTGGCCGCGCTGGCGGGAGTACTCGTCGAGGAGCACGCGCTGGTTGCGCGGGTCCGCACGCAACCCGTCGGCGGTAAAGACCTGTGTCAGTGTGGCATTGGCGAGCAATAACACGATCAACACCATGATCATGACCGAGATCCGGCGAAGCGAGGTGTTCATACGCGCTCGATCACCTCGGTGCTCGCCGACGCGATCGGAGTCTTGTTGGGCGGCCTGGTCACGATCGGACGGCGCGCGGCGTGCGAGATTCGGATCAGGATTGCCAGCAGCACGTAGTTGGCCAACAGCGACGAGCCGCCGTAGGACATCCACGGGGTGGTCAGGCCCGTCAGCGGGATCAGCTTCGTCACGCCACCGACAACGATGAACAACTGGATCGCCAGTGTCGACGCCAGGCCTGCGGCGAGCAGCTTGCCGAAACTGTCGCGCACCGCGATGGCAGTGCGCAGGCCGCGGATGATCACGATCGTGTACAGCATCAGCACACCGGCCAACCCGACAAGGCCGAGCTCTTCGCCGATCGCCGCGATGATGAAGTCCGTTGACGCCGCGGGCACCACGCCGGGCTGACCGTTGCCGAGACCTGTGCCGAAGATCCCGCCGGTGGCGAAGCTGAAGAGGGACTGCACCATCTGGTAGCCGGCGCCGTCCGGATCGGAGAACGGGTCGAGCCAGTTCTGCACGCGAACCTGGACGTGCGCGAAAAGGTAATACGCCGCAACACTTCCCGCCGCGAACAAGGCCAGCCCGATGACCACCCAGCTGAACCGCTCGGTCGCCACGTACACGAGTACCAGGAACGACGCGTAGAGAAGAAGTGAGGTGCCGAGATCCTTCTCGAAGATCATCACGCCGACCGACATGATCCATGCCGCGAGCAGTGGCGCCAGGTCACGAGGGCGGGGCAGGTCCATTCCGAGTACGTGCTTACCGGCGCTGGTGAACACGCTGCGCTTGGACACCAACACCGCGGCGAAGAAGATCAGCAGCAGGATCTTGGAGAACTCTGCGGGCTGAATCGAGAAGCCGGGCAACTCAATCCAGATCTTCGCGCCGTTCTGCTCCGAGACAGACCGCGGCAGGACGGCGGGGATCGCCAGCAGCACCAGCCCGACGGCACCGCAGACGTAGCCGTAGCGGGCCAGCATCCGGTGATCGCGCAGGAAGATCACGACCAACGAGAAGGCGATGACCCCGACAAGGGTCCACAGCATCTGCTGGTTGGCGCTCGGACCGCGCAGCCCGCCGGCGGTGACGTCGCCCGAGGCAAGGTCCAGGCGGTGAATCATCACCAGCCCCAACCCGTTCAGCAGTGCCACCACAGGCAGAAGCAGCGGGTCGGCGTAGGGCGCGAAGCGCCGGATCGTCAGGTGTGCGGCGCCGAACAGCGCAACGAAGGCGAGCGATGAAGTGGCCAGGTCCCAGCTCAGACCCTGCTCCTGGTTGGCCTCCACGATGAGCAGGGCCACGGTGGTGATGACGGTGGCGAACCCCAGCAGGGACAGTTCGGCATTGCGCCGGTTGGGCAGCGGCGGCAATACGGTGACGGCAGGCTGGGGTTGTGTCGTCATGACACGGTCCGGCAGGTCTTGCCCGGCTGGGAAGGCGGCGGCGGCAACGCGGTGGCTGTCGGCGACGGTGACGGGGGAGCCGTGACGGTGGTGGGGGTTTCGGGAGCAGGCCCGGGAAGCGGTCCCCGGTTCGGACTCGGCGCCGTGCTGTTCGGGTCGGTCGGCGTTTCCGGTGCGGGACTGGGTGATTCCGATAGACCGGGCGCGGGCGGAGGCGGCGTAGCGGTTGGTGTCGGCGGGGGCGGGGTGCGGGTCGGACAGGTGGGGAGTATCGAGCTGCGCGCGAGTTCCTCGATCTGACCGATCGCGTTGTCGAGGCTGCCCGACGGCAGGCCCGCGATGATCTGTGCGCGCTCTGAGGGCCGCATGTCGTTGACATTGAGCATGCGGCAGTCGAGGTTGTCGCGGGATTGTCCGGCGCTGATCAGCGACAGGTCGTTTCGCTCGTTCAGGCAGCCGAGGAGGTAGGGCTCCTGGAGTTGGTATCCGAGAAAGGAACCCTGAACACCGCGCATGATCGACACGGTGCCGTCGTGTTGGGTGACGTAGTAGTTGTTGCGAACGATCTCCCTGCCGACGGCGAGCCCGGCCAGCACGACAAGGACCAAAACCGTTGCGCCGATCAACATCTTGCGCCGGGAGCGGGGGCGGCGGGGAATTTCTTCCGGTTGCGCGACAACACGTTTGGCTTCGGTGCGTCGGGGATTGAAGGCAGAAGCGCGTCCTGCCGCGGTGTCCGGCGGGGCTGCCTGATCGTCGTCCCCGGATACCGCACCCGCGAGTATCGGCTGCGTCTGGCCGTAGTCGTAGTCGATGACGTCGGCGACGACCACGGTGACGTTGTCGGGTCCGCCGCCGCGCAGTGCGAGTTCGATGAGCCGGTCGGCACTTTCGGCCACGTCAGAAATCTGCAGGGCGTCGAGGATCGTGTCGTGGCTGACCGGATCTGACAGCCCGTCAGAGCACAACAGGTAGCGGTCCCCGGCGCGGGCCTCGCGCATGATCAGCGTGGGTTCGACCTCGTGACCGGTCAGCGCCCGCATGATCAGCGAGCGCTGCGGGTGGCTGTGCGCCTCCTCTGCGGTGATCCGGCCCTCGTCGACGAGTGTCTGCACGAAGGTGTCGTCCTTGGTGATCTGTGCCAGCTCCCCGTCGCGCAGCATGTAACCGCGGGAGTCGCCGATGTGCACCAGCCCAAGTCTGTTGCCGTCGAACAGAATTGCGGTGAGCGTGGTGCCCATGCCCTCGAGTTCGGGGTCGGCCTCGACATGCGCGGCGATCGCCGAGTTGCCGTCCCTGACCGCGCCGTCGAGCTTGGAGAGCAGGTCGCCGCCCGGCTCGTCGTCGTCGAGATGGGCCAGCGCGGCGATCACCAACTGGGAAGCCACTTCGCCTGCCGCGTGTCCGCCCATGCCGTCGGCCAGCGCCAGCAGACGTGCGCCGGCGTACACCGAGTCCTCGTTGTTGGCCCGGACCAGGCCGCGGTCACTGCGTGCGGCGTAACGAAGAACGAGGGTCACAGTGCTCCTCGCGTGCGCAGGGTCATGGGCGCAGCTCGATTACCGTCTTGCCGATTCGAACCGGCGTGCCTAATGGAACCCGTACCGCCGTAGTCACCTTCGCCCTGTCAAGGTATGTGCCGTTGGTCGATCCTAGGTCTTCGACATACCATTCCGAACCCCGCTGCGACAGTCGGGCGTGCCGCGTCGACGCATAATCGTCGGTCAACACCAGAGTGGAGTCGTCGGCGCGGCCGATCAGCACCGGTTGGCCGCCGAGTGTGATGCGGGTGCCGGAGAGCGCCCCGTCGGTCACCACCAGGGTGCGGGCGATGTGGCGCTTCTGGCGCGAGGGCAACAGCGACCCGCGCAACGCAAGCCCACGCCGGACCATCACCGCGCCGGTCGGCGCGTAGATGTCGGTGCGCAGAATCCGCAACACCGACCAGATGAAGAGCCAGAGCAGCAGCAGAAATCCGACACGCGTCAGCTGCAGCACTAATCCCTGCATCTGACGTCCTCTCCGTGCCCGCCCCGGTCAAGTCGCGCCGACAACACGGCCAGTGCAGTGTCTACCCCGCTCCTCGCTGCGGCGAACTTCGGCAACGTCACGATACTTGGACAGCCAACAGTGTGAGTGGGAAGCAGACAGCTTGTACTCGTGCTGTGACCGCCCGTGGCCGTCAGTGGACGCGGACGATGATCTCGGAGTGCCCGAGTCGTATCACGTCGCCGTCGGCCAGCTGCCACTCCTGCACCGGCGCGTTGTTCACGGTGGTGCCGTTGGTGGAGTTGAGGTCGGCCAGCAGGGCGACCTGGCCGTCCCACCGGATTTCCAGGTGTCGACGGGAGACGCCGGTGTCGGGCAGCCGGAACTGAGCGTCCTGACCGCGTCCGATCACGTTGGCGCCCTCGCGCAGCTGGTAGGTCCGGCCGCTGCCGTCGTCGAGCTGAAGGGTGATGTTGGCGCCGCCTGCGGGATAGTCGCCCTGCCCGTAGCCGCCATAGCCGCCGGCCGGGGCGGCAGGCGGTTGGCCGTAGTCATATCCAGCGGGAGCGGGGTCGCCGTAGCCGGGGTCGGCGTATCCGCCCGCAGCAGGCGGTTCGCCGTAGCGGCCATAGTCGGGCTGCCCGTACTCCTGGCGGCCGTACTGCTGGCCGCCGCCGTAGCCGGGGTCCTGATAGGCGCCACCCTGGTCGGGGTAGCCGCCGCCCTGCTCGGGGTAGCCGCCTTGGTCGGGATACCCGGCCGGCGGACGACCGTAGTCATCCGGTCGCGGTGGGGCCGAGGGCGGGGCGGCCGGTGGACGGCCGTAGTCGCTCCCGTAATCGCCGCCTGGCGCTGCTGGCGGCGGGTAACCACCCGGAGCCTGCCGGTAGCCGCCCTGGTCGGGGTAGCCGCCACCCGGCGGGGGGCCGTAACCGGCGGGCGGACGCTGCTCGTACTGCTGCGGCGGCGGGTAGCCGCCCTGGTCGGGGTAGCCGCCGCCCTGCTCGGGATAGCCGCCCTGCTCGGGGTAGCCGCCGCCGCCCTGGTCGGGGTAGCCCGGTCGCTGGCCGTAGCCGGGATCGCCCTGCTGGGGCGGGTAACCCCGCTGGTCCGGCGGCGGTGGGTACTGGCCGCGGGGGTCCTGGCCGCCGTCCCGCTCCTCGGGGCGCGGGTAGCGGTCGTCGTAGTAGTCGTCGGGCCGCCCCTGTCCCTGGCCTCCGCGGTAGTTCGGGTTGTCGGTCATCGGTTGTACTCCTGGTTCTGCGGTGTACGCGCGGTCTGGTTGTGCTGGGGCGGCCCCGCCAATGGTGGAGTCGGGGTTGACGACACCACGAGCGCGAAATTGTCCGGTGTGCAGGTTCGCTGACTGCTCGAACCTAACGACCACATCACCATACGTTTGCCACCCCTGCTCATGGATGTAACCCTCCAAGTGCCGGGCAAAAGTGGCAGAAGTGAGGTCCGGGTCAGCGCTCACCTTCTGATAGTCGGCCCCGCTGAGGGTAATGACGTACTCGTTCGGCGCCAAAATCCTGCCGCCCGCCAACTCCCGCACACCCGAGTCCGCTTCCCGGTGCAGCATGGACTCGACCTCTTGCGGCACAATGGAACCGCCGAACATGCGCGCGAAGGCGTCGCCCACGGTCGACTCAAGCTTGCGCTCGATGCGGTCCACCAGACCCATCTCATCGCCTGCCTTGTCGCCGTTGTCGGTCACTTCCGATCAGGTGCCCGGCTACCCGCGTGTCGTGTAACCACACCTGTCACATTGCATGGTATCGGCACGGCATATGGATGCGGGACCAACAGAACTCTGAGAATCGTCGCCCTGCTGGTGGCGAGGCCTTTGGACCCTGATCGGTACGGTTGGGGATCGGGAGTGCATGTTTGATAGGCTCCCCCGGTTGTTGGGGCGAGTGGCGGAATGGCAGACGCGCTGGCTTCAGGTGCCAGTGTCCTTCGGGACGTGGGGGTTCAAGTCCCCCTTCGCCCACAATGAGCGTCGCAGTGAATGCGCCGCGCTCCCGCCTAGTCCCGCGAGGGTCTGCCTGGCACTGCATCCATGCGAGATCCAATCGGCGAACTCTGGAGATCAAATCGCCGTCGATCGCGAGATTCCGTACCTCCCAACGCCAATCAGGGAAAGCCGAGAACATCCGATCCAAGTCGTGCGCGTGCAGGCCTCAAGGTAGGACCGGTACAGCTCGGTGAAGTTTCGCGTGAGGGCCCGACCCACCCACTGCCCGCTCAGATCCTGCCGAGGAAGTCGCGGATATAGCCGCTGATCTCCTCGCCGTGGGTCTCGAGGGCGAAATGTCCCGCGTCGAGCAGGTGGAATTCACCGTTCGGGAAGTCTTTGCGGAATGCCTCGGCGCCGGCCACTCCGAAGATCTCGTCGTTGCGGCCCCAGGTGACCAGCAGCGGTGGCTGGTGGGTACGGAAGTACTCCTGGAACGCCGGGTAGCCGTCCAGGTTGAACTGGTAGTCCCAGAACAGTTGCAGCTGGACGGCGTCGTTGCCCTCGCGGTCGAGTCCGGCCTGGTCGAGCAGCCACGCCTCAGGCGCGATGCGGTCCAGGCGGTCGGCGGGCACGCCGTGGGTGTACTGCCAGGTGGTGGCCTCGAGGGTGAACAACTCGCGCACGGCCTTCTCGTTGGCTGGGCGATCCTTGGCATGAGCGAACAGGACGTCCCAGAACGGTGTGAAGCCCTCCAGGTAGGCATTGCCGCTCTGAGTGATGATCGCGTCGATGCGGTCCGGGTGCGCAGTGGCGATCCGCAGTCCGATGGGTGCGCCGTAGTCGTGGATGTAGAGGGTGAAGTGATCGAGGCCGAGCTGTTCGATGAGCCCTTCGGTGATCTCGGTGAGGCGATCGAAGCTGTAGGTGAATTCGTCGACGGACGGCATCGCCGACCGCCCGAAGCCGATGTGATCGGGCGCCACCAGATGATACGAGTCGGACAGCGAAGTGATGAGGTTGCGGAACATGTGTGAACTCGATGGAAAGCCGTGCAGCAGAAGCAGACTGGGATTGGCCCTATCGCCCGCCTCGCGGTAGAACACGTCCAGCCCGTCGACCGTGGTGGTGTGATAGCGCGTGCTGAAGTCGGTCACGTGGACCCCTGTCTGAGCGGTGCGAACGGCGGACGTACACCGTATACACATCTCGCCCTATGCGTGACGGAACACGTAGGACGCGGCGGTGATCGCCTTGTCGCTGTTGCCCTCGTCGTGCAGCAGGGCGCGTACGGCGATGGCGCCGTCCGCGCCTTCCAGCGGCTGCGCTTCGACGCGGAACGGTCCCACCTTGCCGCGGGCGAGGAACATCACGTGCGACGACGTGCCCTGCAATCGGTCGGTTCCCGCCGCGCCGCACGCCACATCGAATGCGGCGGTCTCGAGGATGACGAACTGCGGCCCGATGTGCAGCGCGGCGTCGGGCGAGGCCACCTCGGCCGAGAGCTCCGGCAGCACCCAGTGCCCGTCAGGCCTGCAGGCACCGCCGAACGCCTGCCACAGCGGAGGCAGATCGGGGGAGTCGACCACCTCGAGCGGGACGTGCTCCATCTTCGTCAAGCCTTCGGGAGGAACGCCGATGCTGACGCCCTGCCCTTCGGTGAGCGCAAGGACCCGACTCGGTTTGTCGGCATCGACGATCAGCGAGCGGCTGTAGGCCATCTGTCGTCCCTGCTTGAGCACCTCGGTTCGGACCTCGAAGCGCTTGATGTCGCGGCCGGGATCGAGCACCTGGCAGGACCAGATGACGGGGTTGGGCACCGCCTCGAGATCGGAGACGCCGCCGCTGTCCGGTGACGCGATGCCCAGCACGGCCAGCAACAGGCCGCCGCTCGGATTGCGCAGATCGCGGCGCATCGTGACGGTTTCGTCGGCGACCCCGTTGTCCATCGACGCAGTGGAATCGGCCGATGTAGCGGTAGCTCAGCAGCCCACCCCAGCGCCTGCGAAGTTCGGCCGCGTACGCCTCCGGGTCGTTGGTCAGTTCACGGATGTCACGAAGAATGTCGGTGCTCCTCACGTGCGCGTTGCCCGCCCAGCACACCGTGCAGAAACCAGATCGGTCAACTCCTCTGGCGGCGATACAGTCAGTCACGTCAACCGCGAGATAGCACTCATGGCCGTGCTTTCGCCGAAATCGCGGCCGGGAATGCTATTTCGCGACATGAAATGGAGCTGACATGACCCGGACAAGCCGGTGGCCGCGACCGGCGAAGACGGCAGGCACCTGTATACCTGCCCGCTGTGTGAGGCCATGTGCGGCTTGGAGATTGAGGTCTCCGACGGCAAGGTCGCAAGCATCCGGGGCAACCGCGACGACACCTGGAGCCGTGGACACATCTGCCCCAAGGGCGCGACGCTCGGCGCCCTGCATGAAGATCCTGATCGGATCCGGCGGCCGATGATCAAGGTCGACGGCCAGTGGCAGGAGGTCAGCTGGGACGCCGCGTTCCGGCGCTGCACCGAACTGCTCACCCCCGTCATCGAGGAGCACGGCATCGGCGCGGTGACGTGCTACACCGGCAACCCGCTCGCGCATTCGTTCTCGCTCGGCCGCTACACCGGTGTGCTGCTCGGCATGTCCGGCATCCCGCTGAGTTACTCGCCCGGCACCGTCGACCAGTGGCCGAAGAACCTGTCGTCGCACCTCATGTACGGCGGTTGGTGGAGCTTCCCCGTGCCCGACGTCGAACGCACCGACCTGCTCGTCGTGATGGGCGCCAACCCCGCCGCGTCGCAGGGGTCGCTGCTCGCCGCGCCCGACGTGATGGGCATCATCGACGGAATCCGCAAGCGCGGCAAGGTGATTGTGATCGATCCGGTGCGCACCGCGACCGCCGCGCGCGCCGACGAGTGGCTGCCGATCACGCCGGGCACCGACGCCGCGCTGCTGTTGGCCGTCGCCCACACGCTGTTCGCCGAGGGTCTCGTCGACGTCGGGCACCTCGCGCCGCACATCGACGGGCTGGACCGGATGCGCGAGGTGGCCGCGGAGTGGTCGCCGGAGCGGGTCGCCGCCGTCACCGAACATCGACGCCGAACGCATTCGCGGCTTGGCGCGCGAACTCGCCACCACCCCGCGCGCGGTCGTCTACGGCCGGATCGGAACGTGCAACCAGGAATTCGGCAGCCTGGCCAGTTGGCTCGTCGACGTCGTCAACATCCTGTCCGGCCACTTCGACGTCGAGGGCGGTGCCATGTTCCCGCGGGCCGCCGCGTGGTCGGTCACCGTGCAGCCGATCCCCGGCCTCGAGGACGGCGCCCCCGAGTTCGGCCGCTTCCGCACCCGGGTGCGCGGCGCCAAGGAAGTGCTCGGCCAGGTGCCGGTGTCGTGTCTGGCCGAGGAGATCGCCACCCCCGGCGACGGGCAGATCAAGGCGCTGATCACCGTCGCGGGCAACCCGGTGCTGTCCACCCCGGCGGGCCACAAGCTCGACGAGGTGCTGCCGACATTGGATGCGATGATCGCCGTCGACCTGTGGCTCAACGAAACCACCCGGCACGCCGACGTGATCCTGCCGGGCTCCTCGCCGCTGGAGCAGCCGCACCACGACGACCTGATCCTCAACTTCGCGATCAACAGCATCGCCAACTACTCGGCACCGGTGTTCGCCCGGGCCGACCCGGACGCACCCGAGGAGTGGGAGATCCTGATCCGGCTGACCGGCCTGTGCACCGGCACTCCCGCCGAGGACGTCGATGTCGCCGCGATCGACGACGGATTCTTCGACTACATGGCATTCACCCAGGGCCTTGACGGCGCCGAGATCCGCACGAACTACGACCACGGCGGACCCGGAGCGAATCCTCGACCTCACGCTTGCGCACCGGCCCGTTCGGCGACCGGTACGGCGAGAATCCCGACGGGCTGACGCTGGACAAGCTGAAGGCCCAACCCAACGGCATCAACTTCGGTCCGATGGTGCCGCAGGTGCCCGAGGTGCTCGGTACCTCGGACGGCAAGATCCGGCTGGCCCCGCAGTACCTGCTCGACGACCTGCCCCGGCTGGCCGCACGCCTCGAGCGGGAGCCCGACGAGCTGGTCCTCGTCAGCAGGCGTCATCTGCGGTCCAACAACTCGTGGCTGCACAATGTGGGACCGCTGATGAAGGGCAAGGACCGCTGCACCCTGCTGATGCACGACGACGACGCCAAGCGCCGCGAGGTGCAGACCGGCGACCTGGTCACGGTGACGTCGTCGGGCGGCCACATCGAGGTGCCCGTGGAGGTGACCGACGCGATCATGCGCGGGCGTGGTGTCGATGCCGCACGGCTGGGGCCACGGCAAGGAAGGCACCAGGATGGCCGTCGCGAACGGCTCGCCCGGGGTGAACACCAACGTGCTGTCACCGCCGACGTTCATCGACGAACCATCCGGCAACGGGGCACTCAACGGGATCCCGGTGACGGTCACCGCGGTGCGGACCTGAAAGTATTCGATCGTGGGTAAGAACGAACGGTCGAAAATCGTCATGTCCGACGAGGAAATCGTCCAATTCATCGAGCGAAGCCGCACGGCGACGATGGCCACGGTGCTGCCCGACGGCAGGCCGCACCTGGTCGCGATGTGGTACGCCGTCGTCGACGGCGAGATCTGGTTCGAGACCAAGGCCAAGTCGCAGAAGGCGGTGAACCTGCGCCGCGATCCGACCATCACCGTGATGATCGAGGACGGCCAGAGCTACGACACCCTGCGCGGGGTGTCGATCGACGGGCAGGCCGAGATCATCGACGACCCGGAGACCAACCTGCGCGTCGGGAAAAGCGTCTGGGAGCGCTACACGGGCCCCTACACCGACGAAATGCGCCCGTTCGTCGACGCGATGATGCACAACAGGATCTGTGTGCGGGTGGTGCCCGGCCGCTTGCGCAGCTGGGATCACCGCAAGCTGGGCATGGACCCGATGCCGATCGGCGGCAGCACCGCCCAGTACCTAGGTTGATCACATGGATGCAGATAAGAAGCCGAAGCAACTGAACGCGCCGTTCGTCAAGACGGTGATGCGCTACGCCGGCCGCGTACACGCCTGGGCGTACCGGCGCAGCGGCGGCAAGATCGGCGGCACCTGGCGCGTCGGTGCGGGGGCCAAGAAGCCGGTGCCGACGCTGCTGCTCGAACATAAGGGCCGCAAGTCCGGCAAGCTGTTCGCCTCGCCGCTGGTCTACATCAACGACGGCGACGACGTGATCATCGTGGCGTCGATGGGTGGTCGCGACGAGAACCCGCAGTGGTATCACAACCTGATCGCCGACCCCGACGTGCACATCGAAATCGGTCGCGACCGGCGCGCCGTGCGCGCTGTGCTGGCCGGTCCCGACGAGAAGCAGCGGCTGTGGCCGAAACTCGTCGAGGCCTACGCCGACTTCGACGCCTATAAAGCGTGGACCGACCGGGACATCCCGGTCTTCATGCTCAAACCGCGCTAGCCGCGGCTGGGTGGCCGAAAGCCCGGGTTGGCAAGGCCGGTCGCCACGCCGCTGCCGATCGGGCCGCGCTGATCGAACAGCGTCGCCGTTCCGGTCGCCACTCCGGCGTGGCTGTAGTGCGTCAGCCCGGCCAGGCCGATGTAGGAACCTTCCGGCAGCCGGCTCAACGTCAAGGTGTAGTCGGCGTTGATGTAGTTCAAACCGCTTGCGCTGGAATGGGTTAGCGAGCTGGTCACGTCGCCGGCCATCGCGGCGCGGACGAACGGCGATACCGCCTCACCGTCGACAAGCGGCATCACGTCGCGCACCCAGGCGTACTTCTGCCCGCCGTGCCGCCACTCGCTGAGATCGTTACTCGGTGCGGTCAACTCCGAGTTGGCGCTGTAGGTCCACAGTTCCATGGTGAAGTCTCCCGATACGTCGGCCCGCTGATCGGGAGGCGGAGGCATCTCGATCGGCATCGTCCACGCCGCATCGGGCGGTTGTTCACCGCGACGGAGAAACAGCGCGCTGGCGCGGGCGACGACGATGTCGTTCTGCCGCATCGTCGCGTCCACCAACCGAATTCGCCTGCCGTCGCGCTCGACGTTGGTGTCGATTCGTACCGGGTCGGCCAGCGCGACAGGCCGCAGCAGATCGACGGTCAGCCGCGCGGGTTGCAACTCCGGGCTACCACCCGCTTGCTCGACGGCCCGGCCGAGCAGGCCGCCGATGTAGGTGCCACTGATCGTTGACCCCCATGGTCCGCGCGCGAGCGGACTCGGTACCAGCACGTTCCCGTCGGCGGTGAAGAACGCCTGGTCATGAGATGTCATCGCCCAAGACGATAGCGGGCCTGGTCGGCCTGCTCAGTCGTCGACGATGTCGGAGTACTCGTCGTGCTTGTCGACGTAGGCGGCGACCATCGGGCATTTCGCCACGATGCGCAGCCCGGCGGCGCGGGTCTCCTGCAACGCCTCAGCGATGAGAATCGTTGCCAGGCCGCGGCCTTCGTAGTTCTTGTCGACCTCGGTATGGGTGAAGACGCGTCGGCCGTCGCGGTCGAGGAACTCGGCCTTGCCGACCTTCTTGCCGTCGACCGCGATGGTGTAGCGATTCGGCTCGGCGGAGACGGTGGTGGGCGAGCCGGTCTTGTCGGTCTTGCTCATGGATTTCCCTTCGGAATCGGGCGTGGCCGCAGCGTGGCGTTCGGCAGCGGGGGAGCGGGCAACCGCTCGACGGCGCCGCGGTAGCCGTCGACGTCTCCGAAGCGGGCGTCGCGCGCCTGCCACAGCCGTCGGTAGTTGGCGATGTCGTCGTGGCTGCGGCCGACGAAGTTCCACCACATCACCAGTTCCTCGCCGAACGGCGGGCCACCGAGCACGATCGCGCGGGCCGGTCCGTCCCCCCGGTTGTGCAAGAACAAGGTGTCACAGCCGGTGGGCTGGAACGCGAGGTCAGCGACATCGAGCACCGCGCCGGCTGCTTCGAGGTGACCCTGGTCGAGCAGCACGCCGTGTTCGAAGGACGGGTCTATGTCGAGGGCCAGCCGCGCGCCCGGCTCGATATCGACCTGCGCGCCGAGCAGCGGTGTGAATGTGTGCACGGGTGATCGGCTACCCGCCAGCTCGCCGAGGAACACGCGCAGCACGGCACCCGGCACAGCGAGGGGTTCGGGCGCGTAGTGCGCGAAGTCGCGGGCGGCGTCGCGATCGGCGTCGGGCAGCGCGACCCACAGCTGCACCCCGTGCAGGACTGTGGTGGTGACGGTGGAGACCTCCGAATGACAGATGCCCGCGCCGGCTGTCATCAGGTTCAGCTCGCCGGGCCGGACCATCGCGTGCACACCGGCGCTGTCGCGATGCTCGACCTCGCCTTCGAAGAGCCAGCTGACGGTCTGCAGGCCGGTGTGTGGGTGCGGCGGCACATCCATGCCAACGCCGTTGGCCACGTTGTGCGGACCGTAGTGGTCGGCGAAGCACCACGCCCCGATCAGGGATCGCTCGCGCTGCGGCAGGGTGCGGCGCACGCGGATGGCGCGCGGACCGCCGAGCGGGACTTCCCGCGGATGCAGGACGCCGCTGAATGCCGATGCTGCGCAAGCCACTTCGGCGGGCGCGGTATCGGTGTTGCTCACCTCGTTACAGTAGCGCTCTGGCTTGGACGCCGAGCCTGCATTCAGTTGTGGTCGAACAATGCGTCACTTCGGGTCCAAGCGCGCGTCAATCGCGCGACAATGACATGCGGCGGCCGAGGGCATGTCGGCCGCCCAAGAAGGAAGGTGTGAGGTGGAGACCAGCCCCGATCGCGGCCCCGCTGCTGATAACCGATGCCTTGACCCGGGCTACGACTATGAGTACGACGAGGCACACGACATGCAGGCCGGGCCGGCGCGGGAGATGGCGGGGCCACATCGAGTCGACGCCCCGTCAGGGGTACACGTCGGCGAGGGCGGAGACTTCGGCTACGACGAATCCCACGATTTCTGTGCACGACGACCAACCACGACGTGATAGCACGCTTCTGCCTGAGCCAGTTCCGGATCGCCTCGCGGCACGCTTTACTCAGAACTAATGCGGGGCGGTTCCGCTGGATGCCCGGCTACACAACCACCCCGCAGACCGTCGATGGCGTCTGCCAGCGGTTCAAGGTCTAGGGGGCGGTGAGGTTGAAGATCAATGGTGCGACCGGCTGCCCGCCCCCGCACGGCTCGCCTTTGACTTCGACAATGCCGCCCATGCCGTCGATGCCGACGCTGTAAAACACGTCGGCCAGCATCGGGGTGGTGCCGCACATCGCTCCGTGCGGGTCGCTGCTCACGCCCTCGTACCGGGTGCCTTGACGGTTGACGTGCATGTCCACCTTGGACCCGTTGGGGGCGGTCAGCTTGATGGTCTCGAATCCGGTTCCTTCGATGCGTACCGAGATGGGTTTGAGCCCGGGCAGGTTGAAGTCGTAGTCACCGGTCGGCATAGCTGCCGCCGCCGGCGCCAGGAGGAGCGCACCTGCTGCGATGGCGGCGCCAAGTATGAGCGGTTTCATGAATGTCCTTGTTTGGGAGAGTGATTGGCGTGATTCCGGGGGCGCGAGGTACACACCCCCGGAATCACTCAATGGTGGCTTAGGACTGGTCCACCCCGTTGATGTTCTTCTTGTCGTCACCGACAGCGGTGCTGACCTTGTTGTCGCCGTACGACCTGGCAGTGGAGCGGTTGCCGAACACCGAGGTCAGGTTGTTGTTGCCCTTGGCGCTGGCGCGGTCGTGGTTGCCGACGATCGTGGTGACATTGCCGTTGCCCTGCACTCCGGCGTCGTTTGACCAGAAGTGCTTCGGTGCCACCTTGTTGCCGTCGCCGAGCACATTGGTGAGGTTGTTGTTGCCGACCGAGCTGACCTTGTTGCCGTTGCCGAACACGTTGCTCATGCTCAGGTTAGGCGTGAGGAGGCTGTCATCCCGCTTGGGCGCGGCACCACTGACGTTGTTCTTGTTGTCATTCCCGAACGTGTTCGCCAGCACGATGTTGCCCCGAGCGTTGGCCTCGTTGCGGCTGCCGATCACCAGGTTCTCGGCACCCAGTCCAACGGCGGTGTTGGGCGTCGGGATCGTGATGTAGTGCGGCTGGTAGCTGCCCTCGCTCTGCAGCGACGGGCCCTCGCCGTTCGGCACCTTGATCTTGAGCGGGGTGTAGTTGTCGTCGCCGATCTGGATCAGGTTCGACAGCACGCCACCGGCAAGACCTATGTTGCGATTGCCGATGTTGTAGACGCCGTTGGAGAAGCCACCGGGGAGACCCTTTCCGACCGCGCCCACCAGCGCCGTGTTGCCGTTGCCGATGTTGAGCGCGGTGTTGTTGCCGATGTCGATGTTGCCGCTCGCCAGGTCAAGCTTCGGGGTCGAGCCGCTGATCGCCAGCGCCGTGTTGCCGTTGCCGATGTTGATCGCCCGGTTGAATAAGCCGACCGACGTCGCCGAGGAGCCGGTGTTGTCGTCATTGGCAATGTCAACCGCGACCGCCCCAATGCCGACCGCCGTCGCGTGGCTGTACTTCCCGGACGTCAACGCGGTGCTGAAGAACCCCGCGCTAGTCGCCGTCGAGTAATCGCCCAGTGCGATGGCGGCGTTGCCGATGCCACCGACCGCAGCCGCCTGGCCGGTCGCGCTGGTGACCACGGCGGCATTGCCGAAGGTGCTGGTGCACCCGTTGCCGTTGCCCATTCCCCAGAACGACGCGCACGCGGCCTGTGCTGGCGAAGCCGCCAACAGACCGGCGAACGCCGCCGACACAGCGGCCCCGAGGACCACCGTTCCTACTTTGCGAGTTTTCATCGCAGATTCCTTACTATGAAGGTGGACGAGGATTTCCCCTGTCCGGTTTCTTGCCCGAGGTTTCGGGCGAGTCGAGTGGCCCCGGTCCCGCTAAGAGCTAGGGCCACTCAGCCTGTGGGGGTTGAGCAGTTTCCGGGGGATGCATCAGCTGCCCGGTTCGTGCCCGTGCCTGACTCCGGTCGGTGCGCGCCAGGTTGTTGGTCCAGTCCGCCACGAATCCGCGTCGCGGCAGCCGACACCCGATTTGATCGACGTTCGCGACCGCCGCCAACGGCGCGATTCGGTGGCCTCCGCCATCGGAGTTGCCGCCAGCGGCCTGAGGTCGGTCGCCGCCGTTACTCGCCGCTCAATTCACTCATCACGTGTCTCCCGCATAAGTCGCGTCACATTGCAGGCAAGAATAGGAAATAGATGGCAACTGTGTCAAGGGTCACGGTAGAACCACTGTCAGATACGCAGATCACATCTACATAGAGCGGCAATTGGATCTATATTCTTCCACCGTCGCAGCGTGCGCGCATCCGTTGCGGTTTGTCGGACGCATCGCGCAGAGTCCTGTCAGACTGAGTTCCGCGCACCAGCGACTTCGGAGGCAGGGATGGCGACGGTTTACGTGGTCACAGCGGGCAGCGGCGACACCTACCGCATCGAGCGCATCTTTCTCGACGGAGCCGAAGCGGCAAGCTTCGCTCAGGCCTACAACGGCATCGCACCCGTGGAACCGGTGCACGTCGAGGAGTGGCAGACGGGAGCACCGCCCTCGGAGTACGACGGCCCTTACTGGCGCGCGGAATGGTGGGCTCTTGTCCCGGTGAGCAAACGCCGCGCCGCTTTGCGGCACACGGACGCGGGCGAACGGTTCGACGACTTCGCCATCCGCCAGGAGTGGTGGACCGGGGACGCGCTACCCGATGCCAAGGTCGTTCGCCGAGAACTGGCCGGCGTGCCCAAAGTCGAGGTCGTCGGCTTGTCCAAGGAGAAGGTGGAGGAGATCTTCTGGGACACGATCACCCAGGTCCGCGCCGACCTGGCGGGTATTCAGCGGAAGTAATTTCCATTCAGCCGCGCACCAAGCGGAAATAAAAGCGCATGGCGGCTCGACTTCGGGTCACTCGTGCGCCATGATTCCCACATGGACCGGCGAGCTTTGGAACGGCTCGGGCACCATGTTGTCAGCAGGCGCGTCGCGCTCGGCTTCCGCAGCCGCACCGACCTAGCCTCCAGTTTGCAATTCACCGTGCGTACCCTCGCCGACATCGAGCACGGCGTGCGCAAGGCAAGCCCCGGCACGTACGCGATGCTGGAGAACAAGCTGGCGTGGGCACCCGGCAGCATCGACAGGATCCTGGCGGGCGGAGAACCCGACGAGCTCGTATCCAGCCTCCGCCGACCCGATCCCAGCCCCGCGCCCCAGGGTTACGCACTGCGGGCGACGAACCCCAATGCGCTGTCGCAGGTGCCCACCGAGGAGCTGTTGCTAGAGCTGCGACGCCGCATCATCGACCCGCGAGATCGACGCCGAGACACCTGGGATGGCTGGGATGGGCCAGATTCACGCGGTGACAGCGGTGGCCTCGATGCGCAAGGCGCCTGGCCCGACGAGGTCTAGCCGAATGAGCGCTAGCCCGTCATCGCCGAGCGGATCACATCGAGGTCGTGGTCGTCGCTTCGCCGGGCCGGACCATGGCATGCACGCCTGCGCTGTCGCGATGCTCGACCTCGCCTTCGAAGAGCCAGCTGAAGGTCTGCAGCCCGGTGTGCGGGTATGGCGGCACGTCCATTCCGGTGCCATCGCGGACGTCGTGCGGCCCGTAGTGGTCGGCGAAGCACCACGCCCCGATCAGGGACCGCTCGCGCCGCGGCAGGGTGCGGCGCACGCGGATGGCGCGCGGACCGCCAAGCGGGACCTCTCGCGGATGCAGGACTCCGCTGAATGCCGATGCCGCGCAAGCCACTTCGGCGGGCGCGGTATCGGTATTGCTCACCTCGTTACCCTAGCGCTCCGATCAACTCGCGGGACTGGTGGTGATGATCCGGGTCCACGGTCCCGGCGGTGGCGCGTCGACGAAACGCCAGTCGACTCGGTCGCTGGAGCCATTGAGGTCGGCAAAGCCCAGGCAGCCGTTCAGTGCTGGCGACACATCCATCCCCGAGCCGTTGAAACGTTTGTTTCGCGGCCGCGCGGTGCCGAACACGTAGTCGTGATCGTCGTAGACCGCCGGGCCCGCGTCCTGTACCTGACCGAAGCAGGTCCGGTCGTCCTTGTGGATTTCCACCCACCGGTTCTTCAGCGTCGGGTCAAGCACCGGCAGGTCGAGATAGAACGGATTCTGCCGGGGCGTCACGTGTTTGGGGAAATATCCGTTGGAGGCGTCGCGGGGCTCGGTTTCACATGAGCCACCACGCATCACGCCGTCGCAGCCGCCGTATTTCTGCATCCAGTTCGGGTCGTAGGCGCTGACCTCCTGGGAGCCGTCGGCCGTGTTGGGGTCGAAGATCTCACCGACCCAGAACGTGGTGGCGACGATGTCGTGGTGCCATGGGTCGGCGACGGCCTGCGCCGGGCAGGAACATGCCGCTAGCGCCAGGGTCGCCGCGAGGATCACCACGCGCTTCACGGTGTGGCCTGCCCAGGTGGTTGTACCGGGCCGCCGATTACTTCGCCAACGGTGAGAACGACGAGACGACCCTGAGCCTGTTGGTCGGCGAGCCAGATCACGAACTCGGTGAACATTGTCACCGGTGTGGTGATGTAGCTGCAGTCGGTGGGGCACAGACCGTGAAAGGTCAACTGGACCCAGCCGTCGCCGGGGATGACCGCCGCCTCCACTTGTTGCTTGAAGTCTTCGGACGTCCAGGCCGCCTCCACTTGGGTGGGGGCGCGGGTGTGGAACGGGTCGCCGGGCGGAACCGACTCCCCAGCTTCGCATTGGGCGCAGTTCTGTTCGGGCGGCAGGTTCGGTGGCGGACGCACGTCCCACAGCTCGCCAAGGCTGCGTCCGCTGTTGTAACCACACTCACGCACGATTGCCTCGATCTCCGGGCCCTCCGAGGCGAATGGGTAGGCGAAGTTCCGCACCGGGAAGCCCCAGCCCATAAGGGTGGCGCGGTCGTCGCAGATCTCGCTGCGGACCTGGTCGGTGTTGAGCGTGCGCAGGTCCCGGTGATCGACGGTGTGTCCCGCCGATCTCGTTGCCCGACGTCGTCGCTATCCAGTCCAGATCGGTCAGGCTTAGATAGCCGGGCTTGCCGATGGTGCCCGAGTTGATGAAAAACGTCCCGCGCAGGCCGTAGGCGTTGAGTATCTGGGCAGCCTTGACGTTGGAGGCTCGTCCGTCATCGAAGGTGATGGTGACGACCGTCTGGCCCGGGTCCAGCTCCAGTGGTTCGACATTGACCGGCGGCAGGATCACGGCTTCGCGAGGTGTGGCAGACGGTGGCGAAACTGACGCGGTGATGGTTGTCGTCACAGGTGCCGCCGGGGTACGCATCTGTATGCCGCACCCGCTGGCGAGCAGGCATGCGACAGCCATCAGGGCCAGCTTACGAATCACCCTTGAGCCCCTCAGCGACGGCGTGGATTATTTCATCCAAGCCGATGTTCGGCGAAAAGCCCAGGGCTGCAGCGGCCTTGGAGTTGTCGGGCACCCGGCGGCGCATGTCTTCGTAGCCCTCGCCGTAGGCCCGCTCGTAGGGCACCAGTTCGATCTCACTGGTAGACCCGGTCAGCTCGATGATGCGCCGTGCCAGGTGCAGGATCGAGACCTCCTGCGCCCCACCAAGATTAAATGCCTGACCTCGAGTCTCTGGCTTTTCGGACAGCCGCACCAGCGCGGGCACGATGTCGCCGACGTAGGAGAAGCACCGGGTCTGTCGCCCGTCGCCGTACACAGTCAGCGGCTCGCCGCGCAGCGCCTGGCCGACCAGGTTGGGCACGACCATGCCGTAGCGGCCGGTCTGGCGCGGGCCCACGGTGTTGAACAGTCGCACGATGGAAACCTGCAGTCCGCACTCACGCCAGTAGGCGTGGGCGAAGGATTCGTCCAGGCTCTTGGCGGCGGCGTAGGACCACCGGCTCACCAGCGGGTCACCCAGGATCCGGTCGGAGCCTTCGTGCAACGCGTCGGCGGTGTTCTTGCCGTAGGTCTCGCTGGTGGAGGCCAGCACCATCACCGCGTTGGCCTGCAGGGCCGCCTCCATGACGTTCTCGCTACCGTGCAGGTTGATCCGCAGCGAGTCCAGCGGCTGCGCGATGATGCGCCGGACACCGACGGCAGCGGCCAGGTGAAACACCCGGTCGGCTCCCGCGACGACCTGGTTGACCAAGGGGCGGTCCAGTATCGAGCCCTGGAACACCTGCAGGTTCGGCTCACCCCCGAGGTGGTGTTCGAGGTTGGCCCGGGAGCCGGTGGAGAAGTCGTCGATCACGCTGACGGTGTCTCCGGCGGCGAGCAGGTGGTCTGTGAGGTGGCTGCCGATGAATCCGGCACCCCCGGTAATCACGGTGTACATGCGGCGGCGTTCCTCGGTGCGATGGGGGTGGGGATGGGGCTGGGAAATTTTCGGCGGGTAGGGCTGACCCAGCGTCCGGTGGAGCTGGCTCGGCCAGCTGCCGCGGGGATGGATCGCAGACAGACGTAGGCGTCGACCAGCCGCATGAACGGGAACAGTGGAGCGAGCAGGAGCATGCCGGGGCGGCGCAGCGTGACAGCGGCGAACACAGTCAGCAGCAGATCGGGTAGGAGTACCCCGACGAGAACGTACCGCAGGTCCATCGTGCCGGTGATCACCGTGCCCAGAACGACCGGATCCCCGTACACGTTGGCCAGCGTCTCGCTGTAGGCGGTGAAGACCACCAGCGGGATCATGCACAGCAGCACGACGGAGGAGCTGAGCAGCTCTGCGATCTGCAGCGCCAGGGCGGTCCAGAACCGGCCGATGTGCATGCCGTGCAGCCGTACCGTCTGCCAGTAGCCCAACGTCCAGCGCCGGATCTGGTTGAGGTAGTCGTGCCAGGTGTCGGGGTCTTGGGTGTAGGCCACCGCGCAATCCGCCCGAAAAGCGATGCGGCCCAGCTTCTTTGCGTGGACTTCGAAGGTCATGTTGAAGTCCTCGATGACCAGGCCGGGAGCGGTGATGTCGATCCGATGCAGGATGTCGGTGCGGTACATCGACGCGAAGCCAGGCACGATCGTCACCACATCCGCCCACCGCGCGGCCTGGCCGTACTTCACCAGCAGTTGAGTCATCGCATAGACCCGGGACCGGTAGGAGACCAGGAACCGGCCCATCGGGGTGCGCGGGGCCGGATCCCGCATGCAGCGCACTCGCCCGGCCACGGCCACCACGTCCGGCTGTTTGAACAACGGCAGACCGGTGATCAGGTAATCGGGGGAGAGCCGGGTGTCGGCGTCGAGCAGCAGCACCACACCAAACAGCCGTTCCAAGTCGAAGTACTCAATCGCTGCCGCCAGCGCACCGGCCTTGCCCCGGTTGGGCTGCAGGTCCATCACCCGGACCCCGAACTCCTCGGCGATCTCCACGGTCCGGTCCGACGAGCCGTCGCTGACCACATGGATCTGTGACAGCGGCAGCAGCACCGAGGCTGCCATCAGCGAGTCGTACAGCACCGCCTCCTCGTTGTGCGCCGGGATGAGCACCGCCACGTTCTCTGCTCCAAACCGCTGCACCAGAGCGGGCCGGCGGCGGCGGTGCTTGTGCGGGGGCGGCTGGAATACGCCTTGGATCAGACGGCCGATACCGATGCTGGTCCAAAACAACGTGCTCACGCCCGAGACAAGGATCGCGACCGTGACGACAGTCAGGGCGTGGTTCATGACCGATAGGTGGCGTCGAGCACCAATTGTCCGGCCAGCCAGCCGAGGTCTACGTTCGCGTGGCGTGTATGCACTAGCACCAAATCCCAGATGACCTGTTCGGGTGCCTCCTGACTCATAAGCGTGCCGTGCGGAGTTTCCAGGTGATCGACCCAGGAGTCGGTGTACTCGACGGCAGCGCCTGCGGCGATCAACTCGTCGACGATTTCGACAGCTGGGGACTCCCTGACATCGGCCACGTCGGGCTTGTAGGTCACCCCGACTACCAGGATGTGCGCGCCCTGGGTCGCGATGCCTGACTCGGCCAGCATCTGGCGGCCCTTGGCCACGATGATGCGCGGGCGCAGAGCGATCGCGGTCATCGCGGTGCGGGTGACCGGCGAGTCGTGCCGCTTGGCCCGCAACTGCCACAGCAGGTAGTGCGGATCGCATGGGATGCAGTGGCCACCGACGCCGGGCCCGGGATAGAACGGCATGAAGCCGTAGGGCTTGGTCGCGGCAGCGCTGATCACCTCGACGACGTCCACGTTCAGTTCACCGGCCATGTCGGAGAACTCGTTGGCCAGCGCGATGTTGACCGCGCGAAAGGTATTTTCTACCAGTTTGGTCATTTCGGCAGCCTCAGGAGAGGACACCGCATGGAGACTGCTGGCGGTATGCCGCAGCACGGCGGCGGCCTGGGCGGTGCAACGCCGCGTAACACCGCCCAGGACGCGGGGCGTGTGATCGGGCGCGTGGGATTCCACTCCAGGATCGATACGCTCTGGCGCGAATGCCACGAAGACATCCTTGCCGATCTCAAACCCCCTGCCTTCCAACGGCTTTACCAGTAATTCTCGAGTACAGCCGACATAGGTGGTCGAGGTCAGCACAATGGTTTGTCCGCTCACGGCATTGGCGACGACGGCTGCGCACGCACCGCGCAGGGCCCTCAAGTCTGGAGACTGGTGAGCGTCCACCGGAGTAGGAACGCAGATCACGACGGCCTCGGCGTCGGCCAGGAGGTTGGCCTCCGTGGTGAGTACCAGCGAGTCGGTCTGCAGATGTTGGGCCAGCCGGGCGTGATCTCGCGCCAGCAGGTCAACCCGAGCGCTCTTGATATCGGCCAGCCGGGTTTCGCTGACGTCGTAGCAGATGATGGTGGCTTCGTGGTCAGCGAGGCTCAGCGCGGTCGGTAGGCCCACGTAACCCAGTCCGACGACAGCGACGGTGTGGCCCAGCAAGGCCGGTGCAGGGGCGGTGATCGGGATGGTCATCTCAACTTCCGCTCCAGCTCGACGTGATGGCGGTCTGGGCGCCGACCGTCCAAGCCGGAGGCGTGCCGTCGACGGCGTAAACCTGCCACCACACGGAGCCGTTGGAGGAGATGAGCTGCGCTTCCACAGCTTCGGCGACGGCAATGCGGTTGGCGACGACGGTGGCGGCCAACCCGGCGTTCTGTAAAGCCCTTTGGGCGTACCCGATGAGCGGAATCCCGGCGATGGTCTTGGCTACTAATTCGGGTGTGATCAGGTTGTGGTCGGATAGGGCTTCAGTCGGGGGCATTTGTCTATACCTACGATCGACTTGAGCGAAGATGTCGTTCTTCGACGGGATGGATTCAATTGTGGAGAGTCAGTGACTCGGTCCCCGATCAAGAGATCCGGGCCACTCGGCCTGGCTGGGTTTCATCAGACGGTTCGTCGTTAAGTTGAAAACCGATGGTGCGTTTAGCTTGTCGGGCCCGTAGTCGGGAGGATCACTATCGCTACTACTTTTGCGGACCGTCATGTTTGCGTTCCTAAGCATGTGAAGTGGAAGAAGTTCCTTTCCAGTACGGTCTCTCGCCCCGGTTGGCGGATTTCTGCCGGACGCAACGCCTGGCTCGACTCGCGTGTTCACTGATCACATGGGCGGCGCTTCCGACCGCCGTGTTTTCAGCTGAGCTGCGACGAAGCAGCTTTTTCGGATAGGTCAGCAAATACTTCATCCGTTGCCGGGTGTACCCGACAGTGGAACCGCCTTTGGGAGTGTCTCCCGCAAAATCGTCACAGTGCGCGCAACTGTATGCAAATTCAGCAACTATGTCAATGTTTGCGAGCCAGCCAGCGACAGCGCTGGCGCGTATAGGCATAAAGCCCTAAATGAATGCATACAGAGCTGTCAACTGCAGGTTTAGAGTTACCGGACGTAACTACACAATTTCTACCGAAATAGCGTGGCAAATTAGCTACTCCGCCGATGGCGATTTACGGCGGTACATGTTGCGAAGGCGGGGAGCGCTGGCAGTTATCGCGTCGAGCGAATCTACTTCGACAGGGACTCGCCGCAACGATTTGCCCATGCCGACAACGGCATCGCGCCGGTGGAACCGGTCCAGGTGGAGTAGTGGGACGCGGCGCCCCGGGGCCGAGGGCTAACGTTTGACGACTTTGCGATTCGGCAGAAGTGGTGAATCGTCGACGCCCTGCCGGATGCCAAGGCCGTGCGTTGAGACCGAATCCAACGCGTCGTCGCAGACTTCCACCGCGCAGCGGTTGCTCGAACTCGATCGCCGCAGTGTGCATCTCGGGTTCGGAATGTTGACGACTGGCGCGCCGAATGGTGGGCGCACGTCCCGCCTTCATCCGCAGGCAACTGGCCTGAGGAGGTCTAGCGCGCGGCCACGGTATCCCTACGCCGTCATCGCGGAGCGGATCACGTCAAGGTCGTGGTCGTCGATCCGGAAGACGCCGAACCGGAACTTGTATCCCCATCGGTTCTTGTCCTCGATGAAGTCGAGCGCCTCGATCAGTGGTCTGATCGGCGTCTCGGTGCAGGGCAGGAAGTCGACGTTGCGCCGCCACGGACCGGCGTCGTCGAGCGTTGTCGCCTGGTAGGGCTCGTCGTCGGCGACCTGCCCGATAGCGGTGAACGCCTGCAGCGCCTCGCCGTCGGGATAGACCTTGCGCGGTGAGTAGAAGACGATCCAGTCGCCTCGGGCCATCTTGCGCAACATGTGCGGCTTGCCGTGGTTCGCCTGCGTGAATCGGCCGCGGACACCCCGTTCGACGTGGTCGCGGCTGACGGTGTTGATCCAGTTCGTCATACCCGCACGCTAAGTCGCCGGGCCGACAAGAAGGGCTATCCGATTGCAAGCCTGTGGATAACCTCGCGATGACAGACTGTCGCGATGGCTTCCGATGACAGCGACATCTACGACCGGCTGCGCGCGCTCGATCAGCTCGTGAAACACCTCTACAAGCAGACCGGGGTGCCGATGCCCGATCTGGCGGCCCTTGCCACCACGGACGTGTCCGATCATGTGCGGCAACTGGTCGCGTCAGGCAACAAGATGGCCGCGATGAAGGCCTACCGCGAGGAGACAGGCGTCGACCTGCGCACGGCGAACGAGGTCATCGAGTCGCTCTACGGCGGCTAGAACGGGCTGCTGTTGCGCTGCCACTTCGCCTCTTCGGGGCGCGGCCCGTACTTGGCGATGTAGGCGTCGTGCATGTGGGCGTTCTTCTTCCGGTTGATCTCGTCGACAAGGTTGGGGTCAAGCCCGTGCTGGGCCAGCCGGTGCCTGCGCCACACCTTGTTGAGAGCGAGCGCCATCAACAGAGACCAGATGTAGATAGGCGCCGTCATTTCCATGTGCACGTACAGCGACGCAGGCAGCAGCCAGAACGGCGCGAGCACCAGCAACGGCGGAATCGCATACCGGAGCATGTGTCTGCGGACGGCACCGTGATCGGCGAGATCATGGGCCACCCACTCGCGATATTCGTTGGGCAGCCTGCGGCCGAACACGTATCCCAGGTAGGAGACGGGTTTCGGTTTCTTCATGATCGTTCTCCTTCGAGGGCGCCTGCCGCCAGCGCAGCGGCATTGATCCGGGTGAGCACCTCATGCAGGTGCTCGAGCTCGTCGAGGTCCACCCCCAGCCGTTCTATCACCGCGGGCGGAATCTTGAGGGCTTTGCGACGTAGCTGCACACCCGCCTTGGTGAGCTCGACGTCGGTGGCCCGCTCGTCGAACGCCGATCGGGTGCGGGTGATCAGCCCCAACGCCTCCAGCCGTTTGAGCATCGGCGACAGGGTGGCCGAGTCGACCTGCAGCGAGGCAGCGATCTGCTTGACCGACAACGGTTTATCGCCGTTGCCGGCACGGTGGTGGTCCCACAGCGCCAGCATCACGAGATATTGCGGATGGGTCAGCCCCAGCGGTTCGAGCAGTGGCCGGTACACCGCGAGCACGGCCCGGTTGGTGGCGGCGAGCGCGAAGCACACCTGGCGTTCGAGCGCCAGCGGGTCAACCTCTTCGGCGAGGACGGTCATAACTGTACTGTACCCTAATAGTTAGTGCCCTAACTAAAAGGTGATCGGTCTCACCACCTCGTTGTTAGGCTCAGCGCCATGAGAGACGATCTCACTGCGTTCGACGTCCGGGACATCCTGTTCGGCAGCCCGCCGACCGGTAAGCGCGGCTACAACGAGGACGACGTCGACGCCTTCGTCGCGAAGGTTGTCGCCCGGCTCGAGGGGCGGGGCGGTCTCACGGCTGACGACGTCCACCACGTCGCCTTCTCGAAGCCGGCGCTCTTCAAACGGGGATACAACGAGGACGACGTCGACGCCTTCCTCGACGATGTCGAGGCGACGATCGCCAAGCTGGACCGCCGGGGATGAGCCCGATCCGTGACGACCACGCCGAACTGTTGCGCCGCCGTGCGCTGACCGAGGACGCCGCCCGCCCCGACGCCGTCGAACGCAGGCGTGCGACGAACGGCCGAACCGCGCGCGAGAACATCGACGACCTCGTCGACCCCGGCTCGTTCGTCGAGTACGGCCGGTTCGCCATCGCCGCTCAGAGGTTCCGACGGGACCTCGACGACCTGATTGCGCGCACACCGGCCGACGGGCTGGTGGCGGGCACCGCGCGCATCAACGGCGACCTGTTCGGCGCCGAGCGCAGCGCCAGCGCCGTGCTGTCCTACGACTACACCGTGCTGGCCGGGACGCAGGGCTACCTCGGGCACCGCAAGAAAGACCGGCTGTTCGAGCTCATCGATCGGATGCGGCTGCCGACCGTGTTCTTCGCCGAGGGCGGCGGCGGCCGACCGGGCGACACCGACTTCCCGACGGTGTCGTCGCTCGAGACGCGCGCGTTCAAGCTGTGGGCGCAGCTGTCGGGTGTGGTGCCGCGCATCGCGATCGTCAAGGGTCGCTGTTTTGCGGGCAACGCGGTGATCGCGGGGACCTCCGACCTGATCGTGGCGACCAGGGACGCGTCGATCGGGATGGGCGGCCCGGCCATGATCGCCGGTGGCGGCCTTGGCGACGTTCACCCCGACGAGGTCGGGCCGATCTCGGTGCAGGAGCCCAACGGGGTCGTCGACGTCGTCGCGGCCGACGAGGCGGAGGCGGTCGCCGTCACCAAGCGGCTGCTGGGCTACTTCCAGGGAACGACGGCCTGTGGCGACGGTCGGCGACCAAACCGCTCTTGCGCACAATGATTCCCGAGCGTGATCGGCGCGCCTACGATGTCGGCCCGGTCATCGACCACGTTGGCGGACGACGGATTCGGTGACATTCCTTCGGCCGCGTTTCGCCCGCGAGATGGTCACCGCGTTCGCGCGGATCGAAGGCCGTGCGGTCGGGGTGATCGCCAACGACACGCGGTATATGGCTGGTGCGATCACCGCCGCCGCGGCCGACAAGGCGGCCCGGTTCCTGCAGCTGTGCGACTGCTTCGGTATTCCCGTCGTGTCGCTCATCGACTGCCCGGGCTACATGGTCGGTCCCGCCGCCGAGGGTGAAGCCCTTGTGCGCCGCGCCTCCCGGATGCTCGTTGCGGGCGCCGCACTTCGGGTGCCGCTGGTCGCCGTCGTGCTGCGCCGCGGTTACGGCCTTGGCGCACAGGCGATGACGGGCGGCAGCCTGCACGAGCCGGTACTGACCGTGGCGTGGCCGGGTGCGCACCTCGGGCCGATGGGACTCGAAGGTGCCGTGCGGCTCGGTCTGCGTAAGGAGCTCGAGGCCATCGCCGACGACGACGAGCGGGAGGAACGCGTCCGGCAGGCAACCGCGGCCGCGCAGGAGAATGCCAAGGCGCTCAACGCCGCTCAGATGTTCGAGATCGACGATGTGATCGATCCGGCCGACACGCGACGGATCATCGCCGACACGCTGACGGCCGCGACCGCACACGCGGAGCCGCCGCCGCCGCGGCGGTTCGTCGATACCTGGTAAGTGGGGACGGTGCCGGCATTGCGCCTCACGGCAAGTGGTCGCTCGAAGCGACGGTTCTTCAGGTGGTACCCGGGGCATGCCCGGCACCGTCGAAAGGTTTAACGGGCGCCGGGCCCGGTCTATTCCACTGCGGCCAGGGCTAGTTGATTGCGAGCGCCGCCGCAATGGCGCGGCGCATGTCGTCGTCGTTGACCACCAGATCGGTGTCAGCGGCCTGGGCCAGAAGTTGCGGTGGCGTGGTGCTGAGCCGGCGGGCGCGTTCGTGCTTGCAGTGCACGATGACCTTGCGCGCGAACCGCCCGTTACCGGCGGTGTCCAGCGCCGTGCCCTGCTCGATAGGGGTATCGCGCAACCGGGCGGCCTCGTCGCGCAGCAGCGGCCACGCGGTGTCGGCGATGGCGATCTTCTCCTTGCCCGCGATCAGCTGACCGATCTGCAACGATCTCATCGGGCGTGTAGCTGGTGAACGTCAGGGTCAGGTGGAACCGCGAGGCCAGGCCCGGGTTGGCCTGCATGAACCGCCGCATCTCCTTCGGGTAGCCGGCGACGATCACCACCAACCGGTCGCGATAGTCCTCCATGTACTTCAGCAGCGTGTTGATCGCGTCCTTGCCGAACGAGTGCCCCTCCTGCTCGGGCGCCAGCCGATACGCCTCATCGATGAAAAGCACACCGCCAAGGGCGGATTCGCACACTTCCTTCATTCGGGCCGCGGTCTGGGAGATGTAGCCGACGACGAGGTCCTCCTCGGTGACCTCGACGACCGTCGGATGCTCGATCTTGCCGAGGCCGAACAGTATCTCCGCCGCGATGCGGGCGAACGATGTCTTCGCCGTGCCGGGAGGGCCTTCGAGCACCATGTGGTTCTCGTTGCTCACCGACGTCTCTTCACCCCGTGAAGCGAGGATCTGATCGATCTGGATCTCGGTGCGCCACACCGTGATCTGCTCTTTGGGCCCGCTCAGGCCGATCAATTCGTCCAGCTTGCGCTGCGCCGTCGCGAGCACCGTGTCCTTCTGCTCCTCCAGCGCCTCGGCCGCGCGCTGCGCCCGCGACGTCTCGGTGCTGGGATCCCACGGGTCGGTGCGGGTGGCGATGGTCTCCGAGTCGGTGACGATCAATCGGTAGCCCGGGTTGGACAGTGCCTCAGAAGCGGCGTCGAGCAGCACACCGTTGTTGGTCGCCTGCTCGAACGATGCCCGCGCCGCCTCCTCCTGGCCCAGCTCGCGCAGACACCATCCCCTGGTCAGCGCCGCGTCCGCGGCGATGTACTGATTTTTCGTCGTGACGGTGTTGGCACGATCGAGCGCGGTTTGAAACTGCCCGATGCTGGCGGCCGCGGCCGCGGCAAGCGTGTCGACCGCAGCGGTCAGGTCGTCGACGACGTGGGTGGCGTGTGCGGGCGGCGACTTGGCGGTGATCCTCAGCACGTCCGGCCACCGGTGCGCCAGATGGTTGGCGGCGGCGCCGACGAACTGAGCCCACTGCGCGGCCATCGCGTCGCCGGTGACGACAGGATCTTCGAGCACGTCGACCGCGTCGGCGAAGCGCCGGTCGGTGAGCAGCGCGGTCGCGTACGCCAGCGCGATCGTCGAACGCGACCACACGGGCATGGTGACGTACAGCGGCGCGTCGAGTCGGGCGTGCAGATCACCGTCGACCAAGCCGATCCGCCGGGTCTCCCGGTACAGCGACCGCGAATTGCGGTGCGCCGCCTCGAGCACGTCGATGGCGTGGTCCCCGCAGGCGACCCTGCCGAGCCAGGCGTCCGACATCGTCGGCTGCGCGGCGGTGACCGCGACGAAACCGGCTAATGCGCCACGAGTGTCGCCAGCCTTGAACCGCTCGATCGCAGTGTCGAACGAGCGACGCTGATCGGTCGCTGCCGTCAACTGATGCTCCTCACGTCCGCGCATGTCATTGAAACGCGCGCTCTCCTATGCGGTCTGGCCCGCGGCGCCCAGGAAGGGCTGCTCCGCTTTGAACGTGGCGATCTGGACGTCGGTGGTGAAGGCCGACGTGGCGATCCGAACAGTCGAGGCCGATATCTGGGTGAACGACAGATCGGGTGTCGGGGTGCTGCGATCGGTGTCACCGATCGTGATCACCGACGACGCCAGACCGGCGGGCGGTGGACCGCCTGCCCGGTCGCTGACGATGATCGACGGAACGAACTCGGGCGGATGCCTGCGATCGACAACCGCGATCAACGGCTGCTCGAGCTGGCGCCACTTGGCGGGCTTGTCGGTGTAGATCGCGATGCGCTCGCCGACCGCCGCCGCGCGCACCAGTAGCTGGCAGGCGTACGGCATACCGGTGTGCAATGCGATGCGGGTGGCCTGATCCGGATCGGTCAGCGACAGCAGCAACAGATCGCCGCGCTGGGTGGTGCCGACAAGCACACCCGATGAACCGACCGGCAGCTCGAGCGCCGTGGTGTCCAACGGCCGAGCAGGCACCGCGTCGAACCGGCGCTGTAGCGGGGCCGACCGTTTCGCGGCGGGGCCCTGATGACCGGGCAGCGGGTTGAGGTACAGCGTCGGCGGCCTCGTCGGGGCCTGCGGATCGTTGACCCGCACGATCGCCGACACCCAGGTGCGGCCGCTCGGTCGGCCCACGCTTCTTGGTCAACGAAATCGTCTGCACCACAGCGTCCGAACGCAGCGCCCACATCTGGTTGAGCGTGTTGGTGGTGATGTCCTCGGGCGAGAAGTAGTACGAGGTCAGATAGCCCGGGTGCGCCTCGATGGACTTCCACTGTTCGGTGGGAGCCACCGGTGTCGGGATGCGCGTACCGACGGGTGCATTGTCGGGCTCGGCTTCGGCGGGTACCACGGCCAGGCTGGCACCCAGCTCGACGAGCGCGGCGTCGAGATCCTTGGCGGTCAACGGTTTTGCGCGCACACCCCGCTGCAGCAGCGCGTTCACGATGCGTTCGGTCGCGGCCGCCGCCGCCGCGCCGACCGTCGAGCGGTACGCCAGCCCGCTCACCGAGTTGGCCACGTCGAGACGCACCACCAGGTACGTTCGGCGCTGCCCCGCGGCCGGGCGGTCGGCGAGCAGAGTGGAATACAGCGGCGGGTAGCCGATGCCGCGTCGCACCCGCAGTCCGCTCGACACCACGTCGACACCCGACAGTCGGATGCCGCCCGGCTGATCCAGCAGGCCGGTCAGCGCCTCGAGCGGCAGCCGGTTGGGGGTCAGTGCCGTCGCCGATCCGGTCAGCAGCGTCGGCGAGTAGGCCTGACCGGTCACCTCGACCATCGTGATCGCTTCACCGTCGAACCTGTCCGGGACCCGAACGCCGTAAAGCGAAGCGCCGTGCGGGATGTCGATAGCCGGCGCAGGGGATTCGGCACGGCGACGGCGGCGTCGCAACCGGACCCGGTCTGCGACCCACGTCACGGCGTTGCGCCGGTAGCGCGGTGACCATCAGCAGCAGGATCGCCACCACTGCTGATCGCAGCGGTCGGCCACCACGACATCCGTGCGGGCGGGAAGATCACGATCGCGGCGGCCACCGCGACCTCGACCGCGACCACCACGGGAATCGTGGCATTGATGCCTACCGTGCGCGCCCTCATGACCGCCTCCGTCGCACAGCCGCGGCCGCAGCGACCACCGCGGCCAGCCCGGCCACGATCGCGGCACCGATCAGTGCGGTGTGTCGAGGCCGCAGGTCCGGCGGAGGTGGCGGGGTCGGCACATGGAGCAGCTTGGTCAGATGTTCGGGCGGCAGACGATCGCCCGGTGGCACGTCGAACGTCAGTGCGGCGACCGGGTCGACGACGCCGTACCCGACCTTGTTGTCGACGCCGCGCGGCGGGTTGTGCGCCGTCTCGGTGATCCGCCGGATGATCTGGTGGGCGGACAGCTGCGGGTACTTCGCCCGCACCAGCGCGGCCACCCCGGACGTGTATGCCGTGGCAAAGCTGGTGCCCGACAACGGAATCGCCTTGCCCGGATCCCGGCCGGGCAACGCGTTGATCGGTGCGCCGTTGACACTCGACAAGCCCATCACCTCGAGGCCGGGCGCCGCGACGCCGACCCACGGACCGGCGATGCTCTGCGGGAGCGGCTGCCCGTCCGGGGATACCGCACCGACGGTGAGGACGTAGTCGGAGAACCAGGCGGGCGTGACGATGGTGGACACGTCCTGCCAGTCACGCGGGTCCGCGGCGTCGCAGCGGGTTGAAGAGCGGGTTCTGTCCGCACGCCGAGCCTTCGCCCTCGTTGCCCGCGGCGGCGACGATGACGATGTCCTTGTCGACGGCGGCGTAGCGGACGGCGGCACCGAGTGCGGCCTGATCGATGGGCTGCGCGGCGTTGATGCACGCCGTCACCGAGATGTTCATCACCCTGACACCGAGGTTCGCCAGGTGTACGACCGCACGGGCCAGCGTCGCGATATCGCCTGCCTTGCGGCGGATCTCCTCGTTGTCGCCGGGTTGCGGCTTCGCGGGCCCGAACGCGGACGAGGACTGCCGCACCGATATCAGCGCGGCGTCCGGGGCGATGCCGACGACACCGTCGGGGCTGCCGGGCGGTGGCCCTGGCACCGGGGGCACCTCGCCTCCGCCGGGGCCGGCTGCGGGAGCGACGGGCTCTTCCGGGGGAGGGGCCTCTTCGGCTGGCGGCGGCGGTGGCGGCGGAGGAGCGGTCACGGTGACCGTGCTCGGCTTCGGTGGCGCAGGCGGCGGGGTGGTCGGGAACGGCGAAGCCGGAACCGCTGGAGGTGGCGGCGCGGCGTCCACACCGGGCGGCATGGCGGGCGGCTTGGCGGCCGGGTCGGAGGGTTGCGCCGCGATGATCGACGCGACGACGGTGCCGTGCGAGTCGCAGTCGAACAGGCCGCCGTTCTCATCGCCCATCACGTAATCTCCGCCGGGAAACAGCGCGGGGAATCGAGGATTAGGGGTGACGCCGGTGTCGATGAGCCCCACCGTCACGCCCGCGCCGGTGGAGTACTTCCATGCCTTGGCGACATCAAGCATGACGTTGCCCGGCGCCGCCTGGGTGACATCGGGATTCGCGACGGTCAACGGGTCGGCGCAGGTGTTCTGCTGCTTCATCTCCTGGTCGGGACCGGGCGTATCGTCCGGCGGCAGTGCCGCCGGGTCGACGCCGGGCGGGTCGATGGCCACCGCAGCCGCGGGCATCATCACGTTGGCGCCGAGCAGCAGGGCAGCCACTGCCGCCGCAGATGCGGTCCGCGCTGCGCGGGTCAAGCCAGCCATCAGTGATAGCGGATGTATTGCAGGATTCCGAGCGCCCATGCGGCGAACGGAACCACCAGTGCCAACAGTATGTATTCGGTGTACTCGACGATCTTGCGCACCGGTGGCGAGAACACCCGCGGCGGCACCACCGTCGCGGCGACCAGGCCCAGCGCCGCGATGCCCAGCGCCGCGCCCGCCGCGAACAGCGTCGCGGAGGTGTCGTTCGCCGCGGACTGCAGGCCGTATTTCGCGGCGGCTCCGATCAGCGCGGTGACCGCAATGGCGACAAGGATGATGGCATGTCGCCGATCGCGAAATGCCCTGGCGCGCAATATAAGAATGGCGGCGACGGCTCCGAGCACCACCAGCTGTGCCCACTCGCGCTCGCCGTGGGGCGTCACCGCGACCCACGATGCGGGCACGGCGAGGGCGGCGACGCCGAGCAGTACCCCGGTCAGCACGGTGTTGGATTTGCGCGCCGCGGCCGCCACCTGGGCGCCGGAGAGCGTGACGTCGGACGGCGGACCGTCCTCGACGGGCGAGATCGTGTCCTCCGGCTGGCCGGGAGCGCGCGCGAAGATGTCGCGGCCCGTGATCGAACCGAACGTCTGCCGGGGGACATTCGCCATCCGCAGCGAGATCGTCGGCGCCGCGGAGACCGCGACAAGGACCGCGACCAACACGGCAACGGCGATCCGCGGCCCTGGGACGTCCCAGTACATCCGCACCAGGGCGACCACTGCGGCGCCGAAGCCCGCCGTGATGATCGCCGCGGCCGCCGTCCAGTAGCGGCCGGTGAACCGCACCAACAGCCAGACTCCCGCCAGCGCTGTCGCCGCAGCCAGAAATGCGTGCGGCGCACCGGGTGTGGCGCCCGGCGGAATGGTCGCCGCGGCCAATCCCGCTGCGACGAGCGCGGCCCATGCCGCACCGTCGGTGACAACGCGGCCCGCGCCGACTCGCGCACCGATCGCGACGGTCACCAGCAGGCCGATCGCGACGGCCGCGAACAGGATCGGCACCAGAAGTGCGCTCTCGTGAGCCCAGCGAAGCCGCCACACCAGCGTGCTGGCCACGCCGAGCGCAGCTCCGACGATCACCACGGCGACCGTCAGGGCGGTCTTGGCGGTGACCCGGACGAAGTGGTCGGAGGCGTACTGCGCCAACGCGGTGGAGACGTTCTCCACCACTGGCCCGTAGCGTTCGGCCCGACCGGCGGGCAACAACGCCAACACGTCGCCGTCGGCGATGTTGTGACCGGCGAGCGAGACGTCCGACGCCAACGCCGACATCCCCGCTGCCCGCGCGAATTCGTAAGCGGCCGGCGGTAATTCGGCAGCACCGCGGCCGCGCAACACTTTGTTGATCGCGATGACCGTCGGATCGACCAACGTGTTGAGTGGCGCTGCCGATGGCAACACGAGATCGATCTGATGAGAATCGCCCGCCAATATCGACACCCGGCATGACGGCGGCGCCTCCACCGGTGTCGCGGTGTGGCCGGCCGGACTCGGTGCCGTTTCGCGAAACGTCGTCACCGGCGGTCCCGCGGTCCGTCGGTGGTGGACGCGAAGTGCTCGGCGAGCGCCGCGGTGATCTCGATGAAGCGCCGACGTGTCAACTGCGACATCTCGGAGGTCACGTCGATCACCCCGCCGGGACGCAGGTGCGAGTCGAACGGCACCTCGACGACGACCTGACCGCGACTGGCGAACTGCTGCACCAGAATCGAGCGGGTCCGCTTGTCGGCGTGGCCGTCGGAGTCGTTGAGCACAACAACGGTGCGATGCAGCAGCCCGGTGTACCCGCGGTTGGCCAACCACTCCATCGTCTGGCCTGCCGCCGACGCGCCGTCCACCCATGGCGAGGACACCACGATCAACGCATCGAGATCGCGCAGCACCTCCTGGGCGATCGCGGAGTCCATCGTCGAGCCGCAGTCCACGATCGAGATGGTGAAGTGCCTGTCGAGCCGCGCGGTGGCCTCGCGGTAGATGGCCGGATCGAGCACCCGGCGCCTGGCCGTGCTGGATTCACCGGCCAGCACGAACAGGCCCGCGGAGTTGTTGCCGACGCGGCTACGGACGTCGGCGAAGGTGTCGAGGTGTTCGTCGGCCGCCAGCTCCCAGTACGAACCCGCGGCGTTCGGGTCGATGCGGCTGCCGAGCTTGCCGAACGCGGTGTCGGCGTCGATGGCCACCACGCGGTCGTCTTGGCGCAACTCGGCGAAGATCGAGCCGACACTGGCCGCAACCGTCGTCTTACCGACACCGCCCTTGCCGAACACGCCGATCTTGTAATGTCCGCGCAGCAGCGAGCGGATCTTGAGCTCGAGGTCGGCCAGCCGCTGTTCGTCGGGTGACGGCCCGAGATTCACCAGCCCGAACGTGCCGCGATAGATGAAGCGCCGCCAGCCTTTTCGCGGCGGTGTCTTCTTTGCAGGCACCAGTTCACTGGTGCGGATGCTGTCGACGTAGGAGTAGCCGGCCGACGGTGGCGCCGCGGCTGGGGCGACGGCCCAGTTCGGTGACGACGACTGCGACGACCAGTCCTGACCGGCCGGGCGCGGCGAGCGTTCACGGTCGCGCGGCGGCTCCTGCTGCCAGCCCGGCGGCGCGGGACGGCCAGGAGCCGCACCGCTCCTCGCGTCCGGACCGGTCGGCGGTATCACCCGGGTGGACTCGGCCGCCGTCTGGTCCCGTGGGCCGCCTGGCGGCCGGCCGGGCGCTCCCGGCTCAGCGGCGTGAGCGGGCGGCGCAGTCGGTTCGGTCGGTCGCGCCGGTCGGCGGCGGCGGCCCCTGCCGGAAGCCACCGGGTGGTATGCGCTGAGGGCCAGTGGGGGTCCGGCCGGCGTCCGCAGTCCACCGTGCGCGGCGATCATCGACAGGTCGGCCCGGCTCTTCGGGCCTGCGGAGGGGGTCGTCGCCCAGCCGGGGGCCGTCACCGTCGGGGCCGGTCGGCCGCACTCCTTCGTTGATCCCGTTGCGCGTCGAGGTGTCATCCGGCCCGGCCTGGCGGGGCGGCTCGGGCGGCCGGCCTGCGGACTCGTCGCCGGAGTCGGATGGCGGGGAAAGGTGCTCCCGCAAAAAGTCGTCGCGCTCGGTCACGGCGTCAATCCTGACTGCGTGTCCATGGTCTCCTCCGGTGAATATCGGTGTCTGCGGGCGATCGTCGAGCTCATTGCGGTTTCTGCGCCTGGGTGAGCGGGGCCGCCTCCGCGGGCGCCGCCAGGGTGTCGTGCTGCGTCATCGCGTCGGTGCGGCTGAGCGCAGGCCCGGGAGCGAATACCCGGATCAACGGCCACGGCGCCTGCCGCGCCATGGATGGTGAAATGCCCAGCGCCCGGAGCGTCTCGTCTTCCAGCGAGATTCCGTACCGCACGCCTTGGTCGCTGATCCACCACATGGACTCGCGGCTGGTGGCGTCCGGCGCGGCGCCGGTGGTCATCACCAGGTTGGTAGCTCCCGGGGACATATATACCTGGTCGGCCTCGATGCTCGTAGCCGACCGGTCATTCTTGACCAGCTGCAGCAACCGGTTGTCGGATCCGATCGGAATGGGCAGCCCTTTACCCGACAGCACGAGGGTCTCCGAGGCCCGGTCGGTGGACCCCTTCGACCAGTTCAGGCAGGTGACCGGATTGGACGCGGTGTCGACGAGCTCCAGCCGGGTGGTCGGGTAGTAGTCGACCGGGAGAGTCTCCACCACAGGAACACTGGCGAGCCGGTCCGGCGCAACCACTACCGGCAGCTCGTCGCCGAACGAGTTGGCCGACCGCAACAACGATGCGACGAACGGCGAAATGGGCTGGACGCCGTTGCGCAGCAGGACATAGAAGTTGTCGGCGTTGGTCTGCAGGTCCCGAACCGAGAGAACCGATCCGACCACCGCCCCCCGCGCCACGTTGAATTGCGACGGCGCCGCCCGCCCCGGGGATGGCCGGGGTGTTCAGCGGTTCGGTTGCGGGCAGTGCATCGAACAGCGGCGTCGAGATCTTCACCGGCCGTGGGGCGTCGGTATCGACGCCGAGCGCGAGGCTGACCGCCTTGTTGGACAGGTCGATCTCGGAGCGCTGCCCGTCCCAGACCACATAGGTCTTGTCGGCGTGCTCGGCGAGCACCGCCTTGGGCGGGTCGAGGGGCAGAGCCCGTGACCCGACCGTGAGCGGTCCGCCGATGGCCGTGACGACGGGCGCGGCAGTTCGGATTGTCGGACGCGCTGTCGCAGATCGTCCACTCGGAGCTGTCGGCGGTGCGCAGCGGCATGGTCGACGGCGCACCCGCGATACCTACGGACGGACCGGGTGGGTATTTCGCCAGCTCGTTGGATTTGACGAAGGTGGGGTTACCCGACTGGCCGGCGATGAGCCGCGCACTGATCAGATTGACCGCCGGGTGCAGCCTGCCATCGACGAGGACGAATATCGCGCCGCTGTCGCGGTCGGCAAGAATCGCCGACTGTCCGACCTGCCCGGCGGGCTTGAACCAGGACAGCACGAACATCAACGCGACGGCCAGAAGCGCGAAGATGAAGCCGAGAATCAGCGATGCGCGCTGGCGCTGCACCGGATCGAACTCCATCCGCACACCGTGGTGCGACAGCGCAGCCGCGTTTCGCCGGTTCCAGAAAAAGTGCGCCGACACCTGGAGTCCACTGGCCAGATTCAAAGCCATGACTCAATACCTTACTTGCGGGTCGGGCCCCGTCGAGCCGCAGATTCGGGGAGTGAAGGTGGCATTCATCGGTGCATTTGTTCGCGTTTGCTGAGCGGATGTCGCGGCGGCGGTTACGCCGGCGCCTTCGCCGCGTTGAGTAGGTTGCCGATGTCTTGTCGCAAAGCGTCGGGGGAGGTGGGCCAAACGCTTGTCCAGCGCGTCCCGTCGGGACCCGTCGTATAACTGATCGTGATGCGTCCGAGCTCGGAGTCGATGACCGATACGACGTCGGGGTGGACGTGGGGTTTGATGCCGTGATCGATGATGGCGACGACCGCCATCGCGGACTCGTCCAACCGCGCGGCTGCCGACATCACCGCGACCTGATCGGGCGTCAGGCCAAGGCGTGTCAGAGCCGAGGCGACCATGTGTTGGTCCTTGCCTGCGGTATCGGTGAGTGCTCGCTCCAGCGAGGCGCTGGGCAGGTTGAATCCGGAGATCGCGGCCGGTCGCCCTTCGGAGAACGCGTGCAGCAGGGTGTCACAGATCAGCTCGACCTGTGTGTTGGCGTAGGCGGCTTCCCCCAGCGGCGCGAGCACGACCTGATCGTCGCTGCGGGCGATCATGGCGAGCCAGCGGTCCCGCTGACAGATCGACATCGTGCGTTCCTCGACCAGCGCCGGAGCGTCCTCGCCCGCGGCCACGAGTCCGTCGAACGGTTTGGGCCGACGGATCACGACCATGATTTCCCGTTGCGGACGTCCGACGACGGCCATCCAGTCCCGCACCGCCTCGTCGACCTGACCGCGGTCGTCGATGACGCCTGCGGCCGCCAGCGATGCGTACTCGGCGGTGCGCTCCAGCGGGACCTCGCCGATGTCGGTCAGCACGGATCCGCCGCCGTCGATCGACGGCACGAACGGCCGAAGCCGCAAACCGGTGGGCATCTTCTCGATGCCGAGAAGTGCCTGCAACATCCAGATGCCCGACGGCGTCGTCGTAAGCTCAGCCACTGCACTTCCCTTTCACCACAGAATGTTTCAGGGGAGGCCAACCGCCGGTCGGCCTCCCCTGACTCGGTTCGTCCCCGCTAGATCGTCAGGGTCTTCGCCACACCGAGATCCGTGTGGACCATCGAATCGAGCACATGGGTGATCACCTGGCACTGGTGGTCCAGCGTCTGTTCGCATCCGTCGATGCCGCTGTTGACCATCATCTGCGACTCTTCGAACGAAACACCGCCCGAGCCCTGCAGCTCCTCGCGGACGCTGGTGAGCGCATTGAGAGCCTGGTGGCGGATGTCCTCGAGCTGTCCCCTTGTGGTGGCGACGGAGTGAACCAGATCGGGAATTGCTGCTGGGTTGTATTCGAACATCTGTCAGGTCCTTTCAGGTCACATCGACTGGGGAGAAATGCTGGCGACGGCGGCGCGCGAATGCTCTTCCTGGTCTTCGAAGGTGTTCGCGGCCTGTTGCAGCGCCTGGATCAACTGGCCCCAGGTGGTGGTCAGCTTCATCGTGGAATCGTTGATCTCCTGAGAGGCATTCACGTTCGCCATGGCCGCCAGGCCTTGCCAGATGCCCGGCGCGTTGGCGTCCTGGGTGTGGCCAAGGTAGTTGTGCATCGCGCCTTCGGCTTCGCTCTTCAGGTGCTCGAGTTGCTGTGCAACGGCGCGCACCTTGTCGGCGCCAACAAGAATTTTGTCTCCCACAATTCGTCCTTTTCGTTAGCTGGTGGCTTGATTCGTTAAGCGTATTCCGCTGCGGGCGGTGGTCATTTCACCAATTTTCGGGTCAGTCCTCCCTCCCGGATCGAGGGCCGACCGTCAACTGCATGGTCCTGCCCTCGGCCGAGCCTTCCCTGCCACGTTCGTCGCGCCCCATCTGTCCGGCAGCGCCCGCCGCGGCGGGGGCGCCGTACAGACCTCCGGTGCCTGCGCCCGCGGTGGGCTGGACGGAGCTCGCGACTTCGGGTGCTGTTGCGCTACCGGGCGCCCAGCCCGTCGGCAGCTTGGGCGGTCCTGGCGCATTGAAGCTGCCGGTCGGCCTGGTGAAGCTGGACATCACCCCGGCACCGCTGCCGATACCGCCGGCACCGCCACCACCTCCGCCGCGCACGGCGGCATCGGTGGTCGAGGCCAATGCGGTCTGGTCCAGGCCGCCCGACGCTGACGCCAGCCCGTTGGTGCCGCCCGCGCCCATACCCTGGCTCAGCGGGCCGAGCATTCCCATCGCCATCTGGGGCATCTGACCGAGCATCTGCGGGAACTGGCCCAGCATCTGCAGCGGCTGGGCGGCCATCTGCGGCAGTTGAGCAAGCTGGCTCATCATCTGCGGCGCCATCTGCGCCATTGATTGAGCAGGCGCGGCCGCCGTCTGGGCGGAGCCGCCGACGGTGCCGGAAGCCTGGCTGATGGTGTTGGAGCTGGCCGACATCGCAGCGTTCGCACCACCATCGGCGGCTGCCGCACCAACCGAGGCGGCCTGCGCGGCGAAACCCGCGGGGTTGGTGGTCATCGGCGCCGGTGGCGGCGGGATGGCGAGCGACGTGAGGATGGTCATCACGATGCCCTCGTAGCCGCCCATGTTCGAGGCGTTCGTGGGCCAGAACAGGTCGAAGTACTCCATGTCCAGCGAGATGATGACCGGAGTGTTCTGCCCGATGATGTTCGTCGCCACGAAGCCGGCCTGCGAGACGCGGTTGGTTTCACAGACGGGCACTTGAACCATCGCGGCCTTGGCCGTCAGGTACGCCTGCAGGATGGCCGCCGCCGACGCCGCGGACATCTCCACCCATGCGGCCAGTGCCTCGAGCGCCGCGATGTATGGAATCGCCGTCGCCATCATCGCGGTGCCGCCCGCGCCGATGAAGCCGTCCGCCGCGGCCGCGCCTGTGGTGCCCATCATCTGTCCGGCCTCGGCCATCAGGGCGGCCGCGAGCACGTCGTAGGCGATGGCGGCCGCCTCGATGCTCGCGCCCTGGTCCCCGAGCATCAATTGGCCCGCGTTGACCTCGGGGGGCTGCAGCCCCCACTGACAAGCCATCGCGGCCTAGAGGGCGGACGTGATCTGGTTAATGCCCTCGACTGTTTCGTACGTCGCGCCGCTGGTGCCGATCGCGCCAGCGAACATTCCGCGCATCGCGATGTACTCGGCGAGAATGCCCGAGGTCGCAGCGCCGCGGGCGCACAGTGCCGCGGCGGCGCGCACCGAAACGTCATCGGCGCCCGGCGGCACAACGGCACAGGTGGGGCCTGCCGCGCCTGCCGTCGCGCCCGCCATCGTGGCGGTGCCTCCGGTCTCTGAACTGGCCGCCGCGGCCAGGATGGCCGGATCGATGTTAACCAACATGCTGTCTCCCGACTGACGTAGCTGCTTCCTGCAGTCTAAGGCTGGATCGGACTAGTAGTGTGCACCAATTTCCAGAACGCCACCACTGTACCGCTAAGTTTGCGGACCCGCCGGTGACGGTGCAGCAGGCGGGTTACTCCACCCGATCAGTGCACCTGTTGTACCTGATCTTGTGTAGTACGTCGCTTTGCCAGGACGCTGCGGTTCGGCGAAGATATCGGCCACTATCTTGCCCGCGTCGCGCCGGCCGTCCAGCACCAGGGTCGGTGCGAGCGAGGCACGGAGTTTGCCGAGGACCGAGCTACCGATCGCCACCTGGTTCCAGTTTGCGACGGCGGTGGCGGCAAATACGTGAAGCCCCGTGTCCCGGGCGCCTTCGATGTGAGGGCCGAGCATCATCAGCGGGTTGTCCATCGTCGACCAGACACCGGCATCGTCGACGATGACGAATATCTCGGCTCCCGACCAGAACTTCTTGGTCATCATGTCCTGCTGCGTGGTGCCGGGAGGGGGCTGCCGGGTTTCGAGTTCAGCAACGAGATCCTTGATCGCTTCGCGAATGGCCGTCTGGGTGTAGGCGTAGTCGCGCAGATGCGGGCCCTGCACCACACCGAGCAGTGTCCGGCGCGGGTCGAGGACCAGGATCTGGGCCTCCTCCGGGCGATACAGCGAGGTGAGGGACCGGCACATGACCCGAAGGAAGTTGCTTCGGCCGGAGCGCGGCGCACCGACGGCGATCGCGTGCGGGTGGTCTGCGATGTCGAGGTAGGCGGGCCCCAGGTCGGCCTCCGACAGCCCGAACGGAAGGAGGGTCCGCCGGCGTGACCGGCTGAGCCAGCCGCTGAACCTCCTCGAACGGCACCGACTCGGGCAGCCGGCTGACCGTCGCTGCCTTCTGGACACCCGATACCTGGGCGATCAGCGCGCCGATGTCGCGTGTCGCCACCCGGCCTTCCGGAGCCGCTCGGCCGTCGGCATCGAATCCCGCCCGTTCGCCGAGTTCCGGCACGCCGACCAGAAGATGCATACCGGGCTTGGTCAACCCGCGGCCGGGGGCGCCGCGCGGCACCTTCTTGGCGAGCTGGCGATTCATCTCGGAATCCCCCGGGTCGGTCAGCCGCAGCTCGATGCGCTCGGTGGCCAGTGGTTTGAGCGCCTGCTTGAAGCCCTGCAGATAGCTGGTGTGCGAGATGACGACGTGCACGCCGTAGCTGATGCTGCGTGCCAACGCGACGATGTGATCGACGTATTGGGGGAACTCGGTCGCGAACGTCGCCCAGCCGTCGATCACCAGGACGACGTCGCCGCCTGCCACCGGGACCGGCTCGGGCTTGTCGCTGAACTTACGGCGCCGGACCTCATCCATATCGAGTCCGGTCTTGGCGAACACCGCCTCACGCTCGGCGACGATTCCCTGCACCGACGAAATGATGCGGCCGACGCCCTCGCGGTCGACAGCCGGAGCGAGGCCCGCGACGTGGGGCAGTGCACCCACGGCAGCGAGGCTCGGGCCGCCCGCCGCAACGCAGTAGAACTGCACCCTCTCGGGCCGGTACATCAGTGCGGCGGTCGTCATCATCGTCGCGAGCGTGGTGGTCACACCGGACTGTGGACCGCCGATCACAAGAGCGTTGGCGCCCAACAGGTTCAGCGCGTGCACATCCTGGCGGTGCTGGCGGGGGCGATCTTCGATGCCGACCGGAAACGTCAGGCCGGGATTCTTGCCGTAATCGACGTCCCACGGCTTGCCCCGCATCAGCCGGACCAGCTGGTCGGCGGTCGCGGACGTTTCCAACGGGGGGAGCCAGAGCTTGCGCGGCGGACGGGCCCCGGTCGCCCGCAGCGAGTCCACGATGGTGTCGACGACCGTCGGTGGCAGCTCGCCCGGTGCCAACGGGACGGGTGCTTGCTCCTGAACGGGTGCGGGTTCGTGGCCGTTGCGCTTCGCGGGCGCGAGCTGTCCGTCCTCGTCGGGCACCTCGGTCGCGGTGAACGTTCGGGGGGTGAACCAGGTACCCGCGGCCGCCACCGGCGCCGGTCCGCCGTCTTCCGGCGGCGGCACGAACGGCGGAGAGGTGTAGAACGCGCGGAACTCGCGCGGAGGGCGCATGCCTTCGCGCAGGTAACCCGTACCCTCCTTACCCTTTTCGGGTAGGTGCGCGGCGATCGACGAGCCGATCGCTTCGCGGGAGTCCTCTTCGGTGCCGGTGCGCAGCGCCATGAAGAAGCCGATCAGGCTGCGGATTTTCATCAGCCGGTGTGCGTCGACGGTCTGACCGGCCAGCTGGAGGAAGACGTGCATCGAACGGCCTTGTCGGACGATGCGCCAGCAGAGGTCGACGAACTCGGCACCCAGCTCGCTGCGGAAAAGCTCCTGGTACTCGTCGATGATCACCACGAGACCGGGAACGGGTTCGAGCGACGGATCGACCATCCGCTTCTCGTTGTAGACGTTGAGGTCTTTGCAATTCGTCGCCGCGCACAACGCGCCGCGCCGGTCGAGCTCGCCCTCTAGCGCCTCGAGCATCCGCTCGACGAGGTGCATCTCGTCGCCGAGGTTGCTGACGCTGGCGACTACGTGCGGAAACCGTTCCAGCACAATGCCTGCCGACTTCATCTTCCAGTCCAAGAACGCCACGTTGACCGTCTCGGGCGAATGGGTCAGCGCCAGCGAGGTGACCTCGGTGATGATCGTCTCGGACTTGCCCGAACCCGAGAAGCCGATCAGCACCGAGTGCATTCCCATTCCGTACTGAGAGGTCTCCTTGAGGTCGAGTTCGACCACTTCGCCGGTCGGGTCGAGGCCGATCGGGAAGCGCATCCACAGCCGGTTCTGCGTTCTGCGCGCCGACCACAGCCGATCCACGTCGAGCTTGCGCGGGTCGCGAATGCCCAAGACTTCCAACAAGTCTCGGGCCGGGCCGTCGGAGGTGACGGCGGTGGCCGCGCCGACCGGACGCCACGGTGCCAGGGATCGCGCGAACCGCTCGGCCTCGGCGATGCTCATCGTGTCCGCGACGGCGTAGAAGGCGTCGTCGAGTTCTTCTGGCAGCGATGTCACCGGTAACCCACCCCCACCCGCTTGCGAAGCACTCCGTCGGCAGCCGGTAGGTGGTATCGCGGATCGAAGCCGACGCCCCGGTGAGATTGTCGCCGGCGAGCCCGGCTCCGACGCCCACCTCGGGGGCCAGCCGCAGGAAGCACACCCGGCCGACACCCCGCTTGCCGGTGGCGCCCGCCCAGTCTTCGGCCGCCCCGCAGTTGTCGTCGACGATCACCCACAGCGGCGGCGCCGACGGATCCGGTCCGCCGTGCAGGCCACTCGCGGGCGGCGTCCACTCCTTGCGGTCGAGTAGGTCGTCGCCGGCGAAGGCTTCCAGGTCGGCGGGCGAGCTGAACACCAGCCTGCGTTCGCCGCATCCGTCGCGGGCCTCGGGATGCTGGCAGTGCGGAAGCCACTTCGCCCAATCCCACCGGTCGGGAGCCGACGTGACGATCATGATCTGTAGATCGGCCGGGCTGTGGAAGGCGGCCAGCTGGCAGATCATCGACCTGCAGATGCCGCGGACCGCGTCCATCTCACCGACAAGTGAGATCCCGGGGCTGCGCTCCAGCCACAGCACCCTCGCCATGTCGCGGACGTGGCGTTGTTCGAGCAGGAACTTGCGCAGCGCGTGGCCGGTCGCCGGCTCGATCTTGGAGGCCGCCGCGATCTGAGGCTTGTCGATGGTCATCGCGAGGTCGACACGTCCGGTGCCCAGCCGCACCACACCGAACTCGGGGTCGCCCTGGCGGCGCTCCCACATCCGGGGCGAGCCTGCGACGCTGATCAACTCCGATGGCGCCCAGTGGCTGTGTTCCCGGTGCTCCCACTGCTTGCGCGCGGCCTCCTGAACCTCGCCGCGCACCTCGTCGAGGCGGGCGAAGTACTCCCGGCGGTACTGCTCGAGCTGACTCCACGGCATCTTCTGGGCGGCGCCGCGTCCCCGGAACAGCATCCCTCCCATGCTCATCAGCATGATCAGCGGAAAGATAGCAAACCCGGTAGCAAGCGATCGCTGACCCGAAACATACATCGCGATGATGAAGCCGAGGACGCCGACGATCAGGCCGATCGGCAGCACGATGCCCCAGATGCTGCGGGGCGGCGGAACCGGCGCGGCGATCGGTGGTTCAACCGCGATCTTGCCCCCACCGGCCTCGGGAGGTGGCACGCGCGGTGGCGGCACGAAGGGGCGCGTGGTCACGTCGTCACCCTAACCGAGATCTGGACCTGAGCAGGGCGGCAACTTTTCACCTGCCATCAGCGGCTGGCCTTCCAGGATTCTTGGGCAACGACATTGGCCCTGGCAAGCAAATCGTTGAGCTTCTCCTCGAGACCGAGATGGGTGAGCCTGCCCGGCACCGATTCGTGAATGGACAGGCTGAGCAGGCGCCCGTCCGGTCCGAGCTGGATACGGATGTCCCCGTCGGGGTCGAGGGCGTCGGTGCGCAGCGCGGCCAGCCGATCAAGGATGGACGTCAGCTCGTCGTAGGTCGCCGCCAGTTCGGCCTGGCTGTATTTGACCTTGCCTGCGTCGTCGAGCTCGTCGAAGCCGGTCATATTCGTCGGTTCTTCGCGCAACCGCTCATCACGTGCGCTCACTATCCAACGGCGCCAACGTGATTCGTCGCAGCACCGTCCCGCGTGGCGGCGGATCGTCGTCCTCGGTGTCGGCCCGGGTTCGCGACGCTTCGGCCGCGGCGGCGGTGCGATCGGAAACCCTGCCGGTGACCGGCTCGGTGTGCGGCTGGGGTGGGGTGACCACCTTCTTGTCCGCAGGCACCCGGTCGGCACCGCCGTCGTGGCCGCCCTGGCCGTGCGGCATCATCCCGCTCATCGGCATGCCCATTCCCATCCCGCCCATCGCGCTGCCGCCCGCGGGTGTCGGGGTCGGGGGAGGCGCCGCACCCGAGGGCATGGTCGGCGGGGTGTGCGAGGTCGACGGCGTGACAGGCGGTCCGAGCGCACCGGCCGGATGAGTGTCTCCGCCGGCCCCGCCGCCACCGGATCCGCCGGCTCCCTTGGCCTTGGAAAGCTCGTCGGGGCGGAGGTCACCGACGGATTTGGCCAACTCTGCGTCCGTCGCCTTCTTCGACGCCAACCCGGACAGCCCCTGGCTGGCGGTCTGCGCCAGGCCTTGGCCGGTCTGCATGAGTGCCTGCGGGACCTGACCGGCCATTCCGGCCATGCCGCCGGCCATACCTCCGATCGCGCCGAGCGCGGCGGGCAGCATCTGCGCCAGTTGACCCGCACCCTCCCCGGCCTGGCCCGCTTCCGCGGCTCCCGCCTTGGCCAGTTGAGCCTGCGCAGGCGCGGCGGCACCGTGGGGGATCGACGCCGCACCGGCGCTCGCGGGAACGGGAACGCCTCCTGCGCCCGCACCGCCGGCCGGGACCTGGGGTGCGGCCGGGGCTTTGGGCGACGTGCTGATCTCGGTCACGCCTGCGTAGCGGGTCGCCTCGCCGGTAGCGCGCGCTTCGAGTCGGCCGAGCGCCGCCCCTGCCTGCGACTTGCTGACCGGGTCGGTCGCCCGGTCGAAGGCATTGTGGGCGTCGGCGAACTCCTGCGGCTTGGGCGTTGCGGCGACAGTTTGGCTGTAGTCGTCGGCGTGCTTGCGGGCTTCGTCGGCCAGTTCGAACCAGCGGTCGGAGATCGTGTTGAGCGCGGTGACGTGTTCGTTGAGCCGGCCCGCGAGTGCGGCCGTGCCGACCGGGCTCTCCCACAGCTCCGGCACCAGTGCAGCGACCTCGCGCACGCTCGTCGCCGCGCTGTCGATCGCGGTCCCGTTGTTTGTTGCGGTGGTGCTGAACGAAGTCCCTCTGTCAGCGGATCCATTGTGGACGAGCTGCGAGAAGCCTTCGCCGCTGAGCGCCGCCCCCGGCGGGATGGGCACCCGTACGTCGGGCGGGACCAGCGGAACGGGTTCCAGCGTGGCCAGCGCGGTGTCGTCCATCACCGCTGCCCCGGGCAGCAGCACGTTCAGGCCTGCGGCGTTGAGCTCCTCCTGGGTACCGAACTTCTGCGCGATCAGGATCAGGTGCCCGGCGGCCTTGTGCAGGCTGTAGGCCTGCGCGCACGCCGCTCCCCACAGCTGCATCGAGGCCATGTCGAGCCGCGCGGCGGCCCCGCCCGACGTGGGATCGGCCGCCAGCGGCGCCATTTCAGCGAGCAGGCCCTGCGCCGAAGTTGCCAGGCCAAGCAACTTCTGCGCGGCGGCGACGAGCCCAGCGACATCGACCTTCATCAGCGACCTACAGCTCTGCGAGCTTCCGCTCGGCGGTGGCGAGGTCCTGCTCGGTCGGCATATCGTCCACAGGAATCGACCTCCCCTCCAGCTCGGCTCGGATCACCAGCTGCCCCCTCAGATACGCGACATCGTTACACGCCATGATGCCCTGCGCGATCTCGATGGCCGACCGCTTCATCGCGGCGGGCTCGATCTGCACGCCGAGCGTGTGACCGGCGACCGCCACCCGGACGAATATCGTGTTGTCCGGTGTCGCGGCGGTGAAGGACTGCTCAGTCAAGGCGCAGCTCCGCGGCGTTGATCTCTTCCTGGTCGCTGAACCGGACCGCGATGGACCGCAGATTGTCGGCCGCGGCACGATGCGCCGCCTCGTGGTCGGCGAACGCCGCGTCGCGGCGCTGAACGACCTCGTTCGCGGCCGCCTTGAACTGATGCATGATCGGCCCGTGGGTGGCCAATGACGCGAGTATCTCCGATCCTGCGCGGCGGGCGACGGCGATCTCGTCGGCCACCCCGTCATGCGACGCGGCGACCTGGTTCAGCAGCGAAGGGGTGATGCGGATGGTGGTCATGGGTGCTCCTACAACAGACGGGCCGGCCGGGTCTGGGCGGGACCGTCCTCGTCGGCTGGCGGGTGATCGTCGGGCGGACGCGGCCCGGTGCGCCGGTCCTCGGGTTCGTCCTCTTCGTCGGCGTCTTCCCGGTCGGTCTCGTCTTCGGCCGCATCGGATTTCGACGTGTGGGCCCGCTCTTCGGTGAGGTCGTTTTCGGCTTCACCGCCGCGGTCGGCGAGTCCCGATGCCAAGCCGGCCAGCGGGGTAGCGGCTCCGGCCAGTCCACCCGCGCCCTGAGCGGGCGCCGCCGCCGCGCCCTGGGCCGCCTGGGGAAGCGACCCCAGCGCTGATCCGACGGCGGGCACTATGCCCGCCCCCTGATCGCCGGTTGATGAGCCGCCGGACGTCGGCCCCGGTGGCGGCTCCTCGGCACGCTCGGAAGTGGGGATCAGATACCCGCTGCCGAGTGCACGGGTGAGCTTCGCGTGGTCTTCGTCGGTAAGCGCGCCGGTCTCGACGATGTCGGCGATTTCGCCGACCTTGGTGCGCAGGAACAACAGGAAACCACGCTCGCCCGCGGGCGTGCCGAGCGCCGCAACCGGGTTGTTGATGGCCTCGATCACCTGCCGCTGAATGTCTTGCAGCGCGACGCGGCCGGACACCGTCACCGCGTGCGCGGACAGGATCGCCTCGGTGAGTTGGATTTCGGCAGAACGTATCTCGGAGTAGTCGTTACTCAGTCCGGCCTGCAGCGTGCGGACCGCGTCGGCCGCCTTGCCGGACTGTGAGGTGTCGACCGATGGCTGTGTCACAGCAGCCCGCGGCCCAGGTCGTCCTGAAGGTCGGGCCGCGGCGCGAACTCTGCGGGCAGTGTCGGCCGACCGGCGCCGTCGAACAGCTCCTGGGCATGCGACAACGCCGTCAGCACGGTGCTGACCTGCCCGAGCAGCCATCCGTCCACGTCCGCCCCTTTCGTCGCCAGTCAGCCTAACCCGCAGTACGGGGGCCTTTCTGCGGCAATTTCGATGCCGTCGGGGAGCGATAGCGACGCGTTGTCGTCAGGCGTCGAGGTCCTGTTCGACGAGCTCGGCGACGGTCGCCAGCGCCGCGTCGTCGTCGGAGGCCACGGTCACCTGGGCGCCGTTGGCCGCACCGAGCGTCATGATCATCAGGGCGGAGCCCGCGTCGACGGGCTCGCCGCCGTCCACCGAAAGCGTCACCGGCACACCGGCGTTGACGACGGCCTCGGCGATGATGGCCGCGGGTCGGGCGTGCAGGCCGATCGCCGATCCGACGGTGACGGTCTTTTCTGCCATGGGGTTCTCCTTGTTGTCGTTGGGTTGATTGTGCGGATCAGGCGGCGGCCAGCGCGGGCGTTTCGTCGACCTTGACGCTGGGCTTCGCGAACTGCTTGGCGGCGACGACAGCGACCGCCCCCGCCGCCGTGCCAATCGAGGATCGCGACGATGAACCAGATCAGATGACCGATGGCGAAGAACACGAAGATCCCGCCGTGCGGCGCCCGGGAAGTCACGCCGGCCGCCATGCAGATTGCGCCGGTGATCGCACCGCCGAACATCATCGACGGGATGACACGGAACGGGTCGGCCGCCGCGAACGGGATCGCGCCCTCGGAGATGAAGCACAGCCCGAGAAGCACAGCGGCCCTTCCGTTCTCCCGCTCCGGCTCGCTGAACTGCCGCGGTCGGACGAAGGTCGCGAGGGCCATCGCAAGAGGCGGCACCATGCCTGCGGCCATCACCGTGCCCATGATCTCGTAGGACGACGTGGTGGCCGCGGTGAGCCCGGCGACGGCGAACGCGTATGCCGCCTTGTTGACCGGGCCGCCGAGGTCGAAGCACATCATCAGGCCGAGGATGACGCCGAGCAGTACCGCCGAGGTCCCCGACATTCCGCTGAGCCAGTTGGTCAGGCCGGTCGTCACCGCGGCCAAGGGGCGGCCGAGCAGCATGAACATCAGGAGGCCGACGATGAGCGACGCGCACAGCGGGATGATGACCACCGGCATCAGACCCCGGAACCATTTCGGCACAGTCCATTTGCTGATCCACAGTGCGGCGAAGCCGGCGATCAGACCGCCGACGATGCCGCCGATGAAGCCGGCGCCCACGAACACGGCTACCGCTCCTGCGGTGAACCCGGGTGCGATGCCGGGGCGGTCGGCGATGGCGAACGCGATGTAGCCGGCCAGTGCAGGGACGAGGAAGCTGAAGGCGAGACCGCCGAGGCTGAACAGCACCGCGCCGAGGTACTGCGAGAAGCCGCCAGGCGGCAGGTTCCACAGCGAGTTCTCCAAGGCGTATCATGTTCCCGAAGGACTGCGGTTTCCGCCGTCGGGCTTGTTCGCGATCTCCCATCCGCCGAAAAAGAAGCCGAGCGCGATCAGCAGACCGCCGGCCGCGACGAACGGAATCATGTAGCTCACGCCGGTGAGCAGGATCTGTCGGGTGCGAGTGCCCCAGCCGACACCGCCTGCGGGTGCACTGCTCGCGGGTGCGCCGGCCGCAGACCCCTCGACCCTGGCTGCGTTCGGATTGTCCGCGGCGGCAACGGCTTCGGCGACCATCTTGGCGGGCTCGTTGATCGCACGCTTGACGCCGGACGCGATGACCGGCTTACCCGCGAACCGACCCCTGTCCTTCACACCGACGTCGGTGGCGAAGATGACGGCGTCGGCGCCGGCGATCGTCGAGGCGTCCAGCGGCGTGCTGCCCGACGAGCCCTGCGTCTCGACATGCAGCGTCACACCGGCTTCCTTCGCCGCGGCGACGAGCGAGTCGGCGGCCATGTAGGTGTGGGCGATACCGGTCGGGCAGGCGGTGATCGCCACCAGTGTCCGTGGCTTGTCGGCGACCGGCTTGTCGGCGACGGGCGTGGCGGCCTGGGCTGCAGGCTTGGCCTTGTCGCCGGGATTGAGCACCTCGTCGACAAGGCCGACGACCTCGTCGGCCGTCTTCGCATCGCGCAGGGACGCGACGAAATCCTTGCGCACCAACGCGCGGGCCAGGCTCGACAGCAGCTTCATGTGCTCGGCGCCGCCGCCTTCGGGAGCCGCGATCAGGAACGCCAGATCGGCAGGCCCGTCGGGTGCGCCGAAGTCGACGGCCGGCTGCAGCCGCGCGAAGCCGATCGATGCCGTCTCGACGTGCGGCGACCGGCAGTGCGGAATGGCGATGCCGCCGGGCAACCCGGTAGCGGACTGTTCTTCGCGGGCCATCGCCGCGGCGATCAGCCCTTCGGCATCGGCAGTGCGTCCGGCATCGGCGAGGCTGCCGACCAGACGCCCGATCACCGATTGCTTGTCGGCACCCGCGTCCACGTCGAGCAGAACCAGATCGGCGTCGATGATGGGTCGGGAGGCGGTGCTAGTCATGGCGATACCTTTGCTTGGTGGTTAGGAACTGGCGGAGCTTGTGCGGGCGGGCGGAACAGACGAGATCGGGCTCACCCGAACGGCATTGAGGTCGATTTCTGAGGGGGTGGGGAGTGCAGAGCCCGGCAGGGCGGCCGCGGCGCTGCCGTAGCCGACGGCCATCTGCAGCCGGTGCGGCGGGTCCGCGCCACCGATATCGGCGCGGACATAGCCCGCGAGGCTGGCGTCGCCCGCGCCGACAGTGCTGCGCGGGACGGTGGGCGGCGGAATGGCCAGCCAACTGCCTGCGTCGGTGACCAAGACTGCGCCCGCGGCGCCGAGCGTGGCCAGCACCGCACCGACGCCGCGGTCCACGAGGCGCTGAGCCGCCGCCACCACCGGTTCGGGATCGCCTTGAGCCACCGCTGCTTCCAGCGCCTGCGGCGAGTAGCCGATGACCCCTGCGAGCTCCTCGGCGTTGGGCTTGATGAGGTCGGGTGCGGCGCGGTCGAATCCGTCGACCAGGGCCGCGAGCGGTCGATCGGAGGTGTCGATCGCGACCTTGCAGGCATAGGGCGCCAGCTTCGCGACCACGTCGGCGTACCAGGTGTCGGGCATGCCGGGCGGCAAGGACCCCGACATCACCACCCATTCGGCGTGTTCGGCGTGGCTGACGACAGCGCGGGTGAGCCCATCGATGGCGGCACCGTCCATATGGGCGCCGGGCTCGTTGATCTTCGTTGTGGTGCCGTCCATTTCGGTGATCGCGATGTTCGTCCGCACCGACGCGGTAACCGGGACGCAGCGGAACGGCACACCGCTGGCCTGCAACGCGGTCACCATCGGATCCGTGCCTGATGCAGGCAGCAGCGCCACCGCGTCGACGCCTGCCAGGGACAGGGCGCGCGCGACGTTGACGCCCTTTCCGCCGGGTTCGGTGGTGACCGAGCTGACCCGGTGCACCGCACCGCGGGTGAGTGGAGTGGCGAGCGTGACGGTGCGGTCGAGGCTCGGGTTCGGGGTGACGGTGACGATCACGCGACGACCACTTCGATGCCCTGCTCGGTGAGCTGTGCGCGGTAGGCGTTGCTGAGTTCGGCGTCGGTGATCAACGCGTCGACGCTGGACAGCGGCGCGAAGCTGACGAAATCCTCGCGGCCCACCTTCGACGAATCCGCCGCCACCACAACGTAGTTGGCACTCGCGATCATCGCGCGCTTGACGGCGGCCTCGTCACTGTCGGGGGTGGACAGGCCGTGCCGGAGGCTGATGCCGTTGGTACCGATGAAGGCGATGTCGACACGAAGCGTGTCCAGCACCCGTAGCACCTGCTCGCCGACCGCAGCCTGAGTGAGGCCCCGGACGCGTCCCCCGAGCAGTTGCAGGGAGACCGACGGCATTCCGGCAAGGCGCGCGGCGATGGGCACCGAGTTCGTCACGACGTTGAGCTCTCGGTCGGCCGGCAGCGCGGCCGCGATCCGGCTGGTCGTGGTTCCCGCGTCGAGCAGCACACTGGCGCCGCTGAGCGGAAAGAACTCTGCGGCAGCCGCGGCGATGGCGTCCTTGTGTTCCGCGCGGGTGTTCTCGCGCTCGCCGACCCCCGGCTCGACGAGACGCAGGGCGCGCACGGGAACGGCGCCGCCGTGCACCCGCCGCACCAGTCCGGCGCGGTCCAGAACCGCAAGGTCGCGACGGACTGTCTCGGTGGTGACGTCGTAGGTCTCGGCCAGTTCTGCGACGGAGGCGCGCCCCTGGGTGATCACCAGCGAAGCGATCGCCTGCTGACGTTCCTCGGCATACATGGCACTCCGTCTGTGTGGGTATCGGCCCGTTTGAATGTTGATATCTGTTGTTTTACCCCTGAACGTGTTGACTTGTCAATGGTTCGTTTGTAATCTGCTTCACATGACCGCCTCCTCACCGCTCACGTCACTGCAATCAGACCGCGACGCCTCGCCGCCGGCAGGCACGGTTCTCCGGGGCGTACCCGTGGTCGCCGGAGTGCAGTACGGGCCGGTCATCCGGCCCGGTCGCCCGCCCGCGCTCGACGACGTCGATGTGCCGCGCGAGGTCGAAGAGGAAGACCGGCCCGCGGAGGCGGCCCGTTTCACAACGGCAGCCAACGCCGTCGCCACCAGGCTGCGGGAGCGCGCGGCACATGCGACGGGGGCGGCCTCGGAGGTGCTGGCGGCGACTGCCACCCTCGCCCAGGACCGGGCTTGGCTGCAGGCGGCCGAGAAGCACATCAACGCGGGTGCCCCGGCGGTGCGCGCCGTCGTCGCCGCCGTCGACCAGTTCGTCGACCTCTTCACCCAACTCGGCGGGCTGATGGCCGAACGTGTCACCGATCTGCGGGACATCCGCGACCGTGTCATCGCAGAGCTGAGTGGGCTGCCGGAGCCCGGCGTTCCTCGGCCGGACGTTCCTTCGGTGCTGCTTGCCCAAGACCTCGCGCCCGCCGACACCGCAGGCCTCGACCCGTCCCTCGTCATCGCGCTGGCCACCACACTGGGTGGCCCGACGAGCCACACCGCGATCATCGCCCGCCAGCTCGGGCTGCCGTGCGTGGTCGCCGTCGACGGACTGGACACGGTCGGGGCGGGCACCATGGTGCTCGTCGACGGCACCCGCGGCACCGTGACCGTGTCACCCCAGCCGGTCGCCGCCTCCGAAGCAGTGGCCGATGCCAAGCAAGAGGCTGAGCTCGCGGCCGGCTGGACGGGTCCCGGTGCGACCGCGGACGGGCACGTGGTCGCGATCCTGGCCAACGTCCAGGACGGCGCGGCCGCCCGCAGCGCACGCGAGACACCGGCCGACGGTGTCGGCTTGTTTCGCACCGAGTTGTGCTTCCTGAACCGCGACACCGAACCCAGCGTCGAGGAGCAGGCTCACATCTACGGCGAGGTGCTCGACGCGTTCGCCGGCCACAAGGTGGTCATCAGGACGTTGGACGCGGGTTCGGACAAGCCGCTGAAGTTCGCCGGGCATCCCGAGGAGGCGAACCCGGCGCTCGGTGTGCGGGGCATCCGGATCGCCGAGGGCAACCCGGGGATCCTGCAACGCCAACTGGACGCGATCGCCGCCGCGGCCGAGAGCACCGGCAACGCGCCGTGGGTGATGGCGCCGATGATCGCCACCGCCGACGAGGCGCAACGTTTTGCCGCGCAGGTCCGCATCCGAGGCCTCACTCCCGGCGTGATGATCGAGGTGCCGTCGGCGGCGCTGCTGGCCGACCGGATCCTCGAACACGTCGACTTCCTGTCGATCGGCACCAACGACCTGGCCCAGTACACGATGGCCGCCGACCGCATGTCCGCCGAGCTGGCCACGCTGACCGACCCCTGGCAGCCCGCGGTTCTCGCCCTGGTCGCGATGGCGGCCCGGGCAGGCGCGGTGGCCGACAAGCCCGTCGGCGTGTGCGGCGAAGCGGCGGCGGACCCCCTGCTCGCGTGTGTGCTGGCCGGCCTCGGTGTGACGTCGCTGTCCGCGGCGGCAGCGGCGGTCACCGGTGTGGGCGCCAAGCTCTCGCAGGTGACCCTGCATCAGTGTCACGACGCGGCCGACGCGGTGCTGGCGACGGGAAGTGCGGCCGAGGCGCGGGCGGCGGCACTGGCGATCCTCGGCTGAGGAATTAATCGGACCGCAGTCCGGTTCTATCCGACATGCCTGCGATCACTGCTGACACACTGACATTGCCGAGGCTCTCAGCGCCTGCGGCAGCCGATACCGAGCGGTCCGTCCGCTCCATCACCACCGGGCCGCGCGGCTACGAAGGCGAGGGCTTTCCCGTCGTGCGCGCCTTCGCCGGGGTGAGCTCCGCTGACCTCGACCCGTTCGTGCACATGGATCAGATGGGCGAGGTGGAATACCAGCCCGGCGAACCGAGGGGTACCGACTGGCATCCACACCGCGGCTTCGAAACGGTCACCTACATGATCGACGGTCGCTTCGCCCACCAGGACAGCCACGGCGGTGGTGGCCTGATCACCGACGGCGCCACCCAGTGGATGACCGCGGGCTCGGGCATCCTGCACATCGAGACCCCGCCGGCCGAACTGGTCGAAAGCGGTGGCATGTTTCACGGCATCCAGCTGTGGGTGAACCTGCCGCGCAAGGACAAGTTCGCGACGCCGAGGTACCAGGCGATCGAAGGCAACGAGGTGAAGCTGCTGTCGTCGCAGGACGGCGGAGCGCTCGTCCGTGTCATCGCAGGCGACGTCGACGGCCATGGTGGACCGGGTGCGACGCATACGCCGATCACGTTGGCGCACAGCACCATCCAGCCCGGCGCCGAGCTGAGCCTGCCGTGGAACCGCGACTTCAACGCACTGGTCTATGTGCTGTCGGGCCGCGGCACCGTCGGTCCGGTCGGGCACCCGATCCACGAGGGCCAGCTTGCGGTGTTCGGCCCCGGTGACCGCATCACGGTGACCGCCGAACCGACACAAGAGTCTCGTAGGCCCGCGCTCGAAGTGCTGGTCCTCGGCGGCAAGCCGATCCGCGAACCCGTCGTCGCCTACGGCCCGTTCGTGATGAACTCGAAGTCCGAGTTGGTCAAGGCGCTCGAGGACTACAACGCAGGGAAGTTCGGCGCGATCCCGCCGAATGCGTTGATGCCGCACAGGATTCGCTGACGAACTCTCTTCACCGGCGGGCGTCGTCGATCTCCACCGGATGCGGGTAGACCAGCTCAAGTTCTCCGATCGCGGCCGCGACCGTCACCAACGGCATCGCGGCCGCGATCGCCATGTCGTCATCACCCTCGGATTCCGACCGCAGCGCCAACACGAACTCCTCACCGATCGGCGTCCAGTCCCCGCCGGTGCCCAACTTGCCCGACAGCCGGTCGCGGATCGCGTTCGCGTGCGACTCGACCACTTCGCGGACTCTGGGATAGGTGCCAAGAGGTGGAGGAGTGGGGATGTCCATGATCAGGTCGGCCGACGCGCGCACCCTGATCGCCCGGTTGAAGGCGCGCACAATGGGCCCGCGGAAATCGGTCGTACCGCCGCCCTCGGAAAGATATTGCCGCACAGCGTCATCGGCCACCCTCGATGCGGCGATCGCATCGTGGCTCAGGATCGCGAGCTGATCGGCCATCTGCTCGGACGCGCCGCGGGTGATCCTCAGCACCGCCGCCTCGAGATATTTCGCGAAGACGTTGCGCGCCGACTCGACGGCCGCCTCCGCAGACGCCGTCGCGCCGCGCGGCCACATCAGCAACGACACCATCATGCCGACGAGCGCGCCGACGACAACGTCCTCGACCCGGATCAGGCCGACGCTCCAGCCGGTCGGCACGATCAGGTTGAAGAAGATGAGCACCATCATCGTGAAGGCCGCCTGGCCGGCCGTGAAGGACGCGATTTCGGGCACGAACGCCGAACCGAACACGACCACCGGCAGCAGAATCCACAGCACCACCGGGTCGATGCCGACGATGCCGATCAACGCCGCGCCCAGGACGAATCCGATGGTGGTTCCGACCACGGCGCGCAGCGTCTTCGTGCCCGTGGTGAGCGCGCTGCTGCGCAGCACCGACAACGCGCCGAGCACCACCCAGAATCCATGCTCGACCGGAAACACGTGGGTCACCGCCACCGCGAGCGCCAGCCCAAGGCCGGTGCGCAGAGCGTTGCGCATCGTCACCGACCGGCTGCCGAGGAAGCTCGACGTCGTCGACGTGACCGCGGTCGTCGCAGGCATCAGCCGGTCCGTCGCGGTCGTCGGCGGCAGCCGAAAGCCCAACGCCCGCGCCCACACCGGACGTGCGTCGGCGGCGGCCGCTGCGGCGATCACCCGGCCGGTGGCCCCGATGGTCGCAGCGATGGTCCGGCGGTTCAGCAGTGCGCGGCCGATCGTGACGGCGGCGGCGTCGTCGGGGGCGGCGAGGATCCGTTCGACGTCCTGGCGATACCGACCTCGCGCGACCGACCGCAGGTGGATGAGCGCGGCGTCCAGATCCGCTCGCTCGTCCGTGCGATCGGCCGCCCTGGTCTCCCGAAGCACCGCGGCCGAACACCGCAGCACGCGGATGCCGGGGGCCTGCATATCCCGCAGCGCGGGGCCTGCCTCGTCGCTGACCCGATCGGCCAGCCATTCGAGGTCCTCGACAACGCGCACCAGTGCGCGGCTTCCCGCCGACAGTCCGACCGGCCGGAAGTCCGCGCCGAGGAAGTTCTCCCGCAGGGCGAGCATCGCGTACACCACGTCCGTGCGGGTGGCCTTGCCCTCGAGGCGGTCTGCCAATGCGGTGACCGCACTCGCCGCATGCCTGCGCAACTCGCCGTAGTGGCGCGGCGGCAGCAAGAACAGCGCGGCGGGCACGCAGACGGCCAGCGCAATCGCCCAGCCCGTCAGACGCTCGTCGATCGGTCCCGGCGGCGTGCACGCGGGCAGCACGAAGGTCAGCAGCGTGGGTCGCTGCCCGGCCGCGATCGTCTCGCTGAGCACGCCGGAGAACACGACGGCCACCCCGAGCACGAACATCAGCGCGACGGCGAGCCAGGCGTGCGGCGACACCAGGGTGCCCAGCGTGATGAGGACCGCCCCGTTGAGCCCGAGCCCCGCGTAGGCCACCGCGCGGGTCTGGCGGTTGCCGGGAAAGTTCGCCAGCACCAGAAGGGCGAACGAACCGAAGAGCGTGAACAGCGGCGTCTGGGTATTGCCTGCGACGGCGAAGCTCAGCGCGGCCGCGAGCGGGACGACGATCGCCGCGCGCACCGCTCGCCGCAGTGCGTCGAACTCGGGATCGCGCTCGCGAATCCGATCGAGCGCCCGGCGCAGGAGGCTGGCAGGCGCGTCAGCCATCTGTCGGGACGGAAGCGAATCGACCGCTGTCGAGTGCGTCGGTGAGCTGTTTGGCGATCCATGCAAGCGCCGCGGTGTCCCGCGGCAGGGTGGCCTGTTCGTGTCCGACCAGAAGGTAGATGGCCCAGCGCGCGAACATCTGGGCCTGCTGCTTGTTGCCCAGGACCTCCATCGCCGAGGAGTACATGACGTCGTAGCGCAGCTGGTCGACCTGTAGCTGGAGGTCATACACCTCGGGGTCGATCGAGCTCCACACCCGGATCGCGGCCTCGGCCCCGTGCGGAAGCTCGAGGCCGATCTGGATCAGGCTGTCGATCCGGCGGCGTGGGTCGCGCTCGTTCTTGGCGAACTCGATGACCATCACCGTTCGCTCTTTCATCCAGTTCTCGACGAGCTCGCGGGTGTAGGCGGGCCAGCCGGCGAAGTAGTGATAGAACGACCCGGTCGTGACGCCGAGGCGGGTGCACACCTCCGCCAGCTTGAGGCCGCCGTAGCCGAGGTCGGACAGCACATTGAGGCCGGTCTCGAAGTAATCCTCGCGCGAAACCACGCCCGCCATGGGTGGGAACCATAGCCCCTGCGGAGGATTACGGAGTCCGGTCGGTGATCTGGTTGACAGATCCGTAGCAACCTCGCTAAATCGGGCAGATTTCCGCACAGTTTGCTGAACGAACAGTCAATCGGGGGGTTTTGCAAAGCCTCTTGATGTCGTATGGCAAGATATTGACTATGCCGCATACGGCAAGCAGGGGGCCAGGCCGTCCACCAGCAGCGAAGGCTGCCGAAACACGTGAGCGCATTTTGCGTGCCGCTCGCGAGGTGTTCAGCGAACTCGGCTACGACGCTGCAACTTTTCAGGCGATTGCTATCCGCGCGGATCTGACCCGCCCGGCGATCAACCACTATTTCGCGAGCAAACGGTTGCTGTACCGGGAAGTAGTCGAACAGACGAATGCGTTGGTGGTCAGCACGGGCATGGCGAAGGCCCAGAATCAGACCAGCCTGCTCGGCCGACTGTCGGCGTTCTTCTCCGCGGCGATGCAGGCCGAGAGCGAGGATCGTTCGGCCGCAGCGTTTCTGGTGACGTCGGTGCTTGAGGGTCAGCGACACCCCGAACTCCGCAGCGACGAGCACGATTCGATGCGCAACTCACGGGCGTTCGTGTCCTGGGCGGTCAACGACGCGATCGACAAGGGCGAGTTGACCACCGACACCGATGTCCCGCAACTCGTCGAGATGCTCGTCGCGGTGATGTGGGGAATGGGCTTCTACGCGGGCTATGTCGGCTCGCACAATCAGCTCGAGTCCATCGTCGACAAGCTCGAGCTGCTGTTGGCCAACAAGCTGTGGAAGCTCGCCGAGTAGCCGCTTTCCTGGCAATCTGCTGTGTGACCTGGGGTGATGTCGGCCACACATGCATATAGATTAGCTAAGTTATTTAGTAGCATGGCTTACGAAATGACTGATCTGCATGACGCGACCTCGATCCGAACCGACGGCGACAGCTGGGACATCACCGAAAGCGTGGGGGCGACCGCGCTCGGCGTCGCCGCCGCCCGCGCCGTCGAAACCGCCCGCGACGACGCCCTGATCCGCGACGACTACGCCTATCTGCTCGTCGCGTCGGCAGGCCCGCAGTGGGCCCAGATGGCCAGCAGCGATCCCGACTGGCTCGCCGACGACGACGAGTTCCGCGCATTGCACGAGATGTCCCGCGATTACCAGGCCGTGCGCACCCATTACTTCGACGACTACTTCCGTGCCGCGATGCGGGCAGGCATCCGCCAGGTGGTGATCCTGGCCGCCGGGCTGGACTCCCGCGCCTACCGACTGGAGTGGCCGACCGGCACGACCGTGTTCGAGATCGACCAGCCGAAGGTGCTGGCGTACAAGACCTCGACGCTGGACGCGCACGGGGCGCAGCCGCAAGCGCGCCGGATTCCGGTGGCGGTCGACCTGCGCGACGACTGGCCCGCCGCGCTGACCGATGCCGGCTTCGATGCCTCGCAGCCCACCGCGTGGCTGGCCGAAGGTCTGCTGCCGTACCTGCCGCCCGATGCGCAGGATCGGCTCTTCGACCTCGTCACCGAGCACAGCGCCGCGGGTAGCCGGATCGCCGTTGAATCGTTCAGCATGGACCTCTCCGAGCAGGCCGAGCAGGACAGGATCGCCCGCCGTGAGCGCACGGCGCGGATGCGGGAGCGCACCGGGATAGACATCGACGTCGACACGTTGACCTACGCCGATGGCGACCGGGCGGACGCCGCGGGCTGGCTGGCCGACCACGGCTGGCGCGTCGACGCCGTGCCGAGCGAGGTCGAGATGACCCGGCTGGGCAGGCCGGCACCCGACTACGAGGCCGAAGAGATCGCCTCGAGCGTGCTGTTGAACGCCGAACTGGCCGAGGAGACCCGATGAGCTCACTGCGAACGCATGACGACACCTGGGACATTGCCAGCAGCGTCGGCACGACGGCGGTGATGGTGGCTTCGGCGCGCGCGGCCGAGACCGAGCGCGACGACGCGCTGATCACCGACCCGTATGCCGCGGTCCTCGTCGAGGGGGCGGGCACCGGCCCATGGGCATCGATGCTCGACGAGAAGATCGTCGAGAAGGCCGCCGCCATCGATCCGGAGATCGCTGCGATGTTCCGGCACATGCGCAACTACCAGGCCGTGCGCACTCACTTCTTTGACGAGCATTTCACCGCGGCGGCCGAGGCCGGTATCCGCCAGATCGTCATTTTGGCGTCCGGTCTCGATTCGCGGGCCTACCGGTTGGCTTGGCCCGCGGGCACCACGGTGTTCGAGATCGATCAGCCCAAGGTGCTGGAGTACAAGGCGACGAAGCTCGCGGACAACGGCGTGCAGCCAGCGGCGACACTGCACCAGGTGCCGATCGATCTTCGCAACGACTGGCCGAAAGCGCTGCGCGAGAAAGGTTTCGACCCGGGCAAGCCGACGGCATGGCTGGCAGAGGGTCTGCTGATGTATCTGCCCGCCGATGCGCAGGACCGGCTCTTCGCGTTGGTCACCGAACTGAGCGCGCCCGGCAGCCGGATCGCCGCCGAAGCGGTCGGTGTGCGCTCGGACGAACGGCGCCAGGAGATGTCCGCGCGGTTCGACAAGATCGCCGACGAGCTCGGCATCAAACGCGAGATCGACGTAGCTGAACTGATGTACAACGACCCCGAGCGAGCCGACGTCGCCGACTGGCTGAATGCGCACGGCTGGCGGGCAAAGGCAGTGACATCACAGGACGAGATGCGCAGGCTGGACCGCTTCGTCTTGCTGCCCGGCGCCGAGGACGACGCCTTCGCCACCTTCACCACCGCAGAGCGTCTGTAGGGTCGACGCCCTTCTTGACGGCCCAACCGGTTGGTTAGGATCGGGGCGCACGTGAGGAGCACACAGCGCTGCGCCTCGGGTCAGGAAGGACATCCACCATGACCACCGATTCGATTCCCCAGAACGCCCCCGCGGTGCCCGCACCCGTCGCGCCGGATATCCCGGCGACCGTCGCCCGGCTGCGTGCGACCTTCGCCAGCGGCCGTACCCGCAGCGTCGAGTGGCGTAAGCAGCAGCTCAAGGCGCTCGGGGCGATGGTGAGCGAGAACGAAGCCGCCATCGCCGCCGCGCTCGAGCAGGATCTCGGCCGCAAGCCGTTTGAGGCCTGGCTCGCCGACATCGCGCCCACGGTCGGGGAGGCCAAGGACGCGGAGAAAAACGTCCGCAAGTGGATGCGGCGCAAGCACCGGCTGCTCGAGATGTCGCAGCTTCCGGGCCGCGGCTGGATCGAGTACGAGCCCTACGGCACGGTCCTCGTCATCGGCGCGTGGAACTTCCCCATCGTGCTGACCCTGGGGCCGGCCGTCGCCGCCATCGCCGCGGGGAACACCGTGGTGCTCAAGCCGTCGGAGGTGGCGCCCGCGTCGTCGGCCGTGATGGCCGAGCTGGTGCCGAAGTACCTGGACAATGACGCGATCGCGGTAATCGAGGGTGACGGCGCGGTGAGCCAGGAGCTGATCGCTCAGGGCTTCGACCGTCTGCTGTTCACCGGCGGGACCGAAATCGGCCGCAGGGTGTACGAAGGCGCGGCCAGCCATCTGACGCCGGTGACGTTGGAGCTGGGCGGCAAGAGCCCGGTCATCGTCGCTGAGGACGCCGACATCGACGTGGCGGCCAAGCGGATCGCCTGGACCAAGCTGATCAACTCCGGACAGATCTGCATCGCCCCCGACTACGTCCTCGTCGACGCGAAGGTGCGCGACCAGCTCGTCGACAAGATCAAGGACGCTGTAACGGCATTCGAGGCCGACAACCCCGGCGGCAAGCGGATCGTCAACCAGCGGCACTTCGACCGGCTGACCGCCGCGGTGGCCGCGACGAAGGGCACCATCGCCGTCGGCGGCGGGTCCGACGCGGCGTCGATCTCCATCCAGCCGACGGTTGTCGTCGACCCCGATCCGGATGAGCCGTTGATGACCGACGAGATCTTCGGGCCGATCCTGCCGATCGTCACCGTCGAAAACCTGGACGGTGCAATCAATTTCGTCAATGCACGGCCCAAGCCGCTGGCGGCCTACCTCTTCACCAAGGCCAAGCGCATCCGGGAACGGGTGATCAAGGAGGTCTCGGCAGGCGGCATGGTCGTCAACCATCTGCTCTTCCAGTTCGCGAGCAACAAGCTGCCGTTCGGCGGCGTCGGACCGTCGGGAATGGGCGCCTATCACGGCAAGTTCGGCTTCGAGGAGTTCAGCCACAAGAAGTCGGTGATGACCAAGCCGACCCGACCCGACGCGATGAGCTTCATGTATCCCCCGTATACAGAGACGGCGAAGAAGCTGGCGCGCAAGCTGATCTGACACCGCGCCCGCCCCTATCAGAGAGGAACACCAGTGCCAGGAGTGCAGGATCGCGTCATCGTCGTCACCGGAGCCGGCGGCGGACTGGGGCGCGAGTACGCGTTGACCCTTGCCAAGGAGGGCGCAAGCGTCGTCGTGAACGACCTCGGCGGTGCGCGTGACGGGACGGGCGCCGGCCACAACATGGCCGACGAAGTGGTCAACGAGATCAAGGCCGCGGGCGGCCGGGCGGTGGCCAACTACGACTCGGTTGCCGAGTCCGAAGGGGCGGCCAACATCATCAAGACCGCGATCGACGAGTTCGGCAAGGTCGACGGTGTGGTCAGCAACGCGGGCATCCTGCGGGACGGCACCTTCCACAAGATGGAGTTCGCCGCATGGGACTCCGTGCTGAAGGTGCATCTGTACGGCGGCTACAACGTGATCCGCGCGGCGTGGCCGCACTTCCGCGAGCAGAGCTACGGGCGGGTCGTCGTCGCGACGTCCACCAGCGGACTCTTCGGCAACTTCGGGCAGGCCAACTACGGCGCCGCGAAGCTGGGTCTGGTCGGCCTGATCAACACGCTGGCTCAAGAGGGCGCCAAGTACAACATCAAGACCAACGCGGTCGCGCCGATCGCGGCCACCAGGATGACGCAGGACATCCTGCCGCCCGAGGTGTTCGAGAAGCTGACGCCGGAGTACGTCGCGCCGGTGGTGGCGTACCTGATGAGCGAGGAAAACCCGGATTCCGCAGCGGTTTTCATCGTCGGCGGCGGCAAAGTACAGAGGGCAGCGCTCTTTCAGAACGAGGGCACCACATTCACAAGCGTGCCGTCGGTCGACGACGTGGCCGCCAAGTGGGGCGAGATCACCGACCTTTCGGCGGCGCAGCGGGCCACGTTCAGCCTCGGCTGATCGCCGTCGCATGAAGGCACTTGTCGCACGGGAGCTTTCCGGGCCGGCAGGGCTCGAGTACACCGACGTGGATGATGCGGTCGGCGGCGGCGATCACGATTCGGTCGTCGTCGACGTCGGCGCCACCGGGGTCAGCTTCCCCGACCTGCTGCTTCTGCGCGGTGAATACCAGATGCGGCTCGAACCGCCGTTCATCCCCGGCATGGAGGTCGCCGGGGTGGTGCGGTCGGCGCCGTATGAGTCCGAATTCAAGCCGGGACAACGGGTTACGGCATCTGTCGATGCTCGGCGGCTGGGCTGAACAGGTGGTCGTATCGCCGAATAACTTGACGCCGACTCCGGATGACCTCGACGATGCCGAGGCCGTTGCGCTACTCGGCAACTACCAGACCATGTATTTCGCGCTGGCCAAACGCGGCGCTCTTCGCTCGGGCGAGACCGTGCTGGTGCTCGGGTCGGCGGGCGGCGTCGGGACGGCGGCCATTCAGATCGCAAAGGCTCTGGGCGCCAAGGTGATCGCCATGGTGCACCGTCCGGCGGCGCGCGAGTTCGTGGAGTCGTTGGGCGCCGACGTCGTGCTGCCGCTGACCGACGGCTGGTTGCAGGCGGTGAAGGAGCACACCGACGGCCGCGGAGTCGACCTGGTGGTCGACCCGATCGGCGGCGAGGCGTTCGACGACGCCGTCCGCGCGCTGGACACCGAGGGTCGGTTACTGGTGATCGGCTTTGCGGCAGGCGGCATCCCGACGGTCAAGGTGAACCGGCTGCTGCTGCGCAACGTCAGCGTCATCGGCGTCGGATACGGCGAATACGTCAACCGCAAGCCCGGCTCGCAGTCGGTGTTCGAGTTCGGTGTCAACCAGCTGGTGAAGGCCGGGCTGCGGCCACCGCCGCCGGTCAGGTATCCGCTCGCCGACGGCAGCGCGGCATTGCAGAGCCTCGCCGACGGCGGCGTGCTCGGGAAGATGGTGCTGGAACCGTGACGAGCGCTTGCGCGAGGAACATCGGCCGATGATGCCAAAAGCGTTGGCGTTCGACGTGTTCGGCACCGTCGTCGACTGGCGATCGAGCATCATCGCCGAGCTCGAGGAGTTCGGCCGCTCCCACGGCGTCGACGCGGACTGGCCCGCCATGGCCGACGGCTGGCGCTCCGGTTACGCCCCCGCGATGGACCGGGTGCGTCGCGGGGAACTGCCGTGGACCCGCATCGACGACCTGCACAGGATGATCCTCGACGAGCTGCTCGCGGCGGCGGGCATCACCGCGATCGCCGAGGCAGACATCGAGCACCTCAACCGCGCCTGGCATCGGCTCGAGCCGTGGCCCGACAGCGTGGCCGGCCTGACTCGGCTCAAAGAGCGCTTCGTCATCAGCACGCTGTCGAACGGAAACGTCTCGCTGCTCACGAACATGGCCAAACATGCAGGGCTGCCGTGGGACTGCGTGATCTCCGCCGAGCTGTTCGGCCACTACAAGCCCGACCCGGAGGCGTATCTCGGCTGCGCCGACCTGCTCGGCGTGCGCCCCGAGGAGCTGATGCTCGTCGCCGCCCACCCCAGTGATCTGCGCGCCGCGCGCGACGTCGGCCTGAAGACCGCGTACGTCGTGCGGCCGCTCGAGTACGGGCCCAATCAGCGCGCGCACCGGTTCGACGACGGCGAATTCGAGTTCACGGCAACGGATTTTCCCGATCTTGCCGACCAATTGGGTGCCTGAGGATTCGGCGTAGCGTGAAGGAGTGACCGATCACGTGACCACCGGGCTGCCGACCGCGCTGAGCAGGGCAATCGATCTCCTCGTCGATCCGCCCGCCAACCCGGACGCCAGCTAAGGGCTACCTCGACCTGCTCCCCGACGCTCCGGAGACCGACCCACCGGAGCGGAACACCGGCGCCATCCAGGCGGCGTGGGCCTCCCGGCTCGGCTCGATGCTGTACGACAACGCGCAGACCTTCGCGCGCAAGTACGTGGGCGCGTGGCAGCTCGACGTCGACCGGCTGGACATCCCCAGCGGCGGCGTGGCACTCGATATCGGCAGCGGCCCCGGCAACGTGACCGCCTCGCTGGCCCGTGCGGCAGGTCCCGGACGGGCTGGCGCTCGGCGTCGACATCTCCGAGCCGATGCTGAGCCCGGGCAGTCGATGCCCAGGCCGGCCCCAACGTGGGCTTCCTGCGCGCCGATGCCCAGCGGCTGCCCTTCCGCGACGCCACGTTCGACGCGGTCACCTCCCTGGCCGTGCTGCAGTTGATCCCCGACCCGTCGGCCACCCTTGCGGAGATCGCGCGGGTGCTCAAGCCCGGCGGCCGGGTCGCCATCATGGTCCCCACGGCCGGTCGCGGCGCAGACTTCCTCAAGTGGTTGCCCAAGGGTGGGGTCACCTTCTTCGCCGAGGACGAACTCGGCGACACCTTCGAGGATCTCGGTCTGCTCGGCGTGCGCACCAAGACGATCGGCAACATCCAATGGGTGCGCGGCAGGCGGCCGTGAGCTCCGGCGGAATCGTCCTCGTCGCGTTGGTGATCGCCGTCGGCATCGTCGGCATCATCGTGCCGCTGCTGCCCGGCATCCTGCTGGTGTACGCGGCGATTGTGGTGTGGGCCGTCATCGAGCACACCGTCGCGGCATGGGTGACGCTCGGCGTCGTGACGGTGCTGATCGGCGCCACCACCCTGATCAAGTACATGTGGCCGATGAAGCGGATGCGCGCCGCCGACGTCGGCACGATGACGCTGCTCGCGGGTGCGGTACTCGGCATCATCGGCTTCTTCGTGATCCCGATCGTCGGCCTGGTGATCGGCTTCGTCCTCGGCGTGTACCTGGCCGAGCTGGCGAACCGCCATGACCAGCGGGTCGCGTGGACGTCGACCAAGCATGCGCTCAAGGGGGTGGCGCTGTCGGTCGGCGTCGAGTTGACCGGTGCGCTGCTCGCCACTGCGGCGTGGGCTTTCGGGGTCTACGTAACTCAGTAAAAAGCGGGCGCGATCTGGCTAGGTTCTACCCATGGCCAAGCTCCGCTTCGGGTATTTCATCGCACCGTTTCACCGTGCAGGCACCAACCCCACCCTCGCGCTGCAGCGCGACCTCGAGTTCGTCGAGCATCTCGACCGGGTCGGCTTCGACGAGGTGTGGATCGGTGAGCACCACTCGGCGGGCAGCGAGATCATCAGCTCACCGGAGGTGTTCATCGCCGCTGCGGCCCAACGGGCCAAGCGGATCCGGTTCGGCACCGGCGTCATCTCGCTGCCGTATCACAACCCACTGTGGGCAGCCGACCGGCTGATGCTGCTCGACCACCTCACCCACGGCCGGATCATCGGCGGCGTCGGACCGGGTTCGCTGCCCACCGACTCATCGATGATCGGCCTGACCCCCACCGACACGCGGGAGCTGCTGGAAACCAACCTCGACATCCTGGTCCGGCTGCTGGCCGGCGAGACCGTCACCGCCAAGACCGCGACGCACGAACTGCACGACGCCCAGCTGCAGCTCGCGCCGTACTCCGACGGCGGCATCCCGCTGTCGGTCGCGGCCGTGGCCTCGCCCACCGGCGCGCGGCTGGCGGGCAAGCACGGCATCGGGCTGCTGTCGATCGGCGCGACGCTGATCGTCGAGGGATTCGACGCGCTCGCCTTCCACTGGGGCATCGCCGAGGAACGCGCCGCCGCATTCGGCACCACTGTCGACCGCGGGAACTGGTCGCTGGTGTGTCCCATGCACATCGCCGAGACCGAGGAGCAGGCGCGCGAGGAGGTGCGCTTCGGTATCGCGCCGTGGTTCCGGTACTTCCAGAAGGTTGCGGCCTTCCCGCAGATGACGATGCCCGGCGACGAGGTCGACGAGATGATCGGCATCATCAACGACGCGGGTGCCGGGGTCATCGGTACGCCTGAATCGGCCCGGGCTCAGGTGCAGCGGCTGTGGGACCAGTCGGGTGGGTTCGGCGCCATGCTGCAGATGGGTCACGAGTGGGCCAACCCCGCTGCCACCAAACGCTCGGCGGAACTCTTTGCCGCAGAGGTCATTCCGCATTTTCAGGGTCAGGCGCAGCCGACGCTCGATGCGGCGGAGCGCGCCAGCGGTGCGCGCGAAGGCTTGGCGCAGAGCGCGATGGACGCGATCGAGCACATGACCAAGAAGTACGAGTCGGAAAAGGGCGGCTAGTCAGCGCCGCCGCCGCTGCGGCAGTTGCGGGACGCCTGCCAGCAGTCCCCGCTGAGGCACTCCCATCACGGGTTCGGCGGCCGCGCCGAGTTCGGCGAGAACGTCGTTGGCGGCGAGCACCCCCGACATCGCCGACCGTTCCATCAGCCCGGAGAGATACGGCAGTTCGACGAAGTCCCCGGCAAGCCGCAGGCCCCGCGCGTCGGTGCGCACCCCGGGACGGGTGCCCGCTGACCCGGGTGGGAAGGCCGGTGCGGTCGCCTCCAAGCGGTCGTGTCGGTGCACGACAACGGCATCGGCGGTCTCGGGCCACAGCGTCGCCAGTTCGTCGCGCATGGCGCGCGCCGCCGCATCGGCGGTGCCGAGACCGCAGGAGTAGGAGTGCAATTCGATAACCGACCCGCCGGTCGAAGCGGCCCACCGTGCGCTGGGCTCCTCGAGCCGTGAGTACACGGCGACCGAGTCGAGGTTGGGCTGGCCGGTGACCGCGCTGAAGCCGGCCCGCTCGGGTGCCACGTCGCGGTCGAGCCACAACCTACTGACGGCGAACGGCGGTGCCACCGTGAGAGATTCGCAGTGACGCGCCAGCACAGGCGCGGTGGCCGCGGCCGCAGGTGAGTCCGCGAGCAGGGTGCGCAGGGCGCCGGGGTCCAAAGCAAGCACGACGTGCCTGCTGCTGATGTCCCCGGTGTCGGTGCTGATGCGCCAGCTCTGCCCGTCGGGCGAGACACCGGTGACCCGTGTCCCGGTTCGCACGACGGCCCCGTGCTGAATCAAGATACTCGCGCAACGGGTTCCAGATGGCTGTCGCGTAGTCGGTATCGGTGACATCGAAGCCGATGCCCTCCGGGTTGCCGAGGAAGTAGTAGTGGAACATCGCCACCAGTTCCGCGGCCGACAGCTCACCCTGGTTGCAGAAGAAGGACCGCGCGAAGGCCTCGAACAGCATGCTGCGGGTGCGCTCGGACATGCCGAGGCTGTCCAGAAACGCCGCGGCGTCGGTGTCGTCGAACTGGGCGGTGGTGGTGGCGCGGTCATAGGCGAGCAGCGCACGCCCCGCGTCGGGGTTGGCGCGGGTCAGTTCGCGGGCGGTCAGGCTCTTCGACCGCAGCGCGAGGGCCAGCAGGTTCAGCGGTGGCGCGGCGGGCAGACCCGAAAGGTCCTCGGCCGGATAGGTCGCCGAGATGACCGGATAGCCCCGCACGGGCGCGAGGAACGACAGCTGCGGGTCGACGCGTCGCAGGATCGACCGCCACGTGTAGTAATGCCGGAAGAACGCGTGAAAGCCGTGTTCGACATATTGCTCGATGCCGTCGGGCAAGCGTTCCGGCCACGCGCCCAACCGGCCGCCGAGATGCTCTGCCGCCTCCAAAACCGTTACCGCCACGCCTCTTTCGGCCAGCACCACCGCCGCGGACATTCCGGCGATGCCCCCGCCGACGATTGTCGCCTCGGCCGCAACAGGCACGCCGCGCGGCAGCAACGGATCGGCGACGACCAGACGGCGGGGCCGCATCCGAAAGGGGGCGGCCCGGCTCGTCAGCTCACCGCTCATGCGGTCACCGTATGCCGGTCACGTCCGCGGCGACGCGCGAGCACGACGGCGAAGGGCACCGCAACCGCACCCATGATCACCGCGCCGGTGATCGCCGACCCGGGCAGATCGAAGAACACCGCGTGACCCATCACCGACGAGAAGTACACCCACAGATACAGCGCCGCCGCAGGCGCCGACGGGAACGTGCTCACGCGGAAGCGTCCGGTCAAGGATCGCCATGATGACCACCGACACCAGTAACCAGCCGATGTAGTTGGTCAGTGGGATGCCCGGTATCAGCGGCAGGCCCGGCGCGGTGTCGAACCAGGTCCAGTGCCCGGCGGCCACCATCTGCGGGTCGAGGAACACGTCCCACGCGGTGAGCGCCACGCGCGCCGACGGCGGCAACGGCCGGACCGCGCGCCACCAGCGTCCGCGCCACCACCAGCGCGGGCCAGGCCATCATCACCCAGGCCAGCGGCACCACGACCGGCACACCCAGCAGCTCGGGACCCAGCGTGCCGGTGTAGGCGTAGTGGCCGAATGGCGATCCCGTGGCCACGCCGACCGCCTCGGCGACAAGGCCCCCGCCGCCTGCCACGCCGATGAGCACGGCGGCACCGGCGAGACCGTGCACCCGCGCGGCGTCGGCCACCGCCGCGACGAAGAAGACCACCACGCTGGCCACCGTGACCTCGGTGCGCCACGCCTGCGGCATCAACGGGTAGGCGATCTGGGTGAGAACGGCCGACGCGACAAGTGTCCAGACCACATAGGCGACGCGCACCCGCGCAACCGGCACGGCAATCGCCATGCGTGATACCTCCGGTGTCACAGAGACGGTGCCGACACCTGGCTTCGGCGCCCAGGTGCGACTTCGTAGAGTTTCCAAGATGCCCGATGAGCGCCTCAGGGAAACGCTGCGCGCGCTCGTCGTCACAGGATCGTCACTGGCGTGCCTCGGCACGGCGCATCAACTGGTCAATCAACGCCTGCTGCGGACACCGCCCACCGACCCGCCGCCAGGTATCGGCTGCCGTGTCGATCCTGGTGCCTGCCCGCGACGAAGCGCACCGCATCGCACCGACGATCCGCTCCCTGCTTGCCCAACAGGGATTGCTCGACCTCGAGATTCTCGTGCTCGACGACGGCTCGAGCGACGGCACCGCCGACGTCGTTCGCGGCGGCGGCCGAATCCGATCCGCGTGTGAGGCTGCTGACCGGAACCCCACCGCCGCAGGGCTTTCTGGGCAAGCCGCACGCCTGCGCGCAGTTGACCGCCGCGGCGCGCGGTGAGGTGCTGGTCTTCGTCGACGCCGACGTCGTCCTCGAACCGAACGCCGTGGCGGCGGCGATCGCCGTGTTGCGCGGGCCGCGGCCGCTGGACCTGCTCGTCACCGTGGCCCCGTCAGATCGCCGCGGGATGGGCCGGCCGGCTGATTCAGCCGCTGCTGGCCTGGTCCTGGTTGACCACGCTGCCGTTGCGGGTGGCCGAGCGCTCCCGTCGTCCGTCCATGGCGGCGGCCAACGGGCAGTTCCTGCTCATCGAAGCGGACGCGCTGGCCCGGGCCGGGGGATGGCAGGCGGTGGCGGGCGCCGTGCTCGACGACATCGGCATGGCCCGCGCCATTCGGGCCGCAGGTGGCCGGACGGGCATTGCCGACGGATCGACTCTGGCCACATGCCGGATGTACGCCAGCGGGCCGGAACTGTGGGAGGGATACCGCAAGTCGCTGTGGGCGGCCTTCGGGTCGCCCGCGGGCGCGGTTGCCGTAACGGCGGCCCTCGCGGTGGTCTACGTCCTGCCCGCAGCCGCCGCGGCGACCGGCTCACGGATCGGCGCGCTCGGCTATCTGGCCGCCGTGATCGGCCGCCTGTCGGCGACCCGATGGGGGGGCAGGCGCGTCGGACGCGATCGCCCATCCGGTCTCGGTTCTCGCCCTGCTGACGCTGCTGGCGTCGTCGTGGGCCGGCCGGGTGCGGGGCTCGTTGCAGTGGAAGGGCCGCCCGGTATGAGCCGGCTCGTCGTCATCGGCGCCGGCCTCGGCGGACTCGCCGCGGCCGCTCGCCTTGCCGCCGCGGGCCATCAGGTCAGCGTCTTCGACAGCGCGCCCACCGTCGGCGGCAAGCTCGGCATCCTCGAACGCGACGGTTTCACCTTCGACACCGGTCCATCGCTGCTGACCCTCCCCGGCGAGCTGACCCGACTGTTCGACGACACCGGTGGGCCTGCGGACCTGCCGTTGACCGCCGTCGACCCGGCGTGCGCGTACGTCTTCGCCGACGGCACCGAGATGACGTTCCCGCATGATCCGGCGGCCGTGCCCGCCGCACTCGACGAGGCGCTCGGGGTCGGCGCGGGCGAGGCCTGGCGCAGGCTGCACGACCGATCGCGACGGCTGTGGGAGCTGGTCGGCGAGCCCGTGCTGCGGCGGCCCGTCTCCCTGCCCGCGCTGGCCCGGATGAGCCTGCGGCCCACAGACCTGCGGGCGGTGGCCCCGTGGCGAACCCTCGACACGCTTGGCCGGGCAGATGTTCGCCGACCCGCGAATGCGGATGTGGCTCAACCGTTATGCCACATATTCGGGATCCGATCCGCGCCGCATCCCCGCCGTGCTGTCGGTGACGTCGTTCGTCGAGCAGGAATTCGGCGCCTGGTATGTGCCCGGCGGATTGCGCCGCATCGTCGAAGCCGTCGCGGCCCGGTGCCGCGAACTCGGCGTCGAGATCCACACCGGCTGCCGCCGTCGAGGCGGTTCTAGTGTCCGGCGGGCGCGCATCGGGGTGCGCGTCGGTGGCCGGACCATTGCGGCCGACGCCGTTGTCAGCAACGTCGACGCCGCCGTCCTCTATGACCGGCTTCTGCCCGCGGGCGCCGCGCGGACCGCCAGGCGCCGGGTACGCGGCAGCGCCCGCTCGATGGCCGGCTTCGTACTGTTGCTCGGGCTGGCGGGCCGCACGGCGGGCCCGGCGCACCGGGTGTACTTCCCGCGCGACTACGCCGCCGAGTTCGACGCGATCTTCGGCCGCCGGCCGCAACCCGTCGCCGACCCCGACCGTCTACGTGCACGCCCCCGACGACCCGGCGCTGCGGCCCGACGACGACGCCGAGGGCTGGTTCGTGATGGTCAACGCCCCGGCGCACGATCGCTGCCCGCGGTGTCGACTGGGACGAACCCGGATTGCGTGAGCGCTATACCCGCCACGTGCTCGACGTGCTGGCCGAACGCGGCGCCGACGTCCGCGATCGCATCCGCTTCGTCGAGACGATCACGCCCGCCGACCTCGAGCGCCGCACCGGCGCACCGGGCGGCGCGATCTACGGCACCGCCTCACACGGAGCCACGGGCCGCACTGCGCCGACCGGCCAACCGCAGCCCGCTGCCCGGCCTCTACCTCGTCGGCGGTTCGGCCCATCCCGGTGGCGGCATCCCCCTGGTGCTGATGTCCGCCGAGATCGTCGCCGATCTCATCGGGCCGGCGGAAACGTCGGCGGAATCGAACGGCGCACGCCGGGCAGCGAGCTGCGCCAGCCCGACCACCCCGACGACCGGTCCAGGTGATCGCCGACATCGCCGCCCCACCCCCAGCCGAGCAGCGGCACGCCGGCGGGGAACACGGCCGACCCCGCCGGCCGCCAGAGCGACCACGATCAGCCGCGTCGGCCGCTCCGCGACGGTCACCGCGCCGACCCCCGGCATGCCGACCGCCTGCGCGCGGGCCCGGACGTACTCCAGCAGCAACAGCAGCGCCACCGCCGCCAGCACCCACGGCACCGGCGCGCCGAGCGCCAGCAGACACGCGCCGAGCAGCAGGTCGCCGATGCGGTCGGCGACCGAGTCGATCACGGCGCCCAACGGCCGGGCCCGTCCGGTCGTCAGCGCGACCGCGCCGTCGAGCCCGTCGAGCACCCCGGCGAGGAGAATCAGCGGCACGCTCAGCGCCGGCCAACCCGGTCCGGCCGACTGCGGCCCACGCCCCCGCCAGCGCAAGAACCCCGGCCGCGGACAGCACGTCGGGCGGGACGTGCGCGACCGGACCGGTGCCGAGCATCCGCATCATCCGCAGCCATGCCGCGGACCATCGCGCGACGGCGCTATCGCCGCCGTGCAGCGACGACCATCCCGCGTCATCCGGCGTTGTCGCCGGGGATCCGTCCGACGTCATGCACGCCAGCCTGCCAGTGCGGTCACCGACGCGAGTGGGTAGTGCGGTGAGCATGCGTGCAAAGTTGGCTGCGGGAGTCCGCAGGACGTTCCCTGGCACCGATCTGGCGCTGTGGGCGGCCGGTGCGACGTACTTCGGGGTGATCGGGCTGGTTCCGCTGGCGCTGAGCTCGCTGTGGGCGGTCGGCGCGCTCGTCGGGCCACGACGCCGTGACGAACGCGATGAACGCGGCGATCGACGGCCTGCCGCAGCGGGCACGGCACGCCGGACGCGCTGCGCACGCTCACCTCGGTCGCGCTGTCGATGTCCTGGGTGCAGGCGCTCGTCGTGCTCTTCCCCGCCAGCCTCTACGGCGAGGGCCTGCGTCGGGCCTTCGCCCAGATGTCGTCGGCTCGAGACACGTTGACCGGTTGGCGCGGCAGGGCCGGACTCCTCGGCGTTGCGGCCGTCGCGCCGTTTCTGGTGCTTGCGGTTCTCGCGACGGCGCCCTACGTCGGACCGCTGTACGCAGGCGGCGGCTGGTCGCTCGTCTGGGGTGTGGTGGTCGCCTTCCATGTCGTGTGGCTGGCCGTCTCCACTGCACTGCTCGGCGTGTTCGGGCTGATCGCGCCGGGCCGGATCGGTTGGAAAGCGTTGTGCACCGGCGCCTTTGGGACGGGTGCGATCGTGGCCGGCTTCCTGCAGGGGTTTGTGCTGTTCCTCGCCATCCCGATTTCGTGGTCGGCGCCGTTCGGGGGCTGCCCATCATCGGCGCGGTGTCGGCGCTGGCGCTGTGGCTCTACCTGATCCACATCCTGGTGCTGTGCGGATTCCGTGTCACCGTGGTGCTCGACGAGGTACGGCGCGCGCGCTGACCGTCAACCGCGCAGCGCGACACGCAGTTTCGCGATGTCGTCGGCCGTGACGCTCGGATGCGTCGAGGTAGCCGTCGAACGAGCCGAAGTCCTCGACGATCGCGCTGTGCGCCGCGTCCAGGTAGGCCTCCTGCACACCGAGCACCGCGTCCGTCAGGCGCGCCTCGGCCACCTCCGCGACGTCGGGGGTCGCAGACATCCTGGCCCTGATCGTCTCGACGATGTGGGCGCGCAACTCCGGCACGGCCGCATTGCTGGCCAGGTAGTCGGCCATGATGGCGTCGCGGTCGACGCCCGCCGCCTCGAGCACCACCGCGATCGTGAAACCGGTCCTGTCCTTGCCCGCGAAGCAGTGCGCCAGCACCCGGTCGTCGTCGCCGAGCATGGTGACCACCTTGTGCACGGCACGCTGCGCGAGGGTCGAGCGGGCGATCCGGCCGTACTCCTCGGTCATGTAGCGGCTGGCGGCGTGGCTGACCGACTCGCCGTCCGGCTTCTCGGTCAGCATCTTCTGGAATGCGCTTTCATGCGGCGCATCACCGTCGGAGGCAAGGGTTTCCACGAACGGCAGATGGTGGATCACCACGCCGTCGGGTACCTGACCCTTGCCGTGCCGGTCGAGTTCCGGCGCCGACCGCAGATCGGCGACATCGGTGACGCCGAACCGGATCAGCGTTTCGCGGCCGTCATCGTCGAGGTTGCTCAGCTCGCCGGACCGGAAAAGCCTGCCCGGTTGGATCCCGGTGTTCTCGGCGACGTCGCGAAAGTTCCATGCCCCGGAAAGCGGCGGCACTAGCCCGTCACCGCCGCGGCGAAGGCCGACTTCTCCTTGCCGAGTTCGCCGCGCGCAATGGTGCGCATGTGCACCTCGTCGGGCCCGTCGAACAGCCGCATGGCCCGATGCCAGCCGTAGAGCCGGGCCAGCACGGTGTCATCGCTGACTCCGGCCGCGCCGTGCACCTGGATTGCCCGGTCGATGACGTTGCACGCCATCTGCGGCGCAACCGCCTTGATCATCGAAACCAGTTGGCGCGCTTCCCGGCTCTGGTTGCCGTGCTGGTCGATGGTCCACGCCGCCTTGTGGCACAGCAACCGGGCCTGGTCGATCTCGTTGCGGGACAGGGCAATCTGCTGCTGCACCACACCCTGCTCGGCGAGCGGCTTGCCGAACGCGATGCGCTTGGTGACCCGGTCGACCATCAGCGCCATCGCCCGCTCGGCCACACCGATCGCCCGCATGCAGTGGTGAATGCGGCCAGGGCCCAGTCGCGCCTGTGCGATCGCGAACCCGCTGCCCTCCTCGTCGAGCAGGTTGCTCACCGGCACCCGGACGTTGTCGAAGGAGATCTCGCAGTGCCCGTGCTGGTCCTGCCAGCCGAATACCGGCAGCGACCGCTCGACGGACACACCGGGTGTGTCGATGGGCACCAGGATCATCGACTGCTGCTGATGGCTCGCGGCTTCGGGGTTCGTCCGGCCCATCACGATGAGGATTTTGCAGCGTGGGTCGGCGGCGCCGGAGATCCACCACTTGCGACCGTTGATGACGTAGTCGTCCCCGTCGCGCAGCATGGTCGTCTCGATGTTGCGGGCGTCGCTCGATGCCACGGCCGGTTCGGTCATGGCGAACGCACTGCGGATCTGACCGTCGAGCAGCGGTTCGAGCCACTGCTTGCTCTGCTCCTCGGTGGCGAACAGGTGCAGGGTCTCCATGTTTCCGGTGTCCGGGGCGGCGCAGTTGGTCACCTCGGGGGCGATCTCCATGCTCCAGCCGGTCAGCTCGGCCAGCGGCGCGTAATCGAGGTTCGTCAGGCCCGAGACCGACGGCAGGAACAGGTTCCACAGCCCGCGCTCCTTGGCCAGCACCTTGAGTTCCTCGATGACCGGCGGGACGGTGTGGTCGTCAGGGCCCGCCGCACGCCGGTACTCCTCGTATGAGGCCTCGGCGGGGAAGACGAATTCGGTCATGAAAGCCGAAAGACGCTTGTGGTGATCCTGCGCCTTGGCAGACATCGCGAAGTCCATGTAGCCACACTAAACGGTGCGCAAAATGGGCTGATGACCGAGAGCCGTCCCCCGTTTCCGCCGTTCACCCTCGAGACCGCGCAGCAGAAGGTGCAGGCCGCCGAGGACGCCTGGAACACCTGCGACCCCGAGCGCGTCAGCCTCGCCTACACCCCCGATTCGCAGTGGCGCAATCGCGACCAGCACGTCGTCGGCCGCGAGCAGATCGTTGCGTTCCTGACCCGTAAGTGGGAGCGGGAGTTGGACTATGTATTGCGGAAGGGGCTGTGGGGATTCCGGAACAACCGGATAGCGGTCCGCTTTCAGTACGAATGCCATGACGCCGACGGGCAGTGGTATCGCAGCTACGGCAACGAGCTGTGGGAGTTCGACCCCGAGGGGCTGATGGCTCGGCGGGAGGCCAGCATCAACGACGTCCGGATCGACGAGTCGGAGCGCCGCTACTTCGGCCCGCGACCAGGAGCAGAGCACGGTAACGACTTCCCGCTCTGGTGAGCGCCTACGTCGTCCGACGACGTGTCGTCGATCGCGGATCCGCCGCTGTACCAACGGTAATCCGGGGAACATGGGCGACCGACGGGCGGGCGATCGTGTTCGGCGTGGCGCCATGCCTGGCCGGAGGCGTTGACTGTATACGAGTACGTGCCTGCCCTTTGCCAACCCTGCACACGGCCGAGGGCTGCACTACCGAGGATGCCGACGGAAATGACGGGGAGGGCGACGTCGACGTGCGAGCGTGAGTGTTCGATTCGTGCAGTCCTTCTGTCGGAGGGCGCTTACGAGTGAGGCCCTCCCCGGTACGCCGCCGGGGAGGGCCTCTGTGGAGGGAGATCTATTTTTGTTGTTATTCGTGTTGTTATTCAGTTGTGGGTCTACTGGCCCAGGTAGGCGTGGCCGTGGCCGTGGTGGAAGCGCCAGCCGGACATCGCGCTGGGCGCCGGCTTCGCGTAGGTGTCCGGGGTGGCCACGATCGCGGTGTGCGAGCCGGTCTGGGTGGTGGTGACGGTGGCACCGGCCATCCCCGCAAAGCCCAGGGCGGCTCCGGAGAGGATGCCGGCCGAGACGATCGGGAGGGCGATGCGGGCGACGATGCGGTTCATTTCAGTTCCTTTGTCTGCGTTGGCTTTTCAGTTTCCCGCCGGTGTTCTCCGGCGATGACTTAAGACTGCCGGAGCGTGGCCGCCGGGTCTGTCCGCCGATCGGCCGGAGACACGGTGGAACTCGTTGTCCCCCAATCGGGGGAACCGGACAGGTTGCTGTGCCAAGCTGAAGTCGTGGTCGGCGAAAAGGTGCGGGTGGTGGTCGGCGACGACCATCCGATGTTTCGCGAGGGCGTGGTTCGCGCGCTGGTTTCCAGCGGCGAGATCGACGTGGTGGCGCAGGCCGAGGACGGTCTGGAAGCCCTCGAGCTGATCAGAACCCACCAGCCGCAGGTGGCGCTGCTCGACTACCGGATGCCCGGCATGGACGGCGCGGAGGTGGCCGCCGCGGTCAACCGCGACGAGCTGTCCACCCGGGTGCTGCTGGTGTCGGCTCATGACGAGTCGGCCATCGTCTACAAGGCGCTGCAGGAGGGCGCGGCGGGGTTCCTTCCGAAGGAGTCCACCCGAAGCGAGCTGGTCGCAGCGGTGTTGAGATGCGCGAAGGGCAAGGATGTGCTGGCTCCCGAACTCGCGGCGGGCCTGGCGTCGGAGATCCGGCGCCGCAACGAGCCCGACGTGCCCGCGCTGAGCCCGCGCGAACGCGAGGTGCTCAAGCTGATCGCGGGCGGCAGCAGCATTCCCACCATGGCCAAGGAGTTGTTCCTGGCGCCGTCGACGGTCAAGACCCACGTGCAACGGCTCTACGAGAAGCTCGGCGTCAACGATCGCGGCGCCGCGGTGGCAGAGGCCATGCGCCGCAAACTGCTGGATTAGCCGCGGACGCGAGGAGCACAGACAACCGTGGCCAACCGGTCTCACCCGTTCATCGACCAGCTCGCGACGGAGCCCGTCCGCGTGTCGGCGGTACTGAGGCTGCCGCTGATCGGCCTGATCGCCGTGCTGGTGTGGATCTGGGAGGTCGACCACTGGCTGCCCCAGCTGTACGCGGTGATCCTCGGCGTGTACGCCGTGGCGGCGGTGCTGTGGCTGATCGCCGTGTTCCGCGGACCCGTTCCGCGGTGGGCGGACTGGGCGTCGACGATCGTCGACCTGCTGGTGATCGTCGCGCTGTGTCTGGTGTCGGGGGGTGCGACCTCGGCGCTCCTTCCGGTGTTCTTCCTGCTGCCGATCTCGGTGGCGTTCGGCGACCGGCCCGCTCTGACAGCGATTTTCGGCATCGTCACCGCGGTCGGCTATCTCGCCGTCTGGATCTTCTATTCGAAGCGCGACGACAGAATCGGCCTGCCCAACATCGTGTACACGCACTTCGGCTTCCTGCTGTGGCTGGCCGTCGCGACGACCGCGTTGTGCTTCGTGCTCGCCCGAAGATCGTTGCGTGTCAAGGCATTACAGGAAGTACGCCGGCAACTGGTGTCCGAGGCGATGCAGGCCGACGAGCGACGCAACCGCGAAGTGGCCGAGCACCTGCACGACGGCCCGCTGCAGACGCTGCTCGCGGCCCGCCTTGAACTCGATGAGGCCCGCGAGCGCAACCCCGATCCCGCACTGGACATGGTCTATGCGGCGCTGCAGGAAACCGCGACCGGCCTGCGTTCGACCGTCACGCAGTTGCATCCGCAGGTGCTCGCGCAACTCGGGCTGACCCCTGCGCTGCGAGAGCTGGTGAAGCAGTTCGAGGCTCGCACCGAGGTCGCCGTCGATGCCGACCTGGAGGAAGTGGGTAAGCCGGAATCCCAGCAGCTGCTGCATCGGGCCGCTCGCGAGCTGCTCACCAACGTCGGCAAGCACGCGGGCGCGAAGACGGTGCACGTCGGCCTGAGACGGCACGGCGACAGGATCACGCTGACGGTCTCCGACGACGGCCGTGGTTTCGATCCCGCGGTCGTCGGCCAGTCGGTCGCCGACGGGCACATCGGGCTCGGCTCGTTGCTGGCGAGGTTCGACGCGATGGGCGGCGCGATGGACATCGACTCCGCATCCGACGGCGGCACCACGGTGACGGTGACGTCGCCGCCCGAACCGGCTACGTCGTCGTCAGCCCTCGAGCGATGACGAGTCGCTGAATCTGGTTGGTGCCCTCGAAGATCTGGGTGATCTTGGCTTCGCGCATATACCGCTCGACGCGGTAGTCGCGCGTATATCCGACACCGCCGAGCACCTGGACCGCGTCGGTGCTGACCTTCATCGCGGCGTCCGTTGCGATCAGCTTCGCGACGCTGGCCTGCGCCGAATACGGCCTGCCGAGATCTCGCCGGCGCGCGGCGTCCAGATACGTTGCGCGTGCACTGGCCACCGCCGCGGCCATGTCGGCGAGCAGGAACCCCAGCCCCTGATGGTCGATGATCTTGCGCCCGAACGTGGTTCGCTCGTTGGCGTAGCGGGTGGCCTCGTCCAGCGCGGCCTGCGCCAACCCGACCGCGACGGCGGCGATGCCGAGGCGGCCGGAATCCAGTGCGCTGAAGGCGATCTGCAGACCCTGCCCCTCGTCGCCGATGCGCCGGTCGACGTCCACGTGGGCGTGGTCGTAGAACGCGGACGTCGTCGGTATCGCGTGCAGGCCCATCTTCTCCTCGGGCTTCCCGAAGCTCAGGCCGGTGAGATCGCCGGGGATGAGGAAGCACGAGATCCCGCGGCTGCCTTCGCCTGTGCGCGCGAACAGCGTGTAGAAGTCGGCCCGCCCGCCGTGGGTGATCCACGACTTCGACCCGTCGATGACGTAGCCGCCGTCGGTTCTGGTGGCGGCGCAGCGCAGTGCCGCGGCGTCCGAACCGGCCTGCGGCTCGGACAGGCTGTAGGCGCCGATCTGCTCACCCGACAGCATCCCGGGCAGCCAGCGTTGCTTCTGCTCGTCGGTGCCGAACGCGAGCAGTGGATGCGACGACAGGCTGTGCACGCTGACCGCGACGGCGACCGCCGCCCAGCGCGCCGCGATCTCCTCGAGCACCTGCAGGTACACCTCGTACGGCTGTCCACCACCGCCCCACTCCTCCGGTTGCGGCAGGCTGAGCAGCCCGGCGGCGCCCAACTGGGCGAACACCCCTTCGGGATAGGTCTCCGACTTCTCGTGCGCGTCGACGATCGGGTCGAGCACCTTGTCGGCGATGTCGCGGGTCAGCGCGATCAGGTCTGCGGCTTCGTCGGAGGGCAGGAGACGGTCCACCGGCATGGGCGTGCGTCAGACCTTCTCGGCGACCGCGAGCTCCGCGTTGATCGCGTCGACCCGGTCCTTGGCGTCACCGAACAGCATCTGGGTGTTCTCCCGGAAGAACAGCGGGTTCTGTACGCCTGCGTATCCCGACGCCATGGACCGCTTGAACACGATCACGTTGGCGGCGTTCCAGACCGTGAGCACCGGCATGCCCGCGATCGGGCTGCTCGGATCCTCCGATGCCGCCGGGTTGACGGTGTCGTTGGCGCCGATGACCAGGACGACGTCGGTGCTGTCGAAGTCGTCGTTGATCTCGTCCATCTCCAGCACGATGTCGTAGGGCACCTTGGCCTCGGCCAGCAGCACGTTCATGTGGCCGGGCAGGCGTCCCGCGACGGGGTGGATGCCGAACCGGACGTCGACGCCGCGATCGCGCAGCTTGCGGGTCAGGTCCGCGACGCCGTACTGGGCTTGGGCCACCGCCATGCCGTAGCCCGGCGTGATGATCACCGAGTGGGCCGAGGCCAGCAGGTCGGCGGCGCCGTCGGCGTTGATCTCGCGGTGCTCGCCGTAGTCCTTGTCGTCGGCCGGGCCGGCCTCGATGCCGAAGCCGCCCGCGATGACGGAGATGAACGACCGGTTCATCGCCTTGCACATGATGTAGGACAGGTAGGCACCCGAGGACCCGACCAGTGCGCCGGTGATGATCAGCAGGTCGTTGCCGAGCAGGAAGCCCGACGCCGCCGCGGCCCAACCCGAGTAGCTGTTGAGCATCGACACCACCACGGGCATGTCGCCGCCGCCGATCGAGGCGACCAGGTGCCAGCCGAGCAGGAGTGCCAGAACGGTGACCGCCACCAGCAGCCACAGCTGCGGGTCGATCACGAACCAGACGGTGAGGGCGGCGAAGGCGACGAGTGCGCCGACGTTCAGGAAGTTCTTGCCGGGCAGCATCATCGGCGCGGACTTGATGCGGGCCGAGAGCTTGAGGTTGGCGACGATCGACCCGGTGAACGTCACGGCGCCGATGAAGACGCCGATGACGACCTCGGCGGAGTGGATCCCGAGCATGCCCTCCTGATGCAGCAGGGCGGCCTCGGAGCCGGCCAGATCGCGTTCGACGTGCAGGTAGCCGTTCCAGCCGACCAGCACCGCGGCCAGACCGACGAACGAGTGCAGCAGCGCGATCAGTTCGGGCATCCCGGTCATCTCGACGACCTTGGCGCGCCACAGGCCGATCGCGGCGCCGATGACCATGGCGCCGACCAGAAGAGCGAGGCCGACGGGTTCGATGTGCCGGGCGAGCGCAAGCGCGATCGTCGCTATCAGGGCGACGGCCATGCCGGCGATGCCGAATGTGTTACCGGCCCTTGATGTTTCGTGCTTGGAGAGTCCGGCGAGCGCGAGGATGAACAGGATGGCCGCGACGACGTACGCCGCGGTTGCGGTGGTTTCCAGTGTGAACATCTCAGCTCCTCGAGAACATGGCCAGCATGCGGCGGGTCACGGCGAAGCCGCCGAAGACGTTGATGCTGGCGAGCAGGATCGCCAGGGTCGCCAGTGCGGTGACGACGACATCGGCGTGCCCGATCTGCAACAGCGCACCGACGACGATGATCCCGGAGATCGCGTTGGTCACCGACATCAGCGGGGTGTGCAGCGCGTGGTGCACGTTGCCGATCACGTAGTAGCCGATCACGATGGCCAGCGCGAACACCGTCAGGTGCACCTGCAGCGCGGACGGCGAGAGCGCGATGAGCGCGAAGAGCACCGCCGCGGCGGTGAACGTGACTCCCAGCCGGCGCGCGGTGGTCATCGGCTTTTTGGTCGGCTTGGCCTCCACCGCTGCGGCCGCTGCCACCGCAGGCGCCGCCGACACCTGCACGGGCGGCGGCGGCCAGGTGCTCTCGCCGTCGCGCACCACGGTCACAGAGCGTTGCACGACGTCGTCCCAGTCCAACGTCAGCTGGCCGTCCTTCTCCGGGGTCAGCAGCTTGAGCAGGTTGACCAGGTTCGTGCCGTACAGCTGCGATGCGGTGGCGGGCAGCCGGCCGGCGAGGTCGGTGTAGCCGATGATGGTCACCCCGTTGTCGGTGACCACGGCCTTGTCCTTCACGGTGCCCTCGATGTTGCCGCCGTTGGCCGCGGCCATGTCGACGAGCACGCTGCCGGGCTTCATCGAGGCCACCATGTCGGCGGTGATGATGCGCGGTGCCGGCTTACCGGGGATCAGCGCGGTCGTGATGATGATGTCGACGTCCTCGGCCTGGTCGGCGTAGAGCTGCGCCTCGCGGGCCTTGTAGTCGTCGTCCATCTCCTTGGCGTAGCCCGTTGCCGACACTTCGGCCTCTGGCGACTCGATCGAAAGATATTCTCCACCAAGTGATTTGACCTGATCTGCCACCTCGGGTCGAGGGTCGGTGGCGCGCACGATGGCGCCGAGGCTGCCTGCCGCGCCGATAGCCGCCAGGCCGGCCACCCCCGCGCCGACGACGAGCACCTTGGCGGGCGGCACCTTGCCCGCCGCGGTCACCTGCCCGGTGAAGAATCGGCCGAACTCATTGGCGGCCTCGATGACGGCGCGGTAGCCCGCGATGTTCGCCATCGACGACAACACGTCCAGCGACTGGGCCCGCGAAATTCGCGGAACGGCGTCCATGGCGAGCACGGTGATCGGACGGCTGGCCAGCCGCTCGACGAGTTCCGGCTTCAGCGCGGGGGAGATCAGGCTGATCAGGGTGGCTCCGTCGCGCAGGGCCGCGATCTCCTCGTCGTTCGGCGCGTTCACCTTCAGCAGCACGTCTGCCGCCCACACCTGCTCGGCGGCCCCGACACTGGCACCGGCCTCGCTGAACGCCCCGTCGGCGAAGCTCGATGCGGCGCCCGCGCCGGTCTCGACCACGACTTCATAGCCCAGTTTGATGAGTTGACCGACGGTCTGCGGCGTCGCGGCGACGCGCGTTTCTCCAGGCAGCGACTCTCTCGGAATCCCGATGATCATCGATTTCGATCCGATCTAACGTGTTGTCACGGTCCGGTCAGAGCGCGAGAAGGCGCCCTGACACCGCTCGTGGTGGGACGAGTGGAATACGTCAGTGTAAGAGTCGGCCAAAATCGACAGTGCGCCCGCGTACGCCGGGCAACGTTTCGGCATCCGCCTCGGAGGGAATCCGGAATTAGCGGGTGCGTCAACGACGTGCCCGAGTGTTTCCCATCGAAAGGGCACTGCCATGAATAGCACCGCCGTATGGATCGTTGTCGCAGTCGTGGCGGTGATCGTGCTCGCCGGGCTCGTGTTCGCCGCGCGCAGCAGGCGTAACCAGCGCAGGCACGTCGAGGCCGAGCAGATGCGCGAGGAGCTGACAACACACGTCGAGAAGGCCGACAAGCGCCAGACGATCGCCGACGAGACGGCCGCGAAGGCCCGCGCCGCGCAGGCCGAGGCCGAGGCGAAGGCCGCCGAGGCCGCTCGGCTCAAGCAGCAGGCAGCGGGCCACCACGAAGCAGTGGCGGCGTCGCGCGAAGAGATCGAGGAGCGCCGCAGGCACGCCGACATGCTCGACCCGAAGACCCGTGTTGACGATGACGCCGACGACCAGCATGTCGTCGAGCAGGACCGCCGCGTCGACCAGAACCGCGTCGACCAGAACCGCGTCGACCAGAACCGCGTCGACCAGGCCGCCGCACAGCAGGAGGGCGCGAGGCACGACTCCCGGCGCGGGTAACCAAGCCCAGTGCCGCGCTCTGGGACGGCGTATTCCTGGAGTGCGGTACTGCCATGCCCGCATCGGGCTCAGCAAGTGCAGTAGTCGACTACTCGTGTCGTGGCCCCTGCGGCCGGAAATGATTGGTCGATGCAAACGACACCCAGAGATGTGCTGGTGGGTCAGCCACCGAAGCTGAAGGAGTCGACGGTCAAGGCGCTGCCGAAAGACGGCGTACTGGATGAACTACGCAAGCAGCGCATCCGGTTTGACGGATTCTTCGCAGGCCCGACGTGGTAAACCGGCCGGTCTGAAAGAACAGTTGGTTACACCGGGGGATAGGCGGGCGGTGGATACACGCCGCGCAGGATCCAGGCGAACCAGTTGGCGCCGTATTCGACCTCGTCGCTGGCGTCATAATCCGGATTCGGATCCATCTGTCCACCCTCTCGCGTTGTGCGGTCCCCTTCGCTGGAGTCTAGACCCGCCGCGGCGGCGGCGACACCCCGTGGACTTACACTGGCGGCCAACCAGTTGATAGAGAGTCGCCATGTCCACCGATACGCCTAACGGGATGTCCCGCCGCGAGGAGCTGTTGGCCGTCGCCACCAAGCTGTTCGCCGCGCGCGGCTACCACGGCACCCGGATGGACGATGTCGCCGACGCCGTCGGATTGAACAAGGCCACGGTGTATCACTACTACGCCAGCAAGTCGCTGATCCTCTACGACATCTACAAAGGTGCCGCCGACTTCACCGTGGCCGCACTGCACGACGACCCGTCCGCATCGGCACGCGAGACCATCTACCACTTCACCCGACGGCTTCTGGTGGGCATAGCAGGCGACCTCGAACGGGCGGCGGTGTACTTCCAAGAGGGGCCTTACATCACCGAGTGGTTCACCGACGATCAGGTGGCCTACATCCGGGAGAAGGAAACCCAGGTGTACGAGCACGTGCGTGATGTCATCGACCGCGGCATCGCCAGCGGCGAGTTCCATGACTGCGACTCCCACGTGCTGGCGCTCGGCTATATCGGCATGACGCTTGGCTCGTACCGCTGGCTGCGCCCGCAGGGCAGGCGCACCGCGCAGGAGATCGCCGCCGAGTTCAGCACCGCGCTGTTGCGCGGGTTGATCCGCGACGAGGCCGTCCGGGTGGAATCGCCACTCGGTCTCGACGTCGGTGAACTCGCGTAACGGGTTTCAGTCGATCTGCAGAGGGCCGATAGGCTGGGCCGATGCCGTTGGTGAGCAAGACAGTCGAGGTTGACGCGTCCGCGGAGTCGATCATGTCGATCGTCGCCGACTTCGAGGCCTATCCCGAGTGGAACGAGGAGATCAAGGGCTGCTGGGTGCTCGCGCGTTACGACGACGGACGGCCCAGCCAGCTCCGGCTCGACGTGGTCGTGCAGGGACAGTCGGGCACCTTCATCACGGCGGTCTACTACCCGACTCCGCATGAGATCTACACGGTGCTGCAGCAGGGCGACCACTTCGAGAAGCAGGAGCAGAAGTTCTCGGTGGTGCCGATCGGGCCGACGTCGCTGCTCACCGTTGATCTGGACGTCGAGACGAAACTGCCGTTCCCGAAGCCGATGGTGAAGAAGGCGATCGGGGACACCCTCGACTACCTCGCAGGCAACCTGAAGACGCGCGCCGAGCAACTCGCCGCCGGTTGAGCGTCAGGCGGCCGGTCCGAACAGCGCGTTCCAGAACGCCTCGTCGCCCTTGGACATACGCGCTGCAGCCTCCTCGCGCAGAGCCATCACACGGGCGTTCATCCGGTGCTCGGTACCGCGTGGCATCGAGCGTGGCCCGTACTTGCCACGTTCCAGCCGCCGCACCCTTTCGTGGCCGATCTCCCACCGAAGGGCGTCGGACACAGCCTTCGCCCCGCCCGGAATATCGAAACCATCAAAGTCGAGCGCGTCGACGAGGTCGGGCACGCGGAGTGGTCCGTGCTTGAACAAGTGGACGGTGAGCGCGTAGCGCAGCTCGGTCCCGCGTAGCGCGTACCTATCGGTTGTCGTGCCGGTCATAGGCGGACATTGCCACCGCGGACCGACACGAGGGCGGGCTGGCTCACGCCGGCTGTGGATCAAGCACTTCCCGGCAGAGGTCCGCGAGTTGCCCGCCTCGCAGCGAATCTTTCGCTCCTACTGAAGCCGTTTCGGCACGAGCGAAACTGTCGCTCTGAGGCGGGCAGCACGGCAGTCGGTCGCTGAGACGTTTCGGCTGCATACCGACGCGCCCTCCTCGAGCGCCGCGCATCAGCTCCAGATGCCGGTTTCCTCGAGCCGCTCGGTCAATCGCCTTGCGCCGTCGCTGAATTGCCAATCGGTCAGCCGGACCACCTCGGCGACATCACGACGTCGCAGCGCGGCGGTCAACAGCCGGTGGTTCTGCACGGCTTCGGCGCCCCACTGCGGATCGGCCGCATAGATCATCGGCGGCATGTAACGGGCCACGTGCAGAAGAAACCACGCCAGCTTGATCCGGCCGGTCGTGTGGTTGAGCGAGCGGTGGAACCGGAACTCGGCGGCGGCGATCGCTTCGGCATCGCCGGTCTCGACGGTCGCGGCGAGTTCGTCGTTGAGCCGCTCCAGCTCGGCGATGCCGTCGTCGGTGATCCGATCGGTGGCGGCGGCCGCGAGTTCCTTGGCGATCGCGGCCTGCAGCCAGAAGATGTCCTCGACGTCGCGTCGGCTCAGGGGGGCGACGACATGCCCGCGGTGGGGCTCCAGCAGCACCATGCCCTCGCCGCGCAGCGTGCGAAGCGCCTCGCGCACCGGGGTGATGCTGACGCCGAGCGCGGCGGCGGTCTCGTCCAACCGAATGAACGTGCCCGGCAACAACGTCCCGGACATGATGGCGGCCCGCAGGTGACCGGCGACCTCGTCGGACATCTGCTCGCGGCGAACGGCGCGTCGACGCCGGTTATGGGGCCTCGCCGGTGCGTTCACGCGGCCCCCTCCCGGGGTTGTCCCATCCCCGCCGAGGCCATAGTGTGACCGCAGCATCGTCAATGTTTGATCAAATATCAACGCCGCGCAACCCGGGAGTTCCTGCCGTTGACCGCTCAGCCGACCGAGCAGCCGTATCTCGCGAGAAGGCAGAACTGGACCAACCAGCTTGCCCGCCACGCGCTGATGCAGCCCGACGCGACGGCGCTACGACACCTGGGCCGGACCACCACATGGGCTGAACTCGACAGGCGCGTGGCTGCACTCGCGGGCGGCCTGCGCCGTCGCGGCGTGCGCTTCGGCGACCGGGTTCTGATCCTGATGCTCAACCGGACCGAGTTCATCGAGTCGTTCCTGGCGGCCAACAAGCTCGGCGCCATTGCGGTTCCGGTCAACTTCCGGATGACCCCGAGGGAGATCGGCTTCCTGGTCACCGACTGCGATGCCAGGGTGATGATCGCCGAGTCGGTGCTGGCCAAGGTGGCGACCGCCGTCAGGGATCTGGAACCGAAGCTGGAAACGGTGATCGTCGCGGGCGGGGCGACCGACGACGGCGTTCTCGGCTACGACGACGTGCTGGCCGAGGACGGCGACCCCGCGGCGCCCGTCGATATCCCCGACGACTCACCCGCGCTGATCATGTACACCTCGGGCACAACCGGGCGGCCCAAGGGCGCGGTGCTCACCCATGCCAACCTCGCCGGCCAGGCGATGACATTCCTCTTCACCAACGGTGCCGACATCAACAATGACGTCGGGTTCATCGGCGTCCCGCTGTTCCACATCGCGGGCATCGGCAACATGATCATCGGACTGCTTCTCGGCCTGCCCACGGTGGTCTACCCGCTCGGCGATTTCGATCCCGGCGCGCTGCTCGACGTGCTCGAGGCCGAGAAGGTCACCGGCATCTTCCTCGTGCCCGCGCAATGGCAGGCGGTGTGCGCCGAACAACAGGCCAACCCGCGTGCGCTGCGACTGCGCGTGCTGTCGTGGGGCGCAGCCCCCGCGTCGGACACACTGTTACGCGCCATGTCTGCGACATTCCCCGGAACCCAGATCCTCGCGGCGTTCGGTCAGACAGAGATGTCACCCGTGACGTGCATGTTGTTGGGCGACGACGCCCTTCGCAAACTCGGGTCCGTCGGGAAGGTGATACCGACCGTCAGCGCTCGAGTCGTCGACGACGAGATGAACGACGTACCCGTCGGCCAGGTCGGCGAGATCGTCTACCGCGCGCCAACTCTGATGGACGGCTATTGGAACAACCCGCAGGCCACCGCCGAAGCGTTTGCCGGTGGCTGGTTCCATTCGGGCGATCTGGTGCGTCAGGACGACGAGGGATACATCTGGGTTGTCGACCGCAAGAAAGACATGATCATCTCCGGCGGCGAGAACATCTACTGCGCCGAGGTCGAGAACGTCCTCGCCGGCCACCCGGCGATCGTCGAAGTCGCGGTGATCGGGCGAAGCCACCAGAAGTGGGGCGAAGTTCCGGTCGCCGTCGTGGCCCTGAGCGCAGTGTCCGATTCGACCCTCGAGCTCAGCGATCTTGACGAATTCCTCACTGAACGGCTTGCCCGGTACAAACATCCGAAGCATCTGGAAGTGGTCGACGCCCTACCACGCAACCCCGCTGGCAAAGTCCTCAAAACGGAGCTGAGAAACCGGTTCGGGACAGAGAAACTCGTTGACGCGGACGAAAGTTCTTCTGCCGCAACAGTTTCTGTCGGACGGTCAGAAAGTTAACTGGAGGGTTTGGGTTTGCTAACGGTTATGGGGTCAATCCGCCGGATGCGGTGCAGGCGCGGGGGAGCATCGTGTACATTCCTGTGGTCCGCCTTACTACCAGTCAGTAGGGAGACGGTGGTCACAGATCGGGGTTCAGTGCAAGGAGGGGGCGTGCGACAGGGGCTGCCGTACCGCCGTAACACCCGTGGCGTGGGAACGCGCTGGTGACGGCGACGCAACCGGGGATAGGCGACTACATCGCCAACCAGGCCCGGCCGGCGATGGAAGCTGTCGGCGGGTTCGTGCGCATGTGCGTGCTCACCTTCAAGGCGCTGTTCCGTCGACCGTTCCAGTGGCGGGAGTTCATCCTGCAGAGCTGGTTCCTGTTCAAGGTCTCGTTCCTGCCCACGCTCGCAGTGTCGATTCCGTTGACCGTGCTCCTTATCTTCACCCTCAACATCCTTCTGACGGAGTTCGGCGCCGCCGACATCTCGGGCGCGGGCGCGGCCCTGGCCGCCGTCACTCAGCTGGGCCCCCTGGTGACCGTGCTCGTCGTCGCCGGCGCGGGATCCACTGCCATCTGCGCCGACCTGGGTGCCCGCACCATCCGTGAGGAGATCGACGCACTCGAGGTGCTCGGCATCGATCCGATCCATCGGTTGGTGGTACCCCGCGTGGTCGCCTCCACTTTCGTCGCGCTCCTCCTCAACGGCGCCGTGATCACCATCGGCCTTGTCGGTGGCTTCATCTTCGGCGTGTACCTGCAGAACGTCTCTGCGGGTGCGTATGTGACGACCCTGACGCTCGTGACCGGCCTGCCCGAGGTGCTGATCTCGGTCGTCAAGGCCACCACGTTCGGCCTCATCGCCGGGCTGGTCGGCTGCTACCGCGGCCTGACCGTTTCCGGAGGCGCCAAGGGTGTCGGCACCGCGGTCAACGAAACGCTTGTGCTCTGCGTCATCGCCCTGTTCGCTGTCAACGTGGTGCTGACGACGATCGGCGTGCGATTCGGGACGGGAAGCTGACATGGCGACCTCAAACGTTCTGCGCTCCCGGTTCCCTCGGGGCTACCAGCGCACCGAACAAGTAGTCGCCGCACCTGCCCGGTTCCTCGACAGCGTCGGCCACGTCGCGTGGTTCGTCGTGACGGCCGTCGGCTCGATCGGGCATGCGCTGCGGTACTACCGCAAGGAAACCCTGCGGCTGATCGCCGAGATCGGAATGGGCACCGGCGCGATGGCCGTCATCGGCGGCACCGTCGCGATCGTCGGCTTCGTCACGCTCTCCGGTTCGTCACTGGTCGCGATCCAGGGCTTCGCATCGCTGGGCAACATCGGTGTTGAGGCGTTCACCGGCTTCTTCGCGGCGCTGATCAACGTTCGCATCGCCGCCCCGGTGGTGGCGGGCCAGGCGCTGGCGGCCACCGTCGGCGCAGGCGCCACCGCCGAGCTCGGCGCCATGCGGATCAGCGAGGAGATCGACGCCCTCGAGGTGATGGGCATCAAGTCCATCTCCTACCTGGTGTCCACCCGCATCATGGCCGGCTTCGTGGTGATCATCCCGCTGTACGCGATGGCGATCATCATGTCGTTCCTGTCGGCGCAGGTGACGACGACGTTCTTCTACGGCCAGTCGATCGGCACCTACGAGCACTACTTCCGGACCTTCCTACGTCCCGATGACGTGTTCTGGTCCTTCGTGCAGGCGATCATCATCTCGGTGATCGTCATGCTCAACCACTGCTACTACGGCTACTTCGCCAGCGGCGGCCCGGTCGGCGTCGGCGAGGCAGTCGGCCGGTCGATGCGAACCTCGCTGACCGCCATCGTGATCGTTGTCCTGTTCGCTTCGTTGGCGCTTTACGGCACCGACCCGAACTTCAACCTCACGGTGTAGCGGCATGACGGCCCCGATCAACGAGCCCCGCACACCGCCCTACAAGCTCGCCGGTGTGGTGCTGACCATTTTGCTGGTCGCCGTGACGGCGCTGGTGTACTTCCAGTTCCGCGGCGACTTCCTCAAGCGCGAGCAGCTGATCATGATGTCGGACCGGGCGGGCCTGTCGATGGACCCCGGCGCCAAGGTCACCTACAACGGTGTCGAGATCGGCCGGGTGGCCAGTGTCGACGAGGTCACCGTCGGCGATAAGCCCCGTGCCAAGATCACGATGGACGTCGACCCCCAGTACATCAGGCTGATCCCGGCGAACGTGGACGCCAAGATCAGCGCCACCACGGTGTTCGGCAACAAGTACATCTCCTTCTCGTCGCCGAAAAATCCGGCCTCACAACGCATCAAGAGCTCCGACGTCATCGACGCGACGAACGTGACCACCGAGTTCAACACGCTGTTCGAGACGCTCACCTCCGTGTCGGAGAAGGTCGACCCGATCAAGCTGAACCAGACGCTGACCGCGACCGCTCAGGCGCTGCAGGGCCTCGGCGACCGGTTCGGCCAGTCGGTCATCAACGGCAACAAGATCCTCGCCGACCTGAACCCGAAGATGCCGCAGCTACGACGGACCAACCAGCTGCTTGCCGATCTCGGTGACGTGTACGCCAACGCCGCACCCGACCTGTTCGACGGGTTGGAGAACGCGGCCACCACGGCGCACACCCTCAACGATGAGCAGGGCAACATCGACCAGGCGTTGATGGCCTCGATCGGGTTCGGCAACACCGGCGCCGAGATCTTCGAGAAGGGCGGCCCGTATCTGATCCGTGGCGCCCAGGACCTGATCCCGACCTCCGAGCTGCTCGACGAGTACAGCCCCGCGCTGTTCTGCACGATCCGCAACTATCACGACGTCGAGCCGAGGATCGCCGCGTCGCTCGGCGGCAACGGCTACTCGCTGAACACGCACTCGGAACTGCTTTTCCCGGCCAACGCCTACGTCTACCCCGACAACCTGCCGCGGGTGAACGCCCACGGCGGACCCGAGGGCAGGCCGGGCTGCTGGCAGCCCGTCACCAAGGACCTGTGGCCGAACCCGTACCTGGTGATGGACACCGGCGCGTCGATCGCGCCGTACAACCACATCGAGCTCGCATCGCCGTTCGGTTGCGCCGGCTGCCGCCGTGCCTGCTGCCCATTCCGTCGGTGCCGATCCCCCTCGTGGTGCCGCTCATCACTCCCGGCTCCGAGTACATCTGGGGTCGTCAGTTCGGGGAGAACACGATCAACCCATGAAAATCACCGGGACAGCCATCAAGCTCGGCGCCTTTGCACTGGTGCTGCTGCTGTTCACCGCGATCATCATCGTGGTGTTCGGTCAGATGCGGTTCGACCGCACCACGGGCTACTACGGCTCTTTTCAGCAACGCCAGTGGTCTGCGCGCCGGCCAGTTCGTCCGCGCGTCGGGCGTTGAGGTCGGCAAGGTTTCGAAGGTCGAGCTGCAGGACGGCGGCCGGGTGGCAGAGGTGCACTTCAGCGTCGAGCGTGACCTGCAGCTGTTCCAGGGCACGACCGCCTCGATTCGCTACCTGAACCTGATCGGCGATCGGTACATGGAGCTCAAGCGGGGCGACAACGACCAGCGGCTGCCCGCAGGCTCGACCATCCCGATGGAGCGCACCGAGCCCGCGCTCGATCTCGACGCGTTGGTCGGCGGCTTCCGCCCGCTGTTCCGTGCGCTCGACCCCGACAAGATCAACAACATCGCGCAGTCGATCATCACGATCTTCCAGGGCCAGGGCGGCACCATCAACGACATCCTGGACCAGACGGGCCAGCTCACGTCTGCGCTGGCCGACCGGGATCAGGCCATCGGAGAGGTGATCCGCAACCTGAACACGGTGCTGGACACCACCGTCAAGCACCAGAAGCAGTTCGACGAGACGGTCGTCGACTTCGAGAAGCTGATCACCGGGCTGAAGAACCGGGCCGACCCGATCGCGAGTTCCGTCGCCGACATCAGCGACGCCGCGGGCACCGTCGGGGATCTGCTCGCCGACAACCGCCCGCTGCTCAAGGACACCATCGGCTATCTGGAGGCCATCCAGCAGCCCCTCGTCGATCAGAAGGACCAGTTGAACGACACCCTGACCAGGCTGCCGACGGCGCTGAAGATCATCGGCCGGGCAGGCGGCGTCTACGGTGACTTCTTCAACTTCTACGCGTGCGACATCTCGCTGAAGCTTCCCGGCTTGCAGCCCGGCGGACCGGTGCGCTCGGTCAAGGTCTGGTCGCAGCCAACCGGGCGGTGCACGCCGCAATGAGAGTCCTGGAAAGTTCGAATCGCGTCCGCAACGGGTTGATGGGCATCCTCATCCTGCTCCTGGTGATCGGGGTGGGCCAGAGCTTCGCCAGTGTCCCGATACTGTTCGCCCAGCCGACGTACTACGCGCAATTCTCCGACACCGGTGGGTTGAGCGGCGGCGACAAAGTGCGCATCGCCGGCGTCGACATCGGCCAGGTGCGTTCGTTCGAGATCGAGGGCGACAAGGTCGTGATCGGCTACACCCTGAACGGGACGCAGATCGGCACCGAAAGCCGGGCCGCCATCCGCACCGACACGATCCTCGGCCGCAAGACCTTGGAGATCGAGCCGCGCGGGTCAACGGCGCTGGCCGCGAGCGGCGTTCTGCCGCTTGGCCAAACCACGACGCCCTACCAGATCTACGACGCCTTCTTCGACGTGACCAAGGCTGCGTCCGGGTGGGACACCGAGACGGTCAAGCGGTCGCTGAACGTGCTCTCGGAGACGATCGACCAGACCTACCCGCACCTGAGTGCCGCCCTTGACGGTGTGGCCCGATTCTCCGACACCATCGGCAAGCGCGATGAGGACGTCCGGAAGTTGCTGTCCAACGCCAACAAGATCGCGGGCGTGCTCGGCAACCGCAGTCGAGCAGATCAACGCTCTGCTGACGAACGCGCAGACCCTGCTGGCCGCGGTCAACGAGCGCAGCTACGCGGTCAGCATGCTGCTGGAGCGCGTCAGCGAGTTCTCGACCCAGGTCGCCGGCTTCGTCAACGACAACCCGAACCTCAACCATGTCCTGGAGCAGCTCCGCACGATCAGCGACCTCCTCAAGGAGCGCAAGTTCGACCTCGTTGACGTGCTGTCCACGCTGAGCAAGTTCACCGCGTCGCTGGCTGAGGCCATCGCGTCGGGCCCGTTCTTCAAGGTGATGGTCGTGAACCTGCTGCCACCGTGGTTGCTGCAGCCGTTCGTCGACGCAGCGTTCAAGAAGCGCGGTATCGACCCCGAGAAGTTCTGGGGCGACGCGGGCCTGCCCGTCTTGGCGGTTCCCCGATCCGAACGGATCGCGCTTCCCGAACGGCGCTCCCGCACCGGGACCGGAAGTCCTCGAAGGTACGCCGGCGAATCCGGGTCCCGCCGTGGTCGCAGGGCACCCCTGCTCGTACACGCCGACGCCGGACACCCTTCCGCGGCCTGCCGATCCGCTGCCGTGCTCGCACCTGTCCACCGGCCCGTTCGGGCCGAACCCGTACTCGAGCCCGGCTGGGCAGGACTACACCTTGCCTGACGTGATCACCTCACCGCCGAACCCGAACGGTCCCGGCTTCACCCCCGGTGTTCCCGCTGCGGCCGTTCCGGGTCAGTTGCCGCCGGACATGCCGGGTGTGCCCGCGGCGCTGCCGCCTGCCCCGCCGGGCGCACGTACCGTGCCGGTCGGGCCGCTGCCTCCGGAGGGACCTGACTTCACGCCGGGCATCGCGCCGCTGCCGCCTGCGCTCGACGGGCCACCACCGCCGCCGGGACCGGGGCCTGCACCCGCGCCGGCGGGCGCGCCGGTGCTGCCGGGCAATCCGCCGTACCTTCCACCAGGTTCGCAGAACGGGTAGGGCGAAACGATGTCGACTATCTTCAACGTGCGAAACCTGAAGTTGCCGAACGTATCTCGGACAACGGTCATCATTGGCGCCGTCGTCGTGGTGCTGGCGCTGGTCGCGGGTGTCGTCGGATGGCAGCTGTACAAGAAGCTCACCAACAACACGGTGGTGGCCTACTTCTCCGACACGCTCGCGCTGTATCCGGGCGACAAGATCCAGATCATGGGCGTCAAGGTCGGCTCGATCGACTCGATCGAACCGGCCGGCGACAAGATGAAGGTCACCTTCCACTACGAGAACAAGTACAAGGTGCCCGCCAACGCGACGGCGTCGATCCTCAACCCGAGCCTCGTCGCGTCGCGCACCATCCAGCTGTCACCGCCCTACACCGGCGGGCCCGAGTTGGAGAACAACGCCACCATCCCGCTCGATCGCACGCAGGTGCCGGTCGAGTACGACGAGTTGCGTGACTCGATCAACCGGATCCTCACCGATCTCGGCCCGACGCCCGAGCAGCCGAAGGGCCCGTTCGGTGACGTCATCGAGTCCTTCTCGGACGGCTTGGCCGGCAAGGGCGACCAGATCAACAAGACCCTCAAGGGCCTGTCCGAGGCGGTCACCACGCTCAACGAGGGTCGCGGCGACTTCTACGCGGTGCTCAAGAGCCTGGCGATGTTCGTCAACGCACTGCACAAGAGCGACCAGCAGTTCGTCGCGCTGAACAACGACCTCGCCCAGTTCACGAACTCGTTCACCAACACCGACAACGAACTCGCGACGGCGCTGCACGATCTGAACACCCTGCTGACGACGACCCGCAAGTTCATCGGCGAGAACGGCGAGGTGCTCGCGCACGACGTCGACAATCTCGCCGACGTGACCAACGCGATCCTGCAGCCGGAACCCCTGAACGGTCTGGAAACCGGTCTGCACGTGTTCCCGAACCTCGGCGCGAACCTGATGAACATCACCTCGCCGAACTCCGGCGGCATCGTCGGCCTGCCTGCCATCGCCAACTTCGCCAACCCGATGCAGTTCGTCTGCAGCTCGATCCAGGCCGGTAGCCGGATGGGCTATCAGGAATCCGCCGAACTGTGCGCGCAATACCTGGCGCCGATCCTGGATGCGATCAAGTTCAACTTCCCGCCGATCGGTATCAACGAGTTCGTGGGCGCCATGACGCTTCCCAAGCAGATCTCCTACTCCGAGCCGCGGCTGCAGCCGCAGCCCGGTTACAAGGACACGACCGTGCCCGGGATCTGGTCGCGCGACACCTTGTTCTCACACGGCAACCACGAGCCGGGCTGGGTGGCCGCGCCGGGCATGCAGGGCATCGAAGTGCAGCCGCACACCGAACGAAACCTCACGCCGGAGTGCCTCTCAGAGCTGCTGGGTGGGCCCGACTGCGTGGTTCCCGGCGCCCCACCGGCATTCGGGGTCAGCGACGGCAGGCTGCCGGGCCCGCCGGACGCCTACAACGAGAACCAGCCGCTGCCCCCGCCGTGGTACCCGCAGCCGGGACCCGCCGCCGGGTCCGTCACCGGGCGTCATCCCCGGCGATCCGCTCGGCGCCATCTCGCCTGCACCTGCGGCCGCTCCGGCAGCCGCTCCAGCGCCGGCAGGCCCGCCGCTGCCCGCTGAAGCTGGAGGGGGCTAATGACCGCGCGTAAGTGGAGCCGGATCGCGATCCGCGCCGTGGCGCTGTTGGGGATCGCGGTTGTGCTGACCTCCTGCGGCGGCTGGCGCGGCATCGCGAACGTGCCGCTGCCAGGTGGTCCTGGCACCGGGTCGAAGAAGACGACGATCTACGTGCAGATGCCGGACACGTTGGCGCTCAACGTCAACAGCCGCGTTCGGGTGGCCGACGTGTACGTCGGCCGGGTGCGCTCGATCGAGCTGAAGAACTGGGTCGCGACCCTGACGCTGGACCTGCAGCCCGACGTGAAGCTGCCTGCCAACACGTTGGCCAAGATCGGGCAGACCAGCCTTCTGGGCTCCCAGCATGTGCAGCTCGACCCGCCGCCGAACCCGTCGGGGCAGCTGAAGAGCGGCGACACCATTCCGCTGAAGAACGCCTCGGCGTTCCCGACCACGGAGCGGACGCTGGCCAGTATCGCCACCATTTTGAGCGGCGGCGGAATCCCGAACCTCGAGGTCATCCAGACCGAGGTCAACAACCTGCTGACCGGCCGCGCCGATCAGATCCGCGAATTCCTTGGCCGGCTGGACACGTTCACCGACAACTTGAACCAGCAGCGCAACGACATCACCAGGGCCATCGATTCGACGAACAGGTTGCTGACGATCGTCGCCGACCGGAACAACACCCTGGACCGGGTGCTGACCGAATTCCCGCCGCTGATCAAACATTTCGCCGACACCCGGGATCTGTTCGCCGACGCCGTCGTGTCGCTGGGCCGGATCAGCAACGCCGCCGACGCGGCGCTCGCCCCGACGAGCGACAACCTGCACACCAACCTGCAGAACCTGCAGCGCCCGCTCAAGCAACTGGCCAAGGCGTCGCCGTATCTCCTCGGAGCGCTCAGGCTTCTTTTCACCGCCCCGTTCAGCATCGAGAACGTGCCGAAGGTGGTTCGCGGTGACTACATCAACGTGTCGCTCAACGTCGATCTGACACTGAGCGCCATCGACAACGGCATCCTGACCGGCACCGGAGTCTCGGGCATGCTGCGCGCACTCGAGCAATCATGGGGCCGCGACCCGGAGACGATGATTCCGGATGTGCGCTTCACGCCGAACCCGCACGATGCACCGGGCGGACCACTTGTGGAAAGGGGTGAATGACCAGTGCTGACACGGTTCATCAAGATTCAGTTGGTGCTGTTCACGATCCTCACGATCATCGCCTTGGTCGTCTTGGGCTGGTACTACCTGAGGGTGCCCAGCCTGGCAGGCATCGGGCAGTACAAGCTGTACGCCGATCTGCCACGGTCCGGCGGGCTGTACGAAACGGCGAACGTCACCTACCGCGGCACTCAGATCGGCAAGGTGACCGGCGTCGAGCCGACCGAGAACGGCGTCAAGGCGACGATGAGCATCGACAACGAGTTCAAGATCCCGAAAGACGCGACCGCCAACGTTCACTCGGTGTCCGCGATCGGTGAGCAGTACCTCGACCTGGTGTCGACCGGCAACCCCGGTCAGTACTTCAGCAACGGGCAGACGATCACCGCGGGCACGGTGCCCAGTGAGGTCGGCCCGGCGCTGGACGCCGCCAACCGCGGCCTGGCAGTGCTGCCGAAGGAGAAGATCGACGCGGCTGCTCACCGAGACGTCGAAAGCGGTCGGTGGGTTGGGCCCCAATCTGCAACGCCTGGTTGACGGCACGACCAATCTCGCTCAGGGCTTCCAGGAGAACCTGCCGGAAGTCAACGACATCCTCGACAACGCGGCGCCCATCCTCAACAGCCAGGTGCAGTCCGGCGATGCAATCCAGCAGTGGTCGCGAAACCTGAATATCCTTGCGGCGCAGTCGGCTTCGCAGGATCAGGCGCTGCGCAGCGGATTGCAGCAGGCAGCACCGACGCTGGATCAGGTGACGGCCACGTTCAGCGACGTCCGTGAATCGCTGCCGCAGACGTTGGCGAACCTGGAAGTCGTCATCGACATGCTGAAGCGCTATCACAAGGGTCTCGAGCAGGCGCTGGTGATCCTGCCGCAGGGCGCCACGGTGGCCCAGGCCGGCACGATCTTCGAGAACGAGGGCCTGTTGCACCTGGGTTTGTCGATCAACCAACCGCCGCCGTGTCTCACCGGGTTCCTGCCGGCGTCGGAGTGGCGGTCACCGGCGGACACCAGCATGGCGCCGCTGCCGTCGGGGACGTACTGCAAGATCCCGAAGGACGCCAACAACGTGGTCCGCGGTGCCCGTAACTATCCGTGCGCCGATGTACCCGGCAAGCGCGCGGCGACCCCGAAGGAGTGCCGCGGTAACGAGCCCTACATTCCGCTCGGCACCAACCCGTGGTACGGCGACCCGAACCAGATCGTGAACTGCCCCGCGCCCGCGGCGCGCTGCGACCAGCCGGTCAAACCCGGCTACGTGATACCCGCACCGTCGGTCAACAACGGGATGAACCCGTTGCCCGCCGATCAGCTGCCGCCAGGCGGGTCCCCCCGACCGGTCAGCGACCCGCTGACCCCGCCCAATTCGGGCAGCGTCCAGTGCAGTGGACAACAGCCCAACCCGTGCACGTACACTCCGGCACCAGGCAGTGCGGTCTACAGCCCGTCAAGCGGGGAGGTCGTTGGGCCCGACGGCGTGAAGTACTCCGTCAGCAATTCGAATAACCCAGGAGACGACGGATGGAAGGAGATGCTGGCACCCGCCAGCTGAACCCCACCGATGCTGAGGACGCGCCAGAGGATTCGGTAGCGGTATCCGAACCGGAGCAGACAAGCCAAGAGCAGGACAGTCCAGTCACTGAGGTGGCCGAGGAAACGGGCGACGAACGCCGTTCACCTCGCTTGGGCAGAGGCTGGCTGGTCGGAATCTGTGCGGCATTGGTGGCGCTGACCGCTGCCGCGGTGGTGGGCGGCGTCCTGTTGATCCGCGACAACCGCACCATCGACGAAATCAACCGCAACGACGCGGCGGCTCTGCAGGCGGCCAAGGACTGCGTGACGGCGTTGCAGGCACCGGACACCGCGGCGATGTCCGCGGCGCAGGTGAAGATCATGGAGTGCTCCACGGGCGCGTTCGCGGTGCAGGCGTCCTCGTACGGCGGAATCCTGGTCGAGGCGTACCAGGCCGCGAAGGTCCAGGTACAGGTGTCCGACATGCGCGCGGCCGTTGAGCGCCACGACCCGAACGGGTCGGTGGACGTGTTGGTTGCGGTCCGGATCAAGGTGACCAACTCTGATGTCAAGGATCAGGAGTCGGGTTACCGGCTACGGGTGACGATGACCCCCGACCAGGGGAGCTACCGGATCGACAAGATGGAACAGGTCACGTCGTGACCGCTGTTCTCGACGCAACCGCGAACGCAACGGCCGACGGTCCGTCGCAGACGCCGCGGCTGGCGTCGTGGCCCGCCCGCGCCTGCGCCCTGTGCCTGGACGTGCTGCTCGGCATCGGCGTGCTCGCCGTGCTGGTGCCACTGGTCCTGACCGCACCGGAGCGTGGCTGGCTCTGGTGGGTCTACATGGCGGTGGCCGCCGTCATCGTCCTGCTGATCCTGGCCAATCGGTGGCTGCTGCCCGCCGTCACCGGGTGGAGCCTGGGCCGGGCACTGATGGGCATCAGGGTCGTGCGGCAAGGCGACGGTGCGGCGGTCGGCTTCGCGCGGTTGCTGCTGCGCGATCTCGCCCACCTGCTGGACACTTGCGCTCTCTTGATCGGGTGGCTGTGGCCGCTGTGGGATTCGCGCCACCGCACATTCGCAGATCTGTTGCTGCGCACCGAGGTTCGCCGCGTAGATCCGCCCGCGCGGGACATGCGCCGGTTCGCCGCGAAGGTACTCGCCGTTGCGGTGGTGGTGTGTGCGGCTTTGGTGGCACTGAACTATCTGGTGGTGTACCGCCATGAGCGGGCCGTCGATCAGGCGCGTCAGGAGATCGCAGACCAGGGGCCACGGATCGTCGAACAGATGTTGACTTACGACGTCGACACGTTGAAGGACGACTTCAACCGTGCGCAGTCGCTTGCCACGGACACCTATCGCCAGCAGTTGGTCGCTCAGCAGGAGGCGGTACAGAAGGCGGGCGCCACCTCCAACGAGTACTGGGCGGTGAGCAGCGCCGTGCTGTCGGCGGCGCCGGACAAAGCGGCGATGCTGCTGGCGATGCAGGGTCAGCGAGGCACCGACCCGGCCAACCTGCGCTTCATCACCGCGACGGTGCGGGTGGACTTCGACAAGACGAGCGACGGCAAGTGGAAAGTGGCGAACCTGAGCGTGCTGAAGAAGCCGCTGATGGGGCAGGCGCCGCAATGAGCCCTCGCCGCAGGATCGATGCCGAGGAGCCCGAGCTCTACACCACGCCGGCTCCCAAACCTCCACGCCGGTGGGGACTTCCACTGGTTGCGACCATCGCCGGCGCGCTCATCGCGGCCGCCATCACGGCCAGCAGTCTGATGCTGGTGTCACATGAGTCCGACCGCAAGGTCGCGGTACAGGATGCCGATGTGCTCGGCTACGTGCGTTCCTTCATGACCACGTACACCACGCTCGACCCGTTCCAGGCCAACTATTACGGCGACCGTATCCAGTCGCAGGCGACCGGCGACTTCGCGAAGAGCTTCAAGGAAAAGATCAACGAGATCCTCATACAGGTGGCCCGCGTCGAACCGACGCAGGGCACGGTGGTGGAGGCCGGCGTCCAGCGCTGGAACGACGACGGCAGCGCCGATGTACTCGTCGCGACCAAGATCTCGAGCAAGGGTGCCGACGGAAACACCATCGAGAGCGGAAACCGTTGGGTGGTAACGGCAAAGAAGGAAGGGCAGCTGTGGAAGATCAGCCAACTGATACAGGTGATCTGACCACGGATGCGGCCGAGGCACCTTCGACGCCTACGCCCCGTGGTCGACATCGGATGCCGACGGGCAAGAAGGCGCGCAGCCCGAAAGTAGAGCCAGAACCTTCACCTGCCGAACCGCAGGACGAACCGACCGTTGGCGAAGAGCCGACCACCGAGCCGTCGAGGCGACTGCGCCGTCGAGGAGACTGCGCCGCCCGTCGAGGAGACCGCGCCGCCCGTTGAGGAGCCGCCCGTCAAGCAGGGCCGTCGACGCAACTTCTTCCGGCGCAACAAGTCTGAGCCTGCGCCGGCCGAGGTCGAGCCGGCCGAGGTCGAGCCGGCAGAACCGTCCAAGCCGCCAACAGATCAGGTCGTCGCCGAGGAATCCGATGGCGAGACAGTCGAATCCGCCGACGGTGCCGCAGAGTCCGCGGAAGCGGAAGCCGCGGAAGCGCGGAGGCGGAACCCGAAGCCGTGGACGAGCCCGTCCTGGTTCCGCACCGACCGGCGGGCAAGCGGCTGAAGCTCGCGGCCGCCGCGGCCGCCGCGCTCTTCGTGGCGAGCGGGGCGTTCCTGGCGGCGACGGCGCAGCCGGTGATCGCCAACCGCGCACTGGTCGAGACCAAGCTGAACGTCGCCCGCACGGCAGCCAATGCGATCACCACGTTGTGGTCGTACACCCCCGAGAACATGGACTCGCTCGGCGACAGGTCGGCCAAGTACCTCACCGGTGACTTCGCCTTCCAGTACCGCAAGTTCATCGACTCGATCGTGGCCACCAACAAGCAGGCGCAGGTCACGAACACCACCTCGGTGCTCGGTTCGGCGGTCGAATCGGTGAGCCCGACGGAGGCGTCGGCTGTGGTGTACACCAATTCGGTTGCGACAAGCCCGGTGTCGAAGAACATCCCGTCGCTGCGGTACCTGTCCTACCGGCTGGAGATGAAGCGCGACCGCACCGACTGGCGGATCACTCGGATGACGACGATCACCACGCTGGATCTCACCCCCCAGGTGTAAGGCAGGCGCGATGCCGGTCACTTCTCCGGTCTCCCATCGGTTGACGGTGACTGGGCTGCTGTTGCTGACGTTCGGCACCGGCATGATCGACGCGATCAGCGTGCTCGTCCTCGGCCACGTGTTCGTCGCGAACATGACCGGGAACGTGATCTTTCTCGGGTTCTGGTTCGTGCCGCATACCGTCGTCGACATGACGGCCGCCGTGGTGGCGTTCGTGAGCTTCCTCGCCGGAGCGGTGATCGGCGGCCGCTTCGCCCGGCACCTGGAGCATGACACCCGCCGCTGGGTGACAGTAGCGCTCGGCGTGGAATGCGTTGTTCTGCTGACGTTGTCGATCTTGGCGGGCACGGGCGTGCTCGACTATCACGACAACACGAAGCTGATCCTGATCGCCGGCCTGGCCGTGGCGTTCGGAAGCCAGAATGCCACGGCACGCCAGTTCGGCATCCAGGAGCTCAGCACCACGGTGCTGACGTCGACGATCGTCGGCATCGGCGTGGACAGCAGGCTGGCAGGCGGAAAGGGCGACCGGGAGAAGCTGCGGTTCTCGGTCGTGTTGACCATGTGCGCGGGCGCGGTGGTCGGGGCGACGATGTCGCGCTTCACCGTCGCACCCGTGATCGCCTTGGTGGCGGCGCTGGTGGCGGTGGCGGCCGTTCTGTTCTGGTTCGGGCCGCCCGTTATGGCCGACGACTAAGGTTCACGGCTATGCCATCAGTTCTCGTCACCGGCGCGGCCCGGGGCATCGGTAAGGCGATCGTCGAGCACCTGGCGTCCGCCGGCTGGGATGTGATCGCAGGCGTGCGCAGCGAGGAAGACGCCACCGCAATCACCAACGTCTACCCGCAGCGGGTGTCTGCCGTCATCCTCGACATCACGAACGCCGACCACATCGCCAGGCTGCCGGATGCGCTGCCGAAGCGGCTCGACGCGCTGGTCAACAACGCAGGAGTGGCCGTCGGCGGCCCGGTCGAGACGGTGACTCCTGAGGACTGGCGAAAGAGTCTCGAAGTCAATGTCATCGGGCAGTTCGCGGTCACCCAGGCCGTGCTCCCGTGTCTGCGGGATTCCGGTGGCCGGGTCGTGTTCATCTCGAGTGTGAACGGCAGGATCGCGACCCCGATGCTCGGCCCGTACTCGGCGTCGAAGTTCGCGCTCGAGGCGGGATGCGATGCGCTGCGGGTTGAGTTGAAGGCGTGGGGCATCCCTGTCGTGCTGATCGAGCCGGCGCAGACCGACACCGACATGTGGCGCACCGCGGGCGACATGGTGTTGCAGATCGAGGCGGACATGTCGCCGGAGCACCGCGAGCTGTACGCCGCGCATATCGCCGGGATGAAGAAGTTCGTGCCGACAGCCCGCAAGATGGCGTCGCCGACGACGAAGGTGGTCGCGGTCGTGGAGCAGGCGCTGACGGCGCGTCGACCCAAGCCGCGATATGTGGTGGCACTTCTCCCCAAGGTGCAGGCGGCTGTGGTGCCCAATCTACCGACGGCGCTGCGTGATCGGATCATGACGATGTTGGTCGGACTGCCGCGCCGCCCCCGTGGCTGACTTCGTCAAGACAAACAACGACGCACCGCCGGGATTCTTCCAGCTGGAGGCGGCGGGGCTGCGCTGGCTGGCGGTGGACGGCGGGGTGCGGTGTGCGCGAGTGCACGCGTATGACGAACGGTCGTTGACTCTGGAGCGGCTGCAGTCGGTGGCACCGACACGCGACGCTGCACGCGATTTCGGGGCCCGGCTGGCAGTGACGCACAACGCGGGAGCGCCGAAGTTCGGGTCAGCACCTGACGGCTGGCACGGCGACGGCTACTTCGGCCCGCTGTCGGAGCCGTTGCCGATGTCGTTGTGCGGCCACACCACGTGGGGCGAGTTCTACGCCGAGGAGCGACTGCGACCGATGACCGGCCTCGCCGAACGGCGGTTGAGTGCCGAGGCGAGACGGTGGTCGACGCGGTGATCGACCGGTGTCGGGCGGCGACTTCGACGATGCCGATGGCCCGGCGCGTATCCATGGGGATCTGTGGAGCGGCAACGTGATGTGGACACCCGAGGGCGTCGTGCTGATCGATCCGGCTGCCCAAGGCGGACATCGGGAGACGGACTTGGCGATGCTGGCGTTGTTCGGGTGCCCGTATCTGGGCGAGGTGCTGGCCGGGTATGAGTCGGTGCGTCCGCTGCGTGACGGGTGGCGGGACCGGGTCGGGCTGCACCAGCTGTACCCGCTCCTGGCGCACGTGGTGCTGTTCGGGGGCGGCTATGGACGCCAGGTTGAGACCGCGGCAACGAGCGCGTTGCGTTAGGCGCCCGATGATGTCGATCGGTTGCTGGACGGAGCATTCGATAAGCGCGGGCCGCTTCCGACTCTGATTCGTTCCAACGGATGGTAATGCCTGGAGACCGGCTCCTTTATGGCCTGAGCCAGCAACATAGTCGTCGTGAATCGCGGCCGTTGCTAACAATTGAAGTGTCTGCGGAGCAGAAAGCGCTCAACAGGTAATTCATATTGACGACGGTGCTATTTAATCGGTTGCCGTATCCGCTATCTGAATTGATGACGAATTGCTCAGCAATATTGTCAGCGACCCAATACACGGTGTTAGTGTGCCTGAGAACGAGCTGAGAAAGCCACCGAAGGGACGGCTCGAATGGGCAAGCATCGCAAGATGGGTAGCACGTGCAAGAAGTTCGCCGCGCTGGGCGCCGCCGCAATTTCGACCACGGCCCTGACCGTCGCGGTGGTCCCTGACTCGGAGGCGGACAACTCCCGTGACCAGTTGCTGCGTCTGCTGGCTGACATCCGACCGTTCGGCACCAATCCGCAAGCCATCCCTGACCTGACGGGTGGATTCGGAACGACGGTCTATGACTTCTCGCAAGACGGCGCGGCCGAACTGCTTGCCTTGACCGGGCCTCCGGTGACTCAGATCGCGGACGAAACGCCCGGCCTCAACATCGTCACGACCGGCCCGCTATTCGGACTGCTGAGCTTGTTCGGGATCGACTACGGCCGCGTTCCGGCGCTACCCGGTTCGATCGCCGACGAAATTGACCAAACACCATATTCGACCCGAATTTCGCCGGCATTGGGAGCTTCCTCTACCGCGACCCAGGAGGCGCGGCGAAGCTTGCGCTGAAGGGGATCCTTATTGCCGCCGGCATGGGCCCTCTCGCAGCCAACGACGAGGTCAACAGAATCTTCGGCCCCGTGTCGGATATCGGCGATGTTCGGGTCATTCCGGTCCTAGGTGTTGGCTTGGGCGCCTTCGCCGCCGGCGCGGCATATCAACAGGTTGTCGATGATTGCCGAACCAACCCGGCGGCGCCAACTCCGACGTGACCGCTCCAGCCTCGGCAGCTTCACCGTTCTACCCGATGGTTCTGTTGCTCAACCCCGGCCGCGCCAACGGCGGCCTGTTCGCGCGCGCATTCCCGCTCTTCCGGCTATTCGGCATTGATACCGTCACCCCGGAAACGGAGGTCCCCTCCAGCGGTGGGGATCCGATCAAGATCGGCGACATCGACACGGGCTTGGCGCTTCACGGTGCGAATCTGATCCCGATCAAGCTGGATGTCGGCATCCAGAACTTCCCGGCGTCGGACTTCGCGGCGTGGCCGAATCCGGTGACGCTGGCGAATAATGGTGCAGCGCTGCTCTTCCCGACGTACATCATCCGCGGGTTTGACGAAGTCGCTGTCGAGGACTCGCTAAAAGGCCAACTCGAGCAACAGCTTCCGGGCGTCTTGCCGACTGCCGACAAGCCGCTGTCGTTCAACTTCTATCTGACGGTGCCCATCAATGGCGCACCAGTGCTTGAGCCCACCTATCTACCCTTCGACGTGATCAATCTCGTCACCGGAGGCGAGTTCAACAATCCGATCGGAACAGCGCTGAATCCGGTGTTGGAGAGTGCCGGAAACCTGGGATACACGGACGTTGAGCGTGTCCAGAACTCAGATGGCGATTGGGAGTATGTCCGCACGTTCGACGACACCAACGTGCCGACGGCGTTCGGGTCGTTCCCCGATGTGGACTGGGAGAAGGTGCCCGGGGATCTCTTCAACCTCCTGGGGGTCGGCCTCAGGCAGGCGATCGACGACGGAATAACGGGGGAGCCAGGACCGAACGCGCTCGCCGAGCTGCTCAAACTGCTGGGCCTCGACACGTCGTCGATGTCCGGCGGTTCCGGCCTCGGCCTGTCGAGCCTCAGCGATCTGAGCGATGGGCTCGTCGGCAATGCGCTTGGTTCGGCATTGGCGACCGAAAGCATTGAGACGGCCAGCTTCTCGCCGCCGCCCGTCGGCTTCCACGCAGACCGGATCGGGTCCGACGGTGCAGCTGATCCAGAGCAACTCAACCCCGCCGGCTGCGACGAAGGAAGCCGGCGAAACTCCCGCGCCAAGAAAGCAGTCGGTCGCGGAGATCATCGAGAGGCTGGGTAATTCGGTGTCGACGCCGAAGGCAACCGCGGCGACCGGAACGAGTGCCACCCGCCCGAACGCCGCGCTCGGAGATGCCGTCAAGCAGGCGAGCGACGGGGTGAAGAAGACCGTGGAGTCGGTGAACGACGGTTTGAAGAACGCCGTGAGCGACGTGCAGAACGCCGTGAAGGACACCGCGAAGAAGATGAGCGACGCCGCGAAGCCAAAAGAGAAGGCGGCCGACGCCGCTAGTTGAGCTCAGTGCGACCCATCTCAATCGTTCGCACCCTGTTGAACCCGGCGCATGACGCGCTGCCTGCAGGGCTTACCGGCGGTTGCTAGCTAACAACGAAATGGTGTTTGCTGCACGGTAGCTAAGCCGTCGGAGCCAAGAATGTGGCATCCACGCTGAACGGAGTGGCCAACACGGTCAAAGCTATCGGCCATAACAACAGCGCAACGGCGAGCAGCGTAAGCAATCAGAACGTCAGCGCCGTCGGCAACGGCAAAACCGCACCCTAAAAGCTATCGAACGGGCCCTAGTTGAGGGCTAGGGCCCGTTCGATCATCTCCGTCAGCAGTGGCGCCAGCACCCGGGCGTACTCGGTTGTGATGTGGTTGTCGTCGCGAAACACCAGCGTATTGCCGACGATGACCGGGCAGCGATCGGCCGTGCAGAACAGCTCCGACAAATCCATGTACTGACCGCCGCCCGCTGCCGTCGCCGCTGACTCCGCTGCCATGCCTGCGTCGTTCAACCCGTCGGCCCGCGACGGCGCGCATGCGATCGCGTTGTCCATATGTGCCGACACACACGTAGGCACCGTCCCATGCGGATCCGGCACCTGGCTCGCCACCAAAACCTTTGCACCCGTGCGTCGCAACGTCTTCACCACCAGCGTCAGCCTGTCCAGCCACGCCTGGTCGTAACTCGTGAACCCGAAGTCCGCGCCGTACCTACGCGACATGTCGAGCACGATGACTTGCGGCTTCTCCTTGAACAGCCGGGCCATCACCGAACCCCGCCACTGCTCGCATTCTGTGAACTTACGGCCGAGATACGGGCTGTTGGTCGGCAGATCCAGGAATGGACACAGCACCTTGCTCATCGTCTCCAGCCGCCAATGCCGCTCCTGCGCAGACGGTTCCAGCGCCGGCTGCCACATCGCGGCATGCGAATCGCCGACCAGTGCCACAGTCGTCGGCGCCGCGGCATCACCCGACACGCAATCGGGTTGCGCCACATCCCGCCACGACAGCACGCAACCGTTGACGAAGACGTCCGGTTTCGCGATTGCATTGAGTGCGGGCGTGAGGTTCGCCGGAACAGGGCCACCTGCAGCCGATTTCGCGACCGCGGCCAATACCTGGTCGCGCACCGACATCGGCGGGGGAGCCCCAACCGTTGGGGCGGCCGGTCCGATCGCGACCGGCGCCGCCGCTGTGCCCTGGCCCACCGGTACGGGCCGACACCATCAACAGCACCAAGCACGCCGCAACCGCAAGAGCCGTCAGCACTCCGCCAGCCACGAGGCTCCGCTGCGGCGACGCCGTCAAACTCGTCGCGAACCGCACCGGATTCTCGACGAGGTGCAGGGTCAGGATCGCAAGGACGAACGACACCACCACCATCGCCAGCCGGCCTGCCAGCCCCAAGGGTTGACCGACCAATGCCGGAGCGAGCAGTAACACCGGCCAGTGCCACAGGTACCACGAGTACGACAGCCGACCGATTGCACGCATCGCCGGTTTCGACAGGACGCGCCCCACACCGAGTTCCGTTGTGGCACAACCCGCTCCGATTACCAACGCCGTCCCCAGCACCGGCAACAACGCCGTCGTCCCCGGATACGGGGTTTCTTCACCGATCTGCGTGCACGTGACGACGATGAGCGCCAATCCGCCCCAGCCGACCACCGCGGCCGACGGGCCCGGCAGATGCCGCCACGCCGTCGCCGTCAACGCAATCAATCCGCCGACCGCCAACTCCCACGCGCGGGTCGGCAGCGAGAAGTAGGCCCATGACGGCCAGGTGTCGGTCCAGGCAAGCGACACCATGAACGACACCGTGGCGAGCACCCCGAGCACCAGAACGTACGGCGACCACCGATCGCGACGCACCGACGCCGGTGCGACGGGCCAACCGCGCGAGAAGCCAGGCCGTACCGATGATCAGCGCCGGCCAGAGCAGATAGAACTGCTCCTCCACGCCGAGCGACCAGTAATGCTGCAGCGGCGACGGCGGTGCGTCGGCCGTCAGATAGTCGGTGCCCTGGATCGCGAACCGGTAGTTGCCTGCATACAGCGCGCTCGCGATGCCGTCACCGATGACGCTGCGCGCCTGCAACGGCGGCAGCAGCACTACCGACGCGACACACGTCGCGACAAGCACCGTCACCGCCGCAGGCAACAACCGCCGCGCCCGCGCACCGTAGAACGTGGCCAGCCCGACGGTCCCTGTCGTCGACGCTTCACGCCACAGCAGGCCCGTGATCAGGAATCCGGACACGACGAAGAACACGTCGACGCCGATGTATCCGCCGCCGACCCCCGGAACACCGGCATGGAAGAACACGACAGCGATGACGGCGACCGCCCGCAGACCCTCGATATCGGAGCGAAACTGCTTCTGCGGCAGAACCGCCCGCCCGCTCGCAGGAGAACTACGTCGGGAGGCAGGGCGGGGCGCGGTCGCAACTCTGTTCACTCGAGCAACGATCGTCTCACGAGACCCAGGCGATTCCCCGGGATCAACGCGCTAGGTCGCCAGCCAGGCCAGTTCTCGGGGCAACTTCTCGCGCCACGCTGCGACGTCGTGGCCGCCGATGAACGACACCCCCGACGGCGGTCTGCGAAGCGACGCGACGAACTGTTTGGTGGCGTCGTAAAACCGGTCTTCCGCTCCGCAGTCGATGCGCATCGGAATCTCGGAAAGCGCCGGGGTGCCGTACACCGAATACGCGAACCAGTCAGCGGGGCCGTCGAACGCGCCCTCCTGCAGCGCCAAGCCGTAGTCGGTGAAGAGAGCGGGCGCGACCGCGCAGACGGCCGCCGTCCGCCTCGCCCCGAGGGCACCGCCGAGAAGCAACGCGCCATAGCCGCCCATCGACCACCCGATGAAGCTGACCCGCGAAATATCAAGGCCCTCTGACGGCAGCATCGGAAGCAGTTCGTTGAGCACCATCGACCCGGAGTCTTCACCGGTCACTCGCCGGTGCCACCAACCGTTTCCGCCGTCGACGGCGACAACCGCGAACGGCGGGTAGCCGGCCCGCACCAACTGCGCGAGCCCCGCTTCGACGCCCATCCCCATCACGCCGTCCGCCGACATGTCCCGACCGTGCAGCGCGATCACCGTGCGTAACCGTCCGTATTGACCGGGCGGCCGGGCGATCGCCCAGTTGGTCTCGACGCCGCCGCGAGCGGCCGACATGAATGAGCCGGTTGAATACGTCGGCAACGTCCTCGCCAGGGACGGTGCCGGCTGGTCACCCGGCGCGCCCGACGCGGTCGCGATTCCCAACTGCCACAACGGGTCCAACGCGCACGCACCGGCGAGCCCCGCGCCCAGCCGCAAGACCGTGCGGCGCGTCAATCCCTGCATCGTCGTCAGGCGAAGGCGAGCCAGCTCGGCAGCGCGCGCTCACGTGAATCGCAGAGCACCTGCTGGGTATCGCAGCTGCCCTTGGGAACACCGGCGCCGCTCCACATGCCTCCGGTGTCACGTCGCAACACGATGGCCGACGAGCCGCCGCCGTCGAGCAGCACAGCGGTGTCGGAGCCGAGCCCCCGGAACAGGTCCTGAATCTGGTCCGGTGTGTAACTGCCGCCCTGGAAGACGTACAGCTGATCGCTTGTGCGGTTGTAGGCGATCGCCGTTCGTGCCGCGCTGGGTCCGCCGTCGTTGAGTTGGCCCATGTCCCCCGGCGCGAGCAGGCCGATGCCTGCAACCGCGACGAACCGCGCGTTCTGGTCGAGCAGCTTCTGGATCACCGGGGACGCCGAGTCGTAGTCGTCGGGACCCTTGGGCATCACGACATACGGCTGCGCGCCGACCGGCAGAATCATGGTGGCAAGCGACGACCAGTGTTCGTTGCCGCCGGACAAGCCCTGTTTGCCCGCGTAGGCGACGGTGCCGGTGACGGCGGCGTTGGCCCTGCCCTGCCCGCGGGTGTTGTCGACGTACGCGCCGAGCGGCGAACTGCATTTGGTGTCGCGCCACGAGCCACCCTGCTGGCCGCGCACGTCGAAGAAGTTCGCGTTGATCGCGATCGTCGGCTGTCCGAGTGCCTGCCATGCCTGCAGCGGCGCATAGATTTCGGACGCCTGCCAGAGTCCCTCGCCGGTGCGCGCCCCGCCGTCGCGTTCGCACCGAGCCTGCGAGCCTGCGTGGCTGTCGACCAACAGGCGTGGTTGAAGTCGGCTGGAGGCGCCCTTGATCGTCATCAGGTGCCCACCGTTGCTCATCTCGTACCAGCCGCCGCCCGCGTTGAGCAGGGGCGCCGGGTGGCCGTCTCCGAAGTTGTAGACGAGATATGAGCCTTTGGTGTTGGCGATCGCGCCCGCAAGCAACGAACGTCCGTCTGCCCTGGCAATCGGGGCGGCCGTGGCCCCCAGCGCAGCACACAACACCAGCGCAGCGGCGTACGCCGCGAAGCGCCGGCAGATGTCGGCTGGTGTCGGCACGGTTGCCCCTCTAGCAAAAGTCCAGGAAACGAGACAACTCTAATCACACCAACCTCACAGTCAACTTCAGTAACAGCACGGTCACGATTGCGTATCGGCCTGAACGGAGGTGGATTCGAGGACGGATTGGGTAACCCCCTCCCACGGGGTCGGGGACTCGAATCTAAGGAGCAGAAATGATTGCAACTATTCTCACGGCGCTCGTCGTCGGCTTGATCGTCGGCGCACTCGCGCGCCTCATCATGCCCGGCAAACAGAACATCGGCGTGATCATGACCGTCGCGCTCGGCGCGCTCGGCGCGTTCATCGGGTCCTGGCTGACCTACCAACTGGGGTACCACAACGCCAACGGCGGATGGCAGGTCATCCCGTTTCTCGTCGGGATCATCGTGGCGATCATCCTGATCGCGATCTACGTCGGCATCACCGGACGCCGCGGCGCCAAGACACCGAACGTCCGCCGCTAGCGGCCGGGCGGGGCGAGTCGGTAGATCGCGCCTGCGTAGTCGTCACTGATGTAGACGGCCCCGTCGGGCCCGACTTCGGCTGCGACCGGCCGGCCCCATCGCGACCCGTCGTCGGCCTGGAAGCCGCCGACAAGGGTCTGTTGATCGCCGAGGCTGCCGTCGCGCCAGGGGAAGAACGACACTTCCGGTTGGCGCGGCGGCTGCCGGTTCCATGAGCCGTGGACGCCGACGAGCGCGCCGTCGGTATACGGCTGTGGCAGCACACCCGTCGTGAACGCCAGCCCGAGCGGCGCCGAATGGGCGCCGAAGCTCTGCTCGACGGGCGGTAGCGCAGCGCAGTCCATCCGCGACCCGTCTTCGTTCGTCGACATGTCGCGGATGAACGGCAGATCGGCCGGTCCGCCGTCGGGATTGCAATAGGGCCAACCCAATTCCCGGTTCGGCGTCACTCGCGCCAACGCCTCCGGCGGATGTTCGTTGACGTACTGGGTGTCCACGTTTCCGTCCGGGTCTGGCGCGTTGTCGCGGTTGTTCACCGCCGTCCACAGCGAACCGTCGGGTGCGACGGCGAGGCCGGTCCCGTTGCGGACGCCCGTCGCGAACGGTTCGGCGCGACCGCCACCCGGCGGAATCCGCATGATCGTCGCGCGCGGAGGGTTGGCGTCGCGGTCCTCGGCAGAGATGTTTCCGGTCGAACCGATCGAGAAGTACACCGCGCCGTCTGGTCCGACGGCGACGCTCTTCAGCGCATGCGCGTAGGCGCCGTTCAACTCGGGGCTGCGTGCATCGGGCAGATCGGCCGCAAGAGTTCGCGGGTTGGTCGCGGCGCCGTTGACGTAGTCGTATGCGTCGATCTGATTGCTCTCGGCGACATACAACGTAGAACCTGCGAATGCCATGCCGTGCGGCTGGTCGAGTCCGTCCAGCAGCGTCGACTGTTGCGGCGCCGCACCGGGTTTCGGTGTCAACTTGAGGATCTGCCCGGCTGCGGGCGCCGAGACGAGCAGCGCACCGTCCGGTGTCCACGTCTCCAGACGCGCCTTGGGGACCCTGGCCCACACCGAGATCGTCCAGCCGTCCGGAATCAGCGCCTGGCGCGGCTCGTCGAACGGCGACTGAGCAAGGTCGTCGGGAACATCGACCGGCACGGACACCAGACCCGCCGATCCGGGCGCCGGTGCGGCAGGCGTGGTCGGCGACGCAGACGCAGACGACCGCTGAGGCGGCGACTCCGACGAACATCCGGCCAGCACGAAGACACCGACCACGCCGACGACAAGCGCGTTAGCCGGCCAGATCCGCATGCATCTCCCAAACCAGGATTTCTGATGGCGCACTTGCCGTTACGCGCTGAGGGCCTGCGCCTGCGAACCGGGCGGCGTCCCCCTCACGCAGAATCCCGGCGCCCTCGAGTGTCACCTCGCCGCGAGGCACGAACAGGTGCAGGAACGGCGCGTCGGGCAGGGCGATGGCGTCTCCCGGCTGCAGCCGCGCACCGTGCAGCGCAGCGTTCTTGTTGTGAAGACCGATGGCCGCATCGCGGTGGATGCCCGACGCGATGGTCACCAGGCCGCCTGCGAGCTGCGCGTCGTCGATATCGGCCTGCTGGTATTCGGGTTCGATGCCCGCTTCGTCGGGGATGACCCACATCTGCACGAAATGCACACGCTCGCTGGCGGATCCGTTCTTCTCCGAGTGCAGAATCCCTGTTCCAGCCGACATCCGTTGCGCCAGGCCCGGGTAGATGACGCCCGTGTTCCCCATCGAATCTCGGTGCTCCAGCGACCCCTGCAGCACCCAGGTGACGATCTCCATGTCGCGGTGCGGATGGGTATCGAAGCCGGCAGCCGGCTCCACCCAGTCGTCGTTGTTGACCAGCAGGAGCCCGTGGTGGGTGTTGGCCGGGTCGTAATAGCCGGCGAAGGAAAACGAATGCTTGGAGTCGAGCCATTCCGTTGTGCTCGTGCCGCGATCGGATGCGCGGCGGATGTCGACAGCCGTCATGCATCCAGCGCCGCGGGCAGGCCGAAGCTCGCGAAAAGGCCGTCGCCCGCGTGGAACGCCACCACATGCGAGATGCCGCCGGGGCGCACCTCGAGCACATGCAGCTGGAACTGCTCGTGCAAGCCTGTCTCGCGGTTGAGCATGTACAGCGCCGCTGCGGGTTGGTCGTTGGCCGTGACGGGGACGAAACGCATGTCGCCCGGGCCCTCGGCGGGGCAGTGCTTCTTCGACAGCGCGACGATGTTCGCCGGACCCTGGTACCAGCCGTCGAACGGCGGCATCTCGAACACCGCGTCCTCGGTGAACAGCGCAACCAGCTTGTCCATGTCGTATTCCTCGAACGCCGCCATGTACTTCGCGAGCTGTTCCTTGGCCTCGGGCGACTCCGGAACGGCGACCTCGCCGTCCTGCGTGGGTTGGGCGGCGTCGAGCTGAGCCCGCGCCCGTTGCAGCAGGCTGTTCACCGCGGCCGTCGATGCGCCGATGGCCTCACCGACCTCGGCCGCCTTCCACTGCAGCACCTCGCGCAGGACGAGCACCGCTCGCTGTCGGGCCGACAGATGCTGAATGGCCGCGACGAACGCGAGCCGCACCGATTCGCGGGACTCGACGATCACCGACGGGTCGGCGGGATCCTCCTTCGGCGAGTCCGGCAGCGGCTCCAGCCAGGTGATCTCGCGGTGCTCGGTGATATCGCCGGTCGGGTCGGACGCAGACTGGCCCAGACCAGAGGGCAACGGCCGACGCTGTCTACCCTCCAGCGCGGTGAGGCTGGTGTTCGTCGCGATGCGGTACAGCCAGGTTCGCACCGACGATTTGCCCTGGAAGCCCTTGTAGGACTTCCAAGCGCGCAAATAGGTGTCCTGAACAAGGTCCTCGGCATCGTGGACGGAGCCGGTCATCCGGTAGCAGTGCGCGAGAAGCTCACGCCGATAGCGCTGGGCATCGGCGAGAAAGGCGTCTGCGGCGGCCGCCTCGTCAGCGGGGTCCAGGCTTTCAGCGAGCACGCTCACGCCGTCGAGCTTACGCAGGGCACCGACAACTGCCACCGACCGATTGAGGTGGGTTAGCTAGTCTGCGCTGATGGCCAGTAGCCGACACGAACGGTCCTTCGAGGGCGTCGGCGGCGTCCGCATCGTCTACGACGTGTGGGAACCCGACGACGAAGACCCTCGCGGTGTGGTCGTGCTGTGTCACGGCTACGCCGAGCACGCCCGCCGCTACGACCACGTCGCCCAGCGCTTCGGCGAGTCGGGCCTCGCCGTCTACGCGCTCGACCTGCGCGGACACGGCCGCTCCGGCGGCAAACGCGTCTACCTGCGCAACATCTCCGAATACACCGAGGACTTCCACACCCTCGTCGGCATCGCGGCCGCCGAGTATCCGGAGCTCAAGGTCGTCGTGTTGGGCCACAGCATGGGTGGCGGCGTCGTGTTCGCCTACGGGGTCGAGCACCCCGACGACTACGCCGCGATGGTGCTGTCAGGTCCCGCGGTGGACGCCCAGGACGGGGTGTCTCCAGTGATGGTGTTCGTCGCGAAAGCGCTGGGCCAGATCCTGCCCGGCCTGCCCGTCGAACAGCTGCCCACCGACGCGGTGTCCCGCGACCCCGACGTGGTGGCCGCCTACAACGCCGACCCGATGGTGCACCACGGCAAGCTGCCCGCGGGCATCGCGCGGGCGCTCATCGGCGTCGGCGAAACCATGCCGGCGCGGGCCCCCGCCCTGACCTCACCGCTTCTCATCGTGCACGGGGAGCAGGACAAGCTGATTCCCGTGCAGGGCAGCAGACACCTGATGGAGTGTGTCGGGTCGCAGGACAAACACCTCACGGTTTACCCCGAGCTCTACCACGAGGTGTTCAACGAACCCGAGCGCGCCGCGGTGCTGGACGACGTCGCATCGTGGATCGAGGCGAGGCTGTGAAAGCCCTTGTGGCTCTCATGCTTTCCCTGACGGTGCTCCTAGCGGCCGGGTGCTCGTCGGATGAGAAGAAACAGCAGTGGGTCGAAGACGAGATCAGCTTCGAAGCCGACGGCCTCACCATCCACGGCACCTACCGCCACCTGAAGGACGCGGCGCCAGGCCCGGCGGCGCTGTTGATCTCCGAAAGCGGCAACACCGATCGCAACGGCGACAACATCGTCGTCGGCAAGATCGGCAACATGCGCCAGCTCGCCGAATTGCTGTCCGACCGCGGCGAAGCGAGCCTGCGCTACGACAAGGTCGGCACCGGCAAGACGGGCCTCGGGCCGTATCAGCAGCGGCCCACCGACGTCGGAAGCGCCGTCTACACCAGCGGCGCGAAGGCCGCGGCCCGATTCCTCGCCGAGCAGCCGGGCACCGACAAGGCGCGGCTCTCGGTGTACGCGCTGGGGGAGGGCACCGTGCATGCGATGTCGCTGGCGTCGGACACCTCGCCGGATGCGCCGAAGATCCACTCGTTGGGTCTGCTGCAACCCCTGTCGGGCCGGTATCTCGACATCATCACCAACCGGGTGCGCTCCGACGCGAGCCCGGAGACACTGAACACCTGGCTGGCCGCGGTCGACGAGGTCCGCACGAAGGGCACCGTGCCCGCCAACCTGCCCGAGGGGCTCGGCGCCATCCTCAACCCCGGCAATGCGAAGGCCATCGAGGAAGCCGACAAGATCGACCCGGTGGCGTTGGCCGCCAAGGTTCCCGCGGCCACGCCGGTGCTGCTGACGTGCTCGGACACCGACCGGCAGGCGTTGTGCAACACGATGACGCCGCTCATCGACGCGCTCAAGCACACGGCGCTGACCGTGGTCCGGCTCAAGGGCGTCAACCACGTGCTTCGCGACGACCCGAGCGACAGCATTGCCAACCTCGCGAAGGACGCCCCCATTTCTCCACAGTTGGTGACCGCGCTCGACGGGTTTGTCGCCAAGTAGTTTTAGTCTGTTGGGCGATGACTGACGACAAGATGCTGGCCCGCATCGCCGCGCTGCTGCGCCAGGCCGAGGGCACCGACAACACGCACGAGGCAGAGGCCTTCATGGCTGCCGCGCAGCGGTTGGCCACCGCGACGTCGATCGATCTCGCCGTCGCGCGATCGCATGCCGACCAACGCACCAAAGCCCAGACGCCGGTGCAGCGCACGATCACCATCGGCAATGCAGGCGCGCGTGGGCTACGCACCTACGTGCAGTTGTTCGTGCTCATCGCCAACGCGAACGACGTCAAGTGCGACATCGCATCCAACTCCACGTTCGTCTACGCCTACGGGTTCGCCGAGGACATCGACGCCAGCCACGCGCTCTACGCCAGCCTGGTGATGCAGATGGTGCGGGCGTCGGAGGCCTACATCGGCTCCGGCAAGCACAAGCCGACCCCGACCATCACCGCGCGCATCAACTTCCAGCTGGCGTTCGGCGCCCGCATCGGGAAGCGGCTGGCCGAGGCTCGCGAGCAAGCGCTGCGAGAGGCGACACGGGATCGAAAGCGCCGTCCCGGCACTGCGATCGCGTTGCGGGACAAGGATCTCGAGCTCAAGGACTTCTACCGCGAGACGTCGGAGGCGCGTGGCACGTGGCGGGCCAGCAGCGCGACGGCAGGCTACTCATCGTCGGCGCGACGGGCCGGTGACCGCGCGGGCCGGCGTGCCAAGCTCGGCGCCAGCCAAGAGATCAGCGGCGCACGCTCCGCGCTCAACCGGTGACCGCCCGCGACACCCAGCGCGCCAAGGTCTACGCCGCCGAAGAGTTCGTCCGGACGTTGTTCGACCGCGCGGGTGAGCGCGGCAACCGCGCCGTCGAATTCTTCGGCACCAACCTCACGTTGCCGCCAGAAGCCCGGTTCTCCTCAGTCGAAACCGTGCAGCGCTACGTCGACGACGTGCTCGCGCTCCGGTCCGTCCGCGAGCGGTGGCCCGACGCCGCACCGCTGACCGTACGACCGCGGCGCGGCCTCACCGCCGCGCACTACGAACGTGACGACGGCGGGGCCACGATCGCGGTACCCGAGCGACGGACAAGCTGGGCACTTCGCGAACTCGTCGTGCTGCACGAGGTCGCCCACCACCTGTGTGACGTCCGACCCGCCGCACGGGCCGGAATTCGTCGCGACGTTCTGCGAACTCGCCGAGGCGGTGATGGGTCCAGAGGTCGCCCACGTGCTGCGGGTCGTCTACGCCAAGGAAGGCGTTCGCTAGCGGTAACGTCGGGCCGCGTGACCCAAGGTGCCCCTGCTCCTCGCGTGCGCGAGCCGGACCCCAAATCCCTTGACGAGGTGTTCAACCGCGTGTTGCACACCGAGGACGACGCCCTGCGCGCCGCACGCGAATCCGCTGCGGCCGCGGACATGCCGGCCATCGAGGTGTCGGCGCAACACGGACGGCTGCTGTCGCTGCTCGCGAGGATGGCCGGCGCGAAGCGGGTGCTGGAGATCGGCACGCTGGCCGGCTACAGCACGATCAACCTCGCCCGCGGCGTCGGGCCCGACGGCCGCGTCGTGACGCTCGAGTTCAACCCACGGCATGCGGAGGTGGCGGCGAAGAACTTCGAGCGGGCAGGCGTCGCCGACCGTATCGAGATCATCGTCGGCACCGCGCTGGACGCACTGCCGCGACTGGCGGAACGCGACGAGGCCTTCGACATGTTCTTCATCGACGCCGACAAGGAGAACAACGTCGGCTACGTTGAGTGGGCCGTCAAGCTGGGTAGGCCGGGGTCGGTCATCGTGGTGGACAACATCTCTCGGATGGGCCGGGTGCTGGACCCCGCCGACGACGATCACCAGGCCAAGGCGATCCGCGACATGCTCGACATGATGGGCTCGCATCCCGCATCTGGACGCGGCGGCGATTCAGACGGTCGGGACGAAGGATTGGGACGGCTTCGCGGTGGCCTTGATCACGTAGCCGCCCGGAACGCCGCGGTGATGTCGGCGACCCTCGGGTCCTCCTTCAGCTGCTCCAGTGTCATCGGCAACGGCAGTCGCCAGTTCGGATACTCGTCAACCGTCCCAGGCAGATTCGGCTGCCGGGTCTCGGCGATCACGTCGTAGGGCGAGATCAGCTTGAGTCGGCTCGGCGTCGACGCCAGCAATCGATGCATCGCGGCGATGATCGCCTCATCGTCCGGTTCGGAGGCACCGTCTTCCGCGTCGGGAAGCAGCCCCTCGGACCGCAACAGCGTCAGCCACTCCGCGCGTTCCCTCTCGGCGGTGGCCTGCTCGGCCGGGACGTCGTCGAGTAGACCGAGATCGGCTCGCGCCCGCACGTGTTCACCGCGCAGGAAGCCCGCCGCGGTCGGCAGGTCGTGCGTCGACAGGCTGGCGGCCGCCCGCGACGGCCAATCGGCAGGCGGCAGAAGCGGTTCGCCGGGTGCGGACTCGTCGCGGGTGAACCAGGCCACCGCGCACCCCAGCATCTCGTTACCCGCCAGCGCCTCGGTGACTTCCGGTTCGACGGTGCCGAGATCCTCACCGACCACGGTCGCCGCGGCCCGGTGTGCTTCCAGTGCCAGCACCGCGAGCATGGTGTCGGCGTCGTAGTGCACGTACGTGCCTCGGTCCGGGCTGTCGCCCGGCGGGATCCACCACAGTCGCCACAGGCCCGCGACATGGTCGATCCGCAGGCCGTCGGCGTGCGCGAGTACCGCGCGCAACATGTCCCGCAGGGCGGCGTACCCGGTGGCTGCCAGCCGGTCGGGACGCCACGGCGGCAGCCCCCAGTCCTGGCCGCGCGGGGTGAAGTTGTCCGGCGGCGCGCCGACACTGACGCCGGATGCGAGCACGTCGGCCAGCGCCCACGCGTCGGCTCCGTCCGCGTCGACGCCTACCGCGAGGTCGTGCAGTATGCCGAGCGACATCCCCGCCTCGTGCGCGGCCGCCCGAACACCCGTGAGTTGCTCGGCGCATCGCTGCTGCACCCAGGCGTGAAATGCCAACCGCGGCGCCAACTCCCGGCGCACGGATGCCACGGCGGGGCCTGCGACGTCGCGCAGCGGTTCGGGCCAGCGTGACCATCGGCCGCCGTGCCGTTCGGCCAGCGCGCAGTATGCCGCCCAGTCAGCCAGGCCCTCCGACACCGACGGGTCGTCGAACGGATTCGGCCGACCCTCGGCGCGCCAAAGTAGTTCCAGCGCATCACGTTTGGCAGCCCACACGAGGTCGTGATCGATCCGCGTCGTCGTCGGGGATACCCGAAGCGCGTCCACCTCAGCACGGGTAACAGGGTCGGCTCGGCGGTAGGCGTCGAGGTCCTCGATGCGCAGGGCCAGCGGGTTGGCGAAACGCCGACTGGACGGTGTGTAGGGCGAGGGTTGCACCGGATGGGTGGGGCCCGGCGCGTGCAGCGGGTTCAGCAGTACGGCTCCGGCGCCGTGCTCCTTGGCGGTCCAGTTCACGAATTCGCGGAGGTCGCCGAGGTCGCCGATGCCCCATGAGCGGGCCGAGCGAAGCGCGTAGAGCTGCAGCATCCAGCCCCATGTGGCCGGAGAAGGCGGAACCTGGGGCGGCGCCGCAACGACGGTCGCCTCCTGGCCGTCCCGCGTGTGCAACCGGTACCAGCCCGGCGAAAGATCACCGGGCAGCTCATCGCGCACCGATATCTGGCCACCGTCCTCGCTCATCAAGCGACGCGGCCCCCGGCAGCGGCCGAGGGTCGCCCATTCAGCCGGACGGCGATGGTCGGCGCGACGACTCCTGCGCGGTCGCGCTCGGCCAGCTTGGCCAACTCTGCAGTGCGGTCCGCGTCGGTGCCGGCCTCGACGTCGAGCAGTCCGAGCACCCGGATCACCACGTCGGCGTCGACCTGCACCGGCTCGCGGCGCTCGTTGCGGTAACTGGTTGCGACCCCGTGAGCAGCGGCTAGCCGGCGCAGGTCATCGGGTATCGGTTTGGCAAGCACGCGGCTTCTATACCCAGGAGAGGACTTTCCAAGCCACTTTACGATCGGCAAGTGCCCTCCTGTACGATCGTAAAGTATGGCGACACTCGCGGCTCAGACGACGAGCGCTGCCGACACCAGGCAGCGCCTGATCGAGGTGGCCGTCGACCTGTTCACGCGGCACAGCTTCGCGGGCACCTCGCTGCAGATGATCGCCGACGAGATGGGCTTCACCAAGGCCGCGATCTACTACCACTTCCGCACCCGCGAGGAGCTGCTCGCCGCTGTCGTCGAACCGATCTTCGAACAGCTGAGCGCCATCATCACCGCGGCGGAGTCGCAGCGAAGCGCCGCTGCCCGTGCCGACCACATGCTGCTCGGCTATGCCGAGCTGGCGGTGGCCAACCGTGCCCTCGTCTCGGTGCTGGCGTGCGACCCGAGTGTGACGACCCTGCTGCGCGATCAACCGCACTGGTCGGAGCTGATCAATCGCCAACTGGCACTGCTCGCCGGTGACGTGCGGGACGCGGGCGGCCTGATCAAGGCCACCGTCGTCCTTGCGGGAATTTCGAGTGCGGTCGGACCGGCGTGGATCGCCGTCGGCGACGACGACCTACTGCGGCATCTCGTGGACACAGGACGGCGCACCCTCGGGCTGCGCAGGAAAGGACACCCCTCATGAAGACAGCTGTCGTCACCGGCGGAGCCTCGGGCATCGGCCGAGCCATCGCACAACGACTCGAAGCCGACGGTCATCACGTCGCCGCGATCGACCTGCAGCGCTCGGACACCGACTTCGCCTACACCGCCGACGTCACCGACCGCGAACAGGTCGACGCCGCGCTCGACAACATCCGCAGCCAGCTCGGACCGGTATCGATACTGGTGAATGCCGCTGGGCTGGATGGCTTCTCACGCTTCTCCGAGATCTCCTTCGACAACTGGCAGCGGGTGATCAACGTCAACCTCAATGGCGTCTTCCACTGCTGCCAAGCGGTGCTGCCCGACATGGTCGACGCAGGCTGGGGACGAATCGTGAACATCAGCTCGTCGAGTACGCACTCCGGTGTCGCGGGCATGGCGCACTACGTCGCCGCCAAGTCGGCGGTCAACGGACTGACCAAGTCGCTGGCGCTGGAGTACGGCCCGACCGGCGTCACCGTCAACGCCGTGCCGCCGGGTTTCATCGACACTCCGATGCTGCGCAGCGCCGAGGAGCGCGGCTACACGAACGTGGAGAGGACGATCGCGATGACACCGGTACGCCGGATGGGACGGCCGGAAGACATCGCGGCGGCGTGCGCATTCCTGGTCTCCGAGGAGGCCGGCTACATCACCGGACAGATCCTCGGCGTGAACGGCGGGCGGAATACGTGACGTTCCGGCGTCGTTCACTCACACTTAGGTAGGTGCGCACTCGCGCATCCCGGACGAGATGTGCGCCGTACCCGGTCCGTCAAGACGACGCACACTGGAGGATCATGTCCAGTGTCGCTCAGTTGAGCTCCACGCCTGTCGCCAAACCGCTTGATGTGCAATGGATTCACGGCTCGCCGTCCTCGAAACACAACACCGATCCTGATCTGCAGACCTATTGGTACGACGAGAACACCGTCGTACTCCGGCAGAACAAGGCGATTGACTACGAGGCGCCGTTCTTGTTTCTGCTGTTCGGACAGGAGCGCGCAGTACTTCTCGACACCGGGGCGACCGCCTCACCCGACTACTTTCCGCTCCGCCGGGTCGTCGACGGACTCATCGAGACCTGGCTCGGTCGCAACCCCCGCAACGGCTACAAGCTGGTGGTCCTTCACACGCATGCTCACGGCGACCACGTCGCAGGAGACGGGCAATTCGCCGACCGCCCCGACACCGTTCTGGTCGAGGCCGACAAAGATGCCGCGTGGAAATTCTTCGGCTTTTCGGGCGACGCAGACGAAATCAGACCCGTCGATCTGGGTGGCCGGGTTCTGCAGGCCTTCGCGACGCCGGGCCATCACGCTGCCGCGGTGACTTTCTACGATCCGTGGACGGGAATCCTGCTGACCGGGGACACCGTCTACCGCGGCCGGCTCTACATCGTGGATTGGGCCGCCTACTCACACAGCATCGATCGGCTGATCGAATTCTCTGCGGCGCATCCGGTGACGCACGTGATCGGGTGTCACATCGAAATGACCCGCCAACCGGGCGTCGACTATCCGGTCCGCACCACCTACCAGCCTGATGAGCCACCCCTGGAGATGACCGTCGCGCATCTGCACAAAATCCGCGCCGCCCTCGACGAGGTCGGCCCCGAGCCCGCACTACGGGCATTCGACGAGTTCATCCTCTGGCCGGACGAGACGACGAGTAGTTGAGCCGGCGCCCGCGTAATGGGTATGCCAGGTCCATGCTTTCCGTCAGTAGACACATCGACGCACCCGCCGACGCCGTGTGGAAGGTGCTCGTCGACACCGACGCATGGCCGAAATGGGGACCGACGGTTTCTGGCGGCGAGGTCGACGGCGGCGTGCTGACGCTCGGGGCGACCGGCCGCGTGCGCACCCCGGTCGGCGTCGCGCTGCCGTTCACCATCACCGAGTTCGAGGAGGGCCGCAGGTGGGCGTGGTCGGTGGCCGGAGTGCCCGCCACCGCACACGCCGTCCAACCCGACGGCAATGGCTGCCGCGCCAGCATGAGCGCGCCGCTGTGGGCGCCGGCCTATCTCCCCGTGTTGGCGATCGCGCTGCGGCGAATCGACAAGATGGTCCGCTAGCCGCCTCGTCGTGCGACGCTGCCAAGATTTGTCGGACCCGGCTGCTTTGATGGGTTCATGACGTTGACGACGTACCCCAGTTGCACGGGAAACGTTGTCTCTGAACGGCTTGAGGTGTTGTTCGAGGAGTTGGCGGAGTTGGCCGGGCAGCGCAACGCGATCGATGCGCGGATCGTGGAGATCGCTGCTGAGATGGACCGCGACGAGCTGTGCGGGCGCCACCGGCGCGCGGTCGGTGGCGGCGTTGGTGGCCTGGAAGTTGGGTTCGTCATCGACCACGGCGCACACCATCACCACCGTCGCGGCCCGGCTGCAGGAGTTTCCCCGCTGCGCGGCGGGCATGCGGGAGGGCCGGCTGTCCCTCGATCAGGTCGGCGTCATCGCCGCCGGCGCCGGGCAGGGCTCCGATGAGCATTACGCCGAGTTGGCGCGCAGCGCCTCGGTCAGCCAGTTGCGCACCGCGGTCAAGCTCGAACCCCGCCCGGACCCCGACGCCGGCCCGCAGCCCGAACCGCGGTCCTCGATCACCAAGACCACCGACGGCCCGTTGACCTGCTGGCGGATCAAACTCGCCGGGCACGCCGCCGCCACGTTCGACGCGGCGCTGCAGTCCCACCACGACGCGTTGATCGCCGACTGGAAACGCGACCACCCCGACAACGCCGACGGCGTCGAGGCCGAGGCGTCCGGTCAGGCGCCGCCGCTGCCCAACACCCTGGACGCGTTCATGAGTGTGATCGAGGCGGGCTGGGATTGCGACGTCGCCGCCCGCCCGCACGGGCAGCGCACCACCGTCGTGGTGCACCTCGACGTGGCGGCGCGCATCGCCGCGCTGCATCTGGGCCCGCTGCTCGGCGACGACGAACGCCGCTACCTGACCTGCGACGCCACCTGCGAAGTCTGGTTCGAACGGCACGGCCAGGTGATCGGCGCCGGCCGCGAGACCCGGCTGATCAACCGGCGGCTGCGCCGCGCCCTGGAGCACCGCGACCGCTGCTGCGTGGTGCCCGGCTGCGGGGCCACCCGCGGTCTGCACGCCCACCACATCGAGCACTGGGAAGACGGCGGCCACACCGAGCTACTCAACCTGGTGCTGGTGTGCCCGTATCACCACCGGCTGCACCACCGCGGCGTCATCACCATCACCGGCCCCGCCGACCACCTCGTCGTCACCGACAGCGCCGGCCGACACACTCAGCAACGCCTCCCTGGCCCGCCCACCGACCACACCCCCGCCCGCGGTAGCACCGAGTCCCGGCCCCAGCGGCGAACGCGCCGACTGGTGGTGGTACCAACCCTTCCAACCACAACCACCGCCGACAAATAATTAGGAGCAGACCGCTCCGACGGCGGCCGAGCCGACCAGCTTGGTGTACTTCGCGAGCACGCCGGTGGTGTAGACGGGTGCAAGTGGCTCGAATCCTGCCTTGCGCGAGTCGATTTCGGCGGGATCGACCAGTAGGTCGAGTGTGCCCTTGGCGACGTCGAGGCGAATCTTGTCGCCGTCCTTGATGAACGCGATCGGCCCGCCGTCGACCGCCTCGGGCGCGATGTGGCCGACGCAAAGTCCGGTGGTGCCACCGGAGAACCGGCCGTCGGTCATCAGCAGCACGTCCTTGCCGAGGCCCGCACCCTTGATCGCTCCGGTGATCGCCAGCATCTCGCGCATACCCGGCCCACCCTTGGGGCCTTCGTAGCGGATCACGACGACGTCGCCGTTGGTGATCGTGCCGTCCTCCAGCGCATCCAGGGCCGCCCGCTCACGCTCGAAAACCCTTGCGGTGCCCTCGAACACGTCGGAGTCGAAGCCTGCCGACTTCACCACGGCACCTTCGGGCGCCAGCGAGCCATGCAAAATCGTGATGCCGCCGGTGGGGTGAATCGGGTTGTTCATCGCGCGCAGCACTTTGCCGTCAGGGTCGGGCGGCTCGATGTGAGCGAGGTTCTCGGCCATCGTCCGGCCGGTGACGGTGAGGCAATCCCCATGCAGCAGGTCGGCATCCAGCAGCGCTTTCATCACCACGGGGACGCCGCCGATCTCATCGACGTCCTTCATGACGTGACGACCGAAGGGCTTCACGTCGGCGAGGTGGGGCACCCGCTGCCCGACGCGGGTGAAGTCTTCGAGCGTGAGCTTCACGTTGGCTTCCCAGGCGATGGCCAGCAGATGCAGCACGGCGTTGGTCGAACCGCCGAACGCCATCACGACAGCGATGGCGTTCTCGAACGCCTCCTTGGTGAGGATGTCGCGCGCGGTGATGCCGCGGCGCAGCATCTCGACGACCGCCTCACCGGACTTGTGGGCGTAGTCTTCGCGACGCTTGTCTATCGCCAGCGGAGATGCACTGCCCGGCAACGAGAGTCCGAGGGCCTCGGCGGCACTGGCCATGGTGTTGGCGGTGTACATACCGCCGCACGCGCCCTCGCCCGGACAGATGGCGCGCTCGATGATGTCGACGTCCTCCCGCGACATCAAGCCCGCGGGCGCATGCGCCGACCGCCTCGAAGGCGTCGATGATGGTGACTTCCTTCTCGCTGCCGTCAGTCATCTTGGCGACACCCGGCATGATCGAGCCGTTGTAGAAGAAGACCGACGCGAGGTCGAGCCGGGCGGCGGCCATCAGCATGCCGGGAATCGATTTGTCGCAGCCGGCCAGCAGGACGGTGCCGTCGAGGCGCTCGGCCTGCACCACCGTCTCGACGCTGTCGGCGATCACCTCACGGGAGACGAGGGAGAAGTGCATGCCTTCGTGCCCCATCGAGATGCCGTCGGAAACGGAGATGGTGCCGAACTCCAACGGGTAGCCGCCTGCGGAGTGCACGCCGCCCTTGACCGACTGCGCCAGTCGCTGCAGTGACATGTTGCAGGGCGTGATCTCGTTCCATGAGGACCCGACCCCGATCTGTGGCTTGGCCCAGTCGTCGTCACCCATGCCGACCGCCCGCAGCATTCCGCGCGCGGCGGTTTTCTCGAGGCCGTCGGTGACGTCGCGGCTGCGGGGCTTGATGTCGATCTGCGATGAGTCGCTTGCGCGAAGAGCATCGGCCTGGGTGGGGTCTGAGGGCATAAGTGTCAGTATGCTCGCTGCGTTTCGCCCGGCAAAACTGTTATGCATACCCCGGTGGGGTACCGGTACGCTGGAGCTATGACCGCCACACACGGCTACACGTCCAATAAGGACAACTACGCGAAACGGCTGCGCCGCATCGAAGGCCAAGTCCGCGGTGTCGCGAAGATGATCGAGGACGACAAGTACTGCATCGACGTGCTGACCCAGATCAGCGCCGTCAACAGCGCCCTGCAGTCCGTCGCGCTAGGACTGCTCGACGAACACCTCGGTCACTGCGTGATGCAGGCGGTCGCCGAGGGTGGCGGCGAAGCCGACGCGAAGCTGGCCGAAGCGTCGGCTGCCATCGCCCGCCTCGTGCGGTCCTGACTACATGCGGTTCTGACTACATGCTGTCCTGACTACGCGTTGAGCTCCCGCTCGATCCGCTGCACCTTCGCCGTCAGCTGACCCGTATGTCCGGGACGGATGTCGGCCTTCAGCACCAGGCTCACCCGAGGCGCCGCGGCCGCGATCGCATCGACCGCCTGCTTCACGACCGCCATCACCTCATCCCACTCGCCCTCGATGTTGGTGAACATCGCGTTGGTCTCGTTTGGCAGGCCGGAGGCGCGGACGATACGGACGGCCTCGGCGACGGCCGATCCCACGCCGCCGGTCTCGTCGCCGCCTGACGGGCTGACACTGAAAGCGACCAGCACGACTACTGCTTCGTGTAGCCGGTCGGGCGCACCACGATGATCACCCGGTCGGCCTTGTCCGGCGGCGGCTCTGTCAGCGGGCCGCTGTAGCGGTCGTTGAGCTCGAGGTAGAACGCGCCCGTCGGGTCCGGCACGATCTCCTCGACGACGCCGCGGACCTCGAGATAGCGGTACGGGTTATCTGGATCGACAATCGACATCGCGATGTTCGGGTTCGCCTCGACGTTTCGGAACTTCTGCCGCTTGTTGGTGTGGGTGAACCGCAGCAGTTCGCCGTCCCAGGCGAACCACATCGGATTGACCTGCGGATTGCCGTCCGGCCTCATCGTCGCCAGATGCCCGTAATTGGGCCGCTCCAGCAGTGACTCGTAACCCTCGGGAATGTCGGCCATCTGATTCCTCTCCTTGCCGATACCGTGATGTAGCTCGATATGACCATCGACAACACCACCATGCCAACCCGGGCGTGGACACCCCGCGCGGCCGTACAGCTGACGGTGCTGTCATCGGCCGCCTTCGTCTATGTCACCGCGGAGATGGTTCCGGTGGGTGCGATGCCCGACATCGCGTCGGACCTGCGCGTCAGCGCGGCCCTCGTCGGCACGCTACTGGCCGGCTATGCACTCGTGGCGGCGGTGACGACGGTGCCGCTCGTTCGGCTGACCGCGCACTGGCCCAGGCGCCGCACCCTGATCGTAGCGTTGATGTGTTTGACTGCGTCCCAACTGATTTCAGCCCTTGCGCCGAACTTCGCGGTGCTGGCAGGCGGACGGGTGCTGTGCGCGGTGACGCACGGGCTGATGTGGTCGGTGATCGCACCCATCGGCGCGCGCCTTGTGCCCGCGACGCACACGGCGCGGGCGACCACCGCCATCTACGTCGGAACGACCCTCGCGCTCGTCGCAGGCAACCCGCTCACGGCTGCGATGAGTGAGGCGTGGGGGTGGCGACAGGCCGTCGCCCTGGTCACCTTTGCCGCGGCAGCCGTGACGATCGCAGCGTGGGCGACGCTTCCGCCGATGGTCCTGCCCGCCGACGACGCCGGTTGCGTGCAGACCGGAAAACGTCACCACCGCAACCGCCGACTGGTGACACTGAGTGGCCTGACGCTCCTCGGGGTCACCGGCCACTTCATCTCCTACACGTTCATCGTGCTGATCATCCGCGACGTGGTCGGCGTGCACGGGCCGCAGCTGGCCTGGCTGCTCGCCGGCTTCGGCATCGCGGGCCTGCTCGGAATGGCGGTGATGGCCCGACCGTCGGATCGACATCCCAAGGCGTCGGTCGTCGGCTGCCTCGCAGCAATGACGACCGCATTCGCAGTACTGACCGTGCTGGCGGTCGACAGACATATAGAGGCCACGACGATCGTGGTCGGCGCTGCGGCGATCCTTCTGTGGGGCGCGGCGTCGACGGCGATGTCGCCGGTCTTGCAGGCCGCGGCCATGCGCACCTCTCCCAGCGACCCCGACGGGGCCTCCGGTCTGTACGTCACCGCGTTCCAGATCGGAATCATGGCCGGCTCGCTTCTCGGCGGGCTGCTCTACGAACAGGGCGGAGCGGCGCTGATGGTCGGGGCGTCCGCCGCAGCAGTGGCCATCGCCCTTGGCGCCGTTGCGGCCACTCGTAGCCTGTTCGGAATTCGTCCAGGTAACCAGCAGGAAGTAACATTCGACACCCCGTCCCGATGAACACAGCAGCTCAGCGTCATTCTCTGGACAGCTGTCCGGGTTGGGGAAGCCCTCTACGGCGTTAGCCGGTCCTCGCGCTGTGCGAGACTGGTCGCAGCTTTGACTGGAGGTGTACGCATGCCGCAGCGCAGAATGCGGAAGGTTGTGACCGCGACGATCGCGGCTGGTTTGACCGCCGGAATGGTGTTCGGTAGCCCCTTGGCATTCGCCGATCCCGAACCGGCCCCTGATCCGTTCGGTCCGGGTCCAGGCCCGATTCCGGCCGCCGAGGCGCCGATGCCGGAGGCTCCGATCGACCCGGCCGCCGCGATCGTCCCGCCGCCGGCGCCGGCGAGCGGCCCCGCCGAGGTCGCGCCGCCTGCAGACCCGCTGGCCGTGCCACCCGCCGCCCCCGCAGACCCGTTCGCGCCGCCGGTCGACCCCCTCGCGCCTGCAGCCGCTCCGGCAGCCGCCCGCCGACCCGTTCGCGGCACGGCCGACGACCATCCCCGAAGGCACCCCTGCCGGCCAGAACCCGACGCCGTATACCGGTGATCCGGTGTTCCTGCCGCCGTCCTTCAACCCGGTCAACGGCTCCATGGTCGGTGTGGGCAAGCCGATCATCATCAACTTCCAGCGGCCGATCGTCGACCGCCCGATGGCCGAGCAGGCCATCCACATCTCGTCGAACCCGCCCGTGCCGGGCAAGTTCTACTGGATGAGCGACACGCAGGTGCGCTGGCGCCCGCTCGACCTCTGGCCGAAGGACACGACCGTCCTCATCGATGCCAGCGGCGCCAAGTCGACGTTCCGCACCGGCGAGTCGCTGGTCGCCAACATCGACGACAAGACACACCAGATGACCGTCACGCGAAACGGGAAGGTGGAGAAGACATTCCCGGTGTCGATGGGCAAGCCCGACGGCAAGCACGAGACCAAGAACGGCACCTATTACGTGCTGGAGAAGTTCGCCGACCATCGTGATGGACTCGGCGACGTACGGAGTGCCCAACACCTCACCGGAGGGTTACAAGCTGACTGTGCAGAACGCCGTCCGAATCGACAACAGCGGCGCGTTCGTGCACAGCGCGCCGTGGTCGACCGGTGACCAGGGCAAGCGAGACGTCAGCCACGGCTGCATCAACCTCAGCCCCGACAACGCCAAGTGGTTCTACGACAACTTCGGCAGCGGCGACCCGATCGTCATCAAGAACTCCGCCGGCACCTACAACCAGAACGACGGCGCCCAGGACTGGCAGATCTGACGCCATACCGTTGCGACCTTGACCTGACCGCGACCAGGATGGGTTATGGCCCATCGGCCGCGCGTCGTCGCCGTGATCGTGCTGTTGATCGTGGCCGCCGTCGCGCTGCACGGATACCTGCCCGGCGTCGAGACGCCGCCGCGCGACCGGCCGACAAGTAGCCTCGGCAGCCTGTTCGCGGTAGTGGCGATGGTCGTGGTGTCGATGGCGATCATCGTGATCGCGATCGTCACGCAGTCCCGCAAGCGACCCGCCCCCTATGGCGCGGGCGAACCCGCGCGAAAGATCGCCGGGGAGCGACGGCCGCTGACGTGGCGGATGATCCTCATCGCGGTGGCCGTGGTGATCGCGTGGCTGCTTCTGGTCGCGCTGCTGTCGCGGATGAACGCGCAGTTGGGCATCGAGGCGCCGCAGCCCGACGCGGGCACGCCGCCGCCGTCCGGCACACCCACGGCCGCCGACGGAGCAGCCGGAGGCTCCCGAGCCGTCGTCCGGCATCTTCTCGCTGTTGGCCGGATCGATGGTAGTGCTGATGATGGTGGTCTTCGTCGGCGCGGCGATCATGGGTCGCAGGCAGCGCCGCCGCGCGGTCACGCCGGTCGCGCCCGATGGCGAATACCGCCCTGCCGCAACGACGTCGGCGCCGGATCCGCTCGCCCGGGCCGCAGAGCTGGGGCTTGCCGAGGCGGGCGACCTGAGCCGCGAACCACGAGAGGCGATCATCGCGTGCTACGCCGCCATGGAGCGTGAGCTCGAGAACTCTCCGGAAATCGGTCCGCGCGAATCGGATACACCGTCCGAAGTCCTGGCCCGCGCTGTCGAACACCACGCTCTTCGGGCCGACAGCGCGACCCAGCTCGTCGACTTGTTCGAAGAGGCGCGGTTCAGCCCGCATGTGATGACCGAAGAACACCGTGAGGTCGCGGTGCGGGTGCTGAGCCTTGTCCTCGACGAACTGCGGAGCCCCGCATGACCCTCAAGAAGCTGGTGGCCGCGGGCCTGTGTCTGGTGATCGGCGTGCAGGTGCTGGCGATGCTCTCACCCGACCGGCGCTTCGTTCTGGTGATCGTCGGGGTCGCGGTGGCGCTGGTGCTGCTCGCGCTGCGCTGGTACCTGGCGCGCGGAACCGGTCGACGCGCCTGTCGAGCCGCCGATCAACGACGCCGAGGAGTCGTTGCGCCGCTGGCTGTCCCGGACCGAGACGCTGATCTCGTGGTCGGAGTCCACCCGGTCGGACTGGGACCGCCATCTACGCCCCATGCTCGCGCGACAGTTCGGCATCGCGACCGGTCAGAAGCAGAACAAGGACCGCGACGGGTTCGCAGCCACCGGGCGGATGCTCTTCGGCGACGAACTGTGGGCCTGGGTGGATCCCGAAAACGTCGCGCGGACCAATCAGCACGTGCCGGGCCCCGGCCGCGGCGCGCTCGACGAAATCCTACGGAAGCTGGAGCAGGTATGACCCCCTCGTCATTGCCGGCAGCGACGACCACCGCCAACTGCGAAGCGGTGCTGGACGAGATTCAGCGCGTCGTGGTGGGTAAGCGGTGGGCGCTGTCGTTGATCCTCACGTCGGTGCTCGCGCAGAGGGCACGTCCTGATCGAAGACCTTCCCGGCCTGGGCAAGACGTTGATCGCGCGGTCCTTCGCGGCCGCACTGGGTTTGGAGTTCACCCGCGTGCAGTTCACGCCGGACCTGCTGCCCGCCGACCTGCTCGGGTCGACGGTGTACGACATGCAGTCGGGCCGCTTCGAATTCCGGTCGGGGCCGATCTTCACCAACCTGCTGCTCGCCGACGAGATCAACCGGACACCGCCGAAGACCCAGGCCGCACTGCTCGAGGCGATGGCCGAACGTCAGGTCAGCATCGACGGCGTCACCCACCGGCTACCCGACCCGTTCATCGTGCTGGCCACCGACAACCCGATCGAATACGAGGGCACCTATCCGCTGCCCGAGGCGCAGCTGGACCGCTTCGCGATCAGGCTCGAACTGCGCTATCTGTCCGAACAGGAGGAGACGTCGATGCTGCGCCGCCGCCTGGAGCGGGGATCGGCCGAGCCGACCGTGAATCAGGTTGTGGACGCCCATGATCTGGTCGCGATGCGGGAATCGGTGGAGGAGGTGACCGTGCACGACGACGTGCTCGCCTACGTCGTTTCCCTGGCCAATGCCACCCGCCAGCATCCGCAGGTTGCCGTCGGCGCCAGCCCGCGTGCGGAGATCGACCTGGTTCAGCACGCGCGGGCGCGTGCCCTTCTCCTTGGCCGCGACTACGTGATACCCGGAGGACGTGAAGTCGCTCGCCGTTCCCACCATGGCGCACAGAATCAGCCTGAAGCCGGAGATGTGGGTGCGCCGCGTGCACGGCTCCGACGTGGTGGAGGAACTGCTTCGGCGGCTGCCGGTTCCGCGAGCGCAGGCGTGATCGACACCCGGCGCACCGAAGCCGAGTTGCGTTGGCGGGCATCGCCGTTGACACGCGCGGTGGCGACGTGCGCAGGCGTCGTGCTTGCCGCGGCGTTGATCGGGTCGCGGTGGCAGCTGATCGCTTTCGTGGCGCCGCTGCTGGGGGTGCTGTGCTCGATCGGCTGGCAGAAGACGGTGCCCAAGGTCTATGTGCACGCCGAGCCCGGCCTGCAGCGCTGCTTCGAGGGGGAGCAGACGCAGGTGAGCGTGTGGGCCACCGCAGAACCCGGTGACGTCGCCGTGGCCCTCGCGATAACCGGTGTGGACGGCATGCGGGTAGGCGTCGCAGACGGCGATCCCGCAGGCAGGCAGACGGTCAGCGTCGCGGCCGACCGGTGGGGCCGCTACCCGATCCGTGCCACGGTCGACGTCGTCGCACCCGGCGGGCTGCTGTCGGGGCACCGCGACGGTCGACGCCACCGACGTGTTCGTGTTCCCCGTGGCCCCACCGCAATCCACCGCCATCCCGAGGACGGAGCTGCTCGATCGGCTCGGCACGCATTTGACCCGGCACACCGGGCCGGGCGTCGAATACGCCGACATCCGGCCGTACGTTCCCGGCGATCAGCTGCGGACCGTCAACTGGCCGGTCAGTGCCCGCCGCGGCAGCCTGCACGTCACCCAGCGGTTGACCGACCGGGCCGCCGATGTGGTCGTGCTGATCGACATGTACGCGCAGCCGCCGGGCCCGGCGACCGAGGCGACCGAGCGGGCGCTGCGCGGGGCCGTCCAGGTGGTGCAGAGCGCGCTGCGCAGCGGTGACCGTGCCGGGATCGTCACGCTCGGCGGAGGTCGGCCGCGTTGGCTGGGTGCCGAAATCGGGCGCAGGCAGTTCTACCGGGTGCTCGACACGCTGCTCGGAGCCGGCGACGAATTCGACACCACCACCGGCACCTTGGCGCCCCGCGCCGCGCTGCCGCCGGGTGCGATCGTCGTCGGCTTCTCCACGATGCTCGACACCGAGTTCGCGCTGTCATTGATCGACCTGCGCAAGCGTGGACACACCGTCGTCGCCGTCGACGTTCTCGAAGGCGCACCGTTCGGAGAGGGCAAAGACCCGTTGTTCACCCGGATGTGGGCGATGCAGAGGTCGTTCATGTACCGCGATATGGGGACCGTCGGGGTGGACGTCGTGTCCTGGCCGTCGGAGCACACGCTCGATCAGTCGATGCGGCTGGTGCCCGAGCGCCGACGGCCGGTGCGGGGGCGGCGATGATGAGTATTCTCCGCAGGGCGCACCTGCTTTCGGCGGCATTCGGTCTGATGATGGTGGCGGCGGCGGGGTTTCAAACCGCCGGGCCCACGCTTGTTCTCGCGATGTTCGGGGCGGCCATGGTGCTGGTCGGCATCCCGTTCCGGAGTGCGGCGACGGTGGCCGTCCTGTCCGCGGCCACGGCGATCGTCGTCTCCGATGCGCCGCCGATGCTGACCGCGCTGGCCGGCCTGTCCGCGGCGTGCTACCTGGTGCTGCGGTACACCGAGGGCGGCTCCACGCGCGTGCTCGGCGCGTCCGCACCGGCAATGCTTGCCGCCCTTGGCTTTACCTTCGTCGGTGTGCTGGCGGCGTCGTTCCCGTTCGAGCTGCCGTGGTTGCCGCTGCTCGCTCCGGCTGCGGTGTTCGCGATCTACGTGCTCGCCACCCGCCCGTTCTACCAGGCGGCTGAGGGCAAACTGGAGATCAGTTCCAGATCCTGACGCGTCGCTGCGGTTCGAGGAAAAGGGCGTCGTCCCGGTCGACATCGAACGCCTCGTAGAACGCGTCCATGTTCCTGACCACGCCGTTGCAGCGGAACTCCGGCGGTGAGTGTGGGTCGACCGCGAGCCGCCGGATCGCTTCCGCGTCACGTGATTTCGTGCGCCACACCTGCGCCCAGCCGAAGAACACCCGCTGCACGCCGGTCAGGCCGTCGATTACCGGCGCCGTCTCGCCGTCGCGCGAGAGCTGGTAGGCCAGCAGCGCGATCGACAGGCCGCCGAGGTCGCCGATGTTCTCGCCGACCGTGAACGCACCATTGACATGGTGACCGTCGGCCAGCCCGCGGGGCACGAACTCGTCGTACTGCTCGATCAGCGCCTTGGTGCGCGCACCGAACTCGGTGCGGTCGTCGTCGGTCCACCAGTCCACCAGGTTGCCGTCACCGTCGTACTTCGCGCCCTGATCGTCGAACCCGTGACCGATCTCGTGTCCGATCACCGCACCGATGCCGCCGTAGTTGGCGGCGTCGTCGGCATCGGCGTCGAAGAACGGCGGCTGCAGAATCGCTGCGGGGAAGACGATTTCGTTCATCCCGGGGTTGTAGTAGGCGTTCACCGTCTGCGGTGTCATGAACCATTCGTCGCGGTCCACGGGGCCGCCGAGCTTGGCCAGCTCACGCTCGGAGCTCACCGCGTAGCCGCGACGGTAGTTGCCGTACAGATCGTCGCGCTCGATGACCAGGGCCGAGTAGTCGCGCCACTTCGCCGGATAGCCGATCTTCGGCGTGAACTTGTCCAGCTTGGCCAGCGCTCGCAGGCGGGTGTCGGGCGTCATCCAGTCCAGCCGGTTGATGCTGACCCGGTAGGCCTCCCGCAGATTCGCGACGAGCTCGTCCATCCTGGCCTTGGCGTCAGGCGGGAAATGCCGCTCGACGTAGAGCTTTCCGAGGGCGTCGCCCATCAGGCTCTCCACCACCGATACGGCCGCGCTTCCACCGTTCCCGGATCGACTCGGTGCCGCTCAGCGTGCGGCCGTAGAAGTCGAAGTCCTCGGCGATCAGGTCGTCGGTGAGCAGGAAAGCCCGCGCATGGATCAACCGCCAACGGGCCCAACGCTTCCAGTCCTCGAGGTCGGCACTGGCCCACAGCGCCGCGAACGCCGTCAGGTAGTCGGGTTGGCGCACGACGAGTTCGGCGGCGGTCTCGGGGCTCGCGCCCATCGCGCCGATCCAGCCGGCCCAGTCGAAGCCGGGAGCCTCGGAGACCAGATCGGTGAATGTGCGCAGGTTGTAGGTGAGGTCGGCGTCGCGCCGCTTGACGACGTCCCAGTGCGCGGCGGCGAGCTTGGACTCCAGCGCGACGATGCGCTCGGCGGTGGCCTCCCACTCGCCGGGTTGGGGTTCCTCGCCGAAGACGAGTGCGAACATCGCGGCGATGTGGCGTGGGTAGGCGGCCAGTATCTCGGCGTGCTGCTCGTCGCGGTAATAGGACTCGTCGGGCAGCCCGAGCCCGGACTGGCTCAGGTGCAGCAGGTAGCGGGTGGAGTCCTTGGAGTCCGTGTCGATGTATGCGCCGGTGCCGCCGCCGACACCGGTGTGTTGCAGCGCGCCGATCACCGAAGCCAGCGCGTCGGCGTCGGAGGCGGCGTCGATCGCCGCCAGCTCGTCGAGCAGAGGCGCAACTCCGATCCGCTCGACGGTGGCCTCGTCCATGAAGCTCGCGTACAGATCCCCGATGCGCTGCTGGTCGGTGCCGCAGCGGCCGCCTGTCGCCGCCGCAGCGGCTTCGTCGATGAGCTCGCGAATCTGCTCCTCCGCGCGGTCGTAGAGCGACCGGAAGGCGCCGTCGGTGGCCCGGTCGGCCGGGATCGTCGTAATCGGCCAGCCAACGGCCGTTCACGTGGCCGAACAGGTCATCCTGCGGGCGGGCCTTCGGTGTCGACGTGGCTCAGGTCGATACCCGATTTGATTGTCGCTCCCGCTCCGCCGCGGGTTGCTTCTACCGTCACCCCACCAGGTTGCCAGAAGTGCGCGAGTGCGCCACGACACACTCAATCCGTCTCCGCGTCGTCGGTGATCGCCAGCTCGACGCCGAGCATCGCGGCCAGACAGCCCTGATCCGAGCAGTCGTGTTGGGTGGTGTGTGGTGGGCCATCATGTAATTCTCCTGTATGCGTTGTGATTTCGCTGTTCACCGGTGTGTTCCGGCAATCACAAGCTATGTGTCCGCAGTCGATATGGCTCGCTTGTGCGCACTAACCGCACAACGCGCGATGTTCGGCTTTTGCGCATTGTGCTCAAGGAGGCGACGCCGGCGATACCAGGGCGTGCCGGGCGCTTAGGTACCCTCACGCCCATGCCCGACGACGAGCGCACCGACGACGAGCGCACGGACGATGACCTCGCCGAGGACGACGGTTCCGTCTTCACCGGGTACGGCATCGCATCCGCAGCGCTCGGCCTGCTCTCGGTGGCAGCAATCGTCCTCGCGCTGATCATCTGGTCCGGTCACACGTCGGACGCCGACGAGCGCCGGCACCAGAGCGAGGTGCTCCTGGCCGCGGCCGACTGGACGACCGTGTTGATCAACATGAACTCAGGCGACATCGACTCCAGCCTGCAGAAGCTGCACGACGGCACGGTCGGCGAGCTGAGCAATGAGTTCGAGTCGGTGGTCGAGCCGTACAAGAAGGTGGTCCAGACGCTGCAGTCGCGGACGAAGGGCCAGATCGACTCGGTGGCGATCGAGTCGATCTACCATCGCCCGCAGACGCTGCCCGACGGCAAACCTGCGCCCGCGCCGACCCCGCAACCTGCGCTCGCCGAAATGGTCAAGCGCACCGACACGGTGTTCGTGGTGGCGACGTCGATCAGCGACAACATCGGCGGCAAGCCGCAGACCCTGCGCTGGAACCTCCGGCTCGACGTCTCCGATGTCGACGGCAAGCTGCTGATCTCCCGGCTGGAGCAGATCCAGTGAGAAACCGGCTTCGGGTGCTGGCCTTCGACGTCGCCGCACCGCTCGCGGCGATCGCCGCCCTGATCTACATCGGCGTCGCGCTGGCATGGCCGCTGTGGTGGGTGTCGCTGGCGTCGGTGCTGTGCCTGCTGATCGTCGAGGGCGTCATCGTCAACGCCGTGCTGGCGCGGCGCGACGGGGTCACGGTCGGCACCGACGACGACGGGCCCGGGACTGCGGCTGGCGATCGTCGGCTTGGCGACGGTCGCGTTGGTCGCCGTCGGTGGTCGTCGGCTACACGAAGTGGACGGTGCCCGACCGCGCCCTGCACAAGGACAGTGCGGAAGTGGTCGGCATCGCCAGCAGTGTCGCCGAAGCGAGCGCGACGTTCACGCCGTCGAGCCCGACGGCGGCCATCGATCGCGCGACAGCAGCTGATGTCACCGGACCGAGCGGACAAGTACAAGACCGAATTCGCAGCTGTGGCAAAGCAATTGACGAAGAAGAATGTCTCTGCATCGGCCGCCACGATCTCAGCGGGGGTCGAGGCCATCGGCCCGCAGAACGCGAGCGTCGCCGTGGTCATGCGTGGCACGCAGAACGTGCCGGGTCAACCGCCCGATACCGCGGTGCTTGCGCTGCGCATCACGCTGTCGAAGGACAGCGACCGCTGGCTCGTCGACGACGTGACACCGATCAACTCGCGCTGAGCAGGCGCGCGTGCTCGACCTTCAGGCACCGGTCCATCACGACCTGCAACCCTGCGGCTTCGCCGTCGCGCGCCACCTGCTCATCGGTCAGGCCCGACTGCAGCCACAGAGTCTTCGCACCGACCGCGATCGCGTCGTCGAGGACCGCGGGCAGATGCTCGTGGCGGCGGAAGACGTCGACGAGGTCGGGCACCACAGGTAGCGCCGCCAGGTCCGGATAGGTCGGCGTGCCGTCGATGTCGCCGACGGTGGGATTGACGAGGTAGCAGCTGGTAGTCGCTGGCCGACTCCAGGTAGCGCCAGACGGAGTAGACGGCGCGGGCCCGATTGGCGGATGCGCCGACGATCGCGACAGTGCGCGTTTCGCGCAGGATGCGATCGATGTCGGTGCTCAGCGAGGGCCGCCCGTGCGCGGGGCCTTCATCTTCGCGAAGCGATCCGAAAGCCGGCTCATCCGGACCATCAGCGAGGCGGGCGGGCTGGTCTTGCCCTCGATGTAGCCGGCGAGTTCCTCACCGGGTACACCGATCCGTGACGCGAACTCCTGCGGTTTGAGCCCGGATCTGCTGAGCAGCAGCCGAATCTGGCGGGCGACCTCAGCGCGTTCGTTAGCTTCCAAGTTATCCCTGGTCCGGGTCAACACTTCTGACAGTGCCTTTGAAACCCCGTATGGCCGTGTCGATTCCAACACCTCCTCGACTTGGCGCGCCGTCCTGCCGTACGGATCGCGCTTGATGGCGACGACGATGCGCTGCCATACCGTCAAATCGTCGGTTTCCAGTGCCTCGCGGATCGCGGCCGTCGGCCAGAACTCGACGGGCCCCTCGTCGTTGGCCGGGCGGCGCGCCCGCTTCGGAGCGCCGGTCGGTATGCGTGCGGTGGCAGCATCGCGGCCAACGTCCACAGTCACCGTCACCTCGCCTCCTCCAGCATCGCGACCGCCACCGAAAGGCACCGCTCCCTGACCTTGGCCCAGTCCGCTTCCGCCTCGGGGCCCGACATCGGGATGTCGAACTCATCCGACGGATGCGGATCGGCCAATCGGCGCACCAGCTGCGTGGCCACCCATTGTTTTCTGGATGGCTCACCACAGTAGTACCGATCCATTCCGGCCAGCACCACAGCAGCGGTTTGAGTCTCCATCGAGTCGACCAAATCGGCAAACTCAGCGAAGTCCTTGGTGCTGTTCCTGCACATGATGAGGTAGCTCTTCAGCCGTAGCGTCTCAGCCCCCGTCGGTATCGACAGCCGGTCGCCGGTCGGCAGCTGGACGTTCGTGGTCTCCATCGGGCTGTTGCGTTCCACGGGCGGCCGGTCGGACTCCGCCTCGGTCTCCAGCGCGTCCAGCGCCACCGACAGCCGGCCGCGCCACATCGTGACGGGATGCATCGGCCGCGGACCACGCTTCAGCTTGACCGTCTTGCCGTTGCCCGCGCCGTTGGTGTGCGTATGGCCGTTGGTGTGGCCGGTGAGGGCGTTGACGCACGCCGAACCGTTGGACGGCAGGCAGCCGCTGAAGGCCAGCGGATCGGCGACGGAGATCGTGTGCGGAGCCATGTTCTTGAGCTTGGCCGCCGACTTGACCACCGTGCGGATGTCGATGCCCGACGCCGCCAGCGTCGAGATGTCGTCCGGGATGATGACCAGATCGCCGATGTCGGCCTTCGGCAACGGCTTCTCGAAGTCGACCGACGGCAGGATGCGGGCCAGCCAGCCTGGCAGCCACCAGTTCCACTGGTCGAACATGGCCATCAGCGCGGGCACGAGGATCAGCCGCACCACGGTGGCGTCGACGGCGATGGCCACCGCGCATGCGACGCCTAGCTGGGCGACCAGCGGCATGCCCGCGAACGCGAAGCCGATGAACACCGCGATCATGATCAGCGCGGCGCTGGTGATGGTGCGCGCGCTGGTGCTCACGCCGTAGGCGACGGCGTCACGGGTGTTGCCGGTCTGCAGGAACCGCTCGCGGATACGGGTCAGAAGGAAGATCTCGTAGTCCATCGACAACCCGAACGTCATCGCCAGCACCAGCGGCGGGATCGTGCTGTCGAGCGACGAGATCGGCCGGAAGCCCAATTCCTCGAGCCAGCCCCATTGGAAGACGACCACGAGGCTGCCGTAGGCGGCCGCCACCGACAGCACGGTCATCAGCACGCCCTTGAACGCCAGGAACACCGACCGGATGGAGACCAGCAGCATCACGAACGCGATGAGGGCGACGAACCCGAACACCGCGGGCTGGGTTTTGCTCACCCGGTCGTCGAAGTCCTTGATCAACGCGGTGGGGCCACCGACGTCGATCGTCGCCTTGTCGCCGACGACAGGCGGCAGCTCGGCCCGCATCCAGTCGACCGACTGCCGCGAAGCCAGGTCCTCGGGGTCCACCGACAGCACGGCCGAGACGAGCGCGCTGCGATAGTCGTTGCCGAACACCGCGGGCTGCACGGTGACGACATTGGGCGCCTGCGACATTCGCTGTTGCACCTCTTGCAGCAGCGGTTCCTTCGCAGGCGCGGACGCGGAGTTGCCGTCGGGGAACGTCACCAGAACGCGGACCGGGCCGAGCGCGCCGGGCCCGAGGGCATCGGCCGCAGCGTTCACTCCGCCGCGGATCTCGTGCGTCGGTTCGAACTGCCGCTGCATGCTGTTGCCGAGCACCATCGAGAACGCCGGTGCGGCCAGCGCAAGCAGGAGCACCGTCGCGCCGAGCGCCGACAGCCACGGCCGGCGCATCACCCAGCCGGTCCATCTGGTCCAGAACCGCGACTGGGTCGTCTCGGGCCGTCGCGACCAGTGCAGCAGCCACGACCGCTTGGCGGCCGCCCGCCCGAACGTGGCCAGCACCGCGGGTGTCAGAGTCGTCGAGGTCAGCACCGCGACGGCCACCGCGAGGATTGCGCCCGTCGCCATCGACTGCAGCACCGGCGTATTGATCAGGTAGATGCCCGTCACCGATGCGATGACGGTCAGACCGGACAACACGACGGCAAGGCCCGAGGTGGCCATCGCGGCGTCGGCGGCCTGCTCCGGCTCGCGGCCTGCCCGCAGCTCCTCGCGGAACCGCATGAGAATGAACAGTGAATAGTCGATCGCCAGCGCGATGCCGAACATCGACACCGTCGACGTCACGAACACCGACATCGTGGTGTACATCGACAGCAGATAGACCAAACCCATCGTGACCGCGACCGTGCAGATGCCCAGAACCAGCGGCATCGCGGCAGCGGCCAGCGAACCGAACACCGCGAGCAGGACGATCAGGACGATCGGAAGGTTCCACTGCTCGGCTTGGGCGATGTCGTGTTTGGTGGCGGCTGTCGCGGCGGCGCCGAGCGCGCCCTGGCCGATGACGTAGAGCTTGACCTTGCCGTCCTGCACCTCGCCCGGCTGGTCGCCGTTGATCCCGACCTTCTGGCGCAGCTGCTTGGCGACGTCCACCGCGCCGGTGTTGTTGAAGTCCAGCTGCAACGTCACGACGTAGGGCCGGTCGGGCTGGGGTGGCGGCTGCTGGGGGTTGGGCACCACCTTGACGCTGGGCACCTCGCCTGCGAGCCGCTCGAGATGCGCCACGGCGGCGTCCATGTCCGCGAAGGACGCATCGGCCCGCGGCGCTGCGACAAGGGCCAGCGGTGACGCCCCCTGGTCGGGGAACTGCTCCTCGAGCTCCTGTTGCACGTAGAGCGACTGCGAGCCGGCGACCTCGAAACCGCCGCCGGTGAGGTGGCCGGACTGGCTCATCCCCAGATATACCGCTGGCGCGAGGAGAAGCAGCCACACCACGAACACCGCCCAGCGGAATCTGCGCAGGCCACTGCTCAAGCGCATCATGAACTGCTGGATGGTTTTCCCGCTTTCTCCCCGGCCCGGGTCACTTAGCGCGAGGATATCGCAGCCTGCGCTGGCCCGACGCGGCCTAATTAACGCCTTAAGCTGCTCTCACCGACCTCTGTGAATAGCCGGGCTTGCTGTCGGCCCTCTATTGGCTGGCGTTTACCTGCAGATTCGGTTGCTGGATTGGCTCCGGCGGCGGCCGCAATGGCATTATGTCACCTTGCCGTCGCAAGGAGTTTATCGATGACCCCGCTGCCTGAGTCTGCCCGTCGTCGTCTGTTCGCGGTATTCGCGGCCTGTGCCGCCGGAGGGACCGCCGCCCTTGCCGTTCCGGCGGGGTCGACCGCCGCGCCGGATCCATGTGCGGCCAGTTCCGTGGCGAAGACTGTCGGCACCGTGGCCAACTCGACGGGTACCTATCTGGACGCGCATCCCCAGACGAACCAGGCCCTCACGACGATCTCCCAACAGCAGGGCGGACCGCAGTCACTGGTCGCGCTCAAGACCTACTTCGACGCCAACCCCCAGGTCGCCAAGGACATGCAGACACTCCAGCAGCCGCTGACGGATCTTTCGGGTGCATGCAGGTTGCCGGTCACCGTGCCGCAGATTCTGGGTCTGCTGCAGGGCGCTCAACAGCGCGGCGGACTACCCGCAGGTTTGCCAGGATCGCTGCCCGGCGCACAGTCCGTCGGTTTGCCGGGCGCCTCTTCGCCTGCGCAGCCCGCCCCGGCCTCGGCCGTGGTCGGCGGCACCGGCCCGCTGCCGGGGCCGGCGACTGCCGGCACGCGGTAGCTGGCGGAGTTACCGCGTTCCCGCGGCCGCCATCCTGAGCTGGGGTTTTCGAACTTTTGAGTACCGGTTTCGCCGCAAGGCAGGAAAGTCGCCAGCGATTCTGATTAGCTTTCGGTGTGTGTAACCGCGATGGTTACCGCCACAACTCATTCGATGAAGGAGCCTCTAGATGTTGCTCTCTGCCCGTACTGCGCGGCGTGCGGTTGCTGGCGCGGTCGGAACCGGTGCGCTCGCCGGTGCGATGCTGTTCGGCGCTCTTCCGTCGGCGATGGCCGTGGAGCCGCCCAATTGCACCGCCGCCGACCTGGCATTTACGGCCGCAGGCGTCTCCCAGGCGACGTCGGACTATCTGTTCAGCCATCAGGACGTCAACTACTTCTTCACCAGCCTCGAGGGCAAGACCCGCGACGAGGTGCGCACCGAGGTGGACAAGTACATGAACGCGAACCCGATCATCAAGGGCGAGCTGACCGGCATCCGTCAACCGTTGGTGGATATCAAGAATCGCTGCGGCGACAGCAACGGCGACGGCATCGCTGATACCCCATAACCCGGGTGCGGGTCGGGGGAGAGCCGCCCGCGCAGGAGGGCACCGGTCGAATGGTGCTCATGGTCGACGACGATCCAGACGTCAGAACCTCCGTGGCCCGCGGGCTGCGGCATTCAGGTTTTGACGTTCGAGTCGCGGCGACCGGGAAAGAGGCCCTGCGGCTCCTGTCCAACGAGAAACACGACGCCCTGGTCCTGGACGTCCAGATGCCCGAACTCGACGGCGTCGCGGTGGTGACCGCGCTGCGCGCGCTCGGAAACGACATCCCCATCTGCGTGTTGTCCGCGCGCGACACCGTCAACGACCGGATCGCCGGTCTGGAGGCCGGCGCCGACGACTATCTCACCAAACCCTTCGATCTGGGTGAGCTGGTGGCGCGGCTGCATGCCCTGCTGCGCCGGACGAGCCTTTCCGATCAGTCGTCGGACACCATGACGGTCGGACCGCTGACCATCGACACCGCGCGCAGGCTGGTGTTCGTCGACGGCGAGCGGGTCGATCTGACCAAGCGGGAATTCGACCTGCTGGCGGTGCTGGCCGAGAACGCCGGTGTGGTGCTCAGCCGCCAGCGGTTGCTCGAGTTGGTGTGGGGTTACGACTTCGACGTCGACACCAATGTGGCCGACGTGTTCATCAGCTACTTGCGTCGCAAGCTCGAACGCGACGGGCTGCCCAGGGTGATTCACACGGTGCGCGGGATCGGCTACGTGCTGCGAGACGAAGCGTAGCGGGTGCGCCGCCTACCGCTGGTTCGTTCCCCATCGCTGCGCACCAGGGTCGCACTGGCCGCAGCGACCGCGGCCGCCGCTGTCGTGGCGGTGTTCACCATCCTGACGTCGGTGGTTCTCGCGAATAACGATGCGGCACAACTGGATCGGCGGTTGGACTCCATCGTCGAGGCCAGCATGTATCCAGACCAGTTGTCGGACCCGCGACAGGGCGTACTGACGACCGGCCGGATGGAATCGACCGGCCAGGTGGTGTTCCAGCGCGGCCTGCAGCTGCCGGCGCTGCAGCCGGGCACCTCGGACGTCGTGGTGAACGGCGTCGACTACCGGGTCCGCACCATTCCGGTGGACCAGCAGGGCGGCGTGCTGATATCGATCGGCATTCGCGCCGACAGCATCCTGTTGAGCAGGGCGCGGATCCCGTTCTACGTTGCGGTCGGTCTGGTCACGGTGTTGATCGCCGCAGGGCGTGGGCTGGCTGTTGTCCGGACCCGCGATCCGACCGCTGCGCAGGCTGACCGAACACACCAGGCGTCTCGGCAAAGGGACCGAGGAGATGCCCGAAGTTCGCGGCGTCCGAGAGGCCGAGGAACTGTCCGAGGCGATGACGGGCATGCTCAGCCGGATCGCCGCCGCACAGCAGGCCACCCAGAACTCGCTGCAGGCCGCGCAGGATTTCGCGGCGAACGCCGCACACGAGTTGCGCACCCCGTTGACCGCGATGCGGGCCGACTTGGACACGTTGCGCATTCACGACCTGCCCGCCGAGGAGCGGGCCGAGGTGGTCAACGACCTGTCCCGGGCGCAGCGACGCGTCGAGGCGATCATCACCGCGCTGGGTCAACTCGCCTCAGGAGAGCTCGCGCAGGTCGAGGACCGCGAAGTCATCGACGTGACCGACCTGCTCGACCGGGTGGCCAGAGAGAACATGCGCGCCGGGCGGGTCGGTAGAGGTCGTCGTGGCTGCCGACGACAACCTCGGCACCATCTGGGGCTGGCCGGGCGGCCTTCGGCTGGCCGTCGACAACATGGTGCGCAACGCCGTCGCGCACGGACCGGCGACCAGGATCATGCTGTCGGGTCGCCGGATCGATGATTCGATAACCATCACCGTCGACGACAACGGACGCGGGCTGCCCGCAGACGAGCACAACAACGTGCTCGGTCGCTTCGCGCGCGGAAGCACCGCTACGCAAGGGGGTTCGGGGCTGGGGCTGGCGCTGGTCGCCCAACAGGCCGCACTGCACGGCGGCACCATCGTGCTGTCCGACAGCCCGCTCGGCGGACTGCGTGCCACCTTGACGGTGTCGGCGTCCGACGAGCCGATGTGGGACGGCGACGATCAGGGCTGACCGGATCGGCGCGCGAAGGCCGCAACGGCCACCCGCCAGCCGAGCAGCAACACCGCGGTCGCGGCGAACGCCACCACGACGAAGCTGACCGCGACGCCCGCGGAAGTGACTCTGCGCGTGAGCATTCCGATCACCACCGTGCTCACCCACACCACCAGGCCGGTCGGAGCGACCGCGAAAGGACGGCGCCAGCCGCGGACCAGCAGCCAGCCGACCGCGGTGCCGACCAGGAACGGCCACGCGGTTTCCGCCACACCCGCGACGGTCAGTCCCTCCGCGTGGCTGCGCCGTCCGATCGTGGCGAACACCAGCACGCCGATGACGTCGGCCAACGCCGCCGGCGCGCTACTTCGTTTCATAGGTCATGACGTCGAGATCCATTGGGATGACGTTGTTTTCCTCTCGCTTGGCGACGCCGGGCTGCAACGGTGCGGGCGCTCCGTCCAGCACCGGGCCGAGCGCGTCAGCGTTGGTGAGCCGAGAGTCGAGCGCAAACGAGCGCAAGACGAAGGGCAGACCGTCGGAGCGCAGCGGGTCCGGCGTGCTCATCACATGGAAGTGCAGGTGCGGCGCATCGGAGTTGCCGGTGTTGCCCACCGAACCGATCACCTGTCCGGCCGTCAGTTGATCGCCCGGCTTCACCTTGACCGCGCCGGTCTTGATGTGGGCGTACAGCGCGTAGTTGCCGTCACCGAGGTCCTGCACGATGTGGTTTCCCGCATACTCGCCCAGCGCAAGGCCGGTCGGGGACTTGCCGGGTACCTGCTCGGGCATCCCGTCGACGGCCGCCACCACCGGACCGTCAGCCACCGCGTGGATATCGGCACCGAAGTACGGATAGCTCTCCACCTTGCTCTGGTCGCCGGCGAACAGCTTGCCGTCGGCACCCAGCTGCACGTAGTCGATCGCGAACCGTTCGGCGGCCCACAGTCCGCCGTCGATCGGGTTGAGCGCCATCCGGTGTGCCCCCATGTCGCAACAGCCGTTGCCGTCCAGCCACCCCGGCCCCGACAGCGGTGGCGAGATCACCACCGGCTTGCGGGTCTGCACGGTGACCGGCGCGACGACTTCGGTCATGGTGGCGGGAAACAGCGGCGGCATCGGCTTGGGTACCGAGATGCCGACCGTGTGCACCAACGTGGTCGGAACGCGGACATCCTTGGCCAGTGCGACGTCGAGCCACACGATCGCGGTTTGCGCGGGGCCCAGTTTCGTTGCGGGAGCGGGGTTTCCGATGATTCGCATCCAGTAGGAGAGCCCGTCACCGGACAGGTCCAGATACGTCTGGTCGCCCTCGCGGACGCCGACCGATGTCACCGTCACCTCCTGGTCGAGCACGTTGGTGAGCTTCAGCTCGTAGGCCAGGTGCACCTTGCCGTCGGTGCCGGGCACCGGGACGGGAGCCGCGACGACGTCGGCAGTCACCGGGGTGGCCACCGCCGGGCCGGTCGACGGGGTTGGTGCCTGTGCCGCGGTTGAGGTGGTCGCCGCTCCGGACGACGGGGTGCTGCCCGAGGGCGGCGCCTCCGACGTCGAGCAGGCCGGTGCGACCACTGCGAGAACGGCGAACGCCGCGCAGAGAGGAACAGTTCGGCGTCTCACAAGTCTCCTACGGATCGGATTGGCGCCTCGGCTCGGATTCGGACGCAGATTCCGAGGACTCCGCTCGGTCGATCGCCGCGTCGGGATCGACGTCCTTTTCGGTGCGGAACATGAAGAAGAACACCACCCAGCCGATCACGGCGATGAATATCCAGCTGACCAGTCGGTAGATCAGCATCGCAGAGATCGCGGCCGCCAGTGTCATTCCGCTCGAAACCAGGCCGGGCACGAGTATCGCCTCGACGACAAGCAGCCCGCCGGGCATCAGCGGAATCGACCCCACCGCCCGTGCCGCCGCGTAGGCCACGGTCAGACCCGCCAGCGACGGCTTGCCACCCGCGGCGTAGGCGGCGAAGGCCAGACACGCGACGTCGGCGATCCAGTTGAACAGCGACCAGCTGAACGCGATCGTCAGGTCGCGGCGGCTCAGGCTGACCGACTCCAGTTGCGCAAGGTGTTCCCGCCATGTCTGCCACCCCGGTGTCGGATGGTTTGCCGCGTAGCGAGTTGAACCACGAGAGCACTCTCACCCCGATGCCGTCGATCAGATCGGCCCGCGATGCGACCGCCTGCGCGAGCAGCAGCAGGGCGAGGAATCCGCCGAGCGTAAAGATAAGGGAGAAGCGGGCTTTTGGACGCACCGAGCAGGAATGCGCCACCCAGACCGAGCAGGGCGAGACCGACCACCTGCAGCACACCCGACATCACCAGCTGCCAGGACGCCACCACCGGCGAGGCGCCCCACATCCGCTGCTGGCGGTACATGAAGGTGGCCGAAAGCACCGGGCCGCCGGGCATGGTGGTGGACAGCGCGTTGCCCGCATAGAAGGCGGCCTCCGACCGCCACTGGTGCACCTCGACGCCCGCCGACTTCAACAGCGTGCGCTGGATCTGAGCGAAGCTGTGCATCGATGCCATCGCCGCGGCGACCGCGGCCAGCACCCACAGCCACTTGGCCGCATAGAGGCTGTGAAAGGCCTTCGCCAGCTGGTCCCACACCAGGGTGACCTCGACCGTCAGCACCACCACGGCGATGCCGATGATCACCCAGCGCAACCACCAGTATTTGCCGCGGCTGGTTCCGTCCTGGCTGCGGGCGCCGTTTGCCGCCGCGTCGTGGGACACGCATAAAGGGTAGCGGTGGCGGCCTCTGACCGGCCGTTACGCTACCGGCATGGCCTCTGATCGGATCTGGGTACGACGACGCGGTCCCGCCTCTGATCCACAAGGGCGCGGCCTGGTCGTGGCGCCTGCTGGTGATTCTCGGGTTCGGCGATCGCGCTGATCTGGGTGATCGCGCGGCTCCAGGTCATCGTGGTGCCGGTCGCACTGGCGCTGATGGTGACCGCGCTGATGATCCCGGCGGTCGACTTTCTGGATCGCCGAGGCGCACCCCGCGGTGGCGCGGTAGCGCTGGTGCTGCTCAGCGGAATCGCGATCGTCGGCGGCCTGTTGTCGTTCGTCGTCAGCCAGTTCGTCACGGGGCTGCCCGGGCTGGTCGAACAGGTCACCCAGTCCATCGAGAGCACCCGCGCGTGGCTGATCGAGGGGCCCGCGCATTTGAGCAAGGACCAGATCACCAACGCGGGCAACTCGGCCATCGAAGCGCTGCGCAACAACCAGGCCAAGCTGACCAGTGGGGCGCTGTCGACCGCGGCCACCGTGACCGAAATCATCACGGGCGCACTGCTTGTGCTGTTCACCCTGATCTTCTTCCTGCACGGCGGACGCAACATCTGGCAGTTCGTCACGAGGATCTTCCCGGAGAACGTCCAGGAGCGGGTGCGCGACGCGGGCCGGGCCGGATTCCAGTCGCTCATCGGCTATGTGCGAGCGACGTTCCTCGTCGCACTGGTCGATGCCGTCGGCATCGGCACCGGCCTCGCGATCATGGGTATCCCGCTGGCGCTGCCGTTGGCGTCGCTGGTCTTTCTCGGCGCGTTCATCCCGCTGGTCGGTGCGGTCGTCGCCGGCTTCCTCGCCGTCGTCGTCGCACTGCTCGCCAAGGGCTTCGTCTACGCGCTGATCACCCTCGGCCTCATCATCGCTATCCAGCAGCTGGAGGGCCATGTGCTGCAGCCGCTGGTGATGGGCCGCGCGGTGTCGATCCACCCGCTGGCCGTCGTGCTGGCCATCGCCGCGGGCGCGGTGCTGGCGGGCATCGTCGGAGCGCTGCTCGCGGTGCCGACGGTGGCGTTCCTGAACAGCGCCATTCGGGTCCTGGCCGCGAGCGAACCCGAAGCCGAGATGCAGGCTCAGGAAGCCGAGGGCGGCAAGGTCATCGAGGCCGACGCCGACGACCATCGGAATCGCCGTCGAAGAGCGACTAGCGCCCGCGACCTTCCCTTCGCAACAGGTCAGCGGCGCTGACGCCACCGACGCCGCCGCGACGCCTGCCCTCTTCTTCGGCCTGCTGTGCGGTCAGCTTCTCGGTCGCTTCCGGATCCGGCTCCCGCTGCGCGGGAATCGCGGTCGTCGGCTCGGCGGCCTGGTGGGCCGGTCCGTCGGTGCGCGGTTTCGGCACCGGGATCGCCGTTGTCGGGTCTGCGTCCTTCTGCGGCCGGTGCCTCGGCGCGGCCGGTGGCGTCGCCGCGGCCGGCGGCGTCGCGGCGGGACCGTTGCCACGCAACTCGCCCAGCCAGGACTCGATCTCGCGGTCCTCGCGCACCGGCGGCGGCGGTGCCGCGCGCTTGGTGCGCTGCGGCGCCGCGTTCGCGTTGTTACCGGCGTTTCGAGGCTTGCGGCTGGCGGTCGGGATCCGGGTCGTCTGCGGCTCGCCTGCCGGGGCCGGACGCTGTGTCCGCATGCGGGTGGTGCCCGCCACAGACGGTCCGGTCGCGCGGGCGGGCGCGGTTTGGATCCGCGTCGTCGCGGCGCCGGGCCGTGACGAGCCCTCGACGGCGGGATGGGACGGGTCGTGCGGCGGCTGTGGCCGCGGCGGCAGCGGTGCGCCCGCGGCCACCAGTGCGTCCTCCTGATCGCGGACGGCGGGCCGCTTGCGTTCGTCGGGCAGCTCGGTTTCGCCGAGGCCGAGGCGCTCCTGAAGGCGCTTCATCCACTTGGGCGCCCACCAGCAGTCGTCGCCGAGCAGCTTCATGATCGCGGGTACCAGGAACATGCGAATCACGGTGGCGTCCAACAACAAAGCGATCAGGAGGCCGAACGCGAGGTACTTCATCATGACCAGGTCGGAGAATGCGAACGCGCCCGCGACGACGGCCAGGATCAGCGCGGCGCCGGTGATCAGCCGGCCGGTGGTGGCGGTACCGACACGGATGGCCTCGGCGGTGGACAGGCCGCGTTCGCGGGCCTCGACCATGCGGGACACCAGGAAGACCTCGTAGTCGGTCGACAGACCCCAGATGATCGCGATGATCATGCCGATCATCGGCGCCATCAGCGGCTGCGGGGTGTAGTTCATCAGCCCGGAGCCGTGCCCGTCGACGAACATCCACGTCAGCACGCCCATCGTGGACCCGAGCGTGAGAGCGCTCATGACCGCCGCCTTGATCGGCAGCACCACCGATCCGAAGGCCAGGAACATCAGGATCGTGGTGGTGACGATGAGCAGCGTCACCATCAGCGGCAGCTTGGCGAACAGGCTGTGGATACTGTCCTGCTCCAGTGCGGGCGTACCGCCGACGGACAGGGTGATGTCGTGGGGCGCCGGTATGGCGCGCAGTTCTTCGATCTTCTTCGCGGCGTCGTTGCGGTTCTCCAGGCCGTTCTGGATCACCCGCACCGACGGATCCTTGGACGCGCCGTCGAGGTAGGAGCGCTCCTGCCACATCTTCGACGGGTCGTTGTTGGCGTCGATGAAGCCGGGGATCTGCATCGCCTTGTTGCGCACCTCGGCGATCTGCGCATCGGTGACGGGTTTTCCGTTGTTGTTCTCCATCACCAGCGTCAGCGGCTCGGTACGGAAACCGGGGAAGGTCTTGTCGAACTCTTCCTGCGCCTGGCGCACGCCGTTGTCCGGCGGCAGGTACTTTTCGCTGATGCCGCCAAGGGCCAGCTGGCCCAGCGGGATGATCAGCAGGATCATCACGATGATGATCGGTGCGGCAAACGCGATGGGCCGCTTCATCACCCGGTTGACCAGCTTGCCCCAGAAGCCCTTCTCGACCTCTTCACGGGTCTTGGTCTTCTGGGTCTTCTCGGCGAACCAATCGATGATCCGCCGGGAGAACGTCCAATTGCGCAGGAACGGTATCCGAAGCAGCGTCCGCACACCGAGCGCGTCGATGTTGGGTCCGACGATGGCCAGCGCCCCCGCCAGCACGGTGACCGACAGGAGCGCGGACAACACGACGGTGGCGATGATCGCGTACGTGATGGACTTCAGGAAGGTCTGCGGGAACAACAGAAGTGGGACCGCCGACGCGACGATGATCACCGCGGAGAACGTCACCGTCCGTCCCGACGTCATCATCGTCCGGCGCAGAGCGGCCTCGGTGTCGTAGCCCTCGGCGATCTCCTCGCGGAACCGGCTCACGATGTAGAGGCCGAAGTCGATCGCGATGCCGAGCCCGACGAGCGTCACCACCGGTTGGGCGAAGAAGTGCACGGGGATGAACTCGGCCAGCAGGCGAATGATGCCAAGCGACCCGGCGATGGTCAGGCCGCCGACGATCATCGGCAGGCTGGCGGCGATCACGCCGCCGAACACGAAGAACAGCACGACCATGACCAACGGCACACCGAGCAGTTCGCCGCGCTGCTGGTCTTCGCCGATGGTTCCGGTCAGCTCGCCGGCCAGCGGCTGCAGGCCTGCCTGCTGCACCTCGACGCCGGGAATGTTGAGTGCTTCCTTGACGGTCTTGCCGTCCTCGCCGAGGTTCTTGTTGTAGTTCGTCAGGATCGTGTCGTCGTTGTCGCCCTTGAGCTGGATCGACATGAACGCATGCTGCTTGTCGGCGTCGGCCATGTTCTTGAGCACGTCAGGGCTCTTGAAGTAGCCGATCGAGCGCAGGATCTGATCGGGGTGGTCCTTCTCGACCTGGGCCAGGTTGTCCAGGATCTTCTTCTGGAACGCCGGGTCGTCGACGGTCTTGCCCTCGGGGGCGGTGTAGATCCCGATGATGTGGCCGGAGGTGTCGCGACCGTATGCCTTGTCGGAGACGACGGAGGCGTGCACGGACTGGCTGCCCTCGTCGTAGAACCCGCTCTGCGTGACGTGCTGGCCCAGGCTGATTCCGTAGACGCCGCCACCAAGGCACAGCGCGACCATCACACCGATAACGATGTATCGGTAGCGGTAGACCGTTCGGCCCCACCAGGCGAACACCTAAGCTCCTAACACTTCACAAGTCTTGCTGCGCCTCGCGCAGTTCAATTGTTCACACACGAGACGTCAGCAGCGAGGACAGCGGCCGGAACGGCTGCAGCCAAGCCCCCTGTTCGGGGAGCGAATCTAGGCCGATTCGCGGTAGCGGCTCCCGGAAGACACCGTCGATGTCCTCGAGGTCGACGAACTCCAAAGTATCCGAGGCTAGCGCCCAGCTCGCATGTTCGCGAAATCCAAGCACCTGAACAGGGGTACCCGCACGGGCGATGTCCTCGAGCGGCTGACGGAACGCCTGTCCGTCAGCCGAGGCCACCAGCAGCCCGGCCAGCCCTTCGTCGCGGCGAAGGGCGATGTGGTTGAGCATGTCGACGTCGACGTCACTGTCGTCGTCGACCTTGGGTTTGGCGAACACCGCGAACCCCACGTTACGCAAGGCCTCGACCCACGGCCGGACGACGTCGGCACTGCCGGGGGCGATATTGGTGAATACGGTTGCCTCCGGCTCGACGGAGACGCCCTCGTGGCCGGCGGACAACTCGGCGGTGCGGTTGAGCAGCCAACGGCCCAGCGCGTCGAATCGGGGCCGGTGAGCGGCGGTCGGACGGCCGCCGAGGATGGAGCCGAGGCCCATGTCGAGATTGGGGGCGTCCCAGACCAGCAGGACCCGTGTGGTGCCGGGCGCCAGCGCAGGCGACTCGACGATTTCCTCGGTGATGCTCATGCCGTTCTCGCTCCTCGCGCAGGCGCTCATCGCGGCAGCTTCTCCCAGACCAGCTCGGCCACGGCGCTGCCCGCGTCGCGCGCCTTTCCCTCGTACTTGGTGACCGGCCGTGCCACCGAGACGGGAAGGCCCTCTGCGGCGGTGACGCGCTTCAGCCGGGGTTCGGCGTCGCCGACGTCGGCGATCTGCTCGGCGTACCCGGCGTGGTCCGTGGCGGCATGCAGGATGCCGCCGGGGCGCAGCCGGTCGGCGATCAGGGCGACGGTGTCGGTTTGCAGCAGCCGGCGCTTGTGGTGGCGCGCCTTGGGCCACGGGTCGGGGAAGAACACCCGCACACCGGTCAGCGATTCGGGCCCGAACATGTGCTCGAGGACGTCGACGCCGTCGCCGCGGACGAGGCGGATGTTGCTGACCGATTCCCGGTCGATCGCGCTGAGCAGCTGGGCCAGCCCGCGCCGGTACACCTCCACGGCGACCACATCGATTTCCGGCTCGGCCTTGGCCATCGCCAGCGTCGAGGTTCCGGTTCCACTGCCGATCTCGAGCACCACAGGTGCCGACCGGCCGAACCATGCCTGGGTGTCGAGCAGCTCTGCGGGACCCTGCGGCGATCGGGCGTGCGCTCCGATCTGAGGCCAGAGCCGGTCCCATGTCTCCTGTTGGCCGGTGGAAACCGAGGATCGCCGGGACCGGTAGGCGGTGACGCGGGGATGTAGATGCGAAGCAGGTTGAGTCATCGCCGCCTCACAGACGATGGCGTGCTGGTACCCCAGCGCTGCGCATGCATCCGTCCATGGTCCCGCATCATCACCGTCGAACCCGCATCGTGGTGCAGATTGATACCCAACAGTTGCCTAGGGCCGCGCACGGGTGTCGGTGAAAACAAGCGCTCGCACGGGGGTCGCGGAGATGCCACCATTTGCGATGGGGGTGCGAGACAGTGACCAGGGAAGGCCATCAGATTTTCACCAACGAGCTGACCCGGTTCGCGCGGCGAGCAGGTGATTCGCGGATATCCGCGATCGGCGACGAGCTCGGCCGACCTCTCGAGGTTGCGGTTCGTGGGCGTGACGGCGTGGGCCGCGCGACGGTGGCGGCCGCGCTGGCCGCTGCCGGGCTGGTGATCGTCGACGAGGGCAAGGCGGCCGAGGTGGACGTCGTGGTCGTCGCCGAGGCACTCAAACCCGAGGACCGGGCGATGCTGAGCAGAGGTTCGTCGCTTGTGGTGCTGACGAAGGCGGACCTCGCCGGTTTCGGGGCGGGCGGCCCGATTGCCGTCGCCGACCGCAGGGCCGCCGTGATTCAGGCGCAGACCGGCGTCCCGACTGTGGCGATGGTGGGCCTGCTGGCCGTCGCCGCGCTCGACGACGACCTCGTCGCCGCCCTGCGCACGCTGACCGCCGAGCCCGCCGACCTGACGTCCACCGACGGATTCGCCAAGGCCGGGCACAGCCTGCCGCAGAGCGTCCGCATACGGCTTCTGGACGCCCTCGACCTGTTCGGCATCGCCCACGGCGTCCTCGCGCTGCAGCAGGGCACCGAGGCCGCCGCACTGCCTGCCGTGATGCGCAGGCTCAGCAGGGCCGACCGCGTGCTGGCACGGCTGGCTGCGGTGGGTGCGGCGGCGCGGTACGAGCGACTGCGCGCGGCGCTGGTCCGGTTGCATGCGATGGCGGCGACCGGCACTCCAGGCCTTGCCGAGTTTCTGGCCTGCGACGACACCGTCATCGCCGTGATGGCCGCCGCCGTCGACGTGGTCGAGGCCGCCGGTATGCCGGTCGAGACCGACGACGAACCACAGGCGCATCTGCACCGCGCACTGCACTGGCATCGCTACGGCCGCGGACCCGTCAACAGCCTGCACCGGCACTGCGGTGCCGACATCTGCCGCGGCTCGCTGAGGCTGCTGCGGCGCGTGGAGGCCAGGTGACCGACGTCGATCAGGTGGGCGACCCGGTTGGTGCGGTGGACGCACTGGTGGCCGGTGTCGATCCGGGGCTGAGCTCACCCGGCGTGGAGAGCCGCGACGTCGTGCTCGTCACCGGGCCGTGGCTGGCGGGCGCGACCGGTGTGATCGCCGCGTTGCGGGACCGACTGCCCGATCACGAGTTCGTCGAGGCCGACGACATCAAGCCGGCTGAGGCTCCGTCGGCGGTAGTTTTCGTGGTCTCCGCCGTCGCCCCGATCGCCGAATCCGATTGCGCCATGATCGATCTCGCCGCTCAACACACCGACATGGTGATAGGGGTGGTGTCGAAGATCGACGTTCACCGCAATTGGCGCGACGTGCTCACCGAGAATTGTTCCCGCCTCGGCGCCCACGCCGAGCGCTACCGAAATGTGCCGTGGGTGGGCGTCGCTGCGACGCCGGACATGGGCGAACCGATAGTCGACGAGCTCGTCGAGTTGTTGGCCTCACGCCTCGCCGGCGCCGACGTGAAGCGTCGAAACCGGCTGCGCGCGTGGGAGTCTCGCTTGTCCAACGCGATATCGCGACATGACAAGGACGGCGCGGGCGCCGACCGGCACGCACGGGTGACCGCCTTGCGGGAACGACGCGACGCGGTCCAGCGCGATCGCAGGGTGGCCAAGTCCGAGCGCACCATCGCATTGCGCAGCCAGATCCAGCAGGCCCGGGTGCAGTTGGCGTACTTCGCCCGCAACCGCTGCACCTCCGTGCGGTCGGAGCTGGGGGAGGATGCGTCGGCCATGTCGCGACGTCGGCTGCCGGAGTTCGAAACCTACGTCGGCACCAGGATCGGCGAAGTCGTCGGCGAGGTGGAAGCGGGTATCACCGCACATCTCGGCGACGTCGCGACCGAACTCGAGATGACCGCACCGGAGCCGCCGCCGCCGGTTTCTCCGCCGACGGTGCCCTCGCCGCCGCTGAAGTCCCGCCGGCTGGAGACCCGACTGATGATGGTGCTCGGTGCGGGTTTCGGCCTCGGCGTCGCGCTCGGTGTCAGCCGGTTGTTCGCCGGCCTCGCACCCAGCCTGACGATCGCGGGGCTGGTCGCGGGCGGCGTGATCGGCCTGCTGCTGACCGTGTGGGTGGTCGGCATGCGCGGCGTGCTCAGCGACCGGGCGGTGCTGGACCGGTGGATCAACGAGGTCACCGCCGCGCTGCAGTCCATGCTCGAGGAGCGGGTCGCCACCCGGGTGCTTGCCGCAGAAGCCGCGCTGACCGCCGAGGTTGCCCGCCTCGACGAGGCCGACGCCGAGATCGTCTCCGGTCAGGTCGCGCAAATCGACGCCGAATTGCGCGAGCATGCCGTCGCGACGGCGAGGGCCGCGGCTCTGCGGGATCGCCGGCTGCCTCCGCTGCAGAAGGCGCTCGACACCGTGCGCGCGGAGCTGGCGGGTGGACAACCGCGCTAATCAGGCCTTTCTGAATCGTTCCTGTGAGTGATCGGACATAGATCCGAATTTCCACGGGTATGTCACCCGCGTTAACCTGGTTAAGAGGGCGCTAAGCACCAGTGACGCGTTTCGGCGTTGTCCTGGCGGAAAAACCTACGCAGGAGATTTTGATGACGTCAGCGACCATTCCCGGTCTGGACACCGCACCGACGAAGCACGCAGGACTTCTTGCCTGGGTTCAGGAGGTCGCGGAGCTCACTCAGCCCGATCGGGTGGTGTTCGCCGACGGCTCCGACGAAGAGAGCGCCCGCCTCTGCGATCAGCTGGAGGCGGCAGGCACCTTCAAGAAGCTCGACGAGAAGAAGAAGCCGAACTCCTACCTGGCGCTGTCGGACCCGTCCGACGTGGCGCGCGTGGAGTCGCGCACCTTCATCTGTTCGGAGCGCGAGATCGACGCCGGTCCCACCAACAACTGGATGGACCCCGCCGAGATGCGCGGCATCATGACCGACCTGTACCGCGGCTGTATGCGCGGTCGCACCATGTACGTGGTGCCGTTCTGCATGGGGCCGCTCGGCGCCGAGGACCCGAAGCTCGGCGTCGAGATCACCGACTCCGAATACGTCGTCGTGTCGATGCGCACCATGACCCGGATGGGCAAGGCGGCACTGGACAAGTTGGGTGACGACGGCTTCTTCGTGAAGGCGCTGCATTCCATCGGCGCCCCGCTGGAGCCGGGCCAGAAGGACGTGCCGTGGCCCTGCAACGACACCAAATACATCAGCCACTTCCCCGAGACGCGTGAGATCTGGAGCTTCGGCTCGGGCTACGGCGGCAACGCGCTGCTCGGCAAGAAGTGCTACTCGCTGCGCATCGCCTCGGCGATGGCGCATGACGAGGGCTGGCTCGCCGAGCACATGCTGATCCTCAAGCTGATCTCGCCGGAGGACAAGGCGTACTTCGTCGTCGCGGCGTTCCCCTCGGCGTGCGGCAAGACCAACCTCGCGATGCTGCAGCCGACCATCCCGGGTTGGCGCGCCGAGACCATCGGCGACGACATCGCGTGGATGCGGTTCGGCAAGGACGGCCGGCTCTACGCGGTCAATCCGGAGTTCGGCTTCTTCGGCGTCGCGCCGGGCACCAACTGGAAGTCCAACCCGAACGCGATGAAGACGATCGCGGCAGGCAACACGGTCTTCACCAACGTCGCCCTCACCGACGACAACGACGTCTGGTGGGAGGGTCTGGAAGGCGAACCCGACC
>CAVWWV010000007.1:0-450897 GCA_963758825.1 uncultured Actinomycetota bacterium | reverse complement strand
ACAACTCGTGTCCAAAAGGGCATCACGGCAGGTATGGCACTGGTGGGGCGGGCGTTATGGCCGCGATGCCGGTCGCCCAGCAGGCACCAGAGGTGCTGCGTAGTGCGGAAGCTAACGTCCAGCTGGCGGCAGCCCTGACTGGCACTCCTGCCGAAAACCTTGCGCTTTCGGCACAGCGGACCGTCACCGCGTTGGTCGGCGCGCCAGTTGGAGTCACCGCGGCTGCAGCCGCACTCGCGCAGGGTGGCCCGACCAATAACGCCATTGCGGCCGCAATCCTGAAAGAGGTTGTCGACGGACCGCTGTTCGCGGCCGATCCGGCGATATATGCGCTCGACGACTTGCTGCCCGCACCGGTCGGCGGGGCAGCCCGGGCAACGTGCAGGAGGAGCGAGGCACCAGCCTGATCACCCAGTTCCGCGCCGATCAGCTCATTGCGGCGCGAGATGACATCAACGAGGCAATTCGCGACAGCCTCGGCGTCGGGCCAGCAACCCAACCTCTCGGCAACGAAGTCAGCCCGACGTATGCCGCGGCTCGCATTGGAGGCGGCCTTGCAGTATCTGCCCAGCGTGCAGTCACGAGCGCGGTCACCGCGCCTCTCGGACTCGTGGGCGTCGCGCAAGGCCTGCAGACGAGTTTCGAGACGGGAAACAACAAGCCGCTTTACCTGGCGCTGCAGGCTTACATCGACGCACCGAACTACGTCACCGATCCGATCGTCTTCGCCGCCGATGATGTGCTGCCCCAGCCCATCGGAGGCGATCCGCAGACAAATCCGGCACAGATGAACGGCAGCGAGATCTCGCGCCTCCGCGGGAATGTGCTGCTGGCGCCCCGGGACGCCGTCCGTAACCTCGTCGCGGGCAATCTCGGTGTCAACCCGGTCACCGGCAATCCCGTGCCAGCCGCATCGACGACGCAGCTGAATAAGACTGGCTGCCGCTGACAACTCGGAGCGGCAGGGTCCAATCAGCCGGATCGTCAGCTCGCTCAAGGCCACTCCGGGTGGCGGCGCATCGACCGAATCCACGGTCGGCAAGCACCGCGCTCCGACGACCAGCGGCCTGAGCAACCTGTTCAAGAAAAAGGAAGACAAGAAGGCTGACGCCACACGCCGCGACGGCCGACAACCGACTAACAGTTCCAAACGAAAAGCCGGCCACGCGATCGCGTGGCCGGCTTTTTCGTCGTACAGGACTAACCGCGCGCTTTCGCCCGGGCCTTTTCGCGGCCGCGCTGAGTCGCGTTGAGCACGACCTTGCGCACCCGCACGATCTCCGGCGTGACCTCCACGCACTCGTCCTCCGCGCAGAACTCCATCGCCAATTCGAGCCCAAGTTCGAGCGGCCGCGCCAGCGTCTCGAAAACGTCAGCCGTCGACGAGCGCATGTTGGTGAGCTTCTTCTCGCGGGTCGCATTGATGTCGAGGTCCTCGGCGCGCGGGTTGATGCCGACGACCTGACCCTCATAGGTGTCCTGGCCCGGCTCGACGAAGAACTGGCCGCGATCCGACAGCTGGGTCAGCGCGAACGGCGTGATCTTGCCGGTGCGGTCCGAAACCAGCGATCCGGTGTGGCGGGCTCGGATCTCGCCGGCCCAGGGGCGGTAGCCGTCGAACACCGCATTTGCGATACCGGTTCCGCGGGTGATCGTCAGGAAGTCGGTGCGGAAGCCGATCAAGCCACGGCTGGGCACGATGAAATCCATTCGCACCCAACCCGCCGCATGGTTGGTCATTTCCTCCATCCGGCCCTTACGCGCCGCCATCAATTGCGTTATGGCGCCGACGAACTCGTCGGGACAGTCGATGGTCATGGCTTCGAACGGCTCGTGCAGCTTCCCGTCGATCGTGCGCGTGACAACCTGCGGCTTGCCGACCGTCAGCTCGAATCCCTCGCGGCGCATCTGCTCGACGAGCACGGCCAGCGCCAGCTCGCCTCGGCCCTGCACCTCCCACGCGTCTGGCCGGTCGATGTCGACGACCTTGATCGACACATTGCCGACGAGCTCCGAGTCCAGCCGCGACTTCACCATCCTGGCGGTCAGCTTGTGCCCGGGCACCTTGCCCGCAAGCGGCGACGTGTTGGTGCCGATCGTCACGGAGATGGCGGGCTCGTCGACGGTGATCCGCGGCAACGCATGCGCGTGCTCCGGATCGGCCAGCGTGTCGCCGATCATGATCTCGGGTAGACCCGCGACCGCGACGATGTCCCCGGCGATCGCCTCGTCCGTCGACGTCCGGTCCACACCCTCGGTCACCAGAAGTTCAGTGATCTTGGCGTTCGTGATGACGGGGTGGCCGTCGACTTCCCGCATCCAGGCCACCTGCTGGCCCTTGCGGATTCGGCCCTTGTAGATCCGGATCAGCGCGAGCCTGCCGAGGAACGCCGACGCGTCGAGGTTGGTCACCAGCGCCTGCAGCGGGGCCTCCGGGTCGCCCTGCGGCGGCGGGATGTTTTCCAGAAGCACGTCGAACAGCGGATCGAGGTTTTCCCCGTCGGGATTCTCGCCGTTGGCCGGTTCGGTGGTGCTGGCAATGCCGGCGCGCCCCGACGCGTACAGCGTCGGCAATCCAAGCGCGTCCTCGGCGGCCTTCTGAGCCTCGTCGTCGAGGTCGGAGGCTACGTCGAGCAGCAGGTCGTGGCTTTCCGAGACGACCTCGGCGATCCGAGCGTCGGGCCGGTCGGTCTTGTTGACCACCAGGATCACCGGCAGGTGCGCGGACAGCGCCTTGCGCAGCACGAAGCGCGTCTGCGGCAGCGGCCCCTCCGACGCGTCGACCAGCAGCAGCACGCCGTCGACCATCGAGAGCCCGCGTTCCACCTCGCCGCCGAAGTCGGCGTGACCCGGGGTGTCGATGACGTTGATGACCGTCATGCTGCCGTCGGGGTTGCGGCGATGCACGGCGGTGTTCTTCGCCAGGATCGTGATGCCCTTTTCCTTCTCCAGATCACCGGAGTCCATCAGGCGCTCGATTGCGTCATCACCCCGATGCGTCAGCGCTCCCGACTGACGCAGCATCGCGTCGACGAGGGTCGTTTTCCCATGGTCGACGTGTGCCACGATGGCGACATTCCGGAAATCCACGTCCGAATCATCCCAGTGCTATAGGCCGATCACGAAAACGAGAGATTCCCGTCACTGTGAAGCCGAGCGAGCTGGGCCGCCGTGAAACCGAAGAAAAAGTGCTGCCGCAGCAAGCCACGCTGCAAGAAATGCCCGGTCGTCGTGCAACAGAGTCCGCAAGGCCGCAGCGCAACGGAATCCGCGGCAAGCACCTGGTCAAAGTGTTCAAACAGGCGCGAAAGTCCTGATCCTCCCAGCGTCCAGGCGTACCGTGATGCTTTCCGACGGCCGAGTGCGAAGGTGGCGAAAATGTCGGTTTATGAGGTATTGACCATCGCTCTGATCGCGGTGGTCGCGGTCGCAACGACGGCGGCCATTTATCTGGGCCTACTGAATTGGATCGGGGCCTTCTTCGTCGTCCGGTGCGCCGCGTGCCACCACCTGACGTTCTCTTCGGCGAAGACGGCCCAGGAGTCCTGCCCACACTGCCGTCACCCGGTGCTCACGCACCCGCTTTACGCCGTGCACCATCCCGGGAGTGTGAGCCAGGTCCGCGTGGTGGGCGATCGCCTGCACTACTGAGGGACGAGCCGACGACGCCGGTCGTGCGGCGGATCAGCCAGTCAGCGCCTGCGTCAGCTCCCCCAGCCACGCCCGGTCGGCGGGCACCCACGGCAGGCTCGCCAGTTCGTCCACGGTCACCCATCGCAGCGCCCGGTGGTCGTTGGCCCGCAGCGTGCCACCGCTCTGCGCCACCCGGTAGGCACGCAACGTCATCGTCTCGTTCAGCGCGACGTCGTCGCCCAACCGCTCGCCGACGGTCACCTCGACTCCGAGCTCCTCGCGAAGCTCACGAGCCAACCCGTCGGCGTCGCTCTCCCCCGGCGCGACCTTTCCGCCCGGCAGCTCCCACAGACCAGCCAGCTCAGGCGGGCGTTCACGCTGGGCCACCAACAGCGCGGCGCCCGCGATCAGCGCGCCCGCGACGACGATCTGGTTTGGCATCGCGGCTGACGGTATACCGTCGAAAGATGGCTGTGTTATCCGACGATCAAGTAGACGCCGCGCTGCCCGACCTCAACGACTGGGAACGCAAGGACGGGGCACTACGGCGGTCGATCAAGTTTCCCGCGTTTCTCGACGGCATCGACGCCGTGCGCCGCGTCGGCGAGCGGGCCGAGCAGAAGGACCACCATCCCGACATCGATATCCGATGGCGGACAGTGACTTTCGCACTCGTCACGCATTCCGAGGGCGGCATCACGGACAAGGATGTGGAGATGGCGAAGGAGATCGACGGGATCGTCGGCCAGTAGACGCGATCCACGCCAGCGTCACCAACGTCGCCACGATGTAGATCAGCCCTGCCCAGGCCAGATACCAGGGACGGCTGATCACCCAGATCGTCGGTTGGGCGAAGCTCAGCAGCCACGGCACGCCGACGATCGTCAGCGCCAGCCAGCCCCAGCCGAGGATTCGCGCGCCAAGACGGTCTCGCAGCGGGCCGTGCAGCAGCCAGATCATCAACGGCAGCACCCAAACCCAGTGGTGCGTCCACGAAATCGGCGACAGCAGCAGCCCGAACAACTGCACGATGACGATGGCGCCCAGCCGGTCGTCGGCGCCGCCCAGCGCGCGCCACGCCAGCACCGCCAGCACGGCGGTGACGACGATCGCCACCACCACGATCGGCCCGTAGCCGGCGTCGTGGCCGAGAATTCGTGAGATCCCGCCGCGCCAAGACTGGTTGAACGACGTCCCGATCGGGCCGACGCGGCTTGCGTCGCCGAGCAATTCGGTGAAGTAGTAACGGGTTTGGTCGCCCACCACCAGTGCGGACACCCCGATCGTCGCCAAGAACACGACCGCGGAAAACACCACGGTCGCCCAGCGGCGTGCGCCGACGAAGTACAGCCCACCGACAGCGGGCGTCAGCTTCACACCTGCGGCGAGCCCGACCAGCAATCCGGACAGCCACCATCGCGTGCTGTAGACCGCGTACAGCACGGCGAGCACCAGCAGCACATTGACCTGCCCGTAGTCGAAAGTGCTGCGCAGCGGTTCGAGCCAGATGCCGACGGCGGTCCACGCCATCGCGACGCGCCTGCCCTTCGCGAAGTCGTCGTCGACTGCAAGCAACCGTTGGCTGACACGCACCACGCCGTAGAGCGCGGCGACGATGCCCAGTTGCCACGCGAACGCGACGACCCCGAACGGCAACAGGTGCAGCGGGATAGAAGACGACGGCCGCGAACGGCGGATAGGTGAACGGCAGCGGGAAGTCCGGTGTCTGGTCGGCGTAGACGTAGTCGTAGAGAGTCCCCGGATGGTCCAAAGTGCCTGCGCCGCCGACGTATACGTGAAGGTCGACGAAATTCGCACCGTTGGGCGCCAGGTATGTCCACGCGAGCCGCGCGGCGATGCTGAACAACAGCAGCCATGGCGCCGCGGCCGCCAATCGCGTTGGCAGCCGCGGGACCGTCGTCGCAGTGGCGTCTATCCGACCGACTCTAGCGACCGGTAACCGTATGCCTTCGTCTCAGTAACGGTTGCATAAATGCCACACGTGTCACTTGAGTCACACCAGTAACAAACTAGCTTCGGCTTCAGGCCTTCGCCGTCCAACGATTGGGAGAACCATGAACCGCACCCGGAAACTGCTCGTCTCGACCATGATCGCCGCCGCAGGCGCGGCCTCAGCGCTCGCGCTCAGCGGGACGGCCGCCGCCGACCCGGTAGCACCGGCCGCCGGTCAACCCCGGCACCCAGCTGCTGACCTCGCTGGGATCCATGGGTTCCGCCGCGCCGCAGCTGATGCAGACCCTCGCGTCGGCCATGTCCGGCACCGCACGCCGGCCGCCGCCGCGGCCCCGGCGACGCCTCCGCCCGGCGCCACCGCGTCGCTGACCCTGCCCGAGGTGCCCACGCTGCCGACTGCGCCGGCTTCTGCCGCCGCCCCGGCCGCCGCCGCCCCCGTTGCCGGCCCGGCGGCCGCTCCGGTGAACGCGCTTTCGTCGCTGACCTCGGCGCTTCCCGCGCCGCTCAACAACACGGCGGGCCTGGCCCAGCTGCTGCCGACCGGACTTTCGCTGCCGGGCCTGACCGCGCCCGCAGCGGCAGCACCCGCAGCCACCGCACCGCTGGCCGCCACCGCACCGCTGCGCCGCACCGCTGCGCCACCGCACCGCTCGCGCCCCTCGCGGCGGCACCCCTCGCGGCGGCACCGCTCGCCGCTGCACCCGCTGCCGCAGCTCCTGCGGCGGCAGCTCCCGCAGCAGCCGGTCTGCTCCCCGCCGGGGTCCTCAGCGCCCTGCCGTGACGCCGTAACAGCCACACAACTTCGAGCCTTGGGAGAACGATGTCATCGACCCGCAAGCTGTTCGCCAACGCCGCCGTAGCGGTCGGCTCGACGGCAGCACTGCTCTTGGGTGTGACGGGAACCGCCAACGCCGAGCCCATCGCGCCGCTGCCGATCGATGCCATGCAGGCACCGGGCATCCCGGCGGTCGAGGGCCTCAGCCCGGCGATTCAGAAGGCCGCTTCCGATCCGTACAACGCTGTCTCGACGCTCATGGCGGCCGCGGCAGCGTTCACCGGAAACTCGGCGGCTCCCACGGACTCGAAGAATGTGGCCACGGCCGTCAACAGTTTCGTCGCGCAACCGGCCGCCGCGCACGTGCCCGCTCCGGGCGCGGTGCCGGGCGCGGAGGCACACCTGCCTGCGGGCGTCGACCCGGCCAATGCCGTCGGACCGGTGCAGGAGGCGCTTGCGGCACCGGCTCCCGAGGCGGCACCTGTGCAGGATCCCGAGGCCGTGCCCGCACCTGCGCCTGCACCGGACGGGGCACCGCCTGCCGAGGCGGCCGCCAACCCGCAGTTCGGTCCCGATGCCCCGGTGACGCAGGACTTCCTGTATCCGTCGATCAGCAACGGGTGCCTGAAGGACGGCGGGAATGTGCTCGCGACGGCCATCTCGGTGGCCGGGCCAGCCAAGATTCCGGCGCCCGGACCCGCGGCCGGCCAGACGGCCTACGTGTTCACCGCGATCGGCACGCCCGGCGCGGCGGCGGAGCAGAAGCTGCCGCTGAACGTCACCTGGGTCAACCTCACCACCGGCAAGTCCGGCAGCGCCACGCTCAAGCCGCGGTCGGACATCAACCCCGAAGGCCCGACGACGCTGTCGGTGATCGCAGACACCGGGTCGGGCAGCATCATGTCGACGATCTTCGGCCAGGTGACGACCACCGAGAAGCAGTGCCAGTTCATGCCCACCATCGGCTCGACGGTGGTGCCCTGACCCCTGGTTTTCCTAGTCCGGTGCTCGCGGTGGAGGTCAGGAAGCGGGGGCTAGTAGGCCATGAAGAGGATGGCGTCCCGGTCGTATTCGCGGCCGGGATGCGCCTCGGAGAGGTGCTTCTGCGCCTTCTCGACGAGATCGTTCTCGTCCGACCCGGTGATCGACTCGCCGCACGGGCAGTTCAGGTGTGTCTTCATCCCTCCAGAATCCCACAGTCAAGATGTAGGCCATGGAGTTATACGACGTCATGCGCACCACAGGTGCGGTTCGCCGATTCACCGACGATCCGCTGCCCGACGAGGTGCTCGAACGCATCCTCGACAACGCCCGGTTCGCACCGAGCGGAGGCAACCGACAGGGCGCCCGGGTGATCGTCGTTCGGGACAGGACGACCCGCGAGGCGATCGTCGACCTCAGCGTGACTGGTGCACAGCGCTACCTCGCCCAGATCAAAAACGGCGAAGGTCCGTGGAACCCGCATGGCGCCCATGCGGGTTTCGCCGGAAGAGGTGGCCGCCACGGAGGTGCCTCCATACCTGGGCGCGCCCGTGCTGACCGCAGCGGCGGTCCTGGTCGTCTGCATCGACCTCAACGTCTGTGCGGCTTTCGATCAGCACCTCGACCGTATCGGCGTCATCCCCGGCGCATCCGTCTACCCGCTCGTCTGGAACATCCTGCTGGCCGCACGCAATGAGGGCTACGGCGGTGTGCTGACCACCATGGCGGTGGCCGAAGAGCCCCGGGTGAAGGAGCTGCTCGGAATACCCGACGACTACGCGATCGCCGCGCTGCTGCCTATCGGCAAACCGGTGAAACAGGTCAAGAAGCTGACGCGCAAACCCGTTTCGGAGTTGGCCGTGCGCGAGCGATTCGACGGCGATGCCGCTTTAGCGCCTACTTCTTCGCTGCCTTGGCGGGAGCCTTCCCCGTGTCGTACCCCTGCCCTCCGGGCGGCCTTCATCTTCTTCTTGTACGACCGCACCTTCTCCAGCGACCCGGCGTCGACGATGTCGGCCACCGAAAGGTGCGAGCCGGCCTTGCCGTAGTCGCCCGCGGCCTCGCGCCAGCCCTTTGGCGTCACGCCGTACTGCTTGCCCAGCAGCGCCAGGAAGATCCGCGCCTTCTGGTCGCCGAACCCGGGCAGCTCCTTCAGCCGCTGCAAGCACCTCGGCTCCGTCGGGATCGCCCGCCGACCACACCGCCGCCGCCTCGCCGCCGTACCGGTCGACGACGATCTGCGCCAACGCCTGGATCCGTTTGGCCATCGATCCCGGAAACCGATGAACCGCAGGCCGTTCCGCACACAACGCAGCGAACTTGTCCGGGTCGTAGTCGGCGATCTCGCGGGCATCGACGCCGCCCATGCGGTCCGCGATCTTCTTCGGGCCCGCGAACGCCACCTCGAGCGGGATCTGCTGGTCGAGCAACATACCGACGAGTAGTGCGAACGGGTTGGACTCGAGCAGAGCGTCGGCCTCGGGATCTTGTACAAGCTGCAGTTTCGCCACGGCGACAGTTTAGATCGGCGGTTTGATCGCCCTCCGACCGGGGAACCCTTTCCTGTGAGCCAGCTCTCAGTATGCTGTGACCCGCAATTTCACATCGAGGTCAGGAGTCCGCGTTGCCCGATACCGACCTTCCGTCCACAGCGCCCGCGGTGCCCGTGAGCGGTGAGCGATTCGTCGCCGTGCAGGCCAGTCCGGAGTTTCAGGAACTACGAAACAGGCTGCGCCGCTTCGTGTTTCCGATGACAGCAGTGTTCCTGCTCTGGTATTTCGCCTACGTGCTGCTTGGCGCGTTCGCCCACGACTTCATGGCCACCAAGGTGTGGGGCGACATCAACGTCGGCATCCTGATCGGCCTTGGGCAGTTCGTCACCACGTTCCTGATCACCTTCATCTACGTCCGGTTCGCCAACCGTGAGCTCGACCCGCGCGCCGAAGCCATCCGCAGCCAGCTGGAGGGTGGCGCAGCATGAACGTCCACATCCTTGCCGCCGAAGGCGAGACGGTCGGCAATCCCGTCGCCAACATCGGCATCTTCCTGCTGTTCGTCGCGGTAACGCTCTTCATCGTGATCCGCGCCAGCAAGAAGAACGCGACGGCCGCCGAGTTCTTCACCGCCGGGCGGTCTTTCACCGGACCGCAGAACGGCATCGCGATCTCGGGTGACTACCTGTCTGCGGCGAGCTTCCTCGGCATCGCGGGCGCTATCGCCGTTTACGGCTACGACGGCTTCCTCTACTCCATCGGCTTCCTGGTCGCGTGGCTGGTTGCGTTGCTCCTCGTTGCCGAATTGCTGCGCAACGCAGGCAAATTCACGATGGCCGACGTGTTGAGCTTCCGGCTCAAGCAGCGCCCGGTACGCCTCGCCGCAGCGCTCACGACGCTTGCCGTGTGCCTGTTCTACCTGCTGGCCCAGATGGCGGGCGCGGGCGGGCTGGTGGCCCTGCTGCTCAATGTCACCAGCGACATCGGCCAGGCCCTCGTCATCGCGGTCGTCGGACTGCTGATGATCCTCTACGTCCTCATCGGCGGGATGAAGGGCACGACATGGGTGCAGATCATCAAGGCGGTCCTGCTGATCGGCGGCGCCGCGATGATGACGGTGTGGGTGCTGGCCAAGTTCGGCCTCAACTTCTCCGAGATGCTCGGCGCGCGGCCCAGTCCGCCGTTTCGGGTTCGTCCACCGAAGCCGTCGCCAAGCGTGACGTGCTCGCCCCGGGCGCCCAGTACGGCGCGAACCTGACGTCGCAGATCAACTTCGTCTCGCTGGCGCTGGCGCTGGTGCTCGGCACCGCAGGCCTTCCGCACGTGCTGATGCGCTTCTACACCGTGCCGACCGCCAAGGAGGCACGGCGGTCCGTCGTGTGGGCGATCTTGTTGATCGGCGCCTTCTATCTGTTCACCCTGGCGCTGGGCTACGGCGCGGCCGCGCTCGTCGGACCGGACAAAATCCTTGCGGCCCCCGGGGCGCAGAACTCGGCCGCGCCGCTGCTGGCGTTCGAGTTGGGCGGTGTGGTGCTGCTCGGCATCATCTCGGCGGTGGCGTTCGCGACGATCCTCGCGGTGGTCGCCGGCCTGACCATCACCGCGGCGACGTCATTCGCGCACGACATCTACGCCAGCGTGCTGAAGAACCATCAGGTGACCGAGCGCCAGCAGGTGCGGGTTTCCCGCATCACCGTCGTCGTGATCGGCATCCTGGCCATCCTGCTCGGCATCCTGGCAGCCGAGCAGAACATCGCGTTCCTGGTGGCGCTGGCGTTCGCCGTTGCCGCCGCCGCCAACCTGCCGACCATCCTCTACTCGCTCTACTGGCCACGGTTCAACACGCGCGGTGCGCTGTGGAGCATGTACGGCGGTCTGATCTCGACGATCGTGCTGATCATCTTCTCGCCCGCGGTGTCGGGCGCGAAGACCGCGATGATGCCGGGCGTGGATTTCGCCTGGTTCCCGCTGGCCAACCCGGGCATCGTGGCGATCCCGCTGGCGTTCATCCTCGGCATCGTCGGCACGCTGACCTCGTCGGATCGCGGCGACCCGGCGATCAATGCGGAGTTCGAGGTGCGGGCGCTGACCGGCGTGGGCGCGGAGAAGGCCATCACCGCGCACTGATCTGGTGGAATAGAGCAGGTGGCTGAGCCGCTGAAACCCCACATGCTCGAAACCGTGCCGCGAACCCGCTACGCCTTCGTCCTGCTGGCATACGCCTTTGCCGCAATCATGGTCGGCACGACATTGCCGACGCCGATGTACGCGTTGTACGCGGATCGGATGCATTTCGGCGTGCTGACCACCACGGTCATCTACGCGACATACGCGTTCGGCGTGCTGTTCGCGCTGCTGGCCTTTGGGCGCTGGTCGGACGCCATCGGCCGCCGTCCGGTGCTGCTCGCGGGCACCTTCTTCGCGCTTGCCAGCGCCGCGGTGTTCCTGGCCGCCGATTCCGTACCGCTGCTGCTGGTTGGCCGAGTGCTGTCGGGGCTGTCGGCAGGCATCTTCACCGGCACGGCCACCGCCGCGGTCATCGAGGCGGCGCCGCCGAGCTGGCACAACCGCGCCGCCGCGGTGGCGACCGCCGCCAATGTTGGCGGTCTCGGCGGTGGGCCGCTGCTCGCCGGGCTACTGGTCGAGTACGCGCCGCAGCCGCTTCATCTGACCTTCGTCGTGCACATCGGGTTGGTCGTGCTGGCCGCGGTGGCTGTCCTTGTCGTACCAGAAACATCGGAGCGCACAGGAAGCCTTGGGCTGCAACGACTTGCGGTACCGCCAGAGGTTCGTGCCACGTTTACGCTTGCGGCCATCGCCGCATTCGCGGGTTTCGCCGTGACGGGACTGTTCGCTTCGGTCGCTCCAGCGTTCCTCTCCGGGGTGGTCGGCATCACCAACCATGCGGTCGCCGGCGCTGTCGCGTCCGCCGTGTTCATCGCCTCGGCGGTGACCCAATTGTTCGCCGGCCGGATCGCGCCGAAGCGCGCGTTGGTTCTCGGCTGCGCAACCCTCGTTGTCGGCATGGCGATACTGGCTGTTGCACTGCAGCTTTCGTCACTGTGGGGGCTGATCGCCGCCGCAGTAGTCGGCGGTGTCGGCCAAGGCGTCTGCTTCAGCCGCGGCCTAGCGGCCGTTTCCGAGCTCACCCCGTCGGGCCGACGGGCCGAAATCAGCTCCGCTTACTTCGTCGTGGCCTACGTGGCGATCTCGCTGCCGGTGATCGGCGAAGGCTTGGCGGCCCGGGTGTGGGGTCTGCGCACCGCCGGGGTCAGCTTCGCGGTTGCCGTTGCCTTGCTGGCGATCATCTGCCTCGTGTCGATCGTGGTCCGCGAGCGAAGGCTGACGACAACCGATCTTTGAGTGCTTCTACTCAGACACTCGCGCCCGGTCGCGCCTAGATTTGCGGCATGACGGTTGAAGTGCTGTTCCCCAGCCCGGCCGAGGTCGAAGCCAACACACCCGCGACGCGGGACCGTGCGATCGACGTCATCAGGATCGTGTCGTTGGTCGGCGTCGTCGTCGGGCACACGATCATGGCGACGAGCATCATCCGCGACGACGTGTTCATCTGGAGCAACCTGCTCACCGCATCCGTCGTCTTCCAGGCGCTGACCTGGGTGTTCCAGATCATGCCGCTGTTCTTCTTCGCGGGCGTCGCGGCCTGTGTCGACACTTGGCATCGCGGGCGACAGTTGGGGCAACTGGCTGATGCGCCGCTGCACCCGGCTGTACCGGCCGGTGTTCTACTACCTGGCGTTCTGGATTTCCGCTCTGGCGATACTGCGCTACTTCCTGCCCGAACACGTCTATGACCCGGTCGCGGGGATCTCGATTCAGCTGCTCTGGTTCCTCGGCGCTTACGTGCTCGTGCTGGCCGCCGTCCCACTGCTTGCGCGCATCACCACCAGCGGCGGCCTGATCGCGGCGGTCGCCGGAACGTACGCCTTCGTCGCGGTGGTCGACGCGATCCGAATCAACGGCGATGTCCCGGCGGCCTTCGGCTATCTCAACCTGGTGGCGTGGCTGATCCCCGGCATGCTCGGCGTCGCCTACCGTCGACACCTGCTCGCGGGCCGCGCGGCACTCGATGCTCGGCGCGGTGATGCTGGCGGTCAACCTCGCACTGATCTGGCTGGGCCCGTACGAACTCAGCCTGGTCGGCATCGAGACCCAGCAGCTGAAGAACATGACACCGCCGTCGCTGCTGTTGGCCGGCCACGCAATCATGATGTGCGCGTTCGCTATTGCCGCAGCCCCCGCGATCGCGCGGTGGGCGCGGCGGCCGCGCGTGTGGTGGCTGACCGCCATCGGTAACTCCGGGGCGATGACGCTGTATCTCTGGCACATCCCGGCGCTGCTGTTCATGCACCTGGTGTTCGACTACCTCGGCCATCCGCGTTTCGATCGCGGGCGCTGCCGGCTTCATCGCGCTGTCCATCCTGCAGCTGATCGTCATGGCCGTCCTCGTCACGACGGCGTTCGTCGCGCTGCGCCCGTTGGAGAACAACCCACTTCCGCTTTGGGACGGCGGCTACGTGGCCGCGACGGGTCCGCGTAGCGCCGCGGTGGGTGTGCTGCTGTGCGTCGGCCGGTGCGGCGACGCTGGCCTCCGTCGGCTGGGGCCTCAAGGGACCGGGGCTGTACTGCGTGGCGGTGATGCTGGCGGCGCTGATCGGCGCCCGCTTCCTGGCCGGCGACCGGCCCGTCACCGCCGCGCGGGTATGCGCGGCGAGTATGCCTGCTACCACAAGCTAGGTGAATCCTCGCGGCCGAACCGGGAGTCGGCTAACCGCTCTTGCGGCGGAATTCCCGGCGGCTCTCCAGCGGGCCGTGCGCCTTGGGTTGCTTGTTCCCACCGTCTCGATGCTCGGCACCGCCTGCCGACTTCGCATTCTTGCGTTCCAGCGCCTCCCGGAACTTCTTCTTCGTGTCGTCTTCCGGTGCTTCAGCCATAGCCGCAGCCTAGCGCGGCGGCTTCGGGCCGTCGCGGACTTTTCCGGTGGCTCAGCGCATACCGGGCGGCATGCCGTACACGTGCGAGATCGGCAGAGTCAGCATCACCCGGCGGTCGTCGACCATGGCGCGCCGGTAGTCGTCCCAGTCGGGGTGCTCACCGGCGATGTCGCGGTACAAGGCGATCAGCGCCTCGACGGTGTCGTCGCGTTCGGAGGCGGCCGGCGGGGTGAGGATCGCGTCACCCTCGGCGACCGCATACGACCAACCGTCGTCGCAGCTGACGTGCAGCGATGCCCGCGGATCCCGGCGCAGATTGCGGGTCTTGGCCCGCGGTTCGGTGATCGATGACTGCGACGGTGAGCTTGCGCGGGTCGAAGTGGTAGGAGACGTTGGACAGCTGCGGCCTGCCGTCCCGCTTGATGGTGGCCAGGACGCCCAGCGAGTTGTTGCTGATCACCGCGAGCAGCTTGTCGTCGAACACCCGGCGGACCATTCCCCGAGCCTACGTGGGCCACCGGCGGGGCAGACCCCGATTCGCAGCGAGTACCTACTATGGGCGGATGACGAAATTCGCCGCGTTCCTGCGCGGGGTCAACGTCGGCGGCGTCAACCTGAAGATGGCCCAGGTCGCCGCGGCGCTGGAGGATGCCGGTTTCACGAACGTCAAGACGATCCTGGCCAGCGGTAACGTGTTGCTGGAGAGTCGATCTGGCGTCGACGCGGTCCGCAAGAAAGCCGAGAAGGCGCTGCGCGACGAATTCGGCTACGACGCCTGGGTGCTGGCCTACGACCTGGACACCGTGCGGGCGATATCCGACAAGTTCCCGTTCGAGCGCGAGGTCGACGGACACCACAGCTACGTCACGTTCGTGACCGACGCCGACGTGCTCGACGAACTGGCCGCGCTCGCCAAGGACGCCGGTCCGGACGAGAAGATCAAGCGCGGCAAGGGCGTCATCTACTGGCAGGTGCCCAACAAGGGCACCCTGGACACCACGATCGGCAAGACGATGGGCAAGAAGCGCTACAAGTCGTCGACGACCACCCGCAACCTGCGAACGCTGGACAAGGTGCTGAGCGAACATGAGGCCAAGACCAGATGGCTCCGCCGCTGACCGGAGTCTCCGAGACCGCGTTGATGACGCTGCTGGTGCGGGCCACCGAAGCCGCGCAGGCCGGACTCCATCATCGACGACCCGATGGCGATCAAGCTGGTCGACTCGATCGACTTCGACTTCGCCAAGTTCGGCTTTACCCGCCGCCAGGACATGGCGCTGCGGGCGCTGACCTTCGACAAGTACACCCGTCGCTACCTCGTCGACCACCCGTCGGCCACGGTCGTGGCGCTCGCCGAGGGCCTGCAGACCAGCTTCTACCGGCTCGACGCCGTCCGGTGTCGGCGATCAGTTCCGTTGGCTCACCGTCGATCTGCCCGCCGATCATCGAGCTGCGCGACCGGCTGCTGCCGCCCTCGGATCGGGTGACGACTGATCGCGCAGTCGGCGCTGGACTTCAGCTGGATGGACCAGGTGGACCCGTCCGACGGGGTGTTCATCACCGCCGAGGGCCTGCTGATGTACCTGCAGCCCGACGAGGCCCTCGGCCTGATCGCCGAATGCGCCAAGCGATTTCCCGGCGGACAGATGATGTTCGACCTGCCGCCGGCGCTGCTTCGCCGCGTGGGTTCGCGCGCGGCTCGCGGATCTCGCTGCGCTACCGGGTGCCGCCGATGCCGTTCACGCTGTCGCCGTCGGAGGTCGCAAACCTGGTGCAACACCGTGCCCGGCATCCGCGCCGTGCATGATCTGCCGATGATGCCGGGCCGCGGCAAAGTGATCAACGCGTTGATGTGGACCCTGCAGCGGGTCCCGCTGCTCGACCCCGTGCGACCGGTGGTCACCCTGCTCGAGTTCGGTTAGCCGAACGCCGCCTCGATGTACTTGCAGGGCCTCGCCCTTGTCGACGCCCAGAGCCTTGGCCGCCGTCGCGTAGGTGTGCGCGGCGGTCGCCATCGCGGCGTCGGCCGGATCTGTGCGTGCGACGAAAGTGCCGAAGCGCCCGCGTGTTTCGAGGATTCCAGCCGACTCCAGTTCGCGATATGCGCGGGCGACGGTGTTGACCGCCATGCTCAGCTCCGAGGCGAGTTCGCGCACCGTCGGCAGTCGTGTTCCCGGCGGCAGCCGACCATTTCGAATCCCCTCGATGATCTGACTCCTGAGCTGGTCGAAGAGCGGTTTGCCGCCGCGCGGATCGGACTTAACCCATTCCCCCAAATCGGCCATGTGCTCAGTATCGCTCATAGCGTTACTTTGGTCAGGTGCAATTGACGGTCCTCAGCGGAGCCGGTATCTCAGCCGAAAGTGGAGTTCCGACGTTTCGCGACGTCGAGACGGGGCTGTGGGCGAAGGTCGACCCGTATGAGATTTCCAGCGCCGAAGGCTGGCACCGGCATCCGGAGAAGGTGTGGGCCTGGTACCTCTGGCGGCACTACCTCATGCAGGGCGTCGAACCGAACAACGGGCATCGCGCCGTAGCGGCGTGGCAGGACCACGCCGAGGTGCATGTCGTCACCCAGAACGTCGATAACCTGCACGAACGCGCCGGCAGCCAACGGGTCTACCACCTGCACGGCAGCCTGTTCGAATTCCGTTGCGACCGTTGCCAACGCGAATACCTCGGTGAACTGCCCGACATGCCCGAACCGGTCGAGACGGTTGCGCCGCCCCAGTGCCCGTGCGGCGGCCTGATCAGGCCCAACGTGGTGTGGTTCGGCGAGCCGCTGCCCGAGCGCGAGTGGCAGAAGTCGGTCGACGCCGTCAGCAACGCCGATGTCGTCATCGTGGTCGGCACCTCCTCGATCGTCTACCCGGCCGCCGGGTCTGCCCGAACTGGCGCTGGCCAACGGCATTCCGGTGATCGAGGTCAACCCCGAACGCACGCCGCTGTCGGACGCCGCGACGGTCACCGTGCAGAGAACCGTCCGCCGAAGCCCTGCCGACCCTGCTGCAACGCCTGCCCGTCGCTCCTCGGCTGAGGCGACGACGGCCGTGGTTGGCGCGCGGCCGATGGTGTACTCGGCGACCGGTGTGGGGAACCATGCGGGCATCGCGGGTTCGTGACGGCTGCGGCCCACTTCAAATCCGGCCCCGACGATCGACGCCTCCGTGTCGCGATGGGTATGGCAGTTGCCCATCAGGCGGGGCCACACCGTGGCGTCGGCGACCTTCTGCAGCCGGCCACGGAAGCCGCCGCTTCCGACGTGCTCGAGGAAGCGCAGCTCACCGCCCGGCCGCATGAGCGAAAACAGCTGTCGCAGTACGGCATTGGGGTTGTCGATTGAGCAGAGCACCAACGAGCACACGACCGCGTCGAACGGCGCCCCGTCGGTACCGGCAAGGTACCTCTCGACGGTGCCTGCGCTCACGGTGACCGGGACCGGAGCCTTCTCCGCCGCTGCCCGCGCCTGCGGCTCCAGCCGCCGCTCGGGCTCGATCGCCACCACCTCGGTCACCGTTGTCGGGTAGTAGGCGAAGTTCGTCCCGGTGCCGGCACCCACCTCCAACACGCGACCGGACAGGCCGGCCAGGTTCTCGGTCCTCAGGCGCTGAATCTCCTCGGTCTCGTGGCTGGACAGGAACGTCCACAGCCGCGCGAAAAACGGGTTATCGGTGGTGTCGCTGGCGTCGGTCACGACTTCCTTTCCGGCGGTTGGCGATTCAGCAGCCATTCGATGGTCTGCTGAGGCGTCGCATCGTCATCCTCGACGAGCCCGAGCACGATATGACCCAGACACGCCGCCGACATCGTCTGGTCGGCGAACTCCTCGACATCACCCCACGGAAGATACGGCTTCGAGATGAGCAGCGCGGCGATGCCGTGCGCGGCGGTCAGCAGTTGCATAGCGGCCTTCGTCGGATCGCTCGGCGCGGAAGACACCCTCCTCGATCAACAGCTCCACCGAATTGCGCAGGTGCGCAAACGCCGAACTGTTCAACGTCATGTCGATGTCGCTACCGGGCCTGCCCTCGCCCATGGTGGCGATGCGGTACAGCTCAGGTGTCTGCATGGCGAATCGGACGTAGGCAAGGCCCTGAGCGCGCAGCACGTCGACGGTCGACGTCTGATCGGCCGAGACGCGCTGCATCTCCTCGTCGAGCTTCTCGAAATAACGTGCGCACACCGCATCCAGCAGCGCGTCCTTGTCGGCGAAGTGCAGGTAGATCGACGGCGGCGTCACACCGACCCGCTGCGCCACCGACCTGATCGACACGGCCTTGGCGTGGCCGGTCTCCATGAGCAACTCGGTGGTGGCGTCGAGAATCTCGTCTCTCAGCTGGTCACCGGAGCCGCGGGGGGCGCGCCGTCGCTTCAGGGGCTGCAGGGACATCGTCAACCAGTGTCCGTCGCCGAGATCGCCGCGCGCTCGCGTCTCTCCGCCGGCGGAATGAGGTCGTCGGGCGACTCACTGATGCCGATGCGATCGTGCAGCCGCGCCAGCGGTTTGGGCGCCCACCAGTTCCACCGGCCCAGCACATGCATGAAGGCGGGCACCAGCAACATTCGCACGAGCGTTGCGTCGACCAGGATCGCCAGCGTCAGCCCGACCCCGAACATCCGCATGAACGACACCTGCGCGGCCATCAACGCGGCGAACGAGATCGACATCACCACCGCCGCCGCGGTGACGACGCGGCCGGTGCGCGCAAGCCCGAGGGCGACGGCCTCGTCGTTGTCGGCGCGGGTCTTGCCGGGCAGCGACAGCCAGTACTCCCTGATCCGGCTGACGAGGAACACCTCGTAGTCCATGGACAATCCGAACGCGATGCAGAACAACAGCACCGGCATGTTGGCGACCAGCGTGCCGGTCGGCGTGGTACCCAGCGCGCCGAGATGGCCGTCCTGGAATATCCACACCAGCGCACCGAACGCCGCCGTCAACGACAACACGTTGAGCAACAACGCCTTCAAGCGGCAGCACCACGCTTCCCGTCAGCAGGAACAGCAGCACGAACGTGATGGCGGCGATCGCCGCGAGCACGAGCGGAAGCCGTTCGGTGATGCCGCTCGAGCTGTCCCTGTTGATCTGCGCGACGCCGGTCAGCTGCACCGGCTTCCCCTCGGGCGTGCTCACCGCGCGCAACCGGTCGAGTTGAGTCTCGGACGCGTCGGAGAACAGCGGGGCGTTGCTACCGACGGTCAGGAACGCGCTGCCGTCCTTCAAACCCGTTGCCGCCGAGGGTGGTCCGGCAGGTCGACCCTCGACGAAGGTTCCTGTCGGGGACGACACCGACGACACTTCGGGCACCAGGGATAGGTCGGCGGCGTAGCGGCCCAGCTCCTGCGGCGTGATCCCGCTGGCGTCGGGGATCACCACGGTCGCGTTGCGCGCCGAGTCGACGGCGAAGTCCTTGCGCATCTGGTCGCCGACCTCGCGGGCCGATAGCGACTGGGGCAGCACGCGGTCGTCGGGGAATCCCCACTTCGCACCGAGGAACGGTGCGCCGAGTAGAAGCAGGAGCACGATGATCGCGAGCCCGATCGGAATTGACCGGCGCATAACGAATTTCGTGCGAGCGATACCAGAAAGCTGTCTTCGACCGACTTCGGCGTCGGCTCGGGTCGCCCGAGTATCCGTCGCACCAGGCGGCGAATGTCCAACGCGTCGAGCCGGTCGCCGAGGAGCACGATCGCGGCCGGCGCCACCACGATCGCGGCGACGGCCGCGAATGCGACCACCGCGATCCCGGCATACGCGAACGACTTCAGGAAGTACATCGGGAACAGCACCATCGCGACCATCGACAGCGCGACCGTCATCGCCGAGAACAGTACGGTCCGCCCGGCGGTGGCCATCGTGCGTATCAACGCCTCGTCGCGCTGTGACCCGGCGGCCAGTTCGTCGCGATACCTGCTGATGATCAGCAGTGTGTAGTCGATTGCGAGCGCGAGCCCCATCGCGACGCTCAGGTTGAGCGCGAATATCGACACGTCGGTGACGAACGTGATCGCGTGCAGCACCGCCATCGACCCGAGGATCGCGAAGCCGCCGACCGCCAGCGGCAGCGCCGCGGCCATCAATCCGCCGAACACCCAGACCAGCACGATGAAAGCTCAGCGGTATCGCAATCGACTCCATCAACAGCAGGTCTTTTTCAGCTCTGGCCGTTGATTTGGACATAGATCATCGCCTCGCCGCCGGCGCGGACGGTGACGCCATCGCGGTCGTGCACCAGCCGCTCCGTGAGCTCCTTGGTGTACTTCTGCGCGTTCGTCTCCCCGCCGGTGATGCCCGCGACGATGAGGCCCGTCTTGCCGTCCTTGCTGACGAGCGCCGGGGTGGCCGTCGGCGGCGCGGTCCATGCCGACGTCACGTCGACCACATGCGGAGATGCCTGCAGCTGCGAGACGAGTTCGGTGCCGACCGCGCGCGACTCGGCGCTGTCCATCCCGCCGTCGGATGTCACGCTGAGGATGAGTTGCATGTCGCCCTGGCCGAACTTGTCGACGAGCAACTTGGTGGCTTTGGCCGACTCCGAGGTCGGGTCCTGGAATCCGCCTGCGGACAGGCTCTTGGTGACGGGGATTCCGAAGATGCCCGTGGCCACCATCACCAGCAGCGCGATGACGATGATCCGTTTCGGCGCCCTGATAGCCATCCGCGCGATTCGTTGCAGCACGTGTATCCCCTCCACACCAGTCCACTGTGGCTACCGGCGCTAAGTTATCAGCGATAACCTATCGTCGTCAAAGCGACGTCTGTTCTGATAACCACGACCCGCGCCGTCGAATCGTTCAGAGTTCTTACGCGGCGATGAATTTCCGGCCGCGCGGCAGTCGGTAGTGCATGACCAACGCATTCACAGGATCCGCACAGGGCTCTAGGCTCGGCGCCATGGCGACCACCGAAACCACTCGAACGACGACCTCGACAGCCGATGTCGGCCTGCTGATCCTTCGCATCGGCGTCGGCGCCGCCATGGTCCAGGCCGGCCTCATCAAGGCGTTGGACTTCGGCACGACCGCGGGCTTCATGGAAGCGGGCGGCTGGCGGCTCCCGACGATCGGTGCCCTGATGGTGACCATCGCAGAGACCCTCGGCGGAATCGGCCTCATCCTCGGCGTCCTCACGCCGCTGGCCGCGTGCGCTGTCGCCGGCGCGATGATCTGCGCCTGGGCCGTCAACGTCTCGCAGGGCGCGTTCTGGTCCGAGCCGTTCAACGTGCCGTTCCTGTTGTTCCTCGGTGCGACGACGCTGCTGTTCACCGGCGCCGGGGCCTATTCGGTGGACGCCACGCGTACTCGGCAGGCCGTCGGTGGTCACCCCGAATCGCGGTCGGACTGCTCGGACTGGCGTTCGCCGTGGCGATCCTGACCTGGATCGTGCTAAACGGCACAAATCCGATTCATTTCAGCTCACCGGCATAATCGCAGGTCAGCTACTCGCCAGTAACTTGGCACCCTACCGGGCGGTAAGAATTGCCACGATATTCCGAATCGTGACTCAAAGATCTCTTAATGGTGACCCATACGCTCAGTGACATGTGGATCGACGACACCAGTGCTGATGTCATCAAGGTTGACTTCGAGGCGCTCTACCACGGCGATGTCCTGGTTGAGGGCGACACCTCCGAGCAGCTTGACGGCGACCAGCAGCTGCCCTACGCAGTCTGAGGCAACGCGCTCGCACTGAGCGCGTTGACCGATCAGACAGTTTGCCCCGTTCGGGGCCCTCGTTGATCCTTCGTTGTTCCCGAAATCCTGACTCGATCGCCTACGCGACGTTCTCCCTTGCCGACACGTCGACCATGTCGGCCAGCCGTTCGGTGATCAGTTCCTCGGCGTCGGCCACGATGCGTGACACCAACTCGTCGCACGTCGGGATGTCGTTGATCAACCCCATCGCCGTGCCCACCGACCAGATGCCGGCGTCCAGGTCGCCGATCTCGTAGACCTTGACCCCACGCGAGCCCGCGACGAGGTCTTTGACGTCCTCGAACTGGCCACCGTTGTTCAGAATCTGCACCACCTCGCGCGACACCGCGTTGCTCGCGACGCGCGCGGTGTTGCGCAGCGGCCGGAAGATCATCTCGGTGTCGAGTTCGGTGCCCGCCACGATCGCTTCCTTGACGTTCTGATGGATCGCCGACTCGGCGGTGCACATGAACCGCGTGCCCATGTTGATGCCGTCGGCGCCGAGGGCAAGCGCTGCCACCAGGCCTCGACCGTCGGCGAAGCCGCCGGAGGCGATCATCGGGATGTCGATCTTGGCGGCCGCCGCGGGGATCAGGACCAGGCCGGGGATGTCGTCCTCGCCGGGATGGCCTGCACATTCGAAGCCGTCGATGCTGATGCCGTCCACGCCGAGGCTCTGCGCCTTGACCGCGTGGCGCACCGAGGTGCACTTGTGCAGCACCTTGATGCCGTTCTCGTGGAACATCGGCAGGTGCGGCGCTGGGTTGGAGCCCGCGGTTTCGACGATCTTGATGCCCGCGTCGACGATCACCTGCCGGTACTCGTCATACGGCGGCGGGTTGATGGTCGGCAGGATCGTCAGGTTCACGCCGAACGGCTTGTCGGTCAGATCGCGGCACTTGGCGATCTCGCGGGCCAGATCCGCGGGCGTCGGCTGCGTCAGCGCGGTGATGAAACCCAGCGCACCGGAATTCGCCACCGCCGCAACGAGTTCCGCGCGGCCGACCCACTGCATACCACCCTGCACGACGGGGTGCTCGACCCCGAACGTCTCGGTGAACTTCGTCCTTATCGTCATCGCGGCGCCATCCTGATCGCCCCGTCCAGCCGGATTACCTCGCCGTTGAGCATCGGGTTCTCCACGATGTGCACGGCAAGCGCGCCGTACTCGTCGGGGTCACCCAGGCGGGCCGGGTGGGGCACCTGCTTACCCAGTGAGGCCTGCGCCTCCTCCGGAAGCGAGCCGAGCAGCGGGGTCTTGAACAGACCCGGCGCGATGGTGACCACGCGGATCAGATCGCGGGACAGGTCGCGGGCGATCGGCAGGGTCATGCCGACGACGCCGCCCTTGGATGCCGAGTACGCGGCCTGACCGACCTGGCCCTCGAATGCCGCGACGGACGCGGTGTTGATGATGACGCCACGCTCGCCGTTGATCGGCTCGGTCTTGGCGATGCGCTCAGCGGCAAGCCGCAGCACGTTGAAGGTGCCGATCAGGTTGACCTCGATGACCTTCTTGAACCCGTCGAGCGGGAACGGGCCGTCCTTGCCCAACGTCTTGATCGCATTGCCGATGCCCGCGCAGTTGACGTTGATGCGCAGCGGACCCATCTTCTCGGCGGCGTCCAGCGCCGCGGTGACCGCGTCGGGATCGGTCACGTTGGTCTCGACGAACTGGGCGCGGTCGCCGAGTTCGGCCACGGCGTCGCCACCCCTGAGGTCGATGACGACCACCGATGCGCCCCTGTCCAGCAGCCGCTTGGTGGTCGCCAGGCCGAGGCCGGAGGCTCCCCCGGTGACGACGGCTACGGCGTCTTTGATCTCCACTTAGTGCGTTCCTTTCATCTAGAGCTCCAGTCGCGCAGAACGGATTCGATGTCCGTGCCCGGCTCGCCGAGCGGCTTGGGGGTGGACGGCGCACTGCGGGAGAACCGCGGCGCGGGTGACGGCAGCAGCACGTCGCCGTCGTGATAGAACGTGTCGCGTTCGGTGTTGTGCGGTTCGTTCAGCACCTCGGCGAAGGAGAGCACGGGCGTGGCGCACGCGTCGCCGTCGGCGAACACCTTGGCCCAGTGATCGCGATCGGCTCGAGGCGAACACCTCGGCGAAGCGGGCGCGCAGTTCCGGCCATCGGCTGACGTCCTGCTGGGCAGGCAGATCCTCGCCATCGAGGCCGAGACCCTTGAGCAACTCCGCGTAGAACTGCGGCTCGATCGAACCGATCGACATGTAGCGGCCGTCGGCGCACTCGTAGGTGTCGTAGTACGGCGCGCCGCTGTCGAGCATGTTGGTGCCGCGTTCGTCAGACCAGAGTCCGCCCGCCCGCATCCCCCACATCATCGCCATCAGGATGTTGGAGCCGTCGACCATCGCGGCGTCCACCACCTGGCCCTTGCCTGAGGTCTGCCGCTCCCACAGAGCAGCGAGGATGCCGACGATCAGGAACATCGAGCCGCCGCCGAAGTCGCCGGTCAGGTTGAGCGGCGGCACCGGACGACCGTCCTTGTGACCGATGGAGTGCAGCAGGCCGTTGAGCGAGATGTAGTTGATGTCGTGGCCGGCCTGCTGGCTGCGCGGACCCGTTTGTCCCCAGCCGGTCATCCGTGCGTACACCAGCCGTTCGTTGACCTTGGCGCAGTCGTCGGGGCCCAGGCCCAGCCGTTCGGTGACACCTGGCCGGTAGCCCTCGATCAGAACGTCGGCCTTGGCGATCATCGCCAGCACCTGGTCTCGACCCTCGTCGGATTTCAGGTTGGCCGCGACCGCACGCCGGTTGCGGTTCAACGCTTCGTGGCTGCCCTTCGGCACTCCCCCGGTGCCGCCCGGGCGCTCGACGCGTACGACGTCGGCGCCGAGGTCGGCGAGGATCATCGCCGCGTGCGGCCCGGGGCCGATGCCGGCCAGTTCGACGATTCGCAATCCCTGCAGTGGTCCCGCCATTGAGAACCCGCCTCCCGTAGTTGACCGCGACATAGCTTACTTGTATAACCAAGTGGACCATTCGTCGGCTCGATAGGACCTCGTGCTCCTCTCGTCCGCGCCCGAATCTAAGGTTCACCCATGACTTCCATCGACGCCGGCACCGGAACGTATGTGAGCGTCGACGGTTTGGAGGTGAGTCTCGGCGACGGCGTGCTGTCGCTGACGCTGAACCGGCCGGACAGCCTCAACTCGTTGACGGCGACGATGCTCAACGGCGTCGCGGACGCGCTGGACAAGGCGGCCGCCGACCCACAGGTCAAGGTCGTACGACTGGCCGGTGCGGGCCGTGGGTTCAGTTCGGGCGCGGGGATCAGCGCGGACGACCAGTCGAAGAAGGCCGGCGGCTTGACGGTGCTGGACGCGGCGAATCGCGCGGTCCGGTCGATCGTCGCGTGTCCCCGCCCTGTGGTCTCGGTTGTGCAGGGTCCCGCGGCGGGAGTCGGCGCATCGCTGGCGTTGGCATGCGACATCGTCATCGCCTCGGACAAAGGCTATTTCATGCTCGCCTTCACCAAGATCGGCCTGATGCCCGACGGTGGCGCTTCGGCTCTCGTCGCTGCGGCCGTCGGCCGGATCCGTGCGATGCGGATGGCACTGCTCGCGGACAAGATCCACGCCGACGAGGCGTTCCAGGCGGGCCTGGTGACCGCGGTTTACCCGGCCGACGAGCTGGCCGCGCACGTGGACAAGGTGATCGCGACGCTGGTGCGCGGACCGGTGATTGCGTTGGCGAAGACCAAGGACGCCATCAACGCGACGACGCTGACCGAACTCGAAGGCGCACTCGAGCGCGAGCACACCGGACAGGCGGCGCTGCTGCGGGGCACCGACTACCGCGAGGGCATCAAAGCCTTCCAGGAACGACGCGCGGCCAGCTTCACCGACTCGTAAACGCAGCCAAGCGCCAGCGCGAAATTCGGTGGACGCGGCCATGGTCGGTCCGCCACGATCAACGGCATGAGCACGCAAATCGACATCGAGAAGCCGGTAGCCGACGCCGGCCGATGGCGCGTGCTCGCACCGTTCCGGTCCCGCGAGTACCGCCTGCTGATCACCGCGGTGTCGCTGTCGATCTTCGCCGACGGCATGTTCGCGGTGGTGCTGGCCCTTCAGGTGATCGAGCTCGACAACAACCCCGTGTCGTTGTCGATCGTGACGACCTGCTGGGGCGCGGCGTTCGTCGCCTTCGTTCTGGTGGGCGGAATCACCGCGGACCGGATCAAACAGCGCACGATCATCATTGCCACCGAGTCCGTCAACGTGATCGCGTCGTCGACCATCGCGGTGCTGGGACTGGCCGGTGCGCTGCAGGTCTGGCATCTCGCGGTGGCCTCAGCGGCGATGGGCGCCGCGGCGGCGTTCTTCTTTCCCGCGTACAGCGCGATCCTGCCGAGAATCCTGCCCGCCGACCAACTTCTGGCGGCCAACGGCGTCGAAGGCGTTGTGCGCCCGGTGTTCCAGCGCGCTGTCGGCCCTGCGGTCGCCGGGATCGTGGTCGGCCTGTCGTTCCCCGCGCTGGGCGCCACCACCGTGGCTGTGTTGTTCGCCGTTGGCCTCGTGCTGCTGGTGGCAACCCGGCTGACGACGAAAACGCTTGTTGCAGAGCCTGATCACGAGCGGCCACACGTGCTGCGCGATCTGCGCGACGGCTTCAGCTTCATGCTGCGCACGCCGTGGCTGCTGTGGACCCTGCTGTTCGCCAGCATGTTCGTGCTGGTGGTGCTCGGACCGATCGAGGTGCTGCTTCCGTTCATCGCCAAGGACCGATTCGCACGACGGCGCCAAGACGTACGGGTTCATCCTGGCGTTCTTCGGGATGGGCAGCGCGCTCGGCGCGCTCGGTGGTGTCGTCACGACGGCTGCCCCGTCGCTACCTGTCGGTGATGATGGCGATGTGGAGCATCGGCTCCGTCCCGCTGGTGATCGTCGGCTTCACATCGTCGTTCCCGCTGATGGCTCGTCGCGACGTTCGTCATCGGCGTCACCGACGGTGCGGGCATGGTCATCTGGGGCACGCTGCTGCAGCGGCGGGTGCCGACGGAGATGCTCGGTCGGGTGTCGAGCCTGGACTTCTTCGTCTCGCTGGCATTCATGCCGGTGTCGTTCGCGATCGTCGGCCCGCTCTCGAAGGTCGTCTCGATGGAGACGATCTTCCTGGTGGCCGGGCTCGCACCGGTGGCGTTCGCGGCCGTCGCGATATTCGCCGCCCGGATGCGCAGCGACGAGTTGGCGAACCCGTTGCGTTAGACGCCGAACACCGGCGGCAGTACGACCACCATGATCAGGCCCCACACCATGTGGGTGAGGATCGGTGCGAGCACTCCGCCGGTGGCTCGGCGCTCGAAGGCGCATACCGCTCCGAGGATGATCGCGGCGAAGGTGAGCATCGGGTTGAGCGTGGAGACGCCGATGGCAAGGGTGTACACGATGGTGGAAATGATTGCCGGATGGTGCTTTTCGAGCGCCGAGTACAGCGCGCCGCGGAAGAAGAGCTCCTCTGCCAGCCCGTTGATGACGGTGATGAACACGATCAGCGGCAGGCTGCCCTGTGTCGCGAACTCGAGTACCGCGGCGGTGTAGTCCCGCAGCGCGGGAACCTCACGGGCGATCAGCCCGCCGAGGATGAACACGCCGCCGAGCGCGAGACCGATGACAGTGCCGCTGATGACCGGGCGTTGGTTCCGGCCGAAGAAGCGCACGTGTCCGAGATGTATCGGACGCGCAAGCAGCGCACCGAACGCCCAAACCCCCGCCAGCGCCAGCGTGAGCCCGTAGAACGAGCTCGTCGCCGGGATCGCGGCCCAGTGAATAGCCGAGCAGCGTCGCGCCGATCACCACGATGATCGCGACCGCGATGCGGCGCCGCCGCACGACGGCGGGCGGTTCGTGATACGGGCACAGCGACTCTGGTGAAGTTGTCCCTCACCTCCTGGAGAAACGGAGGATGCGGCGCGGGGGACTCGGTCATGGTCGGTTCTGTCATCCCAAGTGTGCCTTCGGTGTGAGGTTGATCAGGGTGTCCAGACCAGTCCGCAACGCTGCGGCGACGGGTCCGGGGAGTTCATTGATGAGCCCGAGGAACGGTCGGGCGATCGGCGGCGTAATCGACCTCGCCAGCCGGCGGATGCGCAGGGTGTCCCCGCCGGCCCACACCGGGTCGGTGTCCGCGAGATGGTGAGGGTCGGTCAGTTCGTTGACAGGAAGCGCGCGGCCGTTCGGCAGCGACCGGGCAATCGCATCGTCGATGCCGAGGAGACCACCCGGCGGGTCGGCCACCAGCTCGCGTAGGCCATCGGACGCCCGCATCGGATGATCAAGCGATTCAACGAGATCGGCGGCGAGCCCACCGGGCACCGGCAGCACGGCGGCGGTCAGCATCGATGCCAAGCCGGTATCCACTCCACGGATCGGCACACTAACCCGCCGCTGTCCCGTCGCGCGGCCATATGCGGCCAACAGGTCGCGGTATGTGGTGGTTTCCGGGCCGGAGATGTCGTAGGCGCCCGCGGGCACCCGGTCTGCGTCGGCGGCGATCGTCAGGTAGTAGAGAACGTCGGCGATGGAGATCGGGTCCATCGGGTTGCTCATCCACGCCGTCGAGGGAATCACCACGAAGCGGTCGCCGACGTAGCGCAGCATCTCGAATGAGGTGGAACCCGCGCCGATGATCATCGCGGCGCCCAGCCAGACCACCTCGGGTCCACCGTCGATGGTCAACGCTTCCGCGACCTCGGCCCGGCTGGTCAGGTGCTCGGACAGGTCGCCTTCCTCCGGCACGAAACCGCCGAGGTAGACGATGCGGCCGACGCCCGCCTCCTTGGCGGCCTCGGCGACATTGGCAGCGGCCGCGTTGTCGGCGTCACGAAAGTCGGGCTGACCGATGCCGTGCACCAGGTAGTAGACGACGTCGATCGGCTCCGCTTCGGCGAACGCCGCCCGCGCCGACGCCGGATCGTGTGCGTCCATTGCGACGGCCGTCACGTCACCACTCCAGCCGAAATCGGCCAGCCGATCGACGTTGCGCGACGTGGCGACGACATCGTGGCCCTGGGACAGTAATTCGGTGACGAGCCGGGAGCCGACGTAGCCGGTGGCCCCGGTGACCAGTATTCGCATTGCTTTCACCGTACGTTCTTACCCGCGCACGGCCGAAGGGAACCGGAACGGTCAGCCGGTCGCGGTGCGGTGCAGATCGATCAATCGCTGGTAAGACCTCGGCGTTGTAGCGGTTGTGGGCGATCTCGGCGTCGCTGAGTTCGCGCCGTACAGCGCCCGGCACACCGGTGACGAGCGATCGCGGCGGCACCACGGCGCCACCGAGCACCAGCGCGGAGGCGGCGATCAAGGAGCCCTTGCCAATGCGTGCGCCGTTGAGGATGACCGCGCCCATGCCGATGAGGACGTCGTCTTCGACCTCACAGCCGTGCAGCACGGCGTTGTGGCCGACGCTGACGCCTGCGCCGATCTTGACGGGGAACTCCGGGTCGACATGGATGGTCACGCCGTCCTGGATGTTGGTGCCGAACCCGATCTCGATGGGTTCCGCCTCGGCCCGCAGCGTCGCGCCGTACCAGACGCTGGCCCTGGCGGCGAGGCTGACCTGTCCGATCAGGCTCGCATTCGGCGCGACCCAACTCTCGGCGTGCATTTCGGGCGCGCGTCCGCGAATGGACACGATCAGCGGCTCAGCCATGCGCGCCATCGTAGGCAACGCGCGCCGACCCACGGCACGGGTTAGGCCCCTTGGTAGACCTTGCGATAGCTCGACGGGGACATGCCCATGCCGCGGCGCAGGTGATGTCGCAGATTGCCGCCGGTGCCGAGGCCCGACAGCCTGGCGACCTCGTCGATCGGCAGATCGCGGGACTCGAGTAGCTCGCGGGCGCGGTCGACGCGCCTGCTTCGGATCCAGGCGCCCGGCGACTCGCCGGTCTCCTCTCGGAACCGCCGGTTGAAGGTGCGGGCGCTCATCTTCGCGTGCCGCGCCAGCCGCTGCACCGTCAACTCGTCGTCGAGATGCCCCAGTGCCCACTCGCGCGTCGTCGCGGTCGAATGGTGGTCCGGCGTCGGCACGTGGCGGTCGATGAACTGCGCCTGACCGCCTTCCCGCCACGGCGGCACCACGCAGTACCTGGCGACGGCGTTGGCCACCTGTGCGCCGTGGTCACGCCGAATGATGTGCAGGCACAAGTCGATTCCGGCCGCGAGTCCGGCGGACGTCAGGATGTCTCCGTCATCGACGAACAACACGTTCTCGTCGACAAGCACCTCGGGATGCATGCGCCGCATCGCGTCGGCGAACTTCCAGTGGGTGGTCGCGGGCCGGCCGTCGAGCAGACCGGCCGCGGCGAGAACGAACGCGCCGGTGCAGATCGACACCAGCCGGGTGCCGGGCCGGATCAGTGCCAGCGCGGCGGAAACCTCTGCTGAGAGCACGCCGTCGATGCGGGCGGGCGGGTACCTCGTTCCGGGGATGACGACGGTGTCGGCGACGGCAAGCGCGTCGGCCCCTGCGCTGGGCACGATGTCGAATCCCGACGTCGCCGCGACCGGGCCAGCGGTCAGCCCGCAGGTGACCACCTCGTAGAGCGCATTGCCGTCGGCGTCGGTGGCACTGGAGAACAGGGTCGGCGCGATCGTCGCGTCGAAGCCGACCACGGGTGGCAGCAGCAGGACGGCGACACGATGCATGGGTCCAGTTTGGCATGTTTTTGATGACTGTTGTCATTCTTGCCACTATGCGTCGGGCGGGGCCGTCGGACACAGTGTTCTGGTGACGCTCGCCGCCGCTGACAAACGCACGCCCATCGGCCGGATCCACTGGGCCTGGGTGGTGGCCGCCGTCAGCTTCGTCGCGATCCTCGGCGCCGCCGGGTTCCGCTCGGTCCCCGGCGTGATGATGACGCCGCTGCACCACGAGTTCGGCTGGTCGCATGGCGTGGTCGGGCTGGCGATGTCGGTCAACATGACGCTGTTCGGCCTGACGGCACCGTTCGCCGCCGCCCTGATGGACCGGTTCGGCGTGCGTCCCGTTCTCTCGGTCGCGTTGACGCTCATCGCGACCGGATCGGCACTCAGCGTGTTCATGACCACCAGTTGGCAGCTGGTGCTGTTGTGGGGCGTGCTGGTCGGTGTCGGCACCGGCTCGATCTCGATGGGCTTCGTCGCGACGGTGGCCACCCGGTGGTTCGAAGCGCGACGCGGTCTTGTCACCGGCGTGCTCACCGCGGCGAGCGCGACGGGCCAACTGATCTTCCTGCCGGTGGTCGCGCAGGTCACCGAGCACCACGGATGGCGCTGGGCGTCGCTCATCGTCGCCGCGGCTGCTCTCGCCGTGGTTCCGCTGGTCCTGGTGTTCATGCGCAACTACCCGCAGGACAAAGGCTTGACCGCCTACGGCGGCACCGAAGCGGCCGAGCCCGCCGCGGTGCCCGCGTCGAGTTTCCGCGCCGCATTCGACGGGCTGCTGCTCGGCGCGAAGGTGCCCGCGTTCTGGCTGTTGGCCGCCAGCTTCGCGATCTGCGGCATGACGACCAACGGCCTGATCGGGACGCACTTCATCCCCGCGGCCAATGACCACGGCATGCCGACGACCGTGGCGGCGGGACTGCTGGCCACCATCGGCATCCTCGACGTCGCGGGCACGGTGTTCTCCGGCTGGCTCACCGACCGCGTCGACCCGCGACTGCTGCTGGTCGTCTACTACACCGGCCGCGGCGTGTCTCTGCTGTTGCTGCCGTCGCTGCTCTCCCCGCATGCCGAACCCAGCACCTGGGTGTTCGTCATCTTCTACGGCCTGGACTGGGTGGCCACCGTCCCGCCGACGATCGTGCTGTGCCGCAATTACTTCGGCGCGAGTACGCCGGTGGTGTTCGGCTGGGTCTTCGCGTCGCACCAACTCGGCGCTGCGGTCGCCGCCGCCGGAGCCGGCAAACTGCGCGATGTGCAGGGCGATTACGACCTTGCGTTCTACCTCGCCGCAGGCCTCTGCATCGTCGCCGCGGCGCTGTGTGCGAATGTTCGCAAAGCGCAGGTCAGCACCCCCGCGACATGACTTCTCGCTGATCTTGACTTTGGCAATGACTGCTCAGTGCACCTAACATGCGTAGCGACTGACGAGCTGAGGAGCCGATAGTGAAGACTCGCACCAGCAAGGCAACGGGCGCAGCGGCGGCGATCGTCGCGATCGCGGCGTCGATACCGCTGGCAATCAACGCGTACGCCGACCCGAGAAACGCCGCAGCCCGCGGTGGAGATCCCCGACCCGCAGGGCAACTGCGATCCGTTCAAGGCCGCGGTGCCCAACTGGAAGGCGCTGAACGACGAGCCGGTCAGCAAGGCGCTGGCCAGCATCCCCGACATCAGCACCTTCAACTCGGCGGTGTCCGGCGGGCTGAACCCGGCGGTCAACATCACCTCGGTGCTGGACAACGGCCCGTATGTGGTGTTCGCGCCGACCAACGACGCGTTCGCCGCGCTCGAGCCCGCCAAGCTCGAGGCCCTGAAGACCGATCCGGCCGCGCTGACCAAGCTGGACTACTACCACGTGTTCCTTGGCCTGCTGGGCCCCGAAGACGTGCACGGGCAGCGTCCCACCCAGGAGGGCGCCGACATCAAGGCCGAGGGCAAGAACGGCGACATCAAGGTCAACGGCACCGCCAAGGTGATCTGCGGTGGCATCCAGGCCGAGAACGCGCGCATCTACATCATCGACACGGTGCTGGATCCCGCGAGTCCGCCCGAGCCGCTGACCCCGACGGTGAGTGGCTCGTCGTCGACGACGACGACCACCACGACGACCACGACGTCGCCGCTGCCGAACGCCGAGGTGGTTCCCGGCGCCGAGGCGCCCGCCGGATAACCCTGTTCGACGCGCCTACTTGGCTTTCCAGACAGGTTGGCGCTTCTCGGCGAACGCCAGGGGTCCTTCCCTGGCGTCCTCCGAGCGGATCAGCGTCCCGATCTCGCGCATGGTCCTGCCCCAGCCGGGCTCGTCGCCGGCGATGACGCCCTCGTCGACGCCCATCGCCACCCGCTTGCTGGCCCACACGGCCAGCGGCGCGTTGACGGTGATCCGCTCGGCCAGCGCAAGCGCGGCGTCGACGGCGGTACCGTCGGGCACCACCTGGTTGATCAGGCCCCATTTGAGCGCGTCGGCCGACGTCATCGGCTCGCCGGTGAGGATCAGCTCCATCGCGATCTTGCGCGGTAGGTGGTCCACGATGCGGAACACGCCACCGGCGGCGGCGATGAGCCCGCGCTTGACCTCGGGCAGCCCGAACTTCGCGCGTTCCTCCGCCACCACCAGATCGCTTGCGAGTGCCAGTTCGGAGCCGCCGCCCAGCGCGGTGCCGTTCACCGCCGCGATGGTCGGCTTGTCGATGTAGTGGTGCACATAGCCCGCGAAACCCCACTCGCCGTGGTCGGGGTGGAAGAGATTCTCGCGTCGGGATATCGCCTTGAGATCGGCTCCGGCGCAGAAGGATTCACCGGCGCCGGTGATGACGACGGCACGCACGTCCGGATCGTCCTGCGCCTCCTGCAGTGCGTCGCCGACGGCGATGCTCAGGGCGCTGTTGACGGCGTTGCGCGCCTCGGGTCGGTTCAGCGTGATGACCATGACGGCGCCCCGCCGCTCGGTGAGAGCGGCGGGAGCAGCAGCATCTGTCACAACAGCTCGATGATGGTGGCGTTGGCCTGGCCGCCGCCCTCACACATCGTCTGCAATCCGTACTGAATTCCCTTGTCCCGCATGTGATACAGCATCGTCGTCATGATGCGCGCACCCGATCCGCCGAGCGGGTGGCCGAGTGCGATCGCGCCGCCGTTGGGGTTGAGCTTCTTCTCGTCGGCGCCGATGTCCTTCAGCCACGCCAGCGGCACCGGCGCGAAGGCCTCGTTGACCTCGAACACGCCGATCTCCTCGAGCTTCAGCCCGGACCGCTTCAGCGCCTTCTGCGTTGCGGGGATCGGGGCGGTCAGCATGATCACCGGGTCCGCGCCTGCGAGGGTGGCCGTGTGCACCCTGGCAAGTGGCTTGAGCCCCAACGACTTCGCCTTCTCCGCCGACATGAACAGCAGCGCGGCCGAGCCGTCGGAGATCTGCGAGGAGTTGCCCGGCATGGATCACGCCGTCCTCCTTGAACGCGGGCTTGAGCGTCGCCATCTTCTCGATGGTGGTGCCGCGACGGATGCCCTCGTCCTTGAGCACCGGATTGCCGTCCTGATCCTTGATCGCGACGATCTGGTCGTCGAATGCACCGGAATCCTGTGCCGCGGCCGCCTTCTCGTGGGAGCCGAGCGAGAACTCGTCGACGGCTGTGCGATCGAAGCCCCACTGCTCGGCGATCATCTCGGCGCCGATGCCCTGGTTCGGCGTCTTCTTGTAGCGGTCCTTGAAGCCCTGCGGATACGGGTTGCCGCCGCCTGCCAGCGACGCGCCCATCGGCGTACGTGACATCGACTCGACACCGCCGGCGACGACGGCGTCGTAGTGCCCGGCCACCACACCGGCAGCCGCGAAGTGGATCGACTGCTGGCTCGAACCGCACTGGCGGTCGATGGTCACGCCCGCGACGCTCTCGGGCCAGCCCGCCGTCAGCAGCGCGGTGCGGCCGATGTCGAGCGCCTGCTCGCCCGCCTGCATGACGCAGCCCCAGATGACGTCGTCGACGATGCCGGGGTCGATACCGGCGCGCTCGGCCAGGCCGTTGAGAACCTGGGCGGACAACTCGGCGGGGTGCACGCCCGACAGACCGCCGTTGCGCTTGCCGACCGGTGACCGTACGGCCTCGACGATTACGGCTTCAGCCATGACACTTCTCCTTCGAAGGTTTTGGTGGGTTCTCCCACAGACGTCCATTCTCGAACGTAGAGGAACAAGGTTTACTAGGTCAACCTACTGGTTGGTAGATCGCGGTCGCAGTGCTCGTAGACGCTACACGCCAACATGGTTTACTGAGTTGTATACCTGGCCCATGGCCCGGCCGGTCGATTCGCGTCAGGAGTAGTGGTGGCTCGCAGTACACCGTTGGCGCCGATGATCGGACCCGACGCGGTCTCGTCCGCGCGGTGCGCCGATCCGGTCGCCGAAGACGGCCGAGTTGGTGGCGGGGACGCTGCGCCGGATGGTCGTCGACGGCCAGCTCAACGATGGCGACTTCCTGCCCAACGAGGCGGAGCTGATGGCCCACTTCGGCGTGAGCAGGCCGACACTGCGCGAGGCGGTGCGGGTGCTGGAGTCCGAGCGGCTTGTCGAGGTCCGCCGCGGCTCGCGCACCGGCGCACGGGTGCGCGTGCCCGGCCCCGAGATCGTCGCCCGTCCCGCAGGCCTTCTGCTCGAGTTGTCCGGCGCGACGATCTCCGACGTGATGACCGCCCGCTCCGGCGTCGAGCCGATGGCGGTGCGGCTGCTCACCGAAGCAGGCTCCGCGGAGGCGTTCGACGAGCTCGACCGCATGCTGGACGAGGCCATCCCTGCGGGCTGGCAGTCGGGTCGGCTTGCGGAGACGACGGGCGAGTTTCACCGCAGGCTGGTCGAGCTGTCCGGCAACGCGACGCTCGGCATGATCGCGGGCATGCTGCACGAAATCCAGGTGCGGCACACGGCATTCGTCTTCAAGGAGCGACGGCCGGTATCGAAGGCCGATTACGAGAAGGTGATGCGGTCCTACCGCCGCCTGATGGAGTTCATGCGGTCGGGCGACGGCGCCGCGGCGGAAGCGCATTGGCGCAAGCACCTCGACACGACGCGCAACCTGCTTGTTGAAGGGCCTCGAGGCCGTCAAGGTCCGCGACGTCGTCGGCTAGGACCGCGCGCCCGAATCCGCCGACCATTCCACGTGCACGGGGATGTCGTCGGTCCACGGCTGGCCCGTCACCATGTCGGCGACATTCGACGTAACCGCGCTCGAATTCGCCTGTCGCCGCGTCCACCAAGCGGTACGCCTGGCGCTGCCGGTGGAACGGCTGCGCATCGAGCAGGATGACGCGGACCTCGCCGGGTTCGAATCCGCAGCGCTCCTGCATCGCGGCGATCAACTGTTCGTTGTGCATGTGGCCGTCGCCGAAGTTCCAGCCGACCGCGGTACTGCACAACCGCTCACCCTCGGTGATGACGTAGTCGTCCTCGTTGCGACCCGCCAGCGCGTTGTGCACAAGGGTCAGCAACGCCTTGCCGTGAGAGTTGAACCCGCGGAACGCATATCCCTTGTACAGGAAGATCTGCGCTTGTTCTTCGCCGCCGTAGAACTTCTCGAGCTGAGAGGCGGGCATGCTGGCGATCGCGACCAGACCACGGTCGATCTTCTCGTTGGCCGACGGCTTGATGCACCACCAGGAGGTGTCCCAGTTGCCTGCGTAGTACCGCATACCCGGCAGGAACGAGATCTTGCGCGGAAAGAGGTTGCCCAGCACGACGATTGTGGCGAGCAGTGCGAAGAGCAGCACGGGAAGCGGAGTGGTCAGATCCGACAGTCCCACCTCGGCGTGGCCGACGAACAACGCCAGCACCGAGAACATCATGAACACATTCCATTCCAGCGGCACGCCCATCGGGATCGCGGACAGGATGCCGAAATGGAAGCAGAGCATCACGAACGCCGCGATCGCCGTCGGCCAGCCGCCGTGGGAGAACAACAGCGCCAACGGCACCAGCATTTCGATCGCCGTGCTGAAGTGCGCGATGAACCGCGATACCCGGCCCGGGACGCAGATCGTCGGGGAACTTCTCGAAGAACTTCCGTTTCAGCCACTTGGTTCGGATCAACGGGTTGTTCGACATCATCGTCGAGATCACGAACGGGAAGTGCTTGTTGAGTTTCGACGTCGCGGCCCCCATCCAGATCGCGACGCATACCAGCTTGGCGCGCGATGATCAGGTCGACCCCGTAGCCCGCGAACAGGAACGCCACCGCGAACGATCCGTACACCTCGCCGCGGGCGGCCAGGAAGATCACCTTGTCCCGCAGGCCGAGCACCGCCAACAGCCCGAGAATGGTCCAGATCTGCCAGAGCGGCAGCACACCGATCGTCGTCCCGAGAGCCGGAATCGGTCCGGTGCCGTCGGAGAACAGCGCAACGAGCAGCATCACCAACAGCGCCCCGTACAGGGCCACGTCCACCGGCGTACGGGCGGTGCCTTTCGTCAGCGGCACCCGGTTCGGCCATGGCGGCAGCCGAATGGTGTTGGGCCGCAACCAGTACAGGATCGACCCCAGCGGCGGGAAGAACCGGTTGTTCAGCGGCCCGAACCCGCAGCCCGAGGCCGACGACCTCGAACAGCATGGTGTAGAGCACGACCTTCTCGAACACGATCGGCTCGGTCCACCACTGCCCGACGTTGGTGAATCCGTCGACGCCTGCGGTGGCGAGCGCGAACAACCACCCGCCGAGGATGTAGAGCAGGATCTTGAACGACGTAGAACAGGTGCATGACGACCGGCGTGCCGAAGCCGACCTCGGCCCAGTGCCTGGCCATCGGGCGGATCTTCTCGGAGCGGGTGCCCTTACTCCACTCGGCGAAGTCGACGACGGGCATGTCGGGCTGAAGGAATCCCATGGCCACTCAGACTAGAACGTGTTCTAGCTTCGCGGTCAGACTTCGCGCGATCAGACCGCGGCCCAGCCGCCATCCACGCTGATCGTCGCGCCGTGGATGTTGGCGGCGTCATCGCCGGCGAGGAAGACGACCGCCGCGGCCACTTCCTCCGGAGTGCTCATCCGCCGCGACGGGATGCGCGCGAGCACCGGGGCGACATGCTCTTCGAACTGGGCTTGCCGTTCGGTCGCGATTGGTCCAGGCGCGACGGCGTTGACCCGCACGCCCGCCGGACCGAACTCGGCCGCCCAGGATCGAGTGAACGAATGCATCACCGCCTTGGTGGCGTCGTAGACCGCCGAACCGGCGCCACCGCGCAGGCCGGTGATCGAGCCGATGTTGACGATGGCGCCGCTGCCACGGTTCGCCATCGAGGGCGCGACGAGGCCGGTGAGCAGGAACGGCGCGAATACGTTGACGCCGAACGCGTCGCGCAGGATCTGCTCGGAGACATCCGCCGTCGGCGTCGGCATCAGCAGCATCGCGGCGTTGTTGACCAGGATGTCGATCTGTCCGCCGCTGCCGCGGTGGCCTCCCCGGCGAGTCGCCTCACCTCCGCCTCCCCCGCGCCGATGTCGGCGGCGACGAACTCGGCGCTCTGCCGCCTGCGCGACCGGATGTCCGCGACGACGGCGTTTCCGCGTTGCCTATCGCGACCGCTGACAACGACGAAGGCTCCCTCGGCAGCGAGTGCCGAGGCGATGGCCACCCCGAGGCCGCCCGTGGAGCCGGTGACCAGTGCAGTGCGGCCTGTCAACCGCGTACCGTTTGGACTCATGAGTCCACATGCTCCGCCGCTAAAATGGACCCGCAAGTCCATAATCTGACGGCCAAGGGACGGCGACGCGGCAGCGCATCGTCGAAGGCGCCGCGGCCGAGATCCGCGCCAGTGGCGTGTCGGTGGCGACGCTGGATGACATCCGCGTCCGCACTCAGACCTCGAAGAGCCAACTGTTCCACTACTTTCCCGGCGGCAAGGAACAACTCCTGCTGGCCGTCGCCGAGTACGAGGCCCAAATGGTGCTCGACGACCAGCAGCCGTATCTGGGCGAGTTGACGTCGTGGGCGGCATGGCAGCGCTGGCGCGAGCCGTCGTGGACCGCTACCGGCGACAGGGTCAGCATTGCCCGCTCGCCGTGCTGATGTCCGAGATCGGGCGCACCACACCGGGGGCGCAGGCCGTGACATCCGCCCTGACGGACAAGTGGCACGAACGAGATTGCCAACGGGATACGGCACATGCAGAGCCAGAGCAAAGTCACCGGCAGAATCGATGCCGATCGGACCGCCGCGGCCCTGCTTGCAGGCATTCAAGGCGGCGTCGGCTTGCTTTTGGCAACGGGCGACATCAGCTATCTCGAGGCGGCGCTCGATGTCGGAATCGACTCGCTGCGGAGCAGCGCCTAACCGCAGGCAAGCACCTTGTGCTGCGCCATCCACTCGTCGATGCGCGCCATCGTCACCGGTAGCGCAGCACCGTGGAACACCAGGTGATCCGACGCGGGTATCTCGACGTACGTGCCGTTGGCGTAGCGGCGTGCGGTCGCCCGTCCTACGCGCCGGTTAACGGTGCGGTCGCGTTCGGCCCCGATTGCGAGCACGGGTCCGGTGATGGCCGCGAAGTCGACCTCGGTCGCCTTGGCGCGGTCAAGGAACCAGAACGCCAGCTCGCAGTACACCCGGCCCGAATCACACACCAGCTCGGAGTACAGGTCGCCGGCAAGGCGTTCGTCGGTGGCGTTGGTCACGTACCGCCGGAACACCTTCCAGGTCGCCGGATACAGCGGCTTGGTCCATGGCCGCAGCTGGAGGTAGTGCAGGCCGAACAGCCGGATCGTTCCTGGATAAGTCGCAAAAATCCCGGCGGCCGGTGCAGGCGTGGCGGCCACCACGCCGGCATGACGAGTACGTGCGGCCGCCAGCTGTGCGACCAGTCCCCCGAGCGAATGTCCGACCAGCAACGGTGGCGAGTCGAGCGAATCGACAAGCGCCGCAACATCGTCGGCGTAGTCGCGCACGCTCAGCGACGCGATCTTGTCGGCGCCCTCCTGTAGCGGCAGATCGTGGAAGCGCAGCGTCGGCGTGTGCACCGTGTAGCCGCGGGTTTCGAACTCATGCCTGGCATCGCTCAACGAATCGCCGTTGCCCCACGTTCCGTGGACGATCACGATGTGTCTGGATTCGGACATGGAGTTCATCCTGACAGTGCGGCGTCGAGCCGGGCGACGTATTCGTCGACGTCTCCGATCGCCGACTCGGCGGCATGCACGCTGACAGCGACGGTGTCCCCGATGCCGTGCACACCGTGGGCTGAGGCCCATCATCGGCGACAACGCCGGGATAGCCGGCGGTGACCACCACCGGCGCATCGCCGAAGCGCAGGTCCCCCGGTCCCCGGTTGACGCTGGAGACGACGGTGTTCCCCGTCACCGTTGGTGACCGCACGGTCGGATCGAACTGCGCGACGCCCCAGCGCAACAGCGGGGCAGGCGTGACGGCGAACGCCCGGCTGGCCGCCCGCATCGCCGGGTGCTGAGCGCGCCGGCGGCGGTCGGCGAGGTCGGCGGCGATCCGCGTCGCGCGTTCTGCGACCCCCAGCTCCGGATACAGACCGACGCTGACGTTGCCGAAATGGTTATTCGCCTCGCGCGCAGTGGTTTTGGCCATCGGCACTTCGGCGGCCAGCGTCGACGGATCATCGCCGAGCGCCCGCAGGTGAGCCGACAGCGCCGTCGATACTGCGCACAACACGCCGATCGTCACCGTCGGGCCCTGCAGGTCGTCGCGGTGCCGGACCAGGGTGCGCACGCTGCGCACGCCCGACGGCCGGGTGTTGCTCCGCAACGCAGGTTGCGGGTTCGCCTCTGCGGGCACCAAACCCCTTGCGGTGTCGCGGACAAGTTGTCGGTACGTCCGTGCGGCGAGCAGGCTGCGCCACGGAAGTTTGACGCCGCGCAGCCACGGCGTCGCCACCGGTGCGATATCGACCGGGCGGCCGAACAGCCGCGCGGCCATCGCCGAAGACCGGGCGCCGTCGGCCAGCACATGCGAGATCTGCAGGACAGCGACCGTTCCCGGGCCAGCGGCGCCGGGTACACCGTCAATCGACGGGAAGATGTGCACACGCCACGCATCCACCCGCGGATCGAGGGGGTCATCGCCAAGGCTGCACACCGCGTCCAGGCACCCCGCCCAGCTGCTGTCATCGAGGTGACGAACCGTGAACTGACCGGCGTCCACACCGACGCTCTCCCACGCCGGATAGGTCAATGCGTTGCCGTCGCGAACCCGCAGACGAAGCTCCCCGCAACCATCGGCGCGACAACGGATTTCCTCCGACCGCCCGATCGAGATCGGTTGGCGTCCCGTCGAACCCGTACACCAGGAGCTGGTCGTTGGGCATCTTCGCCGACAGCCAGTACGTCTGCGCATCGACCGCTGCAAGCCGGTGCACGTGCATGTCCTCGGTCAGACTTGCCCGACGAAGTCGACGATGTGGCGCGCCACCGCATCCGGCTGCTCGAGCTGCAGGAAGTGCCCCGCGCCCTCGACGATGAAGACGTCGCCGCCGGGTGGCAGAACTCGTTGCGACCCAAGCGACGTAATCCGGTGCCATGCAACCGTCGTCGTCGCCATGCAGGTAAAGGGTCGGCATGGTGGGCGGCTTCAGGAACAATGGATGGAGATCCGCGTACTCGGCAGGCGGTGTCGTGCCCCGGAAGTTCTGCCGGTACATGCTGATCGCACCGCGCCAGTGCTCCGGTCCGCCGATGGCGTCCTCGACGAGTCGAACATCCTCTGCTTCGTCGTAGCCCGGTGACCACTGCCGCCACAGCATGGGAACCACACGGGATGCGGAAAGCTCAGGAAGCCAGGGTAATTGGAAGTACATGATGTACCAGCTGCGCAGCAACTGCCGGGGAATCTGCGCCACCAGCCGGAGCTGATCGGGCGCGCGGCCCCACGGTTGAAACGCGGCGAGAGGCGGCACCGACATGATCACCGACTTGGTGAACGGGCTGTCAGGCATCGCCGCGAGCCCGGCGGCGGTCATCGCACCCCAGTCGTGGCCGATCACGACGTCGCGTCCGGTCGGCCCGGCCGCCTCCAACACCTGTAGCGCGTCGTCCATCAGCGCACCGACGTGATAGCTGTCGTCGGCGGGGATCGACGATGGCGCATAGCCCCGCATGAACGGCGCCACCACCCGCCAGCCCGCGTCGACGAGCAGCGGGGTGACCTTTCGCCATCCCCATGCGGTATCGGGAAAGCCGTGCAGACACAACGCGATTGGAGCGTCGGGCGGTCCCCAGGTCAACGCGCGCAGCTGGACCGACGGGGTGGCAATGTCAATCCATTCCGGCTCCCTCATGTCTGCGTGTTACACCGGTTCGAATTTCGAGATCAGCCAGCGCTCGCCCACCTTGTTCAGCGTGATGCGCACGCTGGAGGCGGTATCGGTCGGCACGCCGTTGCCGACGGTCACGGTCTGGTTGACGAACAACAGGACGACCGCCTCGCCGGGATCGGCCGATACCGACGCCGCCGCCGGGACACTGGCCACCGCAGAGATCTGCTTCTCTTTGGCGCCGGGGATCACGACGTTGTTTGTCAGATCCGTGTACTGGTCCCGGAACTGGCCGATGAGCCGATCGCGCGCCGCGGTCAACTGCTGCTCGACGGTGTCGGGCTTGTATGAGAGCAACGCGACCGTGCTGTCCTTTGCGGCCTGCATCGATGTGTCGCGGGCGGCGTCGCTGTCTCGCACGCCGGAGTCCATGAATCTGAGCACCCCGGCACCGATCGCGAGCACGAATGCGAGCGCAGGCAGCAAGGCGAATGCCACAACGCGCGACCAGTCGGTCTCGCGTTTGGGCTCGGCGAAACTGGCGACTGCAGCCTCGTCTTCGTCGGTGATGGTCACGTCGGACGCCTCATGCTTGCCGCGCGTCTCCGTCGGTTCGGCATCGGTGGCCGTCTCCGTGTCGACGGTGTCGGCACCGGCCTCCAGCCGCGCCGCGGTTTCTTCGACGGTCTCGTCGCTCACGTTCTTGTTCTCGGTCACGATACGAACCTCACGTTGGCCACCTTGGCTCCGTCGTCGGCCTTCTGCACGGTGATCCGCATCCGCCAGGCGCGCGGTTCCTGTTCGGCCGCACCGGCATTGGATGTCTTGACGGTTACCGCGACGAGCACCTCTGCTCCGTCTTGCGTTATCGATTCGACGCCGGCCTCCGCGATGGTGCCGACCGATTTCGACTTCGCCTGCTTGACGACCTCTTTGAAGGGTTGGGCACGGGCCTGGAAGTCGTCATAGAACGTCCCCGTCGAGGAGTCCAGCACGCGCTGCACATCCTCGTCGGCATGCTCGAAATCGATGGTCGTGAGGTTCAACGCGGCCTGGCGGCCGACCTGAAGGAACAGGTTGCGCTCGTCGGCTGCCTTGCGGGATTCGTAAGTGCGGAAGCCCAACCACCCGCACAGCGCCGCCAGCGCGACGACGGCGACCAGCCCGAGGATCGTGGCGAGCCGGACATGCGACATCTTGGTCTTGACGGTCGCCGCTGTGTCGTCTTCGACTTCCTCGGCTTTGTCTGTGGTCTCTTCGTCCACGGCGGCATCGACGGCCGCGGCGTCGGCCTCCGGCGTCGTGTCGCCCGATTCCCCATCGGGGGCAGCGTCGTCTGCCATGTTTGCTCCTTAGTGGTGCGACGGGCCGGTTCGGCCTGCGCCTACACGTGACTGTCCGGTCCAACGTACGCACCGGAACCTGGGAAGTTGCGGGCGGCCACGGGTGCACACGAGAAATGAAAGAACCTCGGTGATTCTTCTAGAACAAAGTTCCAGAAGTATGCCGAGGTGCGCTAGTTTGTAGCCATGACGACGCCCACGCGGCGTTGGGCGAGAACCGACGCCACCCAGCTGCGGATCCTCGACGCGGCGACCGAGGTGTTCAGCGCGCGTGGCTTCTCCGCAGCGACGATGGCTGACATCGTCGAGCATTCAGGCGCCAGCATCGGCAGCATCTACCACCATTTCGGCGGGAAAAAGGAGCTGTTCCTGGCGATCTACGACCGGTTGTCGGCAGACGTCGAGCGCCGCGTTGCCGAAGCCGCCCGCGACGCCACCGAGATGGACAGCCAGCAGGCATTCGCTGCGCATGTGCGGGCCTACCTGCACGCGATATGGGAGAACCGGCGGGCGGCGATGATGATGGCCTCCGGTGACGTGCCGGTCGACTTCGAAGGACTCCGTCGCAAGAACACGCTGACGTTCTTCCACCGCTGGATGGGTGTGCTGGACGTCGACTCCTCCAAGCGGGGTCAGCTGCTCTCACGCGTGCTGATCGCGATCATGTCGGAGGCGTCTCTGATGGTCACGATGTGTGACGACGTCGCCGATGTCCCGCCGATCAGCGACGCCACAATCGAGTGGATCGCGCGCCTGAAACGTTGAGGCGCACCGGCCCTACGCGTTCGCGGCGGCTTCCTCCAACTCGGCGATGACGATCTTGCGCATGCCCATCATCGCCTTGGTCGCGGCGGCGGCGCGGGCCGGGTCCGGATCGCTCTGCAGCTCGAACAACCGGTCCGGGGTGACCTGCCAGCTGAGCCCGAAGCGGTCTTTGAGCCATCCGCACTGAGATTCCTCGCCCCCTTCGACCAGCCGATCCCAGTAGTAGTCGACCTCGTCCTGGTCCTTGCATCCGATCATGAAGGAGACGGCCTCGGAGAACTGGAAGTGCGGGCCGCCGTTGATACCGATGAACCGGGTGCCGTCCAGCACGAAGACGCCGTACAGCACGTCGCTCCCGTCCCCCGGCCCGGAGTCGGTGCTCCGGTGAAGTTCCTCGATCGACGAGTTCGGGAAAACGGAGGTGTAGAACTCCGCGGCTTCCTCCAGGTTGTTGTCGAACCAGAGCGAGGTTGTGATGGCCGGCATCGGGCGATTCCTTTCTAGGCGGTGCACACGGTGTCACCCATTCAGACTCCGCTGCCCGCCGAAACTCATCTGGAAGGGAAACGGCGGACCCGTCGACCGATCGTTCCGCACCAGAAAGTATTTGCTCAGTGCATTAAATTTAAATGTAATCGCTGATTATGGATTTTTGGCGATTTTGCTGCCAAGTTGGCGTCCTGGTAGCGCCACCGGCCTACAGTCGGGCCGTCAGAGAGCCAACCACGACGCAAAACGGAGGCACCAGCATGACCATCGTTTCGTTAGTAACGATTCACCCGAACCCCGGTGTCGGGTGGGATGACATGCAGAAGCAACTCAAGAAGGCGTGTGATATCGCCCGCAAACACGGGTCCGAAAACGTGACCGTCCTGGCGACCATGATCGGAGGAGCAGCCACCAACACGATCGGTCTGCTCTCCTCTTGCGAGGACTGGGCGAAGTTCGGACAAATTCAGCAGGCGATGATGGCCGACCCCGACATGCAGGCAGCCATGCTGGACGCCGGCCAGATCGCCACCTGGGAGACGTACGTCAGCCAGACGATCCCGGATATGTAGCGGCGACCGTTATCAGGGCAACCGCCGCGCCCCCAACGCCCGCAGCGCGAAGTCCAGGACGCGGGCCCTGGCGCGCTGCAGTTCTGCCGCATCACCGGGCGCAGATATCGTCAGCTCACGGCTGACCACCGCGCTGATCGCGACGGCATCGCGCGCGGGATCGGTCAGCGGAAAAGACCCGTCGTCGCGGCCGCGCGCAAGGACCCGTGCCAGTGAGCGTTCGCGCGCGGCGTGCAGGCGCTCACGCGTCTCGCGATAGCCCTTGGCCGCGCGGACTTCATCCGAGTCGATGACGGTGAGATGCATTCGCAGCTGCGGGTCGTAGGCGAGATCGAACATCATCTCGACCCAGGCCGCGAGCTGCTCGGCCGGACTGCCGGATGATTCGCCCGTGATGCGGTCCAGTCGGTCGGCCAGGGCATCGGCCTCCTGCCGCAGCATCGCCAGGAACAACTCGTCCTTCGACGAGAAGTGCCGGTAGAAGGCTCGCGTGGACAGCCCGGCGCGGTCCAGGATCGCGGCGACGGGAATGGGTCCGCTGTGCGGCTCGTACAGGCAACCGTAGGCGGCGTCGATGATGCCCTGGCGATCATCGGCGTTCGGTGAAGGTGGCTGCACGACCGCAGAGTCTAGGGACAGGGGTGCTCCGGAGTTAGCCCACCGTCTGCCAAGCGCCGTATTGCCCTGGGTAACGTGATCGCGGGGATAGGTCGAGAGGACGTCCGTGAGCACTGGTCACAGCGAACTGCAAACGGTGAAGTTTCGGGGTGCCGACGGCCTGACGCTGATCGCAGACGAGTGGAATCGCGCGGCGGGCGACGACCGGCCGTCCGTTCTGTTCCTGCACGGCGGTGGGCAGAACCGGTACTCCTGGAAGAACACCTGCCAGACCCTGGCCGACGACGGTCTCCACGTGGTCGCGCTCGACTCGCGCGGGCACGGTGACAGCGACCGCGCACCCGACGCCGACTACTCCGTCGACGCGCTGTGCACGGACACGCACTCGGTGCTCGACCAGATCGGACGGCCGACGATCCTGATCGGGGCCAGCATGGGCGGGATGACCGCGATGCCCGTCGCGCACGAAGCCGGGCCGGACAAGGTGACCAAGCTGGTTCTCGTCGACGTCGTGCCGCGGTACGAGAAGGACGGCAGCGCGCGCATTCGCGAGTTCATGGCGAGCGGCCTGAACGGCTTCGAATCACTCGACGAGGCCGCCGACGCCGTCGCCTCCTACCTGCCGCACCGGGCGAAGCCACGCAGCCCGGAGGGACTGAAGAAGAACCTGCGGTTGCGCGACGGGCGGTGGTTCTGGCACTGGGATCCGGCGTTTCTGACGGTGCCCGCCGACGACAAGTTCGTCCGCGTGGCCAAGCTCGAGCACGCTGTCATGTCGTTGACGATCCCGATCCTGCTGATCAGGGGCAGGCTGTCCGATGTGGTCAGCGAGGCAGGCGTCAACGACTTCCTGGCGAAGGTTCCCGACGCGGAGTTTGTCGAGCTGTCGGATGCCGGGCACACCGCCGCAGGCGACGACAACGACGCGTTCAGTGAAGTCGTCGTGCAGTTCGTCAACCGGTGACCGACGCACGCCGCACTGTCGGCTTCAACTTCCTCGACGAGCCGGAGCTGCCCGGCCCCCAGGTCACCGAGGCGCAGGCCGAGGAGATCCTCGCGCAGCACTACGGGTGACGGCGCGCGCGAAACTGCTTGGCAGCAACCAGGATTGCAACTTCATCGTCTACGACGCCAACGATGACATCCTCGGCGTGCTCAAGATCGCCAATCCGGCTTTCAACGCGACGGAATTGGAAGCCCAGGACGCCGCGGCAGACCTGATCGCCGAGGCGGAGCCGTCGCTGCGCGTCGCCGCACCGCTGCCCAACCTGGCGGGCGAAAAATGCACGGTGATAACCGGATTGCTGGACAAGACCGCCTACGTCCGGCTGCTGCGGTATCTGCCCGGCGGCACGCTGCTCGACTCCGGCTACCTTCCGCCCGCGGCGGTCGCGGGCCTCGGCGAAGTGGCGGGGCGCGTCAGTCGTGCGCTGGCCAACTTCAGCCATCCCGGGCTCGACCGGGCCCTGCAGTGGGATCTGCAATACGGCGCCGACGTTGTGGCGCAACTGCTTTCGCACGTCACCGACTCCGCGCAACGGGCGAAGGTCGCCGAGGCCGCGTCAAGCGCGTGGTCGCGGATATCCCCACTCGCCGAGCACCTGCCGCGGCAGGCGACACATCTGGATCTGACGGACGCCAACGTCGTCGTGACCCGCGGTGTGGCCGGGGCGCACCCTGACGGCGTCATCGACTTCGGCGACCTGTCGCACTCCTGGGCGGTGTCGGAGTTGGCGATCGCGGTGTCATCGGTGCTCGGCCACGCGGGCAGTGATCCGACGTCGATCCTTCCGGGAGTGCGGGCATTTCACGCCGTCCGGCCGTTGAGCGCGGAGGAGGCCGACGTCCTGTGGCCGCTGCTGGTGCTCCGGACCGCGGTGCTGATCGTCAGCGGCGCGCAGCAGGCCGCCCTCGACCCCGACAACGCCTACGTCACCGAGCAGACCGATGGCGAGATACGAATGTTCGAGCAGGCGTCATCGATCCCGGTCGACGTGATGACCGCACTGATCAAGGCCGATCTGGGGCTGGCGGCTGAGCCCGATCGCGTCGTCGTCGACACGCCGCTCATCGGCGGCATCGACCCGGCCGGCGTGGCGACCCTTGACCTGTCTTCGCAGTCCGACGTGTACGACTCGGCGTTCGTGCCCGGTGGCTGGCTGCCCACCGACGTGGAGGACGAACTCGCAAGGGCGGCAATCGCTGACGGCGCCGCACTGGTGGTCACCCGCTTCGGCCAGCCCCGGCTGAGCCGGGCCACACCGCTGAGCCAGGACAGTCCCGACGTGGTGCCGACCGGCATCAGCATCTGGCCTGATGTCGACGCCCGCGCCGTCGCGCCGTGGGACGGCGAAGTGGTCGACGGCAGCGCGGGCAGCGTCACGCTCCGGGGCGGCGAATACGAGCTGACCCTGTCCGGCGTCACGCCGCTGCCTGGGCCGGGCACCCGGGTTCGCGCCGGTGACCCGCTGGCCGAGGTTGCGTCGGGCCGGTGGACCGAAGTCAGCGTGCGACCTGTCGGCGCACCACCCGCGCCGACCCTGACGACCGCCGAACTGTCGAGGGGCTGGCTGGCGCTCAGCCGCGACCCGCGCCAGCTGCTCGGCCTGCCCGACGTGCCCGACACCCATCGCGCCGATGATCTGCTGGCCCGTCGCGACGAGAGCTTCGCGCCGGTACAGGAGCACTACTACGCCAAACCGCCACAGATCGAGCGGGGTTGGCGTCACCACCTGATGTCCACGGCGGGCCGGTGCTACCTCGACATGGTCAACAACGTCACCGTGCTGGGCCATGCCCATCCGCGGATCGCCGAGACCGCGGCCAGGCAGCTGCGCAGGCTGAACACGAATTCGCGCTTCAACTATGAGGCGGTGGTCGAGTTCAGCGAGCGCCTCGCCGCGATGCTGCCCGAACCGCTGGACACCGTATTTCTGGTGAATTCCGGTTCGGAGGCAAGCGATTTGGCGTTGCGGCTCGCGATGGCAGCCACCGGCCGACGGGATGTCGTCGCGGTACGCGAGGCATACCACGGATGGACGTATGCCACCGACGCCGTCTCCACGTCGATGGCCGACAATCCGAATGCGCTTGCCACCCGGCCGGATTGGGTGCATACGGTGGAATCACCGAACAGCTTCCGCGGTAAGTTCCGCGGGGCGGACGCCGGCCGGTACGCGGCGGAGGCGGTCGCCCAGATCGAGGGCCTGACCGCCGACGGCCGCGCACCCGCTGCGTTCATCGCGGAGCCGGTGTACGGCAACGCGGGTGGCATGGCCCTGCCCGACCGGTATCTCGAGCAGGTGTACGCGGCGATGCGCGCCTGCGGCGGACTGGCCATCGCCGACGAGGTGCAGGTCGCCTACGGCAGGCTGGGCAACTGGTTCTGGGGGTTCGAACAGCAGAACGTCGTCCCCGACATCGTCTCGGTCGCGAAGTCGACCGGCAACGGGTCTCCGCTCGGCGCGGTGATCACCAGCCGCGAGATCGCCGACCGGTTTTCCAGCCAGGGCTATTTCTTCTCGTCCACCGGCGGTAGCCCGCTGTCCTGCGCGATCGGCATCACCGTCCTGGACGCGCTCCGCGACGAGGGGCTGCAGCAGAACGCCGCGCGGGTGGGCGCCCACCTGAAGACGAGACTGCAGGCGCTGCAGGACAACCACCCGATCATCGGCACCGTGCACGGCGTCGGTCTGTACTTGGGCGTCGAGATGGTCCGCGACAGGGACACCCTCGAACCGGCCGTCGAGGAGACCGCGGCGATCTGCGACCGGATGCTCGAACTCGGTGTGGTGATCCAGCCGACCGGCGATCAGATGAACATCCTCAAGACCAAGCCGCCGCTGTGTATCGACACCGAAGCGGCCGACTTCTACGTCGACGCGCTCGACCGCGTGCTCACCGAAGGGTTCTAGCGGGCACCTTCTCATCGCGAGCAGACGCAAAAGTACCCGTAAAGGATTGGAAAATGGGCTATTTGCGTCTGCTCGCGCCAGCCGGCTCTGGGTACTCGTCCGATGCCGATCGCGAGGCCTGGCGCATCACCGGCGGCCGGAACCGAGGCGGCAGGGCGCGAACGGCGGCGCCGAGAAGCAGGACCAAGCCAATCGCGATCACGACGATGACGACACCCGGCAGCGCCGGGACGAGCCCGTCGACGAGCATGAAGACGCCGAAGACGAGGAATGACGCCGCCGCGACGATCTGAATGAGCCGCTCGGGGAGATGCTTGCCCGCGATCGCGCCGACCAGGATGGCCAATGCGTCGGCGGCGACCATGCCGAGCGTGGAACCGATCCACACCCCCACCCAGTCGTTGTCCGCCGCAAGGGTGACCGTCGCGAGCATGGTCTTGTCGCCCAGCTCGGCGAGCAGAAACGCAGACGTGACCGCGAAAAACGCGGGTGCGGTGGAGCGCTGAGCCTTGGTTGCCTCGTCATCGCTGAGCCGGTCACCGCGCAGCGTCCACAGCCCGAACAGCACAAATGCCACCCCAGCCAGGATGCCGAGCAGGTGTGTGGGCAGTGCAGCGCCGAGGTAGTGGCCGACCGCGACGGAGATGAGGTGAACCGCAGTGGTCGCGACGGTGATGCCACCGAGCACCACCCACCAGCGATGCCGCAGCGCAAACGTCATCGCCATCAGCTGGGACTTGTCCCCGAGCTCTGCGACGAAGATGACGGCGAAGCTCAACAGCACGGCGGCGAACACGCGCGACTCCCTGTTCTGTGTGGCTGCCGCTCGGAGAAAGTCAGACTCCTCCGGCCGACACCCGATTCGGTGTATACGGCCGAAGGTCTCGCCCACCGGCCGTTACGCCGGTCCAGATAACCGGGCTGTGCGGTGTGACCGCGGCGCCAGTATGTCGATTACCTGATTGGGGGCTACTCCCCTTCGCTATTAGCCATGCTACGCATACCTGTCCGCACGTGCAACTCGACGCGGGCGAGATCGCCTCTCGCACAATAAATTTGAGCTACCGGCAAGAATAGTTCGGGTACCCTGATTCAGTTGCGAGTGTTGCCCTAAAGACGATATTGGGCAACGTCAATCGGTTGCGGCCGGACCCTTTCGGATGATGGCGGCCAGTTCTTCACGCGAATTGGCGCCAACGCGCTGACATGCGCGGTACAGGTGTCCCTCCACGCTGCGGACCGACATGTAGAGCTTCTTCGCGATGTCCTTGTTGGACATTCCCGCGACGGCCAGTTCGACGATTTCGCGCTGCCGCTCGGTCAGCGGATGACCGGTCGGGCTGCGCAATGCGGGGGTGCTGAGGCCACCGCATTCATCGGAGAGCCCCTGCGCGATCGCGGCGGCATACAGCCGGCGTCTGCGCTGCTGGCTATGCGAGAAGGCCACCGCCGCCTGCGCCGCCGCATCTGCGGCAGCCGCCCGGTCGCCCAGCGCCCGATAGTCGTTGGACGCCAGCAGCAGGCCCTCGCCATCCTTGGCGGCGAGCGATTCGGCGTGGCGCGCAACGGCATCCGCCAACGGCAGAGACAGCTCGGCCGCGAGCTCGCGGGCCCGGTCCGACATGGTGGAATCGCCCCACTGCGCCGCCACCTGCAGGCAGATCAGTTCATGGGTTGGCTGACCGCGGTCGCGTGCCTTCGCCGCGGCGTCGCGGACGGTCGTCACCGCGTCGGACAGGTATCCGCCCGCCGCCAGCGCCCAACCGGTCGCAACCGCCAGGGCGGTGTGCATGTACACGTAGGTGTCCGGCACGTTCGCCCGCGCCTCTTCGAGTGCCGCGTTCGCTTCCGCCGACTCGCCGAGTTTGGCGTGCGCCTCGGTCAGTGCGAAGCAGGTCGCGGGCCGCAAGCCCGTTGTGATGCCGTGATGTTCAACGCCGGCGAGTGCCTCGTGCAGGAGTTTGATCGCATCGGGCAGCTCCCCACGCATCAGGTCGGACTGGCCGAGCAGGAATACCAGGTTGGCGTAGGCGAGCCCGGGTACGTCGTTCACGGAGTCGGCCATCTGCTTCGCGACTTTCGCGCAGTCGTCGATGCGGCCGGTCAATCGGCACGCGCGGGCGAAGACGCCGCCGAACCAGAATCGCAGCGGTGCCGTTTGGAACGACGTCGACGCACGGTCGAGCGCCCGGTCGGCGACGGCCGCGAGCTCGTCGCCGCGACCGAGCGCACCGAGCGACATCACCAACGCGAAGGACGCCATCATCGCGTGAAAATCGCCGAGTTGCTCCGAATTCAGTGCAGCTGCGGCTTTTTCGGCTGCCGACTGGCAACGGCCGTACACCGCGTCGACACACGCCTCCACCGCTGTCCGCGAGGCGGCTTGGTTCGGCGACTCCGGGCCCTCACTGAGACCCTCGAGGATGGCCGCCGCGTCGGCGGGCCTGCCGAGTATCCAGATCAGGTTGGCGGCCCGCACCGTCGACCATCGGTGCGCGTCCTCGTTGCCGTCGGCGGTGATCTCCTTGAGCAACTTCTCGGCATCGTCGCCGCGACCATGCAACACCAGGCTCATCACCTGAACGCCGGGCGCTTCGCCCGCCCCCGCCGATACCGCGGCGGCGGCGAATCGGTCCGCCATGTCGAGATCCAGCAGCGTCATCGCGAAACGCGCGGCGTCGACGAAGAGTTCAGGATCGGGTGACAGGTCCGACTCCAGCGTGAGAAGGGCGCGCCGCACGGTCGACTGCATGTCGGCGTCGGGCTTCTTGGCGAGTCCCTGGGCCAGCTTGCCCCGAATCCGGGACAGGTACATCTCCCCGGCCCGGGCCCGCCGGAGTTCTCCGAAAAGCGGATGCGCCAATCGCGCCATGCGCTCGTTGCCTGAGCGCTCCACGGTGACCAATCGCATCTGCTCTGCGGCCTCCAGATCGGCGCGATCGGCCACCTCGCACAGGACATCCACCGCCAGCGGCTCACATTGCGACAACGTGTCGACAACGAGCGCGATCCCGTCGGACAGCTCGCGCAATTGGCGGCCGACCATATCGGTGATGTTCTGGGACACGGCAACCCGCTCGTCCCATATCCACACCCCGGCGACCTGCCGCATCCGCCCCGCTGTGATCTGATCTGTCAGAAGCTGCCGCAGGAACAAGGCGTTGCCCCCGGTGAGCCGCCAGAACCGCTGCGCGCTGCGGGCATCGACCGCCCCGTTTAGAGTCGACTCGATGAGGCTGCGCGTTCCGGCTTCCGACAGCGGCGCGAGATCAAGCCGGGCCAGCAGGCCGTCCTTCCACAACGCGGTAACGGCGTCGGGTTCGACCTCCCCTGTGCGCACGGTGACGACCAGCCGTGGACCACGCGTCTGGGCAAGTTGGTGCACGACGTGTGCGGACAACCCGTCGAGCAGGTGCGCGTCGTCCACGCCGATCAGCACCTTGCCCTGACGTTGCTGTGCAACAAAGGAATTGATGAGGCGGCCGACATCAGGCATCGACCCAGCAGCCGTCTCGGCAATGGAACCCGTGAACGCGCCGAGCGGCAGTGGGCGGGCGGACTCGGTGCCGGTGATCCAGTTCGTCCGCTCGCCTGCGGCCTGTGCGCGGGCCAGCACCTCACGAGCAAGGCGGGTCTTGCCGACGCCCGCCGCGCCGGAGATGACGACGCCGCAGTAGTTGCCCGCTCCGCTCAGCGCACGACGAATCACGCCCAGTTCGCTGTCGCGCCCTGTCAGCAGATCGCCGGTCATTGTGCTGCCTCTGCGCAGGCCATGCACCCCTCCCCGGTCATGGACTGTTTTACGAGCTAAGCATAGGGCTCCGCCGCTGACCGGGCCGGTAATTGACGACGCAAATAGCCGGTTCGCTCAATCGCTGCTGTCGATCCCCAGTTCGGACGCTGAAATACGACCGCGCAATGTGCTTGGCCTCGTCGGCCGGGACGGCTCGCACCACCATCTGCGCGCCGAGCCCGTCGATCATGGTCAGCAGTCGCCGTGCCGCGACATCGGGGTCTGCCACCTGAAACTCACCGGAGCCGACGCCAAGGCGAACGACCTCGCCGAGGCACGCGAGCCACTCGTCGGTCAACCTATTGGCCTCCGCGGCCAGCGCGACGTTGCGCCGACCAAGGCTCCACGCGTCGAGCCACAGCGCGCTGGCGTCCTCGCTGGACTCGTCGAGCACATAGTCCATCAGCGCGGCCATCTTGGCGGTCGGTGTCGAGGCGGCGGCGACCAGCGACCGGGCGCTGGCCAGATCGGCGACCGCGGCGGTCGTGAACGCCGCGGTGATGAGCTGCTCAGCGGACGAGAAATAGTGGCTGACCAGGCCTGGCGTCACGCCGAGATCGGCGGCGACGCGGCGCAGGGTCACCGCGGCAAGGCCCTCGGCGGCGCTGATCTCGACCGCCTTGGTCAGCAGTTCGCCGTGCCGCTCGGCAGGCAGCTTCCGCTTGGCGTCGCGCATCTCGACGGTCAAATTCCCATCCTTCTCTTGACGAATCCCCAATCTTATTGAACACTACATCAACACTATTGAACGTACCCCTCAACAAGTCGAATCGAGCAGCTCATGACCGCTACCCTGCTCCGCCCCAGCCGTCGAACCCGACCGAGGACCGCGTCGGCGCGATCGAAGCCGCGGGCGTCGAATACCTGCCCGAAGAGGCTCGCGACTCCGGGCCGCGCAACCTCGGCGGCGGTCTTCCTCGGCGCCAACCTCACCTGGACGAACGTCGTCTTCGGCGCCTTTGCGATCCTGTTCGGCCTCAGCTTCTGGCAGACCGTCTCCTCGATGGCGGTCGGCACCGCGGTCGGCACCCTCGCCGTGCTGCCCACCGCGATCATCGGGCCCCGCACCGGCACCAACATGACTGTCTCCAGCGGGGCCTTCTTCGGTATCCGCGGCCGGTTCATCGGTTCCGGTCTGGCTCTGGCGATCGCCCTCGCCTTCGCGGCGGTCACCGTGTGGACCAGTGGCGACGCACTCGTCGCCGCCGGCCACCGCCTGCTCGGCACGCTCGGAGAGCGACATCGTGCACGCCGTCGCCTACGCGGCGGTGGCCGCGCTGATGGTGACCGTCGCGCTTTACGGCCACGCCACCATCGTCACCATGCAGAAGGTCGTCGTGCCCGTCGTCGGCGGGCTGATGATCCTCGGGGTGTTCGCGTTCGCCGGCGGCTTCGACCCCAGCGCGTCGAGCGGCGAATACGCGCTTGGCGTGGCTTCTGGCAGACCTGGGCGCTGTCGGCGGTGCTCTTCGCCGCCGCACCGATCTCCTACGGGCCGACCATCGGCGACTACACCCGGCGCATCTCATCGATCCGGTTCAGCGACAAGCAGATCTGCACGGCCCTCGGCATTCGGCATGTTCATCGGGGTGCTGCTGCCGAGTCTGTTCGGCGCGTTCACCGCGCTGACGTTCGCCAACCCGACCGACTCCTACATCGACGACCTCGTCGCCAGCTCCCCCGCCTGGTACGTCCTGCCCGATCGTGGTGATCTCCTTGTTCGGCGGCATGAGCCAAGGCGTGTTGTGCATCTACGCCAGCGGGCTGGACCTGGAAGGGCTCGCACCGAAATTGAAGCGGACGCAAACCACGATCATCACCGCCGCCGTCGCCATCGCGCTGCTATACATCGGCGTGTTCGTGTTCGACGCCGTCGACTCGGTCACCGCGATGACGTCGCGCTCAATGCCGCTCATCACGCCGTGGGTGGCGATCCTGGCGATCGGCGCGCTGCGCACGAAAACCTATGACCCCGTTGATCTTCAGGCGTTCGCGCACGGGCGGCGTGGCGGCCGGTACTGGTTCACCGGCGGCTGGAACCTGCCCGCCGTCATCGCCTGGGTCGTCGGCGCCACGTTCGGGCTTCTGACGGTGAACACCACGCTCTACGTCGGACCGCTTGCCGATATCGCCGGTGGCGTCGACCTGAGCACCATCGGTTCCGCGACCTCGCGGGCTTGATTTACTTCGCGTCCCTGCGTTTCATCAAGGCATGACGCGCTCAGCCGACGAACTGGTCACCGAATTCTGCTCGAAGTGGTCGACGCCCGATCCCGAGGAACTGGCCGTACTTCACCGAAGACGGCGTCTACCACAATATTCCGATGGACGCGGTGCAGGGCCGGGAGGCGATCAAGGCGTTCATCGCGGGATTCGTGGCCGGTTCGACGGCATCGACTTCCAGGTGCATAGACAGGTCAGCGACGGCACCTGGTGATGAACGAGCGCACCGATGTCATGCGGCGCAAGGACGGCGAGCCGATACGACTGCCCGTCACCGGGGTTTTCGAGATCGAGAACGGCAGATCAAGGCTTGGCGGGACTACTTCGACATGGCGACGGTCACCAACGCGTCAGCTAGGCCAACAGGGGCACGGACGGCGTGCGGGTGGCGGTGAGGATCTCGAACATCGCGCGCCGGCTGGCGACGAGTTCTGTCGCCGCGATCCCGCTGCCGGACAGTCGAATTCGGCAGGTCGCGAGCGCGGAGTTGTAGCAGAACTTCGTCTCTCCGTCGGTGTCGGTATAGGTCAGCCCGATGACGTCCCGGCTCGCGGTCATCTCGCCGTCCACGGTCACATCGCCGACGCGGGCGCCGAAGGACCAGCTGAACGGCAGGTACTCGGCACGCGAATGGCGGGTCGCCGAGCACCGAACGCACCGCCACCTCTCGCCCGTCATGGCGGAGGACAAGAAGCGTGGCGGCGGGCAGCGAGAGGGGACCGACGGCCGCATGCGCGGTCACGATTTCCAGGCTCGATCCGGGCGCCCCGTCGAACCCGCACACCTGACCGAATGCATAGGCGGGGGTGTGGCGGCGGCCCCAGTTGTGGTTGACGCTGCCGGTCCAGCCGTCGACCCGCAGTGCGACGTCGTCGAGTTCGAGGCTGCCGTCGAACCGCGCGAGCGGATGGCGAACCATCGTCTTGGCCGTCGGGAACTTGGCCTTGTACCCGCGGTCGGTGAGCAGTTTGACCGGCGCCTCGTCGCCCGGGGCGATCTGCAGATCCCATGTCGCTGATCGGTCCGCACCGGTAACCGACCCGTGCGCCGACCGATCGTCGATGGATGTCGCGCCGATCGCGCGCGGTCCAGTCGTCGTATCGGTAATTCGGACTGGTCGATCGGAAAGGGCTGTTTGAGCGCCCGATTGCCGGCCCCGTCCGGGTCGAACACCATCACCCACGAGTCGGCGACCGGCACCCCCGACCGTGGGCAGCAGCAGCGTCGAGCGCAGCCACAGCGCCTGCGCACCATCGGGATGGTTGGCGCGGATGAATCTGCTCTCGTAGTAGGGCGGCTGCGGCTTCACCGGACCAGCATCCAATACTTGAGCGGTGACAGGTACGGAGATCGCCACCTACGTGCTGGCGGTCGTCGCCGCGGCCGAGGCCGTCGTGATCGTCGTTTTGGGGGTCCAGCTCAACCGCGCCCGACGCGAGGCCGACGAGTTGCGCAGCCGGGTCGACGCCCGCAACGCGCTGCTGTCCGGCGGGCGGGAGGCCGTCAAGACGATGTGGCAGACGGCGAACATCATCCGCAAGGAGGGGTTCGGCGCCGCGGTCGCCTCATCGATCGAAGACCTCGCCGACTGGGCCGAGGTGGAGCGGCCCGACCTGGCGAGGCTGGCACCCGACGGGAACGTCGCGATCCTGTTCTCCGACATCGAGGAGTCCACGGCGCTCAACGAGCGCATCGGAGACCGCGCATGGGTGCGGCTGATCGGCAGGCACGACAAGATGATCCGGCGGTATGTGAAGAGCCACCACGGTCACGTCGTGAAGAGCCAGGGCGACGGGTTCATGATCGCCTTCGCCGAGCCGGAACAGGCGGTGCGGTGCAGCGTCGACGTGCAACGGGCACTTCGTCGGCGCCCCAACGGAATCAAGGTGCGCATCGGCATCCATGTGGGCAAGTCGGTGCGGCGCGGCGACGACCTGTTCGGCAGGAATGTCGCGATGGCCGCGCGCGTGGCGGCGTACGCCGACGGCGGCCAGACTCTGGTCAGCGAACCGGTGCGCGAGGCAGTCGCCGGCGAGGACATCTCATTCGACGACGGCAGCGATGTCGAGCTCAAGGGCTTCTCGGGCCGGCACCGGCTGTACGCGGTCAAAGTCGCCTGAGCTTGCCGCTCAGGGCTGCGTCTGGGCTTCGATCGTGCGGGCGAGCACCGTGCCGCTGCGGGTCAACTCCAGCAGGCAGAACCAGTCCCACGCGGACTCGTCGTCGAACCGATCGACATATACGGCGCGGATGCGACTCAGCGCCTCCTCCACCGAGCATTCCCACGCCACGAACCCGTAGGCCCCGGTATCGATGGAGCCCACCACCATCAGGCCGCCGCGCACCAGCTCGGCAATCAACTCAAGAGTCCGCTGCTGCACCACGTCGACGGGCATTTCCGGGCTGACCTCTTTGACACGCCAGTGGATCTGGCCCAGTTCGACCCAATCGATCGTGCCGTAGACCAACACGCGTGCCGCCGCCTGCGCAAACGGCCAATCCCATTGCTTGACAACACTGTCCGGTAGATCTCCGACCGCGCCGACTGGCACATCCCGGGCCGCTGCGCGGCCCGCCTCGGTCAGCCGCAACCAACCCTCGCGGCCGTCGAGTCCGTCGACGAGGGGGATTGTCCACGGCACGAATCCGGCCTGACTACGGTCTCCGACGACGGCCAATCCCTCGTCGACGAGCGAATGCACCAGATCGACCAGCGCCAGCTGGATGGCCTCCGGGTCCGCCTGCTCGTCGGCGCTGCGAGACTCCCGGGATACCAGGTTCTGCACTGCGCGCAGGCCCAACAGACCAGATTGCGCCCGAAAAAGCACCTCATCGCGGGCCCATGACATAATGCCGACGCTACCGAACTTTCGGCGTGTTCCCTGCACCGAATTCGTGCAGCGACCCTTTCCCGGACAGCGCTACGGTTGTCAGATGTCGTCCGTTCACGTCGATCCCGCGGCGCTCCATGCCGCAGCCGCCAACATCGACGGCGTCGCGGCATCGTTCACGGCGACGGGCGCACCTGCGGTCCCGGTGACGTGTGCGCAATCCACGACTGCCGCCGTCAACGCCGCCTTCGCCGCTACCGCGACAGCCGAGAAGACCATCGCAACCCGCCTGCGCTCGACCGCGTCTGCGATGTCCTCCGGCGGAACCTCCTTTGCCACAACCGAACACGGCTCGACAGCCGCCCTCGCAGCCATACCGGACAGCCGATAGAAATGGCCGCCACTTCCGGCGGCGCGATGCTGCGACTATCGGAGATCCAGGCGTGGGATACCGAACACCTCACCGCCGCCGCGCGATGGTGGGAGGCGACCGCCAGCCGCTGGGAAGACGGGCTGTCCGAAGTCGTTCGCCACTCGTACGCGCCGGGCGGCAGCGTCTGGGAGGGCACCGCGGCCACCGCCGCCCAGGAACGCGCACTGGCCGATCGGACGAAGGTGAGCGCCGCCGCCCAGCACCTTCGGACGACGTCGGCAGATGCGCGTGAAGGAGCCGAGGCACTCGCCGCCGCGCGCCAGCGGGTGTTGGCCGCGGTGAACGCGGCGCGGGCGGCGGGGTTTCATGTGGGCGACGACCTCAGCGTGTCCTACGACGACGACGGGACGCCTGCATCGGCAGCCAAGCGCGCGCAGGCTGCGTCCATGGCACGCGAGATCTGGCAAAGCGCAAGACAACTGGCCGCGACGGATCGTCGGGTGGCCGAACAGATCAAGACGTCGTCCAGCGGTATTCAGAGCCTGAACTTCGGACCCGGCGGCGAGCCTCCGTTGACGCCTGCAGACGGAAGAGGTCCGCACAACGCTCACGACGTTTTCAGGATCGTCGACCCGCTGCCACCCGGTAAGCAACCCAACGTCCGCGAACTACCGACATCGGATCAGATCAGAGCCCTCTATGACTGGCTGGCCCAGAACGGTCTGCCTGCTCCGCCGAGCAGTTACAGGGGAACCGAGAGCGTGCTGCCCGACGGCACACGGATTGGCATCCGTGAAGACAGCTCGTCGGGCGGACGACCGTCGACATCAACTTCGGCGACGGGCGGGAGGGTATGAAGGTGCATCTGCCCAAGGACGGTGAGGAGCCACAGCCCGCCCCCGAATCCGGAAACCCCGGCTTCTGGGAAACCGTCGGCGGGATCGGCTCGCGATCTCGGTGGAATCGGCTGGGTCGGCGAGTCACGCCGCCCACCCGCTCAGCCCTCTAGTTGACCTCTCGATCTTCGGACTCGGCCAGCCGCTGGTGCAGCCGGGCGCGGATGTCCTCGGGCGTGTAGGAGTTGCGGCGTCGCTGATCGCGTGCGACCAGCGCGCCGCCCGCCACGACACCGGCGACACCGGCCAGTCCGACCCACTTCCAGATGCTGTGCATGACCGTCAGTGTGCCTAAGCTGCGGTCGTGGATGCGAACACGGTCACCCTCGAGCGCGCCCTCAACGAGACCCGCACCGGGGATATCTGGCTGTTCCGCGGCGATTCGGGGCCGGATCGGGCGATCCAGACGATGACCAATGCGCCGGTCAACCATGTCGGGATGACGGTCGCGATCGACGACATGCCGCCGCTGATGTGGCACGCAGAACTCGGCGACAAGCTGCTCGACATGTGGACGGGCACCAACCACCGCGGTGTACAACTCAACGACGCGCGGGCCGCCGTGGAGCGCTGGATCAACAACTACGGCCAGCGCTGTTGGTTGCGCCAGCTCACCCCGGACGCGACCCGTGAGCAGGAGGACCAGGTGTTGCGCGTCATCGCCCGGATGGACGGCACGCCTTTTCCCAGCACCGCGCGGCTGACCGGGCGCTGGTTTCGCGGGCGGGTTCCGACAGCGGCAGATTGGACCAGAGGTATCCCATTCCTGGACAAGAGAGTTCGCGAGTCCGCTCGGCGCAGGCGGGCCGACGAACGTAACGGGCTGGAGACCGCCTACTGCGCCGAGACCGTGGCGATCACCTACGAGGAGATGGGCCTGCTGACCACCGAGAAACACACCAGCTGGTTCGACCCGGGCAAGTTCTGGAGCGGTGATCTGCTGCCGCTGACGCAGGGATACAAACTCACCGACGAGATCGCCGTCGTACTCGGTTAAGCAATGCCGACGTCGCCGATGCGATAGCTTTTCTGGGATGCGCCTGACCAATGCCTTCTTCGCCAACCACGCAGAGGTGGTTGACGACATGCTCAACGTGACGGGCGGATGCTGGACTTCGACTACCGTCGCGGACGGTTCGACGGCCTTCGGGACACGCTGCGTCATCTTCTGCGAGGTCAGCAGGCAGGATCGCGGTAAGCAGTTCGGTCTGCATATCGACGCGGCGGGACCGACGGGTCAGCAGTGGACGCCGGCACGGTCGTCGTACTTCACCGTGCCCAGCCGGATCGCGTTCATGGTGACGCCGCCGATAGCGCTGCCGATCGAGCCCAACGGCGGCATGCACGTCTACACGGTCCGCCTGGAGGATCACGAGGAGCGGATCCCACTGCCGCTTCATGTGCAAGTGGTGGCCGGCAGCGCGTTTCCCAGTCATTGAGTTGGCGAATCGGGTCAGCGCGCGTTTTAGCGGCGCTATGGTCCGGCCATGCCGCTTGCACTACGTGGATCCGCACAAGAAACACAGCCGCTGGTATACGGCCATGGAAACCTTCAGCCGCTCGGGGCCGGGCCAGTTCATGGCGCACAACGTGTTCCCTCGCATCGACCCGTGGCTGTTCCGCGCGACCGGCGGTCGTTATCCCTGGGTCCTCGGCGGACCTCGACGGCGCCGTTGGTCAGCACCGGCGCCAAAACCGGTCAACGCCGGGAGCATCAGCTCACCTACTTCCACGACGGCCCCGACCCGATTCTGACTGCCTCCAACTACGGCGGCGGCAAACATCCGCAGTGGTACTACAACCTGAAGGCCAACCCGCAGTGTGAGTTCGGCGACGAACCGTTCATTGCAACCGAGGTCACCGACCCCGACGAATACACGCGGTTGTACGGACTCGCCGAGAAGGTCTACGCCGGCTGGAGTGACTACCTCGCGAAGACCGCAGCCGTCGGACGCACCATTCCCGTCTTCCGCCTCGTTGCGCGTTAGCCCTCATAGCCTCGCGAAGCAGGGATTGGCGTCCTCCTTGGGGATCGACGCGTTCTGGCTGGAGAACTTGCCGACGACTCCGCTGTCGGTGACTTCGACGCTGTCGGCGTGGATTCCGAGCGGATAGTTGTCGTTCAGTTTCTTGGTCAGGTCGTTCAACGCGGTCTGCACACCGTCTTTCGGCAGCGGACCGGTGACGTCCAGTACCTCGAGGTTGAGATCGCCGTCGGCGACAACGGGTTTGGCCGTGACGCTGTTGTCGCCGGCATCCACGATGATCGTGCCTGCCGCGGGGTCGGTGCGCACGCCGGTGATCAAGCTCCCCACGGCGGGAAGGTTGGCCGCCAGCGTGTCCTTGATACCCGCGGACTTCCATGACAGCGTCGCGGTCAGCGATCCGATGGTGCCCTTGGAGTCGCCGGTTTCCCGCAACCGCACATCGGAGACGGTCACGTCGGCGGTCATCCCGGTCGCGCCCTGAACGCGCTTCCCGGCGGTGGTGACGGCGATGTTGGTGTAGTGGCCGGTGATGTGCTGCCAGAGGAACGGCGGGTTGACACCGTAGGAGATGGTGACGCCGTCCTGCACAACGCATTCCGCGACTTCGACGAGGACGCCGTCGGCGCGGTGGCGGGCATAGAGCTCTGCACCTGCCAGACCGCCGGCCAGCAGCGCGACGATGATGACCGCGATGAGGATGATCGACTGACGGTTGAGGAATCCTCTGCCTCGTCGCTTCTTGGCAGCGGGCGGCTGCACGTCGGGCGGCGGAGCCGGTGGTGCACTGGCGGGTGGCGGCGGAGGCGGTGCTGCGCCCTGCGGTGGTGGAGGCGGTTGACCGCCGCGCGGCGGTGGCGGCGGCGGTTGAACGCCGCGGGGCGGCGGTGGCGGAGGTGCGCCGGCGGCGCTGGCGACCGGAATTTGTCGGTCGGTCCTGCGTCAGGAGGCTGCCTGCGCGCACGGATCTGTTCGGTCGGTGGTTCAGGCGCCCTGTCTGGCCGCTGGATCCTGCGCGTTGCGGGGTCCTGGTGTGGGTTGCCCCTGCCCTGCCGACCGGGCCCCCCGGGACGTTGCGGCGGCGGCGGCGTGGTCACCTGCGCGATTCTGCCTCATCGAGCCTGATACATCCCGTCAATCTGGACGAGTGCCGAAGTACTCACGTTCAGAGGTCTCACGGCATGGGTTTTCCTACGCCGCGTCCGGCAGGGGCGCGACCCCGTCGTGGACCCGAGCTGGCCACAATTGGAGGCGATGCCGCGAAGTTTGCACGCGGCAAGCCTGACCCCGAACACAGCCTGTTCATCGACCGACGACCGTGAACTGAGACGTCGCGAGCGCGATTCGAGCTGAGTACCGCGCGGCGACACGCCGACCGCCAACAAGCCTGGCGGCGTCAGGACCCGCGATAATTCGGCCCGTGCCGTCCGGAAGTCCTGCGCGCGCGAAGAGGTACGCCCGCCGTCGCAGACGCCGCATCGCCACGAAGGTGCACGAGCTCACCGGTGTGCAGTGGGCCGCGCTGCAGGCCGCCTGGGGCGGATGCGCCTACTGCGGCGCGACCGACACGGCGCTGCAGAAGGACTGCGTATTGCCGATCTCGCGCGGAGGGCGCTACGAGGTGTCCAACGTCGTGCCCTGCTGCCGCTCCTGCAACACCAGCAAGTGCAACGCCGAGGTGACGAGCTGGATGCGTCGCAAGAAGCTGGACGAAGGCCGATTTTTGTTGAGGCACGCTGAGGTCAACGCATACCTCGCAGCAAATGAAGCGCTGACCTGAGAGTTCGTCGGTGTGCTTCACCGGCACGGTGGCGGGCCGACGGGGTCGGCGCAAAATATTTCGGTTTAGTGACATTTACGGCGGGTAAAGACCTCGCGAGCGACGGGGGAGTGTAATAGACGGGGGTCTATTCGTCGCGCCTATATGAGGACTACAGCCCTTGGTCCTCGCATGTCGTCGGTTCCTTTGAACCGACCTGAATGATGGAGAAACATAGTGCGAAAAGCTGTTGCAATTCTCGGGGATGACCGGTGCGTTGACGTTCGGCGGAGCGGGCCTGGCGCATGCCGCCACCTACGACAGCCCCGTCCCGACGACCACAACGACTCTCGCTCAGTCCGACACTGAGGACGACGGCGATAACACCGGCCTGTGGGGACTGGCGGGTCTTCTCGGTCTTGTGGGATTGCTGGGCCTGAAGAGGCGCAATGACCGCCCCGTGGCAGCCGCACCCGGGCAAGCCGGCTACGGCAACGCGCCGCGCGTCTAACGTCAGCACACTCAGTCGGCCCGCCGCCAGTCTTGGTGGCGGGCCGACTCTGGCCTGTGCCACACGGTGGTGGTGGCGACTTCTCGGTACCCGCGAGGGCTACGTGCGACCGACTCGCCTGCAGATCGGCGTCCTTGGCAAGCCGCCATCATGTTCACGCTTCTCGAAGCGGCGGAAGAGCTAGTCCGGCGCTGTTTCTCAACGTCGGCGGTTGCGCCCAGCAGATCCGCCTTCGAACGGGAGTGAACGCAACCCTTCTTTCTACTAGCCCCGTCGCAGTCCAGATCCTAGCCAAAGTCCGCGGTGAGCATAAGTTGATCTACGGAGACGTAATTATTTTTCGCCAGCAGTTCACGGCCTACTGCCACATCACACCGTCGCACGGGCGGCCCACGCGGCAGCGGTCACGGTGAACGGCCCACTGCCGAGTCGTTCGCGAGCCACCGATTCAAGCCGTCGGCGACCGTCGTCATCAAGCCGCTGGACGTAGTCACCGGCGGGGCCGACGCCGAATGTATAGGGCTCCCACCACTCCTCGAAGGTCGGATGAACGACGTCGACCGCGATGGACTCCTCTTTCGCATCGGTCAACCCGGCGGCTTCGAAGAGTTCAGTCAGGTGGCCCATCGTCGCACCGGAGAGCAGCGCCTCATCCTCGGCAGCAGGGTCGATCACGTGTACCGCATCCCAGAACGGTGCCAGCGCCCCGGTCGGCCCGTCCCAGACACACGCCGCGATGACGCCGCCACGGCGGGTCACGCGCGCCATCTGCCCAACCGCAACGACCGGATCTGACATGAAGTGCACCACGAGTTGCGCGAGTGCAGCGTCGAAAGTCGCTGTGTCGTACGTCAATTCCTCGGCCGTGCCTTGTTGGACCTCGACCTCGGGGAATCGCAGCCGGATGGCGTCGACGAACGGCGGCGAAGGGTCGACCGCCGCGACCTGGGCTCCGATCGACAGCAGATGAGCCGTCAGGGCGCCCGGCCCGCAACCGACGTCGAGGACCTTATTCCCCGCGCCGATCCCGGCGAAGGCCACGAAGACCTCCGAGAGAGGTTCGGCATACCGGCCCATGAACCGCGTGTAGGCCTCCGGCGGGACATCAAAACTCACCCACCGAATGCTACGTCGCGCGCTGACGATTGATCGCTATATCACTCTCGATGACGCACGACGTTGACGACGTTGCCATCCGGTGCGCGCACCAGGAATCGACGCACACCCCACTCCTCGGTCGTCAGCGGGTGGACGATTTCGAAGCCGCTTTTCATCGCCTCTTCGTAGGCGGCTTCGACGTCATCGGTGTGGACGGAGATGACCGAATCAACTGGTGATGTCGCGTCTTTCGTCACCAGTTGGACGTTCACTCCGGTGTCGGGCGACGTGTAGCGGGCGACCCATCCCATGTTGAATTCTTCGATGCTCAGCCCCAAGTAGTCCGTGTAGAAGCTTTTCGCGGCATCGATGTCGGGCACGCGAAGGTTGGCTGTAATGCGTTTGGCCCGCACGGGCTACTCCTCTTCTATCCGCTGCCTTGCGGTGATACCTGCTCACGAATGGCTTCTTTGTCGATCACCGACCAGACTTCGACGATTCGCCGCTCGTCGAACCTGTAGAAGACGTGCTCCGAAAACGAGACTTGCGTACCGGTCGGCTCGAAACCCTGAAACGCGCGCCGCGGATTACATTCGAAGAACAGCCTGCAGGCTACGACGTTGTGGTCTGCGAGAAGTAGCTCCGGAGTGAACTGCAGATCTGGGATCGCGTCGACGTCGGCCTCCAGCATCGCCCGATATCCCTTGATTCCCAACAATTCTCCGTTGTACACGACCCCGTCGGCCACGAAGTGTCCGAGCTCATTCCACTGTCGGTTGTTCAGGCAAGCCAGGTAGTCGCGGTAGACCCCCAGCAGATCGCCGTCTTCCATCGGTCTTTCGATTCACCTCCTAGAGGTTGAAGCGAGCGATTCCCTTCACGGAAAGATCCAGTACGGACTTTGTCACTCGGTACAGGCCTGGGTGGGAACCGGTTCCGTGTTGCCGACGTGAGACATCTGCGCGGTCAACTCGTGGGCGGTCAATGCAAAACCGGTATCGGGGTCATCGATACCCGCGCCGAACACGATGCCCAGCATCTTGCCGTCTCGACCGATCACCGGGCCGTCACCTTCGCCTACAGATCCTTTGAGGATGTACACCTCACGGCTGACCGTGTCGGCGTGGTAAATATCGGGGCCCTTGAGAAGGATGGTCTCCTGGATTCGCGCCGTGGTCGCCGCGAGGTCACCTCCGTCTGGATAGCCGAGCACCAGAGCATCTGTCTCCGGGTGGGCCCCCTGCGTGTCGAATTCGAGGGGGGCGGCCGGCAGGCCGGGCACCTCGAGAATTGCGACGTTCGCTTTCGGGTCGAAGGAAACGACATGGGCCGGGTACTTTTTCTGCCCGTCGTCAACCTCCACAGTCTCCATACCGGCGACGGTAACCGCGACGGACATGACTCGGTTGGGCGCGACGACGACGCCGGTGCCATCGCTATGACAATCCGCCGCCTCTCCATGGATCTTGAGCACGCTGTCTCGGGCGGCGGCCACCGCCGGGCCGGGTACGAGCGCGGGATTCGAGGCGACGACTGCCGGCGGATTGTCGGGAGCCGCGAAAACTAAGACACCGACAGCAACCGCGGCGACCGCAACAATCACGACTGCGGAAATGAGAATGCTTCTTCGCCGCCACCACGGCCGTGGGCGAGCCGGAACGTCCTCAGCCGGATCGATCGGGTTTGTCTCCACCAACGCCTCCCAGCGAACGACCTGTCGGTCGCAGACGTCAGAGAATAATCTGTTGTCGGGCCCACGGGAGCGGTTGCAAAGGATTTACGAGCAAACACATTCTCGAACCGGCTTCTGAGCAGACCTTTGGCGACTAGTCCGCGCAGATCAGCCGCTAGGTCGTGACGTTGTTCCGAACCGGACCCCGACCACGTCGCCGTCAACCGACCCGAGCATCGACTGCGCACCGCCCCACAGTTGACTCTGCTGTGAGGGCGCAGACGTGCGAGAGCATATCAGCAGCTCTTTCGCCAGTCGGCCGTTGTGGGCCCTCGTCACGGAAAGACTCCGATGGACCGACTATCCGCGGCTCAGCGGCGGTCTGAGATTAATAACCGGCCACTCCATCGAGCTTGAGTCGGGCCGCGTGCAGGCGCCAGCATGGTTTGTCCGCAGCGCGACGGGGTACCAACGCCCTGACATCCGTCCCAAATCGCCACCGTCGGGGTGTGGCGCACGTGTCCTCACAGAGTGGAGTGCGCATGAACCCATCCGATCGACGCCGTCCCCTCCTGCTGCTCGTGATCGCAGCAATCGCAGCAGCGGTGGCAGTGGTAGGCGGAGCCCGCACCGACGGCGCAGGCGTTCGACCCGCCTTTTCACGAACGAATCGTTCGTGATGCGCTTACTCCCGACCTGGTTGACAACACCGCGATGATCCAGATCCTCGCCGGGCCCCCGCCAGGGATCGGCGCGGTAGGGAGCGACCTGTCGCCGGCCCAGGCGTTTCGGCATTTCGACAACGCGAAGAACCCGGCCGACATCTGCACCCGAGCGCGGGACGCGTGGAATTTCTACATACCAGCGGTGACGAGTGGGGCGCGACCCGCCGGCCCAGGTTTCACAGTCTTGGTGAACGGCCCGGGGGCCCGCAGCGCGTTCGGTGGGCTTGCTCACGCGCTCGCGGACTTCTACTCGCACTCCAACTGGGTCGAGCTGAACGCTGCCGCGGGCCAGCCAGAGCAGCCCGGCCCCGCGCTTTTCCCCACATGCGACCCGGCTGCGCTTCCCGCTGCCCTACACACCGGATACTTTTCCCTGATCTACGGGCCCACGGGCTGCCCCCCGTTCGGACCTCCTCCGAATGGATTCCAGGATTGCCACTCGACGTTGAACAAGGACGGGCCCTACACCAGCCGCGGCCGCACGCCCGTCCCCGGAACGGGGATGAACCATTTCGATCTCGCTGCGCTTCTCGCCACCCGGGCTACCACCGACCTTTACTGGCAGGTGCGCGGCCTGGTGGCCACCACGGTGAACGCCCAGAACCCCGGCGCAGATGGCGATTGTGTCGCGAAGAAGCTGTTTCAACCCGACATTCTCGAGCCCTGCGCCCGAACGTCCTGACTCTCAGCAGCGACGCGCCCTCGCTCGTCGCACTACTTCGGGGACGATTGGAAACCTCGAGGAGCCGGAGCGCACGGCAGCTTTCGCCTACACGTTGAACCGGAACTCGACCACGTCGCCGTCGGCCATGACGTAGTCCTTGCCTTCCATCCGCACCTTGCCCGCCGCCTTGGCGGCCGCCATCGAGCCGGCCGCCATCAGGTCGTCGTAGGAGACGATCTCGGCCTTGATGAAGCCCTTCTCGAAGTCGGTGTGAATGACCCCGGCGGCCTTCGGCGCGGTATCGCCCTGATGAATCGTCCACGCCCGTGATTCTTTGGGCCCGGCCGTCAGGAACGTCTGCAGCCGCAGCGTGTGGAAGCCGGCCCGGGCCAGCGCGTCGAGTCCGCGCTCGGTCTGGCCGATCGACTCCAGCAGTTCGGCGGCCGACTCGTCGTCGAGCTCCTGCAACTCGGCTTCGATCTTCGCGTCGAGGAACACCGCGTCGGCCGGGGCGACCATCTCGCGCAGCGCGGCGACCCGCTCGGAATCGGTGAGGACGGCTTCGTCGGCGTTGAACACATAGAGGAACGGCTTCGTCGTCAACAGGTTGAGCTCGCGCAGCAACGCGGTCTCGATCGACTGGCCTGCGGCGAACAGCGTCTTGTCGTTGTTGAGGATCTCCTGCGCGGCCAGCGCCGCCTCGTGTGCCGGCCGACGGTCCTTGTGCGTGCGGGCTTCCTTTTCGAGCCGCGGCACGGCCCGCTCCAGGGTTTGCAGATCGGCCAGGATCAGCTCCGTCTCGATGATCTCGATGTCGGACTTGGGGTCGATCCGGCCGTCGACGTGCGCGACGTCGTCGTCGGTGAAGACGCGTACCACTTGGCAGATCGCGTCGCTCTCGCGGATGTTGGCGAGGAACTTGTTTCCAAGACCTGCGCCCTCCGAGGCGCCCTTGACAATCCCGGCGATGTCCACGAACGTCACCGGCGCATGCACGATCTTTTCAGATTCAAACATTTTGGCGAGCTCGTTCAGCCGCGCATCCGGCAGCGGCACCACCCCCTCGTTCGGCTCGATCGTCGCGAAGGGGTAGTTGGCAGCCAGCACGTTGTTGCGCGTCAGGGCGTTGAAGAGCGTTGACTTACCCACGTTCGGCAGACCAACGATTCCTAGGTTCAAGCTCACAGGGAGCCAAGTCTAGGAGACAGCCTCGGGCGCGCCCGCGTGCGCTGGCAGCCACTTCCAGTCGAAGCCGGTACGGTCAACATGTGCCAGGACAGCGCGCGAGGTCTGCGGTAGCGGCCGAGCATCGCTCCATGATCCCTACGATTCCGGGCGTTCCGTCGTGGGGTGCGCTGCTGATCGCGGTGACCTTCACCGCAATCGGCTTCGCGTTCGACGCCGGTTCCGGCGGCAAGGAGCTGACGCTCGCCTTTGCTGTCGCCTACGCCGTCGGTTGCGTAGCCGCCGTGGTCGCGGTGCGGCAGACCGGCATCTTCACCGCGGTCATCCAGCCGCCGTTGATCCTGTTCGTCTGCGTGCCCGGCGCCTACTTCCTGTTTCACGACGGCGCGATGGACGGCGTCAAGGATCTGCTCATCAACTGCGGCTACCCCTTGATCGAGCGCTTCCCGCTGATGTTCTTCACGACGGCCATCGTGCTGTTGGTCGGGCTGGTCCGCTGGTACACGGGCATGTCGCGGCGTCGTTCGGCGCCTGCCGAAGCCGCGGAGTCCGAAAGCCCGCTCTCGGTGGTGACATCCAAGATCTCGGCGCTTCTCACCCGCGACGCCGCCGCAGACGAGGCCGTCGAGGACGCGCCTGCCGCACGGCGCGAGCAGGCAGCACTCGATCGACCGCAGCGCGAGGACGAAAAAGCCCTCGACGGCCACCGCGCGGACACGCAGCGAGCGGCCCACCAAGCGCGCACAGCCGTCGCGCTCGCGGCACACCCGCCCGCCGGAGACCGAGATCATCGAACCCGTCGCCGAGCGCCCTCGTCGGCCGCGCACCGCCCGTCGGAGCACAGAGCCCGACGTGCCACCTGCCGAGCCGCGGCGCCGCACCCGTTCGTCGTCGACGCGAGAACCCCGCAAATCGTCGTCGACGCGAGAGCCCCGCAAGCAACCGCCGCCGAGCGAGCGTCGGTCGCCGTATCAGCGGCCCGATCGGCACAGCCGGTTCGACGGCTTCGAACCGTTCGAACCGCACGGAACGACCGCGACCAACGGCTCGAGCGGCACCAACGGCTCGCGCAACGGCAGCCACCACCCGATCTCGCGGGTGCGCTATCGCGGCGCCGACGACGGCGACCAGAATCCGCAGTATCGGGCCCGGCCCCGCGCCTCGAAGTCCAAGCATCGGGCCGATGCCTGGGAGTACGACGTCTAACGGCCTTTAGCGCCGGGCCGCACGGATCTCGCGTGGCAACGCGAACACCAGTGTTTCGTTGGCCGTGGTGACCGGCTGCACCGTGTCGAAGCCGTGCTCGGCGAGCCGGTCCAGAACGCCGCGAACCAAAATCTCGGGAACCGACGCGCCGGAGGTGACGCCGACCGACGTGACGCCGTCCAGCCAGGCCGGATCGATGTCGTCGGCGTAGTCGACCAGATAGGCGGCATCGGAGCCGGCGCCCAGCGCCACCTCGACCAGCCGCACCGAGTTCGACGAATTGCGCGAGCCGACGACGATCACCAGCTGGCATTCCGGCGCCATCGCCTTCACCGCCACCTGACGGTTCTGGGTGGCGTAGCAGATGTCGTCACTCGGCGGATCCTGCAGCGTCGGGAAGCGTTCCCGCAGCCGCCGCACGGTCTCCATCGTTTCGTCGACGCTCAACGTCGTCTGCGACAGCCAGATCACCTTGCTCAGATCGCGGACGGTGACGTTGTCGACCGCCTCAGGACCGTCGACGAGCTGTACGTGGTCGGGCGCCTCGCCTGCGGTGCCGACGACTTCCTCGTGTCCCTCATGACCGATCAGCAGAATGTCGAAGTCGTCGCGCGCGAAGCGCTTCGCCTCGTTGTGCACCTTGGTCACCAGCGGGCAGGTCGCGTCGATCACCTGGAGCTTCCGCTCGGCCGCCGTCGTATGCACGGTCGGGGCCACGCCGTGCGCGGAGAACACCACGATCGCGCCCTCGGGAACCTCATCGGTTTCCTCGACGAAGATCGCACCGGCCTTGGCCAGCGTCTCCACCACGTGCCGGTTGTGCACGATCTCGTGGCGGACGTATACCGGCGCGCCGTGCTTCTCCAGCGTCCGCTCGACGGTCTCGACGGCGCGGTCGACACCCGCGCAGTACCCGCGGGGCTCGGCCAGCAGAACCCGCTTGCCTGCCACGCCACTCGACGCCGAGCTCGAAGCGCCCGGAATCCCCATGTCGATAGTTGGCGGCATGGTTCCCAGGGTACTGACCCGCGCTGCCGCGAGGCCAGCCGTAGGCTGTGGCGCATGGCTACTGCACCGTATGGCGTCCGTCTGCTGGTAGGAGCGGCGGTAACGGCAATCGAGGAAACCCGCAAGCTTCCGCAGACCATTCTCACCTACCCGATGACCGTCGCCAGCCAGGTCGCGCACCTCGTGATGAAGATGCAGCAGGACGTGGCCGACCTGGTCAACAGGGGTGACGAGACGCTGGAGAGTCTGTTTCCACCCAAGGATGAGCAGCCTGAATGGGCGACGTTCGACGAGGACGAGCGCGACGAGGCGCCTGCGCCGTCGGTTCCGGACGGCGAACGGCTCACCGAGGGCAGGTTCGCACTGTTCACCGGCGGCGAACCGGACACGCCGACGAGACGACGACTCACCGGCCCCCGCGGCAAGCGGCCAGCCCGAGGTCGTCAAGCGCCTCGACTACGAGACGCTGACGCTGGCGCAGTTGCGGGCGCGGCTGTCCTCGCTGCGCGTCGACGACCTGGAAGAACTGCTGGCCTACGAGGAGTCCACCAAGTCCCGCGCCCCGTTCCAGACCCTGCTGGCCAACAGGATCACCCGCGCGACCGCCAAGTGAGCGCTGACGGCCGGGGCCAATCCGCGGACAATCCGTATCCCGTCCGCAGCGTCGCGATGATGGTCAAGGACTGGATCGAGAAGCTCGGCACCGTCTGGGTCGAGGGTCAGATCGCGCAACTTTCGCTTCGGCCGAACACGAGCACGGCGTTCATCACGCTGCGCGACCCTGCAGCCGATATGTCGCTTTCGGTGACGTGCCCGCGTGACCTGGTGATGAATGCCCCGGTCAAGCTTTCCGAGGGCACGCAGGTGATCATGCTGGGACGGCCGAACTTCTTCGTAGGCCGTGGCACGTTTTCGTTGCGGGTCAACCAGATTCGCGCGGTGGGTGTCGGTGAGCTGCTCGCTCGGATCGATCGGCTGCGCAAGCTGCTCGAAGCCGAAGGACTGTTCGATCCGCGGCTGAAACGCCCAATCCCCTTCCTGCCCAACACCATCGGGCTGATCACCGGACGCGCCAGTGCCGCAGAACGAGACGTCATGACGGTTGCCACGGGACGCTGGCCGGCTGTCCACTTCGCGGTCCGCAACACGGTCGTGCAGGGCGCCAACGCCGTACCTCAGATAGTCGCGGCGCTGCGCGAACTCGACGACGACCCAGCGGTCGACGTCATCGTGATCGCGCGCGGTGGTGGCAGCGTCGAAGACCTGTTGCCGTTCTCCGACGAGACGCTGTGCCGTGCGATTTCGGCCTGCACCACGCCGGTGGTCAGCGCCGTCGGACACGAACCGGACAACCCGCTCTGCGACCTGGTCGCCGACGTGCGGGCGGCCACCCCGACCGACGCCGCCAAACGCATCGTTCCCGACACCGCCGCCGAGCAGGCGCTGCTGCGCGACCTCCGCACCCGCAGCGCGCGGGCGCTGCGCAACTGGGTCCATCGCGAACAACATCAGCTGAGCCAATTACGCAGCCGACCGGTGCTGGCCCAGCCGCTGGCCGCGCTCACCGCGCGGGCCGACGAGGTGCAACGCGCCAGGGCAGCCGCCCGTCGCGACATCACCCGGCTGGTGACCACCCAATCCGAGCGCGTAGGCCATCTGTCGGCCCGGCTGTCGACGTTGGGGCCTGCGGCAACCCTGGCCCGTGGCTACGCGGTGGTGCAGGCGGTGACGGCCGCGGGCGAGGCCGCGGTGGTGCACACCGTGGCCGACGCACCCGCTGCAACGCGGCTGCGGGTACGGGTGTCCGATGGAGCCGTGATGGCGGTCAGCGAGGGAAGCCAATGAAGCCTATTAGTGAATTGGGCTACGAAGAAGCCCGCGACGAGCTGATCGAAGTCGTGCGCCAGCTCGAGCAGGGCGGACTGGATCTAGATGCGTCGCTGAAGTTGTGGGAAAGAGGCGAAGAGCTGGCACGAAGGTGCGATGAGCACTTAGCTGGGGCGCGCAAGCGGATCGAAGATGCACTGTCTGCCGGCGACACCGAGAATAGTTGATAACAGAAACAGTTTCGCAAAAAGGGGTCGAAACTGGAACACGTTTCATTTATGCTTTCCGGCATGGGTGATTCAACGCTGACGACTGATCTTGGCCGTGTGCTTGTCACCGGCGGCTCCGGCTTCGTCGGGGCCAACCTGGTGGCCGAACTGCTCGCGCGGGGACACGAAGTGCGCTCGTTCGACCGCGCGCCCTCCCCGCTGCCCGACCATCCGGCGCTACACGTCATCGAGGGCGATATCTGCGACAAGGACACCGTCGCGACCGCCGTGGACGGCATCGACACCGTCATCCACACCGCGGCGATCATCGATCTGATGGGCGGCCGGTCGGTCACCGACGAATACCGTCAGCGCAGTTTCGCGGTGAACGTCGGTGGCACCGAGAACCTGGTGGTCGCCGCCCAGTCCGCAGGGGTCAAACGGTTCGTCTACACCGCGTCCAACAGTGTGGTGATGGGCGGCAAACGCATCTCCGGCGGCGACGAAACCCTGCCCTACACGGAGCGTTTCAACGACCTCTACACCGAAACCAAGGTCGCTGCCGAGCGTTTCGTGCTGTCGCAGAACGGCTTTCGCGGAATGCTGACCTGCTCGATTCGACCCAGCGGCATCTGGGGCCGCGGCGACCAGACCATGTTCCGCAAACTGTTCGACAGTGTGCTCGCCGGACACGTCAAGGTTCTGGTCGGCAGCAAGCACGCCAAGCTCGACAACTCCTACGTGCACAACCTGATCCACGGGTTCATCCTTGCCGGCGAGCACTTGGTGCCCGGCGGGACCGCCCCGGGGCAGGCGTATTTCATCAACGATGGCGAGCCGATCAACATGTTCGAGTTCTCCCGCCCCGTCGTCGAGGCATGCGGCCAGCGTTGGCCCCGACTGCGCGTCTCGGGCGCATTCGTGCGGTGGGTCATGACGATCTGGCAGTGGCTGCACTTCCGCGTCGGGTTGCCCAAGCCGCTGTTCGAGCCGCTCGCGGTCGAGCGCCTTTATCTCGACAACTACTTCTCGATCGCCAAGGCGGAGCGCGATCTGGGGTACCGCCCGCTGTTCACCACCGAGCAGGCGATGCACGAGTGTCTGCCCTACTACCTCGAACTGTTCGAACAGATGAAGGCCGATACCAAGGAAACGCCGGTAACAACGGTTACGGCGGCCAATCCGGCGGCCTGATCCCTCAGCTGATCAGGTGGACCGGGTGCCGGGTGACGGCCTCGATCCGTGACCCTGCGCGGTGCAGCAGGTCGGTGCCCAAGCGAGATCAGCGCCCGCGCCGCAGCGATCTCCTCGCCGATCATCGGCTGGCTGAGGTCGCGGGGGTTGCGGAAGGCGTCGCCGATCGCGGTCAATGTTTCGTCATCGCCGAGGTGAGCCCGGACGGTCGCATGCGTATGCGTGTCGCTCTCGTCGAACTCGATGTCGAGGTGCCAACCCTCGTCAAGAAATTCGTCCTGCATGTGTCACCTTCCCGCGTCCCGCCTACAGACTGCTCCGACTCGTCGCCACGCACTGGGAAATCGCTGGGTTGCTGTCGCAAGGTTGACAACGGGCTGCGGCGGACGGACACCGCCGGAGGGGCGACGAAGAGTACCGCACTGCGCGAATGCGTCCCCCTCACGTAGATCGTGGCGTCGGCACCAGCGTGTACCGCGGTCGACCAGGTGAGCAATCGCAGACGGTGACCGGCAAGCCGGAGACGCGATGAACCAACGACTCATCGGCCGGAACAGCGCTCCGATTTTCGACCGTTCTGTGAATTTTGACTGAGAGCCTTTCGAAGCGGCCCAATCCTGACGGGATCCCGAATAAGGTCGTGCCGCACAGCTGTTTCGGTCAGGGCTGAGCGAAAGGTGTGCCATGCCTGATGGCAAACCGAACATCCTGGTCATCTGGGGAGACGACATCGGCATCAGCAACCTGAGTTGCTACAGCGACGGCATGATGGGTTACCGCACGCCGAACATCGATCGTATTGCCAACGAGGGCATGCGCTTCACCGATTCCTACGGTGAGCAAAGCTGCACGGCCGGACGCGCCGCGTTCATCAGCGGGCAGAGCGTCTACCGCACCGGAATGAGCAAAGTCGGCGTCCCCGGTGCGGACATCGGCTGGGCCGCCGAGGACCCGACGATCGCCGAGTTACTCAAGCCGCTTGGTTACGCGACCGGCAGTTCGGCAAGAACCACTTCGGCGACCTGAACAAGTACCTGCCGACCGTGCACGGGTTCGACGAGTTCTTCGGCAACCTCTACCACCTCAACGCCGAGGAAGAGCCCGAGCAGTTCGACTACCCGCACAAGGATCAGTTCCCGCGGCTGTATGAACAGGCGTTGCCGCGCGGGTGCTGAGGTGCAAGGCCACCGACGAGGTGTCGACCGAACCCGACGACCCGAAGTTCGGCCCGGTCGGCAAGCAGACCATCGAGGACACCGGCCCGCTGACCGCCAAGCGGATGGAGACCATCGACGACGACATCGCCGACGCTACCGTCGACTACATCAAGCGGCAGCACGACGCGGGCAACCCGTTCTTCGTCTGGTGCAACTTCACCCACATGCACGCGTTCACCCACACCAAGCCCGAGAGCCGCGGGCAGGCCGGGCTGTGGCAGTCCGAGTACCACGACACGATGGTCGACCACGACAAGAACGTGGGCACCGTGCTCGACGTGCTCGACGAACTCGGCATCGCCGACGACACCATCGTCATCTACTCGACGGACAACGGACCGCACCGCAACAGCTGGCCGGACGCGGGCACCACGCCGTTCCGCAGCGAGAAGAACACCAACTGGGAGGGCGCCTACCGGGTGCCGGAGTTGATCCGCTGGCCCGGAAAGATCAAGGCGGGCAGCGTATCCAACGACATCATCCAGCACCACGACTGGCTGCCGACGCTGCTCGCCGCCGCGGGCGATCCCGACGTCAGCGACAAGCTGAAGAAGGGCTTCAAGGCCGGGGCCGACGGCGAGACCGAGTACAAGGTCCACATCGACGGGTTCAACCTGCTGCCCTATCTGATGGGCGAGGTCGAACACAGCCCGCGTCGCGGCTTCTTCTACTTCAACGACGACGCGCGAACTGGTCGCGATGCGCTTCGAGAACTGGAAGATCGTGTTCGCCGAGCAGCGCTGCCAGGGCACGCTGCGGATCTGGGCCGAGCCGTTCACGCCGCTGCGGGTGCCCAAGCTGTTCAACCTGCGCACCGACCCCTATGAGTACGCCGACATCACGTCGAACACCTACTACGACTGGTTCATGCGGCACGACTTCTTCGTCTTCTACGCGACCGCGATGGCGTCGGTGTTCCTCGACACGTTCAAGGAGTTTCCGCCACGGCACCCACCGGCCAGCTTCAGCGTCGACCAGATCGTCAAGAAGCTCGAAGATTTCCTGGCGGCCGACTAATGGTCAAGAAGACCCGGCGGCCACGACAATTCAAGAAAGGGATTGCGCATGCCTGATTCACAGCCGAACATCCTCGTCATCTGGGGTGACGACATCGGCATCTCCAACCTGAGCTGCTACAGCCGCGGAATGATGGGCTACTTCACGCCCAACATCGACCGGATCGCCGACGAGGGCATGCTTTTCACCGATTCCTACGGCGAGCAGAGCTGCACGGCCGGCCGCTCGTCGTTCATCACCGGACAAAGCGTCTACCGCACCGGCATGAGCAAGGTGGGCATGCCCGGCGTCGACATCGGCCTGCAGAAGGAAGACCCGACGATCGCCGAGCTGCTCAAGCCGCTGGGCTACGCCACCGGCCAGTTCGGCAAGAATCACCTCGGCGACCTGAACAAGTTCCTGCCGACCGCGCACGGCTTCGACGAGTTCTTCGGCAACCTCTATCACCTCAACGCCGAGGAGGAGCCGGAGAACGCCGACTACCCCACCGCAGAGGAAGCGCCCATCATGCGCGGGCGCTCCTTCCGCGCGGGGTCATCCATTCCTGGGCCACCGACGAGGACACCGGCGAGGTCGACGACCGGTACGGGCCCGTCGGCAAGCAACGGATCGAGGACACCGGACCGCTGACCAAGAAGCGAATGGAGACCATCGACGACGAGACCACCGGCGCATGCACCGATTTCATCAAGCGCCAGCACGAGGCGGACACGCCGTTCTTCGTCTGGATGAACATGACGCACATGCACTTCCGCACCCACACCAAGCCGGAGAGCCTCGGTCAGTCGGGCCGCTGGCAGTCGCCGTACCACGACACGATGATCGACCACGACCGCAATGTCGGACAGTTGCTCGACCTCGTCGACGAACTCGGCATCGCCGAAGACACCATCGTCATCTACTGCACCGACAACGGCCCGCATGCCAACAGCTGGCCCGACGGTGCGACCACCCCGTTCCGCAGCGAAAAGGCCACCAACTGGGAGGGCGCATTCCGCATTCCGGAGATGATCCGGTGGACCGGAAAGATCAAGCCGCGCAGCGTATCCAATGAAATTGTCCAGCACCATGATTGGCTGCCGACCTTCCTGGCTGCCGCGGGCGATCCCGACATCGTCGAGAAGTTGAAAAAGGGCCACAAGGCCGGCGATGCGACATACAAGGTGCACATCGACGGCTACAACCTGCTCCCCTATCTCACCGGCGAAGTGGACAAGAGCCCGCGGCGCGGGATGATCTACTTCTCCGACGACTGCGACGTGCTCGGCATCCGGGCGGAGAACTGGAAGGTCGTGTTCCAGGAGCAGCGCTGCCAGGGCACGCTGCAGATCTGGTTCGAACCGTTCACCCGACTGCGCGCACCGAAACTGTTCAACCTTCGCACCGATCCATACGAGCGCGCCGACATCACGTCAAACACCTACTGGGACTGGGTGATCGATCGCATCTACCTCGTCCTCTACGGGTCTGCGATCGCAACCCAGTTCCTGGAGACCTTCAAGGAGTTCCCGCCGCGGCAGGAGCCGGCGTCGTTCACCATCAATCATGCCGTCGACGAGCTCGACAAGTTCCTGTCGACCCGCGGCGGTTGACGGTGGCCGATCTCGCGACATGGACCGACGGGCCGACGAAGTCGGCGATCGTCGACTTCGTGGGCCGGGTCACCGCCGACGGGCCCGGATTTCGTCGCGCCGGAGGCACGCGTCGCGGTCTTCGACAACGACGGCACGCTGTGGTGCGAGAAGCCGATGTACATCCAGCTCGACTTCATCGTGCGCAGGCTCAGCGAGAAGGCGGCGGCCGACCCGTCGTTGGCCGGACAGCAGCCGTACCTGGCGGCGGGCAGCGGCGACCGGAACTGGTTCGGCGGCGCCATCACCAAGCACTACCAGGGTGACGACTCCGACCTGAAAGTGCTTGCCGGCGCTGTGATGTCCCTGCACGAGTCGATGAATGTCGAAGATCACGCCGCTCTGGTCAGCAAGTTCTACGCCGACGCCAAGCACCCGACGTTGGGCCGTCCCTATCAGAACTGCACGTATGCACCGATGGTCGAACTGCTGCGCTACCTCGAGGCGAACGGTTTCACCTGCTACATCGTCTCCGGCGGCGGCCGCGACTTCATGCGCCCGATCACCAGCACGATCTACGGCATCCCGCCAGAACGCGTGGTCGGCAGTTCGCAGGGGCTGAAGTTCGACGGCGCGGACGGCCACGGCGACCTGCTGATCCAACCCGCGTTGGACGTCTTCGACGACGGCCCCGAGAAGCCGGTGCGAATCTGGAACCGCATCGGCCGGCGCCCGATACTGGCCGCAGGCAACTCCAACGGCGACGACGAGATGCTGATGTATTCGGGCAAGCCGGGCGCGGCGTCATTGCGGCTGCTGGTCCTTCACGATGACGCCGAGCGCGAATTCGACTACACCGCGGGAGCAGAACGCGCTCTGGACCACGCTGAGCAGTTCGGCTGGACCGTCATCAGCATCAAGAACGACTGGACGACCGTCTTCAGTGACTGACTTGGTGCGCATTCCTGCGCAGACCGCTGTCGTCGGGTCCGATCGGCACTACCCCGAAGAGGGGCCCGCGAACTCCGTCACCGTCGACGAGTTCTGGATCATGCCCCATCAGGTGACCAATGCCTTGTTCGCCGAATTCGTCGGCGCCACAGGATATGTCACCGTCGCCGAGCGACCCCTGAACCCCGCTGACTATCCCGATGCGCCCGCAGCCAACCTGCAGCCCGGTTCGATGGTCTTTCACCGCACGGCGGGGCCGGTGGATCTGCGGCACATCAACCAGTGGTGGACGTGGACGCCCGGCGCATGCTGGAACCACCCGCGCGGTCCGCGCTCCTCGTTCAAGGGCAAAGAGAACCACCCCGTCGTGCACGTCGCATTCGAAGACGCCGAGGCGTATGCGAACTGGGCCGGTCTGCGATTGCCGACCGAGGCGCAGTGGGAGGTCGCGGCCCGCGGCGGCCTGGACGGCGCGGCCTACACCTGGGGCGACGAGCCGGAGCGGCCCGGTCAGCGGCTGGCCAACTACTGGCACGGCGAGTTTCCGTATCTGCCGGACACCGGCTACGGCACCACCGCAGCCGTCGGAAGTTTCGCCGCCAACGGCTACGGGCTGTTCGACATGGCGGGCAATGTCTGGGAGTGGACAACCGACTGGTACGGCGGCGAGACCCGCTCGACCGAGCCATGCTGTGCGGCAGACAGTTACGATCCGCGGCAGCCCCAGTTCCGCATTCCGCGCAAGGTCATCAAGGGCGGTTCGTTTCTGTGCGCCGACAGCTACTGCCTGCGCTACCGGCCCGCCGCCCGCCGGCCGCAGATGGTCGATACGGGCATGAGCCATATCGGGTTTCGCTGCGTAACACGAATCGGCACCTGTGAGGATGTGAGCGTGAAAGACGGCGGCGTCGCACTACGCCCGCAACGGCTCGGTCCGGCTGGCCTATCGCGTGCTCGGCGAGGGCGACACCACGCTGGTGTGGATTCCCGGCTGGATCAGCAACGTCGACCTGTGGACCGACCCGGCGCTGCCGTTCGTGTCGTTCGTCGAGGCGCTCGCGCGCGGAACACGGCTGGTGATGTGGGACAAGCGCGGCACCGGGCTGTCCGATCCGGTGACCCATGTGCCGCCGCTCGACGAGCGGATGGACGACCTGCAGGCCGTGCATGGACGCGGTCGGGGTCGACACCGCGGCGCTTCTCGGTGTCTCCGAAGGCGGCCCGATGAGCATCCTGTTCGCCGCGACCTATCCGGAGCGGGTTCAGTCGCTGGCGCTGTACGGCACCATGGCGCGCTTCACCCCCGAGTTGCCGGATCACCCATGGGGATGGACCGCACGAGCAGACCCGAGCGATCATCGAGGAGATCGAATCCGACTGGGGTGAAGGGCGCTCTGGCCGATCTGTTCTTCGGACCGATCGCAGAGGTGCCGGGCTTCAGGGAGCTCTACGGGCGCATCCAGCGGGCGGGCGCCAGCCCCACGATGTGCCTGATGCTCTGGCAGGCGCTGCTGGAGAGCGATGTCGGTGGCGTGCTGGGCTCCGTTCACACGCCGACCCTTGTCATGAGCCAGAGTCGGCGACGAGGTGGCACCCATCGACGGTGCAACGGGCGCTGGCCGCGGCGATGCCGAACGCGCAGTTTCTCGAGCTGCCGCCGGGCCCGCACGCGCTTCTGGATGACGTGCTCGCCGCGGCGGTCGTGAACTTCGCGTGCGGCAAGCCCGTCGAGGACCCCGGCGAGCGCGTTCTGTCGACCGTGTTGTTCACCGACATCGTCAGCTCGACCGAACAGCTCGTCGCGCAGGGCGACGCGCAACTGGCGCCATCAGCTCGACGCGCACGACAAGCTCGTCGACTGGATGCTGGAGAAGTACGGCGGCCGCCGCGTCAAGCACACGGGAGACGGCATCTTCGCGCTCTTCGACGGCCCCACCAAGGCGGCACGGTGCGGCCTCGACATGGTTCCGGCGTTGGCCGCCAGGGGTATTCGGATCCGGGTCGGCGTGCACACCGGCGAATGCGAGCGGCGCGGCGACGAGTGGAGCGGCCTGGCGGTGCACGTCGGCGCGCGCATCGGCGGCATGGCAGGCGTCGACGAAGTGCTCGCCAGCCGAACCGTCCGCGACCTGTCGGCCGGATCGGGCCTGCGTTTCGACACCATGGGCGCGCACCGGCTCAAGGGGCTCGCCGAGGACGTCGAGGTCTTCCGGGTGACCGCGCCGGCAGGCGCGTAGCCGCTACGACGCTTCGGCGGCCTTCTTGATCGCGGCGAGCGTGGCGGGGATGCCGCTCTCGGCGGCATCGTGGCGCTGCTCGATCTGGGCCTCGGCATCTGCGCCGTAGCGCTCGTGGAACCCCGCGACGCCTGCGGGCAGCAATTCCCACCTCTCGGTCAGCCGGGTGCCGTCGCCCTCCGGCTCGAAGGCGTACTCCCAGTGCACCCAGCCGTTGTTGACCTGCCACGCGAACTTGCGGCCGGGCTCGGCGGCCACCACCTGGCTTCGCGTCTCCCACGTCCGTTCCGGCGTCTCGTTGCGGCCGGTGAACCACGCGCCCACCTGCGGGCCGCCGCCGTCGTCCCACCAGCAGGCCTTGCAGATCGGGCTCCACTCGCCCATCCTGGTCACGTCGGACACCAGCGCGTACAGCTCGTCCGGCGGCACCGCCACGGAAATCGAATCGGACAACGTCAGCTCGGTCACGAGTCGAGTGTGCCACCGCGCGGCTATTGCACTTTCGACGCCCGAGTGTGAAGTTAGAACGCGTTCCACCGCCGTCGAAAGGCCAACGGGATGAGCAACAGTAGTGACCGGATCGCCGTCGTCATCGGCGCGGCGTCCGGAATCGGGCTGGGCGAGCGCGCGCGCCCTGGCCGCCGACGGCTGCCGAGTGACTCTCGCGGACCGCAACGTCGACGGTGCACGCGCCCGAGCCGGCGAACTCGGCGATCCGCACACCGCCGCCGAGGTCGACGTCACCGACGAGGCATCGGTGCAACGGCTCTTCGACGAGATCGGGCCGCTCGACGTCGTCGTCAACTGCGCGGGCTTCGGCAGCCTCGGGCTGATCACCGACCTGGCGGTCGACGAGTTCCGCGCCGTCATCGACGTCTGCCTCAACGGCGCCTTCATCGTCGCCAAGCACGCGGGGCAGAAGCTCCGCGAAGGCGGCTCGCTGGTGTCCATCAGCTCGCTCAACGGCACGGCAGGCGGCCGTGGGCATGAGCGCCTACTGCTCGGCCAAGGCCGGCCTGTCGATGCTCACCCAGGTCGCTGCGCTGGAGATGGGCCCGCGCGGCATCCGCGTCAACGCCATCTCCCCCGGTTTCGTCGACACCCCGCTCACCGAAGGGTCGCTATCTGGTGCCGGGCCTCGTCGAGGACTACCTCGAGAACACCGCGCTCGGCCGCGCGGGTAAGCCCGAGGAGATCGCCGATGCGGTGGTCTTCCTCTGCTCGCCGAAATCATCGTGGCTGACCGGCGAGGTGCTCGACCTCAACGGCGGCGCCCACCTCAAGCGCTACCCCGACGTTCTCGGACATGTCATGAAACTGGCGGAGGCGTAGTGAGTTTCACCGGCAAGCAGGCGATCGTCACCGGTGCCGGATCCGGCATCGGGGCGGCGCTGTGCCGAGCGCTGGTAGCGGCGGGCGCCGACGTGGTGTGCACCGACATCGACGGCGAAGCCGCCGAGCGCACGGCCGTCGGCGCTCGGCGACCGGGCCCGGGCGGCCCGCCTCGACGTCACCGACGCGGCAGCGGTACAGGCGACCGTCGACGATGTCGTCGCCCGCACCGGCCGCCTCGACCTGATGTTCAACAACGCGGGCATCGTCTGGGGCGGCGACACCGAACTGCTGACCCTCGACCAGTGGAACGCGATCATCGACGTCAACGTGCGCGGCGTCGTGCACGGTGTCGCCGCCGCCTACCCGCAGATGATCAAGCAGGGCCACGGTCACATCGTCAACACGGCGTCGATGGCCGGGCTCACCGCGGCAGGCCAGATCACCAGCTATGTGACGACCAAGCACGCCATCGTCGGACTGTCGCTGGCCCTGCGCTCGGAGGCCGCCGCCCACGGCGTCGGCGTGCTGGTCGTCTGCCCGTCGGCCATCGAGACCCCGCTTCTGGAGAAGGGCGCCATCGGCGGATTCGACGGCCGCAACTACTTCCTGCAGGGCCGCGCCGGAAAGGCCGCCTATCCCGCCGACCGCCTGGCGGAGCGACACGTTGAAGGCGATCGAACGCAACAAGGCGGTACTGGTGAAACCGCGCAGCGCGCACGGCCAATGGTTGTTCGCACGCCTCGCGCCGGGGTTGATGCAGCGTGCGTCGATTCGCTTCATCGCAAGCCAGCGCGCCCACCAGGCCGGTATGCGCTCCGGCTTTCGCTGATCAAATAGGGTTTCACGCGGCCCGGACTGGATACGGTAAGCCGGTGGCCGCCATGAAGACCGAGTTCACGCTGACCCAGAGGCGTGCCCTGGCGGTCGCGACGGTGATCGCCATCCTGTTCGGCGCCTACTTCCTGCGCAGTTACTTCATCCTCATCGTGGTCGCCGCGGTGGTCGTCTACCTGTTCAACCCGCTGTACAACCGGCTCACCAAGCGGATGGGCACCGGGCTGTCGGCGACGCTCACCCTGCTGGCGGTGTTCGCAAGCGTCATCGTGCCGGTCGGCCTGATCGGGTTGCTCGCCGTCGTCCAGATCACCGAGATGGTCCGCAGCGTCGCGGCATGGGTCGAGAAGACCGACCTGTCCACCCTCGGCGACAAGACGCTGAACGGCGTCAACGAAATGCTGACACGGGTGCCGTTCGCCGACGTCACGGTGACACCGGAGATGATCCGGAAGGCGATGACGACCGTCGCCCAGAACGTCGGGGAGTATCTACTGCACCTGCTGCAGGGCGCCGCGGGCGGCGTCGTCGGCGGCATCACCGCGGCGATCCTGTTCATCTACGTGTTCATCTCACTGCTGACGAACAAGGATGCGGTGCAACGGTTGATCCGCCAGCTCAACCCGCTCGGCGAGGAGGTCACCGACCTGTACCTCGCGAAGATGGGCGCGATGGTGAGTGGCACGGTCAGGGGCCAGTTCATCATCGCCGTCTGCCAGGGCGTCGCGGGTGCGATCTCGATCTACATCGCCGGCTTCCACGACGGCTTCTTCATCTTCGCCGTCGTCTTGAGTGCGCTGTCGGTGATACCGCTGGGCAGCGGCATCATCACGATTCCGTTCGGCGTCGGAATGATGTTGTTCGGCAATGTATTCGGCGGCCTCTTCGTCGTGCTGTTCCACATCATCGTGGTGACGAACATCGACAACTTCCTGCGACCGATCCTGGTGCCGCGGGAGGCCCGCCTCGACTCGGCGCTCATGCTGCTGTCGGTGTTCGCCGGAATCGCGATGTTCGGCGCGTTCGGCATCGTCATCGGCCCGGTGCTGATGATCGTCATCGTGACGACGATCAGCGTCTACCTCGCCGTGTACAAGGGCGTACCGCTGGAACAGCAGGAGGACGACGACACCGAACAGTCCAAGAAAAAGAAGAGCGCGCTGCAACGCTTGACGCGCAGGGCCAGGAAGTCCGCACCGGACGCGCCCGAACCCGAAGCAGAGGCGCCCGAGCAGGACTCGGCCTCTAAGTCAGCCGCTGCCTGAGGAATTCGACGACGCGCTTGCGCGCCTCGTAGGCGGGATGCCCCTCCACCTCGCGGACCTCGAGCGTCAGCACCGAGTGCGCCATCTTGCCGAAGCCGTGCTCGTTGCCCTTCTTCGAGTCGATCTCGATGACCTCGAACGCATCGCCGAGCCGCTGCTTCAGCGTCTTGAAGCGCGCGCCGGGCGACAAGGGATCCTCGCTGAACCGCAGCCCCAGCGCGCACAGCCCCTCGTCGGCGACTCGCTGTTCGACGATCTTCAACTCGGCTTCCGACAAGCCCGGATCGCGTCTCTGCCTGGATGTCACCGCTATCGGCAGCGACGGCTGGCTGACCACCGGGGCCAGCACACTGTCGTCCACCGCGGCCGCCAGCGCGAACCCCCCGCTCCAGCACTCGCCGATCACCCCGACGCCCTTCCCCGGCGTCTTCTCGTTGAGGTCGCGGGCCAGCGCCCGCAGGTAGTGGGCGACGGGCCGGTCGGCGTTGGTGGCGAACGCCGCGAATTCCTTTGCCACACAACCGCGCAGCATCACCGGCACCGCACCCGGCCGCATGCCTGGTGCACCCGGTGTGCCGTACAGCGAAGGGCATGCGACGGTGAACCCGTTGTCCACCAGATGATTACCGAGCGCAAGCACGCCGGGATGGATGCCGGGCATCTCCGGTATCAGCACCACGCCGGGACCCTCGCCCTTGCGGTACACGTCGTGCGTGTAGCCGGCGGCGCTGAAAGGTGCCGCGGTCCAGCCGGTCAGATCGGCCTCCGGCGCAGTCCCGCCGTCGACATTGGGCTCCGGTGCCGTCATCGCGTCTCCTACTTCGCGGCCAGTGGCGGCTGCTTCTGCACCGCCGCCGACAGCGTACGGTACTCATCGGTACCGCCGGCGCCCCTGATCGCGACCTGCGCCGGTCCGGTCGGCCCGGTCAGCCGGGTGGTCCACACCGGTTCGGCACCGTCCCCGCCGTCGTAGACCACCCACCGCACGCCGTCGACATCCTGCGTTCCGGTCGGCGCCATGTCGGGATCGATGGAGCCGACCAGCTTCTCCTCGTCGGCATTGCTCTGTATCAGCGCCATGTACAGCCCGGTCGGCGTGAGATACCCGACGGTCGACGACACCGCACGACCCGGCTGCCCGGACGGCTCCGCTACGGCCGGCCTCGATCCCGGCGCGGCTACCGGAGTTGGCCCGCCAGCCGTCGGGAAGCGCGGGTACCCGGACCGGGATCCGCAACGCGTCGGCGTCGGCCTGCAGTGCCGCGGGCGCGTCGTAGTCGGGCACAGGTCCAGGCGCCGGACCACCGGGTGCAAACGAGCACATCCCGACGATGCCCGCGAGGATGACGCACGCCACGACCAGCGGCACCAGGGACCAGAACATGTCCCGGCCGTCCTGCAGCAACCGCGGCTTCGCGGGCCTGGGCGCGGGTTGCGGCTCGGAGGTCACAAGGGCCAGTATCCCAGCTCCCACAGACCGACCCGCCAATGGGAGAATCGCAGCCATGAGTCCAGCACGTGGCGAAGCCCCCGACCGCAACCTTGCCCTCGAGCTCGTTCGAGTCACTGAGGCAGGAGCGATGGCGGCAGGTCGCTGGGTGGGCCGCGGCGACAAGGAGGGCGGCGACGGCGCCGCCGTCGACGCCATGCGCGAGCTCGTCAACTCGGTGTCCATGCGGGGCGTGGTGGTGATCGGCGAAGGCGAGAAGGACAACGCGCCGATGCTCTACAACGGCGAAGAGGTCGGCAACGGCGACGGACCGCCGTGCGACTTCGCCGTCGACCCGATCGACGGGACGACGCTGATGGCCAAGGGCATCTCCAACGCGATCTCGGTGCTGGCGGTTTCCGAGCGCGGCACCATGTACGACCCGTCGGCGGTGTTCTACATGAACAAGATCGCCGTCGGGCCGGACGCCGTCGACGTCATCGACATCACCGCGCCCATCGGCGAGAACATCCGCCGCGTCGCCAAGGCCAAGAGCGTCTCGGTGTCCGACCTGACCGTGTGCATCCTGGACCGGCCCCGGCACAGGCAGCTGATCGCAGACGTCCGTGAGGCGGGTGCGCGGTGCCGGTTGATCTCCGACGGCGACGTCGCAGGCGCCATCTCGGCGTGCAGGCCGAACACCAGCACCGATCTGCTCATCGGGATCGGCGGCACGCCGGAGGGCATCATCGCCGCCGCCGCCATCCGGTGTATGGGCGGAGCGATCCAGGGCCAGCTCGCGCCGAAGGATGACGACGAACGGCAGAAGGCCATCGACCGCGGCCACGACCTGGATCAGATACTGCACACCGAGGACCTGGTGTCGGGAGAGAACGTGTTCTTCTGCGCGACCGGCGTCACCGACGGTGACCTCCTCAAGGGCGTCCACTACTACGGCGGCGGCTGCACAACCCAGTCGATCGTCATGCGCAGCAAGTCGGGCACGGTGCGGATGATCGAGGCCTACCACCGGCTCTCGAAGCTCAACGAATACTCCGCCATCGATTTCACCGGCGACAGCAACGCCTACCAACCGCTGCCGTAACTCACTCATACCGAAGCAAAGGACACACTTGTGAGCGTCGACTCAGCTCGTTCCGAAGACGTCGAGTACCGCGTCGAGCACGACACCATGGGCGAGGTCCGGGTGCCCGTCAACGCGCTGTGGCGTGCGCAGACGCAACGCGCGGTGGAGAACTTCCCGATCTCGGGCCGAGGCTTGGAGCGCACTCAGATTCGCGCGCTCGGCCTGCTCAAGGGCGCCTGCGCACAGGTGAACAAGGACCTCGGGCTGCTCGACGCGGAGAAGGCCGACGCGATCATCGCCGCCGCCGCCGAAATCGCCGACGGTCAACACGATGACCAGTTCCCCATCGACGTGTTCCAAACCGGCTCGGGCACAAGCTCGAACATGAACACCAACGAGGTGATCGCCGGCATCGCGGCGCGCAACGGCGTGTCGGTGCACCCCAACGACGACGTGAACATGTCGCAGTCGTCCAACGACACGTTCCCGACGGCGACGCATATTGCCGCCACCGAAGCCGCTGTCCGCCACCTGATTCCGGCGCTCGAGGTGCTGCACGAGTCGCTTGCGGGCAAGGCTCGGCAGTGGCGCGTCGTGGTGAAGTCGGGCCGCACGCACCTGATGGACGCCGTGCCGGTCACGTTGGGCCAGGAGTTCAGCGGCTACGCGCGCCAGGTCGAGGCAGGCATCGAGCGGGTGAAGGCGACGTTGCCGCGACTCGGCGAGCTCGCCATCGGCGGTACTGCCGTCGGCACCGGGCTGAACGCGCCCGACGACTTCGACGAGCGTGTGGTCGCCGTGCTCAAAGAGGATACCGGGCTGGCCGAATTGCGGGTTGCGACAAATCATTTCGAGGCGCAGGCGGCGCGCGACGGGCTCGTCGAGGCGTCCGGTGCGCTGCGCACGATCGCCGTTTCGCTGACCAAGATCGCCAACGACATTCGGTGGATGGGTTCAGGCCCGCTGACCGGTCTCGGCGAGATTCACCTGCCGGATCTTCAGCCGGGCAGCTCGATCATGCCCGGCAAGGTCAACCCGGTCCTGCCTGAAGCCGTCACGCAGGTGGCCGCGCAGGTGATCGGCAACGACGCGGCGATCGCGTGGGGTGGCGGCAACGGTGCGTTCGAACTCAACGTGTACATCCCGATGATGGCGCGCAACACGCTCGAATCGTTCAAGATCCTGACGAACGTGGCCACCCTGTTCGCCAAGCGTTGCATCGACGGCCTGGTCGCCAACGAGGAGCGGCTGCGCGAGCTGGCCGAGTCGTCGCCGTCGATCGTGACCCCGCTGAACTCCGCGATCGGCTACGAGGAAGCCGCAGCGGTGGCCAAGCAGGCGCTCAAGGAGAAGAAGACCATCCGGCAGACGGTGATCGATCGCGGGCTGATCGGCGACAAGCTGTCCGAGGAGGAACTCGACAAGCGGCTGGACGTGCTGGCGATGGCCAAGGTGAAAGACGGGGACTAGCGTCCCGCATCCGGCGTCGCCACCAGCCACCGGATGCCCGGCCAGGCCGTCAGGCTGTGCACCACCAGGCTCAACGTGACCGTCACGGCGACCACCTGGGTGATCAGTTGCTGCTGCTCGATCACGCCGCGCTGGACCACGAGCAATCCCAGCACAAGCGTGCCGATCCCACGCGGGCCGAACCAGCCCATGAAAAGCCGGTTCCTGACGGGAAGGTCGCTGCGGATCAGCGCGAGGTTCACCGCGACGAGGCGGACGCCGAGCAGCGCCACGACGGCGAACACCACCACCCGCCAGTCGGCATCCCGCCAGCCGACGATGACGGCATAGCCGCCGAACATCGCGAACACCATCAGCTCCAACAGCTGGCCTGCCGCGTCGGACACCTGCGTGTCCGGAGGGACTCCGGTGCGCTTGGCGACGAACGCGAACGCCAGCCCGCCTGCGAACGCGGCGACGAATCCGCTGCCGTGCAACCCCTCGCCCACCTGGAAGCAGACGAGGGCGACTGCGAGGGTCGCCAACTGCGCCCACGTCGGGCTCATCCAGCCCCGCCGTTGCGACCGCGCGATCACCAGACCACCGACCCCGCCGAGCACCAATCCCACCGCGACCGACACCACCTCGGTGCGAACCAGGAACATCGTCCAGCGGGCCGAGTCGGGATCCGCCTGTTCGGAGGCCAGCGCAAGCGCGGCGAGCACGGCCGCCAGCGCGAAGCCGTCGTAGAACCCGCTCTCGGTGGACAGCGCGTGTCGGATCCGTTCGGGGATGCGCGTGTCGTCCAGAAGGGCATCGATCAGCGCGACCTCGGTGGGTGCGACGATCGCGGCCAGACACACCGCCTCCCACAGCGGCATGACGGGCAGCACCAGCACGGCGGTCGCCGTGCCGAGAGCGAGCGCCAGCGGGATGCCGATGACCAGCAGCCGGAAGGTGACCCCACGCCGCCGGACCACCGTCGTGAGGTCCAGCGCGGCGGCCTGGTTGAACAGGATGACAGTGAGCGCCAACTGTGCGACGACGGCGAAGCTCGCTGCGTCGGTGTCAACATCGATCACGTGGAAGCCGAACGGTCCCAATAGGATTCCGAACAGGACAAAGATCAGCGCAGGCGCCAGGTACCAGCGCTTGACCAGGCCCGAGACCACGGCGTAGCACAACACCAGAACGGTCAGGACGAACGCGGTCTGAGAATGCATCGCGCGCGTCAGGCGCCGTTGTTGGGTCCGCCGGAGTTGGCACCCGGGATGTCGGTGATCGGGACGTTCGGCATCGGCGGCGGCGACGGCGTGTTCGGCAGCGGCGGGATTTCGTCGGCCGCGATCTCGCGAAGATCGTTGGCGGGCGGGCCGTTGTCCCGTGCGCCGTATGTGCTTCCCGGCTCACGCGGGCCGAGCAGCTGGCTGACGGTCACCAGGTGGTAGCCGTTGGCCTTGAGGACGGGGATGAACTGGTACACCAGATCGACTGTGCTGGAGTACGTGTCATGGAACAGCACGACTGATCCCGGCTTGATCTGCGTCATCAGCATGTAACGCGTCGCCGCGATGTTGGAGTCGTTGATCCAGTCGAAAGGGATGACATCCCAGTTGATGTCGGCCAAACCCTGCTTCTTCGCCTCCGCGAGAACCTGGTCGCTGATCACCCCGCCTGCGGTGCGGACCAGTTTCGGTCGCAGGCCCGTCGCCGCCTCGATGGCGTCACCGGCCTTGCTGAACTGTGCGGGCACGTCCTCGGGCGGAATGGTGGTCATGTTGGGGTGTTCCCAGGTATGGCTGCCGATTTCCATGCCTGCGTCCGCGATGCGTTTGGCGCCTTCGGGATTGGCGGCCACCTTGTTGCCGATCAGGAAGAACGTCGCCTTCGCGTCGTTGTCCTGCAATATCTGCAACAGCCGGTCGGTGTAGGGCCCTGGCCCGTCGTCGAACGTCAGCGCGACGCACTTGACCTGCGCGCAGTCCACGTCGTCGGCGGCTTCGCGTTTGGCGTGGCCAGTCAATAGCGAGACCACGACGATGGCGACGGCGGCGACGACGCCGAGCACCACGAGGCCGTACTGCCAGGCCCGGCTGTCGCGTCGCTTCGGCACGGCCGCAGCTTACCGGCGATTGCTGAGCGAATTCGGCGCGGTACACCACCCTCAGCGTCGATTAGCGCGCCGAAATCGCTTTCGTTACGGCAGCGCGCCGGGGCTGATCTCCTCCAGCATCTCGGTCACCAGCGCGGCGATCGGCGAACGCTCGCTGCGCAACAGCGTGATGTGGGCGAACAGCGGGTGGCCCTTGAGCTTCTCGATCACCGCCGCGACACCGTCGTGTCGACCGACGCGCAGGTTGTCGCGCTGGGCCACGTCGTGGGTGAGCACCACCCGCGAACCGGCGCCGAGCCGGGACAGCACCGTCAACAACACGTTGCGTTCCAGCGACTGCGCCTCGTCGACGATCACGAAGGAGTCGTGCAGTGAGCGGCCACGAATGTGCGTGAGCGGCAACACCTCGAGCATCCCGCGCGACAGCACTTCTTCGAGCACGGCCGGGCTGGCCAACCCCTCGAGGGTGTCGAAGACGGCCTGCGCCCACGGCCCCATCTTCTCGCTCTCGCTGCCCGGCAGGTAGCCGAGTTCCTGGCCGCCGACCGCGTACAGCGGTCGGAACACGACGACCTTGCGCTGGGTGCGCCGCTCCAGCACGGCTTCCAACCCCGCACACAGTGCCAGCGCGGACTTGCCGGTGCCCGCCTTGCCGCCGAGGGACACGATGCCGACGGACTCGTCGAGCAGCAGGTCGAGTCCGACTCGCTGTTCAGCGGAGCGGCCGCGCAACCCGAAGACCTCGCGGTCACCGCGGACCAGCTGCACCCGCTTGTCGGGGTTGACCCGACCCAATGCGTGAGAGTTCGCGCCGAGCAACCGGATTCCCGTGTGGCACGGCAGATCTCGCGCCGCTTCCAGATCTATCTCGCCTTCGGCGAACAGCGTGTCGATCTCCTCGCCTGCGACGTCGAGCTCGGCCATCCCCGTCCAGCCCGACGTGACGACGTCCTGGGCGTGATACTCGTCGGCGGGCAGACCGACCGCGCCGGCCTTGACGCGCAGCGGTATGTCCTTGCTCACCAACGTGACCCGCTTGCCTTCGGCCGCGAGATTGGCCGCACACGTCAGGATCCGCGCGTCGTTGGTATCGGTCCGGAAGCCCGCGGGCAGCACCGACGGGTCGCTGTGGTTCAGCTCGACGTGCAGCGTCCCGCCCTGGGTACCGACAGGAATCGGCTGATCGAGCCGGCCGTGCTCGAGCCTGAGGTCGTCGAACAGACGCAGCGACTGGCGGGCGAACCAACCTAACTCGTGATGATGGCGTTTAGCCTCCAGCTCGCTGATGACGACCAGCGGGACGACCACTTCGTGCTCGGCGAACCGTGTACAGGCCCAGGGGTCGGACAGCAACACGGATGTGTCGAGAACGTAAGTCCGGACGGAGGAATCGGTCACGTAGCGCTCCTCGAGCCCGCGCGGTCCCGCACGAACATCTCGGCGGACACTGCGGCACCAGGGCCGGGACCGGCCCTTTCGAGTCGAGTCGATCGGTACCGCCCGGATAGCAGAGCATGTCGCTAGCCATCGCAAACGACGCTACTCCCGAGAATGCAAGCGCGGCGCGCAGGCGCGCCGGGTTAACCGCCCAGCAACTTAGGCGTTGATCAATGGACGCAATCGGGGCTCGTCTGCGAGGCCCCACGCGGCGACGCGGTCAGAGATCACCCGGCGCAGCGTGGCGTCGTCGAAGATGCCCGCGTCGGCGATATTGCGCACCTTGTCCTGGTACGCGTCGATGTCTGCGCCGACGACTTCGAGCTCGGCAGCGCGGCGTGCGACGGCCTCGATCACCTCGTCGCGGTTGGTGCCGAGGAGGTGCGCGACGAGGTTGTGGAAGAACTCCTCGTGGCGCTCTTCGTCCCGGGCGATCCGGCCGACGAGGCCGTTCAGCACCGGCTCGGTGATCTGCGCTTCGAGGTTGCGGCAGTAGACCGCGTACGCACGTTCGTAGAACGCCATGAACACCAGCCGCTCGACCTGGCTGTAGGTGTCGGCGCGGTAGCCCTTCATGACGTGCTCGACCCGAACGTCTTCGTTTGCCACCGGATCGATCTCCCGGGTGACGACGAGGTAGTTGCGCAGCGCGATCGCGTGCAGGTGCTCCTCGGCCGTCCACCGGCCCAGCCAGCGGCCCCACTTCTCCTCGAGGATGAAGCTGAAGACGAACTCGCGGTGGTAGGCGGCGAGGTTGTCCTTCTGGATGAGCAGGATCTCCAGCGCATCGGTGATGTGCTTGGGCAGCGTGACCTGAGACGGGTCCCAGTCGTGTCCACCGAGGAACGCGAAATTCTGGCCCTGCTCGAACGGGACGTAGTCGTGCGCGAACCAGATGTCCTCGGACTCCAGATGCCGGTTCAGGTTCTCGTCGACCACCGGCTCGAGCTCGAGGATCAGCGCATTAGGGACAGGTTTCTGTGCCATGAAAGTAACTGTAACCCACGTTCACACCTTTTCGAAATCGGCTGATCGTGTCGCTTATTACAGCGTCAGACCTGGATACAGCGGGTTCGCTGCCAGCATTTCGGCGGCCGCGGCGTGCACCCGGTCGGCGGTGCCGTCGGCCAACCTGTACTTGGCCTTCGACGGCCCCGTCGACGCGGCCGCGGCCTCGGTGTTGGTCAGCACATCGACGATCAGCTCAGCCACCCGGTCGAATTCGGCGGCGCCGAAGCCTCGGGTCGTCAGCGCGGGTGTGCCGAGCCGGATGCCGCTGGAGTACCAGGCACCGTTCGGGTCGTTCGGAATCGAGTTGCGGTTGGTGACCACGCCGGAGTCCAGCAGCGCCGACTCCGCCTGCCGACCCGTCACCCCGAACGACTGCACGTCGAGCAGCACGATGTGGTTGTCGGTGCCGCCGGTGACAAGCGTCGCGCCGCGCTTCAGGAAGCCCTCGGCGAGCGCCTTGGCGTTGTCGGCGACCCGCTGCGCATACGTCTGGAACGACGGCTGGCGCGCCTCGGCGAGCGCAACGGCCTTGGCCGCCATCACGTGCGAGAGCGGACCGCCGAGCACCATCGGGCAGCCCTTGTCGACGGCGGCTGCGTATTCCGGTGTGCACAGCACCAGCCCGCCGCGCGGGCCGCGCAGCGACTTGTGCGTGGTGCTCGTGGTGACGTGGGCGTGCGGCACCGGGTCCTCGTCGCCGGTGAACACCTTGCCCGCGACCAGGCCCGCGAAATGGGCCATGTCCACCATCAGCGTGGCGCCCACCTCGTCGGCGATTTCGCGCAGCTTGGCGAAGTTGACCCGCCGCGGATATGCCGAGTACCCGCCGACAAGCACCAGCGGCTTGAACTCCCGGGCTGCCTCCGCAAGCGCGTCGTAGTCCAGCAGACCGGTCGTCGGATCGGTGCCGTAGCTGCGCTGGTGGAACATCTTGCCGCTGATGTTGGGCCGGAAGCCGTGGGTGAGGTGCCCGCCTGCGTCCAGCGACATACCCATCAGCCGCTGGTTTCCCAGCTTCATCCGCAGCTGCTCCCAGTCGGCCTCGGAGAGATCGTTGACGTTCTTGACCCCCGCGTCGGCCAGGCCCGGGGCTTCGACGCGGGTGGCCAGAATCGCCCAGTACGCGACGAGGTTGGCGTCGATGCCGGAGTGCGGCTGAACGTAGGCGTGCGGCGAACCGAACAGCGCAGCGGCGTGCTCGGCGGCCACCGTCTCGACGGTGTCGACGTTCTGGCAGCCGGCGTAGAAGCGGTGCCCGATCGTGCCCTCGGCGTACTTGTCGGAGAGCCAGGTGCCCATGGTCAGCAGCACCGCGGGCGACGCGTAGTTCTCGCTGGCGATCAGCTTGAGCGAATCTCGTTGGTCGGCAAGCTCTTTGCGCGTCGCGGCGGCGATGCGCGGTTCGACCGATTCGATGATCTGCAGGATGTCCCGGTAGGCGGCGCTTGCGGTGTCGGCGTATTCGGCGCCGGGAGCTGGGGCGGTCACGGACGGGTCTGCAGTCATGGCGTTCAGCGTAATCGCAGCGCTACGGAACGGACCCGGAGGTTCCTGGGCGTGCCAAACCTCATTGGCCTCCTTAGCCTCAGAGGTGCTCATCGGCCACGGGAAATGCCAATGGAGGAAGTGCCCGCCTCGCAGCGACAAATTCGCTCACACAGAAATGGTTTCAGTAATAGCGAATTTGTCGCTGAGAGGTGGGCACGACGAGGGGCACCGCCCGGCGTGATTCCGTGACTGGGGTGACGACTTTTCCGGGTTCAGGCGGCCCGCAGTGCCGACGGGATCAGTGGCTCGTCGAGCAGCCTGCCGAACCGCTCGGTGAGGCTGACGTCGGCGGGCCGGTCGTCCAGCCAGGCCCGCAGAAGTCGGTAGCCCTCGACGTAGGTGCTGGTGTAGGCCCGCCACAGCGGTGACGACAGAAAGCGCAGCGTCTGCCTGGCCCGCTCGTCGCTGACCAGCAGCCAGCGCTTGAGGAATGCCGCCACCTCGTCGACGTCACGGTGTTCGTCGTGCAGCATCAGCGCGGCGTCCTGCCGGACATCGGCCAGCGCCGAGGTCGCCTCCGACACGGTCGCCGCGCGTTCCCCGTCGAATCGGAGACCCAGATCTGCATAGATCTCGCCAGCCCAGTCGCCCCAATGTGAACCGATCGCGGCATGGAGCGCCAGGTCGGCCAGCCCCTCGGCCATCAGGCACTGCGGGGTGTTGACCAGAAACAGCGTCTGTTCTGCGTGGCCGCGCTTGGCCACCAGCCCGGCCTCCTTGCGGCAGTGCTCGGTGTGATGGCCCGGATAGGACTCGTGGGCGACCAGCCGCGGCAGGTTCGACATCTGCTGGCGCAGATCGGCGTTCACCGCGACGGTCGAGCGGTAGTCGCCGAGGTAGTAGTTGAATCCCGACCACGGCTTGTCGGTCACGACCTCGTAGTTGATCGTTTCGCGCTCGGGCAGCGGGAACTCGGCGCGCACCCGGTCGCGCAGCGCGCTGGAGAACGCGTGGATGCATTCCTCGAGGCGCTCCGGCGGGATCTCCTCCGCGCCGCGGTAGGCCGCCATCCGCTCGGCCAGAGCGCCCGTGCCGCCGAGCGCCTCGTCGAGGCGGGCGTGCGCGTCGGCATAGCGGTCCGGATCGCCCTTGCTGATCTGCACGTCGAAGTAGGCCTCGACCTCGTCGACGAATCCGACGGGTTGCCCGGCGAACTTCCTGCCGGCACACGACAGCGCACGCAGGTGGGCGCCGAGATAGTCGGCGCGGGCGTCGTCGAAGCCCGCCGCGCCGTTGGTGCGCGGCACGCCGGGAAGCTCCGCGAGCAGTCGGTCGGCCTGTTTGGCGAGGTCAGCCGGGTCGGGTGCCGGTTCGGACGCGACGGCCTCCCGCAGCGCGGGGTCGCCGGTGAACGAGTCGACGTAGCCTTCCTCGATCCGGTCGAACCGCAGGCCGAGCAGCAGATATTCGCGGATGAGGGTGCCGGAATCCATGGCGACCACGCTAACTGCAAGACTTGACCCATGCCGCGGCTGAGCGAGCCGAGCCCCTACGTGGAGTTCGACCGGAGTCAATGGCAGGCGCTGCGCATGTCCACGCCGCTGAAGCTGGCCGAAGACGAGCTGGTCAAGCTGCGCGGTCTCGGCGAGAAAGTCGACCTGCTCGAGGTCGAAGAGGTCTACCTACCGCTGGCCCGACTGATCCACCTTCAGGTCGCGGCGCGCCAGCGCCTGTTCGCCGCCACCGCCGAATTCCTCGGCGAGCCGCACCAGAATCCCGACCGCCCGGTGCCGTTCATCATCGGCGTCGCGGGCAGCGTGGCGGTGGGAAAGTCGACGACCGCCCGTGTGCTGCAGGCACTGCTGGCCCGCTGGGAGCACCATCCCCGGGTCGACCTCGTCACCACCGACGGTTTCCTTTACTCGAATGAGGAACTGACGCGCCGAAACCTGATGCATCGCAAGGGTTTTCCCGAGAGCTACGACCGCAGGGCGCTGATGCGCTTCGTCACCGCGGTGAAGTCGGGCTCCGACTACGCCTGTGCTCCGGTGTATTCGCATCTGCTCTACGACATCGTGCCCCGCGAGAAGCAGATCATCCGGCATCCGGACATCCTGATTCTGGAAGGGCTCAACGTGCTGCAAACCGGTCCGGCGCTGATGGTTTCGGACCTGTTCGACTTCTCCGTCTACGTCGACGCCCGCATCGAGGACATCGAGCAGTGGTACATCTCCCGGTTCCTGTCGATGCGGGCGGGCGCGTTCGCCGACCCCGCTTCGCACTTCCACCACTACTCCACCCTGACCGACGAGCAGGCGGTCTTCGCGGCAAGCGACATCTGGAACTCGATCAACCGGCCGAACCTGATCGACAACATCCTGCCGACCCGGCCACGCGCCACCCTGGTGCTGCGCAAGGACGCCGACCACTCCATCAACCGGCTGCGACTGCGCAAGCTCTAGACCACCCGAGAGCCCGCCCGGCATTACCGGACGGGCCTGGGCGACAAGGCTTTACGCCTTTATGCGTCGCACACCCTGGTACTGCAGTTCGGCGAACACCAACGTGTAGACGCCGGTCGCAAGCGTCAGCACCACGCCGGTGGTCGTCAACGGGAACACATCCGCGAGCACCAACACCACACTCGCGACACGTGTAACAACAGGTTGCCTGCGGCCAGCACCATGCCGGTGCGGCGGACGGAAGGCCTGGCGGCCAACGCAAGGACTACCAGTCCGTAGGCGATGAAGAATGCGCTCATCGAATACTCGAACGCCTTTGTGGTGCCTGATGTCTCGGCCAGCCAGCCCGCGAGGGGTATGCCGGCGATGCCTGCCAGCCCGGACAGGATCGCATCGGCTCGTATAGCGAAGCGAAGCAGTGAGTCCGTTCGACTCCTTCAGGCGGGGGGTGGTGATGGCGGTCATCGTTGATCCTTTCTTCGTGGGTTTACCTTCAGACCGGTGCCGGAGTCGACGCCGCAACCTCTGTCAGCGGCGACTCCGGACCGGTTCGAAGGGAGTCACGCCAGACGGCGCACTCCGAGGTATTGGGCGTAGGCGAAGGCCAGCGTGGCGACGGTGAACGCGATCGTCGACGCCACGCCGAGTCCGGTCAGCGGCAGCCATCCCGCGATGAGCACGACGGCCACCAGGACGGCGAATGCGATGTTCCCGACGAGCACACCGACGCCGACGCGGCGGACGCCCCGCGCGCCGGCGGCGACATAGAGCGCGAGCGCCGTAACCGACGAGCGCGGCACCCGCGATCCATTCGGATGTGGCGGACAGACCGGAGAGCCGCGACAGCGGATCGGCGGCCATCGCGATGAACAACCCGAGCGCCGCCGCACAAGGTGGCGTCGGCGCGAAGGGCGAAACGCAACAGAGAGTCGCCTTCAGCCGCACCGGCGGCGACATCAGATCGAGTTTCCCGGACGGGCCGGGTGTGTGATGGCGGTCATGGCACTGATGTTGCGCAGAACGCACTGCCAGATCGACGCCAGACGCTGCCAGCTACTGCCAACCGCAGGTCAGCGGTCTTGTGCGGTCACCAGATTGCCGCGCAGATCGGCGGCGATCAGCCGGGCGGCGGCGTTCTGCCAGTTGTGCAACGACCGCTGCGGCACCTCGGTGACGAACCACTGCCAGGCCTGGCGGGCGACGGGATCCAGCCCGGCCGCGGTGGCGTTCTGCGCATATGCCCGCACACCGACGACGTACGGGAAGTACAGCGCGTTGTAGTGGCGCCACTGTTCGGTGGTGCCGAAGTCGCCGCCGTCGCGTGGCTTGAGCCGGGCGATCCGGTCGGCCAGCAGGGCCTTGAGCTCGTTGGCGCGTTCCAGCGGCTGGTCGGGCGCGCCGCGGGCGGCCAGCCGTTCGTCGATGTCCGGCAGTGCGGTCAGCGGGCTGGCGACGAGCTTGGACAGGTCGCCGTAGTGGCCGAGCGCGCGGCGGGTGAGCCGGACGAAGGTCTCGTCGTCGACATCGGAGAGCGGGTTCGCCGACCGCAACGGCAGCGCCGCCTCGGTGCGGCGCAACGTCGCGCGATCGGCGCGTAGACCCGGTGAGCGGGAGAACGCCAGCCGGTCGAGAAGGCCGGCCAGTGGATCGGCGAGCACATTGATCGCGATCGCGATCGCGACGCTGGTGAACAACAGCACCGTCAGCGCCGTCTGCTCACCGGTCAACGTCATGTCCGACCAACGCCTGCCCGCCGAACAGGACCACCACCACACCCGTCGCGACGAACGAGCGCAGCATGTCGCCGCGCAACGCCTGTCCCTCGTCGAACGCATCCCACATCGCCACCGCGACGCCGAGCAGCACGACGTCGCATCCCGTCGACGCCAGGGCCAGCCAGCTGGGCACGAGGCCGAGCGGGATGACGAGGATGGCGTTCCCGAGCGCGAAGAACAGCGTCGCGACCACGACGTAGCCCACCACCGGCCGCGGCTGCCACGGTCCGAACACCGCCCGCAGCATCGCGCCGAGCGACGACAGCGAGATCGACGGCGAACATCACCCAATGCCCAAGCCGCACAGGCCCGTCGACGTTGCCTGCCATCGCCGCACCGACGAACGCCGCCACGCCCACCGCGGCGATCAGTGCGATCTCGCCCGCGCGGCCGCGCCACGTGTCCGACGGCCGCGACAGCTCGAGCAGCACCGCGAACCAGGCGATGCCCGGGACCGCGACCAGATAGATCTCGATGCTGCTGAGCACGTGCAAGCCGCTGACCACCCGCACGGCGTCGAGCGCCACCACCGCCGCGAAACTCGTCAGGCCGACAGCGGCAAGCACGAGCACCGGCTTGCGGGGATCACGGGCCAGCAGGTACAGGCCCAGCCACCAGCTGAGCGAGAAGACCAACGCCGACAGCGCCGCCATAGCTCAAGTGTGTCAGACGGCCTGAGCTCAGCGACCGTAGCGGCGGTGCCGCGCGGTGTAGTCGCGCAGCGCGCGCAGGAAGTCCACCCGGCGGAACTCCGGCCAGTAGGCCTCCGTGAACCACATCTCCGAGTACGCGCTCTGCCACAGCAGGAAACCCGACAGCCGCTGCTCCCCCGACGTGCGGATCACCAGATCGGGGTCGGGCTGACCGGAGGTGTACAGGTTCTCCGAGATCGCCTCGGCGGTGACGGCCTCGATCAGCTGGTCACCGGAGACGCCGTTGGCCAGTTCCTTGCCGAGCAGCGCCCGCACCGCGTCCACGATCTCCTGGCGTCCGCCGTAGCCGACGGCGACGTTCACATGAAAGTCCCGCCGTGCCCGTTGGTCGACTCCACCGCGTCGCGCAGCCGCCGCGCCTGCTCCTCGCCGAGCAGTTCGAGATCACCGACCGTGCGCACGCTCCACCGGTTCGCCGGGGCGCAGATCTCCTCCACCACGTCGGTGATGATCTCGATCAGCGACGACAGCTCATCCGGTTCGCGCTGCAGGTTCTCCGTCGAGAGCAGGTAGACGGTGGCCATCTCGATGCCCGCCTCCTGACACCAGCGCAGCATCTCGGCGATCTTGTCGGCACCCACCCGATAGCCGTAACTGACGTCATCGTGACCAGCATCACGGGCCCATCGCCGGTTGCCGTCGCACAGAACCGCGATATGGCGGGGCAGTTCGGATTTCGAGGCCTCGAGACCCTGCCGCAGCCGCATCTCGTAGAGCCGGTACATCGGCTCCTTGAGACGAGCGGGAATGATCTCCACGAAAATTAACAGTACTGTGGCGATCGAGAATCACCGAGAGGCAATGGGGGTGACGTGACCGCCTCGATCGACACAGAAGAACCGGATCGCACCCGTCGTGCCGGTGACGGCGCCGAGGACTTTCCCGAGGCGGTCGTCGACCGGGTCGCCCATGCGATCGGCAGGCCGAGAGCGCGCGGCTGGATCCATGTGTACGCGGCCGTGGTCGCGCTCATCGCAGGCGCGACGCTGGTGTCGGTGTCCTGGGCGATGGTCGGCACCAGGGCCGGGCTTGCGACCCTGCTCTACACGTTCACCATCGTGGCGATGTTCGCCGTCAGCGGCACCTACCACCGGGTGACCTGGCGGTCGGCCACCGCGCGCAAGTGGATGAAGCGGGCCGACCACTCGATGATCTTCGTCTTCATCGCGGGCAGCTACACGCCGTTCGCACTGTTGGCGCTGCCGTCGAACCAGGGCATGGTGCTGTTCTGGATCGTCTGGGCGGGCGCCATCGCAGGCGTGCTGCTGAAGATGTTCTGGCCGTCGGCGCCGCGCTGGCTCGGCGTGCCGCTCTACATCCTGCTGGGCTGGGTGGCGGCCTGGTTCGTCGGGTCCGATCATGCACGGCGCGGGCGTCGCGGCCCTTGTCCTGCTCATCGTCGGCGGCGCGCTCTACAGCATCGGCGGTGTGCTCTACGCCCTGAAGTGGCCCAACCCGTGGCCCACGACCTTCGGGCACCACGAGTTCTTCCACGCATGCACGGCCGTGGCCGCGCTCCTGCACTACATCGCGATGTGGTTCGCCGTCTTCTCTTAGCGATTTCGGCGTGATTTCCTGCGTTCAGCGCAGGTTTTCACGCCGAACTCACATTCTCCGGGCCCCAGTAGGCCTTCATCGACGCGATCTTGCCGTCGTCGTTGAACGTCATCGTGCTGATGATCTCGATCTTCATTCGGTTGTCGCCCAGCTCGATGGTGAGCGCCCAGTAGAACGCCGCCTCCTGCCCGAGCGCCCGCAGCGTGAACATCTCGGTCTGCGTTGTTCCCCGTCGGGATCTTCGAATAGAAGCCGCGGATCGCCTCGCGGCCGATGTGCACCTCGCCGCCGACCGGATCCTCGACGGTGCCGTCCACCGCATACAGCTCGACGATGTCGTCGACCTTGCCCTTGGCGGCGAGCTCGAGGTAGCGGTTGACGGTCTTGGCGTTGTCTTCGGGGCTCGACATGCGCCGAAGGCTACACGGGCACGCCCAACGCGGACGCGAGATCCCCGGCGGTGGTGACCGGCAGATCGCACACCCGGCCGCGGCACACGTAGGCGGCATCGGCGCCACCTACGAGGTCCCGGTCGATCAGCAGCTCCGACGAGTTCACCGCGCCACCGACCACGACCGCACCACCAGGCGCCAGCCGGCGGGCCGCGCGCAGCAGCGCCGAGTCGGAACCCTGTGTCGCGACGGCGATTTGGATCGGGCCGCGCACGGCAGCTTCGGCCACGGCCAACCAGTGTCCGGCCGAACGCGGTAATCGTGCCAGCACCGGTGTCGCCGTCGACAACGCCTCCGCGGCGGCCGACGCGTACCGGTCGGCGTGCGATGCGGGCACCAGATGCGCAGCGGTGAGTAGGGCTTCGGTGATCGACGAGGCACCCGATGGCGTCGCCCCGTCCAGCGGATCGGCGGGCCGCACCAACAGCTGTTCGGCGTCGTCGGCGGTGTCGAACCACCGGCCGGGATGCTCGGAATCGGCGAAGTGCTCCAGCGCGGTGTCGAGCAACCCGGTCGCAGCGGCCAGCCACTCGGCTCCGCCGGTGATCTGGTACAGCGTGAGCAGCCCGGTCGCCAGAGTCGCGTAGTCCTCGAGGATTGCGGCGCTGTCGCCGACGCGGCCGCCGAGGCTGGCACGGCGCAGCCTGCCGTCTACTGTGTGCAGGTCGAGCACCGATCGCGCGCATCGCGTTGCGGCATCGAGGAATTCGACCTCGTCGAGCGCGACGCTCGCCTCGGCGAGCGCGGTGATCGCCCAGCCGTTCCATGCCGTGACGACCTTGTCGTCGCGACCGGGCTGGGGCCGAGTCGACCGGGCGGCCAGCAGAGCGGTCCTGACCCGGTCGAACCGCTCGACGTCGTCGGGGTCCGACGGCAATTGCAGCACCGAGCTGCCGTGCTCGAACGTACCCGCGTCGGTGACACCGAAAATCGTTGCCGCCCAACGCCCGTCGTCGCCACCCAGCACCTCTTGCAGCTGGGCGGGCGTCCACGCGTAGGTCAGGCCCTCGATGCCGTCGGCATCGGCGTCCAGCGAGGAGATGAACATGCCGTCGGCGCTGAGCTCGTCGATCATGAACCGCGCTGTCTCGCGGGTGACCCTGCGCGCCAAGGCATTCCCGGTACGCCGCGCCCAGTGCGCGTACGCCCGCAGCAGCAACGCATTGTCGTAGAGCATCTTCTCGAAGTGCGGTACCACCCACGAGTCGTCGACGCTGTAGCGGGCGAAGCCACCGGCGAGCTGGTCGTAGATGCCACCGCGGGCCATCGCGACGGCGGTGCGCTCGACGGTCGCCAGCGGCGCAGGCTCACCGGTGCGTTCATGGCTGCGCAGCAGTGCCTCAAGCAGCGCCGACGGCGGGAACTTGGGCGCTGCGCCGAACCCGCCCTTGACCGTGTCCTCGTCGTCCAGCACGGCGGCGACGGCGTGGTCGCACAGGGTGGCCTGCACCGCGGGGCCGCCGCCGGGTAGCGCGGACGCCATCGACCGCAGCTCGGTGATGATCTGGTCAGACGCCCGCTCGACCTCGTCGCGCCGGCTCTGCCACGTATCGCTGACAGCGGCGAGCAACTGCAGGAAGTTCGGCTTCGGGTAGTAGGTGCCGCAGAAGAACGGTCTGCCGTCAGGGGTCAGGAAACAGGTCATCGGCCAACCGCCCTGCCCGGTCAGCGCGACGGTCGCGTTCATGTAGACCGCGTCGATGTCGGGACGCTCTTCGCGGTCCACCTTGATGCACACGAACCCCGCGTTCATCGCGGCCGCGACGTCGTCGTCCTCGAACGACTCGTGCGCCATCACATGGCACCAGTGGCACGCGGCGTAGCCGATCGACAGCAGGATCGGCTGATCCCGCTCGGCCGCCTCGGCAAGCGCCTCGGGAGTCCACTGACGCCAGTGCACCGGGTTGTCGGCGTGCTGGCGCAGGTACGGGCTGGTGGCCTCGCCGAGGGTGTTGCCCGGGCTCATTCTCGACTCACTAGGGAGCCTTGGTGCCCGCATCCGGCTCGACGGTTCCTTCGTCGACGGCCTGATCCGATTCCGGATTCTCGCGGTCGAACGACTCCGGTAGCCGCTTGAGGTGCCGATTCATCGACCGCACCAAAAAGAAGGTTCCGATCAGCAGCAGCACGACGATCAGCAGGCCGAACGGGCTGGCCTTGCCGAAGTCGGGTCCGGTGTCCTTGGGCGCCTCGTCGGCGAGCAGGCCGGCGATCATCACCAGGGTGTCAGTCATCCTCGGCCTCGATGCCCGCGAAGAGGTCGGTCTCGGGCAGGCTGACCGGCACTCGCGACCGGGCCAGCTCGAACTCTTCTGTCGGCCACAGCCGCTGCTGCCATTCCATCGGTGTGGTGAAGAAGAAGCTCTTCGGGTCGATCTGGGTGGCGTGCGCCAGCAGGGCCTCGTCGCGCTGAGCGAAGTACTTCGAGCACTCGATCCGGGTTGTCACCCGCTTGCTCAACAGGTCGTCGTCGGGATCCCACTTCTCGAGCCACTTCGCGAACGGTCCCTCCTGGCCGTGCTTGGCGAACTCGTCCTGCAGCACCTGCATGCGCTGGCGCAGGAAGCCGTGGTTGTAGTACAGCTTCGCGACGTTCCACGGGGTGCCTGCGTCGGGGAACAACCGGTAGTCGCCGGCCGCCTCGTAGGCCGCGACGGACACCTCGTGGCAGCGGATGTGGTCGGGGTGCGGGTAGCCGCCGTTCTCGTCATACGTGGTCATGACGTGCGGCTTGAACTCGCGGACGACCCGGACCAGCGCCTCGGTGGGCACCTCCAGCGGCTCCAGCGCGAAGCACCCTTCCGGCAGTGGGGGCAGCGGATCGCCTTCGGGCAGCCCGGAGTCGACGAATCCGAGCCAGAGTTGCTCGACCCCGAGGACCTCAGCGGCTTTCGCCATCTCGTCGATCCGAATCTCGTGGATCCGGCCGTGTACCTCAGGCAGGTCCATGGCCGGGTTGAGGATGTCGCCCCGTTCTCCCCCGGTCAGTGTCACCACCAGAACGCGCGCACCCTCATCCGCGTAGCGGGCCATGGTCGCCGCACCCTTGCTGGACTCGTCGTCCGGGTGGGCGTGTACCGCCATCAACCGCAGTTGCTTCAACTGGTTCCTCATCGTCGAGACGTTTCAACCATTTCGGTAGCCCTATAGTTCCAGTCCTAGTACATGTATCCGATCGACGGGGCACCGAAAACACTCAGATGATTGATCGTCCCCCGGCCCGCTACGGGCGGCAGCGCATGTCACGCCGATCGCGTCGATGGTGGGCGATCGGCCTGACCGCGGTGGTTCTCGTGGCCGGCGTGGTGATCGCGATCGTGGCCTCGCAGCGGCTCGGCAGCGGCGACGTGCAGGGTGAGCTGGGCGGATATCAGCTGGTCGACGACGAGACCCTGTCAGTCACGATCAAGGTCACCCGCTCCGACCCGTCGCGCCCGGTGGTGTGCATCGTGCGCGCCCGCGCGATCGACGGCAGCGAGACCGGGCGCCGAGAGGTGCTGGTGCCGCCGTCGTCGCAGGACACGGTGAATATCACCACGACGGTGAAGTCCACGCGGCCGCCGGTGGTCGGCGATGTGTACGGGTGCGGGACGGACGTGCCCGGCTATCTGGTGGCCTCCTGATACCGGGGTCTGGCGGGCCAGGCAACAAACCACGGGAAGCAATTGCGTGAAAACCGGCCGACGTGACGGTGGTAACATGGACCGATACACGGTTCCCGCTGGGACCGTGTATTGCTGCTTTTGCGCGCGGATTGAGCGCTGGCCAGAGTGGCAATACATGCGGCAGCGCCCAGCAGACGAGACACGGACTTCACCCGCTAAAAGCGCGAGACGATGACAGGAGCGCGACGACATGACTGACACCCAGGTCACTTGGCTGACCCAGGAGGCACACGACCGGCTGAAGGCCGAGCTGGACCAGCTCATCGCCCATCGACCGATCATCGCTGCGGAGATCAACGACCGTCGCGAAGAGGGCGACCTGCGGGAAAACGGCGGCTACCACGCCGCCCGCGACGAGCAGGGCCAGGAAGAGGCCCGGATTCGCCAGTTGCAGGAGCTGCTGAACATCGCCAAGGTCGGCGAGGCACCCAAGCAGTCCGGTGTCGCCCTCCCAGGCTCGGTCGTGACGGTCTACTACAACGACGACAAGTCCGACAAGGAAACGTTCCTGATCGCCACCCGTCAGGAAGGCGTCAGCGACGGCAAGCTCGAGGTGTACTCGCCTGCCTCGCCGCTCGGCAGTGCACTGATCGACGCCAAGGAAGGCGAGACCCGTACCTACACGGTGCCCAACGGCAACACCGTCAAGGTCACGCTGGTCAAAGCCGAGCCCTATCACTCCTGACGTAACCCGACCCGAACCAGCCAGCTAAAGTCCGTCCGTGGCGCAGATCGCCGAGGACATGTTCTTGCTGCTGTTGGACAACGCCGACGCGCAGCCCGGTCTCGACCGGACCCGACGCAGTCGAGTGCTGTCGGGGGCAGTGCTGCTGGATTTGGCACTGCTGTGCCGGGTCCGTCCTTCGATGAACGGCGAGGCCGTCGCACCGGGGCGACTGGTGGCCCTTGCCGGCCCGTTGCCGCTGGATCCCATCATGGACCCGGCGTTCGACTTGCTGGCACGGCGGCCGCTGACTCCGGCCGCCGCGGTGTCCAAGCTGCGTCGGGGAGTGCAGGACAACATCGTCGGCTTCCTCGAGAACACCGGGCAGATCCGGCGTGTTCAGTTGAACGGCAAGCGGTTTCATCATCCGCCCTCATGGCCGGTTGTCAACCGCGAGCGGGTGACGCAGGCCCGCTCGGGGCTGCTGTCGGCCCTGTTCGACAACGAGCCACCGACACCGCCGACTGCGGCGATCATCTCGTTGTTGCATGCCGTCGACGGCCTCGGCGCGCTGCTGAGCCTGAATGAACGCGGCTGGCGATGGGTTCACATGCGCGCCAGCGAAATTGCAGGCGGCGGTTGGGTGGACGAGTACGAAACGGCGCTGCCCGAGATGAACCTCGCGGTCACCGCGTCGGCGGTGCGGCCCGCGCTAACCTAGCGCCTGCTCCAGATCTGCGAGCAGATCCGTCGCGTCTTCGATACCCACCGAAAGCCGGACCAGATCGGCGGGCACCTCGAGTTGGGATCCTGCAGTAGACGCGTGCGTCATCGCGCCCGGGTACTCGATCAGTGACTCCACGCCGCCGAGTGACTCCGCCAGGATGAAAACCTCTGTTCGCGAACAGAACTCACGTGCGGCTTCGATGCCTCCACGCAGCCGAACCGACACCATGCCGCCGAATGCACTCATCTGCCTGGCGGCGACCTCGTGTCCAGGATGGTTCGGCAGGCCCGGGTACAGCACGGTATCGACCGCGGGATGGTTCGCCAGGAACTCGGCGACCAGTGCGGCGTTGTCGCTGTGCCGCTGCATACGCAACACCAACGTCTTCAGCCCGCGCATGGTCAGGTAGGCGTCGAACGGACCCGGCACCGCACCCGCCCCGTTCTGAAGGAATGCGAACGCCTCGTCGAGTTGTTGGTCGCTGGTCAACAGCGCGCCGCCGACGACGTCGGAGTGCCCGCCGATGTACTTGGTCGTCGAGTGCAGCACGATGTCGGCGCCCAGCAACAGCGGCTGCTGCAGGGCAGGCGAGGCAAAAGTGTTGTCCACCAACACCTTGATGTTCGATGGCGCGGCGATGCGAGCGATGGCGCTGATGTCGGCGATGGACAGCAGCGGGTTCGTCGGTGTCTCGACGATGATCAGTTTGGTCTTCGACGTGATGGCGTTCCGCACAGCGTCGAGATCCGACAGTGCCACCGCGGTGTAGTCGATGCCCCACTGCGTGAAAACCTTGTCGATGATCCGGAAGGTGCCGCCGTAGGCGTCGTCGGGCATCACCACGTGGTCACCTGGCCGCAGTATCGCGCGCAACGCGCAGTCCGTGGCGGCCATCCCCGAACTGAATGCGCGCCCGAACGTCGCCTCCTCCACTGCGGCCAGCGAAGCCTCGAGCGCCGCGCGGGTCGGGTTGCCGGTGCGGGCGTACTCGAACCCGCCCCGCAGCCCACCGACGCCGTCCTGGGCGAACGTCGAACTGGCGTAGATCGGCGCGTTGACGGCGCCGGTCTGCGGGTCGGGACGGAATCCCGCGTGGATCGCCTTCGTGGACAGACCTCGCCACCTGCTGTATTCGCTCATCGCAGCCCAGCCTAACGAGAGGCCGTCCGCGGGATATCGTCAGCCGATGGAACAGTTCCGCCGCGGCGACCTCGTCTTCGACGTTATCGACGCCGGCCCTGCCGATGGACCGGTCGTCGTGCTCCTGCACGGCTTCCCCGAAAGCAACGCGATGTACCAGCCGGTCATCGACCGGCTGACCGCGCAGGGCTACCGCTGCCTGGCGCCACTGCAGCGCGGCTACTCCCCCGGCGCCCGGCCGAAGCGCAGGCGCGACTACCGCGATTCCGAACTGGCCGGCGATATCGTCGCGCTGATCGATACCGTCGGCGCGCAACGGGTACACCTCGTCGGCCACGACTGGGGCGCGTTCGTCGGCTGGTATGTCGCGCAACGGTTTCCCGAACGCCTGCACACTTTGACCGCGTTGTCGGTGCCGCACCCCGCGGCGTTCCTGAAGGCCGTCGCAACCAGCCGTCAAGCAGCCTCCTCCTGGTACATGCTCTTCTTCCAGCTGCCGTGGCTGCCGGAGCAGTTGCTGCTGAGCAGGCGCGGGATCTCCGGATTCCTCGCGTCGCGGTCAGCGCCTGAATTGGCCGAAGCCGAGATGGACGCGCTGCAGCGGCCGGGCGCGCTGACGGCCGCGCTCAACTGGTATCGCGGAATGCCGTTCAGCAGCCCCCGGCAGACCGCCAAGGCGGTCACCGTGCCGACGCTCTATGTCTGGAGCGACAACGACATCGCGCTGAAAAAGAAGTGCGCCCGGCTGTGCGCCGACTACGTCGTCGCCGACTACCGCTTCGAAGTCCTCGAAGGCGCATCGCACTGGCTGCTCGACGAGCAGCCAGAGACGGTCGCCGATTTGATTCTCGACCGGATCGGCACCCACTCCGGGGCCCAGGGTCAGCGGTCGGAATCCGGCGTGGAAGGTTGACCTGTTCGCGTCGCGAGACTCCTCCGTGTCGCGGTTTTGGGGGGTGTAGACATGGATCATGAGCGCTACGGCCCCCATCGATGACCTGCTCGACCTCGACGCCCTGCTGACTCCCGAGGACAAGGAGTTGCGGGAGACCATCCGCCGGTTCGGCGAACAGCGGTTGCGCCCGCACATCGCCGAATGGTTCGAAGCCGGCGAAGTCCCCGTTCGGGAGCTCGCCGCTGACCTGGGCAAGTTGGGCATCCTCGGCATGCATCTGGAGGGTTATGGCTGCGGCGGCTCGACCGCCACCGCCTACGGGCTGGTCTGCCAGGAGCTCGAGGCGGTCGACAGCGGGCTGCGCAGCCTGGTGTCGGTGCAGGGCTCGCTGGCGATGTTCGCCATTCACCGGCACGGCAGCGAGGAGCAGCGCGAGCAGTGGCTGCCCTCGATGGCCACCGGCGACGCCATCGGGTGTTTCGGACTGACCGAGCCCGACTTCGGCTCCAACCCCGGCGGCATGCGCACCACGGCACGGCGCGACGGCTCGGACTGGATTCTCAACGGTTCCAAGATGTGGATCACCAACGGCTCGGTCGCCGACGTCGCGGTCGTGTGGGCCCGCGCCGAGGAAGGTGTGCTCGGCTTCCTGGTGCCCGGCGGAACAAAGGGATTCAACGCCACCGACATGAAGCGCAAGCTGTCGCTGCGGGCGTCGGTGACCTCGGAGCTGCACCTCGACGACGTCCGCCTGCCTGCCGAGGCGCAGCTGCCGCAGGCGCGGGGTTTGTCGGGTCCCCTTGCCTGTTTGTCGGAGGCCAGGTTCGGCATCGTGTTCGGCAGCGTAGGCGCCGCACGGGACTGCCTGGAGACGGCGATCGAATACGTGGGCAGCCGGGAGGTGTTCGACAAGCCGCTGGCGGGATATCAACTGACACAAGCCAAGATCGCCGACATGGCGGTCGAACTGGGCAAGGCCCAGCTGCTGGCACTGCACCTCGGCAGGCTGAAGGACGAGGGACGAATCCGCCCGGAACAGGTCAGCTTCGGCAAACTGAACAACTGCCGGGAAGCGATCAAGATAGCGCGGCAGTGCCGAACCCTGTTGGGCGCCAGCGGAATCACGCTGGAATACCCGGTGCTTCGGCACGCCAACAACCTCGAGTCGGTGCTGACCTACGAAGGCACGTCCGAGGTACACCAGCTGGTCATCGGAGAGGCGCTGACAGGAGTCAGCGCCTTCCGATGAACGTCAGCTACGGGGTGAGCGGTGCGACCTGGCCGCCGCTGAGCCGCCGCCAGGCATAGACCAGGATCAACGCGGCGACAGGAACGGCGACGATAAGGCCGACACCACACAGCAGCGCACCGACGAAAGCGGTCGCGACCATGGCCAGCCACGTCACGAACACATTGCCGAAGTTGGCTTTGCTGAGCTCGAAGCTGGTCTTCACCGCGTCGACCGGTGACAGGTTGCGGTCGAGCAGGGCGACGATGGTGAAGACCAGCATGATGCTGGCGATCACGCCAGGGATGATGCACAGGAAGAACCCGATCGTCGTGATGACGCCGACGATCAATCCCGCGATGATGACCTGGCCGATGTTGCGAGGCCGGAAGAACGACCCGACCGACACCTGTTGGCCGTTGGCGATGTCGAGCACACCACTGATGTAGCCGGATTGTATTGCCGCACCGACGATCAGCAACACGAACCAGCCGACGATCGAGATGAGAATCCCGCCGAGACCCATGGACGTCGTGCTCCACGAGTACGAGAAACCGCTTCCGCTTGACGAGTAGTCGCTCACTCCGGGGCTGACGGCGGCCTGCAGGAGGTTCACGATCACCTGCAGGACGACGATGATCAAGCCGTAGACGAGCGTGGCGATGATGAGCGGGGCCGCGTTCTTGGTGAACTTGTTCCACGCCCAGGAGAACGCCTCACCGACGCTATACGGTTGTGCGCCACCGTAACCCGGCGGACCCGCGGGCGGGTAACCCCCGGGCGCCTGCTGATATCCGCCTTGCTGAGGCGGAGGCGGATATCCGCCTTGGTGGGGAGGCGGCGGATAACCACTCGGCGGGGGCGGCGGTGGATAACCACCTTGCTGAGGCGGCGGGTAGCCACCCTGCCCCGGTGGCGGGTAGCCACCCTGTCCCGGTGGCGGCGGGTAGCCGCCCTGTTGTCCTGGCGGCGGGTAGCCGCCCTGTCCCGGCGGTGGTGGATAACCACCCTGTCCCGATGGCGGGTAGCCGCCGGGAGGAGGTGGGGGTGGTGGATTGTTCATTCGAACCTTCCGAAGTTGAGGGTTGAGCCCTTACAGGGGTACGGCGATCGTGGAGATGATTTTGTCGACGAGAGTTTGCCGCTTCACGTCCCACAGCGGGAACAGGACGGCGACGAGCCAGATGATTCCGCAGAGGCCCGCGGCGACCAGGTAGATGAGTTCGCGGACGATCGACATGCCGAAACCGATTGGCTGCCCGGTCTTCTCGCTGACGATTTTGAACTTCATGATGCCCTTGCCGATGCTCGAGCCCGTCGTGCCCTGCCGATAGCCCAGGTTCCAGATCACGTAGGCGAGTGCGATCAAACCGGTGAGAGCGATCGACAGCTGCCCGATCGTCGATGCGCCGGTTGCGCAGAATTCACCGAGGTCGTATTCCGATGTGTCTGTGACGCAAGCGGTTTCGCGCGTTCCGATGAGCAACAGCCAGCCGATGCCCTCGAGGATCAACACCGGGATGTAGTCGATGATGTACGCCAACACGCGGGTACCCCACGGCGTGTACGCCTCTTTGGGCAATGCTCCACCCGGTCCGGCCTGCGACGGAAATCCGCCACCCTGCGGCGGCGGGTAGCCTCCGCCCTGCGGGGGCGGGAAGCCTCCACTTTGCGGAGGGGGCGGCGGGTATCCACCTGGCGGTGGTGGCGGCGGGGGGTAATTACCAGGCGGAGGTGGCGGTTGATCGGTCATGGACGCCTTCCAGTCTTTCGTTAGCTGGGAACGAGCGTGCTTAATCTACCTGAGAATTAGCTCAGCGCAGCGCCTTCGGCAAGGTTCGCCAAAGGTGTCGTGTGCAGGCCTTTTGGCCGTAATTCGGCTTATCGCAACCGCTAGCGACGGGTGGCACCGTCGGACAGGAACCCCAGGAGATCATGGCGAGTCAGCACACCGACCGGCTTGCCTTCCTCCACCACCATGACGGCATCGCAGTCGCGCAGTGCCTTCGCCGCGTGGCTCACCATCTCGCCGGCACCGATCAACGGCAGCGGCGGCAACATGTGCTGTGAGACCGCGTCGGCCAGCTTCGCCCGGCCCTCGAAAACGGCGGAGAGCAGTTCCCGCTCGGAAACGCTGCCCGCCACCTCACCGGCCATCACCGGCGGCTCGGCTCCGACGACCGGCATCTGCGACACCCCGTACTCACGGAGGATGCCGATCGCGTCGCGCACGGTCTCCGACGGGTGCGTGTGCACCAGATCAGGCAGCGCACCGGACTTGCCGCGCAACACGTCGCCGACCGTCGCCTGCTCGAGCGACCCGTCGAGCCTGCTGCGCAGAAAGCCGTAGGAGGACATCCACGCGTCGTTGAAAACCTTTGACAGGTAACCGCGTCCGCCGTCCGGCAGAAGCACCACGACAAGCGAATCCGGTCCGGCCTTCTGTGCGACCTCGATCGCGGCGACCACGGCCATTCCGCAGGACCCGCCGACCAGCAGGGCCTCTTCGCGGGCGAGCCGCCGTGTCATGTCGAACGAGTCGGCGTCGGAGACGGCGATGATCTCGTCGGGCACGGTCGGGTCGTAGGCCGACGGCCAAAAGTCTTCGCCGACACCTTCAACGAGGTAGGGCCGACCCGTGCCACCCGAGTACACCGAGCCCTCCGGATCGGCGCCGACGACCTTCACTGCGCCTTCTGGTCGCTGCGCGGACGCCTCTTTCAGATACCGGCCTGCGCCGGTGATGGTGCCCCCGGTGCCGACCCCGGCGACGAAATGGGTGACCGTGCCGTCGGTGTCGTTCCAGATCTCGGGACCTGTTGTCTCGTAATGGCTGACGGGACCCATCGGATTGGAGTACTGGTCGGGTTTCCACGCGCCGTCGATCTCCTCGACGAGCCGGTTGGAGACGCTGTAGTAGCTCGCCGGGTCGTCGGGCGCCACCGCGGTCGGGCAGACCACAACGTCAGCACCGTAGGCGCGCAACACGTTTCGCTTGTCCTCGCTGACCTTGTCGGGGCAGACGAAGACGCACTTGTAACCGCGCTGCTGGGCGACAAGCGCGAGGCCGACACCGGTGTTGCCAGATGTGGGTTCGACGATCGTGCCGCCCGGCTTGAGTTCGCCGCTGGCCTCCGCCGCGTCGATCATCTTCACCGCGATGCGGTCCTTGGAGCTGCCGCCCGGGTTGAGGTACTCGATCTTGGCGACCACCCTGCCCGCGCCCTCGGGGACGACGGAGTTCAGCTCAACAAGGGGGGTGTTGCCGATGAGCTCACTGAGGTGCCGGGCGATGCGCATGCGTCCATCGTGTCAGGCCGCGGAAACGCTTACCAGGTGGCCTCTCGGATGTAGTCGCCGATCTGGCGCAGCGATCGGGTGCCTTCCTTCACCGCGGGTGCGGCGATCTGGAATACATGCATCTGCCCTGGCCACACTCGGACCTCGACCGGTACGCCGGCCGCCGCAAGCATGTGCGCCGCCTTGCGGGCGTCATTGAGCAGAACCTCGGACCCCGACACATGGATCAGGGTGCGCGGAAGCCCCGGCTCGATGTGGTCGAGAGGCTCGAAGACCTCTTCGACCTTGCCATCGACGGCGTTGCGCGCCGCGGCCGCCTCGACCAGCTCCACCAGGGCGTTGAACGCCTTCGGCGGGAACATCGCGTCGGACCGGATGTTCGGATGGTTGGCGCGCGCCTCGTTGTCGATCTCGAACAGCGGCGACAGGGTGACGATGGCGGCGGGCGATTCACCGGCCAGCCCATCCTGCTGCAGCCGCTCGGCGAGGGAGAGCGACAGATATCCGCCTGCGGAGTCGCCGGCGAGCACGATCTGTTCGGGGTCGTAACCCTTGAGGCGCAGCCACTTGTAGGCGTCGTAGCAGTCGTCGAGCGCTTGGCCGACGGAATGCTTCGGGATCATCCGGTAGTTGACGACGAGCACCGGGCTGTCGGCGAATTTGGACAGCGTCTCGACCAGCCGGCCATGGCTGTTCACGCCGCAGGTCAGAAATGCGCCGCCGTGCATATAGAGCACGATGCGGCGCTTGCCGTCGGCAGGCAGCACGCCCGCGGCGCGGACTAGCTGGGCGTTGCAGTTGGGCAGCGCGATTGTTGCCCGGACGGTGCCGGGTGCGGGCTTCAACACGCGACACGCCATGTCCACAAGGCCGAACGGCCAGGGTACGCGGGGAGCGTAGCTGCCGATTGCCAGAGTTGGCTTGATTGTCAGCATTGCGGCCAGTGCGAGCAGCCGTCCCTGCAGGCTCGGGCCGTCCTCGACGACCTCTACCGGCGCCCCGTCGCTGACCGGAAATTTCCGAGGTTTATGCCCTCTAGCTGCGCTGATTGCAGCGCGAGGGGTACTTGGAACTTTGCTTGGTGCCGTCATCGCCACCACTTCCTACGACGCTGTAGTGCCCGGGGGTGGCTCGTTGCTCGGCCAGTCCGGATAACTTAGCTTGACATCGATAACCAGTTCAACAATCAAAGAAACTGATTCGATACCGGACTTGATACCGCACCGTGACCGTCGAACTGGACTCGCCACGCGGATATCCCGAAATTTGCCCAATAAACTGGGGTTTGTGAGGAAACGTGCATCGCGTCGGTCCACAGTCGCCATGGCGGCCGCGGCCACACTCGCATCGACGGGCACTTATGTCGGAGCCCGCAGCTACCTGAGCGGACAGGCCGAGGCGGCCCGACGCGTCATTCCGAAGTCATGGGACATCCCGCCGCGCGCCGACGGCGTGTACTCGCCCGGCGGGGGTCCGGTCGAGCGCTGGCACCGCGGGATGCCGTTCGACCTGCACCTGATGGTGTTCGGCGATTCGACGGCCACGCGGCTACGGCGCCCGCGACGCCGAGAGAACTACCCGGTGTGATGATCGCCCGCACCCTCGCCGAGATCTCCGGCCAAGCGGATCCGGCTGAGCACCAAAGCGATCGTCGGCGCCACCTCAAAGGGACTTTCGGGCCAGATCGACGCGATGTTCGTCGCGGGCCCGCCGCCGGACGCGGCCGTGATCATGATCGGCGCCAACGACATCACCAAACTGCACGGCATCGGCCCGTCGGCCCGACGGGTGGGCAAGGCGGTGCGTCGACTGCGGGCCAGCGGTGCCGTCGTCGTCGTCGGCACATGCCCGGATTTCGGCGTCATCAGCGCGATTCCCCAGCCGCTGCGGACCGTCGCGCGCACCCGCGGGCTGCGGCTGGCCCGTGCGCAGGCAGCGGAGGTGCGGGCATCAGGCGGCGTGCCGGTCCCGCTCGCCGACCTGATGGCCACCGACTTCAGCTGGCGCCGGACGTACTTTCTCGGACGACATGTTCCATCCGTCCGCGGCCGGATACGAGCTCGCCGCACAGCAGCTGGTGCCCGCGCTGTGTAATGCGTTGGGCGACTTCATCAACTGGTCGACCCTCGAGTCAGCCGCTGGAAGCCAGGGCGGCCGACGTCAGCTCACTGCTCGCCGCGGCTCGGCGGCGTCAGCCGGCTGTGGAGGCGATCGACCGGGGTCCCCGCACCCATCGTTGTGCCCGCGAGCTAGGTTCTCTTCCAGTAAAGCCACTACTGAGGAGCCGTCATGTCAGAAGCCGTCATCGTCGCGACCGCACGCTCTCCGATCGGCCGTGCAGGCAAGGGGTCGCTGGTCGACATGCGGCCCGACGACCTGGCCGCACAGATGGTGCGGGCTGCGCTGGACAAGGTGCCGTCGCTCGACCCGAAGGACATCGACGACCTGATCATGGGCTGCGGGCAGCCCGGCGGCGAGGCGGGCTTCAACATCGGCAGGGCCGTCGCCGTCGAACTCGGATACGACTTTCTGCCCGGCACGACGGTGAACCGGTACTGCTCGTCGTCGTTGCAGACCACGCGGATGGCGTTTCACGCGATCAAGGCCGGCGAGGGCAGCGCGTTCATCTCCGCAGGCGTTGAGACGGTTTCGCGCTTCCCGAAGGGCACCTCCGACGGTTGGCCCGACTCGCACAACCCGCTGTTCGCCGACGCCGAAGAACGGTCGGTGGCATCGTCTGCAGGCGCCGAGGAGTGGCATGACCCCCGTGCCGACGGCGTGCTTCCCGACGTCTACATCGCAATGGGGCAGACCGCCGAGAACGTCGCGCTGCACACCGGCATCAGCCGCGAAGAGCAGGACCACTGGGGCGTGCGCAGCCAGAACCGCGCCGAGGAGGCCATCAACAGCGGCTTCTTCGCCCGCGAGATCTCGCCGGTGACGCTGCCCGACGGATCGCAGGTCAGCACCGATGACGGGCCACGGGCAGGCACGACATACGAGAAGATCAGCCAGCTCAAGCCGGTGTTCCGGCCGAACGGCACAGTCACCGCCGGCAACGCATGCCCGCTGAACGACGGTGCGGCAGCGGTCATCGTGACGAGCGACGAGAAGGCCAAGGAACTCGGCCTGACGCCGCTGGCCCGCATCGTCGCGACCGGCGTCAGCGGTCTGTCGCCGGAGATCATGGGGCTCGGGCCGATCGAGGCGACGCGCAAGGCACTCGCCAACGCGGGCATGACGATTGACGACATCGACCTCTACGAGATCAACGAGGCGTTCGCGGTTCAGGTGCTCGGGTCGGCCCGCGAATTGGGCATGGACCTCGACCGGCTCAACATCTCCGGCGGCGCGATCGCGTTGGGGCACCCGTTCGGCATGACGGGTGCGCGCATCACGGCCACGCTGCTGAACAACCTGACGACGCAGGACAAGACGTTCGGCCTGGAGACGATGTGTGTCGGCGGCGGCCAGGGCATGGCGATGATCATCGAGCGCCTCAGCTAGCCGCGACTGTATGGGTTATGTATACGTGCGGGCGAATTCGCGTACGTAGCCCACACACTCGGCGGCACAGCAGAAAAGCCCCCGGCGTACCGGGGGCTTTTCTAGTGGTAGGTCGTCAATCGCTTTGCAAGATGCTGAGCAGACGCAGGATCTCGATGTAGAGCCAGACCAGCGTCACGGTCAGGCCCAGAGCGACACCCCAAGCGGCCTTCTCAGGCGCACCTGCACGGATCATCTGGTCGGCGGCGTCGAAGTCGAGCAGGAAGCTGAACGCTGCCAAGCCGATGCACACCAGCGAGAAGATGATCGCGATCGGGCCGTTGCCGCGAAGGCCGAGGCCTTCACCGCCGCCGACACCGAACATCGCCAGCACGAAGTTTCCAAGCGCCAGGACGAGCACGCCGAAGATGCCTGCGACGATCATCCGGGTGAATTTCGGCGTCACGCGGATCGCGCCGGTCTTGTAGACGACGAGCATGCCGACGAACACGCCGATGGTGGCGAGGATCGCCTGCCCGATGAGGGCGCCGGCGCTGGCGCCGGAGACATAGAAGTTGGCGAGCACGAACGAGATCGCACCGAGGAACAACCCCTCGAGTGCGGCGTAGCTGAGCACGATCGCCGGGTTGTCCTGCTTACGGCCGAACGTGGCGATGAGCACCAGGGCCAAGCCACCGAGCCCGCCGACCAGAACGAACGGCATTGCCAGCGCGGTGTTGCCCGCGACCAGGAAGTACGAGACGACCGCGACGGCCGACAGCACCGCGAGCGTCACACCGGTCTTGGTGACGACGTCGTCGATGGTCATCGGACGCGAAACCCCGGTCTGCTGCCGGTCGGGGTACTGCGTCACATAGGGATCTGCCTGTACTGCGGCCGCACCGGCGCCGGTGGCTCCGGTACCGAACTGCGCATATCCACCTTGCCCCTTGGGCAGGGAACGAAATACCGGGTTGCTGCTCTCGCGCACCGTCGGTTCCTCTCCTGTGCTGTCGTTCGCCTACTGACGAACATTTACTCAACGATCGGTCACCAGTGGAGGTTCCCGAAAAAACCTCCCAGGTCTTTCACAGGAAACCTTACCCGCGGTGCAGCACGGACGGGTCACGATCTACATTGCATTCCGTGGGCGAAAACGAGGATGTCCTAGTAACAGTCGACCGTGGATTCGGCCTGATCAGGCTCAATCGGCCAAGAGCCATCAACTCGCTGACCCCGACAATGGTCTCCGCGATTTCTCGGGCACTGACCGAATGGGAGCACGACGACGACATCTCGGCCGTCGTGCTGTCCGGCGAAGGCGATCGGGGCCTGTGCGCGGGCGGCGACATCGTCGATGTCGTCTACAAGAGCGCCCTCGGCGACCACAGCGTTGCGACGTCGTTCTGGTGGGACGAGTACCTGATGAACGCCCAGATCGCGGGCTATCCGAAGCCGTTCGTCTCGCTGATGGACGGCATCGTGATGGGCGGCGGCGTCGGCGTCAGCGCGCACGGCAGCGTCCGCGTCGTCACCGACACCACGAAAATGGCGATGCCCGAGGTCGGTATCGGGTTCATCCCCGACGCCGGCGGCACGTACATCCTGTCGCGGGCACCCGGCCTGCTCGGCCTGCACGCAGCGCTGACGGGCGCACCGTTCGCTGCGGGTGACGCGATCGCCATGGGCTTCGCCGACCGCTACGTCCCACACGACCAGCTCGGCGATTTCTCCGACGCCATCGTCGCCGACGGCATCGACGCTGCGCTCGCCTCGTACGCGACCGAACCGCCGCCGAGTGAGCTACTGGCACAGCGGCAATGGATCGACGACTGCTACGCGGGTGACACCGTCGAGGACATCGTCGCCGCGCTGCGCGGACACGATGCGGGCCCGGCAAACGACGCGGCCAACCTGATCATGACGCGCTCACCCGTTTCGCTGTCGGTCGCACTTGAAGCCGTGCGCCGCGCCGCCAAGCTCGACACCCTCAAAGACGTGCTGCGCCAGGAGTATCGGACAACGTGCCAGTCGCTGAGTTCACACGATCTCGTCGAAGGAATCCGGGCGCAGGTCATCGACAAGGACCGCAACCCGAAATGGTCGCCGCCGTCGCTGGCCGCGGTCACCAGAGCCGATATCGACGCGTACTTCGCCCCCCGAAACCCCGACCTGACCTTCCCCGAGGAGACGCAATGACCGAGACCAGCTACCAGACCATTCTCGTCGACCGCGACGAGCGCGTCGGCACCATCACGCTGAACCGCCCGAAGGCGCTGAACGCACTCAACAGCCAGGTGATGGACGAAGTCACCACTGCTGCAGCGCAACTCGACAGCGACCCGCGGGATCGGCGCGATCGTCATCACCGGCAACGACAAGGCGTTCGCCGCCGGCGCCGACATCAAGGAGATGTCGGAGCTGTCCTTCGGCGATGTGTTCGGCCAGGACTTCTTCGCGCCGTGGGCGAAGCTGGCCGCGGTGCGCACGCCACTGATCGCCGCGGTCGCCGGTTATGCACTCGGCGGCGGCTGCGAGCTGGCGATGATGTGCGACATCCTGATCGCCGCCGACACCGCCAAGTTCGGCCAGCCGGAGATCAAGCTCGGGGTGCTGCCGGGCATGGGTGGGTCACAACGGCTGACCCGCGCCATCGGCAAGGCCAAGGCGATGGATCTCATCCTGACCGGCCGCACCATCGACGCCGAGGAAGCCGACCGCAGCGGCCTGGTATCGCGCGTCGTGCCCGCCGACGAGCTGATCCGTGAGGCAAAGGCAGTGGCCACCACCATCTCTCAGATGTCGCTGTCGGCGTCGCGGATGGCCAAGGAGGCCGTCAACCGGGCCTTCGAATCGTCGTTGTCTGAGGGCCTGCTGTACGAACGCAGGCTGTTCCACTCGGCTTTTGCCACCGCTGACCAAACCGAGGGCATGAACGCCTTCAGCGAGAAACGCCCCCCGAACTTCACGCACAGCTAATCTGCCCTGGTGACAGACACCGCGGCGGCGACGGAAGAAGCAGCACCGCAACAGGAACCGCCGGATAAGAAGCTGACCTGGTGGCAGCGGCACTACACGTTCACCGGGACGGTTCTCGCTCTGGTGTTCCTGTGGTTGTCGCTGACGCCGTCCCTGCTCCCCCGCGGCCCGCTGTTTCAAGGGCTGATAAGCGGCGCGGCCGGCGCGATCGGCTACTGCATCGGCGTCCTCGCCGTGTGGCTGGTGCGATATATGGGCTCAAAGGAATCCAGCCCCCACGCGCCGGGCTGGGCGTGGCTCGCGGTGGTCGTCGTCGGCATCATCGGCCAGATCCTGATGATCATCTATTTCCACACCTGGCAGGACGAGGTACGCGACCTCAACGGTGTGCCCCGGATGGGATTCTGGGAGCACCCGCTGACAGCGGTGCTCTCGATTGTCGTGTTGTTCATCTTCGTCGAGATCGGCCAGCTCATCGGCAAGCTCGTGCGATTCCTGGTCCGCCAGCTGAATCGCTTTGCGCCGCCACGGGTCTCGCGGGTGGTGGTCGTCGTGTTGCTCCTTGCGCTGAGTATCGCGCTGCTGAACGGCGTCGTCGTCCGCGTCGGGATGGACTACCTCAACAGGACTTTCGCCACGGTCAACGACGAGACCGACCCCGAGTTCCCCGCGCCGGACTCGAAGTGGCGGTCGGGCGGACCGGACTCGTTGACCGACTGGAAGTCGCTCGGCCACCAGGGCAGGGTGTTCGTATCGGCGGGCCCGACTGTTGACGAACTCTCGAAGTTCAACGGCAAGCCCGCGATCGAACCGATCCGCGCATACGCCGGGCTGCATTCGGCCGACGGCATCAAGGCCACCGCTGCACTGGCCGCCGAGGAACTCCTGCGCACCGGCGGGCTGACTCGCGACGTGGTCGCGGTGGCGACGACGACAGGCACCGGTTGGATCAACGAGGCCGAGGCGTCGGCATTGGAGTACATGTACAACGGCAACACCGCGATCGTCAGCATGCAGTACTCGTTCCTGCCGAGTTGGCTGTCATTCCTCGTCGACAAGGAGAACGCCCGCCAGGCGGGGCAGGCGCTGTTCGAAGCCGTCGACGCGGAGATCAAGGCGATGCCGGAGGGGCAGCGGCCCAAGCTGGTGGTATTCGGTGAAAGCCTTGGCTCGTTCGGCGGTGAGGCGCCGTTCCTGTCGTTGAACAATGTCATCGCCCGCACCGACGGCGCCCTCTACTCCGGTCCGACGTTCAACAACACCATCTGGTCCGATCTCACTCAAAACCGCGACGCGGATTCGCCGGAGTGGCTGCCGATCTTCGACAAGGGCGAAAACGTCCGCTTCGTCGCGCGGCCGGACAACCTGGCCCGTCCCAAAGACCCGTGGGGTCTGCCACGTGTGGTGTACCTCCAGCACGCGTCGGACCCGATCGCCTGGTGGAATCCGGACCTGCTATTCCAAGAACCGGACTGGCTCCGCGAGCCCCGTGGCTACGACCTGTCCGGTCGCATGCAGTGGATACCGGTCGTCACGTTCCTTCAGGTGTCGGCGGATATGGCCGTCGCGGTGGACGTTCCGGACGGACACGGCCACGTCTACATCAAAGACGTCGCCAACGCCTGGGCACAGATACTGCAACCGCCGGGCTGGACGCCAGAGAAGACCGAGCGACTGCGCCCGCTGCTGTCCAACGACGAGAACGCTTAAACGAGAACGCCTTCGGCCGCCAGCGCGTGGTATCCACCGACGACGTCTGTGGCCTTGTGCAACCCGAGGTCGATCAGCGACGCCGCGGCCAGGCTGGAGGTGTAGCCCTCCGAACACAGCACCACCCATTCCACGTCGTCGTCGACGGCTTCCGGAAGCTTCGCGTCGCTGGTGGGATCGCAGCGCCACTCCAGCACGTTGCGTTCGATCACCAGAGCGGCCGCGACGTTTCCCTCACGGTCGCGCTGCGCCTGCGGGCGGATGTCGACGAGTATCGCGCCGCGCTCCAACGCGCCGGGCACAGCACTGGCAGGCAACCGCTGCAACCGGTCGCGGGCGGCGTCGAGCACCTTGTCGATGCGGCTGGCCATCAGATCCCTATCCCTCCGGGCCTTCGGTGAGTTCGGTTCGGTTGCGACGCAGGGTGTTCCGCGTGGTCACCTCGTAGTATGACATCGCCGTCAGCGGCGGCGAATAGGCGTGCACGCTCAGGGTGGGCGCGGCCACGGTGAGGCTGTGCGTCGGCGCCCACACGACGTCGTGTACCCAGCCGAGCGGAAACGCCGCCTGGTCGCCCGCGCTGAGTCGACGACGGCGCAACGCGTCACCGTCCCAGCGGAACTCGTCGAGTGCGCCGGACACCAGCGTCAGCGCGCCCAGCGAGCCGCCGTGGTCGTGCAGCTCGGTGGCGTGGTCTTTGACCCAGCTGATGAGCCAGACGTCGAGTTCGTCGTCGCCGTGGATGCGGGTGTACCAACGGTCGTCGGTGGGCACGCCGTCAGCAGGCAGAAGGTGGTCGTAGTGGCCGCTGAGCAAGCCGTCGGCGGCCTGGTCGACAGCATTCAGCAGATCGGGGACGCGCAGGCGGGTAGGGGCGGAGACGGCGGAAACCATGGAAGCTCCAGGAAGTGACGGACGGATGGGGGTCGGCGGCTAGGCCTGACAACAGCTCCGGGTCCCGGTCATTTCCATCACGTCGGCGAGTGTTGCATAGATTGGCAGAATGCGCTCCTACCCCCTCTGTGCCGCGACCGTGGCGGCGATCGTGGCGATGACAGGCTGTTCGTCGAATGAGGAGGGCGGTCCGTCGTCGGCAGCGCCCGCCACGACGAGCACGTCCAGCCCGGAAACCCACACCCCGGCGCCTGGCGCCACCGAGGTCGCACCTGGCGGCGTCACCACCGCGATCGGGGCCGACGCCGAGTCGACCGAAGAGGAGTACTCGCAGGCCTGCCAGGCCGCGAAGGTCTGGATCGATCAGCAGGGCGGCGACCGCCAATCGCAGATCGAGCCCTTCTTGAAGACGATTCAGGACCCCAACACACCGCCGGGGCCCGCATCCTTCAACACCCCGTGGGCGCAGCTCCCCCCCGCCAGGCAGGCGGCCGTCATCGTCGCCGTTCGGGCGGGCGCGGACTCGCTCTGCTGAATTCGAATCAGGGCTGAGAGAAAGTCGGCTAGGACCGGCAAGCGATCCATGCCCGGCCCCGGGCGACGGCTTCGTCCAAGGCTCCGAAGACCCGATCGGTGGCGGGCACGATGCCGTCGTCGCCGAGCACATCGATCAGGCCGCCCCGCACGAGGATGCGTTCCGCGGCGGGCGTCACCCCCGCGACGATTAGGCGGCCGCCGTGCGCCTGCAGTCCGCCGGCCCACCGCCGCATCGCCTTGATCGCGACCGAGGACGGCACGTCGGGCATCATCCGCATGCTGAGCACCACGACGGCGTTCGTGGAGCCGGCCACCTTCGGCCACTCCTCGTCGATGCGGGCCACCTCGGCGAACAGCCCAACCCCCGCGTAGTGCAGGACGGTGACGTCGTTGCTGGCGCATTGCTCGGGTACGGGGACGATGTCGAAGTGGCCGTCATCGGTCTGCCGAAGGCCGACCAGTTGGGCGGACTTCGCGACCTTGACGCAATAGAGGACGAGCGACGTGACGACCCCGATCAGGATCGCCGTGTGCAGGGGCAGCTGCGTGGTGGCGGCGAACGTGATCAGCATCGCCACCGCCGAGATCGGTGCGACGCGCAACACCAGCTTGATGTCGGGCAGTCGGCCTGCCACCAGTTCGAGGCCGATGACGAAGATGAGGCCGCCGATGACCGGCATCGGAATGATCTCGGCAGCGGAACCGGCAATCAAGACGAGCAGTGCGAGCCAGATGCCTGCGAAGATGCCCGCCCAACGAGTCTGCGCCCCAGCCGAAGTCGCGACGCCGGTTCTCGACAGTGAACCACCGGCGGGAAGCGCGCCGAAGAAGCCACCCGCCAGGTTGGCGGCGCCCTGGGCGGTGAAGTCACCGGACATGTTGCTGCGGCTGCCGTCCGGGTTGGGCACCGCCGCGGAGATCCCTGCCGCTTGCGCCAGCGCGACGAGTGCAACCGCGACGCCGCCGACCAGCAGCTCGGGCATCACCGCGAAATTCGGAACGGTCAGCGGTGGAAGGGAATTGGGGATCGATGCGATGTCTCCGACAGTCTCGACGTCAACGCGGGCAATGGCGACCACGGCGGTAACCACGACGAGCGCAAGTAGAATCGCGAAGGATTTCAACGGCTTGACGAAATGGATCGCCGCCCACACCGCGACGGTGCCGACTGCCACCGCAACGGCTGTCGGTTGCCACAGTCCGACGTGTCTCAGCGAGTCGATGAACTTCCCAATGGTGTTGCCGCTCTGCGGTTTGTAGCCGGTCGCGTCATTGAGCACACCGGCGATGATCTGCAGCGCGATCCCGGTGCTGAAGCCCGTCATGACGGCGTTGGAGACGAAGTTCATGATCGCGCCGAAGCGAAGCACGCCGAAGACCAACATGACAATGCCGACGACGACGGCCAGCGCGGCGACATTGGCGGGATCCGCGGGGTCGAGACCTTCCTCGGCCAGCACACTTCGCGAGGAGAGCGCGATGGCGCTCGTGAGCGTGGTGACCATCAACACAGAGCGGGCGAAGACCGAGGCCACGATCCCCGGCACCACGCCCGAGTAGAGCCCGACAACGGGATTGAATCCGCCGATGCTGGCGTAGGCCATCCCCTCGGGTATGGAGAACAATCCGGTGACGAGGCCGGCCAACGCGTCGCGCGGTGTGGGCCTGCCAAGGCCGCGCACGGCCGATATCACCTTGGATTCCTGCGCGGACACACTCGATTGTGGCGCCCGAGACTGCGCAGAGATCGCGAATTCTCGTTAATTCGCGATCCGTCAGCAGGCTCGGCGCCGGTGCGTGGCGGCTGCAGCGCAGAATGATCCCATGGCTGGCAACCGGGTGGCGCTGGCTCTCGGCAGCGGGGGCGCACGGGGATACGCGCACATCGGCGTGATCATCGAGCTGCAGAAGCGGGGGTACGAAATCGTCGGGATCGCCGGGTCGTCGATGGGTGCGCTCGTCGGCGGCCTTCAGGCGGCGGGCAAGCTCGACGAATTCGCCGAATGGGCGAAGTCGTTGACGCAGCGGGCGGTGCTTCGCCTGTTGGACCCGAAGATCACCGCCGCGGGTGTGCTGCGGGCCGCGAAGATTCTCGACGCCGTCCGAGACATCCTCGGCGAAGTCACGATCGAGGAACTGCCGATCCCGTACACGGCGGTGACGACGGACCTGATCGCCGGTAAGTCGGTATGGCTGCAGCGCGGGCCGGTGGACGAAGCGATTCGGGCATCGATCGCGATTCCCGGCGTCATCACACCGCACGTACTCGACGGTCGCCTGCTTGCCGACGGCGGCATTCTCGATCCGCTGCCGATGGCGCCGATCGCGGCCGTCAACGCCGACCTCACCATCGCCGTCAGCTTGAGTGGCAGCGAGGCGGGCGGCCGCTACGAGCCGACGGATGCCGAACCGAGCGCGACGACGGAATGGCTGAACAGGATGTGGCGCAGCACCTCGTCGCTGCTCGACACCAACGCCGCCCGCTCGGTGTTGGACACGCAGACGGGGCGAGCCATGTTGAGCCGGTTCAGCAGCATGGCCGACGAGGACGACCCAGACGTCGTGCCCGACGGCGGATCGGTGCCCACGATGGGCAGCTTCGAGGTGATGAACCGCACCATCGACATCGCTCAGGCCGCGTTGGCGCGGCACACGCTGGCCGCCTACCCGCCCGACCTGTTGATCGAGGTGCCCCGAACCGCTTGCCGCAGCCTGGAATTCCATCGCGCCGCAGAAGTCATCGACATCGGCCACGAGTTGGGTGCGCAGGCCATCAAGGCGCTGGAAAGCTGACATGACTCAGCCCAGGCCGGGAGATGGCCTGGGCTGAAGCTTGGAAATGGCTTGTGCGGTTATCCGCACACACAGCCGCCGTAATCGATCATGTCGTCGACGCCGCCACCGGCCGGCTTGGTGTCCGCTGGCTTGGTGTCCGCCGGCTTGGTGTCGGCCGGCTTGGTGTCCGCCGGCTTGGTGTCGGCCGGCTTGGTGTCCGCGGGCTTGGTGTCCGCGGGCTTGGTGTCGGCAGGCTTGGTGTCGGCAGGCTTGGTGTCGGCAGGCTTGGTGTCAGCCGGCTTGGTGTCAGCCGGCTTGGTGTCCGCCGGCTTGGTGTCAGCAGGCTTGGTGTCCGCCGGCTTGGGGTCAGCAGGCTTGGTGTCGGCAGGCTTGGTGGTGTTGGCCGGGGTCTGGCTTTGGGCCGGGGTCTGGCTCTGAACCGGGGCCGGGGTGCCGACCTGGCGCGGCGCCGAAGGGGTGAACACCCGCACCGAGGGGGCCGGGTTGTTCACGACGACCGGGGAAGCCGGGTCGCTATTGGTGTTGAGCCCGGGGACGTTGATCTCCGAAGGAATGTTGAAAACCGTCGACGGTGTGGAGGCCGCGGTCTGCTCGGGCTGGCTGCTGGAGTTCATCAACATCACCCCGCCGAACGCGGCGGCGCCGACGACCGCAATGCCTGCGACCATCAGCAGGCCCTTGCCCGCGGCTGAGGACTGCGCGACCGGCGCTGCCATCGGCATCTGCTGCATCGGCTGCTGCATCGGCGCGTAGCCGTAGCCGTTGTGCTGAGGGCCGAAGTTCTGGTTCTGGGGGTAGGTGTTGTACATGATCTCTCCTGTGGTCTGAAGTGGCCCTTGCGGCCGCTTTCACAGGTAGGAGCGATCAGCCCCGGCCAGTCGCACACTTTTCCCGAAATTCTTTTGAGAAATTTTTCGCCAGCCCGTCGGCGCAGGTCAGAGCCGCTTCAGCCCGCCAGGAACTCAGCCACCTCGGCGGCGACGCGGCGGCCCTGCGCCCGGCCTGCGCGTGCCGACGGCTCCCGACAGGCGGGGTCAAGCGGGTTGGGGCCGAACGCCGCCAACGAGTCGCCGTCGGCGAACACGCCAAGTGAACGGCCGCCGAATGCGTCGACCTCGACGGCCGGGTCGGGGCCGAAGGGCGACGGGGTGCCTCTACCCGAAGGCACCAGCACGACGACCGCGTCGCAGTCACCGGCCAGTTTCAGGTTCATCGTGCTGCCGACGCCGCCGTCCATGTATCGCCGCTCGCCGATGGTCACCGGCGGCCAGGCGCCAGGCACGGCGCAGCTGGCGGCGACGGCGTCGACCAGGTCGACACCCGACGTCGCGGTGAAGGCGACCAGCTCGCCTGTCCCGATGTCGATCGCCGTGATGCGCATATCGCGGTCCGGCCACTCGTGCGACGGCAGCCGCTGGGCGATCACCTCGCGGCGGACCGCCTCGGACACGGTCGGCGTGGTGTTAGCGACCGCGCCGATGCGTTGCAGCTTCTGCTCCCTGGTCGCACCGCGGTCCGAGAGCGCGTTGAGGAACAGCTCGGTGATGTCGTCGATGTCGACGCCGGGACTGATCTCCTTGGATGTGCCTGCGATCTGCCGCTCGTACAGCTCGTCGAGGCTCGCAGCGCTGCCGAGCTGCGCGGCGACCGCGGACCCGGCAGAGGTACCGATGAGCACGTCGGAATCGAGCAGGGCACGCGACGCCTCCGCCGCTTCGTCTTCGATGCCACGCAGAACGCCGATTTCCCACGCGATGCCCGCGAGTCCCCCGCCCGCCAGCACCAGACCACGTTTCGCTGTCACGGACGAAAGTCTGCCAGGCTGGCATGAATCAGCCCGCAACGCCGATCCGCGAGGAGCAGACGTCGATGAAGACGAAGGCCGCCGTTCTGTGGGGACTGCACCAGAAGTGGGAGGTCGAGGAGATTGACCTCGACGGTCCCGGGCGCGGCGAGGTGATGGTCAAGATGATGGCGAGCGGCATGTGCCACTCCGACGAACATCTGGTCACCGGCGACCTGAAGATGACTATGCCGGTGGTCGGCGGTCACGAGGGTGCCGGCGTGGTGGTAGAGGTCGGCGACGGGGTCACCGACGTCTCCGAGGGCGATGCCGTGGTGCTGAGTTTCATCCCCGCATGCGGTCGGTGCGGGCCGTGCGTGCGTGGCATCAGCAACCTGTGCGAACTCGGGATGCATCTGCTGCGGGGCCCGCAGCTGGACGGCACCCACCGCTTCCACGCCCGCGGCCACGATGTCGGCCAGATGTGTTTGCTCGGAACGTTTTCCGAGTACACCGTGGTGCCGACGGCGTCAGTGGTCACGGTCGACGCGAGCGTTCCACTGGACAAGGCGGCGTTGGTCGGATGTGGGGTGACCACCGGATACGGCAGCACGGTCAACACCGGCGGGGCTGCAGCAGGCGACACGGTGGTGGTGATGGGCGTCGGTGGTGTCGGCATCAACGCGGTTCAGGCGGCCCGCATCGTCGGGGCACGGCACGTGGTGGCGCTGGACCCGGTCGAGTACAAGCGCACGCGGGCAATGGAGTTCGGCGCCACCCATACCGCGGCCACGCTCGAAGAGGCCGCCTCCCTGGTAATCGGGCTGACCCGCGGACAGAAGGCCGACGTATGCGTCGTCGCCACCGATGTCGCCGAGGGCGCCTACGTCGCGCAGGCGCTGAGCCTGGTCGGCAAGCGCGGACGCGTGGTGATGACGGCGATGGCGCACCCGGACGAGAAACAGGTCAACCTGTCGCTGGTCGACCTGACGCTGTTCGAAAAGCAGGTTCGCGGTTCGCTTTTCGGTTCGTCGAACCCTCGTGTCGACATCTTCAAGATGCTCGACCTCTATGACTCCGGCCAGCTCATGCTCGATGAGCTGATCACCCGCGAGTACGACCTGTCCGACATCAACTCCGGGTACGACGACATGCGCAGCGGCCGTAACCTGCGCGGGCTGATCCGGTTCTGATGCCGCGCGCCCGGTATGTCGTCATCGTCGCGGCCGCATTGTGTGGTGACTGCACCGACGGCCGTCGCCGAACCGCCTGCCCCTCCGTCGCCGATCGTCCCGGCACCGGTTCAGCCTGCCAACATCGGCGACCTGAAGGCCGAGGCGACGAGGTACTACGACAGTGGCGGCTACCTGACCGATCTGCAGTCGGCCGCGTGGCCCGCGATCCCGTGGATCACCGAGCGCGCCGTGGGCGTCGAGCGGCCGGCGGTGGTCTTCGACATCGACGAAACCGCGCTGTCGAATTGGGAAGCCATCACCGCCAACGACTTCGGCCGGGTCATCGGAGGCCCGTGTCATCGACCGCCGCAAGGTCCCTGCGGGTGGCAGGCGTGGGATCTGCGCGCGGCGTCGACGGTGATCCCGCCGACGATGGACGTCTACAACACCGCGAAGGACCGCGGTGCGGCGATCTTCTTCATCACCGGCCGCCCGGAGTCACAACGGGCGGCGACGGAACGCAACCTCGCCGACATCGGGTACGCCGGCTATACCAGGCTGATCATGGAACATGATGGCACGCATTATGATTCGGCCGCCGACTTCAAGGCACCGCAACGGCAGGCGATCGAGCAGGAGGGCTACACGATCGTCGCCAACATGGGAGACCAGCCGTCCGATCTCGAAGGCGGGTTCGCCGAACGCACGTTCCTGCTGCCGAACCCGTTCTATCGCATTCCGTGAGTAATGGTGAGTGATCAGTGCACGAGCTGTCTGGACAGCTCCTCCAGCGACTGGCGGGCGTAGCCCTTCCACAGCTTGCCGAATACCGGTAGCAGCGGCGCGGTGAGCCCGGTGCGGGGGTGAATGGTCCATCGCCACGTCACGTTGGTGCCTGCGCCGATCGGCTCGAAGATCCATTCGCCGTCGATGTGGCCCACCAACGGCGACAGCGGCCCGGTGACCTGCGACAGCGTGTACCCGAACGAGTGCGGCGCATTGAACTGGGTGAGCTGTTCGTGCATGCTGCCGCCGCCGACGAGTACGACTGTGCGGGACTGCCCGACGGCATCCCAGTCGCCGGTCTGGTTTCGGGTTTCCTTGATCGGCGGGATCGGGCCGTACCACCGGCGGAACAGTTCTGGCAGCGGCATCGGGACCATGTCGCGGAAGACGTCGTCCTGACCCATCGCGATGGTGCGGGATTGTTCGACCACCAACGGCTTCGTCATGACCCGAGACTAGCCGAGCGCGGGCGCCGCCTTCCCGCTGATCAACGGGAGTTCGAGCATGGTCAGGATGCCCGGCTCGGCCGCGCAAACCGCGGGCACCGAGTTCACGCAGTGCGCCGCCGTGCCGACGATGCCGTACTCCGGGCCCTCGCCGCCGATCTCCGAGTGAAAGCCGTGGACGGTGATGGTGATGTCCGGATTGCCGCGAACCTCCATCTCGTACCGCTGGCCTGCCGGGCCGAATGTCCATGGAGGATCCAGGTTTTCCTCGCCCATCAGCCAGTTCACCGTCACACGCACGACGGGTTCCCCGTCGACGAGGGCTTCCCAGTGGAACTTGCGGCCCGCGACCTGGCCGGGCTCGAGGAGGCCAAGCGGTGAGTCGATCGGCGCAGTCGCCAGCGCGACCTCCTGCGTCGCCCGCACCTTCGGGTCGGCGTTGAACCCCATCTTGGCGACGACCATCTTCACGGCCTGGATGAAGCCGCTGTCGAGCATCTTCTGCATCGGCCCGGTCAGTGCCTTCTCGGGGACCTCCCCGAAGCCCATGACGTGCCGGAGCACGTCGGGCGCGTTGTAGCTCCGCAGATCGGAGAACTCCTCTGCACGAACGAATGTCACGCCGGTGGAGAATGCCGAGAACAGCAGCGGGAACTTCTCGCTGATACCGCCGGGTGCCATGCCGGTGCCGTGCAGCGTCGCGTTGCCTTCCAGGGCCGCTTCGCGCATCGGCGCAGCGCTCCGCTCGCTGGGGTAGAGCCAGCCGACCGGGGTGACGACGTTCTTGCCGGATCGCAGCAGCGCAGCCACCTCGTCGGGATTGGCCATCAGCGGCGCGTAGATCACCGCGTCGGCATCGAGGGCGAGGATGTCGTCGGTGCTGTTCGTCGCGATGACACCGAGCGGCCCGACCGCCGATCAGCTCGCCGACGTCGCGGCCCGTCTTGTCCGGCGAGTGCACCCAGCATCCGACGAGCTCGAGGTCCGGGTGCTCCAGCACGCCCTTGATCGCCGCGACACCGACGCCGCCGGTGGCCCACTGCACGACCCGAAGGCCCATGTCATACCTCCCGATATCGCAAAACTAGAACACGTTCTACCCAGGTCTACACCAGACGGCGCACGGGCAGGTCACAATTGCGGTGATGGCCGAGAAGGGTGCCGAGTTCGGCGTGCTGGGACCGCTGCAGATCCGCGTCGGCGGCGAGTCGGTGCCGCTGGGCACGCCCAAGCAGCGGGCGGTGCTTGCGATGCTGGTGATCAACCGCAACCGCCCCGTGGCGACCGATGCGCTGATCGAGGCGGCGTGGGAGCAGTTCCCGCCCCCGGACCCACGCGCCAGCCTGCATTCCTATGTGTCCAACCTCCGCAAGCTGCTGGCGGGCATCGGCGTCGACTCCCGCACGGCATTGGCCAGCGCTCCACCCGGCTACCGCTTGACAGTGCGCGAAACCGATTGCGATATCGGGCGATTCGCACTCGGCAAGTCCGCAGGCGTGCAGGCCGCCGCCGCCGGGAAGTTCGAGCAGGCCAGCCAGTACCTGTCCACGGCGCTCGCCGAATGGCGCGGTCCGGTCCTCGAGGACCTACGCGACTTCCAGTTCGTCGACGCATTCGCCACCGCACTCGTCGAGGACAAGATGCTTGCCCATACCGCGCTCGCCGAAGCCGAGATCGCCTGTGGACGCAGCTATGCCGTGATCGGTGACCTCGAGTCGCTGACCGCCGGGCACCCCTACCGTGAGCCGCTGTGGGCGCAGCTGATCACCGCCTACTATCTGGCCGAACGCCAATCCGACGCGCTGAACGCCTACCGGCGGTTGAAGACCACACTCGCAGAGGATCTCGGCATCGATCCCAGCCCCGCCGTGCAGGCACTCTATGGGCGGGTGCTGCGCCAGGAACCGCTCGACGTCAAGCGTGTCGCGCGGACCACCGCCATCCACACCGCTACGTCGCTGGACCAGCGCACCGCGACCAGCGGCGCATCCTCGGCCGCCCTGCTTCGCGACGCGTCCGGCCACGAGTATCCGCTGAGAGCGGCGGCTACCCGGATCGGCAGGCTGCCCGACAACGACATCGTTCTCGACGACCAGAACGTCAGCCGCCACCACGCCGTCATCATCGACACCGGCACCAGCTTCGTGGTTTCGGATCTGCGGTCGGCCAACGGGGTCGACGTGCGAGGCGAACGGATCCGCGCCAGCGTGACCCTCGCCGACGGAGACCGTATCCGGATCTGCGATCACGAATTCGTGTTCGAAATGCAGGGAGCCGAGGCGTAGCGCAACTCCGCCTGTTCGCTGGCCCTGTGCCGTGTCGATAGGGCGTCTAGACAGTTCGCTCCCTGATGTGTTTCTGTCATGAGATGCCAAACAAGGTTTTTGTAGTCGGGGTCGGGATGACCAAGTTCGAGAAGCCGGGCCGCCGCGAGGGGTGGGACTACCCCGATATGGCGCGAGAGTCCGGCACGAAAGCGCTCGAGGACGCCGGCATCGACTATTCCGAGGTGCAGCAGGGCTTCGTCGGGTACTGCTCGGGTGACTCGACGTCGGGCAACCGTGCCCTTTACGAACTGGGCATGACGGGCATCCCGATCGTCAACGTCAACAACAACTGCTCGACGGGTTCGACGGCGCTGTTCCTGGCCGCGCAGACGATTCGCGGCGGCCTCGTCGACTGCGCGATCGCGCTCGGCTTCGAGAAGATGCAGCCCGGCGCGCTGCAGGGCGGCGCAGAGGACCGCGAGTCGCCGCTGGGACGTCACATCAAGGCGCTGGCCGAGATCGACGAGTTCGCGTTCCCGGTCGCACCGTGGATGTTCGCCGCGGCGGGCCGCGAGCACATGCGCCAATACGGCACCACAGCAGAGCATTTCGCAAAGATCGGCTACAAGAACCACAAGCACTCGGTGAACAACCCGTATGCGCAGTTCCAAGAGGAGTACACGCTCGACGACATCCTCGCTGCGAAGATGATCTCCGATCCGGTGACCAAGCTGCAGTGCTCTCCCACGTCCGACGGATCGGGCGCGGCAATCGTGGCCAGCGAGGCGTTCGTCGACAAGCACGGCCTTGCCGGCCAGGCCGTCGAGATCGTCGGGCAGGCGATGACCACCGACTTCAACAGCACCTTCGACGGCAGTGCCAAGAACGTCATCGGGTACGACATGAATGTGCAAGCTGCACAGACAGGTTTACGACCAGTCAGGTCTCGGTCCAGCCGATTTCCAGGTGATCGAGTTGCACGACTGCTTCTCGGCCAACGAGCTGCTGTTGTACGAGGCGCTCGGCCTGTGTGCCGAGGGCGAGGCTCCGAAGCTGATCGACAACGGCGACACCACCTATGGCGGTCGCTGGGTGGTCAACCCGTCAGGCGGGTTGATCTCCAAGGGGCATCCGCTCGGCGCGACGGGTCTCGCGCAGTGCGCGGAGTTGAGCTGGCAGCTGCGGGGAACCGCGGACAAGCGTCAGGTCGACAACGTCACCGCGGCTCTGCAGCACAACATCGGTCTCGGCGGTGCGGCTGTGGTGACGGCCTACCAACGAGCCGAGCGCTAACACTTCTCCCGGCGAGCAGACGCAAACGCACCGAAATCCTCGGCGTGTCGCATGCTTTTGCGTCTGCTCGCCATTAAGAGTTGCGCGCTCATCCACAGATGCGGCGCACAGCATTGGCTCGGACGTCGGCTGTGGTGAGCATTTGAAGCGTGTTCATCGATGAGATGTTGTCGGCGAACGGCGGAGTGGCAACCCGCCAACAGCTGCTGACGGTGATGACGCGTGGCATGCTCGCGTCTCATCTCCGAAGGGGCGCGCTCATTCGAGTGTGGCACGGCGTCTACTCGCTGGCCCCGCCTGATGTTCATGCCAAACTCACCGGCCTTGATCTCATCGCCCGTGAACGGATGGTGCCGTGCATGAACACCGCCGCACATCTGTATGGGTTCGACATGGAACAGGATCGACAACGTCCACGTACTCGATCCCGGTGTTCGGATGCGACCGACCGCGGGACTGGTAGTTCACCAGCGTGTCGGTGCGCCGCTCAAACGTGTCAACGGTCGGCTCGCGACTGCGCCGGCCTGGACGGCGGTCGAGATTGCGCGGACACTTCGGCGACCACGCGCGCTGGCGACTCTCGATGCCGCACTTCGCTCGACGTCGTGCACGCGCGACGAAATCACCGCCGCGATCCGCGAACAGAAGGGCCGTCGCGGCATCGTCAGTGTCCGCGAACTCATCGAGCACGCCGATGCCCGCGCCGAGTCTGCGATGGAAAGCGAAACCCGTCTGGTTTTCATCGACGGCGGTCTACCCCTACCGGAACTGCAATACGAGATTCTCGATAAGTGCGGGGACCTGTGGCGGGTCGACTTCGCGTGGCCCGACGCGATGCTGGTCGCGGAGTACGACAGCATGGAGTGGCATGCCAACCCGGCAGCGGTCAAACGCGATCGGATCAAGACTGCGCGACTGCAGGAATGCGGCTACTCGGTGTTACCGATCGTCGTAGACGACGTTCGCCGAAACCCGTTCGATCTCGTCGCACGGATACTCAGTCACCTCGACGGTGCTTCTCTTGCTCGCTGAGCAGACGCAAACGCACCGAAATCCTCGGCGTGTCGCATGCTTTTGCGTCTGCTCGCGGAAGAAAAGGTCAGTCGCGCTGCTCGATGACGTCGTAGGCGTCCTCGGCGTAGCGGGCCCTGATCGTCTTCTTGTCGAACTTGCCGACGCTGGTCAGCGGCACCTCCTCGATGAAGGCCCATCGCTCCGGCAGCCACCAGCGAACGACCTTGTCGCCGAGGAAGTCCCGCAAATCCTTCGCGCACACCTCGGCGCCCTCGTTGACGACGACGACGGCCAGCGGCCGCTCCTGCCAGCGCTCGTCGGGCACGGCCACCACGGCGGCCGCCGAGACCGCGGGGTGGCCCATCAGGTGGTTCTCCAACTCGACCGATGAGATCCACTCGCCGCCGGATTTGATGACGTCCTTGGCTCTGTCGGTCAGCGTGACGTAGCCGAGTGGATCGATGCGGCCGACGTCGCCGGTGTGCAACCAGCCGTCGTCGAACTTCGACTGATCATGGTTGCGGTAGTACGCACCGGTGACCCACGGGCCACGCACCTGCACCTCGCCGACCGCCTTGCCGTCGTGCGGAAGCGGATTGCCGTCGTCGTCGACGATCCGCGCCTGCACGCCGCACACCGGCCGGCCCTGGGTGGCACGCTGGGCCCAATATGCTGCCCTCCGGGACGTCCGCTACCGGCCGCGCTATCGTGCGCCAGCGGCGAGGTCTCGGTCATCCCCCACGGTTGCACGATCCGAACGTCGTACCGCTCCTCGAACGTCTTCATTATCGACGTCGGCACCGCCGACCCGCCGCAGCCGACCAGCCGCAGCGACGAAATGTCGTGGCCGGATCTTCTCCAGGCAGTGCACGACGTCATTCCAGATCGTCGGGACGGCGCGCGGCCACTGTGGGTCGCTGCGTCTCGATCAGATCGACCAACGATTTCGGGTCGAGGAAGCGGTCAGTCATCAGCAGATCCGGCACCCGCCATCAACGCGGCGTACGGCAACCCCCATGCGTTGGCGTGGAACATCGGCAGGATGGGCAGCACCTTGTCGGAGAACCCCACCCCCAACGCGTTGGCGGTATTGGTCATCATCGCATGCAGATAACTCGAACGATGGCTGTAGACAACACCTTTCGGGTTCCCTGTCGTGCCGCTGGTGTAGCACATCGCCGCCGCGGACTTCTCGTCTATGTCGGGCCAGTCGAAGTCTGGGCGACTCCGCCGCCAGGACCTCGTCGTATCGCAGCACGGTCATGCCCGTTGTCGGTCAGCGCCTCGATATCGCCCTCGCCGACCGCGATTACGGTGTGCACGGTTTCCAGCAGCGGCAGCACGGGTGCCAGTTGACCGGCCACCGAGACGTTGGCGAGGATCACCTGGTCTTCGGCCTCGTTGGCGATGAAAGCGATCTGCTCGGGCGACAACCGGACGTTGAGCGTATGCAGGACGGCTCCCATCGATGGGATGGCCAGGTACGCGGTCAAGTGCTCGGCGTTGTTCCACATGAAGGTGGCCACGCGCTGGTCACCGGTGATGCCGACGCGGCGCAACGCATTCGCCAACCTGGCCAGCCTGCTCCCCGACTTCTCGATAGCTCGCGTGCCGGTACCCATCACCGGTCGGCGTCGTCACCTTGCGGTCGCCGTGGACAGTGCACGCGTATCGCATGATGCCGGTGATCGTCAGCGGAAAGTCCTGCATCGTGCTGTCCATCGGGTATCCCCCTCCGACTCCGGGCGCGCCATACCCGACGCGGTCAGATGATGGCGATGCTAGTGCGCGGGTTAGGCGATGTCGGCCATTCCGTCTGTTGACGCCGAGGCAGGTTTCCGGCGCCACGCGTCGAACCAGCGCCAACGGCGCGCCGTGGGGCCGTTCGGCGCACGCTGGGCGCTGCGCAGCCGGTCCATCTCGACGTGCTCGAGCGGCTCGACGCCCACGGCCTCCAACGGCCGGCCCTCCAACGAGCGCAGAGGCGAGTCGGGGGTCAGCAACGCGTCCTGCCAGCCACCGGGAACGCCCACGATTCCGAGCGCACGGGCCGCCTCGCGCAGCACGGCGCCCAATTCCGCGGCCAGCAGCTGGCGCACCATATCGGCACCGTGCCGGGGGTTGGCCAGCATCCACGAGTGGTAGGCGCCCGGCACCCGATAGAGAGTGCCGTCGGCGCGCTCGGCCATGTCCTTGGCGGCCTCGAACGGCACGACCAAGTCGTTTTCGCCGTGCACGATGATGGTCGGCACGCGGTGGGTGCGCATCGCCTCCAGCATGGGCGTGTAGTCGCCGGACGCGATGATGGCCCGCACGGCGCCCGGAAGTCCGAGCGGGCTCCGCACGTTGCGGGCCAGAGCACCTGCCATCTGGCGCATGTAGCGCCTGCGCTCGGGGGCGGGCAGCCTGCGCGGATCGGCCGGGGCGTCGTACGCCGCGTTCAACACCGCCTGCGCCGCCCGACGGGGAGACCGGACCGGTGTGCGGATGGACTCGTCGAACGGTGCACCCGCAGCGGCGTTCAGCAGCACCGCGGCCATCACCCGTTCCGGCGCCAGCGCGGCAAGCGCGATGATCATCCGGCCGCCCATCGAATGACCCATGAACACGGCCTTGCGTACGCCGAGCGCGTCGAGGGTGCGCAGCGTCAGGTCGACCCGGTGGCTCAGGTCGGCCGCGTTGCGGGGCAGGTTGGGGGTAACGCCATGGCCGGCCGCATCGAGTGCGACGACCAGGAAACCCATTCCCGCCAACCGGCTCAGCAATCGCACGTAGGCCCGCCCGCTGAGGGCGATCCCGTGCATGAACACCAGCGGTACACCCTTGCCGCCGACGGTCACGCCCACCTTGTGCCCGTCGTCGAGCGTAATGACCTGGTGGGACAGCCGGACCCGGGTAGCCGTGGCCGGTTGGCGGGCTACCGATGTCTGACTCACGTATTCATGGTTCCCCAATCGCGCGCCCGAAGGCCAACTCCGCATATGTGGGGTTGGTTACGGTCGTCTTTCTGCGCGGTACAGCTCACGACGAGCGAACCTGGATGCCACCTGGGAAGTAAATGCGCGTCGCCAGCGATGTAAATGGAGGATCATTGACCGGACACGTGAGGAGAGGTGCGGTAATGCGGAAAAAGTGGACGCTCGCAGCTGCGATGGTGGGTGCGTGCGCCGCGTTGGCCGTGCCCGCAGGCATCGCCTCGGCAGAAGAGGACGCACAGGCGACGATCAAGCGGCTGCAGGACGAGGGCTACACGGTCAACATCGATCGAACCGGCTCCGCGCCGCTGAGTCAGTGCGTGGTGACCAACGTGCGCAACCCCAAGACGGTGCAGCAGTGGGTGCCTTACATCGGCCCCGGCCGCGGCGGCTTCGGCGGCGACCGCGCACTGGTGCTGGAAACGGTTAGCCAGTCGATCTCCGTGACGCTGGACTGCAACCGCCGCTGAGGCGGATCGACGACGTAGGAAGGCCCGGCCGGTGGCGGTACCGGCCGGGCCTTCTTCTATGTGTGCCCTACGCCGGGGCGGGCACACGCTCCTGCGCCGGTCCTTCGGCGCGCGGCGCAGCGCCCGATGTCGCAGGCCCGGCTCCGTGGTCGTCGTCGATCATCGTCAGCTCGTCGAACGGATCATCGCCGCGCAGCACGCTGTCGACCTTGTCCTTGTCGACGGTCTTGGTCCACGACCCGACCAGCAGTGTGGCGACGGCGTTGCCGGAGAAGTTCGTCACCGCGCGGGCTTCGGACATGAACCGGTCGATGCCGACGATCAGGCCGACGCCGTCGAGCAGGTCGGGGCGGTGGCTCTGCAGCCCGCCCGCCAGCGTGGCCAGGCCTGCGCCGGTCACACCCGCGGCGCCCTTGGACGCGACGATCATGAACACCAGCAGGCCGATCTGCTCGCTGACCGCCATCGGGCTGCCCAGCGCGTCGGCGATGAACAGCGACGCCATGGTCAGATAGATCGCGGTGCCGTCGAGGTTGAACGAGTAGCCGGTCGGGACGACGACACCGACGGTGCTGCGGTCCACACCCAGGTGCTCCATCTTGGCGATCAAACGCGGCAACGCGGACTCCGACGACGACGTCGAGAAGATCAACAGGTACTCGCGGGCCAGGTAGCGCACCAGCTTGAAGATCGAGACACCGGACACCACCCGCAGGATCGTGCCCAGCACGCCGAACACGAACAGGATGCATGTGACGTAGAAGCCGAGCATCAGCGTCAGCAGTTGGGTGACCGCGGTCCACCCCGTCTGCCCGACGACGTTGGCGATCGCGCCGAACGCGCCGATCGGCGCCAGCCACAGGATCATCACGAGAACCTTGAACACCAGCTTCTGCAAGTGCTCGACGCCGCGCAGGATCGGCTCGCCCGCGCTGCCCATCGCCTGCAACGCGAATCCGACCAAAAGTGCGACGAAAAGTGTCTGCAGCACGCTGCCCGCCGTCAGCGCCGAGAACAGCGTGTCGGGGATGATGCCCTGGACGAAGTCCATCAGGCCGCCCGACTCGTGTGCCTTCTCGGCCAGCTCCGCACCCTTGCCGGCGGCGGTCTCCGACAAATGCATGCCGCTACCGGGATGGATGATGTTGCCGACGACGAGACCGATCGCGAGCGCGAACGTCGACATCACCAGGAAGTAGGCGAAGGCCAGGCCGCCGACCTTGCCGACGGTCGCCGCTTTGCGCACCGACCCGATACCCAGCACGATCGTGCAGAAGATCACCGGCGCGATCATCATCTTGATCAACGCGACGAACATCGTGCCGAGAACGCCGACGCTCTTGCCGACCTCGGGAGCGAGCAGGCCCACCGCGATACCGACAAGCACCGCGGCGATCACCGCGATGTAGAGCCAGTGCGTGCGGTCCTTGCGGCGCGGCGAATCCGGCGGCTCGGATACCGGCGGCTGGCGGTCGATGACTGTCATTGCGGGATTACCTCCAGGTCGAACATCGAATGTGATGTGCAAGTAGGTTCTGCCATAGCGTGAGCCGGGTCACGTTTTTGTTCATTACGTTCAGGCCGCCGAACGGGTGCAGTGACTGATCCGCCCCGGCCAATTCGACCGCTCGACCACCAGCGGGCTGCTTTCATTGCGTGGTGGACAGCGGCGTGGAAGAGGCCCGCGTAGTGACGGCCCCCGACGGTCGTCAGCTCGCGTACCTCGAGGTCGGCGATCCGCACGGCCCGCTCGTCCTGCACAACCACGGCGGCCCAGGCAATCGACTGGAGGCGCACCTGCTGGCCGAACCGGCGGACCCGATCAACAAGGCTGTGGCCGACGCGATGCCGGGCGCGGTGTGGCATCCCGTGGATGGCGCAGGCCACTTCGTGGCGGTCGGCGCCGCCGACGAGATATTCGCCGACGCGGCCAAGGAATTGGGCGCGTCTTGACCAGGTGGTGGCCGCGCTCACTGGCCGGGCAGGCGATCGCGCTGCAGATCCTGGTGATCGCGATCGTGGTGATGGCGGGCAGCGGTTTGGCGTTGGTGGACGCCCGTCAGGACGGTGACGCCGCGGCACGCCAGCAGGTGGTCGCCATCGCAACGGCGCTGGCCGACTCGCCGTCGACGGCCGCAGCGATCGAATCCGGTAGAGCCACTGAGGTTTTGCAGCCGGTCACCGAGGCCGTCCGCACCAACACCGACATCGCCTTCATCACGATCATGTCGCCTGACGGAACCCGGTTCACCCATACCGATCCGCAGCAGATCGGCGGTCACTATCTCGGGAGCATCGAGCCCGCGCTGCGCGGCGAGACGTTCACCGAGGTGTACACCGGCACACTCGGCCCGTCCATCCGCACCATCGTGCCGGTGCGCGACGGCTCCGGCAGGATCGTCGGCCTGGTGTCGGCGGGCGTCACGCAGCAGACCCTGGCGCAACGCTGGCGATCACAATGGCTGACGATCGCCGCGGTCAGCGTTGGGGCGCTGGTGATTTCGTTGGTCGGCGTGTGGGCGATCCGGCGCAGGCTGCTGCGCCAGACGCACGGACTGCGACCCGACGAGCTACGGGTGATGTACGAACATCACGACGCGATCCTGCATTCGGTGTCCGAGGGGCTGATCGTGCTCGATCGCGGTGGTGTGGCGCTCGTCAACGACGAAGCCCGCCGACTGCTCGGCCTGCCGCCGGGTCCCGTGTCCCGTTCGGATCTGCCGAAGTTCCTACAGACGTACGACCCCGGCGCCCGCGACGAGGTGCACGTCACCGACGAACGGGTGCTCGTCGTCAACCGCTCTCAGGTGGATGCCCGATCACATGACTCAGAGGTCGTCACGATCCGCGACCGCACGGAACTGCAAGGGGCACTGGGTGAGCTCAGCTCGCTGCAGGTGCTGACCGACTCACTGCGTTCGCAGGCGCACGAGGCCGCCAACAAACTGCACACCGTGATCACCATGGTGGAGATGGGCCGTCCCGACGAAGCCGTCAAGTTCGCGACCAATGAACTCGAACTGTCGCAGCGCCTTGTGGACCGGCTCTCCAGTGATGTCGGCGATCCCACGCTCGTCGCGCTGCTTCTCGGCAAGTCCGCGCAGGCCGACGAGCGCGGCATCGAATTGTCGGTCACCGAGGACACCCGACTGCCGTCCAATACCGACGACGCACCACTGTCCGGTCAGGAGATGGTCACCGTGTTGGGCAACCTCATCGACAACGCGATGGACGCTTGTGATCGCGAAGACCCATGGGTCGAGGTGACCGTCAGCCAGCAGGACCACACTCTGCTCATCAGGGTGGCAGACAGCGGTCCCGGCATGGACCCCGTCACCTTCGAGAAAGCCATGCAGCGGGGCTACTCGACCAAGTCCGGCTCCGACGCCGGACAACACGGCCTCGGACTGGCGCTTGTCGCGCAGGTCGTCAAGCGCCACAACGGAAATCTCTCCGCGGACGTGACGTACGGGTCGGTTGTCACGGTCACCGTGAGCGGCTCATGATCAGCGTGCTGATCGTCGAGGACGAGCCGTTGATCGCCGAGGCGCATCAGGCGTATCTGGAACGGCTGAAAGGCTTTTCGGTTGCGGCCGTTGCCCACACCGCCCGTGACGCGATGCGGGCAGCCGGCGAATCGGCGGCGGATGGGACTCCGATCGACCTGGTGTTGCTCGACATCGGACTGCCCGACGCCAGCGGTATCGCACTGGCGTCGGGTCTATCGGGTCTGTCGCCGGCACCGGATATCATCGCCATCACGTCCGAGCGCGACCTGGAGATGGTTCGTGCCGCCGTCGGCCACGGCGCCCTGGCGTATCTGCTCAAGCCCTTCACGTTCGCCGCGTTCCGCGACCGGTTGGAGCGCTACCAGCGCTATCGGGAGGCCCTGCCCGCCGGCACCGACGCGGCAAGCCAGGCCGAGGTCGACCGCGCACTGTCCGAACTACGGGTGAGCGCCGACAGATCCGCGGCCCCGAAGGGTGCGGCCGCGGGTACCAATGACGAGATCGCCCGTGCGGTAAGGGATTCCGCCGACGGGGTCACGGCCGACGCAGTCGCCAAGCAGGTCGGCGTTTCGCGGGTGACGGCATGGCGCTACCTGGAGCGCCTCGCCGACGAGGGCACGGTCACCCGGCACACCGACTACGGCAAGGCAGGCCGGCCCAAGATCCGCTACCAGTGGCGCTGAGGACTAGACCCCGGCCGGCTCGAGCCGACGAAGCGCAGGAATCGTGCTGAGGTTCATCGCCATCAACTCGGCCTCGATTTCGGTCGAGTCGGCGGCGACGGACATCACCGTGATGGCGCCCGCGTGGTCGGCGATGTAGAGCCGACGGTTGTCCGGGCTGACCGCGACGCATGACGGTTCCGCAGTGACGGTCAGCGTGTCGACTACCGCGTTGGTCTCGGTGCACAGCACGGCGACGTGCTCGTAGTCCGCGATGTAGAGGCGACGACCATCGGAGCTGAGCGCCATCTGCATGGGTGCGCCGCCGATGCCGACCTTCGCGGTGATCTCGTTGATCGCGGTGTCGATGATGTCGATCGAACCACCCCAGTGGGTGTCGAAGCCGGCGACGTAGACCAGCGCGCCGTCGTGGCTCAGCGCGACATCCCTGATGGGCGACGCGACCGGGACCTCGCGGACCACCCGACCCTTGGCTGCATCGACCACTAGCAGCTTGCCGCTGTCCGCGTCGGACGTGCCTACGTAGACGAAGCGGCCGTTGGGGCTGACCCGCACCGCGTCGACGGTGCGGCCGACGCCGTGGGCGATGTCGATGGTCTGGGTCCGGCCGAAGGTGTTGATCACGGCGAGGCCGACGACATCGTCTGCCGCCTGGCCGACGAAGATCCGCGTGCCATCCGGGCTGACCGCGACGCTGGTCGCGGTGCCTGCCAGCGGGTGGTTGGCGATGACCCGCTTGTTCTCGGTGTCGATGACCGCGACCGAGTCATATTGATGGCCCGAGATCGTCACGTAGGCGCGCCGCTCCCCCGCGACCACCATCTGCGGCTCGACGACCGGCATCTCGACGTCGGCTTCCACGATCATGGCGTACGCGTCGATGACCGATACGCTGCCGTCGCCGTAGTGGGTCGCGACGATCGTGGCACCGTCGGTGCTGACGGCGAGGTCTGCGATCGGGCCGCGCTCGACGTCGACGGTGCCGAGAACGACGAAGTCCGGCTCGGCGGCCGCGGCCTCGGTCACGTTCGTGGTGACAGTGTTCTTATGCATGACGGTATTTGCCCTGTTCATCGGTGCTTGTGCCGGCTGAAGCTACGTCCGGCAATGACATACGTTCTGCTGCGCTTATTCACCGCAGGCTCTGATTGAGTCTAGCGACGAAAATTCGCGCACCGAGAAATGTCGGACGCTCGCCGGCATCAATATCTACAAAGGTCTCAGGCCGCGCTTAGAAAACTATTCGTTACGAATTCGTGACTCCGCGGTGGCAAGCGTAGAAATGCACGATGAAATGCAGATATCCGCGATAGGCAAGCATCGAGAAGTGATGTGACGAATGAGGTCTAACAACAGATTCTTAGTTTTCACATTAAAAATGAGATGCAGAACACACCAAGACACTCCAGCAAACTCGTGTCGCGGCGACTCGACCGACCGGGGGTCGCGTGCCGCGGTCCGCACACCGGGCGACAGTGCTGCGATGAGACGGGTTCAGTGTTCGCTGGAGTCCGCCGACCTCGAGGCACATCGAATCTTTTGATTCGGGTCGCCACGGTGGGTGCAGCGGTGAAGTATCTAATCCGCGGACCACGCCCGGAAAGAGGAACCCATGAATCGCCGTCTCGGCATACTCGTCGTCGTGATCCTGGCCTTGGCCGGATGTGGCCGCGACGCGTCGCCGCCAGCCGCACAATCCACATCGGCGACAGCAGCGCCGTCGTCCTCTGCCGTCGCGCAGAACCCTACCGGCGAGGGCGGCAACATCCCCGATCCCTGCACCCTGTTGACCGATGCCGAAGTCACCCAGCTGACCGGACGCGATATCACCCAGGTCGACAAGGACGGCGCCGACGCCGGTGCATCGACCCGCTACTGCCAGTGGCAGCAGTCCTCGGGACAGCTCGCGGTGTTCCTGTCACGCGCGACGAGCGACGACTTCACCATCGCCCGAGCGGACTCACCGTCGATACCGGGAATCGGCGACGACGCCTACTGGCGGGACGGCCACCTCTATGTGCAAATCGGCGGTGCCCAAATCGACGTGTACGCGCGCGGAGGCGACGATCAGCAGAGCCAGGCCGAGGCGGAAAAGGTTGCGCAAGCGCTCATTCCGAGAGTGCCTGCGTTCTCCTGACCCGCCCGCGACCTAGAACGGCAGGCGGATCCCGCCGAGGATCCCGGCGATGTTCGGCAGTGGCGGCGGCGGTGGCAGGGCAGGCATCACCGGTGGCGGCGAGCAACGCGGGCAGCTGGGGAGGTGGCCCGGGCAGCGCGGGCAGCTCCGGTAACACCGGCGCCTGCACGGGCGGGGCGATCGGCGCCGCAGGCATCTCCGGCGGCACGAACACCGGGGCTGGTATGTCGGCAGGCTTCGGCAGGTCGAGGATCGGCGCCTGGGCGGGCGGATCGATCTTCGGCGGCACGATCTTCGGCAGGATGTCCGTGCGTGGCAGATCGGCCTTCGGCAGGTCGACGGGCGCAGGCTTCGGCAGGTCGACGGGCACAGGCTTCGGCAGGTCGACCGGTGCAGGCTTGGGAAGATCGACCGGCGCGGGCTTCGGAAGGTCGACTGGCGCAGGCGCGGCGCGGGCAGGTCGGCCGGCTTGGGCATGTCGAGCGGTCGCGGGCTTCGGCACGTCCACCGGCGCAGGTTTCGGCGTATCGACCGGACCAGGGTTCGCCAGTGGGGCCGGCTTCCACCATCCCGGAGTCGTTCCGCTGACCGGCGTCGCTGGGGTCGCCGGCGCCGCCTTGTCCAACACGGGCGACGGTGCGGTGAGCGACGGAGTGGTTGCCTTCGGCGCGGTGGGCGCCGCAGCCGGCTGCAACGGCGCGGGCCGGGCTGCCGGAAGCCCCGGACCCTGTTGCGGCGCCGCAAGAGGCGCAGCGGTCGGCGCCGAAGCCGGTTGCGGCGCAGTGGCCAGCGGCGCGCCGGTCTTGTCGAAGGAACCGGCGTTGACGGGTGGACCGCCGACGCCGTATGGGCTGCGCTGATCTATCGGTGCCGTTCCGAACGGCCGGATGTTGGCGGCCTCCTGGGCGCCGTCGTCGAGGCCCGTCGGAATCGCGATGATGAAGTTGGTGCCGGTCTTCACCGGATTCGGGAAATACATGATGCTCGCCTGGGTCGGCGCGCCCGGGCTGATGGTCCGGTCGTAGCCCGCTTCGACCAGGACCCGGGTCGGCGCGTCCAGGATGGTGATGATCGGACTGGGCACGCCCGCATCTTGCAGCGGCATCAGCAGCGGCAACCGCTGGCTCGGGATCATGTAGTAGTCGGTGTCGCCGTAGGAGCCCTGATACAGCGCGTCCCCCAGCCCGACGCTCTGGTAGTCGCCATGCTCGTACTGGATCCCTGCAATCGCATTCGCGGTCGCGAAGGGATTCAGCGGATTGTTCGGGAAGTCGGAGTAGCCGTCGTACTGACGGGTGACGTCGACTGTCTGGAAATTGGTGTCGGTGGGTGTGGCGCCGTCGAACGTGACGCCGAGGATCGGGATATTGAGGCCTTCGAAGCGCTCGAGGATGCCGCCGTTGGGTCGATTCGGGTTGCCGATCAACACGAACGACACCGGCAGCGTAGAACCCGCGGCGGCGAGATTGCCCTTCTCGATCGACGCGATTCGCGCGCTCTGCGAGTAGCCGAAGACAACGAGCGATTCGCCCGCGGGCTGTGCGGCCATCGCCTGGTCGAGGTTGGTCACGCCCTGCCCTACCGATTGGTCGAAGGGCATCACGCCCGACACCGGCATGAACTGCTCGGGTGTGCTGACGGCGGTGGGCGTGCACGACTGCGACCCGGCGCCGCAGAATCCGGTCAGCACGATGTAGTCGTTGTTGGCGTCGGTGGTGTAGCCGTCGATGAATTCGGGGCTGTCCTGCGGCGTGCTCAGCGGATGCCCGGTGCCGCCCATGATCAACGCGGTCGCGGTGAGGGCGACCAGCGCCGTCATGGTCTGCACGCTCACCAGCACGATCGTCGACGCGATCGACAGGAGGACGACACCGGCGGAATAGAAGACTCGGCGCACAGCAGCCCCCAAGGCAGATAGTGCAGTTGGACGTCCCCGCAGCGCCGAGCCAGTCGCATGTGACTCATGTGAATTCTGCGACTCATTTGGTTTGCTCGCAACTATTTGCCCAAATCAGTGGTCATGACTTTGACCCGTAGGTGCACCGGACGGTCATGCGTTCGCTAGTTTCGGCGTCGTGGCCGACCTGATGAACCGTCAAATACTGCTCCGCCGTCGCCCAATCGGGCTGGTCAAGCCCGACGACACGGAGTTGGTGACCGGCGCTGGCGCCCGAGCCGGCGGACGGCGAGGCCCTGCTCCGCACCACCTATGTGGGCATCGACGCGGCCGCCAGGACGTGGCTCGACGACCAGCCGGGCTACCTGCCGCCGGTGCAACTCGGAGAGGTCATCCGCGCGGCGGGCATCGGGGAGGTGGTGGCATCCCGGTGCGACGCCTACGCCGTCGGTGACGTCGTCACGACACTGACCGGCTTCCAGGATTACGTGATCATCCGCGACGACATATTCGCGACGCCGGTGGTCGGGTACACGGACCAGTGCGCGGTGATGTCGGTCTACGGCCCGACGGGTGCCACAGCGTATTTCGGTATGACGGGTGTGGGTCGACCACAGCGAGGGGATACGGTCGTCGTGTCGGCGGCAGCGGGGGCAACGGGTTCGGTCGCCGGGCAGATCGCAAAGATCGCAGGCGCGCGCGTCGTCGGCATCGCAGGCGGTCCGCGATAAGTGCCGGGCTGTGGTCGACGACTTCGGCTTCGACGCGTGTATCGACTACAAGTCCGACGACCTGAGGGCTGCGCTCAAAAAGCATTGCCCCCGAGGCGTCAACGTCTACTTCGACAACGTGGGTGGACCGATCCTGGACGCGGTGCTGGGCCGGCTGGCACCGAAGGCGCGGGTCGTGCTGTGCGGTGTCATTTCGAGTTACCTCACCGGCGAACACCCGGGCCCGGCCAACTACGTGAACCTGCTGTCGAAGACCGCGACCATGCAGGGCTTCAACGCGCTCGACGAATGGGGACGCTTCGAAGAAGCCTTCGCCGCACTGAGCGGCTGGGAACGGGACGGCCTGCTCGCCCATCGCGAGACGGTGTTCGACGGTCTCGAGTCGTGTATCGACGCGCTCAACGGGCTGTTCACCGGGGCGAACATCGGCAAGATGCTGGTCAAGGTCAGCGAACCCACGCCGGCGTAGAGATAATTCTCCAGATGAGGTGGGCCAGGGTCGTGGCGTCGGTGGTGGCGCTGGCGGCACTGCTGACCGGCTGCGGAATCCGCGAGACGCTGCACCGGTTGGCCGGCCATCCTTTGACCTCGTCGCAGTCTCCGAGTCCCGCGGCATCCTCCGACGAGGTCGTCGCCAAGGCCAGGCCCAGCGTGGTCAAGGTGCACGGCGAGTCGCAGAGCTGCCAGAAAATCAGCGACGGAAGCGGTTTCGTGGTCGCACACAACAAGGTGATGACCAACGCCCACGTCGTTGCCGGCGCCGAGACGTTCTCGGTGAACGACGAGGGTAAAGCCCTTGCGGCGCAGGTGATCTCCTACGACCCGCAGGCCGACATCGCGATACTCGACGTGCCGGGTCTGCCCGCGGCACCGTTGAAGTTCGCGGACTACACCGTCGGCACCGGCGTCGACGCGTTCGTGCTCGGCTTTCCCGGAGCCGCGTCGTTTCAGGCCTCCCCCGCCCAGATCCGCGAGGTCACCGAGATCAACGGGCCCGACATCTACCACGCCACGTCGGTGACGAGACAGGTCTACGTCCTGATCGGCTCATTCCCGGAGGCGGGCTCGAGCGGTAGTGCCGTCGTCGACCTCTACGGTCAGGTGATCGGCGTGTATTTCGGCGCGCAGACCTACGATTCGACGACCGGTTTCGCGATGACGGCGGCGCAGGTGACACCGCAGATGGCGCACGCAGGGGCGACGAAGGCGGCGAGCACCGGCGACTGCGTCTAGTGACGGACTTTACGACGCCGCGTCGTCCACCGTCAGTAGTAGCCGGCTGGGCGGCAGCACGTTGAGTCGCATAGCAGCGGCGGTCTGGCACTTGTCGGACCCGGTGTGGTGCACCATCACCCCGCGGATGTCCTTGAAGTTGCCGTGGCCGCGGTTCCGCCAGCCCGGATACTCGACGAGCTTGACGCCTTGAGCAGCAAGCACATCGGCGATCCATACCGGGTCACCCGTCCAGATCGTTGTCTGCGCCATACCGGGATGGTACGGCGACATGCTGACAACTGCTTTGACGCCCGAAAACCACCAATCATATTACCCCGCAACCTGTTTGCCGGGTTCGCCATCAGCTGACGGCCTCGCAGTCTGCGGCACCGGCACACTCTGCGCAGCGCAGGCCGATCCCCCGCTCGGGCAATCACCGAACTTTTAGCCGTCACCACCCGCGCCAAAACATATCCGGCGCGGTTACGTCCTAACTGCCGATCGCGGCGTTACTGTCGGCGGGCACGCACGCTACACTCGTCGGGAGCACCATGACCGCCCCAATCGATGAATCGGTACACACCGGACGAGACACCTATCGGTACCTGAGAGCCGGCATGGTCGTCGTCATCGTCATGCTCTTCGCGGCGATATTCATCGACAGCGTGCCCACCGACTGCTGGCAGGGGTCGATCAGCGCGTACTACTACACCGCTGCGCGCAATGTCTTCGTCGCGACACTGTGTTGCCTCGGCATCATGCTGATCGTCTACAAGGGCAGTAACGACACCGAAGATGTGCTGCTGAACTTGGCGGGCACGCTCGCATTCTTTGTGGCGTTCGTCCCGGTCAGCATTCCCGAAGTGGCCGGTTGCCGCCAGGTCCTGCCGACGGCCGCCGAGAAGTCGGATGCCATCGCGAACAACTTCGGCGCCGTGATCGTCGCCCTGGTGGTGGCCGGCGCGATCATCGCGTTCGTTTTCTTCGTCGACAAGGAATCGCGTTCCGACACCAGCGATTGGGGCAATCGACTGCGGGTGATCTCCTGCGTCGTCCTTGCGGGTTTCGTTGTGGCGTACCTCTTCTTCCCGGAACAGTTCGAGGCGGGGGCGCACTGGGTCGCGGCGGTGTTGATATTCGTCATCATCGGCGCCGTCGTGTTCATCAACGCCTATCTGGTCGGCAACCAGGACAAGCAGGACCGCCGCGACTCGCGAACGCTTCAGGCGGTGCTACCGGGTCATCGGATGGATGATGGTCGGTTCGGTGGTCGGTGCGCTGATCGTCGCTCTCGTCGGCAAGCTGTCACACCCCCAAGGGGACGCGTGGAACATTCCGCTCTTCGCACTCGAGACCGCTCTGCTTCTCGAGTTCGCACTGTTCTGGGCCTTCCAGACCTTCGAACTGTGGGATCACGCCGACCGAAACACACTCATCTCGCCCGAGCAGCAACAGACGCTCGCGCCACTCTGAGTCGTGCCAGCGCTCAGGCCTGTTGCTGAATGCCGAGCACCCGCAACAGGTCCGGCTTCATCTCCTGCAGCTGTGCCCCCCAGTAGCCCCAGCTGTGGGTGCCGTTCTCGGGGAACTTGAAGATCGCGTTGCGTCCGCCTGCGGCGATGTACTTCTGCTCGAACTGCTTGTTCGTATCCAGCGGTGATGGTCTCCAGATACTGCGCACTGAACTGGGTGCCGAAGTTCCCGTCGCTTACGTCGAGGTCGGACAGTCCGCCGTTACCGCAGTAGACCCAGACAGCAGTTCTGTTGGCTACCAAGGTGTTGATGTTGACCATCGGGTCGTTGCGCCGCCAGGCGGGATCACTGGTGGGTCCCCACATGTTCATTGCGTTGTAGCCGCCGGCATCCTTCATCGACAGGCCGATGAGCGTCGGCCACAAGCCCTGCGATGGATTGAGAAAGCCCGACAGCGAGCTGGCGAAGATGAACTGCGCAGGATGCCAGACGGCCAGTGTCAGCGCCGCACCGCCCGACATCGACAGGCCCACAACGGCATTGTTGAACGGATCCTGACCCTTGTTGGCCTGAAGGTAGGTGGGCAGTTCCTGCGTCAGGAAGGTCTCCCACTTGTAGGTCTGTGTGCCTGAGCTACCCTCCGCCGGTTGATACCAGTCGGTGTAGAAGCTGGACTGGCCACCCACGGGCATCACGACCGAGATTCCCGACTGATAGAACCAGTCGAATGCAGTGGTGTTGATATCCCAGCCGCTCGCGTCGTCCAGGGCGCGCAGACCGTCCAACAGGTACACCGCGTGCGGGCCGCCGCCCTGGAACTGAACCTTGATGTCGCGCCCCATGGACGGCGACGGAACCTCGAGATACTCGACCGGCAGGCCGTCGCGTGAGTATGCCGCGGCCACCTGCGCCTGAACCACGCCTGCCGCAAGGGTCAGCAGCACCACCGACAACACTCCGACCGTATATGACCACGCACGAAAGGACCTGCTGACCACGCGTTCCGCCACCATCTCCGCCACACCTCATCCGTCTCGGACTCGTCTTCGCGCAAGGTAGCAACGGCGCGCGCGAAACCCGCCGGTGCAGCGCCGCGCGTGATCGGCTTGTTATCAACAAGTTCCGCGATCGTGAGGTGCCTCAGCGCGAGCAGTCGAGGGAGACGGTGATGGTCCGTTTGACGACGACCGGAACGAAATCCCGGTCGTCACGACCGCCGACGCGGACAAGTTCGGTCCGTTCCCGCGGATTGCGGACGCTGGTGACCTCGCACTGGTTGAGCGGAGCGCTGCCGACGCGGTCGAGTTTGACGTCGAACCCCTGCGCCTCGAGCTGACCGATCGTGATGACCGCCGATTCGGCGTTCGCCGTGGCGGCCGGTGACAGCGCGGCGGCTGCGAGGCCCGCACCGATGAGCGCGGAGCCGATGATCTTCTTCATGGGGAAGCCTTTGTTCGGGCGAGCAGGCTCGCTCTTGCTTGGTGACTCCATGCTGTCGCGAAGGGGCAGGTCAACGCTTGGAGGCCAGGTGGAGATTGCGTGGAGATTCCAGGTAGACGTCTCAGCGATCTGATGTGATCGAGCCATCCAGCGCGTGCCCGGCGCCGAATATCTATCGTGGGGATCGACATGCCTGAAAGCGGCTACGTGCTGGTACTGCCCGGGGGGAAGGTTCGCAGCGACAGGTCGTCGCGGAGTTGGCAGCTGGCCAACCTGCGGATGGCGGTGTTCGCCGCTGTGCTTCGCCGCCGACTCGGCCCGAACGTGGAGGTACGGCGGGTGCGATATCGGCTTCGCGGGTGGAACACTCCGCGGCTGGACGCACTCCGCGATGCCGAGGCGGTTCTCGATTCAGCCCGCGACCGTTTCGAGCCGGAACAGATCGCTGTCGTCGGCCACTCGATGGGTGGCAGGGTGGCTGCGCACCTGGCGGCCCGCGGTGACGTCGGCTCCGTCGTCGCGCTGGCCCCGTGGTGGGTCGACAACGACTCCGAGCTCATTCCCGTTACCACCCGACTACTCGTGGTACACGGCACCGCGGACACCTGGACCGATCCGAGAGCGTCACTCGCTCAAACGCGTCGTGCCCAGCAGCGCGGAGTGGTCGCCGAATGGGTCGGTCTCGACGGCGCCGGTCACTACATGGTTCGCCGGTGGCGCGAATGGCACCGCCTCACCGCCGAATTCGTCGCGGAACAGCTCGACGTGGCGAAGTCGGATAAGCGATGAAGTTCCCGCCGGGCGGGAACGTGGCTCGCAATAGTCTTGAATGCGGTGGTCGCAGCGGCGGGTTGCGTTGTCCTTGCGCATCTTTCACGCGGCGGCGCCCCCCATATCGATCCGCCGCCGGCAACAGATCTGCACTCCTTGTCGGAATCGATGTTGGTCGACGAGAACGCCGTCGCACCGCTGGACGGCACGACATGGGGTCGCATCGTCGCGGTCCCACAGGGTTCTCCCACGCCGGTGAACCCACCTGGCTGCGCCCTGTTCCTGTCGCAGGGCGACGCCTCGCAGAAGGGACTCGCCATGCGGTCATCCCAGGGCGCCGCGATCGGTGTCGAGCTCGCCATCTCCGATCAACGTGTCGACCTTGCGAACCTGCGGGATACCTGTGCCTATTTCACCCTGGATTCGCCGGGCATCCGATCGAGCGTGCACCTGGAGCGAACGTGCATCGATGGGTTGGCCGACGGGGCGATCAGCACGCTGATGCACTCCGAAACCACAACCGGCGGGGAGACGGTGAGCTGGGACATCGCGATGATCACCGGCTATCGCCGCGGCGTTCTGGTCACCGCGGAATACACGCCAGGCCCCCGAGGTGGGCCCTTCGACGACAAGCTCGCGTCGACGCTGCCCGCGTTGTTCCAAGCACAGCTGGACCGCGTTGATGCGAGCTGACTCAGCTGAACTGCGTCTTCGGCCGCGCGAGGGCGGCACCGTCGATGATGATGTCCAATTTCTCGTTGTAGAAGGCCACCAGGCCCGCGATCGCGGCGACCGCAGGCAGCGGGTAGTGGTACGTCCAGGCCAGGTCCGGATGCACCGTGTCGCCGGCCCGCACTGACCAGTAACCCGACGTCGTCCCTTTATAGGGGCACAGCGTCTCCGTCGCGCTTTGCTCGAGATGCTCGAATGCCACATCGGTCGGGTCGATGTAATACCTTGTCGGCAAGCCGGTTTCGAAGAGAAGCACCGGGGCGGCGGTGTCGGCGAGCACAACGCCGTCGAGTTCCACCCTGATGTTGCGGTGTGATCGCAGGGCGTCGACACGCGCGTACGGATTGCGCGGGTGTCCGTAGATCGGCTCGTCCTCCTCGAACCAACGCAGGTGATCCCATTCGAAGCGGACCATGCCCGCCACGGGTCCGTCGTCGAAGACCCGTGCCGCCTTCTCGTATTTCATGGCCGCCCCGACCAGGGAGTGCAGCCGCGACGACCCCAATTGAATCTTCTGCGGGTGGTTTTCGTCGCGCAGGAACCCTTCTCGCACGTCGGTGAGCCGGAATGTAGTACTGCGGGTAATAGGGCACCTCCCAGACGTAGCGCGCCGCGGTCGTGTCGAAGACCAGCTGATGGCCCAGATAGCCGCGGACTCGACGCGGGGCCGGCTCGACCCGTCCGCGTGCGGCGGCCATCTGCGGGTAATCGCGATCATCGGTCATCCCGCCATGATGACTCGGGAATGCCTCGAGCACATACGGTGTCCTTGTTATCGACCCAGAGGGATGTGGACATGCGAGTTGGAGTGACGTTCCCGCAGACGGAACTCGGTGGCGACCCCGGCGCAGTGCGCGCCTACGGCGAACGCGTCGAGGAGCTCGGCTTCAGCCACATCCTCGTCTACGACCACGTCGTCGGCGCGGACCCGGCGGTGCACGAGGGGTGGAACGGCCCCTACGACGTGCACACCACATTCCATGAACCGTTCGTGATGTTCGGCTACCTGGCCGGGGTCACGCGGGCGCTCGAGCTCGTCACCGGGGTCATCATCCTGCCTCAGCGCCAGACGACCTTGGTTGCAAAACAGGCGGCCGAGGTCGACCTTCTCAGCGACGGTCGGTTCCGCCTCGGCATCGGCGTCGGCTGGAACGCCGTCGAGTACGAGGCCCTTGGCGAGGACTTCGGCAATCGCGGCAAGAGGTCCGCCGAGCAGATCGAGCTGCTGCGCAGGCTGTGGACCGAGCAGTCGGTGACCTTCGCAGGCGACTTCCACACCGTGACCGGCGCCGGCATCGCGCCCATGCCGGTGCAGCGTCCGATTCCGGTCTGGGTCGGGGCAGCGTCGCCACCGGGCTATAAGCGCGCCGGGCGGCTTGCCGACGGTTGGTTTCCGATGATGACACCGGGGCCGGCTCTCGACGAGGCCCGCACCATCGTCGAGACCGCTGCCGCCGACGCGGGACGAGATCCCGCGTCGATAGGCATGGAGGGCCGTGTGGACTGGCGCGGCGACGGTGATGCGGTGGCCGATCAACTCGCACAGTGGGAGAATTCCGGCGCGACCCATATGTCGGTCAACACGATGGGTGCCGGGCTGAAGACGGTCGACGATCACCTGGCGGTGCTGGCGCGGGTCGCCGAACTACTTCCGTTGAGCTGACATCAGATTCGCATCACCTTCTCGGCATTTCGATGGGCGATCGCGGTGCGCTCGTCGTTGCTGAGGTCCGCTTCCTCGAGGAAGGTCGACACGTTGTCGCGGACGACGTAGGGGAAGTCCTCGGAGTGAATGATGCGATCCGCGCCCAGTTCGGCGATGAAGAATCGCAGTTGGTTCTGGTTGTACATCCCCGAAGGGGTGATCCAGACATGTTCGCGGTAATACTCGCTGACGGGACGGTCCAGATATTCGGCCCAACCGATTGTCTCGTCCAGGCGGTCGAGCCAACCCGCGACCAACTCGCCCCAATGGCCGCTGAGAAGTTTGAGGTTGGGGTGACGGTCGAGCGCACCGGAAAGAATGAGCCGTAGCACGTGGATGCCCGCCTCCGAATGCCAGCCGAAAGCTGGTGCAGAGAAGAGGAACTGGATCGCTGTCGGCCAGTCTCCCGTGTAGTACGCGGTCGTCACCGGATTCGGCGGGATACCTGGATGAACGTAGATCGGCAGGTCGACCTCTTCGGCTGCACGTAGCACCGGGTCGAAGCGCTTGTCGTCGAGGAACAGCCCGCCGCACGTGCCCATGACGAGTGTTCCGACGAAGCCCAGTTCGTTGACGCATCTGCGCATTTCGTCGGCGGCGACGGCGGGGTCGTGCAGCGGAATGGTGGCGAAACCTCGGAACCGGCTTGGGTGCTCCGAAATCTGCTCTGCGAGAGAATCGTTCACCTTGCGGCACAGTTCGACCGCCTCCGGGTGATCCAGCGCGCTTGGACTGTTGGCTCCGTGCGATACCACCTGCACGTCGATGCCGACCTGGTCCATGTGCGCCAGTCGCCTACCGGTCAGCCGCTCCGCCAAGTCCCTGTCCGGCGAGAAGTCCGCAAGAAATGCCGGAAAAGCGGCGTCGGGTTTACCAGGCGGGGGCCCTGACAACTCGACGAACCGGGCGACCGCCTCCGGATGCTGAAAATGCTCTTCGACGGTGATGATGCGCATCGGACTCCCTCATCTCGCACGTTCGGCCAGCTGCGGCCATACGGCAATCTCCCGTCCTTCCTACGCCCGCTACCTGAAGAATCCACCGTCGGCTCACAGCCATGCCGGCTCGCCACCCCGATGCATAATCAATTGGCGCCTCCCGTGGGTAACTGACGATTGAGGCGGTTTTTGGGCGAAGGCGCGATTATACGAGAAGACCAGCTAAAAGAGTTTCCGCTCCAATTACGGCATGAGGTCGACACGAATTAGGGTCTAAGCTGGGATAACAGGCCCTCGCTGTCCGCAAAATTGGAGCGCAGCCCGGCAAATCGACATTATGCCCAAGCCGAGATGGACCGATCCACGATGCGAATTGAATTCGCAGAGTAGCGTCAATTTAACGCCTCCCGAAATAGAAGTTCACGCCGGACCTGCTGGAGGGGCCATGGAGATCGTGCTTGGTGTGTCGGTGACGACCACAACCGTCGCATGGTGCTCATCGAGGGTGAAAATGCAGACGGCCTCATCATCGAATGCGCGACGTTCGATACCGCCGAGGGCGCGGTGAAAGCCTGCCCGTCGGAACGGATCAGCGCGGCAATTCTGGCGACCCAGCAGAACGCCGTCGCCAACGGCCACCACTTGGTGTTGAGCGGTGTCGTATGGGACGACGAACGGGCGGTCGGCGGAGTTGACCGGCGGCAACGCCGCCCGTGACTTGCAGAATGTAGTGCTGGTCTCTCAGCAGAACGCGGCGGGCGCATTGGCCAGGACCGTGGGTCGAGCACTCGGATACGACACCACGGCAGTGATCGTGATGGCACCGGATACCGCGACGTTGTCGGTCGTCGACAGTGACGACGGGTCAATCGTCGAAGCACACTCTGCGCCGTCGACGGCATGGACGTGGCCGACATCCTGCCGGCAATCGCAACAGCTATGGAAGCTCGAAACCCGAAGCCGGGCAGCGTCTTTGTCGTTGGTTCGAAGTCGGCGGTGTGTTCGGTGAAGGCCGGCCTCGAAAAGCTGATCGACCAGCCCGTCATCGTCCCAGAGGAACCGGAATTCGCCCTCGCCCGAGGCGCGGCACTGGCCGCCGCCAATGTGCCGTGTGCCGATGCGTCGACCTGCGGTCTGGCCTATTCCCGGGATCCGGACGAACTTTCGGCAGCGGACCGCTTCTCGGTCAAGCCGGCCGATGCGGATACCCAAGCGGCCGTTCTCGAACCGATCGCCCATGACGGCGCGGGCACGGCCTATCGCAGGGCCGTGCCGTGGCCGCCGATATCGTTCAGCAGCGCCGTGGCTGCGGCCCTCGTGGTGGGTGGGGTGAGCGTGGCAATGTTGGTCGCCGCCAACGTTGCGGGCACCGCGGATCGGGGCGCCGTTGCCGCGGAAGCCGCTGACTCGAGTGCTTTACTCCCGCTACGCCCGTCGCGTCACCTGCGCCGGCAATCCCGGCCGCTACCGTATTGCCTGTCCCGCAACAACTTCCGGTCGCGCCGCCGGTGCCGCAGCCTGCACCGGCCCCGACGTTGCCGAAGCCGGCAGTTCAGGAGCGGGCGCCCGTCGTCCAGGTGCGGCAGCCTGTTCCGTCGCGAGTGATCACTGAGCCCGCGCCGGTCGCCGTCGAAAAGCCGCTGCAGGCGCCGCCTATCGCGGTCGATCCTGAACCCGTCGAGGCCCTTCCCGCGCCGGCTCCGGCCCTGGCGCTGCCCCCACCGGTGTTCACGGCACCATCACCGGCCGTCTCGGCGCCGCCGATCTATCCCAGTCCCGGCGCGAGCCCCGCACCGCCTGTCGCAACGTCGCCGTGGACACCACCGTGGTTGAGGTTCGGTACACCACAGTCAGGACAACAAACGCAACCTGCCCCATGGCCACAACAATTTTGGCCGGGTCTACAAAATCTCTGGCCTCATCAGCACGAATCGCAGCCGCAGCTGACGCCTCAACTTCCGCAGTCGACGCCTGCGCAGATCCCGCAGTGGACGCCATCCCCTGTCCCGCAATGGACTCCGGCGCCGGTCGTTCCGCAATGGACGCCGGACCCGTCGTTGCAATCGCCACAGGTTCCGGCCACGTCTCGTTCGCCGTACCCAGTACCCGTACCCGACGTTGCGTGAGCCATCCACGTCCGGCGCTTATCTGTTGCCCCCGGCTGGACTCGAATCACCAGTGGGCGGATTTCGATAAGAGGCACCGCGGCTGCACCGTCAGCGCGTCGATGCGATGCCTCCCGGCTGGTCGTCAAGGAAAACTTGACGGATCAGGCGGCGTCAAGGTTTCCTTGACGCATGACCGCCACCCTCGCGACTGCCGCACCCCTGCCACTTCCCGCACCCGAGAGCGACTGGCGGGAGTGGGTCACTTACGGGTTGAGCTGGGCGGCAGCCTCGCCGGTCGCCGAACAGGCCCGCACCGCCGAGGTCGACAACGGCCGCTTCATGACGGTGCACGCCTACCGGGAAACCACACCCGGGCCCCGTTGGCGGGCGTTGTTCGACGCGACCTGGCCTGCCTACCGCAGCTGGTACACCCGCGACGGGCTGGCCGCGCGGCCATCGCTGCCGGAATGTCGCGATGCGCTCGCCCGATACATGCCCGAACTGATCCCGACCTGGGAGCGGCTCTGCCGCCTCAGCGGCGATGAGCCCGTCGCCGCACGGATGCTGTCGATGTGGCGACTGCCCGCGTTCGCCGTCGGCTGCTCCCAAGCCGTGCTGCCGGGCGAGCAGCCGACCCTGGTGCGCAACTACGACTACGACCAGGCGCTTTTCGAAGCGGTGATCGCGTCCACCGACTACTCCGGACGCCGCCGGGTGATCGGCACCAGCGACATGCTCTGGGGACTGCTGGACGGAATGAACGACGACGGGCTGGCGGTCTCGCTCACCTTCGGCGGCCGCCCCGATGTGGGCGACGGCTTCGGTATCCCGATTGTGCTGCGCTATGTCCTGGAGACCTGCGCAACCGTCGAGCAGGCGGTCGACGCACTCCGGCGGATCCCCGTCTCGCAGTCCTACAACGTCGCCGTCGTCGACCGCGCGGGCGACCACGCGACCGTCTTCGTCGCGCCGGGGCAACCTGCCGAGGTGAGCGAGCTGCCCGCGACCACCAACCACCGACTCGATCAGATCGAGCATCCGACTCACGCCGCCCGATTCAACAGTGCCGGACGACTGACGGAATTGAACGAATTGCTCAGCGGCGCACCATCAAGCAGGCAATTGGTCTCGGCAATGCTGGCGCCCCCTGTCCGCAACGATCAGTTCGAAGCCGGCTTCGGCACGCTGTACACCGCCGAGTACCGACCAGCCGCCGGCGTCGCCACGTGGCACTGGCCCGAGACGTCGTGGACGCGGGGATTCGACGACCCGGATGACATTCGCAAGGTCCGGTTGGGATGAACCGAGATCCGAGCGATATAGAGGCCGAAGTGCGGACGCTGCTCGGCGCGCTCGCCTCGGACACCGACCCGGCGGCGTTCCAGGCGCTGCTCGCGCTCAGCGGTTACCTCGGCGAGTGCCTGGGACGGTCCGCCCGAACCCTGGCCGAATCCCAGTCGTGGGGTGATGTCGCCGGGGTCGCAGGCACCACCAAGCAGGCGGCGTGGTCGAGGTGGCACTAGTCAGACGAGGCGACAAACGGGGCGAAATGGGCAAATACCCATGTCAACCCACATGCACAATCTGTGCCGCCGGTCATCACTTCTGAGTAGCGTGATTTAGATCACAGTCCACGCGGGGCTGCGCTTTTCTCAGTGAACAAGAGGTACCGACCATGACGACGACTGAGCACGCCGATCAGCCCGCCGACGCACCGGCCACCTCCACGGCGAAATCGGGTCTGGTCTATCCCGGGATGGGCCTGCTGTTCGTCGTCCTCATCAGCTGCTTCACCGCATGGGGCGTTGCCGCCGACCTGACCACGCCGATGGTCGCGGGCTTCAAGCGCATCTTCGAGATGAACACCTTCCAGGCCTCGCTCGTGCAGCTGGCGTACTTCGGGGCGTACTTCCTGCTGGCGATCCCCGCGGCGCTGATCAATCAGCGGTTCGGCTACAAGGCCGGGCTGCTCTCCGGAGTGCTTCTTGCCGCGGCAGGCGCAATCGCGTTCTATCCGGCCAGCAAGATCATGACGTACGAGGCGTTCCTGGTCGCTCTGTTCGCGATCGCCGCCGGGTGCTCGATTCTCGAGACGTCCGCCAACCCCTACGTGCTTTCGCTCGGGCCCGAAGAGACCGCGACCCGCAGACTCAATTTCGCGCAGGCGTTCAACCCTGTCGGCACGAACATCGGTGTGCTTCTTGCCGCCACGCTCATCCTGCCGAAGTTGGACGAGCCGGTGAACATGGCCAACGTGACTCCGGCCCAGGAGACGGCCGTGCGCGCCGGGCCAGTTGGGCGCGGTGATGGGTCCGTATCTCGGCCTCGGCTTCGTCCTCATCGCGATCGGGCTGGTGATCGCGATCAAGAAGTCCCCGCCGATCGTCGAGGAGTTCCCCGACGCTGACATGGAGGGCCAGTCGCCCCTGAAGATCTTGATGTCGAACAAGCGGTACGTGTTCGGGGTGATCGCGCAGTTCTTCAACGTCGCCGCGCAGGTGTGCACGTGGACGTACCTCATCCAGTACTCGCAGCAGGCGCTGAACGGGTCGCTCCAGCTGGGTGGCTACCTGCTGCAGGTCAGCCTGATCGTGTTCCTCATCTCCAGGTTCTTCATGACGTGGCTGATCGGGAAGATCCGCGCGACGAAGGTCCTCACGGTCCTCGCCCTGCTGGCTGTCGTGCTGTGTGTGTTCGCGATGTTCTCGCCCAACGTGGCCGGGGTGGCCGCCGTCGTCGCGCTGTCCTTCTGCCTGTCCCTGATGTTCCCGACGATCTATGGTGTCGCCCTCCAAGGGCTCGGTCCGGCAACGAAGTTCGGCGCGGCCGGACTCGTGATGGCCATCGTCGGCGGCGCGATCATGCCGTTGATCCAGGGCGACTCTGCTCGACACGACGAGCCCGGCGATCTCGTTCATCGTTCCCGCCGTCTGCTTCGCCGTCGTCGCCAGTTTCGCCGTCTTCGACCTGAAGGCGTCGCCCCCACTGTTAAGGAGCGAGCAGCATGAAGCGCTACTGGATCATCCTCGCTGGTCGTTCGTCCTCGCGGCATGCGGCGGCGGCGGGCAGAAGGGCAACTTCTCCGACGCGACCAACCGGCTCGAGGTCGTGTCGTGGTGGGTGTCGCCCTCCGAGCACCCGGCATTCGAGGTGCTGCTCAACGCATTCAAGGCGGGAAATCCCGACGTGGAGGTCGTCGATGGCACCATCGCCGGCGGCGGCGGAAGTAACGTCCAGGTCGCGCTCGCCGCGCGCCTGCAGGCCGGAGATCCCCCCGACGTCTGGCAGACGTTCCTGGGCAGTTCGTTGCGCGCCTGGGTCAACGCCGACCGGATCGTCGACGTGTCCAGCGTCTACGAGAGCTCGGGTTTGGATCGCACCATGCCGCAGGCTCTGCTTGACGCGGCGACCTATCGGGTCAAAGCCTGGGGCGTGCCGACAGGGTCCCACCGCGGGAACGTGCTGTGGTTCAGCCAGCGAGTGCTGAAAGAGGCCGGCGTGACGCCGCCGGGTCCCGGCTACACGATGGAGGCCTTCGAGGCAGATCTCGCCAAGGTGGCGGCAAGCGGGAAGACGGCGTTGTGCCTTGGCGGGAAGGACCGGTTCACCAGGACCGAGCTATTCGAGAACACCCTGCTGGGCGTGGTCGGCACCGATGGCTGGGCGCGGATCGGCGACGATTCGTTCGACTGGCGGGGAGCCCAACTGCGGCAGGCGCTGACCCAGTTCGGCGAGATCGTCTCCCGAGCCGATCCGGATGCGCCGCGGGCTGACGTGGGACCAGGCCGCGAAGAAGTTGGCCACCGGCCAGTGCGCCTTCCTGTCGATGAACGACTCCGTCTACGGCGAACTCGTCGCGAACAAGGCCGTGGAAGGCAAGGACTTCGGCTACGTGGCATATCCGGGAACCTCGGGTGCCTACCTCGCGATCGTGGACACGTTCGTCGTGTCGGCCGACGCCAAGGACGGCGTGAATGCCATGAAGTTCTTGGAGACGATCGCCGACCCGAAGACATCGCTGGAGTTCAACAAGCTCAAGGGGTCCGTGCCGATCCGCGACGACGTCGACGTGGCATCGTTGCCCCCGTATCAGCGCCAGGCGTCGAAGTCGCTGTTCAGTGACAAGATCCTGCTGTCGATGACCCATGGCGAGGTGATGTCGACGGACTTCCAGCAGGCGCTCTACGACGCGGTGGCGTCCTACGCGAGCAGCAAGAATGCGGACGGGTTCATCGACACACTGCAGAGCTCGATCGAGGTGCCAATTGTCGGACGATGACCGCGACGAGCAGGACGGACCGCTGTACCTGGTCGTCACCATCAAGCCGCGACTCGACCGCCTCGCCGAGGCCGAGGCCCAACTGCAGTCGATGCGCAAGAACACGCTGACCGAGCCGGGGTGTGTGTTCATGCATTTCCTTGCAGCCACAGGATGATTCGGATACCTGGATGATGCTCGAGATGTTCCGCTCGCGCGCCGCGTGGGACGAACACATGCGTCAGCCCTACAACACCGAAGGCAACAAGATTCTCGAAGACCTGCTCCGCGAACCTTCCGACCTTCGGCTGCTCCGCGAGAAGTAAGCACCTTTTGTTTGGAGGGTCAACCATGACCGAGCTCAACGAGAGTCAACGCTTTCGACATTGCCATCGATCGTCGCCACGCCTACCTACGACCGAACCCACCTCAAACGCGGCATCGCCCATTTCGGTGTCGGCAACTTCCACCGCGCGCATCAGGCGTTCTACGTCGATCGCTGCCTTGCTCTGCCGGACCAAAGGATTGGGGCATCGTCGGTATCGGCCTTGCAGGCGGCGAGCGGGGGCGTAACAAGGCCGACCAGTTCCGGTCCCAGGACTGCCTTTATTCGCTCACCGTCGCGCCGGCCAACGGCGATACGAGCGTGCGCGTCATCGGCGCCCAGCTCGACTACCTGCTCGCGCCCGAGCAGCCTGCCGAGGTGCTCGAGTTGTTGACCGACCCGGCCCTTCGCATCGTGACGCTGACGATCACCGAAGGCGGCTACCACGTCGACCCGGAAACGGGTGTCTTCCTCACCGACCATCCCGACGTTGCGCACGACCTGTCCGGCGACGGTGATCCGCGCACGGTGTTCGGCTTCGTCACCGAGGCCTTGGCGCGGCGACGTTCGGCGGGGACGAAACCCTTCACCGTCGTCTCGTGCGACAACCTGCGCCACAACGGCGAAGTCGCGCGCGCCGCCTTCGTCGGTTTCGCCAGCGCGCTGGACCAAGAACTCGGCGCATGGATCGACTCCAACGTGATGTTCCCGAACTCGCTCGTCGACCGCATCACGCCGTCGGTGACGGCAAAGGACGCTGCGCGCCTCAACGCGGCGAGTGGCTTGGCCGACCAGATCCCGCTCGTCGCAGAGGATTTCAGCCAGTGGGTCATCGAGGACCGCTTCACCGACGGCCGCCCGGCACTCGAGGAAGTGGGCGTTGAGTTCAGTGACGAAGTGAAGCTGTGGGAGCAGGTGAAGGTCCGCGTGCTCAACGCGGGCCACCTCACGCTCACCTACCCCGCTCTGCTGCTCGGCTATCGCGAGGTGGCCGAGGCCATGCGCGATCAGCAGGTACCCGTACTGCTGGACCGTTTTCTGGACGCGGTCGTGCTGCCATTGCTCGACGCGCCGCGCGATGTGGACCTGGTGACGTACAAGAACACCGTGCTCGAACGCTTCTCCAATGAAGCGATGCACGATCAGCTGACCCGTATCGCCTCCGACAGTGCGTCGAAGGTGACGGTGTTCTTGACCACCACCCTGCAGCAGGTGCTCGAGCGCGGCACAGACCATCGCATCCCGGCGTTCATCCTCGCTTCCTGGAGCTGCGTACTACAGGGCAAGGATGACGACGGCAAGACCTTCGAAGTGACCGAGCCGCGCCTCGACGAGACCGCCCGTCGGCTTCTGATTTCGGGCGACCCGTACCGAAGCGCTGCGGATCGAGCCGCTGCTGGCGAGCGGTGTCGCCGAGCACGCTGACTTCGTCGCCACCTTCGATCACTACCGCAAAGCCCTTGCGGAGCAAGGTGCGGAAGCCACGCTCAAGACCCTCCTGGACGCCACCGCAGGCTGACGCCGGCGCTTACCAGCTACAATCCATCGTCGCAGGCGGCGTGGAATCAACGTGCCGGAGGCGGACAGCGAGAACGCAGACGTCGTCCTGGCGTGGCGGCGAGGCAAGCGTTTCGGTGAGTTGCCTGCAGCCGTGCGCCAACTCGATCTCCGATCGCCAGCCCGCTAACAGGCGCTGTGCCTGCGAGATACCTGTTCGATGTGCCGACCGCGGCGCTCGACCAGGCCGTCGGTGTACAACAGCAGAATGTCGCCGGGCTCTAGCCTCGCCTTCGCCCGCGGTGTAGGTGGCGTCGCGGTCGGCCCCATCACCGGGCCGTCGGCGTCGATAAGTCGCACGACTTTCCGTCGCGCGCGCGGCGCAGCAAGGCCGGTGGATGGCCGGCCAGGCCGTACGACAGAGCGCCGGAAACCGGATCGAAGATGGCCACGGCCATGGTGGCGAACCGTCCATGGCTGGCGTGGGCGGTGAAGATGTTGAGCTCGGCGAGCAGTCGCGCAGGCGACAACCCCTGCAGGGCCATCGCGCGCCCTGCGCTACGCAGTTGCGCCATGTCCTCGACGGCCGGCAAGCCGTGTCCGACAACGTCACCCACCGCAATGTAGGTCCGGCGCTTCGGCAGCGCCATCACGTCATACCAGTCGCCCCCGAGCCCATGCTCGGCGTCTGCCGGTTCGTAGCTGACGGCCAGGTCCAGTTCGGCGATCTCCGCCGGTTCGGTGGGCAGAACCGCCGCCTGCAGCACCGCGGCGCGGGCATGCTCGTCGGCATACACCTGCGCGCGCACCAGGGCCTGCCCGACCATGGTGGCGACCGCAGAGATGTACGCCAACTGCGCGACATCGAGTGGTTGCGGCCGCGTCCACATCATCCCGAGCACGCCGACCTGCCTGCCGCCGGATGTCAGCGGCCAGTTCACCAACGCCTCGGCCTCTGTCAGCGTCATCAAGTCCGCACTGGCGGGATACCGCAGGCGATATTCCGCAGGGCTGCCGATCACCACGGGTCGCCCCGAGAGCACCGCCTCGGTGGCGGCGGTGTGGTCGTCGAGCGGGATGCCCGCGCCGAACCTGTCGTGTGCAAGTCGGGGGTAGCCCGCCGTCTTCACCCACTCGAGCCGAGATCCGTCGGCGCTCACCAGGCCAAGGGCCACCGCTTGTGACCCAGCGTCGTTGAGAAGCTCGCTGACAACCGCGTCGCCGATGTGGCTCGGCGTCAACGCAGCCGACAACCGCTGCGCCAGTTGCGCAAGGGTTTGCAGTCGGCCGCGTTCCCGGCGTTCGGCCTGTCCTTGTCTGACCGCCGCGATGCGTCCGGCGGCTTCCTGGGCGATCAACATGGCGACCAGCACGATGACCGCGATGAACATCTGGTTCACCGCCAGCCGCGCCGGCGCCGCGAGGTTCATTCCCGCGAACAAGCCGCGCCCCGAGCCCGCCATGTAGTTGGCCGAGAAGGCCAGCACCGCGCCTGCGACCGCTGCGCCGATCACATCGAGACGAAACGCCGCCCATGCCATCACCGGCAGCAGCAGGAATGTCGGTGGCGCCTGCCACCAGAATGCCGTCAGCGACAGCACCACGGTGAGGGCGACCACCAGCGCAGTCTCTGGAATCCGAGCTCGTAGAATGTGAGATTGTATGGGCCACAAGAGAATTGGCGCTCCCACTACCAGAACGCCGATCCCGTCGCCCGCCCACCAGTGCACGGCGGCGACAGGCCATGAGGCGCCGCTCGACACGGCACTGACGCCACTGCCGATCAGCCCGCCGACCAGCGGCCCGGCCAGCGCACGCCGCGGCGACGAACTTGGCGAGATCTGCGCGGACCCGAAGGTCAGGCGGCCCGTTGCACCAAGCCAATACCAGCGACGCCCCGACGACGGGCTCCACCGAGTTGGCCAGCGCGAATCCCGACGCCGCCGCTACTCCGACGCCGTAGTACAGATCGACTGCCACCTCCGCGACGACTATCGCAAGGACGATGACCGCCCACCGCGATCGCGGCGTCAGCAGCATCGCCGCCACCGTCACGCCCGCAGGCGGGAAGAACGCAGGACCCACCCCGGCGCCGAACGACTGCCACGACAGCACCGCGCCCACCAGGTACGTCAGCGCCACGCAGGCGAACAGCCCGGCCGCCGACCGCCAACCCACGCGACTGCCTGGGCGCAGGCTGCCACGCGACCTGCCAGAGGCGACCGGGTTCCAGGACACGTTCGTGAGGCTATCGACAACGTTCTTGTTGCTGCGCGAGTTCTACAAACCGATCGGCAGACCCGCGTAGTTCTCCGCCAAGCCCGTCGCGCCCGCCACGCTCGAGGTGACCCAACGCAGTTGGGAAAGCTGAAGCTGCTCGTCGAACGGATCCTCGCCGCGATGCAGCATCGTGGTCATCCACCAGGAGAAGTGGGTGCACCGCCAGACTCGGCGCAGCGCGGTGTCGGAGTAGCTGTCGGCGAGCCGGTGGTCGTCCTTGCGAATCAGCTCGGCCAGCGCGGGAGCGAGCAGGGCGACGTCGGCCACCGCGAGGTTGAGACCCTTGGCTCCGGTCGGCGGGACGATGTGGGCGGCGTCGCCGGCGAGGAACAGCCGGCCGTGCCGCATCGGGGTCTGGACGAACGACCGCATGGGCAACACGCTCTTGTCGGTGATCGGCCCGGTGACGAGCTCCCAGCCGTCCTGGCCGTGGCCCAGTCGAGCCGCCAGTGCTTCCCAGATCCGGTCGTCGGACCAGTCGGGTTCGGTGCCGTTCGGCACCTGCAGATAGAACCGGGACACCGTCGCGGACCGCATGGAATGCAACGCGAACCCGTCGCTGTGCCAGGCATAGATCAGCTCGTCGGTCGACGGGGCGACGTCGGCGAGGATCCCGAACCACGAATACGGGTAGACCCTTTCCCAGTGGCGACGGACATCCATGGGAACGTGTTCGCGGCTCGGCCCGAACGACCCGTCACAACCGACGACGACTTCCGCTCTGACCACACGCTCGCGTCCCTCGGCGTCGGTGAATGTCACGCAGGGGCGGTCGGTCTCGACGTCGTGCAGTGCGGTGTCGGCGATCTCGTAGTGGATCTCCTGGCCCGCTGCGGTCCGTGCCTCGATCAGATCCTTCTGCACCTCCGTCTGTCCGTACACCCACACCGATCGGCCGGTCAGGTCGACGAAGTCGATGTGGTGGCGATGGCCGGGCCACTGCAGGTAGATGCCGCGGTGTCGGTCACCTTCGCGGTCCAGTCGCTCGCCCAGCCCGCAGCTCCGCAGCAGGTCGACCGTGGACTGTTCGAGAATGCCCGCCCGGATCCGGGACGCGACGTAATCCTCCGAGCGAGTTTCCAGCACCATCGACTCGACGCCGTCCGCGGCGAGCAGGTGCGAGAGGAGCATTCCGGCGGGACCCGCTCCGATGATCGCCACCTGGGTCTGCAAGTCCGCGCCGGCCATGGTGTCAGTCACTATCCGGTGCGTGCGCCGGAACCGTGGCCAGGGTGACCGCGGCAAGGATGGCCGCCAGCGTGAAGGCGTAGAAACCCCACGGATAGGCGATCCCGGCCGTCACCAGCGCGCCGCCGAGGGTGGGGCCGACGATCGCGCCCACCCGTCCGACCCCGGCCGCCACGCCAAGCGCGGTTCCGCGGATCTCGGGCGGGTAGAGGTGACCGACGAACGCGTAGACGAGTACCTGGGCGCTGAACACGAAGATGCCCGTCAGCAGGACCGCGGCGTACACGAGTAGTCGGTTCTCCAGCTTGATCGACAGCAGCGCCAGGAAGACCGCCGCAAGTCCGAACCAGACGAGGACAGCAGGCTTGTTGCCACGGGTGTCGGCGATGTGGCCCGCGACGAGCAGGCCGAGCACCGCCCCGACGTTGAGCACCAGGATCAGGGTGGTGCCCTGCTGAATCGAATAGCCGGCGTCGCGCATGATCGTCGGCAGCCAGGTGTTCAGCCCGTACACGAGCAACAGACCCATGAACGACGCCACGCACAGCCCGATACTGATGCGAAGGTAACGGCCCTTGACGACCGCGGCGCTGCGGGCGAGGGTGCCCGTGTCGTCGCGGCGCTCGACCGCACGGAGATACGCCTCGGATTCTGGGAGCTTGGCCCACATGAATGGGAGCGTCAGCAGGCCCAGTGCGCCACCGACAACGAACATCGACCGCCAGCCGTAGTCCTCGACGAGCCACAACGCCAACAACGCGGAGAGTACGGCCCCGACGTGGTAGCCGGTCATCATCCGGGTGATGGCAGACCCGCCGCGGCCGGTCGGCGCATGCTCGCTCATGAACGCCAGCGCGGTCGGCAGACAGCCGCCAAGGCCGAGGCCGGCCAGCAAACGGAAGGTCGTGAACTGGCCGACGCCCTGCGCGAGGCCGGTCGCGATGGTGAAGAGCGAGAAGATGGCGACGCTGGTGATCAGGGTGTGGCGCCTGCCGAACCGGTCGGTCAGCGGCCCGATCATCACGGCGCCGACGCCCATGCCGACCAAGCCCAGTGTCGAGGCCGTGGTGATAGTCGGACCGGTGAAGCCAAGCGCCCCGTTCTCCAGCAGGGTCGGAATGACGACGCCGAGGACGACGAGGTCGTAGCCGTCGAGCGCGACCGCCACCCAGCAGAGCAAGACGGGCCAGAGCCAGTGGCCCGAGATGTGTCGCTAGTCTTCGCGGCCCGCGGGAGTTGCGTGGACATCGTCATTCGCCCCTTACCGAGAGTCGACTGTGAACGGATTGCCGCGCGAGCCGATATTCACACCTGTCGGGGGAAGCCGCACCGCAGGGGGTAGCCGCCCGACCCCGCGAGAGAGCCGGGACGCGCTAAGGCAGACGCCGGGACCCTACGGTTTGAAAGAGTTAAGTATCTTGCTAGTCAATCGATTTCGCCGAGCATCGATATTCAGTCGCTTCGGTGGCGTTCACCAGGCCGCGGTCACAACACGTGAACGACAAACAGGACCGCTGCAATCACCGAGACGATCACCAGCAGCGTCACAAGCACCGCTACAAGAATTTTCATATTGGTCTGCGACGGCTTGTCCATTGTTCGCTGTTGCCCTGACCGGTGCCGTGGTCCCGACGCGGGAAATGCCAGCGCGGTGGCCTCTGTCGCGCCGGCCACATCGGTCACCGTACCCAGGCGCCTCGCAAGCGCGTCGGCGAACTCCACGCAGGTGGGATAGCGATCATTTGGCGCCTTCGCCAAAGCCTTTGAAAAAACCGGGCCTAGATCAGTCAGGGCGGGCCGCCGGGTACCGATCGCAGGCGGTGGCGTACTCAGGTGTTGACTGATCACGATGGCAGGGTTGGAATGCTGAAACAGCGGCGTACCGGTGAGCATGTGAAAAGCCGTGGCGGCTAATGCGTATTGGTCCACGCGCCCGTCCACCTGCTCACCCATCAACTGCTCGGGCGCCGCGTAAGCGACCGTCCCGACGGCCATGTTCGTGCCTGTGAGCCCGCTTTGGTCGTCGATCCAACGAGCAATTCCGAAGTCGGCGAGAAAGATTCGCTCATCCGGTTCTTCAGGATGCGACATCAGGATGTTTGACGGCTTGACGTCGCGATGCAGTAGTTGCCTCTGGTGCGCATAGTCCAACGCGTCGGCGATCGCCCTGATGATCGTCATCACCTTGTCCGGTGGCATGCCGTTCGGATATCGCCGCTGCAGCAGAGAGGCGGCGTCGGTGCCGTCGATGTAATCCATCGCGATCCACAGTCGGCCGTCCAGCTCTCCGCGATCGTGGACTTCAACGATGTGCGGATGCCACAGTGAGGCGGCGATATCCGCCTCCCGGTTGAAACGGTGCCGATACTCGTCGTTGACGGTAAGGGCCGCGGGAAGCACCTTCAGTGCGTCATGACGAGGCAACCTCGGATGCTTGGCCAAGTACACAATGCCCATCCCACCAGCGCCGAGCTCACGCAAAATCGTGTAGCCCGCGTAATTCTGGCCGACCGGTAGTGGCATATGTGAATCCTACAAGTCAGGGGCCACCATTGACCCTGCTTACGGCAGGTCACCGCATCAGGAGCGCTGCGCCTGGGGCCGATCCGGGTCTCGGCATCAGCCCACGCGACGCTGGCCATGACCAGCGCAATTGGTCGAATCGACGAATTCGCCTCACCGGTCCCGCGATGGGGGCCGGGGACGCCGGGGCGGCGGAAGAGACAGCTGACGTGGGCGCTATGCGAGACTGCTTCCAGAAAGTGACGGGAGGGATGAGTATGTCGGGCTCGACGAAGGGACGCCTTTCCACCGCTGCGAAGGCAGTGGGAGTGGCGTCGATATTGGGCTGGGTGCTGGTGCTGAGTGGGGGTCCCGCGCTGGCGGATCCGGCTCCCGGCGATCCAGGGATTGTCGCGGGTCCCGCTGCGGGTCAGGACCCGACACCGTTCACCGGCGTGGCGCCATTCGGGCCGCCGAGGCTCGCCCCCGCCAACGGCTCGACGGTGGGTGTGGGACAGCCGATCATCATCGACTTCCCCGGGCTGGTCGATGATGCCGTCGCAACCGAAGCCGCCATCCATGTCTCTTCAGTCCCGCCGGTACCCGGCAAGTTCTACTGGAAGTCCCCCACGCAGCTGCGCTGGCGCCCGCTGAGCTTCTGGCCTGCCCACACCGCGGTGACCGTCGATGCGGGCGGCACGGTGTCCAGCTTCCGCACCGGGGACGCGCTGGTGGCCACGGCCGACGACGCCACACACCAGCTGACCGTCACCCGCAACGGCACCGTGGAGAAGACCATCCCGATGTCGATGGGTATGTCAGCCGGCGGCCACCAAACCGCAAACGGCACGTACTACGTTCAAGAGAAGATGCCCTCGGTGGTGATGGATTCCTCGACCTACGGGGTGCCGGTCAACTCGACGTACGGGTACAAGATGACGGTCGAGCTAGCGGTCCGGTTCGACGACAGCGGCAACTTCGTACACAGCGCTCCGTGGTCGGTGGGTGACCAGGGTAAGCGCGACGTCAGTCACGGCTGCATCAACATCAGCCCCACGAACGCAAAGTGGTTCTACGACAACTTCGGCGCGGGTGATCCGATCATCGTGAAGAACTCCACGGGCACCTACACCAGGAACGACGGCTCCAACGACTGGCAGAGCTAGCCGTTCTGCCGCGCGACGGCGAACACCGTGCCCCCCGGGACCCGAACCCAGACTGTGCGGATTTTAAATCCCTGTAACTGGCTTCCCAGATTTACCACGGGAGCTTCGCACCGCCGCCGACCAGCACAAACATTCCCACCATGTCTCAGTGCGGGTTTCGCAGGAGTTGTGACAGGGACGTGACATCGGGCGCCCATGCATCACGGGAACCGCTGGCATTCGTCGCATGACAAACCTTCGCTGGGTTATGAGCTAGTGACCCTGCGGTTGCGTAGCTATCGGCATCTATTCCGTCGCCGGGGATGACAGCGATGCGATGGGTTCGAGATATTGCGGCGATTCCTTCTTCAGTCGTGGCGCGGTGACCAGGTGCGGTCGACGAGTTTCGCAACCGTCGATCGCACGCATCCTCCTAGTTACCACCCTTGAAGGAAACGGATGACCAGGTGCGAGGATGAACCGGTCGACTCATTCGATTTGCCCCGACGCCGACATCGCCGAGGAGCTCACCACCGTTCGCGTAATCCCTCGACAGGCGAACGAATTCACGTGCTCGTCGTGCTTCTTGGTGCAGCCACGCAATCGGTTGGCGCTTTAGCGCGGCGACCAGCAGGTGTACGTCGACTGCGTGTGAGCCACGCGCGCCGAGCAGTGCAGGTGACGGATGGCCACCTGCACTGCTCTTGGAATCAGAACCCGTGGCCGCCCATGTCGGTGTGCGTCGACGAGTGCGTGTCGATCGCCGCATGCGCCGCCTGATCGTGACCCGCGTCGTACGTCGGTGCGTGCGCCGGCGGCTCGGGCTGTGAGTGCTCGGGCTCGGGCTCTATGACCACGTGAGTATTCGAACTCAACGTCGAGTGCTCGTCGATCGTCGCCGACGAATGGCTCGCCTCGCCTCCGCTCTGAGTGCTTGACTGCGTTGCGGGTTGCGGCGTGATGATGACACCGCCCGCGTGCGAAGCGGCATCCGCACCTCCTGCGACCGAACCGGTGGTGTCGATGACGTGACCAGCGCCTGCCGCCGCACCGGTCGTATCGATGACGGCACCGGTAGTCGCCGAGCTGTGACCGTCGATCGGGCTGTAACCGCTATGGCTGTGGGTGTTGACAGATGAGCCTTCGTTGGCGGATATGCCGCCGTGACCGCCCGCGGCAACACCGCTGTTGAGCCCGCCTCCGGCCTGCACGTCCGAATGGTTGCCCAGCATCGCTGCCTCGTCGCTGAGGATGTCGCCGTGACCACCAGCCGACGCCCCGCCGCTGACTCCACCTCCGGCGTGAACGCCTGAATGACCACCCAGCATCGCGGCCTCGTCGCTGAGGATGTCGCCGTGACCACCAGCCGACGCCCCGCCGCTGCCGGCACCCGCAGCACCGACATGACCACCGAAGTTCGCGGCCGGGCCACCGAAGAAGCCACCGCTCAGACCGGCGTCAGCGCCGCCGGCGAGCGAGCCGCCCGCCTGAAGGTTGGAATGCCCAGTGGCAGCACTACTTTCATTCCCGACGAGGCCAGCGGCCGCGATGTTGCCGCTTGCGGCTGCCTGGGTGCTGAGGGACGCGCTTCCCAGTCCGGCGGAGGCCGCAGTGGTCGCTCCTGCAGAGGCTGCGCCCGTCACGCCTGCCGAGGCTGCGTTGGAGAATCCCGCGCCGCCGAAGCCGGTGCCGTTGGCCCCGCTGATACCGCTGGTGCCACCGGCGCCGAAGCCGGCACCGCCACCGAATGCAGTCTGCTGACCGACGGAGAATCCACCCGACGGGCTCGACAGCCCAGCCGATGCCGAACTCGAAAGGCTGCCCTGGACACCAGCATTGAGCGCGCCCCCTGCCGCCGACTCGCCAACCACTGATCGGTCGGCGAGGTTGTCTGTGCGTTGTTCACCGGATGCGGTGCCCTGGACACCTGCGTAGCCGCCGGCTTCGGCGCCACCGCCGATTGCCCCGCCGCCTTGGATCACGCCGCCGAAATGTCCGCCGCTCTGTGATGCGCCGCCGAAACCTGCGCCGGCATGTCCGGAGCCGCCGATCTGCGCACCTTCACGAATAGCGCCGCCGACTCCGGCACCCCCTCCAAACGCGCCGCCGGCTCCAGCACCAACGCCGCCACCAAGCTCGCCGCCAGCGTGCGCACCACCGCCGAACTGACCACCCGCACCGATTCCAGCACCACCCTCTGCGCCTGCACCGCCCGCCACCAACCGAGCCCGAATCCGCCGCCGGCTTCCGCGCCGCCACCGAGCCCGAATCCGCCGCCGTCTTCCGCGCCGCCACCAAACTCGCCGCCAGCATGCGCACCACCGCCGAACTGACCACCCGCACCGATTCCAGCGCCACCCTCTGCGCCTGCACCGAATCCACCGCCGAGCCCGAATCCGCCGCCGGCTTCCGCGCCGCCACCAAGCTCGCCGCCAGCGTGCGCACCACCGCCCAGGCCCAAACCGCCACCGGCCTCAGCACCGCCGCCCAGGCCGAACCCACCGCCAAATTCGCCACCAACTTGGGCGCCACCGCCGAACTGACCACCCGCACCGATTCCAGCGCCGCCCTCTACGCCTGCACCGAATCCACCACCGAGCCCGAATCCGCCGCCGGCTTCCGCGCCGCCACCAAGCTCGCCGCCAGCGTGCGCACCACCGCCCAGGCCCAAACCGCCACCGGCCTCAGCACCGCCGCCCAGGCCGAACCCACCGCCAAATTCGCCACCAACTTGGGCGCCACCGCCGAACTGACCACCCGCACCGATTCCAACGCCACCCTCTGCGCCTGCACCGAATCCACCACCGAGCCCGAATCCGCCGCCGGCTTCCGCGCCGCCACCGAACTCGCCGCCAGCGTGCGCACCACCGCCCAGGCCCAAACCGCCACCGGCCTCAGCACCGCCGCCCAGGCCGAACCCACCGCCAAATTCGCCACCAACTTGGGCGCCACCGCCGAACTGACCACCCGCACCGATTCCAGCGCCGCCCTCAACGTCGCCACCGAGCCCGAAACCACCGCCGAGGCCGCCGGAAAGTTCTGCGCCCAATCCGACCGCGCCCTCGACGCCTGCTTCGACACCACCCGCGACCTGAGCACCCAGGCCGATTCCCGTTTCCAGCCCAGCTTCGAGACCAGTATCGACGGCGCCTCCGAGGCCTGACGCGATTCCGCCGCCAAGTCCCAGCCCGGTCTCGAGGCCTACCTCCGCAGCGCTGTCGAACCCGAATTGGCTCGAGACTGCCTGATGAAGACTGGCGACGGGATTACCGGCACCGAGTATCAGCCCGGGCACAGCGGTTGAAGCCGCTGACTGCAACTGCGCGTCGGTCACGCCCGACAGTCCAGCGTCTGCAAGAGCAGCCTCAGGATCCGCCGCGAACTGTTGAGCGGCGACCTCGTCGCTGAAGAGCTGGAGAACGTACTGGATAACGGAGTCCATGCGTGAAGACCTTTCGCGTCGAATGGGAGGAGCAGTGCCGGATGCCGGACCGATGTCTGTAACGCTAGGCAGCTCGACAGTCCTCAGATAGGGGGATCCGACCCGTGCTCATAGGTGACATACGGGGATTCTGTAGATCGACACCATTAGGGGTTAGGGGATATACGGGGAACATCCAGGGTATTGCCTACGAAATCAGGGGTTGGTGGCGTGGTATCGGCGCATTCACCGACGTCAAGGTGGTTAGTCGCGTCTGAAGGAGGTGCGTCGCCGTCACGCCCGGCGGCGATCTGCTCCTTCAATGGCGCGTTCTCCGCGCGTAACGCCGCGAGTTCTTCGCGAATGGGCGCGAGGGCCGGCTCGAGGTCGGCAGCATTGAATCGCGGGGCCGGACCACCTGTTTTTTCCGGTCGCAGGCACCGACTACCTAGAAACCGTGCCCCGTCGGGTTCGCGGAGTTCGCGTTATCCGCCAGGGGCCGGGGCCGGTGAAGACGTTGTGGTGGTCACCGACGTCGACGGAGTCGTGGTGGTGGTCGTACTGGTCGATGACGGCGCCGACGTCGCGGTGGCACTGGTTGTGGGAGGCGGGGCGGGTACACCGCTTGTCTCCGTCACCGTCGACGTGCTGGTCGAGACCGAAGTCGAGGCCGCAGCGGTCGCGGGGGCAAGAACAGCGCATGCCACCCGTCCACCGGAGTCGCCGGTCGCCATCGTCTCGGCGTCGGGGCCGGGCGCACCATCATGCGTGTACCGCTGCGGGATGTTGGCGAAGTTGTCCGGACCCTCGTGAATGATCAGCGCACTTCCCTCGGGACCCTTCAAGTCGTCCGCGGTGAACGCGTCGGTCGTCGCGACGACCTTGCCGGAGCCGTCGGAGCGGATATTCAGCGGTGTCAGGTCGCCGCTCGCCGGATGTTCGGTGCGCCCTCCGACCTGCAGATGGCCGCCGGCCGAGTTGAAATCCCCAGCCGAACCGCCGGTCGGGGCGACCGAGTTCGCCTCGCACTTGCCCACGGAATGGATGTGCATTCCGTGGCTGCCCGGGGAAAGCTTGCTGTTTCCGGTCGTGTCGACCGTCACGGTCGCGAACCCGCCGGTGAAATCGATGGTGGCATTGGCAACCGCCGCGCCATCAGGTGATTTCAACTCGACTTTGATGGTCTGCGAGCCGGCCTCGGATGTCGTCGATGTTTCACTGGCCTGATCAGTTGCCCGTCTGACTGTTGCTACACCCCGCCAAAACAGCGATTGGTGCAGCGAGCATGGCGACGGCGGCGGTTGTGCGGTTCAACATCACGGTCGAGTACCCGCAAATTTGAATTCATACCGGCATGCGCAACCCTCGACCTCCGACGCCGCACCGGCCATGTGAACTGCGATGGGCTGCGCGACTTCGGGTCCGGCGATATCCGCCGCGGGCGTCATAGGAGATCCAGACCGGCCCGGCGGGGCACGGAAAAGACGTCATCATGTCGTAACTGCCGTTTCCTGGTTCGAATCGCCTCGTTCGGGGAACAGCGTGGACACTCGCGGTGTTGCCTCTGCGACGGACCTGAAAGGGAGGCCTCCTCATGGCTACGGACTATGACGCCCCACGCACCAAGAACGCCGACGACAACGCCGACGAGTCGCTCGAGGAACTGACCGCCACTCGGCGGGCTGCGGTCGATACGGCGGTGATCGACGAGGACGAGGCGGTCGATTCGTTCGACCTGCCCGATGCGGACATCGCCGAGGAACTGTCCGTTCGCATCATTCCCCGGCAGGCGAACGAATTCACCTGCTCGTCGTGCTTCCTCGTGCAGCACCGCAACCGGATAGCACTTCAGCGCGGCGACCAGCAGGTGTGCGTCGACTGCGTGTGACGATCGCCCGCCTCAGCGTCTGAGGCGCCAGCGCGTGATGCCGGCGAAAAGGATGGCGAGCACTCCCAACATGGCCATGTTCATGAGCCACGCCGACGTGGTGTGCTGCCAGTGCGAATCGTTCGCAATCCCCGCGACGAGGTTGGTCAGATCGGCCGTCGACGCATTTGCCGCGAAGCCCCATCGTCCCGGCGTGAGCCAGCCAAGGGCCTCCATCAGCGGTCGATCCGTCACCGGGATGAAGCCGCCCGCGAGCACCAGTTGCGCCATCAGCGTCATCGCCAACAGCACGATGACCTGATCGCCGGTCCGCGCCACAGCCGAAACCGCAAGCCCCAGAACGACGGCCACCACGCATGTCGCCGCGACACCGACGAAAAACTCAAACTTGGGGCAGCCCAGAACCACTGCACGCGACGGACCCGGCTTGCCGATCGCAGGAGCCGTAACGATCAGAACGAGGATCGCGGCTTGGATCACCGCGACTGCGCTGAAGACGATCGTCTTCGCGAGCAGGTATGCCGACGCCGACAATCCCGCCGCCTGTTCGCGAAGGAAGACAGCGCGTTCGCCGACCAGATCGCGAACGGTGAGAGTGGTTCCCATCAGGATCGCAGCGAAGCTCGTCAACGCGACGATGTGCTTGGCTTCGAATGGTGGTGCGCCAAGCGATGGCATATGGCTCAGGCCTGCATGGCCGGTGACGGTCAGCGGCAGCAGACCGACGATGAACGGCAACACAGCGAGGAAGGCGACATAGCCGCGGTTCGCCATGAGCAGGCGGACCTGGCGTCGTGCGACCGTCGACACTTGGCGCCGCACACCTGGACGTGCCGGTTCGACCGTCGGCGCAGCGGGCGCGGCACGGCAACACGGTGTCCGCGTCCTGGGAGCCTCGCCCCTGCACGAACCGACGGTGCATACCGTCTGGATCGGCGCACACCTTCGCGAAGATGTCAGCCCAGTCCGACGCTCCCAGAGAGGAATTGAGCTCCTCGGGTCGTCCGCAGAACGCTGTCTTGCCGCCGGGTGCCAGCAAGCAGCACCTGGTCGCACGTGTCCAGGAACGTCAACGAGTGCGTCACCACCACGATCACCCGGCCCGCGTCGGCCAGACGGCGCAGCATCTCCATCACGGAACGATCCAGCGCGGGATCCAGCCCCGTCGTCGGCTCGTCGAGCACCAACAGGGAAGGGCTGGTCAACAATTCCACCGCCACCGACACGCGCTTGCGCTGGCCGCCCGACAGCTTGTCGATGCGAGTGCCCGCGTGAGGTGTCAGCTCGAGTTCCTCGAGCACCGTTGCGATCACCCGCCCGCGCTCGCTTGCGGTGGTGTCGGCGGCCATCCGGAGCTCCGCCGCGAACTGCAGTGCCTGCGCGACGGAGAGTCGGCCGTGAACGACGTCTTCCTGAGGCACCATCCCGATCTCGCTGCGCACAGCGACGCATGCCCCGTCCCTCGAACGACACCGTCCCACTGGTCGGCCGTTCTTCGCCGGCGACGACTCTGGCCAACGTCGACTTGCCTGCCCCCGAAGGTCCGATTACCGCGGTCAATGTGCCGGGGCGTGCCGCAAACGACACCCGTTGCAGTAGAACGGTTTCGCCTTCAAGGACGAGGGTGACATCCCGCACTTCCAGGCCACCGGTCGCCGCGGGCCGGACGCGATGCGGGCGCTCGACGGTTTGGACCGATCGGGATCGACCCGAACGGCTCGGCTGGGAATCGCCAACGGGCGCGCATGGTCGTGGCGTTCGAGGCGTCGTCGGTCCGGTTCATGTCATATCTCTTTTCATCCGAGGAAGTACGCAAGTGGAAGGACAACCAGCAGTGAGTCGATGCGGTCGAGCAGGCCGCCGAAGCCGGGCAGCCAGTCTCCGGCGTCCTTGACCTGGGCCTGCCGCTTGAGCATGGACTCGAGCAGGTCGCCGAACAGGCCGCCGATGGAGACGGCGATGAGCAGGCCGATCGAGATGGTGCCCAAGAGGGTGAGGATCCCGAACGCGCCGATGATCGCGCCGACCATCCCGCCGACCGTCTTGTTGGGGCTCAGCGGGGACAGTGGCCTGCGCGCCCACCGCATGCGGCGCAACCCTTTTCCGCCACACCAGGCCGCGACATCGGTGGCCGCGACGGCGAAGCACAGCAGATACGCGTCCGGCCACACCATCACGAGGTGCGACAGCGACCAGCAGATCCACACCGATCCGAACGCGGTGAACGCGGTGCGCTTGCGCGCCGTTCTCGACATCACCCTCGAGGACCGAGGGCACCGCGCACAGCAGCACGACGACCGGCGCGAACTGAAGAAGCGTTGGGCGCAGCCACGCCGCGAGCGGGTATGCCACGGCCAGTGCCACAAGCACGTAGGTGTCGGCCCGGCGGAGCTTGACCAGTCGCGCGTACTCGATCACCGCGACGACGGCCAGTGCCGCGGCCAACCCTGCGGAAGTGCCGTGACCGAGCCAGATAGGGAGCCCGACGGCGGGTGCGATCAGCACCCACGTGCGCCATTTCTGGACCAGTTCGTGCTTGCGCGAGATCAGGACCGCGATGCCTGCGACCGCGAGTACCGCCACCGTGACCCACATCAGGAACACAGCCCGCGAGTACAGGTGAACGTGCAGCGGACTCAGGTCGATGTTGAGCGACATCCGCCGATCGAGGTGAAGGAACCACAGGTAGTGGTCGATGAGTGTCATGGCAGGCCGTCAATTTCAGGACGCGAGCGCGTAGCGGTCATCGGCCACGACGTCGCCCCGCAGAGCCAGTACCTGCGCCCGCAGTTGCGGTGCGGAGGTGGTGTGGGGATCGACAGGCGCGCCGAGGCGGACCCCCATCGGGCGGTGGAGAAGCTTCCGTCCTTCGGCAGCACGTCGGCAGTCCCCATGATCGCTACCGGAACGATCGGGACACCGCACTCACGCGCCAGACGCACCGCACCGGAACGGAATTCGCTGATGGTGCCATCTGTCGACCGTGTTCCCTCGGGATAGATGACGACGGTCCGTCCCGCGCGAAGCGCTGGGCCGGCGGCCGCGAGTAGCGCGTCGTAGTTGCCGTCGCCCGACCGTCGCACTGGCAGTATTCCGATGAGCGAGGTCGCGATGAAGCGTCGCACCGGCACGTCGAACCAGTAGTCGGCCGCCGCGCCGAAGACAGGACGGGCCTGTGGACGGCAACGCAGCCACCAGCACCGCGGTGTCGGCGTGCGAGGCGTGGTTGGCGACGACGACGCAGCCGCCTTCGACGTTCCACCGTCCGGTCACGGTCAGCCCGCCCGAGACGGCGCACACCGTCCGCCAGAGCCGTTGCCGAAGCACGCTCGCAACTCGATCGCTGGTCATGCCGCGATCTCCGCCATCGGCCGCGTGACGGCGTTGAACGGCTGGGTGACCGCACTGATCCGCTGCGTGGCGGCGTCATACGGTTGGGTGGCCGCGTTGAACCGCTGTGTGACGGCGATGAGATTGCTGGTGAGCAGCGGTGAACGGCTGCGTGATCGCGTCGAACTGCTCGAACAGTGCGACTCTCTCGGTCGGTTCGATTGGCATGTCGCGTCCCAGCGAGTCCTGCACGCGCTGCGCCTTCAGCTCGCGATGCGCGGCCCGCAATCGCAGGACCGTCGTCAGAAGTGATCCGTTCACCAACTGCGTCAGCAGGATGGGCATGATGACCGGGAATGCAGTGGCCAACACCAGAAACAGGCAGCGTTCGGTCTTGCCGAGCGGTCCGCCGTTGCGACGCGTAGGCCCGCCGCGGCGACCGCCAGCGATGCAAATGTCGGCAGCGTCGCGGCGAGCGCGGCCAGTAGGACCTGAAGTACCGGCCAGGACAACCAGTTCAGTCCGGGGCCGTGCTGCCGCGCCGCCCAGACCGCCAGGCCTGCGAAGGCCAGCAGGTCTGCGGTGCGGTCGCCGAGTTCGTTGACGACGAAGCCCCACGGCCTGCTCACCCCGCGGGCTCGGGCGACCGCTCCGTCGAGGTTGGCGCCCGCCAGCCGCAGCACCATGAACACCGCCGCCAGCGGCCACCATCCGAACGCGATGGCAGCTCCAGCCGCACCTGCCGCGGCGACGCCTGCGGCGGTGAAGACATCGGGAGACACTCGCCGGGCCACAGCGGTGTCGATGATCGGAGTGAGCCTTGCGGTGAACCACGGCTTCAATGCGTACAGGCCAGTCATGCGGGTCCCACGAGAAGTCCAAGGGACTGGGTGATGAGTAGCGACGTCCGTGTTCATGGCTGGCTCCTTCCTGTCGTGCCGAGTCCTGCGAGGCGTGCACCGCCTGGTGGCGGTGCGTGCGATGAGTACATCGAGGCCGACCGGCTACCGATCCCAAGAACCGGACACCGACGTCGCCCCGACGGAGGTCGTGGTGAGCTGGCAGCTTGCCTTGCGCCTACGCAGTGCCCCCACGGGGACTCGAAACCAAACTGTGCGGATTATTAAGTCCGCGGAAGTTGTCTTCGTTTTGACGTCGCCGCCTTCCACGACGAGAACCGAGGGGTACTGAGCTGCGTTGCGCCGAGACACACGCATATCGCCACCGACGGCGGCGGCGACTCTGCCAACAACGCAACGTGGCTGAACCAGCGCCATAGAAACCGCATACCGTACGACCGAATGTCGGTGTGCTCAACTACCTTCCGGTCTAGTGGGGCTGACTGGACATGATGGAGATGGCGTGGTGAGCGAAGCGACAACAACGAGCGAGAAGTTCGAACGGAGACCCGTTCGTGTCGTCCTCTCGAATGGGGAGATCAGGTATGAAGTACGAGCAGCTGTCTACCTCAACGGTAGGAGGAAACGTCTCAGACGGCGGTTCAGAACCGTTGTTGAGGCCGAGGAATTCATGGCCGAAACGCCCGTATCAAATCGGGTGAGGCGCTACAAGATCAGAGACGAGCAATACCGCAAGGCAGTCATGCAGTCTCGTTCAATTGCCGGGGCACTCAGGCTGTTAGGCGTCGCGCCGGAGGGCGGAAATTACCGCGTCCTGCACAGAGCCATCGAGCGACTCGATCTCGATACGTCACACTTCGCCGGGCAATCCTGGTCACGAGGCGCGACGGTTCCTAGCCGTGTGCGACCCATAGAAGACTATCTCTCCAACAAGTATCCAATTCAGTCTGATCGGTTGCGTCGGCGACTCATCAACGAAGGCGTCGTTAAGCGGAGGTGCTCCTGCTGCAAGCTCGACACCTGGATGGATCAGCCGATTCCTCTGGAACTGGACCACATAGACGGCAATCATCAGAACAACGCGCTGGACAACCTTCGACTGCTATGCCCCAACTGTCACTCGCTCACGCCGACCTTCAGAGGCAAGAACAAGAGGCGGGCCCCCACGTTAAACTCGGCTGCCTAAAGGGGACGTAGCCTAATTGGCATCGGCGGGGCGCTTAAAACGCCTGACATTTGTGGGTTCGAGTCCCACCGTCCCCACCAAGGTTCAAACCGGCGGGATCGTTGGCGTCGACTCGCCGGCCAGAACGTCAGCCATTGAGCCTCCTCACAGCGGAATTAGGATTAACTTAGAGAACCCCTTCCCGGCGCCCGGATGGCTCCTGCCAAGTCCGTTCGGCGATCCCCCATATTCCTTAGCCCCGTCAACTAAGTTACGAAAAGTGGAACCGCCCCACAGCTATCTACGGGAACCGTCCGCGTCCGTAGTGCACCACGCGGACTATCTGAGCGCCAGGTCCGACCATGCGCTCTGCGGTGTGGCGATCCAGAATGCGACCACTCTCGCCGAGCCCGACAGCGCCGACGCACTCTGCCCCGACTGTGAGGCACAGCTGGTCGTCTACCACCTCGAGTGGTGGCGCTCGCGAGCCCTGGCGGTCACCGCGGAGCTCGATGCGCTGCGCGTCAAGTACCCCGAGCTCGCGCAGTCCGCCGATACCGAGTCTGCGAACGTCCCCGTGGCAGAAGTTGAGCAGGATCAGGCCGTCGAATCAGCCGCAACTGAGTCGACGACGTTCCTGGACCATGCGCGCCGGCAACTCGTCGAGCTCTGTGGCCAATTCGACGGGGCTGTCCCCTTCTATCGACTGAACAAAACCATGCAGGACTTCAGCGACAAGCTGAATGACGGCGAGAGGGCGGTCCTCGCTCGGGAGATCGGGTCCGATAGCTCGCTCATCCGTTGGGCGACAACGGAAGTCGAGTCCCTTGGATTGAGCGTCACCAACAACCGCGTCCAGGAGAACTCCGACATGATGTGGCAGGAGTGGCTTCAAGAGTCGCAACAGGTTCCAACGAAGACCAAGCGGCGGTTCGGGCGGTCCCGGTAGCTCGCTCGGCGAAGAAACCGTGCTCGGCCTGGTACAGAAGTTGGCCGACCGACAATTTCAGTAAAAGTCCTCACGCCAAATGTATGGATCACGTTTCGGTTCGGCTTTTTCGGCGAAGCGGGCACGACGCACCACACTCTCGAACGCCGGCGTGATCACGCGGCGTGCTGCTCCATCAACGCCCGCCCTGGCGAGAGAACGACGATCGGGCGGGGATAGCGCATGGTGGCGCAGGCGTCCCCGAGTGATTCGTCGATTTGGCCTGCGAGGCTGGGTAATTCGAGTGCCCAGTCACCGGAGGGCACGGTGCGACCGCCACCGAGTCCGAGGCGGGTGAGCACGACGCCGTGCTCCCTGTTTATGTGGTCCATTTCCGTGATGATGTGACCGATCGCGGCCTGGCAGCTGACGAAATCGTGCTCCAGCACGCCCACATCGCCGTACAACCCGAGCAGATCGAGGCGAGCGTTGTTGACGATCGCCGCCACCACCGCGTCAAGCTTGGTGGAGTCCAACCGGAAACCGCCCTGGAACGAATACTTGCCAACGGCCGGCGCCAGGGCAGGCACCTTGACGTCGATCACGCGTACGAAGATGCCCTGCGTTCGGTGTTCGACGGCCGTCGCGAGCAGTTCGATCTGCTTGGTCGAGCTGACGACCACCCGGCCGGGCGCCAAGTTCACGGTGGCACGCAGATCGGACTCGCGCATTGCGGCGGCGTGAACGGTCATCCGATTCGGACGAATGCCCGCCGCAATCGCGACGGCAATCTCCTCGCCGGTCTGTATGTCGACGGGGAGACCGTTGTCTCGTGCCCACCTGGCCACGACGCGACTTCGCAGAGCATCTGCCGGCAGTGCGATCTCGGTCATCGGGAACGACCTGCGGTAGGCCTCGCAACGGCGCAATGGGGCCTGTTCTCCAGAGTCCTGCACCCGCGCAACATCGGACCACCGCGCCGCAGTCGACAACACGGAATGAAAGACACCGGAGAGAGTCACCGAGTACCTACTTCGTCGAGCCCAGGGCCTGCTGCCGTATGGGCACCCAAGTCGACAGTTCCTGGCGCAGGCCTGCCCTGCAATATCCTTTGCGATCTCTTGACACGCCCGCGGCGAACCTTGACGACGCGTTGACAATGAGTGTCGGCGAGGCGGTCAGCGGGATCTGATGTCGCCCCTCAATGCAAGGGAGAGCAGTCGAATAGTGGGGCCAACCAGCACCAGGGTGGTGAGCACGACGTATGCCATGGTCACAGCCGACACGGTTTAGGTTGCGGCGCGTCGCTGGCCACGTGTCGGCCTCGGTGGGCACCTTCTTGCCAATGTTTCATGCCATTCAGCATCTGGTCGGCAGCGCGCGTTTCCGACGTTCCTAACACTCCCCTGACGGCTGGGCACGCAATTTCTACGCCCTCTTTTCATAGGCCGACGACGATGGCCGCTGGAGGCCGTAGTACCCGACACGGCGACTCTTCGTCCGGCCGTAAATGACAGAACGCACGTCGGCGTATCCCTCGGTCAGGGCCCAAAGATACGACGAATCAGCCGCGGGAAATCCTACGTTTTGCCTGGCGTAGGCCTGTTTTGGTGACCTCCGATCGCAGCAGACAGGCCGCGGCAGCGCCTCACGCCTGTCCAACACCGAACCGGCGGAACGACGGAAGCCGTAAAGATGCCGAACCAGGGCGTTAAGAAAGCGTCAACGACGACGTTCCCCGTTCCTGAGGGGCCTAGTTTCGCTGTGGCACTCGACGTTGAGGGCCCGGCGGACGCTGCCCCCAACTCCAGTTTTCTGGCAGCGTCCGCGAATCCACGAACGGAGACGAGATGGGTGTCCTGATTTACATCGTGCTGACGGTGCTGATCTTCGGCCTGCTCGGCCTGGTGCAGAAGTTGGTCGAAGGACTGTGAACTACGAAAACATCGTCGGCCTGGTGCTGTCAGTGCTCATCGCGCTGTATCTGGCTGCCGCACTGCTCTTTCCCGAAAGGTTCTAGTGAGTACCACGACGGCGGGGATCCTCTTCCTCGCGCTCCTGATCGTGGCGCTTGCCGCTGTGCACGTGCCACTCGGCGACTACATGTACCGGGTCTACAGCTCCGACAAGCATTCTCGCGTCGAGCGCGTGATCTACCGGCTCATCGGCGCCGACCCGAAGTCCGAACAGTCCTGGGGCGCCTACGCCCGCAGCGTGCTGGCCTTTTCGGCGATCAGCATTCTGTTCCTGTTCATCTTCCAGCTGGTCCAGGGCAAGCTGCCGCTGCACCTCAACGATCCGGCGACGCCGATGACCCCGGCGCTCGCCTGGAACACCGCGGTCAGCTTCGTCACGAACACGAACTGGCAGGCGTACTCCGGCGAGTCGACCCAGGGCCACCTGGTTCAGATGGCCGGCCTGGCCGTGCAGAACTTCGTGTCGGCCGCGGTCGGCATGGCGGTCGCGATCGCGCTCGTGCGCGGATTCGCCCGCAAACGCACCGGCGATCTCGGCAACTTCTGGGTCGACCTGGTCCGCGGCACGCATCCGCATCCTGCTGCCGATCTCCGTCGTCGCCGCGATCATCCTGATCGCCGGCGGCGCGATCCAGAACTTCCACCTGCACGACCAGGTCGTCAACACGCTCGCCGGCGGCCAGCAGACCATCACCGGCGGTCCGGTTGCCAGCCAGGAAGCGATCAAGGAACTCGGCACCAACGGCGGTGGCTTCTACAACGCCAACTCCGCGCACCCGTTCGAGAACCCGACCACGTGGACCAACTGGGTCGAGATCTTCCTGCTGCTGGTGATCAGCTTCTCGCTGCCCCGCACGTTCGGCCGGATGGTCGGCAGCAAGAAGCAGGGCTACGCGATCGCCTCGGTCATGGCGAGCCTCGCCGTGATCAGCGTCACGTTCATGATGTGGTTCCAGCTGCAGCACCACGGCACCGTTCCCACCGCCGTCGGCGCGGCGATGGAAGGTGTCGAGCAGCGGTTCGGCATCGCCAACTCGGCGGTGTTCGCCGACGCGACGACGTTGACCTCCACCGGTGCGGTCGATTCGTTCCACGACTCCTACACCAGCCTCGGCGGCATGATCACGCTGTTCAACATGCAGCTCGGCGAGGTGGCGCCCGGCGGCACCGGCTCCGGCCTGTACGGCATGCTGATCCTCGCGGTCATCACCGTGTTCGTCGCCGGCCTGATGGTCGGTCGCACGCCGGAATACCTCGGCAAGAAGATCAACCCGCGCGAGATCAAGCTCGCCGCAGCGCTATTTCCTGGTCACGCCGCTGATCGTGCTGACCGGCACGGCGATCGCCATGGCCATGCCCGGGCAGCGCGCCGGCATGCTCAACACCGGACCGCACGGCCTGTCGGAAGTGTTGTACGCGTTCACCTCCGCGGCGAACAACAACGGATCGGCCTTCGCCGGCATCACCGTCAACACCGAGTGGTACAACACCGCCCTGGGTCTTGGCGATGGTGTTCGGCCGGTTCCTGCCGATCGTGCTGGCGCTGGCGCTGGCCGGCTCGCTGGCCAAACAGGGCAGCACGCCTGCGTCGCTCGGCACCCTGCCCACCCATCGACCGCAATTCGTCGGAATGGTCGCCGGTGTCACCCTGATTCTGGTGGCGCTGACCTTCCTGCCGATGCTCGCGCTCGGCCCCCTCGCTGAAGGAATCCACTAAATGTCAACACCACAATTGATTCCGCTGCCGATACGCAGCAGAAAACAAGCGCGCCGAAAGACCGTGTGCAGGGTGGCCTGCTCGACCCGAAGATGCTGTGGAAGTCGACGCCGGGCGCGCTGGGCAAGCTCGACCCACGCACGTTGTGGCGCAATCCCGTCATGTTCATCGTCGAGATCGGCGCCGTCTGGAGCACGATCCTGGCGATCATCGAGCCGTCGTGGTTCGCCTGGCTGACCGTCGTCTGGCTGTGGCTGACAGTCGTTTTCGCCAACCTGGCCGAAGCGGTCGCCGAGGGTCGCGGCAAGGCGCAGGCCGAGTCGCTGCGCAGGACGAAGACCGCCACGATGGCGCGTCGTCTCGTCGGCTGGGACCACAACGCGCCCGGCCGCGAAGAAGAAGTCGCCGCGCCGCTGCTGCAGCAGGGTGACATCGTCGTCGTCGAAGCGGGCCAGGCCATTCCAGGCGACGGTGATGTCGTGGAAGGCATTGCCTCGGTTGACGAGTCGGCCATCACTGGCGAATCCGCGCCGGTGATCCGCGAATCCGGTGGTGACCGGTCTGCGGTGACCGGCGGAACGACCGTGCTGTCGGACCGCATCGTCGTCAAGATCACGCAGAAGCCGGGCGAAAGCTTCATCGACCGGATGATCGCGCTCGTCGAAGGCGCCAACCGGCAGAAGACGCCCAACGAGATCGCGCTGAACATCCTGCTGGCCGCGCTGACGATCATCTTCGTGTTCGCGGTCGCCACGCTGCAGCCGCTGGCGATCTACTCCAAGATGAACAACCCCGGCGTCGCGGACAGCCTGGCGCTGACGTCAAACGGTGTCACCGGCATCGTGATGGTCTCGCTGCTGGTCTGCCTGATCCCGACGACGATCGGCGCGCTGCTGTCGGCCATCGGCATTGCAGGCATGGACCGCCTGGTGCAGCGCAATGTGCTGGCGATGTCAGGCCGCGCGGTGGAGGCCGCGGGCGACGTCAACACGCTGCTGCTGGACAAGACCGGCACCATCACGCTGGGCAACCGGCAAGCATCCGACTTCGTTCCGCTGTCGGGCGTCACCGCCGATGCGCTCGCCGATGCCGCGCAGCTGTCCAGCCTCGCTGACGAGACGCCTGAGGGCCGCTCCATCGTCGTATTCGCCAAGCAGCAGTACGGCCTACGGGCGCGCACTCCGGGTGAACTCGCCCATGCGCATTGGGTCGAATTCACCGCCATGACAAGGATGTCGGGTGTCGATCTCGACGGGCATCTGCTCCGCAAGGGCGCGGCCAACTCGGTCGCGGAATGGGTTCGCACCCAGGGCGGCGAGTCCCCACCGAACTCGGCGACATCGTCGACGGCATCTCCGCCGCCGGCGGCACACCGCTGGTCGTCGGTGAGGTGAAGGACGGCACTGCCAAGTTCTCGGCGTCATCCATCTCAAGGACGTCGTGAAGCAGGGCATGCGTGACCGGTTCGACGAGATGCGCAAGATGGGCATCCGGACGGTGATGATCACCGGCGACAACCCGATGACCGCCAAGGCCATTGCCGACGAGGCAGGCGTCGACGACTTCCTCGCCGAGGCCACGCCCGAAGACAAGATGGCGCTGATCAAGAAGGAGCAGGCCGGCGGCAAGCTGGTCGCGATGACCGGCGACGGCACCAACGACGCTCCCGCGCTGGCGCAGGCCGACGTCGGCGTCGCGATGAACACCGGCACGTCGGCGGCCAAAGAGGCCGGCAACATGGTCGACCTCGACTCCGACCCGACCAAGCTCATCGAGATCGTCGAGATCGGCAAGCAGCTGCTCATCACCCGTGGCGCGTTGACGACGTTCTCCATCGCCAACGACATCGCGAAGTACTTCGCGATCATCCCGGCGATGTTCGTGGCGCTGTTCCCCGGCCTGGACCTGCTGAACATCATGCGGCTGCACAGCCCGCAGTCGGCGATCCTGTCGGCGGTCATCTTCAACGCGATCATCATCGTCATGCTGATCCCGCTGGCCCTGCGGGGTGTTCGCTACACCCCGAGCAGTGCGTCAAAGCTGTTGAGCCGCAACCTCTACGTCTATGGGCTCGGCGGCATCATCGCGCCGTTCATCGGCATCAAACTGATCGACCTCGTCATCCAATTCTTACCGGGAATGTGAGAAATGAACTTCTCGAACTTCGTCCGCCAGCACTGGGCCGCGTTCCGCGCGCTATTGGTGCTCACCGTCATCACCGGCATCGCCTACCCGCTGTTCATCTGGCTGGTGGCCCAAGTCCCCGGCCTGCGTGACAACGCCAACGGCTCGATCATCGAGGTCGGCGGGAAACCCGTCGGCAGCAGTCTGATCGGCCAGTCGTTCACCGACACCGACGGCAACGCGCTGCCGCAGTACTTCCAGAGCAGGCCGTCGGCGGCCGGCGACGGCTACGACCCGCTGGCCACCAGCGCGAGCAACCTCGGGCCCGGAGAGCATCGTCGACACCCCGGCCGACCCGTCGCTGCCCGAAGAGCGACAACGGCTACAAAGCCAGCCTGCTCACCCTGGTCTGCTCGCGCAGCGCCGCGGTCGGCGAACTCGAGGGTGTCGACGGCGTCGCGCCCGTTCTGCACGGGTGACGGTGTCGGCGCCGTCCTGTCCGTGATCGGCCCGCGCGACGCGCGCGGAAACGTCGTTCACCCTACCAAGGTGGTCAGCGTCAACGAACCGTGTGAGACCACACGCACCCCGTTCCTCAGCACCTACGAAGGTGTGCGGGTCGAATGCGCCAAGTTCGGCGACGACTACAGCATCGGCCAGATCGTGCCGATCCGCGGCGCGCCCCGGCCGACCCCGCGGTGCCCGCGGACGCCGTCACTGCCAGCGGCAGCGGTCTGGATCCACACATCTCGATCGCCTACGCCGACCTGCAGGTGAATCGGGTGGCCAAGGCCCGCGGCGTCAGCTCCCGATCTGATCCGAGCCGGCCGTCGCAGACCACACCGACGGCCGCTCGCTCGGGATTCTTCGGCGAGCCCACGGTCAACGTGCTCGAGCTCAACCTCGCACTGGACCAGAAGTATCCGGCTAAGAGCTGACGCACCGGTGGATGATGAGCATGTACCGCCGAGCGAGCACTTCCAGCACGTATTCGCGCGATGTCCGTGCAACTTCGGCACGCCGGACGAAGGTTCGAGGCGGGCGGTGGATGATGGGACGGTGAAGCGGGGCGAGCTGCGCATCTACCTCGGTGCGGCGCCCGGCGTCGGCAAGACGTTCGCCATGCTCGGCGAGGCACATCGCCGGCTGGAGCGCGGCACCGACATCGTCGCCGCCGTGGTCGAGACGCACGGCCGGAAGAAGACCGCAGACCTGCTGGCGGGCATCGAGATCGATCCCGCCCAAGTACATCGAGTACCGCGGAAGCAGGTTCGCCGAGCTCGACGTCGAGGCGGTGCTGCAGCGCCAGCCACAGGTCGTGCTGGTCGACGAGCTCGCCCATACCAACACCCCGGGCAGCAAGAACCCCAAACGCTGGCAGGACGTCGAGGAGCTTCTCGACGCCGGCATCACCGTCATCTCGACGGTTAACGTCCAGCACCTGGAAAGCCTCAACGATGTCGTCACCCAGATCACCGGCATCGAGCAGCAGGAGAAGGTTCCCGACGAGATCGTCCGCGCGGCCGACCAGATCGAACTGGTCGACATCACGCCGGAAGCGTTGCGGCGCAGGCTCGCTCACGGCAATGTCTACGCACCGGAGCGGGTCGATGCCGCGCTGTCCAACTACTTCCGGCGCGGCAACCTGACCGCGCTGCGCGAGCTGGCGCTGCTGTGGCTCGCCGACCAGGTCGACGCGGCGCTGGAGAAGTACCGCGAAGAGAACAAGATCACGGACACCTGGGAGGCGCGCGAGCGCGTCGTGGTCGCCGTCACCGGCGGAGCCGGAATCGGAGACGCTGGTGCGCAGGGCGTCTCGCATCGCGTCGAAGTCCAGCGCCGAGCTGATGGTGGTGCATGTCGTTCGCGGCGACGGGCTGTCCGGCGTGTCTGCGCCGCAGATGGGCAAGGTGCGCGAGCTGGCCGCTCAGCCTCGGCGCCACCCTGCACACAGTCGTCGGCGACGACGTGCCAACCGCCCTTCTGGATTTCGCGCGGGAGATGAACGCCACCCAACTGGTCATCGGCACCTCTCGGCGGTCGCGGTGGGCGCGCATTTTCGACGAGGGCATCGGCGCGGCGGTCGTGCAGCAGTCGGGCAAGATCGACGTGCACATGGTCACCCACGGGGAGGCCAAGACGCGGCCTCGTGTGGTCGCGGTTTCACCCCGCGCAGCGTCACCTGGCGTCCTGGCTTGCCGCGCTTGTGGTTCCGTCCGCCATCTGCGCGCTGCATCGTCTATCTGCTCGACCCGTTCCTCGGCATCGGCGGCGAGAGCGCGCTGTTCTTCATCGGCGTGCTGGTCGTCGCGCTGCTCGGCGGTGTCGCCCCCGCGGCGCTGTCGGCGGTGCTGTCCGGGCTGCTGCTGAACTATTTCCTGGTCGAACCCCGGTACACCTTCACCATCGCCGAGCCTGACAGCGCCGTCACCATCGTGGTGCTGCTGCTCGTCGCCGTCGCGGTCGCCGCGCTCGTGGACGGGCCGGCCAAGCGGGCCCGAGAGGCGCGCATGGCGTCGCAGGAGGCCGAACTTCTCGCGCTGTTCGCCGGTTCGGTGCTGCGCGGAGCCGACCTCGAGCACGCTGTTGGAGCGGGTCCGCGAGACCTATTCCCAACGCGCGGTAGCCATGCTGCGTAACGGACGGCGATCGAAAGGCGAGATCGTCGCCTGCGTCGGGCACAGACCCGTGCGTCGACGTCGATTCCGCCGACACCGCCATCGAGGTCGGCGACGACGAGTTCTGGATGCTGATGGCAGGCGCGCAACTCGCCGCACGCGACCGTCGCGTGCTGACTGCGGTCGCCAAGCAGGCTGCCGGGTTGGTCAAGCAGCGCGAGCTGACCGAAGAGGCCGGCAAGGCCGAAGCCATCGCCCAAGCCGACGAACTGCGCCGTTCACTGCTGTCGGCCGTCAGCCACGATCTGCGCACTCCGCTGGCGGCCGCCAAGGCCGCGGTGTCGAGCCTGCGCAGTGACGACGTCGACTTCTCCGCCGAGGACACCGCCGAACTGCTCGCCACCATCGAGGAGTCGATCGACCAGCTCACCGCACTGGTCGGCAACCTGCTCGACTCGTCGCGGCTGGCGGCCGGAGTCGTCCGCCCCGAGCTGCGGCCGGTCTACCTCGAGGAGACGGTGCAGCGTGCGCTGCTCGGAATCAGCAAGGCGCGACTGGTTTCGAGCGCCGGGCATCGACCGGGTGAAGGTCGAGGTCGACGACGCTGTGGTGATGGCCGACAGCGGCCTACTCGAGCGGGTGCTGGCCAACCTCATCGACAACGCGCTGCGATACGCGCCCGACAGCCCGGTGCGGGTCACGGCGGGCCAGGTCGGCGACCGGGTGCTGATCGCCGTTATCGACGAAGGCCCGGGCATACCGCGCGGCACCGAGGAGCAGTTGTTCGCACCGTTCCAGCGGCTCGGCGACCAGGACAACAGCATCGGCATCGGCCTCGGCCTCTCTGTCGCCAAGGGTTTCGTCGACGCGATGGGCGGCACGATCTCGGCCACCGACACTCCCGGCGGCGGACTGACCGTCGAGATCGAACTTGCTGCGCCACCGAAGGACGTCGGCATGACTCCAGCGAAGACCCAGGTTCTGGTCGTCGACGACGAGCCGCAGATCCTGCGGGCGTTGCGGATCAACCTGTCGGTGCGCGGCTACGAGGTGGTCACCGCCGTCGACCGGAGGCGGTGCGCTACGCGCCGCCGCAGACCAGCATCCCGACGTCGTGATCCTCGACCTCGGGCTGCCCGACATGTCGGGCATCGAGGTGATCGGCGGGTCTGCGGGGCTGGCTGACGGCGCCGATCATCGTGCTGTCGGCTCGCACCGACTCTGCCGACAAGGTCGAGGCGCTCGATGCCGGCGCCGACGACTACGTCACCAAGCCCTTCGGCATGGACGAGTTCCTCGCCAGGTTGCGCGCGGCGATCCGACGAGGAGCCGCCGCCGCGGACACCGACGAGCCGGTCGTCGAAACCGCCTCGTTCACTGTGGATCTGGCGGCGAAGAAGGTCACCAAGAACGGCACCGAGGTTCACCTCACGCCCACCGAGTGGGGCATGCTGGAGATGCTGGTCCGCAACAGGGGCAAGCTCGTCGGTCGCGAGGAACTCCTCAAGGAGGTGTGGGGTCCGGCGTATGCGAAGGAGACCCATTATCTGCGCGTGTACCTCGCGCAGTTGCGGCGCAAGCTCGAGAACGACCCGTCGCGCCCCGTGCATCTACTGACCGAGGCAGGCATGGGCTACCGCTTTCAGGAGTGACTTTCGGGCACGAACACAGCTCACGATGTTGGGATCGGTAGCGGCGGGGTCAGGCGCACGCTGTAGTTACCAACCAACAAAGGAATCAGACATGAACCGACGAATTGCAGCACTGGCATCCGCAGTGTTGGCCAGCTGTGGTCTGGGGTTGGCAGCTCCTGCCCTGGCCGGACCCCTACCGCCGCATACGTGGTGCCCAGGCAATTCCATGGTGTACTCCCGCTACGACATGTCGTCGGGACCAGGGGTTGCGTACCAATGGGACATGAATGTCTGCCACACGTGGTACTTCGTAGAGCACGAGGCCGGCAACGTTCCGTACAAGGGCGAGCTACCGAGCGGCGTGTGGGACGGAGACAATCCGCCTTCCGTTCGACAGGATTCGTGCGACTTCTGCTCGTAGGCAGCACCCGCAACGGACTTACCGCTCCCCACCTGATCTTCCCGCGAGCAGACGCAAAAGTACCCGACACGCCGACAATTTGGACCATTTGCGTCTGCTCGCGGCTAACCAGCCGTCTCCTCGGCGAGCGCGATCAGCTTCTTGCGCACCAAGTCTGGACGCTCGTCGACGACGAAGTGCGACGTGTCGACCGTCTCCACCGTGTAGTCGTCGGCCTTGGCGGTTTCGGCGGCGACGAACGACGGCGCCACCGCGAAGTCGCCTTTGCCGTACAGGACGCGGACCGGAATGGTGATCCGGCGGGTCTCGGGATTCCTTGCGGCGTGCGGGATCTCCCGAGTCAGGAAGGTGCGGTAGGTGTCGCGGCCCGCCTTGGCGCACACCGGATCGCGGAACCGGTCGGCGAAGACCCGCTTGGCCTCTCGATCCATCCTGGATCCGATCCGCAGCACCACCTTCTCGACGTACGGGGTGCGCCGCTGGACGGCGATCCCGAATGAGGCAAGTGGCAACTGGTAGCAGAAACGCCACAGGTGCGGCAGCACGGTGCGGGCCGACAACCACGGGTGCGCCATATTGCACACGAGGTAGCCCTCGAATCGCTCGGGCTCCCGCAGCACCATCAGATAGCCGGCCGCGGCGCCCCAGTCGTGGGCGACGAGCAGCACGCGGTCGAGGCCCAGCGCATCGAGCAGCGCCAGCACGTCGGTCGCCACGTCTTCCTTCGCCCATTTGTGCGGGGCGGGGCCGGACCAGCCGTAGCCGGGCAGGTCCGGCGCGACGATCCGCAGCCCGGGCGGCGGGTCGGCGAGCAGGTCGCGGTACTCCCAGTGATGTTGCGGCCAGCCGTGCAGGGCGAGAACGGGGCGGCCGTCGGGCGGACCCGGCCTCGGTCACGTGGAAGCGCACCCCGTTTGCTTCCACGAAGGACCGGCGCACCCCGGAGATCAGCGGTGGGTCAGAGGCCATGAATCGGACTATAGAGAAGAGCTCGCGCGCTACGGTGCGGGTATGCCCGGCTACCGCGAAATGTTCGCAGCCAGCATCTCTGATCCCGCGGCCTTCTGGGCCGACGCCGCCAAGGCGGTGACCTGGACGCGGGAACCGAAGCAGATCCTCGACGACTCGAACCCGCCGTTCTACCGCTGGTTCCCCGACGGCGAGCTGAACACCTGTGCCAACGCGCTTGACCGCCATGTCGAAGGCGGTCGAGGCGACCAGCCCGCGCTCATCTACGACTCGCCGGTGACGGGCTCGCAGCGCACCTACACCTACCGCGAACTGCTCGACCAGACTGCACGGTTCGCCGGCGCGCTGCGCGGCCTCGGTGTCGACAAGGGTGACCGCGTCGTCATCTACATGCCGATGATCCCCGAGGCCGTGATCGCGATGCTGGCGTGTGCGCGGCTCGGCGCGGTGCACTCCGTGGTGTTCGGCGGCTTCGCCGCCAGTGAGCTGGCCGCCCGCATCGACGACGCCAGTCCCGCCGCCATCGTCACGGCGTCCTGCGGTGTGGAACCGACGCGCACCGTCGACTACAAACCGATGATCGACGCCGCCCTCGACATCGCGAAGTACGCCCCGCAGGCCTGCGTCATCGTGCAGCGAGACCAGCGCCCCTGCGAACCGCTGGCCGGCCGCGACCACGACTGGAACGACGTGATGGCCGACGCTGAGCCGGTCGATCCGGTGCCCGTCGCGGCCACCGACCCGCTGTATGTGCTCTACACCTCGGGCACGACGGGGAAGCCGAAGGGCATTGTGCGCGACAACGGCGGGCATGCCGTCGCGCTGATGTGGAGCATGCGGCACATCTACGACACCGAACCGGGCGATGTGTACTGGGCGGCCTCAGACGTCGGCTGGGTGGTGGGCCACTCCTACATCGTCTACGGGCCGCTGATGCTCGGCGCGACGAGCGTGCTCTACGAGGGCAAGCCGGTCGGGACACCGGACGCGGGCGCTTTTTGGCGAGTGGCCGCCGAGCACGGGGTGAAGGCGTTGTTCACGGCCCCGACCGCGATCCGCGCGATCAAGAAGGAAGACCCGGACGGAACACATCTCGGCAAGTACGACCTCTCGGCGCTGAAGTATCTGTTCCAGGCGGGTGAGCGGCTCGATCCAGGCACCTACCACTGGGCGTCGGAGCGGCTGGGCATTCCCGTCGTCGACCACTGGTGGCAGACCGAGACCGGCTGGTCGGTGGCCGCCAACCCGATGGGCGTCGAAGCGCTCGACGTCAAGCCGGGCTCGCCCACCGTGCCGATGCCGGGGTACGACGTGGCCATTCTGCGCCCCGACGGATCGCAAGCGAACCCGAACGAGGAGGGCGCGATCTGCGTGAAGCTGCCGCTGCCGCCGGGGACGCTGCCAACGCTGTGGGGTGACGACGACCGCTACGTCGCGTCGTATCTGAAAGCGTTCCCCGGCTACTACCTGACGGGCGACGGCGGCTACTTCGACGAGGACGGCTACCTGTACGTGATGGGGCGCACCGACGACGTCATCAACGTTGCGGGACACCGGATGTCGACCGGTTCCATCGAGGCGGTGCTCGCCGCCCATCCTGCTGTCGCGGAGTGCGCGGTGATCGGGGTCGCCGACGAGCTCAAGGGGCAGGTGCCGCGCGGCCTTGTCGTGCTCAAGGCGGGCGCATCCGAGGAAGGCCTTGCGAAAGAGCTGATCGCCGCCGTCCGGGAGAACATCGGTGCTGTTGCGTCTTTCAAGGCTGTCGACGTCGTGCCCGCATTGCCGAAGACCCGGTCGGGCAAGATTCTGCGCAAGACGATGCGCGGCATCGCCGACGGCCGCGACGAGCCGGTCCCTTCGACGATCGAAGACCCCGCGGTACTCGAGACGCTGAAGCCGATCCTGCGAAGCTGACCTACGGCGACAGTCGGTCAGGGACAGCCCTTCAGCCACGGAGTCCGCCAATTCGGATGCCCGGCAACGAGTTTGGCGGCGGCCTCGGGACCCCACGACCCTTTCTTGTACGGCTGCACCTCGGGCGGCGAGTCCAGCAACGGTTGCACGATGCGCCACGTCTCCTCCACCCCGTCTTCGCGGGCGAACTGGGTGGAATCCCCCATCATCGCGTCGCTGAGCAGACGCTCATACGGTTCGGGCGCCTCTCCGAGTTCCTCGGCGAAGATCATGTCCAGGTCGACATAGCGGGTGCTGTTCTTCCCCGGTTCCTTGGCCTGGATGATCAGGTTGGTGCCGGGATTCGGATCGATGCGAAGCACGAGTTCGTCCGGATCGTGGGTCTCCTCGGTGATCGCCAGCTTGGGCGGACGCTTGAAGATCACCCGAATCTCGGTGTCCCGCACGGGCAGCGCCTTACCGGCGCGGAGGAAGAACGGCACGCCGGCCCAGCGCCAATTGTCGATCTCCAGCCGCAGCGCGGCGAACGTCTCGGTCTGCGAGTTCGACTGCACCCCTTTGATGGAGCGGTATCCGTCGTACTGCCCGCGCACGTAATGCGCAGGATCGGCAGGCGGCATCGCGCGGAACACCTCCGCACGCTTGTCGCGCAACCCGTCGGCGTCGGCCGTGCTCGGGGGCTCGGCGGCGAACAGCCCGATCAGCTGCAGCAGATGGTTCTGCACCACATCGCGCAGTGCGCCGACGGGATCGTAGAAACTGCCCCTGTCCTCGACCCCGAATTCTCGGCCATTGTGATCTGGACGCACTGAATCCGGTCGCGGTTCCACAGCGGCTCGAAGATCGAATTGGCGAACCGCAGGAACATGATGTCCATCGCCGGTTCCTTGCCGAGAAAGTGGTCGATGCGGTAGATCTGCCACTCCTCGAGGACACTGCGCAGCTGTGCGTTGAGCGCCCGCGCCGACTCGAGATCGTGGCCGAACGGCTTCTCCACCACCACCCTGGCGTGCGAGGTCAGGTTGGCATGCGAAAGACCCTCGACGACGCGGCCGAACAACGACGGCGGTATCTCCAGATAGAACACCGGCGTGTGCTTGCCGTCGATCGCGCGGGCCACCCGCTCGTAGGTTTTCGCGTCGGCGAAGTCGCCCGACACCATCGACAGTCGCTGCGCGAAACGGGCGAACACGTCGTCGTCGATCGTTTCGCCGGCAGTCTCGATCGAACTTTTGGCGTGGTCTATCAGGGCCGCTTCCGACCAGTCGTCGAGGGCAACCCCGACGATCGGGCAGTCGAGCAAGCCGCGGCGCTCCAGTCGGTACAGCGACCGGAAGGTCATCTTTCTGGCCAGATCCCCGGTGATTCCAAAGATCACGAGTACGTCGGCTGGTGTGGTGGCGGGAGACGGCATGACCCCATTTAACGACCCTTTCCTTGGGCAGCCATGGGAAACGGGACACAGTGTGCGCCGGGTTGGCGACATCGTCTCGCGCACTGCGCGAACCGCTGCTTGCCGACGCCCACGTCGACTCTGCGCACAGGCCCTGGGAACCGCCTCAACGCGCCCTGACCGCAGAGTCGATCAAGATCAAGCCCGCTCGTCTTCCGTTATTTCCAGGCTGGCAGGACTATTGTGAAAATCGGCATATGTTGATACGAACTCTGCTCCCACCCGAACAGGGCGGTCAGAGCGGCTAAGGAGTTGAACAGCATGCGAGTGTCAGAAACCAAGGCCGGCGGCTGCAATTGTCATTGCAACGCGTGCGACGGCGGTCATCACTGCGGCAACCCGCCCAACTGCAACGTCAGACGCTGACCGCAGCGATTAATCCGCCCAGCGCGGGGGTACAACTCTTTCCTGCCGTCCCGTCAATTACCGGGGCGAAGGGAGGCGAAGACATGTCACCGCGTCCGAAGATCATGGCCGTGCAAGGTGCCGCCGTACTGGTCGCCGCCGTATTCCTGGTGATCGGGGTCCTCGGGTTCATCCCAGGGATCACCACGCATCTCGATCAGCTGCAGTGGGCAGGTCATCATTCAGGCGCAAAGCTTTTCGGCGTGTTCGCGGTCTCCGGCCTGCACAACATCGTTCACGTGGCATTCGGCGTCATCGGCTTCATATTCGCCCGCACGTACGCCGCGTCACGGGCCTACCTGCTGGCAGGCGGCATCGGCTACCTCGCGCTGTGGGTCTACGGGCTGGTCATGGATGCGGGCAGCGCTTTGAACATCTTGACGTTGAACAACGCCGACAATTGGCTGCACTTCGGCCTGGGCGTCGTCATGGTCCTTCTCGCCCTGACACTCGCGGGCCAGCACGACCCGACCAAACGCCCGAAGCGCCGGGAGAAGGTCCGGGCCTAGGTACCCGCGACCTGGGTCCCAGACTCAGGCGATCGACAGCGCGATGCCGTCGAGGATGTCGTGCTCGCTGACCACCAGCTCGTCGATGCCCGCCCGGCTGCCCAGTGCGTACGCGAGCTCCTCGGTGATGATGGCTCCGCCGCCGATCACGTCGACCCGCCCCTCGTGCATCGGCCCCAGAGCCGCGCGTTGTTGATGACTCATGGCGATGATGTCTTCGCACACAGGTAGCAGTTCGCCGAACGTGACGCGGGACAAGTGGATCGCCGCGGGGTCATAGGTCGTCATGCGCTGCGCGAGCGCGGCAAGCGTCGTCATGGTTCCCGCGACGCCGACCCATGTACGAGCCCGCTCGACGGGCACCACCCGAAGCGCCTCCCCGAGACGTTCCCTCACCACTTCCCGCGCGGCCGCCACCTCAACGGCGGTCGGCGGGTCGCTGTGCAGGCATCGCTCCGTCAGCCGGACGCAGCCGATGTCGGCCGAATAGCCGACCGCCATCTCGCGCTCCCCCACCACCACCTCGGTGGATCCGCCGCCGAGGTCTACGACGACGAAAGGCGCTGCGGCGGTGTCTAATTCGTAGACGGCTCCGTGAAACGACAGCCTGGCCTCCTCGTCGCCGGAGATCACCTCCGCGACGGCGCCCGGCACGACGGCGCCAAGCACGTCGGATGTCATGGAGAAGAAGTCGTCACGGTTGGCGGCGTCGCGGGTCGCCGACGTCGCCACCATGCGAACCTTCGAGACGTCGTGGCGGCGCAGCAGTTCGGCGTAGTCGATCAGCGCGTGCTTCGTCCGCTCGATCGCCTCTGTCGCAAATTGTCCGGTGGCATCAACACCCTGACCCAGTCTCACGATGCGCATCTCGCGGTGAACGTCGCGCAACCGCCCGTCGACCGCGTCGGCGATCAGCAATCTGATCGAATTCGTCCCGCAGTCGATTGCACCGACTGTGCTCACGTCCACGCCTTCCCATCCAGGATCCCCACCATGCCCGGCTCGGCAGCCAGCAGCGCCAACGCCTCGTCCCCAAGCGGATTCACGCCGGGACCCTTGGCCAGCGAGTGCGCGATCAGCACATGCAGACACTTCACCCGCTCGGGCATGCCGCCACCGGAGAACGTGGTACCGAGCGACTCGATCGCATCGCGTTCCGCCAGATACGACTCGTGCGCCAGGCGGTACGCGGCGGCCAACTCCGGTTCGTCATGCAGACGATCGGTCATATCCCGCATCAAACCCGATGACTCGAGCCGGCTCGCCGCAGCCGTCAACACCGGGTGCGTCAGGTAGTACAGCGTCGGAAACGGTGTTCCGTCAGGCAGTCTCGGAACTGTCTTGACGACCCCGGGCTCTCCGTTCGGGCATCGATAGGCGATCTCGAGGACGCCGCGGGGCTCGCGCCCCAACTGCCGAGCGACGGCGTCGAGATCCGACCGGTCAACCACCGGGAGGCGGCGCGGGCGGAACGGACGGCACCGTGGTCGGGACATTGTGCGGGTCGTCGGCGATGGTGTGCCACAGCGAGGTGTACCACGGCTGGCCTGCCCGCGCGGCCGCGACTTCCTGAGCCGGCTCACCGGGCAGCACGGCGCCGGGGGGCAACTGTACCTGGAACGGGATATCGCCCGGCTTGACGAAGCCGAGTCGCTCGCGGGCCTGCGCCGCAATGTAAACGGGGTCAGCGAGTTTCGCCTTCTGCTCCTCGAGCTGGGCGATCTCGGTGCGTAGCCGTTCCTCACTCGCCGCCAGCTGCTTCATCTCGGTGCGCTGGCCGAAATACGTCCGCACCGGGCCCGCGATCGTCAACGTGAGCACGCAGACCACGGCGGCGAGAATGGCTGCCCGCCGCGCGGTGGAACCCAGCCGCTGCTCGGACTGCTGTTCGGCCGTCTCGGCGATCGACTGGCGAATCGAGTCCGCGCTCGACTCGTCATCGGGCTGCGGCTTGGCCCGTGTTTCGGTCTTGCGCGGCTCCCGCCGCACCGGCGAGCCCGTTCGCGGTCGGCCCTTGCCGGCGTCGCCCGGCTTGCCCGACTTGGCTGACTTGGCCGGTCGGGATGCCGGGGACCGCCGCTTCGGGTCGGGCCTCTTCGCTTCGGGCACGGGCTATTTGGCCTCCGGGGCAAACCTGGGGAACGCGAGGTCACCGGCGTAGCGCGCGGCATCCCCCAGCGTCTCCTCGATACGCAGCAGCTGATTGTATTTCGCGACGCGCTCGCTGCGGGCGGGCGCGCCGGTCTTGATCTGACCGCTGCCGACCGCGACCGCCAGGTCGGCGATCGTGGTGTCCTCGGTCTCGCCGCTGCGGTGGCTCATCATCGTGCGATATCCGCTGTTGTGCGCCAGCGACACCGCATCGAGAGTCTCTGTCAGAGTGCCGATCTGGTTCACCTTCACCAGCAGTGCGTTCGCCGCACCGCGCTCGATACCCTCCTCGAGCCGCTCGGGGTTGGTGACGAAGAGGTCGTCGCCGACGATCTGGACGCGATCGCCGATCGCATTCGTCAGGTTGACCCAGCCGTCCCAGTCGTCCTCGGAAAGCGGGTCCTCGATCGAGACCAGTGGATAGGCGTCGATCAGCCCGGCATAGAACTCCGTCATCTGGTCGGCGCTGCGGGTCTCCTTCTCGAAGCTGTAACCCGTTCCGTCGGTGAAGAATTCGGTGGCCGCGACATCCAGTGCCAGCGCCACGTCGGTGCCTGCCTTGAAGCCCGTCGCGTCGATCGCCGACAGGATCAGATCGAGCGCGGCCTTGGTGCCTGCAACGTCTGGTGCGAACCCGCCTTCGTCGCCGAGCCCGGTCGCCAGCCCCTGCTTCTTCAGCACCGCCTTCAGCGAGTGGTACACCTCGGCGCCCCACCGCAGCGACTCCTTGAAGTTCGGCGCACCGATCGGGGCGACCATGAACTCCTGGACGTCGACGCCGGTGTCGGCGTGCGCGCCGCCGTTGAGGATGTTCATCATCGGCACCGGCAGGATGTGGGCGTTGGGGCCGCCGACGTAACGGAACAGCGGCAGCCCGGCCGACTCGGCGGCGGCCTTGGCCACCGCGAGCGATACGCCGAGGATCGCGTTGGCGCCGAGCCGGGACTTGTCCGGGGTGCCGTCGAGGTCGAGCAGGGCCTGGTCGATCAGCCGCTGATCGTCAGCGCTCAAGCCGATGACCGCGGGTGCGATCTCGTCCAGCACCGCCTCGACGGCCTTGTGCACACCCTTGCCGCCGTAGCGTGAGCCGCCGTCGCGAAGTTCGACCGCCTCGTGCTCGCCGGTGGAAGCGCCGGACGGCACCGCCGCCCTGGCGAATGTGCCGTCGGTCAGGGCCAACTCGACCTCGACCGTCGGGTTGCCGCGGGAGTCGAGGATTTCGCGAGCTCCGACCTGCTCGATGATGGGCACTGGCGTTCTCCTTGATCGGTCGGGTTGGGCTGCGGGCCTAAGCCTAGAACGTGCCCGCCGGGACGGTGCGACTTAAAGTGGGTGGCCGTCGGCGTAGGCGGTCGCCCAATCCCGCACGGTTCGGGCGTACTGCTCGGAAAGGTTGTAGGCGCGCAGCGCATTCATCCAGCCCCGCGGTGTCGAGAGATCCTTGCCCCGCCAGCACAGATAACCCGCGGCCGACAGCGCGGCGTCGTCGAAGTTGTCGGGGCTGACCTTGCCGTCGTTGTTGGCGTCGACCCCGTAGAGCCGCCATGTCTCCGGGATGAACTGCATCGGCCCCATCGCGCGGTCGAGACCTCCGTCGCCGTCGAGCTTGCCTCCGTCGCTGTCGATGATCTCGAGGTTGCCCATCGTGCCGTCCAGTCGCACCCCCCTGATAGGCGGCGTGACATCGCCGTTCGGCGCGATGTTCGCGCCACGGTAGGTGCCGTGGTGGCTCTCCACCATCCCGATTCCGGCCAGCGTCGGCCAGCTGATGTGGCAGTCGGGGTTCTCCACCTCGGCCACCCTGGCCGCGTACGCGTAGGCCTCCAGCGCTGTTTTCGGGATGCCGAGCGTCGGCGCGCGTTCCGCCGCCCAGTCGTGCAGCTGGTCTGCGGGCCTGCCCTTGATATGGGTGTCGACCTGCGGCACCGGATCGCCCGCCGGCGGCGGCACGCCCTCGGGAATCGGGGTGCCGAGCTGCCATGAGCAGCTGGAAGCCATCAGCAGCGCTGTCGCACCGATCACGGCGACAGCCCGCAGCCAAAGCACTGGCAACACCGGACTCCCTCAAACCCCTTATTTCTTGCACCTCCATCGTCCCACGGCTCGCTGAGTGCCCGGCGAAACCGCGCTGCGGCCCGCCCGTTCTTAGGGCAGGCAAACGATATTTAGGTGTGCCTACCCTCGGCAGGGCAAAACGTTGTAATGTTCCCCGCGTCAACTACGAGGAGGCTCAATGAAACTGCATCTCGCCTGGCCCGTGTCGGTGACGACCGCGGCCTTGGTCCTTGCCGGATGCTCCAGCAGCGATTCGGGCAGCACCGACGAGAGCAGCGCCTCGAGTTCGGCCAGCGAGACATCGACGTCGGCGGCCGCCGCGCCCAGCCCCGAGCTTCAGAAGGCGGCCGACGACTACAAGGGCTACGCCGTGGCCCAGTCGGCCGAGCTGGTCAAGGTCGTCAAGGTGTTCACCGACGCCGTGCGCGCGGGAAATCTCAAGGCCGCCCAGGATGCTTTCGCGCCTTCGCGTCAGCCGTGGGAGCGCATCGAGCCCATCGCCGAACTCGTCGAAGACACCGACGCCAAGACCGACTCGCGCGTCGACGACTTCGCCAATGTCGACGACCCGGCCTTCACCGGCTGGCATCGGCTCGAGTACCTCCTGTTCGAGAAGAACACCACCGAAGGTGGCGCGCCGTTCGCCGATCAGCTCGACGCCGATATCGCCAACCTGCACAACCAGCTGCCGAGCGTCGAGGTCAAGCCGATCAATGTGGCCAACGGCGCGGCCGAGCTCATCGAAGAGGTGTCCCAAGGCAAGCTGACCGGCGAGGAGGATCGCTACTCCAAGACCGACCTGTGGGACTTCGACGCCAATCTGCAGGGTTCGCAGGTCGCCGTCGACAAGCTGAGCGGACCGCTGAAGGACGCCGACGCTGAGCTGCTCGGCAAGATCTCCGCAGGCTTCTCCCAGTTGTTCGACACCATGCGGCCGCTGCGTCAGGGCGACGGCTGGGTCAACTTCTGCCCGGAGAACAGCGAGTTCCCGTCGCCGCGCTGCCCGGCGGTCACCGTGACGCCACAAGTCGCCGACGCACTGAAGGCCCAGCTGGCCGGGCTTTCGGAGAACCTGTCGCAAATCGCGGGGGCACTGAAGCTCAGTTGACCGACCCGACGCAACGACGAGGGATCTCGCGCCGCGGCTTCGTCACCGGGGCGCTGGGCACCGGTGTCGCGGTAGGCGCGGGCGCGGCGCTGGCCGGCTGTTCGTCGCCCGAGCCGGCCACGCCGCCGGTCCCGCAAGCCGCATTCATCCCATTCGAGGGTGCGCACCAGGCCGGCATCACCACGCTGCCGATCCCCGAACAGGGTTTGGTCGCGTCGTTCAACCTGCACGTGCGGGACCGCGCAGGACTGAAGACGACGCTGCAGGACCTCACCGACGAGATCCGCGGGCTGATGGCGGGCAAGCCGCCCGAAACCCGCGATCCGGCCTATCCGCCCGTCGACTCGGGAATCCTCGGCGAGAAGCCGCCCGCCGACAACCTGTCCGTGCTCGTCGGGCGTCGGGGCGTCGCTCTTCGACGACCGGTTCGGTCTGGCCGATCGCAAGCCCAAGGAACTGGACACCATGCCGTTCCTGGCCAACGACAGGCTGGACCCGAAGCTGTCTCACGGCGACATTTCGATCATCCTCGAGGCTGGGCACACCGACACCGTGCAGTTCGCGCTCCGACAGTTGATGCGCCGCACCCGAAGAGAACTGACCCTGCGGTGGATGATCGACGGGTATGCCCGAGGCATCGGTGCGGGCCAGACGTCGGAGGCCGCAACTCCGCGGAACCTGTTGGGCTTCAAGGACGGAACGGCCAACCTCGACGTCGACGACGATGCGTTGATGGATCAGCATGTCTGGGTGCAACCCGACGACGGCGAGCCGGAGTGGGCGGTCGGCGGCTCGTATCAGGCCGTCCGCATCATTCGGATGTTCGTCGAGTTCTGGGATCGCACCCGACTCGCGGAGCAGGAGAAGCTCATCGGGCGTAAGAAGGTCAGCGGCGCACCGCTCGGCATGACCGACGAATTCGCCGACCCGGACTACGCCGAAGACCCCGACGGCAAGCGAATCCCGTTGGACGCCCACATCAGGCTCGCCAACCCCCGCACCACGCAGACCGAGCAAAACCGAATCCTGCGAAGGGGTTTCAACTATTCGCGTGGTTTCGACGGCGCGGGCCGGCTGGACCAGGGGCTGGCGTTCATCGCCTACCAGCGAAGCCTGAAGAAGGGGTTCCTCGCTGTGCAGAACCGGCTGAAGGGCGAGCCGCTCGAGGAGTACACCATGCCGGTCGGTGGCGGCTTCTTCTTCGTGCTGCCGGGGATTACCGGGTCCGACCGGTTCCTGGGCGATCAGCTCGTCGACTGACCCTGCGCTGCGCGCTATTTGGGCTCGACGACCCCGACCTCGTCTGCGGGTTCGACGGGTTCGACGCCGTTGGTGCCGAGGTCTTCAGGCGTCGGCTCGGGGACCTCGACAGGTCCGGGTTCGGGCACGTCGACCGGCCCCGGTTCCGGCACCTCGACGGGCGACGGCTCCGGAATGCGGTCCGGCGCGGGCTCGGTGTCGGCGACAGGCTGCGCTGACGGCCAGAACGCCCGCCACTCATCCTCTGAGATGACCCCGAGCGAGGCGATGTCGAGCTCTTCGGGAACGTCCTCGCCGCGACGGGCGGCGGCGATCGCCCGCTCCACCGTGCGCACGGTGTCCATGAACTCCAGAACGACTGTCCGCAAATCGTTCTCGGCATCACCGGAGGGAGCCACCGAGACGCTCGTCATCGCCGTCGGGATCAGTTCGGCGGGCAGACCGGACTGCGTCACCCGGTCAATCACCTTCTGCGCCAACGCCAATGCGGGCTGACCCGTCGGCACACCGTCCAAGGCCGAATCGAGCGACTTCGCCCGCTTCTCCATCGCCTTGCGCTCTTCCCACTGCGCGAGTTGGTCGGCCAGCGATATCGGCTCGCCCGCGAGCACCGCGGGAACGCGGTTGGCCAGCTTGCGAAGCAGCGAGTCGGCGACGTCGTCGATGGAGAACGGGTGCTGCGGAGCGTCCTCGGCGATGCGGGCCTGAAACAACACCTGCAGCAGAACGTCGCCAAGCTCCTCGCGAAGTTCGTCGGCGTTGCCGCTGCGCACCGCATCGAACAGCTCGTAGGTCTCCTCCAGCAGGAAACGGCGCAGCGAGTCGTGCGTCTGCTCGCTCTCCCACGGACCCGCCGTGCGGAGTTTGTCCATCATCGCGACGGCGTCGATCAGCCGCTCACCGCCCTGCGGGTCGGGAGCGGCGATCAGCTTGTCGCCTGCGGCCAGTCGAGTCTGCACCGCGGGATGGTCGGGATCCGAGGACAGCAGCACCGGTGCGTCGTCACCCTCGTATGCCGGGCGCGCCGACGGCAGCGACCACGGCACCTTGACCGGCATCTCCTCGGTGTACTGGACGTCGCCTGCAAGCAGTTCGACAGCCTCGACCGGAATCAAAGAGGGGCGGCGCGGATCGACCAGAACGACAGTCATCTCGCTTGTCGCTTGTCGTCCGTCACCGCTGTACCTCCGACGTCGGTTATATCAACATCGTCCTGCGGTTTTCCATTCAGGGCCAATACCAAACCGGCCACCATCCGGATCAGCTCGAGGTCGCGTATCCGGGGTGCGCCGACCCCGCTGCCCGACCGCGGAATCGGCACTTGCACCGTCGACGTCGTGGCACGGTAGTTCGCGCTCGGATACATCCGCTTCAGCCGCATTTGCGCGGAGTCCAACAACGTCAGTGGCGACACCCGCAGCGTCGCCTCCGACGGTGCGCTGATCTCGGTGACGCCGTACTCGCGGGCCAACAACCGCAACCGCGCCACCGACACCAGCAGTTGCGCCGGCTCGGGTAGTGGGCCGTACCGGTCGACGAGCTCGTCCACCACCGCACCGACGGCGTCCTGGTCCGCGGCCGATGCCAGCCGGCGATAGCCCTCCAGCCGCAGCCGGTCGCTGGCGATGTAGTCCGGCGGGAGGTTCGCGTCGACAGGCAGATCGATGCGGACGTCCTTCGGTTCCTCAACGGCGGCAACGGTTTTGCCGTCCGCGGCGGCGCGGTAGGCCTCGACGGCCTCGCCGACCAGCCGCACGTACAGGTCGAATCCGACGCCGGCGACGTGCCCGGACTGTTCGACACCGAGCACGTTGCCCGCGCCGCGAATCTCCAAGTCCTTCATCGCGACGGCCATGCCCGCGCCGAGTTCGTTGTTCTGCGCGATGGTGGCCAGCCGGTCATACGCCGTCTCGGTCAGCGGAACCTCGGGCGGATACATGAAGTACGCGTATCCGCGCTCACGGCTGCGACCCACCCTTCCGCGCAACTGATGCAGCTGCGACAGACCGAACGTGTCGGCCCGTTCGACGATCAACGTGTTGGCGTTGGAGATGTCGAGGCCCGTCTCGACGATGGTCGTGCAGACCAGGATGTCGTATTCGCGGTTCCAGAACCCCTCGACCGTGCGCTCCAGCTGCTCCTCGGGCATCTGTCCGTGCGCGACGACGACGCGTGCCTCGGGCACCAGCGCCTGCAACCGCGCGGCTGTCTGGTCGATCGACCGCACCCGGTTGTGGATGTAGAACGCCTGTCCGTCGCGCAGCAGTTCGCGGCGCAGCGCCGCAGCGATCTGCTTGTCGTCGTGTTGACCGACGTAGGTCAGCACGGGGTAGCGCTCCTCGGGCGGGGTGAGGATCGTCGACATCTCCCTGATCCCGGCAAGGCTCATCTCCAGGGTGCGGGGAATCGGCGTTGCGCTCATCGTCAGCACGTCGACGTGGGTGCGCATCGACTTGATGTGCTCCTTGTGCTCGACGCCGAACCGCTGCTCCTCGTCCACGATGACCAGGCCGAGGTCCTTCCAGGTCACCCCGGTCTGGATCAGCCGGTGGGTGCCGATCACGATGTCGACCGACCCGTTCTTCATGCCCTCGAGCACCGCCCGCGACTCGGTAGGACTGGTGAACCGCGACAGCCCCTTCACGGTGACCGGGAAGCCGGCCATCCGCTCGCTGAACGTCTGCAGGTGCTGGTCGGCCAGCAGCGTCGTCGGCACCAGCACCGCCACCTGCTTGCCGTCCTGCACCGCCTTGAACGCCGCGCGCACCGCGATCTCGGTCTTGCCGTAGCCGACATCGCCGCAGATCACCCGGTCCATCGGGATCGGCTTCTCCATATCGCCCTTGACCTCGGTGATGGCGGTGAGCTGATCGACCGTCTCGGTGAAGCCGAAGGCGTCCTCCATCTCGGCCTGCCACGGGGTGTCCGGGCCGAACGCGTGCCCCGGCGACGCCTGCCGTTTGGCGTACAGCGACACCAGTTCGCTGGCGATCGCGCGGACGGCCCGCCGTGCCTTGGTTTTGGTGTTGGCCCAGTCGCTGCCACCCAGTCGGCTCAGCGTCGGGGCTTCGCCGCCGACGTACCGCGAAAGCTGGTCGAGCGAGTCCATCGGCACGAACAGCTTGTCCGACCCGCCGCCGCGCTTGCTCGACGCGTACTCCAGCACCAGATACTCGCGCCGCGCACCGCCGACCGTGCGCTCCACCATCTCGACGAACCGGCCGATGCCGTGCTGATCGTGCACCACCAGATCGCCCGCGGTGAGCGCGAGCGGGTCGACGACGTTGCGGCGTTTTGCGGCCAGCCGCTTGCCTTCCGGCGCGGTGACCCGGTTGCCGGTGAGGTCGGTTTCGGTGATCACGACGAGGTTGGCCCCGGCCAGCACCACGCCGTCGTGCAGCGGTCCCTTGAGCACGCCGACGACACCCGGCTTGGGCACTTCGCCCGGCTCCAGCATCGCGGCGGGCGTGTCGGCGTCGGCGAGCTGTTCGCACACGCGGTGCGCGGTGCCGGTGCCCGGCGTCACGACGGCCGCCGATCCGCCGGTGGCGACGTGCGCGCGCAGCATCGCGAAAATCTCGTCGACACTCGACTGCTGTCCGCGGGCCGAGGGTGACGGGCGGATATCCAGCTCGATCGCCGCTTCGTCACTCAGCTGGCTGAGTGTCCACCACGGGTGCCCGCCCGACCGGGCCGCCGCGGCCACGTCGTCGAGACCCAGATAACCCGATGCGCCCAGTTCCTCGAGGTCGATGGGCGCGTCTCCGCCCACCGCTGCCGTCGACCACGACGCTTCGAGGAACTCGCGGCCGGTCTTGATGAGGTCGGCGGCCCTGGTGCGGATCTTCTCGGGATCGCAGATGAGCAGCGGCGTGTGCGCGGGCAGGTGGTCGCTGAGCTGGGACAGTTCGGCGGGCCGGAGCAGAGGAAGGAGTGCCTCCATGCCGTCGACGGGAATGCCCTCGCCGAGTTTGGCCAGCATGTCGGGCACGCTGCCGGGCACGTCGTTAGCGGTTCGCGGGTGATCGGCCGCGAGCTCGAAGGCGCGCAGCCGGACGTCGTCGGTCAGCAGCAGCTCGCGGCACGGCACCGCGATGAGGGTTTCGACGTCGATGTCGGGGATCGAGCGCTGGTCGGCGACCGCGAACATCCGCATCTCGGAGATCTCGTCGCCCCAGAACTCGATACGGACGGGGTGTTCGGCGGTCGGCGGGAACACGTCGAGGATCCCGCCGCGCACCGCGAACTCTCCCCGCTTTCCGACCATGTCGACGCGGGTGTAGGCCAGCTCCACCAGCCGGTGCGATGACGGCGTCGAAGTCGGCCTCCTCGCCGAGTGTGAGGGTGACGGGTTCGATGTCGGCCACATCGGGTGCCATCGGTTGCACCAGCGAGCGCACCGTGGTGACCACGACCCGCAGCGGCGGCCCGAGCCGCTCGTCGTCGGGGTGCGCCAACCGGCGCAGCACCATCAGCCGCGCGCCGACGGTGTCCACGCCCGGCGAGAGCCGTTCGTGCGGCAACGTCTCCCACGACGGGAACAACGCTGCGGAGTCGCCGAAGACGCCGCGCAACTCGGCGGTCAGATCGTCGGCCTCGCGGCCGGTCGCGGTGACGACAAGAAGCGGTGTCGCCTGGGCCAGCGCGCTGGCGGCGAACAGCCGTGCGCTCGCCGGGCCGATCAGCGTGAGTTCGGCGGGTCTGTCGGCAGCACGGCTGATGACGTCCTGCAGACAAGGATCGCCCAGTGCCAGCTCAACCAGCCCAGCGATCGGGGTTTGGACACTAACGGTCCCCGATGCGGTCATGATGATTCCATCCTAGGCACTGGTGATTTCGGCGTGATTTCCAGCGCTGGGCGCAGGTTTTCACGCCGAAATCGCTACTCGTCGAGCAGCGGTGGGTCGTCCTCGAGGTGCATCAGCCCGTTCCAGCACAGGTTGACCAGATGCGCGGCGACGACTTCCTTCTTCGGCTCGCGCACGTCGAGCCACCACTGCGCCGTCATGGACACCGACCCGACAAGCGCCTGGGCATACAGCGGCGCCATGTCGGGATCGAGGCCGCGGCGCGAGAAGTCGCCGGCCAGGATCGACGACACCTGGTTGACGGCGTCATTCAGCAACGTCGAGTACGTGCCCGAGGTGATGGCGGCCGGCGAGTCACGGATGAGGATGCGGAACCCGTCGGTGCGTTCGTCGACGTAGGTCAGCAGGGCCAGCGTGACGCGCTCGATGCGTAGCCGCGACCGGTTGTTGGTCGTCCTCGTCAACGACGACGTGATGCCGTCGAGCAGAGCCGACATCTCCCGGTCCACCACCACCGCATAGAGGCCCTCCTTGCCGCCGAAATGCTCATAGACGACGGGTTTGGAGACGTTGGCGCGCTGCGCGATCTCCTCGACCGAGGTGCCCTCGTAACCTCGCTCAGCGAACAAGGATCGTGCGATGTCGATGAGCTGGTGACGCCGCTCGGCACCGGTCATTCGGGCGCGGGGTACGCGCAGTTCCTTGTCCGGTGCAGCCACACCTGTCAGCCTAGTTGCTTCGACTAGCATCACGAGTTGATCAGTCCGTCGTGGTGTAATCGGCAGCACCTCTGATTTTGGTTCAGATAGTTCAGGTTCGAGTCCTGGCGACGGAGCGAGGCTAGCCGAGCGACTATCAGCTCGGAGCTACGAGCGGTGACTCGATGGGGACAAGCAAATGATTCAGCACGGCCAATCCGCGGTCCTGGTGATGGCCGCAGGCGCAGGCACCCGGATGCGGTCGGACACCCCGAAGGTGCTGCACACCCTGGGGGGCCGCAGCATGCTGTCGCACGTCCTGCACTCGGTCACCAAGGTCGCCCCGCAGCACCTGGTGGTGGTGCTGGGCCATGACCGCGAGCGCATCACTCCTGCCGTGACCGAGTTGGCCGAGGCGCTTGGCCGCACGATCGACATTGCCGTCCAGGAGCAGCAACGCGGCACCGGGCACGCCGTCGCCTGCGGGTTGACCGCCCTGCCCGCCGACTTCGCCGGCACCGTGGTGGTGACGTCTGGCGACGTTCCGCTGATGGACGCCGAAACCCTTGCCGACCTGATCGCCGCCCACAGTTCCGAAACCGCCGCCGCGACGGTGGTGACGACGACGGTGCCCGACCCGACGGGGTACGGCAGGATCCTGCGCACGCAGGACCGCGAGGTCATCGGCATCGTCGAGGAGTTCGACGCGACCACCGCGCAGAAGGCCATCGGCGAGGTCAACGCAGGCGTGTACGCGTTCGACATGGAGGTTTTGCGCTCGGCACTGGACCGGCTGCGGCCGCACAACGCCCAGCAGGAGCTGTACCTCACCGACGTCATCTCCATCATCAGGCAGGACGGCCGGATCGTGCGGGCCAAGCACGTCGACGACGCCGCGCTGGTGGCAGGCATCAACGACAGGGTGCAGCTGGCCGAGCTGGCCGCCGAGCTGAACCGGCGGATCGTCGCCGCCCATCAACGGGCGGGCGTGACCATCGTCGACCCCTCCTCCACCTGGATCGACGTCGACGTGACCGTCGGCCGCGACACCGTCATCCAGCCCGGCACCCAGCTGCTCGGCGGCACCACCGTCGGCGGCCGCTGCATCATCGGACCGGACACGACTCTGGCCGATGTCACGGTGGGTGACGCCGCCTCGGTGGTGCGCACCCACGGCGGTCAGTCGACGATCGGCGACGGCGCAGTCGTCGGCCCGTTCACCTTCCTGCGACCCGGCACCGAACTCGGTGCCGACGGCAAGCTCGGCGCCTTCGTCGAGACGAAGAACGCCGTCATCGGCACGGGCACCAAGGTTCCGCACCTGACCTACGTCGGCGATGCGGACATCGGCGAGCACAGCAACATCGGCGCGTCGAGCGTCTTCGTCAACTACGACGGCGAAACCAAACGGCGCACCACGATCGGGTCCCACGTGCGCACCGGCTCCGACACCATGTTCGTCGCGCCGGTCACCATCGGCGACGGCGCCTACACCGGAGCGGGCACCGTGGTGCGCGACGACGTGCCGCCGGGCGCGCTCGCGGTGTCGGCCGGTCCGCAGCGCAATATCGAGGGCTGGGTGGAGCACAAGCGACCGGGTTCGGCTGCTGCCGAGGCGGCCCAGCGCGCCAACAAGGCAGGCGACGACTCGAACCCCGAGGACGTCGAGACGACGTGAACTGGTCGGTTTCCGTTCCTCGATCTTGCAACCCGGCCACGCGCGTCCAGCTGTGAAACGTACGATGAGGCCGACATCGATCCCCTACCAGCAAGGGCACACTGTGGGCACCGAGTGGACCGACAACCGCAAGAACTTGATGCTGTTCTCCGGTCGCGCGCACCCGGAACTCGCTGAACAGGTCGCCAAGGAGCTCGACGTCCCGGTCACCGCGCAGAGCGCGCGCGACTTCGCCAACGGCGAGATCTTCGTCCGCTTCGACGAATCGGTCCGCGGTTGCGACGCGTTCGTGCTGCAGAGCCACCCGGCACCGCTGAACCACTGGCTGATGGAACAGCTGATCATGATCGATGCGCTCAAGCGCGGCAGCGCCAAGCGGATCACCGCGATCCTGCCGTTCTACCCGTACGCGCGTCAGGACAAGAAGCACCGCGGGCGCGAGCCGATCTCGGCACGACTGGTGGCCGACCTGCTCAAGACCGCGGGCGCCAACCGGATTCTGACCGTCGATCTGCACACCGACCAGATTCAGGGCTTCTTCGACGGACCCGTCGACCACATGCGCGCGCAGAACCTGCTCACCGGCTACATCGCCGAGAACTACCCCGACCACGACATGGTCGTGGTGTCACCCGATTCCGGCCGCGTGCGAGTGGCCGAGAAATGGGCCGACTCCCTCGGCGGCGTACCGCTGGCCTTCATCCACAAAACCCGCGACCCGCTGGTGCCCAACCAGGTGGTGTCCAACCGCGTCGTCGGCGACGTTCGCGGTAAGACCTGCATCCTGACCGACGACATGATCGACACCGGCGGCACCATCGCCGGAGCGGTGAAGCTGCTGCACCAGGACGGCGCGAAGGACGTCATCATCGCCGCGACGCACGGCGTGCTGTCCGATCCGGCCCCGCAGCGGCTCGCCGACTGCGGCGCCCGCGAGGTGATCGTCACCAACACCCTGCCGATCGGCGAGGACAAGCAGTTCCCGCAGCTCACGGTCTTGTCCATCGCGCCACTGCTGGCCAGCACCATTCGCGCGGTGTTCGAGAATGGCTCGGTGACAGGACTTTTCGACGGGTCTGCGTAGTGCCTGATTCGGTCATCTATCACAATCCCCGCTGCACAACCTCACGCAAGGCGTTGGAACTGTTGCGGGACAACGGCATCGAGCCTGACGTGATTCAGTACCTGAAGACGCCGCCGTCACGTGACGAACTGGTCAGGTTGATCAACGACGCCGGGATCGAGGTGCGTACCGCGGTTCGCAAGCGTGAACCGCTCTACGCGGAGCTGAACCTCGCCGACGCCGACGACGACGCACTGCTCGACGCCATGGCCACCCATCCGATCCTGATCGAGCGGCCGTTCGTCGTCACACCTAGAGGCACCCGGTTGGCAAGGCCACTCGACTCCGTTCGCGAGATTCTGTGACCCGTCACCGCATAGCGGCGATCATCATGTTGCTGGTCGTGGCCGCGGCAGGCTGCGGCGACAAGTCGCCTGACTACACGTCGCTGCTGACCACCACCACCACGAGCACCAAGCCGATCGTCGACCGAGCCACCGGTTCCGATCGCGCAGTACCTGGAGGGCGCGGGCGTCGTCGGGCAACCCCTCGCCCCCGACAAGCTGACCGATCTGGTCGTGACGATGCCGAAGCCGAAAGGCTGGGAGCAGTACAGCAATCCGAGGTTCGCGCCGGGTACCCGCGTCATCGCCAAGGGCGACACCTACCCCACTGCGATGCTGATCGTGTTCAAGCTCAGCGGCGGAGACTTCGACACCAAGAAGGCCATCGAACACGGCAACGCCGATGCCGAACTGTCGGAGAATTTCAAGAAGCTCAACGCTTCCCTCGACGACTGGAAGGGTTTCCCTTCGTCGATGATCGAGGGCAGCTACGACCTCAACGGCAAACGGATGCACAGCTACAACCGGATCGTCATCGCCACCGGCGCGCCGCCGGCCAACCAGCGCTACCTCGTTCAGTTCACTGTGACCGGCTACGCCGACAAGGCCCAGGCGGAGGCGTCCGATATCGAGGCGATCATCGCCGGGTTCAACGTCGCCAAGAAGTAGTCCCTCCGCGACCGCGGCTAGGGTGTCTGCCATGAGTGGATGGACCGCCGCCGACCTGCCTTCGTTCGCCGGACGCACCGTCGTCGTCACCGGCGCCAACAGCGGCCTCGGCGAGGTGACCGCGCGAGAACTGGCACGGGTCGGAGCACGGGTGATCCTGGCCTGCCGCAACACCGACAAGGGCGACGCGGCCGCGGCGGGCATGACCGGAGAGGTCGAGGTGCGCAAGCTCGACCTGCAGAGCCTGGCCTCGGTACGTGCGTTCGCCGACGGAGTCGACGCCGTCGACGTGCTCGTCAACAACGCGGGCATCATGGCCGTGCCCTTCGCTCACACCTCCGACGGCTTCGAAAGCCAGATCGGCACCAATCACCTCGGCCACTTCGCGCTGACCAATCTGCTGCTGGGAAAGATCACCGACCGGGTGGTCACGGTGTCGTCGGCCATGCACATGTTCGGCTACATCAGCCTGAACGACCTGAACTGGAAATCGCGACCCTATTTCGCGTGGCCGGCCTACGGCCAGTCGAAGCTGGCCAACCTGTTGTTCACCAGCGAGCTGCAGCGCCGACTCAACGCTGCTGGGTCACCGCTGAGGGCGCATGCGGCCCACCCCGGCTACTCCGAGACCAACCTGCAGGGCAATACGGGCAACCCCATCGGCACCAAGGTGATCAACCTCGTCACTCCGCTGGTGGGCACCGATGCCGACTTCGGCGCCAGGCAGACGCTGTATGCGGCGTCCCAGGATCTTCCCGGCGACAGCTTCATCGGTCCCCGATTCGTCAGCCGCGGGCCGACCGGGCCGACGTTCCGCAGCCCGCTGGCACGTGACGCGAAGAAGGCCGCCGCCCTCTGGGAGCTGTCCGAGCAGCTCACAGACACCAAATTCGCGCTCTGAGGCCCCGATCGGATAATCTGTGCGGGCTCACGGCGAGGGTGGCGGGCACCACCGTTATCGACGGGACACGCAGATCACGTTGCGACCCTGGCCGTGGAACCGATGACCGGCATTAGAGGAGCAACATCCCATGGCCAAGACCGAGGCCCGTAGAGAGAACAAACTGACCGCCGCCGTGCGCACGGAAACCGGCAAGGGCGCGTCGCGCCGCGCACGCCGCGCAGGCCAGATCCCCGCCGTGCTCTACGGCCACGGCTCAGACCCGCAGCATCTGCTGTTGGCCAGCCGTGACTTCGCCGCGGTGCTCCGCCATACCGGCACCAACGCCGTCCTCACGCTCGACATCGACGGCAAGGAGCAGCTGGCGCTGACCAAGTCGCTCGAGATCCATCCGATCAGGCGCAACATCCAGCACGCCGACCTGCTCGTCGTTCGCCGCGGCGAGAAGGTGACCGTCGAGGTCAACGTCATCGTCGAGGGCGAGGCGATCCCCGGCACCATGGTGACCCAGGACAGCAACACCGTGGAGATCGAGGCCGACGTGCAGGCGATCCCCGAGCAGCTGGTCGTGTCGGTCGAGGGCGCCGACATCGGCACGCAGTTCGCCGCGGGTTCGATCACGCTTCCCGACGGTGTGTCGCTGATCTCGGATCCCGAGATGCTTGTCGTCAACGTGGTGGCCGCCCCGACCGCCGAGGACCTCGAGTCCGAGGGTGCGGGCGAGGCAGTCGAGGGCGCAGCCGAAGGTGCCGCGGAGGGCGAAGAGGGTGCCGAGGCCGCCGACGGCGAGGGCGGTGGCGAGGAATCATCCGGCTCCGACGACTCCTCCGAGTAACCGACGGGCCTCCACCCGACATGGCCGAGCCACTTCTGGTGGTGGGCCTGGGCAATCCCGGGCCCAACTACGCCTCGACGCGGCACAACCTCGGCTTCATGGTCGCCGACCTGCTCGCCGGGCGGATGGGCGAGAAGTTCAAGGTGCACAAGAAGTCCGGCGCCGAGGTCGTCACGGGCAGGCTCGCAGGCCGGTCGGTCGTGCTGGCCAAACCGCGTGTCTACATGAACGAGTCGGGCCGCCAGGTCGGGCCGCTGTCGAAGTTCTACTCGGTGCCGCCCGCCGATGTGGTGATCGTGCACGACGAGCTCGACATCGACTTCGGCAAGATCCGGCTGAAGTTCGGCGGCGGCGTCGCGGGTCACAACGGTCTGCGATCAGTGGCATCGGCCTTGGGCACCAGCGACTTTCAGCGGGTCCGCGTCGGCATCGGCCGTCCGCCGGGCCAGAAGTCGGGGGCCTCGTACGTGCTGGAGAACTTCAGCAAGGCCGAACGGCCCGAGGTTCCGGTGATCTGCGAACAGGCCGCCGATGCAGTCGAGTTGCTGATCGCTCAGGGCCTCGAACCGGCCCAGAACACCGTGCACGCCTGGGGCTAGTTTCCCCGTCCAGCCTCGCGCCGCCGCCGTCGCCGTCGCGAAACGGAAACCACGCCCGCCTCTACTCGCACTTCCGGTGCTGGAATTCCGTTTCGCGGAGGTTTACCTAGTCGCGCTCGCGCCGCTTGCGGCGGGCCGTCAGGCGTTGCACCTGTCCGTAGGAGTCGATCGGGCTGTGCAGGGCCAACCCGCCGTCGGCGAACACGGTCTGCCCAGTGACCCAGGACATTTCGAGGACGGCGACGATCGCCTCGGCGATGTCGTCGGCCTCGCCGAGACGGCCGAGCGCGGTGCGTTCGGTGAGTCCTTCGACCCAGCCCGGCAGCTGCTCGGGGTTGGCGAGCATCGGCGTGCGGGTGACCCCCGGGCCGACGGCGTTGACCCGGATGCCGTGCACGCCCCATTCCGTCGCCGCGACCCGCACCAGCATGTCGATGCCCGCCTTGGACACGCAGTAGGCGCCCATATCGCGGTCGGCGAGCGTTCCGCTGATGCTGGAGACCGCGACGATCGACCCGCCTTCGCCCTGATCGACCATCGCCCGCGCGACGGCACGCATGGTCAGCCAGGTGCCCGTCAGGTTGGTGTCGATGACCCGCTGCCAGTCCGCGGGCGTCTGCTCCAGCAGTAGACCTGATGCACCGACGCCCGCACACGCGACGAGTCGGCTCGGCACGCCGTGCCCCGCGATGGTCTGCCTCGATCGCGGCCGATACCGACTCGGAATCGCCGATGTCGCAGTCGATGTCGCCGCCGTTGACGTCCCACACCACGACATCGCTTCCCGCTGCGCGCAGTCGGTCGACCACCGCGCGGCCGATGCCGGAGCCTCCCCCGGTGACCACCGCGGTGGCGGTCATTGCGGCGGACCGATCAGTTCGACACGCACACCGTCCGGCGCATTGAGCACGGCCATCGCCACCTTCTTCCCGCCGGGCGCGGGCATCTCGATCCTGCGCACCCCGTCGCCGAAGCCGAGATCCGCCAGCGTCGTCAGCGTGCCGTCGACGTCGCGCTGCAACGACAGCAGGAAGAACCCGAACCCCGGGACGTCGGTCGGCGGAGGCAGCCGCCTCGACATCGTCGAGCAAAACCAGTTCGACAATGCCCGTCTCCGGCGTCGCCGGGTCGCCGAGGAAGATCGACCGCAACTGATCGGTCGACGCCCCGAACAGGGTTCGCCAGTCGCCGGTGAAGGTGTAGTCGAACAACTCGGTGAAGCCGAGGCCGTCGCGCCAGAACCGCATCGAGGCGTCGACGTCGGAGGTCACTATCGCAGCGTGGTGGATTCCCGGCACGGGATCGTCTCCTGTATCAGTCCGCGGTGGACAGGTCGAATTCATCCAGTTTCACCCTGGCCAGCATGTCCACGAATGTGGTTCCGCTGTAGGGGAATTGGGTGACCACTTTGCCATTGGGGTGGCGGTAGTAGTTGTTGCAGTTGGCGAGCCACACGGTGCCCTCCATCGCCCGCTGGATCTCGACGTTGTAGGTGTCGTGCACCTCGCGCTTGACGTCGACGGCGCGCACCCCGGCCACGGCCATGTCGTCGAGGATGCGACGGACGAACTCGGCCTGCGCTTCGAGGATGTAGATGATCGAGGTGACGCCGTTGGTGTTGGGTCCGTACAGCGTGAACAGGTTCGGGTAGCCGGGTACCACCGTGCCCAGGTACGCCTCGGCGCCGTCAGCCCAGTCGTCACGCAGTCGTCGGCCGCCCGTTCCGTACACGTCGAGGCTGCCCAGGTAGTCCGCGGCGTGAAAGCCGGTTCCGTAGATGACGGTGTCGAATTCGTGGTCGACGCCGTCGGCGGTGCGCAGCCCGTGCTCGGTGAACTCGGCGATCGGGGCGGTTTCCAGCGTCACGTTCGGCCGTGCGAACGTCGGGAACCAGGCACGCGACTGCAGGGGCCGCTTGCAGCCGACCGGATACGACGGGGTGAGCTTGGCCCGCAGTGCGGGATCGGCCACCTTGCGGGTCAGGTATTCGCGGGCCATATCCGTCAGGCCCTTCGTCATCTCGGAGTCGGCGCCGAAGTTGGCGGCTTCGTAGGCCTGGAACGCCGCATCGCGGACCTTGAGGGCCTCGCCGGGATCGCGTTCGAAGAGCTCCTGCTGCTCGGCCGTGAACGGCTCGTCGTAGCGAGGGCTGACCCAGATCGGCGTGCGCTGGAACACCGTCAGGTGCGCGGCCACCGCCGCGATCTCGGGTACGTACTGGACGGCGCTGGCACCGGTGCCGATCGAAGCGACACGTTCGCCTGCAGTCGATTTCGAGTGGTCCCATGTCGACGAGTGAAACGTGCGACCCCGAAACCGGTCCGCTCCGGGGATCTCGGGGATGTTGGGCACGTCGAGCATTCCGACGGCGCTGACGACGGCGTCGAACTCGTATGTCGCGCCGTCGTCGGTCAGCAGCGACCAGCACCGCGTGTCGTCGGCCCAAGCCATCTCGGTGATGCGGGTGTTGCCGAGCAGATGGTTCGCCAGGCCGTGGTCGGCCGCCACCCGCTCGAGATAGGCGAGGATCTCCGGCTGCTGGGCGAACGTCTTGCTCCACCGCGGGTTGAGCGCAAACGAGTACGAGTAGAAGTGCGAGGGCACGTCGCAGGCGGCGCCGGGGTAGGTGTTGTTGCGCCAGGTACCGCCGAAGCCGTCGGCCCGGTCGAAGATGGTGAAGTCGTATCCGGCGGTCGCGAGCTGAATGCCCATTGCGATGCCGCCGGGCCCGGCTCCGATGACCGCGACGCTCACAGGAACGAGTTCTCCTCGGTCAGTCCGCGCTCGGGAAACGCGCCGAGCGCGAACGTCTCGGCATTACCCAATCCGGAACCACCACCAATCGGATCATCCACTCGCACAAGCAGATCGCGCAGTTGATGCAGCTGGCGGGCATTCTCGGGTCTGTCGGCGTCGGCGATGTGGTTGCCCTCCACCCGTTCATCACCGACCCACTGGCCGTACACCCAGTCGTTCCAGCCGTAGTAGCCCGCCGTGCCCAGGTGGAACCCCGTCGGCCCCGCTGCGGTGATCGTCAACGGGCGCTTGCTCCCATCGGTGTCGATCAGCGTGACGGTTCCGTGGGTGAACCGGCGATTGTCGTCCTGGAAGTGCATGTCCTGCTCGACCGACACGAACCGGTGCGCGGTGCCGTCGTCGTTCTGCTGCTCTGCCTGACAACGGATCTCGAGGAAGCCGTCGCCACGCTCCTCCTGATACATCACGAACAGCGAGTAGCTCGATCCATCGGGGCGCGTCATCGTCATCGGCAGCCATGTCATGAACATCTGCTTGATCTTCCGTCCACCCCGCGGTATTCCGGGGATCGGCTTGCCGACTCCCGGCCGTAGGCCCCACGAGTGGTCCCGGATCGAGATCCAGTTGTCGGCATCGATCTCGGTGCGCGTGCCCTCGACCTCCACCCATCCGGTCGCCACACCGATCTGGTGATAGCGCAACACATTATGGGTGACGCGGTAGCCGTCGGGGCTCCGGTCGGGCCAGGGATCTTCGAGCGCCGCGGCGAAGCTCCCGCGCAGTTCGACGTCGAATGCGATCGGCGCGTGCTCGGTCGCATCGAGGCTCACCTGGATCGCGCGCAGCGGTTCGACGACCCGGTAGTGCACGGGTCCGACGTCGGTGCCCGCGGGGTTCGACGACAGCCTTCGGCCTGCCCGCACAGTCCACTGCTCGGTGCCCCGGCACACGCCGGCCGCCCCGTCGAAGACTCCGCGGTTGGTGTACTTGCCGATGCCGAGAACGACCTGCAGCGAGTTGTCGCGGGCATGCGCGATGGTCCAGATCTTCTCCGTCCACGACGGATCCGACTGGCTGACCGTGGCGAACGTGTCGACGATCTGATGGGTGAGCAGTTCGTCCTCGGGCACCAGCGCGCCGTAGTTCGTTGACAGCAAGTCGATCGCTTTCTGCAGTGGGCGTTATCGCGGACACCCAAGCACCGGCCCGTCGCCAGTGTGACATTTCGTCCACTATATGTAAAGTAGCGTTCGTGACATCTCCCCGGTTGGTCGACGGCGAGCAGTCGACACGCCGCCGGATCCTTGCGGCCACGTTCGTCGTGCTCTCCCGGGACGGGCGACGCAAGCTGCAGCTGTCCGATGTCGCCACGGAAGCCGGCGTCTCGCGCCCGACGCTGTACCGGTACTTCGGCTCCAAGGAGGGCCTGCTCGAGGCGTTCGGCCTCTACGAGCAGGACAACTTCGACTCGGGTATCGCCGCGGCGATGGCCGGGCTGAGCGGACCTGATCGCCTCGACGCTGCGCTGCGGTTCATCGTCGAGTTCCAAAGCACTTACTCGCTGGGGTCATTGGCCGATATCGAGCCCGAGCATGTGCTGCACCAGATGAAGCGGGTGCTTCCGATCATGCACGAACGCGTCGCCCGAATCATTCCCGGCGAAGACAGCGATATCGCGGCCGCCGCGGTGGTTCGTATCGCGGTGTGCCACTACATGATTGCGGGGGGCAGTCCCCACCGGTTCCTCGCTGAACTGCGCCACGCCGCGGGCCTCGGCACGACACGACGGCGACTGCACCGCCGCGCTGCCGGCTAGCCGGCCAGCCAGCCGAGGATCGTGGCGGCGATCCGTTCCGGTTGTTCCAGGTGCAGGAAATGCCCTGTGCCGTCGATGATTTCGCATTCAGACCCCGCCGCCGGTAGGTGCTGGGCCGGATCACCGAAGATGTCTATGCCGAGGGCGCCGTCGTCGGCGCCGTGAAGATAGAGCGTGGGTACGGGCGGATCCTGCAAGGTCGCCAACGCTTCGGCCGTGGTCTCCCGGTCGGCGAAGGCCGGGTTGAAGGATGCCCGGTACGGCGCGATGACGTCGGCGATGTTGTCGGCCGTGACGTATCGACGCAGCTCATCTACGTCATCGTGAGGGTCGTATCCAGGCGACCAGTCGCCCCACAGCGACTCCCAGAAGCCGGGCTCCAGAAGTACCTTCTCGGCAAGACCGGCCTGCTGGATGACCCAGATGTAGAACGACCTCTTGAGTTGGCGGTAGCTGAACATCGCCTCCAGAACACCGGCAGGTGGAGCGGCCAGTGTGACGAGGCGGCCGAATGCCGCCGGGTCCGAGTTGACCACTCCGTACGACGCGACCGCACCCCAGTCATGGCCGATCAGGACGGCGCGGTCGTCGGCGTCATACGCCCCGCGAACGTCGAGCAGGGAGCGCACGTAGGTGCCCACGCTGATCGGCGTGCCGACGGGCGCGTCGTAGCCCGGCAACCAAGGAGCCACTGCCCGGTATCCGTTGGCCGCGAGTTCCGGGCCGAGGTGCCGCCAGGTGTGCGGTGTGTCGGGAAAGCCGTGCACGAGAACGGCCAGAGGCAGCGACGTGTCCTCGACATCGCCGAAGGTGCGCGGCCCGGGTTTGGTCACCTGGGAAGGGTATTACATCTGGCGAGCGGTACGTAAACAAAGTCGACTTTACATTTAATGCGCTGTGTGTAACTGTGATCGGCATGGCAGGCATCGCGCTGACGCAACGCGATCTGGCCACCACCCGCACACAACTCCAGGCGTGGTTCGGGCACAGGTTCGCCGGCCAAGCGGAGGTGTCGGAACTGCGCGCGGCCAACAAGGCGGCCGGTTGGTCGAGCGAAAGCCTCGTCTTCTCCGCCACCATCGGCGAGAAGACCGACGAGTACGTCATCCGTATTGCGCCCGCAGGCGGCGGCATCTTCCCGCACTACGACCTCGGCATCCAGACGCTGACGCAGGAACTACTGCACGAGTACGGAATCCCGACGCCGTCGCCCATCCTCTACGAGCCAAACCGCGACTGGATCGGCTCGAAGTTCCTTGTGATGCCTCGGATTGTCGGCCACACACCGTCGGACACCATGTACGCCACGCGCGGTTGGTTGCACGACTCTGGTCCCGATGTACAGCGGCGCGTTCACGACTCGTTTCTCGAGACGCTGGCGTCCTTGCAGCGGGTTCCCGTCAGCGAGGCGTCATGGCTCGAGCGGCCCGCGGGCGTTGGCGTCGTCGCCGAGCTGAAGTGGTGGCGCGAGTACGCGAAATGGGGCACCGACAACAAGGTTCCCGACGTCATGAAAGGGGCGTTCGACTGGTTGACCCGCCGGATGCCCGACGAAATGGGCGAATTGAGCGTCTGCTGGAACGACGCCCGGCTGTCCAACGCGATCTTCGACGACACCGGACAGATCGTCGGCGCACTGGACTGGGAGCAGGCATGCCTGTGCCCGGCGGAGACCGACTTCGCCTGGTGGCTGGCGACCCGCAGGCAGACGCTGGAGGTCAGCGGCATCGACCTCGACCCGGAACTACCGGGGTTCGACAGCCGCGAGCAGGTGATCCGCCGCTTCGAGGAGATGATCGGTCGCCCGCTCATCGACCTGCCCTGGTACGAGGTGTTCGCGATGGTCCGGATGGGCTGCTGCATCCTGCGCACGCAGGAGCTCCTGCGCAGCATCGGCCAAGGAGACCACTTCCTCACCCGGGCACCGATTCTGCCGGCATGGACCGTCTCGGCCGTCGACGCCTGACCTCGTCAAGAACCGACCGCGAGGGCGTAAAGGAATCGTTCGGATCTCACGCAGGCCGGCTGGACCGGCGTACACCGGAAGGTATGGACGAGGAGAAGCTGAACCGCCCCGGACTGCTCGCACGGTGGGGTGCCCGGCTGCTCGACGGGCGAGAACCGGTGGGGATACGTTCGCATCCAGATCGACCGCTTCGGCGTGACGCGCTATCGCCTGGTCGTGTATCCACCCGGCATCAGCGATGTGCAGCGCCGTCGCCTCCGGCTCTGGCGTGGCGCGCCGATCTGGGCGGCGACGCTGTGGGTGCTGTCTGAGATCTTCACTTCAGCAGCTGTCGGGCCGTGGACCGCGCTGGCGACCTCGACGGCTGGCGTCTTCGCGCTGGCTGCGGTAGCGATGCTGAATGCGGGTGAAACACGCACGATGGTCCGCTCGATGGCCGTGGTCAGGATGCCCGGGTTCACCGAGCTCGCGACGATGCACTCACGCGACGAGCTGCTGGCGATGGCGACGACGTTGACGACCGCCGACGAACGGCTCGACCAGGAGCTGATGTCGGCGCTCGACCATGAGGCGCTGTGGTGGCAGGTCTACGACAAGCTAGCGCCGGCTGAGGCGGACGCGAGCGTGCGCAAAACGCCGCACTAAGACGGCGTGTCGGGGGACAAACACGGGCGCTCGCAAGCGAGGGACCGGGACTAGGTGACCAGCGAAACGGAGTTCGCGCGGCGCAGCTTGCCCGACGGGGTCTTGGGAATGGTGCCGGGGCCGAGCACCACGACATTGCGTGGGCGGACATCGACCTCGGCGACGACCTCGTGGGCGACCTGACGCTCGATGCGGTGCACCTCGTCGGGATCCTGGTAGGCGTTGGACTCCACGGCAACCGCGAATGTCTCGCGCGAGTGCCCGGCATCCAGACGCACCGCTACCGCACAGCCGGGGCGAACGCCCTCGACGCGGCCCGCGGCGCGCTCGATGTCGGTCGGATAGATGTTGCGGCCCGCCATGATGATGACGTCCTTCACGCGGCCGCAGACCACGACGTGGCCGTTGTCGGTGAGGTATCCGAGGTCGCCGGTGTCATACCAGCCGTGTTCGTCCTGGGCCGGGATGAAACCACCCATGGTGATGTAGCCGGGCGTGACGGGCTCGCCGCGCAGTTCGATGATGCCGACGCCGCGGGTGGGCATCACGTTGCCCTGCTCGTCGATGATCCGGGCCTCGAGTCCTTCGAGCAGTGGGCCGAGCGTGGCCAGCCTGCGGGTGTTGCCCTTCGTGGCGGGTACCGCCCGGCGCAGCGCTGCCATCAGGTCGGCGTCGACCTCGTCGACCACCAGGCCCGCATTGCATTCGGAGAAGGACACCGCCAAGGTCGTCTCGGCCATGCCGTAGGCAGGCAGGATCGCCGACGGCTGCAGGCCGAACGGCTTGCCCGCGTCGAGCAGATCCTCGACGTCGGCGGGCTCGACGGGCTCGGCGCCTGAGAGCGCGAAGCGCAGCGTGGACAGGTCGAAGTCGCCGGGCTGAGCCTGCCGCCGCAGCCGCTTCGCGAGCAGCGCATACGCGAAGTTCGGCGCTGCGGTCATCGTGCCCTTGTACTTGTCGATGAGCCGCGCCCACAGCAGGGTGTCGCGCAGGAAGTCCATCGGCGTGACCTTGACCAGTTCGGCGCCGAAGTACATCGGGATGGTCAGGAAGCCGACCATGCCCATGTCGTGGAAGCAGGGCAGCCAGCTGACCATGACGTCCTTTTCGACGTCGTACTGGGCGCCGATGAACATCGCCTCGGCATTGGAGTAGATGTTGCTGTGCGTGATCTGCACGGCCTTAGGTGAGCCGGTGGAGCCCGACGTCAGCTGCATGAGGGCCAGGTCGTCCTCGCCGACCTCGACCGGGTCGATCGGGTCTGCGGCGAGAAGGTCGGGCACCGTCAGCACCGTGATGCCCTGCTCCTCGAGCACGGGCACGGCGATCATGAACGGCTCGGACACGATGACGGCCTTGGCCTCGATCATCGCCACCACGTTCATCGTGTCTTCCGCCCAGACCACCAGGTCGGTGCGCGGAGTGGGCTGGTGAAGCATGGTCAGGCTGGCGCCGCGCATCCACAGACCCTGAGCGGTCGGCGCGATCTCCACGGGGAAGCCGGCCAGCACGCCGACGGCGTCGCCGTGGCCGATGCCCGCGGCGGCCAGGCCACCGGCGATCTGGCGGGCCCTCTCGTGCACCTCGCCCCAGGTGTGCCGAATGGGCTCGTGCGGTTCACCGGTGACCATGCCCGTGCTCGCGTTGCGAGCACTGCGGTACATCTTCTCGGTGAATCTGCTCACGACGACAGCCTCCTTGGGTCCACCGCAAATGCCAGTGTGTAATGCTCCGCCTGGTGACAGGCACTTTCACGTAGGCGCGCACACATTTGGAGCGCGGTTGTGTCTCGATTCGGTGATGGGCTAGGAAAGGGCGACCGCCCGCCGGATGCTCCGGCGGCGGCAGTATTCGCGTCCAGTTCTTGACCGCTAGTTTTCACCGTCGCTCATCTTAGGCAACTCTTAAGTAACTGCCAAACTGATGCAGTAAATGAGGCTCGTGTCACACCTGCGGCGGACGTCCGATTCACGTCTACGACGTGGCTGGCGCCGGAACGACCCGCGCGCCCTGTACCGGACCGCTGGCCACCCGGACCGTGCGACATACCCCTGCGCCGGCCAGCTCGGCCCCGATGTCGACGGCCGACGAGGACGAGGTGCACAGGAACGCGCACGTCGGCCCGGAGCCGGACACGATCCCGGCCAGGGCGCCCGCCTCGACACCGGCGCGCAGCGTCCGGCGCAGATTCGGCTGCAGGCTCAACGCGGCGGGCTGCAGGTCGTTTCCCAACAGCGGCGCAAGGGCGACCGGATCGCCGGAGGCCAGGGCGGCCAGCAGCGGTTCGGGATCCTGCTGTGGCGTCGGCACGCTGCGGTCGTCGGCCTCGCGAAGCCGATCGACCTCGGCGAACACCGCCGGGGTGGACAGACCGCCGTCGGCGAATGCGAGTACCCAGTGGAACGTGCTTCTGGCCAGCACGGTGGCCAGTTCCTCGCCGCGGCCGGTGCCGAGCGCCGTGCCGCCGTGCAGGGCGAACGGCACGTCGCTGCCCAGCCGGGCGGCCAGTGTGTGCAGATCGCGGCGTGGCACGCCGAGCTCCCACAGCGAGTTGATCGCGACCAGTACCGCCGCCGCATCGGCGCTGCCGCCTGCCATACCGCCTGCGACCGGAATCGTCTTCTCGATGGTGATCGCGACGTCGGGGGCCCGGCCGACGTGCTCGGCCATCAACTCGGCCGCCCGCCACGCGAGGTTGCGCTCATCGGTGGGCAGCGACTGCGCGCCCTCCCCCGCCAGCTCGAGCGACAGCATGTCGGCGTTGCGGACGGTGACCTCGTCGAGGAGAGAAACAGCGTGGAAGACGGTCGTCAGCTCGTGGTAGCCGTCATCGCGGCGATCGCCGACGGCCAGATACAGGTTGACTTTGCCCGGCACCCGCACGGTGGCCGATCCGGTGGGAACCCACTCCGAGGCGGGACTGCCGTTGGACACCGCACGACACTATCGCCGACACGACGCGGACACGTAGTGATGCCGCAGGATTGGCAGGCCCGCGACCCGGCCTAGGCTGGGAAACGTGCTTCAGGTCGGCGACGACTTCGCGGGCTATGTCATCGACGCGATACTCGGACGCGGCGGTCATGCCGCCGTGTACCGGGCGCACCGGCCTGCCGACCCGAATCGTGTAGTGGCGCTGAAGGTTCTCGACGATCAGCGTCGTGGAAGCAATCACACTGCGCGACTGCGAAGGGAATTCGAGTTCGCTCATCAACTCGACCACCCACACGTCGTCACCGTGTACGACAACGGCGTCGGCTGGCTCACCATGGAGGTGATCGGCGGAGGCGCTTCGACTGCACTGCCCGACAAGCAGACTCGACTGACCGCGCTGGGCCAGATCGCCGACGCGCTGGACTACACACATCGCTGCGGAATCGTCCACTGCGATGTCAAGCCGACCAATATTCTCGTTTCGCGGGACTTTTCACGTGCTGTACTCATCGACTTCGGCGTGGCGTACGCGGTCTCGGAGACGGTGAATTGGCATGCCACGCGCGTCGAGGCCTCACTGCCGTACGCGGCGCCGGAGTTGCTGCGCGGCAGGCCGCCGTCGGCGCTCACCGACCAATATGCGTTGGCGTGCACCGCCGTTGAACTACTGCTAGGCAGGCCGCCGTTCTCCGGAGAGACATGGATGGAACTGGTCGACGCTCATCTCACCCAGCCGCCACCCAGCTACTCGAACAGGATTGCTTGGGTACCAAGAACTTTCGACTCGGTGCTGCACAGAGCGTTGGCGAAGATGCCGGAGAGCCGGTACGACTCGTGCACAGAGATGATCGAGAACCTCAGTGACGGCGCTGGCTGGCGACTAGGGCGATTCGATCGGTTGGATCACTCTTTTCGCCTGGGGATCCCAGACCCCCGAGCGCTCCAGAAGCCTGACGAAGTCGGCGATGGACAGCGTCTCGCCGCGTCGCGACGGATCGATGCTGGCGGCAAGCAGCCGTCGCGCGGACTCGTTTCCACCGCCCGCCCATTCGGCGAACGCGTTGCGAGAAGTCTTGCGGCGCTGACCGAAAGCGATGTCGATCAGCTTGAAGACCTGCTGACGGAAGCCGTCGTCGGTCGGCCACGGCGAGGTCTCGTAGCGGTCGATGCGAACCAGTCCCGAGTACACCCGCGGGATGGGCCAGAACACCGTCGGCGACACCATGCCGTGCCTGCGCACCTTGCCGTAGAACCTGACCTTGGCACTGGGCACGCCGTAGTCCTTGCCGCCGGGCTCCGCGGCGAGCCGCTCGGCCACCTCGGCCTGGACCATCACCATCACGGTGCGGATCGACGGGAAGTCGGCGAGCAGGTGGAGCAGCGCAGGAACGGCCACGTTGTAAGGCAGGTTCGCGACGAGCGCGGTCGGCTCCTCGGGCAGATCGCCCGGCTGCAGCTCCAGCACGTCTTGATGCAGCACGCTGAGCCGGTTGATCTCGCTGTGCGAGTGCTCGGCGACGGTGTGCGGCAGTTGGCCGGCCAGCACCGGGTCGATTTCCACGGCGGTGACCTTGGCGCCGCGGTCGAGCAGCGCGAGTGTCAGCGACCCGAGCCCAGGCCCGACCTCAAGACGTGGTCCTGGCGGTTGATTCCAGATGCCGAGACCACACGACGCACGGTGTTTGCGTCGTGTACGAAATTCTGGCCGTACGACTTACGCGGCCTGAAATCCAACTCTTTGGCGAGGTGCCGAATTTCGGTACGGCCCAGCAATCTGATGGTCAGGACGTCCCCAATCTCCCGCTACATACGGGCCACGCGCCCCAACCTTGACGGGCCCGAGTGACCTCAGCAATCGCGATCTGTTCTTCACGTGTTGCCAAATCGGCCCTCGCAGCATACCTCAGACCACCGTTTCGCTCCCAGGTGTTTTGATCAAATTGCACACCACCAAAAAAACCGTTGCCGGTGTTGATCGCCCAGTTGCCGCCCGCCTCACATTGGGACAGCGCATCCCACGTGCCGCCACTGCTCACGGGAGGCACTTCGGTGCCTGGTTTGGTGCCCACCCGCAGCACACCTTCAGTCGCCGGCGTGACGATGACATTGGCTACTGGCAGCCTGCCGGTCTCCGCACCGTTGACCTTAGCGATGGCAAATGTTACGTCCTGAACTCCCGGCATTCCGGGGTTCTCCACGACCTGGCGACTCATGTTCATCGTGGGGTCTTCGATCCGCGTGCTGCTCGGCGGTAACGGTACGCGTTGGGTGACCTTTTCGATCCGGACACGCGTGACCTGAACCTGCATTCCTTCCACGACGGGAGAGGAGGGGCCCGGCACCACCGAGTCGCTCTGGGCCAGCGGTGCGCCCGCGGCGGCAAGCAGATCGCCGACGTTCGGCGCGGCCAGATGCACCATTCGCACCACGCCACCGTCATTGATCTGCACGTTCTTGGCGCTCACCACGGGCAGCGACATGCCGCCCAGCGGCACCCGGCTGCCCCGAGAGGCCGCCGCGGGCGCCTTGTCGTCCATCGACAGCTGGGCAAGGGCCTCGTCGACCGTGGAGGCCGTGGTCCACACCTCGCGGCTGTTCTCGCCGTCCGTCGAGATCTGCAGCGGACGGCTGCGCCGCAGGACGATCGCGTCCGACTGGTGCACGGCCTGGTCGCCCGCGGGATAGAGGTCGTCGCGGTCGCCGACGTCGTAGCCGTTCTCCTTGACCACGTCGATGACCCGCGTTTTCATCGTCGCCACGGTCATCTCGGTGCCGTCGACGGTCAGCGTCACGGTCTTGTGGGCCGCCACGGCGAAACCGCCGGCGAACGTGAGCGCCAGCAACGTAACAAAAATCAGCGCTCGCAGATGCGGCGAGCGCGACTCATGAAGTCTGTCTAATGCATTCAAATCAGTGCTTATCCCCGACTCGGGCCCCGGTCTGGTTCTGTGCCGCCGACATAGATCACAAGACGGTAACGAACCGTCCTAGCAACAGCAACTCCGGCTCCGTTCACGACGAGTTCACCTCGAAGCCGTACACCCTGCTCGCGGTTTTCGCGGTCTCTCGGGCCACGTCGGTGGCGGGCCGGTCAACGATATCGGCCAGTGCGCGCACGGTGTAGGGCAGGCAATACGGCTCGTTCGGCGCGCCCCGGTAGGGATGCGGGGTGAGAAACGGTGCGTCGGTCTCGACCAACAGCTGCCCGGCCGGGATCAGCGTGGCCGCCTCGTGCAGCGCGCGGGCGTTGCGGAAGCTGACGGTGCCCGAGAGGCTCAGCACCCAACCCGCGTCGACGCACGTCCGCGCCATCTCGGCGTCCGACGAGAAGCAGTGGAAGATGACCGCCGGCGGGGCACCTTCGGCCCGCAGGACGTCGAGTACGTCGGCGTCGGCGTCGCGGTTGTGGATCATCAGCGGCTTGCCGATCCGCTTGGCCAGGTCGATGTGCCAGGCGAAGGCGTCGCGCTGCTCGCCGGGTGTCGCGCAGCCGTCCAGGCGGCCCGGCCAGTAGTTGTCCAGCCCGGTTTCGCCGACCGCGACCACGCGGGGATGGCATACCAGCCGCTCGATCACTGTCTTCGCCTCGTCGGTGAGCGCGTTGGCCCGCGTCGGGTGCAGCGCCACGGCCGCCATAGACCCGCGGGTCCCAGTCGACGGCCTCGGTGACCCAGCGTGCCGAGTCGAGGTCGTCGGCGATGGTGACGACGGCCTGCACGCCGACGGCCGCGGCGCGGTCCACGATCGCGCGCACGTCGTCGCCGTCCTTCGCGCCGCACGCGTCGAGGTGGGTGTGCGCGTCGACCAAGGGAACCAGCGGCTCGGGAGGCGGCGGCGCCGGACGGGAACTGCTCACCGCAACACCATAAGGTGATGGGGAAATGAGCGAGCCGTACTACATAACGACAGCGATCACGTACCCGAACGGTGCTCCGCACATCGGGCACGCGTACGAATACATCGCGACCGACGCCGTCGCCCGATTCAAGCGGCTGGACGGGTTCGACGTGCGTTATCTGACCGGCACCGACGAGCACGGGCTGAAGATGGCCGAGACGGCCGCGGCCGAGGGCATTCCGACCGCCGAGTTGGCTCGACGCAACTCCGATGTGTTCCAGCGGCTGCAGGACAAGCTGAACATCTCCTATGACCGATTCATCCGCACCACCGACGCCGACCACATCGAGGCGTCCATCGACATCTGGAAGCGGATGAACGAGTCCGGCGACATCTATCTGGACTCCTACAAGGGCTGGTACTCGATCCGCGACGAACGCTTCTTCACCGAAGCCGAAACCACCGTCGGCGCCGACGGTGTTCGCATCGCGACCGAGACCGGTGCGCCGGTGACGTGGACCGAGGAACAGACCTACTTCTTCAAGTTGTCCGCCTACGCCGACAAGCTGCTCGCCCACTACGCCGCTCACCCCGAGTTCATCGGGCCTGATGTCCGGCGCAACGAGGTGGTCAGCTTCGTCTCCGGCGGTCTACGCGACCTGTCGATCTCCCGCACGACTTTCGACTGGGGTGTGCCGGTCCCCGACCATCCCGATCACGTGATGTACGTGTGGGTCGACGCGCTGACCAACTACCTGACCGGTGTCGGGTTTCCCGATACGTCCTCGGAGTTGTTCGCCCGGTTCTGGCCTGCCGATCTGCACATGATCGGCAAGGACATCATCCGGTTCCACACCGTGTACTGGCCCGCGTTCCTGATGTCAGCGGGAATCGAGTTGCCGCGCAGGGTTTTCGCGCACGGGTTCGTGCTCAACCGAGGCGAGAAGATGAGCAAGTCGGTGGGCAACGTCGTCGACCCGGCGAACCTCGTCGACACGTTCGGCGTCGACCCGGTGCGCTACTTCTTCCTGCGCGAGGTGCCGTTCGGGCAGGACGGCAGCTACGGCGAAGACGCGATCATCACCCGGATCAACGCCGACCTCGCCAACGAGTTGGGCAACCTGGCGCAGCGATCGCTGTCGATGGTGGCCAAGAACCTCGACGGGATCGTCCCCGAGCCGGCCGAGTTCACCGACGACGACCGCGCACTGCTGGCACGCGCGGGCGAGGAGTTGTTGTCGACGGTCCGGGCGCATTTCGACGTGCCCGCGATGCACCTCGCGCTCGAGGCCATCTGGCTGATGCTCGGCGAGGCCAACCGCTACTTCTCGGCGCAGGAGCCGTGGGTGCTGCGCAAGTCGGAGTCCGAGGAGGACCAGCAGCGGTTCCGCACGGTGCTGTACACGACGATGGAGGTCGTCCGCGTCGCTGCGCTGCTGGTGCAGCCGGTGATGCCCGAGTCGGCCGCCAAGCTGCTCGACCTGCTCGGCCAGCCCGCCGACCAGCGCACCTTCGCCGCGATCGGCAGCCCGTTGGCGCCGGGGACCGCGCTGCCCGCGCCCGGTCGGCGTCTTCCCGCGCTACCAGGTGGAGTGACACGCGTCACGTCTTGTCACGTCTCGCGACTCGGCGGTGTCTTGAGGGCATCACCGAGAGAAGAGGAGACATCATGACCGGCAAGCGCACACACGTCGTGGTCATCGGCGGCGGTTACGCAGGCACGCTGGCGGCCAACCATCTGCGGTTGCGCGGCGACATCGACATCACGTTGGTGAACCCGCGGCCGAAATTCGTCGAGCGGATCCGTCTTCACCAGCTCGTCGCGGGAACCGGTGAGGCGACCGCCGACTACGGCACTCTGCTGGGCGAAGGCATCCAATTGGTCGTCGACAGCGCAAGCAGAATCAACACCGGCACGCAGACGATCGAGTTCGCATCCGGCCGCAGGCCGCTCGCACTACGACTATCTCATCTACGCGGTCGGCAGCACTGGAGCCGTCCCGGCGTCCGTTCCTGGCGCCGCCGAATTCGCCTACCCGATAGCGGAATTGGAGCTGGCGCAACGACTGCGCGCGGCCATCGACGAGCTGCACCCCGATGCGCCCGTCACCGTGGTCGGCGCCGGGCTGACCGGCGTCGAGACGGCTTCCGAGCTGGCCGAGCAGGGCCGCAAGGTCACATTGGTGTGCGGAGGGCTGCTGGCCCCGTCGCTGTCCGAGCGCGGCCCGACGGTCGGTCGCCACGTGGATGCGCAAGCACGGGGTCACGGTGCTCGAGTCCGATGTGGTGGCGGAGGTGCGCGCGGACGCGGTGGTGTTCGCCGACGGCGCCGTGCGCCCGAGCGCGGTGACCGATCTGGACGGCGGGGTTCGGCGTGCCCGAGTTGGCCGCAGCCAGCGGACTGCGCACCGATGCGCTGGGCCGGCTGCTCACCGACGAGACGCTGACCAGCGTCGACGACGCCCGCATCGTGGCCGCAGGTGACTGCGCCGCGCCGTCCGATCAGCCGCTGCGGATGAGCTGCCAGGCCGCGGGGCCGCTGGGCACGCAGGCGGCGGACACCGTGCTGAGCCGCATCGCAGGCCAGATGCCCGGTGTGATCGAGCCGAGGTTCGTCGGCACATGCACCAGCCTCGGCCGCAAAGGCGCGGTCGTGCAGGTCTCGCACAAGGACGATTCGCCGACGAGGGTGCACGTGCACGGTCGGCTGGCCGCGTCGGTGAAGGAAGCCATCTGCAAGGGCACGCTGTGGGGCCTGCGACAGGAGGCGCGCAAGCCCGGCTCGGGGCATTGTCTTCAAGGGCGACAAGCGCTCCGTGCAGGCCGCTGCTGCGCCCGAGGTGGTCACGAACCCGTGACCACCTCGGGACGGCCGACTGCGGCTCGGCAGGCGGCGAACACGCCGAGCGGTTCACCCACCTGCGGCCGCTGCTGTTCACGATCGTCTACGAGATCCTCGGTTCGGCAACCGAATCCGACGATGTGCTGCAGGACAGCTATCTCAGGTGGGCGGAGGTCGACCTCGCGACGGTGCGGGACACCAAGTCGTATCTGGCGCAGCTGGTGACCCGGCAGGCGCTCAACGCGTTGCGTGCGGGCGCCCGCCGTCGCGAGGAGTACATCGGACCGTGGCTGCCGGAGCCGCTGCTGCTCGACGAACGCGATGCCTCGGCTGATGTTGTTCTCGCCGAGTCGGTTTCGATGGCGATGCTGGTGCTGCTCGAGACACTCACTCCCGACGAGCGGGCGGTGTTCGTGCTGCGCGAGGTGTTCGGCTTCGACTACGACGAGATCGCGGGCGCGGTGGGTAAGTCCGCGGGTTCGGTGCGTCAGGTGGCGCACCGGGCCCGCGAGCATGTGCAGGCGCGGCGCAAGCGGTTCGAGCCCGCCGACTCCGCGAGGACGGCCGAGCTGACCGACCGGTTCATGACCGCGGCGACGACGGGTGACCTGGACGGGCTGATGGCGATGCTCGCGCCGGATGCGACCTGGACGGCCGACAGCGACGGCAAGGCCTCCGCGGCGCGCAGGCCCATCGTCGGCGCACGCAAGGTGGCGAGCGTGGTCGCCGCGCTCTTCCGCGTCGCGGCCGAACGGATGCCGGATATCCGGTTCCAGTCGGCGGTCTACAACAGCTCGCCCGCGATCGTCGATCTACAACGGGGATCGGCTGGAGGGCGTGTTCCTGATCGAGATCACCGACGGGCAGATCACCCACTTCTACGCGATGCGCAACCCGGACAAGCTGACCGGCGTCGACGTGCGTAGGGAGATCACCCGCCGCGTCTGACAAGCTGAGTCGGTGCGGATCGACCGGCTCGGCGACCTCGGCAGCGCCCCACGGGTGTTGCGGGCGGTCGCGGCGGCCGCAGACCGGCGCGGGCTGCCGCCGCCCGCGGCGCTGATCGGCGAATGGTTCGGCTCCGGGGCCGTCATCGCGCCGTCGTTGACGGTGTCACCGGTCACCTATGGCGATTTCGGCGCGCTCACCGACGCTCAGCGCACGCCAGCGCGCCGAAATCACTCGACGGGGCGGTCGGGGGTGGCTGGTTCGGCTACCTGTCGTATCCCGATGCGAGCTCCGACGGGCGGCCCTGCCGCATCCCCGAGGCGGCGGGCGGCTGGACCGACTGCGTGCTGCGCCAGGACAGCGACGGGCACTGGTGGTACGAGAGTCTCTCCGGCGCAGCGCTTCCCGAGTGGGTTGCCGACGCGTTACGAAACCCGTTGCCGCCCAGAAGCTTCGACATCAGCTGGGGAGAGGCGGATCGCGACGCCCACCGCGCAGGCGTGCTCGAGTGCCTGGAGGCCATCGCCGCGGGCGAGATCTACCAGGCATGTGTGTGCACGCAGTTCGCAGGCAGGCTCGACGGCGCCGCGATCGACTTCTTCGTCGACGCGGTGGAACGCACGTCGCCTGCGCGTGCGGCATATCTGGCAGGCGACTGGGGCGCGTGGCGTCGCTGTCGCCGGAGTTGTTTCTGCGACGCGCAGGCGATGAGGTGACGTCGAGCCCGATCAAGGGCACCCTGCCGCGGATTGCGGATCCCGCGGCGCTGCGGGCGTCGGTCAAGGATGTCGCGGAGAACATCATGATCGTCGACCTGGTCCGCAACGACCTGGGCCGCGTGGCGGTGACGGGCTCGGTCACCGTGGCCGAACTTCTCGCGGTGCGACCGGCTCCCGGTGTGTGGCATCTGGTGTCGACGGTGTCCGCGCGGGTGCCCGTCGAGATGCCGATGGCCGCGCTGCTGGACGCCGCGTTCCCGCCCGCGTCCGTCACCGGCACGCCGAAGGCCCGCGCCCGCGAACTGCTGACCGGCTGGGAGCAGCATCGGCGCGGAGTATATTGTGGCACAGTCGGTTTCGCTTCGCCGGTCGCCGGGTGCGAGCTGAACGTCGCGATCCGAACCGTCGAGTTCGACGCGGACGGCTCGGCGATTCTCGGCGTCGGCGGCGGTATCACCGCGGATTCCGACCCCGACCTGGAATGGGACGAATGCCTGCACAAGGCGGCCCCGATCGTCGGCGCTACGCGTACCGCCGGCAGCGCTCGACGAGGATCGTCGCCAGCAGTTCCGGTTCGCTGACCATCAGGTCGTGGCAGGTGTCCAACGGGATCACGGTCTGCACGCCGCCCAGTGCGGCGATGCTTCTGCGCTGCGACTGCCACCGAAAGCGCGCGGTCGCGCAGCGTGAGGATCCAGGTCCGAGGCACGTCGTCGGGCATGTCGAGAGCGGTCGACGATTGTCGAACGACGATCGCACGGCGACTCCGGCGTAGAACCGGTCGCAGCTGAACCGGCGCTGCTGACGCGTCATCCCGTTGCAGAACACGAACTCGGCCAACAGATTGCGGCAATGTCGCCGACCTTGCCGGTCCGTGTGCGTCGCGGCGGGTGTACCGACGCCACCAGCCCGGGCAGTGTGTCGACGACCGCGGTGCCTTCGCGGCGGGACGAACGCCGCGGCGAAGACCATCTCGCGACCGCGTGATGACCCGAGCTTCGTCACCACGCCGGGAACGGTCAGCCCCGCCAGCGAATGGGCGACGATGACCGACGTCGTCGATACCCGCGTCCTCGATGTCGGCGAGCAGCGAGTCGACCCAGTCGTCGATGCTGACCGCTGCGCAGATCGCCGGGCTTGTCCCGACGGCCGGGCAGATCGACGCGCGAGCACGGCAAGATCCGGTGCCGCGCGGTGAATCTCGGCGACGTCGGATCCCAGCAGTCGCCGGCGTGCTGCACCGCCGTGCACCAGCACCAACGCGGGCAGTGCCATGGTGCCTCCGGGTCAGTCGCGCGAGCGCAGAACCGCATCGTAAAGCTCGCGCCGCGACGGCGCCCCCGGATTCGCGGCGACGACCTGCGCGCACGCATCCTTGACGCGGGCACCGTCGTCGACAAGCTCGTTCACCTCGGCGATCAGCGTCTCCAGATCAGCCCGAGGCTCCGCGCCGGCCAACACGACCGTGATCTCGCCGAGCACACCGTCGGCCGCCCAGTCGGCGAGTTCTGCAAGCGAGCCGCGCTTGATCTCCTCGTGGGTCTTGGTCAACTCCCGGCAGACCACGGCGCGGCGCTCCGCACCGAGCACCTCGACAGCATCCTGTAGGCAGGCCGCCAGCCGCCGAGGAGATTCGAAGAACACCGCCGTCCGCGCCTCGGCCGCCAGCACGGTCAGCCATGTCCTGCGGGCCGAATGCTTGCGCGGCGGAAAGCCCTCGAAGCAGAACCGGTCGGCGGGCAGCCCGGAGACCGCCAGCGCCGTCGTCACCGCCGACGGGCCGGGCAGGCAGCTCACTGTCAACCCGGCCGCGACGCAGGCCGACACCAGTCGATAGCCCGGGTCGTTGATCACGGGCATGCCCGCGTCGCTGACCACCAGCACCGTCGCGCCGCTCTTCACCTCGTCGACGAGGGCAGGCACCCGCGTCGCCTCGTTCTGGTCGAACAGGCTGACCACCTTGCCCGCAATCCGGACCTCCAGGGCCTGCGCGAGCGTCCGGACCCGGCGGGTGTCCTCGGCGGCCACCACATCGGCGCTGCCCAGGGCGGCCAGCAGCCGGGCGGACGCGTCGGCGGGCAGCCCCAGCGGGGTGGCGGCCAGCAGCAATCGTCCGGGGCTCATCCCGCACAGCCTACGATCGCATCCGTGACCGCCACCGCCACCGAGGAGCCGACGGCCGCGCGCTCTGTCCCCGTGATCAGCCCGGGGCCGCTGATGCCCGCCGCCGACTTCGGGCCCGTCGACCGGCTGAACGGCTGGACGATGACCGCGGTCATCGCGGCGCTGGCGGCGCTGACCAGGTTCCTCAACCTCAACTCGCCGACCGACGCGGGCACCCCGATCTTCGACGAGAAGCACTACGCGCCGCAGGCCTGGCAGATGCTGTTCAACCACGGCGTCGAGGACAACCCCGGCTACGGGCTGGTGGTGCACCCGCCGGTCGGCAAGCAGTTGATCGCTATCGGCGAGGCGATCTTCGGCTATAACGGGCTGGGCTGGCGGTTCACCGGCGCGGTGCTCGGCGTCATCGGGATTGCGTTGGTGGCCCGCATCGTCCGGCGGATGACCCGCTCGACGATGGTCGGCGCGATCGCGGGCCTGCTGCTCGTCGCCGACGGGGTCAACTTCGTCGCGTCGCGCACGGCCCTGCTCGACGGCTTCCTGGCGTTCTTCGTGGTGGCGGCGTTCGGCGCGTTGATGGTCGACCGCGACGAGGTGCGCGAACGCATGCACGTCGCGCTGCTCGAGGGCCGTATCGGCGAAACCCCGTGGGGGCCGCGTCTTGGCGTGCGGTGGTGGCGCTTTGGTGCCGGTGTATTGCTCGGGCTGGCCTGCGCCACCAAATGGTCGGGCCTGTACTTCATCGTCTTCTTCGCGTTGATGACGTTGGCGTTCGACATCGCAGCCCGCAGGCAGTATCGGGTGCCGCGGCCGTGGCTGGGGACGCTGCGTCGCGACGTGGGCCCGACCGTGTACGCGATGGCGCTGATCCCGTTCGGTGTCTACCTGGCGTCGTATGCACCGTGGTTCGCGTCGGAGACGGCGGTGAACCGCTATGAGGTGGGCCAGTCGATCGGCCCGGGCGGCGCTGATGCCCGATGCGATCCGGTCGCTGTGGCATTACACCTACGGTGCCTACCGGTTTCACTCCGGATTGACCAACGCCGACGGCAACCATCACCCGTGGGAGTCCAAACCGTGGACGTGGCCGATGTCGCTTCGACCCGTGCTCTATGCGATCGACCAGGAGAACGTGTCGGGCTGCGGCGCGCAGTCGTGCGTAAAGGCCGTGATGCTGGTGGGCACGCCGACGATGTGGTTCATCGCCGTGCCCGTGCTCGGCTGGGCGTTGTGGCGGGCGTTCGTCAAGAGAGACTGGCGATACGGCGCCGTCCTGGTGGGATACGGGGCGGGCTTCCTGCCGTGGTTCGCCGACATCGACCGGCAGATGTACTTCTTCTACGCGGCAACCATGTCACCGTTCCTTGTCATGGCGATCGCGATGATCTGCGGCGACATACTGCATCAACCCAACCAGAACGCCGAGCGAAGAACGCTCGGGCTGGTAGCCGTCAGTTGCTATGTGGCCCTTGTGATCACGAACTTCGCCTGGATGTATCCGATTCTCACGGGCATTCCGATCTCGCAGACGACGTGGAACCTCGAGATCTGGCTGCCCAGCTGGCGGTAGCCTCCCCGCTCCCCGCTTTCCCGCAACCCGCCTTCCCCGCGACCTGAAGATTGCACTAGGGGCTGTGGTGTCCAGTTATCCACAGCCCTCTGTGCAATCTCCACGAGCGCAGACAAAATTGTCGCCTCTGCTGGACAGCATCGCGGGATGCGAGAGGTATTCATCGGGAGCGACGCGTTAGCGTCCGGCGGCATCACTCGCGCACGCCTGCGCTGGAATTATCAAGCGATCTTCCCGGGCGTATACGTGCAAAAGCAGGCGGTGCCGTCGCTCAGGCAGCGCATTGTGGGCGCCTGGCTATGGTCAGGGGGAAACGGCCTGATCGCGGGCCGCGCGGCGGCGGCGATGCACGGCGCGCTGTGGGTGGACGCCAACACCGCCCATCGAGATGATCTGGCGGTGTGGACGACCACCGCGGGGAATCGAGGTGCGCAACGAGCGGATCGAAGCCGTGGATATCGCCGAGATCGACGGCATTGCCGTCACGACGCCCGAACGCACGGCGTTCGACATCGCGCGCCACCTACCCCGCAACCTGGCAGTGGCTCATCTCGATGCGCTCGCGAGGGCGACTGGCGTCGACGCCTCACACGTGATTCTGCTCGGCGACCGATACCCGAGAGCGCGTGGTCTCCCCGCGCGCGAATCGCGTTGTCGCTGATGGACGGCGGAGCACAATCGCCCCAAGAAACGCGGTTGCGGCTCGTCCTCATCGACGACGGACTGCCGCCGCCGCGCACTCAGATCATGGTGACTGACGGGCAGAACCGAGCATTCATCGATATGGGGTACGACGACCCTCGGGTCGGCTTTGACTATGAGGGCTCACATCACAGCGCGGTGCGTGATCAATACGTTCACGACATTGGACGAGCGGAATTGATCGCCAGCGAGGGGTGGATCGACATCCGCGTGGTCGCCGAACACAGCAGACGTTTCATCCTCCGTCGTGCCTACTCGGCATTTGCCCAGCGCGGTTGGACGCCACCGAAATTGCACTGATGGTTGTGAATCTCATCGAATCACAGCCCTCAGAGCAATCTTCGCGGACCGCGCTAAATGGGGTCGCGGGCGACGGGGCAGGACATACAACGCGGGCCGCCGCGGCCGGTACCGAGCTCGCCGGCTTCGATGGGCAGCACTTCGATGCCCGAATCCCGAAGCCGGGCGTTGGTTTCGATGTTCCGCTCGTAGGCGGCGACGACGCCAGGCGCCACCGCGAGCGTGTTGTTGCCGTCGTCCCATTGCTCACGCTCGGCGGTGACGGGATCAAGGCCCGTCGCGATCACGCGCAGTTTCTCGATGCCCATCGCGTTCGCGGCCGCCTCGACGAACGGCGCGACTTCGTCGATCGTGACCCCGCCGTCTCCCGTGCGGTGCATCGTGAACGCCGACAACGAGTCGACGATGTTGGGGTACATGACGACGGCGTCGGTGTCGACCATCGTGCACACCGTGTCGAGATGCATCTGCGCACGCTCCTGGGCGATGGGCACCGCCAGCACCGTATGTGCCAGATCGTCGTCGAACAGGCTGCGCGCCAACGCCTCTGCGCCCGCCGGCGTGGTGCGCTCGCCGACACCGACAGCAACCACTCCCGGCGCCAGCAACAGCACGTCGCCACCTTCGACCGGCGCAGACCGCGACTCGTAGGCCCGCCGGACGCCGAGGAACCGTGGATGGTGCGCGTAAACCAGGTCAGTCAGCGATGTCTCGCGGATCCGCGCGGGGAGCGCCAGCGACGTGATCGCGACCCGCGGCCCGATCCAGAACGACGAGTCGCGGGTGAACAGCAGGTTCGGCAGCGGTTCGATGACGAAGTCGCCGCCGTGGTGCATGCGACGGACCAGGGAAACCTCACCGCCGGCCAAGGGCAGTTCGGTGAATGTCATGCCCGCCATCAGGATATGCGCCAGAGCCGGGGGGTCCAGCGTTCGTAGATACGCCGAAAGCTGCTGCGCCAACGGCAATCCGAGCCGACGCGCGTCCACCGCCGCCGAGATGCCGTGCATGCGGGCCGCGCCGCTGGACAGCGCCTCGGTCAGCAGATCCGACAGCAGCAGGACCTCGACACCGCGCGAGCGCAGCAGGTCGGCGAACGCATCGTGTTCCGCCTGCGCCCTGGCCACCCACGGCAGGCCGTCGAACAACAGTGCGTCGTTGTTTCGAGGTGTCAGGCGCTGCAGTTCGGCGCCGGGTCGGTGCAGGATGACCACCCGCAGAGCCCCGACCTCGGAGTTCACCCCCAGCGCAATACCGGACACAGTAAGCACCGTATCGCGGCAGACACATTTGCTCCTCGCGTGCGCGGCACCTCAACTATGGTTTAGGTATGGAGATCCACGAGCTGACGCCCGGCGAGATGGCCGACCGCAGTGGTGTGGCCGTCTCGGCGCTGCACTTCTACGAACGCCAGGGCCTGATCGCCAGCCGTCGCACCACCGGCAATCAGCGCCGATACCCGCGCGAGTCGTTGCGGCGCGTCGCGTTCATCCGGATGTCGCAGCGCCTCGGCATTCCGCTCGCCCGGATCCGCGAGGCGCTCGCCACGCTGCCCACCGACCGCGTCCCGACCAGCAAGGACTGGGCACGACTGTCGGCCGGCTGGCGCCAGGACATCGACGACCGCATCCTTCATCTGCAGCGGCTGCGCGACAATCTGACCGGCTGCATCGGCTGTGGCTGCCTGAGCCTGAAGACGTGCGCGCTGTCCAACCCCGGCGACGTGCTGGCCGACCGCGGACCCGGTGCTGTGCGGCTCTAGATCACTCGAACGCGTGTGCGATAAACTCTGGCCATGGAGGTGGCACTTCAAAACTCTCTGTTCGACCCCGCCGAGCGACAGCACCTGGGCGCGGGCGCGTGGGTCGAGGTGCGCTCGGGCTGGCTGTCCGACGCGGACTCGCTGTTCGACGAACTCATGGATGTCATCCCGTGGCGGGCCGAGCGCAGACAGATGTATGACCGCGTTCTCGATGTGCCGCGCCTTGTCAGCTTTCACAACCTGGCCGACGAACCGGCGCCTCACCCGATGCTCAAACAGATGCGCAGGCGGCTCAACGACACGTACGGCGGCGAACTCGGCGAACCCTTCACCACCGCGGGCCTGTGCCTGTATCGCAACGGCGACGACAGCGTGGCCTGGCACGGCGACAACATCGGCCGAAGCAGCAACGAGGACACCATGGTGGCAATCGTATGCCTGGGCGCCACAAGAGTTTTCGCGCTGCGGCCGCGCGGCGGCGGCAAATCGCTGCGGCTGCAGCACCATCACGGCGACCTACTGGTGATGGGCGGGTCGTGCCAGCGCACGTGGGAACACGCCATCCCGAAGACGACAGAAGCCGGTGGGTCAGCGGATCAGCATCCAGTTCCGGCCGCACGACGTGCGTTGAGCCTCAGGCCTTCACGGCGGAGACGCCCGCGCTGAGCAGCTCGCCCGCGCGCTTGGTGTCGACGGGCGCGACGGGCTTGTCGGGTATGACGAGCGGATTCGCGGTGACGATCACCATCAGCGAACCGAATCTGGCGACATAGTTGTAAAGCTCACCGGTACGGGCCTTTCCGCCGACGGTGGTCTGGACGACTCGATGCGCACCTTGGGTCGCAACACCGTCGATCTTCGGCGCATCCACCACCTCGATGAGACCGCGCATGCCGGGACCGGCGAATCCGACCTTCTGGCAGTTCTCCGGAGGCCCATGCACCGGCACGGTTTCCGATGTCTCGACAGCGATCACGATGAACCTGTTGCCCTCGCCCTCGGCGGTCAGCGCCGCCATGTTGCCTTTCACCCCGGCGGGCAGAACCTGCTGATTGGCGAACTGTCCGCAATCGGCCGGCTCGAATTTTATTTGTGCAGGCAGCTTTTGGGGTTCGAGCACGCGCGGGTCGATCGCCGTCGGCGTGATCTCGGTGACCGTGAACGGCGCGGGAAAGTCCGACCGGAGGTTCTTGATGTTGGCGATGTCAGCGTGCGACGCGTCCGGCTGCGCCGATTCGGCAGATCCGCACGCGGCGAGCGTACCGACACAGGCGACGACGAGCAGGGCCCTCAGGTTCGACATCGCCGCCAATGTACCCGTCGATAGCGCGTCAACCGCGTAACGCCGACACCGTTTTGACCAACAGATCGGCGGCGAATTCCTGGCCGAGTGCAGGATTCGGTGAACCTGGATCCGCCACCACGGTCACGAATGCCAGGTAGTCGCCGAGATAGGCGCTGAACGTGTACACCGCTGACGTCGTCTCCATGCCGCCCTCGACGACCGTCTTGGCCGCGGTGTCCATGCCGACGGTGGTCGCGCCTTCGATGGTCGGCGCATCGATGAGGTTGACGGTGCCCGTGGTGTTCCCCGATGCCACCGTCCAGTGCCCGCAATCGGCGAGCACAGCGGGGTCGAAGGTTATCGGCGATGTCGGTGATCCGGTGACGACGGCGTGCACGATGCCGCCCGGGCCCGATCCCGACCAGCCTTTGCTCGTCGCGTCGTCGGTGGGCGGACCCGCCAGCAGTCCGCACTGCGGCGGTTCGGTGACCCAGCCGGGCCCGAAACCCCAGAAGGCTGCGGGAGACGCGGGGCCGCCGAGGTCTGCCACCTCGTATCCGGCGGGCAGGTCGCCGCGCACCCGGCTGATATTCGCGGGGTTGACCTGGGGTTCTGCCGCCGACGGTGCGCTGGCCGACGGAGTGGAAGGCACGCCGGCATGGCCGCACCCTGCGACGACGGACGTCACCGCCAGCACTATCCCGAGCCCGAACCGGCGCACGCCCGTTGATACCACAGAGAGCTCACCGAACCGGTTGGCAACGTTTTGCGTGTCTAGAGCGATCAACTAATGGGTCGGGCCTATGAGAAGTATGGAGAAAACTGTCATGCGAGCAGCATCAGCTATGACAGGGGGGATCGTGGCGGCGGGCTTGATGCTCGCGCCGGCAACTATCGCAACGGCTGAACCCATCGCACCTGGCGGCGCTTACGCGACCATCGGGCAGCTGGAGGCTTCCGGTTACGACGTGAACATCGATCGTGTGGGCAGCGCCCCGCTCGATCAGTGCGTCGTGACGAGCGTGCGGAACCCGCAGGACATCACCCGCACCGTCCGAGTGGACAACGGCCGCAAGGGCGACAAGAGGGACTTCGACTACGTCGAAATCGTGGTGCGCCGGACGATCACCGTCTCGCTCAACTGCGACGCTCGCACCTAAGCGGCAGCGGCTCAGACGGCCGCGTCGCTCGCCGGCCGCCTTCCCGGTGGCGACTTGTGCGGCTGCCCGGTCAGGGCGCTGACGATCTTCTTCAGTGGACCGTCGCCGCTGGGCCGGGTTGCCGACGGCGGCTTCGGCGGATCGAACTTGAGCGACTCGCGAAGCACCTGCAGCGGACGGGGCTTGGTGGCCGACGGAACCGAGGTGTTCGTGGTCTCCGCGCCGCTGGCGACCCTGGTCCGATCCATTGGTCGCCGCCACCGGCGTGGGACTGGGCTCGGGCTTGACCGACGTAGGACCGTAGTCCCCTGAGCCGGTCGGGATACCGACGTTGTCTGGTCGTCTTCGCACCCGTCGTCTTGTTGTAAACGGGACCGCCGACTCCGAACGGCCGGTACACATCCTTCGTCCCAAGCGGCCGCGAATCCGTTCCGGTCGCTTGCTGGACGGTGTCGTCGATACCAACCGGGACGGCGCTCAGCATGTTGCCGACAAGATTGACTGGATTGCCGATGGGGATGATCTGGAACTGCACGTGCTCGCCAGGACTCTGGTTGCGCACGTATGCGTCTTCGATCAACACCCGAAGGACTGCATCGGGAAGGGCCAGAGCTGCGCTCGGGACGCCGATCGTCTCGAGCGGCATGAGGATCGGAAGACGGTCGGCCGGAATCATGTAGTACTGCGTGTCGCCGTACTGACCTTGATCGATCATTCCGGGCTCGCCGATGTAATGGTTCGGGACATCGCCGTGCAGTTGGGCGTATGCCGCAAGGGAGTTGGCCATTGCCAGAACGTTGAGTGGCCGGGCGGGTGCGTCGCCGCCGAGGAAGTCGTACTGCTGCGCGACGTCGGTGGTGTCGTAAACAGGCGTGCCGTTCGGCGTCGTGCACGGATCGCGCTCGGGCAGCTGTTCGGCGTCGGCCCGTAGAACGTGATGCCGAAAAATGGGATGGTCGCTCCCTCGAACCCGCGACCCAGGATGCCGCCGTTCGGCCGCATGGGATTCGCGATCAGAATGAAGTTGGTGTCGGCCGGCGCAGTGCCCGGGTGCTCCATGAGGTCGCCTTTGACGAGCGATGCGACCACTGCACTCTGCGAGTAGCCGAAAACGTCGAATGTGTCTGTCGCGGGTCCCGCGGCACAGCAGGCGTTGCCGTTGCACGTTCGCACGCACCCTCGAAGGCAGCCGTACAGATTGCCGCGACCCGCGGCCACCGAATCGTCGAAGGTCGTCGAGCCGAAGACCGGGAAGAACTCCGCGGGGTAAACCACGGCGACTCGATTGGGATCGGCGGGATCTGTTCCGGTAGCCGGATAAATGTAGTTCGTGATCCGCAAGGTTCATGTAGTCCGTGACGAACTACCCGTCATCGGGCGGGGTCGACAGCGGATGTTGCGTCCCCCCCATGTAGAACCCCGTCACGGCCAGTAGCTGAACGGCCGCCGTGATCGTGACCGACACGCCAACGCGGGCACGGCGATCAGCGCCACCAACATGATTACCAGCGAACGCGCAATCGACTTCATATCAGGACCTACCCCTCGCAACCCTTTAAACTCGCGCCGCATCCCTCCAGCGACGATGCTGCGAGTCCGACGTAGCCCCCTACCCGCAGCACAAAAGCATCTTGCACTACCGACGCCCAAGATCACAGCGAAACCATCAGCATTTTCTGCGGCGACGTAACCACACCTATGTAAGTCGGCGCCCGCGCGCGGTCAGGCAAACCGGTATACCGTCCGTTTCGGGACAAACGACGGATGGCCGGGGTTCGCGGCGATTTTCCTTCCATCGGACGTTTGCCGACCGTAGAGTCATGGCGCAGATTTCAACCGACACGGGAGATTCAATGAGAAAAGTGAGGGCCGGCGGTATCGCCATCATGGCCGTCATAGTCGGCCTCGCCCTCGCGGGTTGCGGATCCGACGACAAGAAGGCCGAGCCCACCACTTCGAGCTCCACCAGCTCGTCGAAGGCCGCGCCCCCCTCGCAGGAGGCCGTCAAGCCCAACGCCACGATTCCTGACTACATCAAGCAGAACGGGATCGCGGAATCACCGGTCAAGCGCGGCGATCCAGGGTCTCCCGACATCGTTCTGCCGTTCCCTCCAGGCTGGGAGGACATGGGTCCGGCTACCCCCCAGTGGGCCTGGGACGGAATCAAGTTCACCGGCGACCCGGCGATGGCTGCCAACCCGCCGACGATCCTTGCCCTGCTCTCGAAGCTGCAGGGCAACGTCGACCCGGCGAAGATCCTCGAGTTCGCACCGGGCGAGATGAAGAACCTGCCCGGCTATGAGGGCGACGGCGTCGGCTCGGCCAGCAAGCTCGGCGGTTTCGACGCCTGGCAGATCGGCGGCACGTACCTGAAGGACGGCGCCAAGCATGCCGTGGCGCAGAAGACGGTGGTGATCCCCGGATCCGACGGCCTGTTCGTCCTGCAGCTCAACGCCGACGGCACCGAAGACCAGATGGGGGTCCTGATGGACGCCACCAACATCATTGACGAGCAGACGACCATCACTCCGGCGCCGTGACGGCGGTTCAACCGCCCACTCCTAACGAGCCGCCGCCGCCGCAGCGCGGTCAGACTCGGGAGGAGCGGGGCCGAGACATCAGCGAGGCTCAGGCCGAAGCCGAAGCCGAGACGTCGAAGGTCAAGCAGTACCTGAAGATCATGAGCCCTCGGTACCTGTTCTCGATGGCCGAGGGGTACCCCGTGGTGCTCAAGCAGTTCATCCAGTTCTGCCTGATCATCATCTATCCGGCCTGGGTGTTCGGCGTGCTGTTCGGCGCCGTGATGCACGTGCTGTTCTACATCACGGTGTATCCCGTGTTGTGGCTGCTGTTTTGGCCCGTTCGGGCACACCAGAAGAAGCACCATCCCGAGGAGTACGCCGCCAACCGGGCCAAGTACAAGAAAAAGAAGTAGTCGGCGGACTCAGTGGGATTGTTCAACCGGCTCGGCCGGCGCTGAGGTGACTGTGGCGCCGGCCGTCGTCCGACCACGACAGACGGTCACGGCCACCGTCACCACCGACAAGCCCGTCGACAAGGTGACCGCGGCGACGCTGGAGTGGGGCTACACGAACTTCTATCGCTACCGATGGGCCGGGCGCGCCGACTCGACGGCCGTCGAGATGAACAACGCGTGGTGGATGTTGGGCGAAGTCGGCACCGACGCGGGCAGCGAGAAGGACACCGAGGACTGGGTCGGTGTGACGAAGGTCGACCTTCCCATCGCCACAGGCGAATTCACCGGTGCTACTTCCTCGTTCACCGTCCCATCATGGGCGCCTGGATCCTCGGACGCTCTGGCTCGATGGTCTGCTCGGCTGACTGTCGAACGCGGCGGCCGCGACATCGATACCCGCGGCGACTTCAACGTGGTCATCAGCGCCGACAACCTTCACGTCACCGACGAGCCTCAGCGGCGGGTCGGCGGCGACGGCGAGACCGAACTCGAGATCATCTTGCCGTCACTCGTGTTTCGAGCGGGCCAACCGATCACGGGAACCATCGTCCTCACGCCGCAGAAGGACATGTCCGACGCCGAGCTCGGGGTCTACTGGGGCTACGCGACGCTTTCTCATCCGCTGGAGAAAACACCGGCGGCCGCGGGTGGATACAAGTCGGGCGACAGGCTGAAGCTCGGCAAGGGGATTCCACTGCGCTACGGCGCCCCGGTGTCGGTGCCGTTCACGCTTCCTCTTCCGGCTGATGCCCCTCCGACGGGCTCGGCGGTGCACTCGACCCTGATTTGGTTTCTGGACGCATCGATGTTGTACGCCAAGTGGACTCAGGGCGTCGAGAAGGTGCGCCGTCAGATCGTCGTCGTCAACGCGTAGCTCAGGCGCGCGATATCGCCGAAGCGGCGGCGACCTGCTCGGCCGTCGGCCGCAGCCCGGTGTAGCGCTCGAACTGCTCGGCGGCCTGCAGTGCGATCACCTCCCCGCCGGTGATCACCTTCGCCCCCGCAGCCCGGGCGGCCACGATCAGCGGCGTCTCCGACGGCAGCGCCACCACATCGAAAACCGTGTCCGCCTTGGCGATTGCCGACGGGTCGAAGGCGTTCAGCTGTTCCTCCGGACCACCGGCCATCCCGATCGGCGTCACATTGACGAGGACGTCCGCGGTCTGCGACCCCACCTCGCCCGCATACTCGTAGTCGAGTTGCCGCGCCAATGCCTCCCCCGTCTCGGCATTGCGTGCGACGACGAGGCCATTGTGAAAGCCGTTGTCCCGAAACGCCGCCCCGACTGCGGCGGCCATTCCCCCGCTGCCATGAATCAGCACCGACTGCGAAGGGTGCAACCCATGCTCGCCGATGAGACGCTGCACCGCGATGTAGTCGGTGTTCGACGCGGTGAGGTGTCCGCCGTCGTTGACGATCGTGTTGACGGCGTTGATGGCGCGCGCCGAATCCTCAACGGTGTCGACGAGCGGAATGACGTCCTGCTTGAACGGCATCGACACCGAGCATCCCCGGATGCCGAGGGCCCGGACGCCGCCGATCGCCGCGACGATGTCGGTGGTGGTGAACGCCTTGTAGATGAAGTCGAGGCCCATCAGGTCGTAGAGGTAGTTGTGAAATCTGGTCCCGATGTTGCTCGGGCGGGCCGCCAGCGAGATGCAGAGACGGGTGTCCTTGTTCAGCGGCGGGCGCATCAGCCGACAGCTCCCATGACTTGCCTTGCCATACTGTGTATTTCGCGATAGGACTCGCGCGAAATCGACAGATCGCGCAGCGCGGGCACATCGATGGTCGTGGTGACCACGCCGAGATCCTCACGCTGCCAGTGCGCGCCGAACTTATCGAGGATCGCGCGCATGGCAAGATTGTCGGAGAGCACGCGCGCAGAGAAACGTCGAATCCCGTCGCCACGCGCCGCGACTGCCAACGCCGCCATCAGAAATGATCCGATGCCACGACCCTGGTAGTCGTCACCGACGATGAACGCCACCTCGGCGAGCGTCGGATCGGTTTCGTCGCGTACGAACCGGGCGTCGGCGACAACCGGCCCCTCGGGTCCCTCGGTCATCACCCACACGAAGTGGTCCTTGTAGTCCACCTCGAAGAGATAGGTCATCAGCGACTTCGACGGTGTCCGGGGAGTCTGGAACCTGCGATACAGCGTGTCACTGGAGAACTCGATCGTGCCGTCAGAATTGCGCTCGACGTCACCCGGCAGCACGGGTCGCAGGTAAAGCCAAGAGTCGTCACGCATTTGAACCGGGATCGGGGCGATGAACGCTGCCAGCCGTTGGCGCGCCGTCCTCACCATCTTGTCCATCAGGCCCGGCACGTCGAGCATGGCGCCGAATGCCGCTTGCCCCCCTGCCCAGCCGGTCAGCGGCTCGGTGGCGACCACCGTGGCCGTTCGCGGCGTTTCCCGTAGCAGCGCGATCTCGCCGACGACCAGCGGCGGCACCAGCTCGAGGACGGTGGGCACGCCGTCGCTACCCATGTGTGTGATCTCGGCTTTTCCGGATTCGATCAGCAGGAACGACTCCGCGCGTTCTCCCTGGCGCATCAAGATCCGGCCCGCCGGTGCATTCAGCGGGCGCAGCTGCGCCGCCAGCGCAACCAGAGCATCCGGCCGGCAGCCCTTGAAGATCTCCAGGGCCGCGAGTTCGTCGGCGCTGACGGCAGTCAGTCCGGCCACGTCACGAGGTTACCGCCTCAAACCCCGGGCGCCGAGATCTTGGTGGCTTCGGACCGCCCCCGCAACACCTCGCTGCCCTTCGGTGTCCAGTGTTGCTTTCGGCATCATCGGCGCGCTCGATAGCCGCCGACGAGCACAGGATCCTTCGATCCGACGTCTTCGCGAGGTCCGCGAGCCGCGCGGCCTCGTTGACGGGGTCTCCGATCACCGTGTACTCGTAGCGGTTCTCGGCGCCGATGTTTCCTGCGAACACCGCGCCTGCCGAGACGCCGATCCCGAAGTCGACGTGGGGCAGCTCGCGCAGCTGCTCTCCGAGGGTGCGCGCCGTCGCCAACGCCGCCGCGGCTGCGCCCTGGACCGCAACGGCGCCCCGAACACGGCCAACGCGGCATCACCCTGAAACTTGTTGATCATCCCCTCGCGCGCGTCGACGGCGTTGACGACGATGTGGAAGAACTCGTTGAGCACCTCGGCGACCTGTTGCGGCGGGTGACTCGCGGCCAGCGCCGTCGAACCGGTCAGGTCGATGAAGAGAACCGCCACCTCCTGCACACCGCCCGACATGGATGCGCCCTCTTCGATGGCGCGGCGCGCGACGTTGGTACCGACGTGTCGGCCGAACAGGTCGCGCACCCGCTCGCGCTCGACCAGTCCGGCGACCATTCGGTTGAATCCGCTTTGCAGCCTTCCGATTTCGGAGCGCTCGAAGACGGCGATCTCGGTGTCGAGGTGACCCTTCTCGACCTCGGCCATGGCGTCGACGACTTCGCCGATGGGGTCGGAGATCGACCTCGACGTGAGAATCATCGTCGGCATTCCGAGGAGCACCGCCGCGAGTGCGACGATGAGGACGGCGATCTCCACCGATGCCGTCTTCGGAATGAGCCAGCCGTTCGACTTCACCACGACAAGGGCCACGATGACGAGGCATGGCAGCGCACTGCACAAAAGCCACAGCAGTATCAGTCGCGCCCACACCCCTGGAGCGGCAATGAGGCGCTCGGTGACCTGGGTGGCGGCGGCAAGCATGGGGCGAACGATGTCCATCGTCAGAAGTAGGCCGATGCCCGTCGCTGCGGAGCCGCCAAGCACGACACCGAAAGCGGTCGCGACGACAATGCCTGCCCCGCCGCCGAGGTTGAGCAGCACGGAGATGACGCCGCTTACCGCCCACGTACCCGAGAGCAGCACGGACTGGCGGGCCAGCATCCGGGTCAAGCCCTTTCGCTGACGATCGTCGGGTTCGTGGCCGGAATCGACCCACCTCAGCGTCGGCGAGATGTTCAGCACGCCACCGACAGTGACGACGATCGTTCCGACGGCGACCAGCACCGCCGACGCAACGATGTTCTGCGTGGTGAAGTAGTGCTGCGCTCCGGTGAGCGCCTCGCCGCCGAGCGGGATCAGGATGGCGACGGCAGCGGTGATCGACAGCAGATAGGCGCCTGCGAGCCGGCCCGCATAGTTGACCGCCAACCTGCTCATGTGAACAACGTAGCGATATGGCTCGATTTACGGGTTCGGCTTGAACTCCAGGTGCAGTTCTGCCAGCCCGCGCATGATGAACGTCGGCTCATAGCTATAGCGTCGCGCCTCCGTGGGGCCGTGGTGCTCCTCCGAAACCCGGAAGTCGGTCATCCGGTCCAGAATCCGATTCAACGAGATCTTGCCCCTCGGTCCGCGCCAGCGGGGCACCTGGACACGAGTGCGCGCCACGAACGAACGCAATCTGCTCCCGGACATTGCGGCGGTCCGGGCGGAAGGTGTGGGGATCTGGAAATTTCCTCCCATCCCGGTTACACGCGCCGGGCAGCAACATCACGGTCGTGCCCGCGGGTATCTCGGTGTCGCCGATGGTGGTCGACGTGCGGGCCATCCTGAAGTGAGATTTCACCGGGCTCTCCATCCGCAGTGTCTCTTCCAGGAACGCGGGAATGCGGCCACGGTCCTCGCGCAGATACGTCTCGTACTCAGGGTTCTCGGCCAAGACGCGCATCGCCGAGCTGACGAGCTTCGTCGTCGTCTCGGTGCCCGCCGCGAACAGGAACGTCGACAGGTTCATCACATCGTCGATGTCCGGAGTCGATCCGTCTTCGTACTTCGCTTGCGCCAGTTCGGTCAGGACGTCGGCACGCGGTTGGCGCCTGCGATCCTCGATGTAGGCATGGAACTTGTCGTTCAGCCATTGCAACGGGTTGTGCGTCGTTGGCGCCTCGTCGCCGAGCTGGCCGACCAGTTCACCCGCGAAGACGGCACGGAACTCGTCGTGGTCCTCCGCAGGCACGCCGAGAAGATCGGCAATGACCAACAGGGAGAATGGCTTCGCGTAATCCTCGAGGAATTCGCATGACCCACTGCCAACGAACTTGTCGAGCTGTTCGTCGGCGAGACGCCACATGAAGTCTTCGTTCTCCTTGAGCCGCTTGGGGGTGATGAGTTTGTTCAGCAGCCCCCTGGTCCGGGTGTGCAGCGGGGGATCCTGCGTGGTGATGTGCTCGCTCATCGGGACCGCTCCGCGGTGCTCCTCGATCAGCTCCGAGACGTCGTCCCCGCCGGGGCCGAAGGGCATTCCCGAGAAGGGGCCGGCCACCGAAACGCATGACGAGAATGCCGGGTCCTTGTACACCGCGAGTGCCTCGTCATATCCCGTGACAGCCAGGACGTTGAACGGCGTCGCCTGTGTCACAGGGCATTTCGACCTCAGATGATCGAAGTAGGGATAGGGGTCGGGCACCAGCGCCTCGTCGGTGAAGAAGTCGACGGATTCGAAGTCGGTCATCACGCACGCTCCCGGTTTGCGGGTCGAAAAGGACCGGCAACGAGGTCGGCGAGCGGAACACCATGCCACGGATATGCGGGTCATCGCCGTCGGGATCCAGCCGCAGATTGGGCAGTCGGTCCAGCAGGAGGTTGACAGCAGTGCGCATCTCGAGCCGCGCCAGATGCATGCCGAGGCAGACGTGCACGCCGTGCCCCCAACTGATGGGAACCTTGGCCTGCCGAAAGATGTCGAACCGGTCCGGGTCGGGATATCTGTCTTCCTGCCGATTGGCCGCGCCGAGCATCGGCATCACCGACGAACCCTGCGGGATCGCCACCCCGCCCAGTTCGGTGTCACGCGTCGCGACGCGGGTGATGTTCAACAGCGGCGCATCCCACCGCACCGCTTCCTCGATGGCCTGTGGGAGCAGGCTGCGGTCGGCACGGACCGCCTCCAGTTGGTCGGGGTTGGTGAACAGGCCGAACAGCAGATTGCCCAGAGACCGGTACGTCGTCTCCACTCCGGCTGGGAGCAGAAGCCGAATGAAGGAGTAGATGTCCTCGTCAGAGAGCTTGTGCCCGTCGATCTCGGCCTGGGCGAGGCTGCTGATCAGATCGTCACGCGGCTCGGTCTTCCGTTCTTGCAGAATGGGATTGAAATAGTCCACCAGCGCCTGAGACGCCGCCTTACCCCGTTCCGGGTTGACGGTGAAGCTCAGCATCGAGATGGACCACCGCGCAAACTGCGGGAAGTCTTTCTCCGGCAAGCCGAGCAGCGCGGCGATGATGCGGGTCGGATAGGGGAAGGTGAACTGCTTGACCAGATCGGCCTTGCCGTCGGCGGCGAATCCGTCGATCAGATCGTTGCCGATGCGCCCGACGATCTCGTCCTCCCAACGCGCCAGCGCCTTCTGCGTGAACGCTTTCGTCACCAGCGACCGGAGCCTGCCGTGAACGGGCTCGTCCATGCCCAGCATCACGCCGTGACCGAGGACGTCGCCGAAGATCTGGATCACGACGTTGGACGAGTAGGTTTCGTTGTCGCGCAACATCGTCTGGATGTCTTCGTGCCGGTACACGATGAAGACGGGCTTGCCCTGCTCGCCGGGCATCGCCGACATGTCGATCCGCTGGATCGGCGTCTCCTGCCGCTGCCGCGCCAACTCCGGGTAGGGATCGCGGACGTTGCCCGAGACGACGTCGTCGAACGCCCCGAAGTCCTCGAGGTCGTCGAATAGATCTGACAAGGCTGACTCCTTATTGGGCCGGATAGGCCACTGATTTCACTTCCGTGTACTGGTCGAAACCGGTGATGCCGTTCTGACGCCCGACACCGCTGTCCTTGTATCCGCCGAACGGCGTGTCGGCGCCGTAGCCCACCGTGCCGTTGATGCCGATGAAGCCGGCGCGCAACCGCTTGGCCACTGCCAGAGCATGATCCAGTGTTCCCGCCATGACGTTGCCCGCGAGCCCGTACGGGCTGTCGTTAGCGATGCGCACCGCGTCGTCCTCGTCGTCGTACGGGATCACCGCGAGGACCGGCCCGAAGATCTCCTCCTGGGCGATGGTCATCGAGTTGTCGACATCGGTGAAAAGGGTTGGCCTGACGAAGAATCCCTTGTCGAACCCGGTCGGTGCGTCGGGACCGCCGACGAGCGCGGTCGCACCTTCGTCGACACCCTTCTGAATGTAGCCGAGCACGCGCTGGCGCTGCCTGTCCGAGATGACAGGCCCGCACAATGTGGCCGGATCCTGTGGGTCGCCGGGCAGTTGGCTTTCGTAGATGCCCCTCAAGATTTCGACGCCCTCGTCGTACCTGGACCGCGGCAGAAGCATCCTGGTGGGGTTGGCGCAACCTTGTCCGGCGTGCATGCACGGCGCGATGCCCATCATGCAGCCGACCGCGAAATCGGCGTCCTCGAGCACGATGGTCGCCGACTTGCCGCCGAGCTCGAGGAACAGACGCTTCATCGTGGCCGCGCCTTTTTCCATGATGCGCTTGCCGACAACGGTGGATCCGGTGAACGAGATCAAGTCGACCTTCGGTGACAGCGTGAGCTCTTCGCCGACGAAATGGTCCGATGCGGTGACGACGTTGACCACTCCCGCTGGAATATCGGTCTTCTCGGCGATGAGCCTGCCCAGCCGGGTCGCGTTGAAGGGCGTATTCGGCGCAGGCTTCAATATGACGGTGTTGCCGGTTGCCAGCGCCTGGCCGAGCTTCTGGATGGTGACCTCGAACGGGAAGTTCCACGGCACGATCGCACCGACGACGCCGACAGGTTCGCGCCACACCACCCGGGTGGTGTTGACGCCGGTGAGTGAGATCAGCGCGTCACCAAGCGATGTCTCCCAGGGGTATTCGTCGATCAGCTTCGCCGGATATCGCAGCCCGTCGGCGAGCGGTGCATCGAGTTGTGGCCCATAGGTTATCGCCCTCGGACACCCGACTTCGAGGATGAGTTCTTCGCGAAGCTCCTCCTGCTCCGACTCGATCGCGTCCTGCAGTTGCAGCAGGCACTTCTGGCGGAAAGCGCGATCGGTGGACCAGGTCGTCTCGTCGAACGCTCGCCGGGCCGCGTCGATGGCCCGGTGCATATCGTCTTTCGACCCATCGGCGACCTCGCCGAGTGGCTCCTCGGTTGCCGGGTTGATGTTGGTGAAAGTGCCTGCCGCGCCGTCGACGAGCTCACCGTCGATCATCATTTTCGACTCGAATCGGACTGTGGGAGTGTCAGCCATTGTCGTCGCTTTCGTGGGGTTTGATGGCGCCGTGGCGCGGAAGGCCCATCATCACGCGGATCACCTGGTGAAGTCCCGCGGCCGGCAGTACCCGATTCATGGTCAACAGCATTCGCGCGTCGGCACCGACCGGCCGGCGAGCGAATGGCTTGGTGCTGTCGAGAGCCTTGGCAAGTCCGGCGGCGAACCGGTCGGGCGACTTTGCGCCGTACTTCATCGCCAGCCTGCCGCGTTTGTCCATGGTGGCGTGGTGGCGACGGTAGGGGCCCGCGAAATCTCGACTGTCGGTCGTTCCGGCGTCGGTGATGATGTCGGTGTCGTAGGTACCGGTGACGAGGACCGTGACACCCAGCCCGAAGGGCGCGATCTCCCCGGCCAGGGACTCCGCCCACCGCTCCGAGGCGCCCTTCGCCGCTGAATAGGGTGCTGTCGCAGGCATCCCGCGCACCCCTCCGGCGCTGGATACCACCACGATGCGACCCCGACCTGCATCGCGCATCACCGGCAGCAACGCGTTTGTCAGCGCGACCGGCCCGAAAATTGTGGTCTCGAACATCCTCTCCCACAGTGTCATCGGTGTTTCTTCTGCCATTCCGGCGGCGGAGATACCCGCGTTGTGCACCAGCGCATAGGGTGCGCCGACGGCTTCTTCGATCGACTTCGCGGCGGACGCGACGGACGCGGTATCGGTGAGATCGAGCGTGACACCGATGAGCCGCGGGTCGCCTTCGGCGGCCCCGGTCGCCGCACGAAGCTTCTCCATCCCCGCGTCAACCGAACGCATCGCGCCGACGACCTGCCAGCCGCGCTCGTACAACAGCGCGGCCGACGCGAGCCCGAGTCCCCTCGAGGCTCCGGTGATGACGACGGACCGTGATTCAGCCATACGGACCGTCGGTCGCGCATCGCATGCTGCTGCTACCCAATTCGACATCGGGTCGACCGTCCGGCAGGCCCTGCTGCCAGGTAGACCACTTGCCGACCGAGTACGGGCCTTCCGCGCCGTTTTCCTCGTAAAAGCCCTGCGGGTCATAGACTTTCGCTTCAGGGTACGGCCATGGGCAGGCAACCGATGTGGCCAACCCGCTGGCCTTGATCGCCCAGAACCACCCGCCGTAGGCGAAGTACGACACGTTGATGATCGCGAACATCACCAGGAATGTGCCGAGTACCGGCTTCGTGGGGAAGAGCTTCGCCTTCGCGGCGAGCTTCTCGGCCACCGACTTTCCGGTGTCGTCGCGGTAGACGAGGATGGCCGCCGGAATCATCACGAACGTCACCGACAGCGACTCCCAGATCAGCGGGAACTGAAAAGTGCTGCCGGGAAACAGGGTTCCGAACGGGATCGCTTGCGAGTAGATGTACAGGCCAGTGCGTACCAGGCTGATCTCCAGGATGGCGTCGAAGATGAAGCCGATCACCAGCACCAAGGCCCCAAGGCTGATCAGGGGATGTCGGGCGACGAACGCTTCCGGACCATGCTTGGCCTGCAGCTTCCGGAGCACCCAGATGGCCGCGAAATACGGGCCGAAGTAGAACGTCACGTAGCCGAACACGATGAAGGGTTCAACGGTCGGCGACATCATGACCAGGGGCCAGGATTCCGGCCAGTGCAACAACATCGGGTTGTACACCGCGTACGGCGACCAGTTCATGATCGGGTCCTGCCACACGATCAGCGTGGTGACGAGAACCATCAGCAACACCGGGCTGCCGGGATTCCGCCGCCAACCACGGATGAACACGATGGTCAGCACGACGACCATGATCAGGGCGCCGACCTGGGGGATGACCTGCCAGTGATCGAATCCCGTCAGGAACTCCACCGGACGGGGCCGCCCTTCGACGTTCGGGTTGGCCACGCGTGGGTCCACATCCGTACGCCCGACCGCGGCGAACAGGCCGAGGAAGCCGAGCCATGCAATCAGTGAGATCCATCGGCCCCAGTTCGGGCCGGTGCGGGCCGAGCCCGGTGAATCGGTCCGGGTGGATTCCTCCGTTGTCACCGTGTCACCCTTCTTCACCGAAGCGGTCGACCAGGTGCGAGTTCACGCCGTCCGGATCGAGCGTCCTGGCCACCAGATAGCCCGAACCCATCCACGCGCGCCGGGTCCATTTGCCAAGCGACACACGAGTTCCGGGCGCACCTGAGGCTGCGGGCAGCATCTTCACCCGCTCGAGCGCCTCCTTGACTCCGCGCGGGCTCAGCGGGTGGGCATCGGTGAACGCACGCACCAGGGTGGCGGCGACGTCCCTGTTCACCACTGTCACGCAGAACTCGGGGCGACTGCCGTTGTACTTCTCGGCATAGCGATCGAGGAAGTCCTGACCGATCGGGTTGCCTTCGTCGTACTGGTCCACACCGACCCAGCCCATGAACGCGTTCCACATGATCGGGTTGACCCACGCGTTCTGGAACGCGGTGGTGGTGAACCGCGGCGGGTCCCAGTCGACCGCCTCGAGGGCCGGGTTGACGAAGACGATCCCGAAACCGAAGCCGAGGTGCACGATCGCCTCGGCCTTCGCTTCATGCAGGGTCTGCACCGCCGCGTTGATGTCCTGCGCCGTCTGGGCGATCTCGGCTTCTGCGACGATTCGAATCCCCCTGCGGGTACAGGCACTTCGCAGGTTCTTCAGATAGCTCTCGCCGATGAGGTTCTGCTCGACCAGGACACCGATGTCGGTCAGGCCACGCTTTGCGACAAGGTCGACGATGAAGATCGGTTCGTCGGTCATCGATCCCTGCGGGAATGCGAACGTCCACTCTCCGAGCCAATCGTCGGTCCCGGTGACGCTAATGGCGGGAACCTTGTATCGCTCTTCGATGGCTTCGCGCATCGGCACGCAGTTGTCGGTGATGTTGGGGCCGAACACCACCAGGCAGCCCTCGTCGACGAGCTCGCCATAGGCGTCGATGACCGCCTTCACCGATCCTTTGGGCAATCCCTCGACCTCGCGGTAGATCATCTGCACCGGCCGGTCCATCAGCCCCTGCTCCATCGCTTCGGAGAAGATGAGGTCGAAGGTTTGGGTGAACGAGGCGAACAGGTCCTCCGGAAATCCCGGCGGCAGGGTGAAGTCCATCAGGTAACCGACCTTGATCGGTTCGGCTGTGCTCTCGTAGGACATCCGACCTCCGCGATAAAACCTAATATTTGTTCAGACAGTAACGGCGGCGCCGAGCACCGTCAATCGCCGCCGCCGAGATACACGTTGATCAACTCGTTGAGTCCGCGGCCGACCATCGGATCATCTGTCAGCGGTCCCGCGATTGCGGCTCGGGCGGCGTCCGGAACGGTCAACCCTTCCACGATCAGTCGGCCCGCCGCGATCAGGACGCGCGTCGAGGCCACCTCGCGCAGCCCTCCGGTCTCGAGGCGTCGGATCGCCTGGCCGAATCGGACCAGCTCAGCGGCGGTGGCCTTATCGACGCCGGACTCGTGCTCGACGATCCCTTCCTCGACATCGGGTGCGGGAAATCCGAACTCGATCGCCACCATCCGTTGTCGGGTGGAGTCCTTGAGGTCCTTCAGAACGCTCTGATAGCCGGGGTTGTACGACACCACGAGGCCGAATCCCGGTGCCGCGTCCAACGTGATACCCAGGCGTTCGATGGGCAGCTGACGTCGGTGATCGGCCAGCGGGTGGAGCACGACCGTCGTGTCCTGCCGCGCTTCGACCACCTCGTCGAGGTAGCAGATCGCGCCCTCGCGCACGGCACGGGTCAACGGTCCGTCGACCCAGACCGTCTCGTCCCCGCGCAACAGATACCGGCCGACAAGGTCGGCAGTCGTCAGGTCGTCATGGCAGGCCACCGTAATCAGAGGCCGGCCCACATCGTGTGCCATGGCTTCGACGAAGCGCGTCTTGCCGCATCCGGTTGGGCCTTTGAGGACCAGTGACAGACCTTGCCGGTAAGCCGCCTTGAACACGGCCTCCTCGTTGCCCGTCGCCTGGTAGAAGGGGCGCGTCATGACGCCCGCCGCACTTCCGCAGCACGCAAGGCTGAGCGGAACATCGGGCCGATCACCGCGCCGAGTTGTTCAGGCCTGCCGATGGTCGCGTGAGCCGTGTTACCGAACACCTTCCGGAGCACAGCCGCGTCGGTGCCCGCGCCAATCGTGAGGCACACGCATCCGGTTCCCCTGCGGCGCGCCTCGCTCAACGCACGCCGTGCGTCGGCCGCACCGTAGGCACGCTCGTATCCATGGTCGTAAGCCAGCCCGTCTGACAACACGACGAGCAGGCGCCGCGACGTACCGCCGCGGGTTTCGAGAACCGCGCAACCATGCCGAATGGCCGCGCCGAGCCGCGAATACGCCCCTGGCTCAAGGCTGTTGAGGCGCCTCATCACCCGCGCATCGAGATGGTCGTCGAATCGCTTCACCGGCAGCATGGTGACCGCCCCGCGGCCTTGTGAGTAGTACGCGTAGAGCGACACGCGGTCACCGAGGTCGTGAAGGGCCACGGTCAGGTCGGCGACAGCAGCGCGCTGCTGTTGATGGACGGTGCGACCGACCGTGCCGGGTTCCGCGGTCGAGCCGGAAACGTCAAGCAGGAGAAGTACCGACAGGTCGCGCCGCCGGCGAAGGCTGTCGAGGTACACCGCTTCGTCCGGGGCCGACCCGGCCATCACCTCCACGCGGGCCTCGACGGCGGCGTCGATGTCGATGTCGTCGCCCTGGAACTGGCGGTGGCGACGATGCAGTCCCATTCCGAGACGCGCCAACGGCCGTCGTACACCGACGTGACCTTCGATGGCCTGTGCGGCCGACGCCTTGATCGTCGGGTCGACTTCCCGGACCGTGCACCAGTCGGGGCGGTAGCTCCTGCGGTCGGCGTCCCACTCCGGGTATGTGAGGCCTTTCTGGGTGATGTCGGCGCCGTCCTCGGACCGCGTGGCGGCAGCTGAACTGACCGCGTAGGTGCCTCGATTGGCCGAATCCGTTCGGTGCGTCGGCGCGTCGGCCCCCGGCGGTCCGCCACCACTGCTGTCGGACTTGCGCGCCGACGACAGCATCTTCTTCAGCCACTTGCCGATGAAGCCGCCGCCTCCCACGGGGCTGGTGAACAGATCCGGGTCGTCGATGTCGTCCATGCTGTCGTCGAGCTCTTCGCGCGCCTCGGGGGTGTCGCGTCGCGGAACGTGGCTCGCGCCTTCGCTTTCGGCTTGCTGGACGGCACGACCGTTGGCCGCGATCACCTTCTTGGCGCGGATCACACCGAAAGTCGCGGGTGGGTCGACGACCGTGCCCTTCTCCGACGCCTGTGCCAGCGAGCCTTCGGGCGCATCGCTGCGCGAAGCCCATTCGGAATCCGCCAGGTGGGCCAGCACCGGAGGCAGGATGCCTGCGTTGTCGGCAAGCGCGCGCCACCCTTCGATGGCCAGATACCGATTGGCGACCCGCGGCCGTCGAACCAGCAGGCCCATCACCTCGGTGTCGAGGCTGCCCGCGGCGATCATCGATGCGTGCACGGCCGCCGACTCGAGGTTGGCTCGCGGGCCATCGGCGGGATCGACGAAGACCGTCTGACCGTCTGTCCACGACGGTTCGCCCGGCTGCACCGGCGCTACGGCGACGGGCCGGCCGGCGAGCGCAGAAGCCAGCATGCCGAGCGCCTGCAGGCGGTCAGCGTCCGCGAGCTTCGGCACCGGCACTCCAAGCAGTCGGAATAGTTGACCAAATATCTGTTCCGACCGTAGTGTCCGATTCCGACGCAGTCAACGAAGTGGAAGTGAACCCCTTGATCGATTTTGAGGGTCAGGTCGCCGTTGTCACCGGCGCGGGACGCGGGCTCGGTCGCCTCTACGCGATCGAGTTGGCGCGACGCGGCGCATCCGTCGTCGTCAACGACCTCGGCGGGACCATGCACGGCGACGGTGCCGACGCGGCCGTCGCGGATCGGGTGGTCGACGAGATCATTTCGGCCGGAGGGTCGGCCACGGCGTCGCACAACTCAGTCGACAGCCCAGAGGGCGGCGAGGCGATCGTGGCGACCGCCGTCGAGAGCTTCGGCCGTCTCGATGCGGTGATCAGCAACGCGGGGATCTTCGACAGCATTCCGTTCGACGAGCTGACGGCCGATGATTGGCGTCGAATGCTGCGCGTGCATCTCGACGGTGGCTTCTATCTCGCGCAGCCGGCATACCGGGTGATGAAGAAGCAGGGCTACGGCCGGCTCGTCTTCATCTCGTCGACGGCAGGCATGCTCGGCCAGCACCTGGAGGCTCATTACGCCGCCGCGAAGGCCGGCCTCGTCGGGCTGACCAACATCATCGCCCTCGAAGGCGCGGCACACGGGATACTCGCAAATACCGTTCTGCCGACCGGCTTCTCGAGAATGGTCACCGAGACCGTCGGCGACACCAAAGCCCTCGAGGAGTCCGGTTTCCTTGACATGATCCGACCCGAACTCGTCACACCGATGGTGGTGTACCTGGCCAGCCGCGCGTGCGACAGCAGCCACCGCAATTACTCCGCGATCGGCGGTCGTTATGCCCGCGTGTTCATCGGCCTGGCGCAGGGCTGGTTGGCGGACCGCGGCACCGAACCGACCGCTGACGATGTCGCGGCGCATGTTGCAGAGATCTCGGCGACGGACGAATTCACGATCCCTGAGACGAACTACGAGGAGGTCTTCGAGATCACCGAACGGCTGGCGGCGGCGAGCCCCTGACCTGGTAGCGTTAACCAAACATTGGGTCAGTCAGGCCAACCCACGACGGGAGTCGGGAGCCGTGCAGGTGTTGTGGGGCGTCCGCACGTGACGTCGTCGAATGCCGGACATGCCTATGACGACGGGACGAGGCGGACAGAGATACTGCAAACCGCCGCGTCTCTGATTGCCACCTCGGGACTGCGGACCTCGCTGCAGGAAATCGCGGATGCGGCCGGAATTCTGCCCGGCAGCCTCTATCACCATTTCGAATCCAAGGAAGCGATCCTCGTCGAGCTGCTCCGGCGATATCACAGCGATCTGGACCGCATCGCCGAACATGCCCTGAGCCGGCTGGACGACGCCTCCGCCCGTTCCCCGTTCGAGCGGATCGTCGACCTCAGTGCAGCGATCGCACAATGCGCGGTGACGCACAGCGCAGCGCTGCAGATGACGTTCTACGAGGGGCACGGGCCGAATCGGGACCTGACCGCGCTCGCCCAACAGCGACCCACGGCGATTTTGGAGGCCATGGTGCAGACGCTGCGGGCTGCACGGTGGAGCGGTTACCTGAAGCCCGATGTCGACCTTCCCGTGCTGGCCGACCGACTGGTCCAGGTGATGTTGCAGGTCGGTCTGGATGTCATCCGCTTCAACGCCAGCGCCGACAAGCTGGCCGAGATGCTGTGCCGAATCCTGTTGAACGGCTTGGCCGCCGCGCCACCCACCGACGCACACCTCGACCGTTCCGCGGCATTCATCGCCGCCGACGACGTGGTGAAGTCATGGAGCGACGATGCGCACGCCGAACCGGGCGACAAGGCGGCGCACGTCCGCGCCGTCGCGCGCGCCGAGTTCGGCCGCAAGGGCTACGAGGTCACCACCATCAGGGACATCGCATCGGCGGCCCAACTCGGCACCGGCACGGTTTACCGTTTGATCGGCTCGAAAGACCAACTGCTGGCGTCGATCATGCAATCGTTCGGCGAGAAGGTCGCCGAAGGATGGATCCGCGTGCTGCGCTCCGATTCTTCGCCGATCGAGAAGCTGGACGCGCTCAGCTGGGTCAACACCAACGTGCTTGACCGCTTTGGTGACGAGTTCCGCATCCAACTCGCGTGGATGCGGCAGTCTCCGCCGGACACGCCGAACATCGGCTGGCTGTTCGCCAAGCGCGTGCGGCAGATGAAAACACTTATGGCCGAAGGCATCAGGTCCGGTGAGATCGTGATCGACTCCCCCGCGAACGAGACGCTGGCACGGTCGATGATCGGCGTCGGCTGGATTCCGGAGAACATCCTGCACGACCTCGGGACCCGGCGCTCACTCATTCACCTGCGCGATACGGCTATCCGAGGAGTGACCACTAGCCGAGCGTGACCGGCAGCTTCGACCATCCGCGAACGCTTGCGGTGTGCGCCTTTTCGGCGCCGTCGTAGTCGACTGCCCAGTCCGGCCATCGCCGCAGCACTTCCTCGAGCACGACCCGTGCCTGCATGCGGGCCAGCGCCGAGCCCAGGCAGAAGTGCAGCCCCTGACCGAAGGACAGATGGGCACCGCCACGATGAATGTCGAATCGGTCGGGATCGGCATAGTGTCGCTCGTCGCGGTTGGCGGACCCGTTGAGCAGCAGCATCACCGAACCCTCCGGGACGGTCCGGTCGTGGCACTCCACGTCATGCGCGACATAGCGGGCCTGCACGGGTGATGGCGCCTCGAAGCGCAACATCTCCTCGATCGCGCCGGGAATCAACGAGTGATCCTCCGCCAGTTCGCGCCGCTGGTCGGGATTCTCGGCGAGGAGTTGTCCGGCGAAGCCGATCAACCGCGTCGTCGTCTCGTTGCCTGCGCCCGCAACCATTCCGGTGTACATCAGCACCTCGGTGCGCGTCAGCCTGCGCACTTCGCCGTCTTCCTCCAGCTCCGCGTTGAGCAGCTGGGTCATCAGGTCGTCGGACGGATGGTCAGCCCGCCAGTCGATGTAGGAGGCAAACAACTCGTGGCTGTTCTCGAACATGTCGGCGCGCGCCCCGCTGAACTCGCCGTCTGTGAGCGTGAGCGCGTTGTTCGAGGTGTCGCGGATCGACTCCTGGTTGTGCTCGGGTATGCCGAGCAGGTAACCGATCGTGCGCATCGGAATCTGCGACCCGATGTCGGCGATGAAGTCGAACCGGTCGGAGCCGACGAGAGGGTCAAGGGCACGCACACAGTACTGGCGGGTCAGCGGCTCGATCGCCGCCATCCGCCGAGGCGTGAAAACCCTTGAGAGCAGGCGTCGGTGAAGATCGTGGATCGGTGGGTCCTCGAAGAGGATGATGCCGGGCGGCAATTCGATGCCGGCCAGGATGATGTCCATCGTGGTGCCGTGTCCGGAGCGGTACGTCTCCCAGTTGTGCAGTTCGCGCGCCACGTCCTCGTACCGGCTCAACGCGAAGAAGTTGTACTTCTCGTTGTAGTACAGCGGAGCCTCGTCGCGCAGCCGTCTCCACACGGGGTACGGATCGTCGTCTATCGCGAAATCGTATGGGTCGTAATACAGCTCGGGCGCACCGATGCCGGTCACTTGGCCGCCTCGGACATGACCACTTCGCCGACGCGCTTGAGGTACTTCCAGGCGATCTCCGGCGGTACCCCGCCGCACAGCGGTGACAGATTGAGCATCTCGCCCTGCACGCACGCGCGCGACGGCCTCTTCGACGCTGTAGATGCGGTGGGACGTCGGATTGGCACGCAGTTCCTCGATGGTCTTCACGTCGGAGAAGCCTGCGGAGGTGTCGTTGCCGGGATTCCATGCGGCGTAAGTGCACACGTCATGCAGCAGATGCGGCCCGAGTTCTTCCCACGCCTCGTCGACGTCGTCGGCGACGAAGCACACCGACGGGTTGTCGCGGGGCGGCAGGAAGATCGGTCCCGGCTCGTGCCCATGCTGGTGGCAGGCTTCCTGGTAGGCCTCGTGCATACCTTCGACGCTCGCGTTCCCGAGCATGCCGAGCCCGTACCTGCCTGCCCGCCGCGCCGCGGCGACGGTGCCGCCACCCCACATCAGCATCGGCCCTCCGGCGGTGTGCGGCGGTGGTGTCGTGTTGATGTGGCGTCCCTCGAAGACGGCGGTGCCGGAGAGCAACTCGCGTAGCAGGGCCAACTTCTCGTCGGCAATCTTTCCCCGGGTGCGCATGTCGACACCGAAGTGCTCGAACTCTTCGGGCCGATAACCCAGAGCGAGGATGTAGGAGGCCCGGCCCTTGCTGATGATGTCGAGCACCGCCATGTCCTCCGCGAGCCGGACCGCGTCGTAGAACGGCAGCAGCAGGATCAGGCTCAGCGCAAGGCGTTCGGTGCGGGCCGCGATCGCCGACGCGAGAATGAGCGGCGACGGAAGGTAGCCGTCCTCTGACCCGTGGTGTTCGCACAGCACGGCGGCGAGTGCGCCGTGGTTCTCCGCCCAGGCGCACATCTCCGTTGCCGCGGAGTACAGCTGCACCGTCGGCGCGCCGATCTCCGGTGCTCGCATGTCGAAGCGCAGGTTGTACACGACGACTCCCGTCCTCGATTTCTGCCCTATGGCTGTTCTAGCAGCGAATTCACGACCGTGGTGCAGAAATCGCGAGTCGCGTCAGTCGAATGCGTGCCTCGGCACAGTGGTCGGCAGGTCGAGCGAGCTCAACAGGCCTGCGGGAGCGTCGATCACGTAGGGGATCGCGTTGACGACCCGCATGGCGGTTGCGGCCATCGCGGCGCGACCGGCACCGTGCCCCTCGGCGTCGCCGAGGTTCATCGCGCAGTGGATGTCGGGTTCCCCCTCGATGTCGACGCGGTAGGTGGCGTCGAACTCCGACGTCAACCAGTCAGGCGCGACGTCGCGGGCCATCCGGATGATGTGCTCGATCACGATGGCCTCGCGGCCGTTGACGACGCCCGCCGCCCGGGTGAGGACCGCCCCGCACGTGCCTGCCTTGATGGTTCCGAACGCGACCTCGATGTCGCGGTCGGTCAGTCGGCGGTCCAGTGAACCGCGCACCTCCTCGACCTCGACACCGAGCCCGTCGGCCATCAGATGAATCGGTGCCGCCCAGGCCATCTCGATGAAGCCCGGAGTCTTCAGCATCGGTTCGAAGTCCAGCGGATGGCCGAACCCCATGCCGTTCATCATGATGTCGGCGACCGGATAGTGGTCGTTGAGCGCGATCTCCGTGGCCGTGATGCACCGGATCTTCTTCGACTGTGTCGCAAGCAGGAGCGCCAGTTGGTCCGAGCCGAACCCGGGGAAGACCCCCGATCCGTAGAACGATGCGTTGCCGGACTTCGGCGGCCGCCTCGAGTTGCTTGCGCCAGTCCGGCGAGTAGTACGCTGGGCGGGTAGATCAAGCTGGTCGAAGTCGTTGACACGACGTTGATTCCGGATTCGAGCAACCGTATGTAGTCCGGAACGGCACCGGCGTCGCGCTCCGGTCCGCTGGCCGCGTACACCACACAGTCCGGCCGCAGACCGATCAGCGCGTCGGCATCGTTGGTCGCGACCACGCCGATCGGTTCACCGCCCGCGAGTTCGCCTGCGTCGCGGCCGACCTTGTCCTGCGAGTGCACCCACACGCCCGACGAGCTCGAGATCCGGGCGCCGGTGCACGGCGTCGACGGCGATGGAGCCGACGCCCCCGGTCGACCACACCACGACGCGGCTTGGGCTTGCCTGCATGTTTCTCCTTCGATCAGCCGACCCGGGCTGCGGCCTCGGCAGCCCGCTCGAGGTACGGCCACGCCACGGTCCGGTGGCACCCCACCGCAGAGCGGCGCGAGCGGCAGCGCGTGGCCACCGCGCATGTAGTCCGCCGCCTCGTCGGTGGTGAAGATGCGATACGGGCCGTTGGCCTTGCGCAGCCCGCTCACGTCGGCGGCGCGGGAGATGCTCGCCACTCCCGTCGATCGCCGTTACGGTAGGCCGCGGCGGTCACCGCGTCGTGCAGCAGATGTGGGCCCAGCTCGTCCCACGCTTTGTCCACGTCGTCGGCGACGAAGACGGCCGTCGGAGCGCCGTCCGCGGGAAGCTGAACGAAACCCGGCTCATGGCCGTTCGCGCGACATTCGTTCTCGTACAACTCCTTCAGGCCACCCTGGTTGGTCTGCAGGACGACGCCGAGTCCGTGCCTGGCCGCGCGCTTCACTGCGGCTTCGCTACCGCCGGCCACCATGATGAAAGGCCCACCCGGCGATGTGCACGCGGGCGTGACAGTGATGCGCCTGCCCTCGACGGCCACCGGGCTCGCCTTTCAGCAGCCGCCTCAGCAGAGCCAGTTTCTCGTCGGCCAGGCGGCCCCGCAGTCGCATGTCGACGCCGAAGTGGTCGTACTCCTCCTGGCGATGGCCGACGCCGAACGCGTATGACACCCGGCCGTTGCTGATGATGTCCAGCACGCTCATGTCCTCCGCGAGCCGGACCGGATCCCAGAACGGCAGCACCACAGCGGCCAGCATGATCGGCAGACGCTCGGTTCTGGCCGCGATCGCCGAGGCCAGCACGATCGGCGAGGGCAGGTGGTTGTCCTCGGCCCCGTGATGCTCGGACAGCACCGCCACGATCGCGCCACGGGATTCCGCCCAGGCACACATGTCGATCGCAGCTCGGTACAGGTCCGTCGTCGGCGCTCCGGCGGCCGGTGCGCGCATGTCGAACCGATGCACCGTGAACGACATAACCCGATCTTCATTGACGATAATAGTATCCACTGTTAACTTCGGAACAGATGTTAGGTCGAAGCCCCGCAGATCTGGGAGAAACGATGGCAGACGGTCGGCATCGAGTCGTGGTGTGGTCGACGGGCGGTATCGGATCGATCGCGATCCGCGCCATTCACCAGAGGTCCAACCTCGATCTCGTCGGGGTGTGGGTGCATTCCGAAGACAAAGCCGGCAAGGATGCCGGCGAGCTCGCCAACGGCGAGCCCATCGGCCTTGCGACCACGAATGACGCCGACGCGCTGATCGCGCTGGCGCCCGACTGCGTCATCTACGCCGCCAGCGGTCCGGAGCGCGATGCGCTCGCGATCCCCGACTACGTGAAGCTGCTCAGCGCGGGCATCAATGTGGTGACGACGAGCACCACTCGGCTGGTCAACCCCCATGCCTACGAGCCCGCCGATTGGCGGGATCAACTGGTGGCCGCCGCGAAAGAGGGACAGGTCTCGCTGTATGCCTCCGGCATCGAGCCCGGATTCGCCGCCGACTACCTGCCGCTGGTGCTCGCCACACAGTCGTCGCAGATCGAGAAGATCCACGCCTACGAGATCGGGCTGTACGACGACTACGGTGTGCCCGACATCATGAGCGACGCACTGGGATTCGGCCGCCCCCTCGACTATCAGCCGTGGATCAGCTTCCCCGGCGCGATCACGGGTGAGTGGTCGGGCCAGATCCGAATGGTCGCAGACGCCCTCGGCGTCGAGGTCCAAGAGTTTCGCGAGACGTTCGACCGCGCGGTGACCGAGCGGACGCTCGAGGTCGCTATGGGCACCGTCGAGGCGGGAACCTGTGGTGCGCTGCGGATGCAGGCCATCGGTGTCGTCGACGGGCGCGAGGCCATCGTCATCGAACACGTCACCCGGCTGGCTCCCGACGTCGCGCCGGATTGGCCGACGCTGCCCAACGCGCTCGGCTACCGGGTGGTGATCACCGGCACTCCCGACATCGACTGCACCTTCGATGTCACCCTGCGAGACAGGGCCAAGGCGGGCATCGAAAGCATGACGTCGGGAGCGGGCGCGATGGTCGCGACCGCGATGCGGGTCGTCAACGCGGTGCCGTATGTCGTTGCGGCACAACCGGGTCTAATCAGCTCCGTCGACCTACCGCTGACGATTCCGCACGGCGCGTTCAACCCTGCGTGAGGAACTGACGCGTCGCCGCCATGCGTGCTGCGATGAATGACCGCGCGAGGGCGTTGGTCGGAGCGAAATGAAGCCGTGAAAGGCGGATGCGAGCACACATCCGATGCGGGACAGCACGGTTGTCGTTAATGATTCGTCTCAGCCGGTCCTGACGGGCAGCTTCGCCCAGCCTCGCACACTGGACGTCCTGGCCCTGCTCGCGTTGCCGTAGTCGACCTCCCAATCGGTCCATCGTCTTGAGAACCTCTTCGAAGGCCACCCGCCCCTCGAGTCGGGCCAGTGCCGAGCCGAGACAGAAATGCAGTCCCTGGCCGAAGCTCAGGTGGCCGCCGGTTCGGTGAATGTCGTAGCGGTCGGGGTCGGTGAATTTCGTCTCGTCGCGATTGGCCGACCCGTTGAGCAGCAGCATGTAGGACCCTTCGGCCACGGTATGCCCGTACAGCTCGACGTCGGCGGCGACGTAGCGCGCCTGCACCGGCGACGGCGGCTCGTAGCGCAGCGTTTCCTCGACAGCTGACGGGATCAGGGACGGATCCTCGGCGAGCTCGCGACGTTGATCGGGATGTTCACCGAGAAGTTGCCCCATGAAGCCGATCAGCCGGGCGGTGGTCTCGTTACCGGCGCCGGCGATCATCGCGGTGTACGCGAGTATTTCCGTGCGTTCGAGTCGACGACGTGTCCCGTCCGGTTCATCGATCTCTGCGTTGAGCAGTTCGGTCATCAGATCATCGGAGGGATGTTCGGCCCTCCACTCGATGTACTCGGCGAACAGCCCGATCGATTCCTGGATGATTGTCTGACTGAGATCACCCTGCTCCGCACCAACCGTGATGCTCTTGTCGTTGCGATCGCGGATCTGCTGCTGGCCTTCTTCCGGGATGCCGAGGAGATAGCCGATCGTCCGCATCGGCATGAAAGCGCCTAGATCCGTGACGAAATCGAACCCGTCGGCGTCACGAAGTGGATCCAGTGCGCTCACACAGAATTCGCGCACCAGATCCTCGACCGCCAGCATCCGCCGCGGGGTGAACACCCGCGACAGCAGCCGCCGGTGCAGATCGTGCAGCGGCGGATCTTCGAACAACAGGATTCCCGGCGGTACTTCGATGCCGCTGAACAGAATGTCTGCGGTGGTTCCGCGTCCTGACCGATACGTCTGCCAATCCGGAAGCGCCTGCGCGACATCGTCATAACGACTCAGCGCATAGAAATTGTACTTGTCGTTGAAGTACAGCGGCGCCTCGGCGCGCATTCGCTTCCACACCGAATACGGATCGTCGTCGATCGCGTGGTCGAACGGGTCGTAGTACAGCTCGACAGTCGGGCTACCGGGCACAGGACCTCCCTTGCGGCGTCATCTTGGTTGGTTCGGAACGCCCGGGAACAACTGCTCCCCCGTTCCCGACGTCACGTATCCCAGTTGCTTGGTGATGAGATGTGGCGCGAAAACCGCTCCGTAGAGCGCATTTCCGACGACGATCACGGCGACGACGGACACGATTGCCGACTGAACGCGGGTCTTCGATACCCTGTCCGACCACATCTCGATGACATTGCGTCCCTGCGAGTCCGTCCGGCCAAGGAGGTAGGTGAAGACCATCATTTGGATACCCATCGCAATGGCGTCATAGATGGGGTACTGGTGCAGGGTCCCTTCGAACAGGCCGAGACCCGGGATCACATAGGCGTAGTAGAAGACGCCGAGTCGCGCTCCTATGCCTGCATTGAAAATCAAGGCCCAGCAGAAGCCGACGACGAGCCCAACCGTGAGGTACGTGATCGGCTGTCGCCATCCGAACCGCGCAATGAGCCGTCGCCCGATCGCGGCGCCGATTGTGGCGGGTAGACAGAAGTACCCGATGTACCCAAGAGGTACAGACGACGGCAGCCCGCCCCACGTCATGTTCAGCGGCCACCACGAAGGCATGCGCGGAAGTGCCGGCGGGAACTGCGCATACATCGCCCAGTCGTAGGGCGCCTCGATCCACGAGAACGAGATCGCCGAGATGCACAGCAGAAGCAGTGGGTGCAGTCGCCGGTCGCGGACGCTCAGATAGATCCCTACGACCAAGAACAGAATGCCGCTGGCCCAGCCGAAGATCACGGACGCCGTCAGCAGTGGCGTCAGTTCCGTGCTCATCGATCGTGCTCATCACCGGCACGGCCGCGCGCTTCGGGATCGAAATACATGACCGCGCCGAAGATGACCGCGATCAGCCAGAGCAGCGTGCCGAGCATGATGACTTGGCCCACCTTGTGCCCCCTTCCGGCAGTCCAGCATCGAAGATAATAGTGGACACTATTAAAGCGGTTGGGTCAAGGCCGTTATCGTGAGCGCTGTGAAGACGTCGGCCCGGCCCGCCCGCCGCCCTCCCGGCGAGCCGCGCAGGCTCCTGCTCGACGCCGCCCGTGAGCTGTTCGCCCGCAAGGACTACCGCAGCACGACGACGCGTGAGATCGCCGAAAGCGCAGGCGTCACGGAATATCTGCTCTTCCGGCATTTCGGGTCCAAGGCCGGACTGTTCCGGGAGGCGTTGGTACTTCCGTTCACGAACATCGTCGACGAGTTCGCGCTGCAGTGGCAGACGCTTGTTCCCGAAGACACCGATGAAGACGAACTGGCTCGCCATTTCGTCGAACAGATCTACGACGTGGTCGTCGAGCACCGGGGTCTGCTGCTGACGCTCGTCGCATCCGAGGCGTTCAGTGAGGACGAAGTCGCCGACGCGGGCATCGCCGACATCAGGCGGGCGTTACGGGTTCTGGGTCAGATCAGTGTCGAAGGCATGCAGTTGCGGGGCATGCACTCGAACCAGTCGGAGCTGCCCGCGCATTCGACGATGGCGATGATCGTCGGCATGGTGGCCCTGCGTTCGTCGTTCTTCGGAGCCACGCCACCCTCACGAGACGCGATTGTCGACGAACTCGTCCAGGCGACACTGCACGGCTTCCTGCATCGCGGCGACTAATGGGCTCAGGGCTTGGCGAAGCCCGCCGCGTCCAAGACCTTCTGTCCCGCCTCGCCGATGACGAGATCGACGAACTTGCCCGCCAGAACCCGGTCCCTTGCCTGCTTCAGCACGGCGATCGGGTACGTGTTGACGGCCTCGGCGGACTCGGGGAACGGCACCGACGTCACCTTGTCGCCTGCGCCGAGGGCATCGGTGACATACACGAGGCCGGCGTCCGCCTCGCCGCTGGTTACTTTGTTGAGCACGTCGGTCACCTGAGACTCTTCGCTTACCGGGTCGAGTTGCACACCGGTCGCCTTTTCGACCTTCTGCACGGCCGACCCGCACGGCACCTGCGGCGCACACACCACCACCGACAGGCCCGGCCGGGACAGGTCCTTGAAGGAGGCGACGTTCTTCGGATTGCCTTGTGCGGTAACGATTGTCAGCGCTGTTGGATGCGAAGTTCACCGGGTCGGCCGCCACCAGGTCGGCCTGTGCCGCCTTGTCCATGTTCTTGGTGTCGGCGGAGGCGAAGACGTCGCCGGGGGCGCCCTGCGTCAGCTGGGTCACCAGATCGGAGGAGCCCGCGAAGGTGAACTCGACGTCGCTGCCCGGGTTGTCGGTCTTGAACTGCTCTCCGATCTCGGTGAACGACTTCTTCAACGAGGCAGCCGCGAACACGACGAGCTTTCCGCCGCCGGCATCGCCTGTCGAGTCGCGCGCAGGCGACTCATTCGGCGCACCGCAACCGGCGACCGCGAGGCTGAGTGCAGCGGTCACCGCTGCAACGCGCACGACGAGCGTCACGCAGGCCCTCCAGGGGTTTCCACGATCACAGTGGTGGCTTTGACGACCGCCACGGCAACGCTTCCTGGCTCCAGCTTCAACTCGCGTGCCGCGTCGGCGCTCATCAGCGACACGACGGTGAACGGGCCGCACTTCATCTCGACCTGCGCCATGACGCCATCGACGACGACCCGGGTGACGAGGCCGGTGAAGCGATTGCGCGCGGAGCTCGCGATGCCCAGCGGCTCCTTCGGCGCCGCCCCGGAATTCGCGACGGCGAACTCGGCGAGCGCGCCGCCCGGGATCACTTTGCGGCCGGACGCGTCGTGATCGGCGGGCAGCGTCCCATCGTCGATCCAGCGCCGAACGGTGTCGTCGCTGACACCCATCAGGTCAGCGGCGTCGCGAATCCGAATCATGGACACAGCGCCCCATGCTATCCGCATAATCGGCTTGAAACGTGCCACTGATCCGCAGTTGCGGAAAAGTCGGCGGATACAGCTGAGGGCCGCCAATGCGGACTTTTCACAGAGCCGCGTAAAACCGGTGACAAAAGCCGGTTCGGTGTGTGATCTACAGAGGATGCCCGACGAACCCGCCGCTCGAGGCGACGCACGGCCTGCCCGTGTCGTCGTCATTGGTGGCGGCTTCAGCGGCACGTTGACCGCGGTGAACCTGGCCCGACTCGCCGATGACCCACTCGAGATCACCATCGTCAACGAACGGACGCCCCCTGCACGGGGCGTCGCCTACCGGCGTCGGCGCCCGGAATACCTGCTGAATGTCGCCGCCCGCAATATGTCCGCGTTCCCCGACGACCCCGACCATTTCCTGCGCTGGGTGAGTGACCGTCCCGAGTTCGAAGCGGTGCCGCAGATCGATCTTCGCGAACGGTTCATTCCCAGACAGACCTACGGCGACTACCTGAGCTGGATTGCGCAGAAGTACCTGGCAAAACCGAGTGACGGAACACACCCCGTCGCGTCGCGGTTCGTCGTCGGCGAAGCGATTGACATCGAGCCTCAGGAATTCGGTTGCCGTGTCCGGCTCACCGACGGAACGACGCTCGAGGCGGATCGGGTCGTGTTGGCGACCGGTAACGAAACACCCGCGTCGCTGCCTGGCGCCGAAGGCCTTGCGCACCACCCGGCGTGGATCGGCGATCCGTGGCAAGCCTGGGAAGAACGGTTGCCGCCGAGTGACTCCAGCGTGGTGGTTCTTGGCACCGGGCCTACCGCGGTCGACGCAATCATCACGCTTCGCGCCATTGGGTGGATGGGCAGCATCGACGCAGTGTCGCGGCACGGCTGGCTTCCGCAGGCGCACTTCAAGGGGATCGAATACCCCGAATTTCCGCCCGCCGGAGTCGATCTCACGGCCATCGGTCTCGACGCCCTTGTCGCACTCGTGAAGTACCATTGCGCAGCGCTTCACGAGCGCAACGCGCACCCCGCCATCATCGTCGACAAGCTGCGTCCGTACACGCAACGCATCTGGGCGAGCTTCAGCACCGAAGAGCGCCTGGCCTTCGCCAAGAACCACGCCGCCAGATGGAATGTGTTCCGGCATCGCATTTCTCCCGACCTCCACGCCCAGCTCACTCACCTGCAGCTCACCGGACAGCTACAGGTGCGCGCCGCAGGCATCGAGAAGCTGGTCGAGTCGTCCGACCAGATAAGCGTTCACCTGGACGACGGCACAACGCTTGTGGGCGATGTGGTGCTCAACGCCACCGGTCCCTCCAGCAGGCTCACCGCCAGCAGCTCGGCGCTGCTGCAGAACTTGTTGCGCCGCGGCCTCATCCACCCGGACGCGACCGACATGGGCATCAGCGTCGCTGACGATCACACGGTGTTGACCGCCGACGGCGACCGGTCGGCCTGGTTACTCGCGATGGGGCCGCTGATCCGTGGCACCTACTGGGAGACCGTCGCGGTGCCGGAACTGCGCGGGCAGGCCAAACGCGTCGCAGAGACAGCGCTCGACCGCGTGCACAGCGATGAAGAAGAAGGCCCAGAGCTGCTCGAGTACATGCTCTGAACGCTACCGAAATTCGCGAAAGGCGTTCAGCAGCCGGTCGCGAAACGCGGGATCGATGGTCGCCGTGTCGATCTTGCCCACGGTGTCGACCGTGCCGCGGAACTGTTGCAGATAGTTATCGCAGCCTTCGCATTCCAGCAGGTGCTCGTCGAACCGCGCGCGCGTCTTACTGTCCAGAGAGCCGTCGAGGTACGCGGTGACGAGTTCGACGAGCTGATTGCAGTCCATATCGCTCTTCACTTCGACTCCCTCAGATAATCCTCGAGCACCTGCCGCACTGCCGCGCGGCCACGATGCAGAAGCACCCGCTGATTGGCGACGCTGATGTCCAACACTTCACGCACCTCCGCGGAATCGAGGTCCAGCATGTCGCGCATCGTCACGACCAGTCGCTGTTTCTCGGGAAGTTTCTCGAGTTCGCGCTGTGCGACGGCGACCAGTTCATCTCCGAGTACCGAACCCTCGGGCGTATCGGGAAACGGCGCGGGGACCTCGTCCTGTCGCCAGTGCCCCGGATATCGATCGTTCGCGGGCCGAAAACGGGCGGGGTCGACGGTGCCGCCGGTGAACGCCAGGATTTCGACGTCCGTATCGCGGCGGTCGCGCGTTCCGCGGGTCTTGGCGATATTGATCAGCACGGTGAAAAGCCATGTGCGCAGAGAAGACCGGCCTTCGAACTTGCCGATTCCCTTCAGCAGCGCGATCCACGCCTCCTGCACCACCTCCTCGGCGGTTTCGTGGCTTCGCACGTATCCGCGGGCGACGCGCAACATCGATGGAGTGTGGCGGTCCACCAGCTCGGCGAAGGCCGCCTCGTCGCCGTCCTTCAGCGCGGCGACGAGAGCGGCTTCCTCACCGGTGGCCCTGGTCATCTCGGCGACAGCGTATCCGGTCAACCTGCCGCCTTGACCGCCCGAAGCGCGTCCGCCAATGACCACACCGACAGACCAAGCAGTGCAACGTCTTTGATGAGGAACATGCCCGACAAAGACAGCATGGGGAAGCCGCCCTGCGACGCCTCGAAAACGTCGGGGGTGGTGAACAGGAAGCTGAGCGTGGCGATGAAAAGGCCGATCGCGATGACGCTGCCGACGGCCGAAAGCCGGGGCGCCCACGGTTTGACGGCCAACAGCACCGCCGCGGCCACTTCGAGGACGCCGAGCAGCGCCGAGAACGTTGTTACGGAGAAGATGTCGTACATCCAGCTCATCAGCGGGCTGTTGGAGACCAGCGGCTCGATGCCGCGGGCCTCGAACTCGGTGAATTTCATCAACCCGATCCACCCGATGACGATCACCAACCCGTAGCGGGCGAGGTAGGCGCCCAGACTGTCGAGCACGGTTGCGGGCCTGGCGATGCTGGCGTCGTGCGCCACGGTGTTGGTCATGATCGGCTCCCTTCAGCACGTGAACATTCCTGTATCTGCTCAGTGCGCGCGAAGGGCCGAAGCGTTACGGGCGCTTCCGTCGTAGAACGCGTAAGCGTAGACTTACCGGTTGTGGTTACCGACGCAGGCACCGATGCGTGGGCTGCTCTTGCCGACGGCACCCGGAGGACGATCTTCAAACGCCTCGCCGGCGGCCCGATGGCGGTTGGTGAGCTGGCGCACGGCCTGCCTGTCAGCAGGCCTGCGGTGTCTCAGCACCTCAGAGTGCTCAAGTGCGCCGGACTCGTCTCAGACCGCGCCGTTGGCAGGCGGCGGGTCTATCGGGTGAACAGGGAAGGCGTCGAGGCATTGCGCTCCGAGCTGGACATGTTCTGGGGCCAGGCGCTGGACGCATACACGTTGATTGCGGATGAAGGAGGGCACGGATCGTGACGTCGTCGACAGTGGACCCGATTCGGAAGAGCGTCGTCGTCAACGCCGGGATCGAGAGGGCGTTCGCGTTGTTCGTCGAGAAATTCGACGCGATCAAACCGCGCGAACACAATCTGTTGTCGGTCGCCATCGCCGAGACCGTCTTCGAACCGCGCGTTGGAGGCCACATCTACGACGTCGGTGTTGACGGCAGTCGATGCGAATGGGCGCGGGTGCTCGTGTTCGAACCTCCCTCGCGGCTCGTTTTCTCGTGGGACATCGGGCCGACCTGGCAACTGGAATCCGACCCGACCCGCACCAGCGAGGTCGAAGTACTGTTCATCGCGGAGTCGGCCGATCGCACCCGCGTCGAATTGGAGCACCGACACCTCGAACGCCATGGCTCAGGCTGGCAATCGGTGGCCGATGGCGTCGGCGGCGATGCCGGATGGCCGCTGTACCTGCACCGCTATGTCGATATTGTGACAGCAGGGGTGTCGCAGTGACCAATGACGAAAAGTCGCTCATGGACATGGCTTTCGAAGAACGGACCGACCTGGCCGCATACCTGAAGACGTTGGAGACAGACGATTGGAAGGCAGCCAGCCTCTGCGATCGATGGACGGTCAAAGACGTCGTCGCCCATGTCGTCAGCTACGAAGAACTGAATGTCGTCGGCCTGGTGAAGCGATTCGCCAAGGGCTGGATTGTGCGGGCTAATGAGGTGGGCGTCAAAGAACTCGGTGTGCTCTCCCCCGACGAATTGACGGAACACCTTGACCGACATCTCCGTCCACGTGGACTGACGGCAGGCTTCGGCGGAATGATCGGGCTCGTCGACGGCACCGTTCACCATCAGGACATTCGACGCGCGCTCGGTCATCCGCGCACCGTGCCCGCTGATCGCCTGAAGCGGATTCTGCCGTCGGTGCCCGGCAACCCCCGCCTTGGTGCGGGGCGTCGGATCAGAGGACTGCACCTGCGGGCCACCGACGTCGGATGGGAGCACGGCAGCGGACCCGAAGTCACCGGCAGCGGAGAAGCGCTGTTGATGGCGATGACGGGCCGCGGAGTGGCGATCGACGAACTCGCGGGCCCAGGCAAAGCGACGCTGGCCGCCCGGATGTGAGCGCGGCCAACTCCGGAAACGACCGGCTGGCCTGGCCACCCGACAAAAATGGCAGATCAGTTGCCTGATCTGCCATTTGGGGGTGGAGCTAAGGGTGTCTGGGGTCATGACATAGGTGACAGGTGAGTCGCGTCATGGGTTACACCTGGAACGGCGCTCGATGAGTCGCGTCATAGGTGACAGTCGTGGCTCATGTCGAAAGCGCGGGTTGCCGTCCTCCATATCGTCAGTGGTCAGCTCAGCGTCACCGCTGCAGCCAAGACCTACGGGTTCTCGCGCCAGCATCTGCACCGACTGCTCAAGCGCTATCGCGAGGGCGGCCTGGAGGCCGTCGATGCCCGATCGAGGCGACCAGGCAGCAACCCCCGTGCGGTCAGCGACGAAATCATCATCGCCATCGTGGGGTTGCGTGAGCAGCTGACCGCCGACGGGCTCGATGCCGGGCCGCTGACCCTGCAATGGCACCTGCGACAGGCCGGCCTGTCGGTGCCCGCGACATCCACGATCCGGCGCATCCTGCACCACCACGGCCTGATCACCCCACAGCCACGCAAACGACCAAAAAACTCTTACCACCGCTTCGAAGCCGCCCAACCCAACGAATGCTGGCAATCCGACTTCACCCACTGGTCCCTAGCCGATGGCACCGACGTCGAAATCCTCAACTGGCTCGACGACCACTCCCGGTACCTGTTGGCCTGCACCGCATATGCGCGTGTCACCGGACCCGACGTGGTGACCAGCTTCACCGCGACCGCAGCCATCTACGGCCTGCCCGCATCCACCCTCACCGACAACGGAACTGTATACACCGCACGATTCACCAACGGCCACAACGACTTCGAACGCCTACTCGCCACCCTGGGCATCACCCAGAAAAACGGTCGCCCCGGCCACCCCCAGACCCAAGGCAAAATCGAACGATTCCATCAAACCCTCAAACGCTGGCTCCGCCCGCGCCCCCGCCCCTCCACCATGGCCGACATGCAACAACTCCTCGACCAATTCACCGCTGTCTACAACACCCAACGCACACACCGAGCCCTACCACCGAGCACCACACCAGCGCAGGCGTACAACGACCGCCCCAAAGCCAACCCCACCAACGAACCCACCGGACACTTCCGAGTCCGCCACGACACCATCGACCAATTCGGCAAACTCACCCTGCGCTACGGCAGCCGCATCCACCACCTCGGCACCGGCAAGACCAACGCCCGCACCCCAGTACTCATCCTGGCCACCACAACCACCGTCACCGTCATTAGCAAAACGACCTACCGCCTCATCTCCAGCCACACCATCGACCCCGACCGCAACTACTGGCGCAACCAACAAAAACACCCCGGCCGATGGCCGGGGTGATCTGTAACCGATGACGCGACTCAGGTGTAACCCATGACGCGACCCATCACAGGGGTGGAGCTAAGGGGATTCGAACCCCTGACCTCCTCGATGCGAACGAGGCGCGCTACCAACTGCGCCATAGCCCCTGGTCGGTAGCACAGGCTACCAGTCAATCCGCCGCCGCAGAAACCGGCCGACGTGACGCCGAACTACTGGCCGGCCGCCCTGGGCAGGTGGTACTCGCGGGCCGCCGGCGCATACTCCAGGTGCTCGAAGATCGGGTCCTCGTCGTCGATCTCCAACACCACGGACCCGGGCCTGCGCAGCCGCGACGGGAGCAGGTCGAGGTCGCGATCCTCGGTGTTCTCCACACCGAGCCGCGAACGCGCAGCGCGCTGCGCACGGCGACGGCGTACCCGCTCTTCGATGCGGGTCTGACGACGCAGGTACCCCAGGTACAGCAGCGTCACCGCGGCGGTTCCTCCGCAGACATACCAGGCCCAAGGCGCAGTCGAGGCCGCCGCGAAGTACGCGGCCGCGGCCGACCCGAGCATCATCAGCGTCATCAACGCCAGCATCCGCTTGCGGAACTTGTACTTGCGGGCGCTGATCACCGCGGCCTTCGCCGGGTCGTAGCGGCGGCGCCGCGCGGCCACCATCGAGTCCGCGACCCGCAGATCGCTCTCCTCGGGAGCCTCGATGCCCGACGAGTCATCGACGTACTCGTACTCGTCGTCGGTGCCGTCGGCATCGTCGTCTTCGTATTCGTCGGTCGCGATCTCGTAGATCGCGGTGTCGACGTTCTCCTCCTGGGCTTGCGGCTCTTCGAAGTTCAGCGTCAGCTCGTTGGCTTCGGCGACCTCTTCGTCCTCCGTGGCCGATTCGCCGACCGCAATCGCGCCCGTCGGCTCGTCGGCGGCCTCGACATCGAGGTACTCGGGTTCGGTGTCTTCTGTGACCGGTGCCGCCAGCACCACCGTCTTCTGCGGCTCCTCTTCCTCTTCTTCCTCGTACTCGTCGTCGTCGTATTCGTCCTCGTCGAAGTTCTCGTCGAGTTCGTCCTCGGACGCCCGCCAGTCCGGATCGCTTCGATGCCCGGACGCCGGTCCCGCACGCTTGAGCAGTCGGCCGCTGCTCGTCCCGTTGAGGACCCGCGTCGCCAACGCCACATCGCTCGTGCGCCGCACGGCATCGCGCTTGCTGATCAACATCGGAACCAGCACGAAGAGCCAGAGCACTACGAGAGAGATCCAGAGGAGTGATTGGGGGATGCTTGGCATGAAGCCGGCTCCTTTCCCCATCAGGCTAGGTCCGTGACCAGCGCATCCGTCGATGGCGCGCCGAGACAATTACACACCTGTAATTCCCTGGTGACAAGCACCATCAGTCACTTAGGTCACATTTGCCACAGCACTCTTATGCGTCGACTGTGCGGCGTCGTACGCGAAACGCCGATCCTGTGGACAAATCGGCACAGTCGGGCGGTGGCTGTCGGTCGCGATAGCGAGGCTCCGACCCATGGAAGACGAATTGGCTTGGCCGCTCCGCGGGTGGGAAGCCGTCGAGGCCGGGCTGCTGTCGGTTCGCGTGCTTCGGCGCTTCTATTCTCCGGTCTATCCCGGCGTGCACATCCCGCGTGACGTCGAGCTTTCGGCTGCTCAGCGCGCACGAGCCGCCTGGTTATGGTCCCGCCGCAGCGGTGTGCTCGCCGGCTTGTCGGCCGCCGCGATATTGGGCACGAAGTGGATCGAGCCGGGCCTGCCCGCCGAGTTGATCCACACCAACCGTCGAGCACCGCCGATGCTGACCGTGCATACCGACGACGTCCTGAACGGCGAGACCCGATACGTCGACGGCATGCTCGTGACGTCAGCGGCGCGCACCGCATTTCGACGTCGGCAGGCGCCTCGAACTCGTCGCGGGTGTCCAGCGTGTCGACGCGCTGATGAACGCAGTCGACGTGAAGGTCAGCGATATCGAGTCGGTTGCAGTGGCGCACCCTGGCGTCCGCGGCCTGACGCCCAGCCAAGCAAAAAAGTCACACCCAGCTGGCGTGGCCTTCGCGGACCAGCAACGAGCTCACCGACCCGTGGATCTCCTCGACCGTGATGCCCACCAGCAGGTGGTCCCGCCACGCGCCGTCGACCTCGAGGTAGCGCTTCAGCAGGCCCTCTTCGCGGAACCCCGCCTTGGCGAGGACTGCGCGGCTCGCGGCGTTCTCCGGCCGCACCGTCGCCTCGAGTCGATGCAGCCGCACCGGCCCGAACGCGTGGTCCATACCGAGTGCCAGCGCCGCGGTCGCCACCCCGCCGCCGGTGTGCGTGCTGGCCACCCAGTAGCCGATCCACGCCGACTTGAGCGCCCCGTGGGTGACGTTCCCGATGGTCAGCTGCCCGCCGAACTCCCCGTCGACCTCGATCACATACGGCAGCATGCGGCCTTTGCGGGCCTCTGAGCGCAGTCCGGAACACACTGACGGCCACTGCGAAACACCATGCCGCACATCCCAATTCACCTCGGTGCTGGGCTCCCACGGCTCGAGATGCGCGCGGTCGGCCAGCCTGATGCGGCTCCATTGCGCGCCGTCGCGCAGCCGCACCGGCCGCAGCTCGACCACACCGGCAGGCACCCGGAGCGGCCCGGCGGTCATCGGCCAGCCCGGGTGGGCGGAGGAATTGCGCCACAGGTTCATGACGGGTCCCGGGTTCGTCGCTCAGCCGCGCTGGGCCAGGAACGCGACGTCGACGATCTCGCCAGTGCGGATCTCGTCGGCCTCGCTGGGAATCATCACCAGACAGTTCGCCTCGGCCAGCGTCGCGAGCAGATGCGACGACGCGCCCGGCGCCCCGCCGAGCGCCTGCACGAGGTACTCGCCGGTGTCCTGGTCGCGCATCAGCTGGCCGCGCAGATACCCTTTGCGGCCGGCTACCGATGTGATCGGAGACAGCGCGCGGGCCTGCACGACCCGACGCATCGGTTGGCGCTTGCCGAGCGAAAGCCGGATCAGCGGCCGCACCATCACCTCGAACACCACCAACGCGCTGACCGGGTTGGCGGGCAGCAGAAACACCGGCACACCCTCGGGGCCGAGTTGGCCGAATCCCTGCACCGACCCGGGATGCATCGCGATCCGGGTCACCTCCATGTCGCCGATCTCGGCGAGCACCGCGCGAACGCTCTCGGCGGCCGCCCCGCCGACGGCTCCGGCGATCACCAACACCTCGGCGCGATTCACCTGACCCTCGACGACGTCGCGCAGCTCCTTCGCGTCGGTGTCGACGATGCCGACGCGGTTGACCTCGGCGCCCGCATCCCGGCCGGCCGCAGCAAGCGCATACGAGTTGACGTCGTAGACCTGGCCGTTGCCGGGGGTGCGCGATATGTCGACCAGCTCGCCGCCCACACACATGACCGACAGCCGCGGCCGCGGATGAACCAGCACGCGTTCGCGGCCGACGGCGGCCAGCAGACCGACCTGCGCAGGCCCGATGATCGTGCCTGCCCGCACCGCCACATCGCCGGGCTGGACATCGTCACCGGTGCGACGGACGTAGGCGCCGGACCGCACCGGCCGCAGCACCCGCACCCGCGACTGCCCTCCGTCGGTCCACCGCAGCGGCAGCACCGCGTCGGCCAGCGTCGGCATCGGCGCGCCGGTCTGCACACGCGCGGCCTGTCGCGGCTGCAACCGGCTCGGGGTCCGTGCGCCCGCCTCGATGGTGCCCATCACGGGCAGGCTGACCTGCTGATCGCCCGTGCCGTCGGTCGCGTCGTCTCCGTCGTCGCCATCGTCGCCACTGGTTATCGGGGTCACGCCGAGCACGTCGACGCTGCGCACGGCGTAGCCGTCGATGGCGGCCTGGTCGAAGCCGGGCAGCGGGCGTTCGGTGACCACTTCCTCGGCGCACATCAGGCCCTGTGCTTCCGCGATGGCGACCCGCACCGGCCGGGGGGCTACCGCAGCAGCCGTGACCCGGGCCTGTTGCTCCTCAACCGAACGCACAAGACGCCTTTCGTCGTTACGGGGCCGTCGTATGCGTCAGCAGTCGATCAGCCCGAGCCGTTCCACCAACCACCGCCGCAGTTCAGGGCCGTAGTCGTCGCGCTTCAACGCAAAGTCAACCGCAGCCTTGAGGTACCCGCCGGGATTTCCCAGGTCGTGTCGATCGCCGCGATGCACGACGACGTGCACAGGGTGGCCCTCGTCGATCAGCAGCGCGATGGCGTCGGTCAGCTGGATCTCGCCGCCCGCTCCGCGGGGCACCCTGCGCAGCGCGTCGAAGATCTTCCGGTCCAGCACGTAGCGGCCCGCGGCGGCATACAGCGACGGCGCGTCCTCGGCCTTGGGCTTCTCGAGCATGCCCTTGACCCGTAGGACATTGGGATTGTTGGTGTCTGGAACGGTCTCGACATCGAAGACGCCGTAGGCGCTGATCTCTTCCTTCGGCACCTCGATGGCGCACAGCACCGAACCGCCGCGCTTGGCGCGCACCTTCGACATCGTCTCCAGCACGCCGGTGGGCAGCACCAGGTCGTCGGGCAGCAGCACGGCGATCGCGTCCTCATCGGGTGCCAGGCTGGCTTCGACGCAGCCGACCGCATGTCCGAGGCCGAGCGGTTCGGCCTGGACCACCGACTCCACCTTGATCAGCGCGGGTGCGCGGCGGACCTTCTCCAGCATCGATTTCTTGCCGCGGGCTTCCAGCGTGCCCTCGAGCACGAGGTCTTCGACAAAGTGGGCGACGACGCTGTCCTTGCCCTCGGAGGTGACGATGATCAGCCGCTGGGCACCGGCCTCGGCCGCTTCGGCCGCCACCAGCTCGATGCCGGGCGTATCCACGACGGGCAGCAGCTCCTTGGGCACCGTCTTGGTCGCGGGCAGAAAACGGGTGCCCAATCCGGCGGCCGGGACGACAGCCGTATACGGAATGGAGACCAAAGAACGCGTCATCGTTCACACAGTATCGCCAACGAGTTATGCGCCGCCTGTGACGGCGCCGTGTCATCGTGGACGCGTGGGGTCGCCGAGCAAGGCCGAGGTGCGGACGGCGATCCTGGCGTCTCGTCGCGCAGTGACCCATGGAGGTTCACGACGCGGAGGCCGACGCGCTGTGCGGCCACCTTCCCGGCGTGATCGAGGGCGCGCAGACCGTCTGCGCGTACGTGCCGATCAGGTTCGAGCCGGGATCAATCGCATTCCTGGACACCCTTTTACAGCTGGGTGCCCGGGTGCTGCTTCCGGTCGCCCGCGATGACGCCGACGGCATGCCGCAGCCGATGCGGTGGGGGCCTTACCTACCGGGCGGGCTGGTAGCGGCGCGGATGGGACTGCAGGAGCCGCGGGAGCCCTGGCTACCCGCGGCCGCAGTGGCCGACGCGGCGGTCGTGTTCGTGCCCGCGCTGGCCGTCGATCGGGCCGGGGTACGGCTGGGCCGTGGCGCGGGGTTCTATGACCGGACCCTGCGGTCGGCCGGTCCGTCGGCGCGGCTGGTCGCGGTGGTCCGTGACGACGAACTCGTCGACGAGATTCCCGCCGAGCCGCACGACGTCCCGATGACCCACGCGCTCACACCGGGGCGGGGACTCGTCGAGCTGGGCTGACTGAGTCAGCAGTGCGCCAGCACGTCCTGCATCGACCACTTCTCATTGCGGGACAGCCACAACCCGTATGCGGCCTTCACGTCGATCTGCTTCGCGACAAAGTCGCAGCGGAAGCCCTCATTGGGCGGCAGCCACCCGGTGGCATCGCGAAAAGCTTTGTCGAAGTTGGCTTGTCCGCTGACGGCCAAAAGGTTGCGCGGGTCGTTGGCGAAGTCGCGGCGACGCTGATCGTCCCATTCGCGCGCACCCTTGTACCAAGCGTCCGACAGCGACACCAGATGGTCGATCTGCACTGCCTCAGATGTCGCGGGCCCGCGGGTGAACGCAATGGTCTGCCCGGTGTAGGGGTCGTGCAGCACGCCTGTCTGCGCGTAGCAGGTGCCCCGACGCACGATCACGTCGGCGAGGTCGCGTCGAAGGATGTCGTCGCGGGTGTTGCATCCGTTGTGCCCGAATTCGACGTTGACGTCGTCGCTCCACGCCTGGCCGAACCGGTAGCGGGAGAAGTCGGTGTTGCGGTCCCAGCCCTTGACCTGCAGCCGCGCCAAACTCGCCCGTGCGGTGTCGTAGGTCGGGTTGACCGCGCTGGCCTGCGATTGCGACGCGGACGGCGGGGGCGCGGCGGGTGGCGGCTCCGGTCGGTTCTGGAAGTGCAGCCACACCGCGACGCCGATCCCGAGCACGAACAGCCCCACCAGCACGGGAATGACAGCGGGTGGCCGGGCGGGAATGGTCGAGCCCACATAGCGGTTCTAGCACTTAAGCCGGTAGAGTGCTAACTAGTTTTGGACCATCACGGAGGGTTTTTTCGTGCCTACCTATTCCTATGCGTGCACCGAATGCGACAACAAGTTCGACGTGGTGCAGGCCTTCAGCGACGACGCGCTGACCGAGTGCCCCAAGTGCGACGGGCGCCTGCGCAAGCTGTTCGGCAAGGTGGGGGTGGTCTTCAAGGGCAGCGGCTTCTACCGCAACGACAGCCGCGAGGCCGCCAAGAGCGCCGCAAACGGCTCCGCGAAGAGCACCGAGTCCGCGGCCTCGAGCTCGTCGGACTCCTCGAGCTCGTCCGGCTCGACGGACAAGAAGTCGGACTCGACCAAGTCGGACAGCTCCAGCTCGAGCTCGTCATCCAGCAGCACCAGCTCGTCGACGTCCGCCGCCGCAGCCTCCAGCTGACGTAGCCAAGTTATCCACAGCCTCGCGTGACGGCACGCACGCGCGGCTTCGCGCTGCCTAGCGTGGCGACATGGGGGAATCACTCAATGCGTCGGCGCGCAGCCGGCTGGTCCACCAATGGCGGCCGGACTGGACGCGCACCGTAGCCGCCCGCAGGGTGGCCGCGGGCGCGCTCGTCGTCCTGGCGGCGGTCGCCGCACTGCGCACCGATCCGCACGGCGACCAGGCCGATATCGTCGTGGCGGCGCGTGACCTGTCCCCCGGCATCGAGTTGACCGCCGACGACCTACGGCTCGAAAAGCGTTTGACCGCAACGATTCCCGACGGTTCCCAATCCACCGTCGGCAAGGTTGTCGGGTCGACGCTCGCCGGCCCGGCCCGCCGCGGCGAGGTGCTCACCGACGTGCGACTGCTCGGTCCGCGGCTGGCGCAGTCGGCGGCGGGCCCGGACGCCCGCATCGTGCCCCTGCATCTCGCCGACACGGCGCTGTTGGACCTCGTCCGCACCGGCGATGTGGTCGACGTGCTGGCGGCCGCCGACGACGAGATCGATCCGAGGGTGGTGGCGACAGACGCCATCGTGGTCCTGGTGTCGGAGAAGCAGAAGGGTCCCGGCGCCGGAGGCGAGCGCGTGCTTCTCGTCGCCCTGCCCGCCCACGCCGCCAATGACGTCGCGGGCGCGACGCTGATGCAGACGGTGACGCTCACGTTTCACTGACCCCGAACCCCCTGCGGGTGACTAACGTTGCACACCTCTGGTCAGACTGAGGGAAGGGTTCACACGCATGTTGAAGGGCTTCAAGGATTTTATTTCGCGGGGCAATGTCATCGACCTTGCGGTCGCGGTGGTCATCGGCGCGGCATTCACCGGACTGGTCACCGCTTTCACCCAGAAGGTGATTCAGCCACTGATCGACCGGGTCGGTGCAGGCGGTGACAGGCAGTACGGAATTCTCAAGGTCTCGCTGGGAGGTGATCCCGAGCAGTTCCTGGACTTCAACGCGGTGCTGTCCGCCTTCATCAACTTCCTGATCGTTGCGGCGGTCATCTACTTCATCATCGTGCTGCCCTATAAGAAGCTGAAGGAACGCGACGCCAAGGTCGAGGAAGAAGAGACCGAGCTGACATTGCTCACTCAGATCCGCGACCTGTTGTCCGAGAATGGCGACGCCTCGGGCAGGCATGGCTCTTCACCTGCGGCCCTCGAGGCCGCCGAGGCGAACAAGTCGGACACCCCATAGACCGGAACACAAACAAAACAGCCCCCGGCTTTCGGCCGGGGGCTGTTTTGTATGCCTAGCAGGGAGTTACGCCATGTCCCATGGCTCGCCGTAGGTGGTGACGCTGTCGCCGGACGACGAGATCAGGCGGGCGAACGGACGCAGCAGCACGCCACCGGCCGCACCGGTCACGGTGCCGTGCGCGTTGGAGACCGCCACACCGCCGGCCGGGCCTGCCACGTCAACCGAGAAGGTCGCAACCTCCTGGATGCCGGGGCCGTTACCCAGGTCAGCGCTGATCGACACGCCGGGGAACAGGTTGGGCGTGATGACCGAGCCCAACGGGTTGAACACCGGGAAGAGCGACGCGTCGTCGAGCAGGATGTTGGGGGTGGTGTAGCTGAAGTTGATGCCAACGCCCAGCGACCACGGGAAGCCGATCTGGTAGCCCAGCTCCAGCGTTCCCTCGAATTCGTCGGCACCGGCGCCGGCGACGTTGTACTTGGCGCGACCCGAGTGGAACCACTCGCGGGTCAGCCGGTTGCGGTCAAGCGGAAAAACGCCGTTGAGGAAGGTATCCCACTGCTGGATCGTCAATGTCCGATCCTGACCGTCAACCAGGCTCAGCTCGTTGTCCAGCCCCGCATGTGAGGTACCGGTGCTCACGAAAAGAGCCGCGATGGCGGCGACCATCGCGATCAGCACCCGACTGATTGCCTTCATGTTCTCCCTAGCTCTTTCGGCGGTGACCGTGTCGGCTCACCGATTGGTTTTCTGTGCGCTGGTGAGTACTCCTACACCACACACGACGCAAGAGTCACACGTGTGACAAATGAGAGAGTCCACATGCTCTTCTTACGTTTTGCTCATCGTTGACAGGAGGAACATAACGGGACGGCATCCGACCGGCAACGCGTAGGGGTCGGTATCGGAATGCCTGTCGACAACCGGCGCAAGTTTGCTGAGGCTCCCCTGGGCTGCCGTTCTCAGGGCCGCTGACGTAGCAGGCGGACAATTCGATCGCGCAGCTGGGCGTTACCCAAGCACACCGGTGGTCGGCCCCGACTTGGCGCCCTCACCAGTCATTTCTCACGCTCAGCGCAAACTCAGAGGTCAATCATGGTGAGGCGGAATGTTGTCCCGCAACCAGTTGTCGTGCTCGGCCTCCGAGGCGGGCGAATCGGTTTCGCGCTCGTCCGAGGATTCCTGCGGTAGCTCTTCGCCGAAGATCTTGTTAACTGCATCGCGGGAGGGCTTTGGCGAAGCTGTCACAGGAGGCCCCTTGTGTGACGAAGATCACACTTGGCGGGACCAGCTGTTCATGTTGACGTAACAAAGACGGCATTGCCAAGGCGACCACGCGCCTGCTAGGCGCGGGTCCGAGTTCCAGCGAAAACCCGGATTATTAGATCTCCAGGCTGGATAGCTGGCTGATGATGTGGGTGGCCAACGGGTTCAAGGTCGCCATCCCGTCGCGTACCGCAGACCGGGAGCCGGCGATGTTGACGACCAGCGTGCTGCCGGAGACGCCCGCCAGGCCGCGGGACAGCCCCGCATCCACCACACCGGCAGCCAGACCGGACGCGCGCAGCGCCTCGGCGATGCCGAGGAGCTCGCGATCCAGGATGTCGCGGGTCGCCTCGGGGGTCACGTCACGCGGCGTCACACCGGTGCCACCGACCGAGACCACCAGATCGACTCCCCCGATGACCGCGGTGTTCAGTGCGTTGCGGATCTCCACCTCGTCGGAGGACACCACGACGACACCGTCGACGACGAAGCCCGCCTCATGAAGCAGCTCGGTGACCAACGGACCGTTGTGGTCCTCCTCGCCATGGGCCGTTCGGTCGTCGACGACGACGACGAGAGCCCGACCAACCAACTCACCTGGCTGTTCCATGAGTGCCACCGTATAGGTGGCGCCCGACGCCGGCGCGGCCACTCTCAACGTCGGCGCGCCCGGTGCCGAGATCACTGGGCAGCCTTGCCGAGGGTCACCTGCACCGTCTGCGGCTTGCCCGCCGGGTCGAGGTACGTCAGCGTGACTTTTTCGCCCGGCGCCCTGGAGCGGACGGCGGCGACCAGCGCGTCGGCGCTTCCGATGACCCGGTCGTCGACCTTGGTCACGACGACGCCGCTTGGCAGACCGGCGGCCGCTGCTGCGCCGCCGCTGGTGACCTCGACGATCTTGGCGCCGTGTGAGGCCGTGTCGTTCCCCACCTGCACGCCGAGCGACGCATGCGAGGCATTGCCACTCTGGATCAGCTCGTCTGCGATGCGCTTGGCCTGATCGATCGGGATGGCGAAGCCGAGCCCGATCGAGCCGCTCTGCGCGTCGGCGGAGTCACCGCCGAGGGTGGCGATCGCCGAGTTCACACCGACCAGTTCGCCGTTCATGTTGACCAGCGCGCCGCCGGAGTTGCCGGGGTTGATCGCGGCGTCGGTCTGGATCGCGTCGAGCACGGTGTTCTGGTTTTTGATGTCCCCTCCCGCGGCGACCGGCCGGTTCAGGGCGCTGATGATGCCGGTGGTGACGGTCCCTTCGAGACCGAGGGGAGAGCCGATCGCCACCACGTCCTGGCCCACCTTGAGGTTGGCCGACGAACCGATGGTGATCGGCGTGAGATCGGAGATGTTGTCCGCCTTGACGACGGCGATGTCGCTGCTCGGGTCGGCGCCGACGAGGGTGAACTTGGACGTGCGCCCGTCGGCGAAGGTGACCGTGGTGTCGCCGCCCTTGGCGGCCTCGACGACATGGTTGTTGGTCAGGATCAGACCGTCGGTGGACAGGATGATGCCGGAGCCTTCTTCGGAGGCCCGGCCCATGTCGGTCTCCAGCTTGACGACGCTGGGCACCACCTTGGCCGCGACCTGCTCGACGGATCCGGCGGGCAGGCTGGCGGCGGGGACGCTCGGCGCCGCGGTGATCTGTGTGCCGCCTGGGCGGTTGTCCGGCTTGGCCAATAGGGCGACACCGCCGCCGATGCCGGCCGACACCACCGCGATCGTCAACGCGCCGACCGTCAATGCGCCTGCGCGGGAACGCTTTTGCGGCCGCTGGGGTGGCCGAGGGGGCATTTGCTGGTTCGGCTGCCCTTGGGCGCCTCGATACGGGTCATATGCCTGGCGGTAGGCCTGCTGCTGTTGCTGGGTGGCGTAGCGCCAGTCGAAGGGCTGCTGGTGCTGATAGCCGGTATGCCCGTACTGCCCGGGATATACCGCCGTGCGGTCATCGCCTGGCCTGCGGCCCTGCGGGGGCGGCGGCGGTGAGTACCTCGGCTGGTTCGTCATGTCGCAACGGGCTCTTTCTACGAGTTCGGGACAACGCCGACACCTCTACAACGAAGTTCTGTCACCCCACGGTGCCCGGATGGGCTGAGAATCCACTTAGAGAATGTTCGGCACATCCCCATTTTTTCGGCCGATCCAGTTCCATTGCTTACCCATTGTCGGCGCTGGCCACCGGTTGTGCGACCTCGACGGGCCGTGTCGCGGAAATAAGCCGTCCCGGCAGCAGCACGTAGATCGACGCCCCCGGCGGCTGCCCGCCGCGCAGGGTGTCCTCCACCCGAAGCGCCCCGCCGTGCTTCAGAACGACTTGCTTGACGATGGCCAGGCCGAGGCCTGAGCCCGGCATGGCGCGCGCCGACGTGGAGCGGAAGAACCGTTCGAAGACCAATTCGCGTTCGTGCGGTGGAATGCCGGGGCCGTAGTCGGAGACGACGAGCTCGGCGTGCACCGGGTCGGTCTGCGTCATCCGCACCAGCACCCGGCCGTTGGCGGGGCTCCACTTGGCGGCGTTGTCGAGCAGGTTCAATATGGCGCGCGACAACCCGGCCGCGTCGCCGAACACCTGCCACGGAATGAGGTGGACGTCGAACTCGATGTCGCTGCGGCGCCGCCGGACCCGTTCGAGGCTTCGGTCGACGACCTCGGATATGTCGACGGGTTCGTGCACGACGCCGCCGGCCTCGTCACGGGTGAGGTCCACCAAATCGCCGACGAGCGTTGACAATTCCTCGATCTGGGCGATGACGTCGGCGCGCAGCTCGACCATCTCGTCGTCGGGAATCCGTGGCGCGCCGGGCTGCTGGGATGCGATCAGCAGCTCGACATTCGTGCGCAACGACGTCAGCGGCGTGCGCAGCTCGTGCCCCGCGTCGGTGACCAGACGCGCCTGTCTCTCCCGCGACTCGGCGAGCCCACGCAGCATCATGTTGAAAGCCTGTGTGAGACGGGCGAGTTCGTCGCTGCCGAGCACCGGGATCGGGCGCAGGTCGTCGGTGCGCGCCACCCGCTCGGCGGCCTCGGTGAGCCGGGCCACCGGTCTCAATCCCGCACGTGCCACCATGCCGCCCGCGAACGCCGCGATCGCCACCCCGATCCCGCCGACGATGAGCAGCACGGTGCCAAGCCGTTTGAGCACCTGGCCGGTCGGGGCCAAACTCTTCGAGATCAACAGCGAGCTGCCGTTGTTCAGATGCACGGCGAGCACGCGTTGATGGTCGGCGGTGCGCAGCGACAGCAGCAGCTGGCCGGACATCACGTCCTTCTCCTGCTTGCCGATCGGCAGCGTCTGGCCCTGCTGGTTGGCCGTGTAGATGGACCGGCCGGGGTTCACCAGCATCGCGTTGACGTCGGAGTAGGCGGTCCCCTCGATGGCCTTGCCGGGATCGGCGGCCAGCGAACCGCTTTCGATCAGCAGCCGCGCCCTGCTGTGCAGCTGGTTGTCGATGTCGTCGTAGAGCGCCCTCGAGACCACGACGTACACCGCGAGCGCCATCAGCACGACGACCATCGCGACCATCGACATCGCGAGCAGCATCACCCGCCAGCGCAGTGACAGAGAGCTTGATTCGGGTAGCGAACTGGGCCGGAGAGGGAGCGGTCGAAATTCGGACATCAGGGCGGTGTCTCACGCAGCACATAACCCACCCCGCGAACGGTGTGGATCAGCCGCGGCTCACCTTCCGCTTCCGTCTTGCGACGTAGATATCCGACGTACACCTCGAGGGCATTGCCTGAGGTCGGGAAGTCGAATCCCCACACTTCTTCGAGGATGCGGCTGCGGGTGAGCACGCGCCGTGGATTGGCGATCAGCATTTCCAGGAGGGCGAACTCGGTCCGGGTCAGGCTGATCTGGCGCTGTCCTCGAGTCACCTCGCGGGTCACCGGGTCGAGGCTCAGATCGGCGAACGTCATGGCAGGAGAGTCGCCGTCGTCGGGGGTGGTGCGGCGCAGCAGCGCGCGCATCCGCGCGAGAAGTTCCTCGAGCGCGAACGGCTTGGGCAGATAGTCGTCGGCGCCCGCATCGAGGCCGGCCACGCGTTCGGACACCGAGTCGCGGGCGGTGAGAACCAGGATGGGCAGATCGTCGCCGGTACTGCGGAGCTGTCGGCAGACCTCGAGCCCGTCGAGCCTCGGCATCATCACGTCGAGCACCACCGCGTCGGGCCGATCGTTGGAGATCAGATCGAGCGCTTCGACGCCATCTTGGGCCAGCGCAACGGAATAGCCGTTGAACGAAAGCGAGCGGCGAAGGGATTCGCGCACGGCACGGTCGTCGTCAACGACAAGAATTCGCACGGCCACCAGTGTTAACCCATCGCCTGAGAGTGACCTGAGAGGCGCGCCGGAGCCGCGTTGGCGGCGACATCAAGCCCGGAAGCCGCGCGTCGCGGCGACATCAAACCCCGCGGCGCGCGTGAGTTAACGGCGGTCGAGATCGATCAGGCCGAGCCGAGCGGCCTTGAGCAGACGGCGCGGCACCTTGTGCTGCTGGCCTGCGACCGTCACGCCGACGAGCTCGGTGCGCGTGGCCTTCCACTGCGAACGACGGCTACGGGTGTTCGAGCGCGACATCCGGCGCTTGGGCACAGCCATGGGTAAAGCTCCTCTACAAGGGGTGCTGCCACGCAGGTACGGCGTCGGCAATTGCCCTTCAGGATAGCCGGTGACCTGCGCGGCCTCCAAACAGCGCTGACCGGCAGCCGGTGGTTCGGTTGCCTGGGTCCCGCTACCGGCGGCGGCGCAGGCCCGCGAGCCTGCGCGCAGGCGACGGGGAACCGGGCTCGCTGCGCGGGTTCTCCCGGTTGAAGTCGCTGATCATGCCGTCGAGCTTGTGGTTCTCGGTGCGAAATCGGCGCACAAGCCACAGCACCGACGCAAGCGCCAGTGCCGCGAGGACGATCCATGCCAGCCAGTCCATAAGCACCCCTGCCTGAGCGTAGCCTCCGAACTGCGCGATTTCGGTGTGAATACCCGCGCTGAGCGCTGTTTATAACGCCGAAACCGAAGGCGGGTGCCTTGACGGCGGACCGGTGGTACCGGCTAACCTACCGGTTGGTTGGTACGCCTGAGCGATGAGGAGTGTGCGTGACTTCTGCGGACGCGAGGAGCAATTCAAGCTCTGCGGTACGCATCGGAAACTGCTCGGGGTTTTACGGCGACCGGCACTCGGCGATGCGCGAAATGCTCACCGGCGGTGACCTCGACTACCTCACCGGCGATTACCTCGCCGAGCTGACCATGCTGATCCTGGCTCGCGACAGGGCCAAGTCCCCCGACCGCGGCTACGCCAAGACGTTCCTGACCCAGCTCGAGGAGTGCCTTGGCACTGCGCTCGACAAGGGCGTGCGGATCGTCGCGAACGCGGGCGGACTGAACCCGGCAGGCCTGGCCGACGCGGTCCGGGCACTTGCCGAACGGCTCGGTCTCGACGCCAAGGTCGCTCACGTCGAGGGCGACGACCTGGTGGCGCGCGCGGGCGATCTCGGTTTCGGCACGCCGCTCGCCGCCAACGCCTACCTCGGCGCGTGGGGCATCGTCGACTGCCTCAACAGCGGCGCCGACGTCGTGGTCACCGGGCGGGTGACCGACGCATCCGTCATCGTCGGTCCGGCCGCCGCCCATTTCGGCTGGGGCCGCAACGATTACGACCGACTTGCCGGCGCGGTGGTGGCGGGCCACGTCATCGAATGCGGGGTGCAGGCGACGGGCGGCAACTACGCGTTCTTCGTCGAGGCCGCAGCAGCGGGGCCGACCTCCTCCATCCGGGCTTTCCGCTGGCCGAGATCTACGACGACGGCGCGTCGGTGATCACCAAGCACGCCGGAACCGGCGGGCTGGTCAGCGTCGACACCGTCACCGCCCAGCTGCTGTACGAGATCACCGGTGCGCGCTACGCCAATCCCGATGTGACAGTGCGGATGGACAGTTTCGAGGTCTCGGCCGACGGCACCGACCGGGTGCGCATCGACGGGGTGCGGGGCGAGCCGCCACCACCGACACTCAAGGTCTCGCTCAACGGCATCGGCGGTTTCCGCAACGCGATGACGTTCGTGTTGACGGGTCTCGACATCGACGCCAAGGCCGAGCTGGTGCGGCGACAGCTGGAAGCCGGCCTGACCGTGAAACCAGCCGAGCTGGAGTGGACGCTTGCCCGCACCGACCACGACGACGCCGACACCGAGGAGGCGGCCAGCGCGCTGCTGCACTGTGTCGTGCGCGACCCCGACCCGGCCAATGTCGGACGCCAGTTCTCCTCGGCGGCAGTCGAATTGGCGCTCGCCAGCTACCCGGGCTTTACCACCACTGCCCCGCCGGGCGATGGTCAGGTGTACGGCGTGTTCACCCCGGGCTACGTCGACGCTACGGAGGTGCAGCAGATCGCCGTGCACGCCGACGGATCCCGCACCGACATTCCCGCGGCCACCGAAACCAAGGTGCTCGAGAACGTCGCGCCGTTCGCGCTGCCCGAACCCATGCCGTTCGAGGACACCCAGCGCGTGCCGCTCGGCCGCATCGCAGGCGCGCGCAGCGGCGACAAGGGCGGCAACGCCAACGTCGGCGTGTGGGTGCGCACCACCGATCAGTGGCGGTGGTTGGCCCACGCGCTGACCGTCGACCGACTGCGCCAAATGCTGCCGGAGACCGCCGATCTGGAGGTCACCCGGCATCTGCTGCCCAACCTGCGGGCGGTGAACTTCGTCATCGAAGGGATCCTCGGCGAGGGTGTCGCGTACCAGGCGCGCTTCGATCCGCAGGCCAAGGGCCTTGGTGAATGGCTGCGCAGCCGACACATCGACATACCGGAGAGTCTTCTCATATGAGCATCTGGCACACGCCCGAACGCGAGCAGTTGCGAAAGACGGTGCGCGCCTTCGCCGAACGCGAAGTGCTGCCCAACGTCGACGAGTGGGAGCGCTCCGGCATGCTGCCGCGCGACCTGCACCTCAAGGCCGGTGAGGCCGGCCTGCTGGGGGCCGGGCTGCCGGAGTCCGTCGGTGGTGGCGGCGGAGACGGCGCCGACGCGGTGGTCATCTGCGAGGAGATGCATTACTCCGGGGCACCCGGCGGGGTGTTCGCGTCGCTGTTCACCTGCGGCATCGCGGTGCCGCACATGATCGCCTCCGGTGATCAGCGGTTGATCGACACCTACGTGCGGCCGACGCTGCGCGGCGAGAAGATCGGATCGCTGGCGATCACCGAACCCGGCGGCGGATCCGACGTCGGGCATCTCACCACCAAGGCCGTCCGCGACGGCGACGACTACATCATCAACGGGGCGAAGACCTACATCACTTCGGGTGTGCGCGCCGACTACGTCGTCACCGCGTCTCGCACGGGCGGCCCCGGCGCGGCCGGTGTCTCGTTGATCGTCGTCGACAAGGGCACGCCGGGTTTCGAGGTCACCCGCAAGCTCGACAAGATGGGTTGGCGGTCGTCCGACACCGCCGAGCTGTCCTACACCGACGTCCGGGTGCCCGCCGCGAACCTGATCGGCGAGGAGAACACCGGCTTCATCCAGATCGCAGGCGCCTTCGTTTCCGAGCGGGTCGGCCTTGCGGCGCAGGCGTATGCGAGCGCACAGCGCTGTCTGGACCTGACGGTCGAATGGTGCCGCAACCGCGAGACGTTCGGAAAGCCGCTGATCTCACGGCAATCGGTGCAGAACACGTTGTCGGAGATGGCGCGGCGCATCGACGTCGCGCGGGTGTACACACGCAACATCGTCGAGCGGCAGCTTGCAGGCGAGTCCAACTTGATCACCGAGGTGTGCTTCGCGAAGAACACCGCGGTCGAGGCAGGCGAATGGGTCGCCCACCAGGCGGTGCAACTCTTCGGCGGGATGGGATACATGGCCGAGTCCGAAGTCGAGCGCCAGTACCGCGACATGCGAATCCTCGGGATCGGCGGCGGCACAAACGAAATCCTCACGTCGCTGGCCGCCAAGACGCTGGGATACCAGTCGTGACGGCGCTGGCGTCGACGCTCGATCCGCGATCGCCTGCCTACACCGAGGCGGCCGAGGCGATGTCGGCCAAGCTCGCAGAGCTCGATGCCGAACACGCCAAGGCGTTGGCGGGTGGCGGCGAGAAGTACGTCAAGCGCCATCACGACCGCGGCAAGATGACCGCGCGCGAGCGCATCGAGACACTGCTCGACCCCGACTCGCCGTTCCTGGAGCTGAGCCCGCTGGCCGCCTACGGCACCGAGTTCCAGATCGGTGCGAGCGTCGTCACCGGCATCGGCGCGGTCGAGGGCGTCGAGTGCATGCTGGTTGCCCACGACCCGACGGTCAAGGGCGGCACCACTAATCCGTGGACGTTGAAGAAGATGTTGCGGGCCAACCAGATTGCCCTGGAGAACCGGCTGCCGGTGATCTCACTGGTCGAGTCCGGCGGCGCCGACCTGCCGACGCAGAAGCTGATCTTCATCCCCGGCGGGCAGGGCTTCCGCGACCTGACCCGGCTGTCGGCCGCGGGCATCCCGACCATCGCCCTGGTGTTCGGCAACTCCACCGCGGGCGGCGCGTACATCCCCGGCATGTCCGACCACGTCGTGATGATCAAGGAACGCTCGAAGGTGTTCCTGGCCGGCCCGCCGCTGGTGAAGATGGCCACCGGCGAGGAGTCCGACGACGAGTCGCTCGGCGGCGCCGAGATGCATGCCCGCACATCGGGTCTGGCCGACTATTTCGCCGTCGACGAACTCGACGCCATCCGGATCGGCCGCCGCATCGTCGCCCGGCTCAACTGGCGCAAGCAGGGACCCGAGCCAGGACCGGTACTCGAGCCGCGGTTCGACGCCGAGGAACTGATCGGCATCGTGCCGTCGGATCTGCGCGTCCCGTTCGACCCGCGCGATGTCATCGCCCGCATCGTCGACGGTTCGGACTTCGACGAGTTCAAACCGCTCTACGGGTCGTCTCTGGTGACCGGCTGGGCGACGCTGTACGGCTATCCGATCGGCATCCTGGCCAACCACCGCGGCGTGCTGTTCAGCGAGGAGTCGCAGAAGGCCACCCAGTTCATCCAGCTGGCCAACCGGTCCGACACGCCACTGCTGTTCCTGCACAACACCACTGGCTACATGGTCGGCAAGCAGTACGAGGAAGGCGGGATGATCAAGCACGGCTCGATGATGATCAACGCCGTCTCGAACTCGACCGTCCCGCATATCTCGCTGCTGATCGGCGCATCGTATGGCGCGGGCCACTACGGCATGTGCGGGCGCGCCTACGATCCGCGCTTCCTGTTCGCGTGGCCGAGCGCGAAGTCCGCGGTGATGGGAGGCGCGCAGTTGGCGGGCGTGCTGTCGATCGTGAGCCGGGCGGCGACCGAGGCCCGCGGCCAGCAGGTCGACGAGGAAGCCGACGCCGCGATGCGGGCCGCCGTCGAGGGACAGATCGAGGCGGAGTCGCTGCCGATGGTGCTGTCGGGGATGCTGTACGACGACGGCGTCATCGACCCGCGCGATACCCGCACGGTCCTGGGAATGTGCCTGTCCGCCATCGCGAATGGCCCGGTCGAGGGGACGTCGAACTTCGGCGTCTTCCGGATGTGAGCAGCATGATCACACGAGTTCTGGTCGCCAACCGCGGGGAGATCGCCCGCCGGGTGTTCGCGACGTGCCGCCGCCTCGGGATCGGCACCGTCGCGGTCTACACCGACCCCGATGCCGGCTCGCCGCACGTCGCGGAGGCCGATGCGCGGGTGCGGCTGGAAGGCCGCAACGGATATCTGGACAGCGCGCAGCTGATCGCGGCCGCGCGGGCATCGGGCGCCGACGCCGTCCACCCGGGTTACGGATTCCTCTCCGAGAACGCGGATTTCGCCGCCGCTGTGCTGGACGCGGGGTTGACGTGGATCGGCCCGCCGGTCGCCGCGGTGGCGGCGATGGGCTCCAAGATCGAGGCCAAGAAGATGATGGCGGCCGCGGGCGTGCCGGTGCTCGACGAGCTCGACCCCGAGACTGTGACCGCCGACCAGCTGCCCGTGCTGATCAAGGCGTCGGCAGGTGGCGGCGGACGCGGCATGCGGGTGGTCCGCGAACTGTCCGAATTGCCCGCGCAGGTCGAGGCGGCGCGGCGCGAGGCGCAGTCGGCGTTCGGCGACCCCACCGTCTTCTGCGAGCGCTACCTGGCGACCGGCCACCACGTCGAGGTCCAGGTACTGGCCGACGAGCACGGCACGGTCTGGGCCGTCGGCGAACGCGAATGCTCGATCCAGCGGCGCCACCAGAAGATCATCGAAGAGGCGCCGTCGCCGCTCGTCGAACGCACTCCGGGCATGCGCGACAAGCTGTTCGACGCGGCTCGGCTGGCGGCCAACGCCGATCGGCTACACCGGTGCGGGCACGGTCGAGTTCATGGCTGACGAGAGCGGAGACTTCTTCTTCCTCGAGATGAACACCCGGCTGCAGGTCGAGCATCCGGTCACCGAGGCGACCACCGGTCTCGATCTCGTTGCGCTGCAACTGCTTGTCGCCGACGGCGGGCGCCTCGATCCCGAACCGCCGCCGTCGCGGGGCTACTCGATCGAGGCCCGGCTGTACGCCGAGGATCCCGCCAAGGACTGGCAGCCGCAGGCCGGGTCGGTCTACCGCTTCGAAGTACCCAACACGACAACGCGATTCGGGGTGCTCGACGGCCTCGGGCGTGCGGGTCGACACCGGTATCGAGGACGGCTCCGAGGTGTCGGTGTTCTACGACCCGATGCTGGCCAAGATCATCTCCTACGCACCGACGCGACGTCAGGCGGCCGGGCTGCTGGCCGACGCGCTTGCCCGCACCCGCATTCACGGCGTGCGCACCAACCGCGACCTTCTGGTCAACGTGCTGCGCCATCCGGCGTTCCTCGACGGCGCCACCGACACCGCGTTCTTCGACACCCACGGCCTGGCCGAACTGGCCGCACCGCTGGCCGACGCACGAGCCGTCGAGTTGGCTGCGCTGGCCGCCGCACTGGCGGATGCAGCCGAGAATCGCCAGACGGCAACGGTATTCGCCGCCGCTCCCAGCGGCTGGCGCAACGTCACGTCGGGCTATCAGACCAAGAGCTACCGCGACAATGCGGGCGAGACGCACGAGGTGCGCTACCGCTTCACCCGCGCCGGGCTGGAAGTAGCCGGCTTCGACGCGGTGAGCCTGGTGTCGGCGTCGCCCACTCAGGTGGTGCTGGCCGTCGACGGGGTGGACCGGCCGTTCGACGTCGCGCGGTACGGCCTCAATCTTGAAGACGTGTTCGTCGACTCCCCGCTTGGGCCGGTGCAACTCGTCGCGCTGCCCCGCTTCCCCGACCCGACTGCGGCGCTCGCGCACGGCTCCCTGCTTGCGCCGATGCCCGGCTCGGTGCTGCGCATCGGAGCCGCGGTCGGCGACACCGTCACCGCGGGCCAGCCGTTGATCTGGATGGAAGCCATGAAGATGGAGCACACCGTCGTCGCACCGGGCGACGGAGTGCTCGTGGAACTCAACGTCGAACCGGGCCAACAGGTCGAGGTCGGCGCCGTACTCGCCCGTGTCGAAGACCAATCTGAGGAGCCCGCCAAATGACAACGACCGACATCGGCTTCATCGAGAGCGAAGAGCGCCAGGCGCTGCGCAAGTCAGTGGCGGCCATGGCCGCGAACTACGGCCAGGACTACTACCTGGAGAAGGCCCGCGCGGGCCAGCACACCGACGAATTGTGGCAGGAGACAGGCAAACTCGGCTTCATCGGCGTCAACCTGCCCGAGGAGTACGGCGGCGGCGGCGCGGGCATGTACGAGCTGTCCATCGTGATGGAGGAGATGTCGGCGGGCGGCTGCCCGCTGCTGCTGATGGTCGTCTCCCCCGCCATCAACGGCACGATCATCAGCAAGTTCGGCACCGACGAGCAGAAGAAGCGGTGGCTGCCGGGGATCGCCGACGGCTCGATCACGATGGCGTTCGCGATCACCGAACCCGATGCGGGCTCGAACTCGCACCGCATCACCACCACCGCCCGCCGCGACGGCAGCGACTGGGTTCTCAACGGCCAGAAGGTGTACATCTCCGGCGTCGACCAGGCGCAGGCCGTGCTCGTCGTAGGCCGCACCGAAGAAGCCAAGACCGGCAACCTGCGTCCCGCGCTGTTCATCGTGCCCACCGATACACCCGGATTCACCTGGACGAAGATCGAGATGGAACTGGTCAGCCCCGAGAACCAGTTCCAGGTCTTCCTCGACGACGTCCGCCTGCCGTCCGACGCACTCGTGGGTTCCGAGGATGCCGCGATCGCCCAGTTGTTCGCGGGCCTGAACCCCGAGCGGATCATGGGCGCGGCCAGCGCGGTGGGCATGGGCCGGTTCGCGATCAACAAGGCCGTCGACTACGTCAAGACCCGCCAGGTGTGGAAGACGCCGATCGGCGCGCACCAGGGCCTGTCGCATCCGTTGGCGCAGAACCACATCGAGGTCGAGCTCGCCAAGCTGATGATGCAGAAGGCCGCGGCGCTGTATGACAGCGGCGACGACTTCGGCGCGGCCGAGGCGGCGAACATGGCCAAGTACGCGGCTGGCGAGGCGTCGGTGCGTGCGGTCGACCAGGCGGTGCAGTCGCTGGGCGGCAACGGGCTGACCAAGGAATACGGCATCGCCGCGGCGGTGACCGCGTCCAAACTGGCCCGCATCGCTCCGGTCAGCCGGGAGATGGTGCTGAACTTCGTGGCGCAGACCTCGCTGGGTCTGCCACGCTCTTATTGATGAAGACCGTCGTCCACTACTCCGTCGAAGGTCCGGTCGCGCGGCTCACGCTCGACTCGCCGGACAACCGCAACGCGTTGTCCAAGGCTTTGGTCAGCCAGTTGCGGCAGGGCCTGTGCGACGCGTCCGATGACTCCGCGGTGCGAGCGGTGGTGCTGGGCCATACCGGCGGCACGTTCTGCGCGGGAGCCGACCTGTCGGAGGCCAGCGGCGGCGACGCGGCGGAGACGGTCGCTCACAATGCGCGCGAGCTGACGTCCCTCCTGCGCTCGATCCTCGAGATGCCGAAGCCGGTCATCGGCGCGATCGACGGGCACGTCCGGGCCGGCGGGCTTGGGCTCGTCGGGGCGTGCGACATCGTCGTGGCGGGACGCAGCAGCACCTTCGCGTTGACCGAGGCGCGGATCGGGGTGGCGCCGTCGATCATCTCGCTGACGCTGCTGCCGAAGATGTCCGCGCGCGCCGCAGGGCGGTATTTCGTGACCGGCGAGAAGTTCGGGGCCGATGTGGCGGCTGAGATCGGGCTGGTGACGGTCGCTGTCGATGACGTCAACGCAGCCGTCGCCGGAGCTGGCAGCCGAGATCGCGAAGGGCTCGCCGCAGGGCCTGGCCGCGTCGAAGAGGTTGACGACGGCGCCGATCTTGAATGCATTTGACCGCCAGGCCGAGGCGCTGACCAGGCAGTCTGCCGAGCTGTTCGTCTCCGACGAGGCGCGCGAGGGAATGCTCTCTTTTCTGCAAAAGCGTCCGCCGAACTGGGTCAACTGACTCATACCTGGGAGCCCTCTCGCGGCCCTCGGAGCAAACATAGTTTGCTGGCTTCGCTGCGTTCACAACCTGAGAAATATGACGTAGTGGTCTACGCGTGCCACCGACATGCCCGTGCGGTAGCAAGAGAGGCGTCCGGACCGAAAGGTTATCGACCGCCACTGCGTGGTGCGCGTAACCACATCGATGAAATATGCCTTGAACCTGCGTCTTCTCCCATACTTTCCGGTTTGGAAGCCCTAGCAAACAATGTTTGCTGGATCGTTTCAGAAAGCTTCTCGCCCGTCGGAATGTTCTGACGTCGGCGATAATAAGAAAGCACTTGCGCAATGTGGTGATCCGTAGGCTATAGTGAGTTAACTGAGCGGCGAGCACGTCACGGCGGACCCCTCAAAAACTTCGAAAACGGGAGAAAGTATGAAGATCAAATCAATCGCAGCCGTTGGCGCCATCGGCGTCGGGCTGGGCCTCGCCGGCTTCATGGCGCGCCGGCACCGCGTCGGCCGCCCACCACTTGCGAATCGACGACACCCCGCCGTTGACGCCTGCGCGTGTCGCGTGCGTTGCCAGCGCAGAACGTGGCTACTTTCACGGCATTCCGCCAACCCGGCGAACCAGCTCGGCATTCTCATCAACGGCACCGACGGACAGGGCACACCGAGCGGTCTTGGTCTCAAGGACCAGCCCAGCACTTTCGTGAACAGCGTCGCGGGCCCAGGGCGGCTTCCTGGACGGACCCCGCAGCCCTGACCCGGGCCTGCACCGGCTCCTTAAGAACCGACGGCCTAACAGCTTCAAGTCAACGGGCATCTGCTATAGCGCAGGTGCCCGTTTTCTTTGTCTGCGCGTAGGGTCGTTCAGCGATGGCTCGTGAAGTTCTCGTCACCGGCGCGACCGGCACGCTCGGACACCGAGTGGTCGGCGAAGCCACCGAGGCCGGCCATAAAGTCCGCGCACTGAGCCGTAAATCCCACGTCGGCTACACCGGCGTTCATTGGGCGCAGGGCGACCTGCTCAGCGGCGAGGGCATCGACGCCGCACTGGACGGCATCGACACCGTCATCCACTGCGCGACGCAGGGCACCCGCGCCAAGGACGTCGTCTCCGCCGACAACCTCATCGCCGCCGCGCAGCCGCGCCAAGACGGCCAACATCATCTACGTGTCGATCGCGGGCATCGACCGCATCCCGATGCCCTATTACAAGGTCAAGCTGCGCGTCGAGGAGGCGTTGACGGCGTCAGCCGTCGGCCACACGATCATCCGGGTCACGCAGTTCCACGATCTGATCGAGACGATGTTCTCGATCCAGCGCTTCTCGCCTGCGTTGTTCGCGATCAAGGACGTCCGCTTCCAGCCCATCGACACCCGCGACGTCGCGACGCACCTGGTGTCCCTCATCGACAGGGGACCCGCGGGTCGCGTCGACGACATCGGCGGACCGGCGGTTTTCGGCCACGACGATCTGGCGCGGATGTATCTGACCTCCCGCGGCAGCCGCCGACGCGTGGTCGCTCTACCCGTGCCGGGTGCGATCGGTGCAGGTCTGCGGTCCGGCGCCAACCTCGTGCCGGCAAACCCCGTCGGGACGATCGGGTTCGCCCAGTACCTGGCCCGAACTACATGATCTGCCTGTGCTTCCTTATGGCTTCAACGTAGGCTCGACACTGATGACCACACCAGCCTCGCGAAACCGATCGGAGCCCGCAGCGGACACCGATCGCATCCAGGTGGCACAGCTGCTTGGAGATGCCGCGGCCGCTGGTCAACTCCCGATGACCGAGTACGAGGCCCGGCTGTCCAAGGCTTACGCAGCCAAGACCTACGACGAACTGGATCGCTTGAGCGCTGATCTGCCCGGCGCTGTCACCGCCGTCCGCAGGGGTGGCCCGTGCCATCCCGCGCCATCCACACTGCTGCTCGCGATCATGAGCGGGTTCGAGCGACGCGGCCGCTGGAACGTACCGAGGAAGCTGACGACCTTCACGCTGTGGGGCGGCGGAGTGGTCGACCTGCGCTACGCCGACTTCACCTCACCCGAGGTCGTCATCCGCTCCTACTCGATCATGGGCGGGCAGACGATCCTCGTGCCGCCGGAGGTGAATGTCGACCTGCACGGTCACGGCGTGATGGGCACGTTCGACCATCTCGACAAGGAGCAGGGCCTGCCCGGCGCACCGCGCGTGACGGTCAAGGGCTTCTCGCTATGGGGCAAGGTCGCCATCAAGCGCAAGAAGCGCAGGACCGGCTAGCGCCAGCCCTGCGCCACTTCAGCTAGTTACTTTTTGCAGTCCTGGGTGCCGAAGACCGGCGCTCCGCTGCTGGGGTCGCCCTTCAGGTTGCACTCGCGGATGGGAAGCACGTTCCCCAACTGGTCCGCTGGCGGAGTGTTGAGTACACCCTTGAACGCCCCGTTGGTGCCCTTGCCGTCGTAGTAGTACTTGGCGTCGTCCTTGTCGTATCGAACCGATCCAGCCTGTCCGAATACCGTGTGATACCCGGCCCCGACCGGCGAGTCGTCAAGCGTCTTGTTGATCTGAGTCGACTGGTTGAAGACCGAGTCGCCGAACTGCTGGGCCGCACGCAGACCAGGCGCCGGGTTGTTCAGGTCCGGACGACCGACCGCCGTGCCCGGCGTGTTCGCCTCAACCTCATTGCCGCACCGGTTCGCCGCAGCATGCCATACCAGCCGGCGCAAACGCAGCTAGCGCACCGCCAGCGGCCAAGCCGCCGATAACCGTGCGCGTGCGCGTCGACCGTTCGGACATGCGCCGATGCTTCGCCATTCAGGATTCCCTTCAGAATGCGGCTGCCCCCTCAAGCAACTCGTCCAGGGAAACGTAGCGCATGCGTCAAAAAGTTGCGCGGCCGAAATGCATATCACTGGACTGGAATTTGGCAGGTCCTGAGCGAGACGCTTAACCCACTGCCTGTCAACAAGATTCGCGAGGTTATCCACAGTTGCGATTTCATCCACAGGCACGTAACTCGTAGAAGCTATTCGCACATATGTTCGATAGACTTGGAGGCATGGACACCGCAGCGGGACGAGATCCGCGCCGCACTTGATGCGGTCGACGCGGGTTACTCCCGGCTGCGCGCTGCGTGCTCCGACTCAGTGGGCAATGCGTTCCGCGTCGAGGTGGCCGAACGGCTCGAACGCCAGCACCGCGTCAACCGCGGGCTGATGTATAGGATCTTCGGCGAGCTCATCGAACCGCCCGACGGACCCGACGACCCCGACTTGCCTGCAGGCACCGTCATCTCAAAGCTGTTGTGGCAGCGGCTACGGATCACCACCGCCGAGGTAAAGCGCCGTGTGGCCATCTCCGCCAGGATCCGTCCGCGCCGGACCCTCACCGGCCCTCAACTACCACCTGAACTGCCCCAGTTGGCCGCCGCCGTCGAGGACGGCGATCTGGGTGAGGACCACATCTCCGCGGTCTGCGACGGCATCGACCTGCTGCCCTCGGCGCTGGCGCACAAGAAAGACACCTGCGAACGCATCCTGGTACGCAACGCCACAGACGACGACGCTACCTTCGTAAAGAATCTCGGCAAGGAAATCGCCTCACACCTCAACCTCGACACCGAATTCGACGAGCAGGACCGCAGACGCCGCAGCGGAATGAGGCTGGGCAAGCAACAAGCCGACGGCATGAGCTACTACTACGGCTGGATCGACCCCGAGACCCGCAGCTACGTCGAAACCGGCGACGCCGCCGTCCGACCGGGGCGCCACCGACCCGACACCGCCTGCGAGACGGAACCCGCCGACCATGCCGCCGATGCCGAGCAGCTCGCGCTTGTCGACCCTCCCGAAGCCGACTCAACCTCTGACGAGAAACCCGAGGCTGACACCGGTCATGTCGTGACGACACTCGACACACGCAGCGCCGCACAACGCATGCACGACGCACTCAAACTCGGTCTGCGAGCGGGCATCGCCTCAGGCGCCTACGGCCAACACCGTGGTCTGCCGGTCACCGTGATCGTCACCACCACGCTGGCCGAACTCGATCAAGCCGCCCACGCCGTCAACGACCCGTCGATTCCGATGCCGCCACCTGCACGCACCGGCGGCGGATCGAGGCTGCCGATGCGCGACCTGCTTCGCATGGCCGCCAACGCAATTCACTATCTGGCAGTGTTCGAGAATCACTCCACCCGGGCGCTGTACCTCGGCCGCACCAAACGCATCGCCTCCGCCGACCAACGCATCATCTGCTATGCGCGCGACCGCGGCTGCACCAGCCCCGGCTGCACCGAACCCGGCTACCACTGCGAGGTGAACCACGACCCGGCATGGGCCGCGGGCGGCCAGACCGACGCCGACTGCCTCTTCTTCGACTGCGGACCCGACCACACCCTCGTCAGCAAGGGCCTACTCCAGACCAAGGTCACCGACACGGGCAGGCTGGCGTACAGCGACGGCACCGGCCCGTTCGAAGTCAACCTTGCACACCACCCCGAAGAACTGTTGAAGGAACTCTTCGAAGATGACGACGGCGATAGCGGCGACGACCCATAGCGTCGTCAAGTCCGTTGCGCTGCAACATCTTATCGACGGCTGCGTAAATCTGTTGTTCTATCGAATACCACTCGCGAAAGCGGTTTTGGGTCCGAGCTGGCGTTGAGCGACAAATTCTTGCTCATCTGCGAGGGCGGAAATCATGCAACGCATTTCGCGGTGGCCGAAGTGGCGGCTGCGGGCGCAGTCGCCGGAGCAACCTTAATGGGAATGTCCGCGCCCGCGGGGCCTGTCAGTCCTACCGCCATGGAGGATCCGGCATGCGGGTGGCTGGAGTGGGCTCATCCAGCGTGTGCCTGCGGCGCATTCGACTCGCCGGTGGGCGACGACGGCATACCGGGCGACAACGCGACGGAAGGCGGCATTCCAGCTCCGGCGATGGTGCCCAACATCGACGGCTCGCTCAGTCCCCCCGGCACACCCGGCGCGATATAGGACTAGCGACGGCGCCGCGAACGCAGGTAGTCGCCGACTACCGCCGCGCCCAGACCGTCAAGGTCGGGAACCACTACGCGACCCTCGACCCGTCGCGCCACCTGGTCGATGAATCTGGCCAGGCCCGGATCGTTGCCAAGCCGGAAGATCGTCACCTGCGCACCGAGTCGGGCCATGTCGTCGAAGCCCTTCACGGTGTGGGCGATGGTCCGCGGATGCGGCGGATAGTCGAAGAACACCGACGTGCCGTCGCCGTCACCGAAATTCTCGAGGTGCGCGGTCGGCTCGCCGTCCGTCACCACCAGGACAACAGGCTGCGCGTTGGGGTGACGACGCAGATGCCGCCCCGCCAGAGCGAGCGCGTGGTGCAGGTTGGTGCCCTGCTCGTAGACGCCCTCCAGACCGGTCAATTCTGCGGGCGAGACTGTCCGCGCGTATCGGCCGAAGGCGATGATCTGCAACGCATCCGACCGGAACCTGGTGCTCACCAGATGGCTCAGCGCCAACGCCGTGCGCTTCATCGGCAACCAGCGGTTCTCCATCACCATCGAGAACGAGGTGTCCACCAGCAGGGCCACCGCCGCCTGCGCACGCGTCTCGGTCTCCGACACCTCGACGTCCTCGACGGTGATTCGCAGCGGCGGCTCGGCCACACCCGTACCCGCTTGCCGCAGAACGGTATTGGTCAATGTGCGGGTGACGTTCCACGGTTCGGTGTCGCCGAACTGCCACGCCCGCGTCGCGCCCGTCAGCTCGCCGGCCGCGCCCGCCCTCCGCGTCTCACGCTCGCCGCCCCGTCCCGAAAGCTGCTGCGCCACATCACGCAGCGCCGTCTGCCCGAGCTGGCGCATGGCCTTCGGCGACAGCCGCCACTGCCCGTCGGCCCCCCGGTCCAGAAAGCCCTGGTTGACGAGCGCCTTCTCCAGCTCGGACAGTGTCTGCGCATCGACAGCAGCTTCGGGGCCGAGCTGGCGGGCCAACGCCTCGAGGTCGACGTCGTCCATCGTCGCGCCGGCATAGCTCTGCGACAGCGCCTCCGCCAACTGCTCGAGCTCGGCGATGTCCGACATCGCCTGCGCGCCCTCGCCCATGCCGAGCGGGTTGTCGCCCGAGAATCGCGACGAGCCGTTCCAGTCCTCGCCCGGCCTGGCGGCCTGCAGATGCCCGTCGAGCCGGTTGAGCGCATTCATCAACGAGGGCGAACCGAATGCCTGCTGCGCCAACGCATCCAGCTCGGCACGCTGGTCGGGCGACAGGCTGTTGCGGAACCGCTGTGCCGCCGCGGCACGCTGAGCCAGCGAGTCGAGCAGCTCATCCACGTTCTGCGGGTTCTCCGGGAAGAACTCGCCGTGCTTCTTCATGAAGTCGTCGAAGTCCTGCTGGCTGTCCTCGCCACGGGAATGCTTGTCCAGCAGGTCGTTCAGATCGTCGAGCATGTCGTTGACGCGCTGACGATCCTCGTCGGTGGCGTTCTCCAGCGACTGCTTCATCCCGGCGAATCGCTGGTCGAGCATCTCGCGGCCGAGCAGGTCCTTGATCTGGTCGTACTTCTCGCGGGCCTCTTCGCTGCGCCACTCGTAGTCCGACAGCTCCTGCACGGCCTTCGCGGGCGACGGCGGCAGCGACTCGATCCGCATCTCCTGGAAGCGGGCGTCGTCGTCCAGCGCGCGCGCCAGTTCCTTGCGCTCGGCCAGCACCGCCTCGTCGAGCAGCTTCTTGATCTCCTGCAGAGTGCCGTCAAGGTTGTTGCGCTGCAACAGCTCCCGGCGACGGCGGTTCGCCTCGGCGGCCAGCTTGTCGGCGCCGCGCATGTTCTGGGTGCCGCGCCGCAACAGTTCCTGCATCGCGCGACGCGGCGACGAGCCCTCCATCACGTCCTGCCCGATCGCCTCGAGGGCTTCGCGCAGATCGACCGGCGGCGCCAGCGGATCAGGGCCGCCGGTGTAGCCGGAGTAACGGGACGATCGCCCACCCCGCCGATTCAGGCCTCTAGCCATAGACGGTTTCGCCCTCTCCGGACACCTTGTCGATCCGTTTCGCGAGATACAAAGCCTCGAGCGCCAATTCGACGGCGGCTGCCCGCTCGCCGTCGGATGTCGCGCCGAGCTTCTTCTGCACCTGGGCTATCGCGGGCACCTCCGGCACCGCGGCCAGCACGTCGCGCGCCGACACCCGCTCGCCCGTCGTCACCGCCGTGCCGCCTTCGATCGCCACCACCAGCGGCCCGACGTCGATGCCGCCCAGCAGCCGCTGCGCGGTGTCGGCCGTCGCACGCCGCAGCAGATGCTCGAGCACCGCCTGCTCGCGGCCCTCCTCGCCGGACTCGAACTCCAGCTTGCCGCGCAGCACGTCGATCACCGTGCCGAGATCGACCACGCGCGCCACCGGATCCTGCTCGCCGAGAATCGCCGAGCGGTGCCGCGCCGCCGCCGCGACCGTCTCCGCAGCCGCGATCGCGAACCGCGCCGACACACCCGAGCGCTGGTCGATCGAGCTCGACTCGCGCAGCAGCCGGGCGAAGCGGGCCAGGATCTGCAGCAGGTACTGCGGCACCTCGGCGGCCAGATTCGCCTCCTGCGTGATCACGCCGACCTCGGCGGCCAGCGCCAGCGGGTAGTGCGTGCGGATCTCGGCGCCGAACCGGTCCTTCAGCGGGGTGATGATGCGCCCGCGGTTCGTGTAGTCCTCCGGGTTCGCGCTCGCGACGACGACCACGTCGAGCGGCAGCCGCAGCGTGTAACCGCGCACCTGGATGTCGCGCTCCTCCATCACGTTGAGCATCGACACCTGGATGCGCTCGGCGAGGTCGGGCAGCTCGTTGATCGCGACGATGCCGCGGTGCGCCCGCGGGATCAGCCCGTAGGCGATGGTCTCCGGGTCGCCGAGGCTGCGGCCCTCGGCCACCTTGATCGGGTCGATGTCGCCGACCAGGTCGGCCACGCTGGTGTCCGGCGTGGCCAGCTTCTCGAAATAGCGCTCGCCGCGATGCCGCCATTCGATGGGCAGGTCATCGCCCGACTCGGCCGCCCGCCGGATCGACTCCGGCGTGATCGGCGTGTACGGGTGCTCGCTCAGCTCCGAGCCCGCGATCACCGGCGTCCACTCGTCAAGCAGACCGGACAGCGAGCGCAGCAGTCGCGTCTTGCCCTGGCCGCGCTCGCCGAGCAGCACGATGTCGTGGCCGGCGATCAGCGCCCGCTCCAGCTGTGGAAGGACGGTGTCCTCGAAGCCCAGGATGCCGGGCCACGGGTCGCGACCCTCGGCCAGCGCGGCCAGCAGGTTCTCGCGGATCTCGTCCTTCACGCCCCGCTCGCGATGGCCGGAGGCACGCAGCTCACCGACGGTCCGGGGCAGATCATTAGATGGGGTCACTACTCCACGCTACGACTGCAAACGCGCGAAGGCACTCGCTACGCCTTACGCGAACGTGACGGACGCGGGGAATAGACCCGGGATCAGACCTAGGCGTGAGACGGCGGGAGCATCTGGAAGCCGGTCAGGATCGTCTCGGCGTCGCGCTGATACGCCGGGTTGCCCGGGTCGGTGCTCTGCACCGTCATCGTCATCGCATACGTGTCGTTCTCGGTGTGCATCACCGCGGTCAGCATGCTCTCCGGATGCGGGGGCAGCATGCCCATCTGCGGGGCGTTGTAGACGATGGTCTCGGCGGGCAGCTCACACAGCGTGGCCTGGCGCACGATCATGTCCGTGGCGCCGATGCCGGACTTCAGCGCGTCCTGCTGAGCGTCGAACACCTCCCGCGGCTCGGAGATGCCCTGATGGCTTTCGCAGCGTGACCACCGCCGTCGGCGCGAAGCCGTCCTTGACCATCGCGCCGTTGCGCATCGAGAACCGGACCAGTTCGGAATCCATCAGCGTCACCCGCTCCCAGCCTTGCGGCTGCGGAATCTTCATGACGGGCTCTTCGTCGGTGTGATCGGGGATCGAGGTCATCGGCGCGTCGACCTTCGTGCAGTCCGATGCGGATGCCGGCGCCTTGCCCATGTCGGGTGCGGCGACCACGCGGGCGTCGTCGACCACGCGGGTGCAGGCGCCGGCCAACACGATCGCGGTGGCCCCGAGGACCACCGTCGCCGCACGCGCCGCGATCGCCATGGCGGCAACCTATCAGTGGGCGAAGTGGCGCGCTCCGGTCACGTAGAGCGTCACACCGGCCTTGGCGGCCGCCTCGGTGACCAGCTCGTCGCGCATCGAGCCGCCGGGATGCACGATGGCCTTGACCCCGGCGTTGGTCAGCGTCTCCAGACCATCGGGGAACGGGAAGAACGCATCGGACGCGCCCACCGCGCCGCGTACCCGGTCGCCGCCGCGTTCCACCGCCAGCCGGGCGGCGTCGACGCGGTTCACCTGGCCCATGCCGACACCGACGGTGGCCCCGTTGGCGGCGACGACGATCGCGTTGGACTTCACCGCGCGGCAGGACCGCCACGCGAAGACCAGGTCGGCGAGCGTGGCCGGGTCGGCGGGCTCACCCGTCGCCAGCGTCCAGTTCGCCGGATCGTCGCCCGGCGCGTCGAGCGCATCGCGCTGCTGCAAAAGCAGGCCACCGCTGATCGGCCGCATGTCGATGCCCCCGACCAACGGCTCCGACGCCACCAGCACGCGGATGTTCTTCTTGCGCGCAAGCACTTCCACCGCGCCGTCCTCGTAGGCCGGCGCGATGATCACCTCGGTGAAGATGTCGGCGACGGTCTCGGCCATCTCGACGCTGACGGCGGTGTTGGTCGCGATGACGCCGCCGAACGCGCTCAGCGGATCGCACTCGTGGGCCTTGCGGTGCGCGTCGGCGACCGACTCCGACGAGATCGCGATGCCGCACGGGTTCGCGTGCTTGATGATCGCCACACAGATCTGCTCGTGATCGAAGGCGGCCCGCCACGCGGCGTCTGCGTCGGTGAAGTTGTTGTAGGACATCTCTTTTCCGTGCAGCTGCTCGGCCTGCGCCAGGCCCGGCCACGCGGCGTCGTCGCTGTAGAGGGCCGCCTGCTGATGCGGGTTCTCCCCGTAGCGCAGCACACCGGTGCGGCGCCACGTCCCGCCGTACCAGGCGGGCAGCTTCTGCGCGGGCTCCTCGGGGGCCAGCACCTCGCCCATCCAGCTGGCGACGGCGACGTCGTATTCAGCGGTATGGCGAAATGCCAACGACGCCAGTATCTTCCGCTCCGCGAGCGTGAAACCGCCCGCGCGGACCGCCGCCAGCACCCCGTCGTAGCCGAGCGGATCCACCACCACGGCCACGCTGGGGTGGTTCTTCGCGGACGCCCGCACCATCGACGGCCCGCCGATATCGATCTGCTCGACGCACTCGTCGACGTCGGCACCCGAGGCGACCGTCTCGGTGAACGGATACAGGTTCGCCACCACGAGGTCGAACGCCTCGATGCCGAGTTCTTCGAGCGCGGCGGCGTGCTCGGGTTTACGAAGGTCGGCAAGCAGGCCCGCGTGCACGCGCGGATGCAGCGTCTTGACCCGGCCGTCGAGCACCTCGGGGAACCCGGTGAGCTCCTCCACCGGCGTCACCGGAACGCCAGCGCCGGCAATGGTTTTGGCGGTCGACCCGGTCGAGACGATGGCGACGCCCGCGTCGTGAAGGCCCTTGGCCAGTTCGGGAAGGCCGGTCTTGTCGTAGACGCTGATCAACGCCCGTCGAATCGGCTTGCGCCCGCCACTGGTGGCGCTGGGCGCCACCATCCCGCCGCTGTCCGTCATCCGATTTTCGCCTTTCTCCCAGTCCATGTCACTCCGCCCGTTGCCAGCGCGGCCAGGACATCCACCAACAGTCTGCGTTCGACGACCTTGATCCGCTCGTGCAGGGTGGCCTCGTCGTCGTCGTCGAGCACCTCGACGGCCTGCTGGGCCAGCAGCGGCCCGGTATCGGTGCCCGCGTCCACCAGGTGCACGCTGCAGCCGGTCACCTTGACGCCGTACGCCAGCGCGTCGGGCACAGCATGTGCGCCGGGAAACGCGGGCAACAGCGCGGGATGCGTGTTGAGAATCCGGCCCATGAAACGCGAAAGGAACTCAGGTCCAAGTATTTTCATGAAGCCGGCCGACACGATCAGGTCGGGCTCGTGCTCGGCCGTCGCATCGGTGATCGCCGTGTCCCACGCCTCGCGGTCGGGGTAGTCGCCCAGCCGCACCCGGTAGCTCGGCAGCGACGCGGCCGAGGCCACCTCGACGGCGCGGCAGTCACGGTCGACACCGACGGCGACGATGCGGGCCGGGTAGTCGCCGACCGCGGACTCGAGCAGGGACTCCAGCAGCGAACCGGTCCCGGACGCCAGCACCACCACCCGCGCCGGTGCGCTCGCCGGCACACGGAGGGGTTGCTGCACGCGACGAGCCTAATCGTCGGCCGGGCGGCCCTTGTCGCCAGTGCGGCCCGGCGTGGCGTCGTCGTCGTCGATGTACTCCAGGTCCTCCGGATCGGGCAGGTGATCGTCGAAGCCGGGAGGCAGGGTGCGGATCACCGGCGTGGGCTCGAAGTCGACGGGGTCCTCGTCGACCGGCTCGTCCGCCAAAGGCTCGAAGGCGGGTTCCAGGTCGGATTCAGCGTCCGGTGCGGCGTCGAAGGCGGGCTCGAACTCGGCTTCTGGCTCCGGTTCTAGCTCGGCTTCTGGCTCCGGTTCTCGCTCGTTGTGGTTCAGGCTCGTCATCCGGCTCGACGTCCTCGACCGGCACCGCGCGCGGCTTGGCGGTCCTCGGAGCGCGGACGATGCCGCCCGCCATCGCGATGGTCAGCCCGCCGATCGCCACGAACCACAGGAACACCGCGGGCCCGAACGTGGCCTGGTCCACCCCCACGTGGCCGAAGTTGCCCAGCTCGCCGCCGCCCGCGTACCCCAGCAGCGCCATCGTCACCGCCGCGAGCGCCGACGCGATGACGAGCTTGCCCAGCGCGGGCAACAGCGGCAGCGGCCGTCGTCCGCACTGCTGGCCGACCACCACGGCCGACGCGGCCCCGACGATCAGCAGCGCCACCCAGATCGGGCCGAGCGGCGGCGTCGGCACCGCCGCGAGCACCGGAAGCGCGGGAATGTCGCCGCCGAACACGGTGAACGAACTGAACGTCGCCAACCCGACGTGCGCGCTGGACCCCACCGCGACGGCGGACGTGCCGACGATGACATTGGGCGATAGAGCGCCGACAACAGCGAAAGGCTCAGCTGGCCGAAGACCGAGTCGGTGATCGCGAACAGCTCGTGCATCGTCGACCAGTGCACCACCAGCGACAGCGCCGTGACCAGGCCGGACAACCCGAACAGCGCCAGCACCCCGGCCCTCGCGGGCCGTCCCGCATCGGCGACCCACCTCGGCAGCCCGGCCAGGGTCACCAGGCGTCTGCCTGCCCGGGAGCTGACGCCGATCGTGGCGCCGATCGCGTGCACGGCCAGCACCCCCGAGAACGCCCGCAGCGCGTTGGGCGTCTGCAGCTGGGTCAGCACCGACGAGGCGTCGTGGATGACGGCCAGCGAGATGGCGGCGATCAGCAACGGTCCGCCCAGCGCGGACGCGACGATCCACCGGATGACGAACCAGGACCCCTGCGGCGGGGTGGCGGCGGCCGTGCTGCGCGCGGTGCCCCACACCATCGCCAGCACCGGCAGCAGCGGCATCACGCCGAGCTCACGGCCACTGATCGACACCGGCACCTGGTGCACGGCAAGCCACATGCTGGCGATCGCGCCCGATGCGCCGGTCATGTCGCTGTTGGCGATGAGCAGCTGCAGCAGCACCACCGCAGCGATGACGACCAGCGCCACCGCCGAGGGGCCGAAGGCAACACGGAACAGGTCGCGAGCCTGGCGACTGCCGACCGACCTGTTCTCCACCACTAGCGGTATAGCAGTTCTTTGCTCGCGAGCGCGGGATTCACGCTCGCGCGGCAGGAGATTATGACGGCGAGTTGTCGGACTGACTCGACGAAGGCGACGAGGACGACGACTGCGGCTGCGGCTGCCCGGGGCTCTGGCCGGCCGGCGCAGACTGCGTCGCCTGCGGCTGGCCGTACGTCGGGAAACCGGTCGGCGGGGTCGGCGGGCCGCTCTGCTGACCGATCACCGGCATAGCCACCGCCGGACGACTGCCCGCCCGAGTAGCCGCCGCCGTACTGGCCCGGGTATTGCGGACGCTGCTGCTGTCCACCCTGGAGCGGCGCGTGCTGGCCGTAGTACTGGTTCGGGCCGCCGTACTGGCCGTACTGCGGCTGCTGCTCGTACTTCGGCTGCTTGGGCTTGGGCACCGGCGCCTTGATGATGCCCGCGTCGAGCAGCAGGGCGCCGATACCGAGCGCGGCCTGCGCCAATGTCAGGAAGATCACGACGTACAGCGCCCAGCCCAGGCTGACGCCCTCCGGGGTCTGGATGACCTCGGCGATCACGAGCAGGAACGCCAGCACGGCGACCGCCGCAATGATGCCGACGGGCGCCTTCTGGTTGGGCAGCAGGCTGGCCGCCGCGATCAGCGCCGAGAGCAGCGCAGCGACGACGGCGAGGCCGAGCCCGAGCGACGTGCCGGTGGCGCTGCCCAGCTGCGGGAAGTCGGTGCTCTCGATCTTGAACTGGGGACCGAAGCTGAACAGGTACACCAGCAGGCCGAGTACGCCGATGGCGGCGAGCAGGATGAACGGCAGCTTGCTCGGCCCGGCGGCGGTCGCGGCGGGGCTCTGCGCCGACGGCTGCTCGTGCTTGCCGAACTGCTGGGTCGGGGCGCTGAACTGAGTTGTCGGCTGCTGACTGGGCGGATATCCGGAGCTGCTTGGCGGGTAGGTCATGACCTCTCCTGCTTTGGTTCGAGCGCCGCTGCGCGCGGCGCTGCGTGGGAACGCCGATCACGAATTCGTGAATGCGGACACCTATGAGCGTTTCCACACCACGCTAGCGCACCGCGCTTTATGCAGAGACAAGCACAGCAGCGTCGGCCCCCTTCTCCTCTGCGTTCTCGATTTCGCGGACGAGCGGAAGCACCCGCGATCCGAAGTACTCGATCTCCTCCTGAAAGTGCAGGAAGCCACCGAGGATCAGGTCGACGCCCCGTTTGCGGTACGCCGCAATGCGTTCCGCGATCTGCTCGGGCGTGCCGATCAGTTGCGTGCGGAACCCGTCGTTGTACTGCACCAAGTCCTCGAACGTCGAATCCGCCCACATTCCGCGTTTGTCGGCGGTCGAGTTGCCAGCTTGTTGTACGGCGCCTTTGAACCCCTCCACAGCAGGCCGGTTGGCCTTGTCGACGATTTCGCGCAGGGTGTCCCGTGCCTCGGCCTCGGTGTCGCGGGCGATGATGAAGCCGTTCAGCCCGAACTTCACCTCGCGGCCCGCCTCGCGCGCGTGGTCGCGCACGTCGACGATCTGCTCGGTCACCCCGTCGAAGTCCTTGCCGTTGGAGAAGTACCAGTCGGAGTAGAGGCCGCCGTTGCGCCGCGCCGCCGTCGAGTTGCCGCCCTGGAATATCTCGGGGTTGGGGCGCTGCGGGGTGTTGAGCGGCTTGGGCTTGAGGGTGAAGTCGTGGATGCGGTAGAAGTCGCCGCGGAAATCGACGTCGTCCTCGGTCCAGATCTTGCGCAGAACCTGCAGGAACTCGGCGCTGCGGCGGTACCGCTCGTCGTGTTCGAGCCACGGCTCGCCGAGGTGGGTGAACTCGTCCTTGAACCAGCCCGAGACGACGTTGACGGCGAACCGCCCGTTGCTCAGGTGGTCGGCGGTGGCGCCGAGCTTGGCCAGCACGGCGGGCTGCCAGAGCCCGGGATGGACGGCGGCGATCACCTTCAGCCGCTGTGTTGCCAGCAGAAGCGCCAGGCTGAAGCTCGTCGACTCGTGCTGGTACTCGGCGCCGTAGCTGGCCTCGTAGCGCACCTGGGACAGCGCGTAGTCGAACCCGTTGTTCTCCGCGGTCTGGGCGAGCTTGACGTTGTAGTCGTAACCCCAGTCGGTCCGCTGCTCGATGTCGCTGGTGACCAGTCCGCCGCTGACGTTGGGCACCCAGTACGCGAATTGGACGTGGTCGGCGATGCGTTCGGTCGTCATGGTCTGTCATGACAACAGCGCGGGTGGGCATACGTCGCGGGTAACGCTCCGCCTGACGGAAAGTCAGACCTCGACGATCGGCGTGGCCGGGATTCCGTTGAAGCGCGACGACGTGACCGACGTGTAGGCACCCATCATCGGGCTGACCACCACGTCGCCGACGTTCAGCGTCGGCATCGGGTAGTCGCACGCGATCACGTCGGCGCTGTCACAGGTGGGTCCCGCAAGGACGACCGGCTCGCTGTCCCTGTGGCCGTCGAGGACCTCCCGCAGCGAGAGGATCGGCGGGTGCACGTCCTCGGTCATCACATTGGAGTAGCTGCCGTATATCCCGTCGTCGAGATAGTGCCAATTGCGGCCGTCGCGCACGGCACTGCCCACCACACCGGTCAACAACGTCATGCAGTCGGCGGCAAGGATCCGACCGGGCTCTGCCAACAACGTGAATTCGTCGCGCCGGTCACCGAGCGCCTGGTCGATGACGTCTGCGATCGCGCCGATCGGCGGCATCTCCTCGCGATAGCTCACCGGAAAGCCACCGCCGATATCGATGATTTCGGTTGCGACGCCAAGCGTTTCGTTGATGTGGGTGACAAGCTCCAGTGTGCCGCGCAGCGCAGTGCCGTACGCCTGTGGGTTTGTTCCCTGGCTTCCGACGTGAAAGCTGAAGCCCGCGAATCGAACCCCGGTGGCCAATACATGCTTGACGACAAGTTCGGCGTCGGCCAGGTCCGCACCGAACTTGACGGACAGATCCGACTTCGCCGACGGGTTCGGGAACGCGAGCCGCACAAGGATGTTGATGTCGGCGGGCAGCCCCGCGAACTTCTGGGCCTCGATCGGATTGTCGACGACGAAGGTGCGAACACCTGCCATGTAGGCGTGGTCGATGTCGGTGAGCTTCTTGACCGGGTTGGTGTTGATGCATCGGTCGATGGGAAGGCCAAGCGCGCCAAGGAGTTCGATCTCCGCCCTCGTCGCGACGTCGAAGCCGCAGCCGCTGGCGGCGACCGCCCGCAGCACCGCCGGATGGGGCGACGTCTTCACCGCGTAATGCAGGCCGAACCCACGCAGATGCGACTTCAGCAGTCGGCACTGCTCGACGACCCGGTAGGGATCGAGCACAAGCAGGGGTGTGCCGTGCTGCGCGATGAGCGCGCGCCAGCTCTCGGTCTCGGATCTCGCTCGCAGCGTGTCACGCCATTGCGACCGCAGGGACGGATTCACCGCCGACCTCCTTGGTTGTTGTGCGGCGCCCCGCAAGCAGACCGTTGAAGCGCTCGTAGCTGACGATGGCCAGCGCGTAGAACCCGATGTCGGAGAGGAGCTTTCCGAAGATCCAGCCCGCCGCCACATTGCCGAAGATCATCGGCCCGAAGTAGTAGGCCAGCGGCCGGATCGCGATGCTGTCGATCAGCTCGGCCGGACCGAACTCGATGGCGACGCTGCGGACCGCGAACAGGTTGGCGACGACGAGCCGCGTCGGCCGGCGGTCGGCCGTTGTACTCCCGGTACGCCCAGCGGACAGCGCTCGTGTAGGCGGCGGCGTAGTAGCCGGCCGATGCGCCGACGGTCGCGGTGATCGCGGCGGCGGCCATCGAACCGGTGAGCCAGTATGCGACGGCGGCGCCGCCGAGCTCGCCGACCGTGCCCGCGATCTCACACGGCAGGTAGCGACGGACCCACTCCATGAGTTTCTGTCGGGCGGTGCTCCTGGCCTGCATGCCTTGAAGTGTTCGGGCCTTGCGGCAAACACGTCGCGAGTAAGGCACTACTCCATTCTGTGGCGGGCTGCTACGCCAGAACGATGAGCACGTGCACCGCGCCCACTGCCAGAACAAGCAGTGCGGCCAGCAAGAGCAGCCGCGTGACGCGGCGCAGACGCGGGTCCGCTTCGGGTATCGCGCGCACCGAGAGCCGCCCGGAGCGGTCGAAGTCGATGACCAGCCGATGCCACGGCTCACCGATTTCGGCTGCGTGCCGCTGATGCGAAGCGATGTCTCCCAACGCCTCCGGCGAGATGTTCAACCGAACCGCTTCGTCCGCCGACTCGGTGTCGACGGTGGCGAACGCCTTCACCGGGGTGAACACCGCGTGCAGGGTGACCCAATCGGACGGAGCACCTGCGGCCATCGCAGCTACCGCCGATTCGACGGCCTTGTCCTGTTCGTTGGGCATTTCAATACACCTTCGCACACTTTCGACCGTGTGATCGCGGCCGAAATGCGCCGCTTCGACACCCCGCCCTTGCCCGCCAGACTGGAACACGTTCTAATTCTGGGTATGGACTACGGGCTTGTTCTGTTCACCAGCGATCGTGGGATCAACCCGGCGGCGGCGGCCAAACTGGCCGACGACCACGGGTTCACGACGTTCTACGTACCCGAACACACCCATATCCCGATCAAGCGGGAGGCCGCTCACCCCACCACCGGCGACGAGTCGCTGCCCGACGACCGCTACATGCGCACGCTTGACCCGTGGGTGTCGTTGGGCGCCGCATGCGCGGTGACGTCGCGGGTGCGGCTGTCGACGGCCGTCGCACTGCCCGTCGAGCACGACCCGATCACGCTGGCCAAGTCGATCGCCACCCTCGACCACCTCTCCGGTGGGCGCGTCAGCCTTGGCGTCGGATTCGGTTGGAACACCGACGAACTCGCTGACCACAACGTGCCACCCGGGCGGCGCCGCACCATGCTGCGCGAGTACATCGAGGCGATGCGCGCGCTGTGGACCGAGGAGGAAGCCGAATACGACGGCGAGTTCGTCAAGTTCGGGCCGTCATGGGCATGGCCGAAACCCGTTCAGTCCCATATTCCGGTGCTGGTCGGCGCGGCGGGTACCGAGAAGAATTTCAAGTGGATCGCCCGGTCGGCCGATGGCTGGATCACCACGCCGCGCGATTTCGATATCGACGAGCCGGTGAAGCTGCTTCAGGACACCTGGGCAGCCGCGGGCCGCGACGGCGCACCGCAGATCGTGGCGCTGGACTTCAAGCCGGACCCGGAGAAGCTCGCGCACTGGCAGGAACTCGGCGTCACCGAGGTTCTCTTCGGCCTCCCCGACAAGACCGAGGACGAAGTCGCCGGCTACGTCGAGCGGCTCGCGGGCAAGCTGGCCGCGCTGGTCTGAGCCTGTCGCAGCAGCTCGACGAACGCCGTGGCCGCGGCGTCGACGCCGTCGTCGTCGTCCGTGGCGATCAGGTCGAGCAACAGACCGCGCGTGACCGCAAGCCCGAGTCGCACGAACGCAGGGTCGGCGGTTCCGGCTGTCTTCGCGGCCACCTCGGCCAGCCACGACTCGACCGCGCCGGGCAGCATCCGCGCGTACGGCTGCTCGCCCTGGGCGCCGCGGGCGTAGCACTCGAAGAAGAGCCGCTCGAACGGCCGCAGCTCGGGCCTGCGGACGTCGGCCCACATGGCCGCCATCGCATCGGCAGGCTCGGTGCCTGCGTCGGGCAGGACCGACATCTGCCGACGCTCGATCTCGTTGACGATCGTCATCAGCAGCTCGCCGCGTGACCCGAAGTGGTGCAACAGCATTCGGTGGCTGGTGCCGACCGCTTCGGCGATCTCGCGAAGCGGTCGGTCGCCGATGCCGCCGTCGGCGAATGCGTCGATGAGGGCGTCGAGCAGCGCTCGGCGTCGCTCGACGTCAGGAGGTCGAGCCACGCAACTGCTCGCTGCGCGCCTTGAGCCCCTGCGCCTCGAGTTCGAGGTAACGCTGCGTCGTGCCGCGCATCATCCTGGCGACCAGCGAGCCGACCGGCCCGCGTTGGTCGAGTCGCTGCCGGACCTTTGTGCGGCCGTCCGCTGACTGCACCTCGTGAACGGCGATGGTTCGGCCGCCCGGCGAGCGCTGCTCCCACGTCCACGACCTGCCCTCGTCGAGCGCGGTCACCTCCCACACCAGCTTGGGCAGGCGCGGCTGCTTGATCTCGAATCGCTTTCCGATCGCGAGGCCGGGCCCGTCGAGCGCCTTCAGGCTGGTCACCGAGGCGGTCCAGTCGGGCCAGTGCTCCACATCGGAGAAGACGTCCCACACCAGCGGCGCGGAGGCGTCGATATCGATGGCACAGTCGGTAATCATGTACCAGATGGTACAAGAATGCTCGCGCGGTGTGAAGTCCGCGGCTTGAGGTAGTGCCGTCGGCAAACACTCGCGTAGTCGACTACGCGTGCCCCGTCGCGCGACCGGCACCAGAGTCATGGACACCAGAGCTTCCGCATCACCTAACGAGAGGGAATCCCATGCCTTCCATCAGCCCGCTGATCGTCCGCGTATTCGACGATCCGCATGCGAACGCACGCCACAACAGGCGGGCAAACCGGACCCGTCTCGAGTCGAAGGGACGCGTGGCCAGACGTCGGTCACGATGACGCGGGCCCCGCGACGCTCGATTGACTTTCGACTGCTTGCGTGGGACTAGCCAAGGCGCGCGCGGTTGCCGTGCTCGGTTGACGTCACGACGATTGCAATACCGAGCGGATCGCCGTCGGACATCAGGCCGACGAGATCCTCGTCTTCCGTGATAGCCATGATCCGGGACCCATCGGCGTCGAGCCTGCCGATGATGACCCCGGTGCGCACCGGCCAGTCGTAGTGCACAGAGTAAGTCTCGACCGTCGCGGGGCCGTCAGCGCTTTCGTTGACCGGCACCGTTGGCAGCGCGGCGATCTCGTCGTTGAGCGCCTTGCTGCGATCAGTCCGCCAATCGACCGGCGTTGTCGAGTAGATGCCAACCGAATACTTGCTCATCGTTCCGCCGTTGGCGCCAACCAGGCCGAATCTGCCTGGCTTGTCGCGCATCTCGGCCACCGTCTCGGCGATGGCGTGCAGCGAATAGCTGTTGCCGGGCCCGCCGAAGTAGGGCAGCCCGCCCGTCAGGGTCAGCCCCCGCGGGTCGTCGCCGCTGATGCCGAGCGCTTCACACGCGACGAACACCGGGAACGGGAAGCAGCTGTAGAGATCGAAGGTGGCGATGTCGTCCACGCCGACCTGTGCGACGCGCAGCGCTTCCTCGGCGGCGTGCACCGTCGCGGGACTGGCGCCGAGATCGGCGCGCTCCAACAGGCCCTGCTCGACCATGTCGGAGTGGCCGTGCACATACACCCACTTCTCCTCGGGCACGCCGAGTCGACGTGCGGCATCCACCGACATCATCACGGCCGCTGCGCCCTGGTTCACCTGGTCGCGGGCGACCAGCAGCCGCGGGTACGGGTCGCAGATCATCCGGTTGTCGTCGGTGACGGTGACGATCTCCTCGACGGAGCGCTCCACCGGTGACGACGAAAACGGGTTCTTGGCAGCGATTTTCGACAGCGGCGCGAACAGCTCGGCCATCTGCGTGCGGTAGTCGGCGACGCTGAGGCCGAGCCGGCCGCGGCGCGCGTTGTCCAGCAATCCGTACTGAACCGCCGCGCCGGTCAGCCCATGTTTGACGGTGTATTCGGTGATGTACTGACCGATCTGGTGGCCGCGATCCTCGAGCTGCCCGTCGATGTGCTCGCTGAAGTCGGGCTTGTCGTCCCGGTTGGCGAAGTAGCGCGCGGTCGACCCCGGCTCGGAGCCGATCAGCATCACGACGTCCGCCTCGCCGTTGGCGATCGCGGTGCCGAACTCGGTGACGAGCTTCTGCGGGCCCTGGCCGCCGACGGGTTCGATCACCGAGCGGGCCGGCTGCGCGCCGAGCCGCTGCATGACCGACCGCGGATAGTTGTTCGACTTGCCCAGCCGAGCCGGCATCGGGCCGGAGATCTCGAACTGCCGCAGCCCGACCACGGCGTCGACGGCCTTGGCGACGTCGTCTGCGTTGGCGCCGGTGTCGGCCAGCGCTGCCTTGGCCGCCTCGGTGGCCAGCTCGACCGCCGACATGCCCCGGTAGCCGGGGTCATCGATGTTCTCGGTGAACTGACCGACGCCGACGAGGACAGGGGTGCGCGGGTCGACCATTACAGACCTCCTGACGACTGTTAATTCGTCAGGCTAACTGAAAACTGGAACGTGTTCCTAATCTTGCGGCGTCCGTCACACCGCGCGATCGGTCACAAGCTCTGCAGGATCTCCCTCGCCAGCTGAGCGGTCTCCGACGGCGTCTTGCCGACCTTCACGCCCGCGGCCTCGAGGGCCTCCTTCTTTGCGGCCGCGGTGCCCGACGAGCCGGACACGATTGCGCCCGCGTGGCCCATGGTCTTGCCTTCCGGCGCAGTGAATCCCGCGACATAGCCGACGACGGGCTTGGAGACGTTGGCCTTGATGTAGTCGGCCGCACGCTCCTCGGCGTCGCCGCCGATCTCACCGATCATCACGATGACCTTGGTCTCGGGATCCTTCTCGAACGCCTCGATGGCGTCGATGTGAGTGGTGCCGATGACCGGGTCGCCGCCGATACCGATGGCCGTCGAGAAGCCGAAGTCCCGCAGCTCGAACATCATCTGGTAGGTCAGCGTGCCCGACTTCGACACCAGGCCGACCGGCCCCGAGTCGGTGATGTTGGCAGGCGTGATGCCCGCCAGCGCCTCGCCGGGCGTGATGATGCCCGGGCAGTTGGGGCCGATGATCCGAGTCGTCGGCGCCGCGTCGGCGCCCTTGGCGAGGTTATAGGCCCAGGCATATGCGCTGTCCTGCACCGGGATTCCCTCGGTGATGACCACCAGCAGCGGGATCTCGGCGTCGATGGCCTCGATGATCGCGTCCTTGGCGAACTTCGGCGGCACGAAGACGACGGACACGTTGGCGCCGGTCTCCTTCATCGCCTCGGCGACCGTGCCGAACACCGGCAAGTTGACGTCTTTGCCTTCCTTGTCGACGTGCGTCACCTCAGTCCCGGCCTTGCGGGCGTTGACGCCGCCGACCACCTGCGTGCCTGCCTTGAGCATCAGCGCGGTGTGCTTGGTACCCTCGCCGCCGGTGATGCCCTGGACGATGACCTTGCTGTCCTTGTTCAAAAAGATCGACATATCAAGTGTCCCTTACTTGTTCGCCAGCTCGGCGGCTTTGTCGGCACCGGCGTCCATGGTGTCGGCCTGGATCACCAGCGGGTGGTTGGCCTCGGCCAGAATGCGACGGCCTTCCTCGACATTGTTGCCGTCGAGCCGGACCACCAGCGGCTTGTTGGCCTCATCGCCGAGGATCTTCAGCGCGTTGACGATGCCATTCGCGACGGCGTCGCACGAGGTGATGCCACCGAACACGTTCACGAACACGCTCTTGACTTGCGAGTCGTTGAGGATGACGTCCAGGCCCGCCGCCATCACCTCGGCCGACGCGCCGCCACCGATGTCGAGGAAGTTGGCCGGCTTCACCCCGCCGTGCTTCTCCCCCGCGTACGCGGTGACGTCGAGCGTCGACATGACCAGGCCCGCGCCGTTGCCGATGATGCCGACCTCGCCGTCCAGCTTGACGTAGTTGAGGTCGTGCTCTTTGGCCTTGAGCTCCAACGGATCTGTGGCGTCGCGGTCCTCGAACTCTGCGTGCTCGGGGTGCCGGAAGTCGGCGTTGGCATCGAGGGTGACCTTGCCGTCCAGCGCGAGGATCCGGTCGTCGGGAGTACGCACCAGCGGGTTGACCTCGACCAGCGTGGCGTCTTCTTCGACGAACACCTCCCACAGCTTGGCGATGGTCACCGCGGCGGCGTCGAGCACCTCGGCGGGCAGGTGGCCCTGTTCGGCGATGTAGCGGGCGAAGCCGTCGTCGACACCCTTGGTCGCGTCGACGGGCACCTTGGCCAACCGGTCGGGCTTGGTGGCGGCCACCTCTTCGATCTCCATACCGCCCTCGACCGAGCACATGGCGAGGTAGGTCCGGTTGGCGCGGTCGAGAAGGAAGGAGATGTAGTACTCCTCGGCGATGTCGCTGGCCTCGGCGACCAAAAGCTTCTTCACGACGTGGCCCTTGATGTCCAGGCCGAGGATGTTCTGAGCGTGGTTGAACGCGTCGTCCGGGGTGGCGGCGTACTTCACGCCACCCGCCTTGCCGCGGCCGCCGACCTTGACCTGCGCCTTCACCATGACCGGCTTGCCGATCTCCTCGGCTATCGCCTTCGCCTCTTCGGCGGTGGTCGTCACCCGTCCGGGAGTGGTGGGAACGTTGTGCTTGGCGAACAGCTCCTTCGCCTGATACTCGAAAAGATCCATCAGCTCGCTGTCTGTTGAGAAAACGCTGTCTGTTTGACTTCTGTACGCACCCGACGGGTTCGGGGGAACTTTATCGACACGGGTCGAGCCCGTCGGCACCGCCTACCGGTCATGTGGCAGATCTCACCGAGTGCCGAGGGTGATACAAGTCACAATCCCGGTTGGAATACTCTCTCGGGTTGCCGAGAACATTGGGATTTGGTTAACGTCTACCGGTCTAGATAACGTTCCGGTCACGAACAGAAGGACATTTCAGCTTGGCGGGCCATCGTGCGTTCGAATCTCCTACCGGAGTCGCGCCGAACGCTCGCAACAGATGGGTCGATCCCGAAGCCACTGAAATCACCGACATCATTCCTTTCAATGAGTTCGGCAAGCTGTCTGACCTCGAGTTCCATCACACTTCCGCGTTCGATCGCGAACGCCAGGTCATCCATGCGCCCGAGCTCGACGACATGGCCGACACCGACGACCTGATCCCGTTGCGCCTCGTCGTGCCGTCCCAGTTCCGGCCGGACGCACGAGACGAACGCCGGTCGAGCACCTCGCGCAGCGCGCGAAATGCCACCCACGCGTACCGCGACAGCAGGACCGACGTCAGCGGCGGCGTCGCGGCCACCGACATCATCGACATGACCGCCCGTCGCGCGGCCCAGCACCGCAAGGAGACCGCCAGCGCGGTCAAGGGCAGGCTGATGATCGCGGCGATGGCCGCGGGCGCCACCGCGGCGGCCGCGCACTCGGTGATCAACAACTCCGACACCACAAGCTCCGACACCGTACTGGCCTCGGATCAGTCAGCGCTCGCGGCAGGCGCCATCTCCGGCTCCACCGACGGGATGCAGGTGGTGACCGTCGCGTCGGCCACCGAGGCCGTCGTGCACGCCGAGGAGATCACCAAGGCCGCCGCATTCGCCCAGGAGCGCGCCGAGCGGGAGGCGCGACTCCAGCGCCCGCTGTTCGTGATGCCGACCAAGGGTGTCTTCACCTCGGGCTTCGGCTACCGCTGGGGCGTTCTGCACGGCGGCATCGACATCGCCAACTCGATCGGCACCCCGATCGTCGCCGCGGCCGACGGCGTCGTGATCGACGTCGGTCCGACCGCAGGCTACGGCGCATGGGTCAAGCTGCGGCACGCCGACGGCACGGTCACCCTGTACGGCCACGTCAACACCTGGACCGTCAGCATCGGCCAGCGGGTCTGGGCAGGTGACCAGATCGCCACGATCGGCAACCGCGGCAACTCCACCGGCCCGCACTGCCACTTCGAGGTCCTGCTGAACGGCACCGACCGGATCGACCCGGTCGGATGGCTGGCCAAACGGGGCCTCAGCCCCGGCAGCTACTCTCCGTAAGTGTGAGCGACCCGGACCTTCCCGAAAAGTCCGACACCGATTCGGCGCCACCCTCTGATGGCTTGTCGGCGCCCAAGACCAGCATCATCCGGCGTGCGCCGACGGGCTCACTGCCCATCCTCGACGAACCCCACACCACGCACATCGGTTCGCGGCAGCCACCCAGAGCAGCCGACCACCTACTTCCCGCGGGCCACTCCGGTGGCGATCCGCGGGCGCCGGCCCGCTCGCCCGAAGATGGCGGCCGCAACGGCGGTCTTCGCGATCGTCAGCGGTTGGGCCACGGCGGTCATCGCCACCGACCTGATCACCGGCTGGTGGTCGTCGGACCGATTGTTCTGTGTCGCAGTCGGATTCCTGACCCTGGTCTCCGCGGGCGCCCTCATCAGCGGGTTGATCGCGCTTCTGCTTCGGCGCCGGATGGCCCGCACGCTTGTGGTCGTCGGCTCGGTGATCGGGTTGATGATCTTCGCGAGCCTGTTCATCGCGGGCGCGAAGCTGGCGCCCGTGGTGTACGCGATACCCGCGCTTCCGGTGATCACGATCGCGCTCGCCCTGCTACCGGCGACCGCGCGGTGGGCCAGGCCCTAGAGCTTCGATATCGGAGCGTGGTTGTGCATCAACTTGACGCGGCCCGCACTGCCGAAGTCGATCAGCGACATCGCGGATTCGCCCATCCCGGAGACCTCCTCGACGCGGCCGAGGCCGTACTTGTCGTGGGTGACGCGATCGCCCGGCTCGAGCATGATCAGCGCGCGCTTGCCAGCCGCGGATCGGGTGGGCGACGGCCGAGGCGTGCCGAACCGGCCGGCACCGCTGACGGGCGCCGACAATGACGGCGCCGGGTCGACGCGCCGCCAGTTGATGAGCTCCTGCGGAATCTCGCGCAGGAACCGCGACTCGGGGTTGAGCATCGGCTGCCCCCATGACGACCGGACCTTGGCCCGGCTCACGTAAAGCCGTTGTCGCGCACGGGTGATGCCGACATAGGCAAGTCGACGTTCCTCGGAGAGTTCGGTGGGATCGCCGAGCGCCCGCATGTGCGGGAACATGCCGTCCTCCCAGCCGGTCACGAACACGACGGGAAACTCCAGGCCCTTGGCGGTGTGCAGCGTCATCATCGTCACCACACCCGCGCCGTGCTCGGGTAGTTCGTCGGCGTCGGCGACCAGCGACACCCGCTCGAGGAATTGCGCGAGGACTCCGGTGTCGGGCACGTCCTCGTCGTCCAGATCCGCCCCCAGCGCCTCGGCGTTCGCCAGGTCGGTGCTGAATTCGTGTGCGACGCTGACCAACTCGTTGAGGTTGTCCAGCCGCGCCAGATCCTGCGGATCGCTGGACGCCTCCAGCTCCGTGCGATATCCCGTGCGGTCCAGCACCGCTTCGACCAGCTCGCCCAGCTCACCGTCCAGACGTCCGCGCAGTTCGTCCATCATTTCGACGAAGCCGGCAATGCACTTCTCGGCGCGCGTGTTCAGCATCGGCACCTTGCCGTCGGCGGCCGCCTGCAGCGCGTCGTTGAAGCTGGCGCCGGTGTTCTCGGCGTAGACCGCGACGCACGCCTCGGCCCGGTCGCCGATGCCCCGCCGCGGAGTGTTCAGGATGCGCCGCATGCTGACCGCGTCGCCGGGGTTGTCAAGAACCCTCAGGTAGGCCACGATGTCGCGGATCTCCCTGCGCTCGTAAAAGCGAACGCCCCCAACGACTTTGTACGGTATGCCGGCGCGGATGAACACCTCTTCGAGCGCGCGTGACGAGTTGTTGGTGCGGTAGAAGACCGCGACGTCGTTGTAGGTGATGTCGCCGCGGTCGGCAAGCGCGTCGATTTCCTCTGCGACGAACCGCGCCTCGTCGTGTTCGTTGTCGGCGACGTAGCCGACGATCAGTTCGCCGTCGCCTTCGGCCGTCCACAGCCGCTTCTCGCGGCGGCCAGTGTTGCGCGCGATGACGGAGTTGGCCGCGTTCAGAATGTTCTGCGTCGAGCGGTAGTTCTGTTCCAGCAGAATGGTTGTCGCATTCGGGTAGTCGCGTTCGAAGTCCTCGATGTTGCGGATGGTCGCGCCGCGGAACGCGTAGATGGACTGGTCCGCGTCGCCCACCACGCACAGTTCGGCGGGCGTGATCCCGTCGACCGTCGTCTCGGTACCGACGAGCTCGCGCACCAGCACGTACTGCGCGTGGTTGGTGTCCTGATACTCGTCGACCATGATGTGCCGGAAGCGCCGCCGGTAGTACTGGGCGATCTGCGGAAAGGCCTGCAGCACAGCGACTGTCTCGCCGATGAGGTCGTCGAAGTCCAACGCGTTGGCGGCGCGCAGCCGGCGCTGGTACTCGCCGAAGACCTCGGCGATGATCCGGGCGAGCTCCTCTTCGGCCTCCGACGCCTCGGCTGCGGCCTGCTCGGGGCCGATCAACTCGTTCTTGAGGTTGGAGATCCCGTTGGCAAGCAGCCGCGGCGAGTACCGCTTGGTGTCCAGCCCCATGTCCTTGCCGATCATCAGCAGCAGGCGGCGGGAGTCGTCGGCGTCATAGATGGAGAAATTGGAGTTCAGCCCCGGCAGCAGCGATGCCTGGTTGCGGAGGATGCGCACACAGGTGGAGTGGAACGTCGACACCCACATCGACCTGGCCCGCGGGCCGACCAGCGACACGACCCGTTCGCGCATCTCGGCGGCCGCCTTGTTGGTGAACGTGATGGCCAGCACCTGGCCGACCCCGACGTCGCGGGCGGCCAGCAGATAGGCGATCCGGCGGGTGAGCACGGCGGTCTTGCCCGATCCCGCACCCGCGACGATGAGCAGCGGCGTCCCCTCGTGCAGCACCGCTTGGCGCTGCTGCGGGTTGAGTCCGTCGAGAAGCTGGTCAGCCGGGGAATCGGTCACGTGCACACTCATGTCTTTCCTAACTTACCGCCGACATGGGACATTCTTTGCGCTGGCGGCGGCCGAGATGGCACACTAATTTCGTGCTCATCCAGCAGCGTCGATTTTTCTACGGGTACCGGCAAGCGGTGCCCGTGGTCTAGCTGCTACCCAGAGCCCCGCGGTCCGCTTTCCAGACCCGGGGCTCGTTTCTTGTGTGAGGCCCGGAATCGGATGGAACCGCGACCCCCACACAATGAGGAGCCACTGAACATGACTATCGAAACGGAACCCGTGGCCGAAATCGACGATCTGCGCCTGGAGATCGACCGCCTCGACGCCGAGATCCTCGCCGCGGTCAAGCGCCGCACCGAGGTGTCGCAGATCATCGGCAAGGCCAGGATGGCGTCCGGCGGCACCCGGCTGGTGCACAGCCGCGAGATGAAGGTCATCGAGCGCTACAGCGAGCTCGGCCCCGAGGGCAAGGACCTCGCGATGCTGCTGCTGCGCCTCGGCCGCGGCCGCCTCGGCCACTGATCTTCAGCGAATTCCGGCGTGATAACCGTCGCTGAGCGAAGGATTTCGCGCCGAAATCGCTATTTGCGGAGCGCGTCCTCGAGCCACGGCGTCAGCCAGTTCACCGCTTCCGGCGTCGGGTGCAGGCCGTCCATGCGCATCTTGATGCCGTCGATCTTGTTTGTGTAAACGCCGTTGGGACACAGCTTCTCGTTGAGGTCGAGGACGGACGCGTACGTGCGCTGCCCGACAACGCGGCGCAGCAGGGCATTCCATTCGTCGACGCGATCGGGTTCGTCCTCCGGGTACAGCGACCCGTCCGGCTGTTCGCCGCGCCGGTTGTACGGCGTGGTCGTCACGACGACGCGGGCGCCGGTGGAGCCGAGGATGTCGAGGGCGCGGCGCAGTTCGCCCGCGATGTACCCGTCGAAGCCGGTATCGCCGACGTGCGTCCAGTGCCCTTCGTTGACGCGGTCGACGGTCTCCCAGCGGCCGATGATCAACAGCACGACGTCGGGCTTGGCGTGGCTGATTCGCTGGGCCCAGCGGGCAGGCCACGTCTCGCATTCGGGCTTCTGGGTGAGCGTCTCGCCGGTCGACCGGTACGGCCCGCCGCGGGCGATGCCGCACCCGATAGTGGTGTAGTCGATGAACTTGAAGCCCGGCGTCGGCGGCAGGTAGCGCATCATCGTCCATGCCATCGAGTCCCCGAACACGGCGACGGTGCGGGTACCCGGCGCCAGCCGGGCCGATCCGCCGATCTCGACAGGCACCTCTGGCTGGACGGCGGCGGCCAGCACGTCGGGGCCCTGGCGGCTTTCGCCGGGCGCGTTGATGCCGACCGGCACCACGACCATCGTCGCGACCGCCGCCGTCGCCAGCGTCGCCGCCGCGAGCCGCAGCTGCGGAACGTGGGCGGGCCGCCAGCGCTTGATCGGCTGCTCGATCAGCCACCACGACATCGCGGACAGCGTCACCGTGGCGAGCGCCCGAATCGCGAACAGCGTCATGCCCGTCAGGCCGGTGCGCTCGCCGTTCAGCGCGAGGAAGACGGGCCAGTGCCACAGGTAGACGCCGTAGGAGATCATGCCGAGCCAGACCAGCGGCGGAAGCGCCAGCGCCCGCGCCACGAGCCCGCGCTGCTCCAGCGCCACCGGGGCGACGATGAAGACCGCGGCCACGGCCACCACGGTCAGCAGTCCACGCCGGAATTCCGGCGCACTGCCCGTCGCGAAGTGCGCGACGACGCCGAGCATCGTCAGCCCGATGACAGGAAGTATCTGCGCGACCCAGCGGCCCCACCGCGACCGGATCTGCCTGCCGTAACGCGCCAGCGCCGACCAGTCCCGCACCAACAGCGCGGCGGCCGCGGCGCCGACGAGCAGCGCCTGCACGCGGGTGTCGGTGCCGAAGTAGACGCGGTTGAGCGAGTTCTCGGAGACCATCAGGCACGCCGCGACGGCCGATGCCCCCGCCCCCGCGACGGCGACGCCGACGACGACCATCCGGACCGTGCGCAGCGTCGGCCGGCTGTCGCGGTGCCTGGTGAGCAACGCGAGCACGACGGCCACGGCCACCAGCACCAGCGGCCACAATGCGTAGTACTGCTCCTCGACCGCCAGCGACCAGGTGTGCTGCAGCGGCGACGGCGGGTCGCCCTGGGTGAAGTAGTCGGTGCGGCGGAACACGAAGACCCAGTTGGCCGCCCAGAAGAAGGCGGCGACGGCGTCGTCGCGCACGGCGGCCACCGCCTCGGACGGGAACAGCTCGCGCAGCACGACGACCGCCATCACCACGACGATCAGCGCGGGCAGCAGCCGCCTGGCCCGGCGCACCCAGAACCCGGGCAGGTCGATCCCGCCGGTGCGGCCCAACTCATCGAGCAGCAGCGAGGTGATCAGGAATCCGCTCAGCACGAAGAACACGTCGACGCCGATGAATCCGCCTGCGACACCGGGAATTCCGCCGTGATCGGCGAGCACCAGCGCGACCGCCAGCGCGCGGATTCCGTCCAGCGCCGGGATGCCCGCCGAACCGCCGGTGCCACGCCGAGGTCGAGGAGACGCCCTCGGGGCGCCCCGATCGACGGCGCGCTCGGGCGGCGCGACCCACCGGTGGCCACTCACCGATGGAATCTTTCCCGCGCGAGCAGACGCAAAAGTCCCCGACACGCCGGGTGCCGGGGACCTTTTGCTTCTTCTCGCCGAATGAAGGCGAGCGGGTTACTTGGTCAGCGCGATGTACTTCGTGTCGAGGTACTCCTCGATGCCCTCGAACCCGCCTTCCCTGCCGAAGCCGGACTCCTTGACGCCGCCGAACGGCGCAGCGGCATCGGAGATCACCCCGCGGTTGACGCCGACCATGCCGGACTCGACGCCCTCGGCCACCCGCAGCGCCCTGTCCAGGTCGCGGGTGTAGATGTAGGCGGCAAGGCCGTACTCGGTGTCGTTGGCGGCCGCCACACCCTCCTCCTCGGTGTCGAAGCCGGTGATCGGCGCGACGGGCCCGAACACCTCCTCCTTGAGGATGCGGGCGTCCGCGGGCACGTCAGCGAGCACGGTGGCCGGGTAGAAGTGGCCAGGGCCGCCGGGGGCGACGCCGCCGACGGCCACCGAGGCGCCCTTCGACACCGCGTCGGACACCAGGTCGGCGACGGTGGCCACCTGCTTGGCGTTGATCAGCGGGCCCAGCGTCGACGACTCGTCGATGCCCTTGCCCAGCTGGAACTCGCTCATCCGCTTGACCAGCTTCTCGGTGAACTCCTCGCGCACCGAGTTCGCGACGTGGAAGCGGTTGGCTGCCGTGCAGGCCTCACCGCCGTTGCGCATCTTGGCCAGGACCGCGCCCTCGACGGCGGCGTCGACGTCGGCGTCGTCGAACACCACGAACGGGGCGTTGCCGCCTAACTCCATCGACGTCCGCAACAGGGCATCGGACGCCTGCTTGACCAACGCCTTACCCACTCCGGTGGAGCCGGTGAAGGTCAGCTTGCGCAGCCGGCCGTCGTCGATCAGCGCGGTGGTGACCTCGCGAGGGTTGTTGGTCGGCAGCACCGACAGCACGCCCTTGGGCAGGCCCGCCTCGTCCATCAGCTTGGCCAGCATCAGCATCGTCAGCGGGGTCTCCTGCGCCGGCTTGACGATCATCGTGCAGCCTGCCGCGACCGCGGGGCCGATCTTGCGGGTGCCCATCGCCAGCGGGAAGTTCCACGGCGTGATCGCGTAGCACGGCCCGACGGGCTGCTTGGTGACGATGATGCGTCCGGTGCCCGCGGGGCTCGGAGTGTAGCGGCCGTGGATGCGCACGGCTTCCTCGGCGAACCAGCGGAAGAACTCCGCGCCGTAGGTGACCTCGCCCATGCTCTCGCGCAGCACCTTGCCCATCTCCAGGGTCATCAGCGTGGCGAGGTCTTCGGCGCGCTCGGTGATCTTCTCGAACACCGCGCGCAGCACCTCGCCCCGCTTGCGAGGCGCGGTGGCGGCCCACTCGGCCTGCGCCGCGGCCGCGGCATCGAGCGCGGCGATCGCGTCGTCGGCGGTTGCGTTGCCGACCGAGATCAGGACAGAGTCGTCGGAGGGGTCGAGCACGTCGAACGTCGACGACGCCTCACGCTCCTCACCGCCGATCCAGAGGCCGGTGGGAACTGACTTCAGCAGAGCGTTCGTATCCATGACTCCCTCTTACACCTTCGGTCAAATAGCCGCACTAGGGTCGGGAGTATGACCGCCGAAGAGCAGCACATCCCGGACATCTCGGCCACCCCAGCATGGCAGGCCCTGGCGCGACATCATGATCAGATCCGCGACAAACACATCCGCGAACTCTTCGACGACGATCCGGCCCGGGGTACCGAGCTGACGCTGACGGTCGGCGACCTTTACATCGACTACAGCAAGCACCGGATCACCCGGGAAACGCTGAAGCTGCTTGTCGATCTGGCGCGAGCCGCACATCTGGAACAGCGTCGCGACGCCATGTATTCCGGTGTACACATCAACACCTCCGAGGACCGCGCGGTGCTGCACACCGCGCTGAGGCAGCCGCGCGGCGCCCAGCTGAGCGTCGACGGCCAGGACGTCGTGTCCGACGTGCACGAGGTGCTCGACCGGATGGGCGAGTTCACCGACCGGCTGCGCAGCGGCGAGTGGACCGGCGCGACGGGCGAGCGCATCACCACCGTCGTCAACATCGGCATCGGCGGTTCCGACCTCGGCCCGGTGATGGTCTACAACGCGCTGCGGCACTACGCCGACGCGGGCATCTCGTGCCGGTTCGTGTCGAACGTCGACCCGGCCGACCTGGTGGCGAAGCTCGACGGACTCGACCCTGCCACAACGCTTTTCGTCGTCGCGTCGAAGACGTTCTCGACACTCGAGACGCTGACCAACGCGACGGCGGCGCGGCGGTGGCTGACCGACTCGCTCGGCGACGCCGCGGTGTCCAAGCACTTCGTCGCGGTGTCGACGAACAAGAAGCTCGTCGACGACTTCGGCATCAACACCGACAACATGTTCGGCTTCTGGGACTGGGTCGGCGGCCGCTACTCGGTGGACTCGGCGATCGGGCTCTCGGTGATGGCGGCCATCGGCAAGGAACGGTTCGCCGAGTTCCTCGCGGGCTTCCACATCGTCGACGAACACTTCTCGACCGCACCGCTGGAGGCGAATGCTCCTGTGCTGCTTGGCCTTATCGGTCTGTGGTACAACAATTTCTTCGGCGCCCAGTCGCGCGCGGTGCTGCCCTACTCGAACGACATGTCCCGCTTCGCCGCCTACCTCCAGCAGCTGACGATGGAATCCAACGGCAAGTCGGTGCGCGCCGACGGGTCGCCTGTCACCACCGACACCGGCGAGATCTTCTGGGGCGAGCCCGGTACCAACGGCCAGCACGCGTTCTACCAACTGCTGCATCAGGGCACCCGGCTGATTCCCGCCGACTTCATCGGGTTCAGCCAGCCGACCGACGACCTGCCCACCGCCGACGGCACCGGCAGCATGCACGATCTGCTGATGAGCAACTTCTTCGCGCAGACGCAGGTGCTGGCATTCGGCAAGACCGCCGAGGAGATCGCCGAGGAGGGCACTCCTCCAGAGGTGGTGCCGCACAAGGTGATGCCGGGCAATCGACCGTCGACATCGATCCTCGGCACCCAGCTGACGCCGTCGATCATCGGCCAATTGATCGCGCTCTACGAACACCAGGTGTTCACCGAGGGCGTCATCTGGGGTATCGACTCGTTCGACCAGTGGGGTGTCGAGCTGGGCAAGACGCAGGCCAAGGCGCTGCTGCCGGTGCTCACCGGCGACGCGTCGCCGCCGAAGCAGTCGGACAGCTCAACCGATGCGCTGGTGCGGCACTACCGAGCCGAGCGCGGCCGCAGCGCCTAGGCCCGGCAACTGGTTACGGCGACGGGATGGTCGCGCAGTAGCCGAACAGGCAGCCGTTACCGCCCTCGGGGCCCGCAGTGCCGGATCCTGCTCCGGGGATGGTGGCGCTTGCGCCGTCAGGCCCGGCCGTACCTTCTGGCCAGCGCCCGGCGTACCGGCCGTCACACCCTCGGGTCCGGCTGTGCCCTCGGGGCCGCCGGGAATCACGCCCGAAGCACCCTCGGGTCCGGCCACACCTTCTGGCCCGCCCGGCGTACCGGCCGTCACACCCTCGGGTCCGGCTGTGCCCTCGGGGCCGCCGGGAATCACGCCCGAAGCACCCTCAGTCCCGGCAACACCTTCCGGTCCGCCCGGCGTACCCGCCGTGACACCCTCGGGACCCGCATAACCAGCAGGCCCGCCGGGTATAGCGCCCGAAGCGCCCTCCGGCCCGGCGGTGGCCACGCCGCCTTCGGGAGTGGTCACGCAAGCCGTGCCGTCGTCGTTCACACATGGAAGCGAGTCAGCGAAGGCAGCTGGAGCGAGCGCGATCGCGGCTGCCGCGGCGCCCGCGAAGAACAATGGCGTCAGGTTTGTCATTTTCGCGTTCATGCAAAATTGGCTACCCACGGCCGCCGAAACGCTTAAACCATCAGCGCGACTAAGCTAAATGGCTTCGTCAGGCGCGGCGGTAACACCTTCAGCAGCTGTACCAGCGGCCCCCACGGCCAGAACGGCACGGCTGCCCGACCGGTCTCGCGCTCGATGGCGTTGACCATCGCCCTGGTTCCGGTCTCGTTGTCGACCATCAGCATCGTCGAACCCGACTTCGCCGTCATCTCCGACTCGATGTAGCCGGGTTCCAGGACGGTCACCGTGATGGGGCCGCTCGCATACTCAGCGCGCAGCGACTCGCCAAGCGACGACACCCCGGCCTTGCTCGCGGCGTAGGCGGCCTTGACGCCGGGCACACCCTTGTTGCCGAGCACCGACGAGATCAGCACCAGGTGCCCGCCGTCGGCGTTCTTGAACATCTCGATGGCCGTTTCGATCTGCACCAGCGCGGCGACCAGGTTGGTCTCGATGGTCTGCTTGTTGGCCCACAGCTTGCCCGATCCCAGCGGCGCGCCCTTGCCGATGCCTGCGTTGACGATGACGCGGTCGATACCGCCAAGCTGGTCTTCCAGTTCGGCGAACACCTTCGGCACCTGGTCGTGGTCGTTGACGTCGAGCGCCGCGACGGCCACGGTGATGCCGGGGTGCCGCTCGGTCAGCTCGGCCCTGAGCTCGTCGAGCCGGTCCAGGCGTCGCGCGCACAGCGCGAGGTCGCGGCCCTTGGCGGCGAATGCCCTGGCCATACCCGCGCCGAGGCCGGAGCTGGCACCCGTGATCAAGATCTTCTGGCGAGTCACCCGGACAGCGTAAGCATGATGGAGCGATGAGCCGTAATCGAACCGCTTCGCTGCTGGTAGCCGGGTCACTGCTGGTAGGCGCATTTCCCGCGACCGCCGACGCCGCAGCCGGTGGACCCGCTGTACCGCCTCGTGGACACCGCCGCGCAGCGGCTGGCGACGGCTGACCCGGTGGCGGCGTTCAAGTGGGTCAACGGCGGACCGCCCATCGACGACCCACCGCGCGCGGCCGCTGTCCTGGACGCGGTCGGCGCCGACGCCACGGCCCACGGCGTCGATCCGGACTACGTGCGAGCAATTTTCACCGACCAGATCGACGCGACCGAGGGCATCGAGTACACGCGGTTCGCGCAATGGAAGTTCGACCCGGCCACGGCGCCGACGACCGCACCGGATCTGTCGGAGTCGCGGACGGCGATCGACGGGTTCAACAAGACGATGGTGGGCGAGATTGCCGTGCAATGGGATTCGCTGCACGGCATCGCCTGTGCCGGCGAAGTGCAAGAGGCGACGGACGCCGTCGCAACCGACCGTCGGCTCGACCCGCTGTACCGGCAGGCGTTGTCGTCGGCGACGCGGACGTACTGCCCGAGCGCTTGAGCGGACCTACTTGACGCCGGGGATACGTCGAAGCGCCTTCAGTCCCACCGTCATCACGCGGGCGTACCGGTCGGCGCGGATCCACGGCGGTGCGCCGACGGGCAGCACCCGCTCGGTGGCGATCGTCTGGGACTCGGTGTATTTCGTGAGCCCGTGCTCGCCGTGGCGGCGTCCCACACCGGATTCCTTCATGCCGCCCATCGGGGCGTCGATGGACGCCCATGCCGCTGCGTAGGCCTCGTTGACGTTGACGGTGCCCGCCTGCAGGCGCGCGGCTACTCGTCGGCCGCGCTCCGGATCCGAGGTCCACACGCTGAAGTTCAGCCCGAACCGGCTGTCGTTGGCCTTCGCGATCGCCTCCTCCTCGGAATCGACGGGATACAGCGACACCACCGGGCCGAACGTTTCGTCTTCGTAGGCATCCATCCCCTCGCGCACCCCGGACAGAATCGTCGGCTCGTAGAAGTACGGCCCGATGTCCGGCCGGGCGCGTCCGCCGGCGAGCACCGTCGCCCCCTTGCCGACCGCATCGTCGACGTGCTGTGTGACGGTCTCGAGTTGCGTCGCGTTGATCAGCGACCCCATGTCGGCCGAATAATCAAGCCCGGCAGTCAATTTCATGGCCGCGGTCGCAGCGACGAAGCGATCGACGAAGTCGTCCCACATCGCCGTCGGCACGTAGATGCGCTCGATCGAGATGCACAGCTGTCCGGAGTTCGAGAAGGCGGCCCGCACCGCACCCCTGGCGGCCTTGCCGACGTCGGCGTCGTCCAGCACAAGCAGAGCGTTCTTCCCGCCGAGCTCCATGGAGTAGTCGATCAACCGCGCTGCGGCCTGCTTGGCGACCGTCCGACCCGTGCTCGTCGAGCCGGTGAACATCAGATAGTCGGACTGCTCGATGATCGGTGTGCCCAGCTCTGATCCGGGTCCTGTGACCGTCTGCACCAAACCCGGCGGCATCCCTGCCCGTTCGAGCATGTGCACAGCCCACAGATGCGAGAACGGCGTCCGGTCATCGGGTTTGGCCAACACCGCGTTGCCCGCCACGAGAGCGGGCAGCGCGTCGCTGATCCCGAGGGTGAGCGGATAGTTCCACGGCGAGATGACACCGACGAGCCCCTTGGGGTGCAGGTGTTCCCACACCTCGGTGAGCATCAGCTGCACACCCTGCCGACGCTTGGGCCGCAGGTATTCCTCGGCGGTGTGCGCGTAGTAGCGCGCCGTCAGGGCGACGTCGATGACTTCCTCGAACGCGTGCCGTCGCGCTTTTCCGTTCTCCAGCTGAATCAGGTCGAGCACCTCGTCCTGATGTGCCAGCACGAGGTCGTGCAGGCGCAGCAGCACGTCTGCCCGTTCGGCTACCGGCCTGGCCGCCCACTGCGCCTGCACTTCGCGGGCCCGGTGCGCCGCCGCGACCACGTCGTCAGCGGTGCAGTGCGGCACGTGTCCGAGCGGCCTGCCCGTCATGGCGTCGGTGATCTCACGCCGGCGGGATGGGTCGGCGGCCTGAACCCGCCGCGCCAAGTCGCCGAGCAGCGGTTCGAGGCGGGTGTTGCCATCGCGAGCCTGCAGAGTGGTCATGACTGCGGATTGCCCGATTCCCCCGGCCCTAAGCAGCCAGCCCGCGACGGGGGGACGGGCGGCTCACTTCAGCAGCCGCGACAGCCGCCGGTCGGCGAGTACCTTGCCGCCGGTCTGACAGGTCGGGCAGTACTGAAAAGACTTGTCGGCGAACGACACTTCTCGCACCGTGTCACCGCACACCGGGCACGGCAGACCGGTACGGGCGTGCACCCGCAGGCCTGACCGCTTCTCCCCCTTCAAGGTGGCCGCCTGCTGGCCGACCGACCGCGACACCGCGTCGGTGAGCACCGAGATCATCGCGTCGTGCAGCGCCGCGAGCTGTGCATCGGTCAGCTTGTTCGCCGTCGCGAACGGCGACAGCTTGGCCACGTGCAGGATCTCGTCGCTGTACGCGTTGCCGATGCCTGCGATCACCTTCTGGTCGGTGATGACGGTCTTCACCCGGCCGCCCTGGGCCGCCAGCACCGCGGCCAGGCCGTCGCGCGACAACTCCAGCGCGTCGGGCCCCAGCGCAGCGATCTGGGGAACCTTCGATGGGGTCGTCGACCAGCCAGACCGCCAACCGCTTCTGCGTGCCCGCCTCGGTGAGATCGAATCCGATTCGTTCGTCGGGTGTGCTCGGATTTTTTAAATGCACCCGCAGCGCGATCGGCCCCTTTCCCGGTTTCAGCGGCGCCGCGGCCAGCTGCTCGGACCAGCGCAGCCAGCCCGCCCGGGACAGGTGGGTGATCAGGTGAAGGCCGCCGACCTCGAGACCGAGGTATTTGCCCCACCGGTTGGCACCGGTGACCTCGCGGCCGTGCAGGGCAGTCGTCGGCGGATCGAATGTCTTGAGCACGGAAAGAGCGGACACGTCGATGCGTCCGACGGTCAGGCCGACGGCGTGCCGACGGAGGTGGTCGGCCAGCGCCTCGACCTCGGGCAGTTCGGGCATGAATCCAGTGTGCCTGTCAGGCTCGGGTCACGCGCTGGGGGTTCGCACGATCAGCGACAGCGCCCAGCTGACGAACGACAGCACGATCGCCGCCCAGATCGCCGTCCACCAGAAGTCGTCGATGTAAAGGCCCCAGTGCGTGGTGTTCTCCGTGATCCACGAGGTGATCCACAGCATCAACGCGTTGATCACCACGTGAAACAGGCCGAGCGTGAGGATGTAGAGCGGGATCGAGATGAGCTGCACAATCGGTTTGATGATCGCGTTGACGAGCCCGAAGACGACCGCGACAACCAGGATGATCCCGACCCGCTGCAGGGTGGTGTCGCCGCCGACGAAGTCGATGCCGGAAACGACGAGCGTAACTATCCACAAAGCGAATCCGGTCAACGCCGCACGCAGCAGAAATGCCATCTGTGGATCCTATGCTGGCCGCAGCAGATACGTGTCCATGATCCAGCCGTGGGCCGCCCGTGCCTCGGCGCGCAGTTCGACGATCTTCTCACCGACCTCGCCGACGGTGCCCGACACCAGCAATTCGTCGGGCGTGCCGAGGTAGGCGCCCCACCAGATGCGGGTCTGTGGCGGACACGACCGGAACGCGCAGTCTCCGTCGAGCATCACCACGACGCTGCCCGCCGGCCCGTCGGCGGCCAGCCGCCTGCCGGTGGTGATCAACACGGGTTCACCGATGTCGTTGAGCGGGATGCGATGTCGGGCCGTCAGCGCCTGGATCGCGGTGATCCCCGGGATGACGTCGTAGGAGATCTCCACGCGCTGGGCGACCATTTCGAGGATCCGCAGCGTGCTGTCGTACAGCGACGGGTCGCCCCACGCCAGAAAGGCGCCGACGCCCTCAGGTGCGAGTTCACGTTCGATGGCGTCCGCCCAGACGGCGGCCCGCGCCGAGTGCCACTGCGCGACGGCCTGCCGGTAGTTCGCGTCCTTGGCTCGCTGCGGGTCGGCGAGTTCGACGAACCGGTAGCCCGGACTCACGATGAACCGCTCGCAGATCTGCCGACGCAAGGCCACCAGATCGTTCTTCGCTTCCCCTTTGTCCATCGCGAAGAAGACAGCCGTGTCATTGAGTGCGCGGACAGCCTCCGCCGTCACGTAATCGGGGTCGCCCGCCCCGATGCCGATGACGTGGATCCGACGGGTCACGCCCGTGAGTATGCGCTAATGCTCTCCGCCCCTGGTGCGCCGGAGTTCCTCCGCACGCTCAATATCCTTCTCCTCGGCTTTCTCGTTCTTGTCGAGGACGCGAGTGTCGCGCGGCGGCAACTGGATGTCGCGCTCGGCGGGCAGCCCGGCCTGCAGCTGACGGCCGCGTTCGAGTTCGGCATCCAGCTCGGCGCCGAACAGCAAGGCCAGGTTGGTGATCCACAGCCACAACAGGAAGACGATCACCCCGGCGAGCGTGCCGTAGGTCTTGTTGTAACTGCCGAAGTTCGCGACGTAGAAGCCGAACAACACCGACGCCGCGATCCAGATGAGGATCGCGAAACCCCGCCCCGATGCTGATCCAGCGGAACTTCGGCTGCTTCACGTTCGGCGTGGCGTAGTACAGCACGGCCACGGCCAGCACGACACACACCAGGATTACCGGCCACTTGGCGATGTTCCATGTCGTCACGGCGACCGATCCCGCTCCGATCGCGTTGCCGACCGTTTCGGCTACCGGCCCGCTGATCACCAGCATCACCGCTACCGCGGAGGCCAACAGCAGGCCCGCCAAGGTGAGAACGAGCTGCAGCGGCCGCAGCTTCCAGACCGGGCGGCCCTCCTCGATCTCGTAGATCCGGTTCATCGCCCGCCCGAACGCGCCGACGTAACCCGACGCCGACCACAGCGCCGCCAGCGCGCCGGTGATCAGTGCGACGCCGGCCGACGGCGATGCCACCAGCTGCTCGATGGTCGGACGCAGCAGGTTCATCGCGTCGCCGGGAACCACGCCCGCAGCCATCTCCAGCACCGCGTCGACGGTTCGGCGGCCCTGCCCGACAACGCCGAGCAGCGAGACCAACACCAACAGCGCCGGAAACAGTGACAGCACCGCGTAATACGTCAGCGCCGCCGCAAGGTCGGTGCACTGGTCCTGCTGGAATTCCCGCGCGGTCTTGCGAAGAACGTAGAACAGCGAGGGCTTGGTGAGATCTGTCGGCGATTCGGGTTTGCGCGGATCGTCGGGTTCGGGTGGGCGGCTGCTTTCGTTCACGTCAAGGGCCATACGGGCCGGTACCCGCTGACAGTCGCGTCAAACGATCACAAATCGAAGTATCCGGTACCGCGGGTATTGACATCTTTTGTCCGCCGTCCCTACCGTTGAGCCACAACACCCATAACGAGGGAGATGCGGATGACCGCCTCGATGAGGCAGCAGCCAGCAGCCACCCGCCAAGAGTTCGCCGAGCGTCTGCTCAAGGGGTCGGTGAAGAAGTCTTACGCGCCGGTGGTCGACATCGACTGGGATGCGCCGCTCGATCCCGACAAGTTCTTCCTGCCGCCGAAGAGCGTCTCGCTCTACGGCACCCCGATGTGGGACGCGATGACCCGCGAGCAGCAGATCGAGCTGTCCCGCCAGGAATTCGTCAACACCCTTTCGGCCGGTATCTGGTTCGAGAACATCCTGAATCAGGCGCTGCTGCGCAAGATCATGCACCAGGATCCGACGTCGCGCTCCACGCATTACGAGCTCACCGAGCTCGGCGACGAAACCCGGCACATGGTGATGTTCGGCAAGGCGATCGAGCATGTCGGCGCGAAGCCCGTGCAGCCGCGCTGGTGGCACCGTGTCGTCATCAACGCACTGCCGTTGGGTTTCAAGGGTTCCGTGCTCTGGGTCGCCGCGTTGATCGGCGAGGAGATCTTCGACTCCATCCAGCGGCGGATGATGGACGACCCCGAGCTGCAGCCGATGGTTCAGCGGCTCATGCGAATTCACGTGACCGAGGAAGCCCGGCACATCCAGTTCGCCCGCGACGGCCTGCGCAAGCGCACGCCGACCATGGGCCGTCCCGTCAGGATGTGGGTGTCCAACATCAACGGCCTCGGCGGATACTTCTTCCGCTACCTGTTCACCAGCAGGGTCCCGTACCTGCGCGTCGGGCTGGACGCGGACCGGGCCCGCCAGCTCGCCAGAACCAGCCCGCACCGCCAAGAGGTTCAGGTTGCGGGTTTCGCTCCGCTGGCGGCGTTCCTCGACGAGGTCGGTCTGATGGGACCGATTGCGCGCCGGTTGTGGCGACGCACCGGTTTCCTGCCGCAGCGATGAGCGCTTGCGCGAAGAGCCGACAGCCCCGATGACAGAAGGTCACTGCCACGACGTCGTCGTCGTCGGGGTGGCCCGCGCCGAGAAACGGCTCACCAAGGCGGGCATCACCGGCATCGCGGTCATCGACGCAGACGAGCTCGACGGTGCCTCCTTCGACGAGACGACCCACACCTGGATGCTGAAGACATGCCGGGCCAGGGTCGTCGTCACTGATCAAACCCGTTCGGGCCGCGAGGATCTCGCCCCCTACCTCGGCGTCGCCGTGCATGGTGTGCCGAACTATTTCATGGTCACCGGTGTCGACGCCGTCGCCGATGCACGAGTGGACTACATCGCCGAGTGTCTGCGGCTGATGAACCGCACGGGCAGCACCCGCATCGAGGTGCTGTTCAGCACGCAGCGCACCTTCGCCGTGCGCGGAGCCGACAAATCCGACCGTGCGGACGCGTCGTACTGGCGGCGGATGGCGAAGGCCGTGCCGAGCGCATTCGACATGAGCTCACACGTCGGCGTCGTCGATGAGGTCTACGACGGGGCAGCGACGATCCTCGTCGGCGATGACGAACGCCGGGTGCGGGTGCGGCTGTCCGGCCGCCTCGATCCCATCGACGGCCGATACCATTGGCAGGGAACGATTTTCGATGCCCTGTCCGACGTGCTGACGGGGCCGAAGCCGGTGACGTTGACGATCGGCGATCGCAGCGCGCAGTGCCGGATCACCGAACGAACACCGCAGGACAGGTACTCGGTCGTCGGTGTCGGGACGCCGCCCTACGCCCTCGACGATGTCGAGGTCGTCGTGCCGAGCCGGTAGCGCGGCGCGACGACGAGAAGCACGACCGCGAACACCGCTCCCACGACGCCGGAGACGAGAAGCGGCAGGCTGCCGTCCGCCCCCCAGAGCAGACCTGCCCACACACCGGCGATCAAGATCGCGAAACCGCTGGCGCCCTGGAAGACTCCTTGCGCGCTGCCCTGCAGGTCGGGTCCGACGAGCGACGAAATCCATGCCTTGGCAACGCCATCGGTACATCCGGTGAAGAGACCGTAGACGGCGATCAGCACCCACGCCACAACGGTGTCGGTGGTCAGCCCGAGGCCGATGTAGCCGACCGCGAAGAAAGCCAGACCGATTCCGAAGACCGTCGGGCGTGGGATGCGGTCGGCGAGCAACCCGGCCGGATAGCTCGACAGGGCGTAGACGAGGTTGTAGCCGACGTAGGCCAGGATCACCTCGACGACGGAGAAGCCGATCTCGTTGAGCCGCAACAGCAGTAGCGCATCCGGGAAGTTGACGATGCCGAAGGCGACCAGCAGCACGGTCACCCGCCAGTATTCGTGAGGCAGATCCCGCACCCGCGCGAAGATCGCTTTGCGTTGTGCAGGCACCACCCGCCGCGTCTCGCGCACCAAGAAAACGAGGGCGACGCTCAATACGGCGGGAATCACCGCGACCCAGAGCAGCGGCGCGATCTGATGGTCCAGCAGCTGGTAGCCGGCCAGCCCCAGTAGCGGGCCGACGACCGCGCCGAGTGTGTCCATGGCGCGGTGGAATCCGAACACCCGCCCGCGGGCGTCGTTGTCGATCCCGTCGACGAGCAGAGCGTCGCGGGGCGCTCCGCGAATTCCCTTGCCGAGCCGGTCGACCACCCGCCCGGCCAGCACACCGGGCCATCCGGTGGCCGCCGCGACGATCACCTTGCCGAGCGCAGCCATGCCGTAGCCCGGTCGCGATCAACGGCCTGCGGGCGTAGCGGTCACCCAACGGTCCCGCTGCCAGCTTGGTCAGCGATGCCGCCCCCTCAGCGACGCCTTCCACCGCGCCCACGACAGCCGGAGGCGCGCCGAGCACCGAGGTCAGGTAGATCGGCAGCAGCGGATAGAGCAGTTCGCTTGCGGTGTCCTGCAGAAAGGAGACAGCGGACAGCACCCACACATTGCGGGTCAGCCAGCTGGGCACCTGCTACATGATGCCCGACGAAGGCTAGCTGAGGTCCTCGTCGGTCAGCGCCGCGAAGCCCTTGGCCTGGCCACGCGCCAGCACCGCCCGCACCAGGCCGACGATGACGCCCTGTACCGCGGCGGCGATGAACACCTCACGCGTCGAGCGACTCAGGTCCTTGGGGTCGGGCTCCTCGTCGTCCGGGTTCACCCGCTGCCAGATCTCGGTGAAGATCTTGCCGGCGATCAGCCCGCCGAGGACGCTCATGCCGATCGAGAGGGGCTTGTACAACGCTTTCGACGTGCTCATGGCCAACGACGTTCCCCCGGCGGTCCCCACCGAAACACGGCGGCGTCAATTAGAACGCGTTCTAGTATCGCAAAGGGTGCGGTTCACCTACGCGGAGGCGATGACAGACCCGACCTACTACATTCCGTTGGCCAGGGCCGCCGAGGACGCCGGCTATCACGCGATGACGATCGCGGACAGCATCGCTTACCCTTTCGAGTCGGATTCGACGTATCCCTACACCCCCGACGGCAACCGTGAATTCCTCGACGGCAAGGCGTTCGTCGAGGCATTCGTCCTCGCAGGCGCATTGTGCGCGGTGACAACCAGGCTCAAGTTCAACTTCTTCGTGCTCAAGCTGCCGATCCGGCCTCCTGCGCTGGTGGCCAAGCAGGCCGGTTCGCTGGCGGCGATCTTCGGCAACCGGCTGGGGCTCGGCGTCGGCACCAGCCCGTGGTCCGAAGACTACGAACTGCTGGGCGTTCCTTTCGCCAGGCGCGGCAAGCGGATGGACGAATGCATCGACATCATCAGGGGTCTGACATCGGGTGAGTACTTCGAGTTCCACGGCGAGTTCTACGACATCCCGAAAACGAAGATGACCCCGGCCCCGTCCGAACCGATTCCGATACTCATCGGCGGGCACGCAGAAGCCGCCCTGCACCGGGCGGTCCGCTGCGACGGATGGATGCACGGAGGCAGCAGCCGAAAGGAACTCGACCGACTCATCGGCAGGCTGAACGAGATCCGTGCCGAGCAGGACCGCACCGGCCCGTTCGAGATCCACGTCATGTCCGCAGACGCGTACACCCCCGACGGGATCAAGCGGCTGGAGGACAAGGGCGTCACCGACGCCATCGTGGGCTTCCGCAACCCCTACGTCATGGGCAGCGACAGCGAGCCGCTTGGACGCCAAGATCCGAAACCTCGAAACGTTCGCCGAGAAGGTGATGGCCAACGTCTGACGGCTGTGAAAGCTGCGTGTCGGTCCGCTGGAAAGCGGTTGCCCGCCACAGCTATGGGTACCCAATTAATGATGCTTTCTACCAGCGGTCCTTCGAGCGACCGCCTGCGCGGGGTGGTCGCCGTAGGCGCCTCCGCAGGCGGGGTGGAGGCGCTCACCAACTTGGCATCAGGTCTGCCGGTCGGAACCGCATGTCGGGGATTACCTGTTCGGCGGGTGAACGGTGACGAGTAGCGCAGCGTCCAAACTGGTCGTCGGGTCGGATTCCGTCGGACCGATCATTGTGTTGACCCCCGATGGTGTGCTCGACGCAACGACCTATCTCTACCTGCGCGACAACATCATCAAGGCCGCGCTGGACGATCCTCGGGCGGTTGTCGTCGACGTCAGCGGACTACTCGTTCCGCGAGAATCCGCCCTGGCGGTCTTCACCAGCGCCCGCTGGCACGTCGAGCGTTGGCCCGAGGTACCGATTCTGTTGGCCTGTGACCGCAATTCAGGGCGCGACGCCCTGGCCCGCAACGGGATCACCCGCTATGTCCCTGTCTATCCGAGCGTCGAATCTGCTTGTAATGCATCCGGCTTTCGCGGGATCGGGACTGGGCCGCCAACGTGTACGTGTCGACCTGCCCGCCCAAGACCACCAGCCTGCGGCGGTCCAGGGAGTTCGTCGACGAGTGGCTGCGGGCGTGGTCGATGCCGAATTGGATCGCGGTGTCGAAGATAATCGTGACCACCTTTGTCGAGAATGTCCTTGCACACACCACCGGTGATCCCCGGGTTCGACTTGAGACTGACGGCGAAACCGTGATGGTGGCAGTGGAGGACTGCAGCCACTCGCAGGCCAACGTTTCCGAGTGGTCGCACGCCACGGGTAGGCCGTCGGGGCTGAACATCCTCAACGCAATGTGCCGGATGTGGGGCAACTCACCGACGCCGACTGGTAAGACGGTGTGGGCTGTCATCGGCCCCGAGAATCGGCTGTAGACGCGAGTATGTCGGTCTCGCGGTACGACCTCCGCGGACATGGGCCAGGGTGGACGAGGATGGCCAGACAAACGACAAGTTCGAAGCTGCTGCGTTACCTCAGTTGCCGTCGTAGTTGTCTGCTGACAGTTCGCTTACCGACCGATTCGACGCGGTCACGTCCGCATGGTCTCGTGCCGGCTCAGTCAGTGAGGTCACAGTTTCGTCAGCGATCGTCCGCCGCGGATTAGGCTCGCTGGGGTGGGGCTCGGCGACACATTTCTGGCGCTGACATCCGAGGCGGGGCCGCCCGGACTGTTTCCTGCGCGCCAGCAGATGGCGGTATCCCTGGGTTGGCACATCATCCTCGCGTGTTTCGGTGTCGCCTTTCCGACCGTCATCTACGTGATGCACCGGCGCGGCATCGTGCGCGACGATCCCGTCGCACTCGGCCTCGCCAAGCGCTGGGGCAAGGTGTCGGCGGTCCTGTTCGCCATCGGCGCGGTGTCCGGCACGGTGCTGAGCTTCGAGATGGGTCTTCTGTGGCCGGGCCTGATGGGGCGTTTCGGCGATGTGCTCGGGCTGCCGTTCGCGTTCGAGGGCTTGTCGTTCTTCGTCGAGGCGATCTTCCTCGGCATCTATTTGTACGGCTGGGACCGCATGCCGCCGCGGCGGCATCTGGCGATGCTGATCCCGATGGGGGTGGCCGGCATCGTGGGCACGTTCTGCGTGGTGTCGGTCAATGCCTGGATGAACCATCCGACGGGGTTCGCGATACGCGATGGCGTCGTCACCGACATCAACCCGTGGCGGGCGATGTTCAACGACGGTGTCTGGTTTCAGTTTCTGCACATGTGGCTGGCGGCATTCATGGTCGTCGGCCTTGTGGTGTCGGGCGTGTACGCCGCCGGCCTACTGCGCGGGCGGACCGACGCGCACCATCGTCTCGGTTTCACGGTGCCGTTCGTCTTCGGAACGGTGGCCGCCATCGCCCAGCCGATCGTCGGTCACATACTCGGCATGAGGATCGCCGACACACAGCCGGCGAAGCTGGCGGCGTTCGAGCTTGCCGAGACCACCGAGGGGCCCGCGCCGTTTCGGTTGGGCGGCCTGCTGATCGACGGCGAGGTGCGGTGGGCGTTGGAGATACCGCGGCTCGGCTCGATCATCGCGCGCAACTCGTTCGACAGACCGGTGCCCGGTTTGGACACGGCCCCCGAGTCCGATTGGCCGCCAGTCAACATCACCCATCTGTCCTTCCAGTCGATGGTGGTCATCGGCACGCTGCTGGCGGCAGGCGTCGTCGTGTTCTGGTTACTCCGCTGGCGCGGTATCGATCTGTTGAACAACCGCTGGTTCCTTCGGTTTTCGATGATCGCAGGTCCGCTGGCCATTCTTGCGGTAGAACTCGGTTGGGTTGCCACCGAAGTCGGCCGTCAACCGTGGACGGTGTGGCAGATACTTCGCACCAACGACGCGGCCAGCACGAACCCCGGCCTCTGGTGGAGCTACCTCGGCGTCCTCGTCATCTATCTGGGCATGACGGTCGGGGCGTACGTCGTGTTGCGTTCCATGGCGAAGCGGTGGCGTACCGGTGAGACCGACCTGCCGAGCCCGTACGGGCCGCCACGGGAGGAGACGGTGTCGTGACGCTGGCGTCGGTGGTGGCGATGGCGATGTTCGTCGGCGTCGTCGTGTACGCATTGTTCGCGGGCGCCGACTTCGGCTCGGGCTTCTACGATCTCACCGCCGGATTCGACGAACGCGGCAGTGAAATCCGCACTCTCGTCGACACCAGCATCGGGCCGGTGTGGGAAGCCAACCACGTCTGGCTCATCTACATCCTGGTGATGTGGTGGACGGGCTTCCCCACCACATTCGCCGCCGCGACCACCACCCTCTTCATTCCGCTCCTTCTGGCGCTTGCCGGAATCGTGTTGCGCGGAGCGACGTTTGCGTTCCGCAAGTATTCGGAGACCTTCGCCCAGGCCCGCCTCTTCGGCGCGATCTTCGCGGCGTCGTCGGTGATCACACCGTTCTTCCTCGGCGCCGCGGCGGGCGCGATTGCGTCGGGTCGGGTACCCGCCGACGGATATGGCGATCTCATCGGATCGTGGATAAACCCGACGTCGATGGTCGGCGGGTGTCTGGCCGCCACCACATGTGTCTTCCTCGCCGGGGTGTTCCTCACCGCCGACGCGGCCCGCACAGGCAGCACGGCACTGGCCGAGCGACTGCGTATCCGCACCCTCGCGGTCGGCGTTGCCACCGGCGTCGTCGTGTTCGCGGGACTCTATCCCGTCGCTCACGACGCTCCCACGTTGAGCCACGGGTTGCGCACGACCGCGTCACCGTTGCTGGCACTGGCGGCGGTGGCGGGTGCGGCGACCCTCGCCCTGCTGTATCGCCGAAAGTATTCTCCGGCAAGGGTTTCCGCGGTCGTCGCCGTCGGTTCGGTGGTCACCGGATGGGGAGTCGGTCAGTATCCGTGGCTGCTGGTCGATCAGGTCACCATCGACGACGCCGCGGGCGCCGACTCCACATTGGTCGGGCTGCTGATCGTCGTCGGGCTCGCGGGTGTCATCGTGCTGCCCGCATTGATCTACCTCTTCCGGCTCACCCAGCAGTGGAACCGCGCCTGAACTTTCGCCTCCCTGCGTCGGCGCCGAGCGCCGCATCGATGAGGCGCGGACTCAGCACGTGGTCGAGCACCATGGTGGCGCTGCCGACGACACCGGACCGGTCCCCGTAGGTAGTCGGAACCACCTGCAGCACGCGGGTCGCCAGCGCGGTCGCGTTGCCGTACAACGTTTCCCGCAGGCCTGCCACGAAGACGTCGTACGCCCTTGCCATATCGCCCGCGACCACCAGCAGCGCGGGGTTGAGCAGGTTCACCGCAGCAGCGAGGACCTCGCCGACATGTCGCCCGCTGTCGCGGATCAACCTGCGCGCTTCGGCGTCACCGCCGTTGGCCAACTCCACGACGTCGCGGATATGGCCGACGGCGTGGCCCTGCTGTGTCAGCGCCCGCACCAGTGCCCAACCGCCCGCGATCGCTTCCAGGCAGCCGGTGTCGCCGCATCGGCACGGCACCCCGTCGGCGGCTGGCGTCTTGTTGTGACCGAACTCCCCGGCAGCCTGCACGGCGCCGCGCTGTAGCGAACCGCCGGCGATGATGCCTGCGCCGAGACCCGTCGAGGCCTTGATGACCAGCACATCGTCGACGGCTTGACGGTCGCCCCGTCGCTCCGCCAGCGCAATGACGTTGACGTCGTTGTCGAGAATGACGGGCGCATCGGTCAACTCGGCGAAATACGGCGCCAGCGGCACCCCGTCCCAGCCGCTCATGATCGGCGAGTCGAGGCTGCAGCCACGCTGCTGATCGACGGTTCCGGGCAGGCATAACCCGACGCCGTGGATGCGGGCATCGCGATGCCCGTCGAGGAGGACGTCGAGCCTCTTGACCACGTCGGGCATCAGCTCGTCGGGACCGATGCCGATCTCCTGGTCGATGTCACCTGCAGCCAGGATCTCGCCGGCGAGGTTGCACACCGCGAGCCGGGTTCTGCTGCGCCCGATCGCGGCGGCGAGCACGACTCCGGCGTCGGCGTTGAACGTCAGCAGCGCGGCGGGACGGCCGCCGGTGGACGGCGCTTGTTCACGTTCGACGATCAGACCCTGATCTGCCAGTGCCGCGACGCGCGCGGCCACGGCGGTGCGGGACAGCCCGGTCTGTTCACCGATTTCGGTACGGGTCGTAGCGCCCGCGGCGCGGATCAGGCCGTAGATATCCCCGGCCGTGGTCGCCGTCGAACTTCGGGAAAAGGCCATGTCATCGATTCAAAGAGGGTGGATCGGGTGTGGTGCCAATCGTAACCCTGCCTCACTTTTACCGTCAAAATAGCGTAAGTCGGTTTGCGGACCCGCGTAAGTCTCGTTAGCGTGGCCAACGTCCAACCACAGGAAGGTCCACGTTCTTGACCATCTCGCTCGAACGCCACTCGACGACTCCCGTCTCCGTCGTGGCCCCTGCACCCTCGGTGCGATGGCTTGCGGTGCTCGCTCTCGCCATCGGCGGGTTCGGCATCGGAACCACCGAGTTCGTCGCGATGGGACTGCTTCCTGATATCGCCTCCAGCTTCGCCATCTCCGAACCGACCGCCGGCCACATCATCTCCGCGTATGCGCTCGGTGTGGTGGTCGGAGCGCCGCTGTTCGCCGCACTGACCGCACGGATGCCGCGAAAGACGGTGCTGTTGGGGCTGATGGCGGTCTTCACGCTGAGCAATCTGGCCAGCATGTTCGCCCCGTCGTACGAGATGCTGATGGCCGCTCGTTTCGTTGCGGGCCTGCCACATGGGGCGTTCTTCGGCGTCGCTGCGATGGTGGCCTCCTTCCTGATGGGACCGCGGAACCGGGCCAAGGCGGTGGCGCACGTGATGACCGGGTTGACCGTCGCAACCGTCGTCGGCGTGCCGATGGCCTCCTGGCTGGGCCAGGCCCTTGGCTGGCGCAGCGCATTCGGTCTGGTGGTGGCGGTCGGTGTGGTGACGCTGACCGCGATCGCGTTCTGGCTCCCTCCGCTGCGGTCGATGCACGTGACGAGCCCGCTGACCGAGCTCGGCGCGCTCAAGCGCGTGCAGGTGTGGTTGGCGATGCTGGTTGGCATGATCGGTTTCGGCGGGATGTTCGCCGTGTACACCTACATCAGCACGACGATGACCGATGTCTCAGGGCTGCCCCGTGCGCTTGTTCCGTTGGCGCTCATGGTGTTCGGGCTCGGCATGGTGGTCGGCAACCTGCTCGGCGGCAAGATGGCAGACGTCGCGGTCGTCCGCAGTCTCTACCTGACGATGACCGCCCTCGGCGTCGCGCTGACGGTGTTCGTGGTGGCTTCCCACAACCCGTGGACGGCATTGCTGGTGTTGTTCGCGATCGGCACGGCCGGCTCGGCGATGGGGCCCGCGCTGCAGATCCGGCTGATGGACGTCGGACACGACGCGCGCACGTTGGCCGCCTGCCTCAACCACTCGGCGCTGAACATGGCCAACGCGATCGGCGCTCTGGTCGGCGGGCTGGTCATCGCCGCCGGTTACGGCTATACCGCCCCGGCGGCCGCAGGCGCGCTGCTCTCTGCCGCGGGAATCCTGGTTCTCACCGGCTCGCTCGCGTTGCAGCGACGAACCGACGCAGCAAAAGGATGAATCGCTGATCGTGACGGGGCGACGCCTTCTACCGTGAGCGAATGCTCATGTCCCGGAAACTGTTATGCGCCGCCTACGCCGCGATCGCTCTTGTCGCACTGGCGGCCACCTGGAGCCAGAACATCCTCTTCTTCGGCGGCGGCGGGAGCTTCTTGGGTTTCTGGGACGCCACCAAGGCCAATCACGCAACCCGGTCGATCACCGTCGACATCGCGCTGCTGTTGCTCGCGGTGGCGATCCTGATGGTGATCGAGGCGCGCAGGCTCGGTGTGAAATTCGTGTGGGCCTACATCCTCGGCGGGTTCTTGATCGCGATCAGCGTGACGTTCCCGTTGTTCCTGCTGGCCCGCGAACTGCGCCTGGAGAAGTCGGATGCGACAGAGCTTCGAAATGTCGACTCGATCCTGCTTGCCGCGCTCGCCGGCTTCACGCTGGCGTTCACCATCTGGGTCGACGTTTTCTGACGGCTAACCGCTGTCGGCGGCGATCCTGGCGCGCTCGGTCATCGAGGCGATCACGCCACCGTCGTTCAGGATGTCCGTGCCGGTGAGGTAGCCGGCCTTGTCGCTCGCGCAGAACGCCAGCAGGGCGGCCATCTCGTCCGGCTTGCCCCAGCGCGGCACCGCGGCGTCGGCGACCATCGCGCCTGCCCCGGCGTCGGCCTCCAACTGACCCATTTCGGTGTCGATCGATCCCGGCGAGACGGACAGGATGCGCAGGCCCTTGCCGTTGAACCGTTCGCACTGCGCAACGGAGTACCACCGGACGAAGCTCTTGCTCACCGCATAGGCGATCCCGGACTGCATCTCCTCACCGACGACACTGCACGCCGCCAGCATGTCCGCCATGAAGGCATCCTCGTCGTGCAGCGCCTGCGGGAACCGCTCTGTGGGAATCATGTTCTCGGGCAACATGTGTGCCGCCATCGACGCCACGTTGACGATCGCGCCGCCGTGGCCCGCGGCGGCGAAGAAGGCCTCGTTGACGTTGACCGTGCCGACCGCGTTGGTTCGCATGACGTATTCGGCCGAGCCCATGCTGGGGCTGACACCGGCGGTGTGGATCACCGAGGCGATCGCGCCGAGTGCGGACGCGGTTTCCAGCAAGCCGTCGACCGCCTTGCGGTCAGTGACGTCGCAGTTGACGGCGGTGGCGGTGATACCAAGGCCGGCCAGCGTTCTCGCCGCCTCGTCGAGCCGATCCTGCCGGACGTCACAGAGGACAAGGGTGTGGTCGCGCCCGACGACCTTCGCCGTCGCGAGGCCCATTCCGCCCGCACCACCGGTGATCACCGAAACTGAAGTCATGGCGGGAGCCTAGCCCGGCTCAGCCATCGTCAGTCGATCGCTTCGAGCACCGCCGCCACGGCATCGGCGATGGCGGTGCGCGCCGGAGCGAGGTACTTTCGCGGGTCGGTCACCGACTCGTCGGACGTGAGGTGTTCGCGCACGGCGGCGGTGAACCGGACATTGAGCAGGGTTCCGACATTGATCTTGGTGATGCCTGCGCTCACGGCCCTGCGAAGGTCCTCGTCGGCCACCCCCGAAGAGCCGTGCAGCACAAGCGGAACGGGCACCGCCGACCGCAGCTGTGCAATGAGGTCGAACTCCAACGATGCGGTGCGCTCCGACATCGCGTGGGAGCTGCCGACCGCGACCGCCAGCGCGTCGACTCCCGTGCCGGCTACGAATGCGGCGGCCTCTGCGGGGTCGGTGCGCACGCCCGGCGCGTGCGCGCCGTCCTTTCCGCCTACCTCGCCCAGTTCGGCTTCGAGGAAGATGCCCCGCTGGTGAGCCCATTCCGCGGCCGCCCTTGTTGCCTCGACATTGGCTTCGTAGTCGAGTTTGGCGGCGTCGAACATTGCTGAGCTGACGCCGTTTTCGGCCCCGGCGTGCAGCAGCGCCACGTCCTCGACGTGGTCCAGGTGAACCGACGCGGGCACGCCCGCCGCCGCGGCGACCGCCGTGGTTGCGGCGGCTATCGGCGCCAGACGGCCGTGGTGAAATTTCACCGCGTTCTCGCTCAACTGCAGGATCACCGGCCGGTTCGCCTTCTCGGCGCCCGCGACGATCGCCTCTGCGTACTCCAGCGTGATGACGTTGAAGGCCAGCACGCCCGTGCCGGCGCGATAGGCGGCGGCGACCAGGTCAGCGGTCCGAGCGAGTGGCATCGACGTCCTTCGTGATCGCTTGACATGGTTCCAACGAAACGCAACTATATCCATCACATTCCAATTCGACAAGAAGGGTGGTCGAGGGAGCGACATGCGCGGCACCCTGTTCGTCGGCCTGGACGTCGGGACAAGCACGAGCAAGGCCGTCGTGTTCACCGACGACGGCGAGCCGGTTGCGTCCGGGCGCGCCACCACTCCATGGACGGTGACGGCGTCGGGCGCGGAACTCGATGCGAACGCCTTGCTCGACGCGGCGAAATCCGCGGTGGCAGAAGCCTTGGCCGACTGTCCTCCCGGCGCGATAGGCGGGCTCGGAGTGGCAAGCATCGCCGAGTCCGGGGTCCTGCTCGACCAACACGGCGACCCAGTGGCTCCCGTCATCGCGTGGCACGACACCCGCGATCATGCGGAGCTTGCCGATCTGACTGAAACCGTTGGCGCACAGAACTTCTCGGCGACCACCGGCCTACCGCTCAGACAACAGTGGTCGCTGACCAAGCACCGGTGGCTGATGGACAACGTACCCGCCGCGCGCACCGCGGTGCGCCGACTCAACGTCGCGGAATGGATTGTGCGGGGGCTCGGAGGCGAGGAGGCCACCGAGCAGTCGCTCGCATCCCGCACCGGATGGCTGCGTCTGGCGGAACGCGACTGGTGGCCGGACACATTGGAGTGGTCAGGAGCCGGCGAGTCGTTGATGCCGCCGCTGGTGACGGCGGGGACGCCCCTGGGCCGGGTCGGAGCCGAGGCAGGGCTACCGCAGTTGGCCGGAGCGGTTCTCACCGTCGCGGGCCACGATCACCAGGCTGCCGTCGTCGGAGCAGGCGCCGACGGACCCGGCGACGAGCTCGACTCGTGCGGTACCGCCGAAGCGCTGGTCCGGACCATCGCGCCGGGTCTGCGCGCCGACGTCGTCGCCGACCTCGCCGAAGCGGGCATCACCACCGGTTGGCATGCAGTCGCCGACCATTGGTGCCTGCTCGGCGCGACGCAGGGCGGGCTTGCGCTGCAACGCATCCTCGCGCTGCTCGGAAAGGACAGCGCCGACCTTCCGGCGCTGGACGCCGACGCGATCGCGTTGCCGATGCCCGAAATATGCGTGTCAGCACCGGCATTCGGCAGTCTGGACATCTTCGGCGTCACCGAAGACGCCAGCCCCGCCCGGCTGTGGCGCGCCGCCCTCGAAGCGGTCACCGACCAGGCCGCCGAGATCCACGACGCAATGAGCACCGTCAGCGGTGCACACCGGACGTTGGTGGTCACCGGTGGTTGGTCACGCAGCGCCGGGTTCGTCGCCGTCAAGCGGCGCCGGTTCGGGGACCTCGTACTGTCCGACGTCGACGAGGCCGGTGCGCGCGGCGCTGCGTTCCTTGCGGCCAGGGCGGCTGCCGCATGACCGACAACCTCGACGCCCGCGCCCCCTATGCCGACCAGCGGAAGAACCACATCATCGACCGCCTCCGCAGCAGCGGCCGCATCGACGCGGTGCGAAGTCGCCGAATCCCTTGGCGTGACCGGGGAGACGATACGCAAGGATCTCATTTCGCTGGAGCGTCAGGGTCTGCTGCGCCGGGTGCACGGCGGCGCAGTGCCCGTTCAATCGCTGGCCTTCGAGCCGTCGGTGGAGACGCGAACGCAGTTGGCGTCGGAGAAGATCCGCATCGCAGAGGCGGCGCTGAACCATCTGCCTGCACAGGGGTCGGTGCTCATCGACGCCGGATCCACGACCGCCAAATTGGTCGAGCTGTTTCCCGGCGACCGCGACCTGACGGTGTACACCAACACCGTGCCCCTGGCGATGTCGCTGCTGACTCGGCCACGGCTCACCGTGTTCACCCTCGGGGGCCGGCTGCGCAGCGTCACCTTCGCCGAGGTCGGCGACTGGGCGGCGCGAGCGCTGGCCGAGATCAATGTCGACGTCGCATTCCTCGGCACCAACGGAATCTCGATCGAACGGGGACTGACCACTCCCGACCCCGCCGAGGCGGCCGTCAAGCGGCTGATGCTGGGCTGTGCCGCCAAACGAGTCCTGATGGCCGACCACAGCAAGTTCGGGGTGGTGAAGGGCACCAAACACGCCGACCTGGGTGACATCGACGTCCTGATCAGCGATACCGGCCTCGCCGACGACCACTACACGCAATTGCTCAGCGCCGGAATCGAAGTGGAGCGCGCATGATCGTCACCCTCACGCCCAACCCGAGCGTGGACCGGACCGTGCTCATCGACGACATCGTGCTCGGTTCGGTCAATCGCGGCCGACGCAGCTGGACCGAACCCAGCGGCAAGGGCGTCAACGTCGCCCTGGCGCTGCACGCCCACGAGGTGCCTGTCCGAGCCGTTGTGACGGCAGGCGGTTGCGCCGGCGCGCAGTTGCAGCAGATGCTCGGTGCCGCGGGGCTGGATACCGTCGTCGTTCCTATCGGCGCCGAGATCCGGAGCAACATCAGCCTCACCCAGCCGAATGGTTCCGTCACCAAGATCAACGAGCCGGGTCCGCGCCTCAGCGACGACGAGGCCGACCGGCTGCTCCGCGCCGTCACCGAAACCATCTGCGGCGCAGAGTGGCTGGTCTGCGGCGGCAGCCTGCCCGCGGGCCTACCCGCAGGCTGGTACGGCGAACTCGTCGAACTCGGGCACCGCAGCGGCGTCCGGGTAGCCGTTGACACGTCGGGGCAGGCGCTGGCCGAAAGCCTCTCCGCAGAACCCGATCTGGTGAAGCCGAACGTGCACGAACTCGCCGAACTGACCGGCCGGGTGCCGCGGACCCTCGGCGAGGTCGTCGAATCCGCTCAGGAGGTATGCCGTCGGGGCGCCCGCACCGTGTTGGCCAGCCTCGGCGCCGATGGCGCGATCCTCGTCGACGGCACCGGCGCAGTATGGGGTCGCGCGCCGGTGCACAGGGTGATCAGCACCGTCGGCGCCGGCGACGCCATGCTCGCCGGTTTTCTCAGCTGCCCGCACGACCGCAGCGACGCGTTGGCCACCGCCTTGCAGTGGGGCGCCGCCGCGGTCCAGAACGAAGGAACTCTGTTCTCGGCCAACGCAATCAATACCGGAGTGACGATCAGCACCACGATCGATCCCAGCCGACAGCTGACGAGGAGCGTCCAATGAGCTCGACCATGCAGGCCGTGGTCATTCACGGCCGCGAGGACTACCGGCTCGAGCGGATTCCAGTGCCGGTTCCCGGTCCCGGCGAGGCGCTCGTCAAGGTACAGGCCGTCGGAATCTGCGCCAGCGACCTCAAATGCTTTCACGGCGCGCCCATGTACTGGGGCGACGGGCCCGTACCGCCCAACGTCGACCTGCTCGTCACACCGGGTCACGAATTCGTCGGCGAGATCGTCACCATCGACGACCTCGGCCGACAGCGGTGGGGTGTGGACACCGGTGATCGCGTCGTGGCCGAACAGATCGTTCCGTGCTGGAAGTGCCGGTTCTGTCGGCGGGGCCAGTACTGGATGTGCGCGCCGCACAACATCTTCGGCTTTCGCCGCAGCGTCAACGGGGCGATGGCGGAGTACATGATCTATCCTGCGGACGCGATCGTGCACAAGGTGTCACACGACATACCGGCGGCGCATGCGGCGTTCGCCGAACCGCTCTCCTGCGCACTGCATGCTGTCGAACGCGCATCCATCGGCTTCGGCGATGTTGTCGTGGTCGCCGGCTGCGGTCCGATCGGACTCGGCATGATCGCAGGCGCACGAGCCAAGAGTCCGGCCCATGTGATCGCCTTGGATCACATACCGGAGAAGCTCGACCTGGCTGCCGAATGTGGAGCCGACATCACCCTGAATGTCGACACCGACAACGCCGAGTCCGTGGTGCGTGACTTGACCGAGGGCTACGGCGCCGATGTCTACCTCGATGCCACGGGGCATCCCTCCGCTGTCCCGCAGGGCCTGAACCTGTTGCGCAAGTTGGGCCGCTACGTCGAATACGGGGTGTTCGGCTCGCCGGTCACCGTCGACTGGACAATCATCAGTGACGTCAAGGAACTCGACGTGCTCGGCGCCCACCTCGGCCCCTACTGCTGGCCAACGGCGATCTCCATGATCGAAGCGAAAGTCCTGCCGCTGGATCGGATTTGCAGCCACCAGCTTCCGCTGAATGACTTCCGTGCCGGAATCGACCTCGTCGGGCGCGGCGATGCCTCCGTCAAGGTGAGCCTGCTGCCGGGCGCAGTATGACCACCATGGGGGATCAATGACCGTCACCGTCGACGAGCTCGTGGTCGCTGATCCGGCGGACGCCTGGACGGCAGCGGGGTTCAGCGTCGATCCCGACGCCGTCTGCCGGGTCGGCGGAGTTCGGATCCGACTGGTCGGACGCGACACCCAAACGGGCATCGTCGGGTGGTCGTTGCGCGGGCTGCCGTCGGACGGCGCGTTCGATGACCTCGACGGCATCCCGACGACGCGATCGAGCGCGGTCGCTGCTGCACCCGCCGTGCACGCGAACGGCGTCACCGCGATCGATCACGTGGTGCTGCTGTCACCTGATCTGCATCGGACGGTCGAATCGCTGGCCGCGGTCGGGGTGCAACCGCGCCGGGAACGCGAAGGCGAACTCGGCGGTCGGCCGATCCGACAGATCTTCTTCCGGTTCGGGGACGTCATCATCGAAGCCGTCGGTTCGCCGGGTGCGGCGAGCGAGGGTCCGTCGACGCTCTGGGGCATCACCTACGTCGTCGCCGACATCGACGCGACCGCCTCGTTCTTCGGAGACAACACGTCACCGGTCAAGGACGCGGTGCAGCCCGGGCGCCGGATCACCACGCTGCGGCATCACGAGCTCGGGATGTCGGTCCGGTCGGCGATGATCTCGGCGCGTCGCTGAGCCGACTGCCCGACGCAGTTGCCTATCCTCGGCGCATGACCGATACCGCAGACCGCGGCCCCGTCTTCGACGGCGTGCGGATCGGCCGTCCCGCAACCGGCGCACTCATCGACGCCGGATATCACACCGTCGCGGATCTGCCCGTAGATCTCGATCAGCTGCTCGTTCTTCACGGCGTGGGCAACAAGGCCGTAGAGATGCTCCGCGCGGCCAAGGAAAGCGCAAGCCATGGGCCATGAGGTCGTGGTCATCCACACCGACGGCGGGTGCCGTCCGAACCCGGGCCCCGGCGGCTGGGGCGCGGTGCTGCGATTGCGCGAGCACGTTCGCGAGATGTGCGGAGGTGACCCCGGCGAGACAAGCAACAACCGGATGGAGCTGACCGCGCCGATCATGGCACTCGAGGCGCTCACCAGGCCCGTGGTGGTGCACCTGTACACCGACAGCACCTATGTCCGCAACGGCATCACCAAGTGGGTGCTCGGCTGGGAACGCAACGGCTGGACGACTGCCGCCAAGCAGCCGGTGAAAAACGTCGACCTCTGGCAGCGGCTGCAAGCGGCGTGCGCGCGCCACCAGGTCGAATGGTATTGGGTGAAGGGACATTCGGGCGTCGCCGACAACGAGTTGGCCGACGAGTTGGCGACGCGTGGTCTGTTGGAAGCCATCGACGCGTCCGGGTAATCCTCGGCCTGCCGAGTCTGATGTCGCCGCCGGCGCGGCTCCGAGGGTCAGGCAGGTTTGTGGAACGTGTAGACCTTGTACTGGACAAGGCCGAGCTTCGACAGCCATTTCATCCACCGCGTGCCCACGATCATCGTCTTCTGAGCGTCCGCTGACCCCTGCTCGCGAAAGAACTTGATCAGGAACGGATACGTCGGCAACGTGTTCTTCCGGATGTTGCGGTTGGCGTCGAGTTGCAGCCCCGCACGTTTGCCCATCGACCTGTAGGACCGGAGAGGCACGTTGCCGAGCGTTCCGTAGGACTTCGCGATTTGGGCCCGGACCGCCGTCCAGATCGGGGTCTTGCCGAAGAACGACATGGTCGGAACGAAGTCGGACACCGCCAGGTAGCCGCCCGGCTTGAGCACCCGTGCGGCCTCGGCGAGGAACTTCTCACGCGACGGGAAGTGGAAGATGCATTCGACGGCCAGGACGCGGTCGAAGGAGTTGTCTTCGAACGGCAGCGCACACGCGTCGGCTTCGACCCAGTCGATCATGTTTCCGTTGGTGGGCCTGGTCTGCGCATCGGCTGCTGCGAGCTGGCGCGGGTCGATGTTCAGGCCGGTCAGATCCATGTCGGAATGTGCGGCATTGATCTGTTGGATGGTTCCGCCGAACCCACAGCCGACATCGAGCAGCTTCTGACCGTCGGCGACCTTTCCGGCCTCGAACAGCACGGCGTTCATCTGCTCCATGGCGGCGATGTAGTCGGCCCGCGTGCCTGCGGCAGCCTTGGGATCCTCCCAATACCCCCAGTGCACCTGGTGCTCGAACATCTGGCCGGTCTCGCCGCCGTCCTGGCGCTCGTCGATGAGCAAGTCGAAGTAGGGCAGGTCAGTCATCTGCGGAAATTATCATGGTAGAGGCTCTCTTTCGGGTAGGCAGCGCCGGTCAGGCGCGGAAAACGTTGGGGCGAAGCATCTCCGGTCAGAGGGTCGGCATGAATTCGGCGAGCGCGAGGATCATGAACACCACCAGCGCCAGCCCGATCAACCCGCCGGCAGGAATCATGATGGCGCACACCGTCACCCAGACGAGCAGCCTCGGCCATTCGAACGGTTGATTCCCCATCACGCCGCCACGCCAATCCCGGAATGCGTGGTAGATCGCCCACACGCCGGCCCCGGCCGCGGCAACCGCGATGATCCGCAATCCGTCCGGCGTCGCCGCCAGGGCGACGCTCGCCATGATCGCTACGGCCGCAAGGCGTGCCCACATCGTCGCCCGCATCTCAACAAGCTGCGGCACAGTTGAGCCCTCGAACAGCCGATTCGGCTCGCCGCGGTAGCGCGGGACGCGGCCATCGATGCCCAACAGCCGCCAGATCCAACGCGACCAGACGGTCCGAAGACCAAGATGGTCTGCCACCCGTCGGGCATCGGCAGCCGACTCCGCCATCATTTGACGCGAATGTCCACTTCGCCAGTAGGCGGACTTGAAAGTCCGGCGCGGCACCCCGAACTGTCGCGCAAATGACCGCGGCGGGGTGAATATCTCGCCCATCAGCCAGCGAAGAAAGAGTGGAAACAGGATCACATATGCCATGCCGCTTAAAGCGCCCCGAATGCTGTATATGCTCGGTCAGGTAGTCGTCAGCAAAAGTAATGTGGCGGGCTTCTTCAGCCAGATGAATATAGGTGACCTTGTTCAGCAATGGAGGTATCTGTGGCCCCCTCCGTTGTATCAGTGTCTGTTGATAGTGAACTGGCTGTTCGCCACAGAGGACCCCTATGAAAAGCATGATGCTCAGGTATCCGCTGAGGAAACCCACGATGGGACCGAAAAACCGCGACATCCGCCGCATGCCAGGTACATCTTGGTCATTGCGATTGATGAACTCCTGGAACATTTGGATGTGGTTGCATTCATCGGTGATCTCGTGCAGCAGATACCGGAACATTGGATCGGAATTTCGCAGCTTTCCAGCGTAATGCGCGACGCCGCGGATCAGTATCATCTCGAACTGAATTCCGACCTTGAACGTATTCGCGGTGATCCAGCGGCCCATGTCAATGCGTTGCTTCAAGGGCTGTTGGGCGTACCAATCCGTGGCCGCGAGCGGAGCGGTATCCGGCTCCAGCTGCCAACGGGGATCGTTTCCGTCAAAGGCGTTCTCGGGTGCGTCCCAGTCGATGTCACCGAACGGATCGAAACTCAGACGGGCCGTCGCACGAGAGAGTGTCTCCACGCTTTCGACGAACAGGTCGTCCGTCATGTCATCCCCGTCGCTGACGGCTGTCATTTCTCCATCCACGGTTATGCACGGCAAGAACCGAACAGAGGCGGTGTTTTCATGGCGATGAAATGCTCGCACCGGCACCGGCCTGTTGGCGCGCGGTCAACGCGCGTGTCGCGCGTCGATTTGGTAACGCAGACGGCACCTTTCGATATCGCCGACGGCAGTGCCGTGCCGCGCGACGGCGAAACGACGCTTTAAGTCGCGTCTCTCGGTCGAAGTATCTCCACCCGCCTGTCGGTCAGCAAGGGCCGAATTCGTCCGGCGACGATCTCCTGGTAGTGCGGCGAGCTGAGATGCGCTTCGAGCGCGTCGTCGTCGCGGTAGTGCTCGATCAGCACGAGACTCGTTTCGTCCGAAACACTTTGAAAGGCCTCATAGCCGACGCACCCTGGCTCGCCGAGCGATCGCGGTCGGAGCACTGCGATATCCGCGAGCACAGTGTGTAGTGCGGCCTCCGTGGTTTGCCAGTGAGCGACGACGACAACGGGCTCGTGCGTTCCCATCAGATCTTCTTGAGGGCTTCGACCAGAGCCTCGCCGACGACCGTGCCCGACTGAGGGTTCTGGCCCGTGATCAGCCGGCCGTCGACGACAAGCTTGGACTGCCACGGATCTGTCGCTTCGTAAAGAGCGCCCTCCTCGCGCAGCGCACCTTCAAGATCGAACGGCACGTCGTCCTGTGCGTAACCGTCTTCTTCCGCCGCCGAGAACGACGTGAGCTTTCGCCCACGCACCAACGGCGAACCATCGTCCAGGGTCACACCGAGAAACGCCGATGGGCCGTGGCAGACCGCGGAGACGATCATTCCCGCGTTCCACGCCGTGATGACCGTCGCCTGCACCTCGGGGTTCCCGGTGATGTCGACCATCGGGCCCAGGCCGCCGGGGAAAAAGACCGCGTCGTAGTCGAGAACGTCGACGTCCGACAGTTTCCGGCTTCGGGACAGGCGGCGGTAAGCCTTGCTGTGCAGGAAAGCCGTCTGCTCCTCGTCATCGGCGTCGAACCCGTCTTCGGGTGGCTTGCCGCCCAACGGTGACGCGAACTCCACGGCAATGCCTGCGCGGTCGAGCACGCTCACGGGGTGCGCGATTTCGGGGAAGAAGAATCCCGTTGGCCGGTTGTGCGGGCCGATCACCGCGGCGTTCGTTGCGACGACAAGGACGTAGGGGACACTCAAGGGGAAATATTCTCGACCCTCAAACGGTTCCAGGCATTGCGATGCTTATGTAACGTCGTTCCATAAGAACTGTCATCGCCCGAGAGACAGGAACCACCATGACCAACGTCGTCTTCATCCACGGGCTGTGGATCTCCCACGCCGCGTGGCAGCCGTGGATCGAACACTTCGCCGCACAAGGCCATCACGCCATCGCCCCCGCATGGCCAGGCGAATTCGACACCGCGGAAGCAGACGCGCCGTCGAGCCGCGGACCAAGCGGGATTCGGCATCGACGACCTGACCGAACACGTCGCCCAGATTCTCGAACAGTTCGACACCCCGCCGGTGGTGATCGGACATTCGTTCGGCGGACTCATCGCCCAAAAGCTGTTGGGGCAGAACAAGGCCGCCGCCGCGATCGCGATCGACCCAGCTCCGATCAGGGGCGTCAAGCCGCTGCCCTTCGCTCAGCTGCGCTCGGCCTTTCCCGTTCTGAGCAACCCCCTCAACCGAGGACGCGCCAAAGGCCTGACCGAGGCACAGTGGCGATACGGCTTCGGTAATGCCTTGTCCCTCGAAGAGTCGAACGCCCTCTGGGAGCAGTGGTCCATTCCGTCACCCGGCAAGCCGCTGTTCGAAGCCGCGGTTGCAAACTTCGCTCCGAACTCGCCCGCCAAGGTCGACACCGCCAACAGCACACGAGGACCGTTGCTGATCACCGGTGGAACCGCGGATCACACCGTGCCCCTCGTATCCGCGAAGGCAACCTATGGCCTGTACAAGAAGTCCTCTGCCGTAACCGATTTCCATCAGTTCGAGGGACGCGGGCACTCGCTGACCATCGACGAGGGGTGGCGCGACGTCGCCGACACCGCGCTCGCGTGGATGGCCGACAGGCAGGTCGACACCCCGGCATGAGCAGCGTCCCGGTCCGCCGCCGCACCGCCAGCCATCAGGTCTCGGCCGCGTTACTCGACGCGGCCGAGGCCGTGCTGGACCGCGATGGATTGGACGGCGTGACCGTGCGCGCCGTCGCGCACGAAGCCGGGGTTTCACCGATGAGCGTCTACAACAAGTTCGAGAACAAGGACGGCTTGATCGTCGCACTGGCGATGCGGGCGCTGGAGCAACTGGCAGAAGCCATCGATGCGCCCGGGAAGATCGACCCGGTCGAGCGCTTTCGCCGGGCATGTCGAGGCTATCGAGACTTCGCCCTTCGTCATCCTGCTCGATATTCGTTGATCTTCGGGACTGGCAGCCCGCTGGAAGACCGGTCGTCGGAGGTGTCCCGCTCTGGTCGTGCCGTGTTCGACGTCTTGGTCGAGTTGATTCGGGCGATGAGAAGTGATGATGTGCAATGTGATTCAACGGAAGACGCGCAGGTCGTCTGGAGCGCCCTTCATGGCGCCGTCACCATTGAGCAGGCCCACAGAGACCAGACTCCCGACGCCGCCGACACGTTTGAACACTTACTCGACATACTCACCACGAGCTTCACGGCCGATCGGTGATCTCCCAGACGACTTCATCGGGCGTCTTGTCCGGCCGCAGTCCCCGCCAGCTCGGCTGACGAAGCCGGTCGTCGGATGTGCGTTCGCTGTAACGGACTTCACCGACCAGCTCCGGTCTGACGAAAGTGACGCCCTTGGCATCCTGGGTGGAAAGCCGTGCATTGAAGGGCGATTCGTTGGTCTCGAGGGGTTTGAGCGCGGACTTCAAACTCTTCAGCGCCTTGTCGGTGAAGCCCGTGCCGACCCGGCCGACGAGCTGCAGGCCACCGTCGGCGGGTATCCCGAGCATCAGTGCCCCGATACCGCTGGACCGGCCGCCCTCACCCTGCCGCCAGCCTCCGATGACGACTTCCTGGGTGTTCCAGATCTTGTCCTTGATCCACGACGACGACCGTCGACCGGGTTGGTAGGTGGAGTCGCGCTTCTTGGCGATGACACCTTCCCAGCGCTGCTTGCGCGCATGTTCGAGCGCTTGCGGCCCGTCGCCCGGCAGCGCGGGCGGCACGATCACTCCCCCAGCATCTCCCAGCGCCTCCAGCAGTCGCCTGCGGTCGGAGTACTTGGCCCGCAACAGCGATCGACCGTCCAGATGCAAGATGTCGAACGCCCAGAACTCGACGCGGGTTGATCGCGCACGGTTCTGCATCTCGCCGAAGCTGGGCACACCGGCCGCATCGAGCGCGACCGCCTCGCCGTCGAGGATCACGTGGTGGTCGGCGAGATCGGCGGCCAGCGCCTCGAATTGCGGATACTCGGCGGTGACATCGCGACCGCGCCGTGAACGCACAGTGAGCTTGCCGTGGTCGGCGTCCACCAGAACGCGATAGCCGTCCCACTTGCCCTCGAATGCCCACTGCGTCTTCTTGAGCTTCTGCACGGAACCCTCGGTGGAGAGCATCGGCGCGAGATCGCCTGCGGTGGGCCGTTTCTGCTCCTTCATCCGATGCGCGAGCCAGTTCTTGCCGTCGGTCTGGATCAATGCATAGCGGCCGTCGATCCGGTCGCCGTGCAGGGTGACGATCACCTCGCCGCCCTTCGCCGGTCCCTCGGGGCCGTTGTCGTTGAACTTCTCGGTCTCGTATGTGCCGGAGTCCCAGATGATGACCTTGCCGCCGCCGTACTCGCCCTTGGGAATCGACCCCTCGAACGTCCCGTATTCGAGTGGATGGTCCTCGGTGTGCACGGCGAGGTGGTTGACCGCCGGGGTCTCCGGCAGGTTCTTCGGCACCGCCCACGACACCAGCACGCCGTCACGCTCGAGCCGGAAGTCGTAGTGCAGCCGTCGCGCGTGATGCTCCTGGATGACGAAGGTGTCGTCGTTGCCGGTCTTGGGCGCCTTCTTCGGAACCGGCTCAGGGGTTTTCGCCGCGTCGCGCATGCTGCGGTACGTCGTCAGCTTGTCCGACTCGGGTACGGCTTCGTCGAGGCCCTCCAGCAGATCGCCGTCCCGGGCGACGCGCTCGAGCACCTCGTCGAAGCGGAGATGACGAAGGTCGGGGTCTTCGATCTCCTCCCAGGTGCGCGGCGCAGCGACCGTGGGTTCTTCGCGTCCGCGCATCGAATACGGCGCGATCGTCGTCTTCGCCGCACTGTTCTGGCTCCAGTCGAGGAACACCTTGCCTGCGCGCAGACTCTTGGTCATCGTCGCGGTGACCTGTTTGGGCATCGTTTTTTCCAGCTGCTGGGCGATGCGCTTCGCCAGCACCGACGCGCCACGGGAACTCACCGGCTCGGCCAGCGGCACATAGAGGTGCAGGCCCTTGCTGCCGCTGGTCAACGGATACGTCGTCAGCCCGATGTCCGTGATGAAATCTCGTACCTCGTGTGCCACCTCGCACAGCTGACGGAACGTGACGTCGTCGCCCGGATCCAGGTCGAACACGATGCGGGTTGCGGGCCCCGGTATCTTCTCGGCTCCTCGTTCGCGACTCCACGAGTCGACAAACCGCCACTGCGGCACATGCACTTCCAGCGACGCCTGCTGGGCGATCCACGCCAACCCGTCGACGCTGTCGATGATCGGGTAGGTCGTGGTGCCGGACCGGTGGGTCACGCTTGCGCGGTCCAGCCAGTCGGGTGCGGAGCTGGCGAGCTGCTTTTCGAAGAAGGACGGCTCGTCGACGCCGTTGGGCCAACGCTTGCGGGTGACGGGTCGGCCCGCGATGTGCGGGATCATCGCCTCGGCGATGGTGACGTAGTAGTCGAACACCTCGGCCTTGGTCGTACCCGTCGCCGGGTACAGCACCTTGTCCGGGTTGGTCAGCTTCACCCGGCCGATTCGATCCACCACGCCAAGGTAATACCCGCTGTACCGTTGAGTGATGAGGCGAATTGTCGCCGCCTGCCTGATGGCGGCCGCTGCCCTGGCCGGCGGCGCTCCAAATGCGGCCGCCGATCCGGCCGATCTCGTGCCCTATTGCTCGGGCGATCAGACCCCGATGGACAACAACTGCCGGGAGATGGCGCACCAGGTGTTCACGCACGACGCCGAGGGCGCGAACCCGCAGGTCGGCCTCGGCACCAACCCGGGCGTCGAACCCGTCACCTGATCTTCCTTCGCCGAAATCTGCGCCATGGCTGTGGTTCGACGTTATCCACAGCCTTGATGCAGAACTCGTGCCGCAAGTCGCTGAATCGTCGGACCCCGCGGCCACGATCCGGGCATGTGGGACCCATTCATCGGCACCGAAGCGATACGCGAAGGCCAATTGATGCGAGGACAATTGCGCTGGAACCACACCGCAGTCCATCCCGGCGTGTACCTACCCAACGAGTCCGAGCGGACGCTTCGGCAGAACACGGCCGCGGCCTGGCTGTGGACCGGCCGCAGAGGCGTGATCGCCGGTCGGGCGGCCGCGGCGCTTCACGGAGCAAAGTGGGTGGACGCTTCGACGCCGATCGAGATTATCGCCGAACACACACGCCGCCGAACGGGTGTCATCGTCCACGAAGAGCAGATCGCTTCAGACGAGATCACTTACATCGGCGAACTCCCCGTGACGACTCCTGCGCGCACAGCCTTCGACATCGCCCGGCACCTCCCCCGCGACATCGCAGTTGCTCACCTCGATGCGCTGGCGGCCGCGACAGGTGTGACGTTCGACGATGTGATTGCCTTGGCGCAGCGATATCGAGGTGCTCGTGGCGTCCGGCGCGCTGGGGCAGCGCTTGCGCTGATGGACGCTGGTGCTCAATCGCCTGGCGAAACTCGCTTGCGGCTTTACTCATCGACGACGGCTTGCCCGCGCCGCGAACGCAGATCAGGGTCAGCGACGGATTCAGCGAGGCGTTCATCGACATGGGCTACGACGAGCCGAAGGTGGGGCTCGACTACGAGGGCTCCCATCACAGCGAAAATCGCGGCCAGTACGTTTACGACATCGGGCGTGCTGAGCTCATCGATCGCGAGGGCTGGCTCGACTTGCGCGTGGTCAAGGAACACAGTCGGCGCTTGATTCTGCATCGCATCCGTGACGCATTCGCCAAACGCGGCTGGACACCACCGAAATCTGCGCGAGGGTTGTGATTTCGCCGCAGTAACTGCCCTGACGCAGAACTCGGCGCACATTCACCTAGTCGTCGTCGAGTTCTATGACGGGCATCGGCGCTGTCGGCACCTCGGCGATCGCCATCTTGGCCGCCGAGTCGGTCGGGATGACGCCGCGAGCCAGCGCCGCAAGGGCTTTGTTCGTGCCGACATCGTGGCCGGCCTGCTCGCTGAGCAGCCACCGGACTTCGAGCAGATCGCAATAGGCCTGGATCGCGGTGCCCTTTCCCCCGACGACGTCGTGAGCCACCCGTTCGTAGGGCGTCACGACCTCGATCACCCATAACCGGGCGGCGGTCGACTCGTCGACGTCATGTCCCGCCTCCTGACACAGCTGCGCTTGATAGGCACGCAGGTCGCCGAGCAGGATGCGCGCCTGTCCCTCGCCGACGTCGAGGCCGGTGAGCTCGCGCAGCCGTTGCGCGTGATAGCGCCGATCACCCACGGCGACATGAACTTTGAGTCGGCTCGGATCATCGCTGACAGGTTGCAGCGATATCTCGTCGACGGCGAAGCCCAAATCGTTCAGGCGCCTGATGGTGCCCTCGACGCGGTAACGGTCGGTGAAGCCGAATACCGGTTCGGCGTGCAGCAGATCCCACAGCGTCTCGTATCGAACCCGCACCTGTTCGGCCTCGGCGATCAGCTGGTCCTGCAACGACTCCGGCGTGCCGAGCCGCTCCGCCAGATCGACCATGCCCATCGCCACGTTCTCCACCGTGATGTCGAGATCGTGCTGACGTTGCCCGTTGCTCAAGCTCGGATGCACCTCGGAGGTTTCGGCGTCGACGAGCCAGGCCGCCAGCAGCTGCCCGTCGCGGGAGAACAGCGTGTTGGCCAGCGAGCAGTCGCCCCAGAACACGCCGTGCCGGTGCAGTTCCACCAGCAGACCCGCCATCCCGTCCAGCAGTCGCGCCCGGTGCTTGGGTTGGTCCGGTGGCAGCCGCATGAACAGCCGGCGGTACTGCCAAGACCCCTCGAGGTAGCGGGTGACCAGGATCGCGGTGTCGAACTCCGGCTGAAGCACCAGACCGGCCGGCCGCACAGCGGGCAGCTCCATCTCCTCGAGCCTGCGCAGCACGTCGTATTCCTTGGCCGCGATCCGGGCGGGCATGTCCTTGACCGCCCACAGGGCATCGTCGGCCTCGACGAACTTCACCAGGTGACGGCTGGGTCCGACGGCGATGTCGCGCAGTGGAACATCGGGGACGTTCCACTGCGACAACGGCCGGTCCCATGGGAGCGTGAGCAGCCCCGGCGTCGGCGCCCGGAGCCGAAACTCCGGTGCATTCACGTCAGGTCAATTCAGGCGTTCGCCGGTCTTCGGGTTGAACAGATGCACCGCGCCTTCGGGGTTCTTGCGCAGCTGCACCGTATCGGCCAGCTTCGGCGCGGTACGCGGGTTGCACCGAGCGACGAGTTCGACCCCCGAACCCGCGTGGGTGTACACGTATGCCTCGCTGCCGAGATCCTCGACCAGGTCGACGACGACCTCGACCCCACCGTCGTCGGAAAGCTCGAGCTGCTCGGGCCGGATGCCGAAGGTGACCTCCGACAGACCCGCATCGCTGACCTTGGCGAGGTCGTCGCGCTCCAGTTCCAGCACGGAGTCACCGATCTTCACACCGGTCGTCGGTGACGGGCAGGTCCACCAGGTTCATGGCGGGCGAGCCGATGAAGCCCGCGACGAATGCGTTGGCCGGCCGGTCGTAAAGCTCGTTGGGCGCGGCGAACTGCTGCAGTTTTCCGAAGCGCAGCACGGCCACCCGGTCGCCCATCGTCATGGCCTCGACCTGATCGTGGGTGACGTAGACGGTGGTGGTACCGAGTCGCCTTTGCAGCGCGGCGATCTGGGTACGCGTCTGCACACGCAGCTTGGCGTCGAGGTTCGACAGGGGCTCGTCCATGCAGAACACCTGCGGCTCACGCACGATCGCGCGGCCCATCGCCACCCGCTGCCGCTGACCGCCGGACAGCTTGGCGGGCTTGCGATCCAGGTGCTCTGTCAGGTCGAGGATCTTGGCGGCGTCCTCGACCTTCTTGCGCCGCTCCTCGGCCGACACACCACGCAACTTCAGTGCGAAGCCCATGTTCTCGGCGACCGTCTTGTTGGGGTACAGCGCGTAGTTCTGAAAGACCATCGCGATGTCACGGTCCTTCGACGGCACGCCCGTCATGTCCTTTCCGCCGATCTCGATGGCACCCTCGTCGATGTCCTCGAGCCCGGCGAGCATGCGAAGCGCGGTGCTCTTGCCCGAACCGGACGGACCGACCAGCACGATGAACTCGCCGTCTTCGATGTCGAGGTTGAGAGAGTCGACCGCGAGCTTGTCCGAGCCCTCGTAGATGCAGGTGGCGTTCTTGTAAGTGATTGCAGCCATGGGTTTTCCGTTCTCTTGTGAAGTGAGGGGTTACTTGATCGCGCCGAACGAGAGCCCGCGCACCAGCTTGTTCTGGGCGAACCACCCGCAGAGGATCACGGGCAGCGCCGCCATGGTTGCGGCCGCCGACAACACGGCCCAGTACTGACCCTCACCGGCGATGAAGCCGACGAGGTAGACCGGCATGGTCTGCGCGTTCACCGCGGTGAGGTTCACCGCGAGGAAGAACTCGTTCCAGGCGAAGATGACGCAGATCAGCGCGGTGGCGGCGATGCCTGGCGAGACCAACGGCAGGATCACCTCACGCACCGAGCGCCACAGGCTGGCGCCGTCGAGGCTGGCGGCCTCGAGCAGTTCGCCCGGTACCTCGAGGAAGAACGAGCGCATCATCCATACGGCGATCGGCAGGTTCATCGACGTGTAGAGGACGACCAGAGCCCAGATGTTGTCCAGCAGACCCAGATTGGACACGATGACGTACAGCGGCAGGATCGCCGCCACCACGGGCAGCATCTTGGTGCTCATGAAGAAGAACAACGCATCCGAGGTCTTGCGGACCGGCCGCAGGGACAGCGCGAACGCCGCAGGCACGCCGAGCAGCAACACCAGGATCGTCGACATGGCGGTGGCGAACACCGAGTTCAGCATCGCAGGCCCGATGCCCTGGTCGAACACCGCTGCGAACTGATCCAGCGTCGGCGTGAAGAAGAACTTCGGCGGGTTGGTCGCCGCGTCGCTCTCCTGCTTGAACGCCGTCAGCACCATCCAGAGCACCGGGAAGAAGAAGCCGATGCCGACGAGCCAGGCCACTATGCCCCACGGGCTGAACTTCCTGGACTTCTTCTTGCGCACCGGGGCGGCATCGTCTGTCGCCGTGGTTCTTTCGACAGTGTCTGTACTCATTTCGCTCCTCGCGTCCGCGGCCATCAGGCTGCCTCTTCCTTGCCGGAGAATGATTTGAAGATCAATCGAAGCGCGAAGCTGGCGATGATCATCGTGAAGATGACGACCACCACGCCCATCGCCGCGGCCTGGCCCATGTCGAATCCGAGGAACGCGCGCTGATAGATGTAGAACGGCAGGTTCGCACTGGCGACACCGGGTCCGCCCTGCGTCATCATGAAGATCGCGTCGAAGGTGTTGACCAGGTAGACCGCGCCGAGCACGACGCCCAGTTCGATGAAGCGACGCAAGTGCGGCAGCGTCAACTCGCGGAAGAGCTGGAACGCGGTCGCCCCGTCCACCCGGCCCGCCTCGAGTTGGTCACGGGGCATGGACGTCAGGCCGGCGAGGATCAGCAGCATCATGAACGGCGTCCACTGCCAGATCAACTCGACCATCACCATGGACAGCGGGAACTGACCGATCCAGTCGACCGGCCCGACCCCGACCAGCGACAGCACCCAGTTGAGGATGCCGTTGTTCGGGTCGAGGATCGTCGTCTTCCAGATCAGCGCTCCCGCAACGGGTGTGATGAGGAACGGTGTGATCAGCAGCGTTCGCACCACACCTCGGCCGAGGAACGCGCGATCCAGTAGCAGGGCGATGAGCAAGCCGAGCAGCGCCGAGATCAGCACGACCCCGACGATCAGGATGACGGTGTTGCCAGCCACCGACCAGAACTGACTGTCCTGAACGACCGCGATGTAGTTGTTCAACCCGACGAATTGCCGCGAGCCGGGACGCACCAGGTTCCACGACAACGTCGAGTAGTACAGGGTGAACAGGAACGGCACCTGTGTCACCGCGATCATGAAGATCAATGCGGGCAGCAGCGGCCCGCGCCGTCGCCATCCTTCGGCGCGACTCACGCCGACGTCTTGAGACTCCTTGATTTTGCGAACGCGTTCGGCGACGGCGTTCTCATCGGCTTCGGCCGTGGTGTCAGCGGTTAAGAGTCATCACTTCTCCTGGTAGCTCTTGCCGACGACCTCGGCATACAACTGTGCTTGCTCCATCGCGGCGTCGACGGACTTCTGCCCGGCGATCGCCGCACTGATCTGCTGGCTCACCCGCGTCCCCAGATCCTGGAACTCGGGAATCCCGACGAACTGCACACCGGTGTACGGCACCGGCTGCACGGTGGGCTTGTCCGGGGTCGCGTTGGTGATCGACTGCAACGTCAACGGACCGTAGGACTTCGAAATCGCCTCGTACTCGGGCAGTTCGGTGTAGGTGGAGGTGCGGCTACCGGGTGGTACCCGCGCCCAACCCAGCTTCTCGCCGACCAGCTTCATGTAGTCCTTGCTGGTCATCCACGAAATGAACTTCCAAGCGCCGTCGGGGTTCTTGGCGGCCTTGGGGATGCCCAGAGCCCAGGTGTAGAGCCAACCCGAGTTGGGCTTCTCGACGATCGGGGCGGGCAGGTAGCCGATCTTGCCGACCAGGTCCGGGTATGTCTTCGGGTCCTCGAGCACCGAGACCGCCGACGTCGCGTCGTACCACATCGCCGTCTGCCCCTGACCGAAAAGGTTGGCACACTCCTGGAAACCGGTCGAGGACGCGCCCAACTCACCGGATTCCTTGATCGTGTTGACGTAGAAGTTGACGGCCTTCTTCACCTCGGGGCTGTTCAGTTGCGCGTTCCACTGGTCGTCGAACCAGCGGCCGCCGAAGGTGTTGATGACGGTGTCCAGCGGTGCGAGTACCTCACCCCAGCCCGGCTTGCCGCGCAGGCAGATTCCCGCATCCGAGACCTGCTTGGCCTTGATCGTCTTGGCCCATTCGGCGACTTCCTGCCAGGTGGGCTGGTACTTCGCGTCCGGGTTGACCTTGATGCCGGCCTTCTCGAACATGTCCTTGCGGTACATCAGGAATGACGACTCGCCGTAGAACGGCACCGAGTACATGTTGCCCTCGTACGACAGTGAATCCCGCAGCGACGGGATGAAGTCGGCCTCGTCGTAGCCGGGCGTGTTCTTCGCGTAGTCCGAGAGGTTCAGCAGCCAGCCGTCTCTCGCCCACTGCGGGGTCTCGAAGTTGCTGATCATCACGACGTCGAACTGACTGCCGCCCATGGCCGTCGACATCGTGATCTTCGCGCGAGCCTGGTTCTCCGACAGCGAGATGAACTTCAGCTTGACCCCAGGGTTCGCCTTTTCGAACTCGGATGACAGCTTCTGGGCATCCGTCATCTGCGAGTTGGACACCAGCGCGATAGTCACCTCGTTCTCCGATGCCCCCAGACTGCCCGCGCCCGCACAGCCGGCGGTGAGGACAAGCCCCGTCGCGGCCGCACACAGAGCCAACCGGTGCAGCGTACTTCGTAGCGGTTTCACCTTTACCTCCCTAGTCCTGTGCCAATAGCCAACGGGCACAGTCGATGTCACAAACCAAAAGTCGGGCGAGCTTTCCTCGGAGCGCGCCGAGCGTAGCGTGGTGTTTGGCCGCGCCGCTGGAGATCAGGATCGTCTTCTGGCAGGCCTTGATGTCCTCGAGCGGAACGGATACCGCACGCAGCTGCAGTTCGGTCTCGACCGGTGCGCCGTGCCCGTCGAAGAACCGGCCGCCGATCTCGCCCACCGCTCCGAGCTTGATGAGCTCGTCGAGCATCCTGATGTCGAGGAAGCTGCCTTCGAACAGGGTCGTCGAGGTGGAGACGGCGCCGACGCCGAACAACATCACATCGGCACGTCGGCCCGCGTCCAAAGTGCGGGATATCAGTGAATCGCTGCGCATCGACGCCACGGTTGACGGATCCGCGTACAGCGGCGCGGGTAGGCGAATGGTGTTCGCCCGCAACACATCTGCGCAACGGCCGAGGATGAACTCGGTACCCGTCTGGTACGCGGCACTCGACATGGCACCGTCCAGCTGAACCACCTCGCGGCAACTCGCGACGCCGGGTGCCATCGCGGTGGCGACGGCGACCTGCTCAGGGCCCCAGGTGAAGCCGAGGACGTCGTTGGGTGTCAGGCGGCGCATCAAGAGCGCCGCCGCCGCACGCCCGACGCTGGCGAACGCCGCCGGTCGTCCCGGCGCCCCGACATCGATGCCGTGACCGGCGACCACGGCTTCGGTCAAACCGAAGCGCTGCTCGAGTTCGCGCTCCTCATCGGCGTGCAGATCGTCGCGCATGTCCGGCGGGACGACGACGTCGATGCGGACGAGCCCGTTGGCCTTGGCCCGCGCGATCAGCCGGCCCGCGGTTGGCCGGGACACCCCGAGCCGAGCCGCGATCTCGGCCTGGGTGAGGCCGTCGAGGTAGTAGAGCGTCGCCGCGCGCAACGCCAGTCGCAGGTCTTCGGGACTGGCGCCACGGTCCTTGGTCGAGCCGTCGATCGTCCCGGCGACCTCGCCGTTTGACGTCGATGCGACCACGGACCTCGACCTTGCCTTTCCTGACGCGCGGTGAGCATATGCTCAGGGGTGCGAGTAGATGTTCATCACGCTAGCATGGTGACTGTGACGTACACAACACTTTCGCCCGAAGCCCGAATGCGGGTCGCCGTGCTCGTCGAACCAGGTCGAATCGAGATGGAGCAGCGTCCCGTGCCGACACCGGCACCGGGTGATGTGTTGATTCGGGTGTCGTCTGTCGGGGTCTGTGGATCCGACACGCACTATTACCGCCACGGCCGGATCGGCAGCTTCGTCGTCGAGGCCCCTTTGGTGCTCGGCCACGAAGCGGCGGGGACGATTGTCGGCGTCGGTGAATCGGTCGACCCCTCGCGCATCGGTCAGCGGGTGTCGATCGAACCCCAGCGGCCCGACCCCGACAGCTGCGGAGACCCGCCGCGGCGACTACAACCTGTGCCCGCACATGCGCTTCTTCGGCACCCCGCCGATCGACGGCGCCCTGTGCGATTACGTGACGATCGGCGCGGAGTTCGCCCATCCGGTACCCGACACCGTTTCCGATGACGCCGCCGCGCTGTGCGAACCGTTGTCGGTCGGCATCGCCGCGCTTCGCAAGGCAGGCGTCGGCGAAGGGGCGAAGGTGCTCGTCGCCGGTGCCGGACCCATCGGCATCGTGGTGGTCCAGCTCGCACGCGCCTACGGCGCGTCCGAAATCGCCGTGTCGCGATCTCGACGAATCCCGCCGTCAGCAGGCACGGACCAACGGCGCCACCGTCGCACTCGATCCCGCGGCCGACGCGCTTGGCTCCGGCTTCGACGCGTTCATCGACGCCTCCGGCGCGCACGCCGCCGTGATCGCGGGCATCCACGCGCTGCGGCCCGGCGGAACAGCCGTGCTGGTCGGCTCGGGAGCCGAGTCGATGGAGCTGCCGACGCAGTTGATCCAGAACCGGGAGCTGACGCTGACCGGCGTGTTCCGCTACGCCAACACCTGGCCGGAGGCGATCGCGCTCGTCGAGTCCGGCCGCGTCGATTTGGACTCCATGGTCACCGCGACGATTCCCGCTCGAGAGGACCGCAGAAGCGCTGGACTCCGACCGCACGCCGGGTAGCGTCAAGACGGTGGTGGCCGTGTCATGAAGCTGAGCAGTTCGACCCTGGCGCAGATACCGATCAGCAAGCCGTCCTACGATCGCGATGAAATCGGAATCGGGATAGTGCATTTCGGGGTCGGCGGCTTCCACCGTGCACACCAGGCGATGTACGTCGACCGGTTGCTCGAGAAGGGCAGCGCGCAAGAGTGGGGCATCTGCGGGGTCGGCGTCCTGCCGGCCGACCGCAAGATGGCCGACGTCCTCGACGAGCAGGACGGCCTGTACACGCTGTTGCTGGAGAACCCCGACGGCACCCGCGACGCGCGCGTGATCGGGTCCATCGTCGACTACCGCTATGCCCCCGATGACCCCGAGGCGGTGATCGAGTTGCTGGCCGCACCGACGACGCGCATCGTCTCGCTCACGATCACCGAGGGCGGCTACAACGTCGAGCACATCGACCCCGACGACGTCAGCGTGTTCGGCCTTGTGGTCGAGGCCCTGGCGCGACGCCGTGATCGCGGGTTGCCGTCGCCGACCATCGTCTCGTGCGACAACATCGAGGGAAACGGCGAGGTCGCCCGGGAGGCGTTCACGGCCTTCGCCGACCGAGTCCATCCCGGCCTCGCCGAATGGATCGCCACCAACACCCGGTTCCCGAACTCGATGGTGGACCGCATCACGCCCGCCACCACCGCCGACGTGATCGAGACCCTGAAGGACGAGTTCGGCGTCGAGGACCAGTGGCCGGTGGTGGCCGAGCCATTCACCTCATGGGTGCTCGAGGACGACTTCTCCGACGGCAGACCGCCGTTCGAGGACGTCGATGTGCTGCTGGTCGACGACGTGACGCCCTACGAGCTGATGAAGCTGCGACTGCTCAACGCCAGTCACCAAAGCCTCTGTTATTTCGCCTATCTCAGCGGCTACCGGCTCGTGCACGATGCCGCGGGCGACCCGCTGTTCGCCGAATTCCTGATGCGCTACATGGACACCGAAGCGACGCCGACGCTGCTGCCGGTTCCCGGCATCGACCTGCCCGACTACAAACAGACACTGATCGAACGTTTCGCCAACCCCGGCGTGCGCGACACCATCGTGCGGCTGTGCTTCGGCTCGTCGGACCGCATCCCGAAATGGCTGCTTCCGGTGATCCGTGCGAACCTCGAGTCCGACGGGCCCGTTCGGCTGTCGGCGGCGACGGTGGCCAGCTGGGCGCGCTACGCCGAGGGCGAGGACGAGAACGGCGAGCCGATCGACGTCCAGGATCAGCTGGCCGACACCCTCGTTCCGCTGGCCCGCGCGCAACGGGACAACCCGACGGCGTTCATCGAAAACACCGACGTGTTCGGGGATCTCGCCTCGTCTGACCGGTTCGTCGAGGCGTATGTGTGGGCGTTGGATTCGCTGCACCGCGACGGGGCAACGGGCGACGCTCGAGGCCCTGATGCGAAAGGATTCGCAATGACGTCCACTCAACAGCAGCGCGCGCTGGTCATCGGAGAAGCCCTGATCGACATCGTCGAGCGCGACGGCACGATCCTCGGCGAACACGTCGGCGGCAGCCCGCTCAACGTCGCCGTCGGCCTCGCGCGGCTCGGCCGCGGCGTCGACTTCCTGACCCACATCGGCGACGACGAACGCGGACGGCGGATCGCCGAATACGTCAAGTCCTCAGGCGCGCAGCTGGTTTCGGGAAGCGTGACGGCCGATCGCACCCCCACCGCGCTGGCGACGCTGGACGAGAGCGGGAAAGCGCAGTACGTCTTCGACATCGACTGGCAGCTGGCAGGCACGCCGGAGGTGGCCCCGCCGTTGGTGGCGCACACCGGCTCCATCGCGACGGTGCTCGAACCCGGTTGCCGTGCCGCCGCGGCGCTGCTGGACGCCTACCATCTGTCGGCCACGATCAGTTTCGACCCGAACGTGCGACCGGCGCTGATCGACGATGACGAGCAGGCGCGCAGCCGCATCGACCGGCTCGTCGAGAGATGCGATGTCGTCAAGGCCAGCGACGAGGATATGCAGTGGATCGACCCCGACCGCACGCCCGAACAGGTGGCGAGGACATGGCAGGGCCTGGGTCCGGCGATCGTCGCGGTGACGATGGGTGAAAGCGGCGCGTTCGCGGTGTGCGAGGCCGGCGTCGCCCGGGTGCAGGCGAGACCGGTCGACGTCGTGGACACGGTTGGCGCAGGCGACGCCTTCATGACGGGGTTGATCGATGCGTTGTGGACGGTGGGCCTCCTGGGCGCCGACCAACGCGCCGAGTTGCGCCGCATCAGCGTCGACGCGCTGACCGGAGTGCTCGAGACCGCCGCGCTGTCGTCGGCGCTGACGGTCGCGCGCGCCGGCGCGGACCTGCCGGACCGGGCGACCAGGGACGCCGCGGCCGCGGGGACTTCGCCGCTGCAGGCATAGCGCGGGCGGCCACGTACGCCATACTGGGCTTATGCGTTCGATCTGGAAGGGCTCGATCTCCTTCGGACTGGTGAACGTCCCGGTCAAGGTGTACAGCGCGACCGAAGACCACGACATCAAGTTTCACCAGGTCCATGCGAAGGACAACGGGCGCATCCGCTACAAGCGGGTGTGCGAGATATGCGGCGAGGTCGTCGAGTACCGCGACATTGCGAAAGCCTTCGAATCCGATGACGGGCAGATGGTGGTCATCACCGACGAGGACATCTCCACCCTGCCGGAGGAACGCAGCCGCGAGATCGAGGTCGTCGAGTTCGTTCCCGCAGCCGACCTCGACCCGTTGATGTACGACAAGAGCTACTACCTGGAGCCCGACGGCAAATCGTCGAAGTCCTATGTGCTGCTGGCCAAGACGCTGGCGGAGACCGACCGGGTGGCCATCGTGCACTTCGCGCTGCGCAACAAGACCCGGCTCGCGGCGCTGCGCGTCAAGGATTTCAGCAAGCGCGACGTCATGGTCATCCACACGCTGCTGTGGCCCGACGAGATCCGCGACCCCGACTTCCCGGTGCTGGACAAGGAAGTCGACATCAAGCCCGCAGAGCTGAAGATGGCCGGCCAGGTGGTGGAGTCGATGACCGACGACTTTCATCCCGAACGGTTCGAGGACACCTATCAGGAACAGCTCAAGGAGCTTGTGGAGGCCAAACTCGAAGGCGGAGAAGCCTTTACCACCGAGGAGGCCGAGCCCAAGGAGCTCGACGAGACAGAAGACGTCTCGGATCTGCTGGCCAAACTCGAGGCGAGCGTGAAGGCGCGACGGGGCGGCAACGGCGCGTCGGGCGACGGTCAAGCCAAGAAGGCACCGGCCAAGAAGGCCGCAGCCAAGAAGGCGCCCGCGAAGAAGGCCACCAAGGCAGCGAAGAAAGCACCCGCCAAGAAGGCGGCCAAGAAGTCCGCAGCCAAGAAGTAGCGATCAGCGGCGTCAGCAGCCGAGGTGATTGATGCTGTTGACCACGATGTTGTAGGCCGCGGACGTCGAGATGCCCATGTCCTTGCTGACCTTGATGGTGTTGTCCGACGCAGGCATGCCGCTGCGCGCCGAGGCGCAGGCCTGATGTCCCGCGGACAACAGCTGTGACTCGCTCATGTAGTTGTACGTCGGATGCACGCTCTGCAGGTAGGACGCGGTGTCGGCAGCCGAAGGCGCAGCGAGGCCGATCGTCGTGGCCCCGACCGCGAAGAAGATGCCGAGCGCGGGGACCATCCTGGTCCACCTCGTAGCGGATGCGGTGGTGGCTTGGTGCGACACGCGAATTGCTCCTATCCAGTGGGCGAACGGCACGGATTCCGTCGTCTATATTTAACGTTAACACTAATTCCGCACTGAATTCGCTCTCACCTGCGGCTTTTCCGCAGCGGTGTGACCGAAATAACTTTGCTCGGTCGAGTGATTTGCGCCTCACAGCTGTAAAGGTCTTCGACTTCTGCGCCATGGTCGCGACCCGGGCGGGTTCACAGCCCTGCCGCAGGACTCGCGACGGGCATGCTGAGATCAACTAGAACGTGTTTCAGAAATGCGGCATGCCGTTCCCGCGGCCTTGTTACGGTGTCGCCCGGCGCAGGAAGAAAGGCAGACGTGATACTCGACAGATTCCGATTGGACGACCAAGTCGCCGTGGTGACCGGAGCCGGCCGCGGGCTGGGCGCCGCAATGGCCCTGGCATTCGCCGAAGCCGGTGCGGACGTGGTCATCGCGTCGCGCACGCAGTCGCAGCTAGAAGAGGTCGCCGAGCAGATCAAGGGCGTCGGGCGGCGTGCTCACATCGTCACCGCGGACCTTGCCCATCCCGAGGACACCGCCAAGCTCGCCGGCGCCGCAATCGAGGCGTTCGGCAAACTAGACATCGTCGTGAACAACGTCGGCGGCACGATGCCGAACACTCTGCTGACCACGTCCACCAAGGACCTGAAGGACGCGTTCACCTTCAATGTCGCGACCGCGCACGCACTGACCACCGCGGCGGTCCCGCTGATGCTGGAGCACTCCGGCGGCGGCAGCATCATCAACATCACGTCGACGATGGGCCGGCTGTCGGCACGTGGGTTCGCCGCATACGGCACCGCGAAGGCCGCGCTCGCGCACTACACGCGGCTGAGCGCGCTGGACCTGTGCCCGAGGATCAGGGTCAACGCGATCGCACCTGGTTCGATCCTGACCTCCGCGCTCGACGTCGTCGCCTCCAACGACGAGCTGCGCGAGCCGATGGAGAAGGCGACGCCGATGCGGCGCCTCGGTGACCCGCAAGATATCGCCGCAGCCGCCGTGTACCTCGCCTCACCGGCGGGCAGCTTCCTGACCGGCAAGACACTCGAGGTCGACGGCGGCCTCACGTTCCCCAACCTCGACCTGCCCATCCCCGATCTGTGAGGACACACCCATGACTGAATCGTCGGCTCAGCCGACGCGGGCCATTCGCGTCGCGCTGATCGGCACCGGCAACGTCGGCAAGCCTGCGCTCGTCCACCTCATCAACGACTCCAGGTTCGAGCTGACAGGCGTCTGGGTCTCGTCGGAGGCCAAGGCGGGCAAGGACGCCGCAGAGCTCGCCGGGCTCGACGGATCGACGGGCATCACGGCGACCAATGACCTCGACGCCGTCCTCGCGACCGATCCCGAATGCGCCGTCTACACCGCGCTGGCCGACAACCGGCTGCCCGATGCGCTCGACGACTACCGCCGCATCCTCTCGGCAGGCGTCAACGTCGTCGGCAGCAGCGCGGTGTTCCTGCAGTATCCGTGGCAGGTCATTCCCGACGAGCTGCTCAAGCCGATCGAGGACGCCGCGCAGTCAGGCAAGTCCAGCCTGTTCGTCAACGGCATCGACCCCGGCTTCGCCAACGACCTTGTGCCCCTTGCCCTTGCGGGCACATGCCAGAGCATCGACGAGATCCGGTGCATGGAGATCATCAACTACGACACCTATGACAGCGCGGACGTGATGTTCGGCGTGATGGGCTTCGGCAAGCCGCTCGACGAGATTCCGATGCTGCTGCAGCCCGGCGTGCTCAGCCTCGCGTGGGGGTCGGTGGTGCGCCAACTCGCGGCCGGCCTCGGCATCTCGCTCGACGAGGTGAGCGAGACCTACGTTCGCGAACCAGCGCCTGAGGACTTCGACATCGCGTCGGGGCACATCGAGAAGGGCAGCGCCGCGGCGCTGCGTTTCGAGGTTCGCGGCATGGTCGACGGCAAGGCCGCCGTCGTCCTCGAGCACGTCACCAGGCTGCGCAACGACCTGTGCCCGGACTGGCCGCAGCCGGCGCAGGAGGGCGGGTCGTATCGCATCGAGATCACCGGCGAACCGTCGTATGCTCTCGACCTCTGCCTGAGCAGCCCGAACGGCGATCACAACCACGCGGGCCTCGTCGCCACTGCCGCCAGAGTCGTCAACGCCATCCCCGCCGTCGTGGCCGCTGCGCCCGGCATCAGAACGACGCTCGACTTGCCTCTGATCACTGGGAAAGGGCTGTACGCTGGCCATAAGTCGGGCTGATCAAGCGAAGACTGATCTGAATCTAAGGACTTGCCTATGCGGACGCCCCTGCGCTATGTGACTCCGGTTCTTGCAGCGGCCTGCGCCGCGGCGGCGATCGTCGCCGCGCCCGTCGCAGCGGCCGATCCCGATTCGACCTTGCCCCAATGCACGAGCGTTGGCGGCGACGAAAGCGTCGGCACCGCGACGACGGAATGCGCGACGCCGGGCAATGTCCAAATCAATGCCACTGCCCCCGACGTACCCGCGTACGCCTACCCGTGGGACGACGAGTTCTACGGACCCGCGCTGATCATGGGCGGCGGGGCTTGGGGCAACCACGGCATGGGCGGTGGCGGCGGCCACCGCTAAGCCACATCTGTTTCTTGGCCCATCGAGGAGGCCAATCATGCGAACGAAATCTCGTTATCTGGCAACGCTTTTGGCGGCAACGGGTGCCTGCGCGACCATCGCCGTCGCGCCCGTCGCCGACTGCCGCGCCCGAATGCACGAACACCGGGCCGAACACGACACAGTGTGAGAGCAACGGCAACGCCCAGATCGTGACTTCTCCCCCGGCCAACAACAACTACGGCTACTGGGGCTTCCCGATCATCGCGTTCGGCGGCTGGGGCCTGGGATGGTGACCCCGGTCTAGCGGCCGCCCAACTGTTTCGGTTAACCTAACTTTTCTATTCGCCAGTCCGGATAGAAGGTGGGGTTGAGTTGCTGCGCGACAGCGAGACACGAATGCGTCCGAGCTGGCTTCTGCTCGGCCCCGCATTCGTGGCGGCCATCGCCTACGTCGACCCCGGCAATGTCGCCGCCAACATCAGCGCAGGCGCGCAGTTCGGCTTCCTTCTGGTGTGGGTCATCTTCCTCGCCAACGCCATGGCCGGACTCGTGCAGTATCTATCGGCAAAACTCGGCCTGGTCAGCGGCCGCACCCTGCCCGAAGCCGTCGCCGACCACAGCCGCACCTCGACCCGGATCGGCTACTGGCTGCAGGCCGAGCTGGTCGCCATGGCAACCGATCTCGCCGAGGTCGTCGGCGGCGCCATCGCGCTGTACCTGCTGTTCGACCTGCCGCTGCTGGTCGGCGGCATCATCACCGGCGCGGTGTCGCTGCTCCTTCTGGCTGTGCAGAACCGTCGCGGCCAACGGACGTTCGAACGGGTGATCAGCGGCCTGCTGCTGATCATCGCGATCGGATTCCTCACCAGCGTCTTCGTCGAGCCGCCGCCGCTCGGTGCCGCCGCCGAGGGACTGGTGCCGCGCTTCGACGGAGCCGAAAGCGTGCTGCTGGCCACCGCGATGCTGGGCGCGACGGTGATGCCGCACGCCGTTTATCTGCACTCCGGCCTGGCCCGCGACCGGCACGGCCACCCCGAACCGGGTCCCCAGCGCAGATGGCTGCTTCGGGTCACCCGTATCGACGTCGGTCTGGCGATGCTGGTGGCCGGGGCGGTCAACCTGTCGATGGTGCTCATCGCCGCCACCAACCTGCAGGGCCGGGACAACACCGACTCCATCGAGGGAGCGCATGCGGCCGTGCGGGACACGCTCGGCCCAACCGTTGCACTGTTCTTCGCCGTCGGACTTCTCGCCTCGGGTCTTGCCTCGACGTCGGTGGGCGCGTACGCCGGGGCGATGATCATGCAGGGCCTGCTGCGTCGCTCCTACCCGCTTCTGGTGCGTCGGCTGGTCACCCTGGTGCCCGCGCTGGCGATCCTGGCCATCGGCATCGACCCGAGCCGCGCGCTGGTCATCTCGCAGGTGGTGCTGTCGTTCGGGATACCGTTCGCGCTGGTCCCGCTGGTGCGGCTGACCAGCAGTCGCGCGGTGATGGGCGATGACATCAACCACCGGGTCACTACCGCGCTCGGCTGGACGGTCGCCGGACTGATCATCGTGCTCAACGTCGTCCTGATCTATCTGACGGTCCGCGGCTGATCTCGCGAACGCCGGGTGCGCCGGCGCGAACGTTAGGCTCGTGTGAATGGTCCACAGCTACTTCGCGTACGGGTCGAACCTGTGCGTGAACCAGATGTCGCGGCGTTGCCCCAACGCCGCCGATCCCCGTCCGGCGACGCTGGCCGACCACGACTGGCTGATCAACGAGCGGGGTGTCGCGACCGTCGAGCCGTTCGACGGTTCGCAGGTGCACGGCGTGGTGTGGCAACTCGACGACCACGACCTCGCCACACTCGACAGCGCCGAAGGTGTGCCGGTGCGGTACCGCCGCGACCGGCTCACCGTGCACACCGATGAAGGGCCCGCCGAGGCGTGGGTGTACATCGACCATCGCGTCGATCCCGGACCGCCGCGGCCGGGCTACCTGGAGCGCATCATCGACGGGGCGCATCAACACGGGCTGCCGCACCGCTGGATCGAGTTCCTCCGCCGCTGGGATCCGTCGCAGTGGCCGGTACCCAAGGACAGCTCCAAAGCCGGAGCGCCACAATCTCTTTCGGAGCTGCTCGCCGACCCGGCAGTGCTCGAGGAAAGCACACTTCGGTCCCGGATCGGGTTCATGGCCATCCATGGCGGCGGCCTGGAGCAGATGACCGACGTCATCGCCGAGCGGGCCGCGGAGGCCGCGGGTGCATCGGTGTACCTGCTGCGCCATCCGGAGAACTATCCACACCACCTGCCGTCGGCGCGCTACCTGGCACAGGAGTCCGAGCGGCTCGCGGAGTTCGTCGACCACGTCGACGTCGCGATCTCGCTGCACGGCTACGGCCGGTTGGGTCGCAGTACCCAGCTGCTCGCCGGCGGGCGCAACCGCGCCCTCGCCGCACACCTGGCCCGGCATATCTCGGTGCCCGGCTATCACGTCGTCACCGACCTCGATGCGATCCCCCGCGAGCTGCGCGGCATGCATCCCGACAACCCGGTCAACTGCGTCCGCGGCGGCGGCGCCCAGCTGGAACTCACGCCGCGGCTGCGGGGCATCAGCCCACGGAGCGCGCCCGCCGACGCCGACGGACTGTCCCCGCCGACATCCGCCCTGATCCAGGGTCTGGTGGCGGCAGCTCACAGCTGGAAATCAGCTTCGATATAGCGCCATCCGGCAGCCGGGTCGCTCCGAATACCCAGATGTGGAACGAAATGAGCCAAGCGGGCGCTCCATCGCCGTCATCGGTAGCGGAGTCGCAGGGCTGACGGCGGCGTATCTGCTGTCGGCCCGCGACCGGGTCACGTTGTTCGAGGCTGACAGCCGAATCGGTGGACACGCCCACACCCAATTCCTGGACCGCGGTGACGGCAACGTGGTCGGGATCGACACCGCATTCCTGGTGCACAACGACCGTACCTATCCGACGCTGTGCCGATTGTTCGGCGACCTCGGGATCGCCACCCAGGAGGCCGACATGTCGATGTCGGTGCGCGACGACGGCAGCGGGCTGGAGTACGCGGGCGCACGGGGCATCGGCGGGTTGTTTCCCTCCTGGTCGACGTTGGCCCGTCCCCGGTATCTGATGATGCTGGCCGAGGTCAGGCGGTTCCACCGGGCCGCAGCCAGGCTGCTCCGCGACGAGTCCGCCGACGACGACGAAACCCTCGCCTCGTTTCTCGACCGGCACGGGTTCTCGCAGTACTTCATCGACCACTTCATGACGCCGTTGGTTGCCGCCGTCTGGTCGTCACGGCCGGCCGACGCGATGCGCTATCCGGCCCGCTATCTCTTCGTGTTCCTCGACCACCACGGAATGCTCTCGGTGTTCGGCTCGCCCACCTGGCGCACCGTCACCGGCGGGTCGGCCAACTACGTCGAGGCGATCGCGATGCGACTGCACGAGGTCGTCGCCGGCTTTCGGGCGCATTCGGTGCGACGGGTGCCGCAGGGTGTGCAGGTCACCGTCGGCAATGGTCCGCCGCGACTGTTCGACGCCGCGGTCATCGCCACCCACCCGGATCAGGCTCTGCTGATGCTCGCCGAACCGACGAGCGCCGAACGGATGGTGCTCGGCGCCATCCCGTACACCACCAACCAGGCCCAACTGCACACCGACGAATCCGTGCTGCCGCGACGTCATCGGGCGCGGGCGTCGTGGAACTACCTGATGGCACCCGACCGCGACGGCGTCGTCGTCACCTATGACGTGACGAGGCTGATGCGGCTGGCGGGTCCGCGTCGGTTCCTGGTCACCCTCGGCGGCCGTGATCGCATCGACTACACGACCGTGCTGGCCGAGATGACCTACGACCATCCGCTCTACACGCCGGAATCCGTTGCCGCGCAACGTCGTCTACCGGAGCTGAACGACGACAAGATCGTCTACGCGGGTGCCTACCACGGATGGGGATTCCACGAGGACGGCGCAGCGTCCGGGTTACGGGCGGCCGAGCGCCTCGGCGCGACATGGCCGAGCAGCGATCGGCGACGGGAGGTTGTGCCGTGCTGACACCTGCCATCTACCGGACCCGCATCACGCATCTGCGCCGCGCTCCGGTGCACCACTACTTCGAACACCGAAGCTACAGCTGGTATGTCGACATCGACCGGCTGCCGGAGTTGCCGCGGTGGCTCCGGCCGTTCGCCCGATTCGAGGCCACCGACCACCTCGACGGCGCGCCCGAAGACACACTGCGGCAACGCGTCGACAACTTCCTCGCCGACCACGGCATCGACCTGCGCGGCGGCACCGTCACCGCGCTTCTGCAGGCTCGGGTCCTCGGCTATGTGTTCAACCCGCTGAGCCTGTTCTGGTGTCATGACGCGGACGGTGTGCTGCGCCACGTGATCGCGGAGGTGCACAACACCTACGGCGGCAGGCACGCCTATCTGCTGCCCCCGGACGCCGGCGTGCCCGCGATGGTGATGAAGAAGCTCTACGTATCGCCGTTCAACGCCGTGGATGGCTACTACCTGGTGCGGGCGCCGCGGCCGGACGCCGAACTCAACGTGACGATTTCGCTGCACAGGGAGAACCAGCCCGCATTCGTCGCGACGATGCGCGGCGCCAGGCGGCCCGCCAATGTTCGTCAGGTACTTCGACTTCAGTTGACGGCGCCGGTCGCCCCGCTGATGGGTTCGTTGGGCATACGGGTGCAGGGCATCACCCTGTGGCTGCGCCGCGTTCCCATCGAACCGCGGCCCGATGCCGCGCAGACGGTTGAGAAGCGTGAGAAGGAAAGGGTCGAACAGCTGTGACCGTCGACCTCGGCCCGCTGTCGGCCACACCCATCAGCGCCGAGCGCTGGCCGGATGTGGCTCGAGTGCCGTCCGGTGCGCTCAGCGTCGTTGCGGCGCCGATCGCGGACCGGCTGTTCCGCAACGCCGCCGCCCGGTTGCCATTGCGGATGGTCTACCCAGACGGCACGGTGGTCGGCGCCGCCGACCCGACCCTGCCCACGATGGTGATCCACCAGCCCGACAGACTGGCGCGGCGCATCGGTCGCTACGGCCTGATCGGATTCGGCGAGTCGTACATGGCAGGCGAATGGAGCAGCGACGACCTCGCAGGCGTGCTCACCGAATTCGCGAACTCGATGGCCGACCTGATTCCACGCTCGCTGCAGCGACTCCGCCCGATCGCCGTTGTCCGGCAACCACGTTCACAGTTCAACAACCGCGAGCAGGCCCGTCGGAACATCTCGGAGCATTACGACCTCTCCAATGAGCTGTTCGCAGAGTTCCTCGATGAGACGCTGACCTACTCCAGCGCTCTGTTCGACACCTTGCCGAGCACCCGGTCGCAGTTGGCCGCCGCCCAACGGCACAAGATCGACCGACTGCTCGATTCCGCCAAGGTCGGGCCCGGCACCCGGGTACTCGAGATCGGCACGGGCTGGGGCGAGTTGTGCATCCGTGCCGCGTCGCGCGGCGCCCATGTGCGGTCGGTGACGCTGTCGGCCGAGCAGCAGCAGTTGGCCAGGCAACGGGTCGCCGCCGAGGGCCTTGCGGATCGCGTGGACATCGAACTGCTCGACTACCGCGATATCGACGGCTGCTACGACGCCGTCGTCTCGGTGGAGATGATCGAGGCCGTCGGATACCGGTTCTGGCCCACGTACTTTCAAACCCTCGACCGGCTGGTGTCGCCGGGCGGACGCGTGGCAATCCAGGCCATCACGATGCCCAACAGCCGAATGCTGGCATCGCGCAACACCTATACCTGGATCCAGAAGTACATCTTCCCGGGCGGCCTGCTGCCGTCTGCCGAAGCGATCATCGGTGTCACCGAAGCGCAGACGCGGCTGCGCACGGTGGAGATGACGTCCATCGGTGCGCATTACGCCGAGACGCTGCGGCTGTGGCGCGAAACGTTCATCGAACGGTGGGACGCGGTGTCGGCGTTGGGGTTCGACGACGTCTTCCAACGCATGTGGGAGCTGTACCTGGCCTACTCCGAAGCCGGCTTCCGGTCGGGCTATCTCGACGTCTTCCAGTGGACGTTCGCCCCGGCAGGAGCCTCCCGATGAACTTCGTCGTCGTCGCCGCCTGCTCGATCGCCGTGCTGATAGTCATGCACGGCATCACGTTCGTCGTCGGCCGCAGCATCGGCCGCTACAACGTGGTCGACGTCACGTGGGGCCTCGGTTTCGTCGGCGTCGGCGCCGTTGCGGCAGTGTTGGGCTCCGGCGACCCCTTCCGCCGGATTCTGTTGTTCGTACTGGTCGCGGTCTGGGGACTGCGGCTGGCCTGGCACATGGTCAAGAAGTCGGCGGGCAAGGGCGAAGATCCACGCTACGGCGCCATGATGCGCGGCGACTTCTCCGCAGGTCGGGTGCTGCGGAAAATCTTTCTGATCCAGGCTGCCGCGACGTGGTTCGTCTCGCTGCCGCTGCAGGTTTCAGCCGTTGCCGGCCCGACGCCGACGGTACTGTTGCCGGTTTTCGTTGCGGGCGTGGCACTTTGGGGAGTCGGCGTGTTCTTCGAGGCGGTGGGCGATCACCAGTTGCGTCAGTTCAAGGCGGATCCCGCCAACCGGGGAACGATAATGGACCGCGGCCTGTGGGCGTGGACACGCCATCCGAACTACTTCGGTGACGCATGCGTGTGGTGGGGGCTGTGGCTGGCGTCCATCGCAGGCTGGATTTCACTGCTGACAGTGCTCTCACCGGTGCTGATGACGTATTTCCTCGTCTACGCCACCGGCGCGCGGCTGCTGGAGAAGCACATGATGGACCGTCCGGGATTCCGCGAATACTGTTCCCGTACTTCATTTTTCATTCCGAAATCGCCCAGATTGCGAATATCGTGACGATCACGGCGGGGGTAGCTAGGCTACCGCTCGTGACCACCGACCTTTCCGCGTTGCTGCACCAGGTGGCCCAGCGGGATGTCGACGCGTTCGCCGCCTTCTATGACCTGACCCGGGCACGGGTGTTCGGCCTGGTTAGCCGCGTGCTGCGCGATCCCGGCTACAGCGAGGAGACGACTCAGGACGTCTACCTGCAGGTATGGCGCTCGGCGGCCAACTACGACGCCAATGCGGGCTCGCCGCTGGCCTGGCTGCTCACGGTGGCGCACCGGCGCGCGGTGGACCGGGTGCGATCCGAGCAGGCGGCCGGCCAGCGCGAGTCCCGATACGGGGCGGCCAACGTCGAGGTACCCGCCGACTACGTCGCCGATGCGGTCGTGCTGCGCGACGAACGCCAGCAGGTCACCGACTGCCTCGGCTCGCTGACCGATGTGCAGCGGGAGTGCATCCAGTTGGCCTACTACGACGGGCTGACGTACGTCCAGGTCTCGGAGCACCTGACGGCCAATCTCGCGACCATCAAGTCGCGGATGCGCGACGCCATCCGCGGACTGCGCAAGTGTCTGGGGCTCGCATGACTGATCCGATGACTCCCGATCTGATCGCGTTGGCGACGCCGTACGCGCTGCATGCGATGACCGATTCCGAACGCGCCGAAGTCGAGCGGCAGCTTGCCGACGCCCCGCCCGAGGTGGCGGAGGCGTTCTCCGCAGAGGTGCGCGCCGTGCGCGAGACGATGGCCTTCGTCTCGGCCGCGACGGCAGTCGAGCCACCCGCCACGATGCGCGACCGGCTGCTCGCGACCGTCGCCGAAGACCCGGTGCGCCAGTTGCCGACCACAGCGCACGAATCGTTGGCGCACAACTGTTTTGGCAGCGGCCGCGGTGCTCGCCGTCGGGCTCGCCGCCCTCGGTGTCGGGTATGCGATGCGGCCGGCTCCCGCGACGTCGACCGCCGAGCAGATCTTCGCCGCGCCCGATGTGCGGACGGTGTCGGGAGACATTCCCGGCGGCGGAAAAGCCACGCTGGTGTTCTCCCACGAGAAGGACGCGGCCGTGCTGGTGATGAACAACGTCCCGCCGCCGAAGTCCGGCACCGTCTACCAGATGTGGCTCGTCGGCGACAAAGGTCCGCAGTCGGCTGGGACGATGGACGCCAAGGCTGTCGCGCCGTCGACCACCGCCGTGCTGCCGGATCTCGGCGACTCGCAGGCGCTGGCTTTCACCGTCGAGCCCGGCGGCGGATCGGCGATGCCGACCAGCCCCGCGTTCGCCGAACTGCCCCTGGTCTGACGGTCACTCCAGCGTCGCTGCCGCCGCCTCGGCGAGCACGTCGTCGATGTCGTGGCTGCGCTGCCAGGCCCGCCGTTGGCGCATCGCGCCGTTGCCGACTTCGGCGACACGGGCCAGCTCGGTGCACACCATGTCGTAGTCGCCGACCGTCTCGAGCGCGGGCCGGACGTGATCGATCAGCCGGTTCAGCAGTTCCCGCGCAGGTACGGCGGCATGGCTTTCGGTCAGGTCGACCGCGTGACCGTCGAGCCCTTCGCGCGCCGACTTCCAATACGCGGCCCGAAGAGCATGCGGCGCCAGTGGGGCGAGGCTCTCGCCGCGCTGCTCCGCCTCCAGCGCCGTCATCACGGCGCCCCTGACCAACGCCGCGAGCAGGACAGTCTCGGCAACGGTTGCGGGAACATCGGCGACGCGCACCTCGACCGTCGGGAAGTTCGCCGACGGACGGACATCCCAATAGACCATTCCGTCGTCCAGCATCGCGCCCGTCTCCTGCAGCATTCGCACGACGGCGTCGTACTCGGCTGCGGACTCGAACTCCGGTGGCGGTCCCGCGCTGGGCCAGCGCTGCCAGAGGATGCCGCGCCAGCTGGCGTATCCGGTGTCCGTGTTGCGGTACACCGCTGAATTCGCGGTCAGCGCCAGCAGCAGCGGCAGCCATGGCCGCAACCGATTACCGACCCGGATCGCGGCTTCGCGGTCGGGGACGGCGACGTGCACGTGGCAGCCGGAGATGCCCTGCTCGTGGGCGATCATCCCGAACCGCTCCGCGATCTTGCGGTAGCGCGGCTTGTCGGTGATCGGAAACTCGTGTGGGACCGTCGGTGGCAGCGCGACGGCGAGCAGTCGTCGCGCCGTCGGCCTCGGCGGCATCGGCGGCGATGCGGCGCAGCCGGGTCAGCTCGTCGCGAAGTTGCTCGCTGGTGTCGACCACTTCTGTCGCGGTCTCCACCTGGCAGCTGGTCAGCTCGAGCTGGAGGTCGACGCCTCGCTCCTTGGCGCGGCGTGCGACGGTCGCGTTGCGGGCGACCGGCTCGCCGGTGTCGGGGTCGACGAGCAGAAACTCTTCCTCGACGCCGAAGGTGGGGTGGCTGGCCATGACCGCCTCAAAGTATTGATCCGGCCCGCCGGAGGATTCTCTCGACGGGCCGGATCGCGCGATGGCTCCTTGAGCGGTGTGCTCCGCTGGGCCGCGAAGTCTAGCGGCTCAGGATTGACCGATCCGGTCGCCGTCAAACATGCCCGCTGCAAACAATTTCTTCGGGTGCCTAACATCATGGGGTGGCCAAGGATTTCCGGTTCGGCGTCGGCCTGCGGGGCGCCAAGTCAATCTCGTCGGTTCAGGACGAGGCCCGCCGAGCGGAGGACCTCGGCTTCGATGTTCTGCACCTCCCCGACCACATCGGCGCGCCGGCACCATTTCCCACGCTGATGGCGGCGGCCGCGGCGACGAAGACGCTGCGCATGGGCACGTTCGTGCTCAACGCGTGCTTCTACAAGCCTGCGCTGTTGGCGCGCGACGTGGCTGCGCTGCGCGACCTGTCCGGCGGCCGGTTCGAGTTGGGGCTGGGCGCGGGCTACGCGCAACACGAGTTCGAGGCGGCCGAGCTGCGGTATCCCAGCGCGCGCGAGCGAATCGACTACCTGGCACACGTGACGGAGTACATGGCCGAGCACCTGCCCGACGTGCCGGTCCTGATCGCGGGCAACGGCGACCGGCTGCTGACGGTGGCGGCACGGCAGGCGAACATCATCGGGCTGACCGGAGGACAACGGATCACCAAGGATCAGGATGCACTGGCGGAGCGCGTCGACTTCGTCCGCAACGCCGCAGGCGACCGCTTCGACGACCTCGAGCTCAACCTTGCGATCACCGCGCTACCCAGAGACGGGTCGGGCAAGCCAGACCTGTCGATAATTCGTCGAGCGCTGCCCGACCTTTCCGACGATGAGTTGACGCAGACGGCCGCCGTGCTGTCGGGCTCCGCGAGCGAGATGGCCGACACCGTCCGCGGATATCGCGACACATACGGCGTGAGCTATCTGATCGTCCAGGACAAGCACGCGCAGGCGTTCTCGAAGGTGATCGAAGAACTGCGCTGACCGAATCGTCGCCGGGCGTTTAAACCGGCGGACGACGGGAATTTCACGTCTTCATGGCGAGCACCACCGGTCCGATAGCCCGCGCACGACAACTGGTCATCACAGCGTTGTGCTGCCCTGCTGCTCTCGCGCATTGGATACGCGGCGACTACCCGCAATGGTCGACGCGCCCCTGCCATGTGGCGCTGGTTGCGCTGTGCGGGCAGCAGGGATCGCTGCTCGAGCAGAAGCCGCGGCCTGCGGCCTAGTACTTGCGCCCGCGCAGCGCGTCCTTCACCCGTTGGCCCGTCTTGCGCATCCGGGCCCGCGCCTGATCGGACCGACCCTCGTTGCGCAGCCGGGCGTTTCCGGTCGCGTCACCGATCTCCTCTTTGGCCCGACCGACGACGCGATCGAACTCGGCCTTGGCTTTGCGTGTTGCGCTCATGGGTGCAGTGTTTCCGCTGCGCAGCGAGTGGAAACCTGGGTGCACGGTAAGCTCCCTGCGTCGCGCCCTCGTAGCTCAGGGGATAGAGCACGGCTCTCCTAAAGCCGGTGTCGCAGGTTCGAATCCTGCCGGGGGCACTCCAGTGGCGGTACCTAGTCACGCCATCTGATGCCGTCCATCGTTTGTTCATCGTTTAGGTGCGGTCCAGCATGTCCGCGAGCGATGTGGACGCGGCCTCGAACCATGTACTTGTCCTACGTCGACACCTCCCGAAGGACACAAGCGGCCGATAGCCCCGTCGGTCCGCTTGGGGCTGCATTTGGGCGTTCACCCGAGATGGGGGCTAAACACGGCGCTGCTCGAGGAGGTAGGCACGGCGGGGCGACGCCACCGGTGGCCGCGAAACCCGAGGCGTCTAGTTCGTGTTCGGCAATCGTTCCGACACGTCTGAAATCTGAGTGTCGAGTCCTCGGGTGCGTGGGTCGTCGGCAATCGGGGGCGACGCGAGCGCCTTCGTGTCGCTGGTCTCGTCTACACCAGGTTCGGGCGGCGACGCCACGGCATTGTCGCTGCCGGACGTTGGCGGTGTCGCTCGTTCCAAGAAGCGAAGCAGTTCGACGGGGAAGGGCAGGACCAGAGTGGAGTTCTTCTCCGCGGCGACCTCAACGACGGTTTCTAACAGCCGGAGTTGCAACGCTGCGGGGTGGTCGGCCATCACCGCTGCTGCTTGGGCCAGTTTCTCCGACGCTTGCAGCTCGCCGTCGGCGGTGATCACTCGGGCCCGTCGCTCACGCTCTGCCTCAGCCTGGCGGGACATCGACCGTTTCATTGAATCCGGCAGGACGACATCTTTGATCTCGACGCGGTCGATCTGGACGCCCCACCCGACTGCTGGACTGTCGATCATCAATTCCAGGCCCTGGTTGAGACCCTCCCGGTTGGTCAGCAAGTCGTCCAGATCGCTTTTGCCGATGATCGACCGTAGCGATGTCTGCGCGACCTGGCCGATCGCTGACGTGTAGTCCTGGACATCGACGGAAGCGCGCACCGGATTGGCCACCTGGAAATAGACGACCGCATCGACTCGCACCGTTACGTTGTCTCGCGTGATGCCGTCCTGTGCGGGCACGGGCATCGTGACGATTTGCATATTTACTTTGGCGAGGCGATCGACGAAGGGAACCAGCAGCGTCAGCCCCGGACCGCGGATGGCGTCTTGCACGCGTCCGAAGCGAAACACCACGCCACGTTCGAACTGTTGGACGACACGAACGCTTGCTGCCAGCCCGAGCGCACACAAACCGGCTGCCGCGGCCACTGCCTCGAGGATGATCATCATGACAACATTGTCCTCTTCTTGGCGCAGCGACGACGGCGATGGCGTCACGCAAATGTGTTGTCATGTGGCCAATCCGGCGCAACGCGGGCGCTCGCCGATTCCCGCGCGCCGAAGTCCAATCCACAACCCCGCCGGGGGCACTTTTTGAAGAAAACGCCTATCCCGTGTCCTCCTCCGACTCGGCATCAGGATCGACGCGCAGATGCGCGGTCAAGAACAGCTTGTCGTAGGTCGTTTGAGTTGGCAGCGTTTCACGACCGCTGACGCCAACGAAGTCGGTAACCACCTGTCGGGCAAGAACTCTCAGCTTCGTATTGGTCTCTTGGGACCTCCACCGAAGCAGCTCGAAGGCAGCCTGAGGGTCGGCCATTCCGTGGACGAGCATCAACATGCCTTTGGCCTGTTCGATGTCTGCCCGGTGATCGGTGATCATGGCGACGGCTGCCGTCACCTCGTCCTGGAGGTTTCGCTCCAACACCGCGCCGTCGATGTCGACACCGTCGGCCTCAGTCGACTTCCCGTCGACCGCTTGTCGATCCTGCCGGGTTCGTGCCTTGCCGTTGCCGTTGCCGTTGCCGTTGATGGAGTGCACAACGGCGTACTGCTCTTCGAGTTCCGGATGACGTTGCATAGCAATACCCCTTGTGTGGAATATCGTGTGCCGTTTTGTTTGCTCGGCAACCCTTCTCAACGTCAGATGGCCTACGGAGCAATTTTGTTCTACTCCTGACGGATAACCAGGTCAAGGTTTATTTTCGTCGGCGTCATATGCCCGTCATCTTTTACCGGCCGCTAAACGCCGCCGCGGGGCGGCCAAGCCACAGTCGGGATCGGAATTTCGAACGTGTGTTCTAATGGCCGTGTACCGCCACCCCGCTCAGCGGGCCGCATCAAGAAGGAGATCGCCGTAACGATGACTGTAGACACCCTGCCGGCTGAGGCCCCGCGCGCCGATGTCGACACTCCCGACGTCTCAGTTTCCACTGCTGAAAAGAGTCCCGCCAAGAAGGCTTCTGGCAAGAAGACCAAGACTCTCGAGCTGACCCTCACCGTCACCGGTACCGCCGACGGCGAATGGCGCGCCGACCTCAAGCGGGGCACCACCTACCTGGCACGCAACCTCGCGGTCGCCGCCGCCGCCGTCTCCCGCGCGGCCAGGGAACTGCACGAAGACCTTTCCACCCCGATCGACGAGGTCATCGATGAAGCGCGCTCCCAGCAGGCCGCCAAAGTCGCCGCCCTTGAAGCCGAACTGGAAGCCGCCCGCGCGGCCCTTGCCGGTCTGGACTCAGATTCCTGAACCGACGCCAAGAGAACCGCGCAGACCGTTCTGGGTTTTACCAGCAACGAGCGCGCAGACGAACGCCAGACAGACCGCAATTGAAAGTTCTGCATACATTCGCTGGGAGCATCCGGTTCTTCCTGTTCAGGCGCATCGCTTCGTATTCCGTCGATGGCGATTCGGCGACGCCGCAGTTACTGTCCGCCTGTCAAAACCACTGTGTTTCATCAGGATCGGGAGTCGCCGTGAAGGTTCGCCAGTCCGCGTCGTTGGTCGCCGGAGTTTGCACGCTGTGCGTAGCGGCTTCGGCGTCGATCACTCCCGTTCCCGCCATGGCCGCGGCCACCGCTGAGACGAAGAGCCCGGTCGTGCGCCCCTTCGAACTGACCGCCGCGTCGGACGTGCTGGTTGACGGCGTGAACGTCGCGGGACTGCCGCTGCGCAACCTCATCACGGTGCTCAGCAGGCTCGCGGGCGTGGCAGGCGGCAGCGCAGGAAACGGCGGCAACGGAGCAGGCAGCCTGCAGGCCCTGCCCAACCTCCTCTACAGCCAGCTTGTCGCAGGCACCTTGACCCCAGAATCGGCCAACACGGCGATCGGCAATGCCCTGGGAATCGAGCAGGATGCACTCGACAACCTGGCGGCAACACCGGGCGAGATCATCGCGACGGACATCGAGGCCATCAACACGCTCCTCGCCGACTTGGGCCTCGGCTCGGGCTTCGGCTCGCTGGGCGGAGCCTTGGGGGGCACGACCTTCAAGACCGCCGCAGTCACGTCTGATGTCACCGCAGCGGATGTCGGCGTCGACCCCTCGTTGGTGAATATCGCCAACGCCCTGAGCTTGCCCCTGCAGAACCTCGTCACGGTGCTCAGCAGGCTCGCGGGCGTGGCAGGCGGCAGCGCAGGAAACGGCGGCAACGGAGCCGGCAGCCTGCAGGCCCTGCCCAACCTCCTCTACAGCCAGCTCGTCGCAGGCACCTTGACCCCAGAATCGGCGAACAAAGCGATCAGCGCCGCTCTGGGAATCGAGCAGGATGCACTCGAGAATCTCGGGGCAACACCGGGCGAGATCATCGCCCACGACATCGAGGTCCTCAGCGCACTCTTCGGCGGTTCCACCTCGTCGATGTTCACGACCAATACGAACTCGGTTCAGCCGCAGCTGAAGTCGGCTGCAATCACGCAGGCCGATACCGGCGGCAGCCTGGTCGATGCCATCAACGTTGCGAGCCTGCCGCTGCAGAACGGCATCACCGCTCTCAATGCGCTCGCGGGCGCGGCAGGAGGCAGCGCAGGGAACGGCGGCAACGGAGCAGGAAGCCTGCAGGCCCTGCCCAACCTCCTCTACAGCCAGCTCGTCGCAGGCACCTTGACGCCAGAATCGGCGAACAAAGCGATCACTGCCGCGGTGACCACCGAGCAGACGGCGCTCACCAACCTGGCGGCGACGCCGGGCAAGATCATCGCCACCGACCTCGCGGCCATTCAGAAGCTTGCCGGCGGTTCCGCCGCGAGCTCGCTCCTCCCCGCAAAACAGCAGAGCAACACGCCTGCACTCAAGAACACGGACGTCAACGTCGTGGCGAGCAAGACTGCGGGTGACGAGGGCGCCAAGGACTCCTTAGCCGGTTCGACGACGCGTGGCCGCCACGCCGCGAAGGCCACCGACAACAACCCCGTCTCGAACGCGATCAAGGCCATCAAAGAAGCCTCCAAGGGCTCTTACGTCGGCAAGCATCGCGCCGACACGGTCGGCGCGAAGGGCTCCTCAGGCAGTGACGACGACGGCTCGAAAGGTTCGACTAGACGTAAGGCCCCACTCCAAACCATCGCATTGTCTCGTCTTGACCAGGTCGTGAATTGAGTGCGAGCATCTGGACGTGGTTCAGAAAAGTGCCATCGAGGCCGACGAGTTGATCGCTATCGCCCGCGTGGTCGATAGGCTGCAGCAAATGCACCCCGCGGTACCTGGTGACACCGCCCTGGTTCATCACAATCATGCGCGATTCGACGGACGCCCGATCCGCGACTACGTGCCGCTGTTTGTGGAACGTGGATCACACAAGCAATTAGCCAACCTGTTCGGCTAAGCGCGTTCGTCGCGTCGATCGAACCGACTGTCTAAGCTGGCGATCAGCCAATCGATATGGCGCAACTGCACTTCAGTGCCCGCTCAGCGATATCCGGCCATGTACCCGCATCAGCCGGGCGGTTGATGAGCGGCCTGACGCTTGCCGATGTCCGCCAACAACAGGCTGCGCTGGGCTTCGAGCTCGGTTCTGAAGTACGCCGCCTGCTCGACGTCGGCACGTTGTGCCGCGCGAATATTGAGATCCGGCAAATTCACACGGGCAACGTAACCGATCCCTCGTGGTCTCGCGACCTGGGCAAGACATTCAGTGTCATTGTTCACGAAATTGATTGGGCTGCTTACCAATCAGGCCGCCGTCGGCCACGTGGTGCCCGCTCAGGGACCAGACGTCCTCGGCTCGCCATGGGGTCACCTTGCCGATTTCGACGCGGGCGATCGCGCTGCTGCGTCATGATCATGATGACCCGAGGAGGAGCCCATGGCAGCACTTCGTGAACAGGTATTGCGGCGTAAACCGGTGGCCGAGATGGCCGCCGAAACCGGCGCCGACACCGGAACGAGCGAGCTCAAACGCACGATCGGGTTGTGGAGCCTTTCGGCGATCGGCATCGGCGGCACGATCGGCACCGGCATCTTCTTCATCCTCAGCCAGGCCGTACCGATGGCAGGACCGGCGGTCGTCTGGTCGTTCGCGATCGCGGGCGCCGTGGCCGGCCTGACCGCCGTCTGTTACGCGGAACTCGCCAGCGCCGTTCCGGTCGCGGGGTCGTCGTACTCCTACACCTACGCGACACTGGGTGAGTTCGTGGCCATGGGGGTCGGTGCCTGTCTGCTGCTCGAATGGGGCGTGGCTGGAGCGGCCGTCGCCGTCGGGTGGTCGGAGTACGTCAACCAGTTCATCGGCAACGTTTTCGGCATACAACTGCCCGAGGCGGTGTCGAATGCCCCCGAGCAGGGCGGCATCATCAATTTGCCCGCAGTCATTCTGATCATCATGTGCGCCCTGCTGCTGATCCGCGGCGTCAGCGAGTCGGCGAAGACCAACGCGGTCATGGTGGTCATCAAGATCTGCGTTCTGATCATGTTCATCGTCATCGGCGTGCAGGGCTGGAAGTCCGACAACCTGGCCAACTTCGCCCCGTTCGGCTTCGCAGGCATCTCGGCCGCGGCGGGCGTCATCTTCTTCAGCTTCGTCGGCCTGGACAGCGTCGCCGCAGCCGGCGAGGAAGCGAAGAACCCGAGACGCAACCTTCCGCTGGCGATCATGATCGCGCTGGGAACCGTGACAGTGCTGTACGTGCTGGTGGCGCTCGTCGGGGTGGCGGCCCAACCGAGCGACCAGTTCGAAGGCCAGGAGGCAGGGCTGGCGCAGATCCTCGAGAACGTCGTCGGCGCGTCGTGGCCGGGCACCGTGCTCGCCGCCGGAGCGATCATCTCGATCTTCAGCGTGACCCTGGTGTCGATCTACGGCCAGACCAGAATTCTGTTCGCGATGTCGCGTGACGGCATGATCCCCGAGATCTTCCACAGGGTGAACCCGCGCACGCTGACGCCGATCCACAACACGGCCATCGTCGCGGTCGTCATCGGCCTGATGGCCGGTCTCATCCCGATCAACTTCCTTGCCGAGATGACGAGCATCGGCACGCTGGTGGCGTTCATCGCCGTCTCGATCGGGGTGATGGTGCTGCGACGGACGGCACCCGACCTGCCTCGCAGCTTCAAAGTTCCGCTGTTCCCGCTGACCCCGATCCTGTCGATAGCCGGCGCGTTGTGGATCATCTTGAGCCTGCGGCCGATCACCATCTTCGTGTTTCTGATCTGGGTCGCCGTCGCGTTCGTCTGGTACTTCTTCTACTCGCGTCACCACTCTCACCTCGGCCGCGACGAACACGTCGGCCTCGCCGGGGAGGGCGACGAGCCGTGACGATCGTCGTCGGCTATCCGCCGAACCGGAAGGGCAAGGCGGTACTGAACCTCGCCGCGCTGCTGGCCCGTTCCGGCGGTGAGGATCTCGCGGTATGCGTCGTCGCACCCGAGTCGTGGCTGCCGGGTCTGGTCAGGGAGGACGCCGCCTACCAAAGTCAGATCGACGAGTTGACCGACGGTGCGCTGGCCCAGGCCCGTTCCGAACTGCCCGCCGACGTGTCGGCGACGTTCTCGACGGTGAAGGCCCGCTCGACCCCCACCGGCTTGCTGGAGACGGCCGAGCAGCACAAGGCCGGCATGATCGCCGTCGGCTCATCCGCGGCAGGATTGTTCGGCCACATCGCGTTGAGCAGTGTCGCCGACCGGCTATTGCACAGCTCACCGATCCCGATCGCCATGGCGCCCCGCGGCTTTCGGGCGGGTAATACCGCCACGGTCACCCGCGTCACGGTCGCCTACACCGGTACCGAACAGTGCGATTCGCTGTTACGGGCCGCTGCGGATCTGGCCGGCAAGATCGGTGCGAAAATGCGTTTGGCGTCCTTCGCCGTTCAGCACGCCCCTCCCGTGACGGCCATGTTCCGAAGCGAGGCGGCGGATGTGGTCGCCGAGTGGAGTACAAGCATCCAGGAGTCGGCGCGCCGGGTGCTGGGCGACTCGAAACAGTCGGGTGAGCGCGACGTCGTCATCGGCCACGGCGGCGACTGGGAGACAGCACTTCACGATGTCGAGTGGGATGACGGCGACCTGCTCGTCATCGGGTCGAGTGAGTCGGGGCCGATCGCACGGGTGTTCCTCGGCTCTCGCGCGGCCAAGATCATCCGGCACACCCCGGTACCTGTCGTCGTCGTTCCCCGCGCCGGGGAGTCATAGCGGGGCGCCGGTCACTTGCTCCCGTCGCCACGCGTCTCGATGACCCGCATGGCGACGTCCACGAGCTTGGTGTTGCTGTCCTGCGAGAGCTTGCGCAGCATCTCGAACGCGCGCAGGTCATCGACGCCGTACCGCTCCATGATGATGCCCTTGGCCTGACCGATGCGATCACGGGTGGACAGCGCGGACTGCAGCTCCTCGCCTTCACGGCTGGCCAGGATCGCCGCGGCGGCGTGGGCGGCCAGCACAATGCCGATCGTCTCGGCTTCCCCGTCGAACGCGTGCGGCTTGAACGCGAACAGGTTGAGCGCACCCGCGGTTCGGTTGGCGGTGTACAGCTTGAACGACAGCCCGCTCAAAACGCCGAGCCGAACCACCTCTGGCGAGTACTTCGGCCATCGTTCTTCGGTGCGGAAGTCGTCGGTGCGCACGATCACCTCGTCGAGCGCCGCCTCGACGCACGGCCCTTCGCCGTACGTCATTTGCAGTTCGTCCAGCACGTGCGGCAGGTCGGATGTGCCCCCGTACGAGTCCCACTTGCCGCCCTTGCCGATCATCAGCACACCGGCGGTATCGACCCCGGTGATCAGTTCCTGAGCGGTCGCCGTGACATCTCCGAGCACCTCATTCACGGTGCGCGGCGCCGCTGCGGTCCGAGCCAACTCGGCCATCCGCGCTGCCAGATCGTAGTTCGGCGATTCCGTCATGACCGGTGTGTTCCCATTCCGGCGTCGACACACACGCGGGGTGCTCGGACGCGCATGAAGTGCCTGATCAACGTTTGTCTTTGGCTGGCCCTGGCAATGCTGCGGGTCAGGTGGGTGCGGCGGTCGACCACCGCGCCTGCCAAGGTCCCGCCGGTTCAGACTACGAGCCGGCGGGGCCGCCCTGTCTCCGTCGAGTCACTCTGTTAGTTGTAGTATCGTCCGACTATGGGCAGCTCCACCAACGTCTGGATTCTCGGCGGCTACCAGAGCGACTTCAGCCGCAACTTGTCCCGCGAGCGCCTCGATTTCGCCGACCTGACTCGCGAGGTGGTCGACGCCACCCTCACCGCTGCGGGGGTGGACGCAGGCGCTATCGGCGTCGTGCACGTCGCCAACGCGTTCGGAGAGCTGTTCGCCCGGCAGGCCCACCTCGGTGCGATGCCCGCCACCGTGCACGAAGGGCTATGGGACACACCGTCTTCGCGCCACGAGGCGGCGTGCGCCTCCGGCAGCGTTGCGACGCTGGCTGCGATCGCCGATCTCCGGTCCGGTGCCTACGAGACCGCGTTGGTGGTCGGCATCGAGCTGGAGAAGACGGTGCCGGGCGACGCCGCCGCCGGACACCTGGGCGCTGCGGCGTGGATCGGGCACGAGGGCACCGACGCCACGTTCATGTGGCCGAGCATGTTCGCCCGGGTCGCCGACGAATATGACCAGCGGTACGGCCTGGACGAGACGCACCTGCGCGCGATCGCCGCGCTGAATTTCGCCAACGCCAAGGCGAACCCCAATGCGCAAACGCGCGATTGGACGGTTCCCGACCTGCGTGCCGGGCGCGACGGCGACGCGACCGTCGACGACGAGGTCAACCCCGTCATCGAAGGCAGGCTGCGTCGTTTCGACTGCAGCCAGATGACCGACGGCGCCGCGGGCGTCGTCCTGGTCACCGACGACTACCTGCGCCATCATCCCGGTGTCCGCCCCATCGGGCGGATCGACGGCTGGGGCCATCGCACCGTCGGCCTCGGCCTGCAGCAGAAGCTCGACCGTTCCGCAGACGGGCCTTACGTCCTGCCGCACGTGCGCGGTGCCGTGCTCGACGCGTTCGGCCGCGCCAACGTGACCCTCGACGACGTCGACGGCTTCGAGGTGCACGACTGCTTCACGCCAAGCGAATACCTCGCCATCGACCACATCGGGCTCACCGGTCCCGGCGAGTCGTGGAAGGCCATCGAGAACGGCGAGATCGAGATCGGCGGAGCGCTGCCGATCAACCCCAGCGGCGGCCTCATCGGCGGCGGACACCCCGTCGGCGCGTCGGGTGTGCGGATGCTCCTGGACGCCGCCAAGCAGGTCAGTGACACCGCCGGCGAATATCAGGTCGACGGCGCAAAGACGTTCGGCACGTTGAATTTCGGCGGCAGCACCGCGACCACGGTGAGTTTCGTCGTCGGGTCCGCGAAGGAGTTCTGATGGATGTAGAAGTTGTCGGCAAGTTTTTGTCGACACTGCCCGAGGACGACGATCACCCGTACCGGACTGGTCCGTGGCGTCCACAGACCACTGAGTGGGATGCCGATGATCTGATCGCTGTTGAAGGCGAGATCCCGCGCGACCTCGACGGCGTATATCTACGCAACACCGAGAACCCGCTGCATCCGTCGCTGAAGTTCTACCATCCGTTCGATGGCGACGGCATGATCCACGTCGTCGGTTTCCGAGACGGAAAAGCGTTCTACCGCAACAGGTTCGTCCGCACCGATGGGCTGGCAGCCGAAGACGAAGCCGGTGGCGCGCTGTGGCCCGGTCTGGCCGAGCCCGTACAAGTCGCCAAGCGCGACTACGGCTGGAGCGCCCGCACGTTGATGAAGGACGCGTCGAGCACCGACGTCACCGTGCACCGCGGCACCGCACTGACCAGTTTCTATCAGTGCGGGGATCTCTACCGCGTCAACCCGTTCACGGCCGAGACCACCGGTAAAGAGGATTTCAACGGAAGCTTCCCGTTCGAGTGGGGTGTCTCGGCGCATCCGAAGGTCGACGACGCCACCGGCGAGTTGTTGTTCTTCAGCTACAGCAAGCAGGCCCCGTACATGCGCTACGGCGTGGTCGACGCTGACAACGATCTGGTGCACCTCACCGATATCCCGCTCCCGGGTCCTCGGCTGCCGCACGATATGGCCTTCACGCCCAATTACGCGATCCTCAACGACTTTCCGTTGTTCTGGGATCCCAAGCTGCTGGAGGCGAACATCCACCTCCCCGGTTTCCATCCGGACATGCCGTCGCGGTTCGCGGTCATCCCGCGCCGCGGCGGGCCGGACGACATCACGTGGTTCGAGGCCGACCCGACGTTCGTGCTGCACTTCACCAACGCCTACGAGGACGGCGACGAGATCGTGCTCGACGGCTTCTACGAGGGCGATCCTGCACCCGTCGACAGCTTGACGGGCTCGAAGTGGGACAAGGCATTCCGGTTCCTCGCCCTCGACCGGCTGCAGACTCGGCTGCGTCGCTGGCGGTTCAACCTGGTCACCGGAGCCACCACCGAGGAGCAGCTGACCGACAGCATCACCGAGTTCGGCATGATCAACTCCGCATACGGCGGTCTCGACTACCGCTACACCTATGCGGCGACGGGGAAGCCCGGCTGGTTCTTGTTCGACGGGCTCGTCAAACACGACGTGAAGACGGGGGCGGAGGAACGCTACGCCTTCGACGACGGTGTGTACGGGAGCGAGACCGCGCTGGCGCCGCGCGTCGGCAGCGATGGTGAGGACGACGGCTATCTGGTCACCCTGACCACCGACATGAACGACGACGCGTCCTACTGCCTAGTGTTCGACGCGGCGCGGGTGGCCGACGGCCCGGTGTGCAAACTGCGGTTGCCGGAACGGATCTCGAGTGGAACCCACTCCACGTGGGCCGACGGGTCGTCGCTGCGTCGCTGGCACGAGGCCGACGACGCGCCCGCCGCGATCGGGCTGTAGGTGGCGCCGTCCGGGCCGAACGCGGTTGCCCGGATGCTCGGGCTGCTCGGCGACGAGTGGACGCTGCTGGTGGTGCAGCAGGCGCTCATGGGCGCCACCCGGTACGGCGATTTCGCGTCCCGCCTGCCGATATCGCACTCGGTGCTGTCGAGCCGGCTCCGATCGCTTGCCGAGAACGAGTTGGTGAAACCCCGCATCTACCAGACCAACCCGCCGCGTTCTGAGTACCTGACCACGGCGCGCAGCCGCTCGTTGTGGCCGATGCTGGTGTCGATCTGGCACTGGGAGCGCGTCTGGGTCCCCGACCATCGGGACGCGCTGCCCGTCATGCGGCACACCGTCTGTGGCGAGAACTTTGCACCGGTTGTCAGCTGCGGTTCCTGCCGTGAGGCCGTGAGCGAGAAAGACGTTGTCGCGCAGTGGGGCCCGAGTGGCTCATGGTCGCGGTCGATACCGGCCGCCGTCACGCGACGACGGTCCGCGACGAGACAGGCCGGCCTTTTCCCGCAGACGATGACCGTGCTCGGAAACCGGTGGTCGTTCGCGATCCTGGTCGCCGCGTTCGTCGGGGTCAGCCGGTTCACCGACTTTCAGACGCAGCTCAACGCCCCGCCTGGATCGATCGCGGACCGCATGGGGATCTTCGTGGCGAACGGGGTGTTGGTCGGCACGGACAACCGTTACCGGCTCACCGAGAAGGGCCGCGCCCTTTTTCCGGTGCTGATCTTCGCGCTGCAGTGGGCCCAGCGGTGGTTCCGCGAGCCAGAGGGCCCGGCGGTGATAGTCACGCACACGGCCTGTGGCCAGCACTTTTCGGCGGTCATGGCCTGCGACCAATGCAGCCGACCACTACGCGGAAATGAGGTCACCACGATCTAGCACTCTCACACCGAGAGTGCTAATATCGCTGGCGCACAGTGATTTGGTCGCCCGCCAGGGTGGCGGGCTCTGAGTCGACATAGGAGGTGAATTGCTGTGCTTCGTTTTGATCCGTTCAGTGACCTTGACGCCGTGACCCGGGGCTTGCTGACCAGCCAGACCGGATCGAATCGCACTCCCCGGTTCATGCCGATGGACCTGTGCAAGCTCGACGACCACTACGTGTTGACCGCCGATCTACCCGGCGTCGATCCGGGCTCGGTCGACGTGGACGTCGACAACGGCACCTTGACGATCTCGGCGCATCGCACCGCTCGCAGCGACGAATCCGTCCAATGGCTGACCAACGAACGCTTCTTCGGCAGCTACCGACGCCAGCTGTCACTGGGTGAAGGCATCGACACGAGCGCGATCTCGGCTACCTACGAGAACGGCGTTCTGACGGTGACGATCCCGTTGGCCGAGCGTGCGAAGCCTCGCAAAATCGAGATTGAACATAGCGCAGGCCAGAAGAGCATTCCGACCACAGTCGACGCCGAGTAAGCACGACTTCGAGGCTGCGGACAGATCGCAATTCGGGCGGATTCCGCGATCTGCCCGCAGTCTCGCGCACATCTACGCGCAGTCTCAACACAGATCTACGCGTCTGTGCTGACGTTTGCGGCCTGCGCTCGCTCCAAGCTGGCTAGCATGAGCGAACTTGACGCAGCCGTGCTGAACTGGAGCGATCTGGGCGTGAACGACCTGGTACCGACGGGAACCGTGACGCTGCTGCTGGCAGACGTCGAGGGTTCGACACGCTTGTGGGAAACCCAGCCCGAGGAGATGACCGCCGCCTTCGCGAACCTCGACCACGTCCTAGCCGAAACGGTGCCGGTCCATCGCGGAGTACGGCCAATCGAACAGGGTGAGGGCGACAGCTTCGTCATCGCCTTCGGCCGCGCCAGCGACGCTGTGGCGTGCGCACTGGAGCTGCAGCGTGCGCCGCTGGCGCCGATCAAGCTGCGCATCGGCCTTCACACCGGCGAAGTCCAACTGCGAGATGAGTCCAACTACATCGGGCCCACGATCAACCGCACCGCACGCATTCGCGATTTGGCGCACGGGGGTCAAACAGTATTCTCCGGCACCACAACAGATTTAGTGTGTGATCGGCTGCCAGATGATGCGTGGCTGGCCGAACTCGGCACCCACCCCGTTCGTGACATGCCCCGGCCCGAACGAGTCGTGCAACTTTGCCACCCCGACATCCGCAACGAGTTCCCACCGCTGCGAACCGCCAAAACCGTCCGCTCCAACAATCTTCCGGCGCAATTGACGACCTTCGTCGGGCGGCTCGGGCAGATCGACGAAGTACGCCGACTTCTGCTCGACAACCGGCTGATGACCCTTTCCGGGGCAGGCGGCGCGGGTAAGACACGGCTTTCCGTCGAGGTGGCAGCTCAGGTTTCCGATGAATTCCCAGACGGCGTGTGGTGGGTCGACCTCGCGGCGATCGCCGATCCCCTCGTCGTCTCGTTGACCATCGCCAGGACTCTAGGGCTGCCAGACCAGGCTGGCAGGACGCCGCTGGAAACGGTGCAGCGGTTCATCGGCGACCGGCAAATGCTTCTGCTGCTGGACAATTGCGAGCATCTGCTGGACACGTGCGGTGATGTGATCACTCGCCTGTTGAACGGCTGCCCGCGGTTGACGATCCTGGCCACCAGTCGAGAACCGATTTCAGTGTCAGGTGAGGTCACGTGGCGCGTCCCCTCGCTTTCGCTGCACGACGAGGCCGTCGCGCTGTTCACCGACAGAGCCCTGCGCGCACGGCCCACTTTCCACGCCACCGGCGACGACATCGATCTGGTGGCTGATATCTGCCAGCGACTCGACGGAATGCCCCTTGCGATCGAACTGGCTGCCGCACGCGTGCCGCGCGCTGTCGTTGCGGCAGATCGCCGACAGCCTTCACGACAGATTCCGTCTTCTGACGGGTGGCGCCAGGAACACCATGCGACGCCAGCAGACGTTGCGGGCCTCGGTCGACTGGTCTCACGCGCTGTTGACCGAAGCCGAGCAAGTCCTGTTTCGCAGACTCGGTGTGTTCATGGACGGATTCGACTTCGACGGGGCGCGCGCGGTGGCCGCAACGAGTGAGGCGGAGCAGTTCCAGATTCTCGACCAGCTCAGCCTGCTCGTCGACAAATCGCTGGTCGTCGCCGACGAAGAGTCGGGCGCCATGCGCTATCGCCTGCTCGAAACCGTCCGCCAGTACGCGCTGGAAAAGCTCGCCGAGTCAGGCGAAGCCAGCGAGATGCGCAATCGCCACCGTGACCACTACGTCGCATCCGCCGTCGAACTCGAAGGCGAGGAGCTAGTCGGTTGGGCTGAACGGGAAACCGGCAACCTGCTCGCGACGCATGCGTGGAGCATCGACTGCGCGGAGTTCGAGCCTGCGCTGAGGTTGGTGTCGGCACTGCAACGGCTTTGGGAGACGCGCGGCCGGATGGGTGAAGGGATGGCCGCTTTCGATCTCGTCTTCGACGACAAGCGCTATCGAGATGCCGACGTCGTACCCGCCGTGTGGGCTCGTGCGGTTGCCGACAAGACCGTCTTGGCGGCGTGGACCGGCACTCCGGCGAGTCTGGACCGCGCAGAGCAGGCTTTGGCCTGCGCACGTGAACTGGGCGACCCCGCGCTGACCGCTGCATGCCTGGCCGCCTGCGGTGCGGCGGCGTACTACACCCCCGACGTGGCGACGACGTACTTGACCGAGGCAATCGAGCTCGTGCGGGCGTCGGGTGATCGGTCGAAGCTGTGCGCGCATCCTCAGCTACCTGGCCGTCGCAACACATGTCGCAGGCCAGCCGATCGCATCCCAGCTCGCGGCCGAAGAAGGGCGCGATGTCGCTGAGGCTGTCGGTGATTCGTTCATGTCGCGGCACTGCCGGGTGTGGCTCGCAACCGCGCTGGTGTGGGAGCGCGGCCTTGCCGACGGCGCCGACGCCATGACGCGGGCCGTGACCGAGGAGGCGCGCGCTACCGGCGAGCGCATGCTCACCGAGTTCGGGCTCGTCGTCGAGAGCTTCTCACTCGCTCACCAGGGAAAGGTGGCGGCAGCTCGCGCGAAGGTGAAGGAGGCGCACGAAACGTCGTTGGGAATGGGCGGCTTTCACGAGGACACGGTTTACGCGTTATCGGCTTATGCAGCGCTTGCTGCCGGGGATGCCGACGACGCCAAGGCCGCATGCGAATTGGCGATGGCGCACACCGTTCCCAACCGATCGCTGTACGTGAGAGGCATTATTCCGATGACCGAGGCACTACTGGCGTGTGGCGAACTGGCCGCCGCGCGCCGGTGGGCGGATGACACCGTCGCTGTGACGCTCGGCTGCTTCCAGATGCACGTATTCGTCGCACGCGCTCATGTTGCGATGGCTCAGGGCGAAAACGACCAGGCCGAACAGGACGGTCACGCCGCCCTGGCGCTCGGCGTCGAAACAGGCTCGCAGCTGCGCGTGCCCGAGGCACTCGAGGTCCTCGCGCGGGCAGCCTGTAGCGAGCACAACCACCGTCATGCGGTGCGACTCTTCGGCGCTGCGGCGGCCAGCCGCGCCGCGATGGGCGGGGTTCGTTTCCCGGTGTATTCGATGGGCTACGAGGCCGCAGTCACCGCTACCCGGGAAGCGCTGGGCGATGCCGACTTCGACGCCGCATGGGCGGAGGGTGCTGCTATGTCGACCGAGGAGGCCATCGCCTACGTCCAGCGCGGGCGCGGTGAGCGCAAGCGGCCGGCCAGCGGCTGGGAATCACTGACCCCAACCGAACACGAGGTCGTCGGTCTCGTTTCAGAAGGGCTCGGCAACAAGGACATCGCCGAAAGGATGTTCATCTCACCGCGCACCGTGCAGACACACCTCACGCATGTCTACGCCAAACTGGGCCTGGATTCGCGGATCCAGCTCGTTCAGGAGGCCGCCCGTCACGTGTGACGATCGCTAGCCGGGGCGGTCCAACCGGAACTGCAGATGCGTACGGACGGTGGGCCATTCGTGGTCCAGGATCGAGTACACCACGGTGTCGCGGCGCGTCCCGTCGGGCACGAGTTGGTGGCTGCGCAGTATCCCGTCGAGCTTCGCGCCGAGCCGCTCGATCGCCGTGCGGCTGGCGAAGTTGAAGAAGTGCGTGCGGAATTCGACTGCCACACAATCCAACACATCGAACGCGTGGCCCAGCATCAGTAGCTTGGTCTCCGTGTTGACGCCGCTGCGTCGGGCAGAGGCGCCGTACCAGGTGTTGCCGATCTCGAGTCGGCGGTTCGGCGCGTCGACGTTCAGGTAGCTCGACGAGCCGATCAGGGTGCCGTCGAGGCGGCGCACGACGAAGGTCAGACCGGTGTCGGGCTTCTGCAGACCGAGCCGCATGTCGACCCACTGCGACGCGGTCTGCGGAGACGGCGCGCCCGTGAACCAGAGACTGCCCACGTCGCCGTCGGCCGACGCCACCGCGATCTCTGAAACATGCTCACGGGTAAGGGGTTCCAGGGTCACCCAATGCTCGCCTGTCAGCGTCACCGGCTCGACGAAGCCGCTCATGACCGCCGCCCGACTGCCGACCACGCCGCCACCATGGCCCACACCGACAGCACGATCGCCAAGCACGTCACGACCGCGCCGATGTAGAAGCCGTAGCCTGCGGATACCGGCGCGTGCACGTAGAGCCGGTAATACCACATTGTCAGGACGGCGATCAGTACTGAGATCGTCAGCGCCGCAGACGAAGCCACGCGGGCTGATAGGCCACGCGCCGCCATCGCGCCCGCCACGATCAGAGTGGATGCCAGCAGCGCGATGAGCTGGCCCGCGCTGAAGTGTGGCGGCAACGTCAGGTTTCCCACCACCCCGCCGACCGCATTGGCGCGACCACCACCGGCTGCACGGGTGGTCAGCCATGGCAGCCATACCGCTACCGCGAGAATCGCGGCGCAGAATGCGACCAGCCAGCCGGGGCTCAGTCGAACCATGCGATGAGACTATCGGGTATGGACCGCGGTCCAGGTCAGCGCGTGATCGGCCACGTCTTCCCAGCCGTCGAGGACGGTGATGAGGTGCGGGCTGCCCCGGAAGACCTTGAAGTCCGTCGGCGCCGACGAACGGCGGTAGCGATTGAAGTTCTCGTAGACCACCGACGCGGGCATGACGTGGTCACGGTCGCCCGCGACAAGCAATAGCGGTGCGCGGTCGGGGTTCGCGAAGTCGACGACGCTCGCCGCCTTGGACTTCGGCAGGAGGTCGGCGGTGGACACGTCGAACAGCGCCGTGCCGGGAGCCGGTATCGCCAATGCGGAATGCCATTTATCGGAGTCGGCCCGCGAAATCGTATTGGCGAAAACGTAGTGAAAGTGGGCCGCGCTGATCGGTATGGCTTTGCCTCGGTTGCGCGGGTCACGCAGCCACGGCCATGCCGACCGCCACATCGACAGCGGAGCCCGCAGCACCCCGCGGGGCTTCGACGGCGCAATGGCGACTCCCGCGCGTCCGAGTCCGCGGTCGAGCAGCAATTGGGTGATCAACCCGCCCATCGAGTGGCCGATGATGATCGGAACGTCGGGCAGGGAGCGGACGAATGCGTCGAAGTGCTCGGTGGCTTCGGCCAATCCGATTCCGGTATCTGCCGGCCAGTCCGGCGCGTGCACGACGTGGCCCGCGGATCGGTACCTCTGGACCCAGGGCCGCCAGCTATCGGCCGACAACCACAGACCGTGGATCAGCACAATCGGCGCCGTGAGGTTCGACATCGTCTCTAGTGTGGGACTTTGACACCACATTGAGGGCGGTAATGCGATGAGCGAACTTCCCGACTGGGCGCAGCGGCTCGACCTGTCCCCCCATCCGGAGGGCGGCTGGTTCTCCGAAACGTGGCGCAGTCCGCTGACGACGCCGCAGTCCGCGCTGCCGCCGGACTACGCCGGTTCACGCAGCGCCGGAACAGCGATCCTGTTCCTGCTCATGCCCGGCCAGCAATCGGCTTGGCACACCGTGCGCAGCGCGGAGTTGTGGCTTTATCACCGTGGCAGTCCACTGCTGTTGGAAATCGGGGCCGAACAGAGAAGCGCCGCAACGCATCTGCTTGGTGCCGACATCAATGCCGGAGAGAATCCGCAGCTGGTTGTCCCCGCCGGGCACTGGCAGCGAGCCCGGCCGCGTGACGACGAGCCATCTTTGGTCAGCTGTGTCGTGGTGCCCGGATTCGATTACGCCGACTTCGCGCTGGCCGCTCCTACCGACTGAGCAGCTGCACCGCCGCCGCCACCAGCGCGGCGTTGTCCGGTGCCGTGCTCCCGTCGGGCAGCAGCAGGGTGTCCTCCATGCCGATCCGGGCCTGCACTCCGCGCAATCCCGCGTGTTCCAGCAGCGGCCAACAACTTTCGTCAAGGCCGTGCAGCAACACCGGGGCAGGCGAGCCGGCGGCAAGTACCTCGCCGAGGACATCGTCGGCGGTGGCGACGTCGCCGTCAGGACCGAGTTCGACCATCACCCGCATACAGTGCGCAGCGATCTCCGACCGCGCCCAGGACGCCGCCGCCTCGGCGTGGAAGATGCCGACCTCGACGCCGAGCCCCATCGTCAAGAGAAGGTGGGCCAGCGGCTCCGATCCCGGCTCGTGCCAGTTCACCGACGCAAAATCGGGCAGCACCTCCCACGCTTGCACCGTCCGCACCCGCTCGTCGGGATCCGAGAGCGCCCAGAAGCCGGTGGTCACCCCGAGCGGTAGGCCGGGGACGGCATGGCGCACCGCCTCCACCGCAGGCCCCACGACCTCGGCGCGCAGCGAGTCGACGCCGTCGGCCGTCTTGGGGTGCATGTGCACCGCCTTGGCGCCTGCCCGGTGCGCGGCCAGGGCCGCGGCGGCGATCTGCTCGGGGGTCACCGGCAGATTCGGGTGCTGGTCGGGGGTGCGGGCGCCGTTGATGCATGCCTTGATGTACGTCCTCTGGCTATCGGCCATGACCCATTTTCACCCGTCGCGGCGAGGTTTTCTTCAGTAGCGTGCTCGCATGGCCGGCCACTTCATCGTCTGCGGCGACGACGCGCTGGGGATCCGGATCGTCGACGAGTTGACCAATGCCGGAGCGCGCGTCGCCTCCGTGCAGTCGCCTGACGACTTGGCCGCCGCCGGTGTGGCCGACGCGCAAGCGGTGATCTGCGCCGACGATGACGACGACCTGAACCTCGAGATAGCGCTGTTGGCCCGGCAGGCCAATCCGACCGTGCGCGTGGTGGCCCGGCTCGCCAACAGCGTCCTTCGAACGGCCGTGGCGGAGGACAACGGGCCCGGCGCAATCCTGGACGTAGCCGATCTCGCCGCGCCATCGGTCGTCGAGGCGTGCCTGGCCCGCACCACCCACACCATTTCGGCCGCAGGCGTCGACTTCGTCATCTCCGGGGCCGTTGTGCCGCGGGACGGCACACTGCGGGACATATACGGCGATCTCGCGCCGGTCGCGGTGATCCACGGCGACAAGTCCCGCAACCCGGGCGACGTGGTGGCCTGTCCCGGCCGCGATCTCCGCGTTCACCAGGGTGACTGGACTGCGATGATCGGCACCGCCGACGAACTCGCCGCACAAGGCATTGCGATCGCGAAGCCGTTCGCCACCACTCGGCTGCATCGTTCGGCCGTTCGCCGAGCGATCGACGCGGCCCGGGCATTCCGCGAGGATCTCAATCCGATGTTCTACCGCGCACTGGCGGCATCGACGACGCTGCTGATCTGCGCGACGGTGCTGCTTCGATTCACCTACCAACGGCCGCCGGGGATGAGCTGGATCGACGCGCTGTACTTCTCGACCGAGACGATAGCCACCGTCGGATACGGCGACTTCAGTTTCATCGAGCAACCGACGTGGCTGCGGCTGTTCGGCATTCTGCTGATGTTCGCGGGTGTGACCACGACCGCGATCCTCGTCGCCTTCGTGGCCGATGTGCTTCTGTCACGACGGCTGTCGTACTCGTCGGGTCGCCGGCGGGTGCGCCATCTACGCGACCACATCATCGTCGTCGGGCTTGGATCATTCGGCATTCGAGTCGTCAGCGACCTGGTGAGCGCCGGATACGACGTGGCGGTGATCGAGCGCAACGACGACAACCGCTTCCTGTCGACGGCCGCGCAACTGAACGTGCCGGTGATCTTCGGTGACTCGACGCTGCGCGAGACGCTGGAATCGGCCCGCATCCACCAGGCCCGCGCTGTCGCGGTGCTGACCCAGGACGACATCGTCAACATCGAGACCGGCATCGTGTTGCACGAGATGCTGGGCGACCGTCGACGTGCCCGTCGTTCTGCGGGTGTACGACCGTACGCTCGGGGCGGCCGTGGCTCAGCGCTTTGGCTTCGAAAACGTCCGTTCCACAGTCGATCTCGCCGCGCCGTGGTTCATCGGGGCTGCGCTCGGACTGCAGGTGCTCGGCACTTTCTCGGTGGGCCAGCGGTCATTCATGGTGGGAGGCGTCGATGTGCAACTGAGCAGCGACCTGGACGGCATGAAGATGGCGGACCTGTCGACCCAGACCCGCGTGATCGCGATCGCCCGGCCCGGCACACCCGTTCGGCTGCACCCGCGACGCGACACCAAGCTCATCGCCGGAGACACCGCATACCTGGTGGGTCCCTACCGCGAACTGCTGGACACCTTGGGCAAAGGACAGGGCGCCGTCAGCGATCCAGCGACGACAGGTTGACGCCTCGGGGCGGGTCACCTCTCCCGCCGAGCAGACGCAAATGGCCCTTTTTCACGGGTTCTGCGGGTACATATGCGTCTGCTCGCGCTAGGACGTGACCCCGAGTACCCGCAGCGCGTTCTCCTTGAAGATCAGCGGCAACACCTCGGGCTTCATGTCCAGCGTCTCGAAGTCGCGCCGCCAGCGGTCCACCTCGATGTAGGGGTAGTCGGTGCCGAACAGAACCTTGGTGCTCAGCGCCCGGTTCGCCGCGCGAACCAGCTGCGGCGGGAAGTACTTCGGCGACCAGCCGGACAGGTCGACATACACATTCGCTTTGTGTGTGGCGATCGCTATCTGCTCGTCGACCCACGGGACGGCGGGGTGCGCCATCACGATCGTCAGCTCCGGAAAGTCGGCGGCGACGTCGTCGAGCAGCATCGGGTCTGAAAACCGCAGCTTGACGCCGTGGCCGCCGGGCAGTCCCGATCCGATGCCGGTCTGGCCGGTGTGGAACAGCGCGGGCACACCGGCAGCGGCGATCGCGGAGTAAATCGGGTAGTAGGCGCGGTCGTTGGGTTCGAAGCCCTGCAGGCTGGGGTGGAACTTGAAGCCCTTCACGCCCAGCTCCACCTGCCTGTGCACACCGTGCACGGCCTGCTCGCCGGTCAGCGGGTCGACGGTGCCGAACGGGATCAGCACGTCGTTGTTGCGCGCGGCGCCCTCGATCAGATTCTCGACGGAGTTGGGCGGATGCCCGGACACGGTTTGCGCGTCGATGGTGAACACGACAGCGGCCGTGTTGCGCTGCCGGTAGTACTCGGCCACGGCGTCGACGGTGGTCGGCTCGGAGTTCAGCTTGAAGTACTGCTTGGTGGCCGCAATCAGCTCGTCGTCGTATGCGTGGTGGCCGTGGTCGTCCGCCTCGACGTGAGCGTGGATGTCGATCGCGTCGATGGCGGCGAAATCAATGCCGTAGTCGTACTTTTGGCCGGCCATCAGTGCAGCCTAGTCTCTACTGATGCAGTACAAGATCGACCCGGACGTGCTGGCCGCGATCGCCGAAGACGTCGTCGGACAGTCATTGACGGGCGGCGAGCTGATCTCGCAAACCACCCGGCTGCTGGCGCAGGCATACCCAGATCTCATCGACGCCGCGCCCGGCCGCTGGGTGGGTAGCAAAGCGGGAGGCATTCTCGGCAAGGTCCGGTTTCTCTACTTCAGCCCGCGCGAATACGTCGTGCTGTTCGGATCTCCCACCGGCACGCAGGGTTTCTCGGGGCGCTACAAGCACGTCGAGATCCACAAATTTCTCATCGCGGGCCAGATCGATTGGTACGACCTGGAATCCGACGAGCTGACGGGCATGAGCCTGCGTCCGGGCGAACACACCCGCACGGACAGGGGTCACGCGCGAGGCATGACCATTCATCCCGGCTCCTGGCATATCGAATACGGTCGCGGCGTGGTGGTGACGACGCTTCCCTTTGCGATGGTCGACACACTGTTTGTCTCACTAGAACTCGAATCCGTCCGGCGGTCGGCCGTCGAGTTCACCAGGCTGCTCGCCAAGCGGTTCCGTCGCTGAGCCTCACGCCGGGGCGAACGTGCTCTTGAAATTGTTCAACGACTCGCGGATATCGCCCTTGAGCGCCGCGGCGACCACCATCCCGATCGGACCGAAGAGTGCGGCGCCACCGAGATGGACGTCGAATGTGACCGTCGACCCGTCATCCGCAGGCTTGACCTTTCCGATCAGTTTCACCTTGACGCCGCCGACGCCGTCACCGTTGAGCGTCATCGCCTCGGGCGGCTTGAAGTGGACGATGGTCCACTTGATCCGGTTCGGCATGCCCTTCACCTCGATGATCGACTCGATGACCGTGCCCTTTTCCAGGGTCTCGGGCAGCTTGCTACGCCACACCCGGTGGATGGTCAGCCATTCCCTGTAGCGCGACAGATCCGAGGCGCATTCCCACGCCTGTTCCGGCGGTAGGGGAACGTCAACGGAGACAGACAATTTCGCCATATGCCGTCAGGGTGTCTGCGGATCCGTCTTGTCGACGGCCTTCTTCGCGGCGTCCTGCACCTTGTCGACCTGGCTGGTGTACTTGCCCTGAGTTTTCTGGTCGACGATGTCGCCTGCTTTGTCGATCGCGGTTTCCACCTTGTCGGCGTTCTTCGATACGACGTCCTTGACCTTGTCTAGAAATCCCATGGGGTCACCCTACAGCGCCGTGAAGCGCTCGCGCGAGGAGCCGTCAGCTACCTCCAGAGTCGTCGGCGTCCCCCGGTGGCGGCCCCCTGCACCCACCACGAAATCTCGATGACAGCAGCCCCGACGACCCCGACGCCCAACGCCAGCGAGGTCAGCGCAAGGTTCGACGGATCGAGCATGAATGTCTTCTGAGCTAGGGGTATGGAGAAAATCAGCACATAAGACAGGCCAGAGACGGCGACCAGCACCACCCGCCACCACTCATACGGCCTTGCCACCACGGCCAGCACCCACACCGCCGTCATCAGCAACGTGATCAGCGCCGCCGTCGATGCCTGTGTCTGCTCCATTTCCGTCGCCTCGCGACCTTGATACGCCAGTAGATACGACGTGAACGTCGCGAGGCCCACCACAGTCCCCGACGGCAGTGCCGACGTCATCACCCGGCGCACGAAACCGGGATACGCCCGCTCGTTGTTGGGCGCCAGCGACAGAATGAACGCCGGGATACCGATGGTGAACCAGGCGGCGATCGTCACGTGAATCGGCTGGAACGGAAATAGCAGCGGATCGGTGCCGAGGAACTTCGACGACAACCCGGCCAGTCCGACCAGGACAGCCAGCAGCACCGAGTAGACGGTCTTGGTGAGGAACAGGTTGGATACCCGCTCGATGTTGCCGATGACCCGACGGCCCTCGCCGACGACATGCGGCAGCGTCGCGAACTTGTTGTCCAGCAGCACAATCTGGGCCACCGCCCGCGTCGCCGCGCTGCCCGCTCCCATCGCCACGCCGATGTCAGCGTCTTTGAGCGCCAGCACGTCGTTGACGCCGTCGCCCGTCATCGCGACGGTGTGGCCGCGGGACTGCAGCGCATGGACCATCGCCCGCTTCTGGTCGGGCCGCACCCGGCCGAAGGTGGTGTACCCGTCCAGTATGTCGGCAAGCCGCTCAGGGTCTTCCGGCAGATCGCGGGCGTCCATCGTGTCGCCCTGCAGGCCGAGCGAGCCGGCGACCGCGCCCACCGAAACAGCGTTGTCCCCGGAGATCACCTTGATCGAAACCTTCTGCGAAGCAAAGTAATCCAGCGTCTCACGTGCGTCGGGCCGGACTCGCTGCTCGAGCACCGCCAGGGCCACCGGTGTCACGGTGCCAGGCGCGTCGGCATCGTCGACGGGCAGATCGCTCGACCCAAGGAGCAACACCCGCAGGCCCTGCCTGCCGATCTGCTCGGCTTGTTGCGCAGCCTGCGACGCTGGGTCGAGCAGCACATCCGGCGCTCCGATCACCCAATTGCCGTTGTCGCCGTACGACGTTCCGCTCCACTTCGTCGCCGACTTGAACGGCGCCGTCGAGGTCGCCGTCCAGCCCGGTGGCATCTTGTAGGCCTCGCCGATGGCCTGCATGCTGGCGTTCGGGTGCGGGTCGTCGGCCGCCAACTGGGCCAACACGTTTCCGACGTCGGCATCGTCCAGCCGCTGCAGATCCGATACCCGCATCCCGTTCTCGGTCAACGTGCCGGTCTTGTCGGCACACACCACGTCGACGCGGGCCAGACCCTCGATGGCGGGCAACTCGTTGACCAGACACTGTCGTCGGCCGAGCCGAACAACGCCGACGGCGAACGCGACCGACGTCATCAGCACCAGACCCTCAGGCACCATCGGAACCAGCGCGCCGACCATCCGCAGCACCGATTCCCGCCAGCCCGCGTCGGTGGTGAACAGCTGTGTGTAGATGGTCAGCAGCCCGGCGGGCACAAGCAGGTACGTGATGAACTGCAGGATCTTGTTGATCCCGGTGCGCAGTTCGGATTTCACCAGAGTGAACTTGCTGGCTTCCTCGGCCAGTCGGGCGGCGTAGGCCTCCCTGCCGACCTTGGTGGCGCGGTACGCGCCGCTGCCTGCCACCACGAAACTGCCCGACATCACCGTGTCGCCCAAGTCCTTGTCGACGGCGTCGGCTTCGCCGGTGAGCAGCGACTCGTCGACTTCGAGGTTGCTCTCCTCGACGATCTCGCCGTCGACGACGATCTGGTCGCCGGGCCCGAGCTCGATGACGTCGTCGAGCACCACGTCACCTGGCGGTCGCCCCAGTGTTCCGGATTGCCTGCGCACCAAAGGTTTCGCCTGTCCGACGATCGCGAGCTTGTCCAGAGTCTGTTTTGCGCGCAGCTCCTGGATGATGCCGACCGCGCTGTTGGCGATGATCAGCAGCCCGAAGGCGCCGTTGATCACCGACCCGGTCGACGCCACGATGATCAGCAGCACGCCGAGGATCGCATTGATCCGGGTGAACACATTGGCACGCACGATGTCGGAGACGCTGCGCGCCGCTCTCGTCGGAACGTCGTTGGTCTTGCCCTGCGCCACCCGCTGGGCGACTTCGGCATCGGAGAGACCGGTGACGGCCGCAGCGATCATCGGGTGAAGGTTCCTTTACCCATTTCGTCGTAGTACTCCAACGTCAACTTGTTCCCGTCGAACGTCGCCTTTCCGACCGATCCCGGCGGCGAATTCTCGCTGACCCATTCGTAGGTGAAGACATTTCCGTCCCAATTCATCAGCGGGACACTCAATTTCGCGCCCAAGTCGAGGTGCAGATTGCCGTCCTTCTCGCTGACCCGTGCCGGACCCCAGTAGTCGTTGTTGTAGGTGCCGACGTACGACGCGCGCGGCTCGGACGGAGCGGGATTCGCCGGTGGCTTCTTGCCGACGAGCGAGCCGACCGGCTCCTCCATCCGCTTGAAAGCGTTGTTGTACAGCGTGTACCAGTCCTCCCGGACCTCGCCGAACTGCACCAGGTCGGCGAACTGCGCAGTGAGCGCCTCCGGCACACCCGACGGTGTGGCATTGGTCAGCGCGACGATCGCCACGTCGGCCGAGGGATGATGACGAAGTTGGTTCCGGCGCCGAGTTCGAACGCACCGGAGTGGCTCAACTGCGTTCGGGCCGCCGATGTGGTGCCGACGTTGAAGCCGAAGCCGTAGAAACCCGCTGCGCATCGCGGGCTCGGCTCGGCGGGCTCGACACGATCTGCGGAGTCAGCGCGGGCAGCAGGGCTTTCGAGTCGACGATCTGCTTACCCGTCGTAGCTGCCGTTGGCCAGCATCATCGCCAGCCAATGCGTCAGGTCGTTGACCGACGAGCTCACGCCACCCGCCGGAGACTGCGGTTGCGGATCGCGCGACGTAGAGCGTTTCGTATTTGCCGTCGATATGGATGTGCCCGAGCGCGCGGTTCTTCCGTGCTTCGAAGTCGGAGAAGCGGAAGCTCGTGGAGGTCATCCCGAGCGGCTTCAGCAAGTCTCGTCGGCGAGGTCCTCCCAGGGCTTTCGCGCGTCTGACAGCGACCGCTTCGGCTCCCGACGTCAAGCCGAAGTTCGTGTAGGCGTATGAGATTCGGAACGGGTCGAGCGGCTGATCGCGGAGCCGATCGAGCACGTAGCGGCGGTCGTAACCGAGATCCTCGACTTCATCGCCCGCGTGGTCGGGCAACCCGGAGCGGTGCGAGAACATGTCGCCGACGGTGACCATCTTGGTGATCGCGGGATCCGACAGCGCGAACCACGGCAGCCTCGACACGATCGGCGTATCCCAGCCGATCGCGTTGGCGCCTACCTGCTGAGCCACCACGGTCGAGGAAATCGACTTGGACAGCGACGCGAGCTGGAACACCGTGTCGGGATCGACCTTGTCACCCGTCTTTGATATCCTTGACGCCGAAGCCCTTGGCGTAGATGGTCTTTCGCGCCGTGTACGACAGCTACGGCCATTCCCGGGATGCCGGACTTGCTTCATCAGCTCGTCGGCGATGCCGTCCATCTTGGCGACCGCATTCTCGATCGCGTTGTCCGGCAACGGCATCGCGGGTACCAACGGCGGCGAACACATCCGAGAGCGCCGGCTTCAGGTCCTGCGCCGACGGGCTTGGCCTCTGGCGCGGGTCCGGAGTCACATGCGGCGAGCAGCGAACCACCGCCGCGATGGCGACGAACGAGGCACATGCGGTGCTGGCTCTGATCACAGCCAGCACGCTAGCCGGTTATCGCCGCCACCACGGGTCGAACGTCGATGGCGCGTTGGGCGCCATGGGATCGACCCGTTCGCCCGGGCGCGGCACCACCACCTCGACGCCCGCCGGATCGGCTGCGGCAAGCAGTCGCTCGATGGGCTCGGCCCAGGGGTGCGGCGCAAGCCGGAACGTCGCCCAGTGGATCGGCAGCAGAAGTCCCTTACCGGCTTCGGCGATGTCGAGGTGGGCCCGCACGGCTTCTTCGGGGTTCATGTGGATGTCCGGCCATGCGGGGTGGTAGGCGCCGACCGGTAGCACCGAGAGATCGAATGGGCCGTGATCCATGCCGATCTCGGCGAAGCTCTTCGTGTAGCCGGTGTCGCCGCCGAAGAATGCCCGGTGGCGCGGACCGATGATCACCCATGACGCCCACAGCGTTGTGTTGCGGGTGAGCAGCCGCCCGGAGAAGTGCCTGGCGGGGGTGCACACCAACGTCAGATCACCGATCCGATGGCTCTCGTGCCAGTCGAGTTCGACGATGCGACTGTCGGGAATTCGCCACTTTCGCAGGTGCGCACCAACTCCCAGTGGCACCACGAACGGCGCGCGCTGGCTGTGCGCCAACCCGACGATCGTGTCCATGTCCAGGTGGTCGTAATGGTCGTGGCTGATGAGCACCGCATCCAGTGCAGGCAGCGCCTCCAGCGGCACCGGCGCTTCGTGCATCCGCTCGGGGCCGACCGCCTGCGACGGCGAGCAGCGCCTGCTCCATATCGGATCGGTCAGCACCCGGTAGCCGTCGACCTCGATCAGCGCCGAGGAATGCCCGTACCAACTCGCCGCGAGGTCCAGCGGTGTGGTGTCCACCTTCGCCGGCACTGCCAGCGGGATCGGCGTGGGTGGCCGCCTGGCGTCCCGCGAGCCGATCAGCTCCCGGATGAGCAGGCTGCGCTGCTCACTGTCGAGGTTCATCGTCGCGGCAGGCTCGACGTTGACGAACACGCCGTCCCGATAGTTCGGCGACCGCCGGGCAACCGGCCAGATTTCATCGGGCCGCGCACCGACGGCCCTCGGAGAGCCCTGCAGCGCCCGCAGCACCCAGCCGCTTGCCGCGACGGTGGCCGTCCCGACGGCGAATCGCAGCGCGGCGCCCAACATGTGCGGTCAGGCTCCCTTGAAGTTCGGCGGCCGCTTCTCGATGCGGGCGACCTGCGCTTCGATGACGTCCTGGCTGGCCCAGGCCTTGTCGAACATCTCCTGATGCTCGGGCCGCGGATCCTCGTAGGCGCCGTCGTCGTTGAGGACCCGCTTGGCGTGCTGCAGCGCCAGCGGAGCGAAACCGGCGATCTCGGCGGCCCAGGCCTGCGCATCCGCCAATGTCCCGATCCGGTTGGCCAGCCCGGTCTGCAGCGCGACGTCGGACGTGAGCCGCTCGGCGCCGAACAGCATTCCCCTTGCCCGCCCGGCGCCGACCAGTGAGGTCAACCGTCGGATACTCCAATTGTCCAGCGCCAAACCGTATTTCGCGACAGGGAACTGAAAGTACGCCTCGGGTGCGACAACGCGCAGATCGCAGATCAACGACAGGATGACCCCGGCCCCGATCGTCGGTCCGTTGATCGCGCCGATGACCGGTACCGGCGCCTGGTCGATCGCGAGGTTCAGCGCCTTGGCCTTCTCGGGCAGTTCCTCGGCGACGCCCGCCGCGTCGGTCAGGTCGGCACCCGAGCTGAACACGTGGCCCTGGCCGGTCAGCACGATTGCTCGGACATCCTCGGCGGCAGCCTTCTCGACCGCTTCGCGCAGGCCGTCGACGAGTTCGCCGTTCAGGGCGTTGCGGCGTTCGGCGCGCTGCATCTCCAGGGTCATCACGTGGCCGTCGCGGGTCACACCAATCATTCCTCCACCCTATTAGGGTCGTCCTGTGAGCCGTATCGGTGCCCTTGAGCTGCGGGACGCCGTGCTGGACGAGAAATCCTTCATCAGCTGGGACGCCGTGCCCGTGCCGGTGGCGATGAGTGACGAATATCGCAGCGAGCTGGCGGCGGCGGAGGCCGCGACCGGCCTGGATGAGTCGGTCATCACCGGAGAGGGCCGCGTGTTCGGCCGGCGGGTCGCGGTGGTGGCGTGCGAATTCGACTTCCTCGCCGGCTCGATCGGGGTGGCGGCGGCCGAGCGGATCACCGTGGCCATCCAGCGGGCAACCGCCGAGCGTTTGCCGTTGCTGGCGTCACCGAGCTCGGGCGGCACCCGCATGCAGGAAGGCACGGTCGCTTTTCTGCAGATGGTGAAGATCGCCGCGGCCGTCGAGCTGCACAAGCGCGCGCACCTGCCCTACCTCGTCTACCTGCGGCACCCCACCACCGGCGGAGTGTTCGCGTCGTGGGGGTCACTGGGGCACATCACCGTCGCAGAGCCCGGCGCGCTGATCGGGTTTCTCGGTCCGCGGGTCTACGAGCATCTGTACGGCGAACCGTTCCCGTCGGGTATCCAGACCGCGGAGAACCTGCAACGCCACGGTGTCATCGACGCCGTCATCCCGCTCGACCGCCTGCGCAGCGTGCTGGACCGCGCCATGAAAGTCGTCGCCGACGCGCCCGAGGCACCTCCTCCGGCACCGCCGCAGGAGCCGTTGCCCGATGTGCCCGCCTGGGAGTCGGTGCGAGGCCTCGCGGCGGCCGGACCGGCCGGGTGTCGCCCAGCTGCTGCGCAACGGCGCAACCGACTGGGCACTTCTGTCGGGGACCGATTTCGGCGAGGGCGCCACGACGCTGCTTGCGCTGGCCCGGTTCGGGGGCCAACCCGCTGTCGTGCTTGGGCCAGAAGCGCGTCCTCGGCGGGACCCGGACACGAGGAGAAGTCTCGTCGGGCCCATCGCGCTACGGGAAGCCCGTCGCGGCATGGGGCTGGCCGCTGGGCTGAAGCTGCCGCTGGTGCTGGTGATCGATACGGCCGGACCGGCGCTGTCGGCCGAGGCGGAGCAGGGTGGTTTGGCCGGCGAGATCGCGCGGTGTCTGGCCGAGCTCGTCACCGTGGATACGCCGACGGTGTCGGTGTTGCTCGGGCAGGGCAGCGGCGGGCCTGCGCTTGCGATGGTGCCCGCCGACCGGGTGCTTGCGGCGTTGCACGGTTGGCTTGCGCCATTGCCGCCGGAAGGTGCCAGCGCGATCGTCTACCGGGATGTCAACCACGCCCCGGAACTTGCTGCTGCACAGGGAATTCGGTCGGTCGGACCTGCTGCGTGACGGGATCGTCGATGTCGTCGTGCCCGAATACCCGGATGCCGCCGACGAACCGGTCGAGTTCACCAAGCGGCTGTCGGCCACCATCGCCTGCGAGTTGCACCGGCTGCGGGCGATCCCCGACGGGGAGCGCTTGAACGCGCGGCTGGCCCGCTACCGCCGCATCGGCCTACCTGCGCCTTAGCCGCCGAGTTCGGAGACGGTCGTGTCCAGGATCGCCGCCTGCTCCTCTATCAGCCGGTCGGACAGGTCCGCGCCGCCGATCCGCTGTAGGAGATCGTCTCGCGAAACCACCTGCAGCGCTCCCCGATACGCCTCGGAGTCGGATTCACTCTGCGAGATGACCTCGGCTCTGCCCTCGAGCAGCACGAGGACTGCGTCGGGGCTTTCGTCCTCGAGGAGTTGCCGCACATTGTCGGCCGAGATCGTCACGATTTGCCCCTCCCGGTCTGTTGTTGCAGCCGGTCGATCAGCTCGGACGCCTGCGCCTTGGTCAGGTCGTCCGGGACTTCTTGGCCGGCTTCCTGCGCGAGCGTGCTCAAGTAACTGCGTTGCGGACCGGTCATCGGCTCGTCGCCGGTGACCCATTCCGACCTGTCCTTTTCAGGATTCTCCTGCGGTGCGCCCGCGTCCTCACTCATGCCGGTCTTATGCCCACTCGAGCACCGCTTTAAGCCACTGTCACCGGGGACTATTCCGGCCTGACGACCGCTCTCGCGTTGCCACGGGTGCGATAGCACAGGACCCCGACGGCGATCAGCACCTCGACCATCGACAGCAGGGTCGCCACGGTCATGACCACCGATTGCGGCGCAGCTGCATTCACATCCACGTGCGTGACGTGATGCGCTCCGGACATCGGCAGGTGCACGGCGACCATGGCCAGGTTCATCACCGCCACCAGACACCACGTCCGCACCGAGCCCGACAACCACAGTTCGTATGCGCAATACAGGCACCCGCCGACCATGACCACGATCAGCACTGCGAACGCGGCGCTACCTGTGTGACGGAGCATGACCGCGTGCAGACCGGCTGAACTCGCGGCGAGAACGGCGGCGGTGCGGCGAGCGACCACAGCGGCGGACACCCTCGTCATTGTGGTTCATCAGTCGATGTAGCGCTGCACGGTCGGCCCGAGCCACGACACGACCTCCTCGCGCGACATCTCGACGACGGGTGGCAGCTTCAGCACATAGCGGCACAGCGCCAGCCCCAGCATCTGCGTCGCGACCAACCCGGCCCTTCGCAGTGGCTCCTTGGGGTTGATTTCTGCGATCACCGGCAGGAGTTGCGTCGCGAAGATGGCCTGCATGCGCTGAGCCGCATCGGCATTGGTCGTGCTCGACCGCAGCAGGACGACCATGATCTCGTCGCGCTCCCAGCGGTCCACGAAGTGCTTCACCAGGCGCGCTCCCACGTGGTCGCTGTCGACTCCGGAAAGATCCGGGATCGCCAGATCGAAGTCCGCCGCGGCCGCGAACAGTTGGTCCTTGTTGCCGAAGTAGCGCATCACCATCGACGGGTCGATGTTGGCGTCGGCGGCGATGGCCCGGATGGTGGCTCGTTCGAAGCCGGATTCGGCGAATCGCTCCCGGGCGGCGGCCAGGATCACCGCCTTCGTTTCGGCTGAGGATCTGCGCATGCCAACAAGTGTATGCCAACAACTGTTGACTTTATCCGCTCGGTGGAACATAGTTATGCCAACAAGCGTTGGCATACTCACGCTGAAGAGAGGAAAAGGATCATGAACAGCACATATGACACCGATGTCCTGGTCGTAGGCGCGGGCCCGAGCGGACTCACCCTGGCCGCGTCGCTGGTCAGCCGGGGCGTCGCGACCACCGTCGTCGACCGGCAGGCCGCGGGGGCGAACACGTCGCGCGCCGCGGTCGTCAACGCCCGCAGCCTCGAGGTGCTCGAAGGCCTCGACGTGGCGCGGCGGTTGGTCAAGGAGGGCATCGAGGCGCCCCGGTTCAGCATCCGCGACGGCGCGCGCACCCTCATCCCGATCGACTTCGGCTCGCTGCCGACCGAATACCCGTACTCGTTGATGGTGCCGCAGTCGACGACCGAGCGGGTGCTCCTCGACCGGCTCGTCGAACTGGGCGGCTCCGTCGTCCGGCCGAAGGCACTCACCACCATCGATCAGGACGCCGACGGCGTCACCGCCACGTTCGATGACGGCGGCGTCATCCGGGCGCGGTACGTGGTCGGCGCCGACGGTCTGCACAGCACCGTGCGTGAGCAGGCGGGCATCGGATTCGAGGGCGGCGCGTACGAGGAGTCGTTCATCCTCGCCGACGTACGACTCTCTGGTGACGTACCGGCCGACGAGGTGATCCTGTACTGGGCGACCGCGGGCCTGACGGTCGTGGCGCCGCTGCCCGGGGACATCTACCGCATCGTCGCCCCCGTTGCGGACGCACCCGAAACCCCTTCTGCGGCATACGTTCAGGACATCCTGGACACCCGAGGTGCCGGCAAGGGACACATCACCGTCACGGAGGTCATCTGGGGCTCGCGCTTCCGCATCCACCATCGCGTCGCCGACTCGTTCCGCGCCGGACGGCTGCTACTGGCGGGCGATGCGGCGCACGTGCACAGTCCAGCAGGCGGACAGGGCATGAACCTCGGCCTCCAGGACGCGGTCGCCCTGAGCGAAGCCCTTGCCGCAGTGCTGGCCGGTGGTCCTGACACGTTGCTCGACGAATACAGCGCCGCGCGGCGCCCGATCGCGCGCTCCGTCGTGTCCATCACCGACCGCATGACACGGCTGGCGACACTGCCTCGCATCCTGCGCCCGCTGCGCAACATCGCGTTCAGCATCGTCGGTCGGATCCCCGCGGCGAACCGCGCGCTGGCCTGGCGGCTGAGCGGGCTCGTCTACCGCTGAGCCGGGCACCGATAGCATCTCCACGGGAGGACACCGTGGGGACTATCGAGGCCGACTACCTGGTCATCGGAGCGGGCGCGACCGCGATGGCGTTCGTCGACACCCTCGTCAGCGAGACGTCCGCGACCGTCGTCGTCGTGGACCGCAACCACCGCCCGGGCGGGCACTGGACCACCGCCTACCCGTTCGTGCGGCTGCACCAACCGTCGGCCTACTACGGCGTGAACTCGCGGCCGCTCGGCAACGACACCATCGACACCACCGGATTGAACAAGGGCTTCTTCGAGTTGGCCGCGGGCGCAGAGGTCTGCTCCTATTTCGACGCGGTGATGCAGCAGCAGCTGTTACCGACGGGCCAGGTCTCGTATTACCCGCTGAGCGAGTACCTCGGCGACGGCCGGTTCCGTACGTCCGGCGGTGACGACATCCTGGTCCACACGCGCCGGCGGATCGTCGACACGACGTTCGTCGGCATCACCGTGCCGTCGATGCGGCCTCCGCCGTACGACGTCGCACCCGACGTCGACTGTGTACCGCCGAATGACCTGCCCGCCTGCGAGTCTCACGACAGCTACGTTGTCGTCGGCGCGGGCAAGACGGCCATGGACACCTGCCTGTGGCTGCTGCGTCACGGCGTCGGGCCGGAGCGGCTGACCTGGATCAAGCCCCGCGATGCCTGGCTGTTGAACCGCGCCAACGTCCAACCCGGTCCGCAGTTCGCCAAGCAGGTGCTGGCCGACGTGTCGGCACAACTGAAGGCGGTGCAACAGGCCGAATCCGTCGACGACCTCTTCGCCAGGCTCTCGGACGCCGGATCCCTGATGCGGATCGACGACGCGATCGAACCGCAGATGTATCGCTGCGCGATCGTGTCGGATGCCGAACTGGCAGCGCTGCGACGAATCGACAACGTGGTGCGGATGGGACACGTGAAGGCCATCGCACCTGGCCGTGTGACGCTCGACGGAGGGACGCTGCAGACCGCGGACTCGGCCCTCTACATCGACTGCACCGCAGTGGGTCTGGGTCGAGGCGACGTGACCGACGTGTTCGCCGACGACCGAATCACCCTGCAGACGGTGCGCACCTGCCAGCCGGTCTTCAGCGCGGCGCTCATCGCGCACGTCGAAGCAGCCTACGGCGACGATGACACCAGAAACGCCTTGTGCCGGCCGATTCCCAACCCGGAGGTTCCGCTGGACTGGCTGCGAATGATGCTGACGTACAACGGGAACCAGATTCGATGGTTCGACGAACCCGACATGATGGCGTGGCTGGACTCCGCTCGGCTCAATATCCTCAGCCATGCGACGGCGACGGTCAGTCCGCGGGCGAGGGAGAAGATCATCGGCGTCATGCGGTCGCAGCTCCGCAACACCAACGACAAACTCGAGAAGCTGCTCGGCTGTGAGTGAACGGTCAGGCCAGCGACTCGACCCACGCCTGGTGCAGGGCCGCATACCGGCCGTCGCTGCGATGGATCAGTTCGTCGGGCGGGCCGTCCTCGACGATGCGGCCGTGCTCGAGCACCAGCACGCGGTCGGCGACCTCGACCGTTGAAAGCCGGTGCGCGATAACCAGAGCGGTGCGGTCGGACAACACCGTCTCCAACGCCCGCTGCACCATCCGCTCGCTCGGAATGTCCAGTGACGATGTCGCCTCGTCGAGAATCAATACCGCGGGATCGGCCAGGAAAGCCCGGGCGAACGCGACAAGCTGACGTTGACCCGCGGACAGCCTGGCACCGCGCTTGGCAACATCGGTGTCGTAGCCCTCTGGCAGCGCGCCGATGAACCGGTCCGCGCCAACCGCCTCGGCCGCTGCGCGCACCTCGGCGTCGGTCGCGTCGGGGCGGCCGAACCGGATGTTGTCGGCGACGGTCCCGTCGAACATGAAGTTCTCCTGCGTGACCATCACGACGTGGCGACGCAGCTCGCTCTGGGACACGTCGCGAAGGTCGACGCCGTCGAGCGTCACCGAACCGGACGTCGGATCGTAGAACCGTGCGATGAGTTTGGCGATGGTCGTCTTGCCCGCACCGGTGGTACCGACGAGCGCAACTGTCTGCCCCGCAGGAACGGTCAGGTTCAGATCCGGAAGCACCGGGCGGTCGGGCACATACGAGAAGTGCACGTCGTCGAACGCGACATCCCCGCGCACCGACGTCAGCTTCACCGGATGCGCCGGATCCTTGATGCCCGGGCGCTCAGCGAGCACGCCCGCCAGCTTCTCCAGTGCCGACGTCGCCGACTGAAAGGTGTTGAAGAACTGCGAGATCTCCTGCATCGGTTCGAAGAACATGCGCAGATACAGAAGGAACGCGGTAAGGGTGCCGATCGTCATCTGACCGTGCAACACCCGGTAGCCGCCGTAGAGCAGCACCACGCCGGTGGTCAGGTTGCCGACCAGCTTGACCCCCGGCATGAAGACGGCCAGCAGCTTCATCGTCTTCTCGTTGATGTCGCGGTACCGGTCGGCCAGCCCCTCGAAGATCTCCTGGTTGCGGGGTTCCCGCCGATAAGCCTGGACCGCCTTGATGCCCGTCATCGTCTCGACGAACTGCACGATCACCAGGGCGGCGCTCTCGCGGACCTCGCGGTAGGTCTTCGCGGACTCGCTGCTGAACCACCACACCAGACCGACGAGTATCGGAAACGCGGCCAGGCACATCAGCCCGAGTCGCACGTCGAGCACGACAAGCAGAATCGAGGTGCCGACGAGGGTGAGCACCGCGGTGATCAGGCTGTCGAAGCCGGTCTCCAGCATCTCCTCGATCGCGTCGACGTCGTTGGTGGACCGGCTCACCACCCGGCCCGACGTGTAGCGCTCGTGGAATGCGATGTCGAGCCGCTGGAAGTGACGGAACACCCGGCGCCGCAGTTCGAGTAGTACCTTCTGACCGATTCGGCCCGAGCGGTGCAGGAAGAACATCCGGCTGACGGCCTGGACCAACACGACTGCGCAGAGCACGCCCACGATCACCAGCAGCGCACGCGATGAACCGCCGTCCAGGATCGGCGGGATCCCGTGGTCGATACCGCGCTGCACGAGGATCGGAACCGAAAGGCGGGCAACGTTTTCCACGACGACGACGATGGCGAGCAGGGCGACGATCTTTCGGTACGGCCTCAGCAGAGACCCGAGCAGAGCCCGCGCCTCCCGTCTGCGCGGCCGCTGCTCGTCGGGCGGAAGCTCGTCGACCTGTCCTCCCTCGAAACGGCCCCGCCATCCTTCCGTTTCGTCGGCCACCTCCTCGACGGGGCGGTTGTCGGTCGCCGTCATCGGCCCTCGGCCTCCGTGGTCGCGAAACGACGGCCGTCTCTGTCGAAGGGTCCGCGCGACCTGTTCAGGGCGTCCTGCTCCTCGCGGTCCTGCAGCATCCGTTTGCGGTCTTCGTCCTCCTGCCACGTGCAGCTGCGTTCGGCGTCGTCACATTCGTCGTCGGCGGCCAGCAGATAACGGTATTGCGGCACGCCGGCCAGCAGTTGGGCATGCGTTCCGACGTGGGTGATGGTGCCGTGGTCGAGCAGGGCGACCCGGTCGGCGAGCAGAACCGTCGATGCGCGGTGCGCGACCACGATGCCGGTGACCGCGTGCAGCACCCGGCGCAGCGCCTCCTCGACGACGGCCTCGGTGTGCACGTCGAGCGCAGAGAGCGTGTCGTCGAGCACCAGGATCTTCGGTGTGGCCAGGATCGCGCGGGCCAGCGAAAGCCGCTGCCGCTGGCCGCCGGACAGGCTCATCCCCTGTTCGCCGATCCGGGTGTCGAGGCCGAACGGCAGGTCGTAGACGAACTGTGCGGCGGCGACATCAATCGCCTGCGCGAGCTCGTCGGCGGTTGCGTACGGCCTGCCCAGCCGGAGGTTTTCGGCGACCGACATCGAGAACAGCGTCGGATCCTCGAACGCGGTGGCGATCGTCTGTCGCAGCGCCGACAACGACAGCTCGCGAATGTCGCGGCCGTCGATACGGATCGCGCCCTCGGTGACGTCGTACAAGCGCGACAACAGTGCGGCGAGCACCGATTTGCCCGACCCCGTCGAGCCGACGAGCGCGACCGTCTCACCGGGTTCGACGACCAGGTCGACGTGCCGCAACGCCCAGTCGTCGTCGGCTGCGTCCGGGAACCGAAAGCCGACGTCGTCGAGCTCGAGCCGACCACCCTGCGGTGTCTCGGCGGATGGGCCGTCGGCGATTTCCTTTGGCGCATCGAAGATCTCGGCGATCCGGTTCGCAGCGGTGAACGACTCCTGCATCATCGACAGCAGGAAGCCAAGCGATGCGATGGGCCAGACCAGCGACAGCATCATGGTGATGAAGGCGACCAGCGTGCCCATGGTGACGTACTGGTGGCCCGCGGCGTATGCGCCGAGACCGAGCACGATGATCAGCGTCAGGTTCGGGATGACTTCCAGAAGCGTCCAGAACTTCGCCGATACCGACACCCGCCGCACCTGGGTGTCGTAGAGATCGGTGAGTTGCCTGTCGAACCTGTCGTAGGCGTAGCGCTCGCGGCCGAAGGACTTGATCACCCGGACGCCGAGCGCGGACTCCTCGACGTGGGTGGCGACATGGCCGGACTGGTCCTGCGCGAGCCGCGACAGACGGGTGTTCTCCCGCTGGAAGTGCAGCACCGTCAAGGTGACGGGCACGATCGAGACCACCACGACGACACCCAGCGGCCAGTACATCGCCAGCAGGATGCCGGTGACCACGATGATCTGCAGAGTATTGAGCAGCAGGAAGACCATGCCGAAGGACATGAATCGGCGAATCGAGCTCAGGTCGTTCATGATTCGCGACAGCAGCTGTCCCGACTGCCAGCGTCCGTGGAACGACATCGGCAGGATCTGCAGACGGGCGTACAGGTCCTTGCGGATATCCGCCTCGACGCCCATCGTGGCGCGCGAGATCAGCCAGCGCCGCAGGAACCACAGCACGGCCTCGGTGATGCCGACGCCGATCGCGGCGAGCCCGAGGACCCACAGCCCACGCTGATCCTGGTGGCGCACCGGGCCGTCGATGACGGCCTTGGTCATCAACGGGATCGAGACGGTGGCCACCAGGCTGACGATCGCCACGGTGAGCATGGCGGTCCAGCGCATCCGATAGGGAAAAATGTAAGGCAGCAGCCGCCACAGATCCGATCCGGTGCGCGGCGTGGCGGGAGGTGGTCCGATCGCCGGGGAGCCCCGCAGCGTATCCACGTTCGGTTCAGTCAAAGTAATTCCAATTATCCGCCAAGCGGCAAATCATTAACGGCTGGTTCCAGACTGTCACGCGGCTACGACATCCTCGGCGTCCGCCTGCTTGCCGAACTGGGTCTCATACAGCTCGGCGTAGCGCCCGCCACGAACGAGCAGCGCCTCGTGGTTTCCGCGTTCGACGATGCGGCCGTCCTCGACGACGAGGATCGTGTCGGCCGCGCGCACCGTGGACAGACGGTGGGCGATCACGATCGAGGTCCGCCCCGCCAGCGCCTCGCCGAGCGCCTGCTGCACGGCCGCCTCCGACTGGGAGTCCAGCGAGGCGGTGGCTTCGTCGAGCACCACGACGCGGGACCGCCCTAGCAGCAGGCGCGCGATGGTCAGCCGCTGGCGTTGGCCGCCGGACAGCCGGTAGCCGCGCTCGCCGACGACGGTCTCCAGACCGTCGGGCATCTCGCCGACGACATCGGCGAGCCGGGCGCGTCCCAACGCCTCCCAGAGCTCCTCGTCGGTCGCTTCCGGCGCGGCCAACCGCAGATTCGATGCGATCGTTTCATGGAACAGGTGACCGTCCTGAGTCACCATGCCGACCGTCTCCTTCAACGACGCGAACGTCACATCACGCACGTCGGCGCCGTTGAGCCGCACCGCTCCGGAGTCGACGTCATAGAGCCGGGCCATCAACGACGCGATCGTCGACTTCCCCGCCCCCGACGAACCAACCAGCGCCACCATCTCGCCCGGCTCGGCGGTAAACGAAATACCGTGCAGCACTTCGTCTCCCCCGCGGTCATCCAAGACCGCGACATCTTCGAGGGAGGCCAGCGACACCTTGTCCGCCGACGGGTAGGAGAACCGCACGTCGGCGAACTCCACCGACACAGGCCCGTCGGGCACCGGCACGGCCTCAGGCGTCTCCTGGATCAGCGGTACGAGGTCGAGGACCTCGAAGACGCGCTCGAAGCTGACCAGCGCAGTGGCGATTTCGACATGCGCGTTGGCCAGCGCCGTCAACGGCGAGTACAGCCGGGTGAGGAGCAGTGCCAACGCGACGATCGCGCCCGTCTGCAGGTGGCCGCCGACGGCCAGCACGCCTCCGAGCCCGTACACAAGCGCCAGGGCGAGCGCGGACATCAGCGTCAGCGAGTTCATGAACACCGACTGCAGCATCGCGGTGCGCACCCCGATCTCACGGACGCGCCCGGCCCGCACCTCGAACTCGCGAGATTCCATCGCCGGGCTGCCGAAGAGCTTGACCAACGTCGCGCCCGGGGCCGAAAAGCGTTCGGTCATCTGGGTGTTCATCGTCGCGTTGTGGATGGCTGCCTCGCGGGACAGCCGCGCCATGGTCCGTCCTATCCGCCGGGCCGGCAGCAGGAACAGCGGCATCAACACCAGGGAGAGCACCGTCACCTGCCACGAGATCCGGAGCATGACCACCAGCGTCAAACTCAGCGTGACGATGTTGGTGATGACGCCGGAGAAGGTGTCCGAGAAGGCGCGCTGCGCGCCGTTCACGTCGTTGCCGATCCTGCTGACAAGGGCGCCGGTGCGGGTACGGGTGAAGAACGCGATCGGCATCCGCTGCACGTGATCGAAAACCGCGGTGCGCAGGTCGAGTATCAGCCCCTCGCCGATGGTCGACGACAGCCACCGGGACACCAGGGACACACCTGCTTCGGCCACGGCGACCGCGGCGATCACCGCGGCCAGCGCCACAACCACGCCCAGCGCGCCCTTGCCGATCTCGTCGACGACCCTGCCCGCCAGCAACGGGGTGGCCAGCCCGAGCAATGCACTGACCACGCTGACCGCGACGAACACGCCCAGCCTGCGGTGATGGCGTGCCGCGAAGCGCCAAATCCGGCCGAGCAGCCTGCGATCGACCAACGACCGCAGGTCGCCGCCCTTGGCGTGCGCCTGCCGGTACAGGGATTGCCGCGCTACCGATTCAAAGCTCATAGAGTCACCGTAAAACCTCAACAATGGATGAGGTCAACGACTTCCCGAGCGGTCGAGAAGCTAAACCCGCTGATCGATCCGGGCGAGGTCCGCCTCGATGTCGGCGACCCAGGCCGGGTCGATGCCCCACGGCTGCTCGACGTCGACATGTTTGTCGAGGTCCCACAGGACGCATTGCTCGCCGGGCCGCGCGACCATCGACCACGCGATGACCGTCCGGCGAAGTTGCTCGTGCATCGGATCGGCGGCGGCACGGCCGTTCTCCGGGGCGCCGCCTTCGGGATGGTGATGCAGGAATTGGCCGTACGCCTCCTCGCAGAATGCGGAATACCGTGCGGTGCAGAGGATCAGGCCGTGCCACGCCTCATCGACGGCGTGCGAGGGCATTCCGATGACCTGCTTGTCGCGCAGCGCGGCCGCGCAGCAGCGCAACCACTGTCGCAAACCTTCTTCGACGAGCTCACGCGGCTGCCACGGGCACGTCTTGAACACAGCGGGCGGCAGATCGAGCGCTGCGACCACGGCATTCGCTCGATTCACGTGACTCTTTCTCCGATTGCGTATGCGGATACTCTATTCCGCCATGGCAAACCGCCATAGCATTCGATCATGATTGACATTGCCGTCGCCGTCATTATCGGCGGCGGGCTCGCCGGCCTGATCGCCCTCGACGATTGTCGTCGGGCTGCGCCGGGCTCGACGACGGCCGAAAACCGTTGGACCCAAGTCCGTGGCGGCAGAGGTACCCACATTCGAAGACCGCACGTCCGGTGGCAGCCGCGCGTACCGCGCAGGCCGAGTTCAGGATCGTCGGTCGCTGTGGGCCCGCAGGTACGGCGCAGGCGGCGCATGGTCAGCGGCGGCCTGGACGGCGGGCACCGGACTACATGTGCAGAAGAATCACGATGGCGTCGGCGACCCGATCGCTGGTTGCAGCGGCAGCCCGGGGGTGGGCGGCGTCGGCTGCGCCGCGGGCGGAGTCGGATGCGGTGGCGGCGGCTGCGGCGGGGGCTGCGGTGGCGGCTGCGGAGGGAGCTAGCTGATGGTTGAAGCGGCACTCGCCTGGATCGTCGTTGGGGCGATCGGCGCAGGATTCGTTGGGCTGATGATTTTCGCCAACAGGCGACAGAAGCGGCTCCGCGCAGAACGGCGTCGCCGCTGGGCGGCGATGCGACTGGGCGAGTCGGCTGCAGGCGGTGCTGCCTTCGGTGGCGCCACGTACCTGGGTGGCGGCGGCTGTAGCGCGGGCTGGGGTGGCGGAGGCGACGGCACGGGCGCAGGTGGTGACAGCGGCGGTGGCGGCTGCTCTGGAGGCGGGGGCTGCGGCGGCGGAGGGTGTGGCGGTGGCTGTGGCGGCGGCTGACCCCGCCACATCACGGGCACCGTGACATCCCGGTGATACGACCGCAGCAAAGGTGATAGCAAGGCGTCTCGCGCCTATCCCCATTCGGGGTGGCCGATCAGGCAAGATGGCGGACATGGACAGTGCCGCAGTTCCGCCCCGGGTGCTCGTGGTCGATGACGACGACGACGTGCTCGCGTCGTTGGAACGCGGCCTGCGGCTGTCCGGCTTCGACGTCTCGACAGCCAAGGACGGCGCCGAAGCATTGCGCAGCGCCACCGAGACCAGGCCCGATGCCATCGTGCTGGACATCAACATGCCGATACTCGACGGCGTCAGCGTCGTCACCGCGCTGCGGGCCATGGACAACGACGTGCCGGTCTGTGTGCTGTCGGCCCGCAGCTCCGTCGACGACCGGGTCGCCGGGCTGGAGGCGGGCGCCGACGACTACCTGGTCAAGCCGTTCGTGCTGGCCGAGTTGGTGGCGCGGGTGAAGGCGCTGCTTCGGCGAAGGGGCGCCACCGCGACGTTCTCGTCGGAGACCATCTCCGTTGGTCCACTCGAGGTCGACATCCCCGGCCGCCGTGCCCGTGTCAACGGCGTCGACGTCGACCTGACCAAGCGCGAGTTCGATCTGCTCGCCGTGCTCGCCGAACACAAGACTGCCGTGCTGTCCCGGGCCCAGCTGTTGGAACTCGTCTGGGGCTACGACTTCGCCGCCGACACCAACGTGGTTGACGTGTTCATCGGCTACCTCCGTCGGAAGTTGGAGGCCGGCGGTGCGCCGCGGCTGCTGCACACGGTCCGCGGCGTGGGGTTCGTACTGCGTCAGCAGTGATCAGATGGCCCCGCTGTCCCGGTTCTTCACCCGAACACCTTCGCTGCGCACGCGCGTGGCGTTCGCGACAGCCATCGCCGCCGCAATCGTCGTCGGCATCGTGGGAACGGTCGTCTGGGTCGGCATCACCAACGACCGCAAGGAGCGCCTCGACCGCAGGCTCGACGAAGCGGCCGGTTTCGCGATTCCGTTCCTGCCGCGCGGGCTCGACGAGATCCCGAAGTCGCCCAACGACCAGGACGCCGTCATCACGGTCCGCAACGGCGACCAGGTCACGTCGAACTCGAACGTCGTCCTTCCGCAGATGCCCGCGGGCTACGCGGATACCTACGTCAACGGCGTGCGTTATCGAGTCCGCACCGTCGACATCCGCATCCCCGAGCCGATGGCGGTCGCCGTCGGAGCCACCTACGACGCCACCATCGCCGACACCAACAACCTGCATCGCCGCGTCCTGATCATCTGTCTGTTCGCCATCGGCGCGGCCACCTTCGCCGGGTGGCTGCTCGCCGCATTCGCGGTCCGGCCGCTGAAGCGGCTGGCCCAGCAGACTCGCCAGATCGACGCGGGCGACGAAGCGCCGGACGTCGAGGTGCGCGGCGCCTCCGAAGCGGTCGAGATCGCCGAGGCGGTCAAGGGCATGCTGCAACGCATCTGGACCGAGCAGGGCAACACCAAGGCGGCGCTGGCGTCGGCGCGCGACTTCTCGGCGGTCTCCGCGCACGAGCTTCGCACGCCGCTGACGGCGATGCGCACCAACCTCGAGGTGCTGGCCACCCTTGACCTTCCCGACGAGCAACGCAAGGAAGTCATCAACGACGTCATCCGCACCCAATCGCGCGTCGAGGAAACCCTCAGCGCGCTGGAACGCCTTGCGCAGGGCGAATTGTCGACTTCCGACGACCACGTCCCTGTCGACATCACCGAGTTGCTCGACCGCGCCGCACACGACGCGATGCGCGTCTACCCCGACCTGGACGTGTCGCTGGTGCCCGCGCCGACAGTGATCATCGTCGGGCTGCCCGCCGGCCTCCGGTTGGCGGTGGACAACGCGATCGCCAACGCGGTCAAGCACGGCGGTGCGAGTCGGGTCCAACTGTCGGCCGTCAGCTCCCGGGCGGGGGTGGAGATCGCCATCGACGACGACGGTGTCGGCATCCCCGAAGAGGAACGCGACGTCGTGTTCGAACGCTTCGCCCGCGGATCGACGGCATCGGTCTCGGGCTCGGGCCTAGGCTTGGCGCTGGTGGCCCAGCAAGCCGAATTGCACAGCGGCACAGCGACGTTGCAGTCCAGCCCGCTCGGCGGCGTGCGGCTGTTGTTGCGGCTGCCGGGGCCGCGCTGAGTTCGCGGCCGCGTTAGTCAGCGGACGTCCAAGAGGTCGATGAGGAAAATCAATGTCTTGCCGGACAGTCGGTGACCGCCACCGGCCGCTCCGTATGCCTGCTGGGGTGGGATGACGAGTCGGCGGCGTCCACCCACCCGCATGCCTGGGATACCGTCCTGCCAGCCCTGGATCAGTCCCCGCAGCGGGAATTCGATGGACTCACCGCGATTCCAGGAGCTGTCGAACTCTTCGCCGGTGTCGAACTCGACGCCGACATAGTGCACAGTCACCGTCCCGCCCGGCACCGCCTCCGCGCCGTCGCCGACCACCACATCGTCGATGACCAACTCGGTCGGTGCTGGACCATCGGGAAATTCCACCTCGGGTTTCGTCGCCACGGTGGGCCACGTTACGCGCCAATCGCGTTAAGTCCGATCGCCTCAACGGGCACACTGGAGGCGTGGCATCTGACAACAACCCCCTGGCCCATATCCACGACCTCGTCGAAGAGGAGCGCGAACTTCGCGCCCGCCTGCAAAACCACGAGATCAGCCCGGAAGAGGAACATGCACGGCTGCGCGCGGTAGAGGTCGAGCTGGACCAGTGCTGGGACCTGCTGCGACAGCGTCGGGCACTGCGGGAGACCGGCGGCGACCCACGTGAGGCCCAGCTGCGCCCGCCGGACGAGGTCGAAGGCTACCTCGGTTGATCAGCGATCCGCAGACCGACGTCGTGATCGTCGGCGGTGGGCACAACGCCCTGGTCGCCGCCGGCTATCTGGCCCGTGCCGGCCGACGGGTGCGGATCCTCGAGAAGCTCGATCATGTCGGCGGTGCGGCGGTATCCGCACATGCCTTCGAGGGAATCGATGCCCGCCTCTCCCGCTACTCATATCTGGTGAGTCTGCTGCCGAAGCGCATCATCGACGATCTCGGCGTGCGGGTACGGCTGGCGCGGCGCCGCTACTCCTCGTACACACCCGACCCGGCGACCGGGGGTGAGACCGGCCTTCTGATCGGACCGAACCCGACGTTCGCAGCCGTCGGCGCCCAGAGCGATGCCGGACCCTTCGCGGAGTTCTACCAGCGCGCCCGAGTCGTCACCTCCCGGCTGTGGCCCACGATGACCGCGCCACTGTTGACGCGAGACGACGCATTCAAGCTTGTTCTCTCCGGCGGCGACGCCGACGCCGAAGAAACGTGGCAGGCCCTGATCGATCGGCCGATCGGGCAGGCGATCACCGAAACGGTGAGCAACGATCTGGTCCGCGGCGTGATGGCCACCGACGCGTTGATCGGGACCTTCGCACGGCTCGATGACCCATCGCTGGAGCAGAACATCTGCTTCCTGTACCACCTGCTCGGCGGCGGAACCGGCGATTGGGACGTCCCGATCGGCGGCATGGGAGCGGTCAGCGGAGCACTGGCCGCTGCCGCAGCCGGCTTTGGCGCCGAAATCACCACCAACGCAGAGGTTTACGCGATCGATCCGGACGGCGAGGTGCGCTACGAGCTCGACGGTGAACAACATCGGGTGGCCGCAGACCATATTCTGGCCGGTGTGACGCCGACGGTGTTGGCCGAGCTGATCGGCGATCCGAAGCCGACTTCGGCTCCTGGAGCGCAGGTCAAGGTCAACCTGCTGCTGCGGCGACTGCCGCGGCTGCGCGACGAAACCGTCACGGCCGAACAGGCTTTCGGCGGTACCTTCCACATCAACGAGAACTACAGCCAGCTCGACGCCGCCTACGACCGCGCAGCAGGCGGCTCCATTCCGGACCCGCTGCCGTGCGAGATCTACTGTCACTCGCTGACCGACCCCACCATTTTGTCCGATGAGCTACGGGCCACCGGCGCCCAGACGCTCACCGTATTCGGGCTGCATGCACCTCATAGCCTGGCGACCGGCGCGGATCCTGACCGACTACGCGAAGATTTGACCTCTGCCGCACTCCATTCGCTCAATTCGGTTCTCGCCGAACCGATTCAGGATGTGCTGATGGAGGACGCGTCGGGTCGGCTTTGTATCGAGGCCAAGACGACCCAGGATCTGGAACAGACTCTGGGGATGACGGCGGGCCACATTTTCCACGGCGCACTCAACTGGCCGTTCGTCGAGAACGACGAGCCTCTCGACACACCTGCGCGGCGGTGGGGAGTCGCGACGGCACACGACCGGATTCTGTTCTGCGGGTCCGGCTCCCACCGCGGCGGCGCGGTTTCGGGCCTCGGCGGGCACAGTTCGGCGATGGCGGTGTTGGAGAGCTAAGGCATCTCCGCGGCCCACTTCATATGGCCCTCGTAGCCGAGGTCGTTCGCCATCTGGCGGTAGCGATCTCGGAATTCCCGGTATGCGGCGACGTTGCTTCGTGCGGCAGCCAACAGGGCGCGAAGCCGAAGCACGTAGACGTCACGCGTGACCCATGGCGTACCGGGCAGCGAGGCGGCCAGCCGATCGATGATGGCTTCGGCCTCGCTCAGGTCGCTGTCGGTGCCGCGAGCGATGAGTGCCTCCGCGACGGCACTGGTACCCACGTCGAGGTTGAACGTGTTCTCCGAGCGGTACAACTCGTCGAGGGCACGGCGTCCGTGCGCGATTGCACCGTCGAGATCCCCCCGAGCGGTCATTCGCCGCACCGCGTACATCTGCAGCGGGCCGACGGCGTTCAACGCGTAATTTTCCTCGATGCACGTTTCGCAGAGCTCTGCGAGCATGTCGTATCCGCGGTCGGCGTCTGCAGATTCGGATTCGGCGAGCGCGTATCCCATCGTCATGCGGATCAACACCAGAGTGATGTCCTCCGCCGATCGTTCCGCCATCTGCAACGCCTCGCCGATCTCGGCGAGTGCCGCGTCATCGGCAAGCAGTACCCGGTGGAATATTGCGTTGTACGAGTAGGTGACGGCGGCGCCATACGAAATCTGGTCGCTGCTTCGACCCATTTCCAGCGCTCGTCGCATGTCTCTCCGCCAGCCGGGGAGTCCCATCGTCCACTCGGCTACCCCGCGGAACGCCAGGGCCAGGGCAACCGGGTTTCCCAGAATGATGCTCTGGCCGGCCGGCTGGTCGTCTGCGAGGTCGATGACGGCCTGCGACCAGCGCAGCACGTCGTTCAGTTCGCCGACCTGGATCTTGGCGACGCACGACGTGAAGGACAGGGCTACCGTCAGCACCGGGTCGCCGATCGACTCGATCAACGCCATGTTCTCCGCAGCCAACCGCGACGCCTCGGTTTGACGTCCGCGGATGACGTGTTCCATCACCAGGCCCGCCATCCCGATGGCCAGCGAAGCCTTGTCACCCGCCGTCGTGCACAGATCCCGCAGTTCCTCGAATCGAGCGGACATGTCCGGATGGAAGCTCCGAAACACGTTGCTACACAGAGATGACCGCGGCGATATGCGTAAAGCCAGTACGCCGGGCTCGTCGTCGGACAGCGCGTCGGCCGCCTGCAGCGCACGCTCCCAACTGAGTCGCGCCGCGGCGTGATCGCGGTTGATCGACCACGCGCCGGCGCGCATGTGCCAGTCGTAGGCGGTTCTCAGCTCGCCTGCCGCCTCGTAGTGCTCGGCGATCAATGCGGCGTTCTGGTCATCCTGGTCGAGCGCCCCAGCCAGTCGTCGGTGCAGATGAGCGCGATCGGACACCAGCTGCGACTCGTAGGCGACAGCGCGAACCAGCGGGTGCCTGAACGCATACTCGGGATGCGGGCTGAATGCCGTCTGGTCGATGAGCTCCGCGGCTACCAGATCGCTCAGGGCGGGCGTAATGCCCAGCTTGTCAAGCATTTCCGCTGTGAAGCGTGAGCCGACGACCGCGGCGGCGTTCAGGGTGCGCTTGGCGGCCGGGTCCAACCGGTCGATGCGTGCGGCGATTACCGCCTGCAGCGTGCGAGGCACATGGACGTCGGCGGGTACGCCGACGCACAGGTAGCAACCGCGACCGCCCACCAACACGTCGCGCTCGTTCAGGTCCCGGACGATCTCTTCGGCGAAGAAGGGATTGCCCGCCGCCCGTTCTGCGACGAGTTCGGCGAGTTCGGCCACTGACGAGTCTCGGCCGAGGAGGTCGGCACTGAGCTCCGACATCTGAGAGTCGTCCAGCGGCTCCAGCGCCAGGGTCTGTGACCGCGGCCCGTGCGCAAGGCGCCGGTGTATTCCGGCCGGTAGGTCACCACGACAAGAGTGCGTGTCTGCGGCACGACGGCGAGGAAGTCGGCAAGCAGGGCCTCGCTCACGCTGTCGATCCAGTGCGCGTCCTCGATCACGTAGACGGCGGGCGACGGCCTGTTCAGGGCGGTCGCGTTCACCATCGCGGCCAGCCGCCTGCGTCGGGCGTCGGGGTCGATCTGCGGGACGGCGACGTCCGGGTCACCGATTCCCAACACGTCGTTGAGGAGAACGATGTCCTCGTCATCGGCCTCCGAAAACCGTTCCCGCACTTGCATGCGAGCGGCCGAAGCATCCAAGCCGGCTGCACCGGCGACGTCGAGCAGCAGTTCGGCGACGGTGTGCAGAGGCAGGTCCGTGGTGTGCGATTCGCAGAATGTCGCAAACACCTCGGCGCCGGCATCCTTGGCCTGCGATGTCAGTTCCCGAACGACACGACTCTTGCCGATACCGGGCGGCCCGACGAGTCCCACGATGCTGCCGTTGCCGTTGACCGACCGCGCAAGGACACCGGCGAGCGCGCCCATTTCCCACTGTCGGCCGACGAAACTCGGTTCGGCTCTGGCCAACCGCCGACCGGTGGCCATCCCGAGTAGCCGGTGCGCGGGAACCGGCATCTGCGGCACCCTTGATGTGCACCTGCTCCGTTTCACCGAGCAGTGCACTGGTGTCGACAAGGCGGGCAGTCGAGTCGCTCACCATGACGCCGCCAGGCGGCGCCACCGCCTCCATCCGCTGCGCCATCCCCACCTGCTCACCGACAGCGGTGTAGGACATTGGGCCGGAACCGATTTCGCCGGTGATCACCTCTCCGGAGTTCAACCCGATCCGAAGCTGCAGGCCGATATGGTCGCGGGCCTCGACCTCCGCCGCCAAATGCTGCGCATCGGTCTGGATGTCCAGCGCGGCGCGGCAGGCGCGTACCGCGTGGTCCTCGAGGGCCACCGGCGCGCCGAACACCGCCATGATCCCGTCGCCGGTGAACTTGTCCACCGTGCCGCCGTAGCGCTGGACGATCACCGACGAGCGGCGGAACAACTCGCCCATGATCTCGCGCAGCCGTTCCGGCCCGACGGCCGCCGCGATATCCATCGAGTGCACCACGTCGGCGAAGAGCACGGTGACCTGCTTGTACTCGGCATGAATGTCGACGGTGGCGACGGGCGATCCGCACACGTCACAGAAGCGGGCGCCGTCCCGCAGGCCTGCCCCGCACGCACCGCACGATATGGCCACCGCTCAATCGTGCCGTCGAAAGAGAAGCCAGGGCTGCTGAATCGCAGACTTAACAGCCAGGAATGCTATTTCGCGGCGAGTGCGAGCCGTTAAACGCCGGACAACTTGGCCAGGATGGCCTGCAGCTTCCTCAATTCGACGCCGTCGAGACCCGAGAGGATCTCGGGTGCCGGATCGTCCGTCGCGTCGATGGTCGCCACCATGTCGCGGCCGGCATCGGTCAGCGAAACCATCTTGCAGCGCCGATTGGTGGGCTGAGGTGTCCGCACCACCAGTCCCCGTTCCTCGAGGTCGTTGACCGCGACGGTGGCTGCGGGCGCATCCATGGTCGCCGCCGCCGCCACCTGCTTCACGGTCATCGGTCCCCTGGCCAGCCTGCGCAGCACCCGAATCCGGCTGAACGGCAGACCGCTTCGCTCCACCACCGCACGCTTCCAGCTGTCGCGGTTGTCGATCACCAGCGAGCTCATCGCCCGCCAAACCTGGTCGGCCATCGGGTTATCCGACATGAGCGCCTTCTCTGCTGGCCGAGGTACCGGCGATGAGCGGTGCGAGACGATCGGCGGATGCAATCGAGCGGGGGGATGTCGACACGATGCCGAGTGTGAAGACCACGAGGCCAAGTCCGATGCTCACCAACCACAGCGGCCTGGCCGCGGTCGCGAAGTCGGCGGTGTGCGCGAGCGCCGCCCCGGCCAACGAACCGCACAGCGCAACACCGATACTCACGCCGATCTGCCTGCTGGTGGAGGTCACGGCCGACGCCGCGCCTGCCCGGTCTGTCGGCATGCCGCTGACGGCCGAGTTGGTGATGGGCGCGTTCACCATCGCGAAGCCGATGCCGAACACGGCGAAGACGATCAGCATCTGCCACACCGGAGTCGTCGCCGACAAGAACGTCAGCATCACCGACGCGGCGATGATCAGCACGCCTGCGATCATCAGCGACGGCCGCGCGCCGAACCGGCCGACCATGCGGCCGGAGAGCGGCGAAAAGATCAACGCGCCGATCGCGATCGGAAGGTAGATCAGGCCCGTGTGCATCGCCGAGAAGTGACGCTCACCCTGCAGGTACAGAGACATCATGAACAGGAAGGCGCCCCAGGCCGCGAACGCGCTGATGGCCAGCACCGTCGCCGAGGCGAACGGGACACTGCGGAAGAAGCGCAGATCGATGAACGGGTCGCGGCGCCTGGCCTCGTAGCGCAGGAACGCGACGAACGCGACCATCGCGATGACCGCGACCACGATCGTGCGGAGGTTCGACCAACCCATGCCGGGACCCTCGATGAGGGTGAACACCAGCCCGAAGAGGAACGTCACCGCGAGGCCCTGGCCTATCGGATCGATGTTGCGCATGGTTGCCGACTTGGACTCGGGCACAAAGATCGCGGTCAGGATGATCGCGGCGGCACAGATCGGCAGGTTGATCCAGAACACGGACCGCCAACCAACCATCTCGATGAGCAGACCGCCGACGATCGGCCCGAGCGCCATCGAGATGCCGACAACGCCGCCCCAGATTCCGAGCGCACGTGCCCGCTCGACACGGCCGACGAAGATCTGCGAAATGATCGACAGCGCAACGGGGTTCAGCATCGAGCCGCCGACCGCCTGCATGAGTCGCGCGACGATGAGCATTTCGATGCTTGGCGCCAGGCTGCACATCAACGATCCCAATGCGAAGACCGTCAGGCCGATCTGGAAGATCCGCCTGCGACCGAAACGGTCACCGGTCGCGCCGGACAGCATCAGAAGCGACGCCAGGACCAGCGTGTAGATGTCGACGACCCACTGCAGCTGGGATGGCGAAGCGCCGAGGTCGTTGCGGATGGACGGAATGGCGACGTTGACGATCGTCGAGTCCATCGACACGATCAGCAGGCTCAGGCAGCAGGACATCAGGATGATGGCCTTGCGCCGCGGGCTCAATGAGCGGACGACAGTTTCATTCACACAACTATTGTGAAACTACAACTGTCGTTCGCGCAAGGCAGACCGACAGTGAAATATGTCGCAGAGACGCGGCTAGCGCTTTTCCATGTCGGAGTAGTCGCGCTCGGTGTAACCGGTGTAGATCTGGCGCGGACGGCCGATCTTGCCGCTGCCATCCTCGTGCATCTCCCGCCAGTGCGCGATCCACCCCGGCAGCCGGCCCACCGAGAACAGCACGGTGAACATCCTGGTGGGGAAGCCCATCGCGCGGTAGATCACGCCGGTGTAGAAGTCCACGTTCGGGTACAGCTTGCGCTCGACGAAGAAGTCGTCGGTCAGCGCTACCTCTTCCAACGCCTTGGCGATGTCCAGCAGTTCGTCGTCGCCGCCGAGCTTGCCGAGGATCTTGTCGGCCTGCTCCTTGACGATGCGGGCCCGCGGGTCGTAGTTCTTGTAGACCCGATGGCCGAAGCCCATCAGCTTGACCTTGTCTTCCTTGTTCTTGACCCTCTTGACGAAGTCGTGCACGTCGCCGTCGGACTGGCGGATCTTCTCCAGCATCTCCAGCACCGCCTGGTTGGCACCGCCGTGCAGTGGACCCCACAGCGCGTTGATGCCGCCCGAAATGGAGGTGAAGAGGTTGGCCTGCGACGAGCCGACCAGGCGCACCGTCGACGTCGAACAGTTCTGCTCGTGGTCGGCGTGCAGGATGAGCAAAAGATCCAACGCCCGCACAACCTCCGGGTCCACCTCGTAAGGCTCGGCGGGGAACCCGAACGTCATCCGCAGAAAGTTCTCGACCAGGGTCAGCGAATTGTCCGGATACAGGAAGGGCTGGCCGACCGACTTCTTGTACGCGTAGGCCGCGATCGTGGGCAGCTTGGCCAGCAGCCGGATGGTGGACAGCTCGACCTGCTCGTCGTCGAACGGGTCCAGCGAATCCTGGTAGTACGCCGACAGTGCATTCACCGCACTGGACACCACCGGCATCGGGTGCGCGTTGCGCGGGAAACCGTCGAAGAACCGCTTCAGATCTTCGTGCAGCAGCGTGTGCCGCTGGATCTGATCGGTGAACTTGTCCAGCTCGTCCTTGGTCGGCAGTTCGCCGTAGATCAGCAGATAGCAGACCTCGATGAAGCTCGACTTCTCGGCGAGTTGCTCGATCGGGTAGCCGCGGTAGCGCAGGATGCCCGCGTCACCGTCGATGTAGGTGATGGCGCTTTTGGTGGAGGCGGTGTTGACGAACCCTTCATCGAAGGTGGTGTAGCCGGTCTTCGCCAGCAGCGACCCCAGAGCGATCCCGTCGGACCCTTCCGTGGCGTTGACGACGTCCAGCTCAAGCTCGCCACCGGGGTAGTGGAGGGTGGCGTGCTCGTCTTTTTCTGCCACGGGAATCCCTTCGTCGCGCCAGTGATCCGACCTCTGCCGTAAAACGGTAGTCCCATTGTGGCAATCGCGCCCGCGCGGGGTGCGGGGGGGTTCAGACCGGCTGCGCGACGCCGTCAATCAGGCCTGCGAACTGGACGAACGTCTCCTCGATCCGGTCGGCGGCGTCGTCGATGTCGACGCCTCGCCACTCGGTGTCCATGCCGAGGTCGGCGAGCGCGGCCATGATGATCGACCCCCATACCGCGGCGACCAACCTCAGCCCTCGATCGTCGAGATCGACACCCATCCGGCTGGCCAGTTCGACGTTGACCGCATTCGGCCGGAACTCCACGGTGGCCTGTCGCAGCGTCGACGACGACATGATGATCCGCAAAGTGCTCATGAGCCGCGGCGCGGTCAATTCCCCTACGCCTGCGTGCTTGGTGTTGCGGTACATCGTCACCGAGGCGCGACACAACGCCTCCAGATGGTTCATGTCGGTGGGGAGCCGGGCCAGCTCGAGCGCCGCGACGTCGACGGCGTCATCGACCAGCGCCAGGCACACCGCTTCCTTGGTGGCGAAGTAGCGGCTGAACGTCCGGGGTGAGACATCGGCGATCGCGGCGATCTGCTCGACCGTCGTCTGCTCGAACCCTTGTCGCTCGCACAACTCGATGGCGGCATCGATCAGGGTGGTGCGCGTGCGCTGTTTTTTACGCTCGCGCAAGCCAATTGGCAACGAATCCCCGACATCACCAGGCACGACAGGATGCTACTTCGGGCACAGATGCTTGCCAAGGAAAGTGTCGCCGGTCGCAATCTGCCCGCGATCACACTTTGTCGTCGTCCGGCATGTGTTCGCTGGACCGCTGCTGCATGGCCGGCCCCGGTCGGTTCACCCGGTAGCGCACGAATGCAGGCGCGAGGACCGCCGCGATCAACACGCCCACCACGACGAGTCCGCCGCCGCCTGCTGCGGCGATCGTGGTGCCGACGGTGGCTGCGGCAGCGCCGTGCACCGCGTCGGCGAGTCGTGGACCACCCGCGACGACGACAGTGAACACGCCCTGCAACCGCCCGCGGACGTCGTCGGACGCCGCCTGCTGAAGGATCGTGTTGCGGAACGCCGAAGACACCATGTCGGCCGCCCCGCCAATAGCCAGGAACGCCAACGCAATCCACAACATCAGGCCCGCCGTTCCGTGGGCCAGACCGCTGGCGACGCCGAAGCCGATCATCGCTGCCCCCCACACCAGGATCGCGGCGATGACGGCAAGGCCTTGCCGCTGGATCCGCGGTAGCCAGCCGGAGAACACCCCGCCCGCGACGGCGCCCGTCGCTATGGCCGCAGCGAGTAGCGCCATCGTGGTGCCGCCCTCGACCGGTCCGCCGAAGCTCTCGTGTGCCATTTGCGGAAACAGTGCGCGGGGCATCCCGAGGATCATCGCGATCAGGTCGACGACGAACGACATCAACACGACGGTGTTGCCTGCGAGATAGCGAAAGCCGTCCAGCACGGCGCGGAAGCCCGCGCCGGAAGAACCCTCGCCGTTGGTCGGCGGGATCGCCGCGAGGCGGAAGGTCGCCCAGATCGGCAGCAGGCATGTGATCGCGTCGATCAGATACAGGGTCGACAGATCGACCCAGCGCAACATGATCCCGGCGAGCAGCGGCCCGACGATCGCGCCGAATTGCATGACCGTCATGTTCAGCGAGTTGGCCGCGGGCAGTTGGTCGCTCGACAGGATTCGAGGGATCGCCGCTGACCGGGTGGGCTGATTGATGGCGTAGAACGCCTGCTGCACCGACAACAGGCACAGCACCACCCATACGTTGTTGAGCGCCAGTGCGGCCTGCAACCAGAGAAACACCGACGCGACCGCCAACCCGCACGACGTGATGATCAGCAGCACGCGTCGGTCCATGTGGTCCGCCAGCGCGCCGCCCCACAATCCGAACACCACCAGCGGAACGAGCGCGAAGATTCCGGAGAGGCCGACGTAGGCGGAGCTCTGCGTGAGTGCGTAGAGCTGCACGGGGACCGCGAAGATGGTGAGGTTGCCGCCGATGACCGTCGGGATGCCCGCCACCCACAGCCGGCGGAAGTCGCGTGTCCGCAGCGGGGTGAGGTCGGCGAAGAGCCGCCGCACTACGGTTGCAGCCGCTGTTGGCGGCCTTGCGTGATCCGAATCCGGTTGTGTACGCGGTTCTCCCGGCCCTGCCAGAATTCGACGACATCGGGCGCGATGAGGTAACCGCCCCAGTTCGGCGGCACCGGGACCTCGTCGAGGTCGGCGAAACGTTGCGTGACGTCTGCCAATTGGTCCAGCAGCGCCTTGCGAGAAGCGATCGGGCGGGATTGGTGTGACGCCCATGCACCCAGCTGAGACCCCCGGGGCCGGTGCCGCCAGTAGTCGGCGGTCACCTCGGCGGCCACCTTCGTCACCGGACCGCGGAGGTGCACCTGCCGACCGAGCAGATACCACGGGAATGTCGCCGACGCATACGGCGTCGACGCGAGCTCCTCGCCCTTGGCAGAGTCGTAGTTGGTGAAGAAGGTGATGCCGGTCTCGTCCACGCTCTTGCACAACACCGAGCGCGTCGCAGGCCTTCCTTGGGCGTCGACGGTGCCGACCACCATCGCGTTGGGCTCGGCAACGCCTGCGCTCTCGGCGTCGGCTAACCACTTGCGCAGCAGGGCAACCCAGCCCTCGGCAAGCCAGTCGGCATCGAGGTCGGGGCTGCCGTCCTTCTCCACCGATCCGTACTCCACACGCATCGCGGCCAGTCGCTCATTCTCCGGGATCGCCACCGCGATAACGCTACGCCCCAAAAGTTCGGCGGCTTGTTACCGACCGGTAGCAGACGGGCGTGCGGCGTTTGGGAGAATCAGCTCATGACTGTGGTACCCGAGGACTTCGTCGAAGGCCTGGAAGGCGTCGTTGCCTTCACCACCGAGATCGCCGAGCCGGACAAAGACGGCGGCGCGCTGCGCTATCGCGGCGTCGACATCGAGGATCTGGTCAACCGCCAGGTCACATTCGGTGACGTCTGGGGGCTGCTGGTGGACGGCAGGTTCGGCGAGGGATTGCCGCCCGCCGAGCCGTTCCCGCTGCCGATTCACAGCGGCGATGTCCGCGTCGACGTCCAGGCCGGCCTGCCGATGCTCGCGCCTAGCGGGAGATCGAGTGCCCGCGCTGCGCGAAGACGTTCTCGACGAGCCTGGACCTGTCGGTTTTTAGCGCTGGCCTAAATCATCGATGCGCTGCGCAGCGAGATTTTCTTCCTCGCCTACCACCTGCACTGGCCCTGGGGGGAGCTGATGAACCTCGAGACGACCGAGCGCAGGGCGTATGTACGGCTGCTCGTCGAGCAGATCGAGCGGGAGAACGAGCGCCTCGACGAGGCGCGCCGGGGGTAGGCGATGCCGCTCGCCATCCTCCTCCAGGAGCAGCTCGGGATCCTCACGAAGGGGGTCGACGAGAAGCTCCGGCACTGGGACGAAGCGACGGAGAGGTTCTCCCTCGTCGTCGACCGGCTGCGCAGTGCGTATCTCGTGCACTGGTTCGGCTCTGCCCTGCCGAGCGTGGGGCTGGCCCTCGAGGTCGGCCTCGTCAACATGCACGAGCTCCGGGCTCGCTGGCTGGCGATCGGCGCCCCGGCCGCCGGCGCGGCTCCGCCGGTCGGGCCCAACCTGCTCGAGCCTCTCCTCGGAGCGGGCGGGACACTCGCCGGCATCTTCGCCTCCCCGCTGAACGGCATCCTGCTCACGACGGCGATCGGATCGGTCGTCCACACGTGGTGGGCGAAGACGCTCGCCGTCGTCAACTTCCTCAGCGCCGGCCTCCTCGTCGGCGCCGGCCTGGCGGCCGGCGGCCCGACCCTCGTCCTCGGCCTCGTGCCGTACGCGATCAGCGGGCAGCCGCGGGAGCTCTTCGACTTCCTCGGCGCCGTGGCGGAGCTCGCGGAGCCGCTGCAACGGTTCTGGCAGCAGGTCAGCGGGCCCCGCGACGCGGTGCGAAACCCGCTGCTGCGGGAGCTCCTGATCCTCGGCGACCGAATGGCGGCTCTGACGGCGTTCCTGCTCGGCGCCTTTGCGGTGCTGATCACCCGGATCGACGTGTTCCTGGAGCCGCTCCGGCTCGGCTTCGTCGCCGTCGGGAGCCTGGTCCTCTACCTCTGGCCGGTCATCCTTCTCGCGTTCACGCAGACCGTCGACGTCGTGGTCGGCCTGCTCCACGGGCCCGACTCGGTTCCCGCGCTCCTGCGAAGGGTCCTCGCGGTGCTCGCCGGTGGCTTCCGCCGGATCGGGACGGGGCTGGCCGCGACGTTCGCGCTGCTCCGTGACGACTTCAGGTTGTACTCGACCTGGGGCGGCTGGCTCGTCGGCTGGTGGTCTGCGGTCGCGGAGCCCGCCGTCCGCCTGCAGACCGTCGACCATCCAACGGTCCGTTTCCTGCAGTCGTTCGCGGGGTCGTTCGGGGCGCTCTCGGAGTGGAAGGCGCGCGACGCCCCTGCCGGGCCGCCGTCGCCGCCCGGGACGTTCACGAAGGTCGCCACGTGGCTGCTCCGGAAGACGGGCATGCCGGCGGCGACGCCGAAGCTGCCGGGCCTGCCGCCGCTGCCGCCGCTGATCCCGCTCGGCGAGATCGGCCCGCTCGTCGACGTGGTCGGCCTCCTTCGTCGGCTCGGCGTCGGCGGCCTGCCGGGAAACCCGTTCGAGATCGGCTCGGCGGGCAGAGATGTCCTGCAGCGAGCGGCTCGGCCTCCGAGCGTCTTCGCCGGTGAGCGGGCCGCCCTCGACGCCGAAGCCCGGCGACCGCAACCTCTCGCCCGCACCCTCGAGGTGGCGACCTACCTGAGCCTCGCGCGACGGGTCGTCGGCCCGGCCGCGGCGGAGAGCGTGCGCGGACTGGAGGACGTCTTGACCCGCATCGACGCGACGATCAGGGCCGAGCGCAAGCCGCTGCCCGTGAAGGACGTCCCCGAGCCGACCGGGCTCACGCCCGTGATTCGCCGGCTGCGGATCCGTTCGCACGGTCGCACCTCCGAGGTGCTCCAGACATGGGCCGACGACCTGCGGCGCGAGCTGAACGCGGCCGACTACGCGATCCCGGTCGGAGGCTGAGCGGTGCCGATCGACTTCGCCGCCGTCGCAGCGCAGTTCAGCGGCCAGCTCGCGAACCAGACCCACCCGCTGCCGCTGCTCTTCGACCGGCTCGAGGACGCCGTCGAGCGACTTCATCGAGCAGTCCGAGCGGGCGGAGCGCGCAACGAGGGCCTATCCCATCTTCCGCTACCGGGACGGCGCCCTGGCGGTGAACGTCGACCCGCTCGGAGCGGCGTTGCTCCCGTCGTCGACCGCCGCGCTCGGCCTCGCCGACGGGCTGAAGGCCGGTGGACATCGCTTCCTCGCCGAGCTCGGCTGGACGGCAACCGCGGCGCGCCAGGAGCTCGCACTTCCAGCTCTGCTCGGGGTTGCCAGAGGCGGCGTCCAGGCGGTCGTCGACTCGATCGACCGCTTCCGCCGGCCGACTGTTGCTCTGTTCGACGATCGCGAGCGCCGTCTGTCCGACGTCTTCGGCCTGCTCGTGCTCGGGTACAACAGCCTGCTCGGCGCCGACGCCCGCGAGCAGCTGATCGGCGCGGCGACCGGTCCGGCAGGCCTCTACCGTGAGTCGCAGAGGCTCTTTCCACGCCGACCGCTCCGACTGGCCGTAGCACGGTCGACTCGCTCGTCGAGTCCGCCGCAGGGCTTGCCGAGCAGGTGCTCGCCGCGGTCGTCCTGCTGCCCCTCCTCGGAGAGGCAATTGCCGTGCTCGTGCAGGACGGGGCGCTGGCCGCGAAGCGCCTGATCCTCGACGAGCTCGGCAAGGTCGAGTCGGAGGTCCACGCGCTCCGCGCGGCAGCGATCGACGGCCTCCTCGGCGGCATCGACCTCGGCCAGGTTGCGGCCGACTGGCTCGCCACCGCCCGCGCCGTCGTCCTCACCGACCTGGTCATCCTGACAATCGTCCTGCCCTCGCTCGTGCAGTCGTTCCTGACTGGGCTGCGCGCGTTCGCCGCGGGGGTGAGCGCCTGGGGCGCCTGGCTCGCCGACCTGCTGGGGACGTTTTGC
>CAVWWV010000006.1:0-77890 GCA_963758825.1 uncultured Actinomycetota bacterium | reverse complement strand
TCATGACCTATCGAATCATTCAATGGATGACAGGCGACGTCGGACAGGTCGGCGTACGGCACTTCGCCGACAGTCCGGTGTTCGACCTGGTCGGGGTGCTGGTGCACAGCAGTGACAAGGTCGGCAAAGATGCGGGCGAGATTGCGGGCATCGCACCGATCGGCGTCACCGCAACCGACGACATCGACGCCGTCATCGCCATCGACGCTGACTGCGTCTTCTACACGCCGATCATCATGGACACCGAAACCGTCTGCCGGCTACTGCGTTCCGGGAAGAACGTCGTCACAACGAGCGGTTTCTTCTATCCGACGGCGGACTTCGCCGCCGACGGCGAAAAGATACGTGCTGCATGTGAGGACGGCGGAGCCACCTTTCATGCCGGTGGCATCCACCCGGGTTATGCGGGCGACATCCTGCCGCTCACGCTCGCCCGGGTGATCAGCAGGATCGACCAGATCCGCGTCCACGAAGTCGTCAATGTCCTCACTGACGCACCGACGGACCACATCGACTGGATGGGTTTCGGCAAGGACAAGGACAAGTTCGTCTCCGAGCCGACGATTCTGGGTCTCGGCGTGCCGTTCTTCGCTCAGTCGATGTACATGATCGCCGACGGCCTCGGGGTCAGCATCGACGAGGTGACCGCCGCGGACGTGAGGGCGGCTGTGGCCACTGAGGACATCACGCACGAGTTGGGGGCGATACCCCGCGGCACGGTCGCCGCCCAACACCACGAATGGACGGCGTGGGTCGACGGAAGGCCGCTCATCGTCTTCGAAGCGCTCTACACGACTACCACTACCGACAAGCTCGACCCGGCATGGGATTTCGGCACGACGCGTTACCGCATATCAATCGAGGGAGACCCGCCGACCGAGCTCATCCTCCAAGGCGTCGAGCAACCGGACGGCACGATGGCGCATCCCGGATACAACTGGACGGCGATGGGCGCCATCAATGCGATCCCCGATGTGTGCGATGCCGCGCCGGGCTGGCTGACACATCTCGACCTGGGCTTGATTCGACCTCGGGGACTTGTGCGCACATGACCGCGTCCTCATCGCTGCATCACGTGGTCTTCGCGGTCGCGCTCGAACGTCATGACGCAGTGGCGCAGATGTTCACCGAGCTCGGCTTCACCCTTGCGCCGACCGAACTGACCGAACTCGGTCTGCGGATAAGCCTCGACTGGGACCACGGAATAGAAGTCATCAGCCCCATCCCGGGATCGACTGCGCGGGTCTCCGCATCGGTCAGCGCGTTTCTGGACAGCAAGGGTGACGGCGTCTACACCGTCGTCGTCCAGGTGCCCGAAGCCTCAGCGGCGGAAGCCGTTACCGACCGTTACGGCGCCTCCATCCGGTTCCGGCAGAAGCTCGAGGGCGACGGCACTCATCTCGAGGAGATCGACCTGTCGGTTTACGGTCTGCCACTGACGCTGCTCGACACGAATATTCCGTGACCGATGATGACTGACCCGCAGACCATTCCGCACATTCTGTATGAGGACCTGCCGATGGCGGCTGACCGCGGAGCCGGCTGGGCCAAATTGCGCGGCCTTGGTCCTGTGCTGCAGGGCGATGGCTGGTACTACCTCACCAACCGCGACGATGTGCTTGCCGCGCTGCGCAATCCGGAGGTCTTCTCGTCCACCCGGGCTTTCGATGAGATGGTCAGCGCGGTGCCGCTGGTTCCGCTGGCGTTCGATCCACCCGAGCACACCCGGTATCGCAGGATTCTGCACCCGTTCTTCAGCCTGCAGGCGCTCAGCGACGTTCTGCCGTCGTTGCAGACCCAAGCGTCGGAGATCATCGCCGAGATCGCCGAGCGAGACGAGTGCGAGGTGATGGCTGACCTCGCCACGCCATATCCGTCACAGGTCTTCCTCACGTTGTTCGGCCTGCCACTCGAGGACCGCGACAGGCTGATCGCATGGAAGGACGCCATCATCGATCTCGGCCTGGAACGCGATCCCGACAAGATCGATCTGGTTCCGGCGGCGCAGCTGTTCGAATATCTCGCTGAAGCCGTTGACACACAACGGCGTCAACCTGGTGACGGCATCCTGTCGCAACTCCTTCACGGCGAGGAAACCCTCACCGACGCCGAGGCATTGGGGCTGTCCTTCGTGTTCATCCTTGCTGGACTGGACACCGTCACCTCGGCGATCGGTGCGACGATGCTGGAGTTGGCCCGTCGCCCCGAGCTGCGCGAAGACCTACGCCGACATCCCGACCGGGTAGCCGTATTCGTCGAGGAAATGATTCGGCTGGACCCGGCGGCACCAGTGGTGGGGCGTGTCACCACACGTGAGGTGACGGTCTCGGGAGTCACGCTCCCCGAGGGCGCGGAGGTCCGATTGTGCCTCGGCGCGATCAACCGTGACGGCAGCGATGCGGTGTCCGGCGACGATCTGGTGATGGACGGCAAGCTGCACAAGCACTGGGGCTTCGGCGGGGGCCCGCACCGTTGTCTGGGTTCGCACCTGGCCCGCATGGAGTTGAAGATCGTCGTCTCCGAATGGCTGCAGCGGGTGCCGCAATTCGAACTCGCGCCCGGATACAAACCCGAGATCACCTGGCCGTCAGCCACATCCACATTGCCGTCGCTGCCGCTGCGGATCGGGAACCGTTCGGCCGCACCGGAGGGCTCATGACTGTGAACACCGCCAAGCCGAGCGTCTTCGACGCCGGACTCCCGACGCTGACCTATGCCGTCACGGACACTCCGCAGGAGATATATCCGCAGTTCCGAGCGGCACAGCAGGTTGCGCCGATCGCGCTGGGACCCATCGGTCCGGAGGTGCTCTCCTACGACCTTGCGCGGACGGTCCTCCGCGACCCGCGGTTCGTGGTCCCGGCCGGCATACATCTATCCGCGCACGGCATCACATCGGGTCCGCTATGGGACAGGGTGACGCGCAGCATTTTGAACATGGAGGGTGAGGAACACCGCAGGCTGCGCAGCCTGGTGTCGAGGGCCTTCACGCCGCGGGCGACGGCACGCATGCACGACACCATCCACGCCGTCATCAACGAGCTCATCGATGGCTGTCATCGACACCGGCCGTTGCGAATTCGTGGCCGACATCGCGCGCCCGTACCCGATACCGGTGATCTGCGCGCTGCTGGGCGCTCCTCGCGACGACTGGCAACAGTTCTCCCGATGGGCCGAGGACATTTTCAAGATCGTCAGCTTCGACATCAACCTCGCCGACGAGGAGCCCGCCGTGCTCAAGGCATGGGGCGAGTTCGACGACTACATCGATGGAATGGTCACCCAACGTCGACAGCACCTGACCGATGATCTGCTCTCGGAGCTCATCCGCATCGAAGACGGCGGCGAGCGGCTTGACGCCGCCGAATTGCGCATGTTGGCGTTCAGCATTCTGGTGGCCGGGACCGACACCACCCGAAGTCAGTTGGCCGCTTCGATGCAGGTGCTGTGCGATCACCCCGAGCAGTGGGCGCTGCTTCGCGACCAGCCCGACCTGGCGATGCACGCGGTTGAGGAGACCATGCGTCACTCGCCGTCGATGTGCAGCACGGTGCGCAGCGCTATCGACGATGTCACGGTCGGCGAATACACATTCCCAGCAGGCACATTCATCCTCGTCAACACGTATGCAGCCAACCGCGACGGCGCCATCTACGACGATCCGACGCGCTTCGACATCACCCGGGACGAACCGCCGCCCATTCTGACCTTCGGCGGAGGAGTGCACTACTGCCTCGGCGCCAACCTGGCGCGGCTGGAGCTCGCCGAAGCGCTGAAGATCCTCGCCCGCCGATTCCCCAATCCCCGCCGCACGGGAGCGGTGCCGTGGAAGCCGCTGCTCGGCCTGAGCGGACCGACGAGTCTGACGATGGAGTTCGACTGATGGCCAACATTTCCGAAGCTGCGCCTACTACGGCGGCACGCGAGGTCATTCCGTTCCGCGAGCGCAAGCAGGACATCGTCTTGTGGATGTTCTTTCTGGTCAACGTCATCTTCGTGACCTACCAGGCGGACATCGAGCAACTCGTCATCCGCGACCCGGACAACTTCACCTATCCGATCTGGCCGCCGGCATACATGATCGACTTCCTGCACTGGTATTTCGAGAGATACGACCCGCTGCTCTACGAACGACCCGTCTGGTACACGACGATCGTCGTCATCGACCAGGTCGTCTACGGCCCGTTCTACATCGCCGCGCTGTACGCGTTCTGGAAGGGCAAGGAGTGGATCCGAAACTGGTCGATCATCTGGGCGTCCGTGATGCTCGCGACGGTCACGGTCATTCTCGGTGAGGAGATCGCCGGGCCGTTCGCGAGCGATCACCTCCCGCTGGTGCTGGCAACGAACGCCGGTTGGCTGATCGTTCCCATATGGGTGCTGATCCGGATGTGGCGGGAGCACCCCTTCACCCGGCCCGTCATCGCGAAAGAGAGCTAGCCGTGGCAACATTCGCGCAACGCTACGGTGCGTGGGCCGTCGTCGCAGGGGCATCGGAAGGGCTCGGCGAAGCGCTCGCCCGAGGGTGCGCGAGCCGCGGACTCAACGTCGTGCTCATCGCACGGCGCGTCGAGCTCGCACAGCAGATCGCCGACGACATCGCCGCCACGACCGGTGTGCAGACACGCGCACTACGCGCGGACCTCGCCGACCGCGACGACCTCGACCGCATCCTCAACGAACTCGTCGACCTCGACGTCGGCCTCCTCATCTACAACGCGGCGTTCTCCGTCGTCGGACCGTTCTGGAACTTCGACATCGACACGCACCTCAAGGAGATCGACGTCAATGTGCGTGGGCCGCTCGTGCTCGCACACGGCTTCGGCGAGCGGTTCCGTGCGCGAGGTCGCGGCGGGATCATCCTGATGTCGTCGATGGGCGCACTGCAAGGAATGGTGCGGGTCGCGAATTACTCCGCCACCAAGGCGTACAACCTCGTTCTGGCCGAGGGACTCTGGGCCGAGCTACGCGACGACGGGGTCGACGTTCTCGTGAGCTGCGCGGGAGCGACACGAACGCCCAACTACGTGGCGTCTGAGCCGGAGGACGCCAATGTTCCGGTCCAGGAGCCCGAGCAGGTCGCCACCGAAACGCTGAACGCTTTGGGGAAGAAGCCGACTGTGTTCCCGGCGCGCGTGCTGCGTTTCACGCACTTTGCTTTCCGCCATCTGATGGGACGGCGAACCGCAGTGCGCCTGATGGCCTATGCGAGCAACCGGACCTACAAGGAGCAGGGCAGTTACAGCACCGGCGACCGCGCCTGACCAGGCTCGTTACCCCGCCCTTGTCCCATCTTTATAAAGATAGTAAAATAGCGCCCATGGATCGCGAACTGCTCGTCGACCTGACCGGTCGCGCGCTCAAATTGGCGCGGGACAAGACGACCGACCTGGCCCCCGCCGAGTACACCGTGCGTGCCGACACCTACACATCCGCCGAGCGACACGCGCGGGACGTGGAGATGGTGCGCACCAGCCCTCAACTGGTCGGCTACGTCTCCGAACTGCCGAAGCCCGGCTCGTATCTGCACGAAGACGGTGATGGGACGGTCGATCCTGCTGACCCGCACATCAAGCGGTTCGGTGAAGGCGTTCGAGAACGTGTGCCTGCACAGGCAGTCACAGATCACCGAAGGATGCGGTTCGGCGCGTCGACTCGTTTGTCCGTACCACGCATGGAACTACGACCTCGACGGCAACCTGGTCGGCGTTCCGGGTAAAGAGGGATTCCCCGAAAGTTCAACGGGCAGGCAGAAGTTGGCCGAACTTCCGGCCGCTGAATGCGCCGGCTTCCTCTGGGTTGCGCTCGACCCCGACGCCACCCTCGACATCCCCGCCTTCCTGGGGCCGCTGGCCGACGAGCTCGACGCGTGGGGCATCGGACGTTGGTCACCCCTTGGCGAGAAGGTGCTGGACAAGCCGATCAACTGGAAGCTCGCAATCGACACGTTCGCGGAGAACTACCATTTCGCGACCGTGCACAAGACCACCTTCGCGACCATCGCGCGGAGCAACTGCACCGTCTTCGACTCGTTCGGCCGGCATCACCGATTGGTGTTCCCCCTCAACGGAATCCTCGACCTCGACGACGGCAACGTCGAGCAGTGGGAGCCGTTGCAGAACATGGTCGTCATCTACGCGCTGTTCCCCAACATCGTGCTGTCGGCGACGATCGCCAACGGCGAGCTCTTCCGGGTCTACCCCAGCGACGTTGCCGGCCGGTCGATTACGGTGCACCAGAACTCGACGCCGCTGGACCTAGTCGGATGAGTCGACGGCCGCCGGTGCGCAGGCCGTGTTCGATTACGCCCACGGCACCGTCCGCGACGAGGACTACGCACTGGTCGAGAAGCTACAGGTCAACCTCGCATCGGGCGTCCGGGAACACCTCGTGTTCGGCCGCAACGAACCGGGTCTGCAACATCGGCATGAGACGTGGACGAACGCCGTCAGCGCTGCTCCTCGATGAGGCGCGCCACTTCATCGCGCTCCCCCGGCTCAGCCGCCTCGAGCACGGCGGCCAGTTCCCAGTCCCGATACAGCGCCAGTGATCGCTCATAGAACGCGAAGCCGCTGACCGGTTCGCCGCGGAATGTGCCCCGATACCGGTACGGGCCCTCCATGTATTCCAGCGGTAGGCCGTGCGCGGGGGCGGGCACCAGCGGCTCCCCCGTCAGGTCCAGGTCGAGTTTCTGCGACGTCAATCGGTGGCGGTCGGGCATGTACCGCGCCTTGGCGGGCGGGGGCACCAACGTGCGGATCGAGTCGGGCCAGCGCACATAGCTGGTGACGGTGACCTCGATGTCGTCCGCATACTCGGGGTCGGCGTCCGGCGAGCTCGTGGTGGCACCCGAGAACGGCTGCAGCGCATTGCCGTTGGTTCGGTCGAACTGCCGCCATATGCTCAGGTCGACATCGTTGTCCAGATTGATCGTGCGCCATTCGTGGGCGCGGGCGCGGATGTCGCCGGTCCCGCCACCGTCGTTGGCCACCAAAGGAAACCACTGCCGGTCGACGTGCCCGGTGGTTCCTTTCACCTTCTCCTGTACTGAACCCCACGACAGCGTTCCGGCCATCGTCATGCCGGTCTGGAAGTACGAGTACGTGGTCGCCTGCCCGAAGCACTCGATGGTGCCGTTGTAGGCGGCGGCACCCAGTGGCACCGGGCGCGCGCGACGGCGTCACGTGCAGGTCCAGTCGCATGTCATCGCCGTGCTGGTCGGTGCCGCAGAAGGTCACGTCATACGTGTAGGGCAGCAGGTCGCCCGCATCGTCCCGGCAGGTACGCCAGACCGCGGTGCCTGCACGGCTGTCGTACGTCATGTCCAAGTGCTCGTCGCCCACCGTGAGCTTCGCCGCCACGTCGCTCTTCTTGTTCGTCGACGGCATGTCGTAATCGGTGAAGGTGCCGTATGTGCCGTTGTCGAGGTCGAAGAGTGCGAGCGTGTAGAAGTCGGCGACGATCGCCTGCCCGGGCCGGTTCTTGTTGAAGATGGTCAGAAAGGCGAACTTTCGATCGGCTTCGCCGGTGAGTTCGCCTGCGAGGAACCAGGTGTCCGACTCGCACGTGGGGTGGTTGGCCTCGGCGGCGGGGAAGACGAAATGCGGGTCGCCCGGCACCAGCTCGTACGGATACCGACGCCAGTCATCACCCACGGGCACTCCCAGATTTCTTTTTTGCTATGTTAGCAGCAATAGCAACTTTAGCCGACGGGCGGTGGCGCCGTGAGATCCCTCACCTACGACCGGCTCTACATCGGTGGCCGCTGGCAGGAGCCGTCGACCGGGCAACGGATCTCGGTGATTTCGCCGCACACCGAGCAACCGATCGGCGAGACGCCGCAAGCCGCTCCGCGCGATGTGGACCTGGCCGTGTTGGCCGCGCGCAAGGCATTTGACGACGGGCCGTGGCCACGGCTCCCGGTCTCGGAGCGCATGGAGAAGATCGAGAAGCTCACCACCGTATATACCGCCCACGCGGAGGAGATGGCCGACCTCATCACCGCCGAGATGGGGTCACCGCGCACCTTCAGCCGGTTGGGCCAGGCGAACGGGGCCTTATCGCAGATGTACCTGACCCTGGCCACGGCCAAGGAATTCGGCTGGGTGGAACGCAGGCAGGGACTGTTCGGCCAGGTTCAGGTGCGGCGTGCGCCCGTCGGCGTCGTCGGCGCAATCGTGCCGTGGAACGTCCCCCAGGTGTTGATCATGCCCAAGCTGATTCCGGCGCTGATCGCCGGTTGCACCGTAGTCGTCAAGCCGGCCCCGGAGACGCCGCTCGATGCGATGTGGCTTGCCGAGATGCTCGATGAGCTCGACCTGCCGGAGGGCGTGGTGTCGATCGTGCCCGGTGGCAGGGAGACCGGCGAAGCCCTCGTCCGGCACCGGGGCGTGGACAAGATCGCGTTCACCGGATCATCGGCCACCGGCAGGCACATCGCCGCGGCGTGTGGTGAACAGCTGAAACGCGTCAGCCTCGAACTCGGCGGCAAGTCCGCGGCGATCATCCTCGACGACGCCGACATCGACCACACCGTCAGACATCTCAAGATGGCGGGGCTGATGAACAACGGACAGGCATGCGTTGCGCAGACGCGGATACTGGTCAGCGAGCGCAGGCACGACGAGGTCGTCGATGCGCTCGCCGACATGGTGTCCGGACTCCAGGTCGGGGACCCGGCCGACGAGTCCACCGACGTCGGTCCGCTTGTCGCCCAGCGCCAGCAACAGCGGGTGCAGGGCTACATTCAGTCCGGCATCGACGAAGGCGCGAAAGTGGTTGTCGGCGGCGTCGATGCGCCCCGCGACCGCGGATGGTATGTCCGGCCGACGCTGTTCACCGAGGCCACCAACGACATGAAGATCGCCCGCGAGGAGATCTTCGGCCCGGTGCTGACCGTGCTGCGCTACACGGACGAAGCCGATGCGATCCGGATCGCCAACGACAGCGACTACGGACTGGCCGGATCGGTGTGGACGGCCGACGTCGCGCACGGTCTCCAGATCGCAGGCGAGATCCGCACCGGCACTTACGGAATCAATATGTACCAGCTCGACACCAGCGCGCCGTTCGGCGGGTTCAAACAGTCCGGCATCGGCCGCGAGTTCGGCCCCGAAGGTCTCTCGCAGTACACCGAGGTGCAGTCGACGGTGACCGCGGGCGAACTGCCGTTGACCTAGAGGTCTTACTGGTCCCTGCTTTGCAGCCGCGGCGGCCTTCTCCGCCTTGTCCTGGAATGCCCGGCCGTCCGGGCTGCCCAGCGAGGCGCCCGGCGTGGTCGCCGTCGCGACACCCCTGTCGCAGTTGAGGGCCAGCAAGACGACGCTGTCAACGTGCTGAAAGGCGCCGTCGGACACCTCCATGAATGGCGCATTCGTGGCGCTGGTGACCAGGCAGTCGCCCATCGCGGCCTGCCGGTCACCCACGGTCACCTGGATCTTTGCCGTGCCGCCGCCGTCCTCGATCTTCGAAACCGCATCGCTGTAGGTCATTCCGACCACGTCCGGCGGTGCGGAGGTGCTCGCCGACGCGATGCCTGCGGCCAGCAGCACCAACGCACCGGCGGCGCCGACGGTGATACCCGAGATAACTGCCTTCATCACATGCCACCCCCATTGCATCGTCGGAATGGGAGAAGCTAAAGCGCCGAACCTGTGGTTTGACAGGGTGTCAGCGATGAATGTGCCGTGAATGGACGCGTCACTGGCAGTGCCGCTCTACCCCGAGAGCTCCAGCGTCACCTCGGCCGGGCAGCACAGTTCGTCGCGCTGGTTGAAGATGGCGATCTCGAGGTCCACCAGGTACCGCATGGTGTCACCGGTCTTCTCGTGTCGCTTGTCGACGACGCGGCCACGGCCGACCATGGAGTCGCCCGCATAGACGGAACCGATCATCGACACCTTGCGCCGCACCACCCGGCTGTACGGCCCAGCCCAGTCGGTCGCAATCCGGTCGATGAAACCTGCGAGATGCATCGTGTTCACAAAGATCGTCGGATGTCCATGGCGTTCGGCATAGGCAGGGTCATAGTGGCCGGGAAAGTAGTCCCATGTCGCGCCGGGGTTCATCACTACGCGCTGATAGCTGATCTCGTCGACGACTTCCGCGAGATCGGTCGGCACGATGACATCGCTCCACGCCAGTTTGCGGTAGTTGGTCACGGCGACGCCGTCGGGGTGAATCGGAACAACGTGTTTCGGTTCGTCGCGACGAGGGACCCGTCCTCGCGGTAGTAGCTATCGCAGGTCTCGACGAAATGGCCGACACCGACCTTCGTTCGCTTCTCCGAAGACACCGAGACGACCTCCTCGACCACCTTGAGTCGGTCGCCCTCTACGACTGGGGTCACGAGTTCGACGTCATTGGAGGCGTTGATGAACGTGGTACCGGGAAGCGGGACGCGAATCGCGATCGACGGAATCGGGCGCTGCCCGTCGGGCAGCCATGGCGGTGGAATCAGCCAGCCCATCAACAACGCGGGTGGGGCGACGAGTCCGCCCCACACCTGCGTGGCGAACTCGGCATCCCAGTAAGCGGGGTTGCCGTCCTGCACCATGGCGGCGAAATGCTGGATGCGCGCCGCACTCACCGCGGCGCCTGCGAATCTGGGCTCGCTGCGCACGCCGACCATGCGCAGGGCATCTTCGTAGGTGCCGAACGCGAACTCGTAGCGGATGCCCGCGGTCACGGGCTCATACCGGTAACGCATCTTTGCTCGGCACAACGTCCCATTCGAGCTCACGCGACGTGAAGTACCACCCGCCCCGCTCGTAGATGAGCCGGTCGCGGAACGTCCCGGTGGCGCGCAATTGCGCTCCGACGAACAGCAACGCGACGCAGTGCGCGGTGGCGTCGACGCCGTCGACCGTGATCTCGTGGTCGACGGTCACCAGTCTCTGGTCGTTGCCACCGTCGAACGCCTCGCGGAGATTTGTGAACGTCTGCCCGTCGCGCACGAACGTCGCACCCGCGTGACGGAAGGTCGCAATCCAGCCGCCGAAGTCGCCTGCCGTGAACAACCGGTTGTGCCGGGCGTTCAGGTTCAGGATTGCCGCGCGCCCGGCCACCCCGGCGAGCACGAACTCCTGCTGATAGGTCATCGCCATGTGTGTCTCCCGTCCTAGCGACTGAGTATGTAGCCGTGATCCTCGCGGTCCCAGACGTTTTCGCCCAGACCTCGCTTTCGCAACAGGTCCTTGCGGACTCGTCCGATGACGTTCTTCGGTAACTCGTCGAGCACTTCCAGATATCGCGGCACGCAGAAGTAGGGCATCCGTGCAGAGCAGAAGTCCAACAATTCGGCGTGATCGAAGTCCACCTGCGGGGCGATCGTGACGACGACCAGGATGTCGTCCTCCCCCAGGTCGCTGGGTACGGCGACGGCCGCCGCCTCGAGCACTGCGGGATGGCGCATCACTGTCGTCTCCACCTCGACCGAGGAGACGTTCTCGCCGCGTCGCCGCAGCGAGTCCTTCGCCCGGTCGATGTAGGTCAAATTTCCGTCGTCGTCGAAGGAGCCGAGATCGCCGGTACCGAACCAGTCGCCGTGCGGCGTGACCACCAACTGTGAGTCGACCGCGGCGGCGTCGACATAGCCCAGGCTCATCGCATTGGCCGATTTCGCCCTGCACGTGATCTCGCCGACGGAGCCTGCGGGCACGGGCATACCGGCACCGTCGACGATGCGGACATCGAAGGCGGGATTCACCCGGCCCGACGTTCCGGGAACACCATCCTCCGAGACCTTCTTGTAGGCGATCGGGAAGGCTTCCGTCATGCCGTACATCGTCACAACCCTGACGTCGTAACGCTGCTCGATATCGCGGTACATATCGGCTGGGATAGGGGCGGCCGAAATGAATCTCAACGGCAACTGCGAGTCGCGGGCATCCGGCGGCTGGTTCCACAGCATGGAGACCATGGCCCCCGCGCCCGCGAAACCCGCTGCGCCGCATGACCGTATCTCGTCCCACACTTCACTCGGCCGGAATGCCGCCGACAACACCGTCGTCGCGCCCAGCAGCATCGGCGCCAGCACTGAAGGCGCAGCGCTCAGGTGGAACAACGGCATGGCGCTCCACACCACGTCCCCGGCGCCGAGATCCCAGGCCGTCGCCACCCCTGCCGCGGCGGTGAACAGATACTGCCACGTTGTTGCGACGGCCTTCGAAGGTCCGGTGGTGCCCGAGGTGAAGAACAGTGCCGCCAACTCGTCCGGACCGATGGGGTCGGCGTCCGGCGGGTCGCTGGACGCGCGCACGAACGCTTCGGTCAACGAATCCCCCATGACCAGTGTGGTTCTCGCCGTCTCGACCCGGTTGACGATTTCGTTCAGGCGACCAAGCCGTTCGGCATCGGTGATGATGACCTTGGCGCGCGACAGTCGCAGAGCATGCACCAGGAACTCATCCTTGTTGGCGACGTTGACCGCCGCCGTCACCGCCCCGATCCGTGCTGCGCCGAGCCAGAAGTACACCCACTCGGGACACGTCGCCGTGAAGAGTGCAACGGTGTCACCCCTCGCAACACCGTTGTCGGCCAACACGTTCGCGGCCGCACATGAACGATCTCGCATCTGCGCGAACGTTACCGGGGTGCCGGCGATCGTCATCATCGTGCGGTCGCCGATCTGCTCGGCGCGCCGGTCCAGCACATCCGGAATCGTGAAACGTTCGACACCGAACTGCGACGGGCCGATCGGCCCGATCGGCCTACCGGCTTCAGGCACCCGCCGCCGCCGGGTCCGGCTCGCCGCCTGCGGTGTACCCGAAGTCGACAGGCGACGGCTCTTCTCCCGGATAGAACCGGTGCGCCCATCGCCGCAGTGCGGCATAGTCGCGAGCTTCCTCGGGAGCCAGATTCGGCTTCTCCAGGTACTTCATGTTCTCCCAGGTGAAAAAGTCCTGCTTGATGACTTCCTGTTGCAACTGAAGAAACTTCGCGGCGCGGCCTGCCGGTTGCTCCCCGGTATCGCCGGGTTCGCGAACCGACGCCTGGGTGTAGAAGTAGTCCGTGTAGTCCTCGTCGACGGGGGTCTGACCCGTCACCTCAATGGTCTCGACGAGTTCTTTGGGAAAGCGCACGATGCCCAGGCCCAGCGAGTAATTGTCATAGACGATGTTCGCGTCGACAGGTCCGTCGGGCGTGAGCCATGTCGATGCGCGGCCGCCGCCGAAGTTCGCGGTCACCGTCGCGTGCAGGTGGTAGCCGTTCGCGTCGAACGACGTGGTGTTGGCGGCGCTGTCGGCCTTATGGACGAACTGCACGTGATACGGGTCGGCCGCGTTCTCGATGATCATCTGCGCATGCACCTTGACCCGGTTGAGCATTCGGGAATGGGGGTGCAGCGGGTAGTAGTCGTGGGTTTCCAGTTCGGGAAGCACGGGCGGTTGCCAATAGGGTGCCCGGCCATGGCGTTCATGCCACACGACGATGAACCCGTACCACTCCTTGGCGGGGTAGCTCTTGATCTTGACGTTCTGCTTGCAGCCGATCTTGCTGTACGGGATCAGCGCGTTGGTGCCGTCTCCCCGCCACTGCCAGCCGTGCCACGGACAGACGATGTGCTCGCCTTCGACGGTGCCGCCGACCCCCATGTTCGCGCCCAGGTGCAGGCAGTAGGCGTCGAGCACATTGACCTTGCCCGACGCGGTGCGGAAGATGACCAATTCCTCGCCGAAGTAGTGCGCTCGCTTGACCTGGCCGTTCTCCAGCTCGGAGGCGAAACCGACGATGAACCAGCCTGTCGGGAAGCGGTATTTCGAGAGGCTGATACCGCTGGGGCCGAACTCACGTTCTGACGGATCGATGGTGGGATCGTCGATCGTATCCGTCATGCCGTCTCCATCCGCGCCATATTTGGGCAGGTCAGACCCTGTCCGTCGTCTATTGTTACTATTTTAAGCATTCTAGGTCAAGGACAGCGAACCCAGGAGCCTGCATGCCCACGACCACACCAGTCGACCTGTCGGATTCCACTCTGTGGCAGAACGGCTTTCCCGACGATCTGTTCGCCGAGCTGCGCCGCAATCGGCCGCTGTTCCACCACGAGCTGACCGACGGCGTGGCGAAGACCGTCAAGCGGGACTTCTGGATGGCCACCAAGCACCGGCACGCCCAGCGCATCCACCGCGACACCGACTCCTTCACCGCGACCGACGGGCCGCTGATCCAGGGTGTGGGCGTCATCGGCTCGGCGCCGACCATCATCAACATGGACCCACCGGATCTCCTCAAGCGGCGACGGGTGATGTCGCACGCCTTCACGCCGAAGGCCATCGGCAAGCTGGAGGAAGGCATTCGCAGGCGCGCGGCGGGAATGGTGGGCCGGCTGCTCACGGCGGGTGGGGGCGACTGGATCGACGATGTCGCCGACGTGCTGCCGATGTCGGTCATCGGCGACATTATCGGCATTCCCGAAGAGGACCGACCCGAGATCTTCGACACGCTCGATCGCATTCTCAAAGTGGCATCGTCGGACGACGCCGTCGCTGCGCAGAACGCGATGGAACTGTTCGGCAAGATCTTCACCTACGCTTCCGAACTCACCGCGGAGAAGCGGCGCAATCCCACTGACGACATCTGGAGCACGCTGACCTCCGCGGTCGTCACCGACGAGAACGGCGAGAAGTTGTCGATCCCGGCCAACGAACTGGAGATCTTCTTCTTCGTCATCGCATTCGCCGGCAGCGACACCACCAAGAACGCGTTGGCCTCCGGGCTTGCGGCCTTCGTCGGCAACCCCGAGCAGATCGAGCGCTACCGTGAGGAGGAAGCCATCCGGTCGAACGCCGTCGAGGAGGTGCTGCGCTGGGCTTCGCCGGTGACGTTCTGGACGCGCAGCACGAAGGTCGACGTCGAGATGGACGGTGTGACGATTCCGAAGGGTGAGCGGGTGGTGGCAATGCTGCGCTCGGCCAATCGCGATGAAGAGGTTTTCGACAACCCGTTCGCATTCGACATCGGCCGCGCCGAGAACCCGCACGTCACCTTCGGTGGCGGCGGACCGCACCATTGCCTCGGCGCGATGCTGGCCCGTGCCGAGATACGTGCGGTGCTCGACGAATTACTCTGTCATGCGGGCGAAATCACCCTTGGCGCACCGAAGGTCACCTATCCCAACCTCACCAACAACATGACGATCTTCGACGGAATGCCTATCTCGGTGACCCCACGCTGACTGCGTCATGCACCCTTCGGCCTGGTGCCGATGACACCGTCGTCGGCCAGCCGGTGCAGATCATCCCTGGTGAGCCCACACAACTCCGTGAGCACCTCCTCGTTGTGCTGACCCAACGTCGGCGGTGTTCGAAGCAGCCATTTGCGTCCGTCGTCGAGCCGGGCGAACGGAGGACACGGGTACAGGCCCGCGCCGGTCCTCGGATGCTCGAGGCGCTCGAAGAATCCGCGCTGCACCAACTGTGGGTTGTCGGTCACCAACGACGGCGAGATCACCGCGGCCGCCGGAATCCCTGCCGCCGTGATCTTTTCCACGGCATCGTCGACGTCCTGGGTGATCAGCCACTCCTCGACGTCGACACCCTTGCCGCCGATGAGTTCGGCCAAGGCAGCGAGCTCGTCGTCGGTACGTATGCTCACCGCGATCCAGTTGTCCTCGCCGGCGCACCGGTAGACATCCTGCAGCATCGCACTATGCCCGCGGTTGCCACGGCGCTTCATGACCTTGCCGAAAACCTCGAATTCCATTGTCTGCACGGCGGTCACGTTGAGCACGGTCTCGATCATCGGGACCTCCACGAGTTGGCCTTGGCCGGTGCGATCGGCGAACTCCAGCGCCGTGAGCGTCGCGAACGCCGCATGGGCGCCAGCGAGTGGATCGCAAGCGCCGCGCGGTGCGACAGGCAGGCCGTCCGGTAGACCGGTCACCCAGGCCAGGCCGGCGATCTGCTCCATCGTCGGCGCGAAGCCGACCCGGTCCCGCCATGGGCCGGTCAACCCGAACGCAGGCATTCGTACGACGACGACACGGGGATTCAGTTCGAGCAGCGTGTCGGCGCCGAGGCCGAATTGATCCATCACCCGCGGGGAGAAATTCTCGATCACCACATCGGCCTGGCGCACGAGTTCCTTGACGAGCCGCAGCCCGTCGGCGGACTGCAGGTCCAGCGTGACCGACCGCTTGTTGGTGTTCATCGCATGGAACACCCAGCCGTACTCCCACCAGTCGTCGACGTCGGTGCGCATTCCCCCGGAATAGCGGATTCCGTCGGGCCGCTGGATCGACTCGATCTTGACGACGTCGGCTCCGAGGGCCGCCAGTGCATGTGCGGCGGCCGGACCTGCCCAGAATGCCGTGAAATCGATGACCCGCACTCCGGCCAGCGGCGCTTCCGCGGACCGTGTGCGAGGCGCGGATTGCCTTGGCGCCCAGAGCGATACGTCGTCGGCTTCCCCGACCGCCGGCGCAGGGCGAACCGGTGCCTGGCGAGCGATCGACATGAGCCATGGTGCGCGCGGTTGCCGGAATCCCGCGGGGTTGTCGATATAGACGCCACGCGTCTGCAGGTGGTCCATGTCCGGGATCGTGGAACCGTTGCCGAGGGGCGCCAGCGGCAGCCGGAAGAGCTGTCCGAGCTCGACGATCTCCGAGACCGTCCTCTCGCGCATCCACGGGTCGATCCGTTCACGGATCCAGTCGCGGTAGTCCCATCGCCCGATCTGGAACCGCAACTGCGGAATCTCGGTGAAGTCGGGACAGTCGACCATTGCGGCGAAGTCCAGCCACTGCTGGCCGGTGACCATGCTGATGCCCACGTAGCCGTCCTTGGCGGGCTCGATCGACGGCACCTCCACCGAGCGTTTGACGGGTGGCCTCTTCAGCAGCTGCGAGTGCAACCATTCGCTGCTCTGCATCAACGTGATCGCCTCCAGCATGGACAAGTCCAGGTGCCCGCCCGGGCCGCCGCGCGCGACGCGGCGGCGCAGTGCCATTGCGCCGTACGCTGCCCAGGTCGCGCCCATGTACTCGCCGAGGTCGCCGCCGATCGAGATCGGCGGGCCCTCGGGGTCGCCGCGAAAGCCGGTGAGCCCCGAGTCGGCCTGCAGGGTGAACTCGGTCGCGGGCCGCTCCGACCAGGGCCCGGTCCAACCGAAGTCGGAGATGGTCACGACGACGCAATCGGGCCGCGCCTCGAGCAGCCGCGCCGGATCGATGCCATGCGCAGTGGCAGCCGACCGGGTGCCGGTCACGATCACAATGTCGGCGGCGGCCACGAGATCCTCGGAAAGCGTTGTGACGCTACGCTTTCCGGCTGAGAGATAGCTGAACAACGGCGAATCGCTACCCTCGGCAGGCTTGGCACCGGTTGCGGTGAAGCGACGCAGCGGATCGCCCGCCGGCGGGCTCGACCTTCACGACGTCGGCGCCCGCATCGACGAACAGCTTCCCGCAGTATCCGCCGGCGATGCGGTCGCTGATCTCCACGACGCGCAGGTCACAGAGCGGAGTGGGTGCTCCGTCACTCACGCGCACAACCTCCCAGGTGTTTCTTTGCCATCTTAGTAACTTTTGCCGGATAGCGATCCCGTAGACCCCAGGTAGCACGGCTATCGCTGTTAACATTGCCACGCAATGACAACATTGGGAATCGGCCCCGAGGCCCGCCGCCGGCTCGGGGCCCGCAGAACGGCTGAGATCGTCGCCGATGAGCTCCGTCGTCAGATCATCGACGGCGAATTGTCCGACGGTGACCTGTTGCCGCGGCAGGAGATCCTCGTCGAGCAGTTCAACGTCAGCCTGGTGTCGTTGCGGGAAGCCTTGCGAATCCTCGAGACCGAGGGCTTGGTGTCGGTCCGACGCGGCAACCGTGGCGGCGCCGTGGTGCACGCGCCCGCCAAGGCGAGCGCGGCGTACATGATCGGCCTGCTGCTGCAGAGCGACACAGTCCCACTCGCCGACCTCGCAACCGCGCTGCAGGAACTCGACCCGATGTGCACCGCGCTGGCGGCAAAACGCGAGGACCGCAGCGAGACGCTCATCCCGAAGCTCAGGGAAATCAACGACTCGATGGCCGAGCACATCGAAGACGGCGCCAAATTCACCGAGATCGGCGGGCAATTCCACGACGAGATCATCCGTGGCTGCGGCAACCACACGATGATCGCGGTGGTCGGCAGCCTGGAGACACTGTGGTCCGGCCACCTGAACCTGTGGGCCAAGGAAACCGCCGCACGCGGCGAATATCCGTCGATGAGCAAACGGCGCATCGCGTTGACCATTCACAACAAGCTGACCGACGCGATCGAAGCCGGCGATGCGGACCGCGCGCGCAAGATCGCCGCCCGCCATATCGCTGACACCCAGACATACTTCAGCGCAGCCGATCCCGAGCAGCGGATCGTCGCGCTCTCGCCGCAGGCGTTGGCCCGGCGCCAGCGCTGAAAGGTGCTGTGTGCGTACGGCGTTGATCACCGGTGGCAGCGGCGGCATCGGCAAAGAGTGCGGCCGCAAGCTCGCTGAGCTGGGCTATGACGTCGTGCTCACCGCTCGCCGCGAGGAGCCGCTGCGCGCTGCCGCCGAGGAGATGGGGGCTCGCTTCGTGGTGGCCGACGCCAGCGATCCGGAGAAGTTCGCACCTGCGGTCGAGGCTGCCGGTGCGATCGACCTGGTCGTCCACGCATCGGGAATTCTCGGCGGAACATACGCCCGCAAGCAGACTTTCGACCAATGGCGGGCGACGATCTCGGCCAACCTCGACTCGTGCTTCGTCGTCACGTCCGCGGCGCTGCCCCGGATGAAGCCGGGTTCGCGGTTCGTGTTCATCTCGTCGTCTGCCGCGCACGAACCGATGATGGCGAGGACGGCGTACTCGGCATCGAAGGCGGGCATGAACGCATTCGCAGGCGCGCTGGCCCGCGAGGTCGACCGCGACGGCATCAACGTTCACATCGTCACGCCGGGACCGGTCGAGACCGAGATGCTGCAGGATGTGCCGTTCGAGATGTATGCGATACGCGCGGCCGATGTCGCCGACGCCGTTGCGTGGCTGGACACCCTCGACCCGTCGGTCGACCTACCCGAGATCAGGCTGCACGCGATCACCCGCGGCCCCTCGGCGCGGTCTCCCATCGTGCCCCTGGAAGTCGAGCGCCGAACCACCAAGTGATTTCGGCGTGATTTCCTGCGCTGAGCGATGGTTTTCACGCCGAAATCGCTAGCTTTCGCCGGGCAGCGCCTTGACGGTCGACGGCAGCCCGTACAGCGCGGTCGCGTTGCCGCGCATGATCCGCTCCCGCTGGTCTGCCGGGAACCGCCGGATCGCCCAGTCCGGAGCGTCATAGCTCCAGTGCGGGTAATCCGTGGAGAACATGATGCAGTCGCCGAGGTCCATCATCTCGATGTACTCCCGGTACTCCACCACGTTGACCTCCTCGAGCGGCTGCGTGGTGAACCGCACATGCTCGCGGACGTAATCGGACGGCTTGCGCCGCACATGGGGCAGATCGGCTTTGCGGTGCTCCCAGATTCGGTCCATGCGCGACATCACCGGCATGGCCCAGGTGAAGCCGCCCTCGACGAAGACGACTTTCAAATCGGGATGCCGGTCGAATGCGCCGTCGAACACCAGGCTCATCAGATGTGACACGTACAGCAGCGGCCATGATGCGAAGAAGTCGTGCCAGTGAGCCGGGTTACCGACGGGGTAGATCGGAATCAGCTCGTAGGGCGTCTGTCCCATCAGGTGGGTCGCGACCGGAAGGCCGTTGCGGGCGGCGGCCTCGTACATCGGGTCGAAATGCGGACTGCCGAAAGGTATTCCGCGAGTCTGGGGCGTCATCAGCACCTCGGCCATGTACGGGTGACCGGCCCATCGCTCGATCTCCCGGGCGGCCTGGCCGGGATCCTGCGCGGTGACGCTGATCGCCCCACGCCAACGGCCGTGCCAGTTGTTGTCGCCGAGCCACACATCGGCCAGCCAGTCGTTGTAGGTGGCCTTGAGCACGTGTTCGGCCTGCGGCAGCTGGGCGTCGCACATCGGCTCCAGCACCGCGATGCTGACGCCGGCGTCGACCAACAGCTGCTTGGCGGCGAAGTCGGGATCGCTGCCCGCCGCTCCCCCGCGCGGCGGTGATGCGTCGACACGCAGCGAACTCGTCTTGTAGGCATCAGGTGTGTCATAAAAGTACGACATGGGCGACACAGCGTTGCCGGTCGGCCAGAGCTTGTCCCTCCACTCCGGCGGCGCATAGGACTTGAGCACCGCACCCGACACCGGCAGCGGATGCACGTCGGTGTCGACGATCGTCACCGCGATGTCCCGCGCGACAGCGTCTTCTGTGCGTTCGACCGTAGTCACTTGCGACTTCCTTCCACTTTCGCAGTCACACCGTAGGTGTCACTTGCGTTGCGCCACAGAACCTTTTCGCGCTGCTCGCCCGACAGACCCGCGACCGCGGTGTCGGGGTCAGACGTCGACCAGTGCGGATAGCCCGAACCGAACATCAGCAGATCCGCCTTGTCGGTGAAATCCAGCCACCGCTCGGCCTGGCGTACGTCGGTCGGCCCGTCCAACGCGGACGTGCAGTAACGGACATGGTCGGCAAGGTATTCGCTCGGATAACGGTCCACCCACGGCGTCTGGTCGCGCATCGACATCCAGAACGTGTCGAGCCGCCACATCAGCGGGGTCAGAAGGTCGTAACCGCCGTCGGCGAAGACGAATTTCAGGTCCGCGATGCCTGCCGAAAACGCCCTCGATGATCAGCGTCGCGAGGTGGACGAACGAGTTGAGCGGCATGAACGCGGCATAGCCGGGATAGGTCGAGGTGTGTCCGGCGAAGGTCGGCGCGTAGTCCACACCGTTGCCGCCGTTGATGTGCACCGCGACGGGTAACCCGTGGCCGGCGGCCGCCTCCCAGATCGGCTCGAACACCGGCTTTCCGTAAGGCTCCCGCGATTGCAGCGGAACGCCGACCTGCACCATCTTCGGGTGGTCTGCCAGGCGTTCGATCTCGCCGACCGCACCCCTGACGTCTTCTGGATTGACGCGGATCGTCCCAAGGAAGCGTCCGGTTGCGTCGGGCTCGAGCCAACGGTCGATCAGCCAGTCGTTGACCGCCGGCGCAGATCCGGCTGTTGAGCAGATAGTCGGCGATGTTGCCCCGCGTCAGCGGATTGAGGATCGCGTAGTCGGCGCCGCCGTCGTCGAATAGGTGCCTGGCCACCGTCTCGGGGTCGGACGCCGGATAGCCGTCGCCGTACAGATCTTCGCGGTAGTCACCGCCCGGTGCCTGATACCACTGCTGCTCGACGTCGGGGATCGCGCGCAGCTTGTGCGCGGGCGACAGATAGCGGCGGATCTCGGAGTTGTGCCGGAAATGCGGCTGAACGTTCGTGTCGATGACTGGGCTCATGCGGTCAGGTACACCTGTCCGTCGTCGACATCCACTTGATACGTGCGGACCCGCTTCTGCGGGTCGGCCAGATTGAGCCCGGTGGTGATGTCGAACTCCCAGTTGTGCCACGGGCACCGAGCGATCTGGCCTTCACGCACGTAGCGGACCTGGCCGGGCACGTCTGGCGCGAACTCGGTGGTGCCGACGACGTAGCCCGCGCACAGCGGTGCACCCTCGTGCGAGCAGTAGTTGGCGATTGCATAGAGCGACCCGTCGATGTTGTAGACGCCCACGCCGAACTGGCCTGCCTCGACCAGCTTCATGGTCCCCGGGGGCAGGTCCTCGATCGCACACACAGGACGGCGTTGCATCCACGACCCCTTTTCCTTGACCTAGAATACTAAAATAGTAAAGATAGAGCGACCGACCCGCTAGACGCTGCGCCGGGAGGCACGTGTGACCATCAGCACCGATTCGCAGGATCCGTCCAGCGCCCCCGACTTGGTGAACGATCCCTATCCCTACTTCGAGCACATGCGCAGAACGGCGCCGGTATGGCGCGGCACGCTCATGGAGAGCGATCTGATGCCCGACGAGCTCAAGGTCGAGGAAAACTGGACCTTGTTCGACTTCGAGAGCGTCTTCGCCGCTTTCCGCGAGGACACGGTGTTTGCATCCGAGATGTACAACCAGACGATCGGCCTCGTTTTCGGGCCGACGATCCTCGGCATGCACGGCAAGGAGCATCACGACCATCGCAGCCTGGTGAGCAAGGCTTTCAAGCAGAGTGCGCTCAACAAGTGGGAACCCGAGGTGATCGACCCCATCTGCGATCAGCTGGTCGACGAGTTCAAGAACGACGGCGGCGCCGATCTGGTCAAGGCCTTGACATTCGAGTTCCCGACCCGTGTGACCGCTGCGCTGCTGGGCCTGCCCCAGGAAGATCTGGAGATGTTCCGACGGCTGTCGTTGCAACTCATTTCGATCACCGAGGACATCGAGGCGGGCCTGACGGCGTCGGTCGAATTGGGCACCTACTTCCAGGAGCAGGTCGATCAGCGGCGCAGCACGATGACCGACGACGTGATCGGCGACCTGGTCGCCGCAGAGATCGACGGCGAGAAACTCACCGACGACGCGATCATCTCGTTCCTGCGGTTGCTTCTGCCCGCCGGGCTGGAGACCACATACCGTTCCTCGGGAAATCTCCTGCAGCTGCTGCTCACCCACCCCGACCAGATGCAGGCGTTGCAGCAGGATCGGAGCCTCATTTCGGCTGCGATCGAGGAAGGGATCCGGTACGAGACCCCGCTGGTCCTGGTGATGCGAAACACCACCCGCGACGTCGAGATGCACGGCATCGACTGTTCCCAAAGGCGCACAGGTCAATCTGTGCATGGGATCGGCCAATCGCGACGAACATCGTTGGGAGAACCCGGACGCGTTCGACATCCATCGGCCGCGACGTGCGCACATCTCGTTCGCGGGCGGGATCCACAGCTGCCTCGGCATGCATCTGGCCCGCGTGGAAACCAAGGCCATGCTCAACAGCCTCTTCGATCGGGTGACGGACTTGCAGTTGCTCGCGGACGTGGACACCAAGATCGTCGGCATGCCGTTCCGCTCTCCCAAGCACCTGCCCGTGACATTCCGTCCCGTCGCATGAAGACCCGTGCGGCGATCCTGCACGACGTGGGTCAGCAGTGGTCGGTGGAGGATTTTGAACTCGACCCACCCAAGGCCGGCGAGGTTCTGATCGAGATGGCCGCCGCCGGGCTGTGTCATTCCGACGAGCACATACGCAACGGCGACATGTCCGTGCCCAACGACGTGATGGAGTCGTTCGGCCTCCCCGGCATGTTCCCGATGATCGGCGGCCACGAAGGGTCGGCAGTGGTGGCCGAGGTCGGCGAGGGCGTCACCGAGTTCGCGCCTGGCGACCACGTGGTGACGTCGTTCGTAGCGGTCTGCGGCCAATGCCGATGGTGTAGCTCAGGCATGGAGTACATCTGTGACATGGGTGCGCAGGTGATGATTCCCGGTATGCCTACCGACGGCACCTTCCGCCACCACACCGCGGACGGCCGCAATCTCGGCCACCTGTCGAAGGTCGGCGCTTTCTCCCAACACACGGTCGTATCCACGGATTCCATCGTCAAGATCGACCCGCACCTGCCACTGCTGCCGATGGCGCTGCTGTCGTGCGGGATACCGACCGGATACGGCTCCGCGGAGAACCGCGCGAAGGTGACGACCGGAGACACCGTCGTGGTCATCGGCGTCGGCGGAATCGGTACCGGCGCCGTGCAGGGCGCACGCATCAACGGGGCCGCGCACATCATCGCGGTGGATCCGGTGGAGTTCAAGCAGAAGTCCGCGCTGAGCTTCGGTGCGACACATGCCGTTTCGAGCACCGACGAAGCAGCGGACGGTGCTTCGCGAGCTGACCCGCGGAGTGATGGCGGACAGTGTCGTCGTCTCCCCCTCACTGATTTCCGAGCACGACGTTCAGGCGGCACTGAGCCTGACGCGCAAGGGAGGCACCTGTGTGTTGACGGGCATGACCGCCACCACGACGAATTCCATTTCCATCAACCTGCAGGAGTTCATCCTCTGGAACAAGAGCCTGGTCGGCACCGTGCTGGGATCGTGCAATCCGCGGGTTGACGTCGCTCGGTTCGCCAAGCTCTATGAGGCCGGCCTATTGCAGCTCGACGAAATGATCACCCGGCGTTACCGGCTCGACGACATCAATGAGGGCTATCAGGATCAACTCAAGGGCGAGATCGTCCGAGGCATCATCGATTTCTCGCTCTGATCACACGATGCGCGACGTGCGGCCCTGCCAGTAGCGCTCGCGGATCCGCCTCTTGTACAGCTTGCCGTTCGGATCGCGTGGCAGCTCGGCGTCGAACTCGATGGTGCGCGGACACTTGTAGGACGCGAGGTTGCGCCCGGCAATAGTCGATGAGCTCCGCCTCGAGTTCCGGATCGGCCTGCACTCCTTCGACCGGTTGCACGACGGCCTTCACCTCTTCGCCGTACTCGTCGTTCGGCACGCCGAATACCGCTGCGTCCACCAGCTTCGGGTGCATGACCAGAAGGTTCTCCGCCTCCTGCGGATAGATGTTCACCCCGCCCGACACGATCATGAACGTCGAACGGTCGGTGAGATACAAGTAGCCGTCTTCGTCGACATATCCCATGTCACCCAGCGAACGCCAGCCACGATCGTTGGAGACCGATGCCGTCTTCTGAGGGTCCTTGAAGTACTCGAACTTCGGCCCGCCCTCGAAGTAGAGCTCGCCGGATTCGCCGACGGGTAGTTCGGCACCGTCCTCGCCGACGACGTGCACGGGATGCAGCGGCTTACCGACCGAACCAGGGTGGGCGAGCCACTCCTCGGGGCCGATGATCGTGCCAGCGAATCCCTCTGTGCCACCGTAGTACTCGTGGATGATCGGCCCGAACCAGTCCATCATCCGGTGTTTGACGTCGACCGGGCACGGCGCGGCGGCATGGATGACGCACTGCAGGCTGGAGACGTCGTAGCGCTCGCGAATCGCCTCCGGCAGCTTGAGCATCCGCACGAACATGGTCGGCACGAACTGCGCGTGTGTGACGCGATGCTCCTCGATCAGGCGCAGGACGGTTTCGGCATCGAACCTGGGCATCAGGATCGAGGCGGCGCCCACCCGGTGTACCGCCATCGTGTAGTTGACGCCTGCGGCGTGGTACAGCGGGGCAGGAGACAGATACACGCTCGACGGAGTCATGTCGTACCGCTGCGCCAGCGAGTACTCGAGCACTTTCTGCGCCCACGATCCTTGGCCGTCCTCGGGTAGCGGCCGCCGCACGGCCTTTGGTCGGCCGGTGGTGCCCGACGAGTACAGCATCTCGGACCCGTCCGAAATCGGCGGAGCCGCATCGCTTTCAGTCAGGGCATCGTCGTACGGCCGCCACCCCGGCAGCACGGCGCCGACACTGATGTGCACGTCGACACCGTCGTTGACAGCGAGGATCCGCTCCCCGAGCTCGGCCATCGACGCGTCGATGAAGACCGCCCTCGCGTCGGAGTCGCCGATGACGTAGGCCACCTCATCGGGCGTGAAGTGGGTGTTCACTGCGCTGTAGTACAGCCCGGAAAGCTGGCAGCCCCAGGTGATTTCGAAGAACTCGGGGCGGTTCGGCAGCACCAGTGCCACCCCGTCGCCGCGTCGCAGCCCCGCCCTGTGCAGCAGGGCCGCGACGTGTTGGCTCCGTTCGAACAACTCGCCGTAGGTGACCGTGGCGCCGTCGACGACGATCAGGGCCGGTGAGTCGGGGTCACCGTCCGCGTGGTCGGCGATGTTCGCCACTGAACGGCCCTACGTGGCGGCGCCGTCAGAAGCGGCAGCAGCCTGTCGGCGCGCATGTTCGGACGGCAGCACCTTGTCCTTGAACACCTGCTGGATCAGCTGCTGCACGTCCTTGCTGATCGACGCGAGCGCGACAAGGTCGTTGGAGCTCTGCCAGTGCACCCGCATGCCCATCAATTCCCAGGCCCGCTTGAGGTTGGCCTTGGTGAGCATCAGCGTCGTCAACGGAGCCTGAGCGATGAGGCGGGCGATCGCATCGACGCGCGCGTCGAGGTCCTCGCGCTTGACCACCTCGTTGACAAGGCCGACCTCCAGTGCCTTCTTGGCGTCGATCACCTCGGCTGTGAAGAGGTAATAGGCGGCTCGACGCCAGTTCATGAAAACCCATGGCTCGATGGAACATTCGCCCGATGGCATTCCGAAGCCCTGCAGCGGCGGATAGGAGAAGTATGCATCCTCGGAAGCGATCACGATGTCGGTGGTCAGGCCCATGTGGGTGCCGCCACCCACGCAGTAACCGTGCACTTGCGCAATGGTCGGCTTGGAGAACTCCCACAAGGTTCAGTGTCGGCTTGACGAAGAGGTCGGACTGCGCCTTCCAGGGATGGCCGGTGACCATGGCGTTCTCCACGAACGCCGGATAGTCGGTGGCATTGTCACCGATGGCATGTCCGGAGCAGAATCCCTTCCCGTTGGCCTTCAGCACCAGCACCTTGATGTCGTAGTCGCGATCGGCGTCGAGCAAGGCGGCGTCCACCTCTTCGGCGAGCTTCTGGTCCTGCGCGTTGGCCTTCTCGGGCCAGTTCAAGGTGATCTTCGCGATCGGCCCATCCTTCTGGTAGATGATTCTTTCGCGAGTCTCGTTCATATCCATATGTCCTCCTGGCGATTTCGTTATGACGTGATGACGCCGATTTCGGCGCCGATGTCGTAGGTTGTGCCAACGGTTCCCGTCCACTGCACGGTGCCCGATGCACCCGCTTCGATTTCCTGTTCCACCTTCTCGGTGGCGATGGCATAGATCGGTGTTCCCTCCGCTACGTGTTCGCCGTCGCTGACGAGAAGCTCGGTGAGCTCGGCTTCCGAGACGGCCACCGAGACACGTGGGATGCGGATGACGAACTCAGCCACCGGCATCCGCCTTCTCCAACGTCCGCGCAACGGCCTCGACGACGCGCGCCGCCGACGGATAGATCTGCGCTTCGAGCGTCGGTGCGGCGGGTGTCGGGACAAATCTGGCGGCCACCCGCTCGATGGGCGCGGCGAGGTCACCGAAGCATTCGGCCTGAAGGACGGCGACGATCTCTGCCCCCGGGCCCGCGAACTGGACCGCGTCGTGCACGACCACCGCACGCCCGGTCCGTCGCACCGACTCGACCATGGTGTCGACGTCGAGCGGCACGAGCGTGCGCAGGTCGATGACTTCGGCGCTGATACCTTGTTCATCCAGTGTCTTGGCGGCGGCCAGTGATTCGAGCAACGCTACGGCCGTAGCTGATCAGCGTGACATCCGAGCCGGGTCGCTTGACGTCGGCCTGCCCGAGAGGAATTCGGAAGCCCGGATCGATTGGCACCAAACCCTTCTGAGCTTGGAGTCGGATCGTCTCGATGAACAGACACGGATCCTCGTCGAAGATCGCCGACGCCAGCAGACCTTTACCATCGCGCGGCGTCGAAGGCACGATGACCTTCATCCCGGGGATGTGCATGAACCAGGCTTCCAGCGTCTGCGAATGCGTCGCCCCGGTCGCGAGACCGCCGTAGACCTGGGTGCGCACGGTGATCGGCGCGGTCGTCCGGCCCGCGGTCATGAATCGCAGTTTGGCGGCGTTGTTGATCAGCTGGTCCGCCGCGATGCCGATGAAGTCCATGATCATGATCTCCGCGACCGGCAACAGCCCGTCGATCGCGGCGCCGATGGCCGCTCCGACAATCGCGGCTTCGGAGATCGGTGTGTCGAGCACGCGGTCATGGCCGTATTTCGTCGACAAACCCGCCGTCGGGCCGGACGCACCAGGATCGGCGATGTCCTCGCCGAGCAGGAAGACCCGGTCGTCGGCGGCCATCGCCTGATCGAGCGCGAGGTTCAGTGCCTCGCGCATCGACATCTCTTTTTCGTCCATGGCCTTCCTCAGACGGGATACTTGATCGGGGTGGCGTACACGTCTTTGTCGAGTTCGTCGGCCGACGGTGGCTCCGCGGCCAGCACCGTCTTCAGCGCTTCCTCGACCGCGGTCAGCGCGCCCTCGTCGATGCCGCTGAGCTCGTCGTCCGAGCAGAGACCTCCGTCGATGAGCCTGCGGCGGAACGCGGGTACCGGGTCGGCAGCCATCGCCGCCTCCAGCTGATCCTTGGGGATGTAGGGCATCCGGTCGCCGAAGTAGTGCCCTCGGAACCGGAACGTCTCGCACTCGATGAAGGTGGGTCCCTGGCCGTCGCGGGCCTTGCCGATCGCCTCGGCAAGCGCGTCCGCGACCGCAAGCGGGTCGTTGCCGTCGACGCGGACGCCGGGCATGCCGTAACCGGCCGCGCGGTCGGCGACATGCTTGATCTTCATCGTGTCCGTGGTCGGCGTCATCTCGGCGTACATGTTGTTCTGGCAGACGAACACCATCGGCAGATCCCACAGCGCGGCCATGTTCGCCGCCTCGTGAAACGAGCCGGTGTTGGTTGCGCCGTCACCGAAACTGACGACCGTCACCCGGTCGAGCCCCTTGCGTTTGGCGGCCATCGCCAACCCGACACCGACCGGCGGCCCCGCGCCGACGATCCCCGTCGACAGCATCACACCCTTCTCGGGTTTGGCGATGTGCATGGTGCCGCCCTTACCGCGGCTTGCACCGACGGTGCGGCCCATCATCTCGCCGTAGATCTCTTCCAGCGGAACGCCTTTGCCGATCAGGTCGTGCAGACCGCGGTAGGTGGTCACCAGCTGGTCGTCTTCGCGCAGCGTGACACCCATCGCCGCAGCGATGGCCTCCTGGCCGCGCGACGGCCAGTACACACACATGAACTCGCCGGTGCCGATGCCCTTGGACAGCCGGTCGTCGGCGGCCTTCATCAACACCATCAATGCGTAGATGCGCCGTTGCACCTCGGGAGATGGGGTCATGGTCCGAGCGACCCGATCTCGCGGAACACGTGGGGGATGGGCTTGGGGTCCATCGCGATGTTGTCCAGGCCGGTCAGCGCAAGTCCGCCCATCTGCCGCGCGGCCGCGTCGAGGTCATCGCAGTCGAGCTCGTAGATCGCGACGAATGGGCCGTTGCCGCTCGTCGGCGCAAACCGGCGCGCCGAGATGATGCCGTCCACCGACAGGATCTGCTCCAGATGCGTGTCGTTGTACCACTTGTGGTACTCCGCTTCCCTGTCCGGCGACGACGGCATCGTCTCCACGTAGATGATCCCTCTGGCCATCCTCGCTACTCCTTTACGCCGACCACGGTTTCACTTTGAGGAAGCCACCGGCGTCCACTCGAAGCTGTTGGCCGGTGATGTATCGCGCTGCGTCGCTGGCGAAGAACACCACCGCCTCGCTGATGTCCTCGGGTTCGACGTAGGGCACCGGCATCGCCTGCACCACAGGGAAAACCAGTTCGGCCTCCTCGCGTGTCGGCTCCTTGAGGTCCGGCCGAAACGCCCGGTACATCGGCGGGCTGTGCAGCATGTCGGTGTTGACGTTGGTCGGGTGGATCGCGTTCATCCGAATCGAGAACGGTGCGAGTGCGAGCGCGAAGTCGTTGACGTAGTGCGCCCCTGCCAACTTCGCGAACGCGTAACCCGCACCACCGGGACCGCCGTCGATACCGGTGGTGTTCATCGATGACATGAACGCCGCGTTCGATCCGGTCACGACGATCGACGCGCCCGCCTGCAGATGTTTCAGGCTCGCGTGCACGAGGTTGAGGACGCCGAGAAGGTCCACGTCGACGGCGTCGGCGAACGCCTGCGGCGGCAGGCCCGCGGTCAGCGGACAGATACCTGCGTTCGCGACGACGATATCGAGCCTGCCGAACTCGGCGACCCCGCGATCGATCGCCGCCGACAGGGCGGCGCGGTCGCGCACATCGGCGATCTCGGCGTGCGACCGCTCTACCTTCCTTCTCCACCAACCGAGCGGTCTCGTCGAGGTCCTCGGGCCTGGCGAGCGGATACTCGTTCGTCTCGATGTCCTCGCAGATGTCGACGGCGATGATGTCGGCACCCTCGGCGGCCAGCAGTTGTGCGTGCGATCGACCCTGACCTCGCGCCGCCCCGCTGATCAGCGCAACCTTGCCCTCGACCCTGCCCATCGTCGCCCTCCTTGACTGTCCGCACGAGCCGGATTGGGAACCTTCGAGTCACCCCACGGAAATCGCTATACTACCTAAAATTATAAAGATGCCAATCAGCCCGATCTCGAACAGGACACCGTGGACTTCTCATATCCAGCGGAGGTGGAGCAGTTCCGCAAGGAGTTGCGCACCTGGCTCGCGGCGAACCTGACTGACGACGTCAGGAGTGCCGACCGGGTCCGCGGCCGCAACCCCGATGCCTTCGACACGCTTCGCGCGTGGGATGCGGCAGTGGCCGACGCGGCATGGGGTGCGGTGTCCTGGCCGCAGGAGTACGGCGGGCGCGGTGCGACGGTGCTCGAACAGCTCGTCTACGCCGAGGAGATGACACGAGCGCGAGCTCCGGTGCCCCTCAACGTGATCGGGATGAACAACATCGCGCCGGCGATCATGCAGTACGGATCCGACACGCAGAAGACGACGCTGCTCCCCCGGATGGTCCGCGCCGACGACATCTGGTGTCAGGGCATGTCGGAGCCGGAGGCCGGCTCCGATCTGGCGTCGCTGCGCACCCGTGCCGTCCGCGACGGCGATGACTTCGTGGTCAACGGCCAGAAGATCTGGACGTCACTGGGACACCGCGCCGACTGGTGCCAGCTGTATGTGCGCTCCGACCCCGAGGCCGCCAAGCACAAGGGCATCTCCTGTCTCATCGTCGATATGACGCTGCCCGGCATCGAAGCCCGCCCGCTCGTCACGCTCAACGGCGCGGCCGACTTCGCCGAGGTGTTCTTCAACGATGTCCGCGTGCCCGCCGACGCGCTGCTCGGCCCGTTGAACGCGGGATGGCAGGTCGCCACCACGACGCTCAGCCATGAGCGCGCAGGTGCGGCGCGCCTGTACGCGCAGGTGGAAGTGCTGTTGGCCGACCTCGTCGCGGACCTGGCCGGGCACACCGTCGACGGCAAGCCGGTGCTCGAGGACGGCGTGACATTACGCAGGCTCGGCGACCTCGCGGTGCGGATCAACTACCTCGAGTTGCTCTGCAAGCGGTCGATCTCGGCGACCTTGCACGGCGGTGACGCGCTCGGGTCGGCCAGCCTGGCCAAGAGTGTGTGGGCCGAGTTGGGACAGGAACTCGCCGAGCTGGCGTTCGACGTGCTCGGCGCGGAGAACGCAGGCCAACGCTGGGTGGACCGCCGCCTGTCGTCGCGCTCGCTGACCATCGCGGGCGGAACGACCCAGATCAACAAGGGCATCACGGCCACGCGCGTGCTGGGGCTGCCGCGGCGATGAACCTGGAGCTCACAGAAGAGCAGATCGCGCTTCGCGACACCGTGCGGCAATTCCTCGCCGAAAAGGCAAGCGTGGCGGGCCATGTGCGGCCGCTGCTGGATGATCCGACGGGCAGCACCGACGCCGTGTGGCGTGGGCTTGCGAACCTCGGCGCGACGGGCGTGGTCGTTCCCGCAGAGCACGACGGCGCGGGTATGACGATGGTCGAGGCGGGCGTCGTCGCCGAGGAACTGGGCGCCGCGCTCAATCCCGGCCCGTGGCTGTCGAGTGCGGTCGCCTCGGCCAGAGCGCTGACCCGGACCGGTACGGACAGCGGTATGCTGGCTGAAATCGCCAATGGCACAACGATAGCCACGGTCGCACCGCTCACCGGTGCGCGTCCTGTCGCCGACGGCGCGACGCTGCGCGGTCAACTGACCGCGGTGCCCGATGCTGTAGCCGCGAACGTGCTGTTGGTGTTCGTCGACGAATCGGCCGGTGCCGGGCTGTACGCCGTCGACCCCACATCCGACGGTGTGACGGTGACGGCACGGTCGCATGTGGATCCGACGCGGAAGCTGTTCGACGTCGGACTCGACGGCGTGACGGGAAGGCGGTTGGCCGACGCGTCCGCGGATGCGATCGAGGGGCTCGTCGACGATGTGACGATCGCCCGCGCCGCGGATGCACTCGGGGCCGCCACTGCGGTGATGAACATGGCCATCGAATACGCGAAGGTGCGCAGACAGTTCGACCAGCCGATCGGCAGCTTCCAGGCCGTCCAGCACCTGTGCGTCGACATGTACGAGGCTGTCGAACTGGCCCGAAGCGGCGTCGTACACGCGTTGTGGGCGGCCGATGCGGCCGAACCCGCGGAGCGGCATCGTGCCGCGTTGCGGGCCAAGGCATTCGCGGGCCGGCTCACCGCCGTCGGTGACACCGCGATCCAGGTGTTCGGCGGCATCGGCTTCACGTGGGAGCACGACGCTCACCTCTACCTCAAGCGCCTCCTTGGTTGGAGTGCATACCTCGGCGCACCCGACCGTTACCTCGAGAAGGTCGGCGCGCAACTCGTCAGCGATCTGAACCGAAAGGTGTTGCAATGAGCCAAGTCCTGAGCGGCGTACGGGTCGTCGAGCTTGCGTCCTGGACTTACGTGCCCTCTGCGGGTGCGGCGCTGGCGGATTGGGGCGCCGACGTCATCAAGGTGGAGGACGTGAAAGCGGGTGACCCGGGGCGGGCGCTGGTCATCGGTGGTTTCACCCGACAGAACGCGCGGGCCGACGTCGACTTCATCCTCGAGATCGGCAACCGCGGCAAGCGCAGCGTCGCGATCGACATCAAGACCGATACCGGCCGCGACTATTTCGGCCGCCTGCTGGCCACCGCCGACGTCCTGCTGACCAACTGGCGTCCCGGCGCGCTGGAACGGGCGCGGCTGACCGTCGAGGACATCCGCTCGTTCAATCCGAACATCATCATCGCTCGCGGCACCGGCGCAGGCGTGCGTGGCCCGGATCGCGAAAAGGGCGGGTTCGACGCTGCCACCTACCTTTCGCGCGGCGGGGTGTCCTACACCATGACGCCGTTCGGCACTGAGACGCCCGCCGTGCAGGGCCCGGGATTCGGCGACCTGCAGGGTGGAATCACGCTGGCGGGTGGCGTGTGTGCTGCGCTGTTCCATCGGGAGCGCACCGGCGAGCCGTCCGTCGTGGACTCGTCCCTTCTGGCACAGGCGATGTGGACCATCGCCCCGTCGATCTCGGTCGCCGATCTGTTCGGCATCGACGGGATTCCCGGCGCCCCGCCGGGGCTGGCGATCAACCCGTTGGTGAACCGCTACAAGACCCGCGACGGCAGGTGGCTGCAAATGGTCTTCCTGCAGCCCGACCGGTTCTGGGCCGGCTTCTGCGAGCGCATCGGACTGCCCGAGCTTGCGACCGACGAACGTTTCGTGCCGTCGAGCAACCTGATCGCGAACGCGGACGAAGCGTGCAAGCTCGTCGGCGACAGGCTCGCCAGCGAGGACCTCGAGTATTGGCGCGAAGCGCTTGGCCGACGAGCCGGGCGTTTGGGCGGCGCTGGCGACGCCGAAGGAAACGCTCAACGACCCGCAGGTGAGGCCGAACGGGTACGTCATCCCCAATCTGGATGACCAGGGGATCGAATACCAGATCGTCGCCGCACCAGTGCAATTCGACGAAACTCCTCCGTCGGCGGCGCGAGCTCCCGAACATGGGCAGCACACCGAAGAGATCCTGCTGGAGCTCGACCTCGACTGGGACGACATCTCGGCGGCCAAGGACAGCGGCGCGATTCTGTAGAGAGGAAGGGACCAATGACGATGGAGCGGCGCGAACTCGAAGCGGTCATCTACGAGCGTGAACCGCCGATCGCGCGGATCATCCTCAACCGGCCCGAGAAGGCCAACACGAAGGACGCGACCCTGGTGCAGGAAGTCGACGCCTGCCTTCACGAGGCCGACCGCGACAAAGAGATCAAGGTGGTGATCCTGAAGGCCAACGGCAAGGGCTTCTGCGGCGGCCACGTTGCGAAGTGGGGACCCGACGAGAACCCGTATCCCGATTTCGGCGATACGTTCGAGGATCTGTACAAGGGCACGGCCGACCTGTTCCTATGGCCGACCCTGTACCTGTGGGAGTTCTCGAAGCCGACGATCTCCCAGATTCACGGATACTGCATGGGCGGCGGAATCTATCTCGGGCTGCTGACCGACTTCTGCGTCGCATCCGACGACGCATACTTCCAGATGCCGCTCGCCCAGAGCCTCGGCGAGCCCGGTGGCCACACCATGATCGAGCCGTGGCTGATGATGAACTGGCATCGCACGATGGACTGGCTTCTGCTGGCGCCGACGCTTTCCGCGCAGGAGGCGCTCCAGTGGGGTCTGCTGAACAAGGTTGTGCCGAAAGACCAACTCGAGGACACCGTCGAGGAAATGGCACGCAAGATCGCCCAGATCCCGCTGACCACGTTGATGGCCGTCAAGAGCAACGTGAAGCGGGCGTGGGAGCTGATGGGGATGCGCGTGCACCTGCAGATGAGCCACGTCATGACCAACATGGTCGGTGCGGCATCCGACGTGCAGGAGCGGCGCGCCGAGCTCATCCAGTCAGGCTTGAAACCAAGGGATTTCGTGGCCGACGGGGAGACTCCTCCCGGCGAGTAACCGCTAGCGGCGCGCGGCGTGCAGGGCCGCGACGTAGCCGAAGATCATCGTGTTGGCGATGCTGCCGCCTGCACCAAGATAGTTGCGCCCCATCACCGTGGCGGTGATGTTTCCGGTCGCGTACAAGCCCTCGATCACCTCGTCGCGCTCGTTCAGTACCTGGGCGTGCTCGTTGGTGATCACTCCCCCGCACGTGCCGACATCGGCGGGGAACACTCTGGTGGCGTAGTACGGTGCCCGCTCCAGCGGGCCGAGCGCGGCGTTGGGTTTGTAGCCGGGATCGCCGAGGCAGTCGTTGTACGCCGACTGCCCGCGTCCGAAGTCGGGGTCGAGGCCCTTGACCGCGAATTCGTTGAAACGGTTGACGGTTTCCTCGAGCGCGGCGGGCGGGACATCGATCTGGCGCGCCAGGTCGGCGATCGTGTCGGCCCGCTTGACCGCTCCCTGCTCGATGAGCGCTTCGGACAGCGTGCGCTTCTTCAACGGGTTGGCGCCGGACACATACCGGCGGACGTATCCCTCGTCGAAGATCTGCCAGCACGGCACGGCCTTGGCGGCATACATCGCCTTGCCCACCTCGACGTACGAGTTCGACTCGTTGCAGAACCTCTTGCCTGCGCCGTCGACGTAGATGGCGCCGGGGCGCTGCCGCCCAGACCCGAGCGACGCGGCGCCGGGATCCTGAATGAAAACCATTGGCAGCCACCATGCCTCGTCGAGAAGATCCGTCTGCGCGCCGAGATCCATCGCCGTCTGAAGGACTTCGCCGGTGTCGCCGGCGTTGGCGATCGACCAAGATCCGTCGTTGGGCTGGTCGGCGCTGTAGCGACGCCGCATATCGGCATTGCGGCTGAAGCCACCGGCCGCAAGCAGAACTCCCTTCCGCGCCTCGATGTTCATCGACGAGCCGTCACGGCTGACACGCGCGCCCACTATGCGCCCGTCTTCGACGATGAGATCTTCCATCGCTGCGTTGGTCCATACCGGCGGATCGCCCGTGAGGTCGATGATGCACCTTCAGGATCTGACCGATGAACGACGCCCCGTTGGTCATCAGGTCGCGTCGCCGGAGCTTGGCGATGTTGGTGCGCAGGAAGACCCGCAATGCGACGGCGAACGCCTTCGGTGACCGGTTGAAATACTGCACCGACCGCAGCTCATTGGTTTTGACCACGAACCCGTAGTTCTTGGCCATCGACGGCTGAACCTTGTCGCTCCAGTCGCCGAGCGCGGCCGAATCGTACGGGACACCCTCGACGGACCGGCCTGCCGCGTTGCCCCCCTTGTGGTTCGGGTAGTAGTCGCTCCATCCGGGACAGCGAACCAGCCGAACTCCTTTGCGCAACAGCAGGTCGATCATCTCGTAGCCTGCGGTCAGGAAGGTCTCGCGGCGGGCGGGCGAGGAGGCAGCGCCGATGTCGCCGACGACGTCGTCGAAGTAGGCCAGCCCGTCCTCATGCGAGTCCGGTATGCCCTCGGCCCGCATCAGCGGGTTGTTCGGCAGCCAGACCATGCCACCCGACATGCCGGTGGAACCACCGATGAGGCCTTGCTTTTCGACGACCAGCGGATCGATCCCGGCGTCGATGGCGGCCAGTGCGGCGACCATTCCGCCGCCGCCGCTGCCCGCGATCAGCAGATCGACAGACTTGTCCCACTTCATGAGGCAGGGACTGTTTCGGTCAGCCCGAGATCGGCGACGGGTACGTCGATGGTGGTGTTGGTGGCTTGGATTGCGGGCACAAGCCGCTCGTAGGGCAGGCCGGCGAGAAAGCCGTCGATGACGCGCTCGAAGTTCGAGATCAGCCCCTCGATCTTGTCCGACAACCGCATGTACTCGAACCCCTTGGCGTGCAGGCCTTTCTGCTGCTTGGGCAGGTTGGAGAAATCCTGCGCGGGGATCGTCGGCCAGCTCGGGTCATCGGGCGCCAGCGGTTCCGGCACCGTTGGCCTGCCCTGCGACTGATCGTTCGGGTACCGGGTGAGCGACCACACCTCGAACAGGGTCTGCTCCGGCCCGAGCGGGCGGATCCGGTACGACGAGGCGCTGCTGTACTGCGGTAGCAGGAAGTAGTGCGGGAACGCGAATCCGATCGGATCGATCACGCGGCGGCGCTCCAGGTCGTTCAGGTCGGGGAAGTCGCAGTCGCGGGCCCGGTGCCATTTGGTGACCGCGTCATTGACCGCCCCGCGCCAGGTCGCCATCGCCTGAGCAGGATCGTCGGGGAGCGACATGTGCTGCAGCCCCTCGGCGATCCGAATGTCGTTCTCGTGGGTCATCCCACCCATGCCCGAGCCGAGGGTCCGCATGAAGTACAGGCTGGCCTGCATGAGTGGGTTCACCGTCGACGAGTCCGGCCGAAAGGATGCGGGCAGCAGCTGCGGATGCGTCTGCGGCACGTGGTAGCCCTCCATGAAGGCCGCGGTCGCCAACTTCCAATTCACCGGCAGCAGACACGATTTCCACCACTCGGTGCGCAGCGCCGACACCTTGAACTCGTCGTGCCTCGAGGCGAACGGCTCGATACAGTCGCGCAGCGGCGGGGCGTCGTCGTCGAGGTTGATCCACGCGCAGCCGCCCCAGAGGTCGCAGCGGACAGGCGCGAGTGCGAGGTCGTCGGCGCAGAGATTGCCTTCGTCGAACTCGTCGGCGCGAAGCACGAAGGTGCTCTTGCCGTCGAGACTCCAGCACCAACCGTGGAACGGGCAGACGAAGCTACGGCGAGACCCGCTGCCCTCCACCAGCTTCATCCCGCGGTGGCGGCAGGAGTTGTAGTAGGCGCGGACGGTGGAGGCGTCGACCCTCACCACGATGATCGACTGGTCGAGAATCTCGTATTCGACGAAGTCGCCGGGTTTCGGGATCTCCTCGAGCCTGCACGCCATCTGCCAGACCCGCGGCCAGAAGAGCTCGGTCTCCAGCGCATAGAACTCCGGGTCGTAGTACCGCTGCTTGGGGACCCTGTCCACGGACTGGACCGCCCATGGCACCGCCAGCGGTGTCCAGTCCACTTTCGCCAACTCGCTCACCCCTCGTCGGTGGCCCGGCTTCTAAAATAGCAAAAATAGCAAGACTGGCGGGAGCCGCTCTAGTCGGCGGTGATCACCTGGTGCATATCGATCATTTCGTCGGCCGGCCCGGCAGGGATGGTGTACTCCGACAGATCGCGGATCTGATCGAAGTGCGCCCTCACATCCTCTAGCGTCAGCGCCGGGCTGTAGTAGCCCTTGGTTCTGCCGATGAAGAACCGGGACACCTGCCCGCCGCCGACCGTGTAGATCTCGCCGGAGACCGGGCAGTCTGCGTGGGCGAGAAACGCCACTACGGGGGCGACGAGTGCGGGGTCGAGCCGATCGAGGAACGGACGCATCAACTGCTCGGCCTCTGGGCTGTCGACCGCGGCGGCGCTGCCCATCGAATAGTCCATCATTCGGGTGGCGGCGACAGGGACGATCGCGTTGACCTTGATGTCGAGGCCGGCCGCTTCGGCTGTGAGCACGCGGGTCAGCCCGATGATCGCGGTCTTGGCGGCGCCATAGTTGGCCATCCGCGGCGCGCCGAGGATGCCCGCGGCCGAGGAGGTATTGACGATGCGGCCGAAATTGTTCTCTCGCATGACTTTCCATGCTGGCCGGGTGACGAAGAACGCGCCCTTGAGATGCACATCCACCAGCGGGCTCAGCCGTTCTTCAGTCATGTCCTCGAAGTCCGCATCGCTCACGGTTCCTGCGTTGTTGACGAGGATGTCGACACGGCCCCACGTGTCGACCGCGGTGTCGATGATCGCCTGGCCGCCTTCCGGGGTCGCAACGCTGTTGGTGTCGGCGACCGCGTCCCCGCCGTTGTCCTTGATCTCCTGCACGGTGTCGTTGGCGGGATTGCCGCCCGCTCCGTCGCCGGTCACCGAGCCGCCGAGGTCGTTGACGACGACGCGTGCGCCGCGTTCGGCGAGAAGAAGCGCGTACTGCCTGCCGAGCCCCCGGCCGGCTCCAGTGACGACGGCGATCCGGTCGTCGAATCGCAATTCGCTCATCAGATCGGCCACTCCTGCAGAGGTTGCGGGTACTGAATCGGCACCACCCGAGGAAGTCGAGTCGGGTTCGATGTGGATATCGCGTCGATCATCAGCGCGACGTATCTCCGCCAGCCGTCGGACGCCGGGTCCATGGTCGCGAGAACGCTGTAGAGCATCGCGACCATCCGCGGCAGATCGTCGGCGACTAGATCGGCACGAACGAGACCAGCCTCCTGTGCCCGCCGAGTCAGGTCGGCCAGTGCCGCGTCCAGTTGCACCGAGACATCGGTCAACGATCCGTTTTGCCGCGCCGCCGTCAACACATGGTGTTCACGCGCGCCGAGTGCGATCGCCGCTTCGATCAACTTCGCCAGGCCGCGCAGCGGGTTGCGACTCCGCAGCGCACGCTCGATCACCGGCGAAAGAGTTTCGGCGATGCGCTGGTCGATCACCGCCCTGGCCAACTCACCCTTGGTGGGAAAGCGCCGGTACAGCGTCCTCTCCCCCACTCCGGCACGCCGCGCGATGGTGTCCATCGGGGCGTCGGGTCCGAGTTCGGCATAGACATCGCGGGCTGCGCGCAGGATGCGATCGGCGTTGCGCGCCGCGTCCGCGCGCAGTGGACGGTCCGTCACCACAGTCACGACATCGACTTTAACTGACAGTTGACTGTCACTAAAGCCAGTTCTACGCTCACCACAACTGACAGTCGGCTGTCGATTTGAGGAGCGGCGATGACGACGACCTCGGCACGCGGGGATGGCACGCCACCCCCGGCCGTGCCGATCCCGCGTGACCTGCGGTGCCCGTTGAAGCCGCCGCCCGAGTTCGACGATTGGCGGGCATCGGACGGCCTGCAGCTGGTTCTGTGGCGTCATGAGCCGACGTGGTTGATCAGCCGCTACGAAGAGATCCGAGCTGCCTTGACCGATCCGCGGCTGTCCGCAGACACTCTTCCCGAAGCTCTGCGAGCTAAGTCGTCCGACGACGACGTTCCGGTGGTCTTCGCGCGCATCGACGATCCCGAGCACAACCGACTGCGCCGGATGATGACCCGCGACTTCACGTTTCGCCGTGCCGAAACGATGCGGCCTCAGATTCAGGACCTGGTCGACGGCTTCCTCGACGACATGATCGACAAGGGGCCACCGTCCGACCTGGTGCGCGATTTCGCGCTGCCGGTGCCCTCGCTGGTGATCTCCCTTTTGCTCGGTGTCCCCTACGAAGACCATGAGCTCTTTCAGAAGAACAGCACCAAAGGTCTGGACTCGCGGTCGACCGACGACGAAAAAATGGCGGCGATCGGCGCGATGTTCGACTACATGTGGAAGCTCGCGGACCTCAAGGCCAAGGAGCCCGGCGACGATTTGATGAGCCGGCTGATGACCGACTATGTCGCAACCGGGGAACTCAACCGCGCAACCGCGGTGATGAATTGCGTGATTCTGTTGCAGGCGGGGCACGAAACCACGGCAAGCATGATCTCGCTAGGCACTGTGGCACTGCTGCAACACCCCGACGCACTGGACCGGCTCCGTCGAACCGACGACCCTGCCCTGGTCGCCAATATCATCGAGGAGTTGATGCGCTACCTGTCGATCGTGCACACCCAGGTGGACCGTGTCGCCCTTGAAGATCTCACCATCAACGGACAACTCATCAAGGCGGGCGAGCGGGTGCTGATGAACCTGCCCGCCGGCAATTGGGATGCGGCATTCGTCGACCGTCCCGACACCCTGGATGTAGACCGAAATCCCCGCGGACACCTCGGCTTCGGATTCGGGGTGCACCAGTGCATCGGACAGAACCTCGCTCGTGTCGAGCTGCAGGTCGCCCTCGGGTCGCTGGCGCGTCGACTGCCGGGCCTGCGGCTCGCAGTCTCTCCGGAGAAGCTGGATTTCGCGGGGCAGCAGGAGATTTACACGATTCACGAACTGCCCATCACCTGGTGAATCAGCTGAGCGCGTAGAAGCGCTGCGCGTTGCGGCCGCCGATCTTCGCGCGGGTCTCCTCGCTGATGTCAGGCCGGCTGCGCAAATGCTTTGTGCTCTCCGGCCATTCGCCGTCCCAATGCGGGTAGTCGCTGGCGAACATGATGAAGTCGTCGCCCAGGACGTCGATGACACCGGGCAGGATCGGCTCCTCGGGCTCACATGTCGCCCATATATTTCCCGCCTCCAGATACTCCTGCGGGTCTCGCTGCCACCCGCCGTCGATCCAGTCGCCCCGCTTCTCGAAATGCTCGTGAAGCCGGTCGATGAAAAACGGCACCCAGCCGACTCCGGCTTCGAGGAATGCCACGCGCAGGGCGGGGTGGCGGTCGAAGACCCCGCCCGATACCAGGGCCGTCATCGCCGTCATCTGGTCGAACGGAAAGCTGACGCAGTGCACCTGAATGTAGTTCGTGAACCGGTCGACGCCGATCTTCGGCAGATGGACGCCCGGCGCGCCGTGAATGCCGAGCGGCATCTGCATGTCAACCGCCGCCGCATAGAACGCGTCCAGATCCGGGTGGTCGAGGTTGCGGGTCTTCAACGCGGGCGGGATGTGGGTGGCCACTAAACCAAGATCGCGAGCCTCGCCCATGATGTCGATTGCCACGGCGCCGTGCTCGATCGGCGTGACGGCTATGCCCTGCAGCCGCCCCGCGGATGATGCGCAGTAGTCGGCGATCCACTCGTTATAGAGCCGGGCGAAGCCCGCGGCGAAAACCGGGTCCTCGAGCGTCGGCGTGCACAGCCCAAGGCTCGGGTAGAGCACCATCGTGTCGATCTGGTCTCGATCGGCGTCGCCGAGCACGCCTTCGGGGGACCTGCAATTGATGCCCTCCGCTGCGGAGATGCCGTGCTCGGTCGGGCAGCCCGCGCCCGGACCGCTGGACTCGGGATAGTTGCGGCCCTCGATCACCAGGCCAGGCACATCTTTGCGCGGCTCGATGTAGTCCGGCCAGCGCTGCATCGCCTCGACCGCGAGGGAGGCACCCTCGGCGACGTGCCCGTCGGCGTCAATGATCCGCATCTTCGTAAAGATACGACCCGGGCGGCTACCGATAACCTTTTCGCTCGTGATCGTGCTGCTGCCACCGTCGGAGACCAAGCGGGCCGGAGGTGACGGTCCGCCATTGCGCCTGGAGTCCTTGAGCTTCCCGGCGCTGCAGCCGCTGCGCGCCGCGCTCGTGGACGAGCTGATGACGCTGGCGGCCGATCCCCCGGCGTGTCAGGCGTGCGCTCGGAATCTCCGCATCCCAGGATCACGAGATCGAACGCAACCTAGCGCTCGTCCACAGCGCCGACCCTGCCCGCGATCACCAGGTACACCGGCGTGCTGTACGACGCCCTCGACATCCAATCCCTGCGCGGCACAGCGCTATCCCGAGCACACGCCAGGCTCGCGGTCGGTTCGGCGCTGTTCGGTCTCGTGCGCGCAGACGATCCGATACCCGCGTACCGGCTGTCCGCGTCGTCGAAACTTCCCGGGCAACCGACGCTGGCATCGCGCTGGCGGCCCGTGCTGGAACCGGTCCTTGCCGAGATTGCGGCCGAGGAACTGGTGGTCGACCTGCGGTCGGGCTCCTATGCGGGGCTGGGCCGGTTGCCTGCCGCCGTTCGCGCCGACGTGGTCTCCGAACACGCCGACGGCCGCCGCACCGTGATCACCCACTTCAACAAGGCGCACAAGGGCAGGCTCGCGCGGGCGCTCGTCAGCAGCAGGGCCGAACCCGACGACGCGGCCAAGGTGGCCGCCATCGCGAGGCGTGCGGGTATGCGGGTCGAGCGAGAAGGCAACGAGCTCACCATCGTCGTCGACGCCTAGCGATTTCGGCGCGCTGATCCGGCGCTCAGCGCAACAAATCAGCGCGCCGAAATCACGCTTTAGCGAGCTGCTTCTGCTCGTATAGCCGCGCCCACTCCTTGCGCGGCCTGATCGACACGTCGACATCGGTGGCCTTCGCCCGCAGTGCAGCGACGTTCGCCTGATCGCGAGGCGTGCGCGCGAACGGATCCCAGCCGAAGAACCGGCAGGAGTTCTGCCAGGTGATCTTGTCGATATCGGCGTCGTCAGCGCCCGCGGCGTTGAGTTCGGCCAGCACCTGTTCGGGCGCGTCGGGCCAGAAGCAGTCGGAGTGCGGGTAGTCGCACTCCCAGGCGATGATGTCGATGCCGATCTCGTGACGCAGTTTCAGCGAGGTCTTGTCGGTGACGTAGCAGGCCAGTGAATGCTCGCGGAACACATCGCTTGGCAACTTGTCGCCGAAGTCGCGGCGCAGCCACTTCTGGTTGGTGTAGTGCCGGTCGCTGCGGTCCAGGTAGAAGGGAATCCAGCCGATGCCGCCCTCGGAGAACGCGAATTTCAGATCCGGGTAGTTGCGCATCGCCGGCCCCCACAGCAGGTCTTGTGCGCACATCGCCGACACCTGGGTCGCCAGGATGATCAAGTTGTCGATCGGCGCGTTCGGCGCCATGCTGATCGCGCCGAAGCCCGTCCCGATGTGCAGGCACATCACTACGTTCTGCTCGGAAAGGGTGCGAAACACCGGCCCCCAATACTCGTCGTCGTGGTAGCTCGGAAGCCCTTCCAGGTGAGGCAGTTCCGGCATCGTGACCGCGCGACAGCCCTTGGCGGCGACGCGGCGAATTTCGGCACACATCGCCTCGGGGTTCCACGTCGGCAGGACCGCGATCGGGATGAATCGGTCCGGGTAACTGCCCGCCCATTCGTCGATGTGCCAGTCGTTGTAGGCCGAGACCATCACCAGCGTCACCTCCTCGCGGTGCATGTTGAGGTGCCTGGCGGAGAATCCCGTGAATGTCGGGAAGCACATCGACGCGAGGATGCCGTTGCGGTTCATGTCCCTGACGCGTTCGTGCACGTCGTACACGCCGGGGCGCATCTCGGCGAAGCCGGCCGGGTCGCGCCCCCACTCCTCGGGCGGCCACGACACCACCGCGTTCAGCCCGCTCACGCCCTGCGGCCTGCCCTGATACATCCACTGGTCGACGCCCTTGTCGTCGGTGACGACGATCGGCGCCTCGGCCTTGTACTTGGCGGGCACGTGGTTGAGGAACATGTCCGGCGGCTCCACGACGTGGTCGTCGATGCTCACCAAGATCAGGTCGTCGGTCTGCATAGTTCAGTAGTACCGTCTACCGGTGTGACCGTCTCTGCGCTATCGGACAGAGGTTTAGCCCAACCGGCCAATGACCAACTGGACGTTCCCCGGGTGATCGAACTGCGCCGCGGCGGCCGGGCGTTGGGCGGGAGCTATCTCTACGAGGGTGAGGGTCTGATCACCGGTTGGCACAGCCACGAGGTGCACCAGATCGAATACGCGATCGGCGGAGTCGTCGACGTCGAGACCGCCTCTGCGCACTATCTGCTGCCACCTCAGCAGGCGGCGTGGATTCCGGCCGGGCTCGAGCACCAGGCGACGATGGCGCCGGGCGTGCGAACCGTCGCGGTGATGTTCGATGCGCAGATGATTCCCACCGGCGGTGACCGGGCCCGAATCCTGGCCGTATCGCCGCTGATTCGGGAGATGATGATCTATGCGCTGCGGTGGCCGATCGATCGCCCGCAGGGCGACGACATCTCCGACGCATTCTTCCGTACGCTTGCCGACCTGGTTGTCGAGGCCCTGGATCACGAAGCGCCACTGAGCCTTCCAACCTCCGAGCATCCAATCGTCGACGCGGCGATGGCCTTCACGAAGAAGCACCTGCAGTCCGTGAGCGCCGACCGGGTGAGCCGCGCGGTCGCGGTCTCGGAGCGCACGCTTCGCCGACTCTTTCATGACGAGCTCGGCCTGTCCTGGCGGACCTATCTACTGCACGCGCGGATGCTGCGGGCGATGGCGCTTCTGGCCTCACCCGGGCAGACGGTGCAGGAAACGTCGACCGCGGTTGGCTTCGACAGCCTCAGCTCGTTCACCCGTGCCTTCACGCAATTCAGCGGGGAGACACCGTCGACGTACCGGAAAAGGGTTGCCCGCGAGAAGGTTTGACACCGGTTGGTCGACGTCTAATCGGGGTGGCGGAACAGTCCTTCGCGCAGCAGCATCGTGACAGAAGAGTGCCATCGTTGAAGCTGCGCGGGGCTGGTCAACGGCTCGGGCAGGTTGCGCTCGATGTGGCCACGCAGAATGAAGGTGCCAAGAGCCAGCACGAGCGAGTTGACGGCAGCCCACGTCAGATCGATATCCGGGCGGGTTTCGCCGCGTTCCCCTCGTTGATTCCACCGCGCCGTGCCGGAATTCAGCAGGGCGTCGAAGATCATGTATCCGACAGGCCGCCCGTCGATCAATGCGCGGCCGACATAGTTGGTGACGTCGGGATTCTGGGAGATCATCGCGGTGACGCGGTCACTGATCTCGGCAACCGAGTCCGACGCGGTGTCTGGGACCGGCTGCGTGATCTGGTTGATCACCGCCGCGAAGACGTAGTCGTCCACAGCCTTGATCAGGCCTGCCTTCGTGGCGAAGTGGTGCTGCACCAGACCGAGGGACACCCCTGCGGCCGCGGCCACCGCACGTAGCGATGTACCTGAGACGCCTTGAACCGCAACCATTCGCAATGCCGCATTGCGGATTCGCTCGACGGTCGTGAGCTCTACCGCGCCGACTCTGTCGGCCTCCGGCAGCAGGGTCATCGTTCACCGAAATCAGTGGTCACACGCTCAGAGTAGACAATACAAATGTATCGTGTCTACGATACAAGCGTATTGCCGCTCACAGGATGTCGGGAGGTTCACGTCCATGTACCCCATGCTGATCGACGAACCGTCGACCTTTGCATGTACACGCGATCCCGATCGGTGGACGACCACGGCCGATGACGGCGCCAAGGCGCTGTGCCGCGCATGCCCCCGTCGCTGGGCCTGCGCTCGAGAAGCCTGCAAGACACAGGGGGCCGAGGGCGTGTGGGCAGGCATTTTGATACCCGAGGCAGGCCGCGGCCGTCGGCACGCGCTCAAGCAACTGCGTGAACTAGCAGAACAAAACGGGTTTCCGGTCCAAAGCACCTGAACTCGCCGCACGACGGCGACCGGGCTGTTAGTTTCGTTTCCGCCGAAACGGGGCAACACCTGATCGTCATGTTCGGCTAGTCACCAGGGGGACCTTCGTGGACGAGCGGCTCGCTCCTTCTGACCAACCGGCGTCCGAGGCCATCGCGACGACGGGGCTCTTCCTCAACATCGCCTCGGTGATCGCCCTCGCGGTGAGCCTCGCCAGCTGGGGCGCTTCCGATGCCGTCATCGCATCGATCGCAGGCGTGACAGCCGTGACCGCCTTCGTCGGCAGCCTGATCTGCTTTGCGAAGCAGGCCGAGGACGACGAAGCCCGGCAACCCGCCTGAGCGCTCGCCGCGCGGGGTGCGGTGAACCTGCACACTCAGAAGTACGCACTGGACGACTTCCAGTCCGCGATAGATGATCTCGACAACGGTAATGTCCGGGGCCGAGCGATCCTCACGCCGTAAGGAGCACCCAGATGATCTTCATCGTTGTCAAGTGGAAGCCGAAGGCGGAGTACGTCGAGAACTTCACCGACGAGGTCGCCGAGTTCACACAGGCCACCCGCAGCGAGCCGGGCAATCTGTTCTTCGAGTGGTCCCGCGGTGTGGACGACCCGTCGGAATATGTTCTAGTGGAAGGGTTCCGTGATGGTGAGGCAGGCAAGGCACACGTCACCAGCGAGCACTTCAAGAAGTTCGTCGGCGGAGCCCCGGCGCTGCTGTCATCGACCCCACGCATCATCAGTCATGAGATCGACGCCGACGGGTGGGGCGAGATGGGCGAGATAAAGGTCGACTAGCTCGACTACCCGTCGATCAATAGGGTTCTGGCGCAAACGAACGGCAGTCGGCGATCGTGGGATCCCACCAGCCGTCAGGCAAGCAGTTCTTCATGGGAGCACCGGTCGGACGGCACACGTTGGCGATCGGATCCCACCACTCTGTGCCAGGGGCACAGTCCGCATGGCTGACGGCGGGCGAGATCACGGTTACGAACGCCAGCGGAGCGATCCCAGCCGCGGCGACGGACGCAATACGTCGAACGATCTTTTTCATATATGTGATCTTGCCGAACGGCCCGATTTTCAAACGCGCCATCAATTGATGACGCCCTGGAAAAGGGGTGCGCGAGGGGGGACTCGAACCCCCACGTCCGAAGACACGGGCACCTAAAGCCCGGGCGTCTGCCAATTTCGCCACTCGCGCGTGAGCGCTCCAAGGGTATCGCGGTACCGTTGAACGGTGTCCACTACACGGCGTAGGAGACCGGCGCTCATCGCGCTGGTGGCCGTCGCCGCCGCTGGCTGCCTGGTGCTGGCCTGGTGGCAATGGACCCGCTTCGAGTCCGCGTCGGGCACCTTCCAGAACCTCGGCTACGCCCTGCAGTGGCCGCTGTTCGCCGGATTCTGTGTCTACGGCTACTACAAGTTCGTCCGGTATGAGGACGCTCCGCCGGAACCGGCGAACCGCCACGCCGTCACCGAGATCCCTACCGGGCTGCTGCCCGAACGACCCAAGCCCGCAACACGATCCGACGACGATCCCGCGATGCGGGAGTACAACGCCTACCTTGCCGACCTAGCCGAGAAAGACAAGGAACCGTGACCGATACCCCCGTACCGACCACCCCCGTCGAGTCCATCCGCAAGGCGCTGGTCGGCTATCGCGTGATGGCCTGGACTACCGGCCTGTGGCTGATCCTGCTGTGCTACGAGATGGTTGCCAAATACGTCTACAACGTGGAAGGCCTGAACTGGATCGCGGTCGTGCACGGATGGGTCTACTTCGTCTATCTGTTGTTCACCGCCAACCTCGCGGTGAAGGTGCGCTGGCCGATCGCCAAGACCATCGGCGTGCTGCTGGCAGGCACCATCCCGCTGGTCGGCATCATCGTCGAGCACTTCCAGACAAGGGACATCAAGGCAAAGTTCGGTATCTAGCGGGCAGTGAGGTGCTTGAGCACCTCTTCAGCAAGGCGCTCACCACGATCTTCCTGAAGGAAGTGCGACGCCCCCTCAATCTTCACCTGCTTACCAGCGGTCGCGATCAGATCGCAGAACACCTCGCCGGCTTTTGGGTACGGAAAGATACTGTCCTGGTCTGAAAACGCCACCAGCGCGGGCTTCTGCCACCGCGACAGTTGGTCGGCGACCGCGCGCATCACATCGGCACCTACGGCATCCTCCGACGTCGGCACCAACAACGGGAACTGCGCGGCACCGGCTTTGGACGCCACATTCGGGAACGGTGCCTCATACGCGGCGATCACGTCTTCCGGCACCTCGGTTGCCGTCGCACCCTGGATCACGAACCCCACCGGCAGATCGGGGTTCTTCTCTGCGAACGCACGCCACGCGAGAAAGCCCTTCGAGACGCGGCCCGTGAACAAGCCCGTATTCGAAATAGACAGGGCGGCAACACGATCGGCGTTGTCGACAGCCCACCGCAGACCGATCGCACCACCCCAGTCTTGGACCACCACGATCGCCTCATGCAGATCGAGGCTCCCGAGCACCCGGCTGATCAACTCGCTGTGCCGGTCGTAGGTGTACCAACGCCGATCGGTGGGTTTATCCGACCGGCCGAAACCCGCAAGGTCGGGAACGACCACCCGGTGCCCGGTCTCGACGAATGGGCCGATCATTTTGCGGTACAGGTACGACCAGCTCGGTTCCCCGTGGAAGCAGACGATCGGCTTCCCGGATTTGGGCCCCTCGTCCAGGTAGTGCATCCGCAGCCCGTCGACGTCGACGTAATTCGGAGCGAGGTCGTAGCCCGGCAGGTTCTCGAAGCGCTCGTCGGGAGTTCGAAACACGTCCACGTCAGCGGTCATCGGAGCAATTTATCCGTAGATGCACCGGCCCGACCACTGCGTCATCGTGACACCGTTCCTTAGCTGAGCTACAGAATTCATGGCTACACTCGACGCGGTGTTGGCCAGCCCGGAAGTGCGCTGCAGCGGCGTGCCTCCCGGGCTAGCGGCCGCAGTCAGTCGCGGGACCGCAACGTCGAACGCGACACCCGCGACCCGGCTCTGACCGGCATGCGGGCCGCCGCTGCGCTCCTCGTCGTCGGCACGCACGCGGCTTTCGCCACCGGCACGCTGAGCCACGGATACCTCGGCGCCGTCTACGCGCGCCTCGAGATCGGTGTCGCGCTGTTCTTCGTGCTCTCCGGCTTCCTCTTGTTTCGCCCGTGGGTGGTCGCCGCGGCCACCGGCGGCACCTCGCCAGGGCTGGCCCGCTACGCGCGACACCGGCTACGCCGGGTGATGCCCGGCTATCTGGCGACCGTATTGGCGACGTTCGAGCTCTATGTGGTGTTCACCCCTGGCCCCAACCCCGGACAGACATGGCACGGGTTGCTTCGCTACCTCACGCTGACGCAGATCTACACGGACGACTACCTGACGACATACCTGCACACCGGGCTGTCTCAGATGTGGAGCCTCGCCGTCGAGGTGTCGTTCTACGCCGCGTTGCCCGCGATCGCCTACGTGCTGCTGAACCGACGGCGGCCCGAGTGGCAGGCCGCCCGCGTCCTGACGGCGTTGGCGGCTCTCGCCGCGGTAACCCCGGCATGGCTTGTGATCGCCGCCGCCACCGACGCACTCCCGAATTCGGCGGGTATGTGGCTGCCCGCGCACGTTGCGTGCTTCGCGGGCGGTATGGCGCTGGCGGTCCTTCGCGTTGTCGGTAGGCGTTGGCGCGCGGATGTCGCGCTGCTGCTGGCCGGCGTGCTGTTTCTGATCGTCGCCACACCGCTCGGCGGCGCGGTCGTCGGACCCGTTCCCGTTTGGGCACCGGCCACCAAGGCCGTGCTGTATGCCGCGATCGCCACGCTGACGGTCGGCGCCCTCGCACTCGGCACGTCGGACCGATATGCGCGGATGTTGGGCAGCACACCGATGGTGTGGCTCGGCGAGATCTCCTACGAGATCTTCCTTCTGCACGCGGCCGTCATGGCGGTGACGATGAACCTGCTATTGCGATGGCCACTGTTCACCGGATCGCTGGCGGTTCTGTATGCGACGACGCTCGCACTGACGATCCCGTTGGCGTGGGCCCTGCACCGGGTGACCGGACCGAGGCCGGCACGGACCCTAGACCAGCTCGCGTAACGCGGGCACCAACAACGCCAACGCCCGCCCCCGATGCGACGCCGCATCCTTCTCCTGAGACGTCAGCTCGGCCGCCGTCCGCGACGACCCTTCCGGAAGGAACACCGGATCGTAGCCAAATCCCCCGTCGCCCCGGGGTTCTCGCGTGATACTTCCCGGCCACGTACCACGCACAACGACTTCCTTTTGAACATCGCCTGCCCCGTACACCAGCGCGCACGCCGAAACGAACGCACCTCCGCGCCGCTCGTCGGGTACATCGCGTAGCTGTGCCAACAGCAGCGCGGTGTTGGCCGTATCGTCCCCGTGTACGCCCGCCCAACGCGCCGACAACACACCCGGCATGCGGTTCAGCGCATCCACCTCCAGTCCGGAGTCGTCGGCCACGCTCGCCAGCCCGGTCGCCCGAAATGCGTCGCGCGCCTTGGCCACCGCGTTCTCCTCGAACGTCGCGCCCGTCTCGGGCGCCTCGTCGAACGGGGCGACGTCGTCCAACGACAACAACGTCAGCCCCGAGATTCCGGATGCGTCGAGAACTCGTCGCAATTCGGCCAGTTTCTTGCGGTTGCGGCTGGCGACCAGCAAGTCGGTCACAGTGACTCCTAATCATGACGCTGCCCGGCATCGGTCGGGGGTGCACATGACGGCCCGTCGGCGTGTTACCGAAAGCCCTTTCAAGCAGGGCATTTCATTATTGCTAGTCGATAACACTGACGGATGCAAAGCCGCCCCTATTGAGCCAAGCATGTCCCAAGTTGTCGATTTGGACCCATTGGCCTTGACGTTGGCGTAAATATCCTAGGAGGTCGACAATCCTCCAGGGGGCTCAAGATGGTTCACACATTCGTCGCGACAGCGTGCATCTCTGCAGCCTGCGCAACAGCAACTCGAGACCCGAGATCCCCGCGGCATCGAGCACCCGCCGCAACTCGGCCAGCTTCTTGCGATTGCGGCTGGCGACGAGCAGGTCGGTCACGCGCTCAGGCTAGTCCGTGCCGAATTACCTGAACGGTCGCTGTGCACCCCTGAGCCGAAACTGTCGACTAGCTGCGCGTTCGCCAAATAATCATCAGCGACCTCGCCAGCAAACTATTTGCCAGTGCAATGACTCACGCCGAATTTGCATTCATAGTCTCCGGCCTTGCCCATCAACGCCTAATGTTCCATGAAACGGGCCGCTCGACCGCCCGCACCAACATGGGGAGGAAAGCAAACAAGATGATCACCTTCACTCGCGGACTGGCACTCGGCGCTGCTCTCGTCGGCGCACAGATCGCGCTGGCAATCCCGGCGTCGGCCGACCCAGCCGCCGGGGCCTATACCGGGACCATCCTCGAGGCGGAACAGTACAACGCCGGCGATGCGGCTCCGTTCACCGTGGACCCGTGCGGACCAGACTGCGTCCATGTCGTGCAAACAGGCAAAGGATGGGAACTGCACCGGCAGGGCAACATCTGGGCGGAGTCTGACGACCGCGGCTCGGCATCGCTTGACGAAGCCACGCTCGTCCTCACCGTCGATTCCGTTGCCGACGGCCACGTCGTCATCGGGCTCGTCAAGAACGCCTAACTGCCGAACGCCTTCTTCGCAGGGGCGTCGGACTCCGGAAGCACGCCGGGATAGGGCAGTTCCAGCGCCTCCTGCTGAATGACGAACAACTGGTCGCAGGCGGCCAGCGCGGCATCGAGCAGCTTGTCCAGCGTCGAGCGCGGGAACGTTGCGCCCTCGCCGGTGCCCTGGACTTCCACCAGCGTGCCCGTGTCGGTGGCGACCACGTTCATGTCGACCTCGGCCCGCGAGTCCTCCGTGTACGGCAGGTCGGTGCGGATCCGTCCGTCAACCACGCCGACGCTCACCGCGGCGATCGCACACGACAGCGGACGAGGGTCGGCGAGCTTCCCGCCAGCGGCCAACCAGGTGACCGCGTCGGACAGCGCCACATACGCGCCCGTGATCGCCGCCGTGCGGGTCCCGCCGTCGGCCTGCAGCACGTCGCAGTCGAGGGCAATGGTGTTCTCCCCCAACGCCGAAAGGTCGATGCACGCCCGCAGCGACCGCCCGATCAGCCGGCTGATCTCCTGCGTGCGCCCGCCGATCTTGCCGCGGACCGACTCCCGGTCCGACCGCTCATGCGTGGCCGCAGGCAGCATCGCGTACTCCGCGGTCAGCCAGCCCAGCCCGGAACCCTTACGCCAGCGCGGCACGCCCTCGGTGACGCTTGCAGTACACATGACCCGGGTCTGACCGAACTCCACGAGCACCGATCCCGCCGGGTGAGAGGTGAAACCGCGGGTGATGACCACCGGACGCAGCTCGTCGTCGAGCCGTCCGTCTTCTCGTCTGGACACCCGCCAACCCTAGCCGGTGCCCCCGTCATCAATGCCGAGTGACGGGGAAGGACTCTCCGCACACCACCGCATGCACGGGCCCGTCGAATTCCGCCTTCGCCTCGCTGATCACGTCCTCGCGCGACGTCCACGGCGGAATGTGGGTCAGCAACAGCTCGGCGACGCCGGCACGGGCGGCGGCCTGGCCCGCCTCGGTGCCTGACAGATGCAGATTCGGTGGTCGCGTCGGGTCGTGCGTCCACGACGCCTCGCAGAGGAACACGTCGGCGCCGCGGGCGAGATCGACGAGCGAGTCGCAGGCTCCGGTGTCACCGCTGTAGACGAACGTCGCCCCGGACGGATCGGTGATCCGCATCCCGTAAGACTCGGTCGGGTGGCACACCAGCCGCGGCTCGACGTTCAGCGCGCCGATTCGCACGGCCTCCCGGTCAACCCAGTGTCGGATGTCGAAAATGTCGCTGAAGTCGTCGATCTCAGCGCCTTCCGGCGACGACGCCGCGCCAAGGCGCGCCCACGTCTTCTGCGGGCCGAACATCAAGCCGCGCTCCGGCGCGGGCGACGGGTGGTAGCGACGCCACACGAACAGACCGGGAAGGTCCAGGCAATGGTCGGCGTGCAGATGCGAAAGCAACACATGCACCGCGTTGGGGTCCGCATGGCGCTGCAGCGCACCCAGCACTCCGCCGCCGAAATCGATGACAAGAGGAGGCGTGTCAGGTGCAGTCAGCAGATACCCGGACGCTGGCGAATCAGGCCCGACAACACTGCCGGAGCAACCGAGTACGGTGATTCGCACACTCACTAGCTTGCCATGCCTGCCAGCCCGGTGGCGAAAACATCACCGCATTGACTGACGATCGTCATCATTGGGCGCCGACATGACGCTGAACAGGTCGAACGCCGTCGAGAGTCGGACCGAGGAAACGGGCCGCGAGTGTGGTGAACGCTTCAGGATCGCCGGTCGCCTCGAACTGCCTTTTTGCTCGCGGCGCGTCATGCGGGCGAAGCAGGTCGAGCTCGGTCAGCACACGCAGCAGGTCCTTGGCCGTCTCCTCGGCGCTGGACACCAGGGTGACCTGGTCTCCCATCGCCAACTGGATGAGCCCTGACAGCATCGGATAATGGGTGCAGCCCAACACCAGGGTGTCGACATCGGCGCGCTGCAGTGGTTCCAAATACCCCTCGGCCAGGCCGAGCACCTGCCTGCCGCTGGTGACACCGCGCTCGACGAAGTCGACGAACCGCGGGCACGCCACCCCGGTGATCTCGATGTCGCGCGCGGCGGCGAACGCGTCCTGATAGGCGCCCGACGCGATCGTCGCCTCGGTGCCGATCACCCCGATGCGCCCGCTGCGCGTCGTCGCCACCGCCCGTCGCACCGCGGGCAGGATCACCTCGACGACCGGCACCGGCGCGTAGCGTTCCCGCGCGTCGCGCAGGCAGGCCGAGGACGCGGTGTTGCAGGCGATCACCAACGCCTTGACCCCGCGGCCCACCAAGTCGTCGCCGATGGCCAGCGCGTGCGCCCGAATCTCGGGGATGGTCAGCGGCCCATAGGGGCCGTTGCCGGTGTCCCCGACGTAGACGATGTCCTCGTCGGGCAGTTGATCGATGATCGCCCGCGCGACGGTGAGACCGCCGACGCCTGAATCGAAAATGCCGACAGGGGCTAGCGGCGAGGTCACGTCCCGAAGGTCTGCGGCAGCGACGCGCCGCGCTTTCTGGCCTCGCGCGCCTTCCGCTCCGGCCCGGACAGCAGGTACGCCGCGACCACACCCGCGATCGCTCCGCACAGATGGCCCTGCCACGACACCCCGGGAGTGCCGGGCAGCACGCCGAGCAGGACGCCGCCGTAGACGAACAGCACGACAACGCCGACCACGATCTCCCACACCGTGCGGGTGAAGAAGCCGAACACGATCAGGAACGCCAGCCAGCCGAAGATCAGGCCCGACGCGCCGATGTGGTTGGTCTCGCAGGTGACGCCGACGTACGGGCAGTGCGCACCGATGTTGCCGACCAGCCAGGTGCCGAATCCGCCGAGAACCCAGATGATCGCGGTGGCGAAGATGAACCGCGACATGCCGGCGAGCGTCATCAGAAATCCGAGAATCAGCGCGGGGATCGTGTTGGCGATCAGGTGGTCCCAGTTCGAGTGCAGCAGCGGCGCGAACAGGATGCCCATCAGGCCGTCGGTCTCCATCGGCCGGATGCCGTTCTCGTCCAGCCGGTGACCCGACAGCGAATCGAACAACTCGACGACATAGAGCAGCACGACGAAGCTGAGGATGGTGACGCCGCCGACCACCCACGCCGGCCGCTTCTTCGGAGTCGGCTGGGTCATATAACCCGGCTGCGTCACGAGCGATCCGCTTCCGCTTCTCGCACTGCTGTCATGCCCACAACTGCCCTTCCAAAGCGTCCTCCGCTTCGTCAAGGCTACCGGCGTATGCGCCGGTCGACAGATACTTCCAACCGGCATCACACACCACGAACGCAATGTCGGCTCGCTCGCCCGCCTTGCGCGCCTTGGCGGCCATACCGAGCGCGGCGTGCAGTATCGCGCCTGTGGAGATGCCTGCGAAGATGCCCTCGACCTGGACCAGCTCCCGCGTTCGTTTGACGGCATCAAAGGAACCGACCGAGTAGCGGGTGGTCAGTACGTCCGGGTCGTACAGCTCGGGGACGAAGCCCTCGTCGATGTTCCGTAGCGCGTACACCCCTTCGCCGTAGCGCGGCTCGGCGGCGACGATCTGCACGCCCGGCACGTGCTCCCGTAGGAACCGCCCCGTGCCCATCAGCGTGCCGGTGGTGCCGAGACCGGCGACGAAGTGCGTGATCTCCGGCAGGTCGGCCAGTAGCTCGGGACCGGTGCCGAGGTAGTGCGCGTCCGCGTTGGCGGGGTTGCCGTACTGGTAGAGCATCACCCAGTCGGGGTTCTGCGCCGCCAGCTCCTTGGCGTGCGCCACCGCCGTGTTCGACCCACCCTCGGCGGGCGAGAAGATGATCCGCGCGCCGTACAACTCGAGCAGCTGACGGCGCTCGATCGACGTGTTCTCCGGCATCACGCAGATCATCTTGTAGCCCTTGAGCAGGGCAGCCATCGCCAGCGAGATGCCGGTGTTGCCGCTGGTCGGCTCCAGGATGGTGGCGCCGGGTTCGAGCAGGCCGCGCCGCTCGGCGTCCTCGACCATCCGCAGCGCGGGCCTGTCCTTGATCGAGCCCGTCGGGTTGCGGTCCTCGAGCTTGGCCCACAGCCGCACATGCGGTTCGCCGTCGGCGTCGTCCCAGCGCGGCGACAACCGCCGCATACCCACCAGCGGCGTGTTGCCCAACGCCTCCAGCAGCGAGTCGTACCGCGTCAAAATCAGCCGCCTGCGACTGCGGGCAGGATGGTGACCGAATCGCCATCGGAGATCTCGGTGTCGAGTCCACCGGAGAAGCGCACGTCTTCGTCGTTGACATAGATGTTGACGAAGCGGTGCAACTTGCCGTTGTCGACGAGGCGATCGGAGATGCCCGAGTAGTTGGACTCCAAGTCGGTGATCACGGCTTGCAGGGTGTCGCCCGACGCGGTGACTCGCTTCTCACCGCCGGTATGGCTGCGAAGGATGGTCGGAACGGAGACGGTAACGGTCATGTCGATGGGCTCTCTCTGATCTGGTACTGCTCGACGATCTTGACGGGTTCCTCGGTGACGACCCCGTCGACGATGCGATAGCTGCGCAACTCGTGCTCGTCGGGGTCGCGGGTGGAGACCAACACATAGTGCGAGTCGGGTTCGGACGCATATGAGATGTCGGTCCGGCTGGGATAGGCCTCGGTCGCGGTGTGCGAGTGGTAGATGACGACTGGCACCTCGTCGGCCTGGTCCATCGCCCGCCAGACCTTCAGCTGCTCCATCGAGTCGAACCGGTAGAACGTTGGCGAACGTTCGGCGTTGAGCATCGCGATGTGCCGTTCGGGGCGGTCCGAGCTCTCCGGACCGGCCAGCACGCCGCACGCTTCGTCGGGATGGTCGGCGCGGGCATGTGCGACCATCGCGTCGACCAAATCGGCGCGAATCACCAGCACGACGGCATCCCCTTCCTCACTCAAGCCGGTTCTGCGAACGCTCCGGGCAACATGTCCCGGTAGGTCGGTATTCCGGCCACCGACTCTGCCGCAAGCACGCCGACGAGCACCGCCCGGGCCAGCACATCGGCCGCGGCGGCTCCGACGGCGGTGATCAGAGACACTTCGGGGGACATCGATGCCGGCGTCTCGGGATCCGGCGGCACCTCGACAGCGCCGGTCGCCAGCGCGAAAACGGTATCGCCGTCCAGCGGGGTGTGGCAGGGCCGGATCGTCCTGGCCAGGCCGTCGTGTGCGGCGATCGCGATCCGGCGACACCCGGCCGGGCTCAGCGCAGCATCGGTGGCGATGACCGCGATCGTCGTGTTGAGCGGGCTGAACTCGACATTCCTGGCGGCGAACGCGGCGATCTGGTCGGCGGGTGGACGGGTCAGGCCGAACTCCTCGACCTGGTCGGCCTGCCACGGCAACCCGGTGGCGGTATCGATCACTTCGCCCGCGGCGTTGACGACGACGATCGCGCCGACGGTGACACCCGATTCGAGCGTCACCGACGCGGTTCCGACGCCGCCCTTGAGCACTCCGACGCGCGCACCCGCCCCCGCGCCGACAGTGCCGAGCGCCACCTCTGTTCCCGCCGCTTCGGCGGCGGAGTAGCCGAACGCGGCGGTCGGTCGGCATTGCCAGCCGCCGACGGGCAGGTCGTAGACCACGGCGGCGGGAACGATCGGCACCACGCCGCCTTCCATCGCCACCCCGCGTCCGTGCTCCTCGAGCCAACGCATCACCCCGTCGGCCGCGGCGAGGCCGTAGGCGCTGCCACCGGACAGCACGACGGCATCGACGTGGCGCACCGAGTTGCTGGGGTCCAGCAGGTCGGTCTCGCGCGTGCCCGGCGCACCGCCGCGGCCGTCGACCGCACCGACGGTGCCCGGCGGGGTCAGCACGACGGTGGTGCCGCTCGCCCAGCCCGAACCGAGCGTCGCGTCCGCATCGACTCGATGGTGTTGGCCGACGCGGATTCCACCGACGTCGGTGATGGCGCTCATGGCTGTCTGTTCTTCGCGCACACGCACATCACTTCTTATCCATGAGCCCGAGGACCAGATACTCCTGCAGCACCGTCAGCCACTGGTACACGTCGTAATGGCCCGCCATCGGATGATCGGGAGGCATCCCGTCGGGGCCCTCCGGGCCGATGTCGAGCATCGTGCCCAGCGCAAGCCGGACGTCGTTGACGGCAGCCGCCCACGCATGCGCATCGTCGGTGGTCAGCTCGAACCGGCCGCCGCCGTCGGGAACGGTGTCCAGCACCCGTTGCGCCGCATGACGTTTGGCGGCAATGATCTCGGGCTCATGCAGGCTGCGCAGCGCGCTGTTCAGGCTCTCCGCGGTACCCGACCCGGCAGGGTGTTCGTTCTGCGGCCGGAAGAAATCGGGCAGCAGCCGCTTCATGGTTTCGTCCTCCGGAGGACGTGAGTTACCGGTCTTCAAGCCGGTAATCTCCTCGAGTTCGTCTGGCGGCGAGGATGATTCGCGCTCCTCGAGCATGGCGACCATCGACGTCACCAGGCTCTCGAGCAGCGCGGCCTCGTGCGATGCCAGGGCCGATCGAAAGCGCGTGCCGTTTGCGGTGTCGACCCGCTTCCATCTGCGCACTGTTGCGTCCCGGCTCCGGTGTCTCAGCGGTCGTGTTGCATGGTCGCCCACAGGCCTGCGGCATGCAGCTTGGACACGTCGACTTCCATCGACTCGCGGCTGCCCGCCGACACCACCGCCTTGCCCTCGTTGTGCACCTGCAGCATGAGCTTGGTGGCGTGCGGCTCGCTGTAGCCGAACAACTTCTGGAAGACGTAGGTCACGTAGGTCATCAGGTTGACGGGGTCGTCCCAGACGAGGGTCACCCACGGGGACTCGGTGTCCTCGGCGGTGTCGACGTGCTTCTCCTCGCGAGTTCCCGGACGGGTCTTCGCTGGGGTAACCATCTGCCCAGAATAGCCGGGGCCTAGGGGGGCACGAGAACGGTTACGGTTGCGGGGTGACCGCGGCGTTGCTGACCGACAAGTACGAGCTGACCATGCTTGCGGCGGCGCTGCGCGACGGGACCGCGCATCGGCGCACCACGTTCGAGGTGTTCGCCCGTCGCCTGCCGGAGGGGCGCCGCTACGGCGTGGTCGCCGGGACCGCACGCTTCGTGGAAGCGTTGGCGGAGTTCACCTTCGACGACGCCGCGCTGCAAGCGCTTTCGGACTTCCTCGACAGCGACACCCTGGAGTATCTGGCGGACTATCGATTCCGCGGTGACGTCGACGGTTATGCCGAGGGCGAGTTGTACTTCCCCGGCTCGCCGGTGCTGGCGGTTCACGGCAGCTTCGGCGAGTGCGTCGTGCTGGAGACGCTGGCGCTGTCGATCTTCAACCACGACACCGCGATCGCGTCGGCGGCGGCCCGGATGGCGAGCGTGGCCGAGGGGCGCACCCTCATCGAGATGGGCTCCCGTCGCACACACGAGCAGGCGGCGGTGGCCGCCGCACGGGCCGCCTACCTGGCCGGGTTCGCCGGCTCGTCCAACCTCGAGGCCCAGCGCCGCCACGGCGTGCCCGCGCTGGGCACCAGCGCCCACGCGTTCACATTGCTGCACACCTCGGCCGACGGCCCTGACGAGGTGGCGGCGTTTCGCGCCCAGGTGGACGCGCTCGGCGTCGGCACCACCCTGCTCGTCGACACCTACGACATCACCACGGGCGTCGCGAACGCGGTCGAGGTGGCTGGCCCCGAACTCGGCGCGGTCCGCATCGATTCCGGCGACCTCGGGGTGCTGGCCCGGCAGGTCCGCGCGCAACTCGACGAGCTCGGCGCGACGGAAACACGCATCGTGGTGTCGGGCGACCTCGATGAGTTCGCGATCGCCGGACTGCGCGCCGAACCCGTCGACATCTACGGGGTCGGCACATCGGTCGTGACCGGCTCGGGAGCGCCCACCGCGAGCATGGTCTACAAGCTGGTCGAGGTGGACGGTATCGCGGTGGAGAAGCGCAGCCTGCACAAGGAATCCCACGGTGGCCGCAAGAGAGCGACCCGGCTGGCCAAGCCGTCGGGAACCGTCGTCGAGGAGCTCGTCTATCCGGCCGGCGAAGCCGCACCGCAGTCCGAGCTGGTCGCGCGGGACTTGACGGTTCCCCTGGTCGAGAACGGTGAACCGGTCGCGGATCTCGACCTGGCCGCGGCCCGCGACCGCGTTGCGGCGGGGTTGGAGAGCCTGCCGTGGGACGGCCTGAAGCTGTCCCGCGGCGAACCCGCGATTCCGACCCGGATGATTCCGTCCGCCGGCCGAGGCGCGTAGGAGGAGCCACGCCCGACGCAGCTGCAGTCCCTGAATTGCTCGCCACCGCGGTCGCCGCGCTCGGTGGCAGCGAGCGCAGCGGTCAGGTCGAGATGGCCGAGGCCGTCGCCCACGCGTTCGACTCGGGCGAGCACCTCGCCGTTCAGGCGGGCACCGGCACCGGCAAGTCGCTCGCCTACCTGGTGCCCGCAATCGCGCGGGCGCTCGCCACCGACGAACCCGTCGTGGTGTCGACGGCCACCATCGCGCTGCAGCGTCAGCTCGTCGACCGCGATCTGCCCGCGCTCGCCGACAGCCTGGCCGGCGCCCTGCCCCGACGGCCGACATTCGCCCTGCTGAAAGGGCGCGGAAACTATCTGTGTCTGAACAAGATTCACAACGGCTCGGCAGAACCGGACGATCGCCCGCAGGAGGAATTGTTCGACGCGGCGGCGTCGACCGCGCTCGGGCGGGACGTACAACGCCTGACCGCCTGGTCGTCGAGCACCGACACCGGTGACCGCGACGAGCTCACACCCGGTGTGCCGGACCGGTCGTGGAGCCAGGTCAGCGTTTCGGCCAGGGAGTGCATCGGCGCGACGCGGTGCCCGTTCGGCACCGACTGTTTCGCGGAGAAGGCACGCGACAAGGCGGGGCACGCCGACATCGTCGTCACAAACCACGCGCTGTTGGCCATCGACGCCATCTCCGACGCCGCGGTGCTTCCCGAACACGAGCTGCTCGTCGTCGACGAGGCCCACGAATTGGCGGACCGGGTCACCGGCGTGGCCACCGCCGAGCTGTCCAACGCCGTGCTCAGCGCAGCGTCCCGACGCGTCGCGCGGCTCGTCGAACCCGAACTGGCACAACGACTGGAGGCCGCGGCGGCCACGTTCGCGTCTGCGATACACGACGGGACCCCGGGTCGCATCGACCGCCTCGATGACGAATTGACGACCTATCTGATCGCGGTGCGCGACGCCGCGAGCCGGGTGCGGTCGGCGATCGACATGTCGCCGTCGGACCCGAAGGCCGCGTCGGCGCGCGCAGAGGCGGTGACAGCGCTGTCGGATATCAGCGACACCGCGACGCGCATAGTGGCGTCCTTTGTTCCCCAGATCCCGAACCGTGACGACGTGGTGTGGCTCGACCACGAGGACAACCGCGGATCGATCCGCGCGGTGATGCGGGTGGCGCCGCTGTCGGTGGCAGGTCTGTTGCGCGGCAGGTTGTTCGACCAGTCCACCGCGGTGCTGACGTCGGCCACGCTGACCGTGGGCGGGTCCTTCGACGCGATGGCCGCGGCATGGGGTTTGACGACCGGGGACGACAAACCGCAGCAGTGGCGTGGCATCGACGTCGGCTCTCCGTTCGAGCACGCCAAATCCGGAATCCTTTACGTCGCAGCGCATTTACCCGCACCGGGACGCGACGGCACCGGCTCCGCCGAGCAGCTCACGGAGATCCAGACGCTGATCGATGCCGCGGGCGGTCGTACGCTGGGCCTTTTCTCGTCGATGCGGGCCGCGCGGGCCGCCGCCGAAGTGATGCGCGAGCGACTGTCAACGCCGGTGCTGTGTCAGGGCGATGACACCACGTCGGCACTTGTGAAGCAGTTCGCCGACGACCCGTCGACATCGCTGTTTGGCACGTTGTCGCTGTGGCAGGGCGTCGACGTGCCCGGTCCGTCACTGTCGCTGGTGCTGATCGACCGCATTCCATTTCCGCGACCCGACGATCCGCTGCTGTCCGCGCGCCAGCGGGCGGTGGCCGCCCGGGGTGGCAACGGATTCATGGCGGTCGCGGCCAGCCATGCCGCGCTGCTGCTCGCCCAGGGCGCGGGCCGACTGTTGCGGCGCACCGAAGACCGGGGGGTGGTGGCGGTGCTGGACTCGCGGATGGCCACCGCGCGCTACGGCGACTACCTGCGCGCGTCGCTACCGCCGTTCTGGGCGACCACGGACCCGGTCCGGGTCCGGCAGGCCTTGGAACGCCTCCACACCGCCAACGCCGCACTATCGTGACGCCAATGAGCCGACGATCCGGCACCGGCGCGGTGCTCGCCGTCTGTGCAGCGCTGCTCGTCGCGTCGTGCTCGACGACGGTGACGGGTACGGCGGTCTCAGTCTTCGACGATCCGTTCAAAGTGGCAGGCATGCCCGCCGTCGACGGGCCGACGGGGCTGCGGCCCGTCCCCGAGCGACCGTCGCGCGACGTCGAGAACAGCGACGGCGGTGAGATCGACGCGCTCGCCGCATCGTCGATCAGTGACATCGAGGACTTCTGGGAGACTGCCTACCCCGAGACGTTCGACAAGGACTTCACCCCCGTCAAGGAGCTGATCTCCTGGGATGCGAACGGATACGACAGTCAGGAGTTCTGCGGGCTGGACACCTACGGCCTGGACAACGCCGGTTACTGCTTCCTCGACCACACCATCGGGTGGGACCGCGGGAAGCTATTACCCGAATTGAAGGACAACTTCGGCGATATCGCCGTCACCAACGTGCTGGCCCACGAGTACGGGCACGCGATTCAGCGCCAGGCCAAGCTCAAGAAGAAGGACACCCCGACGCTCGTCGCCGAGCAGCAAGCCGATTGTTTTGCAGGCGCATACATGCGTTGGGTGGCCGAGGACAACTCCCCCCGCTTCACCCTGAGCACCGGCGACGGGCTGAACAACGTACTGGCGGCGATGATTTCGTTCAGCGACCCACTGCTGAACGAAAACGAAAATCTCCCCGACGACAATGAGCACGGCTCGGCGTTCGAGCGGATCAGCGCCTTCCAGTTCGGCTTCACCGACGGCCCTTCCTCGTGCGCGGCGATCGACGAGAAGGAGATCGCTCAACGTCGCGGTGATCTGCCGGTCGAGCTGCAGGGGGATCAGACCGGCGAATGGCCGGTCAGCGAGGAGTCGGTGAAGTCGATCGTCGAGGCGCTCGGGACGCTGTTCTCACCGGCCGACCCACCCGAACTCAGCCTCGAGGCGGATTCGGCCACCGACTGCCCGGACGCGCGGCCCAGTCCGCCGGTCTCGTTCTGCCCAGCCACCAACACGATCGCTGTCGACGTCCGAGAACTGAAAACGCTTGGCACGCCATCGGGTCCCAGCAGAGACGGCGGCGTCGTGTCAGGGGACAACACGGCGTACTCGGTCCTCGTCTCCCGATACATGCTGGCCCTGCAGCACGAACGCGGTGGCATGTCGCTGGACAGCGCGGAGGCCGCGCTTCGTACCGCATGCCTGACCGGGGTGGCTACGACGAAGATGACCGAGGCCGTCACCACGGCGGACGGCAACACCGTGGCGTTGACCGCCGGTGACCTCGACGAGGCGATCTCCGGTCTGCTCACCAACGGGTTGGCCGCCAGCGACGTCAACGGCGAGACGGTGCCTGCCGGCTTCTCCCGGATGGACGCGTTTCGCATCGGCGTGCTCGGCGATGAGGACCGCTGCTTCAAGCGCTTCCCGTAATAGCGATTTCGGCGTGAAAAGTGTCGCTGAGCGACAGAAATCACGCCGAAATCGCTAGACCTTCTTGGTGACGCCGTAGTAGCCGAGGATCGCGTCGGAGACGTCGGTGGACCGGGTCAGGAACGCGTACGACCGGATGAAGGATTCGCCGACGCAGCCGTCGATCTTGACCCGGAAACCCGTTATCTGAATCCAGGGCTCCGCGCCTTTGAACGCCTTCTTACTGACCGGGACGACGTTGATGATCCCGGGTTTGAGCGCCACTGCGAGGGATCCGCTGATCGGCGCGATTCCCGTCGGAATACCCGTTATTGCTGCCGTGCCGAGACCCCCGAGACCCAGGCCGGGTGAGAAGCCCAGGCTGCCGCTCATCACCACACCATTGCTGGTGCTCATGTCGATCCCGCAGCCGATCTGGTAGCCGACTTCGAATGTGCCTTCCGGCGGGTCGGCCTCATCGGGTCCCGCCATCTTGGCGTTGAACAGACCGCCGACCTCGTATTCGCGGGTGGAGATCGCCGTGGTCAGGGGCTGAATCACCCGTTGCGTCTCGTCCTTGGCCGACACGGTCAGCGTCCAGCCGTCGGGCGACTTGCTGGTGGCAGGTGGCGACGATTCGACGAGTTCCACGGGCGGCGGCTCCGGAGGCGGTGCACCGTCCGGCAGCGCACCCTCTGGTGGCGCGGGCGCCGCTTCCGCCGTGTCGACAACGGGCTCGGTGTCCGGGTCGGCCGATGCGATCGGCACGATCAATGCAGACGCCATCACGCAGGTGGCCAAGAACGCAGCGCAACGAAACATCACCGGAACTTACATCGACCGTGAAGCCGGTCGACCCGAAGTCAGACGAATCGGTGCAATGTCAGGCGAGTGTGACCAGTCCGAGCTCGGTGTCGGAGGCCAGCAGCGGATGGTGTGGCAGGACGCGCACCGTATAGCCGACGGGACCGGCAACCGGCAGCGGCGTCGTCGTCGAGAAGATCTCGTTGCCGCCGTCGGCGGTTTCGGTGTGCGGCATCGGCACGGTCACCGGATCGATCAACCCGTCGGCGGTGTCGACCCGGCCGAGCACCGCCTGGACGGAGACCTCGTCGGGACGCAGACCTGCCAGCTGCACGGTCGCCGTGAGTGTCAGCTCGCTCCCGAGAAGCGGCGTGTCCGGCAACCCGGTGCTGTCCACATCGGTGATCTGGATCTTCGGCCACGCCTCATGCGCGCGCTGTCGGTAGGCGGCCAGATCCCAGGCGGCACCGAAGGGCACGCCGCCGTCCTCGCGAGGCTCGACGGTTCTGCGCAGTGACTGCGCGGCGGGCGCGTAGTACTTCTCGGTGTAGTCGCGCACCATTCTCGACGCCAGCACCTTCGGGCCGAGCACCTCCAGCGTGTGCCGCACCATTTCGACCCAGCGTATGGGGACGCCGTGGTCGTCGCGGTCATAGAACTTGGGCGCCACCGATCGTTCGACCAGGCTGTAGAGAGCCGCGGCCTCCAGGTCGTCGCGCCGACTCTCGTCGGCTAGACCATCGGCAGTCGGTATCTCCCAACCGTTTTCGCCGTCGTACCACTCATCCCACCAGCCGTCGCGGATGGACAGGTTCAGCCCGCCGTTGAGCGCGCTCTTCATTCCCGACGTGCCACATGCCTCAAGCGGACGCAAGGGATTGTTCAACCAGACGTCGCAGCCGTAGTACAGCTGGCGGGCCATCGACATGTCGTAGTCGGGCAGGAACGCGATGCGGTGTCGTACCTCGGGCCGGTCGGCGAACCGCACCACCTGTTGAATCAGCGCCTTGCCGCCCTCGTCGGCGGGATGCGACTTGCCCGCCACGATCAGTTGCACGGGCCGCTTCTCGTCGAGCAGCAGCTTCTCGAGACGGTCCTGGTCGCGCAGCATCAGCGTCAACCGCTTGTACGTCGGCACTCGCCTCGCGAAACCGATTGTCAGCACATTCGGATCGAAAGCCGTTGCGATCCAGCCTAGTTCGGCATCGGATGCGCCGCGCTCGAGCCAGGACCGTCGCAGCCGAACCCGGACGTCGTTGACCAACTGCTCGCGCAGCTGCGATCGAATCCACCACAGATGCCCCGGGTCGACCTGCTGCAGCCGTTCCCAGAGCGCGGGCTCCCACACCGCTGGGGCGCTCGGCAGGTCGCCGCCGGTTAGCTCCCGGCCAAGCTCCAGCCATTGCGGCGCCGCCCAGGTCGGCGCGTGCACGCCGTTGGTGATCGAGCCGATCGGCACTTCCGACGGGTCGAAGCCGGGCCACAGCTCGTTGAACATCTCCCTGCTGACCCGACCGTGCAGTAGCGAGACGCCGTTCGCCCGCTGCGCGAGCCGCAGACCCATGTGGGCCATGTTGAACTTCGACGGGTCGTCCTCGGCTCCGAACGCGATCACCCGATCCAGCGAGACGCCGGGCAGCAGGCGTGACGTGGCACCCGCCGGCCCAACTTCCCCGCTGCCGAAGTACCGCTTCACCATCTCCACCGGGAACCGGTCGATACCGGCGGCGACAGGCGTATGCGTCGTGAAGACCGTGGACGACCGCACCACAGTCAGCGCGGTGTCGAAGTCGAGCCCGGAGTCGATCAGCTCGCGGATCCGCTCGACGCCGAGGAAGCCCGCGTGACCCTCGTTCATGTGGAACACCTCGGGCGTCGGCAGGTCTTCGATCTCGGTGAATGCACGGATCGCCCGCACCCCGCCGATACCGGCCAGGATCTCCTGCTTGATCCGGTGCTCCTGGTCACCGCCGTACAGCCGGTCGGTGACGCCACGCAGATCGTGCTCGTTCTCCGGGATATCGGAGTCCAGCAGGAGCAACGGGATTCGACCGACCTGGGCGACCCATACCCTGGCCCGCAGTTGGGCGGAGTCGGGCATGGCCAGTTCCACCAGCACCGGGTCACCCTCGTGGTTGGTGAGCAACCGCAGCGGCAGGCCCTGCGGATCCAGCGACGGGTAGTTCTCCCGTTGCCAGCCATCGGCGGTCAGCGACTGCCGGAAGTAACCGGACCGGTAATACAGACCCACCGCGATCAGCGGCAGCCCCAGGTCCGATGCCGACTTCAGATGATCGCCGGCGAGGATTCCCAGGCCGCCCGAGTAGTTGGGCAGCACCTCGGCGACGCCGAACTCCATCGAGAAATACGCGATGCCGTTCGGCATCTGGACTCCGTCGGCTGCGCGTTCCTGATACCAGAGCGGGCGAGCCAGGTAGTCGTCGAGCTGTCCGGCGATGCGGTCCAGCCGGCCGACGAATGACTCGTCGGCGGCGAGTTCGTCCAGACGTTTCGGGCTGACCTGGCCGAGCAGAGCCACCGGATCGCAGCCGACCTGCGGCCACAACGCCGGGTCGATCGCCGCGAACAGGTCTTGCGTCGGTTTGTCCCAGGACCAGCGAAGGTTGACGGATAGCCGCTCCAGCGCGACGAGACGCTCGGGAAGGTGCGCGCGGACCGTGAAACGGCGGAGGGCTTTCACGCGACCCAACCTTACTGATGATCTGCGCTTGTGCAGTGATGAGCGCTCGCACGAATTGAACAGACGGCTTCACTGTCGGCGTGATCGTTCACGCGCATGTGGTTGGGCCGGACACTACGGTGGGTATAGGGCGCGACGAGGCTGTAAACGAAATCCAGACGACAGCGGCCCTATCGCAGGCCGCGCCATGAAGGAGTGGGTAGGTGGCCGGTCGGATCGGGATCGATGACGTCGCACCTGTGGTGTCCGCAGGGCGCTATCCCGCCAAGGCCGTCGTCGGCGAGGTAGTGCCGGTGCGGGCCACGGTGTGGCGCGAGGGGCACGACGCCGTCTCGGCGACCCTGGTGGTGCGTTTCCACGGAACGGACTACCCGCAGCTCGCCGACGGACCTGTCCCGGACAAGCCCGCGCAGCGCCGTGCCGATCCAGAATGTGGTCACGCCGGCATCCAAGGTCAAGCCGCAGGCCATCCCGATGTGGACGGGTGAGACTGCGGATGTGCTTCACGGCCAGTTCTGCCCCGACCGGGTCGGACTCTGGACGTTCCGGGTGGACGCCTGGGGCGACCCGATCGCGACCTGGCGGCGGGCGGTCACCGCCAAACTCGACGCGGGCCAAAGCGAGGGCGAGCTGTCCAACGACCTCATCGTCGGTGCCCGGCTGCTGGAGAGGGCCGCCACCGGCATGCCCCGCGCGCTGCGGGATCCGCTGATCGAAGCTGCCGAGATGCTCCGCAAGCCGGGCGACCCGTTCACCCGCGCGGGCGCGGCGCTGTCCAGAGAGGTCGGCGAGCTCCTTGCGCAGTATCCGCTGCGCGACCAGATCACCCGCGGCGATCAGTACGGCGTCTGGGTGGACCGGCCCGAGGCGCGCTTCAGCGCCTGGTATGAGATTTTCCCGCGTTCCACCGGCGGCGTGGACCAGAAGGGCAAGCCGGTGCACGGCACATTCGCCACCGCGGCGAAGGCGCTGCCGCGGATCGCCAAGATGGGTTTCGACGTCGTGTACCTGCCGCCGATCCACCCGATAGGCAAGGTGCACCGCAAGGGGCCCAACAACTCGGTCACCGCCGGACCCAAGGACGTCGGCTCACCTTGGGCCATCGGCAGTGAAGAGGGCGGACACGACGCGATTCATCCCGAGCTGGGCACCATCGACGATTTCGACGACTTCGTCGCCGCGGCGCGCGATCAGAACCTGGAGGTGGCGTTGGACCTGGCGCTTCAGGCGGCGCCAGATCATCCGTGGGCCAAGGCGCATCCGGAATGGTTCACGGTGCTGCCCGACGGCACGATCGCCTATGCGGAGAACCCGCCGAAGAAGTACCAGGACATCTACCCGATCAACTTCGACAACGACCCCGCGGGCATCTACAACGAGGTGCTGCGCGTGGTGCGGCACTGGATCAGCCACGGCGTCAAGATCTTCCGCGTCGACAACCCGCACACCAAGCCGCCCAACTTCTGGGCGTGGCTGATCGGACAGGTCAAGGCGACCGATCCCGATGTGCTGTTTCTCGCGGAGGCATTCACCAGACCCGCCCGGCTGTACGGACTGGCCAAACTCGGTTTCACCCAGTCCTACAGCTACTTCACCTGGCGCACCGCGAAGTGGGAGCTGACCGAATTCGGGGAGCAGATCGTCGAGCACGCCGACTATGCCCGGCCAAACCTCTTCGTCAACACGCCCGACATCCTGCATGAAAGCCTTCAGTACGGCGGACCTGGCATGTTCGCCATCCGAGCCGTATTGGCATCCACGTTCAGTCCGGCATGGGGCGTCTACTCCGGTTTCGAACTGTTCGAACACCGCGCGGTGCGTGAGGGCAGCGAGGAATATCTGGACTCCGAGAAGTACGAGTTGCGCCCCCGGGATTTCGAGGCCGCGTTGGCCAGGGGCGAGTCACTGGAGCCGTTCTTGAGCCGGCTCAACGAGATTCGCCGCGTGCACCCGGCCCTGGCTCAACTACGGACACTGAAATTCCACCACGTGGACAATGATGCGCTGCTGGCCTACAGCAAGTTCGATCCGGTGACCGGCGACGCGGTGCTCGTGGTGGTCACGTTGAACCCGTACGGGCCCGAAGAGGGCACCATCTGGTTGGACATGGGTGCGCTGGCGATGGAACCGTATGACCGATTCTGGGTGCGTGACGAGATCACCGGCGAGGAATATCAATGGGGACAGTCGAATTACGTTCGTCTCGAGCCGGCCAGGGCGGTTGCCCACGTGCTGAACATGCCTCGGATACCAGCCGAACAACGACCAGCCCTGCTCAGCAGGGAATGAGGGAAGTGACGTAAAAAAGATGACACGGACCAATCAACTGACCAGCCCGAACTTGCGGCCGGATCCAGCAGACCTGAACCGGCTCGTCGCCGGCGAACACCACAACCCGCATTCGATTCTGGGTGCGCACGAATACGGCGATCACACGGTCATCCGGGCCTATCGGCCCCATGCCGTCGAGGTCGCGGCGGTGATCGGCGACAAACGATATGTGTTCTCCCACGTCGATTCGGGCCTGTTCGCGGTCGCCGTGCCGTTCACCGACCTCATCGACTACCGCTTGCAGGTGAGCTACGAAGCCGGCGCAGAGGCGCCGCACACCATCGCCGACCCCTACCGGTTCCTGCCCACGCTCGGGGAACTCGACCTCCATCTGTTCTCCGAGGGTCGCCACGAGCGGCTATGGGACATCGTCGGCGCGCATCCGCGCAGCTTCAGGACGGCCGACGGAATCGTCGAGGGTGTCTCGTTCGCCGTATGGGCGCCAAATGCCAAGGGCGTCAGCCTGATCGGTGAGTTCAACCATTGGGACGGCGACGAGGCGCCGATGCGGGTGCTCGGCTCGACCGGCGTGTGGGAACTGTTCTGGCCCGGCTTCCCCGTCGACGGCTACTACAAGTTCCGCGTGCACGGCGCCGACGGCTCGGTCACCGACCGTGCAGATCCGATGGCATTCGCCACCGAAGTGCCACCGCAGACGGCCTCCCGGGTGACCAAGAGCGATTACACGTGGACGGACACCGAGTGGATGACCCGTCGCGCAGAAGTCAATCCGGTGTTCGAGCCGATGAGCACCTACGAAGTACACCTGATGTCGTGGCGGCCGGGCCTCAATTACCGCCAGCTTGCCGAAGAGCTGACGGAATACGTTGTGGAACAGGGCTTCACACATGTCGAGCTGATGCCGGTTGCAGAGCACCCGTTCGGCGGATCCTGGGGATACCAGGTGACGTCCTACTACGCTCCCACCTCGCGGCTGGGCACGCCTGATGAGTTCCGCCATCTGGTCGACACACTGCACCAGGCAGGCATCGGTGTGATCATGGACTGGGTGCCCGCGCACTTCCCCAAGGACGCGTGGGCGTTGGGTCGCTTCGACGGCACGCCACTGTACGAGCACTCGGACCCGCGCCGCGGCGAGCAGCTGGATTGGGGCACCTACGTTTTCGACTTCGGGCGCGCGGAGGTGCGCAACTTCCTGGTGGCCAACGCCTTGTACTGGCTTCAGGAATTCCACATCGACGGGCTACGTGTCGACGCCGTGGCCTCGATGCTGTACCTCGACTACTCGCGACCGGCGGACGGCTGGACTCCCAACATCTACGGCGGCCGCGAGAACCTCGAGGCGGTCCAGTTCCTGCAGGAGATGAACGCAACGGTGCACAAGCTGGCGCCGGGCATCGTCACGATCGCCGAGGAGTCGACATCGTGGCCCGGGGTGACGCGGCCGACAAACCTTGGCGGTCTGGGCTTCTCGATGAAGTGGAACATGGGCTGGATGAACGACACGCTCGAGTTCATCAAGCGCGACCCGATTCACCGGAGCTTCCACCACGGCGAGATCACCTTCTCGATGCTGTACGCCTACAGCGAGAACTACGTGTTGCCGATCAGCCACGACGAGGTCGTGCACGGGAAGGGCACGCTGTGGGGCAGGATGCCGGGCGGCGACCACGCCAAGGCGGCCGGGTTGCGCAACCTGATCGCCTACCAGTGGGCCCATCCGGGTAAACAGCTGTTGTTCATGGGCCAGGAGTTCGGCCAGCGCGCGGAGTGGTCCGAGGAACGTGGGCTCGACTGGTATCAGCTGGACGAGAACAGCTTCTCGAACGGCATCCAGACGATGATGCGCGACGCAAACGCCCTGTATCGGACCCGACGGGCGCTGTGGTCGCAAGACACCCGCCCCGAAGGCTATTCATGGATCGACGCGAACGACTCTGCCAACAACGTGCTGAGCTTCCTGCGCTTCGGCGATGACGGATCGATTCTCGCGTGCGTGTTCAACTTCTCCGGCTCAGAACACTCGCGTTATCGACTCGGCCTGCCGCACACCGGAACCTGGCGAGAGGTACTCAACACCGACGCCGACATCTACAACGGTTCGGGTATCGGCAACATGGGCGCCGTCGAGGCGACCGAGGAGCCGTGGCATGGCCGCCCGGCATCGGCGTTGATGGTGCTGCCGCCGCTGGCCGCGCTCTGGTTCGAGCCTGCCTGACGTCAGTACAGCGCGTTGGCGAGGTTGCGTCGTCCCGCGATGACGTCCGGATCGGCCGGGTCGAACAAGTCGAAGAGCTCGACCAGTCGCGTGCGAACCGCCGCCCGGTCGTCGCCGGCGGTGCGTCGCACCAAAGCGATCAACCGGTCGAACGCAGCCTTCACGTTCTGCGCAAGGATCTCGACGTCGGCGGCGGCCAGTGCGGCCTCGATGTCGTCGGGCGCGGCGTCGGCGCGGGAAATCGCTTCCGGTGACAGTGCGGATGCGCGCGCGAGGAACGCGATCTGACGCACGGCGCCTTTGGCCTCTTCATGAGTGGGGTTGGCGTCAAGGATCTTCTGGTAGGCGCTGAGCGCGGCGTCGAAGTCGCCGGCGTCCAGATGCGACCGTGCCTGCGCCAATTCCGGGTCGACCTTCTCGGGTTCGTCGTCCTCGACTGCGCCTGCGCCACCGAGCTTTCCGGCGGTAGCGTCAAGCAGCGAGTCGATCCAGCCGCGCAACTGGTCGGGCGGTTGCGGGCCCTGAAAACTCGACAACGGTTGTCCCGCGGCCAACGCCACCACCGTCGGCACCGCCTGGACACCGAAGATCTGAGCGACCCGCGGCGTCGTGTCGACGTTCACGTTGGCCAGCGACCACTTGCCCGCGTCGGTGGCGGCGAGGCTCGCCAGCGCATCGCCCAGCTGCACACTCGCGTCGCTTCGCGGCGACCACAGCACCACTACGACCGGAAGCTCGTTGGACTTGAGAAGCACCTCGGCCTCGAAATTGGCCTCGGTGATCTCCACGCCCGCGGGCGAGCCTGAGCCTTGCCCTGACGATCCCGCGGGGGCTGGGCGTTGCTTGAGAGCGGAAAGGTCGACCGCGCCGGCGATGGAGGGTCCTGGTCCGACAGGAGGACGGGAACGAGTCACGCCCTCAAGTCTGTCACGTTGTTTCGGGTACCGATCGGCCTGGTTGCGGCACCACTGGGTAGGCGCTCGCAGCACCCGTCCGGCCCGTCCGATCGGCCCATATGAGGAAGATCACACTGCACAGCGGCACGACGCTCGCCAGCAACGCCAGCAACCAAGTGCCGAGCGTCCACCTGACAGCCATTCCGAGCAGAAGACCGGCCACCACGAAGGCGATGAAGACGAGCCCGTGAACCATGCCGAAGACCTTCACGCCGATCTCCGTTCGCGGCGTGCCCAGGTACTTGAAGTACATCCCGATCAGCAGGCCGGCCCAACTGACCGCCTCGGCCATGGCGATCAGGCGAAACCAGCCGACCCGCGTACGGAGATCGAAAGCGCTTGTCATAAGCGCCATTGTGCCCGAAATCGAAGCGAGTTACTACAAGGCGTCGTAGACGCCTAGCCGGCCCGCAGGATCAGCGCGTCGCCCTGACCGCCCGCGCCGCAGAGAGCCGCAACGCCGTAGCCGGAGCCGCGTCGCGCCAGCTCAAGGGCCACATGCAAGGTGATGCGCGCCCCCGACATGCCGATCGGATGCCCGATGGCGATCGCGCCGCCGTCGACGTTCACCTTGTCGGGGTCGATACCGAGTTCCTTCACCGACGCCAGCGCGACCGCGGCGAACGCCTCGTTGATCTCGACGACGTCGAGCTGGTCAACGGTGATGCCTTCGCGGGCGATCGCCTTCTTGATCGCGTTGGCGGGCTGCGATTGCAGGGTGGAATCGGGGCCTGCGACCACACCGTGTGCGCCGATCTCCACCAGCCAGCTCAGCCCGAGCTCCTCGGCCTTGGCCTTGTTCATCACAACCACGGCGGCGGCACCGTCGGAGATCTGCGACGCCGAGCCCGCGGTGATCGTGCCGTCCTTGCGGAATGCCGGCTTCAGCCCCGACAGCGACTCCGAGGTGGTGTTGGCCCGGATGCCCTCGTCCTCGGTGAACTCCAGCGGGTCGCCCTTGCGCTGCGGGATTTTCACCGGCACGACCTCGTCGGCGTAGACACCGTCTTTCCATGCGGCAGCGGCCTTTTGGTGCGAACTGGCGGCGTACTCGTCCTGCTCGAGGCGGGTGAACTTGTCCTGGTCGTTGCGCTGCTCGGTCAGCGCCCCCATCGGCTGGTCGGTGAACACATCGTGCAGACCGTCGTAAGCCATGTGGTCGAGGGCGGTGACGTCGCCGTACTTGTAGCCCGACCGGCTGTTCATCAGCAGATGGGGCGCCTGCGTCATCGACTCCTGGCCGCCTGCGACGACGACATCGAACTCACCGGCGCGGATGAGCTGGTCGGCGAGCGCGATGGCGTCGATCCCGGACAGGCACATCTTGTTGATGGTGAGTGCGGGCACATCCCAGCCGATCCCCGCGGCGACGGCGGCCTGCCGGGCCGGCATCTGACCGGCACCGGCGGTCAGCACCTGGCCCATGATCACGTACTCGACGGCCGAGGCGGGCACTCCGGCCTTCTCCAGCGCACCGGCAATGGCGATCGCACCCAGATCGCTGCCCGAGAAATCCTTCAGCGAGCCCATCAGTTTGCCGACCGGAGTACGTGCTCCAGCAACGATCACGGACGTCGTCATGCTTACCTCCAGAAACGATCAAGAACTGCCCATTCGGGGCATCGCGCAGGCGCGATCTTCCCCGCCAGGTTACCGTTACGTTATGTCCACCGAGCAAGTCGATGCCCGCCCCGTGCTGGCAAGCGCCCTGGTGACAGCAATCGACCACGTCGGCATTGCGGTCGCCGACCTGGACGCCACGATCAAGTGGTACCACGACCGTCTCGGCATGATCGTCCTGCACGAAGAGGTCAATGAGGAGCAGGGCGTTCGCGAGGCGATGCTGTCGGTGCGCGGCGCCCCGGTCGGTAGTGCCCAGATTCAGCTGATGGCTCCGCTCGACGAGACATCGACGATCGCCAAGTTCCTCGACAAGCGCGGCCCCGGCCTGCAGCAGCTGGCCTACCGGGTCAGCGACATCGACGCGCTGACCGAGCGGTTGCGCGAAGACGGTGTGCGGCTGCTTTACGACGCTCCGCGTCGCGGCACCGCGGATTCGCGGATCAATTTCATCCATCCCAAGGATGCCGGCGGCGTGCTGATCGAGCTCGTCCAGCCCGCAAGCGATCACTAAGACTCACGACCACTTCCGGGTGGGGCTGCGCGTCGCGCGGTTCTGCCAGCACGGTGTGTGCCAATGCCTGCGGTCCTCTACCGCATGTTCGCCGAGCCCGGCCTGCCATACCACGAGATGAGCTGTGCCAGGCCGGATCTCGTGATCGCAGCCCGGGCATCGATAGGTCTTGGCTGCCCGAGACGACGCGACGGGCCTGACCTCGTAGTCGTAACCGTCGGGCCCGGGCTCGACACGACGAGATGCCGGCAACGGTGCTCGCGACGGCTGCCGGCGACCTGCTCGACGCCTGGCCACACACACAAGTGTAGGCGTCAGAACAGCCGGAACTCCGAGCTGTCCATCCCCCGCATCTGGTCGTAGTCCAAAGTCAGACAACGGATCCCGCGGTCGGTGGCCAAGGTTCGCGCCTGTGGCTTGATCTGCTGTGCGGCGAATACACCGCTGACAGGTGCGAGCACGGTGTCCCGGTTGAGCAGTTCCAGGTAGCGGGTGAGCTGCTCGACGCCGTCGATCTCGCCGCGCCGCTTGATCTCGACCGCCACCGAGCGGCCCGCCTGGTCGCGGCACAGCAGGTCGACCGGCCCGATCGGCGTCATGTACTCCCGGCGCACCAGCGTGTAGCCGGCACCGAGCAACTCGACGTGCTCGGCCAACAGCGCCTGCAGGTGCGCCTCGACGCCGTCCTTTACCAAGCCGGGGTCCACCCCGAGCTCATGGCTCGAGTCGTGCTCGATCTCCTCAACGGAGATGCGCAACTGCTCACCGGCCTTGTTCTCCACGACCCACACCGGCAGCGGGCCGTCGGACTCCTCGGTCAGCCAACAGGGCGGGCTCATCCAGTTCAGCGGCTTATACGCGCGGTCGTCGGCGTGCACGCTGACCGATCCATCGGCCTTGATCAGCAGGAGACGGCGGGCAGACGGCAGATGGGCGGTAAGGCGTCCGACGTAGTCGACGGTGCACTTGGCGATGACGAGACGCACCGGTCAACCTTAGGACCACAACACCGGCAAATTAAGCTGACACGGGATGAACTCGAAAAAGGGCGTCGCGCACCGGCTGGGACGGGTCCTGGAGACCGTGACCCGGCAAAGTGGTCGGCTCGCCACGACGCCCGACTACGGGTCCTGGCTACTGGGCAAGGAGACCGAAAGTCAGTCCCGCAGGCGGGTGCGGATCCAGATCATCCTGACGTTCTTCATCCTGTTCACCAATCTGCTCGGCATCATCGTCACGACCACGCTGGTCGCGTTCGCCTTTCCGGTGCCGAGCGTCTTCTCCGACGTCCCCCTCTGGCTGACGTTCGCCGTCGCCCCCGCCTACATCGGTCTGGCGCTCGGCCTCGGCACGTTCTGGGTGACCCGGAGGATCGTGAACTCGTTGCGGTGGTCGATCGAGGAACGCATTCCCAATCGCGAGGATCACCGCAACACGTTCAAGGCGCCGTGGCGGGTGGCACGGATGGTGCTGCTCCTCTGGGGTGTGGGCACCGCGCTGTTGACCGTCCTCTATGGACTGCAGGACACCGACTTCATCCCCCGATTCCTGTTCGCGGTCAGCTTTCCCGGCGTTCTGGTAGCCACCGGCTGCTACATGATCACCGAGTTCGCGCTTCGACCCGTTGCCGCGCAGGCGTTGGAAGCAGGCCCGCCTCCGAACCGGCTACTCGACGGGGTCATGGGCAGGACGATGCTGGTGTGGCTGCTCGGCTCCGGCGTACCGGTACTCGGGATCGCCGTCACCGCCGTGTTCGCGCTGTCGCTGCAGAATCTCACCGAGACGCAACTCGCTTATGCCGTGCTGAGTATCGCGGCCGCGACTCTGATCTTCGGCTCCGTGCTGATGTGGCTGCTGTCGTGGTTGACCGCGACGCCCGTGCGGGTGGTGCGCACTGCACTCAAGCATGTCGAGGACGGCGATTTGGATTGCAATGTCGTCGTTTTCGACGGCACGGAGTTGGGTGAGCTGCAGCGCGGCTTCAACTCGATGGTCGCCGGCCTGCGCGAGCGCGAGCGCGTGCGGGACCTGTTCGGCCGCCATGTCGGCCGCGAGGTGGCCGCGGCGGCAGAGCGAGACCGCCCGAAACTCGGCGGCGAAGAACGCCACGTTGCAGTGATTTTCGTCGACCTGATCGGTTCGACACAGTTGGTGTCGGGGCGGCCCGCCACCGAGGTCGTCACGCTGCTGAACCGCTTCTTTGCCGTGATCGTCGAGGAGGTGGACCGGCACCACGGGTTCGTCAACAAGTTCGAGGGCGACGCGGCTCTCGCCGTGTTCGGCGCACCGATCCACCTCGATAATCCCGAGGACGAGGCGCTGGGCGCCGCGCGCGCGATGGCTGAGCGCATCCGCAGGGAGGTTCCCGAATGCGAAGCCGCCATCGGCGTGGCCGCCGGTGAGGCGGTTGCGGGCAACGTCGGCGCCAAGGAACGGTTCGAGTACACGGTGATCGGCGAGCCGGTGAACGAAGCGTCGCGACTGTGCGACTTGGCGAAGGAAAGACCCAGCCGGCTGCTGGCCTCGTCAGACACCGTCGCCAATGCCTCCGAAAAAGAAAGCGGTCGTTGGTCTCTAGGTGAGACGGTGTCGCTGCGCGGGCTCGATCAGCCCACCCAGATTGCCGTGCCGGTCTGACGCAGGAGCATTACCAAGCCGCGTTTGACTCCGAACGCTGACCTAGGCAGTCAGGGGGTTCGACGCGACAACCGCCGCTTCATAGTCGGGTTCCTGCGCGATCTCCGGCACGAGCTCGGAGTAGACGACGTCACCGTTCGCGCCGACCACCACGACCGCCCGGGCGAGGAGACCGGCCATTGGCCCGTCGACAAGAGTGACTCCGTAGTCGTCGCCGAAACCATCGCGGAACGCCGAGGCGGTGATCACGTTCTCGATCCCCTCCGCGCCACAGAAGCGGCTCAGGGCGAAGGGCAGATCCACGGACACGCAGACGACGGCGAGTCCGCTCGCCGCGGCGCGCTCGTTGAAGCTCCGAACGCTGGTCGCACACACCGGGGTGTCGATGGACGGAAAAATGTTGAGCAGAAACGGCTTCCCGCGAAACTGCTCGTCACTGACGGTGCCGAGATCGGTGCCCGTCAGCGAGAAGCCTGGCGCCTGTGAACCGACGGCGGGCAACTCGCCGACTGTATTGATGGGGTTTCCACGAAGGGTTATCTGAGCCACGCGCTCAGTCTGCCAAACCGATGTCTGGCTGCAGTCGGTGGTCCCGGCACCGTCTTGGGCCAGTGCTCACGCACACTGGCCGTTGTCCACCCACTGCGGTAGCAGCCGCGGCTTTGAGGATGGGCGTCGCCTCGGCGGTCGCCAGCACTCGAGGACGTCGATGTCGTTTTTCCGCCAGTGATGTCGGTGAGGGCGTGTAATTGTCGTAGTTGTGCATGAGAACTTCGACCGCTGCTACCGGGCCGTGCAGTCCAAGGATGCGCGGTTCGACGGCTGGTTCGTCACCGCCGTCCTGACGACGAAGATCTATTGCAGACCCAGTTGCCCTGTCCGGCCGCCGTTCGCTCGAAACGTGGAGTTCTATCCCACGGCCGCTGCCGCCCAGCACGCGGGCTTCCGGGCCTGCAAGCGGTGCCGCCCTGACGCTTCACCGGGCTCGCCGGAATGGAATGTACGCGGCGACGTGGTGGCTAGGGCGATGCGGCTCATCGCCGACGGCACCGTCGACCGCGAGGGCGTGACGGGCCTGGCCGCCCGCGTCGGCTACACCACCCGACAGCTCGAGCGGATGCTGCAGGCTGAGGTCGGCGCGAATCCGCTGGCGCTGGCGCGTGCGCAGCGGACACAGACGGCACGCGTGCTGATCGAGACCACCGAGTTGCCCTTTGGCGACGTCGCGTTCGCCGCTGGGTTTTCGTCCATTCGACAGTTCAACGACACAGTCCGCGCCGTCTGCGACCTGACTCCCACAGCGTTGCGACATCGCGCGAAGTCCAAGTTCGGCCGCGGCGAGGTCCCGTC
>CAVWWV010000005.1:0-143174 GCA_963758825.1 uncultured Actinomycetota bacterium | reverse complement strand
CCTGAGCCCGATCCGCCCGCCGACGCCATCCGGGTCGAGGAGGACCACACCGAGCCCATCGTGGCGCCGGTGCACACGCGGCACGACGAGCCGGCCGAGCCGATGCCCACTCCGCCCCTCGAGCACGCGCAACCGCAGGGCTATCGCCGGGAGCCCGTGCGCAGCTTGTTCGACTTCCTGGCAGATGCACCGCCACCGAAACCCTCAGTCGAGCCGATTGGCTTCGCGCACAACGGTTTTCATGTCTACGAAGAAGAGCGGTACCAGCCGCTGGACTTCGCCGGCCACCCGCATTACGAAAGCGCGGACGAGGCCGGTGTCGACTCGTCGTCGCGCCACGGGCTGCTCGACGACGAACCTCGGTCCAACGGCAGGCATTCGCGCGCCGAACCCGGCGATACATCGCGCCGCGGTAGGCACTCCCGGCCAGCCGACTAGTCGAATAGCACGGCCGCGTTCAAATATCCCGACGGGTCGAATGCGGTCTTGACCGTCCGCATCGCGGCGATGTCGGCATCCGTTCGAGACATGCCGACGTAGTCGCGTTTGCGGCTGCCGACGCCATGCTCGGAACTGACATTGCCACCGCACCGGGCGATCAACGCCATCATCGCCGAATACAGGGCGGCTTCGCGGTCACCGTCAAGCGCACAGCGCAACACGTTGAGGTGCAGATTGCCCTCGCCGATGTGGCCGAAAAGCACCGGGATGGCGTCCGGCGCATGCTCGGCGATGAGCTCGCCGGATTCGCGCGCGAACGGCGCTATCGCCGGCAACGGCAGCGACACATCGAATTTCAGCGGCGGACCGTAGACGCCGAGAACGTCGGCAACCGACTCGCGGACCTGCCACAGCCGCTGCTGCGAGTTGACGTCGACACCGACCGCGGGCTCACCGGTCAACCGCGCGTGCTCCAGCGCGTCGGCGAGCTGCTCGGTCTGATCGGTATCGCCCGCGAGTTCGATGAGCAGCTGCCAGGCGCCCTGCACAGGCGCGGCCACGCCCAGATGCTCGGCGGTCAGTGCGCTGGCCCTGGCGTCCATCAACTCCAGCGCGGCGATGCCGTCCATGTCGCGGAACTCGCGACCCGCTTCGACGAGGTCGTCGAGATCGTCGAATCCGCACACCGCCGTCACCCGGTTCGTCGGCACAGGGTGCAGTCGCAGATCCAACCCGGTGATGACGCCGAGCGTGCCCTCGGCGCCGACGAACAGCGATGCCAGGTCGTATCCCGTGTTGTCCTGGCGAACTTGGCTGTGCCGCGCCACGATCGACCCGTCGGGAAGCACCACGTCGAGCCCGATCACCTGCTCGCCCATGTTGCCGTAGCGCACGGTGCGCAAGCCACCCGCGTTCGTCGACGCCATGCCCCCGACGGTGGCGGAGTCGCGCGCGGCGATGTCGACACCGAACACCAGACCTGCCTTGGTCGCCGCGCTCTGCACATCGGCGAGCGTCGCGCCCGCCCCGACATGGACGCGGCGTTCGACGACGTCGACGTCACCGATGTCGGTCAGCCGCTCGGTGGACAGCAGCACGTCGTCGTGTTCGGGGACGGTGCCCGCCACCAACGAGGTGCGGCCGCCCTGCACGGTGACGTGTACGCCCGCGTCACGGCAGGCAAGCAGCACCGCGGCGACATCCTCGGCGCTGCCCGGCCGTACGAGAACGCTGGCGTGCCCGCGGTAACGACCGGTGTGGTCGACGCTGCGGCCGTCGAGCACGTCCGGATCTGCGCTGACGTGCGCGGCGCCGACGATCGCGGCGAGCCGGTCGGTCAGCGTTTCGGTCACCCCGTGGGTCTATCACACGAGGGCAGCGACAAGAACGCGCCCAGTTCGATCAGGCGGTCCGGGGTGCTCGGCAGGTATTCGGTCAGCAGCGGCGAGCGCACGACGACGCTCAGGTACTTCGCCCGGCTGACCGCGACGTTGAGCCGATTGCGGTTGAGCAGGAAAGCGATTCCGCGCGGCACGTCGTCGATGGACGACGCCGTCATCGACACGAACACCACGGGCGCCTGCTGTCCCTGGAACTTGTCCACCGTGCCCGCGCGTACCGCGCCGAGCCCTGCCGCGTCGAGCCGCTCGCGCAGCAGCACCACCTGCGCGTTGTACGGGGTGACCACCAGCACGTCTTGCTGCGCCAGCGGCCGCGGCCCGCACTCGTCGGTCCACATGGCGCCGATCAGCCGTCCGATCTCGGCGACGATGGCGTCGGCCTCCTCGGGGCTTTCGGTCGCATTGCCGTTGTGCTCGACGGTCAGTACCCGCACGCCCGGCGCGTGCCCCGCGAGCGTGCGTGCCGCGGTCACCTCGTCGACAGAGCGCAGCCGGTCGTCGTAGGACAGCCGCGACACCGCGGCGCACACGTCGGGGTGCATCCGGTAGGACAGATCGAGGAAATACCCGAACTCGGCGGGAAGCGTGTGCCTGCCGTCGATCAGCCAGCCCAGCGCGGAGGTGTCCACCGGTTCCGGATGTGTGCCCTGGCTGACCTGAGGCAGCTGTTGCGGATCGCCAAGCAGCAGAAGGTTTTCGGCAGCCGACGCCACCGCGATGGTATTCGCCAGGCTGTACTGTCCGGCCTCTTCGATGACCAGGAGGTCGAGGCTGCCGCGCGGCACCCGGCCCGCGTTGGCGAAGTCCCATGCGGTGCCGCCGACGACGCAACCCTCATGGTCGGCGATGAAGCCCGGGTACTGCTTCTCGTCGATCTCCTGCCAGCTCGGATCTGCGCCGTGCTTCTTCTTGGCCACCAGCGATGCGTCCACTCCTGCAGCGACCACATCGCGGAACAGGTTCTCGACGACAGCGTGCGACTGCGCGACCACGCCGATGCGCCAACGACTTTCGGTGACGAGGCGAGCGATGACGGCGGCCGCGGTGAAGGTCTTACCGGTGCCGGGCGGGCCGTGCACCGCGAGGTACGAGGAATCCAGGTCGAGGAGCGCCGCGGTGATCGACTCGGCGACATCGGCATGGCGGGCGAGCGGACCGCCGCTACGGGTGCGCGGCGGGCGTCGCAGCAGGATGTCGATCACCGCGCTCGGCGGCAGATTGGGCAGGCCGGCCGCGATGTCGGCGGCGGCCGCGTCGATGGAGTCGCGCAACGGACCTGTGGAGATCGGCGGCCCGGGGGTCAGCGCGAACGGCAGCTGGTCAAACAGTCCGCCGTTCTTGGGTTCTCGTTCGACGACGGTCACCTGGGTCGGTGCGGCCGGGTCGTCGCAGTCGACGACGGTGACCGTGCCGCACGCCCGCCGCTCCGTGTCGTCGGTGAGGCCGGTGGGCGACGGTGGCTCGTAGAGCGCATACATCGACTTGTTGAGCTCGCCTGCCGCGATGCCTCCTTCGAGACGTACCCACCGCTGCGGCTTGCGCGCCTTGGGTGGGGTATGCCAGTCGGTGTGCACTTCGGCTCGTTCGGCGATGAACACGTCGGTGTTGTCGGACCATTCGTCGACCGGATTGTTGAGCCGGTCGAAATGACCCCACCAGTACGGCTTGTCCTCGCGGCGGTGGTAGCCGCGGGCCGCCGAAATCATCGCCACCGCAGTCTGTTCCGGTTTGCGGGCGGTCGGATCGTCGCCGACGAACTTGGCCAGCTTGCGGGCCAGCTGGTCGTCGTCTGCGATCGTGACGCCGTCCTTGACGGGCTGCGCGCCGACGGGCGGCACCTCGCAGTCGATGGCCCGGCAGATCAGCCAGTCCCGCAGCTTGCGCGTCGATGTGCAGTCGTACCGGTTGTACTCCTCGATCTGCTTGAGCACGACCGCGGCGTCGTCATCACGGCCCGCGGCGCGTAGCTCGCAGTATTTCGCGTACTGGGTGATCGAGTCGGTCGCCGTCGTCACATCGCCGGTGCGGAGCTGCCCGCCCATGTAGAGCGGCTCGAGCGACTTCAGGCTGTAGTTCTCGGTGCCCACCCGGATGCTCTTGCGCACAAGGGGATACAGGTCGACGAGGACGCCGTTGCGCAGCAGGTCGTCCACCTCGTCCTCGCCAACCCCGTACCGTCCGGCGAGTCGCAGCAGGGCCGTCTTCTCGTAGGCCGCGTAGTGATAGATGTGCATATGCGGATAGCGCTTGCGGCGTGTGCGCACCATCTTGAGGAAGTCGCGCAGCGCCTGGCGCTCTTCTGCGCGGTCGTGTGCCCACAGCGGCCGGAAGTCGTCGGCGGTGTCGAGTACGCCGAACATGTACTCCAGCCCCCACTCCCGACCGTCGGCCGTCCACAGCGGGTCGCCCTCGAAGTCGAAGAACAGATCGCCCTTGTCCGGTTCGGGCAGCACCATCAACGGCTGCGCGTCGGCGATCTCGTAGGGCGGCTTGCCGTCGACGCGCGGCGCCAGTTGCAGGCGGGCCTGTGCGGTCAGCGACGCGATGGTGCGCGCTGACAGTTCGGGGACACCGCCGTCGTGGCGCGCGAGCCCGCTGATGGTGGTGATACCCGCGTCGATCAGCCGGGCGCGCTGGGTGGCGCGCATGCCGGCCACCAGCAGCAGGTCGTCGTGTTCGCGGACCTGGACCGTGCACTCGGGACACCGGAAGCAGGCCCGAATCGTCTCGTCCTCCCAGGTGACCGGCTCACCCTGGGCAAAGTGGTCGTCGAGCAGCCGCTGCAGGGCCGCGCGGCGGGGACCGTACACCGGCAGCAGCTCATCGACCCGGTAGCCGGCGATTGCGCCGTCGCCGAGAACCAGCTCGACCTCTGGCGCGACCGGCACTCCCGCGCGGGCCAGCGTGTCGGCGTAGGCGGCGAGCTGAAGCAGGGCCTCGACCTTGACCGACCGCGCGAGCTTGGTGTCCCGCAGGCAGTAGCGCTCGCCGTCGAACACCAAGAAGTCCGCGAAGCCGGCGAACCGGCCGTCGAACATGGCCGCCTGGTAGATCACCGGCGCCCGTCGTTCGACTGCCTGCATGGTGGCCTCGGCCGCGGCCGTGAGCCCGGCGACGGTGTAGGCGGGACGCCCGATGACCGCGACGGTCTCGTGCGAGCGCTCCCGCAGCTCGTCGAGGTGACGTTGCTCGTGCTGGCCGCCGAGTTCGGCCGTGCGGGCGAGCAATTCGTCGTCCGCCGCGACCGGTGGCCCCCAACCGAGCCGGGCATCGAACGAGCGCAGCAGCGCGTACTCGCAGCGGGCCGCGGCTGCGAGGTCGGAGGCGCTGTAGATCACTCGATCGTCGGCGACGAACACGTGCCAACTGTAGGCCCGTCGGCCGACACGATTTCGCGCCGAAGGGTCAGCCGGGCGTGTTGCCGATCAGCTCGACGCCCGCGCCGTTCCAGCGGAACTTCACCACGCTTTCCAGCCCAGGGGTGCCGTTGGAGTACACCAGCGCCACGGTGTCACCCGTGCTGGCGGACTGCTCGATGCCGTTGAACCCGTAAGTGTCCGGCACTCCGGTCGGGATGAACTTGCCGAGGTGAAAGAGCACCGCGCGGGTGTTGGGGTTCTCGGCGTTGGTGTTGGCCCGCACGATGATCGCCGACAGCTGCGCGCATTCGTTGTAGGTGCCCGCCATCGGCTCGGGGCTCCAGGCCTGCCCGCTGCGTGGGTCGCGGGGCAGCTCGGAGACGGTCTTGGCGATCTCGGGTGCCGCAAGGTTCACCGCGCACGGGTCGGCGGCCGTGCTGGGTGCGGCTGCGGGTGGCGGCGCAGGCAGCGCGGTCGCGGGCGCAGGCGCGGCGGTGGGGGTGGTGCTGGCTTCGGGTGTCTTGGAGACCGTCGAGTCGCCTGCGCCGCACGCCGGCCAGCAGGGCGACGCCCGCCGCGGCAGCGGTCGCTGCCAGATGTCGCAGGCCCGGCGACTCCGGACGGCATTTCACAGTTGCGCACCGTACCGCCATCTCGCGCGCCGACCCGACAGGCGGCGCGGCGGGTCGAAACGATGCAGGCCACTAGACTGGCACCGCGATGACGACGCCCGATACCGACGCGCCCCCGGCGCAACCCTCATTCGCCGACCTGCAGATTCACCCCGCGGTGCTGCAGGCGGTGGCCGACGTCGGCTACGAAACGCCGTCGGCCATCCAGGCCGCGACCATCCCGCCCATGATGGCGGGCTCCGACGTGGTCGGCCTTGCGCAGACCGGCACCGGCAAGACGGCGGCCTTCGCCATCCCGATCCTGTCGAAGATCGACACGTCGAGCCGCACCACCCAGGCGCTGGTGCTTGCACCCACGCGGGAACTCGCGCTGCAGGTCGCCGAGGCGTTCAGCCGCTACGGTGCGCACCTGCCCGTGAACGTGCTCCCGATCTACGGCGGCTCCCCATACGGACCGCAGATGGCCGGCCTCAAGCGTGGCGCTCAGGTGGTGGTCGGCACGCCGGGCCGGGTCATCGATCACCTCGAGAAGCGCACCCTCGACCTGTCGCACCTCGACTACCTGGTGCTCGACGAGGCCGACGAGATGCTTCAGATGGGCTTCGCCGAGGACGTCGAACGCATCCTCGAAGGCACCCCCGAGTACAAGCAGGTCGCGCTGTTCTCCGCGACCATGCCGCCCGCGATCCGCAAGATCACCACCAAGTATCTGCACGACCCGGTCCAGGTGAAGGTCGAATCGAAGACCGCGACCGCCGACAACATCTCGCAGCGCTACATCCAGGTCTCCGGACATCGGAAGATGGACGCGTTGACCCGGCTGCTGGAGGTGGAGCCCTTCGAGGCGATGATCGTGTTCGTCCGCACCAAGCAGGCCACCGAAGAGGTCGCCGAGAAGTTGCGGGCGCGTGGGTTCTCCGCGATGGCCATCAACGGCGACATCGCGCAGGCCCAGCGCGAGCGCACCATCGCGTCGCTCAAGGACGGAAAGCTCGACATCCTGATCGCCACCGATGTCGCGGCGCGCGGACTCGACGTCGACCGCATCTCGCACGTGCTGAACTACGACATCCCGCATGACCCGGAGTCCTATGTGCACCGGATCGGGCGCACCGGCCGCGCCGGGCGGTCGGGCACCGCGCTGCTGTTCGTCACGCCACGTGAGCGGCATCTGCTCAACTCGATCGAGCGGGTGACCCGCCAGAAGCTCGTCGAGTCGCGGCTGCCGTCGGTCGACGACGTGAATGCCCAGCGCGTCGAAAAGTTCCGTGATTCGATCACCAGCGCGCTCAACGCGCCGGGAATCGACCTGTTCCGCAAGCTCATTGAGGGCTACGAGCAGGATAACGACGTGCCGATGGCCGACATCGCAGCCGCATTGGCGCTCCAGAGCCGCGACGGGGAAGAGTTCCTGATGACGGAACCGCCGCCGGAGAAGCGCCGCGAGCGTGCCGACCGACCGCCACGCGAGGACGGTTCGCCGCGCAAGCGGCGCGAGGTGCGTAGCGACCTCGCCACGTATCGCATCGCAGTCGGCAAGCGGCACAAGGTCGATGCCCGGCGCCATCGTCGGCGCGATCGCCAACGAGGGCGGCCTGCACCGAAGCGATTTCGGGCACATCAGCATTCGGCCCGAGTACTCACTGGTCGAATTGCCTGCGAAGCTGTCCAAGGAGACGCTGAAAGCGCTTGCCAAGACTCGGATTCAAGGTCAGTTGATCGACCTGCAACCCGATCGTGGGCCGAAGAAGCCGCACCGCAAATCGAAATGACCGTGTCGAGGGGCGTCGAAGGCTCTGAGGCTCAAGGCGGACTCGAGTCCGTCGCAGCGCCCGAGCGGGTGGCCTCGCTCACCGGGATCCGCGGCGTGGCGGCGCTGCTGGTGGTGGCGACGCACGCCGCCTACACCACGGGCAAGTACACGCACGGCTATGTGGGACTCGTCCAGGCCCGTATGGAGATCGGGGTTCCCATCTTCTTCGTCCTGTCGGGGTTTCTACTCTTCCGGCCGTGGGTGAAAGCGACAGTGGCAGGGCGCGATTGGCCATCGGTCCGCCGCTACGCATGGCACCGCGTGCGCCGCATCATGCCCGCGTACGCGGTGACGGTGATCGGGGCGTACGTGCTCTATCACTTCCGCGAGGCGCTACCGAACCCCGGCCACACCTGGATCGGCTTACTGCGAAACCTGAGCCTGACGCAGATCTACACCGACCACTACATGTATTCCTATATTCACCAGGGCCTGACCCAAATGTGGAGCCTGGCCGTGGAGGCGGCGTTCTATGTCGTGCTGCCGCTGCTGGCATGGCTGTTGTTGGCGGTGCTATGTCGCCGCCGGTGGCGTCCGATGCTCTTGCTCGGCGGCCTATTGGTCCTGACCGCGGTGTCGCCCGCATGGTTGATCTTCGTGCACACCGTCGACGGGCTGCCCGACGGAGCGCGCCTGTGGCTACCGACATATCTGATCTGGTTCGTCGGCGGCATGCTGCTCGCGGTCCTCGCGGCGATGGGTGTCCGCTGTTACGCATTCGCGGTGCTACCCGTCGCGGTGGTGAGCTACTTCATCGCCTCGACACCGATTGCGGGGGAGCCTGCGACGTCCCCCTATGCACTCGCGCCTGCGGTATGGAAGGCGGTCTTCTACGCCGTGATCGCGACGCTGGCCGTTGCACCGGTGGCGCTGGGTGACCGCGGCTGGTATGCCCGGCTGCTGGCCAGCCGCCCGATGGTCTTCCTCGGCGAGATCTCCTACGAGATCTTCCTGATCCATCTGGTGACGATGGAGATCGTGATGGTCGACATCCTGCACATCCACGTCTACACGGGTTCGATGCCGTTGGTATTTGTGGCCACCCTCATCGTGACGGTGCCCCTGGCGTGGCTGCTGCACCGCTTCACCCGCGTGCGCTCTCCATAGCGCGCCCCCGCCGACTTTTCGCGAAACGGAATTCCAGCACCCCCCTTCTCGCACTTTTGGTACTGGAATTCCGTTTCGCGAAGACGTCGAAACACCACGGTCGCCGATGCGCTTCCATAGGCTGGCGGTCTCGGACCCAAGAAGTGTGGTCCGACGGCCGAGAGGACCGCCATGCCCAGCTCGTCAGCCCACAACAACGGCCAATCGGACGTAGCGGGGGGCGAGGTCCGGCGGGACATTCTTCCCATCCCGGACATCACGCACATCGGTCTGACGACCTACGACGCCAAGGACCCGGACACCAGCTATCCGCCGATCAAGGATGTGCGTCCGCCGGCGACCGCGCCCAATGTGGTTGTCATCCTGATCGACGATGTCGGCTTCGGCGCCAGTAGCGCTTTCGGCGGCCCATGCCAGACGCCCAACTTCGAGAAGCTGGCGTCGGGCGGCTTGAAGTACACCCGGCTGCACACCACGGCGTTGTGCTCGCCGACGCGGCAGGCGCTGCTCACCGGCCGCAACCACCATTCAGTAGGCATGGGCAACATCACCGAAACCGCCACGGCAGCACCCGGATACACCTCGGTGCTGCCGAACACGAAGGCGCCGCTGGCGTTGACGCTGAAGCTCAACGGCTATTCGACCGCCCAGTTCGGCAAGTGCCACGAGGTTCCGGTGTGGCAGACCAGCCCGGCAGGCCCGTTCACCGCGTGGCCGACCGGCGGCGGCGGTTTCGAGTACTTCTACGGGTTCATCGGCGGCGAGAACAACCAGTGGGATCCGGCGCTGTACGAGGGCACCACGCCCGATCGAGCCGCCGAAGACGCCCGCCGAGGGTTATCACCTCACCGAGGATTTGGCCGACAAGGCGATCAACTGGGTGCGCCAGCAGAAGGCGCTGCTGCCCGACAAGCCGTTCTTCATGTACTTCGCGCCAGGAGCCACCCACGCCCCGCACCATGTGCCAAAGGAGTGGATCGACAAGTACAAGGGAAAATTCGCGCACGGCTGGGACCGCCAGCGCGAGATCACCTTCGAGCGGCAGAAGGAACTGGGTGTCATCGCAGCTGATGCGGTTCTGACGCCGCGGCACGCGGAGATCCCGGCCTGGGACGAGATGGATCCTGCGCTCAAGCCGGCGCTTGAACGCGAGATGGAGGTGTATGCCGCATTCTTGGAGCACACCGACCATCACATTGGCCGGTTGCTCGACGCGATCGGGTCCGATCCTGGACGACACGCTGGTTTACGTCATCATCGGCGATAACGGCGCATCGGCAGAGGGCACGCTGCAGGGCGCGTTCAATGAGATGGCCAACTTCAACGGCATGGCCGACCTCGAGACACCGGAATTCCTGGCATCGAAGCTCGACGAGTTCGGCGGCGAGGCCTCCTACGGCCACTACGCGGTCGGCTGGGCGTGGGCGATGGACACGCCATATCAGTGGACGAAGCAGGTCGCCTCGCACTGGGGCGGTACCCGCAACGGCACCATCGTGCACTGGCCCAAGGGGATCGACGACAAGGGCGGCGTGCGTAACCAGTTCACCCACGTGATCGACCTGGCGCCCACTGTGTTGGAAGCCGCAGGCATCCCCGCACCGACGATGGTCAACGGCGTCATGCAGAGCCCATACGAGGGCACCAGCCTGCTCTACAGCTTCAACGACGCCGAGGCGCCTGAGCGGCATGAGACCCAGTACTTCGAAATGTTCTGCAACAGAGGCATTTATCACAAAGGCTGGAGCGCGGTGACCAAGCATCGAACGCCGTGGGAGATGGGCGGAGCGGTGATGCCTGCCTTCGACGACGACGTGTGGGAACTGTACGACGGCAACAACGACTGGACGCAGTCCAACGACCTCTCGAAGGAGAATCCAGACAAACTGCATGAGCTGCAACGACTTTGGCTGATCGAGGCAGTCAAGTACAACGTGCTTCCCCTCGATGACCGTCAGATCGAACGCATCAACCCGACGTCGGCCGGGCGGCCCTCACTGATCAAGGGCAACAGCCAGTTGTTGTTCGGGAACATGGGTCGGCTGTCGGAGAACAGCGTCGTCGATATCAAGAACAAGTCGTTCGCGGTGACGTCCGAGGTGGATGTGCCCGACGGCGGTGCCGACGGCGTGATCATCGCCCAGGGCGGCCGGTTCGGCGGTTGGAGCCTCTACGCCAAAGACGGTAAGGCCAAATTCCATTACAACGTGCTGGGTATCAAGTCGTTTGATGTCGAGGCGAGTGAACCTGTTCCGGCCGGTACGAATCAGGTGCGCATGGAGTTTGCCTACGATGGCGGCGGCATGGGCAAGGGCGGCAATGTCACGCTCTACTACGACGGCAAGGAAGTCGGCAGCGGCCGCGTCGATCAAACGCAGGGCTTCATCTTCTCGGCCGACGAGACGACCGACGTCGGCCGCGAGACAGGCACCACCGTCAGCCCCGACTACACCGCGCACACCAGCACGTTCAACGGCAAGATCGACTGGGTCCGCATCGACCTCGGCGACGACGCCAAGGACGCCGACCACTACATCGAGCCCGACGAACGCTTCCGGATCGCGATGGCGCGGCAGTAAGCCGCGCTAACCCGCGTCCTGTGTCGCAGGCACCACGATCGGAACGACGAACTGCTCGATCATCGCCCGCTCGTCGGCCTCGTCGTGCCCGGGAAAGACAAGCAGCGAGGTCATCACACGCACTAGCCAGCGCGCTTTGCGCTCGACCACTCCCGGGTCATCGGGCGCCATCGAGATCAGGAACGCCTCGGTGAGCGCCTTGATCACCTCCGACTGTTCGGCGATCTCGCCGCCGATCGGTCGCTGCGCGGTGGCGAACCACGATGACAGCGCGGGACTTTCGCGGACATTGCGCAGCGACGAGACCACGCCCTCGATGAGCCGCTCGCGCGGTTCGTCGACACCGGTGAGCTGTTCGGTCATCTGGTGGAAGAGCCGGTAGCTTTCGCGGTGCACGTACGCGGTGTACAGCGCCTCACGGTTCTCGAAGTACCGGTACAGCGTGGCGCGGGAACATCCTGCGGCCTTGGCGATTTCGTGCATGCCGACGGTCGCGGCATCCTGTTGTGCGAACAGTGCGTCGGCGGCGTCCAGAATGCGGTCGGCGGCCACCTCGGTGCGGCGGTCGCCCAACCAGTCGTTGCCCGCCATCAACCGCTCACCGTGAACGGAACCGACAGCGGCCGACGGACATAACTCCCGCCCGCCCAGACCACCCCGGACAGGTCGACCTCGAACTCGGGGCAGCGCGCCAGCAGTTCGGTGAGCGCGATGCGTGATTGCATGCGGGCCGCAGCCGCACCGAGGCAGAAGTGCGCGCCGTGGCTGAACGTCATGATGTTGCGCGGGCGCCTCCGCACTTCGAGTTCGCCTGCGTCGGAACCGTATTCGCGCTCATCGCGGTTGGCCGAGCCGTAGAGCAGAAGTACCTTGCGGCCTGCGGGGATCGTCGTGGTGCCGATCCGGACGTCGCGGGTGGTGGTGCGGGCCAGCCCCTGCACGGGCGAGGTGAGCCGCAACAGCTCGTCCACCGCATCGGTCATCAGGTCGGGGTTGTTGATCAGCAGCCGGCGCTGATCCGGCCGCTGGTGCAACAGCTGCACCGCGCCACCGAGCATGCCGGTCGTCGTGTCGTTGCCGCCGGTGACCATCGTGAACGTGAAGGCCAGGATCGACAGCATCCCCGCCATGTCGCCGTCGGCGCCGACGCCCGCGGCGACGAGGTGCGACACGGTGTCGTCCTCTGGCTCGCGGCGGCGCCGCTCGATGAGCTGGGTGAAGTACGCCATCATCGACGCCACCGCCTCGCCGACGGACTCGACCGCCCCGGCGAACCCGCCGTCCTGGGTCTGCGCGGCGACGATGGCCTCGGTCCAGCCGTCGAACTGTTGGCGGTCCTGCTCGGGCACGCCGAGGTAATGCGCGACGACCATGGACGGCAGCGGCTTGAAGAGCTCGGCGACGATGTCACCGCCACCGGCTGCGCGCAGCCGCTCGATCCGCTCGATGACGAACTGCGTGCACGGCGGGCTCGACGGCCTCCACCTGCCGGGGGGTGAAGCCGCGGGACACCAGCTTGCGGAATTCGGTGTGCGTCGGCGGGTCCTGCATGACGAACGGCGGGTTGTCGGCCAGGCCGATCATTTCCAGCTCGCCGTAGTTGACCGTCAGGCCCTGTGCCGACGAGAACGTCTCGTGGTCGCGGGCGGCGTTCCAGATGTCGGCGTGCCGGGACAGCACCCAGTAGTCGTGACCCGGGTTCTCCTCGGGGACGACGTGGTGCACCGGATCCTTGTCGCGAAGCGCCTGGTACATCGGCCACGGATTGGGCCACGTGTCGGCCGTCGCGAGCTGGAACCGGGCCGGCATGCGGTGAGACAGAGCGGCGGTCATGTCTTATGGGTACGACACAACCACATGCCCTGTCAACAGGGCACAGCGGATTGACATCAAATGGCCGCGCCGGGATTCAGGATGTTGTCCGGGTCGAGCGCCTGCTTGATGCGCCGGTTGAGCTCCATCGCCTCGGGCCCGATCTGGTCGGCCAGCCAGGGCCTTTTCAGCCTGCCGACGCCGTGCTCGCCGGTGATGGTGCCGCCGAGCCCGATCGCCAGATCCATGATCTCGCCGAACGCCCGCTCGGCCCGCTCCGCCATCGCGGCGTCGGACGGGTCGAAGACGATCAACGGGTGGGTGTTGCCGTCACCGGCGTGGGCGATCATCGAGATCATCACGTCGCGCTCTGCGGCGATTCCCGCCACGCCACTGACGAGGTCACCGATCCGCGGCAGCGGCACGCCGACGTCCTCGAGCAACAGCGTGCCCTTGGCTTCCACGGCGGGGATCGCGTATCGGCGGGCGGCGACAAACGCCTCGCCCTCGTCGGGGTCGTCGGTGGAGAACACGTCGGTTGCGCCGTTCTCGGCGAACACGCCCGCGATGGTCTCGGCGTCCTCGGCCGCTGAACGGCCGCGTTCGTCAGAAGCGGCGAGCAGCATTGCGGCAGCATCGCGGTCGAGGCCCATCTTCAGCTTGTCCTCGACGGCGTTGATGGCCACGGAGTCCATGAACTCGAGCATCGACGGCCTCATCTGGCAGGCCACCCCGAGCACCGCTTCGGTGGCCGCCTCGACCGTGGCGAAGTTGGCCACCACCGTGCTGGACCGATGCTGCTTGGGCAGCAGCCGCAGCGTGATCTCGGTGACGATGCCCAGCGTGCCCTCGCTGCCGACGAACAGCTTGGTAAGGCTCAGGCCCGCAACGTCTTTCAGTCTCGGGCCGCCCACCCGCACTGCCGTACCGTCGGCCAGTACGACCTGAAGACCCATCACGTAATCGGTGGTGACGCCGTACTTGACGCAGCACAACCCGCCAGCGTTGGTGGCGATGTTTCCACCGATGCTGCAGATCTCGAACGACGACGGGTCCGGCGGGTACCACAGATCATGTTGTGCAACAGCCTTTTTCACCTCGGCGTTGAAAAGGCCGGGCTGGCAGACCGCGGTCCGGGTGACGGGGTCGACGGTGATGTCGCGCATCTTCTCCGTCGACAGCACGATGCCTTCGTCGAGTGCGGTGGCCCCGCCGGAGAGCCCGCTGCCCGCACCCCGCGGCACGACGGGCACTCGGTGGGCGGCCGCCCATCGCATGACGGTCTGCACATGCTCGGTGGTCAGCGGACGCACGACCGCCAGCGGCTTGCCCGCCGCAGGGTCCAGCGCGCGGTCCTGCCGGTAGCCGTCGGTGATGGCGGGGTCGGTGACGACCATGCCGTCGGGCAGGTCGGCGATCAGGCTGTCGACAACGCTCACTCCGTCGATGCTACGAGTCATCAGGACGGGACCATCCAGGACAGCACCGGCGAGGCTTGCAGCGCGGACAACGCGCACATCATCAGCAGGAACAGCAGGCTCCACACCACGACACGACGGAAGATGTCGCCTTCCTTGCCGTTCATGCCGACCGCAGCGGCGGCGATGGCGAGGTTCTGCGGCGAGACCATCTTGCCCAGCACGCCGCCGGAGCTGTTGGACGCCGCCATCAAGATGTCGGACAGCCCGGCCTGATTCGCCGCGGTGACCTGCAGCGCGCCGAACAGCGAGTTGGCCGAGGTGTCGGATCCGGTGACCGCCACACCGAGCCAGCCCAGTATCGGCGACAGCAGGGCGAACGCTCCGCCTGCCGCCGCCATCCAGGTGCCAAGGGTGATCGTCTGGCCGGACAGGTTCATCACGAATGCCAGCGCCAGCACCGCCATCACGGTGAGAATCGCCCAGCGCAGCTGATGCAGTGTCGTTCCGTAAGCCTTCAGCGCCCGCGGCGCCGACAGCCGCAGCGCGACCGCCGTCAGCACGCCCGCGATCAGCATCTGGGTGCCCGGCGTTGTGAGCAGGTTCAGGGTGAATTCGGTGAGCGTCACCGGCTTTCCCTTGGGGCTGACGACGTCGAGGCCCGGCCAGTGGAACTTGATCGTCGCCTTGTCGAGCAGCTTCTTCACCGCGGCGATCTGGCAGACGACGAACACCGCGATGATGATCGCGTAGGGCGCGTACGCCTTCACGACGTCGGCGCGTGCGTCGGGATGCTCGACGCGCTCGGCGAACTCGGCCGTCGGCTCGTCGGCCGCGCCGCCTGCAACGACCGCCGGTTCGGTGTACGGGCGGCTGGGACGCCAGACGCGCACCAGCGCCACCACCGCGGCGGCGGACAGCAGTGAGGCGACCACATCGGCCAGGGGCACCGAGACGAAGTTGGACGTCGCGTACTGGGCGACCCCGAACACGAGGCCGCACACCACGGCCGCCGGCCATGTCTCGCGGATGCCGCGCCAGCCGTCGACGATGGCGACCAGGACAAGGGGCACGAATACCGCCAGGATCGGCGTCTGACGACCGACCATTGCGCCGAGAGTGTCGGCGGGAAGTTCGGTCACCTTTGCCAGCGTGAGGATCGGCGTGGCCATCGCGCCGAAGGCGACAGGTGCGGTGTTGGCGACGAGGGCCAGCGCGGCGGCCTTCATCGGCTTGAACCCCAACGCCATCAGCATCACCGAGGTGACCGCTACGGGGGTGCCGAAGCCGGCCAGCGCCTCGAGCAGCGCGCCGAACGAGAAGGCGATCAGGACGGCCTGGATGCGCTGGTCGTCGCTGACCCGGCTGAACGAGCGACGCAGAACGTCGAAGTGCCCCGTCTCCACCGTCTGCTGGTACACCCAGATCGCGTTGATGACGATCCACAGGATCGGGAAGAAGCCGAAGGCGGCGCCTTCGGTGCCCGCCAGCAGCGTTTGGCCGATCGGCATTCCGTACACCAGCACCGCGACGGCGATGGCGACGGCCAGCGAGATCAGCGAGGCCACCCACGCGGTCACTTTGAAGACGCCGAGCAACACGAAAAGCAGCAGCAGGGGAATCGCCGCGACCAGCGAACTCCATGCCAGGGAATGGGCAACCGGATCGAGAACTTGCTGGTACACGATGCAACCTCGATGTTCGTTTTGTGGTTTGCGTCACACGGATACCCAGCCAACGCGTCGGCTTAACGGCCTACTTTCCCGTCGCGACGTCGCGCTCATCGGTCTGATCGCGGTCCAGATCGCGAAGTGCGGGTAAAAACATCGCGACGACGCCAAGCAGCAGCATCGGTAGCGCCAGCGCCAGGAACGTCGCGTGCAGACCGGCGGCATCGGCGAGCGGGCCCGCCAGTACCAGGCCGAGCGGCCCGGCGGCGTAGGCCAGCGACCCCATCACGCCGACGACCCGCCCGCGCAGGTGTTGTGGAGCGCGGGTTTGCATGACGTAGTTGTAGATCGGCGCGATCGGGCCGTAGACGAACCCGACTATCGCGCACAGCACCAGGATCAGTGGGAGCGGCGGCAGGAACGCGATGATCGTCATCGCCACGCCGAGCGTCAACACGGCGGTCAACATGATGGTGCGCCGACGCGAATACTTCGACAGCACCGCATAACCCAGCGCGCCGATGAGGCCGCCGACGCTGAGCGCCATCAGCACCCAGCCCAGTTGTGCGGGTTCGTTGCGGTCGGTGAAATATTTGGGGAACAGGACTGATTCCATCGGCATGTACAGGCCGGTCGCTGCGAGGTCCACGATCGCCAGGGTGCGCAGCACCTTGTTGTTCCAGACGAAGCGCAGCCCTTCGACGACGCCGGCCCACACCCCCTCGGGTAGCGCGTTGCGGTTCGGTGTGCCCGCGCCTTCGAGGCGAAGTGTCGAGATGGCGAGGATCGACAGCACGAAGGCGCCCGCGGTCACCCACATGGTGTTCACCCCGCCGAGAGTGGCGATCATCAGGCCGCCCACGCCGGGTCCGACGATGTAGGACAGGTTGAACACGGCCTCGTACACGCTGTTCGCATGGTCCAGCGTCCAACCGGCCCGCTGGGCGGCCTCGGGCAGCATCGTCTCTCGCGCCGTCATACCCGCCGGATCGAACAGCGCACCGAGCGCGGCGAGGCCGGCAAGCACGGCGACATTGACCACGTGCACGCCGAAGGTCAGCGCGAGCACCGGGACGGCAGCAACCGAAAGGGCGGACAGCGCGTCGGAGATCATCGAAACACGTTTGCGGCCAAGGTAATCCACTGCGGCGCCTGCGATCAAGGTCGCGACCAGCAGGGGGATGGTTCCCGCCATGGCGACTATCGACGCATCGAGGGCGGATCCGTTGCGTTGCAGCACCAGCCAGGGGAACGCGACGATCGTGATGCCGTTGCCCGCACCGGCCAACAGCGCGGCGAAGAGGATGGTGTACAGCGGTCCGCGCTTGCCGTTGGTCATGGGTTATCGCTGTGGAATCTAACAGCGGCCCGCCCCGGTCGGCGAGCGATTATGCCGCGCAGGCACAGTGGAGCGGTGAAGTTGGCCCATCCCCGCACCGGCAAGCGGTTCGAATCGCCGGTGCCTGCGGGCACAGGCTGGCCCGGTGACTTGGCGACGCAGGCGACGGCGGTGGCCGACTCTGCCGCGCAGGTGACCGCCATGGCCGACGCGGTGGAAACGGTCGATCAACTCGACGCCCTGGTGTCGGTGTGCCGGGCCTGCCCGCGTTTGGTCGAATGGCGTGAACGGGTCGCGGTCGAGAAGCGGAAGTCGTATGCGGGCGAACCGTACTGGGGTCGGCCCGCGCCCGGCTGGGGTGCGTCACGACCACGGGTGATGGTGGTCGGTTTGGCGCCCGCCGCGCACGGCGCCAACCGGACCGGTCGGGTGTTCACCGGCGACCGGTCCGGCGACTTCCTGTTCGCGGCCCTGCACCGGACAGGCCTGGCCAACCAATCGCTGTGCGTCGACGCCGCGGACGGGTTGATGCTCACCGACACCCGGATCGCGGCGGCGGTCCGGTGCGCGCCGCCTGCGAATGCGCCGACACCTGCCGAGCGTGCGACGTGCGCGCCGTGGTTGGACGCCGAGTGGCGCCTTGTCGGGGCCGACGTACGGGTCGTCATTGCGCTGGGCGGCTTCGCATGGCGGGCCGTGCTGGACATGGTCCGTGCGGCCGGCGGTTCGCATGCCCGACCGGTGCCGAAATTCGGGCACGGTGCGACGGCCCCCCTGCGCACGCCGCACGGCGAGGTCACGCTGATGGGCGTGTATCACCCGAGCCAGCAGAACACCTTCACCGGGAAGCTCACCCCGCAAATGCTCGACGACGTCTTCGGGAAGGCCGCCGCCCTGGCCGGCATAGAGTGATTTCGGCGCGTCTACGCGCGCTCAGCGTCGATTAGCGCGCCGAAATCGCGGGAACGCGGACGTGATGTCTGGCGTTGACCCACATATGCGGCTTTCCGTCCTCGATCTCGTACCCGTGCGCACCGACCAGTCGACGTCGGATGCGCTTGCGGCGTCCACTCAGCTCGCGCAGACCGCCGACCAGTTGGGATACACCCGCTACTGGTTGGCCGAACACCACAACATGCCGTCGGTGGCGGCGACCAGCCCGCCGGTCCTGATCGCCCATCTCGCCGCGAACACGTCGCAGATCCGCCTCGGCTCCGGTGGTGTGATGCTGCCCAACCACGCGCCGCTGACCGTCGCCGAACAGTTCGCCTTGCTCGAAGCGGCCCACCCGGGCCGGATCGACCTGGGCATCGGCCGGGCGCCGGGCTCTGATCCGCTGACGTCGTATCTGCTGCGCAACGCCGGGGGTCGCGATGACAGCGACATCGACAAGTTCCCCGAATATCTCGACCACGTCGTGGCAATGATGAGCGCAAGCGGTGTGCGCGTCACCATCCCGCAGCAGGACTACATCCTCAAGGCGACGCCAGCCGCGATCAGCGAACCGAGGATGTGGCTGCTCGGCTCGTCGCTGTACTCGGCGCATCTGGCTGCAGCCAAGGGGCTGCCGTATGTGTTCGCCCATCACTTCTCGGGACAGGGCACCGCGGAGGCGCTGGCCGTCTACCGATCGGAGTTCCGGCCGAGCGACCTGGCCGCCGAGCCCGTGACCTTCCTCACCGTCAACGCGGCGGTGGCCGAAACCCATGACGAGGCAATGGCATTGCTGCTGCCGAACCTGCAGATGATGGCCCGGCTGCGTACCGGCCAGCCGCTCGGACCGGTCGATCTCGTCGAGGATGCCGAACAGAAGCGGCTGCCCCCGCAGGAGCAGGCGGTGGTCGACAGCGGGCTGCGTCGGGCCGTCGTGGGCGATCCGACCGAGGCCGCACAACAGGTGCGTGCGCTGGCCGACGAATTCGACGTCGACGAGGTGATGGTGCACCCGGTGGCGTCGGCCCGGCGTGGTACCGATCCGGCGACCTCACCGGCACGCGTCAAGACGCTGGAACTGCTCGCCAAAGAGTTGTTCTGATCAGGCTTTCGGGGTCAGCCTGACGATCGGTATCGGCCGCCTGGTCTTCTTCTGATACTCGTTGTACGACTTGTTGTACTTCGTGACGATCTTCCAGAGGCGGTCGCGGTCCGGATCGCCCGGCAGCACCGGCGCCGCCGTTACTGCGAACCGTCTTGGCCCGACATTGATTTCGATGTCTGGGTTCGCCTTCACGTTGTGGTACCAGCCGGGCGACCGCGGAGAGCCGCCGTTGGATGCGACCACCAGATAGTCGTCACCGTCGCGGGCATAGGTCAGCGACGTGGTGCGGGCCTTGCCGGTCTTGGCGCCCACGGTGTGCAGCAGCAGGCTGGGCAGCACCATCATTCGATGGCCGATCCAGCCGTTGGTGCGTTGGTAGACGGTGTCGTGCAGGCGCAGGTAGCTGCCGAACGCTTTCTGGACAAGTGATGCCATGACCGTCAATCCTGCTGTGCGGCATCGAGACCGGCCAATGCATCACGCAGGATGCGGCCGGTCTCTTCGCGGTTGGGGTCGCGCCGGAGCAGCATGCCCTTGGCGAACGACAGCTTGTCGCCGGACTGCCTCGGCAGCACGTGCAAGTGAATGTGAAACACGCTTTGGAACGCCGCCTTGCCGTCGTTGATGACGACGTTGTTGCCGTCCGCGTGCAACCCGGACTGGCGCGCCGCCTTGGCGATGCGCTGCCCGATGCGCACCAGGTCGGCGCAGGTCTCCGGTGGGGTGTCGGTGAGGTCGACGAAATGGCGCTTGGGGATGACGAGGGTGTGGCCGCGGGTGAACGGACGGATGTCGAGGATTGCCAGATAATCGTGGTCCTCGTAGATCCGGATTGCTGGGGCTTCTTCCGCCACGATGGCGCAGAACACACAGGACATCCCGACAGGCTAACCCCTCGGGGAACCGTTCAATCGGGCCACCCTTTTGCCCGCGGCAACGCCATGACCACCCGGTCTGGTCGAGTGTGATCGCTGCCACAGGCCAAAAGTCTTGGACTGTATAGATCTTCCTCTCAGTCGGGTCTCAGTGAAGCAGTGCACAGTATGGCTAACCACTTTGCTCTGCATAGCCAAAGGAAGAAACCACTCCATGAAAAAGCAATCGCGGTACTCGCTGCGCCGGTCCAACCGTCCATCGGGTCCGAGCCAACCTGCGAGCCAGCAGTATTCGGGCATGCCGCCGCAGGGCGGCTATGGCCAGCCGTATGACTGGCGCTACGCATCGCAACAGCCCGTGCCGGGATATGGCCCCTATAGCGCTGTGCATCAGCATGATTCGACCCCGACGACGCCGATTCCTGTGATGCGCAAGCGCTCTCGGACGGGCACGGTTGTGGTCGGGGCCGCGGCGGTCGCCGTGGTGTCCGGAGGTATCGGCGCCGCGGTGTTGGTGAACCAGTCCGACCCGTCGGCCGCCAACAGCGCCGCTACCGCCGCCACCGCAGCGGCACCCGCTCCCAAGCAGCCCGTCGCGGCGACGCCGTCCGGCTCCGTCGAGCAGGTCGCTGCGAAGGTGCTGCCCAGCGTGGTGAAGCTGCAGATCAAGATGGGACAGGGCGCCGAGGAGGGATCAGGCATCGTGTTGAGTTCCGACGGTCTCATCCTGACCAACAATCACGTCGTCGCGGCGCTCAGTGGACCTGGCGCCGACGAGGCGTCAAGCGTTCTCGGTGGGCAGGACGATGGGGGCTTCCCCGGTCTGCAGGGACTGCCCGGGCAAGGCGACGAGTCGTCGCCGGGCGGGCAGGGACCGTCCGGCCAGAATCCGGATGCGACGGTTTCCTTCTCCGACGGCAACACCGTGCCGTTCACCGTCGTCGGCACCGACCCTGCCGATGACATCGCGGTCGTTCGGGCTCAGGGTGTTTCGGGCCTGACGCCGATCACGATGGGATCCTCGAAGGATTTGAAGGTCGGCCAGAATGTCGTGGCCGTCGGATCGCCCCTCGGCCTGGAGGGCACCGTCACCACGGGCATCATCAGCGCGCTGGACCGGCCGGTCAGCACCGGCGACGGCAGCACCGGCCAGCATTCGGTGATGAACGCGATACAGACCGACGCCGCGATCAACCCCGGGCAACTCCGGCGGAGCGCTGGTGAACATGAACGGCGAACTCGTCGGCGTCAACTCGGCGATCGCGTCGATGGGCGGCGGGGGCCCGGAATCATCTGGCGCGCAGAGTGGCTCGATCGGCCTCGGCTTCGCGATCCCGGCGGATCAGGCCAAGCGCATCGCCGACGAATTGGTTTCCAATGGTCACGTCACGCACGCTTCGTTGGGTGTTCAGCTGACACAGGATCCCGGCGCGCACGGCGCGGCGGTCGCCGACGTGGTGGCCGACGGTCCGGCAGCGGCGGCGGGTCTGCCGAGCGGTGTGGTGATCACGAAGGTCGACGACCGGCCGATCGACGGCGCCGACGCATTGGTTGCGGCGGTGCGCTCGAAGGCGCCTGGCGACAACGTGACGCTGACGTACATGGACGCCTCCGGTGCGCCTCAGACGGTCGCAGGTGACGCTCGGACAGGCGCAGACGTAAATCCGACAGCCGGGTGGGTCAGGCGTTGTCGTCGCGCCCGACTCCTCGTCGGCTCGTCCCTCGCCGCCTTCGTCGTCAGGCGTTCTCCTTGGCCCACTCGGCCATCCGCCGGTCGCGTTCCTCCGGCGAGACGTCCTCGACGCGCGTCATCACCGTCCAACGCTGGCCGAATGGATCGAGGATCGACGCGAAGCGATCGCCGGTGACGAAGGTCTGCGCGGGTTCGCGGATCGTGGCGCCGGCCTTCTCGGCGCGCTTGACAACGGCGTCGGTGTCCTCGCAGTACAGCGCGACCGAGTGGGTCGCGGGCGCCAGCGGGTCGGCCGCGGCGATCTGATACGCGTCATTGGGGTCCGACAGCTGCAGTCGACCGTTGCCGAAATCGAGCTCGGCGTGGGCGACCGTGTCGCCGGGACCGTCCATTCGGTCGACGAGCGTGGCGCCGAACACCGACACATAGAAGTCGATCGCGGCAGCAGCGCCGTCGACGCACAGGAACGGGGTCAGGCTGGTGTAGCCCTCCGGAATCGGTTTGACAGTCATGTTCGTCAGCTTGGCGAACGGGCGCCCGCGCAGGATTGGAATTTTGCGACAGCCGCGGCGCGTCAGCTGTAGAGCTGCTCGAACTTCTCGATCGAACGCTCGATGTCGCCCTTGACCAACCGTGCGGCGGTCGCGCCGATCGGCCCGAACAGTGGGCGGCCACCCAGGTCGATTCTCACCGTGAAGTCGCATCCCGACGTGGTGGGTTTGACCGTCATCTTCAGCCCGTACTTGGTGCCGCCGACGCCTTCGCCGGTGACTGCCAACAGCGTTGGCGCGTCCAACTCCTTCACCGTCCACGTGACCCGGTTGCGCATTCCCTTGACCCCGGCGACACCGACCAGCGTCGTCCCCACTTCCAGCTCGTCGGGCAGCTCACCTCTCCAGCCCTGATGCATCGAGAGCCAGTCGCCCAGCGACGAGAAATCAGACGCATGCTCCCACGCGTCCTCCGGTGTCATCGACAGGCTGCGAGATAACTCGAGTTTGGCCACCCGGGAATCGTATAGGTGGCGATTACTGCCATCGGTCCATCAATTGCTGCCATCGGAATTATCGTCCTGACCTCCGTGTTTAAACAACCAGAAGGTTCGCAGAAGAGAACCAAGAGAGAACGAAGAAGGCACTGAAATGAAGAATCTCGGATTAGCCACCATCGCAGCCGCCGGCCTGATGGCCGCTGTTCTCGGCTTCGCGGGCCCGGCCAACGCCGACATCGGCCACCACGACTGGGTCAACGACATCCATCAGAGCGCGGTCGTCCCCCACGTCGACACTGGTGTGCACCAGAGCCACTGACGAACGCACCGACGAAAAGGGCACCCGGAAGCGGGTGCCCTTTTTGGTGTATCCGGGCTTCGCGTCAGGCGCCGATTGCTGCCAACCGCCGATCAATTTCTGCCACCGGAATTAACCGTTCTGACCTCGCTGTTTAGCCCATCAGAGGGCACAGAAGAGAGCCCCAGAGATACGAGAAGAAGGCACTGAAATGAAGAAGTTTGGATTTGCAGGAATCGCCGGTTTCGCCGCTACCGGCCTGGCGGCCGCAATCCTCGGCTTCGCCGCGCCGGCCCAGGCTGACCAGATCCACCACGACTGGATCCACGAGATCCAGCAGCAGGTGAATGTGCCGCAGGTCGACATGACCGTTCAGCACAGCCGCTGACAACAGGCGAAGAGGGCATCCGAAATGGGTGCCCTCTTTTTTTCTGCGACCAGATGGCCTAGGCCGGCGGCAGCGCGTCTGTTCCGCCGATGCACCGCATGCTGCCGGTGCTCTGCCACGTCACACCGTCGGGACGTTCGCCGGTCAGAGCTCCGGTGGTCGGGTCGATGACGCCGGTGTAGTGCAGGACCTTTCCATTGTCGAAGCCCAGGCCGAAGGCGACGGTCATGCCGTCGCTGCCGCCCTCCCCGGTGCCGCGCCACAGCACACCTTGGTTGGGCGGGATGGCGACCGCCGCACCGCCGACACTGCGGCCCTCGGTCGCGACTGTCACCTTCCAGCCGTCGCTCTGCAGCAGCTTCAATGACGGCCCGAACTCCCAACCAGAGGGGCAATCGACGGCGGCACTGCCCGCGGGGGCGGCGACAAAGGCGGCGGAGATCAGCGTCGCCGCGGCCAACACGGACGACCCGATCACAGAACGTGCGAATGACATAGGGATAGAGGGTAGGGCAGGCGACCGTCTGGGTCATCGGTTTGTCCGACCGGTCGGATCCCTTCGTAACCTGGACGGTGTGGCCGCCGGGGAAGGAGAACCGCAGGACGCACCCTTGCGCGGAGTCGTCGGCCGTGCCGCGTCCACCCCGCTGTTCGACCTCGACCGGTGGGCACCTTCGAAGTCGGCGGGCCGATTCGTCGAGCACTTCTGGTCGGTGGACTGGGACCTGCGCGGTCGAGAACCGCACACCAATACCGTGATCACTTTTCCGTCTCTGCACCTCACCCATGAATGGGGTAGCGACACCCCGCGCCACGGTTTCGCTCTGCCGAACACGCTCGTGCACGGAGTCGTCGACAGGGTATTTCGCACCACGATCAGCGAGTGCGGCACCGTTGTCGGCGCTCGGTTCCGGCCCGGCGGTTTCACCGCGCGTTTCGGCCGCGACGCTGCCGCACTGACCGGGCGGGTCGTCACGGTGGACGCCGATTTGTTCGGCGCGCCAATAACTTTGAAGGATGACATCACGTCAGCCGCAGCGGGCCTGGACGACGCGATCGCGGCCGGCGCGGGGGAGACGGATTCGACGTATCACATCGCTGAGCGCACTTGTAGAGCGGATCCGCGACGACGATCGTCTGCATCGGGTCGAGCAGGTGATGCGGCTGTCGCCGTGGAGTGCCCGCACCACCCAGCGGGTGTTCCGGCGCTATGTCGGCGTACCGGTGAAATGGGTGTTGTGCCGATACCGGCTCCAGCAGGCGGCACTGGAGATCGAGCGCGATCCCGATACCGACTTCGCCGATCTCGCGGTCCGCCTCGGCTGGTACGACCAGGCGCATTTCATCAACGACTTCCGGTCGATGCTGGGAAGTACGCCCGGCGAATACGCCGACGCCCACGGCAGCTAGGGCGCTACGCTGCCGCGGGTGGATACCACCGAACTCGCGTTCGCCGGTGCTGCCGAACAGGCGCGCCTCCTTGCTGCGGGCGCCGTCACCGCACCCGCGCTGCTCGACGTGTACCTGGACCGCATCGAACGGTTGGATCCCCAACTGCGGGCATACCGCGTCGTGCTCGCCGACTCGGCGCGCCGGGAGGCCGCCGCCGCGCAGACTCGCCTCGACGCCGGCGAGCGGTTGCCACTGCTGGGCGTGCCGATCGCGATCAAGGACGACGTCGACGTCGCCGGTCAGGTCACGACGTACGGCACCGACGCCTACGGGCCCGCCAGAACCGACGACGCCGAGGTGGTACGCAGGCTGCGAGCGGCCGGCGCAGTCATCGTCGGCAAGACCGCCGTGCCCGAGATGATGCTCTGGTCGTTCACCGAGACACTGACGTTCGGCGCGACGCGAAACCCGTGGGATACCAACCGCACACCGGGAGGCAGCAGTGGCGGCAGCGGTGCCGCGGTCGCCGCGGGCCTGGCGGCGATGGCACTGGGCTCCGACGGCATGGGGTCGATCCGGATCCCGTCCGCCTGGTGTGGTCTGTTCGGGATCAAGCCGCAGCGCGACCGCGTTCCGCTGGCACCGCACGACGGCGCGTGGAACGGCCTTTCGGTCAACGGCCCGATGGCCAGGACGGTCGAGGACGCCGCCCTGTTTCTGGATGTGACGTCGACGACGCCTGCGCCGGAAGGCAGTTTCGTCGCGGCCGCCCGTCGTGTGCCCGGGCGGTTGCGAATCGCGTTGAGCGCCAAGGTTCCACCGATGCTGACTGCGCGGCTGGGCACAGCGCAGCGGGCGGCCCTTGACGACGCGGGCGCGCTGCTGCGGGAACTCGGCCACCATGTCATCACCCGTGATCCCGACTATCCGACCGGCGCGGCCTACGGTCACTTGCTGCCGCGCTACTTTCGCGGCGTCCACGACGACGTGCAGTCGCTGCCGCGAAAGGATCGCCTCGAACGGCGCACCCGCGCGATGGCCCGCATCGGCGGGCTGATTTCCGACCGGCGGATGGCTGCGGTCAGGAAGGCGGAAACCGGCCTCGCTCAACGTGTTCTGTCGATCTTTGACGACGTCGACGTGGTCATCACGCCGGGTACGGCTGCTGGGCCCTCGCGCATCGGTGCGTATCAGCGGCGCGGCGCGGTGACGACGCTGACGCTGGTCGGGCAGCGGGTGCCGTATCAGGCGATGTTCAACGCGACGGGGCAACCTGCCGCCGTCGTGCCGTGGGGTCTCGACGAGGACGGCGTTCCGACGTCGATTCAACTCGTGGGCAGGCCATTCGACGAGGCCACCCTGCTGTCGCTCGGCGCGCAGATCGAGAAGGCGCGGCCGTGGGCACAGCGCAGACCGCCGGTGTCCTAGCCGGCCAGCGCTTCTCGCCAGGCCGCCAGCTTGTCTTCGACGCGCATGGTCTGCGCCGGGCTGGTGGACGGCAGCCTGCGATAGCGCAGCGGCCGGTCGACGCCGGCGAGGCGAAGGAAGTTCTTCTCTGCCGCGGCGCCGTTGAAGAACACGCGATCGATCGCGGGATACTCGTCGAAGAATGCGCCGAAGTCGTTGGCCACCATGCTGTCCGACTCAATGGCGGAGTCGAGGCTGCCGACACGGCGGCACGCCCGCAGTACATCCCACACCGCGACGCCGCTGCTGCGCAGCGCCGCCGTGCGCTCGGAGTACGTAGACGTCGGATCGAAACCGAAGATGTCGCCGGTGATGCGCCAGAACCCGTTGCGCGGGTTGCCGTAATACTGCTGCGCCGAAAGCGACATCACGCTGGGCATGTTGCCGAGAATGAGGACGTGCGCACGACCGTCGACGATCGGCGGCAGACCCTCCAGCAACGGCTCCGACATGGGTACAGGTATACGTTGAGGCGGTGGCCGACGACATCGATATCGACGCCATCGAGGATGCGGGCCTGCTCGACGGCCTCGAAGGGGAGGCACGCGCCGAACGCGCCGAGCTGATCGAGTGGCTGCTCGCCGAGGGCTTCACCCTCCGCCACATCCAGCTCCGAGTTCGCACCGATGCTGATGCCTGCAGGCCGCGTCGTCGGTGATGACGGCGTCTACGTGTCATCGCGACAGATCTGCGAGGACACCGGCATCGACCTCGAACTCCTGGAGGCGATGCAGCGGGCACTCGGACTGCCGCGGGTCGACGATCCCGACGCGGCGGTTCACCTGCGGGCCGATGCGGAGGCGGCGGCGCAGGCACAGATGTTCATCGATGTGGGACTCACCCGCGAGCAGGTGATCGCCGTCGCGCGTGTGCTCGGACACGGGATGGCGCAGGCCGCCGAGGTGATGCGCCAAGTCGTGCTGGAAACGGTGATCGAGCCGGGCGCTTCGGAATTGCAGATCGCCAAGGCCTACGGCGAACTGGTGCAACGCGCCTCTCCGTTGCTCGGACCACTGGCGGAGGGCGTGCTGCGGTTGCAGCTTCGGCATGGTTTGGAGACCGAGGCGGTCAGTGTCGCCGAGCGGGCTGCCGGGAAGCTGCCGGGGGCGCGTGACGTGACCGTGTGCTTCGCCGACCTGGTCGGCTTCACCCGATTGGGCGAAGCCGTGCCGCCGGAGGAGTTGGAGAACCTCGCCAACCGGTTGACTGGACTTGCCCGCGACGTTGCGTCGCCGCCCGTGGGATTCATCAAGACGATCGGCGACGCGGTGATGTTCGTCAGCACCGACGCGGCTGCGTTGCTGCGCGCCGCGCTGGAGTTGTTGGTGGCCGCCGAGAAAGAGGACATGCCGCCGTTGCGCGTCGGGCTTGCCGCGGGCAGCGCGGTGCGCAGGGCCGGCGACTGGTTCGGCAGCCCGGTGAACCTTGCCAGCCGCGTGACCGCGGTGGCCCGCCCGGGAACGGTGCTGGTCGCCGAGTCGGCGCACGACCTCATCGGCGAGTCCGACGACTTCACCTGGTCTTTTGCCGGGGCCCGGCACGTCAAGGGCGTCAAGGGCGAGGTCAAGTTGTTTCGGGCCCGCAAAGCGGGTGCGGAATAGGTCCGCGAGGTCAGCGCGGGGGTCAGGCCCCCTTATGCAAAGGCGGAAAGCGCTTCACATCAGTCACTTCCGAATCGTTTGCCCCGTTGAACTCAAGTTCTGGAGTGATTTTCCAAAAAAAGGCGGTGACACAAGTGTTAATAAACAAGATCACGGGGTAGCCAGTGGCGGTCGGGGGGAGAGGGTCGGAATCATGTACCTGCCAGACGTCCGCACGCACCGGGAGTCGGACACGCCAATCGCATCGGCTTCGGAGTTGTTGACTAAATCATCAATTTGTCCCGCGTGCGGATATCCCGCCCTCGGCATGGATCTCTGCGCCTACTGCAGGCCGCTCATGAATGAGGCCGTTTGACACGGTCTCGTTCCGCCGGGATGGCGTGAACCGACGCAGCCGCAGGCTGTTGGTCACGACGAAGACCGAACTGAACGCCATTGCAGCACCGGCGATCAGAGGATTGAGCAGCCCGAGCGCGGCCAGCGGAAGCGCGGCGACGTTGTAGGCGAATGCCCAGAACAGATTGACCTTGATCGTGCGCAGTGTCGCGCGGGACAGCCGGATGGCGTCCGGCGCCGCGCGCAGATCGCCGCGCACCAGCGTCAGGTCCGAGGCGGCGATCGCGACATCGGTTCCGGTGCCCATCGCCAGGCCCAGGTCGGCCTGAGCCAGCGCGGCGGCGTCGTTGACTACCGTCGCCGACCATCGCGACCACCTTGCGCTGGCTCTGCAGTCTCTTGATGTGGTCGAGCTTCTCGGCGGGCAGTACCTCGGCGATCACCTCCTCGATCCCGAGTTGCCTCGCGACCGCATTCGCGGCGCGCCGGTTGTCGCCGGTCAGCAGCACTGGCGTCAGGCCGAGGTCGCGCAGTTCGGCGATGGCGGCGGGCGACGTCGCCTTGACGGTGTCGGAAACGACGATGACCGCGAGGATTTGACCGTCGACCGCAAACCACACGGCCGTCTTTCCGTCGGCCTCTGCCGAGTCGGCGGCGGCGCGAAGTGCGTTGGGCGCGTTCAGCGTCCATTCGTCGTGCAACCAGCTGTATCGTCCGGCGGCGAGTTCGCGATCCTCGACGACGCCCGTGACACCTCTGCCGCCGTGATTTTCGAACTCCGTGACCGGTGGCAGCGGGCCCGCCTCGGCGGCACGTGTTGCGACGGCGCGGCCAATCGGATGTTCCGACGCGTGCTCGAGAGCGCCTGCCAGCCGCAGCATTTCGGCGTCAGCAGCCTCCTCGACCGCATGCACGGACGCAAAGGTCATCTGGCCGGTGGTCACCGTGCCGGTCTTGTCGAGCACGACGGTGTCGATTCGTCGGGTCGATTCCAGGACTTGCGGACCCTTGATCAGAATGCCCAGCTGCGCGCCACGTCCGGTTCCCACAAGCAGCGCGGTGGGCGTCGCCAGTCCGAGGGCGCACGGGCACGCGATGATCAGGACAGCGACGGCTGCGGTGAATGCGGCGGAGGGTGATCCGTCGATGACCAACCAGGCGGCGAGTGTCAACAGGGACAGCGCGATGACGATGGGCACGAAGACCGCCGAGATCCGATCGGCCAACCGCTGCACCTCGGCCTTGCCGCCCTGGGCTTCGGTGACCAGACGGGCGATCTGAGCGAGTTGGGTGTCGGAGCCGACGCGGGTCGCGCGGACCTCGAGCCGTCCTCCGACGTTGACTGTTGCGCCGACGACGTTGTCACCGGGACCTACCTCGACGGGCAGGGGCTCACCCGTCACCATCGAAGCGTCCACCGCCGAGGTACCGGAAACCACGACGCCGTCGGTGGCGATTTTCTCGCCGGGGCGTGCGACGAATACGTCGTCGACCGCGAGTTCGGTTATGGGCATCGCGTGTTTCGGCCGATCCGGCTGGCAGCACAACGACGTCCTTTGCGCCCATGTCGAGCAGTGCCCGCAGTGCAGCACCCGACTGCCGCTTGGCGCGCGACTCGAAGTAGCGACCGGCAAGGATGAAGGTAGTGACGGCCGCGGCCACTTCCAGATAGAGATGCGCGCCGCCGTCGCTGTTCGCAAAGAGGCTCAGCGTCATCTTCATGCCGGGCGCGCCTGCGTGGGTGAAGAGCAGCGCCCATAGCGACCAGAGGTAGGCGGCGGCAACGCCAACCGACACGAGGGTGTCCATCGTCGCGGCGCGGTGGCGCAAATTGGTGAACGCGGCCACGTGGAACGGCCACGCGCCCCACAGTACGACGGGGCTGGCAAGGCCGAGGGCAACCCACTGCCAGTAGTCGAACTGCAACGCGGGCACCATCGACATCAGCACTACCGGGACGGTCAAAACGGCCGAGATCAGCAGTCGACGCCGCCACCGCCTCGGCGCGTCGACATCGTCGGTGGACGCGGACCGGTCCTCGCCCGCGGGTAGCGTTGCGGTGTAGCCGGTTTCTTCGACGGCGGCCACCAGGTCGTCCGCGTTGACGCCGGCCGGGAAGTCGACCGCGGCCTGTTCGGTGGCGAAGTTGACGGTCGCGACGACGCCATCCACCTGGTTGAGCCTCTTCTCGATACGCGCCGCGCACGAGGCGCATGACATCCCGCTGATGGCCAGCGTGATCGTGTGCCGGTCGGCGGTGTCGGCGGCGCTGGGCGGCATGGTTGCCAGTGTATACCCGTAGGGGGTATAGGTAAAAGGAGACGACGAAGGGAGCGCGAACGTGATGGGGAAACGGACAATTCTGATCGGGGCAGGCGCCGCCGCGGCGCTGGTGATCGCGGCAGGCTGTAGTGGCGGCGACTCGGCACCAGCGCAGTCGGGCCAAGCCACGTCGACGTCGGCGACCGCGGAGTGCAGCGACCGGCGATCACAACGACGCCGACGTCATGTTCGCCTCGCACATGATCCCGCATCACGAGCAGGCGGTCGGGATGAGCGACGTCGTACTCGCCAAAGGCGGCATCGATCCCCGGGTCACCGATCTCGCCGCCGACATCAAGGCGGCGCAGGGACCGGAGATCAAGCAGATGCAGGACTGGCTCGACCAGTGGGGCAACCCCCCGATGCCACCCATGGCCACGGGGGAGGGCCATGGCGGCCACGACATGGACGGTATGTCCGGCGACGGGATGGGGATGATGTCCGACGAGGAGATGACGGCGCTGAAGAACGCGAACGGCGTCGAGGCCGGCAGGCTCTTCCTCACCGGCATGATCACCCATCACGAGGGTGCAATCGCCATGGCGCAGACCGAGATCGAGGACGGGAAGTTCGCGCCTGCGGTCGAGCTGGCGCGCGCGATCGTCAAGACCCAGCAGCAGGAGATCGACACCATGAAGGGCATCCTCGAGACGATGTAGCGTCGTCGCCGTGCGCATCCTCGTTCAACGCGTCACGTCGGCGTCCGTAACCGTCGACGGCGTCGTCGTCGGCGCCATCGAACCAGACGGTCAGGGGCTACTCGCGCTCGTCGGGGTCACCCACGACGACGATGTGAGCAAGGCGCAGAGGCTGGCCGAAAAGCTCTGGCAGCTCAGGATTCTCGATGACGAGAGATCGGCGGCCGACGTCAATGCGCCGATCCTCGTCATCAGCCAGTTCACGTTGTATGCCAACACCGCCAAGGGCAGGCGCCCCACGTGGAACGCGGCCGCAGCCGGCGCCGTCGCCGAACCACTGGTGAACGCATTCGCCGACGCGCTGCGTGCATTGGGCGCACACGTCGAGACCGGCGTGTTCGGCGCACACATGGAAGTCGAGCTCGTCAACGACGGCCCGGTTACGGTTCAGCTCGAGCTGTGAGCCGACCTACGCGGTCGCCGTGATCTGCACACCTTCCGAAGGCTGGACGATCACGAAACCCTGTCCGTGGAACGACACCTGGACCGCCTCGCCGGATCCGCGGCCGATCAGCGCACCCGCCTTGAAGCTCGTCTTCAGCTGAGTCTGCAGGTTCGCCGACCACGCGACGACCGCGTTGGTGTCCGCGAACGTCGGCGCCTCAGCCGCGTTGAGCACCACCGGCGGGCCGTCTGTCGTCAACGCCACCCAGCCGGTGCCGCGCAGCGTCGTGTTGAACAGCCCACCCGTTGCGATGCTGCCGCCCTTCACCCGCTCGATGTTCCAGTCGAGGCTCGACGAGAAGGCCAGCACGTTCTTTCCGCTGATCGACAGCCCGGAGTTGTTGATGTTCAACAGATGTACGTCGTAGGCCCGCTCGGCGAGGAACACGTCGCCCTGGCCCTGGCACCGCATCAACGGCAATCCCTCACCGGTGAATGCCTTCTTGAGGAACTTCGACGCGCCACCGCCCTCGAACGAGAAGTCCACGTTTCCCTGATAGGCGACCATCGACCCCTGGCGCGCCATGAACGGTTCGCCGAGCCGCACGCGCAGCAGCTTGGAGTTTTGATTCGCGATCGGCTTGGCTTCTTTCTCGCTGAACCGCCCGTCGACGAGATCACCGGTGATGCCTGCGAAGCCGTCTCCCTGCGGGGCTTGGCCACCGGCAGCCGGACCGCCGTGCTGGACCTGGGCCTGCGGCGCTGACCCGCCGCCCTGCGGTTGGCCGCCGCCGGGCCCGGGTGCGCCGCCCATCGGAGCGCGGCTGACCTGACCGCGATGCGAAACCTGGTCCGTCCAGCGCTGCCCGTCCCACCAGCGGTACTCGTAGCGGCCCTCGGGATCCGATTGCCAGCTGCCGACTCCAGGACCAGTCACTGTTCGCTCCTTTGTGCTGTGGGGTTTCTCGACACTATGCCGTCGTCGCCTCGACGCTGGCATCCTTGCGACATGGCAAAGGAAATCGACCGGGTGCGAGCGCAGAGCGCCCTCTCGGTCATCAGGCAGCACCCCGGCATGGTGCTCTTCGCGGCATCGCCTGCTCTCGTAGCGCTGGCTGCCGTGTGGTGGCTCTTCGGCGCGGGCTGGGCTGCGCTGCTGCTGGTCGGGATGGTTATCGGCGGGGGAGCCGCGGTCCTGATGAAGCGCACTTAACCCGGCCAGGATGTTGTCATCGTTTCGCCGTGGGAGAAAGCCGTCCCAGCAGCGCTGTAACGGTGTAATCATGTAATCATGAGACAACATCACACACATGGTCGACGGTCGGGTCGCGCAGGCGGCTGGCAGCAGGCCGATCAGCCGGACGCAAGCGACGCAGCTGAATGGTTCGCCGGGCGCCTGCCCGACTGGTTCGACGGGCGACCCCACTGTGGTGGTCGACCGTGAGGAGATCACCGTCATCGGTCGGCTGCCGGAGCCCGAGGCGCAGGAGAGCGAAGCCCGCGCATCGGGTCGGGCATCCCGGTTCCGCGAGGAAACCCGGTCGGAGCGGATGCGAATCGCCGACGAGGCGCAGGACAAATACGGGCGCAAGGTCTCCTGGGGCGTAGAAATTGGAGCGGTCGGCACCGACGGATATGAGCGAATCCTGTTCACCCACATCGCAGTTCCGGTGATGACGCGGCTGCGACAGCAGGAGCGCCAGGTGTTGGACACCCTTGTCGACGCAGGCGTCGCACGCTCCCGTTCCGATGCGCTGGCATGGTCGGTCAAGCTGGTGGGCGAGCACAGCGAAGAGTGGCTGACCAAGCTGCGCGACGCGATGCGCAACGTCGACGACCTCAGGTCAGAAGGCCCGCAGGTCTAGCTCCTTCCAGCTCTCGCTCGGCCTGCGCGGAGACGATCGAGAACCGTGTGTGCAACACGCGGATTCGGAGCGTGGACGCGGGCAGTTCGCGTTTAATGTCACGCAAGTCTGACTGATGGCCCGATAAACCATGCAGGGTTCACAAGGGAGTGACGCATGCACCACAGGAGACTTGCCCTTCTCGGGACAGTGGGCGTGATCATGACGCTGATCGCCGGCTGCGGCTCGGTCGGTGGCGGAGGCGGCGGTAGCAGCACCCGAGCGGCCGGAGCTTCCCAGGACCCGAAAGACATGACGATGGTCAATGTCGTCAAGATCAAAGGCATCTCCTGGTTCGACCGGATGGCCGTGGGGGACGAGAACTTTGCCAAGCGCACCGGAGTCGACACCCGCCAGGAAGGCGCGGACGACACCAGCCCGGAGAAGCAGATCCAGATCATCCAAGATTTGATTCCGCAGAAGCCGACCGCGATCACCGTGGTGCCGAACTCGCCGGAAGCGCTGCAAAACGTTCTCGGCCAAGCCCGCGGCCAAGGCATCAAGGTCGTCTCCCACGAGGCCACCGGCATCCAAAACGCCGACATCGACATCGAGGCGTTTGACAACGCCGCTTTCGGCAGGCAGATCATGCAGAACCTCGCGCAATGCATGGGCCAGCAGGGCAAATACGTCCAATTCGTCGGGGGCCTGGACTCGAAGACGCATATGCAGTGGGCCGGCGCCGCCCATGACATGCAGGTCAGCCAATTTCCGGGCATGACCCGCGTCGAGGATCTGATCGAGAGCTCCGACAACGAGCAGGCCGCCTACGAGAAGGCCAAGGAAGTTCTGGCGAAGTACCCGGACATCAAGGGCCTCCAAGGGTCGGCAGCCAACGACGTGCTGGGCATAGCCCGCGCTGTCCAGGAAGCCGACCTGCAAAACAAGGTCTGCGTGATGGGCACGTCGATCCCGTCGGCTGCCTCCAAGTACCTCGCCGACGGTTCGATCGACAAAATCTTCTTCTGGGACCCGGCGCTGGCCGGTGAAGCACAGCTTCAGATCGCGTTGATGCTCGCGCAGGGCAAGGCGATACAAGCCGGCACGAATTTGAACATCCCCGGCTACGAGAAGCTGACCAAGCTCGACGGCTACGACAATGTCTACGTCGGCGACGCGGCGTTGGAGGCCGACTCCAAAACCATGTCCCAGTACGGCTTCTGAGTCCGCACCAAAACGGCTCCGGCCCTGCCTGATCGACGTCTGAGGTCAGCCGACGCGTTCGACGCCGACGTAGGACGAACTCAGCGCCGCGGTCTGTGACAGCGGGTCGACCGGCCCGCCGTCGACGAGCAGGTTGCGGTTGGCGCCGAACGACTCCGGCGCCGCTCCGCCGCGTGGATCGAAAACCTTCGACCCCCAGCCATGATCGACGATGACGACGCCGCGGCGCGGCTGCTTGCTGACTGTCGCGGGCAGTTCGATTTCGCCGACCGGGGAGAAGACCCGCACATGGTCGCCGTCGCCGACACCCAGCGCCGCTGCGTCCTCCGGGTTGATCACGACCTCGTTCTTCTTGCCCGACGGGTGCAGGCCGGGCAGCTCGTTGAGCCACGAGTTCATCGAGTGGCGGCTGCGCCGGTTCGCCAATTGGAACGGGTAGCGCTCGGGCGCCACCGGATGCGGCTCGTCAAGCAGATCACGCGCACGTGCGACGAACTCGGGCGGCGCGGCGTGCACCTTCTTGTCGTCGGTCCGCAGCGCCGCCTCTGAAGTGTCCGAATTCGCGCGGTCCCAGCACCCACCCGTGCGGGTGGGCCAACACATCACGCCATTTGATCCTGCGGCCGTTGAACTTTCGTCCGGTGGCCACCACCAGTCGGTCGATCCAGTGCGGACCGAACTCCAGTTGCGGCTTGCGCGTCGTTCGGGCGATTCGTCGGGTGGCGCCGATGAAGGTGTTGACGCCTTTCGCCTTGAACAGCGGTTTGCGCATGGCGATGGCGAGGTCGGTGAAGATCCGCCACTCCTGACGCGCCCCAGGCGGCGGTTCGACGGCCTTCGACCCGAAGTGCAGGTACGGCTCGTCGTGCATGTTGCTGGTGAAGGCAAGCAGGTCATCGCGTTCCAGCCAGTGCACGGCAGGCAACAGCCAGTGCGCGTGCCGGTGGCTTTCGCGCTGCACGAAGTCGATCGCCACCAACAGGTCCAGCTGCCCGAAGGCCTCGTCCAGCTTTCGTCCGTCCGGCCCGGAGATCACCGGGTTGCCACAGTTGATCACCATCGCGCGGATCTGACCCGGCCCGGGAGTGGTGATCTCGTCAGGCAATTCGCTGAGTGCGTGGGCCCCCGCAACCATCTGGCGGTTGCGCAGTCGGCTGTAGTGCGGCGTGGTCTTCATCCGGCCGGCCAGCCCGACGGCGTCGACGTAGCCGGGCTCGAAGCGTCGACCGCCCGGCCGGTCCATCCGACCGGTGATGACGTTGAGGACATGCCCCAGCCACTCGGCGACGGTGCCCGCCAGATGCATAGAGACACCGGTCCGGGTGACCACCATCGCCCGCGACGCGATGGCGAAGTCCCTTGCCACCTGTTCGATGTCGGCCCGCGGAACGTCGCAGCGCGATGCCAGGTCGTCGAGGTCGGCGTCGGCGACGAGCGCTCGCAGTTCCGCGATCCCCGTGGCGAGTTCGGCGCAGTCCTCTTTGTGTTCCAAGCCCTCCTCGAGCACGACCTTGACCATCGCCAACAGCAGCGCCCAGTCCTGTCCCGGCCGTACGGCCAGGTGCACATCGGCCTTGTCGACGGTTTCGGTGTGGAGCGGGTCGACGACGACGATCCTCGCGCCCTGACGTTTGCGCTCCAGCGCCCGCTTCCATCCGCCGGGAACGGTTTCCAGCCAATTCCACGCGCTGACAGCCGGATTCGTGCCGACGAGCAGGAAGTAATCGCAGTTGTCGATGTCGGACACCGGCGCCATCAGCATCGAGCCGTACATCGCCGAAGCCACCACGTGCATGGCGTTCTGGTCGACCGAGCCGACGGAGTAGCGGCTGTGTGTGCCGATCGCATCCAGCCAGCCGTTGTAGAAGATGATGTTGGACGACGAGAAGCCCGCGGGATTGCCGTAATAGGCACCGACGGCGTCGGGTCCGCCCGCGTCGATCGCCGCGTTCATTCGAGCGGCGATGTCGGCGATCGCCTCGTCCCAGGTGGCTTCGACATAGGTGTCGCCCACCCGGCGCATCGGGTTGAGAATGCGACGGGGGTGCTCGACGAGTTGATTGGCGGTGCGGCCCTTGGCGCAGAAGTCCCGCCAGGTGTGCGGGTTCTGCTTGTCGGGCGAAATCTTCGTGACCCGGTTGTCCTCGACCGTGACCTCGATGCCGCAGCAGGCCAGGCAGTACCGGCAGAACGTGTGGACGGTGCCGTTACTCATATCCGACATAGTGCCCGACGGATTTCCGCACGACTCACCGAATGCAATTGAGCGAGCTGCCTAATTACGGGTCACCTTTTCCGCGAGCAGACGCAAAAGTGCCTTTGGACACGCGTTTCAGGGTACTTTTGCGTCTGCTCGCCGGAAGAAGTCCTGCGAGGTCAGGCCTGCGCCATCGCCCAGTATTCGCCCCGGCGCGCCAGCAGCTCGGCGTGGCTGCCGCGTTCGACGATCCTGCCTTCCTCCATCACCAGGATCTGGTCGGCGTCGCGGATCGTCGACAGCCGGTGGGCGATGATGAAACTGGTCCGGGCGCGGCGAAGTTCCACCATCGCGTGCTGGATCAGCAGCTCGGTCCTGGTGTCGACCGAACTGGTCGCTTCGTCGAGGATGAGCAGCTGCGGGCGGGCCAGGAACGCGCGCGCGATGGTGATCAGCTGCTTCTCGCCTGCGCTGATGTTGCCGCCGTCGTCGCTCACCCTGGTGTCGTATCCGTCGGGCAGCGTGTGCACGAAGCGGTCGACGTACGCGGCGGTTGCGGCCTCGATCGACCTCGTCCTCGTGGGCATCCGGCCTGCCGTAGGCGATGTTCTCGAAGATCGTGCCGCCGAACAGCCAGGTGTCCTGCAGCACCATCCCGATCCGCGACCGCAGCGACTCCCGGCTGACTGTCGCGATGTCGACGCCGTCGACGAGGATCCGCCCCGAGTCCACGTCGTAGAAGCGCATCAGCAGGTTGACCAGCGTGGTCTTGCCCGCCCCGGTGGGGCCGACGATCGCGACCGTGCTGCCGGGCTCGGCCACCAGCGACAGGTCCTCGATGACGGGCGTACCCGGTCGGTAGGCGAAGTTGACGTGCTCGAACTCGACCCGGCCGCGTCGCCCGTTGGATGACGGCAGCGGGTCCGACTTCTCCGGTGGCTCCTCCTCCGAGTCGAGCAGGTCGAAGACGCGCTCCGCACTGGCGATGCCGGACTGAAGCGTGTTGTACATGCCCGCGACCTGGGTCAGCGGCTGATTGAACTGCCGCACGTACTGGATGAACGCCTGGATGCTGCCCAGGGTGATCTGGCCGGTAGCCACTTGAATGCCGCCGACAACCGCGACCGCGACATAGCTCAGGTTGCCGACGAAGGTCGTGGCGGGCCCGACCAGGCCCGAGAAGAACTGCGCCCCGCGGCTGGAGTGGTAGACATCCGCGTTGCGCTCGCGGAACTGTTCCTCGGCCATTGCCCGGTGGCCGAATGTCTTGACCAGGTTGAAGCCGCTGTAGGTCTCTTCGATGTGGGCGTTGAGCCGTCCGGTGTTGGCCCACTGCGCGACGAACAACCGCTGCGACCGGCGCGCGATCTCGCGGGTGACGAACAGCGACAACGGCACGGTGACGACTGTCAGCAGCGTCAGCAGCGGCGAAATCGTCAACATCATCACCAGTACCGCGACGACGGTGAGCAGCGACGTGAGCAGTTGGCTGATCGTCATCGACAACGACGTCGAGATGTTGTCCACGTCGTTGGTGACCCGGCTCAACACCTCCCCGCGCTGCCGGGTGTCGAAATACTTCAGCGGGAGCCGATGAAGTTTGTCCTCGACGTCGGACCGCAGCGCGACCATGGTCTTTTGCACCACCACGTTGAGCAGTCGCGCCTGGATCCAAAGAAGAAGCGCGGCAACCAGATACAACGCGAGAGCCAGCGCAAGCGTCCGCCCGATGGCGGCGAAGTCGACCCCGTGACCTGGCACTACGTTCATGCCAGACAACAAGTCGGCGAACGTGTTGTCGCCACGAGCCCTGGCAGCCGCGACGGCCTGTTCCTTGGTGATGCCCGCGGGCAGTTCACGGCCGATCACACCGTTGAACAACAGGTCGGTGGCATGCCCGAGGATGCGCGGACCGATGACACCGATCGCGATGCCGCCGACACCGAGCAGGATCACCGCCGCGGTCGGGCCGCGTTGCGGGGTGAGCCGCTTCACCAGCCGGATCGCTGAGCCCTTGAAGTCGCGGGAGCGTTCCGTCGGCGCCTGCACCATGCCGCGGATCGGGCGTCCGAGGGGCTGGGTCACGGACTGCCTCCGATGCCGACTCCGACCGCCTGCGAGTCCGCGAACTCCGCGTACGTGGGACAGTCGGCGAGCAGCGACTCGTGTGTTCCGGTGCCCACCACCTTGCCGTCGTCGATGACGACGATCTGATCGGCTGTGGCGACCGTCGAGATCCGTTGCGCCACAATGATAACCGTTGCGTCCGCGGACACGTCCCCCAGCGCTGACCGGACCCGGGCATCGGTGTGCACGTCGAGCGCGGAGAACGCGTCGTCGAACAGGTAGATGGCAGGCCTGCGGATGACGGCGCGGGCGATGGCCAGCCGCTGCCGTTGGCCGCCGGAGAAGTTGATGCCGCCCTGCGCTACGGGCATGTCGAGGCCGTCGGCGTGAGCACGGACGAAGCCGTCCGCCGACGCCACCCGCAACGCTTCCCACATCTCGTCGTCGGTCGCGTCGGACTTCCCGTAGCGCAGGTTCTCGGCCACCGTTCCGGAGAACAGGTAACCGCGTTGCGGCACCAGGCCGATCGACGACCACAGCTGCTCGGTGTCGTAGTCCCGCACATCGATGTCGTCGACGCGCACGACCCCGGACGTCACGTCGTACATCCGGCAGATCAGGGACACCAGCGTCGACTTCCCCGATCCCGTGGACCCGACGATCGCGGTCGTGGTACCGGGCCGGGCGGTCAGCGAAACAGCCTGCAGCACAGGTTTATCGGCACCCGGATAACAGAACGTGGCGTCGCTCAGCTTGATCGCACCATCGACGGAAGCCGGCCGGACGGGTTCGGCGGGGCTGGTGATCACCGGCTCGGTCGAGAGCACCTCGGTGATCCGTTCGGCACACGCCGCCGCCCGTGGCACCAGGACCAGGATGAACGTCGCGAGCAGCACCGCCATCAGGATCTGCATGAAGTAGGACAGGAACGCGATCAGCGAGCCCACCTGCATGTGACCGGAGTCGATCCGCTTGCCGCCGAACCAGATGAGCGCGACGCTGGAGATGTTGATCACCAGCGTGGTGATGGGCAACATCAACGCCTGCCAACGACCCGCCGTCAGCGCGGTCTCCGACAACGCATGGTTCGCCTCGGCGAATCGGCTGCGCTCGAAGGGCTCTCGCGCGAAGGCGCGGATCACCCGAATTCCCGACAGCTGCTCGCGCATGACCCGGTTGATCCCATCGATGAGTCGCTGCATGCCCCGGAAGATGGGCAGCAGGTGCGACACCACCCAGTAGTTGGCCAGCGCCAGCACCGGAACGCTGACCACCAACAGCCATGACAGCCCGGCGTCCTGATGCACCGCCATGAAGATGCCGCCGATCGACATGATCGGCGCGGTGATCAGCATGGTGCAGGTCAACTGGACCAACAGCTGGACCTGCTGGACGTCGTTGGTGGTGCGCGTCAGCAGCGACGGCGCCCCGAACTGGGCCGTCTCGGCCGCCGAGAACCCCGTCACGTGGTGAAACATGGCCGATCGCAGATCGCGGCCGAAGCCCATGGCGGCGCGCGACCCGAAGTACACCGCCCCGACGGCGCACACCACCTGCAGTCCGGTGACGGCGAGCATCACGCCGCCGAGTTCGACAATGGTGCCGGTGTCGCCTTTGGCCACGCCGTCATCGATGATCGCCGCGTTGACCGTCGGCAGGTACAGCGAAGCCAGCGTGCTGACCATCTGGAGCACCGCCACGGCCGCGAGCGGCCAGCGGTACGGCCGCACATACCGCCGCAGCAGTGCCAGGAGCATCTGGTTACTTTCGCACACCGACCTGTCCGTCTTCGCGCGGCCCGACGCGCGTTTTCGGGGTCGAAAGGGCTGGTCAGCGTGTCTCTCAGGTTCACCTTGGGTGGCGGCCGCTACAGTGTGCGCTGTGATCCCCAGCAACCTGAAGCGGGTGGTCGCTGCGGCGGCCGTCATGATTCCGGTGTTGGCTGCATGCTCCTCCGGCTCTGATTCGGCCTCACCTGACGGCTCGTCGGGCCCGTCGCAGGCCCAGGGCGTCAAGCACGGACCCTTCTTTCCGCAGTGCGGCGGCATCACCGACCAGACGATCGCCGAGCAGACGAGAGTGTCGGGACTGGTCAACACCGCCAAGAACTCGATCGGCTGCCAGTGGCTGGCCGGCGGAGGCATCCTCGGCCCGCATTTCTCGTTCACCTGGTACCGCGGCAGCCCGATCGGGCGCGAGCGCAAGACCGAGGAGCTGTCGCGCAACAGCGTCGATGACATCAATATCGAAGGACACGACGGCTTCATCGCAGTCGGCCAGGATCCGACGCTGGGGGCCAACCTGTGTGAAATCGCAATCCAGTACAACGACGACTTCATCGAGTGGTCGATCAGCTTCTCCGAGAAGCCCTTCCCGGATTCCTGCGAGGTGGCCAAAGAGTTGACCCGCCAGACGATTGTGAACGCGAAATGACCGGCCGAACTCGCCGCGTCGCCGCAGCCGTGATCGCCGTGCTCGCCGTGCTGACCATGACCCTCGGTTGCTCGCGGACGGTCGAGGGCACGGCCGCCAAGGCCGGCGCAGGCGACGTGCCCCGCAACAACGACTCGGCGAAGGAATATCCGAACCTGCTCAAAGAGTGCGAGGTCCTCACCGAGGACATCCTGGCCAAGACGGTCGGAGCCGATCCGCTGGACATCCAGAGCACCTTCGTCGGCGCGGTGTGCCGCTGGCAGGCGGCCAATCCGGCCGGCCTCATCGACATCACCCGCTTCTGGTTCGAGCAGGGCAGCCTCGACAACGAGCGCAAGATCGCCGATCAGCTCGAGTACAAGGTCGAGAGCCGCGCGATCGCGGGCGTTCCGTCGATCGTCATGCATCCCAACGATCCGAATGGCGCGTGTGGTGTCGCCAGCGACGCAGGCGGCGTGGTGGGCTGGTGGGTCAACCCGCAGCAGCCCGGCATCGACGCGTGCGGGATGGCGCTCAAGTTGATGGAGCTGACGCTCGCCACCAGCTCCTAGCGCCGACGCGTGCTAGCGCGGCACGTGGAAAGTGACCAGCGCGGCGCTGCTCAGCGTCAGTTGGTCCCAGGGCTCCGCGGTGCGTAGCACGGCGATTGCCGAGGTCGGAAACTTCGTCGAGATGTGTTCGGCCGCAGTGCTGTTGCTGCCGTCGGGAGTCGCCAGGCCGAGCGCAACCGATGACATCGCCGGTTCGTGGCCGATCACCAGCAGGGTTTCCACGTCGGGGTCGACGCCGTTGATTTCCCGGATCACCGCGCCTGGCGTGGCGTCGTACAGCCGGTCGACATAGCTCACCGGCGCCTCGATTCGCGTCCGCGCCAGTGTCTGGCGGGTCCTGGTCGCGGTCGAGCAGAGCACCGCGTCGACGGCGGGGCAGTGTGCGCGCAACCAATCTCCCGCGAGCGCGGCCTCCCGTTCTCCGCGCGGGGCCAGCGGCCGCTCGTCGTCGGCCACTGCCGCCGGATAGTCCGACTTCGCGTGCCGAAGCAACACCAGCGTCCGGTAGCGGTCGGTCACGAGTTCACCGTAGGCCATGCCGACGCAGGTCCCGGGAGTTGTCGGCGAGGCGACCTACACTCGCCACACCTAGCAAAGACGCGGCAGGGAAGGAGGGTTGAGATGCGATTCGTGCACACCGCCGACTGGCAACTCGGGATGACCCGATACTTCCTCAACGGTGAGGCGCAGCCTCGGTATTCGGCCGCTCGCCGCGAAGTGGTCACGGGCCTGCGCGCACTGGCCGACGAGTCCGCCGCCGAGTTCGTCGTGGTGGCCGGCGACGTGTTCGAGCACAACCAGCTCGCGCCGCGGGTCGTCAGCCAGTCGCTCGAGGCGATGCGGGGCATCGGCGTCCCGGTCTACCTGCTGCCTGGCAACCACGATCCGCTCGACGCGTCATCGGTGTACACCAGCGCGCTGTTCACCGCCGAATGCCCGGACAACGTCACGGTTCTGGACCGGCCGGGAGTGCACAGGGTGCGCCCCGGTCTGGAGATCGTGGCCGCACCGTGGACGTCGAAGGCGCCCACAACCGACCTCGTCGCCGAAGTGATCGACGGCTTACCGGCCGACGGAACCACCCGCGTCGTCGTCGGGCACGGCGCCGTGGACATCTTCGTGCCCGACAAGGACAGGCCGTCCCTGATCCAGCTCGCCGCCGTGGAAGCCGCGATCGATCGGGGTGCGGTGCACTATGTCGCCTTGGGCGACAAGCACTCTCGCATGCAGGTCGGGACGACGGGCCGCATCTGGTATTCCGGCTCACCGGAGGTCACCAACTACGACGACATCGAGCCCGACCCTGGACATGTGTTGGTGGTCGACATCGACGAGGCCGACGAGGACCGGCCCGCGACTGTCGAGCCGCGCCGCGTCGGCCGGTGGAGGTTCGTGACCCTGCACCATGCGGTGGACAGCAGCCGCGACATCGCCGACCTCGACATCAATCTCGACCTGATGTCCGACAAGGAGCGCACCGTCGTTCGGCTGGCACTCACCGGGTCGCTGACGGTGACCGACAAGGCGGCCCTTGATGCCTGCCTGGACAAGTACGCCCGGTTGTTCGCGGCGCTCGGGCTGTGGGAGCGTCAGTCCGAAATTGCGGTGATCCCTGCCGACGGCGAGTTCGACGATCTCGGAATCGGCGGTTTCGCAGCGGCCGCCGTCGACGAACTGGTGGCCGTCGCGCGCTCCGACGGCGAGGACGCCGACGATGCAAGGGCGGCGCTGTCGCTGCTGTTGAGGCTCGTGGACAGGGGCATTGCATGAAACTGCACCGGCTGGTCCTGACCAACTACCGCGGCATCACCCACCGCGAGCTCGAGTTCCCCGACCACGGAGTGGTGGTGGTCTGCGGCGCCAACGAGATCGGCAAGTCGTCGATGATCGAGGCGCTGGACCTGTTGCTCGAGGCCAAGGACCGGTCGACGAAAAAGGAAGTCAAACAGGTCAAGCCGACCCATGCCGACGTGGGCGCAGAGATCGTTGCCGAGATCAGCACGGGCCCTTACCGATTCGTCTATCGCAAACGGTTTCACAAGCGCGCGGAGACGGCGCTCACCGTGCTCGCTCCCCGTCGCGAACAGCTCACCGGAGACGAGGCCCACGACCGGGTGCGGGCGATCCTCGACGAAACCGTCGACGTGGCGCTGTGGCAGGCGCAGCGCGTGCTTCAGTCGACGTCGACGTCGCCGGTGGACCTGTCGGGATGCGATGCGCTGTCCCGGGCGCTCGATGTGGCCGCCGGTGAAGCGGTGCAGATGTCCGGCGCCGAGCCGCTGTTGATCGACCGGATCGACGCCGAGTACCTTCGCTACTTCACCCCCACCGGACGCCCGACCGGCGAGTGGGCCACCGCGACCAAACGCATGCGAGACGCCGACGATGAGGTGGCACGGTGCGCGGCTGCGGTCGCCGAGGTCGACGACGCCGTCCGGTCGCACGCCACCCTCACCACCGAAAGCCAGCGGCTCGCGGGCGAGCGGGCGGAGGCGATCAAGCGCCTGGCCGCCGCCCGAACCGCGGCCGAGCAGGTCGCTGCGCTGTCCCAGCAGCTCAAGCAGGCCGAGGTGGTCGCCGCCGCCGCCGATGCCACGCTCGGAGCGTCCGTCGCGGCGCTGACCGAGCGGCGACGGTTGCAGGCCGACGTCACAGAGCGCACCGCTGCGGTCGCCGAGCTGGAGAAGGCTGCCGCGCAAGCGCATGAAGACGAACTCACCGCACACGAGGTTCAAGAAGCCGCCGAGACCGCCGCCGAAGACGCGCGGGCCGCTCTGCAGGCCAGTCAGGCCCGCCTCCAAGCCGCCCGTCGCGATGTCGAGCAGCTGTCCGATCGTGAAGAAGCTCAACGGCTCTCGAGCCGACTGACGAAGATCGACGCGGTACTGCGCGAGGTCGAGGACGCCGAGCGTGACCTCGCTTCGATCGCGCTCACCGACGATCTGATGCGGGATATCGAGACCGCCGCCGCCGCCGTGGAACGTGCAGCCGCGCAGGCCGAGTTGGCGTCGGCGCACATCGAGGTCCTCGCGGTCGCGAACATCGAGCTGCGGGTGGACGGCCAAGCTGTCACGCTGGGCGCCGGCGGCACGTGGTCGGCGAACGCGACGACGACGACGGATATCGACGTGCCCGGTGTGCTGACCGCACGGGTGGTGCCCGGTGCGCCCGCTGCCGACACCCAAGCCACACTCGATGCCGCTCGACAGGTGCTGACGGACGTGCTTGCGGTCGCCGAGGTGAATGACGTCGCAGGGGCTCGCGCCGCCGATAAGCGGCGACGGGAGCTTGCCGGTGCCCGGGACAGGGGCATCGCGACAGCGCACGGCCTCGTCGGCGACGACGACGTCGACGCGCTCCGCGCGCGGCTGTCCGAGTTGCGCGGCGTCGCAACCTCGGCCACGGGCGAAACGACGGCCCGAGGCGATTCTGCGAGCGCCCGTGCAGAACTCGACGAAGCCAACGCCGCTGCGCAGAAGGCCATCGCTGATTGCGAGACGCACCGCAAGGTCGCCGAGGCGGCGGCAAAGCGGTTGGGGGAGAGAGCCACTCAGGCCAGCGTCGCCCGTGAGAAGTGGACGGCGTGCTACGCCGAACTGACCGTCGGACGGGACCGCCTTGCGCAGCAGCGGGCCACCGTATCCGACGACGAACTTCTGGTCAGAGCCGAATCCGATATGGAGAAGGCGCGTCGCGCCACGGGGCTCGTCGCAGACCTCGGAGGCGAGCTCGCCCGCTGCGCACCCGATACCGTCGCCGCCGCCCTCGACGAGGCGCTGGGCCGCGTCGACGCACTGAGTGACCGCCACGACGAGATCGCTGACGCCCTGCGCATGGTCGCGGCGCAGTTGAAGGTGTACGGCACCGAGGGCCGCAAGTGCCAGCTTGACGCCGCCGAGACCGAACGGGAGCACGCAGAAGCCGAGTACCTGCGGGTGCACCGGCGGGCGCGGGCTGCGCAGCTGCTGCGCTCGGTGATGGCCCGCCACCGTGACGCGACCCGGCTGCGGTACGTCGACCCGTTCCGCAATCAGGTGGAGCGGCTGGGGCGGATCGTCTTCGGGGACACGTTCGAGGTGGAGATCGACAGCCAACTGCGCATCTGCAGCCGCACGCTGTCCGGTCGCACCGTGCCATACGAGTCGTTGTCGGGCGGCGCGAAGGAGCAGCTGGGCATCGTCGCCAGGCTGGCCGGGGCCGCGCTTGTCGCCAAGGAGGACAGCGTTCCGGTCGTCATCGACGATGCGTTGGGCTTCACCGACCCGGAGCGGCTGATCAAGAATGGGTGCGGTGTTCGATGCGGTGGGCGGCGACGGCCAGGTCATCGTCTTGACCTGCAGCCCGCAGCGGTATCAGAGCGTCGGCGCGGCCCACCACATCGAACTGTCCGCCTAGGAGCGCGGCACCTCTTAGACTCCGGCGGGTGGAAGCCGACTACATCGTCGTGGGAACAGGGTCAGCCGGGTCCGTGCTCGCCAATCGGCTCAGCGCCGATCCGGCCGCATCGGTCGTGGTGCTCGAGGCCGGCCCCAAGGACAAGGACAAGTTCATCCACATCCCGGCCGCGTTCTCGAAGCTTTTTCGCAGCGAGGTCGACTGGGACTACCGAACCGAGCCGCAGAAGCAGCTCGACGGGCGTGAGATCTATTGGCCCCGAGGGAAAATGCTCGGCGGCTCGTCGTCGATGAACGCGATGATGTGGGTCCGCGGTTTCGCCGCCGACTACGACGAATGGGGTGCCCTCGCCGGCGCGGACTGGGACTTCGCCCATGTCTCGAAGTATTTCGCGAAGATCGAAGCCGGCCCGCTCGTCATCTCGCCGCAGCGCAGCCCGCGCAGCTCGACGGCAGCGTGGCTGACCGCGGTGCGGGAATGCGGGTATGACGTCGAAAACCCCAATTGTGATGCGCCGGAAGGTTTCTGCGAGACCGTCGTCACCCAGCGCAGGGGTGCGCGGTGGAGCGCGGCCGACGCATACCTCAAACCGGTGCTGCGCAGGCCGAACCTGACGCTGCAAACTGAGGCCACCGCGACCCGCGTGCTGTTCGACGGACGACGAGCGGTGGGCGTCGAATTCAGCCAGCTCGGCCAGCGCCGGGTGGTGCGGGCCCGTCGCGAGGTGGTACTGGCGGGCGGCGCAGTGAACAGCCCGCAGCTGCTGATGCTGTCCGGCGTCGGTGATCGCGAGCAACTCGGCAAGCACGGAATCGACGTGGTGGCCGACGTGCCCGAGGTGGGCCAGAACCTGATGGATCACCTCGCGGTGCCGATCGGCTTCGATGTTTCCGACGACAGCTTGCTCGGCGCCGAGAAGCCGGTGGAACTACTGAATTACCTGATCCGCCGGCGGGGAATGCTGACTTCGAATGTCGGTGAGGCCTACGGTTTCGTGCGCAGCCGACCGGAACTCGACGTGCCGGACCTCGAGCTGCTCTTTGCGCCCGCACCGTTCTTCGACGAGGGAATCGGAGACCCCTACGACCGGCACGCAGTTGTGATGGGCCCGATCCTGGTGAAACCGCGCAGCCGCGGCACCATCTCGCTGCGATCGGCCGACCCGTTGGACAAGGCGGTCATCGATCCGCAGTACCTCAGCGACGACGCTGGCGCGGACCGGGCCGCGTTGATGTCGGGACTGCAGATGAGCGCGACGATCGCCCGTTCACCCGCCATGAGCAGCCTGCTCGGCAAGATCGTCCGCCCGGTCGGCGCGACGACGCTGGACGACGAAACCTTCGAAACGGCGATCAACGCGTGTTCGCAGACGCTCTACCATCCCGTCGGTACCTGTCGGATGGGCAGCGACGACGCAAGTGTGGTGGACCCGCAGCTTCGGGTGCGCGGCGTCGACGGTCTGCGGGTGGCCGACGCATCGGTGATGCCTGCGATCGTCCGCGGGCATACTCACGCGCCGAGCGTGCTGATCGGCGAGAAAGCGTCCGACCTCATTCGCGGACGTCAGATGCCGGGGTCGGGCTGAGGTCGCGCGTCGCGAGTGGTCCGCGCCAGCACCTCGGGACCCGTCGTCAGTGCCTTTCGCCACGGCGCGACACCGTCGATCTCCACTTCGATCGTGAAGCTGAGCACCGTACGGATGAGGACGATCACCCCGAGGATGGCGGCGTCGGTCAGCGACGGTTTCGACGTGACGGTCTTGACGATGTCGGCCGCGACGAGCAGCTCTAGTCCCAAAAGGATTGCGCCGCCGATCGCATTGCGCAGCGTCTTGAAAGCCCGCTCCCCGCCGACCCGTTTCCACGTCACGAGGGCCAGGCCGATGGCAAAACCGGTGCCCAACACCATCGACGAAACGCCAAGCACCTCGAACGCCTGCGTCGCCCGTTCGAAGAACTGCTCCAAGTTCACTGCGTCCCCGTCGTCGACCTGTGCCGCGACTCTATTACCGCCGGGAGCAGAATGGTTGGCGATGACCATGAACGCCAAGCGTCGCCGTGCGCACGACAAGCTGGCCGCGATGCCCGGCGTGCGTTCGGTGCGGCGACCGGTCACACCGGACGGTCGCGACGAGTTCGACCTGTTCTACGTCCGGACCGGCAGGAAGTCGCCGAATCCGCTGGTCATCATTCCGGGTGGGCCCGGCGCCGCGTCGGTGGCGTTGTACCGCGGGCTGCGCAGGCACGCGGCGGCCAGGGGCCTCGACGTGATCATGATCGACCACCGCGGCGTCGGAATGTCGCGGCACGACGATCGCGGTGCCGACCTTCCGCCCGCCGCCCTCACCATTGAGCAGGCCGTGAACGACATCGCCGCGGTCCTCGACGACGCGCAGGTCGACAGGGCGGTGATCTACGGGACCTCCTACGGCACGTATCTTGCGGCGGGAACCGGTGTGCGGCATCCGGATCGGGTCCATGCGATGGTGCTCGACTCGCCGCTGCTGTCGGCCGACGACATCGACGCTGTGCGCGTCGAAACGCGCCGCGTGTTATGGGACGGAGACGCCCCCGAGGCGGCGGAGCTGGCCGCCAAGGTGCGAAAACTCGTGGGTGACGGGCTCTTGACACCCGCTGCAGGACAGCTCACCGCAGCGGTTTACGGTCTGGCAGGACCGGGGGTTCTGACGCGCCAACTCGATCTTCTGTTGCAGGGTCGGCGCGGATTGTGGACGGTGCTCGATCAGGCGTCGAAGTTCCTGCTCGAGCGCAAAGCGCCGTATCGCCATGAGCCCGACCTCGTCGGCAGGATCGGCTTTCTGGAATTGAACTACGGCGCGGTGCCCGACGGTAAACCGCTGGACCCGGCGGCCGCATTCCGTGAAATGGCGTCTCATCCTTTGGAATTCGACGCCGAGCCCTACGATCTGACCGCCGAGATGCCGAAGTTCACCTGGCCGACAGCCGTCATCTCCGGTGGCCGTGATCTGATCACTCCCAGAGCGGTCGCCCAGCAGATCGTGTCGCTGATTCCCGAATCGGTTCTCGTCGAGCTGGCGACGGCAGGTCATAGCGCGATCGATGTGCGTGAGCACGCCGCACTCGACATCGTCGAAGCGCTGTACGACGGCGACATCGGCGGCCTTCCCGGCCGGGCGAAGCGGCTGGACGCTGTGCCCGCCAGCCTGGGAATCCGGCTCTTGGTCGGGGCGCTCGGCGCCGCCGCGATCGTCGAATCGGCGCTGCCCGCCGCGATTCCGCGTGCGGTGCAGCGGGTTACTTCGTGACGCTCATCGGCAGGCCAGCTGGATTCGCACTTCGGCTACGGGGAGAATGATTCGGATGACCAACATTCCGCAGGCAATGGAGTCTCCTGTGCCGCTGCGCGAGTTCGTCGTTTCGCCAGGTTTCGCGGGTGCGGCAGCAGTGATCGCAGCGCTTATCGTTCTCTGCGCCGTGCTCTATGCGGTCCGACGGGCGGGCAAAAGATTCAACGATGAGCTCGACCAGCGTGAGCGCCACCACCAAGAAATTCGCGATGCCGAGCAGCATGCCACGGCGACTCAGCAGTGCTGGGACACGCTCAAGTGGCTGGTGAAAACCGCGGGCGTGGAACCTGCTGCCAGCGAGGGCGCCACCCTCGGTCTCGGCCCGGAACTCGCGATGACCACCTTGCGCGGATTGCTTCGCGACGCCGAGCGGCTCGGAGACGAGACCCTCGCTGACGCTGTGACGGTTCATCTGAATCAATTCGCTCTGGTGATGGCGCAGCAGGGTGGTCCACTATCCGAACTCGCCGGGGGCGCGCGCCCTGCAGCGGGTGCGAAGGCCCCTGCCCCTGCGGCTGCGCCGCAGCCGGCCTCGACGGAGAAATCGGCGACAACGGTGGACGACAAGGCTGCCAAGCAACAGGCAACCGACGAAAGTCCGAAGCCGACGGCCGATTTGACAGCTGATGGACGGCGCCACCAACGATGACGACGACGTTGCAGCACATAGCGGATCTCAACGGTGACGAATGGGCGGCGCTGACCCGTCGGGCTGCGGTCGAGGCCGTTGCGGCCGCGAAGAAACGTGGCAAGACCCCGCCGCCTGAGCTGGTCGCGGTCGCGGCGATGACAGAGCGTCAACTCCTCGACCGTCGTGCGCGAAACGGTCAAGCCAGACAACGGCTCTCGCCACTCATGCAGCTCGTCGAGGCCGATCACCGGCGGCGGATGGCAGAAGGCCGTGCGCGCGAGGCGCACCAGGCGAAGCTCGACGCCGAGGCGTTGGCTGCGGCGGCCCGGGTCGAGGCCGATGAGTCGTCGCGCATCGCCGACGAGGCGCGCGCTGCGGCCCGCACAGCACAGCAGCAGGTCACCGAACGCGACCTTGAACGAACGGCGGAGCGTGCGGCCGCAACCCAGGCGCACGAACAGGCCGTGCAACGCTTGCGGGCCGAGCTTGATCAGGTGCGCGCCGACGCCGAAGCCGAGATCGCGGCTGCGCGCGAGCGGGTAGACGGAGCGGAGGCACGCGCCCAGCAGCGGGCTACCGAGCGCACGGCCGCGAGCGAGGCGTCCGAGCAGGCGGTGCAGCAGTTGCGCGCGGAGTTCGAGCAGGTCCGCGCGGATGCCGAAGCTGTGGTCGCGGCTGCGCGCGAGCGGGCGGCCGCAGCGGACAAGAGAGCTCAACAACGCACTGCTGAGCGCGTTGCCGCGAGCGAGGCCGCGGAGCAGGCGGCGCAGCAGCTCCGCGGTGAGATGGCCAAGGTGCGCGCAGACGCGGAAGCGGAGATCGCCGCGTCGCGAGGTTGGGCCGCCGGGGAGGCGGCGGCGGTGCGCGAGGCCGCGGACGCCGAGGTGGCGCGAGCCTATGCAGCCGCAGGCGACGCCATTCAGGACGCACAGGCTCAATTCGCGCGGAACATGGCCTTGCAGCCGTTGTCGATTCCGGTGCCTCCGGTCGAGTTGCGCTCGGAGACAGGCCATATCGAGAACGCGCTCAACGCGCTGCACCAGATCGACTATGTCCTTGAAGTCGAGATGGTCAGTGGCCGCGGCCCCGAGATGCCGATTGACATCGGTCTGATCCAGACCCTGGTCTCGGCGGTACGAGACCATGCGATGTACCTGTCCGATCAGTCGCGAAGCGCCACAGGCGGTATCAATTCGCCGCCCCGCGGCGCGGCGGCAGTTTACGCGGAAGCGGCCGAAGAGGCGTTCCGCGGGTTGTTGCAGCGGATCGAGAAGGTCGTTCGGCAGTTGGCGGGCCGCAATCTCGGCCCAGACGCCGAAGTAGTGGACGTTGTCACAGCGATGCTCGCCGACCCGTGGGTGCAACGAGTACGCAATGTGGACTCGTAGGCGTCCGAGGGCGGCGCAGCCGTCTACTTCATGAAGCCGATCTTGGAGTAGTCGAGGTCGCCGATGCCTGCCGGACCGAAATTCGCCAGCGTGCTGCGCACAGCGACGTTGCCCGCCGACTGGAACAGCGGCAGGCTGAATCCGATGTCGAAGATCATCTTGTCGAGTTCGTTGGCCAGCACGCGCGCCTTGACGGGATCGAGTTCGTCAAACGTCTGCTCCGCCTTGGCGTCCATCTCCGGGCTGCTGATCTTGCCGAAGTTGCTGTCCGCGTTGGTGGTGTAGATCTGGTTGAGGCAGCACAGTGAGAACGCGTCGCCGACCCAGCTGAACTGGGCGATGTCGAAGTCGCCCGGGATGATGTAGTTGCTGAAGAAGCCGGTGCCCCCCTTGGTGTCGAGTTCGAGCTTGACACCGATCTGAGCCAGGCTGTTCTGCGCGATCTGCGCGACCTGTTTGGTCGTATCCGCATCGAAGAGCACATCGCGAATCATCAACTGGCGGCCGTCTTTTTCGCGGAACGGCCCGTTGAGACGCCATCCCAGCGCATCGAGTTCCTGCTTGGCCTTCTCCGGGTCGTATGCCACGGCGCCGCTGTTGTCCTGGTAGCCGTCCTGGCCCGCGACGAAGATGTGGTTGTTCAGCGGCACCGGCTTGTCAACGAGTCCGCGCTGGCTGACGTTGGCGATCGCCTGCCTGTCGATACCCTTGGCGACCGCCAACCGCAGCGCCTTGTCCGCCAGTAGCGACCCCGGCGCACCGTTGAACGTGAAGTGATACCAGCTGGCGCCGGGTGCTCGCCGAATGGAAATGCCTGCGGTATTGCGCGCCGTGGTCAGCTCGGGAAGCGACACGACACCGGTAGCGTCGATGGTGTTGTTCTGCAGGGCCGGGATGCGCGCCTTGTCGTCGAGCACCAGATAGGTGATGCTGTCCAGCAGTGGTGGGGTGCCCCACCATTTAGGGTTGCGCTTCAACGTGATTCGCTGTGCCGTGCGGTCCAGGTCGGTGACGATGAACGGACCGGCGGACGGTCCGGGACGGTCGAGCTGCCCCTTGTTGAACACCTCGGGGTCTGACGTCATGCTCTTGGGCAGCAGCATCGTGTTACCTGCGAACATGCCGCGCCATTCCGAGAACGGCGCGGCGAAGGTGACGACGGCCTGACGGTCGTCGACGCCGCGCGTCACCTTTTCGACGCGGTCGGCGCCGTTGGGGCTGGCGATGCGGAAGTCCTTGTTCTTACCACTGGTCGCATTGATCTGAGATGCAATGTCTTCCCACGTGATCGGGCTGCCGTCGCTCCAGACCGCCTTGGGGTTGATGGTGTAGGTGACGACCTGAGGGTTTTCGCCGGTCAACTCGGCATTGGTGAAGTAGTCGGTGTTGACCGTCGTCGATCCATCCGAGCCGACCCGGAACGCACGGGGCATCGTTGCCCGCAGCATCGCCCCGGTGTCGGCTTCGTTGCCGTCGATGTGCAACGAGTTGAAGTTCGATGGATATCCGCCCATCGCCAACCGCAGGTTGCCGCCCTGGCGCAGCGTCGCGGGATCCTGTGGGTTGATGTCGTTGGTCTTGCCGACCTCGGCGTTACCACCGGCGGGCGGCGCCTCCTTGTCGCCGCTCGAGCAACCGGCGATGGTGAGACCGGCGACCATCAGGGCCGCAGCTAAGCGTCGGAGCGTCATCGCACCGACTCTAGCCGCGGTTCGGCTCCGGTTGAGGCACCGCGGCCAGCAACTTCGCTGTGTATTCGTCGCGCGGGTCGGATGAACACCTGGTCGCCGTCGCCCTGTTCGACGATCTTGCCCTTGAACATCACCGCTACCCGGTGGGCGAGGTGCTTGACCACGGATAGGTCGTGGGAGACGAACAGGTAGGCAAGCCCGAACCGGTCCTGCAGGTCGAGAAGGAGGTTGATGATGCCCGCCTGGATCGACACGTCCAGCGCCGACACCGGTTCGTCGAGTGCCAGGATCTTGGGCTGCAATGCCAATGCGCGGGCGATACCGATGCGCTGCTTCTGGCCGCCGGAGAACTCGGCCGGATACCGATTGGCATCGGCCCTTCGCATCCCGACGATCTGCAGTAGCTCTGAGACCCGGTCGTCGATACTCCTCTTGTCGAAGCCATTGGCCGACAGTGGTTCTGAGAGTACTTCGGATACCGGGAGCCGTGGGTCCAACGATGCGACCGGGTCCTGGAACACGACCTGCATATCGCCGCGTAGGGCGCGGCGGGCACGGCTGCTGAGTGTCGCGACGTCGGCCCCGAGCACTTCGATGGAACCCGACTGCGGGGCGGTCAGGTCCAAGATCTGGTGCAGCGTTGTCGACTTGCCCGATCCCGACTCGCCGACGATGGCCAGCGTGCGTCCCTGCGCAAGCTCGAAGCTCACCCCGTCGACCGCACGCACCTCGCCGACGGCTCGGCGAAGCACCACGCCCTTGGTGAGTTTGTATGTCTTGGTGAGGTTTTCGACGCGCAGCACCACCGGCGGGTCGGTCTCCTTCCGATCGCCGTCGTTTGGCGTGGTGGAGACGCCGTAGATCTCGGCCGCGCTCCGGCCGGTCACCTGCTCGGTCCGGATGCAGGCTGCCGTGTGGTTGGTGCCGACCGTGATCAAATCGGGTTCGGCAAGGCGGCAGTCGTCGATCGCCAACGGGCAGCGCGGTGCGAATGTGCATCCGGGCGGCAACGCCGCCAGCGACGGGGGAGCACCGGCAATGGGTACCAGCCGAGCGCCCTGCGGGGCGTCGAGTCGGGGCACCGAACCGAGAAGCCCGGCGGTATAGGGCATCCGACGGTCGCGATACAGCTGCGCGACCGAGGCGACCTCTACCGCGCGACCGGCGTACATCACGATGGCGCGGTCGGCGAACTCGGCGACCACCCCGAGGTCGTGGGTGATGATCAGCACGCCCGCACCGGTGACGTCCCGTGCGGTCTTCAGCACGTCGAGGATCTGCGACTGCACGGTGACATCGAGTGCGGTGGTGGGCTCGTCGCAGATCAGCAGGTCGGGATCGTTGGCGATGGCGATGGCGATGACGACACGCTGGCGCTCGCCGCCGGACAGTTCGTGGGGGAATGCGCGCGCCCGCTGTTCTGGCTGGGCGATGCCGACGAGGTCCAGCAATTCGATCGCTCGACTGCGCGCGGCCCTGCGTGTCGTGCTGCCGTTGTGCACCTCGATGGCCTCGGCAATCTGGTCGCCGACGGTGTAGACGGGTGTCAGTGCCGACATCGGATCCTGAAACACCGTGCCGATGGCTTTGCCCCGAACCCGGGACATCTTCTGGTCGGAAAGGCCGAGCAACTCGTCGCCGTGCAGCCGAACCGATCCGGTCACCTCGGCGTACTCCGGCAGCAGGCCGACGACGGCCATCGCGCCCGCCGACTTGCCTGCGCCGGATTCACCGACCAGAGCGACGACTTCGCCCGCGTCGACGTGGTAGTTCAGCCCGCGAACGGCCGCGACCCGCTCTGTTTCGGTGGGAAAGGTGACCGAGAGATCGGCGACGTCGAGAAGACTCACCGGCGCTTCCTTCGCAACGGCCGTGCGCTCGGATCCAGCGCATCGCGAATCCCGTCACCAATGAGGTTCGTACACAGCACGATCAGCACCAGAACTCCCGCCGGAAAGAGAAAGACCCAGGGAAACGTCGTGGCCGAATTCGTGCCGTCGGCGATCAGCGTGCCCAGTGAGACGTCGGGTGGCTGGATACCGAAACCCAGGAAGCTCAAACCGGTCTCACCGATGATTGCGGTGCCGACATTCAGGGTGGTGTCGATGATGAGCAGCGAAGCGACATTCGGCAGAATGTGCCGAACGATGATTCGCCAATTCGGCACGCCCATATAGCGGGCAGCCACCACGAACTCGCGTTCCCGAAGGCTCATCGTCATACCCCGGACGATGCGCGAACTGATCATCCAGCCGAACACCGAGAACAACAGGATCAGCCAGAAGACACGATCCGACGATCCCAGTCGCGGCGTGACGATCGCGATCACGATGAAGCTCGGCACCACCAGCAACAGGTCCACCAACCACATCAGCCGGCGGTCCCGCCAGCCACCGAAATAGCCGGCGATCGCACCGACCGTCGCAGCGAGCACCGTTGCGATGAGGGCGACACACACGCCGATCAGCATCGACTTCTGCATCCCCCGAAGGGTCAACGCCAACAGATCCTGGCCGAGTGCGTTGGTGCCGAACCAGTGGTCGACGCTGGGCGGCTGTTGCAGGGCGTAATAGTCCAGATCCGTGTAGCTGTAGGGCAGAAGAGGTGGCAGCGCGTAACAGCCGACGAAGAACAACACAAGCAGGACCAGGGACACGACGGCCGGTTTGTTCCGCAAGAACCTGCGCCACACCAGGGTCCGGCGCGAGGCGAACCCGTGGGTGTCCAGACCCGACTTGGCCGTTGTCGCGGTCTCAGTGGTGACCGGTTCCGTCATGACACCCGTACCCTCGGGTCGAGCGCCGCGTAGATCACGTCGGACAGCAGCCCGGCGAAAAGGACGGCGGCGCCGGTGAACACCGTCACGGCGGCGATGATGTTGGTGTCCTGGGTGGCGATGCCCTGCACCACCCACTCACCCATACCGTGCCAGCCGAAGATCTTTTCGGTGAACACCGCTCCGGTCACCAATCCGCTTATGCCGTAGGCGAAGAGCGTCGCCATCGGGATCAACGCGGTGCGCAACCCGTGCTTCAGCAGTGCCTGCCGCCGCGTCAGGCCTTTGGCGCGCGCCGTACGGATGAAATCCTGTCCGAGCACATCCAGCATCGCATTGCGCTGATAACGGCTGTAGCCGGCGATGCCCATCAGCGCGAGAGTGAACGTCGGCAACACCAGATGCTGCATCCGGTCGACGAACTGGTTCCATCCGCCGCCCACCGCATCCGGGGAAGTCTCGCCGATGTATTCGAAGACCTGCACGCCCAGAACCGAGTTGACCCCGTTCGCACCGAGGGTCAACAAGCTCGCAATCACGAAAACCGGTGTGCTCAACAACAACAGCGACGCGATCGTGATGACCCGGTCGCTGAGGTGATACTGCCGAATCGCTCCCCAAGCGCCGACGACCACGCCGATCACCGTCCCGAGCACCGCGCCGACGACGAGAAGCCTCAGGCTGACCCCGACTCGGCGGCCGAGCTCCGCCGAGATGGGTTGGCCCGTGATGGTCGTGCCGAAGTCACCGCGCACTGCGCCGGATGCCCACTGCGCGTAACGCATCGGAATCGGCTTGTCCAGGTTCAGTTCGGCCTTCTTCGCCTCGATCACCTCCTGGGGCGGGCGTGGATTGCGCGATTCGAGGCTGTCGAGCGGTTTGAACGAAAACGATGTGAGAGCGAACGTCAAAAACGACGCCAAGATCAGCAGCAGCACGTAGTTGAGCAGGCGTCGCGCCAGGAACCGCGTCATCGGCGAGGTTCCCCGGCTGTCATGCGCACAGGGTATGAGATGCCGGCCTGTGAAGCGGCGAACGCGACGGGCACGTGGCTAGCCAATTCCTACCCGGTCTTAAGCCTAGCTACAGAAACCGCGAGTTCACTGGGTTTTACCTGCACTTTCACGGTTCGCCGCACCGCAGGGGCGAAACGGGCAACGGCCATGAAATGGAGTGTGACAATGGATTCAAACAATCGAAAAACCGCGAAACTGTTGGCCGCAATCGTCGGCGGTAGCGCGATGGTGACGATGGGCGCGCTCGCGGTGAGCACCCATCAGCAACCGTCTGATACCCAAAGCGTCGCAGCGGGCAAGATGACCATGGCTGCGACGACGACCGCAGCAGGCAAGGACGACACTGTCGAGGCGACATCCATGGCGGTCCCCGTCATCAAGGGCCCGGCGCCGCTGCCCGCCGAGGAGAAGGCCGCCGAGTAGCCCCAGACTGACCTACCGACCCAGGTTTCACCTTTGACTCTTCCGGTTATGCAATGCGTCGGAGGGGTCGAAGCTGACCCCTCGCGCATTGTTCGACCGGCCGTCCCGGCTGGAAGGGACGGCTGACCAGACCGAAATGGAGTGGTCAGAGATGATTTCCAGGAAGATGAAACTGGCGTCGGCAACCATCGGTGCGAGCGCGGTCGTCGCGATGGGAACCTTGACAGCGGTGCTGAGCGACGACAGCAGCTCAGCGACCTTCGTCTCCGACCCGGGGACCGAGATGACGCTGGGTGAGACGAGCACGCTCGAGAAGGCGGCCACCGAGATCCCGACCTCGGTGGCGGTTCCCGAGGTCACCGCCGAGGTGCCTGACGGCTTCGGGCCGTAAACCCAACGGGCGCCGGTCAACTCCCGTGCGGTGAACCCTCCCCGATGCTGTTGAGGGTCACCGTCGGACCCGTCCTGGTGGCCTGCACCGTCACCGTGTCGTTGGCCGCCAGCGACGGTTTGGGCACGATTGCCGATGACGGGAACGCATAGATCTGCGTGTACCCGTCGTCGCTGCGCACCACGAGCGTCGACAGCGTTATCTCATCGACGATGCCTGTCTGCGTCATCTTTGGTGCTGAATCCGCCCTGCCCGTCCGACACGACGTACTCGCTGTGCAGCACGCCCGCCGGTTCGGTCGGCGCGGGCGCCGCAAGGCCTCCCGGCGGCGGGCTGTGCATCGGTCCGTGCATTGCGCCCGCCATGGTGTGCGATGAGCCCGCTGTCGCTGCGTACACGGCGGCGCCGCCGAGACCGCCGATCACTACCGCCACGGCCACGGCACCCAAGGTCTGACGCTTGCCCCAGCGCCGCATCCCCTGTTCTTCTTCAGTCCGAGACGTCACCTGACCACTGTGCAGTCGCCACTTGTGTGCTCGGCTGTGAGCAGTGTCGGTATCCCATGGGTAGGTTGGTTTCACAGTGCGCGCACAGAAACGGCACAGCGTGCGCTCACGGCCTCGGCGAATAATGGCCGGCGTGGGTGAATCGATCGGATCTCTGTGAACACGAACGCCAATGACCCCGAACGCGTCGTGATGCGCCGCGCCGACGGCAAGCCGATCAACGTGCTGGTCGTCGACGACGAGCCTGTGCTCGCCGAATTGGTCTCGATGGCGCTGCGGTATGAGGGCTGGGAGATCCAGACCGCGGGCGACGGTGAGACCGCGATCGCTCTGGCCAAGGACAGCCCGCCCGACGTCGTCGTGCTCGACGTGATGTTGCCGGATATGAGCGGTCTGGATGTGTTGCGCAAGCTGCGTGAGCGGACACCGCATCTGCCGCTGCTGCTCCTGACGGCGAAGGATTCGGTCGAGGACAGGATCGCGGGCCTGACCGCGGGCGGCGACGACTACGTCACCAAGCCGTTCAGCCTCGAAGAGGTCGTCCTTCGGCTGCGGGCACTGCTGCGACGGACCGGTGTCACCAGCGAGACGGGTGGCGCCACGATCGTCGTCGGCGACCTGGCCCTCGATGAGGACAGCCATGAAGTCACGCGGGGTGGTGAGCCGATCCTCTTGACGGCGACGGAATTCGAGCTGCTGCGGTTCATGATGCGCAACTCGAAGCGAGTGCTGTCGAAGGCGCAGATTCTGGACCGGGTGTGGAGTTATGACTTCGGCGGGCGATCCAACATCGTCGAGCTGTACGTCTCCTACCTCCGCAAGAAGATCGACAGCGGCCGGGAACCGATGATTCACACGCTGCGTGGGGCGGGGTATGTCCTCAAGCCCGCAGGCTGATCGTCCGGGTCTGCGCAGGCGTATCCGTTCACCCCGGTCGTGGTCGCTGCGCGCCCGGCTTCTGGTCACCCAGGTGGCGCTGCTCGCCGTGGTGTGCGCACTCATCGGCGTCGCCACCGAGTTCGCGCTGCAACGCTTCCTCATGCATCAACTCGATCAGCAGGTGATCGAGGCCGGTCGCCGCTCGGCGATGATCTTTGAGCTCGGCCCGCCCCCGCCGCCCGGTTTCGGGCCGCCGAGAGGGATGCCAGGGCCGCCGCCGTTCGGGCCGCCGCGGCCTGACCGTCCGCGGCGGATCATCATCCGCGAGGACGACGGCCCCGGCCCCGAGTTCCTCAACGCGCCCGGCCAGGCCGCCCGGACGGTCGGCGCAGTCATCGCACAGGGTGTTCCCGTCGATGCGGGCGTCATCACCGCGGACGGCGCGCGAGCCGGGCTCAGTGCCGCCGCAACCACACAGCTGGCGCAGATCGCCCCCAACCGATATCCGACGACGATCGACCTCGACGGCCTCGGCAGCTACCGGGTGGTGGGCAACCATTCCCGCGGCCCGGAGGAGACGATCGTGGTCGGTCTGCCGACCTCCGACGTCGACGACACGTTGCTGTGGGTGTTGGTGATGTTCTGCATCGTCGGCGTCATCGCACTGGTCGCCGCCGCCGCGGCGGGCATGCTGGTGATCCGGCGCCAATTCGGTCCGCTGGCAACGGTTTCCGCCGCCGCGCGACAGGTGGCGGATCTGGAGCTCGACCGCGGTGAGGTTCGTCTTCCCAGTCCGATCGTCAAGGTCGACCCGGCAGGTGCCCATACCGAGATCGGTCAGCTCGGCTCGGCGCTGAACCGCATGGTCGACCGCATCGCGGGCGCGCTGTCGGCGCGACACGCAAGCGAGATGCGGGTCCGCCAGTTCGTCGCCGACGCCAGCCACGAACTACGCACCCCGCTGGCGGCGATTCGTGGCTACACCGAACTGGCGCAACGCAAACAAGACGCGCTGCCCGACGATGTCGCACACGCGATGAGCCGGGTGGAATCCGAGACCGAGCGCATGACCCGCCTCGTCGAGGACATGTTGTTGCTCGCGCGCCTGGACACCGGGCGGCCGCTGGAGCGCGAACAGGTGGACCTGACCCGGCTTGTCGTCGATGCCGCCAGCGATGCCCATGTCGCGGGTCCGGAGCACCGATGGTCGCTGGACCTGCCGGAGGAGCCGATCGTGGTCAGGGGTGACGAGGCGCGCCTGCATCAGGTGCTTGCCAACCTGCTCGCCAACGCACGCACCCACACCCCGGCGGGCACGTCGGTGACGACCGCGCTGAGCGTCGACGGAGACCACGCCGTCCTGACCGTCACCGACGACGGACCGGGGATCCCGGTTTGGCTGCAGCCTGAAGTCTTCCAGCGGTTCGCGCGCGGCGACTCGTCGCGCTCCAGGCGCGGGGGAAGCACCGGCCTTGGCCTGGCCATAGTCTCGGCCGTGGTCCGGGCACACCACGGCACCATCGAGGTGCACAGCGTCCCGGGTAGAGACCGAGTTCACTGTGAAGCTTCCGGTCAACTCACAGCCAAGCCACAGCGGTGCCAAAACCGACACCTAGGCCGATGCTCGAAGATGGCGTCAGTGACCCTCGTTCTCCCTCCTGCCGAGAAGACGCAAAAGTCCCCGACACGCCGTGAGGCGGGGTACTTTCGCGACTTCTCGCGCGTGGTCGCCGACCGGATAGCACTGGCAGTCCTGCTCGCAGGCACGGCGGCGCTCTACCTGTGGAACCTGTCGGCGAGCGGCTGGGCGAACAGCTTTTATTCGGCGGCCGCGCAGGCAGGCGCGAACAACTGGACGGCGATGCTGTTCGGGTCCAGCGATGCCGCCAACGCCATCACCGTCGACAAGACGCCCGCGTCACTGTGGATCATGGACATTTCGGTGCGCGTGTTCGGGCTGAACCCGTGGAGCGTGCTTGTACCCCAAGCGCTCGAAGGCGTGACCGCGGTCGCCATCCTCTATGCCGCCGTGCGGCGGGTCAGCGGCCCTGGCGCGGCGCTTCTGGCCGGTTCGATCATGGCGCTGACGCCGGTCGCCGCGTTGATGTTCCGGTTCAACAATCCCGACGCGCTCCTGGTTCTCATGCTTGTCGCGGGAGGCTATTGCATGCAGCGGGCCTGCGAAAAAGACAGCAGCCGTTGGTGGTTGGTCGCGGCAGGCGCCGCCGTCGGCTTCGGCTTCCTGGCCAAGATGCTGCAGGCGTTGCTGGTGCTGCCGGGATTCATCGCGGCATACCTGTGGGCGGGGAACCGTCCGCTGGGTCGACGGCTGATCGATGCCGCCGGCCTGGTCGCGGCGATGGTCGTAGCCGCAGGCTGGTTCCTTCGTGCTCGTCGAGGTGTGGCCGTCCGGCGCCAGGCCGTACATCGGCGGATCCCAGCACGACAGCATTGTCGAACTGGCGTTGGGCTACAACGGATTAGGTCGGCTGACCGGCAACGAGACCGGCGGCCTCGGCAACATGAACTTCGACGTCGGTTGGGGCAGGCTGTTCGGGCACAACATGGGCACCGAGATCGCCTGGCTGTTGCCTGCGGCCGTCATCTGTCTCGGCGCGATTACGCTTCTCACCCGGCGGGCGCCCCGAACGGATCTCACCCGCGCCGCGGCAGTGATCTGGGGCGGCTGGCTGGTGGTGACGGCGGCGGTGTTCAGCTTCATGAACGGCATCGTGCATCCGTACTACACCGTGGCGCTCGCGCCGGCAATCGGCGCGTGCATCGGTGTCGGCGCAACACTGTTGTGGCAGAACAGATCTTCGCTGCCGTGTGCGACCGCGCTGGCAGGAGCGGTCGTCGTCACCTCGATACTGGCGTGCGTGCTGTTGGCAAGGGCGCAGGGCTGGCTGCCGTGGCTGTCGGCCGCCGTCGCCGTCGGCGGATTGGGCGCAGCGGTGCTGCTGTTGGTGTCGGGTCGGCTGAGCACGACCGTGGCTCGCACTGCCGCGGGTCTGGCGATTGCGGTGGCTCTTGCGGGCCCGACGGCGTATGCCGTCGCGACGGCGGCGACACCGCACCGCGGGGCCATCCCATCGGCGGGCCCGTCACGCGCTGGTGCGATGCCGTTGGGTGCGGGCGGCCTGCTCACCGCGCCGACTCCCAGCCCCGCACTGTCGGCGATGCTGGCCTCAGGCGCCGACGACTACACGTGGGCGGCGGCGGCGATGGGATCGAACAACGCCGCGGGTTACCAGTTGGGCAGCGGTGCCCCGGTGATGGCGATCGGCGGATTCAACGGCACGGATCCCGCTCCGACACTTGACGAATTCAAGCGTTACGTCGCCGACAAGAAGATCCACTACTTCATCCGTGGCCAGATGATGATCGGTCAATGGGGCGGCCGCGGGGCATCGGGCAGCCGAGAAGCCGCGGGACATCGCCGATTGGGTCGAGACGCGATTCACGCCGACCACGGTCGACAAGGTCGTCATCTACGACCTGACTCAGCCGATGAAGAAGACATAGCTTGCGCATAGCTTCACCCAACGACCGACACACGCTGCTACTCGACCATGGGACTCATGACAGACATCGTTCTCGACCGTGACGCGGGCTCGCCGAACATCCGCTTCCAAGCGCGACCGAACGCGGCGCTGACGGCCCGTCAGAAGGGGGTTCCCGTGCTCGATGTGGTGGTTCCGGTATACAACGAGGAAGCGACGCTCGCCGACTCGGTGTACCGCCTGCACCGCCATCTGCGCGACCAGTTCCCGTTTCCGGCGCGCATCACGATCGCGGACAACGCCAGCGTCGACGGCACTTCCCGCATCGCAGAGGAACTCGCCGCCGAGCTCGACGACGTCCGGGTCGTGCGGCTGGAGCAGAAGGGGCGTGGGCGTGCGCTGCACGCGGTGTGGTCGACCTCGGACGCCCCGGTGCTTGCGTACATGGACGTCGACCTGTCGACCGACCTGGCCGCACTCGCTCCTCTTGTCGCTCCGCTGATCTCGGGCCACTCCGACCTGGCGATCGGGACCCGGCTGGGCCGGGGAGCGCGAGTGGTGCGCGGACCCAAGCGCGAGATCATCTCGCGCTGCTACAACTTCATTCTCAAGTCGACGCTGGCGGCGCGCTTCTCCGACGCCCAGTGCGGGTTCAAGGCCATCCGCGCCGACGTTGCCCACCGCCTGCTTCCGCATGTCACCGACACCGGCTGGTTCTTCGACACCGAACTGCTGGTGCTCGCCGAACGAGCGGGGCTACGCATTCACGAAGTGCCGGTCGACTGGGTGGACGACGCGGACAGCCGGGTCGACATCGTGGCGACCGCGGCCGCCGACCTCAAAGGCATCGCGCGACTGCTGCGCGGCTTCGCGTCGGGCTCGATACCCGTGCAAGCTGTTGCGGCACAGCTGAGTTCGTCACGCCGGGCGGCGCCGCCGGGATCGCTGCTGCGCCAGACGGTGCGGTTCGCGAGCATCGGGATCGCCTCCACGGCCGCCTACCTGCTTCTGTTCATGATGCTGCACGGTTGGCTCGGCGCCCAGACCGCGAACCTGATTGCCCTTCTGGTCACCGCGATCGGCAACACCGCGGCCAACCGCCGCTACACATTCGGAATCGCGCACCGCGGCAACGTCGCGCGCAATCACGTCGAAGGACTCATCGTCTTCGGTATCGCGCTCGGCATCACCAGCGGTGCGCTGGCCACGCTGCACACCGTCGTGCCCGAGCCCGGTCGATGGGTCGAGGCCACCGTCTTGGTGGGCGCCAACCTGTTGGCCACCGCCGTCCGCTTCGTCCTGCTGCGCGGCTGGGTGTTCCACCCGCGCCGAAACCGCTGACACAGTACACAAAGGAATCCGATCAATGACAATCACTGCCGATGTTGAGACGCAGGCAGCCCTGACGGCCGGTGACCTGCCGCCTGGCAGGCCGCGCTGGGAAAGACCCGCGCTGCTGGCTCTGCTGGCCGGTACGGCCGTGCTGTATCTCTGGGGACTCGGCTCGTCGGGCTGGGCCAACGACTACTACGCGGCCGCGGCGCAGGCGGGCACCCAGGACCTCACGGCGTGGCTGTTCGGGTCGCACGACGCAGGCAACGCCATCACCGTCGACAAGCCGCCGGCGGCGTTGTGGGTAATGGCGTTGTCCGGCAGGCTTTTCGGCTTCAGCGCGTTCACGATGCTGTTGCCGCAGGCGCTGATGGGCGTCGGCGCGGTCGGCTTTCTCTTCGCCGCCGTGCGGCGGGTCAGCGGACCGGGCGCCGGCCTGATCGCCGGTGCCGCTCTGGCGCTGACGCCGGTCGCGGCGCTGATGTTCCGGTTCAACAACCCCGACGCGCTGCTGGTTCTGTTGATGGTCGCCGCCGCGTACTTCGTGGTGCGCGCGACCGAGACCGGCAGCACCAGGTGGATGGCGCTGGCCGGTTCTGCGCTCGGCTTCGCCTTCCTGACGAAGATGTTGCAGGCCTTCCTGGTGGTTCCGGGCCTGGCGCTGGCGTTCCTGGTCGCCGCTCCCATCGGAATGTGGCAGCGAGTCTGGAAGCTGATGGTCGGCGCCGCCGCGATGATCGCGTCGGCGGGTTGGTACATCGCCCTCGTCGAACTGTGGCCGGCCGACTCGCGGCCCTACATCGGCGGCTCCAGTTCGAACAGCCTGCTTCAACTGGCGCTGGGCTACAACGGGATTGACCGCATCGCCGGCGGCGGCCAACCCGGTGGCGGTCCTGGCGAACACGGTGGCTTCGGCGGGGCGGGCAACATCTTCTTCGGCGGCGCGCCTGGGCATCGGCAGGATGTTCGGCCAATCGATGGGGACCGAGGTGTCCTGGCTGCTGCCTGCCGCACTGATCGGGTTGATTGCCGCGTTGTGGTTGACCCGCAAGGCCGGCCGGACGGATCGAGTCCGCGCCAGCCTGCTGTTGTGGGGCGGTTGGCTGCTTGTCACCGCCGCAGTGTTCAGCTTCATGGACGGCACCATCCATCCGTACTACACCGTTGCCCTTGCCCCGGCGGTCGCGGCGCTGGTCGGAATCTCGGTGCGTGAGCTGTGGCAGATCAGGGACCGGCTGTGGTCGCGTCTCGTGTTGGCGGCGATGTCGGCGGTCACCGGGGTGTGGGCGTTCGTCCTGCTTGACCGCACGCCGGACTGGTTGCCCGCGCTGCGATGGGTCGTGCTCGTCGGATCGGTGGTCGTGGCGGTGATGGTTGCCGCGGGCGCCCAGCGGAAGGCCCGGGCAGTCGCGGTGTTGGCTGCAGGGGCGATTCTCTTCGCCGTGGCGGCTCCCGCGGCCTACGCCGTCCAGACCGTTGCGACCGCGCACAACGGGCCGATCTCGACTTCCGGTCCGAGCAAGGGTGACGCGTTTGGTCCTCCAGGAGGTGGGGGACCGGGCGGACCCGGCCGACCGGGAGGACCGGGCGGTCGGATGGCCGACAACGCCGCACTGGTCGAGTTGGTGGGAGGACTCGACAACCGTTGGGCCGCAGCGACTATCGGTTCCATGGGGGCGAGCAGCCTGGAGCTGAAGAGCGGCGCGTCGATCATGGCGATCGGTGGCTTCACCGGAGGCGACAACTCGCCTACGTTGACACAGTTCCAGGACTACGTGGCCGACCACGAGATCAGGTACTTCATCGAGGGTGAACACTTCGGCCCGCCCGGCCACCGAGAGTCGGGCGCCGCGAGCGAGATCACGGACTGGGTGAAGCAGAACTTCACGGCTGGCGACGTCGGCGGCAGCACCGTCTACGACCTGACCGCGCCCAAGTAATCGCGCTGATTTTGACTCGTGGCACTCCGCGGCCGTGTTGTTATCGTCGTGTGGTTTGCCATCGAGCAAGGAGGTCGCAATGTCGGTGACCGACGACTACCTGAAGAACAACGAGGAGTACGCGAAGAGCTTCTCCGGCCCGCTGCCGCTGCCGCCGAGCAAGCATGTCGCCGTGGTGGCGTGCATGGATGCCCGGCTCGACGTGTACCGGATCCTCGGCCTGAACGACGGCGAGGCACACGTCATCCGCAACGCGGGCGGGGTGGTCACCGACGACGAGATCCGCTCGCTGGCGATCAGCCAGCGGCTGCTCGGCACCAAAGAGATCATTCTGATTCACCACACCGACTGCGGCATGCTGACCTTCACTGACGACGGCTTCAAGCAGCAGATCCAGGATGAGACAGGCCTGAAGCCGGAGTGGGCGGCCGAGGCCTTTCAGGATCTCGACGAGGACGTTCGGCAGTCGATCCGCCGCATCGAGGCGAGCCCGTTCGTCACCAAGCACGAGTCGCTGCGCGGGTTCGTCTTCGACGTCGCCACCGGCAGGCTGAACGAGGTCACGGCCTAACCTGGTCACCCGCATGTGGGCCGGGTAGCCGGTAAACACGTACGTCGGCGGGGTCGGCGGTCAATGATGGCCACATGGTCCTGCAGCATGCGACGCCCGCCGACGAGAACGGCTCCGCTGTCCAGCTCAACACGACCGCCACGGTTCCCTACGCGTCGAATAGTCTGCGGAACCCCTTTCCGCCCATCGCCGACTATGCCTTCCTCTCCGACTGCGAGAACAGCTGTCTGATCTCCTCGAGTGGCTCGGTGGAATGGCTGTGCGTGCCGAGGCCCGATTCCCCCAGCGTGTTCGGGGCCATCCTGGATCGCGGCGCAGGTCACTTCCGGGTGAGCCCCTACGGCGCCTCCGTCCCTTCCGGCAGGCGCTACCTGCCGGGCAGCCTGATTCTGGAGACCACCTGGCAGACCCACACCGGCTGGATGATCGTCCGCGACACGATGGTGATGGGCCCGTGGCGTGACATCGAGACGCGGTCGGGCACGCATCGCCGTGTGCCGATGGATTGGGACGCCGAACACACGCTGCTGCGCACCGTGCGCTGCGTGAGCGGCACCGTCGAGCTGGTGATGGACTGCGAGCCCTCGTTCGATTACCACCGGGCCAGTGCGAGCTGGGAGTACTCGGCCAGTGGTTATGGAGAAGCGGTCGCGCGGGCCACCCAGCACCCGGACGCGCACCCGACGCTGCGGCTGACCTCCAACCTGCGCATCGGGCTGGAGGGCCGCCAGGCGCGGGCGCGCACGAGGCTGAAGGAGGGCGACAACGTCTTTGTCGCGCTGAGTTTTTCGAAGCATCCCTCGCCCCAGACATACGACGAGGCCGTCGACAAGATGTGGACGACCAGCGAATGCTGGCGGCAATGGATCAACATCGGTAACTTTCCTGACCACCCATGGCGGTCGTACTTGCAACGCAGCGCGTTGACCCTGAAAGGGCTGACGTACTCGCCGACCGGGGCGCTACTGGCGGCGAGCACCACCTCGCTGCCGGAAACTCCTCAGGGCGAACGGAACTGGGACTACCGCTACTCCTGGATCCGGGATTCGACATTCGCGCTATGGGGTCTGTACACACTGGGCCTGGATCGCGAGGCCGACGACTTCTTCTCCTTCATCACCGATGTTTCCGGCGCGAATGTCGAAGAGCGCCATGAACTTCAGGTGATGTATGGCGTTGGCGGGGAACGCACGCTGGTCGAGGAGGAGCTGCACCACCTGTCCGGCTACGACAACGCTCGTCCGGTGCGGATCGGCAACGGCGCCTACAACCAGCGGCAGCACGATATCTGGGGTTCGATGCTGGATTCGGTCTATCTGCACGCCAGGTCTCGTGAGCAGATTCCCGAGGCGTTGTGGCCGGTGCTCAAACAACAGGTCGAGGAGGCGATCGAGCACTGGCGCGAGCCCGACCGCGGCATCTGGGAGGTGCGCGGCGAACCCCAGCACTTCACGTCGAGCAAGATCATGTGCTGGGTCGCGCTGGACCGCGGGGCCAAGCTGGCCGAGCTGCACGGCTGGACGCGACACACCAAGGAGTGGCGTGCGATCGCCGAGGAGATCAAGGCCGACATCCTGGCCAACGGCGTCGACTCACGCGGCGTGCTCACCCAGCGCTACGGCAGCGACGCGCTCGACGCCTCGCTGTTGTTGGCGGTGCTGACCCGATTCCTGCCGCCCGACGATCCGCGAATCCGCGCCACCGTCCTGGCCATCGCCGATGAACTGACCGATCAGGGGTTGGTGCTGCGCTACCGCGTGGAGGAGACCGACGACGGGCTGTCCGGCGAGGAGGGCACGTTCACCATCTGCTCGTTCTGGCTGGTGTCGGCGCTGGTGGAGATCGGCGAGATCCACCGCGCCAAGCACCTGTGCGAACGGCTGCTGTCCTTCGCCAGCCCGCTGCACCTCTACGCCGAGGAGATCGAGCCGCGCACCGGACGACATCTGGGCAACTTCCCGCAGGCGTTCACCCACCTGGCGCTGATCAACGCCGTGGTGCACGTCATCCGCGCCGAAGAGGACGCGGACGGGTCCGGGGCGTTCCAGCCCGCGAATGCGCCGACCTGAGCTGTGGCCGACAACATCTAAAAGCGTCATTTACTCATGTGTAAGCGGTACTGTCGGCCCCCTTCCCGTGGAATTCGGGAGCAGCGCCGGCCAGCCCTCAGCGCCGGTTGAGAAGGGGCCGAGAGCATGCGAATCGTCGTGGATTTGAACCGGTGTCTTGGGTACGCGCAATGCGTACCTCTCGCGCCGGAAGTTCTTCAGCTGCAAGGGGAGGAAGCTCTCGCGTACGACCCGAATCCCGATGACTCGCAACGTCAGCAGGTCGCGCGGGCGGTCGCGTCCTGCCCGGTGCAGGCGATCATCGCGGAGATGGACCCGCCGGCGGACAGGACGACGAAGTGAGGACGCACCCGCTGGTCGCCGACCTTGTGAGGACTTTCAAGGCCGAGGGCCGGATCGTCATCGTCGGCGCATCGCTTGCAGGCCTGCGCGCCGCGGAAGCCTTGCGCGACGAGGGTTTCGCCGGCTCCCTGACGCTGATCGGCGACGAAGTCCACGAGCCGTATGATCGCCCGCCGCTGTCCAAGCAGGTACTCAAGGGGTGGGTGCCTGCCGAGAACACCAAGCTGCCACGGCTGCGCGCGATCGACGCCGACTGGCGCCTTGGTGTGGCGGCGACCGGCCTGGATCGCGATAACCGGGAAGTGCTCCTCGCGAACGGCGACAAAGTGCCCTACGACCGACTGTTGATCGCCACCGGCGTCCGGTCTCGTCGGTGGTTCAACGCGGAAGAGGCCAAGCTGAAAGGCCTTTTCACGCTGCGGACCTGCGATGACGCGGCCGGGTTGCAGGCGGCTTTGAAGGCCCGTCCGAAACGGGTGCTGATCGTCGGAGCAGGCTTCATCGGCTCAGAAATGGCCTCCGTTTGTCGTGACCTCGGATTGGACGTGACAGTCGCAGAGCGATCCAGTGCCCCGCTGGTCGGCGCGCTTGGCGGGGTGATCGGCGATATCGCCGCCAAGATGCAGCGTGACGCCGGAGTCGACCTGCGTACCGGTGTCGCAGTCGAGGCCCTCGAAGGAGACGCCGACGGACACGTCCGGCGCGCCAAGCTCTCCGACGGCACCACGCTCGACGTCGACGTGGTGGTGGCGTCGCTGGGCTCCATCCGCAACATCGAATGGCTGGAGAGCGCTGAACTCGCCACCGGTTTCTGGGGGGTGGCCTGCGATGCCGGTTGCCGCGCCTTCGACATCAACGGTGTGGTGACCGACAACATCTTTGTTGCCGGCGACATCGCGCGCGCCCCGCATGTTCTCTACGAGTATCAGTTCATGTCGATCGAGCACGTGGATGCCGCCGTTTCGGGCGCAAAAACGGCGGCGCACAACATGATCAACCTCGAGACCGGACGTCGCCCGCACCTGCCGCTGCCGCAGTTCTGGTCCGGCCAGTTCGGCGTCAACATCAAGGGCTGCGGCGTGTGCTCCTTCGGCGATGAGATCGTGTTCACCCAGGGCTCCGTCGAGGACCTTCGCTTCGCCGCCGCCTTCGGCAAGAACGGCCGCATCGTGGGAGCCATCACCTTCAACCACGGCAAGTGGCTGGAGTACTACGGGGCGATGATCGAACGCTCCGCGCCGTTCCCGCCGCCTCCGCCCGGCTATGACCAGCCGGCCAACGCGGAACCGATGTCTGCACGGTTCCCCGACCCGCGGGAGCCGACGGGCATTCCGGACGTCGTTCTCACCGGCCATGACCCTACATCGCGGGGCGCCGAGTTCCGTGCCAAAGCCCGCTAGAACGGAGCCGCCATGACAACCGCCGAAACCGCCTGGACCGAGGCGATGAGATACGAGAACCGCCACGACCCATACCGGTTCTTCGACGAACTGCGCAAGACACCCGTAGTCCAGGTCGCCGAGAGGGTTTACGTGGTCACCGGCTACCGCGAACTGTTGCAGCTCGCGCACGACCCGCACGTCAGCTCCGACATCTCCAAAAGCCCTATCTCGGCCCGAGCCGGCGGCTCATGCGCAGCCCGACCCGGGTGCGGAGCACATGCAGGCGTACGGACGCGAGGCAAGCCTGATCGTGTCCGATCCGGCCCGGCACGACAAACAGCGCCGACAGGTGATGCGACACTTCGCACCGCCGCACTCGCCCAACGTCATCCCCAACATGGCCGCCGATATCCAGACGCTGTGCGACGACAACTTGGACCGAGTCAAGGCCAAGGGCGGCACCATCTTCGACGTCGTCGACGACTACGCCTACCCGGTCCCGGTGGCGGTGATCTGCAAGATCCTGGGTGTGCCGTTGAAGGACGAACCCACCTTCCACGGCTGGATTTTCGACTTCATGGCGGGTGCGGACATGGGCCCGGACGCCGCCACCGAAGAGGGGCAGGCGCGCAAGCAGAAGGGCAAGGAAAGCACGGCCGCGCTCACTGCGTACATGGCCGACCTGATCCAAGGTTTCTTGACGGAACCGAAGGACAATGTGCTGTCCAAGCTGGTGAACGACCACGATGGTCCGGACGGGCCGATGACACCCGCAGAAGCCGCCGCCAACGCGATGTTGCTGCTGATCGCCGGGCACGATTCGACGGTCAACACCATCGCGCACTGTGTGTTGACGCTGCTGCGCAATCCCGAATCGATCGAACTGCTCCGCGAGAGAGAGGAATTGATCCCAAAGGCGATCGAAGAGGTGCTGCGGCTTCAGTCGGCTGTGCAGTTCTTCCCCAGCCGCAGCGTCACCGCCGACATCGACGTCGGCGGGACTGTCATCCCCGCGGGCTCGGCGGTGCACCTGCTGTACGGCGCGGCCAACCGCGACCCGAAGCGATTCCCCGACCCCGATAGGTTCGACATCCAGCGGCCGGACAACCAACACGTGGGCTGGGGCCGCGGAGTGCACAGCTGCGTCGGCGGTCCACTGGCCCGCCTGGAGGTCAACATCGCCATGGAGACGTTCTTACGCCGTGTTGAGAACCCCCGGCTGGTCGTCGACCCGCCGCCCTACCGCGTGAATCAGGTGTTCCGCGGCCCGCTGCATCTCGAGGTCGAGTTCGACCGGATCAAGGACTAAGGCCATCAAGGCTTTCCGGTTCGTCGAATGGCAACAGCCCGGACAATTGCGCGACGTGCCGGTGCCAGAACCAGGGCCGGGGGAGGTCCTGGTGAAGGTCGGCGGCGCCGGTGCCTGCCACTCCGATCTGCATATCTTGGAAGCGCCTGCCGGGACGCAGACTTTCACGCTGCCCTTCACCCTCGGGCATGAGAACGCAGGCTGGGTGGAGCAGATGGGTACCGGGCGCAACGGGTTTCGCGCCGGGTGATCCCGTCATCGTCTACGGACCGTGGGGTTGCGGCCTCTGCAGTGAATTGCCGCAAGGGCATGGAGAACTACTGCGAGACAACGGGCAAGCCCAGTCCGGGTGGGCTAGGCGGCACCGACGGCGGCATGGCCGAGTATCTCCTCGTTCCGTCTACGCGTTACCTGATTCCGTTGGGCGACTTGGATCCTCGTGAGGCGGCCCCGCTGTCCGACGCCGGCCTCACCAGCTACCACGCGGTGAAGCGTTCGGTGCATCTATTGGGACCCGGCTCTACGGCGGTGGTCATCGGCGCAGGCGGATTGGGACAGATGGCCATCCAAGTTCTCAGGGCACTGGCCTCGGTCGACAACTGTTGTCGCGGTTGATACCTCGGAAGACAAGCTGAAGATCGCCAAGTCGATGGGCGCCGACGAGGCACTCATCTCCGGCGACGATGCGGTGAAGCGCATCAAGGACATCACCAAGGGCGGGGGAGCCGAGCTCGTCCTCGACCTGGTCGGCGTCAGTCCCACACTGGGCATGGCCGCACAGGTGGCCCGGGTCCTCGGGCACCTCACCATCGTCGGGGTCGGCAACGCGGCCTTACCGGTCAACTTCTCCAGCCCGCCGCACGAATGCGCTGTCGCGTCGCCGTTCTGGGGCACCATCCCCGAACTGATCGAGGTGATCAGTCTCGCCCAGACCGGCAAGATCAAGATGCTCGTCGAACACTTCGCGCTCGACGACGCGGCGCACGCCTACGACCTGTTGCACGACGGCAAGATTGCGGGACGCGCCGTCATCACACCCAACGGCTGACTCAGCCGACCTTGTAGGTGGCGATCGCCTTCGCCACCGCCTCACCGTCGGGCGTGACGATGTCGACGTCGCAGTTGACGAGTGTCTTCCCCGACGCAGCACCCGCCCGACGCCGATGAGATCGGTCGCCCGTGCCGGCGCGAGGAATTGCATGGCCAGCGACGTGGTGACGCCGCGCAGCGAGGCGGGGACGTCGGCGCCTGCCCACGCGGCGGCCATCACCGTCATGTCGGCCAGCGAGGCGATCGCACCGCCGTGCACCATGTCGCCCAGCGTGACGTTGGTCGGGTCGAACGGCATCCGAAGCCGCACCTCGTCGCCCTCGAGCACCTCGGTGACGATGCCCAGCTTGGCCGCGAACGGCGAGGCGGGGATGAACTGGGCCATGACCTCGGCGCCGGACTGTGCACCGCCAGGAAGGGACATGTATTCAGTATCAGGCGCGAATCAATTACGTCGGAGGTAATCACCCTCCCCGCGCGAGCAGACGCAAAGTTCCGCGACACACCGACGCGACACGCGCTTTTGCGTCTGCTCGCGCTGAGAAATCTTTGACATCGCAGGCCGTAGCTGGTTTTATAACAGGTTATAGGCACTAATCTGGTCAATTCTACCAACTTAACGAGGAATCGATGACGACCGCGCAAGAGTCGAAACCGGCCGCCGGGCGCTACGAGCTGAGTCATCTGCGGGCGCTCGAGGCAGAGGCGATCCACATCATCCGCGAGGTGGCCGCCGAATTCGAGCGGCCCGTGCTGCTGTTCTCCGGCGGCAAGGACTCCATCGTCATGCTGCATCTGGCGCTCAAGGCGTTCGCGCCTGGGCGGCTGCCGTTCCCGGTCATGCACGTCGACACCGGACACAACTTCGACGAGGTCCTCCAAGCCCGCGATGAGCTCGTGAACGAGTCCGGCGTGCGGCTCGTCGTCGCCAAGGTGCAGGACGACATCGACGCCGGGCGGGTGGTGGAGACGATCCCGTCGCGTAACCCGATGCAGACTGTCACGCTGCTGCGCGCCATCCGGGAGAACAAGTTCGACGCCGCGTTCGGCGGCGCTCGGCGCGACGAGGAGAAGGCGCGAGCCAAGGAGCGGGTGTTCAGCTTCCGCGACGAGTTCGGCCAGTGGGACCCCAAGGCGCAGCGGCCCGAGCTGTGGAACCTCTACAACGGCCGCCACCACAAGGGCGAGCACATCCGGGTCTTCCCGCTGTCCAACTGGACGGAGTTCGACATCTGGTCCTACATCGGCGCCGAGAAGATCAAGCTGCCGTCGATCTATTATGCGCACCGCCGCAAGGTGTTCGAGCGCGACGGGATGCTGCTGGCTGTGCACAAATACCTACAGCCACGCAAGGACGAGGAGATCGTCGAGAAGACCGTGCGGTTCCGCACCGTCGGCGATGTCACGTGCACCGGCTGCGTGGAGTCTTTGGCGGGCACAGTGTCCGAGGTCATCGCCGAGACGGCGGTGTCACGGCTCACCGAGCGCGGCGCCACCCGCGCCGACGACCGGATCTCCGAGGCAGGCATGGAAGACCGCAAGCGGGAGGGCTACTTCTGATGACCACACTTCTTCGTCTGGCCACCGCGGGTTCGGTCGACGACGGCAAGTCCACGCTCATCGGGCGCCTGCTGTTCGACTCCAAGGCCGTCATGGAGGATCAGCTGGCATCGGTCGAGCGCACCTCCAAGGAGCGCGGACACGACTACACCGACCTGGCGCTGGTGACCGACGGCCTGCGCGCCGAACGGGAGCAGGGCATCACGATCGACGTGGCGTACCGCTACTTCGCCACTCCCAAGCGGAAATTCATCATCGCCGACACGCCGGGCCACATCCAGTACACCCGCAACATGGTCACCGGCACCTCGACCGCACAGTTGGCGATCGTGCTTGTCGATGCCCGGCACGGCCTGCTCGAGCAGTCGCGTCGGCATGCGTTCCTGGCGTCGCTGCTCGGCATCCGGCACATCGTGCTGGCCGTCAACAAGATGGACCTCATCGAGTGGGACCGCGAGCAGTTCGAAAAGATCCGCGATGACTTCCATGAGTTCGCCGCGCGACTCGACGTGCACGATGTGACCACGATCCCGCTGTCGGCTCTCAAGGGTGACAACGTGGTGACCAAATCCGAGAAGACCCCCTGGTACGACGGACCCGCACTGCTGTCGCACCTCGAAGAGGTCTACATCGCGGGCGACCGCAACCTGGTCGACGTGCGGTTCCCGGTCCAGTACGTGATCCGGCCGCAGACCCACGACCATGCCGACCACCGCAGCTATGCGGGCACCGTCGCCAGCGGTGTCATGCGTCCCGGCGACGAGATCGTCGTGCTGCCCACCGGCAAGACGAGCCGCATCACCGCGATCGAAGGGCCGGGCGGACCTGTGCAGGAAGCATTCCCGCCGATGGCCGTGTCGGTCAGCCTTGCCGACGACATCGACATCTCCCGCGGCGACCTGATCGCGCGGCCGAACAATCAGCCGCGCGTGGCGCAGGACTTCGACGCCACGGTGTGCTGGATGGCCGACGAGGCGTCGCTGGAGCCGGGGCGCGACTACATCATCAAGCACACGACGCGCACCACCCGTGCCAGGGTGACCGCGCTCGACTACCGTCTCGACGTCAATACCCTGCACCGCGACAAGACGGCGACCGCACTCAAACTCAATGAGCTGGGCCGTATCTCGTTGCGCACCCAGGTGCCGCTGCTGCTCGACGAGTACAGCCGCAACGCGGCGACCGGTTCGTTCATCCTGATCGACCCGAACACCAACGGCACCGTCGCGGCGGGGATGATCCTGCCCTTCGTGGCGGCGCGGACGGCGAGCCCCAACACGGTGCGGCATGACTCGCTGTGCACCTCCGACGACCGGCTGTCGAAGGGCCGGACGGTCTGGTTCACCGGCCTGTCGGGATCGGGCAAGTCGTCGGTGGCGATGCTCGTCGAGCAGAAGCTGCTCGAAAAGGGCACCCCGGCATATGTTCTCGACGGCGACAACCTCCGGCACGGGCTCAACGCCGACCTGGGCTTCTCCATGGCCGACCGCGCCGAGAACCAGCGCAGGCTTGCCCATATCGCCGCCATTCTGGCCGACTCCGGCCAGATCGTGCTGGTGCCCGCGATCAGCCCTCTCGAGGAGCACCGTGCGCTGGCGCGCAAGGTGACGAATGACAGCGGCCTCGATTTCTTCGAGGTGTTCTGCGACACCCCACTCGAGGACTGCGAACGCCGCGACCCGAAGGGCTTGTACGCCAAGGCGCGGGCAGGCGAGATAACCCACTTCACCGGAATCGACAGCCCGTATCAGCGGCCGAAGAACCCCGACCTGCGACTCACCCCGGAGCGTTCGCCCGAAGAACTCGCCGACCTCGTCGTCGAGCTCCTGGAAAGCCGCCAGTGACCGAGCGCAGCTGACCACCAGGTCGCCGGCGCGACTGGCGACCGAGGCGGGGGAACTGCTCCTCGGTGTCCGCGAGGAGCTCGCCGATGCCAGTGCTGCCGAGCGAAAAGCGGCGGGGGACAAGCGCTCTCACGATTTTCTGATGGAGGCTCTCGCATCTGCGCGGCCCGATGACGCGGTGCTGTCCGAGGAGGGCGCCGATGACCCCATCCGGCTGCGCTCCGAGCGGGTGTGGATCGTCGACCCGCTCGACGGCACCCGCGAGTTCTCCGAACTCGGTCGTGACGACTGGGCAGTGCACGTCGCGCTGTGGCAGGCCGGCCATCTCGTCGCCGGTGCGGTTGCGCTGCCGGCACAGGGCATCACGCTCGCCACGCCGGACGTCGCGACCCCTCCGCCCGCGCCGGCCAAGCCGCGCATCGTGGTGTCCAGGACCCGCCCGCCCGCCGTCGCGCTCGAAGTGCGTGACGCGCTCGATGGGGTGCTCGTCGAAATGGGCTCGGCCGGAGCAAAAGTCGCGTCTGTCGTGCAGGGACTGTCCGACGCCTACGTGCACGCCGGTGGCCAGTACGAGTGGGATTCCGCGGCACCGGTCGCGGTCGCGCGCGCGGCGGGTCTGCACACGTCGCGCCTCGACGGTGCGCCGCTCGAATACAACCGGCCAGACCCCAAGCTGCCCGATCTGATCGTGTGCCGTCCCGAGCTTGCCGAGGCGGTCCTGTCCGTCACCCGGTAAATGCCGCCCTCGTCCCTTGGAGAATGCTGCGTGTCGGCTGCGGGTTTTAATGGAACTCCATGGCATAGCTTGCGGACAGTATCCGCATAGCGAATTCTGAACTTCATGAGCTCGAAACCGTTCACTCGCCGCCTGGTGGCAGTGGTTGGCGGTGGGGCACTGATCGCGATGGGCGCACTCCTTGCGGGATGCGGCAACAACGGCGAGCAGACGCCTTCCACGACAACGACCACAACGACAACGACCACGACGCCGCCGTCATCAAGTGCTGCGCCGCCGTCGCCGACGGAGAAGGGCATCAACCCCACCGGTGGCAACCTGTTCACACCCGGCATCAAGGCGCCGCCGGCACCCACCGAACCTCCCGGCGTGCACCGCAACAACTGACATGAAGAGGATGTGAATTGTGTTCATCGGCCGAATGAGTCGTTGTCGGATGGCCGTCGCCACCGGCTCCGCACTGATCGTGATCGGCGCTTTCGCCAGCGCGTGCGGAAACGGAGGGCAGGCGCCGTCGACCACGACCACGACAACAACGACGTCGCCGTCCAGTGCTGCACCGCCGTCGCCGACGGAGAAGGGTGTCAGCCCCACCGGCGGCAACCTGTTCACTCCGGGGGTGACCGCTCCTGGCGCACCGACTGTGGCACCCGGTCAGCACCCAGGAATCAACAACGTTCCGTAGACAATCCTGATGCGGATTTCGTTGCGTACTCCCTGATCGCCGCCGCAACCGGCGCCTGACGGCATACGCTCGGCGGCGTGTCAGAACCGAAGACCTTGCGTGCATTGGCCGAGCTGCCGCTGGTACCGGCGCAGCTGGCCCAGTCGACGCTCATCATGATCGACTGCCAGAACACCTACACCCGCGGCGTGATGGAGCTCGACGGGGTGCAGGCGGCGCTCGACGAGGCCGCCGCGCTGCTGGACCGGGCCCGGTCCGCGGGTATCCCGATCATCCACATCCAGCACTCCGACGGTCCCGGTTCGCTTTACGACATCGATGGCGAGAGTGGAGCGATCGTCGATCGCGTGGCCCCGCGCGACGGGGAGCCGATCGTGGTGAAGAACTACCCGAACTCGTTCGTGCAGACGGATCTTGACGAGCGTCTCAAGGCCGCGAATGCGTCGAATCTCGTCCTCGCCGGGTTCATGACGCACATGTGCGTGAACTCGACCGCCCGAGGGGCGTTCAATCTCGGATATGCGCCGACGGTGGTGGCCGCCGCGACCGCCACCCGAACATTGCCCGGCATCGACGACGAGCCTGTTGCCGCGTCCGTGCTGCACACGGCAAGCCTGGCTGCAATCGCCGATCTGTTCGCCGTTGTCGTTCCCGACGCCGCGCACATCCCGGACTGAGCAGGGGCGATCCACATGACCACTCCCTCTACCCAGGTCAGCAGGCTCAGCGAGAAGCAGAGCTCATCGCGCGACCAACTCGACGAACTGCTCGACAGCACACCGCTGGCCACGGTGGCACTGGTGCGCGACGGCCATCCGGTGATCTTCCCGACCGGTTTCGCGAGGGTCGACGACGAACTGGTCATCCACGGCTCGACGGGCTCTCCGTGGATGCGCGCACTTGCCGACGGCGCGTCGGCGGCCGTCGCGGTCACCGGACTGGACGGAATCGTCGTGGCGCGCAGTGGATTCGAGTCCTCATTCCGCTATCGCAGTGCCGTGTTGTTCGGAGTATTCGAGCGGGTGCCGGAAGCCGACAAGGTGCGCTATCTCGATCGGCTGACCGAGGCGTTCATCCCGGGCCGGACCTCCGAGCTACGCGCCAGCACCCGCAAGGAACTCGCGGCGACACTGCCGCTGCGGCTGCTCATCGGCACGGACAACTGGTCGTTGAAGGTCAGTGGCGGATGGCCGGAGGATCCGGACGAGGACATCGCGGGTGACGCATGGGCGGGTGTCGTGCCGATGTCGGTGGCCTACGGCGCGCCGCTGCCCGCTCCCGACCTCAGATCGGGCATCCCGCTGCCCGAGTCGGTGCGGTCGATTTCCGGTGCGCCGCCGTCAGTCCAGTAGCGCGGTTCGACGGTAAAGATCGGTGCGGCGGTCGCCGTGCACATCGTTGTGCGCGTTGATTCGCTTGACCCGTGACTCCTGCAGGTCGACGTCGGCGGTGATCACGCCCGCCTTGCCGAATTCGGCGAGCACCATCGGATATCCGTCGGCGTCGACGATCACGCTGCCGCCGACCCAGTCCTGACCGCGCTCCACGCCGACGCGGTCACACACCGCGATCGGCATCCGGTTCATCCCGGCACCCGCCAGCGCACGCACCATCTCGGTCGGCCGTTCCCCGGCGGGCCGCGGCAGCAGCGGCCAGTTCACCGGGGCACACAGCAGGTCGGCCCCGGAAAGCGCCACGGCGCGAACCCATTCCGGAAATTCGATGTCGTAGCAGAGCATCACGCCGATGCGGCCGTGCTCGGTGTCCACCACCATGGGTAGGTCGTCGCCCCGGTCGAATACGGAGTTCTCGCTGTCCCACAGGTGTGCCTTGCGGTAGACGCCTCGCAGACCGGTCGGGTCGACGACGGCCGCGCTGTTGTAGACAGCGTCGCCCGCCGCCTCGGGGAACCCGCCGACGATCGTGATCCGCAACGTGTCGGCGAGGTTCGCCCATTCGGCGATGGCAGGCCCGTCGCGGGGTTCGGCCAACGAGGACAGCTCGGCGCGGTCGGCGAAGACATAGCCCGACGACGCCAGCTCGGGCAGCACGACGATCTGCGCGCCGTCACCGGCCGCCTTCTCGATCGCAGACCGGCAGGTCGTGCGGTTTCCCGCGGTGTCTCCGATGGACAGCGGGACTTGGGCGCAGGCGACGCGGGCGGTCATGTGTCGATATTACGGACAGCCGTTTTCGCCACCGTCACGCAACGACGCGAAGTGTTCCCAGCGAGGGGTCGGCAGCGTAAGCGATGCGCACTCCATCGGACCGGGCTTTGCTCAGCGCGTCGAGGACCGCGCTTGTGACCTCTTCGCCAGGGGCAAGGATTGGGATGCCCGGCGGGTATGGCGCGACGAGTTCGACGCTGACGCGCCCGACGGCGTCGCGCAGAGCGACGGTATCGCTTGGCGCGAAGAACGCGGTCCGCGGCGGCATGACGGTCACCGGGGCTATCAGGTAGGCGGCACCGCTGACAACCGGACGTGACTTACCGCGGTGCCGCGCAACCGAGGCGATCAACGCGTCGGTGAGACGGCCGACTGAATCGGCCGTGTCCGCCATGGACACCTGCGCGACAATCGTGTCCCGTTCGGCGGCCTCCACCGGTAATCCCGCTGCCAGCAAGTCGTTTTCGATCGCGATGCCGTCGGCGCCGGTTCCCGGCAGCACCAGTGTCAACTTCAGGGGGTCGGTACCCGGACCTTCCAGAAAGACGAGTCCGTCGACACCCGAGAGGCGTTCGCGGGCCTGTGCACCGCCGAGAGCGCCTCTCCCAGAAGAGATTCCCCGTCGCGCTCCTAAAAGTGCCCGAGCGGCGTCGATGCTTGCCAGGATCGCGCCTGCGGGGCTGGTCGTGTGCGTCGCTTCCACTCCCGCATCGAGCCGCGCGCGGTCAATCCGGTTGCCTTGCACGAAAACCATGGCTGCCTGACTCCAGGCGGGCAGCGACTTGTGCGCGCTGACGACCATCGCGTCCGCGCCGAGTTGCATGGGATGCCTCGGCAGGTCTGGATGGAATCCGAAATGCGCCGACCAGGCAGCGTCGACGATCAGCGGCACCCCATGACCATGGGCGGCATCGGCGAGCGCGCCGACCTCGCCGACCGTGCCGACGTAAGAGGGGTCCCCGAGGAGAACAGCCACCGCCCCGGGATTCAGGCGCAGGGTCTCGGCTACGGCCGCGGGCGCAACCCCGAGCGGGAGACCCGTCGTCGCATCCATGTCGGGGCGGACCCACAGCGGGGTCAGGCCGGCAAGGACCAGACCGAGAAGCATGGATCGGTGCAGTGTGCGACTGACTACGACGGAGGCGTTGTCATGGTCGGCGACGGCGAGTGCGAGTGCCTGGTTGGCGTGGGTCGACCCGCCGACCGAGAAACGGCATAGTTCCGCGCCCCACAGCCGTGCCGCCCGTGCCTCTGCGTCGATGAGGACGCCTCGGCTGAGCTTCATCGTGTCCAGGCCCGCGTAGAGCGGTACGTCGCCCGCGACGACGTCGCCAACTAGATCGTGGCGTTGCTTGTGTCCCGGGATGGTGAACGGTGTCGGACGATCTTCCTGAAATCGCAGCCAGGCATCCAGCAGGGGCGCGCGCGATCGCAGTCCTCGCGGGTCAGTGGCCATGAGTGCGTTCCCGCTGAGCGTCCGCCCCGGGGAATATCGGTGTCTGGGCGACGGCGACACGGGTGGTCATGTGTCGATGGTGGTGCACGCGCGTCCGGTTTGCACCCATGTCGATGGCAGAATTCACAGCATGCGGATGTCGGCAAAGGCGGAGTACGCCGTGCGGGCGATGATCCAGTTGGCCTCCGCCGACGAAGGCTCGGTGGTGAAGACCGACGACCTGGCCAAGGCGCAGGGCATTCCGCCGCAGTTCCTCGTCGACATCCTGTCGGATCTGCGCACCGATCGGCTGGTCCGCAGCCGACGTGGCCGCGACGGCGGCTACGAGCTCGCCCGGCCCGCGGCCGAGATCAGCATCGCCGACGTGCTCCGCTGCATCGACGGCCCGTTGGCGAGCGTGCGCGACATCGGCCTTGGCGACCTCCCCTATTCCGGACCGACCGCCGCACTGACCGATGTCTGGCGTGCGCTGCGGGCAAGCATGCGCTCGGTGCTTGAGGAGACCAGCCTGGCCGACGTGGCGACTGGTGACCTGCCGTCACACGTCGCCACGTTCGCCGACGACTATCGGGGCCAGGAGAAGGAGCGGGGCCACCGCACCGTCGGTTAGCGGCGGCGACGCGTTCGGCGGCAAGCGGCGATGCCGTCGAGCAGCATTCGCAGGCCGCGATGGAAGTCGTCCTCCACCGACGTCTCGACGGCAATGGCCGACAACCCTTCGATGTTGGGGTGATCCGCACCGGCGACCGACCCGATGCGCGCCGCGACCGTCGGGCCTGCCAAATCTGCCTGTGCCGCACCGGTCACCAGCCCGAGCAGCGCGTGAAACGCGGCCAGGCGATCGCGGTCCTCCAACCCGGCGCGGCCCAACGCCGCGATAAGCGCCTCGGCCGCCGTGAAGCCCGTCGATGAAAGCATGCGGCGAGTCAACACAAGGGGGATTGCCGCGGGATGCGCTCGGATGCCTTGCCACATCGCGCTGGCGACGGCAAAGGCATCCCGCTGCCAGTCGTCGGTCGGCTCGGGCAGGCGCACGTCGGCGACGATCGCGGCCACCACAAGCTCCTCGAGCTCCTCCTTGCCGGCGACGTAGTTGTAGAGCGTCATCGGTCCGGTACCAAGCGATTTCGCCAGCGATCGCATGCTCAGCGCAGCGACGCCGGCATCGTCGACGATGCGCAGGGCAGCGGCGGCGATGTCATCAGTGGTGAACCGAGCGCGCATCCCACCTCCCTTGACAAGTACGGCGTACGTGTAAGAGTGTAGCTATACGTACAGTGTACTTATAAGGAGATGACATGCCGGTCACCATGCCGACCCGTCGAGTCGACTTCCACGCCCGCGGCGTCCGATGTGCCGGTTGGCTCACGCTGCCTGTGGGACCGGGGACTTATCCGGCAGTCGTGTTGGCGCACGGTTTCGGCGCGACGCACGACATGATGCTGCCGCAGTACGAAAAGCACTTCGCCGCCGCGGGCATCGCCGCCTTCGCGTTCGACTACCGCAACACCGGAGATTCCGACGGCTCACCGCGACAACACATTTCGCTGCGACGCCAGCGCGCCGACGTCGAGGCGGCGCTGGACTTTGTGGCGAGACAGCCCGCTGTCGATGCGACCCGAATCGGATTATGGGGAACCAGCCTCGGCGGGATGAACGTGCTCCGGGTAGCAGCCGGTCGAGATGATGTGAGCGTCGCGGTCGTTCAGTGCCCGATGGTGCACGGGCCCGCGGCGATGCGCACGTTGAGCGCGACGCAGGCGCTCCGGCTGGCACCGCGTATCGCCGAGGACGCGTTGCGTGCGTCCCTGCGCCGAGGACGGCGATATGTCGCGATCGTCGGGCCGCCGGGCAGCACGGCGGTCGTGACCGAAGAGGGGGCCGCAGATGGATGGAATTCGACAGTCCCGCCGGGCGGTCACTTCGAGAACCGCGTTGCCGCCGCCGACGCCGTCGGACTGCTGTGGAATTCCGGGCTGCGGTACGCGCCCAAGATCAGCGCACCGCTACTGGTGTGCGTGTGCGACCGCGATACCCTCATCGACCCCAAATACGTTGAGCTGGTTGCCAGGCGGGCACCGAGAGGCGAGGCACGCCACTACGACTCAGACCACTTCGAGATCTACCACCCGCCGCTGGTGGCGCAGGCACTGGCCGACCAGACCGCCTTTCTGCAGGAGCACCTCGATGTCCGTGCGTGACGTGTTGCGGAGGAACGATGAAAGGTTCCTCGATGTCTCGCGCGGCTTCAGCGCTGCCGACTGGTCGAGTCCAAGCCTGTGTGCGCGTTGGACCAACCATCAGGTGCTCGCCCACCTGGTTGTCGGGCGCTGCGCTGCGTTGCGCTGCGTGACGAGTGCGGTGCTTCGTCACTGCGGCTCGTTCGACGACGCGAACGTCGAGTTGGCAACGACGCTGGCCGCGGGGCGTCCACCCGTCGAGCTTCTCGAACAGTTCGAGCGGTTGATGCGGGAGCCGCGGGGGATTGGGCGCTATTTCCCGCCGCGACTTCTCCTCGGTGACCACGTCACGCATGAGCTCGACATGCTCTTCGCTCTCGGCATGGACCCGCACATCCCGTCGGATGCGCTGGCCGCGGTGCTGAATGCTCAGGTGGCCGTACCCAATCCGTTCGTGCCCGCCTTCCGGAACTCTAGGGGCTTGCGGCTGCGGGCGACCGACACCGGTTGGCGCCACGGTGATCGAGGCCCGGTGGTCGAGGGTCGCGCCGCCGAACTCGTCTCGGTACTCGGCAATCGACCGAAGGTGCTGCCACGCCTCGGCGGCGAGGGCGTCGCCGTACTCGAAGCGCGGCTCAGCCTCCCGACCCGTACGGGCGGGTGATGATCTCGAGGTAGTGGCCTGCCGGGTCTTGGAAGTAAACCCCGCGGCCGCCGTCGTTGTGGTTGATCTCGCCCGGCCTGCTGCCGCGCGGATCGGCCCAGTGCTGCGTGCCGCGGTCGCGGATCTTCCCGTAGATCGAGTCGAACTCGCTCCTCCGACACCAGGAACGCATAATGCTGCGGCCGGATCTCCTCGTTGTCGGGCACCTCTGCGTAGTCGAGGCTGACGTCGTTGGCGACAGCGACTACCAGGAAATGACCGAACGCCTCCGGCTCGGGCAGGTCGAACAGCTCGGTCAGGAAGGTCGCCGACTCCGTCTTGTCCTTCGCGGCGACGATCGTGTGGTTCAACTTGATGCTCATGTAACGCCAGTAAACCAGTTTCATCCGACCGGCGAGACGGTGAACGATGGGACCATGGCAGACGTCAAAGACCTGACCGGCGAACGGGTCTTACTGCGCGCGCCCGCGCTCGAAGACGCCGGCGAACTGTTCACCTCGGTCGCCTCCGACCCCGAGGTAACGCGCTATATGTCGTGGACGGCCCACCCGGACGTCGCCGAGACGCGGCGGGTGATCAACGACGTGTTCAACATCGGCGGTGAGCGCAGCTGGCTGATCCGGTTACGCGACAACGAAGAGATCGTCGGTGCGTGCGGGTTTCGGCCGACGCAGGTGCACAGCATGGACTTCGGCTATTACCTGGGCCGTCAATGGTGGGGCCGGCGGCTGATGGGGGAGGTGGTCGACCTGCTCATCGCAGAAATGGAAAGCGACCCGAAGGTCTACCGCATCTCGGCCATCTGCCATGTCGACAACATGCGGTCGGCCCGCGTGCTGCAACGGGCGGGCCTCGCGTTCGAGGGCCGGATGGTCCGACACACCGTGTTTCCGAACATCAGCAGTGAACCGCAGGACGTGCTGCAGTTCGCGAAGGCGGTCAGGTGACGGCGGCCGACGACATCGCAGCGCTCGCGTGGTACGAATGAGCCGTTGGAACGATGGGAGGCGATGATGCCGAACGGGTTTGATTTACGAGGCCTTGCGGTTCCGGTGATCGTCGCGCCGATGGCCGGTGGTCCGTCGACGCCAGAGCTTGCCGCCGCAGGCACCAATGCAGGGGGCCTGGGTTTCGTCGCGGCCGGTTACCTGAGCGCCGACGCCCTCGCGGAGCGGATTGCGGCGGCCAGGAAGCTGACCACCGGTCCTCTTGGCGTCAACCTGTTCGCCCCCCAGCCCAGTGCGGCGACGCCGGAGGCGATCGAGAAGTATGCCGCGGCGCTGGCTGCCGATGCGCAGCGGTACGGGGCCGAGCTGGGAAAGCCCGCCTACAACGACGACGCCTGGCAGGCCAAGGTCGACGTTCTGCTCGACCTGCGGCCCGAGGTGGCATCGTTCACGTTCGGGCTGCCGAGCGTTGCGGAGTGCACGCGGTTGCGCGATGCGGGGATCGCCACGGTCGGCACTGTGACGTCGGTCGACGAGGCGGATGCCGCGGTGGACTGCGGTGTCGACGCGATCGCGGTACAGGGCCCGTCGGCCGGCGGGCACCGCGGCACGTTCGATCCCGTCGCAGAGCCCAACTCGCAGCCCCTTGCCGAACTGCTCGCCGCCGCGGTAGCTCGGGTCAGCGTCCCCGTCATCGCCGCCGGTGGTCTGGTGACCGCCGACGACGTCAGCCGTGTGATCGAGGCAGGTGCGGTGGCAGCGCAGCTCGGCACAGCGTTTCTGCTCGCCGACGAAGCGGGCAGCAGCCCCGTGCACCGCGCTGCGCTACAAGATCCGCAGTTCACCGAAACCGTTGTGACCAAGTCCTTTTCCGGGCGCTACGCGCGGGGACTTCACAACCGCTTCATCGACGAGCATGAGGCGCAGGCGCCGTTCGGTTATCCCGAGATCCATTACCTGACCGGGCCGGTGCGGGCCGCCTCGGTGCGCGCAGGCGATCCGCATGGCACCAACGTGTGGGCGGGCACCGGCTTCAAGTCGATCAGGGCGGCGTCGACGGCCGACATCATCGGCTCACTCACCTAGCGAAGCTCGTCGATGGTGATGTCGCCGGTGTCCGAGTGCGCGGTGACTATCGAGGCGGCGTCCGTGCGGTCGCTGGTCTGCGGGACGCGCACCACCGTGTCACCGCTTCTGTCGCTGGTGTCGGCGTTCACGACGTAGGGCCCGCCGGGCGGCAGCGCGATGCGGATGTCGCCGTTGTCGGTGGTCGCGTCGAGCGTGCGCGGGGCGGTCTTGAAGTCCACCTCGATGTCGCCGTTGGCGGTGGTGGCGCGGAACGACTCCGTCACCGAGATCGCGGTGCGGGCGAGCACGTCGCCATCCACGCTGTCGACCTCGATGCGCCGGGCGGAGCCGCTGAGCAGCACCGCTCCGTGCGTCATGCGCGCGGTCACCTGGCCCAGATCGGCTTGGGTCATCAAGACGCCGGTCCGCTGCTGGCTGGTGACCGTGAGCCCGCGGGCCACCTCCGGCGGCAGCACCACGGTGATCTCCCCGGCGCGGCCCCACTGCAGAAACGGCGACGGTTCGCCGCTGATCGTGAGCCGGGTGCCCGTCGAGTCGGTGCTCACCGTCAGAGGATGGGAACCGGCGCGCGCGGAGTTGATCATGCGCATGTCGGCGCGTGGCTGCTTGGCGTCGGGGTCGGCGGTGATGCGGACCGCCACCGGCAGCTGACCGGTGTCGACAATCAGCGATCGCATCGTCGGCGGCAGCGGCTTGCTGTCGGTGATCACTCGGAAGGTCGACAGCCCCCATGCCGCGACGCCGAGTGTCGCGACGCTACCCAGTACGAGCACCGCTGCCGCGGCGATGAGCAGCACCCGGATCGCGGTGCGTCCGCCGGGCGACAGCGGCGGCGGCGATGTCGGTGGCGGGTTGACCGGTGGTGCGGGCGGGGGAGGGGCGATGGTGGTCACGGTGAAAAGCCTTTCGGTTGCTCAGGATTCGAGGTAGCGCAGGACGGCCAGCACGCGGCGGTTCTCGCTCTCGTCGGCGGTGAGTTCCAACTTGGTGAAGATCGAGGCGATGTGCTTCTCGGCGGAGCCCGTCGAGATGTGCAGGGTGGTGGCGATCGCGGAGTTGGTCTTGCCCTCAGCCATCAGTTGCAGCACCTCGAGCTCGCGTTGGGTCAGCTGATCCAGAACCGCCCGTCGGCGCGAGCGCACCAGAATCTGCGACACCACTTCGGGATCGAGCACGGTGCCACCGCCGCCGACCACATCGACGGCGTCGAGGAAAGCGGGTACGTCGGCCACCCGATCCTTGAGCAGATAGCCGAAACCTCTTGTGTCCGAAGCGATCAAGTCAGCGGCGTAGCGCTCCTCGACGTAATGTGAGAGCACAAGTACCGGGGACTCGGGGTTTTGGCTGCGCAAAAGGGCGGCTGCGCGGATGCCTTCGTCGGTGAAGGTGGGCGGCATCCGCACATCCACGATCGCCAGGTCCGGCCGGGAGTCGTTGACCAGACGCAGCAGGTTGGTCGCATCGGGCACGCCGGCGATCACGTCGTGGCCTGCGTCGGTGAGGATGCGCTCGATGCCTGCGCGCAGCAGCGCGGAGTCCTCGGCGATCACGATCCGCATGGCAGGACCGCCGTGATGATGGTGGGACCTGTGGCCGGGCTGGAGACCGTGAAGGCTCCGCGGGCGGCGCGCACCCGCTCCTCGAGCCCGCGCAGGCCGGTGGCCTCTTCACTGCTCGTTATCGCAGCGCCACCGCGACCGTTGTCGAACACCGAGACGTGCAGCTGGTCGGTTGTCTCGTCGAGCCGCACGGTGACGACGGCCTGGGTGGCCTGCGCGTGTTTGGCGACGTTCGTCAGCGCCTCGGCGACGACGAAGTAGGCAACCGACTCCGTCTCGTCGGGTAGCCGGCGCGGCAGGTGGATGTCGAGAGTCGCAGGCACGCCGAGGTTTTCGGCGCGCTGGACGACCGACGACAGCGCGGCGTCCAGGCCGCGATCAGCCAGGATGGTGGGCGCGATGCCGCGCACCACATTGCGCAGCTCGACGAGCGCGCTCTTGGCATCCTCATGCGCCTCGCCGATCAGCTTCTTAGCTTCGGGCAGATCGCTGTCGAGCTTGGTCTGCGCGAGGCCGATCGTCATCGCCAGCGACACCAGTCGCGGCTGCACGCTGTCGTGCAGGTCGCGTTCGATGCGGTGCCGTTCGGTCTGCGCCGAGGACACCGCACCCTTGCGGGCGTCGGATAAGGCATTGACCTGGTACTTCAGCGCCGCCGTGGGCGACGGCGACAGGAGCCATCGGTCGATGGCGGCGTCGAGTGCGGGCGCGAGAACCAGAATCGCGGCCGAGGCGAGGAGTGCGATCAGCGCCAACACGAAGGCGAGAGGTGGCGGAAGGAATGACAGACCGGCGTCGTCGTCACTCTGCCTGATCGCGATCGCTGCGGCAGGTCCGATGAACGCGAAAACCAGAAGGCCGAACGCGATGGCGGTCGCTGCGGCGTCGTAGACCCCGCGCAGGAAGTGATGCGCCGAACCCTTCCAGAACCGTGCGCTGCTGATATCCAACCAGAGCTGGTGCAGCCACCGCTGAAAGCCGGTGTAAGGGGAGATATTGCGCGGCTGGGACGCCGATGCCCATGGAGAACACCGCCTCGCTGCGGATCCGCTCCAGCCATTGCACGCCGCGCATGAGATAGACGAATACGACGACGGCGATAGCGAAGCCGACGACCGACGGGATGGATGAGATGCCGACGACCAGGATGGTCAACGGAATCCACAGCCATACCGCCGCGACGGCCGCGCCGGTGATCATCGACGCCGTGGGCACCAGTCCGATGCGTCGCGCAGGCGTCGGCGTCCCCACGGCGGTGTGCGGCGTGTCGACTGCGGCTGGTGGAGCGAGGTTGGAGGTGACTGCGACCATGCCTACAACCTAGGGAGGTCGCGGGCCGGGCAACATGGCGTTTTCCCGAGAACCTGGCGGAGGAAAACCCCCACGCCGGGCGATTCGGCGCGCTGAGCGCAACATCACGCCGAAATCGCTATTTCAGGGCGATGAGTTCCAAGGCGATGTTGTCGGGATCGCGGAACTCCAGGATGTGTGACGTACCGATGTCCTTGACGGGCTCGTGGGCAACGCCCAGTTCATCGAGGTGCGCTGCGGCCGCGTCCAATTCGGCCGTCGTGCTCACGAGGAACGCCAGATGGTCGAGGCCGACGCGGTTTTCGTCGAACCGGTCGTTGGCCACCGGCCGCAGGCCGACCAGCATCTGGCCGGCGCGGTAGAGCACACCGCCGTAGAGAAACCACAGCTTCTCGCGCGTCGCGGCGTCGGCACCGGCGGGCACCTCCAGTGCGACCGGCCAGCCGAAGACACTCTCGTAGAACGCCCGCGATCGCGTGATGTCGGTGACGGTCAACCTGATGTGCTGGACGGAAGTCGTGGTGATCGGCATGACCCTCATGCTGCCAGTACGGGGTCAGCTCGAGCTGACGTGCCACAATCGCCGTCGTGCAGGTAGGGATGACGATGCCGGTGATGGAGCCCGATCTCGACGCGCCGATCCTCGAGGAGTGGGCAAGGACAATCGACGACGGACCGTTCTCGTCCCTGTGCTGGGGCGAACGAATCGCGTTCGACAATCCGGAGGCCCTCGCGCTGCTGGGGGCGCTGGCGGCGTGGACGGATCGCGTGCGGCTCATCACGACGGTGTTGGTCCCGCAGTTGCACGACCCCGTGATGCTGGCCAAGGCACTCGCGACGGGAGACATGCTCAGCGGCGGCAGGCTCACCGTCGGCCTCGGAATCGGCGGTCGGCGCGAGGACTACGACGCGGTCGGCGCCGACCCCGCGACGCAGACCATGCGGGGGATGGCCGACCACGTCGCGGTGATGAAGCGAATATGGGCTGGCGACAAGGTGACCGACTCCGTCGTCCCGGTTGGACCGGCACCGGTGCAGACGGGCGGTCCGCCGCTGTTGGTCGGAACGATGGGACCCAAGACAGTGCGGTCCGCAGCGGCATGGGCCGACGGTCTGGCCGGCACCACGCTGGATCTCGACACCACCAAGCAGAACGAGCTCTACGACGTCGCGCGAGCGGCGTGGGCGAAGGCCGGCAAGCCCAAACCGCTTCTGGCCACCTCGTTCTGGTTCGCGCTCGGCGACGGCGACGAAGCGCGTGCCCAGGTGCACAGTCACCTGCGCCGCTACATGAACTGGATTCCGGCCGAGTACGTGGATGCCATCGCACCCAGCACCGGCTGGGCGGGAAACGAGGAAGAGTTGCTCGGTGTGTTACAGCAATTCGAAGCAATCGGGACCGACGAGGTTCACCTGATCCCGACCACCTCCGACGTTCGACAGGTACGCAGAGTCGCCGACGTCGTCAAGGATCTGGGGTAGGCGCGGTCTGGTCGTCGCCGCGTTGACTCTGCGGGGCGGGGCGAAGACTTGCAGGTAGCGGCCGCGCTGGCCGCAAGTCGTCATCTCAACTCGAAGGCGGATTGCATAGAAATCGTCGCAAGTGTCAATTATGCTTAGCTAGATATTTTGCCGACGCCTCCGCAGCGATGCTTTGAACAGGACGTATCCGATGATCAAGGTTCACGTCGCAATCGCGGACAGCGCCACTTTGGTTTGCGGCCGGGGCCATGGTTAGCGCACCCGAACCCGATCCGACGCCGGATGACGACCAGAATGTCGCGGCTGTCGAGCCGGCGGACTGGGTGAAGCCGGTCGAGCTGATCGAGCTGTTGCAGCGCCGAACGGAAAAGCGCAAGCAGGCCAAGGCGCCGACGTCGTCACCCTTCTATGACGCCGAGTTCGTCGCGAGCCACCGCAGGAGACGAAACCGCCGGGCTGACTAGTCCCCGCCCGCCGCGTCGTCCTCGTCGGCCTCGTCCTCACCTTCCTCGTCGTCATAGTCGTCGTACACATCGTCGAAGTCCTCATCCTCTTCGTCGTCGTCGACGTAGGGCGTGTTCAACCCGGCCACGTGGTCGGGATCCGCGGTCACCTGGTCCCATTTCGCCGGCGGGTAGAACTCGGCCCGCTTCGTTTCGTCGCCGAAGTGAATGGCGAGCACTCCGCCGTCCAGGAACTCGAAGCCGTCATCCTCGCCGTAGTCCTGGGGCTGGGGCTGCCCGCTGAACCGCACCGTGAAAGCCATGGCGGCCAGTTTGGCATGACACGGCGGCCGCGTCGGATGACCTACCTGCGATGCCGCCGAAACGTCTAGCCCCGCGCGGACTCGCGTGGTAAAGCTGGCCCACATGACAACAGTGGGACAGACGGACGAAAAGCCGACCGGACGCACGCTGTTCGGTCACCCGATCGGGTTGGCCAACCTCTTCGGCGTCGAGTTGTGGGAGCGGTTCTCGTTCTACGGGATGCTCACGATCCTCGGCTACTACCTGTATTACTCGGTCACCGAAGGCGGCCTCGAGCTGCCTAAAGCCACCGCGACGGGCATTGTCGGCGCCTACGGCGGCCTGGTGTACCTGTCGACCGTGCTTGGCGGTTGGATCGCCGACCGCGTGCTCGGCATGGAGCGCACCGTGTTCTACGGGGGCGTGGTGGTCATGTGTGGCCACATCGCGCTCGCGATCATCCCCGACCTGGCTGGCGTCGCCGTCGGACTGGTGCTCGTGGCCTTGGGCTCGGGCGCCTTGAAGGCCAACGCGTCGTCGTTGCTGGGCACCCTGTACGAGAAAGGGGACCCGCGCTGCGACGGCGGGTTCACGCTCTTCTACCTCGGCATCAATTTGGGCGCGTTCGTCGGCCCGCTGATCACCGGTCTGCTGCAGACGCGAATCGGCTTCCATTGGGGCTTCGGCGCCGCCGCCGTCGGGATGGCACTCGGCCTCGCCCAATATGTCTTCTTTCGGAAGAACCTCGGCGAGCACGGCCGCACTGTGCCGAATCCGTTGCCGCGCAGCGGCATCAAGTGGGCTGTGATCGCCGCAGTTGCGGTCGTCGTCGTGGTGGTGATCGTGTTCGTGACCGGCCTCGTCAAGCTGGCGAACCTGTCGCAGGTCACCACGGGCGTCATCATCGTCGCGTCCATTGCGTACTTCGTGATCATGCTCACCAGCTCGAAAGTGGAAGCGGTCGAACGAACTCGGGTGCGGGCGTTCATCCCGCTGTTCATCGCCAATGCGGTGTTCTGGTCGCTGTTCCAGCAGATCTTCACGGTGCTCGCGGTCTATTCGGACGAGCGGATGAACTGGTCGATCTTCGGGTGGACGGCGCCGTCGAGCTGGATCGGGTCGATCGAGCCGGTGTGGATCATCCTGCTTTCGCCGCTCTTCGCGATCATGTGGACCCGGCTGGGAAACCGAGCGCCCACGACCCCGCGCAAATTCGCCTATGGCGTGGTCGGCATGGGCATCGCGTTCCTGTTGTTCCTGCCGATGGCGGGCACAGAGGGCAAGTCGGTGCCCGCGCTTGTATGTCGCCGCGGTGCTGGCCGTGTTCGCCGTCTCGGAGCTTCTGCTGTCTCCGATCGGGCTGTCGGTCACGACAAAGCTTGCGCCGGAGGCGTTCCGGGCGCAGATGATGGCGCTGTACTTCTTCTCGGTCGGCCTCGGAACGTCGATGTCCGGGGTGCTCGCCAAGTACTACGACGCGGCTCGCGAGTTCGCCTACTTCGGAATCATCGGTGTGGTCGCGATCGTCGCGGGCGTGATCGTGTTCGCGCTGGCGCCGTGGATCAGCCGCGAGATGGAGGGTGTGCACTAAGAGTATGGCCGAACCTGACCCTGACGTCCTCGACGGCGCGTCGTGCACCGCGACACTCGACGAGGATGCCGAGACGCTGACGTTCGAGCACCGCGGGTGGGGTGCGACCTACGAGCAGAAAGCGCGCTCCCCGTTGGTCGTACCGCTCGGCGCAATCGGTTCGGTCGAATACGAGCGCAAGCACTTCAGCAGTTGGTTTCGCGTGGTGCCCCGCGGGCACGACGCATGGGTTGAGGGTGCTCATTGAATCCACACGGCCTGACATGCAGCGTCGATCCCACCGAGTTCGCCGAGCGGGTGAAGGCGGCGGTGTCGAAGGCCGCGCCTGCCGACTACGCGTACCTCGAGGACGACGAATTACCCCCGCCCCCACCCAGCGGGTGGCGGGCCCGATTGGCCAAAGGTGCCGCGCGGGCTGTCGTCGACGGCTTCTTCAACACCCGGTGACTCGGAAGGGAAGTTCACACCATGCCACCAGCTGCGCCGACTCCATTGAAATTTGCCGTTTCGATCGACGGGATAGTCGTAGCGGCGCAGAACGCGGTGGGCGGGCTGGTGAAAGCCGATGTCAGCACGATGTTTTCGGGTGCGGGTGGCCCACCGAAGCGGCAGATCTCGTCGTTCGCCTACACCAACCTTGCGTTCCAACTGGGGCTGGATGTCGGTACACCGATACTGAACTGGATCAATGCCGCATTGAAGGGCGCACCCGTCACCAAGAGCGGCACGCTCATCGAACTCGACGTCCAGAATCGCGCCAAGTCCTATCTTGATTTCACCAACGCAGCGATCGCCGATTTCGTGGTACCGGGCTTCGACGGCTCGAGTAAAACGCCGAATACGTTCACCCTCGAGACCGCCATCTCCACATCGACGTTTCGGGCAGGCGACAACGCTCCTGTACAGCCGTCGATCAAAGTCGAAACCGTTTCTCCCGAGCTACTTTCGGTTGAATATCGATGGTCTGCCGACGACGCGCGTGCGCGTGATCGCCCCCATCTCGTTCCGCCGCACCACCGGCGGAATCGCGCCCACAGATCTTGTCGTCACGTTCTCATCCACCGACGTCGGGCCGTGGCGAGCCTGGGTCGACGACTTCATCGTCAAGGGCAATAACGGTCAGGGCAGGGAGAAGCAGGGTTCGATCGAAGTCATGGCGCCGAATCTGTCCGACGTCCTCGCGACGCTCACGATGAGACAGATCGGCATTCGTGAGCTGGTACCGCTCGATCACACATCGGCATTGCCCGGTCACCGCGCCACCATGTACTTCGAGTTCGGTCAGCTGAGCTATCCCTGATCGCCGCTCGAATTCTTCGCGGCTCGGATCACCAACCCAGCGACGGGCTCGCCTGCTTCCATACGCAAATCTGCCCGCTGGACCTCCGGAGAGAACCCGACGTCTTCCAGCGCACGACAAACGTATTCGTCGCTGTGGCTGTACCGACCGTGTAACTCGAGCCGGAAGCCGGCATCGATGCGCGCCATGCTGTCCTCAACGGTGAACACCAGGAGCCCGGATGCGCGCAGCGCGCCGACGGCAGCGGCCAAGAACGGCCGCAGGTCGCCGAAGTACACGAGGGTGTCGGCCGCGACGACGACGTCGAAGGCTTGACGTTGTGCAGCGAGGTATTCGGTCAGCTCGGACTGCACCAGCTCGGTGTAGACCTCCTTGCGCCGGGCGTGGTCAAGCATCCCGGCAGACAGGTCGACGCCGACCAGGCGCGACGCGTAAGGCCGCAACAGTGGTCCGCACAGCCCTGTGCCGCACCCGGCGTCCAGCACCGCGAGCCGGCCGTCGGGAGGCAGTCCGGCGTCTGCGATAGCGTTCTCGACGAGTGCAGGCGCCCGGTAGGAGAGGCTCTCGAGCTTGGCCTCGAAGCTCGACGCGAAAGTGTCAAAGGTGTTCACTATAAAGGCATCCGACGCGCGCGCGGGCACGTCGCGACCGGTGCTCGCGGCAAGCATATGTGCTGCGATCGCGTCGTCAGGCTCCTCTGCCAGCCACTGCTCGAGAAGTTCTACGGCCTCGTCGACCTGGCCGATCATGCAATGGGCAAGGACGAGCAATCGCCGCGTGTCGCGGTGCTTCGGCCGCAACGTGAGCGCCCTGCAAAAGCAGTCCGACGCTTCCCTGCTGCGGCCGAGGGCATTCAGCAGGATCCCGAGGTTGGTGTAGGCATCCGCGTGATCGGGCGCTAGGCGGATAGCCGTCCGGTATGCGGCTTCGGCTTCGTCCGTCCTTCCGGTCACGCGAAGTAGCACGCCAAGGTTGTTGTGGGCGTTGGGGTGCTGCGGGTCGATCGATATCGCGCGTTGGTACTCTGCGATCGCTTCGTCGAACCTGCCTCGCGATTGCAGGACGATGGCGTAATTGCTATGCCAGTCAGCCTGATTGGGGACCAGCGCGAGGCTCTCCTCGATGAGAGTGATCGCGTCGTCACCTCGCCCCCGTTGATGGGCGAGCAGGCCGGTGTAGTGCAGCGCATCCGGATGTTGTGGCGCGACTTCGAGTACCCGGGTGTAGAGCTGCTCGGCCTCGGCAAGGTGTTGCTGTTTCTGCAACCCGATGGCGACGGCGATGGCCTCGTCGATCGTCAGCTCCCGCGACGGCACATCCGACGTGTCCATCGCTATCCGATCTTATTGGCCTTCAGGTCGTACTTGAAGTGCTCGCCGGGGTCGAGCGACCCGTCGGAGCGCTGCTTGCGGTAGTGGAAGTCGACCTTGGCGAACTTCAAGCTGACCGCCTCGACGTAGGGCTCCGCGTCCTCCCCGGAGTGGCTGACTGCGGCAATCGTCACGTCGTTGAGGGTGACGATCAAGAACTCCTGCTGTCCTTTACCCGCCTTGCGGTGGGTGATCGTCGCATCCTTGATGTGTTGACCGGTCGCACACGCCTTCAGCAGGGCGGGAGTGGCGTTGTCGATGCCGTGGACGATTTCCAGGTCCTCGAACACCGCCTTGCCGGTTGCCCCTCCGCCTCCGCCGCCGGAGCCGGTTGAACCCGTATTCGAGACACCCCAGGAGAACGAAAGAACCTCGATTTCGTCCTTGTGCTTGGCGTCCAGCGATTCACCTTTGATGTCACCGATTTTCGCGAAGATATCCGAAGCCATCTCGCCACCTCTCGGACTGCCGTCATGACCGCTCCAGTGTCGGTCCCGGCGCGTCGCGACGTTGGCCTTTCGCGATCTTTTCGCTACGGCGCGACGGCGTCCGGAGATTCCGGCAGTACCTGTCCGCCGTCGACGGCGATCGCCTGACCGGTGATGTACGCGGCTTCGTCGGTGGCAAGGAACGCGGCGAGATGGCCGATGTCGGCGGGGGTTCCGAGGGCGCCGGCCGGGATCACCCTCGCCATGCCCGCGAGGTAGTCCTCGCCCATGTCGGCCAGGCCCTCGGTCAGTATGTTGCCCGGGAGTATCGCGTTGACGGTGATCGCTTGGGGCGCAAGCTCGATTGCGGCCGTCCGCATGAAACCGAGCTGTGCCGCCTTCGACGCGCCGTAGTGCGACCATCCGGGAAATCCTGTGATCGGACCCGTGATCGACGACGTCAGGATGACGCGGCCGCGGCCGGAGGCGATCAACGACGGCAGGCATGCCTGAACGGCGAACACGTTGCCCTTGACGTTGACGTCGAGCACCTGGGCGAGCTCCTCGGGAGTCATCGTCGCGAGCGGCGCCTCGGGAAAGATCCCGGCATTGGCGCACAACACATCGATGCCGCCGAACGCGTCGACGACCGCTGCGGCCATGGCCCGACAGGAATCGGGATCGCTGACGTCGGCTGCCACGCCGATCACCGCGCCTTCGCCGACGCCGTCGAGGGCGCTCACAGCGGCGTCGATATCGGCCGTCGATCTGGCGGCCACCGCGACATTGGCGCCCGCGGCAGCGAACACCGACGCGATACCGCGGCCGATGCCCTTGCTCCCACCAGTGACCACGACGGACTTGCCCGCAAGCGAGAACATAGCCATCAGTGTGGGGCACGCACGGGCCGTCACGCAGCACGCGTGACAGATTGATATCGCGCCGCGGGGTTGCCGGTCTCTCGGTGAAGCGCGAGGATTCTTCGATCTATGGACTCTGTACAGGCTTTCCAGCTGGCCGGCATCGACGCCGTCGGGCAGGCCGCCCTTGTTTCGGCCGGTGAGATAACGGCGGTCGAGCTGCTCGACGCCGCGATCATCCGGCTCGAGGCGGCTCGCCACCTCAATGCCGTGATCGCTGACCTGTTCGACCGCGGGCGTGCGCAGGCCGCCGACTTGGATTCTCAGGGCCGAGCACGCGACGGCCAGTCGGGGCCGCTGGCCGGTGTGCCGTTCCTGCTGAAGGACCTCGGGGCCTCGCTCGCCGGCACGCCTGAGGCGATGGGCTCACGCGCCCTGCGCACGCACGTCGCGACGGAGACAGCGTGGACCGTGGAGCGCTACCTGTCGGCGGGCCTGGTGGTTTTCGGTAAGACGAATACCCCCGAATGGGGCAATCACTGCACCACCGAGCCGTCACTGTTCGGTCCGACGGTCAACCCGTGGTCGCCATCGATCACGCCGGGCGGATCAAGCGGGGGATCGGCATCAGCGGTGGCCTCGGGCGTGGTCCCTGCAGCGTCGGGTGGTGATGGCACCGGCTCGATCCGGGTGCCTGCATCGTGCTGTGGGCTCGTCGGACTCAAACCGCGACGCGGCCGCAGCTCCTTCGCGCCGGGTGCCGGCCAATCGCTGGAGGGTCTGGCGAACGTTCACGCGCTGACCCGCACCGTGCGCGATAGCGCCGCCCTGCTCGACATCATTGCGGGCAGCGTCGCAGGCGATCCTTACGCCGCTCCACCGCCGACGATCACATACCTGGATGCGATAGCGGAAAGACCTGCCACTCAACGCATCCTGTTGGCGACCGAATCTCCGTTCCCGGGCACCCCGACCGATCCCGCCGTCTCGGCCGCCGTCGATGCCGTCGGAAGCTTGCTCGGCGAGCTAGGGCACACGGTCGAATCGGGTTCTCCCACAATCGATCCTGATGTCGTTGCCGACGCGATCGCGGTTCTGCACACCGTCAGCAACACTGCGCTTCACGCATTGGCGACGAGCGTCCTGGGCCGAGAGCCGGCCGAGGACGAGCTCGAGCCGAGCACGTGGGTGATGGTCCGCGAAGGCTTCACCACGACGGGCGCCGCATATGCCGGTGCCATTGACGCGGTGCACGCCCAAACGCGGCGCTTCGCCACCGGGATGGCGGGCTATGACGCGCTGCTCGTGCCGACCCTGCTGACACCCCCGCCGCCGTACGGGCTGCTGGACCAGCCCCGCGGCACCACCCGCGCCTTCTTCGATGTCGAATTCGCGACCACAGGGTGGACTCCGCTGGCAAATGTCACCGGGTGGGCAGCCATTTCGCTTCCACTCGGCAGCACTGGCGACGGCCTGCCGATCGGCGTGCAACTGATGGCACCGGACGAGAAAGTGCTCCTGCAACTCGCGGCCCAACTCGAGGCGGCCGCCCCCTGGGTCGATCGACATCCGCCGGCATGGGTCGGGTGAGGTCGACCGCAGAGGCGTTGTGAACCCGTTGCGCCCCCCACTCGTGGAATCGGTATCACCGACGACACGCAGGGGGCGTCATGCATCGACGGACACGGCCGCGCGCGGGTGCGGCAATGACGGGCATCGCCGTCGCGGGAATCGCCGCAGTAACCGCGACCACCCCGGCTCCAGTCGCCTGGCCCCGTTCAGAAACAGCACGCGACGTCAGCCTGGCCGCCGCGGAAGTTCCGCCCGGCGGGCTGCTGACCAGCTTTCTGAACAATCAGGTCATCTACTGCTCGTTCATCTGCGCGCCGTTGATCACCACCGGCGTGACGGCCGCCGCGACAACTCTGCAAACCCCGGTGACATTCGTCGATGCGGTGCAGTCGACTGACATCGTGAGGGCGATCGGCATCACGGCCGCATCGGTGACCGGGCCGACGAACGCGGCCCTGGCTTTGGCCATCGATGCGGACACCACGGTGGCGGTCCCGAAGGCATCGAACGCGTTCGAGGTCGGCGTGATCGGCCTGCTCAACATCGTGCCCGCAGCCGCAGGGGGTCTGCCCGCGATCGGCGGAGCCATCGCGGCTGCCCGCGAACAAACCTTCGAGGCGCTCAACTTGCCGGTCCCGGTCACCGGGCCGACGGTCATGCCGAACGGAGTTGTGCAGGTCGCGACATTGGGCGCGATCAGAGTCGGCGAAGCCGTCATCTTCCCGGCCTTCAACGACGTCCTGCAGGCGACGGTCGGAGTTCCTGACGCCGCCGCTCAGGAATTGGCTGTGTCCGGAGACCCCGTCAAGGCCACCGCCGCGGGTGCCCGAGCGGCCACGGCGTCGGCCTCGGCCGCCGTGAATGTCGTCTCGCGGTCAGTCGTCACCGCGGCCAGGGACATCCGCAACGCCACGCCGGTGACTCAAAAAGCCGCCTACACAACAACATTCGCGAGCCCGCGGATCACACCGTCGCACAAGATGGGCACACCTGGCCGTCACACCGACGCCGCGTCGGGCTCCCACCCGTTGCGCACTGTCACGTCGACGGTCCGACCAGCAGTTCGGAGCGTCGTGAAGAACCTCTCCGACATTGGGCGCAGCCGAGTCTCGAGCAAACAGGAGCACCAGCAGCATGCGGCGCACGCCGCCCCTACCGCTGCGGGCTGAACCCGCTCGCGAGTGGTCCGGTGTCAGACACGCTGCCGCTCTACCCAATTCGCCAACCCCGCAGCCGTGGTGATGTGGTCCAGCGCAAGCGCGACGGCACCGTGCAGTGGGCCATCCTCCCCGTGCTCGGCGTCGCGCACCGGCGGTGGGGCGGCCTTGCGGAAGGCCATCAGGCCTTTCTTGTACGCATCATCGAAAGCGTTTGACGAGGTCGCCCTCAGTAGCGCTGCGACACCGCCCAGCGTGACGACCTCGGGGTCATGCAGATTCACCAGTGCACCGACACCGCGCCCCAGCGAGGTCGCCACGGCCTCGAAAGCCCTGCGAGATGCGCTATCCCGCCCGCCACGTGCGATGAGGTCGTGGACGTAGGCGACCGGGTCATTGGGGGCCGGATCTCCTCGGTGCCGTGCCAGAGCGCGCCCGTCGACGGTCAGGTCCCAACAGCCGCGAGACCCGCACGGACAGACGAGCGCTGGGTCGCCGAAGGGGATGTGGCCGTACTCGCCCGCCGCGCCGTGTGCACCGTTGAGCGGCTCACCGTTGACGATCAGCGCCCCGCCGATACCTTGCGCGACAATCAGATACAGGGCGGTTGCGGCTGAGCGGGCGGCGCCCGAGCGCGCCTCCGCAAGCCCGGCCAGCGTGGCGTCATTACCGAGTAGCAGCGGAACGCCGGCACGCTCGGGAATCTCCGCCGCCAGCACCGACAGATCGACGTCATGCCAACCCTTCGTGGCGTGAACTGAACGAGCTTGGCGTCGCTGACCGTACCCGCTACCGCTACCGCTATCGCCCTTAACCGCTTGGCGTTCCGGCGATAGATCCGACCAATCGCATCCGCCAACGTGCCGAGCACGGTACCCCAACTCTTCGGCTGCGTAATCTGCGCGTGTCACCACCGTGGGCACGCCGTCAATCCCGGCGAGTGCAAGGCGCCAGTCCGTCGCTCGCAGGTCGGCGGCGAGCACCAACGGACCCGCTTGCGTGTGGTCCCAGCACCGTCGTCGGCCTTCCCCGTCCGTACGCGGGCGCGCGGGCCTCGTCGAGCAGCAGCGCCTGCCGCATTCGCGCTACCAGTTCGGTGGCACCGCCGCTGCTTATGCCGAGGCGCTGCGCGGCGGCAGCGCGGGTGATACCCGGTTCGGATCGCACGACCTCGACGAGCTGGACGGCGCCCAAACCAGCGCATCTGCGCCGCCTGCCGTTGATCCTGTGCCATCGCCGGAAGTATCCCACTTGAATATGCTCGCTGCCGAGTATATTCGAACTATCTGACTCTGGCCCCCGAGCGCGCACCCCTCGCGGGCATCCGCGAAAGCCTGCCAGGACTGCTGTCGCTTGCCCTGGCGTCGTGCCTGGCGGTCACCACCGAAATGCTGCCGGTGGGCCTGCTGCCGGAAATCGGCGCGACGTTCGCCGTCGCCGATTCGGTGACCGGTCTCCTCGTCAGCCTTTACGCGGTAATGGTCGCCGCGCTCGCAGTTCCACTGACCATCGCCACGTCTCAGTTCTCCCGCAAGCCGCTGCTGTTGGTGACGTTGGCGTGCTACGCGCTGAGCATGCGCTGGTGGCCGCGGCACCGTCGTTCGCCGTCGTCGCGTCGGACGGACCCTCGGGGGATCACCCATGCGCTGTTCTTCTCGCTGGTGATCGGATATTCACCACGGCTGGTGTCCGGCGCGCACGTCGGTCGCGCACTTGCGCTCGCCGGTAGCGGCGCCTCGGCCGGCCTCATCCTCGGTGTGCCGTTGCTGACGTCGCTGGGCAACGCAGCGGGGTGGAGGGCGCCGTTCGCGGCGCTGGCAGGGCTTTCCGCCCTCACGTTTTTCCTCGTGGTGCGACTGCTGCCGAGCGTGGACACACGAAACGACGTCGACCCGTCGTTGGTCCGGTGGCCGCCGCCGACTCGCGGCGGTCGCGACGTCGAATACGTTGGTGTTCCTTGGGCAGTTCACGGTCTTCACATTCGTCACCCCCTTGCTGCTGGCCAGTGGCGCCGGCCCGGCGTTCGTCGGCCCAATTCTGCTCGGATGCGGCGCATGTGGGCTCTTGGGCCTGTGGTACGCCGGCCGCGGTCTCGACCGAAATCCGCGACGGACCGCGGTGGTTGTGCTGGTGTCGACGATCTGCGCACTCGTCGCCTTCGGTGCCACATGGCCCACGCTCGGGGCGGTGATTATCGCGACCGCGATATGGAGCGCAGCCTTCGGCGGTGTGCCGTCGATCTACCAAGCAGGCGCAGTGCGCGCCCAAGCGATGCCGCCCGAGCTGGCCGGGGCGTGGATCAACTCCACCGCCAATATCGGAATCGCGGGCGGGGCTGCGATCGGCGCCGGCTTGCTTCACACCGCGGGACTGTCGTCTTTGGCGTGGCCGGGCGCCGCCCTGATGGTCTGCGGCCTCGCCGTGATTCTGGTGTCAGGCCGAGCTTTTCCGTCGCGCCCCTGACACCGGCGCGGACATCACGGCAGAACCACCGCATCGTACGAGGTTAACGGCTAAGCTTCGGCAATCCGCATAAATTTGCAGGTCCCGACTCTTGGAGGTATGCCCCGTGGGGCTCGTCATCGGCATCATCGTCGTCGTCGTACTCGTGCTTCTCGCCATCTTCGTGATCGCCGGCTACAACGGCCTGGTCCGCGCGCGCAACGCCTACAAGAACGCCTTCGCGCAGATCGATGTTCAGCTGCGGCGCCGATTCGACCTGATTCCCAACCTGATCGAGACCGCCAAGGCGTACATGGCGCACGAGCGCCAGACTCTGGAGGCCGTGGTTGCGGCGCGCGGCGCCGCGATGAACGGTCTGGCGGCTGCGCAGGCCAATCCCGGCGACCCGGCGGCGATGCAGCAGCTGGCGGCCGGACAGCAGGCGCTGGACGGCGCGTTGAGCAGGCTCAACGTGGTCGTCGAGCAGTACCCGGACCTCAAGGCGAACCAGAACATGATGCAGTTGTCCGAGGAGCTGACCTCCACGGAGAACAAGGTCGCGTTCGCTCGGCAGGCGTACAACGACTCGGTGATGAACTACAACAACAAGCGAGAGACGTTCCCGGGCAGCGTCTATGCGGGCATGTTCAACTTCGCCCCTGCGGCGCTTCTGGAGATCCCGCCGGAGCACCCCGAGATGCGGGACGCCCCGAAGGTCCAGTTCTGACCCACCGGCGGTGATGAACTTCTTCGACCACCAGCGGGCGGCCAAGGGCACCACGCTCAAGCTGGTCTTCCTCTTCGCGGCCGCCGTCGTCGCGTTGGTTGCGGCCATCGACGCCGCCGCCGTGATCGCGATGCGTCTACATGGGTCGCAGAGAGGTCGGCCCTCGGCGATTCTCGCCGTGGTCGTCGTCGTCACGGCGGTCACGCTGTTCGTCATCGCAGGCGGCATGCTCTTCAAGACGATTTCGCTCCGGCAGGGCGGGGCGGCGATTGCCGCAGCGGTCGGTGCGGTGCCCGTAGACCCGACGACAACCGATCCGCAGCTGCGCAGATTCGTCAACATCGTCGAGGAGATGGCGCTGGCTTCCGGCGTCCCGGCGCCGAGATTGTTCATGATGCCGCGCGAGCCCGGCATCAACGCATTTGCGGCCGGGTTCTCGCCGGCCGATGCTGCCATCGCGGTCACCGGCGGAGCGCTGGCCCAACTGAACCGCGACGAGTTGCAGGGCGTGATCGGGCATGAGTTCAGCCACATCCTCAATGGCGATATGCGGCTGAACATCCGGCTCATCGGTCTGCTCGCCGGAATCCTGTTGATCGGCATGATCGGGTTGCGCACCTTGCAGTTCGGTGGCCGCGGCAGCGACAGCAAGGGTGCTCTGCCGATCGTGGCGTTCGCGTTCGCTTTGATGGTGCTCGGATTCGTCGGTGTGTTCTTCGCGAATCTGATCAAGGCGGCGGTGTCGCGACAGCGAGAGTGGCTGGCGGACGCCTCCGCGGTGCAATTCACCCGGCAGACCGATGGTCTCGAGGGCGCACTGAAGAAGATCGGCGGCATACCGACCGGCTCGCGGCTGCGCAACGCGCGAAATGCCGCCGAGGTCAGCCACATGCTGTTCGGGGAGGGCGCCCGACGGTCGTTCGCCTCGCTGTTCGCGACGCACCCGCAGCTGACCGATCGGATCAAGGCGCTCAACCCCAACTTCGACCCGGCCGAGATCGCCGGACTGCAACAGCGTTACGCCCAGCAGCCGCCCGACGGGTTGGCAGAGGACGTCGTCGCCGGATTCGCGCCCGCCGGAACAGCATTGGGCCGTCCAGCCCCCGCGCCGCGGAGCCGGTCTCGCGACGGACCGACATGCGATCACCGCCGAGCAAGTCGTCGCCCGCGCAGGCACGTTCACCCCGGCCGATCTGAAATACGGTGCCGCCCTGCATGCGCGGCTGCCCGACGACATCCGACAGCTGGCCACCCAGCCGACGACGGCGCCCGCGGCGGTGATCGCCTTGCTGTTGGCGCCGCCAGGCGAGGCGCTGCAAGCCCGCCAACTCGCCTCGGTTGTTGCGCGGATGGGGCCGGCGCAGGCGCGAGACGTGCCGCGCTCTTGCCGCGCAGATGGCGAAGCTGCCCCAAGAGTTGCGCATGCCGTTCGTCGGTCTTGCCCTGCCGCAGTTGGCGGCGCATTCCCGCCGAGACCAGGATGCGTTGGTCGCAGCGCTGAACGATCTCGCCGTCGCCGACGGGACGGTGACGATGTTCGAGTACTGCCTGACCCGGCTGGTCTGGAACTACCTGCTGGACGTGGCCGACCCGTCCCGTCGCAGCAAGGTGGGCAACGGCTCGCTGCAAAACGTGCGACCGGTGGTGACGACGCTGCTCGCCACGCTTGCGGTCGCGAGCGGGGGCGACCCCGACACCTCAGCGCGTGCGTTCCATGGTGCGCTGCGACGCCTCTACGGCGATGCGGCCACGCCAGACAGCCCGCGCCGCCTCAGCTGGCAGCAGACACTCGACAGCGGCTGGGCCGCACTGGACGCGCTGGAGCCCAAGGCCAAGCAGGAGCTCGTCGAGGCGATGGTGGAGTCGGTGGTTCACGACGGCACTGTCACAGCGGCGGAGGCCGAAATGCTGCGCGCCGCTTGCGGTTTGATGCACGTTCCACTGCCCGCGCTGCTGGATTGATCGAACATCGACCAATTCTCAAACTCATCCGCGCCGTCATATGAAGATTTCGAGTGGCGGGAGTGTCGACCGACAATCCGGGTCGAGTGGTCCCGGCGTACCATTTCAGGCCGGCTGGTCGAATTGCAGGCGGTGAAGTTCGGCATACACACCATCAAGTGCGAGAAGCTCTTCCTGAGTGCCGTTTTCGACCACTGCGCCGTCTTTGATGACGATGATTTGATGTGCGTTGCGCAATGTGCTCAGACGGTGCGCGATTGCGATGACGGTTCGGCCAGCCATCAGTCGATCGAGCGCCTCGACCACCAAGTGCTCGGATTCAGCGTCCAGTGCCGCCGTCGGCTCGTCGAGGATGAGGATGGGGTTGTCGCGGATAATCGCTCGAGCAATTCCGATCCGTTGGCGCTGTCCCCCGGAGAGTGTCGAGCCGCGGTCGCCGACCAAGCTCTTGTAGCCGTCGCGCATGCGGCTGATGAACTCGTCGGCATTGGCGAGTTTGGCCGCCGCAACGATGTCGTCGTCGGTCGCGTCTGGCCGACCGAAGGCGATGTTGTCTCGGATGGTGCCTCGCAGGAGCACCGTGTTCTGCAGCACGAAGCCGATCTGGGTGCGCAGTCCGTGAAGTGTGTACTCGGCGATATCCACGCCGTCGATCGTGATCCGGCCGCCGGCGGGGTTCCGGAAGCGCGGGATCAGGCTGACGAGGCTGGATTTGCCTCCGCCGGTGGGCCCGACGATACCGACCGTCCGGCCCGGTTCGATCGTGAACGAGATGTCCTGGAGCACTGGAACCTCTGGCTCGTATCCGAAAGAGACGTGCTCGAAACGAATCTCACCCTTGAACGGCGGCGGCTCCACAGAAGTCGGCAGTTCCGGGATCACGATGTCGGCGTCACACACCGCGGTGACGCGCTGAAACCCGACCGAGACCTGGGCGAGCGTGTTTGTCATCTGCGAAAGTGCGCGCACCGGCTGGAAGAACCGGGCGAGGTAGGAGAGGAAGACGGTCAGTGCACCCGCGGTCATCGTCCCCGCCACGATCAGCAGGGCGCCCCGCCAGATGACCAGTCCCGTGCACACCGCGATGATCAGGCTGACCGCCGGTGACAGCATTGCCGACAGCCGCCGGGTCCTGAGCCACGCCGTCACGGTGTCCATGCTCACTTGCCGCACCTGACGTTCTTCTAAGTCCTCGCGGGAGTAGGCCTGGACCACCTCGATCGACTGCAGACCCTCCTGCAGCGTCGCGAGCATGTCGGACTGCCGGGTGCGCACCTCCGAGACGGCCGTTTTGATGGCCTTGTTGACCCGCACCAAAAAGAGGATCAACAGCGGGGTGACGGCGACCGCGATGAGAGCGAAATCCCAACGGAGAATGAACATCACGGCGATCATCGCGACAAGCGTCAGGGCGTCGGTCGCGATGTTCAGGGTCGAGGTCGACAAGAAGCTCTGGATCGTCTGGACGTCGGTAGTCAGTGTGCTGAGGATGGTGCCGACCCGGTTTTTGTCGTAGTACGCGAGCGACAACTCCTGCAAGTGGTGATACAGCCGCACGCGCAGATCGTTTCCGATGGACTGCCCGAGCTTCTCGGTCGAATAGCTGGCGACATAGAAGGCGGCGCCGCTGATGAGGGCGATCACGACAGTGGCGATGCCGGCCGCCGCGGCGATGTGAGCCTTGGTGGTACCACCCACCATCGGCAGAAGCCAGGCGATCCATGCCGGCGGCCGATCATCTGCGACGACGTTGTCCAGAATCACCTTGAGTGGCCAGGGCGCCGCCAGGCTCATCGTCATCGTCACCACGGTGGCGGCGGCGATCACCGCGAGGGTGCGCCGGTAGGGGCGAAGTAGTTCCCGAAGCAGCGGCGGCACGGCGAGTATCTCCCAGTGGGCAAGGCGTCAGCGAACGGTAGCAGCGGTTTTCACCCGTGCATCCCGGTTTCACGTGAACACCGGCAGAGATGGGCTCGCGCCGAAGAATGCGCCCCCCAAAGCGGTCTCCGGTCAGAAGGGAACGTTCGGCGAGCCCGGTGTGGGGTTGTCGTCGTCGTCGGTGCCCGACGCCGTGTGTTCGATGTCGTGCCCCTCGCCAACACGTACACACCCGGCGGTGCAGTCCTGCATCACGACGCCGCCGATGCCGCCGTCAACCATGCGCCATTTCCAGGCAGTCTGGATGACCTTTGCGTCGGCGAGCATCTCGCTTCGCTGTCCCACTGTGCATTGCAATGTCCGGTTGGCGCTGTCGCACGTCTCGTGAAGCATCTCGTCTTCCGAGAGTCCCAGCGGATTGCGAATCAGCCGAACCCCAAACCGGTCAAGCTTGTCGTGAGCCTGCAACTGCTGGGCGAGTCCGGCCAGCACCGCTTCGTCGTCGTCACTGAGGGGTGCGGTGTCACCGAAGTCGTCCGGCTCGGCGAACTCCATGCCGACGACACTGACACCGTCTGCCGCATTGTCGAACCGGATCGCGGTGGTCTTCAGCGCGTCCGAACGCAGCATTGGTGACGTGCGGGTCATCCGACGCGAGTGCACAGCCTGTTCGACAAACACTTCACCCGGCTCTGACTCGAAGTGTCTGTGCAGCAACCAGATTCCGAAACGCTGCCAGGCACCGGTGGTGACGAGATAGTCGCCCAGCTCGGCCAGGCAGGCGCGATCGTCATCGCTCAGATCGCCGACATGGGTGGCGTCCATGTGGTCCAGCGCCGTGTAATCCTCAACGCAGTGATCCCGCATCATCAACATCGCGCTGCTCCTAGGTTGTGCCGTGGATTGAGATCTACAGATAGCGTTACCTGCGCGGAAATGCTATCAACGAGAGCCCTCCCAAGCGTCGAAAATGTCACCGTCCCAACCCAATGCACTGTTCGGAAACCTGTTCGTAAGCTGATGGAAAGCTGTTGGTCGCAATCCGTTAACCCACGCCGACGGTGGTCGGGCAGAAGGCGTATCCGGAAGTGGCAGCAGAAAGCGCGAACGCGCGGATCCTGCCGGTGCGGACAGCGGTGGTGGGCCCGGGTCAGCCGACTCCGACACCAATCCCGCCGATAAACCCTTCGTCATCGTTGTTCGGGCACTGGACGTCGACGTAGACGGTGACGAACGTATCGGGGCTGGGCGCGAAGTTACCCGGGTTGTTGATTTGAGTGACCCGGCAACGAGTCAGCGGTTTGGTGTCATAACCCGTGAGCCAGTTGATCACCACGTTGTAGCCCTGCGCCTCTAGGTCGGCGATGACCCCCGCGGCCCCCTCCTGGGTGTTTCGTGGATACGGAGACGCTACGGCGATGGGCGACGCGGCGATAGAAGCTGCGGCTCCAATTCCCAATGCGAGCAGAGCGAGGGGCTTTGCGTCGAGCCACATGAGGTCCTCCGTTCCGTGCCCTGCCTTGGCCTCCAGCATCCTCTCTTCTCAAGGGCCGCGGGGTAATCGCTCGATTTTGCGGACATCACGGCAGGACGTATTCGCCGACGCGGTCAGCGCGAACTGACGAAGCGATCTGACCGGGAGCAGGGCGTAGCGCAAGCGCTGACGCCTGCGCCTGTCCTAGCCGAATCCGATCCGTTCGCGTCGACCGCCCGATAAATGAACCAGGCTATGAGCAGTGGACGAAGGTATATCCATCGCTGAAGGTGGTATTTCCCGGATGCGGGCGACACTGGACTATGAGCGGGATGACGCCGCCCACGTTCTCCTGCCCGGCCAAGATCGATCCAATGGGAACGCCGTTCTTCAAGAAGATGACGCCTTTGAATTCGTTGGCGATGGGGTTCCCTCTCGGCGGACCCTCACTGTTGGGGTTTCCACCATCGGGGTTCCCTCTTGGGAAGTTCCCTCTTGGGAAGTTCCCTATCGAGAAGTTCTCTCTGTTCCCTCGCGGGGTGCTCTCATTGTCGGGATTGCGAGCATCGGGATTCCCAGAATCCTGCGTGACGCCGGGACGCAGGTGGTCGCGGTGCGGCTCTGCCTGGGCGGAGGACGAGCCGATAGTCCAACCGACAATGGTTAGCCCTGCCGCCATCGCTGTCACACACGCGACCGTCTTAACATTTGCGAGCCGATTCATCACAGACCTCCACGTTGACCTCGGGATGAGCCTTGTTTAGCCGTCAAACTGCTTTTTGACGGTAGCGCAAACGCTCAGGAATTCACACGTCTTTGGTGAATTCGAGGTAGCTAGGTTCAGAACTCGACGCTTGGTCGATCTTTGCGCTTCGCCTATGTTCCCCGCCTGCAGAAACGCAATCGGCCCGCCACCGGGGAGCAGTGGCGGGCTGAACGATAGATAGGACGCTCAGAGCGGCGGTGCGGTTCCAGTGAGCCGATCCAATTCGTCGGCTGCCAGGTGGTGCCCCCGGCAGGATTCGAACCTGCGGCCTTCTGCTCCGGAGGCAGACGCTCTATCCCCTGAGCTACGGGGGCGCGAACCGAGATACCGCGCCAATGGGCGTGCACAGATTAGCGCATCGACGTCTGCGTTTAACGATTCGGGGCCTGACCACCCGAGACCATAGGATGGACCCTCGTGACCCCCGCCGACCTGGCCGAGCTGCTCAAGACCATCGCCGCCGCGGTGCTGGCCGAGCATGACCTCGATGCGTCGGCGCTGCCTGCGACGGTCACCGTCGAGCGGCCGCGAAATCCCGAGCATGGCGATTACGCGACCAATCTCGCCTTGCAGCTCGCCAAAAAGGTCGGCGTAAACCCGCGTGAGCTGGCCGGATGGCTGGCGACGGCGCTCACCGCCGCCGACGGCATCGCCTCGGCCGAGGTGGCCGGACCCGGCTTCGTCAACCTTCGGCTCGATGCGAACGCCCAGGGCGTCATCGTCAACAACGTCATCGCCGCGGGTACGACCTACGGTCATTCCGACGCGCTGGGCGGCACGAACATCAACCTCGAGTTCGTCTCCGCCAACCCGACCGGTCCGATCCACATCGGCGGCACCCGCTGGTCGGCCGTCGGGGACGCGCTCGGGCGGCTGCTGTCCACGCAGGGCGCGCAGGTCGTTCGGGAGTACTACTTCAACGACCACGGCGCCCAGATCGACCGGTTCACCAACTCGTTGATCGCCGCGGCGAAGGGCGAACCCACACCCGACGACGGTTATGCCGGCGACTACATCGCAGACATCGCAGACCAGGTGCTCGCCAAAGAGCCCGACGCGCTGAGCCTGCCCGACGAGCAGATGCGCGAGACGTTCCGGTCGATCGGCGTTGACCTGATGTTCACCCACATCAAGCAGTCGCTGCACGACTTCGGCACCGACTTCGACGTCTACACCCACGAAGACTCGATGCACACCAGCGGCCGCGTCGACCAGGCCATCGCCCGGCTGCGTGACGTCGGCAAGATCTATGAGAAGGACGGCGCAACGTGGTTGCGCACCACCGATTTCGGTGACGACAAGGACCGCGTCGTCATCAAGAGTGACGGCAACCCGGCCTATGTCGCCGCCGACATCGCCTATTACCTCGACAAGCGGGCGCGCGGATTCGACCTGTGCATCTACATGCTCGGTGCCGACCACCACGGTTACATCGCGCGTCTGAAGGCGATCGCGTCGTCTCTCGGCGAAGACCCCGCCACGGTCGAGGTGCTGATCGGCCAGATGGTCAACCTGGTCCGTGACGGCCAGCCGGTCCGGATGAGCAAGCGGGCGGGCACGGTCATCACACTCGACGATCTCGTCGAGGCCATCGGCGTCGACGCCGCCAGGTATTCACTGATCCGGTCATCGGTTGATTCGCCCATCGACATCGATCTGGCGTTGTGGTCATCGGCATCCAGCGAAAACCCGGTGTACTACGTGCAATACGCGCACGCCCGGCTCTCCGCGCTGGCGCGTAATGCCGCCGAACTCGGCCTCATCGCGGACACCTCGCACCTCGAGCTGCTCACGCACGAGAAGGAGGGCACGCTGATTCGCAACATCGGCGAGTTCCCGCGTGTGCTGGAAACCGCTGCCGCGCTGCGTGAGCCGCACCGGGTCTCGCGTTACCTGGAAGACCTGGCCGGCGACTACCACCGGTTCTACGACTCCTGCCGGGTGCTGCCGCAGGGCGACGAGGAGCCCAGCGATCTGAACAGCGCGCGGCTGGCGCTGTGCCAGGCCACCCGCCAGGTCATCGAGAACGGGCTCGGGATTCTCGGCGTCACCGCACCGGAGCGGATGTAATGGCCCATCCCGCCGGACCTCGGCACGCCGAGGAAATTCACCACGCAGGCACCCCGCTGCGTCCACAGTCATCCGATCAGCTGCTGATGCTCGCGCCGAACGTCTGGCCGCGCAACACCGTTCGCGGCGATGACGGTGTCGCGTCCATCGCCGGGGTGAAGGTGACCGACATCGCCGACGAGTTCGGCACGCCCGTCTTCGTCATCGACGAGGACGACTTCCGGTCGCGCTGCCGCGAGATCGCCGCTGCGTTCGGCGGGGGCGAGAACGTCCGCTACGCGGCCAAGGCGTTCCTGTGCACCGAAGTCGCCCGCTGGGTGAACGAGGAAGGACTCTCGCTCGACGTGGCCAGTGGCGGCGAACTCGCCGTCGCGTTGCACGCAGACTTTCCTGCGGAGCGCATCGCGCTGCACGGCAACAACAAATCCGTCGACGAGCTGTCGGCGGCGGTCAAGGCCGGTGTCGGCCACGTCGTGCTGGATTCGATGACCGAGATCGAGCGGCTCGAGGACATCGCCGCCGCTGCAGGGGTCGTGCAGGACGTACTGGTACGCGTCACCGTGGGCGTCGAGGCGCATACACACGAGTTCATCTCGACCGCTCACGAGGACCAGAAGTTCGGATTGTCGTTGGCCAGTGGCGCCGCGATGGCCGCCGTACGCCGTGTGTTCGAGACCGATCACCTCCGACTGGTCGGACTGCACAGCCACATCGGTTCGCAGATCTTCGACGTCGCGGGCTTCGAGATCGCCGCTCACCGGGTGATCGGCCTGCTGCGCGACGTCGTCGCCGAATTCGGTGTCGACAAGACCGCGCAGATCTCGACGGTCGACCTCGGCGGGGGACTGGGTATCTCGTATGTGCCCCAGGATGATCCGCCCCCGGTCGAAGACCTCGCGGCCAAGCTCGGGGCGATCGTGCACAACGAGTCGGCGGCGGTCGGCCTGCCCACGCCGCGGCTGGTGGTCGAGCCGGGGCGGGCCATTGCGGGTCCAGGCACCATCACCCTGTACCGGGTCGGCACCGTCAAGGATGTGGCCGTGGGCCCGTCCGCGCACCGCCGCTACGTCAGCGTCGACGGCGGCATGAGCGACAACATCAGGACATCGCTCTATGGTGCCGAATACGACGTGCGCCTGATTTCCCGAACCAGCGACGCGGCGCCCACGCTGGGCCGTGTTGTCGGAAAGCATTGTGAAAGCGGCGATATCGTCGTGCGTGACGCGTGGGTCGCCGACGACGTCTCACCCGGCGATCTGCTGGGCGTCGCGGCCACCGGTGCGTACTGCTATTCCATGTCGAGTCGTTACAACCTGATCGGCCGCCCCCCGGTGGTGGCTGTGCGCGACGGGCGGGCCCGCCTGATCCTGCGCCGGGAGACGGTCGACGATCTGCTCAGTCTGGAAGTGAGGTAGTTGATGAACCAAAAACCTGTCGGCGTAGCCGTATTGGGCCTTGGGAATGTGGGCAGTCAGGTCGTCCGCATCATCGAGGAGAGCGCCGAGGATCTGACCGCTCGCATCGGTGCACCGCTTGTGCTTCGCGGCGTCGGGGTGCGACGGGTGGCCGACGACCGTGGCGTGCCAGTCGACCTCCTCACCAACGACATCGAGGAATTGGTGTCCCGCGACGACGTCGACGTCGTCGTCGAGGTGATGGGTCCCGTCGAACCCGCGCGCAAGGCGATCCTGTCCGCCCTCGAGAAGGGCAAGTCCGTCGTGACCGCCAACAAGGCGTTGATGGCGCAGTCCACCGGCGAGCTGGCGCAGGCCGCCGAGCACGCCCACGTCGACCTCTACTTCGAGGCCGCGGTCGCCGGTGCCATCCCCGTCATTCGCCCGCTCACGCAGTCCCTCGCGGGCGACACGGTTCTGCGGGTCGCCGGAATCGTCAACGGCACCACCAACTACATCCTTTCGGAGATGGACAGCACGGGTGCCGAGTACTCGGCGGCACTGGCCGACGCGAGCGCGCTCGGCTACGCCGAGGCTGACCCGACCGCCGATGTCGAGGGATACGACGCGGCGGCCAAGGCCGCCATCCTGGCGTCCATCGCCTTCCATACGCGGGTAACCGCGGACGACGTCTACCGCGAAGGCATCACCAAGGTGACCCCCGCCGACTTCGCCACCGCGCGGGCACTGGGCTGCACGATCAAGCTCCTGTCCATCTGCGAGCGTCTCACCAACGACGAAGGACAGCAACGTATCTCGGCGCGAGTGTATCCGGCGCTGGTGCCGCTGACGCATCCTCTCGCCTCGGTCAACGGAGCCTTCAACGCCGTTGTGGTGGAGGCCGAGGCGGCCGGCCGGCTGATGTTCTACGGGCAGGGTGCCGGGGGAGCGCCGACGGCGTCGGCTGTGATGGGAGATCTCGTGATGGCCGCGCGCAACCGGGTGCAGGGCGGGCGTGGGCCCCGTGAGTCGAAATACGCCAAGCTCCCCATCTCGCCGATCGGCTTCATCCCCACTCGCTATTACGTCAGCATGAACGTCGCCGACCGGCCGGGCGTACTGTCCGCCGTCGCAGCCGAATTCGGCAAACGCGAGGTCAGCATCGCCGAGGTGCGCCAGGAGGGCGTCGTCGACGAAGGTGGCCAGCGTTGCGGAGCCCGGATCGTGGTGGTGACCCACGAGGCCACCGACGCGGCGCTGTCGGACACCGTCGCCGCGCTCGCCGATCTCGACGTCGTGCAGGAAGTGGCCAGCGTGCTGCGGCTCGAGGGAACCAGCGAATGAGCGACACCCGCGCCGAGCCGGTGCACAAGCCGTGGCCCGGCCTGATCGCCGCCTACCGCGACCGACTGCCGGTCGAGGACACCTGGAACCCGATCACTCTTCTGGAGGGCGGTACGCCGCTGATCCACGCCAAGCGACTGTCCGAACAGACCGGCTGCACAGTGCATCTGAAGGTCGAGGGCCTCAACCCGACGGGCTCGTTCAAGGACCGCGGCATGACGGTGGCGGTCACCGAGTCGGTGGCCCGTGGCCAGCAGGTCGTGTTGTGCGCGTCAACCGGTAACACGTCGGCGTCGGCGTCGGCTTACGCCGCGCGTGCCGGCATCACCTGCGCGGTGCTGATCCCGCAGGGCAAGATCGCGATGGGCAAGCTCGCCCAGGCGGTTATGCACGGCGCGAAGATCCTGCAGATCGACGGCAACTTCGACGACTGCCTCGAGCTCGCGCGCAAACTCGCGACCGACTACCCGACGGTCGCGCTGGTGAACTCCGTGAACCCGTACCGCATCGAGGGGCAGAAGACCGCGGCGTTCGAGATCGTCGACGTTCTCGGCGCAGCACCCGATGTGCACTCCTTGCCGGTCGGCAACGCAGGCAACATCACCGCGTACTGGAAGGGCTACACCGAATACCACCGGGACGGGCTGTCTGACCGGCTGCCACGAATGCTCGGCACGCAGGCAGCGGGCGCAGCACCCCTGGTTCTCGGCGAGCCCGTCAAGTCGCCCGAAACCATCGCCACCGCGATCCGGATCGGCGCACCCGCCTCCTGGACCTCGGCCGTCGAGGCCCAACAGCAGTCCGGCGGCCGCTTCATTGCCGCGACCGACGACGAGATTCTGGCTGCCTATCGCCTGGTCGCCGCAAGCGAGGGAGTATTCGTTGAGCCGGCGTCGGCGGCCAGCATCGCCGGCCTGCTCAAGTCCGTCGAGGACGGCTGGGTGGCCAGGGGTTCCACCGTGGTGTGCACCGTGACCGGTAACGGCCTCAAAGACCCCGACACCGCGCTCAAGGACATGCCGACGGTCACACCGGTTCCGGTCGACGCAGGCGTCGTCGTCGCAGAGCTCGGACTGGCCTGACGGGGATCCGGTGAGCCAAACTCTGCCTGCCGGATTGACGGCGACCAGTGTCGTCGCGGCCTCCAGCGCCAATCTCGGCCCCGGATTCGACAGCCTCGGCCTCGCGCTGAGCCTTTACGACGAAATCGTCGTCGAGACAACCGAGTCCGGTCTCAACGTCGAAGTCGAGGGTGAGGGCGCAGGGCAGGTACCACTGGACTCGACACATCTCGTCGTGCGGGCCATCCAGCATGGCTTGCGCGCCGTTGGCGCCACCGTTGCGGGTCTGAACGTGCACTGCCGCAACAGCATTCCGCAGTCACGGGGGCTTGGTTCGTCTGCCGCCGCAGTGGTCGGGGGACTGGCGGCCGTCAATGGCCTTGTCGCACAGGCCGGTATGAAACCGATGTCTGAAGCGGAGTTGATCCAGCGGGCATCGGAGTTCGAGGGCCATCCGGACAACGCCGCCGCCGCCGTTCTCGGCGGAGGAGTGGTGTCGTGGACGTCGACCGGCGCGACCGGGCCGCGCTATGGCGCCGCCGCCGCTGCAGATCCACCCCGACATCCGCCTTTTTCCCGCCATCCCCGAGCAGCGGTCCTTGACGGCCGAGACCCGCGTGCTGTTGCCCCGATCGGTCAGCCATGTCGACGCCCGGTTCAATGTGAGCCGCGCCGCGCTGCTGGTCGTGGCCCTCACCGAACGCCCTGACCTGCTGATGGAGGCCACCGAGGACGTGCTGCATCAGCCCCATCGGGCGATGGCCATGCGAGCTTCCGCGGAATATCTGCTGCTGATGCGGCGTTGTGGAGTTGCAGCGGTGCTATCAGGGGCTGGACCTGCGGTTATCGGTCTGAGCACTCAGTCGGAACTTCCCGCAGAGGTCCTCGAATTCGGCGCCGCGAATGGATTCACCGTCAGTGAGATGTCCGTCGGCGACGGCGTTCGATGGGCCTCAGGCGTGGCCGTACGGAGTTGACAGCTGTCACACACGAATCAGCGAGTTTCTTGCTTCCTGCACCGATGCGGGTTATTCTCGCTTTCGTCCAGCAATCGCATGGTTTTCGCCTGCGCCGACACCAGGACACACCAATTCTTCTCGTGGATGACGGTTAGCCTTACCGCCGCGGATCCCGGCAATCACCGTTGCAGGTGCGACGGTGGCAGCTTCGCAGTCAGCCATTTGGCTGAGTGCAACGAAACCCTCGTGACGTGATCACCGAGGGAAAGAAAGGAAATCCGTTGACTGAAACGGACCTTGTCACGGCCGGCGGCAGCGCCGAACAGGCTGAACTGCCCAACACCGTGAACACAGAATTCTCATCTCCTGAGAAGCCTGACGTGACACATCAGCCGGCACCGGAACCGAATGCGGCCGCCAAGGCTGATTCCGACCCGGCACCCAAGGCGGATGCCGAACCGGCCCGCAAGGCCGACGTCACGACTGATGCCTCGAAGGGGTCGTTGTCGAGCATGGTGCTGCCCGAACTGCGGGCACTGGCCAACTCGGTCGGCGTCAAGGGTGCCTCCGGGATGCGCAAGGGCGAACTCATCGCCGCGATCCGTGAGAGCCGCGGGGAGTCGGTGAACAACTCCACCGAGGCCCCGAAGGCCGACACCGCCCGCAACGACGGCGGTTCAGCGCCCGCAGACGGCGCAACCGACGCGCGGCGCGCAGGCCGATGCGGGCGGGCAACAGCCTGCGCAGCGTCGTGAGCGGCGAGCCGCCTCCCGTGACTCAGGCACTGCCGGTGAAAAGAACAAGCAGGATGGCGGCCAGAACGCCAAGGACGGCGCCGACTCGGAGAAGAGCGCCAACAGGAACAAGAATCAGCAGGACACCAAGCCGGACAGCAAGCAGGACGGCGGTGACCAGCAGGGCGGCGATCAGCAGGGCAACCAGCAGAATCGCAACAACAACAACACCAACAACAACGCGAACAACAACAACGACGATGACGATCGCGGCGGACGTCGCGGCAGGCGTTTCCGTGACCGCAGGCGCCGCGGCGACCGCCAAGGTGGCGGTGACGGCGGCGGTGGCGGCGAGACCGAGCTTCGCGACGACGATGTCGTCCAGCCCGTCGCGGGGATCCTCGACGTGCTCGACAACTACGCGTTCGTCCGCACCTCGGGCTACCTCGCGGGACCGAACGACGTCTACGTGTCGATGAACATGGTTCGCAAGAATGGCCTACGCCGCGGCGACGCCATCACCGGCGCGGTCCGTGTTCCCAAGGACGGCGAACAGCCCAATCAGCGGCAGAAGTTCAACCCGCTGGTCCGGTTGGACACCGTCAACGGCGGCCCGGTCGAGGACGCCAGGAACCGTCCCGACTTCACCAAGCTGACCCCGCTGTATCCCAACCAGCGGTTGCGTCTGGAGACCACTCCAGACCGCCTGACCACGCGCGTCATCGACCTGATCATGCCGATCGGCAAAGGCCAGCGTGCGCTGATCGTCTCGCCGCCCAAGGCTGGCAAGACCACGATCCTTCAGGACATCGCGAACGGCGTCACCCAGAACAACCCGGAATGCCACCTCATGGTCGTCCTCGTCGACGAGCGACCCGAGGAGGTCACCGACATGCAGCGCTCGGTGAAGGGTGAGGTCATCGCCTCCACCTTCGACCGGCCGCCGTCGGATCACACCCAGGCCGCCGAATTGGCCATCGAGCGGGCCAAGCGCCTCGTCGAACAGGGCAAGGACGTCATCGTGCTGCTCGACTCGATCACCCGGCTCGGCCGCGCGTACAACAACGCGTCGCCTGCTTCGGGTCGCATCCTGTCCGGTGGTGTCGACTCCACCGCGCTGTATCCGCCGAAGCGGTTCCTCGGCGCGGCACGCAACATCGAACATGGCGGCTCGCTGACGATCATCGCGACCGCGATGGTCGAGACCGGGTCCACCGGCGACACGGTGATCTTCGAAGAGTTCAAGGGCACGGGTAACGCCGAGCTCAAGCTCGACCGCAAGATCTCTGAGCGTCGGGTGTTCCCGGCGGTCGACGTCAACCCGTCGGGCACGCGCAAGGACGAGCTGCTGCTCTCGACCGATGAGTTCGCCGTCGTGCACAAGCTGCGCCGTGTGCTGTCCGGGCTGGATTCCCATCAGGCCATCGACCTGTTGATGAGCCAGCTGCGTAAGACGAAGACCAACTACGAGTTCCTGGTGCAGGTCTCCAAGACCACACCGGGCTCGATGGACAACGACTAGTCCCCAGCACGCGCAGGCGCCTATTCCGTCTGCGCCGGGTCGGCCTTCAGGCCCGGCATCACATAGCGCCGTACATGCGCGCGCACCTGGTCCGGATTGCTCGGGTCCAGCGTGTCGCCGGGAACGGTGACCAGCGAGATGACCACGCGGGCCACCCATTCCGACGCTTCGTCGACGTGGGTATCGGGGTGGATCCCGCCGCTGCCGACCGCTGCGGCGACATATCGGCGCCAGAACGCGGCGAGGTCCGGCACCAGACCCTGCACGCCGGCGCCTGCGCACGCGGCGAACTCCTCGGGTTCGTCCATCCGCAGCCGCATCAACAGCGAGCCGGGGTCGTCGTAGGCGGTGCGGGCATTGACCACTCCCTTGGCGATCTGCTCGTCGAGGCCGGGCAAAGGCTCGAGCATCGCGTGCACTTCGGACCACCACGCCTCGTTGAGCCGGACGATCGCCGCTCCGACCAATGACGCCTTGTCCGGAAAATGCCGATAGAGCCAGCCGCGCGACACCAGCGCAGCCTCAGCAACCTCGGAGACCGTCGTAGCCCGAATTCCCTTGGCGCGCAGGCATACTTCGGCCGCATCGATCAACCGATCGCGGACGCCCTTGGCGGCCGTGCTGCCCGTCACCGGGTCCTCCTCTCGTCATCGCGTCGCCCGTTCGCGCACGACCAGAGCTGCTGCCAACTGGCAGGCGGATACTACCGACCAGGCCGCGGGTGGTAGACAGATCCGCGAATCTGTTTACCTGATGCACGGACCGAGGTGAGTCATGGCGGACACCCTGCAGCAGTTGCTGCGTGAGCGTTCCGAGCAGGACACCATCGCGATCAAGTACGGCGACCGCACCTGGACGTGGCGTGAACATGTCGCAGAGGCACGCGCCCAGGCCGCCGCGATCATCGGTATCGCCGATCCCGACCGGCAACTACACGTCGGCGTGCTGCTCGCCAACGGCCCCGACATGTTGACCGCGATGGCGGCCGCGGCCCTCGGTGGCTATGTGCTGTGCTGCATCAACAACACCCGACGCGGCGAAGGGCTGGCGCGCGACATCGCCCTCGTCGACTGCCAGATACTGATCACCGACGCCGGGCACCGCGATCTGCTCGTCGGTCTCGACCTGCCGGGTGTCCGGGTGCTGGACACCTCCGGCGACGAGTGGGCCTCGCTCACCGCCGAACCGCGCGACCTGACGCCGCATCGCGAGGTGGGTCCCGACGACACCTTCGTGATGATCTTCACCTCGGGAACCAGTGGAGACCCGAAGGCGGTCCAAGTCCAGCACATGATGCCGATCTTCGCGGGAACCTCTCTGGCGCAACGGTATTCGGTCAGCACGTCCGATGTCTGCTATGTATCGATGCCATTGTTCCACTCCAACTCCATCTACGCGGGCTGGGGCGTTGCGATGGTTACCGGTGCGGCGATCGTGCCCGCGGTGTTCACCGTCTCCCGCTTCCTCGACGACATCCGCCGTTACGGCGTCACGTTCATGAACTACGTCGGAAAGCCGCTCGCTTACATCCTGTCCACCCCGGAAAAGCCCGACGATCACGACAACCCGCTGCGCGTCGCGTTCGGCAACGAGGCCAGCGACCGGGATATCGCCGAGTTCGCGCGGCGCTTCGACTGCACCGTCTGGGACGGGTTCGGGTCGACCGAGAACGCCGTCATCATCACGCGCGAGGACGGCTGCCCGGAGGGCTCGCTCGGGAAGGGTTTTCCGGGGGTCGCCATCTATGACCCTGAGACGGTGCAGGAGTGCGAGGTTGCGGCTTTCGACGACAGTGGCGATCTTGTCAACCGCGAGGCGGCCGTCGGTGAGTTGGTCAACACGTCCGGTGGTGGGCTGTTTCGCGGCTACTACAAGGACGAGGGAGCAACGGATCACCGGTTGCGCCACGGCATGTACTGGTCGGGGGATCTGGCCTACCGCGACGCCGACGGCTGGATCTACTTCGCGGGCCGCACGGCCGACTGGATGCGGGTCGACGGCGAAAACCTCGCCGCCGCACCGATCGAGCGAATCCTGATTCGGCTTCCCGAGGTCAGCCGCGTTGCGGTGTACCCGGTTCCCGATGAGTCCGTCGGCGACCAGGTGATGGCGGCCGTGGTGCTGCGCGACGGCGCGACGCTGACACCAGAGGCATTCGCGGAGTTTCTCGGCGGCCAGCCTGACCTGTCGCCGAAGGCCTGGCCGCGCTACGTCTGGATCGCCGACGACCTGCCGTCGACGGCGACCAACAAGATCCTCAAACGGGAGCTGGTCTCGTACGGCACAACACCGCCGGGCGGGCTGTTGTGGAAACGCGACGGTCAGCGGTACGGGCGCATATCGACGAGCAACGTGCCGACCTCGCCGCTTTTCTGGACACCCTGACGCCCGAGCAGTGGGAGACGCCGTCCTTGTGTCCGGGATGGACAGTGCGGCAGGCGGCCGCCCACATCACCCAGTCATCGACGAACTGGGGGCGGCTGTCGTTCGAGCTGCTGCGGTCCGGCTTTCGATTCAACGCGTTGACATTGCGCATGGGTCGCAACGACCAGCGCAACCCTGAGGAGATCACGGCGGCTCTGCGGGCGATGGTCGGCGGTCGCCGCAGGCCACCCGGCACGGCGGTGGCCGACCCCCTGGCGGACGTGCTGGTGCACGGGCAAGACATTGCGGTGCCCCTCGGCATCCCGCGGACCATGCCCGTTCCGGCCGCGGTGATCGCGGCCGAGCGGCTCTGGAAGATGGGTTTTCCGTTCAATGCGCGCAAGCGGTTCCCGAACGTCACGTTCACCGCGACCGATGCGGATTTCAGCGTCGGCGACGGCGACGTGGTGCGCGGACCGATTCAGGACATCGTGATGACGCTGTCGGGCCGACGAGCCGGATTGCCCGTGGAATAGCCGTCCCCGTCGGCGCGTTTAGGCTACTAGCGGTTGACCTGGCATAATGGGCCGCTGACCTTCGGTTCCGGTTCACGCTCCAAAGCTCCAGGTAAGGCAAGGGCGACCCGGCGGCCAACGAATGAAGAGGACACCATGAAATCAGGCATTCACCCTGACTACAGCGAGACGACCGTGCACTGCGGCTGCGGTAACACGTTCACCACGCGCAGCACCAAGAAGAGCGGACAGATCCACGTCGAGGTCTGCTCGCAGTGCCACCCGTTCTACACGGGCAAGCAGAAGATTCTCGACAGTGGCGGCCGTGTGGCCCGCTTCGAGAAGCGCTATGGCAAGCGCAAGGCCAGCGGCGCCGACAAGGCCGCCGACAACTAGCTGAACGAACGACGCCCGATCTGTCGCACATGCGCAGGCCGGGCGTCGCTTCGCGTTCTGCGAGAAAACCCGCCGGAGTGCGCTAGGGACAACGCGAGGAGGGCGACATGACGGACACCGCGCCGGCCATCGACGCCATCCTCTCCGAGCACGCCGACCTCGAGCGTCAGCTCTCCGATCCCGACCTGCACTCCGATGCGGACAAGGCCCGCAAGGTCGGAAGGCGGTTTGCCCAGCTGGCGCCCATCGTGTCGACCTATCGCAAGCTGGAGACCGCCCGCGGCGATCTGGATACCGCCCGCGAACTGGCCGATGACGACGACTCGTTCGCAGCCGAGGTGGATGAGCTCGCCAAGACGGTCGACGAACTCGACACCCACCTGACCGACCTGCTCGCTCCGCGCGACCCACATGACGCGGACGACATCCTGCTCGAGGTGAAGTCCGGCGAGGGCGGCGAGGAGTCCGCGCTGTTCGCCGCCGACCTCGCGCGCATGTACGTCCGCTATGCCGAGCGGCATGGATGGACGGTGACGATGCTCGGCGAGACCACCTCCGATCTCGGCGGCTACAAGGACGCCACGCTGTCGATCAGAAGCAAAGGCGATTCCGCCGACGGTGTCTGGTCGCGGTTGAAGTTCGAGGGCGGCGTGCACCGCGTGCAGCGTGTCCCGGTGACCGAGTCGCAGGGCCGGGTGCACACTTCTGCGGCGGGTGTTCTGGTCTATCCGGAACCCGAAGAGGTCGAGGCGGTCCAGATCGACGAATCAGACCTGCGCATCGACGTTTACCGGTCATCGGGCAAGGGCGGCCAGGGTGTCAATACCACCGACTCCGCGGTCCGCATCACCCACTTGCCCACCGGAATCGTCGTCACCTGCCAGAACGAGCGCAGCCAGCTGCAGAACAAAATCCGCGCCATGCACGTGCTTGCCGCCCGGCTGCAGGCGCTCGCCGAGGAACAGGCGCAGGCGGACGCTTCAGCCGATCGGGCCAGCCAGATCCGCACCGTCGACCGCAGCGAACGGATCCGGACGTACAACTTCCCCGAGAACCGCCTCGCCGACCATCGCATCAACTTCAAGGCGCACAACCTCGATCAGGTGCTCGACGGTGACATGGACGCGCTGTTGGACGCCCTGGCGGCCGCCGACAAACAGTCGCGGCTGCAGCAGCAGGCATGACTCCCGAGACGAGCGTGCGGCTGCGGCGCCGGATCGACGACGCCGCCGCCGAACTCGCCACGGCGGGAGTCGGATCACCGCGGGCCGACGCCGAGGAACTAGCCGCGTACGCCGCGGGCACGAGTCGGGGGAGACTGGCGGTACTCGGTGAGGTCGACGATGACTTCTGCGATCGCTACACCGCTCTTATCGCCGCTCGTGTGCGTCGAATTCCGTTGCAGCACATAGTCGGTTCCGCCGTTCTCGGCCCGGTGACCGTTTCCGTTGGTCCTGGTGTGTTCATCCCGCGACCGGAAACCGAAGGCCTGTTGGAATGGGCTTCGGCGCAACATCTTCCGCCGCGTCCTCTGCTCGTCGACCTGTGCACGGGCACAGGTGCACTGGCGCTGGCCCTTTCGAAGTTCTGGCCCGACGCACGCGTCATCGCCGTCGACGACTCCGACGAAGCACTGGACTACGCGTACCGAAACGTCGAAGGCTCGCACGTCGAACTGGTGCGGGCGGACGTCACCGACAACGAGCCAATTACCGGAACTGGATGGACAGGTCGACCTCCTGGTCGCCAACCCGCCGTACATCCCCGACGGGGCTACGCTCGAACCCGAAGTCGCGCAGCATGATCCGCCGCATGCATTGTTCGGTGGACCGGACGGGATGGTGGTCATCAACGCTATCGCCGAGTTGGCGGGCCGCTGGCTCAAGCCCGGCGGTCGCTGCGCGGTCGAGCACGACGACACCACATCGGCGTCCACTGTCGAAGCGTTCACCGCGATCGGCTGTTTCGTCGACGTGACGGCGAACCGGGACCTGGCAGGTCGACCCCGGTTCGTCACCGCGACACGTGAGAGGGGAGTCGAGGAATGACTGAGATCTTCGACTGTGCCGACGCCGGTGCGCGCGCGACCGGAATCGCTTCGGCCGTCAGCGCGGTCAAGGGTGGGCGGCTCGTCGTCCTGCCCACCGACACCGTCTACGGGATCGGCGCCGACGCCTTCGACAACGCCGCGGTCGCCGCGCTGCTGTCGGCCAAGGGCCGCGGCCGCAACATGCCGGTTCCCGTGCTCGTGGGGTCCTGGCACACCATCGAGGGCCTGGTGTACACCGTGCCGGATGCCGCGCGCGAGCTGATTCGTGCGTTCTGGCCCGGCGCATTGAGCATGGTCGTCCAGCAGGCCCCGTCGCTGCAATGGGATCTCGGTGATGCGGCCGGCACCGTGATGCTGCGGATGCCGTTGCATCCGGTCGCCATCGAGGTGTTGCGCGAAGTAGGTCCGATGGCGGTGTCGAGCGCGAACATCTCCGGGCGACCGGCGGCGGTCACCGCGCAGGACGCGCGAGACCAACTCGGCGATCTCGTCGCCGTCTACCTCGACGGGGGACCGTCCCAACAGCAGGCGGCGTCCACGATCGTCGATCTCACCGACGAACAACCGCGCATCCTTCGGGCGGGTCCGGTGACCGCCGACGCGATCGCGGAAGTACTTGGTGTCGACGCCGATAGCCTCGCGCCAGCCACCTGACGCGCACCCCGGCGCTCTCAAGTTCGTCAAGTACGGTTCATCCAGTGGTGGGCGAGGTGCATGTAGTGGCCAGCGGGCTGCTTGCGCTCTCCGATCGAGGCGCGGGCGTGCCGCTGCGCGAGTTGGCGCTCGTCGGATTCACCGCCGCGATCATCACCTACTTCGCGACCGGCTGGGTCCGCGTGCTTGCCACTCGCGTCGGGGCCGTGGCCTATCCCCGGGAACGTGACGTTCACCTGCAGCCGACGCCGCGAATGGGCGGACTTGCGATGTATATCGGGGTGCTGGCCGCAGTGCTGCTCGCGTCGCAGCTGCCCGCACTGACCCGCGGCTTCGTCTATTCGTCCGGCCTGCCCGCCACCGTTGTCGCGGGCGGGCTGATCATGGTCATCGGCCTGATCGACGACAAGTGGGGCCTCGACGCGCTGACCAAGTTCGCAGGCCAGATCACCGCGGCAAGTGTGCTGGTGACAATGGGCGTGGCGTGGAGTGTGCTGTACATCCCGTTTGGTGGCGTCGGCACCATCGTGCTCGACCAGGTGTCGTCGATCCTGCTGACACTGGCGCTGACGGTCGCGATCGTCAACGCGATGAACTTCGTCGACGGCCTCGACGGCCTGGCCGCGGGTCTGGGCCTGATCACCGCACTGGCCATCACGATCTTTTCCATCGGCCTGCTTCGGGACCACGGTGGCGACGTGTTGTTCTACCCGCCCGCGGTGATCTCGGTGGTGCTGGCCGGCGCCTGTCTGGGTTTTCTGCCGCACAACTTCCACCGCGCGCGAATCTTCATGGGCGACTCCGGCTCGATGCTGATCGGGCTGATGCTCGGAGCGGCGTCCACCACCGCGGCCGGGCCGATCTCGCAAAGCGCGTACGGCGCCCGCGACGTGTTCGCTCTGCTGTCGCCGTTCCTGTTGGTGGTCGCGGTCATGTTCGTGCCTGCACTGGACATGTTGCTGGCCATCGTCCGGCGTACCCGCGCCGGTCGCAGTCCGTTCAGTCCCGACAAGATGCATCTGCACCATCGGTTACTGCAGATCGGCCATTCCCACCGGCGCGTGGTGCTGCTCATTTACCTGTGGGTCGGCATCGTCGCGTTGGGCGCCGCGAGCACCATTTTCTTCGACCCCCGTTACACCGGCGGGGTGATGCTCGCAGCGACTTTGGTGGCGATCGTCGTGACGCTGATTCCGCTTCTGAGACGCCGCGACGAGTCCTACGACGGGTTGTACGACGAAAAGTAGTAGTAGCCGGTTTCTGGCTGCTTCCTGTGTGGTACGGTGCTGGTAGAACCCGAAAAACCTCGCGGGTTGCCGGCCCCCGCGCCGCCCGGTTCATCGCCGATCGGCACGGAAAAACGACCGACAAAGGGAGCTACTCCTTGGGTGATTCCAGCGCGTCTCGCGCACTCCGATACGCTCGGGGCGCCACGCACAGAATCATTGGGATAGCCCTCGTAACCGCGGGATTGAGGTGACGCCGTGACGACGCCAGCGCAAGACGCGCCGTTGGTGTTTCCGTCCGTTGCTTTCCGACCGTTACGACTGTTCGCGATCTGCGTTGTGTTCGCCGGACTCGTGACGCTGGCGGCGGCGCTGCTCGGACATCCGATGGTCGGAGTCTTCTTCGGCGTCGGTCTCGGACTCGGTTTGCTCAACGCGATTCTGGTACAGCGCTCGGTCGAGTCGATCACCGCAGCGGACCATCCGCTCAAGCGCAAAATGGCCGTCAACTCCGCCACCCGACTGCTGGCGATGACGGTGGTCGGGCTGACGATCGCATTCGTTTTCCGGCCACAAGGCCTCGGTGTGGTGTTTGGTATGGCGCTTTTCCAGGTATTGCTCGTGCTTTCGACGGCGCTGCCGGTGATGAAGAAGCTGCGGTCCGGTGTCGATGATGGGCTTGAAGGGGAGGCAGGACAGCAATGACCGAGAAGATCCTCGCTGCCGAATCCGGCATTCAGGTCGGCCATCACACGGAAGCGCACTGGTTCGGTCTGACGGTCAACACCGACACAGTGCTGGCCACCGCGATCGCTGCGGTGATCGTGCTCGGGCTGGCCTTCTTCCTGCGCGCCAAGGTCACCTCGACCGGCGTACCCAATGGTGTGCAGTTGTTCTGGGAAGCGATCACGGTTCAGCTGCGCAACCAGATCGAGGCAGCGATCGGAATGAAGATCGCGCCGTTCGTGCTTCCGCTGGCGGTCACGCTGTTCGTGTTCATCCTGGTGTCCAACTGGCTGTCGATTCTGCCGGTGCAGTACACCGATTCCAGCGGTGCGATCCACGAACTGCTCAAACCGCCGGCGTCGGACATCAACTTCGTGCTGGCGCTCGCCCTGTTCGTCTTCATCTGCTACCACGCCGCGGGCGTCTGGCGTCGCGGTCCACTCGGTCATCCGATCAAGTTGCTCAAGGGCCACGTCGCGCTGATGGCGCCGATCAACCTCGTCGAGGAGATCGCCAAGCCGATCTCGTTGTCTCTGCGACTTTTCGGCAACATTTTCGCCGGCGGCATTCTGGTCGCGCTGATCGCGCTGTTCCCGCCGTGGATCCTGTGGGCGCCCAACGCGATCTGGAAGAGCTTCGACCTTTTCGTCGGCGCCATCCAGGCCTTCATCTTCGCTCTGCTGACGATCTTGTATTTCAGCCAGTCAATGGAACTCGATGAGGACCATGCCTAGTACCGACACCATGCTCGACCCACGTCCTGGTAGGACTCCTACCAGTTATCAAGGAGGATAAGAATGGATCCCACAATCGCTGCCGGTGCTCTCATTGGCGGTGGACTGATCATGGCCGGCGGCGCCATCGGCGCCGGCATCGGTGACGGCATCGCCGGTAACGCGTTGATCGCCGGCATCGCCCGTCAGCCAGAGGCGCAGGGCCGGCTGTTCACTCCGTTCTTCATCACGGTCGGTCTGGTTGAGGCTGCCTACTTCATCAACCTCGCGTTCATGGCTCTGTTCGTGTTCGCCACCCCGGTCAAGTAGGTCATTCGCGGCATGGGTGACCACAGCTTGACGATCCTGGCAGCGGAAGAGGGCGGCGGTCAGAGCAACTTTCTGATCCCCAACGGCACGTTCTTCTTCGTGCTGATCATCTTCTTGATCGTGCTCGGTGTGATCGCCAAATGGGTTGTGCCGCCAATCTCGAGGGTTTTGCGTGAGCGCGATGCCATGGTGCAGAAGACGACCGAGGACAATCGGCGGGCAGCACAACTGCGGGACGCGGCGGATGCCGACTACCTGAAGGTGATGGGTACAGCCCGTCGCGAGGCGACGAACGTCCGTGAAGAGGCCCGCGCCGAAGGGCGCAAGATCGTCGATGACGCGAAGGCGCGGGCCAATGCCGAAGTGTCGTCGGTGCTTCAGCAGGCGACCGAGGAGCTGACGGAGCAGTCGCGTGCGGTCACGGCCGAACTACAGACCTCGGTCGAGACGCTGGCGTCACGGCTCGCGAGCCGTGTGCTCGGCGTCGAGGTGACCAGCCGTACGGTGCCTGCTGCAACGGGACAGGGGCGGTAGCGTCGATGTCAACCTTCATCGGACAGCTCATCGGCTTCGCGGTCATCGTGTTCCTGATCTGGCGGTATGTTGCGCCGCCGGTCCGCACCATGATGAAGAACCAGCAGGAGACCGTTCGGACGCAGCTCGCCGACTCCGCCGACGCGGGGAAGAAAGTCGCCGACGCCGACAAGCAGCACGCGAAGGCGCTCGAGGAGGCCAAGGCCGAGGCGGCGAAGGTGATCGACGAGGCACGTGGCGACGCCGAGAGAATCGCCGAGCAGCTACGGGCCCATGCCGATTCCGAACTCGAACGCATCAAAACCCAAGGTGGTCAGCAGGTTCAGCTGCTGCGCCAACAGCTCATTCGCGAGCTTCGGCAGAGCCTCGGAGCCGAGTCCGTGCATCGGGCAAGAGACATGGTGCGCGACTTCATCTCCGACCCGGCAGAGCAGTCCGCGACGGTCGGCCGCTTCCTCGACGAGTTGGATGAGATGGCGCCGTCGAGCACTGTCTTCTCCGACGCCGCCACAGCCAAACTGCGCGCCGCCAGTCGCCAGTCGGTGATCACGGTCGTCGAGCAGTTCGACGAGGCCGTGGCGGGGCTCGACGGCGACGCACTGACCAAGTTGTCGAACGACCTGGCATCGACGGTCAAGTTGCTGCGGCGCGAGCCGGTCCTGGGAAGGCATCTGGCCGACCCTTCCGCGGACTCCGCTTCCAGGGTGCAGCTCGTCGAGCGACTGCTGTCGGGCAAGGTTTCCGATTCCGCGCTCGACATACTCAAGACCGCTGTGTCGCAACGCTGGTCGTCAAGCTCGGACCTGACGCGCGGCATCCAACACATCGCCCGGCTCGCCCTGCTGGTGCGCGCCGAAGCCGACGGTCAGATCGAGGACGTGGAGGAGCAACTCTTCAGGTTCAGCCGCATCCTCGACTCCGAGACGCAGCTGATCACCCTGCTGAGCGACTACACCTCGCCGCTGGATGGCCGAATCAGCCTGCTGAACAACGTGCTTCACCGCAGAGCGAGCAAGAACACCGCCGACCTGCTTCGCCAGTCGATCGAATTGCTGCACGGGGAGCGGGCGGATGACGCAGTCCGCGAGTTGGCGAATCTCGCGGTGTCCCGACGTGGCGAGGTCGTTGCGCACGTGCGGGCGGCAAGCGAGCTCAGCGATGCACAAAGAAACCGACTGACCGAGTTGCTCAACCGCATCTACGGCCATCCGGTGTCGCTTCAGCTGGATATCGACCCTTCGCTGCTCGGCGGCCTCACGATCTCGGTTGGCGACGAGGTGATCGACGGTTCGCTGTCGTCCAAGCTGGCGTCGGCCGAGAACCGCTTGCCCGAATGATCCTGACTACACCAGACCCACACACGAAGTAGGAAGACGAAAAGCAATGGCAGAGTTGACGATCTCGGCGGACGAGATCCAGGGCGCCATCGAGGAATATGTCGCCGGTTTCGAAGCTGACACCGAGCGCGAGGAAATCGGCACCGTCATCGACGCCGGCGACGGCATCGCACACGTCGAAGGACTCCCGTCGGTGATGACGCAGGAGCTGCTGGAGTTCCCCGGCGGTGTGCTCGGTGTTGCGCTCAACCTCGACGAGCACGACATCGGCGCGGTGATCCTCGGCGACTTCGAGAAGATCGAACAGGGCCAGCAGGTCAAGCGCACCGGCGAGGTGTTGTCGGTACCCGTTGGCGATGCCTTCCTCGGACGCGTGGTCAACCCGCTGGGTCAGCCGATCGACGGTCGCGGCGATGTCGAAACCGATCAGCGACGCGCCCTGGAACTGCAGGCGCCGTCGGTGGTGCAGCGCCAAGGCGTCAGTGAGCCGCTTCAGACGGGCATCAAGGCGATCGACTCCCAGACCCCGATCGGTCGCGGCCAGCGTCAGCTGATCATCGGCGACCGCAAGACCGGTAAGACCGCGGTATGCGTGGACACGATCCTCAACCAGCGCCAAGCCTGGGAGACCGACGACCCGGACCAGCAGGTCCGTTGCGTGTACGTGGCGATCGGCCAGAAGGGCACCACGATCGCCAGTGTGCGTCAGACCCTCGAAGACGGCGGCGCGATGGACTACACGACGATCGTCGCTTCGCCGGCGTCCGACTCCGCGGGCTTCAAATGGCTTGCGCCGTATACCGGTTCGTCCATCGCCCAGCACTGGATGTACGAGGGTAAGCACGTGCTGATCGTGTTCGACGACCTGACCAAACACGCCGAGGCCTATCGGGCCATCTCGCTGCTGCTGCGTCGTCCGCCCGGCCGCGAGGCATTCCCCGGCGACGTGTTCTATCTGCACTCGCGGCTGCTGGAACGCTGCGCCAAATTGTCCGATGAACTTGGTAGCGGATCGCTGACCGGTCTGCCGATCATCGAGACCAAGGCCAACGACATCTCGGCCTACATCCCGACCAACGTCATCTCCATCACCGACGGCCAGTGCTTCCTGGAGACCGACCTGTTCAACCAGGGTGTGCGGCCGGCGATCAACGTCGGCGCGTCGGTGTCCCGCGTCGGTGGTGCCGCCCAGATCAAAGCCATGAAAGAGGTGGCCGGGTCACTGCGACTGGATCTTTCGCAGTACCGTGAGCTCGAGTCGTTCGCCGCATTCGCGTCGGACCTCGACGAGACGTCGAAGAATCAACTGGATCGCGGCGAGCGGCTGGTCGAGTTGCTCAAGCAGCCGCAGAACAGTCCGATGCCGATCGAAGAACAGGTCGTCGCGATCTTCCTGGGCACCAGGGGGCACCTCGATTCCGTGCCCGTCGAAGACGTTCAGAAGTTCGAGCGGGAGTTCCTCGAGCACGTCAAGGGCTCGCAGGAGGGCATCCTCAAGGAGATCCGGGAGAGCAAGAAGTTCTCCGAGGAGCTCGAAGAAAAGCTCGAGAAGGTCGTGAACGACTTCAAGAAGGGCTTCGACACCACCGACGGCAGCTCGGTCGTTCCCGACGAGCATGTCGATGCGATGGACGACGAAGACGTCGACAAGGAATCGGTGAAGGTCAAAAAGCCGAAGCCGAAGAAGAAGTAAGGCTCGAGAACCGTGGCAGCCACACTACGAGAACTACGCGGCCGCATCCGCTCCGCGGGGTCGATCAAGAAGATCACCAAGGCCCAGGAAATGATCGCGACGTCGCGGATCGCGAAGGCGCAGGCCCGAGTCCAGGCGGCACGGCCGTACGACCGCGAAATCACCAACATGCTCACCGAACTCGCGAGTGCCAGCGCGCTGGATCATCCGCTGCTGGTCGCTCGCGACAATCCACGGCGAGCCGCTGTGCTCGTGGTGTCCTCGGATCGCGGGCTCTGCGGCGCGTACAACTCCAACGTGTTCCGGCGGTCCGAGGAACTCTTCTCCTTGCTTCGTTCGGAGGGCAAGGAGCCCATCCTGTATGCGGTAGGCCGAAAAGCGCTAAATTACTACAGTTTTCGCAATTGGGATGTGCACGATTCGTGGACAGGCTTCTCCGAGCAGCCTGATTATGCGAACGCGCAGGAGATCGCATCGACGTTGGTCGATGCGTTCACCGCCGGCATCGACGACGAAGGCGATGATCCAGGTGCCGACAACATCCTCGGTGTCGACGAACTGCACATCGTATTTAACGAATTCAAGTCGATGATGTCGCAGTCCGCGGCCGCCCGCCGGATCGCACCGATGGTGGTGGAGTACGAAGAAGAGGACAGCGGACCGCGGACGCTGTTCTCGTTCGAGCCGGACGCCGAAACGCTGTTCGACGCGCTGCTGCCTAGGTATGTGTCCACCCGCATCTTCGCCGCCCTGCTCGAGGCGGCGGCGTCGGAGTCGGCGTCGCGCCGCCGCGCCATGAAGTCGGCGACGGACAACGCCGACGACCTCATCAAGGACCTGACGCTGCAAGCCAACCGCGAACGGCAATCCCAGATCACTCAGGAAATCAGCGAAATCGTCGGTGGCGCGAACGCGCTCGCGGACGCCGCCAAGAGTTAGCCCGTAGGAAGCGAAAGAGACATGACTGCTACTGCTGAAAAGAAGACCGGCACCGATACCGCGGGCCGCGTCGTGCGCGTCACCGGCCCCGTCGTCGACGTCGAGTTCCCGCGCGGTTCCGTGCCCGAGTTGTTCAACGCGCTGCACGCAGAGATCGACTACAAGGACCTCGCCAAGACCCTGACGCTTGAGGTTGCCCAGCATCTCGGGGACAACCTGGTGCGGTGCATTGCCCTGCAGCCCACCGACGGCCTGGTTCGCGGCGTCGAGGTATCCGACACCGGCAACTCGATCTCGGTACCCGTCGGCGACGGAGTCAAGGGACACGTGTTCAACGCCCTCGGCGACTGCCTCGACGATCCCGGCTACGGCGAGGACTTCGAGCGCTGGTCGATTCACCGCAAGCCGCCGGCTTTCGACCAGTTGGAGCCCCGCACCGAGATGCTGGAGACCGGCCTGAAGGTCGTCGACCTGCTCACGCCCTATGTCCGCGGCGGCAAGATCGCCCTGTTCGGCGGCGCGGGTGTGGGCAAGACGGTGTTGATCCAGGAGATGATCAACCGCATCGCCCGTAACTTCGGCGGCACGTCGGTGTTCGCCGGTGTCGGCGAGCGCACGCGCGAGGGCAACGACCTGTGGGTCGAGCTCGCAGACGCCGACGTGCTCAAGGACACTGCGCTGGTGTTCGGTCAGATGGACGAGCCGCCCGGCACCCGTATGCGCGTTGCGCTCTCGGCGCTGACCATGGCGGAGTACTTCCGCGACGAGCAGGAGCAGGACGTGCTGCTGTTCATCGACAACATCTTCCGGTTCACCCAGGCCGGCTCCGAGGTGTCCACGCTGCTGGGTCGCATGCCTTCGGCGGTGGGTTACCAGCCGACGCTGGCGGACGAGATGGGTGAGCTGCAGGAGCGCATCACGTCGACCCGTGGTCACTCCATCACCTCGATGCAGGCGGTGTACGTGCCTGCCGACGACTACACCGACCCGGCGCCCGCCACGACGTTCGCCCACTTGGACGCTACGACGGAGCTCAGTCGAAATGTGTTCTCCAAGGGCATCTTCCCCGCGGTGGACCCGTTGGCATCGTCCTCGACGATTCTGGATCCCAGCGTTGTCGGCGACGAGCACTACCGCGTCGCGCAGGAAGTCATCCGAATCCTGCAGCGCTATAAGGACCTTCAGGACATCATCGCGATTCTCGGCATCGACGAATTGGCCGAGGAAGACAAGCAGCTGGTGCAGCGAGCCCGTCGCATCGAACGCTTCCTGTCCCAGAACATGATGGCCGCCGAGCAGTTCACCGGCCAGCCCGGCTCGACAGTTCCGCTCAAGGAGACCATCGAGGCGTTCGACAAGCTCGCGAAGGGCGACTTCGATCACCTTCCCGAGCAGGCCTTCTTCCTGATCGGTGGCCTGGAGGATCTGCAGAAGAAAGCAGAGAGTCTTGGCGCCAAGATGGATGACAGCGCAAGCGACGGCGCACCGACCGAGTCGGACAATTCCGATGACGACGATGACGACGATGACGACGAGAAGGACGACGACGCCAAGGACGACGCCAAAGACGATGGCGAAGACAAGAGTGAGTAGACATGGCTGAACTGGACGTCGACATCGTCGCGGTCGAACGCGAAATCTGGTCTGGCAAGGCCACCTTCCTGTTCACGCGTACCACGTCGGGAGAGATCGGCATCCTGCCCCACCACATTCCGTTGGTGGCGCAGCTCGTCGATGACGCGATGGTCCGGGTCGAGCGCGAGGGCGAGGATGATCTCCGGATCGCCGTGGACGGCGGTTTCATGTCGGTGACCGAGGAAGGCGTCATCGTGCTCGCCGAGTCCGCCGCACTGGAGTCCGAGATCGATGCGGACGCCGCCAAGCGCGACTCCGAGTCCGACGACGAAGCGACCGCCGCTAGAGGCCGTGCGAGGCTGCGCGCCCTGGGCCAGATCGACTAGGGCGACTTATGAGCGCGTCCATGCTGATCATGGTCGCGCTGGTGGGCGTGCTGTTGCTCGTCGTGATCGCCCTGACTTATCGGCTCTGGAAGTTGCGGCAGGTGGGGGGTACCGCGGCCATCCTGCGTGACGTTCCCGCCGTCGGCGGTCAGGGATGGCGACACGGGGTAATGCGTTACCGCGGTGGCGAAGCCGGCTTCTATCGACTGTCCAGCCTTCGCTGGTGGCCCGATCGCAGGCTGAGCCGTCGAGGTCTCGAGATCGTGTCGCGCAGGCCGCCTCGCGGCGACGAATTCGACATCATGACCGACCAGATCGTCATCCTCGAACTGCGTGACACCAGCCCGGAGCGCAAACGCGGCTACGAGGTGGCGCTGGACCGCGGCGCATTGACCGCGTTCCAGTCCTGGCTGGAGTCGCGGCCGTCGTCGCGAGCGCGGCGCAGAACGGCCTGAGCGCACGCCGGGCTAGATCAATCGTGTTCGCAGAAGCGGTCATCCACCCGGTTTCCACAAGACGTCGCCGCCCGGGTTGGCGACTCTGCCGAGAATGAACAGCAGATCGGAGAGCCGGTTCAGATACTTGGCCGGCAACACGCTGACACTGTCGGGATGAGCCTCTATCGCCAGCCACGCCGACCGCTCGGCCCGCCGCGCGACCGTCCTGGCCACATGCAGGAGAGCCGACAGCGGCGTACCGCCGGGCAGGACAAACGAATTCAACGCAGCAAGCGGCTCGTTGAACTCGTCGCACCACTTCTCCAGCCGGTCGATGTAGGCCTGGCTGATCCGCAGTGGCGGGTGCTCGGGCTTCTCGACGACCGGCGTGGAAAGGTCGGCGCCGGCGTCGAAAAGATCGTTTTGAATCTGCCGCAGCACCGTGAGCAGGTGCTCGTCCGGGTGACCCAAGGAGACGGCAACTCCGATGGCAGCGTTGGTTTCGTCACAGTCGGCGTACGCCGCGAGCCGTGGATCGTTCTTGGAAACCCGGCTGAAATCGCTCAACCCCGTGGTCCCGTCGTCGCCGGTCCGGGTATATATCCGCGTCAGGTGTACAGCCATGGTCAAACGGTACCGGGCAGCCCGGCCGAGGATTCGGACACTGCCCGTGCCGCTGTCTAAACTAACCGCGTGACCGAGCGATTCGTGGTGACCGGTGGAAACCGGTTGTCGGGCAAAGTTGCCGTCGGGGGAGCCAAGAACAGTGTGCTGAAGCTGATGGCGGCCACACTGCTGGCCGAGGGCACCAGCACGATCACCAACTGCCCGGACATTCTGGATGTTCCGCTGATGGCGGAGGTGCTTCGCGGGCTCGGTGCCAACGTCGAACTGGATGGCGGCACGGTTCGGATCACATCGCCCGATGAACCCAAGTACGACGCCGATTTCGCCGCGGTCAGGCAATTTCGGGCCTCTGTCTGTGTGCTGGGGCCGTTGGTCGGCCGCTGCAAGCGGGCGAAGGTCGCGCTGCCCGGCGGCGACGCGATCGGGTCGCGTCCGTTGGACATGCACCAGGCGGGTCTGCGACAGCTCGGCGCTCGTTGCAACATCGAGCACGGCTGCGTGGTCGCAGAGGCTGATCACCTGCGCGGCGCGGAGATTCAGCTCGAGTTTCCCTCGGTCGGGGCGACCGAGAACATCTTGATGGCGGCGGTGGTTGCCGAGGGTGTCACCACGATCCACAACGCCGCACGGGAACCGGACGTCGTCGACCTCTGCACGATGCTGAATCAAATGGGTGCTCAGATCGAGGGCGCCGGCTCGTCGACGATGACGATCACCGGGGTCGATCGGCTGCATCCCACAGAGCACGAGGTGATAGGCGACCGGATCGTCGCGTCCACGTGGGGCATAGCCGCGGCCATGACGCGGGGCGACATCTCGGTCACCGGCGTCGACCCGCAGCACCTTCAGTTGGTGTTGCACAAGCTGCACGACGCAGGGGCCACCGTCACACAGACCGACGACGGCTTTCGCGTCGTGCAGTACGAACGGCCGAAGGCGATCAACGTCGCGACCCTGCCTTTCCCGGGGTTCCCCACCGACCTGCAGCCGATGGCCATTGCGCTGGCCTCGATCGCCGATGGCACGTCGATGATCACCGAGAACGTCTTCGAGGCGCGGTTCCGCTTTGTCGAGGAGATGATCCGGCTGGGTGCCGATGCCAGGACCGACGGCCACCACGCGGTGGTCAGAGGCCTTCCGCAGTTGTCCAGCGCCCCGGTGTGGTCCTCGGACATCCGAGCGGGGGCTGGCCTGGTGCTGGCCGGCCTGGTGGCCGACGGCGACACGGAGGTTCACGACGTGTTCCACATCGACCGGGGCTATCCGCTGTTCGTCGAGAACCTGGTCAGTCTGGGCGCTGAAATCGAACGCGTCGTCTAGGCGAGCGTCGGTTTGTCGAACCCGGTTTGGGACTCCCGTGCGAGAAGGCGTAGTCTGTTCTAAGTAACCCACGGCCCCGGTTTTGCACTGGCGGACGGGGTTTGCCGTCTCTGACCATGTGGAGTACAGTGGCAGGGTTGCCTGTTTTACGGGTGTGTTGTTTGAGAACTCAATAGTGTGTTTGGTGGTTTTTGTTTGTTGTTTTTGTTTTTGCCGCGCCTCTTGTTTTCCCGTTTGTGGGGTGTGGTTGTTTTTTGCCAGTTTTGACTGGTTGTTTGGATCGGATTGTTTCGAACATTTGGTTTTTGTTTGGAGAGTTTGATTCTGGCTCAGGACGAACGCTGGCGGCGTGCTTAACACATGCAAGTCGAACGGTAAGGCCCTTTCGGGGGTACACGAGTGGCGAACGGGTGAGTAACACGTGGGTGATCTGCCCTGCACTTTGGGATAAGCCTGGGAAACTGGGTCTAATACCGAATATTCCTTGCTGGTCGCATGGCCTGGTGGGGGAAAGCTTTTGCGGTGTGGGATGGGCCCGCGGCCTATCAGCTTGTTGGTGGGGTGATGGCCTACCAAGGCGACGACGGGTAGCCGGCCTGAGAGGGTGTCCGGCCACACTGGGACTGAGATACGGCCCAGACTCCTACGGGAGGCAGCAGTGGGGAATATTGCACAATGGGCGCAAGCCTGATGCAGCGACGCCGCGTGAGGGATGACGGCCTTCGGGTTGTAAACCTCTTTCAGTACAGACGAAGCGCAAGTGACGGTATGTACAGAAGAAGCACCGGCCAACTACGTGCCAGCAGCCGCGGTAATACGTAGGGTGCGAGCGTTGTCCGGAATTACTGGGCGTAAAGAGCTCGTAGGTGGTTTGTCGCGTTGTTCGTGAAAACCGGGGGCTTAACCCTCGGCGTGCGGGCGATACGGGCAGACTTGAGTACTGCAGGGGAGACTGGAATTCCTGGTGTAGCGGTGGAATGCGCAGATATCAGGAGGAACACCGGTGGCGAAGGCGGGTCTCTGGGCAGTAACTGACGCTGAGGAGCGAAAGCGTGGGGAGCGAACAGGATTAGATACCCTGGTAGTCCACGCCGTAAACGGTGGGTACTAGGTGTGGGTTTCCTTCCTTGGGATCCGTGCCGTAGCTAACGCATTAAGTACCCCGCCTGGGGAGTACGGCCGCAAGGCTAAAACTCAAAGAAATTGACGGGGGCCCGCACAAGCGGCGGAGCATGTGGATTAATTCGATGCAACGCGAAGAACCTTACCTGGGTTTGACATGCACAGGACGCCGGCAGAGATGTCGGTTCCCTTGTGGCCTGTGTGCAGGTGGTGCATGGCTGTCGTCAGCTCGTGTCGTGAGATGTTGGGTTAAGTCCCGCAACGAGCGCAACCCTTGTCTCATGTTGCCAGCACGTAATGGTGGGGACTCGTGAGAGACTGCCGGGGTCAACTCGGAGGAAGGTGGGGATGACGTCAAGTCATCATGCCCCTTATGTCCAGGGCTTCACACATGCTACAATGGCCGGTACAAAGGGCTGCGATGCCGTGAGGTGGAGCGAATCCTTGTTAAAGCCGGTCTCAGTTCGGATCGGGGTCTGCAACTCGACCCCGTGAAGTCGGAGTCGCTAGTAATCGCAGATCAGCAACGCTGCGGTGAATACGTTCCCGGGCCTTGTACACACCGCCCGTCACGTCATGAAAGTCGGTAACACCCGAAGCCGGTGGCCTAACCCGTAAGGGGGGGAGCCGTCGAAGGTGGGATCGGCGATTGGGACGAAGTCGTAACAAGGTAGCCGTACCGGAAGGTGCGGCTGGATCACCTCCTTTCTAAGGAGCACCACGAGACCTATGGCCCGCCCACATCCTGTGGGGGTTCGGTGACCTGGGCGATTCGTGAGATGGGCTGCGCCTGTAGTGGGTGTGGTTCGGGTGCAACAACAAACGTTGATGCCGGTACGGGGTTCGAGTGATCGGACATCCGGTTGATGGAATCGCCAGACACACTATTGGGCTTTGAGACAACAAGCCCGCTATCTCTTCGTCCCGAGTGTGGGAAACCGGGGATAGGACTTGGTTGTCGCTCCATCTTTGGTGGTGGGGTGTGGTGTTTGATTTGTGGATAGTGGTTGCGAGCATCTAATGACAGGCCCTTGTGTGGGGTGTGTTGTTGATGTGCAATTTCAGAGTTTTTTAACTCATAGAGTTTCTCTAGGAGAGGCTCTTCTTTTGGTTTTTTGTGTTGTAAGTGTTTAAGGGCGCATGGTGGATGCCTTGGCATTGAGAGCCGATGAAGGACGTGGGAGGCTGCGTTATGCCTCGGGGAGCTGTCAACCGAGCGTTGATCCGAGGATGTCCGAATGGGGAAACCCGGCGCGAGTGATGTCGCGTCACCCTGCTCTGAATATATAGGTGTAGGGAGGTAACGCGGGGAAGTGAAACATCTCAGTACCCGTAGGAAGAGAAAACAATTGTGATTCCGTGAGTAGTGGCGAGCGAAAGCGGAGGATGGCTAAACCGGATGCATGTGATACCCGGCGGGGGTTGTGTGTGCGGTGTTGTGGGGCGTTGCTTGTCAGGTCCGCCGATCTGGCCAGAAGTGATAAACCGTGGTGTTAGGTGAAGTGGTCTGGGATGGCCTGCTGTAGAGGGTGAGAGCCCCGTAACCGAAAACATCGACGGCTTCTGTGTGACTGTCCCCGAGTAGCAGCGGGCCCGTGGAATCTGCTGTGAATCTGCCGGGACCACCCGGTAAGCCTGAATACTTCTCGATGACCGATAGCGGATTAGTACCGTGAGGGAATGGTGAAAAGTACCCCGGGAGGGGAGTGAAAGAGTACCTGAAACCGTGTGCCTACAAGCCGTCAGAGCCTTCGACTTTGTCGTGGGGTGATGGCGTGCCTTTTGAAGAATGAGCCTGCGAGTCAGGGACATGTCGCGAGGTTAACCCGTGGAGGGGTAGCCGCAGCGAAAGCGAGTCTGAATAGGGCGTATCCACCCGTGGGGTGGTGTAGTGGTGTGTTCTGGACCCGAAGCGGAGTGATCTACCCATGGCCAGGGTGAAGCGACGGTAAGACGTCGTGGAGGCCCGAACCCACTTAGGTTGAAGACTGAGGGGATGAGCTGTGGGTAGGGGTGAAAGGCCAATCAAACTCCGTGATAGCTGGTTCTCCCCGAAATGCATTTAGGTGCAGCGTTGCGTGTTTCTTACCGGAGGTAGAGCTACTGGATGGCCAATGGGCCCTACTAGGTTACTGACGTCAGCCAAACTCCGAATGCCGGTAAGGCAAAAGCGTGGCAGTGAGACGGCGGGGGATAAGCTCCGTGCGTCGAGAGGGAAACAGCCCAGATCGCCGGCTAAGGCCCCTAAGCGTGTGCTAAGTGGAAAAGGATGTGCAGTCGCGAAGACAACCAGGAGGTTGGCTTAGAAGCAGCCACCCTTGAAAGAGTGCGTAATAGCTCACTGGTCAAGTGATTGTGCGCCGATAATGTAGCGGGGCTCAAGCACACCGCCGAAGCCGCGGCAGCCGTAAGGCTGGGTAGGGGAGCGTCCTGCATCCGGTGAAGCCACCGAGTGATCGAGTGGTGGAGGGTGTGGGAGTGAGAATGCAGGCATGAGTAGCGATAAGGCAAGTGAGAACCTTGCCCGCCGAAAGACCAAGGGTTCCTGGGCCAGGCCAGTCCGCCCAGGGTGAGTCGGGACCTAAGGCGAGGCCGACAGGCGTAGTCGATGGACAACGGGTTGATATTCCCGTACCCGTGTGTGGACGTCCCTGATGAATCAGTGCTGCTAACCACCCAAAAGGTTGACCACCAAACCCTTTCGAGGGGGCGGGGTTGACCGGCTGCGTGGGACCCGCACTGGTAGTAGTCAAGCGATGGGGTGACGCAGGAAGGTAGCCGTACCAGTCAGTGGTAACACTGGGGTAAACCTGTAGCACGAGTGATAGGTAAATCCGTCACTCATTATGTGTGAGAGGTGATGCATAGCCGAGTGAGGTGAATTCGGTGATCCTATGCTGCCAAGAAAAGCCTCTAGCGAGTACACACACGGCCCGTACCCCAAACCGACACAGGTGGTCAGGTAGAGAATACCAAGGCGTACGAGTGAACTATGGTTAAGGAACTCGGCAAAATGCCCCCGTAACTTCGGGAGAAGGGGGACCCGCCACTGTCATGGCCCTCGCGGCCGGCAGCGGTGGTGGGTGGCACAAACCAGTGAGAAGCGACTGTTTACTAAAAACACAGGTCCGTGCGAAGTCGCAAGACGATGTATACGGACTGACGCCTGCCCGGTGCTGGAAGGTTAAGAGGACCTGTTAACCCCTTCGGGGGTGAAGCGGAGAATTTAAGCCCCAGTAAACGGCGGTGGTAACTATAACCATCCTAAGGTAGCGAAATTCCTTGTCGGGTAAGTTCCGACCTGCACGAATGGCGTAACGACTTCTCAGCTGTCTCAACCATAGACTCGGCGAAATTGCACTACGAGTAAAGATGCTCGTTACGCGCGGCAGGACGAAAAGACCCCGGGACCTTCACTACAACTTGGTATTGGTGCTCGATACGGTTTGTGTAGGATAGGTGGGAGACTATGAAGCAGTCACGCCAGTGATTGTGGAGTCATCGTTGAAATACCACTCTGACCGTATTGGGCCTCTAACCTCGAACCGTCTATCCGGTTCAGGAACAGTGCCTGGTGGGTAGTTTAACTGGGGCGGTTGCCTCCTAAAAAGTAACGGAGGCGCCCAAAGGTTCCCTCAACCTGGACGGCAATCAGGTGTTGAGTGTAAGTGCACAAGGGAGCTTGACTGCGAGACAGACACGTCAAGCAGGGACGAAAGTCGGGACTAGTGATCCGGCACCCCCGAGTGGAAGGGGTGTCGCTCAACGGATAAAAGGTACCCCGGGGATAACAGGCTGATCTTCCCCAAGAGTCCATATCGACGGGATGGTTTGGCACCTCGATGTCGGCTCGTCGCATCCTGGGGCTGGAGCAGGTCCCAAGGGTTGGGCTGTTCGCCCATTAAAGCGGCACGCGAGCTGGGTTTAGAACGTCGTGAGACAGTTCGGTCTCTATCCGCCGCGCGCGTCAGAAGCTTGAGGAAACCTGTCCCTAGTACGAGAGGACCGGGACGGACGAACCTCTGGTCTACCAGTTGTCCCACCAGGGGCACCGCTGGATAGCCACGTTCGGACAGGATAACCGCTGAAAGCATCTAAGCGGGAAACCCCCTCCAAGACCAGGCTTCTCACCCATCAAGTGGGATAAGGCCCCCCGCAGACCACGGGATCAATAGACCAGACCTGCACCCGCAGCAATGCGTTAGGGAACTGGCACTAACCGGCCGAAAACTTACACACAACCAAACCTCGCAACCACAAACCCACACAATCAAACAACTACACCCCACCACCAAACACAACTTCACCACAAACAAGTGAATAAAGTTACGGCGGACATAGCGACAGGGAAACGCCCGGACCCATCCCGAACCCGGAAGCTAAGCCTGCCAGCGCCGATGATACTACCCAACCCGGGTGGAAAAGTAGGACACCGCCGAACACAAATTAGAATCACCCCCCACGCAATGTGGGGGGTGATTTTATTTGTGCCTCAACATAATTCAGTCGAAGAGTGTCGGAATTGCCGGCTTGCGCATTTTCTCCAATGCGAGCAATGCCCGTTTGCGGTCCAATCCGCCGCCATATCCGGTCAGGCTGCCGTTCGCCCCGATCACCCGATGGCACGGCACGATGATGCCGATCGGGTTGTGGCCGTTGGCCAATCCGACCGCGCGCGACGCTGTCGGCGATCCGATCTGCGCCGCGATCTCTCCGTAAGACCGAGTCTCGCCGTAGGGAATCGTCTGCAGCGCTTGCCATACCGCGCGCTGAAACGTGGTGCCGACCAGGTCCAGATCGAGGTCGAAGTCGAAAAGCTCGCCGGCGAAGTAGGACTCGAGCTGCTCGACGGCAACGGGGAATGCGGCGTCATCGGACGCCCAGCCGTCACGGCTCGGCTCATATGTCTGGTCCACCATGCGCAGATGCATCAGCCGACCATCGCGACCAGCAAGGGTTAACAGCCCGACCGGACTGTCGATGGATCGAAACTGGATGGTAGACATCACTTCTCCTTCGGTGGCCAGTGGTTCACCTCGTGATCGAGGGCCGTCCATAGATGTTGGGTGGCATAGGCCCGCCATGGCCGCCAGCGCGCGCTGTGCTCTGTGAGGGCCCGTGATCCCTGCGGCAAACCGACCTGTCTGGCCGCCGCGAGAACACCAAGGTCAGTGGCGGGGAAGGCGTCGGGGTCGCCCAATCCCCGCATCGCGATGACCTCCGCGGTCCACGGTCCGATCCCCGGCAATGCCAGTAGCTGCTGGCGGGCGAGGTTCCAGTCGCAGCCGGCGTCCAGCATTACGTCGCCCTCGGCCATCGCCCCGACGAGAGAAATCAACGACCGCTGGCGGGACTTGGGGAAGGCCAAGTGGGCCGGGTCGATCTCGGCGAGGTCCTCGACGGCCGGGAAGACATGAGTGAGGCCACCGTCCACGTCGGACAGTGGTTGGCCGTACCGGGCCACGATGCGGGCGGCGTGGGTGCGGGCCGCCTTGACCGACACCTGCTGGCCCAGCACAACGCGGAGCGCCAGCTCGGATTCGTCGACGGTTCGCGGGATGCGCTGGCCGGGCGCCTTCGCCACCAGTGCGCTGAGATCCCGGTCCTCGCTCAGAGCGTCGACGACGGCCTCTGGGTCCGCGTCGAGGTCCAGCAGCCGTCGGCAGCGGGCAATCGCGGTGGCCAGGTCGCGGAAGTCGTCCAGCACCAGCTGTGCACCGGACATGATCGGGTTGCGGTGCGAGACCGACGATTCCGTTCCCTGCGGCAACCGCAGCGTCCGCCGATAGGCACCGTTGCGTACTTCCTCAACGCCCGGGACCGCGGATGGCGCCGAGGTGCCCGAACAGACCCTCGAATGCGAACGGCGCGCGGACCGGCAGTCGTAAAAGACAACGTTCC
>CAVWWV010000004.1:0-475136 GCA_963758825.1 uncultured Actinomycetota bacterium | reverse complement strand
TGAACCGCCCGACCTCGGCGAGCGGTTCACGTTCGTCGCGGCCGACGTGTCCGACGAGTCTGCGGTCGCCGACGTTTTCGCGGCCGTCCCGGCCGACTCGACGGCGTCGTTCATGCTGCGGGCATCGCCAGTGGCGGTCCGGTCCACCTACTCGACAAGGCCGAGTGGGACCGGGTGATCGCGATCAACCTCACCGGCACCTTCCTGGTCGCCAAGGCCGCACTGGCCAAGATGATCGAGCAACCACGAGTGGACGGCGAGCGCGGCTCGATCGTCACCCTCGCCAGCGTCGAAGGCCTCGAAGGCACCGCGGGTGGCAGCGGCTACAACGCGTCGAAGGGCGGTGTCGTCCTGCTCACCAAGAACATCGCACTCGATTACGGTCCCAGCGGCATCCGCGCCAACGCCATCTGTCCCGGCTTCATCGCAACGCCGATGTTGGACAGCGTGTTTCGCCTTGACGGGATGGCAGGCTCCGCTGGGTTCGATCACCGCAGGAGCATGCCCTTGCGCGACTCGGCAGACCCGAGGAGATCGCCGCCATGGCGGCCTTCCTGGTGTCTCCCGATGCGTCGTTCGTGACCGGTCAGGCGATCGCCGTAGACGGCGGCTATACCGCGGGCCGCGACCACGGGGTGGTCGCGCTCTTCGGCCTGCCGGAGTGAATCGTTATCGAGGCCGGTCGACCTCGTAGGTGCCGTTGTCGTCGGAGAACGCCACCAGCACTTGACGTTTGCGACCGTCGACGATTACGTCGCACGTGAAGGTGCCGCCCTTCTTGATCTGCGGGTCGTCACCGTTGTTGCAGACGACGTCGGTGACGCTGGTGACGCCGTAGCCGTCGGCGGGGTCCAGCAGTATCCGCTGAACGCCGGCCTCCGCCTTGGAAACGTTGAGCACCTTGCCTTTCAGCACGATCGAATGTCGACAGCCCGAACACGATTCCGATGGCGCCAGCCGATATCGCGATGACGCCGACGGCGATCAACAGCGCGACCTGTCCGCCGCTTGCGGCGGCTGGATACCGCTTTCGCATGCCGGTTCCTGACCGGCGCGCTGTGCCGGTAGGGCGCTGAGTCGGGTCGGGGTGCCAGCGGCGGTGGCGACGCTGGCGGAATCAGTGGCGGCGGTGCTGGAGGCCGCGGTGCCCGAGCAGGGGGTCGCTGGGCCGGCATCGGTGGCGGCGGAACACGTGTGTTGGCGTTCTTCCACCACGGCTCCTCCGCGGGTCTGGGTTCCCGCGGTCCGCTCACGTGCCGATTCTCTCAGGCGAACCGTTGATAGCAATCGTCGGCATTGCCGAGCAGCCCGGTGCGAAAGGCGAGTATCCGGGTGAACCCAGACGGCACGGGTGTGCCGTTGACATCGGTGGCCACTATCGGGTTGGTCAGCAGACCCGAAACTGCTTCGTCGAGATCGCCGGCACCGAGCACCAGCTGGTTGCCCGACGGCCCGCGGATCGGGTCGGCCATCTTCCGCTGCGCGACACCGGTCAGGCAGGCGGTGCGCATCGCGGCCACCGGTGTGTTAAGCGCCAGACCCTTTTCCTGCTGCAGGGCAAGGACGTAACGCGACGTCACCATGGACAGCGCGGTGTTGTCACCTTGCAACAGCACGAAGTCGCTCTCGTCGGCCGGCGCGCCGATTTGGCGAAGCGTGGGCAGGTCGACGCCGATGGTATTGGTGTCGGCGCAGTAGGCGACCGGCTGTTGTTGGGTCGCCGAGCAACCCTCGCCCGTTGTGGAGAGCGTCGGCGGCTTCGCTGGGGTGAAGATCTGATCCAGCAGCTCCATCAGGGTCGACAATGTCTGCTCGTCGATCGTGATATCGCTCTGCGGGCTGGCCGGATCGAACAACGACGGCGGAAGATTGCCGCGGCGCTGCTCGATTTCGGCGGAATCCATTGCGGCGCAACCATCGACGCCGACGTCGAAGCCCGTCTGGAACGCGCTCACCCGGTCGAGGGCGGTGCCGTGCGATGGCGGATCGAGCGACATGGTGTCGAATGTCGAGACCGGGTCCCGCCCCGCGATCGCACCCGCCATCACCTGATCGAGTGCGCGGGTGGTGTTGATGCTGAATCGGGACGAGTGGCCTTCGGCCACCCAGCGCATGTAGACGCCTGCCATGCAGTCGGCCTGCTGTTCGCGAACCAGAATCGACGACTTCTGCTCGCCGACCAGCCCCGCGCGTGTCTGCAGTGCGTGACCGTACTCGTGGGCCAGCAGCCCGTTGATCGTCATGTCGCCGAAGAACTCCTTGGCCACGGGCATCAGATCGACTCTGTCCCAGGCGATCAGGTCATCGGGTGCGCAATACAGCGCATTGAAGTCGAATGCGCTGGCCTGTTCACCGCAGATCGTGTCCGAAGTCCTCGGATCCACCGACACGAGCCGCGACACCGGTGTGAACGTGCCCGCGAATGCGTCCGAGTAATGCTGTGACCAGAAGTCCTCGATGTCGTCCACTGCCGACAACGCCTCGCGGTCGATCTGCCCGTCGTCGGTGTTCTGCACCCGGTCGGCGGCCGATGGCGGTGCCGTGCGGGGTCCGCTTGGCCCATCGGCTGTCGGCAGACCCGCGACCCGATAAGGGTCATAGCGCATGGAGACGGCACGCCCGTCGAGAACAGTCGCCTGGCTGCAGCCGGTCAGGGTCAACGCCACACACGCAGCGGCGACGCCGAGCCGGACGAATGCAGTCACATCGCGACGGTACCGGCAGCTTCTCGGAGGCTCCGCCTAGCTCGGGTAGATGATCGACTGGTACTCGATGTAGGGGTCGACGCCCTCGGGGCCGCATTCGCGTCCGAGGCCGGACTTCTTGAAGCCGCCGAACGGGGACTTGAAGTCGAGGAGCAGGCCCGAGTTCACCGGGACGGTGCCCGTGCGCAGCCGCGCCGCAACCTGGGCGCCGTGGTCGACGTCGGCGGTCCACACCGAACCGGACAGGCCGTAGTCCGAATCGTTGGCGATGCGAACGGCGTCGTCTTCGGTCTCGTACGGAATGACCGAAAGCACCGGACCGAAGATCTCTTCGCGCGCGATCCGCATCGCGTTGTCGACGTCGTAGAAGAGCGTCGGCTCGATGAACCAGCCCTTGTCCAGATGCGCCGGCCTACCGCCGCCGACCGCAACCTTGGCGCCCTGCTCCCTACCCGACTCCAGCATGCCGACGATCTTGTCCCGTTGCCGTTCTGCCACAACGGGACCGACCGCGGTGGCGGGATCGTTAGGGTCGCCGACGGCCATCGCGCCCACACCGGCGGCCAGTGCGTCGACCATCTCCTGATAGCGCGATTGCGGCGCGAGGATGCGGGTCTGCGCGGCGCAGGCCTGCCCGTTGTTCATCATTCCCGACATGATGATGTTCTGCAGGTGCGCGTCGAGGTCGACATCGTCGAGGAGGATCGCCGCGGACTTGCCTCCGAGTTCGAGCGTCACGCGTTTGATCTGCGCGCCGCACAGCTCGCCGATGCGGGCGCCCGTCGCCGTCGAACCGGTGAAGCTGACCTTGTCGACGCCGGGGTGGGTGACGATGTGCTCGCTGGCTTCGCGCGACGCCGTGACGATGTTGATCACGCCAGGCGGAATCCCCGCCTCGAGCACCGCCTCGGCGAGCAGGTACGGGTCGAGCGCCGTCTCGGGCGCCGGCTTGAGCACCATCGTCGACCCCGACGCGAGGCACGGCCCGAGCTTCATCGCCATGATGTACAGCGGCACGTTCCACGGAATGATCCCCGCCGCGACGCCGACGGGTGCCCGGCGCACCACGACCTTCTGGCCCATGGCACCGACACGCTCGTCAGTCCACGGATAGCTGCGTGCGATGTCGGCGTAGATGTCGAGAACCATCGTGGCCGCGAACACCTGCATACCCAACGACTGCGACGCGGGGGACCCGTTCTCGTTGGTGACGACGTCGGCGATCTGCGCTCCGCGCTTCTGCAGTGCCTGCGACAGCGCGGCAATCGCATCTGCCCGCTCGTCCGGCGTCGAGTTGGGCCACGGGCCGTTGTCGAACGCATCGCGGGCCGCGGCGACGGCCCGGTCGATGTCGGCCGGTGATCCGTCCGGCGTGCGCGCGTACACCTCTTCGGTGATCGGAGAGATGACGTTGATGGTGCGGTCGGTGGCAGGTGCCACCCATTCGTTTCCGATGAACAGCCGGTCCCGCGTCTCCATGGCAGCACTCCGATCGCGTTTGGGTACGAGCGGAATCCTACGGCTGTAACGCATCCGGATCGGGAGCGATTGAACTGTTGGAACCGGATCGTCGCCCCGCCACAAGCGGCGCTTCGGCTACACAAGCACCGCGGCGCCTGCTGGCCCACTTCCAGTGTCGGGGGAGATGGCTGCATAGCAGCGGTGGCGGCCACCCGCCATCTCTGAGAGCAGAGGAGTCGATACCTAAATGCGTGCCCCCATCAAGAACTGCTTCCGTCGTAGCACCGTCGCTGTGCTGGCGTCGGGCGTCGTCATCTCCATGAGCGCACTCACCGGGGGAGTGGCGCCGGCGTTCGCCAAACCGGATCACAGCGATCCGGGCATTCCGATCATCCCGACGCCCGAGGTCATCGTTCCGGAGGCGCCCCAGGTCGCTCCCGAACAAGAAGCACCGCGTGCGCCGAAGGAACAGCCGGCCCCTCCGAAGGTCGAAGCGCCGCCCCAGCAGTTGGCGCCCGCTCCCGAGATCGCCGCGCCCGCCGCTCCTGCGCCGCAACCCCAAGCCCCCGCACCGCAGGTGCAGGCGCCGCCCGAGGTCCAGGCACCGCAACCCCAGCCCGTGGCACCCGCGCCGAAGAAGGAGGCGCCCAAGGCCGTCGAGGCGCCGAGGGTCGTAGAAGCGCCCAAAGCCGACTCGCCCAAGGTCGTGGAGGCACCCAAGGCCGACCCGCCCAAGGCGGACGCGCCCAAGGTGGATGTGCCGACGGTCGACACCCCTGCGGTCGAGGCGCCGAAGGCCAACGCGCCCGGCGGCGACACGCCGAAAGCCGATGCGCCGAGGGTCGATGCACCGAAGGTGGACGCACCCGCTCCGGTTCCCGCGGTGGATCCGCCTGCCGCGCCGGGCAACGAGCAGCAGGGTACGCAGGTTCCGAGGAACCTTGTGCCCGGGCAGAAGCCAGACACCGGCGGCAGCACCGCCGACCAAAAGCAGGCACCGGCAGCCGACGAGGCACAGAGCGGCCCGTCGACCGCATCAAAGGCTGCGCAGCGGATCGCGAAGGCGGAGCCCGAGACGCTGACGGCCCCCGAGGCGGACGTCCAGCTTGCGAAGAAGGCCGATCCGATCGAAGTCAAGCCGGAGCCGGCGTCCAAGCAAGACGTCGACTTGCTGGCCAGCGCGATCAACCTGCAGAGCAAGACGAAGCTCGGCCCGTTCGAGTCCGAATTCGGTACAGGGTCTGATTTCTCGATCGGAGGACGCGATCGCGACCTGGAACACGGCCGCGACTTCGAGAACAAGTACTGGGACAAGAAGGTTCGTCAGTGGGATCGGAACTGGATCGAATACGACCGGTTCTACCGGCCGATCATCTTCAATCCTTTCCGGGCTCCGGTGCGGATCGTCTACGCGCTCGCGAACGCCACGCGGATCCTGGTCATTCAGCCTCTCGAGAGGGTCGTCGTCGATGTGGCCGAGCTGGCTGCATACAGCTTCACGGCTGTCGTGCTGGGCGCGGCGAACGTGGTTTCCGACGTGGCGAACGTGGCGACCGACGTGGTGAACGTCGCCGTCGGAACGTTCTTCGGTGGCGGTTATGTGCCGGCCGTCGGGGCACCGTTCGTGCCGCCGCCTCCGCTGTTGCGCTACGACAACGTGCCGGTTCAGGTGCGCTACTCGGACGCGACATACCAGCCGTTCCGGGTCAACCAGATCGTCGACCTCGGCGACGACGTGCAGTACGGCGGACGCAAGGTGTTGCTCGACGGAGCCACGCCGGCATGGGGGCAGTGGACCACATCGCCGACCGGTGAGCGCCAGTTCGAGGTCCATCGCACGCAGCAGTACCCCGGATTGGGCGAACCGCAGGAAGCGCCGCTGCCCGGCGACTATCGGCTGCAGTTGGCGTCTGACGAGTCTGCCGACGTCGATCGCTCGCAGATGTTCCTGATCGCGGCGGCCGGAATCGTTGCCGGACTGGGCTTCGGTGCTCTCGGCCTGGCCGTCTTCCTGGGGCGCCGGCGGCGGGTGGCGTAGTTGCGCCAGCTGGAGTGCTGGACAACTGTCCGGCACTCCAGCTGATCCCGGGGGTCGATCGCCAGCCGCAGCCAGTGCACGTCTATGACCTGCCTTGTTTGTCGCGGGCCGCATCCGATAAGTTGGACACCTGTCCAGCCGCGGCCTTGAGGAGACATCAATGGCGATCCGCGTCGCACACATCGGCACCGGCAACGCAGGACGTATTGCGCTCAACCATCTGATCAGCGATCCCCGCTTCGAACTGACCGGCGTCTGGGTGTCCTCGGACACCAAGGTCGGCAAGGACGCGGGCGAACTCGCCGGACTCGATGTGTCAACCGGCATCGCCGCGACCAATGATCTGGACGCGCTACTGGCCACCGAACCCGACTGCGCCGTCTACTGCGCAATGGGCGACAACCGGATACCCGAGGCGGTGACCGACGTTCTGCGCATCCTCACCGCGGGAGTCAACGTCGTCGGAACGTCTCCCGGCGTCTTCCAGTATCCGTGGGGCGTCATGCCCGACAAGTACATTGCTCCCATCGAAGATGCTGCGCGGCAAGGTAATTCAAGTCTCTTCATCTCAGGGGTCGATCCCGGCTTCGCCAACGACCTCATTCCGTTCGCGATCGCAAGCACCTGCCAGCGCCTCGAACAGGTCCGGTGCATGGAGATCGCCGACTACGCCACCTATGACGGCTCCACCGTGATGTTCGACGTGATGGGCTTCGGGTGGACGCTCGACGAGACGCCGATGTTGTTGCAGCCCGGCGTGCTCGGGATGGCATGGGGGACGACGATCCGCCAACTGTCGGCGGGCTTCGGCATCGAGGTCGACGAGATCAAGGACTCGTGCACGCGAATCCCTGCGCCGGAGGCTTTCGACGTCGCGGCCGGCCACATCCCCAAAGGTGGGCAGGCCGCGCTGCGTTTCGAGATCATCGGGCTGGTCAAGGGCAAGCCCGTCATCGTCATCGACCACGTCACCCGGCTTCGCGAAGACCTGGCGCCGGACTGGCCGCAGCCCGCGCAGCCGGGTGGCTCCTACCGGGTGGAGATCGTCGGCGAGCCGTCGTACACCGTCGACATCTGCCCGACCAGCCGCAGGGGTGACCACAACTACGCCGCCATCGCGGCCGGCGCAGGCAGGGTGGTCAATGCGATTCCCGCGGTGGTGGCCGCACCACCGGGAATCAGGACGACACTGGACCTTCCACTGATCACCGGCAAGGGACTGTTCGACGCCAATTAGTGCGCGACAACGACAAAGGAGAACACCGCATGGGACGCGTCGACGGCAAGGTTGCGCTCATCAGTGGCGGCGCGCGCGGGATGGGCGCCGCGCATGCCCGGATGCTGGTCGCAGAGGGCGGCAAGGTCGTCATCGGCGACATCCTCGACGACGAAGGCAAGGCGGTGGCCGACGAGATCGGCGACAGCGTGCGCTACGTGCACCTCGACGTCACGCAGCCCGACCAGTGGCAGGCCGCGGTCGACACCGCCGTCAGCGAGTTCGGCAAGCTCAACGTGCTGGTGAACAACGCGGCGATCGTCGCGCTCGGCCCGCTCAAGAAGTTCGATCTGGACGAATGGCAGAAGGTCATCGACGTCAACCTGACGGGTACCTTCCTGGGCATGCGCGCCGCGGTGCAACCGATGATCGACGCGGGCGGCGGGTCGATCATCAACGTGTCATCGATCGAGGGCCTGCGGGGCGCGCCGTTCGTGCATCCCTATGTGGCGTCGAAATGGGCGGTGCGCGGACTGGCGAAGTCGGCGGCACTTGAGCTGGCGCCCAAGAACATTCGGGTCAATTCGGTGCACCCCGGCTTCATCCGGACCCCGATGACCGCGCACCTTCCCGAGGACATGGTTACCATTCCGCTCGGCCGTCCCGCCGAGCCGGAGGAGGTGTCGACGTTCATCGTCTTTTTGGCCAGCGACGAATCGTCCTACTCCACGGGCAGCGAATTCATCATGGACGGCGGGCTGGTCACCGCCGTGCCGAACAAGGCCTAGCCGAGACGGTCAGCGGCGTCGCCGCCACAGCAACCACACCAGCACGGCCGTCCCGGCGACGACCAACGTCGCAGTCGGAACGGTCACCTTCGCCCGGCCGTCGTCGAGCGTCGCGTGCTGAACCGCGTGCGCCTTGTCCAGGACGGCGTCCTTGGTGTCGGCGGCCTTCTCGGCGACGCGCTCCTTCGTCTCGGCGGCTTTGTCCTTGGTCCGTTGTTTGACATCCATCTTGGCGCTCAAGGCCTCGACGGTCTGACCGAGTTCTTTTCGCGTCTCCGCGATGTCCGATTGAATCTCGTCGATGTCCGCCTCGGGGCCAGGTTCTGGACGGGCGGCTTGCGGCTGGCTCATTGGCGTGCTTCCTTCAGTTCCTTGATGTCGGCCTTGACGCTTTCGGCACTCTGGGCCACCGGCGGGGTGATTTCCTCCGCCTGCTTGCGACTGAACAACGCGGCGATACCGGCCCCGATGAACAGCACCACGGCCACGATGATGGCGGCCGCCCACACGGGCAGGACCAGCGCCAACGCGGCCACGGCGGCGGCGATCAAGGTCATCAGCCCGATGACGGCGAGCAGTCCCGCGGCGCTGATGAGACCCGCGCCGACACCTGCATGCTTCACCGACTGCTGAAGCTCTTTTTGCGCCAGCCGCATCTCGTCACGGACAAGTCGCGATGTTTGCGCCGACAACTGACCCATGAGCTCGCCGATCGACGCGTCGGCGGCCGGTTTCGATTCCACACTCATGCGCAGTTGAATGCCCGCAGCGTTTGAGACGAAACCCCGCTATTCGGTCGAGGACTGCTGCTTTTCGATCAGATCGGCGGCGATCTGGATCAACGGCGTATTGGAATCCTGCGAAAGCTTGCGCAAGAGATCGAAGGCCTGGATGGCGTTGACGCCGTAGCGTTCCATCAGCATGCCCTTGGCCTGACCGATGACATCACGGCTTGTCAGTGCCTTCTTGAACTGCTCGTCGCGTCGCGCCGCGTTCCATGCCACCGACGAGTGCGCCGCGAAGACCAACCCGACCTCGCGTGTCTGTGGGCCGAATGCATGAGCTGTCTCGGCATAGACATTGAGGGCGCCCATCTGTTCGCCCGCGATCCACATCTGGAAGGCCATCACCGAACGAATCGGCGTCTCCGTCAACGCGTCCCGCGCATACAGCGGAAACCGTTCGTCTGTCGTCAAATCGGCGACGTGGATGATTTTTTCCTCCCACGCCGCGGTCAGGCAGGGACCCTGGCCGTGGCGCTGCTGGATCTCGTCGAGCAGCAGCGGCCACTTGTGCGTCGTCGCCGGGGTGTCGATCTGCTTCGCGTTGCGGGTGACGGTGACGCCTGCGTACTCCGCCCCGGGGATCTCGACGGCGGCGTGCTCGGCCAGCTCGGCGATAACGGTGTCAGAGTCGGTATCGGGCCTGCCGTACAGATCCTGGACGATCTGCGCAATACGAAGGTGGGTGGCATCCACCTCGCCAGAATCATTCACCGGGACTTTCCGATCCTCGAGCTCCATTGGGGTAAGGCTAACCCCCAGGTGAGGCGGAGGCGGCATGGATGGCAGGCGGCGTCACAATCGGCGCGCGACGCCCGCAGTTTGGTGGCGCCGGGCGGCATCCGTTACAGCGCCGTCAGGTACCGGGTCGTGATGACGCGCTGCGCCAACGACGTCACCGGTGAGCCCAGCCTGCTCCACCATGTCGCATGCCGGGAGAACGCGACGACCTCGGCGTTCACCTCGTCGGTCGCGGGGTCGTAGCGAACGGCGAACAGCTCTTCCCCGGATTCGGGGTGGCCGGGCAGTGTGCCGTACGCGAACCCGCGACGGTCCGCGTCGTCGACCACGTAGACCACGCGGCACGGCGCGTGCAGCGGGCCGAGGCCGACCAGGACCTCCGAGCCGACGGCGGCGACCTCGCTGCTCGCGTCGACCCGAACGCCCGCCCCGCGCAGCATTCCCCACCGCATGACCCTGGCCGCCGCCTGCTCGAATCGCGGGCGCCCGTGGCCGATGACGGCTGACTTGCGCACGTGGTGGTACCCGTCGGGGAGTGGGCCCGCCGTCGCGCCCACCTCTTGGTAAGTCAGCTGCAGGGTCGCCAAGTCGTCCAATCTCACCCTGACACCATGTCATCACCGGGCGTACGGTCTGTGAGGTGACCACTTCAGCCGCCGATCAGGCTTCCGGAACCTTCACCCTTGGTGGTGATCTCACCGTCAATCGACTCGGTTTCGGTGCCATGCGAATAACCGGAAAGGGCGTCTGGGGCCCGCCGGACGACCACGACGAATGCATCCGCGTGCTGCGCCGCGCGGTCGAGCTCGGCGTCAACTTCATCGACACCGCAGACTCCTACGGCCCGTATTACTCCGAGGAGTTGATCCGCGAGGCGTTGCATCCCTACGACGGCGTCGTCGTCGCGACGAAGGCGGGGCTGTTGCGCACCGGGCCGGATGACTGGACCCCGCTTGGCTTTCCGGCTTATCTGCGCCAGGAGTGCGAGACGAGCCTGCGGAGGCTGGGTGTGGACAGCATCGATCTGTTCCAGCTGCACCGAATCGACGACAACTTCCCCCTGGAGGATCAGGTGGGTGAGCTCGCCGCTCTGCAGCAGGAGGGCAAGATCCGCCACATCGGGCTCTCGGAGGTCGGCGTCGAGCAGCTGGAAGCCGCGCAGCAGGTCGCGCCGATCGTGTCGGTGCAGAACATGTACAACCTGACCGCCCGCACCGCCGAACCGGTGCTCGAGGCGTGTGAGGCCCAGGGACTGGGCTTCATCCCGTGGTTCCCGCTGGCGGCCGGGCCGTTGGCCGCACCGGGCGGCCCGCTCGAGCGCCTCGCAGCAGACCACCACGCATCGGCGTCGCAACTCGCGCTCGCCTGGCTGCTCAAGCGTTCGCCGGTGATGCTGCCGATCCCCGGCACGTCGAAGGTGAGCCACCTGGAACAGAACGTGGCCGCCGCCGAGATCGAGCTCTCCGACGAGGAATTCGAGACGCTGAGCAAGGCCGGCGCTGAATCCGGCTAGCGCAGGGCGGCTGGTCTTCACCGGACACATCGCAGGCGCGGGAAGTGGGTCCGGGCTGCGGATCGTGGTCGGCGCCTGGGACCGCTCGCCGTTCGGCGCGTTCACCGACGTGATGCTGCAAACCGCAGCCGACGAACGAGTCCTGCTGGCGCCCGACGACACGATCGCCGACTTCGTGTCGTCGACCTACCGCTTCGACCGGGTGCAACTGGGCGACGTGTCCTCCACGCTCGACGCGCAGCAGCTCACCGTGTCGACAGAAGATTTCGAGGCCCGGATCCGTCTCGGCGGGCCCGCGCCGATCGACCGTCTGCTGCGGCTCGTGCCGTCACGGCTGGCGACATCACCGCGGTGGCTGCGGGCCATCGACCCGGTCGCGGCGCGGGTTGTGGCCGGTGTGCACACCTACGGGACCGCGGGCAACGGCAGGGTCGAGTACTACGGCGTGCGCCGATCGAGGCGCATCACAGCGATCGACGGCCACTACCGCGGTGCCTCACTCGACGGGCTGGCACCGCTGCGACCGCCGGTCAGTTTCGGATTCTCATCGGCACCCTCCTCGCCGCAGATCGTGTCGGTGACCACGACGATCGACGAATCGGGGAAGGCAATACGGTGAGCGAGTGGCCACCGACCTCAACGACGCGCATGCCGGTGGCGGGTTCAACCCGCCCGAACCGACGACCCGCGGCGGGGCGGACTACGGCCGGTTCGTCGAAGCCGTCCGGACCCTGCAGGACCACACTCGCGCAGCCGATGCGCCCGACGAGGTGATCACCAAGGCCGCCGACATGGTCGAAGCGCTCAACGAGCTGCTTGCTCCTTACGAAGCCGACGAGTGGACGACACCGTCGGGCAGGCGGATGGACCTGCCCAACCGCGGGAACCTCCTGCAAGTGCCGTCGGAGCTGACGACGGTCGGCGACGAGGTCGACGGTGTGGTGCGGTTCCGCCGCTACCACCTCGGCCGCAACGGGGCAGTGCACGGTGGCGCCCTGGCGCAGATGTGGGATTCGGTGCTCGGGTTCGCGGCCTTTCGGCTGAGCCGCAGCCTCAAACAACGCACGGCCTACCTGCACGTGAACTACCGCCAGGTCGTGCCGATCGAGAAGGAGCTGCGGGTCGATTCACGCGTCGACCGTGCCGAGGGCCGCAAGATCTTCGTCACCGGACGGCTCCTCGACGGGGAATCGGTGCTCTGCGATGCGGAGGCGCTGTTCGTGAAGCTCAATCCGGGCCAGCCGTGACCGGCGTCGAATCCAGGTGGTCGCAGACCAAACGGCGCTGGGCACGTTGGCGCGATCGGCTGCGCGAACGGCCCAAGGTTGAATTCGGCTACCGCATCGCGGTCGCGGTCATCGGGCTGGCAGTCCTCGGACTCGGCATCCTTGCGATCCCGTACCCCGGCCCCGGGTGGGCCATCGTGTTCATCGGGCTGGGCATTCTGGCCACCGAATTCGAATGGGCGCGCCGATGGCTGTCCTATGCCAGGGACCGCTACGACAAGGTCATGGACTGGTTTCATCGCCAAGGAAAGTTCGTGCAGATCCTCGGGGGCCTGTTCACCGCGCTGATCGTCGCCGTGACCTTGTGGCTGCTCGGCGCGCTGGACTGGACCGGGGAGCTCGTCGGGATCGACCATCCGTGGCTGAACAGCCCGATCGGGGTCGGGGACTGACCGGCCGCACCGATAGCATGGTCGCGTTCGTCAACACCCACGAAATCGAAGAGAGTGACCGATGAGCGCCGTCCCCGGTACCGCCCCAGCAGCCCCGATCCGGGTCGCTGCCGGGACGACCGCTGCGGCGGCGGTCCGCGAAGCGGGTCTACCCAGCCGCGGCGCCCCCGACGCCGTCGTGGTTGTCCGTGACATCGACGGCCGGCTACGCGACCTGAGCTGGGCGCCCGAGACCGACGTCGAGGTGACGCCGGTCGCCGCCGACACTGAGGACGGGCGCAGCGTCATCCGGCACTCGGCGGCCCACGTGCTGGCCCAGGCCGTCCAGGAGTTGTTCCCCGGCGCCAAACTCGGCATCGGACCGCCGATCACCGACGGCTTCTACTACGACTTCGATGTCGCCGAGGCGTTCACCCCCGAAGACCTGGAGGCGCTGGAGAAGCGCATGCGCCAGATCGTCAAGGACGGCCAGCTGTTCTCCCGGCGGGTCTACGAGTCCAAAGACCAAGCGCGCGAAGAGCTCGCCGACGAGCCCTACAAGCTGGAGCTCGTGGACGACAAGTCCGGCGACCCCGAGGTGATGGAGGTCGGCGGTGACGAGCTCACCGCCTATGACAACCTCAATCCCCGTACCCGCGAACGGGTCTGGGGCGACCTGTGCCGCGGCCCGCACATTCCGACGACGAGGTTCATTCCGGCGTTCAAGCTGACCCGCAGTTCGGCCGCGTACTGGCGCGGCAACCAGGAAAACGCGAGTCTGCAACGCATCTACGGCACGGCGTGGGAGTCCCAGGAGGCTCTTGACGCGCACCTGGAACTGCTGGAGGAGGCCGCTAAACGGGATCACCGCAGACTCGGCACCGAGCTGGACCTGTTCAGCTTCCCCGACGAAATCGGCTCGGGGCTGGTGGTCTTCCACCCCAAGGGCGGCATCGTGCGTCGCGAGCTGGAGGACTACTCGCGTCGCAAGCACATCGAAGCGGGCTACGAGTTCGTCAACACCCCGCACATCACCAAGGCCCAGCTGTTCCACACGTCTGGCCACCTGGACTGGTACGCCGACGGCATGTTCCCGCCGATGCACGTCGATGCGGAGTATGACGAGGACGGCACGGTGCGCAAGCCAGGCCAGGACTACTACCTCAAGCCGATGAACTGCCCCATGCACTGCCTGATCTTCCGGTCTCGCGGACGGTCCTATCGCGAACTTCCGTTGCGGCTCTTCGAGTTCGGCACCGTTTACCGCTACGAGAAGTCTGGGGTGGTGCACGGGCTGACCCGGGCGCGCGGGTTCACCATGGATGACTCGCACATCTACACCACCCGTGAGCAAATGCGCGAAGAGCTCACGTCGCTCCTGCAGTTCGTGCTCGATCTGCTCGGCGACTACGGCCTCGAGGACTTCTATCTTGAGCTGTCCACGCGGGACTACGACAAGTCCGTCGGCTCCGACGACATGTGGGAGGAAGCCACAAGCACGCTGGCCGAGGTCGCCGAGGCGTCCGGTCTGGAGCTGATTCCCGATCCAGGTGGCGCTGCCTTCTACGGCCCCAAGATCTCGGTGCAGGCGCGCGACGCGCTCGGCCGCAGCTGGCAGATGTCGACGATCCAGCTGGACTTCAACTTCCCTGAGCGGTTCGACCTGGAATACACCGCCGCCGACGGCAGCAGGCAGCGGCCGGTGATGATCCACCGCGCACTGTTCGGGTCGATCGAGCGATTCTTCGGCATCCTCACCGAGCACTACGCGGGCGCGTTCCCGGCATGGCTGGCACCGGTTCAGGTGGTCGGGATACCGGTCGCCGACGGACACATCGAGTACCTGGAAAGCGTTGCCGAGGAATTGACGTCGCACGGGATCCGGGTCGAGGTCGACACCAGCGACGACCGGATGGCCAAGAAGATCGTGAACCACACCAACCAGAAGGTGCCGTTCATGCTGCTGGCCGGTGACCGCGACGTCGAGGCAGGCGCGGTGAGCTTCCGGTTCGGCGACCGCAGCCAAATCAACGGCGTGCCGCGCAGCGAAGCTGTCGAGGCGATTGCGAAGTGGATCCGCGACCGCGAAAATGCCGCGCCGACAGCGGAATTGGTCAAGGTGGATACGTCGAAGTGACGGGAAACGATGAGCGCGAGGTCGTCGACCACGGGGTGGGCGAGCCTGATCATCTGCAACGCCTGTGGACGCCTTACCGGATGAACTATCTGGCCGAGGCTCCGATGAAGGGCGGGTCGGCGGCATCGACGCAGCCGTTCACCGACATCCCGACCCTGAACGACGAGGACGGTCTGGTCGTCGCGCGCGGCGAGCTCGTCTACGTCGTGTTGAACCTGTACCCGTACAACCCGGGCCATTCGATGGTGGTGCCGTACCGGCGGGTGTCCGAGCTCGAGGACCTCTCCACAGAGGAGAGCAGCGAGCTGATGGCGTTCACCCAGAAGGTGATTCGCGTGATGAAGTCGGTGTCGAATCCGCATGGTTTCAACGTCGGGCTCAACCTCGGAAAGTCCGCGGGCGGCTCGCTGGCCGAGCATCTGCACATGCATGTGGTGCCGCGGTGGAGCGGCGACGCGAACTTCATCACGATTATCGGCGGCTCCAAGGTCGTCCCGCAGTTACTGCGCGAGACCCGTGAGTTGCTGGCCGCGGAATGGGCGAGGCAGTCATGAGCGACTTCTACCTGATGACCAGGGCGGCGTACGCGAAACTGTCGACGCCGGTCGCCAAGCTCGCGCTGCGAGCAGGTTTCACGCCCGACAGCATCACCATCATCGGCACCGCAGGCGCAGTGGTCGCCGCCCTGACGCTGTACCCGATCGGGCAGCTGTGGTGGGGGTCGTTCGCGGTCTTCGTCTTCGTGCTCGCCGACATGCTCGATGGTGCGATGGCCCGCCAGAGCGGCGGCGGCACCCGGTTCGGCGCGGTGCTCGACGCCACCTGCGACCGGATCGGCGACGGCGCTGTGTTCTGCGGCCTGCTGTGGTGGGCGGTGTTCGGGATGCGCAGCACCTCGCTTGCGGTGGCCTTGATGATCTGCCTGGTCACCTCGCAAGTGATCTCCTACATCAAGGCCCGCGCCGAGGCCAGCGGCCTGCGCGGTGGCGGCGGGCTCATCGAGCGCCCCGAACGGCTGGTCATCGTGCTCACCGGCGCGGGCCTGTCGGGCGTGCCGTTCCTGCACGTGCCGTGGCTGATTCATGTCGCCGCGTGGTTGCTCGCGGTGGCCAGCGTGATCACGTTGGGTCAGCGCGTTCACACCGTGCGGACCTCGCCGGGCGCGATGGAGCCGCTGCAGAAGACCGAACCGGATGTCGTGAGCAACTCCGGTGACACCGAGGTGACTGAGTGACGGCCACCCCGACGGGACCACAAGCGACTGGGGAAAGCCGCTTCTCGCTCGGGGGCCAAGTCGCAGATCTGGGGTACGCCGCGGGCTGGCGTGTGGTGCGAGCAATGCCGGAGCTGGTGGCGCGCAACGCATTCGATGCCGGAGCGATCTATGCGTCCCGCAACGGAGGGCCCGCACAACTGCGGCGCAACCTCGCGCGTGTCCTCGGGGTGACCCCCGACAAGGTGCCGGGCGGGCTGATCCGTGCTTCGCTGGCCTCCTACGCCCGATACTGGCGGGAGGCGTTCCGGTTGCCGTCGATGAACAAAGAGAAGCTGCGCGAGCGCATCGAGCCGTGCCTGCTTGGCAGGGAACACATCCGGGCGCGGCCTCGACGCAGGGCGAGGCGTGATCATGCCGCTGCCGCACAGCGGGAACTGGGACATGGCCGGTGTGTGGATGGTCGCGCACTTCGGCACGTTCACCACCGTCGCCGAGCGACTCAAGCCGGAATCGCTGTACCAGCGGTTCATCGACTACCGGGAGAGCCTGGGCTTCGAGATGCTCCCGCTCACCGGCGGTGAGCGCCCGCCGTTCGAGGTGCTCGCCGAACGGCTGCGCGACAACGGCATCGTCTGCCTGATGGCCGACCGCGATCTCACCCGGTCGGGCGTGCAGGTCGACTTCTTCGGAGAGCCGACGCGGATGCCCGCCGGTTCGGCGAAGCTGGCGCTCGAGACGGGTGCCGTCGTCCTGCCGACGCACTGCTACAACACGCGTGACAGCTGGGTGTTCGATGTGTCGCCGGCCCTGGACACGTCGTCAGGCGACGTCTCGACGATCACGCAGGCGATGGCCGACCGGTTCGCCAGGGGCATCGCCGCCCATCCGGAGGACTGGCACATGATGCAGCCGCAATGGCTGGCCGACCTGTCCGAGGAGCGACAGGCAAAGCTGAGGGGCGATTCCTGATGCGCATCGGCATGGTGTGCCCGTATTCGTTCGACGTGCACGGCGGCGTGCAATCCCATGTGCTGCAACTCGCGGAGGTCATGCGCGAGCGCGGTCACGACGTCAGCGTGCTGGCGCCGTCATCGCCGCATGTCGAGCTGCCCGACTACGTGGTGTCCGGCGGCAAAGCGGTTCCGATCCCGTACAACGGCTCGGTTGCGCGGCTGCGCTTCGGCCCCGCCACGCATCGAAAGGTCAAACGCTGGCTGACCGAGGGCGAGTTCGACGTGCTGCACCTGCACGAGCCCAACGCGCCGAGCCTGTCGATGCTCGCGCTGCAGGCCGCAGAGGGTCCGATCGTCGCGACATTCCACACGTCGACCACGAAGTCGTTGACGCTCAGCGTATTTCAAGGTCTTCTCCGGCCGTACCACGAGAAGATCGTCGGCCGCATCGCGGTGTCCGATCTGGCCCGGCGCTGGCAGATGGAGGCGCTCGGCTCGGATGCCGTGCAGATTCCCAATGGCGTCGACGTCGAGTCGTTCGCCTCCGCGCCGCGCATGGACGGATACCCGCGTCCGGGCAAGTCGGTGCTGTTCCTCGGCCGGTTCGACGAACCGCGCAAGGGGATGGACGCGCTGATCGGGGCTCTTCCGGCTTTGGTCGAGCGATTTCCCGACATCGAGATACTGATCGTCGGCCGCGGCGACGAGGACGAACTGCGGGAGGAGGCCGGCCAATTGGCCGGGCATCTGCATTTCCTCGGCCAGGTCGATGACGCGGCCAAGGCGTCCGCGATGAGAAGCGCCGACGTCTACTGCGCGCCGAACACCGGCGGGGAGAGCTTCGGCATCGTGTTGGTCGAAGCGATGGCCGCGGGCACCGCGGTGGTGGCCAGTGACCTCGACGCGTTTCGCCGGGTGCTGGAGGACGGGAAGGCCGGGCGGTTGGTTCCGGTGGACGACGTGGACGGCCTCGCCGCAGGCCTGATCGAGGTGCTCGAGAACGACGCGGTGCGCGATCGCTTCATCGACGCCGCAGCCGGCGCGGTCCGCCAATACGACTGGTCGGTGGTGGCCGGCCAGATCCTGCGGGTGTACGAGACCGTCGCGGGGGCAGGGGCCAAGGTGCAGTTGGCGGGCACGGCGGGCAGGAGCGTCGGAGGCAGGAGCGTAGCGACTCGGGGAGTCAGCTAGGTGAGCTGGCTTCTGGTCATGGCCCTGCTGGTGCTGCTGGCGGTGCTGCTGATGGTGGGTGTGTGGGCGTATCAGACCGCACACCGGCTGGACCGGCTGCACGTCCGATACGACCTCTCATGGCAGGCACTCGACAGCGCGCTGGCCCGCCGCGCCGTCGTCGCGCGTGCCGTCGCCGTCGACGCCTACGGCGCAGGTCCGGAGGGCAGGCGGCTCGCGGCGCTGGCGGGCGCCGCCGAGCAGACACCCAGAGCAGGCAGGGAGGCAGCCGAAAACGAATTGTCGGCAGCGCTCGCGCTCGTCGACCCGGTGTCCCTGCCGGTGGCGCTCGTCGCCGAACAGGCCGACGCGGAGGCGCGGGTGACCGCTGGCCCGCCGATTTCACAACGACGCGGTGCGCGACACACTCGCACTGCGTGAGCGACCAGCAGTGCGCCTGCTCCGGCTTGGTGGAACGGCCGCGCTGCCAACCTATTTCGAGATAGCGGAGCAGGCCGACCGTGACGTCGGCGTGGTCAGCCGCCGCACGTCGGCCCGGGTCGTGCTGCTGGACGAGGGTGGGGCGGTTCTGCTGTTCTGCGGGTCGGACCCCGCGAACGAGGACGGGCAGGCGCCGCGCTGGTGGTTCACCGTGGGCGGTGCGGCTCAGCCGGGGGAGACGCTGGCCGAGGCCGCGGCCCGCGAGCTGGCCGAAGAGACCGGACTTCACGTCGAGCCCAGCGCGATGGTCGGGCCCGTGTGGCGGCGGGATGCGGTGATCGACTTCAACGGGTCGGTGATCCGAAGCGAAGAGATGTTCTTCGTGCACCGCACCGGCCGGTTCGAACCGTCCGCATCGGGCCGCACGGCGCTGGAACGGCGCTACATTCACGGCCACCGCTGGTGCGATGAGACAATGATCGACGAGCTGGTCGCCAAGGGGGAGACCGTCTACCCGCTGCAGCTCGGTGAGTTGCTCGCCGACGCGAACTGCGCTGGCCGACGGCCACGAGCGCGGCGCCGCAACGGCAGTTGCAGTCGATCCGGTGATGTGCGGATTCTTTCGTATTTGCCGCCCCCACTTAGACTGGATCAGTAGCCATTTGGAGGAGATAGCAATGGATACCGCAGCCGGACAGAACGGGGCAGGCGGTCAGACGGGCACCGCGCGCGTCAAGCGCGGCATGGCCGAGATGCTCAAGGGCGGCGTGATCATGGATGTGGTCACCCCCGAGCAGGCCCGTATCGCCGAGGGCGCGGGCGCCGTCGCGGTGATGGCGCTGGAACGCGTTCCCGCCGACATCCGTGCCCAGGGCGGGGTGTCGCGGATGAGCGACCCCGACATGATCGAGGGCATCATCTCGGCGGTCACCATCCCGGTGATGGCCAAGGCCCGCATCGGCCACTTCGTGGAGGCGCAGATCCTGCAGAGCCTCGGCGTCGACTACGTCGACGAATCCGAGGTGCTCACCCCGGCCGACTACACCCACCACATCGACAAGTGGAAGTTCACCGTGCCGTTCGTCTGCGGCGCGACGAACCTGGGCGAGGCGCTACGCCGTATCTCCGAAGGTGCGGCGATGATCCGCAGCAAGGGTGAGGCGGGCACCGGCGACGTGTCCAACGCGACGACACACATGCGGGCAATAGGCGGCGAGATCCGGCGGCTGTCTTCGCTGTCCGAGGACGAGTTATTCGTTGCCGCAAAGGAATTGCAGGCACCGCACGATCTCGTCGCCGAAGTGGCGCGCGCAGGCAAGCTGCCGGTGACGATGTTCACCGCCGGTGGCATCGCCACCCCGGCCGACGCCGCGATGATGATGCAGCTCGGCGCCGAGGGCGTGTTCGTCGGCTCGGGCATCTTCAAGTCCGGCGACCCCGCGTCGCGGGCCGCCGCGATCGTCAAGGCGACCACCTTCTACGACGACCCCGACGTGCTGGCCAAGGTGTCGCGCGGGCTGGGGGAGGCCATGGTGGGCATCAACGTTGAGGAGATCGCCGCCCCGCATCGGCTCGCCGAGCGGGGATGGTAGTAAGTCTGCATGGCGATCGAGGAGATCCTTGATCTCGAACAGCTCGAGATCAACATCTACCGCGGTGGCGTGTTCAGCCCGGAATCAGGCTTTCTGCAACGGACATTCGGCGGTCACGTAGCGGGTCAGTCCCTTGTCTCGGCGGTGCGGACCGTCGACCCCAAGTTTCAGGTGCACTCGCTGCACGGCTACTTCCTGCGGCCCGGCGACGCCCAGGCGCCCACCGTCTTCATCGTCGAGCGCCTGCGGGACGGCGGTTCGTTCGTCACGCGGCGTGTGAACGCGATCCAGCACGGCGAGACCATCTTCTCGATGTCGGCGTCGTTTCAGACCGACCAGAGCGGAATCGAACACCAGGACGCCGCACCGTTCGCGGTGCCGCCCGACGACCTGCCCAATTTCATCTCCAAGGGCGGTGTGTTCGACGACGCCGGATTCCAGCAGTTCGCCGAGTGGGACGTCCGGATCGTCCCGCGCGATCAGCTCAAACTGCTGCCCGCCAAGGCATCTCAGCAGCAGGTGTGGTTCCGGCACCGCGACCCGCTGCCCGATGATCCGGTGCTGCACATCTGCGCGCTGGCCTACATGAGCGACCTCACGCTGCTCGGTTCGGCGCAGGTGAACCACATCGAGGAGCGCAAGCACCTGATGGTGGCGTCGCTGGATCACGCGATGTGGTTCATGCGGCCGTTCCGCGCCGACGAATGGCTGCTCTACGACCAGTCTTCGCCGTCGGCGTCCGGTGGCCGGTCGCTGACGCAGGGCAAGATCTTCACTCGCACGGGCGAGATGGTGGCGGCAGTCATGCAGGAAGGGCTGACCCGCTACAAGCGTGACTTCAAGCCATGAGCGCACCTCTCATCGGTGTGCTGGCGCTCCAGGGCGACACCCGCGAACACCTGGCCGCACTGCGTGAAGCGGGCGCCGACGCGATCACCGTCCGCCGGCGCGGTGAACTCGACGCCGTCGACGCACTGGTCATACCGGGCGGCGAGTCCACCACGATGACGCACCTGCTGCGTGAATTCGACCTGCTCGACCCGCTTCGATCGCGGATCGCCGACGGCATGCCTGCCTACGGTTCGTGCGCCGGAATGATCCTGCTGGCCGACGAGATCCTCGATGCCGGTGTTGCGGGCCGTGACGCCGCACCGCTGAAGGGCATCGATATGACGGTGCGGCGCAACGCCTTCGGTCGGCAGGTCGATTCGTTCGAGGGCGACATCGAGTTCGAGGGTCTGGACAGCGCGGTGCATGCGGTGTTCATCCGGGCGCCATGGGTGGAGCGGGTGGGTCCCGACGTCCGGGTGCTCGGCCGGGCCGCCGACCATATCGTCGCGGTCCGTCAGGGCCAGACGCTGGCGACGGCATTTCATCCCGAGATGACCGGCGATCGCCGCATCCACCGACTGTTCGTCGACATCGTCACCGGCCGTGCCTAGCGGTCAGGCGAGCTCCTCGTTGTCGAGCCACTCGTCGCCACCGGGATCGTCGAGAACGGTCAGCGTGGGGCTCCGGACATAGGTGACCTGGTTTCCGCCGCACTTGCGTGACTCGTACATCGCGTTGGTGGCGATGGACAGGAGCTCGTCGAGCACATCGTGTGGCGGCAGCTGCACCAGCGGCGCCAGGGCGGTGGTGACCACCCCGATGCTGGCCGACAGGCGAGACGGTGAACCGGAAACGGTGCCGCGAACGCGTTCGACGAGCGCCGACGCGTCGTCACTGTCGAAGAGGTCGCCGATCACGAACTCCGAGTCGGCGATGTGTGCCAGCACCGCGTCGCGTCGCGCGGTTTCGCGGAGTCGGGCCGCGATCTCGACCCTGGCCCGGTTGGATCCGGTGAGGCCGGAGAACTCGCCGACCAATGAGAAGGTGTCCAGGTTGACCACGGCGATGGCCAGGAAGCGGTCGTCGCCGCGACTGCGCGACGCCAGCAGGGTGGTGGCTTTCTCGTAGAAGCCGTCCCGGTTGAACAGTCCGGTCAGCGGTTCGAAGTTCTCGTGCAGGATGTCGGCGTCGACGAGCCAGATCGAGGCTTTTCCGGTGAGCGATACGAACATCACGATGAATCCGACGAGAAGCACCGAACAGACGGCGAACGCGATATCGGTGGCGGCCAATTTGTAGCCGAGAACAATCAGAGTCGCGCCGGTGACCACCCAGCTGACCGTCAGCCACTGAGTGGTGTGGAAAACCGCGGCGTAAATGCAGACGAGTGTGAATGCGGTGGCACCGAACAGTCCGGCCAGCGGATCAGCCTGGATGAGGCACGAAATGGCGATGCATAACGACCCCAGGCATACGGATATTCGGGACTCGAGGGCGCTCGGCCAGCGACCTCTCAGCCATAAAAACGTCATGCCCCAGCAACAGACCGCGACGGCGAGCGCCAGGATCTGGTTGCGCAGGCCGTGCGGACCGGTAGGGCTCCAGATCAACGTTATCGAAATCGCGCCCAGTCCGAATATGACCAGCGCAATCAAGCGGCAGGTGGTTTTCTGCAATCCGCGGGCGGCGAGAAAAGCAGTGAGCCAATAGTAGTGATCGAGGCCGTGCCACCATCGCTGCGCCGTGTTCATCGGCGAATCGATCGGCGCGCACAGGGCATTTACGCAGGGTAGCAATCCAGTAAAGGCACGACCCCCGCCCTACCGTAATAATTTCCCAAAATTGCCAGCGCCCGAGCAATTGCTCAGGCAAGAAAACCGGGACGAATGAGAGCTGTCGGCTCACTCTGTCACCGCGGCCGTCATCGAGGGTGGGGACCGGTAAACCGGCCCACGTAGACTCGTTGATCGGACTTATCGTCGTAAGACAGGTTGTAGTGAAAGAGGTAGTACCTGCATGAGCGGCCATTCCAAGTGGGCCACCACGAAGCACAAGAAGGCGATCATCGACGCCCGGCGGGGCAAGAACTTCGCCAAGCTGATCAAGAACATCGAGGTGGCGGCGCGAACCGGTGGCGGCGATCCGGCCGGCAACCCGACGCTGTACGACGCCATCCAGAAGGCGAAGAAGACCTCGGTGCCCAACGACAACATCGAGCGGGCCCGCAAGCGCGGCGCAGGCGAGGAGGCAGGCGGCGCCGACTGGCAGAACATCACCTATGAGGGCTACGGCCCCAACGGCGTGGCGGTTCTGGTCGAATGCCTGACCGACAACCGCAACCGCGCCGCCGGTGAGGTGCGCGTCGCGATGACACGCAACGGCGGCAACATGGCCGATCCCGGTTCGGTGTCGTATCTGTTCTCCCGCAAGGGCGTCGTCACGCTGGAGAAGAACGGGCTCACCGAAGACGATGTGCTCACCGCGGTGCTCGAGGCGGGCGCCGAGGAGATCAACGATCTTGGTGACAGCTTTGAAATCCTCTCCGAACCCAACGATCTCGTTGCCGTGCGCACGGCACTGCAGGATGCGGGCATCGACTATGAATCGGCCGAGGCCAGCTTCCAGCCGTCGGTGACGGTGCCCGTCGACCTCGATGCCGCCCGCAAGGTGCTCAGGCTGGTCGACGCGCTGGAGGACAGCGACGACGTGCAGGACGTTTACACCAACATCGACATCCCCGACGACGTCGCCGCCGTCCTCGACGAAGACGACTAACCTCGTCCGCTCTCGAATCGGTGGTCAGCCACGGCCGTTGGGGCTGGCGTAATCGTCTGCGCGCGGCGCGATCTCGGTGACTGTATCTGCGGCCTCGATCCGCTGCGTCGGCAGCACGCCCCGGTGTTGCACCCAGTTGACCATGCCTTCGCGCACCGCACACCGCAGGTCGAACAACGCACCGGCGTTCGGCGCGCTGACCACGATCCGCACCCGGACCATTCCGCCGACCGCGTCGGTCACCTGCAGCACACCGCGACGGCCATCCCACAGATCGCTTTCGGCCAGCAGCCGGTCCAGTTCGGCGCGCATATCCGCGAACGGCACCGAGAAGTCCACGTCGAACTCCACGGCACCCATGATCTCGGTGGCACTGCGGGTCCAGTTCTCGAACGGCTCGGTGGTGAAGTAGGTGCAGGGCAGCACGAGCCGGCGTTCGTCCCATAGCCGCACGACGACATAGCTGAGGGTGATCTCCTCGATCCGGCCCCACCACTGCCCGTTCTCCAGCTGCACCACGTCGCCGACACGGATGGCGCCGGAGAACGCGATCTGCATACCTGCGAACACCGCGCCGAGCGACGTCTGCGCGGCAAGGCCCGCGACCACGGACAGCACGCCCGCCGATGCGAACACAGTGGTGCCGATGTCGGAGAACCTTGGGAAGGTCATCAGGATCGCGGCGCCGCCGAGAATGATGACGAGCGCCATCGCAAGCCTGCGCAGCACCGTGACCTGTGTGCGGATCCGGCGCCACTGGCGGTCTTCGTCGACGATCTCCACGTCACCACCGCCGTACCGGGCGATCGCACGACGTTCCGCGACCAGCACCAGGCTGGCGAGCAGCCACGTCAGCGCGGCGATGAGCAGGATCTGAAGCGTGTGGTCCAGCCAGCCGCGCCACCCGTCCGCCGGGTCCGAGGTGCGCTGCACCGCGATCGACGAACCGAACACGACGAGAGCGGCACGCACCGGCATCCGGGTCAGTTCGGCGACGTCACAGATCACCTCGCTTCGGCGCCCGACGCGCATCAGCACCCAGGTCAGGACCACCCCCAGCAGGTAAGCGGCCACGATGGCGGCGGCCACCCAGGCGAGGGTGACGGCGAGGTTTGTTGCGGACTCCAGTTCGTTCTCGTCGGGCATCGTGTGAGTTCAGCTCCACGGGGTTGACGTCAGGGCCCTCGCGACGTTAGCGAGGATCGGCGTCGACGTCACATCGCCAGGAAGGGGCGTGTCTTTCCCCGGTGACGTCGGTCAACCGCGCTAGGCTGCCGTCGAACAGGTGTTCACGTAAGGGGTTTGGCGTGCGCGTAATGGGAGTCGATCCCGGGTTGACGCGCTGCGGGCTCTCCGTGATCGAAAGCGGGAAGGGCCGGCAGGTCATCGCGCTTGACGTCGACGTCGTCCGCACACCGTCGGACGCTCCGCTGCACCAGCGCCTGCTGATCATCAGCGACGCGGTGGAGCACTGGATGGACACCCACAGCCCGGAGGTCGTGGCCATCGAGCGGGTGTTCTCCCAGCAGAACGTCTCGACAGTGATGGGCACCGCTCAGGCGGGCGGGGTGGTGGCGCTGGCCGCCGCCAAACGCGGCATCGACGTTCACTTCCACACGCCGAGCGAGGTGAAGGCCGCGGTCACCGGCAACGGCAACGCCGACAAGGCTCAGGTCACCGCGATGGTGACCAGAATCCTCACGCTGCAGACCAAGCCGACACCGGCGGACGCCGCTGACGCGCTGGCGCTCGCCATCTGTCACTGTTGGCGCGCACCGATGCTGGCGCGGATAGCGGCGGCCGAAGCCATGGCCGCCGAACAGAAGAAGAAGTACCGGGCACGACTCAAGGCGGCACGATGATCTCATCCATTCGCGGGGAAGTTCTCGACGTGGCACTCGACCATGTCGTCATCGAGGCGTGCGGTGTCGGGTATCGCGTCAACGCGACGCCATCCACACTGTCCACTCTTCGGCGCGGAACCGAAGCCCGCCTGGTGACCGCGATGATCGTGCGTGAGGACTCGATGACGTTGTTCGGTTTCGCCGACTCCGACGCACGGGACCTGTTCACCACGTTGCTGTCGGTGTCGGGCGTCGGACCCAAGATCGCACTGGCCACCCTTGCCGTCCACGACGCGCCCGCGTTGCGGCAGGCGCTGGCCGACAGCGACGTGACGGCATTGACCCGGGTTCCGGGGATCGGCAAGCGCAGCGCCGAACGGATGGTGCTCGAGCTTCGCGACAAGGTCGGCGCCGACCGGTGCCGCGGTCGGGTTGCCCGCCGTCAACGGCCACGCGGTGCGCGGGCCCGTGGTGGAAGCCCTTGTCGGACTTGGCTTCGCGACTCAAGCAGGCCGAGGAAGCCACCGACAAGGTACTCGCCAACGAGCCGGAGGCGAATACCTCGACGGCGTTGCGCTCGGCGCTGTCGCTGCTGGGGAACAGATGAGCCGCTTCACCGAGGACGACGAGGAATCGGAGGACCGCGAGGTCTCTGCGGCGCTGACCGTCGGTGAGAGTGACATCGATGCCAGCCTGCGGCCGCGGTCGCTCGGTGAGTTCATCGGGCAGGCGCGGGTCCGGGAACAGCTGCAGTTGGTCATCGAGGGCGCCAAGAACCGCGGCGGCACACCGGATCACATCCTGCTGTCCGGTCCGCCCGGGCTCGGCAAGACCTCGCTGGCGATGATCATCGCGGCCGAACTGGGTTCGGCGCTGCGGGTGACGTCGGGTCCCGCGCTGGAGCGGGCAGGCGACTTGGCCGCGATGCTGTCTAACCTCGTCGACGGCGACGTGTTGTTCATCGACGAGATCCACCGCATCGCGCGGCCCGCCGAGGAGATGCTCTACCTCGCGATGGAGGACTTCCGCGTCGACATCATCGTGGGCAAAGGCCCTGGCGCAACGTCGATCCCGCTCGAGGTCGCGCCGTTCACCCTCGTCGGCGCCACCACCCGGTCGGGTGCACTCACCGGCCCGCTGCGTGACCGCTTCGGCTTCACCGCACACATGGACTTCTACGAACCCGCCGAGCTGGAGCGTGTGCTGACGCGCTCGGCAGGCATCCTCGGTATCGAGCTCGTTGCCGACGCGGGAACCGAGATCGCCCGCCGGTCACGGGGAACGCCGCGCATCGCCAACCGGCTGCTGCGCCGGGTGCGCGACTACGCCGAGGTTCGCGCCGACGGCGTGATCACGCGCGACATCGCGAAGTATGCGCTTGCGGTCTACGACGTCGACGAGCTCGGCCTCGACCGGCTGGACCGTGCCGTGCTGACGGCGCTGACCCGCAGTTTCGGCGGCGGACCGGTGGGCGTCTCCACGCTCGCGGTCGCGGTCGGCGAGGAGGCCACCACGGTCGAGGAGGTGTGCGAGCCGTTCCTGGTGCGCGCCGGAATGCTCGCCCGCACGCCGCGGGGCCGCGTTGCCACTCCGAAGGCGTGGACGCACCTCGGTATGACCCCGCCCAGCGGGGTGCCCGGGCTCGGGCAGCACGGCCTGTTCGAGTAGCGAAAGAGCATAGGAGTCGCAATGATCACCGCCGCAATGATTTTCGCGGGGCTCGCCGCACTTTTGCATGTCTACATCTTCGTATGGAGTCGCTGACGTGGACGTCTGCACGCACCCGCGCGACGTTCGGCACCACGCCGGAGGAGGCCGAGACCACCAAGCTGCTGGCCTTCAACCAAGGCTTCTACAACCTGTTCCTGGCGATCGTGACGGCCGTCGGCGTCGTCGCCATATGCCTGGGGCACACCGCGGTAGGCGCCGCCCTGGTCTTCACGGGCGTCGGCTCGATGGTGGCTGCGGCGGCCGTGCTGCTCGCATCATCGCCGGACAAGGCGCGCGCCGCCGTCACGCAGGGCACGTTCGCCTTGATCGCCGTCGTGCTGCTCGCTCTCGGTCTGGCGACCTGACGCCGTCAGCGGGTCACAGCAGCCCAAGCAGCTGCAGGTCGGTGACGTACTTGACGATGACCTGCGGGCTCACATGCGGGATGTCCTTGTCGGAACCGACCCTTGCGCTCCGCACAGCGGCGCGGAAACGGTCCGTCGGCGCGATCGACCCGCGGATCGGCTTCTCCGGCCGCTGATAGTTGTGCAGCAGCGGTAACAGCGACGCCTGCCGCTGCCGTTCGGGCAGTGCACGTATCGCCGTCTCGAACCGCTTCAGCCACGCCGCGTAGACGCCCACTCGCTGGACGGGGTAGCCGGCGGCGATCAGCCAGTCGACGAACTCGTCGAGCCCGACACCGTCGTCGTATGGGTTCATCACGTGGTAGGTCTCGAACCCGTCGACGACCCCCGCACCCAATGTGGATATCGCCTCGGCGATGAACTCCACCGGCAGGCCGTCGTAGTGTGCCCGCTGCCGGTGCCCACCCTCGTCGAGTTCGTAGAACGAATCCGGCGCGATCCCGGTGGCAACGAGGCTCAGCATCATGCGGGTGAACATGTCCGGCAGGTTGAGCTGACCGGCATAGCTGGTGTCGGCAAGGATCATGTCGCAGCGGAACACCGAAACCGGCAGGCCGCACAGGTCGTGCGCCTCGCGGAGAAGCACTTCGCCGGCCCACTTGCTGTTCGAATAACCGTTGGCATAGCTGTCGTCGACGCTGCGGGTGGCGCTGACGATCCGGATGTCCGCGTCCTCGGTGAACCGTCCCGGCTCGATGCCCGCACCGACGCCGATGGTCGATACGTAGGCGAACGGTTTGATCCGTGTGGTGAGCGCGATGCGGATGAGCTCGGCGGTGCCGAGCGCGTTGGGCCCGAACAGCTGGTCATAGGGCAGCACGTGATTGACCAGGGCGGCCGGGTCGACGATCAGGTCGACGGTGTCGGCGAGCCGTTGCCAGGTGTCTTGATCGAGCCCGAGGTTGGCCTCGCCCTTGTCGCCCGCGATCACCTCGAGATGTTCGGCCGCCAGACGGCGGTACAGCGCGCAGCAGTTCGGGATCACCGCTGTCGAAGATGGCATCGAGGCGTCGGCGGGCCGCGCCGTCGTCCTTTGCACGGACCAGGCAGATCACCTTTCCGCCGACGAGATCCATCCGCTGCAGCCACTCCAGGGCCAGATAGCGGCCGAGGAATCCGGTTGCGCCGGTGAGCAATACAGTTCTGATCTCGGCGCTCGGACCAGGCAACGACGGGGCCGCGGCGAGCGTCTCGGCGTCGATGAACTTGTCCAGCGTCAGATCGGCGGCGTGTGCCTCGGTCGCGCCGCGGCCGTGCACCGATGCGAATGTCGGGCGCTTCGCGCCCGGTCGGCGTTCGATCTCGATGTAGGCGGCGATCGCGGCCAGGTCGCTGGCCGGGCTGACGATGACGCCGACGGGCACCTCGATGTCGAAGATGTCGTGCAGCAGGTTGGCAAACGTCAACGCCGACAGGGAATCACCACCGAGGTCGGTGAAGTGGGCGTCGGCCGCCACGTCGGCGGCCGTCGCGCCGAGCAGCGCACCCGCAGCGCGGATCACGGTGTCGAGCACCGGCCCGTCGCCACCGGTTTGTCGCAGTGCGCGCAATTCGTCGGCCTGCCCTTCGGCAAGCTCCGAGTAGAGCTGCTCGAGCCGGTCACCGTAGTGCTCTTTCAGTTTCGGTCTTGCCAGCTTGCGGATGCCGGTCAGCAGGCCGTTCTCCAGGGTGAACGGTGTCTGCTCGATGAGGAAGTCGCGCGGAACCTCGTAGGACTGCAACCCGGCGGCCTTCGCCACGTCCTGAAGCGATTCGCCGATAACGGTTTTGAGCTCCGGCGCATCGTAGTGTGAGAGCGCCTCTGCGGTAGGGACGACGACTGCCAGAAGGTAGGACCTGGCGCTGTTGCCGTACACATAGATCTGCCGGATCAGCGGGCTGTCGCCGAATGCGGCTTCCAGTTTGGAGACGGCGACGAACTCGCCCTGCGAGAGCTTGAGCACGTTGTTGCGCCGGTCCAGATACACCAACTGGTCAGGGCCCGTCTCGGCGACGATGTCCCCGGTGCGGTAGTAGCCGTCGTCGTCGAACACGTCCGCGGTCACTTCGGGTCGCTTGTAATACCCGGGAATGATGCTGGCGCTCTTGACAAGCAGTTCGCCACGGGGGTGGGGCCGGTCGGTGCCGAAATACCCGAGGTCGGGCACATCGGCCAGCTTGTAGTCGATCACTGGTGGTCGCTGAATGTGCCCGTCGACGAACAGCGCACCTGCCTCGGTCGAGCCGTAGGCGTCGATCAGATGCATGTCGAGCAGCGTCTCGACGAACGATTTCATCTCGGGGGACATCGGCGCCGACCCCGTCATCGCCATCACGTACCGGCCCCCGAGCAGGTGTCTGCGCGCATCGGCGAGAATCGCGGCCTCACCGGAGGTGCCGCGGTCCAATTCGCTTTGGACGTGGGCGAAGATCATGTCCCACACGCGCGGGACGAAATTCAACTGGGTGGGCCGAACCAGGGCGAGGTCGTCCAGGAACGTCGAAAGATCGCTCTTCGCAGCGAAATACACGGTGCCACCGGCACCGAGGGTGCCGTACAGCATGCCCCGCCCCATCATGTGGCTCATCGGCATGAAGCTCAAGGTGATCGACGGGTGAACGCCTTCGTCTCCCCAGGTTCCCCTGACGGACCGGCGCCACGAGTTGGCGACCAGCCGTTCGGGGTACATCGCGCCCTTTGGCGTGCCTGTGCTCCCCGAGGTGTAGACGAGCAACGTCAACGGGTCGGGGTCGTCGGCGATGAACGGCGTGACCGCGGGAAGTCGGGCTCCGCGCGCAGCGACGTCCGCCAGGGTTTCGACGACGACCGGGCTGCCTGCTTGCGCCAGCCGCGTTTTGGCGGCTTCCAGCGCGTCACGGTGGTCGTCGACTGCGGGCAGGTAGTCGAACACGATCAGCCGGGCCGGCGCGAAGCCGGTGAGGACCAGTTCCACTGCGTCGTCGAGGTAGTCGACGCTCGACGCGATGAGCGTCGGCTCTGTTTCGGAGATGATCGGACGCAACTGCTCGACGGGCGCGCTTGTCTGCAGCGGCACGGAGACCGCGCCGAGGCCGATCAGCGCGATGTCGACGCAGGTGTAGTCGACACTGGTGAAGCCGAGCAGAGCGACGCGGTCTCCCGGGCGAACCGGATCACTGGTCAACGCGCTGATGATGGCGTTGACGCGTTCGGAGAGCTCGGCATAGGAAATGGTGTCGAAGCGGGGGAGTAGCTCGGCGGCGGTCCGGCCGGTGTCGGGGTCGGTGCGTAACTCGACGGCTCGGGCGCCGAGGGCGGGGCGCTTCGCGTAGCCGTCGAAGACGGTCTCTACGAGATGCGGCAGCCGAAGTTCGGGCCGTTCGACGGCCGCCGAGATCGCCTCGTCGGGGCTCGCGGCGGCGAACTGTGGATCCGTGGCTAACAGGTCGGCGATGCGGCGTTCGAGTCGCTCGTCGCGGGTATCAATCGGCATCGAAAGTCCTCAGATATAAGCGGGAAAAGGTGACGCGACGTTGCGCCTACAGGTAACGACGTTAGCAAGGCTAACGTTATTCCCGCTAACTCGTGAGCCTGTCTATCTGCTGTGAATCTCGATGCTCTCGGCCCGGCGCGTTTGATTGCCACCAGCACGTTTCGCCTCGTACATCGCCACATCGGCGGCATCCACCAGGTGATCGACCACCGTCCTGGTGTCGAGGTCGACGGCGTCGTCTCTGCTGACGCTCGCGACGCCCACGCTTGCCGTTGCGCCCCAGGGAATCGCGGCGACCTCCTGCCGCAATCGCTCGGCGATCGTCTGCCCTTCACCGGGCTGGGTCATCTCGGCGATCAGGAATTCCTCGCCGCCAACCCGCGCGATGACCGCGCGCCTTCGCGTGGTGTGCCGAAGTCGGTCGGCAACCGCGACCAGGACCCGGTCGCCGCTGGTGTGCCCTCTGGTGTCGTTGACCTTCTTGAAGCCGTCCAGATCGATCATGATCACCGAGAGATACGGCTCCGTGGCATGCGCAGACCCTCTGGTCAGTTCGCGGACGGAACGGTAGAAGCCGCGGCGGTTCCTCAGTCCGGTAAGGGGATCGGTGTGCGACTTGAGCGCGTCGTCGCCGAGGAGATGGACGAGAACATGGACGGAGAACGGGACGGCAAGGACGCCGACGGCGATGATCAGCAGCGCGGCCAACGCGACGAGCACGCTTTCCGCTGTGGCCAACTGCACGGCACAGGCGATCGACGTTGCTGTGGCGGTCATCAGCACCAGCGCGAGGTAGCGGCTGGTGTGGAAGAAGGCGACATAACCGGCGAGTGCCGCGAACGCGGTGCACCCCAGCAGCGACATCCCCGGAGTGGTGTACACGAGCAGACAGGTCGCGGCGATGCCTGCGTTGGACACCACAACGAAGACAACCGACTGTCGCCTGCTGGGCCAGCGGGTCAACCACAGCGTTGCCATGGCGGCGCAACAAACAATGACGAGCGCGCTGATTGCCTGGCCGACGGGCCCGGTCGGTCCGAAGGGAGTCCACATGATCAACAACGGCACGGCGCCGAGCGAGACAACGACAGCCGCCATCATGTACCGCGTGAACGCTCGAACGTTTCGGTGCCCCAGGTAACCGGATAACCAGCGGTAATGGTCGGGCTGCGCCCACCACTTCCTCACCCAGCCCATTTGCGCAGTCTAAAGGACGTTTGCTGGTTGCGGACGCAGCAATTTCCGGTTGGCCAACGGGGGCTCCGGGTACCCCTCTGTCGACCCGAGGAGGCGCCCGATGAGAGATGAACACGTACCCGCCGGCGGCAGGCTGCAGATGCCCCGCAGCCGCGGCGCGGCAAGTGGCTTTCTACTGATACTGCTCGGCATCTGGGGTGCGCTCATCCCATTCGTCGGGCCGCTGTTCAACTTCGCCTTCAGCCCCGACCGCGAATGGGTGTGGACGGCTGCGCGCGGCTGGCTCGAAGTGCTGCCCGGCGTGGCGACGGCCGTGGGCGGATTCTTGCTGTTGAGCTCGCGCAACCGGTTCACCGCCATGCTCGGGGCCTGGCTGACCGTCTTCGCAGGCGCGTGGTTCGTGGTGGGGCGGGCGCTGGCTGGCCCCCTGGGACTCGGAGACGTGGGGACTCCGATCGCGGCGACCGAGTCCGGGCGGGTCGGCCTCGAGCTGGCGTACTTCTACGGGCTCGGTGCCCTGATCATCTTCCTCGGTGGGATTGCCCTGGGCAGGTTGTCCATCCGTAGCGCCCGCGACGTCCGTTACGCGCAGCGCACGGCGATGACCACGACAGAGCCGGTGGCGTCGGACGACGTGACGGAAATCCGGCCGGCCGACGAGGAGCCGCAGCCGCGGCGCCGCACCTTGGGCGGCATGTTCGGCCGGGGCGACCGACTCGCCCACCGCTAGTTTCTTTGCGTCTGCCCTCGCGGGGTGGCACTGTGCCGTAGTGCGCCTCGTCCAACGCCTCTACCAGCAGCTGGCGCGCGTCATGTCGCTGCGCATCATCGTCATCGTCGCCGCCCTCTCGGTCGTCGCGCTGGTCATCATCCTCGGGGCGTGGGTCTGGTTCGGCGTCACCAACGACCAGTACAGCCAGCTCGACCGTCGGCTCGACTCGGTCAGCAGCCTCGGGGACATCAGCTCACTACTGCGCAACTCCGAGAGCCTGAACCTCGTCCAACCGTCCGGCAACGGAGAGCTTGTGCGGACGGCACGCGTCGACGGTGTCACCGTCTCGCTGCCCAAAGACATCGTCCTGCCGCAGTTCGACAACGGCTATGTCAGCACGACGATCGACGGTGTGGAGTACCGGGTCCGCACATTCACCGCCGGAAAGGCGTCGATTGCCGTCGGCGCTCCGCTTGCCGAAACACTAAGGCGGATCGACGAATTGCACCGACGGGTGCTGCTGATCTGTGGCGGAGTCATCGTCGCGACTCTGGTGGTCGCCTCGGTGCTGTGGCTGATCATGATCAACCCCTTCCGCGTGCTCGCCGAGCAGGCCCGGGCGATCAACGCGCAGTCCAACCCTGACGAGGTGAAGGTGCGCGGAGTTCAGGAGGCCGTCGAGATCGCCGAGGCGGTCGAGGGCATGCTCGCCCGCATCGGCGACGAGCAGCAGCGCACCAGGGCCGCACTGGAGTCCGCGCGGGATTTCGCGGCCGTCGCCTCACACGAACTCCGCACGCCGCTGACCGCGATGCGGACCAACCTCGAGGTGCTTTCGACGCTCGACCTTCCCGACGAGCAACGCAGGGAGGTGATCGACGACGTGATCCGCACCCAGACGCGGATCGAGGCGACGCTCTCGGCGCTGGAGCGGCTGGCCCAGGGAGAGTTGACCACCGTCGCAGATTTCGTCCCTGTCGACATCACCGATCTCCTCGATCGCGCCGCCCATGACGCCATGCGCAACTATCCCGACCTCGACGTGTCGCTCGCGTCGCCCACCACCGTGCTGATGGTCGGGATGCCTGCAGGCCTGCGGTTGGTCATCGACAACGCGATCACCAATGCCGTCAAGCACGGCGGAGCCACCGAAATCCGCCTGGCCGCAATCAGTTCCACCGACGGTGTGGAGATCACGGTCGACGACAACGGTCTCGGCGTACCCGAAGAGGAGCGGCGCGCCGTCTTCGACCGGTTCTCCCGCGGATCGACGGCGGCACGGTCGGGCTCCGGTCTCGGCCTCGCACTGGTGGCCCAGCAGGCAGAAATCCACGGCGGAACCGCTTCGCTCGAGACCAGTCCCATGGGCGGTGCCCGACTGCTGCTGCGGCTGCCGCCGCCAAGCTAGCCTCGGGCGTCGTCGGGATCGAGCCCGTCGAGCAACCGTTGCATGGTGTGGCACATCTGCCTGAAGTTCCTCTCGCCCACCAGTGCCGACCACCGGTCCTCGATGTCAGCGACCCGGTTACCCGCGGCGGCCATCAGATCGCGGCCCCTGCTGGTCAGGTCGATCAGCTTGGCTCTGCCGTCGGCTGGATCGGGCCTGCGGGTCAGGTAGCCCAGGTCGGCGAGGTCGTTGACGAGTTCCGAAGTGGCGGCCAGGCTCAGCTGTGCTCGGTCGGCCAGCTCGGTGAGTCGGATGCCGCCCATGCGGATGTTGCCGAAGATCTGGAAGTGCGGTTCGCGAACATCTCCATAGCCCGCGTCTGCGCGGGGAGCGGCCAGATCGTCGCGGAATTCGCGAAGCAACCTGACCAGCAGCTGCCCGACGGCCAGGCGGCCGGGGGCGAAATCTCTTGACGCTGCCATACCGGGAGAGAATACTACGGTTACCGAAGTTTCGGTTTCCGAAGTAATTGGAGATGCTCGATGACCACGCCCAACCCGGAGTTCGTCAGCACCGATCTCGGTCGGCTGCACGTTCGATGCACAGGGACCGGGCCACCGGTTGTCTTGTGGCACAGCCTGTTCGTCGACTCCCGCTCCTGGGGCGCACTTGTCGACGGGTTGGTAAGCGAGCGCACCGTGTATGCGGTCGACGGCCCGTCCCACGGCAGGAGTGACCCGGTGACGAGGGATTTCACGTTCACCGAAGTGGTGGCGGCAGCCGAACAGGCGCTCGACCGGTTGGGGCTCACCGAGCCGGTCGATTGGGTGGGCAATGCCTGGGGCGGCCATGTCGGCATCCGCCTTGCCGGCGGTGACCGGTTGCGCAGCCTGACCACCATCGGCACGCCCGTTGCGGGCTTCACGTTGAAGGAGAAGGTCACCAAGGCCTGGCCGCTCGTCAGTATGTATCGGCTCACGGGTCCGAACGACTTCATCGTGAAGCAGTTGATGGACTCCCTCGTCGGCGGAGAGTCCATCGCCGCGCAGCCTGAGCTGGCCACGACCGTCAAGGCGTCGTTCCGAGATGCGGACCGGCACGGGATGTATCACGCCATGCGCTCGATGATGTTGCAGCGCACGGGCATCGAGGACCTGCTAGGCAGCATCGCTGTACCCACCCTGGTGATGACGGTGCGCGACGACGTCACTGGCTGGCGACCCGACGAGGCCCGCCGCACGTGTACCGCGATTCCGGATTGCCGCGTCGAGGAGGTCGCCGGGACCGGCCACGTCTCACCGCTGCTGATCGACCGCGACCGGATCCTGCAGTTGCTCACCGAGTTCTGGAAAGCGCCGGGTACCCAAGCTGGCCGACTAGAGATCGGCGAGTACCAGCGCGAGCACGTCGAGGCCTTCCTCGAGAAGGTCGTCGCTGATGCTCAGCGGCGGCAGGAACCGCAACACATTGCCGTAGGTGCCGCACGTCAGCACCACCACGCCCGCGGTGTGGCAGCCGACAGCCAGCTTCATGGTCAGCTCGCCGTCGGGTTCGGTGGTCCCGGACTTCACGATCTCCATCGCGATCATCGCGCCGCGGCCGCGGACGTCACCGATGCGGTCGTCCTCGGCCTGCATCCGGTGCAGACGGTCCTTCATGAACTGCTCGATCTCCGCGGCCCGCGCCACCATGCCGTCGGATTCGATCGTCTCGATGGTGGCCAGGGCCGCCGCGCAAGCCACCGGGTTGCCGCCGTAGGTGCCGCCGAGGCCGCTGACGTGCGGCGCATCCATGATCTCGGCGCGCCCGGTCACCGCCGAAAGCGGAAGGCCGTCGGCGATGCCCTTGGCGGTGACGATCAGGTCGGGCACGATGCCCTCGTGCTCGCAGGCGAACATCGCGCCGGTGCGCGCGAACCCCGTCTGAACCTCGTCGGCGATGAACACCACATCGTTGTTCGCACACCAGTCCAGCAGCGCGGGCAGGAAACCGTCCGCGGGGACGATGAATCCGCCCTCGCCCTGGATCGGCTCGATGATGACGGCAGCCAGGTTGGCGGCGCCGACCTGCTTCTCGATGACGTTGATCGCGCGGCGGGCCGCCAACTCGCCGTCGGTGGCCATCTCCTTGCCGAACTCCGCGTCGCGGAACGGGTAGGACAGCGGCGCACGGTAGATCTCCGGCGCGAACGGGCCGAAGCCGTGCTTATAGGGCATCGACTTCGCGGTCAGCGCCATGGTCAGGTTGGTGCGCCCGTGATACGCGTGGTCGAACGACACCACCGCCTGTTTGTGGGTGTAGGTCCTGGCGATCTTGACGGCGTTCTCCACCGCTTCCGAACCCGAGTTGAACAGCGCCGAGCGCTTCTCGAAGTCGCCGGGGGTGAGGCGGTTGAGCGCCTCGGCGACGGCCACGTACTCCTCATACGGCGTGATCATGAAGCAGGTGTGGGTGAAGTCGGCGACCTGCTCGCGCACTGCCTCGACGACGCGCGGCGACGCATTGCCGATCGTGGTGACGGCGATGCCGGACCCGAGGTCGATGAGGCGGTTTCCGTCGACGTCTTCGATGATCCCGCCGCCTGCTCGCGCTGTGTACACCGGCATCGTGTTGCCGATGCCGCGGGACACGGCGGCGAGCTTGCGGTCGATCAACTCCTTGGAGCGCGGACCTGGGATGGCGGTGGCGAGATGGCGGCTCTGTTCGAGGGTGCTCACGCTGCTTGAGCGTAGTCCCGAGGCAATCCTGTGGTCGGCGCATTGGCCGCCCAGAACACGGGGCCGCTCGGCCATCAGCTGGCGCAATGGCACACTGGTCACCTAGAAGGCTGCAGGATCGACCAACGGTCCAGGGCCGTCATCGCACAAACGACACGAAAGACAGTTGCTGCCATGGATCTGGTCGCCTTACTACCGCTGCTCGTCATCCTGGGCGCGTTCATGTTCTTCGCTTCGCGACGGCAGAAGAAAGCCATGCAGGCGACGATCGACCTGCACAACTCGCTGAAGGTCGGCGACCGGGTGCACACCACGTCGGGCCTGCAGGCCGAGATCAAGGCCATCAACGACGACGACGTGCAGCTCGAGATCGCGCCCGGCATCGTCACGACGTGGATGAAGCTCGCCGTGCGGGACCGCATCGTCGAAGACGACGAGTTCGATGACGACATCGACGACGCGGGCGAGCCCGCAATCGACCGCAACCGAGATCACCGACCAGCAGGACCAGAACCGCCTGAACTGACGACTGACAGTCGGGCACTCAGCACGGCCACGTACCCTTTGCGGTGCTGACGACCTGACCTCGAGGAGACCAAAGAAACGTGGCATCGCCTTCGACGCCGGTGCACCCTGCCCGCTACCTGGCAATCTTCCTCGCGCTGATGGTCGGCGTGTACCTCCTGGTCTTTCTGACCGGAGACAAGAAGGCCGAGCCGAAGCTCGGTATCGACCTGCAGGGCGGCACCCGGGTCACACTGACGGCCCGTACGCCTGACGGATCGCGGCCCACCCAGGACGCGCTTAACCAGGCGCAGCAGATCATCTCCTCGCGCGTCAACGGCCTTGGCGTTTCCGGATCCGAGGTGGTGATCGACGGCGACAACCTGGTGATCACCGTCCCCGGCAACGACTCCAGCGAGGCCCGCAACCTCGGACAGACCGCGCGGCTGTACATCCGACCGGTCATCCACGTGATCGCGGCCCAGCAGGCGCAGCAGCCCGGCGCGCAGGCAGGTCCAGCGCAGGGCGGGCCACCGGCGGGCCAACCCGGAGCGCCAGCAGGCCAGCCCGCACCGCCGCCGGAGGCGCCACTGGCGCCCGCCGAAGAGGGCGGCGCTGCGCAGGTGCCCGCGGAGCAGGGCGGCGCACCCGCGGGGCAGACTGAGCCGGAAGCCCCCCTGGCCCCTCAGCCGCGTCCGTACCCCCAGGCGCCACCGCCGAGCCCCCGCGCCTCCGGGTCCCACTCCGAAGCCCCAGGCGAAGGACCTCGCGCAGCGCATCACCGACGAGAAGGCGTTGCGTCAGAGCACCGAACAGCAGATCCAGATCCTGGCGCTGCAGTTCCAGGCGACGCGCTGCAACGAGGACGACGTCCTCGCAGGCAACGATGATCCGAACCTGCCCCTGGTGACCTGCTCGACCGACCACTCCCAGGTGTACCTGCTGGACAAGTCGATCATCAGCGGCGAGCAGATCAAGAACGCCAGTTCCGGGATGGACACCCAGCGCGGCGAGTACGTCGTGCAGGTGGAGTTCAAGCCCGACGCCGCAAGCACCTGGGCGGATTTCACCGCAAGCCACGTCGGCACGCAGACCGCGTTCACGCTCGACTCGCAGGTCGTCAGCGCGCCGCAGATCGAAGAGGCCATCCCTGGCGGCAACACCCAGATCACCGGGCAGTTCAACGCCGAGAAGGCCAAGGAGCTGGCCAACGTACTCAAGTATGGCTCGCTGCCGCTGTCGTTCGAATCGTCGGAGGCCGAAACCGTCTCGGCCACACTGGGTTTGACGTCTTTGCGGGCCGGTCTGATCGCCGGTGCCATCGGTTTGGCGCTGGTGCTTGTCTACTCGCTGCTCTATTACCGGGTGCTTGGACTGCTGACGGCACTGTCGTTGATCGCTTCGGGTGCAATGGTTTTCGCCATCCTGGTGTTGCTCGGCAGATACATCAACTACACGCTTGACCTGGCGGGCATCGCCGGTCTGATCATCGGTATCGGTACCACCGCCGACTCGTTCGTGGTGTTCTTCGAGCGCATCAAAGACGAGATCCGAGAAGGCAAGTCGTTCCGCTCGGCGGTGCCCCGCGGCTGGAAGCGTGCGCGTAAGACGATCATCTCCGGCAACGCGGTGACGTTCCTTGCCGCGGTCGTGCTCTACGTCCTGGCCATCGGTCAGGTCAAGGGCTTCGCGTTCACCCTCGGCCTGACGACGATCCTCGACGTCGTGGTGGTCTTCCTGGTGACGTGGCCGCTGGTCTACCTGGCGTCGAAGTCGACGCTGCTGTCCAAACCGGCCTTCAACGGCCTGGGTGCCGTGCAGCAGATCGCGCGCGAGCGCCGGGTTTCCGCCATGACGGGACGGGGGTAGTCGATGGCCAAGCGCACTTCTGACGTGACCGAATCGGGCGCCGTTGAGGCACCGGACCTGGAAAGCGCGGCGGCTGGCGCACCCAGGCACGGCTTCTTCGTACGGCTCTACACGGGCACCGGTGCCTTCGAGGTCGTCGGGCGCCGCAAGCTGTGGTACTCGATCAGCGGTGTGATCGTCGCGATCTGCATCGCCAGCATGGTGCTGCGCGGCTTCACGTTCGGCATCGACTTCGAGGGCGGCACCAAGGTGTCGATGCCCGCCGCGGGAGCGACCACCGAACGCGTCGAAGAGGTGTTCAGCCAGGCGCTTGGCAAGGACACCGAAACGGTTGTGGTGGTCGGCAACGGCCCATCGGCGACGGTTCAGATCCGGTCGGAGGCGCTGAACAACGACGAAACGACGAAGCTGCGCGACGCGCTGTTCGACGCCTTCCAGCCCAAGGGGCTCGACGGCCAGCCGAGCAAGCAGGCGATCAGCGATTCGGCGGTGTCGGAGACCTGGGGCGGCCAGATCACCGACAAGGCGCTGCTGGCCCTCGTGGTCTTCCTGGTGCTGGCGGCCACCTACATCGCCGTGCGCTACGAGCGGTACATGGCCTTATCGGCAATGGCGACACTGGTTTTCGACCTGGTCGTCACTGCGGGTGTGTATTCGTTGGTCGGGTTCGAGGTCACGCCGGCCACGGTGATCGGCCTGCTGACCATCCTGGGCTTCTCGCTGTACGACACCGTCATCGTGTTCGACAAGGTCGAGGAGAACACCCACGGCTTCCAGCACACCACCCGGCGGACCTTCGCCGAACAGGCCAACCTGGCCATCAACCAGACGTTCATGCGGTCGATCAACACCAGCCTGATCTCTGTGCTGCCGATCATCTCCCTGATGGTGGTCGCGGTGTGGCTGCTCGGCGTCGGCACGCTGAAGGACCTGGCGCTCGTCCAGCTGGTCGGCGTCATCGTCGGTACCTACTCGTCGATCTTCTTCGCCACCCCGCTTCTGGTCACCTTGCGTGAACGCACCGAGCTGGTTCGCACCCACACCCGCCGCGTGCTCAGCCGTCGCAAACCGACCGGCGAGAAGTCCCGCAGGGCAGCCGAGAGCGCAGCGCCCGATGACGACACCGAGGCCGAGCAGGAAACCGTCAGCGCCGTCGCAGCGTCGGCAGCGGCGGAAAGCCGCCCGGTCGGCGACAAGCCCGCCCCTGGCGCGCGGCCGATCCGACCGACGACCAGTAGGACCGGACGGCCCGCGGGTAAGCGGAACACCCGGCGGCGGTAGTCCATGAGGGCCCGCTTGCGGGGGATCGCGGCCGTGGTGACAGTCTCTCTCGCCTGCGCGCTGGGCGTGTCATCCTGCTCCGACAGCGCGGCCAGCGAGATCACCTACGCGGTCGACGGGACGCTGAGCACCTACAACACCAACACCGTCGTCGGCGCGGCGTCAGGTGGTCCGCAGGCGTTCGCGCGGGTGTTGACCGGGTTCAACTATCACGGTCCCGACGGCCAGATCGTCGGCGACCACGACTTCGGCACCATCGCGGTCGTCGGTCGCGCGCCGCTGGTGCTCGACTACGTGATCAGCGACAAGGCGGTGTATTCCGACGGTAAGCCCGTCACCTGCGACGATCTCGTGCTCGCCTGGGCGTCGCAGTCCGGCCGATTCCCGGGCTTCGAGGCGGCGAACCAGGCGGGCTACCGCGAAATCGCCACCGTCGACTGTGCGCCGGGACAGAAGCGGGCACGGGTGTCCTTCGCCCAGGACCGGGCACTCGTCGACTTCGGGCAGCTGTTCGCCGCGACGGCGCTGATGCCGTCACACGTCATCGCCGACGAACTCGGTGTCGACGTCACCAGCGCGATCATCAACAACGACGGCCCGAGCATCGACCGCATCGCGCAGGCCTGGAACAGCACCTGGAACCTGACACCGGGTATCGACCTGAAACGGTTCCCGTCGTCGGGGCCGTACAAGCTGGACTCGGTCAGCGACGACGGGGCGGTGGCGCTCGTCGCGAACGACAAGTGGTGGGGCGCAAAGCCCGTCACCAACAAGATCGTCGTCAGCCCGAGAGGCGCCGACGTGCAGGACCGCCTCAACAACGGCACCGTGGACGTCGTCGACGTCGCCAGTGGGTCATCGGGGGTGCTGAACATGCCCGAGGACTACACCCAGGCCGACAGCCCGTCCGCAGGCATCGAGCAGCTGATCTTCGCCTCGCAGGGACCGATGGCCGCGCCGCAGGCACGGCGCGCGCTCGCGCTGTGCACACCCCGCGATGTGATCGCCCGAAACGCGGAGGTGCCGATCGCCAACACCCGCCTCAATCCGGTGACCGAGGAAGCGGTCGGAGGCGCCGAAGCCGTTGGGGCCGAAGGGTTCGTCGCGTCCAACCCCAACGCCGCCCGAGACGCACTGGCCAATCAGCCGCTGGCGGTGCGGATCGGCTACCAGACCCCCAATGCGCGACTTGCCGCGACGGTCGGGGCGATTTCCAAGTCCTGCGCGCCTGCGGGCATCGCCGTACAGGACACGAGTTCTGAAACCACCGGGCCGTTGGCCTTGCGCAACAACGAGATCGACATTCTGCTGGCGAGCACCGGCGGGTCCACCGGCAGCGGGTCCACCGGCTCGTCGGCGATGGACGCCTACGACCTGCACACCGGCAACGGCAACAACCTGTCGGGCTACACGAACCCGCGGGTCGACGGCACCATCGACGCGCTCGCGGTGACCGCCGATCCCAAGGAGGTGGCGCGACTGCTCGGCGAGGCGGGGCCCATTCTGTGGGCCGACGTGCCGACGCTGCCGTTGTACCGTCAGCAGCGCACCCTGATCACATCGAAGAAGATGTATGCGGTGAGCAGTAACCCGACGCGGTGGGGCGCGGGATGGAACATGGACAGGTGGGTGCTCGAGACGTGAGTCGAGACTGGACCCAGAGGTCACCGCCGTCATCGAGTCGCTGACCCGCGAGGTCGCCGACTTTCCCGAGCCGGGGATCCAGTTCAAGGATCTGACGCCGGTGCTCGCCGATCCGCGGGGCCTGGCCGTCATCACCGAAGCGCTCGCCGAGCACGCCGCAGGCGCTGAACTGGTGGCGGGTATCGATGCCAGGGGCTTTCTGGTCGGAGGTGCCGTCGCCCACAAGCTCGGGATCGGAGTGCTGGCCGTGCGCAAGGCGGGCAAGCTGCCGCCGCCGGTCTACAGCGAGACCTACGACCTGGAATACGGTTCGGCCACGCTCGAAGTCCCCGCCGACGGAATCGACCTGACCGGCCGCAACGTCGTGATCATCGACGACGTTCTGGCCACCGGCGGCACGCTTGCCGCCACGATGCGGCTGCTCACCGCGGCGGGCGCGAACGTCACCGGCGCCGTCGTCGTGCTCGAACTGGCCGCCCTCAACGGCCGCGACCTGCTCGAACCGCTGCCCGTCAACAGCCTGCACGTCGTTTGAGGCGATATCCTCGAAGTCTGGCTGCGCCGATGCGCGACGAGCAGCGGATCCGGAGGTGATGATGGCTGACGAGCAGGGCACGGGTCAGGCCGTGCAATCACCACCGGTGCCAAGCGACGGTCTGGAGACCGCGCCGATGCCTGTGCCGGAGCCCGCGCCCGATATCGCGAAGACCTCTACGTCGCGGCGGGTACGCGCCCGGCTGGCGCGGCGGATGACGTCGCAGCGCAGCGCCGTGAACCCGGTGCTCGAGCCACTCGTCGCCGTTCACCGCGAGTTCTTCCCGAAGGCCGACGTGCTGCTGCTGCAGCGCGCCTACGAGGTGGCCGAGGAGCGGCACGCCGACCAGATGCGCCGCTCGGGCGATCCGTACATCACCCACCCGCTGGCGGTGGCCAACATCCTTGCCGAACTCGGCATGGACACCACCACACTGGTGGCCGCCCTGCTGCACGACACCGTCGAGGACACCGGCTACTCGCTGGAGGCGTTGACGGCCGACTTCGGCGACGAGGTGGGCCATCTCGTCGACGGCGTCACCAAGCTGGACCGGGTGGTGCTTGGCACCGCCGCCGAAGGCGAGACCATCCGCAAGATGATCATCGCGATGGCCCGCGACCCCCGGGTGCTGGTGATCAAGGTCGCCGACCGCCTGCACAACATGCGCACCATGCGATTCCTGCCTCCGGAGAAGCAGGCCCGCAAGGCACGCGAGACGCTGGAAGTCATTGCACCGCTGGCTCATCGACTCGGCATGGCGACCGTGAAGTGGGAACTGGAGGATTTGGCATTCGCCATCCTGCACCCCAAGAAGTACGAGGAGATCGTCCGGCTGGTGGCCGACAGGGCGCCGTCGCGCGACACCTACCTGGCCAAGGTTCGCTCCGAAATCAATGCCACGCTGGCGAAGTCGAAGATCGCGGCCCTCGTGGAGGGTCGGCCGAAGCATTACTGGTCGATCTACCAGAAGATGATCGTCAAGGGCCGGGACTTCGACGACATCCACGACCTTGTCGGCGTTCGCATCCTGTGCGACGAGATCCGCGACTGCTATGCCGCTGTGGGCGTTGTGCATTCGCTCTGGCAGCCGATGGCCGGACGGTTCAAGGACTACATCGCCCAACCGCGCTACGGGGTGTATCAGTCGTTGCACACCACCGTGGTCGGCCCGGAGGGCAAGCCGCTGGAGGTGCAGATCCGCACCACCGACATGCACGGCACAGCCGAATACGGCATCGCGGCGCACTGGCGGTACAAGGAAGCCAAGGGCCGCAACGGCGTACCGTCGGGAAGCACAGTCGCCGAGATCGACGAGATGGCGTGGATGCGCCAACTGCTCGACTGGCAGCGGGAGGCCGCCGACCCTGGCGAGTTCCTCGAGTCGCTGCGCTATGACCTTGCCGTGCAGGAGATCTTCGTGTTCACGCCGAAAGGCGATGTGATCACGCTGCCGACGGGTTCGACGCCGGTCGACTTCGCGTATGCCGTCCACACCGAGGTGGGCCACCGCTGCATCGGTGCACGCGTCAACGGCAGACTGGTCGCACTCGAGCGCAGGCTCGAAAACGGCGAAGTGGTCGAAGTTTTCACCTCCAAGGCGCTCAACGCGGGGCCATCGCGGGACTGGCAGCAGTTCGTGGTGTCGCCGCGCGCGAAGGCGAAGATCCGGCAGTGGTTCGCCAAGGAGCGCCGCGAGGAGGCGCTGGAGTCCGGCAAGGACGCCATCGCGCGCGAGGTGCGCCGCGGCGGACTTCCGTTGCAGCGCTTGATGAATGCCGAGTCGATGGCGGCCCTTGCCCGCGAGCTCCGCTACACAGACGTCTCGGCTCTCTATACCGCCGTCGGCGAGGGCCATGTGTCGGCGCGGCATGTCGTGCAGCGACTGGTGGCCCAACTCGGCGGCGACGACGAGGCGGCCGATGAGTTGGCCGAGCGGTCCACACCGGCGACGATGCCGGTGCGCCAACGCAGCACCGAGGACGTCGGGGTTGCGGTTCCCGGGGCTCCCGGCGTGCTGACCAAGCTGGCCAAGTGCTGCACCCCGGTGCCTGGTGACAACATCATGGGCTTCGTCACCCGCGGCGGCGGGGTCAGCGTGCACCGGACCGACTGCACCAACGCGGGATCGCTGCAAGAGCAGGCCGAGCGGATCATCGACGTGAAGTGGGCGCCGTCGCCGTCGTCGGTGTTCCTGGTCGCCATCCAGGTCGAGGCGCTCGACCGGCACCGGCTGCTGTCGGACGTGACACGGGTGCTGGCCGACGAGAAGGTCAACATCCTGTCGGCGTCGGTGACGACCTCCAACGACCGCGTCGCGATCAGCAGGTTCACCTTCGAGATGGGTGACCCCAAGCATCTGGGCCACGTGCTCAACGTGGTGCGCAACGTGGAAGGCGTCTATGACGTCTACCGCGTTACCAGCGCCGCCTGAGGAACACCGCGTCAGTCCAACCGCACCGAATCGATGGTGACGTCCATCGCGGGCTTGCCGTCCTGCCCCGCACCGGCCACCCCGGCAGCGGCGACCGTGTCCAGCGTGGCGAGCCCGGTGGCGTCGATGGTCCCGAACGCAGTGAACGTCGGCGGCAGCATCGAGTCGGCATAGACGAGGAAGAACTGGCTGCCGTTGGTTCCCGACCCCTTGTTGGCCATCACCAGTGTGCCGCGCGGATATGTCACCGGCGTCTTCAGCGCGGGATCGGCGAGCCGGTACTGGTTGGTGGGGTACTCGTTGGCGAACCGGTAGCCCGGCCCGCCCGCTCCCGTTCCCGACGGGTCGCCGCACTGCAGCACGCCGAGTTGCGGCGTGGTGGTCAGCCGGTGGCAGGTGGTGCCGTCGAAGTACCCCTGCTGGGCCAGGCTCGCGAAGCTGTTGACGGTGCACGGCGCCTTGCGGTTGTCGAGCTGGATGCCGATGTCACCCGCGTTGGTGGACATGCTCGCGCTGACCTCGGCCGGATCGGTGGGGACGCGGCCCGTTCGCGGGGCCTTGTTGGGCTTGCTGGCCGGCTCGGTCGTCGACGGATACGCGCAGTTGGCTCCGACGTTGGGCGGCGGATCGAATTCCGGCAGCCCGCCCGGCGTCGTCGGTGCCGCGGTGATGTCCGGGTAATAGCGGGATTCATCGTCCAGGTGCCGCGCGACGGCGATCGTGAACCAGACGACGGCGGCCATCACGAGGATGGTGCCGACCGTGATCAGGTAGCTGATCACCAGCCCTGCCACCGCCAGCCCGTGCCCCTCCTCGCCGGTGCGCTTGATCTGCGACAGCGAGATGTGGCCGAAGATGATGCCCAGCGGGGCGAACACGAACGCGCAGATCAGCGACGCGATCGCCATGCCGTTCGTCGGACGCGGCCGTGGATGGCCGTACGGGTCGTACGGCGGCGGATAGGCCCCGTACGGCGGCGGCACGGGCGGCGTCATGCGACGTCAGTCCAGGCCGATGGATTTCACCGTGACCGGTGTGGCCGGCTTGCCGTCCTGCCCGCCGCCTTCCACGCCCGCCGCGGCGATCTTGTCCAACGTCGCCAGCCCGGTGTCGTCGATCTTGCCGAACACCGTGTAGCCGGGAGGCAGCTGCGAGTCCTTGTAGACCAGGAAGAACTGGCTTCCGTTGGTGCCGGGCCCGGCATTGGCCATCGCCAACGTGCCGCGCGGGTAGGTCACCGGGTTCTGAAGCTGCGGGTCGTCGGGCTGGAATTGATTGGTCGGGTACTCGTTGGCGAACTCGTAGCCGGGACCGCCGCTGCCGGATCCGGTCGGGTCGCCGCACTGCAGCACCGCGAGGCCCGGGCTGGTGGTCAGCCGGTGGCACTGGGTGTCGTTGAAGTAGTTCTGCTGGGCCAGGCTGGCGAAGCTGTTCACCGTGCAAGGAGACTTGGCGTTGTCGAGCTGAATGCCGATGTTGCCCTGGTCGGTCGACATGCTGACGCTGACCTCGGCCGGGTCGGTCGGCACCTCGCCGGTGCGGGGCGGCTTGTTGGGCTTGCTCGCCGCCTGGGCCGCCGGGTACTGGCAGTTCTTGCCGAGATCCGCGGGCGCCTTGAACGCAGGCAGCTGCCCGTTGGCGGCAGGTGCCGGTTCCGTCGGCTCCGCCGATGAGCCACCAGGGGTGGATGGGGCGGCGCTGGCGGTGCCGCTGTCCGAGTCGCTGCGGGTGAAGAAGTAGGCCGCCACCCCGGCGACCACGGCGACAACCGCCACGGCGGAAGCGATGATCGTGTACAGCCTGCGCCTGCGTGCCTGGGCCTCCCGTCGCTCCAGTTGTCGCTCGAGTTTGCGCTTCGCTGTCGCCCGCCGCTGTTCGTTGGTCGGCACCGCCGTGGTCCTCCTCGTGTGCTCGTAAGTCCGCAACGAGTGTGCCAGCAGTAGCTGAGTGCGGGCCAAGAGGCCCATGCGTGGGAAAATGGGCGACGTGTTCATCACCGGATTTCCGGCCGGCATGTTGGCCTGCAACTGCTACGTGCTGGCACCGCGTGCCGGCGCGGACGCGATCGTCGTCGACCCGGGCCAGCGGGCCATGGGTCAGCTTCGCCGGATTCTCGACGAGAACCGGCTCACCCCCGCCGCCGTGATGTTGACCCACGGACACATCGACCACATCTGGTCGGCGCAGAAAGTCGCCGACACCTACGGCTGCCCGGCCTACATCCACCCCGAGGACCGCTTCATGCTGACCGACCCGATCAAGGGATTCGGTCCGCGGCTCGGCCAGATCGCGTTCGGCGCCCTGTTCCGCGAACCCAGGCAGGTGGTGGAACTGGACCGCGACGGCGACAAGATCGACATCGGCGACACCGTGGTGACCATCGACCACACGCCGGGCCACACGCGCGGTTCTGTGGTGTTCCGGGTCGCGGGCGACGGATCGGAGATCGCCTTCACCGGGGACACGCTTTTCCGGCAGTCGGTCGGCCGCACCGACCTTCCCGGGGGCAGCGGCCGCGACCTGCTTGGGTCGATCGTGACAAAACTGATGGTGCTCGACGACGACACCGTGGTACTACCTGGGCACGGCGCGAAGTCCACCATCGGCTTCGAGCGCCGCGCCAACCCCTTCCTCGAAGGTCTGACTTTGTGAACCAGTTCCAAGCCCCCAAGGGCGTGCCCGACTACCTGCCGCCGGAGTCCGCGCAATTCGTCGCGGTGCGCGACGGCCTGCTCGCCGCTGCACGTCGCGCGGGCTATGCCGACGCCGAGTTGCCGATCTTCGAGGACACCGCGCTCTTCGCCCGCGGAGTCGGCGAGTCCACTGATGTGGTCAGCAAGGAGATGTACACCTTCGCCGACCGCGGCGACCGGTCGGTGACGCTGCGGCCGGAGGGCACCGCGGGGGTGATCCGCGCGGTGATCGAACACGGTCTCGACCGCGGCGCGCTGCCGGTCAAGCTCTGCTATTCGGGACCGTTCTTCCGGTATGAGCGCCCGCAGGCCGGCCGCTACCGACAGCTGCAGCAGGTCGGGGTGGAGGCCATCGGTGTCGACGATCCGATGCTCGACGCCGAGGTGATCGCGGTCGCCGACGCCGGGTTCCGGTCGCTGGGTCTTGACGGGTTCCGGTTGGAGATCACCTCACTGGGTGATGACAGCTGTCGGCCGCAGTACCGAGAGCTGTTGCAGGACTTCCTGTTCAAGCTCGACCTCGATGACGAAACCCGTCGTCGCGCCGAGATCAACCCGCTTCGGGTGCTCGACGACAAGCGGCCGCACATCAAGGAGATGACGGCCGACGCCCCGGTGATGCTCGACCACCTGTCCGATTCGGCCAAGCAGCATTTCGATTCTGTTCTTGTCCACCTCGACGCGGCCGGCGTGCCGTATGCGATCAACCCGCGGATGGTTCGAGGGCTGGACTACTACACCAAGACCACGTTCGAGTTCGTCCACGACGGCCTCGGCGCGCAGTCCGGCATCGGTGGGGGCGGGCGCTACGACGGGCTGATGGCCCAGCTCGGCGGTCAGGACCTGTCGGGCATCGGGTTCGGGCTCGGTGTCGACCGCGCGCTGCTCGCGCTGAAGGCCGAGGGCAAGACGATCGGCGACACCGCCAGGGTCGAGGTGTTCGGCGTTCCCCTCGGCGAGCAGGCCAGGGCGCGGTTGTTCGTGCTGGCCGCCCAGCTGCGGGCGGCGGGCGTGCGCGTCGGGCTGGCATTCGGCGATCGCGGCATGAAGAGTGCCATGCGGGCAGCGGACCGATCCGGCGCGTCGATAGCACTTGTGGCGGGCGACCGCGACATCGAAGCGGGCACCGTCGGCGTGAAGAACCTGGCGACGGGGGAGCAGGTCGACGTCGCGGCCGATGCGGTGCTCGCCGACGTGCTGTCCCGGTTGTCCGCGACACGCGGCTGAATTCTGGACAACCGCGGTCGCTCGGCACGCCCGTTGGGCATGCTGTCTGGTGATGAACGCATCGCCCGAGCCCCGAGTACTCGCCGATACGGGCGGACTTCTGGTCACCGATGACGGTCGTCGGGTGCTGGTCATCGATCGTTGCACAGGAGCGCTGACGACCTGTGCGTTCGTGCTGGGAGTGATCACAGTCGTCGTGGGCGGCTTCGGCGCCGTCGCGCTGGCGACGGCCATGCCATCACGCACGCTCGGCGCCATCTTCGTGAGCGTCGGTCTGGTGTTCGCCGCGCTGACCTTCCTCGTGGTGCGAAAGATCCGTCGACGTCGCAGCCAGCCGATGCACGAATGCCGTCCCGTTGCGGTGATCGACCGCAAGCTCGGACTTTTCACCTACCGGGGCGGCGCGCTGGTGCAACTGAACCAGGTACGTTTCGCCCGTCAGATGCAGATCGGTTCAAGCTCACCGCAACTGGTAGCCATCACGCCGGGCGGAAAGCATGTCCTCAAGCGCGGGAACCCGTTCGACGGGGGCATCGGCAACGTCGACCAGATTCTGGCGAGCACAATTCGGGGGATCTGAAACCCCGGTTGTAACGGTCGGCCGAGGGTCGGGCGATGTCTCGGTAGTGTCTGTACTACGGAAGAGGGGTACGTAGATAACCATGCGCAACGTGAAGGCCAAGATCGGCGCGGCAGCGGCAGTCGCCCTTGCAGTGGTGGCATCCGCACCCGCGACGTCGCACGCCGAGCCGGCCGCCCCCAACGTCAAGTACGTCCTCACCACGGACACCGGGGTGACCATGGAAGTCAGCTATATGGCCGTTCAGCCACCGAGTATGGAGGCGTACAACGCCGACCCGTACGCGTTCCTGAAGAAGGAAGAGGTCGCCACGCCCTGGGAGTTCAGCACCACGCTCGAGGATCCCCAGTGGGCCTTCCTGCAGACGGGACGTGCCGGTCACGGCGGCCAAGCCAGCCCCCGTCCCCATTGTGAGATAGCCGTCGACGGTCAGGTCGCGGCGTCGGACACCCAGGATTCTGCGGCGTTCTGCAAGCTGAGCCGCTGGTAAGCGTGCGCCGGCTGAGTGGTCAGAGCCCGCTCGCCAGCTGAAGCTCGGCCTCCGGCGTATCAACGAACAACAGGCGATTGTCGTCGCCTGGTGCGGTGACGATCTCGAGTTCACCGAACCGGCTGGCCGCCTTGCTGACCAGGCAGACGTTCGCACTCACCGGTGCGGTGGCGCTGACGAGCGGATGCGTGCGTTCCGTCGGGAAGTCGCGGGTACCGACGATGAGGTTCTCACGCGCACGCACGGCGAGCACGCCGTCCGGCGTCTCGATCAGCGCGCCGGCCACCCCGTCATCCTCGAAGACCAGTTTCACCAAGCGCACGTCGGTCTCCGGTAGAAGGCCGCGATCTCTGGATTGCGATCTCAGCCATTCCTGCAACGACAAGGCGGGCAGGTCGGGGCTCAACTCGACCGATCCGACGACGGCCACTTCCACTTTCTCGCCGCGAGTGCTGCTGCGCATCTCGGTCATCTGACGTCTGGTCACCCGGTTGTAGACGAGACCGTTCGGCGCCGCCGCGCATCGGTGTGCCCACTGTTCGAGTACCGCGCCGAAGAACGGCTCGACGGCGGCACGGCGGTGTGGGCGCGGAGGCACCGCGCCTTCGACGGCGCGTACCGGCCAGAAGCTCTGTGCGCGCCCGACTCCGCCGAAGGCGTAGTCGAAGCCGGCGAGGTGCTTGGTCGTCTGTCCGTCCCCGCCGCGGTAGGTCAACGATGCGGCCAGATCGCCCCCGCCTGCGGACTCGGTGATGCCCAGATACACGTCGAGGTCCTCATTCGTGGCGACGAGTCCTGCCGCGAGCACCCCACCCTCGGCGCCGAGGCAGACGACGTCGACCTCGTGGTCCCACTGTGTGTCGCTGAACATGACCTCAACCTCCCGCCGGCGCATGGCGGCTCGAGTTGTGTAGAGACTGACTGATATCCGCCATCTCGGCAATGATCTTGGCGGTCTGGCTCGGCGCGGCGAGGCTGGCCACAGTGCGCCTATCCCACCACATCAACTTCGTGCGGAACCGCGCGTCAGGGTACGGCGTGGACCGGATCGGGGCCACCACCCCGCCCGACGACCGCCAGCGTGCCAGCACATGATGCGCGCAGGTGGCCATGCAGAACTGAACTCCGAGCACGGCGAGCACCTGGCAGCCGGCGCGCGCCAGCGTTGTGGTGAGCCCGCGGTTGCGGTTCGGATCGTCGGTAACCCATGCCGACTTCATTTCCACGACGCCGAAGGGGATTCTGTCCGCGATCATCTTGCTGACCGCAGGCAAACCGGGCTGGCCTGCCCACTCGACGACGGCGTGTGACTCGAGTGGCGACGTCAGGGGACCCACGGCGCGGATGCCGCCGACCACGGTTCCTGTCGGGTCAAGCATCGTCCAGAACAGCGTCGTGTCCGCGGATCGGTGAATCGCATCCACGTCGATCGCGTTGCCGATGCCGTGCGCGCGGTAGGACCGCTCGGCGCCGTGCAGATACTCCTGCCACAGGGCGTCGTTGTCGGAGGGTCTCGCTATCGCGACTGTGCACTCGGCGTCGGCGTCCCACCAGCTCATCAGTGCGCCGTCGACGTCGGTCGATGCGACGTTGCGGGGCAGTTCGACGACGGTCATCGGGTCTCCCATCTGGGCCAATTCTTCACCGGATCGGTAATAATTGCTTCTCGCAAAACCGTAGAACGGTGCAGATCTAGCAATCTAACAAGCAAACCTAGATAGCGCCAATAGACTGTTAGAAATACAGATGAACTAATCTTTTCGCGAAAAACTGAGCGACGATTCAGCACCTCGACGGTTAACGCCTGTCTCTTCGCCGACATGCGGCCTCGGTTGCTTGACATCTATTCGAACGTGAGTTCGAATAGCGGTATGCGGTGGGACAGCCAGGGCGTCAGCGTCGACGACGGTGCGCTACCCGGCCTGCAGCGCATCGGGTTCGTCCGCAGCGTGCGCACGCCGCAGTTCGACGGCATCACATTCCACGAGGTTCTCTGCAAGTCGGCGCTGAACAAGGTGCCCGACGGGTCGATGCTGCCGTTCCGCTACACCGTCAACGGCTACCGCGGCTGTTCGCACGCTTGCCGGTACTGCTTCGCCCGGCCCACGCACGAGTACCTCGATATGGATTGCGGCGCCGACTTCGACTCCCAGGTCGTGGTGAAGACCAATGTCGCCGAGGTGCTTCGGCGCGAGCTGCACCGCAAGTCGTGGCAGCGCGAGACGGTCGCACTCGGTACCAACACCGATCCGTACCAGCGAGCGGAAGGCCGCTACGCGCTCATGCCGGGAATCATCGGTGCGCTGGCCGATTCCGGCACACCGTTCTCCATCCTCACCAAGGGCACACTGCTTCGACGCGACCTTCCGCTCATCGCCGACGCGGCCAAGCGCGTCGATGTCAGCGTCGCGGTGTCTCTGGCTGTCGGGGATCCCGAGCTGCACAAGGATGTCGAGCCGGGTACGCCGTCGCCGCAGGCCCGGCTGGGCCTGATCACCGCGATCCGGGATGCGGGGCTGAACTGCCACGTGATGGTCGCACCCGTGCTGCCGAAACTGACCGACTCGGTCGAACATCTCGATGACCTGCTCGGCCAGATCGCCGCCGCAGGAGCCAACGGCGTGACGGTGTTCGGGCTGCATCTGCGTGGGTCGACGAGGGGCTGGTTCATGTCGTGGCTGGCGCGATCGCACCCCGAGTTGGTTGCCGACTACCGGCAGTTGTACCGGCGCGGAGCCTACCTGCCGACCGAATACCGAGACATGTTGCGCGACAGGGCGACTCCGCTGGTGCACAAGCACGGCCTGACCCCTGACCGCCGGTCGTTCCGCGCGGCGGAGGCGCCGGCGACATTGACGGCCGAGGTGGCCCAGCCGACGCTGTTCTAGCTCTTGTTTCGCTTGACCTGTTTGAACGGCACTCCGCGGTCGGCGGCGGGCTCCCGTGGGAAGCCCAGAACCCGTTCACCGATGATGTTGCGGGCGATCTCGGTCGTACCGCCGCCGAGCGCCGCGGTCTGCCGGGACAGGTAGCGCTCGCCGAACCGAATCAAATCGTCGTCGCCGTCCACGACGGCCGAGTCGCCGGTAAGTGCGACCGCGGTGTCGAACCCCACCTGGTGGGTCTCGGCGTGGGTGATCCTGATGATCGACCCCGCCGCCGGTGGCAGTGAGCCGTCGAGCACACCGTGGTAGACGTGGTCGATCAGCCGTTCCTGCACCGCCCGGTGGACGATGGCCCGACCGGCGCGTTCGCGGGCCCTTTCGTTGTCGGCCTGCCCGGTAGCGCTGAGAAGTTCGACCCAGTCGATCGGCACGTCGGTCTTGCCTTCGGCGCCGATCCCGCTGGCGAACTCGGAACCACCGCCGACGGCTCGCCGCTCGTGATACAGCTGGCGGGACGCCACGTGCCAGCCCTCGTTGACTTCGCCGACGACGGCATCGTCGCCGAGTTCGAGGTTGTCGAAGAATTCCTCGCAGAACTCCACCGAACCGTTCACCTGTTTGATCCGTCGCAGGGTGATACCGGGGCTGTTGATCGGCACCAGGAACATCGTCAGGCCCTCGTGCTTGGGCACGTCCCAGTCGGTTCTGGCCAGCATCAACCCGTAGTCGGCCGCGAAAGCGCTTGTGCTCCAGGTCTTTGCGCCGTTGATCACCCATTTGTCGCCGGCCCGGTCGGCGCGGGTGATCACGCCTGCCAGATCGGATCCACCGCTTGGCTCTGACAGCAGTTGCACCAGCACCTCATCACCGCGAAGGGCGCCAGAGATGTGCTCCTTCTTCTGCTCCTCGCTGCCGGTGTCGAGGATGGTGGCGGCACAGATCGTGAACGTCGGTGTGTTCAGGATGACGGGCATTTCGTAGGTCTTGGACTCTTCGTCGAATGCCCGCTGATATTCGATGGGCAGACCAAGGCCGCCATACTCGCGCGGGAAGCAGATACCGGCGAATCCGCCGTCGTACAACTTCTTCTGGAGTTCACGAGCGCGCAGCCAGGGCGCTTCCTCGCCGCGGTCTGACTCGGGCGGACTGTCGGGATCGATGCGCGGCATGTTCTCGGCCAGCCACGCCCGCGCCCGTGCGGCGAACTCTGCGACGGACTCCGTGGTCGCGGGGGCTGTCGTCGTATCGGTCATCACGCGCTCCTCGCGTCCGCGGTGAGCGCGTAGACGCGCAGGTTGTGATCTTCCGGCGTGCCGAACATCGAACGGTCGAGCATGACCCGGCGCAGGAACAGGTGAAGATCGTGCTCCCACGTCACGCCGATGCCGCCGTGCAACTGGATGCAGTCCTGCAACATTCGCGGGGCGTATTCGCCCACATAGGATTTCGCGACGCTGACCGCCATCTCCGCATCCGGGGAGCGGCCTGCGACCTCCGCGACAGCGGCATTGGTGGCCGCCCTGCACGCCTCGAACCAGATCTTCAGATCGGCGTAGCGGTGCTTGAGCACCTGATAGGACCCGAGCGGTCGGCCGAATGAATGCCGGTCGAAGCCCCACTGGATGGTGAACTGTCAGAACAGCGTCGAGGATGCCGACGACTTCGGCGCACTGAAGAATCTGCGCGATCTGGCTCTGCCGGGAAATCAATTCCGCGGTCTGCTCGGGCCCGCCGACGACAGCCGAAGCGTCGATTTCGACACCGTCGAAATGCACACGGGCATAACTCTTCACCAAGTCGACCGACCTCTGCGCCTCGACTCGTACGCCGGCAGCGTCCGTCGGCACCAGGAACTGGCGCACCGCGCCCTCGCAGTTCGCCACCACCAGAAGCACTCCGGAATCGGCGCCCGCTTCGACACGATCCTTCACACCGTCGAGCCGGTAACCGGTGTCGGTGGACGTCGCCGTCACACCGGGATTCATCGGCGCCCACGACTTGCCGGGTTCATACACCGCCCACGATGCGATGACGTCGCCGGTGACCAGCGATTCGATTGTGTTCTCGTGGTTTTCGGGAGCCTCGACCAGGCCGGCGAGCACGGTGCTGACCGGATGCAGTGGCCCGGGCGCCACGGTGTTACCCGCGAGCTCGGCCACCATCGCCAGGTCCTTGACGCCGTCACCCGACACCGACCCGCCCCCGAGTTCCTCCGGCACCAGCAGGCTGGTCCAGCCGAGTTCGGCGGCCCGTCGCCACCAGTCGGAGTCGAACGCGATACCGGCTGCGTGGAGTTCACGCAGCCGGGAAAGCGACGCCTCTTTTTCCAGGAACGACTGAGTGGTCGAGGCGAAGAGCAGTACCTCGGGGTTTGCGGCGTCGGTCACGGGCGCCTCAGTTGAGAACCAGGGCTGGCACGTCTGGCTTGTGAACGACCTCGTTCGGAATCTTGAACAGGTCGATCATGTTGCCACCCATGATTTTTCGCTGGCCCTCTTCGTCGAGGCCCGGCAAGGTCGTCGACCAGTTTGGTCGGCTCGGCCAGGCCCTCCGGGTGGGGCCAGTCGGAACCGAAGATCACCCGGTCGACCCCGCACAGCTCGGCCATCTGGGCGAAGTCGTCCTCCCAGAACGGCGCGACGTAGACACCACGTCGGAACGACTCGATCGGATCCTCGAGGAATCCCTGCGGCATCTTCGAGTAGACGTTCTTGAACTGCTTGAACAGATAGGGCACCCAGTCGGCGCCGTTCTCGATCGACAGGATGCGCAGATCCGGGTTGCGGGTCAGCGCGCCGTGGCAGACCAGGGCGGCCATGGTGTCCTCGATGGGCCGCTTGCCCATCGCGACCATCCGGAACGCGGTCGGCGCGAACGGCTTGAACTCGTCGCCGGGCTCCCAGTCGTTCAGGTACTCGCGAATATCCGCTGTCGCTGGCGTGCATCGACACCGGGATGCCGGCCTTCACGCAGGCGTCCCAGAACGGGTCGAACTCCTCGAGGCCGAGCGATCGGGTGCCCCGGTAGCCGGGGACCGGCGCGGGACGGACGAGCACGGTCTTGGCGCCGCGCTCAAGGCACCACTGGAGTTCCTCGAGGGCGCGGTCGACGACGGCCAGGTTGATGACCGGCGTGGAGAAGATGCGGTTCTCGTAGTTGAACTGCCATGTCTCGTACATCCATTCGTTCAGCGCGTGAACGATGTCGAGGATCAGGTCCGGATCGTCCTTCAGCCGCTCCTCGACGAGGCTGGCCAGCGTCGGGAACATCAGCGTGTAGTCCAGGCCGAGGCTGTCGAGCACCTCGAGGCGGGCCGCGGGGTCGCGGAACGCGGGGATCGCCTTCATCGGCTTGCCCATCACCTCGCGGAAGCTCTTGCCGCCGCTGCCGTGCCGGAAGTACTCCTCCTGGGCGCCCGGCCGGGCGACAACCTCGAACGTCGGGTTCGGGATGTAGTCGCTGACCACGTTGCGCACCATGATCTTGGTGCGGCCGCGAACGTCGATGTAGTCGATGACGCCCTTGCGGTGTTCCGGAAGGAACTGGGTGAGGGCCTCTTTCGGCTCGTAGAAGTGGTTGTCGGCGTCGAACACCGGATAGGGGAGCTGGCGGGCTGCCATGTGCGCCTCCTGAAGGTCGTGTCGGGCTGCTGTGGTAATGACATTACCACGGCTGGACCAGGGAAAACACCAAGCCCTCGAGAAGGCCCTTCTCGGCAGGTCAGGCGCGGTTGCGAGGCGCGCCGAGGGCGCCGACGCAGAACTCGTATATGTGGTTGGCGTCCACCGGCACGCCGCTCAGTTCGGCGCCGAGCACCTGCAATCGCATGGCACCCAGTGCGCTCTGCATGATCAGGGCGGCGGTGGCGTCCACTTCGATGTCGTCACGGAACGACCCGTCGGCGATCCCGCGGTTGATGATGTCCTTGATGAGTCCGTGCAAAGGGGAGAGCACCCGGGCGTACTCGCGCGGCAGCGCCTCCGCCAGATGGTCGTTGTAGTAGGTAAGGCCACGGTTGACCTTGTCCTGAGTCGTGGTCTCGGCAGGTGTGCACATCCGGTTGATCAGCTCCCGAAGCGCGGCGACGGGCGCCAGGTCGTCGGTGTCCTCGCGCCACACCCGCGTCGACTCCGACATGATCTTGTCGATCAGTGCGAGCAGCAACTCGTCCTTGGTCGAGAAGTGCTGGTAAAAGGATCGCAGCGACGTCTTCGAACGTTCGACGACCTCGAGCACGGTGAAGTCGGTGCGGCCCGTCTCGCCGAGGATCGCCAGCGCCGAGCGCATGAAGCGTCGTTCGCGCGGTTCGGCCTCTGACGCCGACCGTTTCGGTGGATCGCCCGGTGGACTTCGCCATGGTAATGACGTTACCGGTTTTGCCGGTGCTCGGTTAATGTTCCGTCCCATGGCGACAGACTCAGCGCAAGCGCAATGGACGGTTCAGGCACTGCTCGACCTGTTCGACGTGAAACCCGACGGCGAGAATCGCTTCATCGCGCAGACCGGACCCGCAGGCGAAGACGAGCGACAGGTCGTCGAGGGCACCCAGGTGCTCGCGCAGATGATCGTCGCAGCGGCCAAACGGTTCCCGGAGAAGTCGGTGCGTTCGGTGTACGCGGTTTTCGCGCGGGCGGTGATGGTCGGCGCAGGCCCCGTCGAGTTGGAGATCGACGTCGTCGGAGAGGGTCGTTCGACCGCGACGGCGGTGGTGTCCGCCAAGCAGAACGGCAAGCGGTGCATCACCGCGACGCTGCTCGCCGACGTTCCGACCGCCGACGTGATCCGACATCACCTGCCGCGCCCACAGGTCGCCGCGCCCGCGGATGCAAACGTCGCCGAGATGCCGATGGCCGGCCGCGAGTTGCGGTTGGTCGACGTCGTCGACGTCAACAGCCCCGACGAGGTCGGGCCGCCGGAGCTTTACGCCTGGCTGCACTACGACCCCATTCCCGACCGCGACGACCTTGCCAAGGCGTTGATCGCGTACTTCACTGGCCACCTTGGCATTTCGACGACGATGCGAGCACATGTTGGCATCGGTACCAGCCAGTCACACCTGACGGTGTCGACCGCGCCGATGACGGTTTCGGTCAGCTTCCACGAGCCGGTTGTCTGGGGCGGATGGATTCTGTACACGCACGAGAGCACGCAGGTCGGCTCGGGCATGTCGTATGTCCGCGGCGCCGTACACACCGAAGAGGGCGAGCTGCTCGCGTCGTTCACCCAGGACGCACTGATCCGCCCGCTGCGCACCACCGACACCGCCATCAAGGAGCAGTCGCGGCTGTGACAGGCAAAGCGAACCTTTACATATTCACCTAGAACTGTCACGCTGGGTTGTGTCGCCGCCCGGACACCACGCACGTCGAGATTGGACCCGCTATGTCGCCGCAGACCTACCGCACACATTCGGCGGCCCGGGCTCGGGCGCGTGCCAGCACCGTGCTGCAGCACGAGATGACCGTCGTCGCATCCGGCGTCGCGGACGTCGTGGCGTCGACCGGCGGCTGGCTGTATGACCGCAGGATGGCCGGCTGGAAGGTCAACGTTCTCCTCGCCGACCGCACCGGTGAACGTGCGCTGCGGATTCTTGGCGCAGACGTGCTGGATTTGAGCGGAGACCTCGAGGCGATCACCGACGATCCCGACCGGGCCGCCACTCTGGCGGTCGCCGCCGACGTGTACGCCGCCGATCGTCGTGTCCGGCAATTCGTGTCGAGCTGCGACCGGCGCCGCGCCGAAGTGGCGCTGTGGGGCGACACCGGATCTCTCGTTGAGGACGTCAGCGCGGTCTCCTACCGGCTGAGTCGCGCCGCGCGGGCGTTCAAGGCGCAGGCGCTGCTGGCCCTCGGTGTGCCGTCGGCACCGGTGGCGTCGACGGAAGCCCTGTTCCGCTGCGGTGTGAAAGCGCTCGCGCGGGTCGCCCGCTAGATCTTGAGATAGCCCTTGTCCGCGGGGATCTGAGCCGCAGTCAACAGCGACGACGCATCACTGGCCAACCACACCACGATGTCGGAGACCAGATCCGGCGCGGCCAGCGAGTCGGTCGGCAGCGCTCCCGGCGAGAAACTGTGGATGAAGTTCGGATGGTCGGCGAACATCTGCCACATCGACGCGTCGTTGCCCATCGGGGTGTCGGTGCCGTACGGGTGCACCGAGTTCACCCGAATCCCGAACTCGCCCAACTCAACTGCGAGTGAATTGGTCAGTCCGACGACACCGAACTTGCTGGCGCAGTAGTGACCGCAGCCGGGCACGGCCTTGACGCCCGCCGCCGAGCTGATCGCGATGATGGACCCGCCGTTGCCCGCGTCGATCATCGCGGGCACCGCCGCCTTGATGGTGTTCCACAATCCGGTCAGGTTGATGTCGACGACGTCCTGGAACTGCTGCGGCGAAATCTCCCACAGCCGGCCCCAATTGAGCACACCGGCGTTGGCGACGACGATGTCGAGGCGGCCGAACTGTTCGATCGCGTCGGACACCACCCGCTGCTGCCCGACGAGGTCACGGATGTCGACCTGCTCGGCGCGGATCTTGCGGCCTTCGCCCTCAACGAGGTTCACCGTCTCGGCGAGGTCCGCCGGTTCGGCGGGCGGATAGCCGTTGTGCTCGGCGACCGGACCGCAGGCGTCGATCGCGACGACGTCGGCGCCTGCACGGGCGAGTCGGACACAGTGAGAACGTCCCTGCCCGCGCGCGGCCCCGGTCACGTAGGCGACCCTGCCCGCAAGCGGCTTGTCTTCAGCCATGGTCGACATCGTGCGCGTGATGAACGATGTCATGCAAGTGATAGACGGCAATCGATGCGACCGTGAACTCGCTGCCGTTGCTGCGCAACCCGCGTCTTGACCACGCGTCGCGCGGCACGCGCTCATAGGTGGCGGCCACCGCGGCGGCGGCATCGACGAGTTCCGACGCGACGACCACCGGGTCTTGGGAGTCGTAGTCATCCTCGATCGCCGTCGCGTCCTGATCCCAGTTGGCGAAGCGCGGCTCGTCCTCGCTGAGCATGAGCCAGACGCGGTCGTTGAAGATGCGGTGCACGTCGCGAACGTGGCAGCCGTATTCCAGCACCGACCACACCGTCGGCCTGGGCCGCACGGCGACATCGGCGGCACTGAGCCTGCGCGGCCATTGCGCGGCGTCGGCCTTGATGCGATCTGCGACCTCGGTGTGGCTCACCGCGGACCCGTCGAATCCGCATTCCGGGCACGACTGCGAGATGACCCACGTCCAGTCCTTGGTGTCGGGCTCAATCATGGCGTCAGTCTGACAGCCACCTCGCGGATCCTGTCGCCCGCGCCAGATTCGATGGGTTCGCCGTGCCCGAAGCACGCCGTCTGCACGTCGAGCGCGGCCAGTCGCTGGAACGACGCGACGGTGCGCGCCCGATCCTGGTTGAAAACCCCGAGCATCACCGATCCGACGTTGGCGATGGTGTCGCCTGCGAACAGCACGCCGTGTCCGGGTAGGTACACAGCGATGCTGCCCTCGGTGTGCCCGGGTATGGCGAGGACGTGTGCACCTCCACCGAAGTCCAGCACGTCGCCGTCAGTCAGCTCTCGGTCCACCGGAACGGCGGGAGCCGCGTCGGGCAGCCCGGCCGAAACACGCTCGTAGATCGGGATTTCCCAGTCCTCGAACACGGCAGGCGGCATCGTGGCGCCGCCGCGGATATAGCTGGCGTCTGCGGCGCCCGCCATCACAGAAGCGCCGGTCGACTCGCGCAGTTCCGCCGCCGAACCGACGTGGTCGACGTGGCCGTGTGTCAACACGATTCGGTCGACACCTGGCACGGCGGCCGCGATCTGGGCACCCGATCCCGGCGCGCCCGTGTCGATCAACGTGGCGGAGTCGCCGTCGCGCCAGACATATACCTGCCAGCCGTTGACGCGCAACATCGTCAGGTTCGATGTGATGGCCGTCGAGTCCATCGTTCAACCCTAGATCAGGGGCGCGCACCGGTCCACGGATTCGCTATCGGCGAACTCCATTGCTGCCTAACATCTTTCGCGCATCAGAGCCTGCGTGCGCAAAACGCGCAAAAGTCGGGGAATAGCGGTTATGCGGGTAGTGCACACAAGCGAGCCACCGCGTCGACGCGACCCATAGGTTCATTCAAGTCACCAGCTACATAGGAGCCAAACAGGAGAACTCGACATGAACACAACCGCATCGCGTGGCCTCGTCGCCATGGTCGCCGCGCCCATAGCCGCCGCAGGCATTTGCGCAAACGTGCTCGCTGTGTCCGCCGTCGCCCACGCGTCGATGGTCATCCCCGGCGTCAATGCGCACGCATCCGGCATGACGTTGTCTCCGGAGTACGTTTCTGAACAGAAGGAGGAGCACGGTGCGTCCGCCAAGCCGATCGACCTGCAGATGCAGCAGCAGGCATCCCAGCCCGACAGTCCCGCCAAGCAGGAGGCCAACGAACTGAAGGGCGACATCAAGGGCGGAGAGGTCAAAGAGGACGCGTTGAAGACTGTCGAGTCGCTGGCGAACGTCCAGACGCCGGAACCCAAGTCGCATGCCTACGCGTTGAAGAACCCCATCCACAAGCACCTCGGGATGATGAAGGCCGGCTTTTCGCAGGTGGCTCGATGACCTTGCGATCAGTGCAGAATTCGGCTGCGCACTCGGCGATCCATGACACGATGACGAAATGGCGGCCAAACCCTGCGGGGTGGTGACCTTCCTGTTCACCGACATCGAAGGTTCGACCCGTCGATGGGAGTCGGACGCCGATTCGATGCGGCGGGCGCTGGTCGCGCACGACGAGGTCATGCGCGACACCGTTGCGGCGCATGAAGGTTGGTTGTTCAAACACACGGGTGACGGAATATGCGCGGCATTCGGGTCGCCACGGGCGGCCGTCGACGCCGCGGTTGTTGCGCAACGCGCGCTCGAGCTGCCGGTACGGATGGGTGTTTCGACGGGCGAGGCCGAGCTCCGTGGCGACGACTACTTCGGCACCGTCCTGAACCGCGCCGCACGCGTGATGTCGGCGGGCCACGGCGGCCAGATCCTCGTCGACGGCCTCACTGCGCAACTGCTGACGGGCGTTGATCTGCTTGCCATGGGGTCACGTCGGCTGCGCGACATCGTCCGGCCCGTCGACGTGTTCCAGGTGCGGGCGACTGGTGTGCGATCGGACTTCCCGCCGCTGAAAACCGACGAGTCGACGCCGGGCAACCTGAAGCCGCCCACCACGCCCCTGATCGGGCGGGAATCCGAACTCGCCGATATCGTCGCCGCGCTCAAGGCGCACCGGGTGGTGACGCTGACCGGCGTCGGCGGGGTGGGGAAGACGCGACTGGCGATCGAGGTGGCGGCACAATCGTCACCCGACTTTCCTGACGGGGTATGGGTCATCGAGCTTGCCGCGGTCACCGATCCGGCGGTGGTGCCTGACGCGTCGCCGCGGTGCTCGGCATCACCCAGCAAGCGGGGATGACCATGACGGACAGCCTGGCCTTGGCTTTGGAGGGGCGGTCACGCCTACTCGTGCTCGACAACTGCGAGCACGTTCTGACCGCAGCCGCCGACACTGTCGAAGCGATCATCTCGCGCTCGGTAGCGGTCAAGATCCTGGCCACCAGCCGGGAGGGGCTGCGGGTTGCCGATGAACGACTATGGCCGGTGCCGGCGCTCGATACCGAACGTGAATCCGATTCTGCGGCCGCGAGGCTGTTCGCCGAACGCGCCGAAGCCGTCGACACCCGGTGTTCTCCTGGAACCAGAGGCCGTTCATGAGATCTGCCGCCGCCTGGACGGCATTCCGCTGGGAATCGAGCTGGCTGCGTCGCGAATGATTTCGATGACGGTGACCGAGGTGCGGGATCGACTCAACGACCGCTTTCGCTTGCTGGTGGGATCGCGCCGCGGATTGGAACGCCACCAAACACTGCGCCACGCGGTGCAGTGGTCCTACGACCTGCTCGACGGTGACGAGCAGATGCTGCTCAACAGGTGCTCGGTCTTTGCGGGCGGGTTCGACCTCGCCGGCGCGTGTGCGGTGGCCGGCTCAGAGGATGAGTTCGCGACAATGGACTTGCTTGACGCCCTTGTCCGCAAGTCGCTTGTGGTGGCTGACCGATCATCCGGGCGAACACGATTTTCGATGCTGGAGACGATCCGCCAGTTCGCCGAAGATCGACTCGTCGCCGATGGTCTGGCGGAGGCGGCCCGCGAAGCGCACGCGCGATTCTTCGCCGGCCTCGAAGCCGATGTCATCACGTTGTGGAACAGTCCGCGGCAGCGCGAGGCCTATGACTGGTTCACCAGCGACCTTGCGAACCTCCGGACCGCGTTTCGGTGGGCCGCCGAGCCCAACTCAGCTCTGCGACAACGCCGACTTGAGCACGTCCAGCGGCAGGCCGCCCAGATCCAGTGCGCGACGGTGGAATTCCTTCAACGGCGTTCCGCGACCGACCGACTCGTCACGCAGCTGTTGCCAGATCCGCTGTCCGATCGCATACGACGGTGCCTGGCCGGGCCAGCCGAGGTAGCGGTCCAACTCGAAGCGGAGGTTGGCCTCCTTCATCGCGCTGTGCGACTGCAGAAACATCCACGCCTTCTCCGCATCCCATACATCGCCGTCGGGCGCGGTCATACCGCAGTGCACGCCGATGTCGATGACCACGCGGGCGGCCCGGAACCGCTGGGCGTCAAGCATTCCCATCCGATTACCTGCATCGTCAAGCCAGCCGAGCTCGGCCATCAGCCGTTCGGCGTATAACGCCCAGCCCTCGCCGTGACCCGAAACCCAGCAACCCAGTCGGCGCCAGCGGTTCAGCTGATCGGCGAGAACGACGGCCCTGCCGATCTGCAGATGATGGCCGGGCACGCCTTCGTGGAAGACGGTGGTGGTCTCCTGCCAGGTATGGAAGGTGTCCACACCAGGCGGCACGGACCACCACATCCGCCCGGGCCGGGTGAGGTCTTCCGACGGGCCGGTGTAGTAGATGCCGCCGGTCTGGGTCGGCGCGATCCGACACTCGAGGTTGCGCAGCGATTCGTCGATCTCGAAATGCGTGTCGGCCAGTGCATCGACGACCCGATCGGACAGCTCCTGCATCCAGGCCTGTAGCGCATCGGTGCCGAGCACCATGTAACGCGGTTCCTCGTCTAGCCTGACGAGCGCCTCGGCCACCGACGATTCGGGATAGAGCCGGTGGGCGATCGACTCCTGTTCGGCCACAATCGATTGCAGGAGATCCAGGCCCCAATCGTAGGTCTCGTCGAGATCGACGGCCGCACCAAGATAGAGCCTGGAGAACAGCCGGTAGGCGTCGCGGCCGAAGGCGTCATCGCCGCGGGCGTGCGGGCTGATCTCCTCGCGCAGCACTGCCGCCAGCCCGCTGTACGCGTCGGCCGCTGCCGAGGCCCGCGCCAGCAGGTCGGCGTGTAACGCATCGTTGTCGGTTGCGCCGTCGACCACCATGTCGACCAGCAGCTGCTGGATGGTGCCTGCCTGTTCGACGCCTCGCGCCACCTGGCGAACCGCGGGTGGGTGGTCGCTGGCCGCCGCGGCACGAAGAGACGCGGCGTATCCCGCGATGCGGTCGGGCACCCGAGACAGGCGCTCGCTGATCGTGCGCCAGTCTTCTTCGGTGTCGGTCGGCATCAGGTCGAACACGTCACGCATCGACTGCAGCGGCGATGCGATCACATTCAGTTCACCGACATCGAGTCCCGCGTCGTGCAACTCGAGCTGGACGCCGAGTCGTTCCCGCATCGCGGCGAGTGTCACGACATCGACGTCATCTCGGGCGGTGGCGCCTTCCAGTTCGCGCAGCGCGCGGGCGGCGGCCTCTGCGCGCGCGGCAACACCGTCGGGCGAATAATCGGTGATCTCTGTTTCATATTCGCCGCCATGGCCGACGATGCCCATTTCGGTTGCGGCGCAGGGGTCGAGCGCGGCATACGTCGCGAGGTAGCGCTCGGCTACGGCATCGACTGCGGTGGTGGGCCTACCCAAGGTCGCGCGCGGAGAAGGTGTCGCACTTGTTCGGGTCGCCGGTCTGGTACCCGACGGTGAACCACTTTTGCCGCTCCGCAGACGAACCGTGGGTCCACTGCTCGGGGTTGATCCGGCCGGTGGCCTGCTTCTGGATCCGGTCGTCACCGACAGACGATGCAGCTGACAACGCGTCGGCAATGTCTTTGTCGCTCAACGGCTCCAGGAATGTGACGTCGGTGCCCTCCTGCTTGGTGATCGCCGCATAGTGCGCCCAGACACCCGCATAGCAGTCGGCCTGCAGTTCGGTGCGCACGCCGTTACCCGTGGCGCCCTGCGCGCCCTGCTGGGCGCGACCGAGCGTGTCCTGCAAGTTCTGCACGTGGTGGCCGAACTCGTGGGCGACGACGTATTCCTGCGCCAGCGGCCCTCCGCTGGAACCGAACTGGGTGCGCAGCACGTCGAAGAAGTCGGTGTCGAAATACGCCGTCTGGTCGACGGGGCAGTAGAACGGCCCGACGTCGCTGGTCGCCGGACCGCACTGGGTGTCGACGGAGCCGCTGAACAGCTCAGTTCGCGGTCGGGTGTAGCCCTTGAGCAACTGCTCCCACACCGCGTCGACGGAGTTGCCGGTAGCGACCACGCGGCACTGCACGATGTTGTTGGCATCCTGACCGGTTTTGCACTGGCTCAGATCGAAGCCGGGCGCTTCGACGCCAGGATCCGAATACCCTTGATCCTGGGGAATCACCGAGCTCGGATTGACGCCGAGCAACAGCGCAATCACCACGATGATCAGGCCGCCGAAGCCGCCGCCGATCGCCATTCCACGGCCGGGGCCGCGCCCCCCTCCGCTGGTCGACGTGGTGCTGGTGTCGATCTGCATACCCTCGTTGAAGGTCATGGCTTCAGCTTTGCACACTACGATTCGGGCGTGGCAGTTGTTGCCGGACATTCCACCGTCGTGCACACCGATGCGGGGGACCTGCGCGGCACATCCGAAGGTGGGGTCGGGGTCTGGCGCGGCGTCCCGTACGCCGAGCAGCCGGTCGGCGAACGACGGTTCCTGGCGCCCGCCCCGCTGCAGCCCTGGGCCGGGGTGCGGGATGCCGTCGAGCACGGGCCGCTGCCGCCGCAGAGCAAGTCGTTCGTCGGCGGTGGCCGCGACGACCCGAAGGTCCGCGACGAGGCGTGCCTGACGCTGACGGTGTGGTCACCCGACACCGACGCGTCCCTGCCGGTGATGGTGTGGATTCCCGGCGGCGCCTTCGTGTTCGGCGCGGGCCAGTTCCAGCTCTACAACGGGTCGCGCCTGGCGGTCAACGGAAACGTCGTGGTGGTCAACATCACCTACCGGATAGGCGTTTTCGGCGGATTCGAGCTCAGCGATCTCGGCGACGGGTTCGACGACAACCTCGCGTTGCGGGACCAGCTGGCCGCGCTGCGATGGATCAGGGAGAACATCGCGGCGTTCGGCGGCGACCCCGAGCGGGTGACCGTGTTCGGCGAGTCCGCGGGCGGGTCGTCGGTGCTGGCGCTGCTGGCCAGCCCGGCCGCAGAAGGGCTCTTTCGCCGTGCGATCGCGCAGAGTCCCGCGCTGCCGTTGATCGCCGACCGCGAGGTGCGGGCCGCACGCGCCCACGAGTTCCTCCAGCGCCTCGGCGTGCGCGTCGACGAGATCAAGGCGCTGCCGCAACGGCAATTGCGGCGTGCTGCGGGCCGGCTGCAGCTGAAGAGTGCCGCGACCACGCCGACCCTGGCCTACGGCCTGACCTATGGCGTCGACCTGCTGCCCGAACACCCCGTCGACGCCGCGCGCGCTGGCAGAGTCGCCAAGATTCCTCTGATCATCGGCACGAACAGTCACGAGGCCTCGATGTTCGCCTGGACCAAGCCGCCGATGCTGCCGACGACCAAGGCGTCGATCGACGCCTACATCAACCGGGCGGCACCTGACGCGCGGGAGCGACTGCTGGCGGCCTACCCGCACTACCCGGCGCGTCGAGAACTGCTCGCGTTCGGCTCCGACGTCATGTTCGGCGCGCCCGCCTGGGCGTTCGCCGACGCATACAGCGCCCATGCGCCGACCCACATGTACCGGTTCGACCACTTCGGCTTCAGCCTGCGACTGCTCGGGCTCGGTGCCACTCACGGCAGCGAGATCGTGCACGTCCAGCACAGCTACGGTTCGTTCCTCGGGCGCAAGATGCACCCGCTGGGGCGCCGCCTGCAGCCCTCGGTCGGCCGACGCATGCAGCGGGCGTGGCTGGACTTCTCCGCGAAGGGCTGGGAGTCGGGGGAGATCGAATGGTCGAGCGGCCAGGACTGGCCGATGTATGACACCGAGCGACGGCTGACCCGGATCATCCTGTCCGCTCGCGACAAGGTGGTCTCCGATCCCGACGGCGGACGCAGGCAGGCGTGGGCCGGCCTCTACTAGGCCGCCGCCGGGTATCGCTTTATCGAGTAGTCGCGCAGGTTGTAGAGAAACTTCTGAAAGAGCCACGACATCACTGGCCTGCCGACGGTCATCCCGAGCCGTGCTGCCACACCGTTGGGCTTCATCGCCATCACCCACGTCAGATGACAGCCGCCGGGCGTCTGCACGATGCGATAGTCCTCGGCGAACGCCGCGATGCTGCCCGTCGAGGCCTCGTTGAACCGGAAAGCCATGTGTGAGAACGGGTCCCAGGCGAGATACTCTTCATCACCGGTAATGCCGCCGCGCATGTTGACGACCCTGGTGGTGCCGACTCCGTGCGGCTGCGGGCTGGTCCACGTCACCTTGGTGATGGCCGTTGCCCAGTGTGGCCACGACTCGGCGTCATCGAGCACTTCCCACACCTGTTCGGGGGAGACAGGCAGGTCGACGGTGCTGACGAACCGAAAGGGTGCGGTGTCGATGAACTCCAGGCCGACCTGCTCGCATGGCTTCATGGCCATCCACGCTAAAGCATGCTGTCTAGCCGGGGCCGTCACTCGCCGCGGCCAACAGAGCAACCAGGCCGTCGCTGATCGGAGTGGCCAATCCGTGGCGGGCTCCCTTGCGGGAGATCACCCCGTTGCGGATGTCCCACTCCAGTGGCCTGCGCGCCTCGCGGTCGGTGAGCATCGAGGTAGTCATGTCCTCGGGTGCCTTCGCGAACATGCCGACGACCTCGTCGACGATGTCGTCACCGAAGGTGGCGCCCTCTGCCCGCGCGACGGCAAGGCACTCGGCCATATATCGGCGTGACAGCGCGACGACGTCGTCGCGACGGAACATGCCCGACCGGCGTCCGGTCAGCACCATCAGGTCGGCCAGCGCGTTCACCAGCAGCTTGCGCCACGCCGCGGTGACGAAGTCGGGGTCGAGTTCGACGGTGACATCGGTGTCGCGCAGGAGTTCCGCGAGTCTCTGCGCGCCTGCCGTCTCGGGCAGCACCAGCCGGACACCGGTGCGCAGGCGGATCCATCCTTCGGGGTGCGGTTCGGCGGAGAACCAGACGACCGCAGGGACCACTTCCGACGACGGGCACAGCGGGCCCACCCGTTCGACCTGTTCGACACCGTTCTGCAGGGCGCAGACCACGGTGCGTTGGTCGCAGAGCTTCGCCAACCACCCCGATGCGCTCTGATTCTGGGTGTCCTTGACCGCCAGCAGAACGACGTCGACGGGACCGTCGACGTCGGCGGGGTCGGTGTGCACGGGTCCCGGCACCACGATCGGGTCCCTGTCGTCGGGCCTGACTTCGATGTGATCGCGCGGTGAGTGACCGCAGAGCAGCACCTGATGGCCGGCGGCGTGCAGCAGCGCCGCCATGGTGGAACCGATGGCGCCGGGGCCGACGACCGCGACGGAGGTACCCATAAGGCCAAGCTACCGGCGGATTCGCTGCCTCTACACTGTGGCAGTCGTCTTGTCAGGCCATTCCCAGGGAGATTTTTCGTGCTGCGCAGCCATGCCGCCGGTTCGTTACGCGCCACCGATGCCGGTCAGCAGGTGACGTTGGCCGGCTGGGTTGCGCGCCGCCGCGATCACGGCGGCGTGATCTTCATCGACCTGCGTGATGCTTCCGGGGTGTCGCAGGTGGTGTTCCGCGACGCAGGTGTTCTGGCGGCCGCGCACCGGTTGCGCGCCGAGTTCTGTATCGCCGTCGAAGGTGTCGTCGAGGTGCGCCCCGAGGGCAACGCCAACGCCGAGATCGCCACCGGCGAGATCGAGGTCAACGCCACGTCGCTCACCGTCCTCGGGGAAAGCGCGCCGCTGCCGTTCCAGCTCGACGAGGTCGCAGGCGAAGAGGCGCGGCTGAAATACCGCTATCTGGATCTGCGGCGCGAGGGTCCCGCCACCGCGATGCGGTTGAGGTCCAAGGTCAACGCCGCCGCGCGCGGTGTCTTGGCGAGCCATGACTTCGTCGAGATCGAGACACCGACGATGACGCGGTCGACGCCAGAGGGCGCGCGCGACTTCCTGGTGCCCGCCCGCCTGCAGCCGGGGTCGTTCTACGCGCTGCCGCAGAGCCCGCAACTGTTCAAGCAACTGCTGATGGTCGCAGGCATGGAGCGCTATTACCAGATCGCGCGCTGTTACCGCGACGAAGACTTCCGCGCCGACCGCCAGCCCGAGTTCACCCAGCTCGACATGGAGATGAGCTTCGTCGACGCCGACGACGTAATGGCCGTTTCCGAGGAGGTGCTCGCCGCGATCTGGGCATTGATCGGTCACGACCTGCCGACGCCCATCCCGCGGATGACCTACACGGAGGCGATGCGACGGTTCGGATCCGACAAGCCTGATCTGCGTTTCGGTGTCGAACTCGTCGACTGCACAGAGTTTTTCGCCCAAACGCCGTTCCGGGTTTTCCAGGCGCCCTACGTCGGCGCGGTGGTGATGGCCGGCGGTGCATCGCAGCCGCGTCGCACGCTGGACGGCTGGCAGGAGTTCGCCAAGCAGCGCGGGCACAGGGGGCTGGCCTATGTGCTCGTCGGCGAGGACGGCGCGCTCGGCGGGCCCGTCGCCAAGAACCTCACCGACGCCGAGCGCGACGGTCTGGCCGCCCACGTCGGCGCCGCGCCGGGGGACTGCATCTTCTTCGCGGCCGGTACCGCCAAGTCGGCACGCGCGCTGCTGGGCGCGACGCGCATCGAGATCGCCAAGCGTCTGGACCTGATCGACCCCGCCGCATGGGAGTTCGTCTGGATCGTGGACTGGCCCCTGTTCGAGCCTGCCGACGAGGCGACCGCCTCCGGTGACGTGGCCGTGGGTTCGGGGGCGTGGACCGCGGTGCACCATGCGTTCACCTCACCCAAGCCGGAGTCCGAGGCGACGTTCGACACCGACCCTGGCTCTGCGCTGGCGAACGCCTACGACATCGTCCTCAACGGCAACGAGATCGGCGGCGGCTCCATCCGTATCCACAACCGCGACGTTCAGGAGCGGGTGTTCGCGATGATGGGCATCGGCCATGACGAGGCTCAGGAGAAGTTCGGATTCCTGTTGGACGCCTTCGCTTTTGGCGCGCCGCCGCACGGGGGTATCGCGTTCGGATGGGACCGGATCACCGCGCTGCTCGGCGGCTACGAGTCGATCCGCGAGGTGATCGCGTTCCCGAAGTCCGGCGGCGGCGTCGACCCGCTGACCGGAGCGCCCGCGCCGATCACGGCGCAGCAGCGCAAGGAGTCCGGAATAGATGCCAAGCCCGAGAAGCTGGACAAGGCATGACAGACATCCCTGACGCTGACGCGATGAAGGCGTTCAACAAGAACCTGATCGATGAGTTCCGCGCGAACGGCGGCAAGGTGGGCGGCCCGTTCGCCGGCGCCGACCTGCTGTTGCTGACCACGACCGGCGCCAAGTCGGGCCAGCCACGGCTGGCGCCGTTGGCATACCTCACCATCGACGACAAGATGATCATCATCGGCTCGAAGGCGGGCGCCGACTCCAACCCTGACTGGGTGCACAATCTGCGGGCCAACCCGCGCGCGCACATCGAGGTCGGTACTGACGCCTACGACGTCACCGGCCGCGAGCTGCCGAAGGCCGAACGGGACGAGACGTTCGAGAAGGTCGTCGCGACGGCACCGGGTTTCGGCGAATATCAGTCGAAGACGTCGCGCGTCATCCCGCTGTTCGAGCTTCAGAAGGTCTGATACGAGAAGCCGGACCGCGGAAGGCACCACCGCAGCCCGGCCCTCGGTTCATGGGTTACAAGCGTTCGATGATGGTGGCGTTGGCCATGCCGCCGGCTTCACACATCGTCTGCAAGCCGTAGCGCCCGCCGCGCTGCTCCAGGGCATTGACCATCGTGGTCATGATTCGCGCGCCGCTGGCGCCGAGCGGGTGCCCGATCGCGATCGCACCGCCGTTGACGTTCGTCTTCGCCAGGTCTGCACCGGTGTCGTGAGCCCATGCCAGCACGACGGGCGCGAACGCCTCGTTGACCTCGAACAGGTCGATGTCGGCGAGGGTGAGGCCGGCACGGTGCAACACCTTTTCAGTAGCCGGGATGACGCCCGTCAGCATGTACAGCGGGTCCGATCCGACGACTGTCGCGGTGTGGATGCGGGCCAGCGGCCGCAGGCCGAGCCGGTTGGCGACCTCCGAGGTGGTGATGAGCACCGCGGCGCTGCCGTCCGACAGCGGCGACGAGTTGCCCGCGGTGATCTCCCACGTGATCTGTGGGAAACGCGCCTCGTATGCCGGGTTGTAGAACGCCGGTTTGAGGCCCGCCAGCGACTCGACGGACGTCCCCGGACGGATGATCTCGTCGGTCGTCAGCCCGGCGATCGGTGCCAGCTCATTGTCGAAACGGCCCTCTTTGGTTGCCGCGGCGGCCTTTTCGTGACTTCCCGCCGAGAACTCGTCGAGTTGCTGTCGGGAGAAGCCCCACTTGGCGGCGATCAGCTCGGCGCTGATGCCTTGCGGTACAAGGCCTTCGGGGTAGCGCTGGGCCATCGCGCCGAACGGGTCGCTGCCCGGTAACACGCTCGAGCCCATCGGCACCCGGCCCATCGACTCGACACCTGCGGCGACCACGATGTCGTACGCGCCGGAGATGACGCCCTGCGCGGCGAAGCTGATCGCCTGCTGGCTGCTACCGCACTGACGATCCACGGTCGTGCCCGGCACCGCCTCGGGGAATCCGGCGCCCAGCAACGCATTGCGGGCGATGTTCACGGCCTGGTCGCCAACCTGTGTGACGGCTCCCGCGATCACGTCGTCGATCTCGGCGGGGTTGACGCCCGTGCGCGCCACGAGTTCGGAAAGGCTGTGCGCCAGCAGGTCGACCGAGAGCACGTCATGCAGCGCCCCGCTGGCCTTGCCCTTTCCGATCGGGGTGCGGACCGCTCCGACGATGACTGCGTCGCGACCTACATATCCGGCCATCTCTGCCTCCTGTGACTCCACGCTGAGTAAAGCTTTCTATACCCAGCTATACCACCTGGGTATACTTAGAACAACTCAGAGGTGGGGTGAATTCCATGACGGTTCTGCACGGCAAGCTGGCCGATCGAGATGCGTGGTCTGCGGTGGGCGAGTGCCCTATCGAGAAGACGATGGCGCTGCTCGGCACCAAGTCGGCGATGCTGATCCTGCGGGAGGCCTATTACGGCACCACCCGCTTCGACGACTTCTGCAAGCGGGTCGGCATCACACGGGCGGCGGCGTCGGCTCGGCTGAACGAGTTGGTGGATGCGGGACTGCTCACCCGGCGGCCGTACCGCGAGCCCGGCCAGCGCGCCCGGGACGAATATGTGCTGACGCCGTCGGGTGTCGAGTTCATGCCGGTCGTCTGGGCGATGTTCGAGTGGGGACGCCGCCATCTGCCGAACCGTTCGCCGCTGCGGCTTTTTCACCAAGACTGCGGCGCAGATGCGGCTGTCGAGATCCGCTGCACGAAGGACCACAAGGTTCCTCCGAGCGAACTCGGCGTGCGACTGCCAAGAAACCGCAGCTAGCCCGCGAGGTAGCGCTTGACCAGAGTCTTCGGCGCCTGCGCCAGCCATGCATCGGTGATGAGTTCGGTGAGGTCGGGCTCGCCGATCTCGGCCAGCCGCACCAGCACCATCGGGTACCCGTCGAAGTGTGGCGTGGTGAAGTACACCGCTGGGGCGTCGGCGATCAACGCGAACTTGACGCCCTCGTCGGCCACCCGGGCGCCGAGGATGTCGCCGCCGGGCGCATCTGCGCCGAGCGCTTGGTGGTCGGCCTTGCGTAGCGGGCGTTCCCACACGATCAGCTTCTTGCCGACCCGCCAATTGTGCGGCGTCGGCTCGGATGTTTCAGGAAGCTTGGCGACGATGCGGCGCACGTCCTTCCAGGACGCCACGGGTCAGCAGGTGGTGGTGATGTCGAACGTCGCCGTGGCGCTCTGGTTGGGTTTGTCGGCGAACGCCCCCTGCGCCTCACCGCTGATGCTGAACTTGCCCGGCGATACCTTGGCCTGGGCCTTGCCGAGATTGTCGTCCCAGTAGGTACCGGTGAAATTGCCCAGATTGCGGATCTCGACCGTCTGCGCTTTCACCTCGTCGCCCAATTCGATCGTCGCCGTGAACCCGGGATCCTTGTCGACGGTCTTGATCGTCCAGGCCTGCCCGGTCTGATTGCAGGTGACGGGCTGCAGCGCGTTGGTGGCCTTGCCGTTGATCATCACCTTGGCGTCATGGTTGCCGAGTGCGGCGGGAGGGCTCGAGCAGCCCGCGACGGCTGCGGCGAGAACTGCGGCTGCGACGAGGAACCGGCGCTTCATATCGGAATCCCCCTCCAGGACTAACTCGGCGACACAGGTGACAGTAGAGCAGCAGGCGTCGGCGGGTCACTACTCTGCCGACAATGCTGCACTTACGCGTCATCGCACCCACCGATTTGCGGGATGAGGTGCTCAACGCCCTGGCCGGCAATCCCGGCGTCGCCCATCTGGTGCTGCACCCCGATGCGGCCCGGGACCCGGTGGGCGACGAGATCACCGCCGACATCGCCCGTGAATCGGCCAACGAGGTGGTGAACGCGTTGAAGGCGCTCGGCGTGAAAGAGCGCGGGGCGATCACGCTGGACGTCATCGACACGGTCTTGTCGACGCGCGCCTACCGCGCCGAGGAGAAGGCTGCAGGCGACCCCGCCGACGCGGTGGTCTGGGACGAACTGGCCGGGCGGACGCGCGAGGAGTCCACGCTCAACGTCACTTTCCTGACGTTCCTGTGTCTGGCGTGCCTGATCGCCGCCGTCGGCGTCGTCACCGACTCGCCCGTGACGGTGGTCGGCGCGATGGTGGTCGGGCCGGAGTTCGGCCCGCTGGCGGCATTGGCGGTCGCGCTGGTGCGACGCAAGACATACCTGGGCCGCCGCGCGGCGCTGGCACTGCTGGTCGGGTTTCCGGTCGCCATGCTGGTCACCGCGCTCGGCGTGCTCGCGGGTGAGGCGGTCGGCTGGATCGACCTGACGACCACCCGCGACTTGAACGAAGTCGACTTCATCTTTCGGGTGGGTCCACTCTCTTTCATCGTCGCGCTGTTCGCCGGTGCCGCCGGGATGTTGTCCTTGGTGTCGGCCAAGTCGGCCGCGCTCGTCGGCGTCTTCATCTCGGTGACGACGGTGCCTGCCGCGGGTTTCGCCGTTGTCGCCGCGACGGTGGGCGATTGGGACATCGCCGTCAAGTCCGCCGCCCAACTCGCGGTCAACCTGCTCGGAATCGTGCTCGCCTCGGTCATGGTGCTGTGGGTTCGAGGGGTTGCCGACCGACGCCATTGGCACCCGGCGGGCTGATCTCGCGCGGTGCAGGGTTTCTCCCGGTGTGATGGGATCAGCGGATGGGCATCAAGGTGGCGCTGGAGCATCGCACCAGCTACACGTTCGACCGGCTGGTCGAGGTGCACCCCCACGTCGTCCGCCTGCGTCCGGCGCCACATTCGCGGACGCCGATCGAGGCCTATTCGCTGCAGGTCGAGCCCGCCGACCACTTCGTCAACTGGCAGCAGGACGCGTTCGGCAATTTTCTGGCCCGGCTGGTGTTCCCCGACCGTGCCCGAAGCCTGACCATCACCGTCGGCCTGATCGCCGATATGAAGGTCGTGAACCCGTTCGACTTCTTCATCGAGGACTGGGCCGAGCGGGTCGGGTTCGAATATCCCAAGGCGCTGGCCGAAGACCTCAAGCCGTACCTTCGGCCCGTCGACGAGGACGGCGAGGGCTCCGGACCCGGTGATCTCACCGCAGAGTGGGTCCGGAATTTCTCCGTCGCCCCCGACATCCGCACCATCGATTTCCTGGTCGCGCTGAACCGCGCCGTCAACGGCGACGTCGGCTACAGCGTGCGGATGGAACCCGGCGTCCAGACGCCCGATCACACCCTGCGCACCGGGATCGGGTCGTGCCGCGACTCGGCCTGGCTCCTGGTGTCGATCCTGCGCCAACTCGGGCTGGCCGCCCGCTTCGTTTCGGGCTATCTGGTGCAGTTGACCTCCGACGTGGAAGCCCTCGACGGGCCGTCCGGCCCGGCGGCCGACTTCACCGACCTGCACGCGTGGACCGAGGTGTACATCCCCGGCGCGGGATGGATCGGCCTCGATCCCACGTCGGGTCTGTTCGCGGGCGAGGGTCACATTCCGCTGTCGGCGACGCCGCATCCCGATTCGGCCGCCCCCATCACCGGCGCGACGGAGCCCTGCGAGACAACGCTCGAGTTCGCCAACGTGGTCACCCGCGTGCACGAGGACCCCCGGGTGACGCTGCCTTACACGGAAGCGGCGTGGGGTGCGATCAACGCACTCGGAGCACGGGTCGACGAGCGGTTGGCGGCAGGCGACGTCAGGCTCACCGTCGGCGGCGAGCCGACGTTCGTCTCGATCGACAACCAGGTCGATCCCGAATGGACGACGGACGCCGACGGCCCGCACAAACGCCAGCGCGCATCCGTTCTCGCCGGCCGGCTGAAGCGGGTGTGGGCGCCCGGCGGTCTGGTGCAGTACAGCCAGGGGAAGTGGTATCCGGGAGAACCGTTGCCGCGCTGGCAGATCGGGCTGCACTGGCGGACCGACGGCGAGCCGCTGTGGACCGACGACGCGCTGCTCGTCGACCCGTGGCCGACCCAACCGCAGACGATCGCGATATCTGCCCGACGCGGGCGCGCAACTGCTCGGCGCCATTGCCGACGGGCTCGGCCTGCCCGCCTCTCAGGTGCGGCCTGCCTTCGAGGACCCGTTGGCCCGGCTGATCAATTCCGTACGCAGGCCCGCGGGCGAACCCGTCGCGGCCGACGATGACCTCGAGGCCGACGCCGCCGACCGCCGTGCCGCCCTACTCGCCGGGCTCGACCAGTCGGTCACCGAGGCCGCCGCTCACGTGCTGCCCCTGCACCGCCGCGACGACGAGTCCGGCTGGGCCAGCGCAGATTGGCAGATGCGGCGCGGCCGCATTGTGCTGCTGGAGGGCGAGTCGCCCGCAGGTCTGCGGCTTCCGCTCGACTCGATCAGCTGGCGGCCACCGCGGGCATCGAACCCCGCCGACCCGCTGGCGCGGCGCGGCAGTCTTCGGGCCGATGAGGAACCCGACGCCGTCGTCGTCTCGGATTCCGACGACGAGGAATCCGCACCGATCACAGCTCTGGTCGCCGAAATCCGGGACGGGCTGCTGCGCGTATTTCTGCCCCCGACCGACGAACTGGAGCATTTCGTCGACCTGATCTCCCGCGTGCAGGCCGCGGCGGCCACGGTCGACTGCCCGCTGGTGATCGAAGGCTACGGACCGCCGTCGGATCCACGCATCACGTCGATGACCATCACGCCCGACCCGGGGGTGATCGAGGTGAACGTCGCCCCGACGGCGACTTTTGCAGAGCAGCGCGACCAGCTCCGGACGCTCTACGACGAAGCGCGCCAAGCCCGGCTGTCCACCGAGTCCTTCGGCGTCGACGGCACGCACGGCGGAACCGGCGGAGGTAACCACATCACGCTGGGCGGCATCACGCCCGCCGATTCGCCCCTGTTGCGACGGCCCGACCTACTGGTCTCGATGCTGACCTACTGGCAGCGTCACCCGTCGCTGTCATACCTGTTCGCCGGCCGCTTCGTCGGCACCACATCGCAGGCGCCGCGGGTCGACGAGGGCCGGGCCGAAGCGCTCTACGAGCTGGAGATCGCGTTCGCCGAGATCGCCCGGCTGACCGGTGGCGCAGGAACGGCCAAGCCGTGGGTGACCGATCGCGCGCTGCGGCACCTGCTGACCGACATCACCGGCAACACCCACCGCGCCGAGTTCTGCATCGACAAGTTGTACAGCCCCGACAGCGCCCGCGGCAGGCTCGGCCTTCTGGAGCTGCGCGGCTTCGAGATGCCACCACACTTTCAGATGGCGATGGTGCAGTCGCTGCTGGTGCGCTCGCTGGTCGCATGGTTCTGGGACGCGCCGCTGCGCGCGCCGCTCATCCGGCATGGGGCAAACCTGCATGGCCGATACCTGTTGCCGCACTTCTTGATTCACGACATCGCTGACGTTGCATCCGATCTGCGTGCCCACGACGTCAACTTCGACACCAGTTGGTTGGACCCGTTCACCGAGTTCCGGTTTCCCACGCATCGGCACCGCGGTGTTCGACGGGGTCGAGATCGAGCTTCGCGGCGCGATCGAGCCGTGGAACGTGCTGGGCGAAGAGGCCACCGCAGGCGGGATGGCCCGCTACGTCGACTCGTCGGTGGAGCGCATTCAGGTACGGCTCATCGGTGCCGACCGGCAGCGATACATCGTGACCGCCAACGGTTATCCGGTGCCGCTGCTGGCCACCGACAACCCCGATATCCAGGTCGGCGGCGTGCGCTTCCGCGCATGGCAGCCGCCGAGCGCGCTGCACCCGACGATCACGGTCGACGGACCGCTTCGCTTCGAGCTGTTGGACATGGCCACCGGTACGTCGCGCGGCGGCTGCACGTACCACGTGTCGCACCCCGGCGGCCGTTCCTATGAGACCCCGCCCGTCAACGCGGTGGAGGCCGAGTCCCGCCGCGGCCGCCGGTTCGAGGCCACCGGCTTCACCCCGGGCCGGGTCGACACCTCGGACATCAGGGAGAAGCAGGCGCGCCAATCCACCGACGTAGGCGCGCCGGGCATCCTGGACCTGCGCCGCATGCGTACCGTTCTGCACTGATGGCACTTCCCGCTGCGAAACCGCACGACATCGACAACCTGCTGGCCGGCTACCGCACGGCGCGGGCCCAGCAGGCGCTGTTCGATCCCCGCGGCGGCGCCGTCACCCGATACGACGAATTCGTCGATGCCGCAGGAGATGTCCGACCATCCTGGCTCGAGCTGGCCGAGTGTGTCGGTGAGCGCGGCCGCAGCGGGTTGGAGCAGCTGCGCGCCGTGGTGGGCAGCCTGGTGGACAACGACGGCATCACCTACGTCCAGCTCGACACGAACGGTGAAGCGGTCACCAACGGCGACGGGGGCCCGGCGCCGGGGCCGTGGCATCTCGACGCGCTGCCGCTGGTCATCTCGGCGTCCGACTGGGACACCCTGGAGTCCGGCCTGGTGCAACGCTCGAGGCTGCTCGACGCGGTGCTGGCCGACCTGTACGGCGAGCGCCGGTCGGTGACCGGCGGCGTGTTGCCCGCGCAGCTGCTGTTCGCCCATCCCGGCTACATCCGCGCCGCGCGAGGGATCGAGGTGCCGGGCAGACACCAGTTGTTCATGCATGCCTGCGACATCAGCCGCGCCGCAGACGGCGTGTTCCGGGTCAACGCCGACTGGACCCAGGCACCGTCCGGGGCCGGCTACGCACTGGCCGACCGACGCGTCGTCGCACACGCCGTCCCCGATCTGTACGAGCGGATCGGGCCGCGTCCCGCCTCGCCGTGGGCGCAGGCGCTGCGGCTGGCGCTGATCGACGCGGCGCCGGAATCCGCCGAGGAGCCGGTGGTGGTGGTGCTCAGCCCGGGTATCCACTCCGAGACCTCCTTCGACCAGGCCTATCTGGCGAGCGTGCTGGGCTTTCCATTGGTCGAGAGCGCCGATCTGGTTGTGCGTGACGGCAAGCTGTGGATGCGATCGCTGGGCACCCTCAAGCGGGTCGACGTCGTGCTACGCCGGGTGGACGCCGAATACGTCGATCCGCTTGATCTGCGGGCAGATTCGCGCCTTGGCGTGGTGGGGCTGGTCGAGGTGCTGCGTAGGGGAGCGGTGACGGTTGTCAACACCCTCGGCAGTGGCATCCTGGAAAGCCCTGGGCTGCTTCGCTTTCTTCCCGATCTGGCAGAGGCGCTGCTCGGCGAGACGCCGCTGCTGGAGACGGCGCCGGTGTACTGGGGCGGCATCAATACCGAGCGTTCGCACCTGCTGAGCAGGCTGGGTTCGTTGTTGATCAGGCCGGTGAACGGCGGCGAGGCGATCGTCGGACCCGCGCTGACGGCCGAGCAGCGCAAAGAACTCGGTGTGCGCATCGAGGCCGCTCCGTGGCAGTGGATCGGCCAGGACCTGCCGCAGTTCTCCTTGGCCCCAACCGATTTCCAACCGGGCGGGCTGTCTTCGGCCAGCGTCGGAATGCGGCTGTTCACGGTGGCCCAGCGCGGCGGCTACGCGCCGATGATCGGCGGCCTTGGCTATTTACTGATGCCGGGAAACGCCGGATACGCGATGAAAACCATTGCAGCCAAGGATATCTGGGTCCGGACTCCGACGCGGGTCACGGCGGAGCGGATCCTGACGTCACCGCCTGTCGAGCTGCCCGCGATAACACCTAGCCCGACGCGCGCCGTCAGCTCACCGCGTGTGCTTTCGGATCTGTTCTGGATGGGGCGATACGCCGAACGCGCGGAGAACACCGCCCGGTTGTTGATCGTCACCCGCGAGCGATATCACGAGTACCGCTACCGGCAGGACATGCAGGGCAGCGAGTGCGTACCGGTTCTGCTCGCCGCGCTGGGCCGGATCACCGGAACCGACACCGGCGCGGACGGCGACTCGCACGAGATGATCGCGACCGCGCCGACGACGCTGTGGTCGCTGACCGCCGACCGGCATCGCGCTGGCGCGCTGGCGCAGTCGGTGGAGCGACTCGGCTTGGCAGCGCGCGCAGTTCGCGACCAGATGTCCAACGACACGTGGATGGTGTTGGCGGCCGTCGAACGGGCGGTGCTGCACCGCGGCCGGTCGTTGCCGGAGTCGCACACCGAGGGCGAGGCCTACCTGGTGAAGGCGCACCGCGAAACCCTTTCCGGGATGCTGGCGCTGTCCGGGATGGTCGCCGAGTCGATGGTGCAGGACGTCGGTTGGACGATGTTGGACATCGGCAAGCGCATCGAACGCGGCCTGGCAGTGACCGCGCTTCTCAGCGCGACGTTGACCACGGTGCGCAGTCGGGGCGCCGAGCAGACCGTCACCGAATCGGCGTTGGTGGCCTGCGAGTCGTCGGTCATCTACCGCCGACGCAACCTCGGCGCGGTCAACATCGTCGCCGTAGCGGACCTGGTGTTGCTCGACGCCGAGAACCCGCGGTCGCTGGTCTACCAGTTCGAGCGGCTGCGGGCCGATCTCAAGGCGCTGCCCGGGTCGTCGGGCTCGTCGCGCCCCGAGCGGCTGGTCGACGAAATCGGCACCCGGCTGCGTCGAATCGATCCCGCCGACCTCGAGGACGCCACCGCCGACGGCCGCCGCACGGAACTAGCCGATCTGCTCAACGGCCTGCACGCCGACTTGCGCGAGCTGTCCCGCATCATCACCGCCACGCATCTGTCGCTCCCCGGCGGCATGCAGCCCCTGTGGGGACCCGACGAGCGGCGGGAGATGCCGTGAGTTCTCCAGACAGACCTACCCGCCGATATCAGGTGTCTCACAGCACGATTTACGGGTACTCCGACGTCGTGACGAGCTCCTACGGTCGCGGCTTCCTCACGCCGCGCGAGACCGCCGCACAGCGCTGTCTCTCCCACTCGCTGCACATCGATCCCGAACCGGCGGACAGTTCCACCAGCAGGGACGCGTACGGAAACCTGAGTTCGTACTTCCACGTCACCGAGCGGCATCGCAGGCTCTCAGTCACCAGCGATTCGGTTGTCGAGGTAGATCCGCCGCCCGCGGAACTGTACGGTGCCGGTTCCGCCGCCGCGCCGTGGGAAATCGCGCGCCCGGTCGGCCCCGACGGTGCGTTGGCCACGGAGTTCACCCTCGACCTGCAGCAACCCGAGATCACCGACGAGGTAAGGGATTACGCCGCGCCCAGCTTTGCGGCAGGCCGACCGCTGATCGAGGTGTGCGAGGACCTTTCCGCCCGGATCTACCGCGACTTCACCTACCGCCGCGGGTCGACGACGGTGTCCACCGGCGTCAACGACGTGCTGGCCGCAGGGGAAGGCGTCTGCCAGGATTTCGCCCGGTTGGCTATCGCCTGCTTACGCGCCAATGGCCTTGCGGCAAGCTATGTTTCCGGCTACCTGGCCACCGATCCGCCGCCGGGCAAGGAGCGGATGGTCGGTATCGACGCCACCCACGCGTGGGCATCGGTGTGGACGCCGCAGAACCAGTGGCTGGGTCTGGACCCGACCAACGATCAGATGGTGGACGAGCGCTACATCGTCGTGGGCTGGGGCCGTGACTATGCTGATGTGCCGCCACTGCGCGGCATCATCTACACCGACTCCGAGAGCAGCGTCATCGACGTGTCGGTCGACGTGGCGCCGTTCGAGGGGGAAGTGCTTCATGCGTGACTTCATCTGTCCGAAGTGCGGCCAGCACCTGGCGTTCGAGAACTCGTTGTGCCTGTCCTGTCACAGCTCGCTGGGTTTCTCGCTGGACGACATGACACTGTTGGTCATCACGTCGGGGGAGGAGAGCTCGCAACCCGGCTTCGTCGACTCCGACAAGTACGAGCTGTGCGCGAATCTGTATCTCGCCGAATGCAACTGGCTGGTGGAAAAGAACCCGGTCAGAAGGCTGTGCACGTCGTGTGTGCTGACCCGCACCAGGCCGAACGACTCCGACGTCAAGGCGCTCGCCGCCTTCGCCGAGTCCGAGAAGGCCAAGCGGCGCCTGATCGCCGAGCTGTACGAGCTCAAGCTGCCGATCATCGGACGAGACGAGGACCCGGACTTCGGGCTGGCGTTCGACCTGCTCTCCAGCGAGCACGAGAAGGTTTTCACCGGTCATCAGAACGGTGTCATCACACTGGACCTCGCCGAGGGCGACGACGTGCATCGTGAACAACTGCGAATCGCGATGGATGAGCCGTATCGCACGCTGCTCGGACATTTCCGGCACGAGATCGGCCACTATTACTACTACCGTCTGGTGAGCACGTCGCAGGAACGTCGGGAACGGTTTGGTGAGCTGTACGGCGATGCCGAAGCCGACTATCAGGCGGCACTGGACCAGCACTACCAGAACGGGCCACCGGTCGACTGGGAACAAAACTATGTATCCTCCTATGCCACCATGCATCCCGCGGAGGACTGGGCGGAAACCTTCGCGCATTATCTGCACATCCGCGACACCCTGGACACCGCAGCGTCCTTCAGCATCGCGCCGGCGGCTGCGACATTCGAGCGGAAAGTGCTCGGCCCCAGTGGGTTCGACCAGATCATCGACATGTGGCTGCCGCTGTCGTGGTCGTTGAACATGATCAACCGGTCGATGGGCAAGCAGGACCTGTATCCGTTCGTCCTTCCGCCTGCGGTGCTCGAAAAGATGCGGTTCATCCACACCGTCGTCGAGGAGACGGCCAGCTGAAGCCCGCTACTTGCCCGCGTCCACCAGCCGGCTTGCCGTGATCGCCACCGTCAGCGTGCTCAGTTGTTTGGGGTCGTCCATGTCGACATCGAGCAGTTTCGCGATCTGGTCCAGTCGGTAGTAGAGGGATTGGCGTCGCACGTGTAGGCGTTTTGCGGATTCGGCCTTGCTGCCGCCGCACCCCACGAACACCTCAAGGGTGTGCGAAAGTTGGCTGTTCCTCGCCGAATCCGCCTTTGCGAGCACGCCTATCTGCTCCTCGACGAACTGCCGAGTCGACTCGGGGTTTCCGTGCGCGGCGAGGTATCGCTCCAGTGCCAGCGCCTGCACACTGACCACCGCATCGTTGATGTGCAGATCCTGGCCGAGCTGCAGCGTCGCTCGCGTCTCCGACATCGCCCGTGGCAGTTCGGCTACATCGCGCACGGTGCGGCTGACCACCGCGCACAACCGTGACTGGGTCCACAGCTTCTCCAGCGCCGTCCCGCGGACGACGTGTGCGAGCCTCTGCGCCGCATTGTCGTCGGGACCGGCGAGGACCCCGCACAGGACACCGTCGACAAGGCCGAACACGCCGTGGCCCACCCGTCGCACGATCACGTCGACGAGGTGTGCGGCCGACTCCACCCGGACCGGGTCGACCGCGATGCATGCGTACTGATGGTCCGACGTGGCGACGCTCGCCGCGCGGAGCCTCGCCTCCAACATGGAGCGGTTCGTCGGCTCGTTGGTGACCAGATGGTGAAGGAGGACCTGCTGGGCGCGCAGGCCGCCTGCCACGTCCTTTTGTTCACGAATCAGGCATAGGCCCAACACCGTCGGCGCCCGGTCCATCACCGCATCGATGAGTTGAGCGGGAACGCCCGCCGTACCTGCGGTCAAGCGGCCCCACGCAGTCCCTTCCACCAGCACTGGAGCCTCTGAGCTCGGTTCGTCGTCCTCCGGACGGGGATCCCCGGAGGCGACGACCGTCCGGCCCGCGTAGTCGCTGAGGCAGGCCCAGCTGCCGAGCGCGGCCGCGACCTGTTCGACCAGTTCGGTCAGTGACGCGCCCCTGGCGAGTGCCTCGGAAAGGGCGCGGGATATCTCGTCCGCATGACGAAGGCGCGCCACGGATCGGTCGATGAGTTCACTGTTGACGGCCTCGGCCACCTCGGTGAACCGCAATGCCGGTTGCAGTTCGATGATGGGCAAGCCGACGTCGACAGCCTCGTCGACCATCTCTTCCGGAACTTCGGCGAACGTCCTGCCGACTTCGAAACAGAGCCCGGCAACGCCACTTTCGGCGAGCCTGCGGACATACAGCCGTCGCGCGTTCTCGTCGACACCGAGCAACCCCACCCCGTTGGTGAAGAGCATCTCGTCACCGCGCAGAAGCGGCGCGATGTCATACAGGTCGGCGGTATGCACCCACCGCACGGTGTGGTCGAGGTGATCGTGGCCGCTCAGCACCGACGGTTGGGCACGCCGCACCAACGGGTGCTCGAGGATCTGCCGCAGGATCAGGGTCATAGGACATTCTGTCCCACAGTTCGCGTCGAATACCTGACATTGAGTCCGTTGCTCTGCTGTCCGGTCGGCTGCATTCTGGTTCGACCCGACCCTCAGGAGTATGTGATGACCACTCTCGTCACGGGCGGGCGCGGTTTCATCGGAAGCCGTCTCGTCGAGCAGCTGCTCGCCGACGGCGGCAAGGTGATCAGCTACAACCGTGACTTCACGGTGGACGAGCGCGCCGGCCTGACCGCTGTCCAGGGCGAGCTGTTCGACATCCCTCGACTGAGCGAGACCCTGAGCCGGTACGGCGTCGAGCGCATCATCCACACCGCTGGACAGAGCCATCCCGGGGTATCGATCGAACTGCCGTGGACCACGTTCAAGGCCAATGCGGAGGGCACACTCGCGGTCTACGAAGCGGCACGCGCAACGGGTGTGCGCCGGATCGTGAACTTCTCCTCTGAGTGCGCGGTCGGCACGGTGGCCATCGACGCGCTGGTGGACGAGGACATCAAGCCAAGGCCCACAACACCATACGGCGTCACCAAGGTTGCGGGGGAGCTGTTCGGCACCGTCTACAACTCGCTCTACGACATGGAGATCGTCTCGCTGCGCGTCACCGAGGTCTACGGCCCGGGCCTGTGGATGCCGAGCCTGCTTGGCGACATGATCCGTGCCGGGCTGCGCGGAGAGGTCTTCGAGCTGGAAGCGGGCGCCGATCACCCGTTCCAGTTCGTCTACGTCGACGACGTCGCCACCGCAGCGCGGCTGGCGTCGACCTCCACGACCTTGTCCCAGCCGGTCTACAACGTCTCCGGCGGAAGCCAGGTCACCGTCGCCGATACCGCGCTGTTGCTCGAGCAGTGGATCCCGGGCAGCCGATACGAGATCGGGCCGGGCCTGCTGCCCCAATGGGACAGTCAGGGCACCTACGATCTCACCGCGTCGAAGCGGGACCTCGGCTACGCGCCCGCGTGGACGCTCGAGCGCGGCATCGTCGAGCAGATCAACTGGCTGCGCGCTTCCCGTGGCTGAGATGAGCGGCCGGGTAGCCCTGGTGACCGGTGCTGCCTCGGGCATCGGCCTGGCCAGTGCGGAAGCGCTGGCGCGTTATGGAGCAGACGTCGCCCTGCTCTCACTGCCGCGCGACGATCTCGACGCCGCGGCGCATCGTGTCGGCGCCCACGGCGGCAAGGTCATCGCCATCGGTGCGGACGTCGCGGACTCGACGGCCGTCCGCGCCGCGTTCGAACGCGTGGAAGCCGAACTGGGGCCCGTGGACGCCGTCCACAACAACGCAGGCATCTCGGAGGCCATCCCGCTCATCGGACACCACCGATGACGTCTTCCGACGGCTGGTGGACACCAACCTCGCGGGGTCGTTCTTCGTCCTGCGGGAGGCGGCCCGCGTCATGCAGTCCCGCCGCGCGGGCGCGATCGTCAACACGGCGTCGGAGTTGGCGCTCATCGGCCAGGCCGGCTACGTCGCCTACACCGCCACCAAGGGCGCCATCCTGTCGATGACGCGCAGCGCCGCCGCCGAGTTGGCGTCCTGGGGTATCCGCGTCAACTCCGTATGTCCCGGCACGACACGGACTCCGATGTTTCTCGCCGAATTCGACGGCGTCGCGGATCCAGAGGCCGAGCTCGCCGACAACGCCGCCAGCGTCGCGATGGCGCGCATCGCCGACCCGGCCGAGATCGCCGAAGCCGTCGTGTTTCTGCTGTCGAACCGAGCCGGCTACATCACCGGCACTCACCTTGTCGCCGACGGCGGTCGCACCACATGCGTGGCCGCCGGATCCATCGGTGTCGCACCATCATCGCCCCCCACCACCGGAGGATCGTCATGACCGAAGAGACCGTCTCGACGCCACCGCCGCCGGAATCCCGGCTCGAACAACTCGGCTACTCCCAGCAGCTGGTCCGCCGGCTGAACATTCCGGAGGTGGTGGGGCTGGCGATGGCCGACGTCTCACCGACCATGGCGGTGCTGTTCCTGTCCGCCGGGGTATTCGTCATCGGCGGCACGTTCTCGATCGGGGCCGGGCTGCTGCTCTCGGTCGTCGTGGTCCTCATCTCCCTGTGCCTGGCGGAGCTGGCGGGCATGTTCCCGATAGCAGGCGGCATGTACTCGCTTGTGCGCAAGGTCCTCCCGGGCCGTTCTCATGGATCACGATGTTCAACTACCTGATCCAGGGCATCGTGATCCCGGCCAGCATCGCGCTGGGCATGGTCGGGTTCCTGCGAGACCTGTTCCCGGGCCTCGGTTTCCCCGACACGGCGATCGCGATCGTGCTGCTCGCACTGGCCACCGGCATTGGGCTGACCAAGGTCGAGTTCGGCGCGTGGGCGACCGGTGCGATGGTGATCGTCGAATGCATCGTGCTCGGGATCGTCACGGTCGCGGCGTTCGCGCATCCGCATCAGAACCTGGCCGAGGTCACTTTTCACCCGACGGTGCTGAACAACGGTGAACTGGTCGCGGTCGGTTTCGCGGTGATGCTGGCGACGCTGGCGCCCGCCTTCAACGTCATCAACGGCTACGACGCGGCGCTGGGCTTCTCCGAGGAACTCAAGGGCGGCGAGCGCAATATCGCCAAGGCGGTCATCATCTCGGCGGTGCTGGCGTGCGTGCTGATCATGGTTCCGCTGATCGCTGCGGTGGTCGCAGCCCCCGACCTGAAGGAGTTCTTCAGCGACCCGGCGCCCGTCGTCTACTCCGTGCAGGCATCGCTTGGCGACAAGGCCCGCGTCATCGTCGACGTCGGGGTGAGCATCGCACTGTTCAACGCGATGCTGTCGCTGCTGATGTACTTCGGCCGCGGCGTGTACACCACGGGTCGCGACGGAATGTGGCCTGCGTCTGTGAACCGGGTCGTCGGCTCCATCAACAGGTTCCGCGTTCCCGGCGTCGGCATCCTGTGCCTGGCCGTGCCCGCCGCGGTGCTGGTGTTCACGTCCGCGCTGAACTTCCTGATCATCTTCGCGGGCACGGTGATCGCGGCGGTGTACTTCTGTATCGGGTTGGCGGCGTTCTGGAGTCGCCGGTCCATGCCCGACGAACCGCGGCCGTTCAAGCTGCCGCTGTGGCCGCTGCCGCCGCTGGTGGTCATCGGCTTCACCGGAATCGCCCTGGCCACTCAGGAGACTCAATATCTCGTCGCCGAGGTGATTCTGATCGTGCTCGCCTTGGCGGCGTGGGCCGGCTCGAAGAAGTGGTCGCCGCGCGTCAGACGCCATCGACTGCGGTCGACGCGACGCCATGAGCTCCGGACACGGCTTACGCGTCTACCAGGACATGACGTGGGAGGAGATCTCGGCGGCCGCGGAAGCGGATACGCCCATCGTCATCCCGATCGGCGCCACCGAACAACACGGTCGGCATCTACCGGTGTGCACCGATTGGGTGTTGCCGCAACGAGTGCTCTGCGAGGCGGGCCGCGTACGCGACATCGTCGTCGGTCCGTTCCTGCCGTTCGGGTACCGCAGCAGACCGGGTAGCGGTGGTGGCCAGCACTTTCCCGGTACGGTGTCGCTGCGGGCGACCACGTTCATGAGCGTGCTGGAGGATGTGCTCAGTGAGCTCAGGCGTGGCGGATTCCGCAACATCGTGTTGTACAACTGGCATTTCGAGAACAGCGGCTTCATCTACGAGCCTGCGTTCCTCGTCTCGGGGCAGCACCCCGAACTCAAGATCGTGGTGATCGAGGACGTCTTCCCGGACTTCACCCCGGAACAGTTGAATACCATTTGGCCGGAGGGCTTTCCGGGACTGGCACTGGAACACGCCGCGGTGATCGAGACGTCGCTGTGGATGCATCACGACGCGGCGGCGGTGCGGACCGATCAAATGGCTTCCGATGCCCCGCAACGTGTGGTCAATCACGACGTGGTCCCCATCGACACCCGGATGTCGACGGCCAGTGGCTCGCTCTCGTCACCGATGGGCGCAAGCGCCGACATCGGAAAGCTACTCACACAGTGGCTCGTGGAACGGGTCGTCACCGTCATCGACGACGAGTTCCCGCGCGCGAGTTCAGCCCGGAAGGGCCAGTAGATCCCTCGCGCGCAGCGCCAGCCAGAATTCGGCGAGCGTGCCCGTGTCGGCGATCCTGCGGCCGGTGATCTCCTCGACGCGTTGCATCCGGTAGACGACGGTTTGCCGGTGCAGGCCGAGCTCCTTCGCCGTCTGCAGCCAGGACCGCTCGCAACGCAGATACGTGTCGAGGGTGGCGACCATATCGCTGGAATGCGTTGCGTCGTAGTCGATGAGCCTGCCCAGTACCCGGTCGACAACGACACGTGCCTCCTCGGGCTCGCGCAACACCGAGAACATGGTGGCGTCCGCGAAACGGGCCGTTCTGCTGGATGTGGTGACGGCGGCGCGTACCGCCCATGTCGCCTCACGCACGGCGGTCGGGGCGCGCGAAACGCGTGACAGGGGCTCGCTGATTCCCAGCGTTGCCTGGCCGCCGAGGCGTTGAGCCAAAACGTCGAGCGCCCATTCGGTGACGGGCATCAGCGCATAGAGCAGCGTTGCGCGGCGCAGCAGCAGGTGGGGCACCGATCGCCTGCCGAGGCCCAGGTGAAGTTGACGTTCGCTGGCGGCCGACACGCCATCGGCCGCCACGACGCAGCACGTCGCCGGATCCAGCCCGCGTTCGCCGAGCTCCCGGTCACCCTCGCGGTCGCTCATTCGGCCGTCGCACAACTGGCCCATCACCTCGGCGCCGATGCGCCGCTCGTGCTCGCGGCGCGCATTCTGCTGGGCGAGTAACACAGCCACTGCGGATGCCAGGTGCTGCAGGTGAACCAGATCGGTGGTCGGTCCACGGAACGCGTACGTCGCCAGCACCGTCGGCTCCTCGTCTGGAACCTCGACGACCAGCGCTCGTTCGGTGCCCGCACTCACGTGCAGCACGCCGGGAATCGCCCCCCGCCGTCCGGAGATCTCGGTCGTGATGACCCGGCGCAAATCCTCCGGTGCCGGTTCGGACGCCTCCAGCGCGACCGTGCCGGTGGACGCGTCGAGCACAGCGATGCGACACGACAGATCGCGTTCCAGCTGGGCCAGCACGTTGGCGGGGCCGGGGTTGTTCACCGACTGCCGGATCACGTTGTAGACCCGTTCGGTCACGGCGACGCGGCCGCTGCCCGCGGCATCGGCGACAGCGCGTCCGATCGAGGCGAACCCAACCGAGTAGGGCACCACCATGATCGGAAAGCCGAGGGAGTCGGCGAGGTCCAGCGCGGCCGGAGTGAGCGCAGGGGTGGCCGCGTCCAGCCCGATCACCATGCCGCACATGCCGTTCTCCGCAACCGCGCGGATGAGCGCCGTCTGGCCGCGCGGGGATTCCGGCAGTGTCTGGCCGTTCTTCATCAGCAGTTCGCCGCCCGCCAGATACGACCACGGCTCTTCGAGGTCCGAGGTCTGCGCCCAGGTCACGGGGGTGTCCAGGCCCCCGCCGCCGCCCTTGAGGGTGAGCCGAAGGTGCGGTGTATCCAGCAGGTCGCGAACCCTATACGCCATCAGTCACCTGTTCGAAACACGTGGTTACGTCGTTGCCTCGCAACGCTGCCGGGCACAAAGCGCCAGTTCGCGGCCGTCACGGAAAGCCGCTCGATGTCCGCTGCGCTCGGAACCCAGCTCGACCTTAGATGATCATATGAACGAGTGTCTCAAGTTCAGACGTTGGGCGTATTCCGTTTTCTCGGCTGCGCGGCCCACAGTTGCGGCGGGTGAGACCTTCAGCGACGGGAGCCGACATGGCCGAATCGACCGACACCACCATTGGCGAGCCGGTTCCTGAGCGGCTTCAGCGTGGGTTCAGCTTCCGCTCGGCGCTGTCACTGGCTTTCGCCGACGTATCGCCGATCGCCGCGGTGTACGCCATCTTCACCCTGGGGCTGTTCGCGGCGGGGCCGAAGTTCTTCTGGGCGTTCCCGATCGTGCTCATCGGCCAGCTGATGGTCGCTGCGGTATTCGGCGAGCTGGCGTCGCGCTGGCCGTATGCGGGAAGCGTCTACCAGTGGTCGCGGCACGTCCGGGGCACCACATGGGGCTGGGTGGCGGCGTGGGCGTACATGTGGGGTCTCACCCTGGCGCTCGGCACACTGTCCTATGCGGCGGCGGGCTTCCTGCTCAACATCTTCGGGGTCGGCGAGCCCAGCCGCTGGCAGATCGCATCGGTCGCGATCGTCATCGTCCTCATCGGATCCGGCGTCAACATGGTCGGCCGCAAGGTGCTCAAGATCATGGTCGCCGTCAGCATCACGTGCGAGGTGCTCGGCTCGCTTGGCCTCGGCACGGTGCTGCTGCTGTTCTACCGCGAGAACCCGTTCTCGGTGCTGTTCACCAGCGCGGGCTTGCCCGACGCCGCATCGTGGACGTCGGGTCCGATGCTGCTGGCCATTGCCTACGTCGGCTGGTCGTTCCTCGGGTTCGAGGCCGCTGGGTCGGTGGCCGAGGAGGTCGACGAGCCGGAACGCAATGTGCCCAAGGCGATCATCCTTGCGTTGCTGCTTGTCGGCCTCGTGGTGATGTTCTCCGCTGCGGCGCTCATCCTTTCGATTCCCGACCTGCCCGGCGTGGTCGCCGCGCAATCCGGCGACACCGTCGCCGACACCCTGGCCACACACTTCGGTGCAGGTATCACCAAGCCTCTGCTCGCCATGTTCGTGATCGGCTTCGTGTCCAGCTTCCTTGCCGTGCAGGCGGCGGTATCGCGGTGCATCTGGGGTGCGGCGCGTGACCGCAGCCTGCCCGGATCGAAGGTGCTCGGCGGGCTGGCGGGACCGGAACGCCTGCCGGTCAACGCAATTGCGCTCACCGGCGTCGCAGCGGTCGTCTTCGTGCTGCTGGCGGGCACACAGTTCTACAACATTCTGGTCAACTTCAACATCATCGGCTTCTACATCGCCTTCGGCGTCCCGGTGATCGGTGCCGCCCTCGCCCGGCTCTCCGGTAAGTGGAGACCGGGTCCCTTCAACCTCGGCCGCTGGGGTGCCCCGATCACCTACATCGCCTCGCTGTGGATCATCTTCGAGACGGTCAACGTCGCGTGGCCGCGCACCTCGCCGGACGTGCCCTGGTTCATCAGCTGGGCCAGCGTGCTGACCACCGTGGTACTGGGGTTGATCGGCGCGGCGATCTACCTGTCGGTGCGCAAAGGCATTGCGGCGCCGATCGGTGAACGCTTCGCCGACCAGCCACCCGCGCAGTGACCGGTATCGCGGTCGTCACCGGAGCATCATCCGGTATCGGTGCCGCCATCGCCGCGGCGCTTGAGCAGGACGGCTATCGCGTTGCAGGACTTGACCTCAACGACACCGCGCCGTATTCCGTTGACGTCGCCGACCCCGCCGCCGTCGAGGCGACGATGCGCCGGGTGGCCACCGAGCTGGGTCCTGTCGACGCGGTGGTCAGTGCGGCGGGACATTACGAGGAAGCGCCGATCGCCGACATCACCCACGGGCAACTGCACCGCATGCTGCGCGTACACCTCGGCGGCCTTCGCAACGTCACCCGCGCCGCGCTGCCGTCGATGATGCGAGCGGCGCCGTGGCTCCATCGTCGCCATCACGTCCGAGCTCGCGGTGGGTGGCGGCGACGGCGAGGCGCACTACGCGGCCGCGAAGGGCGCCATCATCGGGCTGGTGCGCAGCCTCGCCGCCGAGGTCGCCGGCGCACGGAGTGCGGGTGAACGCCGTCGCCCCCGGCCCGACCGACACGCCGCTGCTGGCCGCCGATTCACCCTGGCGCGCACCGGACTACCTGGCGACACTGCCCGCGCGCCGACTGGCCCGACCCGAGGAGGTCGCCGAAGTGGTGCGCTACCTCGTCGGCGAAGACGCCGCATTCTGCACCGGCGAGGTGCTCTCGCCGAACAGCGGCGCGGTGATCTGACATGCGCATCGCCTTGGTCACCGGCGCGACGCAGGGGATCGGTGCGGCCATCGCCAACCGGCTGGCCGCCGACGGAGTGACGGTCGGCGTCAACGGACGTGTGCGCGACGACCGGATGGACGCCGTCGTCGCCCAAAGCGGCGGATTCCCTGCGGCGGCTGATGTTTCGGATCCCGAGGCCGTCGCGGCCCTGGTACGCGAGATCGAATCCACCCGCGGGCCGGTGGACATCCTGGTGTGCAACGCGGCATACATGACGATGGGGCCGTTCTGCGACCACCCCGACGACGACTGGTGGAAGGTCGTCGACACCAACCTGTCGGGCACCGTCTACCTGGTGCAGGCCGTGCTGCCGGGCATGCGGCGGCGAGGCGGCGGCAACATCGTCATCATCGCGTCCGAGTGGGGCGTCATCGGCTGGCCGAATGCGGGCGCCTACGCGGCGTCCAAAGCCGGCCTGATCGCGTTGACGAAGTCGCTCGGCCGCGAACTCGCGCCCGAGCACATCACCGTCAACGGCGTCGCGCCGGGAATCATCGACACGCCACAGCTGCAGGTCGACGCCGACGACGCGGGCATCACACTCGCCGAGATGCACGAGCAGTACGCGCGCGGAATACCGGTCGGCCACATCGGAAAGCCGGACGACATCGCCGCTGCGGTCTCGTTGTTGGCCCGCGAAGACATGGGCGCGTTCGTCGGCCAGACCGTCCAGATCAACGGAGGGACGACACGATGCCGGACATGACGCAACAATCCGAGCCAGTACAGCCGGTCGACGGAACGGTCGTGCCGCGCTACGCGGGCTTTTCCACATTCGCGCGGCTGCCACGCATCGGCGATGTGCCGACCTACGACGTCGCCGTCGTCGGCATTCCGTTCGACAGCGGTGTGAGCTATCGGCCCGGCGCGCGATTCGGGCCGGCCCATGTTCGGCAGTGCTCACGGGTGCTGCGGCCCTACCACCCGCAGATGGAGGTGATGCCGTTCGCCACCCAGCAGGTCGTCGACGCGGGCGATATCGCCTGTACGCCTTTCGACATCACGAAAGCGATGGAGCAGGTCGAGGAGCAGGCGTATGCGCTCATCGCCGATGGCGCACGGATCATCACGATCGGGGGCGACCACACGATCGCCTACCCGTTGCTACGCGCGCACAATCGGATTCACGGTCCGGTGGCGCTGGTGCACTTCGACGCGCACCTCGATACGTGGGACACCTATTTCGACGCTCCGTTGACCCACGGCACGCCGTTCCGCCGCGCCGCCGAGGAAGGTCTCTTCGTGTCCGGTCACAGCGCACACGTCGGGATCCGGGGGGCCCTGTATTCACCCGACGACCTCTCGTCGGATGCGGAACTCGGTTTCACCGTCGTTCACTGCCGCGAGTTCCAGACGCGTACCGTCGCAGACGTGGTCGCACAGTTACAGCAGACGATCGGCGACCATCCGCTGTATGTGTCGATCGACATCGACGTGCTCGACCCCGCGCATGCCCCGGGTACCGGCACACCGGAGATCGGCGGGATGACCAGTCGCGAACTGCTCGAGGTGGTGCGCGGGTTCGACGGTCTGAACCTCGTCGGCGCCGACATCGTGGAGGTCGCGCCCGCGTATGACCACGCCGAGTTGACGGGTATCGCAGCGGCGTTCCTTGCTTACGAATTCCTCGCGCTGCTCGGCAGAGCGCGGAGCCGGACATGAGCGTGCCGCCGGTGTCGTGGCCCAACGGCGCCAGGTGTGCGGCGTCGTTCTCGTTCGACGTGGACGCCGAATCGGCGATGCTGGGTGTGGATCCATCACATGCCGACAGGATGTCGGCGATCAGCCATCAGGCCTACGGCCCGCTCACGGGCGTGCCGCGGCTGCTGAAAATCCTTGCCAAGCACGGCATCACGTCGACGTTCTTCGTCCCCGGTTACACCGCGGTGCGCTACCCGGACGTCATTTCATCGATCGTCGAACACGGCCACGAGATCGCCCACCACGGCTACCTGCACGAGGCGATGCGCGGCAAGACCGAGCAGCAGGAAGCCGACATCCTCGACCGTGGGCTCGAGGTGCTCGAGTCGGTGACCGGCTCACGTCCGATCGGCTATCGCGCGCCCATGTGGGAGCTGAACTGGCATTCCCCGAAGCTGCTGCGCGACAGGGGATTCCTCTACGACAGCAGCCTGATGGACACCGATCATCCCTACGAACTGGCGGTAGCCGACGGCGGACCGTTGGTGGAGATCCCGATCCAATGGGCGCTCGACGACTGGGAGCAGTACTGCTATGTGCCGGATTTCAGTGGCTCTGGGCTGATCGAAAGTCCCGTCAAGGCAATAGAGATGTGGCGACTGGAGTTCGACGCGATGCGCGCCGAGGGGGCCGCCTACGTGCTGACCAACCATCCCTTCCTGTCCGGGCGTCCGTCGAGGGCGCAGGCGCTCGACTCGCTGATCGAATACGTGCGCTCATACGACGACGTCTGGGTCACCAGCCTGGCGACCATCGCGGAACATGTGCGTGGGCTCGGCCTGACTCCGCGCTCCGTTGAGCGGCCGAACCCCGCGGACTTCTAGAGCCGTTCGGTTCCGATTCCCTCGGCCGTGTCGCGGTGGCGCAGCGCGGGTGTGACCCTACGATCACCCGGTGGCTGATCGCTATGGCTTCGACGTGCTTGCCGACAATCCGCACAGAAAACCCCGATCCACCGAATGCCCGGTCGAGATCGGCATGGTGGTGGAGGACGCGCAGACCGGCTACGTCGGCGCCGTGGTCCGCATCGAGTACGGGCGAATGGAACTCGAGGACAGGCGGGGGCGGCGCAAACCGTTTCCCGTCGGCCCCGGTTACCTGATCGACGGCAAGCCGGTGATCCTGACCTCGCCGCGCCGAGCGGCCCCGGCTGCGGGCACCCGCACCGCGTCCGGCTCCGTCGCAGTGCCGGGCGCCACGGCGAAGGTCGCGCTGTCCAGCCGGATCTATGTCGAGGGCCGACACGATGCCGAACTGGTCGAGCAGGTGTGGGGGGACGATCTGCGGATCGAGGGTGTGGTCGTCGAATACCTCGGAGGGGTCGACGATCTGGCCGCCATCGTCGAGGAGTTCGATCCCGGGCCGGGCCGTCGGTTGGGTGTGCTGGTGGATCATCTGGTCGCCGGCTCCAAGGAGGCCCGCATCGCCGATACGGTGCGGCGGGGGCCGGGCGGCGCGCACACGCTGGTGGTCGGCCATCCGTTCATCGACATCTGGCAGGCGGTCAAGCCCGGGCGGCTCGGCATCTCGGCGTGGCCGACCGTCCCGCGCGGCGTCGACTGGAAGCACGGCGTGTGCGAAGCGCTGGGCTGGCCGCACGGCGGGCAGGCGGACATCGCCAGGGCGTGGCAGCGGATCCGCGGCCGGGTGCGCGACTGGAACGACCTCGAACCGGCACTGATCGGCAGGGTCGAGGAACTGATCGACTTCGTGACGCAATGACAGTCGTAGTGCCGTGGTAAGCAGAGAGCGTGTCCGATGGGCTATTCGACGTCCCCGGTGAGCCGACCTCGACTGGAGGCGCAGCGGGGCCCGTCGGCGCTTCGAGCCCGCTCGCGGTGCGGATGCGGCCGACATCCCTCGACGAAGTCGTCGGCCAGGACCATCTTCTTGCGCCGAACTCGCCGATGCGCCGCCTTGTCGAGGGGTCCGGCGCGGCGTCGGTCATCCTGTACGGCCCGCCGGGCACCGGCAAGACGACGCTGGCGTCGCTGATCTCGCAGGCCACCGGCCGCCGGTTCGAGGCGCTGTCGGCGCTATCGGCGGGGGTCAAGGAGGTCCGCGCCGTCATCGACGTGGCTCGCCGGGCCGCCGCGTACGGCGAGCAGACGGTGCTGTTCATCGACGAGGTGCACCGGTTCTCCAAGACCCAGCAGGACGCGCTGCTGTCTGCCGTCGAGAACCGGGTGGTGCTCCTGGTGGCCGCCACGACGGAGAATCCGTCGTTCTCGGTCGTCGCTCCGCTGCTTTCCCGGTCGTTGATCCTGCAGCTGCAGCCGCTCTCTGCCGACGGCGTGCGCGCCGTCATCACCCGCGCCATCGAGGACCCTCGTGGGCTGGCAGGCAAGGTCACGGTCACCGACGACGCGATCGAGCTGATGGTGGCGCTGTCGGCGGGCGATGCCAGGCGGGCGTTGACGGCGCTGGAGGTGGCGTCCGAGGCGGGCGAGACGGTCACCGTCGAGACGATCGAGCAGTCACTGGACAAGGCCGCGGTCCGCTACGACCGCGACGGAGATCAGCACTACGACGTCATCAGCGCGTTCATCAAGTCCGTTCGCGGATCGGACGTCGACGCCGCCCTGCACTACCTGGCCCGCATGCTGGTCGCGGGGGAGGACCCTCGGTTCGTCGCGCGTCGGTTGATGATCCTGGCCAGCGAGGACATCGGAATGGCGGATCCGACCGCGCTGCAGACCGCCGTGGCCGCCGCGCAGACGGTGCAGCTGATAGGTATGCCGGAGGCGCAACTCACGCTTGCCCACGCGACCGTCCACCTCGCGACCGCACCGAAGTCCAACGCGGTGACAACCGCGCTGGGTGCTGCGATGAGCGACGTCCGGGCGGGCAAGGCGGGCCTGGTTCCGCCTGCGCTGCGCGACGGGCACTACTCGGGTGCTGAGGGGCTCGGCAATGCGGTGGGCTACAAGTACGCCCATGACGACCCCGACGGTGTTGTGCCGCAACAATATCCGCCTGACGAACTCGTCGGCGTGGATTATTACCAGCCGACCAGTCACGGCGCTGAACGGGAGATCTCGGGCAGGTTGGACAAGCTACGGGCGATCATCCGCCGCAAGCGCTGAAAGGCAAGCTCTCGCGATGAGAGATCACGTCTTGACACGTCATGAACCGCCTTCTACGTTGGTAGTCAACCAAATCATTGATCAAGCAGGAGGTTGATTATTGCGAGCGACGGCGATGCAGACGCGCGGATGGATCGCGCCTTCATGGCGCTCGCCGACCCGATCCGACGGGCCATCGTCGCGCGACTGTCCCGCGGGCCCGCGACGGTCAACGAACTCGCCGCGCCGTTCGACATCACCAAACAGGCGGTGTCCAAGCACATTCAGGTGCTCGAGCAGGCGGGGCTGGTCACCAGGACCCGCGATGCGCAACGCAGGCCGGTCCATCTCGACGCCGCGGCGCTGGAGGGGCTGACCGCTTGGATCGACCGGTATCGGCTTGACGCCGAACGTAATTACCGCCGGCTGGACGCACTGCTGGCCGGCATGACCGTCACAACCGAGAAGGGAAACCAACGATGACGAACGCCCTCAACCTGCAGGCCCCCGTCGACACCCTTGCCATGGAGTTCACCCGCGAGTTCGACGCACCGGTGCAGGCACTGTTCCGCGCGCACGCCGAGCCGGAACTGGTCAGCCAGTGGCTCGGCCCGCACGGCCTGGAAATGAAGATCGAGGAGTGGAATTTCACAACCCATGGCGGATACCGCTACGTCCACTCCACCGAGCACGGCGACTTCCGCTTCAACGGGACGTTTCACACCGTCCGGGAGAACGAACTCGTCATCCAGACCTTCGAGTTCGAGGGGGCGCCGGACATGGTGAACATCGAGTTCATGTGGTTCGAGGATCTCGGTGAGGGCCGCAGCCGGCTGCGCGGCCGGTCCATCTGCCCGAACACCGAGGCGCGTGACGCGCTGCTGTCCTCGGGCATGGAAGGCGGCATGACCGAGGGCTACGAGAAACTCGATGCGCTGTTGAAGTCTCCGTGATGACGGCCAGAACTCGCGGCGACGGGCCCTCGGGCCCCCTGGATTACTAAGCCCTGAAGTGTTTTTCGCCGAATCTTCGTCCGAGCAAGAGCGTGCCCGGCGGCCAGGGGATGCCGCCGGGCTCGCTTAGCGCGGTTCGATTAGCGGAACAAGCTCGAGCGCCTGCGTCCGCCGCCCATGACGCCAGTGCGCCTGCGTCCCATCATCGACGAGACGAGGGCCACGCCGATGGCCGCGACGATGACCTGCACGAGCAGTTCGAGCCAGTCGATGCCGTTGGTCACGGTCGGGATTCCGAGCGCGCGGGCAATCGCAGTGCCGAGGAAGGCGCCGACGATGCCGATCAGAATGGTGACGAGCATGCCGATCGGCTGCTTGCCGGGCACCAGCAGGCGGCCGAGTACACCGACCACGATGCCGATCAGAATTGCGGTGATAACGCCGGTGATGGTCATTTGTCCTCCAAGGAGCCGTAGTGGGGTGGAAGACAGATACCCTCGCCGTCCACGAAATAAACGCCCGCGTCAATCGAGGCAGGCGGGGATGCGAATCGTAGGCTCGACTACATGGACACACAGGTATTGGAGGTCGACTCGTCGCGACGACGGATCGTCGATCTCACCGAGAAGGTTCGTGAGTTCTGCGCCGCACATCAGGACGGCCTTTGCAGCGTCTTCGTGCCGCATGCGACCGCGGGAGTCGCGATCATCGAGACCGGCGCCGGATCCGACGACGATCTCGTCGACACGCTCGAAAGCCTGCTTCCGCGCGACGATCGTTATCGGCACGAGCACGGCTCGCCGGGCCACGGCGCCGACCACGTCCTGCCCGCCCTCGTCGCACCGTCGGTGACGGTTCCGGTGCAGGATGGACGAACCCCTATTGGGAACCTGGCAGAGTGTCGTCCTCGTTGACCTGAACAGGGACAATCCGCGCCGCTCAGTGCGCTTGAGCTTCATAAACGGCTAGTTCGAGTGCGACAAACCAGCCCGGTACTGTAGTGCGGTCGGGTTGGGCAGACGAGGCCGAGAACAAAGAGGACGACAGGTGCAGACACACGAGATCAGGAAGCGATTCCTCGATCACTTCGTGAACGCGGGCCACACAGAGGTGCCCAGCGCTTCTGTGATCCTCGACGACCCCAACCTGCTGTTCGTCAATGCGGGCATGGTCCAGTTCGTCCCCTACTTCCTGGGACAGCGGACCCCCCCGTGGAACCGCGCGACCAGCATTCAGAAATGCATCCGCACGCCCGACATCGACGAAGTCGGCATCACCACCCGGCACAACACGTTCTTTCAGATGGCGGGCAACTTCTCCTTCGGCGACTACTTCAAGAAAGGCGCCATCGAGCTGGCCTGGTCACTGCTGACCAATCCCGTCGACCAGGGTGGCTACGGCTTCGATCCCGAAAGGCTCTGGGCGACGGTCTATCTCGATGACGACGAGGCCGCCGACCTCTGGCTGGAGGTCACGGGCATACCCGCAGAGCGGATCCAGCGCCGCGGTATGGCCGACAACTACTGGTCGATGGGCATCCCCGGTCCGTGTGGTCCGTCTTCGGAGATCTATTACGACCGCGGCCCGGAGTACGGCGCCGAGGGTGGCCCAGAAGCCAACGAGGACCGCTACATCGAGATCTGGAATCTCGTCTTCATGCAGAACGAGCGCGGCGAAGGAACATCGAAGGACAACTTCGAGATCCTCGGCCCGTTGCCGCGCAAGAACATCGACACCGGTATGGGCATCGAGCGCGTCGCCTGCCTGTTGCAGGATGTCGACAACGTCTATGAGACCGATCTGCTGCGCCCGGTGATCGACCTTGTCGCAGGCATCGCCCCTCGCGGGTACGGCAAGGGCAGCCATGAAGACGATGTCCGGTACCGGATCATCGCCGACCACAGCCGCACCGCGGCGATCATCATCGCCGACGGCGTCAGCCCCGGCAACGATGGTCGTGGTTATGTGCTGCGCCGCCTGCTGCGCCGCGTGATCAGGTCGGCGAAGCTGCTGGGAATCAACGACCCTGTCGTCGGAGACATCATGGCCACCGTGCGCGATGCGATGGGACCGTCATATCCGGAGTTGGTCAACGACTTCGACCGGATCCAGCGCATCGCGGTAGCAGAAGAGACGGCGTTCAACCGAACGCTGGCATCGGGGTCGCGGCTCTTCGACGAGGCGGCCAGTGCGACGAAGAAGTCCGGTACCTCCGTGCTGTCGGGAACCGACGCGTTCACACTGCACGACACCTACGGCTTCCCGCTCGAGCTGACCCTGGAAATGGCTGCCGAAGCCGGTCTCAGCGTCGACGAAGAAGGCTTCCGCGGCCTGATGGCCGAGCAGCGGCAGCGCGCCAAGGCCGACGCCGCCGCCCGTAAGCAGGCCCACGCCGACCTGTCCGCGTACCGCGAGTTGGTCGACGCCGGTCCGACCGAGTTCACCGGTTTCGACGAGTTATCAACCGAGGCAAGAATTCTCGGTATTTTCGTCGACGGCAAGCGGGTCCCGGTCGTGGCGCATGACGGTCAGCAGGCCGGTCGCGTCGAGCTGATTCTGGATCGCACGCCGTTCTACGCGGAGTCCGGTGGCCAGATCGCCGACGAAGGCAGCATCACCGGAACCGCGGCGTCGGCGACGGCGAAGGCAGCCGTCAGCGATGTGCAGAAGATCGCCAAGACGCTGTGGGCGCACCGCATCAACGTCGAGTCCGGAGAGTTCGTCGAGGGCGACACGGTCGTCGCCGCCGTCGACCCGCGCTGGCGGCACGGCGCAACCCAGGGCCATTCCGGCACACACATGGTGCACGCCGCTCTGCGACAGATATTGGGCCCCAACGCCGTTCAGGCAGGTTCACTGAACCGACCCGGATATCTGCGGTTCGACTTCAACTGGCAGGGCCCGCTGAACGAGGAACAACGAACCCAGATCGAAGAGGTCACCAACGAGGCCGTCGAGGCCGATTACGAGGTGCACAGCTTCACCACCGATCTCGAGAAGGCCAAGTCGATGGGCGCGATGGCGCTGTTCGGCGAGGCCTACCCCGATGAGGTGCGGGTGGTCGAGATCGGCGGCCCGTTCTCGCTTGAACTGTGCGGCGGCACGCACGTTCGCAATTCGGCGCAGATCGGGCCGGTCACCATTCTCGGCGAGTCGTCCGTCGGGTCCGGTGTGCGGCGGGTCGAGGCCTACGTCGGGCTTGACTCGTTCCGCCACCTCGCCAAGGAACGCGCCTTGATGGCGGGGCTTGCGTCGTCACTGAAGGTTCCTTCGGACGAGGTTCCGGCACGGGTCGCCCAGCTGGTGGACCGGCTGAAGACCGCGGAGAAAGAACTCGACCGGATGCGGCTCGCCAATGCGCGGGCGGCCGCGGTGAACGCCGCGGCGGGCGCCGAGCAGATCGGTAAGGTCCGCGTCGTGGCGCAGCGGATGGCCGGCGGAACATCGGCCTCGGATCTGCGCAGCCTGGTCGGCGATATCCGCGGCAAGGTCGGCTCCGAGCCGGCGGTCATCGCGTTGATCGCCGAGGGCGACGACGACAGCGTTCCGTTCGTGGTCGCCGTCAACCCGGCCGCCCAGGATCTCGGGTTGAAGGCCAACGACCTGGTCAAGGCGCTGGGTGCGGCAGTGAACGGCCGCGGCGGCGGCAAGGCCGACATGGCGCAGGGTTCCGGTAAGGGGGCCGCAGGCATCGACGCGGCACTGGCCGCGCTTCGCGCGGAGATAGGCCGGAGCTAGCCAGGTGGCCAACCCAGAGCACCGGCTGCCGGATCGGCCCGGAGGCGACGATCCCGGTCGGGGTCGTCGGGTGGGCGTGGATGTGGGAAGTGTTCGCATCGGTGTCGCGGTCAGCGATCCCGATGGCATCCTCGCCACGCCGGTGGAAACCGTCCGCCGCGACAAGACCGACCGCCACCTGCGACGGCTCACCCAGCTCGTCGGCGAATTGGAGGCCGTTGAGGTGGTGGTCGGACTGCCGCGTACGCTCGCCGACCGAACCGGTCCGTCCGCGCAGGACGCCATCGAGCTCGCCGAGGATCTGGGACGACGCGTCGCGCCGACCCCGGTGCGGATGGCTGACGAGCGGTTGACCACTGTGACGGCGCAGCGCTCGCTGCGCGAAGCCGGCGTTCGGGCAAGGGGACAGAAGGCGATGATCGACCAGGCCGCGGCCGTCGGAATACTGCAGAGCTGGCTGGATCAGCGGCGGGCCATGCTCAACGAGGTCGGCAATGCCTGACGCGTGGGATCGCGAACGCCCACAGCCGGTGGCGGTCGGGCCGCCGCGGCGTCGACTCAGCCGCGCGGACCGGATACGCGAAGCTCGCCGCCGTCGCAGGCGCCGGGCGGTGCGCGCGGTCACGCTCTGCGTCTTCGTCGTGATCGTGATCGGAGCGGTCTTCCTCGGTTCGCGGCTGTGGCACAGCGTGTTCGGCGGCGGTTCTGACTACTCGGGCGAGGGCAAGTCGGACATCGTCATCCAGGTCCACGAAGGCGACTCCACGACGACCATCGGCAAGACGCTCGAAGACCGCGAGGTGGTCGCGACGTCGAAAGCATTCGTCAATGCCGCCCAGGGCAACGCCGCCATTCAGGCCATCCAACCCGGCTTCTACAAGGTGCGCACGGAGATACCGGCGGCGGATGCCGTTGCGCGGCTTGCGGATGCGCAGAACCGGGTGGGCAAGCTCGTCATCCCCGAAGGCCGCCAGCTCGACGACATCCAGGATGTCAAGACCAACGATGTCACCGCTGGCATCTTCCAGTTGATCTCGAACGCCACCTGCGTGGATCTGGACGGCGACCGTCACTGCGTGTCGGTGGACGATCTTCGCGACGCCGCAGGCAGCGCCTCGCTTGCGGAGTTGTCCGTGCCGGACTGGGCGACCAAACCGGTTCAGGCGATGGGCGACGACCATCGCAGGCTCGAAGGCCTGATCGCCCCGGGCTCATGGAATGTCGACCCCTCGGCTTCGCCGAAGGACATCTTGTCCACCCTCATCGGTACCAGCGCCTATCAATACGCGCAGGGCGGTTTGATGGACACCGCCAAGTCACTGAGCATGACGCCCTACCAGATCCTGACGGTGGCGTCGTTGGTGCAGCGGGAATCCAAACCCCAGGACTTCAACAAGGTGGCTCGGGTCATCTACAACCGCTTGGTCGCACCGGATCACCGCAGGCTGGAGTTCGACTCCACGGTGAACTACTCATTGGATCGCCAGGAGGTTGCCACCACCGACGCCGACCGTGGGAAGGCGACGCCGTGGAACACCTATGTGCGCGACGGGCTTCCGGCGACCCCGATCTGCTCACCGGGCGCAGAGGCGCTCGCCGCCGCAGAACGCCCGGCGGACGGCGACTGGCTGTACTTCGTCACCGTCGACCTGCAGGGCACGACGCTTTTCACCCGGGACTACCCACAGCACCTGGCGAACATCGAGCTCGCGAAGCGCAACGGTGTCCTCGACAGCGCCCGCTGACGCACGCAAGGCGGCTGTGCTCGGTTCGCCGATTGCGCACTCGCGTTCGCCTCAGTTGCACCTGGCGGCCTACCGCGCCCTGGGGCTCAACGATTGGACCTACGACCGCATCGAGTGCACGGCAGGCGAATTGCCCGTCGTAATAGAGGGTTTCGGCCCTGAGTGGGTCGGCGCGTCGGTGACGATGCCCAACAAGTTCGCCGCATTGACGTTCGCCGACGAGCGCACCATGCGAGCGGAGCTGGTCGGTGCGGCCAACACCCTGGTGCGGACGTCGACCGGTTGGCGTGCCGACAATACGGACATCGACGGGGTGACGGGTGCGCTGGGTGAGGCGTCGGGCCATGCGATCGTCGTCGGTTCCGGCGGAACGGCGCCGGCCGTCGTGGTCGGGCTGGTCGAACTCGGCGTGCAACGCATCACGGTGGTGGCACGCGACCGTGAGAAGGTCGCCGCGGTGGTCGATCTCGCAGGCAAGGTGGGTGTCGACGCCAGCTGGTGTGACATCAACGGAGCAGACGTGGCGCAGGTGGTCGCATCGGCTGATGCGGTGGTGAACACCGTCCCCGCTGAAGCGGCCGCACGGTACGCAGCGGTGCTGTCGTCCACGCCGGTACTGCTCGACGCGATATACGACCCGTGGCCGACGCCGCTCGCTGCGGCGGTCGAGGCGGAAGGCGGCCGAGTGATCAGCGGCCTGCAGATGCTGCTACACCAGGCCTACGCGCAGGTCGAACAGTTCACCGGTCTGCCCGCGCCGAAAGAGGCGATGAGAGCGGCGCTTACGGGCGATTAGCCTCGTTCCATGGGGCTGGGGGTTGCCGCCGCGTGCGTGTCGGCATGGCTTGTCACGCTGACGGTGTACGACATTCGCGAGCGGCGGTTGCCCAACTGGTTGACGGTGCCGGGCGCGCTGGCAATTCTCGCGGTGGCCGCGGCGACGGGCCGCGGTGTGCCGGCATTGATGGGTGCGGTCGGGCTGGCCGGCGTCTACCTTGTCGTCCACCTGATGTCGCCGGCTTCGATGGGTGCCGGTGATGTGAAGCTCGCGGTGGGTGTCGGTGGCCTGACAGGCGCCTACGGCTTGGACGTGTGGGCGCTGGCCGCGATCGTCGCTCCGCTGCTGACGGCGATGTGGGCAGTCGCCGCTGTCTATCGCCGCTCCGGTTCGGCGGTTCCCCATGGTCCGTCGATGTGCGTGGCGACCATGGCAGCTGTGGCGCTGGTGATCCTCTAGTACAACTCAGTCGTCGAGGTGAGTTGGCGGGTCGGCGAAGGCGGGATCCGCAAATTGCTGTCCCGCGCCCATCACGTCGCAGTGTTTTTCGGGCACCAGGTAGGAACTGAGGCCGTTCGGAATATAGCGGGGAACTGCCACACAACGTTGCCACGTGCCGTCGGGTTGGACGGCTCCATCGCACTTGCTGATATAGGGCCCGCCGTACAGGCAGCCGGCGCTCGCCGGTGGTGCTGATGCGATCAGCCCAGCGGCCGTCAGCAGGGCAGCTAATCCTCCGACGATGCTCGCGCCTCATGGTCGTCCCCTTCGCAATGCCAGCGACGCTACCGGTTACTTGCTGCGATGACATCGAAATTCGACCCGCTCACCGGCTTACACTTCGGCAATGTTCTCGGAGACGCGCTACGCGCTGAACGGGGATTTGCGCGTGGCCTATCGCACGTCGCCTGAGGGTCCCCGCGACATCGTGTTCGTTTCGAACTGGATCACGAACTGCGAGGTTTTTCCGGAGCTGGCGTCGATACAGGGCTGGGTCGAGGCGATGACGACGCTCGGTCGACTGATCTTTTTCGACCAGCCGGGCACCGGAGCGTCCGATCCCGTTACGGCGGACGAGATGCCGAACATGGAGCAGTGGGCCGACAGCATCACCGCCGTGCTCGATCACGTCGGGAGTCGCGAGGCAGTCATACTCGCGATCGACGGCGCCTTTGCGCCCGCGGCGCTCTTCGCAGCGACACACCCCGCACGTACGACAGCTCTGGTCGCACTCGAGTGCTACGCGGATCCGCTTGCCGAGACAATCGGAGGAGCGAACCTCGAGGAAGGCACCGCTGCCGCCCTCGCCATGTGGGGCACGGGCGAGACCCTGCATGCGACGAATCCGGACATGCCGTGGAACGAGGAGATCCGGGCATCATGGGCCCGACTCGAACGCTTGACCTCGAGCCCGCGAACGGTCGCGCTTATGGGGCCTCTATTCGCCAAGCAGGATGTCCGGGCGGTGCTGCCGACTATCCGCGTGCCCACTCTCGTCCTGCACCACACCGACGACGAATACATCCCGCCCACCCAGGGCCGCTTCATCGCCGATCGCATACCGGGCGCGAAATACGTTGAGCTGCCTGGGCGGAACATGTACCACATCGTTGAGCCGTGGCGCGCGTCGTTCCGGGAGGTCGCCGAGTTTCTCACCGGCCATCACGCCGACGTGGCCGACGACCGGGTGTTGGCCACGGTGTTGTTCACCGACATCGTCGGTTCGACGCGCAGGGCAGTTCAGATCGGTGACCGTGACTGGCGGGCACTGCTGGATGCGCACGATGCCGTGGTGCGGTCGCAGTTGTCTCGGTTCAGGGGCCGCGAGGTGAATACGTCGGGTGATGGCTTCCTGGCAACGTTCGACGGGCCGCAGCGAGCGATCCGCTGCGCCATGGCGATTCGCGATGCGGTGGCCGCGCTCGGCGTTGAGGTGCGCGCCGGACTGCATACCGGCGAGTGCGAAATTCGCGGCGACGATATCGGCGGGATCGCCGTGCACATCGGCGCTCGGGTCAGTGCATTGGCCGGACCGAACGAGGTGCTGGTGTCGAGCACGCTGCACGACCTGGTGATCGGGTCGGGGCTGCAATTCGACGACCGCGGCGCACACGAGCTGAAGGGTGTGCCCGGCGACTGGCATCTATTCGCCGTCGCGTCTTAGGACGGACCCACCCTGCAAACCGGACTCGACGGTGAGCGAGCCATCCAGCGGATCGTAGAGCTGCACGGCGTCGGGAATCGGCGGGACCCACGGGTGCCGGAACTTGGTGAAGAATTCAGTTGTCGGCGGCGGGAATACCGCCTCGACGAAGCTGCCGAGCGCAATGGTGAAGACGCGACCGCCGGTGTGCGGGAAGATCGCGTCCATGTAGATGCTGGAGCCGCACACCGCACAGAAGCGGTAGTTGATTCCTCCCGGCATGCCGACGGCACCGACGCCGTCGATTTCGAGGCCGTTGTAGCACCGCGTCTCGCCGGTGATCGATACGACTTGTTCCTCGGGGAACTGTGCCGAAGCAATGAACACGTTCCCGGATCGTCGTTGACAGAAATCGCAGTGGCACACGTAGACGAGCAGCGGCTCGTCATCCACCGTGACTTCGACCCGCCCGCAGGCGCACCGTGCGGTTCGCGTCGTCATACGCAACCTCCTTCGTGAAACCGCGTTCGCGACTGCCCTGAGCTGCTAATATGCCATTCTCCAGCAGCGAAAAGAGCCGTGATATGCGCCTGACATCACGAACCATCACATCTCTTTTCGCCGCGATTGGGACAGGGTTTGCCGTATCGACAATGATCAGCGCACCCGTCGCCGTCGCCACGGAGTGCGACCCCGGTCAAGTAATAATCGACGGCCAATGCACGGATCTCCAGAATGCGAACAACCCGCCGGTGCTTCCAGAGGGTGCTCCCGGAAAGATCCAATGCACGCAGCACAGCTGCGTTTATCGCGAAAACGGCTGACCGCAACCTGAGTCGGCATGCGGTCCCCGGACTTTAGACTTCGACGATGTTCTCGGAGATGCGCTATGCGATGAACGGGGACTTGCGCGTCGCCTATCGCGCTTCCCGCGAAGGTCCGCGTGACATCGTGTTCGTGCCGAACTGGTTCACAAACTGTGAGCTCGCCCCCGAGCTACCGTCCCTTCAAGGGTGGGTCGACGCGATGACCTCACTTGGGCGACTGATCTTCTTCGACCAACCGGGCACGGGAGCCTCCGACCCTGTCTCACCTGGCGCGTTGCCGACCTTGGAGCAATGGGCCGACAGCATCACCGCGGTGCTCGACGATCTACAGAGCCGCGAGGCGGTGCTCGTCGCAATTCCCGGCGCGCTCCCTGCAGCGGCGCTGTTCGCCGCGACGCATCCATCACGCACCACCGCGCTGATCGTCCTCGAGGGCAATGCGGATCCGTCGAGCATCCCCGACCTTGAGGGACTGCACGCCGCCTTGGTCACTATGTGGGGCACCGGCAATATGCAGCACGCTTTCAATCCGGACATGCCGTGGAATGAGGAGATTCGGGCATCTTGGGCTCGCATGGAACGCCTTGCGGCGAGCCCGGGGACCGTCGCCCTCATGCTGCGTCTGACGGCGGCGATGGACGTCCGGGCGGTGCTACCGACAGTCGGCGTGCCAACCCTTGTCCTCCAGCACAGCGATGATCCGCTCGTCACGCCTGCGCAAGGAAAGCTGGTTGCCGATCACATACCGGGCGCGAAGTACGTCGAGCTGCCGGGTCGCGACAGCTACCACATGGTCGAACCGGGATGGCGGGCGTCCTTTCAGGAGATCGCCGAGTTCCTCACCGGCGAGCAGCCCGACGTGGCCGACGACCGGGTGCTGGCCACGGTGTTGTTCACCGACATCGTGGATTCGACGCGCCGGGCGGCTGAGATCGGCGACCGTGACTGGCATGCGCTGCTTGATGCGCACGACGCCGTCGTGCGGGCGCAGTTGTCTCGGTTCAGGGGTCGCGAGGTCAACACGTCGGGTGATGGCTTTTTGGCGACGTTTGACGGGCCGCAGCGAGCGATCCGCTGCGCCATGGCGATTCGCGATGCGGTGCAGGCGTTGGGCATCGAGGTACGTGCCGGGTTGCACACCGGCGAGTGCGAGATACGCGGCGAGGACATCGGCGGTATCGCCGTGCACATCGGCGCCCGGGTCAGCGCATTGGCCGGTGCCGAATGAGGTGCTGGTGTCCAGCACGCTGCACGACCTCGTGATCGGATCAGGCCTCGAGTTCGACGACCGCGGCGCACACGAGTTGAAGGGTGTGCCCGGCGACTGGCATCTGTTCGCCGTCGCGTCTTAGAACAATGGCGGCTTCGGCTTCGTTGTGGGAACAGCTGCCTGCTGCGCGGGTAGGTTTCCGGCCATGGCTTCCGTCAAGGGCAAGGTCGTCTTCATCACGGGTGGAGCGCGGGGGATCGGTGCCGAGGTAGCTCGGCAGCTGTACGCCAAAGGCGCGAAATTAGTGCTGACCGATCTCGACGAGACGGCCTTGCGCGACATCTCCAGTGACTTCGACGGTGACCGTGTGCTGACGCTCGCCGCCGATGTTCGTGACCTCGCGTCGATGGAGGATGCGGTCAGCCGGGCGGTCGGTCAATTCGGCGGCGTCGACGTCGTCATCGCCAACGCGGGGATCTCCACGTACGGGACGGTCCTCAATGTCCAACCGGCCGCCTTCAAGACATTGATCGACGTGAACGTGCTTGGCGTGTTTCACACGGTCCGCGCTGCGTTGCCATCGGTAATCGAGAGGCGCGGCTACGTGCTGGTCGTGTCGTCGATGTTCGCTTACGCCGCGCAGCCCGGTGCAGCTTCGTACTGTGTGTCGAAAGCGGGCGTCGAGCACTTCGCGAACGCGCTGGCGCTTGAGGTGGCCCACCTCGGCGTCGACGTCGGCTCGGCGCACATGGGGTTCATCGACACGCCGATGATCCAGGACATCGATTCCGACCTTGCAAGCTTTCGAACCGCACTGAGCAAGTTGCCCGGCCCAATGGGCAAGACCACCTCCGTGCAGGCGTGTGCGGGCGCATTTGTCGACGGCATCGAGCGCCGCAAGCGACGTATCTACTGCCCCCGGTGGGTGGGTGCGCTGCGGTGGCTGCGGCCGCTGCTGACTACAGGGCCGCCGAAACCCAAATGCGAAAGGGATTGCCCGAGCTGCTCGCGCAGATGGACGCTGAGGCCGACGCGGTCGGCCGGTCGATGGGAAAGCGGACAGAGGAATTAGAGAAGAAGCAGACCTAATCGCCTAGCCGCCAACGTCATTCGGCCGCGCCATCTTTTCGCCGTCGCGTCTCAGAACGGCGGCGGCTTACTGCGTTCGGCGATAGCGGTCGGCCGATCGATGGGCAAGCGGACTGAGGAACTGGAGAAGAAGCAGACCTAGCCGGGGCGCCGCCAACGCCGTTATTTTGCCGCCGGTGATAGCGCGCCGGAGGGCGGTACGCCTATGCGTGTATGCCCGCGGGCACAAGCGATTTGAAGGTTGTGCCGGTAACTGGCAGCTCGTCGCCATCACGACTTAGAACGGTGGCGGTTTGTTGCGGTGCGCGACTTCAGCGACCAGTGCGTCGTTGAGTTTGCGTTCGGCGGTAATGGCTTTGGCTTTGTTCGCCGCGCGGGGTGTGGCGGCGTTTGGGCATCATCGCGCCGCGATCGCCGGTGTCTGCAGTGACCGGTGGCTCGCCGGCCCACAGCGTGGACGTCGGTTCACACAGTTGTGGGAACAGGTGCTTACGCCGGGTAGGTCACATACGTGTGCCCGGTGGGTGAGGGCCAGATGACAGTCCCGTCGGGCAGGTGTCGGTCCCGCCAGCCGCTGGCACCGTTCCAGAACGTTTTCAGTAAATGGTGGCACCGACTGGCTGAAGAACAATTCAGAAAGCGAAGGCAGCAGCCAGCCATGCGGGCCGATGACGACCATATGTGCCTCTGAAATTCTCCGTTGCGAAGATGGCGGTCGCGTCTAGGATGTGCCGCGCGGAAACGACAGCACTACGGGGGAATCGCATGACGCAGATTCATGAGCAGCGGACGATCGCAGCATCGCCGGAACGGGTGTTCGCCTGGCTACTCGACCCGGCCAACCTGACCATCTCTCGTTGGTTTCGCACGGCCGCTTGGGTAAAGGACTCGTCGGATCCAGGCGTAGGAGCGACGCGGGAACTAAAAGGATTTGGCTTCTGGGTGCACGAGCAGATCACGGCCTACGACCCTCCCCGTAGCTGCTCTTATCGCGTCGTCGGGGGTTTCCCACCCGCGCATCAAAACGGCACGCTCACATGTACTCCGTCGGGCGACGGAACGTATATCGATTGGGTAAGCGACTACACGATTCCAGCTCGCGGGGGCGGCAAGCTGGTCGAGGTAATTACCGCGCCGCTGATTCGCTCGTTTGCCTTCCGCGCGATCCTCAATGGCTGCGCGAAGGCATTGGAGAGCTAGTGGTACCGACTGGCTAGAGAACACTTGTGCCGAGAGTTGCGAGCGTTCGTACTGGCGGACCCGTGCCGAGAATCCCACAAGGATTCGCCAAGACGCCTGCGGAACTCTTTGTATGGAAGGCTGTCCCAGCCGAGCACAGCCAACGACCCGCACCAGGCACGGCACCCCGGACCCCGGAGATGTCCGTCCGGAAGGACCCCACATGACCACAGTTTCCTACCGCCAGCGGGTGCTGCTTCAGTCCTGGGCCGTCAAGCTGATTGGCCTTCTGTCGGCCGTCGCAGTGGCCGCCTGTGCGCACACAACAGAGCAGCCTAAAGCCGGTCCAACGACCCCTGCGACCTCGGCGACCTCAGTGACCCCTGCGACCCCGGTGCCCACGCCCGGCAGGGGCGCGGTCACGTTCGAGAACTTGCAGCGCGCGACCGTGCCAGCGCTGTGCGAGCACGATCCAGGCCAACTGAGAAACATGCAATTGCCGCCACAAGAGGAGCACCGCGGAGAGGTCGGGATCGCATTGAATTACGGCACCGGCGCCTACAAGGTGGCGTTTGGCGATCTGACGGGGGGCGGGGGCGACGCCGCTATGGTCATCCACTGCAATGCCGGTGGGGTCGGGTGGCCGGAGACTGTGCAGCTCTATACGCCGGGCCCGAAGCTCGATACTGCCGGGCCCAGGCGACTGGGTGGAGTCGACCTCGGCGAACTTACCCACGGCGGAAGGGAAACCGTGACCGAGATGTCCATCTCCGATGGTGTCGCTCATGTGACGTGGTTGACCACCGGTCCGAACGAAGCAGAATGCTGTGGGACCGTGGAGATGATGGCCGACCTGCGTTGGGACGGTTCCACGGTAGTTGTCCAGAACCTGCGCCGAGTCAACTAGCCCGGCCCAGGTCGCCCATAGATTGAGTCAAGATTCACCCACGGATCGTTGTCGCGCAGTGTGTTCCATAACTGGTGAGTGCAACTGGCTGAAGGACATTCAATGACGACGGAGCCTGGACCCCTACCTTATCGCCTAGTCTGGCCACCAATTCGCTGGCGCAGTAGCGGCAAACCAGGGCCGTCGAGGGAATCTAGCGCAGGCGTGCGTCCGAAGGCTGCCATCATCAAATCGGCTGCCCGTCCGCTGATCTCCAGCCCATCACGCCAAGTTCGATCGATGTCATCTGCATGCAGTCGAATCCCGCGAAGCCGTCCGAGTGGGATTAAACCTATTGGCATCGGGCCTGTTAGAAAGTCAAGCGCTGCGGCAGCCACATGCTGGTCGGGTTCGAAACGCAGTCCGAGCGGGAGTCTGATGTCGCCGCTATGGCACAAGACTTCGGCCAGCAGACCAGGTGCTTGCGGTGGTGGCCGCCAGTATGTCTGATCTGCGAGCTCGCGCAGAGTCGCTGCGATTTCGGCAGCTGGCAACCGTGCTCCCCTACGCGCCCGCTTATCAATTGCCCCGTCGGAACCCCCACGACACAGGCCCAGCCGGGTAACTCTGAAGGTGCCCTCGGCCAGAAAGCTAACTAGATGAGCGCCGACTGTCTTTACATCCCAGCCGCCACACAGACTCGCTGTCGCTAGCTGCGCCTCATCAAGTTCGTCAATCAGGTCAGCGATGTTGCGCCGCTCCTGTGCGGTTGCGGCATGAATCCTGTCTCGGTCCACAAGCCGGAGCGTAGTCTCCCGAAGCTGGCACCGACTGGCTGAAGAACCCTTCAAGGGAACACTTTCGAGCAGCGTAAACGCTGCAGATGTCCACCGCCCGACCAGTTCCTCAGCCTAGACTTCCGCCGTGTTCTCGGAGACGCGGTTTGCGCTGAATGGGGACCTGCGTGTCGCGTATCGCACGTCACCCGAAGGCCCGCGAGACATCGTGTTCGTGCCGAACTGGTTCACCTGCTGCGAGCACCTGCCGGAGCTGCCGCCTCTTCAAGGATGGATAGAGGGTGACGGCTTCCTCGCGATGTTCGACGGCCCACAGCGAGCGAGCCGCTGCGCTATGGCAATCCGCGACGCGGTGCAAGCGTTAGGCATTCAGGTGCGTACCGGTTTGCACACCGGCGAGTGGGAGGTGCGCGGCGACGGCATCGGCGGCATCGGCGTGCACGAGCTGAAAGGCGTTCCCGGCCAATGGACTCTGTTTGCCGTCGCGTAGGCGTAGGGTCGTTCAGAACGGTGGGGGTTTGTTGCGTTCGGCGATACGTTCTGCGGCGTAGGCGTCGTTGAGTTTGCGTTCGGCGGTGATGGCTTTGGTTTTGTTGTGGGCGCGGGTGTGGCGGCGTTTGGGCATCATCACGCCGCGGTCTGCGGTGGATTCGACCGTCGGTGGCTTGCCGGCCCAGAGCGTGGCGGTGGGTTCGCACAGTGTCGGGAACAGGTGCTTACTGCCCGGATACGTGGTGTAGGTGTGCCCGGTCGGTGAGGTCCACTCGACAGTCCCGTCGGGGAGTTGTCGGTCCCGCCAACCCGTCGCGCCGTTCCAGAACGTTTTCAGCAAGTGGTGAAAACGGCACAGACACTTCAGGTTTGACGGATGCGTCGGACCCACCGGGTAGGGGACGGTGTGGTCGAGGTCGCAGAATTGGGCGGGTTTGTCGCAGCCGGGGAACCGACACGTCAGATCCCGGCAGCGGACGAAATCGGCCATCGACAGCGACGGGATGTAGCGCGGTTCGGGTGGCGGTTCACCGCCGGGGTGGCGGACTTCGCGGATCGCGCGCGCGCTCGAGGATGCCGTCCAGTAGCGCGGTCGGCAGCACCCCGGCGCCGAACACGAACGCCGGCCGCGCCGAGCCGGCGCGGGCTGACTCGGCGCGCTGACTCGGCGGCGTCGCGGGTCGCGATCGGCGGGTGCTGACTCACCAGCCGCTGGCGGTGTGGTGGCGGCATCGACGGATTTCTCGTCGGCCACGACGTAGACGACGGCGTTCTTGGCGGGCGGTTCGCGCGGTGGCGCCGTGCGCAGTCGGGTTGGCCGCATTGGCAGACGAAGTCGGTGTGGGTGATCGCCGGGGCGAGTGCGTCAGCGCGGCGTTCGTCGGCGGTGCGCGGGTCGGCCTCACACACACTGCGGGCCATCTCCTCGACGCGCTGTTGGATCACCACGCCGTCGGTGGCGTACACCCGCGCCCACATCGTCATGAAGCCCGGCTCATCGGACGGGGACCCGAACTGCGACATCGCGCTGGCTGCCGCCTGCGGGGGCGGCGCAGCGCGCCGGGGTCGATCTGGTCGACCAGTTCGTCGATGGCCTGCTCGGTCTTCTTCTGCCGACAACGCACCCCAGCGGATCACCCGCTTGGCCAGGTCGCAGTCCAGCCGCGGCCATCGCGCCGGGCGAGGTCGATCAGCGCGGTGCGCCACACGATGGTGCGCACCAGCAGATCACTGACCAGACCCGCGGCGAACAGTCGAGCCACCGCGGGCAGCCGGTCGCGTAGCGCCACCCCGCGGTGGGTCTGCGACAACGCCAACCCCTGGCTGATGCCGCCGGCGGCGCCGATCTCGGCGGCCACCGCTGCGTCGGGATCCACCCACCACATATCGCGCTCGGCGGCATCAGCACACCCGGTACGGCGACCAAACAACTCCGCCATCGCCGCCAGCTTCCTGGCGCACAGCGCGTTCTCGCGCCTGCGTCAGCTGCCGGATGGCATCGACGACGCCGGCGTCGTCAAGCGCCGCAAAGGCAGCGACCTCAGGCAACGAACTATCGAACATACTTTCGAATTTAGCGCTCGGGCCCGACCGAAAGCACCGGTCCGACGCGACCCTGTGGATGAACTCGCAACTGTGGATAGCTTGCGGATTTCCGCAGGAAAAGCGCGCCGTGGGAAGATGGGACGCGTGTTGCGATGGACCACTGCTGGTGAATCCCACGGCCGCGCTTTAGTGGCCGTCGTCGAGGGCATGGTCGCCGGGGTCGAGGTCACGTCCGACGAGATCGCGAGGCAGCTCGCCCGCCGCAGGCTGGGGTACGGCCGTGGCGCGCGGATGAAGTTCGAGCAGGACCAGGTCACGATGCTCGCCGGGGTCCGGCACGGCGTCACACTCGGCGGCCCCGTCGCTATCGAGATCGGTAATACGGAATGGCCGAAGTGGGAAACCGTGATGGCTCCCGACCCGGTCGACCCTGCTGAACTTGCGAACGTCGCCCGCAACGAACCGCTCACCCGCCCGCGGCCCGGCCACGCCGACTACGCAGGGATGCTCAAGTACGGCTTCGACGACGCCCGGCCGGTGCTGGAACGCGCCAGTGCCCGCGAGACGGCGGCCCGGGTGGCGGCCGGAACAATCGCTCGCGCGTTCTTGAAGCAGGCGCTGGGAATCGAGGTGCTGTCGCACGTCATCTCCATCGGCGCTTCGGCGCCCTATGACGGCCCGCCGCCGCTGGCCTCCGATCTGTCGGCCATCGACGCCAGCCCTGTGCGCGCCTTCGACAAGGACGCCGAGGCCAGGATGATCACCGAGATCGAGGCCGCAAAGGCGGATGGAGACACGCTCGGCGGCGTCGTCGAGGTTGTCGCGAACGGCCTGCCGATCGGACTTGGCTCGTTCACCAGCGGTGACAACCGTCTCGACAGCCAGCTCGCGGGTGCGGTGATGGGCATCCAAGCCATCAAGGGCGTCGAGATCGGCGACGGCTTCGAAACCGCGCGCAGGCGAGGAAGCGTCGCGCACGACGAGATGTATCCCGGACCCGGCGGGGTGATGCGCTCGACGAACCGGGCGGGCGGCCTGGAAGGCGGCATGACCAATGGCCAGCCGCTGCGTGTGCGGGCGGCGATGAAGCCGATCTCCACGGTGCCGAGAGCGCTGGCCACGGTCGACATGGCGACCGGCGACGAGGCGGTCGCCATCCATCAACGTTCCGACGTGTGTGCGGTGCCGGCAGCCGGTGTCGTGGTCGAGACGATGGTGGCGCTGGTGCTGGCCCGGGCTGCGCTGGAGAAGTTCGGCGGCGACTCGCTCGGCGAGACCACGGCCAACCTCGAGACGTATATGCGTTCTGTGGCTGCCCGAGAGCCGGCTCAACGCGCGCAGGCGTCGGGCTGATGACACCCAAGGCGGTGTTGATCGGGCTGCCCGGGTCGGGAAAGTCCACGATCGGGCGGCGGCTGGCCAAGGCGCTCGGCGTTGTCCTGCTGGACACCGACACGGCAATCGAGCAGACCACCGGCCGCACCATTGCTGACATCTTCGCAGCCGACGGCGAGCAGGAGTTCCGCCGCATCGAGGAGGAGGTCGTTCGCGAGGCGCTGGGATCACACGACGGCGTGCTGTCGCTCGGTGGCGGTGCGATCACCAGTCCCGGTGTGCGCGAGGCCCTTTCCGGGCAGACGGTGATCTATCTCGAGATCAGCGCCTCCGAGGGCGTGCGTCGCACCGGGGGAAATACCGTGCGTCCGTTGCTGGCCGGTGGGGATCGCGCGGAGAAGTTTCGGGCGTTGATGTCAGAACGCGTGCCGCTCTACCGGCGGACGGCGACGATCCGCGTCAACACGAACCGGCGGAATCCCGGTGCTGTGGTGCGCCACATCGTTTCGCGTCTCGAGAACCCGGACACAGCCGACACCATGACCGAACCCAAACCCAAACCGCGACGCCGCCGACGTTCGTCGTGGCGGCGCACGCCGGTGTCGTTGGCGCCGAGCCCTTCTGAGACCAGCACCCCGGCCAGCCCGGCGGAGTTGGCGCGTCGCGCCGAGGCTCGCCATGAGTGATCCCGTCACGGTCGAGGTGAGAACGGATCCGCCCTACCCGGTGATCATCGGAACCGGCTTGATGGGCGAACTGGGCGGCCTACTCGAGGACAGGCACAAGGTCGCGATCCTGCACCAGCCGGTGCTCGCGCCGACGGCCGAAGCGATCCGTGACCACTTGGCGGCCAAGGGCGTAGACGCCCATCGCATCGAGATTCCGGATGCCGAGGCCGGTAAGGAACTGCCGGTCGTCGGCTTCATCTGGGAAGTGCTGGGCCGCATCGGTGTCGGCCGCAAGGATGCCGTCGTCAGCCTCGGCGGGGGAGCGGCGACCGACGTCGCCGGATTCGCCGCCGCCACCTGGCTACGTGGCGTCGACATCGTGCATGTGCCGACAACGTTGCTCGGCATGGTGGACGCCGCCGTCGGCGGAAAGACCGGCATCAACACCGAGGCAGGTAAGAACCTCGTTGGCGCATTCCACCAGCCCGCTGCGGTGCTCGTCGACCTCGCAACACTGGAAACGTTGCCGCGCAACGAAATTGTCGCCGGCATGGCGGAGATCGTGAAGGCCGGCTTCATCGCCGACCCGGTGATTCTCGACCTGATCGAAGCTGATCCCGAGGCGTCACTCGACCCGACGGGCGGGGTGCTGCCGGAACTGATTCGCCGCGCTGTCGTGGTCAAGGCCGAGGTCGTCGCTGCCGATGAGAAGGAATCGCAGTTGCGCGAAATCCTCAACTACGGTCACACCCTCGCGCACGCGATCGAACGCCGCGAGCGCTACCAGTGGCGCCACGGGGCCGCCGTATCGGTGGGACTTGTGTTCGCCGCGGAGTTGGGCCGACTGGCCGGCCGCCTCGACGACGGGACCGCCGACCGGCACCGAGCCATCCTCGGCTCCCTCGGCCTGCCGGTCAGCTATGACGCCGACGCCCTGCCACAGCTGATCGAATCCATGGCCGGTGACAAGAAGACCCGATCCGGGGTGTTGCGCTTCGTCGTGCTCGACGGACTGGCCAAACCGGGACGGCTGGAAGGTCCCGACCCCGGGCTTCTTGCGGCGGCCTACGCGGGGGTGGCGCAGCCGTGACAACTGTCAACGTCATCAACGGCCCGAATCTGGGCCGCCTCGGCCGGCGCGAGACGCAGGTCTACGGCAGCACGACGCACGACGACCTGGTTGCGATGATCGAACGTGAAGCCACCGACCTCGACCTCAAAGTAGTTGTGCGGCAGTCGGACAGCGAGGCGGAGCTGCTTGACTGGATCCATCGTGCCGCCGACGCCGGCGAGCCGGTGATACTCAACGCAGGCGCGCTGACGCATACCTCGATTGCGTTGCGGGATGCCTGCGCCGAGCTCCGCGCCCCGTTGATCGAAGTGCACATCTCCAATGTGCATGCCCGGGAAGAGTTTCGGCATCACTCATATCTGAGTGCAATCGCCACCGGCGTCATCGTCGGACTCGGTGTGCAGGGTTACCTGCTCGCGCTGCGATACCTCGCCGCGCTGGACTAGCGCCGCTCGGGCTCGGTCTGTTCCTGGCGCCGCTCGGTCGGTGTCTCGTCGGTGGCGTCATCCGGGTGCCGGTCATCCGGGTGCCGGTCATCCGGGTGCCGAACAGCGGCGAACACATCGGTGTCCGCGCGGTCTTCGCCGGCCGACAGGCCGTGGTGCTGCCGCGGAGTGTCGTCGGCGTGCCGGTCGACGAGCCAGTGTCCGATCGCGACCCCGAGGATCGCCGTGAGGAAGGTGAGCAGCGCGGTGAACGCCGCGAAGGTGGTGAGTTCGTTGATGAGCCCGCCGACGTAAAGGCCTTTGTAGAACAGCGAGATCAGCCACGCGACCGCGCCGCTGACGAGCCCGGCGAACAAGCCGGTCACCAGCCAGGTCATCGCCAAGTCGGCGCGCCGGTCGGGGTCGGGGTTGGCACGCGCGTCCGAGCGGCCGTCGAGGAATCCCCAGGCGAACGACACGATCGCGTAGAGAACGACGAGGACGACACTGATCAATCCCGCCTTGGTCTCCCACGCGTTAATCGCAGCGCCCTGTACCAGTCGGATGAAAACCATCAGGGCAGCGAACACCAGTCCGCGCAGCAACCACTTACTCATGGGGCATCACCTTAGCGAGTAGCGTCAAGACCTGTGACTATATCCCAGCGTCGAGACCGGCTGCGGCAACGGCTGAAGTCGGACGGGCTGGACGCGATGTTGGTAACACGCCTGGTCAACGTGCGTTATCTATCCGGTTTCACCGGTTCGAACGCGGCCCTGCTCATTCGTGCGGACGACGACACTCCGGTGCTGGCCACCGACGGGCGGTATCGCACCCAGGCCGCGCAGCAGGTCCCAGACGCCGAAATCGTCATCGAACGGGCCTGCGGGCAGGTTCTGACCCGCCGGGCCGCAGCAGATGGTGCCCGACGGCTCGGCTTCGAGAGCCACGTCGTCACCGTCGACGGGTTCGACTCGCTGGTGAAAGAGGCGTGTGACACCGAGTTGGTCCGCGCTGCGGGCACGGTCGAGGCGTTGCGGGAGGTGAAGGACGCGGGCGAGGTCGCGCTGCTGCGGTTGGCCTGTGAGGCGGCAGACGCCGCGCTGGCCGATCTGGTCGAAGGCGGTGGTCTGCGGCCGGGGCGGACCGAGCGTGAGGTGGGCCGCGAGCTGGAGTCTTTGATGCTCGATCACGGCGCGGACGGGGTGTCCTTCGAGACCATCGTGGCGACCGGCGCCAACTCCGCGATTCCCCACCACCGGCCGACCGACGCAGTCCTTGCGGCGGGTGATTTCGTCAAGATCGACTTCGGTGCGCTGGTCTGCGGATACCACTCGGACATGACCCGCACCTTCGTGCTGGCCCCCGCCGCCCAGTGGCAGCTTGACCTCTACGAACTGGTCGCCGCCTCGCAGCGAGCCGGGCGCGAGGCGGTGAAACCCGGTGTGGCGCTGCGCGACGTGGACGCCGCGTCGCGGCGGGTGATCGCCGACGCGGGGTACGCCGACAAGTTCACCCACGGCCTCGGACACGGTGTTGGTCTGGAGATCCACGAAGCGCCGGGAATCAGCGCGTCGGCCGCCGGTACACTGCTTTCTGGCTCCGCGGTGACCGTTGAGCCCGGTGTCTACTTGCCCGATCGCGGTGGTGTCCGCATCGAGGACACGCTGGTCGTGTGCGAGGCGCCGGTGGAGCCGGATGGCCGGCGACATCAGACATCAGAACTGCTTACCCGGTTCCCCAGGGAACTGGCCATTCTCAGTTGAGAGACGTTGAGAGACTAGGAGTAGTACCGCCGTGGCATCGACCGCCGACTTCAAGAACGGGCTCGTCCTGAACATCGATGGACAACTGTGGTCCATCATCGAGTTCCAGCACGTCAAGCCGGGCAAGGGTCCCGCGTTCGTCCGCACCAAGCTGAAGAACGTGTTGTCGGGCAAGGTCGTCGACAAGACCTACAACGCCGGGGTGAAGGTCGAGACCGCAACCGTCGACCGCCGCGACACCACCTATCTGTACAAGGACGGGTCGGACTTCGTATTCATGGACAGCCAGGACTACGAGCAGCACCACCTGCCGGAGTCGCTGGTCGGAGACGACGCACGCTTTCTGCTGGAGAGCCTTCCCGTGCAGGTGGCCTTCCACAACGGCACGGCGCTGTACCTCGAGCTGCCGGTCACTGTGGAACTGCGTGGTCACCCACACCGAGCCCGGGCTGCAGGGCGACCGGTCCAGTGCGGGCACCAAGCCGGCGACGGTGGAGACAGGCGCCGAGATCCAGGTGCCGCTGTTCATCAACACCGGTGACAAGCTCAAGGTCGATTCGCGCGACGGCAGCTATCTCGGCCGTGTGAATTGACCGTGCGGAAGCCGGACAGGGGTCGGCATCAGGCGCGCAAGCGAGCCGTCGACCTGCTGTTCGAGGCGGAGGCTCGCGGCATCACGCCCGCAGAAGCCGCGGAGTCGCGAGAGGCGTTGGCGCAGAGCCAATCCGACGTGTCGGCGTTGAACCCTTACACGGTGACGGTGGCCCGGGGCGTGACACAGCACGCCGCGCACATCGACGATCTCATCTCGACGCATCTGCAGGGCTGGACGTTGGAACGCCTACCCGCCGTGGACAGGGCGATCCTGCGGGTCGCGGTGTGGGAACTGTTGCACGCCGAGGACGTTCCCGAACCGGTCGCCGTCGACGAGGCCGTCGAACTGGCGAAGCATCTGTCCACCGATGATTCGCCGGGGTTCGTCAACGGCGTGCTGGGCCAGGTGATGTTGGTGACGCCGCAGATTCGGGCCGCCTCCGACGCCATTCGCGGCGGATCAGAGAGTTCCTGACGAGTTTGGCTCCGACCGCGCCGAATAGTCCGGCAGCGCGATCGAGTCCGCGGCCGTGAACCACAGCCTGGCCGCGATCGGGCGGAACGGCCAGCGCTGCATCCACTTCATCACCGCGATGTTCATGGTGATGTCGGAGGCCGAGTTGGGCGCGAACCGGTCCACCCGGTTGGGGATGTTCTGGCATTTGTCGACGTAGGGACGCATCGTGGTTTGGTAGCTTCGCAGTGCGTCTTGGATCCGTTGCGCATTAGAGGAATTCGCGGGTCCGAGTTCACCCGCGAGCAGGTAGGCGCCAACGAGGGCCAGGCTGGTGCCCATACCGCTGAGCGGAGAGGCGCAGTAGCCGGCATCGCCGACGAGCGCAACGCGCCCCGAGGTCCATGCGGGCATGCGCACTTGGAGGAAGGAGTCGAAGTAGAAGTCATCGGCCTCCCGCGCGGCGGTCAACAGCGCGTCGCACTGCCAGCCCGCACCGGCGAATCGGTCAACGAGAAGTTGGCGCTGCTGGCCGATGTCGCGTCTGTCGTAGTTGATCGGTTCTGAGGCAAAAGCCAATGCCGCCTTGGCCATTGCGGGGTCGTGAGTGGGCCGCATGGACGCATTGAGGCCGCCGGGCGCCATGTACATGAGATACCAGCCGTCCAGACCGACGTGGTCGGGTGCGCTGAACCATGCGTTGTACCCGCCGAGCGGCGTGACGAACTGCTCTTCTGGCCCGAACACCATGCCGCGTACCGCGGAGTGCGGGCCGTCGGCGCCGACGACGAGATCGGCGTGCAGCTTGGTGTTGTCGGCGAGAGTCACTTCGACGCCGTCGTCGTCCTGGTGAAGTTCTGAAATCCGAGTGTTGAAGCGGTATTCGACGGTTTCTTTCGTGGCTTGGTAGAGGACGTCGACAAGGTCGCCGCGCAGGATCTCCAGCTTGGACACCAGGCCGTTGCCGTCGAAGGCGGTGACCGGCATTTCGGCGCGGCGCCTTCCGTCGGCGCCCACCCACGCGACGCCGTGTTGGACAAGGGCGTGCTCGCGCATCTGCGGCATGCAGGCCCATGCGTTCGACCACCTCGCCGCCCGCGCCGCGCAGGTCGACGGTCTGTCCACCGGGCCGAATGCCGCCGGCGATCTCGACCACGATCACGCGGTAGCCGTTCTTGGTGAGCCAGTGGGCCAGAGACGGTCCGGCAATGCCTGCGCCGCTGATCAATACGGTCGGTTGTGCCACGGCAACCACATTAGGGGCAGCCGACGTCGCCGCAGGTTATGCACCGCTGCGTGCTGTTTCAGCAGAGGTGGAGTACTGCGCTACGCACGTCTTCAGCGCTTTCTCAGGCAAGGCTCGGGGTGGTGGGATTCCTCAACCGGTGGGCCTCACGAGGGGGAGGCCCACTGGTCTGTCCGGACTAGATCTGCAGTGCCTGGTACGTACGCCGAACGAATTTCGGTTGCACGCCTTGCAGTTTGGCCAGCGAGTGTTGCCCGCGACCGCCTCCCCCGCATCGGCCGACATGTCCGGATTGTTCTGAATGAGGTACAGCAGAATCAGGTCCGCCGACGGATCGGCGAGCCACCAGGTCCCGTAGGCGCCCGGCCACGTGAACGACCCTTTTCCGCCAGGACCGAACAGCTGCCGGGACTTCGCCGGGTCGGTGACCAACGACAGGTTCAGGCCGAACCCGCGACCGATCCAGTACGGCATCCCGAGGAACGGATACTGGCGCTGCTGATCGGTCAGCTGGTCGGTGCGCATCATTCGGCAGGATTCCTCGGACAGCACTTGTACTCCGTCGAGCGCTCCGCCGGCGAGGAGCATCCGAACGAAACGCAGGTAGTCGTCGGCCGTCGACCACAGCCCCGCGCCGCCGCTGCACAACGGCGGATCGGAGATTGGTGCGGGGCCCATCGAATTGTGGTGCAGCGTGCCGTTTTCGTCGAGCTGGTACATCGTGGCCGCGCGCTGCCGCCCGGTCGGGCCGACGCTGAAACCGGTGTCGGGCATGCCGAGCGGGTCGAAGATGCGCTCGGACAGGACTTGCGACAGCGGCTTGTCCTCGATCCGTGACAGCGCGATGCCGAGCACATCGGTCGAGACGCCGTAGGTCAGTCGCGCACCGGGCTGATGTGCCAGCGGCAGCTTAGCGAGATCCGCGAGCCACCCGTCCTGGTCCTGACGGTGGGAGAGCTTGCCGTACGCCCGGGCCAGCCGCCCAGGCACGGAGAATGCGTATGCGAAGCCGCTGCGGTGAGTCATCAGGTCGTCGAACGGTGATCGGTCGCTCGGCGGGTTCCGTGTCGTCCAGCGAGCCGTGGATATCGCAGACCACCCGCAGTCCGGACAACTCCGGCAGCCATTTCGCGACCGGATCGGCGAGCGCGAGCCTGCCCTCATCGACCAACGTCATCGCCGCGGCGACGGTTATCGGCTTGGTCATCGAGGCGATCCTGAACATGGTGTCGCGCTGCATCGGCAGGCCGGCCTCGACGTCGCGATAACCGAGCTCGTTGACCTGCAGCACCTCGCCGGCCTGCCACACCACGGTGACCGCGCCGGACAGCAGTCCGGCATCGATAGCCTCAGTTATGGACGCTCGGTTGCCGTCAAGATTCATCGGCGCCAGGTTACCGAGCGCCTCCGGTGTCGCTGACGGCCGCTCCGCAGCGGGTGCTAAGCTCCCCGCAGTTCGACGTCCTTTAACGATCCGTCCAGAGAGGCGGAGAAGGAGGTCAGGGCCCTTGGGCGCCACCGACTCTTCAGACACCGACCGGGAATTGATGTCCGCGGCGGACGTCGGTCGGACCGTTTCCCGCATCGCTCACGAAATCATCGAGAAGACCGCCCTTGGCGGTCCCGACGCGCCGAGCGTCGTCCTGCTCGGCATTCCGACCCGCGGCGTCGCGCTGGCCGCCCGGCTCGCCGACAAGATCCGGGAGTTCGCAGGCGTCGACGTCCAGCACGGCGCCCTCGACATCACGCTCTACCGCGACGACCTCAACTCCAAGCCGCCCCGGCCCCTCGAGGAGACATCGATCCCCGAGCGCGGCATCGACGGCACCGTGGTCGTGCTCGTCGACGACGTCCTCTACTCGGGCCGCACCGTGCGCGCCGCACTCGACGCGCTTCGCGATGTAGGGCGACCGCGGGCAGTGCAGCTTGCCGTGTTCGTCGACCGCGGCCACCGCGAATTCCCGCTTCGGGCGGACTATGTCGGCAAAAATGTGCCGACCTCGCGCAGCGACAACATCAAGGTGCGGCTGACCGAGCATGACGGCCACGACGGCGTGACGATCGCATCGCATGGAGGTCCGCTCCGATGAGTCCACGACACCTGCTCTCGGCGGCGGACCTGACGCGCGACGAGGCGACCGCAATCCTGGACGACGCCGACCGATTCGCCGAGTCGCTGCTGGGCCGCGAAGTGAAAAAACTGCCGACACTGCGCGGGCGCACGATCATCACGATGTTCTACGAGAACTCCACCCGCACCCGGGTGTCCTTCGAGGTCGCGGGCAAGTGGATGAGCGGCGACGTCATCAACGTCAGCTCGTCAGGATCGTCGGTCGCCAAGGGGGAGTCGCTGCGGGACACCGCGCTCACGCTGCGCGCCGCCGGGGCGGACGCGCTGATCATCCGTCACTCCGCATCCGGGGCCGCCCAACAGCTCGCGGAGTGGACCGCCACCGAGGACGGCGGGCCGTCGGTGATCAACGCGGGTGACGGCACCCACGAACATCCCACCCAGGCCCTGCTCGATGCGCTGACCATCCGCCAGCGCCTCGGCGGCATCGAGGGCAAGAGGGTGGTCATCGTCGGCGACGTCCTGCACAGCCGGGTAGCCCGCTCGAACGTGCTGCTGCTCCACACCCTGGGCGCCGAGGTGGTGCTGGTGGCGCCACCCACGCTGCTGCCGGTCGGAGTATCGGGCTGGCCCGTCACCGTCTCCCACGACCTCGACGCAGAGCTGCCCGTCGCCGATGCCGTGTTGATGCTGCGGGTGCAGGCCGAGCGAATGACCGGCGGCTTCTTCCCCTCGGCAAGGGAGTACTCCGTGCGATACGGACTTTCGGAGAAGCGGCAGGCCCTGCTGCCCGGCAATGCCGTCGTCCTTCACCCGGGACCGATGCTGCGCGGCATGGAGATCTCGTCCTCTGTCGCCGACTCGACGCAATCGGCTGTGCTGCAACAGGTTTCCAACGGTGTGCACATCAGGATGGCGGTGCTGTTTCACCTGCTGGTTGGCGCCGGCCAGGAGCGAGTGGGAGCCGAGGCATGAGCGCATTTCTGATCAGGGGCGTGCTCCTCTACGGCGAGGGTGACCCTGTCGACGTGCTGGTCGATGACGGCCAGATCGCTGACATCGGAGCCGAGCTCACGATTCCGGACGACGCCGACGTCGTCGATGCCACGGGTCAGGTTCTGCTGCCCGGCTTCGTCGACCTGCACACGCACTTGCGCGAGCCCGGCCGTGAGTACGCCGAGGACATCGAAACCGGCTCTGCTGCAGCGGCTTTGGGTGGTTACACCGCCGTGTTCGCGATGGCCAACACCAACCCGGTCGCAGACAGCCCGGTCGTCACCGACCACGTGTGGCACCGCGGCCAGCAGGTCGGGCTGGTTGACGTGCATCCCGTCGGCGCGGTGACCATGGGTCTGGCCGGAGCGCAGTTGACCGAGATGGGCATGATGGCCGCAGGCGCGGCCCAGGTTCGGATGTTCTCCGACGACGGCATCTGCGTGCACGACCCGCTGGTCATGCGCCGCGCCCTCGAGTACGCGACCGGGTTGGGTGTGCTGATCGCCCAGCACGCCGAGGAACCGCGGTTGACGGTCGGCGCCGTTGCGCACGAGGGCCCGAACGCCGCCCGTCTCGGCCTGTCCGGTTGGCCCCGCGCCGCCGAGGAGTCCATCGTGGCCCGCGACGCGCTGCTGGCCCGCGATGCGGGCGCGCGGGTGCACATCTGCCACGCCTCGACCGCAGGCACGGTCGAGATCATCAGATGGGCGAAGGAACAGGACATTGCGATCACCGCCGAGGTGACGCCGCACCATCTGCTGCTCGACGACGACCGGCTGGCCACCTACGACGGCCGCAACCGGGTCAACCCGCCGCTGCGGGAGTCCAGCGATGCCGAAGCGCTGCGTCAGGCCCTCGTGGACGGCGTCATCGACTGCGTGGCCACCGACCACGCTCCGCACGCCGAGCACGAGAAGATGTGCGAGTTCGCCAACGCCCGGCCCGGCATGCTCGGCCTGCAGACTGCGCTGTCCGTGGTCGTCGAGACCATGGTCCGGCCCGGCCTGTTCACCTGGCGTGACGTCGCAAGGGTGATGAGCGAGAACCCGGCCCGCATCGTCGGTCTGCCTGACCACGGCAGGCCGCTCGAGATCGGCGAGCCCGCCAACCTGACCGTCGTCGACCCCGACGCGACATGGACCGTGGCCGGCGCCGAGCTGGCAAGCCGCTCCGACAACACCCCGTACGAGTCGATGACGCTGCCCGGCGCTGTGACGTTGACCCTCCTTCGTGGCAAGGTCACCGCGCGGGATGGAAAATCTCCGACATGAACACCGGCACGCTCGTGGGGTCCCTGATCGTCGCCGCCGTGCTCGTGGTGGTGATCGGGTTTGTGGTCCAGGCGATCGTGCGTGGATGGCGGCACCGTGCCGAGCGGCAGGCGGCACTGATCGGGACGCTGCCGCCGATACCGGACACCGTCGGGCCCGTCATCGTGCCCGCCATGAAGGGCCTGTATGTCGGCAGCACGCTGGCGCCGAGTTGGCAGGATCGCATCGCCGTCGGTGACCTCGGCTACCGCACCAAGGCCGTCCTCACCCGATATCCCGAGGGGATCATGCTGCAGCGCAGCGGTGGCCATCCGATATGGATCCCCGACGAGTCGATCACCGCAATACGCTCCGAGCGCGGCATCGCCGGAAAGGCCCTCACGCACCAGGGCATCCTGGCCATCCGGTGGCGGCTGCCGTCGGGCACCGAGATCGATACCGGCTTCCGCGCCGAGAACCGCGCGGATTACACGCAATGGCTCGGGGAGGAGACGGCGGCATGAGTAGTAAGGCACTGCTGGTCCTCGACGACGGCAGGATTTTCACCGGCACACCGTTCGGGGCACTCGGGCAGACGCTCGGTGAGGCGGTGTTCTCCACCGGCATGTCGGGGTATCAGGAGACGCTGACCGACCCCAGCTACCACCGGCAGATCGTGATCGCCACCGCGCCGCAGATCGGCAACACCGGATGGAATCACGAGGACGCCGAGAGTCGCGGCGACAAGATCTGGGTCGCAGGCTATGCCGTGCGTGACCCGTCGCCGCGGGCGTCGAACTGGCGGGCGACCGGGAACGCTGGAGGACGAACTCGTCAGGCAGGGCGTCGTCGGGATCGCGGGCATCGACACCCGCGCGGTGGTACGGCACCTGCGCAGTCTGGGTTCGATGAAGGCGGGGGTGTTCATCCGCATGACGGCGACATCGGCGCGCCGCTCCAGACGAGCTTCTCGACAGGGTCCGCAGCCAGCACTCGATGCTGGGCGCCGACCTTGCCGGCCAGGTCAGCACCGACGCCACCTACGTGTCGAAACCGAAGGCGCCGCAACGGTTCACCGTCGCTGCGATCGACCTCGGCATCAAGACCAACACGCCGCGCAACTTCGCCAGCCGGGGCATCCGCAGCCACGTGCTGCCGTCGTCGGTCACCTTCGACGAGATCGCCGACCTCAAGCCCGACGGCGTCTTCCTGTCCAACGGGCCCGGAGACCCCGCGACCGCCGACCACATCGTCGGCGTCACCCGCGAGGTGCTCAGCGCAGGAATCCCGTTGTTCGGCATCTGCTTCGGCAACCAGATCCTCGGCCGTGCGCTCGGCCGCTCGACATACAAGATGGTGTTCGGGCATCGCGGCATCAACGTGCCGGTCATCGACCACGTCACCAGACGGGTCGCCGTCACCGCGCAGAACCACGGCTTCGCGCTGGAAGGCGAGGCAGGTGAGCGCTTCGACACCCCGTTCGGAACCGCGGAGGTCAGCCACACCTGCGCGAACGACGGAGTGGTTGAAGGCATCAGGCTCGTTGACGGGCGGGCGTTCTCGGTGCAGTACCACCCTGAGGCGGCGGCCGGGCCGCACGACGCCGAATACCTGTTCGACCAGTTCGTCGACCTGATGGCGGGGGAACGCTAGATGCCGAAACGGACTGACCTCAACCACGTCCTGGTGATCGGCTCCGGGCCGATCCTCATCGGGCAGGCGGCGAGTTCGACTACTCGGGCACCCAGGCGTGCCGGGTACTGCGCGCCGAGGGGCTCCAGGTAACCCTCGTCAATTCCAACCCGGCGACGATCATGACCGACCCCGAATATCGCCGATAACACCTACATCGAGCCGATCACCCCGGCGTTCGTCGAGCGGGTCATCGCGCAGCAGGCCGAGCGAGGCAACAAGATCGACGCCCTGCTGGCAACGCTCGGCGGGCAGACGGCGCTCAACACCGCTGTCGCTCTCTCCGAGAGCGGCGTGCTCGACCGCTACGAGGTCGAGATGATCGGCGCCGACTTCGAGGCGATCCAGCGCGGTGAGGACCGTCAGAGGTTCAAGGACATCGTCTCCAAGGTCGGAGGCGAATCCGCGCGCTCCCGTGTCTGTTTCACCATGGATGAGGTCCGCGAGACCGTCCAGGAACTCGGGCTGCCCGTGGTGGTCCGCCCGTCGTTCACGATGGGCGGCCTCGGCTCGGGCATGGCGTACTCCTCCGAAGACGTCGACCGGATGGCGGGCGACGGCCTCGCCGCGTCGCCGAGCGCCAACGTGCTGATCGAGGAATCCATCTACGGGTGGAAGGAGTTCGAGCTCGAGCTCATGCGCGACCATCATGACAACGTGGTGGTGGTCTGCTCGATCGAGAACTTCGACCCGATGGGCGTGCACACTGGCGACTCGGTGACCGTCGCACCGGCCATGACGCTGACCGACCGCGAATACCAGATGATGCGCGACCTCGGCATCGCGATGCTGCGTGAGGTCGGCGTCGACACCGGCGGCTGCAACATCCAGTTCGCGATCGACCCAGCAGACGGCAGGCTGGTCGTCATCGAGATGAACCCGCGGGTGTCGCGGTCATCGGCACTGGCGTCCAAGGCGACCGGCTTCCCGATCGCGAAGATCGCCGCCAAGCTGGCGATCGGCTACACCCTCGACGAGATCCTCAACGACATCACCAAGGAAACCCCGGCCTGCTTCGAGCCGACGCTGGACTACGTCGTCGTCAAGGCGCCGCGGTTCGCGTTCGAGAAGTTCCCCGGCGCCGACCCCACGCTGACCACCACGATGAAGTCCGTCGGAGAGGCGATGTCGTTGGGCCGCAACTTCATCGAGGCGCTCGGGCAAGGTGATGCGGTCGCTGGAGACCGGTCGCGCCGGATTCTGGACCGGCCCCGACCCCGACGTGAGCGTGCAAGAAGCTGCTCGACCGGCTGCGCACCCCGACCGACGGCCGGCTCTACGACATGGAGCTGGCATTGCGGCTCGGCGCGCGCGTCGACGAGGTGGCCGCAGCCTCCGGCGTCGACCCGTGGTTCGTCGCGCAGATCAACGGGCTGGTGGCGCTGCGCACCGAACTGCTCGACGCCCCCGTGCTCGACGAGGAACGCTGCTGAGGCGCAGCAAGCACAGCGGCCTGTCGGACCGCCAGATCGCAGCTCTTCGGCCCGAGCTGGCGGGCGAGGTCGGTGTCCGCGCGCTGCGCCAGCGCCTCGGCATCCATCCGGTGTACAAGACCGTCGACACGTGCGCGGCGGAGTTCGAGGCCAAGACGCCGTACCACTACAGCAGCTACGAGCTGGACCCCGCCGCAGAGACCGAGGTGGCGCCGCAGACCGAGAAGCCCAAGGTGCTCATCCTCGGCTCGGGCCCGAACCGGATCGGCCAGGGCATCGAATTCGACTACAGCTGCGTGCACGCCGCGACCACGCTGTCGGATGCCGGGTTCGAGACCGTGATGATCAACTGCAACCCCGAGACGGTGTCGACCGACTACGACACCGCTGACCGGTTGTACTTCGAACCGCTGACGTTCGAGGACGTCCTCGAGGTCTTCTACGCCGAATCGGCTTCCGGTGCAGGCGGCCCCGGCGTCACCGGCGTCATCGTGCAGCTCGGCGGGCAGACGCCGCTCGGCCTGGCCGAGCGCCTGGAGAAGGCCGGCGTGCCGATCGTGGGCACCAGCCCGAAGGCCATCGACCTCGCCGAGGACCGTGGCGCCTTCGGCGAGGTACTCAATATCGCCGGGCTGCCCGCACCCCGGTTCGGCACCGCGACCAGTTTCGAGCAGGCCCGCCGGATTGCCGCCGACATCGGTTATCCCGTCCTGGTCCGGCCGTCGTACGTGCTGGGTGGGCGCGGCATGGAGATCGTGTACGACGAGGACACCCTGCAGGGCTACATCACCCGGGCGACCGAACTCTCACCGGAGCACCCCGTACTGGTCGACCGGTTCCTCGAGGACGCCATCGAGATCGACGTCGACGCGCTGTGCGACGGCACCGAGGTGTACATCGGCGGCATCATGGAGCACATCGAGGAGGCCGGTATCCATTCCGGCGACTCGGCGTGTGCGCTGCCGCCGGTGACGTTGGGCCGCAGCGATATCGAGTCGGTGCGCATAGGCCACCGAGGCCATCGCGCACGGCATCGGCGTCGTCGGCCTTCTCAACGTGCAGTACGCGCTCAAGGACGATGTGCTCTACGTGCTGGAGGCCAACCCGAGGGCCAGCCGGACCGTGCCGTTCGTGTCCAAGGCCACCGCGGTGCCGCTGGCCAAGGCGTGCGCGCGAATCATGCTTGGGCACCAGCATCGCCCAGCTTCGCGAGGAAGGCGTGCTCGTCGCGACCGGAGACGGGGCCACCACGCCGCGCAACGCCCCGGTGGCGGTCAAGGAGGCGGTGCTGCCGTTCCACCGCTTCCGCAAGGCCGACGGCTCCAACATCGACTCGCTTCTCGGCCCGGAGATGAAGTCCACCGGCGAGGTGATGGGCATCGACCACGACTTCGGCAGCGCCTTCGCCAAGAGCCAGACGGCCGCCTACGGTTCGCTGCCGACAGAGGGCACTGTTTTCGTGTCGGTCGCCAACCGGGACAAGCGGTCGCTGGTCTTCCCGGTCAAGCGGCTCGCCGACCTCGGTTTCCGCGTGCTGGCGACCGGCGGAACCGCGGAGATGCTGCGCCGCAACGGGATTCCGTGCGACGAGGTCCGCAAGCACTTCGAAGGACCCGCTGAGGGCAGGCCGGCCGTTTCGGCGGTCGACGCCATCAAGGCCGGTGACGTCGACATGGTGATCAATACGCCCTACGGCAATTCGGGTCCGCGCATCGACGGTTACGAGATCCGTTCGGCCGCCGTGGCGATGAACATCCCGTGCGTCACCACGGTGCAGGGCGCTTCCGCGGCCGTGCAGGGCATCGAGGCGGCCATCCGCGGCGACATCGGTGTGATGTCGCTGCAAGAGCTGCACAGCGCGCTGGAGCGCTAGCGGTGGGCGGGTTCGGCGACCGACTGGCCGACGCCGTAGCGGCCAGGGGGCCGCTCTGCCCGGGTATCGATCCGCATCCCGAACTTCTTCGCTCGTGGGGTCTGACCGTCGACAGCGATGGCCTCGACAGGTTCAGCGACGCGTGCGTTGCCGCTTTCTCTGGTTTCGCGATCGTCAAACCGCAGGTGGCCTTCTTCGAATCGCACGGCTCGGCAGGCTTCGCGGTGTTGGAGCGCACGATCGCCGCGCTGCGCGCCGAGGGTGTGCTCGTGCTCGCCGACGCCAAGCGCGGCGACATCGGTTCGACGATGGCCGCGTATGCGCAGGCATGGGTCGGACACTCGCCGCTCGCCGCCGACGCGGTCACTGCGTCGCCCTATCTTGGATTCGGTTCGCTCGACCCGTTATTCGACCTTGCCGCGTCGAACGGTAGAGGTGTCTTCGTGCTGGCCGCGACTTCCAACCCCGAGGGTGCGAGCGTGCAGCGGGCCCATACCGAAGGACGGTCGGTGGCGCAGTCGATCGTGGACGCGGCGGCAGCGCTCAACGCCGCGTCGGGCGAGCCGGGGTCGGTGGGTGTCGTTGTCGGGGCGACGCTTTCGTCGCCGCCCGATGTGAGTCGGCTCGGCGGCCCGGTCCTCGTCCCCGGTGTCGGCGCGCAAGGTGGGCGCGCAGAGGACCTGCGCGACTTCGGTGGCGCACGGCCCGGCCAGCTGCTGCCTGCGGTGTCGCGCGAGATCCTGCGCGCCGGTCCCGATGTCTCGTCGCTGCGGGCGGCGGCCGAAAAGATCCGCGACGCGGTGGCGTACCTGGCATGACCGCCGCCCTCGGACTCCGTTACAGCGGAATCCAGTTGCCGCCGAACCAGAAACCCCATCCCGGTCCGTTACCGGCAGGCATCGGCGTCACCTGCTGGCCGTTCCAATTGAACGGCTGGTGATCACCGCGACCCTGGTCGATGCCCCGGTGCTGCCAGTCCACAGGAGCCGGTCCGCCGCGATCGCGGTTCCCATCGTCGTGATGATCGTCGCATCGCTGCGCGCCGGGCGCGTTACAAGGCGCCCCCCATGGGTCTGCCGACGCGGTCCCGACTCCGACGCCGACCAAGCCCGCGAGTCCGATACCCGCCGCGAGAGTTGACGCGTATATCGCCCTTGTGAAGGTCATCAATCAGCTCCAATCTCGTATGTGGGCGGTTGTTCGCCTCACTGACGCGACGTTATGGAGACGAGTTGGGTCGGCACTGTGCTGCGCGTAATCGTGAGCTGTGCAACGGGTAACGCTATGAAAACCGTATGCGCCCAACGTGGTTAAGACAGTCGATGTTCAGTGCGGTCGCGGGCGCTTCCGCCGAACACCGACGAGTGCCAGCAGCGCCAGGCCCCCGCGGGGTGGGGGAGACGCCTGTGCCTCGATTCGTCCGGTGAAATTGCCTACTACGCAATGTCGTTGTCGCTGCTCGGTGCAGCTGGCGGATCGGCGAAAACCCGTCACGACACGCCCGAAACACGGTGACCAGGCAAAATTTTCTTTTTTTGAACGTTCACAGACACGCCGCGTCGCCCGGCCGGCCGTCCTACTGCCCGCCGAAACCGCAAATTCCGCCGTAAAACATCCTGTGAGCAGGCGTTTCTGCGCAAATCCCGTAAATCACAGTGTTCCCACCCGTTTCGTCGGCCGGTGCCGGCAGCAGCGAGCATCCTGGGCTTTTGATGGTCAAACCAGGGGGTGGGGTTAGCTTTCGTCAGGATGCGTGGGTACGGTCGTCGCTGCTGGCTGGTGTTGTGACCAGTCAAGACAAAACAATGATGGTGACGAGACGGAGGAACCCGTGGCCCTTCCCCAGTTGACCGACGAACAGCGCGCGGCAGCGTTGGAGAAGGCTGCTGCCGCACGTCGAGCACGTGCCGAACTCAAAGATCGGCTCAAGCGCGGCGGCACCAACCTCAAGCAGGTGCTGAAGGATGCCGAGACCAACGAGGTCTTCGGCAAGATGAAGGTTTCTGCGCTCCTGGAGGCCCTGCCCAAGGTCGGCAAGGTCAAGGCGCAGGAAATCATGACCGAGCTCGAGATCGCCCCGACCCGCCGTCTGCGCGGTCTCGGCGATCGCCAGCGCAAGGCCCTGCTGGAGAAGTTCGACCAGTAGCGGGTCAATGAGCGAAGGCGGAGGGCCGGACAACCCCAAGGCTCCGGTCGTGGTGCTGTCCGGCCCGTCTGCCGTCGGGAAGTCGACGATCGTGCGTTGCTTGCGCGAGCGAATTCCCGACCTGCACTTCAGCGTTTCCGTGACCACAGGGCACCACGCCCCGGTGAGGTCGACGGCGTCGACTACTCGTTCATCTCGGCCGAACAGTTTCAGGCGTTGATCGATGACGGCGCACTGCTCGAGTGGGCCGAGATCCATGGCGGGCTGCACCGATCGGGGACGCCCGCACAACCCATCCGCGATGCCACTACCGCCGGCCATCCCGTGCTCATCGAAGTCGATCTGGCCGGCGCGCGGGCCGTCAAGCAGGCAATGCCGGAAGCGCTCTCGGTGTTTGTGGCACCGCCCAGCTGGGACGCCCTGGAAAGCCGGCTGACCGGCCGCGGCACCGAAACGCCAGAGGTGATGGAACGCAGGCTGGCCACGGCTCGAGCCGAATTGGCCGCCAAAGACGACTTCGACCGCGTCGTGGTGAACAGTCAATTGGAGTCTGCCTGCGCTGAATTGGTATCCTTGCTGGTGGCCCTCAGATAAGCCAAGCGCCGGGCACGGCGCGACGCGGCCCGCAAGCCACTCGAGCATTCATCGAAACGCCAGGAGATTTTTTCGTGAGCACCCCGCACGCCGACGCGCCGCTGGCCGCCGTCGAGGACCTGAAGTCGCCCCACGGTGGCTACGACACACCGCTGGGCATTACCAACCCGCCCATCGACGACCTGCTCGACCGCGCGTCCAGCAAGTACGCGCTGGTGATCTACGCCGCCAAGCGCGCGCGCCAGATCAACGACTACTACAACCAGCTCGGCGACGGAATCCTCGAGTACGTCGGCCCGCTGGTCGAGCCTGGCCTGCAGGAGAAGCCGCTGTCGATCGCGCTGCGCGAGATCCACGGCGATCTGCTCGAGCACACCGAGGGCGAGGGCTAGGCCTCCGCGCTCATGGAGCGCAAGCGGATCATCGTCGGCGTATCCGGAGGCATCGCCGCATACAAGGCATGCACGGTGGTCCGCCAGCTCACCGAAGCAGGCCATCTGGTCCGCGTCGTTCCCACCGAGTCCGCACTGCGCTTCGTCGGCGCTGCCACGTTCGAGGCGCTCTCCGGCCATCCTGTCCACACCGGCGTTTGGGATGACGTCCACGAGGTGCCGCACGTCCGCATCGGGCAGGAAGCCGACCTCGTCATCGTCGCGCCGGCTACCGCGGACCTACTCGCCCGCGCCGTCGCAGGCCGTGCCGACGACCTGTTGACCGCCACGCTGTTGACCGCCAGGTGTCCGGTGCTCTTTGCGCCCGCGATGCACACCGAGATGTGGTTTCACCCCGCCACCGTCGACAACGTGAACACGTTGCGTCGGCGCGGCGCAGTCGTCCTCGAGCCGGCGTCGGGCCGGCTCACCGGTGCCGACAGCGGCGCCGGACGGCTGCCGGAGGCCGAAGAGATCACCACGTTCGCCCACCTGCTCCTCGAGCGCGCTGACGCGCTGCCGTACGACCTTGCCGGGGTCAAGGTGCTCGTCTCGGCGGGCGGCACCCGCGAACCGCTTGACCCGGTGCGTTTCATCGGCAACCGGTCGTCGGGCAAGCAGGGTTACGCGGTGGCACGCGTCGCCGCCCAGCGCGGCGCCGATGTGACGCTGATCGCAGGCAACACCGCCGGGCTCGCCGATCCGGCGGGCGTCGACGTGGTTCACATCGGTTCGGCGGCCCAGTTGCGGGACGCGGTGTCCAAGCACGCACCCGAGGCTCACGTGCTCGTGATGGCCGCGGCGGTCGCCGACTTTCGGCCCGTGCACGTGGAGACCAACAAGATCAAGAAGGGCGCCTCGGAGCCGACCGCGATCGAGCTCACCCGAACGGACGACGTGCTGGCGGGGACGGTGCGGGCGCGCACCGACGGGCAGCTGCCCAACATGCGTGCGATCGTCGGCTTCGCCGCAGAGACCGGCGACGCGAACGGCGACGTGCTGTTTCACGCCCGTTCCAAGCTCGCGCGCAAGGGCTGCGACTTGCTTGTCGTCAACGCCGTCGGCGAGAACCGTGCATTCGAGGTGGACAGCAACGACGGATGGCTGCTCGCATCCGATGGCACCGAGGTCGCGATGGAGCACGGTTCGAAAACTCTGATGGCCAGCCGTATCGTGGACGCGATCGTGGCGTTCCTGCACAACAGCGGCGGGTGACTGAACGTACATATCCGCCATGCGCGTAAGGGTTGCGCACGACAGGGCCGCACGTTTGGGTGCAACGAGTGGAGCCGCAACGGCGGCGACATGGGACAACGTTATAATTTGACTATCTAACTTTCTTTGAGAGAGCTGTAGCGAGAGGAATGAACCGTGAGCGAAGGTCGGCTGTTCACCAGTGAGTCGGTGACCGAAGGGCACCCCGACAAGATCTGCGACGCGATCAGCGACTCGGTGCTCGACGCGCTGCTTGCCGACGATCCGAAGTCGCGGGTCGCGGTCGAGACGCTGGTCACCACCGGCCAGGTGCATGTCGTCGGCGAGGTCACGACTTCTGCGAAGGAGGCGTTCGCCGAAATCACCAACACCGTGCGTGCTCGCATCCTCGATATCGGCTATGACTCGTCGGACAAAGGCTTCGACGGCAGCACCTGTGGCGTCAACATCGGCATCGGCGCGCAGTCGCCCGACATCGCGCAGGGCGTCGACACCGCCCACGAGACCCGCGTCGAGGGCGCCGGCGACCCCCTCGACCTGCAGGGCGCGGGCGACCAGGGCCTGATGTTCGGCTACGCCATCAAGGACACCCCCGAGCTGATGCCGCTGCCGATCGCGCTGGCACACCGGCTCTCGCGGAGGCTGACCGAGGTCCGCAAGAGTGGCGTGCTCGACTACCTGCGCCCCGACGGCAAGACCCAGGTCACGGTGCAGTACGACGGCCACACCCCGGTCCGGTTGGACACCGTCGTGCTGTCCACCCAGCATGCCGACGGCATCGACCTGGAGGCGACGCTCACCCCGGATATCCGCGAGAAGGTCGTCAACACCGTCCTCGATGACCTGAAGCACGACTCCATGGACACCTCGGACTACCGCCTGCTGGTCAACCCGACCGGAAAGTTCGTGCTCGGCGGCCCGATGGGCGATGCCGGGCTGACCGGCCGCAAGATCATCGTGGACACCTACGGAGGCTGGGCCCGCCACGGCGGCGGGGCGTTCTCCGGCAAGGATCCGTCCAAGGTGGACCGTTCCGCGGCATACGCGATGCGCTGGGTGGCAAAGAACGTCGTCGCAGCAGGCCTGGCCGAGCGGATCGAGGTGCAGGTGGCCTACGCCATCGGCAAGGCCGCCCCGGTCGGGCTGTTCGTCGAGACGTTCGGCACCGAGACCGTGGACCCCGCCCGGATCGAGAAGGCCATCACATCGGTATTCGACCTGCGGCCCGGCGCAATCGTCCGCGATCTGGACTTGCTTCGTCCGATCTACGCGCAGACCGCCGCCTACGGCCACTTCGGCCGCACGGACGTGGAGCTGCCGTGGGAGCAGCTCAACAAGGTCGACGAGCTGAAGGCTTCGGTCTAGCTATCTAGGCGAACTGGTAGTCGGCCAACGGGAAGCGGCGGCTGCGCCAGTACGCCTCCATCGTGGTCGCAGGCCGCAGCGGCACGTCGCCGTTCTTGTCGAAGTAGTAGCTGTTGGCCAGTGAGCAGCTGTCCTGCCAGAAGATCTGGCGGTGGCGCTTGCGCATCATCTCCGCGAAGTAGCGGTCGTTGGCCTCCTGCGTCACCTCCACCCTGGTGGCGCCGCGGCCGTTCGCGTGTTTGAGGCAGCGCACGATGTGGTGGCTCTGCGACTCGATGAGCGCGAAATACGACGAGCCGACGTAGCCGTACGGCCCGAACACGGTGAAGAAGTTCGGGAACCCCGGGATGCTGACGCCTTCGTAGGCCTGCAGCCGGTGGTCGTCCCAGTACTGGGTCAGCGTCTTACCGCGCGGGCCGGTGACCGAATAGGTGAGCACGCCGTCGGGGTCCAACACCTTGAAACCCGTCGCCAGAATCAGGACGTCGACGTCGTGGGACTCGCCATCGGCGGTGGCGACGCCCGAGCCGGCGATCTTGTCGATCGGCTCGGTGACCAGGCTGACATTGTCGCGGTTGAACGTCGACAGGTACGTGTTGTGGAAGCCGGGGCGCTTGCATCCCACCGCGTACCGCGGCGTCAGCTTGTCCCGCACATCGGGGTCCTTCACCTGCTTGCGGAGATAGGCCTTGCCCAGTTTCGGTGCGCGCTTGGCCATCGGGTTGACCGTGAAGTATTGCGCGGCAAGCGGAAACGTCAGCTCGACGTACGCCTGACTGAGCAGGCGTTGCGCCACCTTGCCGCCGGGAAGCCGCATTGCGCGCCGAGCGGCGGGGGACAACGGCACGTCCGCCTTCGGGAAACACCAGATCGGCGTGCGCTGAAAGACGGTGAGGTGCTCGACGATTGGCGCGATCTCGGGAATGACCTGGACGGCCGACGCCCCGGTGCCGATGATGGCAACCCGCTTGCCCGCGAGATCCTGGCTGTGGTCCCAGCGGGCCGTGTGCATGGTCACGCCCGCGAACGAATCGACGCCGTCGATGTCGGGCAGTTGCGGAGTGGTCAGCACTCCGCCCGCGTTGATCAGATACCGCGCGGTGACGGCGTCACCGGAGTCGGTTTCGATGCGCCACAGGTCGGCGTCCTCATCGAACACCACGTGCAGGACCCTGGTGTTGAACCGGATCCTGCTCCTCAGGCCGTACTTCTCGACGCAGTGCTCGGCGTACGCCTTCAGCTCGCGACCGCGTGCGTACGTGCGCGTCCAGTCGGGACTCTGTTCGAAGGAGAACTGGTAGGAGTAGGACGGAATGTCAACGGCGATACCGGGATAGGTGTTCCAATGCCATGTGCCGCCGCACCCGTCGGCCGCCTCGATCAGTAGGTAGTCACCCATGCCCGCCTTGTCCAGCAGGATTGCGGTACCGATGCCGGAGAATCCTGCACCGACGATGACGGTCTCGTGATCGGGCACTGCCATCGGGCCTCCGTCCGTGCGAGCGCTTAGAGCCTAAGCCGCTGCGATAGCTCCCACGATGCCCGCTCCACCCAATTCGTCAAGAGCTTGCCGTCCTCGCGCACGGCCCAGACCGCGGTGCCCGTCATTGCGATGTCGCGCTGGTCGGGTTCCGTACCGAGCAGCCCGTTGTTCTTCCCTGTCAGTATCCACCGCGACGTCACCCGACTGCCGTCGGCGCTCTGGAACGATTCGACGACCTCGAGGTGCAGGTCGGTCAGCTTCGCGAGGAAGTCTGCGATCCAGGTCTTGAAATTTTCACGCCCGGAAATGGTCTCTCCGCCGGTGACGATGACGAAATCGTCGGTGACGAACCGGTCGGCGGCGGCGGGATCGTGGGCGTTCCAGACGGCATCCCAGAACGCGTGCACGATGTCCACGGAATTCTGCGTCACCCATTGACCATGCAACGCCCGAGTCGATGTGGATACTCCGAGGTCTGTGTACCTTCAGCAGAATGGCGTCCACCGATGCCGGCCATGCCGGCTTCTCGTCGGTCACCAACCCGCAGCGGTTGACCAGGGCGCTGTGGTTGGCGGCCGTGGCCGTCGCCGTCTGCTACGGCGCCTTCCTCGATCTTCACCGCTCTTCGGCTGCCGTCGGGTGCCGAGCTGGCCGGCCAGTTCTCGTTGCAGCCCGCAGTCAAGGCCGCACCCGCCGTGCTGCTGGCCGCCGCCGCGGCCACCCACCCGGTCCGGCGCGAACGGCGCTGGCTGATCGGCGCACTCGTCGGGTCCGCGGCAGGGGACTTTCTGCTCGCCATGCCGTGGTGGGAGCCGTCGTTCGTGCTGGGGCTCGCCGCGTTTCTCGTCGCCCATCTGTGCTTCCTGGCCGCGCTGCTGCCGCTTTGTTCGTCGTCGGCGCCGCGGCTGACCGCTGCCGCGTTGGTGCTGGCCGCGTGCGTCGCGCTGCTCATCTGGTTCTGGCCCAAACTGGTCGCCGAAGGCATGACCATTGCGGTGACCGTCTACATCGCGGTGCTCGGCGCGATGGTGTGCGCGGCGCTGCTGGCCCGCCTGCCGACGCCGTGGACGGCGCTGGGTGCGCTGTGTTTCGCGGTTTCGGACGCCATGATCGGCATCGACAAGTTCGTTCTGGGGTCCGAGACGCTCGCGGTGCCGATCTGGTGGGTGTACGCGACATCGCTGGTGGGGATCACCGCAGGCTTCTTTTTCGGCCGGACGTCCGATCCGTCTGCTAGACGGTAGGGGTGAGCAAGACCGCGGCGGAGCACGAGCCGATCGCCCGGGTGCTGCCAATGCTGTCGGTGCCGCACCTGGATCGCGATTTCGATTACCTCGTCAGCGCCGAGCAATCGGACGACGCGCAGCCCGGTGTGCGCGTCCGGGTGCGGTTCCACGGTCGCCTGGTCGACGCGTTCATCCTCGAAAGACGCTCGGAGACAGATCATGTTGGCAAACTGGGATTCCTGGATCGGGTGGTGTCCGCCGAACGGGTGCTCACGCCCGACGTGCGCCGCCTTGTCGATGCTGTCGCGGCGCGCTACGCAGGCACCAGGGCCGACGTGCTCCGGCTGGCGATTCCGCCGCGGCACGCCAACGTCGAAAAGGAAACGGCGGCCGTACCCGCACCGCTGATGGTCGCCCCCGTCGATACGGAGCGGTGGGCCGAATACGGAAGGAGCGAACAGTTTTTCGCTGCCATCCGGGAGGGCCGCGCCGCCAGGGCGGCCTGGCAGGCCCTGCCGGGCGAACAGTGGGCCGATCGGCTGGCCGAGGTTGCGGCGGCCACCGTCGAGGCTGGACGCGGGGTGCTGGCGATCGTGCCCGATCAGCGCGACGTCGACTCGCTTCACGACGCCGCCGTCCGGTTCGTCGACGAAGCCGGGGTGGTCGCGCTTTCGGCGGGGCTCGGCCCAGCGCAGCGGTACCGGCGATGGCTGTCGGTGCTCCGTGGTTCGGCCCGGCTGGTCATCGGAACGCGCAGCGCGGTATTCGCTCCGGTCGCCGATCTCGGTCTGGTGCTGGTGTGGGACGACGGCGACGACTCCCTATCCGAGCCTCGGGCGCCGTACCCGCACGCCCGCGAGGTCGGAATGCTTCGCGCCCACCAATTACGTTGTGCCGCAATGATCGGCGGCTACTCCCGCACCGCAGAGACGCAGGCCATGGTGCGCAGCCGGTGGGCGCACGACCTGGTGGCGGCCAGGCCGGTCGTGCGGTCCCGGGCACCGCGAGTGATCGCGCTGGAAGACAGTGAATACACCCACGAGCGCGACCCCGCCGCACACAGCGCCCGGCTGCCGTCGATGGCCCTGCAGGCCGCGCGGTCGGCGCTCGACGCCGGGCGTCCCGTTCTTGTCCAGGTGCCGCGAAGGGGATACGTCCCCGCGTTGGCCTGCGGCCGTTGTCGCGCGATCGCCCGCTGCAGGCATTGCACCGGCCCGATGTCGCTGCCCGACAGGGATGCCGCGGGTGCGGTATGCCGCTGGTGCGGCCGCGACGAAACCGCGCTGCGGTGTGCTCGATGCGGGTCCGACGCCGTCCGCGCGGTGGTTGTCGGCGCCCGCCGCACGGCCGAAGAACTCGGCAGGGCGTTTCCCAGCACCACGGTGATCACCTCCGGCGGCGACACCGTGATCTCGACGGTGCCCGGCGACGCCGCCGTCGTCGTCGCCACCCCGGGTGCCGAGCCGGTGGCGACGGGCGGATACGGTGCGGCGCTACTCCTCGACGCGTGGGCGCTGCTCGGCCGTCAGGATCTGCGCGCGGCCGAGGACACGCTGCGCCGCTGGATGGCGGCGTCAACCCTGGTTCGCTGCGGTGCCGACGGCGGAGTGGTCGCCGCTGTCGCCGAATCGACGGTGTCGACCGTCCAGGCGCTGGTCCGCTGGGACCCGGTCGGGCACGCCGAGGCGGAGCTTGATGCACGCGACGAGGTCGGCCTGCCGCCTGCTGTGCACATGGCCGCTGTCGACGGCGCTCCTGAGGCCGTCACCGCATTGCTGCAGACCGCGCAACTGCCCGGCTCCGCGGACCTTCTCGGCCCCGTCGACCTGCCCACCGGTGCCCGCAGGCCCCCCGGCACCCCAGCCGCAGGCCCGGTCAAGCGGATGCTGGTGCGGGTGCCGCGCTCCGACGGCCTCGAGCTGGCCGCAGCGCTACGGCGGGCCACCGGGGTGCTCAGCGCCCGCCACGATCAGCAGCCCGTTCGGGTGCAAATCGACCCCTTGCACATAGGGTAATGCGAGACTTCGGCACCCCAGGGGCTGAATGTCGCCGGCCAGGCGGCTCCGAAGCTTGACGGGAGGTGGCATGCGGCGGGTAGTCGGGTGGTCGATCCCGTTGGTGCTCATCATGTTCGGGCTCCTGTGGCCGCTTGTCTTCAAAGGCGGCGACAATCAGGAGCTGGCCGCCGACGACCCGGTGACTTTCAGCAATTTCAAGGCCGACTTCCGCGTCAACGCCGATGGCGGCATGGATGCCGTTGAGACCATTACCGCCGACTTCCCCGGCGGGCGGCACGGACTGTTCCAGTTCTGGGACACCGGCAATCCGAACGACGCCTACGTGCGACAGGTGCCCGATATCCACTCGGTGCGGATCGACGGTGTGGCCGCGCCGTATCAGATGCTGTGGCAGGACGGGAAACGGTTCCGGGTGGTCAAGATCGGCGACCCGGACGAGTACCTCAGTTTCGGCACGCACGTCTTCGAGATCCGCTACACGGTGGCCGACGTGCTCGACAAGGGCGATACCGGCGCCGACAAGAAATTCGCCACATCCACCGGCGAGGACTCCGCCGCGCAGTCGGTGTTCTTCTGGAATGTCGTGGCCGGCTCATGGAACAACCGGATGCAGCGGGTCGATATCACCGTGACGCTGCCGAGCGACGTCACCGGCGCGCAATGTTCGGTGGGTTTCGGGGTCGGTGCACCGTGTCAGAACCTCACCGTCACCGGCAACAAGGTCACGCTCTCGACCTCGTATCTGGGATCCCGTACCCCGGTGACGCTGCGCGCCGGGGTCGATGTGCCAACTCCGGACCGGGATGTGTTGCTGTGGCCCTACACCTGGGATCGGATCCTCGGCTCGTCGTTGGGGGAGGCGGCGTCGATCCTGGCGCTCGCGGTGGGTTTCGCCCTCGGCGGTTTTCTCTGGTACCGCACGACGGTTGAGCCGTCGCCGGGATTCCCGCTCCAATATGCGCCGCCGGCCGGCCTCGGGCCGGTGCAGACCGAGTACATCCGCACCGAAGCCGTCCCCAAGAGCGCCCTCACCGCGACCCTGTTCTATCTGGCCGAGCGCAAGCTGATCGACCTTCGACAGGTCAACGACGAGCACTGGCGAATCCGCGGCCTTGCCAAGCAGATCGATTGGGAGCGCCTCGATCCCGTCAGCCGCAAGGTCGGCACCGTGCTCAAGGTGACCAAGCCGGGCGAAGAGTTCGAGGCGAAGAAATCCGTGAAGTCCGGCGAGAAGCTGAACAAGGCGAAGACCGACATCGCCACGGCCGTGCAGAGGTGGGCTTTCGACGGGGGCCTGATGGTCAAGCACAAAAAGGAGCTGTGGGTACGGGCGGCCAATGTGGCCGCGATGTTGATCGCGGCCTGCTGCTTCCTGCTGTGGTTCGGCATCCCGTTCACCGCGGTGGGCCTGCCGTTCGCCGCCTTCTTCCTGTTCACTGCGCGGTCGTGGGTAGCCGGCGTAGGCACCCGTCGCACCGATGCCGGACGCGAACTGTGGTCTGCCGCCGGAGGGTTCCACCGGATGCTGGCCACCGACTCGGCCGAGTCGAGGTTCGACTTCTCCGCACGCAAGGACCTCTACACCGCGTACGTGCCGTTCGCGGTCGCAGCGGGAGCGGCGGCGCTGTGGGCCAAGAAGTACGAGACGACAACGGGTTCGGTTGCACCTCAACCGGATTGGTATAACTCGTCATCGACGTCCTCGTCGTCGGGTTGGGGCTTCTCGGGCGGATCCGGCGGAGCGAACTTCGACAGTTTCGATTCGGCACTTTCGTCGTCCATCGGCGCCTACACGGCATCGCAGTCCTCGTCGTCGTCCGGCGGCAGCAGCGGTGGTGGCAGCAGCAGTGGTGGCGGAGGCGGTGGCGGCGGTGGCGGTGGCGGAGGAGGAGGAGGTTCATGGTGACACCGCTGCTGATCATCGTCTTGCTACTGGCGGTACTGGTGCTGGTCGGTTTCGTGGTGGGCTACAACAAGATTCGCAGCGCCGACATCCGCGTCGCCGAAGCGCTTTCAGGAATCGACGTGGAGCTGACGCGGCGCGCAGCACTGATCCCAAGCCTTGTTCACACGGTGCAGACGTTCGCCGCGCACGAAAAAGGCATTCTCGACCACGTCACCGATGCAAGGGCGGCGCTGACGACGGCCACCTCCGGGAAGTCCGTTGCCGAGCGCAGCGCAGCCGACAAAGAGCTCGACTCCGCGCTGGTGCCGGTGCTGGCGCTGCGCGAGAGCTACCCGCAGCTGAACTCGTCGAACAACTTCCTGAACCTGCAGGACAATCTTGCCGACACTGAGAACAAGCTTGCCTTTGCCCGGCAGTATTACAACGATGCGGTCGCCACCCTGAACCGGTTGATGAGCACCATGCCGTGGATGTTCGTCGCACCGTTGAGCGGTGTGTCCGAGCGCGAGTATTACCAGACACCGCGGTAAAACATGCGAATCCTCTTCGCCGGCACTCCCGAGCCCGCCCTTCCGTCACTGCGCAGGCTCATCGACTCTGCGCGCCACGACGTGGTCGCGGTGCTCACCCGGCCCGATGCCGCCGCAGGCCGCCGGGCCAAGCCGTCGCCGTCGCCGGTCGCGCAGCTGGCACTCGAGCGCGGCATCACGGTGCTGCGGCCAGACCGGCCCAACTCAGACGAATTCGTCGCGGAGTTGGCGGAATTGGCGCCCGACGCATGCGCGGTGGTGGCGTACGGGGCGTTGCTCCGCGACGGTCTGCTCGCCGTGCCCGAACACGGTTGGATCAATCTGCACTTCTCACTGCTGCCTGCCTGGCGTGGTGCGGCACCGGTGCAGGCGGCGATCGCGGCAGGCGACGCGGTGACAGGAGCCACCACGTTCCGGATCGAACCCGCGTTGGATTCCGGGCCTGTCTACGGCGTCGTCACCGAGACGGTCCGGCCGACCGATACTGCGGCGAGTCTCCTGGACCGACTGTCGATCTCGGGTGCCGCGCTACTGGAGACGACGCTTGACGGCATCGCTGACGGATCGTTGTCGCCGGTACCGCAACCATCCGAAGGGATCACCGTCGCACCGAAGGTCACGGTCGACGATGCCCGGGTGCGGTGGGATCTGCCCGCCCATGTCGTCGAGCGACGAATACGCGCGGTCACGCCGAATCCCGGGGCGTGGACCCTCGTCGGCGACCTGAGGATCAAAATCGGCCCGGTGACGGTCGATGATGCGGCTCCAGACCCGCTGCCGCCAGGGGCAATTCGGGCGGACCGCGGCGGTGTACGGGTCGGAACTGCGTCGCAACCGGTGCTGCTGGGCACGGTTCAGCCGCCCGGTAAGAAACAGATGGATGCGGCGGCGTGGGCGCGCGGTGCCCGACTCGATGAAACCGCAACGGCGACATGACGAAACCTCGAAGGCCTCGCCGTAAGCCGCTCGACCCGGCCCGCCAGGCAGCGTTCGACGTGCTACGGGCCGTTTCGGAGAACGACGCCTACGCCAACCTCGTGCTGCCATCGCTGCTCCGCGAACGCGGTATCAGTGGCCGCGACGCCGCCTTCGCCACCGAACTCGCCTACGGCACGTGCCGGGCGCTCGGACTGCTCGACGCCGTCATCGCCGATGCCGCCGGGCGGCCGCCGGAACGCATCAGCCCGGTGCTGCTCGACCTGCTCAGAATGGGGACCTATCAGCTGCTCCGAATGCGCGTCGACGCGCACGCCGCGGTGTCCACCACCGTCGAGCAGGCGGCAATCGAATTCGATTCGGCACGAGCCGGTTTCGTCAACGGCGTGCTGCGTACCATTTCCACGCGCGACCCGCAGTCGTGGATAGACGAGCTGGCCCCGTCCGCCGCTTCGGACCCGATCGGACACATGGCGTTCGTGCACGCCCATCCACGCTGGGTCGGCCAGGCGTTCGCGGATGCGCTCGGTGCCAGGGCGGGCGAGCTGGACGCGCTGCTGACGGCGGACAACGACCGTCCACTGGTTCATCTCGCCGCCCGCCCGACAGTGCTGAGCGCCGATGCGTTGGCGCAGACCGTCGACGGGACCGTCGGCCGTTACTCGCCGTATGCGGTCTACCTCCCAGGCGGAGACCCCGGTCGGCTGGACGCCGTCCGCCACGGCGAGGCGCTCGTTCAAGACGAGGGCAGCCAGCTGGTCGCCAGGGCCCTGACGCTCGCGCCCGTCGACGACGACGGCGGTCGCTGGCTGGACTTGTGTGCGGGGCCGGGGGGCAAGACCGCGCTGTTGGCGGCCATCGGTGTGCAGGCGGGCGCCCGGGTCACCGCGATCGAGCCCAATGCGCGGCGTGCCGAGTTCGTCGAGCAGAACACCCGTGGGCTGCCCGTCGACGTGGTGCGGGTCGACGGCCGCGATTCCGGGCTCGAGCCGGGATTCGACCGCGTGCTGGTGGACGCGCCGTGCACCGGTCTCGGTGCGCTGCGCCGACGGCCCGAGGCGCGCTGGCGGCGCCAGCCCGCAGACGTGCCCGCCTTGGCGCGGCTGCAGCGCGAGCTGCTGGCGGCGGCCATCAAGCTGACCCGGCCCGGTGGTGTGGTGCTCTATGCGACGTGTTCACCGCATCTGTCCGAGACCGTCGGGGTGGTGGCCGACGCGCTGCGTCGCCAGCCGGTGACGGCGCTGGACACCCGACCGCTGTTCGCGGGAGTCGATGATCTGGGCGATGGCCCCTACGTGCAGCTCTGGCCGCACCGGCACGGCACCGACGCGATGTTTTCCGCGGCGCTGGAAGTAGGGTGAGCCCATGTCACGACCCATGATTGCGCCGTCGATTCTGGCCGCCGACTTCTCCCGGTTGGCGGACGAGGTGGCGGCCGTGCACGGCGCCGACTGGGTGCACGTCGACGTGATGGACAACCACTTCGTGCCGAATCTGACGCTGGGACTTCCGGTCGTGGAAAGCCTGCTCCCGACGACCGACATCCCGATGGATTGCCATCTGATGATCGACGACCCGGACCGGTGGGCGCCGCCCTACGCGGAGGCCGGCGCCTACAACGTCACGATCCACGCCGAGGCGACCGACAACCCCGTCGGCGTCGCCCGCGACATCCGCGCCGCGGGCGCCAAGGCCGGCATCTCGGTCAAACCGGGCACTCCGCTGGAGCCATACCTCGAGATCCTGCCGGAGTTCGACACGTTGCTGATCATGTCCGTGGAGCCGGGCTTCGGCGGCCAGAAGTTCATCCCCGAAGTGCTGCCCAAGGTCGCCATCGCACGCAGGCTGGTGGACGCGGGCGAGCTGACGATCCTCGTCGAGATCGACGGTGGCATCAACGCCGAAACGATCGAGGACGCCGCAGAAGCGGGTGTGGACTGCTTCGTCGCGGGTTCCGCCGTCTACAGCGCTGAGGACCCGGCGGCCGCCGTCGAGGCGCTGCGCAGGCGGGCCGCCGCCGCATCCAAACACCTGCTCCTATGAGCTTCGACGCCGCGATGCGGCTGGCCGTCGAGCAGGCCGAAGCGGTCAAGGGCGGCACCTATCCCAATCCGCCTGTCGGCGCAGTCATCCTGGATCGCGACGGCCAGACCGTCGGCGTCGGTGCCACCGAGCCGACCGGCGGCGCGCATGCTGAAGTGGTGGCGCTGAGGCGGGCGGGTACTCGCGCCGCGGGCGGCACGGCCGTGGTGACCCTCGAGCCGTGCAACCATCACGGTCGAACGCCGCCGTGCGTCGATGCCCTTGTCGCCGCTGGTATTTCGGTGGTTGTGCACGCCGTGAACGACCCCAATGCGGCCGCCGCGGGCGGAGCGGCCCGGCTCTCCGAGTCGGGTGTGGAGGTGATCGCGGGCGTGCTGGCCGACGAGGTCGCCGGCGGCACCCTGCGCGAGTGGTTGCACAAGCAGCGCACCGGGCTCCCGCATGTCACATGGAAATTCGCCACAAGTGTCGACGGTCGCAGCGCGGCGGCCGACGGCAGCAGTCAGTGGATCACCAGTGCGGCCGCCCGCGCCGACGTGCATCGGCGTCGCGGGGCATGCGATGCGATCATCGTCGGCACCGGAACCGTTTTCATCGACGACCCGAAGCTGACGGCGAGGCTTCCCGACGGCAGCCTCGCCGACCGGCAGCCGCTGCGCGTGGTGGTGGGGGAGCGCGAAATCTCGTCCGACGCCAACGTGCTGAATGATGACACCCGCACGATGGTGATCCGTACCAGGGATCCGCACGAGGTGATCAAGTCGTTGTCGGACCGCACCGACATCCTCCTCGAGGGTGGACCGACGCTCGCCGGTGCGTTCCTCAGGGCGGGGGTGATCGACCGAATTCTGGCCTACGTCGCGCCAATCCTGTTGGGCGGTCCGATAACTGCGATCGACGATGTCGGCGTGTTGTCCATCGCCCACGCACAACGCTGGCGGTTCGACGGGATCGAACCCATCGGCCCCGACGTCCTGCTCAGTCTGGTTCCGCAGTAGCAGGCTCGTCGCCCATGTCCAGCGGCCGGTGCTGGATCAGGTCGCGGATCCCGCCGGCGCCCAGGCGTTCCCGGAACGTGGCCACCGTATAACCGATGACCGTCGCGTCGCTGCGCGCCCGCGCCGTCGCTGAACGCGGCATGTGGAACAGCGGGCCGAGCTCGCCGAAGTAGTCCCCGGGCTCTGCGACCCAGAGCAATTCCTCACCGCCCCCGGCCAACTCGCGCACGATCTCGACCTCGCCCTCGGACACCACGTAGATGCAGTCGCCCATGGTGCCCTCTTCGAACAGCACCTCGCCCGCCTTCAGCCGAGCCGGCGTCGGGCGGCCGATTCGATTCCGCGAAGTCCGGCACGATCTCCACCACGCGATCGGCCAGCGGGAGAATCCGGCTGTCGTGGGTCGCGACGACGACCATCCGGTCCCCGGACGCGAGCTCGCGGATCAACCGCAGCACCTCCTCGACCTGAATGAAGTCGAGGTGTGCGGTCGGCTCGTCGGCGACGATCAACGGCGGGTCCAGCGCGATCGCCCGCGCAACCGCGACTCGCTGTTGCTGACCGCCGCTGAGATCGCCTGGCCGGTGGGTCATCCGGTCCTCGAGCCCGACGCGGGTCGAGCAGTTGTTCGGCCTTCTCGCGCGCGGCGTGCCGTGGACATCCCCGCCGAGCGCAGCGGCACCATCACGTTCTCCAGCGCCGTCAGGCTGGGCACCAGGTTGAACGCCTGGAACACGATGCCAACGGTTTCGCGCCGGTACTCCGACAGCGCCTTGGCATCGAGCGATGTGACGTCGACCTCGCCGAATTTGATGGCGCCCGAAGTCGGTTTCAGGATTCCGCCGAGACACGACAGCAGCGTGGTCTTGCCGCAACCGCTGGGGCCCAACAGGATCACCAGTGATCCGGCGGCGACGTCGAGGTTGAATCCGTCCAGCGGGCGGACCGCGTACCCGCCGCTCGAGTACTCGACGACCAGATCTTGAATGCTGAGATCGCCCACGGCTCACGGACCTCCGAAGGCCATGGCCGGATCGACGGACACCGCGCGGTGCAGACCGGTACCGCTGGCGATCAGTCCGAAGACGACCGCGATCACGGGCAGGATGACGTAGGCGTAGCCGGGCACGATGACCTGCATGGGGAAGATCGGTCCGAGCAGCGCGGAGAGTACGACGCCGACGACGACGGCCGACAGCGCCACCACGACCGCTTGCAGGGCCAGACCCGCGGCGATGGAGCCCGTCGGGACACCGATCGCCTTGTACACCGCGAAGTCTCGCAGGCGTTCCAGCGCGGACAGGTAGATCACCGAACCCACGATCAGCGCCGCGACGACCCAGAGCAGAATCGCCACGATCGTGATGGAGTTGACCGCGACCTTCAGCGGTCGAAGCAGATCGGCGACCGCACCGTCGCGGTCGATGGCCTTGTAACCCGGCGGCACCTGGTCGAGCGTGCCCTGGATCCCGATCGACGCGACCAACGGTTGTCCGCCGTAAACCAGCTGTTGGGCACCCTGGGTGGTGAGGAAGATGTTGGGCAGGTTGGCAAGTGCCGTGGAGTTCTCCACGATCCCGACGATCCGAAGCCTGCGCGACGCGATCTGGATGTCCTCACCCTCGTTGCGGTCGAGCGTGCTCGACACCGCCGCCTCGTCGGGGTTCGCGGGTGGACGGCCCTCCGAAAGAACCGGCATGCCCGGGCCGCGTTCCGGCGCGCCGAACAGGTCGGCGTTGCGTGTCGCGTCGCCGAGTGTGACTGTGCCGCCTGCGTACACCAACGGGGCCGCCGCCTGCACGCCGGGTGAGGCCGCGATCCTGCCGAGATCGGTCGGCGCGAACGGCGTCGCCCCGACGAACGGCCCGGACGCACCGTCCTTGACAAGAAACACGTCGACGCCGAGCGCATCGACGGTCCGTTGCGCCTCGGCCCGAAACCCGTTGGCCAAACCGGTCAGCACGAGCGTCATCGCGAAGATGATGGCGGTGGACAGCACCGCGATGACGAAACGTCGTTTTCGCCACTGCATGTCGCGCATCGCGGCCAGCAGCATGAACCTGACGTTACCGACGGGTGGTCGGTTACGGGTGGGGTTTGAGTACGTCGGCCCCAGCGCCCTCAGCGACCGGCCGCGAACGCGCCCACCATGGTGTCGCAGAACGCGGGAAGATCATCGGGCTTGCGGCTGGACACCAGGGTATTGGGCCCACGAGAGCACACCACCACCTCTTCGTCGACCCAGTTGGCGCCGGCGTTGAGCAGATCGGTGCGCAACGTGGGCCACGAGGTGATCATCCTGCCGCGCACCACGTCGGCGTCGATCATCGTCCACGCGGCGTGGCAGATCGCCGCAACGGGTCGGCCGGAGTCGAAGAAGCTCCTGGTGAACTGGACCGCCGAGGCATTGCCGCGCAGGAAATCCGGATTCGCGACGCCGCCCGGCAGAACAAGCCCGTCGTACTCGGACGCGGTGACGCTGTCGGCCGCCTTGTCCGCCTCGAATGTGTCCGCCGGGGTCAGGTGGTTGAACGCCTGAATTTTGCCGACTTCGGTGGACACCAGTTCAGGTGTGCCACCCGCCTCCTGCACGGCCTTCCACGGTTCGGTCAGTTCGACCTGTTCGGCTCCTTCGGGCGCCACCAGGAAAGCGATGCGCTTGCCCGCCAATGTCGTTGGCATTACTACCTCCTTCGCGTTGTGCTCAATGGCCGCGTACCCGGCGCACAGGAGGGTCAATCGCCGATCAGGTCGTCTTCTTGAGCGGGCCGGCGGTTCGCCGGGGTGTTGCCCGAACCGAAAAATGTGACGAAAACGACGGTGAACCGCCGACTGTCGTGGCGCCCGAATTGTCGGCTTGCGCCGGTAGACTCACACCTGCGCTGGACATTAGGCCTGGCACATCGCGCTTTCACCGACGAGCTGCGCGCTGGTGAGCACGAACAAAGGAACGAGCGTGACTGCATTGCAGGACTGGCTCAACATTCGCCCATTCGACCCGAGACATCACGTGAAGGCTGTGATCTGCGCGCTGCGCGGCGATAGCGCCGACGTCGCCTCCGACATCGACCCCGAGCACGTGTTGATCCGGCCGGGCATCGAGCGCTGCTGAGGCGTTAGTGCGGCGGGCGGTGCCTGCCACCCGACGGCGGCTGCGACGCGTCGATCATCAGGGTCGGGGAGTCGTCACTATCCATCTCGGCGGTCTCGGCCGGTTCGTCGGCGTGCTCGTTGCGCCCGCTGATGAACAGCGCCAGGACCGCACCGACGATGCAGACGATCGCGGTGATGCCGAACATCTCGCCGTATTGCATCGCGAACGCCGTCTTGTACTTCGCGGCTTCCGCTGCGAGCTTGGCGACCAGGTTGTCGGCCTTCTCGGTGGGCAGCGACTGCAGGATCTGGTTGAACCGGTACAGGCCCCACGCGCTGAGCGCGGCGATGCCCACCAGCATGCCGATCATCCGTGCCACCACCACGGCGGCCGATGCGATGCCGTGCTGGGCGGCAGGCACCACCCGCAGGGTCGCCGACGTCAGCGGGCCGATTACCAGGCCGAGGCCGAGGCCGGCGATCGCCAGGTCGGTATCGAGCACCGGTAGCGAGACGAACCCCAGGTCGTGGCGGGCAGCGAGCAGGTCGACGGGCCACTGCGCGATCAGGTAGTAGCCGCCTGCGGCGATCAGCAGACCGAGACAAGCCACCGCGCGGTCGCCGATCCTGGTGGCGATCCAGCCGCCGAGAAGTGCGCCGACGGGCAGCGCGATCAGGAAGCGCAGCAGCAGGAACGCCGCCTCGTTCTGGTCTTGGCCGAGCACGCCCTGGCCGAACAGCTCGACGTTCACCAGGGTCACCATCAGCGCGGCGCCCGCGGTCAACGATGCGCCGAGGGCGGCGAGGAACGGGCGGAAGTGCACGCCTGCGGGTTCGATGAGCCGGGTCTTGGCGAAGCGTTCCCAGACGAAGAACGCCACCGCGGCGACCAGTGCCCCGATCAGCAGCGGCGGGCCGTAGGACGGCAGCACCTGCTTGCCGTCCGGCGCGGGGTTGTACATGCCGACGACGATGAGCCCGAGCGTGACGGCTAGCAGCAGCCCGCCCGCGAGGTCGACCTTTTCCGGGTGATCGCTGCGCATCCGCTTCGGCAGGCTGAAATGGATCATCACCATCGCGATCACCGCCAGCGGCACGTTGACCCAGAACACGGCCTGCCAGTGGTGGAACAGAAACACCATCGCGATGCCGTACATCGGACCGAGAACGCTGCCCAGTTCCTGTGCGGCGCCGATGCCGCCGAGCACACCGGCGCGGTTGCGGGCCGCCCACAGGTCGGCCGCCAACGCCAACGTCACCGGGAGCAGGGCACCGCTGGCCGCGCCCTGGATGACTCGTCCCACGACGAGGACCGTCAGGTCCGTCGACAGCGCGGTGACGACCGAGCCGATCGCGAAGCCCGCGAGGCTGACTTGGAGCAGCATCTTGCGGCCGAACCGGTCCGACGCGCGACCCAGCAGCGGCATCGCGGCGATGTAGCCGAGCAGATAGCCCGTGACGATCGGTGTGACGCGCTGGATCTGATTGATCGCGATCCCGACGTCGGACATGATGTCGCGGATGATCGTGACCACGACGTAGGTGTCGAGGGCGCCGAGAAGCACCGCGAGTGCGCCCGCGCTGATCGCGATCCGGCGGCTCCGGCTCGAATCCACCGGCGCTGCGGCGGTCATCAAACGGCAGGCTTGGTCACGGTGACTGGCTTGTCCCAATCAGAGAGCGTCATCTGAACGCTGTTGCCCGAAGAGGGCTCCAACTTGGCCTGCACCAACTTGTGGTCGCCGTCCTTCTCGATCCACGCCGTGCCGGGGACCGGCCCGGTGGCGGCGATCGGTGGCGCGATCTTGTTCACCGCGTCTGCGCTGACCTGGCCGGTCACCTTCACCGTCTCGACGCCGTTGATGGTCTCTGTGCTCTCGGACTTCGGGTCGCTGAAGCTGGCGAGGACGTTGGCCAGACCGGTGTCCGGGTTCAGGATGGCGGCGATGTCGTAGACGTCGGCCGCCGGGCCCAGATTGATGTAGCTGTCACCAGAGAGCGCGACATAAAGGGTCGAGTCGATGACGACGAAGTTCGCGTCCACGTCACTGCCCTGGAAGAGCAGCTTCGCGTTGCCCGCGGCGGCGACGGCGGGGACGTTGGTCAGGTCGCCGGTAAGTGTCTTGATGGGTAGGTCTTTGATCTCGCCTTCCACCGACAGGTCGAGGTGCACGCTCTTGAGCGCACGCGTTGCGGTGTTGGAGTCCTTGAGCAGGGTCGTGGCGTCGGGCAGCGAATCGGAGGACTTCTCCCCCGACGAGGACGAGCATCCTGAAATAAGTACTAAAGCCGCGAAAAGTGCGGTGAGAATTGGCCAAAGAGATCGGACTGCGTTTTTTGGGCGCGTCTGCATGAGTGCATCGTAGAGGGTGGCGCTGCGTACCCTGATTTGCGTGTTCACCGGAATCATCGAAGAGCTTGGCGAAGTCGTCGGCAAGGAAGACCTCGCCGATGCGGCGCGGTTCGTCATCCGCGGACCCGTCGTCACCGCGGACGCCGGGCACGGCGACTCCATCTCGGTCAACGGCGTCTGTTTGACGGTGGTGGAGGTGCAGGCAGATGGCCAATTCACCGCCGATGTGATGAAGGAGACGCTGGACCGGTCCAGCCTTCGCGGTGTTGGTGTCGGCAGTCAGGTGAACCTCGAACGGGCCGCGGCGCTGAACAGCCGGCTGGGCGGACACATCGTGCAGGGCCACGTCGATGGCACCGGGCATGTGATTGCGCGCACACCTTCCGAGCATTGGGAGGTGGTGCGAATTGCGCTGCCTACCGCGCTCTCGCGCTATGTCGTCGAGAAGGGCTCGATCACCGTCGATGGCGTCTCGCTTGACCGTTTCGCGCCTCGGCCACGACTGGTTTGAGGTGTCGCTGATCCCCACCACACTGCAGCTGACCACCCTGGGCCGGGCGACCGTCGGCGCGCCGTCAACCTCGAGGTCGACGTGATCGCGAAGTATGTCGAACGGCTGATGGCGCGCGACGATCAGTGAGTCGGCCCGCTCCTCCAATGAGCGACCGTGCGGTTTCGCACCACTTTCCGTCGCGTCGTGAATGAATCCGCGCAGTCGACGCTTCTGGCGACCGCGACGCTCAGCCGGCGCACGGCAGACGGCGTTTCGCCGTTCCTCCAGGAGGGCACACCTCACGCACCAAGCGCGTCGAGTTCACAGGGGAAGTGCGCCAAATGATTGCTCTAGCGGTGGTGTTGCTGATATCGGCCGTGGTGATGATCGTGCTCGGCCTGATTCTCTATGGAAACGGTGTCGGCGCCGTGCCCGACGACGTGGGCCGCGACCCGGTGGCTGCCCGACGTGGCGTGACGCGCATCTCCTGGAGTGAGTTGTTCGCACGCATGAGAACCTCGACTCGCGGGATGACCGACAAGGAGGCCGGCCGGGAGCAGAAGTTGACGGCGCTCGGGTCATTTCTTGTCATGGTCGGCCTCATCGTGCTCGTTTTGGCTGTGTTGGCCGTCATTGCCGGCTTAGCCTAATTGGCGAATCGCCGCCGCCCGGGATTCCCCGGGCGCGATAATGGCCCTGGGCCGGGTCGACCAGAAGGAACCATGTGATGAAGAAGCTGGCAGCAGCACTATTGGTGGCCGCAGCGGCCTCGGTCGCCCCGATCGCCATAGCCCCGGTGGCGCAGGCCGACATCTGCGCGGGCGCCCATGGACGCCATGTCGGCGTGGGCGGCTGTACGAATATCGTCGGTGATGTGGCCACCGGCGCTGCGATCGCCGCCGCCGACAACCCGTACGTCATGGGCGAGGTGCCCTGCTACACCGTCGAGGGTGTGCCGTACTACACGCCGCCCGGCGACCCCTGCTGACCCAGGCGAGCAATAATCGCCACTTCGTCGTGGTTCATACTGAACAGGGCGACGATGGTTCCGGCCGGAACCGGCAAGGTGGCAAGAATGACGAGGTTGGACTCCGTCGAACGGGCGGTTGCCGACATCGCGGCGGGTAAAGCCGTCGTCGTCGTTGACGACGAGGACCGCGAGAACGAGGGCGACCTCATCTTCGCCGCGGAGAAGGCCACCCCCGAACTCGTCGCGTTCATGGTCCGCTACACCTCAGGCTATCTGTGCGTACCGCTCGACGGCGCCGTCTGCGACAAGCTCGGGCTGCTTCCGATGTATGCGGTGAACCAGGACAAACACGGCACCGCCTACACCGTCACGGTGGACGCGAAAGAGGGTGTCGGCACCGGAATCTCGGCATCCGACCGCGCCACCACCATGCGGCTGCTGGCCGACCCGACCAGCGTTGCCGAGCAATTCACCCGACCGGGGCACGTCGTTCCGTTGCGGGCCAAGGACGGCGGGGTGCTCCGGCGGCCCGGTCACACCGAGGCCGCCGTCGATCTCGCCAGGATGGCCGGACTGCAACCAGCGGGCGCCATCTGCGAGATCGTCAGCCAGAAGGACGAAGGCGCCATGGCGCAGACCGACGAGCTTCGGGTCTTCGCCGACGAGCACAACCTCTCGATGATCTCGATCGCCGACCTCATCGAGTGGCGCCGCAAGCACGAGAAGCACATCGAACGGGTCGCCGAGGCGCGCATCCCGACGCGGCACGGCGAGTTCCGCGCCGTGGGCTACACCAGCATCTACGAGGATGTCGAGCATGTTGCCCTGGTCAGGGGCGATATCGCCGGGCCGCACGCCGACGGCCATGACGTGCTGGTCCGTGTGCACTCCGAGTGTCTGACCGGTGACGTGTTCGGATCCCGCCGCTGCGACTGCGGCCCGCAACTGGACGCCGCGCTGGCGATGGTGGCCAGGGAGGACCGGGGCGTGGTGCTGTACATGCGGGGCCACGAGGGGCGCGGCATCGGGCTCATGCACAAGCTGCAGGCCTACCAGTTGCAGGACGCCGGCGACGACACCGTCGATGCCAACCTCAAGCTCGGCCTGCCCGCCGATGCGCGCGACTACGGCATCGGCGCGCAGATCCTCGTCGATTTGGGTGTTCGGTCGATGCGCCTGCTGACGAACAACCCGGCCAAGCGGGTCGGGCTGGACGGCTACGGGCTGCACATCATCGAGCGTGTTCCGCTGCCGGTGCGTGCCAACGCCGAGAACATCCGCTATCTGATGACCAAGCGTGACCGCATGGGCCACGACCTGAGCGGACTCGAGGACTACGACGAATTGCCGGGCGAATTCGGCGGCGCACTGTGAGCAGCCGGAGCGGAGCGCGAAATTGAGCGGAGGCGCGGGAGTTCCCGAGCTGCCACGGCTCGATGCGTCTGATCTGACGTTGGCGATCGTGGCGAGCACGTGGCACGAGACCGTCTGCGATGCGCTGCTCGACGGTGCTCGCAAGGTGGCCGCCGACGCGGGCATCGATGAGCCGACGGTGGTGCGGGTGCTTGGCGCGATCGAGATTCCGGTTGTGGCCCAGGCGCTGGCCGCCACGCACGACGCCGTCGTCGCCCTCGGTGTGGTGATCCGCGGCGAGACACCGCATTTCGATTATGTCTGCGATGCGGTGACCCAGGGCCTGACCCGGGTGTCGCTCGATTCGTCGACTCCGGTGGCCAACGGCGTGCTGACCACCAACACGGAAGAGCAGGCGCTGGCAAGGGCTGGCCTGCCCGACTCGAGTGAGGACAAAGGCGCGCAGGCCGCCGCCGCCGCGTTGTCCACCGCGCTGACGCTGCGCGATCTGCGCAAGCGGACATGAGTAGCGACTGGGACCTCGAGGTACGGCCGCACCTGACACCGTATTTCGCGTACGGCGCGGCTGCTGTGATACTGGCCGCTCACGTGACCGTCGGTGTACTGCTGAAGATTTCGTCAACCGGCGTCATCTTCCAGACCGCTGACCAGGTGGCGATCGCGCTGCTCGGTGCCGTCATCGCCTGCGCGGTAATGCTGTTCGCCCGGCCGCGGTTGCGCATCGGCGCCCCCGGGGTCGAGGTGCGAAACCTGTTCGGCGACCGGCTGATTCCGTGGTCGAGTGTCGTCGGGCTGACGTTTCCGCCCGGCGCGAGGTGGGCTCGGGTCGACCTGCCCGACGACGAGTACATTCCGGTGATGGCGATCCAAGCCGTCGACAAGGAGCGTGCGGTCGAGGCGATGGACAATGTGCGCGGGCTCATCGCCCGCTACCGGCCCGATCTCACCGCACACTGAGCGACATCGGGACTTCGTTACGCGCGTTGGTGCCGTTTCCCGCCACCGGGGCGAAGCCGAGGCTTTCGTACACCGCTCTGGCGACGGTGTTGTCCACCGCCACCCTGAGGGTGACGAGTCGGGCCTGCCGGTCGCGCGCCCAGTCCACCGCGGCGGCGACGAGGGGTCGGGCCAGCCCATGTCCACGGGCCGCCGGATCGAGCCAAAGTGAGTAGAGGTACACGGTTTCGGCGTTCTCCTGCTGCGCACCGATCAGGCCGACCGGACGCTCGTTCAGCAGAGCGGCGAACTGTGCGTGGTCGCGTAACCGCCTGCGCCACTGCGCGGCCGTGAAGGTGGATTCCTGGCGGTACTGAGGGTCGTCGGCACCGAGGGAGTCCGTCAGCGCGCGCATTCGGACAGTCGCGAACAGTCGCCAGTCCGATTCCGTCAGTCTGGTGACCCGCGCGGTCACCGAGGGTCGCCCATCACCAGCCCCTCGCGGCGCGGGTCCGCCCCGCCGGTCCAGCCCGGTGAGCCGCGCACGATCGCCGACAGCCCACTGGACTGGTCGGCGAGATCGACCTGGTGGCCGAGCTTGCGGAGACCCTGCACCAGCGGATCGTGGTCGCCATTGTCGGCCGGGTCGATGTTGGGGTGTTCTCCGCCGACGTTCGTCTTCGGCGTGTTCGCCGCGCCGAAGTCCACCATGCCCACCGCCTGCTGTGGGTCCATGCCCCAGTCGATGATTCCCACAACGCTTTTCACGACGAACTGGATGATCACCGCGCCGCCTGGAGAGCCCAGCGTCGCGAACAACGGCCCGCGGCCTGCTCCGGACTTCTCGAAGATCAGGGTGGGCGCCATCGTGCTCCGGGGTCGCTTACCCGGCTCGACCCGGTTGGGCACCGGCATCCCGTCGGGGCCGACAGGCTCGGCGGAGAAATCGGTCAGCTGATTGTTCAGGATGAAGCCGTCGACCATGTGGAACGAGCCGAACTGCGACTCAACGGTGGTGGTCAGTGCGGCTGCGTTGCCCTGCGAGTCGACGACGCTGATCTGGCTGGTGCCGTGCTCGGGGACGGGCGCCGGTGTCGAGGCGGACGCCCCGAATTCGCCGGGCTTCGCGGTGCCCATGCTGCGCTGCTCGGAGATGAGTGCGGCCCGCTGCGCCAGGTAGGCGCTGTTCAGCAACGTGTTCGGGGTTCCACCGGGCAGCGGCACGAAATCAGTGTCGGCGACGTACTTGTCGCGGTCGGCGTATGCGAGGCGCTCGGCTTCCGAGATCAGGTGCACGCCCATCACGGACGGCTTCCCGCCGTTGCGGTCCATGTCGGTGGGCTGGTGCTCGTTCATCGGGAAGTGATCGAGGATGCCGAGAGTGGCGGCCACGGCGATGCCGCCGGACGAGGGTGGCGGCATACCGCAGATCTCCTTGCCGCGGTAGGGCATACAGATCGGTTCGCGAACCTTGGCGGCGTAGCCGGCCAGGTCTTCGGTCGTCATCAGGCTGGGCGTGCGCCCGCCGGAGGTGTCGGCTGCGGCGGCGACGATTGCCTTGGCGATATCGCCGGTATAGAACGACTCCGGGTCGGATGCGACGACACCCAGCGTCTTCGAGTACGCCGGGTTGGTGAGTTTGGTATCGGCGGTCTTCGGACTGCCGTCGGAATTGAGGAAGTACGCGGCGGCTTGCGGATCGACCTTCAACTTCGGCGCGGCGTCGGCGATCGCAGACGCCAGCCGCGGGCTGATGTCGAAGCCGTCGTCGGCGAGCGTCACGGCAGGAGCGAAGAGATCGCGCCACGCGGTCTTGCCGTGCTGGCTGGTGGACGTCCATCAACATCCGAAGGATGCCCGGCACGCCGATCGAGCGGCCGGACCCGCGCGCGTCGGGCTTGGGCTGGGTGCGGTCAGTGTCGGAGATCCAGCGCAGATAGTTCTCGCTCGCCGCGGCGGGAGCGGTCTCCCTGCCGTCGTAGGCCTGCACGGAGTTGGCCGCGGCGTCGTAGTAGAGCAGGAACCCGCCGCCGCCGATCCCGGACGACTGCGGCTCGACCAGGCCCAGCACGGCCTGTGCGGTGACCAGGGCGTCGGCAGCCGTCCCACCGCCCTTGAGCACCTCGCAGGCCTTCTGTGTGGCCAGCGGATTGGCCGTCGCGACCGCATAGTGGGCGGTGGTCACGGCCGTCATGTCCTTGCGGTACCCGGTGGCGACCTCGGGTTGTGAACCGGCGGCCGCTGAGGTCCCGGGCTGCAGGCGTGCCGTTCTCGACGATCGCGCACGGGCCTGCGGCAGAAGGCGGCGGACTGTCCTGCGCGCCACATCCGGCCAGCACCAGCATGACCCCCGCCAGCGGGGCCGTGAGCTTTCGAAACGACGGGGTCCGCATCACTCGACGGTAGATCATCGGGTGAGTCCGACACCGGCAGTAACCTGGAATCCGTGCCCGATCCCGCGACGTACCGACCGGCGCCCGGGTCGATCCCCGTCGAGCCGGGTGTTTACCGGTTTCGCGATCCGCACGGCCGCGTCATCTACGTGGGCAAGGCCAAGAGCCTGCGCAGCCGGCTGAACTCCTACTTCGCCGATATCTCCGGTTTGGCGCCGCGTACGCGCCAGATGGTGATGGCCGCGGGCAGCGTCGAGTGGACGGTGGTGAGCACCGAGGTCGAGGCGCTGCAGCTGGAGTACAACTGGATCAAGGAGTTCGACCCGCGGTTCAACATCCGATACCGCGACGACAAGTCCTATCCGGTGCTGGCGGTCACGCTCAACGAGGAATATCCGCGCTTGATGGTGTACCGGGGGCCACGCCGCAAGGGAGTCCGCTATTTCGGGCCCTACTCGCACGCCTGGGCCATCCGTGAGACGCTCGATCTGCTCACCCGGGTGTTTCCCGCCCGAACGTGTTCAGCGGGAGTCTTCAAGCGGCACAAGCAAATCGACCGCCCATGTCTGTTGGGGTACATCGACAAGTGCTCGGCGCCATGCATAGGGCGGGTCTCCGCAGAAGAGCACCGCAGGATCGTCATCGATTTCTGCGACTTCCTGTCCGGTAAGACCGACCGGCTGGCGCGAGACATGGAACGCGAAATGACCGCGGCTGCCGAGCAACTCGACTTCGAGCGCGCGGCCCGACTGCGGGACAACATCTCCGCGCTCAAACGCGCACTGGAGAAGCAGACCGTGGTGTTCGGTGACGGTACCGACGCAGACGTGGTGGCCTTCGCCGACGACGAACTCGAGGCCGCCGTTCAGGTGTTCCATGTGCGCGGCGGGCGGGTGCGCGGTCAGCGCGGCTGGATTGTCGAAAAGTCCGGTGATCCGCAGGATTCCGGCCAGAGTCACCTGGTGGAACAGTTCCTCACTCAGTTCTACGGCGACCAGGCCGAGTTGGACGGCGCCGCCGACGAGTCGACCAACCCGGTGCCGCGTCAGATCCTGGTGCCGGTTCTGCCGCCCAACTCCGATGAGCTGGAAACGTGGTTGTGCGGTCTGCGCGGGTCGCGGGTGGCGTTGAGGGTGCCGATGCGCGGTGACAAGCGGGCGCTGGCCGAAACGGTCAAACGCAACGCGCAAGATGCGCTGACACAGCACAAGCTGAAGCGCGCCGGTGATTTCACCGCGAGATCTGCTGCACTGCAGAGCATTCAGGAGGCTCTCGGGCTGGCGGACGCACCGTTGCGCATCGAATGCGTCGACATCAGCCACGTCCAGGGCACCGATGTGGTGGCATCACTGGTGGTGTTCGAGGACGGTCTCCCGCGCAAGTCCGACTATCGCCACTACGCGATCCGGGAGGCGGCGGGCGGCGGCCGGTCAGACGACGTGGCGTCGATCGCCGAGGTGACGCGGCGCCGGTTCGCGAGGCACGTGTCCGATCTTCAGAACGCCAGTGTGTTTACCGCGGAAGGAAAATCGCGCCGGTTCGCCTATCCGCCGAACCTCTATGTGGTCGACGGTGGCGCCCCACAGGTCAACGCGGCGGCGGCGGTCCTCGACGAGCTCGGGGTCTCCGATGTGGCCGTCATCGGCCTGGCCAAGCGGCTGGAAGAGGTATGGGTGCCGTCGGAGCCCGACCCGGTGATCATGCCCCGCAACAGCGAAGGACTCTTCCTGCTGCAACGGGTGCGCGACGAAGCGCACCGGTTCGCGATCACCTATCACCGCAGCAAGCGGTCCAAACGGATGACCGCCTCGGCGCTGGACTCGGTGCCGGGGCTGGGAGAGCATCGGCGAAAGGCGCTGGTCACCCACTTCGGGTCGGTGGCGAGGCTGAAGCAGGCCAGCGTCGAGGAGATCACCTCGGTGCCCGGTATCGGTGCCACGACGGCGAAGGCGGTGCTCGAGGCGCTCGGCGTAGCCGCTGATTCGTCAGCGCCCGCCCCGGTTATCGGCGATGATCAGAGCAGGGCATCGGGATGACGGATCAAAGCACAGGCGACGAGTTGCGGGAGCAGGACGCTTCCCGCGACACCGGCACGGAATCGGGGATCGACGTCGTCCTGGTGACAGGACTCTCCGGGGCGGGTCGCGGCACGGCGGCCAAGGTGCTCGAGGACCTCGGTTGGTACGTGGCCGACAACCTGCCGCCCGAGCTCATCGCCCGCATGGTCGACCTCGGGTTGGCCGCGGGCTCGCGAATCACCCAGCTGGCCGTGGTGATGGATGTCCGGTCGCGTGGCTTCACCGGCGATTTGGATTGGGTGCGTAAGGATCTGGCTACCCGCGACATCGCACCGAGGGTGTTGTTTCTGGAGGCGTCCGACGACATTCTGGTGCGCCGCTACGAACAGAATCGTCGCAGTCACCCGCTGCAGGGCAACCAGACCCTCGCCGAGGGCATCGCCGCCGAGCGCGCCATGCTGGCGCCGGTACGGGCGACTGCGGACCTGATGATCGACACCTCGACGCTGTCCGTCCCCGCTTTGCGTGAAGCCATCGAGGGAGCCTTCGGCGGTGAGACCGTCGCCTACACCAGCGTGACCGTTGAGTCGTTCGGGTACAAGTACGGGCTGCCGATGGACGCGGACACCGTGATGGACGTCCGGTTCCTGCCCAACCCGCACTGGGTCGACGAGCTGAGGCGGCACACCGGTCAGCATCCCGCCGTGCGTGAGTATGTGCTTGGACAGCCGGGGGCCGCCGAGTTTCTCGACACCTACCATCGACTGCTGAACCTCGTGATCGAGGGATATCGGCGGGAGGGAAAGCGCTACATGACCGTTGCCATCGGCTGCACGGGCGGCAAGCATCGAAGCGTTGCGATGGCCGAGGCACTTGCGGGACGACTGCAGGGCGGTGACCAACTCAGCGTGCGGGTGCTGCACCGGGATCTGGGCCGCGAATGAGCTCACGCATCGTCGCGCTGGGCGGCGGCCACGGGCTGTACGCCACGCTGTCGGCCGCGCGCAGACTCACCCCTCATGTCACGGCGGTGGTCACGGTTGCCGACGACGGCGGCTCCTCCGGCCGACTGCGCAGCGAGCTTGACGTCGTGCCGCCCGGCGATCTACGAATGGCGTTGGCGGCGTTGGCATCCGACAGTCCGCACGGCCGGCTGTGGGCGACGATCCTTCAGCACAGGTTCGGCGGAAGTGGCGCGCTGGCCGGGCATCCCATCGGCAACCTGCTACTGGCCGGACTCAACGAGGTGCTCGCGGATCCCGTTGCGGCGCTTGATGAACTGGCCCGGATCCTCGGCGTCAAGGGCCGGGTGTTGCCAATGTGCCCGATCGCGTTGCAGATCGAGGCGGACGTGGCCGGTCTGGAGTCGGATCCGAGGATGAGCCGGGTGATCCGCGGCCAGGTGGCGATCGCGACGACGCCGGGCAAGGTCCGACGGGTGCGGCTGCTGCCCAGCGATCCGCCCGCCACCCGGCAGGCCGTGGACGCCATCATGAGTGCCGATCTGATCGTGCTCGGGCCCGGCTCCTGGTTCACCAGTGTCATCCCGCATGTCCTGGTGCCGGAGCTGGCCGCTGCGCTGCAGGCCACCTCGGCTCGGCGTGCGCTGGTGCTCAATCTGGCCGCCGAGCCGGGGGAGACCGCCGGGTTCTCCGTCGAGCGGCACATCCATGTGTTGGCCCAGCATGCGCCGGGATTCATGGTTGACGAGATCATCGTCGACGCAGCTAGGGTGCCCAGCGAGCGCGAGCGGGAGCAACTGAGCCGGACCGCGACCATATTGGGTGCCGGAGTTCAGTTTGCTGAGGTGTCCAGACCTGGTACACCTTTACATGACCCGGCGAGGTTGGCCGCGGCGTTGGAGGGGGTTCGCTTGCGTGGATTGGAACCTGGCGGGACCCCTCGGCAGCCCGCAGTTCCCACACCCGCCCGGACAGTTGACGGACCGAGAGGTGACGACCCGTGGCGATGACAGCCGAGGTCAAGGACGAGTTGAGCCGGCTTGTCGTCAATTCGGTCAGTGCGCGCCGTGCCGAGGTGGCCTCGTTGCTGCGGTTCGCAGGCGGCCTGCACATCGTGTCGGGCCGCGTCGTGGTCGAGGCCGAAGTGGATCTCGGCATCATCGCGCGCAGGCTCCGCAAGGACATTTTCGATCTGTACGGATATAACGCGGTGGTTCACGTGTTGTCCGCCAGTGGGATTCGCAAGAGCACCCGGTACGTGGTGCGCGTCGCCAAGGACGGCGAGGCGTTGGCGCGCCAGACTGGGTTGCTCGACCTTCGTGGTCGGCCGGTGCGCGGACTGCCCGCACAGGTCGTCGGCGGCAGTGTGGCCGACGCAGAGGCCGCCTGGCGGGGGGCGTTCCTGGCGCACGGCTCGCTGACTGAGCCCGGCCGGTCGTCCGCGCTCGAGGTCAGCTGTCCCGGGCCTGAGGCGGCGCTGGCGCTGGTGGGCGCCGCGCGACGGCTCGGCGTCAGCGCCAAGGCGCGCGAGGTGCGTGGCGCCGATCGCGTGGTCGTACGCGACGGGGAAGCCATCGGCGCGTTGCTGACCAGGATGGGCGCCCAGGACACCAGGCTGACGTGGGAAGAGCGTCGGATGCGGCGCGAGGTACGGGCAACAGCCAATCGGCTGGCCAACTTCGACGACGCGAACCTGCGGCGGTCGGCGAGAGCCGCGGTGGCTGCGGCCGCCCGTGTCGAACGGGCGCTGGACATTCTCGGCGACACCGTTCCGGATCACCTGGCCGCTGCGGGCAAGCTGCGCGTCGAACACCGCCAGGCGTCATTGGAGGAACTCGGCAGGCTGGCCGATCCGGTGATGACGAAAGACGCTGTCGCGGGCCGCATCCGGCGGCTGCTGTCGATGGCCGACCGCAAAGCCAAGCACGACGGCATCCCCGACACCGAGTCGGCTGTCACCCCGGATCTGCTCGACGACGCCTGATCTCGGCGCGGCCTGGCAATTGCACTGGCGGTCGTTATTTCCCGCTGAGCACGACCATAGGCGCAATCTTCGTGCGATCCTTTGCCAATGTCGGCTCCATCCGGGGTGGTCACGTTTCTCTTCACCGATATCGAGGGCTCGACCCGTCGGTGGGAGTCCGACGCTGATGCCATGCGCTCGGCGCTCGCTGCGCATGACGAGGTGCTGCGCACGGCGATTGAAGCGCACGGCGGTTTCCTGTTCAAGCACACCGGCGATGGTGTGATTGCGTCGTTCGCCTCGCCGAGGTCGGCCATCGATGCAGCGATTGCGGCGCAGCGAGAGTTGCAGTTGCCGGTACGGATGGGCATCGCGACGGGTGAGGCGACTCATCAGGACGGCGATTACTTCGGCGCAGTGTTGAATCGGGCGGCGCGCGTGATGGCGGCCGGGCATGGCGGTCAGATCCTCGTCGCCGACTCGACCGCTTCGTTGGTCAGCGGCGTCGATCTTCTCGACCTGGGGCCGCGACGGCTTCGTGATGTCCCGACGCCCGTCGGACTGTTCCAGGTACGGGCGGCGGGCCTACGCGAGGAGTTTCCCTCGCTGCGGGCCCTCGATACCAACCCCGGCAACTTGAGATCGGCGACGACCAGCCTCATCGGGCGTGAATCCGATGTCGCCGAGATCAAAGACGCTCGTGCGCGCACATCGGCTTGTCACTCTGACCGGCGTCGGCGGGGTCGGGCAAAACCCGGCTGGCTTTGGAGGCCGCCAGCGCAGATGAGTGACGAATTTCCGGACGGTGTATGGCTTTTCGAGCTCGCGGCCGTAACGGATCCAGCGGCGATTCCCGACGCGGTCGCTGCGGTGCTCGGCATTACGCAACAGCCGGGCAAGACGATGGCGGAGTCAGTGGCCGCCGCCGTCGAAGGCCGGATCCGGCTGCTGGTGTTCGACAATTGCGAACATGTTCTCGATGCTGCGGCCGATCTCATCGAGCTCGTGCTTGGGCATACGGCGACAGCCCGAGTCCTCGCGACCAGCCGGGAAGGACTTGGGCTCGCCGACGAGCAGGTGCGAAGAGTGCGTTCGCTGAATGTGGGCACAGCGGTGGACCTGTTTGTCGAGCGGGCACGCAGCGTCGTGCAAGGCTTTTCAAATGGCGACGCGGACGTGATCTCGGAGATCTGCCGTCGTCTCGACGGTATTCCGTTGGCCGTCGAGTTGGCGGCGTCGCGGATGGCGTCGATGACCGCAGGTCGAGGTACGTGACCGTCTCGACCACCGCTTCCGGCTGCTTGTCGGCTCCCGCCGTGGTCTGGAGCGCCACCAAACGCTGCGGCACGCCGTGCAGTGGTCCTACGACCTTCTCGACGACCCGAGAAGAGTGCTGCTGGAACGATGTTCGGTGTTCGCCGGCGGCTTTGATCTCGAAAGCGCCTGCGCAGTATCGCAATTCAGGCGACGACTTCGCTACGCTCGACCTGCTCGATGCCTTGGTGCGCAAATCGCTGGTCGTCGCCGACCGCTCGTCGGGCCGGACCCGGTTCTCGATGCTGGAGACGATCCGCCAGTTCGCCGAGGAGCAGCTTGCGGCTCAGTGGCGATGCGGACGAGTCGCGAAGCGCCCACGCGCCGATACTTCGCGGCGTGTGAACGCCGTGATCATGAGACGTATGGGACGGTCCTCGGCAGCCGGAGGCGTACGACTGGTTCACGACTGAATTAGCCAACCTGCGCAGCGCGTTTCGATGGGCCGCCGACCGGGACGACCTCGACGCCGCGGCTGCCATCGTGAGTTTCGGCGGGTTGGCTCGGGTGGTCTCGTCGAGAACTTACGAGCCGGTCAGCTGGGCTGAAGAGCTCGTTGCACCGGCTCGCGAGCATCGACCATCCGAGGCTGGCCGTCGTTTGCGCGATTGCGTCGTTGTGCTTCCTGTTCGGACGCGTCGATGACGCGCTCGAATACAGCCGGATCGGCCAGAACGCGTTGGACGGCGGCTCCGCACAGTCGCGGTTCGGCGCTCGAGCATCTGTGGCTAGGCGCCGTCTATTCCGCCATCCCGGGGTCTGATCGCTATGTCGCGTTCTTTCAGGAGCAAATGGAGCGCGGTGATGGACGCATTCGAGCTCGGCGAGGCGTGCGTTGCCATTGCGTTGACGGTGGAGCGGCCGAACGGAGGAAGCGCTTGTCTTCTGCGTCCGGCCTTGTCGCATCTTGCCGAGACCGACGCCAATCCGTTCGTCGCCTCCTTTGCGCTGATGCAGTTACGGGATGGCGTGCAGTGCGCACGATCCGCTTCGGGCACTTGACGCGCTGCGAAGAGGTTTGACGATCGCCCAGGAAACGGGCAATCGAGCCAATGAATCGTATATCGCGATGGCGCTTGCCCTGACCCTGAATCGGATCGACGGCGACGAATCCGACCACATGTCCTTGCTCGACTACATCTCCTCGGCCATCGCGCAACTACCACGACTCGGGCAACATCACTCAGCTCCGCGCGGCGCTGGGTCTCTTCGCGACGTTTCTCGACCGCCGGGGCGATGCCGAACCGGCGGCCACCATCGCTGGTTTCGCTGGGGTCGTGCCCACGGCGGCGCCATCGGTGCCGGAATTCGGTGCCGCGATCAGCTCATCTCCGCGACGTCCTCGGCGCGCAAGACCTACGAATCTCTCGCCCGCGACGGCGCAGGCCATGACCATGGCCGCGATGGTGTCCTACGCCTACGAACAGATCGACCGGGTGCGGCAAGAACTCGAGCAACTACCGTGAACGAATGCAGACATTGAGGGTCGGCGCCGCCTATCCCGATCCACCGTTCAACGGCATGCCGGACGACGGTGGACTCGACATCGACCTGATGACCGCGGTCGCCGACAAACTCAACATGCGCGTCGAGTTCGTTCCCTATGACGGAGCGGACTTCAACGGCATCTTCGATGCGCTGGCCGCCGGAGACTTCGACTGTGTCGCCGCCGGGACCACGGTCACGCCGGAGCGCGAGAAGAAGGCGGACTTCGTCGCGCCGTACCTGATCTCGGGTCAGTCGCTGGCCGTTGACACCCGCCGGCTGCCCAACGTGCGTTCCGTCGGCGATCTCGAGGGGCTGACGATCGGCGTGCAGCAGGGCAACACCAGCGGCCCGATCGCCGAGAAGCTCGTCGCAGACGGCGCCGCCGCCCAGGTCAGGGTCTACGACTACGGCAGCATCCGCACCGCGCTCGATGACCTCACCACCGGCGGCTGCGACGCGTTCATGAAGCTTGCCCCCGTCCTCGCCGAGCTCGTCAAGCCGTTCGCCGACGTCGAGGTGGTGCAGCGCGGGATCTCCACCGAGAACATCGCGATCGCGGTCGGCCTCGGCGACCAGGAGCTCCTCGCCAGGATCACCGTCGCGCAGGCCGAGCTCGAAGAGGATGGCACGCTGCAGCGAATCCGCAGGAAGTGGCTGGGTAACCCGTACGCCGATCAGACCCTCGGAATGCTCTGACCGGCCTGCGCGTGACGGCACTCACACCACTACGCTGGCCAGTGAGCATCAAGGCAAAAGAGGGAGAGACAAGTGACCATCCGGGTAGGCGTTAACGGCTTCGGCCGCATCGGGCGCAACTTCTTCCGGGCCCTGGCGGCGCAGAAGGCCGAGGGCAAGAGCACCGACATCGAGGTCATCGCGGTCAACGACCTCACCGACAACGCCACGCTGGCGCACCTGCTCAAATTCGACTCGATCCTCGGCCGGTACCCCGAGGACATCAGCCTCGAGGGCGACGACACCATCGTCATCGGCAGCACCAAGATCAAGGCGCTCGAGGTGAAGGAGGGCCCGTCGGCCCTTCCGTGGGGCGATCTCGGCGTCGACGTCGTCGTCGAGTCCACCGGCATCTTCACCAATGCCGCCAAGGCCAAGGGCCACCTCGACGCGGGCGCCAAGAAGGTCATCATCTCCGCGCCGGCCACCGACGAGGACATCACCATCGTGCTGGGCGTCAACGACGACAAGTACGACGGCAGCCAGAACATCATCTCCAACGCGTCGTGCACCACGAACTGCCTCGGCCCGCTGGCCAAGGTGCTCAACGACGAGTTCGGCATCGTCAGGGGCCTGATGACGACCATCCACGCCTACACCCAGGACCAGAACCTGCAGGACGGTCCGCACAAGGATCTGCGCCGTGCCCGCGCCGCCGCACTGAACATCGTGCCGACCTCCACCGGCGCCGCCAAGGCGATCGGTCTGGTGCTGCCCGAGCTGAAGGGCAAGCTCGACGGCTACGCACTGCGGGTGCCGATCCCGACCGGTTCGTGCACCGACCTGACCGCCGAACTGTCCAAGTCAGCCACCGCGGACGAGATCAACGCGGCGTTCAAGGCCGCCGCGGACGGTCCGCTCAAGGGCATCCTGAAGTACTACGACGCGCCGATCGTGTCGAGCGACATCGTCACCGACCCGCACAGCTCGATCTTCGACGCGGGCCTGACCAAGGTGATCGACAACCAGGCCAAGACGGTGTCCTGGTACGACAACGAGTGGGGTTACTCGAACCGGCTCGTCGACCTGGTCGCGCTTGTCGGTAAGTCCCTCTAGATCGATGCCCGTCAAGACGCTCGACGACCTACTCGCAGAAGGGGTTTCGGGCCGGGGTGTGCTGGTGCGCTCCGACCTCAACGTCCCGCTCGACGACGATCGCAACATCTCCGACCCCGGCCGGATCATCGCGTCGGTGCCGACGCTGAAGGCCCTGTCGGATGCAGGCGCGAAGGTCGTTGTCACTGCTCACCTCGGCAGGCCCAAGGACGGCCCGGACCCCAAGCTCTCGCTCGGCCCCGTCGCGAAGGCGCTGGGCGAACAGCTGGGCCGTCACGTTCAGCTGGCTACCGACGTGGTGGGCTCGGATGCGCTCGCCCGCGCCGAAGGGCTCACCGACGGCGACATCCTGCTGCTCGAAAACATCCGCTTCGACCCGCGTGAAACGAGCAAGGACGACAACGAGCGGCTTGCGCTTGCCAGGCAGCTGGCCGAACTGGTCGCCGCTGCGGACGGGTCGCCGGGGGCGTTCGTATCCGACGGCTTCGGTGTGGTGCACCGCAAGCAGGCCTCGGTGTACGACGTCGCGACCCTGCTGCCGCATTACGCGGGAACACTGGTGGCCGCCGAGATCAAGGTGCTCGAGCAGCTGACCAGCTCGACCGAGCGGCCCTACGCGGTGGTGCTCGGCGGGTCGAAGGTCTCCGACAAGCTGGCGGTCATCGAGGCGCTCGCGGAGAAGGCCGACAGCCTCGTCATCGGCGGCGGGATGTGCTTCACTTTCCTTGCCTCACAGGGTGCTTCGGTCGGTAACTCTCTTCTGGAAGAGGGCATGATCGACACCTGTCGCAAGCTGCTCGAGGATTACGGCGACGTCATCCACCTACCTGTCGACATCGTGGTGGCCGAGAAGTTCGCGGCGGACGCCGCGCCGGAACGTGTCCCCGCCGACCAGATTCCCGACGGAAAAATGGGTCTGGACATCGGGCCGGGCTCGGTGAAGCGCTTCACCAACCTGCTGTCGAATGCCAAGACCATCTTCTGGAACGGCCCGATGGGTGTGTTCGAGTTCCCCGCGTTCGCCGACGGCACCAAGGGTGTCGCCGAGGCCATCGTCGGAGCGACGGAGAAGGGCGCCTTCAGCGTCGTCGGCGGCGGCGACTCGGCGGCCGCGGTGCGCCAGCTCGGCCTTCCCGACGACGGCTTCTCCCACATTTCCACCGGGGGTGGGGCTTCACTGGAATACCTTGAGGGCAAGACGCTGCCCGGCATCGACGTGCTGGGAAACTCTTGAGCCTCCTGAAGGGGACGTTATGAGCCGCAAGCCGCTGATCGCAGGCAACTGGAAGATGAACCTCAACCATTTCGAAGCGATCGCGCTGGTGCAGAAGATCGCCTTCTCGCTTCCGGACAAGTATTTCGACAAGGTCGACGTCGCGGTGATCCCTCCGTTCACCGATCTGCGCAGCGTGCAGACCCTGGTCGACGGTGACAAGCTGCGGCTCACCTACGGCGCGCAGGACTTGTCCCAGCACGATTCGGGCGCATACACCGGCGACATCAGTGGTGCGTTCCTCGCCAAGCTCGGTTGCACATACGCCGTCGTCGGGCACTCCGAGCGCCGCACCTATCACGCCGAGGACGATGCCCTTGTGGCTGCGAAGGCCGCGGCGGCGTTCAAGCACGACCTGACCCCGATCATCTGCATCGGCGAGCAGCTTGAGGTCCGCGAGGCAGGCAACCACGTCGAGCACAACGTCGAGTCGCTGCGCGGCTCCGTTGCCGGGTTGTCCGCCGAACAGATCGGCGCGGCCGTCATCGCCTACGAGCCGGTGTGGGCGATCGGTACCGGCCGTGTCGCCAGCGCGGCCGATGCGCAGGAGGTCTGCAAGGCGATCCGCGACGAACTCGGCAAGCTGGCCAGCCCGGAACTGGCGGCAGGCGTCCGGGTGCTGTACGGCGGATCGGTGAACGCCAAGAACGTGGGCGAGATCGTGGCCCAGGAGGACGTCGACGGCGCGCTGGTCGGGGGCGCGTCGCTCGACGGCGAACAGTTCGCCACGCTTTCAGCCATCGCCGCCGGCGGGCCGCTTCCGTAGACGTTGGCGAGGCGATTCGCGCCTGATCAGCCCCGGCCTGTAATCTTGCGGCTATGGAATTGGGCCTGCAGATCACGCTGGTGGTCACCAGTGTCCTGGTGATCATTCTCGTGCTGCTGCACCGCGCCAAGGGCGGCGGCCTGTCCACCCTGTTCGGCGGCGGCGTCCAGTCGAGCCTGTCCGGGTCGACGGTGGTGGAGAAGAACCTCGACCGGTTGACGCTGTTCGTCACGGGGATCTGGGTCGTCTGCATCGTCGGCGTGGCGCTGCAGATCAAGTACGGCGCCTAGCAACTTTTCAATCGCCGCACATCAAGCGGCACGGCAGCTTGTGTGATTCAGTTACGTATCGCCCGCCTCGGGCATGTCACACGAAGAGGCCGTATGAACACTCCGCAGGGGCCGCAGCCGTATCGGCACAACCAGCCGCCGCAGCCGCATCGCCACCCACCCAGGCCGCCCCAGCCTCCTGCCCAGTACCGACCTGCGCCGCCTCTGCCGCAGCAGTACCGCGGTCAGCCGCCACCGCCTCCGCCACCGCAGCAGTACCGCGGTCAGCCGCCACCGCCGCCGCAACAGCACTTCCAAACCCCGCAGTACGGCCAGCCGCCCGCGCCCCAGCAACCGGGGCAGCAGCCGAGCCCGTATGGCCAGACCGGCGACGGCATCGTCGTCAACACCCAGTTCTTTCCGCTGGCCTGGGTGCTGTTCTTCGTGAAGCCGAAGATCGCCGTCGACGGCCAGGAGACGCAGGCCCCAGCCTGGGGTCGTACGCATCTGCCCGCCCGCCCCGGTCAACATCATGTGCACGTTCATGTGCCGTACTTTCTGCCGCCGAAGATGGGGCCCGCCGACGCGACGGTCGATGTGCGCCCGGGTCAGGTCGCCGAACTGGAGTACAAGGCGCCGATGTGGGCGTTCAGCGCGGGCTCGCTCGGTGTCGGGCCGCAGAAGTACAACGGCGTCGGCATCACGATCGCCATCGTCGCGATCCCGTTCGTCATCGTGTTCCTGCTCATCCTCTTCTTCGTCGTGCTGGCTGTGATCTGAGCGACGCCGTTCCCGCACTGCGGGCCGCTTGCCGGTCGCCGATACTTGGGTAATGGCTGACGGACCCGACATCTCGCTGGCGCCGATCGGCTCCGTGCGCCGCACCAAGGTCGGCCGCGAAGCCACCGAGCCGATGCGCGAGGACATCCGACTGCTGGGCACCATCCTCGGCGACACCGTCCGCGAGCAGAACGGGGAAGAGGTCTTCGACCTCGTCGAGCGGGCCCGCGTCGAGTCGTTCCGCGTGCGCCGCTCGGAGATCGACCGGGCCGAGCTCGCCGGGATGTTCGACGGCATCGACGTCCACAAGGCCATCCCGGTCATCCGTGCCTTCACCCACTTCGCATTGCTCGCCAACGTCGCAGAAGACATCCATCGGGAGCGGCGTCGCGCCATTCGCGTCGCTGCGGGCGAGCCGCCACAGGACAGCAGCCTGGCTGCCACCTACCTCAAGCTCGACACAGCCGAGCTCGACTCGGCGACCGTCGCTGAGACGCTGACCGGCGCACTGGTGTCCCCGGTGATCACCGCGCATCCCACCGAGACTCGTCGCCGCACGGTGTTCGACACCCAGCACCGCATCACCGAGTTGATGCGGCTGCGTGCGCAGGCCCATACGCACACCGCAGATGGTCGTGACATCGAAACCGAATTGCGCCGCAACATCTTGACGCTCTGGCAGACCGCGCTGATTCGGTTGTCGCGGTTGAAGATTCAAGACGAGATCGAAACCGGGCTGCGTTACTACCCGGCTGCGTTCCTCGAAGTCATTCCGAGGGTCAACGCCGAGGTACGTGCGGCGCTACAAGCCCGATGGCCGGATGCGAACCTACTTGGCGAGCCGATCCTGCGGCCCGGTTCGTGGATCGGTGGCGACCGGGACGGCAACCCGAACGTCACCGCGGACGTCGTCCGGCTGGCCACTTCCCGAGCGGCGTACACCGCTCTCGCGCACTACTTCGTCGAGATCACAGCGCTGGAGGAAGAGCTGTCGATGTCGGCGCGGCTGGTCAAGATCACCGACGAATTGGCGGCGCTGGCCGACGCGTGCCACGAGCCTGCGCGTGCCGACGAGCCGTACCGGCGCGCACTGCGGGTCATTCACGGCAGGCTCACCGCGACCGCGCAACAGATCCTCGACGACCAACCGGAGCACGAGCTGGACCTCGGGCTCGAGGCCTACGGAACGCCCGAGGAGCTACTGGCAGACCTCGATGTCGTCGACGGGTCACTGCGGGCGAACGGCAGCGCGGTGCTGGCCGACGATCGGTTGGCGCGACTGCGAGAAGCCGTTCGCACCTTCGGGTTTCACCTATCCGGCCTGGACCTGCGGCAGAACTCCGATGTGCACGAGGAGGTCGTCGCGGAGCTCTTGGCGTGGGCCGGTGTGCATCCTGACTACCGGTCACTGACCGAGCCCGACCGCGTCGAGCTTCTGGTGACGGAGCTCGGCACCCGGCGACCACTGATCGGCGACGGCGCCGAACTCTCCGAGCTGGCGCGCAAGGAACTCGACATCTGCATCGCCGCCGCCCGCGCCGTGAAGGTGTTCGGCCCGCTCGCGGTGCCCAACTACATCATCTCGATGTGTCAGTCGGTGTCCGACATGCTCGAGGCGGCGCTGCTGCTGAAGGAGTCCGGTCTGATCGACGCGTCCGGTCCGGTCGTGTCTCCGGGTCGGCCGATACTACGTCCGGTCGGCATCGTGCCGCTGTTCGAGACGATCGACGACCTGCAGCGCGGCTCGTCGATTCTGGAAGCGGCCCTTGACCTTCCGCTCTACAGATCACTGGTGGATTCGCGCGGTGGCAGCCAGGAGGTCATGCTCGGCTATTCCGACTCCAACAAGGACGGCGGCTATCTCGCGGCCAACTGGGCGCTCTATCGTGCCGAACTGGACCTGGTGGAGTCTGCCCGCAAGACCGGAATCCGGTTACGGCTCTTCCACGGTCGAGGCGGCACCGTGGGCCGCGGGGGCGGACCCAGCTATGAGGCCATCCTGGCGCAGCCGCCGGGAGCGGTGAAGGGGTCGCTGCGGCTCACCGAGCAGGGCGAGGTGATCGCCGCGAAGTACGCCGAGCCGCGGATCGCGCACCGCAACCTGGAGACCCTGCTGGCCGCGACGCTCGAGGCATCGCTGCTCGACGTCGAGGGGCTCGGCGACGAGGCGGAACCCGCCTACGAGGTGCTCGACGATCTGGCTGCTCGCGCGCACCGCGCGTATGCCGAGTTGGTCCACGAGACACCGGGTTTCGTCGACTACTTCAAGGCGTCCACCCCCGTCGGCGAGATCGGCTCGCTCAACATCGGCAGCAGGCCGACATCGCGCAAGCCGACCACATCGATATCCGACCTGCGAGCCATCCCGTGGGTGTTGGCCTGGAGCCAGTCGCGTGTCATGTTGCCCGGCTGGTACGGCACGGGTACGGCGTTCGAGGAATGGATCGCAGACGGCGACGGTCGGTTGGAGGTGCTGCAGGATCTGTACCGCCGGTGGCCGTTCTTCCGCACTGTGCTGTCGAATATGGCTCAGGTGCTTGCGAAGTCGGACATGGGTCTCGCGGCGCGGTACGCAGAGTTGGTCGACGACGAGGCGCTGCGTCGACGGGTGTTCGACATGATCGCCGCCGAACACGAACGCACCATCCGGATACACGGGTTGATCACCGGACATGACGACCTGCTCGCCGACAACCCGGCCCTGGCCCGCTCGGTGTTCAACCGGTTCCCATATCTGGAGCCGCTGAACCACCTCCAGGTCGAGCTGTTGCGGCGGTACCGCTCGGGCGACGACGACGAACTCGTTCAGCGCGGCATCCTGCTGACCATGAGCGGGCTTGCCACCGCGCTGCGAAACAGCGGGTAGCGCCGCAGCCGACCGCATCATTGACACTTTCGCGTCGAAGTGTAAGAGTCAAAGCGCTTAAATGAAAACATGGTTTTCGTTTAACGCGCCTCTACACCGGCGAAGGCGGTTACGATGACGGACGCGAACCCCATGGCGTGGCTGCCGCACTCCATCGCCGAAGCTGCACTGTCCGACGGTGGGGGCGCCGACGGCGACCTGCCAACGGCATGGGCCCATCTGTTGGAACGGCTCGAGACAGCAGGCGAACTCGTCGCATCAAACCCGGTGAACCGCAACCGCGTTGACTATGCATCGGGTATGCGCCATCTGATGGTGCTGCTCGCCGTCGGCGTCGACGAGGCGCTGCGGGTCGATCCCGACCCGGTGCTCGCGGTTGAACGCACCAGCACCGACGACATCCTGACCTGGGGTATGGAATGCCCTGACTGCATATACCTGCGGGCCACCCTTCGCGGCGGCGAGACCTACCGGTTGTACGGCAACCGCGGGACCGCCCGGTACGTGGGTCTGCAGACGATGGACGGGATGGCGTCGACGACCAATTGCCTGGTCGACGATCTGGACGTCGATGCCGACGGCAACTTCGAGGCGATACTGTCCGCCGACGATCACGACGGCAACTGGCTGCGGATCCAGGGCGACCATCCGACGCTCGTCGTGCGGCATTTCTTCTACGACTGGGAAACCGAGAAGGCGTCGTCGTTGCAGATCGAACGCGTCGGCGATCAGGTCGAGCCGGCGGATCGATCGGTCGATCTGGATGTCATGGTGTCGCGGCAGCTGTATGCGCTGGGGGATTTCGTCCACGACAACCTGAAGTTCTTCCTCGACTTCAACGCTGGGCCGCCGATCAACGGATTCATGCCGCGCTATCGATCGGTCGGCGATCGGCGCCGCCGCGGAGAACCGCCCGGTCATCGGTCGCTTCGAACTCGAACCAGACGAGGCGCTGATCCTCGAGGTCGAGCCGCCGAAGGGCGTCTATTGGAGTTACTCGATCGGCAATCAGTGGTGGGAGACCATCCACTACGGTCGCCACCAGTCCAGCCTCAACGCGCACCAGGCCCACGTGGATTCCGACGGCGTTCTTCGTGTCGTCATCAGCTCGCGCGACCCGGGAGTGGCGAATTGGCTTGATGCGGCCGGACATAGCAACGGCGCGATGATTCTGCGCTGCGTGCGGACAGAATCCGCACCGACGCCGACGGCGCGTGTGGTGAAGTTCGCCGATGTCGGATCTGAGCTTCCCGCGGACACCAAATGGGTCACCGCAGCGGAGCGGGCCGCGATCATCGAGGCGCGTCGCCGCGCCGTGCACGAAAGGTTCAGCGCATGAGCTTCTCGACCGACGAACTCGAAGACGGCGCCCGTGCCGCGACCGGACTGGACGATTTCGGTTCGACCTACTACCGCGAAGGGCTCGAACGCACCGTCGACGCATTGAACACCGAGGCGGGGCTGAACGACCTGGGCAACGTCATTCAGAACGCGACCATCAGCAACGCGCTGATCCAGAGGTTGCGGATCGTCGACACCTACAAGCAACACCCAGAGATCGACGACGAGGTCATCGGCGGTCCGGTATTCGTCATCGGGCTCCCGCGCACCGGAACCACCGCACTGAGCCAGCTGGTGGCCAGCGATCCGCAGTTCCGGTCTCTGAGGATGTGGGAATCACAGGCGTGCACGCCACCGCCGGAGGCGGCCACCCAGCACACCGACCCGCGGATAGCGCAGGCGGCCGAGGGAATCGCGATGATGGACAACATGTTTCCGCGAATGAAGACCATGATGAACTCCGAACCGGATGCGCCCACAGAGTGTCAGGACTTGATGGGAATGAGCTTCCGCACCTTCCACTTCGACGGTGTTGTTCGGGTTCCGGGCTACCTATCCTGGTTGATGCAGTGCGATATGCGGGAGACATATACGTTTCACCGGCAGGTGCTCAAGCTGCTTCAGTGGCATTGCCCGCCGACGCTGTGGCATCTCAAGACACCGGTGCACATGTTCTCGCTCGATGCACTCGTCGAGGCATATCCGAATGCCAAATTCCTCTGGAGTCATCGTGATCCGGCAAAAGTACTGGCATCGGTGTGCAGCCTGATCGCCTACGTTCGCAGTTGGAGCAGCGATCGCGACGACGCACATGAACTGGGCGCCGAGCAACTGCAGAGCTGGGCGGAGGCTGTCCGGCGTGCGATGGATTTCCGGAAGCGCTTCGGTGACAACCGATTCGTCGACGTGTCGTTCGCCGATCTGCAGACCGACCCCATCGCAACGCTGGAAACCAGCTATGCCCAACTCGGGCTGACCCTCTCATCGGAGGGACGCACCCGAGTCCAGGAGTGGTCAACCGACCACCGGCCCGGGTCGCGCGGCGAGCACAGCTACGATCTCGCCGACTATGGCCTTACCCCCGAGCAGGTGCGCGAGCGGTTCGCCGACTACCTCGCGGCTTACGACGCGACCGCATGAGGTGACGGTGACCTCTCCGATGACATCCAGCGTCAAGCGCAGGCGCAAGAAGCTGGCCCCCGATCCCGGCGTACGAACGTGCACTGCTGGATGCGGCGACCAAAGTCGTTCGCGAGCAAGGGGTTCGAAGTCTCAGTGTGGCGCAGGTGCTCGACCACGCACAGCTGAGCACCCGGGCGTTCTATCGGCACTTCGATTCGAAGGACGACTTGGTTTCTGCCGTCTTCCTGGAGATGGCTCGGGTGGAGACACGGCGACTGAAGCGGAAGATGGCGGCGGCGGCCGACCCATCGGCGGCCGTGGTGGCCTGGATCGACGGGCGCTTGGACCTGGTGTTCAACGAGTCGATCAGATCCGATCTGCGTCAGATGTCGCTGGAGGCGCAGACACAGATGTTCGCGGCGCCGGAGTTGGTGGCCGACGCCTACGGCGAAATCCTGAAACCTCTCATCGAACAGCTCGAGATCGGCAAGCGCGCCGGTGTCTTTCCCGGCATCGAACCAACGGCCGACGCGCTGTCGATACACGGGGCGATTTGGGCGAGCGTCGAACGGCAGTGGGCGACCGCAGCGTGTGACCGGGCTGCCGTACGCGATGACATCGTTAGGTTCTGCCTGCGCGGACTCGGTGTCGTGTTGACTGACGAAAGGTAGAGCGATGGATCTAGGTTTGGCAGGCGCCGCAGCGGTTGTCACCGGCGGAAGCAAGGGCATGGGGCTCGCGATCGCCGAAACCCTTGCCGCCGAAGGCGCGCGCGTCGCGGTGATGGCTCGTGGCGCGCCCGCACTCGATGCGGCGGTGGATTCGCTGCGTGCCGCAGGTGCACCCGACGCCGTCGGGCTCAGTGTCGACATGTCGGACGCCGAATCGATCGCTGCCGGCTTCGATTCCGTCGCGCAACGGTGGGGTGAGCTCAACAGCCTGGTACACACCATCGGACCTGGCGACGGATACTTCGAAGAGATGACCGACGACCAGTGGGATGAAACGTTCGCGCTGGGCACCATGTCCGGAGTGCGATCGATCCGTGCCGCCCTGCCGATGCTGCGGGCGGCGCCGTGGGCGCGGATCGTCACATTGTCGGCCCATTCCATTCAGCGACAGAACCCGCGGATCGTCGCCTATACCGCGTCGAAAGCGGCATTGAGCAGCGTCACGAAGAACCTGTCGAAAAGCCTTGCCAAGGACGGCATCCTGGTCAACTGCGTCTGTCCGGGAACCATTGTCACGGCGAGCTTCACGGAGAATTTGAAAGACATTCTCGCCGCCGACGGCTTGGACGCCTCCGATCCCAAGGACGTCATGACGTGGATCAACAACAACTTCCACCAGCCCTGTGACCTCGGACGCGCAGGCATGCCCGAGGAGATCGCCTCCATCACCGCCTATCTGGCGTCGAAGCGCAACGGCTACGTCACCGGGGCCACCGTCAACGTCGACGGCGGTTCGGATTTCGTCTGAGGCGACCGGTCATCGCTCGACATAGTCGACCGGACACCGATCGGCCGACCGCGCCACCCCGCCGATCTGTTCGGGAACCGGTCGAGGATAGGACGTCCAGCGCGGGGTCATCCGGTAGTGGCCGAGCAGTCGCGTCATCGCCGACGTCATGGCCGCCAGCGAGAACGACTGTGCGGGACACGTATGCCGACCGTGACCGAAAGCGGTGACCAGCATCGGCGAGGGCAACGCGTCCTGGTCGGCAAGCCGGTACCGGTGCCAGCGGGCGGGATCCCAGCGCTCCAGTCCAGGCGCGACCGACGTGTTCAACAGAGGCAGCAGCGTCGCGATGGTCCAACCGGCAGGCACCCGATACGTCACGTCGCCGGTGTCGAGGTCGACAGGAACCAGCACCGCCCGCGACATGATCGAACGCTGCGCCAGCCGCGTGCTCTCCAGGGCGCACCGCTGAGCGAGGTCGCCGTCCCCGCCGACCACCGCTTCCAGCTCCGCAGGGTGCGACAGGAGGTCGACCATGGCCCAGCCGAGCGCCGCCATCAGATTGGACATCGACGCAATGTGGATGAGCGCGACGTCCAGTCCGATTCCGCGAATCCGATGGGCCGGGGGCTCCGACGACCAGGCGTCGACGATCCGTCCGAACAGCGCAGTGTCGGCGCCCGGGCCGGTGTTCCACCGGTGCACGGCCTGCTCCACCACCCCGACGACCGTGTCCAACGCCGAGCGTTCCGCCCGCTTGTCGCTCGCGGCGACGGCGGCCATCGCGTCCGGATGCACGAATGCGTCGGAGCCGTCCAGGGTGTCGAACGCCGTCACCAGCAGTTCGAAGGCGTCTCCCTCAGCCGATCCGGGCCCAGCCCACGACGCCAGTCCCATCCGGTGGCCCAGCCTGCGGGTGAGGTCGAAAAGGCCCACAGACCCGTCGGAACCCATGTCGGCGACGGTGTGGTCCAGCGCCCAATGCAGGTTGGCGAGGTATGACGCGACGTCGTCGCGGCGGAAAAGGGACGTCGGCAGGACGCGCCTGCCCGCGAAGATCTCGTCGGGCAGCTTGCGCGCAAGCATCAGGAAGTCGGCGACGCCCTTGCTTGCCGCGTCTTCAGGCAGCGCGTAAAACGACTCAACACCTGTGGGGGAGAAGGTGAACAGGTAGTGGTCGCCGCCGCTTTCGACGGCGAACGTGTCGCCGAGTCGGGCGCGGGCGGCCGCGATCGTGGCGACCGCGTCGTCGACGGGGATGTCCCACGGCAGACCAATGCCCTCGGCGACCGGAGGCGAAGGTGTCGGGAGACGGGCCTGCACTAGAGCCGGGTCGTTCGGCGCACCGCGCTGATGGCACCGCGCACAGCGGATTCGGTTGCCGCCAGCGGGGCCATTGCGGCTTCGCCGATACCGACGATGCGTTCGACGCGGGCGACGATCCCCTCGAGTCTGTCGACCACCGCGTTGAGCCGCGGCGCCAACTCGTTGATGCGGCTGATGGTGTCGTTGAATCGTTCCAGGGTCGCGTCGAGGTTGCCGGTCGAGTTGTTCAGGTCATCAAGGGTGTCGGCGAGCCCGGCCAGGATGGTGTCGACCTGATCGACCGTGACGTCGGCGTTCAGCGCCGCCTGCGCGAGTTTCTGGATCCGCTCCCGGCCGGTGCGGGCACCGGGACTGCCACCCTTGTCTGCCATGACGGTCATTTGACCACATGACCGCAACCGCGGTGGCCGACTTGCCGTCTGATTAGAGCTTGCTTGCGGCTTCCTCGTCGAGCAGCCACACGGTCGCTTCGCGTCCGCTGGCCCCGGCGGCGGGCACATCTTCGGGATCGGCGCCGCCGACCGCAGCGGCGACCGCGTCGGCCTTGTCGGCGCCTGCCACCACCAGCCAGACCTCGCGTGACCGCTGAACAGCGGGCAGCGTCAAGGTGATTCGCTTCGGCGGTGGTTTGGGGGAGTCGGTGACGCCGACCACTTGCCGATCGGTTTCGCGGACCGCGGGCGTGTGCGGGAACAACGAGTTGATGTGCCCCTCGCCGCCCATGCCGAGCAGATGGACGTCGAATTCGGGTGCAGGCTGGCCGTCGTCGGCGATGGCTGCGAGCACCTGTTCGTATGACAGTGCCGCCGCGTCGATGTCGTCGCCGAACTCGCCGTCGCTGGCAGGCATCGCATGCACATTGGCCGCGGGGATGTCGATGTGGTCGAGCAGCGCCTCGCGGGCCTGCTTCTCATTGCGGTCATCGTCGTCTTCGGGGACATACCGTTCGTCGCCCCAGAACAACCGGACCTTCGACCAGTCAATCGCGTCGCCGTTTTCCCGTACGTGTTCGAGGAGGCCGATGCCTGTGCCGCCGCCGGTCAGCACGATCAACGCCCGGTCCCTGGTCGCAATCGCGTCGGTGATCGCGCCGATCAGTCGGTCTCCGACGGCGGTGATGAGTGCCGCCTTGTCCGAATATTTCTCGACCGTGCTCACAGGTACTCCACCTTGTCGATGCCCGCGAGCGCCTCGAAGTAGATCTCGTCGGCGTCGAGCCGGCGCAGATCCTCCGCCAGGCATTCCTTGGCGTCCCTGCGGGCCAACGGAATCAGCGCTTCCGGCCTGCCTGTGCGGGTCAGCGTGGCGGTCACGCCCGTCTGCGGTCGGCTCAATATCACCGTCTCGCTTGGTCTTTCCAGCTCGACTTTCAGGTCACCGACCGCCCGCCGCACCGGAGCGTCGATACGGCTCGCCAACCAGCCAGCGAGAATGTCGAGTGCGGGCTCCGTTTTGAGTCCCGACACCAGCGCGGAGGTGATCGGTTCGAACGGCGCCTGGTCCAGAGCCGTCGCCAGCAGGGCGCGCCAGTAGGTGATGCGGCTCCAGGCCAGGTCGGTGTCGCCTGCGGTGAAACCCTTCAGCCTGCTCTTGATCGCCGCGAGCGGGTCACTGCTATTGGTCGCATCGGTGATCCGCCGAATCGCTAACTGGCCCAGCGGATCCTGTGCAGGATTGGCGGGCGAACCCGCGGGCCACCAGGCCACCACAGGAGTATCCGGCAATAGGAACGGAAGCACGACGCTGCTGGCATGGTCGGCCAGTTCACCTTCGAGACGCAAGACCACGACCTCGCCCGCGCCCGCGTCGGCGCCGACGCGGATTTCGGCGTCGAGTCGCGGATCGGTGGCCTTGCGGTCGCCCGGCAGCACGGCGATCACCCGGCAAGGATGCTCGCGGCTGGCGAAGTTGGCCGCTTCGACGGAGTCTTCGAGAACCTCCTCGGAGTCCGGCGCGATCACGAGCGTCAAGACCCGGCCCATCGTGACTGCGCCGCCCTCTTCGCGGAGGCTGATGATCTTCTTGTTGATGTCGTTGGTGCTGGCGTCGGGCAGATTGACGATCACGGCCGCCTCCATTCTCTACCCATGCCCCGGATCATCTTGAAGGCCGATTCCGGACCCCAGGTACCCGACTCGTATGGATCGGGCTTGCCGTGCTCGGCCCAATGGTCGAGAACGGGATCGAGTATCTCCCAGGAGTATTCGACCTCCCTGTTGACCGGAAAGAGCGATGGTTCGCCGAGCAGCATGTCGAGGATCAACCGCTCGTACGCCTCGGGGGAGTCCTCGGCAAACGCCGCCCCGTAGGAGAAGTCCATGTTGACGTCGCGGACTTCCATCTGGCTGCCGGGCACCTTGGAGCCGAAGCGGGTGGTGATGCCCTCGTCGGGCTGAACCCGGATCACCAACGCGTTCTTCCCGAGTTCCTCGGTCATCGTGGTGTCGAAAGGCAGGTGCGGAGCGCGCTTGAAAACCAGTGCGATCTCGGTGACCCTGCGCCCCAACCGCTTTCCGGTTCGCAAGAAGAACGGCACGCCTGCCCAGCGCCTGGTGTCGATCTCCAGCGTGATGGCCGCGAACGTCTCGGTCTTCGAGTCCTTGGAGAAACCCTCCTCCTCGAGCAGGCCGGGCACCTTCTCGTTGCCCTGCCAGCCGGCGGTGTACTGCCCGCGAGCGGTGGTCTGGTCAAGCGGTTGCATCGGCCGGGTCGCCGACAGCACCTTGATCTTCTCGGCCTGCAGCTCGTGTGGGCTGAAGTTGACAGGCTCCTCCATCGCGGTGAGTGCCATCAACTGAATCAGGTGGTTCTGAATGACATCGCGGGCAGCGCCCACCCCGTCGTAGTAACCGCCGCGGCCGCCGAGGCCGATGTCTTCGGCCATCGTGATCTGGACGCTGTCGACGAAGTTGGCGTTCCAGATCGGCTCGTACAGCTCGTTGGCGAAGCGCAACGCGAGGATGTTCTGGACGGTTTCCTTGCCGAGGTAGTGGTCGATGCGGAACACCGACTCCTCAGGGAACACGCTGTTGACGACGTTGTTGAGCTCTTGTGCGCTCTGCAGGTCGTGCCCGAATGGCTTCTCGATCACCACGCGACTCCAGCGCCCCTGCTGGGGCCGGGCCAGACCGGTGCTCTGCAGCTGCTCGCACACCGTCTGAAACGCCTTGGGCGGAATCGACAGGTAGAAGGCGTGGTTGCCGCCGGTGCCGCGCTCGACATCGAGCTTCTCCAGCTGCTCGGCCAGCCGCTGAAACGCCTTCTCGTCGTCAAAGGTGCCCTGTACGAAGCGGATTCCTTCGGCCAGCCGGTCCCAGACCTCCTGGCGGTACGGCGTCCGAGCGTGCGATCTCACCGAATCGCAGACGAGCTTGGCGAAGTCCTCGTGGTCCCAGTCCCTTCGGGCAAAGCCGACCAAGGCGAAATTGGCCGGCAGTAACCCGCGGTTGGCGAGGTCGTAGATGGCAGGCATCAACTTCTTTGTCGCAAGATCGCCGGTGACGCCGAAGATGACCACTCCACACGGGCCCGGGATGCGGGGCATGCGCTTGTCGCGCTTGTCCCGCAGCGGATTACGCCAATCCACCGGGGCGACGGACTTCTCGGCCGACTCCGCGCTCATTTCTTGTCGAGCTGAGTCTGCGTCTCGTCGAGAAGCTCCTGCCAGGACTTTTCGAACTTCTCCACGCCCTCGTTCTCGAGGGTGATGAAGACGTCGGGCAGGTCGATACCCACCGCGTCGAGCTTGTCGAAGATCTCCTGGGCGGCATCGGCGGTGCCGGTGACCGTGTCGCCCTGTATGACACCGTGGTCGGCGACGGCGTCGAGCGTCTTCTCCGGCATCGTGTTCACGGTGTTGGGGGCGACCAACTCGGTGACGTAAAGCGTGTCGGAGTAGTCGGGATTCTTGACACCCGTTGACGCCCACAGCGGACGCTGCACGCGCGCACCGTCGGCCTTGAGAGCGTCGAACCGTTCACCGCCCGCGAACACTTCTTCGTATGCCGCGTAAGCCAGCCGTGCGTTGGCCACACCTGCCTGCCCGCGCAGCGCCAGCGCCTCGTCGCTGCCGATCTTCTCCAACCGCTTGTCGACCTCGCTGTCGACCCGGGACACGAAGAACGATGCGACCGAGTGGATCTTGGACACGTCGTGGCCTGCCTTCTTGGCGGCCTCCAGGCCGGCGAGGTAAGCGTCCATCACCGCGCGGTGGCGCTCGACGGAGAAGATCAGCGTCACGTTGACCGAGATCCCCTCGGCGAGAACGGAAGTGATGGCGGGCACGCCCTCTTCCATTGCGGGGATCTTGATGAAGAGGTTCGGCCGGTCGACGATCTTCCACAGCTCGATGGCCTGTTGAATGGTCTTGTCGGCATCGCGGGCCAGTCGCGGGTCGACCTCGATCGACACCCGGCCGTCGACACCGTCAGAGGCTTCCCACTGCGGGCGCAACACGTCGCAGGCGTCCCGCACGTCGTCGGTGGTGACCGTGCGGATGGTGGCGTCGACGTCGGCACCCCGTTCGGCCAGTTCTTTCACCTGGTCGTCGTAGGCGTCGCCCTTCGAGAGTGCGGCCTGGAAGATCGATCGGGTTGGTGGTCACGCCGACCACACATTTGGTGTCGATGAGCTCCTGCAGATTGCCGCTCTTCAGCCGGTCGCGGGACAGGTCGTCGAGCCACACGGAGACGCCCGCCGCGGACAGCGCGGCGAGGTTGGGATTCTGAGCCATGCTTGGTCCTTCTCTCTAATCAGTTGTCCAATGATCGTTCCGCGGCGGCCACAACCGCTTCGGGGGTGAATCCGAACTCGCGGAACAACGTCTTGTCATCGGCGGATTCGCCGTAGTGCTCGATCGACACGATCTCGCCGGTGTCGCCGACGAGCTTGTACCAGCTCTGCGCGACGGCGGCCTCGACGGCAACTCGTGCCGACACCGCGGGTGGCAGCACCTTGTCGCGGTATTCGGCAGGCTGGGATTCGAACCATTCGACACACGGCATGGACACCACGGTGGCCGTGATGTCCTTCTCCGCCAACAGCTTCTGCGCTTCGACGGCGAGTTGCAGCTCCGACCCGGTGCCGATCAGCACCACATCGGGCAGCTCGTCGGGAATGCCGCCGAGTACATAGCCGCCCCTGCCGACGCCCTCCGCTGTCGGTGCCCTCGAGCACCGGAATGCCCTGGCGGGTCAGGATGAACCCGACCGGGCCGCTGCCGTTGCCGCGCGCCAGAATGCTGCGCCAGGCGTACGCGGTCTCGTTCGGGTCGCCTGGGCGCACCACCGACAGGTTGGGGATCGCCCGCAGCGCCGCGAGGTGCTCGATGGGCTGATGCGTCGGACCGTCCTCGCCGAGGCCGATCGAGTCGTGCGTCCAGATGTAGATGGTGTCGATGTCCATCAACGACGCCAGCCGCACCGCGGGCCGCATGTAGTCGGAGAACTGCAGGAAGGTGCCGCCGAACGCGCGGGTCGGGCCGTGCAGCACGATGCCGGACAGGATCGAGCCCATCGCGTGCTCGCGGATGCCGAAGTGCAGCACCCGTCCGTACCAGTCGGCGGTGAAGTCTTCGGTCGAGATGGACGGCGGCCCGAACGACTTCACGTCCTTGATGGTCGTGTTGTTGCTGCCCGCCAAATCGGCTGAGCCGCCCCACAACTCGGGCAGCTTCGGGCGCGACGTCGTTGAGCACCTGGCCGAACGCGGCACGGGTGGCCAGCGGCCTTGGAGCCCGGCTCCCAGTGTGTGATGTCGGCGTCCCACCCGTCGGGCAGTTCCTCCGCCAGCAGCCGGTCGAGCAGCTTCTTGCGCTCGGGTTCCCGCTCGGCCCATGCGTCGAACTGCGGCTGCCACTTCTCGTGGGCTTCCTTGCCGCGGTCCACCAGCTTGCGGGTGTGCTCGATGACCTCGTCGCGCACCTCGAACGTCTTGTCGGGATCGAAGCCGAGGACGCGCTTGGTGGCGGCCACCTCCTCGTCGCCGAGCGCCGAGCCGTGCACGCCGCCGGTGTTCATCTTCGTGGGCGCCGGATAGCCGATGATCGTCCGGACCGAGATGAACGACGGCTTGTCGGTGACCTTCTTCGCCTCGGCGATCGCCTGCTCGATGCCGACGACGTTCTCGCCGCCCTCGACTTCCTGCACGTGCCAGCCGTAGGCGCGGTAACGGGCCGGCACATCCTCGGAGAGCGCGATATTGGTGTCGTGCTCGATGGAGATCTGGTTGTGGTCGTAGAACACGATCAGGTTGCCGAGCTGCTGGGTGCCCGCCAGCGACGACGCCTCGCTGGTGACGCCCTCCTCCATGTCGCCGTCGGAGGCGATGACGTAGATGTAGTGGTCGAACGGGCTCTCGCCCGCGCGCCGTGTCCGGGTCGAACAGGCCGCGCTCGTAGCGCGACGCCATCGCCATCCCGACCGCCGACGCCAGCCCCTGGCCCAGCGGGCCGGTGGTGATCTCGACGCCCTTGGTGTGGCGGAACTCGGGATGGCCCGGCGTCTTGCTCTTCCAGGTGCGCAGCGACTCGATGTCGCTGACAGCTCGAGACCGAAGCCGCCGAGGTAGAGCTGGATGTACAGGGTCAGGCTGGAATGCCCGCAGGACAGCACGAACCGGTCGCGGCCCAGCCAGTGCACGTCGCTGGGATCGTGGCGCATCTGGCGCTGGAACAGCGAGTAGGCCAGCGGCGCGAGGCTCATCGCCGTGCCGGGGTGGCCGTTGCCGACCTTCTGAACCGCATCGGCCGCCAGCACGCGGACGGTGTCGACGGCCTCCGAGTCCACGTCGGTCCAGTCGTCCGGATGGTTCGGGCGAGTAAGGGCGGAGATCTCTTCGACTGTTGTCACCAGTTGACTCCTCAAATCGACGACCCTGGTCCACCACATACCCTAGTGCGGCGTCGGCAATCGCTGCAGGCCGCGTCGCGCATCATTGGCTGTCCATTTACCGAATCGACCCAGCTAGGTTCCGGGCAGCCCCGCGGTCTACCATCGCTCTGTAGTAGACGCGGCGCGCTCGGCGCCCTTTCGAGGAGTTATCTGCGTGGACATTCGCGAAGGCCCCCTGCTTGAGGGATCGCCTAGCCGAATCCGCGCCGCCCTCCTCGGCTACCTCTCGCTGACCAAGCCGCGGGTGATCGAGCTCCTGCTGGTCACCACCATTCCGGCGATGCTGCTGGCCCACCGCGGCTCTGTGGATCCGCTGCTGATCCTCAACACGCTGGTCGGCGGCCTGCTGGCGGCCGCGGGCGCCAACACGCTGAACTGCGTGGCCGACGCCGACATCGACAAGATGATGAAGCGCACCGAGCGGCAGGCCGCTGGCCGCGCGACAGCGTTCCGCGCAGCCACGCGCTGGTCTTCGGGCTGCTGCTGTCGGTGGGCTCGTTCTTCTGGCTGTGGTGGACGACGAACATGCTGTCCGCGCACCTGGCCGGCGCGACGATCGCGTTCTACGTGCTGGTCTACACGCTGCTGCTGAAGCGGCGGACGTCGCAGAACGTGGTGTGGGGCGGCGCGGCCGGCTGCATGCCGGTGATGATCGGCTGGTCGGCGGTGACGGGCACGATCCAATGGCCCGCGCTGGTGATGTTCGCGATCATCTTCTTCTGGACGCCGCCGCACACCTGGGCGCTGGCGATGCGCTACAAGGAGGACTACCGGGCGGCAGGCGTGCCGATGCTGCCCGTCGTCGCCACCGAGCGACAGGTCACCAAGCAGATCCTGATCTACACCTGGCTGACCGTGGCCGGCCACGCTGGCGCTGGCGCTGGCGACCGGCTGGCTCTACGCGTCCGTGGCGTTGGTCGCGGGCACCTGGTTCCTGGCGATGGCCCACCAGCTGTATGCCGGGGTGCGCCGCGGCGAGCCGATCAAGCCGCTGCGACTGTTCCTGCAGTCGAACAACTACCTGGCCGTCGTGTTCTGCGCGCTGGCCGTCGACTCGGCGCTCGACCTGCCGACGCTGTTCAGCCGCTAGCTCAGATCGATCAATAGCGGCTGCGCGCCGCAGTACTTTCGTTCCATGCCCGATGCGCTCGTCAGCCCCGACAACTTCGCCCGCGCCGAGACCGACCTCTACTTCGGCAACATCGTCGAAAGACGACGGCTTCGGCAAGTTCTTCATCCTTCGCGAGCTGACCCCGATCGATCATCAACTCGTCATCCGGGCCAACCGCGACACTCTCTATTCGGCCGCCGTGTTCGACCTCGATGCCGGACCGGTCACGGTGACACTGCCCGACGCCGGCGACCGGTTCATGTCGATGCAGGTGATCGACGAGGACCACTACACGCACGACGGTCATCTACGACGAGGGCGAACACGCCATCACCCGCGATCAGATCGGCACCCGCTACGTCGCCGTCCCCGTGCGCATCCTCGTCGACCCCAACGACCCGGACGATGTCGCGGCTGTGCACAGACTTGCAGGACGGCATCGTCGTCGACCAGGACAAGCCCGGCAGCTTCGACGTACCCAGACTGGGATCCGGTGAGCCAGAAGACTGTTCGCGACGCGCTGGTGACGCTGGCGACCACGCTGCCCGACACCAAGCGACACCTTCGGCACCAAGGAGGACACAGACCCGGTGCGGCACCTGATCGGGTCGGCCAACGCGTGGGGCGGCAACCCGGAGAAGGACGCGCTGTACCTCACCGTCGTCCCGACGCAAGAACGACGGCAAGACGGTGCACACGCTCACGGTCGGCGATGTGCCCGTGGACGGCTTCTGGTCGGTCACCGTCTACAACGAGGACGGCTACTTCGCGCCGAACCCGCAGAACGCGTACTCGTTCAACAACGTCACTGCGGAGAAGGGCAAGGACGGGAACACGACCATCCAGTTCGGCGGCTGCGACGGCGGACGGTGCCCAACTGCCTGCCGATCACGCCCGGGTGGAACTACACCGTCCGGCTGTACCGGCCACAGCAGCCGATCCTCGACGGCTCGTGGACCTTCCCCGAGGCGCACCCCGGTCTAGGGGACGAGCACGATCGAGCCGACGGTCTTACGGCTCTGCAGGTCGCGGTGAGCCCGCTCGGCATCTTCGAGTCGATAGCGCTCGCTGACCGTCACGTTGATGGTGTCCGAGGCGATCGCGTCGAGCAGTTCCCCTGCGCGCCAGGAGAATTCATCAGCGCTGCGGGTGTAGTGGGCCAAGCTCGGGCCGGGTCAGGAACAGTGAGCCTGCGGCATTGAGCCGCTGCGGATCGAACGCCGGGACCGGCCCGCTGGACGCTCCGAACAGGGCGAGCGTGCCGCGCACCGCCAGGCTGGCGAGGCTCGCTTCGAACGTCGCCGCGCCGACGCCGTCGTACACCGCCGCCACCCCGCCGTCGGTCAGGTCCTTGACCTTGGCGCCGAACTCTGCGGGATCCTCGGGGTAGTCGAGCACCTCCGTCGCGCCCGCCTGCCTGCTCAACTCGGCCTTCTCCGGCGTCGACACGGTGCTGATCACCCGTACCGCCAGACTGGTGGCCCACTGCGTGAGGATGAGACCGACGCCGCCGGCACCGGCGTGCACGCAGGACGCTGTCGCCCTGCTGCACCGGATAGACCGACTTGAGCAGGTAGTGCGCCGTCATCCCCTTCAGCAGCGACGCGGCCGCCACATCCGAAGCGACGCCGTCGGGTACGTATGCGCAGAAATCGGCTGGCGCCGTGCAGTATTCGGCGTAGGAGCCGTTAGCCTGCGCGGTAACCACCCGATTGCCGACCCCGAGCGCGGCCACATCGTCGCCGACGGCCTCGATCGTCCCGCAGACTTCGACGCCGACGATGAACGGCAACTCCCGTTTGTACATGCCCGATCGGAAATAGGTGTCGATGAAGTTGATGCCGATGGCCTCGGCCTTGATCAGCACCTCACCGGATCCGGGGGAGGGGGTGGGCTTGTCGACGTACTGCAGGACCTCGGGTCCGCCGGTTTCGGTGATCTCAATGGCTTGCATGGTGTCTATCATCGCAAGGTCATGAAACTCGCTCGCCCCGACATCCGTCATCCCCGGATCGTGCTCGCCGGCTGCCCCGCGCTGCCGGAGGGCGACGGTGACGACGCCGAACTCGTCGACGTCCTGCGTCAGCGCGGACTGGCTGCCCGCTGGCTGTCCTGGGACGACCCGCAGGCGTTGCGACGCCGACCTTGTCATCCTCCGGGCGACCTGGGACTACATCGACCGCCTTGACGACTTCCTGGCGCTGGAGCACTCGGGTCGCCAACCTGTTGAACCCGCCGGCCGTGGTCGCGTGGAACACCGACAAGCGCTACCTGGCCGACCTCATCGATGCCGGGGTGCCGACGCTTGCCGAGCAGCTTCTTCGCACCTGGTGAGAAGGTGCGGGTGCCGAAGGGCGAGGTGGTGATCAAGCCTGCCATCGGGGCGGGATCGGTTGGTGCACAGCGTTTTACCGACGCCCGCTCCGCTCGCGAGCACGCCGCCGCCCTGCACGATGCGGGCAACACCGTTCTCGTCCAGCCCTATGACGCCAGGGTGGAGCGCGGCGAGACGGCGTTGGTCTTCCTCGGCGGGGAACAGTCGCATGCCTTCACCAAGGGGCCCGATGCTGCCGCCCGCCGGGGAGCGTCCGCTGTTCGACCCGTCCGGCACCTACGCCGAGGAGTCGCTGACCGCCGCCGACCCCGACTTCGAACTGTGGGATGTCGGCCATGCCGCCCTGGACGCGGCGGCCGCGCGATTGAGGATCAGCGCCACCGACCTGCTGTACGCCCGCGTCGACGTGATCGGCGGACCGGACAATCCACTGCTACTCGAGCTGGAGCTTGTCGAGCCGTCACTGGGATGGCGTCAGCTCGACCGGGCCACGCGGGACCTTCAACAGCGGAAGTTCGCGGTCGGCGTCGAGTCAGCGCTGGACCGGCTCGGGCTTGGTCCGCTCCCGCATCGACGCCCATAGCGCCGAGGTGGCCGCCGTACATGCGGCCGCCCCCGCCACGTGGATCGCCACCAGCGCGGCGGGCACGCCGATGGCGTACTGGACACGGCCCACCAGGGCCTGCGCCGCAACGAGGATCAGCAGAACGACCAGCCGCCTGATGACGCGACGGTCAGCGCCTTGCCCTTCGGAGCGCGAAGCCCGAGTCACCAGCAGCAGTGCCAGATAGACCATCAGCACTACCGCGTGCAGTTGCACCAACGTGACGATCTCGACCTGTAGCCGTGGAACCGGGGCATCGATGCTCTTGTCGCCGGCGTGCGGACCTGCCGCCGTCACCAGCGTGCCGGAGACCAGCTGCGCCGCCAGAACCGACAGCGGTGACAATGGTCAGCTGCCGCAACGGTTTTGGCGCACGCGACGTAGGAACACCGTCGTCCGGCTCGCCGATTTTCACGTAGAGCTGCACGGCAAGCCACACCATCGCCATCGATACCAGAAGGTGGATGGCGACGGTCCACCACAGAAGGCCGGTGAGCACGGTGATTCCGCCGATGACCGCCTGCATCACCGTCGAGGCCGGCATCAGCCAGGCGTACACCAGGACCTCGCGACGACGGCGGGCGCGCGTGACGGCCAGTACCGCCAGCGCCGCGGTCAGTACGACGAGGAAGGTGATCATCCGGTTGCCGAACTCCACGGCCTGATGGATTCCGGGCACTTCGGCATGTGGCACAGGGGTGAAACTGCCGGGGAAGCATTGCGGCCAGGTCGGGCAGCCGAGTCCCGACGCGGTGACCCGGACGATGGCACCCGTGACGGCGATTCCGCCCTGGGTCAGGACGACGGCGGCGGCGATCAGTCGCTGAGTGCGCAGGCTTGGCATCGGCAGCACGTCGACCGCGCGCATGAGAAGTCGTCCGATGGCCACGGCCCTGATCGTAGAGGATCGCAACTACAGGCCGTAGTAGGACGCGAGTGTCTTGCTCTCAGGTGAAACGGAACCAGCGCAGAGCGCACAACGCTGACACAGCGCCCCAGGCGGCGAGCACGGCGATGCCGAACCAGTCCACCGACAGCGACATCGCCTGCGTCAACGCCTCGGTCAGAGCGCCCGAAGGCGTGAGGCGGGCCGCCCACCGCCCTGCTTCCGGCACGGCCTGGCCTTCGAGGGTGAGCGCGCCGAGCCCGGCGAAGACGAACCACAGCAGGTTGGCGATGGCCAGCACGATCTCGGCCCGCAGCGTGCCGCCGACCAGCAGTCCCATTGCCGCAAAACCCGCGGTGCCGAGCGCGATGATGACCGCCCCGAGCATCAGGCCGACGATGTGCGGTCGCCAGCCCAGCGCAAAGCCGATGCTGCCCAACACGATTGACTGCAGGAAGACGACGGTGACCACGGCAAGCGACTTGCCGGCAATGATGCCCCACACGGGAAGTGCCGTGGCACCGATCCGTTTGAGCGCACCGTAGCGGCGGTCGAACGCGACGGCGATGGCCTGCCCGGTGAACGCCGTCGAGATCACCGCCAGCGACATGATCGCCGGGACGAACGTCGCCGCCCGGTTCGGTCCGAACGAGCCGAGCGGAAGCAGCGTCAACCCGACCAACAGCGTTATCGGAATGAAGAGTGTCAGCAGGAGTTGTTCGCCGTTGCGCAGCAGCAGCTTCAACTCGAGCGCGAACTGTGCGGCCAGCATCCTCGGCACGGTCGCCGGACGCGGGTCCGGTGTGAACGTCCCCGACGCGAAGCGATTCGTCACGACCGCAACTCCCGCCCCGTCAAATCGAGGAACACATCCTCGAGGCTGCGCTGCTCCACCCGCATGTCGTTGGCCAGCACATCCAGCCGCGCGCACCACGCGGTCACCGTCGCCAGCACCTGCGGGTCGATATGCCCTTCCACCAGGTATTCGCCCGGCGACGGCTCGGAGGCCTTGTATCCCTCGGGAAGCGCCGAGATCAGCAGAGACAGGTCCAGCATGCGTGGGGCCCTGAACCTGAGCTGGTTCTCCGCGCCGCGGTTCATCAGCTCGGCCGGAGTGCCGCTCGCCACCGCGACACCGCGGTCGATGATCACCAGCCGATCGGCCAGCTCCTCGGCTTCGGTCAGCTGATGGGTGGTCAAGACGACGGTCACACCGTCGCGGCGCAGCGCATCGATCAACTCCCACACCACGATTCGCGCATGAGCGTCCATGCCCGCGGTCGGCTCGTCGAGGAACACCAGCTCGGGCCGGCCGACAACCGCGCACGCCAGCGCCAACCGCTGCTGCTGCCCGCCGGACAGACGGCGATATGTCGTCTTCGCCGCCTCGGTCAGCCCGAGCGTCTCCATCAACCATTGCGGATCGAGTGGGTCGGCGCTGTAGGACGCGACAAGGTTGAGCATCTCGCCAGCCTGCGCCGCCGGGTACGCGCCGCCGCCCTGAAGCATGACGCCGATGCGTTCACGCACTTTCGCGTTGTCGGTGACCGGATTGAGGCCGAGAATTTCGATGCTCCCCGCGTCCGGTTTGATGAAGCCCTCGCACATCTCGACAGTGGTCGTCTTGCCCGCACCGTTGGGCCCGAGCAGCGCCAGCACTTCGGCGGATTGCACTTCGAGGTCGAGATCGGACACCGCGGTCGTCGACCCGTAGCGTTTGCACACCCCGCGCAGGCGCACGGGGGCGAGCGGAGCCGGAGGTCACGGAGATTCAGCGTAGGCGTCAGCCTTCGCCGCCTGCGGGCGCGGTAACGAAGGCTCGACGGGCACGGGCTCTGCAACCGGCGCGACGTCGAGCTCCGGGCCGGGGTCCGGCAGCTTCCGCCACGGCAGTCGGTAGTAGGTCACCATGATCAGCAGGCTCACGATCACGGTGCTGGCAGCGGTCGCCAGCAGGATCTGGAAGACGGTGAAGCGATCCCCGTTGGCCGTCGGGCCGAAGATTCCCACCATCAGGGTCACGACGATGGCGGTGGTGCGGAACGAGCGCCGCGTCGCCCAAGCCGCGAGCGGGATGACGGCCCACAACACGTACCAGGGCTGCACCACGGGGAAGAGCAGGACGGTCATGCCGAGCGCGACGCCGAGGCCGCCGACGGGATGCAGGCGGCCTCGAAGCACCGCCGACAGCAGCCAGGTCACCAGGATCGCGATGATGAACACGCCGATGCCACGGGTCAGCCCGAGGACCGCGGTGGTGTGATCGCCCAACCCGAGCAGGATGCCCACCTGTCCGGTGCCGAGCGCCAACAACGTCGGCAGCGACATCCAGCTGCGAACCACGTTGGCGGTGCCAAGCGTGAAGAGCCAACCGAATCCCAGCCCGCTTGCCCAACCGATCACGGCCATCACCGCAACCGTCACCGCCGTCAGCGATCCGCCTGAGATGACGAACGCCTTGAATGTGCCGCCCCATCGACACGCCAAGGCCATCGCGACGAAGCCGACGGCCAGCAGACCCGGCAGCTTCACCTGGGACGACAGCGTGATCAGCACGACGCCGATGATCAGCATCGCCATCGGTCGCCATCGAAGCCATTGGTCGCGAGACTGCGGCCAGGCCAACGGTTTGGGCAACAGCGGGGTGTCGGCGTACACACCGCGCAGCGCGAACTCGGTGCCCGCCAGCATCAGCCCCAGCATCAGCGCCTCGTTGTGGATGCCCGCCACCAGATGCATGATCAGCAGCGGGTTGGCGGCCCCCAGCCACAGCGCGCTGACCTCGGCGACGCCGCAGCGCCGCGCCAGCCGCGGCACCGCCCACACGATGAGGCCGACGCCCAGCAGCACCACAAGCCGGTGGAACAGCACCGCGAAGACGATGTTCTCGCCCGTCACGGCCGAAATGCCTTGGCCTATCCATAAAAACAACGGGCCGTAGGGTGCCGGCGTCTCGCGCCACATCGTCGGCACCGACAGCGTGAAGACGTGGTCGAGCCCCAACCCGGTCGCGGGCCCGACCTTGTACGGGTCGAGGCCGTTGATCGCGATCTCACTCTGCGCCAGATACGAGTAGACGTCCCTGCTGTACATCGGCGGCGCGATGAGCAGCGGAAGCACCCACAGCAGCAGCGTGCGGTCGAGTTGGCTGCGGGTCATCCGGCGCTCGCCGAGGGCGAAGCGGCCGAGCATCAACCACGCGAGCGTCATCATCACCGCACCGGTGGTCGTCATCGTCAGCGAGACGGTCTGGATGCGCGATGGAAGGTTGAGCAGCCGGACGCCGAAGGTTGGATCCTGCACGACGGGACGGGCGCCGACGCCGAGGGCGCCGATGGCCATCAACACTGTGCCGGTCGCGCCGAACAACCGGGTCCGGCGCAGCGCGATCAGCTCGGCATCGTTCAGCGGCGAGCCGACGGTCCGTTCATCACCGTGCCAGCCGGCAATCGAGGTGGAAAGGGACCATAGGCGCAAAGCCATCACTGCAGCGTAGCTGTCAGAGCGCGACGATCACTTTGCCGGTGTTGCCGCCGCTGAACAACAGGTTCAGCGCGTCGGGTGCCGCCTCCAGCCCCTCGACGATGTGCTCGGACGACTTGATTTTGCCCTCGGCGATCCAGCCGGCCATCTCCATCTGCGCGGCTGGGAAGCGGTCGAGGTAGTCGATGATGATGAAGCCCTCCATGCGCCCGCGCCGCACCAGCAGATTCAGGTAGTTGCTCGGACCCGGCGGAGGGCCGTCGCTGTTGTAGGTCGAGATCGCGCCGCACAGCACGACACGGCCGCGCATCGCGAGATTCCCGAGGCAGTCGTTGAGGATCGACCCGCCGACGTTGTCGAAGTACAGATCGATGCCGTCAGGGCAGGTTTGACGAAGCCGGGCGGCGACGTTCTCGTTCTTGTAGTCGATCGCCTCGTCGAAGCCGAGTTCGTCGACGATGTACGCGCATTTCTCGGCGCCGCCCGCGATGCCGACGACCTTCTTCGCGCCCTTGATCTTGGCGACCTGACCCGCTGCCGAACCGGTGGCGCCCGCCGCGCCAGAGATGACGACCACGTCGCCTGCGGCGATCTGCCCGACGTCGGTGACGCCGAAGTAGGCCGTCATGCCGGTGACGCCGAGGATGCCGATGGCGATGCCGGGGGAGATGCCGTCGGGCAGCACCTGCATCGCCCGCTCACCCGCATCGGTGATCACGTAGTCCTGCCAGCCGGTCATGCCGAACACCAGTTGGCCGGGTACATAGGCATCGGTGCGGCTTTCGATGACCTCGCCGACGCCGCCGCTGCGGACGACCTCGCCGATCTGTATCGGCGGTAGATAGCTCGGAACGTCGTCCATCCACGTGCGAATCGTCGGGTCGATCGACAGGAAACGGACCTTGACCAGCGCCTCGCCGTCCTGCAGCTGGGGCACCGTCTCGGTTTCCAGCCGTGTCGTGTTCTCATCGACCAGGCCGGAGGGGCGTTCGGCCAGGACAAGGCGTCGGTTCTGCTCGCTCACGTGGCGATCGTAGGACGTTGCCCACATAAGGGTGGCCTTGCTTTACCGCCATCGGGAATTCCGACACAATGGTGTTGTGAAATTCAGTCCGGAGGCCGCCGGCGGTGATCGCCACACCCGTGGCGCGATCATCCAGCTTCTGCTGGAGTCCGGACCCATCACCGCAGGCGAGATCGGCGAGAGCCTCGGCATCTCCGCAGCGGGCGTTCGCAGGCACCTGGACGCGCTGCTGGAGGCCGGTGAGGCGCAGTCCAACGCGGCCGCCGCCTGGCAGCACAACGGCCGCGGCAGACCCGCCCGGCGGTACCGGCTGACAGCCGCGGGCCGCGCCAAGCTCGGCCACGCCTACGACGACCTGGCGGCTGCCGCCATGCGTCAGCTCCGCGAAATCGGCGGCGACGACGCCGTCCGCACCTTCGCGCGGCGCCGCATCGACACCATCCTGTCGGGAGTAACCGAGGGATCCGATGACGTTGAATCCACTGTCGATCGCGTGGCGGGTGCACTGACCAGGGCCGGGTACGCCGCTAGCGCCACTGCGGTGAGCGGACCCCTGCACGGGATAGAGCTCTGCCAGCATCACTGCCCGGTGTCGCACGTCGCCAAGGAGTTCCCGGAGTTGTGCGAGACGGAGCGGGAAGCGTTCGCCGACGTGCTGGGCACTCACGTGCAGCGGTTGGCCACGATCGTCAACGGAGACTGCGCGTGCACCACGCACGTGCCGCTCAACCAGGAACAGAAATCAGCCCCCCGGCGCACAGCCCATGGCGCCGAAGCCACCAAAACCAAGCAAGGAGCGTCGACATGACGACCACGCCCGAGGCGTTGACCCAGGAACAGACCATCGAGTCGCTGGGTCGCTACGGCTACGGCTGGGCCGACTCCGACGTTGCGGGCGCCAGCGCGCAGCGCGGACTGTCGGAAGCCGTTGTCCGCGACATCTCGAGCAAGAAGAGCGAGCCCGAGTGGATGCTCGACGTCCGGCTCAAGGCGCTGCGCGTCTTCGACAAGAAGCCGATGCCGAACTGGGGCTCCAACCTCGAGGGCATTCACTTCGACAACATCAAGTACTTCGTGCGCTCGAGCGAGAAGCAGGCCGCGACGTGGGACGACCTGCCCGCCGACATCAAGAACACCTACGACAAGCTCGGCATCCCGGAAGCCGAGAAGCAGCGGCTGGTGTCGGGTGTCGCCGCGCAGTACGAGTCCGAGGTCGTCTACCACTCCATCCGCGAGGATCTGGAGAAGCTGGGCGTCATCTTCCTCGACACCGACACCGCGCTGAAGGAGCACCCGGAGATGTTCAAGCAGTACTTCGGCACGGTCATCCCGGCCGGTGACAACAAGTTCTCCGCGCTGAATACCGCTGTGTGGTCGGGCGGTTCGTTCATCTATGTGCCGCCCGGCGTGCACGTCGACATTCCGCTGCAGGCCTACTTCCGCATCAACACCGAGAACATGGGCCAGTTCGAGCGGACGCTGATCATCGTCGACGAAGGCGCCTACGTGCACTACGTCGAGGGTTGTACGGCGCCGATCTACAAGAGCGACTCGCTGCACTCCGCGGTCGTCGAGATCATCGTCAAGCCCGGTGGCCGTTGCCGTTACACGACCATTCAGAACTGGTCGAACAACGTCTACAACCTCGTCACCAAGCGCGCCCGCGCCGAGGCCGGAGCCACCATGGAATGGGTCGACGGCAACATCGGCTCGAAGGTCACCATGAAGTACCCGGCGGTGTGGATGACGGGTGAGCACGCCAAGGGCGAGGTGCTGTCGGTCGCGTTCGCAGGCGAGGGCCAGCATCAGGACACCGGAGCCAAGATGCTGCACCTGGCGCCGAACACGTCGAGCAACATCGTGTCGAAGTCGGTGGCCCGCGGTGGCGGTCGCGCGTCCTACCGCGGTCTCGTTCAGGTGAACAAGGGTGCGCACGGATCCCGCTCGAGCGTGAAGTGCGATGCGCTGCTTGTCGATACGATCAGCCGCAGCGACACCTACCCGTACGTCGACATCCGCGAGGACGACGTCACGATGGGCCACGAGGCGACTGTGTCCAAGGTCAGCGAGGACCAGCTGTTCTATTTGATGAGCCGCGGCCTCACCGAGGACGAGGCGATGGCGATGGTGGTGCGCGGCTTCGTCGAGCCGATCGCCAAGGAACTGCCGATGGAGTATGCGCTGGAGCTGAACCGGCTGATCGAGCTGCAGATGGAAGGCGCGGTCGGCTAGTGGCACAGGATCTGACAGCGACTCTGGAGGGCAAGAACAAGGGCGAGGTCTTCACCTCCTTCGACGTCGACGCCTTCGAGGTGCCGCACGGGCGTGACGAGATCTGGCGGTTCACGCCGCTGAAGCGACTGCACGGCCTGCACGACGGGTCCGCGCCGGCTACCGGCAGCGCCGCCGTCGAGGTTTCCGAGTGCGCAGGTGTCACCGTCGAGACGGTGCGCCGCGGGGACGACCGCCTCGGTCAGGCCGGTGTACCCGCCGACCGCGTTGCGGCGCAGGCATTCTCGTCGTTCGACAGCGCGACTATCGTCACCATCCCCAAGGATGTGGCGTGCGAGCAGCCGATCGAGATCAGCGTTACCGGGCCGGGAGAGGGCGCGACGGCCTACGGCCACCTGCAGGTGCGGGTCGGCGAACTCGGCGAGGCGGTCGTCGTCATCGATCAGAGCGGCAGCGGAACCTACGCCGACAACATCGAGTTCGTCGTGGCCGACGCCGCGCGACTGACCGTGGTGTCGATCGCCGATTGGGCCGACGATGCGGTGCATGTCAGCAGCCACCACGCGGTGCTGGGCAAGGACGCGGTGCTGCGGCACGTCGCGGTCACCCTCGGTGGTGACGTCGTGCGACTCACCGCCCGCACCCGGTTCGACGCCCCTGGCGGTGATGCCGAGTTGCTCGGGCTCTACTTCGCCGATGACGGGCAGCACTTCGAGTCGCGGCTGCTGGTCGACCACGCCCAGCCGAACTGTCGCTCGCATGTCACGTACAAGGGTGCGCTGCAGGGAGATCCGGACTCGTCGCGGCCCGACGCGCACACCGTATGGGTGGGCGACGTGTTGATCCGCGCCGCGGCCACCGGAACCGACACCTTCGAGACCAACCGCAACCTCGTCCTGACCGACGGCGCCCGTGCTGATTCGGTGCCGAACCTGGAGATCGAGACGGGCGAAATCGCGGGGGCCGGGCACGCAAGTGCCACCGGACGTTTCGACGACGAGCAACTGTTCTATCTGCAGGCCCGCGGGATCCCGGAGGACCAGGCCCGCCGCCTCGTCGTCCGCGGCTTCTTCGGCGAGCTGATCAGCAAGATCGCCGTGCCCGCGGTGCGTGAGCGCCTCACGGATGCCATCGAACACGAACTAGCAATCACGGAGTCAAGGACAGCCACCTCATGACCACATTGGAAATCAAGGACCTACACGTCAGCGTCGTGTCCAAAGAGGACGGGACCGACATCCCGATCCTCAAGGGCGTGGACCTCACCGTGAAATCGGGCGAGACGCACGCACTGATGGGGCCCAACGGGTCCGGCAAGTCGACGCTGTCGTACGCGATCGCAGGCCACCCGAAGTACACGGTGACGTCCGGTTCGATCACGCTGGACGGTGAAGACGTCCTCGCGATGACCATCGACGAGCGCGCCCGCGCAGGCCTGTTCCTGGCGATGCAGTACCCGATCGAGGTGCCAGGCGTGTCGATGTCGAACTTCCTGCGCACCGCTGCCACCGCCGTGCGGGGCGAGGCGCCGAAGCTGCGGCACTGGATCAAAGAGGTCAAGGGCGCCATGGAGGGCCTCGACATCGATCCGTCCTTCTCCGAACGCAGTGTCAACGAAGGCTTCTCGGGCGGTGAGAAGAAGCGGCACGAGATCCTGCAACTCGAAATGCTCAAGCCGAAGATCGCGATCCTGGACGAAACCGACTCGGGCCTGGACGTCGATGCGCTGCGCGTGGTCAGCGACGGCGTGAACCGGTACGCCAAAGACGCACACGGCGGCCTGCTGCTGATCACGCACTACACCCGAATCCTGCGCTACATCCAGCCGCAGTTCGTCCACGTGTTCATCGGTGGCCGAATCGTGGAATCGGGTGGTGCCGAGCTCGCCGACGAACTCGACGCGAATGGATACGAGCGCTTCACCACGACGGCCTCGCCGTCCTGAGGAGCGTGTCTGTATGACTGCCTTGGCCACCCCGATTGACGTCGCCGGCATCCGGGCCGATTTCCCGATCCTCAAGCGTGTGATGCGTGGCGGGAACCAGCTGGCCTACCTCGACTCCGGAGCCACGTCGCAGCGCCCGCTGCAGGTCCTCGACGCCGAACGCGAATTCCTCGTCACGTCCAACGGCGCCGTGCACCGTGGCGCCCACCAGTTGATGGAGGAGTCCACCGACGCCTACGAGCAGGGGCGCGCCGACATCGCCGCGTTCGTCGGCGCCGATGCAGGTGAGTTGGTGTTCACCAAGAACGCCACCGAAGGCATCAACCTGGTCGCCTACGCGCTCGGGGACAGCCGGTTCGAGCATGCGGTCGGTCCCGGTGACGTCATCGTCACCACCGAGTTGGAGCACCACGCCAACCTGGTGCCGTGGCAGGAACTGGCCCGTCGCACCGGCGCGACGATCAAGTGGTACTCGGTCGGCCCCGAAGGCCGTATCGACATCGACTCGCTCGAGCTGGATCGCAACGTCAAAGTCGTTGCCTTCAGCCACCATTCGAATGTCACCGGTGCGATCGCACCCGTCGCCCAGCTGGTGGAGCGAGCGCAGGCGGTCGGCGCGCTGACGATGCTCGACGCCTGCCAGTCAGTGCCGCACCAGCCGGTCGACCTGCACGCACTCGGCGTCGACTACGCCGCGTTCTCCGGCCACAAGATGTTGGGGCCCAACGGCATCGGCGTTCTCTACGGCCGTCAGGAGCTGTTGGACGCCATGCCGCCGTTCATCACCGGCGGCTCGATGATCGAGACGGTCACCATGGAGGAGACCACCTTCGCGCCCGCGCCGCAGCGGTTCGAGGCGGGCACCCCGATGACGTCTCAGGTGGTCGGGCTGGCCGCGGCCGCCCGCTATCTCGGCGCGATCGGAATGCATGCCGTCGAGGCACACGAGGCCGAACTCGTCGCCGCAGCGCTGGAAGGGCTGGCCGCCGTGCCCGGGGTCCGCATCGTCGGGCCGACGTCGCTGGTCGGCCGTGGTTCGCCGGTCAGCTTCGTCGTCGACGGCATCCACGCCCACGACGTCGGCCAGATCCTCGACGACGAAGGCGTCGCCGTGCGGGTGGGTCATCACTGCGCGTGGCCACTGCATCGCAAGTTCGGTATCGCCGCCACCGCACGAGCATCGTTCGCCGTGTACAACACGCTCGACGAGGTGGACCGGCTGGTGGCCGGCGTGCAGCGCGCCATCCGAGTTCTTCGGCAGGGACTGAGTTTTCGCCGTGAGAATGGAGCAGATGTACCAGGAGGTGATCCTGGACCACTACAAGCATCCGCATCATCGCGGGCTGCGCGAGCCGTTCGGCGCCGAAGTCCGTCATGTCAATCCGACGTGCGGCGACGAAGTGACGCTGAGGGTTGCGCTCTCCGACGACGGGGAACACGTCGCCGATGTCTCATATGACGGTCAGGGCTGCTCGATCAGCCAGGCCGCGACGTCGGTGCTCACCGACCTGGTGATCGGCGAGAACGTCGGCGATGCGTTGAAGACCGTAGCGGCGTTCAACGAGATGATTTCGTCCCGCGGCAACGTGGCGGGCGACGAAGATGTGCTCGGCGACGGTATCGCCTTCGCCGGGGTGGCCAAGTATCCGGCGCGGATCAAGTGTGCGCTGCTGGGTTGGATGGCCTTCAAAGACGCAGTGGCGCAAGCCAGTGAGGAGACGCCAGATGAGCGAGACCGCAGTGCCTAACGAGGAGTTCCTCGCCGATCTCGAGGAGGCGATGCGCGACGTCGTCGACCCCGAGCTCGGCATCAACGTCGTCGACCTGGGCCTGGTCTACGGCTTCAACGTCGAGGAGGGCGAGTCCGGCAAGGTCGCGCTGATCGACATGACGTTGACGTCGGCGGCGTGTCCGCTGACCGACGTGATCGAGGACCAGTCACGCACCGCGTTGGTGGGCGCGGGCCTGGTCAACGAGATCAAGATCAACTGGGTGTGGAACCCGCCGTGGGGCCCCGACAAGATCACCGAGGACGGCCGCGAACAGCTGCGCGCGTTGGGCTTCACGGTCTAGCGGAGCTCGTCGCTCCACTGAACGTCGTTGCGCAGAGCGGGTTTCAGTACCTTGCCCGCCGGGTTGCGCGGCAGCGGCTCGCTTCGCACGCAGACGTACTGCGGCGCGTTGTAGTCCGCGATGCGGTCCTTGACGAACGCGCGAATCTCATGGGGATCGGGCTCGGTTCCCGGTAGCGGCACCACGACCGCACCGACCTTTTCACCCATCATCTCGTCGGGCACGCCGAGGACGGCCGCCTCGTAGATGCCCGGGTGCTGTGCGAGCACGTTCTCGACCTCGACGCAGTACACGTTCTCGCCGCCGCGGCAGATCATGTCCTTCAACCGGTCGACGATCTGCACGAAGCCGTCGTCGTCGATGCGAGCGAGATCCCCGGTGTGCAACCAGCCATCGACGAACGTCTCCGCGGTCTTCTCCGGGTTGTTCCAGTATCCCGCGACGACGTTCTGGCCTCGGATGAGCAGTTCACCTACGCCAGTCGCGGGGTCGGGATCGAGGAGATCGACTTCGACAGGCGGCGCGGCAAGGCCGACGGTCTCCGGCCGCGATTCGCGCGTACTCATCGGGCAGGACGGTCGACACCGACGACGTCTCGGTGAGGCCGAACCCGTTGGCCAGCCGCGCATTCGGAAACGAAGTGCGCAGCCGCGCGACGACGTCGGGTGCTGTCGGTGCGCCGCCGTAGGTGACCCACCCGATGTCGCTCATGTCGAAGTCGGCGAAGTTCGGCTGGTTCATCGCCAGCCAGAAGACCGCGGGGACGGAGGTCAGCACGTTGATGTGCTCTTCGGCGGTCGCCCGCAGAAAGGCCTGTACATCGAACGCAGGCATGATCACCGCGGTGCCGCCGAGGTAGATAGTCGGGAGGAGCTGGCTGTTGCAGCCGGTGGCGTGGAACAGCGGGACCGAGATCAGGTTGCGGATCTGCAGTGTCGGGGGAGTCCGCAGGGCTCGAACGCATGACTCGATGTTGGACAGGAAGTTCTCGTGGGTGACCATCGCTCCCTTCGGGAATCCCGTCGTGCCGCTGGTGTACATCAGGGCGGCAAGGGTTTCGTGCCCGGCGTCGGGGGTTACGTACGGTTCGCCGTCGGGCAACGCGGAATCCGGTTGCAGAACGACGTCGGCACCGGCATCGGTGACGACGTAGGACGACCTCGCTGTCGGAGAAGCGGGTGTTGACGGGCACGACCACCGCCCCTGCCATCAGCGTCCCCCAGAAGCCGAGGCACCACTCGAGGCCGTTGCCGTGCCGGTTCGCGACGCGATCGCCGGGCTGCACGCCCATTGCCCGCAGGCCTCCAGCGACACGCGCGCAGCGGTCCCACAACTGCCGGTAGGTGGTCCGCTCTCCGTCGAGAACGACGACGCACTCACGGTCCGGGTGCCGATCGACCGACTGCACGGAACATGTCCACCAGCGACGGCGCCAACGTCGTGTATCGCAAGACACCGTCGCCGGTGCGAACCACTCCGGACATGTCGAAAGGCAGAATCCGCCCGCTGCGGCCCTGTTTGGTGATGGTGGGGACGTGCGTGTCCGACGACATGTGCGTCATTTTGGCGTGTTGCGCGTTCGAATCTGCCCGACCCGCCAAAATTGGTTCATGGTGACAGTGCCCGCGATCGTGTGGCGGTACGGCCCGTTTCTTCGCGGTCTGATTCTGGGTGTTGGCGCCGGGACCTTCTTCGGCGCCCTGGCGTGGCTCGACTCAGGGTTTCTGCTGACCGGGTTGATCGTCTTCGTGATGTTCAGCGTGTTCTACGGCCTGTGGATGTCGAGGCGGATGGCGCGGCACTGGCCCATCGCCAAGCAGTTGAGCGGGCCGGACCGCGAGCGGGTCGCGCGTGCCGCGCGAACGGGCGATCGCATTGCCGACCCGGCGCTGATGCCCGCACTGACCGGCTACCGCAACGGTCTCCATAAGGCCGCTGAAGAGTCCAGGCTGCTGCGGTGGCTCGTCTGGTTGGTCCTCGTCGTTGCGGTAGCGATGGCGGTGTGGGACGCCGCCTTCGGGTCGTGGGGCAACGCCATCGTCTCGGCCATCTACCTCGTGCTGCTGGTGATCGAGGTGTTCTGGTGGCCTAAGAGGCAACGGCAACTTCTGGCCAACGCCGACAGGGCCGATGGCACGCGAGGGGTCGACCTGAGTCAGATCGCGCCGCAAGCTCGCCCCATCCGTGGTGGTATCACGCGGCACCCTCGATCACGTAACCTGTCAATATTGATTTGGGGGTTAGCCATGGATCTCGCCGCAGTCGGCACCGACGACGAGGAGTTCCTACTCGAGCTGCTCAACACCACACCGGTGGTGGACGGCGAGCCGCGCGACGACCTCGCGCAGCCGAAGGTCGCCCGCGCCTGGATGCGCGCGCACGGCGTGGCTTTCGACCAACGCCGAGTTGGCCGCGCTCCTCGACGCTCGGTCGGCACTCCAGGCGGTGGTCCGTGGCGAACAGACCCCGTCGGCGCTGCAGCGCTTCGTCGGATCCGTAGCCCTTCGCCCGACGGTGAGCCGAGGTGGCGTGGACTGGCGTTTGACACTCGACGGGGGCGCGGGGGGAGCGGTGCGCGCGGTGCTCGCCTGGGACGCCCTTCGTCTCTTCAGTCCGGGGCGACTTCGGCCCTGCGCCAACCCGGAATGCCGATTGTTTCTGATAGACCGAAGCAAGCCCAACACCGCACGGTGGTGCTCGATGGCAATTTGTGGCAACCGGATGAAGGCCCGTCGACACTATCGCCGCGCCCGTGCGAGCGAAGTGTGACAAAAAACATTCGCTCGCAACCAGACTCGTTGCCCATCACTTCCCATTCTTCTTGACGAGTTTTACATTCCGTGCGCTCGACTGATCTGTGCCGCTTTCCTGCACGGTCGCTGTGTGGGGGCCACGGCCCGGCGATGTCGGGAAAACATTTCGCCGCGCTGGGTAATGAGGGAAGATCGATTGTGCTCAACTCATCTGACGGCGTAGCCGCCGCGAAGTTGGTCTCCGTCAACGTCGGAATGCCAGCCGATGTGGCTTGGCACGGGAAGACCGTGCACACCGGCATCTACAAAAACCCCGTCACCGGTCCGGTGATGGTGCGCAGGCTGAACATCGACGGCGACGGCCAGGGTGACCTCGGCGGCCACGGTGGCGAGCAGCGGGCCGTGATGGTTTATCAGGCCGAGTCGTATGACTACTGGAGCCAGTTTTTCGGGCGCACCGACTTGGCGCCGGGCAGTTTCGGCGAGAACTTCACGATCACCGGGCTCGGCGACGGCGAGGTCTGCATCGGCGACCGCTACGCGATCGGCGACGCAGAGTTCGAGGTGACCCAACCGCGGGTCACCTGCTTCCGGGTCGGGATGCGAATCGGGGAGCCTGATATGCCGAATCTCCTTGTCGCCCATCATCGCCCCGGCTTTTACTTCCGTGTCATCACGGAGGGGCGGGTTCAGGCCGGAGACGCCATCGTTCGGACGCGCCGAGGACGGCACGAACTGACCGTCGCCGACATCGACGCGCTGCTGTATCTACCCGACCGCGATTCGGACATGCTGCGCGAGGCCGTCGATGTGCCTGCGCTGAGCCCCGGATGGCAACAGTCCTTCAACGACCTGCTGACCGCTGATCAAAATGGCTCCGGCGCAACGCAACCGGTCATCGGTGTCGAACCGGGCTGGAGCGGATTCCGGCGACTACGCGTCGCGGGTGTGCACCATGAAAGCCCATCGATCATGTCGATACGCTTCGAAGCCGACGACGGCACCCCGTTGCCGGTTCCGCTACCGGGCCAATACCTGACGCTGCGACTGCCCGACGCCGGCGAACCGGCACCGTTGCGCAGCTATTCACTGTCGAGCTACGGCACCGACTACCGAATCAGTGTCAAGCGCGAGGACCGTGGTGTCATCAGCCGATGGCTGCACGGCAACATTCACGACGGGTCTGTCGTCGACGTCGCGGCGCCGCGCGGTGACTTCTACCTGACGGAATCCGGCGCACCTGTGGTCCTGCTGTCGGCGGGCGTCGGTATCACTCCGGTGCTGGCGATGTTGCACGCGTTGGCCGAGAGTGCGAGCCCGCGCGAGGTCTGGTGGGTGCACACCACCCGAGATGCCGACACCCAGGCGTTCGGGCACGAGGTCAGCAGTTTGATCGCTGCGCTGCCCAACGCGCACGAGCAGGTGTTCTACACCAGCTCTTCGGGTCGGCTCGACAGCCGGGCCGTTGCGGCGCTCGGGCTTCCGGGCGACGCGGCCGTGTACATGTGCGGCCCCGACCCGTTCATGGCCGACATGCGCGTCGCGCTGACCGACGCCGGGCTCGATCCGGCCCACATCTACAGCGAGTTGTTCGGCGCCCTGCCGCCGATCAACCCCGGAATCGTCGAAAAGTCGACGGCGCGGCCCCATCCGCCCACAGGCCCCGCAGGCGCCGGACCGACCGTGTCATTCTCGCGCAGCGGGCTCACGGTCAACTGGTCCCCGCAGTACACCAGCATTCTGGAGTTCGCGGAGGCCTGCGATGTGCCCACGCGATTCTCGTGCCGAAGCGGTGTCTGCCACACATGTGTCACCCAGGTGATCGCGGGCTCGACCGTCTACAGCCAACCGCCGCTGGAGCAGCCGCCCGACGGGACGGTGCTGATCTGCGTCGCCGAACCGGGCGATGGAGTCGTCCTCGATCTTTAACCGCGTCCGGTGTGCAGAAGCCGCTCGTGGGTTACCCGTGATCGCATAGTGGGAACAGACAGCTTTACGCCGGCGTTAGGAGAATCGTGACTACCCGAGACATCACAGCTGCTGAGTTCAACGACACCATCAACGACAACGAGATCGTGCTGGTGGATTTCTGGGCGTCGTGGTGCGGGCCATGTAAGGCGTTCGCGCCGACCTTTTCGGCGTCGGCCGACAAGCACCCCGATGTGGTGTACGCGAAGGTCGACACCGAAGCCGAGCAGCAGCTCGCCGCGGCCGCCGACATCCGTTCCATCCCGACCCTGATGGCGTTCAAGAAGGGCAAGCTGGTGTTCAACCAGGCCGGCGCGCTGCCGCCGGCCGCCCTCGAGGACCTTGTACAGCAGGTCAAGGACCTCGATGTGGACGCCGCGATCGCCGCACAAAGCAACGGCGAACAGGCTTGATCGCGCTGCACGCGATAGCGTGCAGTCCGTGACCGAGCATCCCGACTTCGTCCTCGTCGATCGTCCGCGTCCCCATGTGGCGTTGGTGACGCTCAATCGCCCCGAGCGGATGAACTCGATGGCGTTCGACGTCATGGTTCCGCTGAAGGCCGTTCTCGAGGAGCTGACCTACGACAACTCCGTCCGGGCGGTCGTGCTGACCGGGGCGGGTCGGGGGTTCTCGTCGGGCGCCGACCACAAATCCGCAGGCTCCGTCCCCCATATCGACGGGTTGACCCGGCCGACGTTCGCCTTGCGCTCCATGGAGGTGCTCGACGACGTCATCCTTTCCCTGCGCAAGATGCATCAGCCCGTCATCGCGGCGGTGAACGGCGCGGCGATCGGCGGGGGACTGTGCCTGGCGCTGGCGTGCCGACATCAGGGTCGCGGGCGCCGGGGCCTATTTCCGGGCCGCGGGAATCAACAACGGGCTGACCGCGAGCGAGCTCGGCCTGAGCTATCTGCTGCCGAGGGCGATCGGCACCTCGCGGGCGTTCGAGCTGATGTTGACCGGCCGCGACGTCGACGCACAGGAGGCCGAACGGATCGGCCTGGTCTCCCGTGCCGTGCCCGATGACCAGCTGCTCGACACCTGCTACGAGATGGCCGAGCGGATTGCGGCGTTCTCCCGGCCCGGAATCGAGTTGACCAAGCGCACACTGTGGACTGGACTGGACGCCGCTAGCCTGGAGGGACACATGCAGGCCGAGGGCCTTGGCCAACTCTTCGTTCGCTTACTCACCGCCAATTTCGAAGAAGCGGTGGCCGCGCGCGCGGAGAACCGGCCCGCGGTCTTCACCGACGACAAGTAACAGCGCGAGGAGAGCAGCGTGATCACCGCAACGGACCTCGAGGTCCGCGCAGGCGCGCGCACGCTGCTGTCGACCGACGGGACGGCCCTTCGGGTGCAGCCCGGCGATCGCATCGGACTTGTTGGCCGAAACGGTGCGGGCAAGACCACCACCATGCGCATCCTGGCGGGCGAAGGCGAGCCATACGCGGGCACCATCACCCGGACCGGCGAAATCGGTTATCTGCCACAGGACCCACGAGAAGGCAACCTCGACACCCTGGCCCGCGATCGGGTGTTGTCGGCCCGCGGCCTCGACACCCTGTTGGCCGACCTGGAGAAGCAGCAGGCGTTGATGGCCGAGGTCGCCGACGACGCCACCCGCGATCGTGCCGTGCGGCGCTACGGCCAGCTCGAGGAGCGGTTCGCAGCCCTCGGCGGATACGGCGCCGAGAGCGAGGCCAGCCGGATCTGTGCCAGCCTCGGCCTGCCCGATCGGGTCCTGACGCAGTCGCTGCGCACGCTGTCCGGCGGGCAGCGCCGCCGCGTCGAACTGTCCCGCATCTTGTTCGCCGCATCCGACAGCGGCGCGGGTTCGTCGACGACGCTGCTGCTCGACGAGCCCACCAACCACCTCGACGCCGACTCGCTTGGCTGGTTACGCGACTTCCTCCGGACGCACACCGGCGGGTTGGTGGTGATCAGCCACAACGTCGACCTGCTCGCCGACGTCGTCAACCGGGTCTGGTTCCTCGATGCCGTGCGCGGCGAGGTCGACGTCTACAACATGTCGTGGCAGAAGTATCTCGATGCGCGCGCCACCGACGAACAGCGTCGTCGCCGCGAACGTGCCAACGCCGAGCGCAAGGCGACCGCTCTGCGTACCCAGGCCGCCAAGATGGGCGCGAAGGCGACCAAAGCCGTTGCGGCGCAGAACATGCTGCGCAGGGCGGACCGGATGATGGCGGCACTGGACGAAGAGCGCGTCGCCGACAAGGTGGCCCGGATCAAGTTCCCCAGCCCGGCGTCGTGCGGCCGCACCCCGCTGGTGGCCAAGGACCTGACCAAGATGTATGGCTCGCTCGAGGTGTTCGCCGGCGTCGATCTGGCCATCGACCGTGGTTCGCGGGTGGTCGTGCTCGGCCTCAACGGCGCGGGCAAGACCACGCTGCTGCGCCTGCTGGCCGGAGTCGAGACACCCGACACCGGTGGGCTCGAGCCCGGCCACGGCCTCAAGATCGGCTACTTCGCGCAGGAGCACGACACCCTCGACGATCTCGCGACGGTGTGGGAGAACATCCGCCATGCCGCTCCCGACACCGGCGAGCAGGAGCTACGCGGTCTGCTCGGCGCCTTCATGTTCAGCGGACCGCAACTCGATCAGCCTGCGGGCACGTTGTCCGGAGGCGAGAAGACCCGTCTTGCGCTCGCGGGCCTCGTCGCCTCCACGGCAAACGTGCTGCTGCTCGACGAACCCACGAACAATCTCGACCCGGCGTCACGCGAGCAGGTGCTGGACGCACTGCGCAGCTACCAAGGAGCGGTGGTGCTGGTGACCCACGACCCCGGCGCCGCCGAGGCACTTGACCCGCAGCGCGTCGTCCTGCTTCCCGACGGCACCGAGGACTTCTGGTCGGCGGACTACGCCGACCTCATCGAGTTGGCATGACGCCGCTTCGCGTCGCACCGTTTGCTTAATCCGCAATGGGTATGGTTTCGGCTCTCCCGCGCTGGGTATTCGTCGGGGCATCACAGCGGGGAGGTGTCGATGAAGAAACTGAACAAGTCGCGGGAAGAGTTGGTACAGGAACTGCGAAACGCCTACGAGGGGGGCGCGAGCATCCGAACACTGGTCGCGACAACGGGCCGATCGTACGGCTCGATACACAGTATGTTGCGTGAATCCGGCACCACGATGCGCAGTCGCGGCGGCCCCAACCACCGCACGCGGCGCGCCAGCTAGGGCTGTCGGACCGATGTTTCGACGAGGTCGAGTACGGCGCTGAGCTTTTCGGGATCGTCACCGGACGCCAGTCGCGCAACCAGCCCGTCGAGCACCAGATCCAGGTACATGTGCAGTACGTCGCTGGGCACGTCGTCGCGCAGTCGGCCCGCCTGCTTCTGTCTGCGCAGCCGCTCGGTGGTCGCGGTCGACAGTTCAGCCGACCGGTCGGACCATCCCTTGTTGAACGCCGGATCGTTTCGAAGCTTGCGTGCGATTTCGAGGCGGGTGGCCAACCAGTCGAACTGTTCGGGAGCGGCAAGCATGTCGCGCATGACCTGAACGAGGCCTTCGCGCGACGCGACGTCGGCCATCCGCTCGGCATCCTCGTGGGCCAGTTCGAAGAACAGGGTGTCCTTGTCCTTGAAGTGGTGGAAGATCGCGCCGCGGGATAGTCCGATCGTGTGCTCGAGCCTGCGCACCGTCGCCCTGTCATAGCCGTACTCGGCAAAGCACCGGCGGGCACCGTCAAGAATCTGACGGCGACGCGCCGCCAGGTGGTCGTCGGTTACCCGCGGCAACTTCTCGCCCTACGACTTCAGCATGTTGCGGAGTACGTACCGCAGGATGCCGCCGTTGCGGTAGTAGTCGGCTTCACCAGGGGTGTCGATGCGCACGACGGCGTCGAACTCAACGGCGTTTCCGTCCTCCTTGGCGGCCTTCACATGCACCGTCTTCGGCGTCTTGCCGTCGTTGAGCGCCTCGATGCCGGTGATGTCGAAGGTCTCGGTGCCGTCCAGCTTCAGCGAGGCCGCGGACTCACCCTCGGGGAACTGCAGCGGGATGACACCCATGCCGATCAGGTTGGAGCGGTGGATGCGCTCGAACGACTCGGTGATGACCGCACGCACGCCCAGAAGGCTGGTGCCCTTGGCCGCCCAGTCGCGCGAAGAGCCCGAACCGTACTCCTTGCCGCCCAGCACGACCAGCGGGGTTTCGGCCGCCGCGTAGTTCTGCGCGGCGTCGTAGATGAACGCCTGCTCGCCGCCGTTGGTGAAATCTCGCGTGTAGCCGCCGGAGACATCGTCGAGCAGCTGATTGCGCAGCCGGATGTTGGCGAACGTGCCCCGGATCATCACCTCGTGGTTTCCGCGCCGTGACCCGTAGGAGTTGTAGTTGGCTTTGTCCACGCCGTGCTCGTCCAGGTACTGCGCGGCGGGCGTGCCCGGCTTGATGTTGCCCGCGGGGGAGATGTGGTCGGTGGTCACCGAATCACCCAGCAGCGCAAGCACTCTGGCGCCGTTGATGTCGGTCACCGGCTGCGGCTCGGCGGGCATCCCGTCGAAGTACGGAGGCTTGCGCACGTAGGTCGAGTCGGCGTCCCACTCGAAGGTGTTGCCGCTCGGGCGTCGGCAGGTTGCGCCACCGGTCGTCGCCCTTGAACACATCGGCGTAGTTCTTCGTGAACATCTCGGTGTTGATCGCCGATGCGATGGTGTCGGAGATGTCCTTCTGCGACGGCCAGATGTCCTTCAGGAAGACGTCGTTGCCGGCTTCGTCCGTGCCCAAGGGCTCCGACTCGAAGTCGAAGTCCATCGTGCCCGCCAGCGCGTAGGCGATCACCAGCGGAGGCGATGCGAGGTAGTTCATCTTCACGTCCGGGATTGATCCGACCCTCGAAGTTGCGATTACCCGAGAGCACCGCGGCGACCGACAGGTCGCAGTCGTTGATCGCCTTGCTGATCTCGTCCGGCAGCGGGCCGGAGTTGCCGATGCAGGTCGTGCAGCCGTAGCCGACCAGATAGAAGCCGAGCTTCTCCAGATACGGCCACAGCGCGGCCTTTTCGTAGTAGTCGGTGACCACCTGCGAACCCGGCGCCATCGTGGTCTTCACCCACGGCTTGGACGTCAGGCCCTTCTCGACGGCGTTCTTGGCCAGCAGCGCAGCGCCGATCATCACCTCGGGATTGGAGGTGTTGGTGCACGACGTGATCGCCGCGATCACCACCGCGCCGTGGTCGAGGATGAACTCGCCGCGGCCCTCGCACTTGACGTCCACCGGATTGCTCGGCCTGCCGTTCGAGTTCACCGCCGCCGAGGGCACCGGGGTGTCGTTGTCTTCGAACGACAGCACCGCGGGGTCGCTGGCCGGGAAGCGACTCTTCGACGGCCTCGTCCAGCTTGGTGTGCTCGGCAGGCAGGTTCTCCTCGACGTAGTTGTGAATGTCCTTGCGGAAGGCCGTCTTCGCATCGGTCAGCGCGATGCGGTCCTGCGGGCGCTTCGGCCCGGCGATCGACGCCACGACGTCGCCGAGGTCCAGCTCGATGTACTCGGAGTACTTCGGCTCACGTTTCGGGTCGTGCCACATGCCCTGCTCTTTGGCGTACGCCTCGACCAGCGCCAGCTGCTCGCTCGCTGCGGCCGGTCAGCCGCAGGTAGTCGATCGTGACCTCGTCGATCGGGAAGATCGCTGCGGTGGAACCGAACTCGGGGCTCATGTTGCCCAGCGTCGCGCGGTTGGCCAGCGGCACCTCGGCGACGCCCTCGCCGTAGAACTCGACGAATTTGCCGACCACGCCGTGCTTGCGCAGCATCTCGGTGACGGTCAGCACGACGTCGGTGGCGGTGACGCCGGCCGGACGCTCACCGGTCAGCTTGAAACCGACCACCCGGGGGATGAGCATCGACACCGGCTGGCCCAGCATCGCCGCCTCGGCCTCGATGCCGCCGACGCCCCAGCCGAGCACGCCGAGGCCGTTCTCCATCGTGGTGTGGCTGTCGGTGCCCACGCAGGTGTCCGGGTAGGCGACGCCGTCGCGCTCCCACACCACCCGGGCCAGGTATTCGATGTTGACCTGGTGCACGATGCCGGTTCCCGGGGGCACCACCTTGAAGTCGTCGAAAGCGCCCTGACCCCAGCGGAGGAACTGGTAGCGCTCGCCGTTGCGCTCGTACTCGATCTCGACGTTGCGCTCGAATGCGTTCGCGGTGCCGAACAGGTCGGCGATCACCGAGTGGTCGATCACCAGATCGGCGGGTGCGAGCGGATTCACCTTGTCGGCGTCCCCGCCGAGGTCGCCGACGGCCTCCCGCATGGTGGCCAGGTCGACGATGCAGGGCACACCGGTGAAGTCCTGCATGATCACGCGGGCCGGGGTGAACTGGATCTCCACGCTCGGATCGGCGCTCGGATCCCAGTTCGCGATCGCCTCGATGTGATCCTTGGTGATGTTGGCACCGTCCTCGGTGCGAAGCAGGTTCTCGGCGAGCACCTTGAGGCTGTAGGGGAGCTTCTCGGTACCCGACACCGCGTCCAGTCGGTATATCTCGTAGCTCTTGTCCCCGACCTTCAGGGTGTCGCGGGCTCCAAACGAATCCTTGCTGCTCACATCAACTCCCGGCTGTGTAATCGCCGCGACGGGCTGGTCGGCGGCTCATTCAATTCTAACAGTACGCTTGTCCTATAAAGCAAGCCTGGCGGGCTCCATCCTTGTCCTTGCGGGTGCGTGCTGCCACTGTTTTCAACCGGTATCGCGTACGGTTCTCCTGTGGCCGGCCCGGACATGATCCCGTTCCTTCCGTCGTATATCCCACCCGACGTCGATATGAACCAGGTGCTGGCGGACGTGCGCGACGACGGTGTGAGCGTGCCGCCCGCCGATGCGAAGGTCGTACCCGAATTGCGACAGGTGGTCGCCGACGCCCGCGAGCACGGCATCGACCTCAAGATCGTGGTGATCGCGACCAACCCGCCGATCGACACGCCGCTGCGGGATATCGCGACCGAGGTCGGGGAGGAGTACCCCGGTTCGACGGTGCTCGCGATGAGCCCGACATGGGCAGGCACCTACAGCCCGACATTCGATCGGGTGACGCTCGAGGCCGGTCAAGATATCGCCAAGAACGGCGACCCGGTTACGTCGTCGAAGAATTTCGTCAGCGAGTTGACGACGAGCCATTTCCCGTGGACTGCATTCTCCGTGGTGCTCGTCGTATTGGTATTGGGCGCGGCCGTTGCGACGCGATTACTGCAGGTCCGGAGCAGGCGTCAGGCCGCCGACATCGAGTCGCAAACGGCGCAATAACCCCTGGCAGAACCACTTCCCGAATTCGAATATCACCATTCGGTCACACTCTCTCTAATTACAGATATGTAATTTGTGACTAGAGTTTCTTTAGTGTCAGATGTGACGTACGGTGCAGAAGTACCCACTGATGTAGTAGTTGTTTGTGTGACTTCTGCGAGGAGACTTGAGTCGAATGAGACGCACCCCTCGCGCCTTGGCGTCCCTCGGCATCCTGTTGGCGACTGCGTTGTACACCCCGGGCGGGCTGGCGGCCGCCCAGCCGGGCAGTCCCGATTCCATCGGTTCGCTGGTCGCCGCAATCGCGAACGTGAACCAGCAGTTGCAGGATCTCGGCGCTGCCGTGCAGGCCAAGCAGGAGAGCGTCAACAAGGCCATCGTCGATGTCCAAAACGCTCGGGACAACGCCGTCGCGGCGCAGGGCGAAGTGGACGCCAGCCGACACGCGGTCGACGATGCGGGCGCGGCGATCAAGTCGGCGCAACAGCGGTTCGACACCTTCGCGGCGTCGACGTACGTCAACGGTCCCTCGAGTTCGTATCTGACCGCGGCCGATCCCGCAGACATCATCGACACGGCTTCGGCTGGGCAGGCGCTCGCTGCCAGCTCCCAGCAGGTGATGTCGGACTTGCAGCGGGCCCGTACCGAACAGGTCAACAAGGAGTCCGCGGCACGGCTGGCCAAGCAGAAGGCCGACCAGGCCGCCGTCGACGCGCAGTCCAGTCAGGATGCGGCCGTTTCTGCGCTGAAGTCGGCTCAGCAGACGTTCGCCGACCAGCAGGGCCAGCTCGCCCAGCTGACCGCGCAGCGCTCCGCCGCCCAAGCGAAGCTGGCCGAGGCCCGAACGTGGTCGGCTCCGACGGCGGGGCAGCCGAAACCCGCTGCACCGCTGGCAAACCCGTCTCCGAACTGGGACCGCGTAGCAGGACCGGCCGCCCCTGCTGCGGCGAACTGGGACCAAAGCCTGTGGGATCCGACGCTGCCTGCGATCCCGAGCGCTTTTGTCAGCGGTGATCCGATCGCCATCATCAACTCCGTGCTCGGCATGTCGTCCACCTCGGCGCAGTACACCGCCGACATGGGTCGAAACTTCCTGCGCAAGATGGGAATTCTGCCGACACCGAGCGGCTATACCAATGGCGCCATTCCGCGCGTCTACGGTAGGCAGGCCTCCGAGTACGTCATCAAGCGCGCCGGCTCCCAGATGGGTGTGCCGTACTCATGGGGTGGCGGCAACGCGGCAGGCCCGAGCACCGGCATTGATTCGGGTTCCAACACAGTGGGATTCGATTGTTCTGGGTTGATCCTGTATGCGTTCGCCGGCGTCGGCATCAAGCTGCCGCATTACTCGGGTTCGCAATACGAGCTGGGCCGCAAGATCCCGTCATCGCAGATGCGGCGCGGCGACGTCATCTTCTACGGACCGGGCGGCAGCCAGCACGTGACGCTGTACCTCGGCAACGGCCAGATGCTCGAGGCGCCGTTCACGGGTTCCCAGGTGAAGGTTTCGCCCGTGCGGACCAGCGGCATGACCCCCTACGTCATCCGGTACATCGAATACTGATGCGAGAGATCCTGTTGAAAGCTATGCGCCACAACGCTTTCCGTCTTGCCAAGGTCGCCCTGCCGTTGCTGGCGGCGCTGGCTCTGCTGATCGGGTCGGCCGTCCCGGCGACGGCCGCACCCGATGACGGCCAGTGGGATCCGACGCTGCCCAAGCTGCTCAGTGCGGGCGCGCCCGGCGACCCTGTCGCGATCGCCAACGCTTCGTTCGAGGCCACCCAGATGGCGATGCAGACGACCCAGAGCCTTGGCCAGAAGTTCCTGCAGAGCATCGGTCTCGGCGGGAGCAGTGGTGGTGCCAGCACCGGAAGCGTCGGTGTGGGTCGGGTTCGCGGACCGCAGGCGATCGAGTATGTGATTCGCCGAGGGGCCTCGCAGATGGGCGTGCCGTATTCATGGGGAGGCGGCACGCCCAGCGGGCCCAGCACGGGCGTGGACTCCGGCGCAAACATCGTCGGCTACGACTGCTCCGGTTTCACCCGGTACGCGTTCGCCGGCGTCGGCGTGCTGATTCCCAAGTACTCGGGGGATCAGTACAACACCGGCCGCAAAATACCGCAGGCGCAGGCCAAGCGCGGCGACCTTCTGTTCTGGGGCCCCGGTGGCAGCCAGCACGTCGCGATCTTTCTGGGCGGCGGCAAGATGCTCGAGGCCTCCGGCAGTGCGGGCAAAGTGACGGTGAGCCCGCTGCGCACGTCCGGCCTGCAGCCCTATCTCGCCCGCATGATCGAATCCTGAGCGTGGGCTGAGCAGACCCTGAACACTCCCGGGCAACGTCGACGGATTCCGTGGTGCCTGGAATAGTTGACGGCGGGCACCCCGCCCGCGGCGCACGACCTGCGTCTTTAACCGAGACCAACGTAAGAGGATCGTCGATGACGTCAGCAGGTGGGCCGCAAGGCCCGACGCAGGGTTACCCCCCTAATACCCAGGCAGGCTCGCCGCCGCCGGCCAATTCCGGGGGCCTGCAGTCCGAGGTGCACACCTTGGAGCGCGCCATCTTCGAGGTCAAGCGCATCATCGTGGGCCAGGACCTGCTGGTCGAGCGCATGCTGGTCGGCCTGCTCGCCAAGGGGCACGTGCTGCTCGAAGGTGTGCCGGGCGTTGCCAAGACCCTCGCGGTCGAGACTTTCGCCAAGGTGGTCGGCGGCACGTTCGCCCGCATCCAGTTCACCCCCGACCTGGTGCCCACCGACATCGTCGGCACCCGGATCTACCGCCAGGGCAAGGAGGAGTTCGATATCGAGCTCGGTCCGGTCGTGGTGAACTTCCTGCTCGCCGACGAGATCAACCGCGCGCCTGCCAAGGTGCAGTCCGCGCTGCTGGAGGTCATGGCCGAGCGCAAGATCTCGATCGGCGGCAAGACCTTCCCGCTGCCCGCCCCGTTCCTGGTGATGGCGACGCAGAACCCGATCGAGCAGGAGGGCGTCTACGCGCTGCCCGAAGCGCAGCGCGACCGCTTCCTGTTCAAGCTGAACATCGACTACCCGACGCCAGAAGAAGAGCGCGAGATCGTCTACCGGATGGGCGTCAAACCTCCGGAACCCAAGCAGGTCCTCGCGCCCGGCGATCTGCTGCGCCTGCAGGATGTGGCTGCCAATACGTTCGTGCACCACGCGCTGGTCGACTACGTCGTGCGCATCGTCACCGCGACCCGCACGCCGGATAAGTTCGGCATGCCCGACGCCAAGGCGTGGATCGCCTACGGTGCGTCGCCGCGTGCGTCGCTCGGCATCATCGCGGCATCGCGGGCGCTGGCCCTGGTGCGCGGACGCGACTACGTCATCCCGCAGGACGTCGTGGAGGTCATTCCCGATGTGCTCCGGCACCGCCTGGTGCTCACCTACGACGCGCTGGCCGACGAGATCTCCGCGGAAACGGTGATCAACCGGATTATGCAAACCGTCGCCCTGCCGCAGGTGAATGCCATTCCGCAGCAAGGGCATTCGGTGCCTCCCGTCGTGCCCGCCGCGGCTGCCGCGGCTAGCGGTCGGTGACCAGCTCACGACGCCAGGTCGACCTGCCGTCGCTGAAGCGCGGGGAGATCCGTGATCCCGCGCTGACGGCGGCGCTGCGCAAGCTCGAGCTGACGGTGCGTCGCAAACTCGACGGCGTGCTGCACGGAGACCACCTCGGGCTGCTGCCCGGCCCGGGTTCCGAGCCGGGTGAGTCGCGGCTGTACCAGCCTGGGGACGACGTTCGCCGGATGGATTGGTCGGTCACCGCGCGAACGACGCATCCGCACGTTCGCCAGATGATCGCCGACCGCGAGCTGGAAACCTGGCTGGTGGTGGACATGTCGGCCAGCCTCGACTTCGGCACCACCGGATGCGAGAAGCGCGACCTGGCGGTGGCCGCGGCCGCGGCGATCACCTTTCTCAACAGTGGCGGCGGCAACCGGATCGGCGCGATCATCGCCAACGGCGACTCGGTGCGGCGGGTTCCTGCGCTGTCGGGCCGGATGCACGAGCAGGAAATGCTGCGCACCATCGCGACCATGCCGAAGGCGCCCACCGGAGTGCGCGGTGACCTCGCCGCCGCCATCGACGCGTTGCGCAGGCCGGAGCGGCGCCGCGGCATGGCGGTCATCATCAGCGACTTCCTCGGCCCGATCAACTGGATGCGGCCACTGCGGGCGATCGCGGGGCGGCACGAGGTTCTCGGAATCGAGGTGCTCGACCCTCGCGACGTCGAACTGCCACCGGTCGGCGACGTCATCCTGCAGGACACCGAATCCGGCGTCACGCGCGAATTCACGATCGACGAAGAACTGCGCTCCGACTTCGAGAAGGCAGCGGAGGCCCACCGCGTCGAGGTGGCGCGCACCCTGCGCCGCTGTGATGCGCCGCTGCTGACACTGCGCACCGACCGGGACTGGATTGCCGACGTGGTCCGGTTCGTCGCCAACCGGCGCCGAGGGGCGATGCGCCGATGAGCGCGCGCGAAGAGCAGAACGCACAGGGCATGGTCAACGAAATGACAACTGCCACATGACATTACCGTTGCTCGGACCGATGTCGCTATCCGGCTTCGAACACGCTTGGTTCTTCCTGTTTCTTCTCGTTGTTCTCGCGATCGTGGCGCTGTACATCCTCGTTCAGTTCGCCCGTCAGCGGCGGATGCTGCGCTTTGCGAACATGGACCTACTGGAAAGCGTTGCGCCGAAACGGCCTACCCGCTGGCGGCATCTGCCCGCCATCCTGTTGGTGCGCATCGCTGTTGCTGCTCACCGTCGCGATGGCGGGGCCGACGAACGACGTCCGCATCCCGCGCAACCGCGCCGTGGTCATGCTGGTGATCGATGTGTCGCAGTCCATGCGCGCAACCGATGTGTCGCCGAATCGGCTTGCGGCCGCGCAGGAGGCCTCCAAGCAGTTCGCCGATGAGCTGACCCCCGGCATCAACCTCGGCCTGATCGCCTACGCGGGGACCGCCACCGTGCTGGTGTCGCCGACCACCAACCGCGAGGCGACCAAGAACGCGATCGACAAGCTGCAGTTGGCCGACCGCACCGCGACCGGCGAAGGCATCTTCACCGCCCTGCAGGCCATCGCGACCGTCGGCGCCGTGCTCGGTGGGGGCGACGAACCGCCCCCTGCGCGCGTCGTGTTGTTCTCCGACGGCAAGGAGACGGTCCCGTCGAACCCGGACAACCCGAAGGGCGCGTTCACCGCCGCGCGCACCGCGAAGGATCAGGGTGTGCCGATCTCCACCATCTCGTTCGGCACCCCGTACGGATATGTCGAGATCAACGATCAGCGCCAACCGGTGCCCGTCGACGACGACATGCTGCGCAAGATTGCCGAACTGTCCGGCGGCGAGGCCTACACGGCATCCAGCCTGGACCAGCTGCGCGAGGTGTACTCGAACCTTCAGCAGCAGATCGGTTACGAGACGATCAAGGGTGATGCCAGCGCGGGATGGCTACGGCTCGGCGCCCTGATTCTGGCCCTCGCGGCGCTGGCAGCCATGCTGCTCAACCGCCGGCTACCCAACTAGCAACGGAAATGGCAAGCAGCGCATGACGTTACCAGTGCTCGGACCGATGACGCTGACGGGCTTCGAACACGCCTGGTACTTCCTGTTCCTCTTCGTCGTGGCAGGACTGGTGGGGCTCTACATCGCCATGCAGGCGGCAAGGCGCAAGCGGTTGCTGCGGTTCGCCAACACCGAGTTGCTGGAAAGTGTCTGCGCCGAGACGACCGTCGCGGTGGCGACATCTGGCGACGATTCTGCTGATGTTGTCGCTGGTGATGCTCACGATCGCGATGGCCGGGCCCACCCGCGATGTTCGCATTCCCCGCAACCGTGCCGTGGTCATGTTGGTCGATCGACGTGTCGCAGTCGATGCGCGCCACCGACGTGGCACCCAGCCGGCTGGCTGCCACACAGGAAGCCGCCAAACAGTTCGTCGACCAGATGACGCCGGGCATCAACCTCGGTTTGATCTCCTACGCGGGGGCCGCCACCGTGCTGGTGTCGCCGACCACCAATCGTGACGCAACCAAGAACGCGATCGACAAGCTCCAGGTGGCCGATCGAACCGCGACCGGCGAGGCCATCTTCACCGCGTTGCAGGCCATCTCCACCGTCGGTGCGGTGATCGGTGGGGGTGACACGCCGCCCCCCGCCCACGTCGTGCTGATGTCCGACGGCAAGGAGACCGTGCCGTCCAATCCGGACAACCCGAAGGGCGCGTACACCGCCGCCCGCACCGCGAAGGACCAGGGCGTGCCGATATCGACGGTGTCGTTCGGCACCCCCTACGGCACTGTCGACATGAACGGCCAGCAGACGCCCGTTCCCGTCGACGACGAGATGCTCAAGAAGATCGCCCAGCTGTCGAAGGGCGAGAGCTACACCGCGTCGAACCTCGAAGAACTCAAAGAGGTTTTCACCAACCTGCAGGAGCAGATCGGCTACGAGACGCAGAAGGGCGACGCCGGCACGGGCTGGCTGCGGCTCGGCGCTCTGGTGCTGGCGTTGGCTGCGGTGGCCGCACTGCTGATCAACCGGCGACTCCCGAACTAAGGCGATTTCTTAGACATGGTCGACACACGTTAAGTTGGCCGCATGACTGACACGACCGAGAGCGAGACTGCAGGCCAAGCGATTGGCGGCCGTCCTCCTTTCGTCTCCCGTTCGGTGCTGGTCACCGGCGGAAACCGTGGCATAGGCCTGGCCATCGCGCAACGGCTCGCCGCAGACGGTCACAAGGTGGCTGCCACGCACCGTGGGTCCGGGGTGCCCGACGGGTTGTTCGGCGTCGAGTGCGACATCACCGACACTGACGCCGTCGACCGTGCCTTCACCGCGATCGAGGAACACCAGGGCCCGGTCGAGGTGCTGGTGGCCAACGCCGGCGTCGCAGCGGACGCGTTCCTCATGCGGATGACCGTGGAGAAGTTCGAGAAGGTCATCGACGCGAACCTCACCGGGGCGTTCCGGGTGGCGCAGCGCGCATCGCGCAGCATGCAGCGCAAGCGGTTCGGCCGGATGATCTTCGTCGGTTCGGTGTCCGGCACATGGGGTGTCGGAAACCAGGCCAACTACGCGGCTTCCAAGGCGGGCCTGATCGGAATGGCACGCTCGATCTCCAGGGAGCTGACCAAGGCCGGGGTCACCGCGAACGTGGTGGCGCCTGGCTACATCGACACCGACATGACCCGCGCGCTGGACGAGCGGATCCAGAAAGGGGCGCTGGAGTTCGTCCCGGCGAAGCGGGTCGGCACCGCCGCCGAGGTGGCAGGAGTGGTGAGCTTCCTTGCGTCCGAGGACGCGAGTTACATCTCCGGTGCGGTGATCCCGGTCGACGGCGGCATGGGTATGGGCCACTGAGTAGTCACCTTCGCAGGATTGCGTAGTCCAACACTCGTTGCCTGCCGTCCTCACTGGCATAGCGTCGATTCATCGACCCATGCGGATGTGAGGAACGGCAATGGCACACATCGGTTGCACCATCAAGCAGGTACCGCCTGACAAAGTCGTCGAGTCGGCGTCGAAGGCCGTCGAGCTGAATCCGGCCAATGCGCCCAACACCTCATCGCTACCTCACGGGTTCACGCCGACACCGGAAAGCCTTGCGGTGATGACGCAGAAATACTGGGGTCCGGCAGGCGTTCGGCTCACTGTCGGCTTTCTCGACAACGCGTCGGCCGAGTTGCGGCGCCGCATCATCTCGCACATGAACGCCTGGGGCTCGTGGGCGAACGTCCAGTTCGCCGAGACCAACACCGATCCGCAGGTTCGGATCGCGCGCACCCGCGACGACGGCTATTGGTCGTATCTGGGCACCGATGTGCTGTCCATCCCGGACGATGAGCCGACGATGAACCTCGACAGCTTCACCATGAATACGGCCGACTCGGAATTTCACCGTGTCGTCAGGCACGAAACCGGCCACACTCTCGGATTCCCGCACGAGCACATGCGCAAGGAGATCATCGACCGGATCGATCGCGAGAAGGCGATAGCGCTGTTCATGCGAACGCAGGGCTGGTCTCGCGAGGAAGTCATCGCTCAGGTGTTGACGCCGTTCGCGGTCTCCGCGCTGAAGGCGACCGCGGCCACCGACGTGAACTCGATCATGTGCTACGACCTTCCGGGCAGCATCATGAAGGACGGCATCGCGGTGCCCGGCGGCAAGGACATCGACAATCTGGACGCCGCGTTCGCCGCGAAGCTTTATCCGGGACCGGTCTCGCCGTCTGCCGTTTGGCCCAACGGCAAGGTCTATCTCTTCAAGGGCAAGACGTATGTCAGCTATGACGTGGCGTCGGACAAGAGCGATCCCGGATTCCCCGCCGATATCGCCGGGTATTGGACCGGATTCCCGGCCTCCTTCAGCGAGGGGGTGGATGCCGGGGTGGTGTGGACCAACGGAAAGGCCTACTTCTTCAAGGGTTCTCAATTCGTCCGCTTCGATCTGCCCGCCGAGCGGGTCGACCCCGGTTATCCCAAGACGATCTCGTCGAAGTGGCCGGGCGTGTTCACCGACGACATCGACGCCGTGGTGGTCTGGCCGAACGGCAAGGCGTACTTCTTCTCCGGCGATCAATACCTGCGCTACGACATCGCCCGCAACAAGGCCGACCCCGGATTCCCCGCTCCCATTGCAGGCAACTGGCCCGGGATGCCGGACGACTTCGCCTCGGGCATCGACGAAGCAGTCGTGTGGAACGACGGAACGGCCTACTTTTTCTCGGGTGACCGATATGTGCGATATGACATCGCCGCCGACCGAGTCGAGTCCGGATATCCGAAGCCCATCACCGGCAACTGGCCCGGAGTCTGGTCGGATGGCGTGGGCCGCTGATGACTGACGGCCAAGCGCCCGATCTGCGAACGCCAGTCCACCCGACGCCGGCCGATGCGCAAACAAGGCTCGAAGACGGAGTCGCGCTGTGTCTTTCGGGTGGGGGATACCGGGCGATGGTGTTCCACCTCGGCGTGCTGTGGCGGCTCAACGAAACAAAGCTGCTGTCGAAGGTCAAACGCTTCTCCTCGGTGTCCGGCGGCTCCATCACCGCCGGAGTGCTGGCCCGTGGGTGGGGAAAGCTGACTTTCACCAACGGTGTCGCCACCAACTTCGAGGATGTCGTCGTGCAATCCGTGCGTCAGATGGCGAGCACCACCATCGACCTCGGCGCAGTGTTCTGGGGGTCGGTGCTGCCCGGATCGATCTCCGACCGGGTGGCCAACGCGTATCGCGAGCACCTTTTCGATGACACCACGTTGCAGGACCTGCCCGATGAACCGCGCTTCGTGTTCAATGCCACCAACCTCGAATCCGGGGTGGCCTTCAGGTTCAGCAAGCCGTATATGGGCGACTACCGCGTCGGGCGGATCCTCGATCCGACGATCGAACTGGCCGTCGCGGTGGCGGCCTCCTCGGCGTTTCCGCCCGTCCTGTCGCCGTGCGTAATGGACCTCCGCGGCCAGACGTGGACGGACGACGACGGCAACGACCTCGGCGACAAGCCGGGCTTTCGCGACGAGATCAAACTCACCGACGGCGGCGTATACGACAACATGGGCCTGGAAACCGCGTGGAAGCGGTACAAGACGATATTGGTCAGCGACGCAGGAGGTCACGTCAACGAAGACCCGGACCCGGGCTCGGACTGGCTGCGTCAGACCGCGCGAGTGCTCAGTCTCGTCGACAATCAGGTCCGCTCTCTGCGCAAGCGCCAGGTCATCGAATCCTTCCGCGTCGACAAGTCGGGGATGTACATCGGAATCCGAAGTGACATAGCTGATTTTCCGGTCTCGGTGCTACCCGCCGACCATGTCAAGACGACCCGGCTGGCGGACTTGGCGACCCGGCTGTCCGCAATGAGCAGGGCAGAGCAAGAGCGCCTGATCAATTGGGGCTACATCGTGTGCGACGCCGGGCTGCGCAGCCACGTGGCCAAGGAAGCCGACCTCGACGGCGCCACCCCCTTGCCGTATCCGAACGAGCCGCTGACGTGACTTCGTCGACCGCCCCGAAGTCCGGGCCCGCAGTCGAACGGCCGCGGCGACGACGTCTGCGCACCTACGCATTCGACCCGATGTCCACCCGGCTGTCGGGACAGTTCCTCACGGTCAGTGTGCCCTACGAACTCGGCCTCAAAGAGGGTCCCGAGGGGGAGCTGCTTCGTGTCGTCGACTTCGACCCGGTGCGCAAAAGCTGGTATGCCACGGTCGATCTGGACGAGCCGTATGTTCTGGCTCAGGACGGCCTGCAGCCGGCGGAGGGTGACCCGCGCTCACATCAGCAGATCGTCTACGCGGTCGCGTCGAGCGTCATCGAGCGGTTCGAGCGATACCTCGGCAGGCGATTCCGCTGGCGTGGCGATGAGAAGTTGAGTCTCGTTCCGCACGCGTTCGAGGGCCGCAACGCCTATTTCGACCCGACCCGCAAGGCGGTGCTGTTCGGTTACTACCGCGCCGATCTGAAGGATCCGGGTGCCAATCTGCCGGGCCAGATGATCTTCACCTGCCTGTCGTCGGACATCATTGCCCACGAGGTCACCCACGCGCTCGTGCACCGGCTGCGGAGGCACTTCTCGGTGGCCACCAACGCAGACGTCTTCGCGTGGCATGAAGCCTTCGCCGACCTGATTGCGCTCTTCCAGCATTTCGCATACGACGATGTCGTCGTCGATGCGATCGCATCGACGTCGGGCAGCATCCAACACGGTGCCGCCCTCTTCGACCTGGCGTCGGAGTTCGGGCAGTCCACCGGACGGGGCGAGGCGTTGCGCAGGGCGATCGATCCCAACATTCCTGCGGGAGTGCTGCGCACGCCCGACCGCTACCACTCCGCCACCGAACCTCATGAACGCGGTGCGTGTTTCGTCGGTGCAGTGTTCGACGCGTACCTCGACCGGTATCGCGCTGCAGTCGCCGACCTCCTACGACTGGCGACCAGTGGCGCAGCGGGACTCTCCAGCGGGCGGTTGCATCCCGACCTGGTGGGCCGAGTCGCGGACGAAGCCATCAGGACCGCAGATCGGTTCTTGGGCATGGTGGTTCGCGCATTCGACTACCTGCCACCCGTCGACGTCACCTTCGGCGACGTCGTCCAGGCCATCGTCACCTCCGACCACTCGCTGTACCCGACCGACCGGCTCGGATTGCGGGGCAACCTCATCGAAGCGCTTCGGCGCCGCGGAATCTACCCGACGCGAGCGATCTCGCTCACCGATGCCGCATTGATCTGGCCCAAACCGGACGGGCCGCTGTCTCTGTGCGACGGCGATCCCGCTGTGCCGCTTGAGGAACTGGTGCTCGAGGCATCCATGAACCTCGACCCGACCAGCACGCCGGGGGATAAGCCGGAGCGGGTGTTCAGCGCGCTGAGCGTCTGGGCCAAACGGCATGCGGTGGCGATCGGTCTTGAACCCAGCATGCCGACCCATCTGGAGAGCGTTCACGTCACCTATCGGCAAGCGGACGACTGCCAACCCCGCCCGGAGATCGTCGTGCAGTTCACCCAGCGCCGCGCCGACCTGGAGGAGATCGAGCAGCCGCACCTCCCGCCGGATGCGCGCACCCCGCTGCTTGCCGGCACCACGCTGATCGCCCGGGTGGACGGCGAAGTCCAGCACATCATCTCCAAACCTCTTCCGCTGATAGACCCGGCAGCCGACGCAGCATCGCACTATGTCGACGAGTACGGGAGGGACCGCCTGGAGAAGATGCGGACCTTCATGGGTGAGGTCTCCGACGGAGATCCGCTCGCGGTTTGGACCGACGAGCCCGCCGTACACCGGCTGACCTTCGCCAATCTGCACACCGACGGTCAAGGGGGATGGTGATGGCCGCCGATAACGTCGAAATACGGATGTACAACATGGGTTTCGGAGACGCGTTCCGGATCACGGTTCGGCGGGGCGGCGCGACGTGGCGGATGCTCGTCGACTGCGGTGTGCACGCGCACGGACAGGCGCGGCCGGTAGCGGAATCGGTGAAGAAGATCGTCGACGATCTCGCCGAGGACTGCGGCGGGAAACCACATCTCGACGTCGTGGTCGGCACACATCATCATCGCGACCACATCGTCGGGTTCGCCGATGATCGGTGGGCCGACGTCGAGGTCGACGAGGTCTGGGTGCCGTTCGTCGAGAACGATGACGACCCCGACGCCAGAGGCCTACGCGAGGCGCAGACGCGAACCGCGCAGAAGCTCGCGGCGCTGATCGACGATCGGGTAGCAGCAGTTGGCCGCCAATCAGACCGAGGCGAAGCACACGCTCGAGCTGGCGAAGGCGATGGCGGTCAACTCACGGGGCAACGCAAGGGCTACCGACCGCCTGCTGGGTCGCAACGGCACGACCTTCGCCAAGCCAGCGCACGACGTGCGCTTCCTTCCCGACAAAGACCCACTCAAGAACAACGTCACAGCGCGCCGGTGCGGGGTGGTGGCGCACATCTTCGGTCCTCCTCGAGACCCGGCGATTCTCAGGAAGATGGACCCGCCGAAGACGGCGGGATGGTTGACGCTGAACCTGGACGACGTCGTCGACGCTGCCGTTCCCGACGATGTGGACACGCCTGCGCCTGCGGCCGAGAAGCCCGAGGAGGACAAGGACATCTGGCCGCTGTTCAACCGCACGTACGTCTTGCCGACAAGACGCAGGTGCCCGACAATCTGCAGAAGGCCAAGTCCGACCTCAGGTTGACCACGCTGTCCAACGACGTGGGGCTACTGGCGGCCGCCTCGGTCCTGGAGCAGTCGGTCAACAACACCAGCCTGTTCTTCGTGCTCGAGGTCGGTGGGCTACGGCTGCTATTTCCCGGCGATGCCCAATACGGTGCGTGGGAGCACGTTCGCAGCAATCCAGACGCGATGAAGCTGATCCGTGACGTCGACTTCTACAAGATGGGCCACCACGGATCCCATAACGCGACGCCGATGCGCTTCATCGAGGAACAGTGGCTCAAGCCCGGCGACACCATGGTTCCGTGGGGGCTCGTCGAGCTCTGGAAGGACACCATTCCCTGGCAGAAGCTGATGGATGCGCTCTCGGCCAAACATCACCGGGTGATCAAGCCGACCGAGGTGCTGGCCGGTGATGCTTCCCACAGTGAGCTCGCAACAAACGAGTGGTGGTCGCAGCTGACCTTCACGTTGGACGGCTGACCGGGGGTTTGCGACCGGGCCGCTGCCACCCCTTCGCACAGGCTGAAAGCCGCCGACCATATCCTCTACAGCTAGCCCACAAAGGAGAAGAAGCGGATATGGCTGGACTGCTCGAAGGCAAACGCATCCTGGTCACGGGGATCATCACCGACTCATCGATCGCGTTCCACATCGCCAAGGTCGCGCAGGAGTCCGGTGCCCAGCTGGTGCTCACCGGTTTCGACCGGATGAAGCTGATTCAGCGCATCGCCGACCGGCTGCCGGAGAAGGCGCCGCTGCTCGAGCTGGATGTCCAGAATCAGGAGCACCTGGACTCATTGGCCGATCGCGTCACCGAGGTGATCGGCGAGGGCAACAAGCTCGACGGCGTCGTGCACTCCATCGGCTTCATGCCGCAGACCGGGATGGGCATCAACCCCTTCTTCGAAGCGCCATACGAGGACGTCGCCAAGGGCATTCACATCTCGGCGTACTCGTATGCGTCGTTGGCCAAGGCCACGCTGCCGGTTTTGAACCGGGGCGGCTCGATCGTCGGTATGGACTTCGACCCGACTCGCGCCATGCCCGCCTACAACTGGATGACGGTCGCCAAGAGCGCGCTGGAGTCGGTGAACCGATTCGTGGCCCGGGAGGCAGGCCCTATGGGTGTGCGGTCGAATCTCGTTGCCGCCGGCCCGATTCGGACGCTGGCCATGAGCGCGATCGTGGGTGGCGCGCTCGGCGCCGATGCCGGCGATCAGATCCGCCTTCTCGAGGAGGGCTGGGACCAGCGGGCACCCGTCGGCTGGGACATGAAGGATCCCACACCGGTCGCCAAGACCGTGTGCGCCCTGCTGTCCGACTGGTTGCCCGCCACCACCGGCACCGTCGTCTACGCCGACGGCGGCGCCCACACTCAGTTGCTCTAGATGGATTTCGACGGCGTCCTGCTGCTGTCCTTCGGCGGTCCCGAGGCGCCTGAGCACGTGATGCCGTTCCTGGAGAACGTCACTCGCGGCAGGGGCATCCCGAGCGAGCGGCTCGCCGCGGTCGCCGAGCACTATCTGCATTTCGGTGGTGTCTCGCCGATCAACGGCATCAACCGCGCGCTGATCGCCCAGTTGGAGGCCGAACTGGCCGATCGCGGGCACAATCTGCCGGTGTACTTCGGCAACCGCAACTGGGACCCGTACATCGAGGATACGGTTATTGCCATGCGCGACAACGGTATTCAACGTGCAGCGGTGTTCACCACGTCGGCCTGGGGCGGGTACTCCAGTTGCACGCAGTACAACGAGGACATCGCCCGCGGCCGCTCGGCGGCCGGTGACCGCGCGCCCGAACTCGTGAAACTTCGCCAGTACTTCGACCATCCCCTGTTTGTCGAGATGTTCGCCGAGGCGATCGCCGACGCGGTGCTGACCCTGCCCGCAGAGCTCCGCGACGAAGCTCGGCTCATCTTCACCGCGCACTCCATTCCGCTGGCGGCCCGGTCCCGATGTGGCACAGATCTTTACGCCCGCCAGGTCGCCTACGCATCCCGGCTCGTCGCGACAGAGGCGGGATTCGCCGACTACGACCAGGTGTGGCAGTCACGGTCAGGGCCGCCTCAGGTGCCGTGGCTGGAACCCGATGCGGCGGACCATCTGTCGAGCCTCGCCGACGCCGGCACCAGGGCCGTCGTCGTCTGTCCGATCGGCTTCGTCGCCGACCACATAGAGGTGGTGTGGGATCTGGACAACGAACTGCGCGCACTGGCGGCCGACCGGGGCGTCGCGTTCGCCAGGGCTGCCACCCCCAATGCCGACCGGCGGTTCGCTCGGCTGGCCATCGATCTGATCGACGAGCTCCGCGATGACCGCGACCCGTCCCGCTTCGTGAGCACGCAAGACACGCAAGCGCCTCCGCTGCAAGGGTTTTCGATCAATGGGGCGCTGTGCACGCCCGAGTGTGGGAAGGCTTAGCGCCAGGCAGACATCAGGATGGCACTGATCGCCGCCAGCCGGGCCGAGCGCACGACCGCGGACAAGGGACGCAGCGCCTCGTTGGCGATCTGAGCCTCCGATGAACTCTGCAGCCCGATCGGCATCAAACCCGAACTGACCGTGACGATCGCGTCGATGTGCGCGGCGTTCTCCAGCACCCGCAGCGCGCGCGATGGCGCGTGGTCGGGCGCCCGGTGCTGACCTGAAGACTCCATCACCTGTTCGACGAGCTTGCGCGGGTCGGCCACGTCGAGGCCGCCCGCTTCGGCGCGCAGGGCTCCGAGCGCGTCGGCTGCCGATCGAACCGCCGAACGCAGCGCGAATTCGGCGTCGCCGAGGTCGACGTGCTCGGCGATCGGCGCCTGCGGCAGCGAGTACACCGTCCAGCTCAGGCCGGCCACCTCGGCTTCCTCGGATTCGTCGTAGCCGTCGGAGTCGTCGTACTCGAAGTCGGGGACCAGGCCGACCGCCGGTGACGATGGCCCGCCGTTGATGATGATCGCCTCGCCGACGGTGACCGCGTCGCGCTGGAATTGGGTCCCCGGAGGCAGGCCGCGAACATCGCCCGGCACCGGCAGCACGACTGAGATGGCGGGTGCGCCGGCTGGAACGCCCGCCGCGGTACGCAGGGTCTGCAGCAGCGACATGGTCCCGAAATGGTTCACATCCGGCCAGGGCAGACCGGTCGTACCGGCCGCAACGGCGTCATAGGCGGTCACCGAATGCCTTGGCGCCCATTGAGATAACGCATCGAGGACGTCATCGGGCGCGGCGGCACCCGCGAGCCAGGCATTGGCCCACACCGACAGCGAGACACTAGGGCACCACATGATGCTCGCAGTGTAATAGTTCGCCGCTCGTCGGGCGGATCACGCGCTAGGCTTTCGGCATGCCTGTTTGGTTGATCTGGCTGATCGCCGCGTTGGGCTTGGCCGGAGCCGAGGCGCTGACCGGCGATCTCTTCCTGCTCATGCTCAGCGGCGGAGCCTTGGCGGCCGCCGGGTCGAACCTGATTTTCGACAACTACGTCATCGACGGCATCGTGTTCATGGTCGTCTCGGTGCTTTTGCTGGTGGTGGTGCGGCCTGCGTTGAAACGCCGCTTCACCGAAGGCACGGGACTGCTGGACCGCCCGAAAGAGCTGGAAGGCAAGAGCGCGATGGTGCTCGACCGGGTGGGCCGCCACGAAGGTCAGGTCAGGCTCGACAACGAAGTGTGGACGGCCCGGCCGTTCAACGAGGACGATGTCTACGAACCGGGCGACCACGTCACCGTCGTGCGCATCGACGGCGCCACCGCGGTCGTCCAAAAAGTCGTCTAGAGAAGCCTGGACAACTAGGGAAGGAACCCACAATGGACGGTGCCATCGCCGGCCTGATTCTCGTTGGTGTGCTGGTCGTGTTCGCAGCCATCGTCGTCGCGAAATCAGTCGCGTTGATCCCGCAGGCCGAGGCCGCGGTGATCGAAAGGCTTGGCCGCTACAGCAAGACGGTTTCGGGTCAGCTCACGCTTCTGCTGCCGTTCATCGACAGAATCCGCGCCAGGGTGGACCTGCGCGAGCGTGTGGTGTCGTTCCCGCCGCAGCCGGTGATCACCGAGGACAACCTGACGGTCAACATCGACACCGTCGTGTACTTCCAGGTCACCAATCCGCAGGCGGCGGTCTACCAGATCAGCAATTACATCGTCGGCGTCGAGCAGCTGACCACGACCACCCTGCGCAACGTGGTCGGCGGCATGACGCTGGAGCAGACCCTGACCTCACGCGACCAGATCAACGGTCAGCTGCGCGGTGTGCTCGACGAGGCCACCGGCCGGTGGGGGCTGCGGGTGGCGCGCGTTGAGCTGCGCAGCATCGACCCGCCGCCGTCGATCCAGGATTCGATGGAGAAGCAGATGCGGGCCGACCGCGAGAAGCGCGCCATGATCCTGACGGCGGAGGGCAGCCGAGAGGCGGCGATCAAGCAGGCCGAGGGGCAGAAGCAGGCGCAGATCCTGTCCGCCGAGGGCGCCAAGCAGGCCGCGATTCTGGCCGCGGAGGCCGACCGGCAGTCACGCATGCTGCGGGCGCAGGGCGAACGTGCCGCGTCGTACCTGCAGGCGCAGGGGCAGGCCAAAGCGATCGAGAAGACCTTCGCTGCCATCAAGGCGGGCAGGCCGACGCCGGAGATGCTGGCCTACCAGTATCTGCAGACGCTGCCGCAGATGGCCAAGGGCGAGGCGAACAAGGTCTGGCTGGTGCCAAGCGACTTCGGGTCCGCGCTGGAGGGCTTCACACGGATGCTCGGCGCGCCGGGCGAGGACGGCGTCTTCCGCTACACACCGTCGCCGGTGGAGGAGAACCTGCCCAAGCCGGAGGACGACTCCGACGAGGTGGCCGAGTGGTTCACCACGCAGACGGATCCCGCGATCGCTCAGGCCGTCGCCAAGGCTGAGGCCGACGCGCGTTCCTCGTCGGGGATCAGTGCAATCCCGGCCGCACCGGAGGATCCGCTTCCGCCGATGCAGTACCCGCCGTTGTCACAGCAGCGGCAGGACGGTCCGCCGCAGTCGCCGGGTCGTCACAGCGGTTAGCCGCGTTTCCGTCGAGACGGTGGTGGCGCGGGTAGGTGCGGATCTCGTAGACCAGGCCCGCGACACCGAGGCTCGCGGTGAACAGCGACACCAGGATGAGCAGCGGGCTGATGTGGTTGGTGAGCGCGTCGCCGAGGATGACGACCGCGGCGGTGCCCGGCAGCAGGCCCGCCAGTGTCGCGCATGTGTACGGCAGCACGCGCACGGCGGAGGCACCCGCGGCGTAGTTGAGCACCGAGAACGGGACGGCTGGGATCAGCCGCATCGACATCACCGTCGGCCAGCCGCGCTGGCGCAGCCGGGCGTCGAGGGCCTTGACCCGCGGATGGGGAACCAGCCGGTCGAGCCGCCAGCCGGCGGCGCGGACCAGCAGTAGCGCGGCAATAGCGCTGATCGTGCTGGCGATGACCGCGATCCCGATGCCGAGCCAGGGGCCGAACAGAAGGCCCGAGGCCAGCGTGAACGCGGTCCGGGGAAACGGAAAAACCGTGACGACGATGTGGGCGGCCAAAAAGACCAATGGGAACCACGGACCCACCGACGTCGCCCAGTCGCGTAGCGCCGTGGCACCCGGCCGCGGCACCAGCAACAGGATTGCGACGAGAATCACAATCGTCGCGGCGATGGCGGCCAACTGCCGCGGGGGAACCTGCTTGGCCGTCCAGATCACCGCACCGCGCAGCGCTGCGAGGGTGCTGACGACGGACTTCACGCCTACCAAGACTACGGGCCGCCCGGCGATAACTCGCCCCGCGCGGATCGCGCGTCGGCTGCCCGGCGCACGCTGCGTCGATAGTGATGATTTAGCCTGATGGACGTGCAGGAATCCGGCTTGCGGGAATCGAAACAGCGCTGGCGCTCTGCCGTTGCGGCCGTGTTGGCGAAGTCGACCCGGCGCGATCCGGCCGACCTGCCGCCCGAGCCCGAGAGCCTGCTGGATTCGCCGACCTATGAAGGCTTCCCGATCCGGGCTCTGTACACCAGCCTGGACGCCTCGGCGCAGCAGCCGCTGCCCGGCGCCTGGCCGTTCGTCCGCGGCGGCGATGCGCTTCGCGACGTCAAGTCGGGATGGAAGGTCGCCGAAGCGTTTCCCGCGCCCGGCCAGAAAGCCGTCACCGACGGCAACGGCGCGGTGCTGGTGGCGTTGACCGAAGGTGTCAGCGCGCTGGTACTACGGGTGGGCGCACCCGACGGCGTCGCGGCCGCCGACCTGGACCGCCTGCTCGAGGGCGTGTTTCTCGACCTGGTCCCGCTGATACTCGACGTTCGCTCGGATTTCGTCGCCGCGGCGGAGTCCCTGCTGCCGCAACTGACCGACATGGACGACGAGCAACGGGCCCGGCTGTCGATCGACCTTGGCGCCGATCCGCTCACCGCGCCGTTGAGCGAGCGACCCGGTGCCGACGTCGCCGATGTCGTCGCGACCGCCGCGAAGATCACCGGGTACGCCGGTGGCGTGCGGGCGATCACCGTCGACGGGCCCGCGCTGCACAACCTCGGTGCAAGCGCGGCGTGGGAGCTGGCCGGATCCGTCGCCGCAGGCGTCGCATACCTGCGGCTTCTCGGCGAGTCTGGGCTCAGCGTGTCGGATTCGTTGCGGCAGATCAGTTTCCGGCTGGCCGCAGACGACGACCAATTCATGACGGTCGCCAAACTGCGCGTGCTGCGCCGACTCTGGGCCAGGGTGGCCGAAGTCGTCGGGGAGCCGGACGACGGCGCCGCCCGCGTGCATGCGGTCACGTCGATGCCGATGATGGCCCAGCGTGATCCGTGGGTGAACATGCTTCGAACCACCGTCGCCGCGTTCGGCGCGGGTGTGGGCGGTGCGGACACCGTGCTCGTAGAGCCGTTCGATGCGGCGATCCCCGGCGGATTGCCCGGCACTGCAGCCAGTTTCGCGCGCCGCATCGCCCGCAACACGCAACTGCTGCTCCTGGAGGAGTCGCATCTCGGTCGGGTGCTCGACCCGGCAGGCGGTTCATGGTTCGTCGAGGACCTCACCGAGCAGCTCGCCGGCAAGGCCTGGGAGCACTTCCAGGAGATCGAGGCGCAGGGTGGCTTCTCGGCGGCCCTGCGACTTCGTCGCCGCGCAGATCGCGGAGGTTCGCGACAGGCGCACCGACGACATCAATCACCGCCGCAAGGCGCTCACCGGTGTCAACGAATATCCGGCCCTCGGCGAACCGCCGTTGCCGCAACATGATTCGCCGAACGCCGTGGCGCGGTACGCGGCGGGCTTCGAGGCACTGCGTGACCGCTCCGACGCCTACCTGGAGGCAACCGGGACTCGGCCCACGGTGCTGTTGCTGCCGCTCGGTCCGCTCGCGGAGCACAACATTCGTGCGACGTTCGCCACCAACCTGCTCGCGTCGGGCGGCATCGAGGCGGTCAACCCGGGCACCGTCGACTCCGCAGGAATAGCCGACGCGGTTTCGGCGGCCAACGGCCTCGCGGTTGCGGTGATCTGCGGAACGGACGCCCGTTATGGGACCGAGGCGGCAGGTGTCGTCGAGGCCGCACGCAAGGCGGGGGTGTCACGCGTGCTACTGGCCGGGCCCGAGAAGGCCGTCGCCGACGCCGACCCAAAACCCGACGACTATCTGACCGCCAAGATCGACGCGGTGGACACACTCTCGGGGCTGCTCACCCGATTGGGGGCATGAGGATATGACCGCAACCACCGGAATCGGTAGCTTCGCCGAGGTTCCGCTGCGTAGCGAGCGGACGACCGAACCCGCCACCGACGCCGCGGTCACCGCGCACGTCGCAGCGGCCGCAGAGGCGCACGGCTATACGCCGGAACAGCTCGACTGGCCGACGCCGGAGGCCATCGACGTCAAACCGGTCTACATCGCCGCCGACCTGGATGCCGCGGTCTCGGCGGGCTACCCGCTCGACACCTTCCCCGGCGCGCCGCCGTACCTGCGCGGCCCGTATCCGACGATGTACGTCAATCAGCCGTGGACCATCCGGCAGTACGCCGGCTTCTCGACCGCCGCGGAGTCCAACGCGTTCTACCGGCGCAACCTGGCGGCAGGCCAGAAGGGTCTGTCGGTGGCCTTCGACCTCGCCACCCACCGCGGCTACGACTCCGACCACCCCCGCGTCGCGGGCGACGTCGGAATGGCAGGTGTGGCAATCGATTCCATTCTCGATATGCGCCAGCTGTTCGACGGTATCGACTTGTCCACGGTCTCCGTCTCGATGACGATGAACGGTGCGGTGCTTCCGATCCTCGCGCTCTACGTGGTCGCCGCGGAGGAACAGGGCGTACCGCCGGAGAAGCTGGCCGGAACCATCCAGAACGACATCCTCAAAGAGTTCATGGTCCGCAACACCTACATCTATCCGCCGAAGCCGTCGATGCGCATCATCTCCGACATCTTCGGATACACCAGCACGCGGATGCCGAAGTTCAACTCGATCTCCATCTCCGGCTATCACATCCAAGAAGCCGGAGCGACAGCGGATTTGGAGTTGGCCTACACGCTGGCCGACGGCGTCGAGTACATCAAGGCCGGCATGGCCGCGAACCTGTCCATCGACACGTTCGCGCCGCGACTGTCCTTCTTCTGGGGCATCGGGATGAACTTCTTCATGGAGGTGGCCAAGCTGCGGGCCGGGCGCCTGCTGTGGAGTGAACTGGTCGCCCAGTTCGATCCCAAGGACGCCAAATCGCTTTCCCTGCGCACACATTCGCAGACCTCCGGCTGGTCGCTGACCGCGCAGGACCCGTTCAACAACGTCGCGCGTACCTGCATCGAGGCGATGGCGGCCACCCAGGGCCATACCCAGTCGCTGCACACCAACGCGCTGGACGAGGCGCTGGCGCTACCCACCGACTTCTCCGCCCGGATCGCGCGTAATACGCAGCTGCTGCTGCAGCAGGAGTCCGGCACCACCCGGCCGATCGACCCGTGGGGCGGCTCCTACTACGTGGAGTGGCTCACCCACCAGCTCGCCGAGCGGGTCCGCGCCCACATCGACGAGGTGAACGAGCACGGCGGAATGGCGCAGGCCATCGACGACGGCATTCCGAAGTTGCGCATCGAAGAGGCGGCGGCACGCACCCAGGCCCGCATCGACTCCGGCCAGCAGCCGGTCATCGGCGTCAACAAGTACCAGGTCGACGAGGATCACGAGATCGAGGTGCTCAAGGTCGAGAACAGCCGGGTGCGCGCCGAGCAGCTCGCCAAGCTGGAGAAGCTGCGCGCCGAGCGCGACCAGGCCGCCGTCGACGCCGCGCTGGCCGACCTGACAAAGGCGGCCGACGGCGACGGAAACCTGTTGGAGCTCGCCATCAACGCCGCGCGGGCGAAGGCCACCGTCGGGGAGATCTCCGATGCGCTGGAGCGGGTCTGGGGACGGCACAAGGCCGAGATCCGTACCATCGCCGGGGTCTACCGCGACGAAGTCTCGGGAGGAGGCGGAAACATCGGCGTCTATTCCAGAGCCACCGAGCTGGTCGAGAAGTTCGCCGAGGCCGATGGCCGCCGGCCGCGCATCCTGGTCGCCAAGATGGGTCAGGACGGCCACGACCGCGGGCAGAAGGTCATCGCCACCGCGTTCGCCGACATCGGTTTCGACGTCGACGTCGGCTCGCTGTTCTCCACCCCCGACGAGGTGGCGCGCCAAGCCGCGGACAACGACGTGCACGTGGTGGGGGTGTCCTCCCTGGCCGCCGGTCACCTGACGCTCGTGCCCGCGCTGCGCGACGCGCTGGCCGAAGTCGGCAGGCCCGACATCATGGTCGTGGTGGGCGGTGTGATTCCGCCCGGCGACTTCGACGCGCTGTACGCGGCGGGTGCGACCGCGATCTTCCCGCCCGGAACGGTGATCGCCGACGCCGCGGCCGGCTTGTTGCACAAGCTGGCCGAGCGCTCGGGTTATGACCTCGGCTAGTGGCCGACCAGATCGACGACCTCGCCGCCGCGATCAGGAACCGTGATCGCGCAGCCCTTCCGCGGGCGATCACGCTCGTCGAGTCGACCAGGGCCGACCACCGCGAGCAGGCGCAGCGGCTGCTGATGGAGCTGATGCCGCAGGCAGGCAGCGCCATGCATGTCGGCATCACCGGTGTCCCCGGTGTCGGCAAGTCGACGACCATCGAATCGCTCGGCATGCACCTCATCGAGCAGGGACACCGGGTGGCGGTGCTGGCCGTCGACCCGTCGTCCACCCGCACCGGCGGATCGATCCTGGGGGACAAGACCCGGATGGCGAATCTGGCCGTGCATCCCGACGCCTACATCAGGCCGTCGCCGACGTCGGGCACTCTCGGCGGCGTCGCGCGGGCCACCCGGGAAACCATCGTGCTGCTCGAGGCGGCCGGCTTCGACGTGATCCTGGTGGAGACCGTCGGCGTAGGGCAATCCGAGGTGGCCGTCGCCAACATGGTGGACACGTTCGTCTTCCTGACCCTCGCGCGCACCGGCGACCAGCTGCAGGGAATCAAGAAGGGCGTCCTCGAGCTCGCCGACGTCGTCGTGGTGAACAAGGCCGACGGTGAACACGCCACCGAGGCCAAGACCGCCGCCCGCGAACTCTCGGGCGCGATTCGGCTGATCTATCCGCGCGAAACACTGTGGCGTCCACCGGTTCTGACGATGAGCGCGCTGGAGGGCACCGGGTTGACCGAGCTGTGGGACACCGTGCTCAAGCACCGCGACGTGCTGACCGAAGCGGGGGAGTTCGAGGCTCGTCGCAATGCCCAGCAGGTGGACTGGACGTGGTCGATGGTCCGCGACACGGTGTTGGACCGGGTGCTCAACAATCGCGGGGTGCGCAGCGTTCGTGCCGAGGTGGAGCGTCAGGTCCGAAACGGCGAACTGACCCCGACACTTGCCGCCCAACAGATTCTCGGGCTGCCGGAGAACACAAAAGAATAGGGAAACACCGGATATTTACCGGCCGTCTAGGTAGCCGATAGCTTTGACGCATGACTCAACGCCGCTGTGGAAATCCCTTTTCGCCGCTTTGGCTGGTCGCTGGCGTGCTGCTGACACCGTCGACCGCGAACGCTCTGCCGCCGCTGCCGGGCGACATGGACGCAGACGACCTGTCCAGACCAGTACGAGATCAACATCTCTCACTCCGACCCGACGACCGCGACACCGACAAGGACGGCCTAAATGACGGCAACGAGGTGCAACAACGTTCATTCCAACCCGCCAGCAAGACACCGACGGTGATGGGTTCAGCGACTACGCGGAGTACTTCACCGCCAACCATCTGTACCTCGGCGACCCGACCTACGGTTTCGACCGACAAGAGGAGGTGGACGCGGGCACCAAGCCGCTGGACAGTGCTTCGCATCCGGTGCCGTTGCCAACAATCGGAGGCGGAGCCCGGAACGGCGGCCGGACCAGGGACGGCCCGACACGGACCAGGACGGGCTGTTCAACGACGATGAGACGAACGTTTACGGCACCAACCCGAACAAGGCGGACTCCGACGGCGACGGCCGCGACGACGGCCAAGAGGTGTTCGACAAGACCGATCCGAACAACCCGTTCGACTGATCCCGGGCGCGTTTGGTTGCTGTCAGATGGAGCCTTGACAGCTCTGACATGCGATGTAACAACGGATCGGTAACGGCCGGTTTATTTGCCGGGGTTGCAGGTAAATTAGATACATTGTGAAGCACTCTGACAGCGGGGAGCGCAGCGCGGCGCTCCCTCACGGTGTTCAAGGCGCGGCCGACCCGCACTTCGCCTGTGCGGTACGGGCCTTCAGCAAAATGTTTCCCGGTCCCCGCTACGGCGGAGGCGCACTGTCGGTCTTTCTGGACGGCGAGCCCGTCGTCGACGTGTGGACGGGGTGGTCCGACCGCCGGGGCACCAACGCATTGGTCCGCCGATACCGGTGCGATGGTGTTCTCGGCGACGAAGGGGATGTCCTCGACCGTCATCCATCGGCTGGCCGACCGTGGCCTGATCGACTACGAAGCCCCGGTTGCCGAGTACTGGCCCGAGTTCGGTGCCAACGGCAAGGCGAGCATCACCGTCCGCGAGGTGATGCGCCACCGGGCGGGGCTGTCCCAGCTCAACGGCGCCAGTCGGGCCGACCTGATGGACCACGTCAAGATGGAGGAGCGGCTCGCGGCGGCCTCGGTGAACCGGGTGCTCTACGGCAAGGGCGCCTACCACGCGTTGACGTACGGCTGGCTGATGTCAGGTCTGGCCAGAGCCGTCACCGGTAAGGGCATGCGTCGGTTGATCCGCGAGGAACTTGCCGAGCCGCTCAACACCGACGGTTTGCACCTGGGTCGGCCGCCCGTCGATGCACCGACAAAAGCCGCGCAGATCATCATCCCGCAGGGCGCCGTGAAGAATGCGGTGCTCGGCAGCGTGGTACCCAAGCTTGCCGCGCTGCAATGGTCCGGCGGCCTTGGTGCGCTCTACTTTCCCGAGATGTTCTCGGTTGTGCAGGGCGATATCCCGTTTCTCGATGGTGAGATACCCGCCGCCAACGGGACGGCCACTGCGCGAGGCCTTGCGAAGATGTACGCCCCTCTGGCATGTGGTGGCAGGGTCGACGGCAGGCAGTTCCTTTCGCCGGAACTCACAGCGGGTCTGATCGGTAGGCCCAACCGTCGGCCCGACCGAAACATCGTGTTCCCCATGGCATTTCATCTCGGCTACCACTCGATCCCGCTAGGGGGCCTGATGCCGGGCTTCGGTCACGCGGGCCTGGGCGGCTCGCTCGGCTGGGCCGACCCGAGCACCGGAATGTCCTTCGGCTACGTGCACAACCGGCTGCTGACCCCGTTCGTGGTGGCCGATCAGGCGGGCTTCGTCGCAACGGCGGCGTTGATTCGTCGGGGCGCGGCAGCGGCGCGCAAGCGCGGATACCGGCCGGTGCCGGACTTCGGCGCGCCCTTCGTCCCCGAGACCCAGTCCGTCGCGCTGTAGGGACTACGCGCCTTCCATCCGGAATCCGACTTTCATGGTCACCTGGAAGTGCCCGACGGCGCCGTCGGCGAGATGACCGCGCACCGACGTCACCTCGAACCAGTCCAGGCCCCGAATCGTCTCCGACGCGCGGGAGATCCCGTTGCGAATCGCGGCATCAATGCTGTCGGGTGAGCTTCCGACGATCTCGATGACGCGGTAGGTGTGATCGCTCATGACGCCCCTCTTTCGAGTTCCTCCGCCTCCTCGACCGCGGCGAGCGGAGATTGCCGAAGCGCTAGCTTCTGTTGGTTCTGCAGCATGTCCATGGCCAATCTGGCATAGATCATCTGGCTGGTGATCGCCATCTGACCACGGCTGTGGCCGAGGAAGGTGATGAACCAGGTGATGAGAGTGGTGAAGCGGTTCTTGAAGCCGACCAGATACACCAGGTGCAGCACCAACCACGCGAGCCAGGCAATGAAGCCGCCGAATTCGAGCTTGCCGACCTGGGCGACGGCGCTGAACCGCGAGATCGTCGCCATGCTGCCCTTGTCGAAGTATCGGAACGGTGCGCGATTCGCCGGGTCGTCACGGCCCGCCAACTCGCGCTTGATCAACTTGGTGACGTACTTGGCGCCCTGAATCGCGCCCTGCGCCATGCCCGGTACGCCCTTGACCGACATCAGGTCGCCGACGACGAAGACATTCGGATGGCCCTTCACGGACAGATCCGGCTCCATGATGACCCGGCCAGCGCGATCGGTCTCGGAACCGTCGGACTGCTCGGCGATCATCTTGCCCAGTGGGCTGGCCTGCACACCGGCCGACCACACCTTGCACGCACATTCGATGCGACGTTCGGCGCCGTCCTTGCCCTTCACCGTGACGCCCTGATAGTCCACATTGGTCACCAGCGCGTTGAGTTGGACCTCGACGCCCATCTTCTCCAACCGCCGCTGCGCCTTGAGTCCCAGTTTCTCGCCCATGGGCGGCAGCACCGCGCCGGCGCCCTCGAGCAGGATCACCCGGCACTCGTTGGGCTCGATGGTGCGAAAGGCGCCGGCCAACGTGCGGTCGGCGAGCTCGGCGATCTGGCCTGCCAGTTCGACGCCGGTGGGTCCCGCGCCGACCACCACGAAGGTCAGCCTGCGCTCGCGCTCAGCGGGATCGGTGGTGACCTCCGCGGCCTCGAACGCCCCGAGTATCCGGCCGCGAAGTTCCAGCGCGTCGTCGATGGTCTTCATACCTGGAGCGAAGGTGGCGAACTGGTCGTTGCCGAAATAGGACTGCTGTGCGCCGGCGGCGACGATGAGGCTGTCGAACGGCGACACGGTCGTCATCGTCATCAACTTGCTGGTGACGGTCTTGGCCTTCAGATCGATCGCTTCGACCTCGCCGAGGAGCACCTGGACGTTCTTCTGCCTGCGCAGCACCAGCCGTGTGGTCGGAGCGATCTCACCTTCGGACAGAATGCCGGTCGCCACCTGATAGAGCAGCGGCTGGAACAGGTGAGTGGTGGTCCTCGAGATCAGAGTGACGTCGACGTCGGCTCGTTTCAAAGCCTTAGCCGCAGTCAAGCCGCCGAACCCGGACCCGATGACGACGACGCGGTGGCGTCCGGTGTCTCTTCGGATGGCTCTTTCACGCGTTCCTCCCCAAACTTCGACGGCGAGGCAACGATAACCCGAGCGGCCAGGTCAGACCTTGGTGAACCATTTCGTCTTGATGCGCCACGAGTGGGCGGACGCGAGTGCGAACCCGGCGCCGCACAGGCAGGCGAAGATCCACACCAGGCTGCTGCCCATCACCGTCTGGAAGGACGGCACGAAGGCGGTGATGATGCGCACGACGCACGCCATGATGCCGGCGACCGACGACGCCAGATAGAAGTTGGCGATGGTCCGGGAACGCGGATCCTTGCGCAGCACCAGTGTGGCGCGGATGCCGTAGCCCAGCAGATACATCAGCGTGCCGCAGAGCAGCAGCCAGTAGAGGTTGAGCCAGAAGTCGGTGGGCACCGTGAAGAAGTCCGGTGCGTAGATCCGCGCGCCGTTACCGACGGAGAACGTCACGAGCAGTATCGGGATGCAGATCGTGGCGGGCCGTTCGACGTACTGCTTGAACGACTTCTGCATGGCGTCGTCGTCGGCGAGGCGGCCGAGCGTGTTGTAGACGATCGCCGAAGCGGCGACGATGTAGGCAGTCGTGGCCGAGATAGTCCTCGAGGTTCCACTTGCCGGTGAGGGCGTGCAGCCAGTGCCCGACGGTCTCGGAGGCCAGCGGCGACATCAGCAGCACCGCCAAACCCTGCAGCGCGATGTTGAGGGTGGCTGCGACCTCCCACCGGCACGTCCACGTGACGCGTCGGATCCACAGGCTCCATCCGATGCACGCGATCGTGATCGCTAGGAGTGTTGCGAGGGCCATCCTTGTTGCCTTTGCGCTGAGATTGTTTCAGCAAATTCTATAGCGGCGGGGCGTCCTGGCGAGGCGTCATTTCAGACAGCTTCAGCGGGCGGACTCGTCGCGTCTCGACGGTTGCCAATGCCACGTTGGCAGACTCGAAGTAGCTCGCTACCTCCTGGTGGCTCATCAACCCGAACCGCACCTGAAGGTCGGGGTAGCTGAGCCCGAACCGATCGGCAACCCGCCGTAGTTCCTCGGCGTCCGGGTAGCCCTCCTCCTTGATTCGGCGGTAGTACGTGCTGCTAGACACCCCGAGCGCGTCGTAGATGTTCTTAGCGTCGACTTCCCCGTCAAGAAGGTAATCGAGCAGGGCCTTTAGTTGTCGGCCGTTCTCATCTGTACGTGGCACGGCTTTACTTTAACCTGTTTCTCCCGCAAATGGGCAGTGGTAATCGAATGCTGGAAAGGGTTGCTGTTATTGACGTGGGTGTCACAGTTTTGGGAGAGGTCTCCCAATTTTGGGACAACGCAAGTACTGTTAGCTCCATGTTGATTGCAGAATTTGCCAGCAGCCCGCTTCGAATCGCCGACCACGAAACCGTGGATGCTCCGCAAGCCGCCGATCTCACCAAGATCTCGGCGCCGCTGAACAGCACGCTGACCGGCGAGCTCGACGGCGCACAGTGGTACCTGGGCCTGACAGGCGAGGAAATCCTTCTTGCGGCCCTCGGCCTCGCGATCGCCCGCACGATCGGTGAGGGTGTGGTGCCTGTTGACGTTGCGGGACACAGTGGATCTGTCCCGCTGTCCTGCACGTCTGCGGGTCTGGCCACAGCCACAGAGGCGCTCGGCGCCGTGCACCGCCACCTTTCGGCGGGTTCGACAGCGCCAAAGCTCGCCGCACAGCCGCCGTCGGAGATCTTCTACTCCTACCTGGGCACCGAGCCCGGGCTGCGCCATCCGCTGGAACTTCGGGCGTATCGGGCCGACGGCCTCGTCCAGCTGGACTGGTGGTATGACACCCGCAGCTTCGACGCCTACACCGTCGAGGAGCTCACCGAGCAGCTACCACTCGCGCTGATCGAGCTGACGTCGGAGGCCATGCCGCAGCCGCACACCCCGATGGCCGTCGGTCACTGAGCCGCTAGAATCACCTATCGGCGCTGATCCGGCCATCACCGGGGAGCCTTCGGAAGAACAGCTCGGGCTCAAGAGGGTCTGGCCAAGTAGAGCCGAACGGGTTGGCCCGTCACAGCCATAAGTCGAGCGGCGCACGCATGTGCGCAAGCGGGGTGGTACCGCGGCGTTCGCGCACCGGCGCGTCGTCGTCCCCGTGCCATGAACGACCATTTGGCATGGAGACGACGTAACACCGTGACCACCTATCCGAAGCCGGCAGGCGGCGCGCCGAACTTTCCGGCGCTCGAATCCGACGTCCTCGACTATTGGGACACCGACGACACCTTTCGGGCCAGCGTTTCGCGCCGCAACGACGCGCCGGAGTACGTGTTCTACGACGGGCCACCGTTCGCGAATGGGTTGCCGCACTACGGTCATCTGCTGACCGGCTATGTCAAGGACATCGTGCCGCGGTACCGCACCATGCGCGGCTACAAGGTCGACCGCCGGTTCGGCTGGGACACCCACGGGCTGCCCGCGGAGCTGGAGGTGCAGCGCCAGCTCGGCATCACCGACAAATCGCAGATCGACGAGATGGGCATCGGCAAGTTCAACGACGCCTGTCGCGCGTCGGTGCTCAAGTACACGCAGGAATGGCGCGCCTATGTGACGCGCCAGGCGCGCTGGGTGGACTTCGACAACGACTACAAGACTCTGGATCTGACCTTCATGGAGTCGGTGATCTGGGCCTTCAAACAGTTGTGGGACAAGGGCCTTGCCTACGAAGGCTATCGGGTGCTGCCGTACTGCTGGAACGACGAGACGCCATTGTCCAGCCACGAACTGCGGATGGACGACGACGTCTATCAGAGCCGCCAGGACCCGGCGATCACGGTCGGATTCCGAATCACCGAAGGCCCCCTGCAGGATGCGTACCTTCTGGTGTGGACGACGACGCCGTGGACGCTGCCCTCCAATCAGGCCGTGGCCGTCAATCGCGACGTCTCCTACGTGCTCGTGGCTGCCGGGGATCGCCGGTACGTGTTGGCGAAGGCGCGACTTGCCGCATACGCCAGGGAACTCGGCGAGACACCCGAGATCCTGGGCACCTACCGGGGCGACGAGCTTCTCGGCATGCACTATCTGCCGCCGTTCACGTATTTCATGGACGCGCCCAACAGTTTTCAGGTGTTGTCCGGTGAGCACGTCACCACCGAGGACGGCACCGGCATCGTGCACATGTCCCCGGCATACGGTGAAGCGGACATGGCGACGGTGGCGCCTGCCGGCATTGTCGCCGTCACGCCGGTGGACGCCAAGGGCCGGTTCGATCAGACCGTGCCCGACTACGCCGGTCAGCACGTATTCGACGCCAATCCTCAGATCATCCGCGATCTGAAGAATCAGAGCGGTCCGGCCGCGGACAACGCCCCGGTGCTGTTGCGACACGAGACCTACGAACACTCCTACCCGCACTGCTGGCGGTGCCGGAATCCGTTGATCTACCGGGCGGTTTCGTCCTGGTTCGTCAAGGTCACCGAATTCCGGGACCGCATGGTCGAACTCAACCAGCAGATCACCTGGTACCCCGAGCATGTGAAGGACGGACAGTTCGGCAAGTGGCTGTCCAATGCCCGAGACTGGTCGATCTCTCGAAACCGATACTGGGGCAGCCCGATCCCGGTGTGGACTTCCGACGATCCGGCTTATCCGCGAATCGATGTGTACGGCAGCCTCGATGAGCTCGAGCGTGACTTCGGCGTCCGGCCGGACAACCTGCACAGGCCTTACATCGACGAGCTGACGCGGCCCAATCCCGACGACCCGACCGGCAAGTCCACCATGCGGCGCATCCCTGACGTGTTCGACGTCTGGTTCGACTCCGGATCGATGCCCTACGCGCAGGTGCACTACCCGTTCGAGAACGCCGACTGGTTCGAGTCGCATTTCCCTGCGGACTTCATCGTGGAGTACATCGGCCAGACTCGCGGCTGGTTCTACATGATGCACGTGCTGGCCACCGCGCTGTTCGATCGCCCGGCGTTCAAAACGTGTGTGTCGCACGGCATCGTGCTCGGCAATGACGGCCAGAAGATGAGCAAGTCGCTGCGCAACTATCCCGACGTGACAGAGGTTTTCGACCGCGACGGCTCGGATGCCATGCGGTGGTTCCTGATGGCGTCACCCATCCTTCGCGGCGGAAACCTGATCGTCACCGAACAGGGCATCCGCGAGGGTGTTCGGCAGGTGCAGCTGCCGATCTGGAACGCCTACACCTTCCTGGCGCTTTATGCGCCGAAGAAGGGCACCTGGCGAACGAACTCCACCCACGTCCTCGATCGCTACATCCTGGCAAAGCTCGCGAAGCTGCGCGACGATCTGACCGCGTCGATGGACGCCTGTGACATCTCCGGAGCATGCGACGAACTGAGGCAATTCACCGAAGCGTTGACGAATTGGTATGTGCGCCGGTCTCGTTCGCGATTCTGGGAGGAGGATCCCGACGCCATCGACACGCTGCACACCGTGCTGGAGGTGGCGGGAAGGCTGGCCGCACCACTGCTGCCGCTGACCACCGAGGTCATCTGGCGCGGTATCACCGGCGAGCGTTCGGTGCATCTCACCGACTGGCCGGAGTCGGGCGACCTGCCGCACGACGCCGACCTGGTCGCTGCGATGGACCAGGTCCGCGAGGTGGCGTCGGCGGCGTCCTCGCTACGCAAGGCGAAGAAGCTGCGGGTGCGGCTGCCGCTGCTGAAACTCACTGTCGCCGTGGAGAACCCGCAGCGCCTCGAGCCGTTTCGGGACCTGCTCGCCGACGAACTCAACGTGAAGGAAGTCGAACTCACCGACGACATCGCGAGCTACGGGCGATTCGAGCTCACTGTCAACGCCCGCGCAGCGGGTCCACGCATCGGCAAGGACGTGCAGGCTGCCATCAAGGCGGTCAAGGCCGGCGAGGGTGTGGTCAACCCCGACGGCACGCTCACCGCGGGCACGGCGGTGCTGCTGCCCGAGGAGTTCAGCTCCAAGCTGGTGGCCGCCGACCCCGAGTTCACCGCGGCACTGCCAGAGGGGTCGGGTCTGGTGGTGCTCGACGGCACCGTCACCCCGGAGCTGGAGGCCGAGGGCTGGGCCAAGGACCGCATCCGAGAACTTCAGGAACTGCGCAGAACGACGGGCCTGGATGTGTCCGACCGAATCTCGGTGGTGATGGCCGTGCCGGAGCAACGGGCGGACTGGGCGCGCACGCACGCCGAGATGATCGCGCGGGAAATCCTGGCCACCACATTCGAGTTCGGCGAGCCCGCCGATGCCAGCGACATCGGTGACGGGGTGCGGGTGACGATCGCCAAGGCCTAGCGGCGCAGCACAGCGGTAACGACCTTCGCGAAGTCGACGAGGACGTCGCGGATGAAGCGGGTGCGCCGGTATCCGATCGCGTCGAGCAGGGGGCCGTGGTCAAGGGCCACGACGACGGTGGCGCCGATCGCCGTCAGCCACCAGAACGCGAATGCCATCGCGCGGGCGCCGGCCCGCGACCCTGCGAAGCCGGCCCGCAACCGGTCCTGCTGGAACCGCACGTGCGGGTGCTCGTCGGCCACGATGCGGGCGGCCACCGCACGGACGACATCGTCTGGACCCGCCTCGGCCAGCCCGCCGTAATACGACAGCGCGACCACTTCGGCGACGGTCAACACCATCAATTCCGTCCGCAGTCCCATCAGCCTGCGCAACCGCACGAAGACCGCGTCCGACCAGTGGGTGCGCATCGGCTGACCGTCGAGATACCCGAGCAGTCGCAGCAGCAGCGCGGCGTGCTGTTGCTCTTCGGCCACGAACATTTCGGCCGCGCGCAGATATTCGACGTCACCGGCTCGTGCGGCTTTGTGCAGCAGCTGTGCACCGTCGCCGCTCTCGCCCAGCTGGAACCGGCGGACCGATTCGATCAGCGGGTGGCGCACGGAGTCGGGGATATCGCAGCGGTCCTCGAAGGCGATGGCCGCGTCGGCCTCGGCGTGCACGCGCTCGTTTTGCACGAAATGCGCCAGCCACGGACCGAAGATGCCGACATCGCTGGCCTGTTGCGTCATGTCGCCAGGCTAGCGCCCTAGCATCGGCAGACGTGGCCGCTCGCTGGGTGCTGCACCTCGACATGGACGCGTTCTTCGCGTCGGTCGAGCAGCTCACACGCCCTACGCTGCGTGGCCGCCCGGTGCTCGTCGGAGGGCTGGGCGGACGCGGTGTTGTCGCGGGCGCCAGCTACGAGTCCAGGGTGTACGGCGCGCGCTCGGCCATGCCGATGCACCAGGCCCGCCGCCTGGTCGGCGCCACCGCCGTGGTGTTGCCGCCGCGCGGCATCGTCTACGGCGTGGCCAGCCGCCGCGTACTGGACACCGTCCGAGCCGCGGTGCCGGTCCTCGAGCAGTTGTCGTTCGACGAGGCGTTCGGCGAGCCCGCCGAACTCGCGGGGGCGACCGCGGCGGACGTCGAGTCGTTCTGCGAGGCACTGCGGGCCAGGATTCGCGAGGTGACCGGGCTCGTCGCGTCCGTCGGCGCCGGTTCGGGCAAGCAGATCGCCAAGATCGCGTCGGGGCTGGCCAAACCCGACGGCATCCGGGTGGTTCGCCGCGACGAGGAGCGGGTGCTGCTGGACGGTCTGTCCGTTCGACGGCTCTGGGGGATCGGGCCGGTCGCAGAGGAGAAGCTGCACCGTCTCGGCATCGACACCATCGGTTCACTGGCCGCGCTGTCGGACGCCGAAGCCGCCAACATCCTCGGCGGCACCATCGGGCCCGCGCTGCACCAGCTCGCCAGGGGAATCGACGACCGGCCCGTCGCCGAGAACGGGCCCGCCAAACAGATCAGCGCCGAATCCACCTTCCCCGAAGATCTGACCACCCTCGACCAACTGCGTGAGGCGGTGGGTTCGATCGGGGACCATGCCCACACCCGCCTGGTGAAAGACGGTCGCGGAGCACGCACCGTGACAGTGAAGCTGAAGAAGTCCGACATGAGCATCCTGACCCGCTCCGCGACGCTGCCGTACGCGACCACCGACGCCGCGACGCTGATCGCGATCGCGCGTCGTCTCCTGCTCGATCCGATCGAGGTTGGCCCCATTCGGCTTGTCGGCGTGGGGTTTTCGGGCCTATCGGACGTGCGGCAGGAGTCGTTGTTCCCAGACCTCGAGTTGATGGCCGAGGAAGTGTCGGACACCGGATTGCCGCAGACGCTCAGCCAGGCCGCCGAGCGGGCGCCGGCATGGCGGATCGGCGACGACGTCGTGCATACCGGTTACGGGCACGGCTGGCTGCAGGGTGCCGGGCACGGGGTGATGACCGTGCGTTTCGAAACCCGCGCCACCGGCCCCGGGCCCGTCCGCACCTTCAGCGACGACACCCCGGACATCCAGCGGGCCAACCCGGTCGACAGCCTCGACTGGCCCGACTACGTCAACGCCCTTGCGGCGGACTCAGCCCCACCGGGCGACGACGTCGTCGACGGGCGAGCCGCTCGCCAGGGCAGCGATCAGTAGCACCCGGGCCTGTGAGGGCCGCAGCCGCGGCACCATCACCGCCCCCGCGTCCGCCAGCTCACGCCCAGGCCCGTAGCCGGCGCCGACCGTTCCGCCGGGCACTCTCGTCGACACCGCAACCGCCACGCCGTCGCTGCAGTGCCGCCGCACCGCGTCGATCACCTCGGCGCCCGCGTTGCCCGAACCGACTGCCTCCAGCACAAGCCCCGCCGCGCCCGCGGCGACGCACGCGTCCATCGCCGCCCCGTCGGCGCCGGGATAGACCGCGACGATGTCCACCCGCGGCGCGTCGGCGCTCGGCAGCTCGCCGAGGAACGGCCGCTCCTTGGCGGCCCGCGGCTCGAAACGGCCGCCAGCAACAGCGCCGACCGCAACGCCGGCGAAACCGGAGAGATCAGATGTCGCGACCTTGTGCAGGCCGAGCGGCTGCCAGACCGTCCCCGCGAGACTCACCAGCACGCCGAGGCCGTCGGCCAGCGGGCTGGCGGCCACCGTCAGCGCGTCACGCAGATTCTGCGGTCCGTCCGCGTTGGGCGCATCGGCGCTGCGCAGTGCGCCGGTGATGACCACCGGCGTGGCGCCGTCGTAGGTCAGTTCGAGCCATAACGCCGATTCCTCCATCGTGTCGGTGCCGTGCGTGATGACCATGCCGTCGACCTCGGCTCGTTTCGCGATCGCGGCGACCGCCGTGCGCATCGAGTCCCAGTGGGCGGGCGTCAGCTGCGAGCTGTCCACCGACATCAGGTCCACGACCTCGGCGTCGAGCCCGTCGACCAGGTCGGCGCCGCTGGTCGATGGCCGCTTGACGCCGTCATCGTCGGCGCGGCTGGCGATCGTCCCGCCGGTGGTGATCACGACGAGGCGGCTCACACCCACATCATTGCAAAATCACCCTTGGGGAATGATGGGGGAGTGACTGATGAATCGGCCCCGGAGGCCGAGCCGAAGCCGCGACGCCGGATCCGCCTGCTGGTGAGCGTGGCGGCCGTCGTCCTGCTGCTCGACGTCGTCACCAAAGTGCTCGCGGTCAAGCTGCTCACGCCGGGCCAGCCGGTCTCGATCATCGGCGACACCGTGACGTGGACGCTGGTGCGCAACTCCGGCGCCGCGTTCTCGATGGCCACCGGCTACACCTGGGTGCTGACCCTGGTCGCCAGCGGTGTGGTGGTCGGCATCATCTGGATGGGCAGGCGGCTTGTTTCGCCGTGGTGGGCGATCGGCCTCGGCATGATCCTCGGCGGAGCGATGGGCAACCTGGTCGACAGGTTCTTCCGCTCCCCGGGACCGTTGCGGGGCCACGTCGTCGACTTCCTCTCCATCGGCTGGTGGCCGGTGTTCAACGTGGCCGACCCATCGGTGGTGGGCGGGGCGATCCTGCTGGTTGTGCTGTCGCTGTTCGGATTCGACTTCGACACCGTCGGTCGACACAAGGCCGGCGAGGAAGCACAGGAGACACCGGGGGAAGCGGAGTCCGTCGCACGGCGTGAGGCCGAACCCTCCTGATGGACACCCGCTCGATGCCCGTGCCGGAAGGACTGGCGGGTATGCGCGTGGACGCCGGCCTGGCCAGGCTGCTCGGCCTGTCCCGCACCGCCGCAGCGACCCTGGCCGAGGAGGGCGGTGTCGACCTCGACGGGACCCCGGTCGGCAAGTCCGACCGGCTGATGCCCGGTGCCTGGCTGGAGGTGCGGCTGCCCGAAGCGTCCGCGGCGCCGGAGAACACGCCGGTCGACATCGAGGGCATGACGATTCTGTACTCCGACGACGACATCGTCGCGGTCGACAAACCGGCCGGGGTGGCCGCCCATGCGACCGTCGGCTGGCACGGGCCGACTGTGCTCGGCGGGCTTGCGGCCGCCGGCTTCCGGATCACCACCTCGGGCATCCACGAGCGGCAGGGCATCGTGCACAGGCTCGACGTCGGCACCTCGGGTGTGATGGTCGTGGCGCTCTCCGAGCGCGCCTACACCCTGCTCAAGCGGGCCTTCAAACAGCGCACCGTCGAGAAGCGCTATCACGCGCTTGTGCAGGGACACCCGGATCCGTCCAGCGGCACCATCGACGCGCCCATCGGAAGACACCGCGGGCACGACTGGAAATTCGCCGTCACCCAAGGCGGCAGGAACAGCGTCACCCACTACGACACGCTGGAAGCCCACCAGGCGGCCAGCCTGCTCGACATCGAGCTGGAAACCGGTCGCACACACCAGATTCGGGTGCACTTCGCCGCGCTGCACCATCCGTGCGCAGGTGACATCACCTACGGCGCCGACCCGGTGCTTGCGAAAAAGCTTGGCCTGGAACGGCAATGGCTTCATGCCCGAACGCTGGCCTTCGCGCATCCCGCCGACGGCCGCCGTGTCGAGATCAGCAGCCCGTACCCCTCCGACCTGCAGCACGCCCTCGACGTCCTGCGCAATCACGAACTGTGAGCGACGAGCGGCGGCGTTCCGGGCTGCTGTTCGGTGCGGGCGCCTACATCTGGTGGGGGCTGTGCCCGGGGTTCTTCCTTCTGCTGCTGCCCGCCACCGCCCCCGAGATACTCGCTCACCGCTTCGTGTGGAGCGCGGTCTTCCTGCTGGACTGCTCGCCGTCGTGCGGCGGCTCGGTGACCTGCGCAGGCTCAGCGCACGCACCTGGTTCCAGCTGCTGGCGGCGTCGGCGCTCATCGCCATCAACTGGGGCACCTACATCTGGGCCGTCACACACGGCCACGTCGTCGACGCCGCCCTCGGCTACTTCATCAACCCGCTCGTCACGGTGGCCCTCGGCGTGGTCATCTTTCGCGAGCGACTCAACCGATGGCAGCTGATCGCCCTCCTCCTCGCGGTCGCGGCGGTCGCGATCCTGACCGCCGAAGTGGGCGAGGTGCCCTACGTCGCGTTGATCCTTGCCTTCTCGTTCGGCCTGTACGGGCTGATCAAAAAGGTGGTCGACGCCGATCCTCGGGTCGGCGTGGCGGTCGAGACGCTGTGGGCGCTTCCCGTCGCGCTGGGCTACATGATCTGGCTTCAAGTCTCCGAGCAGGCGCACTTCGTCAACTACGGAGTGGGCCACACGGTGCTGCTGCTGCTGGCGGGCCCGGTCACCGCGATTCCACTGCTGCTCTTCGCCGCAGCCGCCCAACGGCTTCCGATGGTGACTCTGGGCCTGCTGTTCTATCTCAACCCGGGCCTGCAGATGGCCTGGGGAGTGCTGGTCGGACACGAGCCGATGCCCGTCGGTCGGTGGCTCGGCTTCGCGCTGATCTGGGTTGGGCTGGCGGTGTTCACCGGCGATGCGCTGCTTCGCGCTCGGCGCAACGCACAACGGTCACCGCCAACTGTCGAAGAAAGTGTGCGATTGCCGGGCCCTCACTCCTCCTAGCAGGTGAACACCCCCCACAACGGGCGGTGGCCACCGAAAGGAGCACAAGATGGGGGCTCGCGATGTTTTACGCGGACCGGTCGGTCGAATGTCGATTCGGCAGGACTCGAGTCGTCATAGCCGTGTCAAGGTCACAATCGACGACGAGGAGGACGACAACATGCGCTACTGCCTGTTGATGCACTACCAGGAGGGCCCCGATGTCGGGCTCAGCGAGGAAGACATGGCGCCCGCGATGGCCGCGTTCGGTGCGTACGCCGACGATCTGACGGCAGCAGGCGTGCTGATCACCACCGAAGTGCTCGACTCCGTGGACACCACGACGACGGTGACCGCACGCAACGGCGCACCGGAGATCCAGGACGGGCCGTTCGCCGACACCAAGGAGAAACTCGGCGGCATCTTCGTCATCGAGGTCGACAACCTCGACGAGGCAATCAAATGGGCCCAGCGCAATCCGGCCAACGGCTGGGGTTCGGTCGAGATCCGTCCGGTGGCGCGGACATACGCCGCCGACCGCGGGTGGTACAACCCGTAGCGGTCCAGCAGCGGGTGGCCGACCTGTTTCGTGATTCCTATGGTCGGCTGCTCGCACTGCTGGCGGCACCCACCCGCGACATCGCCGCAGCCGAGGATGCGTTGGCCGATGCCCTCGAACGCGCGGTTGACCGGTGGCCGAACGACGGCATTCCCGCCAATCCCGAGGCGTGGCTGCTGACCGTCGCCCGCAACCGAATGCGCGACGTGTGGAAGTCGCACGCCTACCGGATGACCGAAGCGCTGGCCGAAAACCATTCCGAGGCAACCGAAGTCGACCAAGTATCTGCGATACCCGACCGGCGGCTCGAGCTGATGCTGGTCTGCGCACATCCCGCCATCGCGACGAACATCCGCACGCCGCTGATGCTGCAGACGGTGCTCGGCGTCGACGCGGCCGCCGTCGCCGGGGCCTTCGCGGTCGAACCCGCCGCCATGGCCCAACGCCTGGTGCGAGCCAAGAAGCGCATTCGCGATGCGGGCATTCCGTTCGTGCTGCCCGACCGCGACGACCTGGCCGCACGGCTGCCTGCGGTGCTCGAAGCGGTCTACGGCGCATATGCGATCGACTGGCAGCTGACACCGCAGGCCGCGCCGATCGAGACGCTGTCGGCGGAAGCACTGCACCTGGCTCTGGTGCTGACCGACCTGCTGCCCGACCAACCGGAAGTGCTGGGGTTGGCCGCGCTGGTCTGCCTGTCGGAGGCCCGCAAGCCCGCCCGCCGCGACCCGCGCGGCCGATTCGTCCCCCTCGACGAGCAGGACGCGACGCGCTGGGACGCAACGCTGATCGCCCGCGGTGAAGGGTTGCTGCGACGCGCGCACGGCTTCGGTCGGCCGGGCCGGTTCCAGTACGAGGCGGCGATCCAGTCGGCGCACTGCTGCCGGCCGACGAACCCGGAGTCGCTGCGCAAGCTGTACCGCGCCCTGGTGCGGGTGGCGCCGTCGCTGGGCGCCGCGGTCGCACTTGCGGCGGTCGAGGGACAGATCGACGGCCCGGATGCGGGCTTGCGCGCGCTGGACGCCGTCGCCGACCCGGCGGTCGACCGGTTCCAGCCGGCCTGGTCGACACGGGCCCACCTGCTCGCCGAGGCGGGCCGGCCCGAGGCTGCAGCGCATGCGTACCGGGTCGCGATCGAGCTGACGACGGACCGGGGCGTCGCCGACCACCTGCATGAACAGCTAACGTCGCTATCGCGTTGAGACACGCACCGCGACACGCCCGTGCTCGTCGGTGCACGGCCATACACTGGCGTCCCTATGAACGCTGATCCGTCGACTCCTCGCGCGAGCGTCCCCCGCGAGCGGGAGGTGCCCCCACGTCAGTCGTCCTTCGTGCACCTGCATAACCACACCGAGTACTCGATGCTGGACGGCGCCGCGAAGATCGCTCACATGCTGGCCGAAGCCCAGCGGCTGGAGATGCCGGCGATCGGCATGACCGACCACGGAAACATGTTCGGCGCCAGCGAGTTCTACAACTTGGCCACCGAGGCCGGGATCAAGCCGATCATCGGCGTTGAGGCCTACATCGCGCCCGGATCCCGCTTCGACACCCGCCGTGTTCTCTGGGGCGACCCCGGTCAGAAGGGCGACGACGTATCGGGCAGCGGCTCCTACACCCATCTGACGATGGTCGCGGAGAACGCGACGGGTGTGCGCAACCTGTTCAAGCTGTCGTCGCTCGCGTCGTTCGAGGGCCAGCTCGGCAAGTGGTCGAGGATGGACGCCGAGATCATCGCAGAGAACGCCGAGGGCATCATCGCCACCACCGGTTGCCCGTCGGGCGAGGTGCAGACCCGGCTCCGGCTCGGCCATGACCGCGAGGCGCTGGAATCCGCGGCGAAATGGCGGGAGATCTTCGGGCCGGACAACTACTTCCTCGAGCTGATGGACCACGGCCTGTCGATCGAGCGACGGGTCCGCGAGGGGCTGCTGGAGGTCGGTCGCAAGCTCGACATCCCGGCCGCTGGCCACCAACGACTGCCATTACGTCACCCGCGACGCCGCGCACAATCACGAGGCGCTGCTGTGCGTGCAGACCGGCAAGACGCTGTCGGACCCCAACCGGTTCAAGTTCGACGGCGACGGCTACTACCTGAAATCGGCCGCCGAGATGCGGTCGCTGTGGGACGACGACATTCCCGGCGCCTGCGACTCGACGCTGCTCATCGCCGAACGCGTGCAGTCCTACGCGGACGTGTGGGCGGCGCGCGACCGGATGCCGATCTTCCCGGTGCCCGATGGGCACGACCAGGCCTCGTGGCTGCGGCACGAGGTGGACGCGGGGCTGAGGCGGCGGTTCCCGGCCGGTGTGCCGCCCGAGTACGTCGACCGCGCCGCGTTCGAGATCGAGGTCATCTGCGGCAAGGGGTTTCCGTCGTACTTCCTGATCGTCGCCGACCTCGTCGGCTACGCGCGGTCGGTGGACATCCGGGTGGGTCCGGGCCGCGGGTCGGCCGCAGGCTCGTTGGTCGCCTACGCGCTGCGGATCACCGACATCGACCCGATCGAGCACGGCCTGCTGTTCGAGCGCTTCCTCAACCCCGAACGCGCATCGATGCCCGATATCGACATCGACTTCGACGACCGCAGGCGCGGCGAGATGGTGCGCTACGCCGCCGACAAGTGGGGCCACGACCGGGTTGCCCAGGTCATCACCTTCGGCACCATCAAGACGAAGGCCGCACTGAAGGATTCGGCCCGAATCCACTACGGCCAACCGGGATTCGCCATCGCGGACCGCATCACCAAGGCGCTGCCGCCGCCCATCATGGCCAAGGACATCCCGCTGTCGGGCATCACCGATCCAGCCCACGCCCGCTACAAGGAAGCCGCAGAGATCCGCGGCCTGATCGACACCGACCCCGACGTCCGCACCATCTACGAAACCGCCCGCGGTCTCGAGGGCCTGATCCGCAACGCAGGCGTGCACGCCTGCGCGGTGATCATGAGTTCCGAGCCGCTGACCGAGGCGATCCCGCTGTGGAAGCGGGCTCAGGACGGCGCCATCATCACCGGCTGGGACTACCCGTCGTGCGAGGCCATCGGCCTGCTGAAGATGGACTTCCTCGGGCTGCGGAACCTGACGATCATCGGTGACGCGCTCGAGAACATCAACGCCAACCGGGGAATCGAGCTGGACCTGGAGTCGCTGCCGCTCGACGACGGTGCAACCTACGAATTGCTCGGCCGCGGAGATACTCTCGGCGTTTTCCAGCTCGACGGTGGCCCGATGCGTGACCTGCTACGCCGCATGCAGCCCACCGGCTTCCAGGATGTCGTCGCCGTGATCGCGCTGTACCGGCCCGGCCCGATGGGCATGAACGCCCACAACGACTACGCCGACCGCAAGAACGGCCGCCAGGCCATTCGGCCCATCCACCCGGAGCTCGCCGAGCCGCTCCAGGAGATCCTGTCCGAGACCTACGGCCTGATCGTCTACCAAGAGCAGATCATGCGCATCGCGCAGAAGGTGGCGGGTTACTCGCTCGCCCGAGCAGACATTCTGCGCAAGGCCATGGGCAAGAAGAAGCGCGAGGTGCTCGACAAGGAGTACGAGGGCTTCTCGGAAGGCATGAAGGCCAATGGGTTCTCGGCCGCCGCCATCAAGGCGCTGTGGGACACCGTGCTTCCCTTCGCCGACTACGCGTTCAACAAATCGCACGCGGCCGGCTACGGGCTGGTGTCGTACTGGACGGCGTACCTGAAGGCCAACTATCCCGCCGAATACATGGCCGGCCTGCTGACGTCGGTGGGCGACGACAAGGACAAGGCGGCGGTGTATCTGGCCGACTGCCGCAAGCTGGGCATCACGGTGCTGCCGCCCGATGTCAACGAGTCCGGTCTGAACTTCGCCTCCGTTGGCGAAGACATCCGCTACGGGCTCGGTGCCGTGCGCAATGTCGGCGCCAACGTCGTTGCCTCGCTGATCAATTCGCGTACCGAGAAGGGGAAGTTCATCGACTTCTCCGACTATCTCAACAAGATCGACATCGGTCCGTGCAACAAGAAGGTCACCGAGTCGCTGATCAAGGCGGGCGGGTTCGATTCGCTCGGCCATCCGCGCAAGGGGCTCTTCCTGGTGCACACCGACGCCGTCGACTCGGTGCTCGGCACCAAGAAGGCCGAGGCGATGGGCCAGTTCGACCTGTTCGGCGGGGCCGACACCGCCACCGACGCGGTGTTCACCATCAAGGTTCCCGACGAGGAGTGGGACGACAAGCACAAGCTGGCGTTGGAACGGGAGATGCTCGGCCTGTATGTGTCCGGCCACCCGCTCAACGGCGTCGCCCACCTGTTGACGGCCCAGGTGGACACCCAGATCCCGGCGATTCTGAACGGCGAAGTCCCCAACGACGCCCAGGTGCGGGTCGGCGGAATCCTGACCGGGGTGAATCGTCGGGTGAACAAGAACGGGATGCCTTGGGCCTCAGCTCAATTGGAAGACCTCACCGGCGGGGTCGAGGTGATGTTCTTCCCGCACACGTACTCGAGCTACGGCGCTGAGGTGGTCGACGATGCCGTGGTCGTCGTCAGCGCGAAGGTCAGAATCCAGGACGACCGGATCTGCCTGATCGCCAACGACCTTGTGGTGCCGGACTTCTCGAACGCCGCGGTGGACCGGCCTGTCGCGGTGAGCCTGCCGACCCGGCAGTGCACCATCGACAAGGTCAATTCCCTCAAGCAGGTGCTTGCGCGTCACCCGGGAACCTCGCAGGTGCATCTGCGGCTGATCAGCGGAGACCGCATCACCACGCTGGAATTGGACCAGGCGCTGCGGGTCACGCCGTCGTCGGCGCTGATGGGTGACCTGAAAGCGTTGCTCGGGCCCGGCTGCCTGGGCTAGAACGCGTAGCGCAGGATTCGCGCCTTGCGGCGTGCCGTCTTGCTCTTGCCGGAGAGTTTGGTCGCCACCCGGATCCAGCCGGGAAACAGGTCGACTTCCGGGGCATCGGTCAGGCTGGCCTCTTCGACCAGGCGTCATTCGCGGATTCCAGGTCTCGGGGTGGTGCGCGTCCTTGAAGCCCGGATAGCCGAATTGGCTGCCGACGTCTTTGAACATCTTCTGCGGGTACAGCTTGACCGCCAGGCGGCTGGCCCAGCCGATCCTGCCGTAGTCGTTGAACGCGAGTTCGCCGGCGCCGAAGTGGTCGGTGATGGTCAAGAAGATCGCGATGATCTGCGCCTCGGTCAGAAAGGCGAACAGCCCATCGGCTACCAGCATGGTCGGGCGATCGGCGGGTATGGCGTCGGGCCAGCGCTCGTCGGTCAACAGAGACCGGCACCGAATGCGATTGCGGCGCGGCGGGAAGCACCTGATCGCGCAGCGCGGTGATGCCCGGGAGGTCGACGCTGTACCAGTGCACCGAGGGAGGTGGCGCGACGCGGTAGTAACCGCTGTCCAGCCCGGCGCCGAGATCGACCACAACGGCGTCGGGGTGCGCTGCGACGAACGCACGTACCCGGTCGTCGAGCATCTTCGCCCGAAGTGCTGTCTGGCACACCACGCTGGTCTGCACCCCGAGGCCGGCGAAGTCGTAGTCGATGTTGCCGACGACGTCGTGTGCCAGCGTGTCGCCCAGTATCGGTCGTGGCCACCGGCTGTCCAGCGCTCGCGCGTATTCGGTGAGAAACGCGGTCTGCTCGATCGGTGACAAATCGGCGGTCGCAATCCCCATGACTGCGAACGTACTCCTGTTTCCTGGCTGAACAATCAGCCCAAAACGTTCACCGCCCTTGAGATTACGAGCGCGGCAGTGGAGAGCGCCACCAACGCCTGCACCGTCATCATCGCCTTGGCCCAGCGTGCCAGCGGCATGGTGTCGGTGGGAGAGAACGCCATCACGTTGGTGACGCTGACATAGAGATAGTCGACGAACGTCGGCCGCCAATCCGGTTTGGCCACGTTGGGTGTCGTCATCTGGGGGAACAGGAAATCGGGATAGGGCCGCTCTCCGATGTGCCTGGCGAACGGGCCGCCGCGGTCGAGCTCCCAGTACCAGACCCCGAACACGATGATGTTCGTCACGAAGATCGCGGCCCCGCTACCGAGCAACACAGCGGCGTTGTTGCTCACCTCGCCCGAGATGATGCGTACATCGAGCAGTACCGCGCTGGCGGTGTTGTCGAGGGTGATGGCCCCCAGCAGCAGCCATGTCGCGTATCTGCCGAACTGTGTTCGACGGCTCACCACCAGAGGGTTGATCGCCAGCAGAGCAAGGAGTAGCAAGCCTTCCAGTACCAACAGCGGCCAGCGTGGCATCACCGTGTAGCTCCTCGGAATCGCCACCTGCTGCGCCATCACAGCGAGCACCGCGATGCGCACCGGTATCGCGCTCTCGGGGTCGCCGTGTCGAACCCAACCCGGCACCCGCTTCTCGGCATCGGCCGTCAGCTCCTGGGCGAAGCGGATGAGACGCTCGCGACGTACATCAGATTCCGGTGAACCGTCCATCTGCACAGTGTGATTGCCTAAGTTGGGAATCATGAGCACATCCGAGCGGCCTGCCACACTCTGTGAGGCCTTTCAGCGAACCGCCGCCATCGATCCGGACGCCGTTGCACTGCGAACACCGGGTGGCGCGCAGACGCTGACGTGGCGGCAGTACGCCGATCAGGTCCGCCAGGTTGCGGCCGGGTTGGCAGGTCTCGGCGTGCGGCGCGGCGACACCGTGTCGTTGATGATGGCCAACCGCGTCGAGTTCTATCCGCTCGAGGTGGGCGCACAGCACGTCGGTGCGATCTCGTTCTCCGTCTACAACACGCTGCCCGCAGAGCAATTGGTGTACCTCTTCGACAACGCCGACACCAAGGTCATCATGTGCGAGGCGCAGTACGTGGACCGGATCCGGGCCAGTGGCGCCGACATCGACCACATCGTGTGTCTGGACGGCTCGGCCGACGGAACGCTTTCGGTCGACGACCTCATCGCCGCGGGCGCCGACGACTTCGACTTCGAGGCGTCATGGCGTGCCGTGCAAGCCGACGACGTGGCCACGCTCATCTACACCTCGGGAACCACAGGCAATCCCAAGGGCGTCGAGATGACACACGCCAACCTGTTGTTCCAGGCGTACGCGGTCGACGAGGTGCTCGGCGTCCGGTTCGGAGACCGAAGCACATCGTTCCTGCCGACCGCCCACATCGCCGACCGGATGGGCGCCCTGTACCTCCAGGAGGTGTTCGGCACCCAGATCACCACCGTCTCTGATCCGCGGGCGATCGCGGCAGCGCTGCCGGATGTGCGGCCGACGATCTGGGGTGCGGTACCCCGGGTGTGGGAGAAGCTCAAGGCCGCAATCGACTTCGCGGCGGCCAACGAGCCGGACGAGACGAAGCGGATGGGCCTGCAGTGGGGCCTGGCGGTGGCAGCGAAAAAGAGCGCGGCGCTGGTGGCCGGTGAAGCGGTGCCCGACGATGTCGAAGCCGAGTGGGCGCAGGCCGACGAATTGGTGCTGTCGAAGCTGCGCGAAAAGCTGGGCCTGGAGCAGGTCAGGCATGCGGTCTCGGGCGCCGCACCCATCCCGAAGGAGACGCTGGCGTTCTTCCTCGGCCTTGGCATTCCGATCTCCGAGGTATGGGGTATGTCGGAGCTCAGCTGCATCGCCACCGTCGCGCATCCGTCGGAGACCCGGCTGGGCACGGTCGGCAAGTTGGTGCCCGGGATGGAGGGCCGAATAGCCGAGGACGGCGAGTTCCTGGTTCGCGGCCCGCTGGTGATGAAGGGCTATCGAAAGGAACCGAAGAAGACCGCGGAGGCCGTCGACGAGGACGGCTGGCTGCACACCGGCGACGTGATGGAGGCCGACGAGGACGGCTTCCTGAAGATCGTCGACCGCAAGAAGGAGCTGATCATCAACGCAGCGGGCAAGAACATGTCGCCCGCCAACATCGAGAACACCATCAAGGCCGCGTGCCCTCTCGTCGGCGTGGTGCTTGTCGTCGGCGACGCCCGCCCGTACAACACGGCGTTGATCGTCCTCGACGCCGAGTCGGCAGGCCCGTATGCGGCGCAGCACGGTTTGACCGACGATTCGCCGGAGGCGCTCGCCGCCCACCCGGACGTGATCTCGGAGATCGCGGCAGGTGTCGCGGGCGGCAACGAGAAACTGTCCAAGGTGGAGCAGATCAAACGGTTTCGGGTGTTGCCGACCTTCTGGGAGCCCGGCGGTGACGAGATCACGCTGACGATGAAGCTCAAACGCAAGCCGATTCACGAAAAGTACGGCGCGGAGATCGAAGAGCTCTATGCGCCCGACATCGCCGACGCCGTGCACGAGCCGAAGGCGACGAGCGCAGTGCAATGACCTCCCGCCATGTCAGCGTCTGGATCGACGCCGCGCCCGAAGTCGCCTACGCCATCGCCGCCGACCCGGAGCAGTTGCCTCGCTGGGCATCCGGGCTCGCGGAGGGCGGCTTGCGGCAAACCGCCGACGGCTGGGTCGCCGATTCGCCGATGGGCGAGGTCATCGTCGAGTTTGCGCCGGCCAACGAGTTCGGGGTGCTCGATCACGTGGTGCGGATGCCGTCGGGGGAGTCGGTGTACAACCCGCTGCGGGTGATTCCCGCCGGGGAGGGTCATCCCGGTTGCGAGGCGGTGTTCACCGTGCGTCGGCGCGCCGGGATGTCCGATGAGGAATTCGAAAGCGATGTGGCGACGGTGGCCGCCGATCTGAACCGGTTGCGAAGGCTGGCAGAGGACTAGCGACGCGTCGCGGCGACCCGCAGACCGAGCCACACGGCCGTGGCCGAGGCGGCTGCGGTGAGGACGGCCGGCGCAGCACTTGCGGTGACGACTCCCACTCCGATGAGCACGACGGCACCGATCACGAGGGCGGCGAGTTTGTACACCGGCCAGGGCACCCCGGCGATCAACACTTCGTCGCGCACCGTCATAGCTTCACGATAGCTCGTAAGCGAAGTTTCGGGCAACCGAAAGACCGGATCAGGGCCGACCGTTTCCGTGTCGGCATAAGCTGGTGGCATGCCACTTTCCGGAGAATATGAACCGAGCACGTCCGACTGGGCCCGCGAGAACGCCGAGAAGTACATGGAGTCCGGGGGCACCGAAGGCACGGAGCTGAAGGGCAAACCGGTCATCCTGCTGACGACCATCGGCGCCAAGAGCGGAAAGGTTCGCAAAACCCCGCTGATGAGGGTTGAGCACAACGGCGAGTACGCGGTGGTGGCGTCTCTTGGCGGAGCGCCCAAGCATCCCGTCTGGTACTTCAACGTCAAGAAGAACCCTCGGGTGGAGTTGCAGGACGGCCCTGTGAACGGCGACTACGTGGCGCGCGAGGTCATCGGCGACGAGAAGGCGACCTGGTGGGAGCGCGCCGTCGAGGCCTGGCCGGACTACGCCGAGTACCAGAAGAAGACCGATCGGCAGATCCCGGTCTTCGTGCTGACCCGGGTGAGCTGAAACTCACTGCCCTCTGCTGAAAATAACTCGTTTTGGTCGGGAATCACCGAGATGTCACCATTGATCGGTGTCCGCTGACCTGAGCCAGAGCGCCCGTACGTCGCCGCCGGTATCCGCGGCCGACATCGATGCGGCCGCTCAGCGAATTTCCGACGTGGTCACGCGCACCCCGTTGCAGCTCAGCGAACGGCTTTCGGAAGCCGTCGGCGCGACCGTGTACCTGAAGCGCGAGGACCTCCAGGCGGTCCGCTCGTACAAATTGCGCGGAGCCAACAACCTGCTGCGGCAGCTCTCGGCCGACGAGATCGCCGCGGGCGTGGTGTGCTCGTCGGCGGGCAACCACGCGCAGGGTTTCGCGATGGCATGCCGATCGATGGGCATCCGCGGCCGGGTCTACGTCCCCGCCAAGACGCCGAAGCAGAAACGCGACCGCATCCGCTACCACGGGCGCGAGTTCATCGAGTTGATCGCCGTCGGGAAGACCTACGACGAAGCCGCCGCCGCCGCGCTTGACGACGTCGCGCGCACCGGCGCCACCTTGGTTCCCCCGTATGACGACCCCCGCACGATCGCCGGGCAGGGCACCATCGCCGTCGAACTACTCGATCAACTCGACGGCGAACCGGACCTGGTGATCGTGCCCGTCGGCGGGGGCGGTTGCATTTCGGGCATCACCGCCTATCTCGCAGAACGGGCCACCCGGACTTCGGTGCTGGGCGTCGAGCCCGCAGGCGCGGCGGCGATGATCGCCGCGCTCGCCGAGGGACACCCCGTCACCCTCGAACACGTCGACCAGTTCGTCGACGGCGCCGCGGTCAATCGAGCCGGAGAACTGACCTACGCCACCCTTGCCGCGGCGGGAGACATGGTGTCGCTGACCGCCGTTGACGAGGGCGCGGTGTGCACGGCCATGCTCGACCTGTATCAGAACGAGGGCATCATCGCCGAACCGGCGGGGGCGCTGTCGGTTGCCGCGTTGTTGGAGGCCGAGATCGCGCCGGGATCCACTGTGGTGTGCCTGATCTCGGGCGGCAACAACGATGTGTCGCGGTACGGCGAGATCCTCGAGCGGTCGCTGGTGCACCTCGGGCTCAAGCACTACTTCCTGGTCGACTTCCCGCAGGAGCCGGGCGCGCTGCGGCGGTTTTTGGACACCATCCTCGGCCCGGGCGACGACATCACGTTGTTCGAGTACGTCAAACGCAACAACCGGGAGACCGGCGAGGCGCTGGTCGGCGTCGAACTCAGCTCCGCGGCCGACCTCGACGGTCTGCTCGAACGGATGAAGGCGTCGGACATTCACGTCGAGACGCTGGAGCCCGGTTCGCCGGCGTACCGCTATCTTCTCTGACCGGCCCTTCGACCTGAACGACGCATTCATCGTTCGCACGAAAGATGGGCTCCAGCGGAAGGTCCCGCTTGGCGGCGACTTCGGTCAGAAGCGCCGCCCACTGCCGGTCCAAATCCGAGACACCGCCGACGCCTGGTCGTGTTATCAGAAGCGCCGCAGTGGTTTCGGGTTCGAACTCATAAAGGATCCAGTGCAGTCGAACCAGGACGTCGTCGACGTAGTCCCGACGAGGAAAGGGCGGCATCGGAATCTGGGTCATGGTCTTGTACAGCCGTCGGTCGCAGGCTACGAAGCCGACCCACAGCAGTCGTTGGCCGAACCCGAGCGGACCCATGAGTGCCCGCCACCGTTGTCGGAGATCGGCGGGCGAATGCACGGGATCGGTGGCGGATTCCAGCGGCGGAATGGGCAGCAATTCGCTGTGAGTCATACACGCATCATGAGCGTCGACAACGACCACAGGATGTGAGCTATCCACAGGTGCACCCCTGCTGTGGATCAGCGGTTGACACCTCGCGTAATTGCGAAAGAATGCCCGGCCAGTCGCGTGCGTTCGCCATCCACGCTCGGGTCGCCCCATGCCAGGACCACCTCGCCGCCGACTGGGACCACCACGTCGTCGACGTTCAGATTGCATGCGATCGCCAGTGAACCCCGGTGCATGACGATCCAGCGCTGGTCTTCATCGAAGTCGACCGTCATGTCGTCCAACCACGGGTCGGCCATGTCGGGATCAGTGTGTCGCAGCGCCAACAGCCCGCGGTAGACGCGCCGCAAACGACCGTGGTCGCCCTCGTCGATCTCGTCCCACTTCAGTTTGGACCGAAGGAACGTCTCGGGGTCCTGCGGATCCGGGATTTCGTCGGCGTCCCAACCATGTTCGGCGAATTCCCGCTTGCGACCCTCGGCGGTGGCCCTGGCCAACTCGGGCTCGGGATGGCTGCTGAAGAACTGGAACGGGCTCGACGAACCCCACTCCTCACCCATGAAAAGCATTGCCGTATAGGGCGATCCGAGTGCAAGCGCGGCCTTGACAGCCAGTTGGCCAGTGGTCAGGTTCTGCGAGGGCCGGTCGCCGATGGCGCGGTTGCCCACCTGGTCGTGCGTCAGCGTGTAGGCCAGCAGCCGGGTGGCCGGGATTGTCGCGGTGTCCAGCTCGCGGCCGTGACGCCGATGCCGGAACGATGAGTATGTGCCTGCATGGAAATACCCGTGCTTGAGTGTCTGCGCCAGCGTCTGGAGCGACCCGAAATCGCCGTAGTAGCCCTGCCGTTCCCCCGACACCGCAGCGTGAATCGCGTGATGGATATCGTCGTCCCACTGCGCGGTCATCCCGTAGCCGCCCTGGTCGAGCGGGGTGATCAGCCGAGGGTCGTTCTTGTCGCTCTCGGCTATCAGCGACAGCGGTCGCCCCAACTCCGCTGCCAACGACTGAGTTTCGCGGGCCAGCTCCTCGAGGATGTGGATCGCCGTCGTGTCCACCAACGCGTGCACGGCGTCGAGTCGTAGACCGTCGGCGTGGAAGTCGCGCATCCAGCGCAGTGCGCAGTCGATGATGTACCGCCGTACTTCGTCGGCGTCGGCATCGGCGATGTTGATGCCCTCGCCCCACGGGTTGCTGCCGGTCGACAGGTAGGGCCCGAACTTCGGCAGATAGTTCCCGGACGGACCGAGGTGATTGAAGACCGCATCGATGAGCACCCCGAGGCCGCGGTTGTGGCAGGCATCTATCAGCCGCACCAAGCCGTCGGGGCCACCGTACGGCTCGTGCACGGCGTACCAGAGCACACCGTCGTAGCCCCAGCCGTGTGTGCCGCCGAATGCGTTGACCGGCATGATCTCGACGAAGTCGACACCGAGATCGACGAGGTAGTCCAGCTTTTCGATGGCTGAGTCGAAGGTGCCCTCTGCGGTGAATGTGCCGATGTGCAGTTCATAGATGGCGCCACCCTCGATCGAGCGGCCTTTCCAGTCGGCGTCGCTCCACGCGTCGGGGGCCGGACGCCACAGCTGCGAGCGTTCGTGCACGCCGTCGGGCTGTCGCGCCGACCTGGGGTCCGGCAGGACCTTCGGGTCGTCGTCGAGAAGGAACCCGTATCGGGCGTCGGGTGCGGTGTCGACGTCTGCGCGCCACCAACCGTCGTCGGATCGCGTCATCGGGTACACCGTGCCGTCGACGTCGAGTTGTACCCGCTCGGGCCGTGGCGCCCACACCGCGAACTCAGTCATCGATGCGCTCCAACAGCGCGACGGGCAGTTCGGAGAACAGGTCGGCGGGGGAGACCTGCCCACTGAACCGGCCTGCGCCGAGGCGGTCCTGCCATGTTCCGGCGGGAAGGGGCAGAAGCGTGTTATCCCAGCCTGTTTCGGCGAGCCGGATGGAATGCCGGGTCGCCGCGGTTATCACGTCGGATCCGCGGAGGAAGGCCGCCACATGCGCGGAGGCCGAGCCCTGGGCGAGCAGCGGCCGGTAGCGACCGCCGACGAAGGCGGCGGGCTTTTCGCGACGCAGGCGCAGCGCGGCGTTCACCACGCGGAGCTTGGGATCGCTGGCGGCGTCCAGTGCTGCGCGCCTGATCGGATAATTCACCGGCCGTCGATTGTCCGGATCGACCAGGCTGTCGTCCCACAACTCGGTGCCCTGGTAAACATCCGGGACGCCGGGTGCGGTCAGCTGAATGAGTTTCTGGCCGAGGCTGTCGCTGCGGGCGTGCTTGTCGAGCTGCGCCAGCAGCGAGGTCAGCTCGGTGGCCAGCGGCCCGTCGATCAGTTCGTCGATCCAGGCATGCACCTTCTGCTCGAATTCTGCGTCGGGGTCATTCCACGTCGTGTGCACGGCGGCTTCGCGAATCGCCTTGTCCGCGTATCCGTGTAGACGCCCGCGTAGCTCATCGGTGACGGTGCCGTCGACAGGCCAAACGCCGAAGATGTTCTGCCACAGGAACAAGCCGGTCGCCTGGTCCGGCGGTGATAGACGGTGTTCCCATGCGCGGACGTACTGCGCCCACAGCGACGGCACCTGCGACAGCACGCCGATCCGGGCCCGCACGTCCTCGCCGCGCTTGGTGTCGTGTGTGGTCAACGCCGTCATGGCCGCAGGCCACATGTCGGCGCGTACCTGCGCCCGCTGATGAAATTCGGCGAGGCTCACCCCGAAGCGGTCGGGCTCGCCGCCGACCTCGTTCAGTGAAACCAGGCGTGCGTCACGGTAGAACAGGCAGTCCTCCATCGACTTCGCGGTGGCCGCCCCGCACAACTGCTGAAGGCGGACGGCCGACTCGCCGCCATCGCCCACCGCGGTGGCGACGATGGCGAGAGGTTCGGCCAGATCAGGCCGCGCCCCGACGGTTTCGGCCAGCGCGATGGGCAGCACCAACGACAGGTTCTGATAGTCCGAGCGGTACACGTGGATCCGACTGAGTAGGGCCGCGACTGCGTCACCAAGATCCGGATGGGTCAGGCCGGACTCGGCGCCGATCGCCCGGCAGAGCCGTCCCAACTCGCTCGCGAGGGTGTCGGTGACGGCGCGGACCTTGAGTGACCGCGCCAGCTCCGGCATTTCGCCGTACGGCGATCCGGTCGAGTCGACGAGGTCGGTGAGCGGGCCTGCGCCTGCGGGATCGATGAACAACCCGCCGGTCTCGCGCAGGGCGTCGTATCCCGTCGTGCCTGCCACGGGCAGGCTCGGATCCAGCGGCTCGTCGACGGCGAGGATCTTCTCGATGACGATCCAGGCGTCCGGTCCGGTGATCTCGCGCAGCCACCTCAAATAGCCTGCGGGATCGGATAATCCATCCGGATGGTCGATACGAAGGCCGTCCACCAGGCCTTCGTCGAACCAGCGCTTCACCTCGACATGGGTGGCATCGAAAACGGCGCGGTCCTCTTGCCTCAGCCCGGCCAGCGAGGTGATCGAGAAGAACCGGCGGTAGCCGCATATCCCGCTGCGCCAGCCGATGAGGCGGTAATGCTGACGATCGTGCACCTCGCGGCCGGTGCCCGAGCCGGTCCCCGGTGCGATGGGATAACCGAGGTCGCCGAGGCGCAGTACGTCGCCGTCCACCACGAGGTCGTCGACATCGCCGTCGGAACCCAGAACCGGCAACACGATTCGGCCGTCGTCCAGCGTCCAGTCGATATCGAAGAACGAGGAGAAAGCCGAGTCGCGACCGTGTTTGAGGACGTCCCACCAATATTTGTTCTGCTCGGGCGCGTCGACGCCGAGGTGATTGGGAACGATGTCGACGATCAGACCCATACCGCGCGACCGTGCCGCCGCCGACAGCCGGGCCAACCCTTCGGCACCGCCGAGCTCAGCCGACACCGTGGTCGGGTCGGTGACGTCGTACCCGTGCGTCGAGCCGCGTGTCGCGGTCAGGATCGGAGACAGGTAGAGATGCGAGACTCCGAGATCATCGAGATAGGGCAGGAGGTCCTCGGCGTCGGCGAAGGTGAAACCGTCGCCGCGCATCTGGAGTCGATACGTCGACAAGACAGGAAAAGCCATGTGTCAGGCGGTCTTTCGGAGCACTAGAAGCGACCGGGGATGCAGCGAGATCTTCTCGCCCGCCGCGACCACGACATCGGTGTCGCCTTGCGGGTCGGCCGTGTCGAATTCGGCGGTCCACTCGCGCGCGTAGGCGAGTTTCGGGGCAACGAAATCCTGTTCCTGATCGTGTGCGTTGAAGCACAGCAGGAACGAATCGTCGACCACCCGCTGCACCGCGCTCATCGGGTGTCGGGATGGCGTCGCCGTTGAGGAACACCGCCACGCACTTGCCGAGTCCGGTACCCCAGTCTTCGGGTGTCATCTCGCTGCCCGCCGGAGTCAGCCACGCGATGTCGCGGGCCTGGTCGCCGGTGCGGATCGGCTTGCCCTCGAAGAACCGACGGCGACGGAACACCGGGTGTTTCTTTCGCAGCTCGGTGACCTTGCGGGTGAACGCCAACTGGTCGGCGTTGGTCTCGCACATCGACCAGTCCATCCAGCTGAGTTCGGAGTCCTGGCAGTAGACGTTGTTGTTGCCCTTCTGGGTGCGTCCGATCTCGTCGCCGTGCGACAGCATCGGGGTGCCCTGGGACAACATCAGCGTGCCGATGATGTTGCGCATCTGCTTGCCGCGCAGCGCCAGGATGTCCGGGTCGTCGGTCGGACCCTCGACACCGCAGTTCCACGACCGGTTGTGGCTCTCGCCGTCGCGGTTGTCCTCGCCGTTGGCCTCGTTGTGCTTCTCGTTGTAGGACACCAGGTCGTTCAGCGGGAAGCCGTCATGGCACGTCACGAAGTTGATGCTCGCGCTCGGCCGCCGCCCGGTGGCCTCGTAGAGGTCCGATGAACCGGTCAGCCGGGAGGCGAATTCGCCGAGGGTCGCGGGTTCGCCCCGCCAGTAGTCGCGCACAGTGTCGCGATACTTCCCGTTCCACTCGGTCCACAAACCTGGAAAATTGCCGACCTGGTAGCCGCCCTCGCCGACGTCCCACGGCTCGGCGATCAGCTTCACCTGGCTGATCACGGGATCTTGCTGGACCAGGTCGAAAAACGCTGAGAGTCGGTCGACCTCGTAGAACTCGCGGGCCAGCGCCGAAGCCAGGTCGAAGCGGAAACCGTCGACGTGCATGTCGATCACCCAGTACCGAAGCGAGTCCATGATCAGCTGCAGGGTGTGCGGATGCCGGGGGTTGAGACTGTTTCCGGTGCCGGTGAAGTCGCGGTACAGCCGCAGATCGTCGTCCATCAGCCGGTAGTAGGCGGCGTTGTCGATGCCGCGGAAGTTGATGGTCGGTCCGAGGTGGTTGCCCTCGGCGGTGTGGTTGTAGACCACATCGAGTATCACCTCGATGCCCGCCTCGTGGAAGGTCCGCACCATGGTCTTGAATTCGGCGACGGCACCACCGGCGTGCCTGCTGGACGAGTACTGGTAATGCGGCGCCAAGAAGCCGAACGTGTTGTAGCCCCAGTAATTCCGCAGTCCCAGGTCGATCAGTCGGTGATCATGCATGAACTGGTGTACCGGCATCAGTTCGATCGCGGTGACGTTGAGCGACTTGAGGTGGTCGATGACGGCGGGGTGCGCCAAGCCGGCGTAGGTGCCGCGCTGTTCCTCGGGAATGGCGGGATGGGTCTGGGTGAGCCCCTTGACGTGCGCCTCGTAGATGACGGTCTCGTGGTAGGGCGTGCGAGGGGCGCGATCGGACGCCCAGTCGAAGTACGGGTTGATGACGACGCTGGTCATGGTGTGGCCGAGCGAGTCGATCTCCGGCGGCGTGCCGCCTGACGCGAGATCATCAGCCTTGAGGTCATAGGAGTACAGCGCCTGGGTGAACTCGAAGTCGCCGTGGAACGACTTCCCGTACGGGTCGAGCAGCAGCTTGCTCGCGTCGCATCGATGGCCTGCGGCCGGATCCCACGGCCCGTGGACCCGGAAGCCGTAGCGCTGTCCCGGTGTCACCGTCGGCAGATAGGCGTGCCAGACGTAGCCGTCCACCTCGTCGAGGTCGATCCGCTCCTCGGAGCCGTCCTTGGCGATCAGGCACAGCTCGACCTTTTCGGCGACCTCGGAAAACAGCGAGAAATTGGTGCCCGCGCCGTCGTAGGTGGCGCCGAGCGGATACGGACTGCCTGGCCACACCGTCGTCGAAGACATCATCCGACCTTATCGGCGCCGTAGGTCCGATGCGCGGCAGTCACCACCAGTGGGTGGCGGCCCCGATCTGGCGGCCCAGCTCATCGGACATCGTGCGCATGTAGGTCTTCGAGATGTGGTGGGAATCGTGGTAGATCAGCACGTTTCCCTCCACCGCGCGACATACGTCCCTGCGGCACACCGCATCGCTGAGATCCAGCGGCTTCAGCAACGGGAACCGATCCACCCAGACCAGGGTGGGATTAGTCGTGGCGAGCACGTCGGAGCGTCTGATCCCGCACGAGATGCCGTTGCCGCCGTCGGCCAGGCAGTCGGCGGGGAAGAACGGCTGGCTCTTCCGCACCAGCCACGGCGTATCGCGCATCGCCAGGATCGGAATATTGTTGTCCGACAACGTTTGCCAAATCCCAACATAGGTGCCCGGCATCACGTCGCCGGGCTTGATGTTCCACGGCCGGGTGGCAGTGGTGAACACGTAATCGGGATGGTCGGCGACGATCTTCTTCATCACCGCCTCGTTCCACGTGTGGCATTTGGGGTAGGGCCGGTTGTCACCCATCACCAGCGGGACGTCCTCGGTGGTCAGCGGGCAGCCCATCTTCAGGTAGGTCGTCACCTTGAAGTGGCGCTTCTTGCCCAACAGGTCGAGCGCGGTGATCCAATGCTCGGCGTGTGAGCCGCCTGCCAGCGCGATGGTGTGAGTCGCCGACTGGTCGCCGTAGCTGCATGTGATGACCTCGACGCTGTCGAAGTCGCTGATGCATCCGTCCTCGGTGGTTTCGGGCAGATCCTCCTTGGCCTCGAGCACCGTCGGCCGCATGGGCGCATCCGGGACCGGCGCGTTGTCGAGCAGTGCGTGCGCTCCCGGGTAGTCGAGGGATTCCAGGGTGCCGAGGCCCTCGGCGTTCGCCCGCTGGACGAGGATGTGCTCGCGCCACGTGAACGAGGTCGCGGTGAGCGCCACCCCCAGGGCGGCCACGATCGAGCCCAGCACGATCGTCGGCCTGCGCAGCCGGGTACGCAGCGGAATCTTCACCGACGGACCGATGGCGGCGCCCGCGGACCGGTAGCGCAGCGGATTTTCCACGTATTTGGTGGTCAGGTACGCGAGCAGTACCGACACCAGCAGCACGCCCGCGCCGTCGGCGAAGCCGGCGTGCTGGCGGTCCGAGTACACCAGCCAGAAAATCAGCAGGGGCCAGTGCCAGAGGTAGAGCGAGTAGGCGATCGACCCGAGCCACACGAACGACTTGGAGGCCAGCAGCCGGTTGGGTAAGGGCAGCTTGCCGCCGGTGTGCGGATCGGCAAGCCGGTTGGCGCCGGTGAGGATGAACAGCATGGTGGCGCCGACGGGCACGAGCGCCCACGGGCCGGGAAACTGCTTGACCCCGTCGATCAGCGCACCGCAGGACAGAATCGCGGCCAATGCGACCACCGCGACCGTCGACCGCAGCCACATGGGCCAGCGGATGTACCCGACGAGCGCGCCGACCAGAGCGCCGAGCAGCAGTTCCCACCCTCGCGCGAAGCTGTTGTAGTACGCCGTCGACTGGTCGGCGTTGTGAGCAAATACTGCGTACACGAACGATGCGATGGTCAGTGCGCTGAGCAGCACGACAAGTGCTGCTCGCATGTGCGCCATGAAGAGCTTGCGGAACAGCAGGGCGAACAGGAAAACCAACGCGAGAAAGCTTATGTAGAACTGGCCTTGGACCGACATCGACCAGATGTGCTGAAGCGGGCTGACGGCTTCGCCGGCGCGCAGATAGTCCGCAGCGGTGTTCGCCAGCTCCCAGTTCTGGAAATAGCCGAGGCTTGCCAGGCTCTGGTCAGCAAACGTTTCCCAGCGTGTTTCCGGTTGAATGAGAATCGTCAGGACGGCCGACGCGGCGAGCACCACGACAAGGGCGGGCAGCAACCGGCGAACCAACCGGGTGACTTCTGGGACGGGCCACAGCGACGCACCGGGTGTCAGCGCGGTCCGCAGCAGCCGGCCGCCGAAGAAGAAGCCCGAGAGTGCGAGAAACACGTCGACACCGCCCGATACCCGGCCGAACCAGACGTGGAACACCGCAACCAGGGCAATTGCGACTCCACGCAGGCCGTCGAGGTCGTGGCGGTAGAAGCCGGACTTGCGGTCGGCCGCCGACGCCCTCGTGCCGGGGACGCCCGCGGTAACCAGCGCCGGACGGGGAGGGGCGAGGGTCATCATGGTCGCGGGATAATCTACCGAAGATCGCTGTGCGTCTCATGTTGCGCGTGCCGCCGTTAGGCTGGTTTTCCATGCCCGCGTTGAACCCCGCTGAAATCAGCGCGATCGACGCCGCCCACGTCTGGCATCCCTACAGCGCCATCGGCACCGATGCCATGCCGCCCGTCGTGGCTGTCGGAGCCAGCGGCGCGTCGCTCACCTTGGTCGTCAACGGCAAGCATGTCGAGGTGCTGGACGCGATGAGCTCGTGGTGGACCGCCATCCACGGCCACGGCCACCCGGCGCTGGACTACGCGATCGCGTCCCAGCTGGCCAGGATGAACCACGTCATGTTCGGCGGGCTCACCCACGAACCCGCCGCGCGCCTCGCTCAGCTGCTCGTCGACATCACGCCCGAGGGACTGGACACCGTCTTCTTCAGCGATTCGGGCTCCGTCTCGGTCGAGGTCGCCGTGAAGATGGCCCTGCAGTACTGGCGCAGCCAGGGCCGCGGCAAGAAGCAGCGGCTGATGACATGGCGGGGCGGCTATCACGGCGACACCTTCACGCCGATGAGCGTGTGCGACCCCGACGGCGGCATGCACTCCCTGTGGACCGACATCCTGGCGCGTCAGATCTTCGCACCACAGGTGCCCACCGCATACGACCCGGCATACTGCGCCGCCTTCGAGGCTCAGCTGGCCGAGCACGCCGACGAACTGGCCGCGGTCATCGTGGAGCCCCTCGTGCAGGGTGCGGGCGGCATGCGGTTCCATGACCCGCGCTACCTGAGCGACCTTCGGGATTTCTGTGACCGGCACGCGGTGCTGCTGATCTTCGACGAAATCGCCACCGGCTTCGGCCGCACCGGCACGCTGTTCGCCGCCGAGCAGGCAGGGGTCAGCCCCGACATCATGTGCGTCGGGAAGGCGCTCACCGGCGGCTACATCACCCTTGCCGCCACCCTGTGCTCGACGCACATCGCGCGCACGATCAGCGACAACGCACCAGGAGCGCTCATGCACGGCCCGACGTTCATGGCCAACGCACTTGCGTGCTCGGTGGCCGTGGCGTCGGTCGAACTCCTGCTCGGCCAGGATTGGCGGGCCCGGGTTGCCGAGATCGAAGCGGGCCTGCGCGAGGGTCTCGAGCCGGCGAGGTCCCTTCCCGGCGTCGCGGACGTCCGGGTCCTCGGCGCCATCGGGGTCGTCGAAATGGCGGAACCGGTCGACATGCCGGTGGCCACGGCGGCGGCCCTGGAGAACGGGATCTGGCTGCGGCCGTTTCGCAACCTCGTCTACGCCATGCCGCCCTACATCTGCCCACCCGCGGAGATCGCGCGGATCACCTCCGCGATGGTCGGCGTGGCCCGTGCACTAACCTGAACGGTGTTCAATTGTCGGCACCGCCGACGTGTTCAATTGTCGTCGGGAGGAGCACCGTGACGCGGGTGGAGGCTTTCCCCGCTGGCCTGGCTCGACGACGTCGAGCGCCGGCGGCGCGCGGCCGGGCTGCGTCGGGCGCTGAGGGCCAGGCCGCCGGTCGGCGCCGAACTCGACCTCGCGTCCAACGACTATCTGGGCCTGTCACAGCATCCCGACGTGATCGACGGCGGCGTGGCCGCCCTGCGCACCTGGGGTGCCGGGTCGTCGGGGTCGCGGCTGGTCACCGGGAACACCGAACTGCACGAAGGGTTCGAGGACGCGTTGGCCGGCTTCGTCGGCGCCGAGTCGGCGCTGGTGTTCTCCTCCGGCTACACCGCCAATCTCGGTGCCGTGGTCGCACTGTCGGGGCCGGGTTCGCTTCTGGTGTCCGACGCACTCACCCACGCGTCACTGGTCGACGCCTGCCGCCTGTCGAAGGCGCGGGTGGCGGTGACGCCGCATCGAGACGTGGCCGCGGTGGAGCAGGCGCTGTCGTCCCGCGTCGAGGACCGGGCCGTGGTGATCACCGATTCGGTCTTCAGCGCCGACGGCGACCTCGCCCCGCTGCGACGGCTTCACGATGCGTGCCGCCGCCATGGCGCGCTGCTGATCGTCGACGAGGCGCACGGCCTCGGCGTGCGGGGGACCGGCGGACGGGGCCTGCTCGAGGAGGTCGGGCTTGCGGGCGCGCCCGATGTCGTGATGACCGTGACGATGTCCAAGGCGCTCGGCAGCCAGGGCGGCGCGGTGCTCGGACCCGCGGCTGTGCGCGACCATCTGATCGACGCGGCGCGGCCCTTCATCTTCGACACCGGGCTGGCGCCTGCGGCTGTCGGCTCGGCGTGGGCTGCGCTGCGAGTGCTGATCGCCGAGCCGTGGCGGGCGGAGGACGTGCTGCGGTACGCCGCCGAGCTGGCCACGGTGTGCGACGTCCCCGACCGACCCGAATCCGCCGTGGTATCAGTGATTTTGGGTGCACCCGAGGTGGCGTTGGCCGCCGCGACCGCATGCCTCGACCGGGGTGTGCGGGTGGGCTGCTTCCGCCCCCCGACCGTGCCTGCGGGCACGTCACGGCTGCGGCTGACGGCGCGGGCGTCGTTGTCCGAGGACGAGTTGACGCTGGCGCGCAAGGTGCTCACGGAAGTGCTGTCGACGGCTTGAGCGTTCTCGTCGTCACGGGGACCGACACCGGCGTCGGCAAGACGGTGGCCACCGCGGCGCTGGCGTGTCACGCGCGGTTGGCCGGAATCGACGTAGCGGTGTGCAAGCCGGTGCAAACCGGGTCAGCCGACGGTGACGACGACCTCGCCGAGATCGGCCGGCTGTCCGGCGTCACCGACTTGCACGGCCTCGCACGGCTTCCCGAACCACTGGCGCCTGCCGCGGCCGCGCATCGGGCGGGAGTGCGGTTGCCGACCCGTGCGGAGTTGGCCTCGATGGTCGTCGGGGTGGACCGGCCGGGACGGTTGACCCTGGTCGAGGGCGCTGGGGGATTGCTCGTCGAGATCGGTGACGGCGGGGTGACTCTTCGGGATCTCGCCGTCGATATCGGCGCGCCAGGTACTGATCGTCGTCAGAGCGGGTCTTGGGTACGTTGAACCACGCCGCATTGACGCTGGAAGCGCTTGCCTCACAACGTGTTCGGCATGCCGGCCTGGTGATTGGTGCGTGGCCGCAGAATCCCGGCGTCGTCGAGACCGGCAACCGCGAGGTGCTGTCGGCGATGGCACCGCTGCGTGCCGTATTGCCTGCAGGCGCAGGTGCATTTGGGTCGGCCCAGTTCGAGTCGATGAGCTCGGCGGCGTTCGACCCGCACTGGGTGAAGAGCTTGGCGGGCTGACATGGTGCACTCCGTCGAACTGCTCTTCGACACCGAGACCGACGCCGAGGTGCGTCAGCTCTGGTCGGAGCTGACCGATGCCGGCGTGCGCAGCCTGGCCAGTTCGACGTCGCCCAGCAACCGGCCGCACGTCACCCTGTCTGTCGCCGAGGACATGGACGACGCCGTCAACGACGCGCTGCGTCGGCTGCTGCACCGACTGCCGTTCTCCTGCACGATCGGTGCCCCGATGCTGTTCGGCCGCGGGCCGTTCACGCTTGTGCGCCTGCTGATCCCATCCGCCGAACTGCTGGCGCTTCAGGCCGACGTGCACGAGGTGTGCCTGCCGCACATGTCGCAGGCAGGTCCGTTGCCGCATGCGGAACCCGGCCACTGGACACCTCATGTCACGCTCGCGCGGCGCGTCGCGCAAGACAAGCTGGCCGATGCGCTCTCGCCGCGCCGCATGACACGGGACATGCGGGCCACGGCGGTGGGGCTTCGACACTGGGACGGCAACAAGCGGGTCGAGTACCCGATCGAGCCTTGAGATCGACGGCAAAGGTGCAGAAGTCTCGCCGCAATGCCGATCGGTGCGGCAGCGATAGCGATCCCCGTCGCCGCAGCGGATCCGGCGGACTGCGGCGTGTTGTGGGGTGACTACTGCTACACCGGCGACCAACAGAAGGTGCCACCGGCCGCTCCCTCCATATCGTGGAACGAGGGGCTCGGCAGCTTGACCGCTCACATCACCGACCACAGCGGAGTGGCATCGCAGTGCACATACGCGTCTGATCTCGTCAACCGCAGCTTCTCGTTGCCGGCTAACGGCAGCTTCGATGTGGTTATCGCTCCGGCCGTTCCGGCATTCCGGAGCTGGGATGTGAGCGTCTCCTGTGACAACGGGGCGGTCGCCAACACGTCGAAGTCCTACTAGAGATTTCCGCCAAGTTGCTTCGCGGCAACACTTTTCGGCACACACATGCGCCATGCGTCGATGACGATCTCGCGGAGCTCGACGAGATCGATCGCATCGAGCCGGACGTGCACCCAGTTGTATCGCATATCGGACGGACTCGGGAGCATGAACTTGTCGGGCTCGGAAGCGATCAGACCGTCGCGCTCCTCCTTCGGAAACGCGAAACCCATCACCGTCTCGTCGCGTGAGAACGCCAGGTAGACGATCTGCCCGATGCGGAACTTGATCCGGTCGCGAACCACGACCTCGTAGGACCGGGGCAGAGGTGCCACGATCTGCGCCGCACATCGTCGACGGTACACCATGGCCGTGACGTTAGTCGGGCACCCCGACCACCGGCCGCCGCGCTTCGATCCCGTCGACGAGCAAGGCAAGCCCGAAACCGAACCGGTCGCCTGCATCGCCGGCAAGCACCGACTGCTCGTCGGGCAGATCCGCGCCCGCGGCGTCCCACTGCAGCCGGGACTGTTCGTCGGCGGTGAAACCCAGCACGTAGTAGACGACGGTGCGGGCCGCCAGTTCGGTATGCGTGCCGACCACCCCTGCATCGCCCGCGGCGTCGGAGAGGCGGGCAACAACCTGCGTCATCGCCTGCGACTGGCCGGCTGCGAAGCTGGCGGAGACCAACTCGGCGCCGTCGGTGTGCGACAGCAGGGCGTCCCGCAGGCGACCGCAGACCCCGGCGACGCGTTCCCGCCAGTCGCCCGGCACGTCACCGACGGGCTCCAGAATGCGGTCGGCGATCGCACCGAGAAGCTGCTGCTTGTTGGAGAAATGCCAGTACAGCGCGCCGGGGGAAACGTTGAGTTCACGGCCCAGTCGGCGCATCGTCAGGTCGGCGATCCCGTAGTTGTCCAGGATCGCCGTCGCCGCCTCGACCACGTCGCGTTTGTGCAGCTGCACCCGGCTACCATAACCTGAACGCTGTTCAATTCTCGGCACCGCCGAGGTGTCCAAGTCTGAGCAAGGAGCATGACTGTTGACCGACATCCTGACCGAGGCCCGCGAGCAGGTGCTCGAACGAGGTGAGGGCCTGACGCAGGACCAGGTGCTGACCGTGCTGCAACTGCCCGATGATCGGCTCGATGAACTGCTCGCACTCGCCCACGACGTGCGGATGCGTTGGTGCGGACCGGAAGTCGAGGTCGAGGGCATCATCAGCCTGAAAACCGGAGGCTGCCCGGAAGACTGCCACTTCTGTTCGCAGTCAGGACTTTTCGCCTCGCCGGTGCGCAGCGCGTGGCTCGACATTCCGAGCCTGGTGGAGGCGGCCAAGCAGACGGCCAAGTCCGGAGCGACCGAGTTCTGCATCGTGGCGGCCGTACGCGGGCCCGACGAGCGGTTGCTGGCGCAGGTCGCCGCGGGCATCGAGGCGATCCGCAACGAGGTGGACATCCAGATCGCCTGCTCGTTGGGCATGCTGACCCAGGAGCAGGTCGAGCGGCTGTCGGAGATGGGCGTGCACCGCTACAACCACAACCTGGAGACGGCCAAGTCGTTCTTCCCCGAGGTGGTGACAACGCATACCTGGGACGAGCGCTGGGACACGCTGTCGATGGTCCGCGACGCGGGCATGGAGGTCTGCTGCGGCGGCATCCTCGGCATGGGCGAGACGCTCGAGCAACGCGCCGAGTTCGCGGCCAACCTGGCCGAGCTCGACCCGCACGAGGTTCCGCTGAACTTCCTCAACCCGCGCCCGGGCACGCCGTTCGGCGATCTGGACGTGCTGCCCGCAGCGGAGGCGCTGAAGGCCGTCGCGGCTTTCCGGCTGGCGTTGCCGCGCACCATGCTGCGGTTCGCGGGTGGTCGTGAGATCACGCTCGGCGACCTCGGCGCCAAGCAGGGCATCCTCGGCGGCATCAACGCGGTCATCGTGGGCAACTACCTGACCACGCTCGGCCGCCCGGCCGAGGCCGACCTCGAGCTGCTCGACGATCTTGCGATGCCGATCAAGGCGCTCAACGCCACGATCTAGCCGTGGCTTGTCTGATGGGGACCGTCAAATTCAACGTCTACACTGGCGAGCCCGCAGGCGGCGCCGTGCCTACTGCGGCCCGACTCGGGCTGGAGCCACCACGCTTCTGCGCCGGAGTGCGGCAGGCGGATGGTCGTCCAAGTGCGTCCGGACGGCTGGTCGGCGAAGTGCTCGCGGCACGGCACACAGGACAGCAAGGATCTTGACAAGCGATGAATGAGGTTGCACCGCCGCGTATTTCACGGCGCCGCGCTGCTGCGACGGTGATCGTCGGGTTGGCTGCCGCCGGCGCACTCACGGGTGCGTTGTGGGCATGGATAGCGCCGCCGATCCACGGAGTCATCGCACTGACCAAGAGCGGCGATCGAGTGCATGCCGCGCTGGGCAACGAAACGGACAACTTCTTCATCGCAGCTTTTCTGCTGGTAGGCCTGGTCGTGGCGCTTGCGGTGGTGACCGCCGTGCTGACGTGGCAGTGGCGGCCGCACCGCGGCCCGGTGATGTGCGCGGCGTTGTCCATCGGCTCGGCCCTGGCGTTCGGCGCGGCCGCGGGCGTGGGTGCGTTGATCGTGCGGTGGCGCTACGACGTCATCGACATCGCCGGTGCGCCGATCACGACAGATGATCGGGTGGTCTACGTGACCGAGGCGCCGCCGGTGTTCTTTGCGCACTCGGGCTGGTTGATCGCGGCATCGGTGTTGTTCCCGGCGGCGCTGGCGGCGTTGGTCTATGCGCTCATCGCGGTGTCGACGCCACGCGACGATCTCGGCGGCTGGCCTCCGGAGGAAGAACCGGTGTTGCGGCCACCGGTCACAATGGACGACGCTCTACCGTCCGCCCCGTGACGACCTTTGCCGCAATCCGCACGAGCCGGGCCATCCCCATATAGGTAATCGGGTTCAGCAGCGTCGGCCATTTCGTCCGAACTATGTGCTCACTCAGCGGCTTGTCGGCGAACCGATCGATCAACCAACGCAGCGCCATCGGCGCCGACATCGGATGCAGCAGCATGTGCTCGCTGAACATGTCGCGGTGGTAGGTCACCGACGCGCCGCCGGACTGGTAGGTGTCGACCAGTTCGTCGATGTCGTCGACCGACACGATTCGATCGTGCACCGCCTGGACCAGCAGCACCGGCGGTGTGGGAACCGCGGTGCCCAGCTTGATGTCGGCGAAGATGTTCTGAAGCTCGGGTAGGTCGAGGATCTCGTTCAGCGGTCGGTCGATCAGCTTGCCCATGTCCATGCCGATCAGCCGCAGGACCGCGTGAACGGTCGTCATGTTCTCCGCCCGCAGCAGCATCGCTTTGCCGGTATCGGTGGCGTGCTCCTGAATGATCCGGTCGAGCTCGGGATAGGCGTGTGACAGCGCGGCGACCACCATCGCGGGCAGCGCCGAGTAGAAGCTGCCGTTGAGCCTGCGGAACGTGTTGCCGAGGTCGCCGACGGGCGAGCCGAGGACCGCGCCGACGACGTTCAGCTCGGGGGCGTATGTCCCGCTCACCTCGGCCGCCCATGCAGTGGCCAGTCCACCGCCCGAGTAGCCCCACAGCCCGATTGGCGCCGTCGCCGAAAGACCGAGCATTTCGGAGCTCAGTGCGGCTCGCAGCCCGTCCAGGATTCGGTAGCCGGGCTCGTGAGGCGTACCCCAGGCTCCGTTGGATCCCTCGTGGTCGGGAATCGAGACCGCCCAGCCCTCGGCGAGCGCCGCAGAGATGAGAAGAAATTCGAATTGTGCGAGCGCTCCTGGCGCGACGGCCCGCCTGCGCAGCGCGTATGACGGGAAGCAGCGCGATGTGATGGCGTCGATCGCGCACTGGTAGGACACCACGGGGCAGACGCGTTCGGGGCCGCGCTCGGCCGGCGCGATCACTGTGGTCACCGACGCCTCGGGCGCACCGTTCATGTCGGTGGTGCGGTACAGCAGCTGGGTGGCGGTCATCTTCTGCGGTATCAGCCCCAGGAAGGCCACCTCGACGTCGCGGCTGCGCAGCACCGTGCCGGGTGCTGCGTGCTGGAAGCCCTGCGGCGGGTCGTAGAACGGGTCGTCACGAGGGAGCAGTGGACGGACGCCGCGCTTCATCGCCTCGTGCGGTACGGAGCCGATCCACTCGGCACCGGTGGCCGGTGCGACGTTGCCCAAGTCCATCCGGCCAGTATCGCTTAAGAAAGTAATAAGAACCTAATCCCCGATGCGCAGAACATTCGCGTGTCACCCGGGCGGCCGCAGAGCGGCGAACTCGTCGGTGACTCGGTAAGCGGACTCGGTGAAGCGATAGAGAGCCGCGGGCCGCCCGCCGCTGCGGCCCGAGCGCGCGGTCGTGCCGGTCGGCGTGATGACGCCGCGACGTCCGAGCACCCGCTGCAGATTCGTCGCGTCCACTTGATAGCCGAGCGCTGCGCCGTAGATATCACGCAAGGTGGAGAGGGCGAATTCCCTTGGCGCCAGTGCGAATCCGATGTTTGTGTAAGACATTTTCGCGACCAGGCGGGCGCGTGCATGCTCGACCATGGTCCCGTGATCGAACGCCATCGGTGGCAGCGCGTTCACCGGGTGCCAGCGAGTGTCGGGCGGCAACTCTGGGGTCGCGGGGGAGGGCACCAGGCCCAGAAACGTGGACGCGATCGTGCGCGTATCGGGCACCCGCTGCGGGTCCGAGAACACAGCCAACTGTTCGAGGTGAGCCAGTTCACGCAGATCGACCTTCTCTGCGAGTTGTCGCCGAACCGAACTGATCATGTCTTCGTCGTGACGCAGCGTGCCGCCGGGCAGCGACCATGCACCGCGCTGCGGTTCCTTCGCACGTTGCCACAGCAGCACGCTGAGCTGCGGACTCCTGGTGCTCAGCTGCCGAACTTGAAAGACGACGGCGAGCACCTCGTGTGCAGTGCTACCATTAGCCATGTTTTCGATTATAAGTCGAAAACCTATGGATCGCGAGGAGGCGGCCATGACGGTGTTGGACGAACGGATCGTGAACGGTCCGGCCGGCTATTCCGGTGTCGACGGCGACGAGGAATGGGCCGCTGAAGTGCGGCGCCTGGCCGACCTCCGCGGCGCGACGCTGCTGGCCCACAACTACCAGCTGCCTGCGATCCAGGACGTCGCCGACCACGTCGGCGACTCATTGGCGCTGTCCCGAATCGCCGCTGCGGCACCCGAGGACACGATCGTCTTCTGCGGTGTGCACTTCATGGCCGAGACGGCCAAGATCCTGTCTCCGGAGAAGACGGTGCTGATTCCCGACCAGCGCGCGGGCTGCTCGCTCGCCGACTCGATCACGGCCGACGACCTGCGGGCCTGGAAGGCCGAATTCCCCGACGCGGTCGTGGTGTCCTACGTGAACACCACCGCGGCGGTGAAGGCGGAAACCGACATCTGCTGCACGTCGTCCAACGCGGTCGAAGTGGTGGCCTCCATTCCCGAGGACCGCGACGTGTTGTTCTGCCCGGATCAGTTCCTCGGTGCGCACGTGCGGCGGATCACGGGTCGCAAGAACCTTCACATCTGGGCGGGCGAATGCCATGTGCACGCGGGCATCAACGGTGACGAACTCGCCGACAAGGCGCTCGCACATCCCGATGCCGAGCTTTATGTGCATCCCGAATGTGGTTGTGCGACATCGGCTCTGTACCTCGCGGGTGAGGGCGCTTTCCCCGAGGACCGGGTGAAGATCCTCTCCACCGGCGGCATGCTCGACGCCGCCCGCGAGACCAAGGCCCGTCAGGTCCTGGTCGCGACCGAGGTCGGCATGCTGCACCAACTGCGCCGGGCCGCACCCGAAGTCGACTTCCGCGCCGTCAACGACCGCGCGTCATGCAAGTACATGAAGATGATCACCCCGGCCGCACTGCTGCGCTGCCTGATCGAGGGTGCCGACGAAGTCGACGTCGATCCCGAGACGGCGTCACGCGCGCGGGCCAGCGTCCAGCGGATGATCGAGATCGGTCAACCCGGCGGCGGTGAATGATGTGGCATCAGCGAGCCGACGTTGTCGTCGTCGGAACCGGAGTGGCCGGCCTCGTGGCCGCCCTGGCCGCACACCGTCGCGGCCGAAGGGTTGTCGTGCTGAGCAAGGCCGCAGACACCGCGACGTTCTACGCGCAGGGCGGCATCGCTGTGGTGCTTCCGGACACCGACGACTCGATCGACGCCCATGTGGCCGACACGGTCACTGCGGGTGCCGGACTGTGTGACGTCGATGCCGTGCGGTCGATCGTGTCCGACGGTTATCGCGCCGTCCGCGAACTCGTCGACGACGGAGCGCGTTTCGACGAGGCCGAACCCGGCCGCTGGTCGCTGACGCGCGAAGGCGGGCACTCCCGACGGCGCATCATCCACTCCGGCGGTGATGCCACCGGGGCCGAGGTGCAGCGTGCACTGGATCACGCCGCCGCGACCCTGGACATCCGCCGCAACCACGTCGCGCTGCAGATACTGCAGACCGATGGTGCGGTGACCGGCGTGCACGTGCTCAACGAGGACGGGCCCGGCATCGTGCACGCGCCGTCGGTGGTGCTCGCGACGGGCGGTCTGGGCCACCTGTATGCGGCCACCACCAACCCCGAGGGTTCGACCGGTGACGGTGTCGCGCTTGCGCTGTGGGCGGGTGTGCCGATCAGCGATATCGAGTTCATCCAGTTTCACCCGACCATGCTGTTCGACGGTCACGCCAGCGGACGCCGCCCGTTGATCACCGAAGCCGTTCGCGGCGAGGGCGGCATTCTCCTTGACCGTCAAGGCAATTCGATCACCGCAGGCGTTCATCCGATGGGTGACCTCGCGCCGCGCGATGTCGTCGCGGCTGCCATCGATGCCCGGTTGCGCGAAACGGGGGACCCCTGCGCATACCTGGACGCGCGCGGAATCACCGACTTCGATCGACGTTTCCCAACGGTGACAGCGGCGTGCCGAGCCGCAGGCATCGACCCTGCACGCCAGCCGATTCCGGTGGTGCCGGGGGCGCACTACAGCTGCGGTGGCGTGGTCGCCGATGTACACGGCCGCACCGATCTTCCCGGCTTGTTCGCCGCGGGCGAGGTGGCCCGCACGGGTATGCACGGCGCGAACCGGCTGGCGTCCAACAGCCTGTTGGAGGGACTGGTCGTCGGCGGGCGCGCCGGGCAGGCGGCCACCGAACACGCCGTCGACGCCGGACCGGTGCGCGCCGAGCTCGGCGACGCAGAGACCCGGGTCGCCCTTCCGCGCAACAAGTTACAGCGTGCGATGGCCACGTACGCGTCGGTGGTCAGGGACGCCGACGGCTTGGCGCAACTTGCGCGTGAACTCGAGGCCGCCGATCCGCGAGACCTCGACGGCCGAGCCAGTTTCGAGGATGTCGCGCTGACCACGACGGCACGCGCGGTGACCGCCGCCGCGGTGGCCCGAAACGAGACGCGCGGCTGCCATCACCGATCCGACTTCCCCGACACCGACCCAGCTCTGGCTCACAGCCAGGTGTTCGCGGCGGCCTGCTGCTGATGGAACTCAGTGCCGACGAGCTGACGGAGGCTCGCAGGGTCATCGCGCGCGCGCTGGAGGAAGACCTGCGCTACGGCCCCGACGTCACCACCCTGGCGACCGTGTCCGCGGACGCCAGCACAACAGCCTCGATGGTGACCCGCGAAGCGGGCGTCATCGCCGGGCTCGACGTGGCGCTTCTGGTCCTCGACGAGGTGCTGGGTCCCGACGGGTACCGGTTGAAGGAGCGTGTCGACGACGGTGCCCGACTCGAGCCACGCGGGGTGGTGATGGTTGTCGAGGCGTCGACTCAGGGCCTGCTGACCGCCGAGCGGACGATGCTCAACCTGGTCTGCCACCTGTCGGGCATCGCGACGACGACCGCGGCATGGGTCGAGGCGGTCGAGGGCACGAACGCCAAGATCCGCGACACCCGTAAGACGTTGCCTGGCATGCGTGCGCTGCAGAAGTATGCGGTGCGGGTGGGCGGCGGCGTCAACCACCGGATGGGGCTAGGCGACGCGGCGTTGATCAAGGACAACCATGTCGCCGCTGCAGGCTCAGTGGTCGCTGCGCTGCGCGCCGTCCGCGAGGTGGCGCCAGATCTGCCGTGCGAAGTCGAGGTCGACTCGCTCGAACAGCTCGACGACGTGCTTGCCGAGAACGTGGAACTCGTTCTGCTGGATAACTTCCCGGTGTGGCAGACCCAGATTGCGACCCAGCGCCGCGACGCCAAGGCTCCGCAGACGAAGCTGGAGTCCTCAGGCGGTCTGTCACTGGACACGGCCGCCGAATACGCGGGTACGGGTGTCGACTACCTGGCCGTCGGCGCCCTCACCCATTCGGTGAATGTGCTGGATATCGGGCTGGACCTCTAGCGCGCCAACAGTGAACGCGCCGCAGCCTTGGCGGCATCGAGCGCATCGGCATTCCCGGCGATGCGCGACAGGATGAGCGCACCTTCGATGAGGGCGATGACCGCGAGCGCCGTCTGCCCGGCATCGGGCTCCCGCCAGCCGTCGGCGCGGAGACGCTCGGCGACCGCGCCACTCCAGCCGGCGAAGGCATTGGCGGATGCGTCGCGCACCGCAGGGCTGGCGTTGACCGACTCGGTGGCGATCGGTTCGATCGGGCATCCGTCGCGCCGGTCGGACGCCAGCTGCGCGACCAGAAGGTCGATCCAGCCGGCGACGATGTCGGCGACGGACGCGTCGCTGTCCAGGAACCGGCGCAGCAGCCGTTCGATCTCGCCGCCCGCCGACTCGACGACGGCCGCCGCCAGCTGCTGTTTTCCGTTCGGAAAGTGGTGATAGAGCGAGCCGGCCTTGACGTCTGCGGCCTCCAGGATCTGGTTCACACCCGTGGCCGCGTAGCCCTGCCTGCGGAACAGCAGGGCCGCGGTATCTATCAGCGCGGTACGGCTTCGATCGGGACGGGGCACCCCTTGACAATACTAGAACGGTCGCTCAAGAATACTTGAACGACCACTAAAGAAGGACGGCGGGATGCAGCAGCTGATATTCGAGGAGGCCGGACGCTACGCCTGGCGGGATGCTCCCGACCCGCAGATCTCCGATGGTCGCCAGGCGCTTGTCCGGCCGCTGATGGTGGCCTGCTGCGATTTGGACGTCGCTGTATCCGAGGGAGTGTTGCCGATGCCGCCCGGGCACGCCGTCGGCCATGAGGGACTCGCGGAGGTTGTCGCCGTCGGCGACCAGGTCACGAATGTGGGCGTGGGCGACCGCGTCGTGGTGCCGTTTCAGATCAACTGCGGACAGTGCAACGCATGCCGCCGTGGTGCGACCGGTTCGTGCGCGTCGCTTCCGCTGATGGCGATGTACGGCATGGCGCCACTGGCAGGTCTGGACGGCGGCGGGTTCATGGCCGATCTCGTGACGGTGCCGTACGCCGATGCGATGCTGCTGCCCGTTCCGGCGGGCGTCGACCCGGTGACGATCGCCTCCTTGTCGGACAACATCCCCGACGGCTGGCGCGCGATCGGTCCCTACCGCTCGGAATTGGCCGCCCTCGACGAGGTCGACCGCCGGATGCTCGTGGTCGGTAGGCGGTCGATCGGCTTGTACGCCGCGGCATTCGGAGTGGCGTACGGCGCGCAGGTTGACTACATCGACACCGACCATCAGCGGCTCGCCACGGCGGAGAAGCTCGGTGCGCGTGTCCACGAGCGTCTGAAGCCGGATAAATCATGGGATCCATATCCGGTCACGGTGCACACGTCGGCAGACCCCTCGGTGCTCGCCTCGACGCTGCGCGTGACGTGGCCGGACGGCGTCTGCACGGATACAGGCATCTACTACCAGGGCAAGGTCGACATGCCCCTGCTGCCGATGTACACCCGCGGTGTCCGCTTCGTCACCGGTCGGGTCAACGCACGGGCCGCGATCCCCGAGATCCTCGAATTGCTCTCTGCCTCTTGCGATTTGTCGCCCGCCGTCGACCGGGTCGTGCCGTGGGACGACGCGCCGTCGGTCTGGCCGACGATGACCGGGAAGACGGTCTTCACGCGGTAGCGGGGCCGCGTCGCACCAGGGACAGGATGACAGCGGCGGCGGCGAACAAGCCCGAGAACACACGGTTGACGACCGTTTGTTTGCGAGGAGTCTGCATCCACTTGAGCAGCCGAACAGACAAAGCCGTGTAGAGGCCCATCACCACGAGGTCGACGGCGACCATCGTCACGCCGATCGCCAGGTACTGCGGCAGAAGGGGCGAAGTCGGCACGACGAATTGGGGGAGCACGGCGAGGAAGAACACCAATCCCTTGGGGTTGGTCGCGTTGACGAGGAATCCGCGAACAACGAGCGAGAGCCTGCCGCCGTCCATCGCCCTGCCGACCTGCTCGCGCAGATCGACTGTCGCGGTTCGCCATTGCCGCACGGCCAGATAGAACAGGTAGGCCACACCGATCCACTTGATGATGTTGAAGGCGAGGATCGAGTTCGTCACCACCGCGCCGAGGCCGGCCGCCACCAGCGACAGCTGCAGCATGAGGCCGATTTCCAGCCCGAGGATGCTCCAATATCCGCGTCGCACACCGTGGGTCAGCCCGGTCGCCATCGATTGGATGGCGCCCGCCCCGGCGAGACGGCGATCGCGATCGCCGCACCGAAGAACGCCAGCCAGACTTGCCATGCCATCGCGACAGTGTGTCACGCGATATCGGCGACAAGCACCCCCATTTTCCGGGCCTGGACACGGGCCATGAACGGCAGGCCGTCGGCGTCGCCGCCTGCGGGCACGATCCGCGGGTTGACGATGTGGACGGTCCGCTTGCCGAAGAGCACGTCGGCCTCGTCGGCGGCGAGCACGTTCTTGACCCAGTCGGTCTTGCCGTGTCCCAACGTGATGGCCAGCACGCTGCCTTTGCGGAACGGAGTGACGACCGTTTCATAGGTCTTGCCGGACTTGCGGCCGCGGTGCCTGATCTTGGCTACTCCGGGCATCAGTCGCGCGACGCGTTTCACAACCGGGTTCATGTACTTGATCTGCAGACGCTCGAACGTGGGCGGATAGACCATCGGCACGCCCGGCGCATTGTTGGGGTGATCCTTGGCGGACATGGGTGTGGACATTACGCAAGTCAGAGACCGTGCCGGAAAGCGCGTACAAGATTGATGAAGACTCGCGAGCGCAAAGTTCGCTGGCAAAGACTGTCTGGCCGTTACGATCGGCCGCATGTCTGAGCCAACGGGGACTTCCAGGGGTTTTATCATTTCTGTCTTGGCGCTGGTCGTAGCGCTCGTCGCAGTCGGCCTTGCCGTCTGGGCACTCATGAAGGAGCCATCGAAAGAAGCACAGGTTTTCACCGGCACAACCACCGACGACCCCAAGGGCAGCATCTGCGAGTCGTTCAACGTCATCCGCAACGGCGTCCAGATCAACACGAACCTGCAGCCTCCCGGCGGTCCTGAGGACGTCACCGGGTCGATGGCGGTGGCCGCCAATGCGCGCCTCGCCCTCTACGACGGTGGGCAGTACCTGCTCGCGCGGCTTCAGCCCGGGACGCCCCCCGACCTGGCCGAGGCGGTTCGCAAGTTCGCCAACAACCTGATGGACATCGGCGCCAGGTCGACGTCGGGCATCCCGAACTCCGACCCCGGCCAGGCCGCACGGTTGAAGGAAGCAGACGAGGCGAACGCGAAGATCACCGAACTCTGCAAGTGAGCGCCCGCCTCACCTGAGCTCGGACACCGCGCGGGCTGCCGCGGCATAACGATTTGGCCTGTTCTGGGACAATAGGTGCATGAACATGGCCCGCATCGACCTGCGCGGCGCTGACCTGTCGGCTGCCCGGCTGAGATCTGCGCTGCCGCGCGGTGGGGTGGACGTCGACGCGGTGGTGCCGAAAGTGCGGCCGATTGTCGACGCCGTCGCCTCGCGCGGCGCGCAGGCCGCCCTCGAGTTCGGCGAGTCGTTCGACGGTGTGCGCCCCGCGCAGGTGCGGGTGCGGCTGCCTGAGCTGCAGGGCGCCCTCGACCGGCTCCCGTCCGATGTCCGCGCCGCACTCGAGGTGGCGATCGAGCGGACCCGCGCTGTGCACGGCGATCAGCGGCGCACCGACACCACGACGACGCTGGCGCCCGGCGCCACGGTGACGGAACGTTGGGTGCCCGTCGAGCGCGTCGGCCTCTATGTGCCGGGCGGCAACGCGGTCTACCCCTCCAGCGTGGTGATGAACGTGGTGCCCGCGCAGATCGCGGGCGTGGACTCGCTGGTCATTGCGAGCCCGCCGCAGGCGCAGTTCGACGGCCTGCCGCATCCCACCATTCTTGCTGCCGCACGCCTGCTCGGTGTCGACGAGGTGTGGGCTGTCGGCGGAGCCCAGGCCGTCGCGATCATGGCCTACGGCGGAACCGACACCGATGGCACCGAGTTGGCTCCTGTCGACATGGTCACCGGGCCGGGCAACATCTACGTCACGGCCGCCAAGCGAATATGTCGCTCTCAGATCGGGCATCGACGCTGAAGCAGGCCCGACCGAGATCGCGATTCTGGCCGACGGCACCGCCGATCCCGTACATGTCGCCGCTGACCTCATCAGCCAGGCCGAACACGACGAGATGGCCGCCAGCGTGCTTGTCACGCCGAGTATCTCGCTCGCCGACGCCACCGACCGCGAACTCGCCGGCCAGCTGGAAACCACCGTGCACCGCGAACGGGTTTCCGCCGCGCTGTCGGGACGGCAGTCGGCGATCGTGCTCGTCGACGACATCGATGCCGGCATCAAGACGGTCAACGCCTACGCAGCCGAGCACCTCGAGATCCAGACCGCTGACGCGCGCGAGGTGGCCGGCCGAATCCGTTCCGCCGGAGCAATTTTCGTCGGGGCCTTCTCACCGGTCAGTCTCGGCGACTACTGCGCAGGCTCCAACCATGTGCTGCCGACGGCAGGTTGTGCGCGGCACTCCAGTGGCCTCTCGGTGCAGACGTTCCTTCGCGGCATACACGTCGTCGACTATGACGAGGCGGCGCTGAAAGACGTGTCCGGATACGTGATCACGCTCGCCGAGGCCGAGAATCTGCCGTCTCACGGCGAGGCGGTGCGCCGGAGGTTCGAGGAGTGATGGGCCGCTTGCGCGAAGAACAGACAGCAGGGTGCCCGGTCAATCGGTATCCCTGGACGATCTTCCGCTCCGCGAGGACCTGCGCGGCAAATCACCGTACGGCGCACCACAACTCGCGGTGCCCGTGCGGCTCAACACCAATGAGAACCCGCATCCACCGACCCAGGCGCTGATCGACGACGTCACCAGCTCGGTCCGCGCTGTCGCAGGCGACCTGCACCGGTATCCCGACCGCGACGCGGTGGCTCTGCGCAGCGAGCTCGCGGCGTACCTGTCGGCTCAGACCGGCGTCGACGTCGGCGTCGAGAACCTCTGGGCTGCCAACGGCTCCAACGAAATCCTGCAGCAGCTGCTGCAGGCGTTCGGCGGGCCGGGACGAAGCGCGATCGGATTCGTACCGTCGTATTCGATGCACCCGATCATCTCCGACGGCACGCAGACCGAGTGGCTGGTGGCCAACCGCGCCGACGATTTCAGCCTCGACGCCGAGGTTGCGGTGCACGCCATCAAGGAACGCAACCCCGACGTCGTCTTCGTCGCGAGCCCGAACAACCCGTCGGGCCAGAGCGTTCCGCTCGAGGAACTTCGCCGGCTTCTCGAAGCGATGACCACCGGCATCCTGATCCTCGACGAGGCGTACGGCGAATTCTCGTCCGAACTCAGCGCGGTGAACCTCGTCGCCGAGTTCCCGTCGAAACTCGTCGTGACCCGCACCATGAGCAAGGCGTTCGCGTTCGCAGGCGGCAGGCTCGGCTACCTGATCGCCGCCCCGGCGGTGGTCGACGCCATGCTGCTGGTGCGGCTGCCCTATCACCTGTCATCGGTGACCCAGGCCGCCGCCCGCGCCTCGCTGCGGCACGCCGACGACACCCTCGGCAGCGTCGCCACGCTGATCTCGGAACGCAACCGAGTGACTGACGCGCTGAGGGGTATGGGTTTCCGGGTGATTCCCAGCGATGCGAACTTCGTGCTGTTCGGCGAGTTCGCCGACGCACCGGCCACCTGGCAGCGCTACCTCGACGCGGGCATTCTCATCCGCGACGTCGGAATCCCCGGATATCTGCGCACCACCATCGGCCTGGCCGAGGAGAACGACGCGCTGCTGGAAGCCAGCGCACGAATAGGAGCACAGTGACCACCAACCGTCGCGCCCGCGTCGAACGCAAGACGAAGGAATCCGACATCGTCGTCGAGCTCGATCTCGACGGCACCGGAGCCGTGAACATCTCCACCGGCGTCCCGTTCTATGACCACATGCTCACGGCGCTGGGCAGCCACGCCAGCTTCGACCTCACCGTCGACGCCAAGGGTGACGTCGAGATCGAAGGCCACCACACGATCGAGGACACCGCGATCGTGCTGGGCCAGGCGCTGCGGGAGGCGCTCGGCGACAAGACGGGCATCCGGCGCTTCGGTGACGCCTTCATCCCGATGGACGAGACGCTCGCACACGCGGCGGTGGACGTCTCGGGGCGGCCGTACTGCGTGCACACCGGCGAGCCGGAACACATGCTGCACAGCACGATTGCCGGCTCCGAGGTGCCCTATCACACCGTCATCAACCGGCACGTGTTCGAGTCGCTGGCCATGAATGCCCGCATCGCGCTTCACGTGCGGACGCTCTACGGGCGCGATCCGCATCACATCACCGAGGCCCAGTACAAGGCCGTCGCGCGGGCACTGCGTCAAGCCGTCGAGTACGACCCCCGGGTGACCGGCGTGCCGTCCACCAAAGGCAGCCTGTGACGACGAAAACCGTTGTGGTACTCGACTACGGCTCGGGCAACCTTCGGTCGGCGCAGCGCGCGCTGGAAAGGGTGGGTGCCGACGTCGAGGTGACCGCAGACGCCGATGCGGCCGCGCGCGCCGACGGGTTGGTGGTGCCAGGCGTCGGTGCATACGAGGCATGCATGACCGGCCTGCGCGAGATCGGCGGCGACAAGATCATCGCCGAGCGGGTCGCCGCAGGCCTGCCGGTGCTCGGAGTGTGCGTGGGCATGCAGATCCTGTTCGCCCGCGGCGTGGAATTCGGCGTCGAGTCGCAGGGCTGCGGTCAGTGGCCCGGCGCGGTCGTCCGGCTCGATGCTCCGGTGATTCCGCACATGGGCTGGAACGTCGTCGACGCCGCGGCAGGCAGCGCGCTGTTCAAGGGACTCGACCCCACCACCCGGTTCTATTTTGTGCACTCGTACGCCGCGCAGGTATGGGAAGGCGACCCCGCAGCACTGCTGACCTGGGCAACCCACAACGTGCCGTTCTTGGCGGCCGTCGAGGACGGTGCGCTCGCGGCCACCCAATTTCACCCCGAGAAGAGCGGCGACGCGGGCGCGACACTGCTCGGCAATTGGGTATCGGCCCTGTGAGGACGCTAGGTTGACCGCCGTGCAACTGATTCTTTTGCCCGCTGTCGACGTGGTGGACGGCACAGCGGTGCGGCTCGTGCAGGGCCAGGCGGGCAGCGAAACCGAATACGGCTCCGCGCTGGACGCCGCGATGACCTGGCAGCGCGACGGCGCCGAGTGGATCCACCTCGTTGACCTCGACGCCGCGTTCGGCCGGGGGTCGAACCGCGAACTGCTCGCCGATGTCGTCGGCAAGCTCGACGTGGCCGTGGAATTGTCCGGCGGCATCCGTGACGAGGAGTCCCTCGCCGCTGCGCTTGCGACCGGCTGCGCCAGGGTCAACATCGGCACCGCGGCGCTGGAGAACCCCGAGTGGTGCGCCCGCGCGATCAGCGAGCACGGCGACAAGGTGGCGGTCGGGCTCGACGTGAAGATCGATCCCTCCCTGCCCGACGGTGGCTACCGGCTCCGCGGCCGCGGCTGGGAGACCGACGGGGGAGATCTGTGGCCCGTCCTCGAACGCCTTGACAGGCAGGGGTGTTCGCGGTTCGTCGTCACCGACGTCACCAAAGATGGCACGTTGCAAGGACCCAACCTGGACCTGCTGTCCAGCGTTGCCGAACGCACCGACGCACCGGTGATCGCATCGGGCGGGGTGTCCAGCCTCGACGACCTGCGCGCCATCGCCACCCTCGCCGGCAGCGGGATCGAGGGTGCGATCATCGGAAAAGCCTTGTACGCAGGGCGATTCACCCTGCCGCAGGCGCTGGCAGCGGTAGGGGGTTAGCCTCGCATGGCGCTGGACGAGACCGACCTGGACGCACTGGTCTCCGAGGCCGCCGCGATCCTCGACGAAGCCGCGATACCTTTCGTGTCGGGCCACGGCGCCGACTCGGCCGTGCAGAAGAAGGGCAACGACTTCGCGACCGAGGTCGATCTCGCGATCGAACGTCAGGTGGTGGAGGCGTTGGTGTCGCGCACCGGTATCGAGGTGCACGGCGAGGAGTTCGGCGGCGCCGACATCGATTCGCCGTTGGTGTGGGTGCTCGATCCGATCGACGGCACGATCAACTACGCCGCAGGCCTGCCGACGGCTGCGATTCTGCTTGGGCTGGTGCGCGACGGGCAGCCGGTGGCCGGCCTGACATGGTTGCCGTTCACCGATACCCGATTCACCGCTGTTGTCGGAAAGCCGTTGTACACCAACGGTGTTGCCCAGCCACCGCTTCAACCGACCGTGCTGTCCGACAGTGTCGTCGGCACCAGCACCTTCGATATCGACTCCAGGGGGTATTTTCCCGGCCGATATCGGATCGCGATCATCGAACGGCTGAGCCGGGAGTGCTCGCGGATGCGGATGCATGGCGCGATCGGCTTCGACATGGCTTACACCGCGGCAGGCATCCTCGGCGCCGCGCTGAACTTCGGCGGCCACGTCTGGGACCACGCGGCCGGTGTCGCGTTGGTGCGGGCTGCCGGCGGCGTCGTCACCGATCTGGCAGGCAACGACTGGGTCGTCGGCGCACGGGGCGCACTGGCCGGATCACCCGGTGTGCATGCCGAGATGCTCGAGATCGTGGCGTCGGTCGGTGCGCCGGGGGACTACTGATGGACCCCAGGGACCTCGCGGTCCGCATCATTCCCTGTCTCGATGTCGACGACGGCCGGGTGGTCAAGGGCATCAACTTCGAAAACCTGCGCGACGCCGGAGATCCCGTCGAACTCGCTGCTGCCTACGACCGAGAAGGTGCCGACGAACTGACCTTCCTGGATGTGACGGCCAGTTCGTCGGGCCGTGCCACCATGCTCGAGGTCGTCAAACGGACCGCCGAACAGGTGTTCATCCCATTGACCGTCGGTGGCGGTGTGCGATCGGTGGCCGACGTCGACGTGCTGTTGCGGGCAGGCGCCGACAAGGTCGCCGTCAATACCGCGGCCATTGCCCGGCCCGAACTGCTGGCCGAACTGTCCCGCCGGTTCGGGTCGCAGTGCATCGTGTTGTCGGTCGACGCCAGGACCGTGCCCGACGGTCTGCAGTCGACACCGTCGGGATGGGAGGTCACCACCCACGGCGGACGGCGCGGCACCGGGATGGACGCCATCGAATGGGCCGCCCGCGGCGCCGATTTGGGCGTCGGCGAGATCCTGCTCAACTCCATGGACTTCGACGGCACCAAGGCCGGGTTCGACCTCAGGATGCTGCGGGCGGTCCGCGGTGCGGTCACCATCCCGGTGATCGCGAGCGGTGGTGCCGGGGCGAAGGAAGATTTTGCGCCGGCGGTTGTTGCAGGAGCCGACGCTGTGTTGGCCGCGAGCGTTTTCCACTTCGGGGAGTTGACGATCGGCGAGGTCAAGGCGGCGATGGCGGCAGAAGGGATCGTGGTGCGATGACGGCATTGGACGCGGGCATTTCGTCGCGCCTCAAACGCGACGCCAACGGGCTGTTCACCGCGGTCGTGCAGGAGCGGGGTACGGGAGCGGTGCTGATGGTGGCATGGATGGACGACGCCGCGCTCGCCCGCACGCTCGAAACACGTGAGGCGACCTACTTTTCGCGGTCACGCGGCGAGCAATGGATCAAGGGCCGGACATCGGGCCACACGCAACACGTGCACTCGGTGCGGCTGGACTGCGACGGCGACACCGTGCTGCTCGAGGTCGACCAAGTCGGCGGCGCGTGCCACACCGGCGACCACTCCTGCTTCGACGCCGACCCGCTACTCGGACCGGAGGCGTAGTCGGTGGGAAGAGCCGCTGCGCTCTCCTCCGCGGCGTCGGTTGCGCTGGCTTCGCGTTGGTATGCCAAACGGCGGAAGGCGATGTCGGCTGTTGCGCCGGACTTGAGGACCCCGAAGATCCTCGTCACCTCCATGCCCATGAATGCGGTGACACTGCCCGTCATCCGCTGGATGATGAGTCTCAAGTCCAGCCCGGGGCCGGACATGGCGCTGACGCAACACCGGGTCGGAGACCGGGCCATCGAGGTAGTGGTGGTGACACCCGCGGAGCCCGCCGCATCTCGACCCGCCGTGCTGTCGCTGCATGGCGGCGGGATGTGTGCAGGCACCGCGCAGCTGGAAACCCAGCCCGCCGGACGACTGGCACGGGAACTGGGCGCCGTCGTGGTGTCGCCGAACTATCGACTCGCACCGGAAAACCCCTTCCCCGCAGGGCTTGACGATTGCATGGCCAGCCTGCACTGGATGGTCGAACAGGCAGGTGCGTTGGGTGTCGACGCGGACCGCATCGTCGTGTACGGAACGAGTGCCGGCGGTGGCCTCGCCGCCGCCGTCGCACAACGTGCGCACGACGAGGGCATCTCGCTGCGCGCCCAAGCGCTGATTTCCCCGATGCTCGACGACCGGACCGCCTTGCGTGACGACCTCGCAGGTCGCGGCGAGCTGACATGGTCGCCGAAGTCCAACCGGTGGGCCTGGACCGCGTACCTGGGCCAGGAGCCGCGGGAGTCTTCTGCGCCCGAATACGCGGCGCCGGCTCGGCGCGCCGATGCGGCCGGGCTGGCGCCGGCGTGGATCGGCGTCGGCGACCTGGAGGTCTTCTACGATGAGAATGTCGCGTACGCCGAGAAGCTGACATCGGCGGGTGTGGCATGCGAACTCGTCACTGTGCCGGGGATGTACCACACCGCCGAGGGCCTACTGCAGAACGTTCCGTCGATGCGCGACTTCTACGACAGCATGGTGGCTTTCCTGCGCACGCAACTCGACTCGGCGGACTAGATCGTCAGCTACGCCGAATTCTGCATGAGGGCTGCGATTTCGGTGCACCAACGACCGTGGTGCAGAAATCGACGCATCCTTCAGGGCTCGATGATGCGGGTGGCCTTGGCGCGCGCGGTCCATCGGCCCTCGTCGTAGCCGACCACGACGGGGTGCGCGAACGCTGCGCTGACGTTGTCGGTCGTCACCGTCGAGCGTGCATCACCGATGGCCACCGTCCGTCCTTCGGCGATCAGCAGCGCGTGAGTGGTGGTCGTCGGCAGCTCCTCCAGATGGTGCGTGACAAGGACCGAAGCCACTTCTGGATGTGTTTCGTCGAGTGAGTCGATGGTTTCCAGCAGCTGTTCGCGAGCGGCGACGTCGAGCCCGGTGGTCGGCTCGTCGAGCAGCAACAGACGCGGTTCGGAGATGAGCGCCCTGGCGATGAGTGTGCGACCGCGTTCACCCTGCGAGAGGGTCGGCCAGACATCGTCGGCCCTGCGGGTCAGCCCGACCGCCGCGATCATCGCATCGGCGCGGTCACGCTCATCGGCACTCGGCGCCCAGCGCATCGGGGTGTCGATGGTGGCGGTGATTCCGGTCATCACCACGTCGCGGACCGACAGCGAATATTGAAGCCGGTGACGGGGATTCACGTGCCCGATGAATCGGCGCAGTCGGGCAAGCTCGACCCGACCCATTTGTTCACCGAGAATGTGCACTGTTCCCGACGTCGGAAACATCACTGCCGCACAGAAACCGAGCAATGTGCTCTTGCCCGCTCCGTTGGGGCCGAGCAGGGCCCAGTGCTCGCCGGCGTTCACAGTGAGCGAGATACCGTCGATGATCTGTTTGCCGTCGCGGCGAAACGTCACATCGCGCAGGGCGAGGACCTCTGTCACGCCGACTGCCGCTGCCGCAGCACCTCCAGCGCCTTGTCGGCGTGCGTGTCCATGCTGAACTCACTCGAGATCACGTCCAGCACGGTCCTGTCGGTGTCGATCACGAACGTCGTGCGCTTGACCGGCATCAGCTTGCCCAGCAGGCCGCGCTTCACACCGAACGCGGCGGCAACCGTGCCGTCGGCGTCTGACAGCAGCGGGTAGTCGAAGCGCTGGGTATCGGAGAACTTGGCCTGCTTGGCGACGGGATCGGTGCTGATGCCGACCCGCGACGCACCCACGGCGGCGAAGTCGCTTGCCAGGTCGCGGAAGTGGCAGGCCTCCTTCGTGCAGCCCGGCGTCATCGCCGCCGGGTAGAAGAACAGCGCGATCGGGCCGTCGGCGAGCAGCGATGTGATGCTTCGCACAGCACCCTTTTGGTCGGGAAGTTCGAACTCGGCAACCCGGTCACCACGTTTCATGGGTGTGAGGCTACGCCTGGCTGATTTCCGGTCTTGCCATACCGGCTGGGAGGATCAGCACGTGCAAACCACCGCCGACCTGGCTGTCACGACCTCGCGTGAGGACTTCCGGGCGCTGGCCGCCGGGCACCGGGTCGTTCCGGTGACCCGCAAGGTGCTGGCTGACAGCGAGACGCCGCTGTCGGCCTACCGCAAGCTGGCGGCCAACCGTCCTGGCACGTTCCTTCTGGAATCCGCGGAGAACGGCCGATCGTGGTCGCGGTGGTCGTTCATCGGCGCCGGCGCCCCGTCGGCGTTCACGGTCCGCGACGGCGAGGCGGCATGGTTGGGCGTCACGCCGCAGGATGCGCCGAGTGGCGGCGACCCGCTGCGCGCGCTGCACGAGACGTTGGAGCTCCTCGAGACCGAATCTCTGCCCGGGCTGCCGCCGCTGTCCGGCGGACTCGTCGGCTTCTTCGCCTATGACCTGGTGCGCCGGCTCGAAAGGCTGCCTGAGCTGGCGGTCAACGACCTCGGGCTGCCTGACATCCTGCTGTTGCTTGCCACCGATATCGCGGCCGTCGACCACCACGAGGGCACCATCACGCTGATCGCCAACGCAGTGAACTGGAACGGCACCGACGAGCGCGTCGATTGGGCCTACGACGACGCCGTCTCCCGGCTCGACGTGATGACCGAGGCGCTCGGCACGAACTTGTCGTCGACGGTGGCCACGTTCAGCAGGGCGGAACCGACGAACCGCCAACAGCGCACGGTCGAGGAGTACGGCGCGATCGTGGAGCGCCTCGTCGGCGAGATCGAGGCGGGCGAGGCGTTTCAGGTCGTCCCGTCGCAGCGTTTCGAGATGGACACCGACGCGAACCCGCTCGACGTGTACCGGATGCTTCGGGTGTCCAACCCCAGCCCGTACATGTATCTGCTGAATGTGCCCGATGCCGATGGCGGACTGGATTTCTCGATCGTCGGGTCGAGTCCCGAAGCGTTGGTGACGGTCAAGGGCGGGCGCGCGACAACACATCCCATCGCAGGCACCCGGTGGCGGGGTGACAACGAAGAAGAAGACCTGTTGCTCGAAAAGGAGTTGCAGGAGGACGAGAAGGAGCGCGCCGAGCACCTGATGCTTGTCGACCTCGGGCGCAACGATCTGGGCCGCGTCTGCGTGCCGGGAACGGTGCGGGTCGAGGACTACAGCCATATCGAGCGATACAGCCACGTCATGCACCTGGTATCGACGGTGACGGGGCAGCTGGCCGACGGCAAGACCGCGCTGGACGCGGTCACCGCGTGTTTCCCGGCAGGCACGTTGACCGGCGCGCCGAAGGTGCGGGCAATGGAGCTCATCGAGGAGGTCGAGAAGACCCGTCGCGGTCTCTACGGCGGCGTCCTCGGCTATCTGGACTTCGCGGGCGATGCCGATTTCGCTATCGCCATCCGAACCGCGCTGATCCGCGAGGGTACGGCGTACGTACAGGCGGGCGGGGGAGTCGTGGCCGACTCCAACGGCCCTTACGAGTACAACGAGTCCACCAACAAGGCCAAGGCGGTGCTCAACGCCATCGCCGCGGCGGAGACGCTGACCGAGCCATGAAGCACATCGGGCAGGTTCTCCTGGTGGTGGCGGCGGGCGCGCTGTGGTTGGCGTCGCGGATGACATGGGTGCAGGTGCGCTCATTCGACGGCCTTGGCCAGCCCGAAACGGCCACGCTGAACGGCGCAACCTGGTCGACGGCGCTGGTGCCGCTTGCGGTGATCCTGCTGGCCGCCGTGCTCAAGTCGACGGTCGGGCCGTGGTGGCAATTGCGGCTGCTTGCGCTCGTCGTCGGAGCGCTGAGCGCCGTGATCGCCTACCTGGCGATCAGCCTGTGGGTGATGCCCGATGTGGCCGTCCGGGCAGCGGGCCTCGCCGAGGTGCCGGTGGCGGATCTGGTGGCCACGCAGCGGTACTACTGGGGTGCCGTCGTGACATTGATCGCCGCCGTGCTGACGCTCGCAGGCGCGGTACTGCTCGTCCGGTCACCCGTGAAAGACGCGTCGAATCATGACAAATACGAGGCTCCGGCGCGGCGACGCGAGGCGGCGCGGCGACGCGCTGCGGCAGGCGACGAGATGTCGGAGCGGACGATGTGGGACGCGCTCGACGAGGGCCGTGATCCCACCAAACCAGACACCGAGGGGCGGTGACAATTGATGTGTCCGGTGCGGCTACCCTTCGATGAAGATCATGCGGCAGCAATACGGCGCGAACGCGAAGGGAGTTCACGGCCTATGAGCTCGGCGACCGTGCTCGACTCCATCATCGAGGGAGTCCGCGCCGACGTCGCCGCACGCGAAGCGGCCGTCAGCTTCGACGAGATCAAGGCGGCCGCCAAGGCCGCGGCGTCGCCGCGGGACGTGATGGCGGCGCTGCGTGAACCCGGCATCGGTGTCATCGCCGAGGTGAAGCGGGCCAGCCCTTCGCGAGGAGCCCTCGCGACGATCTCGGACCCGGCGAAACTTGCCGGCGCATACGAGGACGGCGGAGCGCGCGTCATCAGCGTGCTCACCGAGCAGCGGCGCTTCAACGGTTCGCTCGACGACTTGGACGCTGTGCGCGCCGCGGTCTCAATCCCGGTGCTGCGCAAGGACTTCATCGTCGGCCCGTATCAGGTCCATGAGGCCCGTGCACACGGCGCAGACATGCTGCTGCTCATCGTGGCGGCGCTCGAGCAGTCCGCACTCGCCTCGATGCTGGATCGCACGGAGTCCCTCGGTATGACGGCGTTGGTCGAGGTGCACACCGAAGAGGAAGCCGACCGTGCACTGCAGGCCGGGGCGAAAGTCATCGGCGTCAACGCGCGCGACCTCAAGACGCTCGACGTGGACCGGGATTGCTTCGCGCGCATCGCACCTGGGCTGCCGTCCGACGTGATCCGGATCGCCGAGTCGGGTGTGCGCGGTCCAGCCGACCTGTTGGCGTACGCCGGTGCAGGCGCAGACGCCGTTCTCGTCGGTGAGGGTCTGGTCACCAGCGGTGACCCACGCAGTGCCGTCGCCGATCTGGTCACCGCAGGTACGCATCCGTCCTGCCCGAAACCGTCGCGCTGAACAGTGGCCGATCTCGCCGGCCCTGAGTTGCCGCGTTCCAGTGCGGCGGTCGCAGAACCGACCGTCCACGATCCCGACGCCAAGGGACACTTCGGTGCCTTCGGCGGACGGTTCGTTCCCGAGGCGCTGATGGCCGTCATCGAAGAAGTCACCGCCGCGTACGAAAAGGCCCGTGGTGACCAAGCCTTCCTCGATGAACTGGACCGGCTGCAGCGGCACTACAGCGGTCGGCCGTCACCGCTGTACGAGGCCGAACGGCTCAGCGAGCATGCAGGCGGCGCACGACTCTTCCTCAAGCGAGAAGACCTGAACCACACCGGGTCTCACAAGATCAACAACGTGCTGGGCCAGGCCCTGCTCGCGCGACAGATGGGCAAGACACGTGTCATTGCCGAGACCGGTGCGGGCCAGCATGGCGTGGCCACCGCAACCGCGTGTGCGCTGCTGGGGTTGGACTGTGTCATTTACATGGGCGCCGTCGACACAGCCCGTCAAGCGCTCAACGTTGCCCGGATGCGGTTACTCGGAGCCGAGGTCGTATCCGTGGAGTCCGGTTCCAAGACGCTCAAGGACGCGATCAACGAAGCGTTCCGTGACTGGGTGACCAACGCCGACGACACGTACTACTGCTTCGGCACGGCTGCAGGCCCGCACCCGTTCCCGGTGATGGTTCGTGACTTTCAACGGGTGATCGGGCTCGAAGCCCGTGTGCAGATCCAGGATCAGGCCGGCCGGCTGCCCGACGCGGTCACCGCGTGCGTTGGCGGCGGGTCGAACGCCATCGGTGTGTTCCATGCGTTCATCGATGATCCGGGTGTGAAGTTGGTCGGCTACGAGGCGGCGGGCGATGGTGTCGAAACGGGCCGTCACGCGGCGACGTTCGCCGGTGGGTCCCCCGGTGCGTTCCAGGGGTCGTTCTCATACCTGTTGCAGGACGACGAAGGCCAGACCATCGAATCGCATTCGATTTCTGCGGGTTTGGACTACCCCGGTGTCGGACCCGAACATGCCTTCCTCAAAGACACCGGGCGCGCCGAGTACCGGCCGATCACCGACGCCGAGGCGATGGATGCCTTTGGCTTGCTGTGCAGGACTGAAGGCATCATCCCGGCAATCGAATCTGCTCACGCGGTGGCCGGTGCGCTGGAATTGGGCAAGGAGCTGGGCGCGGGATCCGTCATCGTGGTGAACATGTCGGGCCGCGGTGACAAGGATGTCGAGACGGCGGCCAAGTGGTTCGACCTGCTCGACAGCAAGGGGACCGCCGCGTCATGACGAATGGCCTTTCCGGCACGTTCGCAGCGTGCCGTGAGCAGGGGCGGTCGGCCCTCATCGGTTACCTTCCGACCGGCTACCCCGACGTGCCGACCTCGATTTCGGCGATGACGGCCCTGGTCGAGTCCGGTTGCGACATCATCGAAGTCGGGATGCCGTATTCCGATCCCGGTATGGATGGACCGACCATCGCGACGGCCACCGAGGTGGCGTTGCGCGGCGGTGTGCGGGTCCGCGACTCCTTGACCGCCGTCGAGGCGATCAGCAAGGCCGGCGGCCGCGCCGTGGTGATGACGTACTGGAACCTGGTGCTGCATTACGGCGTCGACGCGTTCGCACGCGATCTGGCATCCGCGGGCGGGCTCGGGATGATCACACCGGACCTGATTCCCGATGAAGCGGGCGAATGGCTGGCGGTATCGGACGTGCACGGCTTGGACCGGATTTTCCTGGTAGCGCCGTCGTCAACGCCCGAGCGCCTCGCCGCAACAGCCACGGCGTCGCGCGGATTCGTCTATGCGGCTTCGACGATGGGCGTTACGGGGGCACGGGATGCGGTTTCCAACGCAGCACCCGAGCTGGTGGCGCGGGTGAAGTCGGTTTCCGATATTCCGGTCGGCGTAGGACTGGGGGTGAGGTCGCGAGAGCAGGCCGCAGAGATCGGTGCGTACGCAGACGGTGTAATTGTTGGTTCGGCCCTGGTGTCGGCGCTTACGGAGGGCATCCCCGCCGTGCGAGCGCTGACCGAAGAACTGGCCGACGGTGTCCGGCAGGGGATTTCGGCGTGACCACGACCTTACTTGCATCTTTTCCGAGCCCGTCGCAGGGCGTCTGGCATCTCGGTCCGATTCCGCTTCGCGCCTACGCGCTGTTCATTCTCGTCGGAGTGATCGCCGCATTGTTCATCGGCAACAAGCGCTGGACCGAGCGCGGCGGCGAGCCCGGCGTCATCTTCGACATCGCTTTGTGGGCCATCATCTTTGGCTTGATCGGGGGTCGGCTGTACCACGTTCTCACCGACTGGACCACCTACTTCGGCCCGGGCGGGGCCGGTCTGGTCGCCGCATTCAAGATCCAGGAGGGTGGCCTCGGGATCTGGGGTGCGGTCGCGCTTGGTGGCGTCGGTGCCTGGATCGGGTGTCGGCGCAAGGGCATTCCGTTACCCGCCTTCGGCGATGCGGTGGCTCCCGGAATTGTGCTGGCACAAGCGATCGGCCGGATCGGCAACTACTTCAATCAGGAGCTCTACGGCAGGACGACATCGTTGCCGTGGGGTCTGGAAATCTTCGAGCGCCGCGATGCGAACGGTGCACTCGACTCCCTCAACGGGGCGTCGACGGGGCAGTTGATCGAGATCGTCCACCCCACATTTCTGTATGAGTTGCTCTGGAACCTGTTGGTTTTCGCGTTCCTCATCTGGGTGGACCGCCGCTACCGCATCGGTCACGGCAGGCTGTTCGCGCTGTACGTCGCCGCGTACTGCTTCGGGCGGTTCTGGGTCGAGCTGATGCGCAGCGACATGGCCACGCATATCGCCGGTATTCGGATCAACTCGTTCGTGTCGGTGTTCGTGTTCATCGGCGCTGTCGTCTACATCATGGTCGCGCCCAAGGGCCGCGAGGATCCGAGCGAGTTGCAAGGAGACGTCGCCGTCGGCGAGAAGGCCGACCAGAAGACCATGGAGAAGGATTCGCCGGCCGATGAGGTCACCAAAGAGCTTGTCGCTGTCGCAGCGACGACGGGCCTGGTGGCAGCGGCGAAGGCTGCGGGCGAGAAGGAAGACGAAGACGCCGGCGAGGACGCCCAGCCCGAAGCCGAAGCGGTCACCGAAGGCGAGCAACTGGCCGAGGACGTCGCAAACGCACCCGCAGAGGACATCGCCGAGGCAGAAGCCTTCGCCGAAGCCGGCGAAGAAGCCGATGCGGCCGAGGAAGTCGGCGGCGTTGGCTCGGTCGAGGGTGAGGACGCGGTGGATGCCGATGCGGCCGCCGCGCAGGTTCACGAGGCGGCCGTCGAGAACGCTGAGGGGTCAGCCGAATTGGCCGATGAGGTGTCCGATGACGCCTCGGCCGAAGACTCCGTGGAATCAGCTGTCGATGAGCGCGAGGCCGGCGAAGATGCCGATGCGGCCGAGGAAGTCGGCGGCGTTGGCTCGGTCGAGGGTGAGGACGCGGTGGATGCCGATGCGGCCGCCGCGCAGGTTCACGAGGCGGCCGTCGAGAACGCTGAGGAGTCAGCCGAATTGGCCGATGAGGTGTCCGATGACGCCTCGGCCGAAGACTCCGTGGAATCAGCTGTCGATGAGCGCGAGGCCGGCGAAGATGCCGATGCGGCCGAGGAAGTCGGCGGCGTTGGCTCGGTCGAGGGTGAGGACGCGGTGGATGCCGATGCGGCCGCCGCGGAGGTTCACGAGGCGGCCGTCGAGAACGCTGAGGGGTCAGCCGAATTGGCCGATGAGGTGTCCGATGACGCCTCGGCCGAAGACTCCGTGGAATCAGCTGTCGATGAGCGCGAGGCCGGCGAAGATGCCGATGCGGCCGAGGAAGTCGGCGGCGTTGGCTCGGTCGAGGGTGAGGACGCGGTGGATGCCGATGCGGCCGCCGCGCAGGTTCACGAAGCGGCCGTCGAGAACGCCGAGGCGTCAGCCGAATTGGCCGATGAGGTCGCTTCCGAGAAGCCCGAGGAGTCCGAGCCGGAACCCCGACGCCGAAGTCGACGCGGCCTCGGAAGTCGGCTTCCTTGGCTCGGTCGAGGGCGGTGACGCAGTCGAGGCGGCGGAACCCGCGCCGGAAGGCCACGAAGCCTCCGTCGAGGGCGCTGAGGAAGCCGCCGAAGCCGCCGACGAAGTCGACGAGCCCCGAGGAAACGAAGGACACGTCAGACTGACGAATTCGGCGGGTCCCGAAGCGCGAAACGTCGTGCTGGTGCACGGCGCTTTCGTCGACGGGTCCAGCTGGCGGGCGGTGTATCAGCTCCTCACCGATGACGGCTACCGGGTCGCGGTGGTGCAGAACCCGACGTTGTCTCTGTCCGGCGACGCTGTGGCGACGAGGCTCGTCATCGACGCGCAAGACGGACCTGTCGTACTGGTGGGGCACTCATATGGTGGCGCGGTCATCACCGAGGCAGGCACGCACGACAAGGTAGTGGCGCTGGTCTACATCGCAGCATTTCGCGCCAGACGGCGGAGAGTCGGTGGACGCGCTTGGTGGCAATCCCGATGCGGCGGGGTCGCCGATCGTCGCTGCGCCTGGCGGCTTCTACTTCCAGGACCGCGAGAAGTTCCACGCCTCGTTCGGTGCTGACCTGTCCGGCCGCGACGCCGCGTTCTTGGCCGACTCCCAGGTGCCGTGGGGGGCGGACGCCATGACCGGGAGGGTTACCGAGCCGGCCTGGCGCGTCAAGCCGAGTTGGTACCTGATTGCCACAGAAGACCGCATGATCACAACTGCAGCCCAGCGCGCAATGGCGCAGCGGGCCGGCGCGACCACAGTCGAGGTATCGGCCAGCCACGCCGTCTACATGTCACAGCCGCGGGCCGTAGCCGCCGTCATTCGAACGGCCTGTGCCGAGGCGATCGCAAATCCGCCGCCGGTCTAGGCGATATGGAAATCGCGATCGTCGGGCCGAGCGAGCATGGCCGTCATCGTCTCGCGGTCATAGGGCCACAGATCGATGTTGCCCTCGTCGGTGAGGTACCAGGAATTGCATCCGGTATTCCACACTGTCGGCCCGAGTGCCGCGGCGACGTCGTCGTTGAACTTCGTGGTCGCCTCTTCGGTCACCTCGACCGTGTCGAGTTCGCCGTCACGGAATCGTCGTAGCCACTGGGCGATGAATGTCGCCGTCAGCTCGGAGGAGTACTGCAGCGACACCGATCCTGTCGGTGAGTTCGGGCCCAGCACGGTGAAGAAGTTCGGGAAACCCGGGATGGCCGTCATGCGGTACGCCCGTGGGCCTTTGGCCCAGGCATCGTCGATGTCTAGGCCGTCACGACCGTGCAACGTCATCGGGCGCATGTAGTTGTGCGGCTGAAATCCGGTCGCGAGTATCAGCAGGTCGATGGCGTGTTCGCGGCCGTCCGCGGTGCGGATGCCATGCGGCGTGATCTCCTCGATCTCGGCGGTGACCACCTCGGCGTTTTTGGATCTGATCGCCCGGTAGTACGAGCCCGAGATTACTTGCCGCTTGCAGAAGGGCTCATAGTCCGGAGTCAGCCGGTCGCGCAGTTCGCGATCCCGAACTTGAAGGCGAAGGCACAACCGTGCGTAGTTCTGCGCCAACCGGCGCTGCCACGTCGGCCGCAAGGCGATATCGGTCAAGATGCGCGAGCCCCGAAGCAGCAGGTCGTAAAACCGACGATGAAGAGCAGGCGATCTACGCAGGATGGCGCCCACCAGCCCGGGCTGCGGCAGGCCCATCGGCGCCCAGATCACCCATTGCGGTGTCCGCACGAAGTGAGTGATGTGAACGGCTTCGCGCTGCAGCGCCGACACGATCTGCACTCCGGTGGAACCGTTTCCGATGACGGCGATCCTGCGTCCGCTGGTCGCGATGTCGTCGTCCCACCGCGCGGTGTGCACGACATCGCCCTCGAATGCGGTGAGGCCAGGGATGTCCGGCGTGAACGGATGGTGGAGCACGCCCGTCGCGGCGATCACGAAATCGGCTTCCAGCTGTGTGCCGTCGGCGGTAGCCACCTGCCATGCGGGACAGTCGAAGACAGTGGACACGACTTCACAGTTCAAGCGAATCCGATCGTCGAGAGCGAACTGTTCGACGACCCCGCGGAGATAGCGCTGAATCTCGTCACCCGTGGCGAATATTCCGGTCCAGTCCGGTTTGGGCGCGAACGAGAATTGGTAGAGCTGTGAGGCGACGTCACACGTGAGACCGGGGTAGCGGTTCCAGTGCCACACACCACCGACGTCGGTACCCTTCTCCAGAATCGTGAAGTCACGAAATCCGTTGCGCTGCAGCGTGACCGCAGTCGCGATGCCCGCGATGCCCGCCCCGATGATGACGATCCTCGGCTCCCGTGTCATCGCCGTCGCCTTGCCTGCTCCTCGATCGCCGCCTCGTAGTCGCCGCGCGCGTCGTGCTCGACGGATGTCAGTGCGCGTCGGTCGTGGATCACCCTGCGGGCCAGGCTCATCAACGGGCGGGGGGTGGCCGCGTTGAGCAAATCCCAGCCGGCGAGGTAGCGGGGCACGGTGAGTTCGGCGCGCCGACTGGCGACACTCCCGACGATCACGTGCGCGACGGCCTCGGGCGCCACGGTGGGCAGGCCGTGCCCGAGTGGTACGCCCGATGCGAGCCGGGTGCGCACGGCGCTGGGCAGCACGGTGGTCACGCTGACTCCCGAATCGCGGTACTCCTCGCGGACCGCGGCGGACAACCCCACGGCGGCGAACTTACTCGCGTTGTATACCGCCATGCCGGGAATGACCAGTTTCCCCGCCATCGATGCGACATTGACGATGTGACCGCGTCCGCGTTCGATCATGTGCGGCAACACAAGTCGCATACCGTAGATCAAGCCCCAGACGTTGACGTCGAACGTCGTCCTGCTGATCGCGTCGTCCTCGGACAGGAAGTCGCCCAGCGGCATCACGCCCGCATTGTTGACGAGCACATCGATACGACCGTGACGGTCGAGCACCGATGCGACGAAATCGGCGAACGAGTCGCGCGATGTCACGTCGACAGGGGAGTCGCCGCCGTCGATGTCGCCCACGCAGACTGTCGCTCCCGCGTCGGCGAAGAGATCTGCCGTCGACCTGCCGATGCCGCGCGCGCCGCCGGTGACCACCACGACCGCATCGTCAAGGCTTATCCGGGGATAGCGCACAGCGACTCCTCAAGTCGAAAGACCGACGGTATCTAGAATCTAGCGGTATGTCAAAGGGCTATCATGACTCACATGGCCCGCATGACCCGCGCCGAGAGTCAGGCGCAGACCAGGTCGCAACTGATCGCGACCGCCAGACAGATGTTCTTCACCGACGGCTACCACCCGACGTCGCTGGAGAAGGTCGCCGACGCCGCGGGCTACTCGAAGGGCGCGGTGTACTCGAACTTCCGCAACAAGGACGAACTCTGCGCCGCGGTGCTCGACGAGATCCGCGCCGAACGGTTCGCCGACGTCCTCGGCTTGTTATCGCAACCCGACAGGTTCGATGCGATCGGCGAATGGGCGCAGCGTGTCATCGGTGACCCGGGGTGGACGCCGTTGGAGGCCGAGTTCGCCTTGCATGCGCGCCGAAACGTTCAACTGCGCACCGAACTCGCGGGGCGACTGGACAACATCATCGAGATGCTCGCCAACGGCATTGAATCCACCGATGACCTCGATGTCAGATTGCCGAGTCGCGAAGCGGCGACCGTCATGCTCGCGCTCGGTGTCGGACTTGGCCTGATGCGGTCGATCGACCCGTCCATTGCTGTGAACGGGCTGACCGACACTCTTCGACTTCTGGCCGGGCAACCTATCTAGCAACCGTCGGGTTCTGGCATGCTTGGCGCCATGACTGAGCCGCATTTCGGTGGCACCGAGGGACCTCCGCCTCCTCACCAACCGCATTATCAGCCGCCACCTCCCGGATATGCGCCTCAACCGCCCGGGTATCCGCCGCCGGGTCAGCAGTACGGCCAGTATCCGCAGGCGTATCAGGATCCATCGGCGCCGTACGGCCGCCATCCGCTGACCGGCGAGCCTCTTTCGGACAAGTCGAAGATCGTGGCCGGACTCCTGCAGCTGATCGGGCTGTTCGGTCTCGTCGGCATCGGGCGCATCTACCTGGGCTATACCGGGCTGGGCATCGCGCAACTGGTCGTCGGCCTTGTCACCTGCGGCATCGGTGCGGTGGTGTGGGGCATCATCGACGCCGTGCTGATCTTCACCGACAAGGTGCGCGACCCGGAGGGACGTCCCCTTCGTGAGGGCACCTAACGCCGCGCTCAGTGACCGGGCGCGGCTGTACGGCGCACTCGGCGGCGGCGCGCTGCTGGCCGGTGGGCTGGCGTACGTCGGCCTCGCCGATCCCCACAATCCCGACTTTGCCTTTCCGGGCTGCCCGTTCAAACTGCTGACGGGGTGGAACTGCCCGGCGTGTGGCGGGCTGCGAATGACGCACGACCTTCTGCACGGCGACCTGGCCGCCGCCGTGGTCGACAACATCTTCCTTCTCGTCGGGCTGCCCGCTCTGCTGGCATGGGTTCTGCTGCGCAGGCGGGCCGGACGGCCGGTCTTCACGACGCCCGCGATCGCCGTCATCGTCGTCCTCGCGGTGACCTGGACGGTGGCGCGAAATCTGCCCGGATTCCCGCTGGTCCCCACGCTTCTCACCGGGTAGTCGCCCAGCTGCGCTGATACAATTGCATTTCGGGCCGCTGCAGTCCCGGACGAATGATTTCGCCAGACTGCGGAGGTAAATTCCCAGTGCTGTTCTCGGCATTGCCGCGCGCCCAGGGCCTGTATGACCCGAGCAACGAATCCGACTCCTGCGGTGTCGCGATGATCACCGACATTCAGGGCAGGCGTTCGCATTCCATTGTCGCCGACGGCCTCGTCGCCCTCGAGCACCTCGAACATCGCGGCGCGGCGGGCGCCGAAACCAACAGCGGTGACGGTGCGGGGATTCTGATTCAGCTGCCGGTGGAGCTGTTCGCCGATGTGGTCGAGTTCGAGCTGCCCGCGCCGACCACCGACGGCGCCAACACGTACGCCGCCGGCATCTGCTTCATGCCGCAGGACGCCACCGAGCGCGCGGCGGCGCGCGAGGCGATCGAGGCCATTGCAGCCGAGGAGATGTTGGAGGTCCTCGGCTGGCGCGATGTACCGGTCGATCCCCATGGCGCCGATCTCGGTGCGACCGCGCTGGGCTGCATGCCCTACATGGCGCAGATCTTCGTGGCATCGCCCGATCGAGTGGGCGGCATCGACTTGGACCGGCGAATCTATCCGATGCGTAAACGAGCCGAGGCGGGAAACGTCTACTTCCCATCTCTGTCCAGCCGGACCATTACGTACAAGGGCATGCTGACGACGATGCAGCTGCCGCAATATTTTTCGGATCTGCGTGACGAACGATGCATGAGCGCGATCGCCATCGTGCACAGCCGCTTCTCCACGAACACGTTTCCATCCTGGCCGCTGGCGCACCCGTTCCGCTTTGTCGCCCACAACGGCGAAATCAACACCGTGCGCGGCAACCGCAACCGCATGCATGCCCGCGAAGCCATGCTGGCGAGTCCCGACATCCCCGGCGACATCGCGCGGCTCTCGCCGATCTGCACGCCCGACGCGTCGGACTCGGAGTCGTTCGACCAGGTTCTCGAGCTTCTGCACCTCGGCGGACGCAGCCTCCCGCATGCCGTGCTGATGATGATTCCCGAAGCGTGGGAGAACAACGCATCGCTGGCCCAACCGCGCCGGGACTTCTGGCAGTTTCACGCCTCGCTGATGGAGCCATGGGACGGGCCGGCGTGTGTCACCTTCACCGACGGCACAGTGGTCGGGGCGGTGTTGGACCGCAACGGGTTACGACCGGGCCGCTGGTGGCGCACCATCGATGACCGCGTCATCCTGGCCAGCGAGAGCGGAGTGCTCGACGTGCCGTCGGCGCAAATCGTCGCGAAGGGCCGGCTCGAACCCGGCAAGATGTTTTTGATCGATACCGCAGCCGGACGCATCGTCGCCGACGACGAGATCAAGGCCGAACTGGCAGGCGCACGCCCGTACGGAGAGTGGCTGCACGCTGGCCTGCTTGACCTCAAGACGCTGCCTGACCGCATCCGCACACAGCCCAATCACGACTCGGTCGTCCGCAGGCAGGTCGCGTTCGGCTACACCGAAGAAGACCTGCGAATCCTGTTGACGCCCATGGGGGCAACCGGTGCCGAGCCGCTGGGCTCCATGGGCACCGACACCCCAGCGGCCGTGTTGTCACAGCGTGCGAGATTGCTCTACGACTATTTCGTCGAACTCTTCGCCCAGGTGACCAATCCGCCGCTGGATGCGATCCGCGAGGCGGTCGTCACGTCGATGGCAGCGCGTGATGGGGCCCGAACAGAACCTGCTCGAGCCGTCCGCGGCGTCCTGTCGTCAGATCCAACTTTCCTGGCCGGTGCTCGACAACGACGAGCTGAACAAGATCGTCCACATCAACGACGACGGGGAACAGCCCGGGCTGCGCACGGCCGTGCTACGAGGTTTGTACGACGTCGAACGTGGCGGTGAGGGCCTGGCCGACGCCATCGAGGACCTCCGTCTTGCGGCCTGCGACGCGATCGCCAAAGGTGCTCGCACACTGGTCATCTCAGATCGGGACTCCGACCACACCCGCGCACCGATTCCGTCCCTGCTCGCGGTGTCCGCGGTGCACCATCATCTGGTGCGGACCAAGCAACGCACCACCGTCGCTCTGGTGGTGGAAAGCGGCGATGCCCGCGAAGTGCACCACATCGCGATGCTGATCGGATTCGGGGCGGCCGCGGTCAACCCCTATCTGGCGTTCGAGTCCATCGAGGACCTGGTCCGCGAGGGCGAGCTCACCGGCATCGAGGCCGCCGCGGCGGTTCGCAACTATCTGACCGCACTCGGCAAGGGCGTCATGAAGGTGATGAGCAAGATGGGCATCTCCACGGTCGCGTCCTATACCGGTGCCCAGGCCTTCGAGGCGATCGGCCTTGACCGCGACGTGGTCGGCGAATACTTCACCGGCACGCCGAGCCGACTGGGGGGAGTTGGGCTCGACGTGATCGCCGAGGAGGTCAAGCAACGACATCGCCGTGCCTATCCGGAGAACCCGACCGAACGGGTGCACCGCCGCCTCGACGTCGGTGGCGAGTATGCGTTCCGCCGGGAAGGTGAGCTCCACCTGTTCACGCCCGAAGTGGTCTTCCTGCTTCAGCATTCCACCCGCACCGGGCGCTATGACGTCTTCAAGCAGTACTCCGACGAGGTGGACCGGCTGTCCCGCGAGGGCGGCACGCTGCGCGGCCTCTTTGCGCTGAAGACGGGAGTGCGACCCGCTGTGCCTCTCGACGAGGTGGAATCGGTCGACTCGATCGTCACCCGGTTCAACACCGGAGCGATGAGCTATGGCTCCATCTCGGCCGAAGCGCACGAGACGATGGCGATCGCGATGAACAACCTCGGCGGGCGGTCCAACTCCGGCGAGGGCGGTGAAGATGTCGACCGGCTCTACGATCCGCGCAGGCGCAGCGCTGTCAAGCAGGTGGCATCGGGGCGCTTCGGTGTCACCAGCGACTATCTGGTGAACGCATCGGACATTCAGATCAAGATGGCCCAAGGCGCCAAGCCAGGTGAGGGTGGGCAACTGCCGGGCTACAAGGTCTACCCGAACATCGCGAAGACCCGCCATTCGACACCGGGCGTCGGCCTGATTTCGCCTCCGCCGCACCACGATATCTACTCGATCGAAGACCTGGCACAGCTCATTCACGACCTGAAGAATGCCAACTCCGACGCCCGCATCCACGTCAAGCTGGTCAGCTCGGTCGGCGTCGGCACCGTCGCGGCCGGGGTGTCGAAAGCGCACGCCGACGTCGTGCTGATCTCCGGGTACGACGGCGGCACCGGTGCCGCGCCGCTCACGTCGCTCAAGCATGCGGGCGCCCCGTGGGAGATCGGCCTCGCCGACACCCAGCAGACATTGATGTTGAACGGATTACGTGACCGGATCACGGTGCAGTGCGACGGTGGTATGCGCACCGCACGCGACGTCGTTGTCGCGATGCTTCTCGGTGCCGAGGAATTCGGCTTCGCCACCGCACCATTGGTGGTTTCCGGCTGCATCATGATGCGGGTCTGCCATCTCGACACCTGTCCGGTGGGCGTCGCCACCCAGAACCCCGAACTACGGTCGCGGTTCAACGGCAAGCCGGAGTTTGTGGAGAACTACTTCCGGTTCGTCGCCGAGGACATCAGACGCTACCTCGCCGAGCTGGGTTTCCGCAGCATCGACGAGGCGGTCGGCCAAGTCGACATGCTCGACACGGCGCACGGCGTCGCCCATTGGAAGGCAACGGGTCTCGACCTGACGCCGATCTTCGCGAAGTCGGATAACGCCCACGATCCCGACCAGACGGTGCGCAGGCGCGTCCGCGACCAGAACCACGCGCTGGACCAGGCGTTGGATCAGACACTGATTCAACTCGCCGAGGGTGCGTTGGAGGATGCTCACCCCGTCCGACTGGAACTGCCAGTGCGAAACGTCAACCGCACGGTGGGCACCATGCTCGGCGCTGAAGTCACCCGCCGATACGGCGCCCAGGGGCTGCCGGACGGCACCATCCACATCGAGCTGCACGGCTCCGCCGGCCAGTCCATCGGTGCCTTCCTGCCGCCGGGCATCACCCTCGAGCTGGTCGGTGACGCCAACGACTACGTCGGCAAGGGGCTTTCGGGTGGACGGGTCATCGTCAAGCCGCCCGACGACGTGCTGTTCCTCCCCGAGGACCACGTGATAGCGGGCAACACGCTGCTGTACGGCGCCACATCCGGTGAGGTCTTTCTCCGCGGTCGGGTCGGAGAACGCTTCTGTGCCCGCAACTCCGGTGCGCTCGCGGTGTCCGAAGGCGTGGGGGACCACGCCTGTGAGTACATGACCGGCGGACGTGTCGTGGTGCTCGGTGAAACCGGTCGGAACATGGCCGCGGGCATGTCGGGTGGCATCGCTTTCGTGCTCGGCCTCGATCAGGCGATGGTCAACACCGAGATGGTCGAGTTGCAACGTCCCGACCCCGAGGACTTCACCTGGCTGCACGATGTGGTGACCCGGCATGCCCGGTTCACCGGGAGCACGGTAGCCGCGTCCTTACTGTCCGACTGGCCACGGCGCAGCGCCCAGTTCACCAAGATCATGCCGACCGACTATCAGCGCGTCCTGACCGCAACCAGGATGGCCAAGGCGCAGGGCCGCGACGTGGACGCCGCGATCATGGAGGCGAGCCGTGGCTGATCCGCGCGGATTCCTGGAGGTACACCGTGTCGAGGCGGCCAAGCGGCCGGTAGACGAGCGGGTCGGCGACTGGCGCGAGGTCTACGAACAACAGGATCCGCTGCAGCGCGCCGGCGAGGTGTCCCAGCAGGCCCGCAGGTGTATGGACTGCGGAATCCCGTTCTGCCACTCGGGAACCGCCGGTTGTCCGCTGGGCAACCTCATCCCCGAATGGAACGACCTCGTCCGCCGAGGCCGGTGGGATGCCGCGAGCGACCGACTGCATGCCACCAACAACTTCCCTGAGTTCACCGGCCGCCTGTGCCCCGCCCCGTGCGAGTCGGCCTGTGTGCTGTCCATCGGCGACGACAAGACCGGCGGCAGCGTCACCATCAAACGCATCGAACAGACCATCGCCGACCACGCGTGGATGGACGGCATCGTCGAGCCTCAACCGGCCGCCATCTCCACGGGCAAGAGCGTCGCAGTCATCGGCTCCGGTCCCGCAGGTCTGGCGGCTGCCCAGCAGCTGACCCGCGCCGGACACGACGTCACGGTGTACGAGCGCGACGACCGGTTGGGCGGCCTGATGCGCTACGGAATCCCCGAATACAAGCTGGAGAAGGCGACGCTGAACCAGCGATTGGCCCAAATGCGCGCCGAGGGAACACGTTTCGTCACCGAATGCGAAGTCGGCGTCGACCTGTCTGTGGAGCAGCTACGCGAGCGCCACGATGCGGTGGTATTGGCCGTCGGGGCGCTGCGCGGCCGGGACAACGATGTCGAGGGACGGCAGCTCGACGGTGTGCATCTCGCGATGGAGCACCTGGTGCCTGCCAACAGGGAGTGCGAGGGCGACGGCCCCTCGTCGCTGTCGGCGAAGGGCAGGCACGTCGTCATCATCGGCGGCGGCGATACCGGCGCGGACTGCCTCGGCACGGCGCACCGTCAGGGCGCGGCCTCGGTCACGCAGCTCGACTACAACCCCGAGCCGCCGGAGTACCGTGACGAGTCGCGCTCACCGTGGCCGATGTGGCCGCTGGTGCTGCGCACGTCGCCCGCGCACGCGGAGGGCGGCGCGCGGCGTTACGAGGTCGCCGTGCAGCGTTTCGTCGGTGACGACGACGGCCACGTCCGCGCAATGGAGATCGCCGAGGTGCGGGTCACCCGTGACGCCGAAGGCCGCAGGCGGATCACCCCCGTCGGCGACACCATGGAGATTCCGTGCGACCTCGCCCTGCTTGCGATCGGGTTCGACGGTGTCGAACACATGGCCCTGCTGGACGACCTCGGGCTGGCACTGAACGGGCGAGGGGCGTTGTCGTGCGGATCGGATTGGCAGACCGACGCCCCTGGAGTCTTCGTCTGCGGGGACGCCCACCGCGGGGCGTCGCTGATCGTGTGGGCGATCGCCGAGGGGCGCAGCGCGGCGCACGCCGTCGACTCCTACCTGATGGGCGAGTCCGACCTACCTGCGCCCGTGTTGCCCGGCGCATTGCCGCTTGCCGTCGCATGACGGACACCTTTCGGGACTATGCTGAGAAGTCGTGACTAGACGCGGAAAGATCGTCTGCACTCTCGGCCCGGCGACCAGTGAAGACCATGTTGTTCGGGCGCTGGTCGAGGCCGGAATGGATGTGGCCCGGCTCAACTTCAGCCATGGCGAGTACGCAGATCACGAGGCCCATTACAAGCGAGTACGGGCGGCATCGGATGTGACGGGCCGCGCGGTGGGCATCCTCGCCGACCTGCAGGGTCCCAAGATCCGGCTGGGTCGGTTCGCCGCAGGACCCACCTACTGGGCGAACGGCGAAACCGTTCGCATCACCGTCGACGACTGCGAGGGCACCCACGACAGGGTGTCCACCACCTACAAGAATCTCGCCGCCGACGCCGCAGCCGGCGACCGCTTGCTCGTGGACGACGGCAACGTCGGTCTGGTCGTCGAGCACGTCGACGGCAACGACGTCGTGTGCACGGTGACCGAGGGCGGACCCGTCAGCAACAACAAGGGCCTTTCGCTGCCCGGCATGAACGTGTCGGTGCCCGCGATGTCGGAGAAGGACATCGACGACCTCGAGTTCGCTCTTCGCCTCGGCGTCGACCTCGTCGCGCTGTCGTTCGTGCGGTCGCCTGCCGACGTCGAACTCGTTCACGAGGTGATGGACCGCGTCGGCCGCCGGGTACCGGTGATCGCCAAGCTGGAGAAGCCGGAAGGCGTCGATAACCTCGAGGCCATCGTGTTGGCGTTCGACGCCATCATGGTCGCCCGCGGCGACCTGGGCGTCGAGTTGCCGTTGGAAGAGGTGCCGCTGGTACAGAAGCGCGCCATCCAAATGGCAAGGGAGAATGCCAAACCCGTCATCGTCGCCACCCAGATGTTGGAGTCGATGATCGAGCACTCCCGACCGACCCGCGCGGAGGCTTCCGACGTCGCCAACGCGGTACTCGACGGCGCCGACGCGGTGATGCTGTCGGGCGAGACATCGGTCGGCAAGTACCCGCTGGAAGCCGTCAGGACCATGGCCCGCATCATCTCGGCGGTCGAGCAGAATTCGGTGGTGGTGCCGCCGCTGACGCACGTGCCGCGGACCAAGCGCGGTGTGATCTCCTATGCGGCCCGCGACATCGGCGAGCGGTTGGACGCCAAGGCGCTGGTCGCCTACACGCAGTCCGGCGACACCGTCCGCAGGCTGGCCCGGCTGCACACCCCGCTGCCACTTCTGGCTTTCACGTCGTTGCCCGAGGTGCGAAGCCAGTTGGCACTGAGTTGGGGCACCGAGACGTTCATCGTGCCGCACATCGATACCACCGACGGAATGATCCGCCAGGTCGACAAATCCCTGCTTGAACTCGGCCGCTACAAGCGCGGTGACCTGGTGGTCATCATCGCAGGCGCGCCACCGGGCACAGTAGGCTCGACCAACCTGATCCAGGTGCACAGGATCGGCGAGGACGACGTCTAGACGGAGGGGGCCGCAGTGCCGGTAGGCGACCTCGAAGAGTTGCTGGCGGTTCTGGGCCTCATTCGGATCGACGACGACACGTTCGTCGGATCTCACCCGAGTAAGAATCCGCCCCGCACGTTCGGCGGGCAGATGATGGCGCAGGCCCTCGTGGCGGCGGGTCGGACCCTGGTCCGGGATTGCCCGCCCGGAGCCATGTCGACGCACTTCATCGCGGGCGGCAACCCCGAGAAGGACCTCGAATTCCGGGTTGTGCGGTTGCGCGACGAACGCCGGTTCGCCAACCGCAGGGTCGACGTCGTGCAGGACGGCGTGCTGCTGACCACCGCGATGGTCTCGTTCGTCGACGGCGGCCGCGGCCTCGAACACGGAATCGACGCACCCGTGGTGCCAGATCCGTTGTCGCTGCCCAAGATCGACGATCTGCTCGCCGGCTACGAGAAGCACGGTGCCGCAGTTCGTGGAGGCGTTGCGGCCCGTCGAATGGCGGTACACGAACGACCCGGCCTGGGTGATGAGGAGCAAGGGCGAAACGCTCGGTCACAACCGGGTGTGGCTGAAGGCCGACGGGCCGATGCCGGGAGACCCGCTGCTGCACACCGCCGCCCTGGTGTACGCCTCGGACACCACGGTGCTCGACTCGATCATCACCACTCACGGACTGTCGTGGGGCTACGACCGCATCTTCGCAGCGACGGTCAATCACTCGGTGTGGTTCCACCGCCCGATCCGGTTCGACGAGTGGGTGCTGTATTCGACTACCTCACCGGTGGCGGCCGACTCCCGAGGGCTGGGAACCGGACACTTCTTCGACCAGTCCGGGCAGATCGTGGCTACCGTGGTGCAAGAAGGAATCATCAAGTACTTCCCGGGTGCATAGCGATGGAGCAAGCAACGGGGCTTCGGGCCCGCGAGCGTGTCGTCGTCCACGCCGACTCGACGGCCGCTCGCTGGATCAGCGCGCTCGCGGTGCTCAGCCTGTCCTGTTGGGTGCTCCTGCTGCACAAGGATCTGGCCTGGTCGACGACCATCCTGAGCACCGTCGTGCTCATTGCGCGCGGCATCTTTCTGGGAAGGCCGGTCACCGCCGGGCATGCCACCGCGGCAATGGTGGTGTGCATCGCGGGCATCGCGGCGGTGTTCCTGGCTTTCGATATGCCCGGCGACGTGTTGTTGGTGACATCGGCTGTGTTGCTGATGCGGCCGGCCCCGGCACGCCCGAATCCGGCGGATCTGCCTCGAGTATTCGCGTTGGTGAACGAGACGGCGGGTGACCCGCTTGCGCCGTTCGCGATGCAGGCGTCGAAGTGCTATCACTTCAGCGGTGACGGCACCGCCGCGATCGCCTACCGCACCCGCCTCGGCTTCGCCGTTGTCAGCGGCGATCCCGATCGGCGATGAGGCCCGGTACGCCGCTCTGGTCGCGGACTTCGCCGCGATGTGCCACACCAGGGGGTGGCGCATCGCCGTCCTCGGCTGCAGCGAGCGGCGCCTGAACCTCTGGGCGAACCCTGCAGTGCTGGGCCGCAAGCTCACCCCCGTTCCCATCGGGCGCGATGTGATCATCGACGTGGCGGCGTTCGACATGGTCGGGCGGAAATATCGCAATCTTCGTCAGGCCGTGCAGCGCACCACCAACTTCGGCATCACCACCGAAGTGGTTGACGAACAGAGCCTGCCCGACGATCTGCTTGCCGAGCTGACAGACGTGATCCTCGAGTCGCCGAGCGGTTCTCGAACCGAGCGCGGCTTCTCGATGGCGCTCGACGGCACGCTGGAGGGCAGATACCCGGGTGTCACCCTGATCATCGCGCGCGACAAGGCCGGTCGCGTGCAAGGGTTCCACCGCTACGCCACCGCAGGCGGCGGCACCGAGGTGACCCTTGACGTGCCGTGGCGTCGCCGCGGGGCCCCCAACGGTATCGACGAGCGGCTGTCGGTCGACATGATCGAAAAGGCCAGAGAGCAAGGCGCGCAACGGTTATCGCTTGCCTTTGCGGCGTTTCCCGAGATCTTCACCGACAAGCACCGCACCCTGCCCCGCAGCCTCGTCTTCACGGCGGTCCACCTGGGCGACCCGCTCATTGCGCTCGAGTCCCTCTACCGCTATCTACGGAAGTTTCATGCGCTGGGCGACCAGCGGTATGTGATGGCGACGCTCACACAGGTGGTGCCGCTTCTCATCGTGCTGTTGTCGCTCGAGTTCGTCCCGAGGCGACGGCATGTGACTAGGGCGTCGGAGCTGCGGGCGTCGTGACCGTGACGCTGAACTGATCCTCGACCTTCTTCTGGAACTGGTCGACACAACGCTGCACGGCTTTTTGGTCCGAGCCCGCCCTCGACACGCAGTCCATGTAGTTGGTGCCGCCCACTTCGTTGAACACCCACACCGACAGCACGATCACGACGATTGCCTCGATGATGCTCAGAATTCCGAGCACGATGCCCGCGATCGCGACGCCACCGTTGGTGGCTTCTCCACGCTTGGCGCGCTGCCATCCGAGGAAACCGAGTATTACTGCGACGATGCCGAGCACCACGCCACCGACGACCGAGATCAGCGCAATGATCGCCACGACCAGCGCAGCGATGCCCAACCCGTTTCGCGGCCCCGCGGGGGGCGGGTTGTACCCCGAGTAGGGCTGAGGCGGTGGTGGGGGATAGCCGCCCGGGTAGCCACCACCTGGCGGCGGTGGGGGCGGATACTGCGGATATTGCGGGTACTGGGGGTAGTGCGGCGGCTGAGGTTCGGTCATGACGCCGAGGAGCCGGCAGGCGCAGGCGGTTCAGCGGGTGCGGCGGGCGCGGTGCGTGCCTTGGCGGCCTTGCGGATCCCGAACGCGGACACGACTTCGAACACCCCGATGACGATCAGCCAGACGCCGACGACGATTGCCAGCGTCAGGATGGATTCGAACGGCGAGGCCATCACCACGACACCGGCGATGAGACTGATCAGCCCGATGAAGATGTTCCAGCCCCTGGCAGGCAGGGTGGGATCGCTGACCGCCGCCACCGTGGTGGCGACCCCGCGGAAGACGAATCCGACCCCGATCCAGATGGCCAGCAGCAAAACCGCGTAGCCCTCGCCGAAATGCCGAAAAGCCAGAACGGCAAGGATCAGCGCCGCCGCCCCGCTGATGAACAGCATTACTCTGCCACCGGCCGTGACATGGAGGCTGAACGCCATGATGACCTGCGAGATGCCGGTCACCAGCAGGTACGCCCCGAACAGGATGGCGGCAACCAGGATCGAGATTCCCGGCCACGCGAGCACGGTGATGCCGAGGATCACAGCCAGAAGTCCGGACAGAAGAGCCGACTTCCAGAGGTGCGGCAACAGGACTGGAGGAGCTTCGGTAGTCATGATCGAAAGTGTTTCACAGCGCTAACCGCGCGGATGAGAGTTTGCAGCCAACGCGCGGGAATTTGAGTCCGACAGCACAATAAGCGGAAGCGCGGCGCAACGTCGTCGTCACCATTAACCTTCCGTACGTTAACTGCCCAATGCAGAAAGTAGAGGCAACCGTGTCAGGTGGATGGGAAACCCGTCGGGGGAACATGTGGCGATTGGCAGCGGTATTCGCTGCGGCCGCCACCCTCGCCGTTTCAGGCTGTTCGGCCGGTAGCGATTCCGGATCGAGCGAGTCGACAAGCGCAACCTCGGGGGTGTCCGCGGAGAAGGTCGATGCCATCGCGAACACCGTGCCCGAGGCGATCAAGTCGTCGGGGAAGTTGATCGTCGGCGTCAACATTCCGTACGCGCCAAACGAATTCAAAGATCCCAGCGGCAAGATCGTCGGCTTCGACGTCGATCTGGTGAACGCCGTTGCGGCCACCCTCGGCCTGACCCCGGAGTATCGCGAGGCGGACTTCGCCAAAATCATCCCGTCAATCCAGGGTGACACCTTCAACATCGGGATGTCGTCGTTCACCGACACCAAGGAGCGCGAGCAGACGGTCGACTTCGTGACCTACTTCTCGGCGGGCATCCTGTGGGCGCAGCGGCCGGGTACTCCGATCGACCCGAACAACGCGTGCGGCAAGAAGGTCGCGGTGCAGGCCACCACGACCGAGGAGACCGAGGAGTTGCCTGCCAAGAGCAAGGCGTGCACCGACGCAGGCAAGCCGCCGATCGACATCCTCAAGTTCGACGGTCAGGACGCCGCGACCAACGCCGTGGTGCTCGGGCAGGCCGACGCCATGTCGGCGGATTCGCCGGTCACCGCGTATGCGATCAAGCAGAGCAACGGCAAGCTGGAGGCCGCGGGCGAGATCGCTGACGCGGCACCCTACGGCTGGCCGGTGAAGAAGGGCTCGCCGCTTGCGCAGTCGCTCAAGCAGGCGCTCGAGCACCTGATCGAGACCGGCAAGTACAAAGAGATCGCCAGCAACTGGGGTGTCGAGGCGGGACTGATCGACAAGCCGGTCATCAACGGCGCGATCAACTAGGTTCAGGGATTCAACAATGACTGATGTCGACACGCCGCCAGCCACCACCCCAGCCGCGATCGATGCTGTACCGCTGCGTCATCCGTGGCGGTGGGTGGCGGCGGTCGTCATCATCATCTTGTTGGCCCTGTTCCTCTACGGCGCTGCCACCAACGACGCGTATCGATGGCACGTCTTCGGGGAGTACGTCTTCAACAAGCGGGTGCTCAGTGTCGGTCTGCTGAACACATTGCAGCTGACCATCTACTCGATGGTGCTCGCGATCGCGCTCGGCGTGCTGCTTGCGGTGATGCGGCTGTCGCCGAACCCGGTTTTCAAGTCGGTGTCGTGGGTGTATCTGTGGATCTTCCGCGGCACGCCGGTGTACGTGCAGCTGGTGTTCTGGGGTCTGATCCCGACGATCTACGCGAACATCCAGCTCGGGGTGCCGTTCGGGCCGTCGTTCTTTCACTCTCAATCTGCAGGCGCTGTCGATCCCGTTCCTGTTGGCGATCGTCGGGCTGGCGCTCAACGAGGCCGCCTACATGGCCGAAATCATCCGCGCGGGAATCAGTTCCGTGCCGGAGGGCCAGCTCGAGGCGTCGACCGCACTGGGCATGTCGTGGGGGATGGCGATGCGCCGCACCGTGCTTCCGCAGGCGATGCGGGTGATCATCCCGCCGACCGGCAATGAGGTCATCAGCATGCTGAAGACCACATCGCTGGTCACCGCCGTGCCGTTCGCTCTCGACCTGTACGGCATCACCTCCCGCGAGATCGCCGCCCGCGAGTTCGAGCCGGTTCCGCTGCTGCTTGGTGGCGGCGTTCTGGTACCTGGTGGTCACCAGCATCCTGATGGTCGGCCAGTACTACCTGGAGCGGTACTACTCGCGTGGCGCATCGCGCAAGCTGACGAACAAGCAACTCGAGGTGCTGGCCAAGGCGCAGGGAACCGGAGCGCCAGGAGGAGGAGGTGAGGGCGCGTGACCCCGATGGTGAAGGCCGAAGAGGTCTGCAAGAGTTTCGGGGCCTTGCACGTGCTGAAGGGCATCACGCTCGAGGTCGGCAGGGGCGAGGTGATGTGCATGGTCGGCCCGTCCGGCTCGGGCAAATCGACGTTCCTGCGCTGCATCAACCATCTGGAGGTGGTCAATGCGGGCCGTCTGCATGTCGACGGCGACCTGATCGGCTACCGCGATGGCGGTGCCAAGCTCTACGAGATCTCACCGCGGGTGGCGGCCAAGCAGCGGCGCGAGATCGGCATGGTGTTCCAGCACTTCAACCTCTTCCCGCATCGCACGGCGTTGGGCAATGTCATCGAGGCACCCATCCATGTCAAGGGCGTCAAGAAGGCCGAAGCGGTGGCGCGCGGGCAAGGATCTGCTGGAGCAAGTCGGGCTGGCGGACAAGGCGCACGCCTATCCGGCGCAGCTGTCCGGCGGCCAGCAGCAGCGCGTCGCGATCGCCAGGGCTCTGGCGATGAACCCGAAGCTGATGCTGTTCGACGAGCCCACCTCGGCGCTCGACCCAGAGCTCGTCGGCGAAGTCCTGGCGGTGATGAAAAAGCTTGCCTCCGAGGGCATGACGATGGTGGTGGTCACTCACGAGATGGGCTTCGCCCGCGAAGTCGCCAATCAACTCGTCTTCATGGATGGCGGGGTCGTCGTGGAGAGCGGCCCCCCGCGCGATGTGCTCGCCAACCCGCAACACGAACGCACGAAGGCGTTTCTGTCCAAGGTCCTCTAGCACTGATGCCGGCAAGCACACCGGACCCGGTCACCCCGCTGTGGCGGGCGGCGCAGGTGTTCCGGTTGCTCAGTTGCCTCTACGCGCTCGGTTTTCAGATCGCCATCACCGACGACCTGGACCGACCCGCGATCGGATGGCTGCTGTTCGCGGTCCTGATCGGCTGGAGCATCGCCTGTGCGGTCGCCTACCTGAACGGATTCGGTCGCAGGCCCGCCTGGGTGCTGGCCGAACTCGCCATCGTGGTCGCGCTGATGTTGTCGACCGAGTTCGTCGCGTCCGACCAGTGGGCGCTGAACAACCAGTCCTGGCCGACCACGCTGTGGGCCACCAATGCGACGATATCTGCGGCCATCCTGCTCGGCCCGATCTACGGGATGCTCAGCGGCGTAGTGATTGTCGCCGCCAGTACGTTGGCGAAGGGTGTACTGAACTACGACCTCGGCCGTAACGCGACGGTGGTGATCGAGCTTGCGGTGGGTCTCGGTGTCGGCATGGCCGCACAGACGGCGCGGCGCGCCCATACCGACCTGGAACGCGCCGCGCGGTTGGCGGCGAGGACCGAGGAAAGGGAACGGCTGTCCAGGCAGGTGCACGACGGCGCCATTCAGGTTCTTGCACTGGTCTCGCGCCGTGGCCGCGAGATCGGCGGTGAGACAGCGCAACTGGCGGAGCTGGCAGGGGAGCAGGAGCGCGCGTTGCGCCGTCTGGTCAGCTCGGCGGACGCCGAACCGCGGAACGGCGAGCTGACCGATATCGGCGCCCTACTTCGTCAACGGGCGTCGGACCGGGTGTCGGTGAGTGTGCCTGCCGATCCGGTGCTGCTGGAGGCAACGGTCGCCGAAGAACTCGCGGCAGCCGCAGGCAACGCGCTCGACAACGCCGCCGCCCACGCGGGACCCGACGCCAGGGCGTATGTGCTTGTGGAGGATCTCGGCGATACCGTCACGGTGAGCATCCGCGACGACGGTGTCGGGATCTCGGACGGTCGGCTCTCCGAGGCTGTCGATGAAGGTCGGTTCGGAATCGCCAAATCGATTGTGGGGCGGATGGATTGGTTGGGTGGCAGCGCCAAGTTGAACACCGGGCCGGGATGCGGGACGGAATGGGAACTGACGATACCCCGACGGTGATGGTGGTCGACGACCATCCGATCTGGCGCGACGCGGTTGCTCGCGATCTCGCCGAGGACGGCTTCAACGTGGTCGCCACCGCCGACGGTGTGGGGTCGGCGCGCAGGCGGGCGCAGGCCGTGCAGCCGAACGTCGTGGTGATGGACATGCGGCTGGCCGACGGCGACGGCGCGCAGGCGACCGCGGAGGTACTGACCGTGTCGCCGGGGTCGAGAATCCTGGTGCTCTCGGCCTCCGATGAGCGTGAGGACGTATTGGAGGCTGTGAAGGCAGGCGCAACCGGGTATCTGGTCAAGAGCGCTTCGAAGACGGAACTCGGTGACGCCGTACGGGCGACGGCGGAGGGCCGGGCGGTGTTCACCCCCGGCCTGGCCGGGTTGGTGCTCGGGGAGTACCGGCGAATCGCACAGGGACCCGACTCGAGTTCGGCGCCGAGCCTGACCGAGCGCGAAACCGAGATCCTGCGCCACGTCGCCAAGGGCTTGACCGCCAAGCAGATTGCCGCGCGCCTGTCGCTCAGTCACCGCACCGTCGAAAACCACGTTCAGGCGACGTTCCGCAAGCTGCAGGTCGCCAACCGCGTCGAGTTGGCGCGCTACGCCATCGAACACGGGCTGGACGAATAGGCGGATTCGGGTAGTCCTACTCATCCGCCGGGCATCCGTCCGTTGCGACGATGGCGCAATGACCGCACCGCATGACGCCGTCGTTTCCCGGCTCTCGGCGAACTTCGCCTCGATGTCCGCGCAGTTCGCGAAGGTTTCGGCCGACCTGACCGAGCTGGACCGCCTGCTGAGCCAACGCCCAAACGTGCCACAACCCGCACCGCATCCGGTGCCGCCTCCCATGTACGTTCCGCAGCCCCATCAGCCCTATTGCCGCCCGCCGCTGTGTACGCGCCACCACCTCCTCCGCCGCCCCCGCCTCCCATGGCCCCGCCGCCGCGGATGACGCCACCGCCGGCCCGCCGAGAGCGCCCCGGCCACCGCGCGACTCGAATTGGATCGGCAAGGTTCTCGCCGTCGCAGGCGTCGCAGTCACACTCATCGGCGTCGTCCTGCTGCTCGTACTCGCAGCGCAGGCCGGCATCCTGCGTCCCGAAATCCGCGTCGGCGCAGGCGCAGTGCTCGCCGGGGCGCTCGTCGTCGTCGCGGCCCGCTTGAACTCGCGCCCCGGCGGACGTATCGGTGCCATCGCCCTCGCCGCAACGGGTGTCGCCGCGGCGTACATGGACGTCATCGCGATCACGACGATCTACCACTGGGTGTCCGCACCCTTCGGACTGGTGCTCGCTGCGGTGATCGGTGGCGGTGGCCTCATCCTGGCCAGGCGTTGGGACAGCCAGCACCTCGGCCTGCTCGTGCTGGCGCCGCTGATCGTCCTCGCCCCGATCGTCGCCGACGGCATCACGATGCTGTTGATCGCGTTCATGCTCGCCATCTCGGCCGCTTCGCTGCTTCCTCAGCTCGGGAAGGACTGGGTCTGGCTGCACGCGGCGCGGATCGCGGCGCCGACGTTGCCGCTGTTGATCGCATTGGTCGCGGCCCGCGTCGGCGACACCAACGGCGCCTGGTTGGCAGGCGGCTGCGCGATCGCCGCCGTGCTCGCCGTGGCGGGCGCACTGGTGCTGCTGCCGTCGACCGGTAACAAGGTCGCGATGGCGCTGCTGACCGTCGCGGGCGTGTTCCCGGTGTTGTGCGCGTCGGTGGCGCTGCCGTCGACGGTCGCCGCGCTGATGGCGGCCGGACTGGCCGCGGCGCTCCTGGCGGTCGCGCTGGTCGGGGACCGGCTTGCCCGGCGTCTCGACGACGGTCCGCCGGATCTGGTCGGCGACATCGGCGGTGTCGGCTCTGATCGCCGTCACGGTCGCCTTCGACGGCGAAATCGCCACGCCGGTGCTGTTGGCGATGGCCGTGGTGATCGCCGTTGCGGGCCGACGCGACGCCGTCGCGCGGGCGGTGGCAGTCGGGTTCGGCTGTCATCGGCGGCCTTCTCTACCTCAGCTACGCGCCACCCACGTTGCTGGTCCGCGCCACGCAGTTGTCGACGCCGGATTCGGTGGCCATATTGGCTTCCAGCATCCTGCTCATCGCGGCCGTCGTCGCGGTCGTCTGGTCGTGGGTCGGCCGCGCGGTGCTCGACACCGATGCGGTCCGGGTGCTGCTGGCCGGCCTGGCGGTCGTGGTCGTCTACTCGATCACCACGTTCACCGTCACGGCCGGCGTGCTGGCAGGCGGCGAGAGCGGTGGATTCTTCGCGGGCCACATGGCCGCCACCATCTGCTGGATCGCCATGGCCGCCGCCTTGTTCGTGTACGCGGCGCGGCAGCCACGAGACGACCGGTCGTTGCCGCTCGCCGGTGGGCTGGCGCTGGTCGCGGGGTCGATGGCGAAGCTGTTCCTGTTCGACCTCGGCACGCTGGACGGGATGTTCCGCGTTGCGGTGTTCATCGTCGTCGGCCTGGTCCTACTGGGAATGGGCGCCGGATACGCCCGGTTGCTCGCTGCGCAGGATCAGCAGGAAGTGTGACGCCACTCATAGCATTATCTGGAGTCATTCCAGATTACTGCTCGTTGGACCGTGCATGGGCACACGACGAACCGAAACAGATATTCGCAACTTCCACGCATCCCCCCAGCTCAGCGGCAATCTGCAGCGCGTCCTGGTGGACCTCATCGAGCTTCACCTTCAGGGCAAGCAGGCGCACTGGAATGTGGTCGGCACGAACTTCCGCGACCTTCACCTGCAGCTTGATGAACTCGTGGACTTCGCGCGCGAGGCCAGCGATACGGTCGCCGAGCGGATGCGCGCGCTCGACGTCATCCCCGACGGTCGCTCCGACACCGTGGCGGCGGGCACGTCACTTCCGCAGTTCCCGGCATACGAGCACGGCACCGCCGACGTCGTCGACCTGATCACCGCGCGCACCTACGCGGTAGTCGAGACCCTGCGTGGCGTGCACGACGAGGTCGATGCGGAAGATCCCAGCACGGCGGACATCCTGCACCAGCTGATCGACGGCCTGGAGAAGCTCGCCTGGCTGATCAAGTCGGAGAACCGCAAGGTCTAGGCACCGGCGAAGCGGGTACTCCACGCGCGTGACAGTCACCAGAGATATTCGCGCGTCCCGTCAGCAGGTGTGGGACGTGATCGCCGACGGCTGGACCTACTCCCAGTGGGTAGTCGGTAACAGTCGAATGCGGGCGGTGGACCCGAACTGGCCCGCACAGGGCTCCACGATCCGGCATTCTATCGGCGTCTGGCCGCTGGTGATCGACGACGAGACCATCGTCGAGGAGAGCGTGCCGCTGGAGAAGCTGGTGCTGCACGCCAAAGGCCAGTTCGGTGCTGCCCGAGTCATCTTGCGGCTCAGCGACATTCCCGAGGGCTGCCGAGTGACGATGGAGGAGTACCCGGTCACCGGGGTGGGCGCCCTCGTGCCAAGCAAACTGGGTGACCTCGCGGCGTGGCCGCGCAACCGCGAAACGCTGTGGCGGCTTGGCGCGATTGCGCAGCGGCTCAAACCGAATGAGCTGTCGTCCAGGGACTGACCGCCTCGAGTTCGGCGGCGTGCGACCCGTCAGCCGTTGCGCCTGCCGACCAGATACCAGGTATGTATCAGGCCCTTGCCCTTGATGTCGACGTCGCCGCGTTCCTCGAGTACGTAGCCGTCCTTGAGCCGCTCGTACATCGCCTGAGGCACCTGGATCCGACCCTCGACGTCGGTGGACTCCATCCGCGATGCGACGTTCACCGCGTCGCCCCAGACGTCATAGAAGAACTTGCGGGCCCCGACGACTCCGGCGACCACGGGCCCGGACGCCAGACCGATGCGCAAGGGCACGGCCCGGCCCTGCGGGTCCGTCAGACCGGCGACCGCTTCGGTGATATCCAGGGCCAGGCAGGCGATGGCGTGCACATGGTCGGGCCGGGGTGTCGGCACCCCGCTAACCACCATGTACGAGTCGCCGCTGGTCTTGATCTTCTCCAGCCCGTGCCGGTCTACCAGGGCGTCGAGATCGGTGTAGAGGGTGTCAAGGAAACGGACCAGTTCGGTGGGTGTCGTATCGCTGGCCCTCTTGGTGTATCCAGCGATGTCGGCGAACAGGATCGACGCGTCGTCGTACTTGTCGGCGATGATGTTGCGCGCCGGATCCTTTAGCCGGCTCGCGATGGACGCGGGCAGGATGTTCGCCAGCAGCGACTCCGATCGCTGGTACTCGGCCTCCATTGCCTTTTCGGCGCGGTCGATCTCGCGCATCGCATACCAAACGGTTGCCACCACCATCACCGCCGAGCCGATGACGGAACTGATGAAACCGACGGTGAGCATCCACGGCGGGCCGAGATTCCTGTCGTCGGGGACGAAGATCTGGAGGGCGATCGATCCGGCCGCACCGAAGGCCACGATCGTCGACGCCAGAACGATGCGCTCGATCCCGAACACGAGGAGCACCAGCGTCGCCGCGACCAGAAAGTAGAACTGGAGACCGGAATTCGTGCCGATCGAGTAGCAGATGTAGCCGACGGAAATGTAGGCGAACACGAAGAATGTCAGCGGCGCGATCAGCTCGCCGAACCGGTACAGCAGCGGAACCGCGACGAAGACCGCACCGAACACCAGGTTGAGCAGCCCGATCCACCACAGCGGGCCTCCGACCGTCAGTTGGAAGATTCCGAAGGCCACGCTGATCACTGCGCCGATCCAGGCCGCGACCTTGAGGACCCGGAAGCGACTGGCCACGCTCTCGGCGTAGTGCCGAGTGCGGGCCGGAACCGCGTTCGCGATCGCCAGCTCGGGCATACACACCGATCGCGCCCTGCGCGTCATGGGGAGAGCCTACTTCGCTGGGTCCGCAGAAAGCCTGCCGATCTCGCGCGCGCGCAGCGCAAGCCACAGCTCGTGACGGTCCTGCGCCGAATCCATTCGTCTGCCGGTCAGCCGCTCGACCGCCTCGACTCGGTTCCGCATGGTGTGCCTGTGCACCCGCAGGGCGTTCGCCGCCGCCGCCCAGTGCCCGTTGTGCTCGAGAAACGCGGTGAGCCCGCGCAGCAGTTCGGTGGCCCGGTCACTGGCGTCGAGCGCCCCGAGTACCGCGTCGGTGTAGGCCTGCAGCGATTCGAGGCCGACGGCGCCGAACAACATCCGGCTGCTGGCAATTTCTTCTGCGTGCAGATGCCGACCCTGCAGCCGGCTCGCAGGCAAAGCCGAGCGGGCTTGCCGCAGCGACACCGCAACGGCGCCGGGCCGGACCCCGATGCCGATCCCGGCCGGCCTGTCCGGAGCCAGCGTCGCCAGCGCGGCGGCCAGATCGGTCGCGAGCGGGACCGTGACTTCGACGACGGTGCCGACCACCCGGACCAGCGCGTCACGCAGTGTGGTCAGTAGGTCCGCGGCGAGATCCTCCGCGTCGTCGGGCGCGGCGATCGCGGCGGCCCGTTGATCGGCGTCCTTCAAGCCGAGCGATGCCAGCCAGCGGGCCGCTGTCGCGTCGTCCACCGTGCCCCTCGCCAGCCGGTCGAACACTTGCGACCGTTCGCGTCGCTGTGCGCTGTTGAGGCCGTGCCGGCGCTCCAGCTCCAAGGACAACAGCGATACCAGGTCACCGGTGATCTGTTCGGCCGCAGGCACTTCCACCGGACCGTCGATCAGCAACCACGCCCGCAGCCGCTGGGCGCCCAGTGCATGCAACTCGCGCCGTCGGCCCTCGCCGATGTCGGCGGCCGCAGCCGTCAGACCGTGGTCCCGCACCGACGCGAGCAGGCTCGACATCCGCTCGACAAGACGACCGCCGTCAGCGTCGGTTTGCGCCAGCACCCGGCCCAGCTGATCGACGATGACACCCGACCGGCCCGTCGCCTCGCGGTGCGCGTTGAGGATCCCCAGCAGGCCACCCGGGCTGACCGCGGCGGCAGTGAGCGCCCGCTGCGTGTGCAGTGTCCGTTCCAAGACCTGGCGTTCTGCACGGGCCCGAAACGCGAAAACCGCCTTGGTGACCGCGATGAAGGGCACCCCGTCGGGCACGGTCAGCAGCGGCATTCCGTGCCCCTCGGCGGCCGCGATGAGCCGGTCCGGTGCCCGCTGATGGGGAAGTTCGGTGCCCAGCCCGAGACCGACCGCCCGCACGCCGGCGTCGTGAAGCTCGCCGACATACGCCCGGCAGCCGTCGATGGTGCGTGGCAGGAGCAGCCCGATTGTCAGCAGCAGCTCGCCGCCCTGCAGCCATGGTCCGGGATGAGTCAGCTCGGACACCGCTGCCGCCTCGATCTCCCCTTCGGTGCCGCGGGGGCCTGCCACCAGCTCGAGGCCAAGGGATGCGTCGTCAAGCAGCTCCGCGACCGTCGGCATGGACATATTGTCCAACTGTGAGCCCGTGATTTCTACATATCGTCGATAACGGTGTGACCGTCGTCTCAGGAATCGTCATGGTCATGACGTCGTCACAACAGCCGCTCGGTCCCGTTGATGCCACCAAAGTGCCGCGCTACGCCGGTCCGCCCACTTTCGCGCGTCTGCCGCGGATCGATCAGGTGACCCACACCGACGTCGCCGTGGTCGGTATCCCGTTCGACTCCGGCGTCTCGTACCGGCCGGGTGCGCGGTTCGGACCTCAACACATTCGCGCGGCATCCAAGCTGCTGCGCACATACCACCCTCGCCTCGATGTCGAACCCTTCGCGGTGCACCAGGTCGCAGACGCTGGGGACATCGCCGTGAACCCGTTCGATATCGCGGAAGCGATCACCACCATCGAACGGGCCTCCGACGAACTGCGGGACGGCGGCACCAAGCTGATCACCCTCGGCGGGGACCACACCATCGCACTACCGCTGTTGCGGTCTCTGCACCGTGACCACGGTCCGATATCGGTGCTGCACTTCGACGCTCATCTGGACACCTGGGACACCTACTTCGGCGCGCCTTTCACCCACGGCACCCCGTTCCGCAGGGCGAGCGAAGAGGGACTGCTAGACCCGGAACACTGCCTGCACGTCGGCATCCGCGGCCCGTTGTACGCGCCGAGCGACCTCTCCGACGACCGTGTGCTCGGCTTCCAGGTCATCGGCTCCGACGACTTTCAGATCGACGGACTTGCCACCGTCATCGAGCGCATGCGCGCCCGCCTCGGTGAGGCACCCGTGTACGTTTCCGTCGACATCGACGTGCTCGATCCCGCGCATGCGCCCGGCACCGGGACCCCTGAGGCCGGCGGCATGACCAGCCGTGAATTGCTGCACTGCCTGCGAAACCTGGTCGGTGTCAACGTGGTCGGAGCCGACATCGTCGAGGTCGCACCGGCCTACGACCACGCCGAGATCACCGGGATAGCGGCGGCGCACGTCGCATACGAACTGCTGTCCGTGTTGGCGGCGGGTTCATGACCGACCACCGCAACGGCGGTGCAGCCGTCGTCGAAACCCTTGCCGCACACGGTGTGGACACCATCTTCGGTATCCCCGGCACTCACAACTTGGAGCTGTACCGGCACTTCGGCGGGCACGGCGTCCGCGCCATCACGCCACGTCACGAGCAGGGCGCAGGCTATGCGGCGGAGGCTTACGCGCGCGTGAGCGGGCGGCCCGGCGTCGTGGTCACCACCAGCGGGCCCGGCCTGACGAACGCGATGACGGCGGCCGCAACCGCCTATGCCGAGTCCCAGCCGGTGCTGCTGCTGTCCTCCGGCATGCCGACGGGTACCGAGGGGCGCGACCTTGGCCAGCTGCACGAGGCCAAGAATGCCAGCGGCGCAATGGATCAGCTGGTGTCATGGAGCCGTCGGGTGCACACCGCCGACGAAGCGGCGTCCGCGGTGACCGATGCGTTCAGCGGGTTCACCGGACGACGGCCCCGTCCGGTCCACATCGAGATTCCGGTCGACGTGCTCGAGCAGGCCTGGGCCGGCGGGCCGCGGGTCGAGGCGGCGGTCGCCCCGCCGACAGCCGACCGCGACGCCGTGCGCCGCGCCGCCGATCTCCTCGCCTCCGCCGAGTCGCCGCTCATCATCGCCGGCGGCGGCGCCGTCGATGCACAGGCCGAATTGACGGCCCTCGCCGAGGCGGTGGGCGCGCCGGTCGCCACCACGGTCAACGGCAAGGGCACGGTCGACGAGGCGCACCCGTTGTCGGTCGGCGCATCGATACGGCTTCGGGTGTTGCAGAAGGCCGCAGCCGACAGCGACGCGCTTCTGGTGATCGGCACTGAGCTCGGCGACTCCGACCTGTGGGAGGGCCACATTCGCGGGAGGGCCGTCATCCGATGCGATATCGACCCGGCCCAACTGGACAAGAACTGCCCGGCAGACCATGCGCTGCTCGGTGACGCCGCCACCACGTTGACCGCGCTGCTCGCGGCGCTGCCCGCGAAGCCGGCTGGGGGAGAGCAGCGTGCGGCGGACCTGCGCACCGCCTGCCGTGACGAGGCCGCCGTCGATGCGGGCCCGTACGCCGAGATCAACGCCGCGGTCCGCGCCGCGCTCCCCGCCGATGCCGCGCTGGCCGGCGACAGCTCACAGGTCACCTATTTCGGCTCCGTGCACTACTTCGACCTGCCCGCGCCGCGGCGGTTCTGCTACTGCCCGGGGTTCGCCACCCTCGGTTACGGACTTCCCGCCGGACTCGGCGCAGCGATCGGCCGACCGGACGCACCGGTCGCCGTCCTACTCGGTGACGGGGCATTGATGTTCTCGGTGCAAGAATTGACAACGCTTGTGGAACAAGGACTTTCCGTACCGGTCATCGTCGTGGACAGCGGCGGCTACCGGGAGATCCAGGATCAAGAGGCGGCCCGCGGGATCCCGCCGATCGGAGTCCAGCTGCGCACGCCGGACCTGGCGGCACTGGCCATCGCGATGGGCGCCAACGGCGCCCGAACCACCTCGACCGCAGACCTGACCGAGCTTGTCGGCTCCGCACTCGATGCCGACGGCCCGACCCTCATTCACTTCGACATCCGCTGAAAGGACCACCTCATGGATATCGCCGTCGTCGTCATCTATCTCGTTGGCATGATCGCATTCGGGTTCTGGGGTAAACGCAGGGCCACAACGCAATCCGACTTCCTGGTTGCCGGCCGGCGACTCGGTCCGATGCTCTACTCCGGCACGATGGCCGCCATCGTGCTGGGCGGTGCGTCCACCATCGGCGGCGTCGGTCTGGGTTACGAGTACGGCATCTCGGGCATGTGGTTGGTGTTCGCGATCGGCACCGGCATTCTCCTGCTGAGCCTGCTGTTTGCAGGCCGGATACAGCGACTGCGCGTGTACACCGTCAGCCAGATGCTCGAACTTCGTTACGGCCCAGGATCTTCGGTGCTGTCCGGTGCGGTCATGTTCGGCTATACGTTGATGCTGTCGGTCACCTCGACCATCGCCTACGCGACCATTTTCAGCGCGTTGTTCGATATCGGCAGGGTGCTCGCCATCGTCCTGGGTGGCAGCGTGGTGGTCGTCTACTCGGTCCTCGGCGGAATGTGGTCGATCACGCTGACCGACTTCGTCCAGTTCGTCATCAAGACCATCGGCATCTTCTTCATCCTGCTGCCGGTCGCGCTGTACAAGACAGGCGGAATCGGCGGGCTGGCCGACAAGCTGCCGGCCGACGCGACGTCCTTCACCGCGATCGGCGGCCAGACGATCCTGACGTATTTCGTCATCTACACCTTCGGACTCCTCATCGGCCAGGACATCTGGCAGCGGGTGTTCACCGCACGCAGTCCCGGCGTTGCCCGCTGGGCGGGTACCGCGGCCGGCGTGTACTGCCTGCTGTATGCGGTTGCCGGTGCGGTGATCGGGATGGCGGCCAAGGTTCTGCTGCCCGCGTTGGAGGCGCGCGACGACGCGTTCGCAGAGTTCGTCGAGATGCAGTTGCCGCCTATCCTGGCCGGCCTGGTGCTCGCGGCCGCACTTGCCGCGGTGATGTCCACTTCGAGCGGAGCGCTGATCGCAACGGCGACGGTCTTCAGCCAGGACATCGTCGCCCGGCTGCGCAAGCGCGACATCGAAGCGGGAAGCGAACACGACCACATCCGCAGCAACAGGATCTATGTCGCCGTCTTCGGAGTCGTGATGATTGTCATCGCGTGCCTACTGCAAGACGTCGTCGCGGCGCTGACCGTGGCCTACGACATCCTTGTCGGCGGCCTGCTGATCCCGATCCTCGGCGGGCTGCTGTGGCGGCGCGGCACCAACGTCGGCGCGATCGCGGCGATGGCGGTCGGCACCGTCGCCACACTGGCAACCATGATCGCCGTCGGCGACATCTTCGCCAATGAGCCCATCTATGTCGGGCTGGCGTCCGGCCTGCTGGTCTTCGTCGTCGGCAGTTTGCTCAGTAAGCCGACCGCAACCGAAGTGATGGCGGAATGGGACCGCAGGAGCCGAGGGGAGGGCACCGCTGCCGAGCCCGTGACGGAGGCGACAATTTAGTGCGACGTTGTAAGGTTTAAGCCTGCTGTTCACTGATCGTGGGGGACGAAGCGTGGACCGGGTTTGGATTCGTAGCGCGGCAATCGGGTGTGCGTTTGCCTGTGGGGCGATGGTCTGCGGTCCGGGTGTGGTGGGCATTGCGCAGTCGCACGCCATTCTCGGCATCGGCCCGGACCTCCTGGACCTGTTCGGCGGCGACGACGACAAATCCGATCTTCACCACCCTCGGCCCGGCTCCGAGGCGCCTCCCAGCGGGCAGGCGGCTCGCACCGTCGGCGTGACGACGGCCGATGCCGGCCCGCCGGTGTCGACGTTCGGTAGCGGACCTCAGGCCGCAGGCTTGGTCGCCGCTGGCGGCGTCCCGAAGAGTGCGAGCCTGCAGAGCGCAAGCCCGCAGAGTGCGAGCCGGGGCGGAGGCGGCGGCGCGGTGTCGCGCGTCAGCCCGGTAGGCCGGTCATCGAACCTGCCGTCTGTGCCTTCTGCCCCGATTACCCGCAATATCGTCATCCGGGGGACAACATCAGCGCGCTCGGCGGGCACGGCCGCGCCGCGGTCTGTGCCGCGTGCCATTCCGCAGACGTCCGCCGCCGTCCCGCTGGCCGCGCCGCCTCCGGTCGCACCGCAGCCGGAGGGTCGGCCGGCGCCTGAGGCGCCGCCCGCGCCTTCGCAGGCGGCGCCACAAGCGAAAGACCCACTGGCGCCGAGTAATTCAAGTGCTGCGCCGATACCCGACTCGTACCGGGTCGGGTATGCGGAGTACCTGCGGTCTGCGACCACCACCGACCTCGTCGCGGCGGCGCTCCCCGGCGTCGCGGGGATTGCCGGGTTCACCCTCGTTGGTGCGTACGCGGGTTACCGCCAGGCGAAATCCCTTCAGCGGGCGTTGCTGGCTCCGGTACCGACGAGCTTTCTGCTCTGAGCGGGTAGTTTGATTCCACCGCGATGCGGGTACGTCTCTAGGTCATTCGGGGTCTGTCACTTTGGGTGGGAGCGACAAGCATGAATGGTTCGCTGACACGAAGCGCGATCGGATGCGCGATCGCCTGTGGCGCATTTGTCGTCGGCCCGTCGCTCGTCGGGCACGGCGGTCGCGAACGCAGATCTTGCCGGCATCGGCGGCGGGGCGGGGGAGTCGACGTCCTCGGCGTCGACGTATTGGGCGGTGGCGGGAAGGCGAAGAGCGTCAACGGCCAGTCCCGCGTGAGCACCGTTTCGACCGCGCCGAGCACCCGCAGCGTCGTGATCCGGTCAAAGGGTCCTGTCGCCTCGCCTGCTGAGGAAACAGCGGCGGCCCCGGCCATCGTTCCAGCGGCGTATGCGGCCCCGACGATGATGGGCTCGCCCCTGGTAGACGCTGTTCCCGCTGCGCCCGCTCCGTCGGTGACGCCGCCGCCTGCTGCCGTTCCGCTGGCAGGCGGGTTGCTGCCCCTGCCCTCCGCACCGGCCATCGGGCCGCCCGCACCGCAAGCCGTTCCAGTGATCCCGTCCACCAGTGCACCCAGCCCGGGTAGCCCGCTCGCGCCTGGTGACTCCCTTCGACCGCCGACGAAGATCCCGGACACCTTCAGGGTCGGTTACTCGGAGTATTTGAGGTCCGCGACCAACATGGACATTCTCGCGGCGGCACTGCCCGGCGTCGCGGGTATCGCGGGCTTCACGCTCCTGGGTGCATTTGCCGGCTATCGCCAGGCCGTCGGCCTGCAGAAGGCGCTGCTAGCGCCGGTACCCACACGCATCGTGCTGTAGCCGCAGTTAGCGGTGCCCTCGGTGAGATTCGAACTCTATTTCGGGGTCTGATCAGCGGATTGGAACCCGCTTTAGCTGCGGAAAGACATCACGGTAGTTCACGCAAGTTATCTGTAACTGTGGGCAATTTGTGGGCAGAGTGAGGGCAGGACTCCGGCATGTCCTTCAGCATTCGAAGTGTCCCCGTCGGCCCGCCACCTAACTTCCGACAGGTGGGGAGACTCTTCTGCGCCAAAGAATGCGCGAGTACTACACCCTTGTCGGCTCTTACACGGCGAGAAGGACCGTCGCTGCCAGCTGCTGAGCTGCACGATTCAATGTCTGCATAGGAAATTCGGTCGGGTTGTAAGACGAGCTGGTTAAAGTAAATCTGTCGGACAAATCGAAGTTAACAACGCTTGTTTACCCAGGGGGAGAGCCACAACATGATGCGCATCGTGAACCTGATGTCGTCACTTCTGCTTTCCGTCGCGGTGCTGATCGCGTGCGGCGGAACCAACGAGTCGCCGCCCTCTTCTGCTCCCGCAAGCCCAAACGGGCTGTCCCCAATGACAGAGATGCCGCCGCCGGCGCCAAGTTCACCCGCCGCCGAAGCCGCCAGCGGCGAGATTCTAATTTCGAACATGGCGTTCACCGCGCCCCCATCTGTCCGACCCGGTCAGCAGCTGACCATCATCAATAAGGACGAAACAAACCACACCGTCACCGCCGACGAAAACAACCTGTTCGACATCCGGATATCTGGGGGCGGCGGCAAACAGTCTTTCACCGCTCCGACGACGCCCGGCACCTACCCGATCCACTGTAAGTACCACGCCAGCATGCATGGATCGCTGACCGTCCAGTAGGCCAAGGGGTCCGCCGCATCCTAAAATGGCATAGCGAGAGTCTGCTTTGAAGACAGGTTCAATCCCAGTATCGCGCACCATGTTCTAACTGCGGTTTTACGGTCAAAATCGGGTTCGCATGACCTCAATATGACCTGACGCAATCGGCAAGCTGGCAACCCAGAGAGGCAGCTAGCCATGTCCACAGCCAACTGAGAATTGCAGGCCGCAGACCCGTCCAATGACACTGTCGGCGCGATCGCGCGCAGATGGCAGTTCAGCCACCACGGCCCGCTTCAGCGGAATCTACAAAACAAGGTTTGGGATCCCGCCGAGCACGACCTTAAAGACCGACTTCGAGATCCCATCCCGCGAAACGCGCGTTCTTAGGCGACGCGCTCCGACGGTGACATGGGAGGCGCGCGGGGAGGGCCGAAGAAAGTACGAGTACTACACCTTTGGGGTTCCGACGTGTAGGCGGAGCGCGGTCGCTGCGAGTGCTAGGTCAAGAACTAAATAACACTGTTCTAAATGGGTTCGGCCTCTTGATACCCGCGAGAGTCCAGGCGGTCCCCGAGGACGCAAGCTCAATCACCCGGCACAGACCGACCAGCGGTGGTTGGGCCCGCTGGTTAGCTAGGCTCGCGGTTCTCGCTGCGGCTGGCGAAGGACGCGGGTCGAAAGACCATCGCAGAATGCTACTCCAGCAACATTCGCCTCAGCAGCCACACTTTTAGAAGAGTTTGCCGAAAACCCACTCGTTTCGGTGATCTCGGATTTACGTTTACGTTGCGGTTAATTAATAGCAATATGACGGCGGCCGTTCGCCGGCGTCAACAGGAAAGGAAACGTCATGGGTAAACATCGTGCGATCTCCCACTCGCTGCGGGCGCGGACAGTGATCGGCGGCGTGCTTGCATCGGGCGCACTGCTAGCCGTCGGCGCGCCCGCCGGCACCGCATTCGCCACGCCGGCCAATAACCAGGTTGTCGCCCACCACCAGGAAATCGACAAGCGGATAATCGGAGGCATAATGAATTCAGGTGTCGGGAAAGCCGTACAGGCACATTTGAACAAGCAGATTCAAAATGGAAATACGCGGGACCTGAAATTCGCTTTAGCCCTTAACCATCTTCTTCAGACTGCGCCCTGAGTGACGTAGTCGCTGGGGCGGCGGCGCACGCTGCCGTCGCCCTAGCCGGCAGTCCACATGGTGGCCGCTCGTCGCCGAAGGACTGACGGCGCTCACTGAAGCCGTTCGTGCGTGAACTGGACGCCAAGCTAGAGAAGCGAAGGCAAGGACCGCGACGAGCTGATATGGCCCGCGCCTGACGGCGGCTATCTCGCTCCGCCGACAATTAAGTCGTGGCTGGCGGGCGCCGTTAAGTCGTGGCTGGCGGGCGCCGTCGAACGCTGCCAGAAGTCCGACAAGGCGTTCCCGCGCGTGACAGCACATGCTCTCCGCCATACGGCGGCGTCGTTGGCGATCTCTGCGGGCGGGAATCCGAAGGTGGTGCAACAGATGTTGGGGCACGCCATGCGGCAATGACGCTCGACGTTTACGCCGATCTTTTCGACGATGACCTCACTGCAGTTGCCGACAAGTTATCTGAAACTGTGGGCAAAATGTGGGCACGAGGGGGTGATGCGGCGCTGTAGTAAACGCGGAAAAGCCGTCTACCTGCGCTAATGACTCCGTACCTGGAGTGCCCTCGGTGAGATTCGAACTCACACTGTACGGGTTTTGAATCCGTTTCCTCTGCCAGTTGGGATACGAGGGCGCGGCCTACCACCATAGAGGATCCCCCGAGGTCGCTGATTGCGGCCGCGACCGCCACAATGGCAGCCATGACCGGCTCAACGACGGACGGTGCCAAGCCGCATCGCGTCGTCATCGCAGAGGACGAAGCGCTCATCCGGCTCGACTTGGCAGAGATGCTGCGCGAGGAGGGCTACGAGGTGGTCGGCGAGGCCGGTGACGGGCAGGAAGCCGTCGAGTTGGCCGAAAGCCTCAAGCCGGACCTGGTGATCATGGACGTCAAGATGCCACGGCGCGACGGCATCGACGCGGCGTCCGAGATCGCCGCCAAGCGGATCGCCCCGATCGTCGTGCTGACGGCCTTCAGCCAGCGCGAGTTGGTCGAGAGGGCCCGCGATGCGGGCGCGATGGCATATCTCGTCAAGCCGTTCTCCATCACCGACCTGATTCCGGCGATCGAGGTGGCGGTCAGCCGATTCAGTGAGATCGCCGCATTGGAGCAGGAAGTCGCGACGCTGTCGGACAGGCTGGAGACGCGCAAGCTCGTAGAGCGGGCCAAGGGTTTGCTCCAGACCAAGCATCAGATGTCCGAACCCGAGGCGTTCAAGTGGATTCAGCGGGCGGCGATGGATCGGCGTACGACCATGAGGCGAGTCGCCGAGGTTGTGCTGGAGACGCTCGACGAACCGGAGGACGCCGCGCCGTCGGCCTAGCAATACACCGAAAACGCGCACCACGGCCGTGTGTTGGCTATGTTCTACCCCGAAGCGTCAGCGCCCTGGCCGAATCACCGGCCGGATCGTCGATGCCGATGAAACATCGAGTCGGAGGTGAAACGTGCGCGGTCGCGTGACACGGAGCGCAGTTGCGTTCGGTAGCGCAGGACTGGTGGTCCTCAGCATGGCTGCCTGTCAGCAGTCCAAGCCCGAAGAAGAGTCGTCGCAGACGAAGCTGAAGATCGTCGAACAGGTGCAGATCGATGACAAGGGCGCCGAAGTCAAGGCGGCGGAGGGGGCTGCACCCGCCGATCCGGCTGGTGACGGCAAGGCCAACTGCCCGCCGGTGTCGATTGCCATGGCAGGAGCGCTCAACGGCCCTGACGCGGCGCTCGGCATCAACATCAAGAACGGCGTGCAGTTGGCGATCGACAAGCACAATGCCGCCAATCCCGGATGCCAGATTCAACTGAAGCCTTTCGACACCGAGGGCGATCCGCAGAAGGCGACCGCGATCGCACCGCAGATCGTCGACGACCAGTACACGATTGGTCTTGTCGGACCGGCGTTTTCGGGTGAGACGAAGGCCACCGGCGGCGTCTTCAACCAGGCCGGCCTTGTCGCCGTGACGGCGTCGGCGACCAACCCGACCCTGAGCGAGAACGGCTGGAAGACGTTCTTCCGCGGCCTGGCCAACGACGCGGTGCAAGGCCCGTCGGTCGCCAACTACCTGAAGAACGGGTTGAAGTTCGAGAAGATCTGCGTCATCGACGACAGCACGGACTACGGGCTGGGTCTGGCGACGGCCGTGCGCGACACGCTGGGTGCGACGGCCGATTCGGGCTGCAACATCTCGGTGAAGAAGGGCGACAAGGACTTCTCGGCCGCGGTGACGCAGGTCAAGGGCGTCAACCCGAAGGCCGTGTTCTACGGCGGCTACTACTCGGAGGCGGCTCCGCTCGTCCAGCAGCTCAAGGACGGTGGCTTCGAGGGCACCTTCGTCAGCGCCGACGGCACCAAGGACCCGCAGTTCGTCAGCCAGGCCGGTGAAGCGGCCAAGGACGCGATCCTGTCCTGCCCGTGCGGCCCTGCGACGGGACCGTTCGCCGAGGAGTACCAGAAGAAGTTCAACGCCGAGGCAGGCACCTACAGCGCCGAGGGCTACGACCTCGGCACGATTCTGGTGAAGGGCATCGACTCGGGCGCCATCACGCGGCCCGCGTTGCTCGACTTCGTCAAGAACTACAACGGCCAGGGGGTGGCACGCAAGTACCAGTGGACCCCCACCGGTGAGCTCACCACCAATTTGATCTGGATCTTCAAGGTTCAGTAATCCTGCGGCGAGGCGCGTCCGAGACCTGAAGGCTCGGGCGCGTTTCGCTTCACATCACCTGCCGAGGAGCCCGCCGCCGGATGATTCACGAGTGCGTCGACCAGTACGCCTGCTTAGCCGCGAATATCAACTTCAACCTCGAGAATTTGCGAAGCGGCTTCTGGCAGTTGACGATCGACGGCTTTTCGTGGGGGGCGATCTACGCGCTGGTCGCTGTCGGATACACCCTGGTGTTCGGCGTGCTTCGGCTGATCAACTTCGCACACTCCGAGATCTTCATGCTCGGCATGTTCGGTGCCTACTTCGCGCTGGACATGATCATGGGCTTCACGCCGAGCGGCAACGCCTACAACAAGGGCTTCGCGATGACGTTGCTCTATCTGGGCGTTGCGATGTTGTTCGCGATGCTGGTCTCGGGTACGGCCGCCGTCGGGCTCGAGTTCGTCGCGTACCGACCGCTGCGAAGACGAGGCGCACGGTCGCTGACGTTCCTGATCACCGCCATCGGCATGTCGTTCGTGCTGCAGGAGTTCGTTCACTTCGTTCTTCCCAAGCTGATCAAGGGCTACGGCGGCAGCAACGCGCAGCAACCGATCATCCTGGTTCAGCCGAAGACGCAGTTCACCATCTTCGGCGCCTCTGTCTCCAACGTCACGATCGTGATCATCGTGGCGGCGTTGGTCTTCGCCGTGCTCACCGACATCGCGATCAATCGGACGAAGTTCGGCCGCGGTATCCGCGCCGTCGCGCAGGACTCGACCACCGCGACGCTGATGGGCGTCTCCCGTGAGCGCATCATCATGACGACGTTTCTCATCGGCGGCCTGCTGGCCGGCGCTGCGGCCCTGCTGTACACCCTGAAGGTGCCGCAGGGAATCATCTATTCCGGCGGATTCCTGTTGGGCATCAAGGCTTTCTCGGCCGCCGTCCTCGGCGGCATCGGTAACCTGCGCGGCGCACTGCTCGGCGGTCTCCTGTTGGGCATCATGGAGAACTACGGGCAGGCCGTGTTCGGTACCCAGTGGCGCGACGTCATCGCCTTCGTGCTGCTGGTTCTGGTGCTTCTTCTCCGGCCCACCGGGATACTGGGTGAAAGCCTCGGGAAGGCACGCGCATGAGCGAAGCTTGCGAGCGAATCGTCTGCACGCATGCGGCGGAGCCTGCGAGTCGGCGCATGACGTCAAGCGAGAAGCAGACGGATGGCGTATCGAAGCGGACGCAGAACCTGCTCGCGCCCGGCGACGGCCTACGGCGTTGGTGGGACGGTCTGGCCCGGCCGCAGAAGTGGGTCTTCGGCGTGCTGCTGTTCGGGGCGATCGCACTGCTGCCGCTGCACACCCCGCCGTTTCTGGACACCCCCGGCATCAGCTTCGGTGGCACCATGGCGCAGTTCGCCATGGTCGCGATCATCGCGATCGGCCTCAATGTGGTGGTGGGCCAGGCCGGCCTGCTCGACCTCGGCTACGTCGGCTTCTATGCCGTCGGCGCGTACACGGTCGCGCTGCTCACCAGCCCCGACAGCCCATGGAACATGGTCGGACCCACGGGTTTCTTCAGCACGCCGTGGGCCTGGTTGTCCTGTGTGCCGCTGGCCATGGCCATCACCGCGCTCGCGGGCCTGATCCTCGGCTTCCCGACGCTTCGCCTGCGCGGTGACTATCTGGCGATCGTCACACTGGGATTCGGCGAGATCATCCGGCTGATGGCCGACAACCTGGCCGACACCACGGGCGGCCCGCGTGGCCTCAACGAGATCGCGTTCCCGCGCGTCGGCGAAAGTGAGAAGCTGCCGGAAGGAGTTTTCTCCAGCGCGAACTCGACGGGCCATGCGAACTACGGCACCTGGTGGTTCTGGCTCGGTTTGATCCTGATCGTCGCCATCCTGATGCTCGTCGGCAACCTGGAACGCAGCCGGGTCGGCCGCGCCTGGATCGCCGTCCGCGAAGACGAGGACGCCGCAGAAGTGATGGGCGTCAACACCTTCCGATTCAAACTGTGGGCGTTCGTGATCGGCGCCGCGATCGGCGGGCTTTCGGGTGCGCTCTACGCGGGCCAAGTGCAGTACGTCGCACCACCGACGTTCAACATCATCAACTCGATGCTGTTCCTGTGCGCGGTGGTGCTCGGCGGACAGGGCAACAAGCTCGGCGTGATCTTCGGCGCGTTCATCATCGTCTATCTGCCCAATCGCTTGCTGGGTGTGGAGTTCCTCGGCATCAACATGGGCGACCTGAAGTACCTGTTCTTCGGGCTCGCGTTGGTGGTGTTGATGATCTTCCGGCCCGAGGGTCTTTTCCCGGCTCGCCAGCATCTGTTGACCTACGGTCAGGGCCGCGCGCGATCTATTGCGCACCAAGCCCGGCGAAAAGGAGCCGGCCGCATGAGCACGCAGTTGCCCGGCACCGACGAATCCGTCGAGGAGCTCGCCAGTGTGCACCGTGAGATCCACGCCGCCGAGGGCGAAGTCCTTTTGCAGACAGAGGATCTGACGGTCAAATTCGGCGGGCTGACCGCACTGGATTCGGTCACGTTCGAGATTCGCCGCGGCGAAATCCTCGGCATGATCGGGCCAAACGGTGCGGGCAAGACCACCTGCTTCAACGCGATCACCGGTGTGTACCGGCCGACTTCCGGCTCGGTGATTTTCGACGGCGCTCCGCTGGGCCGCGTCAAGCGGCACAAGATCACCCGAAAGGGCATTGCCCGCACCTTCCAGAACATCCGACTGTTCGGTGAGATGACCGCGTTGGAGAACGTGATGGTCGGCACCGATGCCCGACACCACACATCGGTGCCGGGGGCGCTCGTGCGCACCCCGCGACACCGCAGGGAGGAGAAGTCGGCGATCGAGCGGTCCGCTGCGCTGCTGCACTTCGTCGGCATCGCCCATCGCGGCGAGGAGAAGGCTAAGAACCTGCCCTACGGCGATCAGCGGCGCCTCGAGATCGCCCGCGCGCTGGCAACGGAACCCAAGCTGCTGTGCCTGGACGAACCGGCCGCCGGCTTCAACCCCAGCGAGAAGGCGGCGTTGATCGATCTGATCCGCAAGATCCGCGACGACGGCTACACGGTGCTGCTGATCGAACACGACATGAGGCTGGTGATGGGCGTAACCGACCGCATCGTCGTGCTGGAGTTCGGCCGAAAGATCGCCGACGGGCTGCCCGCCGAGATCCGCGAAGACCCGAAGGTCATCGCCGCCTACCTGGGGGTGCCCGATGACGAACTCTCCTGACGCCGACGACCGGCCCGTCCTGCTGGAGGCTCGTGACATCGTCGTGCACTACGGCAGGATCAAAGCCCTGCACGGGGTGTCGCTGGTGGTGCGCAAGGGTGAGCTGGTCACCCTGCTGGGCTCCAACGGTGCGGGCAAGACCACGATCATGCGTGCGATCTCCGGGCTGCGCCCGCTGACATCGGGTTCGGTGTGGTTCGAGGGCGATGACATCTCCCGCATGAAGGCACACCGGCGGGTGACCGAGGGGTTGATCCAGGCTCCGGAAGGCCGCGGCGTCTTCCCGGGAATGTCTGTTGTCGAAAATCTGGAAATGGGTTGTTACGGAAGAAAGTTCCCATCCAAGGCGGAGCACAAGGAACGCCTCGACTGGGTGCTGGAGACGTTTCCCCGGCTGGCCGAGCGCAGGAGCCAGGTCGGCGGCACCCTGTCCGGGGGTGAGCAGCAGATGCTGGCGATCGGCCGGGCGCTGATGGCCCGTCCCGAGGTGCTGCTGCTCGACGAGCCGTCGATGGGACTGGCGCCGATGGTGATATCTCAGATCTTCAAGATCATCGCCGACATCAACGCGCAGGGCACGACGGTTCTGCTCGTGGAGCAGAACGCGCAGCAGGCGCTCACCCGATCCGACCGCGCCTATATCCTGGAGACGGGCGAGATCACCCGCGAGGGCAATGCCCGAGAGTTGCTGGAGGACGACAGCATTCGCGCCGCATACCTCGGTGTCGCCTAGCGGGCGACGACCACCGACGAGCCGTGTCCGAACAAGCCCTGGTTGGCGGTGACGCCGACCTTCGCACCCTCGACCTGACGGCCGGTGGCCTGGCCCTTCAGCTGCCAGGTCAGCTCGCATACCTGCGCGATGGCCTGGGCCGGGATCGCCTCGCCGAAGCAGGCGAGCCCGCCGGAGGCATTGACCGGGATCTTCCCGCCGATGGTCGTCGCGCCACTGCGTAGCAGACCCTCGGCCTCGCCCTTGGCGCACAGGCCGAGATGCTCGTACCAGTCGAGTTCCAGTGCGGTGGACAGGTCGTACACCTCGGCAAGGCTGAGATCCTCGGGACCGATACCGGCCTCGGCGTAGGCGGCGTCGAGGATCTGGTCCTTGAACACCCGCTCGGGCGCGGCCACGGCTGCGGTCGAATCCGTTGCGATGTCAGGCAATTCGGGCAGATGTTGGGGGTACTGCGGTGTTTGAAGGCTGACCGCACGCACCGATGGCACACCCTCGACGGAGCCAAGGTGCTTCTCGGCGAACGCCCTGCTCGCCACGATCAGCGCGGCCGCGCCATCGGACGTCGCGCAGATATCAAGCAGCCGAAGCGGATCCGACACCACCGGGCTGGCAAGCACGTCCTCGACGGAGCTTTCCTTGCGGTACCGGGCGTTCGGGTTGTCCAGGCCGTGCCGTGCATTCTTCACCTTGACCGCAGCGAAATCCTCGAGCGTGGCGCCGTAGAGGTCCATCCGGCGCCGCGCCAACAGCGCGAAGTAGACCGTGTTCGTGGCGCCGATCAGGTGGAACCGCTGCCAGTCCGGGTCGTTCTTGCGCTCCCCACCGACCGGCGCGAAGAAGCCCTTCGGGGTGGTGTCGGCGCCGATCACCAGCGCGACGTCGCAGAAGCCGGCCAGGATCTGCGCCCGCGCACTCTGAAGCGCCTGCGAGCCGCTCGCGCACGCGGCATAGCTCGAGGTGACGGGAACCCCGTTCCAGCCGAGCTTTTGGGCGAACGTGGCGCCCGCCACGAAGCCGGGGTACCCGTTGCGGATCGTGTCAGCGCCCGCAACCAGCTGGATCTGACGCCAGTCCAGGCCGGCCTCGGCGAGCGCGGCGCGCGCGGCGACGACGCCGTACTCGGTGAAGTCGCGTCCCCACTTGCCCCACGGGTGCATGCCCGCGCCGAGGATGTAGACGGGTTCGGGACTCATGCGATCCTCCAGGCGTATACGACGCGCTCGACCCCGTCGTCGTCGGTGAACAGCGGCATGGTGGTCAGCTCCATCTCCATGCCGACCTTGAGATCCTCGGCGAGAGTGCCGTCGACGACCTTGCCCAAGACGATCAGCCCTTCCTCGGCGAGCTGTACCGCGGCAACGGCGAACGGCTCGAACGGATCCGGCGAGGGATACGGAGGCGGCGGCGCGTATCGGTTCTCGGTGTAGCTCCACAGCGTGCCCCGACGCGACAGCGGCACTTGAGCCAGGTCGTCGCCGTCACAGGCCGGGTTGGGGCAGTTGTTCGCGCGCGGCGGGAACACGTAGGTGCCGCACTGATGGCACTTGCCGCCGATCAGATAGGACTCGCCGGAGCCGTCGGTGGCGAACCAGCCGTCGATCGCGGGTTGGGTAGAAGCTGACACGCGGTCAGCGTACCGACTCCCGCGGCGAAACTGAAACGTGTTCCAGTTTCGCGGCCTTGTTGGCCCAGACGGCTACTGACCTTTCGACACCTCGGTCAGGATGCGCAACAGGTCCTCGGGGTTGTCCCGCATCAGGTTGTGGGCACCGTCGAGTTCATGGACGTTCCAGTTCGGATCATCCTTGACCCGTTCGTACGACGGCCGCAGCGGCGAGTCTCCCGGCCATTTCAGCGCATAGACGAAGTCGCGACGCCGGAACCTGTTCAGGTCTCCGGTCAGCCTGATCCGCTGGAGGAACGACGCGAGGGGATGGGCCGTCGCGCGCGGCTCGAAGAACGACATCGGCTGGACTCCGTAGCCGGTGTCGTCGACATCGAGATACCACTGCCGCTGCTCGTCGTTGACGAGATGCCAACACGATTCGCCGTCGCGGGGGACGAGCGCGTCGAGATACACCAGCGCGTCGACCTTTTCGGGAATGCGGTCGGCGACGGCCGATGATCACCATGCCGCCGTAGCTGTGTCCGACCAGCACGAGATCCTTGGCGTCGGGCTCGGCCGCCAATGCGGACAGCACGTCGGTGATGTGCGTTTCGAGGTTGACGCCGCTGTGCGCCAGATGCGCGCGTTCGGCAACTCCGGTAAGCGTGTAGCTCAGCACCCGGTGGCCTTCGTTGCGCAAGCCGGCGGCGAGATCGTCGAAGCACCAAGCACCGTGGCAGGCGCCGGGGATGAGGACGTAGGTGGTCATGCGTGACTCCTATCGGTATTCGTGTCGGTCCGGTATTTGGCGGTGACGCGGGCCAGGTCGGCGGGACGCTGCGTCGCCCCGGTGCGGTGCATCTCGCGGTTGGCCTCGATCACCTTCGCTGTCTCGGGACGGCGCCGGTCCTCGTAGCGACGCAGGCCGTGCGCCGGGTCACGCGAAAGCTCCTCGGCGAGCACGGCTGCATCGATGATCGCCTGCGAACCGCCGTTGGCGCCAACGGGATACATCGGATGCGCCGCGTCGCCGAGCAGCGTGACGCGGCCGCGCCCCCACCAGGCAAGCACGTCGCGGTCGACCATCGGGTACTCCAGCACCGGCTCGGTGCGACGCACCATGATCCGCGGCGTCCAGCCAGCCGAGGTTCCAACGGTCGAGGTGACGCAGCACTTCCGACCGGTCGCCCGGATGGTTCCACTTGGCGTCGCCGGGAAGGGGTCCCGGTCGCGCCTCGGGCAGCATCACCACCCAGTTGATCTGACCGCCGCCGATCGGGTACACGACGAGATCGACACCGTTGGCGCCCTTGACGATTGACATGGTGCGGCCGTCGAGGAAGGGATCCCCGTCGACCGCGCCGCGGAACATCCGCAGCCCCGACCACTTCAGCGGGTCCGGCCCTGGATGAAGGCGGCGGCGGACGGCTGGAGTGGATGCCGTCGGCTCCGACAAGAGCACCGGCGACGAAGTCACCGGCCGAGCGTATGAACCCGCACGCTCGAGGCCTGACTCATCGAAGCCGATCAGTTCGCAGTTGTCGTGAACGGCGTTGGCGCCGAGGCGATCGCGCACCGCGGAGAGCAACAGCATCTGCAGCCGGCCGCGGTGTACCGAGTACTGCGGATATCCGTAGCCGCCGTCGATGCCGCGCGGCTCACGGAACAGAAGCGTGCCGTCGGTGTCGTAGTAAGCGATGGCCGCGGGCGCCACGGCGATCCGGGCCAGCTCGTCGCCGAGCCCCAGCTCGGTAGAGCTCGCGCACGGCGTGCGGCAGGAGGTTGATGCCGACGCCGAGCGGACGCAGGTCCGTGCGTTCGATGACGGTCGCGTCGATGCCGCGGGCGTGCAATGCAAGTGCGGCCGTCAGGCCGCCGATCCCCGCTCCGGCGATGAGAACGTTTTCAGTCATGCCTTCAGCCTCGGCGCACGACTTCCATAAGTCCAATACCTATTTCGACCATAAACTATAATTAATTGTTATGGAACTTCGGCAGCTGGAGTATCTGGTCGCCGTCGCCGAGGAGGCCAACTTCACCAGGGCGGCAGAGCGGATCCACGTCGCTCAGCCCGCGGTCAGCGCACAGATCCAACGCCTGGAGCGCGAGCTGGGACAGACCGCTGCTGGATCGGTCGCGGCGCGCGGTGCGGCTGACCGCGGCGGGCGAAGCGGTGCTGCCCCACGCGCGGGCCGCCCTGGCCGCCGTCCGCACCATGCGGCGTCGCCGCCGACGAGCTCACCCAGCTGGTGCGCGGCACCGTCACCATCGGAACGGTGACGTCACACAACGTCGACATTCCGCAACTGCTGGCCGACTTTCACGCAGAACATCCCAACGTCGAGATCACCCTCGGCACAGACACTTCCGACGACCTGATCGAGAACGTCCGGACCGGACGCCTCGACGTCGCGATCGCCTCGGTAGGCCCGGACGAGGTGCCCGACGGGCTCCACATCGAAGTCGTCACCGACGAGGCGATCGAAGCGGCGGTGTGCCTGGCCGACCCGCTCGCGAAGCGGAAGAAGATCCGGCTTGCCGACCTGCGCGACAGGACGCTGATCGCACTTCCCGTCGGCGCGGGCATCCGCAACCAGTTCGACCGCGCGTGCGCGAAGGCGGGCGTCTCACCGCGGATCGCGTTCGAGGCCAGCACTCCACTCGCGCTGGCCGACCTGGCCGAGCGCGGACTTGGGGTCGCCATCGTGCCTGCGTCCGTGCCGCGTGGCCGCGCCGACCTGCATGCGTTGACGTTCGTCCCGGAACTGCGCGGGCGGCTCGTTCTGGCCTGGCGCTCAGCGGGCCCGATCAGCCCGGCCGCGCGTGTCCTGATCGATCGGGCTCGTCGGCTACTGCGTGTCAGCGGCCGTGCATAGAGTAGGGCCGTGACCGCAAGCGCAACGGCCGAGAAGGCGACCGACAAGCCGACATTGATGCTGCTTGACGGCAATTCGCTGGCGTTCCGGGCGTTTTACGCATTGCCCGCCGAGAACTTCAAGACCCAGGGTGGATTGACCACCAACGCGGTGTACGGGTTCACCGCGATGCTCATCAACCTGCTGCGCGACGAGCAGCCCAGCCACATCGCCGCGGCATTCGACGTGTCCCGCCAGACGTTCCGGTTGGAGAAGTATCCCGAGTACAAGGCGGGCCGGTCGGCCACCCCCGACGAGTTCCGCGGTCAGATCGACATCACCAAGGAAGTGCTGGGCGCGCTCGGCATCACCGTGCTGGCCGAACCCGGGTACGAGGCGGACGACGTGCTCGCGACGCTGGCGACGCAGGCCGAGGACGCGGGCTACCGGGTCCTCGTGGTCACCGGTGACCGCGACTCGCTGCAGCTGGTCAGCGACGACGTCACGGTGCTGTACCCGCGCAAGGGCGTCAGCGAGCTCACGCGGTTCACGCCAGAGGCGGTGCTGGAGAAGTACGGGCTGACCCCGCAGCAGTATCCGGACTTCGCCGCATTGCGCGGCGATCCGAGCGACAACCTTCCCGGTATTCCGGGCGTGGGGGAGAAGACCGCGACCAAGTGGATCGCCGAGTACGGCTCGCTGCAGGCGCTTGTCGACCAGGTCGACACCGTGAAGGGCAAGGTCGGCGACGCGCTGCGCGCCAACCTGTCGCACGTCGTGCTCAATCGGGAGCTGACCGACCTGGTCAAGGACGTCCCGCTGGCCCAGACCCCCGACACGCTTCGCATGCAGCCGTGGAATCGCGACCAGATCCACCGGCTGTTCGACGACCTCGAGTTCCGCGTGCTTCGGGAGCGATTGTTCGAGACGCTGGCGTCGACAGATCCCGAGGTGGACCAGGGTTTCGACGTGCGCGGTGGCGCGCTCGAGGCCGGCGAGCTGGCCGGGTGGCTGACTGCGCACAGCACGGGCGGCCGGTTCGGGATGGCCGTCGTCGGCACCCATCTCGCCTTCGACGCCGATGCGACCGCGTTGGCGATCGTCGCCTCCGACGGAGACGGTCGCTATCTGGACACTGCCGAGCTGCATCCCGACGACGAGGCGGCGCTGGCGTCGTGGCTGGAAGACGCCGACATACCCAAGGCGCTGCACGAAGCCAAGCTCGCGATGCACGATCTGGAAGGCCGCGGCTGGACCCTCCGCGGTGTCACGTCGGACACCGCGCTGGCCGCCTACCTCGTTCGGCCCGGCCAACGAAGCTTCGCGCTCGACGACCTGTCGTTGCGGTACCTGAAACGCGAACTACGGGCGGATAACCCGGAGCAGCAACAACTTTCGCTGCTCGACGACACTGACGGCGTTGATGAGCAGGCGGTCCAGACGTCGATCCTGCGGGCCAGCGCAGTGATGGACCTCGCCGACGCGCTCGACGAGGAATTGGCCCGCATCGAGTCTTCGTCGCTGCTGGGCGACATGGAACTGCCGGTCCAGCGGGTGCTTGCCGAGATGGAGACCGCGGGCATCGCCGTCGACATCGGCCAGCTGACGGAGCTGCAGAGCGAGTTCGCCGACCAGATTCGCGACGCCGCCGAGGCGGCTTACGGAGTGATCGGCAAGCAGATCAACCTCGGCTCGCCCAAACAGCTGCAGGTGGTGCTGTTCGACGAGTTGGAGATGCCGAAGACCAAGCGCACCAAGACCGGTTACACCACCGACGCCGACGCGCTGCAGTCACTGTTCGACAAGACCGGCCACCCGTTCCTTCAGCATCTGCTTGCGCACCGCGACGTCACCCGGCTCAAGGTCACCGTCGACGGCCTGCTCAATGCGGTCGGGTCCGACGGCCGGATCCACACCACGTTCAACCAGACGATCGCGGCGACCGGCCGGCTGTCGTCGACGGAGCCGAACCTGCAGAACATTCCGATCCGGACCGACGCGGGCCGCCGGATCCGCGATGCGTTCGTCGTCGGCGAGGGCTACGACGAGCTGATGACCGCGGACTACAGCCAGATCGAGATGCGGATCATGGCCCACCTGTCCAAAGACGACGGCCTCATCGAGGCCTTCCGCACCGGTGAGGACCTGCACTCGTTCGTCGCGTCGCGCGCGTTCTCGGTTCCGATCGACGAAGTCACCGCCGAACTCAGGCGCCGGGTCAAGGCCATGTCGTACGGGCTGGCCTACGGATTGAGTGCGTACGGCCTTGCTGCGCAACTCAAGATCTCCACCGAAGAGGCCAAGGTGCAGATGGAGCAGTACTTCGACCGGTTCGGCGGTGTGCGCGACTACCTGCGAGACGTCGTCGACCAGGCCCGCAAGGACGGCTATACCTCGACGGTGTTCGGCAGGCGCCGCTACCTGCCGGAGCTGGACAGCAGCAACCGAAACGTCCGCGAAGCAGCTGAACGGGCTGCCCTCAACGCACCCATCCAGGGCAGCGCCGCAGACATCATCAAGGTGGCGATGATCGAGGTCGACAAGGCGATCAAAGACGCCGGGCTGAAGTCACGGATGCTGCTGCAGGTGCACGACGAATTGCTGATCGAGATCGCGAAGGGGGAGCGCGACGACGTCGAGAAGCTGGTCCGCGACAAGATGGGCGGCGCGTATCCGCTCGACGTGCCGCTCGAGGTGTCGGTCGGCTACGGCCGCAGCTGGGACGCCGCCGCGCACTAAGACGCCGTCGCGCGGTATCCAGCCAAGGCCTGCAGCGCGGGTGCACCCGCACGCGCTCCGTAGACCGCGTAGGTCTCCTCGTTCAACAGTGCGGTCACACGCTGGTCGCCGAATCCCCGATCGATGCGGTCACGGACGAACGCCAGCTCGACGACCTGGTGGGCGAAGGTCTTGACCGACTTGCCGGCGGCCTTTCCGCCGACCCGCGATGCCTGCGCCACCGCCGCCTTGCGGTGACGGATCGAGCCCAGCCAGGTCGCCTCGTTGGGTGTCACCAAGCCCGGCCGCGACCATGCCGGGCAGTTTCTCCGCGGTGATCCGCTGCTCCTTGCGCCGGCTGGCCACGCCGAGCCAGATCATCAGCCCGAAGATCGGCACCATCCACAGCAGGTACACCCCGAAGTAGGCTCCGACGCCCAGCAACGACGACCCGTTCCACAAGCCGTGCATGATCACTGCGCAGACGTATCCGAGCAGGATGTAGCCGACCTTGGCCAAGGCGCCTCGGCGTTGCAGTGCGAACCACACGCCGATGCCGAAGAACGTGGTGAACAGCGAATGTGCGAACGGCGCCATGATCAGCCGCATCGCCGCGGTCAACAGCGAGTCGCCGACAGTTTCTCCGCCGCCGATGTAGAGGATGTCCTCCAGCCAGGCGAACCCCGCGCCGACCAGCCCGGCGTACACCAGGCAGTCCGTCAGCGAGTTCAGCTCGTTGCGGCGCCGGCCGGTCATCATCAGCAGCAGGAACAAGCCCTTCGCCGCTTCTTCGGTCAGCGGCGCACCGAGCACGACGGTGATCGGGCTGACCGATTCCGTAGCGCCCGGGTTGATCGCCGCCTCGGCGACGAGTTGAAGTATCGACGCGACGATGACGGCGACCGACGCGCCCCACAGAAAGGCCAGGATCAACAGCCGGGGCGGCTCCGGCTCCCAGCGGTCCAACCACAGATACGCCAGCACGACGACGGTCATGGCGACGCTGGACAAGGCGAACCCGATGCCCGTTCCGACGGGGTTGAACGCGGTCAGCGCGATGATGATCAGGCCCGCGATGGTGCCGAGCAGGATCAGCACCCCGAGAGGTGCGCCGACCTTGCGGACCTTCTTCAAAATCGGCGGATACGGTGGAATGAATTGAAGTGGCTGCTGCGGCGGACCGGCATACGACACCAGAGCAGGGTAGCTGTCGATCGCCCGACCGATGGACCTAGTTTGTCCAGCGTGTACCCAGTCGAGTAACCTCGACGGGTAACCCGTCTGTGGTTTTGCGATCTCTGCTGCGGGTGACACCAATCACAAACTGTCCCTACGACCCAACCTGTCCGGAGCAACCCACCACATGCCAAGTCCCTCCGTCACCTCGCCGCAAGTAGCCGTCAACGACATCGGCTCGGCCGAGGACTTTCTCGCCGCCATCGACAAAACCATCAAATACTTCAACGATGGCGACATCGTCGAGGGAACCATCGTCAAGGTTGACCGTGACGAGGTCCTGCTCGACATCGGTTACAAGACCGAAGGCGTCATCCCCTCCCGAGAGCTCTCCATCAAGCACGACGTCGACCCCTCTGAGGTTGTGTCCGTCGGCGATGAGGTCGAAGCCCTTGTCCTCACCAAGGAGGACAAGGAAGGCCGTCTGATCCTGTCCAAGAAGCGTGCGCAGTACGAGCGCGCCTGGGGCACCATCGAAGAGCTCAAGGAGAAGGACGAGGCCGTCAAGGGCACCGTCATCGAGGTCGTCAAGGGCGGCCTGATCCTCGACATCGGCCTGCGCGGCTTCCTGCCCGCGTCGCTGGTCGAGATGCGCCGCGTCCGCGATCTGCAGCCGTACATCGGCAAGGAGATCGAGGCCAAGATCATCGAGCTCGACAAGAACCGCAACAACGTGGTGCTGTCCCGTCGGGCCTGGCTCGAACAGACCCAGTCCGAGGTGCGCAGCGAGTTCCTCAACCAGTTGCAGAAGGGCGCCATCCGCAAGGGTGTCGTTTCGTCCATCGTCAACTTCGGCGCATTCGTCGATCTCGGCGGAGTCGACGGCCTGGTGCACGTCTCCGAGTTGTCCTGGAAGCACATCGACCACCCGTCCGAGGTCGTTCAGGTCGGCGACGAGGTCACCGTCGAGGTGCTCGACGTCGACATGGATCGTGAGCGGGTCTCGTTGTCGCTCAAGGCAACTCAGGAAGATCCGTGGCGGCACTTCGCCCGTACCCACGCGATCGGTCAGATCGTGCCGGGCAAGGTCACCAAGCTGGTGCCGTTCGGTGCGTTTGTCCGCGTCGAGGAGGGCATCGAAGGTCTGGTGCACATCTCCGAGCTGGCCGAGCGCCACGTGGAGGTGCCCGACCAGGTGGTCGCCGTCGGTGACGACGCCATGGTCAAGGTCATCGACATCGACCTGGAGCGCCGCCGCATCTCGCTGTCGCTCAAGCAGGCCAACGAGGACTACACCGAGGAGTTCGACCCGTCGAAGTACGGCATGGCCGACAGCTACGACGAGGCCGGCAACTACATCTTCCCCGAGGGCTTCGACGCCGAGACCAACGAATGGCTCGAGGGCTTCGAGAAGCAGCGCGACGAGTGGGAGGCCCGGTACGCCGAGGCCGAGCGCAGGCACAAGATGCATACCGCGCAGATGGAGAAGTTCGCAGCGGCCGAAGCGGCCGCAGCTGCGGCGCCCTCTTCCCCGTCCAACGGTGCACCGCGGGACGAGGAGCAATCGGCAGGCGGGTCGCTGGCCAGCGATGCTCAGCTGGCGGCGCTCCGGGAGAAGCTCGCGGGCAACGCCTAATCGGCGCTTGACCGCATGCTGCGCATCGGTCTGACCGGCGGAATCGGGGCCGGCAAGTCGACGGTGTCCGCCGCCTTCAACGAGTGCGGCGGCATCATCGTCGACGGCGACGTGATCGCCAGGGAAGTCGTCGAACCGGGCACACAGGGGTTGTCTGCGCTGGTGGACACATTCGGCGCGGACATCCTGCTACCCGACGGCGCATTGAACCGGCCGGCGCTGGCTGCCAAGGCATTCGTCGACGACGAGCAGCGCGCCAAGCTCAACGGCATCGTGCATCCGCTGGTGGGAAAGCGGCGTGAGGAGATCATCGCTGCGGTGTCCGACGATGCGGTAGTGGTCGAGGACATCCCGCTGCTCGTCGAGACCGGAATGGCACCGATGTTTCCCCTTGTGGTCGTCGTCCATGCGGACGAGGAGACCAGGGTCGCCCGGCTCATCAAGCGCGGGATGGACGAGGCCGATGCCCGGGCGCGAATCGCGGCTCAGGCGCCGGAGGAGCAGCGGCGTGCGATTGCCGATGTGCTGCTGGACAACTCCGGCTCGCCGGGGGCGTTGGTCGAACGTGCGCGCGACATCTGGTATCAGCGAGTGCTGCCGCTTGCGCACAACATCCGCACGCGCGAAACCGTGCCCAATCCGCCGAGGCTGGTCCCATATGACCCGGCGTGGGCCGATGACGCCGGTCGGATCATCAATCGTCTGAAGATGGCCTGCGGTTCAAAGGCATTGCGAGTGGACCATATCGGCTCGACCGCGGTCCAGGGGATGGATGCCAAAGACGTCATCGACGTCCAATTGACCGTCGAATCACTTGACGTCGCCGATGAACTCGCCGACGTATTGCTCGATGTCGGCTATCCCCGGCTGGAGAACATCACCGGCGACGTTCCGCACGACGGCGACCCGTCACTGTGGCGCAAGCGTTTTCACGGAGCCGCCGATCCGGGCCGGCCGGCGAATGTTCACCTCCGGGTAGACGGCTGGCCCAACCAGCGGTTCGCCCTCTTGTTCGTGGACTGGTTGAGCGCCAACCCCGCGGTGCGCGACGATTATCTGGCGGCCAAGCGCCACGCGCTCGCCTCCCGCGATTACGTCGAGGCGAAGGAACCGTGGTTCCTCGACGCATACTGGCGGGCCATCGCATGGGCCGACGCAACCGGCTGGTCGCCCCGGGAACACCGCTAGGTCACCGGCGCAGCGGCGGCTCGGCGGCCGGTGCCCCCGCCGCAGGTGCGTCAGGCGCCGGATTGTCAAGCGCCGCACCGCATTGCAGCGTGCCGTACAGCGGGTCGTCCTTCACCCGGAACAGCCTCGGTGCGATGAATTGATCGGCTTGGGCGACTATTTCGTCGTCGACCAGGATCTCGCAATGCAGATTCGATCCGTAGGGCCATTCGATGGAGACCGTCATGCCCGCCAGCTTCGGGTCGGAAAGGACCGTGTTGACCTCGAACGTGGCACCCGGTAGCAAAGTCGGCTGGTCGCTGTTCACGTTGGAGTCGTCGATCTTGTAGGCCACGATCGCCCCGCGCGACGTGCCGTCGGCCCGAGCCCGGTACGTGACGTTGTGCTGTAACCCGTCACCGGAAGCGGGCGCCACGTCGCTCTGTGGATCCGCAGGGGCAGGGTCGGCCATCGCAGGCACCGGAATTAGCTGGGACGCCGCGACAACGGCGGTTACGGCCCCGACAGCCATCCAAACATGCTTGGTCGAACTCATGGCAGCGACATTACGCTGCGCGCCAGATGAGGTCCAAGCCGTAGCCAGGAGCGCGTCGCTCACGCAGGTTGGCAGCGCGGGCACCACACGGACGTACGGCCGGCGATGCGACGCCGATTCAATCGCGTGCCGCAGCGCGGGCAGGATGGATCGGGATCGTCGCGCACGCGCGTCAGCCACCTGGCGATACGAGGTACGCAGCCATGGCGTACCGCCGTACGAAGCGTCCGCTTCATCGCCCCGTGAAGACGCCTCATGTCCTCGGAATCGATGCCGGTTACCGGCCTGCCCGGATTCAGCCTGGCCCGCCAGCAGATTTCATCGGTGAGTAGGTTGCCGAGCCCGGCGATGACCGATTGATCCATCAGCGTGGATTTCAATGCCCCGCGACGCGTGCGTCAGCGCCGCCGCGAATGCCCGCAGGTCCACCGCCAGCGCATCTGGCCCCTGATCGCCCATCACGCCTGCGACGTCATCGTCGGTGGCGGCCAGCCACACGCCACGCAGCTTGCGCAGATCCGCGTACCGGAGTTCACCACGGTCCAGGGCGATCACCAGGCGCTCGTAGCCCTCCTCGTCGTCAGCCGTAGCGGCGTAGTACGGATGGCCTGTCATGCCGCTGTGTACCAGCATGGTGGGCCCGTCGGTGGGCAGGATCAGCCACTTACCGTGCCTGCGAGGCGTTTCGAACCGATGGCCGGACAGGTTTCGCGCCAACGTGCGCGCTGTCGTGTTACGCAGCACGCCTGCGTCCAGCACGTCGACATGGCGAACACGGCGGCCCGGCAACGTGCGAGCGAGTTCACGGCGGAACCCCTCGACGTCGGGCAGCTCAGGCATGGAGCTTCGCCAGCCGCTGCGCCGGCTTGGTCAAAGAGCGGCCGCGTCGCGAAATGTCAGACCAGGGATCGCCACGTTCGGCGACGCGGTCAGGGACATCGCGGATGGTGAAGGAGTCGGCACGCAGGCCGAGGCGGCCCAGCTCATCCCATTCCAGCGGAGTGGCGACCGGCGCCCCGCGCCGGGCCCGGACGGCATAAGGCGCGACCGCGGTCTGCCCGTAGGCGTTTCGCATGACGTCGAGGTACAGCCGGTCGCCGCGCTTGGCCTTGCGCGCCTCGACGGTGCGGTGCGCAGGGTCGTCTGCGGCGACCACATCCGCGACGTCGCGAGCGAATTGCCGCACGGCGTCGAAGTCGGCGTCGGCCCTTGATCGGCGACACGACATGCAGACCCCGCGAACCCGTCGTCTGCACATACGAGACAAGCCCGATGTCGCTCAGCACGTCGGCGACCGTCCTGGCCGTCGCCCTGACCACCGCGAAGTCGTCGACCGTCGGGTCGAGGTCGAAGACGATGCGGTCGGGAGTGCGTAACCGGTCGCGCTTGGAGAGCCATGCGTGCACGATGACGCAGTTCTGGTTGGCGAGCCACCGCAAGGCGTCGCGGCGGTCGGCCGTGGGGTGCACAACCGTGCCGTCCTCCTTGGCGACTCTGACGCGGCCCATCCAGTCCGGCAGTGAGTCGGCGAAATCCTGCTGCACGAAGCCGTTCTGGTCGATACCGCGTGGATAGCGCCACAAGGTGAGCGGACGACCCCTCAGGTGCGGCACCATCGCCCCGGCGATCTCCGTGTAGTAAGCGACGAGGTCTCCCTTGGTGATGCCGTCGGAGGGAAACAGCACCCGATCGGGGTGTGTGATCTCGACTTTCGTCGACATCAGCGACTCTCCCTGACGACGTCCTTGGGGCTCTTGTCGGCGCGCAGGCCGAGATAGCGCGGGTGGCGCAGCTTGCCGTCGCGGGTCCATTCGCCGAACGCCACCTGCGCAACGGAGGTGGGCCGCACCCAGTGCGCGCCGGGCTCTTTGGCCCCGTCCACGGTCGGGTGATCGTGCTCGGTGCCGGACAACCGCTTGTGCAAGCTGCGCAGCGTCGCGGTGTCGAAGCCCGTGCCGACCTTGCCTGCGTAACGCAGGGCGTCACCGTCGTAGTAGCCGAGTAGAAGGGCACCCAACCCGACGCGGCTGCCCTTCGGGGCGGTGTAGCCGACGATGACGAACTCCTGGTCGCGGCTGCACTTGAACTTCAGCCAGTTCGATGTGCGCTTGCCTGCATAGGGGGCGCCGGCCAGTTTGGCGACGACGCCTTCGTCGCCGCGCCGACATGCCGCTGTGAACGCTGATTCGCCGTCTCCGACCCGGTGCGTGGTGTACCGCAGCGGATCGTCGAATCGAAAAGATCTGCGCAACAGTCGTTTACGCCACAACAACGGCACTTCGGTGGTGGATTCACCAGCGAGGTGCATGAGGTCGAACAGGTAGTAGAAGACCGGGATGCCGGATGAGCGGGCTTCGTCGGGGTCGGTGAGACCGAGTCGGCCCTGCAGCCGCGCAAAACTGGTGCGTCGCCCTTCGAATGCGACGATCTCGCCGTCCACGACGAACTTGCGAGCACGTCTGGGCGGCCAGCACCTCGACCAGTTCGGGATAGGTTCCGTTGAGTGGCTGGCGGTTACGCGTCAGCAGACGCACGCGGCGGCCGTCGCGAAAAGCGAGGCACCGCACCCCGTCGAGCTTGCGCTCGAAAATCCAATCCGGATCCGAGAAGCGTTCGTCCGTCAGGGTCGCCAGGGTAGGGGCCTGCCAGGACGGCACCCGTTCCTTGCGCAGGTTTGCGCGTACGTCATCGGGAACGTCGCGGATCACGACTTCGGCATACCCGCAGCATGTCGGGTCTATGCGTGACGCCAGCTCAGGGTCACGCCCGCCGCGCCAAGCCAGCGATCCAGGTTGTAGTCGTGTCTGGCGAGTCCGTCTATCGCGGCTACCGCCGATTGAACCGCCTGCTCGCCGACGTCGGGCGCCAACAGCCCGTGTCGTACTGCGGACAGCAGCTCGTCGACGTCATCCAGTTCGACGTCTCTGCCGGTGCGCAGCGACCAGGTCGAGATAGTGGTCCTCGGACTGCCACACCTTCGGGCCCGGCGTGTAGCGGCCGACGTCGAGGTAATAGTCCTGATCGAGCTCGTGGCCGGGGTTGAAGTGGAAGATCGATGCTCGCAGCCCCAGCGACGGCAGCAACCATGATTCCAGGTAGTGGAACTGGGCGCGGCCGGGCGTCGGGCGGGCCATATAGAGTCCCCACGGCTTCACCGTGTACTCGTCCACCGCGCGCACGATCCCCTTGGGATCGGTGTTGGTGCGTGCGACCAGGTCGAATTTCTCGTGCTTGGGAGCGTGAATACCCAAGCATAGGCTCGGGAACAGCCGGTGTCGGTATGTCGTTCTACCCTGTGAACATGGCTTTCGCTACCGAACACCCCGTACTGGCGCACTCCGAGTACCGCCCCGTCGAGGCGATGGTGCGCGCGGGTGGCAGGTTCGAGGTCGTCAGCGATTATGCGCCGGCGGGCGACCAGCCTGCCGCGATCGACGATCTGGAGCGCCGCATCAACTCGGGGGAGCGCGACGTCGTGCTGCTGGGCGCCACCGGCACCGGCAAGTCCGCGACGACGGCCTGGCTGATCGAGCGGCTGCAGCGACCCACCCTGGTGATGGCGCCGAACAAGACCCTTGCCGCACAGCTGGCCAATGAACTGCGGGAGATGTTGCCGCACAACGCCGTCGAATACTTTGTCTCGTATTACGACTACTACCAGCCCGAGGCGTACATCGCGCAGACGGACACCTACATCGAGAAGGACAGCTCGATCAACGACGACGTGGAGCGGCTGCGGCACTCCGCCACCTCGAGCCTGCTGTCCCGGCGGGACGTCGTGGTGGTCGCCTCGGTGTCGTGCATTTACGGCCTCGGCACCCCGCAGTCCTACATGGACCGGTCGGTCGAGGTGAAGGTCGGCGAGGAGATACCGCGCGACGCTCTGCTGCGACTGCTGGTCGACGTTCAGTACACCCGCAACGACATGGCGTTCACCAGGGGCTCGTTCCGGGTGCGCGGCGACACCGTCGAGATCATCCCGTCGTACGAAGAGCTCGCAGTGCGCATCGAGTTCTTCGGCGACGAAGTCGAGGGGCTCTACTACCTGCACCCGTTGACGGGTGACGTGGTCCGCAAGGTCGACTCGCTGCGGATCTTCCCGGCCACTCATTACGTCGCCGGGCCGGAGCGGATGGCGCATGCGATCTCGACCATCGAGCAGGAGCTCGAGGAACGGCTCGCCGAGCTCGAGAACCAGGGCAAGCTGCTGGAGGCCCAGCGTCTGCGGATGCGGACCAACTACGACGTCGAGATGATGCGCCAGGTCGGCTTCTGCTCCGGCATCGAGAACTACTCGCGGCACATCGACGCCAGGCCTGCAGGCTCGGCGCCTGCCACCCTGCTGGACTATTTCCCGGAGGACTTCCTGCTCGTCATCGACGAGTCCCATGTGACGGTCCCGCAGATCGGCGGCATGTACGAGGGCGACATGTCCCGTAAGCGCAACCTGGTCGATTTCGGCTTCCGGCTGCCGTCAGCAGTCGACAACCGACCGCTGACCTGGGAGGAGTTCGCCGACCGGATCGGTCAGACGGTGTACCTGTCCGCCACGCCCGGCCCGTACGAGCTGAGCCAGACCGGCGGAGAGTTCGTCGAGCAGGTCATCCGGCCGACCGGGCTGGTCGACCCGCAGGTCGTCGTCAAGCCGACCAAGGGTCAGATCGACGACCTGATCGGAGAGATCCGTAAGCGCACCGAGGTCGACGAGCGTGTCCTGGTGACCACACTGACCAAGAAGATGGCCGAAGACCTCACCGATTACCTGCTGGAGACGGGGATCCGGACGCGCTATCTGCATTCGGAGGTCGACACGCTGCGTCGCGTCGAATTGCTTCGCCAGCTGCGGCTCGGCGAATACGACGTGCTGGTCGGTATCAACCTGCTGCGAGAGGGTCTCGACCTGCCCGAGGTGTCGCTGGTGGCCATCCTGGACGCGGACAAGGAGGGCTTCCTTCGTTCGCCGCGAAGCCTGATCCAGACGATCGGCCGGGCGGCGCGAAACGTGTCCGGTGAGGTGCACATGTACGCCGACACCATGACCGACTCGATGAAGCAGGCCATCGACGAGACCGACCGCAGGCGAGCCAAACAGATCGCCTACAACAAGGAGCGCGGCATCGACCCGCAGCCGCTGCGCAAGAAGATCGCCGACATCCTCGACCAGGTGTACCGCGAGGCTGACGACACCGACGTCGAGGTGGGCGGCTCGGGCCGGAATGCGTCTCGCGGCCGTCGTGCTCAGGGCGAGCCGGGCCGCGCGGTCAGCGCAGGAATCATCGAGGGCCGCGATACCTCGAGCATGCCGAGGGCCGAGCTTGCCGATCTGATCAAGGATCTGACAGCTCAGATGATGGCCGCCGCCCGTGACCTTCAGTTCGAACTGGCAGCCCGAATACGGGACGAAATCGCGGATTTGAAGAAGGAACTCCGCGGCATGGATGCAGCAGGGCTGAAATAAGTTTGATCTCAACTGTGGTTGAGGTCATACGGTGACCGGTATGACTGAGACCGCGGCAATCAAGCCGGGCCGCTGGCGTGACCTGTTCGGCCGTGAGCGGCTCGGTACCGCGACCCTGCTCGCGGGCGGCGTCGGGTTGTACGCCACCAACGAGTTTCTCACCATCAGCCTGCTGCCCAGCACGGTCGCCGACATCGGTGGCCAGCGGTTCTACGCGTGGGTGATCGCGGTGTACCTCGTCGGCTCTGTCGTCGCGGCCGCGGCGGTGAACCCCCTTCTCGTCAGGTTCGGGCCAAGGGCGTCGTATCTGCTGACCCTGGCGATCTTCGGGGTGGGAACGCTCGGCTGTGCACTGGCCCCGAACATGGAACTCCTGCTGATCGCCCGCACCGTGCAGGGGGCGGCCGGCGGCATGCTGGCGGGCCTCGGCTACGCGGTGATCAACTCCGCGCTGCCGAACTGGTTGTGGACGAGGGCGTCGGCGTTGGTGTCGGCGATGTGGGGGGTGAGCGTGATCGTCGGTCCCGCCATGGGCGGGATCTTCGCCCAATTCGGTATCTGGCGATGGGCTTTCGGGTCTCTGGCGATCTTGACGGTGGCCATGGCGGCGCTGGTGCCGAGCGCGCTGCCCGCCCGGCGGCACAGCGATCAGCCGGCAACGATCCCGCGGATCCCGGTGTCTTCGCTGCTTCTGCTCGGCGCCGCCGCCCTGGCGATCAGTGTCGCGGGGGTGCAGCGAGGCGCGGTTGCCACCTTCGGCCTCCTCGCCGTCGGCGCACTTCTGGTCGCCGTTTTCCTGGTCGTCGACCGACGTGCCCCGGCGACGGTGCTGCCGCGGGCGGCGTTTGGGCCGGGGCCGCTGAAGTGGATGTACGTCACCATCGGGCTGCTGATGGCGGCGACGATGGTCGACATGTACGTGCCACTGTTCGCCCAGCATCTGGCAGGCATGGTGCCCGCGGCGGCCGGATTCTTCGGCGCCGTGTTGGCGGTCGGCTGGACGCTGTCGGAGATCGCGAGCGCATCGGCCAGCCGGACACGCACGATCGTCCGCCTGGTCGCCGTTGCTCCCGCGGTGATGGCGATCGGTCTGGCCCTCGGCGCGGTCGTGCTTCGTGACGACTTGAGATGGCCGTTGGTCGCCGCGTGGGCTGTCGGGTTGTTCATCGCCGGTTCCGGTGTCGGCATCGCGTGGCCCCATCTGTCGGCGTGGATCATGGGCGCAGTCGAGGACCCGGTGGAAGCCGGCACCGCCTCGGCGGCGATCAACACCGTGCAGCTGATTTCCGGAGCGTTCGGCGCGGGGCTGGCCGGCGTCGTGGTCAACCTCACCCACGGCGGGGAGGCGGCGGCGGCGCGATGGTTGTTCACTGTGTTCGCAGTACTGGCCGCCGTCGGATTCGCCGCCTCCTATCGCGCATCGCGCCAACGATAGGGTCGGCCTGATGGATGCGTTTTCCGCCGGGCAGCTGAGCCGCGCCCTCGACAGGTTGCACTCGACCGTCTATTTCGCAACCGAGTCGAGTGAACGATTCAGCGAGCTCGGCCTGGAGCACCAGCGCATGCAGTACTTCGCGAGCCGATCGGCGCCGATGGGGGCGGTCGGCGCGAAAGTCGTTGCAGCGACGTTCTTCAACTTCAACCCCGAGCTGATCGCCAAGTCGATTCCCGCCGCGTGGGCGATCGCGTCGCCGGCCGCTGTGACTCGGGTGCGGTATCAGATCGTCGACGCCTTGATGCCGAGAATCCTCGGCGAGCAGCGGGTCCGGTCACCGGAGTTCGCACACTCCGTGGCGATCGTTCGCCGCACCGCCGAGACGATCCCGAACGCAGACGGCCGCCCGCTGTACGCCGGTCACGCCGAACTCGACTGGCCGCAGACGCCGCACGCACAACTCTGGCACGCCATCACGCTGTTACGGGAGTATCGCGGCGACGGTCATATCGCCGCCCTTGTCACCCACGGGCTCAGCGGCATCGAGGCGCTGATCACCCATGTCGCAACGGGCACCGGCTTCGATCCGGAATTCGGCCGGAGACTGCGCGGCTGGAGCCAGCAGCAGTGGGACGATGCGGTCGACGGGTTACGCGACAGGGCACTGCTCGACGATGCGGGCCAGCTGACCGATGCCGGGAATGACCTTCGCGCGGGCATCGAGGATCTGACCGACGAATTGGCTTATGCGCCATGGCAGACGGTGTCCGACGACGACGTGCAGGAGCTGCTGGCGTTGGGGGAGATCATCAGAGACGGCGTGCGGGCGGCAGGCGTCTTCCCGGCCAACGCATTCGGGCCGCGATACGGGCAGCACCGCTAACGCTAGTCGGGATCCTCGTCTAGCTGGCGGATCGCCGTCACACCGTCGATGCATGCCAGAACGGTCGGCGCGGTCAGGATTCCGGCGGCGACGTGACCGCTCAAGGGCGCGCCGTGCGTGTACAGGGAAACTCACCTGCTCAACATCGGTTTGCTGGATCCCGTCGCGGACTATGCTTCTGCCAGCGCTGATGCGATGGGAGCCCCAGGTGAACGACTACGACCGTCAGCTTCACCGCGGCACCCTCCTACAGTTCGCGCTGCGAGTCGTCATCGTCGTTTTCGCCGCCGGCACTTTGCTGGGCGAGCCCGCCAATCGCCGTTTGTGGACCTGCGTGGCTACCTTGGCTGTTTATGTCGTGATCGTCGGTTTCTGGAGCGCGTGGGCGCTACGGGCCAAATCACAGCTGGCGAACGCAACGAGAACCCGCGTGACACTGCTCGTGCTCGCTGCAGACGTCGCAGTGCTTTCCGTGCTGTCTGTGCTGACCGGATTGTCTGTGTTGACCGGAAGCACGTCACCAGATGTCTGGACTTCGGCTGTGATGGAGATCGGCCTGTTTCTCATCCCTCTCATAGCGGCCGCCCAACTCGACCCCACCGTCAGCGCGGCAATGGTGATACCGACGGTGGCTGCGTTCTTCGTGACGTCTGCTGCCACCAAGACGGCTTACAACGAGCCGTGGCCGTCGATTCTGCTCACCACGTTGGTGCTCGCAGCCGTGGCGGGCGCGTCTGTCGCCGTGTCGGTTCTTCAGCGGGCCAGAGTCGAGGTGATCGCAGAGCTGGTCACGCAACGAACGCAGCTGTTGCAGGACCTCCTCGAACTCGAAAAGCATGAGCGACAATCGATCTCGGAGCGCATCCACGACGGCGCGCTGCAGTATGTTCTCGTCGCTCGGCAGGATGTCGAGTATGCGCGGGAGGGTTCAGGTGAGGCCGTCGAAAGAATCGACCAAGCGCTCCTCGAGTGTTCCGGCTTGCTCCGCGATGTCGTTCGTGAACTGCACCCCGAAGTGCTCGCTAGGGCCGGATTGAAGGCGGCCATCGAAACGCTGGCCGGTGGGGTCAGCGCGCGCGGCGGGCTCGACGTCGAGGTCGACGCGCGCACATGGCCCGATGGCGTGCGCACCGAGGCGGATCACGTGCTCTACGGCGCGGCGCGCGAAGCGTTGACCAACGTCGTGAAACACGCTCGAGCCAAGAAGGTCTGGGTCGAACTGGAGCAGAGCGGCAGTCACGCGACGCTGCGGATTGCCGACGACGGAGTCGGCATTTCGCAGTCGAAATTGGCCGACAGCCTGAAAGGTGGCCACATCGGCATGACGTCGACCCGTACGAAAGTTCTGGCGGCAGACGGGCAGTTCGACGTCAGAGCGACGTCGCCGGGAACAGAGGTCACCGTGTGCATCCCACTGCACCCGGCAGATTTGCAAGGAGCCGCGCAAGAGCTGGCGGCGCTCTAGTGATCAGCGCGAGCCAAAAGGTGTTCTGTGAGAGTCGGCCTTGGCATGGTCGTAATGCATGCGGGTGTGGCTGAGCGGCTAGGCAGCGGCCTGCAAAGCCGTGTACACGGGTTCGAATCCCGTCACTCGCTCCGCGTGTTGTGGACCGTCAGCCCAATCCGGCTACCACCTGAAGATCGGCGACGAGCGCGTCGAAGGCGTTCTGTCTGTCTTCCGACGGTCCGCGCAGGATGGCGGACGGATGCACCGTTGCGACGACCCGGGGATCGACGTCTAGGTCGATCCTTTTGTCGTCAGCGGGCAGACGAAGGACCTCGCCGCGGTGCGCCGTCAGCCGAAAGCTGCTGCCCATGAGGGATTTTGCTGCCGTCGCCCCGAGCAGGACCACGACATCCGGCTTGACGGCGTCGAGTTCGGCCAGCAGCCAGGGCCGACACGACACCACCTCGGTCCGGCTGGGGGTCTTGTGGATGCGGCGCTTGCCTCGCTCCTCGAACTTGAAGTGCTTGACCGCGTTGGTGATGTAGACACGCTCGCGGTCGATGCCCGCGGCGACAAGCGCCTTGTCCAACAATCGACCGGCCGGGCCGACGAACGGCTGTCCCGTCTTGTCTTCCTGGTCACCAGGCTGTTCTCCGACCAGTACGACCTTGGCGTCGCGCGATCCGCCGCCGAACACCGCCTGCGTGGCGTTGCGGTACAGGTCGCAGCCCTTGCAGTTCTGCGATGCGTCGGACAGGACGGTCAGGTCGTCGGTGTCGGGCACGAATTCAGCGGCGCTCGGCGATGCCATACGGACTGGGTTACCCATCCTGTAGCCGGTGTCACGTCCACCGCCATGACGTGACCTTCGCAGCGCGTGGAGCGTAAAACCCCAGGACAATGCCGCTCACGCGGATGAATGACTCCCCTGTTTGCCCGACCTCGGGTTAGGGTCATGCGTTGGTGCTGCAAACGACTCTGGGAGGGTATGAATGAGCGGCTATCGGACCGTGGTGGTTGGCACGGACGGGTCGGATTCGTCGTTGCGTGCGGTGGATAAGGCCGGCCAGATCGCCGCGGGTTCGGGCGCGAAGGTGATCGTTGCCACCGCGTACTTCCCGCAGAGCGAAGACCAGCGGGCGGCCGACGTCCTGAAGGACGAGGGCTACAAGATGTCAGGCAACGCGCCGATCTACGCGATCCTGCGCGAGGCCAGGGACCGTGCTCAGGCCGCCGGTGCGACCGAGGTCGAAGAGAAGGCGGTCGTCGGCGCGCCGGTGGACGCGCTAGTCGAGCTCGCCGAGGAAGCCCAGGCCGACCTCCTCGTCGTCGGCAACGTCGGCCTCAGCACCATCGCGGGCCGACTGCTCGGCTCGGTGCCCGCCAACGTCGCGCGGCGGTCGAAGACCGACGTGCTGATCGTCCACACCACGACGTGATCTTCGGCCGGCCCTAGGTCGCCGAAGCCTTCGCGATTTCGGCGACGGCAGCGTCCAGCGTCGCGTTGAACTCCTCGTCGCTCTGCTGCGCGTTGAGGCCCTCGGTGAGAGCTCGGGAGAAGCTGGCAATCACGCCGTTGTTGCGCGACAGCTTCTCGCAGGCTTCGTCGCGGCTATAGCCACCGGAGAGCGCCACCACCCGCACCACGTTGGGATGGTCGACCAATTCGCGATACAGGTTGTCGGTGTCGGGCAGCGTCAGCTTGAGCATGACCTTCTGATCGTCACCCAACTGGTTCACGCCGTCGAGAAGGCTCGCCTTGAGCTGGTCTTCGGCTTCGGCCTTTTCGGGGCTGTTGATGTCGACCTCGGGTTCGATGATCGGAACAAGACCCTTCGCCAGAACCTGCGAGGCGACCTCGAACTGCTGCGCCACAACCGCATCCACGCCCGCGCCGGGCAACGTGATGACCGACCTCTCCTTGGTTCCGAAGACACCGTTGGCCACCGCGCGATCGAGGAGTTCGTCCAGACCGGGCATCGGCTTCATCGTCTGCGCGCCGTCCTGTTCGTCGGCCAGCCCCTTGTCGATCTTCAGGAACGGCACGATTCCCTTGACGTTCCACAGGTAGTCGGCCGTCGGCCGGTCCTCGATGGTGCGGTCCATCGTCTGTTCGAAGAGAATCGCTCCCATGATGCGGCCCGCGTCGAAGGCCGGGCTGGTGATGATGCGGGTGCGCATCTCGTGCACCAGGTCGAACATCTGATCGTCGCCCGAATAGGCGTCCTCGGGGATGCCGTACAGCTTCAGCGCTTTCGGGGTACTGCCGCCACTCTGGTCGAGCGCTGCGATGAAGCCGGCACCGGTGTGTGCCTTCTCCAACTGCTCGGAATTCATGTGCTTCTCCTTCTCAATTGCGTTGCATCACCTTAAGACCCGCGGGAATTGCCTGATCGGATAGATGTCGTAGAGGTCGCGGTACGAAGGAGGCCGACGGCCGTTGTCATCCTCGATGTCGTACTCACGTGCGAGCTCCGCGCCGATCCATGTCTGACCGCTTTTGTCCATCAGGTCGGGATCGGTGAACAGTGCCCAGATGAGATGCCCTGTCAGTTCGGGAGTCTCGGCGATCTCGAGCATGCGAGCGAACTTCTCCGGGGCACTCGCGACGATGTTCTTGAACCGCTCGGTCAGCAGAATTCCCATCCAGATGGACACCGACGCGATGCCGAACTCCTTGAAGTCCACCGCCATATCGGCGGCCATCTTGTCCATCCCGGCCTTGTGCACGCCGTATGACGGGCCGAACACGTAGTGGGCTGCGCCTGGGGCAGACGTGAAGACGACCAGACCCTGGCGCTGCGGGAGCATCAGTGGTGCCGCGTAGACGGTGGCGACATAACCGCTGCGCAATCCGACGTCGAGGGTGTCGATGACGTTGACCGGTTCTTCCCAGAACCGCGTCCTGCCCATCATCTCGTCGCGGATGATCGCCGCGTTGTTGACCAGGATGTCGAGCCTGCCCTGCTCGGCTTGCACACGGTCGAAGAGCGCCCTGGTCTGCTCGTCGTCGGCGTGGTCGACGGCGACCGGGATGCCTTCGCCGCCTGCCTCGGTCACCAGTTCGGCGGTCTCTGCGATCGTGCCTGGGAGCGACGACTGGCCAGGCTGCGTCGTGCGCCCCGTGACATAGACGGTGCACCCGTGGCTGCCGAGCGCATGCGCGATTCCGAGGCCCGCCCCGCGGCTGGCGCCCGTGACGACAGCGACCGTGTTCTCGGTGCAGATCACCAACCGCGCTCTTTCCACTCGGCAAGGTGTGGCCGCTCGGCGGCGAGCGTGGTGTCGTCGCCGTGACCGGGATAAATGACGGTCGAGTCGTCGTAGACGTCGAATACCCGGTTTGTGACATCGCCGAGCAGCTTTTCGAAGTCGCCTTCCTGCCACGTCTTGCCCACCCCGCCGGGGAACAGGCAGTCGCCCGTGAACAGGTGGGTGGCCCCGGTTTCCGGGTCGGCCCCGTTCAGCGCCAATGCCACCGATCCCGGGGTGTGGCCGCGGAGATGAATGACGTCGAACGACAGCTCGCCGACCTCGACGGTGTCGCCGTTGGCCAGTATCCGGTCCGGCTTCACCGGCAGAGGGTCGGCGTCGAGCTCGTGGGCCGCCGTCGGCGCACCCGTTGCTTCGGCCACCTCGGAAAGGGCCAGCCAGTGGTCCTGATGCTGATGGCTTGTCACGATCAGCGACAGCTTCGGGGCATACCGCTCGATCAGCTCGAGCAGGATCTGGGCGTCGTTGGCGGCGTCGATGAGTAGCGTCTCGCCGGTGTGGGAACACGAGACCAGGTAGGCGTTGTTATCCATCGGGCCCACCGAAACCTTGACGATCGACGCACCAGGAAGATTGCGCCGAGCAGCGGTCCGAGGCTCAAGATGGCCGGTGTAGTTATCGTCGACGACAGTCATGGTGCTCACGGTATCGGCCTTGTCGGTGGCGGCACATAGCATGGGCACCAACTATGTCTTCGGGAGGAAAAACGGGTGGTTGACCGCCTGATCGTCAAGGGTGCCCGCGAGCACAACCTGCGAGGCATCGACCTCGACCTGCCCCGCGATGCGCTGATCGTCTTCACCGGCCTGTCCGGTTCGGGCAAGTCGTCGCTCGCGTTCGACACGATCTTCGCCGAGGGCCAGCGACGCTACGTCGAGTCGCTGTCGGCGTACGCCCGGCAGTTCCTCGGACAGATGGACAAACCGGACGTCGACTTCATTGAAGGCCTGTCGCCTGCGGTGTCGATCGACCAGAAATCCACCAACCGCAATCCGCGCTCGACGGTCGGCACCATCACCGAGGTCTACGACTATCTGCGCCTGCTGTACGCCCGTGCAGGCACCCCGCACTGCCCGGTGTGTGGTGAGCGCATCGCCCGGCAAACCCCGCAACAGATCGTCGACCAGGTACTCGCGATGGACGAAGGTCTGCGCTTCCAGGTCCTCGCTCCGGTGGTGCGCACCCGAAAGGGCGAGTTCGTCGACCTGTTCGACAAGCTCAACACCCAGGGCTACAGCCGGGTCCGCGTCGACGGGGTGGTGTATCCGCTCACCGACCCGCCGACGTTGAAAAAGCAGGAGAAGCACGACATCGAGGTCGTCGTCGACCGCCTGACGGTCAAGGCGTCCGCCAAGCAGCGGCTGACCGATTCGGTGGAGACGGCCCTGAACCTCGCCGACGGCATCCTGGTGCTGGAGTTCGTCGACCGCGAGGACGACCACCCGCATCGCGAGCAGCGCTTCTCCGAGAAGCTGGCCTGCCCGAACGGTCACCCGCTGGCCGTGGACGACCTCGAACCGCGGTCGTTTTCGTTCAACTCGCCGTACGGCGCCTGCCCGGAGTGCTCGGGGCTGGGCATTCGCAAGGAAGTGGATCCCGAACTGGTCGTCCCTGACCCGGATCTCACCTTGGCCGAAGGTGCGATAGCGCCGTGGTCGATGGGCCAAACGGCCGAGTACTTCACCCGCATGATGGCCGGGCTCGGCAGTCAGCTCGGCTTTGATGTCGACACGCCGTGGAAGAAGCTGCCCGCCAAGGCTCGAAGAGCGCTTCTCGAGGGCTGCGACGAACAGGTTCACGTGCGGTACAAGAACCGTTACGGCCGAACCCGTTCGTACTACGCCGATTTCGAGGGCGTGATGGCGTTCCTTCAGCGCCGCATGGAGCAGACCGACTCCGAGCAGATGAAGGAGCGTTACGAAGGTTTCATGCGCGACGTGCCGTGCCCGGAATGCCACGGCACCAGGCTGAAACCCGAGATCCTCGCCGTCACGCTGTCGGCGGGCAAGTACGGCAAGAAGTCCATCGCAGAGGTGGCGGACCTGTCGATCGCCGACGCGTCGGACTTCCTCAATTCGTTGACGCTGGGGACGCGCGAACATGCGATCGCGGGCCAGGTGCTCAAAGAGATCCAGTCGCGGCTCGGCTTCCTGCTCGACGTCGGGCTGGAATACCTGTCGCTGTCGCGCGCGGCGGCGACGTTGTCCGGCGGTGAAGCACAGCGCATTCGTCTCGCCACGCAGATCGGATCAGGTCTGGTCGGCGTGCTCTACGTGCTCGACGAGCCGTCGATCGGCCTGCATCAGCGCGACAACCGGCGATTGATCGAAACACTGCTGCGACTGAAGGACCTCGGCAACACCCTGATCGTCGTCGAGCACGACCTCGACACCATTGCGCACGCCGACTGGGTGGTCGATATCGGCCCGATGGCAGGCGAGCACGGCGGGCGCATCGTGCACAGCGGGACGTACGCAGACCTGCTCCGAAACCGCGAATCACTCACTGGCGCATATCTTTCCGGCCGAGAGCGCATCGAGGTGCCCGCCATCCGCCGGCCCGTCGACCGCAAACGGCAGCTGACGGTTGTCGGCGCCCGGGAGCACAATCTGCACGAGATCGACGTGTCGTTCCCGCTGGGGGTGCTGACCTCCGTCACCGGCGTATCCGGCTCCGGCAAGTCGACGTTGGTGAACGACATCCTGGCGTCCGTGCTGGCCAACAAGCTCAACGGCGCCCGGCAGGTTCCCGGCAGGCATCTGCGGGTGAACGGACTCGACCAGGTAGACAAGTTGGTGCGGGTGGACCAGTCGCCGATCGGTCGCACACCGCGGTCGAATCCGGCGACCTACACCGGAGTGTTCGACAAGATCCGGTCACTGTTCGCGGCCACCACAGAAGCGAAGGTCCGCGGCTACCAGCCGGGCCGGTTCTCGTTCAACGTCAAAGGCGGTCGCTGCGAAGCATGCTCCGGTGACGGCACCATCAAGATCGAGATGAACTTCCTGCCCGATGTGTACGTGCCGTGCGAGGTGTGCAACGGCGCCCGGTACAACCGGGAAACCCTCGAGGTGCACTACAAGGGCAAGACCATCTCCGAGGTGCTCGACATGTCGATCGAGCATGCGGCGGAGTTCTTCAAGCCGATCTCCTCGATTCACCGCTATCTGCAGACACTGGTCGACGTCGGGCTGGGCTACGTGCGACTCGGCCAGCCCGCGCCGACGCTGTCCGGTGGTGAGGCGCAGCGGGTCAAGCTGGCTTCTGAACTGCAGAAGCGGTCGACCGGTCGCACCGTCTACATCCTCGACGAGCCGACGACAGGCCTGCATTTCGAAGACATCCGCAAACTGCTGACCGTCCTCAACGGCCTCGTCGACAAGGGCAACACGGTCATCGTTATCGAGCACAACCTGGACGTGATCAAGACGTCCGACTGGATCATCGACCTGGGTCCCGAAGGGGGCTCGGCGGGTGGGACCGTCGTTGCCGAGGGTTCGCCCGAGGATGTCGCTGCGGTGCCGGAGAGCTACACCGGCAAGTTCCTCTCCGAGGTGCTCGACGCGGTGCCCGCCAAGCCGACACGGCGTCGCCGCAAGGTCAGTGCGTGAGGTATGTTCTCCTGAAGTGAGAATGCCATTACCGGGCATTGACCGGCGAGGAGACCATGTCGAAAACCGTGGTGATCGGCGCATCGAGCGGCCTTGGGCGATGCATTGGACTCGGACTGGCGCAACGCGGTGACCGGGTGGCTCTGCTTGCCCGCCGTCGTGATCGGATTGAAAATGCGGCCAAGGAGGCGGGCGCTGATTCGGTCGCCGTCGAATGCGATGTGACCGAGGAGGCGTCGGTGCGCTCCGCCATCGCGGCCGCCGCAGAAGCACTCGGCGGCATCGACAACCTGGTCTACACGCCGGCGATCGGCTCGGTGATGCGTCTCGTCGACACCGATGCCGAAACCTGGAGCAGAGTGTTCGCCACAAACGTCACCGGTGCCGCAATCGCCACTTCAGCCGCCGTCCCGCATCTCACCGAATCGGCGGGCAAAGTCGTCTATCTGTCCTCTGATGCAGGCACTTTCGGTCCGCCGTGGCCCGGGCTCGCCGCGTACGGCGTCAGCAAGGCGGCGCTCGAAAGGCTCATCGAAGCGTGGCGTGCCGAGCATCCGGACATCGGTTTCACCAACCTGATCGTCGGGGAATGCGCAGGCGGCGACGGTGACTCCGCCACCGGGTTCAGCACCGGCTGGGATCGGGAGCTAACCGGGGAGTTCTACCCGCAGTGGATTTCGCGTGGCTGCATGCCCGGGCAGCTGATGCCGGTCGAGGATCTCGTCGACGTCGTGCACACCATCCTTCGCACCAACACGTCGACGTCCATGCCGGTGGTCGTCGCCCGCGGTGCGCCTGCGCGTCCCTCACCGACCGGCGCGTGACAGAGGCGACGGGAATCGCGGGCTGATCCGCACCCCGTCGAGCCATTCGGTCAGTTCGTCGGCCTGTCGCGTCAGCGACGTGCGAGCATCGCGACCGACATCGTCCAGCAGCCGCAGCTCGACGCGGCCATCGCCGTCCTGAGCCCAGGCGCCCACCACCCGGCCGTTCCACCAGAGGGTCGGACCGGCGTTGCCGTTCGTGTCGAAGACCTGGCTGCGATGCCCACCGAGATACCAGTCGCGGTCGTACCAACCCATCGTTGTCACGTCCAGACCGGGCAGCAGCGCACCCCACGGGTCGGGTTCGGCCTCCACCTCGAGGTCGTCGGGCAGTGCGAAACCGGGTGTCCCGTCCAGGTCGACCTCGACGGCGTCGACGTCACGCAGTGCGTGCCGCGCCCACGTCAGCGTGTTGCCGAACCACCACTTGATATCGGTGACGGTCGCGGGCCCGAAGGTGCGCAGCCAGACGCGAACCAGATGTGCGCGCGCCGCCTCGGGCGCGGCGACGCCGGGCGACTCGGCGAACCAGTCGGTCGCGGCGGTCCACTGGGGGCGTGATGTGGTCCACTTTCCCTCATTGGGGCCGCGGATGATGTCGCCGCGCACGGAAAGCACCGTCAGCACCCGCGGAGACAGGGGAGTGTCACCGCCCCAACGTTTTCCGGGTGCGGGATCGTAGCTGCCGGCAAGTTCGGGTATGGCCGCGCGCAATTGCCTGGCGTTGGTCGGGCCGTTCTCGGCCAAGTGCCTCAACACCGCGTCGCACGCGCGGTCGAGCCACTCCTCGCCGCTGGTGGCGATGCCCGCCTTCTGCACATCGGCGACCAACTTGCGACGTTCGGTGTCGGCCACCCGGTCACTGGCCGCCGCCTGGATGTGGGCGAGGTCGTCGGCGGCGACCACCCAGAGCGTGCGGCGCATTGCGAGATGTTTGACCAGGCTGCGGCGGCGGTACAGCGCGGTGTCGAGATCGGCGACGGAGAAGCCGGGCAGCCGCGCCCAAAGCGACAGGTACGGCGTCGCGGGGTCGGTGGCGTGCAACCCGACAAGCTCCGTGACGGCCCGATCCATCGAATCGGCCGGGGCAGCAAGGAAATGCCGTCGCGCCAGGCGTGCCCGCCGTTCGGCGTCGGTGAAAGACCGCATCGCCTGCGAACCGTACCGCCGCCGCCCGACAAAGGTTGGGATCGGTAGCGGTCGGGCCCATCTTGACTTCATCTCGACGCCGCCATCGAGGCGACGCGCGAACGAAGGGATCAGGACAATGAATCGAGTTGTCGCGGGTGCACTGGGGCTGCTCGCAGGAGCCGCGCTGCTGGTGGGATGTTCGGATGACAAGAGCGCATCGACGGCGTCCGCCGGCGACACGCAGGCCAGCACGGGCGGTAGCACCGAGGTCAAGGTCGACGGCAAGGACCTGGCCGGCCTGGACCTCAACTCCGTCACCTGCGTCAAGCAGGCCGGCAAGATCACCGTCGCCAGCGGCGCCGTCGGTGGCCAGCAGGGTCTCGGCATCTTGATGACCGACGCCGCCACGCCGTCCGTGGAATCGCTGGCCATGGTGGTCGACGGAAGCGCTCTGGCCGTCAGCCAAATGGGCGGAATGAAGAGCGGTTCGGCCGACGTCAAGGTCGACGGCAGCACCTACACCATCACGGGCGAAGCCACCGGCGCCGACATCAAGAACCCGATGGCCGGCATGATCACCAAGCCGTTCACCGTCAAGGTGAACTGCAAATAAACGGCTCCAGCCGGGCGGCGGGCGTGCATTGCGCGCCCGCCGCTTCCTAAGATTGCGCCATGAGCATCCATGACGAGCTCGACCGAGCGCGTCAACTCATCTTCGCCGCCGACGAGGTGACGGCCAAAGATCTGCTGGTCGGCCTCGGCGAGCAGATCGAGGACGGCGAGCGCGACGACCTTCTTCTTGAGATCTTCGCCCTGCTCGGTGAGATCTATCTGGTTCGTACCGCATACAACGGCACCGAAGAATGCATCCGCCGTATCGACGACTGCCTGGCGACCTACCGGTCGATACGGGCGGGCACGAACGCCGAAGCCGCTGCGCAGGTGACGATGTCGGACACCGAGATCGATCACATGGTGTGTCGGTACTCGCGCCGGGCGCAGTTCCTGCGGGCAGGACTCGCGGCCGCCGACCACGGCGACCACGAGGGAGCCGAGCTCGCCCTGTTCGTCTTGTGCACCGATGATTCCGGCGCGGACCATCCCGATCTCGCGGCCGAGCATCGGTTCCTGATCACCTACGCGCAGATCTTCTGTGCGAACGCGCTGTGCGACGACGACCTGCACGTGCAGTCGGTTCCGCTGTGGGAGAAGGTGCTCGAGGCCATCGACCGGCCGGGTGACGGCGGCGAGGCCGACGACCACCTGCTGGTCCAGGGCGCCACGGGTTATGGCCGCTTCTGCGTCGAGACCGGCCGACTGCCGGAGGCGGAGCCCTGGCTTCGGCGAGCAGGCGCCCGAGCCGAAGCCCGTGGATGGGACTTGGCAAGAGCCAGAACACAACTCGAACGCGGCACGGCGGCGTGGGCGTCGGGTGACGTGCGGCAGACACAGACGCTGGTACACGAGGCCTATCCGGCGATAGCCGAGGGCTACCGGGCGCACGATGTTTCGCGGAGCTGGCTGTACTTCGGTTTGATCGCGATGTCGCTGAACAGGCTCGACGACGCCGACGAGCGTTTCGGGCACGCTGAGCGGCATTGGCGGGAGGTGGAGAAGCCCCTTCACATCCATCGCATTCTGCTGCAGCGCAGCTGGGTCGACATCCTGGCCGGCCGGTTCGACGCGGCGTCCGAGAAGGCCGACGAGGCGCGGGAACTCCTCGATTCATGGCCGCGTCGCAGCTGGCTGCAGTACGCCAGGCTGGACGACCACGTCGGCAGCATCATGCGGGCCGAGGCGCTGGCCGATCCCGCGAACGCAACGGTCAAACTGCAGCAGGCCGCCGACCTCAAGGTGCCCGCCGCGCTCGCGGTGGACTCGGTGCGGCACGCGATCGTCGACGCAGACGCAAGGATGCGCTGGGCCACCCTGGTGTCGGCCCGCATTCTGGCGGGCGCCTTCGCCGTGGCCTACGAGTGGGGAAACGCCGACCTGCTCAGCGAGCTTGTCGAGTATCACTGTGCGCGAGGCGCTTTCAGTACCGAGCCGACGGACAGCGCAGGCGAGCAATGGATGGGCACCGCGACGGCGGCCGTTCCCGTAGAGGCCGATGATGAGTACGCGCTGGTGGCTGCGGGGTCGCCGGCTGCGTCGGTCGGCCGGCGGGCTGACCCGGCTCGGTCCGTTGCCGCCGCTGCGGATGGACCCCGAGAAACCGCCCATCATGAGCCGGTATCGCGACTTGGCGTATCAGCGCTATGGTCGCGACATCACCGCCGACGAGGCAGCCTGGCCGACGTGGCCGTGACCGCCCCCCGGCGGCAGACGCTGGTGCTGCGCTTCGCCGACGTCGGCGTCGCCACCTATGCCAGCCTGCGTGTGGTCGGACAGCCCTCGCGGACCGTCACCTGGGTAGTGGAGGAGCCCAGTCTGGTTGGGGCACTGGAGAAACTCGCACGGGCCCTGCCGGACCCGCACGGTCCCGAAACGCAACGGGACGCCGTGCAACGCGCGATCGCCACGGGGCCGTTCGCGTCGCCGTCGGCCGAGATGGAGATCGCACGCGACCTGGGCACCCAGTTGCTCGCCGCACCGGCGTGGCAACTGCTGACCGACTGCGCAACCTCGCCGCGCGCTGCGTTGTTCGTCTCACCGAGCGCGCGGCTGGCGCGCGTGCCCTGGGCAGCCCTCGCGATGCCGGGCGACGAGGGATTCCGGTTGATCGAGCTCGTCGACGTGTTGATGGCGGCGCCGCCGAATATCGCCAATGCGTCGCGCAGGCCCGTCGACTGGCACAGCAGGAAGAGCGGTCCGCCGCTGCTGGTGCTCGATCCCCGGGTGCCGGGACAACGGCCCGATTCGCCGCTCGGCTCGGTCCTCGGTCGACCGTCTGCGGAATCCCCGTTGGCGGTTCATTTCAGCGACTTGATGCAACGAGGGCCGGTACTTCCCGGTGTCTCGACGGCGGTCGAGTTGTTCCGTCGCACCGATGCGGGACGCGCCTGGCTGGCCGGGCTTCTCGCGCAGTCGCCGAGCAGACTGCTCTACGTCGGCCACGCGACGGCTGCGGACGGCGATGTCGGTCACGCGGACCGCGCGGCGCTGCACCTCGCCGACGACCGTCCGCTGACCGCATCGGACCTGATGTCGGCCACGCTGCCGTTTCCGCCCCGCATCGCGCTGCTGGCGTGCGCCTCCGGCGGCGACTATCAGTTCGACGAGGCGACGGGTCTGGTGGCTGCGATGATCCTGTGCGGCGCGCAGCTGGTGACCGCGACGCTGTGGTCGCTGCCCACCGCGGCCGGGTACCGGCAGTTCACGCCGAGTTCTGTTGACGCGGAAGCGGATCCGATGGTCGACGCGATCATTGCGGTTGATCTGGCCCATCGGGACGCCGACGCCGGCAGCGCGGTGAACCGCTGGCAGCGCGGACAGATGCGGCGGTGGCGCGACGGAGATGTCACTGCCAGCCCGCTGTATTGGGCTGCGCTGGTCACATTCGCCGTCGACGGGGCACGCTGAACTCAACTCGGTGGCACGGAGATGGCGACCTCGGATTCGTCACCTTGCCGGTAGTACGTGTCGACAACGCTGCCGGGTGCCACCCTGGCCATCGACGACGCTGGGATCAACGCGGTCTCGTGCACCGCGAACTGGCCGCCGTCGGGTCTGCTGATCATCACGTCGAGCTCGACTTCCCGATGGTCTTCGCGGGCTTCGCCGGTCGTCTGCATCCCGGTGACCACGCCGCGTGATCGGATGCCGTGCCGAATCAAGTCGAGTTGCGCTCCTGTGAGCAGTCCTTTGTCGACGAGCATCCGGTCGAAGACGGCACGGACGGCCAACATGTCGTCGGCCAGCGAAAGATGTTCGCGCGCTAGGGGGTCGAATGCGACCATCAACACCGTCCCCGGCCGCAGCGCCTCGACTACCGAGTCGTCACGCAGCAGTCCGGTGAACGTCCCGCCCGTCACGCTCTCCACCTCCATGGTGATCACGTCGGTGATCTGCCTGACGGTGCCGATGCCGACGTCGGGTGCGAGGGTGCGGTGCGGCGATGCGAGGGGGCGGGAAAGCAGGAGAGTCGCCGCGATGCCGACTCCGATAACGGCCAGGGCAGTGAGCGACGTCGCATCAGGCATGCCATGAGGTTGCGACACCGTGTCGGCTACCGAACCCAACTTTTCCGCTAGGAGATGTTTCGACCCACTCCTATCCTCTAGGGATGACCACGGGGGCCAGAGCCGAGACGGCCACTGCCGTCATGCGGCCGCGGCAAGCCGTGATCGACGGGGCGTGGCGCGCGATCGGTCCTGGCGTGGAGCTGCTCAGCAGCGACGACGGTGGCCCGTTGCGCAGAACAATCAAGCGAATCATCGACCCCCTGGTACTCCGGCTCCGATCGAACACTCAGTACTCGGCGCCGTTCGTCGACGCCGCCGTCGCTTCTGCGATACACGAACTGATCGTCGGCAACGGACCCGCGTTGTGCGCAGCCGCGGCGTGGTTCGAGGTCCTCAAGCGGGAACGTCGCAGGCTTCGCATCACCACGGGAAACGCGCAGGAGCTGTATTTCCCTGTGTGTTTCGAGCTCGCGGTGACCAGGGGAGCGCCCTCGGATGCGGACAGCGACGCGGCGACGACGGTGCTGCGCGGCATTCACGACGACCGCGACCGCACCGCCATCGAGGTACTCAACCAATTCGTGAGCGATCAGCAGGTCATCGCGAAACTCTCCGAGCAGCTGCGACACAGTTGGCGCGACGTGCGTGCGGGCACCGAGATCACCGGTCCGTTCCTGTCGGGCCTGACAACCGTGCTCGGGCCCGCCGAGAGCCACCGCGAGTCGGTCGCTCGTCAGCGGGTCTGGTCGGCGCTGATCGCCGATCCGACGCCGTACAACCTGGGAGCGAATGCGCATGACGCGACGACGTCGCTGCCGTGGTCGATCGTCGATCTCGGCTTGAGTTCGGTTGAGCCGCAGCAATCGCCGACGGTGGTCGGCGGGTCAGCAGGCGATCGCCCGCTCAATCGTTGTGTCGTCGACCGTGTCCGGGCCACGCTGCGTCGCGCACTCGATCGAGACGAACTTCCCGACGTGCCGCTGCTGTGCGCAGAAGAGGTCGACAGGTCGTGTGCACCGTGGGGGCTGCTGGCCGAGGACAATCAGGCCGCGTTGATAGCGGGGATCGAGATCGCGGTGGACCTTGCCCCGCTGGCCGACGTCGTGCCGCGCTACCACCTTGCGAGCCTGATCCAGGCGCGACTGCGTAAAGAGGCCTATGTGATGCACGCCCGCCGGTATCTGGCCGAGGGCGGCCCGATTCACCCACGCCAGCAGCAGGTGATCGACGATCTGTCCGCGTTCGCCCGCCCGTACCTGAGCCGGCTGTGGGCGCGCCTGCACGGCCGCGACGTCTGGCAGGAGCCGTGCGCCGACGTGGACGACGTCCGCTCGCTGCTCGAGGGCGTGGCACGGTCGGTGAGCCTGGATCACCGGCAGCGGATCAAATCGATGTTGCAGGTGGCGGGATGAAGCTGGTCGCCGATTCCGGACTCTGGAGCACCGGCCCGCTGGTGGCGGCTGGCCCGTTGGTCGCCGTGCTTGAAGTGAGCGGCGCCGTGCTGGCCTGGTCGATCGACGAATCCGACCCGGCATCGATCACCTTCACCGACCTGGCGCGCGCGGACTGGCTGTGGCGGGTGCTCGGCGAACCCGGCCACAGCGCACTGGCCGCAGCCGTGAACGAACGCTTGCCGCATGACGCGCAGACGATCGACGTGAATGGGGTCGCCGTATTGCCCGGGTCGGTCGATCAGCTGCGACGGCTGGCACTGGGCCACTGGATGCGACGCTGGTGGCCGGCGAGTCACCGCGACGGGATCGCCGCCCTCGATGGTGCGCTGGTCGACGCCGAGATCGCACTGCTGACGGCGGCCGCACAGGATTTCTTCGCCGACGACACGATCGACTCGGACGTGGCCGGGTTACTCGCACCTCATACGGCCGCATTGAACGCCCATGTCCAAGGGGGAGATCCGCGCGTAGTCGAGTTGGTGCGCGCTGCGAGCGAGCTCACCGACGACGTCGGGATCGGTCTCGCCGAGCCTGCACCGACGACGCGGCGTCGGGACGACTACGCGCTGGCCGCGGGCGCGGATCGCGGACAGCGTGCGGCGGGCGCGATCGCACGGGGCACGGATTCGATCCGCTGGGCAGGCGTTCCGCCTGCGGTGTTCGATGCGGCTGACGACACGATCGAATGGGTCGTCGAGGCGGCCGAACCGGGGGCGAACGCCGTTGTCGACGTGCAATTGTCAGGCGGCGATTCGCCCAGCGGAATCCCGGTGCGGCTACGGTCGGGTGTGCTCAGCGGCGCCGCCGTCTTGGACGACCGCGGACAGGCGAGGTTTGGTCTGATCGATGATCAGCGACAGCCCGTGGCGGAATCGACTGCCTGGAACCATGATTGGGAGAGCACCGAGGTCACGGTCGGCGCCGACGTCGATGAATCACCGGAAACACGCCTGCGGGTTCGAGATTTCGCGCGGGCCCGGCTGGCGGCGCCTGCGGGCGATGCGTACCTCGCCGAGATCCTCGCCGCCGAATCCGACTACTGAGTCTCGCCCTCTGCGGTGTGCATCGACTGGCGAATCTGTTCGAGGCGTTCGGCGGCCGCGCGCTGGCGCTCTTCGTACTGCTCCTCGACAGAGCGCCCCTCCGGGGTCTCGGCTGCCAGCTCGCTGGCCCCGATCGCGGTGCCGTAACGCGTCTCGATCTTCTCCCGCACCGACTCGAAGGTCGGCACGCCGCCGGGCGTGTAGCCGGTGTCGGCGGCCTCGGCAGGTGAAGGGGACGGCGGCTGAGGCTGCAGTTCGGCGGCCGGTTCCGAGTCGGCAGGCGCCGGTTGCGGATTCGGTTCGTCGGGCATGCCGCCACCGTACTCTGCGGCTACCTCGCGGCGGCCTGTTCGAACGTCGGGCTACCCGCCGCTGCCGGCAAGGGCGTCGGCGGCACGTCGGGTGTGCCGATCTGGCCGGCCAGCCATGGCAGAGCAACGGCGAACGCGTGCGATGCGAACGGCCAGTCGTGCTTACCCGGCTGGCTCACCACGGCGCAATTGATCCCGTTGGCGGCGCCAAGCCCGCACAACGAGTTCGCGGCGGCAGCCTGGTCGTTCTTGGCGCGTTGATTGGTCGCGGTCGAGCCGTTGACGTCGAACCACCCGGCGACACCTGTGTACGGGCCGTGCTTGGTGATCACGGTCGTCGGATCGAAGGCCGCCCACGCGTCGGCGTTTGCCGCCGAACAGTCGCGCGATGGTCTGGTCCTTATTGCCCGAGTTGGGTCCGATGTCACCGGCGATGTCCTCGAAAGCGCTGAACATGTCCGGATGCATGACGGCGAGGTCGACGGCGCATGTGCCGCCCATCGACCAGCCGACGACTCCCCAATTCGAGCGGTCTGCACTCACGCCATAGTGCGAGACCATGTACGGTACAACATCTTTCGTCAAGTGATCGGCCGAGTTGCCGCGGCTGCCATTGACGCATTCGGTGTCGTTGTTGAACGCACCACCCGGGTCGACGAACACGACGACGGGCGCATTGCCGTGATGTGCGGCGGCGAAGTCGTCGAGCATCTTCACCGCGCCGCCGGTGCGCAGCCAGTCGGCTGGAGTGTTGAACTCGCCACCGATCATCATCACCGTCGGCAGTTTCGGAGCCGGATTTGTGGCGAACCAGGCCGGCGGAAGGTAGACGAGTTCGCCGCGGTGACGGAAACCCGACGCCGCGTCGCTGATGTCGACAGGAACCACGGTGCCTTTCGGCGGGATCTTGCGCTCCTGCTGCATGGCCATCACGGTGACTTGGTCGGTCTGGTCCGGCAGCGGTCCCGCCGTCAACTGGTTCCATGCCGTCTGCACGGTAGGGAAGTAGCCCGACCCACATATTCAGTGCGAGGCCGGCGCACAGCAGCGCTCAGCGGCAGTGCGGCCAGCGTGACTCCACGCCGCCACCACCGCGCCCTCCGCCAACCGGCCACCAGTACCGCCGCTGCGAAGCCGGTGAGCCCAACCCAGATCCACAGCGCACGCGGGGCGGGGTTGTCGGACCATCCCTGGGATGCGACGTACCAGTACGCCGTCGCGGCCAGGGCGGCGCCGACGATCAGCGCCCACGGCAGCCAGCGCACCTGCCAGCGGCCGCTGCGTCGACTGACCGCGGCAATCAGTACCACGGCGGCGATGACCTGCACGGTGACCGGAAGCCAGCCGTGCATAAGGGATAAATGGTGGCGCAACGAGTCGGGTAACGTCACGGCAACATCGTCGCGCGCCTACCTTGTGGCGGGCTGTGAGTCGGCTGCTAACGAGGTTTGGCCAGCGGGAATGGCAGCGTTTCCCGGATGCTGCGCCCAGTGATAAGCATCACCACCCGGTCGACGCCCATACCCAGTCCACCCGTCGGCGGCATCGCGTACTCCATGGCCTGCAGGAAGTCCTCGTCGAGTTCCATCGCCTCCGGATCGCCGCCGGACGCCAGCAAAGACTGCTCCTGCAGCCGCCTGCGTTGTTCCACTGGGTCGGTGAGTTCGCTGTAGGCGGTGCCCAACTCCACGCCCCATGCGACAAGGTCCCAGCGTTCGGCGATCCCGGGGATGCTGCGGTGGGGCCGGGTCAGCGGCGACACCGACGTCGGGAAATCCTTGTAGAACGTCGGCTCCTCGGTGCGATCCTCGACGAGCCGTTCGTAGAGTTCCAGCACCACCGCGCCCGCGTCCCAGTGCGTGAGGTAGGGAATGTCTGCGTCGTCGCACAGCTTGCGCAAGGTGGCCAGGTCCGTCTCCGGCCCGACCTGCTCGCCGAGCGCTTCGGAGACCGCGCCGTGCACGGTCTTGACTGCCCACTGACCGGAGATGTCGACCTTGTGCAGCGTGCCGTCGTCGCCGGGGCGCAGGAACACGTGTTCGCCGTTGGCGGCCAGCGCCGCGTTCTGGATCAATTCGCGGCAGCCGTCGATCCACACGTTGTAGTCAGCGTGCGCCTGGTAGGCCTCCAACAGCGTGAACTCCGGGTTGTGGCTGAAATCCACCCCCTCGTTGCGAAAGGCCCGACCCAGCTCGAACACCCGCTCGACGCCACCGACGCACAGCCGCTTGAGGTACAGCTCCGGGGCGATGCGCAAATAGAGGTCGAGGTCGTAGGCATTGATGTGGGTGAGGAACGGACGTGCGTTGGCGCCACCGTGGATCTGCTGCAGGATCGGGGTCTCGACCTCCAAAAAGCCCTTGCCGACCAATGTTTCGCGAATGGCATGCAGGACGCCGCTGCGGGCCCGGATCAGGTCCCGTGCCTCGGTGTTGATGGCCAGGTCGACATAGCGGGCGCGCACCCGCGCCTCCTGGTCGGTCAACCCCTTCCACTTGTCCGGCAGCGGGCGCAGGCACTTGCCGATCAGCCGCCAGCTACCCACGATCAGCGATTGGGTGCCCAACCGGCTTCTGCCCATCGTGCCGGTCACCTCGATGAGGTCACCGAGGTCGATGGAACCGGTGAAGTCTGCGGTGCTACCGCTGTCCAGCGCCGAGTTGTCAAGCAGCAGTTGTACTTCACCCGACCAGTCACGCAATTGCGCGAACAACACACCGCCGTAGTCGCGGATCCGCAGCACGCGCCCCGCCACTGTCACCGCGGCGCCGTCGGTCGCCCCGACCGCCTCGGCGACCGTGTGGCTCGGCGGCTGCCCGACCGGGTAGGCGTCCACGCCGCTGTCCTGCAGGACCTTGAGTTTGGCCATCCGGACCCGAACCTGCTCGGGCAGTCGTGGGTCATCCCCGTCCTCGGGCAGGTCGGCCTGCCAACTCGGTCAGGTCGGGCGCGCTGCCGTCGTGATGCAGCAGCCCCGTCGCGACCAGATTCTCCGGTGCCGCGATGTGTTGCCCGGTGTGCTGCTCGTTTCGCCGCGAGAACGGCAACACCAGAAAGCCTTCGGCGATCACCGACGCGACGCCGACCCGCGGGACCAGCCGGGCGTCCTCGTAGCAGGCGTAGCGCGGCACCCACTCGGGCTTGTACTTCATGTTGGACCGGTACAGCGTTTCCAGCTGCCACCATCGGGAGAAGAACACCAGCAGTCCGCGCCACAACCGGGCGATCGGGCCTGCGCCGAGCTGCGCGCCCTGCTCGAACGCCGACCGGAACATCGCGAAGTTCAGCGAAACACGGCTAACGCCAATGCCTTCCGACTGCTGCAGCAGCTCGGTCACCATGAGTTCGATTGTGCCGTTAGGCGATTTCGGAGACCGCCGCATCAGGTCGAGCGACACCCCGTTGGTGCCCCACGGCACCAACGACAGCATCGCGACGACCTCGTCCTGGTTCTGCAGCGCCTCGACCAGACAGGCAGTCGCCGTCGGCGGGATCGCCGAGCCGGCCGAGCGCCATCGAGAAGCCGCGCTCGTTCTCGGTGTCACGCCAGGCGTCGGCCCGCTCGATCACCTCGGCCATCTCGTCGGGGGAGATGTCGCGGTGGCGTCGCATCCGCACCGTCAGCCCGGCGCGCCGCGCACGCGTCACCGCCTGCCGGACCGCGCGCATGTCCGGGCCCGACAACCGGAAGCCGTCGGGATACAGGATTGCTTCGTCGCCGAGTTGCAGCGCGTTGAGTCCCGTCGGCGCGGAACGCCTCTGCGCCAGCCGAACTCGCGCCCATCACGCCGGGCGCCCAGCCGTACTCCTGGCACAGCCTCAGCCACGCCTCGATCGCCTGTGGCCACGACTTCGGATCGCCGACCGGGTCGCCGCTGGCCAGGCACACACCCACCTCGACGCGGTAGGTGATCGCCGCGCGGCCGTTCGGCGCGAACACCGCGGCCTTGTCCCTGCGGGTGGCGAAGTAGCCGAGCGAGTCGTTCTTTCCGTACAGCTCCAGCAGCCCGCGGATCGCCGACTCGTCCTCACCGGTCAGGGCGTTCTCCGAGCGCTGCGACCGGAACAACACGACCGCGGCGACCATCAGCGCCAGCGCGCCGAACAGACCGAGAAGCGCGTTGACGAAGACGTGCGGGTGCTGGCCGTCGAACGCGTTGGAACCCACGCCGGCGAAAGCCGCGACCCTGTTGACCGCGTAGGCCAGTCGGTAGTCGCGCTCCAGCGTGCCGGGAAAAAGTTCCAGCAGTCCCCAGCCGACAAGGATTCCGACGGCCATCCCGGCGACCAGCGCCACCGCCGCCTTGACCAGCGCACCGCGACGCACCTTGGCCCAGAACTCCTTGCGCGCCAGCATGAGGAATGCGACGGCGGCGACGTGGAACGCGAGACCGATCATCTCGCCGGTTTCCTCCATCCACGTCTCGTCGCCGGTGACGATGTCGCCGAGTTCCAGACGATGGAGGCGAGCATGTAGAGCACGAGGATCAACCAGGCGAGTCGCTTGCGGGCAGCCAGCGCGGCGGCCAGCAGCGCCAGCACGAACGCCCAGGCGAAGCTGGTGTCGGGGAAGTTGAAGATGTAGTCGTTGACGAATTCCCGCGGAATCTTGATGATCACCCGACACCAGCGGCGAGACGCTCGCGATCAGCGACAGGGTGGCGATGATGCCGACGGTCCAGCCCGCCGCCGCCGGTACCCAGGAGAAACTCGAGGTGGGCCGAACCCGCGGCGGGCTAGTGAGGGTCATAGGGCGCGAGGATATGCGTTAAACCCTGCAAATGGGTGTGACCGCTACCAGACCGGGCCGGTGTATTTCTCGCCTGGACCCTGCCCCGGTTCATCGGGGGCGGCGCTGGACTCGCGGAATGCCAACTGGAGACTCTTCAGCCCGTCGCGGACGGGTCCCGCGTGCGGGCCGAGGTACTCGGCCGATGCGGTGACCAGACCGGCCAGGGCGGTGATCAGTCTGCGCGCCTCGTCGAGATCCCGATGCGGACTGTCGTCGGGGTCGTCTGCCGACAGACCGAGTTTCTCCGCCGCGGCGCTCATCAGCATCACCGCCGAGCGGGTGATGACTTCCACCGCCGGAATTTCGGCCAGCTCGCGCATGTTAGGAACTTCGGTCATGGCTGCTAGACTGGCACGCGCGACCGTCCCGGCGTACGCCAGGGACAGCAAGTGGAGTCCCGCTCCCACCGTTGGCCACACCGGCTCAGCGGTCCGGTCTCAGACATTCTCGCGGATGTCTGTCCTGGTCGGCATCGGGCCCTGCTTTTTGCAGGGCCTTTGTGCTGATGGCGTGGGCTCCTGAAAAAGAGGACAACATAGGAGGCCCCATCAGCACTGAGACCCGCGTCAACGAGCGCATTCGAGTACCTGAAGTCCGCTTGATCGGACCAGGTGGCGAGCAGGTAGGCATCGTGCGCATCGAAGACGCCCTCCGCGTCGCCGCGGATGCCGATCTCGACCTTGTCGAAGTAGCGCCGGACGCCAAGCCGCCGGTCTGCAAAATCATGGATTACGGCAAGTTCAAATACGAGACGGCTCAGAAGGCACGCGAGTCTCGCAAGAACCAGCAGCAGACCGTCGTCAAGGAACAGAAGCTGCGTCCCAAGATCGACCCGCACGACTACGAGACCAAGAAGGGCCACGTAGTCCGCTTCCTGCAAGCGGGGTCGAAGGTCAAGGTGACGATCATGTTCCGCGGACGCGAGCAGTCGCGGCCCGAGCTGGGCTATCGGCTGTTGCAGCGCCTGGGCGCCGACGTCGCCGACTACGGCTTCGTCGAGACGTCAGCCAAGCAGGACGGGCGCAACATGACGATGGTGCTGGCACCGCATCGCGGCGCGAAGACTCGCGCCAAGGCGGCGCACGATGCAGACGCACCGGCCGCGCAGCGCGCAAGCGCTCAGCCCGCCGAAGCACAGACCGACACATCACAGAACTGAGGACACATGCCCAAGGCGAAGACCCACAGCGGCGCTTCCAAGCGGTTCCGGAAGACCGGCACCGGAAAGATCGTCCGCGAGAAGGCCAACCGTAGGCACCTGCTCGAGCACAAGTCGAGCAAGCGCACCCGTCGGCTCGAAGGACGCACCGACGTGTCGGCCAACGACACCAGGCGCGTCAAGAAGCTGCTGAACGGCTAGTTTCAGCGCCTTTACCTACCTTTTGAACCGAACGAGAATAGGAACACCCCCATGGCACGCGTGAAGCGCGCAGTCAACGCCCAGAAGAAGCGGCGGACAGTACTCAAGGCATCGAAGGGCTATCGCGGCCAGCGGTCCCGGCTGTATCGCAAAGCCAAAGAGCAGCAGCTGCATTCGCTGAACTATGCCTACCGTGACCGGCGTGCCCGCAAGGGCGAGTTCCGCAAGTTGTGGATCTCCCGCATCAACGCGGCTGCCCGCGCCAATGACATCACCTACAACCGGCTCATCCAGGGGCTCAAGGCCGCCGGGGTCGAGGTGGACCGCAAGATCCTTGCCGAGATCGCGGTCAGCGACGCGGCTGCGTTCACCGCGCTGGTGGACGTTGCGAAGGGCGCGCTGCCCAATGACGTTAACGCCCCGTCCGGCGAGGCTGCCTGACGCTCACCGAGCGCTCCGACCGCGTGGCGGCGGCGATCAAACTGCACCGCCACGTCGGACGGCGCCGTGCCGCACGCTTCCTCGCCGAGGGCCCGAACCTCGTTGAGGCGGCGATGCGACGCAACCTCGTCATCGAGGTTTTCGTCACCGAAGCCGCATTGAGTCGCTTCGGGCCGATACTCGCCGACGTTCCTGTCCACGTCGTCACCGATCGCGCCGCAAAAGCACTGTCGGACACCGTGACGCCGGTCGGGCTTGTCGCGGTGTGCGACGTGCCGTCGACGAGCCTGGCCGACGTGCTCGCCGATCAGCCACGGCTGGTCGCCGTCGCCGCCGAGATATCCGAGCCGGGTAATGCGGGCACGTTGATCCGGATCGCGGACGCGATGGGGGCCGACGCGGTCGTGTTGGCGGGCAACAGCGTCGATCCCTACAACGGCAAGTGCCTGCGCGCCTCTGCCGGAAGCATCTTCGCCGTGCCGGTGGTGAGCGAAGCCGATGCCGGGGGAGCGGTTTCGGCGCTCCGCAGTGCGGGCTTGCAGGTGCTGGCGACCACCGTCGACGGCGAGGTCAGCCTCGACGACGCCGATCTGTCGCGCGCCGACCGCATGGCTGTTCGGACCCGAATCCCGTGGCCTGTCCGCAGAATTGGCGGCATTGGCGGCTCATCGCGTTCGGATTCCGATGTCGGGCGGGGCGGAGAGCCTCAACGTGGCGGCGGCCGCCGCGATCTGCCTCTACCAGAGCGCCAAAGCACACCGCGCCGGCTAGAACTGGGCGCTGAGTGTGCAAATTCGTACGCGACATGCCGTGCGGGCGTACGTAACCGCACACCCGTCACCGCCCAGCGACAGCAGAGCGACAATCCGCGGTGTCAGACCGCCATGCCATGGTCTGACGATGAGCCAACTGTTGACGGTGAGCGGGACCAACCTTCGCTACCTGCTCACCGCGTATCTCTTCGACCATGGGCCTGCGACGGTCGAGGAATTGGTCGATGCGCTCGCTTACCACGGCTTCGATCCCGTTGGACGGCATTCGAAGTCTGTTTCGGACGCTCTGCGCTGGGAGATGACGCACGGCCGGGCGATTCGACTCCGTCGGGGCCATTACCGTCCCGGCGCGATGTCGCGGGCGACTCAACACCGGATCCGTCGACGGGTAAGGGCGCTGCACGACGAAGTCGCGGCCCTACCGGGCGGGGGAGATGCGAGCCTCACCGCTTAGGTGGGCCGTGGTCAGTACAGCTAGTTGGCCGACTTGAGCAGCCGCTCGGACACCGTGAGCATCAGTTTGCGCGGCGTGACGCGGTAGCCGCTCGCCAGAAGTGAGTTCTTCCAGCCCGATACGACGGTAGGTCCGGATCTGTCGAGCGCTCCCATCGCGGTGTCGACGACCTCTTGCGCCGTCTGCCTCCCGTCGGTCAGGAAATCCTCACCGGTACGCGCGAAGAACTCCGTCTCCGTCGCACCGGGACAGAGTGCGAGGACCCTTACCCCTGTGCCTCGACATTCCTGCCACAGAGCCTCGGTGTAGGACAGCACGAACGCTTTGGTCGCGCCGTAGACCGCCATGCCGGGCGTCGGCTGGAAGGACGCCGTTGACGCTACGTTGATGACGACTCCGCGTCCCCGTTGCACCATGGCCGGCAGATAGCGTGCGGTCAGATCCACAAGGGTGCCGCAGTTCAATTGGATCTGTGCGGCGTTGGGCTCAGGCGCTTGGTCGACGAACTTCGAATGCAGACCGACGCCTGCGTTGTTCACCAGCACATCGATCGTCCGTCCGAGCTCGCGGATCTTGGTCTCCAGTTCGGCGCCGGAGCCGGGTACCGCGAGGTCCTCGGCGATGACGTCGACGACGATCTGCGGATGCTTGGCGACCAACGCGTCGTGCAGCTGTGCGAGTTTCTCGGCGCGACGCGCGACGAGCACGAGATTGGCGCCGCGGCGGGCGAGCTGGGTCGCGAATTCCTCACCGATCCCGCTGCTGGCACCTGTGATCAGCGCCGTTTCGTTGTTGAACTCCACCCGGTCCTCCTGCGGTTGTCGGCCAGACCAGGCTAACCGTCGTTGAGCAGACCCCGGGCCACGTGGGTGATCTGCACTTCGTTGCTTCCCGCGTAGATCATCAGCGATTTGGCGTCGCGGGCCAGTTGCTCGACACGGTACTCCGTCATGTACCCGTTGCCGCCGAACAGTTGCACGGCATCCATCGCGACGTCCGTTGCCGCCTGCGAGCAGTACCATTTGATCGCCGACGCCTCGGGCAGCGAGATCGCAGCGCCGGTCTGTGCCGCCTCGATCACGCGGAACAGCATGTTGCGCACGTTGATTCGCGCTACTTCCATGTTCGCCAGCTTGAGCTGGATCAGCTGGAACTGGGCGATCTCCTGACCCCACAGTTTGCGGCCCTTGGCGTAGTCGACGCACAGCTTCAGGCACTCTTCGATGACGCCGAGCGCCATTGCGGCCACCCCGATCCGCTCAGCGGAGAAATTCGACCGCGCACTGGCGCGGCCGTCGCTGGCCGAATCGGTGGGATCACCCTCGGTCTCACCAAGAAGTCGGTCGCGGCCCAACCGGACATCGCTGAAGAACAACTCGCCGGTGCGCGAGCTGTGAATGCCCATCTTGCGCAGCGGCTTTGATTGGACGAAGCCCTCCATGCCGCGGTCCAGGACGAACGTCAGCACCTTGCGATCGCGTTTATCGGCGCCGTCGCCCTCGTCCAACTTGGCGTACACCACGACCACATCGGCGTCGGGCCCGTTGGTGATGAACGTCTTCTGCCCGTTGAGGATGTAGTCGTCACCATCGCGCACCACATAGGACTTCATGCCGCCGAAGGCATCCGAGCCGGAGTCGGGTTCCGTGATGGCCCACGCCCCCACCTTCTCGTAGGTGACGAGACCCGGCAGCCAACGCTCCTGCTGGGCAAGTGTGCCGCGGCCTGCGATGGTCGGCACCGTCAAGCCGAGGCTGACTCCCATACCGGTCACCACACCCATGCAGACCCGGCACAGCTCGCTGACGACCACGAATCCCATGCCTGCAGAACCGCCGTCGCCCCCGAACATGCCACCCGACGCGCCACCGCGCTTCTCGCTGCCATCGCGCATCCGGGCCAGTCGCTTCTCCAGCGAATCGCGTGCCATCGCGTCGATGCCGAAGGTGGTGAAAAGCTTGCGGATGATGGGGTAGGGCTCCATCTCGCCGCTTTCCAGTGCGTCGACGTGGGGGCGGACCTCTTTGTCTACGAATTCCCGTACGGCGTCGCGCACGGCGATGTCGACATCAGACCATTCGAGCATGGCAAGAGCTTATGCGGACGCGAGGAGCGCAGCGCTCATGCCGCGGTGCTTCGGCCTCGCGCCGGGCGTAGCCCCGCCAGCGAGAACGTCGTGTGCACCAGCGAGCCGGCGCGGTCGAGCAGCGTTTTGCGCCGCGGCACGTAATGCATCGGCAAGTCTCTACGATCGCGTGGCGGCCCCAGAAATGCGGGCGCCTCGACCAGCGGCGCGTCGTCGGCGATGCGTCCGGACGCGCGGCGATAGGCGGCAAGCGCGCGCGGGTGTAGCCGAATCTCATCGGGCACGACGACGAACGCCATCTCGACGAGCTTGCCGAACAGCCGCAGAAGAACCTCGTCGCCGCCGCTCCAGCGCATACCTGCCTTCTCCCGCACCACGGGGTCGAACAACCCCGCGGCGATCCAGCGCTGTCCGGCGACCATCGGTTTGAACAGCTGGTCCCAGACCGGAGTCGGCATCAGCACGAACCACGGTTTGGGTATCCGGATCGAAAAGATGTCGAGGGTCGCGCGGTTGATCTCCAATTCCTCGCTGCAGACCCGGTCCCAGTACTCGCAGAACTCCTCCCATGACCGGGGAACCGGTCGCATGCTCATGCCGTACTGCGCGTACCACTGCACATGCTCCGAGAAGAGCTGTCGCTTGTCGGCCTCGGTCAGCCCACCGCAGAAGTAGTCGGCCACCTTGATCACCAACATGAAGAATGTGGCATGGGCCCAGTAGAACGTCTCGGGATTCAGCGCGTGGTAGCGCCGCCCGGCGGAGTCGACACCCTTGATCGTGGCGTGGAAGCCCTTGATCTGCTGACCGGTCTGCGCCGCCCGATCGCCGTCGTAGACGACGCCCATGATCGGGTACACCGACCGTGCCACCCGCTGCAGCGGCTCCCGCAGCAGGACGGAATGCTCCTCGACGCCCGCGCCCAGTTCGGGATACATGTTCTGCAGCGCGCCGATCCACACGCCCATCATTCCGGTGCGCAGATCGCCGAAATATTTCCAGGTCAGGGAGTCCGGACCGAGCGGATCGGATCGGTTGGTTCGTCTCGTCGTCGAGCTGACCGTCACATGTGTCACGATAAACTTGACAACGCGCGTTGTCCATTATTTCGGGGCGCGTCGCACGGTGTTTGCCCGGCTGAAGAGCGGGCATCTAACCTTGCTCAATGGATGTCGAATCGTTCGATGAACGGTCCGGCAACTCATCCCGACCACGAGACTGGATCAAGAGTACGAACCACCGTCCCGGAGTCGTCGCATTCATTCGGCGAGCCCGCCGAGCACTACCCGGTGATCCCGACTTCGGAGATCCGTTGTCGGCGGCAGGCGTTGGCGGCCCGAGCGCGGCTGCGCGGGCGGCCGACCGGCTGTTGCAACGTGACGCGGCATCCCGCGAGGTCAGCCTCGCCGGATTGCAGGTCTGGCAGGCGCTGACCGAACGCGTCTCGGGTCAACCCGCCAATCGCGAGGTCACGCTGGTCTTTACAGACATCGTCGGGTTCTCGTCCTGGGCGTTGAAGGCAGGCGACGACGCCACGCTGAAGCTGCTTCGCCGGGTCGCCCAGGTAGTCGAACCGCCGCTGTTGGAGGAGGGCGGTCATATCGTCAAGAGGATGGGCGACGGCACCATGGCGGTGTTCGCCGATCCGGCGACCGCGGTTCGTGCCGTGCGCACCAGCCTCGACGCGGTGAAAGACGTTGAGGTAGAAGGCTATACACCACGGATGCGCGCCGGTGTGCACACTGGCAGACCGCAGCGGATCGGCTCGGACTGGTTGGGCGTCGACGTCAACATCGCCGCCCGGGTGATGGAGCGTGCCACACGGGGCGGGCTGATCGTTTCAGGGGCCACGATGGACCGAATTCCCGAAGCCGACTTCGACGCCCTCGGCTTGTCCGCCAAACGGATTCGCAAGCAGGTGTTTTCGCCCAAGCAGGACGGCGTGCCGACGGATCTGGTGGTGTACCGGGTGAAAACTCGCAGAGAGTTGCCAGGCGAGGACGAGGAGAGCGACGACCTCGCCGACGCATAGTGGCGGTGAGATGATGTTCGGCTTGCTGCGGGCGCTGGCCCGAATTCGTGTCACCGTCGCCTACGCGGTGATTCTGACCGGCGTGTCCAGCGTTCTGGTGGCGCTGGGTCCTCGGGTGCAGAACCGCGTCATCAGCCACGCCAGCACGAACTTGCACAACCTGAGCCACGGCCACCTCGGCACCCTGTTTGTCAGCGCGTTCGTCATCGAGGCCGGCCCTATCTACGTCTGGCTGCCCGGCCTGATGTGCCTGATGGCGCTCGCCGAGCTGATGTGGCGCAGCCGTCGTCTGGTCGTGGCGTTCGCGATCGGCCATATCGGCGCGACACTTCTGGTCGCCGTCGGGCTCACCGCGGCCGTCGAGCTCGGCTGGTTGTCGACGGACGTGACCAGGGCCACCGACGTGGGGATGAGCTACGGGGCCTCTGCGGTCCTCGGCGCACTCAGCGCGGCGATTCCGAGCCGGTTCCGGCCCGCATGGACCGGCTGGTGGATCGCGGCGGCCGCGGCGGTGGTGGCCGTCAACAGGGACTTCACCGATGCGGGTCACGCGGCGGCGCTGGTGCTCGGCGTCCTCGCCTCGACCCGCTTCGGACAAGCCGCGAGGTGGACTCCGACGCGGTGTCTGCTGCTTGTCGTCGCATCGGCTTTCGGCTTTCTGATGCTGGCCAACAACACGCCTACGCTGATCGCCGCGTCCGGGCTGGGTGTTGTCGGTGCCGCGCTCGCGGAGGCTGTGGTCTGGCGGAGACCTGCTCGTCGGCCCGCATCGCGATCGGCCGCCGCCGAGCGCGCCCCCACCCTTCACGTGACGCCGCTCTCAGTACCCGATCACCTATGATCGCCGGGTGGCTGATCAGCCCATAGATTTATCGGAGGAAGCGCTGGCCAAACTGGTCAGCGCGGCCGAACACGCCTTCGATCTGGCGGAGGACCTGGACGCCCTTGCGCGCGCCAAGACGGAGCACTTGGGCGACCGCGCGCCGCTCGCGTTGGCCCGGCAGGCGCTCGGATCGCTGCCGAAGGCCGATCGCGCCGACGCAGGCAAACGGGTGAACGTCGTTCGTGCTCAGGCGCAGCGCAGCTACGACGCGCGCCTCGAGGTGCTGCGCGCCGAACGCGACGCCGCGGTACTGGTCGCCGAGAGCATCGACGTGACGCTGCCGTCGACACGTCAGCCCATCGGCGCCCGTCACCCGATCACGATCCTGGCCGAGCACATCGCCGACACCTTTGTCGCGATGGGCTGGGAGCTGGCCGAAGGACCCGAGGTCGAGACCGAACAGTTCAACTTCGACGCGCTCAACTTCCCACCCGACCATCCGGCGCGCAGCGAGCAGGACACCTTCTACGTTGCGCCGGACGGGTCGCGGCAGGTACTACGCACCCACACGTCGCCCGTGCAGATCAGGGCACTGCTCGAACGCGACCTGCCGGTCTACATCATCTCGATCGGCCGTACCTTCCGCACCGACGAACTCGACGCCACGCACACCCCGGTCTTCCACCAGGTCGAAGGCCTCGCGGTGGACAAGGGGCTGACGATGGCCAACCTGCGCGGAACGCTGGACGCGTTCGCCCGCTCGGAGTTCGGACCGCAGGCCCGCACTCGATTCCGGCCGCACTTCTTCCCGTTCACCGAGCCGTCCGCTGAGGTGGACGTGTGGTTCGAGAACAAGAAGGGCGGACCTGGCTTCGTCGAGTGGGGCGGCTGCGGCATGGTCAATCCAAACGTGTTGCGTGCGTGCGGCATCGACCCCGAGATCTACTCCGGCTTCGCTTTCGGCATGGGCATGGAGCGTACGCTGCAGTTCCGCAACGGCATCCCCGACATGCGCGACATGGTCGAAGGTGACGTCCGTTTCTCGCTGCCGTTCGGAGTCGGCGCCTGATGCGACTTCCCTACAGCTGGCTGCGGGACGTCGTCGCGGCAGGCGCGCCCGGTTGGGACGTACCGGTCGACGAACTCGAGAACACGCTGATCCGCATCGGCCACGAGGTCGAGGAGATCATCCCGGTGGGCCCGGTGAGCGGTCCGCTCACCGTCGGTCGCGTCCTCGAAATGGAGGAGCTCACCGACTTCAAGAAGCCGATCCGTGCCGTGAAGGTCGACGTCGGTGAAGCCGAACCGCGCGATATCGTTTGCGGTGCAACGAACTTCGCCGTCGGAGACCTCGTTGTGGTGGCACTGCCGGGAACCACACTTCCGGGCGACTTCACCATCACGGCGCGAAAGACGTACGGCCGCACGTCCGACGGGATGATCTGCTCGACGGCCGAGTTGAACCTGGGCACCGACCATTCCGGCATTCTCGTGTTGCCGCCGGGCACCGCCGAGCCGGGGGCGGCCGCCGCCGATGTACTCGGGCTCGACGACACGGTGTTCCACCTGGCGATCACCCCCGACCGCGGCTACTGCCTTTCGGTGCGCGGCATGGCCCGCGAAATCGCCAACGCCTACGACCTGGACTACGTCGACCCCGCAGACGTCGCTCCGCTGCCCGCCGACGGCGATGCGCTGCAGGTGACGATCGAGCCGGGCACCGGTGTCCTGCGGTTCGGTCTGCGGCCGGTGACCGGGATCGATCCGGCTGCTGTGTCGCCGTGGTGGCTGCAACGGCGGCTGTTGCTCAGCGGCATCCGGGCGATCTCGCCCGCCGTCGACGTGACGAACTACGTGATGCTCGAGCTCGGGCATCCGATGCACGCCCACGACCGCAGCCTGATCACCGGTGGCTTCCGGGTCCGGTTCGCCGAGCCGGGGGAGACGGTGGTCACCCTCGACGACATCACGCGCACCTTGGATCCGGGCGACGTACTCATCGTCGACGACGTCGCGACCGCGGCGATCGGCGGCGTGATGGGCGCGGGCACCACCGAGGTGCGCGACAGCACCACCGACGTGCTGCTCGAGGCGGCGGTGTGGGATCCCGCATCGGTGTCGCGCACTCAGCGGCGGCTGCACCTCAACAGCGAGGCGGGCCGCCGCTACGAACGCGCCGTCGACCCTGCCATCTCGGTCGCCGCGCTGGACCGGTGCGCCGCGCTGCTCGCTGACATCGCGGGCGGCACAGCCGAACCCACATTGACTGACTGGCGTGGCGATCCGCCGCGTTCCGACTGGTCACCGCCTCCGGTCAGCATGCCCACCGATCTGCCGGACCGAACTGCGGGTGTGGACTACCCCGAGGGCACCACCAGTCGACGGCTCACGCAGATCGGCGCAGACGTGACCGACGACGGCGGGCTGATCACCGCGACGCCGCCGAGCTGGCGTCCGGACCTTCGGCAGCCTGCCGACCTCGTCGAGGAGGTGCTGCGACTGGAGGGTCTGGAAACGATCCCATCGGTGCTGCCGCAGGCGCCGGCCGGGCGCGGCTTGACCCCGGCGCAGAAGCGCCGCCGTGCGGTCGGAAAGTCATTGGCGCTCAACGGATATGTGGAAATTCTGCCGAGCCCGTTCCTGCCTGCAGGCGTGTTCGACCAGTGGGGCCTACCGCCCGACGATCCGCGCCGTACCGCCACGCACGTACTCAACCCGCTCGAGGCCGATCGTCCGCAACTGGCCACCACGCTGTTGCCGGGGCTGTTGGAATCGCTGGCCCGCAACGTTTCCCGCGGAGCCGTCGACACCGCGCTGTTCGCCATCGAGCAAGTGGTCGAGCCGACATCGCAGACACGCGCCGTCGAGCTGATCCCGACCGACCGCAGGCCGACCGACGACGAGATTGCGATGCTCGACGCGTCCCTGCCGATTCAGCCCGAGCACGTCGGTGCGGTGCTGACGGGCCTGCGCGAACCCGCCGGGCCGTGGGGACCGGGGCGACCGGTGCACGCCACCGACGCGTTCGAGGCCGCCCGAATCATCGGTCGCGCGGCGGGTGTCGACCTGACTTGCGCCCTGCGCAGTCCATCTGCCGTGGCATCCCGGCCGGTGCGCCGCATTGCATGTTGCTTCGGTGACCACCGTCGTCGGCCATGCGGGCCAACTGCATCCCGGCGGTCATCGAGCGGATCGGGTCTGCCGAAGGGCACCTGCGCGTGGAGCTGAATCTCGACGCGTCCCGACTCACCGAGAGACTCCCGGCTCCTGCGGTGTCACCGTTCCCCGCGGTGTTCCAGGACGTGGCACTGATCGTCGACGAAGAGGTCGCCGCACAGAACGTCGTCGAAGCGGTGCGCGAGGGCGCGGGTGAGCTGCTCGAGGACATCAGGCTGTTCGACGTGTACACCGGGCCGCAGATCGGCGAGGGACGCAAGTCGATCGCGCTGGCGCTGCGATTTCGCGCCGAGGACCGCACGTTGACCGAGGCCGAGGCCAGCGCCGCCCGTGACGCCGCCGTCGCGAACGCCGCGCAGCGAGTCGGCGCCGAGCAGCGTCGCTGATTGCGATTTCGGCGCGCTAACCGACGCTCGTCAGCGAACGCTAACGCGCCGAATCGCTACTGCACGGATTGGTCAGTGATGCCAGCTCGTCGCCGAGTTCGCAGCGAACGACGTCGCCCGCCACGATCGGCACGGCGCCCGGCGTTCCCGTGGACAGGATGTCACCGGGGTAGAACGGCATCACCTGGCTGTGGAAGCTGAGCAGCTCCGCGGGCGAGAACGTCATCCCTGCGACCGTGTCCTGCGGTGCACCGCGCCGTTGTGCACGGTCGCCACTCGCAGACCGGACAGTGGACCGTGCGACAGCACCTCGTCGAGCGTTATCAGCTCCGGCCCGAAGGAGAAGAACGTCGGGTAGTTCTTCACCCGAGTCAGATAACGCGGATTCTCCAGCAGGATCTCCTCCGCGGTCTGGTCGAGCACCGGCACCACACCGGCCACGTACGACATCGCTTCGTCCACACCGATCCGAAAGCACGTGCGCCCGATGACGAGTCCCAGCTCGGCTTCCGCGGTGACGCGGCCGATGCCGGATGGGACGATGATGGGCTCGCCCGGTCCGACGATGGTGTGGTCGCCCTTGATGAACGAGGCGGGCGACGTGCGTGGCGCCTGCTCGCCGAGATCGCCGGCGTGCGCACCGTAATTGAGCCCGATGCCGAGGATCTTGCGGGGCCTGGTCCATGGCGCGGCGACAGGCGACTGAGGATCCACGCAAGCGGTGTCGTCAACGCCACGGGCGACCGCGGCGGCCAGTGCATCCAGTGTCCCGGCCGCCTAGCAGCGACAGCAGATCCGACGGAGCGTCGTCGAGTATGCGGTCGACGCGAGCGAGCCTGCCGTCGGCCAATGCGACGCAGGCGGCGCCATCGGCCTGCAGTGTGCGGATGCGCAATGTTGTATTCCTACACGACGCTTTTGAGCTGGCCGCCGTCGACGCGGACCACCGAACCGGTTACGTATGACGCCCGGTCGCTGCACAGGAACGCCGCCACGTCCGCGTATTCCTCTGGGCGGCCATATCGGCCGAGCGCCATCGTCTTTGCGCTGGCCGCCATCACGTCGTCGCTGCTCTTGCCTTCGCGTTCGGCTCTTCGCTCGTCCAGGAATCTCGTCCTGGCCGTCTCGATGCGGCCGGGCACGATGATGTTGGAGGTGACGCCGTCGCGGCCCACCTCATCGGCCAGCGTCTTCGACCAGGTGTGCAGGCTGGCACGCAGGGTGTTGGATATCGCGAGGTTGGGGATCGGGCTGAGCGCTCCGCCCGATGTCGACGTGAGGATGCGGCCCCAGCCCCGCTCGCGCATCACCGGCAGCACCCTGTCGGTGATGACGATGACCGACAGGATCATCTGCTCGAAGCTGGTACGCCAGGTGTCGGCGTCCTGACCAGCAGCGGGCGTGGGCGGCGGTCCGCCGGTGTTGTTCACGAGGATGTCCACCGGCCCGAGCGTGTTCTCGATCTCGCTGACGTGGCCGTCCACGGAATCGAGATCGCCCAGATCCCACTCGAGCGCAACGGACTTCACGCCTGCGGCTTCGATCCGCTTCACGGTGTCGGCAAGTTTGTCGGCGGACCTGCCCGCTGCGGCCGCCACGTTCGCGCCTTCGTTCGGCGAGGCGCACGGCGATCGCACTGCCGAGGCCGCCGCTGGCGCCGAGAACGAGGGCGGTGCGTCCGGTGATGCCGAGATCCATTGTGGGCTCCTTAGTGGGTCGCGGCAGTGGTGGGCAAGGTCGTCAGATGATGCTCCAGCAGTCGGAACCAGCGAGGCAGGCAGCGACATCGCGGGCCGCCGCACGCCGCCGTACGCGATGACTTCGCGTCGCCGGAGCATATCTCCTTGCGGATCGCCAGGCCCACCCGCAGCTGTCCCTCGAAGTTCGCGAGCGGAAGCCACGGCGCCCAGCCATGCGGGCAGCCGCGAATCCCCGTCTCGGTGCGCGTCCGGAGCACGCCGCCGAAGAGCTGCGGGATGGCTGAAACCGGTCATTGCGCCCGCTGAGCCCGCGGCCAACTCGTCGAGCAGTCCGACGCCGCCGAGACCGCCGAACACGGGTACGTCGAGCCTCGGGGCCAGGTGTGCGATCGCGACGGACGTCGGTGGCGTCTCGGACTTCACCCCGACGGCGAACGGGCAGGCGCGACGACGATCTCGACGACCTGCTCGTCGGTGACGCTGACGCCCGAGACGACCGGATAGTCCTGAATCAGAACGCCGATTCCCGTCGCGTCGTGCAGACGGTGCATCGAGGCGGTGGCGATCGCCGGATCAGGCGTCGCCGATCTGCGCCATCAATGCGACCGGCGGCCGCGGCACCGCGTCGAGCAGCCGACGCGCCTGCTCGACGACTGCGTCGGAATCGCGCTCGGACAAGCCGAGCACAAACGGCAGTTCGGTCGACGAGGCGACCGTGCGTGCCACGCTTTCGGCTTCGTCGGGGTCCAGCGACGCGGCCTCGCCGAACACTCCGAGCGCGACGAGACCGTCGCAACCGTCGGCGGCAAAAGATGCCACCTCGTTCTGCAACGAGTCGAGATCGACATTGAGCGCTTCGTCGAAGGGAGTTGCCAGGACACCCCAGAGGCCTTGGGCCAGCGGCTGGGTCACCGGTTCACCTTCCGTCCTCCATTGTCGTCACGATGTGTTCGGCGATCGCGAGCGACGATGTCGCCGCGGGTGACGGGGCGTTGCGCAGCAGCACGACACGCTCGCGGACGGTGATCCGGAAATCGTCGACAAGGCCGCCGTCGGAATCGAGCGCCTGCGCACGAATACCTGCAACCCCGGGCACGACGTCGTCGTCGCCGATGTCGGGCACATACGCGCGGGCGGCGGCGACGAACCGTCGCTTGCTCAGCGAGCCGTACATCTCCCGCAGACCGGTGCGCCAGTGGCGGCGCGCGAAGCGCCAGAACGCCGGTGTGCGAGCCACTTCCACCATGTCCGGTACCGACATCCTGCCCCAGGTGTAACCCTCCCGGGCCAGGGCGAGTACGGCGTTGGGGCCGATGAGAACCTCGCCGTCGACGCGCGGGGTGACGTGCACGCCGAGGAATGGGTAGCGGGGATCAGGCACCGGGTACACCAAGCCGTTGACGAGGTTGCGGCGTTCGGGTTTGAGCGCGTAATACTCGCCGCGGAAGGGCATGATGACAGGGTCGGGTTCGTCGCCCGCCAGCTCGGCGAGCCGGTCGCTCTGCAGGCCACCGCAGACCACGATCCGGTCGAAGGCGGTCTCCGCCGAATCGCCTGCGCTACGGGCGGTTACGACGACCTCGGCGCCCGATGTCCTCAGCCCGACGACTTCGTGCCCGAGCAGCAACTTCGCGCCATCTGCCACCGCGTCGGCGGCAAGCGCCTGTGTCACCTCCCCGAAGTCGACGATCGACGTCGAGGGTGAGTGCAGGGCGGCGATGCCGCGCACGTGCGGCTCCAGCTCGCGCAACTGCTCGGGACCGATGATCGCCACACCGGGTACACCGTTGGCCAGTGCTCGCTGCCGGATGTTGTCGAGGCGCGCGCGCTCGACCTCGTCGAGGGCCACGAGAACCTTGCCGCAGGCGATTCGCCGGATGCCTTGCTGTTCGCAGAACTCCTCCAGAAGGCCGACGCCCCTGCGGCACAGCACCGCCTTCTGCGAGCCGGGCTCGTAATAGAGGCCCGCATGCACGACGCCGCTGTTGCGCCCGGTTTGATGTGATGCGAGCTGGTCCTCCTTCTCGAACAGCGTCACGTCCGCATCGGGGCGACGTTTGAGAAGCTCGCGCGCTACCGCGACGCCGACGATGCCTCCACCGACGACAGCGATCCGGTCGGTCGCCGGCGAATGCGCGTCAGGGGGCACAGTCGTTTCCTTGGCGTCGGCGGGCAGGGCTGTCATCCATTGTGGCGGGCATGCGCGCGGAGTTGTGAGCCGCAAAAATTTATGTTATAGCGCCTCTGCTTAATTGATTTGCAACTGCGTGCATAAACATGCAGTATTCATGCATGACTTCTGTCGCCGTGGCCGGTGCCAGCGGCTATGCCGGTGGCGAGATCCTGAGGTTGCTGCTTGGCCACCCGGGATATGTCGATGGTCGGCTGACGATCGGCGCACTCACCGCCGCCGCGAGCGCGGGCACCACGCTGGCCGAACACCATCCGCACCTGCTCCCACTCGGTAGCCGCGTGCTCGACGCCACCGATGTCGCGGTGCTCGAGGGGCACGATGTGGTTTTCCTGGCGCTGCCGCACGGCCACTCCGCTGCGCTGGCTGATCAACTGAGCACCGACACCGTGATCGTCGACTGCGGCGCCGACTTCCGGCTCACCGATCCGGCGGCATGGGAGCGGTTCTACGGTTCGACCCACGCGGGAAGTTGGCCCTACGGGCTGCCTGAACTGCCCGGGGCACGGGACCGGCTTCGCGGTGCCACCCGCATCGCCGTTCCCGGCTGCTACCCGACCGCAGCGCTTTTGGCGTTGTTTCCTGCGATCGCCGCGGATCTGGTGGAGCCGGCGGTGACCGTCGTCGCCGTCAGCGGCACATCCGGTGCCGGGCGTGCCGCGAAGACCGACCTCCTCGGCTCCGAAGTCATCGGGTCCGCCCGCGCCTACAACGTCGGCGGCAAGCACCGGCACACCCCCGAGATCGCCCAGGGGCTGCGCGCCGTCACCGACAAGGACGTCACGGTCTCGTTCACCCCGGTACTGATACCGACATCGAGGGGGATCCTCGCGACCTGTACCGCTCGCACGGATGCGCCGTTGTCCGAGCTCCGCGCTGCGTATGAAAAAGCCTACGACTCCGAGTATTTCGTGCATCTGCTGCCGGAGGGGCAACTACCCAAGACCGGCGCGGTGATCGGCAGCAACGCCGCGCAGCTCGCGGTGGCCGTCGACGACGACGCAGGAGTCTTCATCGCGATCGCCGCCATCGACAACCTGGTCAAGGGCACCGGTGGCGCCGCCGTCCAGTCGATGAACCTCGCCCTCGGTTGGCCCGAAACCGAAGGGCTCTCGATCGTGGGGGTGGCGCCGTGACGGAAACGTCGGCCGGTATCTCCAGGCTGGTGCGCACTCAGGGCGTGACCGCGCCCGAGGGATTCCGTGCCACCGGTATCGCCGCAGGCATCAAAGCCTCGGGTGCGCTGGACATGGCGCTGGTGTTCAACGAGGGTCCGGACTACGGCGCCGCAGGCGTGTTCACCCGTAATCAGGTCAAGGCCGCGCCGGTCTTGTGGACGCAGCAGGTGCTGACCACGGGGCGGCTGCGTGCGGTGATCCTCAACTCCGGCGGCGCGAACGCCTGCACGGGGCCGGGCGGGTTCCAGGACAGCCACGCCACCGCCGAAGCCGTCGCCGCCGCGTTGTCGGACTGGGGAACCGATACGCGGTGCCGTCGAAATCGCCGTGTGCTCAACCGGTTTGATCGGCGACCGGCTGCCCATGGACAAGGTGTTGTCCGGAGTCGCCGAGATCGTCCATGAGATGGCAGGCGGGCTCAGCGGCGGTGAGGAGGCTGCCAGGGCCATCATGACCACCGACAAGGTGCCCAAACAGGTTGCGCTGCATCACTCCGACAACTGGACGGTCGGCGGAATGGCGAAGGGCGCGGGCATGCTCGCGCCGTCACTGGCGACCATGTTGTGCGTCATCACCACCGACGCCGTCGCCGACGCCGGCGCGCTTGATCATGCGTTGCGCAGGGCTAGCGGCCTGACGTTCGACCGCCTCGACGTCGACGGCAGTTGCTCGACGAACGACACCATCCTGGTTCTGGCCTCCGGGGCGAGCGCCATCGCGCCGAGCCAGAATGAACTGGACGCGGCGGTGCTGCAGGTGTGCGACGACCTGTGTGCACAGCTGCAGGCCGACGCCGAAGGCGTCACCAAGCGGATCGTCGTAAGGGTCACCGGCGCGGCCACCGAGGCGGACGCCGTGACGGCGGCGCGCGTCGTCGCCCGCGACAGCCTCGTCAAGACCGCCTTGTTCGGTTCCGACGCCAACTGGGGTCGCGTGCTCGCCGCAGTCGGCATGGCTCCCGTCCGGCTCGACCCCGACCGGATTGGCGTGTCCTTCAACGGGTTCCCGGTCTGCGTCGACGGCATCGGCGCAGCCGGTGCTCGCGACGTCGACCTGTCGGGTGACGATATCGAGGTCAGCATCGACCTCGGCGTCGGGGAGGAAAGCGCCGCGATCCGGACGACGGACCTGTCGCACGCCTACGTCGAAGAGAACTCGGCGTACAGCTCATGACGGCGTCCACGCAGACCAAGGCAGACGTGCTCGCATCGGCTCTGCCGTGGCTCAAGAAGCTGCACGGCAAGATCATCGTGATCAAATACGGCGGGAACGCCATGACCGACGACTCGCTGCGCAGCGCCTTTGCAGCGGACATGGTCTTCCTGCGCAATTGCGGTATTCATCCCGTCGTCGTGCACGGCGGGGGCCCGCAGATCAGCGCGATGCTGAAACGACTCGGCATCGCGGGCGACTTCAAGGGCGGCTTCCGCGTCACGACACCCGAAGTGCTCGACGTTGCGCGGATGGTGTTGTTCGGTCAGGTGGGGCGGGAACTGGTGAACCTGATCAACATGCACGGGCCTTATGCCGTCGGCATCACCGGTGAGGACGCTCAATTGTTCACCGCTGTGCGGCGCAGCGTCACCGTCGACGGGGTGGCGACCGACATCGGCCTTGTCGGTGACGTCGAGCGGGTGAACACCGAGGCGGTGCTCGACCTCATTGCCACAGGTCGTATTCCGGTGGTGTCCACCATCGCACCCGATGTCGACGGTGTGGTGCACAATATCAACGCGGACACCGCCGCGGCGGCTTTGGCCGAGGCGCTGGCCGCCGAAAAGCTGCTGATGCTCACAGACGTCGAAGGTCTCTACACCAGTTGGCCTGACCGGGATTCGCTGGTGAGCGAGATCGACGTCGCCGCGCTGGCGCAGCTTCTGCCCACACTCGAGACCGGCATGGTGCCCAAGATCGAGGCCTGCATGCGGGCAGTAGGTGGCGGTGTGCCCAGCGCACACGTCATCGACGGGCGCGTCGAGCATTGCGTTCTGGTGGAGCTCTTCACCGATGAAGGAACCGGCACCAAGGTGGTGAAAGCGTGACTCTTGCGCAGCGCTGGGAAAGCGTGATGATGAACAACTACGGCACGCCGGCCGTCGCACTGGTCAGCGGAGACGGCGCCGTAGTCACCGATGAGAACGGCAAGTCCTATATCGACTTGCTCGGCGGCATCGCGGTGAATGTTCTCGGCCACCGGCACCCGGCCGTCATCGAAGCCGTCGCCACGCAGATGAACACGCTCGGCCACACCTCGAACTTCTATGCGACCGAACCCGGAATCGCCCTTGCCGAAGCACTCGTCGGCCTGCTGGGCGCCCAGGCGCGGGTCTTCCTGTGCAACTCGGGCACCGAGGCCAACGAAGTGGCCTTCAAGATCACCCGACTGACGGGTCGCACGAAAATCGTTGCCGCTCAAGGTGCTTTCCACGGGCGGACGATGGGGTCGCTGGCCTTGACCGGCCAACCTGCCAAACAGGAGCCGTTCGCCCCGTTGCCCGGCGATGTCGTGCATGTGCCGTACGGCGACGTCGCTGCGTTGGCAGAGGCCATCGATGACGCGACCGCCGCGGTTTTCCTGGAACCGATCATGGGGGAGGCCGGTGTGGTCGTACCGCCCGACGGCTACCTGGTGGCCGCCCGTGAGCTTTCCACGACGCGCGGCGCACTTCTGGTCCTTGATGAGGTGCAGACCGGAATGGGTCGCACCGGAACGTTTTTCGCTCACCAGCACGACGGCATCATCCCCGACGTCGTGACACTGGCAAAGGGACTCGGCGGTGGGCTGCCGATCGGTGCATGCATCGCCGTCGGGCCTGCCGGTGATCTGTTGACCCCCGGGCTGCACGGCAGCACGTTCGGCGGGAACCCGGTCTGCGCCGCTGCCGCGTTGGCGGTGCTGCGGGTGCTGGCCGACGACGACCTGGTTTCCCGCGCCGACGTGCTCGGCAAGACCTTGCATCACGGCATCGAGGCGTTGGGCCACCCGCTCGTCGACCACGTCCGCGGCCGCGGACTGCTGCGCGGAATCGCGTTGAGCGCACCCGAGGGCAAGACGGTGGAGGCCGCCGCCCGCGATGCCGGGTTCCTCGTCAACGCCGCCGCGCCCGACCTGATCCGGCTGGCGCCCCCGCTCGTCATCACCGAGGCGCAGATCGCCGAGTTCCTCACCGCGCTGCCCGGCGTGCTGGACAAGGCGGTGTCGTGATGTCCCGGGATTTCCTTCGTGACGACGACCTGTCGCCCGCCGAGCAGGCCGAGGTGCTGACGCTGGCCGCAGAGCTGAAGGTCGACCCGTTTTCCCGCAGGCCGCTGGAAGGCCCGCGTGGGGTCGCGGTCATCTTCGACAAGAACTCCACCCGCACCCGGTTCTCGTTCGAGGTCGGCATCGCACAGCTCGGCGGCCACGCTGTCGTCGTCGACGGCCGCAACACGCAGCTTGGCCGCGAGGAGACACTCGAAGACACCGGAAAAGTGTTGTCCCGCTATGTCGAGGCGATCGTGTGGCGCACCTTCGGTCAGGACCGGCTCACGTCGATGGCCACCGGGGCGAGCGTGCCGATCGTCAACGCGCTCTCTGACGAGTTCCATCCGTGTCAGGTGCTGGCCGACCTGCAGACACTCGCCGAGCGCAAAGGTGGTCTGAAGGGGCTGCGGCTGACGTACTTCGGGGACGGGGCCAACAACATGGCCCATTCGCTGATGCTGGGCGGCGTGACGGCGGGCATCGACGTGACGGTCGCCGCCCCGCCCGGCTTCGAACCGAACAAGGAGTTCGTGACCGCCGCCGAGGAGCGCGGACAGTTGACCGGTGCGTCGGTGACGATCACCGCCGACGCCGCCAAGGCTGCGGCGGGAGCCGATGTACTGGTCACCGACACCTGGACGTCGATGGGCCAGGAGGCCGACGGTTTGGATCGCATCGCGCCGTTCAAGCCGTATCAGGTCAATGCCGAGCTACTGAACGCCGCCGACCCGGACGCGGTTGTGTTGCACTGCCTTCCCGCGCACCGGGGTCACGAAATCACCGACGAGGTCATCGACGGCCCGCACAGCGCGGTGTGGGACGAGGCGGAGAATCGGTTACACGCCCAGAAGGCGCTGCTGGTGTGGCTGTTGGAGCAATCATGACCGCGGGCAAGGCTCCTGAGATCAACGCCACCCGGGCGGGCAGGCAGGCGCGAATAGTGGCGACCTTGTCGTCGAATTCTGTTCGCAGCCAAACAGAACTTGCCGCGTTGCTGGCCGCCGAGGGCATCGAGGTGACCCAGGCGACGCTGTCGCGGGACCTCGAGGAACTGGGCGCGGTCAAGCTGCGCGCCGCCGACGGCGGCGTCGGTGTGTATGTCGTGCCGGAGGACGGAAGTCCGGTGCGCGGGGTTTCCGGTGGCACCGAACGGTTGTCGCGTCTGCTCGGTGACCTGCTGACGTCGACGGACGCCAGCGGCAACCTCGCCGTGCTGCGCACCCCGCCGGGCGCGGCGCAGTATCTGGCCAGCGCGTTCGACCGCGCAGCCCTCCCGTACGTCGTCGGCACGATCGCGGGCGACGACACCCTCTTCGTGGTAGCCCGCGAGCCGATGACCGGCGCCGACTTGGCGACCGCCATCGAGAACCTTCAATAGAGCTGTTATCAAAGGAGATTGGTTACATGTCCGAACGCGTCATCCTGGCGTATTCCGGCGGTCTGGACACCTCAGTTGCGATCAGCTGGATCGGCAAGGAGACCGGTAGCGAGGTCGTCGCCGTCGCGATCGACCTCGGCCAAGGCGGCGAGGACATGGAGGTCGTGCGGCAGCGCGCGCTCGATTGTGGTGCGGTCGAGGCCGTCGTGGTCGACGCCCGCGATGAGTTCGCCGACGAGTACTGCCTGCCCGCCATCCAGTCCAACGCGCTCTACATGGACCGCTATCCGCTGGTGTCGGCGCTGAGCCGGCCGCTGATCGTCAAGCACCTGGTTTCTGCGGCGCGCCAGTACGGCGGCGGCGTCGTCGCCCACGGCTGCACGGGCAAGGGCAACGACCAGGTGCGCTTCGAGGTTGGATTCGGCTCACTGGCACCGGATCTGGAGGTGTTGGCACCGGTCCGCGACTATGCGTGGACGCGGGAGAAGGCCATCGCGTTCGCCGAGGAGAACTCGATCCCGATCAACGTCAGCAAGCGCTCGCCGTTCTCCATCGACCAGAATGTGTGGGGCCGTGCCGTGGAGACCGGCTTCCTCGAGCACCTGTGGAATGCGCCGACCAAGGACGTCTACGACTACACCGAGGATCCGACCGTCAACTGGAGCTCGCCCGACGAGGTGATCGTCGGATACGAACGGGGCGTGCCGGTCTCGATCGACGGCAGGCCGGTGACGGTGCTGCAGGCCATCGAGGAGCTGAACCGTCGCGCGGGCGAGCAGGGTGTCGGTCGGCTCGATGTGGTGGAGGACCGGCTGGTCGGGATCAAGAGCCGTGAGATCTACGAGGCGCCGGGCGCGATGGTGTTGATCACCGGACACACCGAGCTCGAACACGTCACCCTGGAACGTGAAGTGGGCCGCTTCAAGCGGCAGACCGACCAGCGTTGGGGCGAGCTGGTGTACGACGGTCTGTGGTTCTCGCCATTGAAGCGGGCGCTGGAGGCGTTTGTCGCCGACACCCAGGAGCACGTGTCCGGCGAAATTCGGATGGTGTTGCACGGCGGGCACATCGCGGTCAACGGGCGGCGCAGCTCCGAGTCCCTCTACGACTTCAACCTCGCCACCTACGACGAGGGCGACACCTTCGACCAGTCCGCGGCGAAGGGCTTTGTTCACGTGCACGGCCTGTCGTCCAAGATCGCTGCGCGAAGGGACCAGAAGTGACCCTGTGGGGCGGTCGGTTCTCGGACGGCCCGTCGGACGCGCTCGCCGCGCTCAGCAAGTCCACCCACTTCGACTGGGTCCTCGCGCCCTACGACGTCACCGCATCGAAGGCACACGTTCGGGTGCTGTTTCGGGCGGGGCTGCTGACCGAGGAGCAACGCGACGGCCTGCTGGCCGGTCTCGACAGCCTCGGCGAGGACGTGGCCGACGGCAGTTTTCTGCCGGTCGTCACCGACGAGGATGTGCACGGTGCATTGGAACGCGGCCTGATCGACCGGGTCGGCGACGATCTCGGCGGCCGGTTGCGAGCGGGCCGGTCGCGAAACGACCAGGTGGCCACGCTGTTTCGGCTCTGGCTGCGCGACGCGGTTCGCCGGGTCGCCGACGGCGCGTTCGAGGTGGTGTCCGCGCTGGCCACTCAGGCTGCCGCGCATCCGACGGCCATCATGCCCGGCAAGACGCACCTCCAGGCGGCACAACCCATCCTGCTCGCCCATCACCTGCTGGCCCACGCGCATCCGCTGCTGCGCGATGTGGACCGGCTGATCGACTTCGATGCGCGCGCCGCGGTATCACCCTACGGGGCCGGGGCGCTGGCAGGCTCTTCGCTGAATCTCGACCCGGACGCCATTGCCGAGGAACTCGGATTCACCGCTGCCGCGGACAATTCGGTGGATGCCACGGCTTCCCGTGACTTCGCCGCCGAGGCTGCGTTCGTGTTCACCATGATCGGTGTCGACCTTTCGCGGTTGGCCGAGGACATCATCCTCTGGAGCACAACGGAATTCGGCTATGTCACCCTGCACGACTCGTGGTCGACGGGCAGCTCGATCATGCCGCAGAAGAAGAACCCGGACATCGCGGAGCTGGCACGCGGTAAATCGGGTCGGCTGATCGGTAATCTGACCGGCTTGCTGGCGACGCTGAAGGCACAGCCGCTGGCATACAACCGCGATCTCCAGGAGGACAAGGAGCCGGTGTTCGATTCGGTGGCGCAGCTGGAGCTGTTGCTGCCCGCGATGGCCGGCCTGGTCGCGACCCTGCGCTTCGACGTCGACCGGATGGCCGAGCTGGCGCCGCTCGGCTACGCGTTGGCAACCGATATCGCAGAGTGGCTGGTGCGCAGGGGAGTGCCGTTCCGGGTCGCGCACGAGGCTGCGGGCGCGGCCGTCCGTGCAGCAGAGGCACGGGGAGTCGGGCTCGAGGAACTGGAGGACGCCGAGCTGGCGGACATTCATCCCGAGCTCACCCCGGAGGTGCGCGAGGTGCTCACCATCGAGGGTTCGGTCAACTCCCGCGACGCCCGCGGCGGCACGGCACCGATCCAGGTGGCCAAACAGCTGGGTGTTGTTCGCGACACCGCCGAGGTGCTGCGGGCCCGGCTCCGCCTTTAGCCACTAGCATTTCCGATCATGGGCCAACCCCCCGTCCCCGTCGAGCGGGCCAGTCGATGGAGCGTCTGGTTCGCACGTTTGACAGATGCACGGACGCGACGGGTGGCACTTCTGCTGGTCCTCGTTGCCACTGCGGCGTTCGGCGGCCTGCAGACGGTCGACAAACAAGTCACCCCGTTCGCATCCGGTGAAGAGTTCAGCGACGGCGAATTCACGGTCACCATCGAGCGGGCGAGGGTGGTTGACGAGCTGAAAGGCACCTACGGCACCGCAAAGCCGGGGAAGGTGTACCTCGGCGTGGTCACCACTCTGCACAACGACGGCACCGTGCCCGGACGCCTGCGCGACCAGCTGGATCTGCGCGATGTACCCGGAGAGTTCTTCGGCGTCTTCCGGTTTCGCGACGGTTCGGCGATCCAGACGCTCGGCCCCGGACTCACCGAGCAGTTGGTGTTCGCCTGGCTGGTTCCAGAGTCGTCTGCCCGGTCTCTTCAGTCGGTGACGATCCGGGTGTGGAAGAAGAAGTACACGCAGCTCATGGTCACCTACGGCGGCAAGGAGTGGATCGACACCGACAACTACGGGCAGATCGTCGTGCCGGTCAAGGAGTCGGCGTGAAGATCGCGATGCCGAAACCTCGTCGCATGCTGACCGCCGTCGCGGTCGTCATCACCGTTGCCGCGGCCGCGGTGGTGTGGCAGAACCTGCCGACGCCAACTGATGTGTTCGGCCCGTTCGACGTTCACGCCGACGCGGGTACGCCCGCGACGGGACGGGGCGTGCAGGCAGAAGTTACCAGCGTTCGTCTCACCCCGGAGGTGGACTCCGTCAAACCGGCCGGGATCTGGGTCGTCGTCAACACGGCGCTGGAGGGCACCCGCAGCACCGAATTGCCGCACAGTGAACTGGTCGTCGGGCCCAACACCTATTCGCCGACCGATGTGTTCATGGTCGACACCCTGATGGGTGAGATCAGCCCGGGCATCACGCTGCGCGGTTCGTGGGTGTTCGACGTGGCGCCCGCACTCGTGGCGCCTGACTCATCGGACCCGATGACCCTCCTCGTCTGGGTGGGCGACGGACGGCTGGATTCTCGGCTGGCCATCCGAATTCCCCTGCAGGGTTCGCACTTGCGCCGGGTCGACACCGTCACGCTGGACAAGCCGACGAGGAGCGCCTCATGACGGCACGGCTGTCGACATTGTGGGTGCGAAACCTCATCGGCGCGGTGGTCGTCGCGATCGCCGTCGGCGTGATCATCACGACCATTCTCGGCGACCAGTGGGATACCTACCGCAACACCGTCGTTCCGGCCACCGTTGTCGCGAAGGGACAGTCCGGTTCGGCCGGCGGCCAGACATGGAAGATCGACTCCGTCAAGCACCTGAACCGCAATCCGGCCAGCTACGGACCGAAACTGCCTGAGGGCACCGTGCTGACCGTCGTCACCGTCGACCGCTCCGGGCCGGTGAAGGACGAAGTCTGCTACGGAGTGATCACCGACGGGGAACGCCGATGGAAGGCCGACAACATCGGCGGATTCTCACCGCCGGCGGCCGACGGAGTCACCAGCCTGTGCAGTCAACCGGGACTACTTCAATTCTCGTTCCTCTTGCCCCAGAACGTGATTCCCACTGCGATGGACATCGCCGCGTTCAACGCCTCCATCACGGTGCGCTTGCTGCTGTAGCCTGCTCCGTTCGCACCTGTTCGAGACAATAAGCCACCGTGGATGCGATCAGGCACACCCGCAGTGGTTCGACGATCATGTGTGAAATCAACGCGATCGTGTCGGAGAAGCCGTCCCAGAACGAAATAGGATGCGGGCCGAGAATCCATGCGATGAAACGGAATAGATACCCGAGGCCAACCTCTGGATGGTAGAAGGCGCCCGCCATGTCCAGCCACGCCAACCCGAGATAGCCGAAGATGTACAGCGTCAACCCCAGCACCCCGCCGTGCAGAATCAGCCGCGCCGAATCGGCGATGGTGCTGTAGTTGCCCATCCTGGAGCGCACCCATCCGCGGAATCTCTCGCCGACAGTCTGATCGACGCGCCATCCGCGTTCGGTGAACTTCTTCCTGCCTGCGGCCGCGCGGTCGAACACCCGATCGGCACGGTCGCCGACGACACGGCGGGCCGCGCCACGCCAGTCCGGCATGGTCACGCCGTAGATGATGCCGGCGACGGCGAGCCACAGCAGTGGGATAGTGGCGCCGCCGAACGCCGTCCGCACGACCGCCATCGCCGCGTCCCACAGCGCTTCCAGCGGGCGGAAATGCGAGAAGAGCTCGGCGCGGGTGGTGTTGGCCCACACCACGATCCGTCGCTCGCCGATCCACCCCATGGGATTGATGAGGAAGCTTGCGCCCTGGCTTGCCGCGAAACTGACGGTGAGAAAGACCCACAGTGCGTCGACGTAGACGCGTACCGCGATGACCCAGCCCGGCAGGCTTTCCTTGAACTTGCCGAGCACATAACGCAGCACGAGAGCCGACGCGATGATCACCCACGTAGCGCCGCTGACCGGCAGCTGGTCTGGATGCAGACCGCTGGACTCGCCGGTCTCCAGCGCCCGTGTCATCGCGTCACCGATGCGGTAATTCAGTGCGGCGGTTTCGAAGTCGAGCCAGTCCTCGGCGAACAGCTTCCATGCAAGGTAGATGGCGAAGAACGGGACGATGATGTTGGCGAAGACGTCGACGGTTCGCGCGGAGCGCCGCGGGAGCGCCGCCAGTGCGGGGACGGCGGAACGAAGCACGAGGAACATCGCGATGTAGGAACCGAGCCGGGCCAACCCGGCGAACGGCATGATCAGTGAGGCCCAGACGTCGTTGTCCCAGCCGACGTAGGCGGCGAGTTCGATGGCCCCCTTGCGGCCGAGCCAGCCGAGCAGGTAGAGCGCCGCGAGTTGCGGGAAGTGCCGCCACCAGAGATCGAATGGCCGGAGCAGGTAGCGCACCGCAACATCGTAAGCGGATCAGCGCACGTTGCCGGGCACCGCGGCCACGGTCAGCCCTCGGCCGCGGTCAACCAGGCTTCCTCGAGCGATTCCTTGGTCGCCAACAACTCATTCAGCTCGCCGTTGAGCTCACCGAGCTTGACGTGATCCGCCGCGGCCTGCGCCATCGCCTCGTGCATCGCGGCGATGCGTTCGTCGAGTTTGGCGAGCTGCCCTTCGATGCGGGCCATTTCCTTGCCGGCTCGTCGCTCGCGTGCCGACACCGACTCCGAACGCTGCGGCTCTTGGCGGCTGGGCGCGGGTTCGGACGCTTCGCGGTCGGCGAGATACTGCTCGATGCCGCCGGGCAGTAGATCGCAGCGCCCCCCGCCGGTGAGTGCATACGTCACGTCGGTGACGCGTTCGAGGAAATACCGGTCATGGGTGACGACGATCAGCGTGCCCGGCCAATCGTCCAGGTAGTCCTCGATGACGGTCAGGGTGTCGATGTCGAGATCGTTGGTCGGTTCGTCGAGCAGGAGCACATTCGGCTCGTCGAGAAGGATGCGCAGGAATTGCAGCCTGCGCCGCTCACCGCCGGACAGGTCGGCGATCCGCGCGATGAGCTTGTCGCCAGTAAATCCGAAATCCTTCAACAGGGTGTCTGCGCTGATTTCCCGTCCACCCGCCAATGCGCTGATGCGGCGGCGGTTTTCGACGGCATCGATCACCCGATCCGCATCCGTCATCTCGGCCAGCGCCTGGCTCAGATAGCCGATGTGCAGCGTTGTGCCGCGTTTCATCGTGCCCGCCGCCGGGTGCAATTCCCCGGACAGCAGCCGCAGCACCGACGTCTTGCCGGTGCCGTTGACACCGACCAGGCCGATCCGCGCACCCGGGCCGATGGACCAGTCGGTCTTGTCGAGGATGACGCGGTCGCCGACCTCCAACCGCACCCGGTGCAGATCGAACACGTCCTTGCCCAACCGCGTCGTCGCGAAGCGCTGCAGCACAAGCGAGTCCCGCGGCGGAGGTTCGTTCGCGATGAGGTCGTTCGCCGCCTGGATACGGAATTTCGGCTTCGACGTCCGCGCAGGCGGTCCGCGGCGAAGCCACGCCAGCTCCTTGCGCATCAGGTTCCTGCGCCTGGCCTCCGTGCCGGCAGCAAGCCGCATCCGTTCCGCGCGGGCGAGCACGTATGCGGCGTAGCCGCCGTCATAGGCATCGACGGTGCCGTCGTGCACCTCCCACGTGCTCGTGGTGACCGCATCGAGAAACCAACGGTCGTGGCTGACCACCACCAGCGCCTGCGACCGTAACCCCGACAGATGCTCGGCGAGCCAACCGATGACTTCGACGTCGAGATGGTTGGTCGGCTCGTCGAGCACCAGCACGTCATGTCCGGCGATCAGAACGGCGGCCAGCGCGACCCGGCGCCGCTCGCCCCCGGACAGGTCTGCGACGTCGCTGTCCAGATCGACCTCGGCGAGGAGGTGCTCGACGACCGCCCGCGTGTCGGGTTCGGCGGCCCAGATGTGGTCGGCCCTGCCGCCGACGATGACCGCACGGACGGTGGACCCTGCGGCGAAGTCGTCGCTTTGACGCAGATAACCGACCGAGACCCCCGATGTGTGGGTGACTCGTCCGGAGTCGGGCTCGCGGGCCTCGGTCAGCACCTGGAGCAGCGTGGACTTGCCGTCACCGTTGCGGCCCACCACCCCGATTGCGTCGCCTTCGTCGACGCCGAGGCTGACGGCGTCCAGCAGTGTGCGGGTGCCGTAGCCGATCGTCGCTCGTTCGACGTTGATCAAGTTCGCCATCAGCCGCCGATGATAGGTAGGGCATCTCGCCGAGGCTGCCACGGGCTCTGTGCCATGATGACCTCGGCAATCGGGGGACAGGTGTGACTAGAGGGGAACCGCCGGTGGTGGACCTTTCGGCAATAACGAGGCCAGTGGGTCGACTGGTGGCCACGGCACAGAACGGTCTCGAAGTGCTGCGCTACGGCGGCCTGGAGACCGGCGCTGTTCCGTCGCCGTTCCAGATCATCGAAAGCGTCCCGATGTACCGGTTGCGCCGGTACTTCCCGCCCGACACCCGGCCCGGATCGAAACCCCCGGGACCGCCGGTGCTGATGGTGCATCCGATGATGATGTCTGCCGACATGTGGGACGTCACCCGGGACGAGGGCGCTGTCGGCATTCTGCACGGCGCGGGCATCGACCCGTGGGTCATCGACTTCGGCGAACCCGACAAGGTCGAGGGCGGGATGCAGCGCAACCTGGCCGACCACGTGGTGGCGCTCAGCGAGGCCATCGACACCGTCAAGGAGACCACCGGGCGCGACGTTCACCTGGCCGGCTACTCGCAGGGCGGCATGTTCTGCTACCAGACCGCGGCGTTCCGCCGGTCCAAGGACCTCGCCAGCATCGTCGCGTTCGGCTCGCCCGTCGACACGCTGGCCGCACTGCCGATGAACCTGCCTGCCGGGTTGGCCGCCGGTGCCGCCGACTTCATGGCCGACCACGTCTTCAGCCGCATCGACATCCCGAGCTGGCTCGCACGCACCGGGTTCCAAATGCTCGACCCCATCAAGACCGCCCAGTCGCGTCTGGACTTCCTGCGCCAGCTGCACGACCGCGAGGCACTGCTGCCCCGCGAGCAGCAGCGGCGGTTCCTGGCCTCCGAGGGATGGATCGCCTGGTCCGGCCCCGCAATCGCCGAACTGCTCAAACAGTTCATCGCGCACAACCGCATGATGACCGGCGGCTTCGCCATCCACGGCGATCTGGTGACGCTGAACGACATCAACTGTCCGGTACTGGCGGTGGTCGGTGAGGTCGACGACATCGGCCAGCCGGCTTCGGTGCGCGGCATCAAACGTGCCGCCCCGCAGGCCGATGTCTACGAATACCTGATCCGCGCAGGACATTTCGGCCTGGTGGTGGGATCGAAGGCGGCGACGCAGACGTGGCCGACCGTGGCGCAGTGGGTCAAATCGATCGACGGCGACGCCGACCTGCCCGAGGGCGTCGCGCCGATGGCGCTTCAGCCGTCGGCAACCAGCGAAAGCGGCGTGCCGTTCGCATCGCGGCTCGCGCACGGCGCCACAGCGGCAGGCGAGATGGCATTCACCCTGGCGCGGTCGGCCGCCGACGCACTGGTGGCCGCCAACAAGTCGGCGCGGGCGCTGGCCGTCGAAACGGTCCGCACGCTGCCGAGGCTGGCCCGGCTGGGTCAGATCAACGACCACACCCGCATGTCGCTCGGTCGCATCATGTCCGAGCAGGCGCGTGACATGCCCAACGGTGAGTGCCTGCTGTTCGACGGCCGGGTGCACACCTATGAAGCGGTCGATCGCCGCATCAACAACGTGGTGCGAGGCCTGATCGACGTCGGGGTGCGGCAGGGTGCGCACGTCGGCGTGCTGATGGAGACGCGGCCCAGCGCGCTGGTGGCGATCGCGGCACTGTCCCGGCTCGGCGCGGTGGCGGTGCTGATGCCGCCCGACGCCGACCTTGCGACCGTCGTTCGACTCGGATCGGTATCCGACATCATCGCCGACCCAAGCAACCTCGAAGCCGCCCGCGGGCTGGCCATGCGGGTGCTGGTGCTCGGCGGCGGCGAGTCGCGCGACCTGCATCTGCCCGACGACGCCGACGTCATCGATATGGAGAAGATCGACCCCGACGCAGTCGACCTGCCCGGCTGGTACCGGCCGAACCCCGGGCTGGCACGCGATCTGGCGTTCGTCGCGTTCAGCACGGTGGGCGGACAACTTCTGCCTCGGCAGATCACCAACTTCCGCTGGGCGCTGTCGGCCTTCGGCACCGCCTCGGCGGCCAACCTCAGCCGCAACGACACCGTTTACTGCCTCACCCCGCTGCACCACCAGTCCGGCCTATTGGTGAGCCTGGGCGGTGCGGTGGTCGGCGGGGCGCGGATCGCGTTGTCGCGCGGCCTGGTGTCCGGACAGGTTCGTGCAGGAGATCCGCCAGTACGGCGTGACCGTGGTGTCCTACACCTGGGCGATGCTTCGTGAGGTGATCGACGATCCGTCTTTCTCGTTGAGCGGCAACCACCCGGTACGGCTGTTCATCGGCTCGGGCATGCCGACCGGACTCTGGCGACGCGTGGTCGACATCTTCGGGCCTGCCCACGTGGTCGAGTTCTTCGCCACCACCGACGGTCAGGCCGTGCTGGCCAATGTTTCCGGAGCGAAGATCGGCAGCAAGGGCAGGGCCCTGCCCGGCGGCGGTGACGTCGAACTCGCGGCATACGACGCCGAGGACGACCTGATTCTCGAGGACGACCGCGGCTTCGTGCGCAAGGCGGAAACCAACGAAGTGGGCGTCATGCTGGCCCACCCGCGCGGGCCGATCGACCCGACCGCATCGGTCAAGCGCGGTGTCTTCTCGCCGGCCGATACCTGGGTGTCCACCGAGTACCTGTTCCGCCGCGATCAGGACGGCGACTACTGGTTGGTGGACAACCGCAGCCTGGTCATCCGCGGCGAGCGCGGTCCGGTGTACGCCGCGCCCGTCAACGACGCGGTCGGCGGGATCGATGCGGTGGACATGTCGGTGACCTACGCCGTCGAGTCCGGCGGGCAGCGGATCGCGGTCACCGCCCTCGCTCTGCGTCCCGGCGGCAGCGTCGCCGCGGGCGACCTGTCGGAGGCGCTGGCAGATCTGCCGGTCGGCGCGGCCCCCGACATCGTCCACGTGGTGCCCGAAATGGCGCTCAGCGCGTCGTACCGACCGCTGATCAGCCCGTTGCGCGCGATGGGCGTTCCGAAGGCGTCCCGTAACGCCTGGTACCTGGATACGGATACGAGTAAGTACAAGCGACTGACGGCCGCGGTCCGCGCCGAGATCCTCGACGCCGAACACTGAGTTCGTGCTGGGTGTCCGACGCGCTGTTAGGCTCGCAGCGCACATGGGGAGCACGATCGACTTGAGCCAACGCACTGGAGGATCGATGACATCGCAGAACCGTCGGCGCCGCCTGATCGGTGCCCTTGCCTGCGGCGTGGTCGCGGGCAGTCTCTTTGCGGGCATCGGTGCGCAGGCCGCGATCGCCGCTCCAGGCGACGACACGACCGATACCGCGGCGCCGAAGATGACGGGCGAGCAGGCGCTGGCCATCATCCAGCAGGACTATGACCTGGGCGCAGGCGGCGGTCAGCTCTCCAACTACGTCCATGAGGTGCTGGTGCTGCGCAACCTCGGCTTCAGGCCGTCCAAGGCGAACCAGACCGCGATCGCGGAGGCGTTGGAGAAGCGGCCGAACCAGGCGCCGCTGGTTGAGGCGCTGAAGGCGACGGTCTCCTATCAGCGCCGGATCCAGGCGCAGGCACAGGCGCAACAACAGGGCCAAGGCGGTAACGGCTTCTCCATCGGCGGGGCTCCGGCGCCGTTCGATCAGGGCAGCACGATCATGCCCTACCCCGGTTGATCTGACCCGTGCTCGACGACAAACTGCGCAGCATCCTGGTCTGCCCCGAGGACCGAGGCCCGCTGCTCCTGATCGGCGACGACGAAGCGCTCTACAACCCTCGACTGCGGCGCGCTTACCGAATCGAGGACGGCATCCCGGTGCTACTGGTCGACGAAGCGGCTGCGGTGACCGACGACGCAGAGCACGAGCGGTTGTTGAGCCGCGCCAATGACGTTGTATCTATTTCAGCTCATTTCGCGTACAAGACGACGGACGTTCATTTCGTCGACGACTGCCGGTACCGTTGTGTCCGCGGGGACGTCTGATCAGGGTGGCGGAGTACTGACAACTACGCTTTTCCCCTCGGCGTCCCCGCCCATCGCCCTCGAAGATGGCTTCCCAAAAGGATTTCGAGCCCTACCCGAATCCCGGTAGATCACCGGTGAGGTAGCGCTGCAGGTTCGGTGCGATGGTTTCGGCGATCTGTTCGACCGGCAACGACCGGAACGGATCCAGTTCCAGTATGTAGCGCGCCATCACCACGCCGACGAGCTGTGACGCCACGTACTGGACGCGGATTCGACCCGACCCTGGCGGGCTGTCCACCCGCGAGCCGACCTCTACGGCAATGACATCCTGTAAGAACGATCGAATGAGAGAGGCGTCGTTTCCCGCCAGGATCGAGCGCAGCGTCGCGATGAAACCTTTTCCCAGTTCGGAATCCCAGAGCGGCAACAGGATCGACGGCAGCACGTAACCGATCCGGTCGACGGGGATCTCCCGCAGCGGGCCGATGACCGCCATCGGGTCGATCGGGATATGGATCGCGGCGGCGAACAATTGTGTCTTGGTGCCGAAATAGTGGTGCACCAGCGCGGCGTCCACGCCGGCGTCGGCTGCGATGGCGCGAATCGACGTCTTGTCGATCCCATTGCGGGCGAACAGCTCTCGAGCACTGACCAGGATGCGCTCGCGAGTGTCGGACGTGCCGGGCGGTCGGCCGGGACGTTTGCGTTCGGCGTTTGTCGTCAAGCTCCTATGGTGTCCTTCGTCGTAGCGTCGCAGCGGCGAGGCACAGGGCGATGACCGCGAAGCCGATCACCACGGCGATGTCCCGCAACGCGATTGCCGTCAGGTCCGGATATGCACCGACCTGCTGCAGCGCCTCCAGAGCGTAACTGGCGGGCAACACATTGCTGATCCATTGCAGCCAGTCCGGCAGCACATCGCGGGGCACGATGATGCCGCACAGCAGCAGCTGGGGCGCGATGACCACGGGCATGAACTGAACGGCCTGAAATTCGGTGCGGGCGAAGGCGCTGCACAACAGGCCTAGACCGACACCGAGTATCGCGTTGATGATCGCGATGATGAACACCAGGATCGGGCTGCCCATGGTGTCAAGGCCGAGCAGCCAGAACGACACGAGGCACGCCAGTGTGGCCTGGGCCGCCGCCGCTATCGAGAACGCGGTGCCGTAGGCGGCCAGCAGATCGAGTCGACGCAGTGGCGTGGTCAGTATTCGCTCCAACGTCCCCGAAACACGTTCGCGCTGCATGGTTATCGAGGTGATCAAGAACATGATGATCAGGGGAAAGACCCCGAGCATGATCAGGCAGGCGTTGTTGAACGGTGACGGTGCGCCTGGTCGATGCGGGGCGTCGGAGAACATGAAGTACATCAACGTGATGATGAGGCTCGGTACGACGAGAATCATCGCGACGCTGCGGTGGTCCGCCGCGAGCTGACGCAGAATTCGCCCGGTGGTGGCGAAGTAGCTCTGCGGGCTCAGCTTGCTGTGGCTGCGGTGCTGTGCCGGATGACGGACAGAAACGCTTCCTCCAGTGATTGACATCCCGTGTCCTCTCGTAGGTTTTGTGGCGTGGTGTGGGCCAGCAGGTGGCCGTCCCGCATGAGCAACAGGTCGCCGCAGTGGTCGGCCTCGTCCATGACATGGCTGGAGACGAGCAATGTCGTTCCGCGCCGGGCGAGTTGATGAAACTGCTTCCACAGGTCAACGCGCAGCACCGGATCCAGGCCGACGGTGGGTTCGTCGAGCACCAGCAGATCTGGAGCGGCCACCAGCGCGCACGCCAGCGAGACCCGGGTGCGTTGGCCACCGGACAGGTTGCCGCACAAAGCCGTTCGATGATCATCGAGTCCGACCGTCGTAATGGCTTCGTCGGCGGAGCCGGAGTCCATGCCGTAAAGCGAGCCGAAGTAACGGACATTGTCGACGATGCGCAGATCGTCATAGATGGTCGCGGCCTGCGGCATGTAGCCGACGCGTTTGCGTAGGGGAGCGGAGCCGGCGGGGTGTCCGAGCACTGTGACGCTGCCTGCGGTGATGATCTGCGTCCCGACGATGCTGCGCATCAGCGTGGTCTTTCCGCAGCCCGAGGGTCCGAGCAGGCCGGTGATGGAGCCGCGTGCGATCTGCACCGAAAGGTCGTGGATCGCCGGGCGCTTGCCGCGGACGACTCGAAGATTTTCGATGACGACGACCGGCTCGACTCCCCGCTGCATTAATTCATCGCTTGATGAAGTCATCATACGATGAATAGTGCTCCCGCGAGTTGGTCCTGTCAAGAGTCCTCGGCAGAATCGCCACGGTGACCGCGAAACTGCTGTCCGGCGACCCGGTCGAGGCGGCCCGCCGACTGCTGGGCGCCGCACTGATCGGACGCGCGGTGACCGCGATGATCGTCGAGGTCGAGGCATATGGCGGCCCACCGGACGGCCCGTGGCCGGATGCCGCTTCACACTCCTTCCGCGGACAACGCGGGCGCAACACGGTCATGTTCGGCCCGCCGGGCCGGATGTACACCTACCGCAGCCACGGCATTCACGTCTGCGCCAACGTCGTCTGCGGCTACGACGGTGTCGCAGGCGCGGTGCTGCTGCGGGCCGCGGCGGTCGAGTCCGGGCATGCGATAGCGGGAAATCGCCGCGGCGAAGCGGTGCGCCCGGCCGCACTGGCCCGCGGGCCGGGCAACCTCTGCTCGGCGCTGGGAATCACGATGGATGACAACGGAATCGACCTTTTCGATGCCCACAGCCCTGTCCAGCTAGCCCTGTCGGCCGAGCGCGCATCGGCCGACGGGCCCCGGGTCGGTGTCAGCCAGGCCGCCGACCGGCCGTGGCGGTTCTGGCTGGCCGGCCGCCCGGAGGTATCCCTGTATCGCCGAAGTCCGCGGGCACCGGCGCCCGGGCACAGCGACTGATACGGGAAGATCGAGTCCATGGGAACGGCGAACATCCTCGACGAGCTGGACTGGCGGGGGCTGATCGCACAGTCGACGGACCGCGCTGCGCTGGGAGACCAGCTGGCCGCGGGACCCGTCACCGTTTATTCGGGATTCGACCCGACCGCGCCGAGTCTGCACGCCGGCCACCTCATCCCTCTGCTGACGCTGCGTCGGTTCCAGCAGGCCGGCCACCGCCCGATCGTGCTGGCAGGCGGAGCGACCGGAATGATCGGCGATCCCAGGGAGACCGGGGAACGCACGCTGCACGACGAGTCCACCGTGGCGGACTGGTCTGGCCGCATCCGAGGTCAGCTCGAACGCTTCGTCGACTTCGACGACTCGCAGTCCGGCGCCGTCGTCGAGAACAACCTGACGTGGACCGGCGACATGCCCGCCATCGAGTTCCTCCGCGATATCGGAAAGTACTTCTCTGTCAACGTGATGCTCGACCGCGACACGGTCAGGCGCCGTCTCGAGGGGGAGGGCATCTCCTACACCGAGTTCAGCTACATGCTGTTGCAGGCCAACGATTACGTCGAGCTGCACAAGCGCTACGGCTGCACTCTGCAAATCGGTGGCTCGGATCAATGGGGCAACATCATCGCCGGAGTCCGGCTGGTGCGTCAGAAGCAAGGTGCGACGGTTCATGCGCTGACCACGCCGCTGGTGACCGATTCGGAGGGCAACAAGTTCGGAAAATCGACGGGCGGCGGCAGCCTCTGGCTGGACCCGGAGATGACCAGCCCCTATGCGTGGTATCAGTACTTCTTCAATACCGCCGACGCCGATGTGATCCCGTACCTGAAGTGGTTCACCTTCCTGTCGCGTGAGGAACTGGCAGAACTGGAGCAGGCGACCACTGAACGGCCCCACGAGCGGGCGGCCCAGCGCAGGCTGGCGCAGGAGCTCACCACGCTGGTGCACGGGGAGGCGCAGTGTTCCGCTGTCGAACACGCCAGCCAGGCCCTGTTCGGGCGGGCTGACCTCGCCGAACTCGATGAGCCGACGCTGGCGGCCGCCCTGCGGGAGGCCGGCAACAACCAGGTGGCAGAGCTGACGGCAGACGGACCGACCAGCATCACCGACCTGCTGGTGGCCAGCGGGCTGGTCGACAGCAAGGGGGCGGCCCGGCGCGCGGTGGCCGAGGGTGGCGCCTACGTGAACAACGTCCGCGTCGAGAGCGACGACTGGACACCGCAGCCGTCAGACTTCCTGCACGACCGGTGGCTGGTGCTTCGCCGAGGGAAGCGGAATATTGCCGGCGCCGTCCGCGTTGGATGACCTGTCGGAGCTGACGCACGACTGTGCACGCAAGAAGCGATGTGCGGGCAGTGCGCACGACCGGCGGAATCGTCGAGATACACCGCCTATCAGCCCATTTGACTCCGACTTTTCCCTCACGTAACTTGTTGAAGTCGTCGCGACGCGGTCCAGCCGCTGAGCGCGACGGCGTCCCAGAGGGAAACTCACTTCGGTGGGTTCCCGAACGTCCGCACTACTAGCACGCGGCTCTTGCCGCGGGTTGGTTGCGCGGGCGGAACGGGTGTGTTGTTTGAGAACTCAATAGTGTGTTTGGTGGTTTTTGTTTGTTGTTTTTGTTTTTGCCGCGCCTCTCTGTTTTCCCGTTTGGGGGGTGTGGTTGTTTTTTGCCAGTTTTGACTGGTTGTTTGGATCGGATTGTTTCGAACATTTGGTTTTTGTTTGGAGAGTTTGATTCTGGCTCAGGACGAACGCTGGCGGCGTGCTTAACACATGCAAGTCGAACGGTAAGGCCCTTTCGGGGGTACACGAGTGGCGAACGGGTGAGTAACACGTGGGTGATCTGCCCTGCACTTTGGGATAAGCCTGGGAAACTGGGTCTAATACCGAATATTCCTTGCTGGTCGCATGGCCTGGTGGGGGAAAGCTTTTGCGGTGTGGGATGGGCCCGCGGCCTATCAGCTTGTTGGTGGGGTGATGGCCTACCAAGGCGACGACGGGTAGCCGGCCTGAGAGGGTGTCCGGCCACACTGGGACTGAGATACGGCCCAGACTCCTACGGGAGGCAGCAGTGGGGAATATTGCACAATGGGCGCAAGCCTGATGCAGCGACGCCGCGTGAGGGATGACGGCCTTCGGGTTGTAAACCTCTTTCAGTACAGACGAAGCGCAAGTGACGGTATGTACAGAAGAAGCACCGGCCAACTACGTGCCAGCAGCCGCGGTAATACGTAGGGTGCGAGCGTTGTCCGGAATTACTGGGCGTAAAGAGCTCGTAGGTGGTTTGTCGCGTTGTTCGTGAAAACCGGGGGCTTAACCCTCGGCGTGCGGGCGATACGGGCAGACTTGAGTACTGCAGGGGAGACTGGAATTCCTGGTGTAGCGGTGGAATGCGCAGATATCAGGAGGAACACCGGTGGCGAAGGCGGGTCTCTGGGCAGTAACTGACGCTGAGGAGCGAAAGCGTGGGGAGCGAACAGGATTAGATACCCTGGTAGTCCACGCCGTAAACGGTGGGTACTAGGTGTGGGTTTCCTTCCTTGGGATCCGTGCCGTAGCTAACGCATTAAGTACCCCGCCTGGGGAGTACGGCCGCAAGGCTAAAACTCAAAGAAATTGACGGGGGCCCGCACAAGCGGCGGAGCATGTGGATTAATTCGATGCAACGCGAAGAACCTTACCTGGGTTTGACATGCACAGGACGCCGGCAGAGATGTCGGTTCCCTTGTGGCCTGTGTGCAGGTGGTGCATGGCTGTCGTCAGCTCGTGTCGTGAGATGTTGGGTTAAGTCCCGCAACGAGCGCAACCCTTGTCTCATGTTGCCAGCACGTAATGGTGGGGACTCGTGAGAGACTGCCGGGGTCAACTCGGAGGAAGGTGGGGATGACGTCAAGTCATCATGCCCCTTATGTCCAGGGCTTCACACATGCTACAATGGCCGGTACAAAGGGCTGCGATGCCGTGAGGTGGAGCGAATCCTTGTTAAAGCCGGTCTCAGTTCGGATCGGGGTCTGCAACTCGACCCCGTGAAGTCGGAGTCGCTAGTAATCGCAGATCAGCAACGCTGCGGTGAATACGTTCCCGGGCCTTGTACACACCGCCCGTCACGTCATGAAAGTCGGTAACACCCGAAGCCGGTGGCCTAACCCGTAAGGGGGGGAGCCGTCGAAGGTGGGATCGGCGATTGGGACGAAGTCGTAACAAGGTAGCCGTACCGGAAGGTGCGGCTGGATCACCTCCTTTCTAAGGAGCACCACGAGACCTATTGGCCCGCCCACATTCCTGTGGGGGTTCGGTGACCTGGGCGATTCGTGAGATGGGCTGCGCCTGTAGTGGGTGTGGTTCGGGTGCAACAACAAACGTTGATGCCGGTACGGGGTTCGAGTGATCGGACATCCGGTTGATGGAATTGCCAGACACACTATTGGGCTTTGAGACAACAAGCCCGCTATCTCTTCGTCCCGAGTGTGGGAAACCGGGGATAGGACTGGTTGTCGCTCCATCTTTGGTGGTGGGGTGTGGTGTTTGATTTGTGGATAGTGGTTGCGAGCATCTAATGACAGGCCCTTGTGGGGGTGTGTTGTTGATGTGCAATTTCAGAGTTTTTTAACTCATATACGTTTCTTTTGGTTTTTTGTGTTGTAAGTGTTTAAGGGCGCATGGTGGATGCCTTGGCATTGAGAGCCGATGAAGGACGTGGGAGGCTGCGTTATGCCTCGGGGAGCTGTCAACCGAGCGTTGATCCGAGGATGTCCGAATGGGGAAACCCGGCGCGAGTGATGTCGCGTCACCCTGCACTGAATCTATAGGTGTAGGGAGGTAACGCGGGGAAGTGAAACATCTCAGTACCCGTAGGAAGAGAAAACAATTGTGATTCCGTGAGTAGTGGCGAGCGAAAGCGGAGGATGGCTAAACCGGATGCATGTGATACCCGGCGGGGGTTGTGTGTGCGGTGTTGTGGGGCGTTGCTTGTCAGGTCCGCCGATCTGGCCAGAAGTGATAAACCGTGGTGTTAGGTGAAGTGGTCTGGGATGGCCTGCTGTAGAGGGTGAGAGCCCCGTAACCGAAAACATGACGGCTTCTGTGTGACTGTCCCCGAGTAGCAGCGGGCCCGTGGAATCTGCTGTGAATCTGCCGGGACCACCCGGTAAGCCTGAATACTTCTCGATGACCGATAGCGGATTAGTACCGTGAGGGAATGGTGAAAAGTACCCCGGGAGGGGAGTGAAAGAGTACCTGAAACCGTGTGCCTACAAGCCGTCAGAGCCTTCGACTTTGTCGTGGGGTGATGGCGTGCCTTTTGAAGAATGAGCCTGCGAGTCAGGGACATGTCGCGAGGTTAACCCGTGGAGGGGTAGCCGCAGCGAAAGCGAGTCTGAATAGGGCGTATCCACCCGTTGGGGTGGTGTAGTGGTGTGTTCTGGACCCGAAGCGGAGTGATCTACCCATGGCCAGGGTGAAGCGACGGTAAGACGTCGTGGAGGCCCGAACCCACTTAGGTTGAAGACTGAGGGGATGAGCTGTGGGTAGGGGTGAAAGGCCAATCAAACTCCGTGATAGCTGGTTCTCCCCGAAATGCATTTAGGTGCAGCGTTGCGTGTTTCTTACCGGAGGTAGAGCTACTGGATGGCCAATGGGCCCTACTAGGTTACTGACGTCAGCCAAACTCCGAATGCCGGTAAGGCAAAAGCGTGGCAGTGAGACGGCGGGGGATAAGCTCCGTGCGTCGAGAGGGAAACAGCCCAGATCGCCGGCTAAGGCCCCTAAGCGTGTGCTAAGTGGAAAAGGATGTGCAGTCGCGAAGACAACCAGGAGGTTGGCTTAGAAGCAGCCACCCTTGAAAGAGTGCGTAATAGCTCACTGGTCAAGTGATTGTGCGCCGATAATGTAGCGGGGCTCAAGCACACCGCCGAAGCCGCGGCAGCCGTAAGGCTGGGTAGGGGAGCGTCCTGCATCCGGTGAAGCCACCGAGTGATCGAGTGGTGGAGGGTGTGGGAGTGAGAATGCAGGCATGAGTAGCGATAAGGCAAGTGAGAACCTTGCCCGCCGAAAGACCAAGGGTTCCTGGGCCAGGCCAGTCCGCCCAGGGTGAGTCGGGACCTAAGGCGAGGCCGACAGGCGTAGTCGATGGACAACGGGTTGATATTCCCGTACCCGTGTGTGGACGTCCCTGATGAATCAGTGCTGCTAACCACCCAAAAGGTTGACCACCAAACCCTTTCGAGGGGGCGGGGTTGACCGGCTGCGTGGGACCCGCACTGGTAGTAGTCAAGCGATGGGGTGACGCAGGAAGGTAGCCGTACCAGTCAGTGGTAACACTGGGGTAAACCTGTAGCACGAGTGATAGGTAAATCCGTCACTCATTATGTGTGAGAGGTGATGCATAGCCGAGTGAGGTGAATTCGGTGATCCTATGCTGCCAAGAAAAGCCTCTAGCGAGTACACACACGGCCCGTACCCCAAACCGACACAGGTGGTCAGGTAGAGAATACCAAGGCGTACGAGTGAACTATGGTTAAGGAACTCGGCAAAATGCCCCCGTAACTTCGGGAGAAGGGGGACCCGCCACTGTCATGGCCCTCGCGGCCGGCAGCGGTGGTGGGTGGCACAAACCAGTGAGAAGCGACTGTTTACTAAAAACACAGGTCCGTGCGAAGTCGCAAGACGATGTATACGGACTGACGCCTGCCCGGTGCTGGAAGGTTAAGAGGACCTGTTAACCCCCTTCGGGGGTGAAGCGGAGAATTTAAGCCCCAGTAAACGGCGGTGGTAACTATAACCATCCTAAGGTAGCGAAATTCCTTGTCGGGTAAGTTCCGACCTGCACGAATGGCGTAACGACTTCTCAGCTGTCTCAACCATAGACTCGGCGAAATTGCACTACGAGTAAAGATGCTCGTTACGCGCGGCAGGACGAAAAGACCCCGGGACCTTCACTACAACTTGGTATTGGTGCTCGATACGGTTTGTGTAGGATAGGTGGGAGACTGTGAAGCAGTCACGCCAGTGATTGTGGAGTCATCGTTGAAATACCACTCTGACCGTATTGGGCCTCTAACCTCGAACCGTCTATCCGGTTCAGGAACAGTGCCTGGTGGGTAGTTTAACTGGGGCGGTTGCCTCCTAAAAAGTAACGGAGGCGCCCAAAGGTTCCCTCAACCTGGACGGCAATCAGGTGTTGAGTGTAAGTGCACAAGGGAGCTTGACTGCGAGACAGACACGTCAAGCAGGGACGAAAGTCGGGACTAGTGATCCGGCACCCCCGAGTGGAAGGGGTGTCGCTCAACGGATAAAAGGTACCCCGGGGATAACAGGCTGATCTTCCCCAAGAGTCCATATCGACGGGATGGTTTGGCACCTCGATGTCGGCTCGTCGCATCCTGGGGCTGGAGCAGGTCCCAAGGGTTGGGCTGTTCGCCCATTAAAGCGGCACGCGAGCTGGGTTTAGAACGTCGTGAGACAGTTCGGTCTCTATCCGCCGCGCGCGTCAGAAGCTTGAGGAAACCTGTCCCTAGTACGAGAGGACCGGGACGGACGAACCTCTGGTCTACCAGTTGTCCCACCAGGGGCACCGCTGGATAGCCACGTTCGGACAGGATAACCGCTGAAAGCATCTAAGCGGGAAACCCCCTCCAAGACCAGGCTTCTCACCCATCAAGTGGGATAAGGCCCCCCGCAGACCACGGGATCAATAGACCAGACCTGCACCCGCAGCAATGCGTTAGGGAACTGGCACTAACCGGCCGAAAACTTACACACAACCAAAACCTCGCAACCACAAACCCACACAATCAAACAACTACACCCCACCACCAAACACAACATCACTACAACAAGTGAATAAAGTTACGGCGGACATAGCGACAGGGAAACGCCCGGACCCATCCCGAACCCGGAAGCTAAGCCTGCCAGCGCCGATGATACTACCCAACCCGGGTGGAAAAGTAGGACACCGCCGAACACAACTCAAGTCCTTTGCCCCCCAATTCTATTGGGGGGCAAAGGCATTTCTATAGACGCTGATACATTTCGACAGCGCCAGGGCTTATGAGCGGGTGCTCGTTCGTCAGATCTGCGAATCGTGCCGTTGTCGAACACGTCGAGCCGGTACGGTCAGGAGATGGCCGCTCGGGGCGCTCTCATGGCTGGTATTGCCAAGCAGCTCGGCCATCCACGCGGCGTGGGTGGCCGAATGGTTGGACTCGCGCTCAATCGAGGCAACCGCGGCTTCGTGACCGCAGCTGTGCAGGCGTTGCAGGCCGACGACGATGCCGTGGTGGCCGATGTCGGATTTGGCGGTGGTGTGGGCCTGAAGTTGTTGCTGGACAGCGTGGGTCGGTCCGGCCGCGTCCACGGAGTGGAAGTGTCGGACACGATGCTCAAGCAGGCCGCAAAGCAGTATCGACGCGACGTCGAAGCGGGGCGGTTGGTGCTGCACAACGGGTCGTTGACCGGCCTGCCGTTCGCCGATGGGACCTTGAACGGTGTCGTGACCGTCAACACCATTTACTTCGTCGCCGAGCTGCAGGAGGCGTTCGCCGAGTTGGCCAGGGTGACAGCACCCTCGGGGCGCATCGTCGTCGGCGTCGCGGACCCCGACACGATGGCGAAGTTACCGTTCACTGGCCACGGCTTCCGCCTTCGCCCCATAGCCGAGGTCGTCAACGCGCTGCAAAGCGCGGGTTTAACCGTGCAGGACCGTCGCGTCAATGCCGCAAACGGGGCACCGCACCTGTTGATCGGCACGCCGGCACAGACCGAGGCTTAAACACACGAGCGTCTCGCTTCCCACAACGAGCCGTCGTTAACGCCCACGTCTGGGAGTCCAGTCACCCACCTTGGACGGTTGCGATGAGTTTGTCAGCCCGACTCGGTCTACTTTGATGCAGCCGACGTAACCCGAAGCCAGATGGAGGCCATGTGTCCAGAACAAATCTTTCGATGTCGATCTCGGCGGACGGCTATGTTGCCGGACCGGGGCAGTCCGAGGAACAGCCTCTCGGCGTCGGAGGCGGGGCGCTTCATGGCTGGCACATCGGCCCCGCCGCGAACCATCCGGTCAACCGGCAAGTGGTATCGGACATGATGGACGGCATGGGCGCGACGATCATGGGCCGCAACATGTTTGGGCCAATCCGCGGCGAGTGGGACGGCTCGGATTGGCAGGGCTGGTGGGGTGACGAGCCGCCCTACCACTGCCCGGTTTTCGTCCTGACTCACTACCCGCACGACCCGATCGAAATGCAGGGCGGGACCACCTTTCACTTCGTCACCGACGGGATCCAGTCCGCCTACGCACAGGCCGAGAAGGCTTCGGGTGGGCGTGACATCTCGATCGCGGGAGGAGCCTCGTGCGCGAGGCAGGCGATAGCGGCGGGGCTGGTGGATGAAATCGATCTCCAGATCAGCCCGGTGATCCTCGGTTCGGGCGAGCGTCTTTTCGACGGGTTCGAGGCGGGTAAGCCCGCACTCGAGCTGGTCCGGGTGCTCGAAGCGCCGGGCGTCGCGCACCTGCGCTATCGCGTCCTCCGATGAGCCGGTCGGCGGGACTTCAGCCGACTTGACCTGCCTTGCAGGCGGGATTCTGGGTCACCCACAACCAGCAAACGGTCAGTTCGCGTGCAAATCTCCCGACGGTGCACCCCCGCGGCCGATTCGCGGTGGGCCGTATCCTGGCACGAGGTTTCACGGCGAAAGGTTTCAGTGGTCGACGACAGAGGTGGCGAGCGCCGTCAGTACCGCGGCGGCACCGGCGATTCCCGCAACAGTGGTGCAAACGGCCCCGGCGGTGACCGGCGATCACCCCGTCAGCGGCCCTCGGCACCGCGCTCGTCGGGTCCCAACCGTGCGCGCCGAACCCAGCCCGACCGCAAGCCCGACCCGTCGGTCGAGCGAAAGGGCCCCGCGCTGTCGGCGGATATCGAAGCGCGGCAGCTGTCGCCTGAGGTCCGTCGGGAACTCACCACACTCGACCGCAGCACGGCTGACTTCATCGCACGCCACCTGGTGGCGGCGGGAGATCTGCTCGACGAGGATCCGCAGGCCGCGCTGGAGCACGCCCGTGCCGCCCGAGAGCGGTCGGGCCGAATCGCGGCCGTCCGCGAAGCCGTCGGCATCGCCGCCTATCACTGCGGCGACTGGTCGCAGGCGATAGCCGAACTGCGCGCCGCCCGCCGAATGGGCAGCAAGTCTCCGTTGCTGCCGTTGATCGCCGACTGTGAACGCGGCCTCGGTCGACCTGAGCGGGCAATCGAGTTGGCCCGCGGTTCCGACGCCGCCCAACTGACCGGCGACGACGCCGACGAACTGCGTATCGTCGCGGCAGGCGCCCGGTCTGATCTGGGCCAGTTCGATCAAGCCCTTGCGATCCTGTCGACGCCTCAGCTCGACTCCACGCGAACCGGACAGACCGCCGCCCGGCTGTTCTACGCCTATGCCGAAACATTGCTCGCGCTCGACAAAGGCGAAGAAGCCCTTCAGTGGTTCATCAAGGCTGCCGCCGCCGATGTCGAGGGCGTGACCGATGCCGAGGAACGGATCACGGAGCTCGGCTGACGTGACAACGCTTGCGCAAGAACATGATTGCTTGCTTCTCGATCTCGACGGCACGGTGTTTCGCGGCCAGGAGCCGACCACCGGCGCCGTGGATACGCTCGCGGCTGTCACATCGCGCACGCTGTACGTGACGAACAACGCCTCACGCAGTTCCGTTGAGGTCGCCCAGCACCTTCGCGCGATGGGGTTCGCCGCTGTGGCCGACGACGTCGTCACCAGTGCCCAGAGTGCCGCCCATCTGCTGGCGGACCGGTTACCCGCAGGCGCGCCCGTGCTCATCGTCGGCACCGAATCGCTGGCCGCCGAGATCGAAAACGTCGGGCTCAAGCCCGTGCGGCAGTGGTCGGACGACCCCGTCGCCGTGGTCCAGGGTCATTCTCCCGAGACCGGCGTGGCCCGATCTGGCCGAAGCCGCGCTGGCGATCAGGGGCAACGCGTTCTGGGTGGCGGCCAACGTCGACCGGACGCTGCCCTCGGAACGGGGGCTGTTGCCCGGGAACGGATCCATGGTCGCGGCCCTGCAGGCGGCAACCGACCGCGAACCGACGGTCGCCGGCAAACCGCAGCCGACGCTGCTGACAGATGCCTTGTCGCGCGGCGACTTTCGCAATCCGCTGGTCGTGGGCGATCGCCTCGACACCGACATTGCCGGAGCGAATGCTGCAGGCCTGCCCAGCCTGCTCGTGCTCAGCGGGGTCAGCACCGCATCCGAGGCGGTACGCGCAGTGGTCGGCGAGCGGCCCAACTACATCGCCGCCGATCTGCGATCGCTGTACGACCGCGCCGATGGCCTGCGGGTGGGTCCGAATCCCGCTTGGCGCGTCGAGATCGGCGAGGCCGCAGTGACCGTTCACAACACCGGCAGTGAGCCACGGGATTCGCTGACGGTGGTGCGGGCCACCGCCAACGCGGTGTGGAACTCTGCGCTCAGTGGCCAGCCGTTCGCGATCGTCGCGGGCGACTACATCGCCAGGAGGGCGCTGGAGCGGTGGTCCCTGCTGACGTCGCCCGATCGACTAGCGTGAACGCCGTATGAGTACCGAACCAGACGAGATCCGGTCCAGGATCGCGGCGTTGCTGGCCGAGCTGCCCGACATCGAGGGGCCGGGTGCTGCCGATGTCGACATCGACGGCGTCGCCACCCGGCTGGAAGAAGCGCACGACCTCCTGGTTCAGGCGCTCGAGTCGGTCGAGAAGGGGCCGGCATCGACGGACACACCGGACGGGTGAGAACCGGTGACGCGGCGCGCTCGTGTTGACGCCGAGCTGGTGCGGCGCGGGTTGGCGCGCTCGCGGCAGCAGGCCGCCGAACTGATCGGCGCCGGCCTGGTCAGCATCAACGGAATGCCTGCGGCCAAACCAGCGACGGCCATCTCCATCGACGCATCGCTGACGGTCGACGTCGCCGACGACCGGTCCTGGGTATCGCGGGGTGCACACAAGCTCATCGGCGCGCTGGACGCCTTCGGCATCTCAGTGACGGATGCCCGCTGCCTGGACGCGGGTGCGTCGACCGGAGGGTTCACCGAGGTACTGCTGGATCGCGGAGCCCGCGAAGTGGTTGCCGTCGACGTTGGCTACGGGCAGCTTGCATGGTCACTGCGGTCAGACGCTCGGGTGACGGTGCTGGAACGCACAAATGTGCGCGCGCTGACACCGGAGACGATCGGCGGCCGGGTCGAGCGTGTGGTGGCCGACCTGTCCTTCATCTCGCTGTCGACGGTGCTGCCCGCGCTGGTGTCGTGTGCGTCGGCGGACGCCGATATCGTTCCCATGGTGAAACCACAGTTCGAGGTCGGTAGGGACCGCGTCGGCGCAGGCGGCGTGGTGTCAGACCCGCAACTGCGGGCCGCTGCCGTGCTCACGGTGGCGCGCCGGGCCGCCGAACTGGATTGGCAGACCGTCGGTGTGACGGCCAGCCCGCTTCCCGGGCCGTCGGGCAATGTCGAATACTTCCTGCATCTGCGCGCCGAGCCGGAACATCCGCTGACGGGTGACGACCTCGGGAAGGCCGTGCAACGCGCCGTCGTGGAAGGGCCGCAATGACAACCGACCGCACCATCCTTCTGGTGGTCCACACCGGCCGCGATCAAGTAGCCGAGACCGCGCGCAGGGTGGAAAAAGTTCTCGGCGACAACGATATCGGTATGCGCGTGCTGTCCGCGGAGGCCGTCGACCGCGGAGCGGTGCACTTTTCGACCGACGACATGCGCGGACTCGGGGTCGATGTCGAGGTGGTCGACGCCGACGAGCGAGCGGCTGAAGGGTGTGAGCTGGTCCTCGTCCTCGGCGGTGACGGCACATTCCTGCGCGCCGCCGAACTCGCCCGCAATGTCGAGATCCCGGTGCTGGGCGTCAATCTCGGCCGCATCGGGTTTCTTGCCGAGGCTGAAGTGGATTCCATCGACACGGTCCTCGAGCACGTCGTCACGCGCGACTACCGCGTCGAGGAACGAATGACCCTCGACGTAGTGGTGCGCGTCGAGGGGCGAATCGTCAGTCGAGGGTGGGCGCTCAACGAGGCCAGTCTGGAGAAGGGCCCGCGCCTCGGTGTTCTCGGAGCCGTTGTGGAAGTCGACGGGCGCCCGGTATCGGCATTCGGATGCGACGGTGTCCTGGTGGCGACCCCGACGGGCTCAACGGCGTGGGCCTTCTCTGCCGGCGGCCCGATCCTGTGGCCTGATCTCGAGGCGATACTCGTGGTGCCCAACAACGCTCATGCACTGTTCGCCCGGCCGATGGTGACCAGTCCCGAGGCCGCCATCGCGATCGAGGTCGAGGCGACCGGCCATGACGCGCTGGTGTTCTGCGACGGGCGCCGCGAGATGGTCGTACCTGCTGGTGGGCGGCTCGAGGTGACGCGATGCGGCACTCCGCTCAAATGGGTGCGCCTGGATAGCGCACCCTTCACCGATCGCCTGGTGCGCAAGTTCCAGCTGCCGGTCAAGGGCTGGCGCGGACAGTAGTGCTCTCCGAAATCCGCATCGAGTCCCTTGGCGCCATCAGCACGGCGACCGCCGAGTTCGACCGTGGGCTGACCGTGCTGACCGGCGAGACGGGTACGGGTAAGACGATGGTCGTCACCGGGCTGCACCTGCTCGGCGGTGCGCGCGCCGATGCGACGCGCATCCGGTCAGGTGCCGACCGCGCTGTCGTCGAAGGTCGGTTCAGCACCGGCGAACTCGGTGCCGGGGTGGCTGCGCAGGTCGACGAGATCCTCGACGCGTCCGGCGCGGATCGCGACGAAGACGGCAGCGTCATCGCGGCACGCTCGGTGAGCCGGGCCGGCCCGTCGCGGGCATACCTCGGCGGCCGCAGTGTGCCCGCAAAGTCGTTGAGCACCTTCACCACCGAGTTGCTGACCTTGCACGGGCAGAACGATCAGCTACGCCTGATGCGCGGCGACGAACAGCGTGCCGCTCTGGACCGTTTCGCCGACGTCGGCGCCCGCCTGCAGCGCTATCGCGCGGTGCGCGAAACCTGGCAGGCCGCACGCCGCGACTTGACCGAAAGGACCCGGCGGGCACGGGAAATGGCGCAGGAGGCGGACCGACTCAAGTTCGGTCTCGGCGAAATCGACGCCGTCGACCCGCAGCCGGGCGAGGACGACGCGCTCGTCGACGCCATCAGGCGGCTGTCCGAACTCGATGCGTTGCGGGAGGCCGCCCATTCCGCTCGCACCGCGCTGTCGGGGGCGCTCGACGATGCCGCCGATGCCGACACGGCATCGGCCGCCCACCAAGTCGGACAGGCCAAGACGGCCCTGGAAGCCACCGACGACAACGTGTTGCGGGCACTGGGGGAGCGCCTGGCTGAGGCCATGGCGGTGATCGGGGACGTATCCACCGAGCTCGGTGACTATCTGGCCGAACTTCCCAGCGACGCAAGCAGTTTGGAGACGAAGCTGGCCAGGCAGGGCGAGTTGCGGGTGCTGACCCGGAAGTACGCCGCCGATATCGACGCCGTCCTTGAGTGGGCGCGCGAGTCGCGGGAACGGCTTGTGGCGCTGGATGTTTCCGAGGAGACTCTCGCCGGCCTGCAGCGCCGTGTGGCGGAGCTTGAAGTCGATCTCGTCGCCGCTGCAAGCGAACTCAGCAAGGTACGCAGCAAAGCGGCGAAGGGCCTCGCCAAAGCGGTGACCGCCGAGCTGTCCGGGCTGGCGATGGCCGACGCCCAGTTCACCGTCACAGTGTCGCCGTTGACCGTCCGGGGTGATGATGCCGCTCCGGTCACTCTGCCGTCGGGCGTGACGGTGCACGCGGGATCGGACGGCGCCGACGCGGTCGAGTTCGGGTTCGCGGCCCATCGGGGGACAGACGTACTGCCCCTGAGCAAGAGTGCGTCAGGCGGCGAACTGTCCCGAGTCATGCTGGCGCTCGAAGTAGTCCTTGCCGCGTCGGTCGAAGGCACCACGATGGTGTTCGATGAGGTCGACGCAGGCGTCGGCGGTCGCGCCGCGGTCCAGATCGGCCGGCGCCTTGCCCGGTTGGCACGCACCCATCAGGTCATCGTCGTCACGCACCTGCCTCAGGTCGCCGCGTACGCCGATATCCATCTCGTCGTCGACAGCGCGGGCCGCAACAACGCCAGCGGCGTGCGGCGTCTCGACGATGAGGACAGGGTCGCCGAGCTTGCCCGCATGCTCGCCGGCCTCGGCGACTCCGACAGCGGCAGGGCCCATGCCCGCGAGCTACTCAGCGCCGCGCAGGAAGATCGTGAAAAGGTCTCCTAGCCTGTGGCTCATGTGACAGAAGCTAACTTCTGAGGCTGGTGTTACGGCGCGCCTCCACCTCAACTTGAGGGTTCCCCGACAGAATCGCGCCTATGAAGATGTCAGCGCTGCTATCCCGTACTGCCAGCCCGCGCCCGGGCATTACCGGCACCGCCAGGGTGGACCGCGACATCGACCGGCTGTTGCGGCGTGTGGGACCTGGCGACATCGTGGTGATCGACGCGCTCGATCTCGACCGCATCACCGCGGACGCGCTGGTGGAGGCGGATATCGCCGCCGTCATCAACGCATCGCCGTCAATCTCCGGCCGCTACCCGAACCTGGGGCCCGAGGTGCTGGTGAACAACGGTGTCACGCTGATCGACGAGACCGGCCCCGAGGTCTTCAAACGCGTCAAGGATGGCGCCAAGGTCCGGCTGTACGACGGCGGAGTGTATGCCGGCGACCGCATGCTCGCGGTCGGCACCGAGCGAACCGACCACGAGATCCACGAACTGATGCACGAGGCGAAGAGCGGCCTGGTCGCCCACCTCGAGGCGTTCGCAGGCAACACCATCGAATTCATCCGCAGTGAGAGCCCGCTGCTGATCGACGGCATCGGCATTCCGGATATCGATGTCGATCTCCATCGCCGTCATGTGGTGATTGTGGCTGAGGAGCCGAACGCGGCACATGAGCTGAAGGCGCTCAAACCGTTCATCAAGGAGTACCAGCCGGTGCTCATCGGTGTCGGAACGGGCGCCGACGTCCTGCGGAAAGGCGGCTACCGGCCACAGCTGATCGTCGGCGATCCGGAACGCATCAGCGCCGAGGTGCTGCGCAGCGGTGCGCAGGTGGTGCTGCCCGCCGATGCCGACGGACACGCGGCGGGACTCGAGCGCATCCAGGATCTCGGTGTCGGGGCTATGACGTTCCCGGCCGCAGGCTCCGCTGCTGACCTCGCGCTGCTGCTGGCCGATCACCACGGTGCCGCGTTGATCGTGACAGCCGGTCACACGGCGAGCATCGAAGAGTTCTTCGACCGGTCCCGTCAGCAAAGCAACCCGTCGACCTTCCTGACCCGACTCAAGGTGGGCGAGAAGCTGGTCGACGCCAAAGCCGTTGCGACGCTTTACCGAAGCCGGATCTCCGGCGGAGCGATCGCAATGCTGGTGCTGGCGATGCTGGTCGCGGTCATCGTTGCCCTCTGGGTGTCGCGTGCTGATGGCGCGGTCATCGACTGGGCCGTCGCCTACTGGAACCGATTCTCGCTGTGGGTCCAGGGCTTAGTCACCTAGGAGCGCCCGGTGATATCTCTACGAACACACGCAATTTCGCTTGCCGCAGTCTTTCTGGCCCTCGCGATCGGCGTTGCACTGGGCTCCGGTCTGCTCTCCAACACGGTGCTGTCCGGGCTGCGCGATGACAAGCAGGAACTGCAGAACCAGATCAACGGCCTCACCGATGAGAGGAACGCGCTCAACGAGAAGCTGAGCGCCGCGGGCGAATTCGACGCGCAGATGTCCCCGCGGATCCTGCGCGACACGATGGGGGCCAAGTCGGTCGTGGTGTTCCGCACCCCCGACGCATCCGACGACGACGTCGACTCGCTGAAGCGGATGGTGGAGCAGGCAGGCGGCACGGTGACGGGCACCGTCGCACTGACCGAGGAGTTCGTCGACGCCAATTCCGCGGAGAAACTCCTTTCGGTGGTGAATTCGCCGATCGTGCCCGCCGGCGCGCAATTGAGCACCAAGTCGGTCGACCAGGGATCGCAGGCGGGCGACCTGCTGGGCATCGCGCTGTTGATCAACCGGGATCCCAAGGTGCCCGCGGTCGACGATCAGCAGCGCGACGCCGTGCTCACCGCGCTGCGCGACACCGGGTTCATCACGTACGGCGACAGTCGTGTCGGCGCGGCGAACACGGCGCTGATCGTCACCGGCGGCGGGTTGGGCGACGATGCGGGGAACAAAGGCGCCACGGTTGCGCGCTTCGCTGCCGGCCTGGCCCCACACGGCTCCGGCACGGTGATCGCCGGTCGCGACGGCACCGCTTCCGGGACTGCCGCGGTGGCCGTCACCCGGTCGGACGCAGCGCTCACCTCGGCGGTCAGCACGGTGGACGACGTAGACGCCGCTTCGGGCCGGATCACCACGGTGCTGGCGCTGCAGGAGCTGATCAGCGGCGGACGTCCGGCCCAGTATGGCGTCGGGCAGGGAGCGACGGCGGTAACCGTCCCGCAATAGGGAACCCCGGCGCGTCAGCGACGGGTTGTCGGGGTCGGTGTTAATGTTGAGTTCCGTGGGTCGGCAGGCCCCAAGCAAGGCACTTGCCTAAAGAATCAAGCCCTGCCCGTCGTCACGGAGGTTGCTCTTGCCAGCGTTACGCAAGCACCCGCAAACCGCCACCAAGCACCTCTTCGTCACCGGCGGTGTGGTTTCTTCGCTTGGTAAGGGGCTCACTGCGTCGAGTCTCGGGCAGTTGCTGACCGCTCGTGGCCTGCAGGTCACCATGCAGAAGCTCGACCCGTACCTCAACGTCGACCCCGGCACGATGAACCCGTTTCAGCACGGCGAGGTGTTCGTCACCGAGGACGGCGCCGAGACCGATCTCGACGTCGGGCACTACGAGCGATTCCTCGACCGCAACCTGCCCGGCTGGGCGAATGTCACTACCGGACAGGTGTATTCGACGGTGATCGCCAAGGAGCGCCGCGGCGAGTACCTCGGCGATACCGTTCAAGTCATCCCGCACATCACCGATGAGATCAAGAGTCGGGTGCTGGCGATGGCGCAACCGGACGCCGACGGCAACCGCGCGGATGTGGTGATCACCGAGATCGGCGGCACCGTCGGCGACATCGAGTCGTTGCCGTTCCTCGAGGCCGCACGCCAGGTGCGCCACGAGGTGGGCAGGGAGAACTGCTTCTTCCTGCACTGCTCGCTGGTGCCGTTCATGGCGCCGTCGGGCGAGCTCAAGACCAAACCGACCCAGCACTCCGTCGCCGCGCTCCGCAGCATCGGCATCACCCCCGACGCGTTGATCCTGCGGTGTGACCGTGACGTGCCCGAACCGCTGAAGAACAAGATCGCGCTGATGTGCGACGTCGACATCGACGGCGTGATCTCGACACCGGATGCGCCGTCGATCTATGACATCCCCAAGGTGCTGCACCGTGAGGAACTCGACGCCTACGTGGTGAGGCGGCTGAACCTGCCGTTCCGCGACGTCGACTGGACACAGTGGAACGACCTCCTGCAGCGGGTGCACGAACCGCATGAGAGCGTGCGAATCGCCTTGGTGGGCAAGTACATCGACCTTTCCGACGCGTACCTGTCGGTGGCCGAGGCGCTGCGTGCCGGCGGCTTCAAGCATCGCGCCAAGGTGGAACTGCGGTGGGTCGCCTCCGACGACTGCGAGAACGACGGAAGCGCCGCGGCGGTACTCGACGATGTGCATGCCGTGCTGATCCCCGGCGGCTTCGGCATTCGGGGCATCGAAGGCAAGATCGGCGCGATCCGGTACGCGCGCAAACGCGGCCTACCCGTGCTGGGTCTGTGCCTGGGCCTGCAGTGCATCGTCATCGAGGCGGCCCGATCTGCCGGCATCGCCGGCGCGAACTCGGCGGAATTCGACGCCGACACCCCCGATCCGGTGATTTCCACCATGGCCGACCAGCGCGACGCCGTCGCGGGGGAGGCCGACCTGGGCGGCACCATGCGACTGGGTGCCTACCCAGCGGTTCTGGAGCCGGACTCCATCGTCGCGCAGGCCTATGGCACCACCGAGGTGTCCGAGCGGCACCGGCACCGCTACGAGGTCAACAACGCCTATCGCGACCGCATCGCCGAAAGCGGGTTGAGGTTCTCCGGGACGTCACCCGACGGGCATCTGGTGGAGTTCGTCGAGTACTCGCCCGATGTCCACCCCTTCATGGTCGGGACGCAGGCTCACCCGGAGTTGAAGAGCCGCCCCACCCGCCCGCATCCGCTGTTCGCTGCCTTCATCGGTGCCGCCCTGGACTACAAGGCTGCCGAGAGATTGCCGGTGGAGATCCCTGAGCAGCGAGCCAACGGTGCCGAGCACCCGGACGACGCGGAGCAACTGCTCCAGGACGACTCCAGGGTGAAATCGGAAGTCCGTGGCTGAACACGATTTCGAGACCGTCGAATCCGAAACCGTCTACGTCGGAAAGATTTTCGCACTCCGCGCCGATGAGGTGCAGATGCCCGGCGGCGGCTCCGCCCGACGCGAAGTGGTCGAGCACTACGGCGCGGTCGCCATCCTCGCCCTCGACGAGGACGCCAACATCGTCATGGTCTATCAATATCGCCACCCGGTGGGCAGGCGACTGTGGGAGCTGCCCGCGGGCCTGTTGGACATGGGCGGCGAGCCGCCGCACATAACCGCGGCACGCGAACTCGAGGAAGAGGCCGGGCTTTCTGCCACGAATTGGCGCGTTCTCGTCGATCTCGTCAGCGCACCGGGCTTCAGCGACGAGAGCGTGCGGGTGTATCTCGCCACCGGCTTATCCGATGTCGGCAGGCCCGACGCCCATGACGAAGAGGCCGATCTGGTGGTGCGGCGATTCGCCATCGATGAGGCGGTCCGGATGGCGCTGAGCGGTGAGATCACCAACGCCATCACGGTGAGCGGCATTCTCGCGGCACATGCCGTCGACGGCGACTTCGACTCGTTGCGGCCCGTCGACGTCGTCTGGGTCGACAGGCCGACGGCGTTCGCCCGACGGAAGGAACAGTCGTGACGACATTCCGGCCCGTGCTCGATGACCAACTTCAGGGTTACCTGGACCACCTCACGATCGAGCGCGGCGTCGCCGCCAACACATTGAGCTCCTACCGCAGAGATCTGCGGCGCTACGCAGAGCACCTCACCCTGCGCGGCGTCGATGACCTCGGCAAGGTCACCGAGACCGACGTGAGTGACTTCCTTGCGGCACTGCGGCGCGGCGACGCCGATGCCGGGGTGGTCCCGCTTTCGGCGGTGTCGGCGGCGCGCGCGCTGATCGCGGTGCGCGGACTGCATCGCTTCGCTGCCGCGGAAGGCGTCACCGAACTCGACGTCGCCCGCTCCGTGAAGCCGCCGACGCCGACCAGGCGACTGCCCAAGAGCCTGACCATCGACGAAGTGCTGGCCCTTCTCGACGGGGCGGGCGGCGACAGCGAGGCCGATGGTCCGCTGACGCTGCGCAACCGGGCACTGCTCGAGCTGCTGTACTCCACCGGCGCGCGAATCTCCGAGGCGGTCGGGCTCGATATCGACGACGTCGACACCCACGCCCGTTCGGTGCTGTTGCGGGGCAAGGGCGGGAAGCAGCGGCTGGTACCGATCGGTCGTCCCGCCGTCACGCGCGCTGGACGCCTACTTCGTGCGAGGACGGCCCGACCTGGCGCGGCGCGGCAAGGGCACGCCGGCGATCTTCCTCAATGCCCGCGGCGGCCGGCTGTCCCGGCAAAGCGCATGGCAGGTGCTGCAGGACGCCGCCGAACGGGCGGGCATCACCGCAGCAGTGTCTCCGCACACCCTTCGGCACTCCTTTGCCACCCACCTGCTCGACGGTGGCGCTGACGTCCGCGTCGTGCAGGAGCTGCTCGGCCATGCATCGGTCACCACCACGCAGATCTACACGCTGGTCACGGTGCACGCACTGCGGGAGGTTTGGGCCGGAGCCCACCCCAGGGCGCGTTAGCGTCAGTCGGCCAGGTACTCCGACTCCAGCACCAGGTCAGGGAACACGGAGCCATACTCGCCATGCGTCTTGTGCTCGAGGGTCTCCCAGGTCCTGCCCTGCTGCTCGCGCATGGCCGCGCGGTACAGGGGTGCCCCGGGAATCTTCACGTTGTCGGCGACCACGATCGAGCCAGCGGTGAAGCCAGCCGCGATCGACAATGCTCTGCAGGTCGGCAAGGTACGCATTCTTGTCGTGGTCCAGAAACACGAAATCCAGAGCGCCGGAATCGAACCCATGCTCGTTCGGCCAATGCGTCCAGCGTGTGTCCACCGTCTCCGATCGTGCCGACGACGCATGTGATCCGGTCGGCGACGCCCGCATGCGCCCAGATGCGACGGGCATTGACTGCGTTGGCCTCGGCCAGTTCGATCGAATACACCTTCGCGTTCGGGGCTGCCGCCGCAATGCGTAGCGCTCCATAGCCGCAGTAGGTACCCAACTCCAGCGCCAGCGACGGGTGTGCGCGCCGCACCGCTGCATCCAGGAGTTCGCCCTTCTCGTCACCGACGTTGATGAGGAACGACTTCTCGTACGCGAAGCGGTCGATGGCGGCCAGGACATCGGTGACGTCGCCCTGGCGGGCCTCGGCGAGAACGTACTCGACAACCGCGGCTTCGCGACCGTCGCCGATCTGCCCGGTCTTGTTGATCCTGGCGCTTGCGGCGGCCATCCGCCAGAACGACCAGCGCAGAAGCGGCACCCGTTGTTTCAGGTTCACGTGCGGACTACCTCCAGGTTGATGGCTCTGCTCGGCACCGCGGCCACACCGCGTGGAACGGATCGTGGCAGTCGCGAGCTGCGCGAATCGGGCAGCCGCAGTTCGGCTCTGGTCAAAATGGTGCCCAACGCGATCGCCAGCTCCAGCGCGGCGAACGCCGACCCGGGGCAGCGTCGATGCCCGTAGCCGAACGGCGAATACTCGGCAGGTGGCGGCTTGCGGACAACGAATCGTTCCGGATCGAACCGGCCGGGATCCGGCCAGACCTGCGGATCAGCGTGCAGGGCGGGCAGCGCCACGCCCACGATGTCACCGGCCTTCCGGGAGGTTCGCCACGTGTCCACAGGACAGGTCAATTGGCGCACCACGATCGAAACCGTCGGATGCATCCGCAGGGTCTCGGAGATCACCGCATTGAGGTAGGGGAGCTTCGGCATCTGCTCCGGTGTGGGATCGCCGCTCAGTTCCTCGAGAACCTTGCGCCGAACGGTGTCGTCGTCATGGATGTGGAAAAGTGCCCAGGCCAGAGTCGTCGCCGACGTTTCGTGGCCGGACACCAGTAACGTGCGCAGCTGCTGTTGAACTTCCTCGTCGCTACGATGACCGCCCTTGTCGTCGGCAAGCAGCACGCTGAGCACGTCGTCGTAGCCATCGGTGCCGGTTCTCCGCCGCGCGGCGATCTGCTCGGACAGGATCTCATCGAGCCGGACCCGCTTCTCGGAGAAGCGCTTCCACGGACCGAACCCGAACGGCGCCCGCCGCAGCGCGGGGAAGAACATGAACGGGGCGATGTAGTTGCGCATCATCGCCTTCACCACGTGAACGTACTCGCCGCAACGCTCATCGTCCTCGATACCGAAGACTGCCCGCACGATGATCTGCAGCGTGATCGTCTGCGAGGCGTCGCGCGCGTCCACCAAGGTTCCCGGACGCCACGTCGCGACCACATCGTCAGCGGCCTTGGCCATCACATCGGTGTAGCGGCGGATGCGCTCACCGTGCAGGGCGGGTAGGAAGCGGGCGCGCTCGTTCTTGTGGGGTTGCCCGTCGAGCAGGATGATCGATCCTGCGCCGACGACCGGCTCGATCGGGTTGGGCATCGGGGGAGTGAACGACGTCGCCGGTATTCTGAGGAACTCGCGGACGTCCTCGGGGTGGGCTGCGAACAGCACATCACCGAACCCGGGGATGGGCATGTGAAATGCGCTGCCCGTCTTCGCTCTTCGGCGGAAGTAGGCCTCGGCGTCGTACCAGGCTGCGACCTTGTGCCCGATCCGGAAGCGCAGCCTCGATGGTGGCGGCCTCATATGGCGCCTGCGGCGACTGATGTTCCCAGGGCGTCCAGCACGGCCTGGGTGGACGTGCGATTCCCCACGGTGATGCGCACTCCACCGTCGCCGTAGGAGCGCACTTGAAGTCCGGTTCCCTCGAACGCTTCGCTCCACGGCCGTCCGCTGGGCGGCAGGTAGACGAAGTTCGCGTGCGAGTCTGTGCTGCGGATCCCCATCGCCCGCAGCCGCATGCGCAGGCGTGCCCGCTCGGCGGTGATCATCCGGATGCGTTGTCTCAGTTCGCGTTCTGCACAGTAGGAAGCCACGACCGCAGCCAGGCTGGCGATATTGGTGCCGAACGGCAACTGCATCCTCCATAGGGTATGAGCCATCTCGGCTGAACAGAAGGCGTAACCCGTCCGCATGCCGGCGAGTCCGTACGCCTTCGAAAATGTCCGCACCACAATCACATTCGGGAACTGCCGAACCAGGGCGGGCGCGTTTATCCGTAGGCTCGACGAGACGAATTCGATATAGGCCTCGTCGAGCAGCACGACGCGTGTCGCGGGGCACCCGCCGCAGGAAGCGGCGGACTGCGGCGATGGACTCGACGGTGCCGCTGGGGTTGTGAGGTCGGCAGAGCACAACGACACGCGCATCGGCCGCTGCGTCGGCCATCGCGTCGAGATCGTGGCGGCCGTCTTGGTCAAGGGGCACCTTGACCGTCTGCAGGCGGGCCATCTGCGCGCAGATCGGGTAGCCGTCGAAGGTCGGATATGCCATCACGATGCGGTCGCCCGGGTCGGTGAGCGCGTGCAGTGCCTGCATGACGACGCCGGTAGCTCCGGCGCCGATGACGATCTGCTCGTCGTTGACCCCCAGATGCCGAGCAATGACGCCGCGTAGTCGCTCGGGGAGAAACTCCGGGTAGCGGTTCGCAGTACCGACCGCCGCGACTATCGCGGCGTGCACGGCAGGCAGCGGCGAGAAAGGATTCTCGTTGAGCGACAACGCCAGTGGGTTGTCGGATCCCTGCATCGGCGGTTCGGTCGCCAACTGCATCAGCGATTCCATCAAGGTCTGCCGCCCCAGCGGATAGCGGCCGCGCCTGCGAAGTCACCGGCGTGGGCGAAGGCGGCCATCAACACCAGGTCGTCCTTTTTGAGTCGCCCCTCGGTGATGGCGCGGTCGAGGTTGACGGGGATGCCCGCGGCAAAGAGGTTGCCGCATTCGTCGAAGGTGTCCACGTGTCGCTCCCTCGGTAGCTCCAATGCCTCCCGCCAGTTGCGTAGGAACACCCGGTTGGGCTGGTTCGTCACGAGCAGGTCGATATCGCGGGTCTTCACTCCGGCCCGATCGCACACCGCGTATGCCACTTCGGGCACCTGTCGATTGCCGCGCGCGAGTACTTTCGTGATCTTGCTCTCCGAGAAGCCGATACAGCCCTCGCCCGGCCCGGCCTGCCACCACTTGCGCTCAGGTTCGACGGCAATGGTCATCTCGCCGGCGTACTGCCCGTAGGTGCGGCACTCCACGTCGAGGATCGGTGACTCGTCGGAGACACTCAGTAGGCCGACGGCAGCACCGTCACCGGGTACCGAGGCCTGAGCCTTCCGTCGTACCGTCGGTTGATCGAAAATCTGTCCGGCTGCGTTCTGCGCGATGGCGATCAGTGCCGTTCGGCCTTCGCCCGACGCCAACAGATTCCGGGCCAGCTTCATCCCGAGGACGAACGCGGCACATCCGCCGTTGTGCAGGTCCAGCACCCACTTGGGCTTCATGCCAAGGCGATGCGCCATACCCCCGCCGCCGCCGTAGAACGGCATGTCGGGCATTTGTGTGTGGGTGATCAGAATGTCGACGTTCGAGATCGTGTCGTCGCCATGACGCTTGATCAGTCCCTGCGCCGCGCGCTCGACCATGTCGATGGCCGTTTCGTCTTGGGCTACATGGTGACGGAACTTGGGCGCTCGGAACATCATGTTGTCGCGCAGGTCATCGGAGTCTGCGAATTGCGCGTAGTAGTCGGCACCGATCGGATCGCCGGGTAGGTATGTCGACACGTCGACCAAGCTGACACTCATCGCGGCGCTCATCTCATCCAGGCCGGTGTCACCGGCAGACCTTGGTGGTGGCGGAATTCGGCAATTGCCTTGAGGTTCTTCAACTCCAGGAGATGGCCTGCGCCGAACATGTCCCAGAAATCACCCACCCATACCGGCCGTTCGGACGGTGCAGCGTCGGGGTAGGGATTGCGGTCATAGAACGGGTGGTGACAGTTCGTCCACAGCACGACCGAACCGGGTTTGTCGAGCACCAGCTGCGCGTCGACGACCCGCATCAGGTAAATCATCCAGAGGTGTTTGCCCTGATCCCAGGCGCAGTGGTAATCCACCGTGCGCGCATCGGGATTGGCGACGGTGCGGGTGTAGATCTCGGTTTCCGAGCCGAGCCGGTCGTACGCAAGCCACAAACCCGGTTCTTCGGTGGGCGTGAAGCCGCGAAGACTGTAAGTCCACTCCTCGAGGCTGCGGGTGTCGGACAGGTAGGCGTAGAGCTCGTCGGGCGGGCAGTCGACGTAGTCGTTCACGGTGCAGTACTCGCCGAATACCTGGTCGTGGGGATACACCGACCGCATCATCTCCATGATGATCGGGGTGGCCTTCTCCCTGGGGGACGTCTCGATACGCACGACCCCCTCGAGCGGATCGGCGATATCCTCAAGCGCTGGCAGCGACATCGGGTTGGGTCTCCTTCGTTGCGATGTTGTTGAGAAATGGTGCAAACGGCGGGATCTCGTCGGCGGAGCACTCGATGCTCACGACCGAAGGCCCATCCACGCTGAGCGCCTCGCGAAGCGCCTCGGGCAGTGCGTCGAGTGATTCGACGTCGCGTGACGGCAGGTCGGGGAACATCGCTGCCAGCCCTGCGCCGATTCGACTTGGCCGGAACCGGTTGTAGCTGTAGCGGTCGTCGTAGAACAGTTGTTCGCGGGTCACGCACATCGCGTGGGCGTTGTTGTTGAACAACACGAAGGTGATCGGGAGCCCATACTCCACCGCAGTGTGAATCTCCATGCCGTGCATGAAGAATGCCCCGTCCCCGGCGATGACCACGGTGCGCCGTCCGCGCGCGAACGCGAGCCCGATTCCGGCGCCGAAGCTGTAGCCCATCCCGCCCATCCCGAGCGCGATGACGAACCTGCCCGCCGGTCGCACCGGCAGCTGATGGACGGCGGCCGCACCCGAGTTGCCTGCGTCCACCACCACGTCGGCGCCGTCCGGCAGTGCGTCGTCCAAAATTGCCATCGCGTCGCGGTAGCGCACCCCCGGTCCGCGATGCTTCGGCGGCTGGAGTTCTTCGGGCGGCGAATCAGACGACCGACGAGAGGTCGGGTCTTGCCGCTCCAGCGCGGTCGTCAGCTCCGCGAGCGTGGCACGGAGATCGTGGGAATGAGTGTGCGTGCACGGCACGAATGGCGGGGCGGACCCCACGGACAGGGTCGTGACGAGGGAAAGGGCCGCGTCCAGTCCAGCTCGCGCCGTCGCCGGAAGACGGGTGCCGATCAGCAGACACAACGACCCCGCAGTCAGCGCCGAGGCGACTCCGGGGTGACCCATCACTCCGGTCACACCGATCAGGGCGGAGGATCGGCCTGATGCGACAGCATCCTTGGCATCCGGAACGGTCGCAAGCCGAGCATCCAGTGCGGCCCGCAGCCGCTCCAGTTCTTCACGCGCATCGTCACGCGACACCTGCTCTCCCGCGATGATCGTGACGTGGCCGGTTGCTCTCCGAAGCTCTACGGCGATTTCACCGGGATCGTCGGCGGCAAGAACGGTGTCCGCGGTGGGCATATCTCGGGCGGCCAGATCGATCACGCTCTGCTGGACGTCTTTGGGCAACAACAGCACGGCGGGTCCGCCAGACCGTGCGGCGGCCACCGCGCGCGGCAAAGCGCTGGCGATGTCAGCCGGCTCGAGTATCCGCTCGCAGTGCAGCGACACCGCAGAGAAGATCGCCTCGGCGTTCAGGGCGCCATTGCGGCCACTGGTGTCCTGGAAGCTCCCTCGGCCATCCATGGTGGAGGGAGGCTGGCCGACCAGTGCCAGCACCGGAACGCGGCTTGCCAGCGACTCGCCGAGCCCGGGCACCAGATTCAGGCTCGCGCCCCCCGACGTGGCCGCGACGACGCCCAACCCGATGCCCGATCGGCTGTACCCGTCGGCCATGGTCGCCGCGGAGAATTCATGCTTGGCGAGCACCGCCGTGAGTTTGTCGCTGAAGAACGCGGCGTCGTAGAGGTCCTCGATATTGGCACCGCCGACGCCGAAAATATGCTTCACGCCTACGAGTGACAGATAGTCGATTATGACGTCTGCTACCCGGCTGCCAGTCGGCCTCCCCAGTCCATTATGACCTAAATCGCAAGCGGCGGAACGGTTTTCGGTTTCCGAATCACGGGAGTTGTCAACCGCGAATCCCATACGGCTGATAGTTCCAGCAACTTAATCATTAAGCAACTGAAGATTATTACGTTTCGCTTACGTCAATATGAACTGCGAGTTCAGCGCGGTAAGTCTCGATGGCGTGCAACACCGCAACGAGCACCCGGTGAGCCGCGATCAGGTCCGCGTCGGGTATTTCAGCCATGGACGTGTGCATATGTCCGCCCAGCGGCCCGAAAAATCGCCCTGCGACCTCCCGCCCGTGCTCCGAGTAGCGCAGGAGCACTTTGCGGCGGTCCCTGGGATCGGTCTCACGACGGATATGCCCCGAGGCGATCATCCGGTCGACGAGATAGGTGACGGCTGGTGCGGTCACGCCGAGCCGCTCCCGCATGTCCCCGGCTGTCAGCGGCGCTCCTGACGTCTCCGCCACTATGACGTGCAACAAGGCGTCGAGGTCGTTGTTGCTGACGTTGTGCATGCTGGCAAACAGGCGCCCGATTCGGTCCGAACCTGCGGTGACGGCTCGCACGTCCGCGGCGAGCCGCGATTCGAGTTCTCCCCGATCGACGACGCCGGGATGAGGACCGTCACCAACCACGACACGGATGGTAGCGCCGCAGAAAGGCGCCCCACAGGTCAGTCGCCGAGATACTCCGACTCCAGCACCAGGTCGGGGATCAGCGTCTGGTACTCGACGTGGGTCTTGTGCTCGACGGTTTTCCACAGCGTGCCCTGCTGCTCACGCATATAGCCGCGGTACTTGGGGGCGCCCGGAACGCGCACGTTGTCGGCGACGGCGACGGAGCCTTTGTGCAGCCAGCCCCGGTCCAGAATGGCCTGCAGATCCGACAGGTAGGCGCTTTTATCGTGGTCGATGAAGAGCAGGTCGACCGAACCGGCGCGCAAGCCGTGCTCATTGGACAGCGCATCGAGCGTCTGACCGCCGTCTCCGATCGTGCCGACCACGCAGACGACCCTGTCGTCAACGCCGGCGTGCGTCCAAATACGCTGAGCCACTTGGGCGTTGGCAGGGGATAATTCGACCGAGTAAACTTGAGCCTCCGGTGCCGCCCCGGCGATTCGCAGCGCGCTGTAGCCGCAGTAGGTGCCGAGCTCCAACACCTGCTTCGGGTTGACGCGGCGGACCGCGGCGTCGAGCAGCGCGCCTTTCTCGTCGCCAACGTTCACCAGCATCGACATCTCGGTGGCGAACGTGTCGATGGTGGCCAACACGTCGTCGACGTCACCGCGTTGCGCATTGGCTTCGACGTAGGCCGCGCAGGCCTCCTCCCGGCCGTCGCCGATCTGGCCGGTCCTGACAAAGTGGGGGATGCTGACCGCGAGGCGCCAGAACGACGAACGCAGGAACGGCAGCCGCCGTTTCATGCTCATGGCCGCCAGCCTATGCGCATGGCCCAGCGCAACGGGCTGCGATGTTGCCCGCGGGTCTGCCCGTGCCAGATCATCCGCCCCGTTAAACTTGCCCGGATGTTCGCCATGGCCCTGCGTTGCACGACCACCGACGGTGGGGCCGAAACCGCATGACGGCCCGAAGGCGAGTGCGAGTGAGGATCGCAGCGCAGCGAGGACCGGTGGGCCCACGCCCGCAGGGCAGGGGACGAGCGGGAGCCGAGGCATGACTGAGGACGGCAGCGGCGTCGACCCGCCCGCACAGCCCGGCGTAGGTCTGACCGGTCGTCCACCGCGACCGATTCCCGAGCCGAAGCCCAAGAACGTGCACGGGCCGGCGAAGGTCATCGCGATGTGTAACCAGAAGGGTGGAGTCGGCAAGACCACGTCGACCATCAACCTGGGCGCCAGCCTCGCCGGATATGGCCGCCGGGTGTTGCTGGTGGACCTGGACCCGCAGGGCGCGCTGTCGGCGGGGCTCGGTGTGCCCCACTACGAACTCGACCACACGGTGCACAACCTGCTCATCGAGCCCAGGGTGTCCATCGACGACGTCCTGATCCACACCCGGGTCAAGAACATGGACCTGGTGCCCTCCAACATCGACCTGTCTGCGGCGGAGATCCAGCTGGTCAACGAGGTGGGCCGGGAGCAGTCGCTGGCCCGCTCGCTGCACCCCGTTCTGGACCGCTACGACTATGTGCTGATCGACTGCCAGCCGTCGCTCGGCCTGCTCACGGTGAACGGGCTGGCCTGCGCTGACGGCGTGATCATCCCGACCGAATGCGAGTACTTCTCGCTGCGCGGCCTTGCGTTGCTCACCGACACCGTCGACAAGGTGCGCGACCGGCTCAATCCCAAGCTCAGTATCAGTGGCATCCTGATAACCCGGTACGACCCGCGCACCGTCAATGCCCGCGAGGTCATGGCCCGCGTCATGGAGAGGTTCGGTGATCTGGTGTTCGACACTGTGATCACCCGCACGGTGCGCTTCCCGGAGACCAGCGTCGCCGGGGAACCCATCACCACGTGGGCGCCGAAATCCGGTGGCGCACAGGCATATCGCTCGTTGGCCCGCGAGGTCATCGACCGGTTCGGTTCGTGAACACCGACACACAGCCGACGGAGTCGCAGCAGTCGGGCTTCCAAGTTCGGCTGAGCAATTTCGAGGGCCCGTTCGACCTGTTGCTACAGCTCATCTTCGCGCATCGGCTCGACGTCACCGAGGTGGCGCTTCATCAGGTCACCGACGAATTCATCGCCTACACCAAGGCGATCGGTCCGCTCATGGAGCTCGACGAGACCACCGCGTTCCTGGTGATAGCGGCCACCCTGCTGGATCTGAAGGCCGCGCGCCTGCTCCCGGCCGGAGAGATCCACGACGAGGAAGACCTTGCCCTGCTCGAAGTGCGTGACCTGCTGTTTGCGCGCCTGCTGCAGTATCGGGCGTTCAAGCATGTCGCCGAGATGTTCGCCGAGCTCGAGGCCGCCGCTCTGCGCAGTTATCCGCGCGCGGTATCGCTGGAGGATCGCTACGAAGACCTGCTGCCCGAGGTGATGCTCGGGGTCGACGCGCAGCTGTTCGCCGAGATCGCAGCGACCGCGTTCACCCCGCGTCCTGTACCGACGGTGGGCACCGAGCACCTGCACGAGCTGATCGTGTCGGTGCCCGAGCTGGCTGAACAGCTACTGGCCGACCTGCAACGACGCGGTCCGGGGCAGTGGGCCACATTCTCCGAGCTGGTCGCCGATTGCCGGGAGCCGATCCTGATCGTGGGGCGGTTCCTGGCGCTGCTCGAACTGTATCGAGCGCGGGCGGTAGCATTTGACCAATCAGAACCGCTTGGTGTGCTGCAGATTTCGTGGACCGGAGATCGGCCATCCGGCGACGAAGTCGAGGCCACTGAGATGGTGGAAGAGCGCATAGATGACTGACGAATTCACCGATCCGGACGGCGATATCCGCGAACCACTCAACGGCGGCACACCTGAAGGCCTCAACGGCGACATCCCCGATCTCGACCTGGGCATCGACGTCGCGGAGCCGCCACAGCTGGGGGACGAGGAGCTCGGAGCCGTGCTGGAGGCTCTGCTGCTGGTGGTCGACACCCCGGTGACCGTCGATGCGCTCGCCGTGGCGATTCAGCAGCCGGCCTACCGCGTCTCGGCCAAGCTGAAGCTGATGGCCGAGGAGCTCTCCGCCCGCGAGAGCGGTATCGATCTGCGCGAGGCCGGCGGCGGATGGCGCATGTACACCAGGTCTCAGTACGCGCCGTACGTGGAGCGGCTGCTGCTCGACGGTTCGCGTTCGAAGTTGACCCGCGCGGCACTGGAAACGTTGGCGGTGGTGGCCTACCGCCAGCCGGTGACCCGCGCCCGGGTGAGCGCGGTGCGCGGCGTCAATGTCGACGCGGTGATGCGCACCCTGCTTGCGCGGGGGTTGATCACCGAAGCCGGCGCCGACTCGGACACGGGCGCCGTCAGTTTCGCGACGACCGAGTTGTTCCTCGAACGGCTCGGGTTGTCCTCGCTGGCCGATCTCCCCGACATCGCCCCGTTGCTTCCCGATGTCGACGTCATCGACGATCTGACCGAAACGCTCAGCGAGGAACCGCGATTTGCGAAGCTCGGTCTTCCACCCTCGCGTGAGCAACAGCCGATGTCCTTCGACGTGGACAAAGACTGAGATGGCCGATCCCGACGGTGTGCGGCTGCAGAAAATCTTGTCGCAGGCCGGAATCGCGTCGCGCCGTGTTGCGGAGCGAATGATCGTCGACGGGCGTGTCGATGTCGACGGCCGGGTGGTCACCGAACTCGGCACGAGGGTCGACCCTGACGTATCGGTGATCCGGGTCGACGGGGCGCGGGTGTTGCTCGACGACACCCTCGTTCATCTGGCGGTGAACAAGCCGAGGGGCATGCACTCGACGATGTCCGACGACCGCGGTCGGCCGTGCATCGGCGATCTCGTCGAACACCGAGTCCGCGGTAACAAGAAGCTGTTTCACGTCGGACGCCTCGACGCCGACACCGAAGGGCTGATGTTGCTCACCAACGACGGCGAGTTGGCGCACCGCCTGATGCACCCCTCCTTCGAGGTGCCCAAGACGTATCTGGCGACGGTCGTCGGCACCGTCCCGCGCGGGATCGGCCGAAAGCTGCGCGACGGAATCGAATTGGACGACGGACCGGCCCGGGTGGACGACTTCGCGGTGGTCGATGCCGTGCCCGGCAAGACGATGGTGCGTTTGACACTGCATGAAGGGCGCAAGCGGATCGTCCGCCGGATGCTCAAGCACGTCGGCTTTCCGGTTCAGGAACTTGTGCGCACCGATATTGGCGCGGTGTCGCTGGGGGACCAGCGGCCGGGCAGCATCCGCGTGCTGAGTCGCAAAGAGGTCGGCGCGCTCTATATGGCGGTAGGCCTGTGAGTGACCAGGTGGTGATCGCGGTCGACGGTCCCGCGGGCACTGGAAAGTCCTCGGTGTCAAGGGGTTTGGCGCGTACGCTCAGAGCGCGATATCTCGATACCGGGGCGATGTATCGGATCGTCACGCTCGCAGTCCTGCGGGCAGGCGTTGATCTCCGAGATACCCCTGCCATCGAATCAGCCGCCGCCGACGTTCCGCTCTCGGTCGGCTATGACCCCGACGAGGATCGTGCCTACCTTGACGCTGAGGACGTTTCGAGCGAGATCCGCGGCGACGCGGTCACGAAGGCGGTGTCTGCGGTGTCGGCAGTGCCCGCGGTTCGTGCCCGCCTGGTCGGACTGCAACGTGAACTTGCCGCGGGCCCAGGAAGCGTCGTCGTTGAGGGACGCGACATCGGCACGGTCGTCCTACCGGATGCGGATGTCAAGATCTTTCTGACGGCGTCCGCGGAGGAACGTGCACGGCGGCGCAACGAGCAGAATGTTGCCGCCGGCCTCGGCAATGACTACGAGGCGGTGCTGACCGATGTAAAACGTCGCGATCACCTGGACTCCACCCGCACGGTGTCTCCGCTGCGTGCGGCTGACGATGCGCTGGTGGTCGACACCAGCGACATGTCGGAGTCCGAGGTGATCGCCCACCTCGTGGAGCTGGTCGAGCAACGTGCGGGTGCGTCGCGATGACAGACAGCGACGGCACATGGTCCGACGAAAGCGACTGGGAGCTAGGCGATTCAGCGGTCGGTGAGGACGTCGCTGTCGACGACTCGGGGCCGCCGCCGGTGGTCGCCGTCGTCGGGCGTCCGAACGTCGGTAAGTCCACGCTGGTGAACCGCATCCTCGGTCGTCGCGAAGCGGTGGTGCAGGACGTTCCCGGTGTCACCCGCGATCGCGTCTCCTACGACGCGAACTGGGTGGGCCGCCGCTTTCTCGTCCAGGACACCGGCGGCTGGGAACCCGACGCGAAGGGCCTCCAACAGCTGGTCGCCGAGCAGGCGTCGGTGGCGATGCGCACCGCCGACGCGATCATCCTCGTCGTCGACGCGGTGGTGGGCGCCACCGCACACGACGAGGCGGCCGCCCGGATCCTGCGCCGTGCGGGTAAACCCGTCTTCCTGGCCGCAAACAAGGTCGACACCGAGCGCGGGGAGGCGGACGCCAGCGCGCTGTGGTCGCTGGGGCTGGGGGAGCCGTACCCCGTCAGCGCCATGCACGGCCGCGGCGTAGCGGATCTGCTCGACCAGGTCATCGAGGCGCTGCCGGTGGTGTCGGAAGTCGGCCCAAGAGCCGGCGGCCCACGGCGCGTGGCGCTCGTCGGCAAGCCGAACGTCGGCAAGAGCTCGCTGCTGAACAAGCTGGCCGGCGACGAGCGGGCCGTCGTGCACGACCAGGCGGGTACCACCGTCGACCCGGTGGATTCGCTGATCGAATTGGGCGGCAAGACTTGGCGTTTCGTCGATACAGCCGGGCTGCGCCGCAAGGTCGGCCAGGCCAGCGGGCACGAGTTCTATGCCTCGGTGCGCACCCACGGTGCGATCGACGCCGCAGAAGTCGTCATCGTGATGATCGACGGGTCGCAGCCGCTGACCGAGCAGGACCAGCGAGTGCTGACGATGGTGATCGAAGCGGGCCGCGCGCTGGTGCTGGCGTTCAACAAATGGGACCTCGTCGACGAGGACCGACGCTATGACCTCGGCCGTGAGATCGAACGCGAGCTGGCGCAGGTGCAGTGGGCGCCGCGGGTGAACATCTCGGCCCTCACCGGTCGGGCCGTGCAGAAGCTGGTGCCCGCCCTGGAGACGGCATTGGATTCGTGGGACAGCCGCATCTCGACCGGCAGGCTGAACACGTTCCTCAAGGAGATCGTCGCGGCGACGCCGCCGCCGGTGCGCGGGGGAAAGCAGCCCCGGATACTGTTCGCCACCCAGGCCACCACGCGGCCCCCGACCTTCGTGTTGTTCACCTCCGGTTTTCTGGAGGCGGGGTATCGCCGGTTCCTGGAGCGGCGACTGCGCGAGACCTTCGGGTTCGAGGGCAGCCCGATCCGCATCAACGTGCGGGTGCGCGAAAAGCGGGGCGCGCGCGCTCGATAGGTTGGTTCGGTGCCCGTCGTCGACATGATCCTGATCGCCTTGGCGGGCGTCGCGGCGGGAGCCATCAACACCCTCGTGGGTTCCGGCACGCTTGTGACATTCCCGACGCTGGTGGCGCTGGGTTATCCGCCGGTGGTCTCCACGATGTCGAACGCGATCGGTCTGGTCGCAGGCGGCATTTCGGGCACCTGGGGATACCGCAGGGAACTCGCGCGGCCAGTGGCACCGGCTGCGCTGGCAGATGCCTGCGTCCTTCGTCGGCGCTCTGGTCGGCGCGTGGCTGCTTCTGCACCTGCCCGAGAAGGTCTTCACCGAAGTTGTGCCGGTGCTGTTGATCGCCGCGCTGATCCTCGTCCTCGTCGGCCCGAGGATCCAGAACTGGGCGCGCAACCGGGCCGAGGCGGCCGGCGAGTCGGCCGAGCATGTCTCGCGGGGTCGCATGGTGGCGTTGGTGATCGGCACTTTCGCGGTCGGCATTTACGGCGGCTACTTCACCGCTGCGCAGGGCATCCTGCTGATGGGCGTGATGGGCGCGCTACTGCCCGAGGACATGCAGCGGATGAACGCCGCAAAGAATCTGCTCTCCCTGATCGTGAATGTCGTTGCGGCAGTGGCCTACATACTCGTCGCGTTCGACCGGATCAGTTGGCCGGCGGCAGGATTGATCGCGCTCGGCTCGCTTCTGGGCGGATACCTCGGCGCGCGCTACGGTCGCAAGCTATCGCCGAATGCGCTGCGGGCGTTCATCATCGTCGTCGGTCTGATCGGGCTGTACCGCCTGGTGACGATCTAGTCAGAAGCTGCGGCGCGCCGACTCCTGCTCGAGCACCTCGTCGAGATATTTGAGCCGTTCCATCGACGAGACGGCGCGCTGAGTGCGGTTGTTCTTCGCCAAAAGTTCCCGGTGCCGGTGCACGAACGACCAGTAGCCGGCAGTGAACGGACAGGCGTCGTCGCCGAGTCGCTTCTTCGGGTCGTAGGCGCAGTCGCCGCAGTGATCGCTCATCTTGTTGATGTAGGCGCCGCCCGAGGCGTACGGCTTGGTGGCCAGCTTGCCGCCGTCGGCGTGCTGGCTCATCCCGACGACGTTGGTCGGCATCACCCAGTTGAAGCCGTCGACGTAGGCGGTGGCGAACCACTCGGTCAGCTCGGCGGGCTGATAGCCGCGCTGCAGCGCGTGGTTGCCGAGCACCATGAGCCGCTGGATGTGGTGGGTCCAGCCACGATCGCGCACGCCCATCAACGCGTGGCGCAGGCATTCCGCCGTGACGGAGTCGGCGTCCAGCTCACGCCACCACTGCGGTAGTGCTGTGTGCGCGGCCAGTTTGTTGTTGCGGTTGTAGCTGGGACCGAAGTGCCAGTACAGGTGCCACATGTATTCGCGCCAACCGAGTATCTGCCGGATGAAGCCCTCGACCGCGGCGAGCGGGGCGCCGTGCTGCCGGTATGCATCCTCGGCGGCCTCGACGGCGTCGAGCGGGTGCAGTACACCGAGGTTGAGGGGCACCGAAAGGAGCGAGTGTGACATCGCCCAGTCCTGACCCATGATCGCGTCCTCATAGCGGCCGAAGGTCGGCAGGCGGTGCTCGATGAAGCGGTCCAGTGCCCGCTTGGCTTCGCTAGGCGTGACGGCGAACAACCGGGGACCGTCGTTGCCCACCGCGAGCGGTAGCTCCATCCGGTCGAGGTCGCGACGGACCTTTTCGTCGACGTCGTCTTCACGCGGCTGATACGGCTTGGGTACGTCGAGCGTCGCCTGCTTCTTCGGCGGCGACTCCCGGTTCTCCTCGTCGTAGTTCCATCGGTTGCCGACCGGTCTGTCACCGTCCATCAGCACGTCGAAGCGCTTGCGCTGCTCGCGGTAGAAGTCCTCCATCCGGAAGCGGGTGCGATCGCCGGCCCACTCGCTGAAGTCCTTGCGGGGCAGCGCGAAGGTCGGGGTAGGAAGAACGTCGGCGACGAGCCCCTCGTCGCGCAGCCGGTAGACGAAGCGCTCCGCGGCGTGCGATGTCGGTTCGTACACGAGCACGGGGCGACCGTATTGCGTGAGCGCGTCGGTGTAGGTCTCGGACTGAATCAAGGTGGAGCGGTCACCCAGGTCGCGGTCGGCGTGCCGCAGCGCGGACAGGATGAGGTGCAGCTTCTGGCGGTGGTAAGGCCGACGCCGCAGCGCGGAGGTGGCCTCGACGAGGAGCACCTCGCGGTGGGAGTGCTCGCCGCCGTATGTTGCCGGACCCAGCTGGTCGGCGAAGAGCCACAGCGGGGTGTCGTCTCGTACGGTCACGACACACGTGTACCCGCTGGTTGCGGTTGGGATTGTGACGTCACGCTGCGGTAGGCTCACGTGCTGCTGCCGGTCCCATTCGGCGGCACCGGGCTGTGGCGCAGTTTGGTAGCGCACTTGACTGGGGGTCAAGTGGTCGCAGGTTCAAATCCTGTCAGCCCGACACAGGTCAGAGGCACTTTCCGAGGCTCCGGAAGGTGCCTTTTTCGTCGGTACCCAAACCCTGTACCCAAACCAGCTCGAACGGGCGTTCACAGTCCAAGTGCCGAACCCAGTCCGTCGACTGCGGCGCGCGCCGTGTCGTCGGAGGTGTGCCCGTAAAAGTCGCCGGTAATGCTGATGGAGGAGTGCCCGAGCAGATCCGCAGCCGCTTTGATGTGCACCCCGGCCTCGAGCCACCCTTGCGACCGCCTTGAGGTGAGTGGCCGGCAGGTTCTCGACCAGCTTCGCCGCGATGGAATGCAGTTTGCCCGCCAACCCCCGCGAGGAAGCCGCGATCTAGGTTTTCGGCCGGGGGCGCACACCGGCCGCGGTCAGGAGCCCGCCCCGCCATAGGGCGTCGCCTTGACCGGAGGCGCCGCGACGGACGTCTCGGGAGCCGCAGGCGGCGTCGTCGTAGTTGCGGTGTCTCCTAGAGTCATGCCGGGGCCCGCTTTGATGAAGGTTGCACCCGTAGCGACACCACCGGATGCTCCCGGTGCCTGTTCCTCGTGGAGGGCCGTGCCCAGGGCCATCGCAGCGACCGCGCTGCCACCGATGACTGCTGCGATCATCTTGACTCGTCCTTGCCGGATCTGCTCATTCGCTTTCATGGCTGATCACTTCGTTTCTGATTTCTGCTCGGCAATGATGTACCTCGGCCGACCTGCAGGGCTTGCCAGGTTGTCGAGGTGAAACGGGAATACCCCTACAACCTGTGATCAGCCTGCACAATTGATGCTATTTCGCTTGGGACGTCGGACACCATCCTGTTTCCGGAATCGCACGCCCGAACCCGGTTCGGCCCCGCCACCTGTTTGGGGAGGATGACGGGGCCGAACAAATAGGTCAGACGGTGGCTAGCCGGATTCGGTTTCCAACGAGGGCGACGACCGTTTCCAGTGACTCAATTAGTGCACGAGCTTGCGCAACCGTCACCGACGGACCCGAAGGTCCGCCCAATCTCCTAGGCAGTCAGCTTCACAGGCGCCGTTGCTTTGTTGAGGACGCGGATGATGTCCCTGGCGGGGTAATGCTCGCGGTGCGTCTCCGCCGCGTCGGCAGGGCTACCAGCGATTACGACGCGGGAGGCGTGAAAGTCGCCGACGCGGCTGATAACGGTGTAGTGATCGTGAATTGGATTCGTGGCTGTCATTCTCATGTTTCTTTCGATGGATGAATCGGTGATGAATACGGTTATGACGGTATTGGTGTTCGGCGCTTGGCGTGTCCGCTGATCGGCCCTTTCTGCGGGGGAGGAGAAGCTCCACCGATTGGGCGACAAGGAGGAGATCCGCACCGACGCAGGTACCCAAACCCGTACCCAAACCAGCCCCGACTTACGCCCCTATTCGCGGTTGTTCGCCTACGTCCCTCCGCGTCGAATAGCATTGCGGCACAACGGTACTCGGAGCGTCGGCGAACAGTGGCGAACACGCTTGCGATAAGAGGGAGTCAAGTGGTCGCAGGCTCAAATCCTGTCAGCCAACCGCTGCGGCCCAGCGAGAGCTAGACGCCGGGAAGTTCGCCGCCGTCGACGACCAGGCTGGCTCCGGTGATCCACTGCGCCCGGTCCGAGGCGAGGTAGGCGACGGCCTCGGCGATGTCTCGCGGGTCCCCGGGGCGACCCAGAGGGATGCCCGCCGTGGTGTCGGTGAGCGAGACGCCCGCCGCGTCGGCGAAGTCCTGGCGGATCGCGTCGGCGCCCGGGGTGAGCACGTTGCCGGGCACAATCGTGGTCACGCGAATTCCGGCCGGCGCGAGCTCGGCAGCGAGCGCTTTGCCGTAGGCGTTGAGCGCAGCCTTGGCAGCACCGTAGTGGGCTAACGGCGGCGCAGGTGTCAGTGCCGCACCCGATGAGATGTTGACGATCACGCCGCCCGCCCCGGCCTCGCGCAGCGCAGGCAGCAGCGCGTTGTTGACCCGGACGGCGGAGAGATAGTTGAGGTCGAGCGCGTCGAGCCATTCCTCATCGGGGATCGATGAGATGCCACCGAGGTGGGCGCGTGCCGCCGCCGCGTTGTTGACCACGATGTCGACGCCGCCGAGTTCGTCGAGGGCTGCCGCGGCGAACGCCTGCGCACCCTCGAGCGTGCTGATGTCGCCTTGGATGAAGGTGGCGGCTTTCGGCGTCTCGTCGGTGGCGTTGCGCGCCGTGGTGACGACGGTCGCGCCGCCGTCGAGCAGCCGCTGCACGATGGCCGCGCCGATACCGCGCGAACCTCCCGTGACGATCGCGCGCTTGCCGGAGAACTCAGAAGGGTCGGACGCTGGGATTTTGAACATACGGTCCACTATACGTGATTTTGGACCGAACGTTCAAAACGGCGTAATGTTGGGGAATGGCACGACCACGGAAATTCGACGAGCGACGGGTTGTAGGCGCTGTACGCCTGCTGTTCAACGAAACTGGTTACCACGGCACCTCGGTGGAGGATCTCTCCCGCGTCACAGGGCTCAGCAAGGGCAGCCTCTACGGCGCGTTCGGCGATAAGGAGGCGCTGTTCCAGCGAGTATTCGACGAGTACTGCGCAAGCTCCGAGGAGGGTGCCGCCGCGCTGCTCGACGGCCCGGAGGACCAGGCGCTGGACCGCATTCGCAACTGGCTGACGGCGCCGGAGGGCTGCGCCGACCGGCGTGGCTGCCTGTTGGCGAAGGCCACAGCCGAACTGGCGTGGGAGAACGACGCCATCGCGGCACGGTCGCTCGCGGCGTTCGAGTCGCTACTGGACAGTTGCCGCCAACTTGTCGAGCAGGCGCAGCGTGCCGGGCATCTAGATCCGGCCGCCGACGCCGCGGTGCTCGGCGGGCTGATCCTGACGACGCATCGCGGGCTCGAGGCGCTCGCCAAGGCGGGAATCGACACGGAGGCGAGGAACCGCATCGCCAACGCGATGATTGACGCCATCGCGCTCACTCCAGGGCGCGTGTAAGCGCCCCCGCGGCGCACGCCGTCCGACTGGCTCACCAACCACCCGAGTCGACGCACCTCGAATCCTGTCTAGGAAGTGGTCGCGTTTTCCGCGGTGAGCGCCAGGCGGACGAGCGAGCGGCTGCCATCGGGATCCTCGCTCGTCCCTCACCCCTCACCCCATAGACGTAGCAGTAGCCGGACGCGAATAGGCCCCCACCTCTCGGAGGGGGCCTATCCGTCGATACTGAATTCGGGCCGCTAGCTCATGCGACTCCGAATGCCGTCACTCGTCGCCGTCGGTTTTGTTGGGCTTACTGGTTTGCTTCTTCTTCCCCAGGCCACTGAGGGCATTCTTGACGCCGTCACTCAGCTTCTTGAGCGAGGAACTGAACTGCTTGCTGCCCTTCGTCAGTGACCCGCTCAGCTGATTGCCGGACTTGTTGGAGCTCCCACCGGCGAACGTCGTGGGCGCGAAGCTGTTGCGTGCAGCCAGAGGTGCGGCGGTGCTGCCGACGTCGTTACCCGGGGTCGCAATGTTGATGCCGAAGCCGGTCTGCTCGACTACCCGATGGACCGTGTTGAGGGCGCCAGCGATTGCTCCGAATCCGCTTGCCGTCACCGTGTTGCCACAAGGTCCCTGGAGGCACTCTTCGCTGAAAAGTCCCTGGCGGACAAACGCCACGCTCAATGGGCCCGCTCGACGTGACAAAGTTGTCGCTTCCATTCGGATCCCCGAAACTCCCGAGGACAGTGCTGTTGGAGAGGATACCGGTTGACGTTAGGACGTTCCGGTTACCGATAACATTGATTGCGGAGGTTCCGAAGCCGGCAGCCCGTAATATCCATAGGTTTGGGTCCAGCCGCCGCCGCCAGCGTTGGCGGCTCCACCGAGATTTGCCCGCGAGATTGAGGATACCGGCGGCGGTGACCCTGCTAAACGCTGGGCCGTTCGGCATGGCCGGTGGTGGGATTCACAGTATTGTCGGCGCTGCCGATGTTGAGGGCAAGGTTGGCCACACTGAAGGCCGCTGGAGAGCCTCGCAAATGCAGCGACGTTCGTGCCGACCGCGATGGCGCCGTTGAGGAACCCACTACTGGAGTTCGCGACAGTGCCTTGACCTAATCCCAGCGCGAAGTTACCGAAGGTGCTCGTGCAGCCGCCGAACCGATGTTGATGCCGCTGATGCCGATGCACGTTCCGTTGGCCGGGCCGACTCCACTCAGTGAGCCCACCGCCACTGCCGAGGCCACCCCTGCTACCAAACCGGCCCGCACCAGGCCGTTGTTGACTTTCTCCTTCGCGCTTACCCGACGCATGAGCATTGTTCTTCCTCCCCTAGTCACAACACGCTGACGAACCGAACGTATTGGTGCGATGAGTGGCGGGGACCGATTCGGGCAGAAATTTACGCAAGAGACAAAATTTCTTCCGGTCGAACTGACAGTTCGCGCAGCCAACGCAGCGACCGCAAACGTTGGTGCATTTCGGCGAGCGCCCTGACAGGCGAACAAGTGCAAATCACCGACTCACAGCGAGTGCACAGACGCCGGGACGACGCCACGAGACTAGTTGCTTACGCAAACACATTCGATACCGCAGCTTCATCGATATTCGTTCCAACGGATAGTCGAAGGATGCAGGTGCCGGCGTGGGGCGGCCTATTCCGATCCGGCGAAAGCCCCGGAGGTCTCCGGCGTGCGCTTCATCGAGTGCATACAGTCAACCGATTTGTGTGCGTTTGGGGAGGCCATTCGCGGTACATCCCACACGGATGAGCACAAGTGGCCGCTCCTCGCCAGTTCGTCTGTGCCACAGCAATATCCAGCGTGGCGCTAGCGCGCGGTGTAGCCGCCGTCGACGGGCAGCGCGACGCCGACGACGAAGCTGGCGCCTGGACTGCAGAGCCACAGCACGGCGGCGGCGATCTCTTCGGGTTCGCCGAGTCGGTTGATGGGTTGGCTGGCGACGGCTTCGGCGAGGTCGAGTTCACCGTTGGCGATCATGTCGTTCACCATGGGCGTGGCGATGGTGCCGGGGCACACTGCGTTGATACGGACGCCCCGTGGTGCGTACTCGAGTGCAGCACTGCTGGTCAGCCCGAGCACCCCGTGTTTGGAGGCGTGGTAGGCCGCCCGTCCGGGAATGCCGACCAATCCGCCGAGCGAGGAGCAGTTGACGATGGCTCCGTTGCCCTGGCTGCGCATCTGCGCCAGTTCGTGTTTCATGCAGGCCCACACTCCGCGCAGGTTGATGGCGTTGACCCTGTCGAAGATCTCGGCGGGTTCGTCGGCGGCGTCGCAGGGCGGGATCTGGATGCCGGCGTTGTTGAACGCCATGTCCAATCGTCCGTACGTCTGGACGGCCGAGGTCACTGCCGCGGCAACGCTCTCCTCGTCGGCGACGTCGCACTGGACTCCGAGCGCTTCGTGTCCGGCATCGTTCAGCTCCTTCGCGGCGGTCTGCACGGCCATGGCATTGACGTCGGCCAGGACCACGGCCGCGCCCGCCTCGGCGAACGCACGGGCGGTTACTAGTCCCATGCCGGAGGCTGCGCCGGTCACCAGGGCGACCTGACCGGTGAAGTCGTAGGTGGGATTCATGGTCGCAGCAGCACCTTCGTGGCCTGGCGGGTGTCCATGGCGCGGTACCCGGCCGCCGCGTCGTCGAGTGGCAATTCGAGGTCGAACACCTTCGCCGGGTTGATCTTCCGTTGCCAGATACGGTCCATCAGGTCGGGCAGGAAGCGGCGGACCGGCGCCGGGCCGCCGTGCAGGTGCACATGGCGACATGAACAGTCCTCGCCGGCCAGACTGACGTCGTGGCTGACGCCGACGTAGCCGACGTGGCCGCCGGGCCGGGCCGAGCGGATGGCCTGCATCATGGCTTCCTGCGTGCCGACCGCCTCGATGACGCTGTGCGCGCCGAGGCCGCCGGTGAGCTCCTTGATCCGTTCGACGCCCTCGTCGCCGCGTTCGGTGACGATGTCGGTGGCGCCGAAGTCGCGCGCCAGTTGTTGGCGAGATTCGTGGCGGCTCATCGCGATGATGCGATCCGCGCCGAGCTGCTGGGCGGCCAGCACGGCGCACAGGCCAACCGCACCATCACCTACGACGGCCACGGTCTTGCCGGGCCCGACCTCCGCGGCGACGGCGCCGAACCACCCGGTGCCGAGAACGTCGGAAGCGGCCAGGAAGTCCGGGACGAGGTCGGCGGGAGGAACCTCGGGGGTGGCGACCAGGGTGCCGTCGGCAAGCGGCACCCGCATGCGTTCGGCTTGTGCCCCGCCGGCGGTGCCGAGGATCTCCCGGTTCACGCACGACGTCTGATAGCCGGCCCGGCAGATCTCGCAGGTGTTGTCGGATGCGAAGAACGAGCCGACGACGAACTGCCCCGGCTTGATTGTGGTGACCTCGGAGCCCACCTCTTCGACGATGCCGACGTACTCGTGGCCCATCGGGATGGCGTCGGCCACCGCGTCGGTGCCGCGGTAGGGCCACAGGTCGGACCCGCAGATGCAGGTCGCCGACAGCTTGATGATGGCGTCGGTGGGCTTCTGGATCGCCGGCTCGGGCCGGTCCTCGACCCGCACGTCGCCGGGGGCGTACATGACTGCGCCACGCATGGCAGCAACTCCTTCTCGTGGTCCGATGTTCGTAAACCCGCGGCCTGTCCGGCCGCTCAGGGGTGCAACGTCCATGGAACGCTCTGTCGATGCGCGCGGGGGAGTTACTGATGATGAGGTGTACTGACAGTGCATCCCAGCCGCCTTGTGAACGACGTACCGTCGAAGGCGTGGACAATCGAGCCGAGGTCCGCGAGTTCCTGACCTCGCGGCGAGCAAAGATCACGCCCGCGCAGGCCGGCTTGCCCGAGATCGGTCAACGCCGCGTCAAGGGGTTGCGCCGCAGTGAGGTGGCCGCGCTGGCAGGGGTCAGCATCGAGTACTACGCCAAATTGGAGCGCGGCTCGCTTGGCGGCGTGTCGGCCTCGGTGCTCGACGGCTTGGCGCGCGCACTGCAACTCGACGATGCCGAGCGCGCCCACCTCTTCCACCTCGCGCACGCGGCCGATGGGACGAGTGCGGGTATGCGCCCGCGTCGCCGGCCCAGCGCTCGGTGGACGCCCAGACCGGCGTTGCAGTGGGTGCTCGAAGGGATCCAGCCGCCCGCACTGATCCGCAATGGCCGGATGGATCTGCTGGCCACCAATCACCTCGGTCGCGCCATGCACGCCTCGGTGTACGACGCCGAGCCTGGCGGTGTGCCGAACTTCGCCCGGTACACGTTCTTCGACGACGACTCGCATCGGTTCTACCCGGACTGGGATACCGCTGCCGACACCTGCGTGGCGATCCTGCGCACCGAAGCTGGGCGCGATCCACACGACAAGGCGCTGCACGACCTCGTTGGTGAGTTGTCGACCCGCAGTGAGGCTTTCCGCAGACGGTGGAGTTCTCACGACGTCCGGTTGCACGGTGCGGGGGTGAAGCACTTTCACCACACCGTCGTCGGCAACCTCGAACTGGCCTACGAAAGTGTCGACATGATCGCCGACCCGGGACTGTCCATGACGATTTACGTCGCCGAACCCGCGTCGCCCACTGCCCACGCGCTCGATCTGCTCGCGTCCTGGGCCAGCACGGCGATCGACGAACCCGCGAGCGTCCAGCGATGATGACCACGGTTGCCGCGGTCCGCCTCGGTGTAATGTTGCCCGCCTTAGCGCTTCTCGCAGCATGCTCGAATGATGGTCCCGCGATGGCCGGTGGTCATCTCACGTCTTCGAGTCCGTCCGCCAGCGATGTCCACCCGCCATTCGACGCCACCACGGACATCCGGATCCTCATCGACGGACGTCCGGTGCGCGCACAACTCGCCGACAATCCCACGGCCCGAGCGCTCGCGGACCGGCTGCCGTTGACGCTGTCCTTCCGGGACCTGAACGGGCTGGAGAAGATCGCGAAGCTAGCGGATCCGTTGACCACCGACGGTGTACCCGACGGTGCTGACCCCGACATCGCGGACATCGGCTACTACGCCCCCACCCAGGACCTGGTGCTCTACTACGGCGACGTCGGCTACTGGGACGGCATCGTCCGCATCGGGCGCTACGACGATAGCCATGTGTCTCACGTACGCGACCAGCCCGACGGCCTCAGCGTCACCTTCGAACGCGCCTGACCGTCGATCGCTCCGCTGCCGGCCGTGCGCTGCGCGCGACCCGACAAACGACTCAAGGAGATAAAGATGAAGAAGATGTTGTCGATAGCCGCAGTAATGGCTGCCGCCGTACCACTCGGGCTATGGAAATCGACGCCCAGTGCAGCGGAAGGCGGTGTAGGCGTGGAGATCTCGCGCAATGACTCGCGTCCGGCCGGAGCCGGACCCGCCGAGACATTCACCGGCGACGTGAGCGTCAAACCGCTATTCGACGCGAACCCTAGCCGCAACTTCAGCTCGGCCGAAGTCTCCTTCACACCGTGCGCCCGGACTGCCTGGCACACCCATCCCGCGGGCCAGACGCTGATCGTCACCTCCGGTTCGGGTTGGGTACAGGAGTGGGGTGGACAACGACAGGACATCGCCGCCGGCGACGTCATCTGGACCGAACCCGGCGTCAAGCACTGGCACGGCGGCACAGCCGATACGGCCATGACCCACATCGCAATTCAAGGACTCGTCGACGGCACGCCTGTCCACTGGATGGAACATGTCACCGACGAGGAGTATCTGAAGTAGATGGAGCGCTGCCGTGAGCACAGCAGGTTGGGGCTCATCGCCGTGGATAGCACGGCGGGGGTTATGGGACTTACCGGTTCGGACTCTGTCCGCGAGCTTCGACGCGATCGCTTTGGTTTGACCAGAAACGTTGTTGCCGCTGCGATCACCATGTGAGGACCTCCCCTCACCGCGGCGACGCGGTCTTGAGTCGTCGAGGTGCCCACCTTGTCTCTGGTGGTGATGACTTCGTCCGCACCCTTCCCATGCATTGGTCTGCGGGGCGATGAACTCATCCGCTTTCGCGACCGAAGGAAGCCGCGCCACCAGCTCCACACGGAGCGACATCAGCGTCACCAATGATCCGCGAACGCATCGCGGTGAGATTCGTGGACGCGTATTCGATTTCCCCGCCGAGGTAGACCACCCCGTGGCACCGTGGCGGGTTCACTTCGATCGTGTCGTCAGGTGCGCTTCCCTCATCAAGCAGCTCAGAGCCGCTGGTACCCAGCACATCATCGATCTCGTCGGGGTCGAGCAGCACGGAACCGAGATCGACTGACGACATCGTGCTTGATCTGACCGGCGAGCCGGAAACGTCCCGTGCGCAACCCGCCAGGCCGAATCCAGAGATTGTCAGGAACGCAGCACATGTTGCGTGCGACCAAGCGAACCGGCGTCCAGAAACGACACACCGCTTCACCCTAATTCGCGCTCGGATGCTCCGTTCGGTAAATGCATCCTGCCCTGCGGCATTCGCGCCGCCCTCGGTGAGCTTCAGTAGGCGATGGGGAGTACCGAACACGCCATCCACGGCCGTGATGTGTCCGCCTCCTGCGCCGCGATCTTGATAGTCGTGGCGCACCGACGCAAAAAGTGTTGTCGGCGGGTTCTAGTGGATACAAGGAGCCGTTGCTGATCATCCTTGCACTCCGTCGGCCATCCCGACTTTTCAGAACTGGTAGCTGTTGAGGCGCGAAGGGGGTGTGCCGATGACGGTGCCCAAGGTCGGTATCAGACCCCGGCACCAGCCGACTCAGGAGAAAACTTTTCGGAGCGGTGTTTTGGGTGACAGTCGCGCCCCCGCCATCAGACCCGCAAGCGCAACGGGTATGGACGGCTTCGGAGACCAGCGCAGCGCAGCCACTGCCCAACCGACAGGTGAGGCCAGTTGCGGATCGGACACCTGGCCCGGTACTGCAGTCGGTGCCTCGGGTGCTGTGCCCGCGAAGTGGTCGATGATCGCGGGGACGAAGGTTGTCATGTCCTGAGGTCCGCGGCTGGTGACGAGGTTTCCGTCCGCGACGACGTCCCGGTCGAGCCACGTGGCGCCGGAGTTCACCAGATCGTCGCGGATGCCGGGCCATGACGTGAGTGTCCGCCCGTTGAGCAGTCCCGCTGACGCGAGCAACCATGGGCCGTGGCAGAGCGTCGCAATCGGCTTGTCACTGTTGGCGAATGTCGCGCACGAACTGCCGCGCTTCGGCGGACTGCCGCAGCAGGTCCGGATTGATGAATCCGCCTGGCAGCAACAGACCGTCGTAGTCGGCCGCGACGGCCTCGCTGATTGTCTTATCGACACCGACCCGAGTGGCCGGCATGTGCAGGTTCACCCCCCGTATCCGTCCGTGCCGCAGGGAAATGACGTCGACCTTCGCGCCTGCCAATTGCAACGCGCGCATCGGTATCGTCAACTCGACCTTCTCGAAGCCGTCGGCCGCTAGGGCTGCGATCCGGCGGCCGTGTAGCCGTCGCATGTTGGGCATGATTTCCTCCCGTTGTTCGGTGGCGTCTCTCGTGGGCTGGCTGGCTGCCCAGCCCACCGCAGCCATACCCTCAACCGGCATGTCGATGCATTGTTCGGGCTCGGTTTTTGTGTCAAATCTGCTGGATCTCAGAATCGTGGTAACGCAGGGTCCGCACCGACAACGTTTGCCCGTTGCGGGTGCGGGTACGCATTCCCAATGCCTAGTCAGCGTTCATCAATCTTGTTGATCGCCGATCCGGGAGCCCCCGCGGTGATCGCCGAACGTTTATCAGATGCGCTACCGAATGCGCTGACGGGCGAGCCCGCAGATGACACGTGGGACGTGTCTGTGCGGCGACACGCCTACCCCATCGACGAGCACACCGAGTTCTCAGACGTGCTCGGCACTATCGAACCGGATGGCGAGGCGGAAGACATCGTCATCTATCTCACCGATCTGCCGAGGCGTCGCGGTACGACGCCGGTGGTCGCTGACATCAGCGTGCCCGACCGGTTCGGGATGATCTCCATTCCCGGGTTAGGTGGCGCATTCATCGATCGCCGGGTGAAGACCTTGGCGCAGACCGTCGTGGCTGAGGTGACGGACCGGTCGGGAGATCACAGCCCCTCGGTGAAGCGGCTGACGCGGACACAGGACGACGACGTGGTCCGCTACGTCGCGCCGTCAGCGCTGTCGCGCATGCGGCTGCTGGCGGGCATGGTTTACGCCAACCGTCCGTGGCGATTGGTGACGGGCATGTCGAAGGTGATGATGGCGGCGTTCGCTACTGGAGCGGTAAGCCTTGCATATCCGACGATTTGGCAGTTGTCGACAACTATGGGCCCGTGGCGATTGAGTGTGGCAACAGTCTTGGCGAGCACAGCGCTGATCGCCTGGCTCATCATCGAACACAAACTCTGGGAACGGCCGCATTCGGCCGAGGAACGTGAGCGCGCGGTCCTGTACAACGCATCGACTGTTGTCACCCTGACAATCGGTGTGGTTATTTTCCACGCCGGGCTGTTTCTTCTGCTTTTGGTGACCGCGTGGTGGACGCTTCCGCCGCAAATGGTCGCTCAAAACATCGGCCGCCCATTCGGTTTTTCCTCATTGCTGTTGATGGCCTGGCTGGTGGCTGCAGTCGCCACACTGGGCGGGGCCCTGGGTTCGGGGATGGAGGACGACGAGGCCGTGAAGGCGGCGGCGTACGGTGCCCGGCAGCGCCAGCGATTCGACAAATCGGACTAACACCCGCCTGCATGGTGAATTGCATTGCCGTGCAGAGGCGTTAGACCGTTGGTCGACGTCGTTCAGTCTGGCCAGACGCCTTCCACCATGACAACGGGCTCAGCGCCCGGCTCCCTGCTGTAGCACAGCGTGCGTCCGGTCAGCTTCCAGATCCATTGCCCGTTGGCTGCGTGGAGGGTCACATGAGTGCCGTCGAAACTCAACCCGACGTCGGGGGGTTCTCGGCTGGGGTCGAGGGCGTGGCGGGCGAACCACATGACCGGTGTCGCCGTTTCGACATAGAGCCGGTCGCCCTCTCGTCGGAATTTCACTTCCCCGCATAGTTGGGGTGCCGTCGTCCGCACTGGAGCGCTCATAACCAGTATTCGCAGCGAACTGACTACGAGATGTCGCCGACGGCTGACGTTTTGCCGCGTCCGACATGTGTCGCGGTGTGTCGCGGTGCCGCGCGGTTCGCGTCGGCCGATGCAAAGCAGTGTCGTCCCATGGTCCCCCCAGAAACGGCCGCCGTCCCACCGGCGCCTCACAGTAAGTCTGGGAAAACATTAACTCCGGATGTGCCGAAACGAGTGGATCTCCAGCAACCTCGTCCCTGCGTAGTTGCGAACGAAAGTAATTCTTGGCGGGCAACCTATACGATTTGCAATGTAACTGCACTTCAGCGACTAAATGTCGCACTCGCCAATTAATGGTGAGCAAACAACATTTCTGGCGCCGGATTGGCGGGATTACGGCCGGTGATCGGGCAGCAGCGACCCCGGAAGGGCCGAGCTGAGCATTTGAGGATTGACCGGCGCCCTGTGGCGGGACAATCCTTGGGTCACCGGCGGAGACCGTTGTACGACTGCCACTCACAGCGACGTCTGAGGAGGATCCATGAGCTCTGAACTCGCCACAGAACAGGTGCCGCTCATCGAAATCCAGGAGGGTGACACGATCCAAGATCCTGTGTCCGGTCAATGGTTCACCGTCACCCGAACGGCGGATGGCTCCGAGAGCGTGACCCATAAGCATTCGGATGGCGACACGACGGTCATCGAAGGTTACCGCGTCTACTTCGGCGACGAACGACAAGGCGAACAAATCGATTCCCAGTGTGTCATCGATTCCCGGTCCACCAAAGGTCTCGTGACTCGACAGGTGCGAGAGTAATTGCGACACAACACCTTCGCACACCGCAAACCAACTTTAACAGCGATGCGCGAAGCGTTAGGACTCAAATGTTCCCGCAGACACCAGCCGCCAAGGCTGCACTTTCGGTCGCTACCCGTTTCTACTCGCCTGCGCTGTTGAATCACTGCGTCCGCTCTTACCTGTGGGGGACTGCGTACGCCGGCGCGCACGCTATCGCCTTTGACGACGAGCTCTACTACGTCTCGGCGATGCTGCACGACATCGCTCTCACCGACCCGTTCGACAGCCACAAGATCGCCTTCGAGGAGGCGGGGGGAGACCTCGCATGGGTCTTCGGCACGGCGACAGGATGGTCGGACGATCGTGCGGTGAGGGCACGGGAAATCATCGTGCTGCACATGCGCGACGACGTGGCTCCCACCGTCGACCCTGAGTCCCACCTGCTGCAGGTCGCCACCAGCTGGGACGTCGTCGGACTGCGGCCAGAGGAGTTCCCACCGGAGGTGAGGACAGAAGTCCTCGGCCGCTATCCCCGGATCGGCTTCGGTGCAGAGTTCGCGGCGTGCTTCGAGGATCAGGCGCAACGCAAGCCCGACAGCGCCGCGGCCGCGTCGATTGCCAACAACGGTGCGCAGCGGATCGCGGCCAACCCGCTCGACGACTAGGCGGGCATTCGCTCAGTAGCGGCCGAGGGTCGGAGTCGAAAGCATCGTCGGCATCGCTGATGTTGTCGTCATCGTTATCCGTGTCGTTCCATGCATCGATACCGGGCGCATTCTGCTGGTTCTGCCACGCGTCGGTGCCTTGCTGAACCTGAGCTCCGGTGGGCGCGCCGGTGGTCGAAACGTAGTAGCAGAGCTTGGAGGTTCTCGCCGCATTCATGTACGCCGCAGAATCCGCAGGCGGTATCTCGTTCTGCTGACTCAAGGCACAGACCAGGTAGCCGAGTTTCAACTCGTCGGCGTTCTGCCCGATGATGTGCATCCCGTTGGCGTCGAGCGTGTCGATGTAGTCGGCCTCGACCGATGACGGAGCAGGGCCGGCCGCGGCCGTCGGAGCCGCGAAGATTCCGAGCCCAACGGCCCCGATGGCGGCGGCGCCGAGACCCATCGCGATGGTGGCGCGGCCGGGCAGTGGCGAGACAGTCGTCAGGGAGATCATTTGGTCCTTTTCGATGGCTTCGGCTCGGCTTCGTGGCGCACAGGGCGCTGTCAGCATCTTCGCGGTCGGTTGAGTGTAAGTACCCAGGCAGTCGACTCGCGAACTCGGATGGCAAAGTCACGACCAGCTGTTTGACAATGCAAGCAGATATCGACGGCGAAAATCTCCTCCGCCCATGAAAAGTGCAGTTCAACTGCGCATATCACGGCACTGTTCTTCTGAAGCGCGTGCCGAGAATCGCCCGTTGCACGACCATCCACCAAACGAATTTAAAGTCCAGCAAACGCACAGCTGGTTCTCATGTCACTCAGTTGCTTGCCGGGTGGATAGGAAACTCTTCCTTCTGGGAGCTGAAGTCTCGCCCTGTGGGTCATTACCGGGGGGCTGCGAATTCCGGAGTATTCCTCTCAACAACTCCACACCCCACCACCCCGCACCACGACGAGAGGAACTCACCATGACCGCATCAACCGCCCCCAAGTCCCGCTTCAAGTACGCCGCAACGCTGCTCGGCGCGTTCGCGATTCTCGCCCTCGCACCGGCCACCGCCCACGCGACCGACAACAACCCGACCCCAGGCGGCGGAGGCTGCACCTATATCGACAAGGACGGCTACCCGATCCCGCTCGACGACGGCCAGTCCGTCATCGTCGACGGAAAGACGGTCAGCTGCAGCGGCGGAACGATCACCACCGCGCTCTCGCCGAAGAAGAACATCGGCAGCGTCCGAGGATCCGTTATCAAGGGCAACCTGCCTGTGTACGCACAACCCTGACCAAATCTCCAAGCCAGTCGGCCCGCCACCTTCCCCCCGGGTGGCGGGCCGCACTGTCAGCTGGGTGGCGCGGGACTCATCGAACCGATGAAATAGGTTTCGCGCCCGGTCGGGTATCCGCCACCATCGGTGGCGATGTGAACATGGTCGTAGTGGTTCGCGGTCTCGTTGCCGTAGTCGGCCGTCCAGCTCGGCGCGCCGATGCCGGGGTAGAAGCCCTGCCGCCAGATCACGTGAATCACGCCCCACCGCTTTGCATTCGCGAGTGCGAGGCCCGCTATCTGATTGCCGAGCTCGATGCCCTCGTCGGTGTTGTGGTTCGGGATCATCACGTCGATCGCCAGCCCGTTCGGGTGCCACTTCAATGCGTCCTGGCGGGCGCCGCCGATCGTGGTGATCTCGGGAAACATCACGCTGATGGCCCTGGCCACCCAGATGGTGTGGATCTGCAATCCCTGCTCTGGCGCTATGCCGACGGGTAGTGCGAACGACGCTCCCTGGTTGGCGACCGGCGCGCTCGCGGCGATCAAATCTGGCGCCGCGGGACTTTGGGGACCGGGCGCACTCGTTGACACCACATCCTGACCCACCGGTTTGGACTCCGACGTCTCAGAGTCCGTCGCCTGGTCGTAGATCATGGCTGCGGACACCGCGACCGAGGCGACGACGACCAACAAGCGGCCCCCACCGTTTGCCAACACGCCCCTACCCACGAGGGCAGCTTACGTTTTCGCCGGCACACATTTGTCGGGATCGGAAGCGTATTCGAACAGCCCGGTGTCACGACAGTTGCAGTGCTGGGAGCGCGAGCTCGCAGGCATGCCCCAGCGCTGATCAGCCGGCTGCGAAGTCGGGGCAGAGATTCGTCGTCGCAGCGCTGACGAAGAGCGTTCCTTGGCCGCTCGGCAGCCGGAAGGTCTCCTCGGCCCGCGACATTTCATCGAGAACCGAGGTGCCACCGCGCAGCTCGTTGCAGACCTGGTTTCCCGCTGCGACCGTGTCGGCCGCATTCGCCTCGGGTATGTAGACGTTCAACGTCGCCAGCTCGTCGAGAAAAACGTCGTTTGGCCCGGCGGATGCCACAGGAGCCCGACCAACGCAGCCAAGGCCACTGCAAGCGCACCAGCCGGTGCCAGCGCCATACGATTCAGAGCCATGAGTTGTCCTTTCGTGTCGGCGCACGTCCGCGTCGTGCGACCACCCGAAACGTAAGGCAGCGACGCCAGGGAGATATCCGGTGTTTCCCTATATCTTTCGCTGACCCAACCTCACGTAGTCCTACCACCCGACGCGGGCCGCGGTTGGGCGTGCTCGACCCGTCCCGTTCCCCACGGCAGTGCCCGAGCCGGCTCGGTAACCGAACCGCGAAGCCCGCCCGGACCGCGCCGTCAACGTCGCCAGGCTCTTTGCCCTGGTCATCGTCATGTTTGGGCGCTCCGCACTGCTGTCTCGCCACCATCGACTCGAGCAGCTTTTGCGGATCGGAAACCTGCTGGCGGGGTGCCTCGTTGGCTCCGATCACTTTGGTTTGTGCAGGTCATGCCGCTGTTCTTTCTGGCCGGCGGAGCCCGCGGGCATACAGTTGGCGAAAAGGTTCCCAGTGGGGACGTGGCTGTTCGCCAGGGCGCAGAGGCTGTGCCGTACGGTGTTCTGGTGTCTCGCCTTCTGGACGGTCGGCCTCCTAGTCACCTCGATGATTTCTGGCGCGGACTCAGCAGCGGGTCTCGGCGCGGAGTGCGTGGCTCTGCTCTGGTTTCTCGGTGTCTATCTCGTGGCGCTGGCCTTCGTACCTGCCCTGACCAGAATGCGCACGGGGCGCCAGACCGTCGGCATT
>CAVWWV010000003.1:0-12129 GCA_963758825.1 uncultured Actinomycetota bacterium | reverse complement strand
TCGGCGATCCATTTCCGAGGCTTACACGACATGCGAATTGGCCCGGCGCGCGGCAACCGCTTACCTGCCAGGCACGGCGATCCACGATACCAGGGCAGAGCACGTCGATCCAAACCCGCGACGAGGCACCTAACCGCAGGTCAACCAGTACGGAAACTCAACGCCTCTGCATGCCCGACGCGAGTCGCATGACCATGTCACTGAACACTGTATCGGTGTCGACGATCGCGTTCATCACCCCGGTCATTTCCAACAGCACGAAACCGTGCAGAGCCGACCAGAACTCGAGCGCGGCATGGAAGGCGTCTTCGCCGTCCAGGCCGTAGGACGACAGCACCGAGATGACAGGCCCCGCGGCCGCCCTGGTCGCGTCGGTGAACTCGGGGTCGTCGCCGCCCAACGGCATCCGGGTGAATGCGGAGTACCGCCCGGGATGATGGTGGGCGTAGCTGCGGTAGGAACTGGCCATCGCGATCACCGCGTCGTCGCGGGTTCGGCCCTGGCCGACGGTGTTCAACATGTCGATGATGTCGCCGACGACCCGCATCCGGACCGTGCGGCGCAGGTCTTCGAGGCTGTCCACATGGTTGTAGAGCGACGGTCCCTTTGTGCCGAGCTGGGTGGCCAACGCATTGATGGTCAGCGCATCCCAGCCGTCGCGATCCAGGAAGGTCAGGGCGGCGTTGACGATGGCGTCCCGGCTCAGTTTCGCCGGTCGCCGACCGGTCGATTGGGGGGCAGGACGGCCTGTCATATGCGAAAACTAACACCTCTAGTTTATCGAGAGTCAGTTGACACGTTCCTGGCTGAGCTGCGCCAGCTCCTCGGTGATGTCGCATAGATCGGGCAGGGTGGCCGGATTCATCGTCTGGATCGACCAGGTGATGACGTCGCCGCCCTTGGCCACGTAGATGCTGCAGGCGTTGGCGTCGTACGCCTTGAAACCCTTGTTGCCGTCGACGGACAGTTCGGTCAGCGTCCGCCCGGCCTGCTGCTCGAGGGTCCGCTCGGTGTCCATGTCGCTGCCGCGATACCACCACGTCGAGATGCCCATGCCCGCACCGAACGAGCCGAGCATGGTGTTCTCCTGCCAGAAGCAGCCGGCATCGCTGTCGACGACCTTGGTGAACGTCGCCGATCCGACAGCCTTGGCCACTTCGGCGTCGGTGACGTTGTTGCAGTCGCCGCTCTGGAAGCCGCTGCTGGGCGGAGCGGCTGGAGGTTCCTGCGAGGCGGAATGTTCCGACGTGCCGCAGCCGGCCAGCACGACGACGCCGGCGACCAGCGCGGCGCAGATGCGGGACGGCGGACGGTGCGACATCGTCATAGATCCGACGACAGCGTGGCGGCGAGTAGCTTTTCGGCGTCCGTGCACGGGTTGGTGTCGGTCCTGCCTCGCGTCTGCACCCACCAACTCAGCACGCCGTGGCCGGCCGCGGCGGTGGCCGAACAGCCGGCGCCGTTGGTGTCGCGGCGAGCCAGGAAGGCTTGGTGCCGCTCGACGTCCTTGCCGGTGACCTGCGCGCCGCGCTGTTCGGCCAGCATCCGTTCGCGGTCAAGGCTGCCTGTCTCGAACCAGGAGAAGACGACGTCGATCGTGGCCGGAGGCGCACCGGCGCCGACATCAGCTCCACGTCCGCCGCTCCAGCACGTACTGACACACGGCACCGCTGTAGGGCCGCACCACGTTATCGGCGCCGAGCATCTCCTGGATCGAGCTGTCTTCCAGCAACCCGCACCGGTTGTCGACATAGCCGTAGCTGCGGTCCGGATCGGGCACGGAGGGGTGGGCCCGCTGCGCCGTTCCGCTCACGGTCTGCGCACATCCGGCGCCGGTCACCATCGCTGTGACCGCCGCGATAGCAACCGCTTTGACACGCCAACGCATCGCCTGCACACGCTACCGAGCGCAGTGCAGCGCCGCGACTCGTTCGTCACAGGCGGGCCGCAGATGGAACCGGTCAAGTACTGCCATGAACCACGCGCGCGACGTACGCTCTACAGCCATGACCGCTGGGGGTTGGAAAGCAATGTGCCGGTCGATGGCCGCGTGCCTGATCGCATTGCCCGTCGCGCTGGTGCTGGGGGCGCCGGTGGCGCAGGCCAAGAACGGCGACACACACATCACCTCAATCGGTTCGAATCAGACCGTCGACTGCAACGAGTCGACGCTGATCGTGAACGGGGCCAACAACACCATCAATGCGCTCGGCACCTGCTGGGCGGTCACGGTGCAAGGCTCGGGCAACCTCATCGTCGCCGACAACGTGATCAACGACATCACCGTGTACGGCTCCGATCAGACCGTGTTCTACAAAGCCGGTGATCCGGTTGTCTGGGATCGTGGGCGGGAACTCGGCATGATGAACCGGATTGACCGCATTCCCGCGTAATCGGTCGAGTTCTCATCGCATTGAGCGGAAGCGAGGACCCATGCGCACGCACGTCTTGATCGGTGTGGCTGCCGCCGCCGTGATCGGGCTAGGCGGCTGCGGCGCGGACAGCGGCGACTCCACCACCCCCACCGCCACATTCGGTACCGAAGGCGGTCAGGTCGAGATCGGCAACACCATCAACTTCAGCTCGGTCGGCACCACCACCGAGCTCGATTGCGCCGATGGAAAGTCGCTCAACATCGGCGGCAATAACAACAAGCTGACTGTCAGGGGCAGCTGCGCCAACGCGAACATCGGCGGCGCCGACAACACCGTGACCATGGACCGGGTCGACAAGGGTCTCAGCGTCGTCGGCTTCAACAACACCGTCAGCTACAAGCAGGGCGACCCCAAGGTCAACGACACCGGATCGGGCAACAAGATCAGCAAGAGCTGACGGAAATTGATGTCCATAATCATGGACATCAACAGCAGATTTGATGTACCTTCCGATGGACATGAAATCGCGCACGTACGACATGGGCACACGTCAGCAGGCCAAGGATGCGACCCGCGAGACAATCATCAAGGCCGCCATCAACGTCTTCATGGCTGAGCGGTCGTTCGCTCTGACGCTGCCTACGGTTGCCGAGCGCGCCGATGTGACCGTGAAGACGGTGCTGAGGCATTTCGGAAGCCGTGACGGCCTGATCGAGGCGGCGTGGTCGCAGGCCTACGACGAGGTGATGGCCGAGCGCATTCCGCCGCCAGGTGACCCCGAGGGCGCGCTGCGGGTGCTCATCGCCCACTACGAACGGCGGGGGGAGATGGTGCTCGCCATGCTGAACGAAGAGAACGACCCTCGCGCTGTCCGGACGAACAGCGCGGGACGGCTGGGACACCGCGAATGGGTCGAAGAGGTGTTCGCCGACCGACTCCCCACGGAAATCGACGACCGCTGCCGTTTGGTTGACGTCCTCGTCGTGGCCACCGATGTCTATGCCTGGAAACTGCTGAGACTCGACCGCGGACTGTCCGTCGACGACGTCGCCGACCGGATGCTGCTGATGACCGGAGCGGTACTGGCGGAGGCGCGAACGCGATGAAGATACTTTTCGCAATCGTCGACGGCGGCGGCAACATTCCGCCGCAGCTGGCCGTCGCTCGGGCGCTTCGGGCCCGCGGTGTCGAGATCGTGGTGCTCGGGCATCGCGGTATTCGCCAACGGGTTGAAGCAGTGGGCTTCGCGTTCGAACCGTTCGCCGCCGGAAGGAATTTCGATCCGACCGTGCAGAGGTCGCTGGCGGCCATCATGACGTCCTTCACCAGGGTGGCGGCGGATCGGCGCCTTGGCCAGAGCGTGGTGGAGGCGGCGCGACGCCATGACGCCGACGCCGTCGTCGTCGACATGATTCTCGCCGCAGGCATTCCCGAGATCGTCGACTCCGACATCCCGACAATCGTTTTCGTGCACTGCTTCTACCGCGCGGTTCAGGACCTCGCTGCCAGTCCGGTTGGCTGGATGCTTCGGCTGCGAGGCACGGATCCGCTTGCCGCAGAACACCGAGGCTTGCTCCAGCTGGTATCCGCTCGAGCCGATCTCGATCCGATGCGCGGACATCCTGCGGTATGCCATACCGGCGTCGTGTGGCAGGGCGCGCCGAGAGCCGCCGAGCAGGCGCAGATTCCACGAATCCTGGTCAGCCTCAGCACATGTGCCTTCGCCGGGCAGCGCAGAATGCTGCAGAACATCCTCGACGCGATCGCGCCGCTACCCGTCGAGGCGACCGTGACGGTGGGACCGGCCATCAACGCGGCCGGACTGCGGGTGCCGCATAACGCGGCAATGCACGCATGGCTCGACCACGACGACGTCCTGGCCACCGCGTCGCTTGTGGTGGGGCACGGCGGCCACAGCACGGCGATGCGGGCATTGTCGTTCGGCGTACCGCAGATCGTCATGCCTGCCAATCCGATGATCGACCAGAAGGGTGTCGGCGCAGCACTCGAGCGCGTCGGCGCAGGGACACTCCTGCGCAAACACGCAGGGCCGAAACGCATTCGAGCGGCGATCCAGGCCGTGCTGACCGACCCTGCATATCGCGAGGCGGCTGGCCGGTTGGGCGTTCAGATCCGGCAACGCGACGGGGCCCAGGCGGCCGCGGATGCCATCGGCGACTTCGTCAGTAAAACCCAGCTCGTCGAGTCCTAGGCCTTCGCCCCGTGCCGGCCTGCTCCTTTCGAGAACCGCTGCGCGCCTTCCAGTGATTCGGCCGCGACGCGCGACAGGCTGCCGAACTCGAAATCCATGGCGTCCGCTTCAGACACTCCCCATTGACGAAGGGCAGACGTCCGGTCCGCCCGCATGCACTGCTGCGGGAGGGAGGCCAGTTCCGCGGCGAGTTCCTCGGCCTTCTCCCGGGCCTGGCCCGCTCGGCACGACGCGGTTGGCCAGACCCATCGCCTGTGCCTCGGCGGCGTCGACACCACGGCCGGTCAGGATCATGTCCATGGCACGGCTGTGACCGATGAGCCGAGGGAGCCGTACCGTACCGCCGTCGATCAGCGGGACGCCCCAGCGCCGGCAGAAGACCCCCATGATCGCGTCCTCTTCCACCACCCGGAGGTCGCACCACAACGCGAGTTCCAGCCCGCCGGCCACCGCGTAGCCGCTGACGGCAGCGATCACCGGCTTGGACAACACCATTCGAGTGGGTCCCATCGGGCCGGGCCCGGTCCGGTGCGCGGGGTTGACGTCCGGTGTGCCGAACGCCTTGAGATCGGCACCGGCGCAGAAGGTCCCGTTGTCGCCCGCACAGCACCGCGACCGATGCCGAATCATCGTTGTCGAAGTCGTCGAAGGCGGCGAACAATTCGGCCGCCGTCGGGCCATTGACGGCATTGCGGGCCTCCGGCCGGTTCATGATGACAGTGGTGACCGGACCGTTGCGCTCGACTCGCACGCTCATTGCGTCTCCATCAGTTCGTACTCATTTCGTCTGGCCACCAGTTCGGCGGCGAATTGCGCGTAGGAGTTCCGCAGTGCGGCACCGGGCCAGCCGTCGGGCAACAGCTCGTCGGGCAGCACGGGGTCGGTCAGCAGATGACGCACCATCCCCGCGGCCGCAACGAAACGGCCGGGCACGTCGCTGGCCGCCGACATGTCGTCGAGGAGCCGACTGCCGACGCTCACCCATGCCCGCAGGTCCCACAGCTGAGCTGCCAGCTCGGCGGGATTGTCGTCGTAGGCGTGCACCATTCGCCCGCGCGCCAGCACCTCGTCCGGCATCGAGATCTCGACATTGTCCGGACGCAGCCAGACTCCTTCGCGCAACTCAGCGAACCTGTTCTGCTGCAACGTCGCCCGCAGCGAGGCACGGATACGCGCATCGATCCCGACGGTGGTGATCACCAACGTCGACCATGAACCGTCCCAGGACGTCAACGCCGGGTTTATCGCGTCGTCCTGGCGTTTCTGCCGGGCGAGCAGTCGGTCGGACAATCGGTAGCCGTCTTCGGAGCGCACCAGGTCCCCCGCGCTGACCATCCGGGTGAGAGCGACCCGCAGCGTGGCTTCCTCTGATATCGAAATCCGCAGTGAGACGGACGAGTTCGGCGGCGGTCGCCCACGCCGGATGGGCACCGAGCAGCACACTCAGCACCACTGAGCGTGCCGTCATCCGGCTGAGCGTGGCCACCGGTCAGACCCCGGACGTCCTGCGGCCCGCGTCGCCGAACGGTTCGTCGCGGCTCTTCACCGCGTCGCGGAACCCGTGATCGCGGGCCTCGGCGACGAATGCGTGCCCTTCGGGAGTGTGCCGCGCGACGCCGTCGAAAACGGTGCTCACCATCCGGCTGGTGGCGACACCTTGTTGCAGCAGCGCGGTGTTCAGCGCGAGCTTCGCCATGATCAGCTGGTTGACCGGCATTGCGGCGATCCGGTCGACGAGGCGTTCGGTCCGCTCGTCGAGTTCGGCCGGTTCCGGTGCCTCGACGGCCAGACCCCAGTCCGCCGCTTGCGTACCGCTGATGCAATCGCCGGTGAACAGAAGGCGTTTGGCGCGCTGGTCGCCGAGTCGGTGCGCCCACAGACCCTGCGGCGGGCACGCCCCACACCCGCATCGGCGGGTAGCCGATCTTGGCGTCCGAAGCGGTGATCACCTGGTCGGCGTGCAACGCGATGTCGGTACCGCCGGCCACGCAGTAACCGTGGATCTTGACCACGGTGGGCTTGTCACAATGCATCAGGCTGGAGAAGCCGCGGACGAAGCGGCTCATCATCTGGTAGTCGATCATCGGATCCCACGGCTGATCGGGCAGGTGGTTGATCGCCTGCGTCCTACCGGACAGCACGGTGTCCGCGTACGGATTGCCGCCGCCCGCCGACGACGATCCCTCGGCGTAGGCCGACAGATCGAAGCCCGCGCAGAATCCCTCCCCTCGGCCCGACACCAAAATGACGTGAACAGCTGGATCAAGGTCGGCCCGCTCGACGAGCGCGGACAGCTCCAGCGGGGTGTCCGCGATGATCGCGTTGCCTTTTTCGGGACGGTTGAACGTGATTCGGGCCACCCGATCGGTGACCTCATAGGTCATCGTCTTCAGGTTGTCGAAATCGACCGGCCTGATCGCGTGGGTCATCCCTTGACCAAGACGCGCTCGAGGATCGGCGCGAGATCCAGTCCCGCCGGCATCGTCCCGTAGGCGCCGCCCCATTGACCATCCATTCGGGTGGCCAGGAACGCTTCGGCGACCGCGGGATGGCCGTGCCGCACCAGCAGCGAGCCCTGTAACGCAACCGCGATGTCTTCGGTGACTTTACGAGCTCGGTACTGGATGCTCTCGAGGTCGTCGAACTGCGGCTTGAGGCCGTCGATGTGAGCATCCAGCCGCGGATCCTGGCCTGCGCTCCTGGCGAGCTCGTCGAACAGCACGTCGATGCTCTCGGGCCGAGTTGCCATGGCCCGCAACGTGTCCAGCGCGCTGACGTTGCCGGAACCCTCCCAGATGCCCATCAGCGGGGCCTCGCGGTACAGCCGCGGCATGCCGGACTCCTCGACGTAGCCGTTGCCGCCCAGGCACTCCATCGCCTCGGCGGCGTGCCCGGTTGCGCGCTTGCACACCCAGTACTTGCTCGCCGCAAGCCCGATGCGACGGAACAGGGACTCGCGCTCGTCGCCGCGCACCGCGCGGTCGGTGGCACCCGCCATCCGCATCGCAAGGATCGTCGCGGCTTCGGCCTCGACCGCGAGGTCGGCGAGCACGTTGCGCATCAGCGGTTGGTCGATCAGGTAGGCGCCGAACGCCTTTCGATGCTGCGCATGCTGGATGGCGCGGGTCAGGCCGGTGCGCATGCTCGTCGCGCTGCCCAGTGTGCAGTCGAGCCGGGTGAGGTTGACCATCTCGATGATGGTCGGCACGCCGCGGCCCTCCTCGCCGACCAGCCACGCGGTGGCACCGTCGTATTCGACCTCCGACGACGCGTTGGCATGGTTGCCGAGCTTTTCCTTGAGGCGCTGCAGGAACATTCGGTTGCGGCTGCCGTCGGGCAGGACCCGGGGCAGGAAGAAACACGACAGCCCGCCGGGGGCCTGGGCCAGCACCAGGAAGACGTCGCACATGGGCGCTGACGTGAACCACTTGTGTCCGGTCAGCCTGTAGCTGCCGTCGGCGTTGGGCGTGGCCTGGGTGGTGCCCGCACGCACGTCGGATCCGCCCTGCTTCTCGGTCATCGACATGCCCGCGGTGATGCCGGCCTTGGTGGCAGGCACTTTCAGCTCGGGATCGTATGAGCGGCTGGTCAGCAGCGGCTCATAGAGGTCGGCGAGCTCTTTGTTGAAGCGCAGCGCGGGAACGACGGCGTAGGTCATCGAAATCGGGCAGATGTGGCCGGGTTCGGGCGTCCACACCGACGTCTTTGCGGCGCGCACGACGTGGGCACCGGGCCGGTCGTCGGCCCATGGCGCGGCGTGGAGGCCGTGGCCGACTGCGACCTTCATCAGCTCGTGGTAGGCGGGGTCGTACTCCACCTCGTCGACGCGATGACCGTAGCGGTCATGGGTGTGCAGGATCGGCTGGTTGCGGTCGGCCAGCTCACCCCAGCGTTGCGCCTGGGCACTGCCGGCGAGCGCGCCGAGTTCGGCGACCTCGTCGAGCCCCCACTCGCCGCCCTCGCGGATGAGCGCTTCGGTCAGTACCGGCGACGAGGCGGGATTGAAGTCCTCCAGCAGGGGGACCTGGTTGGTCACGACGTGCGTATCTGCCATGTCGACCGATATTACAGTTTCTCGACAGCCGCACAAGATCCGTAACTATCCGCGTTGAAGCTGCCTCTGAGCTCGCTAGCTACTTACACAGCTCGGCGACCTTGTTCCTGCCGTCCTCACCAGCGGTGAGCCGAGCCGCCTGCTGTGGGTCGTCATTGGTCGCGCCAGCCAGCGCGTTGAGCCCGATGTCTTCGAGGTTGTTCGCGAACAACCGGGCGGCCTCGGCCAGATCGGCCGGCGTCTGGTCGTCGAGGCGACTCAACAGGTACTCACCGCCACCGATCAGCGACAGCCTGGCGTTGCTTGCCACCGCGGTCTGCGCGACGGGGTCCGGTCCAAGGTCGGCGTGGGTCTGCAGCTGAACCGCCTTGCTGACCGTGTCGAAGGCGGCACACACCTTCTGCTTCGACTCCGCGGTCGGGGCGCCCGTGTCGTCTTTCTGCGGCCAGGCCAGCACCACGGCCCACGCCGCGACACCGCCGGCGGCCAACGCGATGATCAGCGAAAGCACCGCCACCCAGCGGCCGCCTCCCCCTGACGAGGTCGCCGGGGCCTTCGCATGAGACTGAGGTTGCGGCTCTGGTTCGCTGTCGGTCATGCGGGAATGGTAGCGGCCGCCGTCGTCAGCATCGCGGAGCTTGCGGGCATGTCAACGCGCGAGGCGCCCGGTCACCGCCGACAGCACCGGCTCGGCCGACGCGAAGAACGACCCAAGATGATCCTGCCCGTCGATGATGTCGACGGTCGCACCGAGAGCATCGACGTCGGCCCGTACGTGCGGCACGATCCAGTCCTTCGAACCGACGTAATAGGTTGCCGGACAACTGATTGAGGTGGGGTCGACATACCGCGTGGGGCGCTTCGAACCTTCGATGGCGGCCGCCACCGCAAGCGCGTCATTGTTCGTTTCCATCATGTTCTGGAACTCGCGATCGGTGATTCCGAACTTCGCCCAGAGGCTGGCCCAGTCTCCGTCCCGCAAGAAGTCGGCCAGCGGTGTCAGCATGCGGCCGGCCTCCTCCTCATGCGCGTGCATCGCGTAGGCGCCGACGACGATGCGGTCCACTCGGTCCGGGTATCGGCTGGCCAAATTGCACGCCAGCCAACCGCCGCGCGAGTAGCCCCAGACGGTGGCGCTGTCCACTCCCACGGCGTCCAACACGGCGACGAGATCGGCTGTCACCCCCGCCGCCTCGTATGAATCGGCATCGTGCGGCGTATCGCTGTTGCCGTGCCCGAGCGGGTCGATGTTGATGACACGCCAGTGCCGAGTCAGCGCAGCGGCGTATCCGTAGTCGATCCATTGCCGGGCGGCGCACAGAGTTCCGGCCACCAGGACCAATGGCGGCCCGTCCCCGTCGACGACGTAATCGATCGTGAAACCGCGCGACTCGACCTGCACGCAGGGATCACATCACGAAATAGCGGCTTCGCTCGGTGAAATCTCCGCCTCTTCCTGCGGTGGTCTTGCCCGTCGCGACGCGAACCACTCCATCGCGAACATCACGACCACGGCCAGCGCCCATCCCAGAAGAATGTCGATGACGAAATGCTCGGCCGTGTAGACCAACGTGAAAGCCATGATGATCACGTACGCCGCCAGGACCGGCCGCCAGCCGCGACTCACACGGTTCCAGAGGAATACCGAGATCGCGAGGGTCATGCCCGCGTGCAGAGAAGGGACCGCGGCCACCAGATTGACACTGGCCTGGCCTTGGTCGAGCAAGGCGCTGGCGGTGTGCAGATTCAACTTGCCCCACCCGCGCCCGACAATCCGCTCGATCCAGCCGTTGGCGCCGTCCTGCGTGGTGTGCATTGCACCGAGCAGTCCGCCATCGGGCACGCCTCGCGCCGAACGGAACATGCAGCCCGGACCGGACGGCCCGCCCTCGACATCGGCGGCGGTGCAACGGGACGCGGCCCACGGCGGTGCCGCGGGCAGGAGTGCATAGATGACCAGCGCCGCGAAGGACAACACGACGAACAGCTTGACGAACGCCTTCCACTCGTCACGATCGCGCAGCCACAACACACCGGCCACGACGTACGGAAGCACGAAGAACGACATGTAGACGGTGCTGAGAACGACTTCCCACCACGGCGGATTCGGCATCTTGATGTGTTCCTGCAACCAGACCGTCGGCATGGTGCCGAAGAACAGCCAGCGGTCCGCGTTGACCTGCCAGTGCCACATCGTCGGCCGTCCGAGGAAATCGGCCGCTCCCCTGGTGAGGTCGTAGGCGACAAGCACCAGTGCGAATGGCAGCCAGTCCCGGATGACGTAGAGCATGCGGCGGCCCTGCCCGATGCTGGCCGCGGCGAGGCCCGTGCAGATGTAGAGAAGCAGAAGCTCACGGTTGAACGCGAAGCCGTCGGTCGCGGTCCGGTAGACCACGACCCCGGCCCAAACGGCGATCGCAACCCAGCGGACGATCCTCAGCCAACGACCGCGGGTCGCGACTGGGTCGTCCTCGACGCGCGTCGCGACAATTGGCGCTTCGTCAATTGCGGACACATCAGCCTCTCGCCCTCGGACAACCGTGTTACCCGGCGATTAGCCTAGTTAACCGCAGGGCCATCTGTCGTTTTGATGGCGTTTGGTTATAAAACCGTCTAGCTGATGTGGTCGCGCAGGAAGGCGATGTCGTCCTTGCGGCCCTCGTCGGAGGTCTCGCAGATGACTGGCGCACCGGCGGCGGTGACGACGGCGACGAGCAGGTCGGGATCGATCTGACCGGTGCCGAAGTTGGCGTGCCTGTCAGCGCCTGAGCCCGCCGCATCCCTGGAGTCGTTGCAGTGCACGAGGTCGATGCGGCCGGTCAGCGCCTTGATGCGGTCGACGGCGTCGATCAGCGCCTCGCCCGCCGCCCAGGCGTGGCAGGTGTCCAGACAGAACCCGATGCCGGTGTCGCCGATGTGGTCCCACAGCCGTCCGATGGTGTCGAAGTGGCGGGCCATCGCGTGGTCGCCGCCTGCGGTGTTCTCCAGGTACACCGGGACGTCGGTCTCCAGGTACTTGATCGCCTTGACCCAGCGTTCGAAGCCGGCATCCATATCGTTGTCGTCGGCGTGGCCGCCGTGCACGATCACCGCGGTCGCGTTGATCTCGGCTGCCGCGTCGCAGGTGTCCTGCAGGATCTTGCGCGACGGGATGCGCACGCGGTTGTTCGCCGATGCCACGTTGATCAGATACGGCGCGTGCACGTAGAGCGGCATGCTCGCCGCCTTCAGCGTCTCGGCGTCGTCGCGCGGCTTGGGCTTCTTCCAACTCTGCGGGTCGCCGAGGAAGAACTGCACCACGTCGGCGCCGTCGGCCTCCGCGGCCGCGATGGGGTCGTCTTGATGGACGTGCGAACCAATGAGCACGCGGCCAGTCTAGTGATGCGCCCGGACACCACATTCGGCGAGCAGACGCATATGCCCCCGGAATCGCCGCAAATGCGGGACTTTTGCGTCTGCTCGCCGAAAGAAAAAGCCCCCGGCGTGAA
>CAVWWV010000002.1:0-440197 GCA_963758825.1 uncultured Actinomycetota bacterium | reverse complement strand
TGCGGCGGCCAGCTGGGTGAGGCCGAAGTCGCTATCGTCGGGCAGCCCGTCGAGCGGCCACCACCGCAGATCCAGCGACTCGTCGCTGCAGACGATTTCGGCGTCGTCGGGAGCGTGCACCACGAACTGCACATCGAGGTGACGGGTCGGCACGCCGAGCGAGCAGGTCACCGGATGCACGTGCAGCGCGGCCGGCTCCGGGTCGATCGTCAGGCCCTCGATGCCGGACTCCTCGGTCGCCTCCCGCAGCGCCGCGGCGACGATGTCGCGTCGTCGGCCTCGCAGTGCCCGCCGAGCTGCAACCAGCGGCCGAACCGCGGATGCAGGGTCAGCAGACGCTGCGTGCCCGTGTGGTCGAGCACCAGCGCCGAGGCGGTGATGTGGCCGGGCACGCATTCGCGCAGGCAGGCTCCGCGCGGGCGAGCAGGAACGCCAGCACCGCGTGCCGCAGCGTGTCCTGCGCGGGATCGGGTGCGGCCCACGTCGGTCAGCACCTCGACCGCCGACTCGTGCAGAGCTCACTCGCGCACCAGCAGGCCGTCGGTCGGCACCGGATCGCGCGGGTCCAGCGGCTCGGCGGGATAGCCGATCGCGATGGCGCCCAACGGTTCCCAGTCGTCGGGCAGCCCCAGCTCGGCGCGCACCAGGTCGGGGGCGAAGATCGTCGACCCGATCCAGCAGCTGCCGACCCCGCGCACCGCCAGCGCGACGAGCAGACCCTGCACCGCCGCGCCGACCGCGACGGTGAACATCGTGTGCTCGGCGGCGGTGCGTGCGGCGTCCGGGTAGGTGTGCGCGCCGTCGGGCACCATGAACGGAATGACCAGCTCGGGTGCGTCGTAGAGGATCTGGCCGCGGGCGACGCGGCGCTCGACGGCGTCGGGCGGCCTTGCCGTCGCCGATGAGATCGGCGCGCCACTGGTCCTTCATCGCGTCCAGCAGCGCGATCCGGCCGTCGCGGTCTGCCACCCAGACGAACCGCACCGGCCGGGTGTGGTGCGGCGCGGGCGCGGTCAGCGCCTCGGCGACGGCGGCCTCGATGAGCGTCGGGTGCGACGGGCTCGGCGCTGAACCGGCGCACCGACCGGCGCAGCAGCTGCGCCTGGCCGCGGCCCAGTCGCGATCGCCTCCTCGGTGCCCAGCCAGAACAGATCCTCCTCGCCGGCGCGCACCAGAGTGCGGGCGTTGGATCCGTCGTCGTGCAGCGTCAGTCCGCGCACCACCGCGACCGGGACCGCCGGTCAGCTTGCCCTTCACCAGATCGGCGGCGGCGGCGATCTCGTCGGCGACCGCGATCTCGGTGACGATCAGCTCGTTGCCGTGCTGTCGTGCGCACCCGCGTAGCCGTGCAGCACCGCCAGCCCGGCCGCGCCGATCGCGACGTCGGTCTGGCCGTTGCGCCACGCCCGGCCCATCGTGTCGGTGACGACCACGCCGACGGTCACCCCGAGCCGCTCGCGCAGCGCCGCCCGCAACGCCGCGGCGCTGGCGTCGGGATCGACGGGCAGCAGCGCCAGTTCGGCGGAGTCGACGTTGGAGCCGTCCACGCCGGCGGCGGCCTGCACCAGACCGAGCGCGTTCTCGGTGATCAGCGTGCGGCCCTTGCGGGCCAGCACCCGCACCGCTTCGGCGTCGATCAGCTTGCGGCGCAGCGCGTCCCGCTCCTCGGGATCGGCGGGCGCGTCGACGATGCGGCCCTCGCACTTGGACATCACCTTGCTGGTGACCACGACGACGTCGTCGTCGCGCAGCCACGGCGCGGCCGCGGCGATGGCTGCGGCCAGGTCGTCGCCGGGCCGGAACTCGGGCAGGCCCGGGACGGGCAGCAGTCTCGATGGCGCGCGGCCGCGTCCGTGCTCGGTCACGGCTTGACCCCGGCGAGATCCATTCCGGCGCGCACCATCTCGGCGGTCGCCGCCGGATCGGTCATCAGCAGCGGCACCGACCGCACCTCGACGCCGTCGATCGTCGGCGTGGTCGCCCTCGTGCACCAGCCAGCCGTCCAGGATGCCGGCGCCCGACCGCGCGCCGTAGTGCCCGCCGACCGCCTCGGAGGTGCTCGCCACGCCGATCACCGACAGGCATTCGTCGGCCATGCCGCGCAACGGCTTTCCGCCGATGATGGGGGAGTAGCCGATCACCGCGCGCCGGCGTCGAGCGCAGCGCGCCGCGGATACCGGGGACCGCCAGGATCGCGCCGATGCTCACCACCGGGTTCGACGGCGCGAGCAGCACCACGTCGGCCGTCTCGATCGCGTCGGCGACACCGGGGCCGGCGGTGGCCTTGTCGGCGCCGACGAACGCGAAGCTGTGCGTCGGCACCTGCGCGCGGTAGCGCACCCACCACTCCTGGAAGTGGATGCGCGCTTGCGGTCGCCGGTCTCGGGATCGGTGATGACGACGTGGGTTTCGCTGCGGTCGTCGCTGGCGGGCAGCAGCATCGCACCGGGCGACCACCGGTCGCACAGCGCCTCGGTCACCTGCGACAGCGGATAGCCCGCGCGCAGCATCTGGCTGCGGACCAGATGGGTGGCCAGGTCGCGGTCGCCGAGCCCGAACCAGTCCGGCTGCACGCCGTAGGCGGCGAGTTCCTCCTTGGCATGCCAGGTTTCGTTGCGGTGCCCCCAGCCGCGCTCGGGGTCGATGCCGCCACCGAGGGTGTACATGCAGGTGTCGAGGTCCGGGCAGATGCGCACGCCGTACATCCAGGCGTCGTCGCCGACGTTGACGACCGCGGTCAGCGATGATCATTGGGATTCCGTCGCGAGCGAACTGGCCCAGGCCCAGCAGATGCTGCACGCCGAGCAGGAAGCGGGCACCGCCGACGCCGCCGACCAGAACCGTGACCTTCACATCGACCGACACTAGGCCGTCGGGTCGCGAACGCGGTCTCGGCAGCCAGGCGATGAGGCTGTGACAGACACGCCGAAGCAGCGACGCGCCGAATTTGAGTCACGAAATGGTATGAATTTCTGTTCTAACGCTTGACCGCGGCAGCTAACGCGTGTGTAATCACACCAGTGTCATTTCGCGGTTGGCCGGCCGGTTCCGGTGTCGCAGACCGAGATTCGATCACTTGTTCGAATTGAGATGGCCGCACATTACGATAGTGGGGCTGCATAGCGGATCTACGAGACTAAGGTGAGGAGGCGGAACATGTCTTTTGAGCAGGTCGATTTCGGTCAGCACGAGCATTCGACAATCGGTGCTCGGCTCAGTAGGCAATGCACCGCACACCAATACCGGACCGGCGCCGATTCGAGGCGGCTGGGCGTCCCCAATTGAGTCTGGTGCCCGAGCGCCGAGAATCGATGCGATCGCGCCGGCAACGTCGAGGAAGACGAATGGCAGGAGCGCGCGCTGTGCGCGCAGACCGACCCCGAGGCGTTCTTCCCCGAGAAGGGCGGCTCGACCCGCGAGGCCAAGCGCATCTGCCTGGGCTGCGAGGTGAAGGACGCGTGCCTGGACTACGCCCTGGCCCACGACGAGCGCTTCGGCATCTGGGGCGGCCTCTCCGAGCGGGAGCGCCGTCGCCTCAAGCGCGGCATCATCTGACGCAGTCTCGCGCGTCACTCGTCGTCGATCGTCGGGTCGATGACGGAAGGTTCGACGCCCAGATAGGTGGCCACCTGCGCCACCAATACTTCGTGCAACAGCTCGGCCAGTTCGACGGTGTCCTTCGCCCGTCGCTCGATCGGCTTGCGGAACAACACAATTCGCGCCCGCGTCGCATTACCGCGGACATCGACGCCCGCCGGGATCAGCCGGGCCAGCGCGATCGGCCCGTCGGCGACCACCTCGGGCGGCCACTGCACGCTCTCGGGATCCTTCGGCGAGATCCGGGGATCTCGTCGACGGCGACGTCCAGCGCGGCACCCGCTCCTGCCAGCGCCGCTCGATCGGTTCGTAGGCCTCCAGCACCGCCATGTCGAACCGCTCCGCCCGGCTGCGCCAGCCCGGCACGGTCGGCGGAAGCAGCGGGCCGCGCATCTCCCGGCCGCGGCGTGATCGCCGTGCGGCCACGCTGCCGACACGAGACAGATCGTAACGGTTGGAGATCGGCGGCCCGCCGGCTGCGCGTGTCCGGCGCCGTGGCGGGTTTGTCCCACGATAGCCTCTCGCTCGTGAATGTTCCCCGTCGCTGCTGCCGGCCCGGGTGCCCGCACTATGCGGTTGCGACGCTGACCTTCGTCTACTCGGATTCGACGGCCGTCGTCGGACCGCTGGCCACGGTGTCCGAGCCGCATTCGTGGGATCTGTGCGTCATCCACGCCGGCCGGATCACCGCGCCGCGCGGCTGGGAGCTGGTTCGCCACGCCGGGCCGCTGCCGTCGCATCCCGGACGAGGACGATCTGGTGGCGCTGGCCGACGCGGTGCGCGAAGGCCGCGACGGCGCCGCGGTCAGCGGCATGCGCCGCCGGCTTCTCCGATCCGGTCACCGGTGTGCACGGTGGCGCGCTGATGGCGCCGCCGGCCCCTCGGCCCGAGTCGAACGGGCGCCGGCGCGGCCACCTGCGGGTGCTGCCCGACCCGGCGGACTGACCGGACCGCAGCCTGGCCAGTCGTGCTCGCCGTGCGACGGCTAGGCTGGCGCCAACAGTCCCTTCGCAAGGAGATCCATGTCTCGGCCCGCCGCGGCTGTCCACCGCGTCATCAAGGCGTATGACGTGCGCGGTCTGGTCGGCGAGGAAATCGACGACGGCTTCGTCGCCGACGTCGGCGCGCGCGTTCGCCCGGCTGATGCGCGACGAGGGCGCCGCGCAGGTGGCCATCGGCCACGACATGCGGGCGAGCTCGCCGGCGCTGGCGGCCGCGTTCGCCGACGGCGTCGACGCGCAGGGCCTCGACGTCGTCCGGATCGGGCTGGCGTCCACCGATCAGCTGTACTTCGCCTCGGGACTGCTCGACTGCCCCGGCGCGATGTTCACCGCCAGCCACAACCCGGCCGCCTACAACGGCATCAAGCTGTGCCGGGCCGGCGCCAAGCCCGTCGGCAAGGACACCGGGCTGGCCACCATCAGCGACGAGGTCATCGCCGGCGTGCCCGCCTTCGACGGCCCGCGCGGCACGATCACGCGACCGCGATGTGCTCGCCGACTACGGCGACTTCCTGCGCTCGCTGGTCGACCTCGCCGAGCTGCGCCCGCTGCGGGTCGCCGTCGACGCGGGCAACGGCATGGCCGGCCACACCGCGCCCGCCGTGCTTCGGCGCGATCCCGTCGATCACGCTGCTGCCGCTGTACTTCGAACTCGACGGCACGTTCCCCAACCACGAGGCCAATCCGCTGGACCCGGCCAACCTCGTCGACCTGCAGGCGCACGTCCTCGAGACCGGCGCCGACATCGGGCTGGCCTTCGACGGCGACGCCGACCGCTGTTTCGTCGTCGACGAAACGGGGCAGCCGGTGTCGCCGTCGGCGGTGACCGCGCTGGTCGCCGCGCGCGAACTGAGCGCGAGATCGGCGCGACGGTGATCCACAACCTGATCACCTCCCGCGCGGTGCCGGAACTGGTCGTCGAGCGCGGCGGCACGCCGGTGCGCTCGCGCGTCGGCCACTCCTACATCAAGGCGCTTGATGGCCGACACCGGCGCGATCTTCGGCGGCGAGCACTCCGCGCACTACTACTTCCGCGACTTCTGGGGCGCCGACTCCGGCATGCTGGCCGCGCTGCACGTGCTCGCCGCGCTCGGCGAACAGCGACCGGCCGCTGTCGGACCTGATGGCCGACTACCAGCGCTACGAAGCCTCCGGCGAGATCAACTTCACCGTCACCGACGCCCACAGCGTGCGTCGACGCGGTGCTGAAGTCGTTCGGCAACCGGATCCACTCGATCGACCACCTCGACGGCGTGACCGTCGACCTCGGCGACGGCAGCTGGTTCAACCTGCGCACGTCCAACACCGAGCCGCTGCTGCGGCTCAACGTCGAGGCGCGCACCACCGAGGAGGTCGACGACATCGTCGAGCAGGTCGGCGCGCCGAGATCGCCGCGCAGACCGAGGCGGCGCACGTGAACGCCACCCACGCGCCATCGACCTCGACGACGCCGAAGGCCTGCTCGCCGCCGACCGCGACGGCTTGCTGCGCGCGGCGTCGATGGCCGGCGCGCAGGTGCGCGCCACCGCGGCGGCGCTCGACGAGGGCGACCTGGATCCGCTGCGGTCGACCAGCCGCCGCGCACGGTGATCTGGGTGGCCGGCCGCGGCAACGCCGAGACGGCGGGCGCGATGCTGGCGGCGACGCTCGGCGGTTCGGCCGCGGCACCGATCGTCGTCGCCTCCGAGGCGCCGCCGTGGATCGGCGCGCTCGATGTGCTGGTCGTCGCCGGCGACGACCCCGGTGACCCGCGCTGGTCGTCGGCGGCCGCGACCGGTGTGCGCCGCGGCGCCCGGGTCGTCGTGGCCGCGCCGTACGAGGGTCCGCTGCGCGACGCCACCGCCGGCCGGTCGGTCGTGCTGGCGCCGCGGCTGTGGGTGCCCGACGACTTCGGTCTGGCCCGCTATCTGGCGGCCGGCCTGGCCGTGCTGCAGGCGGTCGACCCGGCCTGCAGCGTGGACCTGGCCGCGCTGGCCGACGAACTCGACGCCGAGGCGTTGCGCAACAGCGCCGGCCGCGAGCTGTTCACCAATCCGGCCAAGGCGCTGGCCGAGCGGATGTCGGGCCGCGACGTCGTGCTCGCCGGCGACAACGCGGCCACGCTGGCGCTGGCCCGCCACGCCGCCGCGGTCATGCTGCGGATCGCGCACCAGGCGGTCGCCGCGGTCGGACTGGCCGACGCGCTGGTGGCCCTGCGCACGGGCATTGGCGCGCAGTCCGACGCCGACCGTGAGGCGTCGATGTTCCATGACGAGGAGATCGACGGCCCGCTGCCGCGAGCGGGCCCGGATCTTCGTGCTGACACCGACGCCGAGCGGCCGGTGGTGACGCGCACGGGTCGCCGGGTTCGACGACGTCGACGTGGTCAACGCCGAGGATGTGCCGGAGCGTTGCGCGACGCACCGGTCCGGTCGCGGGCGTCCCGAGCAACAATTGGCGATGCTGGCCGTGCGGTTGGAGATGGCGGCCATCTACCTGAGACTGGTTCGAGGTTAGCCGAGTGCACCTGCTACGCGGAGCGGTGCGGACCTACGCGTGGGGTTCGCGGACCGCCATTGCCGAATTCACCGGACGGCCAAGTCCCACAGCGCATCCCGAGGCGGAGCTGTGGTTCGGCGCGCACCCCGGCGACCCGGCGTGGCTGGAGACCGACGACGGCGAGCGTTCGCTGCTCGACGCGCTGCGCGACGATCCCGAGGGTCAGCTGGGCGCGGCGGTGCGTCGGCGCTTCGGCGACGCGCTGCCGTTCCTGGTCAAGGTGCTCGCCGCCGACGAACCGCTGTCGCTGCAGGCCCATCCGAGCGCCGAGCAGGCGGTCGAGGGGTTCGCCCGCGAGGACCGGCTGCGGCATCCCGGTGTCGGCGCCGATCCGCAACTACCGCGACCGCAGCCACAAGCCCGAATTGCTGGTCGCGCTGGGCACTTCGAGGCGCTGGCCGGGTTCCGGCCGGCCGCGCGCACGCGTCGAGCTGATGCGGGCGCTGGCGGTCACGGACCTCGACCCGTTCGTCAACCTGCTGGCCGGCCAGCCCGACGCCGACGGTCTGCGGGCGCTGTTCACCACGTGGATCACCGCCCCGCAGCCCGACCTCGACGTGCTGGTGCCCGCGGTGATCGACGGCGCGATCGACTATGTCCGTTCGGGCGCAAAGGAATTCGCGGCCGAGGCCAAGACGGTGCTCGAGCTCGGGGAGCGGTATCCCGGCGACGCGGGTGTGCTGGCCGCGCTGCTGCTGAACCGGATCAGCCTCGACGCCCGGCGAGGCGCATCTACCTGCCCGCCGGCAACCTGCACGCTACCTGCACGGCGTCGGTGTCGAGGTGATGGCCAACTCCGACAACGTGTTGCGCGGCGGGCTGACCCCCAAGCACGTCGACGTCCCCGAGCTGCTGCGGGTGCTCGACTTCACGCCGGCCGACCGAGGCGGCGCTGCGCCCGACGAATCACGCAGGACGGCATCGAATTCGTCTACGACACGCCGGCGCCGGAGTTCGCGGTGTCGGTGCTGCGCATCGACGGCGACCACCTCGGACACGAGATCGACGCACCGTCGCGCCACGACGGCCCGCAGATCCTGCTGTGCACCGAGGGTTCGGCGGTCGTGCACGCCAAGTCGAGCGCGGTGACGCTGGAGCGGGGTGCGGCCGCGTGGGTGGCCGCCGACGACGGGCCGATCCGGCTGGTCGCCGCAGCAGCCCGACCAAGCTGTTCCGCGCCACCGTCGGCATCTGACGAGTGGCAGGCCGATGTCGAGCGAGCGGAAGCAAGGCGCGATCCTGGCGGCGCTGCTCGCCAACGCGGGCATCGCGGTGGCGAAGTTCGTCGGCTTCCTGATCACCGGCAGCTCGTCGATGCTGGCCGAGGCGGTGCACTCGGTCGCCGACACGTCGAACCAGGGTCTGCTGCTGTTCGGTCAGCGCCAGGCCACGCAAGGAAGCCGACGCGCTGCATCAGTTCGGGTACGGCCGCAGCCGCTACTTCTACTCGTTCGTGGTGGCGCTGGTGTTGTTCTCCCTCGGCTCGGTCTTCGCGCTGTACGAGGGCTACCACAAGATCGTCCACCCGCGACGAGCTCACCTCGCCGGTCGTGGCCATCGTGATCCTGGTGGTGGCAATCGGCTTGGAGTCCTACAGCTTTCGCACCGCGATGGTGGAGTCGCGGCCGCTGAAGGGCACCGGCAGCTGGTGGCGGTTCATCCGCAACTCGCGCAACCCCGAGCTGCCGGTGGTGCTGCTCGAGGACACCGGCGCGCTGGTCGGCCTGGTGTTCGCGCTGGCCGGTGTCGGGCTGACGGTGCTGACCGGAGAACCCGGTCTGGGACGGCATCGGCACCGTCGCGCATCGGCGTGCTGCTCGGCGTGATCGCGGTCGATCCTGATGATCGAGATGCACAGCCTGCTCATCGGTGAGGGCGCGACACCGGCGGGAGGACGGGCGATCCGCGCGGCGCTCGAGCAGACCGCCAACATCGACCGGCTGATCCACCTCCGCACCCAGTACCTGGGTCCCGACGAGATGCTGGTCGGCGCGAAGATCGCGCTCGCACCGTCCGACCGACCTGGCCACGGTGGCCGCCACCATCGACGCCGCCGAGGCGGCGATCCGCGCGGCGGTGCCCGCCGCCCAGGTCATCTACCTGGAACCAGATCTCGATCGCGTGCGCTGACCGGCTGAGCGCTGCCGCGCTTCTCGGCCAGCCACAGCCGCATGTTGTGCCGGACGGTCGCGGCCGACCAGCTTCGCCGACGGCACCATGTAGAGGCTGTCGAGCAGGCTGAACCGGCGCAGAAACCATTCCGCGAGAACGGGATCGGTCTCGGCCGCGCCGAGGAACTGATCGAACAGGCCGCCGACCGGCCGGTACCACCACGGGCATCGGACCCGTGGCCCGGTGCAGCACCAGGTCGCCGATGGCGTTCATGGTCCACACCGGCTACGTCGTCTTCGCCGTCGCCCGCGTCGAGCTCGCCGGCGAGGTCGGGTTCGCCGGCGATTCCAGCGCCCGGCGCAGGTTGCCCGCCTGGATCGAGGTCATCGTCATGCCCTGGCCGAAGGTCGGGTTGAAGCTCACCACCGCGTCGCCGAACGGGATGATGCCGGCCGGGAACCGGTCCATCTTGTCGTAGCGGCGCCACCGGCTGGTCGGGTACTTGTGAAACGCCACGTCGCCGATCGGCGTCGCCCTTGCGGATGGCGGCGCGCGATGTGCGCGGGCAGCACGTCGTCGGCCAGCGCACACATCTCGGCGAAGTTCTGCGGCGGCTCGACCTTGCCGACGCCGAACGTGGTCAGGCCCCAGGTGCCGTCCTCGTAGCACAGCATGCCGAGCCCGACGCGGCTGCTCGCGCGAGGCGCCCGCGACGACCACCTTCTCGGTGATGCAGCCCGTCCGGGTATGCGCACCTGGTGGGTGGCGTAGCCGATGCCGACGTCGACGGTGTCCTCGGGTGGTCGGTCAAATCCCCACTGCTCCAACCACACCGGCAGCCGGGTGCCGCGGCCTGCCGCGTCGACGACGAGGTCGGCAGGCACCGTGCTCGCCGGTGTCCAGCAGACGCCGGTCACCCGCTGCCGGGCGGCGTCGAAGCTCGGCTCGGTGACCGCTGGCACGCACGAGCGTCGACGTTGGGGATCGCGGTCGCCCGTGCGCCGGATCTGCCATTCCAGGTGCGGGCGGCTCGGCACGTAGGCGGTGAACTCGTCGCGCAGCGTGCCGCGTCGTCCCCAGCACGTGTCCGGCCGCGCCGAAGTGGATGCAGTCCGGCCGGTTCTCCAGGATCGGCACGCCGGCGGCGACCATGTCGTCGAGCAGCCCGGGAAACATGCGCTCGAACTCCTGCGGCGCCGCGCGCCATCAGCAGGTGCACATGCCGGCCCTGCGGCACCGCGGCCCGGTTTGCCGGGCTCGTCGGGCAACTCGTCGCGCTCGTAGACCGTGACCCGGTCGTAGAAGTCCGAGAGCACCCGCGCCGCGCACATGCCCGCGATGCTCGCTCCGATGACGACCGCGTGTTTCCCATTCCGCCCCATGGGCGCCGACGGTAGTGGGTACTCATCGGGCGCCGACCCGGCTTCGGGCGGCGTCACGAAAGGGTAAGGCGTATGGATCGCGTATTGCTGGGCCGACGAACCAAGTCCGTCGAGCAGTCGATCGCCGACACCGACGAGCCGGACACCCGGCTGCGCAAGGACCTGACCTGGTGGGACCTGACCGTCTTCGGCGTCTCGGTGGTGATCGGCGCGGGCATCTTCACCATCACCGCGTCCACCGCGGGCAACATCACCGGGCCGGCCATCTCGATCTCGTTCGTCCTCGCCGCGATCGCCTGCGGGCTGGCGGCGCTGTGCTACGCCGAGTTCGCCTCCACCGTGCCCGTGGCGGGCAGCGCCTACACCTTCTCCTACGCCACCTTCGGCGAGTTCGTCGCCTGGATCATCGGCTGGGACCTGATCCTCGAGTTCGCGGTCGGGGCCGCGGTGGTGGCCAAGAGCTGGTCGTCCTATCTGGGTGAGGTGTTCGGATTCTCCGGCGGCGACAATCGACACTCGGGCCCGCTCGAACCTCGACTGGGGCGCGCTGCTCATCGTCGCGATCGTGACCACGTTGCTGGCGCTGGGCACGAAGCTGTCGTCGAACGTCAGCGCCGTCATCACCGCTGATCAAGGTGGCCGTCGTCGCTCGTCGTCATCGTCGTCGGCGCCTTCTACATCAAGGCCGCCAACTACACGCCGTTCATTCCGCCGGCCGAACCCGGCGGCGGCTGCGGGCACGAACAGTCGCTGTTCTCGCTGCTCACCGGCGCAGGCAGCAGCAACTACGGCTGGTACGGCCTGCTGGCCGGCGCCTCGATCGTGTTCTTCGCGTTCATCGGCTTCGACGTCGTCGCGACCACCGCGGAGGAGACGAAGAACCCGCAGCGCGACGTGCCCCGCGGCATCCTCGGCACGCTGGCGATCGTCACCGTGCTCTACGTCGCGGTGGCGGTGGTGCTGTCGGGCATGGTGCAGCTACACCGAGCTGGCGAAGGCGGGCGAGGACGCCAACCTCGCGACGGCGTTCACCGCCAACGGCGTCGACTGGGCCGCCACGGTCATCTCGATCGGCGCGCTGGCCGGGCTGACGACCGTCGTCATGGTGCTTGATGCTCGGCCAGATCCGGGTGCTGTTCGCCATGTCGCGCGACGGGCTGCTGCCGCGCCAGCTGGCCAAGACCGGTGACCACGGCACCCCGGTGCGGTTCACCGTGCTCGTCGGTGTCGTGGTCGGCGGCCGCGGCGGCGTTCTTCCCGATCGACCAAGCTCGAGGAGATGGTCAACGTCGGCACGCTGTTCGCGTTCGTGCTGGTCTCGGCAGGCGTCATCATCCTGCGGCGGAGCCGTCCCGACCTGCAGCGCGCCTTCCGGGTGCCGCTGGTGCCGTGGCTGCCGATCGCCGCGATCGTGGCCTGCCTGTGGCTGATGCTGAACCTGACGGCGCTGACCTGGATCCGCTTCGTCATCTGGATGGCGATCGGGATCGTCGTCTACCTCTTGTACGGCCGCAAGCACTCGGCGCTCGCCCAGCGGGAGGCGGCCGCGGATTCGGCGCGCTAATCCACCGCGAGCGTCGTAAATCGCGCCCGATTCGCGTGTAGGGGAACGTTTGGCGCCCGTCGCTGCGTCACATCGAGGTGCTCAGCGATTACCTGCGTCGCCACGACGGCGTGATCACCGCGGCGCAGGCGTGCGAGGCGGGGCTGAGCATGCGAGCGGTGGAGAGACGAGTCACCTCCGGGGAGTGGAAGCGATGCGGGCGTGGGGTTTACTTCGTCGACGATCGACCGTTCACCGACGCGGCGCGCATCCGAGCAGCTGTCTGGGGATATGGGATGCGGGCGGCCGCGAGCGGACTGACGGCGGCGTGGTGGCATGGCTTAACACAGTTCGCGCCCGCTGTGGCCGAAGTGACGACGCCGCGCAACAGCCATGGCAGGCGCCACCCTGGAACTAGCGTCAGGCGCCGTGACTTGGCACCGGCCGACGTCGTCGTGGTCAACGACCTGCGTGTGACCGCCCTCGCGCTGACCGTTGTCGAAGCCTCGGCGAAGCGCGGTGGTGGGGCCAAATTGATGGACAATGCCCTGCAGCGCCGTACCGATATCAACACCCTCTGGCGCGCGCACCTGCGCAACAAGGGTCGCACCGGCGCGCCGCGGTCACGGATGCTGCTACAGGCAGCGGGTGGGGGAGCGCGGTCTGAGGCGGAAAGGCTGCTCCACGAAATCCTTCGGAGCGCGAACATCACGGGGTGGAAGGCCAACTATCGCGTCGGCGGCTACCGCGTTGACGTCGGCTTCCCCGCGACGAAGTTGGCTCTAGAGGTTGACGGTTTCGCATTTCACAGCGGAGTCAACGAGTTCCATGTGGACCGGACGCGCCAAAACGCCATCGTCCTGCTGGGGTGGCAGGTGCTGCGCTTCACCTGGCTGGACCTGACCGAGTACCCGGAGAGGGTCGCCGCGGTCATTCGCACCGCGAATTCGGGGCGCTAATCGACCGTCAGCGTCGTGAAGCGCGCCCGATTCAACGAGAGCTTTACAAAAAGATGCTCTGTGTCTAGACAGGCGACAAATCCACCTCTATAGTCAAGCCATCAAGGTGATGGCACTCACAGGGAGGTGGACCGTCGTGACGGCCCAATTGACGCAAACCGAGATCGAGGCGTGGCGAGACAAGAAACGGCATCTGTGGCTGATGGGGCTGATCGCCCCGACCGCGTTGTTCGTCATGCTGCCGCTGGTGTGGGCGTTCAACCAGTGGGGCTGGCACACCGCTGCCCAGGTGCCGTTCTGGATCGGCCCGATCCTGCTCTACATCCTGCTGCCCGCGCTCGACCTGCGGTTCGGGCCTGACGGCCAGAACCCGCCCGACGAGGTGATGGAGCGGTTGGAGAACGACAAGTACTACCGCTACTGCACCTATATCTACATCCCGTTCCAGTACGCCAGCGTCATCTTCGGCGCGTACCTGTTCACCGCCGCCGACCTGAGCTGGCTGGGCTTCGACGGCGGACTCGGCTGGCCGGCCAAGATCGGCCTCGCCCTCTCGGTCGGGTGTCCTCGGCGGGGTCGGCATCAACACCGCCCACGAGATGGGCCACAAGAAGGACGAACTGGAGCGCTGGCTGAGCAAGATCACGCTGGCGCAGACCTGCTACGGCCACTTCTACATCGAGCACAACCGCGGCCACCACGTCCGTGTCGCCACCCCGGAGGATCCCGCGTCGGCCCGGTTCGGCGAGACGTTCTGGGAGTTCCTGCCGCGCAGCGTGTGGGGCAGCCTGAAGTCGTCGTGGGAGCTGGAGGCCAAGCGGCTGCGCCGGGCCGGCAAGAGCCCGTGGCACTGGTCCAACGACGTGCTCAACGCGTGGGCGATGTCGGTCCTGCTCTACGGCGTGCTGATCGCGGTGTTCGGCCTGGCGCTGATCCCGTATGTGGTGATCTCGGCGGTGTTCGGCTTCACGCTGTTGGAGACCGTCAACTACCTCGAGCACTACGGGCTGTTGCGGCAGAAGCTCGACAGCGGGCGCTACGAGCGCTGCACGCCGGTGCACAGCTGGAACTCCGACCACATCGTGACCAACCTGTTCCTGTACCACCTGCAGCGGCACAGCGATCACCACGCCAACCCGACGCGGCGCTACCAGACGCTGCGCAGCATGGAGGGTGCGCCGAACCTGCCGAGCGGCTACGCGTCGATGATCGGGCTGACGTACTTCCCGCCGCTGTGGCGCAAGGTGATGGACCATCGCGTGCTCGCGCACTACGACGGCGACATCACCCGGGTGAACATCCATCCGCGGGTGCGCGACAAGGTGCTCGCCGCGTACGGGCCGCCGGCCGCCAATGACTACGCGTCCAGGGCGGAGAAGTGCGAGTGACGCTCGCGCTGCGCGCAGAGTCAACGAGAGAAGGTAACGACATGACTGACTACAAGCTGTTCGTCTGCGTGCAGTGCGGCTTCGAGTACGACGAGGAGAAGGGTTGGCCCGAAGACGGCATCGCCCCCGGCACCAGGTGGGACGACATCCCCGACGACTGGAGCTGCCCGGACTGCGGCGCGGCCAAATCCGATTTCGAGATGGTCGAGGTCGCGCGCTCTTGACGGCTATCGTCGCCCCTGTGAACGAGGGTCGGACCGCGCAGCGCATCCCCTACGCCGAGGCGTCGAGGGTGCTGCTGCGCGATTCGATTCTGGACGGCATGCGCGACCTGCTGCTGACCCGCGACTGGTCGTCGATCACGCTGTCGGACGTCGCAAGCGCGGCGGGCATCAGCAGGCAGACCATCTACAACGAGTTCGGCTCGCGGCAGGGCCTTGCGCAGGGTTACGCGATGCGGCTGGCCGACCGTCTGGTCGACGCGGTCGACAGCGCGATCAACGGCAACGTCGGCGACATCTATGCCGCATTCCTCGAGGGCTTCCGGGACTTCTTCACCGAGTCGGCAGCCGACCCGCTGGTGATCTCGCTGCTGACCGGCGGCACCAAGCCCGACCTGCTTGCGCTCATCACCACCGACAGCGGCCCGATCATCACGCACTGCTCGTCGCGGCTGACGGGGACCTTCACCCAGAGCTGGGTGCGTGCGAGCGAGGAGGATGCCGGGGTGCTGGCCCGGGCCATCGTCCGGTTGTGTATGAGTTACGTCTCGATGCCGCCCGAGGCCGACCACGATGTGGCCCGCGACCTGGCACGTCTCATGACGCCGTTCGCCGAACGGTACGGTGTCATCGAATCGAATTAGCCGCGGCTTGGGAGCGACCGGGCCGTGCGGCTAATGTGTAAATAAGCTAACTAATTGCGTGGAGAAGAAGGACGAGCATGACAACGACTGAGCAGCGGCTGACCGCCGATGTTGCCAACGGCATCGATTACAAGGTGGCCGACCTGTCCCTGGCCGAGTTCGGCCGCAAGGAGATCAGGCTCGCCGAACACGAGATGCCGGGCTTGATGGCGCTGCGCCGGGAGTATGCCGACGTGCTGCCGCTGAAGGGCGCGCGAGTCTCCGGCTCGCTGCACATGACGGTGCAGACCGCCGTGCTGATCGAGACCCTGGTGGCGCTGGGCGCCGAGGTCCGCTGGGCGTCGTGCAACATCTTCTCCACCCAGGACCACGCGGCGGCCGCGACCGTCGTCGGCCCGCACGGGACACCCGAGGAGCCCAAGGGCGTCCCGGTGTTCGCGTGGAAGGGCGAGACCCTCGAGGAGTACTGGTGGGCCGCCGAACAGATGCTGACCTGGCCCGGCGAGCCGGCCAACATGATCCTCGACGACGGCGGTGACGCCACCATGCTGGTGCTGAAGGGCGCCCAGTTCGAGAAGGCGGGCGTGGTGCCTCCCGGTGAGGACGACGACTCCGACGAGTACAAGGTGTTCCTGGCGCTCATCCGCAAGCGCTTCGAGACCGACAAGACGAAGTGGACCAAGATCGCCGAGTCGGTGCAGGGCGTCACCGAGGAGACCACCACCGGCGTGCTGCGGCTGTACATGTTCGCCGCCGCAGGCGAACTGCAGTTCCCGGCCATCAACGTCAACGACTCGGTGACCAAGTCCAAGTTCGACAACAAGTACGGCACCAGGCACTCGCTGATCGACGGCATCAACCGCGGCACCGACGTGCTGATCGGCGGCAAGGCCGCGCTGGTCTGCGGCTACGGCGACGTCGGCAAGGGTTGCGCCGAGGCGCTCAAGGCGCAGGGCGCCCGCGTCGCGGTCACCGAGATCGACCCGATCAACGCGCTGCAGGCGCTGATGGACGGCTTCGAGGTGAAGACGGTCGAAGAGGCCGTCGGCTGGGCCGACATCATCATCACCGCGACCGGCAACCAGGGCATCATCACCCTCGAGCACATGAAGGCGATGAAGCACCAGGCGATCCTCGGCAACATCGGCCACTTCGACGACGAGATCGAGATGGCGCGCCTGGAAAAGGATCCCAAGATCCGCCGGATCAACATCAAGCCGCAGGTCGACGAGTTCGTCTTCGAGGACGGCCATTCCATCATCGTGCTGTCCGAGGGCAGGCTGCTGAACCTCGGCAACGCGACCGGTCACCCGTCGTTCGTGATGAGCAACAGCTTCTCCAATCAGGTCATCGCGCAGATCGAGCTGTGGACCAAGAACGACGAGTACGACAACGAGGTCTACCGGCTGGCCAAGCATCTCGACGAGAAGGTCGCCAAGATCCACGTCGAGGCCCTCGGTGGTTCGCTGACCCGAGCTCACCAAAGAGCAGGCCGAGTACATCAACGTCGACGTCGACGGCCCGTACAAGCCGGAGCACTACCGCTACTGATTTCACGCTCGAGACTGCGGACAGATCGCCAATCAGCCGAAAAGCGCGCACTGTCCGCAGTTCGTCGTTAGGGTCGCCCGGTGGGTCGGGGATTCGTGGGGGTTCTGCTTGCGCTGCTGTTGATCGGTTCCATCGGGGTGTCGCCACCGACTCATGCCGACGATCCGACGAACGACGCGCACGATCCGTACTTCAACGAGGACGAGTACCAGGAGTTCTACACCCCGCCGGATCCGCTACCGCCGGGCGCGCCCGGTGACCTGATCCGCACGGAGCCGTCCCGGCTGGTGCTGGAGCCGTCCGGTCAACTCGGCATGATCATGGCCGACGCGACCGCGAATCATGTACCGCAGCACCGATGTTCACGGCAATCCGATGGCGGTCACGGGCACGTACTTCGAGCCGTACAACGACTGGCCCGGCGGGGGCCGCGTCCGCTGATCGTGTACGGGCCCGGCACCCAGGGGCAGGGCGACCAGTGCGCGCCGTCGCGTCAGTTCAACCAGGGCATCCACTGGCGGCCGTTCCTGGACCTGGCGTTCAACTACGAGGAACTGTTCGTCTCGACGATGGTCGCACGCGGCTTCGCGATCGTGATGACGGACTACCAGGGACTCGGCACACCCGGCCTGCACACCTACGTCGACCGGGTGCCGCAGGCCGACGCGATGCTCGACGCGGCCCGCGCGGCGAAGAAGCTGCCGGACACCTCGCTGAATCCGCGATGGCCCCCTGGCCTTCTGGGGCTACTCCCAAGGCGGCGGCGCAGCGGCGGCGGCGGCCGAACTCGCGTCGTCATACGCACCGGAACTGAACGTCGTCGGCACCTATGCCGGCGCGCCGCCCGCCGACCTCAAGGAACTGTTTCCCTACGCCGACGGCAGCGTGCTGGTGGGCGCCGTCGGCTACGCGCTCAACTCGGTGATGACGGCCTATCCGGAGCATGCCGACGCGATCCGGTCGAAGCTGACGCCACGCGGTGAGGACATGCTCTTCAAGGTGGCCGACCAGTGCGTCGCCGAGACGCTCGCGAAGTTCATGTTCCGGCATCTGCAGCCGTACTTCACCGAGGACATCAATCAACTGGTCAACGAGGAGCCGTTCAGCAGCTTGTTCGACGAGCAACGGCTCGGCCGCTTCAAACCCAATGCGCCGGTGATGATTCTGAGCAACCGGTTCGACCCGTTGGTGCCGTGGACCGGCGCCAACCAGCTCGGTCGCGACTGGTGCGCCCAAGGTGCCGACGTCGAGTTCTGGACCAACGAAGAGCCGCCGTTCCTCAACAAGGCGATCATCAACCACGCACTGCCGATGCTGGTCGACGGCGAGCGGGCCATGCAGTGGATCGCCGACCGGTTCAACGGAGTGCCGACCACGCCGAACTGCGGAGAGTTCTGATATGCACCGAGGGATGGTCGCCGACCGCCACTAGGGCGGCGGGCCCGGGTTACCGCAGCGGTTCTTGATGTCGACCAGCGGCTGCCGGATGCCGGTCAGGTCCGCCTTCGTCTTGCGGGTGCGCCTTCATGTACGCCTGCACCTTCAGCCGTCGACTGGTCGCGCGTCAGCCCTTCGAGGCCGTTGTAGAAATCGTTCACGTCGGGATGGCTCGAAGAGGTAGTCGCCCGTCGCCTGCTGCACGCCCGCCCGCGACGAATTCCAGGTCGGCGGCACTGCAGGTTGGGAGGATTGGCGGCGGGATCCTCATTGGCGTGCGCGAGCGGGAGCCGCCGCGAACAGCGCCGCACCGATCATCGCCGTACACACGAACAATTTCATGCCTCCTATCTTTGAACAAGCTGTGGCCTGGTTGCCGCCGATCACAAGCGGTCTGACAGGAAACCCGAAGACAACGAGCGGGTTAGGCTCGCCCCCGTGCTGATCGCGATCGAGGGCGTCGACGGTGCAGGCAAGCGCACCCTGACCCACGGCCTGCGCGCGGCGTTCGAGTCCGAAGGCAGGACCGTGGCAACCCTGTCGTTTCCCCGCTACGGCCAATCGGTGGCCGCCGACATCGCCGCCGAGGCGCTCCACGGCGGGCACGGTGACCTGTCCGGCTCGGTGTACGCGATGGCCGTGCTGTTCGCCATGGACCGGGCGGGCGCGCGCGAGGAGATCGAACGCCTGCACGCGGAGTACGACGTCGTGATCCTCGATCGCTGGGTCGCCTCCAACGCCGCCTACAGCGCAGCCCGTCTGCACCAGGACGCCGACGGCGATGTGGTGGCGTGGGTGCGCGAGCTGGAGTACGGGCGGTTGCGGCTGCCTGCACCCGACCGGCAGGTGCTGCTCGACGTGCCTGCCGAACTGGCAGCCGAGCGGGCGGAGCACCGCGCCAACACCGAAGCCGACCGGGCGAAGGACGCCTACGAGCGCGACGACGGTCTGCAACGGCGCACCGGCCAGGTCTACTCGGAGCTGGCCGCGAACGCGTGGGGAGGCCGGTGGTTGGTGGCCGGCCCGGACACCGACGGCGCAGCGCTAGCTGTCGAGCTGGGTAAATAGCCGACTCGCGGGCGCGCTATCAGCGTTTTATCGCGATTTGGTGACACCATGGACTCCATGAGGCAAAGGATCCTGGTCGTCGATGACGACCCTTCGCTCGCCGAGATGCTGACGATCGTGCTCCGCGGTGAAGGGTTCGACACCGCAGTCATCGGCGACGGCACCCAGGCGCTCACCGCCGTGCGCGAGTTGCGGCCCGATCTGGTCCTGCTGGATCTGATGCTGCCCGGCATGAACGGTATCGACGTGTGCCGTGTGCTGCGCGCCGACTCCGGGGTGCCGATCGTGATGCTGACGGCCAAGACCGACACCGTCGACGTGGTGCTCGGCCTGGAGTCCGGCGCCGACGACTACGTGATGAAGCCCTTCAAGCCGAAGGAGCTGGTCGCACGTGTGCGCGCTCGGCTGCGCCGCAACGAGGACGAGCCGGCGGAGATGCTTTCCATCGCCGACGTCGACATCGACGTGCCTGCCCACAAGGTGACCAGGCAGGGCGAGCAGATTTCGCTGACCCCGCTGGAGTTCGACCTGTTGGTGGCGCTGGCACGCAAACCGCGGCAGGTGTTTACTCGAGATGTGCTTCTCGAACAGGTGTGGGGCTACCGGCACCCCGCCGACACCCGTTTGGTGAACGTGCATGTCCAACGTTTGCGGGCGAAGGTCGAGAAGGATCCTGAGAATCCGCAAGTTGTGCTGACTGTTCGAGGAGTGGGATACAAGGCCGGACCTCCGTGACCTTGCGCGGCTGGGCCGCGGCCGTGACATTGACCGCCAGGCGGTCGCCGTGATCTTCAGCTCGAAGCGGCGCATTCAGCGGCGATCTGCTCCACTGATTCGCGGGTTGGGCGCGCTCGGTCGAGCATTGGGCCTTGCCTGGCGCCGTTCCCTGCAGTTGCGGGTGGTGTCGCTGACGCTCGGGCTGTCATTGGCGGTGATCATGGTGCTCGGCTTCGTGCTGACGAGCCAGATCACCGATCGCATCCTCGAGGTGAAGGTGCGGGCGGCCACCGAGGAGATCGAGCGGGCCCGCAACACCGTCAGCGGCATCGTCGGCGGTGAGGAGACCCGGTCGCTGGACAGCAGCCTTCAACTGGCCCGCAACACGCTCATCGACCGCAAGGCTGATGCGGGCGCGGGACTGGCCGGCGCATTCGACGCCGTGCTCGTCGTCCCGGGTGACGGTCCGCGGGCCGCGACCTCGGCGGGACCCGTCGCGCAGATCCCGAATGCCCTGCGGGACTTCGTGAAGGCCGGCCAGGTCAGCTACCAGTACGCGACGGTGCGCACAGAGGGCTTCTCCGGGCCCGCTCTCATCGTCGGCACCCCGACGTCGTCGCCCGTCACCAATCTCGAGCTGTACCTTGTCTTTCCGCTGAACAACGAGGAATCCACGATCGCACTGGTGCGCGGCACGATGGCCACCGGCGGTGTGGTGCTGCTGCTCATGCTCGCCGCCATCGCGCTGATCGTCGCACGCCAGATCGTGCTGCCGGTGCGGTCGGCCTCGCGGATCGCCGAGCGGTTCGCCGAAGGCCACCTCACCGAGCGGATGCCGGTGCGCGGCGAGGACGACATGGCGCGGCTTGCGGTGTCGTTCAACGACATGGCCGAAAGCCTGTCGCGGCAGATCACCCAGCTCGAGGAATTCGGCAACCTGCAGCGCCGCTTCACCTCCGACGTCAGCCACGAACTGCGCACCCCGCTGACCACCGTGCGGATGGCCGCCGACCTGATTCACGACCACAACGACGAACTCGAGCCTGCGCTGCGGCGGTCCACCGAGCTGATGGTCAGCGAACTCGACCGGTTCGAGATGCTTCTCAACGACCTGCTCGAGATCTCCCGGCACGACGCGGGCGTCGCGGAGCTGTCCGTCGAGGCGGTCGACCTGCGCGACACCGTGCGGAGCGCGCTGGAGAACGTCGGCCACCTCGCGGGCGACGCCCAGATCGATCTGATCGTCGACATGCCGACCGAGGAGGTCATCGCCGAGGTCGACCCGCGCCGGGTGGAGCGCATCCTGCGCAACCTGATCGCCAACGCCATCGACCACGCCGAGCGCAAGCCGGTGCGGATCAGGATGGCCGTCGACGAGGACACCGTGGCGGTCACCGTCCGCGACTACGGCGTCGGATTGCGGCCCGGCGAGGAGAAGCTGGTGTTCAGCCGGTTCTGGCGGTCCGACCCGTCACGGGTCCGCCGCTCCGGCGGCACCGGGCTCGGCCTGGCCATCAGCATCGAGGACGCCAGGCTGCACCAGGGCAGGCTCGAGGCCTGGGGCGAGCCCGGCAAGGGCGCCTGTTTCCGGCTCACCCTGCCGCTGATCCGCGGCCACAAGGTGACGACAAGCCCGCTGCCGCTGAAACCTGTTGGGCGCGAACGCAAGGCAAAGAGTTCGGAGAAGGAACGGCAACCGGCGGGGGAGAGCGTGTGAAGCGGCTGCTCGCCGCCTTGACCGCGTGCGCGCTGGTGTTGGCCGGATGTGCAGGGGTGCCCAGTTCGTCGGCGCCGCAGGCGATCGGAACCGTCGACCGTCCCGCACCACCGAGCCTGCCGAAGCCGACGCCCAACATGGATCCCGACGTGCTGTTGCGCGAGTTCATCAAGGCCACCGCGGATCCGTCCAACCGCCACCTGGCCGCCAGGCAGTTCCTCACCGAATCCGCGTCAAGCGGCTGGGACGACGCGGGCAGCGCGCTGCTGATCGACCGGGTCGTGTTCGTCGAAACGCGGGGCCCTGACAAGGTTTCGGTCACCATGCGCGCCGACATCCTCGGTTCGCTTTCCGACATCGGGGTGTTCGAAACGGGCGAGGGTGCGCTGCCCGACCCAGGACCGATCGACCTGGTGAAGACGTCGGGCGGCTGGCGCATCGACAAGCTGCCGAACGGGGTTTTCCTTGACTGGCAACAGTTTCAGGAGACCTACAAGCGCAACACGCTGTACTTCGCCGACCCGACCGGTAAGACCGTGGTGCCCGATCCCCGCTATGTCGCGGTGTCCGATCCAGACCAGCTGGCCACCGAACTGGTCACCAAGCTGATCGCAGGCCCGCGTCCGGAGATGGCGAACACCGTGCGCAACCTGCTCGGCCCGCCGCTGCGCCTGCGCGGACCGGTGACTCGTGCCGACGGCGGCAAGATGGGCGTCGGCCGTGGCTACGGCGGTGCCCGCATTGACCTGGAGAACCTGTCCACCACCGACCCGCACAGCCGCCAACTTCTTGCGGCACAGATCATCTGGACACTGTCTCGAGCGGGCATCAACGGCCCCTACGTCATCAACGCCGACGGCGCAGCGCTGGACGACCGGTTCGCCGAGGGCTGGCAGACCTCCGACGTCGCGGCCACCGACCCCGGTGCGGCCGACGGCGCGGCCGCCGGGCTGCACGCGTTGGTCGACGGGTCGCTGGTGGCCCTGGACGGGCAACGCGCGCCACGTGTCCCCGGTCCGTTCGGCGCGACGCCGAATCAGACCGGGGCGGCCGTGTCACGCAGCGGCCAGGACGCGGCGTCGGTGGTGACGCTGAACGCGGGCGCACCGGAGATGGCGTCGTCGCTGTGGGTCGGCCCGATCGGCGGAAATCCGTTGCAGGCGATGGACGGTCGGTCGCTCTCGCGTCCCACGTGGTCGCTGGATGACGCGGTATGGGTGGTGGTGGACGGCAACAACGTGGTGCGCACGGTGCAGGATGCGTCGGGGCAGCCGGGCCGCATCCCGGTCGACTCCACGGCGGTGTCCACCCGGTTTCCCGGCCCGATCGCCGAGCTGCAGCTGTCCCGCGACGGGACGCGCGCGGCGATCCTGATCGAGGGACAGGTGATCCTGGCCAGCGTCGAGCAGACGCCGGGCGGCGGGTTCGCGCTGACGTATCCGCGCCGGCTGGGCTTCGGCCTCAAGAACACCGTCGTGTCGCTGTGCTGGCGCACCGGCGACGACATCGTCGTCAGCCGTACCGATCCGCAGCACCCGGTGTCGTATGTCAACCTCGACGGGGTGAACTCCGACGGCCCGAGCCGCAACCTGCTGATGCCGGTGGGGGCCGTGGCGGCGAATCCGTCGACGGTGTACGTGGCGGACGCCCGCGGCATCCTGCAGCTGTCGGGTTCGGCGGCAGAGAACGACCCGCGCTGGGTCGAGGTCCGCCCGTTGATGACGCCGGGCGCGATACCCGTGCTGCCGGGCTGAACCCTGACGCTTTTGCGAGTTACGCAGACAAAACCCGTGTGATGGCGTTTCCTATCTGCAGGTGGTAGGCCCAGCCCGCCGAAAGGTCCGCGATGAACATCAATGACGTCCATGTGCCACGGCAGCACGTGATCCGCGGTGCCGGTCTCGTGCTGACCGCGGGCGCGCTCGCGGCCTGCGGCGACGGCGGCGACAAACAAGCAGACAAACCCGCCGCAAGCAGCGAAGCGGTGACGACCCCGCCGGCCGAAGCGGCGTCGGGCGGAGCGATCGCCAAAACCGCCGACGTGCCGGTCGGTTCGGGTGTGATCGTCGACGATGTCGTGGTGACCCAGCCCACCGCCGGTGTGTTCAAGGGCTTCTCCTCGTCCTGCACGCACAAGGGATGCGCGGTGAACAAGGTGGCCGACGGCACGATCGACTGCCCATGCCACGGCAGCAAGTTCAACCTGGACGGCACCGTCGCCAAGGGCCCGGCGAGCAAGCCTCTGGAGTCCAAAGCCGTTTCGGTGCAGGGCGATTCAATCGTTCTGGTGTGACCGCACCGGTCAGGCCGAGCTGACGCCGCGAATCCTGCCCTCGCGGAATGCCTCGACGAAGTGCCGATGGTCCTCCCGTACGGTCGCGGCGTAGGTGAGCCCGAATTCCACGATGTCGTCGACGAACTCGTCGGTGCGGTCCCCGATCAGTTCTGCGATCGCGTCCTCGGTCTGGAATCCGACCAGCTCCTGGTCGCTGTCGGCGTCACCGACACAGTGCACCTTGGCCACCGCACGGCCGAGCTGTTCGATCACCTCGGTCAGCTCGTCGGGTTCGGTCAGTTCGCTCCAGTCCAGGTCGGACTCGTACGGCGAGAGCTCCGCGACGACGAAACCGACCCCGTCGATCTCGGTGTGGCCGAGCAGGGGATCGGCGTACGCCTGCAACGCCCGCTGCGATACCGCGGTGCGGTGCCCCTGGTTCTTGAAGTACTTGTGCACGGCCTCGTCGTCGACGACCCGGCTCGCCGCGGCGACGTTGCCCTGCTTCATCGACAGCACGATGTCGTTGTCGAGCGCCTGGTTGAAGCCCTCGATCAGCACGTTGTAGCTCGGTAGGCCCGCGCTGCCGATGCCGAAGCCGGTTCGCCCGACGATGTCCTTGACGTCGTAGGCGATTTCGCGGAACTTCTTCGATTTCGGGATGGTGTCCTGATAGGCCTCGAATGCGGCCTTGACTTTCTCGTATTCAGCCTCGTCGAGTTCGCGCACACCGGAGGTGTGGCGAAACCGACGGTCCGCATCGTCGACATGGGTGATCCGGTGCAGCATCTCGTAGCGCGTCGACAAACGCGCGTCCTGGAGGGCGGCAAGCACCGCGCCGCGGGCGGTGTCGAGGTTCAACGAGAACGTCGAGTCGTCGTCGGTCTGCCGGAACCACGTCACCTGATCGAGATAGGAGCGGGTGAATGCCGCGATCAAATCACGAATAACGTTGTCCGACAGCGCCTTCTGCCAGCAAAGCAGCGCAACACTGGCCGCGAACCGCTGCAGGTCCCAGGTGAAGTGCCCGACGAATGCCTCGTCGAAGTCGTTGACGTCGAAGATCAGCATCCCCGCGCCGTCCATGTATGTGCCGAAGTTCTCGGCATGCAGGTCGCCCTGGATCCAGACCCGGCCGGTCCGCTCGTCGGCCCACCGGTCCTCCTGATCGGCGACGTCGGCGTAGAAGACGCAGGCGCTGCCGCGGTAGAACGCGAACGGGTCGGCGGCCATCTTGCGGAACTTCGTGCGGAACGCGTCGGGGTCGGCCTTCATCAGGCCGGCAAAGGCCTGCTCGAGGCAGTCCACGATCTGCGACTCTCGATCGGTCATTCACAGGGAGTACCCAGACAAGGAGTCGGCGAAATCTGCGTGGCGGCTGCGATGCCCCAGTTCCGACAGCCATGGCGCAGAAGTCGGCGAACACCGGCCACCGAGGACCCTTGACATGGCGCGCCTGAACAGCTAATTTCGTATTTATGCGAAATGACGAAGCGACTAGCTCCGGCGCGCTGCTGAAGACGATCAAGGCCGTATCGAGTCCGGTGCGCCTCGAGATCCTGTCGCTGCTCAAGGATCCGACCGCGAACTTTCCCGCCGCAGACCGACGGCGACCTCGTCAGCGACGGTGTCTGCGCCGACTTCATCCGAGACAAGCTGGGGATCGCGCCCGCAACGGCATCCCGCCACCTGACGCTGCTGACCGAGGCCGGACTACTGATCGCGACGCGCAAGAAGGGTTGGACCTTCTACCGGCGCGACGAGTCGGCGCTAGGCCGGTTCACCGACGGTCTCGCCTCCGAGCTGTGAGGAGAGATGTGATGAGCCTCGCTTACAGCCATGTCGACGTCTTCACCCGAAACCCGTTCGGTGGCAACAGCCTGCCGGTGTTTCCCGATGCCGGAAACCTCAGTGCAGAACAGATGCTGCGGATCACTCAGGAGTTGCGGCACTTCGAAGCGATTTTTCTTCGACCCACGGATCGTCCCGACACTGTCGAGGCCAGAATCTTCGACCTGTTCGATGAACTGCCCTTCGCCGGACACCCGATCATCGGGGCGGCGGCGGTCCTGCACAAGCACTCGGGAGCTGCCGGTGAGCAGAGCTGGCGATTCCAATTGGTAGCCAAGACAGTCGAAGTCACGACCGAGGTCACCGACGGCGGCTATTCGGGCTGGCTGAACCAGGGCGCCCCGGAGTTCCTGGGGACATTCGATGACGGTGACACGATCGCCCATGCCTTCAACCTCGCGCCAGACGATCTGATGGCCGACCTTCCGATGGAAGTCGTGAGCACCGGCCTTCGCTATCTGATCGTGCCGGTTCGGCCCGGCGCATTGGCGCGAGCCCGAATCACACAGGACATCACGGCACTGCTTCACGGCGCCAACGCGCAATTCGCGGTGCTGCTCGACGAAGCCGCCGTCGAAGTCCGGCACTGGAACAACGACGGAATCATCGAGGACGTGGCCACGGGAAGCGCCGCGGGGACGATCGGCGCCTATCGCCTGCGCCACGGCATGGCTCACGGCGGGCAGACGTTCATTCTGCATCAGGGCCAATTCACCGGCAGGCCAAGCGAACTGCGCGTACGGCCGGAAGGCAGTGCGAACCACGTGCGAACCGTGAACGTCGGCGGCGACGTCTCCGTCGTCGGACACGGCACGATCGATGCCCGCCCATGACCGGCATCCGCATGGTCAGCGCCGAAAGTATCCGTGCCAGCGTGAGTTTCGAAGATCTGATCGAGCCGGTGTCACGTGCTTTCGCGGAATCCAGTGCGGGCCTCGCCGACAACGGGCTGGTCGTGATGTTCCCCGCCGAGCGCAGCGAGCTGGGTGACGTCTACGTGAAGACAGGCAGCCTGCGCGGTCACGACGTCTACATCGTCAAGGTCTCACCCTGGTTCCGCAGCAACGTCGAACGCGGGCTGCCCCAGGGCGGATTCGTCGGCGTCTTCGACAGTCGTTCCGGCCAAACCCTGGCCCTGCTGAACGAGGAGCACTACCTCTCCGACATTCGGACCGCCGCGGCGGGCGCGGTGGCCGCGCGAGCGCTCGCGCCTGCCGAGGTCGGCACCGCCGCTGTGCTCGGGGCGGGAGTGCAGGCCTATTGGCAGCCCTTGGCGCTGTATCGAGAGCGGCCGTTCGCGACGTTGTCGATCTGGGCTCGCAGCCCGCAGAAGGCCGAGCGGCTCAAGGCGCGGTTGAGTTCGAAGCTGCCCGACGTCGAGATCCGCTGTTCGACCGATATCGAACGCACAGTGCGAAGCGCTGACGTCCTGATTACCGCAACGCTGTCGCGCGAACCGCTGGTGCAGGGGGCGTGGTTGCACGACGGCCAGCACATCACCGCGGTCGGCGCCGACGACCCGAACAAAAGCGAGCTCGACGCGACGGCGCTGCAACGTGCCCGGGTCTTCGTGGACGCCCGCGACACCGCCGAGGCCAATGGTGACGTTCACCGGGCGATCCGTGCGGGCCGGTATTCGATCGGCGACGTGGCGGGGGAATTGGGCGAAGTGATCTCGGGCCGGGTTGCAGGCCGCACGTCCGACGATGACATCACCGTCGCCAAGCTCGTCGGGATAGGGGCGCAAGACCTCGTCGCCGCAGAGGTGACGCTGGCGAAGCTGTAGGAATGTCACCGCCCGTCGCGACACTGGCGACGTGCTCGACCTGGTTCTTCCGCTGGAGTGCGGCGGGTGCGGCGCCCCGTCGACCCGGTGGTGCGACGCCTGCGTGCGCCGGCTCGCGGTTGGCCCCGACGCGCCGCATGTCGTCACTCCGCGGGTCCACCCCGGCGTGCCCGTCTTCTCGCTCGGCCGCTACGCAGGTGCCCGGCGCAACGCCATCGTGGCGGTCAAGGAGCACGGCCGCGCGGACCTGATCCGCCCGCTCGGCGACGCGCTGGGTGACGGCTTGCGTCGACTGCTGACGTGGGGGATGGTCGGCGCGCCGCTGACGGTGGTGCCCGCGCCCACCCGTCGTCACGCTGCCAGAAGGCGCGGCGGAGACCCCGTCACGCGGATGGCGGTCGCGGCCACGTCGGGTGGTCGAGACGCGCGGGTCGTTCAGGCACTTCGGATGACGGCGCTGGTGCGCGACTCGGTCGGGCTGTCGGGTGCGGCGCGACGGCGCAATGTGGCAGGCCGGGTCCGGCTCTGCGGGTCCCGCAACCGGCTGACGGGCGACGTGGTGGTGGTCGATGACATCGTCACCACCGGGGCCACCGTCGCCGAATCGGTGCGTGTCCTGCAAACTTCTGGAGCCCGGGTGGCCGCCGTTCTTGTCCTCGCCAACGCCTGATCGGCAAGGCTGACGGGGCGGCCAATTTCTCGGAGATCAAACGGGTGTGAAGAACTGAAAACAGGTAGGCGAAATTACTGGCACTAGTGGGTGAACACGGACTACCGTCGGGTCCAACGCCCGTGAACACCTCACGGCGGCGCTCTGGCAAGAAGCGCCAACCATCGCCCAGCGGTAGGAGGTGACTGATCGACACCTTGTACCGGCGAGCGGCGAAAAAACTCGTGCCCCGTCGGTGCATATCTGCCAGGTAGGCACGCAGTGCGCGTGCGACGCGAAACAGAAACGAGTCGCCAAGCATGTCAATCCGTTCCATGGAAACAGACCGCTCGATGATCGTTGAGGACGAAGAGACCGCGCCCGCGCCTCATGCCGAGGTTGTCGTCAAGGGCCGCAACGTCGAGATCCCCGATCACTTCCGCATCTATGTCTCAGAGAAACTGGCGCGCGTCGAACGATTCGACCGCAGCATCTACCTCTTCGATGTCGAACTCGACCATGAGCGCAACCGGCGCCAACGCAAGAACTGTCAGCACGTGGAGATCACCGCGCGGGGCCGGGGACCGGTCGTGCGGGGCGAGGCGTGCGCCGACAGCTTTTACGCCGCCCTCGAGGCGGCGGTCTGCAAACTCGAGAACCGGTTGCGGCGGAGCAAGGACCGCCGCAAGGTTCACTACGGTGACAAGCGGCCGGTGTCGCTGGCAGAGGCCACGATGGTGTCGGCGCCCGAGGCGTTCGTCCAACGCGACGGCGACGAATCCGGGGCGGCCGACGGCCTCGAGTTCCACGAGCCCGGCCAGATCGTCCGCACCAAGGAACACCCGGCCAAGCCGATGACCGTGGACGATGCGCTCTACGAGATGGAACTGGTGGGACACGACTTCTTCCTGTTCCACGACAAACAGAGCGACAGGCCGTGCGTGGTGTATCGCAGGCACGCCTACGACTACGGCTTTTCCTCCCTGCCGTGTTGATTCGCCTGGCCTGACCTCGGTCGACAGGCCGGTTCGACGAGTCACCTACGATGGACCTCGTCTAATACATCACGAGATCCATCAGACCCACAGGGGAAATCAGCGTGCTCGATAAGTTGCTCCGGCTCGGCGAAGGCCGCATGGTCAAGCGCCTCAAGCGGGTGGCCGACTACGTCAACACCTTGTCCGATGACGTCGAGAAGCTCTCCGACGCCGAGCTGCGCGCCAAGACCGACGAGTTCAAGAAGCGCTACACCGACGGCGAGGACCTCGACGACCTGATGCCCGAGGCGTTCGCGGTGGCCCGTGAGGCCGCCTGGCGCGTCCTCGACCAGCGGCCCTACGACGTGCAGGTGATGGGCGCGGCCGCCCTGCACTTCGGCAACGTCGCGGAGATGAAGACCGGTGAGGGCAAGACCCTGACCTGTGTGCTGCCCGCCTACCTGAACGCCCTGTCGGGCAAGGGCGTGCACGTCGTCACCGTCAACGACTACCTGGCCAAACGCGACAGCGAGTGGATGGGGCGGGTGCACCGCTTCCTCGGCCTCGATGTCGGCGTGATCCTGGCCCAGATGACACCCGACCAGCGTCGCGTCGCCTACGGCGCCGACATCACCTACGGCACCAACAACGAGTTCGGCTTCGACTACCTGCGCGACAACATGGCGCACACGGTCGAAGAGATGGTGCAGCGCGGGCACGCGTACGCCATCGTCGACGAGGTCGACTCCATCCTGATCGACGAGGCCCGCACACCGCTGATCATCTCCGGTCCGGCCGACGGCTCGTCGAACTGGTACACCGAGTTCGCGCGCCTCGCGCCGATGATGGAGAAGGACAAGCACTACGAGGTCGACATCCGCAAGCGGACCATCGGCGTCAACGAGATCGGCGTCGAGTTCGTCGAGGATCAGCTCGGCATCGAGAACCTCTACGAAGCCGCCAACTCGCCGTTGGTCAGCTACCTGAACAACTCGATCAAGGCCAAAGAGCTGTTCATGCGCGACAAGGACTACATCGTCCGCGACGGCGAGGTGCTGATCGTCGATGAGTTCACCGGCCGCGTGCTGCTGGGGCGCCGCTACAACGAAGGCATGCACCAGGCCATCGAGGCCAAGGAAAAGGTCGAGATCAAGGCCGAGAACCAGACGCTGGCCACCATCACGCTGCAGAACTACTTCCGCCTCTACGACAAGCTCGCCGGGATGACCGGTACCGCCCAGACCGAGGCCGCCGAGCTGCACGAGATCTACAAGCTCGGGGTGGTGAGCATCCCCACCAACAAGCCGATGGTCCGCGCCGACCAGTCCGACCTCATCTACAAGACCGAAGAGGCCAAGTACATCGCGGTCGTCGACGACGTCACCGAGCGCTACGAGAAGGGCCAGCCGGTGCTGATCGGCACTACGAGCGTGGAGCGGTCGGAGTACTTGTCGCGGCAGTTCCAGAAGCGCCGCATCCCGCACAACGTGCTCAACGCGAAGTATCACGAGCAGGAGGCAGGCATCATCGCCGAGGCCGGCCGCCGCGGTGCGATCACGGTGGCCACCAACATGGCGGGCCGCGGCACCGACATCGTGCTCGGGGGCAACGTCGACTTCCTCGCCGACAAGCGGCTGCGCGATCAGGGGCTCGACCCGGTCGAGACCCAGGAGGACTACGACGCGGCCTGGCATGAACTGCTCCCGCGGGTGAAGGCCGAAGCCGCGTCGGAGGCCAAAGAGGTGATCGCTGCAGGCGGGCTGTACGTCCTGGGCACCGAGCGGCACGAGTCTCGCCGTATCGACAACCAGCTGCGCGGTCGGTCGGGCCGCCAGGGCGACCCTGGCGAGTCCCGGTTCTACCTGTCGCTCGCCGACGAGCTGATGCGGCGGTTCAACGGTGCCGCGCTCGAATCGCTGTTGACCCGGCTCAGCCTGCCCGACGACGTGCCCATCGAGGCCAAGATGGTCAGCCGCGCCATCAAGAGCGCGCAGACGCAGGTCGAGCAGCAGAACTTCGAGATCCGCAAGTACGTCCTCAAGTACGACGAGGTGATGAACCAGCAGCGCAAGGTCATCTACGCCGAGCGCCTGCGCATCCTCGAAGGGGAGAACCTCAAGGAGCAGGCGCACGGGATGATGGTCGACGTCCTGACCGCTTATGTGGACGGCGCCACCTCCGAGGGCTACTCGGAGGACTGGGATCTCGAAACACTGTGGACCGCGTTGAAGCAGCTGTATCCGGTCAGCATCGACCACCACGACCTGATCGACTCCGACGCGATCGGCGAGCCAGGCGAGCTGACCCGCGAGGAGCTGCTCGACGCGTTGATCGAGGATGCCGAGCGGGCCTACTCCGAGCGCGAGAAGCAGCTCGAGGAGCTCGCCGGCGAGGGGGCGATGCGCCAGCTCGAGCGCAATGTGCTGCTCAACGTGATCGACCGGAAGTGGCGTGAGCACCTCTACGAGATGGACTATCTCAAGGAGGGCATCAACCTGCGGGCCGTGGCGCAGAAGGATCCTGTGGTCGAGTACCAGCGCGAGGGCTTCGACATGTTCAACGGCATGCTCGACGCGATGAAGGAGGAGGCCGTCGGCTTCCTGTTCAACGTCACCGTCGAAGCGGTGCCCGCCGCGCCTGCAGCGCAGGTGGCTCCCGTCGCCGCGCCGACCGGGCTCACCGAATTCGCCGCAGAGGCGGCCGCGCAGGCGCAGGAGGGTGGCGTCGCGACCAAGGAACGCGCGCAGGCACCGGCCTTGCGCACCAAGGGAATTGACGACAACGCACCACCGCTGACCTATACCGGGCCGTCCGAGGACGGGTCGGCAGAGGTTCAGCACCAGGACGGCAACGGTGGCCCTCGGCACGCCGCGCCGAGCAGGCGTGAGCGTCGCGAGGCCGCACGCAAGCAGGCGAAGTCGGCGAAGAAGGCCTAGTCAGTCCTCTCCAGTTCGACGCTGGCGGTGTGTCCTGCGCCGGTCCGTCATCCGATCTGCAGCGCCACCATGCGCCAGCGGCCCTGGGCGACCTCGATGCGGCCCGCGACGGCTCGAACCCGTTGTCCTCGTGTGTATGTCGCGAACACCTCGGCGGCCGTCGGCTGGTGGGGTTCGTCGTCATCGAGGGCGGCTGTGCGCAGCCGTACCCGCCGCAGCACCGCCGCCTTGGCCGGTCCGGCCGCCCTGGTCAGCGTGAAGACCATGTCCAGAAGCGGCGGCGTCAGCATCGGCCGCAGCTGCGCGATCGGTCTGCGCCGATCGATCACTTCGAGCACCCGCCGCAGTACCGCGTCGGCGAACGCCGCCGCTTCTGGAGGCGGTGCGGTCTGGGCGGGCAGCCGCTCGACGGGCCGCGAGCCGCGCCGGGATGAGCGGTGCAACGCGGCGGGAGTGGGGGCGGGGCAAGCCGCCGGAGCCGGGCTGCCGGCGACATTGAGCGCCGGAGCCGGGGGTCCTGCCATGACGTCGTACGGCGGTGGTTCGTAGTCGACGACGGGGGCAGTGAACGCACCCGGCTCGAAGGGGATCTGCGATGCGGTCAACGGACCTCTCCAGCGATTCTTTTTGCAGGACTGCGAGCGGCGCCTGCTGGAGAGGAACAGACCTGTCCATGATCCCATGGTTTGCGGGGCCCGAACGCACCCGTGATGCGCACCTACAGAATTGGCGGTTACCGTGTCGGGGGGTTCGGTGAGCATGACGTCAGCAGCTAGGGGAGGGTAGCGCCGAATATGGTGACCAGGTTGTCGGCGTCTGACGCGTCGTTTTTCGGCCTGGAGAACTCGTCGACGCCGATGTATGTGTCCTCGCTGTCGATACTGCGCAAGTCCCGTAACGGGCTGAGCTACGACAGCCTTCTCGAGACGGTCGAACAGCGTCTGCCCCAGATCCCGCGGTACCGGCAGAAGGTGCGCGAAGTGACCCTCGGCCTGGCGCGACCAGTGTGGGTCGACGACCGCGAGTTCGACATCACCTACCACATCCGCAGGTCTGCGCTGCCGTCCCCGGGCAGCGACGCGCAGCTGCACGAGCTGGTGGCGAGGCTGGGGTCTCGCGCGCTGGACAAGACGCGGCCGCTGTGGGAGATGTATCTGGTCGAGGGACTGGCGGGTAACCGGCTGGCGATCTACACGAAATCGCACCAGTCGCTGGTCAACGGCATGACGGCGCTGGAGATCGGGCACGTGATCGCCGACCGCACACAGAAGCCGCCCACGTTCGGCGAGGACATCTGGATCCCGGCCCGCGAGCCGAGCGACGAGCAGCTTCTGTTGGGGGCGATCGGCGAGTGGATCGCCCGGCCCACCGCCCAGCTGGCCGCCGTCCGTTCCGCGGTCACGGGCGTGGCCACCAACTCCGGGCAGCTGCTCGAGGTGGGCCGCCGGTTCAGTGCGGCGGCACGGACCTTCGCCAGGGGCAGCGCGCCGTCCAGCCCGCTGAACACGAAGGTGTCGCGCAACCGCCGGTTCACCGTCGCCAGCGCCAAGCTGGAGGACTACCGCAGCCTGCGCGCCCGCTACGACTGCGACGTCAACGACGTGGTGCTCGCGGTGATCGCGGGCGCGCTGCGCAACTGGCTGCTGTCGCGCGGCGAACCGGTGGCGCCCACCAGCACCGTGCGGGCGATGGCGCCGATGTCGGTGTATCCGGACGCCGAGATCGATTCGGCCGGACCGGGTCAGGCGATCAGCGAGGTCTCGCCGTTCCTCGTCGACCTGCCCGTCGGGGAGGGCAACGCGGTGGTGCGGCTGTCCCAGGTCGCGCACATGACCGAGTCGCATTCGACGGCGGCCAGCCTCGTCGACGCAAGAACCATCGTCACGCTGTCCGGTTTCGCGCCACCGACCTTGCACGCCATGGGAATTCGAGTGGCGACGACCTTCCCTGCCCGGCAGTTCAACCTGCTGATCACCAATGTGCCGGGCGCCCAGAGGCAGATGTACATCGCAGGCGCCAAGCTGCTCGAGACCTATGCGGTGCCTCCGCTACTGGACAGCCAGGTGCTGGCGATCGGCGTCACTTCTTACAACGGCATGCTCTATTTCGGCATCAACGCCGACCGCGACGCGATGAGCGACGTCGACGTGCTGCCCTCGCTGCTGCGCGAATCCCTCGACGAATTGCTCGAAGCCGCTCAGTAACGCAATCGTTGCGTCACCGGGTATTGACGCAGGCTGTCAACACGGTTCGAATGAATCCACCATGACAATCAGCCGTGAATCCCCTGAGACTTCGCAAGACCCCGCCGCCCCGGCGCCGGCCTCCAACGGGCAGACCGGATCGCACCCGATCTTCGCGGTACCGATCGACGACGAACTGCACACCCGCAACCGCGGGCTCGACAAGGTGGTGTTCGGCATCACCGCGGTCATCGCGCTCGGATTCCTGGTCTGGGGTTTCGTCAGTACCGCGACATTGGCCAGCGCATCGGGGTCCGCGCTGACCTGGATCATGGACAACACGGGCTGGCTGTTCGCACTGACCGCGTCCGGCTTCGTGGTGTTCGTGCTGTGGCTGGCGCTCGGCAAGTTCGGCAGCATCCCGCTGGGCTGTGACGACGAGGAGCCCGAGTTCCGGACCATCTCGTGGGTGGCGATGATGTTCAGCGCCGGCATGGGCATCGGCCTGATGTTCTTCGGCGTCGCCGAGCCGTTGACGCACTTCGCGACCCCGCCGCCCGGCACCGGTCCGGCCGGGAACACCGAAGCGGTGCAGACCGCGATGGCCACCACGCTCTTCCACTGGACGCTGCACCCGTGGGCGATCTACGCCGTCGTCGGGCTCGCGATCGCCTACGGCGTCTACCGCAAAGGCCGCATGCAGTTGATCAGCGCCGCCTTCGAGCCGCTGCTGGGTAGTCGCGCCAACGGGCCGGGCGGCAAGGTCATCGACATGCTGGCGATCTTTGCCACCCTGTTCGGCTCGGCGGCCTCCCTCGGCCTCGGCGCGCTGCAGATCCGCAGCGGGCTGCACATCGTCGCCGGCATCAGCGAGACGGGCAACACGGTGCTCGTCGTCATCATCACCGTGCTCACCGTCGCGTTCGTGCTGTCGGCGGTGTCGGGTGTGGCCAGGGGCATTCAGTGGCTGTCGAACATCAACATGGTGCTCGCGCTGCTGCTCGCCGCGTTCGTGTTCGTGGTCGGGCCGACCATCTTCATCCTCAACCTGCTGCCCACCTCGCTGGGCAGCTACTTCTCCGACATCGCGATGATGTCGGCGCGCACCGGCGCCGAGGGCGCAGACGTCGACACCTGGCTGCAGTCCTGGACGATCTTCTACTGGGCGTGGTGGATCTCCTGGACGCCCTTCGTCGGCATGTTCATCGCCAGGATCTCGCGCGGCCGGACCATCCGCCAGTTCGTCACCGGTGTGCTGCTGGTGCCGAGCCTGGTCTCGCTGGTGTGGTTCTGCGTCTTCGGCGGCGCGGCGATCAAGGTCCAGCAGGACGGCGTCGACCTGGCAGGCGAGGGCAGCATCGAGGCGCAGCTGTTCAGCCTGCTCGACCAGTACCCGATCGCGATCATCGCCAGCGTGCTGGTGATGGTGCTGGTGGCGATCTTCTTCGTGTCCGGCGCCGACGCCGCATCGATCGTGATGGGCTCGCTGTCCGAACGGGGGACGATCAAACCCAGCAGGGGCACCGTCATCTTCTGGGGTGTCGCGATGGGTGCCGTCGCGCTGGTCATGCTGCTGGTCGGCGGCGAGGATGCGCTGACCGGTCTGCAGACCATCACCATCATCGCCGCGCTTCCCTTCGTGCTGGTGATGGTGGGGCTGGCGGTCGCACTGGTCAAGGATCTGCGGCAGGACCCGCTGATGGTGCGTCGCAGATACGCCGCAGAGGCGGTGGACAGCGCGGTCGTGCACGGCGTGACCGAACACGGCGACGACTTCATGATCTCGGTGGAGAAGGATCGGGGCGCGGGGCCGCTAACCTTCCCCTGGTGCGTGTCTATGTGCCTGCGACCCTGGCGATGCTGCAGCGACTCGTCGCCGAGCGGGAGATGACCGCCGTCAACGGCACAGCTTTCGCGGTGACACCGACGCTGCGCGAGTCCTACGCCGAGGGGGACGACGAGGAACTCGCCGATGTGGCGCTCCGGGAGGCGGCGCTGGCCTCGGTGCGGCTGCTGGCCGGGGCTGCCGACGAGCCGTCGACGGGCCTCCCGCCGCGGCGCGCGGTGCTGGTGGCCGAGGTGGACGGCGCAACCGCCCGGCCCGACCTCGACGACGCCGTGGTGCGGTTGTCCGGGCCGGTCACCATCAACGACGCAATCGCGGCCTATGTCGACAATCCGACCGCCGAGCAGGCCGTGCTGGCCGCGATCGACGCGATCGACTCAGCCGATCTGGGGGACGAGGATGCCGAGCTGACCGTCGGCGATGCGCAGGACCACGACCTGGCCTGGTATGCCACCCAGGAACTGCCGTTCCTACTGGAATTTCTGTAGTTCGACTGGATACGGATCCGTAGGTTACGGTACCGTAGGTTGCGTGGCCAAGAACTACATCAAAGTCTCGGCCAATGTCGCCGACACCGTCCGGCCGAAGATCGCCGGCGCCAAGGATCACCCTGGCTGGCATGCCCTGCGCACCATCGCGGAACGGATCACCACACCGCTGTTACCGGACGACTACCTCAAGCTCGCCAACCCGCTGTGGTCGGCTCGTGAGCTGCGGGGCCGGGTGGTGGAGGTCCGCCAGGAAACCGTCGACTCCGCGACGTTGGTCATCAAGCCCGGGTGGGGCTTCTCTTTCGACTACCAGCCCGGCCAGTACGTCGGCATCGGGCTGTTGGTGGACGGTCGCTGGCGGTGGCGGTCCTACTCGCTGACATCCAGCCCGGTGACATCGGCTCCGAGCCGAACCATCACGATCACGGTCAAGGCGATGCCCGAGGGGTTCCTGTCGACGCACCTCGTCGGAGGCGTGGCGCCAGGCACGATCGTCCGACTGGCCGCCCCGAAGGGCAATTTCACGATGCCCGATCCTGCTCCGGCCTCGGTGCTGTTCATCACCGCCGGCTCGGGTATCACCCCGGTGATGTCGATGCTGCGCACGCTGTCGCGGCGTGACCAGATCACTGACATCGTGCACTTGCATTCCGCGCCAACGGAATCCGACCTGATGTTCGCGGCTGAGCTGGCCGAGCTGCAGCGCAGTCACCCGGGATACCGGCTCCATGTGCGCACGACGCGTGATCAGGGCCGCCTCGACCTCTCTCGCCTGGGTGACGAGGTGCCTGACTGGCGGGATCGCCAGACCTGGACCTGCGGGCCCGAGGGCATGCTGACCGCCGCCGAGGGTCTGTGGTCGTCGGCAGGCCTGCACGAGCAACTGCACCAGGAGCGGTTCGCGGCCGCCCGCACGGCGGTGCACGGCCAGGGCGGCACGGTTGAATTCGCCCGCAGTGGGAAATCGGTGACCGTGGACGCCGCGACGCCGCTGATGGAGGCCGGTGAGGGCGCGGGTGTGCAGATGCCGTTCGGCTGCCGGATGGGCATCTGCCAGTCCTGTGTCGTCGGTCTGCTCGACGGACACGTACGCGACCTGCGGACAGGCGTGGAACACGAACCGGGAAGTCGGGTTCAGACGTGCATTTCCGCAGCGTCTGGCGATTGCGTGCTGGACGCATAAGCTTTACTGGCTGGTAACCTACGGAGTCGTAGGTTACGGTAGCGTAGGTACAAAGGAAGGGGACAGAACGATGGCTATCACCGACGTTCCGGCATTTGCGCACTTGACCGATGCCGACATCGAAAACCTCGCTTTCGAGCTGGACACCATCCGCCAGGACATCGAGGACTCCCGCGGCGGGCGGGACTCGCGCTACATCCGCCGCACCATCGCCGCGCAGCGCGCGCTGGAGGTGGCGGGCCGACTGATGCTGGCCGCCGGATCGAAGCGCTCGGCCTGGTGGGCAGGGACCGTCACCTTGGGCCTCTCCAAGATCATCGAGAACATGGAGATCGGCCACAACGTCATGCACGGCCAGTGGGACTGGATGAACGATCCCGAGATCCACTCCTCCACGTGGGAGTGGGACATGAGCGGGGCGTCCAAGCACTGGCGGTTCACCCACAACTTCATGCATCACAAGTACACCAACATCCTCGGCATGGACGACGACGTCGGCTACGGCACGCTGCGCGTCACACGGGATCAGAAGTGGAAGCCGTTCAACCTCGGCAACATCCTCTACAACACCATCCTCGCGATCGGCTTCGAGTGGGGCGTCGGCCTGCAGCATCTGGAGCTCGGCAAGATCTCCAAGGGACGCGACGACCGCGCCGCCACCATGAAACGCGTGAAGGAGTTCGGGGTGAAGGCCGGCCATCAGGTGGCCAAGGACTACATCGCCTACCCGGCGCTGACGTCGCTGTCCCCGTGGGCGAGCTTCACCTCGACCCTGAAAGCCAACGCGGTGGCCAACGTGATCCGCAACGTCTGGTCCAACGCGGTGATCTTCTGCGGTCATTTCCCTGACGGCGCAGAGAAATTCACCAAGACCGACATGGTCGGCGAGACCAAGGGTCAGTGGTATCTGCGGCAGATGCTCGGCAGTGCCAACTTCGAGAACGGCCCGGCGCTGCGGTTCATGAGCGGCAACCTGTGCTACCAGATCGAACACCACCTCTATCCGGACCTGCCGAGCAACCGGCTCCATGAGATCTCGCTCCGGGTCAAGGACGTGTGCGACAAGTACGACCTGCCATACACGACGGGATCGTTCCTGGTGCAGTACGGCAAGACGTGGCGGACGATCGCCAAGCTGTCACTGCCGGACCGCTACCTGCGCGACACCGCCGACGACGCACCCGAGACCCGCAGCGAGCGGATGTTCTCCGAGCTGGAGCCCGGCTTCGTCGCCGTCGATCCCACCACCGGCCGACGTCGCGGTCTGAAGACCGCGATCGCGACGGTGCGGCAGTGGCGACGCGACAGGCGCACGGCAAGGGAAGCGGCCACTCCCGACGACCTGGCAGCCTGAGACTGGACCAGCGGGTTACAGTTAGGCGGTGTCGCCGCCAGATAACCGCGGGGCGAGGTCACGGCTGACCTCCCGCGGTGTCGCGACCCGCAACCGGATCGTGCTCGCCGCTGCGGAGATCATGCACGCCCAAGGCGTCGCGAGCACCACCATCGACGAGGTGCTCGCTGCGAGCGCGACCAGCAAGTCGCAGTTCTATCAGCATTTCGACGACAAGTCGGAGCTGGTGTACGAAGTCATCACCTTGCGCGCAGACGAGATCCTGTCCTGGCAGCGGCTGCGGCTGGAGAAGGTGGATTCGCTACGCGGACTTCATCAATGGCGCGACGCGATGGTGCAGCGCTGCGTCCTGCGCCGCGGCCTGTGGGGCTGTGAGCTCGGGTCGCTGGCCGCCGAGCTGTCCGACACCGACGACAAGGCGCGGGCCTCGCTCGCCGAGCATTTCGCCGAGTGGCGGGCGATGCTGGCGGCCGCACTGGAGCGGATGCGTGACAACGGCGTGCTGGGCGCCGACATCGACGCGCCCGCACTGGCCACCGGGCTTCTGGCCGCCGTCGAGGGCGGTTATCTGCTGTCCCAGACCGCGCACGACCCGCGTCTGATGCAGACATCACTCAACGCCGCGATCGCCCACATCATGTCTTTTGCCCCGGACAGCAGCGAGCGGGCCAGTCGTTGACTGGCCCGCTCGGTCCGATCTGCTGCTTGAGCTTAGTTGTCGCCGGGAAGGGCGGTCGGCGCAGGCGGTGCCTTGACGTCGGGCGAGAACGGGTTCGGTCCGTTGGGATCGAGCCGCGGCGCCTTCTCCGTCGGGCTCGCCGACGGCGACGTGGAAGTCGTTGTGGTGGTTGATGTTTCGGATGGAGCCTCTTTCTCCTCGCTACCGCACGCGGTCAACGCTCCCATCGAGATAATGGCAGCGATACCGAGTGAGGCGGCGACTCGACGGGTCGACCAACCTGTCTTCATGATGGAGTCCTGTTCGTAGCGTAGAACGACATGGAAATACGAACTGAACTATATCGTCCAGTTACAGGTCCAGTCAATGGCGATATCTACCCAAATGAGACCAGATAGTCCAAAGTGGCAGGAGCGTCAGTCCGGGATGTAGTCGAACTCGTCCGGGCTGGGTCCCGTGCGGCCCTTCTCGCCCCTGTCCAGTTCGGTGAGCGCGTCGGCGTCGTCGGGGCTCAGCTCGAAGTCGAAGATCTCGAAGTTCTCCTTGATCCGCTCGGGCGTCACCGACTTCGGGAACACGATGTCCCCACGCTGGATATGCCAGCGCAGCACCACCTGGGCCGGCGACTTGCCTGTCGCGTCTGCGATTCCCTGGACAACCTGGTCGTCGAGCACCGCGCCCTGGGCGATCGGCGACCACGCCTCGGTGGCGATGCGGTGCTTCTGCCCGTAGTCGCGCACATCGTCGTTGGTGAAATAGGGGTGCACCTCGATCTGGTTCACCGCAGGCACGGTGTCGGTCTCCTTGGCCAACCGCTCGAGGTGCGGCACCTGAAAGTTCGACACCCCGATGCTGCGGGCCCGGCCGTCCTTCTTGAACTCCTCCAGCGTCTGCCACGTCGAGACGAAGTCGCCGTCGTACAGCGTGGGCAACGGCCAGTGGATGAGGAACAGGTCGACGTAGTCGAAGCCCAGCGCCGACAACGTCGCGTCGAACGCGCGGCGGGCGTCGTCGGGCTTGTGGAAGCCGTTGTTGAGCTTGCTCGTGACGTAAACGTCCCCGCGGTCGATGCCGAAGTCGCGGATGCCCTGACCGACGCCCGCCTCGTTCTGATACATCTCGGCGGTGTCGATGTGCCGATAGCCGATGTCCAGCGCTTTTCTGACGGCCCCGGCGGTCTCGTCGGGCTCGATCTGGTAGACGCCGAATCCGAGTTGCGGAATTTCGGCGCCGTCGTTGAGTTCAATGGTCGGTACTTCGCTCACAGTTGATCCTCCTCGTGGAGAGCCTGCCCGGTCTTCGATCAGGTCAAACACGCCCATCCCGCCATTTATGTCCTCCGATCGGGGGACATCCGGTTCACCCGCTGGTCGGCCCGATCGCCCGACATACAGCGCCGTCCCGCTGCGGCAGTCTTTAGTCATGGCCGGAACACACCGGCCGACCACCGAAAAGCTCACTCACACAGGAGAATTGAAATGATCAAGAACGTCTTCGCCCGCTACCTCGTTCTGCTGACCGTCGGCGGGAGCCTGCTCGGTGGCGCCGCAGTCGGCCTGGCAGGCATGGCCAGCGCCGCGACCACCAACGGTCCCAGTGGTCCCGGCTACTCCTACGCCCCGAGCGTCAAGGCGAAGCCGGCGCCGACGCAGAAGCCTGGCTGGCACAACCACCACGGCATCTGGCACATCAAGTCGCAGAACGGCAACTGATCGGACTCGCGCAGAAAGCCCTCCCCGACATCGGGGAGGGCTTCTCGCGTCGACACTGATTACTGGCCTTCTCGCAGCCCTTCTCGCATCGCCGCCAACAGGCGCCGCGCCGCCGCGACCCGGTCGGCCGCTGGCCCGGTCAGCTCGTCCAACGCACACTCGGGGTCGGCGGGCGGACCGAGATGGCCGCAGCCGCGGGGGCAGTCCTTGATGGCTTCGGCCAGATCGGAGAAGGCCAGCATCACGTCGTCCGGCTCGATGTGCGCCAGCCCGAACGACCGGATGCCGGGGGTATCGATGACCCAGCCGGACCCGTCCAGCGGTAACGCCACCGACTGCGACGAGGTATGCCGCCCCTTCCCGACGCCGGAGACATCGCCGGTGGCCCGATCCGCCTGCGGCACAAGTCGATTCACCAGTGTGGACTTCCCGACGCCGGAGTGGCCGAGCAGCACCGTGACCTTGTCGACCAGCAGCGGGAGCGACGGCGTCGAGCGGGTCGTCGCGGCCCGCGATCGCGATGGTCAGGTCCAGGCCCGCGAACTGCGCGGCGAAGGGCTCGGGCGGCGCGAGGTCGGTCTTGGTCAGGCACAGAATCGGCGTCAGCCCGCCGGCGTATGCGGCGATCAACGTCCGTTCCACAAGGCCGGTGCGCGGCGGCGGGTCGGCGAGCGCCACCACCACCAGCAGTTGGTCGGCGTTGGCGACGACCACGCGCTCGGTGGGATCGGTGTCGTCGGCGGTGCGGCGCAGCACCGTTCGACGGTCGCCGCGGCGCACGATGCGCGCCAGGGTGTCGGTGTGCCCGGAGAGGTCGCCGACGAGGCCGACATCGTCGCCGACCACGATCGACGTCCGGCCCAACTCGCGTGCCCGCATCGCCGTCACAACGCGGTCGGGGTCGCGGCCGAGCGCGCAACCCCACCGCCCGCGGTCGACCGTGACCACCATGCCGTCCTTCGCGTCGGCGTGGTCGGGGCGGATCTTGGTCCGCGGCCGAGAGCCTCGCCCCGGTCGGATTCGGACGTCGGACTCGTCGTATTCCCTGCTCAGCTCAAGCCCCTGGTGTCGACGCCTGGCCGGCCAGCATGTCGGCCCACATCAGCGGGAAATCCGGCAGTGTCTTTGCGGTGGTGCCGATGTCCTCGACCTCAACCCCCGGCGTCCGCAGCCCGACGATCGCACCGGCCGTCGCCATCCGGTGATCGGCGTAGGACCGCCACACGCCGCCATGCAAGAGCCTGGCGGTGATGACGAGGCCGTCGGGTATCTCCTCGCAATGCCCGCCGAGGCCGTTGATTTCGCTGCTGAGTGCGGCGAGCCGATCGGTTTCGTGGCCGCGCAGATGGGCGATCCCGGTGAGCTGCGATACCGAGCCCGGCGAGGCGAGCGCGGCCAGCGCCGCAACCGCCGGCGCCAGTTCGCCGACATCGTGCAGGTCGACATCGAAGCCGCCGTAGACTCCGACGCCCTGCACCTCGAGATACGAATTACTGTGCCGCGCAATGGCTCCCAGCTTCTCTAGAATGCCGAGGATGGCGTCGGCGGGTTGGGTGCTCACCGATGGCCAGCCTGCGATGCGCACGATCCCTCCGCTCGCGACCGCTGCCGCGAGGAACGGTACCGCGTTGGACAGGTCGGGCTCGATCACCCAGTGCCGTGCCGAGATTGGGCCGGGCGACACCCGCCAGCGGTTGGCCTGGCTGTCGTCGACGTGCACGCCCGCATCGCGCAGCATCGCCACCGTCATCGCCACGTGCGGCGCCGAGGGCACTGAATCGCCGGTGTGCACGATCGTCAGCCCATCGGCGAAGCACGCACCGGACAACAGCAGCCCGGAGACGAACTGCGACGACCCCGAGGCGTCGATCTCGACGAGGCCGCCGGCGACCGCTCCGGTACCGCGCACCGAGAACGGCAGGCCGTCACCGTCGATGTCGACGCCGAGCCCACGCAGTGCGGTCAGCAGCGGCGCGATCGGGCGGCCGCGGGCCTGTTCATCGCCGTCGAACACCACGGTCTCGGTGGACAGCGCCGCGACCGGTGGCACGAATCGCAGCACGGTGCCCGCAAGGCCGCAGTCGACGGTGGCACCGGCGGACGGGTTGACGTGGCCGCTGACCGTCAACTCGGAGTCGTCGCCGTCGACGCCGACGCCGAGCGTGCGCAGCGCACCGATCATCAGATCGGTGTCCCGACTGCGCAGCGCGCCGCTGATCGTGGACGCACCCTGGGCGGTGGCCAGCGCTGCGAGCACGAGCGCCCGGTTGGTCTGCGACTTGCTGCCGGGCACCGTCACCGTGGCGTGCACCGGCCCCGTCGTCGTCGGCGCCTGCCAGTCCGTCACGGCTCCATCCTGCCCTGTCGCCGCTTTCTGCCACCATGGGATGTATGTGCGGGCGATTCGCGGTAACCACCGATCCGGCGCTGCTGGCCGAGAAGATCCAAGCCATCGACGAGAGCAATGCGGCCACCGAAGGCAAGGACGCAGGCGGACCGAACTACAACGTCGCGCCGACCACCACGATCAGCACCGTCGTCAAGCGGCACACCGAGCCCGACGACGAGTCGACGCGGCGGCTACGGCGGATGCGGTGGGGCCTGGTGCCGCCGTGGGCCAAGGAGGCCGCCGAGGGCGTTCCGGACACCAAGGGCCCGCTGCTGATCAACGCTCGCGCGGAGAAGATCACCACATCGCCTGCGTTCCGAAACTCGGCGAAGAACAAGCGCTGCCTTGTCCCGATGGACGGCTGGTACGAATGGCGCGGTGAGAAGGGCCGCAAGACGCCGTTCTACATGTACGGCGCCGACGGCGATCCGCTGTTCATGGCGGGGCTGTGGTCGACCTGGCGGCCGAAGGGGGCACCGAAGGACAGCCCGCCACTTCTGAGCGCCACGATCATCACCACCGACGCGGCAGGCCCGCTGGCCGAGATCCACGACCGGATGCCGCTGACGATCAGCAGCAGCGACTGGGACCGCTGGCTCGACCCCGACGCACCGGTCGACGAGGGTCTGCTGCGCGGGCACGGCGACCTCGACCGGATCGAGATCCGCGAGGTGTCGCGGCTGGTGAACAGCGTCCGCAACAACGGCCCCGAACTGATCGAGCCTGCCGAGGCGGAACCCGTACAGACCACGCTCCTCTAGGCGTCAGCGTCGCGCGCGCCGTCACCACCACATACGGCCCGTCGAACGTCACCAAGCCGTCGGCGCCGAGCGCTGCTGCGCATCGCGTCGTCGAAGGCGGCCAGCAGCTCGCCGCGCTTGGCCTTGTCGAGGTTGCCGAGCAGCGAGACGTGCATCGGCGACTCGTGCTCCAACAGATGCATCGCTTCGTCGACCGATCCCAATCGCCATGTCTGCGTGCGAGTTTCAATCACGATGTCGTCGAAGTCCGCGGTCAGCCGGTCGGTGATCACGTCGGCGATTCCCCACTGATCGGGGGAGTAGGCCGAGGCCGGCGGTGACCCGAGCACCGCGACGACAGGTTTGTAGAACGGGATGTCGCGATCGGGCACCCAGGCGGAGAAGCTCAGCACCCCACCCGGCCGCAGCAGCCGCGCGATCTCGGCGACCTGGCCTGCGGGCTCGACGAAGATGATGCCCATGTTCGACACCACAGCGTCGAAGGCTCCGCCCGGCAGTCCGGTTTCCGAAGCGTCGGCCGTCACCCAGGTCGACGGCCGACGCTGTCGCCTTCTCCGCGGCGAGTGCGATCAGTTCGGGGGTGATGTCGACGCCGGTCACCCGTGCGCCCGCGGCGCTCGCGGCAAGCGCGACGCTGCCGGTGCCGCAGGCGAGGTCGACCACCGCAGCGCCATGCAGCGGCAGCAGACGCGAGACCGCCGAGAGCACATCATCGGCGATCGTCGCGATGTGGTCGCCGATCGCGTCGTAGCGGCCGGATGACCACGAGGTGGGGGAGGACACGATGCCCAGCGTGTCACGATGGGGCGGTGACGTCGTTGTCCGGCTATCCCGTCACCGCGCCGCCGCTGCCCCCGCCCGTCGTCTTCCGGCAGTTCTGGGCGGACCTGACGTTCATGCACTGGCCGGTGCGGCCCGAAGACGTCGCGCACCTGTTTCCGCAGGGAACTCGCCCGGACGTGTTCGACGGCCAGACGTATGCGGCGCTGATTCCGTTCACGATGCGCGAGACCGCGGTAGGCACCGCTCTGCCGCTGCCGTACTTCGGCACCTTCCACGAGACGAACGTCCGGCTGTACTCGATCGATGACGCCGGCCGCCGCGGCGTGGTGTTCCGATCATTGGAGACTTCGCGCCTTGCGGTGGTGCCCGTCGTGCGCACCGCACTCGGGGTGCCGTACACCTGGTCGAGGATGCGCATCACCAGATCGGGCGACCAGATCTGCTATGCCAGCCGACGGCGGTGGCCGCGACGGGGACTGCGCAGCCGGATGACGGTCCGCATCGGCCCCGAGGTGACGGCGACGGACCTGGAGATCTGGCTGACCGCCAGGTGGGGTGCGCACACCCGCAAGGCCGGACGGACGTGGTGGATGCCCAACGAGCACGCCACGTGGCCGTTGCGGTCGGCCGAGATCCTGGAACTGGACGACGAACTCGTGGCCGCCGCGGGGGTCGAAGTGGCAGGCGATCGCATGCGGGCGCTGTTCACACGGGGCGTGCAGGCGAGCTTCGGTCGCCCATCGCTGGTTAAGTAGTCGATTACTCAGTCAAAGCCGTCCCTGCTGGGGGACGCTTTGCACATGACCGATCTGCACGCCAAACCGCAGCTCACCACTATTGAGGTACGCAAACCCGCCGATGGCTCCGTCATCGGCTCCGTTTCCACCGATACCCCCGAAGCCGTTGCCGCCAAGGCCAGCGAACTGCGACTGTTTCAGCCCGAATGGGAGGCGATGGGCGTGAACGGGCGCAAGGACTGGCTGCTGAAGTTTCAGGACTGGATCCTCGACAACTCCGAACGCATCGCCGAACTGGTGCAGGCGGAGTCGGGCAAGGCGATGGCCGAGGCGGTTATGGAGCCGATGATGTCGGCCGACATCGTCGCGTACTGGGCGCGCAATGCGGCCGCCTTCCTGGCCGACGGCCATCCCAAGCCGCACAATCCGCTGATGAAGGTCAAGCGGTTGACGACGATGCACCGCCCGTATCCACTTGTGGGCCTGATCATTCCGTGGAACTTCCCGTTCATGAATGTCGTCGTCGACGGGATACCGGCGCTGGCGGCAGGCGCGGCACTACTCGTCAAGCCGTCGGAGGTGACGCCGCTGTCGGCCGCCGAGTTCGCCCGCGGCTGGGCCGAGATCGGCGCCCCGCCGGTGCTGGGGCTGGTCAACGGCTACGCAGATGTCGGTGCCGCTGTGATCGCCAACTCGGACTATGTGCAGTTCACCGGTTCGACGGCGACCGGACGCAAGGTCGCGGTGGCGTGTGCTGAGCGGCTGATCCCCTACAGCCTCGAGATGGGCGGAAAAGATCCGGCGGTCGTGCTCGCCGATGCGGACCTGGAACGCGCCGCGAACGGCATCGCGTGGGCGGGCATGCTCAACTCGGGCCAGGCCTGCGTTTCCGTCGAGCGGGTCTACGTCGAGGCGCCCGTGTACGACGAGTTCGTCGCCAAGCTCACCGACAAGGTCAGCCGGCTGCGGCAGGGTGACGACGACCATCGCTTCCGCGTTGATGTCGGCGCCATGGCCACCGCGGTCCAGCGCGACAAGGTGGCGCGCCACGTCGACGAGGCAGTCGCCGCGGGCGCGCGGGTCACCACGGGGGGTAAGCCCGGCACGGCGGGCACCTTCTTTGAGCCCACCGTGCTCGTGGATGTCGACCAGTCGATGACCTGCATGACGGAGGAAACCTTCGGGCCGACTCTGCCGGTGGTCAAGGTGGCCGACGAGGAAGAGGCGATTCGGCTGGCCAACGACTCTGACTACGGACTGTCGGCGACGGTGTGGACGAAGGACGTGGCGCGTGGGGAACGGGTGGCGCGTCGGCTCGAAGCGGGCGCGGTGAACGTCAACGACGCGATGGCCAACGGATTCAGCTTCGCGCTTCCGATGGGAGGGTGGAAGCACTCCGGGATCGGCGCGCGTAACGGCGCCGCGTACGGGCTACTGAAATATTGCCGCACACAGGCGATTACGGCCCCCCGCATCGCAACCCAATCCCGGGAACTGTTGTGGTTCCCCTACAAGCGAGGTACGTATCGGGCGACGATGGCGGTGATCAGAGGATTCGCGGCACGCGGAACGCGACGATTCGGCATCACGCCGAAGGGAGGTTCGCGATGAAGTGTCAAGGCGCGGTGATGCGGGGCATCGGCGGTGACTGGGAGGTTCAGGAGATCACGCTGGACCCGCCCCGGGAGGGCGAGGTGCTGGTGAAGATGGCGGTGGCCGGAATCTGTCACTCCGATGATCACTACTCGAGCGGCGACGGCGTCATGTCCGAGTCGCTCGGCGCGATGATCGAGGCGATGGGCGGCACCGTTCCGGACTTGTTTCCGATGCTCGGCGGCCACGAAGGCGCAGGCGTCGTCGAGGAAGTCGGTCCGGGTGTCCGGTCGCTGCGGCCGGGCGACCGTGTCTCGTTCTCGTTCATTCCGGCCTGCGGGAGGTGCCGGTGGTGCGTGTCGGGCATGACGTATCTGTGCGACAACGGCGCCATGATCCTCGACAAGAATATGGTCACGGACGGCACCGCGCGTCGTCACCTCGGCAGCGAGGACCTGACCGCGATGACACAACTCGGCACGTTCGCCGAGTATGCGGTTCTTGCAGAGGAATCGGTCATCAAGATCGACGATTCGATTCCGTTCGAGGCCGCCTCGCTGGTGTCGTGCGGCGTGACGACGGGCTGGGGATCGGCGACGGTCGGGGTCGGGACGCAACCAGGCGACACGGTCGTGATCATCGGCACCGGCGGAGTGGGAATCAATGCGGTGCAGGGTGCCCGCGCGGCCGGTGCAAGAGCCGTCGTCGCCGTGGATCCTGTTGAATTCAAGCGAGATTCGGCCAAATTCTTCGGCGCCACCGAGACGGCCGCTTCGGCGGAGGAGGCCATCCCGATGGTGCAGGAGATGACCGCGGGAGTGATGGCCGACCGGGTGGTGTTGACGCCGAGCGTGCTTCCCGCCGAACTGCTGGCGCCTGCGATGATGCTGACGCGTAAGGGCGGTACCTGTTTGATGACCGCGATTCCGAAGATCGACGTGAACATCGTGCCGCTGGTTCTCATCGACTTCATCCAGTCCAGCAAGACGCTCAAGGGCCTGCTGTACGGCGGGATGAACCCCCGCGCCAGCATGCCGATGTTGTTATCGCTGTACCGCAACGGCAATCTCAAACTCGACGAGCTGATCACGAACCGCTACCGGCTCGACCAGATCAACGACGCCTTCACCGACATGCGCGAGGGTCGGAACATCCGCGGCATCATCGAATTCGACTAGGGGCCGTCACGTACCGAGGGCCGGCGGCTGAGCCTGTCCGGCAGGCTTTTCACCGTCTGGGGCGAAACCCACACGAGGTACAGCACCAACGTCGCGTAGCTGAAGATGCCGATCTGGATGCTCAGATCGATCATCGTGTGCATCAGCACGCCGGCGGCCAGCACCCACGGTCGAAAGCGGGGTAACCACACCAGGATTCCGACCGACAACTCGATGGCGAGGACACTCCATGTCGCCGCGTTCATCACCAATGCGTTACCCGCCAACCACGCCGGCACCGGAACGCGTTTCATGTCCTCGATGCGCAACACATAGGACACCGCGGTGCCGTTTAGCCACGGCTGGCCGGCCAATTTCGACTGCACCGCAAAGAGATAGACGATCGACAGTTGCACCTGCATGAGCCGGATCGGCCAGTTCGGTCGTGACTGAGCCGACCAGAACACTCCGCCGCGACGCCGCTGATCGAGCGACAATGCGGAACCCGATGGTGCGATCGCGATCAGGAACGCCTCGATCCTGACGAGGGCATCGCCGGAGTTGAACATCCATGGGCTGCGGCGCTCGAGGGACAGGACGAGGACGAACACAATGACGGCCGCGATCCTGCTGTGCCACCCCACCAGCAGCGCGATGGCCGCCACGAACAGAACCGCGATCCCGATCAGGATGGCTCCGTCGCTGTTCCAGACCGCGAACAAGCCCCAGGTATCCGGGATGGACGGCTGCTTCGGTGTGACGCCGTCGGGGCCGAGCATGCTCGTGCGAACGGGTATCAGCCACAGCGTCCATACGATCACCAGCGCGCTGAACCCGATGCGCACCAATCCCAGCGTGTACATCTCCTGCGGCTGAAACCAGAACGACTGCCACCGACTGCCTGCGAACGCCAGCCCGCGCTTGACCGTCGTGCTGAGCTCCTTCATCGGGAACCAGCCAGATCTTCCTGGTACAAGATCTGCACCGTCTTCGCGCGGGGCTCGTCACCTCCCGGCACAGGCATGTCTTCCGTTCGCAGCACCATCTCGACATAGGTGGCGGGGTCATCAGGAGTGTTCAGCCTGCGAACCACCCAGTGAACGAAATCCGCGCGGACGTCTTGGCTGGTGACAAGGGCCTCTTTGAACTTGCGCCAGCGATGTGACGTCGGCACGCCTAACACCCGGTTGGCCCGTGGCACCATCCAGGTTTTCACGGCACCGCTGGCCGTCACGATGTTGACCTCGACTGTGTCCTGGCGCGTCGGTGGCGTCGGCGCGAACACCGACCATTTCTGGTCCAGTCCGAGCGGCAGCGCGATCGCATTGACGACGGGTGACGCCGCACGGGTGATGGCACTCGCGGGCAGGTTGAACAACACGACGACCACCAGAATCACGGCGATCATCGCGCTGGTCGCGGTTTCTCTGACGCGCTGCGGTATTTCCGGCATCTCGCCTGCCTGCATGAAGTGTTTGCTTGAGAGCAGATGAATGATAATTCGACCTCGGGCGCGATTCAGTCAACCAGCTCATGGGTGAGCCGAAATATAGGGAAACCCTGTATATCTCGACCCGGCGATGTTTGATTAGCTGACAGTGTCGGGGACAGCACCATCGCGTGGCATGCGCTGCAGGGCATCAGCGGCCAGACGCGGCGATGAGTGACTCAGCGAGGAACGACGAAATGACAGGACGACGGCCCCCATACGGTGGCAACCCGGACGATCCGACCCAGATGGGCCGCGCGCATAATCTCGGCGATCGCACACAGAACCTCGGAGACCAGACGATGCGGGCCGGCGCATCGGATTTCGCTACCCAGCAGGCACCCGATTACGCGTGGTCACACGAGGACCCAGCAGCGGGGCAACCTGCGCCCTACATGGGTGAACAGCCGCCGCCGTACGGCGCCGACCCGTACCAGCAGCAATACCTGCAACCGCAGCCGCAATACGGCGCGCCGCAATATCTGCAACCGCAATACGGACAGCAACCCATTCCCGCCGCGCCGCCTCGCAAGTTGCCAATGGGAGCACTTGCGGTCGGCGCGGCGGTCGTCGTGGCTCTGCTCGGCGGCGGCCTCGCGTACACGCTGACCGGTTCCAGCGAGCAGGAGGCCCCGCAACAGGCACCGCAGACCGTTCTGCCGCAGCAGGTGCCGCAGACGGTGATACAGCAGGCGCCGAGTGTGGTGACTGTCCCGGCTCCGCCGCCGAACACGGGATCGACGACCGGCCGCTCGACGAACGGATCAAACCAGGGCCGTACTACGACGGGCTCGACGACAGGGCGCACCACCGGCGTCATCCCTGATACGACGACGGGTGCTTCGACCGGTACGACGACTGCTGGGACCACGACGACGGGCACGACGACGACGGATGGCGCGACGACCACGGGCACGACGACGGATGGCGCGACGACCACGGGTACGACGACGACGGGCACGACGACGACGGGCACGACGACGACGGGCACGACGACGACGGGCACGACCACGACGGGCACGACCACGACCGTGGAACCGACCACGACCGGGACGACCACGACGGGTACGACGACTGCAGGGACCACAGGCACGACGACCGGCAGCACTGGCCAATCGAACGGTGAGACGACAACCACTGGCGCCAGCAACGGCTCGGGGACCACGGCGACGGACGGGTCGACAACCGGTACGCTCTGCCACCCTGCGAAGCCACCGTGCTGACAGCAAGTGGCAGTTTTCGGGACCGCCGGGCAAGCGGAAATAGCCGAAAACTCAGGGAAACACCCGATATCTCGAGCCGGCTTTTTTTGATTGGCTCATTGAGTCGGGGGTGTCCCGCCGTGCGTCATGCCCACTGCACGACCGCATCGGCGCCACCTGCGGCAACGGACTGAGCAAGGAAGATCAATGACACGACCCAGACCCCCACACGGTGGCGGCAACCAGGACGAACCGACCGAGATGGGCCGTACCCAGAATCTGGGCCACCGCACGCAGAACCTCGGCGCGCCCACGGCGCGAGTCAAGGCGTCGAATTTCTCTGACCAACAGGCCGAAAGCTTGGCGTGGTCGCAGGAGGAACAGGCCGGAGGGCAGCCTCCACAGGATTACGGCGCGGGCAGCTATCAGCAATATCCGCAGTACGACCAACCGCAGTATCAGCAGCCGCAGTATCCCGCAGTACGAGCAACCCCAATACCAACAGCCGCAGTACGCGCAACAACCCGCGCCCGCGCCGACCGGTACCAAGATGCCGTTCGGCACGCTTGCCATCGCGGGCGGGGTTGTCGTTGTTGCCCTGCTCGGCGGCGGACTGGCCTACACGTTGACCGGTTCCAGCCAGCAGGAACAGGCTCCGCAACCGGCACAGCAGACGGTGGCGCCACAGCAGGCGCCGCAGGTGGTGGTGCAGCAACCGCCACAGACCATCGTCCAACAAGCGCCGCCGCAGACAGTGGTGCAGCAGCCGGCGCCGAAGGTGGTGCAGCAGGCACCAACCTTCAAGGGGCCCTCCAACAGCGGTCGCCCTAACAACACCAACAACGGGCGCGGCGTCCCCGTCCCCAACACGGGCACCACGACCGGGCCTCCTCCCGGCGCGACGACCGGGCCCCCTCCCGCCGCGACGACTGGCACCACGACGACGGGCACCACCACCGGAGCGACGGACGCGACCACGACCGGCACAACCACGACGGGGACCACGACGACGGGGACGACCACGACCGGCACAACCACGACGGGTACGACGACGACGGGGACCACGACGACGGGGACCACGACGACGGGTACGACGACGACGGGTACGACGACGACGGGTACGACCACGACGACGGGCACGACGACGACTGGGACCACGACTGGGACCACGACTGGGACCACGACCACGGGTACGACGAATACGGGGACCACGAACAGCGGCTCGACGAGCAGCGGGTCGACGAGCAGTGGGTCGACGAGCAGTGGGTCGACGAGCAGTGGGTCGACGAGCAGCGGGTCGACGAGCAGCGGGTCGTCGAATGGGTCGTCGAGCGGCTCGTCGTCTGGGTCGTCGAGCGGCTCGTCGTCTGGGTCGTCGTCGGGCTCCGGCTCCAGCAACGGAGCGGTGTGCGGCACCGTTGCGAACCCGTGTGGTTAGGGCCCTTGGTACCCAGGCGGATTCGGGGTGTCGACCCACAGGTCGACGCCCAGGTCTGAGCCGGGCACGCAGTCGTACACCGACAGGTCGGTGACGCCCGACTCCAGAAGCACGTCCTCGCACAGCAGCGCGTTGCCGGTGTACTCGCGGGACGGCTTGTTGAGGACCGCGTAGGCCGCGTCGGCGTAGACGGCTGGCTTGCGGGCCCGACCCATCGCCTCGTCGCCGCCGAGCAGGTTCTGCACCGCCGCGGTCGCCACAAGAGTGCGCGGCCACAGCGTGTTCGACGCGATTCCCTCACTGCGCAGCTCCTCGGCCAAGGCCAAGGCGCACAACGACATTCCGTACTTGGCCATCATGTAGGCGGTGGGCTTCAGCCACTCGGGCTCCAGCCGGATCGGCGGCGACAACGTCAGGATGTGCGGGTTGTCCCTGCCCTTCATGTGCGGGATGCACGCCTGGCACACCGCATAGGTGCCCCGCACCTGGATGCCGTTCATCAGATCGAACCGCTTCAACGGCACCTCGGTCGTCGAACCGAGGTTGATCGCCGAGGCGTTGTTCACGCAGATGTCGATGCCGCCGAACTGTTCGACGGCCTTGGCCACCGCCTCGGCCACCGAGTCGCCGTCGCGGATGTCGCCGACGATCGGCAGCGCCTGCCCGCCTGCCTCCTCGATCTCCTTGGCCGCGGTGAACACGGTGCCGTCCAGCTTGGGGTGCGGCTCGGCGGTCTTGGCGACCAGCGCGATGTTGGCGCCGTCGGCGGCCGCCTTCTTGGCGATCGCGAGCCCGATACCGCGGCTGGCACCGGAGATGAACATGGTTTTGCCGGCAAGCGTCATGGGGCCACCTTATTCGCCGCGAAACGACATTCCAGCAGGGCCTCACTCGCACTTCTTCTGCTGGAATGTCGATTGGCGGAGGTCAGTCCGCGCGGATGTCGGCGGTCACCGCGTTGGTGAGCCGGATCAGGTCCTGCGGGGCCACGGCCACATCCCAGCCGCGCTTGCCTGCGCTGCACAGCACCCGGTCCCACCGCAACGCAGAGCGGTCGACCACGGTCGGCAGGCGCTTGCGCTGGCCCAACGGGGATATCCCGCCGATCACATAGCCCGACGACCGCTCGGCTGCCGCCCGGTCGGCCATGGTGGCCTTGGCAACGCCGAGCGCCGCGGCGGCGGCTTTCAGGGACAGCTGGAACGGCACCGGCAGCACCGCGACGGCCAGCCGATTCTTCGGCAACGCGACGACCAGCGTCTTGAAGACCTGCTGCGGGTCGACACCGCCCACCCCCGCGAGCTGGTTGACGGCCTCGTCACCGAACGACTCGTTGTCCGGGTCGTGCTGGTATCGCAGCACCTCGTGGGGAATCTCCGCGGCCAGGAGGGCCTTGATCGCAGGGGTAGCCGCACGCGCCACGGAACCAGCCTAGAACCGGCGCGCAGGCCGCCGGTGCCGGTGGGACGGGGAACAAGTGTGGCCATCGGTGCTGTTGATGAGGGTGGTGACGGCCTACAGCCATGCCAGCGAAGAAAAGATGTCGACCTCAACCTCTAGGATCAACGAAGGGGGTACTCAGGTGCCAACCTTGGCCATAGACGGCCCAGTGCGTCAGGTGCAGTTACTCGACGTGATTGGCGGCGCCTCGACGGAAGGGACGGTGTTCCCCAAGATGACCGACATCGACGCTTCGGGGCAAGACTCAGCGCCGGAGACGTCGGCGCCCGTGAGAGCCGAAGAGAGCGACGCCGAGCTGACCGCGCGATTCGAGCGCGACGCGATTCCGCTGCTCGACCAGCTCTACGGCGGTGCGCTTCGGATGACGCGCAACCCGGCCGACGCCGAGGACCTGCTGCAGGAAACCATGGTCAAGGCGTACGCCGGCTTCCGGTCGTTCCGCGAGGGAACGAATCTGAAGGCCTGGCTGTACCGCATCCTGACCAACACCTACATCAACAGCTATCGCAAGAAGCAGCGCCAGCCCGCGGAGTATCCGACCGAGGAGATCACCGACTGGCAGTTGGCGGCCAACGCCGAACACACCTCGACCGGATTGCGGTCGGCCGAGGTCGAGGCGCTGGAGTTACTGCCGGACAGCGAGATCAAGGAAGCCCTGCAGGCGCTGCCCGAGGATTTCCGGATGGCGGTGTACTACGCCGACGTCGAAGGCTTCCCGTACAAGGAGATCGCCGAGATCATGGACACGCCCATCGGCACGGTGATGTCCCGGTTGCACCGGGGCAGGCGCCAACTGCGCGAGTTGCTGGCCGATGTGGCCAAGGAACGTGGTTTCATTCGGGGACAGCTCGACACCCCCGAGGAGGTGTCGTCATGAGTAATCCGTGACGACGAAGCGCGCTGGTCCCCACCAGTAGGCCCGGTAGATCCCGAGCACCCCGAGTGTGCAGCGGTGATCGCCGAGGTGTGGACGCTGCTCGACGGCGAATGCACCGCAGAAAGCCGCGACAAGCTCAAGCACCACCTCGAGGAGTGCCCGGCATGCCTACGGCACTACGGCGTCGAGGAGCGTGTCAAGCGGCTGATCGCCACCAAATGCAGCGGTGAGAAGGCTCCCGAGGGCCTGCGTGCGCGGCTGCAGATCCAGATCAGCCGCACCACGATCACCCGCGGCTAGCGCACCGACTTCGAGCCGGCGTTGGGCCGCTTGCCGTGGTTGGCCTTCGAATGCTTACGGTCACGCTTCTTGCGGCCACGCTTGGCCATGGTGCTACCTCCGTGTGATCAGGGGAAGTGTGCGTCCGCATCCTGCGGGCACGTTTGATCCATTCTCTCATGAGCCGGTGAGCACGCTGCCCCCATGTGGTTGTGGTTCGATAGAGCGGCAGGCAGCCGATGTGAATGGGGTGAAGATGGCCGAGGATGTTCGCGCCGAGATCGTGGCCAGTGTGCTCGAGGTCGTGGTGAACGAGGGCGATCAGATCGGTGAGGGCGACACCCTGGTGCTGCTGGAGTCGATGAAGATGGAGATCCCGGTGATCGCCGAGGTGGCCGGGACGGTCAGCAAGGTGAGCGTGTCCGTTGGCGACGTCATCCAGGCCGGCGACCTCATCGCAGTGATCAGCTAGCGCTGGTCCTCCTCTCGAGCCCCGATGTCCACCCTCGGTGATCTGCTCGCCGAGCACACGATGCTGCCCGGCAACGCCGTCGATCATCTGCACGCCGTGGTCGGGGAGTGGCAGCTGCTGGCGGACCTGTCCTTCGCCGACTATCTGATGTGGGTGCGCCGCGACGACGGCGCCCTGGTTTGCGTGGCGCAGTGCCGGCCCAACACCGCACCCACCGTGCTGCTGGCCGACGCCGTCGGGACTCTGGCCGGACCCGGCGAGATGCCGTTGGTCACCGCGGCCTTCAAATCGGGCACGATCGGACGCGAAAGCGAAGGGGGACAACTTGATTCAGTGGACGCCGACAGCATCTCGATCGAGGCGGTGCCGATTCGCCACGACAATCACATCGTTGCGGTTCTGACTCACCAGACCGCCTTCGCCGCACGCAAGGCGAGTCCGCTGGAGCGGGCCTATCTCGACTGCGCGGGCGACCTGCTGCACATGCTCTCCGAAGGCACCTTTCCCAACGTCGGCGACCTGTCCATCTCGCGGTCCAGCCCTCGCGTCGGTGACGGGTTCATCCGGCTGGACGTGTCGGGTGTGGTGGTGTTCGCCAGCCCGAACGCGCTGTCGGCGTATCACCGCATGGGCCTGACCGCCGAACTCGAGGGGCAGAACCTGGTGGCGGTGACCAGGCCGCTGATCTCCGACCCGTTCGAGGCGCAGGAAATGGCCGACCACGTGCGCGACTCACTGGTCGGCGGTTCCAGCATGCGGATGGAGGTCGACGCGGGCGGTGCGGCCGTCCTACTGCGCACCATGCCACTGGTGGTGCACGCCGAAGCGGTGGGAGCGGCGATGCTCATCCGCGACGTCACCGAGATCAAGCGTCGCGACCGTGCGCTTTGTCCAAGGACGCCACGATCCGCGAGATCCACCACCGCGTGAAGAACAACCTGCAGACCGTCGCGTCGCTGCTGCGGCTTCAAGCCAGGCGCACCAACAACGCCGAGGGAAGGGAGGCCCTTATCGAGTCGGTGCGTCGGGTGTCGTCGATTGCGCTGGTGCACGATGCGCTGTCGATGTCGGTCGACGAGGAGGTCAACCTCGACGGTGTGGTGGACCGGATCCTGCCGATGATGAATGACGTTGCCACCGTTGACACTCCGATCCGCATCAGCAAGACGGGCGACTTCGGGGTGCTCGACGCGGACCGCGCGACCGCCTTGGTGATGGTGATAACGGAGCTGGTGCAGAACGCCATCGAGCATGCCTTCGACGGCACGGCCGAGGCCGGCGAAGTGACCATCCATGCGGAGCGGTCAGCGCGCTGGCTCGACGTCGTCGTGCACGACGACGGACGCGGCCTGCCTGAGGGCTTCAGTCTGGAGAAGGCCGACCGGCTGGGCCTGCAGATCGTCCGGACGCTGGTGTCGGCCGAACTCGACGGGTCGCTGGGGATGCATGCCTCGCCCGCCGGGGGCACCGACGTGGTGCTGCGCGTTCCGATCGGCAGGCGGGCGCGACTGGCACAGTAGAGGCGTCGTTTACGCGAAATGGCTAACGTTGCGCAAAATGGACAATTTCAATTTCACACAGTTACGGCCCCGACATTTCGCCGGGGCCGCTTCCGTGGGATTTCGGTGACGCTAGACGCCGGTGCGGGCCTTTGTGCGGGCGTTGCGTCGCTTGAGTGCGCGACGCTCGTCCTCGCTCATTCCGCCCCACACGCCTGCATCCTGGCCGGAGTCCAATGCCCAGGTCAGGCACTCGGTCGTGACCGGGCAGCGGTTGCACACGAGCTTCGCGTCAGCAATCTGGGCAAGTGCCGGGCCACTGTTTCCCACCGGGAAGAACAGTTCCGGATCCTCGTCGCGACAGACCGCCTTGTGGCGCCAATCCATGGTTCAACTCTCCTCACTATGTGCGCAGCGGGGCGCACGAGCTTTTTTTCGGCTGTTAACGCGCGCGAACAAATTGTTTCTGCACTGTTGCTTACTTCGATGCTCCCACACGCTGAACAGGTGTCAATACCGTTCGGTAACTCGTGGGGTATCTCACTAAGGCAATCTGTTCGCAATCGCCTCACTCGTTTGTACTACACTCAACCCACTTGCGCGCTCGATGCGCAGCCCCGCTGGTATTTGTGCAGATCAGAGGCGTATCACTGGCGGCGCGACCACGCCGAGAGCCTCCGGCACCGCCCGGAACGTCATGTCTTGGCGCACTCCGAGGTAATCCCCGTCGATCTGGCAGGCCACCGGGATGTCACTGGTCACCCTGACCCACGCGAGGTCGTCGTCGCGGATCAGGTGCTTGGCGCGGATCTTGGGCTTCTTCGACAGCATCTGCCGGACCAGCCACAGGTTGGCCCAGACATTCATGCTGGTCGTCGCGAAAACGCCGAGGCCGGTCTCGAATGTGGTGTTCGGGTTCGTCCACACCGGCCTGGTGTTGGCATAGGTCCACGGGCTGGAGTTGGACACGAACGCGAAGTGCACGCCCGCCACCGGGTCACGGTCCGGCAGGTGCAGCGTCAGCGAGGGTTCCCTGCGGGCATGGGCCAGCATTTCGCGTGTTGCGACCCGGATGTAGCGCGACGCGGTGACGTTGCGGCCCTTGTCCCGCTGCGCCTCGACGGCCGCCACCACGTCGCCGTCCACGCCGAGGCCCGCGGTGAAGACCCCCCAGCGCTCGCCGCAGTCCATCAGGCCGATGCGGCGCCATGACTTGGTTCGCTTGTGCGCGCCGAGCAGGTCGATCAGCTGGTTGGTGGCCGCGATCGGGTCGGGACTGATGCCGAGCGCGCGGGCGAACACGTTCGCCGAACCGCCGGGCACCACGCCGACAGCGGGCGCGTCGGGGTGCGGGCTGCGGCCGCAGTCCCCGAGGATGCCGTTGACGACCTCGTTCACGGTTCCGTCGCCGCCGTGCACGATCAGCAGGTCGATGCCGTCACGTGCCGCGTCACGGGCGATGTCGATGGCGTGGCCGCGGCTGTCGGTGTGGGCGATGGTCAGCTTGACCCGGCTCTCCAGCGCGTGGGCGAGCAGGTCGCGACCGGCGGCCGTGGTCGACGTCGCATTCGGGTTGACGATCAGCACGGCGCGCACGAGCCAAGAGCCTATCCGGCGGGAGCGGCCTGTCGGTTCAGCTCAGCTCGATGGCCATCCGCGCACGCAGATCGGCGACCGAGATGCCGAAGGTGTCCCTGACACGTACGGCATCGGAGTCGATGTCGAAGACGGCGTGCTCGGTGTAGACGCGCCGCACGCAGCGCAGCCCGGTCAGGGGATAGGTGCAGGTCGGCACGATCTTTGCGGAGCCGTCCTTGGCGAAGAGGTTCATCATCACGAAGACGCTCTTGGCCCCGATGGCCAGGTCCATCGCGCCGCCGACGGCGGGGATGGCATCGGGTGCGCCGGTGTGCCAGTTGGCCAGATCGCCGTCCCTGCTGACCTGGAACGCGCCGAGCACGCACACGTCGAGGTGGCCGCCGCGCATCATCGCGAACGAGTCGGCGTGATGAAAGTAGGACGCCCCCGGCGGTTCGGTGACCGGCACCTTGCCCGCGTTGATCAGGTCGGGGTCGACGTCGTCGCCGGAGGCCGCGCCGCCCATGCCGAGCATGCCGTTCTCGGTGTGCAGCACCACGCCCGCCTCGGGTGCCAGGTGGTCGGCGACCAGGGTGGGTTGGCCGATCCCCAGGTTGACATATGAGCCGGCCGGAATGTCGCGTGCGATGACGGCGGCCAACTCGTTTCGGTCGAGCGGGCCGCGGTCGAGGTGCTCGACGGTCCGATGGCCGGTGGTGGCGGTCATGGCTTCACCTCGAGGATGCGGTCGACGTAGATGCCGGGTGTGACGACGGTTTCCGGATCGATGTCGCCGACGTCGACGACCCGCGACACCTCGGCGATGGTGAGCCTCGCGGCGGTGGCCATCACGGGTCCGAAGTTGCGAGCGGTCTTGCGGTACACCAGGTTTCCGGCCCGGTCGCCGATATGCGCGCCGATCAACGCGACGTCGCCGCGGATCGGGTATTCCAGCACGTAGTCCCTGCCGTCGATGGTGCGGGCCTCCTTGCCGTCGGCCAGGGGTGTGCCGACACCGGTGGGACAGAAGAACGCGCCGATGCCCGCGCCTGCCGCGCGCATCCGTTCGGCCAGGTTTCCCTGCGGCACGACCTCGAGGGCGATCTTGTCCGCACGGTAGAGCCCGTCGAAAACATAGGAATCGGACTGACGCGGGAACGAGCAGATGACCTTGCGCACCCGTCCTGCTGCGAGCAGCGCGGCAAGGCCGGTGTCGCCATTGCCTGCGTTGTTGCTGACGATTGTCAGGTCGGTCGCGCCCTGGTCGATGAGCGCGTCGATCAGACGGGTGGGCATGCCCGCCATGCCGAATCCGCCGACCAGAACCGTTGCGCCGTCGGCGATTCCGGCGACCGCTTCGGCGGCGTCATCGCAGATCGCTGTGCGGCTCACCGGTTCTCCTCCGTCGAGTCGTATTCCGTCAGCACCTTGTTCGCGATGCGGAATGCGGAATTGGCATCCGGCACACCGCAATAGATGGCGGTTTGCAACAACAGCTCCTTGATCTCGTCGGTGGTCACACCGTTGCGGCGGGCCGCTCGCACGTGCATCGCCAGCTCTTCGTGGTGCCCGCGCGCCACAAGTGCGGTGAGGGTGATCAATGACCGGCTGCGCCGGTCGAGTCCTGGCCGCGTCCAGATGGATCCCCATGCGTACCGGGTGATCAGTTCCTGGAAGTCGGCGGTGAACTCGTTGGTCGCCGCGACGGCGCGGTCCACGTGGCTGTCGCCGAGCACCTCGCGGCGCACCGCCATGCCTGCCTCGTACAGGTGATCCGACTGATTGCGCGTCAGCTGGCCCGCGATGAGGTCGGCCACCCGGTCGGGAGCTTCGGCAGGGGCGAGGTGTCCGACACCGTCCAGCACGATCAGCCGCCCGTCCCTGACCCCGGATGCGATCTGCGCCAACCCTTCCGGCGGCGTCGGGATGTCCTGGGCGCCCGCGATCGCCAACACCGGCGTAGTGATCTGCGGCAGCCTGTCGACGACGTCGAACACGGCCAGTGCCTCGCATACCAGCGCGTAGCACTCGGCGTTCGTGTCACGCAGCGCGTCGAGGAGGGCCGCGGCGACGGCGGGCTCGACGGTCTGCGAACCCGGCCGCAAACCAGCGCTCGGCGGACAACAGGACCACCGACTCGGTCCCCGATTCCCGCACGGTCGCTGCGCGAACACGCCACAGCTCGGGATCCCCGATGACCGCGCCGGTGCACAGCAGCGCAGCCGACGTCACGCGTTCGGGCGCGTCCAACAGCAGCTGTAGCCCGACCGCGCCGCCGACGGAATCGCCTGCGTAGGAGAACCTCTGGCCCGGTGCGATGTCGTCGGCGAGCGCCAGCACGGCGGCGGCCAGCTCCGGCATGCGAAACGGACCGGATGCCGGGCTTCGGCCGTGCCCGGGCAGGTCCCAGGCCACTACGCGAGCGCGCTCGGCAAGGCGTTCGGCGACTGGTTTCCACAGGGTCGCGGCCGATGTGCCAAGGGATGGCCCGAGCAGCAGCAGCCCCGCGCCTGCGGGGCCACCGAAGTCGGTGCCGACAATGCGTGGCGTGGTCATGTGACCGCCTTGAGGTGATGGCGGGCGCGTTGGAGAACGGCGTCGACGAGGTGGTCGATCGCCCCGAGGTAGCCGGATCGCGGCGGCCGGCCCGCCAACTCGGCCATCGTCTGCTGTTCGGCGAGTACGTGCTCCGCCGCGGACAGGTTGGCCTGTGCGCGCTCGGCGTCGACCTCGAGGGCGGCGATCAGTTCCGTCGTCTCGGCGGCCGCCACCACGGTGCGCCGCGTCAGGGTGCGCAGGGTGGCCCATTCGGCGTGCCAGCCGCCGTCGGAGCGCTCGTCCACTGCGGCCGCCGACGCCGTGTGCAGCGTCGCGCCGAGCGCAGGCGCGGTGAGAGCGGCGCGCCGAATCAGGATGGACAGCACGGGGTTCGCCTTGTGCGGCATCGTTGACGAGCGACCCGCTGCGCCCTCGGTCATCTCGGCGATCTCGGTCCTGCTGCCGGTCGCCACGTCGTTGGCGATGTGGCCCCACGCGTCGCAGCAGCTGACCATCGCATCGCCTGCCCTGGTGATGACCGACCGCGTGGTGTGCCAGGGGGTGGCGGCCGTGAGACCGACGGCGGACGCGAACGCGTCGCGCAGGCTGAGTGCGGCATCGGGCGAACCGGTCAGTTCGGTTGCGGCGGCGAGTGTTCCGGCCGCACCACCGGCCTGCACGGGCAGGGGAGCCACGGCGGCAAGGATATCGGCGGCGTCGAGCACGCCCGAGAGCCAGTTGGCCATCCTCGCTCCGATGGTGCTCGGCAGCGCCGCCTGCGTCAGTGTGCGGGCGAGCATCGGCGTGTGCTGGTTCGCCTCGACCAATGTGGCCAACGAGCGCACCTGCGCGGCGAGTTCGCCTCGAATTTTTGACATCCCGTCGCGCAGGCACAGCATCAACGCGGTGTCGACGACGTCCTGGCTGGTCAGTCCGCGGTGCAACCACGTGCCGGTTTCCCCACCCGTCCGGTCCCGCAACAGCGCGACAAGCCCCAGCACAGGGGTGCCGTCGGCCTCTGCGCCCGCGGCGATCGCCTCGATATCATCCGCGGACACCACCGCGGCCAGGTCGGCTCGCGCGGCTGCCGGTGCCACCCCTGACTCGACAAGTGCTGCAAGCCAAGCAGTTTCGACATCGACCATCGCGGAAAACAGCGCCGAGTCGCTCATCACGTCGGCGGCCCTGTGATCTCCCGGCCAGAACAGATCGGTCATGCCCGGTGGCCCGGGTAACGCAGGAACACCGTCTCGGGCACGCCGTCGGTACCCGCCTGCAGACGGATGTCGAACCGCAGGCCGTTCTCGTCGCGCACGGCAATCAGCGTGTGTCGCCGCTCGGCGGGCAACGAGCCAAGCAGCCGGTCTGCGCCCAGTCGCTCGCCCGGCACGTAGGCCCTGGTGAAGAGCCGGTTCAGCAGGCCCCGGCCGAACACCGTCACCGCGAAGAACGGCGCCGAATCCGAGCTCGTCGCAGCGGGTTCGACGGTCGTGAAGCTGTAGTTGCCCTCGGGATCGGTGCCTGCCCGACCCCAACCGGTGAAGGTCGCGCCGTCGCGCCTCAACGATCCGGTGGCCGACGGGACGGCGCCGTCGGCGCCTGCCTGCCAGATCTCCAACAGGGCATCGGGCACGGGTGCGCCCGCGCCGTCGGTGACGGTGCCGTGCAGTCGGATGGCACCGGGGGATCCCGGTGCAACCAGTTCGTTGGACCGCTCGAACGGCAGCGCGTAGCCGAAGAAGGGGCCGATGGTCTGGCCGGGGGTCGGTGTCAGCGTGCTCATCAAGACTGCTCGCTTCTCTCGAAGGGAGTTTCGCGGCTGCCGGTCAGCACGACGTCCCATCGGTAGCCGGTGGCCCACTCGTGGGTCGTCACGCCGTGGTCGTAGCTCGCGACGAGCCGGTCGCGGGCCTTCTGGTCGGTGATGGACTGGTAGATCGGGTCCAGGCCGAACAGCGGGTCGCCGGGGAAGTACATCTGGGTGATCATCCTCTGCGTGAATTCGGTTCCGAACAACGAGAAGTGGATGTGCGCGGGCCGCCACGCGTTGTGGTGATTCTTCCACGGGTACGGCCCGGGCTTGATCGTCGTGAACCGGTAGGTGCCGTCGTCGTCGGTCAGGCATCGGCCCACTCCGGTGAAGTTCGGATCAAGCGGAGCGGGATGCTGGTCGCGCTTGTGCGCGTAGCGGCCGCTCGCATTGGCCTGCCAGATCTCGACCAGCTGACGGCGGACCGGGCGGCCGTCACCGTCGACCACGCGGCCCGTCACCACCATGCGCTCGCCGATCGGCTCGCCACCGTGGCCCACCGTCAGATCCGATTCCTGCGCGGCGACATCGTGCTCGCCGAAGCACGGCGTCCACAGCTCCACCCCTTCGGGATCTGCATGCTGCAGATCCTTGGTGGGGTGACGCAGCAGGCTGCTGCGGTAGGGCGAGTAGTTCAACCGCGGTTGGGTTTCCTCGACCCCGCTGCGTTGGTAGTCCGACTCGATCGCCGCGATCTCGTCGCTGATCTGCGCCTGGCTGGCCGATGCGGCGTCGGGGTTGGTGTCGATCGGTGTCATCATCGTCAGCCGTTCACCAGTACCTTCTGCGAATCGACCTTGTGTCCGAGCAGAGCGGTGGGAACGTCCTTGGTCTCCCGCGCGGTCAGCGCGGACAGTGTCGCGATGACGCAGACGACCGCGGTGAAGATGCTGATGACGACCCAGCCGCCCTCGCGGACGCCGCCCAGCGCGGTCACGATCGACGGTGCGAAGCCGGCAACCAGGAAGCCGAGCTGGGTGCCGATCGCCATACCGGAGAACCGCACCTGGGTGCTGAACATCTCGCCGTAGAAGGACGGCCAGACCGCGTTCGCGGCGCCGTATCCGAAGGCGAACGTGAGGACGGCCAGCGCGAAGGTGAGCACCGTGTTGTCGCCGCTCATGGACAGCAGGTAGAACGGCAACATGGCCGCCGACGACAACGCGCCGTAGATGAAGACCGGCTTGCGCCCGATCCTGTCGGCGAGCATGCCGAACAGCGGTTGGGTGCCCAGCGCGAAGACGTTGGCGACCACGACCAGCCATACGGTGATGGCCGAATCCAGCCCGACCTTCTTGCCGTAGGCGATGGCCAGAGTCGTGATGACTGTCGAGACAGCGGCGATGAACGCGCAGAAGAACACCCGCAGCACGTCTTTCCAGTGGTTCTGCAGCAACGGCTTGAGCGGCATCCGCGCGATCGCGCCGGTGGCCTTCGCCTCGTCGAACTCGGGTGTTTCGTGTAGCCGCCGACGAATGAAGAAGGCCACCACGACGACGATTGCACTGAGCCAGAACGGGACTCGCCAACCCCACGACAGTTCGGCGTCGTCGGGCAGCGACACGAACGGAATCATCACCAGCGAGGCCAGGATCAGGCCGCCCTGCGTGCCGGTCAGCGTCCACGACGTGAAGTAGGCGCGGCGGTGATCGGGGGCGTGTTCGAGCGTGAGCGAGCTGGCGCCTGCCTGCTCACCCGCGGCAGAGAAGCCCTGCAACAGCCGACAGAGGACCAGAAGCGCAGGCGCGAGCCAGCCGACGGCGGCGTACGTGGGCAGGCAGCCGATCGCGAAGGTCGACACACCCATCAAGACGAGCGTGAACATCAACACGTTGCGCCTGCCGATGCGATCGCCGAAATGGCCCAGGACGAAGGCGCCGACCGGACGTGCGACGTACGCGACACCGAACGTCGCGAACGACAGCACCTGTGACGCCTCGTCGCCCGACGGGAAGAACACCTTCGGGAAGATCAGCGCCGCTGCGGTGCCGAAGAGGAAGAAGTCGTAGTATTCGACGGCGCTGCCCATGAAGCTGGCCAGCGCGGCACGGCCGGGGGTTCGCCGTTGCGAATCACCTTCTGTGCCATCGGGTTTGGTGGTCTCGATGCCGCTCATGATTCTCCTGTTTCTTCTCTCGGTGGTTGTTCGGTCAGCCGACGAGGCGGCGGAAGTGACGGGACATGCGTTCGGCATCGGGGGTGATGCCGGTAATCAAGGCGAATGCCTCGGTGGCTTGATGCACGGCCATGTGGCCGCCGTCGCAGACGCGGCATCCCGCCGCGAGTGCCGCGCCAAGGAGCTCGGTGTCCAGCGGCCGGTAGACGATGTCGGCCACCCACAGGCCGGGGTTCAGCAGGTCGGGGTCCAGCGGCATGCCGGGGTGGTCGGCCATGCCCGTCGGCGTGCAGTGCACGACGCCGTCGCTGGCGGGCAGCAGCACGGCCAGCTTCTCCGGGGACGAGGCATCGACGCGGGCCTCGGGACGCATGGCGGCGAGTTCGTTGGCGAGCGCGGTGGCCCGTTCGACGTCGACGTCGACGACGGTGAGGTGGTCGGCGCCGAGGCGCAGCAGCGCGTCGCCGACGGCGGCACCGGCACCGCCCGCGCCGATCAGCACCACGTTGTCGGTGGCCGCACCGGGCAGTCCCTCGGTGAATCCGAGCGCGAAACCTGTCGTGTCGGTGTTGTATCCGACCGCACGAGGCCCGTCGAAGATCACGGTGTTCACCGCGCCGAGCTCGGCGGCCACGTCGTCGACCTCATCGAGGTGTTCGATCACCAGGCGCTTGCACGGATGGGTGACGTTCAGCGCGTCGAAACCGAGGGCGCGGGCCCAGTCGAGCACCTCGCCGATGCGCTCGGGTGCCACGCCGGCCGCGGTCAGGTCGATGGTCCGGTACAGGTAGTCCAGGCCCTGGGCGCTCGCCTCGGCCATGTGCAGCGCCGGGGTGAGCGACGGGCCGACGCCCGTGCCGACCAGCCCGACGAGGTAGGGGCGATGCGTCATGGGACTCCGCTCAGTAATGTACTAACTAGTACGTACGTGAAGTCCAACACAGTGACGCGGGCCGCGTCAAGGGCTGACTGTGATCCGGGTCGCGCTCTAATGCTTGGACGTCAGCCAGCCGACGACCACGTCGCCGAGCATCCGCCGCAGATGGGCGTGGGTGTCGCGCTCGGTGAAGTCCACGTTGAACAGGTGGCCGAAGGTGTACCGGTTGGCCACCTGGAACACGCAGTACGAGCTGATCAGGATGTGCACGTCGAGCGCATCCACGTCCTCGCGGAAAACGCCCAGCTCACGGCCCTGGCCCAGGATCTGCCCCAGCAGCGACGTGGCCGGCGCACCCAGCGTGCGCAGCGTCTCGAGGCGGGCGATGAACTGGCCGCGGTGGATGTTCTCGATCGCCACCAGCCGGATGAAGTCCTGATGGGCGATGTGGTGGTCGAAGGTCATCTCGGCCACCGCCCGGATGGCGTCGACCGGGTCGACATGGTCGACCTGCAATCGCTGCTCGGCCTCGCGGATGCCGCGGTAGGCGTTCTCCAGCACCGCCAGGTACAGCTGTTCCTTGCCGCCGAAGTAGTAGTAGATCATCCGCTTGGTGGTTCGCGTCCGCTCGGCGATCTCGTCGACGCGGGCGCCCGAGTAGCCCTGCTCCGCGAACACGGCGGTAGCGACTTCGATCAGCTCGGAGCGCGTGCGCACGGCGTCGCGCAACGGCTCGGGACGCGGCTCGGCGGTCACAACCGGCAGCCTACCGCGTAGCCTTGTGATGTAACTAACCATTCCGTACATTAATCGGAACGGAAGGTTGAGCCCAATGAAGACGTCCATCGCCACGGTCTCGCTGAGCGGGTCGCTCATCGAGAAGCTGCACGCCTGCGCGGCCGCCGGCTTCGACGGGGTGGAGCTGTTCGAACCGGACCTGATCGCCAACGACCACAGCCCGGAGGAGATCCGGGCACTGAGCAGCCGGCTCGGGCTCTCGCTGGACCTCTACCAACCGTTGCGCGACATCGAGGGCGTCGACGAGGAGGTGTTCGCCGAGAACCTGCGCCGCGCCGCCGCCACGTTCACCACCGCGCAGCGCCTCGGCATCGGCCTCGTCCTGGTGTGCAGCAACGTGGCGACCGCGACCGTGGACGACGACGAGGTGTCGGCCGACCAACTGCGTCGCCTCGGCGACCTCGCCGCGCGATACGACATCAAGGTCGCGTTCGAGGCGCTGGCATGGGGCAGGTTCGTCGACGACTACCGGCGCGCATGGCGCATCGCCGACCTCGCCGACCACCCGAACGTCGGCGTCTGCCTGGACAGTTTCCACGTGCTGTCCCGCGGCCACGACCCCTCTGCGATCCAGGACATCCCCGCCGACAAGATCTTCTTCCTGCAACTCGCCGACGCGCCCGCGCTGAGCATGGACGTGCTCTCGTGGAGCCGCCACCACCGGCTGTTCCCCGGTGAGGGCGCCTTCGACCTTCCCGGCTTCCTCTCCCATGTCCTGGCCACCGGCTACGACGGGCCCCTGTCGCTCGAGGTGTTCAACGACACCTTCCGGCAGACCGATCCCGAGCGCACCGCCGTGCACGCCCTGCGCTCGCTGCTGTGGTTGCAGGACAGAACCGCCGCGCTCGCGCCCGAGGGCTGGCGTCGCGACCTGGCCACCCTCACCGAGACCAAGGCGCCGACCGGGTTCGACTTCGTCGAAATCAAGGCCGAGGACACCAGCGAGGTCGAGGTGCTGCTGGCCCAGGTCGGCTTCACGCCGAGTGGTCGGCATCGCACCAAGCCGGTGTCGCTGTGGTCGGCGGGCGACGCCCGCGTCGTGCTCAACGAACAACAGGCGCGCGACCAGATTCCGCACGTCGCGGCCGTCGGTCTGCAGGTGCCCGACGCCGTCGCCACCTCACGCCGTGCGGCCGAACTGATGGCGCCGGTCGCCTACCGCAGGACCTATGCCAGAGAACAGGCGCTTGGCGCCGCCGTCGCGCCCGACGGCACCGAGATGTACTGGGTCAGCGACTCCGCCTGGGTCGACGAGTTCGAGAACGGCCTGGCGGCGGCGCCCACACCGGTGTGCGGCATCGACCACGTCAACCTGGCGCAGCCCTGGCAGACCGTGGACGACGCGGTGTTGTTCTTCACCAGCGTGTTCGGTCTCTCGGCCGACACCCCGGCCGAGGTGCCGGGTCCCAACGGGCTGGTGCGCAGCCAGTCGATGCGCACCGCCGACGATGCGGTGCGGCTGATACTGAACGTCGCGCCGCACATCCTCGGCGAGGCCAATATGCCTCAGCACGTGGCATTTTCGTGCTCCGACGTCGTCGGGCTTGCCCGCACGGCGCGGGCCAACGGTGCACAGCTGCTACCGGTTCCGGACAACTACTACGACTACCTGTCCGGCCGGTTCGGTCTCGACGACGCGACCGTCGACCTCTACCGCGAACTGAACCTGCTCTACGACAGGGATGCGGGCGGCGACTTCGTGCACTTCTACACCCGCACGGTCGGGACGGTGTTCTTCGAGTTCGTGCAGCGGCGCGGACGGTACGACGGCTATGGCGCCGACAACGCGCCGGTGCGGTTGGCCGCCCAGCGCGGCGCGCGTATCGGTACCGTACGCACGTGACAGATCGGCGCAGGCTGCTCCTCGTCAACGGGCCGAACCTGAACCTGCTCGGCAGCCGCGAACCCGAGGTATACGGCACCGTCACGCTCGCCGACATCGAGAAGCTCGCGACCGCGACCGCCGCCGAACACGGGCACGACCTGCGTGCGGTGCAGAGCAACCACGAGGGCGTCTTGATCGACGAGATCCACAATGCCCGCCACGACTGCTGCGGCATCGTGATCAATCCCGGTGCGCTGACGCACACTTCGGTTGCCATCGCCGACGCGTTGAGCGCGGTGAACCTGCCGGTGGCCGAGGTGCACCTGTCGAACATCCATCGCAGAGAGCCGTTCCGGCACCACTCGTACGTGTCGGCGGTCGCCGAGATGGTGGTGGCGGGCGCGGGTCCGGAGGGCTACGCGGCCGCCGTGCGGTATCTCGCGCAGGAGCACACACCGTGACGGTGCGGTCGCCGACAACTGTTCGGCGGGCCGCCGTTCTGGTGGCGCTGGAGGGGATTGCGGGCGTGCTGGCCGCCGTCGTCTACGTCGTGAGCGGTGTCCGAGGTGGCGACGAACCCGGGCTGAACCTGTTCGGCACGGCCGCCTATTTCGTGATCATCGGCGGTGCGGTGCTGGCGGCGGGCTGGGCGTTGTGGACGGGCCGCCGCTGGGGGCGTGGGGTGGCCGTGTTCGCCCAGCTGCTGCTGCTGCCGGTGGCGTGGTATCTCGCCGTCGGTTCGGGGCAGTGGATCTACGGCATCGGGCTCGCCGTTGTCGCCCTCGTCACGCTGGTGCAGTTGTTCAGCCCGTCGGCCGTGCAGTGGCTCAGCACTCAGGATTCGGACGGCGCGGCGAGCGCGGACAGCTCCGGGCCCGACACCCGATAGGTGATCCACTCGTTCATCTGGTGTCCGCCGACGGCGTCGTACAGCGCGATCGCGTTCACGTTCCAGTCGAGCACCGCCCACGACAACCGGGTATAGCCGTTGTCGACGCACTCGCGGGCCAGTGCGGCCAGCATCTCACGGGCCAGCCCGCGACGGCGGAACTGCGGACGGACGAACAGATCCTCCAGGTAGATCCCCGCGACGCCGTCCCACGTCGAGAAGTTACGAAACCAGAGCGCGCCGGCGGCGGCCTGCCCGTCCTCCTCGGCGATGTGGCCGTGCACCGTCGGCGAGTCGCCGAAAAGCGCCGTGCGCAAGTCTGATTCGGTGACCGTGCATTCGTCGCTTGCGCGCTCGAACTCGGCGAGCTCGTGAATCATCGCCGTCAACTCGACCTCGTCGCCAGGCTCGGCACGCCGGATGATCATGGTTGGGCCTCCAAGGCCGACAGGATGGTGGTGAATTTCGTTGTGGTCTCGTCTACTTCGGCGTCGGGATCGGACTCGGCGACGATTCCGCCGCCCGCGTGCGCGACGGCGGTGCGGCGGTCGGCCGACAGCACCGCGCCCCGGATGGAGACTACCCAGCGTCCGTCGCCGCGTTGGTCACACCAGCCGACGGCGCCCGCGTAGAACCCCCGGTCGCCCTCGATCTCGCGGATCAACTCAGCCGCCGCCTTGGCGGGCACTCCGCCGACCGCCGGGGTCGGGTGCAGTGCGAGTGCGAGATCCAAAGCGGTTGTTGACTTCTCGCGCAGCCGTCCGCTGATGGGCGTCGATAGATGCCACACCGCGGCGGTGCGGCTCAGTCGCGGGGTCGACGGAATCTGCAGATCGACACACAACGGATCGAGCGCCGTGCGCATCGCGTCGACGACGAGCGCGTGCTCGTGCCGGTTCTTGTCCGACGCGGCCAGCGCATATCCACTGGCCGCATCGGCATCCGGATCCGACATTCGCGGCGCCGATCCCGCAAACGGTGCGCAGACCACGCGGTCGCCGTGGCGGGCCACCAGCAGTTCGGGGCTGGCGCCGACCAGCACCGACCCCGAATGATCGGAGCCCGCGGCCGTCAGGTCGGCGAGATAGGCGTTGGTCGCCGGGTCCGCGGCGAGGAGACGGTCGATGATTGTGCGCGCGTCGAGCGGGCCGTCGGCCACCAACCGCAACGCGCGGGCGAGCACCACCTTGTGCAGTCCGCTCGCCGGGTCGGCCAGCCGCTGCACCGCCGCGGCGACCCTGGCGCGGTGCTCATCGGGGTCGGGCAGCGTCTCGGCCACCCGAACGGCGGGCAGGGCCCGCAGCGGCCACTTCGGAGGCGCGTCGAGGAAAGCCACGTCCTGCGGCCGGATCAGGGCCGCGGGCCTGGAGAGGTCAAACGGCAAGGCGCCCACGATGATCGGGGTGCTGTGCGATGTCAGCGACGTGCGCGCATCCGCGATGCTCTTGTATGCGGTGTGTACCCCTTCGGCGACGACGGCACTGCCGCCGGTGGCGAGGACGAACGCCGGCTCGCGGGTCACGTGAACACGGTCGGGTTCGGATATCCGGTCAACCCGAGTGCGCTCAGCTGGCGTGCCCCGTGCTCGTAGCCGCACACGGCGATCGACGCCGCGGCCATCGCGAACCGGATTCCCTCGTACACGGGCAACTCCACCCACCGCGTGACGACGGCGCGGGAGAAGTGCCCGTGTCCGACGAAGACGACATCCCGGGTCTCCATGTGCTCCAAGGCCAGCGCGATCGCCCGGTCGGCGCGTTCACAGACCGCGGCGGTGGTCTCGCCGCCCGGACAGCCGTGTGTCCAGACCAGCCAGTTCGGCACGGTCTCGCGGATCTCGAGGGTGGTCGTGCCCTCGTAGTCGCCGTAATCCCATTCGCTGATCAGCGGATTCACCTCGTCGACATCGAGGCCGGCAAGTTCGGCGGTCACGATGGCGCGCTTGCGCGGGCTGCTGATCACGTAGGGGTTGTTTAGGTTCAGCTGGGCGATCGTTTCACCCGCCGATTTCGCCTGACCCCGGCCGGTCTCGGTGAGCTCGAGGTCGGTGCGGCTGGTGTGCTTGCCGCTCTTGGACCACTCGGTCTCGCCATGTCGCAGCAGAAGCAGCCGGTGCTGCAGCCTGGTGTCCCCGGTCACTCTGCCGATTCTGCCCCACGCGGTGCGCCGACGGGACCGATGTCGTGCTTGTATGGACAGCGTGACGCGAGTACTTGCGGTCGCCAATCAAAAGGGTGGGGTAGCCAAGACGACGACGGTGGCGTCGTTGGGTGCGGCGATGGCGGAGAAGGGGCGGCGGGTGCTGCTCGTCGACCTGGATCCGCAGGGCTGTCTGACCTTCTCGCTTGGCCTGGACCCCGACAAATTGGTGGTCTCGATCCACGAGGTGCTGCTCGGCGACGTGGAGCCGTCCGCGGCGCTGGTGCCCACGTTGGAGGGGATGACACTGATGCCCGCCAACATCGACCTCGCGGGTGCCGAGGCGATGTTGCTGATGCGGGCGGGCCGCGAATATGCACTCAAGCGCGCCTTGGCGAAGGTCGCCGACGACTTCGACGTGGTGATCATCGACTGTCCGCCGTCGCTGGGCGTGCTCACCCTGAACGGGCTGACCGCCGCCGATGAGGTGATCGTGCCGCTGCAGTGCGAAACGTTGGCACACCGCGGAGTGGGGCAGTTCCTGCGCACGATCAACGACGTTCAGCAGATCACCAACGCGGACCTCGCGCTTCTCGGTGCGTTGCCCACGCTGTACGACTCGCGCACCACCCACAGCCGCGATGTGTTGCTCGACGTGGCCGACCGCTACGACATGCCGGTGCTTGCGCCGCCGATCCCACGTACCGTGCGCTTCGCCGAGGCGACCGCATCGGGCTGCTCTGTGCTGGCGGGCCGGAAGAACAAGGGCGCCAACGCGTATCGGGAGCTGGCGGACGGGCTGCTCAAGCATTGGAAGTCGGGCAAGGAGCTGGCGACCTTCGCGCCTGAGGTCTAGCCGCCCAACGCAACGAGTGAGCCGCCGCGCTGCTCGAGCAGCACGGAGCCGGCCACGGCGGGTACCACCGCGGACTGCGCGGGCTGGCGCCGCAGCGGGATGAAGCGTTCGTTGACACCCGTCGTGGGGTCGTAGACGCCGACGCCGTCGCTGACCGGGATCATCAGCCGGCCCGCCATCATCGTCGCCGGACCGATCGGCACATGGGTGCCTGCCGGGCCGATGGTGTAGCGGTATTGCACGCCGCTGGCGGCGAACACCATCACCGCGTCACCGGTCCACCACGTGATCAGGTCACCGGCGCGGGTTGCGGCGGCCTCCTGCGACGGTGGCTTGGGCAGCGGCAGGTTGGCCGTCGTCGATCCGGTTTCGTCGACGATCATCAGAGACGGCCGCGGCGCAGGCACGTAGACGGCGGTGGTGGTCTCCGAGACGGCGACCACCGTGGCGCCGGAGTCCTCCTTGACGCCGGGCAGCGGCACGTACTTGAGGTCGGGCGTGTCCTCTTCCTTGGCGGGACGCAAGACCGTCAGCCGCACGTCGGGCTGGTCCGGACACGCTTCGAGCACGGCCACCGCGGCCGTGCTGGCCGCCGCGGATCCCAGCCTGCACAACACCGGGCCGGGAACGCCGGGTTTGATTCGGGCGTCCAGCGCGCCGTGGCTGATCATCCGGACCATGTCGGAGCGCCAGAGCTCGAGCCTGCTGTCGCCCGCCGCGAGCACGGTGGTGCCGTCGGACGACAGCGCGATCTCGGGATCGGCGTAGGCGGTGCGGCTCGGGCCCCGCATCCCGGTTTGGCCGTCGATGGTGGTCACCTGACCGCAACCCCGGCTGTCGGGATAGACGGCGACCGCATAGTTGTACACCGCGCTGACCCCGCACAGGTCGAGGTCGCGGGTATAGCTCCACAAAACCGACCCCGTCGCCGGATCCCGGCCGTCGACCTGGTGGCCGTCTCCGGTCACCACGCTGCCACCGGCCAGCACCGGTCTCCTGGTCTTGGGGCTCGGCGCCGTCCACAGCTCCCGTAGCGACGGCGGAACGACCTTGGCGGGTGTCAGCGTCTTCACCGGCGACGCGGCGGGCCTGCTGATGGTGGCCCTGGCGTCGCTGGTCCACCAGATCAGCGCGGCGGCGACAGCGATCACGACGGCGATCGCGGCGGCGGCGATCAGGTCGGCCCGGGTGCGACGCTCGGGTTTGACCATCGGTGGGCGGGGTCGTGCTAGTTGGCGGTCGCCGAAGCGGCCTTGCGCGGGCGACGACGGCGACGCTTGCGGGTGGCCCCTTCGCCCTCTGCAGCGGGTTTGTCGCCGTTCTCGGACGTCTCGGCCGACTTGTCGCCGCCCTCGGGGTGGCTGCCCACCGGCTCGCCGCCGCGCGTGCGACGGCGCGACTTGGTGCGGCTGCGGGCCGGCGCATCGGCGGCGTCACGGGGCGGACGCTTGGCGGCCTTGGCCGGCTGCGCCGCACCGATCCTGCCCGTCGCGTCGCTCGGGATGTCCAGCTCCTCGTACAAATGCGGTGAGCTGGAATAGGTTTCGGCCGGATCCGGGTGACCGAGTCCGAGTGCCTTGTTGATCATCTCCCAGCGTCCCAGCTCATCCCAGTCGATCAGGGTCACCGCGACGCCGCTCTTACCGGCGCGGCCGGTGCGGCCGATGCGGTGCACGTAGGCCTGTTCGTCCTCGGGGATCTGGTAGTTGATGACGTGGGTGACGTCGTCGATGTCGATGCCGCGGGCGGCCACGTCGGTGGCCACCAGAACGTCGATGTCACCGGTGCGGAAGGCCTTGAGGGCCTTCTCACGGGCGCTCTGGTTCAGGTCGCCGTGCACGGCGCCCACCTTGAAGCCGCGCTCGCCGAGCTCGTCGGACACCTTCTGCGCGGTGCGCTTGGTGCGGGTGAAGACCATCGTGGAGCCGCGACCGCGGGCCTGGAGTAGCCGGCTGACCATTTCGACCTTGTCCAACGCGTGGGCGCGGTAGGCGAACTGGTCGGTGGTGGTGTGCACGGCCGACGACGCAGCCGACTCGGCGCGGATGTGCGTCGGCTGGTTCATGAAGCTGCGGGCCAGTGTGATGATCGGATCAGGCATCGTCGCCGAGAACAGCATCGACTGCCGCGTCTCGGGGATCTGCCGAAGGATCCGTTCGATGTCGGGCAGGAAGCCGAGGTCGAGCATCTCGTCGGCCTCGTCGAGCACGAGCACGGAGATGCCGCCCAGCTGCAGGTGTCCCTGCTGAGCGAGGTCGAGCAGCCGCCCGGGGGTGCCGACGACGACGTCGGCCCCTGCCCGCAGCGCGTCGATCTGGGGCTCGTAGGCGCGGCCGCCGTAAATCGACACCACCGACAGCTTGCGGTCGCCGACGGTCAGGTACTTCGCGGCAAGGGCGAGGTCACCGTAGACCTGGAAGCACAGTTCGCGGGTTGGCACCACGACGATGGCCCGTGGCGCGCCGGTCAGCGGCCTTTCGGTATCGGTGGTGATGGTTTGCAGCAGAGGCACGCCGAAAGCCAGCGTCTTGCCCATGCCGGTGCGGGCCTGTCCGATCAAGTCGTCGCCCGCCATCGCCAGCGGCAGGGTCAGCTCTTGAATGGCAAATGTATGTTCTTTGCCGTCTTCGGCCAGTGCGCGCACGATTTCGTCGCGAACCCCGAGTTTGGCAAATGTTGGATTGAGTGCAGTCATGCTTGGTAGACGAAGCCTTTCGATTCATTCCTCGTTGCGTCCACGCGCGCACGAGTATGTCGAGAAGACTTCGCGAGGCCCTGCGCTGAGGTAGGCGGGCCGACGTCGTGCACGCACATTTCTTAGGAAGCGAGCCGCTGTCCGCGGCCACTGCCTATACCCATCCTACCGGTAGGGTTTGCCGGCCGGTCGGCCTACCGGTCGCCGTCTACAGTTGGGCGCATGAGTTCGACGCAGCGTGCAGCATCTTCGGAGCGCATCGCCCCATCGGCGACGTCAGGCGTGTCGGCCGACCATCCCGGGGTCAACGAGCTCTTCGCGCTGCTGGCCTACGGCGAGGTGGCCGCGTTCTACCGGCTCACCGAAGAGGCGAGGATGGCGCCCAACCTGCTGGGCAAGATCAACATGGCCAGCATGGCGGCAGCCGAGATGGCGCACTACGAGATGCTGCACGACGAACTCGCCCGGCGGGGCATCGACGTCGTTCCCGCGATGACGAGATACGCATCGGCTTTGGAGAACTATCACCGGCTCACCACTCCGAGCACCTGGCTCGAGGCGCTGGTGAAGACCTATGTCGGCGACGCCCTTGCGGCCGACTTCTATCTCGTGATCGCTGACGTGCTTCCGTCAGAGGTCGCCGACGTCGTCCGCGCGGTCCTTGCGGAAACGGGTCATTCGCAGTTCGTCGTCGCCGAGGTCCGCAAGGCGGTCACCACGAGCCAGCGGCAACGCCACCGGCTGGCGTTATGGTCGCGCAGGCTGCTCGGCGAGGCCATCACCCAGGCTCAATTCGTGCTGGCCGATCACGACGAGCTCGTCGACCTGGTCGTGTCGGGCACCGACGGCCTCGGCCAGCTGACCGAGTTCTTCGAGCGTCTTCAGCACACCCACAGCACCCGCATGCAGGAACTCGGCCTGGCCTGACGTCCGCCTAGCGGGTGCAGTTGGTGATCATCGTGTTGTTGTTCTGTACCGCCAGTGTCTCGCCCGCCGCATCGGTGATCGAGCAGTTGAGCTGACCGCCCACGCTGGTTGCGGTGACCGAGCTGAGCGAAACGCCTGGGTCGAGCGTCACCTGCTTCGTCCACGGCAGTGCGACGTTCACGTCGGTCTGCAGCGCGCCCTGCTGGTCGGTCCAGATGATCGTGACCAGATCGAAGAGCTGGCGGTTCCCGGTCACGGTGTAGGTGACGGTGCCCGGGTTGGCCGCGGGCGGCGGCGCCACCTCGGTCGGCTCGGCGATTGCGCTGGGCGGCGCCGCGGTCGGGGTCGGCGTGACGCTCGTGATGGTCTCGGGCGGCAGCGCGGTCGCCGACGGTTTCCGGGTCGACGCATCGTTGGGGTACGGCACGGCCCGACTGTCGGACGGCGACACCGTCGCCGAGGTGGTGCCGCTGTCGCCGCCGCTGAGGATCATCAACGTGCCCGCCACCGCGATCAGCAGCACGATGCCCGCGACGCTGGCCACCCAGAGCCAGCGCTTGTCGTCGTGATCGGTGTAGTACCGGACGTCGTCGTAGTCGCCGTCGAATTCGTCGTCGTCGTCGTACTCGGCGTACGCGTCGTAGTCCTCGACGTCGGCGAATTCGTCATCCGCGTCGTCGTGGATCCGGTGGGTCGCCGATCCGGGTGCCCAGGGCGAAGAAGGCCTGTTCATGCGCATAATCCTCGTCAGTTCGAGTGGTGCAGACCTGATGCTATCGATGCAGAAGTGACAGATGAGGTCACGGGCGCAGCGTGTTGGTAACGGTCCGGACTCAGTTCACCGTGCCGGGTCCACTAGCCTTTGAAAGCGAGAACGAATTCGACGGCGAGAACTGAGGAAGGACCCAGCGTGGAGGTCAAGATCGGTGTCACGGACAGCCCGCGCGAGATCAGCTTCAACAGCGCGCAGACGCCCACCGAGGTGGAGAAGCTGATCACCGATGCGCTGGGCGAAGATTCAGGCGTGCTAGCGCTGACCGATGAGAAGGGTCGCCGCTTCCTGGTTCAGGCGGCCAAGATCGCCTATGTCGAGATTGGGGCCGCCGACATTCGGCGGGTTGGCTTCGGCGTCGGCGTGGTGGGTGCCGAGGCGGTCAAGAACGGGTAAGCGGCACGTGTGACAGGCCGCCCCAGGCGAACTGCACGGTCCCCTCGACGGCGGCTTCCTTGGTGGTCGGCCGCTCGTTGTTGAGCCAGTACCTGGCGGAGTCGACGCTGATCGCCACCAAACCGACCGCGATCATCCTGGCGCGGTGGGCCTCGAGGCCGGAGTCTCTGCTGATCAGGTCGAACACCGCATCGGTGCACGACTCCGTGGCGACCTTGACCTGCGCGGCCACCTGCGGCTCGGTCACGTAGTCGTTCTCGAAGATCAGCCGATAGCCCTGGCCGTCGTGCTCGATGAAGTCGAAGAAGGCCTGCACGGCGGCGCGCAGCCGCTGCCGGTTGTCTGTTGTGGTCCGCAGTGCCTGGCGCACACCGGAGACCAGGTTGTCGACGTGCTGGGCCAGCACCGCGAGGTAAAGCTCCAGCTTCGACGAGAAGTGTTGGTAGAGAACAGGTTTGCTGACACCCGCCCGATCGGCGATCTCGTCCATCCCGGCGGCGTGATAGCCGCGGTCGACGAAAATCTCGCTGGCAGCGCCGAGTAACTGTCCGCGGCGCTCGTCGCGCGGCAGCCGGCTGCCACGCCGATTGCCTGGCGCGCCGCCACCCCTCGATTGGGTGGCATTGGCGAGATCGCTCATCTCTCCCTACTAACTGGCCGCATCCGGCCTCGTTCGCATCGACACTACTACCCATTGGTGGAGGTACGCGTCAGGACGGCGTCGCGGGGCACGGCTATGCCATCCTGTTCCGGTGACCTACGACCCGGGGCATCGCACGCGGAGCACCGGAGGCCAACCGCGTCGCGACCTCGAGTCCAACAGGGGTCGCGTGCCCGTGCTGCGGGACGAGTTGCGTGAACCGCTGCGCGCCCAACGCGATCCGCTCGCCGAGGATTCGGGGCGGCCCAGAGCCAATCGGGAGGATCGGCGCCGGTGGCGTAAACAGAGCTGGCTCGGCCGGTTCATCTCGACATACGGGTGGCGTGCCTACGCGCTGCCCGCACTCGTCGCGCTCACGGTGTGGGTGGTGTATTCGACCGTGACCGGAACGAGCGTGTCGAACACCGATGAGGACGCCGGTCCCGCGCAGGGCCCGCCCACCATCGGCGCGGACAGCACGGCGATCATCGGCGCACCGCCCAAGGGGCTGACCCAGTTCGACGCCAGCCTGCCGACCGGGATGCTGCCCGACGGCGGCCCGTACACCGAGGCGGGCGCCAAGACCTGGCACATCGTTCCCGGTGCCGATCCGAAGGTCGGCGAGGGCACCACCAAAACGTTCACCTACACGGTCGAGGTCGAGGACGGCATCGACACCACCTCGTTCGGCGGCGATGACAACTTCGCGCGGATGGTCAGCCAGACCCTGGCCAACCCGAAGAGTTGGACACACAACCCGCAGTTCGCCTTCACCCGGATCGACAGCGGCGACCCGGACTTCCGGGTGTCGCTGACGACGCCGATGACCTTGCGCGAGGGCTGCGGCTACGAGATTCCCATCGAGACGTCCTGCTTCAACCCGTCCTTCGCTTCCGACAGCCAGCCGCGGGTGCTCATCAACGAGTCCCGCTGGGTGCGCGGTGCGGTGCCGTTCCAAGGTGATGTCGGCGCATACCGCCAGTATCTGGTCAATCACGAGGTCGGCCACGCGATCGGCTACCAGCGCCACGAGCCGTGCGCCGAGAACGGGCAGCTGGCACCGGTGATGATGCAGCAGACGTTCTCCACCAGCGACAACGACAACTCCCGTTTCGACCCCGAATGGGTCAAGGCGGACGGCAAGACCTGCAAGCCCAACCCGTGGCCGTACCCCATCCCGTAGGCCTGCGGACGCGTGCCGCACCGGGGCTCGGGAAGGTCCCGGCGGTCATTGCCGTTGTGCTGGGTAACTGCTGAGATGGAAAGCAACCCCGACTTCGAATCGAGGAGGGTATCGGTGTCCACACCGTTGCCGCCGCTGGTGACACCTGCGGCAGAGCTGACGCGCGAAGAGGTGGCGCGATACAGCCGCCACCTGATCATTCCCGACCTCGGGTTGGACGGTCAGAAGCGGCTGAAAAACGCGAAGGTACTGGTCATCGGCGCCGGTGGGCTCGGGTCGCCGACGCTGCTGTACCTGGCGGCGGCGGGCGTAGGAACGATCGGCATCGTCGAGTTCGACGTCGTCGACGAATCCAACCTGCAGCGCCAGATCATCCACGGGCAATCCGACATCGGCAGGTCGAAGGCCGAGAGCGCGCGTGACTCCATCCTGGAGATCAACCCGCTCGTCGAGGTGCGGCTGCACGAGGTCCGGTTGGAGCCCGACAACGCCGTCGACCTGTTCGAGCAGTACGACCTGATCCTGGACGGAACCGACAACTTCGCGACCCGCTACCTGGTCAACGACGCGGCGGTGCTGGCGGGCAAGCCGTACGTGTGGGGATCGATCTACCGGTTCGAGGGCCAGGTGTCGGTGTTCTGGGAGGACGCCCCCGACGCGCCCGACGGTACGAAGAGGGGCCTCAACTACCGCGACCTGTACCCGGAGCCGCCGCCTCCCGGCATGGTGCCGTCCTGCGCGGAGGGTGGCGTGCTCGGCATTCTGTGTGCGTCGATCGCGTCGGTCATGGGCACCGAGGCGATCAAGCTGATCACCGGCATCGGCGACCCGCTGCTCGGCAGGCTGATGGTCTACGACGCGCTCGATATGAGCTATCGCACCATCAAGATCCGCAAGGATCCCGCGACCCCGAAGATCACCGAGCTGATCGACTACGAGGAGTTCTGCGGTGTGGTCTCCGACGCTGCCGCCGAGGCCGCGGCCGACTCCACCCTCACCCCGCGCGAGCTGCGCGAGATGATCGACTCCGGCAAGCCGGTGTCGCTGATCGACGTGCGGGAGCAGGTGGAGTGGGACATCAACCGCATCGAGGGCGCCGAGCTGATTCCGAAGGGGGAATTCGAGTCGGGCGAGGCGCTTGCCAGGCTGCAGGTCGACCGCACCCCGGTGTTCTACTGCAAGACCGGCGTGCGCTCGGCAGAGGTACTGGCCATCGCAAAGAAGGCCGGTTTCTCCGACGCGCTACACGTGCAGGGCGGAATCGTGGCCTGGGGTAAGCAGCTCGAACCAGACATGGTCATGTACTGACGCGTCAATAAGACACACGACACAGCTGGTCAGCGAAGGCTTTCCGGCGCGGGCCGACGGTAGCCTGGCGCTGTGACCGATGAACGCCCGCCGGACCATGTGCTGGCCGCGTTTGGTGTCAGTGGCCTGCGCCCCGTGCAGCTCGGCGCCGGCTGGGAGGGCGGCTGGCGGTGCGGCGAAGTCGTGCTGTCGATGGTTGCCGACCACGCCCGCGCCGCATGGGCGGCGAAGGTCCGCGAGACCCTTTTCGTCGACGGTGTGCGGCTCGCAAGGCCGGTCCGATCGACCGACGGACGGTATGTCGTGGCCGGCTGGCGCGCGGACACCTTCGTCGCGGGTACACCGGAGCCGCGCCATGACGAGGTGGTGTCGGCGGCGGTGCGCCTGCATGAGGCGACGGCGAAGTTGGAGCGACCCCGGTTCCTGACGCAGCCGCCGGTCGCGCCGTGGGCGGACGTCGACGTGTTCATCGCCGCCGACCGGGCGGCGTGGGAGGAACGGCCGCTGCAGTCGCTGCCACCGGGCGCACGGGTTTCTCCGGGATCGACGGACAGCCAGCGGTCGATCGAACTGATCAACCAATTGGCCGGACTGCGCAAGCCGACGAAGAGCCCCAGTCAGCTGGTGCACGGCGACCTCTACGGCACAGTGCTTTTCGCGGGAACGGCTGCGCCGGGCATCACCGACATCACGCCCTATTGGCGTCCGGCGGCATGGGCGGCGGGCGTTGTGGTGGTCGACGCGATCTCGTGGGGCGAGGCCGACGACGGCTTGGTCGAGCGATGGGCCCCGCTGCCGGAATGGCCGCAGATGTTGTTGCGCGCGTTGATGTTCAGACTTGCCGTGCACGCGCTGCATCCGCGATCGACCGCCGCGGCGTTTCCAGGACTGGCCCGCACCGCAGCGCTCGTGCGACTGCTGCTCTGACTCGCGATTCTGCCGACTTCTGCATGATGGTCGTGCGGCCGCCGGAATTACGACCCTGATGCAGAATTCGACGTGTGCTTAGAACCTTTCGCGTATTTCAGGTCTCCGGTGTGCGCGGAAGTCGGGTGGCTTGATGCCCGCCTCTCAGCGACATTGTCGTCAAACATCACACGGTCTAATCAATAGCGACACTGTCGCTCGGAGCCGGGCAAGTTGACGTGTGCTCCGACTCAGAAGTCGTGGCGCAGTTGCGCCAACGGAATCCGCCCGTCGACGGCGAGCACCCCTTCTGCGCGCAGCAGTTCGAGCTGTCGGGTCCTCAGGTGCTCGGCGGGTCTGCCCGACGCGGTGATCACCCGGTGCCAGGGCAGGTCGGAGGAATCCGTGCGCATGATCCATCCGACGATGCGCGGGCTCGACAGCCCCGCCGCGTGCGCAATGTCGCCGTAGGTGGACACCCGGCCGGGCGGGATCGACGCGACGAGCGCGCGCACCGTCTCGACCTGTTCGTCGGTGATCGCGGCCATGGCTAGGCGTGTTCGAGGCGGTCCCGGATCACCGCGGCGGTGTCGTCCGGCTTGGCCTGGGCCACCATGTGGTCGCAGTCGAAATCGACGAGCGAGAACCGCGGACCGAGTTTCTCGGCAAGCGCGGTGACGAGTGCGTCGGTCACGTAGGGCGGGTTGGTCCGGGTGGCCCGGATCAGTGTCGTCCGTATTCCCTTGTGCGGCACCACGAAATCACGGGCCAGTTCACTCCAGTACGACATCATCGCAGGAATGCTGATCCGCCAGCCGCACCGGCCGTCCGGCCGCTCGATCAAATGCTCGTCGAGTTCGGCGTCCAGTTCGGCGGCATCCACGTCGGCCCACGAGCCGTGCGCCTTCTCGTTGCGCGCCTCGTCGCGGTCCAGGTAGAACGGCGAGGCCATCATGTCGTCGGCGATATTCGCCATCCACGCGCCGTCGAGGCCGACGGCCGGGTCGAGAAGGACCAGCGACGCGACGAGATCGGGGCGTGCGACGGCGAGTCTCAGCGCGACCGCACAGCCGAAGGAGTGCCCGACGACCACGACGGGGCGGTTGGTCTCGCCGGCCGAGCAACTCCGCGAGCGCGGCGACGTTGGACTCCAATGTCCACGGCGCTTCCCACGACGACCTGCCGTGCCCAAGCAGATCGGGTGCCAGGACCGAGAAGCCGGGCAAGTGCTCGGTCGCCAGCGTGCGCCACCGAAGTCCGTGTCCGGTCAGCCCGTGCACGGCGAGGATCTGCGCCGGTTGCTCGGGGCCGAATCGATGCACGTTGAGGAAATGCGTGTTGCTGGCCACGGCGTTGATGCTAAGCGCACGCCGCCGGCACGACTTGTCGGACCCTCGTGGTGTCATGCCACCATGTCCGCACCACACATCGCGCTCGGTTCGACGGCGTTGGCACAATCCGGCATTCGCGGTGTGGTACGGCTACTCGGCGGCCCGGGCACCGGCAAGACCGGCGCGCTGATCGAGACCGCGGCCGCCCACATCGCGGCCGGTGCCGAGCCGGAATCCGTTCTGCTGCTGACGGGTTCGGCCCGGCTTGGCGCGCAGGCGCGGGCGGCCATCACGTCGGCGCTGCTGCAGGCGGGTAGTCGCGCCGTCGTTCGTGAGCCCCTCGTCCGCACGGTGCACTCGTATGCGTTCGCGGTGCTGAGGCTTGCCGCCCAGCGCAACGGGGACCCGCCGCCGCGCCTGATCACCACCGCCGAGCAGGACGGCATCATTCGCGAACTGCTCGCGGGCGACCTGGAGGACGGCGACAGATCCGCCGTCGCGTGGCCCCGCGTGCTGCGGCCCGCGCTGAGCACCGTCGGATTCGCGACCGAGCTGCGCGATCTGATGGCACGGTGCACCGAACGCGGTGTGGATCCCATTGCGCTGCAGCGCATCGGCCGGATGTCCAACCGTCCTGAGTGGCTGGCGGCCGGACAGTTCGCCCAGCAGTACGAGGAGACGATGCTGCTGCGGTCCGCGGTGGGGATGGCCGCCCCGCAGGCCACCGTGCCCGCACTGGGCGCCGCCGAACTCGTCGGCGCCGCACTCGAGGCGTTTGCCGTCGACCCCGAGCTGCTCGCCGCCGAACGCACGCGGGTGAAGCTGCTGCTTGTCGACGACGCCCAACACCTCGACCCCCAGGCCGCGCGCCTGGTGCGGGTTCTCGCGGCGAGTGCCGAGCTGACCGTCATCGCAGGCGACCCGAACCAGTCGGTGTTCTCCTACCGGGGCGCCGACCCTGCCCTGTTGGCGGGCGACGACGACGATCCGGTCATCACGCTTCGCGAGTCGCACCGCTGCGCTCCGGCGGTGGCGCGCGCCGTCACCGGCGTCGCGCGGCGGTTGCCGGGCGCGAGCGAAGCCAGGGAACTGCTTGGCACGGGCGAGGATCCCGGCTCGATGTCGGTGCGGCTGGCAGCATCCCCGCACGCCGAGGCGGCGCTGATCGCTGACACGTTGCGCAGGGCCAACCTCGTCGACGGCGTGCCGTGGTCGCAGATGGCCGTCATCGTCCGCTCGGTGCGCCACAGCGGCGCGGCGTTGTCCCGGACCCTCACCGCGGCCGGTGTACCGGTGCTCACGCCGCCATCGGGTGTGCCGGTCGCCGAGCAGCCCGCGTCGCGGTCGCTGCTGACCGTGCTCGAGGCCGTTGCCGACGGCCTGGACGGTGACCGCGCCACCCAGCTGCTGACCGGGCCGATCGGCGGGGTCGATCCCGTATCCATGCGGCAACTCCGAAGGGCGCTGCGCCGCGCAGATCGAAACAGCCCGCCACGTGACTTCGGTGAACTGCTCGTCGATGCGCTGGAATCCGAGACCGCCGGTGTGTCAGGCAATCTCGCTCGTCCACTGCAAAGGGTGCGAGCCGTGCTCGCCGCCGCGCGGCGCAGCCAGGCCGACGGCGCGGACCCCCGCTACACCTTGTGGCAGGCATGGCAGCGCACCGGTCTGCAGAAGCGTTGGCTGGCCGCAAGTGAGCGCGGCGGCGCGGCGGGCGCGAAGGCCGATGCCGACCTGGACGCGGTCACGGCGCTGTTCGACGTGACGGAGCAGTACGTGTCACGCACGGCAGGAGCATCCCTTCGCGGCCTTGTGGAACACGTGAGCGCACTCGGTGCGCTGCCCGCGGCGGGCGATCCGCCGTCCGATGTCGACGGCGTGACGCTCGTCAGCGCGCATGCGGCCCTCGGCGGGGAATGGGACATCGTCGTCATCGCAGGTCTGCAGGAGGGGTTGTGGCCCAACACGACCCCGCGAGGCGGTGTGCTCGGCACCCAGCACCTCGTCGACATCCTTGACGGGGTGGTCGGAGACGGCGCGACAGCAGGCCTCTCCAGCCGCGCGCCGCTGCTCGCCGAGGAGCGCAGGCTGCTGATCGCCGCCATGGGGCGTGCCCGAAGCCGTCTGTTGGTGACGGCCGTCGACGGCGAATGCGGTGACGAGGCGATGCTGCCATCACCGTTTGTCGCCGAGCTCGCGCAGTTCGCCACCGATAGCGACACCTACACCGCCGAGCCCGTGCACGCCCCGCCGGTGTTGGCTCCCGCGCCACTTGTCGGCAGGCTCCGCGCGGTGATCTGCGCACCGCAGGGTGAGGCGTCCTGACGCGGTGCGGGCTTGTGCAGCAGCACAATTGGCACGCCTTGCCGCGGCGGGAGTTTCTGGGGCCGATCCCACGCACTGGTACGGCATGACCTCGCCGAGCACTGACGAACCGCTGTGGTCCGGCGACGACCATGTGGTTCGGCTGTCGCCGTCGACGCTGCAGACACTGGCCGACTGCCCGCTGCGCTGGCTGCTGGAACGACACGGTGGCAGTGACGGACGCGACGTGCGTTCGGCGATCGGCTCGTTGGTGCACGCCCTGGTCGCCGATCCGGGCATGACCGAGAGCCAGATGGTCGCCGAACTCGAGAGGGTCTGGGGGAAGTTGCCGTTCGAGTCGGTCTGGTATGCCGACAACGAGCTGGCGCGGCACCGGTCGATGCTGTCCACCTTCGCGCAGTGGCGGGAGCAGACACGCAACGAGCTCACCGAGGTGGGTACCGAGGTCGACGTCGACGGCGTGCTCGACTGCGACGGAACGGAGGTGCGGGTGCGCGGCAGGCTGGACCGGCTCGAGCGCGACGAGGCGGGCCGCCTTGTCGTCGTCGACATCAAGACCGGAAAGAGCCCTGTCAGCCGCGACGATGCGCAACGTCACGCGCAGCTCGCGATGTATCAGCTGGCGATCGCCGAAGGCATTCTGCAGCAGGGGGATTCCCCCGGCGGCGGGCGGTTGGTATACCTCGGTAAGCCGGGGACGGCGGGTCCCACGGAGCGCCAACAGGACCCGTTGACACCGCAGGCCCGCGGGCAGTGGCGCGAGGTGATCGGCATGGCTGCGGCGACCACCCAGGGACCGCAGTTCACCGCCCGCATCAACGACGGCTGCGCCCATTGCCCGGTGCGGCCGAGCTGCCCCGCCCAGGCCGCGGCCGACGGAACGGTGACCTCGTGACGGCGAAGTTCAGCCCTGCCGAATTGGCCTCGGCCCTCGGGCTTTTCGCGCCGACCGACGAGCAGGCGGCAGTCATCTCGGCGCCGCCGGGTCCGCTGGTGGTGATCGCGGGCGCGGGCGCGGGCAAGACCGAGACGATGGCGGCCCGGGTCGTCTGGCTTGTCGCCAACGGCTACGCCTCGCCCGGCGAGGTGCTCGGCCTGACGTTCACCAGGAAGGCCGCCGGGCAGCTGCTGCGCCGGGTCCGCTCCCGGTTGGCGCGGCTCGCAGGCGCAGGAATCGTCCCCGGTGGCCTTGACGCGGCTGACGACCCGGCGACGGTGAGCACGTACCACGCGTTCGCGGGCACGCTGCTGCGAGAGCACGGCCTTCTGTTGCCGGTCGAGCCCGACACCCGACTGTTGAGCGAAACAGAACTGTGGCAGTTGGCATTTCGCGTCGTCACCGAGCACCGCGGCGCTCTCGACACGGACAAGACGCCTGCCGCGATCACCAGCATGGTGTTGCGACTGGCCGGTCAGCTGGCCGAGCACCTCGTCGACACCACGCAGTTGACCGACACCCACCTCGAGCTGGAACGGCTGGTGCACACGCTGCCGGCGGGTCCGTACCAGCGCGACCGCGGACCCAGCCAATGGCTGTTGCGGATGCTGGCCACCCAGACCGAGCGCACCGTGCTGGTGCCGCTGATCGACGCGCTACACGAGCGCATGCGGGCCGACAAGGTGATGGACTTCGGCACGCAGATGTCGGCGGCGGCCCGGCTGGCGTCGACCTGCCCGCAAGTCGGGGAGCAGTTGCGGCGGCGCTTCCGGGTCGTGTTGCTCGACGAGTACCAGGACACCGGCCATGCCCAGCGGGTCGCCCTGTCGTCGTTGTTCGGCGGCGGGGTCGACGACGGACTCGCGCTGACCGCTGTCGGCGACCCGATCCAGTCGATCTACGGCTGGCGCGGCGCGTCTGCGACCAATCTGCCGCGGTTCACCACGGACTTCCCGTGCTCGGACGGCAGTCCCGCGCCGACGCTGGAGCTGCGCACCAGCTGGCGCAATCCGCCGCGGACGCTGTATCTGGCCAATGCCGTGTCCGCCGAGGCCAGGCGCAGGTCGGTTGCGGTTCAGCCGCTGCGGCCGAGGCCAGGCGCGCAACCGGGAACCATCCGGTGCGCCCTGCTCGGCGACGTCGAGGCCGAACGTGACTGGGTCGCCGACCACATCGCCCTTCGCTACCGCGAGGCCAGCGACGCGGGTAACGCCGTGCCGACCGCCGCGGTGCTGGTCAGGCGCAACGCCGACGCGGCGCCGATAGCCGACGCGCTGACGGCACGGGGCGTGCCGGTCGAGGTCGTCGGGCTGGCGGGGTTGCTCGCCGTCACGGAGGTCGCCGACGTGGTGGCCATGCTGCGGCTGGCCGCCGAACCCACCGCGGGTGCGGCCGCGATGCGGGTGCTGACGGGGCCGCGCTGGCAACTCGGCGGCCGCGACATCTCCGCGCTCTGGCGCCGCGCCGTCGAACTTGGACGGCGTCGGCGGGGCGCGCGAGTCCTCGTCGAGCGAGCAGATCGTCGCCGACGCCGCCCAGGACGCCGACGCCGCCTGCCTGGCCGACGCCATCGACGACCCGGGAACCGCGGCCGCCTATTCGCCGGAGGGCCATCGGCGGATCACCGCGCTCGGCCATGAGTTGACCGGTCTGCGTTCGCATCTCGCGCATCCGCTGCCCGAGCTCGTCGCCGAGGTGCGGCGGGTGCTCGGCGTCGACGCCGAGGCCCGTGCCGCCCGGCCGGCGTCGGCAGGGTGGACCGGTACCGAACACCTCGACGCCTTCGCCGATGTGGTGGCCGGCTTCGCGGCCTCGCGGCCTGGCGCGGCGGTGTCCGATCTACTCGCCTACCTGGATGCCGCGATGGTGGTGGAGAACGGGCTGGCCCCCGCCGAAGTCACGGTCTCGCACGACCGTGTGCAGATCCTCACCGTGCACGCCGCCAAGGGCCTCGAGTGGCAGGTGGTCGCGGTGCCTCATCTGAGCGGGCGGGTCTTTCCTTCGACGGCGTCGATGCGGACGTGGCTGACCGATGCGGGCGACCTGCCGCCGCTGTTGCGTGGTGACCGCGCCAGTCTCGGCGCCCATGGCGTCCCAGTGCTCGACACCACCGACGTGAATGATCGGAAACTGCTGTCGGACAAGATATCCGAGCACAAGCGCCGGCTCGACCAGCGCCGTGTGGACGAGGAGCGCAGGCTACTCTATGTGGCGCTCACCCGCGCGGAGGACACACTTCTGCTGTCGGGTCATCACTGGGGCGCCTCCGAGGGTAAGCCGCGGGGACCGTCGGAGTTCCTCTGCGAGCTCAAGGAGATCATCGACCGATCGGCCGACGCCGGCGAGCCGTGCGGCGTGGTCGAGCACTGGGCGCCCGCGCCCGCCGAGGGAGACCCGAACCCGTTGCGGGACAGGACAATCGAGGCGGTGTGGCCTGCCGATCCGGCGGGGGCGCGCCGCGGTGACGTGGATCGCGGGGCAGCCCTGGTGCGACGCGCGATGACGGGAGGGCTCGACGCGCCTGCCGACGGCGCCGACGACTGGGCGGCCGACGTCGACGCTCTGCTCGCCGAGCGGGACCGGGTCGCGCCGCAACGGCCCGCCACGCTTCCCGCTGCGCTGTCGGTGAGCAGCCTGGTCGAACTGGGCCGCGATCCCGACGCCGCCTTGCGCCGACTGCGTCGCAGGGTTCCCAGCCGCCCCGATCCGCATGCCTTGCTGGGCACCGCATTCCACGACTGGGTGCAACGGTTCTACGGAGCAGAGCGACTGTTCGACCTCGACGATCTGCCTGGCGCGGTCGACGGTCAGCTGGCGCGAGAGGACGCGGAAAGCCTCGCCGAACTGCAGGCCGCGTTCATGGCGTCGCCTTGGGCGGCGCGCACCCCGATCGACGTCGAGGTGCCCTTCGACATGGTGATCGGCGGCACGGTCGTGCGGGGCCGCATCGACGCGGTGTTCGCCGACGGCTGACGGCGCCACGATCGTCGACTGGAAGACGGGCGATGCGCCGGACACCCCGGAAGCCAAGCGCCACGCCGCGGTTCAGCTCGCCGTCTACCGGTTGGCGTGGGCGGCGCTGCGCGGCGTGCCTGCCGAGTCCGTCCGCGCGGTGTTCCACTATGTGCGGTCGGGGCAGATCGTCGTCCCGGATCGACTGCCGGATTCCGACGACCTGGCGGCCCTGCTGGAGTTACCCGCCGCCTAGGAGTTGCGGTAGATCTTCAGCGCCCCGGTGATCATCGGGATCTGCAGCGGCAGCCGGGCGATGGCGCCGATCCGCATGGGCAGCGGCTTGTCCTTCCACAGCCGGATCATGTTCACGTTGGCCGGGAACACCGACACGAACAGCGCGACCGCGGCCAGCGCGCCGAGCTTGCGGGTGCGCGGCGCGAGCAGCAGCCCGCCGGTGACCGCCTCTGCGACCCCCGAGGCGTGGGTGTAGAACCGCGCGTTGCCCGGCAGTTCAGCCGGAACGATCGAGTCGAAGGGCTTGGGCGCCGCGAAATGCAGCAGTCCCATGCCGACGAGCATCCCGCCCATCCGGGTCGCGCGCGTGGCGTTGGCGATCTGCTGCGATTCGGCTGCGGGAGAGGTCATGATTACATAATGGCGTGCGCACCCCACCGGCATCGATGATGGGGTCTCGTGGCCAAAGGTAGGTTGCGTCGGCGGCTGGCCGCCATCGACGCGGGTCTGACCACGCGACCCGATGCCGATCTGGTCGATGTGCTGCGGATTCCCGAGCCGTTCGTCAGCCCGACGCAGCGCATCATCCGCCGCATCATCTACGCGATGTCGGCGCTGATCCTGGCGGTGTTCATCGTCTACCTGGACCGGCACGGTTACCGCGACGTCGAGGCCACGCCCGGACGCCAACAACCCGTTGTCGCTGCTGGACTGCGTCTACTACGCCACCGTGTCGCTGTCGACCACCGGCTACGGCGACATCACCCCGGTCACCCCGTCGGCCCGTTTGGTCAACGTTCTGGTGATCACGCCGCTGCGGGTGGCGTTCCTGATCGTGCTGATCGGAACGACCGTCGAGACCCTGACCACGCAGTCGCGCCAGGCACTGAAGATCCAGCGATGGAGGAGCAGAGTGCGCAACCACACCATCGTCGTCGGCTACGGCACCAAGGGCAGGACGGCGGTGGCCGCGATGGTCGGCGACGACGTCGCACCCGCGGACATCGTGGTCGTCGACGAGGATCCCGCGGCCCTGGAGCGCGCCAAGAGCGCCGGACTGGTCACCGTCCGAGGCAGTGCAACCGACTCCGAAGTGCTGCGCCTTGCCAGCGCCCAACACGCCAAGGCGATCATCGTGGCCACCAACCGCGACGACGCCGCAGTCCTCGTCACGCTCACCGCGCGTGAGTTGGCGCCCAACGCCAAGATCATCGCCGCGGTCCGGGAAGCCGAGAACCAGCACCTGCTCGAGCAGTCCGGGGCGGACTCGACCGTGGTCACCTCCGAGACGGCAGGCCGGCTGCTGGGCATAGCCGTGCAGACACCGAGCGTTGTGGAGATGATGGAAGACCTGCTGACGCCGGACGCCGGATTCGCCATCGCCGAGCGCGAGGTCGAGACCAAGGAGGTCGGCGGCTCGCCGCGGCACAACCCCGACATCGTGCTCGGTGTGGTGCGCGGCGGAAAGCTGCTGCGGGTCGACGATCCGCAAGTCGATGCTCTGGAACTCGGGGACCGGCTGCTGTACGTCCGCAGCGCCGAACCCGACCGATGAGCGATCGGTTGACGTCGTTCTCGCTGCGCAATGTGCCACTGCTGTCGCGTGTCGGCGCCGACCGCGCCGACACGCTGCGTACCGACATCGACGCGGCGGTGGCCGGCTGGCCGGATGCCGTTCTGCTGCGGGTGGATTCGCGCAATCAGGTGCTGATCGCCGACGGCCGCGTGGTGCTGGGCAAGGCCACGGCGCTGGGGGACAAGCCCCCCGACCATGCCGTGTTCCTCGGCCGGATGACCGACGGCAGGCACGCCTGGGCGGTGCGCAGCGCGCTGGTGGCGCCCGAGGACTCCGAGCAGGAAACCGACGTGCTCGACCTCCGCAGGGCGGGACACATCTTCGACGACGTCAGCGCTCAGTTGGTGGCCACCGCGACGGCATTGCTGAACTGGCACGACAGCGCGCGGTTCAGCGCCGTGGACGGCTCGGCGACCAAGCCCATCAAGGCCGGCTGGTCGCGGGTCAACGCGGCCAACGGCCACGAGGAGTTCCCGCGGATCGATCCCGCGGTGATCTGCCTCGTGCACGACGGGTACGACCGCGCGGTGCTGGCCCGCCAGACGCTGTGGCCCGAGCGGTTGTTCTCGCTCCTGGCCGGGTTCGTCGAGGCGGGCGAGTCGTTCGAGGCGTGTGTGATGCGCGAGATCGCCGAGGAGGTCGGTCTGACGGTGCGCGACGTCACGTACCTGGGCAGCCAGCCGTGGCCATTCCCGCGCTCGCTGATGGTCGGCTTTCACGCCATCGGCGACCCCGAGCAGCCGTTCGCCTTCCATGACGGGGAGATCGCCGAGGCCGCGTGGTTCACCAGGGCCGAGATCCGCGAGGCGCTCGAACACGGCGACTGGAGTAGCGACTCGCCGTCGCGCCTGCTTCTGCCCGGCTCGATCTCGATCGCCAGGGAGATCATCGAGTCCTGGGCGGCGCTGGACTGACTACCTGAGCTTGGCCTTGACGTCGCGCGCGCTCGGGTTGGTCAGGGTGGACCCGTCGGCGAACTTCAGCGTCGGCACCGTCTGGTTTCCCCGGTTGACCGACATCACGAATTCCGCAGCGGCCGGGTCGCTTTCGATGTCGACCTCGGTGTAGGGGATGCCCTCGGCCGCCAGGGCCGTTTTGAGCCTGAAGCAGAAGCCGCACCACGATGTGGTGTACATGGTGACCTGCGCGTCGCTGACTGTCATAACACTTTCAACGTAACCGAGCCCGGTAAAAATGCCCAAACTCGACCACGCGGCTCACGGTCCCCGCATTGTCGGTGAGCCCTGCCATGATGTAGCCCATGTCGGTCGATGCTCCCGCGCACGCAAGGAGCGAACTGGATCCGGCCTCGCACCTCGATGAGCTCGACGACGAACAGCGCGAGGCGGTGCTGGCCGCGCGTGGTCCGGTGTGCGTGCTTGCCGGCGCGGGCACCGGCAAGACCAGGACGATCACCCGGCGTATCGCACAGTTGGTGACGGCGGGACATGTCGCCGCGAGCCAGGTGTTGGCAGTGACGTTCACCCAGCGCGCAGCCGGCGAAATGCGTAGCCGGCTGCGCGCGCTGGACGACGGATCCGGTACCGGCTCGGTGCAGGCGATGACGTTTCACGCCGCGGGACGTCGCCAGCTGCAGTACTTCTGGCCGAGGGTGGTCGGTGACACCGGCTGGCAGCTGATGGACAGCAAGTTCTCCGTCGTCGCCCAGGCCGCCAGCCGTGCCGGGTTGCAGGCCAGCACCGACGACGTGCGCGACCTGGCGGGCGAGATCGAATGGGCCAAGGCGTCGCTGATCAGCCCGGAGGACTATGCGGCCGCCGTCGCCAAGGTGGGCCGCGACATTCCGCTCGATGCGGCGAAGGTGGCAGGGGTCTACGCGGGCTACGAAACGCTGAAGGCCCGCAGCGACGGCACGGCGCTTCTCGACTTCGACGACCTTCTGCTGCATACGGCCGCCGCGATAGAGAACGACGCGGCGGTGGCCGAGGAGTTCCGTGATCGCTACCGCTGCTTCGTCGTCGACGAATACCAGGACGTCACCCCGCTGCAACAGCGGGTGCTCAACGCCTGGCTCGGCGAGCGTGACGACCTGACGGTGGTCGGTGACGCCAACCAGACCATCTATTCGTTCACCGGCGCCACCCCGCAGTACCTGCTGAACTTCTCGCGGCGCTTCCCCGACGCCGCCGTGGTGCGGCTCGAACGCGACTACCGGTCGACGCCACAGGTGGTGTCGCTGGCCAACCAGGTGATCGCCGCCGCCAGGGGCCGGGTGGCCGGCAGCAAGCTGCACTTGATCGGCCAGCGTGACCCGGGCCCGAAGCCGTCGTTCGCCGAGCATCCCGACGAGGTCGCCGAGGCGGCGGCGGTCGCGAAGAAGATCGCGCGCCTCATCGAGAACGGCACCCCGGCGTCGGAGATCGCTGTGCTGTATCGGATCAACGCGCAGTCGGAGGTGTACGAGGAGGCGTTGACCGAAGCGGGCATCGCGTTCCAGGTGCGCGGCGGGGAGGGTTTCTTCAGTCGCCAGGAAGTCCGGCAGGCCCTGCTGGCGATGCAGCGCGCGGCCGAGCGCGGCGCCGACGCGTCGGGCGTCGAACTGCCCCCGTTGGTGCGCGGACTGCTCGAGCCGCTGGGACTGACGGCCGAACCGCCGTCGGGCACCAAGGCAAGGGAACGCTGGGAGGCGCTGACGGCACTAGTCGAACTCGTCGAAGACGAAGTGGCGCAACGGCCTTCACTCGACCTGCGCGCGTCGCTCGCCGAGCTGCGGCAGCGCGCCGACGCTCGGCATCCACCTGTCGTGCAGGGCGTCACCCTGGCCTCGCTGCACGCGGCCAAGGGTCTGGAATGGGATGCCGTTTTCCTCGTCGGCCTCGCCGACGGCACGCTGCCCATCTCACACGCTTTGTCGCACGGCCAGGACAGCGAGGCCGTCGAGGAAGAACGACGGCTGCTCTACGTCGGGGTCACCAGGGCGCGAGTGCATTTGGCGCTCAGCTGGGCACTGGCCCGCAATCCCGGCGGCAGGCAGGGGCGGCGACCGTCGCGCTTTCTCAACGGCATCGCACCGAACTCGCAGGCCGACAACCCGGGCAAGCCGAGAAAGGCACGCGGCCCGACGCCGCGCTGCCGCGTCTGCAACAACGCTCTGACCACACCTGCGGCCGTCATGCTGCGCCGCTGCGAGGCCTGCCCGTCCGACATCGACGAGCAGCTGCTCGCCGACCTCAAGGACTGGCGGCTGCGCACCTCCAAGGACATGGGCGTGCCCGCGTATGTGGTGTTCACCGACAACACGCTGATCGCGATCGCCGAGACGCTGCCGACCGACGAGGCCGCGCTGGTCGCGATACCCGGCATCGGCGCGCGCAAGCTGGAGCAGTTCGGCCCGGACGTGCTCGCCTTGGTCAAAGGCCGCCAATCACTCGTAAAAATCGTGCCAAACCTGCAGGTCAGAAAATTGGTTGTGCAAAACGGCTGCTACGCTTAGCCTCAAGATCATTCGAGCGGACGAGAGGAGGGTTGCTGCAATCATGACGAACATCAATGCGTTTTCCAGCGTTGGCGTAGCCGGCATGGCGCGGACCCTCCATGTCATCGCAGCAGACGCTGCCGCGGCGCACGCCGCCGCCGCCGCGATTACGCCGCGCAAGCCGCGTACCGCCACCGCGATTGTCGCGTCCGTGAATCGGGGCCACATCTAGAAAGCCCTCGAAACGCCAAATGGCCACGGACCCGAAATCACCGGATCCGTGGCCAAAGTTTTTGGGACACCACCCGAATACCTGGTCACAGATCCGAAAGAAACGAAGAAGATCTACGACCAGGAAGCAGGTGATCGGACATGTCGGGCCTGACATGCCGAAAGAGGACGCTGCCGGACGTGCCATGTCATGTCGGAAACCCCGACTTGTGGTTCGCGGAAAGCCCCGTCGATCTGGAGCGCGCCAAGGCACTGTGCACAGATTGCCCGATTCGACGGGAGTGCCTGGCAGCGGCGCTGGACCGTGGTGAGCCGTGGGGCGTTTGGGGCGGGGAGATCCTCGAACGCGGCACGATCGTCGCGCGCAAGCGTCCGCGTGGACGTCCCCGCAAGACCGAGGAGCCGGCGGCCGCATGAGGCCGCCGGCTTCCGGCTAGGCCGCTTCTTCGGCGAAACCCGGAACGAGTTCGGCTGCAATGGATCTGACTGGCACGTGGGCGTCGAGCTGACAGGAGATTGCGACGATCGACGCGATCACCCGCATCGGAATCGCCAGCTTGACCGGAATGTCCATCTGTCGTGCGGCCTTGATCTGGCCTGCCGCCTTGTCCATGTTCAATGCGGTCATCCGCTGCAGCCACTTGCGGTTGTAGTGGAAGACCTCGACCTCGACCGGTTCGACGTACTGGCGCAGCATCTCGTCGATCTCGCGGACCGAAACCTGCTCACCCTTCTGGATGAACCCGCCCTGCTCCATCGTCGGCAGTAGATGCTCGTAGTCCTTGTTCAGCGCGTAACGCAGCATCAGGCCGAGCTCGACGGGCAGCCCACCCGGCAGCGGGGCGACGGCGCCGAAGTCGATGACGCCCATCTTGTCGTCGGGCATCAGCATGAAGTTCCCCGGATGTGCGTCGCCGTGCATCATCTCCAGCCGGCGTGGCGCGTCGTGGGTGAGCTCGAAGAGCCGGGTGCCCATCAGGTCGCGCTGCTCCTGTGTGCCCTCGCGGATGATCACCGACATCGGGATGCCCTCGATCCATTCCTGGATCACCACCTTGGGCGCACTGGCCACAATGTGCGGGACGACGAAATGCGGATGTCCCGCATAGGCTTTCGCGAACGCGCGCTGGTTGTCGGCCTCCAGCCGGTAGTCGAGCTCCATCTCGGTGCGCTCGATCAGCTCGTCGACCACGCCCTGCACATCGGCGCCGGGGGAGAGCTGCTTGAGCACCCTGACCATCCGCTGCATGGTTTTCAGGTCGGCGCGCAGCGCCTCGTCGGCGCCCGGGTACTGGATCTTGACCGCGACCGGGCGGCCGTCGGACCAGACCGCTTTGTGCACCTGGCCGATGCTTGCCGATGCGACCGGGGTGTCTTCGAACGACGAGAACCGTTCTCGCCACTTCGTTCCCAGCTGACCGTCGAGCACGCGGTGGACTTTGGGAGCGGGCAGCGGCGGGGCTTCGCGCTGCAGCTTGGTGAGCGCCTCGCGGTAGGGCTTGCCGTACTGCTCGGGGATGGCGGCCTCCATCACCGAGAGCGCCTGACCAACCTTCATCGCGCCGCCCTTGAGCTCGCCGAGAACGGTGAACAGCTGCTGGGCTGCCTTGTCCATCAGCTCGGCGTTGACGTCGTCCCTGGACTTGCCGGTAAGCCGCTTGCCGAATCCGAGCGCCGCGCGTCCCGCCATGCCGGCGCCAAGGCCCGCAAGCTTGGCGTTGCGCGCTGCGCCGCCGCGTTTGATGTCGCTCACCAGTCCATCATCCACGACGGCCGGAGCACTGAGTGCACCGCGGATGCCGCGCCCACCGGCGTGCCAGGGTCGAGCCGGTGCTGATGTCGAACTCCAGCGTGGTGTTCAGCGTCGACGGCGGATGCGGTGCGCGGTCGATGTCGGTGATGCGCACGCCGTCGCGCACCGCCGCGATGACGCGGTCGACCTGGTTGAGCGCCAGCGCCGCGGTGGCAAGCACGGTCGCCCGGTCGGCGTTGCCGACGGTGTCGCGGAGCTGGGCGGCGACGACGGGCCAGCCCGCATCCCTGTCGCTGCGATGCAGGTCCGCGCACCTCAGGCAACTGGTCACGGACGGCACCACCAGCGGCCCGACCAAACCGGCGCCGTCGCGCACCCGCACCGCAAGGTGCGGGATCCGGGCGGCGTGCAGGTCCCGCAGCATCCGCGGATCTGCGACAAGTGAATCCGAAAGCACGACAAGGTCGGTGGTCTCCGCGGTGACCGCGGCGTGCGGCTGGTTGCTGTTCTTGATCCGGGCGCCCGAGCAGCGCAGCGCGCTGGTCAGCAAGTCCGAAAGCGGACCGCGGCCGTGGATGCGGATCGAGGCCGAACGTGTGCGGGGCCGCGGCATCGCCTTCACCACTCCTGCGTCGACCAGTCCGGCGACGAGGTCGGCGATCGCGGTCGCGTCGACGCCGTCGCTGCCGCTCTGGACATCGTCGAGGGTGGCGCCGGATTGCAGGGCCCGCAGCAGGTGGCCGAGCGCCGCGGTGGTCATTCCCGTCGGCGGACGAATCAGCAGTGCGCGCCGAGGATCCCAGCCCACCTGCACCATGCCGTCGGGCCGGGACAACACCGGTGTGGCCGGATTGAGCGCGTAGCGCGTCATGGATCGACTCTGCCACGCAGGGGATCTGCGCCCGGAGTTATCCACAGGCGCGGGCTCAGTCCTTGTCGTCGCCCTTTTCGCCGTTGCCCTTGTCGAGGTCGGCGACGGCCTCCTCGAAGCTGGTGTCGCCACCGATGATGCGGTCGATGAAGCCGGCGGGCTCGTCGAGGTCGCCGGATGACGGCATCAGGTCCGGGTGCTGCCACACGGCGTCGCGGGCGTCGACACCGGCGGCCTGCGTCAACTTCTCCCACAGCGCGGCGGCCTCCCGCAGCTTCCGGGGGCGCAGTTCGAGGCCGACGAGGGTGGCGAAGGTCTGCTCGGCCGGACCACCGGTCGCCCGACGGCGGCGCAGCGTCTCGCTCAGCGCGGAGGCGCCGGGGATCCGCTCACCCAGCGCGTCGTTCACCACGGTCTGCACCCAGCCCTCGATCAGCGCCAGCATCGTTTCGAGCCGTTCCAGCGCCGCCGTCTGCTCGGGGGTGGCCTTCGGCTCGAAGATGCCCTGGTTGAGCAGTTCCTCCATCTGCGACGGATCGGTCAGCGATGCCGGGTTGAACCCGGCCGCGAACTCTTCGATGCCGCTCATATCGATCTTCATGCCCTTGGCGAAGGCTTCCACGGCGTTCATCAGCTGGCTGGCCAGCCACGGCACATGGCTGAACAGACGATGGTGGGCGGCCTCGCGCGCGGCCAGGAACGTCATGATCTCGCTGCGAGGCTGCTCCAGCCCTTCGGAGAGCGACTCGATGGCATCGGGCATCAGCGCGGCGATGCCCTTGGGGCCCAGCGGCAGACCGATGTCGGTGGAGGTGAGCACTTCGCTGCTCAGCTTGCCCAGCGCCTGGCCGAGCTGCGAACCGAACGCCATGCCACCCATCTGCGTCATCATCGCCAGCAGCGGGCCCGCCATGGCCCTGGCCTCCTCCGGAAGCGCCGAAGCCCACACCGTCGAAATCTGTTCCGCCACCGGGTCACACAGTCGTTTCCAGCGCTCGAGCGTGTTGTCGACCCAGTCGTTGGGCGTCCAGGCGACGGCCTTGGTGGTGCCTGCGGGCAGCGCGGTCACCCCGTCCAACCAGGTTTCGGCGAGGCGCACGGCGTCGCCGATCGCCGCGCTGGTCTTCTCCGGAATCGGGGCGGCGAAGCCGATCGAGCTGGATGCCAGCTGGCGGGCGAGGTCGTAGTTCACCGGGCCGGACTGCTGACCGCCGCCCATCACGTTGCCCGCGCCGCTGAACATGTCGCCGAGGCGGCTGAAGATCTGACCGAGCTGGGACATGTCGAATTCACCGCCGCCGAAGCCGAACGGGTCATCCCCGGGGCCCGAGCCGGACCCCGAATCGGGATCCTTTTTGCGCTTGTCGCGCTCGGGGTCGTCTCCGGGCGAAAAGCCGAAGGGCAGGTCAGACATGTCCACAACGGTACTCACCATGGCCGCGTCGTGCGGGCCGCACCGTCACGCTCTGAGTGAACCCCGATCCGCGCGCCGTCTACTGTTGCTGGCGTGAACAGGCGGATTTCTACATTGCTGGTGGCAATAGTGCCGATCTTCGCCTTCGGTCTGCTGCTGGCCTTGGCGACGGTGCCGTACGTCTCGCTGGGCCCCGGCCCGACGTTCCCCACCCTCGGCGAGGTCGACGGCAAGGAAGTCGTCGACATCGAGGGCACCAAAGTCCACCCGACGACCGGAAACCTCAACATGACCACCGTGTCCCAGCGCGACCAACTCTCGCTCGGCGAGGCGTTGACGCTGTGGATGTCGGGTCGTGAGCAGTTGGTGCCGCGCGATCTGGTCTACCCGCCGGACAAATCCAAGGACGAGATCAACGAGGCCAACAATCAACAGTTCAAGAATTCCGAGAACAACGCCGAATACGCCGCGCTCGGCTATTTGAAGTACGCGCCCGCGGTCACGGTCGCAACGGTCAAGAAGGACGGCGCGGCGGCGGGCAAGCTCCAAGAGGGCGACGCGATCGACGCTGTCAACGGCACCTTGGTCACCGACTCGAAGCAGTTTCAGTCGCTGCTGGCCAAGACAAAGCCGGGCGACGAGGCGGTGCTCGATTTCCGAAGGAAGAACGCGGCGCCGGGCGTCACCACCATCAAACTGGGCTCCGCGCCGGACAAGAAGCAGGGGGTCCTCGGCATCAGCGTCGACTACGCCCCGTGGGCGCCGTTCACCATCAAGTTCAATCTGGCCAATGTCGGGGGCCCGTCGGCCGGTCTTGTCTTCAGCCTGGCCGTGATCGACAAGCTGACCACTGGTGATCTGACCGGGTCCAAGTTCGTCGCGGGCACCGGAACCATCGACGCCGACGGCAAGGTCGGTGCCATCGGCGGCATCACCCACAAGATCCTGGCCGCCCGCGAGGACGGTGCGACCGTGTTTCTGGTCCCCGCCGCCAACTGCGAAGAGGCCAAGTCGGCGCACGAGGACGGCCTGGATCTGGTCAAGGTCGAGAAGCTCGGGGACGCGGTCGACGCGCTCAAGGCGCTTTCTGCCGGTGGCGAAGCGCCACGTTGTTGACCGGGGCCGCGTGAAACCGATGCGTAGAGTTGTGGCACGTCAATCAAGACGTGCATGGGCAAAGACCGGGAGTTGACGAGTGGGTATGCGGCCCGCGGCCAAGATGCCGAAGCTGACGCGACGTAGCCGAATTCTGATCACGGTCGCCCTGGCGGTCGTTTTACTGCTGCTGATCGGGCCGCGCCTCGTCGACGCCTACGTCGACTGGCTGTGGTTCGGCGAGTTGGGCTATCGCTCGGTCTTCACCACGCAGTTGGTCACCAAGCTCGTCGTCTTCCTCGTGGTGTGGGCGCTCGTCGGGTCCATCGTCTTCGGAGCGCTGGCGCTGTCGTATCGCACGCGTCCCGTTTTCGTTCCGACCACCGGACCCAACGACCCGGTCGCGCGGTACCGCACCGCGGTGATGTCGCGACTGAAGCTGGTGGGTATCGGCATCCCTGCGGTCATCGGCTTCTTCGCAGGCATCGTGGCCCAGACCTATTGGGAGCGGATCCAGCTCTTCCTGCACGGCGGCGACTTCGGGATCAAGGATCCGCAGTTCGGCATGGACCTCGGCTTCTACGCCTTTCAGCTGCCCTTCTACCAAATGGTGCTGGGCTATCTGTTCGTCGCGGTCTTCCTCGCGTTGATCGCCAACCTGTTGGGCCACTACCTGTTCGGCGGTATCCGGCTCTCGGGTCGGACCGGCGCGCTGAGCCGGTCTGCCCGCATCCAGTTGATCAGCCTGGTCGGAACGCTGGTGCTGCTCAAGGCGATCGCATACTGGTTCGATCGCTACGCGCTGTTGTCGAACACGCGCAGCGGTAAGCCGTTCACCGGCGCCGGCTACACCGACATCAACGCGGTGCTGCCCGCCAAGCTGATCCTGCTGGCGATCGCGTTGATCTGCGCGGTGGCGGTGTTTTCCGCGATTGTGCTGCGCGACTTGCGAATTCCCGCGATCGGCGTCGTACTGCTGCTGTTGTCGTCGTTGATCGTCGGCGCGGGCTGGCCGCTGGTAGTCGAGCAGATCAGCGTCAAACCCAATGCGGCACAAAAGGAAAGCGAGTACATCAGCCGAAGCATCACGTCGACGAGGGACGCCTACGGCCTGACCGACAAGACGGTCACCTATCGCGACTATCCCGGTAACGCGCCTGCCACCGCCCAGCAGGTGGCGGCCGACCGTGCGACGACGTCGAACATCCGGCTGTTGGACCCCACGATCGTCAGCCCCGCGTTCACGCAGTTCCAGCAGAGCAAGAACTTCTACTACTTCCCCGATCAGCTGTCCATCGACCGGTACAACGGTCCCGACGGGAATCTGCGCGACTATGTCGTCGCCGCCCGTGAGCTCAACCCCGATCGGCTGATCGACAACCAGCGTGACTGGATCAACCGGCATTTCGTCTACACCCACGGCAACGGCTTCATCGCCTCACCCGCCAACACGGTGCGCGGGGTGGCCAACGATCCCAACCAGAACGGCGGTTATCCGGAGTTCCTGGCGAGCGTCGTCGGTGCCAACGGCAGTGTCGTCTCGCCGGGGCCCGCGCCACTGGAGCAGCCGCGCGTCTACTTCGGTCCGGTCATCGCGGGCACGTCCGACGACTACGCCATCGTCGGAAAGAGCGGCAACGACCGCGAATACGACTACGAGACCAACACCGAGACGAAGAACTACACCTACAGCGGCAAGGGTGGTGTTCCGATCGGCAACTGGCTGAACCGCGCCGTCTTCGCGGCGAAGTTCTCCGAGCGAAAGCTGGTGTTCCCCAGCCCGATCGGGCCGGAGAGCCGGATCCTGTTCAACCGGGACCCATCCGCGCGGGTGAAGGCGGTGGCACCGTGGTTGACCGCCGACACCAGCGTGTATCCCGCGATCGTCAACAAGCGGATGGTCTGGATCGTCGACGGCTATACGACGTTGGACAACTACCCGTATTCGGAGTTGACGTCGCTGTCGAGCGTCACCGCCGACTCCACCGAGGTGGCGTTCAACCGGCTCGCGCCCGACAAGCAGGTGTCCTACATCCGCAACTCGGTGAAGGCCACGGTCGACGCCTACGACGGCACGGTGACGTTGTACGCACAGGACGAATCGGATCCGGTGCTGCAGGCATGGATGAAGATTTTCCCCGGTGTGGTCCATCCGAAGAGCGACATCACCCCCGAGTTGCAGAGCCACCTGCGCTATCCCGAGGACCTGTTCAAGGTCCAGCGTGCGCTGCTGGCCAAATATCACGTCAACGACCCGGTGACGTTCTTCTCGACGTCGGACTTCTGGAACGTGCCCCAGGACCCGAACCCGACGGCCAGCAGTTACCAGCCGCCGTACTACATCGTCGCCAAAGACCTTGCGAAGAACGACAAGTCGGCGTCGTTCCAGCTGACCAGCGCGATGAACCGATTCCAACGCGACTTCCTTGCCGCCTACATCAGCGCCAGCTCTGATCCGGACACGTACGGAAAGATCACCGTCCTGACGATTCCCGGTCAGGTCAACGGGCCGAAGCTGGCCAACAACGCCATCACCACCGACACCGCGGTCAGCCAGGACCTCGGCGTCATCGGCCGCGACAACCAGAACCGGATCCGGTGGGGCAACCTGTTGACGCTGCCGGTGGCCGAGGGTGGGCTGCTCTACGTCGAACCGGTCTACGCCTCGCCCGGCGCCAGCGACGCGGCGTCGTCGTATCCGCGGTTGATCCGTGTCGCGATGATGTACGAGGACAGGGTCGGCTACGGGCCGACGGTGCGTGACGCGCTCACCGAGCTGTTCGGGCAGGGCGCCGACGCCACCGCAACCGGTCCGGCCCCGGCCAACCCGGCGAGCGGCCGGCCGGCCGCGACTCCGCAGGCGGATGGTCAGCCCGCGGCGCAACCGGGCAGCCAGGAGGGCACGCCACCGGAGGTGCCCACGCCCATTGCGGCCGTGCCGAGGCCGGGTGGGCCCACCCAGTTGTCTCCCGCGAAGGCCGCGGCCCTACAGGACGTGCAATCGGCGCTGGGTGAGCTGCGAACAGCACAGCAAAGCGGTGATTTCGCGGAGTTCGGCACAGCGTTGCAGCGCCTTGATGATGCGATGCAGAAGTACGACACGGCCAAGTAACGCAACCGACGTTTGCTACTAGCGCCATTTCGGGGCAAAATCGCTTATCGGCGATTTTCGATCTCGGGGCGAGGATGACTGACTGGGCGCGAGTCGCGTCCCGTCGGCTCGCGCGATTGGGTCGTTTGGGCTGGATCGCGGCGGCGGTCTTCTGCGGCGCGGCGGCGCTGATGGCCGTCTGGGCGCTGCTGTCGTGGGAGGGCGGCTACCACACCAAGTCGCTCGACGAGATTGGCTACCTGGTGTGCCTGGTCTTCGCGGCGGGCTGTGCCGCCATGGCCGCCCGCTCGGCCACGGGTCGCCTCCGGTACGGCTGGCTCGCGCTCGTCGTCGCACTCTCGGCGTGGGCGCTCGGCATGGTCGTCCGGATATTCGAGGAGATCCGGGTCGACGGCCATCTCTACCACCCGACGCTGTCACAGGGCGTCCTGATGGTCTTTCCGGTGGCGGCCTATGCGTGTCTGCTGCTGATGGGGGATCTCGACAAGGCTCCGCGGAGACGGATGGTGCTCGACGGGATCATCGTGGCGACGTCGTTGTTCGCCGTTTCATGGGTGTGCGTGCTGAGAAACCTGCCCGATGAAGTGAGCGGTGTGACGATCCTGCACATCACGATCGACGTGGTCCTGATGACCACTGCGATCCTGGTGTGGTCGCGGCCGCTTGCCCGCTTGAGCGTCACCGTCCTTGCGGCGGGTATCACCACCATCGAGATCGCCGACATCGCAGGCATCTACATGGCCGGGGTCGGCGGCTATCACGACGGCGGCCTTATCGACGTCGCTCGGGTGGCGGGATTCGGCATGTTGGCGTTTGCGGCGCTGTTCAGCATCGATGAGCGGCCCGTCGAACCGTCGGCGATGAATTTGCAGCCCGGTGTCCGGGTGTGGTTGCCGTATCTGCCGCTGCTGGCGGCGGGGACCGCGGTGATCGCGTTCGAGTTCGGCCATCGGAGCCATCGAGTGCTGCTCGTCGCGGAGGGCATTCTGGTTGTCACAGTTCTGCTGCGGCAGTTCTTCGTGCTCCTGGAGAACCAACGGCTGCTGGCCGAGGTCGCCCGCGAGGCGTTTCACGACAACCTGACCGGTCTGGCGAACCGCGCGAACTTCCTCGACCGGCTGGACCGCGCGATGGTCGCGGCGCCGCCGCAGCGGCGCACCGGTGGCGGTGCTGTGCCTCGATCTCGACAACTTCAAGGCCGTCAACGATGCGCTGGGCCACCCAGCGGGCGACGAGCTGCTGATCCGGGTCGCAGGTCGCTTGACGAGCATGCTCGGTGACACGTGGACGGTCGCGCGTCTCGGTGGCGATGAATTCGCGGCGCTGCACGAGGGGCACATCGACGCGTTGGCGGCGTCGAACAGCGTGCTCGATGCGTTCAGTACGCCGATCATCGTCGGCGGTGTCCCGCAGACGGTTCGGCCGAGCGTCGGGCTGACGGTCGCCGCCACCAAGTCGGTGCAGACATCGGACGATCTCCTGCTGAACGCCGACCTGGCGATGTATGCGGCGAAACGGGACGGCGGAGGGTGTGTGCGCAGTTTCGTGCCCGATCTTCCGGTCCCGTGGGAACTGCAGCAGCTCACCGAAGACCCTGTGGAGCAACGAGATTCGGCCTCACTCACCGTCAGTGTGGCTGAACCCCGATCGGGTGGCGGACGCGAGGCCGACAAGGAATCGGCTCGAGGCGGATGGCCGTCACGCGGGATCTGCGTGGGGCTCGGTGTCCTGACGCTCGGGGTCTTGGTCTTCACGGCTTCGACCCTGTTGCGCGACCATGCGGGTCGCATCGTGGTGCTCGACAGCGTCTTGTATACGGCGCTCAACATCGCGGCGGCGGCGTTCGTGTTCTACCGCGCGTTTCTGGTCCGCGCCGAGCGCTGGCCGTGCCTGCTCATCGGTGCGGGGATGGCGAGCACGGCGGCAGGCGATGTGGTCTATGCCGCCTGGGTTCCAGAAGGTCAGGTGCCGTCGCTCGCCGATCCGCTGTACCTTGCGTTCTATCCGCTGGTCTACGCGGGCATCGTCCTGCTGATGCGCGAGCGGCTGAGGCGCGTTCCGACCGCGTTTCGGCTCGATGCGCTGATCTGCGGCCTGACGCTCGGAGCGGTCGCCGCGGCTGTCGCGACAGGTCCGATCAATGCGGCGATGCAGGGCGAACCCGCGACGGTGTTCGTCGGCCTCGCCTATCCCGTGGGTGACCTGTTGTTGTTGGCCCTGACCGCGGGAATGCTTCCCATCCTCGGCTGGCGCGCCGAACTGCGATGGGGCTTTCTCGTCGCCGGTTTCATGGCGTTCGCGATCGCCGACACGGTCTACCTGTTCCAGACATCGGCAGGCACCTATCTGGAGGGCACCTGGATCGACGCCTGCTGGCCGGCCGCCTCGCTCCTCATCGCCGCCGCGGGGTGGCTGCCGACGTCGGGTGTCAGCCCCCGTCCGAAGCCCGGTCTTGCGGCTTATATCCCGGCTATCGTCTGCGGCGGAATCGCGTTGGCCGTGGCCGTGCTGGCCAACCACACCCGAGTCGCGGTGGCGCTGGCGGCGCTGACCTTGATCGCCGTCGCCTGGCGGTTCGCCGTCACCTTCCGCGATGTCAGCGCCACGGCGGAAGCACACCGCCAGTTGATGACCGACGAGCTGACCGGGCTGCCCAACCGGATGTCGCTGGCGACGACGTTGACGGCCGTGTCGATCGACGAGTCGTCGGCGTTGTTCCGGTCCCGGTCGAGCCGCGCCCTCCTTCTGCTCGACATCGACCAGTTCAAGGAGATCAACTATTTCGCAGGACGACATGTCGGGGACCAATTGCTCAATCGCATCGCAGAGCGACTGTCCCGGGCGGTCCGGCCCGGCGACGTGATCGCCCGAACGGGTGGTGACGAGTTCGCCATCCTGTTCGCCGACAACGTCGACATCACCACCGCGCGGGCGCGGGCGGGAGCAATGCTCGAGGCGTTGCGTGCTCCGTTCGAGCTCGATCCGATCACCCTGCAGGTCGAAGCGAGCATCTCGATTGCGTTGTGCCCCGACCATTGTGAGCATCCCAATGACCTGTTGAACTGCGTCGAGACGACGCTGCCGCATGCCAAGACCGGGCCGACCAAGATCGTCGTGCACGATCCGGGCAAGGTGCGGTTGGAGAAGGACAACGACGACTACCTCGTGGAAGAGTTGCGCGCAGCACTGTCCAACGGCGAGCTGACGTGTCACTACCAGCCCAAGATTCGCGCCGAGGACGGCCGCGTGCACAGCGTCGAGGCGCTGCTGCGGTGGCACCACCCGAGTCGGGGCCTGCTCCTTCCGGAGAAGTTCCTCGCCGCCGCCGAACGGGCAGGTTTGATGCGTCAGATCGCCAACTGCGTGGTCAACCTGGCGCTCGGCCAGGTGCGATCCTGGTACGACAACGGCGTCCGGATGACCGTCGCGGTCAACTTGTCGGTGGCCAACCTGCTGGACCTCGACCTGGTCGACACCATCGATCGGCTGCTGACGACTCACGCGGTGCCGCCGGAAGCCTTGATCCTGGAGATCACCGAAGGCACTTTCGCCAACGACTCGGCTCGGTCCCGCAACACCGTCTATGCCCTGCGACGCCTCGGGGTGCGGATCTCTCTCGACGACTACGGCACAGGCTGGTCGTCGCTGGCCCGCCTGCAGGATCTGTCGGTCGACGAGCTCAAGCTCGATCGCGTGTTCGTTTCGCGGCTGGCTGAAGACCCGCGGTCGATCGCCATCGTGCGGTCGACGGTGGCGCTGGCGCACAGCTTGGGGGCGGACCTGGTCGCCGAAGGCGTCGAGGACCAAGCCACCCTGCAGGCGCTGCGCCGATACGGCTGCAATATCACCCAGGGCTACGTACACACGCCGCCGCTGCCCGCCGAGGAACTGCTCGCCTGGATCGGACGCTGCACACCCCAGCTCTCCCTCAGCGATTTGGCTCTGCACCCTGACCTTCGGTAACGTTGCGTTCACCCGACGCGGGGTGGAGCAGCTCGGTAGCTCGCTGGGCTCATAACCCAGAGGTCGCAGGTTCGAATCCTGTCCCCGCTACTAAAGAAACGGCCCTCGGAGAGAGATCTCCGGGGGCCGTTTTCATGGGCATTGGGAACACACCTGGGAACTTTAGCGTCGCTAATGAGCTGTGATCTACATCTTGGCTGCGACCCTCAGCGCCCGCTGGAGGTGACGAACGGCCGCCCCCGGCCCAGACTACGATCGCGATTCATGACCCGAGGAGCAACTGGACCGGCGTCGGCGCGAGCCGAGGCTGGCGAGGTTCCCCCGCTCGACGTCGCGGGCTCCGGAGTCCTTCCGCCGGTCGCTGCCAATGTGCGCCGACTTTTTTGGCTGCTCGAGCGGCTGGCGCCCACTCTGGGATCGCGATGGGCAGTCGAGTTGTGGTGCACCCCACCGGTTCTCGAGTCGAGCCTGCGCATGCCGCCCGGTGTGTCCGCGGGAAGGCCAATAGAAGCGTATTGGGATGGGCATCGGGTCGCGGGTGAGGAATGGGGCGAGGGGTCGCCGATATATCTGGTACACGGTTGGGGCGGGCAGCGCGCGCATTTGGCAGTGTTCGTCAAACCGCTGGTGGAGGCTGGGTATCGGGTCATTGCGTTCGACTTGCCTAGCCACAACGAATCCGATCCGGGTGAGCTCGCGCCCGGGCGTACCACCGCGATCGAGTGCGCCAAGGCGATTGCGGCCATGATCGAGACCCATGGGCCCGCCCACGCTGTAGTAGCTCACTCACTCGGAGCGAACGCGACTGCTTTGGCGGTTGCGGAGGGCGCACACGTGGGGCGCTTGGTCTTCTTAGCGCCCATGGGCGATTTTCCGCTCTACCTCGACCTATTCGCCGCCCGCCACGGCTTCGGCCGCCGGATCCGCGCGGGCCTGCACCGTCGGCTGGAAAAACGAATCGCCATGCCGCTACACGAGACGAACATGACGCGGATCGGTCGACGAGCCAACTACCCGCCGTTACTTCTCATCCATGACCCCGACGACCCGGACAGTCCTTATGCCGCCAGTGAGCGCCTGGCCACGTCATGGCCAGGCGCACAATTACTGACCACGCGAGGGCTCGGCCGTCTAGCTCACTACCGGATACTGCGCCACCGCCCTGCTATTCGCGCCGGGTTGGAGTTCATCGGCCACCAAACGGCCGGCACGAGCGCCACAGACCAACCCAGCCCAACCTAGGCCCGGACGCGCAACCGGAAGACACTTCGCCAGCGCCGAATCCGTCGACCGGGGTCAAGTTCGGGGTGACAACCCAACCCCTCGACTTGGGAGGACTTGCAAGAGGCAGAGCGGCTAGCTCATAACCCAGAGGGCACATTCGAATCCTGTCCCCGCTACTAAAGAAACGGCCCTCGGAGAGAGATCTCCGGGGGCAGTTTTTATGGTCTTCACACACCGGTCTGGTGGACGTCAGACCTGCTGACCGTAGGCGAACCCATCCGCGGCTGGCCTAGGATCCGACCGGACCTGACGGACCGCCGACGTCCGGGATCCGACCACGGGGCCGAATGAAGTAGTGGACTACTGTAGCCGCCCATTTTCGCGCGCGCGACAATTCCTTTATTCGGTCCAGACGATCACCGGATGGACAGAAGTTCGGCGGGAGGCATAGCGATGTTGGTTAAGCGCACGGCGGTTGCATTGACCGCATTCGGCATGATGACCGCAGCCATGGTCGGCTGCCACTCGCCGATCCCCGGTGTTTCTCCCGCCCCGCCAGGCCCCGGCGCCGAGCCGCAGTCCGGAGGGGTCAATCAACAATCTGTCAGTGGTCCTGCGGCCAAACAGCCGATTCCAGGAGTGCAGCCCATGCCAGGAGTGCAGTCCATTCCAGGAGGCCAGCCGATTCCGGGAGTGCAGCCCGTTCCCGACATGCCCACGGCACCAGGTAGTGGCGATGATTCCTCTTCGCCGATACCGGGCGTGCCCGCAGCGCCGCCCACCGTGGATGCGAAGCCGAGCGATCCGATTCCAGGCGTGCGGCCAGAGCCGCTGCCACCGGACATCCTTCACCCTGAGGCCGTGACTGTGCCCAAGGATCTGACCGTCCCAGCGGTTTCCTCGCCATGACAAGCGCGAGCTCAGTCGGTGAAGCAGCATCAGAGAGCCCTGACGAGCAGCCGCATGACGCAGCGTTCCCGGTGAAGGGTCTGCTTGAAACGCTGGGAGCGATCGCGGGGGCGAGCGCGTTGTTGTCAGCGCTGATGCTTTATTTCGGCTGGGTTCGCACCCGAGTGCTCTACGAGTACTTCGGGGTACCGGTCGGGATTCTTCGATACAGCACAACCGATTTCGTCCTGCGCAGCGCGGACGTGTTCTTCAGGCCGGTGATCTGGTCCATCCTCGCGGTCGCGGGCCTTGTCGCGGTATTGATAGGCGCGGACGTGTTGGACCGCAGGTTGGCCAGATGGTGGCTGCATCTGTGTCTGCGTGCGACGCTCGCTGCTGCCGCAGGCGCATTCGCCGTTATTGGGATACTTGGATTGGTCGACGCTGTGGATCCGTGGTCGGCGGCGGTTGCACTCTGCATCAGCGGCGTGCTGATTGTGGTGCAGTACGTCTTCTACCACCGTGCAACGGTTCTCCCGCTTCCGGTGATCGTCGTTGTCATCGGGCTGGTGTTGACCGTCGCGGCAATGTTTTGGACGGTGTCGATCTATGCCGCTGGTATCGGGACCTCGATAGCCGCAGATATCGCCGCCGGTACTCTGCCACGGCCCGCTGCAACCATTCATAGCAAGACCGATCTCGGGATAGCGGGCATTCAACAGCCGAACCTCCAAGGGCCGGTGGACAAGCAGTCGTGGCCGTTCACCTACAGCGGATACAAACTGCTCGCTTACGCGAACGACCGGTGGTTCTTGATTCCTGCGCAGTGGCAGGCGAATTCGCCGACCGTCATCTTGAGGGACAGCGATTCGCTGCGCGTGGAACTCGCCGCCTCCTAGTCAGGCGGTGCCGCTCAAATCGCCGAAGTGAGAAGTAGTCGCGAGCCCATCCCGACGGTGCGGGCCAGTGTTGCGGTGTATGCGTCGTAGAGAGGGCCGATGCGTCGCAGCTCCCACAGAGTCTGGACGTTCAACCATGCGAAGTCTCGGGCCTTCTCGATGTCCCACGAGGCTGATGAGGTGCACGACGGCCTCCACGCTGTCGTCGATCATGTTCTCGGCCTCAGTGAGAAATGACCGCCTGATCTCGGCTTCGACGTCGGCGAGCAGGTCGTTGACTTTGTCGTAGTCCTCGCGCACACCGGGGCTGGTGGGTGTTCGCCGGCGTGCCGCGCAGGTTGCGACCACTGCCAGGGGCAGATCGTTCTCGATGTGCGCGTTCATGCCGGCGAGCGCGAACTGGATGGGCAATACGCCTTTGTTCCTCCGCGCGGCGAACAGCGGTGCCCATGCGTTCGGCTTTATTCGTGCTGCGTCGTACGCGGTGAACCAATAGCCGGCGAACCGCACATCGAGGTCGGCAATGAACGCATCGTCGTGGAACACGCCGGGTGTCTTCAGACGATTGGCGACCATCTCGGTCACCCGCAGGTAGACGTTGTTGAATACGCCTGCGCCGTCACCATGTGGCACTTCGGCGGAGATGGCCCGCATCCGCGTGAGTACGTCAGAAACAGTAGTTGCACTCATTCGTCCATCACACCAGACGCTGGCGGAGGCTGTGGCTGAATGAGCGGTTTGAGCGTATTCCACTGTGGCGCAACCGCCGAGCTCATAAGGTTGTCAGTAATCCCATGCCGTCGGAACGCACCGGAAGACGTCGCCGGCGGCCTTCACCCGGCATACGGACGGGAACGGCAGGTGGGTGGCCACCATCGACTCTCCGCTGGCCGCCAGCTCCTGGAGGAGACGGATCCGGACGCGCGCCGCCTCTTCGGGGTCGTGTTCGAAGCCGTTGTGCCACTCGGGGTTGTCGAACCCAGGTGCGAACACGGCGTCGCCCGCGAACGTCAGCGCGTCGTCGCCGGACGCCAGGCGGACGATGCTGTGCCCCGGGGTGTGGCCGCCGGTTCGGGCGACGAGCACTCCGGGCGCCAACTCGTACTCCGTCTCGAAAGTTCGAATCTGGCCACGATATTCGTCCAAGAACCGCGAAGCGATGGAGCGAAGCGCATCCGGCACCGGCGCAGGCATGTCGGTGTGGGAGAAGTCGGGTGACTCCCAGAACTCGGCCTCGGCGGCCGACACGTGGACCCGCAGGTCCGGGCGCAGCCGGGCCTTCAATCCATCGGCGAGCAGGCCGCCGACGTGGTCCATGTGCAAGTGGGTGAGCACCACGTCGGTGACGGCGCGGGGATCGATGCCTGCGGCCTCCAGCCGGTGGACCGTCTGCCCGGCCCGCGGAAAGTCCGGAAACTCCACCCCCAGCCCGGCATCGACGAGAATGGTTCGGTCGCCATTGCGCACCACGACCACATTCAGCGGCCAGTCGAGCACGTCATGCGGCAGGAACCTGTCGTCCAGCCAGCTCCCGTACTCGGTCGCGTCGGCGTTGGTCGCCTGCGTCTTGGCGGTGATCGGCAGCACGCCGTCACTGATCACCAGCACATCGATGTCGCCGACCGAAACGGCGTAGCGCGACGGAACCAACTCGTCGAGCCCGTGCGTACCGAGATCTGAAATGCTGCCCATGCTCATGACTTCTCCTTCTGAATGCCCGCTCGACGAACGTGTGAAATTGCCTTCTTTCCGGTCGAACGCGAGCGGGTCACGAAGGTCATCCCGATCGGCGGGCTGGGCCGTTGACGAACGCGTTGTGAAGTTCGTCGCCCAGGCGCGCAAGAGCAGCCTCGAACTCGGCTCGTCGCGATGCGTCGACGTACAGGCACTGCTGGATCATGCGGCCTTGCCCGACCAGTGGCGATCCAACCGTGTAATAGTTGAACTGCCCGTGGATCAACCGGTCGTCGACCACGAACAACCCGCTCCCGCTGACGACCGAAACCCCCGGCTCCGGCGGTGTATCGATCTCGACGACGACGATGTTCTCGGCGTTCAGCGCGCGTAGCGAAGATTCGCACAGCTGCCAAACATCCTGCGCGACAGGAATTCCTGTGAATCCGAAGACGACGATGGTTTCGCACGCGTCCCAGGTACCATCCGCCCGCTCACCGCGTACCGCGGCACTCCACGGCTCGGTCGCACCGTCACCGACATAGCTGCCCACGCGCCAGCCGGCGGGTATGCCTACCCTCGTCAACCACTCCGGTGCCGCCGCGGCAGGAAGTGCGGTGAGATCGGTGATGGACATCAACCGAAGATCAGGGAGCCGAGGACTACGAGAATTCCCAGCCCGATGCCTCCGGCGGCCGCCGCAGGCGCAGTTCCCTCGACGGGAAGAGACGGCGGCGGGGGCAGGCTGGGCAGGTGAAAGCCGGGGTCCGGAATTGTCAGAGGTGGCGGCGCGGGAGCCGGCACAGGTGCGGGAGCAGGCACAGGTGCCGGGGCCGGCGCGGGCACGTACGGGTGCGGGGGGCGGTTGTGGCGCGGGGAACTCGTGGATCTTCACGGTGCTGCCATCGGGATACTTGATGTCGATCGTGCCGCCGCCCGACTTGCTGGTGGGGCGGTAGCTGATCCGTGTGCCGTCAGGAAGAACAGACACCTGGCCGGGGTAGGTGCCAGGGGGTATCGGTGTGCCGTTCTCCGTGAGGGTCCCGAAGAGCCCGGGCGTGCCGCCGTTGGGCACCATCTTCACGCCGGGGCTACGGCCAGGAGGCAGCGGATCCACGATGCGGTGGACGTCTTTCTCGTTCTTCACCGACAAGGCGTCCGCACCCGGCGGCGCCTCCGGGAAGTCCATCGCCCCGACGCCCATCGCCTTCGCTGTGATATCGGCTGCGACCTTATGGTCGAGAGTCGCGAGTGTGCCTGCCCGAGTGCGGATATCGGTAGCCATCGTCTGGGCCTGCACCTGACGAATAGCGGCTTCAGCGGGCGAACTGACGCGCCGCGGATAGCCCACCGATAGGTCCTCCGTCACGACGTATCCAGCTGACTGCGCACTGTTGACCGCCGACAGCACGCGTTGCTTGGCCCCGTCCAACTCGAGGGCTCCGCTCCGCGCTGTCGCTGCGGCATTGTGCAATTGGTCGACGGCGGCGAGCACCTTGACCCGATCGGAGTGCGCACGCAGAAGTGCGGCGTCGGCAGCCGCGCCCGACCACGACGTGCCGCCCGGATTGGGCATTTCTCGGTAGACGTCGGTGAACGCCGACTCCCACGTCGTCGCCCGGCTCGTCCAATGCTGCGCGGCGGTGGTCAGATGGCCGGTGTCCCAGGCTTGGACGGTGGACAACGTGGGTAACGCGCTCGTCGCCGCCGGCACGTCACACCTCTGATGTCGGTGCCAGCGCGGCGACGGCGGCTGCCGAGTTGCTCTCCCGGGTGGCGAATGATGCTGCCGCGGCGGCCAGTTTGGCCGATGTCGTTTCCAGCCGAGCGCCCATCGCGGTTCCGGCCGCGGCGACGTCGGCGTGCACCGCCTGGACCGCGGCCGCAGTGGCCTGCCCGGACGGCATCGACAGCGCAGGACGCGACACTCACCCCGCCGACCTCAGCCGCCAGCGCCTGGCAACGGGCGGCCAAGGCGTCCATCCCGGCCACGTCGACCTGAACCGAAGCCATGACAGGATTATATGGGCGACGAATCCGCCGTCAGATCACCAAATTACGAGGCCTTCGGCATACGCGGAGCGGATTAGGATGAGTGTGTGGACGAGGCCGTGTGGGATGCCAGCTCACCTCGAGAAAAGGTTCTGGTTTCGGGCCTCATCGATTGGGTGGAACTCGGTCAGATCCACTCGTTCGTCGAACGTGCGAACCCGGGGGCGGCTCTGACCGCGATCCAGGCCGAGACGTTGGGTCTTGTTCGCGCGCTCGCGGATGAGGGCTTGTTCGTCATCGGTGACCTGACCGCTGCCGACGGCCGCTTCGTCGCATGGACGACGTCTCCCGAGGATTCGCTGAAACGGATCCACCACGAGTACGTCGACAGATTCGACGATAAAGACAGCTGGCCCTGGTACTGCTGGCTGGACCTGACGGCCGAAGGGGACCGCGTCGCGCGCGAAACCGAGGCGAAACTGAATCAGGCCACCGACACCAGCACCGGCTGATCGCGGTACCGCTGAGGAAACAGACGCGCCAGATCGTCCACTTTGGGCTTGTCGTTCATCACGATGTACGCCGATGTCGGATGTGAGTCCAAGTAGTTCTGGTGGTACGCCTCGGCGGGGAAGAACCCGGTGTTCGGCTCGACCCTCGTCATGATCGGGGCGGGAAAGACGTTCGCCTGCGACAGCTGCGCGATGTAGGCCGCAGCGATCCGCTGTTGGTCGGCGTTCTGCGCGAATATCGCCGACCGGTACTGGCTGCCCACGTCGGGGCCCTGACGGTCGAGCTGGGTCGGGTCGGTCACCACGGAGAAGTAGATCTGCAGAAGTCGGCCGTACGTCACCTTGGCCGGGTCGTAGGTGATGCGCACCGACTCGGCGTGGCCGGTCGAACCGGTGCCGACGGTCTCGTAGTCAGCGGTCTCCTTGGCACCACCCGCGTAACCGGATTCTGCCTGCGACACGCCGTTGACGTGTTGGAACACTCCCTGCACACCCCAGAAGCAGCCGCCTGCCAACACGGCGGTCTCGGTGCCTGCGGCCGACGCAGGCTCGTCGACGGCCGGTGCCGGGACGGCGAACGACTCCGCTGCGCCTGCCGGGTGGACGCCGAGCAACGCCACTGCGGCGATTCCGGCCGAGCCGAGAACGGTCGCCAGGATGAACCGGGCGCGTGACATGTGTGCCATAACTCCAGTGTCCAGGCGAATCGCCTGTCGAGGCGCACGCGAGCACCGACGTTCTTCTTCCGTAAGACGTGCCGTCGCGACCAATTCGTCTCTGCCGGATCTACCGTCGATGCATGACTCTTTCGCGACGCCAGGTGCTGCTCGGCGTGGGGATGGTCGGCGTGCTCACCGGGTGCCACTCCCTGCGTGGCATCGCCGCGGCGGACACGCCGACGTCGCAGGCGGGTGCCTTCGAGGTCAACCACACCGATCAGGAGTGGCGGCAGCGGCTGTCAGGCGAGCAGTACGACGTGCTTCGGCACGCAGGCACGGAGATGCCTTTCAGCAGCGCGCTCAACGACGAGCACCGCAGCGGCGTGTTCGGGTGCGCGGGCTGCGCCCTGGACTTGTTCTCGTCGGCGACCAAGTTCGACAGTGGCACCGGGTGGCCGAGCTTCTGGAAAGCGTTGGACGGCGCCGTCATCGAACGCGAGGACTCCGGTCTGTTGATGTCGCGTACCGAGGTGTTGTGCCGCCGTTGCGGCGGGCATCTCGGACATGTCTTCGACGACGGACCCGCGCCGACCGGCCTGCGCTACTGCATGAACGGCGTTGCGCTCACCTTCCGGCCGACGTAGCACCCCGATTCTCGGCAGGCTTCTAGTGACGCCGCAGAGTGTCCCAATCGTGCTCTGCTTCCAGTTCGGCGATGAGGCGCGAAGTTCGTTCGCGCATCACCAATGTCACGCCGATGCCGATCACGACGGCCGCCACGAGCGCGATCCACGAGAACCGTGACAGCCAGCGCTCGGCGGCGATGCCCGCGTAGTAGATGACGGCGGTGGTGCCGCCGGCCCACATCACCGCGCCGCTGGCGTTGGCGGCCAGAAAGTGCGCGTACCGCATTTTCAAGGCGCCGGCCAGTGGACCGGCGAAGATCCGCAGCAGCGCGATGAAGCGGCCGAAGAACACCGCCCAGACGCCCCATCGGGCGAAGAGTCGCTTGGCAAGCGCCACGTGTCCCGGCCCGAAGTGTTTGGGGAAGCGATTGCCGAGACGTTCGAACAGTGACATCCCGAAGCGACGGCCGATCGAGTATCCGATGGTGTCGCCGACGATGGCGCCGATGGTGGCGGCGGCCGCGACTCCCACCGGGTTGATGTCGAGGGTATGGCGCGATGACAGCAGGGCCGCACTGACCAGTGCTATCTCGCCCGGCAACGGTATGCCGAGGCTTTCGATGCCGATGACTGCCCCGACGATGAGATACACCGCGAGCGGCGGGATCGTCTGCAGGAAGCCGTCGATGTCCACGGCGCTAACAATGCCATTGGTCGGCCTTTGCCGAGGCTGCGGCGAAATGTTTATGCAGGCTGCCCGATAGGCGGCGGTCCGGCGGCGCTCGGGCCGGACTGCTCAGCTACCTGCGGGCACTTCCACAAATCCTGGTTCTCCTGCGTCCACAACGGAATTGAAGCGGTAGCGGGTTTCCAGGCGCTCGGTGATCTCTTGTATGGCGTTCTCCGGAAGCGCGGTGATGTCGAAGTTTTCCCGGATGCGACTCGCTCTGACAGACGAGGTCAGGACTGCGGAGTCACGCTGAATACCCCACGCGAGGAGCACTTGCGCCGGACTCTTACCAGTGCGTCGAGCGATGTCGGTGATCAGGGGATCGTCGAGCAGTCGCGGTTCCATCGCGTGCCCGAGTGGTGCGAATGCCAGCAGAATGATGCCCTCTGTCTCGCAGTACCCGTGCAGTTCCCATTGCGGATGATAAGGATGGGACTCAACCTCGACGACCGCCGGTTTGATCCGAGCGGTGTCGACGATCCGTCGAGTGCCATCCACGTCGATGTCGGACAGGCCTATCGCTCGGCAAAGTCCTTCGTCGACAAGGCTTTCCATCGCTGTCCAGGTTTCCTCCAACGCAACCCCGTCGTCGTATATCACGGCTCCGAACGGATCGCGAGGATCTTGGTCGTCGCCGGGTTCGAAGGCGAATGGCGTGTGCACCAGATACAGGTCCACCGCATCGAGTCCGAGTCTGCCCAGACTCGCCTGCAGTGCGGGTTTGACACGCTCGGGTCGGTGGTTGTTGTTCCACAGCTTCGTGGTCACGAACAGGTCCTCGCGGCGGACGGTTCCGGCAGCGAATAAGTCCTTGAGCGCCGCGCCGACCTCTGTCTCGTTTCGGTACCGTTCGGCACAGTCAAGGTGACGAAACCCCTGCTCGACCGCGATCCTGGTGGCATCCCGCGTCTTGTTCCGGTCCGAAACCAACGTGCCGAACCCAAGCGCAGGAATTTCACCGCTGCCATTGTTCAGCGCAAACCTGTGCTGCCTCGGGTCCTGTTGTTGAGCCATGTCTTTCAAACCCCTTACTCCGTTGACGGGTTGTTATCTTTCGCAGCCGGCCAGCAGGCTGACAGCCTCGGCCGTGGTCCAAACCGCACTGGCGAGGAATCGGTAATTCACCAGTGCCGCGAGGTAGCCGTCACCTTCGGGCAGACGCGCACCTGCGGTGGCGTCCTTGACGACCACGACCTCGAACCCTTGCTCGACGAGCTCACGCATATGGCCTTCAACGCACAAGTTGGCGGCCATTCCCGCCAGGATCACCTGGTTCACAGCGCGCTTACGCAGTTGGAGCACAAGGTCGTTCGACTCGGGGCCCACGATCTTGTGCGGAGACGCGATGACGGTGTGCCCGTCGTGGATGTGGCGTTGGTAGGCGGGCAAGAAGTCGGCGCCGGAGCCCGCGAAGCCGTCGGTCGTGTACGCACCGCTGCGAGCGAACATTCCAGCACCGCTCATGAATTTCTCCAGCGGATCACCGAACAGCCACTGCTTGTCGGTCGGGTAGAAGTAGTGCGGCGACACCGCGACGGTGATCCCCGACTGCTTTGCGGCATCGAACAGTTCGCCGATGTGAGCGACGGTGTTGTTCTCACCGATGCTGTCACCGAACACAGGCCACGACGCGCCGTCGGGGCTGAGGAAGTCGACCTGCGGATCGGTGATGACGAGCGCGGCGTGGTCGCGGTCCAAGACAAATTCGGAACGGGGCAGCGCGGGGTTGTCTGGTTCGGCGTAGACGGTGGGATCTGGCATGACTCTAACTATAGATGACCAGTCGTCTATAAATACGGAGATTGTTGTGTGATCTTGACGACCTGTCAGCTCAGAAGTGCCGGAACGGTGACCGCTTCAAATCGGTCGTAGGGGATGCGACTGCGGGTCAGTTTCCCGCGAAGGGCTGCGCCCTCCCATGCCTCTAGGAGCAGAGAGGCGAGCTCAGCGGCGTCGAGATCGCGCTCGGACGTCACCAGAGGCTGCGTTGGCCGGAACGAACGCACTTCGTCAGGGCGTCATCCCAGCGATCGAGGATGCGGAGCAGCTCATCCCGTACCGGTTCACTCGAGCCGCCGAGCTCGAGCGACAACTTGCCGACCAGGCAGCCGAGCAGGAAGTCGCTGGCCTCGTGTTCGTCGGCAAGCGCGTGAAAGAAGCGTTTGATTCGCTCCTGCGCCGGCCCCTCGCGCGTCGAGGATCGGCAGCAGCCGCATCTCGATGTCCGACCAATAGTGCTCGAGGATCGCGGCGGCGAGCGACTCCTTGCTGGGAAAGTAGGCGTAGAACGAACCCTTGGGCACGCCGGCGGCGTCGGTGATGTCCTTGACGCCGCTGGCCGCGAAGCCCTGCGAATGCACGAGGTCCAGTCCCGCGCTCAGTAGGCGGCGACGTACCTCGGGGTTGGCAGGTCGTGGCACTCCACAGAGCTTAGACGACCGGTCGACTATTTTCATGCGAGGGGCATGCGTGTCGACGGACCTCGAGGCGATCCTCAGCTCTGGTCGATCAGCACGGCGCCGTCGGGTTGGTCGCCCAGTGTCTGCAGCGCGATGTCGGAACCTTCTGCGGTCAGCCGAATGATCTGCGCCAATTGAGCCGGCGCGTCACATTGCAGGTAGTGGTCTGCGGTGGGCAGCAGCCAGTAGCGGTTTCGTCCCGGCTTGTCTTTGAGGTACGTCTGCCACACGTGGTTGGGGACGCGAAGCGGTGCGACGTTGTCATGCACGCCCCACACCAGGGAGAGGTTGACGTCGCTCTTGGAAAGTGTCTTCGAGCCAACGGGTTTCATGCTCGGCGCGCTCGTGCAGGTACGCAATGGTGTCCGGCAGCACCCGAATGCCGTCGTTGTGCGCAAAGCACTTCGCCAAGGCTGCGATCTCCGGGTCCTCCAGGGTCCGCCGTGGCATGAAGGTGCTCGCTCCCAGCCCCGCCGCCAACAGCTCCGGCGTCGTCACCGCCGCCGTGGCGCGACCGGTCGCGTCGTCGAGAAGTGCGGTCTGAAACGCGGTCAGGTTGGCCAGTGGAAGGTAGATGTTGGCGTTCGTCATGACGACGTCGGCAGGCACGGCGCCCGGATGCTGGCCGGCGAGGATGTCCAGAGCGATCATCCCGACGCTGCTGCCGCGGTCGTGGGTCACCATCAGGTAGTCGGTCAGCTTCCAGACGTCGGTGATCGCGTGCACGAGCAGGCGCGCGTCGTCGAAGAGCGAGTAGACATACGGCGCCGGTGGCTTGTCGGACAGGCCGTAGCCGGGGAAGTCCAGGACGAAGATGTCGAATTCGGCGGCCAATTCCCGCGCCAACCCGTAGTAGTCGATGCTGGATGTGGGGAAGCCGTGTACGCAGACCAGCGCCGGTGCGCCAGGTGTGCCGGTTCGGCGGACGAACACGGTGACGTCGGCTCCGTCGTTGGCTTCGGTTGTCGACCGCCACACCAGTGACGTCGCGCCGTCGCGCCAGTCCGCAAGGATATCCACGATGCCGCCTTTGGACGGTGGTTCGCCGTGCGCCGGGTGACGCCCGTCACAGCAAACAGTACCGATCGGCGATGTGTATTCAAGATCACCCCGCAAAAGTTGATTCACTCAGAATTAACAAGGAGGATCAAAGCGTTCTATTAGTGGGCAGATCGCTCGAGTGGATTACCACAGCAAACACATCCCGCGATCCGGGGTGGCTAATAAGGAGTTGAGGAAATGTCTTTCGCGCAGTTCCGCGCAGACGCGAAGCGCGCCCGTAGTCGGCGGCGCATCTATGCACGGATCAACGCAATGCCGGATTCGACTGTTCGCGAGGAGCTGCTGGCCATCGTCCAGCGGCACGAGCTCAGCGAGCGCTGACGCGCGGCGAACGACCGCCGGTCCTATACGGCCCTCGGAGATTCTCTCCGGGGGCCGTTATTCATGGCTGACGTGCTACGAGTACGAGTCGCCCCAGGCCACGGCGTGCCTGCATTTGGCGACGTGGTCCAGTCTGGCCAGCGCCGCTTCGAGGTCCGCGACCAGAGGTAGCTCACCGTTCGGGTCGCAGATGCGCAGGATCCGCAGCACCGTTCGGCTGCCTGCGACCATCCAGTCCACATCCCGCCGTGCGCACTGCACAGCTCACGTAGTACAGCGCGGTGAAGCCCTGGCTCCCGAAGAAGTCGACGCCGGTGAGATCCAGGACGAGTTGCTTGGAGACGCGGATGTGGCGGGCGACGAAACGACCGAGCGCCTGGCGATTGGTGGCGTCGACATCGCCGTGAACGCCGATGAGCACGCGTCCGTCGGCAAGTTCTTCAGCTCGAAAGACTGCTCTGCCGGCCCGTTGCACCTCGTCGACGGACGGCCCATGTGCGTATTGCAGTTGAAGTGGGCTGGCAGTGGTCAACGTCAACTCCTTCCCCAGCGCGTAACGGCACTCGAGTTCGACTCGAAGGCCCTGCAGTCTGAAGACCGGATCGGACGGCGCAACTGGTGCGCCGCAGCCGGCTGGAAACTCAACCGAAGTTGAGAGTACTACGAATTCCGCGAGTTGACGGAAAACTCAGCAATCTCTCAAGAATCCATGCAGTACTTCGCTTTTCGGATTCATTGTTGTTTGCGAAGGAAACTTCTCGGGGTCGGCACCGGTCAATCCGCGACGGATTTCGTGGCGAGGTCGGCGGCCGCCGTCGAATTACTACGTCTTCTAATTATTTTGCTGCAGATCGTCTGCTCCGCAGTCATCTTCGGTAGTCCGTGCTGCGCCCTGTTTGCCCTATCGGCGTTCTGTCGCTCGCCGACATGGGGGATCGCAGTCCTCGGTGAAGCGACGCACCCTACGATCGAACACGATGACCACAGCGCCGCAACCCTTCGTCACCGAGGCGCCCGGCGGCATCCGCATCGTCTCTGACCGGCTCGGAGATCCGCAGGCCCGCGCCGTGGTGTTCCTGCACGGCGGGGGCCAGACCCGGCGGTCATGGGCGCGCGCCGCCGCGGCGGTGGCCGATCGAGGCTGGCAGGCCATCACCGTCGACTTCCGCGGGCACGGCGAGTCCGACTGGTCGGTCGAGGGCGACTACCGCGTTGTCATGTTCGCCGAAGACGTGGCCGCGGTGCTTGCGCAGCTGCCGCCAAACCCCGTCCTGGTGGGCGCCTCGCTCGGCGGCTTCACGTCCATGCTGCTCGCGGGTGAGCTGTCGCCGCGCATCGCGAGCGCCGTCGTGCTGGTCGACATCGTGCCGAGCATGAACCCCGCCGGGGCGGCGCGAATCCACGACTTCATGGCCGACCGGATGGTGGAGGGCTTCGGCTCACTCGACGAGGTGGCCGACATGATCGCCGAGTACAACCCGCATCGGCCTCGGCCCACCGACCTGAATGGCTTGCGCGCCAACCTTCGTCGTCGCGGTGACCGCTGGTATTGGCACTGGGACCCGCAGTTCATCGACGGCACCGCCGCCAATCCTCCGATCGAGGTGACCGACCCCGATCGCATGCACAGGGCGATCGGAGCGATCCTCGACGACGACGTGCCGATGCTGCTGGTGCGCGGACAGGTCAGCGACCTCGTCAGCGAGGACCGCGCCGAAGAGTTCCTCGCTCGCTTCCCTCAGATCGAGTTCGTCGACGTGCAGGGTGCCGGACACATGGTGGCGGGCGATCGCAACGATCTGTTCGCCGAGGCGGTCGTCGACTTCCTCAACCGGCACGCGCGGCACTAGTCATTCCTTACGATCAGCGCATGCGCGGATCCAAGATCTTGATCACCGGACCCAGCGGCCAGGTCGCCGCACCCATCGCGAAGGCCCTCGCGACCGACAACGAGGTGTGGGGCATCGCCCGGTTCAGCGACCCGTCGGCGCGCGAAAGCCTGGAGAAGGCGGGGGTGCGGTGCGAGACCGTCAACCTGGCCTCGGGCGACTTCAGCGCCCTTCCGACCGATTTCGACTACGTGCTCAACCTCGCGGTCGCCAAGAGCGGCCGGTGGGACAAGGACCTCGGCGCCAACGCGGAATCGGCCGGCCTGCTGATGGCGCACTGCCGCACCGCGAAGGGTTTCCTGCACTGCAGCTCGGCTGCGGTTTACGATCCGCCCGACGACGAGCCCCGCACCGAGCGTGCCGCCCTGGGCGACAACCACAAGTCGATGTTCCCGACGTATTCCATCTCCAAGATCGCCGGCGAGGTCGTCGTCCGGACGATGTCGCGCGCCCTCGGCGTGCCCGCGATCATCGCTCGCCTCAACGTGCCCTACGGCGACAACGGCGGGTGGCCGTTCTTCCACATGGAGATGATGCTCGCCGGCATGGCGATCCCCGTCCCGCCCGGCGGCCCCGCGGTGTACAACCCGATCCACGAAGACGACATCATCGCGATGATCCCGAAGCTGCTCGACAAGGCTGCGGTGCCTGCGCCGACCATCAACTGGTGCGGTGAACAAGCCGTCAGCCTCCAGGAGTGGAGCGCCTACATCGGCTCGCTGATCGGCAAGGAACCGGTCTTCGAGAAAAGCGTGCAGGCGTTGCGCGGCAACCCGACCGACGCGACCCTGATGCGCGAGCTTGTCGGTGGGACCACGGTCGACTGGCGCGACGGCTTCCGCCGGATGGTCGCGACGTTCCACCCGGAGCTGGTCGGCTAGTCGATGGCCGAGCGCGTCGAGTTCCCGAGTACCACCGGGCCAACACTGGCCGGCCGTGTCGATGTCCCCGAGGGCGAGGTACGCGGGTGGGGTGTTTTCGCGCACGGCTTCACGCTCGGCAAGGACAGCCCGGCCGCCAGCCGGATCTGCAAGCAGCTCGCCAGTGAAGGCATCGGCATGCTGCGCTTCGACAACCTCGGTCTGGGCGACTCCGAGGGGGATTGGGGCGACGGGTCGTTCTCCCACAAGGTCGCCGACACCGTGCGCGCGGTGGAGTTCATGAACGACTCGGGCCGGGAAGTCCGCCTGCTCGTCGGGCATTCCTTCGGCGGATCGGCCGTGCTCGCCGCCGCCCATGACTGTCCGACGGTCGTGGCGGTGGCCAGCATCGGGGCGCCGTACGACCCGGGCCACGTCGAACACAACTACGACGCGTTGATCGCGCGGATCGAGGCCGAAGGCGAGGCGCCGTTCCCGGTCGGCGGCAAGGCGCTCACCCTCAAACGCCATTTCATCGAAGACGTCCGCAACGCGGATCTCCGCGAGCAGATCCGCACCCTGCACCGCGCGCTGCTGGTCATGCATTCGCCCACCGACAACACCGTCGGCATCGCCAACGCCAGCGAGATCTTCCGCACCGCCCGCCACCCCCGCAGCTTCGTTTCGCTGGAAGGTGCCGACCACCTGTTGACGGGCAAGAATCAGGCGGCTCGCGCGGCCCGCATCATCAGCGCCTGGTCAGACCCATATTTGTGACCATTTGGCGCAACATAGGCACGCCGTAATAAATACATGTGTTTCGCCGCGGCCGGCCCTGGTAACCCCGTTTGCAACGACGGACACTGCCGAGCGGGGAAAGGCCCATGAGTGGAAAGCATCGCGCGAAGGTATCGAGGTCGAACCTCGTAGTCGGTTCGATCGCCGCATCGGTGGGCGTGTCCAGCGTGCTGGCCGCCGCGATCGTCGAATTGGTATCGCCAGAAGCATCGCCGGCCGCCAGTTCCACGCCGCCTGCTGCCCAGCCGCAGCAACCGCTGACTCAGCAGGGCCGGTTGATCGCAGTCACGCCCGAGTCGCTGACGACGCAGAGCGCCGACGGGTCGACCAACACCTACGCCATCACTCCGAACACCACCGCGATCACTGAGACTGGTCAAAGTGGCAGCCCTGCAGCATCATTCACCGTCAACGATGAGGTGATGGTCGTCGGTACCCGCCAGAACGGCGCCGTTGTCGCCACCGCGGTGGCCGACAAGTCGGCGGTCGGTCCGCAGGGCGCGCCTATGGATTACGGTTTGTAAGCCGACATTCCACACCGAAGTGGTCGGACGGGAACACCCTTGGCAGACCGGCGGCGATCGGTTCGGTGCCCAGTAATTCGATCTCTGTGGCAGTCCACCGCCGACCCTTGAGCAGCACGCGGTCAAAGCGGACGTGCCGATGCTTGTCCTTCATGTCGTAACGCATCAAGTTGATCGACGTGTCTTCGGTGAAGCCGTCCTCGCCTGGCCGCAGGACGGGCCACACATCGCAATACGGGGCAGCGATGCGTGAGTTCTCGGCATCGCGCATGTTGAAATCACCAAGCACCACAGCATCTTCCGCCGTCTTCAGCGCACCGAATATCCTGCGCAACTGCCAGCCGCGCAGCCATGACGACGACTTCCCGCTGTCCAGATGGATGCAGCAGACCACCAATCGGCCGCCGTTGACCGCGATGTCCGCCTGCAGGAACCCCCGCGATTGCCGCGTGGGCAGACGCGTATGGACGACACGTGCAATCGGTAGCCGCGACAGCACCAGCATTCCGTAATCGCCGACGCCGCCGCCGACGACCGCGGCCCGCGAATATCCGTCGCGTACCCATTGCTGAGACAGAAGTACGTCGAGCGCACCCTCGGTGACTTCCTGAAACACCATGATGTCCGGTGCGCCGCGTGGACAACAGATCGGCGATGGCCGAATAGCGCGCGTGGGCCATCTTGTCGTCGTTCCAGATGTTGTAGGTGCTCAGCGTCAACTCGGTGCAGTCGACCGATTCTTCGGCCTCGATGTCCGCCCATGCGCCGGTTGCCGCGTCGAAGCGTCTGACCGGGACGGGGCGGCGTCGTCGAAGCAGCCTCAACGGAGCTTGACCACGACCTTGCCCCTGGCGGTGCGGTTTTCCAGTGACGCGATCGCGTCGGCCGCGCGTTCGAGCGGATAGACCTCGGGTTGCGGTGCGGAGACTTTGCCCGATGCCAGCAGCGGTTCGAGCTCGTTCCACTGCTCGCGGAGGTAGTTCGGGTGAGTGCCCGCCCACGCCCCCCAGCCGACGCCGACCGCGTCGACGTTGTTGAGCAGCAGGCGGTTCACCTTGACCGTAGGTATGTCGCCGCCGGTGAAACCGATGACCAGCAAGCGGCCGCCCGGCGCCAACGAGCGCAACGAGTCGGTGAACCGGTCCCCGCCGACGGGGTCGACGACGATGTCGACGCCACGCCCGTTCGTCAGCTCCTTGACCGCGTCCTTGAAGCCGTCGGCCAGCACCACGTCGGATGCGCCCGCGGCCTTGGCGATTTCGATCTTGTCCTCAGAGCCGACGACCGCGATGGTCCGCGCCGCACCCCACGCGGGGGCCAGCCGCAGCGTCGATGTTCCGATGCCGCCTGCCGCGCCGTGCACCAGCACGGTCTCGCCGTCGGCGAGCCTGCCGCGGGTGCGCAGCGCGTGATGCATGGTCAGGTCGTTGAACAGCAGACCCGCACCGGCCTCGAAGGACACGTTGTCGGGCAGTTTGAACACCCTGTCCGGTTGCAGCGCAACGACTTCGGCCATGCCGCCGTTGAGCATCGTCAGGCCGGCCACGCGGTCGCCCTTCGCGAAACCGCAGTCGGACGGCGCGCTGCGCACCACGCCGGCGATCTCGGCGCCCGGCACGAACGGAAGTTCGGCCTTGTACTGATAGAGCCCGCGGGATTGCAGGGCGTCGGGGAACGCCACCCCCGCCGCATGGACCTCGACGATCACCGCGCTGTCGTCGGTGGGTTCGTCCAACTCGACGAGCTCCGCCGCTGCCGGACCGTCGAGGCGAGGTATCTGAATTGCGCGCATCGGCTGAATTTAACAACCTCGGGTGAACGGGGCTTCGGGCGCCTGACGGTAGTATCTGCCAGCTATGCCGAGAGGTCAGCAGGTCAAGCGCACGGTGCGGCGGTTCGCCGCGGCCGATGCACTGCCGCCGTCGCGCCCGATGACCGTCCGCGCCGGCGATGGCACCGCCCTGCACGTCGAGGTCTTCGGCCCCGACGACGGCTACCCGATCGTGCTGGCCCACGGCATCACCTGCGCCATCCGCGTGTGGGCCTACCAGATCAGCGACCTGGCCCGTGACTACCGGGTGATCGCCTACGACCACCGCGGCCACGGCCGCAGCGGCCTGCCGACGCGGCGCGCGAACTACGGCCTCAACTTCCTGGCCGCCGACCTCGACGCCGTTCTGGACGCGACGCTCAAACGCGGCGAACGTGCCGTCATCGCAGGGCATTCCATGGGCGGCATCGCGATCAGCTCGTGGTCGGAGCGGTATCCCCGCCGGGTGACCGAGCGCGCCGACGCCGTCGCGCTGATCAACACCACGACTGGAGACCTGCTGCGGCACGTGAAGCTGGTGCCCGTACCGCCGACTCTCACCGACGCCAGGGTGCGCACCGCCGAGGTGCTGCTGAGGAACTTCGGGGCGACGCCTCTGCTGCGGGGCGTGGACCGGCCGAGCAAGCGCTTCGTGCAGATGATGGCCGTTGGACGCGACGCGGATCCCGCGATCGCCGAGTTCATCTACGAGCTGTTCACCGAGACACCGCCTGCGGGGCGCGGCGGCTGGGCCCGCAAACTGGTCGACTCGCTGGGCACGAACAAGCACATCGGCCTGCAGAACCTTTCGGTGCCGACCCTGGTGATCGGCAGCCAGAAGGATCGGCTGCTTCCGATGGTGTCGTCGCGACACATCGCGAGGATGGCGCCCAACCTCGCGCAGTTCGTCGAGCTGCCCGGTGGGCACTGCGCGATCCTCGAGCACCCCGATGAGGTGAACGCGCATCTGCGCGGCTCGCCGAGTCGGTCAGCCAGCCGCAGCGCGCGCACCAGCTAGCCGGACAGTTCGGCGTGTACCTCGGCGGCCGCGCGACGCCCCGACCGGACGGCCCCGTCGAGGAAGCCGGTCCATTGGTCGGCGGTTTCGGTGCCTGCCCAGAAAATCGTGTCCACGGGCTTGCGTAGCCACGGCCCGTAGGTCGTCCAGGAACCCGGAGGTACCGCCGCGGTCGGCCCGCCGGGTGCGAAATCCTCGGTGCCCCAACAGTGGTCGACGTAGTCGATCGGCTGCATCGCCTCGTCGCCGAACAGGTCGGCGAAACCTGCCAGCGCGCGCTCGCGGCGCTCATGTGGCGGCAGCGAATCGAATGTGCGCGCGTCGGTGAAGCCGAACAGGATGCCGGGGCCGTCGTCACCGGGGCTGACGTCGAACGTGATGAAGACCGGGCCCTCGTCGGAGAGCGCCTCGCCGCTGCATCCGTTCGCCCGCCAGAACGGCGTCTCGTATGCCGCGTAGGCCTTGCTCAGGTTCCCCTGCGGCCAGTGCTGTGTGAGCTTGTCGTATTCGGCAGGCAGGTCGGGGGAGAAGTCGATGGCGCCGCGGTGAGCGGGCGGGATAGCCACGATCACTGCCTTGGCGGTGACGTCACCTCCGTCGGCGCCGACGGTGATGGTGCCGTCGGCGTGCCGCTCGATGCGCCTGACGATCGCGCTGCGCCGGACGCGCTCACCCAACTCGTCGGCCAGTCGCAGCGCGATCTGCTGCGTGCCGCCGGGGAAGCGGTCCTGCTGCGCGCCGCCCTGCACGTCGAGCATCCGTCCGATCCCGCCTGCCGCCTTGACGTACCGCACGGCGTGCAACATCGACACCTGGTCCGGTTCGCAGCCCCAGGTGACCCTCGACATGATCGCCATCAGGTCGCGCGTCGACGCGCCTGCGTGAAGCGATCGCAACCAACGGTCCAGCGTCTGGTCGTCGAGGCTGTCCGCGTGGGGCGCCTTCCACGGCTCGGCCACCGATATCCGACGGCAGATCCGCTCGAATCGCCACTGGATCCGGGAGACGTCGAACAGTTCGAGCATCGACAACCGCGGGATGGTGCTGCGGTACGCGCGCACCCGGCCGCGCCATTTGATCAGGTTCTTGCCGCGGCTGTGGGTGGGCACCGTCTCGCAGCCGAGCTCGCGGGCGAGTTCGACGACCGCATCCTGGGTCGGGCCGACGAACGTTCCACCGAGGTCGACCGGCGTCCCTGCGATCGTCGTGGTCGACGACCGGCCGCCGACCCGGTCGCGGCCCTCCAGCACGACGACGTCGTACCCGAGCCGGACCAGGTCGCGCGCAGCGGTCAGGCCGGCGAACCCGGCCCCCACGACGACGACGTCGGTTTTTGTCACGCGACTAGGCTCTCACGCCGTGAGGGTGATGACAGCGCTGTTCGGGCCTACCAATGCGATCGAGCAGGCGCGGGCCTTCCGCGAAGCGGGTGCCAGCGGGGTTTTCACCTTCGAGGGGACCAACGACGTGTTCGCGCCGCTCACCCTGGCGTCGACCGTCGGCGGCCTTGACCTGATGACCAACGTGGCAATTGCGTTTCCGCGCAATCCGATTCATCTCGCCCACCAGGCGATCGACCACCAGCTGCTCAGTGAGGGCCGGTTTGCGCTCGGCCTTGGTACGCAGATTCGCACACAGATCGAGAAGCGGTTCGGCGCCGACTTCGACAAGCCGGTGGCCAGAATGACCGAGCTGATCGCGGCGCTGCGGGCGATTTTCGGAGCCTGGGAGACCGGCGAGCGGCTCGACTTCCGCGGCGAGTACTACCGCCACACGCTGATGACACCGACATTCAGCCCCGGCGAGAACCCCTACGGGCCGCCGCCGATCTACGTCGGTGCGCTGGGCCCGCGGCTGACCCGTGCGACGGCCGAGCACGCCGACGGCCTGCTTGTGATGCCCTTCGGGAACAAGCGGTTCCTGCACGAGGTGACGATGCCCGCGGTGCGCGAAGGCCTTGCCGCTGCGGGGCGGGCGGTCGAATGACTTCGCTGTCATCCCCGAGATCATCGTGTCGGTCGGCGACGACCACACCGCCGCGCGCAGGCTGCTCGGCTTCTACGGCTCGACGCCCGCCTACCGTCCGGTGCTCGAGATCCACGGTTGGGGCGACCTGCAGCCGGAGCTCAATGCGTTGTCCAAGCAGGGCAGGTGGCAGGAGATGGGCACGCTCATCGACGACGACGTGTTGCACACCATCGCGGCCTGCGGAAGCCCGGCCGAGGTCGCGGCACATATTCGGGACCGGGTGGACGGCATCTCCGACCGGATCTGCCTGTATCAGCCGGGTCCGGTGGCGCCGGAGGCATTGGCCGAGATCGTTGACGCACTCGGCGACTGACCACATATCGTGGTAGCCATGGCTGAGCCCGAATTTTCCGACGTTCTGATCATCGGCGCGGGAATCTCCGGGATCGGCGCGGCCTACCGTATCCACGAAAAGAACCCGAAGCTGTCTTACCGGGTTCTCGAGCGGCGTGGGCGGATCGGCGGCACGTGGGACCTCAATCGCTATCCCGGCATCCGCTCGGACAGTGACATCTTCACGTTGAGCTATCCCTACGAGCCGTGGACTCGCCCAGAGTACGTCGCCGGGGGCAATGAGATCCGAGATTATCTGACCCAGACCGCGCGCAAGCACGGCATCGAGGAGCACATCCGGTTCGACACCCGCGTCCTGTCGGCGGATTGGGATTCGACCACCGACACCTGGACGGTGCAGACCGAGGTCGACGGCGAGCCGACGACATATCGTGGGCGATTCCTGTTCTTCGGCACCGGCTACTACAACTACGATGAGCCCTACCGACCGGATTTCCCTGGGCTGCAGGATTTCTCAGGCCCCGTCGTGCATCCGCAGCAGTGGCCGGAATCTCTGGATTACGCCGGCAAGAATGTACTGGTCATTGGCAGCGGCGCGACGGCGGTCAGCATGATTCCGTCGCTGACCGAGAAGGCCGGCCACGTCACGATGCTGCAGCGCTCACCGAGCTACCTGTTGTCGATGCCACGCATCAACCCGCTGTTGACGTTCCTCCGAAAGGTGCTTCCGCTGCGCGCCGGGAACGCGGCGGCCAGGTTGTACGGAAAGATCGTCACCGTCTTGATGTACGCCATCGCCCGCAAGGCCCCGAAGGTCAGCAGGCGCTACATCCGCGGCACCGCGAAAAAGGCTCTGCCCGAAGGATATCCGGTTGACGTTCACTTCAAGCCGCGCTACGACCCATGGGATCAGCGGCTGTGCCTCATCCTCGACAACGACTTCTACGAGGCGATTGGCGACGGCCGGGTGGATGTGGTGACCGACAAGGTTGACCACGTCGACGCGACCGGTGTCGTACTGGGTTCCGGAGAGCGAATCGATGCCGACGTGATCATCACCGCGACTGGCATTCAGTTGCAGGCCCTCGGCGGTGTCGCATTGAGTATCGACGGGGCGGAGGTAAAGCCGCAGGATCGCTTCGTCTACAAGGAGCACCTGCTCGAGGATGTTCCGAACGCGGCATGGTGTGTCGGTTACATCAACGCGTCATGGACGCTGCGTGCCGACCTGACGGCCCGCGCCTTCGCAAAGCTTCTGGCGTACATGAGCTCTCACGGTTATACGCATGCCTACCCGCATCTCGGTGATGTCCCGATGCCGGAGAAGCCGGCCTGGAACATCAACGCGGGCTACGTGCAGCGGGCCGCGCACGCGTTGCCGAAGTCCGGAACGCACCGGCCGTGGAACGTGCGACACAACTACGTGCTGGACGCGATCGATCACCGCTTCGACCGTATCGAGGAGTCGATGGTGTTCGGTCGCGTCGAAGCCAAGTCGGCGCAGTCGGCGTAGCCCGTGGCAGTCGAGTTCGCGGTCACCATCGCGATCGCGGTGTTCTTCCTCGGCATGGGGATCTACGCGCTGGCCGCACCAGGCGCGCTGGTCCGACCGTTCGGGATCGCGCTCGAGTCGCCGGTGTCGCGTTCGGAGGTGAGGGCCGTCTACGGCGGGTTCGGACTGGCGATCGCCGCCGTGTTGGGCTACGCGGGTTTCCGCGAGGGTGACGTGCGGAAGGGGATTCTGATCACCGTCGGCATCGCACTCCTCGGAATGGCTCTGGGCCGCATCGTGTCCGCGCTGGTCGATGCGCGGACGCCGTTCTATCCGAACTGGTTCTACTTCATTGTCGAGGCCGTCGCGGCGACGGCGCTGTTCGCGGTCGCCTGACTTCGCCCGTATGGCGCGGCGATGCGAGAAAAAGCAAAAATGAGCGTTCAGCGAGGCCGAACCGTGCTTTATTGACTTATACGTCCGCATCTGACCACCGAAGGGCGGCCACGCATGACCACCAGGGACAAGTACACGGTCGTTCCCGAGCCCTACTCCCGGAGTTTCCCCAGCGCCGGCGACGCGCGCTTCACGTGGGAGTACGACGACGGGCGCGCCCGCCTGCTTTCCCTGTATCAAAAGGGGAAGGACAAGCAGTGGGACGCCCAGTCGCGCATCGACTGGACCCAGGACGTCGACCCGATGAACCCCATCGGACTGCCCGACGAGTTTCACCCGCTGTTCGGCAGCCCGATGTGGGAGGCAGCGACGAACCACGTCGCGCCGAGATGCGCCAGCATTTCCAGGCGTGGCAGTTCTCGCAGTTCCTGCATGGCGAGCAGGGGGCGATGGTGTGCGCGGCCAAGATAGTCGAGGTTGTCCCGGACTTGGACGCGAAGTTCTACGCGGCCACCCAGACCATGGACGAAGCCCGGCACGTCGAGACGTTCGGGCGGTTCCTGCAGGAGAAGGTCGGCCTCGTCTACCCGATCAACACGAATCTGACCTCTCTGCTGGACGACACCCTGCGCGACTCGCGCTGGGACATGCCCTACCTCGGCATGCAGGTGCTCATCGAAGGGCTCGCACTCGCCGCCTTCGGGGTGCTGCGTGACTTGGCACCGCCGGAATCGCTGGCCAAGGCAGTGCTGGCCTATGTCATGCAGGACGAGGCGCGGCACGTCGCGTTCGGCCGAATCTCGCTGAAGGACTACTACTCCGAATTGACCGATGCCGAGCGCGACGAGCGAGAAGAGTTTGTCGTCGACGCGTGCTACCTGATGCGTGACCGGTTCCGCGGCGAGGAGGTTTTCGAGACCCTCGGCTTGATGTCAAGGCATGTGCCGAGTGGGTCGATACGTCACCGCTGATGATTCAGTTCCGCTCCCATCTGTTCAGCCGAATCGTGCCGATCGTCAAGGACATCGGGTTGTGGGGCGACAAGGTGCAGAAGGCGTTTCGGGACATGGGCGTCCATGACATGGCCGGCTTCGACATCGAGGCGCTGATGAAGGCCGATGAAGACCAGGCCGAAGCGCTTGACACCGCACACGCCGAAATGGCCGCCCGCACCCTCGAGGTGGACCAGGCGATCGCGGCGGCCGCGAGCTGACCCGTACGGCATGTTCTGCGTCAGGTGACTCAACGATCGACGTTTTGCAGAGAAAGTGCGAGGTAGATCCCTACTGAACGTTGCTCGGTGTTTCCAATGTGACGGCTGGGTCCCAATCGAGCTAAGGCGCGACGGTCAGCCAATCCGCGAAGCCCGACGGATCGTGACGGCCCAGCGCGCCGTGCTCGAAGAGTCCCCAGCCCTCCGCGGGCGTTCCGTTGCCCTCGGTGCACACCGCACGTCCGACGTGGTCGATGACGCCGAAGCCGGCCCGCCCGATGATCGCAGGGTCGGTCATGTCGTAGGTGAGCCGCTCGGTGAACTTGTCGCCCTTCCACACACCGTGGATCCAGTCCGAGTCGCCGCCGTAGCCGCCGCCGACGTGGATCGGCACGGGCAGTTTCGATTCGACGTCGAAGTGCACGGGTGTGCCGTCGGCGGCGGTGGCGTCGATCGTCGCGCCCGTCGGTATTCGGGTGCCCGACGTGTAGTGGATCTTCACTCGCGGCCAGCCCAGTTGCTCGACGCGGCCGTCCTTCCACACCCGGGTGCAGTCGTTCAGTGAGCGGAAACCGCTCGGCTCCTCCTGGATGATGAGCACTATCGAGAAGTCGTCGAACGCCATCGGCACGTACAGCCACCACATGCCCTCGAACGGCGGGTCCGCGGGCCGCCCGGCCGGTTCGGCCTCGCCGATGGGGCGGATTCCCCACGACCGGTCGCGCGTGCCGATCCAGGCCGACGGGTCGACGGTGATCTCCTCGCCGTCGATGACGATCTGCCCGCTCCACGAACCCACCTGGGCAAACCGCTGCGCGTCCAACGTGATTCGGGTGCCCGCCCGCAGAATGTGTCGCTGTTCCTGCACGACATCAAACAACCCGTTCCACGTCAGATCGACGGCCATGCCCTCGGTCTCGTCCATCACGATCCGGAGCCGGTGCAGAGGTTCGGTGACCTCGACGCGATAGCCCAGTACGTTCGGGTTGAGCCGGTCTTGGTCGATGGCGTCCGAAAGATGCACCGCTGTCTGCTCGTTCCCTCTCCGGACGAGCACGAATGCGTCCTTCACGCCGAGGTTCGGGTAGTACCCGATGCCGGTGATCAAGAAGATGTCGCCGGTGCGGTCATGCGCGTTGTAGTAGGACCGGTCGTAGAAGTTCCGGTCGGAGCTACCCGGCCACGCGATCGGCTGCGGGATCTGGTGGACCGGAAATTCATCCATGGGGCCGAGCATCAGGCTTCTCCTCCGATAAGGCGCCGCAGCAGCGCGCCGTGATAGAACAGCGTCTCGACGTCGTCGGGCTTCTCGATCTCGCCGAACCGGACGCGACGGGCACTGGTCCGCATGAACACGCAACACCAGATCACCCCCGAGTAGATGTAGAACCAGTTCAGGTCGCCCAGCTCGACACCGGTCGCCTCCGCGTAGGTGGCCTTCACGTCGTCCTCGCGCATGAAGTCGGGTAGACCCGGCATCCCCGCCAGGCCAGCGAGCTCCTGGAAGACCATGTGCGCGAACACCATCCACGCGGCATCCATCTCACGAGGGCCGAGCGTCGCCATCTCCCAGTCCAGTACGGCGACCGGCTTGTAGTTCTCGTAGAGCACGTTCCCCACCCGGGAATCTCCCCAGACGAGTACCGGCGCAGTGGCCGCGACATCCTCGGGCCAATGGGCCTCGAGCCAATCGAGCGCCTGCTCGACGAGCGGGGATCTGCCGATGTCGGGGACCGCGAACTGATACCACGCCTTGAGCCAGTCCAGATTGCGCCGCAACGCGTTTGGCTCGTCGCCGTCGGCCAGGAACCCGAAGGTGTCCTCGGCGTGGGGAATTGCATGAAGCTTCGCCAGCACGTCGACGGTGTTGTCCTGCAGTTCGCGCCGCGACCTGGCAGGCGAGTCGGCGAACCAGTTGTCGCCGAACGTGTACGGCATCACGTCGGGCGGGACGACGCCCGAAACGTAGTCCATCAGGAAGAACTGGGTGCCGAGCACGGCGCCCGTCGGCTCCAGCCACCGCACCTGCGGGACCGGGACGTCGGTCATTTCCCCGACCAGCCGGATCACCTCGAACTGGTGGTCCATCCGGTACGACGAGAACACCGGCACATCGGCTTCGGCGGGCGCGACACGCGCAACCCACTTCTCCTCGTACGCTTGGCCGTCGGCGTCCCAGCGTCCGGTCAGGATGATGGTCTCCGAGGACATCCCGTTGGAGTCGACGCCGCTTTCCACGGTCACCTCCGGCGTGGTGCCGCCGGGTATCACCGTGGACAGCCACTGCGACATCACGCCGGGCAGCGTGCTGATGTCTCTCGCCGAGCGCTGAAGTCGGCCGACGTCTTCGACAGCCGGTTCTGTAGCCAAGGTTCTTCCTCCGGCCTAATTACGATACGGTGGGTAGCGTTATGAAAGCAGACCCGACCTCGATTGACAAGGCCAGCCCCGCGGCCGGGCGGCCAAGGGACCCGCGTATCGACGCTGCCATATTGCGCGCGACCACGGATCTGCTTGTGGAAATCGGCTATTCGAACCTGACCATGGCTGCCGTCGCCGAACGGGCGGCCACCACCAAGACCGCGTTGTACCGCCGCTGGTCCAGCAAGGCTGAGCTGGTCCACGAGGCCGCGTTTCCCGCGGCGCCGACGGCGATCGAGACGCCGGCCGGTGACTTCCGGGCCGACGTGCGCGCGATGATCGCCGCAGCGGGAAGCGTGTTCACCAGCCCGGTGGTGCGCGCCGCGCTGCCGGGTCTGATCGCCGACATGACCGCCGACGCCGAACTGAACGCCAGGGTGATGGAGCGCTTCACCGACGTGTTCTCGGCCGTGCGGGTTCGGTTGGCTGACGCGGCGCGCCGCGGCGACGTGCATGCCGACGTCGACCCACAGCGCCTGATCGAGGTGATCGGCGGCGCCACCATGCTGAGGCTTCTGTTGTGGCCCGACGAGGAACTCGACGACGACTGGGTCGACCAGACGACTGCCATCGTGGCCAACGGTGTGATTGCCTGACACCGTGGTCCATCAGCCGTTCCCCACCGACTGGCACACCGCGCTGGTCCTGGTTCCCCATCCTGACGACACCGAGTATGGCTGCGCGGCAGCCGTCGCCAAGTGGACGTCGCAAGGCAAACGCGTGCACTACGCGCTGGCGTGCCGCGGCGAGGTCGGCATTTCCGGGATGTCGCCGGAGGAATGCGGCCCGCTGCGTGAGCGCGAGCAGCGGCGGTCATCGGCCATCGTGGGCGTCGAGGATGTCGAGTTCTGGGATTTCCCGGACAGCCAGATCTTCAATACGCCTGAGCTGCAGGCCAAAATCGCCGAGACGATCACCGAACTGTCGCCGGACGTGGTGATCACCCTCTACAGCGGCCCGCAGTGGGCGCCTGGCGCGCCGAATCAGCGCGACCACATCGAGTTCTCGTTAGCCGTTGCGGCGGCCTATGACTCGCTGCCGACCAAACCGCGATGGTTCTTCGAGCACGGCCCGCACGGCACCCACGGCGAGACCGTCGACGACTTCATCGACGCCGCGGTGGCGTCGCTCGCCGCGCATGACGTCTACCTGTCGGTGTACAACCCCGACGTGCCGGTTGTGGAGCAGGCGCAGATCCAAGTCGATCAGACGACGCTGCCGCCTCTGCCCGGGCTCGAGGGTCACCGCTCGGTCGAGTTCATCCTCAAGAGAAAGAGCTGAGCTTCACTGCACCACCGGCTGGCCCAGCCACAGGCCGCCGTTGACGTCGAGGGTTTGCCCGGTCACCCATCGGCTGTCGTCGGCGGCGAAAAACGCCACCGCATCGGCGATCTCGGCTGCCTCTCCGATGCGCTTCAGCGCGACGATCTCCTTCACCGCCTCCGACGCCTCCGCGCTGTCATGCAGCCACGAGTTCATGTCGGTGTCGGTGACGCCGGGGGATACGTTGTTGACGGTGATACCCCGTTCGCCGACAGCGAGTGCCAGCGTGCGGCCCATCACGTTGAGGGCGCCCTTGGTCATCGAATACACGATCTGAGGGGTGGCGAACCACGTGACACCCGAAGAGATGTTGATGATGCGGCCGCCGTCGCGGATCAGTGGCAGCGCCCGCTGGGTGATGAAGAACGGCGCACGGACGTTGATCGCGAACTCTCGGTCGAACTGTTCGCGCGTCGCCTCGATGGTGGCGTCGAAGGTGGAGATGGCCGCGTTGTTGACGAGAATGTCCAGAGGCCTGCCCGCGAGGCCGCGCTCCAGCCCGTCGAACAGCTCGTCGACGTCTCCGTCGACACCGAGCTCGGCACGAACGGGAAAAGCCTCCCCGCCTGCGGCTTCGATGTCGGCGACGGTGGCGGCCGCGGCCGCCTCGTTGCTTCCGTAGTGAACGGCAACCACCGCGCCGTCGCTTGCCAATCGCAGTGCGATCGCTCGCCCTATGCCTCGTGAAGCGCCGGTGACCAGCGCCGTCTTGCCCGTCAAGGATGTCATTGGTGCAACAACCGCGACCGCTGGCGAGCTATTCCGTCGACCCGATCTGCCGCTTGTTGCGTTCGGACACGGCGCGGAACCGGTCGCCGAGCCCGTCGAAGTCGCGGTGCTGGGCGAAGGCGATCTTCTCTTCGGCGGCCAACGCGGGGTCGATCACCGCAGCGGCGCCGGTGGTGTAGATGTCCTTGAGGCCCAACATGGTTGGGCCCGGCACCTCGGCGATCTGGCCGGCCAGCTCCAGTGCGCGGTCCAGCAGCCGGTCGTGTGCGACGACCTCGGTCACCAGCCCGATCTTCTCGGCGCGTGCGGCGTCGACGACCTCGCCGGTCATCGACAGGCGACGGGCCATGCCGAGGCCTACGAGCTGGGGGAGCCGAGCCGTCATCCCACCGCCGGGCAGGATTCCGACGCGGGCATGGGTGTCGGCGAACACGGCTCGCTCCGACGCGATGAGAAAGTCGCAGCCGAGCGCCATCTCGAGTCCACCGGTGAACGTCGCACCGTTGATAGCCCCGACGATCGGTGTGCGCATCTTCGCTACCGCGGCGATGCAACTCTGCGACCGGAACTCCCGGAAATAGCCGAGACCGTCGCGCTGCGCCTCCTTGAGATCCACGCCCGCGCAGAACGCGGGATCCGCTCCGGTCAGCACCACTGCCCGCACGGACTCGTCGGCGTCGGCCTCGGTCAGCGCCGTGTACGCGGCCCGGATCAGGTCGCGGCTCAGCGCGTTTCGCGCGGCGGGCCGGTTCAGCGTCAGCACCCGAACCGCGCCGTGATCGGCGAGCAGGACCAGTTGGCTGTTCATCGGAACACGCTAATGCAGGAACTGATTGGAGATGTTCGTCAGGTCGAGCACGGGCTGCGGCAGGGCGCCCAGCGCGAAGGTCACGGCGGCGGTGACGGTGATGACGGCCGTGGTGAAGACGCTCGGCACCACAACGGTCGGCGCGTCGTCCGGCGGGTCGGTGAAGAACATCAGCACGATGACCCTGACGTAGAAGTACGCGGCGACGGCGCTGGCGATCACACCGACGATCACAAGCGGAATCGCGCCGCCCTCACCGGCGGCCTTGAACACGGCGAACTTGCTGACGAACCCGCTCGTCAGCGGAATGCCCGCGAAGGCGAGCAGGAACAGCGAAAACACAATGCCGACAATGGGATAGCGGCGGCCGAGTCCGGCCCAGCGCGCCAGCGAGGTCTCCTCCTGGCCTGTCCTGTCGCGGATCAGGCCGACGACGGCAAAGGCGCCCACCGTGCTGAACCCGTAGGCGAACAGGTAGAACAGCGTCGCAGAGAGGCCGGACTCGTTGAGCGCGATCACGCCGGTCAGGATGAAGCCGGTGTGTGCCACCGCGGAGTAGGCGAGCATCCGCTTCACGTCGGACTGGGAGATCGCGGTGACGGTGCCGACCACCATGGTCAGGATCGCGATCGCCCACAGCACCGGTCGCCAGTCGGCGCGGATCTCGGGCACGGCGACGTAGAAGATGCGCAGCAGTGCGCCGAACGCGGCGATCTTGGTGGCCGCGGCCATGAACGCCGTGATCGGCGTCGGCGCGCCCTGATACACGTCGGGAATCCAGGAGTGGAACGGCGCCGCGCCGACCTTGAAGAGCAGGCCGACGAGAACCAGGCCGACACCGATCAACGCCAATGACGCCTTGCCCGTGTTGGCGTGGATCGCCTCGGCGATCCCCTCCAGGCTCAGCGTGCCGGAGTACCCGTACAGCATCGCCGTGCCGTACAGGAAGAACGCCGATGAGAATGCCCCCAGCAGAAAATATTTCAGTGCCGCTTCCTGTGACAGCAGCCGACGTCGACGCGCCAGCCCGCACATCAGATACAGCGGCAGCGACAACACCTCGAGCGCGACGAACATGGCAAGGAGATCGTCAGCCGCAGGGAACAACAGCATCCCGGCGATGGCGAACAGCGTCAGCGGAAACACCTCGGTCTGCATCACGCCTGCCTTGACGGCGACCTTCTCGGCGACACTTCCGACCACCGCGGACGCCTGCGGGGTGAACGAATCCAGCCCGCCCACAGCGCGTTCGGACTCGGACTCATCTTCGGCGGGGATGCGCCGCTCGGCGATGAGCAGGATGCCGAGAACCCCGACCAGCAGGATCGTCGCCTGCAAGAACAAGGTCGGGGCGTCGACGGCGACCGCTCCGATGACGGCCACCCGACCGACGGCGCCGTGCAGCCCACGGGCCAACTGCACCACCGCGACGAACGCGCCGGCCAGGCCGACCAGGCTGATGACCACCTGCACGACGTAGCGCCGCCCGCGCGGTACGAAGGCCTCGACCAGGACGCCCGCGATGGCGGCGCCGATCACGATCAGCATCGGCGACAGCAGGCCGTACTCGACGCTGGGTGTTGGCAGGTTCATCGTGGGCGGCCTTCCGCCAGTTTGGGTGTGGGGTCGGGTTGGTCGATGGTGGTCAGTGTGTGGCCGACAGCCGGATTGATCACGTCCAGAGCAACTTTCGGATACACGCCGAGCACCAGCAGCAGCGCGATCAACGGGGTCACCACCGCCAGCTCGCGGGGAATCAGGTCTCTTAGCCGGGCGTTGTCTTCGGCGACCGGGCCGCCCATCATCCGCTGGTACATCCACAGGATGTAGATCGCGGAGAGCACCAGGGCGGCCGATGCGATCACGGCCAGCACCGGGTACCGGGTGAAGGTGCCGATCAACACCAGGAATTCACTGATGAACGGCGCCAAGCCGGGAAGTGACAGCGTCGCCAGACCCGAAACCAGGAACGTACCTGCCAACACCGGGGCGACCTTCTGCACGCCGCCGTAGGCGCTGATCAGTCGAGTTCCTCTGCGCGACACCAGGAATCCGGCGATCAGGAAGAGCGCAGCGGTGGAGATCCCGTGGTTGACCATGTACAGCGTGGAGCCCGACTGGCCCTGGCTGGTCATCACGAAGATGCCGAGGATGATGAATCCGAAGTGCGAGATGGACGTGTAGGCGATCAGCCGCATCACGTCGGTCTGGCCGATGGCCAGTATCGCGCCGTAGACGATGCCGATCACGGCCAGCGTGATGATCAGTGGCCGGAAATACGCTGACGCATCGGGGAACAACTGCAGGCAGTACCGCAACATGCCGAAGGTGCCGACCTTGTCCATGATGGCCATCATCAGCACCGCGCTGGCCGGGGTGGCCTCAACGGCGGCGCCGGGCAGCCAGCGGTGGAATGGCCACAGCGGTGCCTTGACGGCGAACGCGAACATGAAACCGAGGAACAGCGCGTTGAGGATGGCCGGGTTGACGGCCAGCTCGCCGTTGGAGACCGCCGCGACGATCGCGCGGAAATCGAAGGTGCCTGCCTCGAACGCATCGCTGCCGGCGGTCACCACGTACAGGCCGATGACAGCCGCCAGCATGATCAGGCCGCCGAACAGGTTGTACAGCAGGAACTTCACCGCCGCCTTGGACCGCTGCGCGCCCCCGAATCCACCGATAAGGAAGTACATCGGGATGAGCATCGCCTCGAAGAAGACGTAGAACAGCAGCACGTCCAGCGAGACGAGCGAGATCACGACCATGCCTTCGACGGCGAGGGTCAGCGCCAGATAGGTGTGCGTGGAGCGGCCCCTCAGGCCGACCTGCTCGTCGGCGTCGTTCCAGCCCGCGACGATCAGCAACGGCACCAGCACCGCGGTCAGCACGATGAGCGCCAGCGCGATCCCGTCGATTCCGAGGATGTAGCCGGTTCCGAAAGACGGTATCCATGGCATGTTTTCGACGAACTGGTATTGCGGTCCCGACGGCTCGAACTCGACGGCGACGACGAGCGCGAGCACCAGCACGACAACCGAGACGAGCAGCGCGAACCACTTGGCCGCTGCACGACCGGTCGCGGGAATCAGCATCACCGCCACGGCGCCCAGCATCGGCACCGCCCACATGATCGTCAGCCAGGGCACAGAGGTCACCACAGTTGCACCGCCAGGATCACGGCGACGACGAGCGCCGCGCCCGCCAGCATCGACAGGGCGTAGGACCGGGCGAAACCGGTCTGCACCTGCCGCAGGCCGTCCGACATTCGCCCGACGAGAGCGGCCAGCCGGTCTGTGGCGCCGTCCACCCCCTTGTTGTCGACCCACACCAGATCCTTGGTCAATACCTGACCCGACTTCATCAGCAGAGCCTCGTTGATCGCGTCACCGTACAAATCTCTTCGGGCGGCCACCGTCAGCGCCGACACCTCCTCGGGTGCGGTGTCGGGCACCGTCTTCTGTGCATACATCCGGTAGGCGACCAGGATTCCGACCGCGACGACCGACAAAACGACGACGGTGACGACCCAGGCGGGCACGACATGGTCTGCCTCATGGGCACCGACCACCGGCTCCAGCCAGTGCTCCAGTGTGCCGCCGATCGCCAGCGCGCCGCCGGAGACCACCGACCCGACCGCGAGCACGATCATCGGCCAGGTCATCACCTTTGGCGACTCGTGCGGATGCGGCTCTGTCATTTCTCCCGTCGTCCCCTGCCCTTCGGGCGTGGGCCCACCGCTCGCCGAGGCTTGCCACCGCGCCTCGCCGAAGAACGTCATCAGCATCACGCGGGTCATGTAGAACGCGGTGATGCCTGCACCGAGGATCGCCGCCCCGCCGAGGATGGCGCCCTTGGCTCCGCCCGAACCGATTGCGGCCTCGATGATCCCGTCCTTGGAGAAGAAGCCCGGCCAGTGGCGGCACACCGATGATTGCGAGGTAGCCGAGCCCGAAGGTGGCGAAGGTGATCGGCAGCAGCTTGCGCAGGCCGCCGTAGTGCCGCATGTTCACCTCGTCGTTCATTGCGTGCATCACCGAGCCCGCGCCGAGGAACAGCCCGGCCTTGAAGAAGCCGTGGGTGAGCAGGTGCATGATCGCGACCGCGTAGCCGGCAGGGCCGAGGCCCGCGGCCAGCACCATGTAGCCGATCTGGCTCATCGTGGACGCCGCGAGCGCCTTCTTGATGTCGTCCTTGGCGCAACCGATGATCGCACCGAACAACAGGGTGACCGCGCCGACGATGACGACGCCCAGCTGCGCGCCAGGAGCGAGGTCGAAGACCGGCCCGGACCGGACGATCAGGTAGACGCCCGCGGTCACCATCGTCGCGGCGTGGATGAGCGCGGAGACCGGGGTGGGGCCTTCCATGGCATCACCGAGCCAGGACTGCAGCGGCACCTGCGCCGACTTGCCGCACGCGGCGAGCAGCAGTAGCAGGCCGATGGCGTTGAGCGTGCCCTCGCCCAGCTCGGGTGCGGCGGCGAAGACACCTTCGAACGAGATCGAGCCGATGTAGGCGAACATCACCATCAGCGCGACCGCAAGGCCGATGTCGCCGACGCGGTTGACGACGAACGCCTTCTTGGCCGCGGTGGCCGCCGACGGCTTGTGCTGCCAGAACCCGATCAGCAGATACGACGCAAGACCGACGCCTTCCCAGCCCATGTACAGGCCAAGGTAGTTGTCGGCGAGTACCAACAGCAGCATGGCGGACAGGAACAGATTCAGATAGCCGAAAAACCTACGGCGGTCGGGATCTTCGGCCATGTAGCCGACCGAGTAGATGTGAATCAACGAGCCGACGCCGGTGATGAGCAGCACGAAACATATCGAAAGTTGATCCAGTTGCAGGCCGAAGTCGACGTGCAGCCCGCCGACCGGCACCCAGGAGAACAGCTTCTCGTGCGCGACGCGCTCTTCGTCCGCCCGGCCGAGCATCCCGGCGAACAGCACGGCGCCTACCGCGAACGACGCGAGCGACATCGCACAGCCGAGCAGATGGCCCCACGGGTCCGACCGTCTGCCGGACAGCAGAAGTATTGCCGCGCCTGCCAGGGGCAGGGCGATCAGAAGCCAAACCGGAATCGTCATCGATGCCTTAGTTTTTCAGCAGGCTGGCGTCGTCGACCGAGGCCGAGCGGCGGGTGCGGAAGATGGTCATGATGATGGCGAGGCCGACGACGACCTCGCAGGCCGCGACCACCATGGTGAAGAACGCCACCACCTGGCCGTCGAGCTGCCCGTGCAAGCGGGAGAACGACACGAAGGCGAGGTTGGCCGCGTTCAGCATCAGCTCGACGCACATGAACATGATGATCGCGTTGCGGCGCAGCAGAACTCCTGAGGCGCCGATCGTGAACAACAGGGCGGACAGATAGAGATAGTTATCGGGATTCACTGTCCACTCCCCCTACCCTTCGGGGGGGCGGTTCCCCCACCCGTGCGCCGGACTCATCCACGTCCACGTTCCGTCGTTGCAGGACCGCCGCGACCGACATCTCGGAGCCCGAGCCGTCGGGCAGCCGCGCCTCGATGTCCACCGCGTTGTGTCTGGCGAACACACCGGGACCCGGCATCGGTGTCGGATGCCCGCCGGGCCGGAACCGTTCCTCGGCGAGTTCGCGCTGGGTCTTGGCGTGCTCGAAGCGTTCCCGGTGTGCCAGCACCATCGCCCCGAGTGCGGCGGTGATCAGCAGCGCGCCGGTCAGCTCGAACGCCCACAGGTAACGGGTGAAGATGAGCGCAGCGAGGCCTTCGACGTTGGAGCCGTTGTTGGCCTCGGGCAGGCCGGTGAAGCCCGCGACCGAAAGATTGCCGATGCCGGCGATCAGCAGAACGCCGAACCCGACGCCCGCGAACAGCGCCGCATAGCGTTGGCCGCGAATGGTTTCCACCAGGTCTTCCGACAGGTCGACGCCGATGAGCATCAGCACGAAGAGGAACAGCATCATCACCGCGCCGGTGTAGACGACGACCTGGACGATGCCGAGGAACAGCGCCTCCTGCGCGATGTAGAGCACGGCGAGCGAAATCATCGTCACCGCAAGGAAAATGGCGGAGTACACGGCCTTGGGTGCGGCCACCACACCGACGGCACCGAGCAGCGCGACCGCGCCGACGATCCAGAACGTCACCGCTTCGGCGGTCGAGGTATGGCCGGCGGAATCGGCGGCCAGCGCGACGATCTCGACGGTCACCGGACATCCTCTGTGACGTCTTGTGCTTCGCGCCAGCTGTCGATGGGCGTGATGTTGCCGAGGTAGTAGTCCTCGTCAGTGCTGCCGGGCTGCATCGGATGCGGTGGCGCCACCATTCCCGGTTGCATCGGTGCCAGCAGCTTGTCCTTGCCCCAGATCAGGTCGGCGCGGTTGTCGTCGGCCATCTCGTACTCGTTGGTCATGGTCAGCGCGCGGGTCGGGCAGGCCTCGATGCACAGGCCGCACCCGATGCACCGCAGATAGTTGATCTGGTAGACGCGGCCGTAGCGCTCACCGGGCGAGAAGCGCTCGTCGGGCGTGTTGTTGTCGCCTTCGACGTAGATCGCGTCGGCGGGACAGGCCCATGCGCACAGCTCGCACCCGATGCACTTCTCCAGACCGTCGGGGTAGCGGTTGAGCTGGTGGCGGCCGTGATAGCGCTTCGCAACGGGGCCGGGCTTCTCCGGGTACTCCTCGGTGATCGGCTTCTTGAACATGGTGGAAAACGTGACCCCGAAACCTGCAAGGGCGTCCAGGATTTTAGGCATCGGCTTTCTCCTTGGCGGTGGCCCCCGGTATCGGCGGTATCGGGAAGGCGCCCGCATCGACGGTTTGGACCGGAATAGTTCGCACGGTTTTGACCCGCATGGAGCGCCACAGCACCACGGCGACCAGGAGCGCGAAAACGGTGCCTGCGACGATCAGCCCGTTGGCCCACGCGGTGTAGCCCTCGGTGCGCAGGCTGCGTGTGGTGGCCACGATGGCGATCCAGACCAGCGAGACCGGGATCAGAACCTTCCAACCCAGCGCCATGAACTGGTCGTAGCGCAGTCGCGGCAGGGTGGCGCGCAGCCAGAAGTAGAAGAACAGGAATGCCCACACCTTGGCGGTGAACCACAGCAGCGGCCACCAGCCGGTGTTGGCGCCGTCCCACATGCTGATCGGCCACGGAGCGTGCCAGCCGCCGAGGAACATCGTGGTGGCAAGCGCCGACACGGTCGTCATGTTGACGTACTCGGCGAGCATGAACATCGCGAACTTCAACGACGAGTACTCGGTGTGGAAACCGCCGACCAGTTCGCCCTCGGCTTCCGGCAGATCGAATGGCGCGCGGTTGGTTTCGCCGACCATCGACGTCAGGTACACCAGGAAGGACGGCAGCAGAAGGAAGATGAACCAGCGGCCGTCCTGCGCGGCCACGATGCCGGACGTGGACATGGTGCCCGCGTACAGGAAAACCGCGGCGAAGGACAGCGCCATGGCGATCTCGTAGGAGATCACCTGCGCCGACGACCGCAGGCCGCCGAGCAGGGGATAGGTCGATCCCGACGCCCAGCCGGCCAGCACGATGCCGTACACCCCGATCGACGTCACGGCCAGGATGTAGAGCACCGCCACGGCCAGATCGGTCAGCTGCAGCGGTGTCTTGTGGCCGAACACCGAAACCACCGGACCCATCGGGATGACGGCGAAGGCCATGAACGCAGGGACGGTCGAGATGACCGGCGCCATCAGGTAGATGGGCTTGTCGACACCGGTAGGAACCAAGCCTTCCTTCAGCCCGAGCTTGATGCCGTCGACGAGCGACTGAAGCAGACCCTTCGGGCCGACCCGGTTGGGGCCGAACCGCATCTGCATGCGGCCCAGCAACTTCCGCTCGATCAGGATGGCCGCCAACACGGTCAGCAGCAGGAAGACGAACACACCGACCGACTTGACCAGGATCAGCCAGATGGGGTCGTGGCCGAAGGCCGAAAGATCTGTCACAGTTGCGTCCGCCCGATCGAGACCACGGCGCCCGCGGTCACAGCCAGTTGTTGGTACACCGCAGATCCCGGCGAGTTCAGCGGCAGCCACACCACCCGGTCATCCATGTCGGTGATCTCGAGCGGCAACGTGACCTCGCCCCTGTTGGTTGCGACGGTCACCGGATCTCCTTCGGCCGCACCGATTTCGGCGGCGGTCGCAGCCGAGAGCCGCGCAACGGGTGTGCGGGCGGTTCCGGCGAGAGACGGTTCACCGTCCTGCAGCCGGCCCGAATCCAGCAGCATCCGCCACCCGATGAGCACCGCCTCGCCCTTGCCGGGCGCAGCGGTCTCGGCCGCGGCGACGCTCGGTGCGCTCGGCCGTGTGCCGCCCCACCAGCCGAGCTTGGCGAGTTCTTCAGCGGCTGTCGCCGCGTCCGGCAGGCCGAGGTCGACGCCGATCTCGTCGGCGAGTGTGTACAGCACCCGCAGATCGGGTGTCGCGTTGCTGACCAGCGAGGGTCCGAAAGGCCGAGCACGGCCCTCCCAGTTGACGAACGAGCCGGCCTTCTCGACGACGGGCGCGACCGGGAACACCACATCGGCGAGGTCGGTGACCGCGCTTTCCCGCAACTCGAGGCTGACGACGAAGGGCGCGGCCTCGATCGCGGCCAGTGCGGCGTCGGGGTCCGGGAGATCGGCGAGTTCGATCCCGCCGATCAGCAGCGCACCCAGTTCACCGCTGGACGCCGCGGCCAGGATGCCCGCGGTGTCACGTCCGACGGTGTCCGGCAGGTCGGAGACGTGCCACGCGGTTGCGGTCTGCTCGCGTGCCGACGCGTCGGCGAGGGGACGGCCGCCGGGCAACAGGTTCGGCAGAGCGCCGGCCTCCAGCGCGCCGCGATCGCCTGCGCGCCGCGGTACCCAGCCGAGCCGGGCCCCGGTTGCCGCCGCCAATCTGCTTGCCGCCGAGAGCGCTCCCGGGGACGTGGCGAGTCGCTCGCCGACGAGAATGATCGCGCCGGGCTGATTGAGCAGCGTTTCTTCGGCCAACTCGTCCAGCGCCGCGGCTTCGGCACCTGGCGTGGCGCGAATGAGCCTGCCGGACATCTTGGTCAGGCCGCGGGTGGCGAACGGAGCGACGGCGAGCACCTGCACACCGTTGTTCCGGGCGGCCTTGCGCAGCCTCAGGAAGACGATCGGGGACTCCTCTTCCGGCTCGAAGCCGGCGAGCAGCACCGCGGGCGCCTTCTCCAGGTCGGCATACGTGACGTTCATCGGCCTGCCCGCGACTTCGGCTGCCAGGAACTTCGCTTCCTCGTCACTGTGTGCCCGGCTTCGGAAGTCGATGTCGTTGGTACCCAGCACCATCCGGGCGAACTTCGAATACGCGTAGGCGTCCTCGATGGTGCTCCGGCCGCCCACCAGCACGCCGGCCCTGCCTGCTGCCGCCGCGAGCCCCGTCGCCGCTACCCGCAGTGCTTCCGACCACGACGCGGAACGCAGCTTGCCGTCGTCTTCGCGGATCTGCGGTGTGGTGATGCGGTCACCGACTCCTGCATAGGTGAACGCCCACCGGCCCTTGTCGCAGTTCCACTCCTCGTTGACCTCCGGGTCGTCGCCGGCCAACCGGCGCAACACCTTTCCGCGCCGGTGGTCGGTGCGCTGAGCGCAGCCCGAAGCGCAGTGTTCGCAGGCGCTCGGGCTGGACACCAGATCGAACGGCCGGGCCCGGAACCGGTAGGCCGTGTTGGTGAGGGCCCCCACCGGGCAGATCTGCACGGTGTTGCCCGAGAAGTACGACGAGAACGGCTCGCCCGGCGCGATGCCGACCTGCTGTAGCGCACCACGCTCCAGCAGCTCGATGAACGGGTCGCCGGCGATCTGCTGGGAGAACCGGGTGCACCGCGCGCACAGCACGCATCGCTCCCTGTCCAGCAGCACCTCCGCCGATATCGGGATCGGTTTGGGGAAGGTGCGTTTGACGTCTTCGAAGCGGGTCTCGGCCCGGCCGTTCGACATGGCCTGGTTCTGCAGCGGACACTCGCCGCCCTTGTCGCAGACAGGGCAGTCCAGCGGATGGTTGATCAGCAGGAGCTCCATCACACCGTGCTGGGCCTTGTCGGCGGCCTCCGAGGTGAGCTGTGTGCGCACCACCATGTCGGGGGTGCACGTGATGGTGCACGAGGCCATCGGCTTGCGCTGGCCCTCGACTTCGACGAGGCACTGCCTGCATGCGCCGACCGGGTCGAGCAGCGGATGGTCGCAGAACCGCGGGATCTGTACGCCGATCAGCTCCGCCGCGCGAATCACCAACGTGCCCTTGGGCACACTGATCGGCACATCGTCGATGGTCAGGTTCACCATCTCCACCGCCGGTGCATCCTGGCTCGGTTCGGTCATCGTCATCAGGCACCCACCTCCTCGGTCGCCATCAGTGTCGAGGCGTGCGGATCGAACGGGCAGCCGCCGTCCAGATGCGCGACGTACTCGTCACGGAAGAATTCGATCGACGACAGGATCGGGCTCGCGGCGCCATCGCCCAAGGCGCAGAACGACTTTCCGAAGATGGTGTCGGAGATGTCCAGCAGTTTCTGGATGTCGTCTTCGGTGCCGAGGCCGGTTTCCAGCCGTTCGTAGATCTGGCTGAGCCAGTAGGTGCCCTCGCGACAGGGGGTGCACTTGCCGCACGACTCGTGCGCGTAGAACTCCGTCCACCGCCGCACCGCGCGCACCACGCACGTGGTCTCGTCGAAGATCTGCAGCGCCTTGGTGCCGAGCATCGATCCGGCGCCGGCCATGCCCTCGTAATCCAGTGGCACGTCGAGGTGTTCGTCAGTCAGCAGCGGCGTCGACGAACCGCCCGGCGTCCAGAACTTCAACGAATGGCCGGCGCGCACCCCGCCCGCGTATTCGAGGAGTTCGCGCAGCGTGATGCCGAGCGGAGCCTCATACTGGCCGGGGTTGGTCACATGTCCCGACAGCGAGTACAGCGTGAAGCCGGGCGACTTCTCCGATCCCATCGAACGGAACCAGTCGATCCCGTTCAGCATGATCGGCGGCACGCTCGCAATGGATTCGACGTTGTTCACCACCGTCGGGCAGGCGTACAAACCGGCCACTGCCGGAAACGGTGGCCGCAGCCTCGGCTGGCCGCGCCTGCCCTCGAGCGAGTCGAGAAGCGCGGTCTCCTCGCCGCAGATGTAGGCGCCCGCCCCCGCGTGCACGACCAACTCGAGGTCGAAGCCCGAGCCGTTGATGTCGGTGCCGAGGTAGCCGGCTTCATAGGCCTCGGCGACGGCGGCCTGCAGCCGCCGCAGCACCGGAATCACCTCGCCGCGCACGTAGATGAACGCGTGGTGTGCCCGGATCGCGTATGCGGCGATGATCGCGCCCTCGACCAGGAAGTGCGGCGTGGTCAGGATCAGCGGCATGTCCTTGCACGTACCGGGTTCCGACTCGTCGGCGTTGATCACCAGGTAGTGCGGCTTCGCACCTGCGCCGGTGTCGTCCTGCGGGATGAACGACCATTTGGTTCCGGTCGGGAAGCCCGCGCCGCCGCGGCCGCGCAGACCGGAGTCCTTCACGAGCGCGATGACCTCGTCGGGATCCATCGCCAGCGCCTTGTCCAGCGCGCGGTATCCGTCGTGGCGACGGTAGGTGTCCAGCGACCAGGGTTCGGGATCGTCCCAGTACCGGCTGAATACGGGTGTCAGGGGAGTAGCAGGTGCCATGTCAGTCGCGTGAATCCGTCTTGCTCGGGTCGGTTTCGGTGGTCGCCGGTTCGGCGGGCACGGTTGCCGACGGGCCCGGTGCCGGTTCGTTTTTGGTGGCCTCGACGGCCTCGCCCTTCGTGCCGTCGGACTTCGGCGGCGACGACGCGGGCTCGGCGTCGGGCGCAGGGGCCTCCATGCCGAGCTCGCGGGCGACCCGCAACCCGGCCAGCGTGGCCGTCGGCACCTGACCGTCCGCGGTGATGGGCCGGGTCGTCGGGCAGCCCCGCGAGGACGCGGGCGGTCTCCCGGAAACTGCACAGCGGCGCGCCTCGGCTCGGCAAGGGTGGCTCGCCTGCTCGCAGCGAGTCGACGAGATCCCTTGCAGAGGAGGGGGTTTGGTTGTCGAAGAACTCCCAGTTGACCATCACGACGGGTGCGTAGTCGCACGCCGCGTTGCACTCGATGTGTTCGAGGGTGACGCGGCCGTCTTCAGTCGTCTCGCCTGCGTGGACGCCCAGGTGGTCCTGCAGCGAGTCGAGGATCGCGTCGCCGCCCATGATCGCGCACAGCGTGTTCGTGCACACGCCGACCAGGTACTCGCCGGTGGGGGTGCGCCGGTACATCGAGTAGAACGTGGCGACCGCGGTCACCTCGGCCTCGGTCAGATCGAGTTGGCCCGCGCAGAACGCAAGCCCCGCCTTGGTGAGATAGCCGTCTTCGGCCTGCACCAGATGCAGCAGCGGCAGCAGTGCCGACCTCGACCGCGGATACTTGGCGATGATGCCCTGCGCGGCGGCCTCCAACCGCGCCGTGACGTCGGCCGGGTATTCCGGTTGGCCGCCGATCGGGGGACCCGCCTCGTCGGGGCGCTGACCGAGTTCGATGAACACATGGGAACCGTTGGTACTCATCAGCGGTCCACGCCACCCATCACCGGATCGATCGAGGCGACGGCGGAGATCGCGTCGGCGACCATGCCGCCCTCGCAGGTGGCGGCAACGGCCTGCAGGTTGGTGAACGAGGGGTCGCGGTAGTGCACGCGATATGGCCGTGTGCCGCCGTCGGAGACCATGTGCACGCCGAGTTCGCCACGCGGTGACTCCACCGCGACGTAGACCTGTCCCGGCGGCACCCGGATGCCCTCGGTGACGAGCTTGAAGTGGTGGATCAGCCCCTCCATCGAGTGGCCCATGATCTTCGCGATGTGCTCGGGCGAGTTGCCGAGCCCGTCGGGGCCGAGCTTCAGGTCGGCAGGCCAGGCCAGCTTCTTGTCGTCGATCATCACCCGCCCCGGAGTCTTCTCGAGACGCTCCACGCACTGCTCGATGATCTTCAACGCCTCGTGCATCTCCTTGACCCTGATCAGGTACCGGCCGTAGGCGTCGCAGCCCTCATCGGTGATCACGTCGAAGTCGTACGTCTCGTAGCCGCAGTACGGCTGCGACTTGCGCAGGTCGTGGGGCAGGCCGGTGGAGCGCAGCACCGGGCCGGTGATCCCCAGTGCCATGCAACCGGTCAGGTCCAGGTAGCCGATGCCCTGGGTGCGGGCCTTCCAGATGTAGTTCTCGGTGAGAAGGTCCTCGAGATCCTTGAGCCGCTTCGGCATCAGCTTGAGCATGTCGCGGATCTGCGGAAGCGCCTCGTCGGGCAGATCTGCCGCCAGCCCGCCGGGCCGGATGTAGGCGTTGTTCATCCGCAGCCCGGTGATCGTCTCGAAGATCGACAGGATCTGCTCACGCTCGCGGAAGCCGTAGAACATCGCACCCATGGAGCCCAGCTCCATGCCGCCGGTGGCCAGTGCGACCAGGTGGCTCGAGATGCGGTTCATCTCCATCATCATCACGCGGATGATGCTCGCGCGTTCGGGGATGTCGTCGGTGACTCCGAGCAGCTTCTCGACCCCGAGGCAGTACACCGTTTCGTTGAAAAGCGGTGAGAGGTAATCCATTCGGGTGACGAACGTGACGCCCTGGGTCCAGGTCCGGTATTCCAGGTTCTTCTCGATCCCGGTGTGCAGGTAGCCGATTCCGCAGCGGGCCGAGATGATCGTCTCGCCTTCGATCTCGAGGATCAGCCGCAGCACGCCGTGCGTCGACGGGTGCTGCGGGCCCATGTTGACGACGATGCGTTCGCCCGCGTCCGCCTTGGCGGCCGCGCTGACCACCTGGTCCCAGTCCTCACCGCCGACGATGACGACGGTGTCTGATCCCCCGCTCTCCGGCGGGGTGTTGGACGTGCTCATCAGCTGTATGCCCTCCGCTCGTCGGGCGGCGGTATCTCGGCGCCGTGGTACTCGACAGGGATGCCGCCCAACGGATAGTCCTTGCGCTGCGGGTGCCCGACCCAGTCGTCCGGCATTTCGATGCGGGTCAGCGAGGGATGGCCGTCGAAGATGATCCCGAAGAAGTCGTAGGTCTCGCGCTCGTGCCAGTCGGTGGTCGGATAGACGCGGAACAGCGACGGGATGTGCGGGTCGGCGTCCGGCGCGGTGGTCTCCACCTGGATCCGCCTGTTGTGCGTGATCGACATCAGCGGGTACATCGCGTGCAGCTCGCGGCCGCTGTCCGCCGGGTAGTGCACGCCGCTGACGCCGAGGCTCAGCTCGAAACGCAGGCCGGGGTCGTCGCGCAGCGCCTGCATCACCGCGGCCAGCTGCTCGCGGCGCACCTCCAGGGTCAGCTGGTCGCGCTGCACCACCACCCGCTCGATCGCGGCCTCGAAGGCATCCTCACCGAGTACCGCGGCCAGGGCGTCGACGACCTCGTCGAAGTAGCCGCCGTACGGGCGCGGCGAGCTGCCCGGCATCGAGACTTCGCGGACCAGGCGGCCGTAGCCGGAGGTGTCGCCGGAGCCCTTGGGGCCGAACATGCCACGGCGAACGCCGACGACTTCCTTCTCGCCCTTTCCGCCGGTGCGTTGGGAAGCTCTCGGGGGTATCCGAGGGAGTCGTCACCGCAGCAGGCCCTTCAATTCGATGGTCGGCGTGACCGCCAGCGCCGCCTTCTCTGCTTCGCGGACGGCCTCCTCACGGTTGACGCCGAGCGGCATCTCCTGGATCTTGTCGTGGAGTTTCAGGATCGCGTGCAGCAGCATCTCGGGCCGCGGCGGGCATCCGGGCAGGTAGATATCCACCGGAACGACGTGGTCAACGCCCTGGACGATGGCGTAGTTGTTGAACATCCCGCCGGACGACGCGCAGACGCCCATCGACAGCACCCATTTGGGTTCGGCCATCTGGTCGTAGACCTGCCGCAGCACCGGGGCCATCTTCTGGCTGACCCGGCCGGCGACGATCATCAGGTCGGCCTGCCGGGGCGTCGCGGAGAACCGCTCCATGCCGAACCGGGAGATGTCGAAGCGCGGGCCTGCGGTGGCCATCATCTCGATGGCGCAGCAGGCAAGGCCGAACGTGGCAGGCCACAGCGAGCCCTTGCGGACGTAGCCCGCCAGCTTCTCGACCGTCGTCAGCAGGATGCCGCTCGGTAACTTCTCTTCTAGTCCCAATTCAGGCCTCCTCTGCGCCAGACGTAGGCGTACGCGACGAACACGGTGGCCATGAACAAGAGCATCTCGACCAGCGCGAATACCCCGAGACTGTCGAAGGCGACGGCCCAGGGGTACAGGAACACGATCTCGATGTCGAAGACGATGAAAAGCATCGCGGTCACGTAGTACTTCATCGGGAACCGCTGGCCCGCGGCCGCGGGATTGGCCAATTCGGGCAGCGGCTCGATGCCGCACTCATAGGCCTCGAGCTTGGCGCGGTTGTAGCGCCGGGGCCCGCCGAGGAGCGCGGCGACGACCGAGAACACGGCAAACCCGGCGGCGATCGCGCCGAGTACCAGGATGGGTAGATACAGGTTCATGCAGGTGTGACTGCTCCCTCGTGGGCATTCCGATGTGAGCTGACCCACAGCCTAGCGGGGTTTTAAATGCAGCCTGCAACTCGGGGTTACTATCGCTTCAGGTTGCAAACCGCCGGCTTTGGCGTGCCGCGAAGAGCCAACGGCGGCAGCACGTTTGGTCCAGCGGCTATTGAACGGGCGCCCGCAGCAGAGACGTCACGGCCTCGCCCAAACGGATGGGGTCGATCGGGTGCGGAACCGCGGCCTCGGCGCGCGACCAGTTCGCCAGCCAGGCGTCGTCGGCGCGCCCGGTGAGCACCAGGATCGGTGGGCAGTCGTCGATCTCGTCCTTGAGCTGCTTGGCAATTCCCATGCCGCCGACGGGCGTGGCTTCGCCGTCGAGGATGACGAGATCGAATCCGCCCTCGTCCATCTGCTCGATCACCATCGGCCCGGTGGCGACGTCGAGGTAGGTCAGCTCGGGCAGGTCCGGGTGCACGCGCTTGCCCAGCGCCGACCGGACCTGTTCGCGAGTCCTCGGATTATCGCTGTAGACGAGAATTCGCAGCGGCCGAGATGATTCGGGCATGCGCCAGATGCTAAACCACGCAGAGCTTCAACCCGCGCAACGCCTGCGGGCTAGGTCCCGGTCCGGCGGAACACCACGTCGCCCGAAAAGGTGGCGTTGTCGCCGATCATGCCCATCATGTTGCCGTCGACGCCGAAGTCCTGGCGGTTGACCGTTCCCTGCGTGGTGACCCGCATCGAGCCGTCCCCGACGGGGGTCACCTTCGTCTTGAGGTCCACCGGTTTCGTTGTGCCCCTGATGGTCAGCTGGGCATGCAGATTGATGGTGTCGGCGTCGAGTGGGTCTGCGCCCGAGACGACCACGCTGATGTCGGGAAACTTCTCGGCCTCGAAGAAATCGGCGGAGTGAAGGTGTGTGTCGCGCTTGCCGATACCGGTGCGCAGCGACGCGGCCTTGATGTCGAGTTGTCCGGAAACCGTTTGGGGGGCGGTGATTTCGCCGCCACCGCTGAACTCGGTGAAGCGCCCCTTGACGGGCATCGACACCCCACATCGACTTGGCCTTGACCGTGATGGTGGATTGATCGGCGAACGACGGTCCATGTCCCCGCCGATGCCGGGTCACTGAGAAACTCGCTGAGGCTCGCCATGTCACACTTCCTGTCAGTTGGTCGAATCGAGCAGTGGGGCGATCGCCGCCGGGTCGAAGTACTCGTCGATGCGACTGATCAGCCCGTTGGCCCCCACCTTAATGACGATGCAGACCCGCATCGAGATCGATCCGCCGTTTCGCCCGGTCGCGTGCAGCACATGCTGCTGGACGAATCCACCGTCGAAGAACTGGCGGTCGAGGATTTCGTAACGACGTTCGGTGGTGGCGTCCATGAACCAGAAGATGACCCGCAGGGCGCGCGTCTTGACCTGCTCTTGCGGCTCAGCGGACTTCCAGACCAGGACGTCGTCGTCCCAGAGAGCCGCGACGGCGTCGGCGTCGCCCCCTTCGATGGCCGCGAAGAGCCGCTGCGCGACGTCGGCGACGGTTGACCTCAAGTTTGGTTGAGGTAGAACACTGTCAGTCATGGATACGACACCCGCCATCTCTCGTTTCGATGAGTTCTACAAAACCACCACCCCGCCGTGGGTGATCGGCGAACCGCAACCTGCGGTCGTCGAACTGGAGAGGGCCGGCCTGATCCGAGGAAAGGTGCTCGACGTCGGCTGCGGAACCGGCGAGCACACGATCCTGCTCACCGGGCTCGGCTACGACGTGCTCGGCATCGATTTCGCGCCGGAGGCCGTCGAGCAGGCCCGGCGCAATGCCGATGCCAAGGGCGCGGAGGCGCGGTTCGAGGTCGCCGACGCGATGAACCTTCCCGCCGAGCCGCGCTACGACACCATCCTCGACAGTGCGCTGTTCCACATCTTCGACGACAGCCGATCGCCCGAAATACGTCGCCAGCCTGCACGGCGCGTGTCCTGCCCGGCGGCATCGTGCACGTGCTCGCGCTGTCCGATCAGGGCCGCGGCTTCGGGCCGCAAGTCAGCGGCGAGACCATCAGGGACGCGTTCGGCGACGGATGGGAGCTCGAAGCGCTCGAGCCGGCCACCTATCGCGGTGTGGTCACCGAGGTGCACGCCGACGCCATCGGGCTGCCGATCGGCAGCCGCGTCGATGAGCCCGCGTGGCTGGCCAGGGCCCGCCGCCTCTGAACTCACGTCGCCTCGTCGTAGCCGGGGTGTGCGACGGCGAGGCGATGCCGCACCAGGGTGCGCAGGCACGGCAGCACGTCGGCTGCCCTGCCGTCGAGGTCGCCGGCGCGGATGGCGGCCGCCAGCGCGGTTTCGTCCGGATATCCCAAGAGGTCGGGTGCGGCTCGGTCGTCCAACAGCTCGCGTTCAACGGTGCGCAGCACGTTCGCGGCGACTCGGGCGTGGAACGACACCTGGCCATCGGTGGCGTTGCGGACGTCGTTGTCGAGGAAGTCGGCGACGGCCGCGACGAGTTCGGCGGCCGTCGGCCGTCCGTAGAGCGAGCTCACGTCCGCGCCCCCTCCAGCAAGGTCCAGCACGTCCCACTCGGTTTCGCTGACGCGGCGGCCGATCGCGGCGAGTTCGACCGACGGGGTCTGGCCCGACAAGTGGCGCTCGGCCTGAAACCGGCAGATGACGCCCCAGCGCAGCGTGGCCACCGTCAGCCACCAGCGGAATGCATCGCGGTCGAGGTCGATGCCCGCGGCCTCCTCGTAAGCGGTGAGAAAGCTTTCGACGCTGCCAAGGCCGCCCGCACCGAGCGAGGCCGGTGCGCCGAACCGCCAGGCCCGGATGCAGAACCAGGCCAGATCCTCGTAGACCTCGCCGATGTGCACGAGTTCCCAGTCCAGCACGGCGGCCAGGCCCGAGTCGTCGACGATCACATTGCCCATCCGGAAATCCCCGTGCACCAGCCGCGGCGGTGTCGGCGGCGGTCGGTTGGCGGCCAGCCACCGAAACGCCCATTCGAACGTCGCTGTGGTGTCGCCCATCTCGTCGAGCCGGTCGCGCCACTCGGCCAGCTGCTCGGTCTGCGCCAGGCCGAGCCCGTCCGGGTCGGCGCGGTGGATCGCGGCCAGCGCCTGCGCGCACTGGGTCAGCAGCCGGTCGCGTCCGGCAGCCCCGTCGGCTCTGTCGAGGACGCGATGTATCCGCCTGACTATCGTCTCGCCCGCGATCGCATTGCAGATGAGGTACGGATTGCCCAGTGCGGCAGCCGAATTGTCGGCGGCAAGTATTCGGGGGACGGGTGCCCCCGCGGCCGCCGCACGCTGCTGGGCGCTTGCCTCCAGCTCCATGCCCGCGTGCACATCGTCTGGCGGACCGGTGCGCAGGATCAGGGCGTGTCTGCCGTCGTCACCGACCGCATCGAATGCCCACGTGGTGCGGCTCGCCCCGCCGGTCAAGGTGGTGAGGTTCTCGATGCGTACCTCGCCGACGACCGGCTTCAGGACGTCAGCCAGTTGGTGTTTCACTTGCGGCCGAAACCGAAGAGCCGCTGGGCCACTCGCCGGATCTGGATCTCCTCTGCGCCCTCGGTGATCCGGTAGCGACGGTGATGACGGTAGATGTGCTCGAAGGGCTGATGCCTGCTGTAGCCGACTCCGCCGAACACCTGCATCGCCCGGTCGGCGGCCTCGCACACCAGCCGGTTGGCGCGGTAGTTGGCCATCGACACCTTGTCCGACACCTCCATGTGGTGGTTGCCGTCCAGCTGGGTCGCCGCGTAGTAGACCAGTAGCCGCACCATCTGTGCCTCGGTCTGCAGCTCCACCAGTGGCCACTGCACGGCCTGGTTGACCGAGAGCGGCTTGCCGAACACATTGCGGTCGTTCGCATACTCGACCGCGCGGTCGATGCAGTACTGGGCGGCGCCGAGGCTGCTCGCCGCCTGCCGAATCCTGTTCTCGTGCAGAAACGTCTGGCCGACCTCGAGGCCGCGGTCCACCTCGCCGAGAACGGTGTCGGCGGACACCCGGACATCCTTGAGCTCGACCTCGCCGTGATCGGTCGGCATGTTGAACGTCCACCAGTAGTACGGGACGCTGAACCCCGGCGCGTCCGTCGGCACCAGGAACGCGGTGATGCCTCGCGCCTGTCCCGGCTCACCCGAGGTGCGCGCGAACACGAGGTCGTGCGTGGCCCTGTGCACGCCGGTGTTGAACCGCTTGGCGCCGTTTATGATCCAGTCGTCGCCGTCGGCCTCGGCGCGGGTCTCCAGCCAGGTGGCGTCGGAGCCGTGGTTCGGCTCGGTCAGCCCGAACGCCATCGAGCGCTCACCGGTGATCAGGGCGTCGGTCCACTCCCGCTTCTGGGCGTCGGTGCCGAACCGGTCCATCATGATGACCTGGGGGAAGTTGCCGACGATCGACGACTCGTCCTGCAGATCGTTGTGCAGCCCGAGGCCCTTGTGCGCGAGGTGTTCCCGGATCACCGCCATGTCGATGTTGGTGCCGTCGCGGCCACCGAACTGCGACGGCAATCCGTAGCGCAGCCAGCCGGCCGCATCGGCACGCCTGCGCATCTCGCCGAGCAGATCCTCCCACTCCCGACGCGGGATGCCCCCGTTGTCCCAATCGGTGCGGGCGTGCTCGCGGCGTTGGTCGAAGTACTGGATGTTCTCGCGCTCCAGCGGTTTGATCTCCGACTCGATGAACTCGTCCATCTCGACCAGCAGGCCGGGAAGATGTTCGGGGAGGGCGAAATCCACGGTGGTCTCCTTTGTCAGAACCCGTACAGCGTCTTCTTCCAGATCGTCGAGAGTGTCGCGATGGCATCCTCGTCGCTGATCTCGAGCCCGAGGCTCGACCGCCCGACGACCACGGTGGTGAAGTTCTCGAACAGCAGCGCGATCGCTGCCGCCGTGTGTTCGGGGTCGAGTTCGGTCCCGTGGCCCTGCTGCTGTGCGCGCCGCACGGATGCGGCGACGATGTCCATGCCGAAGCGCCGGAACTCGTTCTGCACGCCGGCGAATCGCTGCTGTGTCGTGGCCAGCTGGGCGACCGCGATCATGATCCCGATGTTCTGCTTGAACATGTTCCAGTAGCCGGTGACCACCGACGTGAAGAACTCGCTGTCGTTGGCAGAGTCCGGCAGGTGCAGGCTCAGCCCCGACGGCGTCACGATGTCGCGCAGGAAGGACTCGGCCAGTGCGGCCAGCAGGTCTTCCTTGTCGGTGTAGTACCGGTAGAACACCGCGGGCGACTTGCCCGCCGCGGATGTGATGTCGGCCAGCGTGGTGCCGTGAAAGCCGCGCTCGGCGAACAGCTTTCGGGCGGCCTGTTCGATGGCGGTGCGGGTCTGGCGGCCTTTGGGTGTGAGCGTCTGGACCGGCACGGCTACGCGCCGAGCAGTCGGTCACCGGCCCGCAGCAACGAGCTGGGGAGCTCATGGCCGACGAGACGTTCCGCAACCCGGGCGGCGGCGATCGCGGCCTTCAGATCGACATCGACGTGAATTCCGCTGTCCCGCAGCAGGTAGACCAGGTCTTCGGTGGCGATGTTGCCCTTCGCGCCGGGCGCGAACGGGCACCCGCCCAGTCCGCCGACGGAGGCGTCGAGCCGGGTGACACCCGCGGTTACCGCGGCGTACGCACTGGCGAGCCCTGCGCCCGCGGGTGTTGTGGAAGTGCGCGCCGAGCGGGATGTCGGCGATCTGCGGTGAAACCTCGGCGACCAGGTCGGTCACCCGGCGCGGCGTCGTGGTGCCGATGGTGTCGGCGATCGCGAGCCGGTCGGCGTCGCTGTCGCACGCCGCCTTGACGATGTCGAGGACCCGCGCAGCAGGCGTCGGGCCGTCGAAGGGGCAGTCCCATGCGGTGGCGATGATGACCTCCACCGAAGCCCCGCTGTCGTGTGCGATGGCGATGATCTCACCGATCAGTGCCGTCGACTCGGCCGTGGAACGCCCGACATTGGACCGGCTGTGACCATCCGCTGCCGACACCACGTACTCAATCGAGTGCAGGCCCGCCGCGATCGCCCGTTTTGCTCCGTTCGGGCTCGCCACGAGGGCGGAGAACTCGATGCCGTCGAAGTTCACCAGTTCGGCGGCGAGTTCGGCGGCATCGGCCAGCGCGGGCACCTTCGACGGGGACACGAATGCCGTCGCCTCCATCTCCCGCACGCCGGTGGCCGCGACCGCGGCCAGCAGTTCGAGCTTGGCGGCCAACGGGATCGGATCCTCGATCTGCAGACCGTCACGCAGCGAGACATCGCGAATGTCGACGTGTGCCGGTAGCTCGCTCACAGCACCCCCCTTTCCTTCAGCGCCGCCAGCTCGGCCTCGGTCCTGCCGAGCAGCCCGCAGTAGACGTCGTCGTTGTGCTGACCGGGCCTGGCCGAACCCGCGAAGCGGATGGTCCCCGGGCTCTCCGTGAGCACCGGCACCACACCGGGTCCCAGCACGTTGCGGCCGATCCGTTCGTCGAAGTGGTCCGCGATCATGCCGCGGGCACGCAACTGCGGATCCTCCACGACTTCGGCCACGGTGTTGATCGGTCCGCTGATCACCCCCGCATCAGACAGGGTGGAGATGATGTCGTCGGGACCGCGTTCGGAGGCCCAGTCGCCGATGATCTTGTCCAGCTCGTCCTGATTACGACCACGCGCAACGTGATTCGCGAACCGGTCGTCGGTGGCCAACTCCGGGCTACCCATCGCCGCGCACAGCCGCCGGAAGACGGTGTCCTGATTGGCGGCGATCACCACCCAGCTGCCGTCGGCGCTGCGGTAGATGTTGGACGGCGCGATGCCCTCAAGCCGGGTGCCCGACGGGCCGCGGATCACACCGCCGACGTCGTAGTCGGGGATCGTCGACTCCTGCACGGCCAGACAGGATTCGGTCAAAGCGGCGTCGACGACCTGGCCCTCGCCGGTCACTGTGCGCCGGTACAGCGCGGCCATCGCGCCCTGTGCGGCGAACATGCCCGCGAGGCTGTCGCCGAGCGAGAGTGCCAGCCGGGGTGGCGGCCCCCCGGGAAATCCGTTCATATGCCGCAGCCCGCTGGCGGCCTCGGCAACCGACGCGTATCCCGCCTTGTGCGCCTCGGGGCCGGTCTGCCCGTAGCCGGACACCCGGACCAGGATGATGCCCTTGTTGCGGGCCGCCAGCGCGTCATAGCCAAGACCCCACTTCTCCAGCGTGCCGGGCCGGAAGTTCTCCACGATGATGTCGGAGCGCTCGACAAGATCGAGGAAGATGTCGCGGCCCTCGGTCTCGCGCAAGTTCAGCGTGACGGCCTTCTTGTTGCGCGCGTGCACCGTCCAGAAGAAGTGGTGGCCGTCGAGTTCGGCCTGCCCCCACGTGCGCAGCGGATCGGGCGCCCCGGGCGGTTCGATCTTGATGACCTCGGCGCCCATGTCGCCGAGCAGCCGGCCCGCGAACGGTCCCGAGATCAGCGTGCCCACCTCGATGACCCGGATGCCGTCCAGCGGACCGGTTGTCATTGGGAGAACCCGTGCCGGTGCAGCCAGTCGGTGCAGATGCCGACGGCCTGCCGCAGCGTGCCGCGTTGGTCGGGGCCGGAGTAGTAGTGGTTGGCGCCGGGGATTTCGTGCATCTCCTTGTCAGGATGCCCGATCGCGTCGAACAGCCTGCGGGTGTGGCTCGGCGTGCAGGCATCGTCGGCCAGGTTGCCGATCACCAGGGTCGGCACTGCGATGTCGGGGCCGCACTCGACCGCGTCGCCGTTGGCGTCGTCGTAGCTCCACTGCGACAGCCAACTCCGCAGTGTGCAGAACCGGGCAAGGCCGACCGGACTGTTGTTCACCACCGAAGGATCGCCCAGATAACAGGTGCCTGGGGCGCGTTCGTTCGGATCCACGGTCGGGTCGAGCCAGCGCGGATCTGCCATCGTGCCGTGGACGACGAACCCGTACTCGTCGTCGGGCCGCCCCGCCGCCTTGAGTTCGGCGAGCTTTTCCTTGACCCACTTCGTGATTCTCCTGTTTCGCGCGATCTGCGCCTCGCGGTAGCGCACGAGGAACTCGGCGGTGTACGGCGGCTGATTGGGGTTGTCGGGGTTGTAGAGGTCCAGCTCGGGATCGCGCGCCGTCGGGGCCGCCTCGTCGAGGATCGACGCGTCCATCCACTCGGTCATCGTGCCGTGGCGGCTGACGTGCGCGGCAAGCAGCATGATGCCGTCGGCAGGCAGGAGTCCGAGCTTGGTGAGGTCGGGACCGTCGCCGGACGGGCTCGCGGTGACCGTCGGCTTCTGCGCCTGCTGTTGGTAGAACACCGAAAGCGAACCGCCGCCGCTCCAGCCCGCCAGCACGACCTTCGAATACCCAAGCCGGTTCTTCGCGTCCTTGATGGCTTCGCCGAGGTCTTCGACGACCTTCTCCATCAGCAGCGCCGAGTCGGTGCCGCGGAACCTGCTGTTGCAGTAGATGACGTGGTGGCCTGCGCGCGCCAGCGCATTGATCATCGGCAGGTAGGCGCCGCCGCCGATGGGGTGCATGAAAACCAGCACGGTGTCTGATGTCGCCGCCGGTTTCAGCAGATAACTCTCCAGCACCACCAGTTCGGCGACGCCGCCGTAGACATCCCGAACCGCCGAAGTGTTCTGATAGGCAACGAGATACGGAATGCGGTCGTATTCGTAGCGGACCGGTGCCTCCGTCGTCGGCATCAGTGTTGACCCAAGTCGTTGGCCAGCACCTCGTCGGACGGGATGAGCCTGCGCCTGGTATCGATGGCAATCACCGACCAGTCGACCCTGTCGTACTCGTCGAACTTGCGTCGCGCCCGTTCGCGCGCCTTCTCCGGTGCGCCGTGGTGAACGCCTTGTGGCGCATGCGAAATCAGACCCGGCGGCATCGGGATGCCGTAAAGCGAACCCGCGTGGAAGAACGCGATCTCGTCGTAGTCGACGTTGCGGTGATACCAGGGTGTGCGCTCGGTGCCTGGCACACCCTCGGCGGGTTTGGGCAGGAAGTTCATCACGTAGACACCCGCGGCCTGCATGAACAGGTGAACGGTCGGGGGCAGGTGCACGCTGTCGGAGGTCACCACGTTGTAGTCGGCGATGTTGAATGTGAAGGCGAAGTTGTCGCCGCGCCAACCCGCCACGTCGAGCGGATGATGGTGATAGGTAAGCGTTGTCGGCCCACCGTCGTGGATGAGCCGCACCTCGTAGCTGTCTGCGCCGGACGGGGGAGGGCCGTCCATCGGTACGGGGTCGGGAATGACGACCTGCGACGGGTCGAACGGAAAGTGCCTACCCAGCTGGCCCGGCGGCGGCACCCGCAGCTCGTCGGTGGTCTGGATGAGAAGAAGAACCGATTCGTCATCGGGCACCTGTCGGAACGTGCACGCCTTCGGGATGTACACCCAGTCGCCCTCGCGGTAGCGCAACGGGCCGAACTCGGTCTCCAGCACGCCGGTGCCCTTGTGCACGAAGGACAGCAGGTCGCCGTCGACGTAGCGGACGAAGAACGGCATCGGCTCGGTCCGTCGCGACAGCAGAACCTGGCAGTCGGGATTGGAGAACATCAGCATCGGACCGCCTGCCGCGTCGGTGGCGTCGCTGGGCTTGAGCTCGCTCGCCAGCACGTCGACGGGTCGTAGCGGCCCCGAGCTGCGGTAGGCCGTCGGGTCGTTGCGGCGGTACATGTTCGCGGTGCGCCCGGTGAACCCGCCGCGGCCGAGTTCGTCGTCCTTCAGGCCGTCCAGGTCGGCGTGCAGCCGCCGCGGGGTCGTGCCTTTTCGCAGGTGAACGAATGATTCCATGGTGCTCCTACCGGAGGGTGCGGCCGAAAAAGTAAATCTGACTTTAGTTTTTCGGGAGCGCCCGCGTCAACGCCTCAGTCGGTCAGGTCGACCCGAACCGAGAGCAGGTTCGTGCCGAAAGTGCGCACGCCGAAGCTGTTGAACTGCGGTAACGAGCGAAGCCGTTCCCGGGGGTCGTCGTCGGGCACCAGATGGGCGGTGCCGTTGTGCCAACGGCCGCGAAGCCGGACCCGCACGTTGGGGTTGGCCTTGATGTTCTTCACGTACTGCGAGTTCTCGCCGAACTCGGACACGAACCAGAACTCGTTGCCGACCTTGCTGCCGCCGAGCGGCGTGCGGCGCGGCTCACCAGATTTGCGGCCGGTCGTCTCGAGCAGCGTTTGAAACGGCATCACCCGCATCAAGCGGTTCGCGACGTTTTTCTGAAACAACGTCGTGATGCGGTCACGAAGGTCGTCGGCCACGGAGGCCCCTTTCTCACACCATGGAAGTTCGCGGTATTTCCATACCCAGTATCAGGGCGCCCGCCAATTCCCGGCTGGTGTCGTAGTCGAACACCACATGGCCTGCCAGTACATCGACGTCGCGCTTGATCCGCTGCAGCGGGTTGTCGAGGAAGTGGGCGCTGGCGCCGGACGCCGCGAGCAGCCGCGTGATCACGCCGCGTGATTCGCTGACGATGTGGGCGGCCGCGAGCCGCGCCTCACCGCGCACCGGGCGCGGCACGGGATCGCCTGCTGCGACGAGACTTTCGAGCTGGCCGACGGTGTCAGCGAGCAGCCCGCGCAGCGCCCGCAGCCGTACCCGCGCCTCGCTGAGGTGAGCCTGCGCGATGGGTTTGTTCTTCTGCGTGACGCCCTCGTAGGCGAGGACCCGCTGGGACAGGCGCTCGGCGTAGACGTCGGTGGCGCGCTCGGCGCTGCCAAGGGCGGGCATCGCTGCCAACAGCGCCAGCGCGGGCACCATCGGCCAGCGGTAGGTGTCGGCGTCGTGCAGGGCGGCGCCGGGTGCGGTGCCCTTGTAGATGTCGGTGACCCGGACCAGTCGGTGCGCCGGGACGAAGGCGTCGGTGATGACGACGTCGTTGGAGCCGGTGGCGCACATGCCGTCGGTATGCCACACGTCCTCGATGACGGCGTCGCTGATCGGCAGCAGGGCAAGTGCCGGATAGATGCGCTCGTCAGCCCCGCACAGCGCACCGACGATGATCCAGTTGCCGTGCATGACGCCGGTGGCCCACGACCAGCGTCCCGTCAGCCGGACGCCGCCGTCGACGGGGACGCCGCGCCCGGTCGGCGCCAGGGGAGCGGGCGCCAGAAAGGGACGCGTCGCGAAGGCCTCCTCCTGGGCTTGCTCGCCGAACAGCGCCATCAGCCAGTTGTGCAGGGTGTAGAAGCCCAGCGTCCATGCGCTTGACGCGCATCCGTGGGCCATCCGGCGGACCGGATCGAGAATCGCCGGCCACGGCGCCTGTAGGCCGCCGTAGCGGGCGGGTACCAGAAGTTCCGGCAGCCCCGAGGCGATGAATTCGTCGACGGTGGCGCTGGGCAGCCTGCGAAGGCGCTCGGCCTCCTGCGCGCGCCCGGCAAGCCGGCCGATGAACTCGGGGCGGATCTGCGGCGATATGGCCCTCGCCGTGGTCATGCCGGCGAACCTACCATACTTTTAGGTATGGAAGCCCGATCAGCGGGTCAGCATGAGGTCGAGAAACCGCTCACGGCGGTCCAGCCCGTGGGCGTTCGGTGTCCGCCCGGACAGGTGCAGGAACCCGATGCCCGCGGCGAACGTGGCGTTGGCGCGCAGATCGGCATCCGCACTGTCGAACCCGTGATCCGCAAAGGCCTGCCGGACGGCGTCGAGAACGCGTTGGTCGGCGGCACGGACGCTGGCGGCCACCGCCTCGTCGGTTCTCGCCCACTCGCGCATGGCCCGCTCCAGCGTCCAGTGCGTGGCGCTCAAGAGCGACGACATCATCTGCGAGAGCCGTTCCCGCGGCGGGACACCTGCCATGTCGGCGAAATGGCGGCGGTCGCCGTCGCGCAATTCACCCCACGCATCGATTAGCGTCGCGCGATAACCGGCGATATCGGCGAAATGCCAGTAGAAGCTGCCTTTCGTCACCGCAAGGCGGCTGCACAACCTGTCGATCTTGAGTGCCGTGATGCCTTCTTCGGCAAGGATCGAGAAGCCGGCCTGGACCCAGTCGTCGACAGTTAACCGGCTGGTGGCAGCCCCCGCGCGCTCCATCGCCATCATCAACTACCCTACGGTGATCGGCGATCCGAAGCAGTGCCGCCGGACCGGTCCGATTGACGATGGCGTCACGATAAATTTCGCTTACGAATGAGACACAGCACGACAGCCGGGGTTTCTCCCGCCCTGGTCACATGTTTTACTCAGGAAGCACAACTGAATTCGCTCGGTCCGCTCGTCTGATGTCGAGCGGGCATGACCCGTGTAGGCGTTCGCGATAACCGAAAGATGGATGGACTGCAGTTATGACCTTCGTTGACAAGTTCCGAGGCCGTTGGGCACGCAGGTTCACAGTCGCCGCTCTGGCGACGGTCCTGCTACCGGGGATCATCGGCTTCGCGGGAGGATCGGCGACGGCGGGTGCGTTCTCCCGGCCTGGCCTACCCGTCGAATACCTGATGGTGCCGTCCGCATCGATGGGCCGCGACATCAAGATTCAGTTCCAGAAGGGCACGGGTTCGCACTCGGTGCTTCTTCTCGACGGTCTTCGCGCCCGCGACGACTACAACGGCTGGGACATCGAGACCCCGGCATTCGAGTGGTTCAATCAGAGCCCCCTTTCGGTCGTCATGCCGGTGGGCGGCCAGTCGAGCTTCTACACCGACTGGTACCAGCCTGCGTGCGGCAAGGACGGCTGCCAGACCTACAAGTGGGAAACGTTCCTGACCGCCGAGCTGCCCCAGTGGCTGTCGGCCGAGAAGGGCGTGTCCACGAACGGCAACGCCTCAGTTGGCCTCTCGATGTCGGGCAACTCGTCGATGATCCTCGCGGTGTATCACCCGCAGATGTTCATCTACGCCGGCTCGCTGTCGGCGTTCCTGAACCCGTCCGAGGGTCAGTGGCCCGGCCTTATCAACCTGGCCATGGGTGATGCGGGCGGCTACGAGACCGACCCCATGTGGGGTCCTCAGTCCGATCCGGCATGGCAGCGCAACGACCCGATGGTCCAAATTCCGGCACTGGTAGCCAACAACACCCGCCTCTGGGTGTACTGCGGCAACGGCACGCCTAACGAGCTTGGTGGCGCCAACCTGCCCGCGACCTTCCTCGAGGGCCTGACGATTCGGACCAACCGCACGTTCCAGGACAACTACGTCGCCGCGGGTGGCAAGAACGCCGTGTTCAACTTCCCGGATTACGGCACGCACAGCTGGGAGTACTGGGGCGCACAGCTTCAGCAGATGAAGCCCGATATGGAGAAGTACCTCGGGTAGTCAACGCCTGATCGTTGGACTGTGACCAATCCCCGTCGAGGGTTTCCTCGGCGGGGATTGGTTTTGTGCCATGGAGACGCAGGTGCCGAGATGCCCTGCGACACAGGGCACGCCGTTCATCGTCGGGACGGGGCCGCCGGAGATGATCGTCGGCACCCCGTCGCCGTAGGGCTGGTAACCCGAGTTGTCACCGGTGGGGTCGGCCACCGCAGTGGGTGCGGTGGAGATGACGGCGGCGCAGACGGCGGCCAGCAGCAGTCGGCGCATCTAGAAACCGCCGGCCACCCGTACCACGGCGCGACCTGAGTAGCGGCCCTCGCGGATCTCGTCGAGGACGCCGACGACGTCTGAGATTGCGACTTCGTTCGTGATGTCCGAAAGATGTTGTGGACGAAGCGAATCGCCCAGCTTCTTCCACAGCTCGCGGCGTGGCCCGATCGGCATCAGCACCGAGTCCATGCCCAGCAGCGACACCCCTCGCAAAATGAACGGCATGACGGTGGTGTTCAGCCCCGGCCCGCCGGTCAGCCCGCTGGCCGCGACAGCTCCGCCGTACCGCAGGGTGCTGAGCACGTCGGCGAGGGTCTTGCCGCCGACGCAGTCCACCGCCCCGGCCCACCGGGTCTTGGCCAGCGGGCGCGGCTTGGCGTCGGGATCCTCGGGCAGCCGGCCGATGACGTCGGCGGCGCCGAGTGCTTTGAGTCGGTCGGCCGCCTCTGTTTTGCCGGTCGACGCGACGACCTCGTAGCCCGCGGCGGCAAGCAGGTCGACGCTGACCGATCCGACGCCGCCCGTCGCACCGGTCACCACGATCGGCCCGTCGTCGGGCGTGATGCCCCAGTCGATCAGCGCCTGAACGCTCATCGCCGCGGTGAAGCCCGCCGTCCCGATGGCGGCCCCGTCGCGGGGGCTGAGCGGGCCCAGTGAGACCACCCAGTCCGCGGGCACCCGTGCGTATTCGGCGTAGCCGCCGTTGCGGGCGGTGCCGATCTCGTAGCCGTGCGCCAGCACTGCGTCGCCCACGGCGAATTCGGGCGACTGGGACTCGACCACCTCGCCGGTCAGGTCGATGCCCGGCACGATCGGGTAGTCGCGCACCACACCGCCGTTGGGCGTTACGGCCAGCGCGTCCTTGAAGTTGACGCTCGAGTAGGCCACCCGGATCGTCACCTCGCCGGCGGGAAGGTCGGACTCCGACAAGGTCTCGACCGCGCAGTCGATGCGATCGTCGTTCTTGCGGGCGACCAGAGCGGCAAAGTTGTCCATGCCACGACATTACGTCGCGGCCACGCGGGCTACTTCAGTTCGGCCGACGACAGGCCAAGCAGCCTGCGCGCCACCACCAGCTGTTGAATCTGCTGCGTTCCTTCGAAGATGTCCAGGATCTTGGAGTCGCGCGCCCACTTCTCCAGCAGCGTCTCTTCGGAATAGCCAGTGGTGCCTGCCATTTCGACAGCCTTGAGCGTGACGTCGGTGGCCACCCGAGCCGCCTTCGCCTTGCCCATCGACGCTTCCTTGCTGTTCGGGATGTCGTTGTCGGCCTGCCACGCGGAGCGCACCGTCAGTAGATAGGCGGCCTCCCAGTCGGCCTCCATGCGCAGGAACTCCGCGGCGGCGGCGCTCTGGACCTGGGCGGGCTTGTCGTAGGAGATCTGCACGCCCGCGTCCTCGAGGATCTTGCGCAATTCCTCCAGGGCGGCGCGCGCGATGCCGACCGCCATGCCCGCGACGACGGGCCGCGTGTTGTCGAAGGTCTCCATCACGCCCGCGAAACCCTTCTCCACCTGGATCTCGGGGCTGCCGAGCAGATTCTCCTTCGGGATGCGCACATTGTCGAAGCGGATCGCCGCGGTGTCGGAGGCCTTGATACCGAGCTTGTCCTCGAGGCGCTCGACGGTGACGCCGGGATGCTCGCGCGGCACGATGAACGACTTGATCGCCGCGCGGCCCATCGACTTGTCCAGCGTCGCCCAGACCACGATGTGGGTGGCCCGCGAGCCGGCAGTGACATAGATCTTCTCGCCGTTGATTACGTACTCGTCGCCGTCGAGCGTGGCGGTGGTGGACACCGCGGCCGAGTCGGAGCCGAAGCCGGGTTCGGTGATGGCCATGGCGGCCCACACGTCCTTGCCGAGCCGCTCCAGTTGTTCGTTGGTGGCCACCCCGCTGATCGCGGCGTTGCCGAGGCCCTGGCGCGGCACCGAGAGCATCAAGGCGACGTCGCCCCAACTGATCTCGATCACGTTGACGACGGCAGACATGTTGCCGCCGTTGTGGTTTGTCGCCTTTGCCTCTTCGGCGTCGCGGAACGCTTCGGCGCCCGCGAACGCGACGAAGTTTGCCTCGGAGATGCCTTCGAACAGGGTGGCCAACGTGTCCAGCTCGACCGGATACTCGTGCTCGCGAAGATCCCATTTGCGGGATATCGGCCGCAGCATCTCCGCGGCGCCCTGGTGTGCCTTCTCGATAACCGCGTTCAGCTTGCGCGGCATTTCCAGATTGATTGCCATGAAAGTGTTTCCGTTCCCCTTAGATGACGACGACGCCCTCGGCGACGCCGATCGCGCGCAGGTCGCGGTACCAGCGTTCGACGGGATATTCCTTGGTGTAGCCGTGGCCACCGAGCAGCTGCACGCCGTCCAGGCCGATCTGCATGCCCTTGTCGGTGCCGAGCCGCTTGGCCAGCGCCGCCTCCCGGGCGAACGACAGGCCCTGGTCTGCGCGTGACGCGCCGCGCCAGGTGATCAGCCGCAGACCGTCGAGTTCGATCGCGATGTTGGCGCACATGAACGCCACCGACTGGCGGTGGGCGATCGGTTCGCCGAACGCGTGCCGTTCCTTGACATAGGGGACCACGTGATCCAGCACCGCGTGGGCGGTGCCGACGGCCAGCGACGCCCAGCCGAGCCGGGACAGTGCGACAGCTTCCGAGTAGTCCTCGTCCGTCGCGGCCTCCTCACCGAGACGCGCGGACAGTGGCACAGTCACATTGTCGAGTTCGACCCGGCCCAGCGCCGCGGCGCGGATCCCCATGCTCGGGTCGGCTTGGACGGTAAGGCCCTTCGACGACGATTCGACGATGAACATCGCAGGCTTGCCATTCAATTGCGCTGCCACGATGAGCAATTCGGCTTCCTTGGCGGCCACCACCAACGACTTCACGCCGTCGAGGCGGTAGCCGCTCGGCGTACGAACGGCCGTCGTCTTCAGCGCGGTCGGGTCGAACAACGGACGCGGTTCGGCGATCGCCAGGCAGGCCTGCGGCACATTCTCGCCCGCGAACTCGGTGAGGTAGGTGGATTGCTGGTCGGCACTGCCCCAATGGGTGAGGGCCGATGCGACACCGGCCGGCGCGAGGATCGGCAACGCCAATCCCATGTCCCCGTAGGCGAGCGCCTCGGCAACCAGCGAGTTCGTCACGGCGGCACGGTGTTCGGCGATGCCGTCGAAATCCTCTGGGATGTTGATCGCGGTGATGCCCAGTTCGTTGGCCTTGGCGACGAGATCCGCTGGGTAGCTTGCATTTTCGTCAGCATCGCGGGCAGCGGGCCGAAGAACCTCTTCTGCGAAGTCGCTGACGGTCTCGACGATCATCTTCTGGTCGTCGTCCGGAGTCAGGTCGAAGTAGTCGGCTCCGCTGGCCTTCAGTCGCGTCGGGCTCTTGCCGCCGGACACCTTCTTGAACTGACGGTTGGTGGCGCCGACGACCGAGAAGACCTGTTTCACCCCGTACTTCAGTCCGCGGTTGAGCGGATCGCGCAGGTTGTGCTTGTCCAGGAACTCCTGGCCGACGATCGGAGTGATCAACGCCAGGCCGATATCGGTCGGTGTCCGCTTGTGCTTGTGGGCGCCGACGGCGCTTTCCCGCCCGTTCTTTTTCGGTGCGCGCGCCGACTTGCGGTCGATTGTGTTGGTCATTTGTGTGCAGCCTCGCTCAGTAGGGCCAGTGCCGATGAGCCTATCTTACTCCGGAGTAAGATAGAAAAGGAATGTTCTCTGGCTCACACCTCGTTGAGCCTGGCCAGCACTGCGTCGTGAAGAAGTCCGTTGGTCGAAACCGCGCTGACTCCGTGGGGGCCCGATTCGCCATGGAAATTCGTGAACGTGCCGCCCGCCTCCCTCACAAGGAGGTCGAGAGGACCGAGGTCCCACGGCTTGAGGTCAGGTTCGATCGCGATGTCGACGGCACCCTCGGCCACCAGGCAGTGAGACCAGAAATCGCCGTAGGCGCGTACCCGCCAGACCTCGTCGGTGAGGTCGAGGAAACGCGATCGGCGGTCGCCCCACCCGGTGAGGTCGGAGAAGGACAGGCTGGCCGAGGCGAGGTCATCGACTCCGGAGACGGAGATGCGCCGCTTCGCATCGCCGAAGGAGGTGAACGCGCCTTCGCCGGCGCCTGCCCACCACCGGCGTCCGAGCGCGGGGGCGCTGACAACGCCGACGACGGGGGTGCCGTCGACGAGCAGGGCGATCAGCGTGCACCACACCGGAACTCCGCGGACGAAGTTCTTCGTGCCGTCGATCGGATCGAGCACCCACTGCCGACCCGTGAAAGCCGGTGTGCCGCCGAGTTCTTCGCCGAACACCGAATCATCGGGACGGTGCGCCGTCAGCGACGCCCTCAGTAGCTCTTCTGCCGATTCGTCGGCGTCGGTGACCGGCGTAAGGTCCGGTTTGGTATCGACCCGCAGATCGAGCGCACCGAACCGGTCCAAGGTCAGTGCGTCTGCGGCGTCGGCCATCTCCAACGCGAGGGCGAGGTCATTCGCGACCGAGGTCATGGCAGCAGTCCTACCACGGGCCGCGTGTGGTGGATGACGAGCTAGCGTTCGTCGAGGAAACCCACCAGCACGGCGGTGACGTCTTCGAGGCTGTGGTAGACGCCGGCGGCGCGACCGGAAGCGTCGCGGTCCACGGGGTACTGAGGGTGCTCCATGCCCAGAACTGTGAGCCCGGCGGCTGCGGCGGCCCGGATGCCGTTGCTCGAGTCCTCCACCGCATAGCTGCCTGCGCTGCGTGCACCCAGCCTGGCGACGGCTTCGGTGTAGACGTCGGGGGCGGGCTTTCCCGCGGCCACCTCGGCGCTGGAAACCGTCGCGCGGAAGTACTCGCCGACGGGTGTCGTCATCATCACCCGGTCGATGATCGTGCGGGGCGCCGAAGAGGCCAACGCCACCGGCACTCTCGCCGCGGCGGCCTGCACCAATTCGAGGGCTCCATCGATAAGCGGAACCTGGCCGCGGTCGTACGCCGCCGCGACCACAGCGATGACGCCTTGCGCTGCGGCTTGCTCGTCCATGCCGGTGCGTTGACTGACGTAGCGGGCCCATTCGGGAACGCTCTTGCCCTGGCATGTCCTGGTGTCCTCGGACAGCCAGACGGTAGCCGTGCTCGGCCGACACCGATTCCCAGCCCTGCTCCCACAAGTGCTCGGACATCACCAGCACCCCATCGAGGTCGAACACCACGCAGCGGTGTGTCACGGTCGAGCCTCATCTCGCGTGTGGTGATAGATCGGATAGAGGGCGTCGTAGAGCCGTTTGTATTGGGCATACCGGGCGCAGTATTCGCGCGAACGGCCCGCATCGGGCAGATAGGTACGGGTAACCGCCACCCGGTCGGCGAGGAACGAGTAGTCGGGCTTGGCCCCGCTCCCTACCAGCGCGCATGCGGCGGCCCCGATCGCCCCGGCATCCTGCGGCGCGGCGATGGTTTCCAGCGGACGCTCCAGGACGTCGGCGATGATCTGGGTCCACACCGATCCCATCGATCCGCCGCCCACCGCGCGGATCCTCTTGACGTTCTCTCCGTAGTCGAGCCCGTACTCCAGCGCCCACCGCATCTGAAAGGCCACGCCCTCCATCACGGCGCGCAGGAAGTGTCCTGGTCCGTGGTGCAGGCTGAGGCCGACGAACGAGGCGCGGGCAGCGTCGTCGAATACCGGTACGCGCTCGCCGCTCAGCCAGGGCGCGAACAACAGGCCATCCATATCGTGCGCGCTCTCCCGCGCCATCTGTTCGACCCGCGCGTAGTCCACCGAGCCGGGTTCGCCGAGCCCCAGCATGCGCACCGCCCAGGCGAGCGCCGCACCGCCGGTGGCGATTTCGAGCCAGAGGATCCACTGGTGGGGCTCGGCGTGCGCCAGTGCCCCGAGTTGGTGACACGGATCGACGCGCCGCTCGGACATCATCAAGCCGAAGTACACCGCCGTGCCGAGGCTGACGTGAAGATCGCCCGGATCGACTGCGCCAGAGCCCAATTGGCTTGCAGGCACGTCGCCGACGCCGACGTACACCGGGATGTCGGCGGGCAAGCCGAGTCGATCCGCGATATCGGGCAAGAGCCGACCGGCCACGTCAGTAGCGGCGCGGACGGCGGGAAGCTTGTCGGGATCTATCCCTGCCGCCTCGCACGCGTCGCCGTCCCAGTCGCGGGTGTCATGGGCGAAAAGCCGATAGGCCGATGCGCCGGCGTGATCGGTGACCGCCATGCCGGTGAGATGAAGGACGACAGCTTCCTTGCAGTCCAGCAGCTTGGCCGTGCGGGCATACACCTCGGGCGCAGTATCCCGGAGCCAGAGAATCTTCGGCACGATGTCTTTGCCGGATACGACCGCGGTGAAACGCTTGAACTGCTCACTGGGCGGCATGATTTCGGCGAGCGCCCGAGCAGCGCCCTCGGCGCGTTGATCCAGCCAGCTGATCATCGGAATCAACGGCTTGCCTGATTCGTCGACCGCCACGAGGTTGAACATCTGGGCGGTGACGCTGATCCCATCGATGGAGACGGAAGTGTCACCAGCGCCTGTTACTCGTCTCAGCAATTCGTGAGCGGCATCCAGCGACGACCTGATGATCAGGTCGAGATCCTGCTCGACGCCGGCGTCGCCGACCATCTGAATGCCATAGCCGCGGTAGGAGCTGTCCAGCAGCGCGCCGTCGGCGTCGACCACCACGACCTTCACGCCGCTGGTGCCGATGTCGAACGCCAGGAAGTGCGGGCTCATCGACGTCTCCGCTCATCCGGGTTCAAGAAGCTACACCTGGCCGACGGGCAGGAGAAGCTCTTCGAACAGCTTGAGAAACCGGTCGTTCTGCTCGATGGTCCCGACCGTCACCCGGACGTGGGACCCCTTCAGCCCGTGCGCGCCCATGGCCCTGATCAGGATGTCCTCCGCAAGGAGTGCGTCGACGACAGCCGAGACCGACCGACCGCTCGCGGAGATGTCAGCCAGGACGAAATTGCCGTCGGAGGGATACGACTCGACGCCTTCCATCTTCTGCATCGCCGCGTGCAACCGATCGGCTTCCGAGCTGATGAACTCGCGTCGCCGCTCCAGCTCTTCAGGTTCGGCAAGTGCCTGCAGGCAGCCCCAGATGCCCATCAAGCTGATGCTGAATGGAATCCGGACTCGTTGGACGATGTCGATGAGTTCGGGGTCGCCGATCAAGTAGCCGACGCGCAACGCCGCCAGCCCGAACCCCTTCGACATGGTCCGCGCGACGACGAGGTTCGAATGGTCGGCGACAAGGGGTGCGAATGATTCGGCGTAGCCGCACTCAAGGTACGCCTGGTCGACCACGACGGGGATACCGGTGTCGAGCAGGCGTATCAGTTGCTCTGCTGCGCCAACCCTTTCCGGTCGGGTTGTTGGGGCTGCACAGGAAGATGATCTTCGTGCTGTCGGTGATGGCGCCGAGCATGGCCTCGATGTCCAGATCCCACGAGGACGTCAACGGCACGGCTTTCGGAACGCCGCCGTTGATGCGCGTCTGGCTCTCGAAGAACGCATAGGTGGGCGACGCGATGATCGTCTCGTCGCCGGGACCGACCAGCAACCGCACCAGGACGTCGAGCACTTCCGTCGAACCGTTGCCCAGGACGATCGACTCCGGCGGCACGGAGTTGTACTGCGCCAAGGCCGCCACGAGATCTTTGCCCGAATAGGGGTAGAGATGTCCGATGTCGAAGGCCTCCCGCACCGCCGCCCGGACTCCCTCGGACGGCGGGATCGGGCCTTCATTGGACATCATTCTCGCGAGTTGACGATGCTGCCAAGCGAAGTCGTGATGTTCGGCGTTGTAGGGTGCAGCGCTGCGGAATCCCTGCTTGACGAAGCGGTCTACTGTCTGGCTCACCGGACGGTACCTCCCTGGGGTACGCCGGCCTGCATACGATTGATACGACTACGCAGGATCACCGCGTACCAGACGCCTGCCAGGACGAAGAACACTCCCGCTGTCAGCGCGGTCTGATGGTTCAGATCAGGAACGGTGAGGCAGAGCACGACCAGAACGCACCATACGAGCGCGGTGACCCGCACCGGACCGGCCAGGCGGCCGAGATCGAAACTCGTTTTGGTAGGCAATGTTTCGCGCTTGGAGGCGACGATGACGGCGATGACGGTCAGCCCGTACACCGCGTAGTAGCCGAGCGCCGCCATACCGACGATGAGGGCCATGGCCTGTGATGAGCCGTACGTGCCGACCAGTCCGAGGATCAAGCTGAACGCGGACACCACCAGTAGCGCCACGCTCGGCGACTTCGTCCTCGGCGACACCGCCTTCAAGACCGACGAACCCGGCAGCATGTTGTCGCGCGACAGCGAGAACATCAACCGGCTGGCGGCCGCCATGTTGGCCAATCCGCCGGCGTAGAGGGCGATCATCGCGACGGCCTCGAAAATGGTTGCGCCAGTGGTCCCAAGCGCGGTCTCCAGGATGTGTGCCACCGGAACGTCGGCGCCGACGGTATCCGCGAGGTTGTCGATGTTGATGGTCAGCCCGACGATCATGAAGAAGCCGACGACGACGGCGAAGATCAGTGAGCGGATCACAGCCTTCGGGACGTGGCGGGTGGCCAACTTCGTCTCCTCGGCGAGATCGGCGGCGCCCTCGAAGCCCGTCAGGACCCACATCGCCAGCAGGCCCGACAGCAGGAACGCCGTTGTGAAGCCGTTGCCCTCCGCGACGGAGCTCGTGGTCAGGAAGCTGAAGCTCTGAACCGGATTGGTGACGAATCCGACGACCAGCAGAATCGCGGTCAGGATGATGGAGAGGCCGATCTCGACGGTGAAGGCGACGGCATTGTTGATGCGTGAGGCGATCCGGACGCCGGCCAGGTTGATGGCCAACTGGGACGCCAGCACGATGAGCACGACGATGAGTGTCGACGTCGGGGTTATCTCGATTCCCAGCCTGTTCAACAGTATTGGCGCCAACCCGAAGTTGAGCCCGGTGAAGCCGGGGATGAAGGCCATCAATCCGGCCCATCCGACGAACCATCCGTAGTGTGAGTTGATCAGTCGGCTGGTCCATTGATAGGCGTAGCCGCTGATCGGCATGCGGCCCGCCAACTCGGCCAGTACCAACGCGACAAGGAGTTGGCCGATAGAGACGATGAGCCATGTCCACACGAAGACCGGTCCAACCATCCCCAGCGAGTAGGCGAAGGTGGTGAAAACACCTGCGGTGACACACATACAGGAGATGGAGATCGAGAACGAGCTCCACGCCCCCATCGACCGTTCGAGCTGTGGTTCGTAGCCGAAGGCCCGTAATTCGTCTGCGTCGGAGGCAGACGCCGCCGCCTCCGCTGTTCTGGACAACTGGTCATCCGTCATGCCGGACTCACTTTCTTCAGCGGGGTTAGCGGTGCTTAATCGGTTGGGTTGCCCTTACGTGCGTCGGCCTTGTCCTGCGGATTGCGCCTACCGGCGACATCGGTTCGGTCGCGGCGGAGGCGCTGCACTGTGAGGCTGAAGACGCCGGGGACGTAGTGCTCCTGCGACATCAGGACTGGAACACCGCCCGCGGACCGTTCTGTCTGCTCGAGTCGCAGCAGGGGGCTGTTGCGCGGGCAGTCCAGCATCTTGGCCAGGCGAACGCTGGCGACAACCGGTGAGATCTCCGCGACGCCGCCGAGAAGATGGACGCCGCATCGGCTTTCCAGGAAGTGATAGATCGATCCGCCGTCATAGGAAGGCGACCCCGCTGCCTCGAGGATGCTGAGTGGGATCACGTCGAAGCCGTGGGTTGCGGGCACTCCGTCGACGCGGATGAGGCGCTCGACTCTGAAGGCTTCGGCATCTTCGGGCAGCTCGAGCGCGGCGGTGATCCATGCCCTGATCGGCCCGACCTTCGCCTCGATGACTTCGACATTGAGGTTGGCCTTCGCGGCCGTGACCGCTTCGGTGACTCCGATGTCGAGGTCGAGGACGCTGTGGACACGTGTCCGCTTGGGCGTCACGAAGGTGCCGACACCATGCACGCGACGGATCAATCCGTCGCGCTCGAGCCCACTGAGAATCTCGCGCAATGTGGGTCTGCTGATGCCGTAGCGCTTCGCGAAATCCGGTTCGGACGGCAGCTTCTCGTTCGGCGCGTATGTGCCATCGGTTATCTCGGTCGCGAGCTGCTGGCGCACCTCTTCGGAGAGCAACTGCCGCTGCTCGCGTCGCACGTCCGGGCCCTGAGCCACAGTTGTAAGATGTCAGACAACTGCTGAACTGTCAACGGATGCGACTCGAATCGGAGTGTCCTGACACACAAGGGCGAGGTCATCCGCGACTCAGGTCACGGCGGCAGCCCTACCATGGCCGTGTGTGGGAATTCGGCATGCTGGTGCTGCTCATCGGCGCGATTGCTCTGATCGCGGCCCCGTGGATCATGCGTCGTCGCGGTATGCGGGGCGGGCCAGGTGGGATGGCACAGGGCAACCTTGTGGTCACCGGCGTCAGCCCACGGCCCGACGAGACCGGTCGGCAGTTCGTAACGATCACCGGGGTCATCAACGGCCCTACCGTCAACGAGCACGTCGTCTATCAGCGGCTCGAGGTGGATGTGAACGACTGGCCGACGATGGGACAGCTGTTCCCCGTCGTCTACGCGCCGAACAACCCGGATAAGTGGGCGTTCGCGCCGTCGGAGCCTCCGCACTGCCTCGGGGCCGCCGATCAATCCGCCGCCGCCCTACAGCTAGGCGGCGTTCTTGGCCATCGCGATGCCGATCCTGACTTCCAGCTTCGTCATTTCGATGTCGGGCAAGCCCGGTAGCGGCGGCGCCATCGATCGATAGCGGTGCTTGGTCGGTGTCACGAATTCAGCTGTGTGCACACCGCTTTCGTCGTTGCCCGCGGTGACCCGCCAGCCCGGCGATTCTTTGACGTAGTTGCAGCGTTCGCACTCGCCCAAACCGTTTTCGGCGCTTGTCGGTCCGCCACGGTGTCGAGGTTGGGCGTGATCGCGATGTCGGATCGGCGCATCGCAATACGGGGTGCGACAGGTCTGGTCGCGTAGCCCGATGAACATCGCCAACCCTTTGGGGAAGAACCGCGACCGCGACTCCATCGCTACCAATTGACCCGACTTCGGATGACGGTAGAGCCGTCGAAGCGTGCATCGCGACCGCTCATCGGTGACCGCTGTGTGCACCAGTCCGCGCGCCACCGACGCCGGGATCGGCCCGTATTCGCTTACCTCGGCCGGCGTGTCATCGCCGCCCAGCAGTGTCTCGTCGGTGATCACCAGGTTCACCGCGATCGGCTCCGCCGCATCGGCGGGCCTGGCCGTGACTCGCTCGAAAAACGTGTCGGCCATGACCTGGCCGCGCGAGCGTTCGTCATAGGTGGTGTCGGCGGCCCGCCTGAGCGCGGCGTAGGCACCGACACCTTTGGCGACGGGCAACAGCACAGTCACATAAGCCATCGTGTCCGGCGCCGGTCGGATCGTCACCGTGCGATCAGCCTCGGCCTTCGCCGCCCGGTCCACCACCGCCTGAGGATCGAGGCGGTAGGCGATCTTCTTGGCTTCAGCCTCGATGCGCTTGTCACCCTTCCCGTCGAGGCCGGCGACGTCGGCGCACATCTCGGCGTCCAGCGTCCGTCGGTCTTCCACGGTCAAGCAGGCCGATTCCCGCACGATCAGCGTCGCCCGCCATTCCGAGAGCGCCCCGCACTCCAGCGCGGCCAGCGTGTGCGGCATCTCGAACACCAACGCGGTGGCGAACCCCAGATGCCTGCCGCCGCGCGCCGGGGAGTCGCGTCGCGCCAACCCCACCTCGCTGGCGAGCCCACGGCATTGCTTGGCCCGCGGTACACCGGCGCCGGCCTCGGCGGTGCGGCGTTTCTCGGCCAGCACCGCTGTCAGCCGAGCCTGACCGGCAGCCGCCGCCGACTTCACCCGCTCCAGCCGGGCGATCTCGTCGATCAGCCCGGCCTCGTCCGTCTCGACTTCGAACATGTGTTCGAAGTTACCCCACTGCACCGACAAATACGCTGGAGACAAAACATCCGGAAGGAACCGCATGCAAGAACCCCTGCCCGACGATCTGCTCGACCTACTCCGCAAGCCCAGCCCGTGCTTCGTCGCCACCGTCATGCCGGACGGCTCGCCGCAGCTGACGCAGACCTGGGTCACCACCGACGGCGAACACGTCGTGATCAACATCGTCGAGGGCCATCAGAAGGCGAAAAACCTCGCCCGCGACAGCCGGGTGGCCGTCAACATCGTCGACCCAGACAATGTGTTCCGCTACTACGCCGTCCGCGGCCGTGTCGTCGACATGACGACAGAGGGTGGCAGCGAGAGCATCGACGAGATCTCGCAGAAATATCTCGGAATCCCGTATCCGAACTTCACCGGTCGACCAGAAACCCGCCTGGTGATCACCATCGCCGCGGACTCCGTGACTCCGCCTGCCCGCGACTGACTCATGGCTCGGCCGGCTCAGCCCCGGCCGCGGACCCCAGACGTTTCATAATCGCGTCGCGAACTGCATCTGCTCGCACGCCGATCGCGGAGAACATCTCCGGTTCTTCGGCCAACCCGAGAACGATGTGCTCGGTGCCTATGTAGTTGTGCTCCAGGGCGCGTGACTCGCGAAGTGAGTGCTCCAATGCCTTCTTGGCGTCATCGGAGAACCGAATGTGTCCAGCGGGCTCATCCTCGTCGCACCCGAATCTCTCAACCGCCCACTGGGGCCGAGGTGGTCCTGTTTGAGCGTCCGCGCCTCGCCTTGCGAGAGGACGACCGCGCGGCGAGCTGATGCGGTGAAGCGTTCGAACATGGCTATCCGGCGTCAGCCGTGCGCGATTCGCAGCAGTTCGGCGACACTGGTCAACTTGACCCGTGGCCTGCCCCCTGTGCCACCGGCGCCACGCTCGTGGTCGTCGATGAGCTTCCAGTGGTCGTCGGTGACGACCTTCGGCTGCCGCTCGACAAACCATTCCGCCAGCACCTCTGAATGGTTCTCGGCGAAATCGGCCAGGTCCGCATCAGCCAAGTCGCCGACCAGGGTGTCGACGGTCTCCTGCGAGTCGCTTTTGTTGCTGCCGATCACGCCCGTCGGTCCACGCTTGATCCAGCCGACCACGTATTCGTTGCGGCTGCCCTCGACTCGGCCGCTTGAGTGGGGGATGGTGCCGTTCTTGTCGTCGAACGGCAGTCCCGGTGTCGCCACCCCGCGGTAACCAACCGCACGGACCACCAACTGCGCAGGCACCTCTTCGCGCTCGCCGGTGTCCTTGGCCGAGACCCGGCCCGTGTCGTCGGCGACGAGTTCGTTGCGACCCAACACGATCGACTCGACCTTGCCGTCACCCTTGATCTCGATGGGCGACGTGCGGAACCGGAACACGATCCGCCGCTTGGCCCCCTTGGGCGCCACGTCGGCGTACCCGCGCAACACCTTGATGTTGTTGCGGACCGTTTTGCCCGCAGCCTCGAGGTCTTCATCGCTGATGTCTTCGAAGTCGGCGGGGTCGACGACCACGTCCACGTCACCGAGACCCTCCAGGTGGCCGAGCTCGCGCAGCTCCAGCGTGGTGAACGGTGCCTGAAGCGGTCCGCGCCTGCCGATGACCAACACCTCCTCGACACCGCGGTCGTGCAGCACCTGCAGAGCGTGATCGGCGATGTCGGTGGTACCCAGAACGTCCGGATCGGTGACGAGGATGCGGGCCACGTCGAGCGCGACATTGCCGTTGCCGACCACCACGGCCCTGCCGGTGGACAGGTCGGGTGCCATCTCCTCGAAGTGCGGGTGGGCGTTGTACCAGCCGACGAAGTCCACGGCGGCCACGCTGCCGGGCAGATCTTCGCCGGGGATGTTCAACGGGCGGTCGGACTGCGCGCCGACGGCGTAGATCACCGCGTCGTAGCGGTCGGCCAGCTCGGTGGTCTGGACGTGCTCGCCGACGACGATGTTTCCGAAGAACCGGAACCTCGGATCGAGGGCGGTCTTCTCGAACTGGGCGCTGATCGACTTGATCTTCGGATGGTCGGGCGCAACGCCGGAGCGCACCAGGCCCCACGGAGTCGGCAGCATCTCGAGCATGTCGACTCGGACGTCGGCGTCGTCGTCGGAGTCCGCGAACTTCAGTAGTGACGCCGCGGCGAAATATCCGGACGGGCCGGAGCCGACGATCGCTACGTGGTACGGGCGCATTCGGTGACCCTCACTGTCGCTGCTCAGCGACCCGCAAGGGGCTGTCGCATGGTCGCCGAGGCTGGTTTCCCCCACCTGATGCTAGAACGCGCACCCGCGCTGCTGCCGCTGGCCAGGAAGAACTCGCTGGCCGGTACCCTGAACTTCCGTGGATCCCGACCGTCAAGCCGATATCGCCGCACTCGACGCCACCCTCACGACGGTGGAGCGGGTGCTCGATGTCGACGGGCTCCGCGGCCGCATCGAGAAGCTGGAACACGAGGCATCCGACCCGAATCTCTGGGACGACCAAACCCGCGCCCAGAAGGTCACCAGTGAGCTCTCCCACACCCAAGGCGAGCTGCGCCGCGTCGAGGAGCTGCGCCAGCGCCTCGAGGATCTGCCGGTGCTCTACGAAATGGCCGCCGAGGAGGCCGGATCGAGCGGCGACGACGCGCTGGCCGAGGCCGACGCCGAGTACAAGGCGCTGCACGAGGACATCGCGGCGATGGAAGTGCGCACGCTTCTCGCAGGCGAGTACGACGAGCGCGAGGCCTTGGTCAACATCCGTTCCGGTGCGGGCGGGGTGGACGCGGCGGATTGGGCCGAGATGCTGATGCGGATGTACATCCGCTGGGCGGAGCAACACAAGTACCCGGTCGAGGTGTTCGACACCTCCTACGCCGAGGAAGCAGGCATCAAGAGCGCGACGTTCGCCGTGCACGCCCCGTTCGCCTACGGCACGTTGTCGGTGGAGCAGGGCACCCACCGCTTGGTGCGCATCAGCCCGTTCGACAACCAGAGTCGACGCCAGACGTCCTTCGCCGAGGTCGAAGTGCTTCCCGTGGTGGATACCACCGACCACATCGAGATTCCCGATGCCGACGTGCGGGTCGACGTTTACCGATCCAGTGGTCCCGGCGGGCAGTCGGTGAACACCACCGACTCGGCGGTTCGACTCACGCACATCCCGACCGGTATCGTCGTCACTTGCCAGAACGAGAAGTCGCAATTGCAGAACAAGGTCTCGGCAATGCGGGTTCTCCAAGCAAAGCTGTTGGAACGCAAGCGTTTAGAAGAACGTGCTGAGTTGGATGCGTTGAAGGGTGACGGCGGCAGCTCGTGGGGCAACCAGATGCGCTCCTATGTTCTGCACCCGTACCAGATGGTCAAGGACCTGCGCACCGAATACGAAGTGGGAAATCCCGCAGCGGTACTGGACGGAGACATCGACGGGTTCCTGGAGGCCGGAATCCGTTGGCGCAACACAAACGATGACGAATAGCACCGTACTTGCATTGAATTTGGCCGATGGCTGGAGTGGTTTCTGGCGCGGCGATATCGGCGTCTGGCTTCTCGACCGCGGCGTGCGGATAGCCCTGCTGGTGATCGGCGGCCTACTGGCCGCCCGGTTCATCAACTGGTTCGCCAACAGGGTCGTGCGACGGATCGACGCCACATACCGGGAAAGCGACCAGTTGGTGCGCTCCGAGAGCACCAAACACCGCCAGGCCGTCGCATCGGTGATCTCGTGGGTGTCGGTGGCGATACTGTTCGTCATCGTCGCGGTCGAGATCACCGACATCGTCGCGATCCCGGTCGGCTCGCTGGTGGCCCCGGCCGCGGTGCTCGGCGCCGCGCTCGGCTTCGGCGCGCAGCGCATCGTGCAGGATCTGCTGGCCGGCTTCTTCATCATCACCGAGAAGCAGTACGGCTTCGGCGATCTGGTGTCGCTGACGGTCGCCGGCATCGCCGCCCCGGCGGAGGGCACCGTCGAGGACGTCACGCTGCGGGTGACGAAGCTGCGATCCGCCGAAGGTGAGATGTTCACCATCCCCAACGGGCAGATCGTCAAGACGCTGAACCTTTCCAAGGACTGGGCACGCGCGGTCGTCGACATCCCCGTGCCGACATCGGCGGACCTCAATGCCGTCAATGACGTCCTGCACGACGTCGCGGAACGGGCCGTCGAGGATCCGGCTTTGAAGGATCTGCTGCTCGATGCCCCACAGATGATGGGTGTGGAGAGCATCGAGCTGGACACCGTGAACCTGCGGATGGTTGCGCGCACCTTGCCGGGCAAGCAGTACGAGGTGGGCCGTCGGCTCCGCGTTCTCGTGGTTCGTGCTCTCCGTCGGGCAGGCATCGTCGCGTCCGACGGAAACGCCCCGATGGTCGCCGCGATCCCGCATTCGTCGGAGTTGTCCGCAGGCGAGGGAGCGGAGACGCAGGCCGCGCCGGAGCAGAAGCAATGACGTCCTGGCTCAAGACGAAGCTCGGCGGCCGCTTTCGGGTGTCGACCCTGGTGCTGACCGCGGCGTTCGTCGCGCTGTTCTGGGTGCAGCAGTCCGTCCAGCCGGCGCCGGCACCCGAGGCACCCGTTCCCGCCGTCGTCCCGCCCGGCTTCGTTCCCGACCCGAACTACACCTGGGTGCCTCGCACGCAGGTTCGGCGGCCGAAGGAGCCGGTGTACACGACCACCACCACCGCTCCGACGACGACGACCGAGACGACGACACCGGCGCCGCAGGACACCACGACGAGCCCGACATCGCCGAGCCCGACGACGACGGTGGTCGATCCGGACGGCCCCGGTGGCCCGCTCGGGCCGCAGACGCTGATACAGACCCCGACCGTGACGGCGCCGCCCACGGCCACGCCCGCCCCTGGCGCGGTGCCCGCCACGCCCGAAGCGCCGAGATAGCTCGGCGGAGCCTGCCTTGTCCCACCGCTACACTGGCGAGCCGTGATGATCACGCTCGACAACGTCAGCAAGCTGTACAAGTCCTCTGCGCGTCCCGCGCTGGACAATGTCTCGCTATCGATCGACAAGGGTGAGTTCGTGTTTCTCATCGGTCCTTCGGGTTCGGGCAAGTCGACGTTCATGCGATTGCTGCTCGCCGAGGACTCGCCGACCAAGGGTGACGTGCGGGTGTCGAAGTTTCACGTCAACAAGCTGCCTGGCCGTCACGTCCCCAGCCTGCGTCAGGTCATCGGCTGTGTTTTCCAGGACTTCCGGCTGCTCCAGCAGAAGTCGGTCTTCGAGAACGTGGCATTCGCCCTCGAGGTGATCGGCAAGCGGCGCGACGTGATCAACCGCGTGGTGCCCGATGTGCTGGAGATGGTCGGTCTTTCGGGTAAGGCGAACCGGCTACCGGGCGAGCTTTCCGGCGGCGAGCAGCAGCGCGTCGCGATCGCCCGTGCCTTCGTCAACCGCCCACTGGTGCTTCTGGCCGACGAGCCGACGGGAAACCTTGATCCCGAAACCAGCAAGGACATCATGGATCTGCTCGAGCGCATCAACCGCACCGGGACGACGGTCCTGATGGCCACCCACGACCACCACATCGTCGACTCGATGCGTCAGCGCGTTGTCGAGCTCAGCCTGGGCAGGCTCGTCCGTGACGAGCAGCGCGGCATCTACGGAATGGATCGCTAGTGCGCTTCGGCTTCCTGCTCAACGAGGTCTGGAACGGTCTTCGTCGCAACGTCACCATGACGATCGCGATGATTCTGACCACCGCGATCTCCATCGGCCTGTTCGGTGGCGGTCTGCTGGTGGTGCGGCTCGCCGACAACTCCCGCGCCATTTACCTGGACCGCGTCGAAAGCCAGGTGTTCCTGACCAACGATGTCTCGGCCAACGACCCGACCTGCGACGCCGATCCATGCAAGGAGCTGCGGCAGAAGATCGAGGACCGTGATGACGTGCGCTCCGTGCGGTTCCTCAACCGCGACGACGCCTACAACGACGCGATCAAGAAGTTCCCGCAGTACAAGGATGTCGCGGGCAAGGACGCGTTTCCCGCATCGTTCGTCGTCAAGCTGGACAACCCGGAACAGCACAAGGACTTCGACGATTCGATCGCAGGCCAGCCGGGCGTACTGAACGTGCTGAACCAGAAGGACTTGATCGACAGGCTCTTCGCGGTACTCGACGGGCTGTCGAACGCGGCCTTCGCGGTGGCGCTCGTGCAGGCCGTCGGGGCGATTCTGTTGATAGCCAACATGGTTCAGGTCGCGGCTTATACGCGAAGAACCGAGGTGGGAATCATGCGGTTGGTCGGCGCGAGCCGCTGGTATACGCAGCTGCCGTTCCTGGTGGAAGCCTGTCTGGCCGCCTTCATCGGCGTGGTCATCTCGATCGTCGGCTTGATCATCGTGCGCGCGCTGTTTCTGGAGAACGCGCTCAACCAGTTCTATGAAGCCAATCTCATTGCGAGGGTGGACTATGCCGACATCCTCTACATTGCGCCGGTGCTGATATTCGTCGGTGTCGTGATGGCCGGCATCACGGCTTATGCGACCTTGCGTCTCTACGTCCGAAGATAGCCGTGGCCAAGAAAGCGGACCCGACGAGGTCAAGCAACAACCGGGTGGTCGCGACCAACCGCAAAGCGCGACACAACTATTCGATCCTCGAGACGTTCGAGGCCGGGGTTGCCCTGATGGGCACCGAGGTCAAAAGTCTGCGCGACGGCCAGGCTTCGTTGGCCGACGCCTTCGCCACCGTCGACGACGGCGAGATCTGGTTGCGAAACCTGCACATCCCGGAATATCACCACGGCAGCTGGACCAATCACACACCGCGGCGCAACCGCAAACTGTTGTTGCACCGCAAACAGATCGACATGCTGGTCGGCAAGATCCGGGACGGGAACCTGACGCTGGTGCCGCTGTCGCTGTATTTCTCCGACGGCAAGGTCAAGGTCGAGCTCGCGCTGGCCCGCGGTAAGCAGGCGCACGACAAGCGCCAGGACATCGCACGCCGGGACGCGCAACGCGAGGTGACCCGTGAACTGGGTAGGCGCGCCAAGGGCATGAGCTGATCGGGATCGCCCTCGCGCTGGCTTCGGCGTTCGGGTACGGCATCAGCGATTTCGTCGGCGGGATCGCGTCACGCCGCGTTGCGGCACTTCGGGTGGTGCTGGTGTCCTACCCGGTCGCGTTGGCGCTGCTGTTGGTGCTTGCGCTGATCGTCGGCGGGGACATCTCCGGCGACGCGATGTTCTGGGGCGGGCTCTGCGGCGTCTCGCAGGCGTTCGGCATCTGGTGGTTCTACGCCGCGTTGGGTGCGGGTCCGATCGCGGTGGTCTCACCGCTGACGGCGATCCTGGTCGCCGGCATCCCGGTCGGCGTGGGCCTGGCGCTGGGGGAGCGGCCCGGCGCCGTCGCAGGCGCCGGCGTCGTGCTGGCTCTGGTCGCTGTCGTCCTGGTGAGCCGCGAGGTGACCGACGAGGATGTCACCCCGCACCGGTTCACCAGGAAGGTGGCCTGGCTGACAGTGGGCTCAGGCGTGGCGTTCGGGCTGAACTTCGTGCTGATCGCCCAGGCGCCGCCCGAGGCGGAGCTTTGGCCGTTGGTGTTTGCGCGGCTGGCGGCCAGCCTGCTCGTGGCCGTCATCGCGGTGGTGACGGGCAATGTCCGGATACCGAGCGGAACGCCGCTGAGGTTGGCGCTGCTGGCGGCGGTACTCGACGTCGGGGCGAATATCGCGATGCTGTTGGCGCTTCATGCGTCTCTGCTGTCGCTGGCAGGCGTGCTGATGTCGCTGTATCCGGCGGCGACGGTGCTGCTCGCCATCGGGGTGCTGCGGGAGAGGGTCACCCGGTGGCAGGCCGTCGGCATGGTGCTGGCCCTTGCGGCCGTCGCCATGATTGCCGCGGGTTAGCTCGCTCTGCCGGGCAACGCGCATCACAGGCTGCCGATGCCGTTGACCACCAGCAAGGCGGCCACGACGGCGATGATGACGGCGATGAGCTGCCTGCGTCGGGGGAGCACCCAGTCGTGCACCCGCAGCATGACCGCTTGAGTACGGTCCGGTGCGACAAGCGCGCTGACGAGCGGGATCTCGGCGAACGCCAGCGCCACGACGTGGTAGACGACCAACGCGACGACCTGCGTGCCCGCCGAGGCGCCAGAGGCGAGGATGGCCGCCAGCGCGGCGACGAACTGTAGAGGTGTCGCGAGCCAGGCGCCCGCGACGAACGCCACCCACAGCGATCCGCCCTGCATCGCAACGCCCGCGCGTGTCGTGAGCCGCGACCACGCGCCCGCGCCGGTCGACGGCACCACCGCCGGTGTCTGCGTCTCCACGTCGGGCACAGGCACCTGGGCGCGCCGTCGGCTCGGGAACCGCAACGCGATCATTGCGGCCAATAGAAGAGCGAGCACGCCGATGGTGATCTGAACGAGCCCGACGGTCGAGGTCGCGGTCGTCGACTCCAGGTCCTTTATGAAGTCCAGCGCGAGGTCATGCAGGAGCAACAGCACACTGAGTCCGACGCCGAACCCCATGGCAAGGCCGCCGAGCCAGAACGCGAGCAGTTGGAGCATGGGCCGTGGACGCGAGATGACCAGGATGGTGATGCCGATTCTGAGCGGGTCCGCCATCGCCGCCAAGGCCATCACCAGCACCGCGCCCCACACGACGGGGACGCTACCCCGCGGCGGCGGGTGGCGCTCCGTGGGCGCCGACCATGCCACCGTGAGTTTGCTCCTCGCTCAGCGGATGCGGCGACAGGTGAACTGAGGCCACCTCGTGATAGGGCATCATGGCAGATAACAGTTGCCAGACAGCGCGACGAGGAAGAGGTCAGGTGAGGGTCACCGGCGGCCGGCTGCGGCTTGGTTTGTTTGCCGTGGTACTCGCGTTGCTCTGCGTCAATGCGCTTGCGGTTTGGGGCCAGCAAGCGGCCCAGGTGGTGTTCACGGCACTGCAGGCGACCATCGGCCTGGCGGCCATCGTGTGCGCGTTTGTAGTCGCGCGCCGCAAACACGGCCTGGAAAGGTCATGGCGGCTGGCCGTGATCGCGGCCTTCGTGGCTTCGCTGGTCGGCGACCTGCTCTGGTATGCGGGCCGCACGACCGTTGATGGCACGGCACCACCCATTGGCGTGGCGACCTATTTTCTGCCCCCGCTGCTCACCCTGGTCATCACCGTCGCACTGGTGCGCTCCGGTGGACCCGTACCCAGTGGGCGCGGTGCCGCATCGCGGTTCCCGCGTCATCACGATCTTCGACGGGCTCGTTTCGACCATTACGTTCTCACTTTTGGTGCTGATTTCCGGTTTCGGCGACAGGACCGGCGCAGTCCTGCCCCGGTCGGACAACACCGCCGTGCTGGTCGTCTATGCGTTGCTCGAACTCGTCGTTGTAGTGACCCTGATACTCACCATGATCACCTACCGCCAGGACCGCGCCTATCGGGCGAACTACCTTCTGCTGGCCGCCGGTGTGATCACCATCGCCGCGTCGGATCGGCTGGTGACCTATTTTCGAACCGTCGGCATCGAGGGCGGCCACCTCTGGGGCAGCATCGGGTTCGTTCTCGGCCAACTGCTGATCGCGTACGCCGTGCTGGATCTGCCGTCGTATCCGGTATCCAAGCGAGCACGGGACGCCGTCGACTGGGTGCAGCTCGCGTTGCCCTACGTCGGGTTTCTCGGAATGGCGGTGCTGTACTCCTTCCATCTCTATATGGGAAAGCGGCTGAGCGGATTCGAGCTGAGCGCCGCGGTGGCGCTGGTGATGCTGGTTGCCGTTCGGCAGATGATCGCCATGCGCTCACAACGCCAGCTGACTGAGCGGCTGTACGACGTGCAGGGCCGCCTCGCCCATCAGGTGCACCATGACTCGTTGACCGGACTGCCCAACCGGTTGCTGTTCGGGCAGCGTCTCGACGACGCGGTCGGCTCTGGACCGTTCGTGCTGATCTTCGTCGACCTCGACGACTTCAAGGAGGTCAACGACCGCTTCGGCCACGCCGGCGGCGACGAACTGCTGCGCGCGGTTGGCGAGCGACTGCAGCGCTGCATCGGCGAAGCCGACACGCTGGCGCGCATCGGCGGCGATGAGTTCGCGATCCTGATCGACGGTGAACTGGAAGCGCCCGAGGTGGTCGCGGACCGCATTCGGGTCGCGCTGCGCGATCCGTTCGCGATACACGGTTCCTCGATCCGCGTCCGCGCCAGCATGGGGCTGGTTCGTCCCGAACTCAGTGAGCCGACGCCGACATCTGACGATCTGCTCCGGCAGGCCGACGTCTCGATGTACGCGGGCAAGCGGGTCGGCAAGAACACCGCGGTGATCTATCGGCCGTCTCTCGGCGTCTCGACGGACTTTCCGACCGCGCTTCGACAGGCCAAGGGCGGCGTACCGGCCGGCTTCAGCCTGGCTTACCAGCCCGTGGTCCGGCTTCCCGACAGGACGCCCGTCGCGATCGAGGCACTTGCGCGGTGGACCGCGCCTAACGGAACCGACATCCAACCCGACGCGTTCGTCGCCGCGGCGGAAGCCGCCGGTCTTGGCGCCGCGCTCGACGCCATGGTGCTGGATCTGGCCTGCACGGAGCTCGAGTCGGCAGGCGGGGACCTGGTTCTGCACGTCAACATCGGTGCAGCACGGCTGGGCAGCCAGGAATTCGAGCGGCAGGTCCGAGGAACGCTCGACCGCTGCGGACTGACGCCGAGCCAGCTCGTTCTGGAGATCACCGAGACCGTGCCCGTGGTCGACCTCGCCGACGCAGCCGCGCAGATCGCCCGCCTCAACGAGATGGGTATCACGGTCGCGTTGGACGACTTCGGTGCGGGATACAGCTCGCTGACCTACCTGCACGCGCTGCCCGTACAGATCATCAAACTTGATCGTGGTTTGGCGGTCGGCCCGGAGCCGGCGCGGATCGAAACGCTGTACCGCTCGGTCATCAGGCTGTGCGGCTCGCTCGGCATCGACGTCATCGCCGAAGGCATCGAATCGACGACGCAAGCCGACACGGTCTTCGCCGCAGGCTGCCGATTGGCGCAGGGCCACCTGTTCGGTCGTGCGGTGCCGATCTCCGATGTCCAATTTCGCCGACCGACGGTCTCTGTGCCCCAACACTCCGGGGATTAGCGGCAGTTCGCGGTCGCTCGTGACGCCGGGAGCGGTACCGTCGGCCCGTGAGCAGCCCCTCCCGTCCGGTGACCCGGTTAGACAAATCCGACGTACTGAGTGGGCTTTTCGCCAGCTGGGACGCGATCGACCGGGCCGTCGATGACCTGCCTGACGACGCTTGGGACAAGGCGACGTCGCTGCCGGGCTGGACCGTGCACGACGTCGTCGCGCACGTGACCGGCACCGAGTCGATGTTGCAGGGAGCGGGCACTCCGGAAGCCGACATCGACGTGTCGACGCTCGACGCACGTCCGCAACGACATCGGCGTGCTGAACGAACGCTGGGTGCGCAAGCTGCGGGGCCTTCCGCATGCGGATCTGCTGGAGCGCTTCCGCGAGACGACGGCGCAGCGCCGCGAGGCTCTGTCTGCCATGGGAGAGGGGCAGTGGCACGAGCTGACTGCCACGCCGGCCGGACCGGACAGTTACGGCAGGTTCATGCGCGTGCGGATCTTCGACTGCTGGATGCATGAGCACGACGTCCGCGAAGCCGTCCGTCGTCTCGGCCACCGACGGGGCCTTCGACGGGGCCGACTGCCGACTGGCGCTCGACGAGATCGCGGCGAGCATGGGCTTCGTCGTCGGCAAGCTCGGCGGGGCGCCCGAAGGGTCGCGGGTACGGCTCGAATTGACCGGCCCGCTGTCGCGCACCATCAACGTGTCCGTCGATCAGCGCGCCAAGGTGGTCGACGAACTCGACGCAGAACCGACGGCGACGATCAGCCTCGACGGCCTGCTCTTCACCCGGCTCGCAGGCGGTCGTACGGCCGTCGATCACGACGCCATCACCTACACCGGCGACCAGACGGTCGGCAGGCGAATTGTCGAGCACGTCAACTATGTGATCTAGCCGAGCTATTTTCCGCATATTTGCCGACGCTTTGAATTTCAGATCTTTTCCCGCGACTATCGTGCTAACTTCGTTTGCTGGCTGAATGTCAGCTGTGAACTCACCGGGGGAAACATGAAGATCCAGAGTAGGCGTTGGGCGCTGGCCGCAGTCACAGCGGCACTAGTCGTTGCGGGCTGCTCGCCCGGTGACAAGGCCGAACCCGGAGATGCCGCGCCACCGAAACCTGCGGGACTCGATCACCCGCATCAAGGACAAGGGCGTGACCGCCAAGGGCGGCACAGTCGACGTGTTGAACTCGGTCGACTGGGTGTCGCTCGACCCCGCGAACAACTACACCATCGAATCGAGTGAGATCGGTCGTCTCATCTACCGGACACTGACGTTCATCAAGGACACCCCGGGCGAGGAGCTCTCGGTACAGCCAGACCTGGCCGAGTCGCTGGGCACCTCGAGTGACGGCGGCAAAACATGGACCTACAAGCTGCGCGAAGGCGTGAAGTACGAGGACGGCAAGCCCATCACCGCTGCCGACGTGAAGTACGGCGTTCAGCGTTCGTTCGCCCAGGATGTCTACGACGAGGGCGCGACGTACATGGTCGACCTGCTGGCGAACGAGACCGATTACGCCGGGCCGTACCAAGCGCCCGAAAAAGATCTGACATCGGTCGAAACCCCGGACGACCGAACGCTGGTGTTCCACTTCAAGGGGCCGCAACCCGATGCCGACTGGATCCTGTCGCAGTTGTACACGGTGCCGGTTCCCAAGACCGCTGACACCAAAGAGGCCTACGCTGACCGCCCGGTCTCGTCGGGGCCGTACAAGATCGAGAAGTACACGCCCGATGAAACGCTGGTGCTCGTCCGCAATGAGCAGTGGGATCCAGCTACCGACCCCAATCGACCGGCCTATCCCGACCGGTTTCAGTTCTCCACCGGCAAGGCCGGCGTCACCGACCGGCTGCTCACGTCGAAAGGTCCTGACGCGAACGCGGTGACTTTGAGCACGACGTTGTTGGGCTCCGACCTACCGAAGCTCGACGAGCCGTCAGTGAAGGCCCGATTCGTCAACGGCCCAGGTCCGTGCGTCGACTTCGTGGCAATGAACACCCAGAAGATCACCGATCCCGACGTCCGCCACGCCATCGCGCTCGCGATCGACCGGAAGGGAATCCAGCACGCGTACGGAGGCGAGCTGTTCGGCCCGATCGCCGATTCGGTGGTCCCTCCGACGGCTGCTGGCTTCGCGGCACCGGACCTCGGTCTGAAACCGGAAGGCGATGTCGAGGCCGCGAAGAAGCTGTTGGCCGGAAAGACTGTCCCGCCACTGCATCTGGCGGTCACCAGACCCTCGACGGTGTACAAGGAGGCAGCCGGCGTGGTCAAGGACAATCTGAAGGCCGCAGGCGTCGAGGTGGTAATCGACGAATTGACCTCAGATGAGTACACCCCAGCCCTCGAGGGCGACAACCCGCCGGCTATCTCATTCGAAGCGTGGTGTGCTGACTGGCCCACTCCGGCCGCGGTGCTGCCCTCGGTTTTCGGTCCCGACCCCGACGGCAAGACATACGGATCGAACAACATCACCAGGTACTACGATCCTGCGACGGCGAAGGAAATGCAGGATCTGATGTCGTCGACCGAACCGGCGTCGGTCGTCAACACCAAAATGGTGGACCTCGGCAACAGGATCCAGACGACGGCGTGGCCGCTGCTGCCGACCATTCTGGAAAACATCCCGGAGGTCGTCGGCGCGAACTTGACCAACGCGGGCATCTCGCCGGTGTTCGGCGTGTTCGACCTGAACACCGTCGCGGTGAAGCAGTGATCTAGCTGGGATTACTTAGACGCTGGCTTGTGTTGAACACACAGGTAGAATGAAATGTCCTGCCGAAAGTCGGTAGGGATGCGAGGGGCTGAACGGTTTCGACTTCGCGCATCGAATCAAGGGAAGCGTGCCGGTGCAGGCAAGAGACCACCGTAAGCGTCGTTGCAACCAATTAAGCGCCGATTCCAATCAGCGCGACTACGCACTCGCTGCCTAAGCGACTGCGTGTCTGTCAGACCGGGAGCGCCCTCGGCCCGGACCCTGGCATCAGCTAGAGGGACAAACCGCATACAGTCCGGTCGCGGGACTGTCGGGGACATCAAACAGCGACTGGGATCGTCATCCTGACTTGTTCGCGTGACCAGGAGATCCGAGTAGAGACATAGCGAACTGCGCACGGAGAAGCCTCGAGGGAATGCCGTAGGACCCGGGTTCGATTCCCGGCAGCTCCACTGAGATAGCTATTAGCAGGTCAGGGCGTATTTTCGCCCTGACCTGCTTCCTTTTTGGGCACATTTTGGGCACATCCTGAAACGAGGTCGTCCATCTTGTCGGCCACGTCGTCTAGGTCATCGGGGAACAGATGCCCGTATTGATCGAGCGTCATCGTCGCCGTTTTGTGCCCAAGCTGGGACTGCACTGTCTTGACGTTGGCACCGGAGGCGATCATCAACGACGCCGCCGTGTGCCGCAGTTCATGGACGGTGACCCGAGGGAACTTCTCATCTGCCGCCTGGCACCGTTTGACCGCCGCACCAAACCAGTGCGTCGTCGTTGGGGGCCGCAATGGTTGCCCATCGGCCCGGCGCCATAACAGTTCGTCGGGAGACTTGCCGACCATTGCCGGTGCGAGCAGCTTGAGCACCGACGCAGACACTGCCACCGAGCGGGCCGCGTGCGTCTTGGTGGTGCCGATGATCGTCTTGGAGTTCACCTTGGACGCCGACCGCTCCACGCGAATGCGGCCACGACCTAGGTCGACGTCGCGGACCCGCAACGCCGCCATTTCGCCCCACCGCAGGCCTGTCGTCGCGAGCAACAAAACGATGTCAGGATGCTTGGATTCGTCGGCTAAGGCTGCACTTGCGCGGCGGTCAAGTAGTTGCGGGCTTTCGGCGTCTTGCGGGGAAGCTTTACGCCTCTGGCCGGATTGGTCGCCAGTCGGCGGTCAGCCACTGCGTCGTCCAGGATGCCTGCGAGCACGGTTTGGGCGTGAGCCACGGACGATGGCGAGAGCTTCATTTCGGCAACCCACTTTTGGACCTCGGTTGGCCGAATGTCAGCGATGCGACGGCGACCCCAGTGCGGTTCGACATGCACCCGCCAGACTGATTCCAGCCGCGCCGACCAACTGGCCTTGTGGTGCGCCTGGCGAGCAAGCCATTCCTTACCCAACTCGCCGATGGTGACCTGACCGAGCGACGGCGCGACGTAACTGCCGGTAGCTTCTCGACTTCGACCGTGTTGGCGAACGCTTCGGCGGCTCGCTTCGTGGTGAATCCGCGTTTCTTGGTCTGCGTGTGCTGCGGCGTTCGATAGCGGACCATGTAACGCGTTGTGCCCGTGGCTGTTTGATACTTCTCAATTGTCGCCACGCAGCACCTCGGCAAGTTTCAGCGCTTCCTCGACGGCCCATGGCGGGTTTAATCGACGAAGCGCCGGTAGTCGGCGGTGCCTGTCAGGGTCGGCTCAGTGGTCGCGCCGAGACCACGAATGCGCAACGCATGCAACTTGTTCCATAGCAATTCTTGTGCGCGTTCCGGCGGGTGTCCTGTTGCCTGAACTAGCTGATCCTTGGTGTCTGCTTTCGGCATCAGTAGTGCGATTGGGGAGACATTCAGCCCTTCCGCCAGCGCCATCAAGTCGTCAACGTCGACTCGCCGCGCGCCCCGCTCTATCTCACTTATCGTGTTATGCGCCATCGGGCGGACTACCCGGCCCATGTGGTCCGAAAATCATGCAACGTCATGTCCCTTTCCCGACGTAATCGCTTGATGTTCGCTCGCACCGTCTCCCCGGTAAGGCCGATCTCAACTCGCCTTGTCGCCATGATGCAGATTTTAGACGACTCTTGGAGAATTTCAACTACCCCAGTATAAATGAGGACTATCGGAACAAATTCAGCAAAACCCGACCAAGCGAGATGATCTGTGGAGACCGATAGGCCGGCCATGGCAACCGATAAGCAACTGAGCGACTTCGGCCAAGAGGAACTGATCCCCTCCGGAACGATGCCCGCGATCTTTCCAAGAACGAACCTTCAAACGTGGGCGGCCCTGCGGCACAAGGGAAACGGACCTGCGTTCGTCAAGGTGATGCGACGGGTCTACTACCGCCGCTGCGACGTCGAGGCGTGGATCGAACAAAATCGCAAGATTCGCACCGACCAGCGTGCGTCTGATCCCAAGACAGCCACGATTGCAGATTGGGACTGTCGATGTCTGACCACCGCGCTCAGCGATGCCGGGAAGGAATGCAACCGCGTCGATGGGTTGCGCCTAGAAGCCGACGCACTGCGTACACTCGGCGCTTCGGTGCTGCACGCCGACGACATCGGTAGCTCACGCAATCGAATACGGGATCAACAACTGGCCGATCATCCCGCTGAACGGCAAGCTCCCGGCGATCCCGAATCCGCACCCAAAGGGAAGCCGCGAACGGCAAGAATGCCACGGCGACTGCGGTCTTCATGGTCACGGCGTCTACGACGCCACCACCGATGTCGCAGTTGTTGCCTCTTGGTGGGGTGGTGAATGTGCGGGCTGCAATATCGGTGGGCGAGTGCCCGAATCGATGTTCGTACTCGATATGGATCCGCGGAATGGCGGCCTGGAGTCGCTCGCTGAGTTGGAGACACAGCACGGCACCTCTTCCAGAGACTTTGATGACGCTTTCAGGGCGCGGTGACGGCGGTTGCCATCGGTTCTACCGCCGACCACCCGGAAGGCTGTCCCACAAGCGACTTGGGCCCGGTATCGACCTCAAGATCGTCGACCGGCTACGTGGTGCTACCACCATCGATCCACCCGGAAACCGGGGCGCCCGTATGTACGGATCGACGCTCCGGTCGCAGCACCACCGTCCTGGCTAATCGACCTGATAAAGCCTCGAGCCGCCCAAGACCCCACGGCGAGAACCTCGACCACTGTCACGGTTCTCGAGGAGTCCGTCGATAGCCGACAACTTCACCGCTAGCGACGTCGTGGTTCGACATCCTGGGTCCACACGGCTGGCGTTGCCTCGATGCACGATCCCGACGCCGACGGGGCTCGCTGGCTGCACCCCACGCACACTTCCGCGTGCTCCGCCACTGTCCGCAACGGTTGCCTGTTCGTTTACAGCCCCAACACCGTGTTCGACGTCACCGAACCCGGACACCCACGCGGCTACACCAAAGTTTCGGGCTTACGCGCAGCTCAACCATGACGGCGACCTGTCCGGAGCGGCCCACGTCCTAACCGGAAGGGGTGGCCCGAATTGATCGACGCAAAATCCGTTGACCCGCTGCCCGAGGTTGATGAGATCTGGGTCGATGGCGATCCGGTCCCATTGAGCCTGGCCGTGCAAGTACCGCCGTTCCCGTAGCTGCTCTGCCCGAGCCGATTGCGCAGATGGTGTGCGCGGTCAGCGAAGCCACACAGACTGATCCGGCGATGGCCGCCACGTCAGCCTTATCCGCGTTATCAGCCTGCAGTGGCGGCCGCGCGGAAATCGAGATCCGCCACGGTTGGCGAGAGCCACTGTGCCTATACACCGTTACCATCGCCGCCCCAGGTGAACGTAAGTCAGCAGTCCAGTTGGCATTAACTCGTCCGATCTTTGACGTTGAAGCGCACCTCGCCGATAAAGGTCAAGCGGCGCGGCTGGAAGCCGAGACTCGCAAACAGATCGCCGTCAAAACCGCGGAACAACAACACATGACCGTCCGCCAAAGCCAAAGCTAGCGAGCGGGATAAGCGGATGGCTGATGCGATTGGAGCAGCGACGATCGCGGCGTCCATCGAGGTTCCCCCAATGCACGCGGCTGGTTGCCGACGACATCACGCCTGAGGCCGCTGCCTCTCTTGTTGGTCGAGCAGGGAGGTCGGTTGGCGATTATTTCAGCTGAAGGCGGGATTTTTGACATCGTTGCCGGGCGCTACTCGGGGTCAATCCCAAACATGGACCTGTGGCTCAAGGGGCACTCGGGTGACCCGCTGAATGTGGACCGTAAAGGCCGACCACCCGAACATGTTCGCCGCCCCGCGCTCACCCTAGCCCTGATGATTCAGCCCGCGGTGTTGTCCGCCATTGCCGCCAACCGGGAGTTTCGTGGCCGCGGGTTTCTGGCGCGCATCCTTTACGCGCGCCCGGTATCAAAGGTGGGCCGACGCACGATCGCAGCACCCCCGGTCGACTTGGCGATCGAGAATCGGTATGAGGCCGTTGTTGCCGAGCTCGCTTCGGGGATGGCCGCTTGCTTTGGCGAACCCGCCGTCCTGACGCTGACCCAAACCGCGCAGCAGGCGATGCAGACGATCGAGGCGGCGGTAGAACCAACTCTTGCCGGGAACGGTGAACTTGCCTCGCTTGCTGATTGGGGCGCGAAGTATGTGGGTGCGGTGGCGCGCATCGCAGGGATCTTGCACCTTGCCGAGCATGGCTCTGTGAAAGGCCCGCGAGAACCGATCTCGGCGCAAACGATTTTGGCGGCCTCACGGATCGGGGGGTACTTCAAGGCTTCCGCGATCAACGCGTTCTCGGAGATGGGCACCGATCGTGGTACCGCCGACGCGATCTATCTCCTCAGGCGCGTCCGAGATCTCGGCCAGGATGAGGTGTCCGAGCGCGACTTGCATGTGGCCGGTCGGTCTGTGTTCAAGAAGAAAGCTGATCTAACCCCCGCGCTGGATCAGCTCGTAGATCACGGGTACCTGGTCCCGCTGGCCCAACCGAAATCGACAGGAGGCCGCCCAGCATCACCGCGCTACAAGGTGCACCCGTGCGCAAAAGCCACACAACACACAGAAGGTACGTCATGAGAGGCCTTCTGTGCCTTCTGTGCGTTCTGTGTCTGAGTCGACCAACCGACGCGCTTACCGAAAGAGGAACAAAGTGACCGACCCATCGACTGTCGAACCTATCGACCGGTGGGCTCGTAGCGCCCACCCAGAGCGGCGGTGCACCGCACACCGAAAGAACGGCGACCAGTGCAAGAACGCCGCGCGCCATGGGACGAACGTCTGTGACTTTCATGGCGCCAAGGCGCCACAGGTAAAGCGCAAAGCCCGTCAGCGCATCGAGGAAGCAGCCGATCGAATGGCGTGCGAACTGTTGAAGATGGCGACCGACGACAACGTGGCCGACTCGATCAAGCTTGCGGCGATCCGCGATGCCCTTGACCGGGCCGGCCTGGCGGCGAAGAACGCGGTCGAAGTGGAAGTGGGGCCACCCAAACCGTATGAGCAGATCCTCAACGGACTGGTGGTTATTGGCGGTGGCTCCCGCGCCGAGTACCGCCAGCATCGGTCGGCCAGACGATTCCGATGCCGACCACACCCGACCAGCGGCGGATCGCCTGCGCAAGTTGCCCACTGCAGATGCCGAGTCATTCGACACCGGGCTTGTCGGTTACCAAACACACAGAAGAGTTCAGCGGCGTCCCGCCGGTGAGAACAGACAAAGGGACTGATAGCAACATCGATTCGTCCAACCAAGCATCCCCGGCACAAAACATCGCGGCGCTAAAGCGCGCAGCACCAACCGAAAGTAGAAACATGATCGATCGCATTGGTGAGGGTCTTATCAAGTGCCCCGACTGCGGCGCGATGGTCCCCTCGTTCGCAAGCCTCATCGACCAGCCCGGCGCACCGGAACATATGACGCTCTGCTTCCGTCCGGTTCACGACGCCACCATGCACAATCCGGGCTGCACCTACTGTCACGACCCGGAAACAGTGGGCTACCTGAGACCGCTTATTGAGCGGTTTGACCGGAATGAGCAGGAGCGCAACAGCTCACTGTCGGCGAGTTGCTCGATAGCATCAGTCCGATCCTGAACCTAAGCATCACTGCCGAGGACCTAATGAAGGTCGCTGAAATTGGCAAGGTCCTGTTCTACGACGCCATCTGCACGGCCGATGAACAAGACAACGCTGGGTTCTTCGCCGAGGCATACAGTCATTGGGGGCCGGTGGTCGACGACGTGCTGGCGGAATGTGACCGCGACATCACGCGCGATACCAAGACTGGCCGCTTGCGGGCGTTGGAATAATTGAGTTCCCGGTTATCCCCGGGGAGGCGAACGGACGCGCCGCTGACGCCGGGCTGCGCTGAGCTGCCTCGCGTTGGCAGCGTCGGTTGCCCGTGATGGCACCAGCGCGACCCGAAAGACGACGGCATGACGGCACGGTTACCGGCCCGAGCCGCAACCCAAGGCGTCCGCCTGCATGATCTGCGGCACAGGGCAGCCGTCGGGTGGCTGCGCCGCCCACCCGTGGGTGAATTTGCATGAGCGCGCGGGTATCAAGCAGTTGCCGCTGAAGGTGGGAGCCAGATGGCCGCATCGTTCCTATGAGAAAATTTCGGCCAGTCGCGACCCAGCCTGATGCGGTCCAAAGTACTGAAAACTCTGCGGCGGCCGGCTAATTCCGAACGCTTCCTGAAGCGTGACATGTCGATCGAGACTCACGAGGTCACCGACACGAATCCCGACACCTCGCGAGCACCCGTCGTAGTAGTCGAGAAACTTGACCTTTGAGATGCCAGCTACCTTACTAAACTGCCGCCAAAGTCGTTGCGGGCTATCGATAACCTGCTCCCGCACTGTGAACACCGCAACTACCCGCGCCACCGGATGAGTCGCGTAGAGGGCCACGTGTGTTACGTCGGGCGCAAGAGACGTTTCCGAAACTCGACTGTTTTTTGTCCCGTGACAAGTGCGTCGGCGTACTCAGCGTGAACCGACAGGAGTGCTATCCGGTAAGCAGGTTGGTTATCCATGACAGGGCTCCGCCGTCTCTTACCAGTTGAATGCTCTGAGGAGAGCGTGCCATCACCCCTTGCTGGATCAGCTCAACCGAGTCTATCGGCGTGTCGAGGACTCGATCGAGTCGGAATCGTATCGCGAGTACCTCTCGCCTCGAGCACATCTCGTGAATCTCGGTAGGTGTGTACACGGTTCGCCGACCCGTGAAGGCGAGAATCTGGGTGGGATCCGATGAACGTAACGTTTCCTCTACCACCCCAACCACATTGACCATTTGCGCCTCGCGAGTGCGCAAGAACAGCAACGTGTCGCCACCTCTAAGCTGCCTAGACCCAGAGTGGCACACGTACGCTTTTCGAATCGCATTTCCCTGATCACTCATGCCCTCGTACAAGGTGAGCTGATGCGACTCGTCCGCGATAGGGAAAAGGCTGGCGTGCCACCTGGGCAATATGGGAACTAGGAAGACGCGATCGGGTTGAATGGCGCCCGGCCCATGTCGAATATGGTAGGCGAGAGGGTCTACAGGCGCCGAGCCCGGCACAGGGTGCAGCCGCTTTCCGAGCACCGCCTCCCCGGTTCGATGTGTGACCCCGATCTTGGAAAATCCGAAGCTTTCGAACAGTTGGACAACGGCGATCTCTTGCTCGAAGGCCTCGACGAAGATGGAGTCGAACCCGTTGGTTCGCGCGTACTCGAAAACGGCCCAGAGGAGAAGCTCTCCCCTCTTCACGCCACGGGCTTCAGTCGCCACCTTAAATGTGCAGATCTTCAGTACCCGTCCTGGCAACCCCCAGGTGTCGTCGAACTCCTCCTTAAGGATGACGATGGCATCTAGACCGGCACCGAGACCACCCATGATCAGACAGGGCCGCGCCTCCTTGGCCACCTTGTCCCGCAGCCAAGTGCGAACGCCATACTCGGCCGCGAAATCGTTGAAGATAGGGTCGTCGCGGTTGATCTCATAACCAGCGACAGTCTCAACGGTGGGGATGCTGATCGGACGATGCCGTTGCCGGGAGAGTACGTCGAGCGCGTCAACAAGGCCGAATACTCGGTCTTCGAGACCAAGCGCCTTGGCATGCGGCAGGATTCGTTGGTCCTCGGTCACCAACCACTGAACTGCACCCCGATCAAGGGCCAATAGCAGAGTTAAGTCGACATGGCTTTGCGCGCTTATTTGTGGTGGATAGCCCGCCCGGGCCTGGAAGCCGTCGGGGACGTTTATCGGCCTCAACACGTGATAGCGCGTGAGTTGCTGGCGGCGTCTACGTTTGTGTTGTTCATCGGCATGGCGCGCGAAGTCGTCGCGGATACCTGCCCCGACGCACAGTGTGTGGCCGAGCTCCGTGGCAGCGCGATATAGCTCTGTAGCCATGACGGCATTTGGATGCAATGAGTCGGGGTCGCTCTCCGCCGCTATGAAGATATTAGTGTCGATGAGGATGCGTAGTGTCGCAGCGCTCGCCATGCCTCTCCTCTCGCGAATTCAGCATCCCGTAGATTGGCAACGTTTTAGCCGCCAATCGAATACATTTCGCCAGACAAAGGCGGCGTCCCGGGAGCCTGATGGCGGGTCGGAGTCAGCAGCAGATTTGCACTCGCCCACTTTTTTGGAGCCATCCCATCGGGCGGGGTCATTTGCGGTGTGGGCTGGCCGATCGCTGACTATCGTTGTGGACTTCAATCAGGGGCTTTGAGGACCTGCTTTACGTAGCAACGCGGACGCATCGCTCTACAAACTAGGATCCGTGATGGTAAATCAGCGCGATGCCAAATGCGCTATCGGACTTGAAATCGCGCGTCAAGCGCCACACAACGGTGGGTCCAGTGGTCCATCACATATGAACCGCACAGAGAGCGAGGGAGGGCGGGCCGCCGGTGGAGGCCGCTCAAACGGATGTGTACATCAAAGGGTCGTTGGTGGACTCCAGGCTCCTTCGCTGCCTCAGCTTGTTTATCCGCGCGTTGAACGGCAAGGTGCGGCTGTCTCGAAAACGATGGGTTGATGCGACTGAGTCATGTCGTTCGTCGGCACGCCCGCTTCCAGGCTCAACGATTCCATCGTTGTCTTGAAAACCAGTCTCATAACCTCTAGTATCAGAACCGGTAGTCCGACGGGATTATGAGACAGGAGCTGCAGTTGGCAACGATTGGATACGCGAGGGTGTCGACGGTTGACCAGAATCCCCAGCTTCAGCTCGACGCGCTTGAGGAAGCCGGGGCCACCCGCATCTTCACCGACCATGGCGTGAGTGGCGCGACCGCGTGCCGACCCCACCTTGATGCATGTCTCGACCACCTCCGCGAGGGTGACGTGCTCACCGTCTGGAAACTGGACCGGCTCGGGCGCAACACCCAGCACATTCTCGCCGTCGTTAATGAGTTGACGTCACGCGGGATCGGGTTCCGCAGTATTACCGAGGGCTTGCACACCCAGGGGGCGATGGGCAAGGCGATGTTGACCATTATGGCGGCGTTCGCCCAGCTGGAGCGGGACACCATGATCGAGCGCACCCGTGCCGGGCTGATGGCGGCTGCGGCGAATGGTCGGAAGGGCGGACGTCCGCGAAAAATTAACGACGTCGATGCCGCCAAAGCTCGTGGTCTCCGCGCCAAAGGGGTTGCTGCGAGTGACATCTCGAAAATGCTCGGCGTCTCGCGCGCCACTGTGTATCGATATCTCGCTGAAAACGGGGTCGTGTGATATGTAGCGTTCGATGGCAGCTCGCCTACACGTCTCGTTTTGGAGGCCCGTGGGTGACCCGCCAGATCGAACGCGTTGCTCGGATGGTCGTTAGGGGCAAAGGAACTAATGCGCGCGCCTTTGCGGCCTCAGCATCCGCCGCATCGCAGCGTACATATTCTCGGTGAAATGCCGAACCGCGAAAGTGTGTGCACCCACGATGTCGAATCCGTGGTAAGCGTCTGGGACCACAGCTAGGTGAGTCGACACTCCTGCTGCGCGGAGCCGGTTCGCGTAGTCGACGCTCTCGTCGTGGAATAGATCTTCGGTGCCCACGCCGATCCAGGCAGGGGGAAGTCCTGACAGATCGGCGCGTCGCGCCGCTGATGCGTAAGGATTCACGCCGTCTGCGCCTGGCTCGCAACCGAGGTAGGAGCGCCATCCGAATCCGTTGTCTTCGGGCGGCCAGCCTCTTGCGGCGTTGGGAGTAGCCCGCTGAACCGTCCTGTCATCGAGCATCGGGTAGATGAGAACCTGGCCTGCGAGGCGGTTCGACCCAGCGTCGGTCCAACGCAGGGCGAGGGCCGCGGCAAGGCCACCACCGGCTGACTTACCGGCTACGAGAACTCGTCGATGATCGATATCGTCGCGAGCGGATAGCCATTCAAGGGCGCCGTAGCAATCATCGAGCGCTGCCGGATAAGGATGTTCCGGGGCTAGCCGATATTCGACGCTCGCCACCAGGACGCCGAGGCTCTCAGACATCCTCCGCACGGCGCGGTCATTCACTGCCGCCGATCCCCATACGTAGCCGCCGCCGTGAATCCACAGCACCGCGGGCCACCTGTCCCCGAGGGTGCTCGGCCGATGAATCCGCACGGTGGATGTTGCCGACACCGAAACGACTTCGACATCGTGGCACGCCGTTGCTGCGCCAACTACTGCCATTCCGGCTCGCATAGTGCGCAGATGGCGGTGAAATAGACCTCTTCGGTATGGCAAAAAGTATGCGGCGGCTCGTAGCCAGGTACCGGCAGGGGGTAGGTAGTCAGTGCCGGGTTCATCCATTACGTCCCTCCCACCGATAGGGCTGCTCGCGGTGGAGCCGGTACCGCACTCTATCTGTGGGCTAATGGCAGTCGAACGCCCTCATCCGTGCGCTGACGACGCGACACCATGATTGAGCGGACGCGCGCCGAACTTGCTGCTGCTGCCGCCAACGGCCACAGGGGTGGACGTCCCCGCAAGGTCGATGACGTCGCCGCCGCCAAGGCGCGCAACATGCGGGAGAAGGGGGCTCACCGCGATCGACATCGCGAATATGTTGGGCGTGTCCGCGCCACCGTGTACCGGTATCTCGCGGTCGACGCCGTCGCCGTTCAGACGTGATTCGTCTACGCATTCCTGGGCGACCGGGCAGCTAATGCTCCGGTGGGGCGCGGCTCCGCACAACCTTCGCAGGGCTCGTCCACGCAATTGCTTGACCGCAAGTTATTTCTGGTGCAGTCTGACACCACAACATTTTCTGGTGCCGGTATGCCCCAGATTGGTGCGGAGGTGAAGGCCATGTCGGTTGGCATGATCGCAGCGCCCAGAAATCGTGTGTCGACCCATCCGCCCGACAACGACGAAGCCGCGGCGTCGTCTCGACCCGCCCAGGGTGTCGGCATCACCGGGCAACTGCGGCCTGAAGTCAAAGGGCGACGATCCGCCAGCTCTAGATCGGCAGACCGGAGCCGTCGGGCCCGCTGCGAACCCGACCCTTTATGCGCGCGTCAAAGTGAGGAAAACCAGTGACAACTGAGCAGACATCGAAGTCGGCCGATCCGCCGGACGCGCAATCTTCGCGCTCGTCGACCAGCGTGTGGACGTGGGTGTGGACTGCACTAGGTGTCGCGACGGTAGTCGCGATTGGGTGGAACGCAACGAATTACCCCGATGAGCGAATCGCGAATCCGAACGTCAAAGGCGCGCCGCGGCCTGTCGAGCCGCTACTCGGCTTCGATCACTGGATCGCCGTGCTGCAGATCTTCACGGTCATTGCCGTGGTCGGCCTCATCGTGGCCGCTGTGTGGGGATGGCGCCGCTATGGACCACACCCGTACATCCTCATGGGCCTGGTGACAACCATCATCGTCTGGCAGGACCCGATGATGAACTGGGCACCGTACGCGGTGTACGACCCGCGTCTGTGGCACTGGCCCGAGTCGTGGCCATACGTATCGCTTGCGCCGACCGTCGAACCGTTCGTTGTCTTTGGCTACGTGATGTTCCAGTTCGGCCCCTACTTCCCAGCTGTCTGGGCGCTCCGCAAGATTCAGGCGCGAAGGACCGCCGACACTTTCGTGTGGCGCCATCCGTTGCTCAGTCTCGGCGTGCTGATCTTCCTCTTCGGATTCATCATCGACATGATCCTCGAGGTCGCGATGATCCACACCGGTCTCTACATCTACTCGCAGGTGATTCCGTTCGGTTCGATCTTCGTAGGGACCCCTCATCAGTTCCCACTGCTTTGGGAGTCGTCGCTGGTTACTCTCGTCATGATCCCCGCGGGAATCCTGGTCTATCGCGATGACACGGGCCGCACGGTGTCGGAGAAGCTCGCCAAGCGCGCCCGCCTCTTCCCGACTCGGCCGGCACTCGGGTCGTTCATGGTAATGCTCATCATCGTCAACCTGTTCTATCTGGTCTATGGGCTCGCTTTCGCCTCTTTCAAGTGGACGAGGATCGCGACGTCAGTCGCGTGCCCTTGGCCGTACCCGGACGCGAAAGTCTATGACCCGCAGGGGTTCTACGAGCAGAACGGTCAGGAGGGGCCGTACTCGGTCGGTATATGGTCCGGCTGGGAGATGGCCCAACCCAACGGACGTCCGAGCGTTCAGCTGGGATCCGTCAGTGACCGCTGCGCGCCGAATAAAGTCGGATGATCAGCTCGCGACGTGATGACGAGCGCCACACGGTTGCGACTCGGCGTCCATCATCCTGGTAGTTCAGCCCCCGCAGGTGCTCCCGATCGAAGCCCTGAGTCCTGCCCACCAATGTGAGGAGACCTCGATGTCAAACCCCATCGCGATCGTCCGCGAGTTCTGTGAGCTGATGGAGAAGCGTGATCCGGATGCCTTACGCCCGTTGCTAGCTGAGAATGCCGTCTACCAAAACGTCGGAATGCCTGCGATCACCGGGGTCGACGCGATCCTGGACAACATGGGCGCGCAGTTTGCGATGTTCCCCGACGCGTACGCATTCGAAATCGTGAACATCGCCAGCGACGGTCCAGTCGTACTGACCGAGCGGCTTGACTACATACAAACGCCCAACGGCGAAAAACCCGCCGTGCCGGTGATGGGTACTTTCGTCATCGATGACAACAAGATCACCCGATGGACGGACTACTTCGATCTCAACCTGACCGTGAAACTCCTTCAGGGTGAGGACATCACCGCTCTTGTGCCTGCGAGTCCAACCGTTAGGGCGGCAATAGCGGAGAGGCCTCGATGAATCCGACGTGCGTCGTCGACGGTGCTGTCATCGACTACGAAGACACCGGCGCGGGGTCAGTCGTGGTGTTCGTCCACGGTGTCTACGTCTCGGGCGCGATCTGGCATCGTGTGGTGGCCGCAATTGGAGGCAGCGCCCGGTGCATCGTCCCAACCTGGCCGCTGGGTGCACACGAACCGGTACGGTCCGGTGTTGACCTGAGCGCTGCGGCCACCGCAAGGCGCATTATCGGCTTCCTCGAAGCCCTTGATCTGCAAGGCGTCACGCTCGTAGCCAACGACACAGGTGGTGGTTTGGTGCTAGCAGCACTCGGCGATCCCGCTCTCGATTCGTCGAGGATCGGCAGCCTGGTCTTCACCAACTGTGACAGTTACGAGCACTTCCCACCCGGTCAGTTTCGGGTACTCGTCAAGCTGTGCCAGATCAGCCCACGCCTCGGTAGTGCAGTGCTCGGGGCGCTTTCGACGAAACCGGGCTTGAGTGTCTTCCTTAAGGCTGTCTGCAAGCAACCAGTCACCGATGCCGAGAAGTCCGCCATATTCGGAGCATTCCTAACCGACTCGGCAACGCGACGGCAGGCGGCCGCCGTGACGGCCTCTCTGGACCCGGCGCTCACGCTGCGGGCGGTGCCGGCGATCAAAGCCTTCTCTGGGCCAGTCACCCTTGTGTGGGCCGCCGGCGACCCGATGTTCCCATTGGACCACGGGCGTCGCTTAGCAGCGGACTTCCCGAACTCGCAGCTGATCGAGATTTCGGAAAGCCTGACATATGTCATGCTCGATGCTCCGGGACCCCTGGCCGAGGCGATCACGTCCATGGTTTCGGCGTCATGAGTTCCGACAGGCACAACGAGAGTTGGGGAATCACAGCCAATCTCGGGACCACAGCGCTCGGAGTCGCCTCTCAACGTGCGGCCGAGACGGCGCAGCCACATCCTCTGGTGCGTGACGATTTCGCCGCGATCATGGTGGCGGCGGCGAACGAGCCCGGATGGCAGACAATGGCGACCGGCGATCTCTCCTGGATGGGGCCCGAAGACGACAAGGGGCGACGCGCAGCGGAGACCGGACGCAACTACGTCGCCACGCGCACCGTCTTCTTCGACAACTATTGCGCCGCCGCGGCGGAGGCCCGAATACGGCAGATCGTGATTCTGGCATCGGGTCTCGATGCGCGGCCATACCGACTTCAGTGCCTTCGCGACATCGATGTGTATGAGATCGATCAGCCGGAAGTGTTGGCGTTCAAGGCTTCCGTTCTCACGGCGCACGGCGCGTCGGCGCTCGCGAGGTTGCACCTCGTGCCTATCGACTTGCGCAATGAGAAGTGGCCAAATGCCTTGGGAGCAGCGGGCTTCGACACCTCGAGACCCACCGCGTGGCTCGCGGAGGGGTTGCTTCCGTATCTGAGTTCAGAGGACCACGATCGCTTGTTCACCGTCGTCACCTCGCTAAGCGCACCCGGGAGTTGGTTGGCCGCCGAGGTCTACCCGGATGCCGAGGTGTCCTTCGGCGCGACGCGGATGGGAAAGTGGCGCGACGGAGCCAAGGACATGAGCGACACGATCGGTGTCAGCATGGACGTCGCGTCGTTCATCAAGGACGACGACGCCACCGACACAGCGTCGTGGCTGTCTCGACGCGGCTGGGCAGTGGAATCGGTTGACAGTCGCGAGGAGATGGAACGCCACGGCAGGCCGATTCCGCCGGATCTCGTGGACACCGCTCCGGTCAGCTCCCTTGTGACTGCGCGGCTCCCGTCGTGATGCACTCGCCCTGGGCGGCTCCAGATGGGCGTCTGGCACGCGATCAGAGTGCCGAGTCGGGACAACTTCAATCGCGTGGGCTATCAGCTTGACTGAACAGCGAACATATGACGTATGACGGAAAACGACAGTGACATCACCAATTTCTGATTCCAGCGCTGAGGCGGAGCTTCCTCCTATCCCGGGGCCACGTGATGTGCATTGTCCACTTCGTCCTCCACCTGAATCCGCGGCGTGGCGGGACGAGCCAGGTTTGCGACGGGCGATCTATCAAGGCCAACCGGCCTGGGTCGTGAGCCGCTATCAGGACATCCGAGCCGCGCTAGTCGACCCGCGGTTGAGCGCAAAAACCGTTCCCGTTGATGTGATGTCCTCGATTGCTGACGGCGATGAGCCTGTGATGTTCGCTCGGACAGATGATCCCGAGCATCACCGAATACGGCAAATGATGGCCCGCACCTTCACATTTCGGCGATCTGAAGCGATGCGGCCCAACATCCAAAAACTAGTTGATCGGCATCTGGACAGGATGATCGACAAGGGTTCGCCCGCAGATCTATTCGGTAACTTCGCGCTGCCAGTGCCGTCCCTAGTCATCTCGCTGCTGCTCGGCGTGCCGCCCGAAGACCTCGAGCTCTTCCAACACCACACCGCGATGACGATGGACTCGCAAGCCACGGCGGACGAGCAAACCCAGGCGTTCGTATCAATGTTCATCTACATATTGGACTTGGTGGATCGAAAACTACACCAGCCCGGTGATGATCTGATCAGCCGCCTCGCTACCGATTACATTGCCACTGGCGAGCTTAGCCGTGAGACCGCTGCCATCAGCGGGGTGATCATGATGCAGGCCGGTCATGAAACCACCGCCAGCATGATTGCGCTGGGAACGATCGCGCTGATGCAGCACAGGGATGTCTTTGAGCAGCTCGGCCAGACCGACGATCGGGCAATCGTGGCGAACATCGTCGAAGAGTTAATGCGCTACCTGGCCATCGTGCACGCCCAAGTAGACCGCATTGCGATCGAAGACCTCACGATCGCAGGCGAACTCATTCGAGCGGGAGACATGCTGGTGATGAATCTGCCAGCGGGAAACTGGGACCCCGCGTTCGTTCCCGACCCGGAGACTTTCGACATCGGCAGGAGCACCCGCGGGCACCTGGGCTTTGGCTACGGCGTACACCAGTGCATCGGGCAGAACTTGGCGCGAGTAGAGATGCAAACAGCGTTCGCGACGCTGGCCCGGCGGCTGCCCGGTTTGCGGTTGGCGGTCCCCATCGAAGAGTTGAGGTTCCACAACGAATCAGGCATCTATGGCATCAAGGAACTTCCCGTCACGTGGTGACAGTCCTATAAACGTCAAACGGGACGGGCGCGCTAATGCGATGGCGCCGCCGTGCCTTGACGCGGTATACCCATCGCAAGCCGTGTGACCTGGTGCATCACTCGCGTCGGCATGAGGCGATTGGCGGCACAGAGCATCTGCGCGTCCCAACCGACCGCGTGGCGGGTGTACGGGCCCTTTGCGCCGAGAACTTGCTCAAGCCCTTTAGCGAAGCGCTCGGGCTTGCCTGCGAACCGCATCGCAAAACGGCCTCTGCGCTCAAGGTTGGTGTTCACTGGCGCATACGGCCCGTCGAAACCCCGGTAATCCGGAGCCCCTTCGTCGGTGATTATGTCGGTGTCGAAGGTGCCGGTGATCAGCACGCTGACACCGAGACCGAGTGGTGCGACCTCGTTGGCCATCGATTCGGCCCACCTTTCCGACGCACCCTTCACAGCGGAATAGGCGGCGATCGCAGGCATGCCGCGGACACCGCCAGCGCTGGAGACGATGACGATGCGCCCTTCACCGGCTCGTCGCATCAGAGGTAGCAGCTCCTGCGTTAGTGTTACCGGCCCGAAGAGGTTGGTGTGGAACATGTCCCGCCATACGTCGATTCCCATTTCCTCCACGCAACCCACGGCCGTCACCCCCGCGTTGTGCACGACCGCGTAGGGCGCCCCCACTGCCTCCTCGATCGACCTCGCTGCGGATGCGATCGATTCAGCATCGTTGAGGTCGAGTCGGACGCCGATCAATCGCGGATCCTCGGCGTCTGCCTCGCAAGCCGATCGGATCTTCGCCAGGCCGTCATCCGGATTTCGCATGGCACCGACGACACGCCAACCGCGCTTGTACAGGTGGACGGCGGAGGCCAACCCGAGGCCGCGAGAGGCGCCCGTGATGACGACGGAACGTCCTTGCGGAGTCGTATGGTCTCCCAGCCGATCACCGCCGGGCGATGGTCTCCTCTGTGCAGTGGTCATCGATGCTCTCCCTCGGATCTTGGCCTTTGGATTCTTGAAGGTTCGATCACCCGGAGGCACCGAAATACACCTCGATCATCTCGAGGAGCCCCGCGGTAGTTGCGGCGTCGTCGCTAAGTGGCCCGGCAATCGCGGCTCGTGACGCTTTGGCCGGGTCGAGACCGTCGGCGATCAGCCGTCCTGCGGCTATCAACACACGTGTGGAGGCAACCTCGCGGAGCCCGGCATTTTCGAGCCGACGGATCGCATGGCCGAACTGAACAAGTTCACTCGCTTGCTTCGGGGTGATGCCGGCCTCCGCGGCGACAACCTTCTCTTCGACATCGTTCGGTGGAAAACCGAACTCGATGGCCACCATCCGTTGGCGCGTTGAGTCCTTGAGATCCTTGAGCACACTTTGGTATCCGGGGTTGTAGGACACCACGAGTCCGAACCCCGGAGCGGCCTTGAGTGTGATTCCCAGGCGCTCGATCGGCAGCTCCCTCCGATGGTCAGCAAGTGGATGAAGCACGACCGTCGTGTCTTGTCGCGCCTCGACGACCTCGTCGAGATAACACAGCGCACCTTCCCGCACGGCTCGCGTAAGCGGCCCATCGACCCATTCCGTCTCGCCTCCGCGAAGCAGGAAACGCCCAACCAAGTCGGCGGTCGTCAGGTCGTCATGGCACGCGACGGTGATCAACGGCCTGCCGATGTCGTGAGCCATTGCCTCGACGAATCGCGTCTTTCCGCATCCGGTCGGCCCTTTCAGCAGAATTGAAAGCCCCTGCCGGTAGGCGGATTTGAAAATCTGCTCCTCGTCGCCGACTCCGACGTAGTACGGCCGCGTTTCGTCCGTCGACGTCCTTCGGTCATTGATGGTGCCGTTGAGTGTCACTGGCCAAGATCCCCTTCATTGTCGTGAATGTGCGGATACGCCAGAGCGCTCTCGCTCTGTCGCTGGCTCTTCCGACGGCGGGCCTCCGCGGATCTCAGCGCCTCCGAATTCGGCCGAAAGAGGGGCCCCACCAGATCCGCGAGCTTTTCTGGCCGAGATATGGTCGCGTGTGCGGCGGAGCCGAAGACGCGGCGCAGCTCTGCGACGTCTGTACTTGCGCCGACTGTCAGGCAGAGACATCCGGTGCCACGACGCCGAGCCTCGGCCAGGGCCCGCCGGGCATCGGCGGCACCGTAGTCTCGTTCATAACCGAGGTCGTAGGCAAGGCCATCGGAGATCACCACGAGCAGGCGTCGCGTCGTACCCGACTTCTCTTCCAGCACGGCTGACGCCATGCCGGATGGCAGCCCCAGTCGCGAATAAGCGCCAGGAACCATGCCGTAGAGACGATTCATCACCGATTTATCGAGTTGGTGGTCGAACCTCTTGATCGGCATGACGTTGACCGATGAGCGTCCTTGAGAAGCAAACGCATAGAGCGCAACTCGATCGCCGAGTTGGTGAAGCGCGTCGACCAGCGCCGCTGCGGTTGCGCGTTGCTGCTCGTGGACGGTGCGGCCAACCGTGCCGGGTTCTGCGGTTGAACCGGAGACGTCCAGCAGCACCAGCACACCTAGATCCCTTCGCCGACGGAGCGTGTCGACGTAGACGGCTTCGTCCGGAGATGACCCCGCCAACGTTTCAACGCGAGCCTCGACCGCCGCGTCGATGTCGATGTCATCGCCTTGGGGCTGGCGGTGGCAGTGTTGTAGGCCGACACCAAGGCGTGCCAGCGGTCGACGAAGCCGAGAGTCGGTGTGCGTCTCTGTGACTTCGTGCTTCAGCTCGGGGAGCGACTCGTGCACGGTGCACCAGTCCCAGCGATACTGGCGCCGGTACACGTCCCATTCCGGGTAACTGAATCCGTTGGTCTGGCCCGGCTCGTCGTCGAATGCCGCCCGAGGTGGCGCGGCTGAGGACGGCGTTCACGCCGCGCACTCCCGAGCGGGTTCGGTGGGTGGGGGAGTCGGAGCCAGGCGGGCCACTTCCGCTGAGTTTCCGGACCGAGCTCGTCAGCTTGGCGAACAGTTTGCCCAGCGGTCCACTCCCGCCGACGGGGCTACTGAAGGGATCGTCGAAGTCGGAACCGTCGTCAGCGTCCTCGTCCAACTCCTCGAGCGGCTTGCTCTGCTGTCTTGCGCGGAATGTGTTCGTTCGCTTCGGTTGTCTGCTGCGACTCGCGCTCCTTGGTGAGCAGCTTCCGTGGGTGGATGGCGCCGAAATGCGGTGGCGGCTCCGCAACGGGCTCACGGGTGCGGGCAACCTCGTAGGAGTCCTCGGCTGAGCTCGTCCGTGCGTCCCGCTCGAGCAGCCGACTGAAACTCGATGGCAGTAGTGACGAGTTCGCCTGCACCGCTCGGACGCCTTCGATCGCCAGGTATCGACGTGCCAAGTTCGGGCGGCGCACCAATTTGGCCGCTATCGCCGAGTCGAGACTGCCAGCCGAGATCAGGCTGGACTGCACCGCCAATGCCGAAAGTCGCTCTTGCGCCGTCATGTCAGCGTCGACGTAGATGGTCTGACCGTCGGTCCACGCCGGTTCGCCTGAACCGGCGTGCTTGACGGCGATGGGACGCCCGGCCAATGCCGAGCCCAGCATCTCGAGCCGCCGCAGTTGGTCCGGCCCGTCGAACGTCGCTGATTTCCGTGAATCTTGGGCCGTCAACCGTCAATGCCCGTATGTCTCGACGGCACCCGGTGTGAACGAGGTCAAACCGAGTCCCTTGTAATGCGCGACGAGCCGTTCGTACTCCCACTTGTTGCGCGCCAGCGGTGTGTGGAGGAGTCGAGTCGGCAACCTGCGGTAGGCGAGGCGCAGCACCCTCGTCGCAATCGCGAACTCGATCTCGTGGCGGCGAGTCCAGGGACGGGGACGATCGCGCGCACCTTCGGATGCATGATGCCGAATCCGAGCACTGTGACCAGGTGCCCGATGGCCGGCGCCAGAATCGTCCACACGCGGCTGAAATATCGAAGGCACGTAGTCCGGACGCTTTGGTCGAAGCGTGGCGTCGACGACGATGTCGAGACTCTCGGTATGCGTGAGTGTTTCGCCCACCATGCGGTCGTAGTACGCGCAGAGGTCCTCGTACCGCTCCGTGAGTTGCCTCGCGCGGCCCGGCATCTGCAGGCCCTCGCACATCAGTCGGAAGCGGTCCCAAATCGCCTGATCGTCTGCCGGGCTCAGCTTTTCGCCACCGACGGCGATGAAGACACCGCGATGCATGAAGAAGATGCTGATGAGGTTCCAGTTCCAGGGCTCAGGACTCAGGGCGCTGTAACGCTTGCCGTCGGGCTGAACGCCCGTGAGATCTCGATGTAGCCGCACAAGCCGCTCCATCTCGTCCTGACGGTCCGCCTTGTGGGAGAAGAAGGCGAGCTGGTCGGATGCCGCGGTTCGTCGCGCGCGGTTGAATGGGTCATCTCGAATGCGGGCGGTGTCCACTAGAGATGCCGAAACCGCGGGATGCATCATCTCGTCGAAGAGGGCGGGCGCGAACATCGCGACCAATTTGGAGCCCATGATGCGCTCGAACCGGTCGGCGACGGCTGGCCGGGCGCATCGACACGCGGATCTGCGGGGTCGACCAATGCCGTGATCGCCGCGACTGACACGTCGGGGGAATCGACCGACATGGGAGCTCCATTCCGAGTTTCCGATCTGTCTGGTGCCGCACGGCACCAGAAGCTATTCTGGAGTCAGACTGCACCAAAAAATACGTGCGGGTCAAGCGGTGAGGAGGCATCGGTCACAATGGTTTCCATGGCGGCGGCAGGGCGGGCGTACGGCGGGATCGCTGCCGATGAGCGGCGTGCCATTCGACGTGCAGTTCTCATGGAGGCAGCACTCGACCTCTTCGCCGAGGACGGCGCACGCGGAGTGTCGAAGCGAGCAGTATGTGCTCGGGCTCGACTCAACGATCGCTACTTCTACGAGCATTTCACCGACGCCGATGCGGTGCTCGAGGCGGTTGTGCAGGACGCGACCGTCAGGGGCCTGGAGGCGGTCAATGCGGTGAATCAGACAGCGGCCCCGGACATTCGCGCTCAAGTGCATGCGACTGCCATCGCCGCGCTCGACTATCTCACCGCCGATCCCAGACTGGTGCAGCTCCTGCTGCGTTCGCATACCTCTGAGGTTCTGCAGCGAGCAAGGCTGGAGAGTGCTCGCGCGATCGGTCGCGCTATGGCCGCATTGATCAACAAGCCGCCCAGCGCAGGCGCACACGAACTCGATTCCGAGATGGCTGCGTATGCACTCGTGAGCGGAGCGATGGAAGTCATCGCCGGCTGGCTGCGCGGGGAGTTTGACGTCAGTCAGGATCACATCGCCGCCATCGTCGCGGGTCTGCTGCTCAAGACCGCTGACTTGTCCGCCGAACTCGCCGACGGTGTCATCCAGCGCAAGTAAATCGAACCGACAGACTTGCGGGCGCCGGTCTGGAGGTCAAGTGGTCGCAGCATTCAGCCGTCGCCCGTTGGTCGAGTTCTTGTGACGCCGCTGCGGTGTGTGTGCGCAGGCGAGCTCAAGTCCCAAAGCGGCTCAACGTGTCGGAGGGTCGGCCTATCGTGTCTGCGTACGCCGTTGCCATCGCAGTACTGGCACAGGTCGGCAGGGGGATTGGTGCTCGGGTTCGCAATCGTTGAAGGGCAACCAAAGGCGGATGCCACTGCTGTATCGCCTGCTCGTGGCGAACTGTTCTCTGCACGATAAGCGAGTGCGTCGTGCAAGAGTCGGCTTTTCCGCAAAGTCCTTCGGCTGAGCTCGCCGTCGTATGCAAATTCAGCAGACACGGCCGAAGGCCCCGTCTAGTCGATGGCTAGTACGGCGAGAACGGCGTTACTATTTTGCGGCCAGCGGAGACCCCGACGTAGTACTCGCCCCGACGCCTTGTGTGTAACTTCGCCCCGACATGCACGCCCGCGTATTCACCGCCGGGTCCGACGCGGCCGACCCGTAGCGTGTGACCGAGGCTGCCACGGACATACCGGGGACGGCGCCGGTTGATCTTGCGCCTGATCCGGCGTCCACGGGAGGCGCCGGTGGACGCGAATCGGCCCCGCCGGTCGCGCTTGTAGGTGCGTCGCTTCGCCATTAGGCGCTCGCAAAATGAACGCGGGCCTGGAGGCCGTAAATTGACCTCTGTTCCTCGGCGCAAGTCCTACACATCGTGAGCACCTCACATCGATGATGTCCCCCTCAGTCGATTCTATCGTCGAGATGCGCCAAAGCTGTTGAATTACAGCTGATGTCGCCGAGTAAAGTGGCTCGCGGCCCACATCATGCGTGCTGTCAATCGAGGGGCCTCCTTGGGCACATTTTGGGCACACTCGGTGTCCACGGAGGTCAATTCTGGTGAATCACACTAAATGTCATTTCGCAGCTCAGCGCAGGTTCGGCTAAGGGACCAGCACCCGGAAACGGGTTCGATTCCCGGCAGCTCCACTAGAAAGAAGCAGGTCAGGACATATAGTCCTGACCTGCTTCCTTTTAGCAAGGGGCTTGGCGCACCCCTTTCCTAGCCGTGGCTGCCCGGACCGTACTCGCCAAAGAAGTGGCATCCGATCGGGTTGGTTGCGCAATAAGAACCCGGTTCAGGTGGTGCGGGCGGCGGCGGCGGCGTCCGCACGGGTTCCGAACCGATCCATATATGGCTGTCTATCGGTTTGCCGGTGTTGCCGTCCGTGATGGAGACGTTGCCTTCACCGAACGGGACGTACCAGTAGTCGTGGCAGACATTCGGGTCCCAGCCGAACTGTGCCAACGGCCCTAACGGCACAGGATCTCCTGGGCACCACGTTCCGACGGGATGCTCGGCGGCGGCAGAGCCTGCACCGAGCCCCAATCCGGCCGCCGCGATGGCGCCCGAGGCCAACGCCCCGACAATGATATGCCTCATCATCTTGGTGGTGATCATGTTCTTTCCTTTGCTCCTCGGCCTCTGGGGCTACGAATGATCTTGCGTGCGGTAGCTGATATTTGACGCATCGGCCAATTCCCCGGTGTCACAACGCAATCGAACTCTGCCAACGTTGCTACCGATCCCAATATCGGCATATCGAGGGTTCTCCTGACCCGGGACCCTTAGGTGCGCCGCGGGTCGATCAAGGTGACGCCACTAGGCGCGGCGGAGTCGAGCGACGGCAAGAGACGCGCACCTTCGGTCAGCCCTACAACGCGTTCGACCAGTGCCTGCGGGCGCAACGTACCCGCTTCGACCAGACGCAACATGGGCGGATAGTCCGCGCTGGCCATGCCATGACTGCCGAGAATGTCCAATTCCCAGGCGATTACCCGCTCCATCGGCACTGCAGGGTGCCCGCCAACGTTGGGTAGCAGCCCGATCTGAACATGACGTCCGCGGCGCCGCAGGCTGTAGATGGCGTCCGCGCAGGTGGCTGCGGTGCCGACTGCGTCGACCGCGACGTGGCTGCCACCGCCGGTGAGCTCGTAGACCTCGGCGGCTACATCGCGACCATCGGCGAGGACGGTGTGCTCCGCCCCCATGCTCCGTGCCAAGGCCAGAGCTGCGGGGGTGCGGTCGACGGCCACAACCCTGGCGCCTGCCGCAACGGCGATCTGCACGGCGCTCAGGCCCACTCCGCCGACCCCGACCACCGTGATCCACTCGTCGCGCCGTATGCCCGCTCGCGCATTGAGCGCGCGGTAGGCGGTAGCGAACCGGCAGCCAAGTGCAGCGGCCGCGGCATCCTCGATGACATCGGAGACGGCGACCAAGTTGGTATCAGCAGAATGCAGGGCCACGTACTCGGCGAACGAGCCCCAGTGCGTGAAACCCGGCTGGGTCTGGTTCGGACACACCTGAGCCTGTCCGTTCAGGCACCACTGGCAGGCGCCGCAGCCGCACACGAACGGTGTCGTGACTCGGTCGCCGACCGTCCATCGTCGTACGTCGGCGCCCACCGCAGCTACGACGCCGACCAACTCGTGACCTGGAACGTGCGGGAGAAGTACCCCGTCGTCGTGCCCGGCCCATGCATGCCAGTCGCTGCGACAAAGACCGGTGCTGTGCACCTCCACGACAACGCCCGCGAGTGACGGTGCCGGATCGGCGACCGTTCGGACGTCTACAGAACCACCGAACTCGTCAAAGACAACCGCGCGCATGGCATCAAGTCTGCGCGCCGCTACATCACGGCACGCCGCTGCCGGTGCTACCGATCCCAACATCGCGGGCTTGCGCTGCCCAGGTTCCGTTGCGCCCGGAGGCTGACGAGCGCCAAGAGCACACTCAGTGTGGTGTACCAGAAGACCGTCGGCACCAAGCCGATTCGACTCGCGAGCTGGCCGGCGACGACGACAGGCACTCCGAACGCGAGGTAGCAGACGAGGTAGATGCTGGCGACCACACCCGCCCGTTGATGGGCCGGTGCAAGCGGTAAGACGAGCCGCAGGGATGCGGTGAAAGACGCACCGAACCCGACACCGGCGACGCCTTGTCCGACGATCATGATTGCCACGCTTCCGGCGCAGACGCCACCGATGATGCCGACGGCCCCGACGACGGATGCGTAGATGCCGGCGATCATCGAGCGGCGCGGGTCCAGGCGGACGAACGTCACCCCGACCACAGCCGACGTTGCTGGCGCGATGAACCCCGACAATCCATTCAGCAGACCACTATTCAGCAGGAAGACACTGCGAACCAAGCTCGGGGCGATCCCGCCCGATAGGCCTGAAAGCATCCAGACTACGGCGATCACGGGTGCTGCAGCCGTGAACTCCCTTCGCGTGGTGGGCGGGATGGCGACGCGGGGGACCAGAGATTCGAGCGCACCGGGCACCGGCGTCGAGCTCTCTGGCGACACGGCGACGACGATGATTCCCAGGATCGTCATGATGGCGAGAACGGTGAAGACGATGGCATTCGCATCAGTCGTGAACTGGATCGCAAGGCCCGCGAGCAAGGATCCGACTCCGAGCCCGCCGGTCAGGCCGACGCTTCCGAGGATCGCGGCCAGCCTCTTGCCGTTCGGCGGGGCGAGTTCGACAAGCGCGGCGGTGAAAGTAGTTGTTGCTGTGCCGGTGGCAAAACCCTGCACGATCCGACCCGCGATCACCCACCCGATGTCAGGAGCCAGTAGGAACATGACGTTAGATGCGAGCTGAATGATGAGCGCTCCCACCAGAACTGGGCGTCGGCCGACGTAATCGGAGAGCGATCCCATGGTGAGGACGGCGGCGAGGAAGCCGATCGCGAAGACTGCGAACGCGGCCGTGAGAATCGCTGCGGGCAAGTCCCACTTCTCCTGATAGTCGACCAGCAGCGGCATCAGCGCGCCTGCCGCGAGATACAGACTGGTGAAGGTGACTGCCGCACCAGCCATAGCCAATCCCGCGGGGAGGGTGCGGCGATCGAGCGAGCGGGTCATTCGACGACAGTCAAGATGCCCGAAGGAGCATCGAGCGCTTCGAGCGTCCGAGCTACAGCGATGTCGATGTGCACGCGCGGCGCCGGAGGCAGTTCACCCTCGAAGTAGGTGTCGGGCCCATAGAGCAGGCCGTAGCGGAGGATGACGCCGCTGGCCGTGAGAACAGCTCGCTCGAGTGAGGCGACCGCATCGGCTTCGAGCCCGGGTGCCATCGTCCACGCAACGCTTTGCGCCACAACCTTCGTCGGGCCCACGCCCTCCAACGCGTCGAGCAGATTGCGGGTGCCTTCCACGCGAATGCGGGCATTGAGCCGCGAATCCTCAGGCAGGTTTTCCAGCTCGTCGGGAAGGTCGGTCAGCTCGTGCAGTAGTACGTCGGGCGTGAACGCGCGAACGGCGCTGAAGAGGCCCGGACGATCAAAGACATCGCAGACGATCGGTTGGGCGCCGAGGGCAGCCAGCCCGTCGGCTTTCCCGGCCGATCTCGTCATTGCGCCGACGATGTAGCCGGCCCCAAGCAGTAGCGGTATCAGGCGACTGCCCAGGACTCCGGATGCGCCCGCGAGAAAGACGCGACGCGAACTTGTCATCACCGTGTCTTTCAGTGGGCGCCGAGGAGATACGGCATGGTTCCGTGTGGAATCACACTGACGTCGGGAGCCAGGTTGGTGATCTCGACGTTGGCGTCCGATCGGCACGTCATTCCCGGGCCGTCCCCGACGCACGTCTTCGGGACGGCCGAGGCCGTCGGTGCGGCCACGATCGCGACAGCGGCGGCGGCCGCCGCCAGCAGCGGTGTGACGAATATCAGTGTGATTCGCATGATGGTGCTCCTTGTCGATTGGTTCCGACGCTACGGGGCAAGTGGACTAGGCGTATGGTCCATTCCTATGACAGATGACTGGGCCACTTTCACCGGCAAGCCGCCCCTTGTGTCCGGTGCCGACCTGCATCTGGACCTCATCGGACCTGGGGTGCGGGTCGGGCTGATGAATGCACTGCGCGAGGCCGTGCGCACTGGACGCCTGGCGCCCGGGACGCGGCTGCCGTCGACTCGCTCGCTCGCCGCCGACCTCGGCGTCGCCCGCAACACCGTGGCCGACGCGTATGCCGAACTCATCGCCGAGGGATGGCTGACTGCTCAGCAGGGGTCCGGGACCCGGGTGGCCGGGCGGGCCGCACCGCGCCGGGTTGCGAGCGCCGCTGGCGCAGCGCAGGGTCGCCCCGCTCCGTCTCACCTACGGCCTGTTGCCGGGGTCGCCGAACCTTGCGGAGTTTCCTCGCACACAGTGGCTTACCGCGGCCCGTCGCGCCCTGACCGCGGCGCCGCACGACGCCTTCGGCTACGGAGATGCCCTCGGCCGGCTCGAGCTGCGTACCGTGCTCGCGGATTATCTGGCGCGGGCCCGCGGTGTGTACGCCGAGCCGGAGCGGATCATCATCTGCTCGGGATTCCACCACGGCCTGATGCTGACGGCACAAGCACTCCGGGCGCGGCGGGTACGCGCCGTAGCTGTTGAGTCGTACGGTTTCGACGTCTACCGTGACCTGCTGACCGACGCCGGCCTTCGCACACCACCCGTCTACGTCGACGAAGGTGGCGCGCGAACGGGCGATTTGGCGCGAATCAACGGAATAGGCGCGGTTCTTCTGACACCGGCTCACCAGTATCCGACGGGAGTCGAGCTGCGGCCGGACCGGCGAACGACGGCGGTCGACTGGGCGCGTGCCACCGGCGGGCTGATCTTGGAGGACGACTATGACGGGGAGTTCAGATACGACCGCCAGCCGGTAGGGGCGCTACAGGGGCTTGACCCGGAGAGAGTGGTGTACTTCGGCTCGGCAAGTAAGTCTCTGGCGCCGGGTCTCCGACTCGCCTGGATGGTGGTGCCCGAGGGACTGGTGCCCGACATCGTGGCGGCCAAAGGGTACGTCGAATGGTCAAGCACGCTCGACCAATTGACACTTGCGGAGTTCATCGCGTCTGGTGCGTACGACCGGCATGTGCGCTCGATGCGGCTGCGCTACCGGCGCCGCCGCGACGAGCTGGTAGCCGCACTTGCGCAGCGAGCGCCCGGTATTCGTGTGACCGGCATGGCCGCTGGACTGCAAGCGGTTGTCGAACTCCCGCGTGGCACCGAGCGCTCAGTCGTGCAGTCGGCGGCCCGAGAAGGGCTGGCTGTCAGCGGGATGGCGGAATTTCGCTACGAGAAGGCGGACTCCGGGTGGCGACTGCCGGAGCAGGACGCACTGGTAGTCGGATACGCGGCTCCTTCGGACAGTGCTTGGGCGGGCACCCTCGATGCACTGTGCAAGGTGATGCCATAGCCGGCAACGCCGAACCGGCAGGACCCGTAGCGACTGTTCGACGCCGTTCGCCCCCAACAGGACCGAGCGTGCCCTACTTTTGGGCAGCGGCCACGGCTTCGCGCTTCAACGGCCGCACAGGGTCCCAAAGGAGCAGGCGAGATGCGGGTTGTCATTATCGGGGGCGGCCCCGCTGGAGTGTCGGCGGCCCTGCAGGCCGCCGAGTTGGGCGCAGAGGTCACGCTGATCGAGCGGGGGCGCGTCGGTGGCACCGCCTTCAACAGCGGTCCCGCGCCGGTGCGAACACTGGCTCGGGCCGCGCGCCTTGTCAGGGACTGGAACTCGTGGGAGACGTTCGGTTTGCGCGGGCCACGGCCCGAAGTCGACCTTGCCGCCACCCTGGCCAACGCGCAGCGGGTGGCCGCCTACCTCCATGAGCGCAAGCGCATCGCCGACCACATTCGGTCCGCCGGGGTCGACCTCGTCGAAGAGGCCGGCGACGTCCGCTTCGTCGACGCCCACACCCTTGCCGCGGCCGACGGCCGCACGTGGACGGCGGATCGGGTGATCATCGCCGTCGGCGGCAAGGCGGGGCGGCTACCCATCCCGGGGGCCGAGCTCGGCCTGACCTACGAGGACGTGCGCAATGTGACCGCTCTGCCCGAGCGGGTCTGCGTCATCGGGGCGGCCGACACGGGCTGCCAGCTCACGTCGATCCTGGCCGATTTCGGTTGTGCTGTGACGCTTGTCGAATATGGGCCTCGGATCGTTCCGCGCGCGGACATCGATGTCTCGGTCGCGCTCGAACACGCTTTCCGGGGGCGCGGCATCGAAGTCATCACCAGCGCCGCAGTTCACCAACTCGAGGGCCTCGAACCCGGTGTGCGCGTGCGGTATCGAGTCGGCGCCGACTCCAGAGTGGTCGATGTGGACGCCGCGTTCTTCGCCGTCGGCTGGCCGGGTAACGCCGACCTCGTCGACGCTGCCGCCGCCGGCGTGGTCACCGAGCGTGGCTATGTGACGGTCGACGCGTTCATGGCCACGAACGTCCCCCACATCTTCGCGGCAGGCGACGTCGACGGGAACAGCATGCTCGTCAGCAGCGCGACGATCGAAGGCCGTGCCGCCGCCGAGAACGCGGTGCTCGGCCCGCGCCGTCGCGTCGGGCATGAGATCGTTCCCGCAGGCAGTTTCACCGATCCCGAGTACGGCAGCGTCGGGCTCACGGAGGAGCAGGCCCGCACCCGCTATGACTGCGTCGTCGCCGTGGCCCGGTATGAAGACATGCTGCGGCCCGTGGCCGACGGCCAGCCGGAAGGGTTCTGCAAGCTGATCGTCGACACGGCAGAGCGGAAGATCGTCGGCGCTCACGTATTCGGTGAGTACTCGGCCGAGGTGATCCAGATGGTCGCGGCCTGCATGGCGGCGGGGATGCGCGTCGAGGATGTCGCCGATCTTCAGTTCGCCTTTCCCACCTTCACCGAGGGAGTCAGCCAGGCTGCCCAGATGGTGGTCAACCAGCTCGGCGTCCGTCCGATGTCCCGACTCTGGAGCAGCCTGAGCACCACGCCATCGATTCTGGAATGACCGGTTGCGGACTGCGAACCTTAGCCGACCTTCGTCAACGTGAACTCGGAAGTAGGACCGCGGAAACCACTGGGATCGGTGCTGCCACACGTGCCGGGGCCCCCTGGCTGAACGCCGTGCCGGCGAATGTTGACCGCGCCCCATGAATATATGGTCGTTCCCTGCAGCGCGGCTGTTGTCGTCGCACGTGAGCGCATCGGGTCGCGCATGCCGTCATGTTCCAGCGATCGCCGGCCAACTGCGCCTGCCCGCTGTAGGGTGCGTTACCAGCCGACGAATTTGTCGCTGCGACAGTTGGCGCATCCTGGGCCACATGGTGTGATCGTCCACGAAGTTGTGTTCCCGGATTGCACAGTGAAGGTGTAGATGCCGCTCAACTCGCCCGCGGGCGCCGCCGGAGCAGGAACAGAGGGCGAAGTTGGGGTAGTCGGACCGCCGGCCCAGGCGATACTCGGGGCGCCGGTAGCCACCGCAACGAGGATTGCCGCTGCCCCAAGCATTGTGCGATATTCATATTTCCCCCTAATGTGCCGGTCCGTTGCCGTTCAGCCGTAATACGGAGTATCGCCTTCATTTCGCCGCGGTATCAGCAATTCAGGAAACCTCACACAGCCGCGGAAAGCCTGCCGCGCTAGACGCACTTCGCTCTCCAGCCTTACTCCTCCCAATTGATCCAACGCGACGCGCAGCGAAGTGCTGGGGATTTTGACCAGCCCACCGTAAGGCTGATCCATTTCGAGCATCATGAAGATCGGGCCGGCAAGTGCAAGCGCAGCAATCGAGCAACGCTGCCATCACGCTGGCATTGCGAGGTGCGTAAAGCCCGAAACTGGCGAAGATGACCGCTAGCCAGGACACGACGACAACGAAGAACGCCCAAGGAAACCTGACTGCCGATCTGCTCGATGGTCGTCCATCGCGACTCGGCTATCTCGTTTGTCATCTGCAACGCGTTGTATCGGAGCCACCGCTGTTGCTCCGTCTGCGGCGACATGGCAAACAAATCCCGCTGAACCAAAATGATTCCTGCCCCGCTGCCGAGTGCCGTGAGCGACACCGCACCGCCTTCCTCCGGCCAGATCTGGCTTATTCTTTCTGCAAGCAATTGTTTGGCAGTGTCCGGATTTCGGCGGTCTCCGGCCCATACTCGGCTAACGTTCGATCGAGCATGATGAATTGCACTCCCGCACTGCGCAATTCAGTCTCTTTCTCTCGCCGAGCGAGCTGATGGAGGAGCCGGTGAGCAGGCCCAGCACCACAGCCGATAGCGTTGCCAGCATGGCCATTACGATCCTGATGGCGTCGCGAGATTCGTCTGCCCATGTGCTGATCGGGAAGGATCTTCCCGAGGAACATCCCAACCATTGCGCCGCCGAATATGATCGCGAAGACAGCGACGCCGATAAGATATCCTTCATCCGCTTCTCCGACCTGCCGGCAGCCGTCCCCGACTGGCCACGCCCGTGGTCTCGATTCGGTCGAATGCTACATCGGACACACTTCCCGATTCGCTGAATGAACGTGCAAGGGTAACGATCGGCGACCGGGTTACCCATGGTGTCTGTTCCGGTTTACGCTCGGAACGCATTGGCGCTTCTCCGTCTGCAGCGACATATTTTCGGTTACGCTCGCCCTATGGCGTTGCTCCGCAGTGGCCCGCGCCGGGACAGCCGCATCGTACGTGCACGCAGTCCTCGATGACCTCCCTACGGTCGTTTCGACGCTTCATCGCTGACTTCCGATGGGCTTTGCTCGGACTTCGCCGCCGTGGTCGCGTTCACGCTTGGCTGGGTGGGATATACGGACATACCTGAACGAGTTGTACGCCGAGGGCGCGATCAAACATCCCCCGCAGGCGACCGACATCGCCTACGAGCACCGTCAAGTTGTTCTCTGATGGGATCGCCCGGCACGACCGGGCTACCCGTAAAATCGAGATCGCTCGGATCCTCGCGCCGGTTGTGGCCGGATACGCCGCGCTGAGCGGGCTCGCCCTGTTGTTTCACGATCGGTTTCAGCAGCTCCGCATCCCGCTGATGCGCGGATCACGTCGTCATCTGCGGGCTGGGCTATGTCGGCAGTCTGTTCGGGGACCACCTTCGAAAGGCCGGCCATCAGGTAGTCGTCGTCGAACTGGACTCCGCGAACCCGCTCCTTAGAAGTGCGTCGGAGTTGGCACAGCCCGTTCGTAGTGGGCGACGCGCGGTTGGAAGAGCACGCTGCGGGCGGCCGGGGTGCAGCGTGCGGCACAACTTCTCGCGGTGTGCCCGAAGGATGCGGTGAACACCGAGATCGTCGCCGTCGCGCGGCGACTTGCCGACCGGCCGTCGAAGTCAGTCCGCTGCGATGTCTGGCTCGAATCGGTAACCCGGAGCTGTGCCGGTTGTTGCGAGTGCAGGAGGCCAACTCTTCGGACGGCGCACCATCGTCACTGGACTTCTTCAACATCGACGAGATCAGTGCGCAGTTGTGCCTCGACGAATTCTCGATCGAGGCCGGGAACGGCCGGCCGCACGTCCTCGTCAGTCGCCTTGATGCATTGGGAACATGGCTGGTCAAACACGCGGCGTGGAGCTGGTTTACAGACAGAACCGACGACGTCCCGCTGTGGGTGACGGTAGTGGACGACGGAGCCGACGAACGCGTTCGAGGGCTTCTCGACCAGTACCCGGCCCTCGAGTCGGTGTGCCGGTTCGTTGAATCTTCTTTCTCGGTCCGTGACTCTGCACCGACTGGACGCAGTGCAAGCCGATGCGGGAGCGCCCCCGATCACGTGCGCCTACGTGAGCGCATATCTTGACGAAGACGCGATCGAGGCCGCGCTCACGTTGCGCCACTACCTCGATTCGAAGGTCCCGATGGTCGTCGTGTTGGCGCGGACGGACGGGGTAGCCCGGCTCCTCACCGACGCCGCGGACAGTGGCGAGCTGGTGAACGTCAAGGTGTTCCCGGCTCTGGAACGCACGTGCACGGCCGAACTCGCCGCGGGCGGCTCATTCGAGAGGATCGCGGTCGCCATCCACCGTCGTTGGTGCGCAGGACAACTCGCCGCAGGCAAAGAGGCGCCGTCGTGGTCCGAACTGGACGAGTCGCGCAAGGAGTCCAATCGAGCTCAGGCCCGCGACATGCCAGTCAAGCTGCGCAGCATCGGCTGCGCCATCGTTCCGCTGCACGACATTCGTGCACCAGCATTCGAGTTCACCGATGAGGAGTTCGAGATGCTCGCGATCGCCGAGCACAAGCGTTGGGTGACTGAACGGCTGAAGTCCGGGTGGCGGCAGGGACCCAAAGACGTCGGGCAGAAGACCACGCCTTATCTGGTTCCGTTCGACGAGCTGCCGCAAGACATCGCCGACCTCGATCGCGACGCGGTGCGTCAGATCCCTGACGCGCTCGCCTTGGTCGACCTCAAAGCCATCCGATCCGCCACGGGCTCAAGCCATGTCGGATATCCGGCCCTTATCGGTGATGATCGGTAGGCGAGTCACTGAGCCGCGTCTCACCGGATCCACGTCGGCGGTGCGAGCTTCAAATCGTCGACGAGCAGCGCTTCTACGGTTTGAAAGGCTCCCTCGACCCAGCCTTGATCGGTCGACCACGCTTCACCCACGATGTGCAAAGCTGTGCCCGGTAACGGCGTCCGCACCGCGGGCATGACTTCCCAGCTCTTCACGCCCTGCTTCCACGTGTGCCAGCCGGACACATACGGCTCGCTACCCCAGTCGATGAAACCGGCAGACAAGATCGCCGGCGTCTCCTTCAGGTCGTGCACAGTGACAATTTGGCGGGCCAGCTCAGTTGCCATCGGCCCTTTCGGATCGAGCATGGTCAAGCCGGTGGCGTTTGATTGCTCCATGTTGCGCAAACCAGACCAGAAGTCGACCGCCGGCTCGTCGAAGTAGGCCATCGTCGCGGCTCCAGACGATCCGGCCGCGCGGCCCGGCTCCGTGCCGAAATAATAAAGCTGCCGCGCAGGCAGATCGGTCACTGCGCGGCCGCTTGACAACCCGAGTGTGCGCCACCACGGCTCGGGATGAGCGACGAAAGCTTTTGCCAGCGGCCTAGCCGTAACAGTCGCCAACACGCTCGCCGTAGCGGGCGCCTTCAGGGCGGGGCAGTGGGGGATACGTTCGATCGCTTGCTGCGGCATCGCGAGGATCACGCGCCGAGCTTTCACGCTGCGGTTCCCGTCCGCGGTTGCGAAGACGAGCTCGTGCAAGTCACCAGGTTCGCGCGCGACGTGGAGTGACTCGAGACGATGCCCTCGGTTCACTGCGGTGCCATTGCGTTGCAACGCGGCGGCAAGCTGTTCGGGAAGTGTTGCCATTCCATTGACGAGAGTCTTGTACTCGGGGTCGTTCGCGAAGTCGGCGAGAAGCCACGGCAACGCCTCTGCCGCATTCCATTCGCGCGGGATCGAGCAGTAACCGCCGCCATCGTCGACCAGCATCACCGCCTCGTACGACAGATAGCGGTTCAAGAATTCCAAGAAGCCCCAGTCACTGAGGGGTAATCCGTCGAGCGTCAGTTGTCGCTTGACGGTTTTCCACTTTTCAGCGTCGAGCTTCTCTGCGTCGGGAACGAGATCGCGAATCGCTCTGACCATCAGCCCGGTGGGATCGTCACCGGCCTCGTTGTTGTTCAGCGCGTAGGGAATTGCGCCCGGGCGCGCATAGTCGGCGTTGGTAAAGTGCTTGCCTCGAAGGAAGGCGAGATTTTCCGGGCCACCCATCGGAAACGGTCGAACGTCGAACCCGAGATGTTGCACCAGCGAGGAGATGATCCGTTGGCTCGTAAGGAAGCGCATGCCACCGAACTCCGCCACGAGACCGTTTGTGCCGGGCATGCTCACACTCATGAGCCGGCCCCCGATTCGATCGGTCGCCTCGAAAACTGCGATCTGATCAGGCGGATCCCCGCCGTCGGCGAGGCGCCAAGCCGCGTAGAGTCCCGCGATGCCACCGCCGATCACCGCGGTGCCAAGCGTTCCATCATCGGAACTGTTGAACGCGCACGCGGTGGGGGCCACGGCCAGCAGTGCGACGCTCGAGGCGGCCGCGCCGATAAAACGCCTGCGCGTGAGGCCTTGACCGGTGTCGCCGGCCTGCAATTCGGCCATGGCTGCTTTCCTCGCTAATCCGGAGACATTGGCAGATCAGGGCAGACCTTGATGTAGTCGATGTCGGGCGACACCCACTCGTTCCACTGCTTGTGACTCATATTTGCAGTCAACTTGTCGCACAACTCTTTTGGACCTGCAACGGCGGGCCAGACCCGGACCGTACCGTCCGTGCTGCCCGAAACAATGCGCTGCCCATCGGGGCTGTACACAACACTGTTCACGTCGTCGGTGTGGCCCATCAACGCATTAGCTGCCTGCTGGCCGGACTCGACGTCCCACACCCGGATGGTTTCGTCGAGACTGGCGGACGCGATTGTGCGGCTGTCCGGGCTGTACGCCAACGCAACGACCGTGTCCTCATGGGCTTGCAGTGGCTCGCCGACTCTGTCGAGAGTGCTCGCATCCAACCGCTGAATGACGCCGTCGGCACCCGCGGCCGCGATGCTGCGCCCGTCGGGGCGGTAGGACACTGCGAACACGACGACATCCGCGCCGCCGATGGGGACTGCCCGTATCAATTGGCCTGTGTTGGCGTCCCACAATCTCACCGTGCCGTTATAGCCGCTCTCCATGCCGCCGGACACGATGTGTTTGCCGTCAGGGCTGAACGCAACACTGTGTACCATTTCGCCGTGTTTCCACGGCTCGCCGATGGGACGGCCCATTTCGACATCCCACAACCGGACGGTGCCGTCGTGGTCGCTCGATACCGCAATCGACGTGTCTCCACCGCCAATGGCCAAACGGCGTCCATCGGGACTGAACGCCACGCTCGTCAGTGGCCCCTGCTTTGGATTGATCGGGGCGCCAACGAGCGTGCCGGTGTTCGCGTCCCACATCCGAACCGTGCCATCGGCGCCGGCGGTGGCGAGACGCCGTCCGTCCGGGCTGAACGCGACACTGGACAGCGGCTTGTCGCTGGCCACGAGCGGCTTGCCGATCGGGCGGCCGTTGTCGGCGTCCCACATCCGCACCGTGCCATCGGCACCCGCCGACGCGATGCGCTTCCCGTCTGGGCTCACCGCCACACTGGACACTGCTCCGATGTGGCCGATGAGCGGCCGACGTATGCCGACATCCCACAATCGGATCGTCCCGTCCTGCGATCCCGAGAGGAGGTGGGTTCCGTCGGGATTGAACGACAAAGCAAACACCGCGCTCTTGTGGCCCAGCATGGGGGCACCGAGCAACTGCCGGGTGTCGACGTCCCACAGTCGCACCGCACCGTCATTACCTCCGTCGGCAAGCCGGTGGCCGTCGGGACTGAACGCCACGCTCATCACCTGGGTCCCGTGACCGGTCAAGGGCTCGCCGATCGCCTCACCGGTTTGCCCGTCCCATATCTGCACGTCTCCGTCGGCGCTCGCCGAAGCGAGTCTGCGGCCGTCGGGGCTGAACGCCACGTCCATGATGATTTCCGTCGTGTCATCCTCGTGGACTCTGTGTGGAGGACCGATCTGCTGCCCGGTGCTAACGTCCCAAATCCGTACAGCCCCGTCGTAACCGCCAGTGACGACGCGCCGTCCGTCGGGGCTGAATTCCACGCAGACAATCTCGGCTGGATGGTCAATTGGTTGGCCGATGGGTTGGCCGGTTTTCGCATTCCACAGCCGCAAGTCGGTGTCGACGCTGCCGGTGGCGATCATGAGCCCGTCGGGGCTGAACGCCACCCCCCACACCTCGTCTTGATGGCCCTTCATTGGCGGACCGATCGGTTCCCCGGTGTCCGCGTTCCATAGCCGTACGGTGCGATCGTCGCTCGTGGTCGCGAGCCGGTGACCGTCGGGACTGAACACAGAGTCGTTAACCCATTCGGTGTGTCCGGTAAAGTCTTTGCCTACCTGTTGGCCGGTCTGAGTGTCCCACATGCGCAATGTTCCGTGATCGCCTGCAGTCACGAACCGGTCACCGCGAGGGCTGAAGGCGGCACCAGGGCTGAGGGCACCGCCGAAGGATCCCGCCGAGGTGTCGATGAGCTTGAGGGTGCTGAAGGTCTCGACCGCCGCTGAGTACAGCTGTTGCTCAAATGTGTTTGGAGAGAGCGCGTTCGCGGCAAGCAGCTCTTGTATGGCCCTGGCATCACTGCCCGGCCTGTTGCCATTCAATATGCCGTCCGCATCGGAGGCCAGCCGAACACTGGTCGCTTGGCGGAATCGGTCTTGCGCCTGATGGCGAGCGCTGATGGCGTAGACCAGTCCGACGACGGCAACCACGGCGACTGCCGCGGTAATCGCCACGACGGCACGCAGGATCCGCGATCGCTTGCGTAAGTCCGTCGCGTGCTTGCGTAAGTCGGTCGCGTGCGCTTCGGCTTGTGCTTGCCGTTCTTGCGCGTTACGTAACTCGGCGTGCCGGCGTTCTTCCTCCGCGGCGACCCGATCGTTTTCGCTTTGTCGAGAAGCGTCGAGGTATTCGCGAACGGGATTCATCCGTTGTGTGAAAGTGGGAGAGCTCACCACTTTCTCGGCGTCGGCAAGACGAGAACCGGCGAGCAGCCACGCCGAATCCTTGTTGTTGCTTTTCCACGCGGTATCGGCACGTTCGACGTCATCGGCGACCTGAAGTTCGTGGCGTTGCTCGCGAAGCCAGTCCGCCAACTCATCCCATTGGCGCAGCAGGCTTTCCAGGGCGACCTCGACAACGACCTGGCCGTCGCGCTGGTCCTTGACCAACAGCCGCTTGGCGACCAGTGCGTCGATCAGTGGTCTGCTTTCCTGCGGCAGGTCCTCATAGCGGGCCATCCGACGCAACGGCTGTTCATTATGGGGGTTCACGGTGGCCAGCCACGGAATGAAAGCCGCCCGCAGACAGTCGAGTTGGTGGCGGCGTTGATCGGGATCGGCGGCGAGGATCTCATTGATCTCCGTCTCCACGACACGGCGCATCCCGCCCATCGCCTCGTACTGCTCGACGGTCAACTCACCCGTGGAGCCGTAGTCGGCATACAGTCGCGCCAACGTCAGCGACAACATCGGCAGTGTGTCGGCGCCCTCGGCGGCATCAACAAGGAGTCTCTCCACCAAATCTGGTGAAATCGCCAGACGCCGGCCGCCCTCGCTGGCACGAGCCGCCGGGCCAATAATCACCTCCTTGAACTGGGTCGGCGGCATGGGCTTGAGGTCATCGAAAACCCTCGACTCCACGCCGGCCAGTTCGGGATGGGTCTGCATGACCTCATACCGGTCGGTCCGAATGGTGGCCACCACGATCAGGCTCAGCGGTTGCAGATCCGTTCGCACCGTCAGCCGCCGAATCAACGACATCAGCTCCGCCCCTTGAGCTCCGGCGTCGGCGGAGAACAACTCCTCGGCCTGGTCCAACGGCAGTATCAACGTCGGAGGGGCGGGCCTTTCATCGCCGCTTGCCGGATCCGGTAACCGATCGGTCGCCTTCTGCTGGACCTCGACCAGCAATTCGCGGACTCGCTCGACGTCATCGCTGCACGCGGACTTGATTTCGCCGAGGCTTGGTGCCGATAAGCCCAGCTTGTCTCGAGCATGCCAAATGGCCGCTGCCAGGCCGGTATCCCCTGTCAGTGCGTTGCGACCCGGCCGCACGACACCCAACAGCGTGAAACGACGATCTTCGCGTGCCAACCGCGGCAATAAACCTGCGCGAAGAAACGACGACTTACCTGTTCCCGACGGACCCAACACCACGAACAGCGACTTCGTCTCGGCCGCCCTCATGCCGCGGAGCTCATCCAGGCCGTGCACGATCGGCGCATCCCGGCCGAAGAACACCGCGGCGTCCACTTGTTCGAACGGCTCCCACCCGCGATACGGAGCCCGATCCACGTCGTCGGGCGGCGGCCATACGAACGAATGCGCGCTAATGCCGGTCCCGCGGATCGCGTCTCGTAACCGGTACAACCCACCCGTGGCGAACATGACCGGTGGTCCGCCGCCGACATCGATCGAGGTCATGTCGCTCTCACCGAACAGGTCGCACCGCTGCCACTCCGAGGTCAAGTCATCACCGGCCGACGGCTCGAGGCGGGCACACAAAATCTGCTTATTCAGATTCTCCGCGACCCGGTATTCGGTCTTGCACTCATGGGACGCTTCCCACTTACGTGAAAGCAGGCAGACCACCGCTTCACATTTCGCGCTCGCCTGCTGCAGCCGGTCTTTCCATCGCTCTCCCGGCCGCAGGCCCACCTCGGGATCGATGTCAAGGAAAATGTCAGTCGCCAGCGGAGGATCCTGATCCACCAGCCAGCGCTTCAAGGCCAACGCTTCGCGCGCATCGAGACTCGAATGACTCAAGAAAATTCGCGACATATCTAGTCCGGAGGCATTGGCAGATCGGGGCAGAGCTCGATGTAGTCGATGTCGGGCGACACCCATTCGTCCCACTGATGGTAGCTCATATTCGCAGTGAGCTTGTCGCACAGATCTTTTGAACTTGCGGTGGTCGGCCAGACCCGCACAGTACCGTCGGTGCTGCCGGAAACGATGCGCTGCCCGTCGGGACTGAACACCACGCTGTCCACGTTGTCGGTGTGCGCGGTCAAGGCATCACCTACCTGCTGGCCGGACTCGACGTCCCACAAACGGACAGTTTCGTCGCGGCTCGCGGAAGCGATTGTGCGGCCGTCCGGGCTGTACGCCAAGGAAACGACCCTGTCCTCATGGCCTTTCATCGGCTGACCGATCATGTCGAGCCCGTCGGCATCCAAAATTTCGATGAAACCGTCGACACCGGCGGCCGCCACGCGACGCCCGTCCGGGCTGAACGTCACTGCCCATACAATCCTCTGCGCCTCGCCGATCGTGGTTGCCGCAACCAATCGACCCGTGTTGGCGTCCCACAACCTCACGGAGCCGGTGTTGTCGCCCTCGTTGCCGCCGGAGACGATGCGATTACCGTCAGGACTGAACGCAACACTGTTTACACGTTCGCCGTGTTGCCATGGCTGTCCGACGGGACGGAACGCTTTGACATCCCACAACCGGACGGTGCCATCATGGTCATTCGCCACGCCGATCGACGTGTCTCCACCGCCGATGGCCAAACGGCGGCCATCGGGACTGAACGCCAGGCTCGTCAGTGGCCCCTGCCCGGGATTGATCGGATCACCAACAAGCGTGCCCGCGTTTGCATCCCACATCCGCACCATGCCGTCGGCGCCGGCGACGGCGAGACGCTTTCCATCCGGGCTGAACACGGCGCTGGACAACGGCTTGTCGCTGTCGACAAGCGGCTTGCCGATCGGGCGGCCGTTGTCGGCGTCCCACATCCGCACCGTGCCGTCGGCACCCGCCGACGCGATGCGCTTTCCGTCGGGGCTCACCGCCACACTGGACACGCCCCCGATATGGCCGATGAGCGGCCGACGTATGCCGACATCCCACAACCGGATCGTCCCGTCCTGCGATCCCGACAGCAGGCGGGTTCCATCGGGGCTGAACGATAGGGTCCACACTCCACCCTTCTGGCCCTTCATAGGCGCACCAAGCAACTGTCGAGTGTCGGGGTCCCACAGCCGCACCGCACCGTCACCACTGCCGGAGGCAAGCCGGTGACCGTCGGGGCTGAATGCCACGCTGAGCACGCGGCTCCCGCGGGCGGTAAGGGGCTCGCCGATCGGCAGCCCGGTTTCGGCGTCCCACAAACGCACATCCCCGTCGCCGCCCGCGGACGCGATCCTGCGGCCGTCTGGGCTGAACGCGACATCGATCACTTCGCCGGTGTGGCCAATTAGCGAAGGCCCGGACTGCTGCCCGGTCCTGACGTCCCATAACCTCAGCGTTCCGTCGGCATTCCCCGTGACGATGTGTCGCCCGTCGGGACTGAACTCCACGCTGATGACCCTGTCTGGGTGTCTCAGCGGTTGGCCGATGGGCATGGCGGTGTCGGCGTTCCACAGCCGCACGGTATGGTCCACGCTGCCGGACGCGAGCATGTGCCCGTCCGGGCTGAACGATACCGCCCACACCTGGTCTTGATGGCCCATCATCGGTTGGCCGATGGGTTGGCCCGTGTCGGCGTTCCACAGCCGTACGGTGAAATCGTCACTGACGGAAGCGATTTTGTGACCGTCGGGACTGAACGTGGCACCATCGATCCATTTGGTGTGTCCGACCAAGTCCGGACCCAGCTGAAGGCCCGTCTGAGCGTCATACAAGCGCAACGTTCCGTTATCGCCTCCTGTCACGAAGCGGCGGCCATCAGGGCTGAAGATGGCACCAAAGACCCCCATCCCTGGGTCGATCAGCTTGAGGGTGTTGAATGTATCGACACCGACGGAGTACATGTTCTGGTCAAATGTATTCGGGGAGAGCGCGTTCGCGGCAAGTAGCTCCAGCAAAGCCCTTGCATCACTGCCCGGCCTGCTGCCGTTCAACATGCTGTCGGCGTCGGAGGCCAGCCGCACACTAGTCGCCTGGCGGAATCGGTCTTGCGCCTGATGGCGGGCGCTGACGGCATAGACGAGCCCAACGACGGCAACCACGGCGACTGCCGCGGTAATCGCAACAACGGCACGCAAGATCCGCGACCGCTTGCGAAGATCGATTGCGTGCGCTTCGGCCTGTGCTTGCCGTTCTTGCGCATTGCGTAATTCGGCATGCCGACGTTCCTCCTCCGCGGCGACTCGCTCGTTCTCGCTTTGTCGAGAAGCGTCGAGGTATTCACGAACGGGATTCATCCGCTGCGTGAATGTAGCTGAGCTGACTACGTTTTCGGCATCCGCCAACCGCGACCCTGCGAGAAGCCACGCCGGATCCTTGCCGTTGCTTCGCCACGCCGTGTCGGCTCGCTCGACATCATCGGCGACCTGCAGCTCCTGGCGTTGCTCGCGAAGCCAGCCTGCCAACTCATCCCACTGGCGCAGCAGGCTTTCCAGGGCGACCTCGACCACGACTTGGCCGTCGCGCTGGTCCTTCAGTAGCAGCCGCTTGGCCACCAGAGCGTCGATCAGGGGTCTGCTTTCCTCGGGCAGGTCTTCATAGCGAGCCACCCGACGCATCGGCTGATCATTGTGTGGATTGACCGTGGCGAGCCACGGAATGAAAGCCGTGCGCAGACAATCGAGTTGGCGGCTGCGTTGGTCGGAATCAGTGGCGAGGACCTCGTTGATCTCGGTCTCGACGATGCGGCGCATCCCACCCATCGCGTCGTACTGCTGAACCGTCAACTCACCGGTCGAGCCGTAGTCGGCGTACAGCCGCGCCAATGTCAGCGACAGCATTGGCAGTGTGTCGGCGCCCTCGGCGGCGTCAACGAGAAGTCTCTCCACCAAGTCAGGTGAGATGGCGAGGCGACGACCCCCTTCGCTTGCACGAGCAGCCGGGCCGGTGATCACCTCCTTGAACTGGGTCGGCGGCATTGGCTTGAGGTCGTCGAACACCCTCGACTCGACGCCGACCAGTTCCGGGTGGGTCTGCATGACCTCATATCGGTCGGTTCGAATGGTCGCCACCACGATGAGGCTCAGCGGTTGCAGATCCGTTCGCACCGTCAATCGTCGAATCAACGACATCAGCTGCGCGCCTTGAGCTCCGGCGTCTGCGGAGAACAGTTCCTCGGCTTGGTCCAGTGGCAGAATCAGCGTCGGAGGGATCGGTTTCTCATCGCCGTGAACCGGATCCGGTAGCCGGTCCGCCGCCGCCTTCTGTACCTCGATCAGCAACTCGCGAAGTCGCTCGATGTCGTCCGTGCACGCGGACTTGATTTCACCGAGGCTTGGTGCCGATATGCCCAGCTTGTCGCGAGCATGCCAAATGGCCGCAGCCAGGCCGGCATCTCCTGTGAGCGCGTTGCGGCCCGGCCGCACGACACCCAACAGCGTGAAACGACGATCTTCGCGTGCCAACCGCGGCAGTAAACCCGCGCGAAGAAACGACGACTTACCTGTTCCCGACGGACCCAACACCACGAACAGCGACTTCGTCTCGGCCAGCCTCATGCCGCGGAGTTCGTCCAGGCCGTGCACGATCGGCGCGTCCCGGCCGAAAAATACTGCGGCGTCCACTTGTTCGAACGGCTCCCAACCGCGATATGGTGCCCGACCGACGTCGTCAGGAGGTGGCCATACGAACGAATGCGCGCTGATGCCGGTCCCGCGAATGGCGTCTCGTAACCGGTACAGCCCACCCGTGGCGAACATGACCGGTGGTCCGGCGCCGACATCGATCGAGGTCATGTCGCTCTCGCCGAAGAGGTCGCACCGCTGCCACTCCGACGTCAGGTCGTCACCGGCCGAGGGCTCGAGGCGGGCACACAATATCTGCTTGTTCAGGTTTTCGGCGACGCGGTATTCGGTCCTGCACTCGTGGGACGCCTCCCAATTTCTCGACAGGAGGCAGACCACGGCTTCACACTTGGCGCTCGCCTGCTGCAGTCTGTCTTTCCATCGCTCTCCCGGTCGCAGGCCCACATCAGGATCGATGTCGAGGAAGATGTCGGTCGCCAGCGGCGGCTCTTGTCCCACGAGCCAGCGTTTGAGCGCCAACGCCTCGCGGGAGTCGAGACTTGAATGGCTTAGGAATATTCGCGACATATCATCTTCATAGGCGTTAGCTCTGAGGGTAAACCGCCTTGTCGAATCGGAAAGTCGCTTTGCGGGAAATCATCGCCAGCGTCAGCGGTCGGACTAACCTCAAACCATGACAGCAACACCGGGACCGGGCGCGCCCAACACCTCGAACGCGCAGCCACACCACGGCTCTGTTGCCAACAAACTCAACTGGCTGCGCGCGGCAGTCCTGGGCGCCAACGACGGGATCGTGTCAACGGCTGGCATTGTCATCGGTGTCGCCGCGGCCACCGTCGAACGGGGCCCGGTGCTCACCGCCGGCATTGCAGGTCTGGCGGCTGGCGCGCTGTCGATGGCGGTCGGTGAATACGTCTCTGTCAGCACACAACGCGATACCGAACGGGCACTGCTCGACACAGAAACCCAAGAGCTGAAGCTGCAGCCCGACGCTGAATTAGACGAGCTCGCGGCGCTTTACGAGGCAAGAGGTCTCTCCGCGGAGACCGCGCGCCAAGCCGCCACGGAACTGACCGCTCACGATCCGCTCGCCGCCCATGCGGAACTCGAACTGCGTCTTGATCCGGAGCAACTGACCAATCCGTGGCTGGCCGCCATCTCGTCGGCCGTGTCGTTTACGATCGGCGCACTGCTGCCGCTGATCGCGATTCTTCTTCCGCCCGCGTCGATGCGCATCGCGGTCACCGTTGCCGCCGTACTGCTCGCGCTGGCGATCACCGGCTGGGTGGCGGCCCGCCTCGGCGGCGCGAAACCTCTACGCCCGATCCTGCGCGTGACCGTGGGCGGCGCGCTGGCCATGGCGATCACGTTCGGTATCGGCCACCTCGTCGGCGCGACGATCGGATGACGCCATTCGGGTGGCAAACACCGGCCCCGACGACGACAGCACGATCGGGACCGAACAGCACTGGTTAGGACTACATTCGCAATCATGACAGTCGAACTGGCGCAAGAGGTTTCCCGCAGGCTTGAATCGGATCGCTACGTGTGGTTGACCACCGTGGCTAAATCCGGCCAGCCTGTACCCCGGCTCGTGTGGTTCTTCTTCGACGGCAAGGAGGTGACCGTGTATTCGATGCCGAAAGCCGCAAAGATCGCGCATATCAACGCCCGCCCGCAGGTCAGCCTGAATCTGGATTCCGATGGCAACGGTAGAGGCACCGTCGTGGTCGCCGGTACGGCCAGGGTCGACGCGGTCGGGGCCGATTCGCTCGCGGACGAGCAATATCAGGCCAAGTACCACGACTACGCCGTAAGCATCGGGATGGGCGACGAGTATCTCGCCGCGTTCAGCACGCGGTTGAAGATCAGTGTCGACAAGGTGTGGTCGACGCCGTCAGCTGGGTAGCGACTGCCCGCTTCGCACGGGCGGTTAGACGGTCAATCAGCACGGCGTCCGTCCGATGTCCCAACTCTGGAGCAGCCTGATCACCACGCCTTTAGTCCTGGAATGACAGGTGGCGGCGGGTTGCGAACTCGGCGCGACAATCGGATGACGCGAATCGTGTGGCAAACACACATAATTGTCGGTCTCGACAGTTACGCTGCACGTAGAGGCTGGTGAAAGCGCCGACAGCAAGGTTCGCAACCGGGCGGTGCTCACAACGATCAGTCGATGGGGGAGGCGCAGATGCCAAGCATCGGCGCAGGTCAGATGCCGGAAAACCTGGCGTTCGGCGCCGCCCTGAGCTCCCTGTCGTTCTTCTGCACCGCGGTGATGAGCGCTCTGGTGAAAGCAACCGAGGAACTCACGTCGACAGCGGTCGTGCTGCTGTTCCAGAATTTGATCTGCCTTCTGATCTTCGTCCCGATCACCCTCCATCGCGGCTGGGCTTCGCTTCGAACCGACAAGATCGGTTTGCATATCCTGCGGGCTGCGACTGGAACCGCTGCCTGGTATGCGCTGTTCGTCGCCATCACGCTGATGCCGCTGACGAACGCGATCCTGCTGACGTTCAGTGCTCCGCTGTGGATGCCCGTGATCGCGTGGGTGGTGTTCCGCCACCGCGCCGCTACCGCAACATGGGTCGGCGCGGCGATCGGTTTCATCGGTGTGGTCTTCGTCCTGCAGCCCCACCATGCGGACTTCAACATCGGTGCCGTCTACGCATTGGCCGGCGCGTTCTTTCTCGCTGTCGCGCTCATGTCCGTCGGCTGGCTGGGAGCAACCGAGCCAATGCCCCGAATCCTCTTCTACTACTTTCTTTTCTCCACCCTGTTGGTCGCTCCGTTCGCCTTGATCGATTGGAAGCCGTTCGGAGCGCGGGCGTCGATCTACCTCATCGGCATCGCGTTGACACTGCTCGTGGGTCAGGTTCTCATCGTCTTCGCATATCGCTACGCGTCGGCGGTCAAGGTGGGTCCCTTCATCTACACGGTCATCGTTTTCACCGCACTGATCGACTGGGTCATCTGGGACCGGGCGCCGACGCTTTTCGTCGTCCTGGGAATGGCGCTGGTGATCGGCGGAGGAATTGTCGCGATTCGCAAGAAATCCGATGCGTCGCTGACCGCCGTCGACACGTAGCCGCCGTTCACGAAAATGACAGAAATTGCGCGCACATCGGCGGACCCCAACCCGCGTCACGGTGACGTGGACCTCCGCAACGAAGGCACGGGCCCCGAGCGACGGGTGGTTATCGTCGCAATTCTCGCGCAGGCCGTTGAGTACTTCGATTTCTTTGTCTTTGCGACCGCTTCGGCCATCTTCCTTGGCCCCCTGTTCTTTTCGGAACTGAGCGGGACGAGTGCCACTCTTGCCTCGTTTGCGACGTTCGCCGTTGGCTTCGTGGCCCGCCCCCTCGGTGGAGCAGTCGCGGGGCACTACGGCGACAAATACGGCCGTAAACCTGTTCTCGTGGCGTCAAACCTTCTCATGGGAGTGAGCACGTTTGTCATCGGTCTCCTGCCGACCGCAGCTGCCATCGGTTGGGCGGCGCCGATCATCCTGATTGCCCTGCGAATCCTGCAGGGCTTCGCTCTCGGCGGCCAGTGGGGCGGTGCGTCCCTGCTGCTGACGGAGAACTCCCCGCCAAGTCGTCGAGGGTTCTTCGGTAGCTTCGTTCAGTTCGGGGCGCAGCTGGGACTCATCGGCGGGCTGTCGAGCTATCTGGTTCTGTCGCTTGCCTTCACAGATCAGCAGATGATGTCGTGGGGATGGCGCATTCCCTTTCTTAGCGGAATCGTGATGGTCGCGATCGGCCTGTATATCCACCGCGCGATCGAAGACACCCCGACGTTCCGCCGCCTCCAGGAGGAGCGTGCGTCACTCGAGACCGGATCGGCGCGAGCCGACTCTGCGCCGATCGCGGCTGTGATCAAGTCTCACTGGCGAACGATTCTTCTCGCCGGTGGTGCTTTCGTGCTGCCGAATGCCGTCGCGTTCATCATCGTTTCGGGCGTGCTGAACTACGGGGTCCAGACTCTCGAGCTGAGCCAGGGTGCGGTCCTTGGCGTCATTCTCGCCGCGTGCGTCTGCCCCCTGGTCTGTATCCCGTACTTCGCTCACCTCAGCGATCGGTACGGCCGGCCACGTCTGTTTCTGATCGGTGCTCTCGGTGTGGCGATATGGGCATGGCCGATGTTCGGCCTCATCGACACGGCCAACCTGTGGCTTATGTTGCTTGCGCTCGTTGTCTGCTTCGTCGGGCACTCGATGATGTTCGGGCCACAAGTCGCGCTCTACGCCGAACTGTTCCCCACCGAAGTGCGCTACTCCGGGGCGTCACTGGGATATCAGGTCGGGACCGTGTTCGGCGGTGGCCTCGCCCCGTTCATCACCGCATCCTTGCTGTCGGCCACCGGCACCAGCTGGTCGGTGGCCGGCTACATCGACGTGCTGGCTGCCATCAGCATCGCCTCGATTGTGCTGCTGCGGCACCAGGCCAATGCCGGAGCCAAGGAAATGACGTGATGACCGTGCATCTGCGTCACCTTGCGTTCGTGGCTTTGGTGATCGTGCTCGGTGCTGGTTCGTTGGCGTGTCCGCCGGCGATCGCTGATACCGGCGCGGCCGACCCCTACGTCGATCAGCTAGCCGCAGCGGCGGATACGCCCACTTTGGGCTGGGCTGACTGCGATGACGGATTCCTTTGCGCAACAGCGGAAGTCCCGTTGGACTACAACCGGCCAGGCGATGAGCAGATTGAGCTAGCGGTGATCAAGCTTCCCGCGACCGATCCACAAAACAGAATCGGAACGCTATTCATCAATTTTGGGGGTCCCGGTCAGTCCGGCGTTGATCGGCTGCGCGGACGTGCGCGGTGGCCGTGGCTGTTCTCCGAGGAGCTGCGATCGCGATTCGATCTCGTTTCTTGGGATCAGCGAGGGGTGGCGCGCAGCGCCGCGAGTCGCTGTTTTCCCGACGCGGCCGAACAATGGCAGTTTCTTGTACCGAGTCCGGGCCTGCCCATGGATGCTCGCGGAGAGCAGGCACTCTTCGCTTGGGCAAAGGAGTTCGCCGATCGCTGCGAGCAGCAGGCCGGCCCGATCCTGAACCATGCCTCGTCCGCCAACACAGCACGCGATCTCGAGTTGTTGCGCCGGGCCGTGGGTGATGCGTCATTGACGTATCACGGCATTTCGTACGGCAGCCAGCTGGGCGCGATCTACGCCAACCTCTTTCCGGGGCGCGTGCGTGCGATGGTGTTGGACGGATCAATCGACTTCGAAGGCAACACCGACGGTCACGGCTCAGAAGGAACAACGGTGCCGCTCAATACCCGGCAAGATATCGCTACCGGCACGGCCGCGGCGTTCGAGGGATTCTTGCGGGACTGTTCGGCGGCCGGTCAGCGCTGCGCGTTCTCCGAAGGAGATCCCAGGGCAAAATGGGCGGCGCTGGCCGAACGTTCGCGCACGTCACCTGTTGTGGTTTACGGCCGCCCGTGGACCTACCCGGAGATGGTTGTCGCAACGCTCGCGAAGCCCACCACTTACCCTCAGCTTGCCGAGCTGCTGCAACAGTTTTCCGAAACAGGTACCGCGGCGCCGGAACTGATCGATGCGATCACGGGCAGTGACCCGCCCCCAACCGACGTAGACAAGTTGTATTTGGCCAATCGTGAAGAAGCGTACGACGCGATCCAGTGCAGCGACAGCACTGTGCCGACCAAGCTCGCCGCTTACAGCCGAGCAGCATTGGCGGCCGACTCGGCGTCACCGGACTTCGGTCGCATCTCTGTCTTCGACGTGATGCCGTGCGCGTTCTGGCAAGGCCACGACGCCGACCGTTACACAGGCCCATGGAACCGACGCACTTCCGCGCCAATTCTGGTGCTGAACACGAGAAATGACCCCGCCACTCCGTTGGAGGGCGCATATCAGGGTGCAGCGCAATTGTTTGACGCCCAAGTGGTGGTAACGGAAGGCTCGGGACATACCAGCATGTATGTCGCGAGCACCTGCGCAGAGCGCGTCAAACGCGAATACCTGTTCTCCGGCGTCCTGCCGCCCGCAGGTACCGGCTGCAACCGCGACCTATCACCGTTCGATCAGGCGCCGGGGGGCTGAAGCCTCGCCTAGCTCGCTTTCCGACGCGTCCGAATGTGAGGGATTCGTGGCCGGACGACGGCGGCGCACAACGCGTGGTGACGGTGATCATGGATGACACACGCAGTCCGACGATCACATGCAGAAAGGGGCGGTCGTCATGTCAGAACTCATCGCAGGTGTGGAGGTTCCCGAGACCGCGGCGGTCGCCGAATCCGCGCGTTTTCTCTTGGAGACGACCAGCCCGCTGATCTATCACCACTCCCGCAGGGTGTTCTTCTTCGGCCAACTGCACGCCCACCGGCTCGGCGTGAAACCCGATCCCGAACTCCTCTACCTGGCTGCGATGTTCCACGACACCGGTCTTGCCACGCCGTTCTCCGATGCGGAACAGCGTTTCGAGGTCGACGGGGCCGACCACGCACGCAAGTTTCTGCTCGAGCGCGGTTTTTCCGCCGCGGCCGCCGATACGGTGTGGACGGCCATCGCGTTGCATACGACTCCCGGAATTCCTGACCGGATGGGCCCGGAGATCGCGGCCACCTATCTCGGTGTGCTGACCGATGTGGTCGGCTTCGGCCTCGACGAGCTGCACACCGACCAGGTGGCCGAGATCCTTGCCGTTCACCCACGAGGCGATTTCAAGAACGAGTTCCTGAGCGCCTACTTCGACGGGTTCAAGAACCGCCCGGACACGACCACGGGAACGGTGAACTCCGATGTTCTCGAGCACTTTCTGCCCGATTTCCGGCGCACCACCACGGTCGAGCGCATCATCAGCTCGGCGTGGCCGAGCTGACCGGAGGACTGACATGCAAGCCATAACAGTGCGAGACCGCGACGCCGGCGTCGGCGGGCTGACCCTGACCGACCTGCCCTACCCTCACGCCGCGGAGAACGACGTCATCGTGGCAGTCCACGCCGCCGGCTTCACCCCCGGCGAACTCGAGTGGCCCGCAACGTGGACCGACCGGGCCGGCCGTGACCGCACACCGACCGTCCCCGGGCACGAACTGTCCGGGGTCGTCGTCGAACTGGGCTACGGAACCACCGGCCTCACCGTCGGCCAGCGGGTCTTCGGCCTCACCGACTGGGCCCGCGACGGCGCGCTGGCCGAATACACCTCTGTCGAGGCACGCAACCTTGCCCCTCTTGCCGCCGACATCGATCACACCGTGGCCGCCGCGTTGCCGATCTCAGGGTTGACGGCATGGCAGGGCCTGTTCGTTCATGCCGGGCTCGCGACCGGCCAGACCGTTGTGGTCCACGGTGCCGCCGGAGGTGTGGGGTCGATCGCCGTTCAGCTCGCGCGCGAGGTGGGTGCTGCGGTGATCGGCACCGGACGGGCCGACGACCGCGACGTCGTGCTCGGCCTCGGCGCACAGGCGTTCGTCGATCTGGACACCGAGCCCTTGGAAAGCGTCGGCGAAGTCGATGTGGTCTTCGACGTCATCGGCGGCGACGTTCTCGAGCGGTCAACCGCGCTGGTCCGCCGCGGGGGCACGCTGGTGACCATCGCCATGCCACCCACCGCGCAACCGAAGGAGGGGCGTGCCGTCTTCTTCGTGGTCGAGCCCGACCGCGCGCAGCTCACAGAACTGGCCCAGCGTGTGCGCGACGGCCGGTTGAAGCCGCTCGTCGGCGATGTGCGCCCCCTCGCCGAGACGGCCGATGCCTTTGCCCGCCACCGACGCCCTCGCGGTAAGACGATCATCCGGGTGGCAACTGACCGAAAAGGAGAAAGTTCATGAACGCAGCACGTATCGCCTATGGCCTGCTGATCTCCGCGTTGACGGCCGCCGCTGTCGGTTGCGCACCTGGGGCAGGGCCCCAGCCTGGCATTGCTTCGGCACAACCGGCACAACCGTCCGAGACTCTGGCACCCCTCTTCGAAGAGGCGCTTCCGAACGTCCCGGGAAAGACCTTCACCTCGGCGATCGTGACGTTCCCGCCCGCCGCGCGGGCCGTGCCCCACCGCCACGGCGATGCCTTCGTCTACGCGTATGTGTTGGAGGGTTCGGTGAGCAGCCAGCTCGAAGGCGAGCCCGCGCGGGTGTACCACCAAGGTGAGAATTGGTCCGAGCAGCCGGGTGCCCACCATCTAGCCACCGAGAACACGAGCACGACCGAACCGGCGAAACTGCTCGTCGTCTTCATCGCCACGACAGGTGAACAACTCAAGGTCGACGATCCGCAAAGCTGAGTGGCGCAACCTCAGGTCGAAGGCAGCAGCGGATCGATCAACGCCAGTTCTGCGGTGCTCACCCAGGACGGGTTGGACTGCTGGGGCGAACGGAACGCTTCCATCGTGCGCAGTTCAGGCACCGAGAACAGCTGCGCGGCCCTGACCGGCTCGCTGAATAGCCGAATATGAACCGGCACATGCAAATCACCGTCCTCGCCGGCCACCTTGCCGATGACCCTGCCCGCTCCCCAGAGACCCCTGTCGGGGTGCGCCGAAACCCAGAACAACACCCGATGCTCCGGCTGCATGAGTCGCGACCGGTAGTTGTCGGCCACGCACCAGGACGGCTTCGCCTCACCTGCCGCACGCATGGGCGCGATGGGCGTTATGCGCGGATTGCATTTGATGAGCCACGCACCCAGCGATTCGAGGGTCACGCTCCGTGTCGGCGCCACGAAAAAAGGCTAACGGGAGTCCGACTGTGGTGAAGGCTGCGTCCGCAGCGGGTATGCCGAGTGTGACCCCGAGGAGGTTTCGTGAGCACGCCGGACCATGTGGAGAACACAGGCGACAATCTTCGTCACGCAGCGGAAGTTCAAAAGCAGGCGCAGGACGACCAATCCGAGACGCGCCTGCCGCCCGACCAACAGGCACCCGAGGAGGGTCCGCCCGACTTCAACACGTAACGGCTGTGCCTGTGTTCACTCAGGCCCGACGTTCGAGTGTGACAATCGCACCGCGGGCCGGGGCGATCGTGACCGTGTGCCGTGCAATGCGTTCGGCGCGCCGGCTCGTCGGGAGGAGCCGCGCGTGGCGGAGCATTGTGCGCAGCACCACCCGCATTTCCAGAAGCGAGAACCCAGCGCCGATGCAGCGCCTTGGCCCGCCGCCGAACGGGATCCACTCGTATGTCCCGGCGCGGCTGTCGAGGAAGCGTTCGGGTCGAAATGCGAGCGGGTCGGGATACAGGTCGGCACGGCGATGCACGAGTGTGATGTGCGGGACGACGAGCGTGCCCTCCGGGATGGTGAGATCACCTAACGCGAAATCTTCCGACGCTAGCCGTGCCGTGACCGGGAACACTGGCCGCAGGCGCATCGCCTCCTTGATGACCGCGTCGACGTAGTCGTCGTCGCCATCGAGCACCGCCGCCTCGAGTCGTGCCAGTACGTCAGGTTGGCGGGTGACTTGCTCGAGGATCCACGCGAGGGTGGAGGCAGTCGTTTCATGTCCGCCGAGCAACAGCGTGCGCATCGCGTCGCATATCTCGCTGTCGGGCATCGGGTTGCCCTTCTCGTCGCAGGCGCGCAGAAACATCCCGAGAACGTCGTCCTGATCGAGGTCACTGTTTTTGCGTCGCTCGGCGGCTTCTTCGACCACGATCGCGTCGACCGCGGCCATCGCGGCGCGGATGCGAGGGAAAGGGCCGTCCCAGCCCTTGTTGCGAGCGGTGACAATCATCGTCTGCACGAAGAACCGCCGCGAATTGCCCTCGCGTATCAGCGCCAGCGTTGCCGCGCGTAGGCGCTCAACGCGTTCGGGATCGGTGACGCCGAAGACGACGGCGATGATCACCTCCAGCGAGATCGCCTGCATCTGGGTGTCGGCACGGGTCGGGCGTCCGTACGGCCAGTCCGCAAGCATGTCCTCGGTCTTGCGCTCCATGACGTCTTCGTAGTTGCCGAGCGCCCGACCTCGGAAAGGTGCCAACTGCATCTTGCGCCTGCTCGTGTGCTCGTCACCGTCGACGTTCGTCAGCCCGGTCGGGCCGAGGAGAAGTGGATGCGGCGCGTTCTTCGCCAACGCCGCGCCGAGGCGCAACACGCCGGTGTCGGCGGCGAACACGCTCCTGATGTCGTCGGGATTGGTGAGGCACAGCCACGGTTGTGATGCCGGCATCGTCACCAGGAACCGGTCGCCGAGCGGCTCGCATCGCCGGACGAAGCGCTCGGGTGCCAACCAGTACTCGGCGGCGTTGAAGAGCGCCGGAGTCCGTAGCCGAGGAAGGTCTGACATCGGGGCTGTTACTAAGTGAGTCATTTGGTAACATCGCAGCATGGAACAGACGGCGTTGTCAATCGCGGGACTCGACGAGGGTCTGGCTCACGGCGAGGACGCGACTTTCGACCGCATCGCGACGGCGGCATTCGAAGTGTTCGCCGAATACGGAATCCGCCGGGCGACGATCGACGACGTCGCGCGGCGTGCCAACGTCTCGAAGATGACCGTGTTCCGGCGGTTTCAGAGCAAGCAAGGGCTCGTCGAGGTCGTCATCGCACGGGAGATCCGTCGCGGGATGGCGGAGCTCGACCGCGTCTGGTCGCGAGAGCAGACGCTGGAGCAGCGGGTCGTACTCGGCTTCTCGTTTGCGGTGAACTTCGTCCGCGGGCATGCGCTTTTCGACCGCCTTCTGCGCAGTGAGCCCGATTTGATCTTGCCGTTGCTCACCGTCAACGGCTCGGCAGCGCTTGCGTTATACCGCGAGCTGATAGGTCAGCGGCTGCGCGCCGAAGTCCGCGAAGGCCGTGCCGCGCCGACCGAAGTCGACCAAGCGGCCGAAGTACTTGCGCGACTGGCGATCTCGCTTCTGCTCACACGGGAGGGCGTCATCACACTCGACGATGACCAGACGATAGTGGCACTCGTGCGTAACGTACTGCTGCCGATGCTTGCGCCCGGCGACGGATGATTCAGATCAGTGCGTCGCTCGTCTTGCGGCAGACGATGAGCGCCTCGATGTAGTCCCAGCGATAGCGGTCGGGCGCCTCTGCGACGCGAACCTCGAGTTCTCCGAGGAACTCGGCGAGCAGACCGGCGGCAGCCTCGCCCTCGAGCGCGAAGGCACGGGAGAGCAGCGGGCCTCCCCATGCCGAGACGCTCCTGACATAGTCGCGCGCGAAGACCGCTCGATCGTCGTGTCTGTACGGGTTGTCGAGTCGGAACAGCTCGATGCTCTCGAGCGTCAGGCCGGCGAATGCGCCGCCCGTCTCGAAGGGCGCCCGCAACTCGTCGAGGGTGCGTGCCCATACCGGAACCACCGCAGCGGCGACGGTGGCGCCGCCGATGCGTCCCGCGCGGCGCCACTCGGCGAGTAGCAGGTTCATGTCGCCGACGATCTCGACGTAGAGGCCCGTCCTGTCCGGACATGGCGCGGGTGAGGCGGGGACGGCTGCGATGAACCACCCTCCCCGCGCCAGCTCCACCGCGCGCATCTCGAGCATTCGCTCCCACTGCCGCTCTGCTGCGACGCGCCAGGCGCCCCGCTCGTCTGCGTCCACGTGGTTCGGGTAACCGGGAAACACCGAGCCAGTCGAGGCCAGCCCGGCGGACTCGGCGACCCAGTGCATGGTCGTCCCGGTCACTGCGAGATGCACTGTGCCCGGCGGAAAGGACGGCGCCTGGTGCAGAGGGATGCCGGCCATGGACACGACAGCGGCGGGTGGCGGATCGCGGTCCAGCGCCCGCCGACAGGCGGCGCCGTGAGCCTCCGGCGAGGCGTAGTGAACGCCCGTGCCAACGTCGACGACCCCGGGGTCGTCATCAGTCTCCGGGATGACGACCAGCAGCCCCTCGTCTTCTTGCTGGCCGAAGGCGTCACGCAGATGGGTTGCGGCGACCCGCCATGCGTTCGTCGGGAGATCGACCAGCGCATAAACCATCGGCCCGCCTGAGCGCTGCGCCAGAAGATCCCGGATGAGGCCGTGCGAGTTCACGCCATCGGCGGCGCCCAGATCGGACACGCAGAGCACAGGCACGTCCGCCAGTTGCTCGGCGGCGGTCATCACAGCTGGATGGATCGCCTCGAAGGCGGCGCGCTGCGAGAGGGCGTGCCGCGCATAGTCGTCCGCCATGCTCAACAGCTCGGGGCGTTTGGAGGCCCTCGTTGCTTCGAGGTCCATACGCGCTCCCGTTGCTCGACGCGGCCGTCAATGGGAACCATACGGACTTCGCTCTTCGGATTCGTCCCTCGTGTCATCTGTAGAACAGATGCGAAACAGCAGAAACCACTGTTTGTCATCTGATGTTTGGGGGAGAAAGGTCAGTTCCCAGAAGGGACAACCATGCCAAACGAAACAGTCATCGAAAAGCACACCATCGGCTACGTGCCGCCGGAAGATCGCCACGGCAAGGTGCGAGACCTGTTCACCCTGTGGTTCGGCACAAACATCGCACCACTTCCCGTGGTGACCGGTGCGGCAGGTATCACGGTGTTCAACCTGAACCTGTTCTGGTGCATCATCGCGATCATCGTCGGCCACCTCGTGGGCGGCGTCTTCATGGCGTTGCACTCGGCCCAGGGCCCGCAGATGGGCATCCCGCAGATGATTCAGAGCCGGGGTCAGTTCGGCTCGTACGGCGCGCTGATCGTCGTCGTGATCGCCGCGGTGATGTATCTGGCGTTCTTCGCCTCCAACATCGTGCTGGCCGGTCAGTCGCTACACGGAATCTTCGAGGGGGTGCCGGTATATGTGGGCATCATTCTCGGTGCGCTGGGCTCCGGTCTGATCTGCGTGGTCGGCTATCGATTCATCCACGCGCTCAACAAGATCGGCACCGTGGTGCTGGGTGTGGGCATCGTCGTCGCGATCGCTGCGATCTTCACGCGGGGCGTCCCAGGCAACTTCTGGACTCAGGGTTCGTACACCACCGCAGGGTTCTTGGCGACGGTCTCGCTGGGCGCGCTGTGGCAGATCGCTTTTGCCCCTTATGTTTCGGACTACTCGCGGTACCTGCCCGCCGATGTCGGTGTGCGCGCGACGTTCGTCGCCACCTACCTGGGCTGCACACTCGGCTCGATCCTGCCGTTCGCGTTCGGGGCAGTGGTGGCACTGGCCATGACGCCGGGCGATGACGTCATGGCCGGCGTTGACGAAACCACCGGCGCGCTGGGCCCGATGTTGCTCGTGCTGTTCCTGGTCTCGGTGATCAGCCATAACGCACTGAACCTGTACGGCACCGTCCTGTCACTGATCACCTGCGTGCAGACATTCGTCGCGCGTTGGATTCCCACCGCCCGCACTCGCGTCGTTCTCTCCGCTGCGGTGATCATCGTGTCGGCGTACTTCGCGATCGGTGTCTCGGGTGACTTCATCTCGCACTTCGTCGATATCGTGCTGGCGCTGCTGGTCGTCCTCGTGCCGTGGACGGCGATCAACCTGATCGACTTCTATCTGATCCATCGGGGCAACTACGACCTGGACTCGATCTTCGCTCCGGACGGCGGCATCTACGGCCGGTTCAACACCAAGGCGATCGTCGCTTACGTGATCGGCATCGCCGTGCAGATCCCGTTCATGAACACGCCTCTCTACACCGGTCCGGTCGCGGACTACCTGGGTGGGGCGGACCTGAGCTGGATCATCGGTCTGGTTGCCACCGGTCCGATCTACTACCTGATGGCGCGCGGGACGAAACTCGCTCCCAGCGAGCTGCGCACGGTCAACGTCTGATGGAGGTTGTGATGTCGAACCACGAAGTAGAGGTTCTCATCGTCGGCGCCGGCCAGGCCGGGATCTCGATGAGCGAACATCTCAGCCTGCACGGCGTGCCGCACCTAGTCGTGGAGCGCGACCGCATCGCCGAGCGGTGGCGCACCGGCCGGTGGGATTCCCTTGTGGCCAACGGCCCCGCATGGCATGACCGATTTCCCGGGTCAGGAATTCAACATCAGCCCCGATGCCTTCGCCACGAAAGATCAGGTCGCGGACTACTTCACGGCCTACGCGGAGAAGATCGACGCACCGATCCGTACCGGAGTCGAAGTGAAGTCCGTACGGAAGAACAACGGCAGACCGGGTTTCCACGTGGAGACATCCGACGGCAGCATCGAGGCCCGCTATGTCGTGGCTGCGACGGGGCCGTTCCAGAAGCCGATCATCCCGGCGGTCGTACCGGAGAGCGCGGGACTTCATCAGATCCATTCCAGTGCGTATCGCAATCCGAAACAGTTGCCCGAGGGCGGCGTCCTCGTCGTCGGCGCAGGATCGTCGGGGGTGCAGATCGCCGACGAACTGCGGCAGTCAGGCCGCAAGGTCTACCTCGCGGTCGGGCCCCATGACCGGCCGCCGAGAAGCTATCGCGGACGCGACTTCTGCTGGTGGCTCGGAGTCCTTGGCAAATGGGATCTTTCGGCTCCACCGCTTGGCGCCGAGCACGTCACGATCGCCGTCAGCGGAGCACACGGCGGGCACACGGTCGACTTCCGGGCTCTCGCCGACAGCGGTATCACACTCCTCGGTCTGGCAGGCGCCTACGACGACGGCGTCATGCACTTTGCGTCCGACCTGCGCACCAACATCGAGAACGGCGATGCGAATTACTTGAGCATGCTCGACGAGGCCGATGCCTACATCGCGAGGAACGGACTGGATCTGCCCGAGGAGCCGCAGGCCCGCGTCTTCGGTCCGGATCCGGACTGTGTGACGAACCCCATCGGTGAACTGGATCTCGCGGCCGCAGGCGTCACCTCCATCATCTGGGCCGTCGGTTTCACCTTCGACTACGGCTGGCTGCAGGTCGACGCGTTCGACGACAGCGGTAAGCCCAGGCATCAGCGCGGCGTGTCGTCAGAGCCGGGGATCTATTTCCTGGGGCTGCCGTGGCAGTCGCGACGCGGGTCGAGCTTCATCTGGGGCGTGTGGCATGACGCCAAATACCTCGCCGATCAGATCGCAGGCCAACGCGCCTACCTGGCCTATGAGCCGGAGGGGACGCCGTCATGAACCACAAGCGAATTCGGCCGTTCAACACCAAGGACACCTATCCCGAACAGAACCTCGACAACGACCTGTGTCAGGCCGTCGTCGCCGGGGGAGTGGTCTATCTGCGCGGCCAGATCGGGCAGGATCTCGACACCCGCGAGTCGGTGGGCATCGGCGACGTCGCCGCACAAGCCGAGAAGGCGATGAGCAACATCGCGATGCTGCTCGACGAGGCGGGCAGCTCGATGCACGACATCGTCAAAGTCACCGTCTACCTCACCGATATCCGCTATCGCGAAACGGTATACAGAGTCATGGGCCGCTGGCTCAAAGGTGTGTACCCGGTGTCGACGGGGTTGGTCGTCGAAGCGCTCGCCCGCCCGGAGTGGCTGGTGGAGATCGACGCCACCGCGGTGATCAGCGAACCGGAGGAAACCGGCCGATGACGTTCTCTCTTGTTGCGCGAGATCCGTGATAGCGGCGCGTTCGGCATCGTCGTGTGCTCGTCGAGCCCGGCAGTCGCATCGCGGTGTGCACACCCGCGGTCGAACGTCGGCGTGGTTGCCTCTCAGAACGTCACGAACCCCGCGCTCGGCCCGCGGGTACTCGATTTGCTCGCAGCCGGATCCGACGCTGACGCCGCACTCAAAGCCGCTATGGCGCAGGAGCAATTTCCCGACTACCGGCAGGTGACCGTCGTCGACGCCGGGGGCAACACAGCAGTCCACTCAGGGGCCAACAGCCTGGGGGTGCACACCCACGCAATCGGCGATCAAGCCGTCGCGGCGGGCAATCTGCTCAAGGACGAGGGCGTCATCACCGCGCTGCTGACCGGTTACGCGGACAGCACCTCGGCCGCCTTCGAAGAACGTCTGCTCGACGGCTTGCGCGCCGCGGAGGCGGCAGGCGGTGAAGAAGGTCAGGTGCACTCCGCAGGGATGGTTGTGGTGGAGGATGTTTCGTGGCCGGTGACCGACCTGCGGGTCGACTACGCCGACGATCCTCTGGCTGACCTGATCGAGCTGTGGCATGTGTGGAAGCCGCAGAAGAACGACTACCGGGTCCGCGGCATCGATCCGACCCGCGCGCCGTCCTACGGAGTGCCGGGGGACCTGTGACAACCGCCGATTCCGTGATCGCCGAGGGTGTGGCCGCGGCTCACTCGAAACTGATCCGGCTCTCCCGAGATCTTTACGAGCACCCGGAAACAGCGTGGGAAGAGGTTCGTTCGTCGCGAATAGTCGCCGAGCAGTTGTCGGACAGCGGCTTTGACGTCACGGATGCCTACTGTGGGCTGGACACCGCGTTCGCCGCGCGCACGGGCAGTGGCGAGCTGCACTTCGCGCTGTGCGCCGAATACGATGCGTTGCCCGGCCTCGGACACGCGTGCGGGCACAACCTGATTTCGGCAATCACCGTAGGAGCGGCGCTTGCGCTGGCACCTGTGGTCGATGATCTCGGGCTGACGTTGACGGTGATCGGCACGCCCGCCGAAGAAGGCGGCGGCGGCAAGATCGAGTTGCTCGAACGCGACGGGTTCGACGGGCAGCACGCCGTTGCAATGGTGCACCCCGGACCCGTCGACGTCCTTCGGGCGCAACCGTATGCCGTGTCGCACAGCCACATCGACTATCGCGGCAAGGCGGCACACGCAGCCGCCTACCCCGACCGGGGCATCAACGCCGCCGACGCGTTCACCATCGCGCAGGTGGCCATCGGACTGCTGCGTCAGCAACTGCCGTCGTCGGTGCGGGTGCACGGCATGGTCACGCGCGGCGGTGAGGCGCCGAACGCGATCGCCGAACACACCGAAGGACGCTGGTATGTGCGCGCCGAGACCCTTGCCGAACTCGCCGAGGTCGAGCCGAGGATCATGCGCTGCTTCGAGGCGGGCGCGCTGGCGTCAGGGGCCGAACTCACCGTGACAGCGGAGTCCAAGCCGTACGCGGAATTCCGCACGGACGAAGACCTTCTCGCGTCTACGAGCGGCGGGCGACCGCAGCCGGGCCGGCGCTTCGCCTCCGGCCCGGACACCTTGATGGCACGGGCCTCCACCGACATGGGCAACGTCTCCCGGACTCTGCCCGCCATTCATCCCTACATCGGAATCGACTCGTTGCCCGCGATCAACCATCAGGCTGGAATTCGCCGCCGCGACCGTCACACCGGCAGCAGAAACGGCGATCGCACACGGCGCGCTCGCGCTGGCGGGCACGGTGGTGGACGCCGCCTCTCAGCGGGCCATCCGCGACCGACTTCAGGAGCGACAGTGACTGCAGAGCCCCAGTGCGCAGTCCGCACCGAGCACGACCTGCTCGGCGACCGGGACGTTCCCGCCGATGTCTACTACGGAGTGCACACCGCGCGTGCACTGGAGAACTTCCCGATCAGCGGCGTACCCATCTCGCGCCGCAGCGACCTCGTGGTGGCACTTGCCTCGGTGAAGCAGGCGGCGGCAGAGGCCAATCAGCAACTCGGACAACTCGACACCGCGATCGCCGAAGCCATCGTCGCGGCGTGCATCGAGATCCGCGGCGGCTCGTTGCACGACCAGTTCGTCGTCGACGAGATCCAGGGCGGCGCCGGCACATCGACGAATATGAACGCCAACGAGGTCATCGCCAACCGGGCTCTGGAGATCCTCGGCCATCAGCGAGGTGACTACCACGTCATACATCCGCTCGAGCACGTCAACCGTGGGCAGAGCACCAATGACGTGTACCCGACCGCGGTGAAGGTCGCCGTCGGGATCGCTGCCGGCTCGCTCGAACAGGCACTGCGCGGGCTGGTCGAGCACTGCAGGACCAAGTCCGGAGAGTTCGCCGACCTGATGAAGCTCGGACGGACCCAGTTACAGGATGCGGTGCCGATGACTCTGGGCCAGGAGTTCGGCGCGTTCGCGATCACCATCGGCGAGGACGCCGACCGGCTCAACGAAGCGATGATCCTGGTGGCGGAAATCAATCTGGGCGGCACCGCGATCGGCACCGGGCTCAACGCGCACCCTGCATATGCGGCGCTGGTGTGCGACCGCCTTCGTCACATCACCGGGCTGCCGCTGACCACGGCCGGCGACCTCGTCGAGGCAACCTCGGATGTCGGCGCGTTCGTGCAGTTGTCGGGCGTCACCAAACGAACCGCGGTGAAGCTGTCCAAGATCTGCAATGATCTGCGGCTGCTCTCGTCGGGCCCGCGTGCCGGCTTCAACGAGATCAACCTGCCGCCCGTGCAGGCCGGCTCCAGCATCATGCCCGGCAAGGTGAACCCGGTCATCCCGGAGGTGGTGAACCAGGTCGCTTTCGAGGTGATCGGCAACGACCTCACCATCACGATGGCCGCCGAAGCCGGACAGCTACAGCTCAACGCCTTCGAACCGATCATCGCCCGTGCGCTGCTGTCCTCGCTCAACCACCTCACGGCGGCGGTGACGGTCCTCGGCGAACGCTGCATGCGCGGAATAACCGCCAACGCCGAACGGATGCACAACGCCGTGCTGGAATCCGCCAGCATCGCCACGGTGTTGAGCCCGCTTCTCGGGTACGAGGCCGCCACCGCCCTGGTGACCGAAGCCATCGCCACCGGCGCATCCATACCGGACCTCGTCCGCAAGACCGGTCTCATCGACGACGCCGTGCTGACGCGCATCCTCAGCCCTGAAAACCTCTGTCGGCCTAACGGGCCCAAGGTGAACGACTAAAACCGGATCCACGTGGTCTTGAGGCCGGTGTACTTGTCGAGTGCATGCAACGACAGGTCACGTCCGAAGCCGCTCTGCTTGAAGCCGCCGAAGGGTGTCTGGGCGCTCAACGCATCGACCGTGTTGACCGACACCGTGCCTGCCCGCAGTGCGGCGGCGACGGTATGGGCTCGCCGCAGGTTGTTGGTCCACACCGACGCGGCCAATCCGTAGACGGTGTCGTTGGCCATCGCGATCGCTTCTGCGTCGTCATCGAAGGTCTGAACCGCCAGCACCGGCCCGAACACTTCTTCGGTGATGAGTTCGGCCGTCGGCGCCAGACCTGCGATCACCGTGGGTTCGACGAAGCAACCCCGCCCGTCCACCTGCCTGCGGTTACCTCCGGTCAGCGTTCGTCCGTCCCGCTCGGCGCGTTCGATGAAACCCATCACCGAGGCGGTGTGCGACTCGTCGACGAGTGCGCCCATTCCCGCGCTCGGATCAAGTGGGTTGCCCGGACGAAGCGCTTGCGCGCGCTGGACCAGATCGGCGATGAAGTCGTCGGCGACCGAACTCTGAACGAGCAGGCGGGAATTGGCCGAACATACGGCGCCCTGGTTGTAGAAAGCCCCGAACACCGCCATCTCTGCCGCCTGGTCGAGGTCGGCGTCGGCGAACACCACGTTGGGGCTCTTGCCGCCACATTCCAGCCATACCTGCTTGAGGTTCGAGTCCGCGGCGTAGCGCAGGAATCTCCTGCCGGTTTCCGTCGAGCCCGTGAAGGCCAGCACGTCGACGTCCGGATGGCGGCCAAGGGCCGCCCCCGCGCTGGGTCCGAGACCGGGAACGACGTTGAACACACCCGGCGGAAGGCCGGCTTCGAGCGCCAGTTCCGCCAACCGCAACGACGAAAGAGGCGCCTGCTCGGCGGGTTTCAACACGACGCTGTTGCCGACGGCCAGCGCGGGTGCGACCTTCCACACGGCCAGATCGAGGGGGAAGTTCCACGGCGTCACCGCGCCGACGACGCCTAGGGGCTCTCGGCTGACGAGGGCGAGATTGCCGGGTTCGGTCGGGGCGATCTCCCCGCTGATCTTGTCCAGGGCCTCGCCGTAGAAGGCGAAAAGGTCTGCAGCCGAGGGGACGTCGACGTTGTACGCCTCGGTCACCAACTTGCCCATGTCCAGGGAGTCGAGCAGGGCGAGTTCGGCGCGGTGCTCGCCGATGAGCTCGGCCAGCCGGGCCAGCACCCGCTTGCGTTCGCCGGGCGACGCTTTTGCCCATACGCCGGACTCGAAGGCTGTGCGCCCGCTGGCGACGGCGGCATCGACGTCGGCGGCCTGTGCCGATGCGACCCGCGCGAGCAGTTCCCCGGTGGCCGGGTTGACCGACTCGAAGGTTTCGCCCGACTCCGCATCGCGAGACCGGCCGTCGATGAAGATGCCGGTTCTCGGCGTCACGTCGGCGGCGAGATCGGACCAATGCGAAAGCGTGGTGGGTTCGGCGGCGGTGAGTACCAACGCAGGCTCCTTGCAGTTAACGGGCGGCGGCCGGCTCGACCGGCGTGATCGGCAGGAAGATGCGGTTCTCGGTGCTGAGTTGGGTGACCTCTCGTCGGAACGGGACCGGGCGTTCATCGGTCGGCTCGTCGAGTTCCTCGGCGTAGCGGTGTCCGGCCCATACGGCGGCGGCGATGGTCGCCGGTGCCCAGGCGTCGCCTGCTGCGTGGACGCTCTTGAGTCCGGCTTGTGCCCATTGGCCTCGCGCGCCGTGAGAGTGTCCAGCAGTTGGTTCTCGGGCAGTCGGGCAGTGACGAATACCGTTGCATCGACAGATGTTTCGGATACATCACCGGTGAATACGCAAGCGGTGGTGACGGAATCCGCGGCGACGGCCGTCACGGCTGCGTTGGTTCGCACATCCACGCCCGCCCGGATCACCCGCTTGCGGATTCGCGCGACCTCGAGGGTGTGCGTGGTCCACTGCGACACGTGAGCGGCCGGGGTGATCAGTACGACGTCGAAGCCCTCGGCGGCGAGCAGCTCGGACAGGACGCCGCCCATGTAGTAGTGGTCGTCGTCATAGATCGCTACCCGTCGGCCCCTGGGTCGGACGCCTGCCATGAGGTCGTCGGGTGTGAGGATCTCGGCGTCGGACGAGACCGGGAAGGGGTGGGTGTGCCATCGGCCGACACCGTCTCGGCGCCAGTGAGATCCCGTGGCGAGCAGAACGTGGTCGAAGTCGTTGTCGATGATGTCGTCGGCCGTCATCTCGCTCTGCATGAAGACGTCGATGTTGTCGAGTTTGCGGATCTGCGCGAGTCGGTAGTCGACCACCCGTATCCACGCCGACAGCCCGGGCAGCTTCGCTTCCCGTTCGACGCGACCGCCCAGCGCGCGGGTCGCTTCGGCCAGGCTCACGGTGTAGCCGCGGTTGCCCAGCGAGCGTGCGGCCTCCAGTCCCGTCGGGCCGGACCCGACGACAAGGACGTGTGAGTCGGACTTCTTCGGGCGGATGCGTTCGGGGTGCCAGCCACGGCGAAACTCTTCGCCCATGGTCGGGTTCTGCGTGCACCGGATCGGTGACATGGTGAAGTCTCCGGACACGCAGATGTTGCAGCCGATGCACTCCCGAATCTCGTCGAGTTGGCCCGTTTCGATCTTCTTCGGCAGGAAGGGATCGGCGATGGAGGGGCGGGCCGCGCCGATGAGGTCGAGCACGCCGCTTTTGATCTGATGCACCATCGTGTCGGGTGAGGTGAATCGGCCCACTCCGACAACGGGTTTGCTTGTCAGCTGCTTCAATCCCCGCGCGTACGGCTCCTGCTCGGCTTCCGGGCCGAAGCGCGACGTCACGGAGTCGTCTTCCCAGCTGCCCAGCACGAAGTCCCACAGATCGGGGTGCTCACCGAGCATTCCGATGACGTCCTCGATCTCGCTGCGGGTGATGCCCTCGTCGCCGAGCAACTCGTCGATGGTGATGCGGCAGGCGACGGCGGCCCTGCCGTCGACGGCTTCGACCGTGTCCTCGAGGATTTCGCGAAGCAGGCGCGCCCGGTTCTCCAGGCTTCCGCCGTATTCGTCTGTCCGATTGTTGTAGCGCCGCGACAGGAAGTGGTGCAGGCCGCCGAGGCAGTGGCCCGCGTAGACGTAGACGATGTCGAAGTCGACCGCCAAGGACCGGCGGACCGCCTCGAGATGCCAGTGGCGCATGTTCGCGATGTCGGATTTGGTCATGGCGCGGGCTTGTACCGGGTCGTAGTTCCACGACACGACCGGCAGATGCTGTGGCGCCAGCGGGGTTTCACGGCTTATCAGGTTGGGGCTGTTGAGACCGTTGTGCGCGAGCTCGATGCCGGCAAGGGCCCCGCCCTCGTGAATCTTCTCCGCGATCTTGGCGAGTGCGGGCATGTCATGGTCGTCCCACAGCCGCAGCTCGATGAACGGACCGATGTCCGATGTGGGATGGATCTCGACCTGCTCGGTGCAGACCACTGCCCAGCCGCCCTCGGCCTTCACCTGACGCATGTAGGCCTGGCTGGACGGGTCCCGGTAGCCCATGCCGTTGCAGTGCGGCACCTGGAAGAACCTGTTCCTTGCGGTGACCGGCCCGATCTTGACCGGTTCGAACAGGATGTCGTATCTCGGGTCTCGCATGAATGAATCGTTCCCGCCGGTGATACCACAGTCAATTAGGTGTTTTCGCTGAAGTGGATCTGCAATAGCGATACGGTCCCTATCGAGTGGGAGCGCCCTGTCAAGGAGTGACGCGATGCCGCGACAAGCGGATGTGACGCTGATACAACTGCGCTATTTCGTCAAGGCGGCCAGCCACTTGAGCATGACAAAGGCCGCTGAGGAGTTGCGTATCGCGCAGTCGGCGGTGTCGGCCGCGGTCTCGCAACTCGAGCACCAGATCGGCACCCAGTTGTTCATCCGGCACCGGGCCCGCGGGTTGGTGCTGACGGCCGCGGGTGAGGAGATGTTGCGCGACACCCGCGGGCTGCTGGATCACCTCGACGAAGTCCTCGACGTCGCCAGCGGCCACGTCGATCAGATTCGCGGCCGGGTGCGGCTGGCATGCTTTGTCACCCTCGGTCCATTCATCCTTCCCCGGCTCATCGCCGAGCTCGGCGAACAGCACCCCGAACTGCAGGTCGACGTGATCGAAACCGAAGCCCACGCGATGCGCACGGCCCTGCGCAACGGCTCTGCAGAGGTTGCACTGACCTACGACCTGGGATTGGGCGCCGGCGTCACGGCAGAGGTGCTCGGCGTGGCACCTCCCTACGTGGCACTGGCCCGGGATCATCCGCTCGCCGACTCCGAGGCCGTCGATCTTGCCGACCTGGCTGACGAGCCGATGGTGCTGCTCGACCTGCCGGAAAGCCGTGAGTATTTCGAGACGATGCTCATCGCTGCGGGCGTCACGCCGCAGATTCGGTACCGTTCGGCGAGCTACGAGACGGTGCGCGGGCTTGTGGCACGTGGACACGGCTACTCGATCCTCAATCAGCGACCCGCGTCTGCGGGCACCTACGACGGCGGGACGGTCGTGGCGGTACCGATCAAGGGCGACGCGCCCGCTCTGCCGGTGGTCCTGGCGCGGTCGGCCGCCGTCCGTACCACCGCACGGGCCCGCGCAGTCGCTGTCGCAGCGCGGTCGATCTTCTCCGGCAGCGGCGTTGCCGCCGACGGTGGGTGATCTTCGGCCGCACTGTCTGGTTCTTTGTCAGCCGTCTTGATGGCGCAGCGTCAACCGGCGAGCGATGACGTCAGCGGCCACTGAAGACACGGGCCGCCCGCGTGCGTATGCGAAGGCCCGCAGCCGGTCCACTCCTTCGTCGGCTTGGACGCCCAGTTGGACCGCCACCATGCCGCCGGCCACGTGGATCTGGGTGCGGTTGAAGGGGTCGGCGGGTTCTTGGTTCGAAGCAGAAGCGGTGGCCGTTGCGTCAATGGCATCGTCGGGGGTCTGGAAGCGGGAGACGTGTTCGCACCAGTTGGATTCCAACTGGTGCGCGATCGCGATTGCGCATGTCCGTGCCGACGAGCGTTCCGGGTCAGCCAGACCACCGGTAATTCGTCGGTACAACTCCAGCACTCCCATCGGCCGGACTCCGTCGGGCACAGGAAACGCGAACAGGGCCTGCGCGCCCAATCGTGTTGCTTCGCAGGCGAACGTGGGCCACCGCGAGGTTTTGGCGACGTCGGTCAGCTCGGGATAGAACTTGGGCTCATCGTCGGCGTAGGCGTCGAAGCAGGGGCCTTCGCCGATTGTGTACTGCAGCTCGTCGAGCTGCTTGGCGACGGGATCGCTCGCGTAGATCAACTCGCGGACGCGCCGAGAACGGGTCAGCACTGCCAGCGTCACCCCGTCGACATTGGTCTGCTGCATCGCGGCGTCGCATATTCCTTCCACGCCGGCAAACAGATCGTGGTCTGCCGCCTTTCGCATAGGCGTCGCGCCCTCTCACTTGCACAGCCCCTCAGGCGAATAATTACCCGTATACGAATGCGTCAAACTCCGCGGGGAATAGGGCAGGCGATGCGGTTCTCAGTCGTTGCGCGCTGCTGCCGCCAGGTCGCCCGCGAGGCTGACGAGTTCGTTCTGGATGCCTGGCACCGCCGCCATGGCTCCCGGCGAATCGAGTGTGAGCGGTGCTCCCGCATAGTCGGTACATATCGCCCCCGCCGCGCGAGCGATCGCGTGCCCGGCGACGACGTCGTACGGGTTGTTGTGGGCAAGCACCATGCCCTGGATCTGGCCGTTGACAAGCCAGGTCCAGAGCACCGACGCTGCGCCGACACAGCGGAAGCGCATCGCTTTTCGGTGCACGCTCATGGTCAGTTCGAGATAGGCGTCCATCCGCGCGCCACCCCGGTGGAAGGCGTCGCCCATGCCGATGATCCCGTCCTCCAACGAATCGACGTCGGCCACCGCGCCCGAGTCGACCCGAATGCCGAGGAACGGCAGGTCGATCACGCCCAGCGTCGGCACGCCGTCCTCGAGCAGGCCGAGCATCACCCCGCACAGCGGTGAACCGGTCGCATAGTTGATGGTCCCGTCGAGCGGATCGGCGACCCAGACCTTGCCCGTGCCCAGGGGCACCCCGCCGCCCTCTTCGCCGTAGAAGCCGATGTCCGGAGTGGCCGCGGCGAGGGAGCGCTTCAGCACCGACTCGCTGGCCAGGTCGACCTCAGTGACGAAGTCCTTGGCCGCCTTGTCGATCCGCTTGTGCGGCTTTGCGCGCCCATCCCGCAGGATCGTGACCGCTTCGTCCACCGCGGCGTGCGCGGCCGCCATCTCTGCCCTCACGCGAGAATGCTAAGTGATCGATTCGGGCGGATTGTGGCGGAGGCGTCGCCAGATTGTCGAGGGACATAGGGTGAAAGAACCCGCTTCCCCTGGGCACTAGGCGGGCGAGGCCTATGGGCTACCCGCGCTATTGGCGTGCGACGATCACTGGCACGCGGGCCAACAGAACAACTGCTGCGCTGACCGAGCCCAACAACATGCCGGCGAACCCGCCGCGTCCATGGCTGCCGACCACGACAAGTTGGGCCGACTCGGATTGGTCCACTAGTTGGCTAGCCGGTTCGCCCCGCACGACAATCCGCCGCACCGGCACATCGGGGTAGCGTTCGGACCAGCCGGCCAGACGCTCGGCCAACGTCTCGTCTTCTATCGCTTTCAATTCGGGCCAGCGAGCGCCGTGCATATCGTGCACCGAATCGAACACACCCACATCGCTCCAGGCATGCAGAGCAACCAGCCCTACCTTCCGGCGTGAGGCTTCGTCGAATGCGATCGCGGTTGCCGACTCAGATTCCGGCGAGCCGTCGATTCCCAGCAGCACGGGGGCCGCGGTGTCGGACGTCAACGGGACACCGTTATGGACGATCGCGACCGGACACCGCGCGTGATAGACCAGGCCCGAGCTCACCGAACCCAGATGACGCCCGCGCAGCGTGCCCGTTCCGAGGCAGCCGGTGACGATGAGATCGGCGTCTTTGGACAGATCGACAAGGGCGCCAACCGAAGTTGCAGAAGGCATTTCGCTGTGGATCTGGTTCGAACCGAGTTGGCAGCTTTCCTGAGCGACCTTGAGGGCATTATCGAGCACCTCGCGCCCTCGCTCGCGCTGTGCGTGCATCCAGGCGGGGAGCAATGACGATTCCAGCCATGCTCCCGCCGTCGGCGGGACAACATGGACCAACGTCAGCGAAACGTGGCGAAGCTCGGCCGTGTGAGCAGCCCACTGGACCGCGCCGTTCGAGCCAGGCGAGCCGTCAACACCGACGACGATTCCCGGATGCGTGCTGAGCTTCGACATGAATTCTCCCTTTCAGCGGTACCCCGGACGTTATCGGTCCATCAGCGCCGGGGTCAGGAGGAATTGGTCACCGACGGGAGGACCGTATGGCCTCAAATGTCGAACCCGGCGAGCATCCAGCCTGAGAAAGATAAGGAGCCCAAGGGGTATCGCCTGATGCAGAGAAGGAGGAGGATCGTAGTTAGTGCGAAATCCCGCTATTGAGAAGTGAATATGTCTGCCATCGATGAGCGTGCCGCGCGCATTCGCATGTTCACGGTGCCGGATCGAGCGGTGGGATCCTCGGCAGTATTCCAATACGCCGCCGCCGCTGCGGACTGGGAGCGGCTGAGGCTGCAGATCGATCGCAACCCGGTGCCGGTCGTCGCCGACGACGAGCGTTTTTCGACAATGAGCCTGTCTCTGCGCAAGCTGTCGGCCGAACTTGGCTTGAAGACCTGTACCGCTAAGACGGCAGGCACCGGGGACGTTATAGGGATCACGGGCAGGCAGGGGATGCTGCCCAATGACCCCGGCTACCTGTACTCCTCGAACTGGATCGAATCCGCCGAGAGTTGGTGCGGCTGAGCCGTTTTGCAGCGGCGACGCGAAGCCTACTGCGTGATGCTGGCGAGCATGTCCTTATCGAGATCGCGCACGCCGACCGCGAGGTCATCACTCACGGCAGAGGACTAACGTCACCCGCGGAAGGACCTTCGTCGGTGTTGACCGACCTCGGAGATCACTAGCGTGGCCAGCGGCAACGAAACCACGATGAAAGGATCCGACATGGTCCAGGCTGTTGAGCCTCAGCACGAGGTATCCCAGCTCGATCGACCTGCTCGACGACGTACGCGATGCGGCCAAGGTCGGCCAGCACGCTGCGGCCGACGCTTTGCGGACATTCCGCCAAACGGTCGACGAGGCGGTACCGCAGGCTGTCCAACCGCTACGCACGAAGATCGTTGATGCCGCGATCGAACTGGCTGACAAGCTCGTCGCTGCGCAGTTTCAACTCAACCGGGACCTGATCCACAGCGCCGAGCGGGCCATGGACCAGGTCAGACGGCGAAAAGAAGTAGCCGGACGGTACGGCCGTTGAACGCCGACATCGACACCGTCCTCCGGCGCTACCGTTACGACGGAACGCGGCTGATCGACATGCTCTGGGACGTTCAGCATCTGTACGGCCATATTCCCGATGGGCTGCTGCCACAGATCGCGACCGCGTTGAATCGGTCTCCGCTGGACATCGTGGAGACGGCCTCCTTCTATCACTTCTTCCACAGTCAGCCGTCCGGACGGCACCGGATCTACTTGAGCAACACCGTGATTGCCAAGATGAGCGGATATCAGGCGGTGTACGACGCGCTCGAGCGGGAGACCGGGGTCCGCTTCGGGGAGACCGACGAGGCGGGGATGTTCGGCCTGTTCGAAACGCCGTGCATCGGGCTCAGCGATCAGGAACCGGCGATGATGATCGACAGCGTGGTGTTCACACGACTGACGCCTGACTCCGTCGCAGACATCATCGCGCAGTTGAAGACCGGGCGAGTGGCCGCTGATATCGCGAACCCGACCGGGCTACCCGATGACGGCATCGCCTACGTCGACGCCCTGGTGGAGTCCAACGTCTACACGCGGGGGCCGGTGTTCTTCCGTGGCCAAACGGACTACAAAGCGTTGCTCAAAAACTGCCTCGCCGATACGCCCGAGCAGACGATCGGCGACGGTCACCGAATCCGGGCTGCGCGGATACGGTGGTGCAGGGTTTCGAACCGGGCTGAAGTGGCAGCTGTGCAGGGCCGCCCCGGGCGACGAGAAGTACGTCATCTGCAACGCCGATGAGGGTGAGCCCGGCACGTTCAAGGATCGGGCGCTCCTGACCCGATCGCCTCAGGACGTATTCATGGGGATGGTCATTGCCGCCTATGCGATCGGCAGTCGGCACGGAATCGTCTACCTCCGTGCCGAATACGCCTACCTCAAGCGCTATCTGGAAAGCCAGCTTCAGCAACTACGGGACGACGGGCTACTCGGCTCCGGTATCGGCGGGCGACCAGGATTCGATTTCGACATCCGCATCCAGATGGGCGCCGGCTCCTATGTCTGCGGTGAAGAATCGGCTCTGATCGAGTCCTGCGAGGGCAAACGGGGCACGCCCCGGCTGAAACCGCCCTTCCCGGTCCAAGCAGGGTTACCTCGGCAAACCCACCTGCGTCAACAACGTCGAGACCTTTGCTGCCGCAACCCGCGTCATCGAGGAAGGCGCCGAATGGTTCCGCCGCATGGGCACACCCGACTCGGCGGGCGCCCGGCTGCTGAGCGTCGCGGGGGACTGCGACCGTCCGGGCGTCTACGAGGTCGAGTGGGGCATCACCCTCGACGAGGTGCTGACCATGGTCGGCGCGCAGGATGCTCGCGCCGTCCAGATCAGTGGCCCGTCGGGGGAGTGTCTGTCGGTCGAGGCGGACGGCCGACGCCGAATCGCCTACGAGGACATCCCGTGCAACGGCGCCGTCACCATCTTCGATGCCACCCGTGACCTGCTCGACTGCGTCAAGGACTACACCAAGTTCTTCGTCGACGAGTCCTGCGGCATATGTGTTCCCTGCCGGGCAGGCACCGTCGATCTGCACAGCAAGGTGGAACTCATCATCGCAGGCGCAGCGCGACCCAAGAGGATCTGGACGACGTGGCCAGGTGGGGTGCGCTGGTGCGGACGACCAGTCGGTGCGGCCTCGGGGCCACCGCAGCCAATCCCCTTCTGACGACGCTGGAGAAGTTTCCCGAGATCTATCGGAGCAGGTTGCGCACGCAGGAGCAGACCCTGCTGCCCTCGTTCGATCTCGATGCCGCCCTCGCCGGGTACGACAAGGCAGTGACCGAGCTGGAGACGGACGGGACGGCATGACCATCCGCATCGAGATCGATGGAGTAACGGTGTCGACCGAGGAGAACAGAATCCTGGTCGACGTCGCCGCCGAGGCCGGTGTGTACATCCCGACGCTGTGCTACCTCAAGGGCAAGCCGTGCCTGGGGACATGCCGGGTGTGCTCGGTCAAGGTGAACGGCGCCGTGGTCGCGGCGTGCACGGTTCGGGTCTCGGACGGCATGAACGTCGAGGTCGACGAACCCGAAACCGCTGATATCCGAAAGGCGCTGGTGGAACTGCTGTTCGCCGAAGGCAATCACAATTGTCCGAGTTGTGAGAAGAGCGGCCGCTGCACGCTGCAGGCGGTCGGCTACGAGGTGGACATGCTCGTCTCACGCTTCCCGTACCGCTTCCCGCATCGAGAGCGGGACCACGCCTCCGAGAAGATATGGCTGGAGCGGGATCGCTGCATCTTCTGCCAACGCTGCGTGGAATTCGTCCGCGACGAAGCCACCGGCCAGAAGATCTTCAGCATCAGCCACCGCGGCGCCGAGTCGCGGATCGAAGTCGACACCGAACGTGCCAACGCCATGCCGGACGAGCAGGTCCGCTATGCCGTCGAGATCTGCCCCGTCGGCGCCATCCTCGAGAAAGCGGGTCGGTTACGACGTCGCCGATCGGCCGGCGCAAGTACGAAGTCGAATCCGTCCGGCGAACGGGCACTGGACCCCTCAGACGAGCCCGGTGCACCATGACCAGACGACATCGCGTCGCACGAAATGCCCGCAACCCCAGCGGATCCGGCGCTGTCGGCGGCCCGCGAGGGCAAGATCAATGTGGCGATGATCGGTTTGTGCGGATGCTGGGGATGCACATTGTCCTTTCTCGACATGGACGAGCGGATCCTTCCGCTCCTGACGAAGGTCACCATTCACCGGTCCTCGCTCACCGATATCAAGAGAATCACCGAGCGATGCGCGATCGGCTTCATCGAGGGGGGCGTTGCGAACGAGGACAACATCGAAACGCTGCGACACTTTCGGGACAACTGCGACGTCCTGATCTCCGTCGGAGCCTGCGCCGTCTGGGGCGGCGTCCCGGCGATGCGCAACGTCTTCGAGTTGAAGGACTGTCTGTCGGAGGCGTACGTCAACTCGCCGACCGCGGTTCCCGGCGCCGAGCCCGTCATCCCCTCCCACCCGGACATCCCCCGAATCACCACCAAGGTGTACCCCTGCCACGAAGTGGTCAAGATGGACTACTTCATCCCCGGCTGTCCACCGGATGCGGACGCCATCTTCACGGTGCTCGACGATCTGATACACGGCCGCCCGGTCGCGCTGCCCCGCTCGCTCAATCATTACGACTGATCTCGGAGGCTTCGCGTGAGCACAAAGCTGATCATCGATCCCGTCACCCGAATCGAGGGCCACGGCAAGGTCACCGTGCACCTCGACGACGACAACAACGTCGTCGACGCCAGGCTGCATGTCGTCGAGTTCCGCGGCTTCGAGAAGTTCGTTCAGGGCCACCCGTTCTGGGAGGCGCCGATGCTGATGCAACGCATCTGCGGAATCTGCTTCGTCAGTCACCATCTGTGCGGGGCCAAGGCGCTCGACGACATGATCGGCGTCGGCGTGAACGCGGGAGTCGGAATGACGCGGACGGCGGAGAAGATCCGCCGCCTCGGCCACTACGCGCAGATGCTGCAATCTCATGCGACGGCGTATTTCTATCTGGTCGTTCCCGAGATGATGTTCGGGATGGACGCCGCGCCCGAGCAGCGCAACCTCCTCGGCCTGATCGAGGCCGACCCCGCGTTGATGCGACGAGTGATCATGCTGCGCAAGTGGGGCCAGGAGGTCATCAAGACGGTCTTCGGCAGGAGAATGCACGGCATCAGCTCGGTGCCGGGAGGCGTCGACAAGAACCTGAGCCGCGCCGAATGCGACCGTCTGCTGAACGGGGAGGAGGGGCTCCCGTCGATCGACGAGATCATCGACTACGCACAAGACGGTCTTCGACTGTTCTACGACTTCCACGAGAGGAACCGAAGCGCGGTGGACGGCTTTGCCGAACGTGCCCGCCCTCAACATGTCCCTGGTCGATGCCGACGGCAACGTGGACTACTACCACGGCACGCTGCGAATCATCGACGAGGACAAGCACATCGTGCGTGACATTCGACTATCACGACTACCTCGACCATTTTTCGGAAGCCGTCGAAAAGTGGACGCTACATGAAGTTCCCCTTCCTGAAGGACCTGGGCAGGGAGAAGGGCTCGGTTCGGGTGGGGCCGCTCGCGCGGATGAACGTCACGAAGTCACTCTCGACTCCGCTCGCTCAGGAGGCGCTGGAGCGCTTCCACGCCTACACCGGCGGTGCCGCGAACAACATGACGTTGCATACCAATTGGGCGCGGACCATCGAAGTGCTCCACGCCGCGGAACTGATCGAAGAATTGCTGCGCGATCCTGACCTGCAGAACGAGGACCTGATCGTGACTCCCGCTGCCGACGCATGGGTCGGTGAGGGCATCGGTGTCGTCGAAGCGCCGCGCGGCACGTTGCTCCATCACTATCGTGCCGGTCCGGAAGGCGACATCACCTTCGCCAATCTGATTGTGGCCACCACGCACAACAATCAGGTCATCAATCGCACGGTGCGCTCGGTGGCCGAGGACTACCTGGAGGGTCACGGCGAGATCACCGAAGCCATGATGAACGCCATCGAAGTCGGGATCCGCGCGTACGACCCGTGCCTGAGTTGCGCGACGCATGCCTTCGGGCAGATGCCGCTGATCGTCACCGTCTACGACCCGGCGGGAAACGTGATCAACGAACGCATCCGGTCATGACGCTCGACGAGTTCGACGACGACTCCTGCCTGATCTATGGGATCGGCAACGTCGGTCGCCAAGACGACGGTCTGGGCTGGGCGTTCGTCGATTGGCTTCGAGGCGGAAGGCCTCTGCTCGAACGCGGAGATGCAGCGGGGCTATCAGCTTCTGCTCGAGGACGCCGAACTGATCAGCACCAAAGAACGGGTGTTGTTCATCGACGCCACCAAAGACGCTTCGGTGGCATCGTTCACGCTGGAGCGCGCGGCGCCGAAAATGGACTTCAGCTTCACGTCGCACGCCATCTCGATCCCGGCCATCATGGCGACCTGTCAGCAGTGCTTTCGAGCGCCTGCCGGAGGTGCACGTCCTCGCGATCAGGGGATTCGAGTTCGAACTGGCAATCGGGTTGACGCCGGCGGCGCAGCAGCAACCTGGATGAGGCGACGGCGTATCTCTCGTCGGGCGGAGCATCCGAGCGCTGATCAGGTGTAGAGGGAGTCGAGGATGTCTGCGTTCTGCTCGACCACCACGGCGCGCTTCACCTTCAACGACGGTGTCAGCTCGCCGCGCTCGATGGACAGATCGTGGTCCAGTAGCTCCCACTTCTTGACGGTTTCCCATCGGTTCAGTCCGGCGTTCAGAGTGGCTACGTACTCACCGATCATTTCCCGCACCGACGGGCGCGTTGACCAACTCCTGGTAGGTCGCGCCGTCCAGTCCGTTCTCCCTGGCCCACCCCGACATCAGGTCGGCGTCAAGGGAGATCAGTGCGACACAGTAATTTCGGGCCTCCCCGAAAACCATGAACTGGCTGGCATAGGGACAGATCGCCATGAACTTCGCCTCGATCGCCGTCGGGGCGATGTACTTGCCACCGGAGGTCTTGAAGATGTCCTTGATCCGGCCGGTCACGGTAAGGAACCCGTCAGCGTCGATGTTGCCCACGTCGCCGGTGCGCAGCCAGCCGTCGTCGGTAAACGCCTTAGCCGTCTGATCCGGCAGGTTGTGGTATCCGTCCATCACGCATTCGCCGTGGATCTGGATTTCCCCGTCATCGTCGTTGATGCGGATCGATGTGCCATCGAACGGCAGGCCGACGCTGCCCAACTTGTAGTGATCCGGTCGGTTGATGCATGCGCCGGCCGCTGTCTCCGTGAGGCCGTAACCCTCCAGGATCAGCAGACCCGCGGCGTGAAACCACTCGCCGATGTCACGGTTCAACGGTGCCGCCCCGGAGACGAAGAATCGGATGCGCCCGCCGAATACTTGGCGCACCTTTCTGAACACCAGGCGGTCGAACAGCGCCAAGCGTAACGACATCAGCAGCGGCACCGGCCGGCCTGTACGCCGTCGACGGTCCGCGTCGAGTCCTGCCGAGAATGCCGCTGCAAACAGCCGGGCCCGAAGGCCGCTGTCAGCTTGCGCGGTGGTGACGATGCGGGCGTGTGCTTTCTCGAAGATCCGGGGTGCGGCACCCATGAACGTCGGTTTGACCACCGCCAGGTTATCGACGATCTTGTCCACGCGTCCGTCGATCGCGGTTGCGAACCCGCACGCGAACTGGGCGGCGATCAGGACCTTGCCGAACGCGTGCGCCATCGGCAGCCACATCAATTGCAGATCGTCCTCGCCGAGGAAGTGTAGGCGGGCGACCGAGTTCCCCTCGTACACCCAAGAGGAGTGCGGCAACCGCACACCCTTGGGACGGCCGGTTGTTCCTGACGTGTAGATCAACGTCGCCAATTGGCTCGGTGTGATCGCTTCGGTTCGTGTCCGCAATCCGGATGGATGCTCGAGCAGATATCGACGGCCCAGCTCAGCGAGGTCCGTCAGGGTGATCACCCAGTCGCCGTCGCCGGGGCCGTCGAACAGCACCACCTTGGTGAGGTTGGGCAGTTCGGGACGGTGGTCGATCAGCTTCGCCAGTTGTCCGGAGTCCTCAGCGAACACAATTCTGCATTCCGAGTCGTTGAGGATGTAGGCGGTATCTCTTGCGTTGGTGCTCGAATAGACGGTTGTGGTGGCGGCCCCGGAACACATGATCGCCAGATCGGCCAGTATCCACTCGTATCGCGTGCTGGATGCGACGCCGACGCGTTGCTCGGGTTCGATGCCCAGCGCGAGCAGGCCGGCGGCCAGCTCATCCACCCGGTCCGCTGTCTGCCGCCAGGTCGCCGAGACCCATTCGCCGGCAACAAGATAACGGAAAGCTTCTTTATTCGCGGACGTCTGGACGCGGTCGAGAAACATCGAAGCCACATTCGAAGTGGTAGCCGTTGCGGATGTGAGGTTGCCATCAATGGTCATACGTATATTCCCGACGTTCGTGATTCTCGTGACTGCTCTGTGTTACCAATGGGCGGCCGACTGTCGACCACCTACTGTCAACCTCGACTCAACGCCGTCGTGGGCCCAGCGATAAGGGCCGAAAGACCTTGGGTAGCAGTGTCATGCTGCTCCGAGGAATGGCGTAATCGACCGAACCTTAGGGCACAAAGTCCTCAGTTGCACCGAACATGCTGATATGCCGCGTAGAGGGACGTACGTTGGCGTGTGGGAGTGAATATGACCGAATTCATGCGCAGCACCGACGCATTCACCTGGGCGATGGAAAGCGATCCACGACTGCGATCGACCGTCGTCACTGTTCTGCTACTGGAGAAGTCGCCGGACTGGGATGACGTGCGCGACCGGATCGACCTGGTCACCAGGAAACTTCCGATGTTCCGGCAGTGTGTGGTTGAATCGCCCGCCCCGGCACCGCCACGGTGGGAAAACGACCCGGATTTCGATCTCGACTTCCATATTCGACGGATGGCTGCGCCTGACCCGGGCAACCTCACCGGGGTACTCGAGATGGCGAGGGTCGCCGGAATGGAGGACTTCGACCGGGCCCGCCCATTGTGGACGGTGACGCTGATCGACGACCTCGATGATGGAGGTGCGGCGGTGCTGTGCAAGTTCCATCACTCCCTCACCGACGGTGTCGGCGGTGTCCAGATCGGAATGACGCTCTTCGACCTTCTCGAGCTGCCGTCGGAGCACGAGCCGATGCCGGCTCCGCCGAAGTGCCCCGGCCGCCGTGGTTGAGCGGGTACCGCGACGTGCTCGGCTACGATGCGGGACTCGTCGCAACGGCGATGGCGGGAGCAATCACCTCGGCCCCGAAACTGTTCTACAACAGCGTCCGACACCCGGTGGCGACCGTCGAATCTGCCACGGCCACTGCGGCTTCGATCTACCGAACTGTACGACCCGTGAACCGCACCGGGTCCCCTCTGATGAAGGAGCGGACCCTGACCCGCCGCCTTGGCGTGTATGAGGTGCCGATGCCGCAACTACGGGAGGCGGCCCACCGCTGCGGCGGGGCGCTGAACGACGGGTTCGTCGCCGGATTGGCAGGCGGGTTGCGGCGGTACCACGAGAAGCATGGTGTCTCGGTCGGCGACATGCATCTGTCCATGCCGATCAGCCTGAGGGCCGAAGGCGACGAGATGGGTGGTAACCGGATCACGCTGATGCGGTTCGACGTGCCGGTCGGCGTCGTGGACCCGGCGGCACGGATCAGCGCGATCCATGAGCAGACCGGCAAGGTGCGCCGTGAGAGGTCGCTGCCCTATACCGAGTGGATTGCAGGGGCGCTCAACCTGATGCCACGCTGGTACATCGGTTCGATCCTGCGTCACGTCGACTTCGTCGCAAGCGATGTCCCTGGCGTCCCGGTACCGGTTTTCCTCGGCGGCGCCCGAGTTCGGATGCAGTACGCGTTCGGTCCGACGGTCGGCGCGGCCGTCAATGTCACGCTGCTCACCTACGTCGACACCTGTGCGCTGGGTATCGACGTCGACAGCGGTGCGATCCCCGATTTCGACGTGTTCTACGAGTGCCTTGTCGCCGGCTTCGACGAAGTGCTCGCCATCGCCGCCTGACGCGTCACCACGACCCTGAGCCGGAGCTGTTGGCCTTCCGCAGCGCGTTGACGTAATCACCACGTTCACGCGCGGTCTCGTCGACACCGACGGGCACGGCGAGCAGTCCACGGAAATCGTCGACCGCGGTGTATCCCTTGCGCCCCATCCATTCGCGCAACCCGTCGAGTATGACGGCGGCGTATTCCGGGCCGTGACGCAGCAGCGCCGACGCGGTCATCACCACGTCCGCGCCGGCCAGCAGGTACTTGATCACTTCCGTCGAACCTTCGACGCCGGTCGTCGCGGCGAGTGACGCCCCGATCCGGCCGTGCAGCAACGTAATCCATGTCAACGGCAGCCGAGCCTCGGACGCACGCGACAGCGATGTCCCCGGCGCCACGATGAGTGTCTCAGGGTCGATGTCCGGCTGTAGGAGCCGGTTGAACAGCACAAGCCCGTTCGCGCCTGCCAGGTCCAGGCGCCGTGCCATCTCGGCGGTCGCGCTGAAGTACGGGCTGAGTTTCACCGCCACTGGCACGGTCACCGCGTCCTTCACCCGTGCCAGGATGTCGAGGTGACGCTGTTCGACGTCGCGGCCGCAGATGTGCGAGTCGCCGGGTAGGTCGTAGATGTTCAATTCGATTGCGGCGGCGCCGGAGTCCTGCATCGACCGGGCATATCCGGCCCAACTTCCGGGTGTGCTGCCGTTGATGCTGCCGATCACGGGGACCGAGACCGTGGCGGCCGCGCGTTCGAGCAGGCTCAGGTACCGGCGCGGGCCGGGTCGTCGTCGGCCACCTGCGGGAAGTAGGACAACGACTCAGCGAAGCTGTTCGGTGCCCGCCTCGGCCATCCGCGCATTCAGCTCGACTTCGTGGCGCAGTTGCTCTTCGAACAGCGAATAGAGCACCACCGCACCGACTCCGGCGTCGGCCAGTCGCCGGACCCCGTCGACGGTGTTCGACAGCGGGGACGCCGACGCGACCAGCGGGTTGCGTATAGCGAGGCCGAGGTAGCGCGTAGACAGGTCCATCAGTGCTTCCTGCGGGCGTCGGGATGGAAGTGTTCGGGACCGCGGGAAGCCATCTCCTCGTAGACATTCCAGCGCTGTTCGATCGCCTGCTCGGCCATCCCGAGCAGGCGTTCGGCCTCGGCCGGATCGGAGTTGGCCAGCGCGCGGTAGCGAAGCTCGCGGTAGACGTAGTCGGCAAGGGGATCCGCGGTCGGTGGGAATCGAGCAGGAACGGGTTGTTCCCGGCGGCACGCAGGACCGGGTCGTATCGGAGCAGCGGCCAGTGCCCGCTCGCGACGGCGCGGTACTGCTGATCCATCCCGAGGCGCATGTCGATGCCGTGTGCAATGCACTGGCTGTAGGCGATCACCAGCGACGGCCCGTCGTAGGCCTCCGCCTCGCGGAAAGCCTGCAGGGTCTGCTGGGGGTCCGCGCCCATGGCGACCTTCGCGACGTAGACGTTTCCGTAGGCGATCGCCTGCAGGGCGAGGTCCTTCTTCGGCACCGTCTTGCCTGCGGCGGCGAACTTGGCGACCGCGCCGAGCGGCGTCGACTTGGACATCTGGCCGCCGGTGTTCGAGTAGACCTCGGTGTCGAGCACCAGCACGTTGACGTTGCGGCCCGTCGCCAACACGTGGTCGAGCCCGCCGGAGCCGATGTCGTACGCCCAGCCGTCACCGCCCACGATCCATACGCTGCGCCGGACGAGGTGGTCCACCACGCTGAGCAGGTCGGCGGTGACTGCGGGATCGAGATGATCGAGTCGGTCCTTGAGCTCGGCCACCCGCTCCCGCTGGGCGGCCAACTCCGACTCCCGCAGTTGCGGCGCCGCCAAGATCTCGTCGACGAGATCGGTACCGATCGCGTCGCGCAATTCGTCCAGGCGTCGTCGCGCCAGCTGGACGTGGACGTCACTTGCCAACCGCAGGCCGAGGCCGAACTCCGCGTTGTCCTCGAACAGCGAGTTCGACCATGCCGGACCCCGCCCGTCGGCGTCGGTGGTCCACGGCGTAGTGGGCAGGCTGCCGCCATAGATCGACGAGCAGCCGGTCGCGTTGGCGACCATCAGACGGTCCCCGAACAGCTGCGAGAGCAGCTTGATGTACGGCGTCTCGCCGCATCCCGCGCATGCGCCGGAGAACTCGAAAAGCGGGTCGAGGAACTGGGTTCCACGCACGGTGCCGAAGTCCACCCTGGAACGGTCATTGATCGTCAAGGACTCGAAGAAACGATGTTCTCCCGTTCGGAGACGATCCGCGGCTCGGCGGGTCCCAGATTGATCGCCTTGGTGACGTTCAAGCCGGGGATGACGACCGGGCAGGCCTCTACACACAGGCCGCACCCGGTGCAGTCCTCGACGTACACCTGCAGGGAGTACCTGGCGTTCGGAAGGCCGACGGCGTCCAGCGGCGCGGAGTCGAACGTCTCCGGTGCTCCGGCCAGCGCAGACTGGTCGTAGAACTTGGAGCGGATCACGCTGTGCGGGCAGACGAAGCTGCAGTTGCCGCATTGAATGCAGCTTTCGGAATCCCAGACCGCGACCAGCTCCGAGATGTTGCGCTTCTCGTACGCGGTCGTTCCACTCGGATAGGTGCCGTCCACTGGAAGTGCGCTGACGGGCAAGGCGTTTCCGCGCCCGGCCATCATCTCCGCGGTAACGGTGCGGACGAACTCCGGCGCCGACGCGGGCACGGTCGGTACCGGCGTGGCCGTGGAGGTCACCAGCGCGGGCACCTCTATCCGGTGCAACCCGTTCACGGCGCCGTCCACTGCGGCCAGTTCCTTGCTCAGCACGCTCGGCGCCGCGGTTTCCGTACGTCTTCTCCACCGACTCCTTGATCCGTGCGATGGCCCGCTCGCGGGGCAGCACCTCCGAGATCGCGAAGAAACAGGTCTGCAGGACGATGTTGATCCGCCCGGCGAGCCCGGCCTCGCGCGCGATCCGGTCGGCGTCGACGGTGTAGAGCGTGATCCGCTTGTCCGAGTATCTGTTCCTGCACCCGCCGCGGCAGCGCATCCCAGACCTTGTCCGCCGCGAGACGGCAGTTCAGCAGCAGGGTCGCCCCGTGCGCCGGCCCGACCGAGTATGTCGACCTTCTCGAGGAACCGGAACTGGTGGCAGCCAACGAAATTGGCTCCCGTCACCAGATATGGAGCTCGAATGGGATCCGGCCCGAAGCGGAGATGCGACTCGGTCTGCGACCCGGATTTCTTCGAGTCGTATACGAAGTACGCCTGCGCGTGCAGACCTTCCTCCGACCCGAGGATCTTGATCGTGTTCTTGTTCGCGCCGACAGTTCCGTCCGAACCCAGCCCGAAGAAGACCGCGCGGACCGTATCGGGTGACTCGATGTCGAACGACGGGTCGTAGTCGACGCTGGTCCTGGAGACGTCGTCATCGATGCCGACGGTGAAGCGCCGCCGCGGTTGCTCGCGGGCGAGTTCGGCGAACACGCCGGCGACCATGGCGGGGGTGAACTCCTTGGAGGACAGGCCGTAGCGGCCACCGCTGACTCGCGGCATGACCGGTCGCGCTCCGTCCGCGTGCGCCTCGGCGAGCGCCGCGACCACGTCCAGATACAGCGGCTCGCCGATCGAGCCGGGCTCCTTGGTGCGGTCCAGCACGCCGACGGTGCGCACCGTCGGCGGCAGCGCCGCCAGCAGCGCCGCGGTGGGAAATGGCCGGTACAGCCGCACCTGCACCACGCCGACCCGCTCGCCGCGTTCGACCAGCGCGGCGACGGTCTGCTTCACGGTCTCGGCGCCCGAACCCATCAGCACCAGTACGCGCTCGGCCTCCGGATGTCCCGAGTAGTCGACGATGCTCATCGGTCCGGCCGGTGCGCTCGCTCAAGCCGGGCCATCAGGTTCTCGACCACATCCGGAACCCGTGCGTAGAACGGGTTGACCGTCTCCCGGGCCTGGAAATAGACGTCGGGGTTCTGGGCGGTGCCGCGGATGAATGGCCGCTCGGGGGACAGCGCCCGTCCCCGATGTGCCCGGACCAGTTCCTCGGGCACCAGTGCCCGCAGGTCGTCGTCGGAAAGCGTGTCGATGGTGTTGATTTCGTGCGAGGTTCGGAATCCGTCGAAGAAATGCACGAACGGTATCCGGGTCGCGAGCGTGGCCGCCTGCGCGACGAGGCTCAGGTCGTGGGCCTCCTGCACCGAGGCCGATCCGAGCAGCGCGAATCCCGTTTGCCGAACCGCCATCACGTCGGAATGGTCGCCAAAGATCGACAATCCCTGTGCTGCAATTGATCTGGCCGCCACGGTGATGACGGCCGAGGTCAGTTCGCCGGCGATCTTGTACATGTTCGGGATCATCAGCAGCAGGCCCTGCGACGAGGTGAAGGTCGTGGTCAGCGCGCCACTCTGCAAGGCTCCGTGCAGGGCGCCCGCCGCGCCACCCTCGCTTTGCATTTCCACCACGGTCGGGACGGTGCCCCACACATTGGGGCGCTGCGCGCTTGACCATTCGTCGGCCAGCTCGGCCATCGGCGAAGACGGCGTGATCGGGTAGATGCAGCACACCTCGTTGAGCCGGTAGGCGACCGAGACGGCAGCCTCGTTGCCGTCCACCGTGGCGCGGGTCATGTCGGCTCCGGAAACATCTCGATGGCGTGCACAGGACACTGATCGGCGCAGACGCCACAGCCCGTGCACTTGCCATAGTTGAATTCGTATCGGTGTCCGACGCCGAGTTTGATCACCGCGTCCTCGGGGCATGCCGCCAGACAGCCGTCGCATTCGAAGCAGTTGCCGCACGACAGGCACCGCCCCGCCTCGTAGGCCGCCTCGTCGGCGGACAGGCCGCCGACGACCTCATCGAAGCTCGCGGCGCGGTCAGCTGGTTCGAGTTCGGGCTGCTGACGACGTGCCGCATCGCCGAAGAACCATAGGTGCAGCGAGTCGAACGTCGCCGTGGGGTGCTTCGCCGTGCGTCGGGCGGGCACGGCCCGCAGCCAGGCGTCGATGTGGCGGGCCGCCTTCTTTCCGTGTCCGACGCCCACTGTGACCGTGCGCTCGCTGGGCACCATGTCGCCGCCGGCGAAGACGCCGGGACAACCGGTCATCATCGATGCCGAGACACGCACGCTGCCGTCGGCATCGAACTCCACACCCGGCAGCGTCCGCATGAAAGCCGACTCCGTCTCCTGACCGAGCGCCATGATCAGGGTGTCGGCGGCGAGCGTCTCGAAGCGTCCGGTCGGTTGTGGGTAACCCGAATCATCGAGTTCCATGATCTCGACCTGCAATTGGGGGCCGTTGAAGGCGGTGATGGTTCGCAGCCAGTTGATCCGGACGCCCTCCCGCTCGGCATCCTGTGGCTTCCTCGTCGTGCGCGGGCATCTGCTCCCGGGTGCGGCGGTAGACGATGACCGCGTCCTCGGCGCCGAGCCGGCGGGCCACCCGTGCGGCGTCCATCGCGGTGTTGCCGCCACCGTAGACGGCGACGTGGCGCCCGACCGCCGGCTTGTCGCCGGAGGCGACGCTACGCAGGAACGAGACGGCATCGACCATCGACCCTGCGTCGCGGGCCGGGATGTCGACGCGTTTGGCCAGGTGTGCGCCGATCGCGACGAACACCGCGTCGAAGCCGCCTTCATCCCGCTCTGCGGCGAGGTCGTCGACCCGATGGTCGCAGGTCACCCGCACGCCCATCGCCACGATCCGGTTCAGTTCGGCATCGAGCACGTCGCGGGGCAGCCGATAGGTCGGGATGCCGTACCGCATCATCCCGCCGGGCACCGCACCCGCGTCGCGGATCTCGACCTCGTGGCCGAGCCGCGCCAAATGGTAGGCGGCGGACAGGCCGCTGGGCCCCGCGCCGACGACCAGGACCCGCTTACCGGTCGGCACCGACGGTGGTTCAAACTCCCAGCCGCGCTCGCGGGCCAGGTCGCCGAGGAACCGCTCGACCGAGTGGATCGACACTGCGCTGTCGAGATGTGCTCGGTTACAGACCGTTTCACACGGGTGATAACACACCCGGCCATGGATTGCGGCGAACGGGTTGTCCGCGACGAGCTGCCGCCACGCGGCTTCGTGTCGCCCTGCGGTGGCGTGCGCCAGCCAGGCCTGGATGTTCTCCCCGGCTGGACAACCGGCATTGCACGGCGGCAGCAAGTCGAGATAGACGGGTCGGCGTTGACGCACCGGGCCGCCGAGAAGATGCCCGTGCCGCAGATCCGCGAGCGGTGTGAGGTCTTCGGCGTCAGCCATCAGCCGGGGAACCGGACGGTGGTTCCGGGCATCAGCTGAACGACACGACCGTGGCATTCCACCTCGATCCCGGCGGCGGCATCGCGCGGATCGACGCTGATGATCACACCCTTCCCGCTGACCCGCAGGTGCAGGTGCAGACCGCGGTAGTGGATCGGGATCGCAAGCACGCCAAGTGATTCCGGCCAGTGCGGGGACAGGATGATGCGGTTCGACCGGGTCTCCAGCCCGGTGAAGCATCGCTGCATGAGGTCGACGGTGCCTGCCATGGCCGCCAGGTGAATGCCCTCGGAGGTGGTGCCGCCCTGGATGTCGGAGACGTCGGACTTCAGCGCCTGCTGGAAGAACTCCATCGCACGGTCGCGGTTGGCCCTGGCGAGCACCCAGGTGTGCACCACGCCGCTGAGCGTGGACCCGTGGGAGGTGCGGGCCAGGTAGTAGTCCACCATCTCCGGCACCTGGTCGGGCATGAAGCGGATAGCCGAGCCGGTCGAGTAGCTCGCGCAATTCGGTCGCCGACAACAGGTAGAGCAGCATCAGCGCGTCGGCCTGCTTGGACGCCTTGTAACGGTTGACGTCGTCGTGCTTCGGCCTCCAGGATGCGGTCCAGCCGTTGGATGTTGCCGTACTGCCGGCGAAGGCGGTCCCAATCGAGTTCCGCCAGTTCGCCGTATCCCTCGAACTGGCTGATGACGCCGTCGTGGAACGGGACGTACATCCGCCGGCTGACCTCCTCCCAGTGCGCCAGTTCGTCGCTGTGCAGTCCGAGTCGTCTCCAGCAGGTCCAGGCGGTTCGGCAGCGGAAGCAGATCCAATGCGTCCGAGCGCCCGCATGATCACCCAGACCGCCATCACGTTGGTGTACGCGTTGTTGTCGATGCCGTCGTACGGGGCTGTCGGGATAGCCGGAGTGGAACTCGTCGGGCCCGATGACGCCCCGGATGCCGAAGCGCTCTCGGTCCTCGTCGTAGGTGGCCAGGCTGACGAAGAAGCGCGCGATCTCGGCCAGCATCTCCGCGCCGTAGTCGATCAGGTAGGCGAGGTCGCCGGTGACCTGGTAGAACTTCCACGCGCTGTAGGCGACGGCGATGCCGATGTGGTGCGCGCGTGCGCTGGCGTCGGGGTTCCAGCGGCCGCTGCGCGGATTGAGGTGCAGCCGTTGGCTTTCCTCGCGTCCGTCGCTGCCGGACTGCCAGGGATACATCGCGCCCGCGTAGCCGGCCGCCGCGGCCGCTTGACGGGCTTCCGGCAGGCGCCGGTAACGGTAGCCGAGCAGCGACCTGGTGATCATCGGGAAGCCGCAGGTTGAGTACCGGGAAGATGAACAGCTCGTCCCAGAAGATGTGGCCGCGGTAGGCCTCACCGTGCAGTCCGCGGGCCGGCACCCCGACGTCGAGGTCCGACGGTGTTCGGTGACACCGTCTGCAGCAGGTGCAGCAGGTGCAGCCGCAGAATCCGCAATTCGTCGGTGAAGTCGTCGAATTCGATGGACAGCCGCTCCCACAGATGCACCCATTCGGTCAGATGCCCGTCCAGCAGCTCGGCGAACCGGCCGAGTCGGCGCGAGCCAGCGCTGCGGCGTCGACGGCGGGTTCCGACGTCGCGACATCGCGGCCCGTGTAGACGGTCGACGATCTTCTCGACCGTCACCGCGTCGCCCGCCGACAGTTGCACCGCGATGTCGTGGCCGATTTCGGCTGCCGTCGTCGAACAGGCGATAGGTAGCCGGGTACGGCCGTCGCCGTCGCGCCAGACGGTGCTGCGCGCAGCCATGGCGATGGGAATGCGAGATTGGGTCGTCTGCACGGTGAGCAGCACCGAATCGCCCGATATCTCACGCGTTTCCACCGAACCGAGATGCTGGCTGGCCAGGTCCCGGTAGCGCTCGACGAGCGAGTTCGTCACGTTGCCGTCCAGGGTCGAGCGAATCTCGAGCGTCCCCGACCAGTCCTCGGCGACGATCGTCGTCTCGAGCGCGCCGACGTGGGCCATGTGCATCGCGACGAATCGTCGCTGGGTCAGTGACGTCGTGCGGCCGGCGTCGTCGCGTGAAGCGCACCGCCCTGGTCAGCACCGCGCCGCGAAGATCGAGCGTCTGCCGGTAGGACAGCACGTCGACCGCGTCGATGTCGAACCAGTCGCCGCCGTCGATACGGAAGGTGAGCGCCAGCCAGTTCGGCAGGTTCACCAGGCTCTCGTTGTCGATCTCGGTTCCCGAGACGTCGTCGACGAGGCGGTTGTACACCCCGGCGGCGTAGGTGCCCGGATAGTGCACCTGCCCGGCCTTCGACTCCGGTGCGGCGCCCCGGGTAGCGAAGTAGCCGTTTCCCAACGTGCACAACGCCTCACGGAGCTTCTCGCTCTGCGGATCGTATCCGTCGAAGACGTAGTCCCACGCCTCGCCGGAGACCCGATGCTTGTACGCCAGCCAACTGCGATCCGCGCTGGAGGAACTCGCGCACCTGATCAGGACTCTGAAGGGTGAAGTGGGCGGCCGTCTTGCGGTCGCCGTCCTCGTCATGTCCGACGACGATCCCGATGCCGTCGAACTTGATCGCGTCGAACGCGTCTTCGTCGGTGAGGTCGTCGCCGATGTAGATCGGCAGCAGGGAACCGGACGGGTCGATACGGTCGCGGATCCAGGCCAGCGTGGTGCCCTTGTCCCAGTCGAGGTCGGGCCGCAGTTCGACGAGCATGCGCCCGCTGGTCACCCGCAAGCCTGCTCGCCGCTCCGAGTTTATGTGTCGTAGAGACGATCTCGCCGACGTGCTCCTCGGCGACCTCGCGGTAGTGCACGGCGACGGCGAAGCGCTTGTGCTCGACACGCACTCCCGGAATCTGTGCCAGGCGTCTGGCTCAGTTCGGCGGCCGCGCGCTCGAGGATCGGGACGAACACGGCGGCCGCTTCGTTCTCGTGATACGTGCCGTCCGGTCCGGTCAGCTCGAACCCGTGGCTGCCCGCGTACCAGATGCCCGGCGTGTCGACCCGGGTGCGGACGTCCGCGAGGTCGCGACCGCTCAGGATGGCCACCGGACATACCGCCGGCGACGAGTTCGAGCGCCTCGGCGGCGCCGTCGACGAGTCTGGCCGCATCGGGATCCGAGACGATGGGGGACAGCGTTCCGTCGTAGTCCAGGAACACCATCGACTCTCGGGCGCTGGTGATGCCGATCAGCTGGCCGTAGGACGCCAGCGCATTCGGCAGTTCCGAGATCCGCCTGTCACCGGTGCGAACGGCGACGTCGGCCAGGTCGGCGAGCACGACGTCGGCACCGCTGCGCGCCAACTCGTCGGCGCCTGCCGGTGCCGTCGATGCCGATGACGAGCGCGAACCCGCCGTCGCGGCCGGCCGCCACTCCGGCGCCGGAGTGTCTCCACGACGACACACCGTTGCGGCCGCACTACCGAGTCGGCGGGTGGCTTCCAGAAGCACTGCGGGGTCGGGCTTTTCGGCTGTGCCGCGCTCGCCGGCGATTCCGTCGATGCAGACGCCGAACAGATCGTCGATCCCGGCGGCCTTCAAAGCCTGCTGACACTGCGGGCTCGACGAATATGCCGCCGCAGCGACGCCGATGCCCTGCAGCTTCCGGGCCAGGTCGACCGTCGCCCCGAAAAGCGGCACGTCGCTGGTCAGCGCACCGTCGAGGTCGAAGAGCACCGCGTCGTGGTAGCGCGGGTCGATGGTGATCGGCAGCTTCATGACACCGAAGTGGGCACGAGTTGGCGTTCCAGCTCCAGGACCTGGCGGGTGGTCTTCACCACGGTGTCGGGGTTGAGGCTCATCGACTCGATGCCGATCCGGACCAGGAACTCGGCCATGTCCGGGTAATCCGAAGGCGCCTGTCCGCACAGCCCCGAGTGAATCCCGTTGCGGCGGCAGCCCTCGACCGCCAGGCGAATCATCTCCTTGACACCCTCGTCGCGTTCGTCGTAGTCGAAGGCGACGATCTCGCTGTCACGATCGACGCCGAGAGTGAGCTGCGTCAGGTCGTTGGACCCGATGGAGAAGCCGTCGAAACGCTTGGCGAATTCGTCGATCAGGATGACGTTGTTCGGGATCTCGCACATCGCGTACACCTTCAGCCCGTTCTCGCCCCGGCGCAGGCCGAGGTCGGCCATCGTCTGGAGAACAAGGTCCGCCTCGGCCACCCGGCGCACGAACGGCAGCATCAGAATGACGTTCGTCAGCCCCATCTCGTCGCGCACGCGTCGCATCGCGCGGCACTCCAGCGCGAAGCCCTCGGCATAGGCGGGATGTGCGTAGCGCGAGGCGCCGCGGAAGCCGAGCATCGGGTTGCTCTCGGAGGGCTCGAAGCCCTGTCCGCCGAGCAGGCTGGCGTACTCGTTGGTCTTGAAGTCCGACATCCGAACCACGACGGGCTTCGGCCAGAAGGCGGCGGCGATCGTGCCGATCCCTTCGGAGAGCCGTTCGACGAAGAAGGCGCTTCCGTCGGCGTAGCCCTGGGTGAGCCGATCGATCGTCCTGCGAGCCTCGGGGTCGTCGACCTTCTCGGGGTGCAGCAGGGCGAGTGGGTGGACCTTGATGTACTCGCTGATGATGAACTCCATCCGGGCGAGTCCGACGCCGTCGTTGGGCAGGAACGACGTCTTGAATGCGAGGTCGGGGTTCCCCAGGTTGAGCATGATCTGCGTGCGCGGCCGGGCCACGTCGCCGACCTCGGTGCGGTCCACGTGGAAACCCACCGCGCCGTCGTACACGCGGCCCGAATCGCCCTCGGCGCAGGACACCGTCACGACCGCGCCATCGGGCACGCTCGTGGTCGCGTCGCCGGTGCCCACCACCGCGGGGATACCGAGCTCGCGGGCGATGATCGACGCGTGGCAGGTGCGGCCGCCGCGGTTGGTGACGATCGCCGCTGCCGTCTTCATGACCGGCTCCCAGTCCGGTGTGGTGGTGTCGGCAACCAGCACCTGGCCGGGCTTGAATTCCGCTAGATGCGTGAGGTTCTCGATTCGCTTCACCGCGCCCGAGGCGATCCGCTCGCCCACCGAGCGGCCTTCGGCCAGTACCTCGCCGCGGCCCTCGAGCACGTAGGTCTCCAGCGCGGTCACGCTGTGCTGGGAGGCAACCGTCTCGGGGCGGGCCTGGACGATGTAGAGCTTTCCGTCGATCCCGTCCTTGGCCCACTCCATGTCCATCGGCCTGCCGTAGTGCTGCTCGATGGTGCACGCGTAGCCGGCCAGTTCCAGCACGTCGGAGTCGGTGAGGCAGAAGCGAGCGCGGTCGGCCTTCGGGGTCGGGATGTTTCGCGTCGTGTTCTTCGTCTCGCCCTCGACGAGGATCATCTTCACGGCCTTGTCGCCGAGTAGGCGGCGCAACACCGCGCGGTGGCCGGCGAGATAGGTCGGCTTGTGGACGTAGTACTCGTCGGGGTCGACGGCGCCCTGAACCACGTTCTCGCCGAGTCCGTAGGCGCCCGTCACGAAGACGGCGTCGCGAAAGCCCGACTCGGTGTCGAGGGAGAACATCACACCCGACGACGAGATGTCGGAGCGCACCATCTTCATCACGCCGATCGACAGCGAGACCTTGAAGTGGTCGAAGCCCTGGTCGATTCGGTAGTGGATCGCGCGATCGGTGAAAAGACTTGCAAAACAACGGCGGCACGTGTCGAGCAGACTCTCGTCGCCCTTGATGTTGAGGTACGAATCCTGCTGGCCGGCGAAGCTCGCCGTCGGCAGATCCTCGGCGGTCGCCGAGCTTCGCACGGCGAGGCTCACCTCCTCGCCGTACTCCTGCTGAAGCGTGCGGTAGGCAGCCAGAATCTCGGCGGCCAGGTCGTCGGGAAGTCCGGCGCCGTAGACGATCTCCCTGGCGCGCTTGGCTTTTCGCGCCAGCGCGGCGACATCGGCGGGGTCGAGGTCGTCGAGTTCGGCATGCAGACGCTCCCACGCGCCGGCCTCGTCCAACATGTAGCGATAGGCCGCGGCGGTGATGGCGAACCCGTGCGGGATGCGGACGCCCTGGTCGGACAGCTTCTGGAACATCTCGCCGAGCGAGGCGTTCTTGCCGCCGACGAGCGGCACGTCGTCGATGCCGATCTCCTCGAAAAAGCGGATGTAGCCGGACGTACCCATGATCGGTCCTCTCGTTGCGCTTTCAGGCATTCCGGTACGGCGTTTATCGCCACACACAGCGCCACCACTGACAACGTCCCACGGTGGCGTCCCGGCAGCCAGGGTCGAAGGTCACTCGAATAGCTGACAGTCCGTATGCCGCCGCTTGATAGCGATGGCCTACCGGCCGAAGCGCCGAAGAACAGGGCCTAAATGCCTTTCAGAGTCGTGACCTGTGCCCCCTTTAGGGAGCAGTTCGACCGTTACCGGCATGGCTGGTGCGGCAGCAGACTCAGAGGAGCCCGGCTCAGCGTGGATAACGTCTCGCTGTCGTTACCATCAGTTCGGGCGAAAAGCCATGGCTTGCCAGAGATTCTCGTCCCAGCGCAGGGACCATAGGCCGGCTTCAGCCGACCAAACGAAAGGACCAACATCATGAAGGCACTCGTTTATCACGGCCCAGGCAAGCGAGCCTGGGAAGAGGTGCCCGATGCGGTCATCCAGGAATCCACCGACGCAGTCGTGCGAGTCGACGCCGTCACGATCTGTGGCACGGATCTGCACATCCTCGGCGGCGACGTACCGGAGGTGGCCGACGGCCGCATCCTCGGCCACGAAGCCGTCGGCACGGTCACCGCGGTCGGCTCCGCGGTTCAGAAGCTCGCCGTGGGCGATCGGGTCCTGGTTTCGTGCATCACCTCGTGCGGCAGCTGCCGGTACTGCCGCGAGGGCAGCTACGGGCAATGCCTCAACGGCGGCGGCTGGATCCTCGGCCACCTGATCGACGGCACCCAGGCCGAATACGTGCGGGTGCCGTTCGCCGAGAACTCGACACATGCGGTACCCGACGGCGTCACCGACGAACAGATGATCGTGCTCGCCGACATCCTGCCCACGGCCTACGAAGTGGGCGTGCTCAATGGCGCGGTGCGTCCCGCTGATGTAGTCGCCATCATCGGCGCGGGGCCGATCGGGCTGGCCGCGATCATGACTGCGCGACTCTTCAGCCCCAGCCACATCGTCGCCATCGACCTCGCCGACTCCCGGCTCGAGGCGGCACGCAAGTTCGGCGCCGACATCGTCATCAACAGCGGAACCGACGACCCATGGCCGGTGATCGCTGGACTCACCGGCGGGCTGGGTGCTGACGTGACGATGGAAGCCGTCGGGATTCCCCAGACATTCGAGCAGGCGGTTCGGCTGGTCCGCCCTGGCGGGCACGTCGCCAACATCGGCGTGCACGGGGCGCCGGCGACCCTGCACCTGGAGGACATCTGGATCAAGAACCTGACCATCACGACCGGGCTGGTCGACACGTATTCGACGCCGACACTGATCGGGCTGGTCGCCAGTCACCAGCTCGACACCTCGCCGATGATCACCCACAGATTCGGCCTTGACGAGTTCGAGACCGCCTACGACGTCTTCGGCAACGCCGCCGACACGGGGGCATTGAAGGTGCTGCTCACCGCGGCTCGATAGCCGCCGAGGGCACCGTCGCGGAGACCATCCATGTTGTCGATACAACACATATCGAGGCGTTGACCGCCGCCCGGGTCTCTTCGGCTCCACTTGCCGATGTGCTGCGGTGGACCGACACCACTGCCGAGGGGCTGTCCGGCGCGGAGGCATCGGCGCGACTGCTGCGGTACGGCCCTAATTCCGTTCGCACTCATCGGGTCAGCGCGATCGCGGTGCTGGGGCGCCAGTTGCGCAGCGCCGTACTCGGGCTGCTGGCGGCTACCGCGGTGGTTTCGTTCTTCCTCGGAGACAGCACACAGGCGATCATCATCGGCGTCATTCTGGCCGCCAGCATTGGCTTGGGTTTCGTCAACGAGTACCGCGCCGAACGCGCCTCCGCCGCGCTGCATTCGGCGGTTCACCACAGCGCATTGGCGTGCCGCGACGGCGGTTCGTCAAGGTCGATGTCAATGACTGGTGCCCGGCGACGTGATCCGGCTGGCGCTCGGCGAAGCGGTGCCTGCCGACGTGCGGCTGATCGATGTCAACGGTCTGGAATGCAACGAAAGCATTCTGTCCGGCGAGTCCGCTGCTTCCGAAAAGTCACTACAGCCAGTTAATACCGTTGCGGGACTGGCTGATTCGATCGATCTGGCGTTCATGGGCACCATCGTCAGCGCGGGCGACGGGCTCGGGGTTGTCTACGCGACCGGTGCCGACACCGAGTTCGGCCGCATCGCCGCAGGCTTGGGCGAGCGCCAGCCCGAGACGGAGTTTCAGACCGGTCTGCGGCGCTTCTCGTACCTTCTACTGCGGGTGGCGATCGTCCTTACGCTGCTGATTCTGGTCACCAACCTGTTGTTGCGTCGGCCGGTGATCGACTCGGTGCTGTTCGCATTGGCGATCGCGGTGGGGATAACGCCGCAGCTGCTGCCCGCCGTCGTCAGCACCAGCCTGGCCACCGGGTCACGGCGCCTGGCGCGGCTCAAAGTGTTGGTCAAACGGCTGGTGTGCATCGAGGACCTCGGCGACATCGACATACTGGTCACCGACAAGACGGGGACCCTGACCGAGGGCCGCATCAGCCTGGTCGACGCTGTCGATCCCGCCGGTACCCACGACGACGCGGTGCTGCGGATGAGTCTGCTGGCCACCGATGTGGATCCGGCATCGGGCGGCGTCAGTGCCAATGCGATGGACGCCGCTCTCTGGGAATCTCCTGGCGCCGAGCGTCCTGCGTGACAACCACCGTCCGCCGCGTCGCAGACACTGCCGTTCGACCATGCCCGCCGCGCGACATCGGCACTGATCGACGAGGAAGGCCACCGATTTCTCGTGGTCAAGGGCGCGCCCGAGCAAGTGATGGCCAAGTGCGCGGCGGTGCCCGACGCGGCACAGCGCACACTGGCCGCGCTGTTCGACAGCGGCCGCCGCGTGGTGGCGGTGGCCAGCAAGCCTGCACCCGAGCTGACCGTCATCACCGCCCTCGACGAGTCGAACCTGGTGCTGGCCGGCTTCCTGGCGTTCGCCGACGAACCGAAGGCGGCGGCGCGGGATTCCCTGGCACAACTGGCCGCGATGGGCATCGAACTGAAGGTGGCCACCGGCGACAATCCCAAGGTCGCCGAAAAGGTATGTGTCGATTTGGGTTTGCCGTCCAAGGGCACGATCACCGGTGCCGAGATGGAAGCGCTCGACGACGCCGCATTCGAGCGAGCGGCACACGACCGACCATCTTCGCCCGCATCTCGCCGGAGCAGAAGGCGAGACTCATCGTGTCATTGCGGCGCACCAGGCGATCGGTCGCCTTTCTCGGCGACGGCGTCAACGATGCGCTGGCCCTGCACGCGGCCGACGTCGGAATCTCGGTGGACACCGCCGCCGACGTCGCAAAAGACGCCGCCGACGTGGTGCTGCTGGAGAAGGATCTGGGCGTGCTTGCGGCCGGTGTTGCGGAGGGTCGCCGCATCTTCGCCAACACCATCAAGTACGTGCTGATGGGCACCTCGAGCAATTTCGGCAACATGTTCAGCGCAGCCGCGGCTTCGGCGGTGCTCACCTTTCTGCCGATGCTGCCCAGTCAGATCCTGTTGAACAACCTGCTCTACGACAGCTCCCAATTGGCGATCCCCACCGATCGGGTGGACGCAGAGCAGTTGCTTGCGCCGTCGCACTGGAACATCGCGTTCATCCGCAGATTCATGTTGACGTTCGGTCCGATCAGCTCGCTCTTCGATTTCCTGACGTTCGGGTTGATGCTCGGTGTGCTGCACGCCGGACCGGTGGAGTTCCGCACCGGATGGTTCGTGGAATCGCTTGCCACGCAGACGTTGATCATCTTCGCGATCCGCACCCGTCGGGTGCCGTTCTTTCGCAGCAGACCCGGTCCCGTGTTGACGATAGCCGCCTTCGCGGTCGTCGCCGTCGGCGTGGGAATCACGGTGTCACCGCTGTCTCACGGCCTGGGGTTCACGCCGTTGCCGTGGCTGTTCTTCAGCGCGCTGGTCGTGTTCACGATCGTCTACCTGGTTCTCGTCGAGGTCACCAAGACGGTGTTCTACGCAGATCCGATGCATTTTTCCGGTCAGCCGCACCGCACCCGCGACCACGTGCACCGCATTCAGCGGCGCGCCGCCCGCTTCAGCCATGGCGGCAAGATCGCTCGGCCCGCCAGCAGCCCAGCGCTCAGGACAACAAGGACCTTGTCCTCTGCTTCTCGGCCTCAAACCTCGACAGACTCAAGGTGATGCGGGCAATGCGCCGGCCAGACCACAGACTTTCGAGGAGACATCATGACGATCCGGGTAGGCGTGAACGGCTTCGGCCGTGTCGGCCGAAACTTCTTCCGCGCGGTGGACGCACAACAGACGGCAGGCACCACCGACATCGAGATCGTGGCGGTGAACGACCTCACCGACATCAACACTCTGGCGCACCTGCTCAAGTACGACTCTGTCCTCGGGCGTTTTCCGCGCGAGGTGTCGGTCGACGGCGAGCGACATTGTGGTGGGGGACCGGCCGATCAAGGCATGGTCGGTCGCCGATGGGCCGACGGCGCTGCCGTGGGGAGATCTCGGCGTGGACGTCGTGATCGAGTCCACCGGCCGATACACCGCCGCAGAACAGGCCCGGGGTCACATGCACGGAGGAGCGAAGAAGGTGGTGGTGTCCGCGACCTCCAAGGGCGCCGACCTCACCGTCGTGATGGGCGTCAACCACCGCGACTACGACGGCACGCAGACCGTCGTATCGAACGCATCGTGCACGACGAACTGCCTGGCGCCGATGGCGAAGGTGCTCGACGAGACGTTCGGGATCGAGCGCGGCCTGATGACCACCATCCACGCCTACACCCCGGACCAGAACCTGCAGGACGGTCCGCACCGGGATCTGCGACGGGCCCGCGCGGCGGCGATCAACGTGGTGCCCACATCCACCGGCGCCGCCAGGGCGATCAGCGTGGTGCTCCCGCAACTCGAGGGTCGGCTCGACGGCTACGCGTTGCGGGTCCCGGTGCCGACAGGGTCGGCGACCGACCTCACGGTCACCGTTCGCGAACCGGCAACGGTCGAGGCGGTCAACGCCGCATTCGCCGCCGCCGCCGACGGTGAGCTCAAGGGCTTCCTCACTTACACAGACGATCCCATCGTTTCCTCCGACATCGTGACCGACCCCTCGTCGTGCATCTTCGACTCCGGGCTCACCAAAGTCACTGGAGACTTGGTGAAGATCGTCGGCTGGTACGACAACGAATGGGGCTACTCCCACCGCCTCGTCGACCTGGCCGGACTTGTCGCGTCGACTCTGTGAGCGGTTTCTGACGCTCACGATCGGCGAACTCGAAGGGAGGCATGGCCAATGAGCTACTCGACTGGCTCGTGATGGACGACCCCAAGGACAACGCTCGCGAGCCGTACCGTGCCCGCCTGGCCGGGGCGGGCCGCCACCTCCCCCAAACGCATCTCACCACCGACGAGCTGATGTCGACCACGCGCCACAACACTCACATCGACCTGGAACGGCTCACGGGAATTCATGAACGGCGAGTGTCGGTAGGCGACGAAGACTCGTACAGCCTCGCGGTAAAGGCGGCGCGCGACTGTCTGGACAAGGCGCAACGCGACGGCTCATCGCTTGACGTGGTGATCAACTGCAGCATCACGAAACTTCACGGCGGCCTCACCCAGCGTCTTGAGCCCACGATGAGCCTCGCCATCGCCAGGGAGATCGGCGCCACGACCGCGATCACGTTCGACATCTCGAATGCATGCGCTGGAATGCTGACCGGCGTCACGGTGCTGAACAACTGGATACGTCAGGGCATCGTCGAGCGCGGCCTGGTCGTCAGCGGCGAGTACATCTCCCCGTTGGGCCGAAACGCCGCACGCCACATCCGCACCATCATGAGCAAAGAGCTCGCGTGCCTGACGCTCGGAGACGCCGGCGCAGCCCTGATGCTGGAGCGTGCCGATGCCGGGTCGGGCTCGATCAGCCTCGCCGGCTTCACCACCATCGCCGACCACAGCCGGCTGTGCCTGGCGTACCCGAAGGGCAGGGACCCGGGCGCCCGAATGTTCACCGACTCCAGGGCGATTCAGCGTGTCGCGATCTCGGATACGCCACTCCTGCTGAATGAAGTACTCGAGGCGGCAGGGATCGCGATCCACGACATCGACCACGTGATCACGCATCAGACGTCGGCCCGCGCCATCCGCAAGGGGATGGCCGAAATGAAGTCCGTCTTCGGGGATAGCCCGCGCCACGACGCCGTGATCACAGTCGACCGTTACGGGAATACGGCGTCGACGACGCATACCGTGGCATTGGTCGAAGAGTTGGAAGCCGGCCGCATCCTGCCCGGCGAAACGATCGCGCTGATCGCGCTTGCATCAGGTCTTGAGATCGGCGTGGTACTCATGACCGTGGACGAGGATCTGGTGAACCGCTATGGGCACAATCATTGATCGACTGGGAATCACGCAGGGCGGCTGGCGGTCTCGCCACAGCGCACTGCAGCTCGCGGTCTCGGCTGCCAATTCGTGTCTCCAAGATGCACGGCGAGACGCCGATGCCGTCGATCTGCTTGTCAATGCCGGAATCTACCGGGACAAGAACTTGGCGGAGCCCGCACTCGCAGCACTCATCCAGGAAGACATCGGGGCGAATCCCGAGGATCCGCATGGTGATAGGCACGGCACGTTCTCGTTCGACATCTCCAACGGAACGTGCGGAATCCTGACCGGACTCCAGATCGTCGACGGATTCCTGAGCTCGCACACGATCAGGTGTGCGCTCATCACCGCCAGCGACGCCGATCCCGGTCGCGGGATGAGCGAACATTTCCCGTTCTCGCCCGTCGGTGCGGCGCTGCTGTGCAGATGGACCGATGACGACTACGGCTTGGGTCGAATCAGATGGGTCAACGATCCCGACGGCGGTGACGACTTTCAAGCGACAGTCGGATCCGACGGACGCGAAATGTGTTGCGATTCGAGGAGTCATCGAATCTCGACGAGCGGCTGGCTGCTACCGCAGCGCAAGCGGCCCGTGAGTGCCTGAGTGACTCCGGGCTGCCGCTGTCCGATATCGATGTGATCATCGCGGCGCCCGCACGACACGGATATCGTGCCGCACTGGCGAGGCACCTGGATGTACCTCTCGAACGCATCGTCGTCGCCGACGACGAGAAGATGCATACCGCCTCGCTTGCCGCGGCAATGCAGCAGGCGCTTACGCCTCTACCGGTGGGAGCTCGTGCGATGGTCGTTGCCGCAGGCGCGGGGATCACGGCCGGTGCCGCGCTGTATCGCGAACCGCCTGTCTCGCAAACGGTTTTCCGCTAACTGACGATATCCTCTGGCTCCGGCGCAAGGTCGAAGATCCGTTCCGCATCCTCGCGACGGCAAGGCGCGGTACCTGGGGTCATGAGCATAGCCGCGCCGGTAGCAACCCCGAACCGCACCGACTTGCTTAGCGACCATCCCCGTGTCACGCCGACCGTGATCGCCGCAACCATGGCGTCACCCGCGCCGACGCCGCTGACGACATTCACCGAAGCCGCTGGGAAACGTTGGCTGCCGTGCGGGGTAGCCAGTAGTGCGCCCTTCGAGCCCAGGGACACGACAACCGCCTGACTGATGCCAGAGTCGATGAGCTCGTGCGCGGCGGCCAATTGTTCTGATTCGGTGGCAAGTTCGCGACCGAAGCATTCTCGTAGCTCTCGGACGCTGGGCTTGAGGAGGAACACCCCGGACGTGATGTGCGCAAGGCCACCGCCTGAGGTGTCCAACACCAGCGGCACCCCAAGCTCTCGACAGATGTCGGCAACTCGCTGGTAGAAGTCGGATGGAACGCCGGGCGGAAGGCTGCCGCTTGCCACCACGATCTCGGCTGACCTTGCCGCGTACTGAAGTTCGTCAAGGCACTTCGCCTGTTCGGCCGGTGTCAGATGCGGGCCGGGAAGGACGAACCGGTACTGCTGCCCGCTGCTCTCTTCGTCAACGGTGAAACTCTCCCGAGTCGGAAGGGAAATCGCCACGCGGCGATACGGAACGTCGGCGTCGCCGACGAGCTCGGTCAGCAGATCGCCGGTTGGTCCGCCCACGGGGAACACCGCAGAAACGGAAGCGCCGAGAACAGACGCGACCCGGGCCACATTGATGCCACCGCCGCCCGCATCGTAACGGGCGGCGCGGCAACGAATCTTGTCGGTCGGGCGGACGTGATCAGCGCTCGTTGTGATGTCGAGCGCCGGGTTCATAGTCAGCGTGACGATCATGCGCGTACCACGAGTACGGGTACGTTGGCGGACTGTGCCACGGCGCTGCCGACCGAACCCAACCATGTGCTTGCGAATCCGCCACGCCCCCGACTGCCGACCACCACCAGTTGGGCGTACTGAGACTCACGGGTGAGCCAGCGGGCCGGCTGATCGCAGACGAGGCGTCGATGCACATGGACGTCTGGGTACTGCTCCTGCCAGCCGGCGAGCCGCTCGCTCAGGATCTCATGTCCCTGGCTCTCGTACTCGTGCCAGTCCATGCCCAGAATCGGGAAGACTGCCACGTCGCTCCATGCGTGCAAAGCCACCAGATCTACCCCGCGGCGGGATGCCTCGTCGAAGGCCAGCGCCGTCGCCGCTTCGGAGGCCGGCGACCCGTCGATGCCCAGCAGGACGGGGGCATCACCGTCTCGGGGATTCGGGCTCAGGACGAATGATCGCCACCGGGCATCTCGCATGGTGTACCAGTCCGGTACTCACCGAACCCAGCAACAGTCGTCCGAGCGCACCGGACCCGCGGCTACCGACGACGATCATCTGCTTGTGCTCGGATGCGCGGACCAATGTCGACACCACGCTCGAGTTCACTGTCTCGGTGTGCACATCGGGGAGCAGTGACTCGGCGACCGTGGCCTGTAGCGTCTTGAGCGCTTGCTCGAGGACGTGCCGCGCGTTGTCACCTTGCCATTGGGCGATGTCGGCGTACATCGGCCCGGTGGGCCAGCTCGCGGCCACAGGCGGGACGACATGCATCAACGTCATGGCCGCATGACGCATCACCGCTTCATGAGTTGCCCAGCGGATCGCGGCGTCGGACTCCGCTGAGCCGTCGACACCGACCAATATGCCGGATCTGGTTACGGTTGGGGACATCTGGCGCTCCTGCCTTCGTGAAGCCTTCATCTGCATCACTTCGCTCAATGGGAGGCGCGGTGTCGGTGCGGGGATGTTCTCGGCCACCGGCGCGTTGCCCACGCGAACCAAGAGCTGCGGGAGGGCTCGGCTTCCAGTGAGCTCTTGGATGACCGCGCGGCTTTTCTTCAACTCGGTGATATGCGACACGCGTGCAGGTGGCCAGTCCAGCCATGGTGCACTCGATCAGGACGCCGGAAAGCGCCTCGCCGCAGTTGAGCGCGTCGGCTCGGGTGTATTCGGGCGTCGACAAGACGAGTACCTTCGCTTCGTCCGTGGGGATGTCTGGGCGGCGATCCGCCGCATTGCGTGGCGGGGAATGTGCGGTTGAAGCCGACCCTTTCGCGCTCCGCACCAGATACCAGCGCACTGGGCGGCACACCCTGGTAGCCGCGAAAAGCGTCCGTCCACCAACGCATTTCGTCGTCGTAGTACGCGTCGCACCCCCTGACGGACTCCGTAAGCCCGGACGCAGCTGCCAGTGCCGGCCGCGCATCGTCTGGCAGCAGGTCGAGTGAGACCGTCATATCGTCAGCAACGTTGCGCAACCAGGGCTCGATCACCTCCCAGTGGGTGGGCGCATAAAAGGGGAGCCGATCGGTTCGTCGCTTCAGTATCGCCTCGGCACGGTCACGCTCGACGGCGGTGACATATTCAGCTGGGCTGAAGTCGAGCGAAGCGAGATGGTCGCGTTCGGCCGGGGTGGGAAAGGTGTCGGCGTTGGCTTTCCATCCTGCGGCGGCCATCGCGATCCGGAAATGACTGAGGGCGGCGCCGCAGCTGATCAACGCTTCGCGGCCCGATCTGTCGGCCGAGCGTAGGATTCGTTCGTGATCGACGAATAGGTCGACCACTCCCTCGCCCACGATCCACCGCCACGGCTGACTGTTGTGTAGCGACGGCGCTCTACACGCCAACCTGATCGCCTTGGCGACAGTTTCGGTGTCCGCAGTCGCGCGAGTCATGAACAGTCGCCTCTTAGGCCGGCGTGGGTAGCGCGGCGAGATTTGCCACTGCTCGTTCGATACCGCGGGCGATGTCGTCGATGTCGGGGGCGGCGTCGTAGTCGCCGGTGATGCCGAATACCAGCTTGTCGTCGTAGCTCACGATTGCGATTCCCGTCCGCAACCCGAGGGCGATCGGCGGAATCGGGAACATGCGCAACACCTTTCGTCCCATCACGTACATCTTCTTATCGTGGGCCCGGTACGTTTGTCGCCACGGTGACGATGCCGCGTTGGGGCAACCGGGTCGCCGCGCGAACCGCCCACGCCGTTAACGGGAACGGAATGATGTTCGCCGCCGAGATCAGAATCTGCCCCGCCTGTCGCTGTCCGCTGCCTTTTGCCCGTGTCAGTCGGCTGATGCACCGTTCGCAGTTGGTCCTCGGGGTCTGACTTCTCGACTGGGAGGTACGGCAGCATCAGTGACACCCGGTTGTCGACCTTGCCGACGTCACCGTTCGCGCGAACCGACACGGGAACCAGCGTGCGCAGCGAATCACGTTGTGGTTTCTCACCACGGCCGATCAGCAGGTTGCGGAAGACATCGGTGATCGCTGCCAACGCGACATCGTTGAGCGTCACATCGAACGCGCGGCACACCAGCGCCACCTCGTCCAGCGCCACCTCGGCGGCCGCGTAGCGGCGTAACGCCGTGACAGGGCCCACCAACGACGTCGATGCCGGACGTAATAGGCCATCGAGGATCTCGACCGTTCCCCCCACGGCGCGCCTGGCGCCGTCGACCAACGCCGTTGACGTATGCCACATACCCCCGACCCACTGCCGCGGGTCGGCGCTCAGCTGCGGCAACCGGAATGCGCCTTCTGCCGGTGCCTTTGCCGCCCGGATCGCCGTTGCGTAGGTGTCGCCGTCCCCGCTGTCACTCAGCCCGGCGAGCATGTGCATCGTCGCGATTCCGTCGGCGATGCAATGATGCAATTTCATGATCATGGCCCACTGGTTGTCTGGCAGGCCCTCCACGATCCAGCACTCCCACAACGGACGCTCCCGATCGAGTCGGTGTTCCATCAGGTCGGCGGTCAGCCGGAACAGTGCCGCGTCGTCACCTGGGTGCGGAAGCGCCACTCGATGAACGTGATGGGCGATGTCGAAGTTCTCAGCGTCGACCCAGTCCGGCGCCTCGAGATCCAGCGCATGTGTGCGCAGCACCTGCCGAAATCGCGGCACGGCGAGCACTCGCTCGGCGAGGCCCGACACGAAGGCGTCGTCGTCGGGAATCGGCCCTTCCAAGACCGACACGGAACCGATCGCGAGGCTGACGTGCCGGTCGGAATCCTCAGCTTCGAGAAAGCCGGCATCTAACATTGACAAACTCTCCATAAGATCACCGTGCTCTCTGCACGCAGACGGGGGAAGGGGCGAAAGTCCCGATTTGTAGAACCTCTGGCATCCGCGGTGGTGACTGCCGAGCGCCCGCGAGTTGACCGCCCCCATCCGATCCGCACGCCGACGTGTCATAGTGACACTTGCCCTTGAGTCCAGGGTCTTTGGGCCGTAGTGACATAATCGCAGCCCGACGCAGGATCTAGCCATGACCACTGACAAAGGACCCATGGTTCGCGACGAGCTTGGAGCTGTTGTGTCGGCTCTGTGCGCCAGGTTCCCCGACCGGAGCCGCAGCGACGTAGAGTGTGTTGTCGCCGATGTCTATGCTCGGCTGGTCGCGAGCGCGACGGTGACCGCGCACTTGATTCCATTGACTCTCAACCGAAGCCGACGACTGTTGGGCAGCACACCGATGGAGTCAGCCGTCGCGAAATCAACGGAATCATCGCTGATGGCCGTTGGATCCGATTAGTGCATCAGGCTCAGTGATCGGACGCAGGGTTCGGCGGCATCGCTGCCACCAACGGAGTGTCGACACCCACCCGGCCAACGGATTGCGCGCCACCGGGATTACCCAGCGGTTCAGAGCGACCAGGCAGCACGGTCTGGAAGAACGCGGCGTTGTCGTCGATGTGCCAACGCTCGTCGTGGGGCAGATCGGTCTCCCATTCGATCGCCTCGACGTGGCACACCAACCTGCACGCGCCACAGTCAACACACTCGTCGGGATTGATGTACAGGGAACGCGCGCCCTCGTAGATGCAGTCCGCCGGGCATTCCTGCACACACGCTTTGTCCATCACGTCAACGCATGCGGATCCGATCACATAGGTCATGACACCACGGTAGAAAACGCGCGCGGTGTCGCGGGGGAGCCAAATGACACCATCACAAGTGACTTTCGTCCCACGGAGCGGACCGACTCATCACCGACGTAGCACTGGGCGTAACGCGTGCAGTACGTCGGGATCCTCGATGGTCGACGGCGGCTCCTCATCATGACCGTGGGCGATTGCGCGCATCGACTTCCGTAATATCTTGCCCGAACGAGTCTTCGGCAATGCAGAGACGATGTCCACCTGCTTGAGACACGCGACGGCGCCGATCTCGTCACGGACGAGCTTGACCAATTCATCGGCAAGGCCATCCGGTGTCACGCCGTCGGCAAGGATGACGAATCCTCGGGGAACCTGCCCCTTGATTTCGTCAGCGACACCGATTACCGCACATTCGGCCACGTCTGCATGCGAAGCGAGCACGGCCTCCATCTGACCTGTGGACAGTCGGTGGCCGGCCACATTGATGACATCATCGATCCTGCCCATCACGAACAGGTAGCCGTCCTCGTCGAGGTGGCCACCGTCTCCGGTCAGGTAATAACCGGGATGTTCACACAGGTACGACGATTCAAACCGGTCATCGTCATTCCACAGGGTCGGGAACGTGCCGGGCGGCAGCGGTGGCAATAGGCAGATGGCGCCCTCCTCCCCGGGTTCGCAGCCAGAGCCGTCGGGGTGCAGAATAGCTACTCGGTAGCCCGGCATCGGCACACAGGGCGATCCCGGCTTGATCGGCAACGGTTCGATCCCCATGGGGTTCGCCGCGATTGCCCAGCCGGTCTCCGTCTGCCACCAGTGATCGATCACCGGAACGCCCAACTTCTCGGTCGCCCAGTGGTACGTGTCCGGATCGAGGCGTTCACCCGCAAAGAAGAGCGACTCAAGGCAATCTAGGTCATGACCGCCCAGGGCGACGCCGTCGGGATCCTCCTTGCGGATCGCTCTGATCGCGGTCGGTGCGGTGAACAAGACCTTGACGCGGTGTTCGGCGATCACCCTCCAGAATGCGCCGGGATCGGGTGTGCCGACAGGCTTTCCCTCGTAGAGAACGGTCGTGGCTCCGACCAGCAGCGGTCCATAGACGATGTAGGAGTGGCCGACGACCCAGCCGACGTCCGATGCGGCCCAGAATGTGTCACCCGGATCGATGCCGTAGATGTGGCGCATGCTCCACATCAATGCAACGGCATGACCGCCGTTGTCACGCACGATGCCCTTGGGCGTTCCCGTTGTGCCCGAGGTGTAGAGGATGTAGAGCGGATCCGTGGCCGCCACCGGTACTGGCGGTGCAGGCGATGCGGCGGCAACCAGGTCATCCCAGTCGAAGTCCCGGCCATCGACGAGATCACATCGCTGTTGGTCTCGCTGAACGATGACGCAGTGACGCGGCGGGTGCGCACTGGCTTCGATCGCGGCGTCAAGCATCGGCTTGTACTCGACGATCCGGCTCGGCTCGATACCGCAGGAGGCGGAGATGATCACCTTTGGTCGGGCGTCATCGATACGCGCTGCCAGTTCGTGCGGTGCGAATCCGCCGAACACGACAGAGTGCACCGCACCGATCCGGGCGCACGCCAGCATCGCGACGACCGCTTCGGGGATCATCGGCATGTAAATCACCACGCGGTCGCCTTTGGACACCCCAAGTCCGCACAGCACACCGGCGAATCGCGAGGTGATTTCCAACAATTCGGTGTAAGTGTACGAGCGTTTGGTCCCAGTGACAGGTGAGTCGTAGATCAGCGCCTGCTGCTCGCCGCGGCCCGCGTCGACATGACGGTCCAAGGCGTTGGCGCAGGTGTTGAGTTCGGCGTCGGGAAACCACCGGTAGAACGGAGGTCGGGTGGCGTCCAGAATCTGCTGTGGCGCTCGCGTCCAACTCACCTCGCGGGCCGCTTCGCGCCAGAATTCGGCGGGGTCGTCGAGACTCGCTTGGTAGACGTCGCGGTACAGGCTCACGGCTCAATCACTCCTTGTGGTCGACGGGCGAACCTCGAAGACGTCGGCGAGAGGTTTCCGCGGCGTTGGGACGATCTCCTCATCTGTGACAGATGGCTGTCCGATCCTGATCAGGAGCTGTGGTGTGCCGCGCTGACCGGTCAGCCCGCGGATGATCTCTCGGCTCGGTGCGAGTTCGGTCATGTGGGTGAGCGTGCAGGTCGCCAAGCCGGCCACGGTGCAATCGAGAAGGACTGCGGACAACGCCTCGCCGCAATGCAGGACGTCCAGCCGCGTGTCTTCGTGATGGGTGGACAGGACCACGATCTTGGATCGGTCTACTCGGAGGTCGTCACTTCCGCGAGAGTCGTGTGCGGTGGGAAAGCGACGCTTTACATCAACGCGGTCGGATACCGCGGCGGATATCAACGCTGTCCGGGGCACACCCTCGTCACTCGCGACAGATGGGGTCCACCAATTCAATTCGGCGGTGTAGGAGGGATCGTCCGCTCGGATCGCCTCGGTGAGCCTGGACGCCTGGGCCAGGGATGGCCGCGCAGTTTCGAGCACGATGTCGAACATGACGTGGTAGGGGATGACGGCCTCCCGTAGCAGTGTTTCGGTCTCCGGCCAACCGTCGGGGCGGTCAAACGGGCGCCGGTCAGTTCGCCGCCTGTCGATGGCCGCTGCGCGTGCGCGAGAGTGCTCGCTCACCTCTGTCGCGCGCCGGAATTCCATTGTTGCGACGTGGTATGGGTCGAGAGCGTCGGGGAATCGTTTTACGGACGTGTGCCAGCCCGCGGCGGTCATCGCGACCGCGAAGTGATCAAGGGCTGCACCGCAACTCAGGTACAGCTGGCGGCCTTCGGGGTCCGCCGTGATCATCACTCGCGTGAGATCGGCATAGAGGTGAAGGGTCGAGCCTTCTGCGACCCACCGCCACGGTTGGCTGTTGTGAAGCGATGGAGCACGGCAGGCCAGCCCGACTGCATCCATGACCACGGCGAAATCCGGTATCTGCTCGGTCACACACATCACCTCGTATATTCGGTGGATTTGACGCTAGCCGGTCGAGACGCCACAGGTTGCAGGCGAAAGGCCCCGCAGTGAGGGACTTTCGGCCCGAAGTGCGGACATTGCCAGATCGTTGAGGACGACGTCGCGGCAACTTGATTTGATCGTGCGTACGAGCCGACTGCTGAAGTCCCTCAGGTCCGGGTCTTTAGGCCCTCTTCAGTTCGGTCGGGGAAAGGCACTCTGAGAGAACATGCAATTACTTCAGAGGTAAGGCGAATGAGCGCTCATTTCCCCGTTGTCGAGACGGTCCGGTCGGCCATGATGTTGGCGGCCCGAGCGCCGTCGGTTCATAACTCGCAGCCGTGGCTGTGGCGGGTAGGCAACTACAGTCTCCATCTCTATGCCAACCGAGACCTACACCTGCCCCAGGTCGACCCGGACGCCCGCGACATGATGCTCAGCTGCGGGGCATCCCTGAACCATTGCCAGGTCGCCTTCGCCGCACTGGGTTGGCAGTCCAAAGTCCGTCGCTTTCCCAATCCGGATGATCCGAATCACCTGGCGGTCATCGAGCTTCACCGATCCCCGGCCTCCGAAGCGGACATCGCTTTGGCTGCCGCGATCCCTCGGCGCCGTACCGACCGCAGGCACTACACGTCGTGGACTGTCCCACAGGGTGACATCTCGATGATGGGCGCTCGAGCGGCACGCGCCGGCGTGATGCTTCGACGAGTTGACGCGCTGACCAGCCTGAGGCGCCTCATCGTTGAGGCTGCGCGGCTTCACAACACCGACTTTGAGTACCTGACCGAGCTATCCACCTGGAGTGGACGCTATGCCTCCATTGCCGGTGTCCCGGCCCGCAGCACTCCTGAACCCGATACGGACGCCGCGCTGCCCGCACGGTCATTCGCCGGGCCGGGACTGGCGCAGACGCCGGACGGCGCCGCAGCCGATGACAATGCGGTCGTGGTTGCCCTCGGCACCGCTGATGACGACGAGCTTTCGTGGTTGCGCGCCGGTGAGGCGACCAGCATGGTCCTGCTCACTGCAACGGCATCGGGGCTCGCCAGCTGTCCGATCACGGAGCCGCTCGAGATTGCGGAAACCCGGACCCAGGTTGCGCAGGACGTGTTCGGCGCCGACGGATATCCACAGATGTTGCTGCGTATTGGCTGGGCGCCGGTCAATGCCGACCCGTTGCCCGCCACGCCGCGCCGGCCGCTGAGCGACGTCGTGACCTGGCTGGACGGCTCGCCTTTCGGCTAGGCGCGAACTCGCACGGCGCACGTCACTTCTTCACGAGCGTGGCGGCTTCGATGGCATCGATGTCGACTTCGACGCTGAGCACCGACCCGTCGCGGTGCTGGGTCATCGGCCAGCCGGCGTCGTGCAGTACCCGTCGCATGGCATAGTTTTCGAAAAGCACGTCGGCGACGAAGCGATGCTGGCCGGCATCCCTTGCGATATGCCCGAGTGCCTTCAACAAGGCGGTGCCAACCCCCCGCTCGTGTTGTTCGTGTGCGACAACGACCGCGATCTCGCATTCACCCGGTCGGCTCAGCTCGGCATAGTTGGCGACGCCGATCAACTCGCCTGATTCGAAGGCCCCGAGCGCCACGATTCCCTCCGCAGGCGTAGTCAGTGACAGTGCCCACTCTCCGATGTAGGTCGGGTGGACCGTGAAGAACCGCTGATAGCGTTCCTCGGCGCTGAGGTAGAGGGCCAGGGAGATGACGGCGTCATAGTCTTCGGGGTGAAGGGTTCGCAGCGTAGCCTCGGCGCCGTCGACAAGTCTTGCGGTGACGAGGAACTCACCTTGCACTGGCATCAGCGCACTACCATCACCGAGCACTCGCCGTGCGGGAGAAGTGGTCGCTCGTGCGGCCCGACGATCAGCGGGAGCTGGTCGGCGTCGTCAGCGCCCACCACTGCGAGCAGGACGTCATCGCGGTACCCGGCGAGGAACTGGGGGAGGCTCCCGCCAGTGGACACCGCGCGGATGTGCAAGTCGGGAAAGCGCTCTCGCCAATTTTCAACCCGGCCTTCGAGCAAGTCATAAGACAATCCGCCGAGCTCACTGTGCCACGTGCCGACAGCAAGCACGGGTGCATGCCGCAGGCGGGCTTCGTCGAGGGCGCGAGCGACCACCAGTTCGTTGTCGGGTCGCTCGTCGACACCCACGACGATCCACTGGCTCGAGTGGCCGGACCCGATATCCGACTTGTATCTGACTACCACGACCGAACAATGGGCCTTTTCAGCCACCGTGGCCGCGGTGGACCCCAGCAACCGCTTTGCGACCCATCCGATCCCTACAGATCCGACATACAGCATCGAAGCGGACATGGATTCGGTAATCAGCGCGTCTTCAACTGAGTCCCAAAGAAGCTCAGCTTCGACCTTGACATTCTTGCCGGCGGCTGTGACCAACGATGATGCATCGCGCAGCGAGGTCTCGCCGTATTCGATCTCCGGATCTAGCGCTTCGGCGGACGCGAAAGGTGGGCGGCGCATACCCGTTACATGCAGCAGGCGCAGTGGCACGTCTCGGCCGACCGCCTCATCGACCGCCCAGAGGGCGGCGTCCAGTGCCGCCTCCGAACCATCGATGCCGACAACGACCGGATGGATGTTCGCCGTGTTGGTCATCGTGGATCCTTTTCGGGCTTGCTCCGCGCTGGGCGTTGACTGTCACCACGCTATGCGCCCAGGAGGCGGGCCGATGGTGGCGTTGGTCCCCGGGGAGGGGGACTTAAGCCCTTGCGCGGACCGTGACAGGAGTCAACGGATTTGCAGCACTTCGCCCAGCGGACGCCGCGGAGTGCGAGGGGTAGCGGCACTGGTCTCAAGAGCGCATCCAACGCGGACCAGCACCTGCGGTTCGGCGCGGCGGCCGGTGAGGCGGCGCACTGCCTCGCGACCTTCGTGCCACTCGATCATGTGGGTGAGGGGACAAGTCGCGAACCCTGCTGCGGTGCATTCCAGCAATACGCGAGATAGCGCTTCACCGCATTTCAGTGTGCTTTTGCGGCTATCGTCGAAAGTCGACAAGACAAGTACCTTCGAGTGATCACGATCGACTTGAGAGCTGCGGTCACCGCCGCTGTAGACGGGAAAAGCACGCGCAACATCTACGCGTCGAGCCTCGGCGGACGAGGGTAACGCACTCTGTGGGATCCCGTCGCCTACGTGAGAATGACCTGTCCACCAAAGCAATTCGTACTGGTATGAAGCATCATCACGACGGTGCTGCTCGGTTCGCCGCGACACGTCGGCGAGCGCAGGACGCCCGCTATCGTCGATTACGTCGAGGTGCACGGCGTCGCCGTCGAGAATTGTCCGGAGTTGCTGCTCCAGGTCCGCCCACGGCTCGGGCGGCGCGAGCGGCAAGCGGTTTGTTTGCCGGCGCATGATCGCCTCACCCAGGGCACGTCGGGGGTTAGCGTTCGACTGCGGTTCGAACGTCGCAGACGCCACGTGGTTGTGATCATGTGGATCGGGGAATCTGTCGATGGTGACATGCCACCCGGCCGCCGCAGACGCCACCTCCAGGTGGTCCAGCGCTGCGCCACAGGACAGAAGCACCTCCTGGCCGGTGACGTCTGTGTGATGTCCAACCCGTGCGCGATCTGCGATCAGGTGTAACACTCCGTCGTCGAAAATCCACTTCCACGGTTGGCTGTTGTGCAGCGACGGTGCGCGACAGGCTAATTCGACCATCGCGGATACCTGCTCGATACTGACGGCGTTCGACGGTGTGACTTGAACCGTCATGATGTCCTCCGGTGATAGCTGCACGCGCCGCTGTTATCTGAACGTACTGCCGTCGGCGGGCGCGGCTTAGGGTCGTTGGTTTCATCCGGGTGGGACGAAAGTCACAGCGGCGCCCACGTGCGGTGCGTACGCGATGACCTGTGCCTGTCACCCAGGGCCTTTGGGCCCTAATCGACCGGTATATGCCGAGCTCACGATGGAACTGAATCATCGCCATGCGTAGTCGCTACAGGAGATTGCTATGGACACCTTCACGATCGAGGCTCGGCGCAGCTGGTTGATCCGGGTACTCGGCGGCAGTCCACTGGTGCGCAGCGCCGATCGGATCGAGGCCTGGTCATATGTGATGGCAGCCCTGATTCTGGCCGTGGCAACGCCATTCATCTGTGCCTTCGGGACGTCATTGCAGGACAGCCGCGCTCGGACATATGCAGACGAAGCGATGCATCGACACTTGACGACGGCTACTGCGATCGAAGAGGGCAATCTAGTAGCCGATTACAACGGTGTCTGGTACACAGTTCGGGCGAAGTGGAACCGTTCCGGTCAGGATCACCTCGACGTCGTGGAATGGCTCGGTCCTGCGAAAATTGGTGATGAGCAGCGTATCTGGGTCGACGACAGTGGCCAGCCTGCGCGGCCATCGACGCCTCCCAGCCGCGCGACGCTTGACGCGTGGGCAATAGCTCTGACTGGCTGGGTCATGTTGCTCAGTGCAGTCGCGGGGGCTCAATGCGCCATCCGGTGGTGGCTTGACCGCAGTCGACTCACACAGTGGGAACTGGAGGTCCAGGGACTTCTGGAGGGCGGTGGCCGGAAGGAATCTCAGTGATGAGCCACACGCCTTCCCGCCGTCGCAGACCGGCAATCAGTTCTCGTACTTCGCAACGAAAGTGAGTCAGCAGATGTCCACCTCACAACACATACCGGCATACTCGTCGGCGTCGATGGTTCCCCGCCGTCGAAGGTCGCTGTCGACTGGGCGGCCCGAGAAGCATCAATGCGTGATCTTCCGCTCACCATCATCTACGTCAGTCCTTCACCCATGGTGGCCGCTGACATCCCCATGCCGGTGAACTCTCACCGAGCGACTGGAGAAGCACGGACAGAGTGTGCTGCGCGAAGCGCGAAGCACCGCGGAGGACGCCGTCGAGGGATCCAGTCCGATAACGATTGACACCGAGATGGTCAGCGCCGCGGTATTACCCACGCTGATCGACCGGTCCAAGGACGCCGACATGATTGTGGTGGGCTGCCGCGGGCTCGGAGCCATCGGGCGACGGCTGCTTGGCTCTGTCAGTTCGGGGCTCGTACACCATGCCCACTGTCCGGTCGCGGTCATCCACGATGAGGATCCGATGATGCCGCATCCGTCCGAGGCTCCCGTGGTGGTCGGTATCGATGGTTCGCCGGCTTCCGAGCAGGCGACGGCGATCGCCTTCGAGGAGGCGTCGCGCCGAGGCGTTGACCTTGTCGCGGTTCACGCCTGGAGCGACTTCTCGGCGTTCGAGTTGCCTGCCGACGGGTTGCGACGAGCTCGAGAAGGAAGCCGAGGAGACGCTGGCGGAGCGGCTCGCAGGGTGGCACGAGCGCTATCCCGACGTCAGCGTGCGACGTGTCGTTTCACTCGACAAGCCCGCACATCAGCTTCTCGAGCAGTCGGAGTCGGCGCAATTGACGGTTGTCGGCAGCCACGGCCGCGGTGGATTCGCCGGGATGCTGCTGGGTTCGGTCAGTTCGGCCGTCGCGCAATCGGCCCGCATGCCCGTGATCGTCGCTCGACAGTCCTGAGGTCGTTGGGCGGACGGGCGTCAGTCCTCCGAGCGGCGGTGGGACTGGTCGAGCTTCGACACGAACACCGCCGCTTGGGTGCGACGCTCCATGCCGAGTTTCGCCAACAGGCGGGAGACGTAATTCTTGACCGTCTTCTCTGCGAGAAACATCCTGGCGGCGATCTGCTTGTTGGTCAGGCCCTCGCCGAGGAGATCGAGCAGCGTCCGCTCCTGATCACTCAGAGCGGCGAGCGGGTCAGACTTTTCGACAGACCCGCGAAGCTTGGCCATCAACGCCGCGGCCGCCCTGTTATCCAGCAGCGAACGGCCCGCACCGACCTCTTTGATCGCCTGCGCCAGTTCCATGCCCTTGATGTCCTTGACGACGTATCCGCTGGCGCCGGCCAATATCGCGTCCAGCATGGCTTCGTCCGACGTGAACGACGTGAGCATCAGGCAACGCAGATCCGGCAGCCGGGACAGCAGATCTCGGCATAGTTCTATGCCGTTGCCGTCCGGCAGTCGGACATCGAGCACTGCGACGTCAGGCTGAAGAGCCGGAATCCGTGCCATAGCCTGAGATACCGACCCGGCCTCGCCGACGACCTCGAGCTCGGGGTCGGCGCTCAGGAGGTCGATCAGTCCACGCCGGACGACCTCGTGGTCATCGACGAGGAAGACTTTCACCATGTGAGGGCCCTCCGTCGCTCGTGGGACATGCCGGATGCAAAGCTCACAATACGTTGCGCGATTGGCAGACCAGCACAGAACAACCGGCCTGGTGCAGCGTCGCATAGCCGGGGGGACCGACCAACTCCCGGATCCCGTCAGCGCGTTCATGCCCTATCACGAGCAGTTTGATAGAGCCTGCCTCCCTCGCGAAGTAGTTCAAGGCGCTGCCGTGGACGGCGACCGCCTCCACGTCGAGGTCGGGGTAGCGTGTCCTCCACTCGTCCAGGCGGCGGTCAAGCCGGGCCCTCGCCAGCCGGTTGCCGTCGGCGACTGCGTTGTTCGCATGAATGTCGGTGTACCGCGACTGCCACGTGGTCAGCACGCGCAGCGGCAACCCGCGAAGTCGCGCCTCTTCCAGGGCGCACAGCAATACTGCGTCCAGTGTCGAGAACCCATCTAGTTCCGCGACCACCCAGCCCTGGTGTGCCCGGTGCGAGTCGAACCCGTGGACGATAGCAACCGGGCAATGCGATGCGGTGGCCAATGCCGCTGCGGTGGAACCGATCCGGCCCTGGCTGCTGTGTTTCAGACCGAGGGAGCCGACGCACAGCATCGCGGCCGAACGTGAGGATTCGACCAAAGCGCGCGTTGGGTTCTTCTGGAGGATTTCGATTTCGATCTTGACCGGCTTGTCTGTCGACTCGACCGCCATGAAGGCCTGTCTGACAGCGATTTCCGCAGTTGCGAGCGCGCGTGCCGCATCCTCGGGATCAGCGTCGGGGTGGTCGTCGGGATCGATGGCATACACCAGCCGCAACGGGATATCGCGACTGACGGCCTCATCGACTGCCCAGAGGGCGGCGCCAATCGCGGATCGTGAACCGTCGATGCCGACCACGACTGCGGGGGAGGGTGCGTAGTGATCGTGCATGCCGGGCTCCTGCGAGTCGTGGTTGTTATTGGTCGTTCGATTGGACGTGGAATACCTCGTCGAGAGGTCGCCGGGGAGTGAGGGGTGGCTAGGTCTTCGACTTTCGGGGCCAGCCCTACGCGGACCAGGACCTGCGGTGTCGTGGTCTGGTCGATCAGGGCGGCGACGAGGTTTCGTGCCGGCGTGCTGCTCGATGATGTGCGTGAGCGTGCATGTCGCCAAGCCGGCCATCGTCGCTTCCAGCAGTACTGCGGACAGCATCTCGCCACACTGCAGCACATCGTGGCGATCATTGTTGGAGGTCGACAACACGACGACCTTCGAGTGGTCGTCACCGAAGCCGACGCGCCTGTCGGACGCCGCGATGACGGGGAAGTTGCGTCCGATATCGACTCGTTCATTTTCCTCGGCAGACACCAACGCGCTTGGCGGGATGCCCTGTTTCGTGTCGTACGGGTTTGTCCACCGGGACAGTTCGGAGTGATATGAGGAGTCGTATAGGCGCCAGAGTTCGCTGAACTGAGACGCTTCCGCCAGCTCCGGACGAAATTCGTCGGGAATGACGTCCAGTCGCACCCCGTCAATCGAGACGGCACTTTTCAACCGAGCCTCAACCTGTTTCCAGTCCGGTGGCTCGGCATAGGGCAACCGGTCGGTGCGACGTAGAAGTATTGCTTGCGCACGCTGACGATGGCCGTCGGTGACGAACTCGATCGGAGTGAAGTCGACCGACGCGAGCAGCAGGGGATTGTTGGGGTTGGGGAATCGATCGACATTGGCTATCCATCCTGCGGCGGCCATCGCCACCCGGAAGTGGTCCAGCACGGCGCCGCAACCAAGCAGTGCCTCCCTGCCGGAGTGATCGGTCGCGTACAGGACGCGGTCCTTGTCCTCATAGAGGTGGACGGCGTTGCCCTCGAGTACCCAACGCCAGGGCTGGCTGTTGTGCAGCGACGGCGCGCGGCAGGCCAGTGTCAGCGCTTGTTCGATTACTTCGGAATCGACCATGGTGTCTCGCATATAGCCAGCTTGCAGGCCCCTCCCGGCGTCGCGGCAGGGTCTATGGTCCCCACGTCGGGGCCTTAGGACCCTGGTGTGACGAATGGTGGACCGCCGATCGTGCGATGCGGCACTCGACGCTGCGATGGCAGGGGACCTCGACGCCCAGGTGCACGAGACACACACAGGCGTGGTCATTCTCCTTGGTGAGAAGGCGTACAAGGTCAAGAAACCGGTGGTTACCGACTTTCTCGACTTCAGCACCCCCGAAAGTCGCCAACATGCCTGCGAGCGCGAAGTAGTTCTCAATCGGCGGCTCGCCCCGCAGGGTTATCTCGGTGTGGGCCAGTTCGTCGGTCCGGCAGGCGAGCCATCCGAACCAGTGATCGAGATGCGCCGCTACCCCGACTCCACTCGGCTCGCATCACTTGTCGAAGCCGGCGAGCCGGTGCTGCAGCACCTCTGCGTCATCGCCGAGATGCTCGCACAATTCCATCGAGAAGCCACGCGAGGGCCGGCCATCGACGCCGAAGGAAGACCTGACGCGATTTCGGCACGATGGCACCAGAATCTCGCTGAGTTGGAGCAGCATGGAAGGGGCATCCTCGAGCGAGGCTCGGTCGCCCAGTTGACGAGACTGGTCGACCAGTTCATCGCCGGTCGTGCCGCCCTTTTCGAGAAGCGCCTGGGCGAGGGACGCATCATCGACGGACATGGCGATCTGCTCGCCGACGACATCTTCTGCGTGGCAGAAGGACCGGCGCTATTGGACTGCCTGGAGTTCGACGACCAACTTCGCTACGTCGACGGCATCGACGACGCGGCGTTCCTCGCCATGGATCTGGAGTTTCTCGGTCGCCCCGATCTCGGCGACGCCTTCATCGACGAATACCGTCGCCGCGCCGACGATCCCGTACCTAGTTCGCTGACTCACTTCTACATCGCCTACCGGGCTGTCGTCCGCGCCAAGGTCGACTGCATCCGAGTTAGTCAGGGACATCAGGACGCCCGTGCGCATGCGCGCCGACACATCGACATCGCGCTCAAGCGTCTCCGTACGGCCACCGTGCGCCTTGTCCTCGTCGGTGGCGGTCCCGGCACCGGCAAGACGACCCTATCGAGGGGTTTGTCCGAACAAGTTGATGCACAGGTGATTTCGACTGACGACACACGCAGGCAGTTGCAGCAGGCCGGTTGTCTTTCGGGTGCGGCGGGCGAGCTCGATCAGGGCCTGTACTCCCGCGAGAACGTGGCGAAGGTTTACGACGAAGTGCTTCGGCAAGCTGGACTGCTGTTGCGACGCGGTACGTCGGTGATTCTGGACGGGACCTGGCGCGATCAGCGTCAGCGCGAACGAGCCAGGAAGCTGGCGGCCGACAACACCGTGCCCATAGTCGAACTGACTTGCTCGTTGCCCCTGGAGGTCGCGGCCGCGCGGATAGAAGACCGGGTCGAATCATCCTCTGACGCAACACCGCAGATCGCAGCTGCGCTGGCATACGAATCCATCGATGTCGTCGGGCGAATACCACATCGACACCCGCCGGCCACTGGCTGACTCCGTCGCGGAGGCACATCGGATATGTTGTCTCGCGATCTAGTCGACCTCGTGCACGCTGCAATACTTCTGGGGTCCGGGACTGGATCAGCGGCAGTCTGTCCCGTTGCCGACGATGCCCCTGTCCTGGTTGGGGTCGACGGCTCGCCCGCATCGGAGTAGGCCACCGCCTTGGCTTTCGACGAAGCCTCAACCCGTAGTGTCGATCTCGTCGCACTCCACGCATGGTGGAGTCTTGGGGCTTTCGAGCTATACCCGGACCCAACTGGGACGCTCTGCGCCCCGAAGTCGAGAAATCGTTCGCCGAGCAGATGGCGCCTTGGCGGCAGCGCTACCCGCTCGTGGCTGTCCGGTCCCTAGTCGTGCCCGATCAGCCCGCGCGACGACTCGTCGACCATTCCCAATCGTGCCAACAAGTAGTTGTCGGCAGCCGCGGCTACGGAGGTGCTGCGAGCACAGTGCTGGGCTCGGTGAGCACAGCCGTGGTTCAGGCCGAACGCATACCGGTGATAGTCGTGCGGTGACAAGGCGCTGGACTAGGGGCGTCGGTGAAGAGTCGAATGCCCTGCGCTCGATTACTTTTGGCCCTGACGTCCATGTGTGTCGTCACGTAGAAATAGGGTCGTGAGGCAAGGCACTGATGTACCAGACATTCTTGACGTGGACGTGGTTACGCACGGTCGGCTGTCGAAAGACGCGGTTGAGTATGCACGGAGCAAGGTCGCAGACATCGGTAGGCGTACCCAACGACGAGTTCTGCACGCCCGAGTGCGGCTGACCCGGCATTCCGATCCGGCAGTCGACCGACCCGTCGTCGCACAGGCAAATGTGGACATGGACGGCCGGCTGGTCCGTGCTCAAACCGATGGCGCAAATGCGCGTGAAGCGATCGACCGACTGGATTCGCGGCTACGGCGGAATGTCGCGCGGGCGGCCGATCACTGGGAGGCGCGGCGCGGCAGGCTACCTCGTCAATCTGAGTGGCGACATCAGTCTGAGCCCACCCACCGGCAGGCTCACTTCCCCCGGCCTGCTGCCGAACGGCGAATCGTCCGTCGCAAGTCCTTCACGTTGGAGCCATGCACGGTTGATGTGGCGGCATTGGAGATGGACCTGCTCGACTACGACTTTCACCTTTTCACCGAGAAAGGCACCGGCATCGCGACCGTCCTTTATCGGGGTGGGCCCACGGGCTATCGCCTTGCTCAAGTGGCGCCCACTCCAGCGTGTGATTTGGCCCCGTTCGTCCTTCCCGTCACCGTCAGCCCGCATCGGGTGCCGTGCCTCACCGTCGGCGAAGCCACGGAGCGATTGAGCCTCCTTGGCCTGCCGTTCTTGTTCTATGTCGATGCCGCCGAAGGGCGCGCACACGTCCTGTACCACCGCTACGACGGCCACTACGGATTGATCACCCCGGCAGGCGAAGACTCAGCCGATGTGCGCACCTTCTGAGACAGGAGATGGTTCATGACAAGCAGCCAATTGCACAGGTCGGTGGTTGTCGGTATCGATGGCTCCCAGCCTGCGATCCGGGCGGCGGAATGGGCTGTCGACGAGGCTGTCAGCCGAAACGTGCCGCTGCGTTTGGTGTGCGTCACCAACGTCACCCACCCGTCCTTCGACGACTACGAGCGTGAGATGAAGGCCGCCGAAGTATCGCTTCGCACCGCGCAGGCCGCAGTCGAGAACGTCGGAAAGCCGGTGAAGGTCGAAACCGCGATCGAGCCGGGGCTGCCCGGCGTCACGCTGACCACCGAGTCCCTTGACGCCGACTTGCTATGTGTTGGCTCCGCTGGGATACGGCGCTATTCGCGCGCGCTGCTGGGGTCGACCGCGACAGAAGTCGCCGAACATGCGCACTGCCCTGTCGCGATCATCAGGATGGCCGGCAACCACCTGTCCGATATCAACTGGGTGGTTGTGTCGGTGGACGACTCGCCGGGTAACCAGGCGGTGGTCGAACACGCGATGCGGGAAGCCGGCCTGCGGAAGGCGCCGGTGCTTGCAGTAGCCGTCTATTCGGTAGAAAACAATGCCGCGCTCGAGCGCTCGGTCGCTGAGCTGAGGCATTGCTATCCCGCCATCCACGTCTATCCGGTGACCACCCATACCGACATCGTCCACTTCCTCGAAGACAACGATGAACGCGTCCAGCTCACCGTTATCGGCAATCCGGACATCGACGAGCTCGCGAAGATTGTCGGGCCGCACGGTCACCAGCTACTGCGGCACGCCGAATCCTCTGTGCTCGTGGTGCGTTCGTAGTCGTCGCACAGCTGTCGCAGTTTCAAGTCGGAACTTAGAGCGCCGACTTGTTGATGATCGCGAGCGCCGCATCGAGATGCTTTTCGCCCTGCTGCAGATCAGATGAAAATTCGCCGCCGTAGCTGTTCATCGATCCCGCGATCACCGAAAGGCACATATGAGCGGCGTTGTGGAGGTCCTGTATCGCCGCGCCGAGCATGCCGCGCTCTAACTGCGAACCACGAGCACCGGGCACTTCGCCGCTTCCGCGACAGCCGTGCTCACGGAGCCGAGAAGCATGCCGGCGAATCCCCCGCGGCCGTGGCTTCCGACGACTACCAACTGAGAGTCCTCAGACTCGTCGACCAGCCAACGGGCCGGCCGGTCGCAGACGATCCGTCGCTGGATCTGGACATCCGGATACTGTTCCTGCCAACCGGCCAAACGTTCGGCCAGCACCTCGTGTCCCAGACCCTCGTACCCGTGCCAATCCATGCCCATTACAGGAGTAATCCCAACGTCACTCCAAGCGTGGAGGGCAACCAAATCGACGTGTCGACGGGACGCCTCGTCGAACGCCAAGGCCGTGGCTGCCTCGGATGCCGGTGAGCCGTCGATGCCGACCACCACCGGCGCGGTGCTGTGCTGAGCATCGGCTTCGTTCGCGTGAATGATCGCAACGGGGCAACGGGCGTGGTGTAGCAACGTACGGCTGACGGAACCCAGCAATGTCCCACTGATCGCACCCAGGCTTCGGCTGCCCGCGACGATCATCTCCGCATCCCGGGACGCTGCGACAAGGCCGGGAGCGGCATAGTCGTGTATTACTTGGGCTTTGACCGCTGGCAACGTCTCGTTGCCCACTTCGGCCTGAAAGATCTTCTGTGCCTGTTCGACGACGTGCTGAGCGTTTTCCTCCTGCCACTCGGCATAACTCGCGCGTAGGTATCCGACGGGCCACGTAACGACCACTGGAGCGACGACGTGCACCAGCGTGACATCCGCCTCTCGCAGAAGGGCTTCGCGGGCCGCCCACCGCACCGCTGCATCCGACTCCGCCGACCCGTCGACAGCGACCGCGATTCCGTTATTCGTCATTTCATACTCCTCAGAGGGTCGGCGCACCGTTGCGCCGCTTAACTTTTGGGTTGCGCTCCGCGGCATATCGTCGCTGTCGTCATGAAATGACGGTATGTCGCGCGGAGACCTGTGAAGCAGGGCCGTTGGTCCCTCGGTGTGATGTCAGTAGTCCTCGAGTGCGCCGGCCTGAGGCCGTTTGGCGCCATCAATCGGGACCAACGCCTCCAGACTCGATCAGCTCTGGATCCTTATCGTCATCTATGTCGGCCGATCACTGAGGAGGACGCGAAATGTCCAAGCACTTCGCACATCACGGAGTCATCGTGGGCACCGACGGGTCCCCGTGGTCACAGGCGGCGGTGAAGTGGGCTGCGCGGGAGGCAGTGATGCGGCATGTCCCGCTCACCGTCGTTCACGTGGTCACCCCCATATCGGTCGCAGTATCAGCGCTGGCGTGGCCCGCAGGCCGAGTTCCTCAGGAGGTTCTCGAGATTCAGGAGAACGATGCCCGAGGTGTCATCGCCGACGCCATCAAGGTCGTCAAGGACGACACCGCCGGCAGTGATCGACCGGAGATCGGCAGTGAAATACTCTTCGGAAGATACGTACCGGCTCTTGCCGATCTGTCCAAAGAGGCCCAGCTGATGGTGGTTGGATGCCGTGGCCGAACCGGACAGCATCGCTTGCTCGGGTCGGTCAGTACAGGACTGATCCATCACGCTCATTGCCCAGTCGCAGTGATCCACGACGAGGTGTCGTCCTCGCCTCAATCGCCGGGACTGCCGGTTGTGGTCGGGATTGACGGATCGCGGGCGTCGGAGTTGGCGACGGCGATCGCGTTTGACGAAGCCTCCTGGCGGGGCGTGGATTTGGTGGCATTGCATGTGTGGAACGATGCCGACACGCCGACCATAATTGGCATTGATTCCTCGGCCGTGCAATCGGCAGCGGACAAGACGCTCGCCGAGAGCCTTTGCCGGCTGGCAGGAACGCTATCCGGAGGTCACGGTCCAGCGCGTTGTCGAGTTTGAGCGACCCGTCCGCCATCTTCTCGAACAGGCTGAGAAGGCCCAGCTCGTCGTCGTGGGTAGTCACGGCCGGGGTGGATTCGGCGGGATGTTGCTCGGTTCGGTCAGTACCGCCGTAGCGCAGGAGGCTCGCGTACCAGTCATCGTCGCGCGGCAGCACTAACGTCACAAACGGAAGAGGACCGGCGGAATCTGGGCGCGTGTGCGCCCAGATTGCCATTCAGGTAGATCGGTCGGTTTCTTCTTGGCCGTGATCCTCAACCAGTAGCCCTGCGTCGGCGGGACGAAGGGGCGCATTCCGCCTTCTTCGGCTCGTGATCGCTCAACGTGAAGTAGTTCTCCTCTTCCTGCAAGAAGTGCAGATGCAGAAGCGTATAGAGGCCGTATAGACACGCCAGCAGGTCGTCAACTTGATCGGGCTGGATTCCTTTGCCGGACGTGGCGAGTGCGACATGCGTGCCGATCCGATCGGAAAGCCTTTGGATTTCGGCGTGTGTTCTGCTCATCGTCGCGGTCGCTTCACCGCTGCCGAGCGGACCGGCCAGCGCGGGATACAACTGGGTCTCTTCGGCTCTCTCGTGAGGCAGAAGTTCCTCGGTGAGGAACGCGTGTGCGCGGTCCAGCGACGCCAGCGCAGCCGTGTCGGCACCTATGACAAGGCGATCGGCGGCATCGCGCAGCAATCCGATTGTGTCGCGGAGTTCGTCATGCTCGGCCGCAAAGCGCCGCAGCAGCTCTTCGGTGCCTGCGGCCAACTCGACTTCGTCGGCAGGGTTGCCCCTTAGAGCGCGCAACGCGTTCAGGATCACCGTGACGTCGATGCACTCCTGCAGCAACGCACCAGCGGCAGGAGGCAGCCAACCCATGGCGGCAATCACCATCGCCAGCAAGGACAATGCCATGCCGACAACCGCACTCTGCACAGCGATGTGCCGTGACCAGCGCGCGATCTCCATGGCATCGGCGAGGCGGTCCAGCCGGTCGGTGGTGAGCACAACGTCAGCTGCTTCGGACGAGGCCGTTGCGCCACGCGCACCCATCGCGACACCCACCGTGGCCGCCGCCAACGCCGGTGCGTCGTTGATGCCGTCGCCGACCATGACCGTCCCGGCCCGTTCGCGTTCGGCACGAACGGCGGCGACCTTGTCGGTAGGGCTCTGCTGGGCATAGACGTCATCGAGCCCGAGCACCGTCGCCACTTCATGCGCCGGTTCGGCGCGGTCACCGGTGAGCATGACGAGTCGGCTCAAGCCGGCAGTTCGTAACCGCCGCACTGTGCGAGGTGCCTCGCGTCGCAACGGATCTCGTAACAAGACCGCTCCGACGACGTCGTCATCCACGCACACCCAAGCGATGGCGGCGGAGTCCAGAGTCGCCCGGTTCACGGCGGACCGTGCCCATTCGGCGACAACGGCGTCTGGACGGAGCTTGCCGACCGAAACGGTGTGGTCATCGATCGCGGCAATCACCCCGCGGCCCGGCTCCTCGCTCACATTGGACGGCAGTGACAACCTCAGACCTCGGGTGACGGCTTCGGTGACGATGGCTTCGGCCAGGACATGCGGTGAAAGCTGATCTACGGATGCCGCCAATCGCAGTACCTCCGACGCGTTGCGTCCGGGCGCGGTGACTACCTCGACAACGGCAGGGCGCCCCATCGTCAGAGTGCCGGTCTTATCCAGCACCAAAGTGGTTGCGTTCCCCAGGTTCTCGAGTGCACCGCCACTTCGGATCACGACACCCTGACGAGATGCTCGCGACAGCCCGGACACGATTGCCACCGGCGCGGCCAGCAACAAGGGGCAGGGCGTGGCAACGACCAGGACGGCGACTGCGCGTACAGCCGATCCGCTCACCAGCCATGCACCCGCTGCGATCGCCAGCGCCAGGGGCACGAACCACGCGGCGTAACGGTCGGCGAGCCGAATGATCGGCGCGCTTTCCGCACCGGCTTGCTGGGCCAGCTGCACAATGCCTGCGTAAGTGCTGTCTTGTGCGGTCGCGGTCGCGCAGAGCTCGAAAGCGCCGCCCGCGTTGAGGACGCCGCTGCGGACCGGTTCACCGGCCCGACGCTCCACCTGCAGCGGTTCACCGGTCAACGCTGATTCGTCCAGTACGGCCGGCGAGTCGGTGATACGACCATCAACGGGAACCACTTCGCCAGGGCCGACGACGATGAGGTCGTCAACCGACACCTCGGCGAGCGGTATGACGCTGACCTCGGTGCCAACGCGGCGACGAGCCGATTTCGGCGCACGTTCGAGCAGCGCGCGCAGGTCATGCGAGGCTCTGCGCTGCGCCGCCGCTTCGAGCGCGCGTCCACCCGCAAGCATCACGGCGATCAGCGCACCGGCGAGATATTCGCCAACCAGCAGCGTCCCGACCAGCGACAGCACCGCAATCAGGTCGATGCCGGCGCGACCGCGCCGCAGGGCGACCAGCATCCAGACCAGCGCGGGTACCACCGCGACCAATGTGCCCGCGATCCAGAAACCGTCTGCAACCGCGTGCCACCCCCCCAGCCATGCGATTCCACCGGCCGCCAGCGTGCCGACAGTGGACACGACCAGGGTGGGCTCAACGAGCGACTGCCATCGGGGCGCTACTCGGCGAACCGCTGCCCCGTCGTGCGTCGCTGTCATGGGATCGACACTGCTATCTACTGCGGGCCACGAGTAGCGTCCGACGGCCACAGTCACCGTGCCGAAGGTCACGAATGGTAGGGACCAACGTCCCTTCGTCCCGACGCGGTGCTTCGGCCAGTTCCTGGCAACGAATGTGACAAACGGCCCAACCGGGGAGGGACCTCGGAACGCGGGAACCGGGAACAAAGCACATCCCTGAAAGGACGCCTTCGGCCCTACCGGCGCTCCAACGCAGTTGATGCGATGAACAGGCAGCACTCAAAGGAGGCATCTGATGAGGTCACCCACTCTGCTGGCACGGCGAAAGGGCTCGGGCACGAGGGCCTATCAGCTCACCGACCGCCTTCACGACGGACGCACGGCGCGGGTGGGTGCCGAGGGCATCGCAAGCACGGTGTCGGCCTGGCTGGCCGAATTGGGCGCCCGCAGCGCAGTCGTCGACGACCACGCTCTAGCGGTCCGCAATGGTGACTGGGTGACCGCACACGCCATCGCGGAATGCCAGTCGGTGGACGTGGCCATCGCGGCATGATGGCCCACTTTCTTCGAATACCGGACTTCGACGTCTTCTGCGACTGTCTCGTTGCCGGCTTTGACGACGTTCTAGCACTTGCGGATTGAAGGGTTGGCGCGCTACCGAAGCGAGTTGCCGCAATCGTTCAGCCGGTATGCCGATGATCCTGCGCGTAGGCCTTGATGACAGCCGCGGTATCCCCATCGAAGCGCAAGAATTCCTGGTTGAGCAGTTCGGCGAGGCTGTCGACGGCAGCGGTGATGAGTCGCGCCTGCGAGCCGTGTCTGCGGATGCGCACTGTCAGTGGCCTCAACGGCAAGCGCGGTGGCGTATTCAAGCGAGGCCGCCAACGACGCGTCGGCCTCCAGGTCGCGAAAGTAGTACGTCGCACCGTACTGAGTGAAATCGTTGCGGGCTTCGACGATAGCGCCGGCAAGTCCGGTGAGAACGTCGGTGGGGACGCTGTCGATACCCAGGTCCGGGTTCGCTCGGCGCGCCTCTCGCAGCGTCGAGAGTTGCAGCGCCAGAACGCGTCTGCGGTGCAGAGCGGGGTAGATCTGGAGAACCCAGGACACCGCGGCGGTGAGCAGCATGAAGCCGAACAGCGCCTCCAGCGGAACGACCAGTCGAAGAAGCGGCGACGTGGGCACGATATCGCCGAACCCGAGCGTTCCGATGGTCACCAATGACACATACAGCGAGTCCAACACGTCGTTGCGGTGAGCGGGATTCAGTTCGGAGCCGTAGGCGAAGCCGTCCGGCATCTGTGCGAAGTACACCATGGCCCAGCCGAGCACCGCTGATTGCGCCCCAGGTCAGCACGACCAGTGCGATTCCCAGCGGACCGGTCAACGATGCGATTCGGCGATCCGACCGGAATAGCCGCAGCAGCCACCAGACGAACCTCATCACCTGTGGCGCGATGCTGCCGTGGCCGATCGGGTGGAACAGTGTGTGGAACACGTCGCGGACCACCACTGCTACGAGCAGAGCCCCGGCCACTCCGACCACCCAGTCCATCAGGGGCGAACCCGCGTGCCTGCTGTGCCGTCGACGATCTTCGCGATGTCGACAAGCGATCCGATGACGGCCTCATTACCCGTGGTCCGCGTAAAGCCGCACGCGGCTTCGACTTTGGGGCCCATCGAGCCCGCGGGCAGGTCCAGCCGCTCGAGGTCGTCCGGCAGTGACCAGGCCCAGGCGAGTCTGCTCCGGCGTCCCCCAGTCGGTGTAGACGCCGTCGACGTCGGTGGCGATGACGAGCAGGTCAGCGTCGAGCTGCCGAGCCAGCAGCGCCGATGCGAGATCCTTGTCGATGACGGCTTCCACCCCGTGCAGCTTTCCGTGCTCGTCATACATGGTGGGAATACCACCACCGCCGGCGCAGATCACGATCGTGCCTCGCTCGACCAGGCTACGGATCGGTCCGATCTCGAAGATGCGCTTGGGTTTTGGGCTGGCCACCACACGGCGGAACATGTCTCCGTCTGCCGCGATCGTCCAGCCGCTTGCGGCCTTGAGGCGTTCGGCGGTCTCTAGGTCGTACACCGGACCAATCGGCTTGGTGGGGTTGTCGAAGGCGGGATCCTGGCGATCCACCTCGATCATCGTCAGCACCGTCGCAAGTTGTTGCTCGGGTGGGAGCAGGTTGCCGAGTTCCTGCTCGATGACGTAGCCGATCATCGCCTCGGTCTGAGCGCCGAGTACGTCGAGAGGGTACGGCGCGACGTCGTGGTAGGCCGCCGCCTGCAATGCCAGCAGGCCCACCTGCGGGCCGTTGCCGTGGGCAATGACGATCTCGTTGCCGGGTGCCACCGCGGCGATGGCTTCGGCTGCCGTCCGGATGTTGGCCCGCTGGTTCTCCGCGGTCATGGGTTGCCCGCGCCGCAGCAGCGCGTTGCCGCCGAGCGCGATCACGATGCGCATGACGTCCCTCAGCCCAGGGCGGCCACCAGGACCGCCTTGATCGTGTGCATCCGATTCTCGGCCTGCTCGAAGGCGATGTTAGCCGGACTCTCGAAGACATCCTCGGTGACCTCGATACCGTTCGCGAGGTGCGGGTACTGCGCGGCGATCTGTGCGCCGACCTTCGTCTCGCAGTTGTGGAACGCGGGCAGGCAGTGCATGAACTTCACCCTGGGATTGCCTGCCGCACGCATCAGTTCGGAGTTGACCTGGAACGGGAGCAGCATGTCGATACGGTCGCCCCACGTCTCGACCGGCTCACCCATCGACACCCACACGTCGGTGTAGATGAAGTCGACGCCGCTCACCGCCTTGAGCGGATCATCGGTGACGGTGACCCGGGCCCCGGACGCGGTCGCGAAGTCCTGGCACATCGTCACATGCTCGTCGCTGGGAAACAGATCGTGCGGCGCGCCGATTCGCACGTCCATGCCGAGCTTGGCGCCCACCAGCAGCAGTGAGTTGGCCACGTTGTTGCGCCCGTCCCCGACGAACGCGAAAGCGATGTCGGTCAATGGTTTAGGACAGTGCTCGGTCATCGTGAGAACGTCGGCAAGCATTTGGGTGGGATGGAACTCGTCGGTGAGGCCGTTGAACACCGGCACCCCGGCGTAGTCGGCCAACTCCTCGACGATCTCCTGGCCTGCGCCGCGGTACTCGATCGCGTCGTACATCCGGCCCAGCACCCGCGCGGTGTCCTTCATCGACTCCTTGTGTCCGATCTGCGACGAGTTGGGATCGATATAGGTGACGTGGGCACCCTCGTCGTACGCCGCCACCTCGAACGCACAACGGGTACGCGTTGAGGACTTCTCGAAGATGAGCGCGATGTTCTTGCCTGTCAAGGTGGGTCGAGCGAGGCCAGAGTACTTGGCCCGCTTGAGATCCCGGGACAGATCGAGTAGGTAGAGCAGATCCCTTTCCGTGTGGTGGACCAAGCTGAGCAGACTGCGGTTGCGATTGTTGAACGCCATGGGTTGTTCCTTCGGTGGATGCGATCAGGTGTAGAGCGGGTCGCGCAGGATGGGGCACGTCATGCACCGGCCGCCTCCGCGGCCCCGGCCCAGCTCGCTGGCGTCGATGGTGACGACCTCCACGCCCGCCTTGCGCAGCGCCGTGTTGGTCAGAGTGTTGCGGTCGTAGCCGATGACGACGCCCGGCTCGAGCGCGACCACGTTGTTGCCGTCATCCCACTGCTCACGCTGGATGCCGTAGACATCGCCGGCGGTGGTGACGACGCGGAAGTCCACGCCGAGTGCGTCGCCGATCGTCTCGATCAGCCCCTTCGGTTCGCGCCGGACGTCAAGGCCCGACGGTGCGCTGTCGTCGGGGCGCAGGCTGATCGGCACGATGCCGTCGACGACCGGCGCGAACGCCGTGACCAGGTCGCGGTCGCAGAACGTGAACACGGTGTCGAGGTGCATGGCGGAGCGGGTCTTCGGGAGGCTGGCGATGATCACCCGCTCGGCCGCCCCGGCGGCGAAGAGGTTGCGCGCGACCTGCGTGATGGCCTGATGCGAGGACCGCTCGCCCATGCCGATGACGACGAGCCCCTTGCCGATCGGCATCACGTCGCCGCCCTCGAGCGTGCCGAGCCCGTGGTCGGTCGGTGCTCCGTCGGGGTCGCCCAGCCATATGTCGTACTTCTCGTCGGCGAAGGCGGGGTGGAACTTGTACACCGCGGTGGTGAGCAGCGTCTCCTGACGTCGCGCGGGCCAGTACATCGGGTTCAGCGTCACGCCCCCGAAGATCCACGCGGAGTTGTCGCGCATGAACTGCGTGTTGGGCAGCGGTCGGAGGACGAACCCGGCAGGATCCAAATCGTTGAACAACGACAGGAACGCACTGTCCACCTCATCGATGACGTCCTGATAGGCGACGCCGCCAATGAGGAACTCCGCCAACCGGTCTGGCGGCAATTCGGTCAGCCAGGCCCGGATCTCGCGGGTCAGTCCCGGGCCGACCAGATCATCGGTCACCTTGCGGTCCAGCAACCAGTCGCGGGCGTCGGGCTTCGCCACGACGTCGGCGAGCAGGTCCTGGAGTTCGAGCACCTCGACGCCGCGGTCGACCATCTTGGCGACGAAGTCGAAGTGGTCGCGGCGGGCCTGCTGAAGCCAGATGACATCGTCGAACAAGAGCTCGTGGCAGTTCTCCGGGGTGAGCCGCTGATGCGCCAGGCCCGGCGCGCAGACCATCACGCGCCGCAGCCGGCCCGCCTCCGACCACACGCCCAGCCGGGAATCGGTGCCGTTCACAGGACTGCGAGGTTGCCGGTGGCCATCATCACGACGGCCGCGACGGAGGACAGCGCCACCACCGCGACGACAACCCATTCGGGGGCCGTGAAGGTGGGCAGGCGGCTTTCCCTGCGGGCCCACACGAACAGCGCGGTTCCGACAAGGTAGAACACCGCCGCGATGAGCAAGTACTCCAGACCGCCCGCGTAGACCAGCCACACGGCGTAGCGCGAGTCCGACCACCCCGATGACGAGGTCGCGGGTCCGGCCGCGGCCGGACTCGTAGGTCTCACCGCGCACGGCCAACAGCACCTGGTACGCCGCCGACCACAGATAGGGAAGCAGGATCAGGGATGTGGCGAGATAGACCAGATTTGTGTAAGTGCTCTCGTTGGCCAGCGTCCACAGCAGCAGGGCCTGCACGCACAGATTGGTCACCCACAGCGCGGTCGCGGGAGCCCCGTGCGCGTTCTCCTTGGCCAGCGCCTTCGGCATCACACCTTCCATGGCCGGCAGCCGCAGGATCTCAACGCATAGCAGCACCCACGCGATCAATGCGCCGAGCAGTGAGACCACAAGACCGATGGAGATGAACGCCGCGCCCCAGCTGCCGACCTCGTTCTCCAGCACGCCTGCCATCGACGGATCGGGCACGCCGGCGAGTTCGGCCTGGGCCATCAAGCCGTAGGACAACAGGTTGACCAGAAGCAGCAACGCCAGCACCCCGGCGAAACCCATGACCGTGGCGCGACCGACATCCTTGCGCTTCCCGGCGCGCTGCGAGTAGACCGCCGCACCCTCGATGCCGATGAACACCCAGACGGTCACCAGCATCATGTTCTTGACTTGCGACATGGTGTCGCCGAGCGTCGCCCCGTCGATTTCTGTTGCCTTGCCCCAGATGTCGGCAGTGAACAGCCCCGCCTTGAATCCGACCGCGGCGATGGCGATGAACACCACAATCGGCACCACCTTGGCGATGGTGACCACGACGTTGACGACCGCGGCCGTCTGCACACCGCGCAGCGTCATCGCATGGACGATCCACAAGCACGACCGACGCGCCGATGATCGCGGGTACCGTTGTGCCGCCCTCGAACTGGGGAAAGAAGTAGCCCAGCGTCGAGAACAGCAGAACCAGATACGCCACGTTGCCCACCCAGGCCGACATCCAATAGCCGAAGGCCGACGTGAAGCCGATGTAGTTGCCGAATCCGGCTCGGGCATAGCCGTATACGCCGCCGTCGACGTCGGGTTTACGGGTGGCCAGTGTCTGGAATACGAACGCCAGCATCAGCATGCCGACACCGGTGATCGCCCACCCGATGATGAGTGGACCCGGCGCGGCGCTGGCGGCCATCTGGGACGGCAACGCGAAGATGCCGCTGCCGATCATCGACCCGACGACGATGGCCGTCAGGGCGACCACGCCCAGACCTGCCCTCGGACCGACGGGGCGCGATTCAGCGGGTTTGGCGATCGTGTTCTGTGACATCGTTGACTCCCAGTCGGACGGTGCGCGGTCGCAGGTGGCAAGCCGCATCACTGACGCTATGGATGCGTCGAGTCATCCTGAGGAGTCTTTAGTCCCTGACAGAGCGGCGTAGGTCCCCGGCTAATTCAGCCCATTGATTGGTGCCGAAGGTCCTTTTCGGGGTCGTTGGTTCGTCTTTTGAAGGACTTTGGACCACTCCATCTTCCACCCCGTCATCGGTAACGTCGCCCTCATGACCAACGACACTCAACCGATCTCGATCCTGCCCGAGTCCGAGTGCTGGAATTTGATGTCGAGCGAGGCGTTGGGGCGCCTCGTGACGGCTGTCGACGGCCAGCCCGAGATTTTTCCGGTCAACTTCGTGGTTCAGCACCGCACTATTCTTTTCCGTACCGCGGAGGGCACCAAGCTGATCAGCGCAGCGATCAACAACAACGTGCTGTTCGAAGTCGATGACCACAACGCGGTCGACGGCTGGAGCGTGATCGTCAAGGGGATGGCGCGCACGCTGCGCACCAACGAGGAAATCGACGAGGCCGAGCGGGCGCAGCTACTTCCCTGGACGGCTACCGTCAAGCAGCATTTCGTCCGCATTCGCCCCGTGAGCGTCACCGGTCGGCGATTCGCCTTCGGCTCCGAGCCCGACCGGGAGTTCAACGTCGTTTAGGCGGCCTTCCGCGCGGCGCTTGATGCCACGAAGCATTCCGCGAGTCACCAGCGCCATCGCCGGAGCCACGCATTCGATGGCTACCGCGTCGCCCCAGTGACGCCGCCGTGTCCGGGATCGCACCAGAAGCCGGCAGCGATCTTCCCAGTACGGAATGACGTGGAACGACCAAACGGCGTCCATCGGATGCGCGGGTGGGCCCGCGCACAGCATGACGGCCTGCTGTTCGATGACCTCGGCAACGGTGAGGTTAAAGCCGTTGCGAAGGCCCATCCAACCCCGTGGCACCAGGCGGACCCGATCGCCCGGAGCGAGCCGCTGCCACTCTGGATGTATCCGATCCGCGTTGTGGTAATTCAAGCCGACGACGTTCTCCATCGTTTCGTAGCTGTACAGGCCGCCGCGGTCCTGGCCCATCTGCACCAACCACGGCCACACCGCACTCGCCGGCGCGTTGATCCACACCGCTTCCGTTGTCCGGATGACGGGCTGATCGATGCAGCTCGTCGCCAGGTAGGTACGTGGCGGACTCTTCCTTGGTCGTGCCCCAGTTGCGGTAGTAGCGCCTTGCGGCGTAGAGGAGAGCCGCGGCTGCGGCGACATACATCGTCTTCGTCGTCATGCATTAACCATGCGCCGGGATCTACGGCGGCGCGACCGACAAACGGCCCCCCTGGCCGGGACTTCGGTCCCTATTCGCAACTCGGCGCGCCGTGGTCGGATTCATCCATGAGCAGTGATCAGCATGACCGGGCGCGCAAGCACTGGACTGCGGCAATCGAGATCGACAAACACGACGGCCATACCCGCGCCAAGGCGAGGTTGGGTTGGCGTGACCAGACCGCGGTAGGCATCGGCATGGCGAGGCTCAATCCGGACGACCGCAACGTCGCCGACATCGGCGACGAACTGGCCGTCGCACGTGCCTTGGCCGACCTCGCCAGGCGGATGATGACCACCACGATCCACGACATCGAAGTGGTCACTGACGAACCGGTGAAATCGCTGCGTTAGAGCGCGAATAATCACTTTGGGCACGGGCATGAAGGACCTTGGACACTTAGTTGTGTTCGGTGCTTTTCCTAGCGTCGCGATATGGGAAAACAACGGACATGGCTGGCCGACTTGATGGCGGCAGTTGGCGCCGTCGCGCTTTCTCGTGGCCCGCTGGAGCATGGATATCCCGCTGGGGTGCAGACGACGAAGAGATCACCGCCGTCCTTCCCGGCGACGAACTCGTGGCGGCGGCGCGCCGAGGACTACCCGGGCGTTGACTATCGACGCGCCGGTGGAGATGGTGTGGCCCTGGTTGGCGCAGATCGGTGAGGATCGCGGCGGCTTCTACAGCTATTCATGGCTGGAAAGGGCGGCGGGCGCACACATTCACAACGCGAACACGATTCATGCCGAATGGCAGAACATCCGCGTCGGCGACACGGTATGGCTGGCGCGCCGATATGGCGACGGGCTCGACAGGTGGTCGCGGCGGTCAAGCCGAAATCGCACTTGGTGCTGATGTCACCTGATGACTTCCGACGCGTGCAGCGCGGCGAAAAAGCTTCCGGCGCTTGGACCTTCTGCCTGCGCAGGCAGATCGGATGGACACGGCTGATCGTTCGTGGCAGCGGCGGGGCAGTCGGCCATAGCCTGTTCGACATACCCCACTTCGTCATGGAGCAGAAAATGATGCGGGGGATTCGTGATCGCGCCGAGCAGGCCAGACGAGAACAGACCACGGCATTCATCCGCGAGGAGTACCAGAGCATCCAGCATGAGGAACTGCCCAAGCCGGTGCAAACCACCACCCTCGCCAAGTAATTGACCAATTCGTGGCCACCTAGGCTGCCCGGGTGGACAATGGGGGCCGTGGCCGACGAAGTCGAGCCAGGCGTTGAGACCAGCATGCGCCCGCTCCGCGATACGTTATCCCAACTGCGCCTCCGCGAATTGCTCATGGAGGTCCAGGACCGCGTCGAGCAGATAGTCGAAGGCCGCGATCGGCTGGATGGTCTGGTCGAGGCCATGCTGGTGGTCACGTCCGGGCTCGAGCTCGACGAAACCCTGCGAACGATCGTGCACACCGCGATCGAGCTCGTCGACGCCCAGTACGGCGCGCTGGGTGTCCGCGGGCACGACCATGAACTCGTCGAGTTCATCTACGAAGGCATCGATGAAGAGATGCACGCCCAGATCGGCCACCTGCCCGAGGGGCTCGGCGTGCTCGGCGTGCTGATCGACGACCCGAAACCCATTCGGCTCGATAACATCTCGCACCACGCCGCTTCGGTCGGCTTCCCGGCCCACCACCCACCGATGCAGACATTCCTCGGAGTACCCGTACGGATCCGCGACGAGGTATTCGGCAACCTGTACCTGACCGAGAAGGCGGGCGGACAGCCTTTCAGCGAAGACGACGAGGTGCTGGTTCAGGCACTCGCCGCCGCTGCAGGCATCGCGATCGACAACGCTCGGCTCTACGAACAGTCCAAACTCCGGCAGTCCTGGATCGAAGCCACGCGTGACATCGCGACCGAGTTGCTGTCCGGAACCGATCCGGCGCGGGTGTTCCGGCACATCGCCGACCAGTGCAGGCACCTCAGCGGTGCAGAAATGACACTGGTGGCGGTACCGGATGATCCCGAGCTGCCGACGGCCGAAGCGGAGCAGCTCGTGGTCACGGCGACGTCAGGAGACGGCCCCGCCTCTGCGTTGCAGAGCTTTCCCCTCAGCGGCACGCCGATCGGGGAGTCATTCCTGCGGCGTGCGCCGGGACGTTTCGACAGCCTGAAGATCTCTGACGAGATTGACCCGACCGGTCCGGCGCTGGTCTTACCACTTCGGGCAACAGATACCGTCGCCGGTGTCTTGGTCGCGCTTCGGCCCGTCGGGGCGCAGCCGTTCAGCGCCGACCAGCTCGACATGATGGCCGCTTTTGCCGACCAGGCCGCCCTGGCGTGGCAGCTGGCGAGCACGCAGCGCCGGATGCGCGAGCTCGACGTGCTCACGGATCGGGACCGCATCGCCCGCGACCTGCACGACCACGTGATCCAGCGCCTGTTCGCCGTCGGTCTCGCCCTCCAGGGCACCATCCCACGGGCGCGGTCTCCCGAAGTGCAGCAACGGCTTATGGACTCCGTCGACGATCTTCAGGGCGTCATTCAGGAGATTCGTACGGCGATCTTCGACCTGCATGGCGGGTCATCGGGAGTGACCCGGCTGCGACAGCGCCTCGACGAGGCCATTGCCCAATTCTCGACCCCCGAGCTACGCACCTCCGCGCAGTACAGCGGTCCGCTCTCGGTCATCGACGCTGCACTCGCCGATCACGCGGAGGCGGTGGTCCGTGAAGCCGTGAGCAATGCCGTGCGACATGCGAATGCCACGACGCTGACCGTCAACGTCTCCGTCGGTGACGACCTGTGCATCGAGGTGATCGACGACGGCATGGGTATCGCCGACGACGTCACCCCCAGCGGGCTGACAAATCTGCGCCAGAGGGCCGAAGACGCGGGCGGCTCTTTCTCGGTCGATGCGATGCCTGCCGGCGGTACGAAATTGAGATGGTGCGCTCCGCTGCCGTGACACCTTGGCTCCGATGGGCTCGATGATCGCCACGCTGGCGCTCGAGCGAGTGGGTGCCGGGAGTTCGAACAGTTCCGCAGGTATCAACGCGGGTGGCTTCGAGGAGACGTCGTCGCGGGCTTGACGGTGACGGCCTACCTTGTGCCGCAGGTGATGGCCTACTCGACGTTGGCGGGGCTTCCCGCAGTCACCGGGTTGTGGGCGGCCATCGTTGCCTTGACTGTGTATGTCTTGTTCGGCTCGTCCCGGCAGCTGTCGGTCGGACCGGAATCGACGACCGCGCTGATGACGGCTGCCGTGCTCGCGCCGATGGCGGCCGGCGACAGTGTGCGCTACGGCATGCTCGCCGCCACTCTTGCGGTATTGGTAGGTGCGGTTTGCTTCGTCGGCGCGCTTGCGCGGTTGGGGTTCTTGGCCAACATGCTTTCGCGGCCGGTGCTGGTGGGCTACATGACGGGCATCGCGATCCTGATGATTGCAAGCCAGCTCGGCAAGATCACCGGCACACCGGTGTCGGGCGACGAGTTCGTCGGTCTGATGCGATCGTTCGCCCACAGTATCGACCAATACCACTGGCCGACGATGGCTTTGGCGGCATCGGTTCTGCTCCTGCTGCTCGGGTTCGGGCGTTGGGCGCCAAGATTGCCTGGCCCTTTGATTGCGGTGCTCGCGGCGACCGTGGGGGTGGTCGTGTTGTCGTTGCAGACCAAAGGAATTGATGTCGTTGGCACCATCCCCGCCGAGTGGCCCGCGGCTGGTCTGCCGCGCGTGGCGGCCAGTGATGTGGTGGCGCTGATCCTGCCAGCAGTCGGAATCGCGATTGTTGCCTTCTCCGACAACGTGTTGACTGCGCGGGCCTTCGCGACAGGCGATGGCGATGAGATCGACGCGAACGCAGAACTGCGCGCACTCGGCGTCGCAAATGTAGGCGTCGGCCTCACCCATGGGTTTCCGGTCAGCTCCAGCGGATCTCGGACCGCATTAGGGGACGCCGTCGGCAGTCGCACCCAGTTGTACTCACTGGTGGTGGTGGCGTGTGTATTAGCGGTTGTGCTGTGGGGGCGTAATGTGCTGGCGGACTTTCCGGTCGCGGCGCTGGGCGCCCTGGTCGTCTATGCGGCGATGAGATTGATCGACCTCGCCGAGTACCGGCGACTCGCCCGGTTTCGCCGCAGCGAGCTGATCCTGGCGTTGGCCACCGCCGCTGCCGTGCTGGGCCTCGGTGTGCTCTATGGAGTGTTGGCAGCGGTCGCCCTGTCGATACTCGATCTGCTGCGCCGCGTTGCGCACGCGCATGACAGCGTGCTGGGCTTCGTTCCTGGGCTCGCCGGAATGCATGACATCGAGGACTATCCGGATGCGACGTCGGTGCCGGGTCTGGTCGTCTACCGATACGACGCCCCGCTGTGTTTCGCGAATGCGGAAGATTTTCGTCGTCGAGCGATGGCTGCCGTGGAATCGGACCATGCACCGGTGGAGTGGTTCGTGCTCAACGCCGAAGCGAACGTGGAAGTTGACCTGACCGCGTTGGACGCCCTCGATAAGCTTCGAGAGGACTTGTCGCATAAGGGAATCACGTTCGCGATGGCCAGAGTCAAACAGGACCTGCGAGACGCCCTCGCCGCGGCCGGACTGCTGGCCAAGATAGGGGAGGACCGGATCTTCATGACCTTACCCACCGCGGTGGCAGCGTTCGAGAAGCGTCAAGGTCCTTCCACGTAGCGGTCAGCCTGGCGCAGCCGATCGTGCAGCCGACTGCTCGCCCCACGTCGCTCTGGCTCCTGATTCCCCGATGCGGTAGACCTGCACGGTCGTTGCGACGCTCGCAATGACGATGACAGTCGCGATAAGCCACCGCGCAACCGGTTTCACGGATCCGCTGCGCGCCTCCCGGACGTGTAGCAATGCGAGCAGCGCCGCTGCTGCTACCAACGCGAGGGAGAAGTAGAGCATTGTGTCGCCCAACTCCGTGTGTGCATGAAGTAATGGCGACCGACCCTCACGGCGCTCCAGCCATTCGCCCGCTTGTGTCGTCAGTGGCGTAAGAACTGAGGTAGTCACCGCCAGCCCGAGCACCAGCCAGACCAGCCGCTGTCGAGCAGCCGGCCACACGGCACAGACGATCGCGAGCACGGCGGTGAGCGGAGACAGGATGACGATGAAATGCACGAGCAGGACGTGGGCCGGTAACCCATTGAATGTGGTCAACTTCTACTCCTCGAAATGCGATGGGTCTTCATACGGAGTCGGCGCGCAGCGAGAGCGCAAGTCGCGGGCACAAGGCCACCGCCCTTCGTGCCTCCGGCAGGTCGGAGGCAGGCACCTCTGGTTCGCGGGCCCCATCCCTGGCGATGGGGTAGCCCCAGTCGTCACGCCCGAAAAGTCGTGGCAGGAGCTCGGTGCAGAGGCCGCGGCCATGACAGCGCGTCCAATCGACGTGCACCCGGATACATGGTGTCGACGGCGTTGTCATCGTGTTCCCGAAGTCTGATGGCGTGAGTGGGCGGTGCACGGCATCGAGGCCAGGGCGGCTTCGCATCGGCTGTGGCGATGGTGGGTGATGTCGGCGGCGAAGGTGTCGAGTGCGCTGCGGGCCATGCGGGCCGTTCCATCGGGGTGGCGGCACGAGCCCCTGCCATCGACGACGCCGATCATCCGGTGCACCTCGGCGAGAAGCCCCTCGTCGACTCTGTGGTGCGCGAGAACATCGAACAGTCGTGCCAACCGGGGTAGACCGTTGAGGCACGGGCCGCATTGACGGGCGCCCTCGTCGGCAAGGTAGCCGAGGATGGCCGCGGTGCGCGCGAGCCCGCACTGATTCATCGGCAGTGCGTGGATGATGCCTGCTCCGGGACTTGCGCCGAGGTGGGCCAGGCCTGCTCGCGACAGTCGGGCTTCGGTGACCATCGTGCCCGGGATCCAACTGCCGTGATACCCGCCAAGCAAGACTGCGCGCGGCATGCCGGAGTCCGTGACGCCGACGTGCCCGACGAGGTCGGCCAACTGCGTCCCGGTTGGCACTTCGAGCACGGAGCGCGTCTCGTGAGCCGCCAGAGTGACCAGCATGGTTCCTGGCTCGGACGGGTCGCCGACCGATCGGAACCACTGGGGACCGTATCGGGCGATCAGCGCGATGTGGGCCAGCGTTTCGACATTGTTGACCAGCGTGGGGCGTCCGCGCACCCCGGACGTCGAGGCAAGCACAGTCCGGTCGCGCGGCAGGGCCGGACCGCCCTCGACCCGCCGGATGACGGCCGACTCTTCCCCGGCCACAAATCCGTCGGGCGCCTCGATGACGGTGACCCGGTGGCGGTCCAACTTCGCCGATGCTCGTTCGCGCAGCGCTCTATTGATCGTCGGCACCGCAGGCGCTGGAACGTACATGACGACTTTGTCAGCCGAAACTGCGGCGGCCGCCACTTCAAGACCGTCGAGTACGAGGTGTGGCGCGCGCGAAAGCAATTGCGCGTCTTTGTGACTCAGGGGCTCGCCCTCGGCTCCGTTGCCGATCACCACCGCTTTTCGCCCGGTGATCGAAGCGAGTTTGCGACCGGTGGGGAAGCCGGCTCCCCCGCGCCCGGTCAAGCCGGATTGATCGAGCCGGGTGACCAGATTTGCATCGGCCGAATCGGGCAGCGCGCCGAATCGCCGTAGGTGTTCGGCGAGCCCGGGGCCGTCCGCCGCGAATAGACGTGACGTCGTCATGTGCGCCCGGATGTTCGTGTTCCGGCGTACTCGGCGAAGTTGGCGTGCAGCCGCCACGCCAGTGCGCCGCACACCGTCAGCGCGCTGAACGCGGCGAACAGCAGAAACCATTCGTGGCCCGCGTCGGTCCCGTTCCCGATTGCGTGCGCCATGGCGCCCGGCCACAAGGCGTAACTGGCCCAGTGCACCGCGCGGAAGGCCCGCCCGCCGAGGCGGTGGCGCAGCAGACTCGTGACGACCACGACGACGAGCACATCGAAGGTGAGTGTCCCCAGGCCGAGCCACAGCGGCCGATAGGCGCCGAGGAACGGCACGATGAAGTCGATGAGGCGCAGTTGCGCGAAGGGGTCGAAGAACAACAGCCCCAGGTGGAGAACCACGAGGAGTGTCGCAGCCAGCGCGGCGAAGCGATGCACGCTCGCGACAGCGAACCTCGGCAGTACGAGCAGCGGACGTCCCGACCGTGTCGCGATGCCAAGGAACAGCGAGACGGTCATGAAGGCGAGCGCCGTGATACCGGTGCCTCGGCCCAGCGCCCACAGCGCCTCATCGGTCACCGCGTTCCTCCGTTGTCCGGCGGCCACTGGCCGATCGTGCGGACACTGCGGTCGCTACCCACCAGCCGCGCGGGAATGTCAAGTGCACGAATCCAATCCAGAGCGCGCCAGCCACGCACGATGGCGGCGGTGCTGACCGTATTGGCGGCCAAACAGGTTTCTGAAGCGACGCTCACCGTGCGCCAGACCGGATCGGCAGACCACCCCGTCCGTGGATCGAGGATGTGGTGAACCATCTCCTCTCCGCACCGCCACCGACGGCGAATCGTGCTCGATGTCGCCAGCGCGAACCCGGCCTGCAGCGCCACCGAACCTGCCGGATCGTCGGCGGCGTCGTGAACCAATACGTGCCAGCCACCGATGGGTGCGGTTCCAGCGGTGGCGATGTCGCCGCCCAGGTTGATGAGAACGCCAGTTCCGGTGGCACGGTGAACACGGGCGGCGCAATGGTCCGCGGCGATCGCCTTCGCCGTCGCTCCGAGGTCGAGCATGATCCCCGGCGGCACGGTCACGACGCGGTCCTCGAGGGTGACCATCGACCATCTCGCAGGAACCGTGATCGAGCTGGCGCGTGCGTCCACGCGGTTGAGGGTGGTGATGTCGCGGTCGTATCCGAGCGCGATGACCGAAGCGCCGACCGTGGGATCGACGTCGCCGTCGGTGCGACGGGCCGCATCGAGCGCGGCGGCGAGCATTTCCGCGAGTAGCTCGCTGACCTCGGTCGGCCGCCCGGATGACGCTGCGAGCGCATTGATCTCGGAATCTGCACGAAATCGCGATGCGGCGGCTTCGACAGCGTCGAGTTCGTCGTCGACCTCGCAGCGGGCAGCTGGCAGTGAATCGGGATCGGTGACGACGATCTGCATGCCGGTGCTCCAGCGCTGCCAGTGCGTCGTCGCAGTGTCCGCGCCGGACCCCGCGGTCCGTTCGATAGAGAGGGTCACGAGCCGCGGGAGATCGTGACGTGAGGGGAGTAGTTCGGTGCCATCACGGTAGTCGGAGTGAGGCTGCGCCGCTTGGTCGTTGGTGGCGCCTTTGGCTGGGTTGTCGGCGCCTGCCTGACGACCGAGGGGGCCTGGTCGGCGGTTGGTGGCGGCGTGTAGTCGGGCGTGTAACGGGGGGTGTATTCCGGAGCGGGCGGGGCGGTCGTCGCGGGACTCGGAGGCGGGGGTGGCGCTTCTGCCGTCGTCATAACGTCAGGCGCCTGCGCCGGCGCGGGGGATTCGACGAACGACGGAATCTGCGCGCCTGGTTCTGCCACCGAGGCGTCGGGGAGCTCATCTGCGACCGCCGGCTTGACGGTATCGGTGTAGGCCAGGGCCGAGGCACCGGCGACACCGGTGATTCCCATGCCGATCATCACCCACGATGTGACCCTGGCGCGGCGCAACCCGAGACGAGGTGAGTCCATGCGAGGAACGCTGCCATTGGTTTCTTAGCGCCTTCGAAGAACTGGCGTGGCACGCTCGGTCTGTGGCCGACCGCTTGCTGATCGTCGAGGATGACCGTGCCCTCGGCGCGATGCTCACCGGTCTCTTCACCGACGAGGGATACCTCGTCGATGTCGCTTACGACGGTCAGCAGGGCCTGCACAGTGGCCTCACCGGCGGCTATGACGCCATGATCGTCGATCGCGGAGTGCCAGTGATGGACGGCTCCGAACTGGTCGCAGTCCTTCGATCGCGGGGAATCGCCACGCCGGCGTTGCTTCTCACAGCACGTGGCTCGGTCGCGGATCGGGTCGAGGGCCTCGACGCCGGAGCGCAGGACTACCTGGTCAAGCCGTTCGAAATACCTGAACTTCTTGCCCGGGTGCGGGCGTTGCTGCGCCGCCCCGACGGCCGCTCGACGCTGAGCGTAGGTGGGCTGTTCCTGGATCGGGTCACACGCGTCGTCAGCGGGAGCACCTTCGGCGGCGATGCGGTCGAACTGTCCGAGCGCGAGGCGGCGCTGCTCGCGCGTCCTGATGAGCGCCCCGCGGCAGATTTTCAGTCGCCGCCAGTTGCTCGCTGAGGTATTCGACGGTGTCGACTCGGCGGGCGCCGTCGACACGTATGTCCACTACTTGCGGCGCAAGCTCGGCAGGGGCGTCATCCGCACGGTGCACGGCACTGGCTATCGCCTTGGAGTCGAATGACTCCAGACAGTGATCTGAGCTTCGTTCGCCGGGCCGGCCGGATCGCCGCGGTGCAAGCGTCCATTGCGCTGGCCGCGGTCTTGTTGGTGGTCGGGGCGTTGGTGTATTTCGTCGATGTCCGAGTACAGGAGCAGCAGATCAGGTCCCAGCTGTCGTCGGTGGCGCTGGCCGCCGACGATGCGACGGATCCTCCACCGGGGATGATCCTGGTGTTGCGCGACTCCGCAGGGACGGTTGCGACAAGCGCCGACGGAGTTCCGACAACGGAGCTGCTGGCGCATCCAGCCGGGTTCTTCGACAGCGAGATCAATGGCGCCGATTACCGAGCCGTGGTCGTCGACAAGCCCGAGGGCAGAGTTGTCGCGCTTCTCGATCTAGGGCCATACAAAGCGGGCCGGAGCCGCTTGTTGCTGTCGCTGGCCATCGCCGAACTGGCGGGCATTGTGGCCTCCGTTGCCGTGGTCGTTCTGCTCACCAGGCGGTCGATCCGCCCTCTTGCCGACGCATTGGCCCTGCAGCGGCGTTTCGTGGCCGACGCATCGCATGAGCTTCGTGCACCGCTGACGGTGCTCCACACCCGAATCCAGCTGCTTGGCCGCCGGTTCGACGACGGCGATGCCCAACAGACCAAGGAGCAAATCGATGCGCTAGCGTCCGACACGCGCGTGCTCGGCGAGGTGATCGAGGACCTGCTTGCCTCCGCGTCGATGACGTCGGACAGCGCTCCGCAAGATCGCGTCGATCTGGTGGTCGTCGTGCAGGCCGTCTGCGAGAGTATGGCCCAGCACGCCGAGTCGGCCGGCGTGACACTGGTCGTCGAACCGCACGGTGTTCTGCCCGAAGGTGATTTCGTGGTACTCGGGTCGGGATCCGCGCTTCGCCGGGCGCTTGCCTCCCTGATCGACAACGCCCTTGCACACGAGCATCGCGGCGGGACGATTGCGGTCGTGCTCAAACGGCACCACGGCGACGTCGTGATCGATGTACGTGACGACGGTGTGGGAATCGAGCCGGGCGCCATGGGGACACTTTTCAACCGCTTTTCGCATGGAAACACACATACGTCTGCCGGTGATCGCCCCCGCTACGGCATCGGACTTTCACTCGTGCGGGAGATCGCGCACGCGCACGGTGGCAAGATCAGCGTGGCACAAACACCCGGCGGGGGCGCCACTCTCACGCTCACCATCCCCGCTGCACCCATAGGGCCCAGGTCATGAAGAGTGTCTCCGGCGCTCCTCGACGCTCGACTCGGGCATGATCCGGGAGTGCTCTCCCTTACTCAGGTCACCGGCCGGGAAGTCCGAGGGGCCAACGGGCAGGTGCTCGGCAGGCTCACCGATCTCACAACTCGCCTCGACGACGGAGTCGGCCCGCACCTTGTCGAGCGGATCCTTGTGTCATGCCGTCGACGTCGCGACCTGCTGGTGCCTTGGGCTGCAGTTGAACGCTTCGAGCAAATCAGGTGTCGTACGTCAATGACGAGGAGGACGCGGCGACGTTCGCGATCACCTCGACGGTCGATGCGCTTGCAAAGGACGAGATTCTGCTTGCGCGCGACGTCCTCGATACCCAGATCGTGGACATAGTGGGGCAGCGGATGGCACGGGTCGCCGATGTCGTCCTTAACTCGATGCGCGGACGACCGCCTCGAATTGGTCGGCGTCGAGGTCGGTTTCGCTGCGGTGCTGCGCCGACTTGGCTTGCGGCGCCTTGCCGCGCACGCCAACGAGGACGTCGTCGCATGGACTGATCTGCACCTGACCTCTGAGCGCGGCCATGCAGTCCAGTTGGCCACCCCGCGATCCGCCGTCCATCGCCTCGACGCTGCCGGACTGGCCGCTCTGGTCAGCCAGACTCGACATCGAGTCGGCGACCGAAATCCTTGCCGTTACGCGGACCCCGCGTCGCCGAGAAGGTGATCCGCACTGCGCATCCCGTTGTAGGTGAGCGGGTTCTCCGGGCGTTGCCCGGCGAAGCGATCGAGCAGATCGTGGCCGCCATGCCCGTCGAGCACGCAAAGTCGTTGGCGCGCCCGGCTCGCGCACATGCCAGCGCTGCGGGGTCGGCGGTTCATTCGGTCCCGAGTGTGGCCCCGTCGACGTCACGCCCCGGCCAGCGGCAGGCGTGCCGGAGGGGGAGGGAAGCCGTGAATCGCCCAGGGCGCAAGGGGTTTACTCTGGGCGCTCTGCTGGCGGTGGCCGGTCCTGGATTGCTTGCCGGCCTGTCCGATGACGATCCTGCGGGCATCACGACCTATTCGGTGCTCGGTGCCGACCACGGCTACCAGCTGTTGTGGGTTCTCGTGCTGTCCACGGTGGCCTTGGTGCTTTTCCACGGCTTGGCGGCCCGCATGGGTGTGGTCACTGGTCAAGGTCTCATCGGCCTGGTGCGACAGCGGTACGGCGTGCGTCTGGGCGGCGCCGTGCTGACCGCGTTGGTAGTCGCCAACATCGGCACGACCTGCGCGGAGTTCGCCGGAATCGCCGCAGGCTTCGAACTATTCGGAATCAGTCGCTACGTCAGCGTGCCCGCGGCTGCGGTATTGTGTCTGCGTTGGTTCTGCGCGGCAGCTTCCACCGCGTCGAACAATTCCTGTTGGTCCTGTCGACGGTGTTCCTCGCCTACATCGCTTCCGGCGTGCTGGCCCGTCCGGACTGGGGTGCTGCGGCTCACGGCATGCTGGTACCGACCATGCCCACCGACGGCGCGGCCATTGCGATCGTCACTGCCACCGTCGGCACGACCCTGGCGCCGTGGGGCCTGTCCTTCATTCAGTCCTACGCCGTCGACAAGAAGCTTCGAACCGAAGATCTGGCACTGGAGCGGGTCGACGTCGTCACCGGCGCCGTACTGACCGGCGTCATCGGGTTCTTTGTGGTCGTGGCATGCGCGGCGACGCTGCACCGCGACGGGCGGTCGATTCGCGACGCCGCCGACGCAGCGGTTGCCCTTGAACCCCTAGCAGGACGCGCCGCGTCGACACTGTTCGCAGTCGGCCTCATTGGTGCGGCGTTCTTGGCGGCGTCGGTGCTGCCCCTTTCGACTGCGTACTCGGTCTGCGAATATGCCGGCGTCGAAGCAGCGGTCGATGATACCTTCAGCGAAGCGCGTCTCTTCTACCTGACGTTCGGGCTCGTTACGCTCGGTGGCGCAGTCGCCGTGCTCATCCCGAATGCGCCGCTGGTCACGATCCTCGTGGCCACTCAGGTGCTCAACGCGGTGCTGTTGGTGCCATTGCTGATTGCCATGGTCAATATCGGACGAGACCGGGATCTGATGGGCCGCTTCACGATCGGTCTTGGCGCAGCGATCGCCTACTGGACCACGACCGCCGTGGTGGTGGGATGCGTCGCTGCGCTGGCGATAACGTCGGTCAGCAGCTGAACCGCGAATCAGTCATTCCGGCCGTCGCTTGTCCGGGTAACCTGAGCGCATCCCCATCCGAGGCGAGACTGGCGGTCCGATCCGAGTAGCTGTGCTCTCGCCGATCGCGTGGAGGACACCACCTCGGCATTACGGGCCGTGGGAGCAGTTCGCTTCGTTGCTCACCGAGGGCCTGGTGGCCGCAGGCCATGACGTCACGCTGTTCGCCACTGCGGACTCGACCACCGCCGCCCGCCTGCACGCGACCGCGCCGTGCGGCTGGTCGGAGGATGCGACAATCGACGCCAAGGTCGCAGAGTGCTTGCACATCGCCTCCGCGTTCGAGAGGGCGGGCGAGTTCGACGTCATCCACAACGGGTTCGACTTCCTGCCGCTCACCTACAGCAATCTCGTGTCCACACCGGTGGTCACCACGATTCACGGGTTCTCGTCCGATCGGATCATTCCCGTCTACAAGCGCTACGACAGCGCAGGCGCGTACGTGTCGATTAGTGACGCCGACCGACACCCGGATCTTCATTACGCCGCGACCATTCACCACGGCATCGAAATCGACCGATTCGCAATCCATTCGAGCCCCGGTGAGCATCTGCTGTTCTTCGGACGAATCCACCCCGATAAGGGCACCGCCCACGCCATCGAAGTCGCCCGCCGGTGTGAGCGTCGACTCGACATCGCCGGGATCATCCAGGACCAGAAGTACTTTGACGACGAGGTCGCACCGCACGTTGACGGGGACCGGGTGCGATACCTCGGACCCGTCGACGCCTCTGCGCGCGCGGAGGTATTGGGAGCCGCACATGCGCTACTCCACCTCATCGACTTCGACGAACCGTTCGGATACAGCGTGGTCGAGGCGATGGCCTGCGGCACGCCGGTCATCGCCAACGCGAGAGGGTCCATGGGCGAGTTGATTTCGCACGGCGTCACCGGCTTTCTCGTCGACGATATCGACTCTGCGGTGGCCGCGGTCGCCGATGCGGGTCGGCTCGACCGCATCGCGATCGCCGAACTCGCCGCCGAGCGCTTCACGGTCTCCGCCATGATCGACAAGTATGTGCAGGTGTACCGCGACGTGATCGGTCGTCGACAGTGAGTCCGGGCGGCCGGCCCGATGCCGATTGGTGGAAATCTGCTGTCGTCTACCAGATTTATCCGCGGAGCTTCGCCGACTCGAACGGCGACGGCATCGGTGATCTAGGCGGCATCATCGGCCGGCTGGACTATCTACAGGCGCTCGGGGTCGACGTGATCTGGCTGTCACCGATCTATCGTTCACCGCAGGCCGACAACGGATATGACATCAGTGACTATTGCGACATCGATCCGCTGTTCGGCACCCTCGCCGAATTCGACACTCTGCTCGCCAAGGTGCATGAGCTCGGCATGAAGTTGGTGATGGACCTCGTCGTCAACCACACTTCGGATGAACATCCGTGGTTCGTCGAGTCGCGTTCATCGCGCGGCAGTCCGAAGCGGGATTGGTATATCTGGCGCGATGCCCGTGACGGTTCCGAGCCGAACAACTGGGGCTCCCTGTTCGGCGGACCGGCGTGGGCAGTGGGATCAGCGCACCCACCAGTACTACCTGCACCTGTTCGACCGTAAGCAACCCGACCTGAACTGGGACAACCCACAGGTTCGAGAGGCCGTCCACGACGTCATGCGCTGGTGGCTCGATCGCGGTGTCAGACGGCTTCCGTATGGATGTCATCAATTTCATCTCCAAGGTCGGGGGACTCCCCGACGCACCGGCGGTCCCGGGCCGACGGTATGTCGGGGCCATGGGCATGTTCGTCGACGGGCCGCACGTGCACGAGTACCTCGCCGAGATGACACGCGAAGTCTTTGCCGGCCGTGATGGCGAGTTCGTCACAATCGGCGAAATGCCGGGCGTCACAACCGAACAGGCGCGCCTCTACACCGATCCGGACCGCGGCGAACTGAACATGGTCTTTCAGTTCGAGCACGTGTCCCTCGACCAGGGCCCTGGGGGCAAATTCGACTACGTCGGTTTCGATCTGGTCGACCTGAAAAGATCACTCCATCGATGGCAGGCCGCGTTGTCGGAGACCGGCTGGAACAGCCTGTACTGGAACAATCACGACCAGCCGCGCGTCGTGTCCCGGTTCGGTGACGACCACCCGGATTACTGGGCCGCCTCGGCCAAGGCGCTCGCGACCGTTCTGCACGGCATGCGCGGCACGCCGTTCGTGTACCAAGGCGAGGAACTCGGAATGACGAACTACCCGTTCCGAAGTCCGGCGGATCACAAGGACCTCGAGGCGCTGAATTACTACCGGAGTGTGGTCGAAGCCGGGGGAGACGTGAGTGCGGCGCTGGCCGGTCTGGCCAAGATCAGCCGGGACAACGCCCGCACACCAATGCAATGGGACGCAGGACCGAACGCCGGCTTCACCACCGGTGATCCTTGGCTGCCAGCCAACCCCAACCACACATGGCTGAACGCCGCGGCCCAACTCGACGCGAGTGATTCGGTCTTGGCGCATTACCGAGCTCTCATTCGCCTCCGCCACGACTTGGCCATCCTGGTGGACGGCGACTTCACGCCGCTGATGGAGGACGACCCGCAGATCTGGGCGTACACCAGAACCACCCCGAACGCGCAGCTGCTCGTCATCGCCAACTGCGGACGTGATCCCCGGACCGTCGAACTAGGCGCAGAATGGATCGCGGCCGAGTTGTTGCTCGGCAGCCTGCCCGAGACACCGACCACGTCGACGTCGTCGTCCGTCGCGCTGGCCGGCTGGGACGCACGCATCTATTACTCTCTGGTGGCTCCGTTGTGAATCGGCATGATCGTGATCGAGACGAAGTCGGTCGGCCCCGAAGCAACCGTCCCCGCGACGCGCTCGGCCGACCACTTCCGCCCGGCAGCGAAGGCATTCCGCGCATTCCGGACGACCTCGAGTTGCCGCCCGCCGAAACGCTTGCCGTATGCCCAGGATCTGCTGGACCGGGGCCTGGCGTTCAACGCGCACGAAGTGCTCGAGGCGGCATGGAAGAACGGCCCGGAAGACGAAAAGACTTTGTGGCAATCACTTGCCCAGCTTGCGGTGGGCATCACTCACGTCCAGCGCAATAACGTCAAGGGGGCGATCACCGTACTTCGGCGGGCGTCGGGCGGCTTGGCCCTCGGCGAGACGGCGCCATACGACATCGACATCGCTGGCCTTGTCGACTACGCCGACGATCTGGTTGAGGACCTCGCTGCAAACGTCGCGATCACACCGGAACGCCTGTCACCGCGTCTGGTCGTCCGTGACCTCAGGCGGCGCTGAGCTTATCCAGGTCAGGGCCTAATTGGCACCCGCACCGTGGGGGTCGTATTCGGGTTTTGACAACTTCTCCGCGAGTTGGTTGAGTTCGGCCTGTATTTTCTGCCGCTGTTCAACATCGTCGTCCTTCGTGTCGTGGTGCGCTTGTCGTCGGGAGTGCACCACCTTTTCGACGTACTCGTTGGCGCTCTCAATCGCCGAATCAAATTTTCCGAGCACCTCTTCGATCTCCGCAGGATGTGCGACGGCTTCAATCTTGTCCGGATGGGTTTCTGTTCCGGTGATGGTGATTCCGTGCCCCTTAACCGTCTGCAGGAAGCAGTCCGTCCAGGCGACGGGAGGTAGCGGCAGTATTTGAATCCGAATAATGGCTTGCTGCAGTGTTTCGCCTACGACGATCTCGGGCTTGCCGACTCTGGCGATTGTCCATTTCTCTGACATCGCTGTCCTTTCTCAGGCTCTCTGGTTGCGACCGGGCAGACTAGCGTGGACGCGGCCCGCTTGGCTTTCAGTGACGGGATTCCTGCGGGTTACCCGATTAGCGCGAATCAGATCGGGTTCGGGCGATCTATCGCAGGTGCCCCCGCCCGAATCAGCCCCCTGGCGCGCCGACTCGTGGTGATGCCCCGTCCTATCCGGTCGCCTGCAGCGTGATCTCGGAGATCTCAGTGCGACTCCGGCCATCGGTTGTGCCCAACTTGGAGATCCACACCAACACATTCGACGTCTTGGTCGAATCCCGCACCTCGATGCGGTTGTGTCCCGGTTGCAGTGGTGTGGTCGGGGTCAGCTCGGTGGTATCGGCCAATGTGGTCGGGGTTTCTGTCGGTGAGGACCGGATCTGTACTTCGGTTCCGGTGCTCGACAAGTCGATGGTGACGGCGCTCAGCGCGGTCGCATCAGACAGATGGAGCAACAGCCCCTCACCCTCGATGAAGTTCGGAAACGGCGTCGCATCCTTGTAGGTGACGGTGGTCCAGGATGTGTCCGGGTTGCCGTCGATCGCCAGGCCGGCCTTCTGCGGATTGTCCGGGGCACCGCCCGGCGAGAAGACCGTCGCGCTCACCGGTTTGACGATCGGCCCGGTGCGATCCCGTAGGCCGAACCCGTCCGTGAACCACGCGACGGCAGCGGCCGTCACGACGACGACGCCGACAAGTGCAAGAAGTAGCGCGAGCCGGCCTCGTCTGCGATTCGGCGCCTTCTCCCGTGGCGTTTTCGTCGGCGGTGGCGACGACTTCCGTTTCGGATGAGCGGCGTTCGAGTAGGTGAGGATTTCGTCGGCGTCGAGGGTGTTGCCGTCCCAGACGCCACTGACTTCGACCTGTTCGCCGTCTGCAGGCTGGCCTGCACCGGGCTGGGTTTGTATCGCGACGGGAACCGACGCAGGCAGGTTGTCGATCGCGTCGGACAGCACCAGCTGGAAGGTCAGCCTCCCGAGATCACTGTGTACGCCGCGCGCGCTTCCGTGCACTACCAGACGCTCGAGACGCTGCGTCGACGGATTCGCTGACGCACCGCCACGAGACGGTCCGCGCTGCGTGAACGCTTCGGCGAATGCCAGGCAACTCGGGTACCGCTGGTTGGCGTCCTTGGCCAGCGCCCGCGCGAAAACCGCGTCCATGTGCACGAGGTCGGGTCGACGGTCGGATATGCGCGGTGGTGGCGTACCCAGGTGGTGGCTGATCACCACGGCACGGTTCGAATCCTGGAAGGGTGGCGCTCCGGTCAGCAGATGAAAAGCTGTGGCAGCCAACGCATATTGGTCCGCCTTGCCATCGAGTGGCCGGCCCATGAGTTGCTCGGGCGCGATGTAGCTGATGGTTCCCAACGCAACGTTGTCGTCGGTGAGGTTGCTGACGTCATCGATGTGGCGGGCGATGCCGAAGTCGGTGAGCAGTACTCTGCGCCGACGGCCATCGGGCGCGGTCACCAGGATGTTCTCGGGCTTGACGTCACGGTGCAGCAGGCGGCGGTCATGTCCGAAGTCGAGTGCGTCGGCCACCGCCGTCACGATCTTCGGTGACGTCTCGTTCCGGCATACCGCCTTGGTAGCGCTCTCGAATCAATCGGCCCGCGTCGGTGCCGTCGACGTAGTCCATCGAGATCCAGAGTCGGCCGTCGAACTCGCCGCGATCGAGAACGCCGACGATATGGGGATGGCGGAGGGTAGCGGCCAACTCGGCCTCACGGGTGAATCTCGCCCGGAACTCGCTGTCGACCGACGAGTCCATGGACAAGATCTTGAGGGCGTCCTGTCGCGGCAGACGAGGATGCTGGGCGAGGTAGACCTCGCCCATTCCGCCGGTGCCGAGCAATCGCTGGATCACATAGCCGGCGAAAACCTCACCGCTGTTCAACGGCATGTCCGAAAGCCTACGGCTAGCGCGTTGGGCACTCCGAACTCCTCGTCTGTGTCTTTTGCTGTGAAGCCCCGTACTCTTCCACGGTGAACGCGATTGACCCCGACAAGCTCGACATCTGCCTGATGGTGCTTGCCGACGTCGAGTCTTTGCCGCCCGAACATCCCGATGCGGTCGCTGTTCGTCGGGCCACCGCGGGCATATTCAAGTCGGTGAAGAAGGCCCGCCGCCACGCCAAGCGCGACGCGGTGGCCGCGGCAGATCACGCCGTCACCGCGGCCACCGCCACCGGTGCGCCCGGCCGCATCGACGACGAAACCGCGGGCCTGCCGCTGGTGTCCACTGCCGCCGGAGCGTCGGCAGGTACGTTGCTTCGGTCGCGCGCCTGCTACATGTGCAAGGAGCGCTACACGGTGGTTGACGCGTTCTACCACCAACTATGTCCCGAGTGCGCCGGGTTCAACCGTGCCAAGCGCGACGCCCGCACCGACCTGCGCGGCAGGAACGCCCTGCTCACCGGTGGCCGCGCCAAGATCGGCATGTACATCGCATTGCGACTGCTCCGCGACGGCGCGCACACGACGATCACCACCCGCTTTCCGAATGACGCCGTGCGCCGCTTCGCCGCGATGCCCGACAGTGCCGACTGGCTGCACCGGCTACGCGTCGTCGGGATCGATCTGCGCGACCCCGCGCAGGTCGTCGCGCTCGCGGACACCGTCGCCGCGCGGGGCCCGCTGGACATCCTGATCAACAACGCCGCGCAGACAGTGCGCCGGGCTCCCAACTCCTACGCGGCGCTGGTCGAGGCCGAGCGGACCCCGCCGACGGAACTGGTCGACGTGGTCACGTTCGACCGCGTCAGCGACGCCCATCCCGCGGCACTCGCCGGCAGCCTCGCCGAGCACCAGGCTCCGCACGCGGTAACCGAACTTGCGCTCGCCGCCCGCAGCGCGTCCCCGGACCGGATCGCCGCAGGCACCGCCATCGACGCCGGTGGCCTGCTGCCCGATACGGCGTCGATCAACAGCTGGACCCAACGCGTGCACGAGGTCGACGCGATGGAACTGCTCGAGGTTCAGCTCTGTAACCAGACCGCTCCGTTCATCCTGGTGAGCCGACTGCGCCCGGCGATGGCGGCGTCATCGTCGCGCCGCAAATACGTCGTGAACGTGTCGGCGATGGAAGGCCAGTTCTCCCGGGCATACAAGGGTCCGGGACATCCGCACACCAATATGGCGAAGGCTGCGCTGAACATGCTCACCCGCACCAGCGCGGCCGAGATGCTCGAGCGGGACGGCATCCTGATGACCGCCGTCGACACGGGCTGGATCACCGACGAGCGTCCGCACCCGACCAAACTGCGGCTCGCCGAGGAGGGTTTCCATGCCCCGCTCGACCTCGTCGACGGCGCCGCCCGCGTGTACGACCCGATCGTCCGCGGGGAGTCGGGCGAAGATCTTCACGGCTGTTTTCTGAAGGACTACTCGCCCAGCAACTGGTAGCTGGGGCTAGGCCGCTTCGACGTCGACCTCTGTCGACTCTGAGGGGAACACGATCTGGACGATGTTCATCGGGTTGACCGCCGCCGTGGCTTTGCGCAGCGCATCGTTTGGCAGGGACAGCCGGAACACCTTCTTCCACGCCGAGCCGACCTGCTTGACCATCGGGCCGCTGACGTAGGTCAGGCCGTAGCGCTCGAAGAGTTCCTGGACTTTCGGCGCGATCTCCTGGTAGCGATTGCTCGGCAGATCCGGGAACAGGTGGTGTTCGATCTGGAAGGACAGATTGCCGGTCATGAAGTGCAACAACTTGATTTCCGCTGATGTTGGCCGACCCGAGCATCTGCCGCAGGTACCATTCGCCACGGGTCTCGCCGTCGATCGACTTCTTCTCGTAGGTCTGGACGCCTTCGGGGAAGTGTCCGCACATGATGACCGAGTGGGTCCACAGGTTGCGGACCAGGTTCGCGGTCAGGTTCGCGGTCAGCGTGGTGACGGCTGACGGTCCGGACAGCAGCGGGTGAAGGACATAGTCCTTCGTCATCTGCCTGCGGATCTTGGCGAGCACGCTCTTGGCCTGGATGCGGAATTCTTCCTTGTCGGTCTTGCCCTTGAGGTACTTGCCGATCTTGAGGTCGTAGGCCGCGATTCCGTACTGAAAGAAGCAGGCGTTGATGAAGTTCCACAGCGGCTGCGCGAGGTAGAACGGCATCCACCGCTGATCCTCGTCGACCCGCATGATGCCGTACCCGAGGTCCTCGTCCTTGCCGACAACGTTGGTGTAGGTGTGGTGGATCTCGTTGTGCGAGTGCTTCCACATGTCGGAGGGGGACGCGTTGTCCCACTCCCATGTCGTCGAGTGGATCTTGTTGTCGCGCATCCAGTCCCACTGACCGTGCATGACGTTGTGGCCGATCTCCATGTTCTCGACGATCTTCGCGATCGAGAGTCCGGCCGTTCCTGCCAGCCATGCAGGCGGAAAAAGCGAGAACAACAGCACGGCGCGGCTGCCCAGTTCGAGTTTGCGCTGGAAGTCGATGACGCTGCGGATGTAGTCGGCGTCCCGTTCGCCTCGGCTGTCGAGCACCTGCTGGCGGATGGCGTCGAGTTCGCGGCCGAGGTTCTCGATGTCGCTCGGAACTGAGGTGGGCGATCGGATTCTGTTCTTGGCGTTGCAGAGTGGTCATTGGAGTTCCTTTTAGAGGTCGATGTCGCAGGTGCCCGCTGCCGCGGAAACACAGGTCTGGATCAGGACGCCGTCACCGGGTGCGGCTGTGGTGATGTCGCCGTTGCGAAGGTCGCGTACGGCTCCCTGGCGCAGCGGTGCCACGCATCCGAAGCAGATGCCCATCCGGCACCCCGACGGCATCAGGACGCCGGCAGCCTCGCCCGCGTCGAGCAGCGTTTGGTCGCCCGAGGTTTCGACGGCCGTCGCGGACTTGCTGAAGGTGACGGTCCCTCCTTCACCGGCGGTGACCACGGTGGGCCGGAACCGCTCGGTGTGCAGGCGCTCGGGTATGCCGTTGTCGTTCCAGTGCTGTTCGAGGGCGTCGAGCATGCCTGTCGGTCCGCATGCCCAGGTCTCGCGCTCGGACAGGTCACTCGACCAGATCGCTGAGTTCGGCGGAGCTGAGCATGCCGTCGGTGTCAGTGTGCTTCTCGATCAGGCGGATTCGGCCCTGGCTGGCCAGCATGCGCAGTTCGCCGGCGAAGATCACATCGTCGGGGGTGGGAGCGCTGTGCACGACCACGACGTCGGTGTGCTCGGCCATGTTGCGAAGCATGCCCATCACCGGGGTGATACCGCTTCCCGCCGTGACGAACAAAATCTTGGCCGGCGCCACCGCAGGGAGCGTGAATTCGCCTGCGGCGTGGTCGAGTTGGATGACGGTGCCGACCGTGGCCCGTCGCACGAGGTGGTTGGACACCTTGCCACCGGGGATCGCCTTGACCGTGATTGCGATGCAACCGTCGGCCCGATCGGTGTCGGAGGTCAGGGAGTACGCCCGCCACTGTCGTACGCCGTCGACGTCGACACCGATGCGGATGTACTGCCCGGGTGTATACGGGCGCCAGCCGCGGCCGGGCTTGATGACCAGGCTGACGGCGTCGCGTGTTTCGGGGTGTATTGCGACGATCCGGCCGCGCAGCTCGGTGCCCGAGCGCAGCGGGTCGATGATGTCGAGGTAGTCGGCAGGGAGCAGCGGGGTGGTTATCCGCTCGGCAAGTTGAAGGAATCGGCCGCGCAGCGTGCCCATCGGGATGGTCCTGGGTGCTGTTGTCGTCATAGCACCACACTCCATCATCGGCGGTATAAACTCTTGACCGGCCAGAGTGAATCACTGATACGAAATTGTTCGGAGTGAACAATCTTGGCGGACGAGTCAGATGAGATCGCCGGATCGAGGATTCACCGACCTGGTACTGAACGACCAGGTAGTGGCCGCTCTGCACGGCGTGCTACCGGCGGTTGCCGAACACACTGTGGCGGCCGTCACCGTCGAAGTGCCCAGCTACGCCGACGCATTCAGCGGGCCCATGGGTCAACGCATCGAGGGCGCGGTGCAGATGGCGCTCGGCGCATTTCTTCGGCTGGCTGCCCGGTCAGAAGGGTCCGACCCTGGCCCGACGTTATCGCCTGCGCTTGACGGCGCCTATGAGCTCGGTCGAGGCGAGGCGCGCTCAGGTCGGTCGGTGGACGCGCTGTTGTCCGCCTATCGCGTCGGGGCCCGCGTGGCGTGGCGCGAGCTCTCCGAATCCGCCGTCGACGGCGGCTTGCCACCGCTTAATGATCGCGAGATTCGCCGAATTGGTTTTCGCGTTCATCGACGAGCTCTCCGCGGCAAGCGTTTCCGGGCATGCCGACGAACTGGCTTCCATCGGACCGGGCAAGGCGCCGTCAACTCGACCGACTCGCGCAGCACCTCGCTCGCAGGGGCGCCCACCGAGACGCTGCAGGCAAGTGCCGACCGCGCCGACTGGCATCCACCGGACACCCTCACCGCGGTCCTGCTTCCGTCGGCGCAAACCCGCGGGCTCGTTTCCCGGTTCGGACAATCCACTCTGCAACTCGGCGATGACCTGCCCGGCATCGACGGGTCCGAATCGGTCGTCGTGCTGCTCATCCCAGATGTGCACGGTCCCAGCCGGTCCCGATTATTGCGAGAACTCCGAGATCGCAGGGCAATCGTCGGCCCGGCGCGCATCTGGACGCAGGCGCACTCGTCCTATCATCGCGTCCTGCAGGCCCGCGAACTCGGCCTTGCCGGCGATACCGACACGATCGACACCGACACCCATCTCGTCGAACTCGTCCTCGGCGCGGACCGCGAGGCCGCTGACGATCTCCGCCGATTGGCGCTCGCACCGCTGGATCGGTTGCGTCCCAACACCGCCGAACGGCTTGCCGAAACATTGCGATCGTGGCTGCTACACCAAGGCCAACGCGACGCAGTCGCAGCCGACTTGTTCGTGCACGCGCAAACGGTGCGGTACCGCATGACCCAACTTCGTGAACTGTTCGGCGAACGTCTCAACGATCCGCGGGCGGTCCTCGAACTCGTCGTGGCCCTGTCGATCCCAGCCACGATCGACTCACCCGCTGCGTCATAAGGCGCGCCGCTTGGTGAGCTGAAGGTGCTATCGACGGCTACTTGTCTTTGTTGCGACCGGGCCGCGGGGGTGGCGGCGGCTTGGCCTTGGTGGTCGGGGAGAACTTGCCACCCTTCTTCGGGTCGTAACTGCCCTGCTTGGAATCGGCCATGGTGATTCCTCTCGCTTGACCTGCTGGTGACGGTACGCCGGCTTTCGACGCAGCGAGCGTGATCGCAGCCTTGCCTGGCGGATAGGAAATCCTCCCCACGTGTCTGCCGGATTCTGGCTTTCCGGCGATTACCCAGCGGCTTTGCGCGCACGACTATTGGTGCAGCGGGAAAGAGCAAGCCAAGGCCAATCATTCGGCCAATACACATACATCCCCGTGACGCAGGGCCAGAGACCAAACCGCGCTCCACCCCGGAGCCGCGACAACCCACAGGAGAGATCATGACCACCACCTTCCAGAGCCTTACCAGCCGCCGGGGCCGGGCGGTCGCCGCGACCCTGCTCGCCTCGGCCGCGTCCGTCGTCGGCATGATGAGCGCCGCCCCGGCCCAGGCAGCCGACCAGTACATCGCCTTGGCTCTCGGCTACGTCAGCGAGAATCCGCCCGTCACGATGGCAGGCGGCTCGTCGATCGCCGGAACGCAGAACGCGGCCGGCGCAGGGCGCGCTGACGAACTGTGTGAACAACGGCGGCGATCACTGCGTGACCGTAGTCATCGCCACGAACGAGTGCGCGGCCGCCGCGTCGAACGACTACGGCGAAGAGGTCGGAGCCTCGGCCCCCACGCTCGGCGTAGCGGAGGGCGCTGCCAAGAGCAAGCTGCAGAACCAGACGGGCGCGAAGGTCATCGTGTGGGGCTGCTCGAATGGGTCCGTCCCACCACGCCGCCGCCGCCGCCGCACCCGCCGCCCCGCCGCCCGCGCCCAAGCAGGGGCCGACGGTGTCGTTCAACAAGGTCCTTGGCGGCCTTGAGTCTCACATCACCGACCGCAGCGGTGTGACGTCGCAGTGCACCTATGCGACGGACGACTACAGCCGCAGCTTCGGGTTGCCTGCCAACTCGACCTACGACCTGAGGATCGTTCCGGCCGTCCCGCGCTTCAAGAACTGGACGGTCACGGTGACGTGCGACAACGGCACCAGCACGACGGCGACGACGTACTTCTGAGCCGCGGCTTCGCAGTAACCCGATCCGCCCGGACCGTTACGCTACGGTCCGGGCGGTATCGCGTTGGCAGTACGATGCGGCGATGAGCTGAAGGCGGAGGGAAGAAATCGGGCGAGAAATCCGCTCGAAAGATCCCCGACAACGATCTACCGATCCGAACTTTTTCGCCTTCAAACCGAATTCGTCAGGCTCCAGGAGTGGGCTCGAGCAACCGGGGCCCGGATCGTGATCGTCTTCGAAGGCCGCGACGCCGCGGGCAAGGGTGGCACCATCAAGCGCATCACCGAGTACCTGAGCCCTCGCATTGTGCGGATAGCCGCGCTACCGGCTCCCACCGAGCGGGAGCGCGGGCAGTGGTACTCACCAGCGCTATATCGCGCACCTGCCTGCACGCGGGGTGAAATCGTCCTGTTCGACAGGTCCTGGTACAACCGGGCGGGTGTCGAGAAGGTGATGGGATTCTGTACGCCGCAAGCAGCATTCGTTGTTCCTGCAGGCAGACGCCCATCTTCGAACAGATGCTCATCGACGACGGCATCATCCTGCGCAAGTACTGGTTCTCGGTATCCGAGGAGGAGCAACTGCGACGGTTCAAGGTCCCGGCGCAGCGATCCGGTTCGGCAATGGAAGCTCTCGCCGATGGACCTCGACTCGATCTTCCGGTGGGAGGACTACTCGCGCGCCAAGGACGAGATGATGGTGCACACCGACATCCCGGTGAGCCCGTGGTACGTGGTGGAATCCGATAGTCAAGAAGCACGCCCGCCTGAACATGATGGCCCACCTGCTGTCCACGATCGACTACGAAGACGTCGAGGCTCCCGTGGTGGACCTGCCGGCGCGCCCGGTGCGGTCCGGCAACTATCATCGGCCGCCGCGTGAGCTGTCCACCTATGTCGACGACTACGTTGCCACCCTGTTGAGGGATTCGCGGTGAGCGCAGCGTCGGTTCGCCCGTCTCACCCCACTACTTCGACCGCCGCCCGTTCCGGTTCACCGAAAGCATCGCGGGAGTCGACGTCGAAGTGTTTGCGCCGAGATCACACGCGCGCGATTCAGCAGCGTCGATCGCTGCCGATCAATTCAGGAATCGGTCGATGTACGAACCGAACCGAGAGCGCAAACCCACTTCGTCGATTCCGAACACGTCCCATGACGTTGCGACCCGGCCGAGCCTGCCGCGCGGATGAGCGGCCAAGTAGTCGGTGATCGCGCTGCGGCACCGGGACGTCGAAGGTTTCGCCCGCGAGTGCGTACAACCGTTCGGCGGTACCCAATTCGTCGGTCATGAAGTCGTCGAAGCGGATGTCGACCGAGTGATCAGCCGGTATCACGCCGCGATCGCGCACACACGACTCGAGCAGCCGGTCCAAATTGTCCACCCAAGCCTTGGCGATCAGCACCGACGTCGACCTCGTCGCGGTGCATCCGCTCGGAGTACGTGATCATCGTGATCATCGACAGCGCCACCGGAATCGGGTCGCGATGGGTGAACGCGACGATCACACCGGGGAACACGCGCTCGAGCACCGGCAGTTGACCGAGGTGTTGCGGTGACTTGAGCACCCACCGCCGGCCACCGCGCAAGAACTGCAGGGCCTTGAGTTCAGTCGCCAGATACTCATACGAGGAGGTCTGGTCGGTAGACCAGTAGTACTCGGTCCAGCGCGGAACGTGGGCGAGGGTGTCCATCAACATCGTCGAGAAGTCATTGGCCAGCAGATGAATCTCTTCGTGCGCATGATCGGTGGTCATCTCGTGCATCAGAGAGAAATGGGGCATCAGGATGTCCATCATTTCGACGGCCATGTCCATCCGGCCGATGCGCGGATCGGGATCCAGCCCCGCCTCGGAGGCCAAGGGAAACGGCTCGACGCTCTCCCAGTACGGCAGGCTGCGGAAGGTCGGTGCCGCCGACAACATGTTGTGCAGGTGGGTGGTGCCCGTCCTGGGTAGCCCGGCGATCACTACCGGGGGAAGCAGTTCGATGTCCGGTATTTCGGGGTGCCGCTTCAGTAGCTCGGTCAGCAGCAGCCGATTCTTGAGCCACTGCACGAGTTGCGAGTGGAAGTTCACGATTCCTGGGCCGTGCATGTCGATTCCGCGAAGGTCGGCCAGATAGAGATCCAGCCGCTCGCGGTAATCGTCGGCTCCGAAGTCATCGAGGCCGGTGTCGGCCCGCGCGCGGTCGTGCATCACGGCGGCATCGAGCGGGCACTGCGACGCGACAGCCGACATCATGTCCCGAACCTGTTGTGCCTCAACGCTATAGCGGGGTTTAGCGAGGTCGTCGAGATGGACGACTCTCGGCTGTGGCATCGGTCACGATCAATTATGTTACAGTCTGTTACGTAATGACGGAAGGGGCGGTGAAACCGTCCCGGAGGCGAGGAACGGCGCATGACCACCGCCCACGAGGCCACCGATGCCTGGCGCGAACTGCTCGATACCCTCCGCCAACTCGATCGCTCCTTCATGGAGGGCGACAAGGCGGTCACCGACGACCGTCACATCGCCGACGGGTACCGCATGCTGGCCACCACACTCGGTGTCGCGCTGGATACCTACCTTTTCGCCGATCCCAGCCGGCCGTTGTGGGTCGAGGTCAACTCGCCGTGGCGCCCGGATCGGCGATGGGGTGGCGACAACACCGACGCCATCTATTTCATGTGCCCCGTCGACCCGCAGCGGCGCTACCGAATCAGTGGCAATCGCGGTGACAGCGTGTACTTTTCGGTTACCGCCTACAACGAGCCGTCACCGGGGGCGTGGTCGGACAAGATCGTGAAGATCGTTCGCGACGACGATCTCGACATCGACGACGACGGAAACTTCAGCTTCGACTTCGGTCCGGCGGCCGACGCAGCAGTTCTGATGACTCGCGACTATCAGGCCGACCCTCACGTCGGCACGCCCGTGAGGTGGAAGATCGAGGCGCTCGACGCGCCCGAACCCTTCCGCCACGGGGAGGCGGAAACCGCGGCCGCACTGCGGGCCAGCGCCGCGTGGCTGCGCACCATGTTCGCCATTCTGCCGCTCGCGGTGGGCGTGAAGAGCGCAGCAGAACACGAACTCGGGCACTCGACGGCGATGTCGGCGAACGAGTTCGCCGATCCATACCAGGTGCCAGACGCGAACTTCGGTTGGTCCGCCCGAGACGCCTGCTACGCCTACGGCAGCTTCGACCTCGCCGATGACGAGGCGTTGGTGATCACGCACCGGCCGCCCACCTGCCGATTCTGGAATCTGGTGGTGTGGAATCAGTTCATGGCCGTGCCCGGTGTGCGCGACGCGCGAAGTTCGGTCAACGGCTTCACGGCGGTACCGAATGCCGACGGTTCGGTGACGGTCGTGGTGTCCCGCGGCATGACGAGCCATCCCAATTCGCTGACCACGCTGGACTATCCGCGCGGCAATTTGGCATTCCGCTGGTTCCTGGCCGACAAGGTACCCGCGCGCCCCGAGGTTCAGTTCGTCAAGATCACCGACGCGCCGACCTCGGTGACTTGACCGAACGGCGACGCCGCGGCGTCTTCCACGTCGAGTTGGCCAATGCGGTGAGGGCGTCGGCGGTTCGCATGCAGAAGTTCTCGTAGTCGACGAGGCCGAAGGTCAGCGCACGAATGACGGTGGTCGCGACGAGAAAATCGAATATCGCGTCTGTTCGGGTCCGCAGTTCCGTCGGCGGCAGGTCGGTCAAGTAGCCGCGTAGCAAGTCGCTGAACTGTTCGCGGACATCGTGTTCCGTGCGATTGACCAGTCGTTCGTACAGATCGACGTCGTGCTCGTAGGCCATCAGCAGTCCCGGTATCGCCGCCCGGGTAACGGGGTCCGCGAACTGCCGGATGAACGCCCACGTCCAGGCGTGCAGGTCCTTGCGAAGCTCACCCGTCGACGTGGGAATGGCCGTCGGCCCGATCTCGCCGAACACCGCATCCTCGATGATCGCCTCGCGGCGGGGCCAGCGGCGGTAGATCGTCGGTGCGCCGACGCCGGCACGGCGTGCGATGGCAACGATCGTCGTTGCCTGATAGCCCTCCTCGACCAGTAGTTCCCTGGTTGCGGCAAGCACGTCGATGTCCTTCTGCGGATCTCGCGGCCGCCCCGGCAGGGGTTGAGGTGCCGTGGTCACCGAAAAACGGTACCGCAGATCGAGAGTTTTATTACGTGCGGCCCCATAACGGATATCTGCGCGTGAGTCGCTTCGTCCTAACAGCGCCTAGTGCATGTGGCTGCCGCCGTTGATGTCGACGGTTGTCCCGGTCAGGTAGCTGGCGTCCTCGCTGGACAAGAAGGTGATGACGGCGGCGATCTCCTCGGTCGTAGCGATGCGGCCGACCGGGATGCCGGCGGCCAGCTCGGCTTCCTGACTCGTCGGTGGCGCCGACCCGGATGTTGGTGTCGACCGCGCCCGGTGTGACGGCGTTGACCGTGACTCCGGTGTCGGCGATCTCGCGGGCGAGGGCCTTGGTGAAGCCGAGGATGGCGGCCTTGGCCGACGAGTAGGGCACCTTGCCGAATACGCCGCCGCCGCGTTGCGCGGACACCGACGACATGTTGACGATGCGACCGAAGCCGTGCGTCGATCATGTCGGGCAGGAAGGCCTTGGTGACGAGGTAGGTGCCGGTGGCGTTGACTGCCATGACCTTGTTCCACAGGTCGAGGGTGGTCTCCAGGAACGGCACCGGTGACGTCATGCCCGCGATGTTGGCCAGTGCGCCGACGGGAGGCAGGTTTCCAGGGCGACCTCGGCGGCGACAGCGGTCGTGCGCCGCGGTCACCGACTCCTCGGAGGTGACGTCGACGGCGTGGCCGAAAGCCGGGACGGCGAACTGGTTGCCGATGTCGGCGGCGACCTTGGCGGACTTCTCGCCGTCCAGGTCGAGGATGACGACGGCCCAGCCTTCGCGGGCATAGCGCTGGGCGACGGTCATGCCGATGCCGCGATCGGAGGTGGCGCCGGTGATGACGGCGGTGCGTGGTGGTGGTCATGTGTTGCTCCTTCGGTGAGGTCGGAAATCAGATCAGGTCGGAAATCAGGCGGCCGGCATCGGCGGCGGCGGCGGGTCGTTTGTCGTCGGTGATGTCACGCGTTTCGAGTTCCAGCGAGAAGTGGCCTGCGTATCCGGCATGCTGCGAGGGTCTTCAGTCCGTGTGCGAAATCGACGTGCCCCGTTGCCGACCGAGAGATTGATGTTGCCCGGGGCGGCGTCGCGAATGTGGACGTGCGCGATGCGCGGTCGCGAAGCGGTCGACGAACTCGGCCGGGTCGCCGCCGGAGGCGACAACGTGGCTGAAATCCATGACGACTGCCGACCGTGTGTCGAGCAGGCGATCGGTGAGCAGTTGCGCGCGTTCGAGGTTCCAGCACAGTCGGTGGAGGTGTAGCGATTCGGTCCACAGCTCGACGCCGCGCGACGGCGGCGACGTCGCGCGGCGGCGGCGAGTTCGGCGGCGACCCGGGCGATGTCGGCCTCGAGCGTGTCGACCGGGGTGTGGTCGAGCGCGCCGCAGGGCAGCACCAGCGCGCGGGCGTCGGTGGCGACGGCGAGTGCGACGAGCATGTCGAGGTGGAGCCTGGCGACCAGCGCGGGCGTCCGTCGCTCGAGGGGGACGTTGAGGTCACCGATGTCGCCGTTGATCGAGCGGACCTGCAGGCCGGACGCGATCACGGTGCGTGCGACGTTCTCGACGGCGGCGGTCGTCGAGGACGTAGGGGACGTGGTCGCAGACGCCGGGCAGAGCGCCGAGGTCGATCTCGGTGAAGCCGAGGCCGGCGATGGTCGCCAAGGCTTCAGGTAGCGGTTGGTGCCTGAAGCTGATGGTTGAGCAGCCCAGTCGGCTGTGGAAATGCGGCATTTCCTGCATCTCCTCGATGTCGGGCTTGTGGTGACGCACCACATTAGCCAGTCGACTGTTAACAGTCAACGGATGACGTGCAGCTTGATGTTGACTGTTGACAATGGCTTGTGGGCGTAGTCACACTGGGTGACGCAGCGCACTGTTGACCGTCGACAGTGACTTTGATTGCCCAGCTAGATCGGATTGAAAGGATCGAGCCATCATGAGCGACGACGCTCTGACAGATGAGGGGTCCGGTGCACGGCACCAAGGACGCCAAGACGGGTCGCGATCGGTTCCGGCGTCGGGGCCGTCATCGAGACCTACGACTTCATCGGGTTCGGCACGGCCGCCGCGCTCTACTTCGGCCACGCGTTCTTCCCGAACTCCAGTCCGCTGGCCGGCACCCTGCTGTCGTTCGCGACGCTCGGCGTCGGGTTCGTCGCCCGCCGCTCGGTGGCGTCATCGGCGGACACCTCGGCGACAAGCTCGGTCGCAAGCCGGTCCTGGTGGCCTCGCTGCTCCTGATGGGGCTGGCCACGTTCGCGATCGGGCTGCTGCCCACCTACGCCGCCGTCGGCGTGCTGGCGCCGATTCTGCTGGTGACCGTGCGCATCATTCAAGGCTTGGCGTTCGGCGCCGAGTGGGGTGGCGCCATCCTGATGAGCTACGAGCACGCCCCTTGGAAGAAGAAGGGCCGCTACACCGGCATCGTCCAGGCGGGCTTCCCCGTCGGTCTGCTCATCGCCAACCTGGTGTTCTTCGTCAGCATCCACCTCGGTGGTGACTGGGCCTGGCGGGTGCCGTTCCTCGCCAGCATCGTCCTGGTCATCGTCGGCCTGATCATCCGGGCGAAGGTGCCGGAGTCGCCGGTCTTTGAAGACGTCAAGGACGCAAGGCGACATCGTCAAGTCGCCGATCGTCGAGGTGGTCAAGAACGGATTGGCGAAACATCCTGCGCGGCATCGGTCTTCGCATCGCCGAGACGGCCGGCTACGCAGTGTCCATCACCTACATGCTGTCCTACCTGAAGGGCGCCGAGCTGGCGACCAGGTCCCAGACCATCGGCGCGCTGTGCATCGCCGCTGCGATCGGCATCTTCGCCACCTTCGGCTGGGCGAAGCTCACCGACAAGATCGGCCGTCGCCCGCTGTACCTCTGGGTGTGCGCGTTGGGCATCCCGTTCGGCGTGCTGATGTTCGTCATGGTGAACACCGGTCTGTTCGTCCTCATCATCGCGACGTTCGTGCATCGCCTACTGCGTCTTCCAGAACGCGCTCGCCGGCTCCCAGGGCGGCTGGTTCCCCGAACTGTTCAACGCGAACACCCGCTCCTCGGGCGCTCGCTGGCCTACCAGATCTCAGCCATCGCTTCCGGTTTCACCCCGTTCATCACCACGCTGCTGTTCGAGGCCTACGGATGGTGGGGCCCGGCCCTGCTGTTCAGCGGCGTACATGGCCATCGGTCTGATCGCCGCGCTGCTCACCCGCGAGACGTGGGGGCCGCGCGAGCGCCAGTTGGCCGACAAGGCCGCGTCTGAGACCGCCGACCCACATGCGCTGGTCGCCTGATGCGTCACGACAACGGTGCCGCGAGGTCGCGAGCCGCTTATCGCATGCGGCACCATGCGCTGAACATGGGCGAGGCCCAGGGCCAGGGCTACGTCGGTCAGGCCCTCGGCGCCGCCGACATGCTGGCCGCGGTCTACGCCGACCAGTTGCGATACCGCGCCGACGATCCGCACTGGGCCGGACGCGACCGGTTCCTGCTGTCCACCGGCCACTACGCCATCGGGCTGTATGCCGCGCTGGCCGAAGCGGGCATCATCGACGTCACCGAACTCGACAGCTACGGATCCGACGGCTCCCGGTTGCCGATGTCCGGAATGGCAAGCTACACACCGGGAATGGAGATCTCCGGCGGATCGCTGGGCCACGGCCTCACCGTGGCTGTCGGGATGGCGCTCGGGCTGCGTCACCAGGGCTCGGCTGCGAGGGTCATCAACTTCCTGTCCGACGGCGAACTCGACGAGGGTTCGACGTGGGAGGCGGCGATGGGTGCCTCGCCATCACCAGCTGGGCAACCTGATCGCGATGGTCGACATCAACGCGCTGCAGGCCGACGGCCCCACCGCCGGCGTCCTGCGCACCGAACCGGTCGCCGACAAGTGGGCGGCGTGCGGCTGGCACGCCCAACGCGTTGACGGCAACGACGTCGACGGCGCTGCTCGACGCCTTCGACAACGTGCGACTCGCGAACCCGTCGGCGTGCCGTCGGTGATCCTGTGCGACACCCGGGTTGGCCGCGGCGTGCCGCTGCTGGAGAACCGCGAGAAGGCGCACTTCATGCGCATCGACGCCGACGAGTGGCAGATCTGTCGCGATCAGCTCACCGCGGCCACGAAGGAGCACTCGTATGACATCCGTTGCACCGCTGAAGACTTCGGCGATGATCGCGTCGTTCGCCGACCCTGGCCAGAAGACCACAGCTGCACCGTTCGGGCACGCTCTCGTGCGAGGCCGCGCGGGCCGACGAGCGCATCGTCGGGATGACCGCCGATCTCGGCAAGTACACCGACATGCACATCTTCGCTCGGGAGTATCCCGACCGGTTCTTCCAGATGGGCATGGCCGAGCAGTTGTTGTTCGGTGCCGCCGCAGGGATGGCCGAGACCGGCCTGGTGCCGTTTGCGTCCACGTACTCCGTGTTCGCCGCACGTCGCGCCTACGACTTCATCTGCCTCGACATCGCCGAGCCCAACCTCAACGTGAACGTCGTCGGCGGTCTTCCCGGGCTGACCACGGGATACGGTCCGTCGCACCAGGCCACCGAAGACATCGCCATCTTCCGCGGGATGCCCAACCTGACGATCGTCGACCCGTGCGATTCGGTGGACATCGAGCAGGCCGTGCCTCAACTGGCCGAGCACGCCGGACCTACCTACCTTCGCCTGCTGCGCGGAAATGTGCCGACTGTGCTCGACGAGTACGACTACACCTTCGAACTCGGCAAGGCCAAGGTGCTGCGCGACGGCGCCGACGTGGTGCTGGTCTCTTCGGGCCTGATGACGATGCGGGCATTGCAGGCCGCAGACGAATTGGCGGCTCACCAGTGGACGTTGCCGTGGTGCACGCCCCGACCATCAAGCCCTTCGAGCGGAAACCGTGCTGGCTCGAGGTCGATTCGGACCGCCTTGTGTTGACTCTGGAGAACCACACGGTGGTCGGCGGCTTGTTCGAGACGGTGGCATCGGCAGCGGTGCGTCGCGGGATCGGCCAAGCAAATCACCCCGATCGGGTTGCCCGACGAGTTTCTGGCCGCGGGTGCCCTGCCGACACTGCACGAACGCTACGGCCTGTCGAGGGCGCGGATCGTCGCCGACCGTGCTCGACCGGCTGTAAGGTTAGCTGTTGACAGGCAAGTGTTGACAATCGAGGGAGATTTCCATGTCGGTCGATGCCGACGTCGCTGTTGCGGCTGGAGAAGACCAGCCTCCGTGAGCAGGCGTTGACCGCGCTGCGCAAAGCGATCACCACCGGGCAGTTGCCGCCCAGCACGCACCTGGTGGAAACCGAACTGTCGGAAGCGCTGCAGATCAGTCGCGGCACCCTTCGGGAGGCGATGCGTCAGCTTCAGCAGGAGGGCCTGATCTCGGCGGGTGCCCGGGGCCGGCTATCGGTGCGTCACCTCGATACCAAGGAAATACGGGACATCTTCAACGTTCGCGCCGCGCTCGAGTCGTTGGCGGCCCGTGAGCTGGCGGCGCAGCCCGACCGGGCGCAGACAGTCACTGCACTGCGCAGTGCAGTCGACGATATGGACACCTGGGCGGCGTCCAACCTGGAGGACCGCATCGAAGCTGACCTGCGCTTCCACCGCACCATGTGCCGACTCAGCGGCAACGAAACGCTGCTTCACCAGTGGTCGTCGCTGGAGGGCAGCATCCGGATGTCCATCATGTTCGCAGGGGTCGACAGGGCGATCAAGAACATGAACGCCAAACGTCACCACGACATCGTCGACGCGATCGAGTCGGGCGACGGTGACAAGGCGGCCGCAGCAGTTCTCGGTCACATGGCCGGCGCTGCAGACACGTTGGTATCCGGCACTACCTGACACGGAGGGCCGTGTCAGATAGCAGCGCCTGCTTTCGCTGCCGGTCGATTGTGGTGGATCTGACGGAGGAATCGGCCTATGGCGGCGACAACTGCTCCGGTTCGTGCACCGTCGACCAGGTCGAAACCGTGACCGACGCCTGGCAACTCGACGTAGCCGACAGTCGCGGCCGACACGGATCGCAGCTTGCCGACGAACGCGCGCGCTTCGTCGACAGGGATGAGGCTGTCGCGGCTGCCGTGCACGACGAGAAACGGTGGCGCAGCTTCGTGGATCCGATCCACCGGTGAAGCCGCGTCGAACATCTCCGGGTGGCGAGCCTGCGAGCGCTTGACGACCACGCGCTCGAGGAATTCCATGAATCGCGCGCGCTGCACAGTGGAGCGGTCCTGCCAGTCGTAGAGGCCGTACAGGCTGACGACGGCATCGACGGATGTGTCGGCGTCAGCGGGTAGTTCGGTTTGCCACTGGGGGTCGTTGGCGGTCAGACCGGCCAGCGTTGCCAAGTGGCCGCCCGCCGAACATCCCGCGGCGACAATGAATTCGGGGTCTCCGCCGAATTCGCCGACGTGGGCGCGCGCCCACGCGATCGCCGCCTTGACATCGGTCATCTGGCGCGGCCAACGATGTTGCGGGCTGGTCCGGTATTCGAGGGAGAGGCAGACCCAGCCCCGCCTGACGAGGTGGGCCATCAGCGCGTGTCCCTGCAGTGTCCGGCTCCCGAACACCCATGCGCCGCCCGGTATGTAGACGAGTACCGGAGCGGGAGCGCCGGGGTGTTCCTGGCTCCGCCATACGTCGAGTACCTGGCTGGGGTGATCGCCGTAGTGCACCGATGACCGGTGCACATAGCGGCGCTGCCCGGCCGCCTTCCACAGCGGCGCCCGCTGCGGATGTGACGGCCACGGATGTGCGAGGTCGTCGGCGCTGACGATGCCCTGCAACGCCTCCGTCAGCACCGACGGCGTCAGCGCGAGTTGCTCGCGTCGGAGTTGGTGGCCGCCGGGGTCGAACCGCGCTCTGGCCATCGACGAGACGATGCCGGGCAGATACGTCCTGCCGCAGACGCCGAGGGCGGCCATGCCGCTGATCGGCTGGATATGCCGTCCGATCACCGGGGTCGACGCGGATATGGCGCTGAGTGCGATCAAGTAGTCGCCGGGCTTTGCCCGCGTCATCCATCGGAGGTAGGACCGGACGGTGCGAACTGCCTGCCCAGCGTCTACTCCCGACATTGCTGCAGCGTAGGCCCGACGGCCATCATTAACTACGGTAATGGTCTTGCCGTAAGACATTGATCAGGCGTCGATGGCGCCTTGCGTGTGGCAGTGGGGAACCGAAGGGAACCGACGACCAAATGGAGCAGTTGAGCTGGACCGACGACATGATGCTGCGCGCCGAGAGGCCGGAGACCCCGATGCAGATCCAGATGCTGCTGATCTATGACCAGTCGACGGCGCCCGACGGCAAGGTCACCTTCAAGCGCATTCTCGAAGAGATCGATGCCCGACTGCATCTGGCGCCCACGTTCCGCCGGCGGCTGACCGACCTACCCGGCAGCCTGCACATGCCGTACTGGGTCGATGATCCGAACTTCGATCTCGAGTACCACGTGCGTCACATCGCGTTGCCTCAGCCGGGGGACTGGCGCCAGCTGTGCATACAGATCGCGCGCATCCACGGACGCCAGCTCGATCTTCGACGGCCGCCGTGGGAGATGACGGTGATCGAGGGTCTGAACTCCATCCCCGGCGTGCCGGAGGGATCGTTCGCGGTCTCCATCAAGCTGCACCACTGTGTCGTCGACGGAATGGAAAGCGTCGAGTTGATGGCGGCCATGCACGACCTCGCGCACGACAGCGCGCGTCCCGCCCCGCCGGACAAGCCGTGGAATCCACCCGCGCTGCCGTCGACGGCAGACCTCGTCTCGCGGACTGCGATCAACGGTGTACTGCACCCGCTGCGGGCGGGCAAGGTCTTGATTCCCGGCGCACTCGGCGCGCTGCGCCACATCGCGGAGTTGCCGGGCAAGATTGCCGGCGGACTGGCGGCGGCACTGGGCCCCGAGTCGGGCTCGCTGTTTGCGCCGAGCACGCGATTCAACGGCACGCCCACACCGCAAAGGGCGTTCGAAGCACGCTTTCACGACCTCGCCGATTTCCAGCGGATCAAGGCCTGCGTGCCCGACGCGACCATCAACGACGTGGCACTCGCCTATGTCGGGGGTGCGCTTCGCCGATATCTGGATGGCCGCGGCGAGCTGCCCGAGGAGACTCTCGTTGCCGCGTGCCCGATGTCCATTCGGTCCAGCGGCGAAAGCGGCAGCGGCGGCAACCGACTGTTCGGCCGGTTGCAGGCGTTGGGAACCACGTTCGCTGACCCGATGGAACGATTGACGGCGATCGTCGACGAGGCCTCCGCGTTCCGCGAGTACTGCCGATACCGCCAGCAGCTCCCGGCTGATGGAGCTGGTGGGCACCGTGCCCACGACGTTGTTGGGGCTGACGGTCAAAGCCGCTAATGCAGTGCCCTTTTCCGGTCCTGCGATCGCCAACACCACGGTGAGCAACGTGCCGGGTCCGACGGATCCGATCTACTTCGCGGGCGCTCGCCTGGTGAAAGTCACCGGCCTGGGTCCGCTGATCGGCGGGATGAACCTCTTCCACATCGTGGCGAGCTACAACGGCACCGTTTCGATCGGGGTGACGGCGGATCGCAGCGCACTACCGGATCCGGGCCACTACGCCGACTGCATGCAGGGCTCTTTCGAGGAGATGCTCAGCGCCGCAGGATGATCAGCGCGACCGACGGAGTAACTGTGTGACGACGGGGTATCGCCGACAGATGGCATCTGCTCCGCACGACGGTTTGATCGATGTGCTCATCGTCGGTGGCGGTCACGCCGGCATCAACGCGGCAGACACCCGCGAAACTCATCCGTGCGCGGATGATCCTCACGACGTAGCCGATCAATCTGAACCGCAGCTTTAAGCGTTCACACCTACTCGACCGCTCTTGCGTGTCCTCATTTGTTCGGTCGTGCGGCCAGTAGCTGTCCAGTTGTCGCAGCGCCGAACGCACACAACGCTCGGCGACCCCTCAGCGGCTGTTCACCTGGATCCGTTGCGGATTCCGCAGTGGCCGTCGACGCTTTCGACGAGAATTGACCGTGCCGTGTGAGAGCTTGGCACCGGACAGTCGCTACCGCGACCTGATCATCGCCTGTGGTCTGGTCCCCGACGGTCGAGCCACGCCGCGCATCGATGTCAGCCATTGGCCACCCCGGTCCGGTGGTCAGTCAATTCTATCGAACAGCCGGTGCCGACAACGCGACACTCCGTCTTGTTCAGTCGATGTCGCCTGGAACTCAGCGGTGTATCGACGGTGCTCCGGCCACCAGTTCAGTTGCACCGGTCGACCACCGTCTAGTCCGTGAACTTGTTCTGTATCGCGACGTGCCACCTCCTTGGAAGCGGCTGCATGCCTCACCGCTGCGTCCGGTCACCTCGCCTGTTCGCGATCGTCACCGGCCACCTGCTTTTCTCGGAGTGCGCGCACTTCTACGATCAGCTCGCATCATCATCTCGAGGCACCGTCAGCGCTCGATCATCTCCATCTGCGCATCGGTGTGCGTGACCACCCGATGCCGGCGTCCGGCGTCCAGCCGCTTCATCTGGTCGGCGCTGATTAACGACGTCGTCGGCGGCCACGTTCTCCTCGCAGCCGGGACACCCGTCCGCGTGTCCCGGAATCGGAGTCGCATGTCGGTACCTTTCGCCAACAACCAGGCCGAGTGCGACCTGAGCCGGCGTGACCCCGGCGTCGCCGGCCACCGCCTGAACCTCGTCCGCGATCGCCAGGTTGCGCTGGAAGTTCTCGCCGGTGAAGCGGGGATTGGAGGCCGAAGTCGCTGCGTCGAACTGGTCGGTCGAACGGACGGTGCCCGTCAGGAAGCCCTTGCCGAGCGGCGAGTACGGCCGAAGCCGTTTCGAGCCCGCAGTAGCGGGAGTACCTCGGGTTCCTGATCGCGGGTCCACAGCGAGTACTCCGACTGCAGAGCGGTGATCGGGTGCACGGCGTGTGCCCTGCACCGCACCGGCGTGAAGCACCTTCACCACCAGGTGGTGGGTCATCTCGAACTCACCTACGAGGGGATGGAGTTGCCCTCCGACCCTGGCTTGATGTTGTTCGCCTACGCCGCCGAGTCGGGAACGCCGTCCGAAGATGGGCTCAACTGCTCGCGAGTTGGGCCGCAACCCAGGAACTCGGAGACGCCGCCACGTCGGCGGCATCAATCAACCGACCGACTTACTGACGCGAAGTCAACATCGAAAAGAACTGTCGCGACGGATCATCGGCGTCGAGGCGCCCCTTCATGGTGCCTCGCGTTATCGGGTGGCTCAGGTCGACTCGACGACGGATCGTTCACCCGGGCCCAGTCGGTCACGATCGTCCGCTCGATGATCTTCCAGCTGTCATCGCCGCTTCTCGTACTTGTCGAGATAGCGCCCGCCGACGATGACATCGACATCCCGGTCGCCCGAACCGAACGTGTGCATCGCGATCGTGTAGATCTCGCCCTCGGCTCTGTCACCGTCTATCGCGAAGTTCACGGTGGTGATGTTGTGCTGCATCGACCGGATGTGTGGACGCGACGCGGCCAGCGTGCCGAGGAACTCGTCGACACCTCCCGTCGAGAACTCCCCATGGGCGTCGACGGCGTCCTCGTGGTAGAGATCACGCAACGTCGTGAAGTCGCCGCGATCGACGGCGCGGCAGTAGGCGTGCACCAGCTTGCGCAGCGCAAACTCGTCGAGCATTTCTTGCAGCGAGGCGTCAATGGTCGGCATTTCCGCAGCGTAGCGGGCAATTAGCGAGTCGAGTAGCCGACTACGCTAGGCGGTCGTTCGATCGCTGGCCAAGCTCACATACATGCCCTTAGCGTCAGCGGGTACGACGCCGCCCCAATTGGATCCTGTGGGAGGGCGCGTCCCTATTGAGGCGCCGGTCGACCCGCTGAGGCATGCAACGTACAAGCGCTGGATCTGGGGTGCCGTGCTGGTCAGCGTTTCCGGCGGTGCTCTGGTGTTCGTCTTTCTCTCTTTCGCCGCGCCGATTCTGCTGAGTCCGGCCGCGACGAACCGGCTGTTGCTGCGGGGTGGGGCAGCGCTGGCCGTCTTCGCGATCGTCGTCGTGCCGGTGCTGACCCGTGTCCGCAGAAACCGTTACGCGATGAGCACCGTTTGGCTTCGGCAGCACCGAAAGCCGACGGACCGCGAACGACGCATGACGCTCGGGGCACCTACTGAAGCCGTTCGCGTTTCCGCACTGACGTGGGGTGTCGGCGCGGTCGTCTTCGCGATGTTGGGAGCGACCGAATCGTTTGCGGCCGCGGCGTACATTTTCTCTGCTGTGATCTTGGGCGGAATTACCACGACCGCCGTGTGGTATCTGATCGCCGAACGGATCATGCGGCCGGTCTCGGCACGCGCACTGGACGGCGGGCCTGCCGGCCATCGGTACGGGCCGAGCATCCAGCTCAAAATGGCGATGGCGTGGACGCTGGCGACAGGAGTGCCGCTGCTCGGCGTCGCAACGCTTGCGGTGGGCTACCTTTCGGACGTCGGCTTCGAGCCGCATCGAACGCTGGCCGTGATCCTGGGTCTCGTCGCTGTGGCGCTCGTCGTCGGTTTGTTCACTCTCTTTGTCGCTGTGCGGTCCATCGCCGAGCGAGTGCGGGAACTGCGCCGCGCGCTTTACCGTGTCCAGGCCGGCGACTTCACAACACGCGTCGTCGTCGACGACGCCAGCGAGATCGGGCGCCTACAGGTCGGCTTCAACGCGATGACGGCGGGTTTGGCTGAGCGGGAACGCATTCGAGAGGCATTCGGAACATATGTCGACCGCGATGTCGCCGAGCACATCCTTCAAGGTGCGGCACTGCAGGCCGACGAGTTGGAGGTCACGCTGATGTTCGTCGACGTGCGCAGCTTCACCACGTTCGCGGAGCGGGTCCGTCCGATCGAGGTTGTGGCGGCTCTGAACCGGTTGTTCGAACGGATTGTCCCGCTGGTTCACCGACACGGCGGACACGTCGACAAGTACGCGGGCGACGGGCTCTTCGCGGTTTTCGGGGCGCCGCGCCGGTATGCCGACCACGCCGATCGGGCTTTGCGAGCTGCCTTGGAGATCTCCGAGGCGGTGCGCGACGAGTTCGGCACGGCGCTGTCGGTCGGGATCGGGTTGAACTCGGGGCCCTAGTCGCCGGAAACGTGGGCGGCGCCGGACGACTGGAGTTCTCGGTGATCGGCGACGCCGTCAACATCGCTGCGCGGGTCGAGTCGGCTACCCGACAGACGGGGGACCTGGTTCTGTTGACGGGGCAGACGCTGGCCCTGCTCGACGAAGATCACGGTGAGTTCGTGGCGCGACCGGGGCTCATTCTCAAGGGCAAGTCCTCGCCTGTGGAGATTTATGCACCGGCCGAGGTGGCGCAAGCCTAATCTCCCGGCATGGACCGCATCTGGCAGTGGGCGTGGGATCGGTATGGGGCGAGGTATTCCTGGGCGGTCTGGGCAATCGGTGTCCCGCTCCGCTGCAGGTGTACCTGCTGTTCGCGATTGTCATTGTCGCGTTCGAGAAGTCCGATCACTACGTAGAGGCTGCGGCTGTCGCCCTTGTTGCCACATTGGTGCACCAGTACGTGGTGATTCTTCCTGGCCTGGGACGAATACACCTTGTGGAGCGGTGGGCAGACGGTGGCGAGGTCGATCGAGGGAGCGCACTGGATGCGACCTACAGCATGGCTCGAGGGGCGGCTGTCCGTGCGGTGGGAGCCAACGCTGTAGTTGCCGGCTTGCTAGGGGTCGTCGTTGGGGTGATCGCCGACGCGACCGCGGCGCGGCTCCTGCAGTACGGGATTCTGGGCGCTGCCGGCTGAGTCGGCACCCAGTTGATTACTGTGCACAGCTTCTGGAAGGCAGCGTTGCGGCCAGTCAGGCGCTCGATCGCAGGGGACACCGGAATCGGTGACTCCCTGCCCCGCTCTCGCCCGACGTTCGCCAACTGGGCGAACTTGTCCATGCTGGGTGTCGCGTTCACATTTGCGTTGGGGAGCGCGATGCTCGCCGCCGTGCTCGATCGCGTCACGGCAGTCCCCGTACTCTCCGTTGTGATCGCGTGTGCGTTGACGCTTTTCTTCGCGATACCGACGACTGTCGGAGTGGTGTTCGCGCCGTCCATGCTCCCCATTCGTGACCTCGCCGAAGGGACTGAGCGTGTCGCGGCCGGTGATTACAGCCAACGGCTGCCGGTGGTTCAGGATGATGATCTGGGCGCGTTGGCGGGGTCGTTCAATCGGATGCAGGCGGGTTTGGCTGAGCGGCAACGCCTTCAGGCGGCGTTCGGCACTTATGTCGACCCGGGTCTTGCGGCGCGGTTGCTCGAGCAGGGCGACGATGTGTTCACCGGTGAGCGTCGTGAGGTGACGGTGATGTTCGTCGACATCCGTGATTTCACCCCGTTCGCAGAGGCCAATACTGCCGAGGACACGGTGGCCCGGCTCAACGCGGTGTTCGAGATCGTGGTGCCTGCCGTGGTCGACGCCGGCGGGCATGTGAACAAGTTCCTCGGCGATGGCGCGTTGGCGGTGTTCGGCGCGCCCAACGATCTGGCCGATCATGCCGATGCTGCGGTGGGCGCCGCGGTGGTGATTGACCGACTTGGTCGGGGAGCGGTTTGGTGGCGTGCTGCGGATCGGTGTCGGGATCAACACCGGTGTGGTGATCGCGGGCACCATCGGTGGTGGCAGCAAGCTGGAGTTCACGTTGATCGGCGATACGGTCAACGTCGCCGCCCGCGTCGAGCAGTTGACCAAGACCACCGGCGACACCATCCTTCTCACCCAGCAGACCGTCGATGCCCTGATATCGCGGCCGACCACGCTCACCGACCGAGGAAGCCATGAGCTGAAAGGAAAGTCGGCCGCGATACAGGTATTCAGCTTCGATGGGCTGCGTCGAGGATCACGGCCGTCACCGCTTCCGGGTGGGAAATCAGGGTGAGGTGCGAGCCGCCGTCGAACTCGGTGACGGTGGAATTGGCACGCGCCGCCATGGCGCGTTCTGATGTCGGCGTGATGATCTGGTCGCCGGTGCTGATGAAGTACCACGACGGGATCGTCTTCCACGCCGCGTAGCGCGACGGTGTGTCGAATGCTGCGGTCGAGGCGGCCCGCTGCGACGCCCACAACCGGGTCGCCACGTCGGAGGGAAGGTCATTGCCGAAGTGCGCAAGGAATACGTCTTTCTTCAGGTACAGGTCCACCGCGCCCGCCGGTGCGCCGGGGTAGGGAAGTTTGTCGAACAGTTCGTCTTCCGGAATGTGCTTGAGCACCGAGTCGGCACCGCTGAGCGAGCCGTTGGTCTCACCGACGTCGGGTGCGGCGGCGTCGACGTAGACCAGTGCCTTGACATTCGGGTTGCCCTCGGCGGCGTTGGTGATCACTGAACCGCCGTAGGAATGGCCGACCAGCACGATCGGTCCGTCGATCGATCTGAGGAAGTCGGCGACGTCGGCGGAATCGGTGGTGAGGTTTTCGAGTGGGTTGGCGATTGCCCGGACGACGTATCCCTGCGCTTGCAACTCGTCGACTTCGCCGTTCCAACTGGACGCATCGGCCCATGCTCCGTGCACCAGCACGATGGTGGGCTTCACGCCGTCCGGCGCGGCGGCCGAGGTGCCCGGCGTGATCAGCGACCACACGATCGCTGCGCTGCACACCAGCGCGAAGAAGCAGGACGGCGCGTCCGACGTTTCTGGAGGTCATGGGGATGACATTCGCATGAAAGGGAGCGCAGGTCATCGATGCTGGCGCCCAACCGCTATACCGGCTAGCTGTACCCGCCAACGGAGATCCGGGCGTCGTCGAGTAGGACTCGGGCGACCCAGTCGACTCGGCTCAGCGACTCGTCCAATGTCATCATGCCGGTGAGCACGCCACTGAGTGCCGTGTTCAACGCGGCGTTCAGGCAGAACGTGATGTTCGGAATGTCGGCCGGTGGAACGCCTTCGAGGAGTCGGTTGAACATCTCGGTATTGGTGCGATTCATCTGATCGATGGTGGCCTTCGCTTCGGGGTCGGCCGATGTCGCCGTCTGAAACATCAGCGTGGTCATCGCCGGGTTGCGGTGAAACGCGCGCTGGGCTCGTTGCAAATAGTCCAGGACACCGCGCAGCGGGTCGGGATCTCGATCAGTTCGGTTGCGCGACGCCAAGATTCGGCGGGTCAGTCGCTTCTGCCAGTCTTCCAGTGCGGCCGCGAGCAGGTGATCCTTCGAGCTGAAATAGCGGTAGACGGTCGCCAACGCCACTCCCGAACGTAGCGCCACGTCGCGCATCTGGAGCGCCTCGGCGCCCACCTCGGCGATCAGCTCGACCACCGCTTCGATGACCTTGGCCCGCCGGATCAACTGACGGCTGGTCATGTCCGCCATCGGAACGACAGATTCGGACCGATGCGGTGTTGACGGTCTGACCTCCGTCCCGGTATTCGAGAACGCACTTCTCGTTCGCTCTACATGAATGCCCGCGGCTATCGATAAATCGCCGAAAATTGCAGCTACTGAAGCCATGCTATCTTGACACAAGTAGAACCGCGTTTCAATATTGTCCGGAGGCGCGCGGTGGGCCTGTGCGCTTGCACGATCGGAGGATTCCATGGCCGGACCTGTCGGTCTGCCGGTAATCGACACGATGATCGGGTTTCCTCACGAGGGGTCCGCTCAATACGACTTCATCCGTAAGCAGACCAAGGACCGCCAGTCCAAGGAGGACTTCGAGTTTCCGGTCGAATACATGTTCAAGGACGTGCCCAACGGGCTGCCCACGGACGATCCGGTGTCTCTGGTGCTCCAACAGATGGACCGGTTCGGCATCGAGAAGGCGATGATCGGCGTCGGCGAGGACTCGGCCCTACTCGCACTCAAGAAGTTTCCCGACCGCTTCGTACCCTCGGGCGCGCTCGTCGACCCCAACGACGTGATGGGATCGGTGAACGCGATCCGTCGCGAGTACGAACAGTTCGGTATCCGCGCGACGTCCGTGTTCCCCGCCGGGAACCTTTCCCCAGGTCCCCATCGACGACCCGAAGATGTATCCGATCTATGCCACCTGTGTCGAACTCGGCATCCCGATCTTCGTCTGTGCCGGTGTTCCTGGTCCGCGAGTTCCCTTTACCGCGCAGGAGGTTTCGCGGATCGACATCGTGATGTTCGACTTCCCGGATCTGGTGTTCGTGACCCGCCACGGCTGTGAGCCGTGGGAGGATCTCGCGGTCAAGCTGATGCTGAAGTGGCCCAACCTGTACTACTCGACATCAGCATTTGCGCCCAAGTACTACCCGAAGTCCATCATCGACTATGCGAACTCTCGCGGCGCGGACAAAGTCCTCTACGCCGGCTATTTTCCGATGGGCCTGTCGCTGGAGCGCATCTTCAGTGAGCTGCCCAACGTCCCGCTCAAAGACGAGGTGTGGCCGAAGTTCCTGTACGGCAACGCTGCCCGGATTCTTGGGCTGGACGGCTGACGACCCATGGCACTCGCGATCACGGCTGAGCAGGAACACCTTGTCGACGCCGTCAGCCGGTTCGCCGCCCGCCATGCGCCGATCGACAAGACGCGCGCTTCCTTCGATTCGATCGCGGCGGGTGAACGACCGCCGTGGTGGCAGGAATTCGTCGCACGCGGCTTTCATGCGGTGCACCTGCCTGAGCAGGACGGCGGACAGGGCGGAAACCTCGCGGATATGGCCTGTGTGGTCGAGGCGGCCGCTGCAGCGCTACTGCCCGGCCCGCTGCTGAGTACGGCAACCGCAAGCGCCGTCGCGAGCCTCGCCCAGGCGCCCGCTGAGCCGCTCATCGCCGATCTGGTCGCCGGTGCGACCGCAGTTGTCGTGCTGCCCGAGCACTCCGATATCCGCGCTGTCCCCGAAGGAACCGGATGGCGGCTCAACGGCTCGTCCGGGTCGCAGTTGGGAATCCTTGGCGCCCAGTATATTTTGCTGGCTGGGCGCACAGGTGACGGCGCCGAAGTGTGGCTCACGCTCGACGCGCGTTCTGCGGGGCCTGGGTTGCATGTCGAGGAGCAGCAGGGCACCGACCTCTGTACCGACGTGGGGGTGCTCCGGCTCACCGACCACGCCGTGCCGGCAAGTGCGGCGTTGTCCGGGATATCCACTGAACGTGTCCGTTGCATCGTGTTGGCGTTCGCGGCCTGCGCAGCCGGGGGCACTGTGCGTCACTGCGCCGACGCGGCGACCGAGTACATCCGTACCCGCGAGCAGTTCGGCAGACCCATCGGTGCGTTCCAGGCGCTGCAGCACAAGGCGGCCGTGCTGCTGGTGAACTCCGAACTGGCCGCCGCGGCCGCCTGGGATGCGGTGCGGGCGGCCGACGAATCCATCGAACAGCACCGGATGGCCGCGGCCACCGCCGCATTGATGGCGATCGGGACCGCGCCAGACCTGGTGCTTGACGCGCTGCTGATGTTCGGCGCGATCGGCTACACATGGGAGCACGACACCCACCTGTACTGGCGCCGCGCCACCAGCCTGGCTGCATCGCTGGGACCTATGACGCAGTGGAGCCGCGAGGTTGGGCAGTTGGCCCGCACGCAGAAGCGTTCCACTGCTGTGAATCTCGGTGACGTCGAATCCGAGTTTCGTGCCCGGGTCTCGGCAACGCTGGATGAAGCGATGGCGCTGGCCAATGACCACCCGTCTGACGACGTGAGAAACCCCGGTCTTGCCACGGGGCCGCAGCGGGATCTGCTGGCCCGCGAAGGTCTGGTCGCGCCGAACCTGGCTTCTCCGTGGGGTCTTGACGCATCCGCTGTACAACAAGTGATCATCGCCGAAGAGTTCGACAAGCGACCCGGCCTGATCAGGCCGTCGCTGGGCATCGCCGAGTGGATTCTGCCCACGATTCTCGACAGTGGAACCAACGCGCAACGTGAGCGGTTCGCGGGGCCCATCCTGCGTGGCGTTCAACAATGGTGCCAACTGTTCAGTGAACCCGGAGCAGGCTCGGATCTCGCTTCGCTGGCTACCCGCGCCCACAAGGTCGATGGTGGATGGATCATCAACGGACACAAGATCTGGACCTCGCTGGCGAATCGGGCCCACTTCGGGGCGATGCTGGCGCGAACGGATCCGGATGCACCGAAACACGGCGGGATCGGCTACTTCCTGATCGATATGACCTCGCCGGGCATCGAGGTCTCGCCGATCAAACAGGCCAGCGGCCGCGCCGAGTTCAACGAGGTCTTCTTCACCGACGTGTTCGTGCCCGACGACATGCTCGTCGGCGAGGCCGACGGCGGCTGGGGGCTGGCCGTCTCGACGATGGCCGTCGAACGAACGGCGATCGGTAACTACGTCATGATCGATCGCGCCGACGCCCTTCGGCGGATGGCGGAGGTCGACGGCCAGGAACAGGACGCAGCGCTGCGCGCTCTCGGCGACGTCGAGGCCTATACAACCGCGATCAAGGCGCTGGTGCTACGCGAAACCCTGCGGCTCGTCGAGGGTCAGGGCGCAGGCCCGACTTCGAGCATCGCCAAGTACGCGATGGTCACGCTGCTACGTCGAGCACACACCGAAACCCTGCGCCTCACGGGTCGCATCGCGATGCTGGAGGAGTCCGACCCGGCCGTGTTTCAGCCCTACTTCGATGCCCCCGCCGAACTCATCGGCGGTGGAACCCCGGAGATCCAACTCACGATCATCGCATCGATGATCCTGGGGCTGCCGCGCAAGTAGACGACAAACAGCCCGCCCGAGAAAGGACGTCGCCACGATGACACAGCTTCCCTTCAAGTACTTCGACTGCGACAACCACTATTACGAGGCCGTCGACGCGTTCACCCGACACATCGAGCCGCAGTACCGGAAACGAGCCATCCAGTGGGCTCAGCTCGACGGCAGGCAGCGGCTGCTCGTCGGCGGCAGGGTGAACCGCTTCATTCCCAACCCGACGTTCGACCCCGTGGGTAAACCCGGCGCGCTCGACGAGTACTTCCGCGGCCGCAACCCGAAAGGCGCGGACCTGAACGCGTTGTTCGGCGAGCTCGAGCCGATCAGTCCCGCATACCGCGACCGTGACGCGCGGCTCGCGCTCATGGATGAACAGGGCATGCAGGGCGCCATCCTGCTTCCCACCCTCGGCGTGGGTATGGAGCAGGCGTTACTGCCCGATCTGGACGCCACGGCCGCCACCTTCCGCGCCTTCAACCGTTGGATGGACGAAGACTGGGGATTTGCTTACAAGGAGCGGATTTTCGGCGCACCGTACATCACCCTGTGCAAACCGGACAATGCGATCCGCGAGCTGGAGTGGGCGCTGGAGCGTGACGCGCGCTTCATCGTGATGGTCCCGGGACCCATCACGACCGACGTCGGCATGCGTGCACCGGGCGACCCGATGTTCGACGACTTCTGGCGGCTGGCCAACGATTCGGGCATCACGGTGTGCTACCACTCCGGCGAGACGTACTACTCGAAGTTCATGCCGGCATGGGGCGAATCGGACTACATGATGTCGTTTCAGGCACTCCTCGGATTCCGGTCACTGTTCTCCGGGGACGCACTGCAGGACACGTTCGCCAACCATCTGCACAACGGCCTGTTTCTCCGCTTTCCCAACCTGCGGATGGCATCCATTGAAAGTGGTTCGGCGTGGGTGTTTCATCTGTTCGAGAAGCTGTCGAAGTCCTACGGTCAGATTCCGCAGATCTACAAGGAGGACCCGCGCGAAACCTTCCGGCGTCACGTCTGGGTGTCGCCGTTCTATGAGGACGAATTGGCGAGCCTGCTCAAGTTGCTCGGCGTGAAGCGCATCATCATGGGCTCGGACTTCCCCCATGTCGAAGGATTGGCGGATCCCGCGTCCTACATCAAGGATCTGGAGAACTTCGACTACACCCCGGATGAGTGCCGGACTGTCATGCGCGACAACGGTCTTGAGCTGTCGATTCGTCAGCCTGTATGACTGCCGCGCGGTGAGGGTGGAGAAGTCGAACCTGGTCGCCATGTTGTTGGAGGCCGGTGAGGAGAACGCCGCGGTACTGCTCGCCCGATCGCAGTTGCCCGACGAATTGGACACCGACCGCGACCTGGACACCTTGGTGTCATTCGGATTGGACCGCGACCAGGTCGACGAGATCGCGCGGCTGACGATCGGCGCCATCGAACCAGACGATGTCAACAAGCGGCGCACGCGCGACGAACTGGAGAAGACCGTCTCCCGCCGGTGGGCTGACCTGGTCGACCGCTGGAGGTCATAGCGCGCCGCGGTGACACAATCGTCACCAATGGCCACCGTCCTGATACCGATTCCAGACAGGGACTTCGACCCGACCGAGGTCGCGGTCAGCTGGCAGGTCCTCACCGGCCAGGGACACGCAGTGGTGTTCGCGACCGAAAGCGGCCGACCTGGTGCGGCGGACGACATCATGGTCTCGGGCCGCGGCCTCGATCTGTGGTCGAAGATTCCCGGCCTGTCCGGACTCGTCGGCGTCGGACGGATTCTGCGCGCCAATCGAGAAGCCCGCAGCGCGTACGCGCAGATGCTGGACTCCGCAGCGTTCCAGAATCCCATCGCCTGGACCGACGCCGGACTCGACGACGTCGACGCCCTGCTGCTTCCCGGCGGCCACCGCGCGCGCGGGATGCGCCGCTATATCGACAGCACGGTGTTGCAACGCCTGGTGGCCGACGCGTTCGCGCGCGGCACGCTCGTCGCCGCGATTTGTCACGGCGTGCTCCTGGCCGCCCGGTCCATCGATGCGTCGACGGGACGCTCGGTTCTCTACGGCCGCAAGACCACCGCGCTGACTTGGGACTTCGAACGACGGGCATGGCGGTTGACCCGCGTCACAAGGTTCTGGGATCCCGACTACTACCGAACGTACTCAGAGCGGCCCGGCGATCCCGTCGGTTTTATGTCGGTGCAGGAGGAAGTCACCCGCGCACTGGAGAATCCGAGCGACTTCCGCAATGTCGAGAGCGATTCCCCGCATCGTCGCGCCCAGACGTCGGGTATGGCGCGAGACACCACGACCGACTCGCGGCCGGCGTTCGTGGTCGACGACGGCAGCTACATCTCCGCCCGCTGGCCGGGGGACACGCATACCTTCGCCGCGGCCGTGTCTGCGCGGTTGCGCGAGACGTGTTGACCTGTCAGAACTTTGCGACGGCTCCCGCGTCGACCGGCAGTGCCGCTCCGGTGATGTACTTCGCCTCGTCGGAGGCGAGGAACAGCACGGCATTGCTGACTGCTCGGGCCTCGATCAGTGGGGCGGGCAGCATGTGAAAGTGCCCGATCACCGCAGCGGCGTCGTCCATCGTCGGCTCAGCGAGGTCCGGTCGCAGGGTGCGGTGGAACCATTCGTTGTCGAGCATCGGTGTCCGGATGTTGCCGGGGTGGATCGAGTTCACTCTGATCCACTGCGGTGCGAGCTCATTGGCGAGTGAGTTCATCAGCCCGACGACGGCGTGTTTGGCCGAGGCGTAGCCCGCCATGTAGCCGCCGCCCCGCAGTCCGAGCATCGAGCTGACCAGAATGATGGATCCGCCGCGGCCGTCGGACATATGGGGCAGTGCCACTTTGGTGGTGTGCATGACGCCGGTCAGATTGATGTCGAGCATCGTCTGCCAGGCCGACTCGTCGATCTGGGCGACGGTGCAGGGTGTGCCGCTGATACCGGCATTGGCGACGACGATATCGGGTCGGCCCAGCTCGTCGATTCCGCGCTGAAGCGCGGCGCGAAGCCCGTCGAGGTCCCTCACGTCTGCCTTCGCGGTGACGATGCGCCGATCCAGCTTCTCGACCAGTGCCGCGGTCTCGTCGAGGTCGGCTTCCGTGGCTCCGGGGTAGCCGACGCTGTCGATGTCGGCGCACACATCGACGGCGATGATGTCGGCACCTTCCTCCGCCAGCCGGATGGCGTGTTCGCGACCCTGGCCGCGTGCCGCACCCGTGATGAACGCGACCTTTCCGGCCACCCTGCCAATTGTGTTCGTCATCGTCACCTCCGGCTGGAAGGGTACCGTCACGTCGATGAAGCTGATCTCGCCGACCGATGCCATGTTCCTCATCGGCGAATCCCGAGAACACCCGATGCATGTCGCGGGCCTGCAGCTCTTCCAACCCCCGGGGGGAGCGGGGCCGACTTCATCCGCGATCTGCACGAGTCGATCGTGAAGAACGACGACTTCCAGCCGACGTTCAGGAAGCACCCCGGCAGAATGCTCGGCGGCATCTCCAACGTCGCCTGGGCGTTCGACAACGACGTGGACATCGATTACCACCTGCGCAGGTCGGGATTGCCGCGTCCCGGGCGCATCCGCGAGTTGCTCGAGCTCGTGTCGCGGCTGCACGGCACGCTGCTCGACCGGCACCGGCCGTTGTGGGAGGCGAGCCTCGTGGAGGGCCTCGACGACGGGCGGTTTGCGATCTACACCAAGATCCACCACTCACTGCTCGACGGTGTCTCCGCTCAGCGCCTCACGGTCCGCTCGATGACCCCGGACCCAGACGACCGGGAGATTCGAGTGCCGTGGACACTCGGCCCGAAGCGCAGGAGCAAGGGCTCGGGCGAGTCGCGGTCGGCGCTGCAGTCGATCACCGGAGCGGTCGGATCGGTTGCCTCGCTGGCTCCTTCGGCGCTTGCAGTGACCAGGGCCGCGCTCCTGGAACAGCAACTGACCCTGCCGTTTCGCGCGCCGAAGACGATGTTCAACGTGCCGATCGGCGGAGCGCGGCGGGTGGCCGCACAGTCGTGGCCGCTGGCGCGGATCCGCGCCATCAAGTCCGCAGCCGGCGTCACCGTCAACGATGTGGTTCTGGCGATGTGCTCGGGAGCGCTGCGTGCCTACCTCATCGAACGCGACGCGCTGCCGGAAACACCGTTGGTGGCAATGGTTCCGGTGAGTTTGCGCGCGGCGGACGAGCAAGACTCCGGCGGGAACATGGTCGGTACGATCCTGTGCAATCTGGCCACTGACACCGCCGACCCCGCCAAGCGGCTCGACGCGATCAACACCTCGATGCGCGACAACAAGAAGGTCTTCGCCGAGCTTCCGCGCAACCAGGCGCTGGCGTTGTCGGCGTTCCTGATGTCGGGCATCGCACTGGCGTTGTTGCCGGGGTTCGTGTCATCGGCGCCGCCGCCTTTCAACATCGTCATCTCCAACGTCCCCGGCGCGCGTGAACCGATGTACTGGAACGGAGCCCGACTCGACGGCAATTACCCGCTGTCGATCGCGTTGGACGGACAAGCCCTGAACATCACGATCACCAACACCGCCGACAACCTCGACTTCGGCCTCGTCGGATGCCGCCGCAGCATTCCGCACCTGCAGCGGCTTCTCACTCACCTCGAGGACTCGTTGACCGACCTGGAGCGGGCCGTCGGCATTGCGACCTGATGCGCTGACGCCCGTGTTGCGTCATCGGCCCGTTCGGCGGATCGGCATGGTGGCGACCGCCGCCGTGGTGGCCGCGTCGGCCGCGAGCTGTTACTCGTCCACGTCGGGCACTGCGGCGGGCCCGCAGACCGGCGACTCCTCGGCATCAGCGGGTCAGGCGAAGGTTGTCGTGGCGGGCCGACCTCGACAGATCACAGGCGACGTCGTGTGTGTTCTGGGGCCGACGGGGGAGCTGAACATTACCGTCGGCGGGCCGGAGACAACCGGAGCAGGCCCCGCTACACCCCCGCAACTCATCGCAGACATGACGCTCACAGACGGTCCGGCATACGTTTCACTGCTGGCGATCACCCTTCCCGACATCAAACTCTCGATAGGGCGCTACCGGGACGTCGAACAACCGAAGGTGACGAAAGAAGGCAAGAGCTACCGGATCGTCGGCCAGGGTGCGGTCGGCGACGTCCCCGACAAAAGGCCCGAATACCAGCAGTTCGAGGTCGAGGTCACATGCCCGTGACCCGACCGGCCCCCCGACATTCCCGCTCGTAATCCTGATGACTGTGGGTGTCGCCTGCCATCATTGTCGATGAACGAGGAGTTGATCGAGCTGAACTCTGCACAGCGGGAATTCACGGCGTACGGCCCATCGCACTTGGTGGTGCTAGCGATATTCGCTGTCGGCGCGGTGCTGCTGGTCTGGATCGGACGCAGACAATCCGAGTCGCAGGCCCGGCTGTTCGGCAGGGCCTTTGCACTTCTGATCGTCGCAGCCTTCGTCGTGGCGTTCGTCTACAAACTGGTGCGGCCAGATCTTGACACGTCGATTCCGCTGCAACTGTGCGATGTCGCGGAGCTGGTCGCGGCGTATGCTTTGTGGTCGCAACGGCATTGGGCGTTCGTCCTCGGTTACTACTGGGGCCTCGTGCTGAACTCGCAGGCACTGATCACGCCGGACATCGGCACGCCGGAGGAAGGCGCCCCCGATTTCCCGCACCATCTCTTCGTCACGTTCTTCACGCTGCACGTGCTCGTCGTGTGGTCGGCCATCTATCTCACATGGGGACGCCGAAACCGGCCGCGGTGGCGCGACTACCGCTTCGCGATCATCGTGACCCTGGGGTGGGCGGCGTTCACGTTCACCTTCAACGCGATCACCGGAACCAACTACGGCTACCTCAACAGGAAGCCGCCCACCGCGTCAGTGCTGGACGTGCTGGGTCCGTGGCCGGTGTATCTGCTGGTCGAGGTTGCGATAGTCATCATCGTCTGGGCCCTGATGACATGGCCGTGGCAGCGGGCACGGCGTAGTGCCGAAGAAAGTCCAAGCGTGGCCGCCTGACGTCGGCGCGCGGCCCGGCTAGGGGTGGGCGGCCAGGAACGTCTCGTTCGATAGACCGGCCGACAACTCGTCGACGTCGAAGGGCCGGTCCAGCAGGGCGTTCAGCTCCTGGCGATCGGTGAGGAGGCTGATCTCGACGGTCTGTCGCGCAAAGAGTCGCCCGATCCGCGGGTAGAGGCGACGCATGATCGCCCGCTCGGCAGGGGTGCAGCGGGCAGCACAGTATCCGACGTGGCCCACCTCGTCCGTGAGGATCTCGCTGTAGAGCCGGTCGATCCGTGCCGCCACGTCGGGCTCGTCGGCGAACAGCTCGACACCGATGCGACGCAGCTGGTGGAACATGATGCAACCCGCCATTTCGGCGGCGCCAACGAACATGAAACCCATTCTCTCAGGCAGGAATACAGCGGTTTTCACGAACTGTCGCATGACGAGCGGCGGTGCGACAACCTGGAACGGCAGATCGAAGATGTCCAGCACATAGGCCAGCAGGCGGGTGTGGTAGTGCTCCTCGAGTTCCATGTACACCCGTTCGGGCGGTACGTCGTCGCCGCTGTTGTGTCCGTAGGTTTCGCCGAGCCCCACGCCGAAACGTTCGGCCTGGTTCAGCTTGGCGGTGGCCAACAGAAAGAGGAGTTGCCGGTCGACACCCGATTCAGGGCGCCGCCGGCGCAGGTTCCGCGCGAACACCTGCCGTTCGACTCGATGCGCCGAGCGGACAGGATCTGCCTCCAACGCCGCGAAGAACTCCTCCCGGCTGCTCAGTCGTCGATTCAGCAGGTCGGCCTCACCATCGCGACGCGCCAGGTAAGCGCGATAGCCGTCAATCCCATTGTCGTTCATCGTGTTTCCATTCCCTCGATCATCGTCGTCACGTACCTCTCCATGAGGGCCGCCCGTGTCCTGGACGAGCTCTTGTCGGTCGCCAGCAGCGCGAACAGCCCCGTCAGGAAGAACACCGCGAGTTCACCCGGATCTCGGTCACTAGTCACCCGTCCGGCGCGTTGCGCATCGGTGATCGCGGAGATCAGGAATTCGGCAAGCGGATGCGCACCCAACTCGTCCTCCACCGGGCGGGCGGAGGAGAAGTGCAGCCCCAGCATGTCCCGGAAGAACACCGGACCCAACCGGCGCTCGGCGGCCAGCACCTCGCGGACCAACATCGATAGCACCGACGAAAGATCCGTGGGCTTCAAGTGTTTGACGCCGAGTCGGGACACGATCTTGGCTTCCTCGGACCGTTCCACCTCGACGACGACATGCTCCTTGGTCGGGAAGTGAAAGTAGAACGTTCCGCGTGACACCCCGACCGCCGCAGCGATGGTGCTGACGTCCGCACCGGCCAAACCGGACCGGGCGATCTCTGCGGCCGCGGCGTCGAACAACCGGGCGCGCGTCTCGAGGCGCTGAGCCTCTCGCGTACTCATCGTCGGCGGCGCATCGTCTGTCGTAGACGTCGGCGAGTGCATGTCAGGAACGTACGGCACTTCGCTGGCGGCTGTCAATGACAGGCGTCAGTGAACTTCGATACGGCTAGCGCGCCGCCCGTTGACGGCGGGCCCGCGCGAATCGCGTAACCTTACTGGCGAGTAAGAAGAGGGGAATTTCGATGGTTGGCGAGACCGGGCCTTCCCGTGACGAGGCGGGCTCAGGCATCGAACCGCCGATTGCACCGCGGGTGCGCCGGGCGTTCGGGCTGCTCGAGCGTGTCGCTCCCGCGGTCGGGTCGAGATGGGCCATCGAGCTGTGGTGCACCCCGCCCGCCGTCGAGATGAGCATGCGCATGCCGCCGGGCGTCGGGGCGGGTGAGCCGGTCGAGGCCAGCTGGTCTGGACACCGGATCGCCGGGGAGGCGTGGGGCGACGGCCCCGCGGTGTACTTGGTGCACGGCTGGGGCGGCTGCCGCGCACACCTGGGGGTCTTCGTCAAACCGCTCGTCGAGTCGGGACATCGGGTCATCGCGTTCGATCTGCCGAGCCATAACGAATCAGATCCTGGCGAACTCGCGCCAGGACGAACGACGATCGTCGAGTGCGCCGAGGCGGTGCGGGCGTTCGTGCATGCACACGGCCCCGCGCGCGGGATCGTGGCGCATTCACTCGGCGCCAAGGCCGCCGCGCTCGCAGTGTCGAGAGGGATGGAGGTCGAACGCCTTGCGTTCTTGGCCCCGATGGGCGACTTCTCGTGGTACCTGGATCTGTTCGCCGAAAAACATGGCTTCGGTCCCCGCATCCAAACGGGCCTGCGTCGTCGCCTCGACAGGCGACTGAACATGCCGCTGTTCGACACCGACATCTCCGCGGTGGCCCCTCGCATCGGCAATCCGCCGCCGCTTCTGGTGGTGCACGACCCCGACGATCCGGACAGTCCCCACGCAATGAGTGAGGAGATTGCCAGTGCTTGGTCCGGCGCCAAACTGGTGACCACCCGCGGGCTCGGACGTCTGGCCCACTACCGCATTCTGCGGCATCGTCCCGCGATTACGGCCGCCGTCGATTTCATCGGTCGTGCACCTGGTTGCGCCGACGAACCGGTTGCCGGGCAACAGCCCGCGATCCGGCACTGACTCAAGAGCGCGCGGACCGTCAGCAAAAGCTCTGCGCTGCATACATGCACGTCAGAAAGCCGGTGGCGGCGTTGGAGAAATGATATTTTTCGACCGTGGACGTCCAAGCGGGTCGGGATGCGGTTGATGCCGCGTTGACTCTGTTGGCAGAGCAGGGCTTTGACGCCACGTCGACAGCGCAGATTGCCGAGGCAACCGGCATCCCGGCCGACGATGTCGTGCCCACCCTCGGAACCAAAGAGGTAATCATCCTGACGATCTCCGAGGAGATGCTCGGTGCCGTGGTCAAGGCTCTGGCGGATATCGACCCGCAGACACCGCTGATCGAAGCGCTGATGTCGGCACACTCGACGGTGCTCGGGGAGATCATCGCCGACACCGGTCCGATCAGCCTCGACCGCATGCGCCGCATGGGCAAGGCCATCACGTCGTCGCCCGATCTGCAGAAGAAGGTCGCCGCTCAACGGGTCGAAATGCTCACCGGTGTGCTCGCCGACCGGTTCGGAGCGCCTGCCACAGATCGGCGCGTCCAGTCGGGGCTGAAGCTTTGGTCCGCCGTACTCGCGGCAACGTACCTGGATGTGCTGGACAGGCACGGTCGCTTCGACCCGCTCGTCGATGAGGAGTCGCCGGAGTACATGCGTAACAGACTCAATCGGGCCTTCCGCATCGTCACCGGCCGGGGGACAAGGGCGTAGCAAGAAGCCGACGAATGGGTACACACAGCGGATGTCCGCGCTGCTGATTCCCGGCCAGACGTGCTGGCGGATTGCGCGTGCTGACCGATTTGCGTGCATCGTCGATGCGGCCGATTACTTCAAGCATGTCAAGACGGCGATGCTGCGTGCCCGGCACCGGATCACGCTGATTGGCTGGGATCTCGACGCCAGGATGACGTTCGAGCGGGGCGAGAAAACATTGCCCGGCCCCAACCAGCTCGGCGCTTTTCTCTACTGGATGTTGTGGAAGCGACCGAATCTCGAGGTATATCTGCTGAAGTCCAATCTCCGGCTGCTGCCCGCGTTCGACGGCATCTGGTTCGGCCTCACCCCGGTGTCGTTCGTCAATCAGTTCAGCAGCAAGCGGATGCACTTCGCCATCGACGGCGCCCGCCCGATGGGGGCCGTGCATCACCAGAAGATCGCCGTGATCGATGATTCGGTCGCTTTTTGCGGTGGCCTCGACCTCACGGTCGACCGGTGGGACACCAGTGCGCACGATCACGACAACCGAGGGCGCCGAACGGTGGGGCGGAGCTACGGCCCGCGTCACGAAGTCGCGGCGGCGGTCGACGGCGAGGCCGCCTGCGCTCTCAGTGAACAAGCTCGCGAGCGGTGGGAGACGGCGACGGGCCTTCCGTTGCCGCCGGTCGACGCCAAGCACGAGGCCTGGCCGAGCAAGCTGGAACCGACGATGCGCGACGTCGATGTCGGCATCGCGCGTACCTTGCCTGAGCTGGATGGGCGCGACGAAGTGCGTGAGGTGGAGGCGCTGAACCTCGCCGCCATTGCGGCGGCGCGCCACACCATCTATCTGGAGAATCAGTATCTGGCGGCATCACGGGTCGCCGATGCGCTGGCGTCTCGGCTGGCCGAGGGCGACGGTCCAGAAGTCGTCATCGTTCTTCCCCGAAGGGGCAGCAATCGGCTGGAGCGGGAGACGATGGACGGCGCTCGCCACCGACTCATCCATGTGCTGTGGGAAGCCGACGAACACGGCCGATTGGGCATCTACTACCCGGTGACCGACGGAGGCACACCGATCTACGTCCATTCCAAAGTCATGGTGATCGATGATCACCTGCTGCGGATCGGGTCGTCGAACCTCAACAACCGGTCGATGGGATTCGACAGTGAGTGCGACATCGCGATCGAAGCGCACTCGCAGAACAATGGCCTCCGTCGCCAAATCACCGCAGTACGAGATCAATTGGTATCCGAACACCTTGGCGTGCCTGCCGATGAACTCGAAAAGGCGGTGGCACGCTCGCACTCGCTACGCGAGGCGGTCGAGAAACTTCACGGGGACGGCAAGACGTTGCGGCCCTTCACCGAGCAGACGGTGTCCGGCGAAGCCAGCCCGCTTGCGGAGAACGATCTGATGGACCCCGACCACGTCCCGCGGTCGCTGACCCACAGCGTGCAACGGTTCATCGCCAGGTTGAGACCTGACCGCTGATGTGTATCAGCGGGGCATCAGTCGCTGATATATCTCGGGCTATGTCAGGCCCTCGAACTGAGAAGTTACCGCCGCAGCACCGGGGCTGACGTACTGCTTGATTTGTGGCATGCCCTCGATGAGGCCCAGGAATCTGGGCACCGAGTCGTTGACCCAGTCGGTCCGCCCATGTGCGGCCACCGCGTCCTGATCCTGATAGACCTCCACGACGGAATAGGTGTCGGCGGCGTCGACACTTTTGGCGAAACCGTAGTAGACGACCCCGGACTCGGTATTCGACATCGCGGCAACGTAGTTCAGCAGCTCTTCGAAGGCCGCGGCGTTCGAGGGTGGGACCGTGAAGTGGGCAATGAACGTAATCATCGGCCGCCCTACACTTTCGCCGGCTCGCCGATGACGTGATGCGAGGTGTTGAGTCGGTTCTGCGCCGACTCGATCGTCAGACGCACCCCGTCTCGCACCGTGACCTTGTTGGGTCCAAGGAGTTCAACCATCTTGGTGGAGTCGGCCCAGATCGGCCAGGCCTTGCTGTTCTCGGTGAATACCGGTTCTTTGCCGAGCATTTCGCCGGCGATCCGACAATATTCCTGCGTCGTCACCGGCTCGGTTCCGCCCACGTTGACGACCTCGGCCCCCACTTTGGCGATGCCCGCCGCGGCGATGGTCTTCTCGACATAGTCGTCCTGGTAGAGGGGAGTGTGAACGTTGCGCACGCCCGGATAGACACTCACCGGCTCACCACGCATGATCTGGTCGATGCGCTGCGTGACGCCGCCACCCCGCGGCCCATAGAAGGAAAAGATGCGAACGATAACCGCAGGCAGTTGATAGTCCTCACTGAGATGCTTCACCAGGAATTCCGCCGCTATCTTGCTCGCTGCATAGTTCTCGGCCGAGGCATGAAGACCGTAGGGGTCGTCCTCTCTCAGCGGTCTCTCACCTTGATACGCGTACAGCGATCCGGTGCTGCCGTGCACGAAGGCTTCGCAGTCCCGATACCGCCTGACCAGGCGGCCGGTCGCACCCGCGTTCACTTCATACGCGTCCTTGTGCGTCGGCGGGAGAACCGCGTAGTTGATCACCACGTCAACCGATTCGGGCAACGGCGATAGATCGGGATCCGCAAGGTCGAACGAGATCGGGTGAGCACCGGCCCGCTGGAGGCTGCGGCGCTGCTCTGGATCGGAGAAGCGGGCGACCGCGAAGACCTCGTTGGCCTTGGCCAGCTCTACGGCTACCGGGTAGGCCACCACGCCGCTGGCGCCGGTGACGAGAACTCGCCGTCCCGAGAGTGCACTCATGCCAACCTCTTTCGTTCTACTTGGACACAGTCGATGTGCGGCGGGCCAGCCTTGCCGCGACCATCCGCAGCCGCGTGGCAATGCCCTGGGGGAGTGGGGTAGTGATGTCTTCCCGGAGGCGGGTCACCGTCGAAGTCTTGATGCGCCAGCGTCCTCCGCTCTTCTCGTATGTTTCGTAGTAGTGGCCGTAGCCGTGAAGCGTCACAGCCGGAATCAAGCGGACCACGTCGGTGAACGCCCACACGCCTGTCGCAGTCGTCGCCGAGGTCAATGTGATTTCCGGGGCATACACCTGGTGCACGGTGGGTTGCGACGATTTACCGAGGGTTCGACGGACATAGACCACGAAGTCATCGGCTCCGACGGTCTGCCTGCCGCCGACGCCGGCAATCACACTGGTGAAGTCGTCATCGAACAATTCGCGCCACGCGTCCCACTCCTTGGCATCGAGATGACGGCAATACTTCGCTTTCAGCGCCTTGATGGCTTCGATCTCGAGCAACGCCGCGACATCGTCCACCCTCAATCCTTCGAAGCAGGCTCAGCGGTGTCGCCCGTTGCGACGGTCGCCGGGACACTGTCGGCGTCGTAGCCGCCCATGAACTCGATGGGTACGCCACCCATGGTGCAGAAGAACAGGTTGACGCCCGGCACGTCGCCGAAGAGAACGGTGACATCGTTCGCCATCGTCCGGGCTTTGTCCTGCACGCTGATGTAGTCGTCGGTCAGAAAGGACAGCGCGGCAAGCCCTTCGGGCGCGGCCTCGCGCAGATGTTCGGGGACGTCGATCACCTCGACCAGCCCGGCATCGCCGCCGCCGAGCATTGTCAGGTCCGCGCCGTCGGAGGGCGGCCAGCCCAGCGTCGTCTCCAACACCTCGCCGGGCACACGGAACTGTGTCTGGATCTCCATGCCGACGACATCGGTCAGGAACCGGATGAAGGTGCTCGCCGAATGGCTGCGCATGACGACGTGGTGGAGTTGATTCGGCAAGTCGATACCTCGCTGTACGTGAGACGCCGGACGGCGCCGTGGCGACTCACGTCATGCTAAGCGACTGCCCAGCATCAGGAGGTCGTTTTATTCGGTCGCGGTAGCGCGAAAGGCGTCCTCAGTTTCCTCTCTGGAATGGCACCGTCTGCGGAAGCTCCGAGCCTTCCGGCAGCACGAGTTGGCCGTCGACGTTGACGTACCCGGACCGCTTGGTGGGTATCGGCAGCGAGGGATCGGGGCACGGTACGTCGGTGCCGTCCCCGCAGATGCCTCCGTTGAAGTACGAGCGCTTCAGGTGATCATCAGGCCAAGGGTCGGCATGCATGGCGATCCATTGCGCGGGGACGTTGTAGAAGAAGAAGAAGCATCCGCTGACTGCGGCGAAGATCGCGAGAAAGCGGGTGAACTGCTGCCTCGCGAACCCACCCCGGACGTTGTCCAGCCCTCGTTCGACGATGGTGCGGCCGCGATCGTCGGTGAAGTAGCGCAGGCAACACAGTGCGGCCTGGACACCGCCCCACATCAATCCCTCGTAGATGGGCCACTGGTGATACGTGCCTGCGAAGACGGATACGGAGCGAATCGAACCTGGGTAGGTGTAGAGCCCGAACGGCAGCATGAAGCCGGCTTCCATGACGAAGTCGAGCACGAAGGTGAATGCGTAGGTGACCATGATCAGCCGAAGGTTGCTGATGTTGGGCCAGCGCGCCTTGATCTTGCGCATCACCCAGCAGCCGAAGATCGTGATGACCAGTACGCCTGCCGTGTAGCCGGGCGCATTGATCAGGAGCGGTTCAGCGACCTGGCGACCTGGTTCCTCGGGCGACACCCAGCCGGGAATGTCCGACGACCACGAACCGCGGTTCCACAGCCATGTGTTGTAGGTGCACCACGTGTTGAAGTAGTTGAGCAGCGGGTCCTGGAAGAACATCAGGCCCATCGACACCAACAGCATGCCGTCGAGCGTGATTCTCCGCTCACGGCGCCAGGGCCTGACGATGAACCACCAGATTGCGACCGGCAGGAGGACGCACATGAGGATGCCGTTGAACGTGAGGAACGCCTTCATGTACATCGGCGGATCGGTGGGCCCGCCCGGCACCCGCTCGAAGTAGGGCCCGGTGATCCACCGGATCCATACGTACACCTGCAACACCAGCAGCGCGCCGCCGATGGCGGCCCAGATCGTTACTGGCCGCACCTTCGCTTTGGCGTCGGCGTCGAGCGTCGCTGCGACGTCGAGCGACTGCGTGAGGGTGGGCACTTTCTTCTTGTTCGACAGATCGCTCACGGCACTCTCAATCGACGTTCTTCTCATCGGATGGCGCCAAGATACCATTCAGTATCTGAGGATCCGAAAGGGTTCTCAGATTCTGTGGCAGAATCACCGCATGGTCGAGCAGTGGACACGGGAGCGACGCCTCGAACGCACGCGGGCTCTGCTGCTGGACGCCGCCGAGGAGGTGTTCGCCGAAAAAGGTTTCACGCCAGCAAGTCTCGATGACATCGCGCGTGCGGCCGGTTACACGAAGGGCGCCATCTACAAGCACTTCGCCACCAAGGAGGATCTCTTCCTCGCGGTGAGCGATCGATACTGGCGGCGTTACTTCGACAATTTCGCCGAAGTGCTGTCGGCGGCGACCGAAGTGGGGGCGCCCGAACTCGACGCCATTGCCCAGCGCTGGCGTCAGCTGAGCATCGACCGCGGAGCCGAGCATGCCGCACTGGGGCACGAGTTCACGCTCTACCTGCTACGCAACCCCGACGCCCGGGAACGGGTGGCCGCGAAAAGGTCGGAGGTCGTCGATGAATTGGCGAAATTCATCGTCGGGGGCATCGACCGGATCGGCGGGTCGCTGCTCATCCCACCGTTGACGTTCGCCCAGGTGCTCGTGGCCACCAGCGACTCGGTGGTGCTCGGCAGTCAACTCGACGACGTCGACCTCTACCGGCCGATCGTGGAGATGTACATCTCCGCCATCAAACTGCCGTGACCGCCGACTAACCAGACGTGCCCGAGGCCGTGGTGGCGATGCCTCCGTCGACGGGGATGACCGCACCCGTGAGATAGGAGCCCGCCCGACTGGCCAGAAATACCGCGATGCCTGCCATATCGTCGTCGCGGCCGATGCGGCGAAGCGGCGCCGACGCCGCGATCGAGTCGCCGAAGGCATCGAGTGTCGCGGCCATCATTTTCGATCGGAACGGGCCCGGCGCCACGGCATTGACCGTGATGTGTTGCGGTCCCAGCTCGCGGGCAAGCACCCGCGTCAGCTGGTGCACAGCCGCCTTGCTGGCGGCGTAGGAGTAGACGGGCAACTGGCTGACGTGGATCCCGTCGATGCTCCCGACGTTGATGACGCGGGCGGGATCATCGGCCGTGCCTGCCTGTCGCAGCGCCGGTAAGCAGCGCCTGGACGAGCCAGAACGGCGACTTCAGGTTGAGGTCGAGCACCTTGTCCCACGCAGAGTCGGGAAAGCTCTCCAACGGCTCACCCCAGGTAGCGCCTGCATTGTTGACGAGTATGTGCAGGCCGTCAGAGTCGGCGGTGACCAGGTCGGCCAGCCTGAGGCACTCGTCGTGTTGCGAGAGGTCGGCCGGGATGGCCCCCACGTCGCCGAACTGGGAGAGGTGCTGCCGCGCATCTTCGCAGGCGTCTGCCTTGCGCGAGCTGATCACGACTCGGGCGCCCGCCTGCAGCAGCCCCCGCGCCATCATCAAGCCGATCCCCCTGGTGCCGCCGGTGACGAGCGCAGCCTTGCCGGTCAGGTCGAAAAGCTGTGCGTGGGTGCTGATTTGGTCGTCTGTCATTGGTTGCCTGCCTTTGGGGTCCGGATCACCGATAAAGTCCGCAATCTGCGGCGTGCTCTATGCAGAGTTCTATCAGTCTAGGTAGCGGCGTCGGGGCGCAACGCTGTCCGTGCAAACCAGTTATAGGCTTATCCGCAGGCGTTGGGAGGGTCTATGAGCTGCTGTCATTACCAGCCAACCGGTGATGGACTGGAAACGGCTTTCACGGTCGACGCATCCAGGATCACCTTCGGCCGAGGCTGCCTCCAGGAACTCGGCGACCGCGCTTCGGCCCTCGGGATGACCCGGGTGGCGTTGTTCTCCGATCCCGGGGTGGCCGCGCTGGAGGTGTTCGAAACGGCGCACCGCTCCCTGCGCGCGGCGGGCATCGACGTCGTCGAATACACCGATGTCCATGTCGAGCCGACGGACGAATCCTTCAAGCGGGCAGCGGATTTCGCGTCGGAGACCCGACCCGATGGCTATGTGTCGGTCGGCGGCGGCTCGGTGATCGACACCGCCAAGGCTGCCAATCTGTACGCAACCCACCCCGCCGATTTCTTGTCCTATGTCAACGCTCCCGTGGGTGACGGAACGCCGGTGCCAGGCCCGTTGACATCTCACATCGCCTGCCCGACGACGTCGGGCACCGGCAGCGAGGTGACCGGCATGGCGATCTTCGACCTGCTGTCGATGTCGGCCAAGACCGGCATCGCCTCTGCCGCGCTGCGTCCGACAGAAGCACTCGTCGACGCCGACTGCACCGACACGCTGCCCGCCCAAGTTGTCGCCTGCTCCGGGCTCGACGTGCTGTCGCACGCATTGGAGTCGTTCACAGCGCGGCCGTTTGTCCGAAGGAGCGCGCCCGACCGGCCGAGTGTTCGACCGCTGAGTCAGGGCGCGAATCCGTGGAGCGACCTGGGTAGTCGGGAAGCCATGCGATTGCTCGGCAGCTATCTGGAGCGAGCCGTCAGCGACTCGTCAGACCGCGAAGCGCGCGAAGAGACCATGTGGGCCGCCACCCTCGCCGGCATCGCGTTCGGCAATGCGGGGGTGCACATTCCACACGCCATGTCCTACGCGGTGGCCGGGCAGGTGCGCGAGTTTCATCCCGACGGCTATCCAGGCTCCGAACCTATCGTTCCGCATGGCATGTCGGTGATCCTCAACGCTCCCTCGGTATTTCGCTTCACCGCATCCACCAACCCGCAGCGCCATATGGAGGCGGCCCGCCATCTCGGCGCCGATGTCGGCGACGTCGGCCACGACGAGGTGGGCCCTGTTCTTGCCGAGCATCTCATCCGAATCATGCGCGCAGTGGGCATGCCCAACGGGTTGGCTGGTGTGGGCTACGCGGAAGCCGATTGCGCCAGGCTTGCCGACGGGGCATGGCCACAGCAGCGGCTTCTGCAGAACGCGCCCATCGAGATCGAGAAGTCGTCGCTGGCGCAGATGTTCTCGGGTGCTGCTCGGTATTGGTGATTCGACGTCAGTCCGCGGTCTCCGCGATCAGCACCTCGGTTTTGGCGCGATGAGACACCGCCTTGGGCACCGAACCGAGCAGTCGGCCGGCAATCGAATTGACGCCGACGTTGCCGACCACGAGCAGATCGGCGTCAACGTCGTCGACCAGGTCGACGAGCACGTCGATCGGGGCCCCCGCGATGGCGCGTTCTTCGACGTCCTTCGCGCCCGCGGCTCGCGCCCGGTCGGCGGCGTCGCGAAGCATCCCGTACACCGGCGCATTGCCCTCGGTCCTGTAGTTCTCGCCCATGAGCTGATCGGGCTCGCCGGACCGGCCCTCGTCCTCGGGCAGGAACGCCGTGGCCACGATGAGTTTTGCGTCCGCCTCCGCGGCGATCGCCGCCGCCTTGTCCACAGCGCGCAGCGATGTGTCCGAACCGTCCGTGCCGACCACTACGACCTTGTAATCGCTCATCAGTCCTCCAGATCGGAGATCGATTACCCGCAACCGGTCGGTTCCACGCTTTTTCGAGGGAGAATGGTGGGTACACGGCCTACATGCCGACGAGGAGGTTCGATGCTTGCTGAACTGGGGCACAGGGTTGATGCCGCGTTGACGCGAGGGACCGACGCCGCCCATGAGGCCGCCCACGCCACGGTGCTTTACCTGCGGAGAATTGTCGGTGCGGTTTCCGGGGCTGCTACCCGCGTGACGCATGAAACCCGGGACTTGGCGTGGAACTACCAGGATGTGGCGACCGACCTGCGTCGACCCAAAGCCGTGAGAACGCAGGCGCCTCAGGACGAGCTTCCCCGACAGAACGTGCGGCCCGCGTTGCGCGTTGTCGGGTCGGACGAGTAAGCGGCGCGCTACGCGTCGACCTTCCTTCGAAGTCTCCAACGGACGAATCCGGCGAACAGCAGGGCGAGCACCACTAGCATCGCCACGTCGAACAACCACACCGAAGCACTGTGGTGCCAATGCGAATCGTCGATGCCTGCAACAAGATTCGTCAGGTCCACTGTCGAAGCCATGGCCGAGACTCCCCACCGCGCGGGGGTGAACGCGGCAATCGCCTCCAGTACGGGGCGACCCGTGATCGGGATGAAGCTGCCTGCGAACACGAGTGGAGCCGTGCACGCGACCGCCAGCAGTGCGATGTACTGGTTGACGCTGCGGGACACCGCCGAAATGGCAAGGCCGAGAACCGCCGCCACCGCAGCCGTGAACGCCACGTCGACGAACAACTCCAGCAGGGGACTGCCGAGCGCCGCGGCAGTCGTCGGTGCGGGTTTTCCGATTCCAGGCGCCGTCACCACGATCACCAGAATTGCCGACTGGATCACCGCGACGGCGCCGAAAACGAAGATCTTGGCCAACAGGTACGCCGACGGTGATAGCCCAGCCGCCTGCTCGTGACGGTAGATCGTCCGCTCGCCGATCAGACCGCGAACCGACACGGTCAGGCCCATCAATATCGCCGCGAAGCTGAGCAGCACGACGAGCTGCCGCGGCTCGAACGGGGCGGATGCGCCTGCGGGCGGTTTGGTGAAGCCGGCGTGACCGCCCACCGCCAGCGGTAGCAGGCCGACCATGAACGGCGCCAGCACGAGAAAGGCGAGATACTGCCGGTCGGCGAGCATCAGCTGAATCTGACGCTGTGCGACCGTCGACACCTGACGCCAGAAACTTGTCCGGGTTCTCCTCCCGATCGGCAACCGGCCGCACGGGTGCGGGGGATGCGCCAGCGTCGGCGGCCGATCCGTGCCGTTCGAAGTAACGTCGTTGCGCCCCATCGGGATCCGCCACGAGATCGGTGTAGATGTCGGCCCAATCCGCAAAGCCCATCGCCTCACCGACATCGCCGGGTGGCCCGCAGTACGCGGTCTTGCCGCCGGGGGCCAGCAGCAGCACCTGATCGCAGACGTCCAGGAACCGCAACGAGTGTGTCGCCACCACGATCACGCGACCGGCGTCGGCGAGCCGGCGCAGCATCGTCATCACCTGCCGGTCCAGCGCGGGATCCACACCCGTCGTGGGTTCGTCCAGTGCCAGCAGCGACGGTTCGGTCAGCAGCTCCATCGCCACCGACACGCGCTTGCGCTGCCCACCCGACAGTTTGTCGACGCGTGTGCCGATGTGCTCGGTCATCTCGAGTTCTTCGATCACCCGCGAAACCACCTGCTGCCGTTCGTGTTTGGTGGTGTCGGGCGGCATTCTCAGTTTGGCCGCGATGTTCAGCGCTTGGGCGACGGTGAGCCCGCGGTGCACGACGTCGTCCTGCGGGACCATGCCGATTCGGCTCCGGATCGATGCGTACTCGGCGTGCAGATCGCGCCCGTCGAACGTCACGGCCCCACTTGTCGGCTGCCGGACCCCGACGATCACCTTCAACAGCGTGGACTTGCCCGAGCCGGAGGGGCCGATAACCGCGGTCAGCGCGCCCGGCCGGGAAGTGAGGGAAACCCGATCCAGCAGCTGCACGTCGCCGTCCTCGAGGGTCAGTCCGACGTCGCGCGCCTCCAGACCGCCTGCTGTCGTGGCGGGCTCCGCCAGGCGGACGAAATCGCCATCGTTGAAGACGAAGTCGAGGTTGCCGATCGTGACGACGTCGTTGTCGGCAAGCGCCTTCGCCTTGATCCGCTCGCCGTTGACGAATGTGCCATTGGCGCTGTTAGCGTCCTGGATCTGGACGCCCGATGGGGTCGCCACCAACCGGGCGTGGTGCCGTGACGCCAGCGCGTCGGAGATACCGATGTCATTGTCGGCGGCGCGGCCGATGGTGGTCGGATGCGGAAGCCGCGTCGTCGCCACCGTCGGCCGCTCATCGGGGGGCGGACCGAATTCGAACGACAGCGCAGGTCCCTCGCGGTTTCCGAGGTTGATGGTCATCCCGTCGCGCACGGGCGTTGTCAAGACCCGCTCCTTGCCGACGAACATGCCGTTGAGGCTGTCGTTGTCGATTGCGGTCCACTGCCCGTCGACACATCGCAGGATCACATGCGCCCGCGAGATCGCCGGGTGCAGGACGCGGAGGTCCGCGCGCACGTCGCACCCGACGATGAGATCGCGGCCTGGCGCAAAGCTGCGTCGAATATCACCGCAGCTGACGGTGATCATCGGGCCGCAGCGGCCCTCAATCGGCCGTATGGACGATCAGGATGTCGATTCGCGCTTTACGGGCGACCTCGGCGGGCACCGAACCCAGCAGCCTTCCGGCGACCGAGTCCAGTCCGACGTCTCCGACCACGAGCAGGTCCGCGTTCACCTCGCCGACCAGTTTGACCAAGGCGGGAACCGGCGCGCCTTCGATAGCACGCTCCTCGACCTTGTCGGCGCCCGCGGCTCTCGCCTTGTCGTGCGCCTCTCGGAGGATCCCGTAAACGGGCGCGTTGCCGTGCAGCATGTAGCCCTCGCTGCCGAGGGAGTCCGCGGCACGGGGGTCAGTCACGTGATCGTGTGACGGCACCCGTGACCAGCCGCCTTTCTCGACGGTCTCCACGTGCGCGCTGGCGATGATCAGTTTCGCGTTCTCCCCGGCGGCCACCTCTGCGGCGCGGGTGACCGCGCGCATGGACGACTCCGAGCCATCGGTCCCGACAACCACGGTCCGATATCCGTCCACGTCGACTCCTCAGCTCCGTCATGACGACTGAGGAGACGGTAACGCCGGCTGATCGACTATGGACGAATTTCGGCCGTTACCTGCCGTTGCGTTCGCGGTGCTTGCAGCCCGGCCAACAGCACGGCCTGCGCATGCCCTCCTCGAGCTCCTCCTGGGTGCGGCGGATGCGGCGCTCTCGCGTCTTCTCCTGCTTGGCGTCTTCGACCCAGCAGATGAACTCGTTGCGCGCCAACGGCGTGATGTCCTTCCATGCAACGAGGGCAGGGGAGTTGCCGATCAGCGCTTCTCGCAGGTCTGCCGGTAACTTGTGCACAACGCCGCCGGGCACTTGCTGGCTGCTCACGGGGCCAGGGTAGTCGCAGACCGGTCCTCGACGCTTCGATCGGCGCCCATCGCCGCCGCGAGGCCGCGGAGCCGACTCTCGCACGATTCGAGGACAGCGAGGTCCACATCCGCAGCTCCCGGCTTGCCGTTGTGGTACTCGAACGGATTGTCGATGTCGCGGATCATGGCGATCGCATAGACCAGCAGGTAAGTGATCACGCCGACGACCAGCAGCGTGGGCGCGAGCTGTCCGATCGCGGTGATCAGCAGGAGCACCAGGATCATCAGCCCGGTGACTTCGGCGATCAGATAGCCCGCCGACACATACGAAGTTCGGCGAATCGTGTCCATCCTGATCGCCACCTTGCGAATGTTGGCCTGCTCTCCCTTCAGCCGGGTGGTGAAGCCGGCCTGAATCTTGGGCGCGAAAACCATGAACAGCGGATTGAGCCGGCGCAGGAGGTCGAGTACGTCGTCGAAACCGTCGCCGCGCAAAAGCCATTGATGGATCGAGACCCCGATGTCCGCCAATAGCAAGACGCACTGACGGGCCTGCGGAAGTTTGAGTTCGCTGTCCATTATCAGGCATTCATCGGCGATCGAGTCCAGGCTGCCGACCACCTCGCCGGGAAGCCGTTCGGCCTCCTTGAAGTCGGCGGCGGTGCCGCTGAGGATGAACCCCACGATGAAAACCTCGGCGGCGATGACGCCGCCCAGCAGCGGGCTGAGCTCGAGGTGTTTGAACGGGCTCAGGTCGTACAGCCACTTGAGCAGAACCATGGCGGCGGCCACCGGCAACACCTGAAGAAGAAGCCGAGGATTGCCACGAAATAGCTTCGTCATGCCTAAAAGGGTGCGCCATGTCGCTTTGTTTTGCTCGGTTTCGCGCGCGCAAAGTCTGCGCACCCTTTCCGCGGAATCGAGTAGTTAATTACTCGCGCGCCAATAACGCGGGCATGCCCAGAATTGGTACCTCGGCACGGCCTCAGGTACAGGGGGATCCAATGAGCGATCTAGGGACCACAATCGCGAACGGCCAACGCAATGGCAGTCGTCGCGAGCCAAACCATTCGCAGTCGGTGAACCGATCGCAATTTCATCGGATCGATGGGCCAGTTTCGGTGGCATGGCGTGAAGGCACCTTGACGCGGGCCTACGAGCTGGAGGCGCTGTGCGAATGGATCACGGCCAAGCACTCGCGTGACGGTGACCAGATCCTGGTGGGGGCGGTGATGTGTCATCTCGGGGCGGCCAGGGACGCGGCGCTCGGTAGGAAGCTGGACCCACAGAAGCGGTTCCGGATCTTCCGCGACGGGCCGCTGATCGAGCGCGCGAGGAGCAACTTGGATGCCGCGGAGGCTCAACTTCTGAACCTCGCGCCGCCCGACTACCTTCTCGGACAGATGCCGTCGCTGCTTCGGCACGTGCAGCGCCATCTCCGCCCGTCCGACCCGGGACGTCACGAGTTCGAGCGGATCGCGGGCGAAGTGCACGATCACGAGTCGGTGGACAGAGAGCGCGGCAAGATCGTGACCACTGTCAGGGCGGCCAGCTCTGAGGCGCTGCGCGTCAACGTGCGGTTGCGCAGCTTCCGCAATGTCGTGGTTCTCACGATTGTCCTGATGGCTGTGCTTGCGTTTGCGGTCGCGCTGATGGGCTTCCTCCGGCCGACCTGGCTTCCGTTGTGCTTCGCGCCTGAGGAGTCCGGCAAAGCGGTGGTGGTGTGTCCGACGGGCCAGTCCGAACCCTTCACCCCCTCGCAGTCCGGCCTGGCGCTCCAGGGGAACACGCCGCAACGGGACATCGACGATGTGGTCGCCGAGACGGCCAAGCCCGAAGACCTCATGGTCGTCGAACTCGTCGGACTCGCCGCTGCGGCGGTCGCGGCCGCGGCGGCCATCAGGAACATCAAGGGTTCTTCCGAACGCTATGGGCTGCCGCTCGCGCTGGCAGCGTTGAAGCTCCCGACGGGAGCGATGACCGCGTTCCTCGGCCTGTTGCTCATGCGTGGGCAGTTCGTTCCCGGTCTGAACGCACTGGACACCACCGCGCAGATCCTGGCGTGGGCGCTGGTCTTCGGCTTCGCCCAGGAGCTGTTCACCCATTTCGTCGACCAGCAGGGCCAGACCGTTCTCAACAGCGTTCGCGCCGCCGATGCAGGACGGCCCGCCACGGTGTAGGTGGCGGGCCGACTGCAGCTCGCTGCTGAACTGCAGGAGTCACGGACCATGTGGACTCCCCACAGCAGACTAAGGACATCCGGTGCGCGGAGAAATCGGGTGTTTCCCTATATTTTTCGTCGGGGTCCTAGATTGAAGCGTCGTGAGCCCATTGCACGACACCAGCGTCCGCGGTTTCGCCTCCGACAACTACTCGGGCGTGCACCCAGACGTGCTCACCGCGATCGCCGACGCCAACGACGGGCACCAGGTGTCCTACGGCGAGGACGTGTACACGGCGCAACTGCAAGAGGTGTGCGCACGGCACTTCGGGGAAGCGGCCCAGATCTTCCCGGTGTTCAACGGCACCGGCGCCAACGTCGTCGGTCTGTTGTCGATGCTGCCGCGCTGGGGCGCAGTCGTGTGCGCCAAGACGGCGCACATCCACGCCGACGAGGGCGGAGCGCCGGAGAAGGCCGCAGGCATCAAGCTGCTGCCGATCGCGACACCCGACGGCAAGCTCACGCCGGACCTCGTCGCCGAGGAGGCCTGGGGGTGGGGCGACGAGCACCGGGCGCAACCACTCGTCGTCTACATCACCCAGTCGAGTGAACTCGGCACCGTCTACACACCCGACGAGATACGGGCAATCGCCGACTATGCGCACGAGCGGGGAATGCGCGTGTTCATGGATGGCGCGCGCTTGTCGAATGCCGCTGCGGCGCTGGACCTTCCGCTGGGCGCGTTCACCACCGACGCGGGCGTCGACGTCGTCACCTTCGGCGGCACCAAGAACGGCGCGCTCGGTGCGGAGGCGATCCTGGTGCTCGATGCCACGGCTTCTGATGGACTGATCTATCTGCGCAAGCACCAGATGCAGCTCGCATCGAAGATGCGCTTCGTCTCTGCCCAGCTGCTCGCACTGCTCGACGGTGACCTCTACCTGCGCAATGCCCGGCACGCGAATGCGATGGCCGCCCGGCTGAGGTCACGAATCGAGGCGGGTATCGCCGACGGCAGCATCCGCGGTGTCGACTTCACCCAGGAGACGCAGGCCAATGCCGTGTTCGCCCGCCTGCCTGCCGGTGTCGCCGACCGGCTGCGCGAGAGCTTCCGGTTCTACGACTGGGACGCGTCGACAGGTGAGGTGCGCTGGGTCTGCAGCTTCGACACGCAGCCAGAGGACGTCGATGCGTTCGTGGTGCAGGCCGCCCGATTGACGTCGTCGGCATAGGCCGTCGCGACTATCTCATAGCCAAGGAACGTAACTCGAGGTAGGCGCCCCGGTTCGACACCGAAAACGGCGATGCCATCAACTCCTTTCGGTGGGCGCTTAGTGTCGCGCCATGGACCGCATTTGGCAGTGGGCGTGGGATCGGTACGGCGCGAGGTACTCGTGGGCGGTCTTCGCGATCACCTATCTCGCAATGCTGCCGGTATGGCTCGGCACGACGTTTCTCGTTGTTGCGTCTGAGGGGTCCGACCGGTACGTCGCTGCCGCCACCGACACCGTTGTCGGCCTGCTGGTGCTGGTGTACGTGGCGATGCTCGCCGGCGTGGGCCCGAGCCGCGTTGTGGAGCAGTGGGCGGCAGGCCGCGGGGTCGATCGGGCGAGGGCATTGGAGGCCACCTACGCCTGGGCGCGGGAGGCGGTTGTCCGGACGGTGGCGGCGGCAGCTATTTGTATCGCACTGCTCTTGGTCGTTGCCGGTGCGATCGCCGGCGCGACGGGATCGCGGCTGGTTCAGTACGGAATTGTCGGCGCCGTCTTCGGCGCTGTCGCCTCGCTGATCGTCATGCACAGTTTCGTGGAAGCGACAATGCGACCAGCAAGGATCGCCATTGCCGGTGACACGGGCATCGGCGACGCCCTGCCTCGCTCCCGGCCGACCTTTGCCGCGTGGTCGAACGCTTCCATGCTGGCGGCCGCGTTCTCGTTCGCTGTCCTGGCGGCGATGCTCGCGGCGGTGTTCCAGGCCAGCGAGGCACCCGTGCTCGCTGTCGTGATCGCCGGCGCATTAACGCTCAGTTTCGCACCGCTCGTCGTCGGCGCTTCTTTCTCCCCGTCGCTGCGGCCCGTTCGTGATCTTGCTGAAGGAACCAAGCGTGTGGCGGCAGGTGACTACAGCCAACGCCTGCCGGTGGTTCAAGACGATGACCTCGGTGCGCTGGCGGCGTCGTTCAACCGGATGCAGGCGGGTTTGGCTGAGCGGCAACGTCTTCAGACCGCGTTCGGCACCTATGTCGATCCGGGTTTGGCGGCTCGGCTGCTGGAGCAGGGGGATGATGTGTTCACCGGTGAGCGTCGCGAGGTGAGTGTGATGTTCGTCGATATCCGTGATTTCACGCCGTTCGCTGAGGCTAATACCGCCGAGGACACGGTGGCCCGGCTGAATGCGGTGTTCGAGATCGTGGTGCCTGCGGTGGTCGATGCCGGTGGGCATGTGAACAAGTTCCTCGGCGACGGTGCGTTGGCGGTGTTCGGCGCCCCCAACGATCTGGCCGATCATGCCGATGCTGCGGTGGGCGCCGCGGTGGCGATTGACCGCTTGGTTGGGGAGCGGTTTGGTGGCGTGCTGCGGATCGGTGTCGGGATCAACACCGGTGTGGTGATCGCGGGCACGATCGGCGGTGGCAGCAAGCTGGAGTTCACGTTGATCGGCGATACGGTCAACGTCGCCGCCCGCGTCGAGCAGTTGACCAAGACCACCGGCGACACCGTCCTTCTCACCCAGCAGACCGTCGATGCCCTGCTATCGCGACCGACCACGCTCACCGACCGGGGAAGCCATGAGCTGAAAGGAAAGTCGGCCGCGATACAGGTTTTCGCACTCGTTGGGGCTACATGACCTTTCGCCCTAGAAGTAGTGGCGCCGACCGCCTACCGCGCGACCCGTCGAGCCGAGGAGCGCCAGCACGACACCAATGACGAGCAGGATGATTCCGATGGTCCACAGGACCGATATCTTGAGCAGGAATCCGGCGATGAGCAGGATGATTCCGAGAACAATCATGGCAGAGCCTTTCTGGTCAGGGCCACCCCGTGCGTTCGGAGAGCGCACTGCGCCGAGCGGTTTCTCGACAAACGCCAGTCAACACCCCTAGGGAGGGTGTATCTACACCCCTAGGGAGGTACTTTGAGTGCATGGCCGCACGCCCGAAGAACCGATCACGGTGGCCCTCGTCGACGACTATGACGTGGTGGTCAGGGGCGTGGCCAACATGTTCGGACCGAACACCTCGCCTGCTAAGTCCTGATTCGGCGGCGCCGCGAGGTCGGCAGCCGCCCGGTCGGCAACGCCGCAGAGTCGAGCAGACGAAGGACGCGTCGCTTGTGGCGGCGGACCGTGGCCGCCGTCATCCCACACAAGAACCCGAGGACGAAGAAGCCCCGCGCGCGTCGCCTGTTCCTGCGAACAACGGGTGCCGATACGAACCCTGCTGTTCCGGCGATGGCTGCCACGGCAAGGACCAAGGCAAGCAGGTGTATCGGCCCAAGCCACCCCATGACGCTCCTCCAGCGGGCCGCCGTCTGCAGTGGGCGGCCTGCCCGATCCAACCACTGTCGTCGCCCCGCCGGCGTCGGCGATCGTCGTTCGTGACCAAAGCGAGCATCAAGCGTTAGCCGTCTGCTGCTTTTCCACGTCGATACGCGCCCGGCCGTGAGAACATCGCCGGGATGACCGTCGTTCTCGCACTGCGCTGTGCCGACGGAGTGGTGATGGCTTCGGACTCGCAGATCACCGACTCGGCGAGGGGCCTGAGCTACCCGGCGCAGAAGCTTCACACTCTCGGCTCCCACGCCGCGTGGGGCGGAAGCGGATCGCGTGCGGTGCTTTATGACGTCGAGCAGATCTTCAACACCGAGGCGGACATGGTCGTCGAGGCCAAAGACATCGGACACGCGTTGCAGGAGCGGTTGATCCCGGTATTCAAGCGTCACTACGCGCATTTCATCGAGGACGTGCCCGCGCAGCATTCAGCCGGTACACCCGCCACCTACGTGCTGGCCGCGGGCTATTCCGGAGGCGAACCGTTCATCATCGATCTCGACCCGAACGGCTTGATCGGACATTACGAGGAGGTCGGCTTTCAGGCCGTCGGCAGCGGTGCGGCGATGGCGCAGCAGGCGCATGCGCTGCTGGGGCACTTCCGGATGACGGAGCGCGATGTGGACTACGGAGTGGTTGCGGCGTTGCGTGTGCTCGATGCACTGGACGCGACATCGCCGAGTGTGGGCGCGCCGATGGACATCTGCCGCATCACCTCTGACGGCGCTCGACACTTCAGCGCTGGCGAAGTCGAGGTGGTGCGCACACAGGTGAAACGCTGGGTCGAGCTCGAAAATGCGGCCCTGGACCAGCTTTTCGACTGATTCTCCGCCTCGGCGCGAACCCAAAAGCGCTGTGCCGCTAAATAGGCCCTTCCCGTCGAACCGCACGCAGAGCATCGTCGAGGGCGGGATGCAGCGCCAGAACCGCGTCGAGTCCGAGGAGCCTGATCGGCCTGCGCGTAACGACCCCGTCGGCGACGACCGCGAATCGTACGGCCATCGCATCGGCTGCCTCCTGGGCCGCGACCAGAACGCTCATCCCGACGGAGGCGAGAAAAGTCACCTCGGTGAGGTCGATGACGAGTGCAGTCGCGGATCTTTCCAGCGCCTCGCAGATCGCGCGGCCGAGATGCGGTGCGGTGACCATGTCGACCTCGCCGTCGACAGACAACACCACCAGCCAGTCCTGCCAACTTTCGCGAATATCGAAGCCGTGAGCATGAGTGGATTGGGTCGGCTCGCAGAAATGTTCGACCATGTGAACCCTCCTTGAATTTCGAGGATGTTCAGGCGTCGAGCGGTCGCTCGAGTTCACTACAGTCAAGACCCTTAGGGAGGGTGGTGTTACACCCCTAGGGAGGTACTTGACGTAAATAGCGGCCAACTACTGGATCGACACCAGTTGATCGAGGGCATCGCGTGGCAGGTCGCCATCGGAGGTGGCGGTCACCGTCATGTTGGTCAGGTTGATGGAGCCTTTGTGGTTATCCAGGAAGGCGGTATCGGCGGCATCGCGTCCGGTGGCGATACGGACGAGGGTCTGCCGCGGTGCCAGGCAGGTTGCGTCGACCACTCGCCAATGCCCGTCGACGTATGCCTCGGCCACCGCGTGGAAGTCCATGGGTGACAGGCCGGGCGCGTAGACGGAGACGAGACGCGCAGGGACGTTGACAGCGCGCAGCAGCGCGACGACCAGGTGCGCGTAGTCGCGGCACACTCCGTTGCCGGCAAGGAGGGTATCCACCGCGCCGTCGATCGGATCGCTCGATCCCGGAACGTAGTTCAGCCGGGTGCCCACCCACGACGACACTTTCTCCAGCAAAGTTGCCGAGTCGGCGTGAGCACCGAATTCCGTTGTGGCGAAACCGTAGAACTTGTCAGCCTCGGCGTAACGGCTGGGCCACAGGTACATCGACAAGTCATAGTCGGACACCGGAGCCGGCGTCGTCTGGCCGACGATCGTCGCTTCGTAGCGGACTTCGAGATGGCCGACATGTGCGTCGAACTTGTGAATGCGGTTGCCGTGCAGCCCGGTGATCTCGCGAGCCTCGATGGGTCGTCCGTCCAGCACGAACGACAAAGTCTCAGAGACTTCCGCGTCGGGGTGTGGTGCAACGGCGATTTGAAAATCCAAGGTCGTGTCCGCGTCTATATCCACGTCGAGATCCGCGCTGACTTGCCGTTTCATTGTGCTGACCCTATCTGGGTGCGGGGCAGCTCGCTCACGGGAGACGGCGCGACGACGATGCGCATAACTGTGCCTCCAAGAGCAGGGGGGCTGACGTCGTCGACGCCAGCCCACACCCGTGCGCGGGTCTTACTTCTTCGTTGCAGAACCGCCGTTGGCCGCGATCTCGACCTCAGCGGTGGCTTGGATGAGCGCCAACAGCTCCTTGTCCAGACCGGGCGCGAACTCTTCGCGCCGTTCCGGCGCGATCGTCATCGGAAACCCTTCGGGCATGACGGCGGTGCTGAGCTCGGTTCCATCGTTCGATGGAGATGCACCTCGATACAGTTTCGCGGCCTGGCTCTCGTCGTCGGCACTGAAGGTGAACTGAATACTCTGCAGGCCTTGGTCGAGAAGTTTCTTGACCTCGGGAAACTGCTCGGCGTTGGTCTTGGGGATAGGCAGTGCGGCACCCCAGTTGACGCCGAGACTTTCCAACGCCTTGGCGAACGCGTTCTCGTGAGCCTGGTCGCGAACGATCAGATACGCGATCGTGGACCGCGCGGTCTTGTTGTCGGTCATCTCATAGATGCGGCACTTCTGCAGCCGACCCGTCGACTCCAACATGAGGTTGTAGAGGAGGTCGAGCACCAGGTTGCCGCTGTTGTAAACGTAAGACCCCAGCCAGGGATTACCCGCAGCGTCGACGGGCAGGGCGCCTTGGGCGCCGACCAGGTAGTGGTGGATGTTGCTTGTGTCCAGCGCGATCTTCAGCGGCGTCGCGCCCTTGGCGCCCGGCTTGTCGACATCGTCGGTCTTCTTGCCCATGTATTCGGGTGAGCCGTCGAGCAGTCGCGAGATGGTCGTGCCAATCAGTTCGACATGGCTGATCTCTTCGGTGCCGACGCCCTGCAGAAGGTCTTTGTACGGCTTTGACGCGGCATCGCCGCGGAAGTTGATGCTCTGAAAGAGGTACTGCATCATCGTCCGCATTTCACCGAACTGGCCACCGAGGCCTTCTTGAAGTGCGTTGGCAGCAGCTGGATCCGGCTCGTCAACGGCGATCTCGTTGATGAGTTGCTGAGTATGTAAGTACATGAATTCTCCTAATCGACCTTGACGTCGCGCCGACGGGCCGCGCGCAGGTGCACAGAGAGGAATCCGGTTTCAACCCCGGCAGCAGGTCACACGCGGTGCTCCGGGTCTGGAAGCTAACGGCTGAGTTTTGATACCCGCGCTGTGGCCCTGCAAACGGGTCGCGGGGGCATTAATTAATGGATTGACGAGCTCGTCACAGATCGGTTTTCTCTTGCGCCGCTCGGGGGTACCCGATCCATGCGGCGCTCTCGCGCCGACCAAATGACGTCAATGACGAAGGAACGATGTAAATGACTGCGAATGGCACCAGCACTGTGCTGGCGCAACTCCGTACTGTGCTCGATTTGACCAACACCGAGATCCAGGTCGCCGAGACGCGACTGGCGCAGGCGCGCACCGAAGCCGTCCGCCGCGAACTGACGCAAAACGCCGCGAACGGGCGTGCTCGCGCGGAGTCCATCAAAGCCGCGATCCGTAAGCTCGGTGGGCTTCCCGATGTCGTCGGCCCACTGCTCGGCCGTGCCGCCGCCGCGGTCAAGGCGCTGACCGAGCAGGCGCAGCCGTTCGGCGAGGCGCTGCTGGGCGACCTCGCATTGGAGCACCAGCTGCTCGACCGGGCCCGCTACCTCAAGGCACTGGCCGTGGCGCAGGGGAATTCCGATATCGAGAAGCTGGCCGATCGCCTGATCGTGGCGCATACAGCGACCGTCGAGTGGCTCACCACCGTGCTGGCCGAGGATGCACTCGGCGGCCCTGCCGCGCTCCAACGCACCCCGATCCAGGCAGCGACCGGTGTGGCAGTGAAATTGGTGAACGCGCCAATGTCGTGGTCAGCGCGGGGTCTCGACCGCGCGGTGCAAACCGTGCGCGCCGCACCGCCTGCGCTCGGCGAGCTGCTGAGCCGCGGTGCCCACGCAGGTGACGTGGCGACGAAGGCGCTGAGCGCCTCACGCGACGCGGCGCTGGCTACTGCGGAACGGGTCACCAGGCGCGAAGGCGCCGATCAGGCGGCCGATGCATTGCATTCGATGCGCAGCGCCGCAGGCGTGCTCGAGGCCGACGAGCTGCCGATCGCTGATTACGACACGCTGAACGTGTCCGAAGCGGTGGCCGAGATCAAGGAGCTGACCACGCCCGCCGACGTCCGCGCCATCCTGGCCTATGAGGAGGCGCACAAGAACCGGCACGGCGTCGTCTCCGCCGCCCAGACGCGAGTCGCGGCGATTGCTCAAGAGGTCGTCGGCATCACCTGATTGCCGGCCCTGTCGTAACGCAACTATCCCCGCGGCCTTCAGAGGCCGCGGGGATAGTCGCATCGGGAAGAAATTCACGGCACGGAAGGCCGTTTCCGATGGATCCTCCCGGGTACTCGAATCGCTCACCAACCCGGAGGGAAATGTTGCGATGAAGGCAGTCACCTGGCACGGCAAACGCGACGTGCGCGTAGACACCGTCCCGGACCCGAAGATCGAGGAGCCGACCGACGCCATCATCGAGGTGACGTCCACCAACATCTGCGGCTCCGACCTCCATCTCTACGAAATCCTCGGTGCGTTCATGCATCCGGGCGACATCCTCGGCCACGAACCAATGGGAATCGTGCGCGAGATCGGCTCCGCAATCACGGATCTGGCCGTGGGGGATCGGGTGGTGATCCCGTTCCAAATCTCCTGCGGAAGTTGCTATATGTGCGACCAGCAGCTCTTCACCCAGTGTGAGACGACGCAGGTACGCAACCAGGGCATGGGTGCCGCGCTGTTCGGCTACTCCGAACTCTATGGCCAGGTCCCCGGCGGCCAAGCCGAATTGCTCCGCGTCCCGCAAGCACAGTTCACCCACATCAAGGTCCCGGACGGCCCGCCGGATTCACGGTTCGTCTACCTGTCCGACGTTCTGCCGACGGCATGGCAGGCAGTCGCGTATGCCGACATTCCCGACGGGGGTTCGGTGACGGTGCTTGGGCTGGGGCCGATCGGCGACATGGCCGCTCGGATAGCGAACCACCTGGGCTATCAGGTAATCGCCGTTGACATGGTGCCCGAGCGGCTCGCGCGTGCGCAGGCGCGCGGGGTGCAGACGATCGACCTCAACGAGCACGGCGACGATCTCGGAGACGTCATCCGGGACATGACCGCGGGGCGCGGCACCGACTCGGTGATCGATGCCGTCGGTATGGAGGCGCACGGTTCGCCAGTAGCCAAGCTCGCGCAACAGGTCACCGGCCTTCTGCCTGACGCCCTCGCCAAGCCGATGATGCAGAAGGCCGGGCTCGACCGCCTAGGCGCCCTTTATTCGGCCATCGACATCGTTCGTCGCGGCGGCACCATATCGCTCATCGGCGTGTACGGCGGCATGGCCGACCCACTGCCGATGCTCACCCTGTTCGACAAACAGATTCAGCTTCGGATGGGTCAGGCGAATGTGAAGAAGTGGGTCGATGACATCATGCCGCTGCTGACCGACGACGACCCGCTGGGCGTCGATTCCTTTGCGACGCACACGATGCCGCTCGATGCGGCGCCGCAGGCCTACGACATTTTCCAAAAGAAGCAGGACGGCGCCGTCAAGGTCATTCTCAAGCCATAGGCGCCGGCGACGGAAGGTAGATCAATGGGGTTTCCCGAACAGCAGCAACAGGTTCCAGGCGTCCAGTCGGTGATGGATCCCGTTCCCGACTGTGGCGAGAGCAGCTACCGCGGAACGGGACGGCTGACAGGTAAGCGCGCGGTGATAACCGGAGGCGACAGTGGTATCGGCCGTGCGGTGGCCATCGCCTTTGCTCGCGAAGGCGCCGACGTCTTGATCTCCTACCTCGACGAACACGACGATGCCGCCGACGTGGCGCGGCTGGTCGAGGACGCAGGCCGCAAATGCGTTCTGGTGAGTGGTGACCTGGCTGACCCGGGCCACTGTCGGGCGGTGATCGACCGTGCCGCCACCGAATTCGGTGGCATCGATGTGCTCGTGAGCAACGCGGCCTTCCAGATGACGCACACCGACCTGGCCGAGATCAGCGACGAGGAGTGGGACTACACGTTCCGGCTCAACGTCGGCGCCTACTTCCACCTGGTGAAAGCTGCTCTGCCACACATGGGTCCCGGATCGTCGGTGATCGGCAGTTCCTCGGTCAACTCCGATATGCCGTCCCCGACGTTGGCGCCCTACGCGGCGACCAAGGCCGCGATCGCGAACTTCTCAGCCAGCCTGGCTCAACTCCTGGGCGAGAAGGGCATTCGGGTGAACAGCGTTGCGCCAGGGCCGATCTGGACGCCGCTGATTCCGGCCACCATGCCCGAGGAGAAGGTCGCCAACTTCGGCGACGACACACCGCTCGGCCGGGCGGGTCAGCCCGCCGAACTTGCGCCGGTGTACGTCATGCTGGCCTCGGACGAGGGCAGCTATATATCCGGGGCCCGAGTGGCGGTCACCGGCGGCCGTCCTGTGCTCTAGCGACGGTCGAGGTAATTGCTCTCCAACGTATAAAGCCGCTGTGCATCGATTAGGTGCACGGGCTGCTGACGGGTAGTGTTTGCGGTGTTGGTGCTACAGCATGTCGGTTACCAACTCAGTCCGAAGCGGTCTTGTTTCTAGATATGCCGTGAGCATTGGCTCATGTCGGACGATTCATCGAAATCCGTTGTTAAACCTTGGTGTAACGAGTCGTTCATGCCGCCGCGCGTCCATGTGGCCGGGGCGGACATGCTCGACTGTCTTCAGCGGGTCGGTTAAGTAGCCGTCCACTGAAGTTGCACGCCATCTACACGCCGGTCAGCCCTGACCGGTGACGAAGGAGAACCTATGACCACCGAAAATCCCACTGCCGCACGCCGTCCCGCCCCCGCCACATACAGCGCGGTGGATGGTCAAGCCTCTCACGTCCCAGCGCGGCGCAGCCGAGAGACCAAATCAGCTTTCAAGACAACGGAATTCGTCGTTTACGTCGTGGCTGTTGTCGGCGTCCTGGTCGCCTCGTTCCTCGTCAGCACTACCGACGCACACGACGACTACTTCCGCGCAGACCGGGCATGGTTCTATGTTGCCCTTCTGAGCATCGGCTACCTGGTGAGCCGTGGGCTGGCGAAATCCGGCAGCCGTCAACACGACGACGCCTGATATTCGGCCACTAACCGCACCGACGATTGCCCCCGCACCTGCCGTATGGCGGACGGGGGCAATCGCTTGTCGGGAACGGGTGCGACGGCTCAGCTGGCACATGCACGATCAGCGATCAAGTGCCGCCTGACCTCTAACCGGCTCGGAATGCTGGCCGGGAACTACCTCGGTCAGTTGTTCTTCGCCCGCTCGGCCTTGCGTTTCTGGTTTTCGGCTTCGGCGAGATCTTCGACCCGGTCGGCCTGCGCGCGCTTGCGGGCGGCCTCGCTTCGCTTCGCTTGAGCGTCGTCCAGTTTTGCCTTGGCTGTCTCGGCGGCGCGCCTCTCGGCCGCCTGAATCTTGGCCTCTTCCTGACGCTTTGCCGTTTGGGCGGCGTTCTTGCGCTGCGTCGCGAAGTCGTCGGCTCGCTTCTTTGCCGCCGCGGCCTGCTTTTCGGCGGTTTCATCGGCCTCGCGCTTGCGCTGCGCAGCGGTGATGCTGCGCGTCGATGGCTTCCTGCTTCGTGGCGTCGTGAGCCTCTTTGATGTCGGTGACCACGTCGTCGTGCGTGGCGTCCAGCTTGGCGTCCGCCTGCTCACGCTTCGAGGTCGCCTTTGCATCGAGTTTGGCGGCCCTGCTGAGGGCATCGCTGCGCTCGACGAGCGCGGTCCCTCGTTGCTTCAGCCTCGGATCGCCCAGCAGGTCGCCGATAGCCGCGTCGACTGAGCCCAGCGAACGCTCGTAAAACAGCCGAATTGGGGCTTCTTTATACAGCCGGGCGGCCATCTGATCCTCGATCAGCTGCAATGGAATTCGGGCTATCTGGTACTGGAAGCGCAACACCGCGAACGGGATCTCTGCGATCTTCATCAAATACTCCTGTTTCTCGCCGGTGCTCAGGGCAGGTCGGCTTGATCGGTCATGATGTCGGCCTGGCGTCTGATGCGGTCGGCCTCTGCTTTGGCACTGTCGGCAGCCTGCACTGAGCTCTGATGCTCTGCGGCGGCGTCAACGGCCTCCTTGGTCGCGGCGTCGATCTCTTGGCGCTCAGCGTCCTTCGCCCGTTGCACCTCGAGCTGTGCGTCGAGCTCGGCTCGCGTCTTGGCCCGCTCGGCGTCGCTCTGCGCAGCGTGCTCCGCTGCGCGCTTTTGCGCTGCTTGGTCGTTGTGCACGGTGTTTTCCGCGGACCTGGTCTTGGCGCTCACCGCGTTTCGCTGTTGAGCGCCCTCCGCCCGGGCTTCGGAAACTTCGGCCCGAGCCTGTTCCGCTTCGGCGTCGGCGACAGCTTCGACGCTGTTGGCTTCCTTGCGTTCCTTTGCCTGGGTCTGCTCGAGCTGGCCCTCGGCAGTCAACGAATCGTTGTTGGTCAGAGCGCCGACAACTTCTTTCGCCTTGCCCTTCACTGAGTCGATCAAGCCTTTGCGCGCTTGACCGGACTTGTCTTGCTCAGACATCTGAGCCTCCTCAATAGCACTAATCGACGACTCCGACGGGAGCGTGCGAAGTTTTATGGGGTTGATCGGTCCATGGCGACCAGATGATCTGCGGACCAGCTGGCTCTAGTCGTGAAGCGCGGCCCGCCATGACGGTTGGGCGACTCTTCAGCTCGCAGCCATCAATTACCCCGCGCAGGCAGGGCCAAACCTCGTGTCTGCCGTGCGTCTGACTCAAACCAGTTCCGGTGTCCGTACCTGGCGCCGAAGCGCACCGAGCGAGCGCGCCAGCAGACGTGACACATGCATCTGCGAGATGCCGACTCGCTCAGCGATCTGGGTTTGCGTCATGTTCTCGAAGAACCGCAGCGTGAGTACCGTCCGCTCGCGTTCGGGCAGTGCAGCCAGGAGCGGACGTACCGTCGTGACGTCCAGCACCTTGTCGAGGTTGGCGTCAAGATCGCCGATGGTATTGGTGACCGACCGTCCGTCGTCGTCGTCGCCGGCCCCTGCGGGCGCATCGGAGGACAGCGTGGAATAGGCGCTGGAGGCGATCTGCGCCTGCACGACCTCTTCCCGGTCGATTCCCAACTTGGTGGCTATTTCGCTGGCTGTCGGTGCCCGGCCCAACTCGTGAGACAGCTCCTCGCGGCACCGTTTGAGCTGCGCGTTGAGCTCTTTGAGCCGGCGCGGGACCTTGACCGACCAGCCGTGATCGCGGAAGTGGCGGCGAACTTCGCCCATGATGGTCGGTACGGCGAACGCGACGAATTCCGCGCCGTTGTCCACGTCGAACCGGTTCACCGCATTCATCAGCCCCACCCGCGCCACCTGGACCAGGTCGTCGAGGGGCTCACCGCGGTTCTTGAAGCGGCGCGCGATGTGGTCGGCGAGCGGAAGAGAACGCTCGACGATCGCATCCCGCTGCCGGAGGTACTGACTCGACTGCGTGTCGAGCGTCGCCAGATGACGGAACATGTCCGTGACATCGGCGTACTCAGAATTCGACTGTGAAATCACTGGACAACTCCCATTTGCCGCCGACCTGTGTGGACGGCTCGGAGCTGAACCTCAGAAAGTACTGCGAGCTTTCGGTGAAACTCGCGAACTTGACAACAGACTACCCGTTGTCGGCCGATTCCAACCGTTGCGGCATCTGGGTTTACTCGGCCCGCGAAACGCCCAAGGCCAGCACCGCGGTGTCATCCTCGACACCGGAGCCGAGGCCGCCGAGCAAACGATGGACCTCATCGACGATTGCGGACGCCGTTGTCGGGGCGTGCGACTTCGCAAAACGCAGCAGCGCACCCTCGTCGTCGTAACGCTCGGTGCCGATGCCGGTGCTGGCTTCCGTCAGCCCGTCTGTGTAGAGCATCATCGTGTCGCCCGGACGGAGATGAAACCGGCTCGCGACGAAATGGGGCTCAGCGGTGATGCCGACCGCCTGGCCGCCGACGCGTGTCGACGTAGTAGGCGCTGCCGTCGGCATAGAACAGGAGCGGCGGCGGGTGGCCCCCGCTGGCGACTTCGACGTCGAAACCGTTGTCGCGCTTCGTCATCTTTCCGTAGATCACGGTGCTGAAGCGATTACGAACATCCCGCACCTCTTGATTGATGACGGTATTGAGGTTGTCCAGCACCTGCACCGGATCATCGTCGAAAACGGCGGCGGCGCGCAAGGTGTACCGGATCAATGCGGTCACCACCGCGGCATCGACGCCCTTGCCCGCGACGTCGCCGAGAAAGAAGCCCCACGTCGTGCGGGACAGTGGAAAGAGATCGTAGAAGTCGCCCCCGACGTCGTCGTCTGACGCCGTGAAGAAGTAGTCGGCCGCGTCCAGACCGTCGGGAGGGGAGAGCATGGGCGGCAGCAGCGCACGCCGCAGGGTCTCGGCGAACACCTTCACCCGTCCCTGCTCGACCTCGGCCTGCTTGCGCGCCGCCAGGAGCTCCACCTCGTAGGCGCGGCGGTTGGCGGCGTCGACGACCGTGATCTGCAGTCGTTCCGGCCGGTGCGCAGAGTTGAGCTTGACGTTCGCGGTGAGGAACATCGGCAGCCGTGTTCCGTCGGCAGTGAGGACATCGACGGTGACACCATTGAGATCGCGTCCCAAGTGCAGCAACGGTCCGAAATGGGTGTCGTAGAGAATTCGACCGCCTGCGGTCAACAGATCGCTGAATGCCTGCTCGCACAGGGCATCTGGCTCGTAGCCCAACCATCTGGCCAGCGTGGCGTTCGCGCGGATGATGCGTCCATCCGGATGAGCGATGACGTGACCGCTCGGAGCGCTGTCCCAGAAGTCTTCGATGCCGGGATCGCTCACGTCGCCCTGGCGAACGCCGAGATGGCCTCTGCGGTCTCGGCGGGTGCGCTGACGTGGGGACAATGGCCGGTCGCATCCAAGGTGATGAGCTCGCTCCCGTCGACGTGTGCATGAACGTATGCACCGACCTCGCGCGGGGCGATCGCGTCGCTTCTGCATTCGATCACCAGGGTCGGCAGCGATATCCGAGAGCAGATCGGCCCTGTTGTCCGAAAGGAAAGTGGCGCGGGCGAACACCCGGGCGTGCTCGGGATCGTTGCGGCAGAACGTGTCGGCCAATTCGTCCTGCAGGGCGGGCCGGTCCGGCGTCCCCATGATGACCGGCGCCATCGCGCGTGACCAACCAAGGAAGTTCTGTTCGAGCGACTCCAGTAGGTCATCGATGTCGGCCCTGCTAAAGCCGCCCCGGTAGTCGCGGTCATCGATGTAGCACGGCGACGGCGTCAGCAGCACGAGCTTGGCGAATCGGCGCGGATCCTCGATCGTCGCCAGTGCTCCGATCATGGCCGATACCGAGTGTCCGACGAACACGACGTCGCGCAGGTCCAGTGCATCGACTATTTCCAGGATGTCGGCGGCGTAACCGGATAGCGACGCGTACTTGTTCGCATCCCACGCTCGCGGATCAGACGATCCGGACCCGACCAGGTCGATGAGTATCAGCCGAAAGTCCGACTGCAGGCGGTCCACGACCAGACGCCAGAGGTTCTGGTCGCAGCCGAAACCGTGCACCAACAAGATCGTCGGTCCATTACCCACAACGGTGATGTTGTGTCTGGCGCAGACATCCACCACACGAGCTTAGGTCTCGCCCGATTCACCAAAAAAGGGCCGCTCGAGGCGGCCCTTCTCTGGGGGTTTCGGCGGTGTCAGGGTTGCTTGGAGTAGCGCAGCAGAAAGACGGCGCCGACGGCGCCCGCGACGATGGTGACGGCCCCCCACAGCACCAGCGGGAAGGCAAGCGAGACGCCGGTGTAGCCGACGCTGGAGAGGGTCGCCGCCGCATAGAACAGCCAGAAGACGCGGTAGAGGGACCACAGCGCCGTGATGCCTGCAGCGATTCCGATGTAGAGGCTGCGCGTCCGGTCGACGCGGCTCACCTGTTCCTGGATGCGGGTGGGGATGATGCTCATTGCTGGTCTCCTTGTCGTCATGCATCGCCGGGTTGGCGTCGTCATGGCGCAAGTAGATCGAGTGTCGACCGCTACCGATCCCAATAACCGACGCAGGCGAGAATCTCTGCGCTGTGGTGATAGCCCTTCGGGTCGCCGGGCACGAGAATGACACCGGCGGCAGGAGGCGATATGAGTAGTGCGGCACCGGTTACCGCGGCATCGTCGGTTTTGGAGCGGCTCCCGGTCAGCGGCTGGCACTGGCGACTGGTCGTGCTGGTCGGCATCGGCACCTTCTTCGACCTATACGAGGTTTTTCTCGGCGGCGTGCTCGCACCGGTTCTCGCCAAGGAGTTCGGGCTGGGATCGTTGGGCAAATCCATGGTGATCGCGGCGGGGTTCGCAGGCATGTTCATCGGTGCCAACGTGCTCTCGATCGCCGCGGACCGGCTCGGGCGCCGCCGGGTGTTCATCCTCAATTTGCTTGTCTATTCGGTGTTCTCATTCGCCGCCGCATTCTCGCCGAATATTGAGACGTTCCTCGTACTGCGCGTCCTTGCCGGCGTCGGGCTGGGCGCCGAGCTGGTGCTCGTGGACACCTACCTGGCCGAGTTCATGCCCGCCAACCGCCGGGGCCGGATGACGGCGTGGGCCTACACGATCGGTTTCCTCGGCGTGCCGCTCGCGGCTCTGCTCGGTGGCAGGTTGGTGGCACGCCAGGAGTTCCTCGGTATCGACGGGTGGCGATGGCTGCTGCTGTTCGGCGGCCTGGGTGCGGTGTTCATCATGGCCGTCCGCACGATGTTGCCGGAGTCGCCGCGATGGCTGGAGAGCCGCGGCCGCCGCGACGAGGCCCGTGCGGTCGTCGAATCGGTGGTGGCGAAGGTCGCGCCCGGCACGGTCGTCGCGGAGTCACCTCCACCTGACACTGTCGCCGATGCCGGCGACGACGCGCCCAGCGTGGCACAGGCGCTGAAGATTGCATTCCGGGACTACCGCAAGCGCACCGTGATGCTGGTGATCTTCCAGGTCCTGCAGACGGTTGCCTACTACGGATTCGGCACCTTGGCGCCGCTCGTCCTGGTGAGCAAGGGGTTCGAGGTGACCGAATCACTGGGGTACGCGGCGCTGGCCTTCGCCGGGTACCCGTTGGGGTCGCTGATTTCTGTTCCACTGGTCGAACGGTTCGAGCGCAAGCATCTGATCATCGCCTCAGCACTGGGAATTGCCGTGTGCGGCATCGTGTTCGCCGCTTCGACTAGCGTCCCGGTGATTGTTCTCGCCGGCTTTCTGCTCACCGCTGTCTCCAATATCTTCTCCAACGGCTTCCACATCTACCAGGCCGAGATCTTTCCCACCGCGATCCGCAGCACGGCCAGTGGCGTCTGCTATTCGTTGTCCCGCGCGACCTCGACCGTCATGCCGTTCATCGCGGTGCCCGCACTCGCGGCGCTCGGGCCCGTTGCGGTGTTCTCCGGCTCGGCGGCCCTGATCGTGTTGCTATGCCTCGACGTCGGTTTCCTTGGCCCTCGCAGCACCGGGCTTGCGCTCGAACAGGTCCAACAGCAGCCGTAGACGGCTACGTCCAGTAGAGCATGCGAGCCGCGGGAAGCGTTGTGGCCAGCTCGTTTTCGAACCAGGACCGCAGCTCGGTCACGTGCGACGACACGACGCGGAGCCCGCACCGCCGCACCCGTCGACGAGCCCGTTTAGACGGCAGCCAGCGCCTTTGCGTCCTCGTCGGCGAAAGTGTCCTCGAGCACCAGCGGGGAGTAGTCGATATCGATCTCTTCGAGTGGGCGACCCCTGGCGCTGCTGATCGTGCCGAAGCGCCGCATCCCTTTCTCGGAGGCGTACTGCGACATCTCCTCCTGCGTCAGGCCGAACGGAACGTCGGAGTAGAGCCCGAATCCGTCGTCGCTGTTGCGCAGCGCCAGCGGAATGAGCTCGTTCATCCTTGCTTCGAAGACCGACCAGTTGGCGTCGTCAGCGGCGACGTGGCGCCGGCAGGTGAACGTGCCCCACGCCATGTGACGCCGTTCGTCGTCACCGATGCGACGCACGATCTCCTGCATACCGGGGAGGATGGAGCGGTCAAGGCAAATCCGGTGCCACGCATAGTATCCCGTCAATGCCATCATGCCTTCGATGATGTGGTTGTACGTCACCGAAGCGCGTACCTGCGCGGCCGGCGAGGCATCGGACGACAGCGCCTCGAGCGAACTGGGCAGCTCCTCGTAGAACATCTGGCGATAGGCAGGCAGGTCGTCGAGGTAGTGGTGCAGGTCGCCGGTCAGCCCGACGGCGTCGAGCCAGAGCCGGAATACCTGCGTGTGCTTGGCCTCTTCGAACGCGAACTGCGTCAGATACATCTCGTCGGCGAGGCGCCCCTCGGCGCGCATCGCCGCCATGAACGGCTGGATGTCCTGGGTGACGGCTTCCTCGCCTGCGATGAATTGCGCGCACAGTCGTGCGGCGTAGTCGCGCTCGAGTTCGGTGAGTGACTCCCAATCTTCGCGGTCGCGCGAGAAGTCGATGTCGGCGGGATTCCAGAACTTCGCATTGCCGCCTGCGAACAGCTTCATGGGCAGGCTGGCCCAGTTGAGGCCACCTGCGTCGAGCGTGGCCGAGTTCTTCCGTGTCATCCTTTGACCTCCTTGATCATCAACTGGGCTGGGCTTTTGGAACAGAATGCGTCCGATAGGACTGCGACGAGCCTGCGCACGGCGAGTGCAGGCTGTTCGGGAGTGGGCTCGTCGAGTCCGAGGATGGGATCCATCCCGCGCACGTACGGCGCGAGCGCCATATGCGGGAAGATCATCAGCAGCAGCGACAACAACGCGTCGGTGTCGCAATCCGCGCGCAGGTCGCCGCGAATGTGCGCATCGCGCACCAGTGGCCGCAGGACTTCGAGATAGTGGCGATGGATGACGGTCCGCACGCTGACGCGGGCATCCGTGTCCACCTCCAGGGTCGCCGCGCCATGCAGTGCGCGGTCGCGGGGATTGTCGGCGAAGTACGCCACCCAGGTGTCGAGCAGGTCGGTCAGGAACTCGAAGAACGGTCTGTTCGGGTCGAGTTCGCGGATGCGGTCCTCCATGTACGAGCGCACCCGTTGGCTGCCGACGTCGGCGATGTAGGCGTAGAGGTCGCGTTTGTCGGCGAAGTACTGGAACAGGCTGCCCTTGGCGACTCCGGCACGCTTTGCGATGACGTTGAGGCTGCCTTGGGAGAAGCCGTGCGCGCCGAACTCCGCCTCCGCGGCTTCTATCACTGCGGCGCGACGGCCCGGATCCACGCGAGCCCATGTCACCGTCGGCATCAGCGCCTCCCAAGGTCGATGACCACTGGTCATACTACTGTGAGGTACGTCACCGTCAAGGGTCGGGTTCGGCGTCGGCGCAGCCGCTCAGCAGGTCAGCAGCATGCATCCGGCGATCGGTCCGCCGCCCGCCGCGGCGACGGCGACTTCGGGCCGCCTGGCCAGTTGCCGTTCGCCTGCCTCGCCCCGCAGCTGCAGACATGCCTCATGCAGCAGCCAATAGCCGTGCATGCGCCCCGCAGACAGCTGCCCGCCATAGGTGTTGAGCGGCAGGGAGCCGTCCAGTGCGATGCGCGTCGCTCCCTCCACGAACGGGCCGGCCTCGCCGTCCGCGCAGAAACCCAAGGCCTCCAACCACGCGAACGTCAGAAAAGTGAAACCGTCGTAGAGCTCGGCGACATCCACATCCGACGCGGTGAGGTCCGTGCGTGACCACATCTCGGCGGCCGCTTCCACCGAAGCCATCTTCGGGAAGTCATCGCGGTGGAACCACCCTCCCGAGCCGTATGTCCCGCCGATCGCCTGTACCGCCACCGCGGGTTTCGGGCTGTCGGCCGCGTAGTCGGCGTGCGAGACGACCAGCGCGATGGACCCGTCGATCGGAACGTCGCAGTCGAACAGCCCGAACGGCGTGGACACCGGACGCGCCGAAAGGTAGTCCTCCATCGTCATCGGTTCGCGATACGCCGCGCGTGGGTTGAGCCCGGCATTGCGCCTGCTGTTGACGGCCAGCCAACCCAGCTGCTCCTTGGTTGTTCCGTAGAGCTCCATGTGCCGCCTGCAGTGCATGGCGAGCCAGTTCGCGGCCGAGTATGAGTGCGCTGCGACCAGTTCGTCGATGTCCTCGAACGGTTTCAGCTTTCTCCTGGTTCCGGGGACATGCGGTTCGACAGGTGGGGAGGCCAGCGGGTTGAGCATCGGCGATGCTTCCTGGTTCATCGACCCACCCAGCATTGCCACCGTCCGATACACGAGCACATGTCGCGACCGTCGCTCCGACACGGCACGGCAGGCGGACATGACGGGTATGAGCACTCCGCCGGTGTCGAAGCCCGTGGTCCGGTCCTGCGCGCGAATGCCCAGTGCGTCAAGCACTTCGGTGGGCGGGGTATCACCGAACGTGGCGACACCGTCGATGTCGGAAGCGGTGAGCCCTGCGTCTTCGATCGCGGCGCGAACGGACTCCAACGTCAAGTCCAGGCTCGGGATGCCTGTGCGACGCCCGATTCGCGAGATGCCGAGGCCGCTGATGATCGCGTCCTTCTCGAAGTGGCCCATCGCGCCCCCGAAAGTCTATTTTTGTGATGACAGTCGATCGGACTGTACTTTGCTGGTTATGGCAGACGAGGCCCCACCCGAGATTCCGGCCCGGATGCTTCCCGCCCTCAACGAACACAATCGGGCGTTCTGGACCGGGGGTGGCGACGGTCGGCTGTTGGTTGCCTGGTGCGCGCACTGTGAACTGTGGATTCAGCCGTCGGCCGGGGAGTGTCCCGACTGCGGAGGAGCGCTGGTCGCCCGGCCGGTTTCCGGCAAGGGGACTGTCTTCACGTACACGGTCAACTACCAGCCGTTCAACCCCGCCGTGCCGGTTCCCTACGTGATAGCGATCGTTACGCTGGACGAGCAGACCGACCTACGGATCGCGACGAATATCGTGGATTGCGAACCGGATTCGGTCTGCATCGGACTTCGGGTCGAAGTGCGCTTCGAACGCCAGGACGTGGACGGCGACGACGTCTTCGTCCCGGTGTTCGCTCCGCGTCCGTGAGCGCGGTCGACGGCTGGACGATCGTCTGATCTCCACGCGCACCGCCTGAGACTGCGCACAGATCGCGAAAAAGGCATAAACCGCGACCTCCCAGCAGGCTCGGCGAGCTAGCGGCGGGCGGGAGTCGGGTTTCGGCGGAGCGATCGACGGGTATTAGCAATAAGCGCTGCAGCAAGTCGGCGGAACCGTTTCCCTTTGCGAAGGAAAGTCGATGCCGATTCGTCCGACTGATGTCCTGCTGGCCTCCACCAGGCTGTATTCGTCGCTTCCCGTGATCGGTAAGCACCTCGAACCGTTTGCCGGTTTGACGGCGATGGCTCTGTATGGCGGCCATTACGCGCCCGCAGCAATGCGCGCCGCCGTCGTGCGCCGCACCGGCTGGGGTCTACCGAAGCATGACAACGAACCGGCGGTTGAGGTGGCGCCGGTGGCGACGGCAGGAAGCCGCATACCTCCGTTCGTGCGGGCCAGCGGGCAGCGGCGACGCTGCCTGCACAGCAGGTCGATTCGCTATGGCGATCACCCGGCCCAGCTTCTCGATGTCTGGCGCAGGCCCGACCTGCCGCCGGGCGCGCCGGTGTTGTTGTTCGTGCCGGGCGGAGCCTGGGTGCAGGGCACCCGCGTCCTGCAGGGCCACACTCTGTTGTCGCACCTGGTGAAGCAAGGCTGGGTGTGCTTGACCATGGACTATCGGGTGTCGCCGGTGCATCGGTGGCCCCGCCACATCGCAGATGTCAATGCGGCCATCGCATGGGCACGGGCCAATGTCGGGCAACTACGGCGGAGATCCCGAATTCGTCGCGATCGCGGGCTGCTCGGCGGGTGGCCACTTGGCATCGCTCGCAGGCCTGACACCCGGCGATCAGCGGTTCCGAGGTGAGCTCGCCGACCAGGCCGACACCTCGGTCGACGCGGTCGTCAGCATCTACGGTCGCTACGACTGGGAGGACCGGTCAACGGCTGCCCGCAGGAATTTCCAGAGCTTCCTGGAACGGGTCGTGGTGGGGCGCAAACAGTCTCGGCATCCGGAGATCTACGCCGCGGCGTCGCCGATGGCGCGCATCCACGAAGGCGCGCCGCCGTTCTTTCTCATCCACGGCGACCAGGACGCCATCATCCCGGTGCAGGAAGCGCGCCGTTTCCGCCAGGCACTCGAGGCCACGTCGCGCAATCCCGTTGTCTACTCGGAGATTTCGCGCGCGGGTCATGCATTCGATCTCGTCGACACCTCGCACGCGCGGCGCTGCGCAGTCGAGGTAACCCGCTTCCTGGACGACGTGCGGGCCCGTCATGAAGTGAGCCGTCCCGCCGCCGCAGTCTGACGCGCATCGCCGCTCAACCGGAACGATAAACCGGTTGAAGGCGTGCTCGCTACCTGGATGCCGCCAGCTGAGCCTGCGGGGTTTCCAGTTTGGTGCCCTCGATATCGACGTCGGGCACGTACTTGTCGAACCATTTCGAGTGCGCCCACACCCTGCTGCCCAGCACACTCATGATCGCCGGGATCAGCGTCAACCGAACGACGAATGCGTCGAGGAACACGCCGACGGCAAGTGTCAGACCGACCGATTTGATGATGGGATCGCCACCGGCGAGGAATGCCACGAAGACGCCGAACATGATCAGGGCGGCGGCGGTGACGACTCGCGCGGACAGCCCGACGCCACTGCGCACCGCGTCGAGCGCGTCGCCGGACTTGGTCAGCTCCTCCTTCATTCGCGAGACGACGAACACCTGGTAGTCACTGGACAGCCCGAAGATGATCGCCAGCACGATAATCGGCAGGAAGCTGATCGTCTCACCGGGCGTCACTCCCAAAAGGTCTGCGCCCCAACCCCATTGGAAGATGGCAACCTGCACGCCCAGGGCGGCGAAAACCGACAGCAGGAAGCCGACGATTGAGGTGATCGGCACCAGCGCGGCTCGGAAGGCGACCGTGAGCAGCACGAAGGCCAGTCCCACCACCACGATCAGGAATACCGGTAATGCCGCAGCCAGCTTGTCGGAAGTGTCGATGTTGGACGCGGTCGTGCCACCGACGAGGATCGTCGCACCGGTATCGCCTTCGATGGCGGTGCGGTCGCCGCGGATACGGTTCACCAGATCGGCGGTGGCCGTGTCGTTCGGTCCCGTCGTCGGGATCACCTGAATGACCGCTGCGCCGTTCTGGCTCGCCGCGGGCGCGGCGGTCACCACTCCCGGCTCCTGCGCGAGACGCGCTGCGATGTCGGCGACGACGCCCGGGTCGTTGGCCTTGCTCAGGTCGGCGACCACGAGAAGCGGGCCGTTGAAGCCCGCACCCAGGTGCTGCGACGTGGTGTCGTACGCCCTGCGCGACGTATTCGACTCCGGCTGCGAAGCGCCGCTTGGCAACCCGAGGTGCAACCCGAAGGCAGGCAGGCCGAGGAGGAGCAGCGCGGCCACACCCGCGATCAACAGGGGTTTCCGCATGCTCACGACGAAGCGTCCCCACCGGGCGCCCAGTGTCCGGTGCGGCGTGAAGGCCGCCACCTGCGCGGTCTCCTTCGCTCGATCGAACGGTGTGGGAATGAACTTCGCGACCCGATCGCCCGCGAAGCCGAGCAACGCCGGAAGCAAGGTCACCGCGATCAACAACGCGATCAGCACGGAAACCGCGGCGGCCAGCCCCATATAGGTCAGGAAAGGGATGCCGACGATGGACAGCCCGCACAGGGCGATGATCACCGTGAGGGCGGCGAAGACGACCGCGCCGCCCGCAGTACCGACGGCCAGGCCTGCGGCCTCCTCCTTCGGCCGCAACAAAAGCAGATTGTTCCTGTACCTGTTCAAGATGAACAGCGCGTAGTCGATGCCGCAGGACAAACCGAGCATCAACGCGAGAGACAAAGCGGCGGAAGGCATGTCGACCAGTGCCGCGACGGCGAAAATGCCCAGGGCGCCGATGCCGACGCCGATGCAGGCGGTGATGATCGGCAGCCCGGCAGCGACTACAGCGCCGAAGGTGACCAGCAAGATCACGAAGGCGGCGATGATCCCGATGATCTCCGGCAGTTCGGGGACGCTGACCTTGTACCCGGGGAACACACTGCCCGAATAGTCGACCGTCACCCCGGCCGCTTCCGCGGGCTGCATGGCCTCCTGCACGGCCTGCAACGCCGGCTCGTCGACCTCGCCGGGCTGGGCCCTCCATTGCAGCGTGCCGAGGCCGACTCGGCCGTCGGGCGATGCCAGTCCAGTCTGCGCCGGACCGGCCGCGAGGGCGACCTGCGGAATGGACCCGACATTGGCGATCGACCGATCGACGGCGGCCGCGACGGCAGGATCGGTCAGCCTTGCCCCATCCGCTGCGGCGAAAGTGATCTGCGTCTGCGCACCGCTGAACGCGGGCAGCTTCTGCGCAAGCTGCTCGACGGCCCGCTGCGACTCGGTGCCGGGGATGGAGAAGTCGTCCTTCGGCTCGCCGCCCAGACCGAGGCCCGCAAGCGCAACACCGACCAGCACCGCCATCCAGACGCCGAGGACCAGCCAGCGACGACGGAAACCGAACGCGCCGACGGCATAGAGGTACTTCGACATCTGCTTCTCCTCGGAGTACATAGGAATGGGGGATGTGTTCAACGATTGATTCCCGGGCGGGGGGAGCCTTATGCGGCGTTCGGTGGCGGCCAAGTGTGAGGTTGCGCACCTGCGCCTCGGTCATGTGATGGCAGTCGCCGCCGTGCTGGCGTGCTGCGGCATCCTCGGCGTCGTCCGGGCACCGGTCAGCCTCGGCATGGATACCGCGGGCACGCTTGCGTTCGGTGGTCTCGATCGCACATACCTGGTGCACGCCCCGGCCGGGGTCGACCACCCGACCGGCCTGGTGATCAACCTGCACGGCGCCGGAATGAGCGGAGCCGAGCAGGCTTCGCTGACGAACTACGACGCCGTCGCCGACCAGCATGGGTTCGCGGTGGTGTACCCGGACGGCATCGATCTCAGCTGGGCCGACGGTCGCGGCGCATCGTTACCCGATCGCCAAGGCGTCGACGACGTGGGTTTCCTCGTGGCGCTCGCCGACCGGCTCACCGCGGACCTCAAGATCGATCCGGGCAAGGTGTTCGCGACGGGATTGTCGGCGGGGGCATTCATGGCAACGCGGCTCGCGTGCCAGCGCGCCGACGTCGTCGCCGCCATCGCACCGGTCGCCGGGTCTCTGGGCTCGGCAGTGACGTGCGCTCCTTCGCGCCCGGTATCCGTCATCGCGACCCACGGAATGTCGGACCCGGTGGTGCCCTACAACGGCGGCGGCATGGTCGGACGCGGCGGTCCCAGCGACATCGTCGCGCCGCAGGCGATGGTCGGGCGGTGGCGAGAACTGGACCACTGCCCGTCGGCTCCGGTCGAGGACGTCCCGAGCCCGGGGGTGCACCGCTTCACGTCGACGGGCTGCGCCAACGGCACCGAGGTCGTGTTCGTCGCAGTCGACGGCGGCGGGCACGAGTGGTTCGGCGGGGCTTCAGACGTCAGCGCACAATTCTTCGCCACGCACGCCAGGTGAGGTTCGTGCGCTGACCGATGCGCATGAAGACGGCTTTAGGCACCTGCTGTTCACTCGTCGGCCAATTCGTCCACTGACACTGAAGCGCGTGTACCGACGCCCCTTGGCTCTGCTTGCGATGCTCCTGTGTTGTGTGGTCTATGACGGCTCGCGCGCGTCCGCGAGCGTCGGTGCGGATACCGCAGGGACGCTGGCTTTCGGAGGATTCGATCGCACTTACCAACTGCACGTGCCTGCCGGTCTTGACCCTCCTGCGGGGTTGGTGATCAACCTGCACGGCGCTGGAATGACCGGAGCGTCGCAGGCTGCGGCAACCAGTTTCAACGCAGTCGCCGACCGATACGGGTTCGTGGTGGTCTACCCGAACGGCATCGACATGAGCTGGGCCGACGGGCGAGGCGCGTCCTTGCCTGATCGCCAGGGCGTCGATGACGTCGGGTTCCTTGCTGCACTCATTGACCGGCTGTCGCGCGATTACGACGTCCCCTCGGGTCGCGTCTTTGCGACGGGAATGTCGGCCGGCGCGTTCATGGCCAACCGGCTGGCGTGCGACCGCGCCGATATTGTCGCCGCTATCGCGCCGGTTGCGGGCACATTGGGTGCGGGAACCAGATGCACACCTTCTCGTCCGGTGTCAGTGCTGGAGACCCACGGCACCACAGACCCTGTGGTGCCGTACGCAGGTGGCGGAATGGTTGGTCGCGGCGGGCCGAGCGATATCGAGGCCGCGCAAGCGATGGTTGACGGTTGGCGAACCGTGGACGGCTGCCCCGGCGCACCTGTCGAAAGTGTCATCGGCGGAGCGCATCGCTTCACATCTTCGGGGTGTGCTGACGGAACCGAGGTCGTCTTCGTCCGCGTCGACGGCGGCGAACACGTGTGGCCGGGTGACGCATCGCAGGCCGGCGCACAATTTTTCGCCACGCACGCCAGGTGAGCTCTTCGCGGTAATCTGACCCGCAATGACGGAGACGCGATGAGCGCCGGCCTGTTCGGGCTCCTTGACGACGTTGCCGCGATTGCGCGGATGGCGGCCGCCTCGGTCGACGACATCGGGGCGGCGGCAGGACGCGCGACGGCCAAGGCCGCCGGGGTGGTGATCGACGACACCGCGGTGACTCCGCAGTACGTGCACGGCATCGCCGCAGAGCGTGAACTGCCGATCATCAAGCGCATCGCCATCGGATCGCTGCGCAACAAGCTGATGTTCATCCTGCCCGCGGCCTTGCTGCTCAGCCAGTTCGTGCCGTGGGTGCTGACCCCGATCCTGATGCTCGGCGCGACCTACCTCTGCTATGAGGGCGCCGAGAAAGTGTGGGGCCGCATCAGCGGCCACGACGCCCACGCCGCTCCGGTCGCCGTGAAGGGCGAAGACGCCGAGAAGTACATGGTGACCGGTGCCATCCGGACCGACTTCATCCTGTCGGCCGAGATCATGGTGATCGCCCTCAACGAGGTGGCAGACCAGGCGTTCCTGCCGCGGCTGATCATCTTGGTCATCGTCGCGTTGGTGATCACCGCGGTGGTCTACGGCGTCGTTGCAGGCATCGTCAAGATGGACGATGCCGGCCTGAGCCTGACTCAGCGCTCGTCGGCGTTCGCACAGCGCGTCGGCCGCGGGCTGGTGGCCGGGATGCCCAAGCTGCTGTCGGCACTGTCGACGATCGGTACGGCGGCGATGCTCTGGGTCGGCGGCCATATCCTGCTGGTCGGGACCGACGAACTCGGCTGGCATGCCCCCTACGCCGTTGTTCACCACTGGGAGCAAGCCGTCCATCATGTCGGAGGCGTCGGCGGTGTGCTGGCCTGGCTGATCAACACGGCGGTCTCGGCGGTGATCGGCCTTGTGGTCGGAGCCGTCGTCGTCGCGATCATGCATCTGGTGCACCGTGTCAAAGGACGCTCGCGGCAACCGTCTTGATGGAACAATCGCACCCATGACGAAGCCGGATCCGGCCCGCCGTGGCGAGGCCGAGTTGTCCGCAGCCGCGATCCCGAACCTGCACGTCGGCAGCTTCCGCTTCTGGTTCGTCGGTCAACGATGGGAATGGTCCGACGAGGTCGCGCGGATGCACGGCTACGAGCCCGGTTCCGTCGTGCCCACCACGGAGCTGCTTCTCTCGCACAAGCATCCCGACGATCGACAGCACGTTCAGGACCAGCTCGACCATCTGCTGCATTTCGGCGGGTCGTTCTCCAGCCGCCACCGCTTCATCGACACCGCGGGCCGCGAGCACACGGTCATCGTGCTTGCCGACCGGATGCTCGACGACAGCGGTGCTCTTGTGGGCAGCGAGGGCTACTACATCGACCTGACGGACACGTTCCACCAGGCTCGCAGGCAGGCACTCGACGACTCGCTGCCGGAACTGTTCGAGGCGCGGGCGGCGATCGAACAGGCGAAAGGCGCGCTGATGCTCGTCTACCGCATCAATGCCGAGGCGGCGTTCGAGATCCTGCTGTGGCGTTCCCAGCAGACGAATACGAAATTGCGGGCGCTCGCCGCCCAGGTCGTCGCCGAACTCGACACCCTGCGCTATGAGCCGGACAACTTGCGGCGGGAGTTCGATCATTTGCTGCTGACCGTGCACGACCGCGTCGGCATTACTCGCGACGGTTAGCGTCCCGACTTTCTTAGCCCGGTCCGGATAAACCTGCAGGTATCGGCTCCACCGGAACGCGCCTTTTGGCTTAATGTGAATCCAGGAGGTGAGCGGCAGGTGCCGTTGTTGGAAGTCAAGCAGGATGTTCGCGACGTGGCCGTCATCGTCTCCGCGGGCGGCGAGATCGACTCCGGCACAGTCGACACCCTCGTCACCCATCTCGAAGCCGCGCTGGAAGCCGCGTCGGACCATCCGAGCCGGGTGCTCGTACTCGAACTCGGAGACGTGACCTACTTCGGAAGCGCGGGGCTGAACGCCGTCCTCGGTTGCTTTGAGCGAGGTCGCTCGGACGGCGTGTCCGTGCGTGTGGTGGCGAGCAATGCCGAGGTGGTCATGCCGATCGCGGTCACCAAGCTCGACAACGTTCTGCGCCCCTACCAGACCGTGACAGACGCGCTCGGCGAATCCGACGGGCCGCGATGATCGAAGACGCTGACCGCGGTTTACCCACCGCGGTGTTCGGCGCTGACGCCGATGTCGGTCGCGACCTCGCCCAGGTGGACTGGGCGGCCACACCGCTCGGACCGCCGTCGGGCTGGCCGCAGAGCCTCCAGACCGCGGTGAGCATTCTGCTGTCGTCGCGATTCCCGATGTGGATGGCATGGGGCCCGGAGCTGACGTTCTTCTGCAATGCGGCGTACCGCCGTGACACCCTCGGCCGCAAATACCCGTGGGCGCTGGGGCGCCCGGCCAACGAGGTGTGGTCGGAGATCTGGGATGACATCGGTCCGCGAATCGACCGGGTGCTGTCGACGGAACAAGCGACGTGGGATGAGGGCCTGCTGCTGCTTCTGGAGCGCTCCGGCTACCCCGAGGAGACGTATCACACGTTCTCCTACAGTCCTCTGCGCGACGACGGCGGACAGGTCGTCGGCATACTGTGCGTGGTCAGCGAGGACACGCACCAGATCATCGGTGAGCGGCGGATGGCGACGCTGCGACATCTGGGGTCAGATCCCAGCGTGATCCGCACCGAGGAAGAAAGCTTGACGTTTGCCCACCGCCAACTCGGCCAGAACCTGCGCGATCTTCCCTTCACATTGACCTATCTCTTCGATGACACCGGAGACGCCCGCCTGGCGGGGATGAGCGGAATCGCCGCCGGACACCCGGCTGCCCCCGCGGTGTTGCCCGCCGACGGTGGCGCCGTCTGGCCGGTGCAGGCGGCCTCGAGTGGCGAGTCGGTGCTGCTCGAACTCGACGGTGCTCCGTTCACGGATCTGCCGACCGGAGACTGGCCCGAACCACCGATGAAGGCGCTCGTGGTGCCGCTGATGGAGCAGGGCGGCACATCCCGTGGGTTCCTGGTCGCTGCGCTGAACCGGTATCGCCCGGTGAACGTGAAGAACACCGGCTTTGTCAGACTGGCCGCGGCGCACATCGCAGCCGGACTGGGCAGCGCCAGGAGCTACCGGGCCCAACAAAGGCGTGCCGAAGAACTCTCCGAACTCGACCGCGCCAAGACCGCGTTCTTCTCCAACATCAGCCACGAGTTTCGGACCCCGCTGACGTTGATTCTCGACCCCGTTGCCGAGCTGCGCGGCCGGGCCGATGCTTTCGACGCTGAGATGCGCGAGGACCTGGACATCGTCTGGCGCAACGGATTACGCCTCAGCAAGCTGGTGAACACGCTGCTGGATTTCTCACGCATCGAGGCCGGACGTGCGCGGGCCCGCTACGAGCCGGTGGACCTAGCGGCGGTAACGGCCGAGCTGGCCAGCGTCTTCCGGTCGGCTGTTGATCGCGCCGGACTGGAATTCACCGTGGACTGCCCACGGCTGAACGAACTCGTCTACGTCGATCGCGACATGTGGGAGAAGGTGGTCCTCAACCTGCTCTCGAATGCGCTCAAGTTCACCTTCGACGGATCGATCTCGGTTCGAGTGGGCCGCGAAGGTAGCGACGCGGTCGTCACCGTCTCCGACACCGGGATCGGTGTGGCCGCCGACGAGATGCCCCGGCTCTTCGAGCGGTTCCACCGCATCGAGTCGGTCCGCGCGCGCTCCAACGAGGGCAGCGGAATCGGACTGGCCCTGGTCCAAGAATTGGTGAGCCTGCACGGCGGAACAATCACGGCAGAGAGCGTGGAGGGTGCCGGGACAACGTTCTCGGTCCGGTTGCCGTTCGGCTCGGCACATCTTGCCGCCGACGCGGTGGCTTCGACCGGCGGGACGCGCGCGGCTTCTGGTGTGGCGGATCCGTATGTGCAGGAGGCACTGCGCTGGATTCCCGGCGACGACGAAATCGTTCCCACCGAGATCGCCGAGTCCGCGCTGACCCCCGACAATGCGAAACTGCCGACGCCGGGAGGCGACGCACCCGCGCGCGTTCTCGTCGCAGACGACAACACCGACATGCGTCGATACCTGGCTCGTTTGCTACGCGGTGCCGGCTACAGCGTGGAGGCGGTGACCGATGGTCAACAGGCCCTCGAGTCGATTCGCGCTGTCGTGCCCGACCTGGTCGTCAGCGACGTGATGATGCCCCGGCTGGACGGACTGGAGTTGGTGGCGGCGCTGCGAGCCGATCCGCGCACCGCCGTTGTGCCCGTGGTGCTGTTGTCGGCCCGCGCCGGACAGGAGGCATCGATAGAGGGGCTGCAGGCCGGCGCCGACGACTATCTCGTCAAACCGTTTGCGGCCGCCGAGCTCCTGGCCCGGGTCCGGGCCAACATCGAGTTGGCCAGGCTGCGCAATCACCATGCCCGCTGGCGCACGGCCCTGGTCGACTCGCTGCAGGAAGGGTTCTTCATCTGCAACGAGCAGGGTGCAATCATCGAGATCAACGCCTCGTTCACCGACATCATGGGCTACGGCCCGGAGGGCCTGCCCTACGAACCGGTTTTCCCGTGGTGGCCGTCCGCCGACACTGATCCCGACTCTCGTAGGCAGGTCGAGGAGGCCTTCGCCGAACTGCTGGACGAAGGCCACGGCAGCTTCACGATTCCGGTGAATCACCGTGACGGCCATCGCCTGTGGGTGACCGTGACGTTCAATCATGCCGAGGATCCCGAGACCGGCCACCGGGTCATGGTCGGCACATTCCGCGATGTCACCGCCGAGCACTACACCGTGCAACGCGAGAGTGCGCTTGCCTCACTCAACGAACAGCTCTCGCAGGCCGACACGCTCGACGACGCTGTCCGAGCGGCGGCCGCTGAATTTCGCGGGCTGTGGCAAGCGCGCCGCGTACTTGCCGCCACCTGGGTGAGCGAGATTTCCGATCTCGTTGCACCCCAAATCATCTGGGTGGGTGAGCCGGCCGGCTGGGCCGACCTGCCGCCGGACACCAAGCAGATGATCAGGACGATGGGGGAAGGCGCGCTGCTGATCCCGGACACCACGCGGCCGGGCACCGCCGCCATTGCATTACAACACCCGCGGGGTGTGCTGGTGGTGCACATCGAGCTTGTCGAGCGGCGGCCGTTCACCGCTGAGGACAAGACGCTGCTCACGTTGCTCGGCGGGCGGCTGGCACAGGGTCTGCAGCGGGTCCATCAACTCGACCAGCAACGGGAAACGGCGTTGGCGTTGCAGAACGCGATCCTCGGGCCGGCCCAGCTGCCGAGCGGGTTCGCGGTGCGCTACCAGCCCGCCACCCGTCCGCTTCAGGTCGGCGGTGACTGGTACGACATCGTGGATCTGGATGACGGGCGGATCGCGTTGATCGTCGGCGACTGCGTCGGCCACGGCCTGGCCGCGGCGACCGTCATGGGTCAGTTGCGAAGTGCTTGTCGCGCATTGCTTTTGGAGAAACCGAATCCGAGTGCCGCGCTGACTGCGCTGGACCACTTCGCCGCCCGGCTTCCCGGTGCGCGCTGCACCACGGCCTTCTGCGCGGTGCTGAATCCAGACACCGGCGAGCTGGTGTACTCCAGCGCCGGGCATCCGCCACCGATCATGGTGCACGGCGACGGCACCACACGCCTGCTCGACGGCGCCCGCGCCACACCGCTCGGGCTGTCCTTCGACCCGTCTCGGCCCGAAGCACCGCGAGACGCTGCCGCCTCGGTCGACCCTGCTGCTGTACACCGACGGCCTGGTGGAGCGTCGTCGGGAAGCCCTCGACGCCGGTATCGCGCGCGCCGCGGATCTCGTGCAGGAAAAGCGCGACACCGGCCTCGACGATCTGGCAAGGGAGGTCATGTCGCGGCTGGCGCCCAGCGGCGGCTATCAAGACGATGTCGCGCTCCTCCTCTATCGCCAACCCGTCCCGCTCGACGTCGAATTTCCCGCCGAGGCAAGCTATCTCGCCGATACCCGCGCCGCTCTGAAGGACTGGCTCGGCCGGGCCGGCGTGGACGAAGATCAGACGCTGGCGGTGTTGATCGCGGCGGGCGAAGCCCTTGCCAATGCCATCGAGCACGGCCACCGGCATCACACCGAAGGCACCATCAGCCTGCGCGCGACGGCACTGGCCGACCGGCTGCAGGTGACGGTGATCGATGCCGGGTCGTGGAAGCAGCCGGTCAAGGCAGCGCATCGGGGACGCGGCATCTCTCTGATGCGTGCTCTGATGCAGGACGTCACGATCAAGCCCCTCGCCAGCGGCACGACGGTGCAGATGCACGCAAGGATCGCGTGATGGCCACGCGGCTGACCATCACCGCCGACCGGCGCGAGGACGGCGCGTCGGTGGTGACCGCCGCCGGCGAGATCGACCTGACCAATATCGACGCGTTCGCCGCGGCCGTCGAGGAGGCGTGCGGGCAGCGTGATGGCGCGACCGTGACCGTCGACCTCAGCGGCGTGGAATATCTGGACAGTGGCGGCATCAATGTGCTGTTCGCCCACGCCAACGACATTCACCTGATGGCCAATCCGATCCTGATGCCGGTGCTGAAGATCAGTGGCCTCACCGACGTGGCCTCGGTGGAGTCCGCGAGCCCGCAGGGAGACTAGGCGGAGGTCACTTTCGCCGCGAGCGCCGCGAGCTTGGCGTCCAGCGCCACGGCGGCCGCGCGCAGCGGCTCGTTCTCCTCGACCACCATCAGCGACGACGGCACGACATACGTCAGGGAGCTTCGGTCGGCTTGCTCCTCGGCGATCAGGAGTTCGACGGGCGCAAACAGGCCTGCGGTCACATCGTGTCGCAGCATCGTGATCGCGATCAGCGGGTTTCCGATCACCACCCGCAGCAGCTTCCGTTCGATGCCCGTTTTCTTGATCCACGCGCCGTGATCGAGCGTGGCGAACAACATGAATCCGCTCGAGCCGACGTGCGATTGCACTTCTCGCTCATAGGCTTCCCAGGTGGCGAACCGCGCCGCGAAGTCGTCGATCGGCACCGGCTTGTCGCCGACATCGTCGAGCAGGGCGGCGACGACATCGTCGAAACTCTTCGCACTGTCGTATCGCATACGCACGCCGTGGAACGGAATCTCGGTGCCGGTCATCGGCCCAGTGTATACCTGAGTTTTGTGAACTAAACTCAGGTTGTTGGTCTGATGCGCGGCGACAACTGGACGATTTCGGGCACCACACTCGGATTCGCATGGGCCGTGATGACCAGCGACACCAGCGTGTTGGCGACGTCGGTCAACGTCGACATCTGCGCGGGCAGCTGGCCGTGCTCGACCCACGACCGGAAGAGCAGCGACAAAAGGTCCCGGTCCGCGCCGCGCAGAATCTCGGTATCTGCGGTCGGACCGATCCCGACGCGCACGATGGACAGTTCTGGGTGCTCACTGCGCCAGGAGTGCAAGATCTCGTCCAGCGCGGCCTTGCTTGCGCTGTAGGCGGAGACGCCCGCGCGGGGTCGGCCGACATCGTGACTCGACGCGATCAGCACCACGCCGTTCTCCGAGAGGTGCGGGAGCGCGGCCCGCAGCACGTTGTTGGCGCCGACCGCGTTGACCGAAAACGCATGGACCCAGGTGGTGACGTCGGTGTCCTCGATCTGCGCGAAGGGCACCACCGTGCTGGTGAACACCACGGCGTCGAGGCCGCCCAGCGTCGCGGCGGCATCGCCGACGACCTTGCTGATCGCAGGCGCGTCCTCGACGTCCAGTTCGAATGCGGTGCCGCCGACAGTGTCGGCCAGCTTGGTCAGCAGATCCATCCGCCGCGCCGCCACCGCCACCTTGGCACCGAGTTCGGCGGCGCTTTCGGCGACCGCGTGGCCGATACCTGAGGAGGCGCCGACCACGAGGAGGCGCAGTCCGGAGGCGTCCGTCGGTCGACCAGCCATTGTCACTGCCCTTCGCTCTCGGGTGTTAGGTCACCCTTCGTTGGTGGGACAGTACCCGGTCCTTGGACCGGGTCTCGATGACGCCCACGCCAATGCCGGTAGCCGCGATGGGTGGCGAACGCCCCGGCGACCGCCGTCACACACCAGATGGCGATGGCCACATAGGCGAGTGGCGATGACAGGTCCCCGATCGAGGCACCCAGCGAGGTGTAGACGAACGCCCGCGGCACCGATCCGATGAACGCGCCGGCGGCCATCTGCCACAGCGGTACGCCGAACGCTCCGAATGCATATGAAGCGAGCGCGTCCGAGACGCCGGGGATGAATCGTTGGCCGACGACCGCCCACAGTCCGCGCCGCTGGATGAGCTGATCCAGCCGGTCGGCGCGCTGGGGCCCAAGGAGCTCTCGTGCGCTGTACCTGCCGGCCCGTCTGCCGATCAGGCCGGTGATGATCGCGGTGCCTACTGTCGCACCCAGGGTGACGAACAAGCCGAGAACGGGCCCGAACAACACACCGCTGCCCGCAGCCAGAAGCGGTCCGGGCACGAAGATTGCGCCGAGCGCCGCCGACACCACGACGTACGTCAGCGGCGCGGCGGGACCGGTGGCCGCCACCGTGCGCCGCACGTCGTCCACGTCCACCACCCGCGCGACCGCCACCAGATAGAACAGCGCGAGCAGGAACGCCGCGAAGACAGCGAGCCGCACGATGTGGCGTCGTCGGGAGGTGGCGGGGATGCCGTCGTCATCGGTCATGCTGAACGCGATTCTTCCGCACGCCGCGTAGGGTCCGGCGATATGACCGGTGACGACCAGATGAGGCTGTCCGGCTCGCCGGACGGTGTCCCGCGCATCAATGACGCATCGCTGCTCGCGGCTGGCTGTTCTCGCCGCGTGAGGATCGCTTCGTCAACCGGTCGAGGACCTGAACGCGCCCGACGAGACGGTCGACGTACTCGTCGCCGGATCCGGAGGCGGCATCGCGGGCGCCTACACCGCTGCGCGCGAGGGACTCTCGGTCACCCTCGTCGAGGCCACCGATCAGTTCGGTGGGACATTCGCCTACTCCGGCGGCGGCGGAATGTGGTTCCCGTGCAATCCCGTGCTCGTCCGCGCGGGAGTCGACGACACCATCGAGGAGGCGTTGCGCTACTACCGCAGCGTCGTGGGGGACCGCACCCCAGCCGAATTGCAGGAGACCTACGTTCGCGGCGGTGCGGCGCTGATCGAATACCTCGAGCGCGACGAGCACTTCGGGTTCAAGATCCTGCCGTGGCCGGACTACTACAGCTGCGCGGTCGGCGCCCGCAACGACGGGATGCGGCACATCGTCTCGAAGGCGGTGCCCGACGACCGCCTCGGCCGCTTCCAGGGGCTGGTTCGTGGACCGCTGGACCATGAACGCCTCGGGGCGCCGCGGCCCGATCTGCTCACCGGCGGCCGCGCCGTGATCGGCCGCTTCCTCTGGGCGATGGCCGACAATCCGGCGGTCGCAGCGCATTTGAACACGAGCCTGGTCGAGTTGATCGTCGACGACGGCCGCGTCGCCGGTGCCGTGGTCGAGACCGACGGCGCGAGAAGGGTGATCCGGACGCGGCGCGGGGTGCTGCTCGCCGCGGGCGGGTTCGAACAGAACGATGCCATGCGGGCCGAATTCGGCGTTCCGGGAGCGGCATTGGACACCATGGGATCGCCGGGCAACGTCGGCCTCGCGCACCGCGCGGCGATCGCCGTCGGCGCGAGCACCGACCTGATGGACCAGGCGTGGTGGTCGCCTGGGTTGGTTCACCCCGACGGCCGGGCCGCCTTCGCGCTGTGTTTCACCGGTGGGATTTTCGTCGACGGCGCCGGACGCCGGTTCGTCAACGAGTCCGCCGCCTACGACAGGGCGGGCCGCGAGATCATTGCGGGCCATGCGCGAAGGCCGTGTCGGGCCGCGCTATTGGATGGTCTACGACAGCCGGGACGGAGAGCAGCCACCGGTGATGGCGCCCAACGTGTCGTTCTCGCCGACGGCTGAGTATGTGTCCGCGGGGCTGTGGCGGGAAGCGGACTCGCTGGCCGAACTCGCGCACCAGATCGATGTCCCGCCAGGCAATCTCGTCAACACGGTGCGCCGCTTCAATGAGCTGGCCGGGCGTGACGATGACGAGGACTTCGGCCGGGGCCGAGAGTCGTTCGACAGGGCGTTCACCGGCGGCGCATCTCCGCTCGTGCCGATCGACACGCCGCCCTATCGCGCTGCGGCGTTCGGGATATCGGATCTCGGCACCAAGGGCGGGTTGCGTACCGATGTGCACGCGCGTGTCCTCGACGGCGACGATCGGCCCATTCCGGGCCTCTACGCGGCTGGGAACACGATGGCCGCCGTGTCGGGCACGACGTATCCGGGTGGTGGTAACCCGATCGGTGCGTCGTTGTTGTTCAGCCACCGCGCGGCGATGCACATGGCGGTCGACGGCTGAGTCCGGTCCACCGGCTCAGCACGCTGCTCATCGTGCCGCTGTCCGAAGATGCGCCGGCCCAGGCGATGTAGCCATCGGGTCGGACGAGAACGGCGGGCCCGGCATCGGTGCGCTCAGCTTCGACGACCCCTGGGACGTCGCCCGGTGCCGCGCCGTGTTCGCGGATGAGGACGAACCCCGCGGACCGCTGCAGATGCGTCAGAGGTCCTTCGACGAGGGGGATCTCCGTGGCCCTGGTGCCGACGAGCGGGCTGTCTCCTGGCCCGTGTGCGTATCGCAACTCGGTTCCCGCGAAGCTGCCTGCCACCGCGTCGCGAACCCGGGGCATCCGCAGCAGTCTCGGCGCGATCAGGTTCCGTACTGCCCGACCGATCCGGGGATGCAGTGTCACACCGCGGGCCATCAAACCGCTTTGCCGCAGAACCCGTTTACCGATGGGGTGACGCTCGCTCTGGTAGGTGTCGAGGACGTCGTCTTGGGCGCCGCTGAGCACCGCGTCGAGTTTCCACGCCAGGTTGACGGCGTCCTGTATCCCGGTGTTCATGCCCTGGCCGCCCATTGGCGAGTGCACGTGCGCGGCGTCGCCCGCGAGAAACACTCGGCCGTGCCGGTACTCGGTCACCTGGCGTTCGTCGCAGTGGAACCGCGACAACCAGCCGACCTCGCGCACGCCGAGATCGCGTCCCATCGCGCGGGTGAGCACATCGATCACCTCGGCGGCCGACGCCGGCTCGGTGTCGGACACTTGGTGGTGGCGGTCCCACACCATCGCCCGGTACCACGCGCCGTCGCCGTCGCGCCGGTCGTACGGTGCGAGAAACCCGATCACATCGGACGTGCTGCCGAGCGTGAGCTCGCCACTGGTCGGCCCGTCGGCGAGCAATATGTCGGCCAGCACCACCGAAGACAGGATCGTCTTGCCGGGGAATTCCACGCCGAGGAGATCACGCACGGTGCTGTGTGCGCCGTCTGCGCCGATCACGTATTTCGCGTGCCATGTCTGGTGGTGCCGCGGATCGTCGTCGTCCTTCGCCCGCGCCGTGACCGTCACGCCATCGGAATCCTGTTCGAGGGCAACGACTTCGACACCCCGGCGGATGTCCGCACCCTCGGCTGGTCGCATAATCCGCCAGAACCCTGTCGACGTTGGTTTGCGGTGTCACCGCGACGAACCGGTACGCCGAACGCAGATGCGTCAGGTCGATTCGCGCGCCTGCGAAGATGGAAACGCCCGGCGCCCGATGCGCGTTCGCCAGAACATCATCGACCAACCCGCGGGCATCCAGGACTTCCAGGGTCCGCGCCATCGTGGCGAACGCGCGGCTGGACGGGTTCATCTCGGGCCAGCGTTCGAGGACGGTCACCGAGCGGCCACACCTGGCCAGGTCGCCTGCCGCGGTCAACCCTGCGGGCCCGGCGCCGACGACAAGGACGTCGACGCGCATGGGGTCGGTCATGGTCACACCGCCGGCGTCGCGTCGGCCGGGTTGGGATACCAGCGGCGGATGTCGTCCGGTGTCGAGGTGGCCGAGTAGTTGAACACGAATCGGCAACCGGGATTGAAGGCGTGCGCGGCGTTCACGATTGCCTCGAACAGCAAGGTGTTGGCGGCGACAAGGCGGACGCCTGCACCGATGAGGACGGCGTCATAGGACTTCGTCGCCAGCCACGCACGCGCCTTCTCCGCGCCCGCTTCACCCGTGCCGATCAGGCAGTTGTCGACCTCGTAGCCCGCGGCGCGCAGGCCTGCGACGTTGTTGCTGTTCGCCTTGGTCAAGCCGTCTTTCGTCAGGCCTTTGAACTGGGAGAAGTCTGCCGACTCGAAGTCGACGGCGTCCGGGTGCAGTCCGATCTGAATCGCGGTGACAGTCATGGCGGCTCCTCAGTTCAACGCTTGTTGAACTGACGATATGCTCGCGTCCCACACTTGTCAACAACTGTTGAATACACTGGGCTTGATGGCTTCGAGGACACGGGACCCGGCCGCCACCAAGGCCGCCATCCTGGCCGCGGCACGGATGCAGTTCGGCCAGAGCGGTTTCGAAAAGACGACGATCCGGTCGGTGGCTTCGGCGGCGGGCGTCGACCCGGCGCTGGTGATGCACTATTTCGGCAACAAGGACGGATTGTTCGGGGCGGTGTCGCGCCTCGACATCTCGCCTCCGGACCTGTCCGGTGTCGCGCCGCAGGATGTCGCCGAGGTCATGCTGCCCCTCTTCGTCGAAGTGTGGGGCCAGACGGGCCGTTCCTCCCGCTGCTGCGTGCCGCGTCGTCGAGCCGAGCCGCGGCCGATGCGCTGCTCGACGTCTTCGCCCGGCAGGTCGCGCCCGCACTGGCCGACGTGGCGATCGACCGGCCCGCCGAACGGGCCGCCCTCATCGGCGCGCAGCTGCTCGGTATCGCCGTTGCGCGCTACATCATCGGGATCCCACCGCTGGTCGCCATGGACGACGAGACGCTGGCCGGCTGGCTGAAACCCGTTCTGACGCACTATCTCACCGGCCCGGTGCCGAAGGATCCGTCGAAATAGTCATTCGCGGCAATATTCCGCTTCGCTGTGGTTGCGTGGGCGGCAGACGTCTCAGCACACGATTGAGGAGCGAACGCATGTTGCAGTCAGGCCAAACCAGCGGCGAGCATTGGTAGTGTCATAGGTACAGGAGCGACGGCCGGTGCGCTGTTGTTCGGCATGGCCTCGACAGCGTCCGCCGAACCGCCACCACCGGCTCCGCCCGGGTGCTCGGCAGGCGATCTGGCGCAGGTGTCGGGCGCCGTGGGGACGGCGATGTCCGGCTATCTGTTCTCCCACCCGGAGGTGAACGATTTCTTCACCAGCCTGCGTGGGCTACCGAACGAGGAGCTTCGCGCCGACGTCCAGACCTATATGGACGCCCATCCCCAGACCGAATCCGAGATCACCGGGATTCGCCAACCGCTGACCGACTTACGAACTCGCTGCGACGCCCCTGCGCCGGTACTGGGCGGGTAAGGAGTACACCCATGAGTATCTGGACGAGCACACGTACGGCCATGGCGGCGACCTCTGATGGCGTTCGCCGCGATCCCGGGCGCGATCGTCGTGATCCACACCCCCGGGAGTCGCCAACGCCGACGTGTGCGCCAGCGTCGGCCGTCGCGTATCGGTGGGTGGCTGCGCCAATATCGCGGACGCGGTCGCACCGTATGTTCCGCCGCCGGCCTACTACGCGCCGATGCCCTATGACCCGCCGCCGCCACCGAATGCCACGGGTTGCGTCAGCTACAACGGCCGGTGGGTCAATGCCGGCGGATGCAACTAGCAGAAAGCTCGCCGTAGCGGTGATGGCCGACGACCTCGCTTCGGGATTCCAGAGCGTCGATGCCGCTTCGGATTTCGAAATGTTCGCCAACTGCCTGACACTGATCGACTCACTCCCGTTCTTCGCCGAGTGCAAACGCGAAAGCTATGACCTGCTGGCGCCGCGGACCGGGCAGCAGGCTTCTCGAGGTCGGATGCGGGCTCGGGGACGACGCCGCGACGCTGGCGAAGCGCGTCGCGCCGGGTGGATCGGTGGTCGCCGTCGACGGCAGTCAAGCGATGGTCGATGCGGCACGTCAGCGCCACGGCGATATCGCAGGACTGTCTTTCGAGAACGCCGATGCGACTCAATTGCCTTACGAGGACGCGACTTTCGACGGCTGTCGGATAGACCGGGTTCTGCAGCACATCGCCGATCCCGCAGCAGCGATCCGCGAGATGGTCCGGGTGCTTCGTCCCGGTGGTGTGCTGGTCGCGTTCGACAACGACTGGGAGACACTGACGATCGACGCCACGGATCGGGCGCTGACACGCGCGATTCTCAACGCGTGGTGCGATCGCTTTCCGTCGGGTTGGATCGGCCGCCGGCTGGTGCCGCTGTTCCTCGACGCCGGGCTCGGCGGCGTCGTCACGCATCCGAAGACTCTCGTCTCGAGCGACCTGGGCGTCGCCGACCGTGTCTTCAGTTTCTTCGCGACGGCCGAGGGCCTGGTTCACGCCGGGACCATCAGCCGTGCCGACGCCGACCGCTGGATGGGCGAGTTGCGAGCCGCCGACACCGCCGGCCGGTTCTTCACGTCCTACACCGGCTTCCTGGTGTCGGGAAATCGTCCCGTCTACTAGGACTGCAGGTCAGACATTCCGAAGACGTCTATGGTTGTGACGGGCGTCATCATGATCACCGGAATGTGCCGCGCGGTCGACCTCTGATAGGTGATGTACGGCGGGTAGACGCCGGCCATGAAGTCCCAGACCTTATGCCGCTCAACGTCTTCAGGCTCACGCCAGGTCGCTCGGAAGGCCTGGGTGGCGATCTGGACGTCGACGTGTTCGTCGGCGCGGAGGTTCAGGTACCAGTCCGGATGCCGGTCGGCCCCGCCCTTCGAGGCGACGACGACGATTTCTCCGCCGATGTCGCCGTAGATGAGCGGAACGATGCGCGTCGTCCCGGATTTGCGTCCCCGCACCTTGATCAGGCAGTGCGTCGTGAAATTGTGGCCGCCGACGTCGGAGAGATCCTCGACGTGGCCCTGTGTGCCACCTGATTGCAGGTATATGTCGCGGTGTTTGACCATCCAGTCGCGGCGCTCTTGCCGGATTGCGGCCGATGAGTCGTTGGTCATGGCACCATCTTGCACGTGACCGAGGGACCGGCCCCAGCGATTACTGGGATCCATCATTTCTCCGTGACCGTCCGCGACATCGAATCCAGCGCCGCCTGGTATCAGCGGGTGTTTCGCGCCCAGCGCGTGCCGATGACGTTTCCTCACTACGAACGGGAGGACACCGGCTATGGCGTGTTGCTCCTCGAGCCACGCTCGGGTTTGGCGATCGGACTGCACACCAACACCGGCAACAACGGTGGGCCGTTCGACGAGGCTCAGACCGGGCTGGACCACGTGGGCTTCAACGTCGCCGGTCGCGACGAGCTGGAGGCGTGGACCGGGTGGCTCGACGAGCTGGCCATCGAGCACTCCGGCATCCGGACCGGAAACGAGCCGTTTCCTTTTGCGACAGTGGTGTTCCGCGATCCGGACAACATCCAGCTGGAGCTCTTCGCGGTGCTCTGACGCCTGCCCAGGCCGTTGCCGAGCGTTCTAGAGAATGTCGTTGATGTCGTTCTTCAGCGCCTCTGCGTCGGTGCCGAAGACCGCCTGAACGCTGTTGCCGACCTCGATGACGCCTGCGGCGCCGAGGCTCTTCAGCCGCGCCTGATCGACTTGGCCCTTGTCGTTCACCTCGACGCGAAGCCGCGTGATGCAGGCATCCACGTTCACCAGATTGTCCCGCCCGCCGAACGCCGAGATCACCTGCTCGGCCTTGCTGTCGGTCGGCGACGGGCGCGGTCATGGTCGCGGTCGCCATGCCGCCACCTGCGCTGTCACTGCGGTCGCCGACCCGGCGCCCTCACCGAGGTTGGCTTCCTCTTCGGCCTCGAACTCGTCCTCTGGCTCGCGACCGGGAGTCCGCATGTTCCACTTCGTGATCGCGAACCGGAACAGGAAGTAGTAGACGAAGAAGAACACCGACGCCCATGCCGATGAGCAACGGGATGTTCTTCGCCGCCGGAGCGCCGCCGCACAGAATGAGGTCGATCAGCCCGGCGGAGAACGAGAAGCCGAGGTGGATGTCGAGCAGGTACGCGATCGCCAGAGACAGTCCCGTCAGCACCGCATGGATGACGTACAGCGGAAACGCGACGAACATGAACGCGAACTCCAGCGGTTCGGTGACGCCGGTCAGGAACGCCGTCAGCGCCGCCGCCGACAGGATGCCGACCGCGACCTTGCGCTGCTTCTTGTTCGCCACGTGGATCATCGCCAGCGCCGCAGCAGGCAGCCCGAACATCAGGATCGGATAGAACCCGGAGGTCAGAATGCCCGGCGGATGGGTCGCCCGCGGCAGAACCGGGTCAGTTCCCCGGTGACGCACCTCTTCCGCCCTCCGGCGGTTGATAGTCGCCGTACAGGAACCAGATATAGGAGTTCGGGATGTGGTGCAGCCCGAGTGGGATCAGCATGCGGTTCGCGAAGCCGTAGACGAACGCACCGAGCGCGCCCGCGCCGCCGATGAACTTGCCGAGCGCCGTGAGCCCAGCGTCGAAGATCGGATAGAAGTAGCTCATCGCGAACGCGAGGAACAGGCATGCCACCGAAACGACGATCGGGACGAACCGCCTGCCTCCGAAGAATCCGAGGTACGACGGCAGCTGGATGGTGTGGTATCGGTCGAACAGCCACGCGGTGACCAAGCCGACGAAGATGCCCGGCGAACACGCTGTAGTTGATCTGCGCCTGGTCACCGGCCTTGTCCACCTCGCCTGCGAGAACGATCGGGCGACATGGTCTTGAACACCGCCTGCACCACCAGGTAGCCGACCACGGCCGCGAGCGCAGTGGAGCCGTCGGCCTTCTTGGCGAAGCCGATGGCGACGCCGACGGCGAACAGGAGCGGCAGATTGGAGAACAGTGCGTCGCCCGCGGCGCTCATCGCCTGGAAGAAAGGCCCGATGACCGGAGCCTTGATGCTGCCAACAGGTCGGGTTGGCCCAGCCGTAGCAGGATGCCCGCCGCGGGCAACACCGCAATCGGCAGCATCAGGCTCTTGCCGAGCCGCTGCAACTGCCCAAACCCCGGAATCCGCAAACCTGACTTTTGCTGGATCGCTTGAGGTTTCGCCGCGTCGCTCATCGTCGGTCACCCTTCTCTGCCGCAAACGTCATTGCCGTCGAAGCGCCAGCGGAAGCTTAGACGAGAACCCGCGAAGTTGAGACCGTGTTGCGACCCACACTCGTATTGTTTGGTGGGTGAGCAAGACAGTGGTCCTGACCCCCGTGGCGGGGCGCGCAGTTCGGCTCGAGGACGTACCCGACCCGGTGTTCTCCCAGGGCATGGTGGGCTACGGGGCAGCGGTCGACCCCCCGCGCGAGTTGGTCGAGGCTCTCGCCCCGGTCAGCGGCAAGCTCCTGAAGCTGATGCCGCACGCGTACATCGTCATGACCCCGGACAACGTCGGCGTTCTGGTCCACCTCGGTCTGGATACCGTCGCGCTGAAGGGCGAGGGCTTCACCACGCACGCCACCCAGGGCGACGACGTCTCCGCGGGCCAGCTGATCATCACCTACGACGTCCCGGCCATCGAAGCCAAGGGGCTCAATCCGATTGTCCCCGTTGTGGTCATGGACGAGCGGGAATCAGGCAATATCGCCCCGGCCGACACTGTCGCGCAGGGGGCCGATATCGCTTCCGGCGCAGAACTTTTCACGGCGACGACATAGATGGAAGTAATCGTTCTGCCTGACGCCAAGGAGATTGGCGGCGTCGCAGCGGACGCCATCGCCTCCCTTCTGAACCAGAAGCCCGCCGCGGTGCTCGGGCTGGCCACCGGCTCGTCGCCGTTGGCGATCTACGACGAACTCGCCGACCGGTGCGACGCTGGCGCGATCTCGTTTCGGCAGGCACGCGGGTTCACCCTCGACGAGTATGTCGGCCTGCCCGCAGACCATCCCGAGCGGTATCGGACCGTCATCGAGAAGGTATTCGTGTCGCGCGTGGACTTCGCCCCCGGAGCCGTCGAGGGACCCGACGGCCTTGCCTCCGACATCCCTGCCGCGTGCGCGTCGTACGAGAAGGCGATCGAGGCAGCGGGCGGTGTCGATCTGCAGATCCTCGGCATCGGCACCGACGGGCACATCGGCTTCAACGAGCCGGGCTCATCGCTGGCTTCGCGCACCCGGATCAAGACGCTGACCCGGCAGACCCGGATCGACAACGCCCGTTTCTTCGGCGGTGACATCGACGCCGTGCCCACCCACTGCCTGACGCAGGGTCTGGCGACGATCATGGCAGCTCGGCACGTGATCCTGGTGGCCACCGGCCGGAACAAGGCCGAAGCCGTGCACCATCTCGTCGAGGGCGCGGTGAGCGCCCTATGGCCCGCGACCATCCTGCAGCATCACCCGCATGTCACGGTGCTGCTCGACGACGCCGCCGCCCGTCGGCTCCAGCTGGTGGACTACTACCGCGAGACCTACCGCTCGAAGCCGAATTGGCAGGGCATCTGAGTCGCCGTCATGCTGATGACCGCCGACACCCTGCTGACCGGCCGAGAACTGTTGCGCCCCGGGTGGATTGAGGTTTCCGAAGGCACTGTATCCGCATTGGGCGCAGGCCGTGTGCAGGGCGCGGACCGCGAACTCGGCGCGGTGACGGTGGTGCCGGGCTTCGTGGACACCCATCTGCATGGCGGGGGAGGGGCGAACTTCTCGTCTGCCGAACGCGGCGAGACGGCCACGGCTGTCGCGTTTCACCGCAGGCACGGCACCACCACACTCGTCGCCTCGCTGGTCACCGCAGGCCCCGAGGATCTTCTGCGCCAGGTCGCCGCGCTGGCGCGAGACGTTCGCGCCGGTGTTATCGACGGCATCCACCTGGAAGGGCCCTGGCTCTCCACGCAGCGGTGCGGCGCGCACCAGCCGTCCCTGATGCGGGACCCCGACCCGGCCGAGATCGACCGTGTTCTCGAAGCGGGCGACGGCACCATCCGCATGGTCACCATCGCACCGGAACGCGACGGCGCCCTTGCGGCGATACGACAGATCGTCGACGCCGGGGTGGCTGCCGCGGTCGGCCACACCGAGGCCACGTATGAGCAGACGCGGGCCGCGATCGATGCGGGCGCGACGGTCGGCACACACCTGTTCAACGCGATGCGCCCGATCAACACCCGCGAGCCGGGTCCGGTCATCGCGTTGCTCGAAGACCCAAGGGTGACAGTCGAAGTGATCACCGACGGCGTCCACGTCGATCCGGCCCTGTATCGGCATGTCTACCGCAGCGTCGGAGTCGACCGGGTGTCGTTGGTGACCGACTCGATGGCGGCGGCGGGCATGTCCGACGGTCGGTACTGGCTTGGGCCGCTGGCCGTTGATGTCGTCGGCGGGGTGGCGCGGGTCGCCGATACGCAGACCATCGCGGGCAGCACCGCAACGATGGACCACCAGTTCCGATTCGCGGTGCACAATGGCGGATTGCCCCGCGACGACGCGGTGATGGCCGCAGTTCGTCAGGCCTCGGTCAACCCTGCACGGGCGCTGGGTTTTCCGCCCGCAGAACTGACGCCGGGGCCAGCGCCGATCTCGTGGTGCTCGACGCCGAACTCGCCGTGCACGAGCGTGATGCGAAAGGGATCGTGGGTCAGCTAGGCGCCCGTGCGGCCGCAGTGCTCTGGCTGGTCGGCGCCGCTGTCTACCTGATCTGTGAGGCGATCGCCGCCGCGCGATTGCCCGGATACAGCTATACCGCCGACTACATCAGCGATCTCGGCGTCTCCGCCGTCATGAACTTCGGGGCGTTCGCAACCCACGGTGTGCTCTTCCTCGCGGGGGCAGTCGTCCTGACGCGCACCTGCTCGACGGAGGGATGGGCAGGTCGGGCGTTTCTCCTTGCGGCGGCCGCGAACGCCGTGGGGAACATCGTGGTCGCCACATTCCGTAGCGGTGCGGTGGACTCGAGCGGCCACGCCCATTGGCACATAATCGGCGCCGGGATGGCGATCGTCGGCGGAAACGTCGCGGCGATCATCGCCGGACTCGGCAGTCGTCGACTCGGTGCGTCACGCCGCTATCGCTTGGTGAGTGTCGCCATCGGCGTCGTCGGGCTGGATGTCTTGTCGCGCTGATCATCGACGGCGCGAACGGATCTCGGCTTCTGCCCGTCGGCCTGGTGGAACGCGGTGCGGTGTACTCGATCATCGCGTGGGAGATCATGACCGGCCTGACGATCCTCACTCGCAGAGG
>CAVWWV010000001.1:0-23283 GCA_963758825.1 uncultured Actinomycetota bacterium | reverse complement strand
CTCGTCGGTGTCCTCGATGGACTGCTCTACGGACTTGGTTCGTCGGCCCAGCAATACGCGATCCATACGCCTTACCCTTTCGTGACGCCGCCCGAAGCCGGGTCGGCGCCCGATGAGTACCCACTACCATCGGCGCCCATGGGGCGGAATGGGAATCACGCGGTCGTGATCGGAGCGAGCATCGCGGGCATGTGCGCGGCGCGGGTGCTCTCCGACTTCTTCGACCGGGTCACGGTGTACGAGCGCGACGAGTTGCCCGCCGAGCCGGCAAACCGGGCCGCGGTGCCGCAGGGCAGGCATGTCCATCTGCTGATGGCGCGCGGGGCTCAGGAACTCGAGTCGCATTTTCCCGGGCTTCTCGACGACATGGTCGCAGCAGGCGTGCCGATCCTGGAGAACCGGCCGGACTGCATCCACTTCGGCGGGGCCGGACACGTCCTGGGGACGACGCGGCAGCTGCGCGACGAGTTCACCGCATATGTGCCGAGCCGCCCGCACCTGGAATGGCAGATTCGGCGCAGGGCGACCGCGATCCCCAACGTCGACGTCGTTCGTGCCGGCGTCACGGAGCCGAGCTTCGACGCCGCCCGGCAGCGGGTGACCGGCGTCGGCCTGGACACCGGCGAGCAGGTGCCTGCCGACCTCGTCGTCGACACCGCAGGCCGCGGAACTCGCATGCCGGTTTGGTTGCAGCAGTGGGGATTTGACCGACCTCCCGAGCACAGCGTCGATGTCGGCGTCAGCTACGCCACACACCAGCTGCGCATACCGGACGGGCTCATCACCGAGAAGGTGGTTGTCGCAGGCGCTTCCAGGGAGCAGCCGCGCGGCCTCGGCATGCTCTATTACGAGGACGGCACCTGGGGCCTGACCACGTTCGGTGTGGCCAAGGTGGAGCCGCCACAGAACTTCGCCGAGATGTGTGCGCTGGCCGACGATGTGGTGCCCGCGCACATCGCCGCCGCCATTCGCAAGGGCGAGCCGATCGGTGACGTGGCGTTTCACAAGTACCCGACCAGCAAGTGGCGCCGGTACCACAAGATGGACCGCTTTCCGGCCGGCATCCTGCCCTTCGGCGATGCGGTGGCGAGCTTCAATCCCACCTTCGGCCAGGGCATGACGATGACCTCGCTGCAGGCGGGCCACCTGCGCCGGGCGCTGGAATCGCCCGGAGCCGATCTCGCCCGAGAGTTCAACGCCGCAACGGCGAAGACGACGTACCCGGTGTGGACGATGAACGCGATCGGAGACCTTGTGCTTCATCGGGCCTCGGGTCCGATGCCCTGGTGGTACCGGCCGGTGGGCGGCCTCTTCGATCAGTTCCTCGGCGCGGCCGAGACCGATCCCGTTCTCGCAGAATGGTTTCTGCGCCGGTTCAGCCTGCTCGACAGTCTCTACATGGTCCCGTCGATGAAGTTGGTCGGGCGGACCATCGGGCACAACATGCGGCTGTTCCTGGCCGAGAAGCGGGCCGCTAGCCGGTCAGCGCACCATCGAGATCTGGTTCCAGGTAGATAACCTGCGCGGCGGGCACCACCTCGCGGATCGCCGCTTCTGCCGCATTGATGGTGGTCGCCACCGTGGCCAGGTCGGTGGATGGTGCGAGCGCGATCTTCGCACCGACCAGCAATTCCTCAGGGCCGAGGTATTGCGTACGCAGATGGATCAGACGGTCGATGTTGTCGGTCCGCTCGATCGCCGCCCTGATCGCCCGATCCTCCCGCCTTGTCGCGCCCTCACCGATCAACAGGCTGTGCATCTCGATCATCAGGACGATGGCGATGGCGCCGAGCAGCAAGCCGATCGCGACGGTGCCGACGCCGTCCCAAACGGGTTCTCCGGTCAGCATCGTCAGCCCGACACCGGTCAGCGCGAACGCCAGGCCGACGAGCGCGCCCGAATCCTCGAGCAGGACGACCGGAAGCTCCGGGTTACGAGAGTTGCGGATGAACCGCCACCAGCTGCCGGAGCCCTTCAACGGTCGCGACTCCTTGACCGCGGTCCGAAAGCTGTAGCCCTCCAGTGCAATTGCCACAACCAGGATGACGATCGCCACGATCGGCGAGGTGAGCTCCTCCGGATGGGAGATCTTGTGGTAGCCCTCGTACAGCGCGAATACCGATCCGAGGGTGAACAGGACCATCGCCACCACGAACGAGTAGAAGTAGCGGCTGCGACCGTATCCGAACTGATGCAGCGGGTCGGCTTCCTTGCGTGACTGGCGCTGCCCGAGCAGCAGCAGACCCTGATTGCTGGTGTCGGCGACCGAGTGCACCGACTCGGCCAGCATCGACGAACTGCCCGTGATCAGGAAGCCGATGAACTTCGCCAAGGCGATACCCGCGTTGGCGAGCAGGGCCGCCAGGATCGCCCTTGTGCTGCCCTCGGCCGACATCAGATGCCCACGGTCGCGCGGAACAGCTTGGTCGGACGCTGGGCGACGAGCCTGATGGGCCCGTCGTCGGCCGACACCCACGCCGCGCCACCCCGCTGCAGCGTCACCACGCTGGACTTGGCGTGCACAACCGCCGAACCCTCGGTGCACAGCAGAATCTGCGGGCCGTCGTGGCGCGACGGTGCGTCGACCTCGTGTCCGAGAAGGTCTCCGTCGAGGCCGAGCACCGACACCGAGAACTCCGGCGCAACGGTCTCATAGACCGTTTCCATTCCGTCCTGCGACGTCGTCGGGCGCAGCGCCGCCTCGCTGGCAGGCGTGAAATCCAGCACCCGCAGCAATTCAGGAACGTCGACGTGCTTGGGGGTCAGGCCGCCGCGAAGGACGTTGTCGGAGTTGGCCATCACCTCGATACCGACACCGTGCAGGTACGTGTGCAGATTCCCGGCGGGAAGATAGATGCCCTCGCCGGGACGCAACGTCAACCGGTTCAGCAGCAGGGAGGCCAGCACACCCGCGTCGCCGGGGTACCGCTCCCCCAACTCGAGCACCGTCCGTGCCTCCGCCGCGAACTCCTTTTCGCCCGAGCGGACATAGTCGATCGCGCAGTCGATCACGGCGGGCACCAGCAGGTCGAGATCCGGTTGCGGCGCGGTGATCCACGTGGTGAACAGCGCGCGCAGACCGTCGGCGTCCGGCTGGCCTGCCAGCAGGTTCACGAACGGGTCCAAAGCCGAAACCGCAAGCGAACGCATCAATTCGACCGATTTCGCGGCGGGCCGGAACCCGGCGAGCACCTCGAAGGTGCCCAACGCCACCAGCAGCTCCGGTTTGTGGCTGCGATCGCGGTAGTTGCGGATCGGCGAGGACACCGGAATACCGAGCCGGTCCTCCCGCTCGAAACCCTCGACGGCCTGTTCGGCGCTCGGATGGGCCTGCAGGGACAACGGTTCGTCAGCGGCGAGCACCTTCATCAGGAACGGCAGCGTGTCGCCGAAGCGTTGACTGACCGCCCCGCCCAGCTGTCCCTCCGGATCGGACCGCACGGCATCCAACAGCGAAAGCTCACCGGTGTCGGTCTCCAGCCACGCCGGGTCACCGGGGTGGCTGCCGAACCACAACTCAGCCTCCGGATGCGCTGTGGGACTTGGCCTTCCGGTGAACTCGGCGATGGCAGTGCGCGAGCCCCAAGCATAGGTCCGCAGCGCTCCTCGTAACAGGTTCACCCGGCTAACCTCGAACCAGCCGCAGGTAGGTGGCCGCCATCTCGAACCGGACGGCCAACATCGCCAGTTGCTGCTCGGGACGCCCCGACCGGACCGGTGCGTCGGCAACCTCGGGCACGTCCTCGGCTCCGACGATGTCGACGCCGTCGAGTCCCGCGACGCGTGCCGTCACCACGGCGCGCTCGTCCTGCAGTGTCATGGCGAAGACCCGGGCGCGCTCCGGCACCGGGCCGTCGATCTCGTCGTCGTGAAACAGGGCGGCCTCGCGGTCGGCGTTGGACTGCGCGCCAAGGCCTGTGCGCAAGGCCACGATCACATCGGCCAGTCCCACGGTGGCGACCGCCTGGTGCGCGACCCGCAGCATGATCGCGCCGGCATGACGGGCCACCGCGAGCGTGGCCGCGTTGTCACCGGTGAGCACGACGGTGCGCCCGGCCATCCGGTCGGCCAGCGTCTTGGCGGGATTGGTGAACAGTTCGCGAGCCGCGCTGTTGCGCAACGCCTCCGCGTCGAGTTCGTCGGCGAGCGCGCTCAGATCCACGCTCAGGCTCGGGTCGACCGCATGCAGCACCGCGACGCCTGCGGCCAGATAGCGGGTCAGACCGAAGTCGTCGGGCACCCACAGTCGTGGCTCGAGCACGGCCGCGCGGCCCGCGGTGGCGTCGCGCAGCGGACCGTCGTACGGCGCTACCACGACCACCCTGGCGCCGCGTCGCACCGCGGTTGCCGCCGCACCGACGAGAGAGGGGTCACCGGGATCGTCGCCCGCGACGACGAGAAGGTCCAACGCACCGATCCACGGCGGCGCGTCTGCGCAGACGACGATCGGCGCCGCGGCCGAACCACCAAGCGCCGCAGCCAGAATCGAGCCTGCCGTCTCGGCGTTGCCTCGGCCCGCAACCCAGATCACCGTGCGCGGCGGGTCACCGGCGACGGACTCCAGCGCGCCTTCCGCGACCGCTGCAGCGGTCGCGCGCACCTGGGCACCGGCCATCGAGGCCCCGCGCAGCAGCCCGCCCCGGTCGGCGGCCAGCAGCCCCTCGGCATCGTCGAAGTCGATTGTGGGGGGCGCGATCATGGCGCCATCTCGGTCTGCGCGGCGATCTCGGCGGCCACCCGCTCGACGACCTCGTCGACGTCCTCGGCGGTGCGCCCCTCGACGTTCAGCCGCAGAAGCGGCTCGGTGTTGGAGGTACGCAGGTTGAACCAGTTGCCGTCGCCCAGGTCGACCGTCACCCCGTCGAGGTGGTCGATCGATTGGATGCGGTCGGCGAACGACTTGAGCACCGAGTCCACGCACGTGTGCGAGTCGACGACGGTGAAGTTGATCTCGCCTGAGGCAACGTATCGCTGATAGTCGGCCATCAAATCCGACAGCGGCCTGCGCTGCTCACCGAGCGCCGCCAACACGTGAAGGGCGGCCAGCATCCCGGAGTCCGCGCCCCAGAAGTCGCGGAAGTAGTAGTGCGCCGAGTGTTCACCGCCGAAGATCGCGCCGGTGTCAGCCATCAAGCCCTTGATGTAGGAATGCCCGACGCGGGATCGCACCGGGGTCCCGCCCCGCTCGATGACCAGTTCGGGCACCGCCCGTGAGGTGATCAGGTTGTGAATCACCGTTGCGCCGATCTCCCTGCTCAACTCGCGCGCGGCGACAAGGGCAGTCACCGCTGACGGCGAGATCGGATGCCCCGATTCGTCCACGACGAAACACCGGTCGGCGTCGCCGTCGAACGCGAGCCCGATGTCGGCTCCGGTGGCGGTCACGTGCTTCTGCAGATCGACGAGGTTGTCCGGCTCCAGCGGGTTGGCCTCGTGGTTGGGGAACGTGCCGTCGAGTTCGAAATACAGCGGCAGCACCTCGAGCGAGGGAAGCGCACCGAAGACCGCGGGTGCGGTGTGGCCTGCCATCCCGTTCCCGGCGTCGACGGCGACCCGCAACGGTCGCAGTTCGGTCAGGTCGACCAGCGAGCGAAGGAACTCTCCGTAGTCGGCGAGCACGTCGCGGTCCGTCGTCGCGCCGACCGGCCCGTCGAAGGCGGGCACACCGGCGATGACGTCGTCGCTGATGGCCGACAGCCCGGTGTCCTTGCCGACAGGCTTGGCACCTGCGCGACAGAGCTTTATGCCGTTGTAGGCCGCCGGGTTGTGGCTCGCGGTGAACATTGCGCCGGGGCAGTCCAACAGTCCAGAAGCGAAATAGAGCTGATCCGTTGAGGCCAGTCCGATCCGCACGACGTCTAGGCCTTGCGACGTCGCGCCGTCGGCGAACGCAGCCGCCAGTGTCGGCGAGCTGGCCCGCATGTCGTAACCGATCGCCACCTGTCGGGCGCCCTCGTCGCGCATCAACCGGGCAAAGGCCGCGCCGACATCGGCGACGAAGGCGTCGTCGATCTCTTCGCCGACCAGGCCACGAATGTCATATGCCTTGATGACGCGGTGAACTGCCGCGGCCGGTCGGGACATAGCGCCAGCCTATCCGTCGCGGAGACGACTACTTCCGGTCAGTCCGCCGGGTCCGGTAACACCCGCAGGTGGCCGCGCTTGCGGCCGTTCGACTCGGGTCGTGGGGCGGGCGGCGCCATCAGCGCGCCACCGTGCACGCCGGTGACCGGATCGGTGAAACCGGCGGCCATCCCGCTGACCGGAGCCTCACGGCCCTCCCGGACGGCCTCGGCGAGCGCGATCAGATCGTCCTCGTCCGGATGCGTCGGCAGCGGCCCCGCGTGGCGGACCAACTCCCAGCCGCGGGGCGCGGTGATCCGGCCCGCATGGCTCACGCACAGATCCCATGAATGTGGCTCCGAGACCGTGGCCAGCGGGCCGACCACCGCGGTGGAATCGGAGTAGACGAACGTCAGCGTCGCGACGGCATAGTGCGGGCACCCGGGCCGGCAGCAGCGACGGGGAACATTCACGAACGAGAGGCTATCGCGGGACAAACCCGCCACGGCGTGGGACACGCAGCGGTCGGCGGGCCGACTTCCAACCGTTACAGTTCTTCCCGTGGCCGAGCGATCACGCCGAGGCCGTGACATGCGCGGTCCGTTGCTTCCCTCTACCGTGCCGGGCTGGCGCAGCCGGGCCGAGCGGTTCGACATGGCGGTGCTCGAGGCCTACGAGCCGATCGAGCGGCGATGGCAGGACCGGGTGAATGCGCTCGACGTCGCCGTCGACGAGATCCCCCGGATGGCCCCGAAAGACCCCGAGAGTGTGCAGTGGCCGCCGGAGGTGGTGGCCGATGGTCCGATCGCTCTGGCCCGGCTGATCCCGGCGGGCGTCGATGTCCGCGGGAATTCCACTCGAGCGCGAATCGTGTTGTTTCGCAAGCCGATTGAGCGACGGGCGAAAGACACCGTCGAACTCGCTGAGTTGCTACATGAGCTATTGGTGGCCCAGGTCGCCACGTATCTGGGCGTAGAGCCTTCGGTCATCGACCCTTCGATCGACGACGAGTGAGCGCAAGCGTCAGATGATGCCGCGCTTGAGGCGGCGACGCTCCCGCTCGGACAGGCCGCCCCAGATGCCGAACCGCTCGTCGTGGGCCAGGGCGTAATCCAGGCAGGCGTCTTTCACCTCGCAGCCCAGGCAGATGCGCTTGGCCTCCCGAGTCGAGCCGCCCTTCTCGGGGAAGAACGCCTCCGGGTCGGTTTGCGCGCACAGCGCGCGCTCCTGCCATTCGTCATCCGACGTTGCCGGCGCGATCGCATCGAGTTCTGGACGCTCAGGTACCAGACTCAATTGGGGCCGCCCCAGCCCTTCGAACGCCGCAGGCCCGGTATTGGTGTGCGGGATATTGCCTACGGAGCCGAGTACCCGATTGTCGAATGCTGCGTGCTGACCGAAATCGACCTGCTCAAAAGACATCTTCCCCTCCTCACACTTAGTCTCGCTGATCCGCTATGAAAGCCCCACGACCGAAATGTGCGGCAACTCAATTCGAACATGTGATCGAATCTCGGTCTGCGACACCGGAACCGGCCGGCCAACCGAAAAATGACACTGGTGTGATTACACACTTGTTAGCTGCCGGGGTCAAGCGCTAGAACCGATTTTCATACCATCTCGTTATCTCATTTCGGCGCGTCGCTGCTCCGGCGTGTCTGTCACAGCCTCATATCGCCTGGCTGCTGAGACCTGTTCGTGACCGAACGCCTAGTCTCGGTCGGTGTGAAGGTCACCGTTCTGGTCGGCGGAGTCGGCGGTGCGCGATTCCTGTTGGGCGTGCAGCACCTGCTCGGCCTGGGCCAGTTCGCTCGCGAGGAATCACAAGATCATTCGCTGTCCGCGGTCGTCAACGTCGGCGATGACGCATGGATGTTCGGCGTGCGGATCTGCCCGGACCTCGACACATGCATGTACACCCTCGGCGGCGGCATCGACCCCGAACGCGGCTGGGGCCACCGCAATGAAACCTGGCATGCCAAGGAGGAACTCGCCGCCTACGGCGTGCAGCCGGATTGGTTCGGGCTCGGGGATCGCGACCTGGCCACCCATCTGGTCCGCAGCCAGATGCTGCGGGCCGGCTACCCGCTGTCGGAGGTGACGGCGGCGTTGTCCAATCGCTGGTCCCCCGGTGCGACCCTGCTTCCCGCCTCCGATGACCGCAGCGAAACCCACGTCGTCATCACCGATCCCCAGACCGGCGACCGCAAGGCGATCCACTTCCAGGAGTGGTGGGTGAGGTACCGGGCGCAGGTGCCGACGCACAGCTTCGCTTTCGTCGGAGCCGACAAGGCCACCGCGGGGCCTGGGGTCACCGACGCCATCGCGTCGGCGGACGTCGTGCTGATCGCACCGTCCAACCCGGTGGTCAGCATCGGCTCCATCCTCGCCGTACCAGGAATCCGCGGCGCCCTGCGCTCGACCTCGGCGCGCGTCATCGGCTACTCCCCCATCGTCGCCGGAAAGCCGTTGCGCGGCATGGCGGACGAATGCCTCAAGGTGATCGGCGTGGCCAGCACGTCGGAAGCGGTCGGCGGGTATTACGGATCACGGTCGGGCGTCGGCATTCTCGACGGCTGGCTTGTGCACGAGGGCGACGACGCCGACATCGCCGGTGTCGAGGTGCGGTCGGTGCCGCTGCTGATGACCGATCCGTCGACGACGGCCGAAATGGTGCGCGCCGGAATCGATCTCGCGGGAGTCAAGCCATGACCGAGCACGGAGCGGCCGCCGCCATCGAACTGCTTCCCGTGCCCGGCCTGCCCGAGTTCCGCCCCGGCGACGACCTTGCCGCAGCGCTGGCCGCCGCCGCACCGTGGCTGCAGGACGGCGACGTCGTGGTGGTGACGAGCAAGGTGCTGTCCAAGTGCGAGGGCCGTATCGTGCCCGCGCCTGCAGATCCTGAAGAGCGGGATACGCTGCGCCGCAAGCTGATCGACCAGGAGGCGGTGCGGGTGCTTGCCCGCAAGGGTCGGACGCTGATCACCGAGAACAACCTCGGTCTCATCCAGGCCGCCGCGGGCGTGGACGGCTCCAACGTCGGCTCAACCGAACTTGCCCTGCTACCCGTCGACCCCGACGGCAGCGCCGCGGCGTTACGGGCGGGGTTGCGTGACCGGCTCGGCGTGACCGTCGGCATCGTCGTCACCGACACCATGGGCCGCGCCTGGCGCAACGGCCAGATCGACGCCGCCATCGGCGCAGCGGGTCTCACGGTGTTGCACGGGTACGCGGGTGCGCACGACATCCACGGCAACGAGCTCGTGGTCACCGAGGTCGCGGTCGCCGACGAAATCGCCGCCGCCGCCGATCTGGTGAAGGGCAAGCTGACCGGGATCCCGGTCGCGGTGGTGCGGGGACTGACACTGCACGACGACGGATCCAACGCCCGTACTCTGCTGCGGCCCGGCGAAGAGGATCTTTTCTGGCTGGGCACCGAGGAGGCGCTCGCGATGGGTCGCGGTCAGGCGCAGCTGTTACGCCGATCGGTTCGGCGGTTCAGCGCGGAGCCCGTCGCGCCCGAACTCATCGAAGCCGCCGTTGCAGAAGCGCTGACCGCGCCCGCGCCACACCACACCCGGCCGGTGCGGTTCGTGTGGATGGCAGACGCGACGGCCAAGATCGCGCTGCTGGATCGGATGAAGGACAAGTGGCGATCCGATCTCGGCGGCGACGGCAAGGCGCCCGACGCCGTCGAACGCCGGGTCGGCCGCGGCCAGATCCTCTACGACGCACCCGAACTGGTCATTCCGTTCATGGTCCCCGACGGTGCGCACAGCTACCCGGACGCCGCACGCACCGCCGCCGAACACACCATGTTCACCGTCGCGGTCGGCGCGGCCGTTCAGGCGCTTCTCGTCGCGCTCGCCGTGCGCGGGGTCGGCAGCTGCTGGATCGGCTCGACGATCTTCGCCGCTGATCTGGTTCGGTCCGAGCTTGATCTGCCCGACGACTGGGAACCGTTGGGCGCCATCGCGATCGGCTACCCCGCCGAGCCATTGGAACCGCGCGGGCCGGCATCGACCGAGGGCCTGCTGGTGCGCAAGTGACGCTCCGTCAGTCCACAATCGAGGCGCTCACCACGTGGGCCCCACCCGATCCCGCGCAGGACGCGCTGCGTTATGCGGTGTTGTCATTTGTGCTCGCCCGCGAGGACGCGTGCACGAGGGAATGCGTGCCCGGCCACATCACCGCCTCCGCGCTGGTGCTCGACCACACGGGGACGCGGGTCCTGCTGACCCTGCATCCGCGGTTCGGCCGTTGGCTGCAGCTCGGCGGGCACTGCGAGGACGACGACCCCGACATCGTCGCTGCTGCGCTGCGGGAAGCGACCGAGGAGTCGGGCATAACCGGGCTGAGGATCGACACGGATATCGCTGCGCTGCACGTGCATCCGGTGACGTGCTCGCTGGGTGTGCCGACCCGTCACCTCGACATGCAGTTCATCGCCCATGCTCCCGACGACGCCGAAATCGTCTGCAGCGACGAGTCATTGGACCTGCGCTGGTGGCCGCTCGACGCGTTGCCGGAAGGCACCGACTTCGGGCTCGCACAGCTGGCGGCCGCAGCGCGCGGAAAACCTCCGCGAAATAGCATTCCGGGTCGTGATATCCGATAGATCGCAGCCGGGATGCTATTTCGCGGGACCGGGTCAGACGTCTGTCGAGTAGCGGATGCCGCCGTCGGGGATGGCCACCCCCGGCCACACCCTGGCGCCGCGCAGCAGCTCGCAGCGCGCACCGATGTCGGCACCGTCGCCGATCACACCGTCGCGGATCAGCGCGCGCGGGCCGATGCGGGCGCCGAAGCCGATGATGGACCGTTCGATCACCGATCCCGCCTCGATTCGCACCCCGTCGAAGATCACCGCGCCGTCCAGCCGTGCGCCCGGGCCGATCTCGGCACCCCTGCCCACGACCGTCCCGCCGATCAGCAGCGCGCCGGGAGCCACCGCGGCGCCGTCGTGCACAAGCGACTCCCCCCGATGGCCCTGCAGAGCCGGCGACGGCGCGATGCCGCGAACCAGATCCGACGAGCCGCGGACGAAGTCTTCGGGCGTGCCCATATCGCGCCAGTACGTGGAGTCGACGTATCCGCACACCTTGGCACCGTCGGCGAGCAGCTGCGGGAAGACCTCGCGTTCCACCGAGAGCGGCCTGCCCTTCGGCAGGCGCTCGATCACGTCGCGCTTGAACACGTAGCTGCCCGCGTTGATCTGGTCGGTCGGCGGATCCTCGGTCTTCTCCAGAAACGCGGTGACGACCCCGTCGGCATTGGTCGGCACGCAACCGAACGCCCTCGGATCGCCGACGCGGACAAGATGCAACGTGACATCGGCACCGTGGTCATGATGGGTGGCCAGCAAGGCGCCGAGGTCGGCGCCCGACAGCACGTCGCCGTTGAAGACCATCACGGTGTCGTGCCGCAGCTTGTGTGCGACGTTGGCGATCCCGCCGCCGGTGCCCAACGGGTCGTCTTCGACGACGTATTCGATCTGAAGGCCCAGCTTGGAACCGTCACCGAACTCCGACTCGAACACACCCGCCTTGTATGAGGTGCCGAGCACGACGTGCTCGATGCCCGCCGCCGCGATCCGGGACAGCAGATGGGTCAGGAACGGCAGCCCGGCAGTCGGCAGCATCGGCTTGGGCGCCGACAGCGTCAGCGGCCGCAGCCTTGTGCCCTGGCCGCCGACAAGGATGACGGCATCGACAGCCGCGGGATTGACGGGATCCGCCACGCTACCGTCCTTTCGCCTTTCGCCGACTGCTTCTCACCACCAGTCGCGAGCGCACCTCGAGCGCGCCTCTCATCGTCCACCTCAGCGGCGCCTGCCACCGCTTGTTGTGCCGATCAGCGAGGAAAGTGTAGGTGCTCCTGTGATGCGCGGCCAAGTTGCGGGCGGGGTCGCGACCAGTGGAATGACCCTTGTCGTGCAAAACCTCCGCCGCCGGAACATACACATTGCGCCAGCCGGCCTTGACGAGCCGATCTCCCAGGTCGACGTCTTCCATATACATGAAGTAGCGCTCGTCGAAGCCGCCGACCTGATCGAACGCCTCGCCGCGCAGCAACAGACACGATCCCGACAACCAGCCGACCGGACGTTCGCTGGGCTGGAGCCGGTCCTGCCGGTAGGCCGCCGTCCACGGATTGGACCGCCACACCGGACCGATCACCGCGTGCATGCCGCCGCGGATGATGCTGGGCTGGTGCCGCGCCGACGGGTAGACCGAACCGTCGGGGTCGCGGATCAGCGGGCCGAGCGAGGCCGCCGTCGGCCAGCGATCCGCCGCCTCCAGCAGCGCGTCGATGCTGCCCGGTCCCCATTGCACGTCGGGGTTGGCGACGACGAAGAGATCCAGGTCGGCGGAATCCGCGCGAAGCTCCGCGACCGCCCGATTCACCGCCGTGCCGTAGCCCAGGTTCCCGCCGGTGCGCAGCAGTCGGGTGTTCGGGAACCGCTCGAGCGCCTCCTCCGGGCTCCCGTCGGTCGAGCCGTTGTCGGCCATCACCACCCTCACCGGCCGCTCGGTGGCGTGCGACAACGTGGCGAGGAACCTGCCGAGGTGAGGTCCCGGTGAATACGTCACCGTCACCACTGTCAATTCGTCGCTCACGCGACAGACCCATTCTCGCTCGACCACACTCGTCGCTCACGGCGTCGAGGGTAGCGGGACGGTTAATTTCCGATCGCCTCGGCCAACGCCTCACGCCACGGCCGCAACGGCGCCAGGCCCGCAGCCGTCGCGGCGCGACCGGAAAGCGCTGAATACGGCGGGCGCGCCGCGGGCCGAGGCGCATCCTCACTGGACACCGGCCGCACCCGGTCAGGATCGGCTCCGACGCCGTCGAACACCGCGCGCGCCTGCTCGAACCTGCTGGCCGCGCCGTCGTTGGCGATGTGCAGCAGCGGCGGCGCCGTCGGTCGACCGGCGATCTCCAACAGCGCCGTGACGAGGTCGGCGACGTAGGTGGGGGACCCGATCTGGTCGACGACCATGTCGACGGTCTCGCCGCCTGCCGCCAGTCTGCGCATGGTGCCGACGAAGTCCGTGCCGTCGCCGGTGTACACCCACGCCGTCCGCACCACGTGGGCGTCCGGCAGCGCCGCGTGCACCGCCCGCTCACCGGCGAGCTTGGTCTTGCCGTAGACGCTGAGCGGCCCGGTGGCGTCGTCGACGTCATAGGGCCGTGGCACGCCGTCGAACGCCCCGCTGAACACGTAGTCGGTGGAGATGTGGATCATCCGCGCACCCGCGGTCGCACAAGCCTGCGCGATGACGCCGGGTCCGGCCGCGTTGACGGCGTGAGCGCGCTCCGGGTCGGCTTCTGCGGCGTCCACTGCGGTGTATGCCGCGCAGTTGACCACGATGTCGCCCGGCTCGATGATCCGCTCGGCTGCGTCTGCGTCGGTGATGTCCCACTGCGCCGACGTCAGGGCCAGCACATCGAGGCCTTTTCGCCCGGCCTCGGCGCTCAGGTAGCGCCCGACCTGCCCACCTGCGCCCGTGATGACGATCCGATCGGCCACCAGCAGAGTCTGGCACGCCGGAAGCGGCTACCGGGTCTGCGCCCCGAACCCAAGTAGCCTGGCCTGATGCCATCGCGGGTGTTGCGGATCATCGCTGTCATCGTGGCAGCGACGGTCGTGGTCGGGACCGGCGTCGCGTGGAGCAAGATCCGGTCCTTCGAATCGGGCATCAACCACATCTCGTCGGCCGCGCTCGGCGGTGGCGGCGAGGACGGCGCCATCGACATCCTGCTGGTCGGCATGGACAGCCGCACCGACGCGCACGGCAACCCGCTGTCGCAAGAGGAGCTGGCCACCTTGCGGGCCGGTGACGACGAGGCCACCAACACCGACACGATCATCCTGGTCCGCATCCCCAACAACGGGAAGTCGGCGACCGCCATCTCGATCCCGCGCGACTCCTACGTCGACGCGCCGGGCATCGGCAGGATGAAGATCAACGGCGTCTACGGGTCGGTGCACCTGGAGAAACTGAAGAAGCTGGTCGAGGACCAGGGAGTCGACCCGTCGGTCGCAGAACCCGAAGCCACCGAGGCCGGTCGCGAGGCACTGATCAAGACCGTCGCCAACCTCACCGGCGTCACCGTCGACCACTACGCCGAGATCGGCCTGCTCGGCTTCGCGTTGATCACCGACGCACTCGGCGGTGTCAACGTCTGTCTGAAAGACGCTGTCTACGAACCGCTTTCGGGTGCCGATTTCCCCGCTGGCTGGCAGAAGCTGGACGGCCCACAGGCACTGAGCTTCGTGCGGCAGCGCCACGACCTGCCCCGCGGTGATCTCGACCGGGTGGTGCGCCAGCAGGTCGTGATGGCTTCCCTTGCCCACCAGGTCATCTCGGGCAAGACGCTGTCGAGCCCCGCCACCCTCAACCGCCTGCAGGAAGCGGTGCAGCGGTCGGTGGTGCTGTCCGACGGCTGGGACGTCATGCAGTTCGCCGAGCAGCTGCAGAAGCTGGCTGCGGGCAACGTCGCGTTCGCCACCATCCCGGTGCTCGACGAGAACGGCTGGAGCGACGACGGGATGCAGAGCGTCGTCCGGATAGACGCCAACCAGGTGCGCGAGTGGGTGGACGGTCTGCTGCAGGACCAGGACCAAGGCAAGACCGAGGAACTCGCCTACACGCCGGCCAAGACGGCCGCCGAGGTGGTGAACGCCACGGACGTCAACGGCCTCGCCGCCGCGGTGTCGGCTGTGCTCACCAGCGACGGCTTCGCGCCGGGACCGGTGGGCAACCACGACGCAGGCGTTCTGGAGACCAGCCAGGTGCTTGCCGAAAAGACCGATGACCTTGGCGCGCAGGCGATTGCCCGGCAGCTGGGCGGGTTGCCGATCGCCGCTGACCCGTCCGTGCCGCCGGGAGTCGTGCGGGTGGTGCTTGGCAGCGACTACACCGGCCCGGGCGCCGGTCTCGATGGCACCGACCCGACGCTGGCGACGGCCGATCCGGCGGCCACCGAGTCGACGGACGACGCTCCCCCGCCGTCACCGATCATCACCGCGGGTTCGGACAACCCAGACTGCGTGAATTGACGACCGTAAGCGCCGCACTGCTCGACCCGATCCTGCGTCGGGATCCCGTCGGCCCTCGCATCACCTACTACGACGACGCGTCCGGCGAACGAATCGAGCTGTCGACGGTCACGCTTCTCAACTGGGCGGCCAAGACCGCCAACCTTCTTCGCGACGAACTCGGCGCAGGACCAGACACCCGGGTCGCAGTGCTGCTGCCTGCGCACTGGCAGACCGCGGCGGTGCTGCTCGGCGTCTGGTACATCGGGGCCGAGGTCGTCATCGGTCCCGGCGAGGCCGACATCGCGCTGTGCACACAGGACCGGTTCGCCGACGCGGAAGCCGCCGTCGGGCCGGGAGAGATCGCGGTGCTGAGCCTGGACCCATTCGGCAAGCCGGTCGCCGATCTGCCGATCGGGGTGACCGACTACGCGACGTCGGTGCGGGTGCACGGCGACCAGGTGGTCGGTGAACGGGCGCCAGGCCCGGCGCTGGACGGCCGCTCAGCCGACGAGCTCATCGCCGCGGCAGCCGATTCCGCTGCCGCGCAGGGCATCACGGCAGAAGACCGGGTGCTGTCGACCGCCCGCTGGGACACCGCCGACGAGCTGATCGCCAACTTCCTGGCCGTGCTCGCCGCGGGTGCTTCGCTTGTGCTGGTGGCCAATCCGGATCCGGCGAGCCAGGAACGCCGCAGGCAGACGGAGAAGACCACCCGCGGGTAGCGCTTTGCTGCGTGACCTCGAGCGCTGTAGTGGGCGACGTGGACATACGACACGACCGTGCCGTTTCGGCTCGGATGACACCAGGCCGTTCGCCGATCCGGCTACGAGTCGCTGCGACACGCAGGCTTCCCCGAGTGCTCACAGCTGTTAGCTTTGCGCTCGTGCCCGCTGGATGGGGAGGATTGATGGGTGGTAGTAGTCGATCCGCATCAGCTTTTTTACAGCGTGCTTGCGATGAATGCTCTTTTCGCTTCGCTTGCGTGGTGTTTGGCGAAGCCGAATTGGTTCTCGATTGTGGCAGTACTTGTATCCGCTGCTCTCTGGCCGTTCGTCAATAAGTCGTTAGAGGGACGCACCCTTATCGTTCTCAGTCCGAACCATGGAATCACCTCACACGATTTGCTTGCCGTGTTGGCCGTCGTCATCGCGGCCGTTCAAGCAGTGCGATACAAGATGGCCCGACATCGTGACAGTGAATGAGCCGACGGTGGTCTCGCCGGTTCGCGGCTGGCGATCGTCAAAGACATGGACGGCGTCCCGCCGGTGACGCAAGTGCTGATCCCCTCGGGCGAGGAGTTCACGTTACCCGACGCGGGCACCGCTCAGTCATGGTATCACTCGCACGTCGTCACGCGAATGGATTCGCAGTGTCTCTCGCGCCGCGTTGATCACGCGCGCCGCGATGGGCACGCGACGGGTACGTCTCTCGACGACCATGCATCGACGGCCGGCACGTGCCGCGCGTATCGCGACCATCGCGGATGCACCCATTGCCGACGACCGTGCTACCACCTGGTAAGGTGGCATCGCCTAGGAATTTTCACGACAGATGAGCGATCCTACAGCAAAGCCTACAAGATGAGATCGGCGAGGATGAAACCTCGTCACCGCCAACCTGGGACTGTGGCAATTACTCCACTTTTCTTGCAACGCCGCACAGAAGTGTCCCCAAGTGGCGATGTCTTTGCATACGCAACAGTATGGTCGCTATTTCAGCAAATCCTCAGCTGCTTTTTACCTGGGCAGCAGTATGGGGGTCTAGCTTTGTATTTATCGCCATCTACGCGATTCTCTTTCGCATAGCCAGCTACGACGTGCACTATGGTAGTTAAGCGGTTTGTCGAATAAGGGAGAGCGGATGGGCTCAGCTTTCACCGCGATTCTCACCGTCGCAATTCTTGCCGCATGGCATCTCCGCAATCGGCGCCGTCCCGGCTGGTCGACCAGTACCACCGCGCGCTTCTTCATCACTACCGGTTATCCGGCCGTAGCGATCGCGGTCTTCTGGCTGTCCCAGACCACCGACACACATGGGTACGAGTGGGCGTTCGGCAACCTATGGGCGCTGACCGCCATGGTGATGTTCGTCCTCGGCTTCAACGCCCTGCGTGACGCGCGCGAACAGCAGAAGCGCGCGTCGGCAAGACTCGAAACACTTCCTCGCCACGTCCAACCCCACGCCGCAGTCATCCAAGCACCCGACCGTCGGCTAGCAACCGACCCAGCTGGCGGTGGCGCAAACTCCTTCGTTAGACAATTGGCCGCACGGGTAACCCTATATCTGGACGCCCGTCCATCGCAGAGCCTGAGGTGCTATGCGCAGGGGAGAAAAGTTGCTGATGGTGCTGTAAAACGCGTCGTGCAGCGCCTCCAGGGCCTTTGAAGGGGGGAAGAGTGAGTGGTTGCGATCGAAACTAATCGGTCCGTGCAGTCTCGGGCCGATTGGCTGACGCCGTATAGATTGCGTTTGCTGCTAACCGACGTAGTCGTCATCGTCTCGGCGGTTCTGCTTGCACAGTTTGTCCGTTTCGGACAACCCGCTGCTCTCCGATACTGGCTACGGCAAGCGGCTGACAGCTTACTCAGTCGTCTTCATCCTGTTATGGCTCGCGGCTCTTGCGATCTTCAGGACAAGGTCACCCCGCATTATCGGTAATGGCATTGAGGAGTACCGCTATGTCGTGACGGCATCGTTCTGGACATTCGGCGTCGTCGCCATCACGTCATTGCTTTTCAAACTCGAGCCGGCTCGCGGATACCTGGCTGTAGCGCTGCCGGTTGGCACCATCGGATTGTTGGTCGGCCGCAACGTTTGGCGTAGGCACCTCGCGCGACAGCGCACCAGTCGGCCGCTATGAAACCGATGTCCTCGCCATCGGAGACCGGCGCGCTGTCTCGGTGTTAGCCCGCGAGATGACGCGGCGATCCAAGGACGGATACCGGGTGATCGGCGTGGCGATACCAGGCTACGGCGAACCTTGCGACGAAACAATCGAAGCCAACGGTCAGCAGATCCCCATCGTCGGAGACGAGGTACGCGCCCTCGCCGCCATCAAAGACAGCGGAGCCGACACGGTGGCGATCGCCGGAACGGAACATTTCGGAGTCGAAGGGCATACAGACGTCTCCTCTGGGATCTCGAGGCCGCTGAACGATCGACCTCGTCGTCTCCCCGGGTGTCATGGACGTGACCGGCTCAACGGCTTCATGATGCGGCCGATCGTCGGGATATCCGCTGCATCCGCATCGAGAAGCCGACAGTACCGCGGGGCGAAGCCGATTCCGAGAAGCGCGCCTTCGATTTCTGTTTTGCCCTTGTTCGGCGCTGGCTGTTCGTCATGCCGATGTTCGTCGTCGCCGGCGGTGGCGATCAAACTCACCAGTCCGAGGCCCCGTCTTCTACTGCCGCCGAACGCATCGGCCATCGACGGGCAGACCGTTCCACGATGCTCAAGTTCCGCACCATGGTCGCCGGACGCCGACTCAAGGAGTTGCAGAACCTGCTCTGCGCTCAACGAGAGCGATGGCCGCAGTCCTCTTCAAGATGCAGCGACGACCCGCGGGTGACGCCGGTGGGTCAGGATACTGCGCCGCTTCAGCATCGACGAGCTTCCCGCAGTTCATCAACGTGCTCCGACAGGAGATGAGCGTGGTCGGGCCGCGGCCACCGCTGCGGCGCGAGGTCGAGCGCCTACGACGACGACGTCCAGCGCCGGCTGCTCGTGCGAGCCCGGCATCACCGGGCTGTGGCAGGTCAGCGGCCGATCCGATCTGCGCATGGGACAAATCGGCTGTGCGACTCGACCTTTCGTACGTCGACAACTGGTCGATGATCAGCGATCTCATCATCATCATGAAGACCGTTCGGGCCGTGTTGACCCGCAGTGGCGCCTACTGACCAGTCGGCTGCCGATAGCTGCGAAGCTAGCAGTCTCGCGGCTACTTCAGCAGCGCGCGCGACATCACCACGCGCTGAATCTGGTTGGTGCCCTCGTAGATCTGGGTGATCTTGGCGTCGCGCATCATCCGTTCCACCGGGAAGTCCTGCGTGTAGCCCGCGCCGCCGAACAGCTGCACGGCGTCGGTGGTGACCTCCATGGCCACGTCGGAGGCAAAGCATTTCGACGCCGATGAGATGAAGCCGAGCGCCGGCTCTCCGCGCTCGGCCCGCGCCGCGGCGGAGTACACCATCAGCCGCGCGGCCTCCACCTTCATCGCCATGTCGGCCAGCATGAACTGCACGCCCTGGAAGTCGCTGATGGACTTGCCGAACTGCTTGCGCTCCTTGACGTATTCGATCGCCGCGTCCAGCGCACCCTGGGCGATACCGACGGCCTGCGCGCCGATCGTCGGCCGGGTGTGGTCGAGCGTGCGCAACGCCGTCTTGAACCCGGTGCCGGGCTCGCCGATGATGCGGTCGCCTGGGATCCGGCAGTTCTCGAAGTACAACTCGGTGGTCGGCGAGCCCTTGATGCCGAGCTTGCGCTCCTTCGGCCCGACGGTGAACCCCTCGTCGTCCTTGTGCACCATGAACGCCGAGATGCCGTTGGCGCCCTTGTCCGGGTCGCTGGACGCCATCACCGTGTACCAGCTCGACTTGCCGCCGTTGGTGATCCAGGCCTTCGTGCCGTTGAGGATCCAGGAGTCGCCGTCCTCACGGGCGCGGGTCCGCATCGCCGCCGCATCGCTGCCGGCTTCGCGCTCGGAGAGCGCGTACGACGCCATCGCCTCGCCGGAGGCGATGGACGGCAGCACCTGCTTCTTGAGGTCATCGGAGCCGGACAGGATCAGCCCCATCGTGCCCAGCTTGTTGACCGCGGGGATCAACGACGACGACGCGCAGACGCGCGCCACCTCCTCGATCACGATGCAGGTCGCCACCGAGTCCGCCCCCTGGCCGTCGAACTCCTCGGGCACATGCACCGCCGAGAACCCGGACTCGTTGAGCGCCTTGAGCGCCTCATCGGGAAAGCGCGGTTTCTCGTCGACGTCCGCGGCGTACGGGGCGATCTCCTTCTCGCACAGATCGCGCAGCACCGCACGCAGCTCGTCGTGCTCCTCCGGCAGCTTGAACACGTCGAAATCAGGGTTACCAGCCATTGAAAACTCCTCGCTACTCGCCAGTAACTTTACCGTCGGCCCCGAGCACCCGATCCCGGAGGGCGGCGTCCTTCTCGAGCACGGACGCCCCGAGCTGCTCCTGGAACGCCTCCATCCGCTTGCGCAGCTGGGCGTCGGTCGCACCGAGGATGCGCACGGCCAGCAGCCCGGCGTTGCGGGCCCCACCGATGGACACCGTCGCCACCGGAACACCGGCGGGCATCTGCACGATCGACAACAGCGAATCAAGGCCGTCGAGCTTGGCCAGCGGAACGGGGACACCGATCACCGGCAACGCCGTCGCCGACGCGACCATCCCCGGCAGATGCGCAGCTCCGCCTGCGCCTGCGATGATCACCTCGATGCCCCGGTCAGCAGCGGTACGCGCATAGTCGAGCATGCGGTCGGGGGTGCGATGCGCGGACACGACGCCGACCTCGAACGGTATGTCGAACTCGGCCAGCGCATGCGCGGCGGCCTCCATCACCGGCCAGTCGCTGTCGCTGCCCATGATCAGCCCGACCCGAGCGCTGGCCTGTCCTCGCCAGCGCTCTCCTCAGCCATGTCCGTCCCATCCGTCGGTCCACTGCGCGTGCGACAACCAGTGTGCCGCCCGCGTGGCCCGTTCACGCAGTTTCGGCACGTCTTCGCCGACGACGTTCACGTGCCCGATCTTGCGGCCGGGACGCTCGCCCTTGCCATAGAGGTGCACCTTCGCGTCGGGGATGCGGCCGAACAGATGGTGCAGCCGTTCGTCCATGCCCATCGCCGGTTTGTCCTCGGCGCCAAGCACATTGGCCATCACCGTGACCGGAGCAAGCAGGCCGGTGTCGCCGAGCGGGTAGTCCAGCACCGCGCGCAGGTGCTGCTCGAACTGACTCGTGCGCGAGCCGTCCATCGTCCAGTGCCCGGAGTTGTGCGGGCGCATCGCCAGCTCATTGACGACCAGTGCGCCGTCGACGGTTTCGAACAGCTCGACCGCCAGCAGACCGACGACGCCCAGTTCGGCGGCCAGCCGCAATGCCAACTGCCCTGCCGCGCTAGCGATCTCGGGGTCGAGATCCTGCGCGGGCGCGATCACCTCGACGCATATCCCGTCGCGCTGCACGGTCTCCACGACCGGCCACGCCGCGCCCTGGCCGTACGGCGACCGCGCCACAAGCGCGGCCAGCTCCCGCCGCATCGCCACGCGTTCCTCTGCGAGAACCGGAATTCCCTCGGCGAGGTTGCGCGCGGCGAAGTCCCTGGCCTCGTCGATGTCGCGGGCCAGCAGCACACCGCGGCCGTCGTAGCCGCCGCGCGCGGTCTTCAGCACGAAAGGTTGACCCTGGCGAACGCCTCCAGCTCGGCGGGGTCGGTCACCTCGGCGTAGCGCGGGATCGGCGCCCCGATGGCCTCCAGCCGCCGTCGCATCACCAGCTTGTCCTGGGCGTGGATCAGCGCCTCGGGCGGCGGGGCCACGTTGACGCCCTCGGCGACCAGCTTGTCGAGCAACTCGGTCGGCACATGTTCGTGGTCGAAGGTGAACGCCTGAGCACCCTTCGGCCGCGCGGCGCAGCGCGTCGAGGTCGGTGTGCGACCCGATCACCACGTCCGGGGTGACCTGTGCCGCGGGGTCGTCGGCTGTGACGGCGAGCACACGCAGCGCCTGACCGAGTGCGATAGCGGACTGATGGGTCATCCTGGCGAGCTGTCCGCCGCCGATCATGGTCACTTTGGGTGTCGCCACACCGTCAATGGTGTCATGGCGTGCGCGGCCGTGACCTGCACGGGTGCGCGTCAGGTGCATTGTTTCCGTACACTCGCTTGTCGTGTCCTTCACCGACGCCACGATCGCGCGGCTGCCCCGCCCGATCCGCCCGTACTTCGAACGGCACCATGAGCTCATCAAGTTCGCCATAGTCGGCGCGAGCACCTTCGTCATCGACTCGGCGGTCTTCTACACGCTGAAGCTGACGGTGCTGGAGCCCAAGCCTGTGACGGCGAAGATCATCGCAGGCATCGTCGCGGTGATCGCCTCCTACATCCTGAACAGGGAGTGGAGCTTCCAGAATCGTGGCGGCCGCGAACGCCACCACGAGGCGCTGCTGTTCTTCGGCGTCAGCGCGGTCGGCGTGCTGCTGTCGATGGCACCGCTGTGGTTCTCCAGCTACGTGCTGATGCTGCGCGTCCCCGACGTGTCGTTGACCAACGAAAACATCGCCGACTTCGTCTCCGCCTACATCGTCGGCAACCTGCTGCAGATGGCCTTCCGGTTCTGGGCGTTCCGGCGCTGGGTGTTCCCCGACGAGTTCGGCCGCGCCCCCGACAAGGCCGTCGAGTCCACCTTGACGGCGGGCGGCATCGCCGAGGCGATGGAGGAAGCGCATGAACATCACGAGCACGACGCGTCGAACGTCACTCCGCTGAAGCCGACGCGACGTCGTCAGCGCCTACCGGGTGACCGGCTGTCGGACTCCTCGCCGCCGAGTGTGTCGAAAACTTCGTGATATAGCAGCGAGTGGACGCGCTCCACTTGCGGAATGTCGTTGAACTCCAACGGGTCCTGTGACGCCGACTCGATGATCAAAGTGCCGGTGCGCACCATCCGGTCGATCAATCCGTGCCGGAACTCGACACTGTTGATCCGCGCCAGCGGAATGTCGATGCCGGTGCGGGTGAGCAGGCCGTGGCGGAACATCACCCGCCGGTCGGTGATGACGAAATGCGTCGTCAGCCAGGTGAGGAACGGCCAGACGGTCAGCCAGCAGACGATCAGCAGCCACACGGCGAGGATCACCAGCTCGACGACGGTCTTGGCGGTGCCCCAGTCCTGTTTCTCGACGACCGCAGCGCCGAACGCGGCGACGGCCGTGCCGATGATCAACGCCAGCGCCGGGCCGATGAGCCGTTTCCAGTGGGGGTGGCGGTGCAGCACCACCCGTTCGTCGGCGGCCAGCACGTTATCCGGGTAACCCACGATCGGAAACTCTATGGCTGATAGCCGCGCAAATGGGTGATATCGCCCGCCGACACCGTCAAGACGTCGTCACCGGTGTCGATGCGCAGCCTGCCCAGGTCGTCGACGTC